>CBDFIU010000005.1:0-1876603 GCA_965248235.1 Bryobacterales bacterium | reverse complement strand
CGATTTCCTCGATCACGTCGCCGTAAAGCCCACGAATGGATTTTCCTTGTCGCGCGGCATTCGCGAACAAGGGCACGTGGGGCATGGCGTGCGGCAGGTAGAGAAAGAAATTGTTGTCTTTGTTCTCGTCGATGAAGCGGACGGCGCGCTCGGTGTACATGGTTGTGAGTTTGGTTTGGTCGGGGTCGAGCGCGACGATTTCGTCGTCTTCCATCAGCGGCAGCGGCTCGGGAAGCCTTGGCCGTCTTCGACGTTGTAATAGCGGCCTTGGCCGGCGAACCCTGTGTAGTCGGCTCGTCGGCGGGCGGCTCGCATGCGTTCGTCTTCGTTGGCGGTGGGCGGCATCACCGGGTGGTAGCGCCACATGTCGTTCGAATACGGCAGGCCAAACCAATGATCAAAGCCGTGACGGTGGGGCAAAAAGGGCGCGGCGTGGCCTAAGTGCCATTTGCCGAACATCATCGTTTGGTAGCCCTGCTTCTTGAGGATTTCGGCGATGGTGATTTCGTCGGGATGAATGCCGGTCTCTCTGGTCTTCGACCCGTGATTGAAAGCCAGGCTGTTGCGCGGCGGGTAGGTGCCGGTGAGCAGGGCGGCTCGGGAGGGGCCGCAGAAGGGCGCGGCGTAGAAGCTGGTGAAACGAATGCCTTCGGCGGCGAGCCGGTCGATATTCGGCGTGCGAATGTCGGGAGAGCCTTGGACGCCGAGATCGCCCCAGCCCTGGTCGTCGGTGAAGATGACGATGAAATTGGGGTTTTCCCGGGCGGTCGCGGCTGGGGCGAGTGCCAGGAAGAGGGCAGGCGCAACGAGGAGTTTGGTGAAGGTTCGAGTCATGGGATGCCTCCGAGGTGCTTGACAGGAGCGCCGGCCCGGGTCGTCAACCGCGAATAGATATCCACCCTACCTCATCGTTGGTTAGGGTTCTCGATCGTCTTCGGGAACTTGAAGGGCGGCACTCCCGCTTCCTTGGCTTTTCGGGCGACAACGAGCAACTGCTCTTTGTCAGACCAGATTAGGTAGGCCTTGTTCTCGTCGTACCAGGTGCGCCAGGAATCGGGCTGCGCCATGCGTTGGCCTGTTAGAGCGCTTAGTTTGCCGATCGCAAACTTCGCGCGGGCGGAAATACGTCCTCGGGACTCACCGAGAATATGCATGAACTGTTTCAGCGCCATGCGGTATCCCACGGTTCGAACGTGCGGGGCCTCGATCTCAGACCGCTTGAGGCGAAAGGTCCCCCATCCTCCCATGCCCGCAAACATCTCTCCGGTGATTTCCTCGTCGCCTTGTTCTACATTGCGCAGCCAACCGACTCTCTCGGCAAACCAATAGTGATACCCCTGTAGCTCCGTGTGCTCCAGAAGTGCCCTTTCGTCCACTTGACACCACGCAGGCGGGCACAAACACAGGGCCGGGGCAAGAAGAAATCCAACGACGGTGCGAATCATGGAGTGTTTCGGCACTTTTCTCGTGTGCGCGGAGACCGCGGGCAGCTAGAGCTCTTTCTCGCTTCCATGGTCGTTGACGGCGACGCGTCGCGGCAAGCCGTTGCCTTGGGCTATACCCTATGGAAGGTTCCTTGCGATCACCACCTCTTACGCTTCCAAGGCGACCGCATCGGACACCGCTCGATTACTCTCGCGGCTCGGTTTGGGTTTCGGGCTCCTCGGGCGGAGTGAGGGCGTCGAGGGCTTCGAATATCTCTCCGCGGCTGGTGAATTTGACGCGCGGCCGGCTGCCCGGCATCCCCATGGCCATTTCCAGCCGGTCGATATCCTCCCACTCTTCGTAGGAGACGTAGCGCACGCCGCGCTCCTTCAGAAGGCTCTCCATGCTTTCGGGTTCCGCGTTGCGCGGGTTGAGGAAAGCGCCGTCTTGCAAGTCGGCGATCAGATTCGCCACGGTTTCCTTGGCGTCGGCTTTGTTAGTTCCGATGACGCCGTAGGGGCCTCGTTTGATCCAGCCGCTGACGTAGATTCCCGGCAAGGCGCGATCGGTGAGCGGGTCGACGACGCGGCCACCGTCGTTCGGCACAATGCCGCGGCCGTCGAGGAACGGCAGCTCGGCGAGCGGGATGCCTTTGTATCCCACCGAGCGCAGCACCAAGCCGGCCTCGATCGTTTCGAACTCATCGGTCGGACGCGAACGGATGCGGCCTTGGCTGTCGCTGTAGAGTTCGTTGCGGACGGTGCGCACGCCCCGAACGCGGCCTTCGTCGTCGCTGATCAACTCGACCGGGGAAGTGAGAAAGCGCAGAATGATGCGGCGCGATTTCACTTGCGGACCGGAACCGGCGTAGCTACGCAATATTTCCAGTTTGCGGGCCAGAGTGGGGTCGTCGAGAGCGGCGGCTTGGCTCTTTTCGTCGACAACGAGTTCGTCCGCCAAGGTGCGCACTTCCGCGTCGGCCAACTCGCCGAGCTCGGCGATTTCCGGGTTGGAAAACGCCGCTTGCGCCGGTCCTCGCCGACCCAGCATGTAGATCTGCTTGACGTTGCTGTTCCGCAGCGTCTCGAGGGTGTAGTCGGCGATGTCGGTCGTCTGCAACTCTTCGCCCGTCGCGGCCAGGATGCGCGCCACGTCGACCGCGACATTGCCGACGCCGACGACGACCACTGTGGGGTGGTTCAAGTCAAACCGCCAATCGGAGTAGTCGGGGTGGCCGTTGTACCAAGCGACGAATTCGGTGGCGGCGTGACTGCCGGCAAGGTCTTCGCCGGGAATATCCATGCGGCGGTCGGCTTGGGCGCCGGTGGTGAAAACGATGGCGTGATACTGGGTGCGTAGGTCGGTGAGCGAGACGTTTTTGCCGTACTCGACGCTGCCGAAGAAACGGAACCGCGGGTCGGCGGCGAGCTTGTGGTAGACCTTTACGACGGTTTTGATCTTCTGATGATCGGGGGCGACGCCGAGACGAACCAGCCCGAACGGCGTGGGCAAGCGGTCGAAGACATCGCATTCGATCGTCAGCCCGGCCGCCTCGAACAGGTGCTGCACGGTAAAGAACCCCGCCGGGCCGGAACCGATGACGGCGACGCGCAGAGGCCGCTCGATACTCCCCAAAGAACTCATATGCGGCATACCCTACCAGACGATCGTACCCGCCGGCTACTCCGGATCTCCGAAAGTTTGTGCGGCATAAACGTGGAATGTCCCTCTCAAAAATGCGAGCCATAGACACAGAGGCGTGGACGGAAGTCCACGCTCAGCCACGCTGAGCCCTCTACGATTTGTGCTTCCGCGGGGCCTCGAGGCATCACGTTCACAGTCTAGAAAGTAATGGTTGAGCGCCCACGTCATTCCCGCCGCGACGTTACAAAGAAGGGGCTAATTTGTAACCCAAGCCCGGTTAGCCGGACTGAGCGTGGACTTCCGTCCACGCCTCTGTGTCTATGGCTCGCATTGTGAGAACGACGTCCCACATTGATGCCGCGCACCCTTTGGGTTGCCGACAACCCGGACCCGCCGGTCAAAGGAGTAGAATCTCCTTAGATGGGTATTTACTTGACTCAGGTGACCACAAGATGTAGGATCGGGGAAATGGAAGATTATCCTCGGAATCTGGCCGAGTTCGAGGCGCGTTTCGCCACCGAGCAGGCCTGTCGAGAGTATCTGTGTCAACTCCGCTGGCCGGAGGGTTTTCGTTGTCCGCGATGCGGGCACGACAAAGCGTGGGCGGTGCGGACAGCGCTGCTGGAGTGCGCCGGCTGCGGGCATCAAGCTTCTCCAACGGCGGGCACAATATTTCAAGACACCCGCCAACCCCTCCAGAGTTGGTTTCGAGCCATGTGGTGGCTCACGAGCCAGAAGAACGGGGCGAGCGCGCTGGGCTTGCAGCGGGTGTTGGGCCTGGGCAGCTACAAAACGGCCTGGACTTGGTTGCATAAGCTCCGGCGCGCCATGGTGCGGCCCGGACGCGATCGGCTCAGCGGGCGCGTGGAGGTTGACGAGACTTACTTAGGAGGCTTGGAGGAGGGCGTGCGCGGTCGCCAAACCGACGCTAAGGCGCTGATTGTAGTAGCGGCCGAGGAAGATGGTGCCGGCATCGGGCGGGTTCGGATACGCACCATTCCCAACGCCTCCGGGGACAGCTTGATGGCCTTCGTCGGCGAGTCGATCGAACCCGGCAGCGTGGTCCATACCGACGGTTGGCTGGGATACGAACCGCTCGAAGGCGACGGCTATCGCCACGAGGTGAGCTACCTGGAGGGGCAACCGGCGCGCGCCTCGAAACTGCTCCCCCGGGTGCACCGCGTGGTGTCGTTAGTGAAGCGCTGGATACTGGGCACGCATCAAGGAGCGGTCAGTCACGAGCATCTCGACTCCTACCTCGACGAATTCGCCTTCCGCTTCAACCGCCGCAAGTCCAGAAGTCGAGGCAAGCTCTTTTACCGCCTGGTTCAACAGGCCGTCGCCGTGCCACCGGCACCCTACAAATCGCTGGTCGGAGGCACCGCGACACGCGCTACGGACGACCACAACATGTAGGGGCTATTTCCCAATACCTGAGTCAAGTAAATACCCATCTCTCCTTATTGTGATCGGCCAAATCATCAGCCATTACGAAATCACCGAAAAGCTCGGTGAAGGCGGCATGGGCGTTGTCTACAAAGCCCGGGACCTGAGGCTCGACCGCCCCGTCGCCCTCAAGTTTTTGCCGCCCCACCTGCTCGGTAACGAGGAGGTCCGCAAGCGCTTCGAGCGCGAAGCCAAGGCAGCGGCGGCCCTACAGCACCCCAACATTTGCCCGGTCTATGAGATCGATGAGGTTGACGGGCGCATGTTTATCGCCATGGCTTACCTTGAGGGCGAAGAACTAACCAAACGCATAGAAGAGAGCCCTTTGAGCGTGGAGCGCTTGCTCGACATCGCCACCCAGGTGGCGCGGGGCTTACAGGAGGCGCACAGCAAGGGCGTCGTCCACCGGGACATCAAACCGGCCAACATCATGGACACCAAAAGCGGCCAAGCCGTGCTCATGGACTTCGGCCTGGCGCAGCTCGCCTCGTCGTCGTCAAAGCTGACTCAGGAAGGAACGACCCTCGGTACGTCCGCCTACATGTCGCCCGAGCAGACGACCGGCGAAACGGTCGACCACCGTACCGACGTCTGGGCTTTGGGTGTGGTGCTGTATGAAATGGCCGCGGGGCAAGCGCCGTTCCAAGGCTATTACGAGCAGGCAATCCTGTACTCGATTCTCCATGAGGCGCCGGAACCGATCACGGCTTTGCGCACCGGCATTCCACCCGAATTGGAGCGCATTGCCAACAAGTGCTTGACCAAACGGGCTGACGAACGTTACCAAACCGTCAGCGATCTGCTTGCCGACCTCAATGCGTTGAAGCGCCGCGCGGAATCAGCCGCGGGCAGGAGGCCCTCTTCAGGGACAACCGACGCGCGGCCGTCGATCGCCGTACTGCCGTTTGAGAACCGCGGCCGCGGCGACGAGGACGAATACTTCAGCGACGGCATCAGCGAGGACATCACGAGTGCCTTGGGGAAGGTGGAGCGGTTGCACGTCGCGCCCCGCAGCATGGCCTTCCAGTTCAAAGGGAAACGCCCGACACCTCGTGAAGTGGGAGCCGCACTCAACGTCGGGCACGTTCTCGAGGGAAGCGTTCGGAGGGCCGGCAACCGCGTGCGGATCAACGTGGAATTAATCGCCATCGAGGAGGGTTGCCAGGTCTGGTCCGAACGCTACGACCGCGTGATGGAGGACATCTTCGCGATCCAGGATGAGATCTCGCAGGCGATCGTTGAAAACCTCAAGGTCAAGCTGGCCCGAAGCGAGAAGGATCTGCTCGCCAAGCGCTACACGGAAAATCTCGAGGCCTATAACTTGTGCTTGCGGGGACGCTACTGCTGGTATCGGCGCAGCCTCGAGGGCATTCGCAGGGCAATTGGTTTTTACGAGCAGGCGCTCGCGGAAGACCCCGAATACGCCTTGGCGCACTCGGGGCTCGCCGACTGCCACACCTTGCTCGGGTTTTACGGCCCGGTGCCGGCCAACGAAGCCACGCCGAGAGCCGAAGCGGCCGCGTTGAAGGCGCTTCAAATCGACGCTGGTCTGGCCGCAGCGCACGCTTCGATGGGAGCCGTCCATGCTCTTTACCATTGGGATTGGAAAGGGGCGGACCGCGAGTTGCGGCGCGCGATCGAACTGGACCCCTCCTACGCAGTGGGCCACCTTTGGCACGGGATCCTGGCTCTTACGCCCACCGGGCGCTTGGACGAAGCTCTTGCGGCGTGGCAACGCGCCGCGGAGTTGGACCCCGTCACGCCGGTTGTGAACATGGGGCCTGCCCTCATCCTAATCCTCCAGCGGCAATACGATCGAGCTATTGAGGAAATCGGAAAGCTGTTTGAACTCGATCCGAGTTTCCATTGGGCGCACTACTGCTTGGGGAGCGTGTACTTGCAGAAGCGCGACTACGAAAAAGCGATCGCCGCGCTGGAGCAAATGAATCTGCCGCCCTGGCGGGACGGCCACTTGGGCTACGCCTACGCGGTTGCGGGCCAACCGGAAAAGGCCCACAAACTGATCGAGGAGCTGCAATCCGGCTCGCAGCCGGAACATCAGGCGCCTTACCATCTCGCGATGATTTACTCCGGCCTGGGAGAAACAGACAAAGCCTTCGAATGCTTAACCCGAGCCTGCGACCAGCGAAGTACGCAACTTTGGTGGATTAAGGTCAGATGGGTATTTACTTGACTCAGGTATTGGGAAATAGCCCCTACATGTTGTGGTCGTCCGTAGCGCGTGTCGCGGTGCCTCCGACCAGCGATTTGTAGGGTGCCGGTGGCACGGCGACGGCCTGTTGAACCAGGCGGTAAAAGAGCTTGCCTCGACTTCTGGACTTGCGGCGGTTGAAGCGGAAGGCGAATTCGTCGAGGTAGGAGTCGAGATGCTCGTGACTGACCGCTCCTTGATGCGTGCCCAGTATCCAGCGCTTCACTAACGACACCACGCGGTGCACCCGGGGGAGCAGTTTCGAGGCGCGCGCCGGTTGCCCCTCCAGGTAGCTCACCTCGTGGCGATAGCCGTCGCCTTCGAGCGGTTCGTATCCCAGCCAACCGTCGGTATGGACCACGCTGCCGGGTCCGATCGACTCGCCGACGAAGGCCATCAAGCTGTCCCCGGAGGCGTTGGGAATGGTGCGTATCCGAACCCGCCCGATGCCGGCACCATCTTCCTCGGCCGCTACTACAATCAGCGCCTTAGCGTCGGTTTGGCGACCGCGCACGCCCTCCTCCAAGCCTCCTAAGTAAGTCTCGTCAACCTCCACGCGCCCGCTGAGCCGATCGCGTCCGGGCCGCACCATGGCGCGCCGGAGCTTATGCAACCAAGTCCAGGCCGTTTTGTAGCTGCCCAGGCCCAACACCCGCTGCAAGCCCAGCGCGCTCGCCCCGTTCTTCTGGCTCGTGAGCCACCACATGGCTCGAAACCAACTCTGGAGGGGTTGGCGGGTGTCTTGAAATATTGTGCCCGCCGTTGGAGAAGCTTGATGCCCGCAGCCGGCGCACTCCAGCAGCGCTGTCCGCACCGCCCACGCTTTGTCGTGCCCGCATCGCGGACAACGAAAACCCTCCGGCCAGCGGAGTTGACACAGATACTCTCGACAGGCCTGCTCGGTGGCGAAACGCGCCTCGAACTCGGCCAGATTCCGAGGATAATCTTCCATTTCCCCGATCCTACATCTTGTGGTCACCTGAGTCAAGTAAATACCCATCTTCCTGAAAATGGGTGCGAGGGTGTTTCCTGCCGCCCCTTCAGGGCTCTTCCGGTGATTGGGGGCGACCCAGGGTTCCGCCTTCGGCTCCACCCTAGGCTATATTCCCGCCGCCGCTTCGCGGCTCAAGAGATTTGTAACCTCGGGGTCTTGAACGTAATGCACTGTGCGATTGAGGGTCGATTTTCGGACGTTGCTACGATTTTTCCGCGACGCTTCTACGACATCATAATCCCGCCGCAGATGTTGTAAGCCTGTCCGGTAATCATGCGCGCTTCATCGCCGGCGAGATACACCGCCATCGGCGCGATGTCTTGGGGGTCGAGGCGTCCGCCGATTGGCGTCAGTGACTTTTCGTGCTCGGCCAAGTCGCGTCCGAGGCGCTCGGCGTCGTACTCGATGCGTTTGTCGTTCATGACCGTCTTCACCGGACCGGGACAGATGCAATTCACCGTGATTCCTTGCGAGGCGACTTCGAGCGCTACTGATCGCATTAGCCCGAGAACCCCGTGCTTCGATGCCGTGTAAGCCGCGCCGTGAAAAGCGGGCCGCCGTGAATTGATCGAGGCGACGGTGATGATGCGTCCCCAACCGCGCTCGATCATGCTGGGAAGGACCGCCTTCGACAATAGATACGGAGCGGTCAAGTTGACGGCCACGCTCAGATCCCAGAAATCATCGTCGAAATCAACCACGGGCTTGGGGTCCGAGCTGCTTCCGACGCCCGAGTTGTTCACGAGAATTTCGACCGGACCCCAAAGCTTCGCGATGGCCGCTGGCAGTTCCTGGACCGCATCCCGGTGGGTCAGGTCGATCTCAAAGGCCGCCGCCTCGCCGCCAGCCGCCTCGATCTCGGAGACGACCTCGTCTAATTCCGTGCGTGTACGTGCGGCGACGGCGACTTTCGCGCCTGCCGCACCCATCGCCGAGGCAATGGCGCGGCCGATGCCGCGGCCGGCGCCGGTCACGAGGGTAACTCGATCTTGTAATTTGCTCACGGCAGCCTCCCAAGCTTGGCATCAGAATGAATGATTTTCGCAGGATTTGGATCGTGGCGCGCGGGTCGCGCTCCGACGGAACGCTTTGCGAGGCGGTTTTTGGGGCCACCACGGTTCATACTTTCAAGCGACTTTATCGCATACCGCTCCCTCACGGTCGCGGCTCGGTTTGGATATTGCCGGAAATTTTCTTGCCGGCCACGCGCGTCAGCGGGGACACCGCGCTAGAATACTCGCAGCGGCCGAACCGCGTCTCGGCAAGCGCCCGGCGCAAGCCGATTGTCCTTGTTAAAGAGAGTCCACGATGAGACAACTTGTAGACCGTTTCTTGAGCAGCGAACTTTCGCGCCGAGGATTTGTCGAACGCATGGCGGCGCTGGGCTTTACGGCCGCGGCGGCGCAATCGGTTCTAGCCCCGCTCGAAGCCTCCGAAAGCGCCGCTGTCGGCAGCGACGTTCCGGGCACGTCGACCGCGACCGGTACCGGCGGCGACACCGTCGTCGAGCAAATGCGGGCCGCCGGGGTGAAGTATCTGTTCACCAATCCCGGCTCTTTCGAAGTCGGCTTCTTCGATGCCTTCGTCGACCAGCCCGACATGCAACTCATCTCCGGCTTGCATGAGGGCATTGTTATTTCGATGGCCGACGGCTATCACCGTGTCACCCAAAAGCCCGCTTTCGTCAATCTCCATGTGATTGCCGGAACGGCCCAAGCCGCCGGGCAAATCTACAACGCCAGTCGCGACGGCTCGGCGTTGGTTATCACCGCCGGCCTCAACGACAACGAGCTGTGGAGTGACGACACCGGGTTGGCGCCGCGTCCCGGTTTCGACCAGAAAGAAGTCAACCGCCAGTTCACGAAGATTTCCTGGGAATCTCGCGACCCGCGCAGTCTTGCTTTGATGCTGCGCCGTGCCTTTAAGGTGGCCGCCACCGAACCCGGCGGGCCCGTCTACCTTGCCATGGCGCAACACGCTCTCGAGTCGAAGAACGTCTCCTCGACCATTCTTCCCGCCGAGCGTTTTCTGTTTCGCAACCAGGTTCGGCCGTCAAAGAGTTCCGTCGAGCAAGCGGCGCGGGCGTTCGTCGAGGCGCGCAACCCGCTCATCATCGCCGGCGATGAAGTTTGGAAGTCCGGCGCGCAGGCCGAGATGGTCGCTTTCGCCGAGAAGCTGGGCGCGCCGGTTATGTCGGTGGCGCAAGGCTTTCAGAACTTCCCGTATCAGCACCCCCTTTATGGCGGCGGCTACAACCTGAAGTCCTCGGTTCTCGCCGACGGCGTCGATCTGATCGTAGCCATCGGAACTTTTGATTTCGGAGGACGGCTGGTCCCAAAGACTCCCGAGGCGCCCTACAGCGCGCGCTTTGTCCGCGTCGGGCTCAATACTTCCCACATGGGACGCAACTACCCAACCGACGTTGCCGTCGTCGGCGACGTCAAGGCATCGCTGCTCGATCTCGACGCGGCGATTGACTCCCATGTCACCAAAGACCGTCTCGCCAAGATTGCCGGCCCGCGCGGGGAGAGAGCCCGCGGCGAGATCGCCGAAAAGCGTGAGCGGACCCGCGCCGCCGCCCACGCCAATCGCGGACGCGGCCCGATGCACGCCGACGAACTGGGCGAAATCATGGCCGGCGCCATCGACCCCGACGCCATCGTCGTCACTGAGAACCTGACCTCGAAACGCGATTTCTTCAACTTCGGGTATCGCGAAGATCAGCACATGCTCGTTGCCAATACCGGCAATTCGCTCGGGTGGGGCGTCGGGGCGGCCACCGGCGCGAAACTCGCCGAACCCAACCGCCAAGTGCTTTGCACGATCGGCGACGGCTCGGTGATGTATAGCGCTTCGGGCTTTTGGTCCCAAGTGCGCTACGGCGTGCCGGTGTTGACCGTGGTTTCGAACAACCACAACTACCAAACCGTTCGGGGCGCCTACTACCGCTACAAGGGAAAGATGGCCGCGAGCGGACACTACGCCGGCATGTATCTGGGCGACCCCGATATCGACTTCACCGCCCTGGCGGCGAGTCAAGGCGTCAAGGGAGAAAAAGCGGAAACCACGGCGGAGCTCAAAGCGGCGTTGAAGCGCGGTATCCAATCCACCCGCGACGGCAAGCCCTATCTCATCGACGCCGTCATTGATCGTCACGGCGGCGGCGCCGAATCGACCTGGCACCAAAAATACAGCTTGGCCGACGAGCGTAAACGCAACGTCTAGAGTAAGTTCCGGCCGCCGCCGGCACTGGGAAGCGGCCGCGCGGTTGCGGTCCCATGAAGAGCCGCGAAGCGATCGCCGCCCTCTTTGGCGCGAATCCACCGCTGGCGCGCCATCCGCCGCAACCCGTCTAACCCCGCCCAGCCGATCGGCAAGGGTCCCCCGGCCACGTCACCGGTCTAGCTTAGCTATAGCTAGCTAGCTAGTGGTTTCACTTGAAGCCGAGCCGCTCCATTACGGGCAGCATGGGTATACCTCAGGTTGCCAGAAGCCGCTCGTAGTGTTTTCACCTATGAAAAAAAGAGTACTCGCTTGCCATTGGCGGATCCAACGACCTTGTCGCATGATGGACGAGTCAGTGGTTGCTGCTCAGCACAACCGCGTATCACGGTCAAAGAGATCTTAACATTCAAGGAGAAAAGGGAATGAACAAACAGTACGGTCTGATTCTTAAGCTGAAGCGCGATGAGAGTGGTCAGGACATGGTGGAATATGCGTTGTTGGCCGGCTTCATCGCCGTTGCCGCGGGCGCGATCCTTCCGGGCATCTCGACCAGCATCAGCACCATCTTCTCGAAGATGGCCAGCTTGGTGGCCAACGCCGCCGCTCAGTAAGCGAACTGCTTCCAGTTCAGTCTCAAGGGGCCGGGTCCGAGGTATCCTCGGATCCGGCCCTTGCCTTTTCCAGATCGGACCGTTCTCGGATCACGCTTCTCCCGCCTGCTTTTGGGCGCGCCAACTCCGGCATTCCCGTCGGCCCCTGCCCAAAAAGGGTACTCGCGAGCCATTGGCAGTTTTCGGGGTCTCGGGTCATGATGGGTGAGTCCGAGGTTGGGGTTTCACAACCAATCGGATTCAAAGCCTTCGAGATCTAGATCACACCATCACACCAAGGAGATAGAGAATGAACAAACTGTATAATCTGATTCTGAAGCTGGCGCGCGACGAGCGTGGTCAGGACATGGTCGAGTATGCTCTGTTGGCTTCATCGCTGTTGCCGCCGGCGCGATCCTTCCCGGGATCTCGACCAGCATCAGCACCATCTTCTCGAAGATGGCCAGCTTGGTCGCCAACGCCGCCGCGACGTAGAAACAGACGCAATCGCATTCTATGAGGGCCGAAGCCGGGGTTTCATCCGGTTTCGGCCCTTCGTTGTTTTCGACCGCCTTCTTCTCGCCTCCGCCTGTTGGTGCCTCCTTCGCTCTTACGGTCGCATGACCGTTGATTGCCGAGCGAGGGGCGTGATATTGCCTTCTTCTTGATCGCCGGATGACTGCCCGAGGGACTGCCGGCCCGCATTTCCGTTCGTTGTGCTTTCTCGCCGCGCTCACGCCGGCGCGCAAGCAGGCTTCTTCGCCTACGGAATAGCGTGTCGGCGGCGTGTGTCTCTCGATGAAGGGGTCTTTCATGCGCCCGGCTTCCCCGGGTAATGAGCATAGAGGCCGGTGCTGATTTTGCGCGAGTGCAGCATATTTCCATGCTTGTGCCACGACAAATCTAGGGCCCAAGGAGGCGTGACGCGGTGCAGTTCAGCGAACAATCATAGTACGCCTGGGCCCACTCGCGAAGAATCTATATAACTGAACATGATGGGTATTTACTTGACTCAGGTATTGGGAAATAGCCCCTACATGTTGTGGTCGTCCGTAGCGCGTGTCGCGGTGCCTCCGACCAGCGATTTGTAGGGTGCCGGTGGCACGGCGACGGCCTGTTGAACCAGGCGGTAAAAGAGCTTGCCTCGACTTCTGGACTTGCGGCGGTTGAAGCGGAAGGCGAATTCGTCGAGGTAGGAGTCGAGATGCTCGTGACTGACCGCTCCTTGATGCGTGCCCAGTATCCAGCGCTTCACTAACGACACCACGCGGTGCACCCGGGGGAGCAGTTTCGAGGCGCGCGCCGGTTGCCCCTCCAGGTAGCTCACCTCGTGGCGATAGCCGTCGCCTTCGAGCGGTTCGTATCCCAGCCAACCGTCGGTATGGACCACGCTGCCGGGTTCGATCGACTCGCCGACGAAGGCCATCAAGCTGTCCCCGGAGGCGTTGGGAATGGTGCGTATCCGAACCCGCCCGATGCCGACACCATCTTCCTCGGCCGCTACTACAATCAGCGCCTTAGCGTCGGTTTGGCGACCGCGCACGCCCTCCTCCAAGCCTCCTAAGTAAGTCTCGTCAACCTCCACGCGCCCGCTGAGCCGATCGCGTCCGGGCCGCACCATGGCGCGCCGGAGCTTATGCAACCAAGTCCAGGCCGTTTTGTAGCTGCCCAGGCCCAACACCCGCTGCAAGCCCAGCGCGCTCGCCCCGTTCTTCTGGCTCGTGAGCCACCACATGGCTCGAAACCAACTCTGGAGGGGTTGGCGGGTGTCTTGAAATATTGTGCCCGCCGTTGGAGAAGCTTGATGCCCGCAGCCGGCGCACTCCAGCAGCGCTGTCCGCACCGCCCACGCTTTGTCGTGCCCGCATCGCGGACAACGAAAACCCTCCGGCCAGCGGAGTTGACACAGATACTCTCGACAGGCCTGCTCGGTGGCGAAACGCGCCTCGAACTCGGCCAGATTCCGAGGATAATCTTCCATTTCCCCGATCCTACATCTTGTGGTCACCTGAGTCAAGTAAATACCCATCCTGAACATAAAAGGCTTCAATGGGAAATCTCGTGCGCTCAATCTTTTTGAATGGGGAGGCGGCGAAAACTTTGGTACTGCTGGTCTTAAACAAAAATCAGTACGCCAGACCCATTGGCACACCCTACGTCTTGATGCATGATGAATGGGGGGGGACGGAGTTTCTCCCAGGCAAAAAGACTGCATTCAAGAAGAGTCAAGATTTGGAGTTAATCCGTCGAGTCTTTTCTTGAGACCAATGAGACTTAGCTGGAAGGAGATGGGAATGGTAAGACTGTACACGTTTCTTTCGAATCTGCGCCGTGATGAGCGCGCGCAAGACATGGTTGAATATGCTCTGTTGGCCGGCTTCATCGCCGTCGCCGCCGGCGCGTTGCTTCCGGGCATCGCAGACGGTATCAGTGTCATCTTCAGCAAGATGGGCAGCCTCGTCAACAACGCGGCGAAGCAGTAAGCGTCGTATTACGGTCGGCCGGAGACGCGAAGAAGTTTATTCGCGACTTCGGCCGGTCGACGATTCTCGGTCAGCATTAAGGATCGCGGGTTCGGTTGTGCGGGTTTTTGAGTCCGTCTTCGCGGTGAAGGACGGACCGACTTCTTCAGATAAAGGGGCGAGCCATGTGGATCACCGTAGCGTTTTTGGTCCGACTTCAACGCGACGAGCGAGCGCAAGATTTGGTTGAATACGCCCTCTTGGCAGGGTTCGTTGCAGTTGCTTCGGGGGCGTTGCTGCCGCCGAGGGCATCAGCATTATCTTCAGCAAGATGGCGAGCGTCGTGAACACGGCGGCCGCGCAATAGAGGGCCGCCCTTCCGTTCGCGCCCACAACTTCAACGGGTTCGATCCTTCATCCCCTTGATCCATTCACAGGGCACTGACTCGCGGCAAACCATTACCCGCAATCCACGTGGCATGCGTTGCCGCATCCATTCCACGCCGTTTACAAACAGCGCTGTTGCCCAGACTTCACTGTCCAGCGTTGTCTCGGCGATCACCGAGACCGAGATCATGCCCTCTACCGGACGACCGGTTCGCGGATTCATCAGGTGACTGTAACGCTTCCCGTCGAGCTCGAAGAACTTTTCGTACGAGCCCGAGGTCGAGAGGGATTCCGTCCTCAGGTAGAGTTCGTGCCCGGCCGCCGACTCATCTTCGCCGTTGCGGATGCGCACGCGCCAGCCTCGTGCCTCCGCGGGCGGCGCCTCGCCCGCGTAGAGGCTGCTGTCGCCCGCGCTGATGAAGAAACGTTCCACGCCAGCTTCCCGCAGCACGGCGGCCATACGGTCGACCGCGTAACCTTTGCCCACTCCCCCGGGGTCGAGCTCCACGCCGGGGCGCAGGAACCGGACAGTCCGCTGATGAGGGTTGAACTCGACAAGCTGATAGCCCACCAGGCCGCGGGCGCGGCTGATTTCGCGCTCGCTCGGCTTACGGCCCGAGTCTTGAAAAAACCCCCAAGCGTCCATTAAGGGTCCGACCGTCATGTCGAACCCGCCCTCGCTCAGTCGGCTGTAGACAAGGCAACGGGCCAGCAAATCCGCCATCGGCTCGGAGATTTTCCAGGGGCTCTCGGCGGCGTGGCGATTGATCAGGCTCAGTTCGCTCTGGGGCTGATAGTTGCTCAGCATCCGGTCGGCCCGACGCACTTGGTCGAACGCCGACTCGGCCACCGAAGCGAGAAAGCCGCGATTGGTTCCGTAGGCCGCCACGGTAAAGCGCGTTCCCATGGCGGGAAACGAGGCTTCGTAGCGCCGGGAGACGGGCTGTTGCTCGGCTGCGTGCGCGCCCGCCCCTCCCCATCCGACACCCACGCAAACCAGCAGCGCGAACATGTTGCGGCGCTTGGCAATGCGCTTCAACAGCGTATCGACGCGGTCGACATTTTCCGATCCGCGATCGAAGTGGAATCGCAAACGCGGGATCCGGCGCAGCGGAAGCCGTTCAGCCAGCGCCGAGCGAAAGAACCCCTCGGCCCGATCGAGCGAGCGCTTCAAGGCCGTGGCGGCGGGAATATCGCCCGAAGACAAAAAGCGCACTTTCGCATGGCCCAGATCGCGGGAAAGTTCGACGCCGGTCACCGTCACCGCCTCGAAGCGAGGATCCGCCAGATCACCGGCGAAGATGTCGCTCAGCTCGCGATGAATCTGCTCGCCGATGCGGTTCGCACGTCCGGCCTTGTCCGCCATTGTGGTTACAGTCTCTCTCTTTCGGCTCGAATCAGGTCATCGCCCACGAGCCGAACGGCTTCTTGTTGGGCGCGGTCGAGCACCTCGTCGGCGCGGTTTGGGTCGCCGGAAACCGCGGCCACCGCCAACACCGATCTTTGATGATCGTCGTGAAAGTCCGTCTCGGCGACCGAGACATTGTGACGGCCGCGAAGGCGGTCTTTGAGCCGCCGCAGTACCGCTCGCTTGTCCTTGAGAGATCGAGAATGCCGGATACGAAGTTCGAGAGTAAGCAGACCGACCGTCATGGCGTGAGGGCGCCGGCGACGGCCGCCCGGACTCAACGAGATGGGGGTGTCGCTAGGCCAGAACTTCCTGCGCTACCTGTTCGGCCTCGAATGCCTCAATCACGTCGCCCTTCTTGACGTCGTTGTAGTTTTCGAGTCCGACGCCGCATTCCTGGCCCGTGCGCACCTCGGAAGCCTCATCCTTGAAACGCCGCAGGGAGGCCACCTTGCCGGTGTACACGACGACATTGTCGCGCAGCAGCCGAACTTCGCTCTTGCGCGTGATACGACCCTCCTCGACCTGGGAACCGGCGACCGTTCCGACCTTCGATACGTGGAAGATCTCGAGCACCTGGACGCGGCCGTGGAAAGTCTCTTTCGTGATCGGATCGAGCAGCCCGATCATGGCCCGTTTGACCTCATCGATCAGCTCGTAGATTACCGTGTAGAGGCGGATGTCGACCTTTTCCTGTTCGGCGATGGTGGAGGCCGTCCGTTCGGGCCGAATATTGAACCCGATGATGACGGCGTTGGCCGCCGTCGCCAGCAAAACGTCGGACTTGGAAATGGCCCCGACGCCGGCGCGAATCATGCGCACCCGAACCTTGTCGTTCGAGAGCTTGGCGAGAGTCTCGCTGAGCACCTCGACCGAGCCCTGCACGTCGGCCTTGAGCAGGATCGGCAACTCCTCGATTTCGCCCCGGCGCAGCTGCTCTTGGAATTGGTCGAGCGACAGCCGCGAGGTCTTCGCCATGGACTGCTCGCGCGCTTTGTTTTCGCGGAATTCGACAATCTTCTTGGCTTTGTCGGTGTCGGTGACGACCTGGAATGAATCCCCCGGCTCCGGGGTTCTGTCGAGACCCAGCACAACCACCGCCGAAGAGGGCGACGCTTCCTTGAGCTTGGTTCCGCGATCGTCGACCAAGGCGCGTACTTTCCCGAAAACCGAACCCACCACGAAATAGTCGCCGATACGCAAAGTTCCGTTCTGCACCAGGACTGTCGCGACAGGCCCTTGGCCGCGCTCGAGTTTGGCTTCGAGAACGGTGCCGACGCCCGGTCTGGCGGGGTTGGCCTTGGGCTCCTTGAGGTCGGAGACCAGCAGCACCATTTCCAGTAACTGGTCCAAGTTCTCCTTGGTCTGCGCCGAAACCGGCACCATCACGGTATCGCCGCCCCATTCCTCGGGCAACAATCCGCGGTCGGCCAGTTGCTGCTTGACGCGATCCGGCTCCGAGCCGACTTTGTCGATCTTGTTGATCGCCACCACGATCGGCACGTCGGCCGCCTTGGCGTGATCAATCGCCTCGAGTGTTTGCGGCATGACGCCGTCGTCGGCGGCCACGACAAGAACGACGATATCGGTGACACCGGCGCCGCGCGCGCGCATGCTCGTGAAAGCCTCGTGACCGGGAGTGTCGACAAACGCGATCCGGCGATCTCCCACAGACACTTGATACGCGCCGATCGCTTGGGTGATGCCGCCCGCCTCTCGTTCCGCGACATTCGTCTTGCGAATCGCGTCGAGCAACGAGGTCTTGCCGTGATCGACATGGCCCATGACGGTGACCACCGGAGCCCGCGGCTTCAGGTCGCCGGCCTCTTCGGCCGACTCGACTTCCTGAACCGTTTCTTCTTCGAACGTTACTTCCGTGGTCGTGGCGCCGAAATGCTTGCAAAGATCCTTGATTGTGTCGACATCGAGCGTCTGGTTGATTGTCGCGAAAAGCCCTCGATCGACCAGAGTTTTGATGACGACATTGGCCTTGATGCCGAGTCTCTCCGCCAATTCCTTGAGAGTGGTGCCCTCGCTGACGGTGATCTCTTTGCTGACGGCGACCGGGGGAGCCTGGGCAGCCTTCGAGGCCTGCCGCCGCAGCAATTTCTCTTCGCGCTCGGCCTCGCGATCGCGCACTTGTCGCGGTCCGGGCCGCAGGCCGCGCCGCGGGGCGAAACCAGGCCTCGAGGCACCCGGGGCACCGGGCGAGAATCCCGGCCGCCCGACCGGATGCATCGGTCGCGGCATGCCCGGTTGGGCGCCGCCGCCGGGTCTCGGAGTGGGCATTCCCGGAGCCGGCCCGGCTTGTTTGGGACGCTGATAAATCGGCTTGCCGGGTACGACCACGGGGCGAGCCGGAGCTCTCGGAGCCGTGCGAGCGGCGGGCGTCGCGGCCGGTCGCGGAGCGGGGGTAGACGTGCCTCCCGGCGGTACCAACGGAACTCGCGGGCCGGCCGCGGGTACGCCCGCGCCAGCGGTTTCACTGGGAATCGGTTTTACCGGCTTTCCGGTTGGGCGAGCGGGAGCGGTCCGCTTCGAAGGCTCTTTTGCGGGCGCGGAGGGCTCTCTCACCGAGGTCGCGGGTGTTGACACAGCGACGGGAGGCGCCGCCGCCACCGGCGGCGCGGGCGGTTCGCCCCCCTGTTTCAGAGGAGGACGCAAAGCTTGCACGGGTGGACGTAACGGAACACCTCCCCGAGCGATCGGCGGAGCGGAGCGAATGTTGGGAAGACTCTTCCCGGTTCCCGATGCCGTCTTCGGGCGCGTTGATTTGGGAGTCGGGGTTTCGGGAGGGGGAAGATCCAATTCGACGGGGGCGCGCTTGGATTCCGGCGAGGAGGCGGACTCGATGACCCCGGGGGCCCCGAACCATACGCGAACCTTGACGGCGGTTTCCGAATCGACGGAACTAGAGTGGGTTTTCGGCTTTTCGACACCGACCTCCGGCAACATTGCCAGAATTTCCCCCGCCTTGACTTCCAGTTCCCGAGCCAATTCGTTGATTCGGATGTTCGATGTCCGCGTCAAAACAGCGCTACTCCTTTACCGTATTTACTTCATCGCCGATCTCCCCGGTCGAAGGCTTTTGTTCGGGCGATTCGTTGGCCGAGTCCTGAGTCTCCCATGGCTCGGCCCCGGAAGCGTCGGAGGGCTCGTTTGACTCGAAAACCCCCGAACTATCCGGTGTGTCCATGGTATCAGAGTCTTCCTCCGGCACAAAAACCTCGTCGTCCTCGTCGGCGCCTTCGACGGGCAGACCCGGCATGACGGCGGCGGGCGCGGCGGCCAAGGGAGGCTGCAACACCGTACTGGGTTCGGCGACGGGTTCAGGTTCCGGTTCAAGCGGCTCGAGCTCGGCTTCCGGTTCAGCCACCTGCGGCAACTGACCCGCTTCGTCAAACTGCGAGTAAAAACCGTTGACCGCGAGCTGAATCTTCTCGACAGTCTTCGGCCCAACACTCGGAATCTCGACCAGCTGCTCGGGCGTCATGTCCGCCAACTTCTCGACGGTTCCGGCTCCGGCTTCGAGTAACCGGTCGACCAGTTTCTCGCCCAACCCGTGGTCCAATAGAACGCTCACCGGCGTCCCGGAGGAAACAATCGCCTCCATCGCCGACTCGACTTCCTGCCTCTTTTCCTCTTCGCTCTTGATGTCAATGCGCCAACCCATCAGCCGGGCCGCCAGCCGAACGTTTTGACCGCGCTTCCCGATGGCCAGCGAAAGTTGCGTGTCGTCGACGATCGCTTCCAGATGCTTCTCGACCGGGTCGATGATCGCGACACGGCTGATCACGGCCGGACTCAGGCCGCGCGTCACCATCTCGACCGGATCTTCGCCGTATTGGATGATGTCGATCTTCTCTCCGCGCAACTCGCGAATGATCGATTGCACCCGCATTCCCTTCATCCCGACGCAAGCGCCTACCGCGTCCACGTCGCGATCGCGCGAACGCACCGCGATTTTCGTCCGCTCGCCCGCCTCTCGCGCACAGGCCTGGATCTGCACCGTTCCGTCGTAGATCTCGGGCACTTCTTGTTCAAACAGCGTCTTGACCAACGCTTCATCCGCGCGCGAGACCACCATCGCGGGTCCGCGGCCGGCTTTCTCGATCCCCTTAATGACTACACGGACGCGGTCGCCCGGCGAAAAACTCTCCAGCCGCGATTGCTCTCGCCGCGGCAGCCGCGCCTCGGTGCGGCCGATGTCGACGATCAGGTCCGACCCTTCGATCCGCTTCACCGTGCAACTGATGATTTCGCCCAGCCGGTCCGAGTATTCGTTGAAGATCGTTTCGCGCTCGGCTTCCCGGATCTTCTGAAAAATCACTTGTTTCGCCAGTTGGGCCGAAATTCTCCCCAACCCATCGGTCGGCTTGGCGTAGCGCATCACCGTACCGACTTCGGCAGTGGGATCGCTGCGCCGAGCTTCGGTGAGGCTGACTTCCTTGCCGGGATTGGAAACCAAGTCCACTACGGTCTTGAGCGCGAACACTTGCACTTGCCCGCCGGTCTGATCGAACTCCGCGACCAAATCCTCCGTCGTGCGGTAATACTTTCGGGCCGCGACGACGATAGCGTCCTTGATCGCATCGATGACCACTTGCGAGTCGATGCCCTTCGCTTGGCTAAGCGCTTCGATGTTGCTGAAGAGATTTTCCATGGTGACCTCAAGTGCCGAAGCACTTACAACTCCACGACCAATCGGGCCTGCTCCACCTCGTCGTACTCGACGTGGATCACGCGACTCTCGTCTCCCGCGCTCTTGTCGCTCAACTCCAAGGCAATACGACCCGCCTTGAAACCACGCAGCCGTCCGGTAAAATGCCGTCGGCCCTCGCGGGCGCGACGCAACCGCAAACGCGCTTTTTTTCCGCGAAACCGCTCGAAGTCCTCGGCCTTGACCAGTTTACGATCCAGGCCCGGCGAAGAAACTTCCAGCGTATAGCTGCCCGGGACGACCTGCTCGACATCGAGAATCGTCCCGACTTGAGTGGAAATCAGCTCGCAATCCGCATGGGTAATTCCGTTCGGCTTATCGATGAAAATTCGGATCGTCAGCCGGCGCGGATTCCCCTTACATTCAACATCAACGACTTCCATCCCTTCCGAGTCGGCTACCCGACCGGCAATCTCCAACACCTGCTGATCGATTCTCTCTCCGGACGCCGCCATTGTCGCCATTGTTTAGTTTGCGACCAAAAAAAAAAGTGGGCCGCCGAGCCCACTCTTCTCGTCACCGATATTATGCAGGCAATCCTTATTCTAGAAGGCGGCCCCACAACGAGGCAAGCCGAAGTCATATACCCCTACCGATTGCGGTCGGGTGGGAAAGGCATTTCGCACTATTCGGATTCCGCCGGACGCTCCATCGCGGTGCAGGCGCCGACCTCGACGCCAAAGCGAGACCGGACCTCCCATTCGCCTTCGCGGCGCTGCTCGACTTTGTAATCTCCCGCCGCGGCGTCCTCCTGAATCCTCCAGTCGGATTCCGGCTCGACGGGCGGGCGATTGCGCAACTTCGGCCTGCGACTGGTAATCTGCCGGATCAACCAGGAACGCCCTCCGTTCATACTCTCGTAGAGTTCGAAGGGGTCGCCCTCGGCCGTATCGCGATCAATGATCAGCAAGCCGTGGTCTTTACTGTCAAAGTGAAATTCCACAATGTCGCCGGTGTGCTCCTCATCTCGGGAAATCGGGTACCGCTGCCACCTCTTGCCCGCATTTTGGGTCGCCAGTAGAACCGGCTTGGACGAAGAATCCAGTTCTCGCTGCCCGCCCATTGCCCAGCCGTTGGTTTCATCCACGAACCGAATGGATTCGAGCGCCGCGCCCGAGTAGCGCTCGGCAGGTTCACGCCAGGTCGTGCCGTCGTCCTCGCCGGCAAGCAACAGTGACGAAACCGTAGCCGCGGCGGTGCGCAGATTTCCTACCACGAAAACCTTCTCGCCGGCGGCCTCCACGGCGGTCAGTTCGAGAAACAATTCGCAGGGAGTTACCTCGGAGCAGACGATGCCCGCTCGATCGAAGTGGTCGTAGGCGCAGTCGAGGGGGACAGCGAGCGGCTCACCCTCGTAAACCAAAGTGACGGGTTCGGGCTCGGCCGGCTCGGCGGACTCTTCCTGGATGGGCTGCTGCGGCGGAAGCTTTTCCCCGATGACGAATTGCGCGTCGAGAATCGCGGCCGAGCATGCCGCGATCAGCAGCGCCGCAAGGCCTGTCCGCCTCGCGAGCAGGAGAGACGCCCGCCGCCGGCGCTCGATTCCGCCTCGCGGAACTCTCGATTGTCGGACCCGAGAACTCAAGTTACGCCTCGCCACGAGAGCAGACTCTGCTCCACGCAGCCTACCCCAAGCATATCGCGTCGGCGTCGGCTTGACATCGACGTGGCGCACGCTTTTCAGCGTGCCGTGTCGGCATTCGTGCCGATATGTCTTGTCTTACGTCCCGCATCTCTTCCCCCGGGTGTAGGACAATAAAGCCATGACGAGGCCGTTTTCCGCGACGGTTTGGAGAGAAGGTGATTGGTATGTTTCCCAATGCCTTGATGTCGATGTTGCGAATTAAGGGGCAACGGAAGACGAAGCGTTGGAGAACCTCAAGGAAGCCCTGGCCCCGGACTTTGACCCACGCAAGCGGCGCGACCTCCCAAGGCGCACGTGATCGAGGTGGAGGTTGGGGCGGCTTCAGCCCTTGCCTTCCGCGAAGTGAAGCGGCGCTTAGAGAGGGCCGGTTTCGCGGAAGTCACCCAAAAAGGAAGTGCGTAAGACCACCGGAAAATTCGCTTTCTCGCGAAGTCATTGAGAAGACATGTCGGCACGAATGCCGACACGGCACGCAGGAATGCGCGCGCCACGTCCAGACGTGCCCCGCCCTACTCCCGCTCGCGGAACTCTTCGTACCAATTCTCGATCACATGGATCGACGGCGCCGCGGCTTCCTTGCCTTCGACGTCTTCAACCAGGACAAACCGCTGCCCGTCGGCGGAGGCGTCGTAGGTTGTGGAACCTCCTCCGAACAAGCCGGGGTGTTCGAACAGGGGTGTCGCCTCGCCCGCTGAAAAGCCCGCCGCGGTCGAAACGGTTACGGACATCAAGGTCGTCCGTTCTACATAAAACAGCTCCTTGCCGTCGTTGCTCCAGTCCGGGCTCGCGCCGCCGTTCGCCGAGACCTGCCATTTCCCGCCGCCTTCTGGAAACGGCCGCACATAGACTTCGAGACGGCCCGACTCGTTGGAAAGGTAGGTAACAAAGCGGCCGTCGGGCTTCCGAAAATTCGGTTTGCAGAAAAGGCCGAGAATCAAAACCGTCTCCTTGGTCTTTGCGTTCCAGATACCAAATGTCCGGACCGTTTTCCGGGTCCAAAACGACGTACAAGAAATATTTCTCGTCCCGGGACCAGCCCGATGGGAAATCGACGAACGGTGTGGAAACCAGCGAAACCGGCTCGCCGCTGCCGTCGGACGCCCGGCTGAAAATGTCGATGCCCCGTCCCATTGAGGCATATGCGATCTCCTTTCCGGACGGCGACCATTTCGGAAAGTTCTCGGCTCCCGGATCGAATGTAAGGCGCGTCGCGAGGGGGCGGTCTACCTCGTGGACCCAGATGTCCCGGTTCCCGCCTTCCAAGGCCGAAACGACAACCCGCCGGTCATCGGGCGATAGCCAGGGGTGAAGAATGCTTGCTTGCGGACGGCCGATCGTTCCGAGCTTGCGGCCTTTACGATCGGCCCAGATGAGTTGTTGGTGCTCTACCTCAGTGGAATCCACGGAAACCAAGGTGCCGTCAAGCGCCACGCTCGGACGGCCGAGACCCTCGGCGATGGGGAACGGCTCGCCCGCGGGCGTCAACGTCTCGATCGAGAAGGGCAGGGCCCACAATCCGCCGCCAGCCAAGCTTGTTTGATAAAGAATGTGCCCTGTCGAGGAGTAGACAGGCTGAAAACCGGGCGCGAGCACTGTCGATTCATTGGTTGCCGGATTCTTGAAAGTGATGTTCGAATCGGTAGGTGAGGACATCGCCGCGAAAAGAATGCCGGGTGCTTTTTCATCGCCCGGCAAGAACCACGGAACGGCAACTCCCGGACCCGCGCCTTCGATAAGCATGCTCGGCTCTCCGCCCTGGGAGGAAACTTCGTAGATTCGAACAGGGAATCCGGACCCAAAAACGATGGCCTCCGCGTCCGGGCTCCAGGAACCTCCCGAAAAATTGCGTCCCAGAAGCGGGCAAAGAGTGATCGCCGTGCCGCCGCGCACGGATATCTTCTTCAGTTCAGTCTCCGTTGCGAAGCCGATGAATTGACTGTCCGGCGACCAGAACGGCCACCCAAAGTGGACGCCGTCGGTTCCCGCCAAGCGCCTCGGCTGCTCTTGATCGAGATCGCGCACCCAAATCGCTGGCCGGTCCGCGCCCGCTATGTAAGCGATGTGCTTACCGTCAGGAGAAATCGAGGCCGATCGGCCATGTTGAGTCGCGATGAACTCTTCCGGGGTGAACGCAAACCGACGTACGGGCTTAGGTCCCACCGGCTCGGTGTCACCGAGCCACAGCGCAAAGATCACCGCTAACGCCGCGGCGAACAACGCCGCCAACACGGCAAAGCCCGATTTGAGCAGTCGCCGCCGTTTTTCCGCCGAGCGGGCCTCCGACTCCGGCACGACGTTGATCGTCACCGAGCGCTTGAGCTGGGTATCCTCGGCGCGATAGGCAATGCCGGCGCCCGCGGAAGCCAGATTTTCGATGACGTGGTATTGACGAGCGGGTGATCGCCGGCGGAAACTTCCCCCGACGCGGCGGGGTGTATTTGCGTCGCCGCCGGCCGCGACGCTCCGGGCGTGCTCGGCATCACGCGCGACTTGCCCGACTCGATCTTCTTGCGCAGGCTCTTCAAATCGACGGCGACGTCGGCGACGTCTTTGTAGCGCTCTTCGCGGTCTTTCGCCAGACACTTACCGACGATGAATTCCAGATCAATCGGTACGCCGGTGCGCAACCCGGTCAGCGGCTCGGGCTCTTCGTGGACAATCTCGTAGGCCATCGCCTGGGCGTATTCGCCCCGGAAAGCCCTCTGCCCGGCGACCATTTCATAGAGCACGCAGCCCAGAGCCCAGACGTCGGTGCGGTGGTCGACGTCGAGGGCCTGCATTTGCTCCGGGCTCATATAGGCGGCGGTACCGACGGTGGTATCGAGTTGGGTGAGCTTGGATTTTCGGTAAGCAAGGCCAGACCGAAGTCGAGGATCTTGACGCGTCCGTCGGGGGTGATCATCAAATTGCCCGGCTTGATGTCTCGATGGACGACGTTCTTCTCGTGCGCCGCCGCGAGGCCGTCGGCGACTTGTCCGGCGATATCGAGCGCGTCGTCGATTTTGAGCGGGCCTTGGGCGACGCGGGGGTCGAGTGTTTCGCCGTCGATGTATTCGAGCGCCAGGTAGTCGCGTCCGTCGACCTCGCCGATCTCATGGACGGTGCAAACGTTGGGGTGGTTGATCCCGGCGGCGGCTTTGGCTTCGCGCAGAAAGCGCTTGCGGTTTTCTTCGTCGCGGGTGAGCTCTTGCGCCAGAAATTTCAAGGCGACGGTGCGCTCGAGACGGGTGTCCTCGGCTTTGTACACCACGCCCATGCCCCCCTCGCCGAGCTTCGAGAGGATCTTGTAATGGGAGATAGTGGACCCGATCATTATTGGAGAGCCATCGTTAGAAAGATTGTACCGCCGGCGGGGAGTGCGCGGGGATTGGCGCGGTGGGGGGGGACTCCCCACCGTTTGTCAAGTGCTGAGGAAGGGCGGTACCCTTCCAGAGCGGCTGCCCAGCGCGGTAGTTCAAGCTGCCGCTTGGGCCGGCGGCTGACGACGGGCGGGGTCATACAGGGTTCCCTGACGAAGCATGGCGCACAGCACGGCCAGAAGTCGGTCCGCAAGACCGCGCAACGCGCGCCCGTGAGAATGCCCTCGGCTGCGCAACTGATGGTAATGGTGACGACTGTGGGGGTCGTGTTGGATGCTCACTCTCGCCCAATGGTAGAGCGCGTTGCGTAAACGGTCATTGCAGCCGCGACGCATCAAGACGGCGATCTTTTTGCCACTGCGGCGCGTGATCGGGGCGCTGCCGCAGTAGGCTCGAAGAGCGGGGTAGTCTCGATGGGCGAGAGCCTGTGAGGCCTCGGCCAGCATCGTGGCGGCGACGACACGTCCGACCCCGGGCAAGGAGAGGATGATCTCGACGTCGCGATGCTGGTGAGGATCCTCGTCGTCCTCGGACGGGGAAGCGAGTTGCTCCAGCAGGGTTTGGAGGCGCCTGGCCAGCTCGGTTCGCTGCTGGGCGATGAGTCGCAGATGAGGAATGAGTAGAAGAGCGTGTTCGCTCGCTGCGTCGGCCGTTCCGGCAGCAAGTTGGAATCCCGGCGCTCGCAGTTCGTTGACGATGTCGGCCGATTGGAGCCGGCGAATGCGGTGGGCGCGAAGCAACTTTTCGATTCGTGCCGGTTTCAGTCGACGAGCCTTTGCGGGGCTGGGAGCCAGTTCCAGCAGGGCCCAGAGCCAAGCTTCGTTGGCGGCTGGGGACAAGCGCAAAAGCTGCGGGTAGTAGCGATAGAGTTGCTCGCGAAGTTGGCAGCTGTTGCGGTTGAAGCTGCTACGCAACTCATCGTCGAGACGAGTGAGGTCGCGCAGGCGCATCACGAGCGGGTCGTCGACCTCGATGGCATGGAAGCAATGCGGGTCGGTTCGCGGCGAGCAAGCCAAGACGAAAGCGTCACGGCGGTCGTCTTTGGCGCCGGCCGGGAAATGCCGGTCTCGGAAACGATCGAGTTGTTTCGGGTTAAGGAAGAAAGCCGAGAATCCCCGTTCGAGCAGCGTTTCGACCAACGCGCCACGCGGGACTTCGATCGCGACCGCGATGGAAGCCGGCGGGCAGCCGGTCAACTCGAGCAGTTGATTGAGGAACTCGCCGACCGCCGAACCGGAATGAACGACGGTGCGTTCGTGAACGATCTCGCCCTGGGTGTCGAGCAGACAGATTTGATGGGCCTCGGTGGCCCAGTCGATACCGACGAAGAATTGAAATGCAGATGCAGACAAGACAGACTCCTTTCGCCAGCCGCCGCAACCAACGGCACCCCTGTACTGGCGCTCGAACAAACGGCGCGAACTCCCCACTGGGCTTTCGGTTGCGGACCACACCGGGAGGGCGCAAGTCCCCCCAAGGCGTTCGATCGCAGGGGGCGAAGGGCGCTCCTCTCGGGTGGCCGGTCTTCTATGAACTACCGCGCTGGGCAGCCACTCTGGAAGGGTACAGGAGGCGTGGGCCGTGAACCGTTAGCCGTGAGCCGTTAGCGATTTCCCCGGGCCCGAGCGACGAGCCTGTTGAATCGGCCCTAACCCAGGGCTAAAGGGACCGGCCTATTCGTGACCCCAAGCCCGGTTCACCGGGCGGAGCCGGGCTGAGCCGGGCTGAACCGGGCTGAACCGGGCTGAGCGTGGACTTCCGTCCACGCCTCTGATTCTATTGCTCGCGTGGCCAGCAGGGGGTTTGACATTTATGTAGCGGGCGTTTCCGGGCCGGATGACCGGGGTCTGCGCTAGACTTTGGGGTACTCTCCGGAGCGCTCGGACTCGGAGCCGCGAACCTCCCGTGCCCATTCTTTTTCGCTACATTCTTCGGGAAGTGATCATCAGCTCGCTGATCGGCACGCTGCTGTTCACGTTCGTCTTGTTCCTCAAGTCGGTCGGTATGCTGATGGAACTGTTGATCCGTCCCAGCGGCTCGGCCGAGGATGTCGTTTACCTCTTTTTGCTGGCCGTGCCGCAGGCGCTGCGTTTCACGATTCCGATCGGCGTGCTGATTGGAGTGTTGGTTGGGCTGGGGCGTGTTTCGAGCGACGGCGAGATCATCGCGATGCGAGCGGCGGGCATTCCGGGCCGTCGGCTGATGGGTCCGGTGGCGGTGTTGGCGCTGGTTGGCGGCGTGATTTGCGCCGCGACGACGATCTATTACAACCCGCTGGCGTTGCAACAGCAGAAGAAGATCGCCGAGTCTTTGAAGATCTCACAGGCCAGCGCCGAAGTGCAGCCGCGGGTCTTCATTGAGACTTTCCCGAACACGATTCTCTATGTGCGCGACGTGATTCCCGGGCCGGTGGTTCGTTGGAAAGGGGTGTTTATCGCCGACGAGCGAGCGCCGGAAACCCGCGGGTCGTTTGGCGGCGCCAATGCGGCGGTCGACGGCCCTCGCATTACCGTGGCCGAAGAGGCGATGGTAGTGCCGCGTCCGGAGCAGGATCGTTTGCAGCTTCGGCTGCCGCACGCCTGCACCTACGAGCAGTCGCACGACGCGACCCAATATCACAGCTTCGAATTTCACGAAAACGATCAAGTGCTTCAATCCGACGCCGAAGCGCCTGAACTCGGCAAGCAGCCTTTCCAGCAGGCCTCGACCGCGGAGTTGATCTCGCGTTCTCAGGTCGGCGAGAAGAAGATTGACGCCGCGATCGAGTTGCAGCAGAGGTTCGCGGTGCCGATCGCCTGCTTTGTGTTGCCGATGGTGGGCGTTCCCTTGGCTATTTCGTCGCGACGCGCGGGCAAGTCGATGGGCGTGGTCTTCAGCCTGCTGCTGGTGTTTGCCTACTACATGATTCAGCTCGGCGGCATCGCGTTGGCGAAGACGGAAGTTCTCGCGGTGGGGCCGGCAATTTGGATGGCCAACCTGCTCTTCGCAGCGGCGGGCGCTTGGCTGCTGTTTCAACTCGATGCACCGAACCGTCGCGATGTCACGGCGGCGATCGGCGGTTGGTTCGCGGGCCTGGCCGCGAGGCTGCGCAAGGAAAACGGGCAGGGCGCGGCGGCGAATGGCGGCGGGGCCGCGGCACGGCGCGGCCGGCGGGTGCGCGGCCCGGGTGTCGCGGCCGAGGTTGTGCCAACGTTTCGGGTTGTTGACCGCTATGTGATGCGAGCTTTCCTTTTCTATCTGCTGGTGCTGGTCGCCTCGTTTGTGATGATCTGGTTCGTGTTCAGCTTCTTCGAACTGCTCAGCGATATGCTTGATCGCGACAAGTTGGGGCTGTTCATCCCTTATGTCTACTATCTGACGCCGTTTTTGGTGTACGAGACGGCTCCGCTGGGCGTGCTGGTGGGGACGCTGGTGTGTTTCGGAATTCTCGCGAAACATCAGGAGCTGACGGCGTTTAAGGCCTGCGGCGTGAGTCTCTATCGGCTGGCGGCGCCGATCTTGGCGGCGGCGACGATCATGAGCGGCTTGCTGTTCGCGCTCGACTATTACTATCTGCCCGAAACCAATCGCAAGCAAGACGCGATTCGCGACGAGATCAAGGGGCGGCCGGTGCGGACTTTCCTCAGGCCTGATCGGCGTTGGATGTTCGGCAAAGGCGAACGCATCTACCACCACCGCTTCTTCGATTCACGGGAAAAGGCTTTCGCGAAGATCAATGTCTACGATTTCGACGAGGAGAGTTTCCAGCTTGTGCGCCACATAGCCGCCGAGCGGGCGCACTGGGATGATTCCGCGGGTGCTTGGGTTTTTGAAAACGGTTGGGTGCGGGAGATTGACGGCAATCGGGTGCTGGGTTTCGAGGAGTTCGACGAGCGACCTTTCGCCGATCTCGAGGAGGAGCCGGGCTATTTTCTCAAGGAAGAACGCCAGCACCAGCAAATGAACTGGCGCGAGCTGCGGGCCTACATCACTGACCTGACGCAAAGCGGTTTTGATACCGTGCGGCTGCAGGTGCAATGGCATAAGAAACTGGCGTTCCCGTTCTTCGCCGTGAGCATGGCCGTATTGGCGATTCCGTTTTCGCTCGTGGCGGGGCATCGCGGGGCGTTGACCGGCGTGGCGCTCAGCATTGGTTTGGCGATTGCTTATTACGCGGCCAATGCGCTGTTTGAACAACTCGGGCGGGCGGGTCAGTTGAGTCCGGCGATGGCGGCTTGGGCGCCGGGGGCGATATTCGGGTTGACGGGAGTTTATCTGTTTTTGCGGGTGCGGTCGTAGTGGAGGCTTGTTGCTTCTTGGACCCTGGAATTTATGACACTCGAAGCGATTCGCGACGCGCGGCGACGCCTGGCCGATTACTTGCGGCCTTCCCCGTTGGTTCTCTCTGATGCGCTGAGCCGCGATTTGGGGCGGCGGGTTTGGTTGAAGCTCGAATCGCAGCAACCGACCGGGGCGTTCAAGGTGCGTCCGGCCTTCAACAGCATTCTCGGCAATCTCGATCAGGCTCGGCGGGCGGGCGTGGTGACGTCGTCGTCGGGGAACTTCGCGCAGGCGACGGCCTACGCGGCACGCGAACTCGGCGTGAGCGCGCGGATCGTGATGATGAAGAATTCGTCGCCCTTCAAGCGCGAGCGGACCGAGCAGTACGGCGGCGAGGTCGTGCTATGCGAGAACACGTTCCAAGACCGCTGGGATACGACGTTTCGGGTTCAACAGGAAACCGGGCGTTTGTTGTTGCATCCTTATGATTCGGATGAAACGATCGCCGGCGACGGGACGATCGGGCTGGAGTTGCTCGACGATCTCGACGGTGATTTCACGGTGGTTGCGCCGATCAGCGGGGGCGGTTTGATCGGAGGCGTCGCGTCGGCCCTCAAGCAGGAGCGACCCGGATGCCGCGTTTTCGGCGTGCAACCGGCGGCGAACCCATCGATGAAGGAGTCGCTCGCCGCGGGACGTCCGGTGACGGTGAACGTCGAACCGACGACGGCCGACGCATTGGTCGTGGCCTGCCCGGGCGAGCGGGGTTTGCGGATTGTCGAGCGTCTGGTGGACGACGTGGTCGCGGTCGACGAGGACGAGATCGCGGCAGCCGTGCGTTATCTGGCCGAGCAGCAGAAAGTGGTCGCCGAGCCGGGCGGGGCCGTCGCCGTCGCCGCGCTTCGCGCCGGTAAGGTTGGCCGCGCGGATCAGGATGTGGTTTGTATTTTGAGCGGCGGGAATGTCTTGCCCTCGACGTTTCGGGAGCTGTTGGCTAAGGGGTGAGGGCCGGGATTTCCGCGCGTTTCGTCTATCTAGTCCCCGGCGGGTTTCTCTACATGGTCGATGACGAGGGCGGGGAGGGGCGCGCTTTTCTCCTCTAATTGCAGGCCCAACTGTTCGCGCACGGCGGTGCGGAGGGACGAGGCGCCAACATTGTCCCAGCGGCCTCCTTCCCACTCAAGCTGGAACCAATGCCGCCCTTCGATGCCGGTCTTGTCCAGCACGGGACGACCGAGCGGCAGAGCCAGCCTGGCGGCAAACTCCGGCAGGTCCCCGAGTTTGAACAGGCCGTGTATGCCGGGTCGATCCACTGCCGGTCGGGTTCGGCCTCGTCAAGAATCAGCGGCAGCGAATCCGAGCGCATGCGCCGCGCCATCGCCGCCGGGGTGGCGTCCGCCACGCGCACGACCATGGGGCCCAGCAGCCTAGCCGCGACGCGCTTCAACAACCAGCTTTTGCCCGTCTCGGCCGCCGCCGCCAGCCAGATATGCGGCCTCCACTCCAAGGCGCCGCCGACGATGCTCGACACCAGCCAGCCCAGAAAGCGCCTGCCGTCCAACGGATGTTGCCAGCGGTAACGCTCGACGGCCTCCGCGACCCGCTTGCGCTCGCCGTGGCCGGCGCGTTTTTCAGCGACCTCGATGCGCGGGCCGTTAACGTAGTGCCAGCCGTCCTGGAGGCTGTCGAGTTCGCCCTCCCTGCCGTCAACCAGCAGGCGGTCGCCCAGGTTCCATACGTAACGGTTGTTGTCGTTGCGGAAGAATCCCCGTCCGGCGACCCGCGAGAGGTCGAGCTGGCCCTGGCGGTCGGCCGCGCGGATCAGCGCCGACCCGACCGAATGGCAGGACGAGGGCGTCAGCGACTCCTGGGTCAGCAAATCGAGCCACCAGTTGTAGGCGGCCAGTGAGATCAGGGTCGAGGGTTGCGTGAGCGCTGAACGCGAATAGAGCATGATCTGATGCGTCGCGAGCCTCACGGCAACGCTGTCGCCGACGTTGCCGAGGATGCGGAAATAGTCGTTGTCGGCGGCGTTTGCGGGCGCAGGCGGATCCTTCTTTTTCTTCGGCTGCTTCGAGGCTGTCTTCTCCGGCTCGGGCGTCCTCCAGGGCGCGGCCAGCCGTTTGAGCCACTCCCCGGCGGCTTGCCCGCCGCCCTCGGCGATCTCGTCGGCGATGTCACGGTGATCCTCTCCCTCGGGCAGGGCGATCCTGATATCCGTGCACTCCAGGCCCTTGAGGTGCCGGGCAAGGTCGAGCATGCATTTCCGCCCCTCGCTGTCGGCGTCTGAGACCAGCAGCACGCGCCGGCCTTTGAGGGGCGACCAGTCGGTGTACTTCCACGCCTTCGCGCCGCCGTGCCAGGTAGTCACCACCGCCTTGGGGAAGGCGGAAGCGACCGCGTCGGCGCACTTTTCTCCTTCGACGACCATCACCTGCTTCCCGGAAGACGCCTTGTTCATCTCCCCCAGCCGGTAGAGCGGACGTCCTTCTCTGATCGCCAGATTCATCGTCCAGCCGTCGCTGCCCCCGCGCTTGGCCGGCGTGTATGGCTTGCACTTGGCTTGGGCTCCCTTCGGGAAACGGCAGACGACGAAGGCGAGCGACCCGTCCCCCAGCAAGTAGCGATGCCGCGTGATCGCGTTTTCGGGCAGGCCGGAGATCCAGTACGGCCGGCTGGGCCGTGACTCCTTCTTCCGCGGCTTGGGTTGCGTCGAGTGCATCTCGCCCTTGACCTCCCGCAAGGCTTCCTTTTGGCTCAAGCCCCGCTTGTCCATGAGATAGGTCACGGCGTCTCCCTCTGCTCCGCAGCCGTGGCAGTTGTAAACCTCCTTCTCGACGTTGACGCTCATCGAGGGCGTCCGGTCGTCGTGAAAAGGACATTTGGCGGCGATCTCCGGTCCCTTGCCGCGCAGCTTTATGCCGTCCTCCCGCAGCAGGTCAACTAGTCTTGTGGGCATCGATCGGCACCTTCAGCACTTCCGCCATGAGCCGCGCCCAGCCCGGCTTGTACCCGAAGTCCTTGCCGATCTTGACCAGCCCTTCGTATCCCTCCCGCCGGCGCATGACAGCGGCGAGGCGTGACTTCATCTGGCGCCGGGAGATCTTTGGGGTGCGTTCGGACGGCGCCGCCTCGCTCAGCTCCGTCTCGACCTCCAGGGGCTTTGGCAGCACGTGTTCGGTGCCGCAAGATGGGCAGGCCAAAAGACGCGAGGAGTAGACCTCGGCGCAGGCCGAGCAGCAGCGCTGACGCAACGCAGGCGGGCGCTTGTCGACGGCTGCACCCTGCCTAGTTCCCTCGAGGTCCCAGCTGCGCTCTTCGTCCGGCAGGCCGAGATCCCAGGAATTACCGGCCAGATCGAGCAGCAGGGCGGTCTTGCCCTCGCCGGGCCGCATGGCGCGCCCCGCCTGCTGCAAATACATCGTGACGCTCTTGGTCGGGCGGCCCATCATGATGACTTCGCATTCGGGGACGTCGGTTCCCTCCGAGATCAGGTCCACGTTCGAGACCACCTGGATCAGGCCCTCGCCGAACTCCTTGAGCACCAGGTCACGGCGCCTGACGTCCGTCTCGGCGTCGATGTGCTCGGCGCGGAAACCCTCTTTGCTCAAACTCTCGACGATGGCCTTGCTATGGCGCCGGTTCACGGCAAAGAAGATGGCCCTCTTGCCGGCCCCGTAGCGGCGGTAGGCGGCAGCTCCGGCCGCGATCACCTGATCGGTTAACCGCTCGTCGAGGTCCTTCTTGTTCCAATCGCCCGCCATCGTGCGGACACCGGCGGTCGAAAGTCCCTGTTCGGGACGCAGAACACGCATCGGCGCCAAATCACCCTGCTCGACAAGCTCCCCGATCGACGGCCCCTGTACCAAGGTGTCGAAGTGATCGCCCAGCGGCTTGCCGTCGAGCCGTCCCGGTGTCGCCGTCAACCCCAACACCTTGGTGTCTGGGAAGCGGCCCAGCACGTTCTCCCAGGTCTTAGCCTTGACATGGTGCGCCTCGTCGACGATCACGAGGTCGGGCTTCAGCCAGCCGGTCTCGCGGCGGTTGATGGACTGCACCGAGGCGATCTGGAAACGCGCCCAGCGCGTCTCGGCGCGGCCCGCGGCGATGATGCCGTACTGATCGCCCAAGCCCGCCTGGGTGAGGGTCTTCGAAAACTGGCGCACCAGTTCCCGGCGATGGACCAGCACCAGCGCCCGCTTGCCGCGGTCGGCCAGCAGGGAGGCGATGTAGCCGGCCACGATCGTCTTGCCCGCGCCGGTGGGCAGCTGGTAGACCACGGCACGGACCCGCCGCAGCACCAGCCGCAGCTTCTGGACGTCCGCCAGCTGATAGTCACGCGGGGTGAGCATTGATCCTGCCTTCCTGGACCGTGACGGTAGCCCAGCGATCGGGAAACAGCTCGCGGCCTCCGGTTGCGCAGACGACGAGCGACAAGCCGTTCTCGGCGGCGAGTGAATCGCACAACACCCCCAGCTCGCTCAGTCCTTGGGCGTCGAGGACATCGGCTCCGTCCAGGACGGCGTAGTTGTTGTCTAGGGCCAGCGCGAGGGCGATCTGAAGCGCCGTCTGCGCCCGCCACTGCTCCGAGGTCGAGCACAACGCCACGGGCCGCTCCCCGGCACTGACGGCGTAGGAGGGATCGAGCTTGACGAGGGGCCAGTTGGTCAGCTCATGCACCCGCCCGAGGCCCTTCGCCAATCGCTCCAAGCCGGCTTTCATGGCGCGGCCCCGGATGCCACGCGGCCCGAGCAGCTCCGCGATCAGCGCATAGTAGGAGACTGAGCGGTGGGCTTCGGTGGCCTCGGAACGCTTGCGAATCAGATCCAGCGCCTCCCTCCGCGACTCGAGCTCCTGCTCGGCCAGCGCGATTCGCTCTTCCGACTCGTCCGCCTTGAGAGGGCTGTCCGCGCCGATAGCTTGCACTCCCGCCGCCCGCAGATCAGCGTCGGCATCAGCCTTGACGTTCTCCGCCCGCTCGCGCTGCTCAAGAATCGGCCTGCCCTTCCGCTTCGCCGCCGCCAGCTTCTGACGCAGAAAATCGAGACTGTCCCCAAGTTCCTCTCCCCGCTTCCCCCAGTCCTTGATGCGCTCGGCGAAGGCCGCCTCGTCCTCCGCCGCGTAGAGGGCCCGGTCCCGCACGACAATCTTTCCGCCACAGAGCGGACAGGGCCTGCCGTCGCTCGGCTTCGGCTTCGAGCGCTGGTGCTCCTCGTACTTGTTCTTCGTCTCGAAACCATCCGCCCTAATCCCGGCGATCTCCCCCTCGACAGCCGCCGCCGTCTTTCCGGCCTCCTCGAGCCGCCGGGCCGCCTCGTCCTTTCTTTCACGAAGTTCGGGAATCTTTTCGGCGGCGTCTTTCGCCTGTTGCGCTTCGGCCGCCGAGACCGCTCCCGATACATGGAGCGCCTGAAGGGCATCCCGCGCGTCTCCGAGCGCGGCTTCGGCCTCGAGCGGCGTCACGCCGTCGTAGTCGGACCGCCAGCCCGGAGGCGTCCAGTTCGGGGCCTTCGACGTGCCGTATGGCTCGCCCGTGATCGAGGACCACTCCCTCTTGCTCTCCTTCGCCTTGGCCCGGTAGACCCCCTCGACCGACTCCCAGCCCTGCTCCCGCAAAATGTCGATGACATCCGACACCATGCGCTCGCCGGCGAGCGCGGAACGCAGTTCTTTCTTCAGCTCGTCCTCGATCTGCTCGGGCGGCGGCAGGAAGGCCGACTCCCAGATCTCCCCCCGCGCGCGGGCGCTGGCCCGGGAGATGAAATCCGTCAGCCCGACAGCCGCGGGATGAAGCGGCTCGGGAGCCTCGGCGAACACCCGCATGGCCTTTTCCGACAACACCCAACGGACGTACTCGGTGCCGCCGGGACCCGACAGCAGAACCTCGCCATAGTCGGCCCCCTGGCGGAAGTAAGGTCTCGCGGTCGGGGCCAGACCCAGCGGATTAGCCTCGCGCGACAGCACCGCGCCGATGGCCGTGGCGAGCGATGTCTTGCCGGCGGAGTTAGGGCCGAGTACGCCCAGCGGCGCGGCCTTGGGCAGGGGGATCTCCGCCCGCTCCACCCCCAGCACGTTGCTGACCGTGACGATCATCTCCGCCATCGCGCTAGAACTCATCGCTTTCCCAGTTGCCCGTGCCGTCGGGTGCGGTGTCTTGTTCTTGCGATGCGGTGTCTTCGGCCTGTTCAGGCTCGGGATCGCTGTTTTGTTGCTGCCGGGCCTGATACTCGCCGCCGCCTTGCGATGCCATCTCCACGACGGGCGTGTCCGCTTCGCCTGATTCCGGCAGGAAGTCATCCATCGCCGCACGGGCCTGACCTCGGATCGGCAGGCGCTTCAACAACGCCCTCAGCACCGACTTTTCGGCCATCTGCGCGTAGTGCGTCACCCAGGGGCCGTCGTTACGTGCCGGAGAACGCTTCCTGCGATCGTCGATCTCGGCGCGGTAGAAGACCGTGAACTCCGGCTGCTCATTGCCCGGGATGTGAGCCACCGCGTAGGCCGCAATGATGTTTTCGTTCTCGCGCTTGCCATCCTTGTTCGGGACATGGCGCAGGAGCGGATGCAGCCCGTCCTCGTAGTCGAACTCGTCGGCGGCGTAGACGCACCTTGCCCGAATCACAATCCCCGGTATCCCCTCGCGGCACTTGTCGAGCATGCCGCCGATCATGATGTCGAGGCGCGCCCGCCGGGCCGTGTCTTTCCCAACGGGAATGATTACGGCGGAGTGGCCGTCAGGCATCAGGCCGCGCTCGGCGCAGGTCAGAAGCGCCTTGCGTAGCGATTTGGCATCGCATTCGCCGATCCGGGGGTTCGTCATCATGGCGTTGAGCACTACCCGGGAGAAATAAGCGGGCGTGACGTCGATTCGCTTAAGGTGAGGCGCGGCGTCCAGTGCGGCGCTCTCGACTGTTTGTCTGCATACTTGATACTGTTCCTTGGTTGGCATAGGGTTCCTTTCGTGGAAGTATTCGTGAGGCGCAGTCCATCACCCGGCATTGGGAGCAGTGCAGGCCGGGATTGGGCAGCGGTTCGCTGCCGTCGTTGAAGAGTGCGATGACGCGGCGAACGACCGCCGCGGCGTCGGTCTTGGCCGGACCCGAGGGACGGAATTCGATCTGCGCGGCTTCGGGCCGGCCGACGCGCGGGCGCGGACAGGAGATCAGCCCGACCGAGGCGGGTCCTTCGTCCTCCGTGGCATCGAGAGCCGCGGCATAAGCTCCGAGCTGCAGCCAGGAATGATAGGAGCTATGGCCGGTCTTGACGTCGAGCACGGCCTTGCCAAGTCCGGTATCGACCACGAGGTCGCACGTCCCCGCGATCACCGCGTCCTCGACCGGCGCGCGGACCGGCAACTCCCGCGCGAGCACCTTCCAGCCGATGGGATCGACCTTAGCCTCGATCGAGGTGACGAGCATGTTGACCTGCGCCCGGGCGTAAATCTCGGTCGGCGTGCGGTCGTCGAAAAGGGCCGGCTCCGGGAGAACGGGAAGATCCTCGCCCGCTAGCCGGGCATGCACCGCCGAGCCGATCCAGCCCGCGATATGCTCCCCGGCGAAGGGTTTCGATTCGGGGTGCGGATGCTCCCACATCGCCCGCCGCTCGCAGCTCCGCCAGGAGGCCAGGCGCGAAGGGTGGATCTCAATGCACCCGTACACGCCGGCCTCCCGCGAAACTCAATGCAAAGAAAAATGGGGCGTGGGCGGAATTGCCCAAATGTTTGCCCAAATGCTGAGTGTGAATGAGTGTGAATGGGCGTCGCTGAACACTGTATTCACAGTGGTTAACAGCTATTGACGAGGTGCTTCTTCTTCGGGAATGAAATCACCGTTCCAATAGACAAGACGTTCGGGCATCGGAGAATCCTGTCGGCTCAAGGATACACGATTGCGGCGGTGCGGTTTTGCGTGGGCGAAAGGCGTTGCGACAGGGTACAGTAATTGCCGGCTACCCAATGTACACTCTATTGGAGTAGAGAACATCTAGATAAACCCTCACTACGGAGGTGGCGGCATGAGCAATCAGCATGAGGATCAAGACCCCCGCGAGGGAGGTCCCGCGGAGCGCGCGAGGCCGCGCAAGGATTTTTGGGACAAGATGGATCCTCGGGAGACTGTTTGCGGGGGTTGTCCTTGTCGGGATCGGCTTTATTTTGAAGACCGGCGCGGATTCGGTGAAGCAGTCACTCGAGACCGGCAACTTGGTACAGACTCTGATCGAAGATCTCACGACCGAGGGAGCGCGACGGGATGTCGCCCTCATCGCTTTGAACCGCTCAGTGGGCGAGGAAAAGCGAGGTATGGTGGCGAAGATCGCCGAGAGGCTGATCCTGGACATAGCCGAATCGGAGTCGGACAGGCAGATCTACAAGGAGGCGCGGTTATACATTACGGCTCTCGAGATTCTGGATGAGATCGACCCGGATCGCGCGGAACACCTCGCAAAGCGAGTCGTCAAAATCAAGTTCCAAAGGGATCCAAAGAGGGGCAGAGAGCTGGCGAAATATCTATCGCAGGTAGTCGACCTCTCTGGAGATGAGCTGGTCAATTCACTGCTCGTCAGCGTGAGTGAGTCCAGCATTATCCTGGTTAAGCACAATGAGGAACGGATCGAACAGGCAAAGCGCGAAAAAGACCCCTACACAGAGCAAGTCGCGCAAGCTGAGCAGAAAGAAGCAGAGGCAACTTTGGCCCTGGCAAACGCCGCGGACGCGCGGGCGAAAGGTGAGACCTCAGCAGCCGAAAACTACATCCAGGCAGCCCAGACACATAAGAAGGCCGCACAAAAGTATCTCCGCTCTTCCCGCTCGATCAGGAGGTCGATCCGATCATTGGAACGGTGATCAGCCAACTTTCGGAATGACTGAGCGTTTTCATCGGAATACACATCTAAGCCGGGCAGGCAAAGGGGGCGAAATGCTTCGACCTAAGACGACCCCGCCATTTGTCGCAGCACGTATTGCAAAATTCCCCCGTTTTGGTAATAGAGGACTTCTTGCGGGGTGTCGATGCGGACGGCGGCGTTGAAGCGGATGGGGTCGCCGTCGGCCGGGGTCGCGGTTACGGTGACTTGCTTGGCCGAGCCGTCGCCGAGGCCTTCGATATCGTAGCTCTCATGCCCGGTCAGGCCGAGTGACTCGGCCCCTTCGCCGTCTTGGAATTGAAGCGGCAAGACCCCCATGCCGATCAGGTTCGAGCGGTGGATGCGCTCGTAGGTTTGGGCGATGACGGCGCGCACGCCCAGCAAGCACGGTCCCTTGGCGGCCCAATCGCGCGAAGAGCCGGAGCCGTATTCCTTGCCGGCGATCACCATCAGCGGTACGCCCTGTTCGCGGTAACGCATGGCGGCGTCGTAGATCGTCATTTGCTCGTCGTCGGGCTGATAGCGGGTCCAACCGCCCTCCGTCCCCGGCGCGAGTTGGTTGCGGAGACGGATATTCGCGAACGTCCCGCGCATCATGACTTCGTGATTGCCGCGCCTTGATCCGTAGGAATTGAAATCGCGCGGCGCGACGCCGTTCTCGCGCAAGTAATCACCGGCCGGGCTGTCGGCCTTAATAGCGCCGGCGGGCGAGATGTGATCGGTCGTCACGCTGTCGCCAAGCAACGCCAGCACCCGGGCGTTGGTGACGGCAACGACGGGATCGGGCTCCGGCCCCATGTCGACAAAATAAGGCGGCCTTCGAACATAGGTCGACGCGCCGTCCCAGTCAAACAGGTCGCCTTCGGGAGCTTGCAGGGCATTCCACTGCGTGTCGCCCTCGAGGACGCCGCTGTAGCCGGCGCGAAACATCTCCGGATCCACCGCCCCGGCGATGGCGTCTTGAATCTCTTGTTGCGAGGGCCAGAGGTCTTTCAGGTAGACCGGCTTGCCTTCGAGGTCGTCGCCGATCGGATCGTTTACCAGGTCCACATCCATGCGGCCGGCCAGCGCGTAAGCCACGACCAAGGGCGGCGAGGCGAGGTAGTTCATGCGAACTTCCTGGTGAACGCGGCCCTCGAAATTGCGGTTCCCCGACAACACCGCGGCGACCGCCAGATCTCCGTCGCGAATGGCGTCGGAGACCTCGGTCGGCAGCGGTCCGGAGTTGCCGATGCACGTCGTGCAGCCGTAGCCGACCAGGTTGAAGCCGATCAAGTCGAGCGACTCGGCCAAGCCTGATTTGCGCAGATAATCCGTAACGACCTTCGAGCCCGGAGCCAGGCTGGTCTTGACCCAGGGCTTGACGCCCAACCCGCGCTCGACAGCCTTTTTGGCCACCATTCCGGCGGCGAGCATCACGGCCGGGTTCGACGTATTGGTGCAACTCGTAATCGCGGCAATCACAACGGCGCCGTGATCGATTTCGTGCTCTTGACCGCCGATCTGAATTTTCACCGCGCTCGAGGCGGCCGCGGCGACGCCTCCGCCATCCTCGGTATCGGACGCCGCGCTCTGCCGTTGCGACAAAATCTGCTCGAGTGAGGCCGTGAAACTTTGCTTGGCGTTCTTGAGCGGCACGCGGTCTTGCGGACGCTTGGGGCCCGCCAGGCTCGGCTCGACTTCGCTCAGGTCGACCTCGAGAGTGTCGCTGTAAACGGCCTCGGGAGAATCCGGGCCGCGGAACATGCCCTGTTCCTTGGCGTAGGCCTCGACCAGCGCGACGAGCTCTTCGGAACGCCCGGTCAGTCGCAAGTACGCCAGGGTTTCGTTGTCAATCGGGAAGATGCCGCAGGTCGCCCCGTATTCGGGCGACATATTCGCCAGCGTCGCGCGGTCGGCCAGCGGCAGATCACCAAGCCCTTCGCCGTAATATTCGACAAATTTTCCAACGACGCCTTTCGCGCGCAGTAATTGGGTGACGGTGAGAACCAAGTCGGTGGCTGTTGAGCCCTCGGCCAATTGGCCGCTGAGTTTACAGCCGACGACTTGGGGAATCAGCATCGAGATCGGTTGGCCCAGCATCGCCGCCTCGGCCTCGATTCCGCCCACGCCCCAGCCCAGCACTCCCAGACCGTTGATCATCGTGGTGTGGGAATCGGTCCCGACCAAGGTATCCGGCAGGGCCTGTGTCACGCCGTTCACGTCTTGGGTAAAGACGACGCGGGCCAAATATTCCAAGTTGACTTGGTGAACGATGCCGGTCTCGGGCGGGACGACTTTGAAATTGTCGAACGCCGTCTGGCCCCACTTGAGAAACTGATAGCGCTCGCGATTGCGCAAGTACTCGAGCTCGCCGTTGAGCGCAAACGCCTTTCCGGACCCAAATTGATCGACCTGCACCGAGTGATCGATCACCAGCTCGGCGGGTTGGAGCGGATCGATGCGCGCCGGGTTTCCCCCCAACGCTTTCATGGCCTCGCGCATCGCGGCCAGATCGACCACGGCCGGGACGCCGGTGAAATCCTGCATCAATACTCGTGCCGGGCGAAAGGCGATCTCGCGGCTCGGAGCCGCGGCGGCATCCCAATGCGCCAAGGCGCTAATGTCATCGGCCGTGACGGTCTTGCCGTCCTCGGAGCGCAGCAGGTTTTCCAGCAGAATCTTCAACGAAAAAGGCAGTCGTTCGATCGGCCCGTTGACGGCATCGAGCCGAAAGATCTCGTAATCACGACCGGAAACAGAAAGAGTGCCGCGAGCCCCAAGACTATTCATGTTTGTCTCCAGAAAAGCGATCGCGACGCGATCGGGAGAGACGGGTGGTGTCGGCGAAGGCCAAGAGCCGACCCGCCTTCTCATGATCTCACCGCCGACCGCGCCGGAACAAGCCGAGCGTTACTTATCGTTACCGTGCACGATCGTTCGCGCCTATCGCCACCCCTCTGCGTCAAGCGGAATTGGAGGCCCGAGCGGAAGCGCCGACCGCCGATTTTCGCGACCAAACCCAAGATGGGCAAACGGTGATGGATGGTACTCTAGGAGTGTCGGTTTCATCCTGAAATGTCCGCCTCGAAACCTGCTGATTCAAGCAATCCAACATCCGCCGGCACGCTTTCCGGCGGGTTTTATGTCGTTCTCGTGTCGCTCTTCGCCGTGTGCGCGCTGGCGTCGGCGATGGGCTGGGTGTACGATATTCCTCTTTTGTGCGGGCTGGTGCTGAGCGCCGGATTCGTCTGGACGGCCCATCGGCGCGCGGCGCTGGTCACGGCTGTGATCTTGCTCCCGATCGGCCTTTTTTGCTCGTCCTATGACGTTCGAGGTTGCTCGGCGTGGTGGCGAGGGCAGATTTTTGTCGCCAAGGCGACCGGAGAGTCTACGTCGACTGGAGCGGTGTCATCTCGGCTGCCTCGTCGGGGTGCTACTCCATCGCTTCCGCTCACCCGGCGGTTGCCGAAAAGATGTCACAGCTCGGTGAACGGAGTATCAACGGACAAAGCCTGGAGTTGTATCAAACCGAGTTGGGCAAGTTCTGGATCGCCGCGCCGGGGTACTCGTTGCTGAGTTTCCTAACCTGGGAAATGGCCATCCAGCGGACCTATGAACATGGACCGGTGCGGATCGAAGCGGGCGACATTGTAGTGGACTGCGGCGCGCACGTAGGAGTTTTCACGAAATACGCCCTCAGCCGCGGAGCGAGCCGCGTAATCGCCATCGAGCCTGAACCGACCAACATCGCCTGCCTCAAGGAAAACCTCGCTGAAGAGATTGCGAGTGGGCGCGTGACCCTGCTCCAAAGAGGCGTCTGGGACGTGAAAGACGAACTGGCGTTTGAAGTGAGCACTAACTCCGCGGGCCATCACGTCGCCGGAGGCGACGCGAACGAGGGCGATCTGGGAATCATCCGGATCCCGGTATCGCCGCTCGATGAGTTAGTCCGCGAACTAGCGCTCGATCGGGTTGACTTTATCAAGATGGATATCGAGGGCTCGGAAGCCCGAGCATTGCAGGGAGCCGAGGCGACGCTACGAAAGTTTCGGCCGCGTCTCGCCATCTGTTCCTATCATGGAGAACAGGACCCACGCGATCTTCCCGAGATCGTTCGGTCGATGGGAGGAAGTTACCAAGTAAGCGGTCGCGAAGTCGAGACGCAATTCTATCGGGTTCGCCCCAAGGTACTTTATTTCCACGCCGAAGGTTCACCTAAGAAGACAGCGCCGGCCCCACCACGGGACGGCGCATCGTAGAACGCGGTCGCGTCGTCAGTTCCATGGAACTGTTGATCACCAACGACGATGGTATTGACGCCCCCGGCCTGGCGGCACTCCGCCGCGCGGCCGCTCGCCTGGGGCCGGCCCGCGTCGTGGCTCCGACCCAAGCGGTTTCCGGCTGCGGCCACAGCGCCACCACCGACCGAGCCCTGCGCGTCGAGCGCCGCTCTTCCGACAGCTACGCGGTTGACGGCACCCCGGCTGATTGTGTCCGCATCGCTTTCCACGAATTCGAGACGCCGGTGGATTGGGTGCTTGCCGGAGTTAACCGCGGCGGCAATCTCGGCGTCGATGTTTACTATTCCGGCACCGTCGCCGCCGTCCGCGAGGCCGCGTTGCATGGGGTGCCCGGCATTGCGGTCTCCCACTATCACAACCGTCCGCTGAGCGATCAGGATTGGGAGCGCGCCGTAGAGTGGACTATCCCGATTCTCGAACGGTTGACCGCCAAGCCGCCGAAGCCGGGGGCATTCTGGAACGTCAATCTGCCGTCCGACCCGGCGGACTCCGCGAGTTCGGCGGGAGCCGGGCCGGAAGTGGTTTTTTGTGCCCTTGATCCCTCGCCGCTGCCCCTCAGCTTCGAGTCGGGCGAGAACGGTGATCGCCGCTACAACGGGAAATACGTTCATCGTGCAAGGCAACGCGGCAGCGATGTGGATGTCTGTTTCCGGGGAGCGATTTCGGTGACGGAAATCTCGGTCATGGAACCGAGCCGTTAGCCGAGGCCGGTACGTGCTTGGCGGCCCCGGCAGGAGCCCCGGAATTTTGCCCACGGCTTCAGTGGGAACCTGTCCAATAACCGGAAAAGCCCCGGTCGGGGCGCGGGAAATCATCTACGCCGACAGGATGAGGGTATATGCTCCTACGCCCCTCTGGGGCTTTTCGCTTGGTGGTCATTTTCCCACGGCTGAAGCCGTGGGCTAAATTCCAGGGCTCCTTACGGAGCCCGCGGGTGAAGGTCAACCGAGACTACTAAACGGGACCCGCCTGCATCAGGCGACCTCCGCGACACCCTGGAGGGGAGGATGCCGGAACCGCGGTCGGGTCGGCCGGTTTCGCCGTTCTACGTCCCCCCCGCGGCTTGCATCAGTACCCAGCCATTGCCGTCGGGGTCATTAAGCGTGGCGAAACGCCCCCATGGTTGCTCGTCAATCGGAGACAGTTCGACGCCGCGACCGCTGAGTTGTTGGTGAGCGACGTTGATGTCTTCGGTCGTCAGCACTAAACCTTGCTGAGAGCCCGGCGGCATGTTGGGAAACCAGTGAACCAGGGTGATCGACGTCTCGGCTCCGGGGATGCCGAGTTGAACCCACTGTTGGTCGGGGCCCATCGGATTGTCGCGCAGCACGACGAAACCCAACTTTTCGGTGTACCAGGCCTTGGAGGCGGGCTGGTCGCTGACCGGAATGGAAACGATATCGATGCGTTGTAGGCTCATGGCTCCTCCGTTGTGGCCGATCGTAGCACAGCGAAAATGAAACCGAGTCGCGCGGGCGTTTCTCTATTTCTCTGGAAGCTCGGGGCCCCAGGTTCCGTCACAACGAGTCCAAGAACGCCAGCAGCGCGGCCCGCTCTTGCTCGGAAAGTTCGTTGAAACGAAGCCGCGCCGATTCCGCCTCCGCGCCGTGTGCCTCAACGGCCTGTTCCGGATCCGCGGCGCTGCCGTCATGGAGCAGGGGACGCCGCAGCCGCAAACCCCACAGCGAAGGTGTTCGGATCTCATTGGGCAGGGCCGCCTCCTGGGCGATGCCGTCTCCGGTAGCGACGTCGTGGAGCAACAGGTCGGAAAATAGCGGCACTGCTTTCTCACTGAAAACAAGATTGCTTGCTCGCCCGGTCCGCAAGACGGGGATGTGGCAGGCCGCGCAGCCCACCAAGTCGAACAGAGCCTCTCCCCACGCAGCTTCCTCGCTCAACGGTGCGCGCTCGATCGGTGCGAGAAACTGCATGAAGGCCTCGAAATTGTCGATGCCGCGCAGGCCGGTGGCCGGTTCGCGGGCATCTTCCGGATCGGGCCGTAGGTCGCAAAGCGCGAGGGCTTCGGGATCGACGCCGGCCGCGACCTCTTCCACAAACAGGTCGTTCGTAATGCCCATCTCATTGCGATAAGCATCGGCGCCGAACGCAAGCAGCGTCGCGTGTTGGGCTTTCCACCCGAAACGGCCAATTCGATCGCGCCCGGTTCCCACGTCGACAATCCGTGCCGCTCGGCCGCTAATGCCGTCATTGTCAAGGTCGTCGGGGTCTTCGAGGCCCAGGAGCGTTTCGTCGGTAATCGCCTCGACCAGCCCGGCGCCGAACAGCGGAATCGGCACCCGCTTGGCGACAACGTTCGCTTCCGGCGGAATGATCGGCTGGCAGGCGTGGTTGGGGATCGAAAAGATGTGGAACAGCGTGCCGCCCCCGAGCACTTCGAAATTGCCTTCTTCGTCGAGTCTGCCCGCCCGCACTTCCGACACCGGACTGATGCCTCCGATCGCCGGTGAGTTGTGGCACCCCGAGCACCCCGTCCCGTTATACGCCGGGCCGAGACCTTCGGCGGCGTCTTCGACTTCGACGAAGTCTTCCAAGCCCAATCGAAAGCGCTCGAACTCCTCGACGGTGATACCGGAGAGCGGGTTGCCGGGCAGCGCGAGACGCTGCGCCTGAGCCGGCGCGGGCAACCACGCCGCGATGACGGCGGCGGCAAACAGCACCGTGGCCGCGCCACGTCCCGCCCGTGTGAAATTCAGCCGGTGTCCGAATATCTTCATCCGCGCCCTACTTGACAACAATCGCTCCTCGCATCATGTTGTGGCCCGCCCCGCACGCTTTCGAACATTCGAACGCATAGGAACCCTTCTTGTGTGCGCGGAACCGCACTCGCGCCTCTCCCTTGCCGCGCTTGGGGACCACCACATTTATGCCCGCCTTGCGGATACGGAAGCCGTGATTGGTATCCGCGCTGCGGATGCGAAGCTCGACCAGCTCACCCGGGTTCACCGTGAACCGCGACGGAACAAAGAAAAACCGCTCCGCCAGAATGTTGACGACGCGTACTTCTCGCGCTGCGGCTTCTTGTTTCGGAGCAGCCGATCGTGCCGGGTTCACAATGGATGCGCCGATAAGCAGGGCCAAGACGGCGAACGAGCCGACGAAGAGGCAGCTCACTCGGCCCGTGTTCGGCTTGCGGGATCTCATCAGAACCACCATCCTAACCCCACGTTGAACGAGTTGCGCGCTCGGATAATCGAACTCTGGTTATTCAGAATCGAGTAGTCGAATTTGATCGCCACATCCGGCTCGGGGTAGTAGGTCGCGCCGATCACATAGGCCTCGCGATCGAATTGCTTGAGCGGAAAGAAACCCTGTGCCATGCGTCGCTGCGTGTCGAAATTCTCGTACCGGAAGAACGCGACAACGTCGTGCGACATCCGTCGGGGCAGTAGGTGGTACCCGGTTTCCCCGTACCAGCCGCGTAGATTGCGCGCTATATTCGGGTTGACACCGACGCCGCGTTGCAGCAAGCTGTTCAACTCTCCCGTGTGACTGATCGAGACGTCGGCGAACTGCCCGCGAAAGTCCAAACGATCGACAGTGTAGCGCCCGTCAAACTCCACCAACCGAACGCGAGGGTTGATGTCGGGAAGGTTGAAGCCCGTGTTGCCGGTCCAAAAGCTCGTGCCCAACGACAATCCAGGCAAACCGTGGTATTCGAGCCGGCCCGTATAGGCGACATTTCGTGTCACCGATTGAAAGCCTTTCTGTCGCCCTCCCCGGAGGCCCTCCCCGGCGTCGAATGCCTTCGCGTCGAGGGGTGACATCACGTAGGCCTTGTAGACGAATCCCTTGCCGAGGTCCCCGAACAACCCCGCACCCGAATCAAACCACGTGCTGGGCACAATCACCGTGTCGACAAACGTACGCTCGACGCCTTGGAAAGAGGGCGGCTCGTGGCGCTCGTTGAGAATGCCCACGGGAGCCAGCATCATTCCGGCCCGAAAGTTCATCCACGGCTTAACGAGGAAGTCGAGGTAGGCTTGCTCGAGCTCCAATTCGCCGAACTCGCCTTCCCCGGATACGAAACCGTGTTCGATCTCGAGTTCGGACCAAAACTGAATACGATCGGTAAAGCTGTGCCCGAAGAGCAAAACGAAGCGGTGGAAGTCCAGTTGGCTGCCCTCGTCCTTCACCTTGTTGAAGTGAAAATCCATGTAGCCGGAGATCGGTAGACGGGTCTCCTCGGACGCAAGATCGCCTAGGTTCGTGGGTTCATCGACACGCGGTGGAGGGGACTGATAACTCAGATCGGTCGGGGGAGCGGCGTCGGGCGACGATGGGGCAACGGCTTGTTCGGCATCCGACTTGCCCTCGTCCGGCGGTTCCTCCTCCGGCGTGGCTGGCGATTCCAGCTGCCGTATCCGCCGCTCGAGCAGCTCAATGCGCTTTTCCAGTTCTTCGATGCGCCCGCCGTCGTCGCCTCGCGATCTCACCGCGCCCAAGAAGAGCAAAACCAGGGTTAGCGCCGTTAAGGACCTTACCGAAGTCATATCTTTAGGTTATCCTAAAGACTGACTATAGGGCTACCTTTACAAGGTTGTCAACAGGACAAAATAAAAATTTAGGGGTCTCGATGACAAAGCTTGTCTAATCTCGTGACGCCGAGACAGAGCGTAAGGGCCCAGGGCGGGAAACCGAAACGGCCTCGGTGGCAGCACTCTTCGAATTACTCGAAACCCTTGAGCGCCTGACCCGTCGCTTGCGCTCGGGGCTCTGTCTCGGCGTTGCGAATTAAGTGGGGTGCGAGCCGCACAGTCTTGCGACCCGCTATCGTGGTAGCATGGATTTACCACATTCCCGATCGGCAAAGTAGGGAATATGATCGAGAGCAAGAAGCGTAGTATCGTGAAGGCCGCCAGCTACCGCTTCTTTGGGTCGCTCGTCACCGGCAGCATTGCCTATTTTTTCATCCCGAAGTGGGAAGTGGCCCTGGGGGTAGGTCTGGTCGACGGAATTGCGAAGATGGCCGGCTACTTCCTCCACGAGCGCCTTTGGGCCCACGTCAAATGGGGACGGCAAAAGCCCCCGAATTATGAGATTTGATTAGGCGGGGCCTCTGTCTTCGTCGATTTTCGTCGGCTCAGCGCCGTGCCAACCCCAAGCGCGCAACCGTCCACAAAATCTTGACGCCCGCGGCGAAACTGCCCCACATCGATCCCGATACCTTGCTGCGGCCCGCGCGGCGACGGCGGTAGGAGACCGGCACTTCGACGATTCTCAGACCGGCGCGCACAGCCTTAATCTGCATCTCGATCGTCCAACCGTAGTTGCGGTCGCGCATCCCCAACTCGCTCAAACTCGACACGCGCAGAGCCCGAAACGGACCTAGGTCGGTGTAAGGGTGTCCCCACAACAGCCTCATCAGAAAGACCGCCAGAGCGTTCCCGGCTCGCTGATGTGTGTTGAGAGCGCCGTCTTCGGCGCGTCCCAGGGTCCGGCTCCCCAACACGACATCGGCGCGACCCTCCGCGATGGGTGCAAGCAACCGTTCGGCTTCCCCTGGGACGTCGCTGCCGTCGCCATCCATGAAGATCACCGCTTCGGTGCCCGCCGGGAGCGAGGCGAGGGCGCGCAAGCAGGCATATCCGTATCCGCGCCTTGGTTCGGTAAGCACGTCGGCCCCATGGGACCGAGCCACCGCGGATGTGCTATCCGCCGAGCCGTTGTCGACCACCAAGATTTGCTCGAAAAGGTCGGTCGGCACTTCGTCGAGGACCGCCCCGATCGAAGCCTCTTCGTCGAGCGCGGGGATAATCAGGACTGTTCGCATACTCACTCGTCGTCCGATTCGACCATATCCGTCCGCCGAAAGCAATGTTTGTTGTCGCCGACCTCAAAAGCGTGTTAGAAAGGGAGAAGAAGCTTTTCCCCGACACCTTCCAACGCAGTGCAAACGTTTGATCCAGAGGATAAACGCCGGGCGGGCTTCGCGCCCCCGTCGACCGCGGGTCCCGTCGGCCAGGGCCCCGAACCGCGCCCGTTCTGGTTGGACCTACAGGTATGGGCGCGCGACATCGTGATTTCGGTCGCCATCGCGGCGATCGTGATCGTATTTCTCTACCAACCGGTGAAGGTGGAAGGCACGAGCATGATGCCCTGGCTCGAAGATCAGGAACGCATCTTCGTGAACAAGTTCATTTATCGTCTCGAAGCCATTGAGCGCGGCGATGTGATTGTGTTTCGTTTTCCGCTCGACCCCAAGAAGTCGTACATCAAGCGAGTGGTCGGGCTGCCGGGCGATGAAGTTTCGTTTGTGAACGGGCGACTGGTTCTCAACGGCGAGATTGCCAACGAACCGTACGTCCTGCCCGAGTACAGCGATTCGTCGAGCTATCCGGTTGTCGAGGTACCCGAGAACCATTTCTACGTGCTGGGCGATCACCGCAATACGTCGAACGACAGCCGCACTTGGGGCACTGTCGAGCGGGGCTTCGTGATCGGCCGAGCAGTGTTTTCCTACTGGCCGTTTGAGCGCATCGGCTCGCTCCAGCGCTTTGAAGCGCGGCGCACCGGCGCCGCTCCCCCCTCCGAGCCCGCGCCGCGCCCGGAGATTTTTCGGTGACCCCCGAGGTGTTTCGATGATTCATGACTCGTTGCTGGCCCTCGAGGACGGCCGCTGTTTCCCCGGACAATCCGTCGGCGTGAAGGGCGAAGCCTACGGCGAGGTCGTTTTCAATACCGGGATTACCGGGTATCAGGAAATCTTCACCGATCCTTCCTATAGCGGCCAGATCGTCATTTTGACGAACCCCCAAATCGGCAACTACGGGGCGAACGACGAAGACAGCGAATCGGCGCGGCCGTATATCGAAGGTTTGGTGGTGCGCGAGTTCTCCGGGATTGCGAGCAATTGGCGCTCGACCGAGCATGCCGCCGATTTTCTGGCCAAGCAGCGTATTCCGATCATCACCGAAATCGATACCCGAGCGCTAGTGCGTCACTTGCGCTCCAAGGGCTCGTTGCGGGGCGTGATTTCGTCGCTTGAGACCGACCGCGAAAAACTCGTCGCGAAGGCTCGTGAGATCCCCAAAATGGCGGGGCTCGATTTAGCCACGGGCGTTTCCACATCCCAGCGTTATGAGTGGACACGCGGCGTGACACCGTGTTCACCCTCGGAATTGATTGCAAACACGCCGGAGCCGACGCTGCATGTCGTGGCCTATGATTTCGGCATCAAACACAATATCCTGCGACAACTGGTGCAGCAGGGCTGCCGCGTAACGGTTGTCCCGGCCTCGACATCGGCGGACGACGTCATGGCGCTTGAACCCGACGGCGTTTTTCTCTCGAACGGGCCGGGCGATCCCGAACCGCTTGAACCACAGATCGGCAACATCCGGCAATTGATCGGCCGCGCACCCCTCTTTGGCATTTGCCTGGGGCATCAGATCCTGGGCCTGGCTTGCGGCGGAAAGTCGTTCAAGCTGAAATTCGGACACCACGGGGTCAATCACCCGGTGCGCAACGAGCTGACGGGGAAGATCGAAATTACGTCGCAAAATCACGGTTTCGCCGTCGATCCCGACTCGCTCGCCGCGGGAGACCTCGAGGTCACCCACATCAACCTGAACGATCACACGCTGGAGGGCTTTCGCAGCCGCAAGGACCCGCTGTTCGGCGTTCAGTATCACCCCGAGGCGGCGCCGGGGCCTCACGACTCGCGATATCTGTTCGAGCAGTTTGTGGAGATGATGCGGGCGGCGTAGTCGGAACCGACCGGGCTTCTATAATGAAGCGAGTGCCTGTGGACCAAAAGCTAGAGAGTGTCGTCGAAACTTGCCGGGCGGTACTCGCCCGGTGGAGCGAGAGCGGTATCGTCGCCGTCTATCTCTACGGTAGCGTGTTAGGGTCCCCGTCGCGAGGACAGTGATATCGATGTCGCTTGTCTGGACCGCGAGGACACTCGGTTGCCGTGGTCCGACCAAGCTCGATTGATGGATGATCTTGAACGCGCCCTGGAAGCCCCGGTCGACCTTCGGATGCTCCGGGACCTAACGGCGTCTCATCAAGCACATGTTATCGAGCAGGGCCGCGCGATCCGTGTCGAGGATGCCGCCGAATTGGAGAGTTTTGAGCGAGCTGTCCGCGAACGTCAAATAGCGGACCGCGCCGAGTCGGAGAACGTTTGGTCCCGGACAATAAGCGACCTGGCGCAAATTGCGAAGGATCGTGATGAACCCCGATTACCTCGTTGAGCAATTGGGGCTCATCGGCGAATATGTGGCACGTGCACGCTGCGTCGGCCAACGCCCGCGGGAGGAATTCTTAGCCGACCCGGTCTTGATCGACGCGGCGATCCGTGAGCTAACGGTTCTTTTCGAGACCAGCCACAATATCGCCAAGCATCTGATTGCCTCGCGGGAATGGCGCGCGGCGCGAAGCAAAGCCGAAGCTTTCGAAATCTTGGCGGAAAACGAGGTCGTACCGGACCCGCTGTCGGTCGCTCTTCGCCAGGCGTCCAGGTTCCGAAATCTGGTCATCTATCAGACGTCGCTGGTGGATGATGGAATCGTCTATAAGGTCTTGACCGAAAACCAGTCCGACTTTGAGCAATTCGCGGCCAATATCGCGAGTTGGTTGGAGAAGAACCGATAGACAGTCCGGCATCGGCACGCGAGACTCCCAGCTATTCATGCCCAAACGCACCGACATCCACAAGATCCTCATCATCGGGTCGGGCCCGATTGTGATCGGCCAGGCCTGTGAATTCGACTACTCGGGAACGCAGGCTTGCAAGGCGTTGCGCGACGAGGGCTATGAGGTCGTCCTGGTCAACTCCAACCCGGCGACGATCATGACCGACCCGGAGCTGGCCGAGCAAACCTACGTCGAGCCGCTTTCGCGTGAATACCTCACCGAGATCATCCGCCGCGAACGCCCCGACGCTTTACTCTCGACCGTCGGCGGGCAAACCGCCCTGAACCTTTCCGTTGAATTGGCCGAAGCGGGGGTGCTTGAGGAATTCGGGGTTGAGTTGATTGGCGCGAAACTCGAAGCGATTAAGAAAGCCGAGGACCGCTTACTTTTCAAAGACGCCATGCAGAGCATCGGTCTCGACGTGCCGCGTTCGAAGCTCGTCAACAACGTCGAGGACGGCATAACCTTCGCAGATGAAGTCGGCTACCCGGTCGTCCTGCGCCCCAGCTTTACGATGGGCGGCAGCGGCGGGGGCCTTTCCTACAACCGCGAAGAATCGGCCGAGTTACTGACACGGGCGCTCGAGATCTCGCCCGTCCACGAAGTCTTGGTCGAGGAAAGCGTCCTCGGGTGGAAGGAATTCGAGTTGGAGGTGATGCGCGACCTCAACGACAACTGCATCATCATTTGCTCGATTGAAAACTTCGACCCCATGGGTGTCCACACGGGTGACTCGATCACGGTGGCGCCCGCCCAAACGCTGACCGACCGCGAATACCAGATGATGCGCGACGCCGCGCTGGCGTGTTTGCGCGAAATCGGCGTCGACACGGGCGGCTCGAATGTGCAGTTCGGCATCGAGCCCGGCACCGGCCGCATGGTCGTCATCGAGATGAATCCGCGGGTCTCGCGCAGCTCGGCGCTGGCGTCGAAGGCCACCGGCTTCCCGATCGCGAAGATTGCCGCGAAGCTGGCGGTCGGGTTGCGGCTGGACGAAATCCCGAACGACATCACGAAGAAGACCCCCGCCAGTTTCGAGCCGACCATCGACTACGTCGTCGTCAAGGTTCCCAAGTGGCAGTTCGAAAAGTTTCCCGGCGCCGAACCGCTGCTCGGGGTACAGATGAAAAGCATCGGCGAGGTGATGGCGATCGGGCGCACGTTCAAGAGCGCGCTTTGGAAAGCGATACGGAGTCTCGAGACCGGCAAGAAGGCGGGCTCGGAAGTCTATGACTCCAAGCTGATCACAAAGCGTCTGCTGACGGCCTCGCCCGAGCGCCTCAACTATGTCCGCTACGCGATGGCGGAAGGTTGGTCGGTTCACGACATTCACGAACTGACCAATATCGACCCCTGGTTCCTCGAACAACTCAAGACCGTCGTCGACTTCCAGCGCAAGATCGAAGACGAGACGCTCGAAACCGTTTCCAACGAGACGCTTCTCGAAGCCAAGCGCTTGGGGCTCTCCGACAACCGCTTGGCGCGGCTCTGGAATAGCGACGAAGACACCGTGCGGACCCACCGCAAGGACGCCGGCATTCAAGCCATCTTCAAGCGTGTCGATACCTGCGCGGCCGAGTTCGAAAGCTTTACGCCCTATCTCTATTCCGATTACGAAACCGAGTGCGAGTCGGAGCCGAGCGACCGCCGCAAGGTGATCATTCTCGGCGCGGGTCCGAATCGTATCGGGCAGGGGATCGAGTTCGACTACTGCTGCTGCCACGCCTCCTACGCCTTGCAGGAATTGGGCTGGGAATCGATCATGGTCAACTGCAATCCCGAGACCGTATCGACCGACTACGACACGAGCGATCGGCTTTACTTCGAGCCGTTAACGCTTGAGAACGTCCTCAACATTTGCGACACCGAAAAGCCCGACGGCGTGATCGTGCAATTCGGCGGGCAGACGCCTCTCACCCTGGCGTTGGCTCTCAAAGCGCACGGCGTGCCGATCATCGGCACCGACCCGGAGTCGATCGACTTGGCGGAAGACCGCGAACAGTTCGGCGCGCTACTCGAAAAACTGGATATTCCCTCGCCCGCCAACGGCGCGGCGACGAACCCGGCCGAAGCCCTCGAAGTCGCCCGCAAGGTTGGCTATCCCGTGCTTGTGAGGCCGAGTTATGTCTTGGGCGGCCGCGCCATGGTGATCGCCTACGACGAGCAAACCGTCGAAAACTACATGCGCGAAGCGGTCGTCTATTCGCAAGAGCGGCCGGTGCTGGTCGATCGTTTTCTCGAGAATGCCATCGAGGTCGACGTCGATGCCCTGTGTGACGGCGAAGACGTGCTGATCGGCGGCATCATGGAACACATCGAGGAAGCCGGCGTGCACTCGGGCGACAGCTCGTGCGTGCTGCCGGCGGCTTCGATTCCTCCCGAGCAGCTAGAGACGATTCGCGACTACACTTTCCGCCTGGCGAAAGCCCTGAACGTGATCGGGCTGATGAACGCGCAGTACGCGATTCACAACGGCGATGTGTACGTCATCGAAGTGAACCCGCGCGCCTCGCGCACCACCCCCTACGTCAGCAAGGCGACCGGCGTGCCGTTGGCGAAAATCGCGGTCGGCTTGATGGTGGGCAAGAAACTCGGCGACTACGGTTTCGAAAGCGGCGTCCTCGAGGTCAAGAAGAATTGCGTCAAGTCGCCCGTCTTCCCGTTCCATAAGTTCCCCGGCATCGACCCGATTCTCGGACCCGAGATGCGCTCGACCGGCGAAGTCATGGGCATCGGCGAATCGTTCGGGGAAGCCTTCGCGAAAGCGCAAATCAGCGCCGGCTCGGCGCTGCCCGAATCCGGCGCGGTGTTCATCAGCGTCAACCGCCGCGACCGCGAGGAAGGGTTGGCCGTGGCCCGTAAGTTCGCCGACCTCGATTTCACGATCCACGCAACGCGCGGAACCGCGTCGGCCCTGCGCGCCGCCGGCATCCCCTGCAAGGTTGCTTTCAAGGTCAATGAGGGTCGACCGAATGTCGTCGATTTAATCAAGGGTCGACAGGTAGGTCTGGTCGTCAACACGCCCGCGGGCGCGCATTCGTTCGAGGACGAAAAGGTGATCCGACGCGCGGCGATGATGCAAAGCGTTCCCTGCATCACAACGCTCAGCGGCGCCAAAGCAGCCGCCGACGGCATCGCGGCCCGCCGAACCCGCCCGGTGGAGGTCTATTCGCTGCAAAATCTCCACGCGGAGGAAGTGGCGGGCTAAGCCCGATTGATAGAGAGGCCAATCGACAAGCTTCCCGCGGGCCGCCGCCTTTCACATATCCTCCTCGACACCAGACTCATGAGCAGTGATGCTCCCGAAACCCTCGGCCTGATCGGATTGGGCCTGCTCGGTTCCGCCTTGGCCGAGCGCTTTAGAAGAGCGGGTCACCAAGTTCTCGGTTTCGACGTCGATCTCGAAAAACGTCGGGCCCTTGAAGCCCTCGGCACCCAATCGCTCGAAGCGACGGAAGACCTCGCCCGGCAAACCCGCCACATCGTTTTCAGCCTGCCCGACTCCAATGTGGTCGCCGGCGTGCTCGACAAAATCGAGGCGCGGCTCGAACCGGGAACGATCGTCATCGACACCACGACGGGCGATCCTGAGCAGATCTCAGGTTTCGGTCCGCGCCTGGCCGCGCGCGGAGTCCTCTATCTCGACGCTACTGTCGGCGGTTCGAGCGCCCTGGTGCGAAAAGCGGAAGCGATAGTTCTGGTCGGCGGGGAAGAGCAGGCCTTCGACTCGTGCCGAGGCATCTTCGCGACGTTTGCGCGGCGGGCGTTCTACTTGGGCGGCTCGGGAAGCGGCGCGCGCATGAAACTCGTCTTCAACCTCGCGCTGGGTTTGCATCGCGCCGTTTTGGCCGAAGCCCTCCACTTTGCCCAAGCCTCGGGCATCGAACCGGCCAAGGCCCTCGAAGGTGCTACAAGCCGGCGCCGCCTATTCGCGCGTGATGGAGGCCAAGGGTCCGAGGATGGTCGAGGGCGATTTCCACCCCGAAGCGAAACTCTCCCAACACCTCAAGGACGTGCGCCTGATGCTCGCCGCCGCCGAGAAGAACGGTATCTGTCTCCCCCTCTCGACGCTACACCGATCGCTGCTCGAAACCGCCGAGGCCGCCGGTTTCGGCGACGCCGACAACAGCGCCGTGATCAAAGCTTTCGAGGCTTTCCAACGTGTGAATGACCCCAGTCCTTGAGGTCCGCATCGTGCCGCCGTCAGGAACTTTGCCTCGCCACGCGATGAGACATGCGGGCTAGAATGAGTTTCGACAGGCCGCCCCGGCCGCGTCGCTCCCCAGCCGTATGCTCGACCGCATTACCGTCCGAGGCGCGCGCCAGCACAACTTGCGCGACATCCACGTTGAGATCCCGCGCGACCGTTTTACGGTCATCACCGGGTTGAGCGGCTCGGGCAAATCCTCGCTGGCCTTCGACACGATTTACGCCGAGGGACAGCGGCGATACGTGGAAACTCTCTCGCCCTATGCCCGCCAGTTCCTCGATCAACTCGAACGGCCCGATGTCGATTCGATCGAAGGCCTGAGCCCGGCGCTTTCGATTGATCAAAAAACGACCAGCCGCAGCCCGCGCTCGACGATGGGCACGGTGACGGAAATCTACGACTACCTGCGGTTGCTTTATTCGTCGATCGGAACCCCCTACTGCCCCGATTGCGATATCCCGATCAGCCGACAAGCCTCCGACCGCATCGTGGCGCGGGCCCTCGAGCAACAACTTGGCAAACGTGTGATGGTGCTGGCGCCCATCGTGCGGGGCCGAAAGGGCGAGTTCAAGAAGGAATTCGACCGCCTGGTGCAACTGGGCTTCTTGCGGGCACGCGTCGACGGCCGGGTCGGCCCTCTCGAGGACGACCTCAAGCTCGACCGGCGGCGCAACCACACGATCGAAGTCATCATCGACCGCCTTACGATTCGAAAGGGCATCGAAAAACGGTTGGAAAACTCGATTCGAACGGCGGTGAAAATGGCCGACGGGTTGGTGGTCATCGCCGAAATCGAAAGAGGCGATGTCGAGGGAGGCGAGCAGCTCTACTCGGAAAAGCTCGCCTGCACGAACTGCGGGCGCAGCGTCCCCACCATAGAGCCGCGATCGTTTTCTTTCAACAGCCCTTTCGGTGCTTGCCAAACCTGCAACGGTTTGGGCAGTTTGTGGGATTTCGACCCGCTCAAAGTGGTCCAAGATCCCTCGAAGCCGCTGCTCGACGGAGCGGCGGCGCCCGCGTTGCTCTCCTCCTGGGTCGAACGGGCGATCGAAACCGTCGCCAAGAAACGCCGCATCGCGCTGAAGAAGCCGTTCGAGAATCTCTCGGAGAAGAATCAAAACCTGCTGCTGTGGGGCGACGGCAAAACAACGGACCGGGAAAAGGGCGGCGCGTTCCCGGGACTGCTCGGCCTGCTCTCCCAGGAGCGAGAAGAATACGAGCCGGAATCCTACCGCGACTGGGCGGCGCAGTTTCTCTCGCCGACCGCCTGCGGGTTCTGTAAGGGGCGGCGGCTGCGGCCCGAGAGCCTGGCCGTACGCGTAGGGGGCCTGTCGATCGGCGAGGTCTGCGCCATGCCGATCACGCGCGCCGCCGAGTTCGTCGAAAACCTTTCGCTCGGCGAACGCGAGGAGCAGATCGCCGCCAGGCTCGTTGACGAAGTGCGGACACGGCTGCGCTTCCTGACGTCAGTGGGGCTCGACTACCTCAGCCTCGACCGCTCGGCCGCGACCCTTTCGGGCGGCGAAGCCCAGCGCGTGCGGCTGGCCACGCAAATCGGCTCGCGGTTGCGAGGCGTGCTCTACGTACTCGATGAGCCGTCGATCGGGCTGCATGCCCGCGACAACGATCGTCTGCTCAATACACTCGGGCACTTGCGCGACCTGGGCAATACGGTCGTCGTGGTCGAGCATGACCAAGAAACCATCGAGCGCGCCGACTACGTCGTCGACCTGGGTCCGGCCGCGGGCCGCTTAGGCGGCAACATCGTGGCCCAGGGAACGCCGAGAGCCGTGGCACGATCGAGGAAGTCGCTGACCGGCGACTATCTAAGCGGCCGCAAGCAAATTCCGTGTCCCGCGGTTCGACGCAGTCCGAATGGCAAAGCGGTCGTGGTGAGGGGCGCCCGTGAGCACAATCTGCGGGATATCACGGTCGAGTTTCCGCTGGGAACGCTGATTGTCGTGACGGGTGTTTCGGGCAGCGGAAAATCGACCCTCGTCAATGAAATTCTGCACCCGGCTCTCGCCAAGCGTCTCTACCGTGCCCGCCGCGAACCGGGCGATCACACAAGACTCGACGGAGCCGATGACATCGACAAGGTTGTCCGCATCGATCAGGCGCCGATCGGCCGCACGCCGCGCTCGAATCCGGCGACCTATACGGGGCTGTTTACCCCCATCCGGGCTCTCTACGCCATGTTGCCCGAATCGAGGGCTCGCGGCTATAAGCCAGGCCGTTTCAGCTTCAACGTGAAAGGCGGGCGTTGCGAAGCCTGCCGCGGGGACGGGCAACGACGCATCGAAATGAATTTCCTGCCGGATGTCTTCGTCACCTGCGAAGTTTGCCGCGGCCGGCGCTACAACGAGGAGACATTGCAGGTCGCCTACAAGGGCCAATCGATCGGCGACCTGCTGGAAGGGTCGGTGGAGGACGTCCTTCCGTTCATGGAAAACCTTCCGCAAATCATGCCGAAACTCGAAACGCTGCGTGACGTCGGGTTGGGGTATTTGCACTTGGGGCAGTCTTCAACGACGCTTTCGGGAGGCGAGGCGCAACGCATCAAACTGTCTCGCGAGCTCAGCAAGCGGCAAACCGGCCGGACCCTCTATTTGCTCGACGAGCCGACCACGGGGCTCCACTTCGACGACGTACGCAAGCTTTTAGAAGTCCTGCACCGACTGGTCTCCCACGGCAACACGGTGATTGTGATCGAGCACAACATGGATGTCATCAAGTCGGCCGATTGGGTGATCGATCTAGGCCCGGAAGGCGGCGAGGGCGGGGGCCTGGTCGTGGCCGCGGGCAGCCCCGAACAAGTGGCCCGCTGCGACAGCAGCTACACCGGCCGCGCTCTCGCGCGAGTGCTCCGCAAGAACAACGGCGGCGGATAACCCGCGAGTGCGATGCTCGTCAGAGGGCGTATTCCTTCAGCACTTGCGGGTCGATGTCGACGCCTAGGCCGGGACCTTCGGGGATCGTGTAGACGCCGTCTTCGATCTCGAGCGCGGGGGTGTAAATCGACGTTTCCAGGTCGCAATAGAGCTTTTCGATCCAGCGTGCCCGCCGGGTGTGGGCGATCAGGTGCAACGTCGCCACAAACCCCGGCCCAAAATACGGCGAATGCGGGGCCAACTCGACGTTCGCGGTTTCGGCCAGGGCGGCGACTTTGAGAAACTCGCTGACGCCGCCGACCTTCACCGCGCTTGGCTGCGGATATCGCACGGCGCGCTCGTCGATCATGTGACGAAACTGATGCGCCGTGCAAGCGTTTTCTCCCGCTGCCAGAGGCACGCCCGAGTCTTCCATTACCTTGGCCAGGCCGCGAAAGTCTTCCGGCGGCCAGACCGGTTCCTCCAACCAATGAAGGTCGTATTCGTCCATCGCCGCGGCCATCTCGACCGCTTGGTGCGGCTGCCATTCGCAATTGACGTCGACGGTCAGAAGGGGCTCGTCGCCCATGGCTTCGCGACCGCGCCGGATGCTCTCGATATCGATTTGGTGGAGCTTAAGCATCTCGTAGCCCTCGCCCGAAGCCTTCTCGGCATCGGCGGTCATTTGGTCGCGATCGTCGTAACGCACCAGACTGGCGTAAGCTTTGACCTGGCGGCTTTCCGCGCCCCCCAGCAGTTGATAGAGCGGTACGCCGGCTCTTTTTCCGGCCAAATCCCACAGCGCGATGTCGACGCCGCTGATGGCGAAGGTCGTCACGCCGTAGCGGCCGAACAGATGCGTACGATGAAACATCTTGCGGGCGAGGCCGGCGATGTCGGAGGAGTCCTCGCCCACCAACAGCGGCCGCAGCACTTCGTTGACGACTTCGGCGACGGCACGAGGAACGCCGTGGCCGTAGGCCTCGCCGCAACCGGTGAGGCCCTCGTCGGTTTCAATTTCGACCACGACGTGGCTGAACGTTCCCCAGACCCACGGGATATTCGGATCACCGAAAGGGACGGCGATCGGCGTGGCGCGAACGGCGGTGATTTTCATGGGAACTGTATTGTAGCCGGACGGCGACAAGGAGGGGGTGCGGGAACCGGCACACGAGGGTGCCCGCGGCTCCGATCGCGTCCTAGCCCTCCGTTAGCCCCGGTTGGCCCGCATTTTTCACCGCGTGACGGGCGAAGCACGCGAAGGGTCTGTTGTGACTTCGTTAGGGTTGGCTGTGGTGGTGGATGATTTCTTGGGTTGACGGTGACCGGGTCGCCTTCAACGATTCGATCATCTTGCGGAAGCTCGGCATGTCCATGTCGATGGAAATTTTGACCATCGCTGCTTCCTCGGCGACGGCGATGCTGTCGAGGAAGGCCGTTAGGCCCGCCTGTTGGGGGCTGATCAGCAGCCTGCCCATGGCGATCAACCCTCGCGCGGCGTCGCCCAGGAGCTTGGCTCCCTCGGGGGTGGGAAACAATCCTTCCGCCTGCATGGTCAGACCGTCGTTGAGGTCGAGACCGAACGTGCTTTGCTCCATGGTCTTGAGAATTTTCATGGCGGGCTGATGCGGGACGGGTTCGGCGCCCGGCTGCTGCTCGGGCATCCAACGTCCCGGTTGGCGGGAAACGGCCCAAACATGGTTTGTCGAGGGAATGGTTTCGGCCAACTCGATCAAGGTCGCGTTGTCGGCTAGGCTCGGACCACCGTCCAAGCGCCGATCGAGCGATTGCCGCAACGCTCCCGCGGGACCGGCCAGGGCTGTCTCGGCGTCGAGAAAAGCCAGCGAAAACGCGGCCCCGCCGCTCGGCGGGCCGGCGTCATCGTTGCCGTCGGAGCCGCCGGCGGCCCGCCCGCCCAAGCTGTAGACTCCAATGCCGCGATAGTCCTCGCGCAGAGCGCCGGCCTTTCGAAAAGTCTCGCCCAATGCGTCCTGATCGAAGCGGCCACGCGCGGCCACGAGGAATGGCGCATCTTGAGGGAACGCGACTTGCCCGACTTCACCCCACGAAGCCACCAATAGGCTCTCGAGATCTTGGCGGGGATCGAAGCCGGTCTTCTCGATAAAGTCTTCCATTGAATTGTCAAAGCCGCGGCCGGCGGCCCCGCCCTCCTCTTCGAGGTAGCGATAGACAGAGGCCTCGCGCAGTCTGGCCACGTCGACACCCATCAACGAAACCGCGTCGGGCGGCAACAGCGCGGCCAGCTCGGAGTCGACCGCGGCGGCGCGAGCAGGCATACCGCTCGAACAGCCAAACAAAGCCGAAGCCATCAAAGCGACGGCGAAAATACCCGAGGCAATGGGTGAATTCACGATTCCTCCAACGAATGCATCATGCGCCGGATCGCATGCCCCGCGACGAGAAAAGCCGGTTAGTAATCCTTGCGCTCAAACATCCACAAGCCGGCGGCCAACACCACCGCGCCAAACAATGCCGACGTAAGCAGCGGCATCCAGGTTTCCATCTCTCGGCCCAAGAACGCGAGCCGCGCCATATCGCCGATTCCGTAGAGCTTCGGAAAGACGTGATAGAGCGCCGCCATCAAGTCACGCGGCCATTGCGAATTGAAGTAAGGAGCGAGCCGCTCATGCTGCGAAAAGATTAGGCTCAGCAACATGACAAAATACGTCGCCATACTCGCCAATACCGCGCTTTCCGACGCCACCGCGACAAACAAAACGATCGTCAGCAACACCGCGAAGGCGAAAACCGCCAGCGACGCCGAGGCCAAAAAACCCGCCTTCCAAATGCCCGTCTTCAGGCCGAGAATCGCCCACACGCCGAGCACTAAGTAGAAAAGATTCGAGCTGATCACCGCCAGCGCGCCCAAGAATTTCCCCAACAACAAGTGCGAACGGCGGAGGGGCTTCGACAACAGCAGCTCGATGCGCCCCGGTTCGAATACCGTCGGAATCAGTCCCGCCGAGGCGAATACGGAAAAGAACAGCCCGGCGGTAAACAAGAACACCGACACGGCTCCCAGCACGGTGTCGACGACTTGGGCGACGTCGACACCGTGTCCGCTGTTGACGTCTTGGCCGAATATCTTGACCGCCGCCACGCCGCCTTCGACGATGTCGATGTTGAGGACCAGCAGAAACAGCAGCATCAACACGGTCGAGGAACCGAAGAATCCCCAGAAAATCTTGCGCGAGAACGATTCGCGAAACGTATCGGCGACCAATTCCGCCGTTACCCCCGGCGCGATCATTTCTTCCCTCGCGATTCTTCGACGGCTTCGAGAAAGACGTCTTCGAGAGTCGAGCGATTACGGCGCAGTTCCTCGACCTCCGCGCCGTGCCGCCGCAGAGTGTCGACGGCGCGGTTGGCCCCCTCACGGTCAGGGAATTCGAAATGAAATAGACCGTTGTCGGAAACCGTCGCCGCCGCTCGGGCGCGTAATTCCGAGACAGCGGCCTCGGGCGCATCGGCCGACGAGACGCTGTAACCGCTGCCGGCGGTCAACTCAGCCACGCGCCCGGTCAGCGCCACTTCGCCCCGGCGAATAATCGCCACTTCGTCGCAAAACATCTCGACTTCCGAGAGCAAGTGCGAATTCAGGAAAATCGTGACGCCGTCGCTTTGCTGCTCGCGCAGCAAGTCGCGGATCATCCTTCGTCCCAACGGATCGACGCCGTCGCCGGGCTCGTCGAGAATCAAGAGCTCCGGGCGATGCATCAGCGCTTGCGCCAGCCCCAGCCGTTGCAGCATCCCCTTGGAATACTTGCCGATACGCACGTCGGCCCAGTCGGCAAGCCCCACCTGTTCGAGTAACTCCGAGGCTCGCCGTCGACATTCCGCCCGCGAGCAGCCCGACAAGGCCCCGTAGGAATGGAGCATCCCGCGACCCGTGTTGTAGGTGGGGAAGCGATGGTTTTCGGGCAGATAGCCGACCGGGCGGCGGGCGGCGGGTGTGCGGCAATCGAGACCGAACAGGCGAGCGCGGCCCGCGGTGGGGCGCGCCGCCGAAAGCAACAACTTGATGAAGGTTGTTTTTCCCGATCCGTTCGGCCCCAGCAGACCGAACGCGGCGCCGGATGCAATTTCGAGCGAGATGCCGTTGACGGCGCGCACGGGTTGCCGCGAGCCGAAGCGCCGGAAGTGCTTCGTTAAGTCCTCGGTCTCGATGGCGGCGCCCGGGTGTTGGGTCATGGGACGTGTTAGCGGCGGCGGCCTCCGCTCTCGGTACGCAACTGGGAGTACGCAACCTCGACGACAAAGTTCCGCGCGACCGATTCGTTCGCGGCTCGGCCGGCACCTCATTTTCGCTTACCGCGTGAGGTCTAGGGGGCTGGGCTTGGACTTGCGTCGGCGATTTGCTTCTATTGCTCGGGTTGCGAGAGAGACTTCTCGGATTTATGCCCCACAGGTCGGGGGTTGTGGGCGGACGGCGAGATGTAGAATGATAAGTACGTCCGCTCCTCCGCGTCCATCCTCAGAATCCTAGCGGGTAACCCTATGACCTTTCGCACTTTGTTTCGCGCGTGCGCGCTTCCTTTATTTGCGCTCTCGATTCTCTCCGCCGCTCCCATCTTGCGAGTGCATGTTCCGACCGTCTCCGTCGGCAGCCCGGATGCGCTGCTGCTCGAGGGCGGCCTACCGTTGCCGGTCTGGATTGCCCAGGGATCGAACGGCCCCACGCGTATCTTTTTCGAGGTTTGGAACGCCAATGACGGCGAGCTGAACCCTCAGGTCTCCGGGGGGTTTTCGCCCTGGTTGAAACCCGTCGTTAGCGGTACCCAGCCCTGTTCGTTAGATGCCGGGCGGGTATGTTTCTTGGTGGCGATCCTGTTCGAAACGGCCGGGTTGCCGCGAGGGACATTCCAGGGTGAAGTGACGGTCAGCGCCGCCGCCGCGGTTGACTCACCGCAGCGTGTGCCGGTTACGATTCATGTCGACGGCGAGGTTCCCGACAACGTCGAACTCTACATCGCCGCGGCCGAGGGCAATGGCGACGCGCTGGAGTTCCAAACACCGGCGGGTCCGGCGCCGGCGGTCAGCGTGGCGCCCCCGGGGCAGTTCTTGTCGGTCACTTCTTCCGGTCTGGGCTCGTTCCGGTTTCTACATAGCCACCGCGTGGCGGCTACTTTCAGCGCCGGCATGGGCGTCGGTGATCTCGCGGGCAGTCTTTCGGTGAGCGGATCTTCCTTCGGTCCCGACAACCGCTCGGTGCCGGTGACGGTGCACGTGACCAACAGCCCGATCGCGGATGCGAGTTCCGATTCGGTGACGCTGATCACCGGGCCGGGCATCGACCCGCCGCCCGGCGCCGTGGTGCTCAGTAACCGCGGCTTGGGGGAACTATCCGTGAGCGGCGTCGATGTCGCGACGAGTTCCGGTGGAGATATGGTTGTCGACCGAAGACCTGGGGAATAACATATTCTTCATTCGAGCGACCGTCGCGGGCCTGGAGATGGGCCTGTACGAGGGTGAGTTGAGCTTCAACAGCAACGCCGCCAACAGCCCGCTTCGCATTCCGGTCGCTTTGGAAGTGCGCGAATCGAGCGCCCCCGAAGCTCTCTTCTCAGGCGTGGTCAACGGGGCCTCTTTTGACCCCTCCAAGGCATAGCCCCAGGCACAATCGTGTCGCTGTTCGGTATTAATTTGGCCACCGGGGCCGATCGCCCCAAGGATACGCCGCTGCCGCGCGAGTTCCTTTCGGCCCGGGTGCGCGTGAACGGCGTTGACGCCCCGTTTTTCTTTGCTTCGCCCGGGCAGTTGAACTTCCAAGTACCCGTTGAGCTTTTTCCCGGCGGCGCGCTGATCGAGGTCAGCCGCGACGGCGTGGCGGGAAACTCGATTTCCGCGCCGATGTTCGAGCGCTCGCCCGGGATCTTTCGGCTTGGCATTGAAGATTACGGGGCGATCGTGAACGCGACGCAAGGCAATTTTCCGATTCCAACCGCTTTGGGAAGAAAGTTTGGGTTGAGCACGGCGCCGGCACGCCCCGGCGACATCATTACCATTTTCGCCACCGGACTGGGGCCGGTCGATAATCCCGTGCCAACCGCCGAGGTGACTCCGGACAGTCCATTGGCCCGCACCACTGAGCCGCCTTTTGTGAACTACAGCTCGTCGCCGTTCCCCTTGTTGGAGCGACCTTCGTTTTCCGGGCTGACGCCCCGCTTTGTGGGGCTGTACCAGATCAACGTCCCGGTCATCGAATCGGCGGCGACGAACCCTCGCACATCGGTGACGCTGGAATACCGCGACGGCACCCGAAGCAATACCGTGGACATCGCCGTCGAGCGGTAGACAAGGCGCGGAGAGAACATCAGCAACCGGCGACCGGCCAGTGGTCTTCCACGCGATAGGCCTCGTCGGGGCCGGGCCAGCGCGGCATGGTCGTGATGAGAAACCGCAGCGGCGCCTTGCCGGTGTTGCGGAACTGGAAGCGCGTTCCGGTCGGGATCGTGAGACTGACGCCGGGGCGCGCCTCGATGGTTTCTTCGCTATCGTCATCGCGCCGCCAGACCTCGCCCCGCCCTTCGATGAAATACCAGATCTCCTCGACGTGGTGATGCGCAACGGCGAGCGACACCGCGCCCGGCGGCAACGCGCAGTGCACGGAGCTCCCGCGCTCACCGGCGGCCAGCAGCCGAATCTCCGAGCCGTCCGGGGCTAGGGTGTCGTAGTCGTCGGGCAGGTATTGCGTTTTCATTCATCCCTCGAAGAAGACAAGGTCCGCCATGGGGTAGTGTTTTCTGTTCTCGGTCCAGAAATGCAAACCATGTCGGCGGGCGGTTGCCGCAAGCAGGGCGTCGGCAATTTCAAGCCCATGAGACCGTGAAAAGAGCTTCAAATAAGCCCCGGCGATCTCACCGACGGCGTCGCTCACTTCGAGACATTGCATCAAGCGAAACAGCTTTCGGGTGCCGCCTTCTTCGTTGGGCCGCATGCCGGCAAAGACTTCGGCGCGCGTGATCGGGGAGAAGCAGACGGTTTCTCCCGCGGCCAGTAAGCCCGCCAAGGACGCGATTTCGTCGGGCCGTCCGCGAAGGATGTTGATGACCACGTCGGAGTCGACCAGCAGACTCATTGCCGGAGGCGTCCCGGCCGGGTACTCTTGCGCAGCGATCGCACGAAGTCCGTCGAATCGCCAAGGTCATCCCGGTCTTCCCACGTCCCCGACGCTTCTTCCAAGATGCGCCGCCAACCGGCCGGCGGACGCCGTGCAAAGTACGTTTGCTCCACGGCCTCCCGCACCAGCGCCGACACCGTGGTCTTGCGTGCCGCCCCAAGCTTCTTGAGTCGCCGCAGCGTGGCGGGGTCCATATAGAGCTGCGTGCGTTGCATGGTGTATATTATACACCGTCCGATGCCATGATGGCGGATTACCGGCCGAACACGCGCGGTTGCCGGGCCGACCGCTTTGTGCGGAGCCTTCAAGGCAGCGGCATCTCTTGGCTGTCGACTTCTCGGGCCGGTTGGAACGACGCAACCGGGTCTTCGGTGCGAACCTGCTCGAGCCAATACACGCCGTCGTAGGGGACGCTGTTGCCGCGGGTTCCGACGAAGTCCGCGTCGCCGTCGCCATCGATGTCGCGGGCGACGAATTTGTCGAACATGCCGCGCTTGCGGCGGGAAATATCGTGCCGCGCCCAGGCTTGGGCGGCGGCGGCGGGTTGCTCGAACCATGCCAGACGCCCGAGCCGGTCGTCGGCCGTAACTCTTTCGCCGTCGCGGTCCCTGGGGCCGGAACTGTAGCTGCCGACCATCAGATCCGCGCGGCCGTCTTGGTTAATGTCGGCGGCAACGAAGCCGGTGGCGGTATCGGGCGCCATGCTGCCGATGAGGCGCAGTTTCCACGGTTCGGAGAAATCGTCCGGCTGCTCGAGCCAGACCAGCTCCGTGCGTCGTTCGGCAACGACGATGTCGAGTCGGCCGTCGCCGCTCAATTCCATGAACTCGAAGTTGAAACCCGTGATTCCTTGCGCTACCTCGCCGGGCGCGGAGGAGCCCACGATCTTGATGGCGTGCTCGATGAATTGGATCTCGGGACCGCCCATGTTTTCGAACCAGAACAAGCGGGTCTCGCCGCGAGAACCTCCTAATACGTCCAGGTCCCCATCGCCATCGAGGTCGACCGGCCGCGAATTGATCGGCACTCTTACCCGCGTCAGCTCGTGCTCGATCCAGCTTGAGCTCACCAACGGGTCGCCCGCGATCTCAAACCACGAAATCGGCTCCCTCTCGACGGTTTCCGGTCTGCCCCGTTGGGTTCCCTTGTTGGGCGCGACGACCTCGGGTCGGCCGTCCTGGTTAAAGTCGGCGAAAAAGACGCGTATGAACGAGCCGCGGTTATTGGCGACCTCGGGGATCAGTCGTTTCCAACGCTCGGTGCGGGCCGCCTTGCCGGGGTTCTGGAAGTAGATTAGGTGCGCCAGCTCACAGGCGGCGACGATGTCGGGATAACCGTCGCCGTTGACGTCGTCGATGGCGGCATCCTCGGCGGCCCCCGCCTCGGCGCCCTCGGCCAAAGTCGTCAATTCCCACTCGTCGGGGTCGTCGGTCCCAAAGGAGATACGAATGTGCCCGTCAGCCACGCCGTCGTAAGTCGTATCGGACTCGTGGACGGAAACGATGTCGAGTTGGCCGTCGAGGTCGAGGTCGGCCATGAGCAGACCATCGCTGCCCGACAGAGCGACTCCCCCGGCCGCCTCATCGTCGATGATGTGCTCCCGCCAGGAGATGTATCGGCCGTCGGAACTCGTGGCCTGTGTCGGTATGGAGGCGACGGGGCCGAGGTCTCCCAAGGTCGGCGGGGTGCTGCCATCGTTCGCCGTTCCGCCGCAAGCCCACAGAACGATCAATAGGCTTGTTACAGGAACGCGGATGTGCGGCCGGAGCGAGTATTCTGTGTGATCGAACCGCACTCGACACTCCTTCGGAACGAAATTGTAGCGCCGGAGGGTTACCGCCGGGGACATCGCGCTTCTATGAATGCACGGGATTCATAATACCGCCATGCAATCGAGTGTGGGCGGCGAGGTGGGTTGGTGACAGGCCTCGTTGCTTTCGCCCTGTCAGGGCTGGATTTCTTTTGATTCCGTACCTGGGGTTCCGCCCGCGGCTCCACCCCAGGCTATATTTCCGCCGCCGCATTCGCGGCTGTAGAGCTTTGCATCGCGATCGCTATTTGGCGGCTTCCGGCGCTGTCTTCTCTTGGGCGCGGGCGCCCGCCAGCATGTTCTCCATGCTGTAGTTCCCCTCGTGGCAGGCGTACTCATAGATCGGCTGATCGGTCTTCTTCATGGGAACGGCGACTGTCCAGGGCTTGGTGAACGACTCGGGATCGTCGATCGTGAACTCGTAGAGCATCCGATCAGGGCTTAGGCGGGTGAAGCGTTCGATCAGATGCATGTTCGGGCCGGACCCGCGAAAGCTCGTCGCTTCCCGAAAGTTCCCCGTCTCGACAACCAACGTATCGCCCTCCCAACGGCCGCGTGAGTCGCCTTTCCACTGGCGCATGTTTTGGGGCAAATGAGCACGCCCGTCCAGCGGGACGACGCGGACGTCGTGGACCATCTCGATCAGCAGCGCCACGGAATCAGGCGTCTGGAAAATTTGCACATTATTGTTGTAGCCGCTGGGATGCATCGGCGGTCCGGCGTTGAAGCCCAATAGACAACGCTCGAACGCACCTCGGTCCTCGGGGCCGTGAGCGGGACGCTCCATGGCTTCCTTGCGAGCATCGGCTCTGACCTGTCCGGCGGCCGTTAGCGCGGGAATCTTCCGCTCCGGGGGATCGACGATCAGCGAAGTTCGCTTATCCTCGGTAAGGCTGTCTCCATAGTCCAGCCAAAAATCGTTGTAGGCCCGCCTGACGTCGTCAGCGGCTTTTTCGGGTCGCTGGTCGTTATTGCGGTCCTTGCGTCTCTTCTTTTGATATTCGGCCGCCTCGCGGTCGGCGAGGACCTCTTTGCCGACCAGCTCATCGGGGCGCTCAAGTGGGGTGATCGTGCGAAAGTCCCAGATGCCCCGCAGGTCGGGCGCTCCCCACGCGGTGCGCGGCGCGCTTGCGCTACTCGGCGCCGCGGCCGGGGTGCTGTCCGCGGCGGGCGTCGGCGAAACGGCGAGAATCGCCGGAACACTCATCAAGACGAGTAATCGATGGCTCATGGGGGCCTCCTCGGCTCGTTCTTTTGGACCCGCGCTCGGCGACGAGATTCGTCCCCAAAAGGCGGACCCGTCGATGTGATTATACGCGTTGGGTCAGGCTGCCCGGCGCGCCGTGGGCGCTACATGCAATGTGGAAGAGCCGTCGCTCTGAACGTTGGGCGTTCATAAGACCGCCATGAAAATGGGGACGAGGGCGCTCCCGCCGCCCTTTCGGGGCTCACCCGTGGAGCCGGAGCGTGGACTTGCTGCCATGCACGACGCATCGCTTTCCGCGGCGACGCATTGTAGAAAGGGTCGTGCTGCCTTCAGCCCGCGCCGTTGGTCGAGTAGGCGTTGAACACGTATTGCATAACCATGCGTTGCGTGTTGAAGAACGTCCCATTGAGGGCAATGGCGGAACGCATGACTTTCGCGTATTCCTCGGGTTGCTCGTAGTACATCGGCAGGATGACGTTCTCGAGCTTGTCGTAGAGCGACTCCGCTTCGCCGTTGGGGTCTTCGCCGTCGTCGATCGCCCAGCCGGTGATGCCCTCAATGTGCCCCTCGATCCACCAGCCGTCGAGCACACTCAGGCTCGGGACGCCGTTCAGCGCCGCCTTCATGCCGCTCGTACCCGACGCCTCGCGAGTCTTTTCCGGCGTGTTCAGCCACAGGTCGACGCCGCTGCAAATACGCTCGCCCCAAGTCATGTCGTAGTTCTCGACATAGACGACCTTGAGGGCTTCTCCCAGCTTGCGGGAGGCCTCGAATACGCGCCGAATCAGCTCCTTGCCGCCGACGTCTTTCGGGTGTGCCTTGCCGCCGAAAACGATCTGTAGCGAACCCGCCGCGACCGTGATTTCCTTAAGACGATCGAGATCGGAGAAGACCAAGTCGGCGCGCTTGTAGCCGGTCGCGCGGCGCGCGAATCCGATCGTCATCACGTCTTGATCGAGCGGGGTGCCGGTGCTTTCCTCGACCGCCCGCAACAAGGCGCGCTTCGACTTGGCGTGCGCTTCCCGGATGGCTTCCAACGGAATATTCCTGGCATAGCGCAAATAGATGTTGTCGTGGCGCCATTCGGGAATCTCGCGGTCGAAGACTTCCCGCATGGCCCGCGCCGTCCAAGTCACCGCGTGCACGCCGTTGGTGAGGGCCTTGATGCGGTAGTTGGGAAACATCTCGCGGGAGACTTCGCCGTGCCGCATGGCGACGCCGTTGACGTAGTTGGAATGATGCAGCGCGAGGTGCGTCATGTTGACCTTCGCGGCGCCCGTAAAGCCGGTTGAAAACAGCAGCGTCGTGCGTTCTTCGCCGAGCACGCGCCGTACCAAGTCTTCGGGGAACGCGTCGTGCCCGGCCGGAACCGGCGTATGCGTCGTGAAAACGCATTGAGCGCGCACCGCATCGAGGTCTTCTTCGCCCGGGAAACGCCGGCCGCTTTCAGAGAGTTGCCGCTCGAGCAGCCGCAGCACCATGAAGGCCGAATGCCCTTCGTTCATGTGATAGGTCTCGACGTCGGCGTGCCTCAACTGGCGCAACATCTGCACGCCTCCAACGCCGAGGATGAACTCTTGGCACAGGCGGTAGTGCTCGTCGCCGCCATAGAGGTGTTGGGTCAGTCCGCGGTCCCATTCGCTATTGGGGCTCACGTCGGTATCGAGCAAGTAGACCGGCACGATGTGGCCGTTGACGCCGTGGACCTGGAAACGCCAACAACAAACATGCACCGGCCGCCCTTCCATCGTTAAAGTGACGAGCGGATCCATGCGATCGAGATGGTCGGCCGGTTCCCAGATCACCGATTCTTCGGTCTGGTTACCTTTTTCGTCGAGTTTTTGCTCGAAGTAACCCTTGCGGTGAAGCAACGTCACGCCCACCATGGAAATTCCCAAATCGGCGGCCGAACGCAAGGTGTCGCCGGCCAAGACGCCGAGGCCGCCGCTGTAAGTCGGGATGGCCGCGTCCAGCGCCGCTTCCATGGTGAAATAGGCGACGCTCGGCGGATGCAAGAGCAAGGGCCGCCGTGCTTTTTCGCCGTTTGCGGGCCCGGACCGAGATGAAGGGCGCTCTTTGCTCATGTTCTCTGCAACTCCAGTATGGGACCTATCCAACCGCACATGTTCCCACGTTGCGTAACACCCGGCAGCGGACCTGGGAGACGATGCGGCTCGGTCGGTGATTACGGAGCGACGAGACGAGGGCGCTCGAAATGACGGGCCGCCGAAAAGACGATCCCGCGGCAAAGACCTTGAATTATAGCGCCCCTCAGCCGAAAAGCCAATGCCGAACGCGACAGCTAGCGGGCGCGCCCGCGGCGACCTTGCCGCCAGTCTTCCCAGACCTCGAGAAATTTCATTTGGTCGTCGAGGCCGGTGTCTTTGAGCAAGAACTGAACATCTTCGCGCGAGAGACGCGGGCCGAGGCGCTTGGGCCGATCCGCGATGTTGTAGACCGTCACGGCGGCGATCGCGGAATGGTCTTTGAGGGCGCGCGGGTTGACTTTGTCGAGCGTGTCGGCGCTGGAGTGATAGACGGGAACGTAATCTTCGGTTTCCTGCATCGCGACGAGGGCGGGAATCCCCTCGAGCAGAAAGTCGAAGTGGTCGGTACCGAGAAAAGCGGTGGCGCCGTGGTCGTCCGCGCCGCGGCCGTCGAGGGGGGCCATGGCTTCGCGAAGTCCTTTTTCGAGCTCGTGCCTGCCGTTGAACGAATAGCCCTTGATCTTGCCGGCGCCCATGTCGTGGATCACGACAGCGGCGATCGAGTCGAGTTGTTCGCGGTGCGCCCGGACGTACCCGAGCGAACCGAACAGCCCTTGCTCCTCGCCGCCGAACAGGATAAAGCGGAGAGTCCGGCGCGGGCGCAGATTCGCGGCGGCCACGGCGCGGGCCACCTCGATAATCAGCGCTACGTTGCAACCGTTGTCGAGACACCCGGTCCCGAGGTCCCAGGAATCAAGATGGCCGCCGAGAATGACGACTTCGTCGGGCTTCTCGCGGCCGCGGATCTCGGCGACGACGTTGCGCTCCACGAAGGGCCCGCCGGTTTCATTGGGAAGCGATAAGCGCATGCGGACTTTTCGGCCGGCTTCAAGCAAGCGCAAGAGGCGCAACGCGTCTTCGCGAGAGACGAGCGCGCTCGGGATCGGGTCAAGCAGTCCGTCAATGACATTGATATGGCGGTAGAGCAGGCCGTTGGGGCGGGTGGAGGTAAACAGGACAGCCGCGGCGCCGACTTCGGCGGCTTCCCGCAGAGCGATCGTCGCGTCACGCTGCTCGTTAGCGAGATCTTGAAACGTTGCGACCTCATGCGAGCGGATCAACAAGATCTTGCCGCGCGCCTTGTTCTTCATGCGGAGAATGCGGCCGGTCGTTCCGCTGCCGCCGTCGATCACTTTGCTTTCGATGCCGCCGGCCGGGGTGGCGGGAGACCAGGCGGAGGAAAGGCCGCGCAGGGGAAAGGCGACCGGGGCGGTGACTTCGAGGCGCACCGCGCCCTCGCGCCACGAAGAAGGCATCGAAAAAGTTTCGGTGTGAACGTCGTCGACGCCGGCTTGCCGGAAAGCACCGACAGCCCACTCGACCGCGCGTTGCATGGCCGGGGAGCCGGGAAGCCGTCCCCCCAACTCATCACAGACAACGCGGAGGTTTTCCTCGATCGAGGGCGAACGAGCAACCTCGGCCCGGATCCGGTCGGCGGCCGAGGAGTCGGGAAAGTCGGACGCGGTTGACGCCGCGGCGGCAAGAAACAGGGCGGGAGCCAAGGCGCGGGGAAGGCCGAATCGCTTGCTTCGTCGAGGCAAGATCGATGCTACCACATGGCGAGGCGGGAACCCTCTGTGTTGGCCTTGTTGCTTACAGTGGACCGGGGCCGATAGTCCCTTCCGCGTCCTGATAGAATGCAAAGGCTGTCGAACAGTCATCGAATCACAAGGAGGATCCCCGTGAACACCAAACTTCTCGTCCTAACATCGATCGTGATTGCGGCCGTGGGCTCGCACCCGGCGCAAGCCGACGAACATGACCTCGGTTTCTTTCTGACCAGCGCCGGGCCCGGCAACGGGGCCGACCTGGGCGGACTGGCGGGCGCGGACGCGCATTGCGAAAAGCTGGCCGCCGCCGCCGGAGCCGGAGGCCACGAATGGAGGGCCTACCTGAGCGCGGGCGACGTCAACGCGCGTGACCGCATAGGGAAAGGTCCATGGCACAACGCCAAGGGCGTCAAGGTCGCCGCGAACGTGGACGACCTGCATTCGGCGAACAACAAGTTGAGCAAAGAGAATTCGATCACCGAAAAAGGCGACGTGGTCAACGGACGCGGGGATTCACCCAACCAGCACGACATCTTGACCGGCTCCCAATCGGACGGAACCGCGTTCAGCGACGGCGAGGACCACACCTGTGGGGATTGGACCAGCCACGGCGAAGGCAGCGCGCAAGTCGGCCATCACGACCGCCAGGGCGGAGGCTCCGACCCGACGTCCTGGAATGCCGCGCACGGCTCGCGCGGTTGCAGCCAAGAGGATCTGCAAGGCACCGGGGGCAACGGCTATTTCTATTGCTTCGCGGCGAAATAGGCCGCAGGGCGCCCCGTCGGCGGCGTCCGATGGTCTCGTGTACAGTAGAGTCAACTGGTCGCGGCTCGGCGCCACCCCGCCGAGCCGCGATGAGAGCTGAAGAAGCAGTCTCATGCAACGCTCCGACCCCGCGGCTCGCGCGTTCTCCGACCGGCTCGAGCGTCGCCGGTTCCTCTCCGACGCGTCAATCGGTCTGGGCTCGATCGCCCTTTGCCGGCTGCTTTCCCTAGACGCCCGAGCCGCCGAACCTGGCGGCGCCGGTTTGTCGCTCGGGCAACCGCATTTTCCGCCGAGAGCCAAGCGTCTGGTGCAAATCTTCGCCGTGGGCGGGATGAGCCATCTCGACACGTTTGACTACAAGCCGGAACTCGACCGCCGCGACGGCCAATCTTTCGACATCTCGACCTTCTTCGGGCAGGCGGGAAATCTCTACAAGAGCCCCTTCCCTTTCCAGCGGCGCGGCGAGAGCGGGCTGTGGGTGAGCGACTTGCTGCCGCGGCTGGCCGAGTGCGCCGACAAGCTGACGGTGATCCGCTCGATGGTAGCCAAGAGCGCCAATCACATGCCGGCGATCGCGCAGATGAATTCCGGCTTCGTGCTCACCGGCTTTCCGGCGATGGGCGCTTGGGTTAGCTACGGGCTGGGTTCCGAGAATGAGGATCTGCCGGCCTACGTCGTGCTGCCCGACCCGCGTTCGCTGCCCTGGGGCGGAAGCTTGAATTGGTCCTCCGCCTTTCTGCCCGCCTCGCACCAAGGAACCGCTTTCCGCACCTCCGGCGAAGCCGTGCCCGACCTTGCCACGCCGGAAGGTGTTTCGACATCCTCGCGGCGGGCCGGCCTTGACTGGGTGAGAAGAGTCAACCGCAAGTACCAGCGCGAACATCCGGGCGACACGGCCTTGGATGCTCGCCTGCGTTCCTACGAGATCGCCGCGCGCATGCAGTTAAGCGTTCCCGAAATCACCGATCTCGGGCGCGAGAGCGAGGCGACACAGCGACTGTACGGCGTCGAGGACGAACAGACCGGGCCGCTGGCGAAGAATTGTCTGCTCGCCCGGCGCCTGCTGGAGCAAGGCGTGCGCTTCGTCCAAATCTTTCACGGGGGCCCGGCCAATGACTGGGACGCGCACGGAGACCTGCTGGGCAACCACGGGGATATGGCCGCGGAGTACGACCGGCCCGTGGCGGCGCTGCTCAAGGATCTCGACGCCCGCGGGATGCTCGACGACACCGTTGTCATGGGAGTGACGGAATTCGGCCGCACGCCGGTGGCACAAGGGGCGGGGAAGAAAGGCCGCGATCACCACCCCGATGTTTTCAGCTGTTGGCTGGCCGGCGCGGGCCTCAAGCCCGGTTTCGCCTACGGGTCATCGGATGAGGTGGGGTATCGCCCCGGCGAGCGCCCGGTCACGATCTACGACTTCCACGCCACGATCTTGCATCTCTTGGGACTCGACCACGAGAAGCTGACTTTCTACCACAACGGCATCGGCCGCCGGCTGACCGACGTCCACGGGCACGTCGTCAAGGGCCTGTTGGCGTAAAGGCAGTGCGACCCGCCGCCCCCGGAAGGGGCGCCGGAAACTTGTTCAATTCCACGCCCTACACCCGCACTCCCTAAACCCGCGCTCCCCAACCCGAAAGACCCGCCCGCTCGCGTCGCGTAGGCGCGGGTTTCCCGGCAAGACCATCACGGCCCAGCCCGGGAATCGGCGCGCGCCGCTGCTATTCAGGGTCTTTCAGAAACCCATAGAGCAACGCGGCCAGCACGCCGCCCAGCGGACAGGCGACGAAATAGATCCACAAGCTCGACATCGCCGTCGGCGCGTTGCCGAAAAGCGCCGGACCCAACGAGCGCGCCGGATTCAGCGACGCTCCGGTCAACGGTCCGCCCATCAAAATGCAAAATACGAGCGTCAAGCCGATGGCGACCGGGGCCATGTTCCCCGCCTTGCCGCTGACCGCCGTGTGGTAGATCGCATTCACCAGGAAGAACGTCAACAGCAGCTCGAGAGCAAACGTCTGGGCCGTGCCGATGCCCTCGGCCGGAACCGTGGCGCCCAACGCTCCCGCTTTTTCGCCCAGCACGAACAGCAGCGCTCCCGCTCCCGCTACACCTCCGGCCAGTTGGACAATGATGTACCCGACGGCGGTTGGGGCGTCGATCTGGCGGCCGACCAGCAGGCCGATCGTTACCGCGGGATTGATGTGGGTGCCCGAGATGTGCCCGTAGGCATAAGCGAAACCCAATACGACAAATCCGTGAGCGAAGGCCGTGGCTACCAGGCTTCCGCTGATGGCGCCGGCGCCGGCGCCGATAAAGATCAAGGCAAATGTTCCAATAAATTCAGTCGTCAAAGCTTTCGAATTCATGCTTCTCCTCCCCTGTCGATGCCGCCGTCTTTCGTGGAAGGCCGAAGCCGGGAAAGACGCGGCGTTCCGCTCGGCCGGAGTTCATCTGTCGCGGAACAGCGAACAACGGCTGACGGAAGCAAGACGATAGCACTCGCGAAGGGTGATTTCAACCCGCCGAGGGCAGTTGAGGTGGAAGGGCCGACGAATCGGCCTAAATCGGAGGGCGGACCGGCCCGGCGGGGTTGGGACGGACGGCGTTCGGAGCGTCGGATTCAGTGAGGGCGCCCGGCGCCGACAGGGGCACTTTGGGACGTCGCGGGTTGTGCCGCTCGGCCGCCGTTGGCGTTCGCCTTCGGCTCTTCGGCGCCGTTGAGCTTACCGGCTTCGATCATCAGACGTCGCCTTTCCGCATCCCCTTCCGAATCTGCCTTCGCGGCGATTTCGTTGCACCAGTCCACGCCGCCGACGGTGATCCAGAACATACCGCTGTCGCCGCTACGGATGTATCCTCTTTCGCGCAGGTACCATAGCGAGAATTCCAGGTGCTCCCGGGCGCAATTGAGAAGCCTCTCAAGCTCGCGCATGGTCACGCCGGGGTCGTTGGTATCTTGGAGGCGCTTGGCGTAAAGGATGGAAAGCACGCCGTCCCGCTGACGCATTTCGATCTCGCGGGAAGTCAGAGCGCCTTCTTGGTCAAAGATCTTCCACCGTAATTTTTGGTGTTCTTGATACTTCGCATCGAAGGCGGCCCGCTTTTCCGGGTCCGAAAGTGTCCGATAAGCAGCAAAGACGAGTTCAAACTCGCGTGGGCTGCCGGACTCTTTGTTATCGGGGTGGTATCGCAAGGCCAGCAAACGATAAACACGCCGAATCGTTTCCAGCTCGGCGGTCGGACTGATCTGAAGAGCTTCGTAGAAGTCGATATAGGAATCTTGATCTTTCATGCAAACGCGACCGATCTTTCAGGAGGGGGCCTTCATCACCCAAAGCCGCAATCATAATCATGCCTCGGCCTGGGCATATTGCCAATGGTACGGGCGATCCTTTACGGCTAAGGGATTCGCCGGATGCCCCGCGCCGATTTGCGGGCTTGATAGGTCGGGACGACAGAATACACAGCGGCGTCATTGCCGGCCAACTGGAAGTCTCGTTGCCCGGTCGTACGTGGGTTTTTCGAGGGCGGTCGGGGGTTTTACTTAGCGACCCGGACGCGGGAAGTGTAAATACGGTTTAGGTAAAGGGAGAACATCGTCATATGTCAAACTTGCGCTTGAGTTTCGTTCCGGCCGGTATCGGCCTGGGCCGGTCGATCGCCGGCACGGTCGTCATGGCGGCGGGGGCGGGGGCTGCCTTTCACGGTCTTAGCGACTCGGGGTCATGGCTGCCTTCCTTTGTAGGAATCGGGGACACCTTGGCGGGCGGGTTGGTCTTCTTGGCCGGGTTGGCGCTTCTGTTGCTGCCCGCCGGCGGCCGGCGCCGTGTGCGCGGCGAAGGTTCCCGGCCGCGGACTCCGCCGCCGGTTTCGGAACCCTCGGCTGACACGACCGGACTCGAAGCGCTGATTCGGTGGGATGAAGAAGTCCACGGCCGGTCCGTCGATATCCCGGCATCGCCCACGACACGGCCGGTACCGGTTGGAAGCGGTCGAGATTTCCCGCCGGACGCCTCGGAGCCGGAATAACTCCGGCGACGTACCCAATTCATGATTCCCGCCCGACCTTGGGCTTTCCAGGCCGTTCGGATGCGGCCTGGGGCAGCCGCCTTCGTTGTTCTATACTGAGCGCCTGGGAGAGATGGCATGACCCTTCACCGCTCTCGATTTCGGACCGCGAGTGTTGTTTTCACGGCGGCCGCCGCGTTGTGGATACAGCAAGGCACATCCTCCGCCCGGGCCGAAGCTGCGGGCGGGTTGCAATGGACCGCGCCCGCGGATTGGACTTCGAAGGGCTCGACACGCATGAGAGCGGCGACTTATGCTGTTCCCGCGGCGGCGGGAGACTCCGAGGGCGGCGAATGCGCCGTATACTTTTTCGGGCCGGGCCAAGGGGGTAGCGTACGCGCGAACGTGCGCCGATGGCTGGGCCAATTCCGCACGCCCGAGGGCGGTCCGGTGGACGATTCGGCCCGGATCACGGAAACACAAGTAGGGGAACTCGCGGTTACTCGGCTGGAGGTGAGCGGAACTTATCTTTTCAAACCCGCCCCGTTCGCTCCCAAGGTGACGCCCAAACCGGATTATCGAATGCTCGCCGCGATCGTGCAAGGCCCCGTGGGGCCGATCTTCTTCAAACTCACCGCGCCCGCCAAGACGGCGACACAAGTCGAGGCGGCGTTCGAAAAGATGCTGCTCTCGTTAACCAAATAGGCTGACCCGCGGTTTCGCTTCGCTTCACCGCGGGCTACTATCCTTGCCCCCGTCCGGGGGCGGGCCACCCGATCTTGTCCATTTCTGTCGCGCACCCCCTCTTACTGGCGGCCTTACCGCGAGTGCTACATTGATAGGTCGTCGTCAATTTAGGTCCCGCTCAGCTTGCATCGTCAGCAACCGTGTCGGAATTTCCGGCCCGAGGCGTCGCCGGCGGCGGTGATTTTCAAACCAGTCCGGGGAGATTCCGTCCGTGTCCGATTCGCAGCGCAAGCCCGTCATGGCGGGCAACTGGAAGATGTTCAAGACAGCCGAGGAAACGCGGCGTTTTTTCGATGCGCTTCGACCCCTGGTGGAAGGAGTCGAGCATTGTGAAATTGTCATCGCGCCGCCCTTCCTGTCGCTGACGGTGGCGGTCGAGGCGGCGGCCGGCAGTTCGATTCAAGTCGCGGCCCAGAACCTCCATTGGAAGCCGGAAGGCGCTTTTACCGGGGAAGTGAGCGGCCCGATGATTCGGGCGGCCGGGTGCAGCCACGTCATTATCGGCCACAGTGAGCGCCGGCAGTACTTCGGAGAAACCGACGAGACGGTGCTTGACCGCACTACGGCCGCGCTCGTGCACGGGCTGACGCCGATCGTTTGTGTCGGGGAAAGACTGGAACAGCGGGAGGCGGGAGAGACAGCCGCAGTGCTCAAAACGCAGTTTGACGGCTGCCTCGGCTCTTTGACCGCCGATCAGTTCTCGCGTATAATCGTAGCGTACGAGCCGGTTTGGGCCATTGGAACCGGCCGCACCGCCACCCCCGACATCGCCGCCGAAGCCCACGGGATGCTGCGAGCCCGCGCGGCGGAGCAATTTGGAGACGATCGGGCGGCGGCGTTGCGCATTCTCTATGGGGGTAGCGTCAAACCCGGCAATGTCGCGAGATTGATGGCGAAAGCCGATATCGACGGCGCATTGGTGGGCGGCGCGAGTCTCGAGCCGGAGTCGATGGCGGCGATCCTTGATTACCCGAATCATTGATTACCCGAATCAGGGAAGTTGAAGTAAGCGCTCGGCCGCCGACTCGGAGTTCCGCATGGCAATCTTACTGACCGTTATTCATGTCACCGTCGCGTTTTTCCTCGTCATCGTCGTTTTGCTGCAGAGCGGCAAGGCGGCGGACTTGGCCGGCGCGTTCGGCGGTATGGGGTCGCAGACCGCCTTCGGACCTCGCGGAGCAGCCACGGTGCTTTCGAAGGCCACGACGATTGCCGCGATCCTTTTCATGTTGACTTCGATTTCGCTCGGCATCGTCAAGAGCCGCACCCAAGGCGTCGGCGAATCGGTGATCGAACGTATCGGCGTCGGCGTCGAAGAAGAGGCGGGCACGGACAGCGGCGAGGAAGCCGCCGACATCGAAATTCCGCAGGCCCCGGAAGGCGAAGCGGCCGGGGAAACGGACGAAGGGGACTCTCCCACCGAATAACACGGCCGGCGGGGCAGGCCTCCCGATTCGCGGCAAAGACGCCGCCTCTACCGGCCTACCCTTTGGCTTGTGCCTTACTTCGAAATTTCGCGATACCACTTGGGGTGATGGCGGGCCGCCCACGCGGGCTTGACGCCGCCTCGGATCATACTTCGGAAAGCTCCGGGGATCGCCGCCGTTCCCATGTAGATGTGGATGATGATCACGCCGATCGAGGCCGTCGCGACGGCCGGATGAACCAGAATCGCCGCCAGCCGTAGGCCTTGCGGCATGCTTTCGGGAAGCCAGAGAACGACGCCCGTGGCGAAGAGCAGCAAGGTGATCACGGCCTGCACCCAGAAAAGCATTTTCTGGCCCGCGTTGAAGCGGCCGGCCTCGGGCAGGCCTTCCTCTTCGAGCACGGCGTACTTGCCGGCGTTGGCGAGCCAAACCTTATCGTCGGAGTCGAGGCGCATGTCGCGCGCCCAGTTGCGGAACATCACCGCCAGCACGAGGGCGAAGAGAGTCCCACCCCAAGGGTGTCCCCAGCGCGTGGTTTCCCCGCCGCCGAAAACCGTCGCCAGCCAATAAAGATGGTGCGACCACAGCGATAGGCCCGTCAGCGCGGCGTACAGGAAGCTGATCGCGGTCATCCAATGAACGGCGCGTTCGGTGAACGAAAAGCGCGGGATGTCGGGGGTTCGGGCCATGCTCAGCTGCGACACCCCTCTCTCGGTACGAGCGACAACAACAGAGGCGTGGACGGAAGTCCACGCTCAACCCGGCCCCCAGGGTCAGGATCGCAAACAGGTTTGAGCATCTTATCCCTCATCTTCCTCAAACGTCCGCGGCCCGAACCGCAGGTAATGGAAAAACGTCCCCAGGATTCCGCCCGCCAAGACCAAGCCGCCGAGCCATTTCAGCGGGCCCTGCCATAACGAAATTGTCCAGTGTATCTTGGGGTCTTTCGGTAAGCCGTAGCTCTCGGGATCGTCGGCATCCTTCAAGACATAGAGCACATGGGTACCGCCGACACCGGCCGGATTGTAAACTCCCGCTCCCGCGTGGCCGTCGTCTCGCAGTTCACCGGCGCGAGCGTCGGCGATTTGCACCAGGTCTTCTCGCGTCCCGAAAGTCAGGCAATTGGTCGGGCAAACTTTGATGCATGCCGGCTCGAGGCCCACCGCCGTCCGATCGGAACACAGGGTACATTTGTAAACCTTGTTCGTCTTCGGGCTCAGCCGCGGCACATCAAAGGGACAGCCCGTGATGCAATACCCGCAACCAATGCACTTGTTGTGGTCGAAATCGACGATGCCGTCGGATTGGCGATAGATTGCCCCCGGCGCGGGACACGATTGCAAGCAGCCCGGTTCAACGCAGTGCATGCATTGATACTTGGCCATGTTCCAGGTGAGTTCGCCGTCTTCGCGTTCGAACTCGTTGAACTTGATCAGATTCCAGAAATTGTGATCGAGGTCCGTGAGGGTTTGGTAGGTGCCGTCGAACCCTGTGACCGAAAACTCCTGGTCGTTCCACTCCTGACAGGCCACCTCGCAAGCCTTGCAGCCGATGCAGGTAGTGGTGTCGATCAATTTCGCTACGCTGTGCATGATTTCCGTGTCGCCGAATTACGTTGCTCGGAGTTACATCTCTCCGCCTAGGTGATGATTACGCCGGGAAGCCCTCTGTTTTGGTTACTTGCTCGGCCTGCCACAAATGCCTTCTTTCGTGCGCCGCTATCGTCACGAAAATTTCTCCCAATCGAAATTTCATCATGGGTGTTCCCGGGTGCCGCACTTTCGTTCGCGTCAGGTTGATCTCGCGCGCGCGGTCCAAACGTTCCACTACTTCGTCTTGCACCTTCCTAAACCTTTCGATCACCCTTTCGGCGCCGAGATCGGGTCGCGGCCGCAAGGTCCTGGGCGCCTTGAATCGGCGTTTCGGCGGCGGCTCGATCACGGGGAGCAACCAACCAAACACCATGCTGTAACGTGCGACGCCTTCGGTTCCCGGCTCGGCCGCGATGCCGGCCGCGATGCTCCTGTCGATTTCGGGAAGCAGCATATCAGCCGTTAGATTCAGATGTTCGATGCATTCGGCGATCGACCAGCGATTTCCCTCGGGACGCCAATTCAAGACCTCGGGCCTCTTGCCCGCGGCGAGAGTCGCAAGCTGTGCTCGGTTCGCCGCAAGCTGCTCGGCAACATCCCCGAGCATTCCCGGCAACGGCAGCGAATTGTCGGAAGCTCCGGCGAGGTTGCTCACGACACGATCCTCTTCTACACCTTCTCTAAGTTCACCAAGAAACCCTTATACTCCGGCGTGCCCGAGTTCGGGTCCATCACCGACGGCGTCAGGTTGTTGACTAACGGGCCCGTCACCCGCCCGAGAAATCCCCAGTGAATCGGCAACCCGACTTGATAGATCGTCTTGCCCGCGACTTGGAGTCCCCGCATACGTTTCGTCACCAACGCCGGCCCTTCCGCCTTGCCGCGCGCCGAAGTGACCCGGACTTGTTGGCCGTTTTCGATGCCCTTCTCTTTCGCCAAAGCCTCGGGCAACTCGACAAAGAACGTCGACTGCAGTTGTGAATTCGCGCTGATGTGCTTTGTCCAATAGTGATAGTGCTCGGTTAACCGATAGGTGATCGCGACATAAGGGTATTGCTCGGCGCTTCCCAAGGCATCCAAATCGCTCCCGAAAACCAATGCCGCGGGATTGGAGCTAACCTCCGGGTGCAGTTGATTCGGGACGGGTGATTCGGCGGGCTCGTAATGTTCCGGGAAAGGCCCCTCCGCGAAGTCGGGCGCGAAGAGTTTCGCCACGCCCTCGGCGAGCATGATAAAAGCGCCGTTGGCGTCGGGCGGGGCGTCGCTCTTGTAATCGGGCACGTCGCCTTCCCAGCGACCCTCTCGCCAGCGAATCGGCGCTCGCGTCTCGTCCCAGGGCTTGCCTTCGGCGTCGGCGGAGGCACGGTTATAAAGCACGCGCCGGTTGGCGGGCCAGCTCCAAGCCCAGTCGGCATAAAGGCCCAGGCTGGTTGGGTCGTCTTGCCCGCGGCGCCGCATCATGTTGCCGGCTTCGGTAAAGGACCCCGAATAGAGCCAATTCCCGCACAGCGTCGAGCCGTCGTCCTTGAGCGCGCCGAAACCCGGCACCTGGCGGCCGGAGGCGACTTCCTGCCCGTTGATTTCCTTGGCGACCTCGGTGAGCGAGGGGGAGACGGGGTTGAGGTAACTCCAATCCATTGCCAGGAACGACTCGGCGCCGGGGCCGCCCTCTTCCTGATACAGCTCGCGCAGCTTGAGGAATAGCCGGGCGATGATCTCCTGGTCGTCCTTGGCGTCGCCGGGCGGATCGGACGCTTTGTATTTCCATTGCAGCCAGCGCGACGAATTGACGAACGTCCCATCCTTTTCGGCGAAACACGAGGCCGGCAGCAGAAATACTTCGGTGTCGACTTTTTCCGGGTCGGTCACCTTGCCGTAGTATTCCTCGGCCAGCTCTTTCGCCTTCCAGAACGCGGCGGTTTCAGTCTCGAAATTCTCGACGACCATCAGCCACTTGAGCTTGCCGATCGCCTCGATCATTTTCGAAGAGTTGGGCCCATTCGCCACTGGATTCATGCCGAAGGAAATCAGCCCCTCGACCTCGCCGTCGTACATGCGATCGAACAGATACCCCCAGCTGAAGTTGGCGCCGTCGGGGAGCTTGGGCAAGTAGTCGTAGCCGAAGTCGTTCTTCTTCGTCGCGCGCTCGCCGTAGTAGGCCTTGAGCAGGCTGACCAGGAACTTCGACGTGTTCGTCCAATAGTTAAGCGAGTCGGGCCGCAGCGGCCGAGGCGAATTGGCGCGGACATAGTCCGAGAGCGTCGCCCAACTCTCGCGCGGAACTTTCATATACCCCGGCAGCATGTCCCAAGCGCCAAGGTCGGTGGCGCCTTGAATATTCGAATGGCCCCGCTGAGCGTTGACGCCGCCGCCGGGCATGCCGATATTACCGAGCAGCAATTGCAACATCGCGGCGGTGTGGATCAACTGCACCGAGTGGCTATGCTGCGTCCACCCGAGTGCGTAGAGCACTGTGCCCGAGCGGCCGGCGCGGCCCGACGAGCAGATGATCTTGGCCGCTCGCTCGAAGTCTTCGACTGTGCAGCCGCAGATCGAAGCGACCTGTTCGGGCGTGTAGCGCGCGTAGTGTTTCTTGAGCAGTTGAAAGACCGACCGGGGGTGTTCGAGCGTCTTGTCGATGCGGGCGTAGCCCCGTGAATCGAGCTCATATTGCCAAGTCGACTTGTCGTATTCGCCCTTCTCCGCGTCCCAGCCGGAGAAGTAACCGTCCTGGAAATCAAACCCTTCCTTGATCAGAAAAGCCGCGTTGGTGTGCTCTCGGGCGTAATCCGCGTGGAATTGATCATGCGTCAGCGCGTAGTGGATCAGCCCGCCCAGGAAAGCGATGTCCGACCCCGAGCGAATCTGGACGTAGGTGTCCGAGACCGCCGCGGTGCGATTGAAGCGCGGATCGATGCAAACCAGCTTGGCCTTGCGATGCCGCTTGGCCTCCATGACGAAGCGGAAGCCGACGGGATGATTCTCGGCCGGGTTGCCGCCCATCACGAGCACGACATCGGCGTTGGCGACGTCGGTCCAACCGTTCGTCATCGCCCCCCGCCCGAACGTGGCGGCCAGACTGGCCACCGTGGGGCCGTGTCAAAGACGAGCCTGATTTTCGTACGTGAGCAGGCCGAGAGCGAATCGCAGCTTGCCGAGCAGATAGTTGATCTCGTTGGTGTCGGTGCAGCCGCCGATCATGGCCGTATTGGCCAAGCGGTTGACCTTGCGGCCGGCGGCGTTCTGCTCCTCGAACCCGCGGTCCCGCGAGTCCTTGACGCGCCGGGCCATCTTGTCGATGGCTTCGTCCCAGGGGAGGGTCTTCCATTCGGTGGCGCCCGGGGCGCGATAGAGCGGCTTGGTCAGCCGCCGATCGTTGACGATGAAATCCTTGAGCGAAATGCCCTTGGAGCACAGCGTGCCGCGATTGATAGGGCCGTCCGGGTCGCCCTCGATGTGGACGACGGTCGATTCGACGTTCTTGGCCTTGTCGCCCAGCGTATGGATGACGACGCTGCAGCCGACGGCGCAGTAGGGGCAAATGCTGTGGGTTTGCGTGGTGCGCGCGATCTTCAGTTCCCGAGCCGCCGCGCGCGCCGGCTCGAGGCTGAACCCGAAGGCCGTGGTGGCCGCCGCCGCGCCGCCGGTTAAAAACCCGCGTCTGGAAACATCAACCGGCATCATTCTCACAAGCGGGTCGATTGTGGCATGCCAGCAAGCGGGCTGTCAATCGCGCCGCTGACCGTAAACCGAAGTGTTGAGGAGCTATTTGCGCCGGATGGAGAATGTTGAACAGGGAACCATGGACAACGCCGTGAGGGTCAGCAGCGGGCGGCTAGGCGGCGGGCCGCGGCTCGTAACGCTCTACTTTGATCTCGCTCTCGCGGGCTTGCGCTTGGGCGACGTCATAGGCTGCTTGTAGCCGTATCCACGTCTCGGTCGTGGAACCGAAAGCCTTGGCGAGCCGAATCGCTATTTCCGCGGACATTCTTGCGCGGCCATTCACGAGATTCGAAAGTGCCTGCCGGCTGACACGAGAATCTTCGCTCCTTCGGTGACGCTAAGACCAAGCGGTTCGAGAACGGACACGCGGACGACTTTGCCCGGGTGCGGTGGGTTCTTCATCGGCATCGAGGTCTTTCCCTTCGTTAGTGGTAGTCGATCAGCTTCACGTCATAGACGTTCTCACCCTCAAAACGGAAGATGATACGCCAATTCGCCTTCACCGTCACCGATCAGTACCCTTTCCGAGCTCCCTTGAGGGCCGCCATCCTCCTGGGATCCGATCAAAGATCGCTTCAAAGATCTCACGATACGCATCTTCGAGGAAAGCGGGCACACACCCCTGTACGAGGAGCCGGAGCTGTTCGACAGCGAACTGCTCGCCTGGATGAAGGCACGCAAGTAGGTACTCTTGGGGTGCGCGGCTTCGCGACTCGCGAGGCGGAACGTAGGGTTCACTCGCCGGCGAGCGCACTCCGGGGCGGAAGAAGTCCTTCTTGATCGAGCCCATCGATGGCGGAGACGCGGTCGCGACCGCACATATCGGTGTCGCCGCATTAATCACGCGGCATAATTTGCCGGCCTGAGGCGCCGGTAGGGGCAGGGCCGTGACATGTCGACGTTAGAACCGCCACGAGTCTACTGGAGAGCCGGACACTGTTGGCAATGACCGGCCCCCGAAAACTCGGCCTCCGATCAGCTGCCTCCGGCCGCGGTCTTGGCGCCCGCGGCGCTCTTCGCGGCCGGCGGTTCCTCGGCCGGTTCGGGTCCCGGCTGCGCTTGTAAGCCTAGTGCCTGCCGCAACTCCGTTTCGAGTTTCGCTCGAATGTCGAGGTTGCCTTGCAGGAACTTCTTCGTGTTTTCGCGGCCTTGGCCGATGCGGTCGCCGCCGTAGGAATACCAGGCTCCGCTCTTGGCGACCACGCGATTCTCGACGCCCAAGTCGAGAAGGTCGCCTTCGAGCGAAATTCCCTCGCCATACATGATGTCGAACTCGGCCTGTCGAAACGGGGCCGCGCATTTGTTCTTGACGACCTTCACGCGGGTGCGGTTGCCCACCACGCGGTCGCCGTCCTTGATCTGGGCGATGCGGCGAATGTCGATGCGTATCGAGGCATAGAACTTCAAGGCCCGGCCGCCGCTTGTCGTTTCCGGACTGCCGAACATGACGCCGATCTTCTCACGGATCTGGTTAATGAAAATCAAACAGCAGTTTGACTTGAAGACCGCCCCGGTGAGTTTTCGCAGGGCTTGCGACATCAGCCGCGCCTGCAAACCGACATGGCTGTCACCCATCTCGCCTTCCAATTCGGCACGGGGCACCAAGGCGGCAACGGAGTCAATCACCAAGATTTCGACCGCGCCGGAGCGAATCAAGACTTCGGCAATCTGCAAAGCCTGCTCGCCGCTATCGGGCTGCGAAACCAGCAGATTGTCCACATCCACGCCCAATTTCGCAGCGTAGCCCGGGTCCAGGGCGTGTTCGGCGTCAATGAACGCCGCCATCCCGCCCAGCTTTTGTGCCTGCGCCACGGCGGAAAGCGCCAGCGTGGTTTTTCCCGACGACTCGGGGCCGAAAACCTCTACGACGCGGCCGCGAGGTAACCCGCCGACGCCCAAAGCGGCGTCCACCGAAATCGATCCGGTCGGAATCGAACTCACCGAGACGACGGCGTCGCGTCGTCCCAACCGTAAAATCGACCCCTTCCCATGGGATTTTTCAATCTCTCCGAGTGCCATCTCAAGGCTTCGCGCTCGATCTTGTTCATTCATGATTCACTGACTCCTTCCGGCGGACAAATCGATTTTGTCTGCTGATTGTACCAAAGGCGAATAGAAAGCGAAAGTGGAATCCGGCGATTCCGAAGAAAAAAATTCAGCTCGCGGCGGCCGGCGGGTCGCGAGACTGACGGAACTTAGCGCCGCTCCTCGCCCGGAAGCGGGGCGTAATAGCCTCGCCGGGCGCGGACCTGCGCTTTCTTGACGCGGGCTTTGACCCGCACCTTGTGAAAACTCCCGTCGGCTGTAAACTCCGTCGGGGAGTAGAGAATGAAGTATTGATGCCGCAACTCGTTGGCGATGTCGGCGAAAGACTGCTCGAGATCGCGGGCCTGCAAAGGATGAAACGCCACGCCGCCTGTTTCACGACTAAAACGATGCAGCACCTTGTCGCCCGCGATATGCTGGCGGGTTTGATTCGTCGAGATGGCGTAGATGACAGCCTCGGCCTTGTGGGTCATCTCGAGCGCCATGTCGCGCGTGACGGTGCTCTGGTTGTCTTCGCCGTCTCCCAGGATGACCAGGGCGCGCCGAAACTGCTCGGGCGGCCAGTCTTCGGGAAGCTTGTCGCGACAGGCGTAATAAATCGCGTCGTAGAGCGCCGTGCCGCCGCCGGCTCGCGCGGCGCGGATGCCCTCGGCGAGCTTGTCGACGTTGTTGGTGAAGTCGACAAGCAGCTGGGCGCGGGTGTCGAAGCCGACAAGAAAAGCCTTGTCCTTCTCCTCGAGCAGCACGCTGCGCACAAATTCGATAGCGGCTTCCTGTTCGAAGCGGAAACGCGTCCGAACACTGTTGCTGGTGTCGAGGATGATGCCGATTCTCAGCGGAAGGTCGCTTTCCCGCACGAACTCGCGGATCGACTGCTTCTTGCCGTTGTCGAAGACCTGAAAGTCGTCGCGATCCAGGTTCGTGATGAAGCGGTTCTTCTTGTCGGTAACCGTGAACAGCAAGGGGACGCGCGAGACCTCGATGCGAATGGTCGAACCGGGGTCGATGAGATCGCCAATCCGCGTCTCCGGAGCGCTTTGTTCGCTTTGCGCCCGAACCAAGCCGGATACCAGAAGACCGGCGACAAGGACGATTGGAAAAATCCGTTGCATGACCGAAACGCGAGGCTTTCGCCCCAACCATCCAATTATAGCTCCAGTCGGCGGAGCAACTCCGTGAATTCTTCAGGCGGCGGAGCCTCCATGGTGATGTTGCTCTCATCGGCCGGGCGGAGGAACCCGATCGAGCGCGCGTGTAGGTAGAAACGATCGAGCTTCCCGAGTCCCTCGGGCGCGGCCGGCGCGCCGTAGAGCCGGTCGCCGACCACCGGGTGACCGATCTTCGACAAGTGCACGCGGATCTGGTGAGTGCGGCCGGTCCCGATGCGCACTTCGAGCAGCGAATAGGCGCCCGCCGAGCGCAGTACGCGGAAATCGGTCTCCGCTTCGCGACCGCCGGCGCGGGCGGCCATCTTGATCCTTTGGCGGCTATCGCGGCGGATGGGCATCTCGAGCCGCCACCAGCGCCGGCCTTCAACTTCCACCGGGCGCCCTTGCCGCGGCGGTTCGGCGGGACGCCCGTGAACAACCGCCCAATAGATCTTTTTGACCTTCCTGGCCTGGAATTGCTTCGCCAGCGAGCGGTGGGCGCGGTCGTGCTTGGCAACCAACAAGACGCCGCTGGTCATGCGGTCGAGCCGATGGACGATACCCGGCCGCAACTCGCCGCCCAGCCTCGAGAGACTCCCAAAGTGATTGAGCAGCGCGTTCACCAGAGTGCCCGATTTGGCCGCCGCGCCGCCGTGGACAACCATCCCGGCCGGCTTATTGACCGCGACAATATCGTCATCCTCGTAAAGAATGTCGAGGGGGATGTCTTCGGGAAAAGCTTTCAGCGGCGTGGGCGGCGCCGGGTCCACATCGATCTTTTCTCCCTCCGACAATCGTCTTGACGCGCGGGCGGGCCCGCCGTCGATAAGCACGCGCCCGTCGCGGATCCATTGTTGGACGCGAGTGCGCCCCGCGTCGGGAAGCTGTGCGGCAAGAAAGCGGTCGAGGCGCTCCCCTTGATCTTCCGGCCCCGCGTACAGTTCCATCGGTTCTTACTTCATCACATCGCGGCCGGGTTCGCGAGCGGGGCGGTCCTCGAAGTACGAATCCCTGGTGGACAGGGACTAAAGTTCACCGACGATGGGAAAAAACTGATAGGGTTCTTGGAGCCATGAGCGCACAAGACGCACACATTAGATGGAACCTGGAGGTCGCCAGCCATATCGACACCGACGAGCTTGTAATCGAGATTCGTCTCGACGGAGAAGACTTCGGAATCGTCAAGACTAACCCTTCAGGCCTGGAACTTACGATCTACCACTGCTCCGATCACGATCGTTGGACTGTTCCGGCCGAAGAGTTGCTGACGGTTATAGCGCAAGCCAAGGAAAAACTCGCTGGGCCGAGCAAGTCCTAGGGGGAAAGTCAGAAAGTCGGGGACAGACAATGGCAACGGCACGTTCTCGGATGTTGCTAGCGCACCCCCAACGTACAGTGCGTTGCCTTCGGAGATCGTGGCTACACCAACGGCCGTCCTCTCGGCAAAGGCCAACGAAGTGAGGTAGCGTCCGTGTCGCAAGCTTGGCGGCTTCGATCAGCACGTGTTGCAGATGCGGGTTGCGTTGCTTCGACAGCGGGCCGCGTTTGCTCTTGCCCGCCGATTCGTTGAGCCGCGCGCAGAGCCCGCAGTAGCTCACCGCGCGATCGAGCGAGCGAAAGCGCCGCGGGTCGCCGATCTCGACCGCCCACGTGAGCGCCGTGATCGCCCCGACGCCCGGGATCGTTTGCAACCTCGCCACACGCTCGCACAACAGCGGATGCTCGAGCAGGCGTTTCTCGACAAGCCGGGCGAGCTCGGCGGAATCCTCCAGACGGTCGCGGCTCGCGGCCAACAGGAGAAGGTCGGTTTCGCTTGCCTTCAGATCATCGAGAAAGCGGTAGAAGTAGCGTTTGCCGTGCAGTTTGGACTTGGCGTAGGGCTCGCCGATTTCCATCATCAAGGTCGCGATGCGGTTCTTCGACCAGGTCGCTTGTTCGACCAGGCGTCGGCGAAAGCGCAGCAGGCGGCGCAATTCGCGCAGCTCGCGCGGCGGCATCCACACGCGCGGCAGCAGGTTGACGCGGCATAGGTCGGCGAGCTTGTCGGAATCGAGGCGATCGCTTTTCTTTTTGGCCCGCGTGATGGCTTCCATGGCGGCGGGGTGTCCGACGGCGAGATCGTCGGCGTAGGGCGCGAGCGTGTCGTGGATCCAGCCGCTGAACAAGGTGGCTTCCATCGCCCCGCGCCAGGGCGGTTGCGTTTGGGCCCAACTTGCGAGCGCTTCGCGGGTGGCGTCGATGCGACCTTCCTCGACCAACTCCCCGGCGGCGGTCTTGGTGCAGTAGCTGACGCTTTGCTTGTGGACGTCGAGTCCGATATAGTGCATTTCAGTCCTCCTGAGTTCGGGTTCTAAGGCGCCGCCTTGGGCGGCTGCGCTTAGCTTTTTATCCCTCTCAGGAGGACCTCTTCGCCGGCTCACCTATGCATTAAAACAGCCACCGAATAATGACCGCGAGCGAAGTAGTGAACGGGGAGCGGAACGATTTTGTTACTCTTTCATTCGATCAATCTCACATGACAGGAAACAGGAAAACCGCCATGAATCGACGAAACTTTCTCACGGCCGCAGCCGGCGCGGCGCTTGCCGCCTCGGTGCGTCCGGCCTTCGCCGCGGATGCTGAAATCATCATTAGCCCCGGCGAGTCCGAGCCAACGGTGGACCGTCACCTCTTCGGGCACTTCATCGAACACCTGGGTGGTGTGATCTACGACGGCATTTGGGTGGGTCGCGACTCGAAGATCCCGAATGTCGACGGAATCCGCAAGAGCTTCCTCGACGACATGAATCGCATCGATGTGCCGAACATCCGCTGGCCCGGAGGCTGTTTCGCCGACGGGTATCACTGGCGTGACGGTATCGGCCCGGCTTCAGACCGCCCGCGGACCTATAACTTCTGGCATCGCGCTTTACCGGAGGACGTTGACAGCACCGAGACCAACGCTTTCGGTATCCATGAGTTCATGAATCTTTGCCGGCTTACCGATTCGGAGCCCTACGTGGCGGCTAATATCGGATCGTCGACGCCGCAAGAGTTCTACGACTGGGTGTCCTACTGCAACGCCCCGGCGGGCATGCTGAGCCTGGCGGATGAGCGGGCGGCCAACGGCTCGCCCGACCCTTTTAACGTTCGGTATTGGGGAGTGGGCAACGAAAGCTGGGGCTGCGGCGGCGATATGACGCCGCGTGAATACGCCCAGAAATACCGCCAATGGGTGACGCAGATCCCGGGCTATGTTCGCCCCTTTCTGGTGGCCGCCGGGCCCGAGGGCCACGCCAGGGACCGCGACTTGGACATCGATTGGACCAAGGGTTTCTTTGAAGGCGTCGCCGACGAATCGGGAGCCCGCGTCGACGGCTACGGGCTGCACTTTTACAGCTTCTATAGGGTGCTGTTTGCCGGGCACGATTTCAAGTGCGAGGATTTCGGCGCGGCCGGCTGGTACACCGTGATGACGGAAGGCTTGCGAACCGAGGACGTAATCCTCAAGCACTGGGAGGCAATGCGGCAATACGAGTCAGCGCGGAATACGAGATTTGTGCTCGACGAGTGGGGCAATTGGTATCAGGACGGCCCGTTGTCGGGACCCGGATACCTGTTCAGCCAGCCAATGACCCTGCGCGACGGTGTTCACACCGCACTGACGTTCGATATCTTCAACCGGCATTGCGAAAAGTTTGCCATGGCCAATGTGGCGCAAACGGTCAACTGCATCCATTCGCTCTTTCTCGCGCACGAAGACAATTTCATCCGCACGCCCGTCTACTACGCTTTCGAACTGTACGCGCCCCATATGGGGGCCAAACGCGTGCCCTTGGCGATCAATGTGGACGAGATGACGGTGCCGCTGCTGGCTGGAGCCACGCCGGACGGCTCACGGCCCAAAGACCCGATGAAGACGGTCTCCGGGGAGATGCCGGGGCTGTCGGGCTCGGCCTCGATCAAAGAGAAACGCCTAGCCGTTTCGTTGACGAACCCGTCGCTGGACCACGCCGTCAGCGCGCGCTTGCGGTTGGGCGATGGAAGTTCGATTCGCGAAGCGCGGGCGCGCGTTCTCACCCATGAAGACGCAAGCGCCGGCAACACCTTCGACAATCCCGGCGAAGTCGGATTAGCGCCTCTGGCGGTAAAGACAGCCGGCTCGACGATTTCGGTCACTTTGCCCAAACACGCTGTCGCGACCATCGAGCTGGAGTTGGGGTAGCAACGAGCGTAACGCCCGTCGTTCCATCGTCACATACCGCCCAGGACGGTCTTGAGCCGCTCGGCCATCATCTCGATGTGCGATGGCTTGGCGATGAGCGGCGGCGCGATCAGCAGCGCGTCGCCGGTGGCTTTCGTCATCAACCCCGCCTCGTAGAGACGCAAGTAGGCTTCATGGGTCCGTCGGCCGGGCTTTTCGCCGGGAACGAGCTCGATACCTCCCAGCATGCCGTAGCCCCGGATGTCGGCGACCGCCGGTAAACCTTCGAGCGAGAACAGCGCGTCCAGGAAAATGGGCGACATCTCGGCGGCACGCTCGAACAGGCCTTCGCGGCGATAGATCTCCTGCACGGCCAACGCCGCCGCTACCGGCGCCGGTGCGCCGGAATACGTGTAGCCATGGAAGAATTCGATGACGCCTTCGTCGGCGGCTTGGGTCACGGTGTCGTAGATAGAGTCCTTGACTGCCACCGCGCCCATCGGCAGACAGCCGTTGGTGATCCCCTTGGCCATCGTGATCAGGTCCGGCGTGACTTCGAAAGCCTGCGCCGCGAAGGGCGCGCCGAGGCGGCCGAAGCCGGTAATGACCTCGTCGAAGATCAGCAAGATGCCGTGGCGGTCGCAAATCTCGCGCAGCCGCCGCAGGTACCCGGTGGGAGGGACGAGAACACCGGTGGACCCGGCGATCGGCTCGACAATACAGGCGGCAATCGTTTGACCAAAGGTTTGCACCAGCCGTTCCAAGTCGTCGGCCAGATAAGCGCCGTGCGCGGGTTGTCCTTTCGCAAAGCGATTCTGGGGCAACCAGGTGTGGCGGATATGGTGGACGCCCGGCAAACCCGTACCGAAGGCTTCCTTGTTGCGCCCGATCCCGGAGACCGACATGCCCCCGAAATTGACGCCGTGATACGCCCGCTCGCGGCCTACCAACCGAACGCGATGCCCGTCGCCCCGGGCGCGATGATAGGCCATGGCGATTTTCAGCGAGGTTTCGACGGCTTCCGACCCCGAACAGGTATAGAAGATGTGGTTGAGGTCCCCCGGCGTGATCTCGGCCAATTGCCGCGCCAGCTCGAACGATCCGGGGAAACCGAGCTGGAAATGGGGAGTGTAGTCGAGTTCACCCAATTGACGATGGACGGCCTCGCGAATCTCAGGACGGCTGTGGCCGGCGGCGACGTTGAAGAGGCCCGAGCAGCCGTCGAGAATCTTCTCGCCGCGGTCGTTCCAGTAGTAGACGCCTTCGGCGCGGGTTTGCAGCCGCGGGGAGGCCTTGAAATCGCGGTTCGCCGTAAAGGGCATCCAGTGTTGATCGAGGGGATCAGTTCTTCGGTCGGCCATAATCGTCTCCCGCCGCGCTCATCAACGTACGTGCCCATGCCCGCGCACGCCAATGCTGCCGCATGCCGTGGCATGCCAATCCTATGATAATCGCAGGCAGTCGATCGAGAGCACCACGATGAATGAGATTTATGATTCCGGCGACTCTTCCCTTTTCACCATCGAAACCCGCAAGCCTGGTCCCGAGGGCAAGCTTCCGCTAACCGCTGAAATTCTTCGCACCCGGCCCAGCGGCGATATTTTCGGTTGGACGCAGGATGCCGGCATGGGCTGGAACCCGGCCGAGCTGGGGCGGGAAGAGTACCTGATTCTCAGCACGCAGGGCGGCGTACGGTCGCCCGACGGCTCGCCGGTGGCGTTGGGCTATCACACGGGGCATTACGAAGTTGGGTTGCTGGTCGAGGCCGCCGCGCGGGAGCTGCGAGGGCTGGGCGCGATTCCCTTCGCCGGATTTTGCAGCGACCCCTGTGACGGACGAACGCAGGGCACGCCGGGCATGATGGACAGCTTGGCCTATCGCAACGACGCCGCGACCGTGCTGCGGAGGCTGATCCGTTCGCTGCCGACCCGGCGCGGCGTGATCGGCGTCGCGACCTGCGACAAAGGTCTGCCGGCGATGATGATCGCGTTGGCGTCAATGCACGAAATGCCCTGCGTGCTGGTGCCGGGAGGGGTTACGCTGCCGGCGTCGAATGGGGAAGACGCGGGGGCGGTCCAAAGCATCGGGGCGCGTTTTTCCCACGGCGAACTATCGCTTGAAGACGCCTCGGTCCTGGGTTGCCGCGCTTGCGGGTCGCCGGGGGGCGGCTGCCAGTTCTTGGGAACCGCGGCCACCTCGCAGGTGGTGGCCGAAGCGCTGGGCCTTGCCTTGCCGCACTCGGCGTTGGCGCCGTCGGGGCAACCGATCTGGCGCGACATGGCGCGGCGTTCGGCGCGGGCCGTCACGGCGCTGGCGAAGCGAGGGTTGACGGTTACTGATGTCGTCAGCGAAGCCGCGGTCAAGAACGCGATGGCGGTGCACGCGGCCTTCGGGGGTTCGACCAACTTGCTATTGCATCTGCCGGCGGTGGCCTACGCAGCCGGCGTGCGCCGCCCCGGAGTCGAAGATTGGGCGGAGATCAATCGCCAGGTGCCGCGGCTTGTGGATGTGTTGCCCAACGGTCCGGTCGGCCACCCCACGGTGCGGGGTTTCTTGGCGGGCGGCGTTCCGGAAGTAATGTTGCACCTCAGGCGGATGGAATTGCTCGACACGTCTGTTTTGACGGCGGGCGGCGAGTCGTTGGACGCCGTGCTCGACTGGTGGGAAGCCTCCGAGCGACGCGAAAGCTTGCGCCGTCAATTGCGGGAAAAAGACGGTATCGATCCCGACGACGTGATTCTCAGCCCCGAACGAGCCCGTGAGCGTGGCCTGACCAGCACGATCACGTTCTGCCGCGGGAACCTCGCGCCGGAGGGCTCCCTCGTCAAGAGCACCGCCATCGACCCGAGCGTCGTCGACGACGACGGCGTCTACCGTAATACCGGACCCGCGCGTGTTTTTCTCCGCGAGGCCGACGCCATCGAAGCCATCAAGAACGGTGCGATTCAGTCCGGAGACATTCTCGTGCTGATTTGCTGCGGCCCGATGGGTTCGGGCATGGAGGAGATCTATCAAATCACCTCGGCGCTGAAATATCTGTCGTTCGGCAAACAAGTGGCGGTCATCACCGATGCCCGTTTTTCGGGTGTGTCGACTGGGGCCTGCATCGGTCACGTCGGCCCCGAGGCGCTTGCCGGCGGCCCGATTGGGAAATTGGTGGACGGCGATCGTGTCCGCATCGTCGTCGACCGCAACAAGCTCGAAGGAAGTCTCGATCTGATTGCCGAGGCGGGCGAAGAGGGTGATGTGGTGTCGTCGGCGGACACCGATTTGGAGCGAGGCCGCGAACGAGGGTTGGCGATTCTAGCCCGGCGCGAAGCCCGTCCCGATCTAGCGGCGCACCCCGACTTGCCCGACGACACACGACTCTGGGCTGCCTTGCAGCGGCTTGGCGGCGGCACCTGGGGCGGCTGCGTGTTCGACGTCGATCGCATCGTGGAAGCCCTCGAGGGAAAGTAGCGAGCGGCCCCTAAACCGTGCGCGCGCGTCGGCGATCGGTATGCGATGCGTTGGCCCGGAGGCGCCGAGAGTGGTGATCCCATGGCAGGTCGTTAGATAGAACGCTGCATCCGAGGCATTGCGCCGAAGCCGTGTCGAAACGGATCGCATTGGGGAAACCGCTCATGGCGGGCTTGTGGCATTATGCTTCCGCCTGCTTCCGCCACTTTTCTTTTTGCTGAACGGGTTCATCGCATACGGCTTGCTTAACGCGCGCGGCTCGGTTTGGGAAACCTCGTATTCTTCGCGGTAAGCTAAGAGTCGGTCGGCCCGCTGGGACCTAGGAGGCGCACATGATTCGCATTGCTCAAATCCGTTGGCTCCTGCCGGTGTTGCTGCTGGCGGCCGTCCCACTGCTCGGCCACAAGCCCAGAGGGGCAAAGACGATCACCATCACCGGCAACGTCGTAGGGACGGCCTGCTACCTCGGCCATAACTCCCAAGGCGAAGGTCACACCGACTGCGCCATTCAATGCGCCAAGGCGGGAGTTCCGTTGGCCATCCTCGACAGCGAATCGAAGACGCTTTACCTGCCGCTCTCCGGCCACCACGGCGCCAACGCCAAGCTGATCGAGTACGCCGAAAAGACCGTGCGCGTCACCGGCAAGGCGATCGACAAGGACGGCATGAAGGCAATCTCGATTGAAAGCATCGAGGCCGTCGGCGGCGAGTAGAACCGGGCTGACTCGCGCGCCTGATAGAATCGGTTTTTCGCGGCCCACCCGCCGTTGCCTTCCCGTGTCGGTTCCTTCTTTGATTCCCGAAATCGTCTCCATCCCGGCGGGCGTCTATAGGATGGGCGCCGCGGACGGTCGCGACGAAGAGCGTCCCGTTCACGAAGTCAGCGTCGGGGCTTGCGGCATCGGCCGATTCCAAGTGACCAACGAAGAGTACGATCTTTTTTGTCGCGAAACCGGGCGCCGGCCGACGAAGTTTCGCGAACAGCCGGAACTTTCGCGTCCTCGCCAGCCAGTCACCGGCCCGAGCTGGTTCGACGCCGCGACCTATTGCGACTGGCTTTCCAAGAAAACCGGCCGGCCGCACCGCCTGCCGACCGAAGCCGAGTGGGAATGGGCGGCCCGCGGCGGGCTCCGGGAAAAGATCTATCCGTGGGGCGACGAGCCGGTGGACGAGCGTACCGACTACGCGATTCGTTGGCGCGCCGGGCCCGAAGACGTCGGCGGAGCAGCGCCCAATGGCTACGGCCTATTCGACATGTGTGAAAACGTGCACGAATGGTGCGCCGATTGGTATGAAGCCGGTTTCTATGCCGTCTCGCCGCGCCTCAACCCACTGTGCGAACAGGAAGCGCTTCGGCGGTCGTCCCGAGGCGGCGCTTGGCGGCACCAGATTAAGATCTCTCGTTGCGCCGCTCGCAGCAGCATTCCACCGCATCTTGAGTACGCCGATTACGGTTTCCGCGTCGTTCGCGAGGAGGACTAACCGCCCATGACAAGACTGAGCGAAAATGGGGGACTGCCACCGATTTTCGCGCGCTGAGATTTCCCATGACCAACAACAGCCCAACGCGAAAATCGGCTGGCTGTCCCCTTTTTTCGCGTAGTTGGACTCACCCCAAGCTCTCCCGACCCGGCGGGATTCATCCCCCGAAACGACCTGCCTCATCAACGGCGTACGCCGCACCCACAACCACCACACCGCCATGGCCTCGCTGATCCTATTCGCACGCTTGATGCTGCGGCCCCTCGCCGCCGAGCCGGGCCGAACCATGCTCACGGTGTTCGCCGTCGCCCTCGGTGTATCCGTCGTAGTGGCCATTGAACTCGCCGGCGAGGCCGCCACCGGTTCGTTTCGCTCGTCGATGGAATCGCTGGTGGGCGATGTCGATTTCGAGGTGACCGCGGTCGGCGGCGTGGATGAAACTCTGTTGGCCGAATTAGCGCTTCTGCCCTATCCGCTCGCTGTATCGCCGCGGATCGAAGAGGCCGCCGTCGTGCTTCCCGAGCGTCGAACGGTCAGTCTGTTGGGTCTCGATCTCATCGGCGACAGCTCGATCGAAACGGCGCTCTGGCGCGAGTCCTTCGATGTCGGGACCCTCACCGGCGGCGATGTGGTCTGGGTCGGCTCGGCCGTGGGCCTTGCTCGCGGCGACACATTGCGGCTGGGCATTCATGATCAAACCCACGCGTTTTCCGTCGAGGGCGTGCTGGCCGACGACGAGCTGTCCGAGCAAGTCCGCAAAGATCTCGTCGTGATGGATATCGCCCTTGCCCAACGGGTGGTCGGTCGCGCGGGCCGGCTCGATCGCATTGAAATCCGAGTTCCCCGGCAAGAAATCGAAGGCGGCTGGGAAGCCCTCCTGCGCCGCTCGATCCCCGCCGGGGTCGCCTTGCGGCCGCAAGGGGCGGGCACCCGGGAAAACGAAAAGATGCTCAGCGCATTCCGCTGGAATCTGCGCGTGCTGAGCTACATCTCGTTAGTGGTCGGGGCGTTCCTGATCTACTACACCATCTCGGTGTCGGTCGTTCGCCGACGCACCGAGATCGGCATACTTCGCGCCCTCGGCGCCACGCGGCGGGGCGTGCTCACCGCAGTCTTATTGGAAGCCGGATTTTTCGGGTTGCTGGGAACCCTGCTCGGTTTCGCTCTGGGACGGGTACTCGCCGACGGCGCTGTCGAATTGATGGCCCGCACGGTCGAAGCGCTCTACGTCAGCAGCACGCCCGGAGACATTCTCTTCACGTCCTGGGCCGTCGCTGTCGGCCTGGCGGCCGGCATTGGAGTGACCTTGCTCGCCGCCCTCGGCCCGGCCCGCGAGGCCGCCCGTATTCCACCCACCGAGGCCATGGCCGCCGGACGCCGCCACTACGAAGCGCGCTTACGTTTGCCCCGAGAGGTGGCTTGGGCCTGCCTGCTCGCCGCCGCGGCATGGGCGGCCTCGCGTCTGCCCGCCGTCGACGGAAAACCACTCGCCGGCTACTTGGCGGCTCTGCTGTTGATCGCCGCCGCGGCTTTGGCGACTCCGGCCGTGGTAACGGTGATGGTTCGAGCGACAGCCCCGGCGGCGCGGCGCCTGTTAGGCGTCGAGGGACTTTTGGCCTCGCGCGGTTTGGTCGGTTCGTTGGCCCGCACGGCCGTGCTGGTCTCCACGCTTGCCACCGCCGTGGCGATGATGGCGAGCGTGGCGATCATGGTGGGTAGCTTTCGCGAAACCGTGGAGGTTTGGCTCGACAATCGACTGCGAGCCGACCTTTACATCAGACCGGCCGGTCCGGGCGGCGCGGGCAACCACCCCACCATGGATGTCTCGATCGCCGACCGCATCGAGCGGCTCGAAGGCGTCGCCGCCGTCGACCGCTTTCGAGCCTACGCGATCAGTTACAACGGTCGGCCGGCGACGTTGGGCGCGGGCGAAACGCGCGTCTTTTCGCGATCGAGCCGCTTACGTTTTCTCTCGGGTGAACCCGACGAAATCATGCGCCGGCTGCCCCAAGGCGACTTCGTCGTCGTCAGCGAACCCTTCGCCGACAAACACTCGCTCGAACCGGGGAATCGCGTCGAGCTTCCCTTGGCCGGGCGTTCGGTTTCTTTCGAAATTGTGGGTATTTACTACGACTATGCGGATGAGCGCGGATACGTCATCGCCGACCGCGAAGTCTTGTTGCGCTATCTGCCCGATCCGGCGCCAAGCAGTCTGGCCGTCTACCTAGACCCGGGCGCGGGTAGGGAAACAGTGCGCGCCGAGATCGATCGCATCACCGCCGAGCGTAGTCTCTTCGTCGCCGAGAACCGCCAACTGCGCGAAGTCTCGATGCGCGTCTTCGACCGCACCTTCGCGATCACCTATGCTCTGGAGGCCGTGGCCATCTTGGTCGCCATTCTCGGCATGGCCGGCGCGCTAATGGCGCTGGTGATCGACCGCCGCCGCGAAATCGCGGTGCTGCGTTTTCTCGGCGCAAGCGCCGGCCAACTCCGGCGGCTGATCTTGATCGAGTCGGGGTTGCTCGGTTTGTTTTCAAATGTTCTTGGGCTGGGCTTGGGATTCTTGCTTTCGCTGATCTTGATCTTCGTGATCAACAAACAATCGTTCGGGTGGACGATCCAATTTCACCAACCCGTGGGGCTATTGCTTGCGGCACTGAGCTTAATCTACCTGGCGGCAATCATCGCCGGGCTATATCCGGCGCGTTTGGCGGCGCGGCTGAATCCGATCGAAGCGGTGCACGAAGAATGAAGCCCTGGTGCGCTCCGCACCTTAGGTCTATCACTTTGCGCGCGCCAAGAGTTGCGATTGTGATGAAGATTCTTTATTGGGAAGTTGTCCCCACCCCACCCCCAGTTTTCCTCCCAGGTTCGGGCTCCGCCCCGAACTCCCCCCCGAACTCCCACCGAACTCCCCGTCTCGGTATTCTCAAGGGCCCAGGCTCGCTGTATCTGAAGCGCGGCAAACCCGTTGCATAGGGTCTTGGAGCGCTCCGCCCCGCATTTCTCATCACCTGACGGGTAAAGCACACGATAGGCCCGCCTTTCCTTCGTTGCGCTTGCTCGCCGTGCTCACCGTACTGTTCACGTACGCCTCTTTACTTACGTGATGGGTCGTCAAGCGGCGCGACGCCTCGTACTGACGGGCCTCTCCCGCACTTGGCCTCGCCACGCGATGAGAAAAGCGGGCCGGCAGGGGGCTGTTGACGATAGCTTCGCGGAATCAATACAATTCGGCTGTGCGGGGACCGTTCACGATCAACCGGAACTTGGGTGCGCTCATCGCCGAGGTCGGACGATGAATCGACGAAGCGTTTTGGCGTTAGCCGCACTGGGCTTGACCGGCGGCGGGGTAGCGATTTCACCTTGGAGCCCCTTGCCGTGGTGGCTGTTCGGCGCGGCGAAGAGTAACCGAGTTTGGTTGGTGGCGCGCCTGCGTGCCGCCCTGATCGCCGGCGTCGGAGAGGAGGCCGTGGGGAGTCGGTTGGCGGCAGAGTTGGAGCTGACCGATGAAGCCGCCGCCGCCAAGCTGGTCGCCGGGCTCTCGCGCGCCGAGGTGGAACATATTTTGGAAAGTGAGAGCGCGCTCCGGGCCACTATCGAAGAGCGGCTGAGAGCGGATAGGCTTCAGAATCGGATCATGTGGGTGAATGGCTGGGCGACCCTCGAGACGGAGATTTGCGTGGCAAGATTGCTTGTTGAAGAGGCGCGGGCTTGATCGAACAAGCAGACCGCGTCCCGCGGGATCTCCGAATCGGCTGTGATGTCTGTATCATTGGCGGGGGCGCCGCGGGAATCACGCTGGCCGCGGAACTGGACGGCAGCGGTCTTGACGTCGTCTTGCTGGAGAGCGGCGGCGAGGTGCAAGAGGCGGATACGCCGCGCCTCTATCAAGGTTCTCTAACCGGGGCGCGGCAGTTTCCACTGCACGAGAGTCGTCTGCGCTTCCTTGGCGGTACAACGAACCACTGGGCCGGATGGTGCCGCCCCATCGACTCCCTTAATTTCGAGGACCGTCCGTGGGTGCCTCACAGCGGATGGCCAATTGGCCGGAAGGACCTCGACCCGTACTACGTCCGCGCCCATGAGGTCTGCGACCTCGGTCCCTACGACTATGGAGAGCGGTCCTGGCCGGGCGTGACCGACCCCGGACCGCTGCTCCACGGCCAACCTGACGTCGTGCTCAAGATGGTGCAGCACAGTAAGCCGACACGTTGGGCGAGGAAGTACCGGTCGTTACTCAGTCGTCCGCGATGGCCCCCGCGTTCTCCTTCACGCGAATGCGTACGAAATCGTTCCCGATCCGACGGCGCGGACGATCAGGCGCGTTGAAGTTCGCACGCTGTCCGGCAATCGTTTTTCGGTTTCGGCGGGCCGCTACGTGCTGGCCGCCGGCGGAGTCGAGAATGCCCGAATCCTGCTCCTCTCCAACAGCGTGTCGAGCCGGGGACTGGGTAACGAGCGCGACTTGGTAGGGCGGTACTTCATGGATCACCCGGGCGCTATGCGGTGTGGCGTGCTTCTCTTCTCCGACAAAACGTATCTGCCGCTCTCGAGGCAACGCATTGTTCGGAAGATCAGAGTGCTGACGGGGATGGCGCTGAGCGATGGCGCGCTGCAACGAGAGAGACTTCTCGAACCGAATCAGCCTCGACCGATTTTCGCGCGGCCTCGATCCGACCGATAGGGAGCTGATCAGTTTCCTGGATCGCCTGCACCCCGGTCGCATTCGCGCGGGAGCGGCTATGTGTCGAATCCGCTCGGAACAGGCACCCAATCCGGACAGCCGCGTGCAGCCGGGCCAAGAGCGCGACGCCCTCGGTCAACGGCGCGTCTTGCTCGACTGGCGGCTTACCGACCTGGACAGGCACAACTTCGTCAAAGCGGCTCAACTCTACTCGAGCGTCGTTACACGCAGCGGGATAGGTCGGATAAAGCTTGTCCCTTGGCTTTTCGCGAATGACGACCGATGGTGGCGAAGGATCGCGGCCGGTTGGCATCATATGGGCACAACCCGGATGGCCGAGGAAGAGACCAAAGGCGTCGTCGACAAAGACTGCCGCGTCTTCGGACTGGACAACCTTTACGTGGCTGGCGCTTCGGTCTTCCCCACCGTCTCGTACAGCAATCCCACTCTCACCCTGGTCGCTCTAACGATTCGACTGGCCGACCATCTCAAGAGGCAGCGCGCGTGAGCCGGTTCCGTCGTCGCTCTCGCACCTTTGGGGAGAGTTCGGAGAGTGCGAATGCTTACAAGGATCGATATCGCATCGGACGATTGCTCCTCCGCCCCATCCGGGGCTTGTCTTGCGCTAAGGGAGATCGGGGGGAGATCGTGACGGTGGGGACGGAGATCGGTGACATCCATGACAGGTATCTGTCAAGTGTCCGCAAGGGGTGGACGCAGTCAGCCCGCTGTTGGTGAGGGATGGGTGATGGAGAAAGGGCGAAGCAATCGTCGCTCTCGATTCGGGTCGGGTGAGCGACGCTCGGAGTCCATCGCCCTCGTATTAGGGGGGTTGGGCGGCTGAGCGGGTTCAGTCAAGGGCGCGCAGCGGCGAAGCGAACCCTTGACGGGTTCCGCTCAGCCGCTTATTGGAAGATTTTCGAGGGCGATGGACGGCCCTCGTCACCCGACGCAGGTCCGGCGTTGGCGGATCAGAGTCCGCGTGATTGGTGGCGTCTTGCCACGCCTACGAACTCCCGTCACCGAATCGCATTCACTTCGATCACCGCCCGCCTCGGGCGCGACCAGACATCCATGAGCCGCCTCGGGCACGCCAAGGCGCGCCGTCGCGGAAGATTCAGTTCGGGTCCAACAAAGTCGATTCCGCCGGCCTCGAAACAGTCACCATGCCGTCTCGGGCGCCGCCGCGGCGGAGCCGTTACGGAGTCACCGAACGCCGAGGCCCGGCGGAAAGTCGTTCAGCGCATCGCTACGTCGCTAGTCTCGCGCTTCGTAGCCGCTTTGGCGGCGGTCGATGGCGAGCAGCATCGCCACCAGCTTGCGGGCCACGCGAATCGTCGCGCGATTGCGATGTCCGCGCTCGAGTTCGCTTTGATACAACCCGGCCAACGGCTCGTTCCAGCGCGGCGCAAGCTTGGCGGCTTCGATCAGCACGTGTTGCAGATGCGGGTTGCGTTGCTTCGACAGCGGGCCGCGTTTGCTCTTGCCCGCCGATTCGTTGAGCCGCGCGCAGAGCCCGCAGTAGCTCACCGCGCGATCGAGCGAGCGAAAGCGCCGCGGGTCGCCGATCTCGACCGCCCACGTGAGCGCCGTGATCGCCCCGACGCCCGGGATCGTTTGCAACCTCGCCACACGCTCGCACAACAGCGGATGCTCGAGCAGGCGTTTCTCGACAAGCCGGGCGAGCTCGGCGGAATCCTCCAGACGGTCGCGGCTCGCGGCCAACAGGAGAAGGTCGGTTTCGCTTGCCTTCAGATCATCGAGAAAGCGGTAGAAGTAGCGTTTGCCGTGCAGTTTGGACTTGGCGTAGGGCTCGCCGATTTCCATCATCAAGGTCGCGATGCGGTTCTTCGACCAGGTCGCTTGTTCGACCAGGCGTCGGCGAAAGCGCAGCAGGCGGCGCAATTCGCGCAGCTCGCGCGGCGGCATCCACACGCGCGGCAGCAGGTTGACGCGGCATAGGTCGGCGAGCTTGTCGGAATCGAGGCGATCGCTTTTCTTTTTGGCCCGCGTGATGGCTTCCATGGCGGCGGGGTGTCCGACGGCGAGGTCGTCGGCGTAGGGCGCGAGCGTGTCGTGGATCCAGCCGCTGAACAAGGTGGCTTCCATCGCCCCGCGCCAGGGCGGTTGCGTTTGGGCCCAACTTGCGAGCGCTTCGCGGGTGGCGTCGATGCGACCTTCCTCGACCAACTCCCCGGCGGCGGTCTTGGTGCAGTAGCTGACGCTTTGCTTGTGGACGTCGAGTCCGATATAGTGCATTTCAGTCCTCCTGAGTTCGGGTTCTAAGGCGCCGCCTTGGGCGGCTGCGCTTAGCTTTTTATCCCTCTCAGGAGGACCTCTTCGCCGGCTCACCTATGCATTAAAACAGTCACGAAGTTTTCGGGCGCCCCAAGCTTGGGAAACAAGCGGATCGAGTCCCAGCAACAGGCCGACGCCAAAGACCGAGACCGCGTGGACAACCGCTCCCCCGAGGCTTACCGCGCCGATGGCTTCGGCGCTGATGCGGCCGACCATCATGGTGTCGACGACGACCATCGCCATCCATCCGAGCTCGGAGACGACAACCGGCCAAGCCAGCCGCAGCATCGGCCTGATTTCTTGCCTAAGGCTCATCTTTCGGTTGCTCGGATTGGCGGGCGCAAGACTGCGCGCGTCACGGGCGAGGCACGGCGGGGCGGGGCCGCGAATATGACCCGAATCCGCCGGACGTCCGATCTCGTTCTCGGGAATATCCGGTGTAGGCTAACCCGGTTTCATTGTACCGAGCCGTTGTTTGGGCCTCGGCGAGCGATGGGCGGCAAGTCGCGAGACGGCGAGGCGGGCGCGGTCTTCACGGTTGACGGTTGCGGCACTGGAGTAGGCGGTCAGCCGTTGCCGTAGAATAAGGAGCTGGAGAAAAGCGAAATGGCGGAACGAATGGTCCAATGCGTAAAACTCGGCAAGGAGTTGCCGGGTCTCGATGAAACCCCTTTCGACAGCGAGATGGGGCAGCGGGTTTTCGAAAACGTGTCGAAGCAGGCCTGGACGATGTGGGCCGAGCACCTCAAGATGGTGATCAACGAGTATCGGCTCAATCCGGGCACGCTCGAAGCGCAAGAGCTGATCTTGAAACAGATGGAGCAGTTCTTTTTCGGCGAGGGCGCGCAGGTGCCTCCCGAATATGTGCCGCCCGGCCAAGGGCAGCCGTCTCATTAAATTCGGCCCGACGTTGTGGCGTTGCAAGGAGAGACGAGACTCTTTGCGCCCGTGGTTTCGTTAAAACCGTGAGCCGAAGACGCTGGGTTGTTAGTCAGTCGACTCAGACGCGTTCCATCACTTCCAAAAGAGCTTTGAGGGATGCCTCGCTGGCGCGCATTTTGCTGCCGGCAATCTTGTAGTGCGTCTCGAGCGATAGGGTCTCGCGATAGCCGTCTTCGAGCAGCGCGCGCAGTTGGCCCAGGTGGTCGAACTCCCCCTCGCCGACGCCGCACCATTCCATCTCACCCGACGGACGGCGACAGTAGTCGCGGAGATGGACGTGGAAAATACGGGCGGGGTCAAAGCGGGCGTAGCCTTTCGGGAAGGCTTCGCCGCCCGAGCGGGCGGAGTTGTTGGGGTCCCAGGTGAGGCCGAAGTTGTCGTCGGGCAGGACGTCCAAAATACGGGCCGCCTCGGCGGCGGTCGAGACGTAGCTGCCGCCGACGTTTTCGAGCGCCAGGCGGAAACCCTTGCCGGCGGCGCGAACAGCCGACTCGCGAACCAGTTCCACAATGCGCGGCCAGGCGTTGGGGTCGGGGTGTTCGTCGCGGCGATAGGTAAAAGCGAAGGTGCGAATCTTGTCGACGCCGAGGATGCGGGCGCGCTCCATGGCTCCATCGAGCAAAGCCCACTGCTCGCCGAGGATCTTCCGCCCCGCCGGGGTGTCGGCGGGTAGAGGAATCTTAAAGAACGAAGTATCGAGGATGGCGGTTTGGATGCCGTGCTGATCGAGCAGTCGGCGGGCCTCGCGGATCTTCGCAAGCGGTTGCGCGGTGTTGTAACGACCCCAGACCTTTCGTAACTCGGCGTGCCGCAACCCGAAGCGCTTGAGAAAGCGGACGGCGGTCAGCAGATCATCGTCAATCTCGTCGGTCGTGACGGCCAGCTGAAACCGATCGAGCGCGCCGCGGGGCGCGGCCGTGAGAGTGGCGGCGGCGGACGCGGCAAGGAAGGCTCTTCGCCCGATCATTCGCATGACGGGATTATACCGAGCGGCGGGGCAAGGTTGGTGAACGACATGAGAGGCCTCAGACCGCTTTCGCGGCGAGGTCGATGATCAAGCGGGCCAGACGAGCGGGGTCGTGGCGCACAATTTTGCCGCCGGCCAGGAGGTTGGAGGCAATCACTTCGACGCCGAGTGTCTCGAGTTCGGCTGAATCGGTTTCGACGGGCCAGGCGTTCTGCTCGGCGTAGCGGCGGCGCGCGGCGGCCGAAGGGTCGCGGGAATTGACGACGACATAGTCGATCAACCGCGCCTCGGCATGCTCGTGGATCGCGCGAACGTGATCGGCCGCCGTGTAGCCCTCGGTCTCGCCGGGCTGCCACATCAGATTACAGATGTAAATCTTGACGGCGGAAGAATCGGCGACCGCCCGGGCCACGCCGTCAACCAGCAGGTTGGGAATCACACTGGTATAGAGCGAACCGGGGCCGAGCGTAATGGCGTCGGCCCGGCCGATCGCCTCAAGCGACTCAGGCAACGGCGGACAGCGACGCGGTTTGAGACGGATCGACTTGATGCGCTCGGGCGAACCGCTGATCCGTGTCTCGCCGGTGCGGGAGCGGCCGCTTTCCAAGTGTGCCTCGAGGCGCACATTGGTCAACGTCGAGGGAAAGATGCGACCGCGTATGGCAAGGACTTCGCTCGAGAGTTGAATCGCTTGGTGAAAGTCTCCGGTGACGTGGGTCAGGGCGGTCAAGAATAGATTGCCAAAGCTGTGGCCTTCCAAGCCCTTGCCGTTCGAGAAACGGTATTGAAACAGGCGCGACAAGAGGGCTTGGTCTTCCGCCAGCGCGACCATACAGTTGCGAATGTCGCCGGGGGCCAGAATGTCGAAGGCGCGACGCAGACGTCCGGAACTACCGCCGTCGTCGCTGACGGTGACGATGGCGGATAAATCCACGGAATGTCGCGAGTTGAGGTCATTCGAAGACGCCGCGGCCGGGGCCGTATGATGCTTCAAGCCTTCGAGCAAGGCGGAGAGACCCGTGCCGCCTCCCAGCGAGACGATCCGCAAAGTCCGGCCCTCGGCCGGGGCGGACGTTTTCTTAGAAGGTCGGCTGGCTTGGCGCATCCGAGGAAATCAACTCGGTCCAGGAAGGGTGATCCCGCAGCGAAGAAAGGTCGGCATCGGTTCGAGCCAGTACGCGATTTCGGCCGTTCAACTCAATCGCGCGCCCTAAGCTCTTGAGCGCCGACGCGGCGTCGCCCCGCAGGGCTTGAACGACCGAGGCCGCGTAGTGGATGTAATCGGCGTTCGCGCTCAACCGCAACGCCTTATCGAGGCACCGTTCGGCCTCCTCTAATTCGCGATCGTTGATCAGTTGAACGGCGTAGTTGTAGTAGTCATCGACGGTTTTGAGTTTTACCTTCGTGGCGTTGACCCGCTGGGCGCAAATGCGCGCGTGAACCTGCGCCCGATGGCGGAGCGTCGCTTCGGGCCCTTGGGCCACTTTTTCAAACCAACCCAGAGCACGGGCGAACTTGCGGCTATTGAAGAAGCCCACGGCTTTCTCGTACCCTTGCGCTTGTCTTTCAGCCGCTTGCCGCTCGGCGGCCTTCCGCGCGGCGAGTTCGGCCTCGGCTCGTTTGCGCGCGGCGACCACCGCGGCAGCGGCGGCCGCCGCCTTGCGCCGGGTGGCGGCGATCTTCCGCGCCGGCGAAGGCGCTTTCCGAGGCCTCGAGGGTTGGGGCGCTTTCGACTTTCCGACCGGAGCGGCCTTCGCGGTCTTCTTCTTGGCGAAAGCCGAAGCCCTTGCCGCCTTGACGGGTTCTTTCTTCTTGGCCGGTTTCGCGGTTGTCGCGCTCTTCTTCACCGGCTTCTTAGCTGCTTTCGCGGCGGGCTTCTTCTTGCCGACCTTCTTCTTCACGCCCTTGCTCTTCACGCCCTTGCTCTTGACAGCCTTGGCGGCTTTCTTGGCTGTTTTCCCGGACGTCGCCGGGGCCGTCGGCACGACCTTCCGTTTGCCGCTTTTTTGGGGTCGGGCCGCCTTCGCGGAGGCTTTCTTTTGGGTTTTCCGTGCCATCGAATATCTCATCCCCGACATGAGCACCGAGGGCGGCACCCAAACTCCACCCGCGCGGGCGGTTTCCAGGACTTCGGAACGGGAGCGCCGAGTGCGTCGAGTTGCAACGCTTTATAGCAGATTCGGAGAATTGAGGCAACTCGACCATCATTTAAGTATCCTACGTTACGCTGTAGTCGCGGTTCTTGTCCCGCCTCAACTCGTGAATGACGTACCGGTCAAAGTTAATGTTACCCTAAGTCGCCGTGAGGCTCGATTAGCAAGGGCGACGGAAAACGGGGGGGGCGATCGATCGTAAGCACTGATTATGAAGGCTTTACGATCTCCGCAAAACCCACTCTGGGCGCTTCGCGATCGATCTGCTATCGCGGATAGGGATTGCGCCGGGATGTTTGATACATTGCCCGGCGGTGCCCGGGTTACTTGCCGACGTTCTCGTCGGCGTGCCGGCCTCCGTGCCGGCCCCTCGCACTGTTCTTGCGCCGAGGCCTGTGCTACATTGAAAATCATGGCGATTCCGAACACCAAGAAATACCGCATCAAGAACCCCGGCGGACCGGGTTACGCAACCGTCGTCGCCGTGCTGCCGAAGGAAGCTGACGTCAACGGCTATCTCAAGGACGCCGCCGCGCGCTTTGACTGGAAGGCCTGGGAAGAGATGAAAGCCACGCAAGGCAAGGTCCGCATCGGTCAGCAGAAACAGCGCAAGCGTTAGCCCGCCGCCGCAACCTTCCCTTTTCCTCTGAAACTTCGACGGGATCCGGCCGCTCCGGCTGGTTTGCTACGCCCCATCCGGAGCTCTCGGTGATGTCGTCGCGGTGACCCGCGGTTCCGCTTCGCTTCACCGCGGGCTACTATCCTTGCTTCCGTCCGGGGGCTGGCGCATCGAAGAGAACAAGACGGCCCCGTTGACCGAGTTGAGAAGCCGCCATTCCGCAAGTAGGCGCCTTCGCAACTTGTGTCTTGGGGCAATTCGAGGCCGCACTCGCCCCCAAGGCCGATGCATGCTTGATCTTTTCACGTAGAATCGTAGAGGGTCGGTGGCGGGCCGATTCGCCCGTCGAGTCCGCCTGCTCCGGAACAGAAGAGGTACCCCATGAATCGTCGAGATTTTCACAGACTTTCGGTGGCGGGCGCGGTCGGACTTGCGGCCGGACGCTTGCCGGCGGCGACAATCGACTCCACCATCAATGGCGTTACGATCGGCGCCCAGAGCTACAGCTTTCGCGACCGTCATACCGACGCCGCGATCCGAGCCTTTGCCGATGTCGGCATCGGGCTGTGCGAGCTGTGGGCGGGCCACCTCGAACGCGGGAATGGCAGCGGCAACTCGCCCGCGGAACGGGAGAGGCTGCGAACATGGCGCGAGACCGTTTCGCTCGACGACATCGAGGCGGTCGGCAAACAATTTCGCGACGTGGGGGTTGACGTATACGCCTTCAACTACAGCTTTCGCGACGACTTTAGCGACCGCGAGATCGAGCGGGGGTTCGAAATGGCGAACGTACTGGGGGCGAAAGTGCTGACCGCGTCGGCGAACGTCAACACCGCGGCGCGGGTGGATCCTTTCGCGAAGAAGCACAAAATGCGCGTGGGCATGCACAATCACTCGCGCATCGACGACAACGAATTCGCGACGCCGGAAAGTTTCGAGCGCGGCCGCAAGGGGCGCTCGGAATATATCGCGATCAATCTCGATATTGGGCACTTCACGGCGGCGAACTTCGATGCGGTCGACTACATTAGCAAGCACCACGACGACATCGTGACTTTGCACATCAAAGACCGTAAGCGCGATCAGGGCGGGAACGTGCCTTTCGGGAAGGGCGATACGCCGATCAAGGAAGTGCTGGCGTTGTTGCGCGACAACAAGTACGCGATTCCGGCCAATATCGAATACGAGTACACGGCGGTGGACACGGTCGCGGAAGTGCGCAAGTGTTTGGCTTATTGCAAAGAAGCGCTGGAGGCGTAGACAGGGCACCGGCACTCGCGCTCCCCGGCCCGAGTAGCGATCGGGGCTCGCGGCACGGAACGATCCGTTGCTTGATACTCTAAAGGCATGAACGGGCGTCAACACAGTCACGACTTCACCGTGCTGTTTGAGCCGGCCAAAGAAGGCGGGTACGTCGTTACCTGCCCGGCTTTACCTGGTTTGGTGACCGAAGGCGGCAATCTGGAAGAAGCCCGCGCGATGGCGACCGACGCCATTCGCGGCTACTTGGAAAGCCTCCGCAAAGACGGTCAGCCTATTCCGACGGACAAGGTCATTTCGGCCGAACCGCGTAAGGAATATATCTCTGTCGCCTTCGACGCGGCATGAGTTCTTCGCTGCCGGCGCTCACCCCTCGAAAAGTGATCCGGGCGCTCAAGCGAGCCGGCTTTTTCGTTCACCACTCGACCGGCTCACACTACATCCTCAAGCACTCGACCAACGACTCGCTCCGCGTGACGGTCCTACCACAGCCGCGACCTCAAGCGCCGGACCCTTGACTCGATCATCAAACAGGCCGGGCTATCCCCGGAGGAATTCGGGAGGTTCTTGTAATCATAATCAATGTCCGCTACAGCTTCGAAACCTTAACGACGTAGGCGTGCGCCTCGGGATACACTTCGGGCAGCGTGATGGTCAGCTTGCCTTCCGCGGCGCTCCACTCGCGGTACCCGGAACCGAACATGCTCACCAAAGCGTCTTCGGCCGGTGTTATGCCTTCAATGGTTATTTCGCCGCCCTCGGGCCTGGAAAGCAGAATCGCGTAAATCGCGTCGCCTTTGCGGGTGAAGCGAACATCGATCCCTGCGCCGGTCTTGCCGCTTGCGCGATCCCAGGGCCGTGTTCCGAAGATCGCTTCGCCGTTCGTGTCAAGCCACGAGCCGAGGGCGCGTAGGCGTTGTTCTTGAATCTCGGGAATCGAGCCGTCGGCCTTCGGCCCCACATTGAGCAGTAGGTTCCCGTTTTTCGCTGTGACGTCGATCAGCAGGTGGATCAACTCGGCTTCCTTGATCGTCTGTTCCGGTCCCTCGACATGGTTGTAGCCGAAGGAATATCCCATGCCGCGGCAGGTCTCCCACTTTTCCGGATAGATGTCGTCCATCGTCTTGTATTCGGGAGTTTCGAAATCGTGGTGTCGCGGCTCGGCGCCCTCTTTGCGGATCTCCCAGCGATCGTTGACCACGCCCTCGGGGAAGTTGTTGTAGTAGTCGGCGAAGATGTGCGACACGTCGCCGGTTTCCGGATAGCCTATGTCGTTCCAAAGAATCGACGGCTTGTAGCGCTCGATCAATTCGCGCCAATGCGCGTCGGGTTGAAGCTCCAATCGAGGCCGCCCGAGTAGTAGTAACCCATCTTCATGCCGCGAGCACGCACCGATTGCGCCAACTCGCCCGCGATGTCGCGCGAGGCGTTTTGGCGGTCGTCAGGCAGGTTCGGGTTTTTCACATCGCTCGGCCACAGCAGGAAACCGTCATGATGTTTCGTTGTCAGCACGACGTATTGGGCGCCGACGTCCTTGAAAAGTTGCGCCATGTCGCCGGGGCTCCACTTGGCGATTTCCTCATTGAATTTCGGGACGAAGTCCATGTAGTCGAAATCGGCCCCGTAGGTCTTGTCGTGATACTCCCGCGTGGGCGAACCGTCGATCCGAAGCGTATTCAAATACCACTCGGCGTAGGCATTGTGCTTGAACCAGGTTTCCCACGGCACTTCATGCAATTTGCCGGTCGGCTCGGCGTAGGCGGGGACGGAGTAGAGGCCCCAGTGAATGAAGATGCCGAACTTGGCGTCGCGGAACCATTCGGGCGCCTCGTGGGCTTGAATCGAATCCCAATCGGGTTGGTATTTCAGGGCGGCTTCGTCTTCGTCGGGGGCGCTCGAACAGCCCGTCAGCAGGGCGATCACGATGACGCCGGATAAACACAAGACGGCTCGACGGTTACGGTAAAACACGGGCACTCCTCTTCGAGAAACGGCGCTACGGGGGGGATCGGCGATTCTCGGCGGCAGCTTCCAATTTCGCAAGGGGTCGGGAGGGAAGTCAAGCAAGACGGAGGATCGATCGATCGGGGTCTCGGCTGTGTGGCGTATCCACTTAGGGATTGGTAGCTGAGTCGGATCTTGTTATTGTTGGGGGGAACCTCTCTTGATCCGGATCGGCGTGGAAGGATCCCAGCAAGAAATGGGTCGGAAGCCTCGAATTCCAAAACGAGATCCAAGACCGAGGAGGAATTTCCCATGTTTGACCGACGACGTTTTCTGACCACCACCGCCGCGGCCGCCGGATTCCTGCCCGACAAATCGCAGGTCTTGAAGGCCATGCCGGCCGCCGAATCCGAGTTCGGCAAGGTCAAGATCACCAACGTCAAGACCGCCTCGGTGATGATCCGATACCCGGCGCATCTGGTCAAGGTCGAAACCGACTCGGGTCTCTACGGCATCGGCGAGGCTTACAACCGCGACGGTGTCGTCGACCACATTAGACACCTGAAAGATACCGTTATCGGTCACGATCCGCTGCAAGTCGACTACCTCTATCAAAGGATGGCCGAAGCCAAACTCGGCCACGGCTCCTGGACCGGCACCATTTCGTCCTCGATTTCCGGCATCGAGATGGCGCTGTGGGATTTGGCGGGGAAGATCCTCAAAGTCCCTGTCTACGTCTTGCTCGGCGGGAAGTTCCGCGACAAGCTGCTCATCTATCACGACACCGGCTCGCCTAAGACCCCCGATCCGGCCGCCTGGGTCGCCGAGGCCGAAAAGTCGCTCGCGCACGGCTTTAGGGCCACGAAGTTCGATCTGGATTGGGAATCGCGCTCTCAGTCGCTCGCCGGCCGACCGTATCAATATCGCGGGGAGATGTGGAACCGCGGTATTTCATCGGTCGAGATGAAGCAATGGGTCCGGATTCTCGAAGCCGTCCGCGACAGGCTCGGCGATGATTACCCGCTCGCGATCGACCTGCATTTCAACTACAACATGGGCGACACGATGCGCTTCGTGCAAATGATCGAGGATTTGAATATCTGGTTCATCGAAGACCCCATCCCGCCGCAGAACGCCGACGCCATGGCGCGCTTTACGCGCAAGAGCAACGTGCCTACCGCGACGGGCGAGAACCTTTACTCGCGCCACACCTTCCGCGACTTTATCGAAAAGCAAGCCTGCGACATCATCCAGCCCGACCCCCAAAAAGTCGGCGGCTTGCTCGAAACAAAGAAGATCGCCGATTGGGCGGACCTCTACTACATCACGATGGCCTGCCACAACATGTGCACGCCCGTAGGCACGGTAGGCAACGGACACGCCTGCGCCGCGATCCGGTCATTTGTGACGCTCGAGTCCGACAGCGTCGACATTCCCCATTGGCCCGATATCATTGAGCGCGACGGGCCGTTGTACAAGGACGGTTACTTAGAGATGACCAACAAGCCGGGTCTCGGTATCGAACTCAACGAGGAAGTCATCCGCGCCAATCTCGCGGCGGGGTCCGGGTATTTCGAGTAGGAAAAACGGGGATACCTCCATACGATGCGCCGCTCGGCGTGTCCTGCCACAATAGGGCCATGCAAGCACCCGCCGCCACCTCGAAAATTACGCGTCGGATGGCCCTCGCCCTAGGTGGCGGGCTGTTAGCCGGCGCGCGGCGCGGCATGAGCGCGCCGCCTCACTTCCAAGGCGTCGATGTCAACCACGTTGCGCTACGGGTCAGCGACTTGATTCGCACGGAGGATTTCCTCCGTACGCATTTCGGTTGTTCGAACATCCACAACGGGGGGCCGGCCCCGCAAAGATTCCCTGACTGGCGCTTCCTGAGAGTCAAGCGCAACTTCACGGCGCTGCGGAAGCACGATCAGCCCGGCTTGGACCACTTCTGTATCGCGGTGAAAGATTACGAGGCTGATGCGGTTGAGAAAAAGTGCCGCGCTCTTGGTCTCTCCACCCGGCGAACCGAAACCTGGGTCTACGTCCTTGACCCCGACGGAATCGAGGTGCAACTATCGGTCGTCGACCACGATGCCGCGGTTCCCGTCCTACGCGCGGCTCCCGAAACCTCAACGTTCAAGGCGACCGGCATCAACCACATTGCCCTGCGCGTTACAGACATCGGCCGCTCGCGCGACTTCTATCAAGAGCACTTTGGGGTGCCGGTTGTGCGCCAAAGCGACTCTAACTGCTTCCTGGGGCTGGGGAAGAACTTCCTGGCTCTCTTCAAAGCCGACCAGCCCGGAATGGATCACTACTGCTATTCGATCGCGAATTACGATCCGGCGGCGGTATTGGCCAAGCTGAAATCCCTGAACCTCAACGCCCGGCGACACGATGATCGAGTCTACTTCGACGCCCCTGACGGGATTACGATCCAGGTCGCATCGGAAGATCACCATCCGTAGGGGTGGTGAAGGATAGCTGTCGAGGGCGAGCCTGGTTCACTGGGGCTTGGCGTTGGAAGGGTACGGGCTTCCACCGCTTTCACTCAAACTGCGAACGGAAGCCGGCCAACTCGTCGCGCAACACGGCCACCTGATTCTCAAGCTCCTCGACCCGCGCCTCAAGCGAAGCTACCCGAGTGTCGTAGACCGCCGCGTGAGGCGATCGAGCTTCACGACCCTCGCCCGCCGAAAACGCCTCGGACGACGAGTCGGCAATCGCCTCCGCCGACGGCTCCCCGCAAAGCAAGTGAACATAGCGCGTCTCGCGCGTCCCGGGCTGCCTCGGCAACTCGGCCGCGAACCGCGTAGGCTCCCATTCCATCAGTCGGCCCAAGCAACCCTCAACCGACGCCAAGTCGTCAAAGTCGAACATCCGTTGCGTGCGTTCCTTGATCTCACCCGGCGTCTGCGCTCCCCGCAACAAAAGAACGCACAACACCGCCATCTCGCGCCGTCCCAATGCCAGCGTCTCTCAAGCCCAATGCTTGTATTTCGGCACGCGGTGGCCGCGGCCCGTCAACACCGCCGCAAGCCGTTCGCCCTGCAACCGCTCGATCGCCCGCGCCACGACATCGCTGTCGTAGTCCACAACCGGCCGGCGGTTGGTCTTCTGGTTACATGCGGCAACCAGAGCATTGAGCGTCAGCGGATAATACTCCGGCGTCGCCATGTCCTTCTCGATCAAGGCGCCGAGCGTGCGTGCTTCCGTGTCGGTGAGGGTCATATCAGTAGGGACTTGCCTCTCCAGACTACAAGATCGACGATGGAGAGCCGTTCCCCGCGTCTTCGCGGTACAATCGCGGTGGACGGTCATGCGGTCTTTGTCGCAGTGTTGCTCCTCGTTTCGGTCGACCCGGCTCTGCTGCCCGGCCTCTTGGCTCCGCGCGGCGCTGTGTGTTCCGCTCTGCCTTTTTTCGCTCTTCGGCTTCGCCGCCGCGCCTGCTCCCGCCGATGAATATCTCGAAGCCTCCGCGCTCACGCTGATCGAGAAGCGCTGCCTCGCCTGCCACGATCCGGGAACGAAAAGTTCCGGGCTTGACCTTTCGACGCTTGACGGCGCGCGCCGCGGCGGCACGAAAGGCCCCGCGCTGGTCGCGGGAGCCCCGCACGAAAGCCTGCTCTATCGCCGCGTCGCCGCCGGAGAAATGCCCCTCGGCAACCCCCTGCCCGAAGAAGAACGCGAACTCCTTCGCCGCTGGATCGAAGCGGGCTCACTCTGGAGCAGGACGCTCGCTTCGGGTCCGCCCGCCGAGGATAAGCGCCCCCGCGGCAACGCCAATTGGTGGTCGCTGCAACCGCTCCAACGCACCCCGGCGCCCGACACCCCGGCGGCCCCCGCGGCATGGCAACGCAGTCCGATCGATCGCCGCATCTACGCCACCCTGGCGAGCGAAGCCTTGGAGCCTTCGCCGCCCGCCACGCGCCGCGCGCTGATCCGCCGCGCCGGTTTCGATCTGCTCGGCCTTCCCCCCACGCCGGCCGAGGTCGAGGCCTTTGTCAACGACCCGAGCGACAACGCCTACGAAAGGCTGATCGACCGCCTGCTGGCGTCGCCGCGTTACGGCGAGCGCTGGGCTCGGCACTGGCTCGATGTGGCGCGGTTCTCGGAAAGCGAGGGCTTCGAGCGCGACTGGATGCGCGTCAACGCCTGGCCCTATCGCGACTACGTGATTCGCAGTTTCAACGCCGACAAATCGTACCGACTGTTCGCCGAAGAGCAAATCGCCGGCGACGTGATGGACCCGCCCACCCGTGACGGCGTCGTCGCAACGGGGTTTCTCGTCTCGGGTCCCTATGACGCCGTGGGCTTGACTTCGGCCGTCAAAGACCAACGCAAGCAAGTCCGCGAGAATCAACTCGAGGAAATGCTCAGCGTCGTGGGGCAGACCTTTCTGGGCCTGACGGTCAACTGCGCTCGCTGCCACGACCATAAATTCGACCCCATTCCGCAGCGCGACTACTACCGCGTCAAAGCCGCCTTCGAGGGTGTTTGGCTCGGCGAACGCGACTTGCTCACCAGGCCGGAAGCCGCCGCGCGCCGCGAGAAGACGACCGCGCTCAAGAACGCCTACGCGCGTGTCGAGGACCAAATCCACGAGCTGCTGGAGCCTGTCCGCGAGCCGGCCTTGCGGGCACGAGGCTCCGAGCCCGCCGCCGGTCTGCCCAAGCCCCTCGGCTTGTGGCGATTCGACCGCAATTCCCGCGACCAAGCCGGCTCGATGCACATCGAGCTCACCGACGCGTTCGAACTCTCCGACGGCGTGCTGCGCCGCGTTCACGAACGAGTCGTGAATGACGTCTTTCCGGGAATCGCCACGGCGAAGTTGCCCCACGATGTTCGCGAAAAAACGCTCGAAGCCTGGGTTGCCGTCGACGAGTTGCCCGAGGAATCCAGCGTCATCGTCAACATCCGAAGCCGCGAGGACTTTCGAGGCGCCGCTCTCGACGGCATCCGCTACACCGGCAAGAAAGACGGTCATCATTGGGAAAACACCAGTACGGCCAATTTCCGCACCCTTGACGTGAAGGGGCCGAGCGAGGACACCGCGCCCGGCGGCCGCGTGCACCTGGCGGTCGTCTACCGGCCCGACCACACCATCGCCATCTATCGCAACGGTCTTCCCTACGGGGAAGCCTATCGACCCGAGCCCGCCGACGACCGCGATCTGCTGCAAACCTATATCGCCGGCGACGCCGAGGTCTCCTTCAACAACGCCATCGGGCTCGCCGTCGACGAAGCACGCCTCTATGACAGGGCTCTTTCGCCCGAGCAAATCGCCGCCTCGTTCCAGGCCGGCGCCCCCGGCATTCTCGACAAAGAGCTGCGCGGGCTGATGACCGCCCAACAGCGAAGCCGCTTTGACGCCCTCGACGCCGAGTCCGTCCGACTGACGACCGCGCTCGCGGAGATGGGCGAGCCGAACAAGATCTATGCCGCGGAAATCCGCGAACCCGAACCAACCCACGTCCTCGCGCGGGGCCATATCGGGAGACCGGGCGAACTCGTCTCGGCCGGCGGCCTCTCGAATGTCGCGGGTTTATCCGCGGAACTCGGACTGGCTCCCGATGCACCCGAGGGCGAACGGCGCAAGCGCTTCGCCGGGTGGCTCACCTCCGAGGACAATCCGCTTTTCGCCCGCGCCATCGTCAACCGCGTCTGGCACTACCATTTCGGCCGCGGGTTCACCGCGAATCCGAACGATCTCGGGTTCAACGGCGGGCGGCCCTCGCACCCGGAGTTGCTCGACGCGCTGGCGTTCGATTTCGTCGCCGACGGCTGGAGTCTCAAGAAACTCCACAAGCGCATCATGCTCCTGGCCGCCTATCGCCAGTCGGCGGCGTTTAACGAGCAAGCCGCCGCCCGCGACGCCGACAACGAACTACTGTGGCGCTATCCGCCGCGACGCCTCGAAGGCGAGGCGGTCCGCGACGCCATGCTCGCCGTCAGCGGCAAACTCAACCGCAAAATGGGCGGCCCCAGCTTTCGCCCCTTTGAAAGCGAACGCATCGGCTCGCTGGAACATTACAAGTTGCTCGATAAGGACGACCCCGAGCTCGACCGCCGCACCGTCTACCGCATGAACATCAACTCCGGTACCGACCCCCTGCTCGACGCGCTCGATTGCCCCATCCCCGCCGTCAAGACGCCGCAACGCTTGGCGACCACAACCCCGTTGCAGGCGCTCAGTCTGATGAACAACGCGTTCGTGCTGCGGCAGGCGAAGTTCTTCGCCGAACGCGTCGCCGAGCAAGCCGGCGAAGATCCCGACGCCCGCATCGACACGGCCTTCCAGCTCGCGCTCGGCCGGCCGCCCGATGAGCCGGAGGTCGCCTGGAGCCGCTCGCTACTCGGGGAGCACGGCCTCGAAAGCCTGTGCTGGGGCCTGTTCAACACCGGCGAGTTTCTCTACGTGAACTAACCCTCGAACTAACCCGCGTTTCTCATCGCCTGACGGGCAAAAGTACACGATAGGCCCGCTAATACGTCGTTGCGCTTGCTCAGGGGCTGTGAAAAAATCTTGCAGTCCACTTCGCGCCGGATGCGGTTACTGATTCAGCGAACTCATTCGGTCGGCGCTCGGTACGGTCCCCAATTTTCACAGCCCCTCACCGGGCGGGCACAGTCGATGGCGCTGTAACTTCCCGAGGGCGTTACGGGGCAGTTCAGTCATGAAGATGATCTTGCGCGGGATCTTGAACGACGCCAGGCTTTCCCGGCACAGGTCTTGGAGTTGAGGGCCGTCGAGATCGGCGCCCTCGCGCGGCTTGATATAGGCAACCGGGATTTCTCCGCGGACCGGGTCGGGCTCGCCGACCACGGCGGCCTCGGCCACGGCGGGGTGCTCCAGCAACAACTCCTCGATTTGGCGCGGATAGATATTGAAACCGCCCGAAATGATGAGATCGCCGCGGCGGCCCACGAGTGTGTAGTAGCCGTCTTCGGAGCATGTCGCCAGGTCGCCGGAGCGGAAGAAGCCGTCGGCGGTAAACAGGGCCGCGTTGGTCTCGGGGCGTCGCCGGTAGCCGCTGAAGACATTGTCGCCGCGGATGAGAACTTCACCGGTTTCGCCGGGAGCGACTTGTTCTCCGGTTCGCGGATCGGTCAACCGAATCGAAACACCCGGCAGCGGCTTGCCGACCGACCCCGGGCGGCGCTCGCCCTCGTAGGGGTTCGAGATATTCATCAGGGTCTCACTCATCCCGTAGCGTTCGAGAATATGGTGCCCGAAGAGGTCTCGAAAATGTTCCAGCGTCCCGGCGGGAAGCGGTGCCGAGCCGGATACAAAAAGCCGCATCGAGCGGCCGATCTCGCGAGCCGTCTCGGGCGGAACCTCGAGCAGCCGCTGGTACATGGTTGGAACCCCGAAGAAGACGGTCGGGCGAAAGCGTAGGAACTCGTCCGCGATGGTTTCTTGGCGAAAACGTTCGAGCAAACCCAGCCGCAGCCCGGTCGCCAACCAGGTGTGCACGCCGTTTCCGAGACCGTGGACATGGAACAGCGGCAGGGCCAGCAACAAGCGGTCTTGGGCGGTCATTCGCCAAGCTTCGATCAGCGTTTGGCCGTTGGCGGTGAGGTTGTGATGACTCAACACGGCGCCTTTCGGCGTGCCGGTCGTGCCGGACGTGTAGACGATCATGGCGGGGTGCTCGGCGCCAACCGGGCACGGGACCGGCTCGGACGACAGGCCGGCGGTGAGTTCGTCGAAATCGTCGGCGCGGTAGATCGGAGCATCCGGCAACCCTTCGCGGAGACAGGCTTCGAGGGGTTCTGAAAGTTCGCGGGAGGTGACGGCGGCGCTCGGTTCCGCGTCGTCGACGATTTGCCGTATCTCTCGCTCGCGATAAAGCACGTTGATGGGAACGAAGACGAGGCCGGCCTTCAGAGCGGCCAGATAGGCGACGATGAACTCGGGAGAGTTGGCAAGGTAAACGACGATGCGATCGCCGGGGGCCGGGCCCTGTTGAGAAAAGCGGCGGGCCAAGCGATTGGAACGGGCGTCAAGCTCGGCGAAGCTGAAATCGACCAGCGAGAATTCCAACCCGCCCGCTGACAGGCGATCGTCGAGCGAAGGGCGAAATGATTCTATGATGTTCTTCATCGAACGGGTCGACGGCTCCTCGCCGAAAACGGTCCGCAAAGGCGTGAGCGGCGATAAGCGGTCCGGAACCCGCCGAGCCGTTTGACCGGGACCGGCGCGAGCACCGATCGCCGGCGGATCCGGTGGCCGTCAGACCGAATCGCCGGGACCGGGGACTTCGACATGCCGCCCCAACGCCAGGTTGATTCCGATCAGGGCCGCCGACATAACCGGCAGCAGCAGCAGAGCCGAACCCAGCGATGAGCGGTCGGCCGCTAAGCCGATCACGTAGGAACTGAGCGTCAGGCCCACCCATCCCGACGTAATGACAATCCCCATCGCCGTGGCGGTCATCTTTGTGAAGAGATTGCCGCAAATGCCGAGCGTCGTCGGGAACACCGGCGCCATCGCCAACCCGGCCGCGAAAACGACGCCGGCGATCAGAATCGGATTCGTGACTTGCAGCATCGCGAAAGTAGTGATGGTCATGACGATCGACGCCGCCAGGGTGACTTTGATCTCCGAGACGCCCAGGAGAATGCGCGAGGCCGCCACGCGCCCCACAAGCAGCCCCAGAGCGAATCCCCAAGAAAGGATGTTTTGCGCATCGCCGCGGGCGACGCCCCGCTCCTCTTCGAGATATTTGACCAACCAATTGAAGACGCCGACCTCGCAGGCTACGTAGAGGAACAACATCAAGCAAAGCAGGTAGAGCGACGGTTGCTTGAGCAATGCCGGCGCTTCCGAAGCCGTGAAACCGCGTTCACCGGTGGGCGGCGGCATCTTGGTCCCGATATTGACGAGTAGGGTGACAGCCGCGATCGCCGTGAGGGTCAGCGACAGCGCGTGGGTCGAACTCAGCGCCGCGACATTGGCGGCCAGCAAGGGCGTGACCATCGTTCCCAGCCCGAAAAGCAGGTTGAGCAGGTTGAGCGCCGAGGCCCGTTTCTCCTCGCTGACGTCGCTGATCAATGCGTTCGAGCCGGTCACCAACATGCCGCCGCCCAAACCAAGCACGAGCATCGAGACGGCGGCGGCCGGGTAGCTGCCCGCGTAGATAAGTCCCACCAACCCCAAAGTGATGCCCCCAAGGCCCGCGACAATGCCGGTCTTCTTGCCGTGGTTGTCGACGATGGGTCCGATCGCGACGGACGCGATCATGAGACCCAGCGCCTGCAGCGTGGCGATCAGGCCGTTTTGCTCGGCGGTGAGGTTGAAACGTTCACCCAGCTCAGGCAGCACGGTTCCCAGCAACGCGGCGATCAAGCCGTACGTGAAGACGCCGAGGATCATTGCCGGAATCAGCTTGGACTTGGAGTAGCTGCCGCTCATGGAACTTCCTTAGGAGGACTCTTTGCCGGAACGCGGTCAATTCGGTGGATCTGGTCCGCCAATCATAGCGCAAGTTCCGGTATCACGGCTGCCGAAGCCGCCAGGGAGCGGCACGGAGCCCGCCGGTGCGCTACATACACGCCATCAATGTGGAGAGCTGCAGCGGTCAAAGCGTGGACCGCGGTCCGCGCCTCTGGCGCTACGGGCTGCCAAGAGGCTCGCCGATCTGGTTGACCTCGGAAAAGCTAGCCCAAATGATAGCGCTGGTTGTCGTTGTCCCAGAAGACCTTCTTCTCGGTGCGATAGGACATCGTTGCCAGGTGCCCGGTGACGGCGGCTTCGTGGCCTGTCTGGGCGTCGCAGTTGAGCGGGACGTTATCGCGGATCGCGTCGATGAAGTTCTTCAAGTGAGCGCCGGTGGGGTTGCCTTGCCCCAGGTCCTTGCGGCTGCGTATGTGGATCTCGGGCCGTGAAGTCACCTCTTCGGGCGCGTCGCGATACTTCTCGGGGTAGACGTAGAGATCGCGCAACCCGATGATCTCCATGGCGCCCTCGCTGCCGAGCAGTTGCTCGCCGTAGCGGAAATGGGAGGTGCTGAAGGCGGCGGTGTAATTGATGTGGAAATGATCGGGGTACTCAAAGCCGGCCGTTATATGGTCGGGGACTTCGCGGTCGTCTTGGCGCCAAAAATGAACGCCGCCGTTGCACATCACCGACTTGCAATGCGTGCGGCCGGTAATCATGTGGATCGCGTCGGTCTGGTGGACCAGCAGGTCGGTCGAGATGCCGCCCGAGTAATCCCAATAAAGACGCCATTGGAAATAGCGCTGCTTGTTGAAATCGGAATCCGGCGCGCCGCCCAAGAACCTTTCGTAATCGGTGTTGTCGGGGGTGGCTTCCGCGGGAATCTTGTAGCGCCAGGCCGGGAAGGTCGACGGGCTGTTGCGGAACCAAAAGGCACGGGCGTAGACCACTTCGCCGAGCACGCCGGACTCGTAGATCTCCTTGGCCTTTTGATAGAGCAATGAACTGCGGCGTTGCGTGCCGACTTGGAATTTCTTGCCGCTCCTTTTGACGGCGGCGAGGATTTCATGGCCTTCTTCGATGGTGTGGCTGAGGGGCTTTTCGCAATAGACGTGTTTGCCGGCCTCGAGCGCGGCGATGGCCATGTCGCGATGCAAGTGCTCGGGCGTCATGATCACGACGGCATCGATGGCGTCGTTTTCGAGCATCTTGTAGTAGTCGTGGTAGGTCTCGGGAGCGACTCCCTGTTGGGTGGCGACGACGTCCTTGCCTTGGGCCATGCGCGGGGCGAAGGTATCGCAGATGGCCCCGATCGACGCGCCGTCCTTGGCGACCTTCATCATGGTCTTGATGTGGCGGCCGCCGCGATTGCCCAAGCCGACCCAGCCGAGGTTGACCTTGGTTCCCGCGGTTTGCGCGTTCAATAACGCTGGCGCGGCCAGGACGGTGGAACGGTTGAAGTCGCGACGTGAGATCGGTGACGGCATGGTGTTACAAATCCTCGCGGCAAGCGGGGCAAAGGCTCTGTTGAGAATATCAACGTGGGTGCGGGGGGGCAAGCAGGCGCTTCGGGGTGTAAGCCCGACCGAGCCGGCTATAACCAGCCTGGGATGCCGGTCGCGGGCGGGAATACAGGAGATTCCCCGGACAAGCAAAAACAGCGGAGTTCAATCGAGGAAGTACTCTTTCTTTGAGCGGATACGGGGCTTCTTCAAACCGCTGACCGCCACGTCGATACGACGCCACTGTGCCTGGGCCGCCGCGGGGGCTTGGTAGGCCAGCATATAGGAGTGACTGATGTCGTCGAGGATTCGGCTGAAGATGCGAGGTGCTTGCTTCGACGTCTTCATCTCGAAGGAGATTCCTCCTGTGAGGCGGGATAACCTTTCCAGTTGCGCAAGCAGCTTATCTCCCCGCAAGGCCGCTCCCTGGGCGATAGTGTACAAGGGAATCCTCGCCTGTGGGCGCGATTGACGGCTGCTTGAGCGTTGAGCACGCTGGCATTGTCATCTCCGTCGGTGAACACAATCAAGGCCTTCTTGCCGCGTTGGGCGGCGAGGTCGGCCGTGACGTGGGACACAGCATCAAACATGGCGGTATTACCGACGGCGCGAGTGGCCAAAACGGCGCGCTTCGCCGCTCTCTTGTCGCGTGTCGGCGCCTGTAGTTGGGACACTCCGTTGCTGAAGCCGTAGACCGCGACGGAATCGTTTTCCCGTAGGCGGTCGATAAAGGCGACCACGGCATTCTTCAGGGTCGGCAGGGTTCGCTTCATGCTGCCGGTCGTATCCAGCAGCAGAGTGCAGAGAACATCGTCCAGTTCGCTTTCAAAAGCCACGATGGGTTGGGGTTTACCCTCGTCCAGTACGCGAAAGCGGTCTTGGGTCAGCCCCCGCACATAGCGGCGCTTGCCTTCGAACACGGTGACCTGCACCTCGACGAGTTTGACTTCGGCGCGGAACAGGACTTCCTGGGGGTAGGCCCGCGGCAAGGTCAGCGCGACCGCAGAACTAAGCAATAGGGCCGTCAGCGATTGGAATCCGCGACATCGTGGGCGCGGCGTCACGGTTGAAGCTCCTGTTCAACCGCACTCTTCGTTCGCGTACGAAAGGCGTCGATGACGGCCGGCCAGTCCCACGGGTCGCTGATCGGCATGTCCGACAAAACTCGGCGGGCGGCAGGCTCGGCGAGCAAGGTGGCGTCATCGATCGTAATCCCGGCGCGGTCGATCACTTCGCCGAAGTAGAGTTTCCATTCGGCGGTGCGCTCGGAGATGGCGCTGAGCGATAGATAGCGTTGGTACTCTTCGTAGGGCGCGGCGGGGATTATCCGAGGGTGGTTCTCCTGCTGAAACGCCGAGTAGACCGGGCCCAACCAACGGATGCCGAGTATGCCGGTTACTTTGAACGCTTGGGGGCCGGCGAGGAAGCCGTTTCGAGCTTGCCCGTCGCACGCCGCCCGAGGTGGAAGGAAGCAGTACCGAGAGTTCTTCGCGTTCGGCGCGTCGCTTCGCCCTTATTCGAAAGTGTTGCGAAACGTCGAGCGATAGGAAACTGACGCGTAATCGCGCCTCACGAAGGCGGACGGCGAGGTAGGCCTCGACGAAGACGCGTATTTCGTCGGGAACGGGCGGAAAGCGGCCGACCACCACAACGGAACTCCACGCTGATCCCAGATAAGCCGCGGCTTCGCCCAATGCCGAGTAGAGCGCGGCGGGGTCGAGCGGGCGGTCGCGGCCTTGGAGATCCTGTGACCATTGCCGCAGCAAGGCGGCGAGTTCCGGTCGCTGTCGGATGAGCTGTTCGATTTGGATCGGACCGGCCTGGATGTGAGCCCATCGCAATGGGAATTTCTGCCGATCGACTTTTCGAGCGCCCGCAGGGTGTTTTCCAGGTAGGGGAAATCAACTTCCGTGAGGGAATCGGCCAAGACGGCAACAACCAAGTCCGACGGCGGAGCGACATCGTTCACCACGGCCGGGACGGGGCCGGAAAACGTCTGAACCAAGAAGAGTTGATCAGGCTCCGGCGGTGTCTCGCCGAGTTCCGACGTGGTTGTCGCCTCTTCGGGCGGATCGGGTGGCGGAGGCAACTCGAGAAGGACAGGCTGGCCGAGTAAGGATCCCGCGGCAATGATGGCGCAGATGACCGGACGCGCGGCGATCCTATCGACGCGCCGAGTAAACCCGCCGCGGTGGGCTGTTTCCGGTGGCATGCCAATAACCTTGACATAAAGAGGTGCGTGGATAGGTTCATTTCGGGGCCATTTCTTGTGAAATCCGGGAAGCGGGCATTGACCGGGGACCGGGAGCAGGCGGTCCCGGGGGCGTCGAGGGGGAACGAGGAAAGCGCGCCCTTAATCACCGATCCGGGGGGCAAATCACCCAGACTGGAGCGCGACCGAGGCCTTATGTCCGGGTAAGTTCTTGTGCTGCTGTGTGGCAGCGTAATTGCTGTTCAATCCGTACCCCCCCCATTGCGAATCTCGAATTTGGAGGTTGTGCCATGGCGCAGTGCCGAACGGTAACGGACCGACGGAAGGTTTCAAGTGTGGCAGCTTGCCTTGTGGGCAATTGGGTTCGTTTGGTCGAATCGATTGAGGCTTGGGGATGGGGATAGCCCCGGCCTGGTCCAGCCCTCGGCGGCCGGGCGCGCTTGTTGCTCTTGGGCAGGGCTTTCGCGACAATTGGCTTCGTTTCGCAAAGTGATTGGGTACGGGTTGGGGATCAACTCGCCTGGTTGGCCACTGTGACGTGGCGGTTGATTCCATGATTCCATTCGAGGCCCGCCGGTTGTCGCGAAGAGTTCCTCTTAACCTATTGATATCGTGTGACATAGTGTCCGTCTTGGCTTCGTTTCGTATTTGATCTGTTGGGTCGTTTGGGGTGGTGTCCTTTTTTTTGCTTGGGTCGCCGCTGACAATCTTGGGCTCTCGGTTTCCATGCTCAGGATAGCGGTGATGTCAAGCGGATTCCGGCTGAGTTTGGGAGTCCCGGGGTCCGCTGTGAGAGATGCGTGGCTGTTTTAATGCATAGGTGAGCCGGCGAAGAGGTCCTCCTGAGAGGGATAAAAAGCTAAGCGCAGCCGCCCAAGGCGGCGCCTTAGAACCCGAACTCAGGAGGACTGAAATGCACTTATCGGACTCGACGTCCACAAGCAAAGCGTCAGCTACTGCACCAAGACCGCCGCCGGGGAGTTGGTCGAGGAAGGTCGCATCGACGCCACCCGCGAAGCGCTCGCAAGTTGGGCCCAAACGCAACCGCCCTGGCGCGGGCGATGGAAGCCACCTTGTTCAGCGGCTGGATCCACGACACGCTCGCGCCCTACGCCGACGATCTCGCCGTCGGACACCCCGCCGCCATGGAAGCCATCACGCGGGCCAAAAAGAAAAGCGATCGCCTCGATTCCGACAAGCTCGCCGACCTATGCCGCGTCAACCTGCTGCCGCGCGTGTGGATGCCGCCGCGCGAGCTGCGCGAATTGCGCCGCCTGCTGCGCTTTCGCCGACGCCTGGTCGAACAAGCGACCTGGTCGAAGAACCGCATCGCGACCTTGATGATGGAAATCGGCGAGCCCTACGCCAAGTCCAAACTGCACGGCAAACGCTACTTCTACCGCTTTCTCGATGATCTGAAGGCAAGCGAAACCGACCTTCTCCTGTTGGCCGCGAGCCGCGACCGTCTGGAGGATTCCGCCGAGCTCGCCCGGCTTGTCGAGAAACGCCTGCTCGAGCATCCGCTGTTGTGCGAGCGTGTGGCGAGGTTGCAAACGATCCCGGGCGTCGGGGCGATCACGGCGCTCACGTGGGCGGTCGAGATCGGCGACCCGCGGCGCTTTCGCTCGCTCGATCGCGCGGTGAGCTACTGCGGGCTCTGCGCGCGGCTCAACGAATCGGCGGGCAAGAGCAAACGCGGCCCGCTGTCGAAGCAACGCAACCCGCATCTGCAACACGTGCTGATCGAAGCCGCCAAGCTTGCGCCGCGCTGGAACGAGCCGTTGGCCGGGTTGTATCAAAGCGAACTCGAGCGCGGACATCGCAATCGCGCGACGATTCGCGTGGCCCGCAAGCTGGTGGCGATGCTGCTCGCCATCGACCGCCGCCAAAGCGGCTACGAAGCGCGAGACTAGCGACGTAGCGATGCGCTGAACGACTTTCCGCCGGGCCTCGGCGTTCGGTGACTCCGTAACGGCGCCGCCGCGGCGGCGCCCGAGACGGCATGGTGACTGTTTCGAGGCCGGCGGAATCGACTTTGTTGGACCCGAACTGAATCTTCCGCGACGGCGCGCCTTGGCGTGCCCGAGGCGGCTCATGGATGTCTGGTCGCGCCCGAGGCGGGCGGTGATCGAAGTGAATGCGATTCGGTGACGGGAGTTCGTAGGCGTGGCAAGACGCCACCAATCACGCGGACTCTGATCCGCCAACGCCGGACCTGCGTCGGGTGACGAGGGCCGTCCATCGCCCTCGAAAATCTTCCAATAAGCGGCTGAGCGGAACCCGTCAAGGGTTCGCTTCGCCGCTGCGCGCCCTTGACTGAACCCGCTCAGCCGCCCAACCCCCCTAATACGAGGGCGATGGACTCCGAGCGTCGCTCACCCGACCCGAATCGAGAGCGACGATTGCTTCGCCCTTTCTCCATCACCCATCCCTCACCAACAGCGGGCTGACTGCGTCCACCCCTTGCGGACACTTGACAGATACCTGTCATGGATGGATGTCACCATTTTCTCGTTCAAGCTCTCTACATCAGCGTCGTTCTGTCTCCTCTGTTGATGGGGTTGGTGTGGTTGTACGTCCCTTTTCTCGAAACCCTCGGCGTCGACCGCGCCGTCGAAGCGCTGGCGAAGCCTTACATGGAGGCACTGATCTGGAGTATTCCTCCGCTGATGTTCTTCACGGCTTTTCGGCGCTACTTGCAGGGCATGGGTCTGGTCGGTTGGGTGATGGTCGTGCTGGTCAGCGCCAATTTGATCAACGTCGCGGCCAATTGGATCTTCATTTTCGGGAACCTGGGTTTTCCGGCGATGGGAGCGACCGGCGCGGGTTGGGCCACTTTTGCGTCGCGAACCTACATGTTCCTGGCCGTCGTCGCCTATGTCGTCGTTCGTGAAAGACGCAAGTCGCCGGGCCTCAATGAAACATCGCTTCGCCCCGCCGCGGCCGATATTCGGAACATCATTCGACTTGGATTCCCGGCCGCGATGCAAATCGCGCTCGAAGTCGGCGTCTTCGCCGCCGGCACAACTCTGATCGCGAAACTCGGCGCGGTCCCGCTCGCGTCCCACCAAATCGCCCTCAACTGCGCGGCCGTGACCTTCATGGTTCCGCTCGGCGTTTCCTCGGCCGGAGCCGTTCGCGTGGGTCATGCCGTGGGTCGCGGACAACCCGGCGAAGCGCGCACCGCCGGATGGGCGGCCTTGCTGCTGGGAGCGGGATTCATGAGTTGCGCCGCGCTTTCTTTCTTCCTGTTCCCAGCCGCGATTCTGAAGACCTTCACGACCGACACCGGAGTTCTGTCGATGGGAGTGACCTTGCTCTACGTCGCCGCCTTGTTTCAACTCTCCGACGGTATCCAGATCGTGGCCACGGGTATCCTACGCGGCGCCGGCGAAACCCGCATCCCCATGATCAGCACCTTCGTCGGTCATTGGGTGCTGGGCCTGCCGATCGGCTACTGGCTTGGTTTCACTTGGGGGTGGGGCGCGCCGGGAGTTTGGGCCGGCTGGGTTGTGGGGCTAACCACCGTCGCCATTGCTTTGTTGTTCGTCTGGCATCGGAAGATGGCCGTGGAACGGTAGCGACCAACACCGGCGTCGGGTCCGAAGCCGGCAGGCCGCCACCAACCCGCCGCATCCACCGAGCGTTTGGCGCTGCCGCCCTGAATTTTCCACCCTGCCTACCCTCCACTGGCTAAGCCTCTCGACTCACCGATCGATACGTAGAAAAGAAGGTTCCTAAACATGCCCGGGACCCTCTATTCCCAATACGGCGGAAGACGATGGAAGAGGGAAGCATTTCCTTATGGGTGGCGGCGGCCGGAACGATCCTTTTCGTCCTGATCGCGGCCCGGCTCAGTAAGCGAGGCGCAACCGACGAAAGCTCTTCCGCCGAAACGGCCCCCCGCACCCTCGCCGGCGAACCGGAAAGCGACGACGAAGGCCTCGACGACTTGATATCCCACGATCTCGACCAGGCCGCGTGCTCGACTCCCTCCGTCCAAGCCGTCACTCTGAGCACCCCCGCCCCCATATCCGATTTCATAGGCCGCGAGTCGCCGGCCCGTGCTTTGCATGAACTTCTCGAAAACCGGAAAAGCGCTCTAATCGTTCCCCAAGGCGGCCGCAAGGGCCTCGGGGCCACGGAATTGGCCCTCTCGGTCGCCGCCGACCTCGAACACATCTACCCCGACGGCCGCATAGCCCTCGACCTCGACCCGCCGCCTCACGGACCGCTTACTCCGGAACAAGCGATGAGCCGCGTCCTCCATGCGCTCGAGCCCCAAACAACACCCGCCCCCGATTCCGCGCGGCTATCGGAGCAATACAACGAGATCCTCGCGTCCAAACAAGTTCTCATCGTCGCCGACAATGCCCGTGACCCTCGCCAGGTCGAAGCGCTCACTCCCCCCGAGCCCGCCGCTCTGCTCGCGGCCGCGAGTCGGGCCTTCGACGCACCCGGGGTCGAAAGCGTTCCGCTCGGTCCTCTGGAACCCGAAGAAGCCGAAAGCTTGCTCGGACTGATGTGCCCCAACAAGATCACGTCGCCGCGGATTCTTGAGAGATTGTCGGCGATTTGCCGTGCCGAACGCTTGTCGCTACGGCTTGCGGGCGGACAGTTGCTCGCTTCGAAATCCAATTCGGTCGAGGCATACGTCGAAAGACTTGAGAAAGTCGCCGGCATTGAACAAGGCAAGAACTCGGTCGCTCTTGAAGCCGCCGCGCAACTTGCCATTGGCTCGCCGGCGCGGGCCGCCCGATGGAGCCGCCTCTCCGTCTTCCCGGCGGCTTTCGACCGCATCGCCGGCGAAATCGTCGCCCAACTCGAAAAAGGTGACTTTGAGGACTTGGTCGCCCGTAACCTGCTGCGCTATGACCCCGTCGAAGAACGCGCCTGTCTGCACGAGCTGTTGTTCGAACCGGCGAGAAGCGTCGGCGTCGCCGATGAACTCGCGGTCGTTGAGCAGAGACACGCCGAGTACTACCTGCGCATTGCCCTCGACGCCGAACGCTTGTTGACGGCGGGCGGCGATGGTGTGACCGAGGCGTTGCGATGCTTCGACCGCGACCGCGCCCATATCGAAATCGGCCAAGCCTGGGCCGCCCGTCACGCCGAAACCGACACCCGCGCGGCGGCTCTGGCTCGCGATTACGCCTTGCGCGTCAGCTCGATCCTCGACCGACGGCTCAGTCCCCTTGAACGGATCCCGTGGTTCGAAGCCGCCGTCAAGGCTTCCAAGCAATTGGGAGATTCCAAAGCCGAACGCATCGCGGCCCAGCAGCTGGGAAGAGTCCGCGCCGCCGCCGGTGATGTGGCAGGAGCCATTCGTTCTTACCATCAGTCCCTCGGCATTGCCCGCGACAGCGGCAACCGCCGTATCGAAGCCCACGTCTTGTTTGAGGAGGCCTTGGCCTTCGAGCAGCTCGGCACACTCGATCACGCACTCTCGCGAGCCGGTCGAGCGCTGATCATTTTGGAGGAAATCGGCGATCCCAAAACCGAACGAGCGCGGCGGAAAATCGAAGAGTGGAAAAACAAACTCCAACGCTGATGAAGGATCGTTCAGCGGCTGGCCGGCCTCAGTCCGCCGCCGCCAAATCACGGAACCAAACCGTTTCTCGAGCGGCTCCACGGCCTCGCCGTCGATTTCGGCCCAGGGATAGATAAAGTAATTCAGCGGCTCGCCCTGTCGATCATCATCGAGCGATAAATCACGGCCGGTGGTGAAATGTACGCGATTCTCATCGTGCGCCCCGAAGAAGTAGTCCTTGCGCGATGGGTCTTTCCAAGCTTCGGAAGCATCGACGGGGACCCAACCGACGCCCTCGATATAGAATTGCGCCCAGCAGTGATACCCCCCGATCTCACCGCGGTTTCTGTCGGCCGGCAACGGAAACCCGATCTCAAAACGAGCCGCTATTCCCGCCGCCCGCATCATCCCGATAAACAACGCGTGGAAATCCGTGCAGCTCCCCTTCTTGACGTCGCAGGCAAACAGCGCGTCGCCGCGTCCCCATCCCTCGCCGCTCTTGTCGTAGCTCATCGTCCGAACGACGTAATCGTAGACGCGGCGGGCTTTGCCGAGGGCGCTCTCCGCTCCGGCCGTGTGTTGCCCGGAGAGTTTCCCGATCAACCCATCGAGCGGCACTAGGCGGTTGGGTTGCAGAAATTTCTCCAGATCTTCAGCGGCATGGACCTCGTTTTCCCCGGCCGCATGAGCGGCGTTTTCCAGTGACACCGCGCCCGCCCGGAGATCAACCCGATTCTCCTTCCGCGTCACCTCGAAACCCAGTGTCACCGACAAGGGCCACGGATAGCTCCCCGGCTCCAGATCGATATAGGCGTAGCGGTTCCCGAATATCTCCTCGGTTCTCTGCTCGTAGCGCACCGGGCTAACGATCTTGAGATCGTGAATTTGCTGTTCCCCGGTCTCTGCCGGCAGCGGGATCCAGACCCGATACGTCCGCGCCGCTTCGGGCATCGCCGGCAGCAACGCTTGGTAGCGGAATTCGAAGCGGCGCTCGCGCACCTCGGTATCGGCGGCTCCGTCGGTTGCCTCACCGCTCGGCGAACAAGCCGCCAAACCCACGACCGCGACCACGCAAGCAACCATTCGCGCCGGACGTGTGAAAGAACTCGGAAGAAACATCATTCTCAATCGACCCATAAGCAAGAAACGGGCCGACTTCCCGGCCCGCGAAACATCAATACCAAGAGGCGCCTCGATCCGCGCTAATAAAACAAATACTTGCGCCAACTGTGTTGCCGGCCGCCCAATTGGCGCATCAAACTGCGGCTGGTGTGAAGGGTAAACGGCCGCGGCCGGCGCATCAATGTCATCCCCGCTTCCTCGGGCATCCGGTCGCCCTTGCGGTTGTTGCAGCGGCGGCAGCAAGCCACCAGATTCTCCCACGTACTCTTGCCTCCTCGAGAGCGGGCCACCACATGGTCCAGCGTCAAGTCGTTCGCCGGATAGGTCGTGGTGCAGTATTGGCAGGTATGGCGGTCTCGTACCAAGATGTTCTTACGCGAAAGCGCCCGCGTCTGGCGCGGAATGCGGCGATATTCGAGCAGCCGAATCACCGACGGCACGCTGACCACCCTTGTCGCCGAACGAACCGCGAGGGAACTCGGCTCTTCTTCCGCCGCCACGCCCTTCAACAGCAACACCAGCGCCCGCCGAGCCGCGCACACGTTGATCGGCTCGTAGCTGGCGTTGAGGACCAGCACCGGCGCTCCCAATGCAACCGTATTCACCATGGCTGACTCGCCGTCCCGGCCGCCGCTTGCCGAGCCTCCACCCGGCGCGCCGCGCCGCCTACCTCAATCATACGTCGCATGGCCCGCGCCGACGTGACAGCCCCAACGTATTGGGCTCCGGCCCGTTTCAGCGCTTTCGCGCAGGCCTCCAGCGTAGCCCCGGTCGTCATCACGTCATCGATCAGCAGAATCCGCCGCCCCCGAACCTCCCGCGGCCTCGGCGTCGAAAACGCCCCGGTCACGTTGGCGCGCCGCTGGTGGTTCGACAAACCCGCCTGCGATTCAGTAGCCCGCGTACGCCGAAGCAACCCGCCCCGCGCCGGAATGCCGGTTGCCTCCGCCATGGCGGCCGCTAACAAGGCCGCCTGATTAAACCCCCGACTCCATCGACGCCGGCGATAGAGCGGCACCGGCACCAAATAGTCCACCGCCTCGAAATCGGCCGCCGTCGCCGCCATCAGTCGCCCCAGCCGTTTCGCCAACGGACGCATACCGTCGTACTTCATCAAGTGGATCAGTCTTCGCAGATCCCCCTCATACGTTCCGAAACTGCGCGCGCGGTCAAATGACGGCGGTTCCATGCGGCAAGCTCCGCAACGATCGAGTGCCTTGTCGGCGTCCTCAAACGGATGGCCGCATAGAACGCACCCCGCAGTCGCCCGCCGGCTTGCAATCTCTTCCAACAGGGACCGCAGACCGGGGCCGCCGTGACGCGCGTCAACTCGCGCTCGCACAACCTGCAGTCATCCGGGAAAAAGGCGCGGAACAGCACATCGAACGGCCCGCGCAGGGCCGCGGCGGGGAGAACTCTTGCAATCGTACTGGATAGCGTACTGGGGAAGGCGAGTCCTCCGAAAATCAGGTCGAACCGTCGCGGCGCGGCACGGCCGTGTTCAATTCTTCCGCCAATTCCTGGCAGCCGCGGCAATGTCGAGTCCAGGGTACCGCGTTGAGGCGCTTTGACTCGATCTTTTCATCGCACGATTGGCAACGGCCGTATCCTTCGCTGTCAATGCGTCGAAGAGCGTCCTCCACCAAGTTGAGATGGGAAAGATTCGTGTCGCTCTGGTGCGAAAGGAACTCTTTGGAATAGGAATTCGCCGCTTTCGCCGCGCTGTCTTCCGGCTCATCCTCGCGCGTGGTTCGAATAGCTTGACTGCCGCGAGAGATCAAGGCACGGATATCGTCCTGCTCCTGCTCGAGCCGACGGCGATATCTTTCCAGTTGCGCCCTTCGCATTCACTCTAGGCACATTCACGCTAAAGCTAGGTGCCACTCTCCGTAGACAGTATTCTAAGGACGACCCGGCATACTGTCAACCGTCACCGTATCAAGCCGTACCGGGTTCATTGATTCGTCGATGACGGCAACGGGGCGCACCTTGGCGTGCACGGGAATTATCGTCGGGTCGAAGAGCGGCCCCGCGCTGCCCCGATGCGGCGACCGGCGATTCGCCGAAACCTACCGTCGCCGGCCGTGCTACGATACAGAAGGTATCGCTTCGCTCTGCCTGCCCGCCGCCCGGCGGATTTTCACGGCGTTTTCGAGAAGCCCGAAGGAGATTGACCATGGCGAAAGTTTGCGCGGTTACCGGTAAGAAACCCATGTCGGGCAACAACGTCTCGCACGCCAACAACAAAACCAGGCGCCGCTTCGAGCCCAACTTGCACGTCAAACGCTTTTGGGTGCCCAGCGAAAAGCGTTGGGTCAAGATGAAGGTCAGCGCCAAGGCCATCAGGATCATCACGAAAGTCGGCATCGACCGCGTCCTCGCCGACATGCGCAAGCGCGGCGAAAAGATCTAGCCCGCTTTTCTCATCGCCTGACGGATCAACGCCCCCAAGGTTTACTTTCGCTCGCGTTCTTATCTCCGCCCCCACACTCTCTAAAGCCCCCGGCGGGCCCTCCGGCGACGTAAGGTCCGCTGTGAGGCCGCGACCGGCACGAGTCCCTCTCGGCACTTCCCTCGTCTACACTTGAAGACTCTTCTCATCCGGAAACTACCACCACCGACCATGAAGATCACCCGCATCGATACCGCTCTCTATCGCCTTCCCGCCCACCGTAAGATCGTCGACGCCATCCAGGAATTCTCGGCGCTCGAGGCCGTCAGCGCCGAGATTCACACCGAGGACGGCACGACCGGCTTCGGCTTCGGCTACACCATCGGTCGCGGCGGCCGCGCCGTCAAAGTGCTGCTCGATACTGAAATCGTTCCGCTGCTGCTCGGCGAGGAATCCGACGACATCGAACGCCTCTTCGAAAAGATCTGGTGGCAACTGCATTGGATCGGCCGCCAAGGCTTGCTGCCCGTCGCCTATGCCGCCGCCGACATCGCTCTCTGGGACCTCAAGGGCATCCGCGCCGAGCAACCGCTCTATAAACTTCTTGGCGCCGCCCGCGAACGCATCCCCATCTACGACACCGACGGCGGTTGGCTCAACCATTCCCAAGACGAGCTGATCCGCAACTCCGCCGAAAACCTCGCCCAGGGCTTCGCCGGCATCAAGATGAAAGTCGGCAAACCCGACCGCGCCGAGGATGTTGCCCGCATCCGCGCCGTCCGCCAAGCCATCGGTGACGACACGAAACTCATGGTCGACGCCAATCTTCATTGGACCGCGGCCGAAGCGCTCGCCCGCGCCCACCTTTTCGAGGAGTTCGACCTCTACTGGCTCGAGGAACCCATCGAGGCCGACGACGTCGGCGGCCACGCCCATCTCTCACGCGGCACCTCCATTCCCATCGCCATCGGCGAAAGCCTCTACAATCGCTTTGCCTTCAAGGAATACCTGGCGCAAGACGCCGCCGGCATCCTCCAACCCGACGTCGGCCGCGTCGGCGGCATCACCGAATGGCTGCGCATCGCCAATATGGCGAACGGCTTCAACGTCGTCGTCGCCCCGCATTTCCTCATGGAATTCCACACCCAAATGGTCTGCGCCGTCCCCAACGCGATCTTCGCCGAACACATCCCCTTCCTCAACCGCTTCGTCACCGAGCCGCTGCGCGTCGAGGACGGCTTCGCCTATCCGTCGCAAGAGCCCGGCCACGGCGTGCGCTTTGACGCCGCCAAAGTCGAACCCCACCTAATCGAAACCAGCTCTTGGACGCCGTAGGCTCCGCGCCCGAAAGAAGTGCACCACCCGGCCGCCCGATCATGCATTACATTCGAGCCCGACAGAATCGCGAATGCCTTGAGCCGCGAAGCGGCGGCGGGAATATAGCCTAGGGTGGAGCCGAAGGCGGAACCCTAGGTACGCAATCAAATCAGGTTGAGCCCTGAAAGGGCGGCGGGAACGCCAACGGGAGCGAAGGTTTCATGGCGGTATCGTAAATCCGCGGATTCTTAGAAACGACTTGTCCCCCAACAATTCCGCCTCTCCCCCTGCCGGCTATTGAATCCCCGCCCCGTCTGCGCGACAATTTGGCTTTCACGAACGAATGAGGAAAACCCCTCGTGGCCTCTGAAAGCTATCTAGCCATCGACCTCGGCGCCGAGAGCGGACGCGCCATTCTCGGCACGCTCGCGAACGACCGCCTCTCGCTCACCGAACTGCACCGCTTCCGCAATCCCGGCATTCGTACCCTCGGCGCGCTGCACTGGGACGTCCTGCGTTTATTCGATGAAATGAAGATCGGCCTCCGCAAGGCCGCCGAGCACAAGCCCGCCTCGCTCGGCGTCGATACCTGGGGCGTCGACTACGCGCTGCTCGACCGCGACGGCGAGCTCGTCGGCAACCCCCATCACTACCGCGACTCCCGCACCAACGGCATGATCGACGCCGTCACGAAAATCGTCTCGCGCGAGGAGATCTTCGAGCAAACCGGCCTGCAATTCATGGAGCTCAACACCCTCTTCCAGCTCTATTCGATGAAAGACACCGCCGCGCTCGAGCGGGCCGAAACTCTGCTGATGATGCCCGACCTATTCCATTACTGGTTTAGCGGGAACAAAGTCTGCGAATTCTCCGACGCCTCGACCACCCAATTCCACAACCCCCGCGAAGACGACTGGGCGCGCGGCCTGCTCGATAAGCTCGGCCTGCCCTCCGGCATCTTGCCCCCGGTCGTGCCCCCGGCTACTGAAGTGGGCCGCCTCGTCGACCACGTTGCCGAGGAGTGCGGCGTCGGGCCCATGGCGGTAACCACGCCTGCTTCGCACGACACCGGCTCGGCCGTCGCCGCCGTGCCCGCCGGGAAGGGCGAGTGGGCTTACGTAAGCTCGGGGACCTGGTCGCTGATGGGCGCCGAGACCAGCCAACCCTACGTCACCCCCGCCACCCTCGAGCGCAATTTCACCAACGAAGGCGGCGCCTGGGGAACAACGCGTTTGCTCAAGAACATCTGCGGCATGTGGCTGCTCGAAGAGTGCCGCCGCGATTGGTCCCGCCGCGGCATCGAGACAAGCTACGACGAACTACTCGCCGCCGCCCGCGCCGAACCCCCCTTCCGCTCGCTGATGAACGTCAACGACCCGAGCTTCACCGCGCCGGGCGGCATGCCCGAGCGCATCGCCGACCACTGCGCCGCGATCGGCCAACCGCGACCCGAAACCGTCGGCCAATTCGCCCGTACGATTTTCGAAAGCCTGGCGCTCGCGTATCGCCAAGTTATCGACGATCTGGAAGCCATCACCGGCCGCCGCGCCGAAACGTTGCACGTAGTCGGAGGCGGCTCCCGCAACGAACTGCTCTGCCAATACACCGCCGACGCCGTGGGTATGCCGGTCGTCGCCGGCCCGGTCGAGGCCACCGCCATCGGGAACCTGCTGCTGCAAGCCATGGCGCTGGGCCGGATCAGCGGTCGCGAAGAGCTGCGCGACATCGTCCGGCGGTCGTTTGAGCCGAAGACCTACGAGCCCGCCGGCGAGGGCTGGGACGAAGCGGCGGGGAGGCGGCGCGAGGCCTTGGAACGGCCATAGGCGCGCCACTACCCCTTGGGCACTGATCGGGCTGCTCGCTGCAAGATCTCGATCACCGGCCCTCCTGCTTGTGGCTCGCTCATACCTTTGGCGTAGCCGCTGCTCTGAGGTGAGAAGATCGAGCGCGTTGCCTCTAGGAGCACAGCATCTTTGGTCTCCGGCTTCTCCGCTGCCCCTTCGAAGGTCAGGAAGCTTTGCAGTGCATTCGCTCGATGTTTGTTGACTACGAAGTTGTGGCGACTGGCAGAGTAATTTCGGGAGCAGAAGCCGATCGCGAACATCAGTAGTGAAACCACTATCAGACGTACAACCGTAAATTGGACAACGTGGCCGACGCTCGCGTCTTTAGGGAGGTCTTCGACGGCGGCAGTCAACTCCCCTAGCGAGTACCATGCTGTGAATCCACCAACAAGTGTCAATGCGATAAGCCAAACCCATGAGGCGGTTCGATTCGAATCCGCCTCGGTTTTGAAGTGGCTGGCGTGGAACGAAACCCCTACCTCCTTGAGCTTCCTCACGTGTTGTTCGGAAAGGTGCTCGTAGTCCTTTTTCGCAGAGGCGACATCGCCTTCTAAGTGTGTGACGGTTTCCAGTTTGGCGCGAACGCTCTGCTCACTCTGCGCTAGCCTACGTCGTTCGAGGCTGTGAGTAGCCATAAACGTACCAGAGAGTCGTAGAAATTCGCCCCATTGGTTGTTCAGCGCGTCGAGTTGTCTGTCGCGCCACTCGATGCTGATGTCTTCCACCCTTGCTTGACCAATCTGGGCGAGGATCTGCTTTGTCTTGGTCAGTGTTTGTAGTGAAGAGTGAATCGCAGGCCCCCAAACGTGATCTGCGGATCCGTTCTCTAGCATTTCGGATGACAGCCCGACAATGTCCTCGAAAAAAGGCACAGCAACTTGGAAGTTGAACGATTCTCCTACCTCTGTTCTGACCAGCTGTTGGGGGTCGAACTTTGACAGCTCTTCTAGCACAGTCTTGATCCTGGATCTTTCCTGAAGGTCTTGGTGAAATCCCGGCATTATACCCCTAGATGGGTATTTACTTGACTCAGGTGACCACAAGATGTAGGATCGGGGAAATGGAAGATTATCCTCGGAATCTGGCCGAGTTCGAGGCGCGTTTCGCCACCGAGCAGGCCTGTCGAGAGTATCTGTGTCAACTCCGCTGGCCGGAGGGTTTTCGTTGTCCGCGATGCGGGCACGACAAAGCGTGGGCGGTGCGGACAGCGCTGCTGGAGTGCGCCGGCTGCGGGCATCAAGCTTCTCCAACGGCGGGCACAATATTTCAAGACACCCGCCAACCCCTCCAGAGTTGGTTTCGAGCCATGTGGTGGCTCACGAGCCAGAAGAACGGGGCGAGCGCGCTGGGCTTGCAGCGGGTGTTGGGCCTGGGCAGCTACAAAACGGCCTGGACTTGGTTGCATAAGCTCCGGCGCGCCATGGTGCGGCCCGGACGCGATCGGCTCAGCGGGCGCGTGGAGGTTGACGAGACTTACTTAGGAGGCTTGGAGGAGGGCGTGCGCGGTCGCCAAACCGACGCTAAGGCGCTGATTGTAGTAGCGGCCGAGGAAGATGGTGCCGGCATCGGGCGGGTTCGGATACGCACCATTCCCAACGCCTCCGGGGACAGCTTGATGGCCTTCGTCGGCGAGTCGATCGAACCCGGCAGCGTGGTCCATACCGACGGTTGGCTGGGATACGAACCGCTCGAAGGCGACGGCTATCGCCACGAGGTGAGCTACCTGGAGGGGCAACCGGCGCGCGCCTCGAAACTGCTCCCCCGGGTGCACCGCGTGGTGTCGTTAGTGAAGCGCTGGATACTGGGCACGCATCAAGGAGCGGTCAGTCACGAGCATCTCGACTCCTACCTCGACGAATTCGCCTTCCGCTTCAACCGCCGCAAGTCCAGAAGTCGAGGCAAGCTCTTTTACCGCCTGGTTCAACAGGCCGTCGCCGTGCCACCGGCACCCTACAAATCGCTGGTCGGAGGCACCGCGACACGCGCTACGGACGACCACAACATGTAGGGGCTATTTCCCAATACCTGAGTCAAGTAAATACCCATCTACCGTGTTTTCCTCGCTCTTGATCCGATTCCCGAAACCTCAGCAACCTTCGAATTCTTCCCGCTAAGCGGTGGCCAGGAACTTGCAAGCTCTCGCCCCCGACCTCGCCTATTCCTCGCCGCCCAACGCAGCGTCTAGCGCCTGCCGGTGACGGTCTATACACTCCTCGTATTCGACAGCCTCCGCGACGTGTTTCAATACCGCAAGATCGGACTCGATTCCGTTTTTGGCCATGGTGGTATAGTGGCTCGCCCCGGCCTCACTGAAAACTTCCCAACCCACCAGATGCACTCCCAAAGCATCGCAAACCAGCGGCGCTTCCTTCCGCCGCTCCCCGAGTCTCAGAAGTGCGCTGCCGAGGTTGTTCTGCGTCGTCGCCCAGTTCAGCGGCACCTTCTTCCGGGTCCACTCTTCGAGCGCCGCGCGGTAGGCCCCCACCGCCAACTCCAGCCGCTCCGTCCCACTCTCCCGCTCCCCGAGTTTCCGAAGCGCATTGCCGCGGTTGTTCTGCGTCATCGCCCAACTTAGCGGCACCTTCTCGCGGGTCCGCTCTTCGAGCGCCGCGCGGTAGGCCTCGACCGCCAGCTCCAGCCGCTCCGTCCCACTCTCCCGCTCCCCGAGTCTCGCAAGCGCGTTGCCGCGGTTGTTCTGCGTCCGCGCCCAGTTCAGCGGTACCTTCTCCCGGGTCCACTCTTCGAGCGCCGCGCGGTAGGCCCCCACCGCCAGTTCCAGCCGCTCCGTCCCACTCTCCCGCTCCCCGAGTTTCCGAAGCGCATTGCCGCGGTTGTTCTGCGTCATCGCCCAACTTAGCGGCACCTTCTCGCGGGTCCGCTCTTCGAGCGCCGCGCGGTAGGCCCCCACCGCCAGCTCCAGCCGCTCCGTCCCACTCTCCCGCTCCCCGAGGCTCTGAAGCGCGTTGCCGAGGCTGCTCTGCGTCGTCGCCCAGTCCAGCGGCACCTTCTCCGGGGTCAGTTCTTCGAGCGCCGCGCGGTAGGCCGCCAATGCCTGCTGCAGCCGCTCCGTCCCACTCTCCCGCTCCCCGAGTCTCCGAAGCGCGGTACCGAGGTTGTTCTGCGTCATCGCCCAGTCCAGTGGCACCTTCTCCCGGGTGTTGTGGCTCAACACCTTTCCGTACAGATCGATAGCTTCTCTGAATGGTTCGCTGAGTCCCGCCTGCCGGCCAACCGTCACAAGCGAATCCGCAAGGACAAGCTGCACTCGCGCCCGTGTGTCCGCAGCCCAACCAGGCCCTCCGCCGGTCAGTAGGCTGCGCACTTTGTCGACGAACGGCCCGAGCCGATCCGCCACGAAATGGCCGTCAAGCAACTGAAATTCCGCATCCCGCGTGACCACAAGAAGCCGCAAGATGTCCGCCAAATCCGTCCAGAAAACTTCAGGCAGCGCGAGGTCTTCTGTTTCGTAGCGGCCCCAGTCACGGGCCCGATCCACATCCCGAGCCGGGGTCCAGTACAGCTTCGGAGTGCTTTCTTCTCCGCTTCCCAGCACCGCCCCCCAAATCAATACATCCGCCCCGGTCTCGTCGAGATAAGCCCGCGCCGTTTGATGTGCCTTCGCCACGGCGGCTTCGAGATCCCCACCTCCTCGCTCAATTATCCGATCGAACCGCAGAATCTGAACGGCATTTTCGTCTTCGGTCGAAAACGCTTCGTTCAGCGATTCGAAAATCAGGCCCTCGTGCTTCCGCTCCAGGTCATTTTCTAAGCGGGCGATCGCTACCGTAAAACGATCTGAATCGGCCGGGTCCAACTGATCCCGTTCAATCCAGGCGACTACCTCTCCTACAAACGGCCGCTGTCGAAAGTCCTCCCAGTTCCACCAGATCAATACGACCAGTAACGCTGCCAAACCCCAAACACCGAGCTGGCGGTAGTTCCCCAGTCCGAGGTCCTCTACAAGATTCAAGATCTTGGATTGCTTTGACGTCACTTCCCGGTCGAGCGGCGCCTCAGCCGGCTTTTCGGAGGCATCAGCCCGCGGCAAAGGCTCACCTTCCCCTAACCCCCCTTTCCGATGATTTCCCCCGTTATTCATATCCACCCAACAAGAACGCGGTCACAATATACCCTAATGGGTATTTACTTGACTCAGGTATTGGGAAATAGCCCCTACATGTTGTGGTCGTCCGTAGCGCGTGTCGCGGTGCCTCCGACCAGCGATTTGTAGGGTGCCGGTGGCACGGCGACGGCCTGTTGAACCAGGCGGTAAAAGAGCTTGCCTCGACTTCTGGACTTGCGGCGGTTGAAGCGGAAGGCGAATTCGTCGAGGTAGGAGTCGAGATGCTCGTGACTGACCGCTCCTTGATGCGTGCCCAGTATCCAGCGCTTCACTAACGACACCACGCGGTGCACCCGGGGGAGCAGTTTCGAGGCGCGCGCCGGTTGCCCCTCCAGGTAGCTCACCTCGTGGCGATAGCCGTCGCCTTCGAGCGGTTCGTATCCCAGCCAACCGTCGGTATGGACCACGCTGCCGGGTTCGATCGACTCGCCGACGAAGGCCATCAAGCTGTCCCCGGAGGCGTTGGGAATGGTGCGTATCCGAACCCGCCCGATGCCGGCACCATCTTCCTCGGCCGCTACTACAATCAGCGCCTTAGCGTCGGTTTGGCGACCGCGCACGCCCTCCTCCAAGCCTCCTAAGTAAGTCTCGTCAACCTCCACGCGCCCGCTGAGCCGATCGCGTCCGGGCCGCACCATGGCGCGCCGGAGCTTATGCAACCAAGTCCAGGCCGTTTTGTAGCTGCCCAGGCCCAACACCCGCTGCAAGCCCAGCGCGCTCGCCCCGTTCTTCTGGCTCGTGAGCCACCACATGGCTCGAAACCAACTCTGGAGGGGTTGGCGGGTGTCTTGAAATATTGTGCCCGCCGTTGGAGAAGCTTGATGCCCGCAGCCGGCGCACTCCAGCAGCGCTGTCCGCACCGCCCACGCTTTGTCGTGCCCGCATCGCGGACAACGAAAACCCTCCGGCCAGCGGAGTTGACACAGATACTCTCGACAGGCCTGCTCGGTGGCGAAACGCGCCTCGAACTCGGCCAGATTCCGAGGATAATCTTCCATTTCCCCGATCCTACATCTTGTGGTCACCTGAGTCAAGTAAATACCCATCTATACCTTAACGCCCCCCTCCATGGAACCCTTCGAGAAAGGAAGTGAGGATGAATCGGGACACCGAAAGTCGGGCCGACTCCAACTTTCACGCGGCGGAAAGACAGCGTGCGTCCGTGCTTGGCGAGATTCGGGGGCGAACACGCGGAACGGGAGGGCCACGTGATCTACGTGACTCGAAGGACGGTATGTCCCTCTCCGCGCGGCGTGTCTCCCAGTGGCGGGAAGTCTAGAACTCTTGGATCCGTTCTTGGTTGTTCGCGGTCAAAATGTAGGTCGCGGGCAGTTTCACCGATTCCTTAAATCCTCGGGTCAGCTCGACCAAGTCCTTTTCGGTAACAAAAGCGAAGTCAATCCCGTTCCACTGGGCCCAGCTTTCCGCCGAAACTCCTTCCCCGAAAAGATTACGATTGACAAAGTCTTCGAGAAAAGCCGAGGCTCCCGGCCCCTCTTGCTCAACAATACTCAGCGATCGCAACAGACCAAAGACTCACTATGACGCATCTCACTGCTCAAAACTTGAATCCGAGCGTGCTCAACAGGCCGTAGTCGTTTCGTTGTACAGGGACGGGCGGTTGGGAGTCGAAGCGGTCATAGAGGCTCAATCCCCAGGTGAAGCTCTTGGCGATCGGAACTCGGATGCCGCTGTCGGATTCAATGCGGTAGCGCCCCCCGGCACCCAGAGCGGGGTGCAGGGCGACCCGCAAAGTCAATTCGATCCCGGCCAACTTGGTTGTCTTTAGATCGAAAGCCGCCAGGGCCTCGCCCGTGTTCGTGGTGAGGGACTCGAGGCCGCCCGCGGGCCGAAATCTTTCATTCGCGAAGTCCACGCCGCCGAGCAGCGAAAGCGTCGTCTTTTCGGTACGGATGAGTTTGCGTCCGACCCCGCCCCCGACCTTGGTGCGCAGGTTCAGCAATTGTTGCTCGTTGCGCTCAAGCCCGCCCAGCACAAAGAGAAAAGACCTCTTGCTCCAAAAGCGGTCATAGCGCGTATCCAAGGTATGGCGGCTGGTGCCCGGACCTTGCTCCGGCTCGCTGAGAATCGACACGATCTTACTTTGGACCTTGTATTCCGGCCGCTCGTAGTCCGCGTTGGCGGTGAAAGAGGATTGCGTCGTATTGGAATTACCGCGCACCAGACTGTAGCCGAAATCAACGCCGCCTTCGAGCTGCTTCAAAAAACCGGGCTCGGGTTGCCCCGGCTGGGCGATGGCGGCCACATCCGGCGCATCGAGAGTCTTAGTCGTCTCATCGGCACGGACGCGCAACGTCGACTCGACCTTGCGCAGCGACCCGGAGTAGACATCGCCTTGTTTCGTCTTGACCGCGAAGGTTTGGTCCGATTCGAGAGCGGCAACGGCGTCCCACGATATCTGAATCGAGCCGGCCCAGTCCGTGGCGAAACTCAGCTTGCCGTCGGCGAGACTCTCCACCGAACCGCTAATGCGGTCGCCGTTCGTCAACGTCACCAAATCGGCGCGAGCGGTTAGCGCGGCCGCCGCCGTCAGCAACAGTAGGGTCAATCCCGCCGGTAGAAGGCGTGGAGGGACATTCGAGGAATTATTCGCCATGGGGGTGTTGGGGGAGACTCGCGGATTCCGCGGAACCCAAGCAAGGGTCCGCCATAAGCAGACGAGATCTCGGGGAGTTTGGGTTCAAAAAAAGAGCAGATCTGAAAATCTGCTCCGCGGTGCCTGGTCCGGGCGTGTTTGCCCTCTGCTGAAGAAAACGGCGGTATCTACTCGTCTTCGCCGGCTGCTCGGGTCCGCTTGTTCTCAATGGCATGTCTAAGGTGTTTCATCTCTTCTTTGAGGCTCTGCACATTTGCTTCCAGGCGGCCAACCTGTTCTCTCGTCGAGGTCGTTTCCATGCGGGCTTCCAACCGAGCAACCTGGCTCCGCACATTTGTTTCCAGGCGGCCAATCTCTTCTCTCGTCGAGGTCGTTTCCATGCGAGCTTCCAACCGAGCAACCTGTGCACCGGTGGCAAGGTGTTTGGTGCTGTCCTTCATTTCTTCCCGTGTAGGCATGCTCTCCAGATCGGCTGTGCGTTCGGAAATCAAAGTTGCCAACGAACCCAATTTGTAGGCGATGAGCCAAGCGCTCCAACCATCGCCGCCAAGACCGTAAAGCCCAGAGCAAAAGCAGCGATGACGGCCTGACCGGACATGCTCCTTATCTTTGCACAGCCGCGGCGAGCAAGCGCAACGAAGTAATGGCGGGCCTATCGTGTGCTTTGCCCCTCAGGCGATGAAAAAGCGGGCCTCCGCTCGGCGCCCCATCAACGAAGTCCCGGCAGCTTTTGCTCCAGCTCGGCCGTTTCAGAGGGTAGGATCTTGAGCAACCCTTGGGCGATGGCGGGCGCCCCCGGAATGGCGTTGAGCTTCGTCAGCAGGGCCTTGCCGAGTTGGTTGCGCTTGCCCTTGAACTCGGTCAGAGCCTCGACGTATTCGAGGACGGCTTGATTGATCCGCTCGGTGATCTCGATGTGGTTTCCCAGCAGCAGGAACTCGGCCTTGGCGCGGGCCAACTCCTCGGCCGTGCGCATCCGCTCGGCAATAAACCAGTCGGCGATTTTCCGACTCGTGGAAAGCGCGATCAGATCGACGTCCGGGTCCCCCGAGGGCGGGTTGCGGCGCTGGGTTTTCGGGTCGGAATAGACCAGCGCGGTTCCCTCTTCTCCCAAGCGAACCGCCCGCGGCCCGCGGGCATCCTTTCGCTGGAGGGTACGCTCTTTTTCGGCCAAGATGAAAAGCTGGAGTTGCCGGATTTGCGCGAACAGTACATCCACGCCGGCGCGATGAGCCGCTCGAATTTGCTGGAGCTCCCCGGCTTGCTGCCGCATCGCCTCTTGCACTTCGAGCGGCACGCCGCCGCAGGCCGCCAGCCAGAGAAAAGCCAAAGTGGAAAGGATGATCCGTTTGCGCATGGGGCCTCGTAAAATGCTCCGATTAGAATGCTCCGGTGACGCTTGCGATGTGATGGGCGATATCGAGAAATCGCGTCAGGCGGCGGTTGTCGACCGTACCCTGACGGATCGCTTCGATCAGGTCGGCCAGCTCTTCCGGCGTCGTCAGTTGCCGCAGGCTGGGGGCGCGAATCTCGAACAAATCCCGCAGCTGCGCCCCCAAGATTTCGAAATCATCACCGAGAGCCAGGTTGTCGAGTTCCGTTTGAGCCTTCGCCTGCAAGATCGGGTCGGTTTCCCGTAACGGGCCGAGGGTTATCTTTTTTCTCATCAATCACTCGTCTTTTCCGAAAATACAACTTCCTATTTCATGGTAATTGCGCCGTCAAGCGGGACTTGGGCCTGTCGCGCCGGGCCGTTCGCTGGTGCTCTTTCGGGGCGGTCTGAAAGCGGATCACGACGGCCCGCGAAACGGCGTCTTTCCGCTACCATAGGGAAGGATTTTTCCCCCGGAGTCGCATCATGACCTTGTCCATTCGCCTGACTCGCCTTGTCCTCACCGCCGCCTTGCTCGCATCATTGCCTCTCGCTCTCGCCGCCGCGCCGCAATACAAGGCCCTGATCGTCGACGGGCAGAGCAACCACAAGATCTGGCCGCAAACCACGCAAATGATCAAGGGCTATCTCGAGGCAACCGGTCTATTCGCGGTGGAGGTGGCGACGACGCCCCCCGAGGGAAGCGACCTAAGCGGGTACCGGCCGGACTTCGCGAAGTACGACGTCGTTGTGTCGAACTATAACGGCGCTCGCTGGGGCGGGGAGGCCAAAGCGGCGTTCGAGAAATACGTGCGCGAGGGCGGCGCCTACGTCTCGGTTCACTCCGCCAACAACGCTTTTCCCGAATGGCCCGCCTATAACGAAATGATCGGCGTCGGCGGCTGGGGCGACCGCAATGAAAAGTCGGGCCCCTATATCCGGCTGCGGGAGGGGAAGTTTGTCCACGACACGACGCCCGGCGTTGGTGGCAGCCACGGCATCCGTCATGAGTTCGCCTTGGACATTCGCGAGCCCGACCACCCCATCATGCGCGGTCTGCCAGCGAAGTGGATGCATTCCGACGACGAGCTCTATGACCGGCTCCGCGGCCCCGCCAAAAACGTCACCGTGTTGGCCACGGCCTTTTCGACCAAGGATACGAAAGGCACCGGCGAACACGAACCGCTGATGATGACGATCACCTACGGGAAGGGCCGCATCTTCCACACGGCGATCGGCCACGCCATCGTCTCGCAACGCTGTGTGGGGTTCATCACGACCCTGCAACGAGGCGCCGAGTGGGCCGTCACCGGCAAAGTCACCCAAGAGGTCCCGAACGACTTCCCAACCGCGGCCGCCGTCAGCTTGCGCTAGGGAGTCTGTCCCACAGAATGAAATTTGGCAGGATGGGTATTTACTTGACTCAGGTATTGGGAAATAGCCCCTACATGTTGTGGTCGTCCGTAGCGCGTGTCGCGGTGCCTCCGACCAGCGATTTGTAGGGTGCCGGTGGCACGGCGACGGCCTGTTGAACCAGGCGGTAAAAGAGCTTGCCTCGACTTCTGGACTTGCGGCGGTTGAAGCGGAAGGCGAATTCGTCGAGGTAGGAGTCGAGATGCTCGTGACTGACCGCTCCTTGATGCGCCAGCCAACCGTCGGTATGGACCACGCTGCCGGGTTCGATCGACTCGCCGACGAAGGCCATCAAGCTGTCCCCGGAGGCGTTGGGAATGGTGCGTATCCGAACCCGCCCGGGATACGAACCGCTCGAAGGCGACGGCTATCGCCACGAGGTGAGCTACCTGGAGGGGCAACCGGCGCGCGCCTCGAAACTGCTCCCCCGGGTGCACCGCGTGGTGTCGTTAGTGAAGCGCTGGATACTGGGCACGATGCCGGCACCATCTTCCTCGGCCGCTACTACAATCAGCGCCTTAGCGTCGGTTTGGCGACCGCGCACGCCCTCCTCCAAGCCTCCTAAGTAAGTCTCGTCAACCTCCACGCGCCCGCTGAGCCGATCGCGTCCGGGCCGCACCATGGCGCGCCGGAGCTTATGCAACCAAGTCCAGGCCGTTTTGTAGCTGCCCAGGCCCAACACCCGCTGCAAGCCCAGCGCGCTCGCCCCGTTCTTCTGGCTCGTGAGCCACCACATGGCTCGAAACCAACTCTGGAGGGGTTGGCGGGTGTCTTGAAATATTGTGCCCGCCGTTGGAGAAGCTTGATGCCCGCAGCCGGCGCACTCCAGCAGCGCTGTCCGCACCGCCCACGCTTTGTCGTGCCCGCATCGCGGACAACGAAAACCCTCCGGCCAGCGGAGTTGACACAGATACTCTCGACAGGCCTGCTCGGTGGCGAAACGCGCCTCGAACTCGGCCAGATTCCGAGGATAATCTTCCATTTCCCCGATCCTACATCTTGTGGTCACCTGAGTCAAGTAAATACCCATCTTTGGCAGTTTTAGCCACAATATGTTGTGCAATCCTTATCCTTCGTTTCTAGATGTGGTACCGAAAATTTTCTGTGGGACAGACTCCTAGCGTCAACCCACGCAAACGCCGTCGTCCGAGCCGGCTCCGGCCCCGGCAAGATGAAGTTAATAAATTCGGCCCCTTCGATCCGAGAGGTGCCGGCTACCTCCATCTTGAACTGGAGGGCTTGCAGCTTATCCACCCAGTCTCTTTGATAAGGAGTCGTCTTGAGGGCCTTGACGGTCGCCTTCGCTTCAACGAGGGGGTTGAGCACAGTCGCCGCATCGTATTGGATCCGGCGGAGGGGACAAGTATAGCGGACAGCCATTCATTTCAGTTTCGCACACCGTTCATTACAACGTTTGTTGCAAGTCATATCAAAGATAACAAGCCACTTAGTAACCTCCACACTGATTTCATTGCAGGCTCATTACCGTCTCATTGCACGTTCAGCACGCCAAATCCCGCCCTTCCGCGAGCCTCCAGCACACGATTTCGTAGTTCGTCGCGGCGGATCAAAACGCGTAGGGCAGGTGCTCGACCGCGCGCTTCGCTGCCTCTTCTTCGGTCAACTCGATTTCGCCCTGCCCTGCCCACTGCGGCAGAAAATCGAAATCGCAGCCCTCGTCGGCCTGTAGAGTGTGGTCAATATACAGCCGCCCATAACCGCGGTCGTAGTGGCGCGGACGCGGCTTCCAGGCGGCCAGTCTTTGTGCGATCTCCTCGTCGGAAACCAGCAGATTGATCTTGCGGTTTTCGACGTCCAGCTCGATCTCGTCGCCGTTTTGAACAATCGCCAGCGGCCCCCCGACCGCCGCCTCGGGCGAGATGTGCAGCACGACCGTGCCGTAGCTCGTGCCGCTCATCCGAGCGTCCGAGATCCGCACCATGTCCTCGACGCCTTGCTTGAGCAACTTCGCCGGGATCGGTAGGTTGCCGTATTCGGGCATCCCCGGCCCGCCCGTCGGACCGCCGTTCTTGAGCACCATCACGCAGTTCTCTTCGATGTCGAGATCCGGATCGTCGTGACGCGTCATGAAATCGTCGTGGTCTTCAAATACTACCGCGCGTCCGGTGTGCTTGAGCAAGCGCTTCGTCGCGGCGCTTGTCTTGATCACCGCGCCGTTGGGGGCCAGGTTGCCGTGGAGAATCACCGTGCCGCCCTTGCTCTCGACCGGGTTGTCGAGCGGGCGGATCACGTCGGGGTTATGGCATTCCGCCGAGGCGACGTTTTCTCCCATCGTCTTGCCGGTCACGGTAATCGCGTCGCCATGCAGCAGTGCCTCGAGCCGTTTCATGACCACCGGTATGCCGCCGGCATAAAACATGTCCTCCATCAGGTGCTCGCCCGATGGAACTACATTTGTAATCATCGGTGTCGTACGCGAAATTTCGTCAAACAGCAACAGCGGCAACTTGATCCCCAGCCGCGCAGCGATGGCGACCAGGTGAATGATGGCGTTCGTCGAGCCGCCGATCGCCATATCGACGCGGATGGCGTTTTCGATCGCCTCCTGAGTCAGAATTTGTGACGGTCGTAGATCTTCCCAAACCATTTCAACAATGCGCTCCCCGCTGCGCTGCGCGATTTCGTATCGGCGCGAGTCGACTGCCGGGATATTCGCGCAACCGGTCAGCGTCATGCCCAGCGCTTCGGCCAGGCTCGTCATCGTCGACGCCGTTCCCATCACCATGCAGTGCCCGGCGCTGCGCGACATGCAGGATTCCAGCTCGCACCAATCCTCCTGGCTGATGCGCCCCGCGCGCAGTTCGTCCCAGTAGCGCCAAACATCGGTTCCCGAGCCGATCTCCTTGTTCTTGAACATGCCTCGCAGCATCGGCCCGCCGGGAACGACGATCGCGGGTAAATCGGCGCTCGCCGAGCCCATCAACTGCGCCGGGGTCGTCTTGTCGCAGCCGCACAGCAAAACCACGGCGTCGATCGGGTTGGCGCGAATCGACTCCTCGACGTCCATCGCCATCAAATTGCGGAACATCATCGAAGACGGCCGCATGTAGGGCTCGCCGAGCGAAATTGTCGGGAACTCCAGCGGGAACCCGCCCGCCGACCAAACGCCCCGCTTGACGGCCTCGGCGACTTCTCTCAGATGGGAGTTGCAGCTCGTCAACTCACTCCAGGAATTGCAAATTCCGATGACCGGTTTGTTTTGGAAGACAGTGGTCGGGTACCCCCTCATCCATGAGCGATGGATGAAGCCGAGCTTATCCTTGCGCCCGAACCAATCTTGACTGCGAAGCGTGCGTTTTTTGTCCATAAAGCCTGATTGCTCCCCGACCCGAGATTATACGTGCTTCCGCCCTGCGGAGGGTTGGCGGCTTTCGGTACTGATCGGTGGTAATCCGGCTCACAGCCCGTTACGGCGAAGATCGAGAGACCCGCTTCACGCCCGAACCTCTTCGCACCCGCAGCAGTCGCTACAACGAAGGCACTTCTCGCAAAGGTGATTCCCGCAGGCGTCCCGCGTACAGCGAACGCAAATCTCCTCCGACCCCTCCGCGCAGATGTAGCATTGAAACTCCGCCGCCGCCGCTTTCGCGCGCGCGCCGCCCCCCGTTTCCACCGGCCGCGGGGCGAAGGGTTGAACCTGATCGGAATCGGTCATAGCCTGGGACGGTCGCGGTTAATGCAGGTTGTAGGCGCATCAACCACGACGGCGCGGTCGCGATTCACGCGGAATCGGAACCGGTTTCATCATAGCTTGGGTGGGGCCGTCTTCCCGTCGGCATATCTTCCAGCATCACCTACTCCAAGGGCTGAATCATTTTCAACATTTTCAACCGTGCGTGATCGCCCGCCAAGTTCCAGTTTTCGCTCTACCGCGCACGGCGGAGCGCCGCCCATTCCGTCACCAATCCAAGAACCCTGGGCGGGATTTGCCCCTCCAGTACGGCAAGCGTGTCGATCGCGACGATGGCCTTGTGCCCTCTGTACCGCACATGAAAGCGCGGCGGCGGATGGGTCAGCTTAATACATCCGAACGACGATTCCAAAGAACCGGCTGATCTCAGGCATCGACAGTCAACGACCCCAATCCTACCCCACTCCCGATTCGCTCCGTCCTGTCCGTCGCAAGGCCGGCCGAGGCTTCGGGCACTCCGCACGTTTTCAGCCGCCCTCCCGACTCCCTGAGATAATAAAGAATCAACACCATGCCCGCACGTCGCAACAAACCCTTCGTTCTCACCATCATGGACGGCTGGGGAGAAAACCCCGACCCCGCCAACAACGCCGTCGCCATGGCCCGCACTCCCAATTTCGACCGCCTGCGGGCCGAGTTTCCCGCGACCACTATCCGCACCGACGGCCCTTTCGTCGGACTCCCCGACGGTCAGATGGGCAACAGCGAAGTCGGTCACCTCAACATCGGCGCCGGCCGCATTGTCCGGATGGACGTCACTCGCATCGACGACATGATCGCGACCGGCGAGCTGTTCGACAACCCGGTCCTCAACGGCGCCATGGAGCACGCCCGATCGCGCCGACTCCATCTCCTCGGCCTAGTCAGCCCCGGCGGCGTTCACTCGCATTGCTCGCACCTCTATGCTCTGCTCGAGATGGCCAAACGGAAAAGCGTCGAAAACGTGTTCGTCCACGCCTTCACCGACGGCCGTGACGTGCCGCCGGAAAGCGGGGCCGACTCGATCGCCGAGCTCGATGCCAAAATGCGTGAAATCGGCTTCGGCAAGATCGCCTCGGTCAGCGGTCGCTACTACGCCATGGATCGCGACCGGCGTTGGGAGCGCGTCGAGCGCGCCTTCCGCGCCATGGTGACCGGCGAAGGCGTCATGGCGAGCGACCCGGTGGCCGCCGTCCGCGCGTCCTACGAGCGCGGTGTGACCGACGAGTTCGTCGAGCCCGCGGTTTTACAAGACGACGCCGGGCAACCCCTGGCCACCGTCGAAGACGGTGACGCGGTTCTGTTCTTCAACTTTCGCGCCGACCGAGCCCGCCAAATCTCGCTGGCCCTCAACGATCCCTCCCTCGAAGGCCTGCCCCGCGACGTGATGCCCCGCGACCTCCACTACGTCACGATGACGGAGTACGACAAGAACTACCGTTTCCCCGTCGTCCTGCCGCCGTTCCACCCCGAGCGCATTCTCGGCGAGATAATCTCCGAAGCCGGGCTGCGCAACCTGCGGGTCGCCGAAACCGAGAAGTACCCGCACGTGACGTACTTCTTCAACGGCGGCGGCGAGAAGCCCTTCCCCGGTGAAGAGCGCGAGATGGTCTCCTCACCCAAGGTTGCTACCTATGACCTGCAACCGGAAATGAGCGCCGCCGGCGTATGCGAAGTCGTGCTTCGCGGCATCGAAAGCGACTTCGATCTGATCGTCGTCAACTTCGCCAACGGCGACATGGTCGGGCACACCGGCGTGATCCCGGCGGCGGTGAAAGCGATCGAAACCGTCGACGATTGCCTGGGGAAGATCGAAGGCCCCTTGCGCGAAAAGGGCGGCGCCTGGATCATCACCGCCGACCACGGCAATGCGGACTTATTAGTTGACCCCGAAACCGGCCTGCCGCATACCTATCACACGACTTTCCCGGTACCGTTGGTTCTGATGAGCGACTACAGCGGCCCTTTGCGCACCGACGGCTCGCTCCGCGATATCGCCCCAACGATCCTAGCCGTGCTCGGAATCGATCCATCGGAAGAGATAACCGGCCGCGACCTCCGCGACGCCGCCAGGCGATGAGATAAGCGGGTTAGCAGCCGGTGGCGACAAACACTCGTGTTTGCCCCAGCCCCCGGGTTCCGACAAACTCTCAGCTTGTCTCCGCCGGTCCGCCAAGTTCCCGTAGGCTACTTTCTGCGCCGAAAGCGGCCTGGGTTGAAGGACTTGATCCCCAGTTTCGTCTTGCCTTCGGTCACCAGATCCGCCAAGATCTTGCCGGTTACCGGGGCCATCATGATGCCCTTCTTGAAATGGCCGGCACCGACAAACATGTTGTCCTGGCCCGGGACGGCGCCGATCACCGGCTTCGCGTCCTGGCAAAAGGGGCGAAAGCCCGACCAGCGGCATGCCTCGGCGCGTTGCGCGACCGAGGGCACCAGCTCGTTCATCTCCGCACGGATCGAGGAGACCGTTTCCTCCTCCGTGCCTCGCCGGAAGCCCACGTCCTCGATCGACCCGCCGCCGGCAATGTGGCCTTCGCTGAGTTGCCAGTAATAGTAGTTGGGCGTCATCACCGTGTGCCGCAGCGTCTGTCGTATCGGTTCCATGGCCAACAACGTGCCCCGCATCGGTTTGATCGGCGGCTTCCAGCCCAGCTCCGCCGTCACAAGAGGCGTCCACGCTCCCGTCGTAATCACGGTGGTGCCGGCGGAAAACTCCCCCTGGGCCGTTTCGATTTGGGGGTTGAGACTTTCCACCTTGACGCCCAGCGCGAAACGCACTTCCTTTTCGCGCAAATATCGCGCCAAATTGCCGGCGAGGCGGGCGGGGTGCAGGCGTCCTTCGTCGGGATAGAAGATGCCGCCTTTGGGATTCGTCCCTAAAGTCGGTTCTAGCTCGCGAACCTGTTTCGGCGAAACGCTCTCGGCGCGGAAGCCGGCCTTCTTGACGGCCTTGACCAAAGCGGCTCGCTGCGCGGCCTGCTTGGCGGTAAAGAACAGTTGCAGCATCCCGGGCTTGCACAGGTCAAACTCGAAGCGCTCGCCCAACTCCTCATACAACTCCGCCGTCTTCTTCACCAACGAGGCCAGAGGCCCCATTTCGGGACTCTGCTGGGCGTACCACAAGCCCCCGGCGTTCGACCCGCTCGCTTCTCCGACGGCGGTACTGCGATCGATCACCCAAATATCGCCAACGCCCGCCTCGGTGAGGTAGTAGGCCGTCATCAGCCCCACCATCCCGGCGCCGACGATAACGACTTCCGCCTCTTCGGGTAATTCCTCGCTTTGTTGTAATGTCTCGCGCAGTTCTCGGGGGAGAGTGCGGAACCATATCGAGTCCTGCATCAACACATGGTAGCAGGCCCCCTGGGGAAGCCGTTCAGCGCCGTTTTCCGGCCTGTGCGAGCGACAGAAATGTGGAACATCCCGCCGGCAATGCGAGCAGCGGAATCAGAGGCGCGGACCCAAGTCCGCGCTCAGCCCGGTTCACCGCGGTCCACCGGGCCCACGAGAACGCTCGAACGCCCGCCCTACGCCTCCAGCTTCCAAGGCTTGCGATACTCCCGGCGAAACAGCTTGTCCGCGTCCGGGTCATTGATCGGGCGCTCATTGTCGATATCCCAATCGACCCGCCGCCCCAGCCGAAACGCCAGGTTCCCCAGATGGCAGGCGATCATCGAATCGTGGCCGATCTCGATGTCGGAGCGCGGCTTCTCGCGCGTCCGCATACATTCGAGGAAATTCTCGACGTGCGTGAGGTGGTAGTCGAGCTTGTCGGTCCGCACCTGCTGCCGCGGCATCCCCTCGGACTTGAACGTCCTGTACTTCTTGAAATCAAGCTGATCCGTCTCGGGATACACTTCCCAGCCCGAGCGATCAATCACCAGCACGCCGTCATTACCGTGAAACTGCACGCCGTGTTCGCGGGCTTCCGGGCCTCGTCCCACGCCCAGCGCGTGTTCCCAAATCATGCTGAAGTTCGGATACTGCCACAGCACTTGTTGCGTGTCGGGCGTTTGCGCGCCGTCGTTGGGGTACCCGAACTTGCCGCCGATCGACACCGCCGAGGTCGGCGCCTTGATCCCCATCGCCCAGTTGGCGATATCGATCATATGCGCGCCCCAGTCGGTCATCAGACCGCCCGAGTAGTCCCAAAACCAGCGGAAGCTAAAGTGAAAGCGGTTCTCGTTGAAAGGCCGCTTCGGCGCCGGTCCCAGCCACATGTCGTAATCGACGCCTTCGGGCGGCGCGCTGTCGGCGCGAACCGGCGTCTCGCCTTTCCAGTCCAGGTAGACCCACGTCCTGATTAAGCGAATCTGCCCCAGCTTGCCGCTCTTGACGTACTCGACCGCATCGGTATAGTGTTCGGCGCTGCGTTGTTGCGTTCCCATTTGCACAACGCGTTTTTCCCGGCGCGCGACATCCACCATCACGCGGCCTTCCGGGACCGTCAGGGCCAAGGGCTTCTCGACATAGACGTCTTTGCCGGCTTTACAAGCCATGATCGTCGGAATGGCGTGCCAGTGATCGGGCGTGGCGACGATGACGGCGTCGATGTCGTTACGGTCGATCACGCGGCGGAAGTCTTGCGTCAGGAACTCGGCCTTTTGATCGGCCCATTCGACGACCTTCTCTTGCGTCTCGTCGATCCGCGCCTTATCGACGTCGCAAAGCGCGACGCACTCGACCTCGCCGGTCTTGAGGAAATCGCGCAGGTCGCCGCGGCCCATTCCGCCGCAACCGATCAACCCCACGCGAATACGATCATTCGCGCCGAGCACGCGCGATGAAGACGCCGCCGTCAGGGGAACGGCCGATCCACCCGCCGCCGCCAACCCGGCTGAGCTTTTCAAAAAATTGCGTCGACTCTGAGAAGCCATGCCAAACTCCTTAGGCACCGAGCCGCCTGGTATCAGAGTAGTCGAGCGCCATCGAGACGGCAACCAACAGCGTCACGAAGCCGCGAGAGCCGTGTTCTTGACACAGTCCCGACAGGCCGATCACCGAAACGCTAGAATAGGCTGCGTGATGTGGTGCAGTCACGGATTCGCCGGCTCGTTGGGGTGTTTGTTGGGACATGCCGACACGAAGCCAATCACAGTCCAATCGCGTCTCGCGTCGGGTGAAACTGATCGTTTCCCTTCTTGCGTCGATTCTCCCCTTCAGTGGCTCGACGGCGTCCGCGTCTTTTCCCCAAACCCAGGACGCCGACGTCACCTTCCGAGCCGAAACGGCGCTGATGGAAGTTGAGGTTCGGGTCGTTGATCAAAGAGGCCTCGCCGTTGAGGGACTTTCGAAAAGCGACTTCAGGCTCTTTGAAGACGGGCGGCGGCAACAGATCGCGACCTTCGAATTCGTGCCCTCGTCCAAAAAGGACGGACCCAACACCAACGATCAACAGAACGCGCGTCCGCCTACTTCGCCTTCCGGTTCCACTCCGGCCGGGCTCACCTGGGTCTACCTCGATCAGCCTCTACTCGACCCGAGTCACAAGGGCTCCTACCGCAAGGCCAAACGTTTTGTCGAGCAAGCCCGCCCGGAAGTCTTGTTTTCGCTCGGTGCAACGTCAGCGTACGAGTCAAGCGCCCCAAGACCGTCGTGCGAGCCCGCGCCGGCTATTGGGAAGAACCAGACCGCGGAACGCAAGCGACTCGCAACCCTCAACCATAGGCCGCCATCCCGCCTGACCGACAGTTAGGGTCGGTGGATTTCCGAGCGCACGGCCGTCTCGGTTGAAGGCCGTCCGTCTTGCCGACGCCATCCCCCGGCTCGGTCTGGCATAATCATCTCTCCCCGTGAAACGCTATTCCCAACTGACCAAGACGTTCGCCGAGTGGGCGGCCGTCCTGCTGTTCTCGACCGTTCTGTTCTTACAGTCGCTCAACATTTTCCTGCGCTACACAGCTCTCGCCAACCCGCTGATGTGGGTCGAGGAGTTCAGCCGTTTTGGGTTCATCTGGATTCTGTTTCTGCTATGGCATGTCGCGGACCGCGAGGGTTTGCACTTCCAGGTGGATTTCCTACGGGACCGCCTCGGAGAGGGCGGGCAGCGGCGACTCGACGCCCTGACCCATGTGCTGGCGCTGGCGTTTTCCCTTGTCGTTCTAGCCGCTTCGACGCAGTTTCTGCCGACGACGATGCTCTACGCCACGAACTCCTTCGCCTGGCTTCCGATGGGGGTCATCTACCTCGTCATCCCGGCCGGTTTCGTACTCGTTGCCGTCGAACGCCTGCGGCTGATTGTGGAGACGTTGCGTTCCTAAGTCCGTCCCCGGCAATGATTCAATCCGCATGCTGACGATCTTGGCTCTCTTTGTGATCGTGCTGGGGTTGGTGGTGCTCCATGTCCCGCTGGTCTACAGCCTCGGCGTTGCGTCGACGGTCATTCTGTTGGCTCAAGGGGAGAGCGCGGCTTTACTGCCTTCTCGCATGTTCGCCGGCGTTGATTCCTTTGTCCTGGTCGCGATTCCGTTCTTCTTGCTGGCGGCGGAACTACTGGCCTCGGGCGGGCTGATTCACCGCATCATCGACGTTTCGAAACTCATGATCGGGCATTTGCGCGGAGGCCTGGCGCAGGTAAACATTCTCTCGAGCATGGTCTTTTCCGGGATTCAAGCCTCCTGCACCGCCGACAGCGCGGCCATCGGCGGCGTCATGATTCCCGCCATGGCCAAGGAAGGTTACGACGACGACATCAGCGTGGTCGTCACCGCGACGTCCTCCTGCTGCGGGCCGATCATCCCTCCCAGCATCTTGATGATTCTCTACGCCTTTCTGACGGAAACGTCGGTCTCGAAGCTCTTTTTGGGCGGAGCGCTGCCGGGAATCTTGCTGGGGCTTTCGTTGATGGGCGTGACGCACTACTGGGTGCTCAAGCGAGGGTACCGCGGCAGTCGGGAGCGGCCCGCCGCGCTCGGGGAAATCGCGCGAGCCTCTTGGTCGGCTATGCCGGCGCTGTTGATTCCGGCCGTGGTCGTGATCGGGCTGGTGGGCGGCATCGTGACGCCGACCGAAGCGGGGATCCTCGCCTGCGTCGCGGCCTTGCTGTTGTCGGGCCTGATCTACCGCGAGCTGTCGTTGGCGGACGTGATCGCCTGCATTCGCCGAGCGGCCTACACAACGGTGACGATCTGGGCGGTGATCGCGGTCTCCAAGGTGTTCAGCGAAATCCTTGTCCGCAACCTGTTCGCCAACCGCATGATCGAGGCCATTGCGTGGGTCACGGCGAACCCCTTGGGCGTGATGCTGTTGATCACGCTGTTCGTCTTCATTCTCGGGATGGTGATTGACACGACGCCCCTGCTCATCATGCTGGCGAGCCCGATACACGGAGCGGGCGTCGCGGTGGGCATCGACCCGGTACACCTGGGAGTCGTGCTGGTGATGACCGCGTTGATCGGGACGGTGAGCCCGCCGGTATCGCTGCTGCTGTGCCTCAATTGCGGCATCGCGAAAATCCCGCTGAGCCGTACCTTCGGCGTGATTTGGTCCTACCTGGCCGTGATGCTGGGAGTCGTCGCCCTTTGTATTCTCATTCCCGGGTTCGTGACTTGGCTGCCGGGCTTGTGGTAGCCGGCCGGCCACGTCGCCCGACGTGGCGCACGCTTCAGCGTGCCGTGTCGCCGCTCCTGGCGATATCTCCCGCGTAGCGCTCCGCCCTTACCCGAACAGGCGCAACTGCGCCTCCTCCGGCGCAACCTCGGGAACATAGTCTCTCGGCGCCGAAGCCAACTCATATCGCGCGCGAACCTCGCAAACTCGGCGGCGGATCAGATCCGCATAATCCCCCCGCAAATAGGGCTGTTTGCCGTAGCGTCGTTTATACCGCTCGGCCAGCGCGGGGAAGTTCTCCTCAAGAAAAGGAAAGAACTGCCGTTGCGCGCAGGGCATCAAAAACAGCGTCCCCCCACCGAAATAACCCGCCCCGGCGTTGGCGGCGGCTTCGGCAACCGCCGACAGGCTTTCGACAGAATCGCTAATCAACGGCATCACCGGATTGGCGAACACGCCCACCTCCACTCCGGCTTCCGCCAGCTTCTCCACCGCCCGCAGACGCAAATCAGGACGCGGTGCACGCGGCTCGAGCAAGCGCGCAAGATCGCGGTCCATCGTCGTCACCGTCATGTTGACGGAAAGCACATTCGAGCGCGCCACTTCAACCAGCAGCCCGACGTCACGAACGATCAAGTCCGATTTCGTTGTGATCGACAGCTCATACCCACCCTCGTCGGCAAAGACCTCGAGGATCGCCCGAGTCAACCCAAAGCGCCTTTCCGCCGGTTGATAGGGGTCCGTAGCCGTTCCCAGCGCGATAGCCCCCTCGGGACGCCTTCTCAGGTCGTTTCGCAGAACCCGCGCGGCGTCTCGCTTGGCGTAGATCTTCGTTTCGAACAACCGCCCGTCTTCCATGCCCATGAACTCGTGCGTGTAGCGGGCATAGCAATACTTACAGCCGAACTCGCAGCCCCGATAGGGGTTGATCGTCCACCGAAAGGGCATCGCCGGATTAGACGACCGATTGAGCAAGCCGCGGGTCGGCAGGTCGAAGTATTCAACCGTCGATTTCGACGGCAGCTTCTCGCTTTCGGCCGCTAAACGAGCGATCCCGACGAGGGGCGCGGGAGGTTGGTGGGACTCGGCAAGCACAATTTATATTCGTTTTTTGTTCGCCTATTTGTCAACCCGTTTTCCCGCCACGGGCATTCCGGCCGATGCCTGAGCCCCCCCCGTTACGTCCCGCCGGTTGCGAGAATGGAGGGGCGGCCATGGCGGATCAGCACACTCTTCTCGAAGCGGCCGGCGAGAGCTTTCTGGCCTCCCTGCGGCGAGCCAATCTCTCCCCCAACACGATCCGCGCCTACGCCTCGGACCTGAAAGGCTTCACGGCCTATTTCTCTCCCCTTGGGGAAACGCCGCCCGCGCCCGCGGACTTCGAGCCGCTCGAGATTCGCGAGTATATGGCCGACTGCTTTCAGCGAGGCAACACCAATCGCTCGGTGGCGCGAAAGCTCGCCGCCTTACGCGCTTTCTTCCGATTCCTCGTGCGCGAAGGATTGGTCCCGAGTAATCCGGCCGCTCTGCTCAACACCCCCAAGCTGCCGAAAACCCTGCCCGCCGTGATGACGGCCGAGCAGACGAATCGGCTCGTCGATTCGGTCGGAACGCTTTCGCCCGGCGGAACGAAGAACCGCGAATCCTCCGGCGAGGGCGACCAACGCCGGGCAGGCTTCATGGCCGCCCGTGACCGGCTGATCTTCGAGCTGCTCTACGGTTGCGGTCTGCGCGTCGGAGAGTTGGTAGCGCTCGACCGCGCTGATTTCGACCTTCGAGAACGCTGGATCGTCGTGCACGGCAAGGGCGGCAAACAACGCCAAGTACCTTTCGGCGGCGAGGCGGATAAGGCCTTGCGGCGGTACCTGGAATTGCGAGACGAGGTTCGCACAGAGCCGCCGCCGAGCGCGGGATCAGGCGAAGCCGCGCGCCCGTCAGTCGACGCTCTACTACTCAATACACGAGGCGGACGATTGACCGCGCGCAGCGTGCAAAGGCTCGTGAAACGCTACGCGCTGCTGTTCTCCGGCGACCCGACGCTTCACCCCCACGCCTTGCGGCACGCCTTCGCCACGCACCTTTTGAGCGACGGCGCCGATCTCCGCGCCATTCAAGAACTCCTCGGTCACGCCGGCCTTTCAACCACGCAGAAATACACCCAACTCTCGCTCGAGGAACTCATGAGAACCTACGACCGCAGCCACCCCAAAGCCTGAGCCCGCTCCGCCCGGATCGGTTTCGTATGCGCCCAAATGTAGGAAGTGGCTCCGGCCATGCGAGCAATAGAATCAGAGCCCAGAGCACAAGCGACCGGCCAAACGACCGCGCACCAAATTGATGTCGCCCCCCTCACGGCAACCCAAGCCGGTCTTCTGTACAATCTCTTCAGGTCCCACTCCGCGGGCTCCCCGCCATGATCGGCCGCACCATCTCGCATTACGAAATCACAGAGAAGCTCGGTGAGGGCGGGATGGGTGTCGTTTATAAGGCCGAGGACACCAAGCTCAAGCGCGCCGTCGCCCTCAAGTTCCTCTCGGCGCATTTGCTCTCAAACGACGAAGCCAAGACGCGCTTCTTCCGCGAGGCCCAGGCCGCCGCCGCGCTCGATCATCCCAACATCTGCACCGTCTACGAAATCGACGAGGTCGAGGGACAAACCTTCATCGCCATGGCGCACCTCGACGGCGAAACCCTCGACCGTAAGATCACCACCGGGCCGCTGCCGTTCAACGATGTATTCGACATCGCCGTCCAGATCGCCCGCGGCCTTGAAGCGGCGCATCGCAAGAGCATCTTCCACCGCGACATCAAACCGGCCAACGTGATGCTTCTCAACGAGGGCTCCGAGCGCCTCATCAAGATCATGGACTTCGGCCTCGCGCAGCTCTCCGAGCGGTCAAAACTCACCGAGCTCGAGACCGCCCTCGGCACGATGGCCTACATGTCGCCCGAGCAGACCGAGGCCGCCGGCACCGACCAGCGCACCGATCTGTGGGCGCTTGGCTGCGTGACCTACGAGATGATCTCGGGACAGTTGCCGTTTCGCGGCGACTACAGCCAGGCGGTGCAATACTCGATCCTGCACGAAGCCCCCGAGCCGCTGACGGGTCTGCGTACGGGCGTCCCGATGGAACTCGAGTGGATCGTCGACAAGTGCCTGGCGAAGAAGCGCGAGGACCGTTACCCGGACGCATCGGCGCTGATCCTCGATCTGAGTACGTTGCGCAAGAAGCTCGAAACCGCCCGCTCGACCGTTGGACGAACCACTCGTCCCCCGCTGCCGAGTGAGATGGGAACACGGCCCGCCGCCCTGGGCACGGCCGCCGGCTGGGAGCAGGCTTCCACGCCGCCACATACGCTGACGGGGCCGCCTGGGAGCGCTCCGCTACCCACGGGTGTCCAAGCCTCCGCGCCCGAGTCGGCTCCGACGCCTGAACAAGCACTCACCTCGCCGACACCGAGTCCCAGTGAAACCGCCGGCGAGCCGAACCACCCGCTGGTGAAGTACCACGTCATCGAAGACCTCGCCTCCCAAGGCGACAGTGTTGCCTACCGCGCCGAAGACACCCAACTCAAACGCTCCGTGACGATCAATGTCGTGCCCGAGTCGGCTGCGCGCTCCGCGCAAAAGCGCCGTCGCCTGAAAGATCGCGTCCTCTACGCAACCGTCTTCCTCCTGCTCGCCGCGGTCGCCGTGCTGTACCTGCGCGGCCCCGGCTTCCGAGGCCCAAGACCCCTGCGCCGATTTGCCCTCACACCTTCGGTTGGGGTAAACCCAGGCCTGTTTCAAGGCAACGCGGCGATATCGCCCAACGGACGACATGTCGCTTTCATTTCGCCGGGGGACGAAAGCTTGCTCTGGGTGCAAGACCTCGACCGGCAGGAGCCCCGCGCCATTGACGGAACCCATGGCGCACATACACTCTTTTGGTCCCCGCGCAGTGATTTCATTGGGTTCCATTCCGGCGGGGAACTCAGAAAGGTTTCCGTCGAAGGGGGACCCTCGGTGCGCCTTTGCGCCGTGCCCAGCGGTGGCGCGGGTGGGGGCGCCTGGAGCTTCGACGGCGAAGTGATTGTTTTCGCCGCAAGAGGTGAGGACGGCGCCCGCGGTCTTTATGAAGTCTCGGCCCGGGGCGGCGTTGTCCGCTTGCTGCTTTCCCCGAAGGACGTAGAAGGCGCGCAAGAAGGGGAGTCGGCTCTTGGCCTTCCCCATTTCCTGCCTCCCGAAGCGGGGCGCCGGGTGCTGGCGTTTTTCGTTGGGAACTTTTCGGGACAGAAGATCGTCGTTCAAGACTTCGAAACCGGCCGGCAGCGGGTGCTTGGACCGGGAACGTTCCCTTTCTTTTCGAGTAGCGGCCACCTTGTTTACCAGTCCGCGCTCCTGTCGCCCCATGATCTTTGGGCTATGCCTTTTTCGCTCGACACGCTTCAAGCCGAGGGTGAAGCGTTTCCAGTAGCGGAAAACGCCTTTCAGCCGACGGTCGCGGCCGATCAAACGCTCGTGTACCTCGACAGCCCGGACTTAGGGAAAGGGCGGCTGGTGTGGCTCGACCGCGCGGGCCGCAACCTGAAGGCGGTCGGCTTCACGGGCGATGCACTCGGTAGTCCCGCGCTCTCGCCGGACGGCCGCCGGGTTGCCGTGACGGCAACCGAGGGAGCGAATGCGGATGTGTGGGCCTATGACATAGGCCGAGGCGTGAGGACCCGCATATCGAGCGACCCTGGGCGGGATCGAAGGCCGCAATGGTCGCCCAACGGCGAGCAAATCGCGTTCTCTTCCAATCGTTCGGGCAACAGCGATGTCTTCGTGCGCCGAGCGGACGGCTCCGGTGAAGAGTCGGCTCTGCTGTCGTCGCCGGCCCGTGAGGTGCTGGGGGATTGGTCGCGGGACGGGGACTATCTCCTGTTCCATAGCGCGTTCGACCTCTACTATTTGCAGCGTAAGAAAGACACTTGGGAGCAACATCGTTTTACGGAAACACCGTTCGCCGAGGCCGTGCCGAAGCTGTCTCCAAACGGTCGCTACGTCGCTTACGTTTCCAATGAGTCGGGTCAGTTCGAGGTTTACGTCCAAACGTTTCCCGAGCCCGGCGGGCGGGTAACGGTGTCGAGCAACGGCGGCACGAAAGTCCGCTGGAGCCGCGACGGCAAAGAGCTTTTCTACGTCGAGGGCGAAACCTTGATCGCGGTCGAAGTTTCGACCGAGGATGGTTTCTCGATCGGCAAGTCGACGCGTCTGTTCGATCACCCGGGGCTGCGGCCCGGCGGCAACTATGCCCCCTACGATGTCTCGGCGGACGGCAAGCGCTTCCTGCTGGTCGAGCCGATCACCGACACGGGCGAAATCCCCAAGCCGACCATCCGCATTGTTCAGAATTGGTATGAGCAGTTTCGTGAGCGCCCGCGGCTGCCCGGGCCTCCGGGGCGACCCGAGCCGTTGGGGCCGTGACCCCGCAATCTCCTCGATCATCCCCTCCCCCTGTACTCTTTCAGAGTGGCTTCCCAGCGCGGTAGTTTCACGGCGGTGCAAGCACTCATGCGTGCCGTGTCGCCACTCAAGGCGACATCTCTTCTCCTCCAAAACGCAAAACGTCCGCCCCAGTGCGGAGGTCTCCAGGCCTGCCCGGCAACCCGCCTCCCCAATCGACCTCGTCAGGCGACGACAAAGGCCGACTAAGGCTTGCGAAGCGGCGGCGTCCGCGGGTCGGGCTTAAGAGGTTTGCCCTCTACCGCGAGATAGAACTTCCCGGCCGCCGCGGCTTCATGGCGGTCGCGTTGGCCCGAGGGCCAGCGGATCTCCAAGTCAGCCGATTCGGCATCGCCCAAGCCGACATGCACGCGCATATCGTTGCTGGAAAGGTAGCTGTCGCTGCCGCGCACCTCGAACACCCGGCGGACGTCATTGGCCGTGACGAAGATCTTCGCGCCAATGCCGTCGCGGTTGCTTTGGGTGCCCTGCGCGCGAATCGTGAGCCAATGGCGGCGATGACCGCCGTCGTTGCGCAGAAACGTCGGTGTTTCGTTCTTGTTGATCACGAGCACATCGATGTCGCCGTCATTGTCGAAGTCGGCGAAAGCGCTGCCGCGCCCGACGCGGTTCTCGATCTTCCGCATGCCGACGGCGTCGGAGACATCGACGAATCGCTTGCCGTCGACATTGCGCAATAGGTAGTTGGGCTCGGCGTAGGTGTCGTTGGGGTAGCGCGCTTCGAGACGTTCGTCGGTGTGTCCGTTGGTGATGAAGAGATCCAGCCGGCCGTCGTTGTCGAAGTCGATAAACTTCGTGCCCCAGCCGCTGTAGTTGAAGCCCACCGGATCGAGCCCCAAACTGCTCGTCTGGTCGATGAACATGTTGTCGCCGTCGTTCTCGTAGAGCGTGTTCGACTGCTCGATGAAGTTGGTGACGAAAATGTCGAGCCGCGCGTCGTTGTTGTAGTCGCCGACCGTAAGACCCATCGAGCCCTCCGGCTCGCCATGCTCGTTGACCATGCCGCCCGATTCCCAACTGATGTCGTTGAACGCTCCCTCGCCGTCGTTTTCGTAATAGAAGTTGGGGCCCGAGTCGTTGGCGACGTAGAGATCTTGGTCGCCGTCATCATCGTAGTCGGAGAAGACGACGGCAAAGCCGTGGCCGGGCTTGGCCTGGTGCAGACCGGCCGCTTCGGCGACCTCGCTGAAGGTCCCATCGCCATTGTTGAGATAGAGCAGGTCTTGCTGGCCCTCGTAGTAGTCGGGCGCGCAGACGATCGGTACGCCCTTGAGCTTGCAGGGGCTGGCCTTGGTCGGGGGCGGTGGAGAGGTTTTGGGATCGAATTTCGTAAAGTTGGCGGCGAAGAGATCGAGGTCGCCGTCGTTGTCGACATCGGCGAAGGCGGCCCCCATGGTCCATTTCGGGGGTGTCCAGCCAGGGCCGCCGACGCCGGTCAGCTCGGTCACGTCGGAGAAAGCGCCGCCGTCGTTTCTGTAAAGCTTATTGGGGCCGTAATTGGTGACATAGAGGTCGGGGTCGCCGTCGTTGTCGTAGTCGCCCACCGCGCAGCCGCTCGACCAACTCGTATCGCCGAGGCCGCTGCGCTGGGTGACGTCGGCGAACGTGCCGTCGCCTTGGTTCCCCAGCAGGTAGTCATGGGGCGGCGTACCGGCGCGATCGAGGGCTTGCGAGGAGCCATTGGCGAGATAGATGTCGAGATAGCCGTCTCCGTCGTAGTCGAGGAAACAAGCGCCTTGTCCGTTAACGTCGATCAGGGAGTGGGTGACCGGATCGCCGCAGGTGATCTTGTAAGCCAGGCCGGCTTGATCGGTGATGAGCGAGAAGGAGGGGAGAGCGTCCTCGGCGGCCGCCGCCGGGCGGGCTGTCGCCGCGGTCGTCAGAGCGCTGAGAGCCAGTAACAGAGCCCGCGAACGGAGGCAGAACGACACATCTTGATGTTCGCATAGTAGATGTTCGCCCAGAAGCCGTCACCCTTCGATAGAATGCCCTCAGGGGGCCTCGGGCCCTCCGCCGGGTTGCTCCTCGGGGCGTCGGATCACAATGCCGCGAAAAGCTCTCAGACCGCTCCTCGTTCTGCTTGGGTGTGCCTGCCTGGCGACTGTGATCACTCTACCCGCCGTCGCCGCGCCCGACTCGGCCGACCAACTGCGACGTTCGTTGGAATTGATGCGGAAGGGCGACCTGAAGTCGGCCGAGGAAGCAATCCAGCCGGCTCTCCAAGACCCCGCCACGCAACCGGTCGCCTATGCTCTGCTGGGCTCGATTCGGCTGCGGCAAAAGAAATATCAAGAGGGCGCCCAACTGCTCGAGCGCGCCATCAAAGCCGACTCGCGACTCGTCGGCGCTCACCTCAACTTGGCCCAAGCCTACGCCTTTCTCGGGAAAGCCGAGCGCGCCGAAACCCTCTTTCGGCGCGTCCTCGAACTAGCCCCGGAGAATCAAAACGCCCGCCTTGCTCTGGTGCGGATCGAGAGTAAGAAGGGGAATCATCGCCAGACGATCGAGTTGGCTCGGCCCGTCGAGAAGCAGTTGCGGGCCTCCCCCGACGGCCTTCTACTGCTGGCCGACGCCTTCTCCGCCGCCGGGGACCGCAAAGGAGCGCAAAGCCTGGTTCCCGACTGGCTGCGGCTCCGAGGCGTGCCCGCCGCATGGGCGATCAAGTTCGCCCTCGCGCTATCCGACGGCGGCTTGACCGATGAGCCGATCCAAATCCTCGAACACGCCAAGAGCCAAGGGCTGGCCTCCTACGAGCTGGCGTTCAATCTGGCGGGCCTCTATCTGCTTGCCGAAGACCTGCCGCGCGCCTCTCAAAATTACGAGTGGGCTCTGACGTTCAACGACCGCTCGCTGCCGGCGCTGCGCCAAACAGCCCGCATCGCCGAAAAGCAAGGCGAACTCGAAAAGGCCCTGTCTTTCTTGATTCGCGCCAAGCTCGAAGCCCCCGGCGACCCCGAGGTGCTCTTCGCCTTCGGGACGGTCAGTCTCAGGCTCGAGTTCATCGAAGACTCCACCGGGGCACTCGAGAAGGCCGCCCGGCTGCGGCCCGGCCACAAGCCGACTCGTTACTGGCTGGCGACAGCCCGCGGCGCGGCGCGCCAATACGACGAGGCCCTCGCGCTCTACAAGGCTCTGCTCGAGGAGAACCCCGAAGATCCTCAATTGCACTACGCCGTCGGGTCGGTGCTCTATTTGCAGGTCGCCTTCGACCAGGCCGAGAAGTATCTGAAGGAAAGCATCCGCCTCAACCCCAAGCAACTCTTGTCGCCCTTTTACCTCGCCATGTCGGCCCAAAAACAGGGGCATGCCGACGAAGCGATGCGGATGTTTCGGGAGATCCTCGAAGCCCACCCCGACCATGCTCCGTCGTATGAAGGCCTTGGCCGATCGTTGTTCAAGCAACGCCAATACGAAGAAGCGCGTACCCAGTTCGAAAAGGCCATCGAGCTGGATCCGACATCCCCCGCGGCCAATTATCAACTAGGGCAATTGCTTGTTCGTATGGGTCTGCGCGAAGAAGCCAAACAGCGCCTAGCCCTCGCCAAGGGACTGCGCGAAGACGAGGAAAAGACGCAGCTCGTCAGAACACTCCTCAATCCACATTGAACGCTCTTTTCCCTTCTCCAGGCCTACCGTTTGACCGGCTCGGTGTCGTACCCTATCTACTGACCTGGACGGGCGAACATCGTCCGGCCCCCAGCATCATTTACCTTGCAAGCTTTGAGCATTTTCCAATGACTGACAATAAACGACGCGATTTCCTCAAGACCCTCGTTGCTTCCTCGGCCGCCTTGTCGGCCCCTTCGTGGCTCACCAGCCTCGGCTACGCCCAATCCGGCGGCCCCACCAAGGTGACCGTCAACGCCTCGCGCGTGCGTGCCGAGATGAACCCGCGATTGATGGGCGGCTTCCTCGAACACCTTGGCCGCTCGATCTATGGCGGCGTCTACGAACCCGGTTCGCCTCTGGCGGACGAGAACGGCTTCCGTAAAGACGTCGTCAAGGAAATGCAGGAGTTGCAGTGCCCGATCATGCGCTATCCCGGCGGCAACTTCGTCTCCGGCTACGATTGGCTGCACGGCGTGGGTCCCAAGAAAGACCGTCCTACCGTGCTCGACCGTGCCTGGAATTCTCAGGAAACCAACCAATTCGGGACTAACGAGTTTATGGACTGGTGCAAGCTCATCGGCACCGAGCCTCTGATGGCGACGAACCTCGGCACCGGCACACCCGAGACGCACGTCGCGCTCGTCGAGTACTGCAATCTCGAAAAGGGATCCCGCTGGGCCGACCTGCGCCGCGAGCACGGCTACGAGAAGCCTCACAACGTCAAGTATTGGTGCCTAGGCAACGAGATGGACGGCTGGTGGCAGATCGGTCACATGCCGGCGCGTGAATACGGCCGTAAGGCGCGTGACGCGGCCAATCAGACATCGAGCGTCGATCGCACGACCGAGCAGATCGCGTGCGGGTCGAGCGGGCCTTTCATGCCGACGTACCTTGCGTGGGACCGCGAAGTGCTCGAGGAATGCTACTCCGAAGTCGACGGCCTGTCGCTGCACCGCTATTACCGCAATAACGAGGAGGATACCGGCGGCGACACGACTCGCTTCCTGGCGTTCAACCTCGACATGGAGCGCCAGATCCAAGAGACCGTGGCGGTTTGCGACTATGTCGGAGGTCTGCTGAAGTCGCCCAAGAAGCTGTGGCTGAGTTTCGACGAATGGAATGTCTGGTATCGCGCCCGCAGCGGCGACCACACGAACGGCCGCGGCCAATTCGCGCCGAAGCTGCTCGAGGAGATCTACAACCTCGAAGACGCCCTGCTCGTCGGCGGCATGGTCAATTCGCTGTTGCGGCAAGCCGATCGAGTGAAGGTCGGCTGTTTGGCGCAAATCGTCAACGTCATCGCCGCGCTGTTCACCAACAAAGACAGCGTCATGCGCCAGACAATCTACTACCCCTATGCCTGGGGCATCAAATACGCCAAGGGTGACGTACTCGATCTGTTGGTCGAGTCGGAAACCTACGACATCGAGCGCAAATACGGAGCTAACTACACGGGCACGGCCGTCGGCAGGAAGGAGCAAGTTCCCTTTGTGGATATCTCGGCCACGCACGACCCCGCCAACGGCAATTGCAGCCTGCTGTTGCTCAACCGCGACCTCGATAATGAGCGTGAAGTGGAAATCACCTTCCGCGACATGACGCCGACCAAGGTGCTCGCCTCCGAGACGCTAACCGGCAAGGACCTCAAAGCGGCCAATTCGTTCGCCAAGCCGACAAACATCTCCCCGGCGACCCTCGACGCCCCCAGCGCCGGCTCGAAGATGACCGTCAAGTTGCCGGCGCGTTCCTATTCCGTCTTACAGGTGGCGACGAGCTGAGCAACCGCCGCATCCGCCGCCGGAAACCATGATCGGCCGCGTCATATCTCATTACGAAATCACCGACAAGCTCGGTGAGGGCGGCATGGGTGTGGTCTACAAGGCGGTCGACTCCAAGCTCGAACGCACCGTCGCGCTCAAATTCCTCGCCCGGCACATGCTCTCAAACGAGGAAGCCAAGAAACGCTTCGTCCGCGAGGCCAAGGCCGCGGCGGCGCTCGATCACCCCAACATCTGCACGGTTCATGAAATCGACGAGGCCGACGGGGAAACCTTCATCGCCATGGCCTTCCTCGAAGGCCGCACCCTGGCCGATGCGATCGCCGACGGTCCGCTGAAGCTCCGCGACGTGATCGACATCACTACGCAAACCGCCAAGGGGCTGCGCGAAGCGCACGGCAAAGGCATCTTCCACCGCGACATCAAGCCGTCGAACATCGTCTTGATCGAAAAGACCGTCAAGGACCGCCTTGTCAAGATCATGGACTTTGGGTTGGCCCATCTGACCGACCGCTCGAAGCTGACCGAGGACAACACCACGCTCGGCACGCCGGCCTACATGTCGCCCGAGCAGGCGCAAGGCATCCCGGTCGACCAGCGCACCGACATTTGGTCGCTCGGCGTGGTGCTCTACGAAATGATCGTCGGCCAGATGCCTTTCCCGGGTGAATACCCGCAGGCGATTCTTTATTCGATTCTCCACGAAGAGTACGAGCCGCTGACCGCTCGCCGCGCGGGGGTGCCGCTCGAGTTGGAATGGATCGTCGAGAAGTGTCTCGCCAAGGAGGCCGACGACCGCTACCAGGACATGGAATCGGTCTTGGTTGATTTGGCGAACTTGAAGCGGAAGCTGGAATCGGGGAAGTCGACGATTGCGCGGCCGGTGGAGAGGGGGTTAGGCTGTTCGTGGCGGTTGTTGGGGCGGTTGTGTTGGCGGCAGCCGCCTTTTTTTCCGGCGCGCAATTCCAAACCGCCGACCCTGCCCCGCCCGCACCCCTACGCCGCTTCTCGCTCGCGCCCGATGACCTTAACAGCGGCGAATTCACGCGAAACGCCGCTGTCTCCCCGAACGGGCGCTTCATCGCCTATGTCGGCGGCCAATTGCATAGCAATACCCTCTGGCTCCACGATCTGACAACCGACTCCGCCCGTGAGCTGGGCGCCGCGCTGGGGCTGGGTGTCGAGCCGTTTTGGTCGCCCGACAGCCGCTTCGTGGCCTTTGTATCGGGCGGCGAGGTGAAAAGGATTTCCATCGAGGGCGGCGGAGCGACAAAGATTTGTGAACTCCCGAGTGGGAGCTCGTGGGGCGGCGCCTGGAGCCCGGAAGGCAACTCGATTGTGTTCTCCGCCGGAGGGCCGGCCACTCGGAGACTTACAGAGTGCCGCCGCGCGGCGGAACGCCCCAGTTGCTGTTCGAAGTACCGAAAGCACGTTTCGAGGAGCACCATATCCAGCCGCGTCTTGTGCAATCGGCCGGCGACCGGATCTTGCTCTACTCGGCGGGCCTGTCGCTCGAGAATATTCGTATCGTGGCCAGAGACTTGCGAACAGGCCGCGAAGCGGATGTCGCGGAAGGCCTGATCGAAACCTACTCCCCGAGCGGACATATTCTCCATCGGCGGGGATTCGAAGACAACACGCTTTGGGCGCTGCCGTTCTCCGTCGAAAAGATGGCTGCCGCGGGAGACCCCTTCCCCTTGACGCAAGGGGCCCGTGCGTCGGTGGCCGACGACGGCACGCTGGTCTACTTCGAAGACGTCAAGGGCCGCCTTCAACAGTTGGTTTGGCGGGATCGCGCCGGCCGGAAGCTCGGCGAAATCGGCCAACCTCAGACAACGATCTTTCTGCCGTCGCTCTCGCCCGACGGCCGATACGTCGGCGTGGAGGGAAGACATTTGGCTGCACGACGTGCAGCGGCCGATCAAGACCCGCTTCACATTTGACAAGGCCCGCGAGTCGCGTTGCATGTGGTCTCCCGACGGCAAGCAAATCGCCTTCTGGTCATTGCGAGGCGGCACCAGGGATATCTACATCAAGCCGACTGACGGCAGCGCCGAGGCGCGGTTGCTGCACGAAGGCGCGTTGGTCGAGCAATGGTCGCCCGACGGGAGGTTTCTTCTGGCGTTCACGTCCGGCGGCATTTGGAGCGTCCGGCCTGACGCCGACAACGAGCAGGAACCTCAGCCTTACCTGGTCTCGGAGTTCACAGCGTCCGCGCCGACGTTTTCCCCGGACGGCCGCTTTGTCACCTATAGCTCCAACGAATCGGGGAGCTTCGAAGTCTACGTCCGCCCCTTCCCCGAAGGCGCGGGAAAGTGGCAGGTTTCAGAAGGCGGTGGTTCGCAAGCCCGCTGGAGCCGCAACGGCAAGGAGATTTTTTGCGTCAAGGGCGATACGCTCTACGCGGCGGCGGTTTCGACAGAGCCGAGCTTCTCGGTCGGGCCGGTGACCGAGCTGTTTAGCGACCCCGGGCTCGGTTGGCAGTTTCACCATCCCACTTATGACGTCTCGCTCGACGGCCGCCGCTTCATCACCATTGAAACCCTGGGCGACGACGACCGCAAGCCCCGCATCCGCATCGTACAGAATTGGTTCGAAGAGTTCCGCGACCGCTGAAGCCGGGGGGGGATGCCGCATTCGCTCCCGAGCCGCGAAGCGGCGGCGGGAATATAGCCTAGGGTGGAGCCGACAGGCGGAACCCTAGGTACAGAGGCAGAGTAAAAAGAGGGCCCTGAAGGGGCGGCGGGAAAGCCCGGCCGCCGCATCCACGTGACCGCCCATCTCCCGGTTTTCGACACCCTTGACTTCCCGCCGGTTGCTTAGGTCAGGGCGCGCCCCGGGTCTTCGACCCCCGCTTGTTCAAACGCCCGCCGGCGCAACTCGCAACTATCGCAAGCGCCGCAAGGCGTCACCGATGACTGGTAGCACGACCAGGTCAACTCCAACGGCGCCCCCAAAGCCAACCCTTGGCGAATGATCTCGACTTTCGAGAGTCCGATCAGCGGCGTCTCGATCTCGATCTCGGTCTCGGGTCGCGTCCCAGCCTCGATCACGCCTTCGAAAGCTTTGTAATACGCCGGGCGGCAGTCGGGATAGCCCGAGCTATCCTGCTCGACCGCGCCGATGAAGATCTTGCCGGCACCGATCACTTCGGCCCACGACACCGCCGCCGAGAGGAAATGGGCATTGCGGAAGGGTACATAGGTGATCGGGATGACGCCGCTATCCGCCGCCGCCGGGTCGGCCCTGGGCACGTCGATCGAGCGGTCGGTCAGCGCCGAGCCGCCGATCGCCGTCATATAGCGCTGGTCGATTCCGAGGCGTAGCCGGGCACCGAGTCGGTCGGCGATCTCGTCGAAGGCTCGCTGCTCGCGGGCTTCGGTGCGCTGCCCATAGCTCGAGTGCAACAGAGCCAAACGATGGCCGCGAGCCGCCAGGGTCGCGGTAACGCAGCTATCCATCCCGCCGCTGAGCAAGACCACGGCCAGGGGCTTTTCGTCGCCGGACATGGAATCATGATAGCCTGCGGTCGATCCGGCGACCGGCCGGAGTAGAATCTAGTATTGATGTCGGTGCCGCCTTCGCCCGCGCGTCCCTCGCGGATGTGTTTGTCGGCGAGGCGCTTACGCGAAGTCCATCTTGGCTCTGCCGGAACACATCCCGACCAAGATCAGCTCGGAAGCTGCGGGGTATGTCAGCATGAGCCCGGTTGCGCGACAGGACATACCGGCTCGCGAGCTGGTTGAACGTATTCTCGGCCTGACGGGTAAGGACGCGGCTCGCATTCGTGACATTCTTTCCCGGGGAACTCTCGTGAGCGGCCCGTCGCGCTATCGCTGGCAGCCGCTCGACGCCAACGAGGACGATTTGGCCGCTTTGTTGACAACCTTCCCCGACCCGCTCCCCGATCGGCCCTTCGAGGCTTCGCGTTGCAATCTGATTGTCGTTCGAGGCAAACGCGGCGACGTGAGCTTGTCGCGTGAAGCGGCCGAGCCGCGACGCTGGTTCAAGAAGGAAAGCTATTGGGATGTTCTGATCGAGCTTGTCGAGCGGTCCGGGCCTCGTTATGAGCGCTATTCCTATTCGGAGCGAGCCGACGTGTATTCGGTCGAGCTTTCGTTTGAGACCGCGGTCGAGTTGCAATCCCGCGCGAAGCTGCTCAAGTACACGAGTTTGATTGAGCAGCTTCACTACGCGGAGCCGACGGCCGCGGAAGCTGTTGTTGAACGATGAGCGCGGCGTTCTCGATGGAAGTCGGTTGCAACGGGCTGACGGGTGGGAGTTCCGCGCCGGGCGCTTGGGGGTTTTGCCCCGTTCCGGGATTGGGTGATAGCACGGGTCGGCCCGCCGCTTGCGCTTAGGGCTCAGTATTTCTTTTTGTGGGTGCGTGACGGCGCGGGATTCTGAAAGCGTTCCACAGGCCCTTGCTCAGCAATTGCGGCGTGACCACCCACAGCAGGCGTCCTCGGCCGGGGGCCGCATCGGCCCAGCTTTCGATGTCGAAGGCGAGGCAGGCCATAGCCGCCGGCGGAAACGGCAGCGGGCCGCGTTCCGCAAGCGCGCGAACCAACGCCGAGCAAGTGGGCTCGTGGCCGGCGAGCAACAGACGGCGGGTGATATCGGTTTCCCGTTGGATATCGTCGAGGACCAAACCCGGTGAGGATTCATAGATTTCGCGCTCGAATCGTAGCGGGCATTTCCAAGCACCGGCCTCGCCGGCTCCCTCGACCGTTTCGCGGGCGCGGGCGGCCGTCGAGCAGATGATGGAATCAGGGGACTGATCGATGGCGCTCAAGAAAGCGCCCACCTGCCGAGCGTTCGAGCGGCCCGGTTCGGTCAACTGTCTTTGATGGTCTTGGTCATAGGACGCGGCGGCTTCGGCCTCGCCGTGGCGTAGGATAAGGAGGGTTCGCATCGGGGGGCGGATGTTGGTTCGCGGAATCGGCCAAGTGATGAAAGTTAGGATAGATCAGCGGCGCCGTGCCGTGCCGCCGGCCCCCGAGCTTAGCCCGCTCTTCTCATCGCCTGACGGGCAAAGCACACGACAGGCCCGCCATTACGTCGTTGCGCTTGCTCACCGTACTGTTCACGTACGCCCGCCTCGCCACGCGATGAGAAAAGCGGGCCGGGCGCCGAAATTCCGAAAAGCGCCCAAAATTCGCCGCGGGTGGTTGCCTTCTTTCGCGCGGATGTGGTATTCAAGAAGAGCCCGCCTTTTTTGCCGCGTCTGGATCGCTCCCTAGAGCGTGAGATGACGGTTTCCATCGTCATTCCCAATTGGAACCGCCGCGAGTTGCTGTTGCGTCTGCTGGCCACGATCAAACCGCAGCATCGGCCCACCGGCGTCGAAGTGGAAACGATCGTTGTCGACAACGGTTCGAGCGACGGTTCCGTGGAAGCCGCTCGTGAATGGGGAGCGCATGTGGTCACGCTCGATAAGAATATCGGCGTCAGCCGTGCGTTGAACCGCGGCATCGACGCCGCCCGCGGCGAGTTCGTTGCCTTTGTGAACAACGATATCGAGCTGGCCGAGGATTGGCTGAGCGCGCTGTTGCCCGCGCTCGAACGAGAGGACGTGTGGTTCGCTACAGGAAAGACGCTCGACTACGACGACCGGCGCCGCATCGACGGCGCGGGCGACGCGGTGTGTCGCGGGGGCACGTCGTGGCGGCTGGGTCACGGCAAGGCGGACGGCCCGTGGTTCGACGCGGAGCGCACAACCTATTTTCCCTCCGCGACGGTGACGGTTTTTCGGCGAACGTTTTTCGAGCGAGTGGGTTTGCTGGAGGAGCGGTTTTTCGCGTATTTGGAAGATGCGGATCTCGGATTGCGCGCGGCCGCGGCCGGTTTGCCCGGCCGTTATGTTCCGCGCGCGACGGCGTACCATCGGGGCAGCGCGACCGCCGGGGCATGGAGCAGCCGGACGATCGAATGGATGACGTGTCACCAAGTATTGCTGTTGGCGAAGTTTTACTCGCCGCGGATGTGGATGCGCTTCGCTCGATCGATCGCCGCGGCGCAGATCTTGTGGGCGGCGATGGCGATCTCTCGCGGCCGCGGGGGCGCGTGGCTGCGGGGTCTGGCGCGCGGCGTGCGACGGTTCGGCGGCATACGGGCCTCGTCGGGGAATTTGCGGGCGCGTGCCGAGGCCGACAGCCTGTCGGCCGTACTGACCGCGGCCGAGGAGCAGATCGCCCAAGTGCAACGCACCACAAGCTGGGACACGTATTGGAAGTGGTATTTTCGATTCGTCGGCCCGACGGCGGAGCGGTCCCTATGAGCCCCCAGGTTGTTGCCGTCGTTGTGACTTACAACTCGGGACGGCAAATCGCGTCTTGCCTGGCGTCGCTGGGCGGGGCGGCGCGGCCGGTGGTGATTGATAATGCTTCGATCGACGACACCTGTCGAGTGGTCGAACGCGGGCATCCGGAAGCCCTGCTGATTCGCAATCGGGAGAATCGCGGCTTCGCCGCGGCGGTGAATCAGGGCCTGGCGGCATCGAACGAACCGCTCGTTCTCTTGTTGAATCCCGACGCTCGGCTGACGACGCCGATTGACGCTCTGGCCGAGCGATGCCTCGAGGAGGGCGTGGGCGCGGCCGCCGGCCGGCTGGTGGATGAACAAGGCCGACCGCAGATCGGGTTTAATGTGCGGGCTTTCCCCACGGCGGCGACGTTGGCGCTTGAGACGCTCGGTTGGAATCGGCTATGGCCGTCGAATCCCGTCAATCGGCGCTATCGTTTGCCGAATTTCGACGCCCACGAGGAACAGGATGTCGAACAACCCGCGGGTGCGTTCTTGATGGTGCGCCGCGATGCGTTGAAGGCGGTCGGGGCATTGGACGAACAGTTCCACCCGATTTGGTTCGAGGATGTCGATTTGTGTCGCCGGCTGCACGAGGCTGGGTATCGAATTCGCTACGTACCGGGCTGCGCGGCGCGACACGAAGGGGCGCATTCGCTGCGGTCGGCCGGCTTGGAAATGCGTCGCCTGGCTTGGTATGGTAATCTGTTACGTTTCAGCAAGAAACACTTCACGAACCGGGTCCATTCCTGGTTGGTTCCGGTTGTTTTTATTGGGGTTTTCGGTCGTTGGCTTTGGTCGCTTGGAACCATGCGGCAGGACGAGCGAAAAGCCTATGCAAAAGTTTTACGGTTGCTTGCCGGGAGGCGTCTGCCCAAATCGCGGACTCCCGGCCGAGGTGTAGATCGATCTTCCGCGATTCAGCACTAATCGAGTCGAGTTCATGTCGCAAGAGTACATGCTTTCGGTGACGATCGTCACCTACAACAGCGGGCGGTTCATACGCCGTTGCCTGGAATCGGTGCTGGAGCAGAGACACCCGCACCTGCAAGTGATCGTGGTGGACAATGCTTCGACCGACGGCACGACGGATATCCTGGAGCACTTCGAAGACCGTTGCCTCGTCGTCTACAACGAGGAAAATATCGGCTTTGCCGGCGCGCAAAACCAGGCGATCTCGATGTCGCGCGGCGATTGGGTGCTGACGCTGAACCCCGACGTGCTGTTGCTGCCGGACTTCTGCTCCCAACTGATGCAGGTTGCCGAAGCTCACCCCAGGCTTGGTACCGTTTGCGGCAAGTTGTTGATGATGGACGCCTCGTTTCAGATTCCCGATCAGCGCGTGGTCGACACGACGGGCATCTATTTCAACCCCATGCTGCGGCATCACGACCGGGGTTGTTTGGAGACCGACAACGGGAACTTCCGTGACTTTGAATACGTCTTCGGCGCCTCGGCGGCGGCGGCGTGCTACCGGCGCGAGATGATCGACGATATCTCGGTCGAAGGCGAGTTTTTCGATTCGGACTTCTTTGCCTACCGCGAAGACGCCGACGTGGCTTGGCGCGCGCAACTCTACGGTTGGAAGTGCATGTACACGCCGGTCGCGTTTGGGTATCACGTCCGCAAGCTGCGGCCGGGGATGCGTCGCTTCCTTCCTCCCGACATCAATATGCATTCGGTGAAGAATCGCTTCTTGATGCGGGCGAAGAATATTACGGCGGGCATCTATATGCGGAATTTCGTCCCGATCTTGGTGCGCGACCTGGGGATTTTGGCCTACTGTTTGATCGCCGAACGTTCGTCGCTCAAAGCTTTCTATCTGTTTGGCCGCGACTGGTCGCGGGTGATGGAGAAACGGCGTGTGATCCAGGAGCGCAAACGGGTGGACGAAGCCTACATGCGGAAGTGGTTTCGCTTCTCGCCGGTTTCCCAACCCGCCGAGGTACCGCAAGCCGCGGCGACGGCGGATGCGCAGAACCTGCTCGTGAGCGAAGACGAGACGCCGGAACGTAAACTCTCTCTATGAGGGTCGCCCTGCTGGGCACACGCGGCATCCCCGCCAACTACGGCGGCTTCGAAACCTTCGCCGAGCAGCTTTCAGTGAGGCTGGCCGGGCGCGGCCACCAGGTAACGGTCTACTGCCGCGCCAACAATATCCGGACGCCGGAGCGGGTCTACAAGGGTGTCCGGCTGGAAATTCTTCCCACCATTTCCCACAAGTATCTCGATACGATCGCGCATACTTTCCTCTCGACGCTCCATGTGATCGTTGAACGCATGCGGGGCAGGGGCCATGACGTGTTGCTCTATTGCAACGGGGCGAATGCGATCTTCACATTGCCGCCGCGGCTGTTCGGTTTGCCCACCGTGCTTAACGTTGACGGGCTCGAGCGAAAACGCAAGAAGTGGAACGCCGCCGCGCGGGCCTGGTATCGGCTTTCCGAACGGCTTTCAACCTGGTTCCCGAACGAGCTGGTAACCGACGCCGCAGTGATTCAACGTTACTACGCCGAGCGTTATTCGAAAGAGAGCCGGTTCATTGCCTACGGCGCCGAGACCGGGAAGGTCGGGAGCCGCGAGGCGCTCGATCGTTTCGGATTAGAGCCCGGCGAATACTTTCTCTACGTGAGCCGCATGGAACCGGAGAACAATCCTTTGCTGGTGGTTGAGGCCTTTGCGAAAACGAAGGTCGAGATGAAGCTGGCGATGGTTGGCGATGCACCGTACGCCGCCGAGTATATTCGCGAAGTCAAGAGTATCGACGATTCGCGAATCGTTTTCACGGGGGCGGTTTACGGCCGCGGCTACGACGAGCTGCAGTCGCATTGCGCGGCCTATATCCATGCCACCGAGGTTGGCGGGACGCATCCGGCATTGATCGAGGCGATGGGGCGCGGGGCGCCGGTGTTGTTTTTGGAAGAGCCGGAGAATGTGGAGGTCGCCGGCGATGTCGGCCGGCTGTTCCCCAAAGACCCCGACGCTTTGGCTAGGCTGATCGAGCAGTTCGACGAATTGCCGGCGAACGAGAGGGAAGAGATGGGTCGGCAAGCCCTGGACGTCGCGCGGGAACGATATGACTGGGAGCGGGTGGTGGACGGCTACGAAGAGTTACTCCGGCGGACGGCGGGTCATGCCGAGCCGCCGGGGCTTGCGGCCGGGCGTTGATCGCGCTACAGTGGAGCCGCGTTTCCCCGGAGGTAACCATGAAGAATCGAGTTGACCGATCCCGCAGGTGGTTTCTGCAATCGCTTGGATCCGCGGCGGTTGTTTCTTCGCTTGAGGCCGCCGCCCGCAAGGGTCCCGCCGACGTTCCCGTGATTCGAAAGCGCGTCGAGAAGGTTTTTCGCGCGCCGGGCAAGATGCCGAACGGGCTGCAAGCAACGCCGGAAGGGCTTTGGATCTTGGATCAGGAGAATCCCAACAAAGCGCACTTGGTGAGCTATAAGGATGGTTCGGTGCAACGGGAAATCGTGACCGAATCGCTTCACGGCAGCGGTATCACGCTGGGAGGCGGAGCGTTGTGGATCGCTTCGACCTACGGCCTCAAGACGTTAAAGGTTGATGTCGAGACGGGAAAAACCTTGCAATCGTTCGATACGCCGGGAGTCGGGTTCCCGAAATGGGGCCAACCCAAGCGGCCGTCAGGCGCTCACGGGCTGGAATGGGTGGGCGACCACTATTGGATCGCGACGCCGCCCTCGATGACGCTTTATCGCGTCCAGCCCGAGACCGGGAAGGTGCTCCACAGCATCCCCGCGCCCGGCGAGCGCCCGCACGGCATTGCCTGGGATGACGGCGTGATCTGGTGCGTGGAAAGCAATCACCGAGCCATCTACAAGATGGATCCTTCAAACGGCGACCCGCTAGCGAAAATCGAGCTCGGCGGCGAGAACCCCGAGCCCCATGGCCTCAGCCTCTTCGACGGTGTATTTTGGTATTGCGACGCGGATAGCGGCTGGGTCTGCCGGCTGACGTAGGTGATCCGTTTCGCCTGGGGCGCTTTGATTGTCGCGCGACGGCGCCTTCCGGCTCGGTTTGCCGGCGGCGTGCGACTCCCATTGCAGATCGTTGCGTAGGGCGACCAGTTCCGGCGTGGCCGAACCCAAGTAGCCTTGCTTGATATATTCGTCGAGCGGCGGGATCAGTTCATGCCGAAACCGTTGTTTCAATTTGTCTTCATCGGCCGCTTTGTAGTAGGACTGCGCGGGCAGCAGGGCCAGGGCGTCGTCGGATGCGTGTTCGACGAACAAGTCGACGAGGCGGTCGAAGACCTGAAGGGCCGCCAGCAAGTTCCATTGCTCGATGACCGAGCGATTCGGACCCGTGGATAGGAATGCAAAACGCCGCCGGATCGCCAAGTCGATGGGCGGGGCTTGTCAGTCGGCGCTGTTCAAGGTCGCCAGCACGTAGAGGTTGCCGGGATAGATCAACGTGCGGGTTTCGTTGACCTGGTAATTCAATTCGATCTGCCGCGTCGCCTTGCCGCCCATCTCGTCGGCTTCGAATAAGTAGATCGCTTCACCCAAGACCTTCGCCAGGTCGGTCCGGTGGATGTCTTCGAGTACGAGAAGGCAGGGACGGTTTTGCGCCATGCGCATGGCGCGGGGTAGCGAGCCGGGCCTGACGTGATAGCCGGATGTGTGTTGTTGGACGTCGGGTTCGACGCCGACGATGAAGTTCTCGTAGGTAACGCCGGGGTGAAACTGAACGACACTGCCGTTGCCGCCGAAGAATTCCCGTATGACTTGGCCGGCGAGGTGGCTCTTGCCGGTGCCGGGGGGTCCCTGAAGAATTACGAAACGCCGCTGACGAAGTAAATCATTGACTTGCTCGGCATCTGTCGCGGGGAATAGTCCGGCGTGCAGCTCGGCTTGGAATTGGTTGAACTCCTTGACGGCGGCTTTTTGGATCTCCCAACCTCGCTCGTAGGCGTACAGGTCGAGAAAACCCTGTACGACCTTCTTGGCCGCGGCGGCGTTCTTCGGAACCTTCGCCATGCAATAGATCTGGCGGCCGTGTCGCTCGAAGATTTCCTCGAAACCCGGGAAACCAGCTCGCACGCTCGACGGGATTTCCTCGTTCAACTCGCCGCCGCTCAGGCGACTCCAGGAGGACGTGCCGAGTAGAGTCGACCTTTCGGCGAGCGCGGCGGCGCGGCGATGCGGGCCGGGCCGCTCGAAGAGTTGCCGGTCGCAGCCGAGGCCGTCGCCGCCCACGACGCAGGCCATCAACGTCCCGGCCTCGCCCGCCGGCATCCAGACGACGCTGATGCCGCTAAAGGCGCCGGTGGCGGCGTTATCGGGGTGGATCAATCCGGCAAAAGGGACGTCCATGCCGGTTTTCTTGCCCGGCGAGGTCAAGCCGTTGCGGATGATGCGGCTCTTGGACCGAGGGCCGGGTTTTGCCAGATGTCGCTTGGCATAGCGCTTGTCGAACAGCGGCTCGATCAGCTTCGCAAAGGTTTTGGATGCGCCGGGACTGCCTTGCCCAATCGCTTTAGCAAGGTGAACCATTGGGTCGGGCATAAAGCTGTTTCTCTCCTCCGCGTAGGCTGTTCGTTCGAAAAGGGGGAGGGTGAACTGTGGATGATATTACACCGAAAGTGGGATGTTCGTAGTAGGCTGGAGGCCTTAGGGTATTCGGTGATTGCGCCTACCGGCAAGGCGGGTTTCGGGGCCGTCGTGGTGGTCAAGCGGTACTTCTTGTCTAGGACCTTTGGGCCGGCCGCGGGCGGATTTCGCTGTCACGTTACTTGAGGAAATATAATCTCTTTTATTTCTATCGCTTAGGTTCCCATCGAGGCCCTCGGAGCGCTCGGTGGAGTATTCTATATCTGCCGGGCGCCCGGCCCGCTTTCGAGCGAAACCACGCGTTTAACTATTAGAAGCCCGCGGTAAAACGCGACGGTTGTCGAGGACCGGCCGGCCGACCGTTTGACGACCCGCACGAACCGGCATCAGGCCGCGCGCCGGATCCCAGGGCAATAAGGAGTAGAGATGGCAATCGTAATGGGCCCGATTCTCGGATTTCGAGGCCGTGAGGGCAACAACTGGAAGGTCTGCGCGCTATGGGTGGACGAGGAAGGGGGCGCGGGGGACTCCGCGACGAATACGCTTTCGTGGTCGCGGGACGGCGGGACCGCCACCGAGATCGCTCCGAGCGTCCTGAAGACGCAAGACCGACGGACCGTGCACTGTGCCGACTGGGCAGTTGCGATGGGCGATGACGACCGCACAGTCTCGTATCGGGTGACCGAAGAGGGCGAGGACCACGAGTTCACCGTTCCCGGGCTTGACACGGCGATGCGCTTTGCCTACGCCTCGTGCAACGGCTTTGCCGACCCGCGGTACATGAAGCAAGTTGACGATAAGAACGAGCGCTGGCGAGACCTCGGAGCCAAGCACACCGCCTCGGCGTTCCACCTACTGCTTCTGGGCGGGGATCAGCTCTATGCCGATTCGATTTGGGAAACGGTTGGTTCCCTCAAGCAATGGAACGAAAAGCCCGGCGTGGACCGCTGGAAGGCGAAGTTCACTCGGCGGATGGAGCAACAGGTCGAGCGTTTCTACTTCAATCTCTATTGCGACCGCTGGAACCAGACGGGGCCGCGGGAAGTATTTGCTTCCATCCCGTCGGTGATGATGTGGGACGACCACGACATTTTTGACGGATGGGGCTCGCATCCCCCCGCGCGCCATAACTCCGAGGTCTACCAAGAAATCTTTCGGATCGCGACCGAACATTTTCGGGTCTTTCAGCTCCAAAGCGGCGTCGAGGGTCAGGTGGACGGCACTTTGGCCGGCGGCGGTTTCAACACCGTGCATGAACTTGGCAAGATGGCCCTGGCCGTGCTGGACTTGCGTTCGGAACGGACCGAGCAGCAGGTCATGAGCGCGGACAGTTGGACGAGCCTGCTCGGAGCGCTCGACAACATCAAAGATTCTTGCCGTCACCTTTTCGTCCTTTCGAGCGTGCCGGTTGTCTATTTGGATCTCGGCGCGATTGAATCGGCTTTTCAATGGATACCGGGGCAGCAAGAGCTCGAAGACGACTTGCTCGATCACTGGCGCGCCCGGCCGCATCGCGCCGAGCGTTTGCGGCTGCTGCACAAGCTGCTCGAGTTCTCAAGAACAAAGCAGTGCCGCGTGACGATCTTGTCGGGAGACGTGCACGTGGGCGCATTGGGCGTCTTGCAGTCGGACCGCGAAACGGGGAGCGGCCACGCGGCCACGATCAATCAACTGATCTCCTCCGGCATCGTCCATCCCGGACCGCCCAAGCCGGTGCTCTACTTTTACGCGCTGATGGCGGATAGAGTGGAAGAAGTCGACCGCGACATGACGGCCCGCATGATCCCATTCCCCGCGACGGATCGAAAGTTCATCGGCACGCGCAATTGGCTGAGTCTGATGATGGACGACAAGGATCGGGTATGGGCGGAATGGTGGGCCGAGTTCGAGAATGAGCCCTATACGAAGGTGATCCATCCGACAGTGCCGAAGCCGCCGCCGGGGGCGGGCGAAAGCACGTGAGGGCGGTCATTCCTTGGTTAGCCCGCTTTTCTCATCGCGTGGCGAGGCAAAGTGCATGAGAGGCCCGTCAGGCGATGAGAAATGCGGGTTAGGGCCGCCCGGAGTGTTCGCTGTCCTGTAAGCCCGGTCCGAAAAAGCCGCGCGTTCGGTTGAACCCGGCGCTATGCGTTTCCCTGTCGCGCGGCCGCCGGCTTGCACGGTGCTTTGGCGCTCCCCTATCATGATGTATGCTCAACTCTCCCGTCCCCGAAGCGCTCACCTTCGACGACGTTCTTCTGCTTCCCGCCTATAGTTCAATCCTGCCGGTCGACGCGGATACGCGTACCTATTTGACGCGCCGCATCGGCCTTAATATTCCTATCGTCAGCGCCGCGATGGACACGGTGACCGAATCGCGTCTGGCGATTGGGCTGGCGCGTCAAGGGGGACTGGGGTTCATTCACCGCAACATGCCGGTTGCCCGGCAGGCCGAAGAAGTCGATCGCGTGAAACGCAGTGAGAGCGGCATGATCGTCGACCCCATCACGATGGCGCCGGACGCTAAGATTCACGAAGCCTTGGAGCTGATGGAACGCTACCGCATCTCAGGGGTTCCGATCACCGAGGGCGGCAAGTTGATAGGGATTCTGACGAACCGCGACCTACGTTTCGAGACGCGCCATGAACTTCCGATTTCCGAGGTGATGACCAAGGAGAACCTCGTCACCGTGCCGGTCGGCACGACTCTCGAGGAGGCCGAAAAGATCCTCCAAGAGCACCGCATCGAGAAGCTCTTGGTCGTCGATGAAGACTACCTTCTGAAAGGCTTGATCACGGTCAAGGACATTCAGAAGAAGCTCGACTATCCCAACGCCGCCAAGGACGATCAGGGGCGGTTGCTGGTGGGAGCGGCGGTGGGTGCGACAGGTGACTTTTTGGAGCGGGCGCAAGAGCTTTTCGCCAAGAATGTGGACGTCGTGACCGTCGATACGGCGCATGCTCACACGCGGCGCGTCCACGACGCCGTCAAGGCCCTGCGCAAGGCTCTTCCCGAGGTGAACTTGATCGCCGGCAACGTCGCCGTGGGCGAGGCGGTCAAGGATTTGATCGCGCTGGGGGTCGACGGGGTCAAGGTCGGCATCGGGCCGGGCTCGATCTGCACGACGCGCATCATTTCCGGCGCGGGCGTACCGCAAATTACGGCCGTGGCCGAGTGCGCCGGGGCGGCGCGCGGTTCGGGCATTCCCATCATTTCCGACGGCGGGGTGAAATATTCCGGCGACGTCACAAAGGCTCTGGCGGCCGGCGCGGACTCGGTGATGATCGGCAGCCTGCTTGCCGGCACCGAGGAAAGCCCCGGCGAGACGGTGCTCTATCAAGGCCGCACCTACAAGTCGTATCGCGGCATGGGATCGCTGGGTGCGCTGGCGGAAGGGAGCCGGGACCGGTATTCCCAAGAGTCTTCGAGCGGCAAGCTCGTGCCGGAAGGCGTCGAGGGGCGCGTTCCTTATAAGGGGATGCTCGGTGACTTGATTCACCAGCTTAAAGGCGGCATCCAAGCCGGCATGGGTTATTGCGGGAGCGCCACGATCGAGGAACTCAAGGAAAAGACGCGTTTCGTGCGGATCTCCTCGGCGGGGCTGCGGGAAGCGCATGTCCACGACGTGTTGATTACGCGGGAAGCGCCGAACTATCAGGTCGAGCGGTAGGCCGGCTGCCTTCGTAAATCCCGATTTCGCTCGTTATTTTGCTCATTGATGTCGCGCCCGCGCCGACCCCGAGCCGTGCCCTCTCGCGGCGATTCCACCCAGGCACTCTCACTATCACTGTGGGTTAGGACCCACGTTTCACCGCTGTCGACGCTCTTCAAGACATCATTGCGCAAGAAAACGCGGCGGCCGAACCCTCCGGGTTGAGTGATAAGGGCAACGGCGTAGACCGTCTCCGGATCACCTGGGTCTACTGTCAGGCTCCGGGCTGTCGGTTCTTCCACGAACTCGGCGAAGCGGGTGGGCGTAAAGGTCAGGCCGCCGTCGTCGCTACGAAAAACGTTGTCGACACTGCCGACATAGATTCGGGTGGGACGGCTGGGCGCGAGCGCTAAGGTCTTCCACGACCGGTTGAAGTCAGGGTCGTGATACCAAGTCCTGCCGCCGTCCAGGGTAAAAAACAAACGGTCGGAGCTCAATCCGTAAAGGCGGTTTGGGTCATTGGGATAAACGGCGAGATCGGCGATCCCGAAGGGGCCACCGGCGATGCCCTCTAATCGGGTCCAGGGAACGTTCGGGCCGTTCTTGCGATAAACACGATCCCCGTCGGAGGCGAAAACGACAAACGAGCCAACGAGACTCTTCGCGGCAGCTCCCAAAAAAAAACTGGAGTTGCCGCCCAAATCGCGATTGTCAGTGATCCACGTCTCGCCGCCGTCGTCGCTGCGAAACACGTTTGCACGGCCCGGGTCGAGGCCGAGGCCGTTCACTTCCGGGAAATCCCGACTCACGGTCGAACCCACAATATACAAAGCGCCGGAATCGTCCACCGCCAGTGCCGACACCGAGGGTTGGCTGTGAGTATCGGTCCATTTACGATGTAACCGGGCGGAGTAAATAATCTCCGAGCCGTCGGGAGCAAGCTTCAGTGCGTACGCCTCGCCACCGAATCTGTCAGGATCCTGATCCGCCGTAGATGGGTATTTACTTGACTCAGGTATTGGGAAATAGCCCCTACATGTTGTGGTCGTCCGTAGCGCGTGTCGCGGTGCCTCCGACCAGCGATTTGTAGGGTGCCGGTGGCACGGCGACGGCCTGTTGAACCAGGCGGTAAAAGAGCTTGCCTCGACTTCTGGACTTGCGGCGGTTGAAGCGGAAGGCGAATTCGTCGAGGTAGGAGTCGAGATGCTCGTGACTGACCGCTCCTTGATGCGTGCCCAGTATCCAGCGCTTCACTAACGACACCACGCGGTGCACCCGGGGGAGCAGTTTCGAGGCGCGCGCCGGTTGCCCCTCCAGGTAGCTCACCTCGTGGCGATAGCCGTCGCCTTCGAGCGGTTCGTATCCCAGCCAACCGTCGGTATGGACCACGCTGCCGGGTTCGATCGACTCGCCGACGAAGGCCATCAAGCTGTCCCCGGAGGCGTTGGGAATGGTGCGTATCCGAACCCGCCCGATGCCGGCACCATCTTCCTCGGCCGCTACTACAATCAGCGCCTTAGCGTCGGTTTGGCGACCGCGCACGCCCTCCTCCAAGCCTCCTAAGTAAGTCTCGTCAACCTCCACGCGCCCGCTGAGCCGATCGCGTCCGGGCCGCACCATGGCGCGCCGGAGCTTATGCAACCAAGTCCAGGCCGTTTTGTAGCTGCCCAGGCCCAACACCCGCTGCAAGCCCAGCGCGCTCGCCCCGTTCTTCTGGCTCGTGAGCCACCACATGGCTCGAAACCAACTCTGGAGGGGTTGGCGGGTGTCTTGAAATATTGTGCCCGCCGTTGGAGAAGCTTGATGCCCGCAGCCGGCGCACTCCAGCAGCGCTGTCCGCACCGCCCACGCTTTGTCGTGCCCGCATCGCGGACAACGAAAACCCTCCGGCCAGCGGAGTTGACACAGATACTCTCGACAGGCCTGCTCGGTGGCGAAACGCGCCTCGAACTCGGCCAGATTCCGAGGATAATCTTCCATTTCCCCGATCCTACATCTTGTGGTCACCTGAGTCAAGTAAATACCCATCCCGCCGTAAAAGGAAACTCCGGTGAGTTGGTGACACCGGAGACATATAAGTTTCCCTGGTCGTCCACCGCGATATCGCCGACGCTCTCATCGCCCGACCCGCCCAGGTAGGTTAAATAGACAAACCCTGAGCCATCGGGCAAGAGCTTACCCATGAAGACGTCGTGACAATCGGTTTCCCGGAGAGGACCTCTGGGCCTACACTCCACCGAGTCGTGCGTATCGATCGCCGGTTGGATGGCGTTGACGGTCGGGAGTCGGCCTTTCCCGGTGACTCCCGCCACATAGAGGTGTCCTTTCGGGTCCGCGGCAACATGGAGAGACTCGACCGGGAATTCGGCGGGGGCGAAGAAATTCGTGAAGTCCACACGCGGTTTCGGCCCTCCGGCCGCGATAACAGGCCACAAAATCCCCGTTAGAGACATGAACGCCGTTACGATCCAATGTCGCCGATTCAACATGGCAGTCGAAACAATGCACCCCGAAGGCCGCTTTCGAGGTAAGCTGGCCGCGCAGGGTCTATTTTTTGAAAGTGAAATCAATCATAGCCGCCGCCCTATTCTTTTGAACAGGAAAGATGCCCTTGCGGCGGGTTTGGATACTCCGCGGGAGAGTTCCGCGACCATCCGTGGTGGGGCCGTAACGACGCCAGGACGCGAAACGGCCCGACCACGACATAGGTCGCGGCCGGGCCCCTGCGTGACCCCCGAAAGGTTGTTAGGGCAGTTGCATTTCAACGTTGCCTTGGAACAGGTTGGTCGTGTTCGGGGACTCCCAAGCGGAGTTCTTAAACACGATCGTATTGCCCCAGAAGACGTTGTAACCGGAGGTCGCAACGAGACTCACCCCGGTGCTGTAGCCGGAAAGCAGATTGCCGGTAATCGTATCGCCGCGCGGCCCCATCGGATCGTCCGGCGTCGGGTTGTAGCAAATGGCGAAGATGCCGTTGCTGCCCGCCGTGACCGTGTTGTTGGCGATGCGGTTGCCGGTGCTCATGCCGCCGCGCACGAAAATGCCCAGGCCGGTTTTAGAGATATTTACGTCCTCGACTTCCACATTCTGTGATTGGGCGATCATCACTCCGATTTCCGGCGGCGGAGCGCTCACCGGTATGTCCTGTCCGCTGATATGGAGGTCGTTCAGCCTCACGTTGTTGCTGCCCATGATTTGAACACCGACAAACATATCGGCGATATGACCGTTCCGAACGGTCACCGAACTCGCGCCGGCGACCATGACGCCGACACCCTTCAGGATGATTCCCGGACCCGTGATTTGCCGGCCGTTGAGATCCAACGTCACGTTGTCCGCCGTAATCATGATCGCGGCCGGCGCGACGGAATTCCCCGACAAGGATATAGACGAAGTGAGCACATAGCTGCCCGGCTCGCTGATCACCGTCGCCCTGCCTCCGATAAAGATCTTTCCGCGCTCAACGGCCGCCATCGGCGCCGTCGCCAGAACCCCCAGCGCCAACATAAGAATGGATTGTTTGACAAAGTTGTGAATAGTCACTTGTAGTTTTCTCCTTAAGCGAGTAACGCTCGATCCCGAGACAATCGTCGAGCTTCAGGGTTTCAGTCGGGTTCGACGTCGAAACCCCTGTACCCTTCCAGAGTGGCTGCCCAGCGCGGTAGTTCATAGAAGACCGGCCACCCGAGAGGAGCGCCCTTCGCCCCCTGCGATCGAACGCCTTGGGGGGACTTGCGCCCTCCCGGTGTGGTCCGCAACCGAAAGCCCAGTGGGGAGTTCGCGCCGTTTGTTCGAGCGCCAGTACAGGGGTGCCGTTGGTTGCGGCGGCTGGCGAAAGGAGTCTGTCTTGTCTGCATCTACGCCCACTCGCTAACGCTGACGGAAGCGAACTTCCGAAACGAAGTGCTCGAGAGTGATCGGCCCGTGCTGGTGGATTTTTGGGCGGCTTGGTGCGGTCCTTGTAGGGCGGTCGGGCCGCTGGTCGAGGAAATCGCCGAGGAGTACGAAGGGCGCGCCAAAGTCGGCAAGCTCAATGTTGATGAGCATCCCGGCGTGGCGGCAAAATACGGTGTCCGCTCGATCCCGACGCTGCTGGTCTTCCAAAACGGCGAAGTCGTCGACAGCGCGATTGGCGCGGTTCCCAAGAGCGTGCTCATCGAGAAGCTCGACCGGCCGACCGCGGTCGCTTCGTCCTAACCGCGCGTTAACAGCAGATTCCCCGCGGCATCTTGGCTCGAGCGTCGGTTCTTCGGAATATAGACGCTCGAGAACTCCTCCGGTTCGGAGGGTGCCGCGGGGTTAATTTTGTCCAGCTTGGCAACGGCTTTGACCCGTGCCGTAACCTGCTCGACCTCGCGGCCCTCGTGATCGTAGCCGTACAGTTTCATGTGGTAGTGGGAAAATCGATCGCGGTCGTTGTAGGGCACTGTAATTTCATAAGACTGCCCGCGATAGCGTAGATCGATCGATCTTTCGAGCAGCACTTCCTCGTAGCCTTCGTCGGAGAACTCGGCCGCGGCACGGGCCTCCAGCTCCCCAAACGCCTTGTCGGCATCGCTTCCGAGGACTGATTGAGAATAGTCCCTTACGCAGTCGGCGGCCAGCATCCCGAGGGCCGACAGCACACCGGCATGGGGCGGCACGATGACGGTTCCGATGTCGAGCCGATCAGCGAGCTCGCAAGCGTGCTGCGCCCCGGCCCCGCCGAAACCCAGCAGCGCGAAATCGCGGGGGTCGTGGCCGCGCTCGACCGAGACGGCACGAATCGCACGTTCCATGTTCGAATTGGCGACATCGACCACCGCTTCGGCCGCGCGCTCAACCGAAACGCCGAGTTTGGCCGCGAAGCGCCCGGCAAACTCGCGCGCGCGGTCGACGTCAAGCTGCATGCGCCCGCCGAGAAAGCGGTCGGGATCGATGCGGCCGAGCAGCAGGTTCGCGTCGGTCACGGTGAGTTCCTCGCCCTCGCCGTAACAAATGGGCCCGGGACGCGCGCCGGCGCTGTGCGGCCCAACGCGCAGAGCTCCCGCCGAATCGAGGTAGGCGATCGACCCGCCGCCCGCCCCGACCGAGTGAATGTCGAGCATCGGCACGCGAATCGGGAAGCCCCCGAGAGTCGACTCGCCTGTATAGGTGAACTTGTCGTCGTAGAGCGCCACGTCGGTCGACGTGCCCCCCATGTCGAAGCTGATGATGCGCTCGAAACCGGCCTGCCGGGCCACCGCCGCCGCGCCCACCACGCCCCCGGCCGGCCCCGACAGAACGGTCTGGATCGCCCCGCGCGCCGCCGCCCGCGCCGGGATCGAACCGGCGTTCGACTGAAAGACTCGCAAGTGAACTCCATCGAGCTTGCTTTCGAGGTCTTCCAAATAGCGCGCCATCAACGGCGTCAAATACGCATTGACGACCGTTGTCGATGCCCGCTCGAACTCGCGATATTCCGGCAGAACTTCGTGCGACAGCGAAACGAGGAACCCGTCGAGACCGCGCCCTACCTGCTGCTCGTGAGCCGGGTTGGCATAGGAATGCAAGAGGCAGACGGCGACCGATTCGACCTCCAGCCGCCGCAGTTCCCCCGCCAATTCCTCGACCGCCGAAGCCGGCAACTCGCGCTCGACCGAGCCGTCGTAGAGCATCCGCTCGGGCAGGCCGAAGGTCAACTCCTCCGGGACGAGTTGCGGCCGCGGGGGCGCGAACAGATCGTAGAGCTTTTCGCGGTTCTGGCGCGCGATCACGAGCAGGTCTTCGAAGCCTTCCGTCGTAACGAAGGCCGTTCGGGCGCCCTTGCGTTCGAGCAGGGCGTTGGTCGCCACGGTCGAGCCGTGAACGACCTCTTCGGGCTCGAGGTCGGCGAGGCCCTCGAGGATCGCGCGTGAGGGGTCGTCGGGCGTTGAGCGCACTTTGCGAGTGCGAATGCGCTCACCGTCCCAGAGAACAAAGTCGGTGAACGTGCCGCCGGTATCAACGCCGATTCGCATGAGGGCCGGCCGTGGAGGCCGAGACAAGCATTGTACTCAACGGGCTGTATTCGGGCGGAAAGAGGAGGCTCACCGCTCAGGGTCTTGGTGGGGGGGGAGTTCGGGGAACTGGAAGGTGTGAGTAAATTGAAAACCGCCGCTTTCCGCCAAGTTGCTTACGGCGTAAGTCATTTTGATTCAGCATCTTATTAACGCAAATGTGGCGGTTCGAACGTCCGAAATCAATTTACTCACAGCTTCCTGTCCCCGATCTCCCCTGCTGCTGGGCCGTACAGGTGTTCCGGGACATTATTTCGTGATCGCTTCCGTTTTGTATGCGTCGAGGAGTGCTTCCACTGCTTTTTGCTTCTCCATGAATGCGCTGTAATGCGCTTGGTATTCTTTGCTTTTCAACAATGTATTGCGAAAGCTCCCCCAGTCCCGTTGATCGTCGTTGCTCTTCCTCAGCGCCGCAACCTTCACGTCCAGTGCCGCGTAGCCGGGATCGGCTTCTCGGAGGGTCTGCGTATCTTCATCCGACCAGTCATAATTGATGAATTGAGACAGGCCCTCGGTGATCACAATGCGCGAGGGATCCTCAGCCATCAGGTACTCAAACTTGGACGTCCCGCGCTCAAGATAGGCCACTTGCAGGTCTCTCTGGACCTTGGCGATCGCTTCAAACTCCGGCCGTTGCTCGACCGCTAATTCCGCCAACCCGATCTGCCACTCGCGTTGCGCGGCGGCGTACGCGGCCTGGGCCTTCCTGGCGGTCTCAGCAAAGTCGGCGGCGGTAGCTGGAGAGATCACAAGAAAAGCTAAAACACGTATGCTGATCCGTGTCTGAACGCTAAGACAGCTCATCAATTCAAAACCTATCACATCACGGGAGGTTCGGGGACGGAGCCCGAATAAAGAATTTTCATCCCACCCACAGCCCGGGACAGCTTCCTGCCTCGACCGAACCTCCACTGAACCTCCCCCGTCACCGAACCTCCCCCGAACCTACCGTACCGAACCTAACCAAACCTCAGCGTACGCCTCGGGGATCGACGGGGCCACAGAGTAGGGGCGGAACGGGGGACAGTCGATTTCTATGAAAACACGGTAGATGGGTATTTACTTGACTCAGGTATTGGGAAATAGCCCCTACATGTTGTGGTCGTCCGTAGCGCGTGTCGCGGTGCCTCCGACCAGCGATTTGTAGGGTGCCGGTGGCACGGCGACGGCCTGTTGAACCAGGCGGTAAAAGAGCTTGCCTCGACTTCTGGACTTGCGGCGGTTGAAGCGGAAGGCGAATTCGTCGAGGTAGGAGTCGAGATGCTCGTGACTGACCGCTCCTTGATGCGTGCCCAGTATCCAGCGCTTCACTAACGACACCACGCGGTGCACCCGGGGGAGCAGTTTCGAGGCGCGCGCCGGTTGCCCCTCCAGGTAGCTCACCTCGTGGCGATAGCCGTCGCCTTCGAGCGGTTCGTATCCCAGCCAACCGTCGGTATGGACCACGCTGCCGGGTTCGATCGACTCGCCGACGAAGGCCATCAAGCTGTCCCCGGAGGCGTTGGGAATGGTGCGTATCCGAACCCGCCCGATGCCGGCACCATCTTCCTCGGCCGCTACTACAATCAGCGCCTTAGCGTCGGTTTGGCGACCGCGCACGCCCTCCTCCAAGCCTCCTAAGTAAGTCTCGTCAACCTCCACGCGCCCGCTGAGCCGATCGCGTCCGGGCCGCACCATGGCGCGCCGGAGCTTATGCAACCAAGTCCAGGCCGTTTTGTAGCTGCCCAGGCCCAACACCCGCTGCAAGCCCAGCGCGCTCGCCCCGTTCTTCTGGCTCGTGAGCCACCACATGGCTCGAAACCAACTCTGGAGGGGTTGGCGGGTGTCTTGAAATATTGTGCCCGCCGTTGGAGAAGCTTGATGCCCGCAGCCGGCGCACTCCAGCAGCGCTGTCCGCACCGCCCACGCTTTGTCGTGCCCGCATCGCGGACAACGAAAACCCTCCGGCCAGCGGAGTTGACACAGATACTCTCGACAGGCCTGCTCGGTGGCGAAACGCGCCTCGAACTCGGCCAGATTCCGAGGATAATCTTCCATTTCCCCGATCCTACATCTTGTGGTCACCTGAGTCAAGTAAATACCCATCTAAGGTCATTCCCGAGTTTGACAGCGTCCGCTCCGACCCGAGATTTCAAGACATTCTGCGCCGCATGAACCTGGCGGACTGAGAAGACGTCGATGATCGGCCAAACCATCAGCCATTACGAAGTCACCGCCAAGCTCGGCGAGGGCGGTAAGGGTGTCGTTTACAAGGCCGAGGATACGAAGCTCAAGCGGGCCGTCGCGCTGAAGTTCTTGGCGGCTCATCTGCTCCAGGACGAGGAAGCGCGGAAGCGGTTTGATCGCGAGGCTCGGGCGGCGGCGGCGCTCGATCATCCCAATATTTGCACCGTCTATGAAATTGACGAAGCCGAGGGAGAAACCTTCCTCGCCATGGCCTTCGTCGAGGGACGGACCATCAAAGACAAGATCAGCGATCGCCCGCTCAAGCTCGAGGAGGCGATCGACATCGCCGCACAGACAGCCGAGGGTCTGAAAGCGGCCCACCAGAAGGGCGTCGTTCACCGCGACATAAAGCCGGCCAACCTGATGCTGACCGCGGAGGGTCAGGTCAAGATCATGGACTTCGGGCTGGCGCAACTCGCCGAGCAATCAAGGCTGACCAAAGCGTCCACGACTCTGGGCACTCCCGCCTACATGTCGCCGGAGCAGGCCGAGCGCCGCCCGACCGATCGTTGAACCGACATGTGGTCCCTCGGAGTCGTGATCTACGAGATGGTGACGGGCCAGTTGCCGTTCGGAGGAGAGCGCCAGGAGGCGGTGCTCTATGCCATCTCCAACCAGGAGCCCGAGCCGGTCACCGCTTTGCGGGCGGGTCTGCCGATGGAGTTGGAATTCATCGTCGGCAAGGCGCTGGCCAAGGACCCCGCAGACCGCTACCAGCACGTCGAAGAGATGATCGTCGACTTGCGGGGGCTTGCAAAGAGAGGGCAATCCGCTCTCCCCAGGCCCGCGACACGCGCTCCGGCGGTACCGGCGAAGGAGACGGTTCCGTCGGACGCACCCTCACCAGATGCCGGGTCCACGTCCCGGCTGCCGTGGGGCCTATTCGCCGTCACGGCCCTCGTGTGCGCAGTTCTCGCTTTTCTCTATTTCGCTGAACCCGCGCCGCGGGAGCCGGGGAGCCCGCGCCCGGTGACCCGCACCGTCGTTACTCTGCCCGACTCGGCTCACCTCGCCCTGGGCACGCAATACCCCGTGATGGGCATCGAAAGCACGGCGTTGGCCCTCTCTCCCGACGGCCGACATCTTGTCTACGTGGGGCAGGCGGAAGAGGGTACGCGTCTCTATCACCGCGACCTTACACGCTTCGAGGACCCCCGCCCCATCCCCGGTACCGAAGGGGCAAGGTACGCGTTCTTCTCCCCGGACTCCTCCGAGCTGGGTTTCCTGACGCCGGACCGCGTCAAAAAGGTAAAACTGGGCGGCGGCACACCCGCCACCCTGTGTCGAGCCAGTACGCCGAGGTCGGCGACTTGGATCGACGACACCATCTACTTCTCGGATCTCATGGGTCTAACACTGGCCGGTGTTCCGGCGGCGGGCGGCGAACCCTCCGAACTCTTGGATTCTTCGACGCCTTTGGCTATCGGGGGCCTCTCCGCAGTGCTGCCCGGTGGTCGTGCGGCCCTCGCCTCCGTCGCAAATGGCGAGAGCACGAGTAGTGACTACAACCGGATTTGGGTTGTCTCCCTAGTGGGAACGGAAAACAAGGCTTTGCGCATCAGCGGCGCCGACCCCCGATACCTGCCCAGCGGTCATCTCGTGTTCGGCAGTGGCGGGAGCCTGTTGGCCGCGCCATTCGACCTCGAACTCCTGGAGCTGACCGGAGACGCTGTTCCGGTGATGGAGGACGTGGCTATGGAGTCGCTCTTCGGCCAGGTGCACGCAGCCTTCGCGGACGACGGCACGGCCGTCTTCGTCTCTGGAAACGACCTGGTGAGGGGCCGTTTGGCGTGGGTGGACCGGCGGGGAAACGAGGGCGTTCTCGATGTTCCTGAACAGGTTTACGGCGTCTTCGACATAGCTCCCGACGACCGTCGGCTAGCGGTGCAAATGCCCGACGTGCGGGACTACGTTTGGATTTGGAGCGCCGAGGACGGCGGGCGTATGCTTACCGGGCCGGCAAGCGTCGGCTGGCCTGTCTGGAGCCCCGACGGGACAGGTCTCGCTGTTTGGTCTAAGTCGCCGGGCGGCACTGCCGAGAGGCTGTTGATCCACGACATTCGGACCGGCGCCGACCGAGAGCTGCTGTCGGGCGAGAGCCGAGTGATGCCGAATTCTTGGGTCAAGTCGGGCCGTATCGGCGTCACCAACTTTGATAGAGGAGTCGCGGCGTTGAGCGTCACTTCGTCGGATCAACTGTGGAGCCGCGAAGCCGCGAACGGGTACCTGGGAATTTTTGGCGCGGCACTGTCGCCCGACGGAGCCTTGGTCGCCTATGCGTCCAGAGAAGGCGGCGGACCCTATCAGGTCTGGGTTGAGGAGGTCGACGGGGGCGACCGCGGCCAGGTGTCGACCGGCGGCGGCCTGGAGCCTGTTTGGTGCCGGGCGTGCGGCGAACTTTTCTACCGCCAAGCCAACCGTATTTTGGCTAGCCGCATCACTCGAGAGCCGCGGCTTGAGATCAGTACGCCGCGAGTGGTCTTCGAACTTCCCGATTTCGTGGACACGTCCGGCATCTCCTTTAGGGTTTCCTCGGACGGCCGGCGAGCCTACTACGTGCGCCGCGGCGAGTCCCCCGTGCGCGACCACATCCACATCGCGCATAACTGGTTCGAGGAATTGGAACGACTGGCCCCGGCGGGCGGCAACTTGTAAAGCCGTCCGACAGGGTAGCTGGTTGATCCACGTCGATCCTGAATCATCCGGAACTGGGACGGCCGGCGCCGGCTACGCTACTCGCTTTTCGCAAAGGCGTAGAGGGCGTTTTGGGTTCGCACGTAGAGGCGGCCGGCGGAGATCGCGGGGGAGGCGTGGCAGGGCTCGGCGAGGTCGTTGACGGCCAGCACTTGCCAGTCCGCTCCGGCTTCCACCACGCTGAGCTTGCCGTTTTCCGAGGCGAAGTAGATTTTGCCGTCCGCCGCTACGGGCGAGGCGAAATACTTGTCGATCGCGCCGGTTAGGCGTCCTTGTTTCAAGACCTTGCCGTCGGCGGGGTTGAAAGCCGTGACAATACCGCCGTCCTTGACGGTGTAGAGGATTCCCTGATAGAGCAGAGGCGATGAGACGACGGGGACGGCCTTTTCGTATCGCCACAAGGTTGCCTGGTCGGTGATATCCCCGCGTGCGTCCGGGGGCGGGCGGAGCGCGAACGTGGCGTTGTGGGCGGCGCGGCGGGCGCGGAAAAACTCCCAGTCGCGGCGGTCGAGCAAGCCGTCGTTGTCGAGATCGATCAATCCCCAGCCGCCGCCGTGACGCCAGCCGTTGTCGACGGCTTCTTGCTCGGAGATCTTGTGGTCGCCGTCGGCGTCGCCCTTCTTGACGGCTGTTTCATAGGGCGGCAAACCCTGACGCTGACCGGGATCGGCGCCGGGAGCCCAGCCGGTGACGTAGATCGTCTCGCCATCGACGACGGCGATGGGTTTCATCTGCCAGGTAGGACCCCGTGACCACCAAAGCTGCTTGCCGGTAGCCGCCGAGTAGGCGCTGACGCGGTAGGAACTCGGCGTGATGATCTGTAACGGGGCGTCGGCGGGCCGATAGAGCGTCGGGGTCGAATAGCCGTGGACAACCTCGGGGCGCTCGGTCTTCCAGCGAACAGCGCCGGTCTCGCTGTCCAAGGCGAGCAGGAATGACATCTTGTCTTGGTCGGACATCAGGATGACCATGTCGTCGGCGAGAATGGGCGAGGTGCCGTGGCCGTTGGGGGTGCTGAAGGGGCCGAGCGGCACGCGCCAGCGTTCGTTGCCGTCGGGCCCGTAGGAGATGATTCCGAAGTCGCCGAAGAAGACGAAGACGTTCGAGCCGTCGGTGAGGGGGCTGGGCGAGGCGGGGCCGTTAATGGGATGAAACGGCTCGGCGCGGCCGCGGGGCGCTTCACGCCGCCAAAGAATCTTGCCGGAGGCGCGGTCGAGGCAAATCGTGTAGAGCCGCCGCTGTGCGATGCCGGTAACGAAAATCCGGTCCTCGGTGAGGATGGGAGAGGAGTGGCCGGCGGGCAACTCCCTGCGCCAGACGAGGTTGCGCAAGGGTCCGAAGCGAGTCGGCAGGCCGGAGGTTTCGGCTACGCCCGAGCCGTTTGGTCCGCGAAATTGGGTCCAGGTCTCGGCGGGGAGAAGCCCCGCGAGGCAGAGAACGGTCGAAGCGGCCGCGGCAACGAATCGCCACGGCGGCGGAAACTGAATCGGCTTCATCTCCCAAGAAAGATCGCAGGGCAAGGCGGTGATGTCAAGGACGGGATGGTGGGGGGGACTCCCCACCGTTTGTCAAGTGCTGAGGAAGGGCGGTACCCTTCCAGAGCGGCTGCCCAGCGCGGTAGTTCAAGCTGCCGCTTGGGCCGGCGGCTGACGACGGGCGGGGTCATACAGGGTTCCCTGACGAAGCATGGCGCACAGCACGGCCAGAAGTCGGTCCGCAAGACCGCGCAACGCGCGCCCGTGAGAATGCCCTCGGCTGCGCAACTGATGGTAATGGTGACGACTGTGGGGGTCGTGTTGGATGCTCACTCTCGCCCAATGGTAGAGCGCGTTGCGTAAACGGTCATTGCAGCCGCGACGCATCAAGACGGCGATCTTTTTGCCACTGCGGCGCGTGATCGGGGCGCTGCCGCAGTAGGCTCGAAGAGCGGGGTAGTCTCGATGGGCGAGAGCCTGTGAGGCCTCGGCCAGCATCGTGGCGGCGACGACACGTCCGACCCCGGGCAAGGAGAGGATGATCTCGACGTCGCGATGCTGGTGAGGATCCTCGTCGTCCTCGGACGGGGAAGCGAGTTGCTCCAGCAGGGTTTGGAGGCGCCTGGCCAGCTCGGTTCGCTGCTGGGCGATGAGTCGCAGATGAGGAATGAGTAGAAGAGCGTGTTCGCTCGCTGCGTCGGCCGTTCCGGCAGCAAGTTGGAATCCCGGCGCTCGCAGTTCGTTGACGATGTCGGCCGATTGGAGCCGGCGAATGCGGTGGGCGCGAAGCAACTTTTCGATTCGTGCCGGTTTCAGTCGACGAGCCTTTGCGGGGCTGGGAGCCAGTTCCAGCAGGGCCCAGAGCCAAGCTTCGTTGGCGGCTGGGGACAAGCGCAAAAGCTGCGGGTAGTAGCGATAGAGTTGCTCGCGAAGTTGGCAGCTGTTGCGGTTGAAGCTGCTACGCAACTCATCGTCGAGACGAGTGAGGTCGCGCAGGCGCATCACGAGCGGGTCGTCGACCTCGATGGCATGGAAGCAATGCGGGTCGGTTCGCAGCGAGCAAGCCAAGACGAAAGCGTCACGGCGGTCGTCTTTGGCGAGTTGTTTCGGGTTAAGGAAGAAAGCCGAGAATCCCCGTTCGAGCAGCGTTTCGACCAACGCGCCACGCGGGACTTCGATCGCGACCGCGATGGAAGCCGGCGGGCAGCCGGTCAACTCGAGCAGTTGATTGAGGAACTCGCCGACCGCCGAACCGGAATGAACGACGGTGCGTTCGTGAACGATCTCGCCCTGGGTGTCGAGCAGACAGATTTGATGGGCCTCGGTGGCCCAGTCGATACCGACGAAGAATTGAAATGCAGATGCAGACAAGACAGACTCCTTTCGCCAGCCGCCGCAACCAACGGCACCCCTGTACTGGCGCTCGAACAAACGGCGCGAACTCCCCACTGGGCTTTCGGTTGCGGACCACACCGGGAGGGCGCAAGTCCCCCCCAGGCGTTCGATCACGCAGGGGGCGAAGGGCGCTCCTCTCGGGTGGCCGGTCTTCTATGAACTACCGCGCTGGGCAGCCACTCTGGAAGGGTACAGGGCTCCCGACGTGGCGCGCATTCTTGCGTGCCGTACCGGCATTCGTGCCGGTATGTCTTCAGCGACCGAGCGGAGTGGTCGGGCTGAGAGCTCGCGTCGTCGAGCGGATCGGAAGTCTTGCAGCCCTCCCGAGGAGCTTTGTGCCTGAAGACATGTCGGCACGAATGCCGACACGGTACGCAAGATTGCGTGCGCCACGTCTCGCGCTGACGCCTCCGCCGCTCCTCTTGAATCGGGAGAAAAGCGACCCCTGTGGTACCATAAGGGGTCTTTTAGCGGGCTCCAATGGCTCAAGCAATAGCTTCCCTCAAGGCTCCTTTGCGTCAGCACGGTGTGCGGCTGACGCGCCAGCGGGAGCTGCTGTTCGAGATCATTCATAACTCTCACACGCACCTGAACGCCGATCGCCTTTACGAGCTTGCCAAGGCGCGCGACGCCAAGATCAGCCGCGTCACCGTCTATCGGACCCTCAAAGTTCTCAAACAAGAGGGCTTGATTGACGAGTTGGATTTGCTGCATCACGAAGGGGACCAGCACTACTACGAAACTCGGCTCAAACGCGAACACGCGCATGTCGTCTGTTTGCGATGCGGCGCGGTCCAGGAGTTTTTCGGTCGGCCGTTGCAGAACCTCAAAGAGCAGATCGAGTCGGATTTCGGCTTCAAGATTCTGTTGGCCCGCACGGAAGTGGGCGGGTATTGCGCCGATTGTCAGGGACCCGTTGCCGAAGAGGCCGAGGCGGTTCCCGAGCCGGCCGAGGCCGCGACGCCGAAACGCCGCCGCGGCTCCCGAGGTTCGGTCGGCGCCGGGTAACGGCCCACAACGATGGCGTCCCACGGTTCCTCCGGTTTGCAGCCCGCCTTTTCCGCGGTGCCTCTCCATTTGAGCGTCGTCGACTCCGAAGGGGATCGCCGCGAAGTCGAAGTCAACCGCAGCCCTTTCCGCATCGGCCGATTGCCCGACTGCGACTTATCGTTGCGCGACAGCCGCGTTTCCCGCACTCACGCCCAGATTCTGCTGGAAGACGGAAAGCACTTCCTCGAAGACCTCGACAGCCGTCACGGCGTTACGGTGAACGGCATCAAGGTCAAGCGTCATGAGCTCTCCGCGGGTGATCGCATCGAATTCGGGGTCGAGGATTCGTATCAAGTTTTCGTGGGCGCCGAGCCCGGCTTTTCGGCCCCGCTGATGGAAAAAGTCGCCGCGCTGCCGACCGAAAAGAGCCCCGGGAATTTGGGGCAACTCAGTGCCGTCCTCGACGTCGCGCTGGCGCTGCAATCATCGTTAGCCGTCGACGACGTTTTGGCGGCGGCGGTGGACGCCGCCTTGGTCGTGACCCACGCCGAACGCGGTTTCTTGATGTTGACCAACGACCAGGGCGAGCTGGCCATCCGGGTGGCTCGCGACCGCAACGGCAAGATCCTGAGCGGGGACGATCTGCGGATTCCGCGCTCGGTCATCCGCCAAGCGCTCGAAAGCCGCCGCGACTTGCTGTCGATGGTGTTCGATCCCTCCGAAATCGAGCACGAAGGACCCCAGGAAAAAGGCACGGTGGAGGCGCTGGCGCTGCGCAGCGTGGTGTGCGTGCCGTTGGTGAGGATCCGAGTCGGCCAACAGCATGAAACCAGCGTCCTGTCGGCCCGCCAAGATACGCTCGGGGTTCTCTACGCCGACTCGAAGCAGGGCGAGCTTTCGAGCGGCAACCGCGAGTTGCTGCAAACGCTGGCAATCGAAATTTCGACGGTTCTTGAAAACGCCCGGCTGATCGGGGAAGAGCGCAAGAAACAAGACATTGAGCAGGAACTCAAAATCGCCCGGGATATTCAGCAGTCGATGCTGCCGGCCAAGCTGCCGACCGAGGGCTGGCTGATTGCCGACGGCAGCAGCGAGGCCTGCCAGCAAGTGGGAGGGGATTATTTCGACGTGATGCCGCTCTCGCCCAATCATTGGGGCGCGGTGCTGGCCGATGTTTCCGGGAAAGGCGTTTCGGCGGCGTTGCTCACGTCCTTGATTCAGGGCGCGTTCTTCGCGACGGCCGATCTCGACGCGAGTTTGGCGGACATCGTGGCCCGCATCAATAACTACATCTGCGAGCGCTCGCGGTCGGCCAAGTTCGCCACGGTTTTCTATTGTCTGCTCGAAAAAGGCGGCCTCATGCGCTGGGTCAGCGCCGGGCACTGCCCCACGATTGTCGCGCGCGCTTCGGGCGAAGTGGAGTGGCTCAACCCGACGAGTTTTCCGATTGGCTTGTTCCCCGACGCCGAATTTCCCGAGGAAGAAACCCGCCTAAGGCCCGGCGATAAGCTGGTCATCTATAGCGATGGCGTGTCGGAGGCCGAGGACTTCGCCGAAGAGCAGCTCGGCGAGGACCGCCTCAAGGAAGTGGTGGCCCGCAACATCGACGCGACGCCGCGGGAGCTGTTTCAAGCTGTTCGCGACGATATCAACCTTTTCACCGCCGGGGCTCCTCAACGCGACGATCTGACGTTGCTGGTGTTGGGTTACCAGGGGTAAGCAAACGCCCGCGCCCCGAGCCGCGGAGACGCCGGTCGGCCGCGTTCGTAAGCAAGCGCAACGCTTCTACCCGATCAAGCAGTTTTTCCGCCAGCAGGAAATTGGTTTCATCGTAAACGTGGACGACGTCCCAGAAATGCTCCTCGCCCGGTGACAAGACGCGGCTGAAATCGAGAATCGTCGCCCCGACATAGCGCCGGTGCAACTGCTCGACTTGCCGCGACGCCTCTTCGTAGACAAACCCCAGCGCCCCGACCCAAGCTTTGGCGCGTTCTTCGTCCAGGCCATAACCCTTGGCGGTGATACGCGGTCCGAAGGCGCCGTCGAGAACGGCCGTTGGTTGCAATACACACACGACGTCGAAGCCGTAGGCCGCCGATAGCTTGATTAACGTCTCCCAGTTGGAAAGATAACCGGTCACGTAGTTCCGCACCCACTCGGGATCCGCGAGAATCTCCTCGGGCGAGCGGGCGTTCAGGCCGACGTAAAGACCGGGTTTCGGGTCGTCGTCGTCACGGAAGCGTGAGCGCAGGCCCCGGTAGAGCCGGCTGCGCTCCAAGATCACACGCCAAAGCGGGGCTTGATGTTCGTCGCGGTATCGCTCCCAAGCGGCCTCGAGAGTCTGAAAGTTATAGGGGAAGTTCGGGCGCGATTCGTAGTTGAGCGGGAGCATCAAGTCGTTAAATCCGTCGTAGAGGACGACGAGATCGGGACTGTAATCGTTCACCGTGAAGAGCAAGTGGGCGATGGTCTGCCTGGAAACCGCCGATTGAATGCCGGCGTTGATGACCTCGATGTCGCGGCCGGGGTAATGCCGCCGCAACGCGGTTCGCAGAGCCCCGGGGAGGGAGTCCGCGTAGGTGGTTCCCAACTGAACCGCCGAGGAACCCAACACCGCCGCCCGCCATTGTCCTGGGGGTTTTTGCTTGGGCAAATCGTAGCCCAACGCTTCAACGCGTAAACCGTCTTGGTTGCTGAAGTGGTGAACGACCCGCTGGTTACGGGACATGATGTTCGACACCAGATTCACGTCGTGGCTGATGAAGCGGGTGTTCTCGTGGGGCCGGAACATTACGTAGGGGTAGAGGCGGTTGTAAAAGGGAATCGACAGCGGTCCCGCGGCCCCACTCGAGAGGATCCATTCGGCTGCTGCGACGGCGCAGAGGATAGCGATCGAGACCGGGGCCAGGTAGGGTCGAATTCCGCGCAGACGTTTCGGCATCGACCTCTATCTTATGGCGCGAAGTGCGCCGCCGTGACCCGACGGCGGGTCGGACGCGGTTGATTTTCGGGCGTTCACGGGCGGCCTCGCACCGACTGGCCGGCCGCTGAGTCGACACAGAAACCCCTTAGATGGGTATTTACTTGACTCAGGTATTGGGAAATAGCCCCTACATGTTGTGGTCGTCCGTAGCGCGTGTCGCGGTGCCTCCGACCAGCGATTTGTAGGGTGCCGGTGGCACGGCGACGGCCTGTTGAACCAGGCGGTAAAAGAGCTTGCCTCGACTTCTGGACTTGCGGCGGTTGAAGCGGAAGGCGAATTCGTCGAGGTAGGAGTCGAGATGCTCGTGACTGACCGCTCCTTGATGCGTGCCCAGTATCCAGCGCTTCACTAACGACACCACGCGGTGCACCCGGGGGAGCAGTTTCGAGGCGCGCGCCGGTTGCCCCTCCAGGTAGCTCACCTCGTGGCGATAGCCGTCGCCTTCGAGCGGTTCGTATCCCAGCCAACCGTCGGTATGGACCACCCTGCCGGGTTCGATCGACTCGCCGACGAAGGCCATCAAGCTGTCCCCGGAGGCGTTGGGAATGGTGCGTATCCGAACCCGCCCGATGCCGGCACCATCTTCCTCGGCCGCTACTACAATCAGCGCCTTAGCGTCGGTTTGGCGACCGCGCACGCCCTCCTCCAAGCCTCCTAAGTAAGTCTCGTCAACCTCCACGCGCCCGCTGAGCCGATCGCGTCCGGGCCGCACCATGGCGCGCCGGAGCTTATGCAACCAAGTCCAGGCCGTTTTGCAGCTGCCCAGGCCCAACACCCGCTGCAAGCCCAGCGCGCTCGCCCCGTTCTTCTGGCTCGTGAGCCACCACATGGCTCGAAACCAACTCTGGAGGGGTTGGCGGGTGTCTTGAAATATTGTGCCCGCCGTTGGAGAAGCTTGATGCCCGCAGCCGGCGCACTCCAGCAGCGCTGTCCGCACCGCCCACGCTTTGTCGTGCCCGCATCGCGGACAACGAAAACCCTCCGGCCAGCGGAGTTGACACAGATACTCTCGACAGGCCTGCTCGGTGGCGAAACGCGCCTCGAACTCGGCCAGATTCCGAGGATAATCTTCCATTTCCCCGATCCTACATCTTGTGGTCACCTGAGTCAAGTAAATACCCATCCGAATCCATTGTGAAACATCGCATTGCGATAACAAGTAAGAGCTCCCACGGTCTTGTGGTAGTCGTCGGGCAAGAACTCCGCTAGGCCGGTGCGATCGGCCAGGCAGCTGATGCCGCTACTGAGACCTTTTTTGTGGTTCTTCGGGTTCCATAATTGCTGCTTAATCTGGATTCGTTCGTCGTTAGAGGCGGTTTGCAGAAGGTAGTCCTGGATTCTTTCAAAGATTCTGACGAAAAGCACCTCTACAAATGGAGCCAACATCGCAGTAGCCGCCATGCTGTGCGCGGCAGACTGATAGTTCCCATCGTGAAGGCGGTTAATCCAAGCCCCGTCCTGAACGGCCTCTTCCCACGAGCCTGGCTCGTACGTCGCCTGTTGTACTTCCTTCTGTAAGCTGTCAACTTCGAGGTCCAATCCTTCAGCCGCTTCCTGGTTGCGGCGGATCAGGTTTTTTATCGCGAGTAGCTGCGCTCCCAGATCGAGACCTTGCTCAAACAAGCCATCGAGACCTAGCTCAAACAAGCCAATGTTCTCCGGGCTGGTCATCATGCGGTACATTCCGTCTGTAAACTCCTTGTCACTCGGTATGGCCTTTCCTCCGGGGATCGCCGTTGTCGTCTTCGTCACATTGTCCTCCCCGTCCACATCACCTGACCGATCACCACCGCCTCCCGCGGCCACGGCACCGGCTTGTACTCTTTGTTGTTGTCGCTCACAAGCAGCCACTCTCCATGGCGATCCTTGACGAGCCTCTTGATGAGCACGAGGTCGTCCGAGCGCACCACGAAGATGCGGTTCGAGCGGCGGCGGGTGCGTTGGTAGTCCACCAGGATCAGCGAACCATCAGGGAGAGTCGGCTCCATCGAGTTGCCCATCACCTCGACGATGTCGGCTTTCTCGTGGTTGACCCCGGACTTCAACAACCAGTCCTCACGAAAAGCAAGATGGCCGATCACCGGCTCGCTCTCGATGAAAGCGCCGTAGCCGGCCGCGAGTTTTGCCCCGCGTCTCCGGAGTGGGCGGAATCCGTGGCTGAGCGCTGTGGGGTCCTGCTCGTGAGCCTCGGCCTCCCGCGCGTCAGGAAACTCAACGACGTTGCCTGAGAGTTTCTTTGGGACTGTCTGGGACAGTTGCGAGGTTAGCTCCTTGAGCGCGGTCCCGTGGCCGCCTCGCGCCTCGCTATCTCCTCGCGCAGCGCCTGAGTCTCGCCGCGCATCGCGATTGTCGTATCACGTAAGGAGTGTATCTCCTCGCGCAGCGCCGCGTCCGTAAACCGCTGCCCGACCGCGCCCGCCGCCTTGAGCGCCCTGACTCCCTTCGGCTGCACCGCCGGGGGCTTCGGGTCGGGAATCAGCGGGGGCGGGTTCTTCACGTTGGGCCTGCCCCGGTAGACCGCCAGCACCACTCCCTTCGCCTTTACAAACGACTTCAGCCATTGATCGTGATAGCGTGCCTGCTTCCCCTTCGCGTCGGGGTCCTGCCAGCCGAGCAGCTCGTAATGGGTCTCGGTTTCCGCCAGCAGCCGCTTGATCGTCACTTGGTCTCGCTGGTTCTTGAGCCATACCCGGAGGCCAGCGGCCAGCGGCGTGTTGGGTGAAACGACGCAGTAATCGCCGTTCTCGATCCCTTCGGAATTCATAGACGCTCCCAGGGCCATGGCGTAGAAGGCGTCGTCGTCCTCCAGTCCCAGCGGCATGGGCAGTTCGCGGAACTCCTTCTCGCCCTCCAGGTATCCTTTGATCGAGCACGTCGCCCAGCCCCGCACCGTCATCTCGATCGAGGGGGAGAAGCGGTCGAGGGTGGGGGTGGAGGAAGAGGGGAAGGACTCGGACTCGCCGCGTCGAGGGCCGAAATAAAACCTGAGCCCGAGAGCTTGGCAGGCAGCGTGGAGCCTCGCGGCAGACGGCATCGATCCACGTCTAAGACCCTGAAAAAACGAGGAATCTCGACGCCCGAGAATCATCATGGAAGCATCGGCCTGCGATAAGCCCATCTCGATTCGTCGGCGCTCTAGAACATCGTATGGAAGAAGGCCACTCATGCACTATTCGCACCTACAACCGTGTGCTTCGCTGGTTCTCCGACCACTGGCCTCCAGACCTTGCTTGGCCTGAGGACATCCCACGTCCCGAACCCTCGAAAACGGATGGCAAAGAGGCGGCATGAGCGACCGCAGCAGCGGGCTGGGTCTTTTGCTGGCCGCGGCTGCCCTCATCTTCGGCTACGTCTGGGGCGCGAACGCGAGGATGGATGCGGTCTGGAACGAGGGCTACGAGGCGGGCCTCCGGCTCGTGGGTGAGGTCTGCGGAGAAGAGGGGCGGTGAGGAGAATCGTGCCCTGCCCGCTCTGCGGATTCGTTGCGTTGGTGGTGACCACGATCCGGGGGCTGTTTGGGGGTCACCGTCATCTGTCTTGGTCGCGGGTTGTGTGCCTGCGCGGACATCGATCGGTGACCGCCGGCGGGGAGGCCGCATGAGCCTGGCGGCGGTGGTAGCGATAGCGGTGGGTTGCGCGGCGCTATCGGCGCTGGAGGCGATACAGAAAGCGGTCGGCGAAGACGAGTTGCCCGTACAAACTTACACGGCCCTGGAGGGCTTGTGGCCGGCGATGCAGATGCTGGCCGGGCCGCGGACGGCCATTGAGGTGATCCACTCCTCCACGGAGGGTCTGCGGTGATGCACGCCGCCCGGCTCGGCCGCTCGGAACGCTTGCGGCGGGTGTACGAGCTGCTCTCGGACGGGCTGGAGCACTCGACGCTGGAGATCGCCCTCGAAGCGAGGGTCTGCGCGGTGAACTCGATCGTGGCGGAACTTCGGGCCAACGGCTTCCGGATCGAGTGTCGGCAAGAACGCGGTTCCCACGGCGGTCGCATCTGGAAGTACCGCATGACCGCGCCGGCCGGAGAGGAGTCTGCGGCGTGACCCGTGCCTTCACCGTCCGCGAGATCGCGGACATGTTGGGGGTCACTCGACAAGTTGTTCAGAACCGCGCCAGGCGCGAGCACTGGCCCTACGAGGATGTGACGGGCCGCGGCGGCAAACGCCGGCTGTACCGCTGGGAGGACCTGCCCGAGCCCATACAGGCGGCGCTGTTGAATACCCACGACGAACCGGTGGTTGAAGCGGCCGAGGACACGCCGCTCCGGCGCGAGGCGGCGGCGCAAGCGGAAGCGGAACAGAAGCCGGTCTTCACCTACGACCCCGACGCGTTGTGGAAGTGGGCGATCACCAGGACGCAGGCGCAGCGGGACGAGGGCCAGCGGCGGGCCATGGTGATGATCGAGCTGACCCGCCTGATGGAGACCAGGCAGAGGGTCCGCGAGGCCGCGGCCACTCTGGCCGCGACGGAGGACCTCAGCGCCAGATCGATTCGCAACTGGTATTACGGCGCCAACGGCAATCCCGGCGCGAAGGACTTCGCGAGGCAGGATTGGGCGGCGGCGCTGATACCGGGCCATGCCGGCCGCGCGGAGCGGCGGGAGATCCCCGAGCCGGCCTGGGACTGGTTCCGCGGCTACTACCTGACCAGGAGGCAGCCGACGATCGCCGAGGCCTACCGCCGCACCAGAGAGACGGCGCGGGCGCATGGCTGGGGTGTGCTGTCCTCTCAAAGGACGTTTGAACGGCGTTTAAAGAGCGATATCCCGTTCAAGACGCGCGTCTATTTACGGGAAGGACCACAGGCGCTGGCGCGGCTCTATCCTCCGCAGCGGCGCGACAAGCGAGTGTTCCGGGCGGGTGAAGCGGCCGTGGGCGACGGGTTGAAGTTCGACAGGATCTGGGTCAGGTGGCCCGACGGCGAGGTGATCAACACCACGACGGGTTGGTTCTGGGCGGATCTCCGCAGCAACTACATCGCAGCCTACCGGCTGGCCAAGACGGAGAACACGGATCTCTTCCGGCTGGCCACCTACGACCTGACAGGGAAGTTCGTCCCCAGGGTGGTTTGGGTGGACAACACGCGGGTAGCGGCTGCGAAGCCGATGACGGCGGGCGCGGCCGGGCGCCATCGAGGACGGGACAAGGCGGGCGATCCGGTCGGACTGTTGCCGCAATTGGGCATCAAGGTGTGTTTCACGAACCCGGACAAGGTGATGGGCAGTCCGGGAGCCAAGCCCATCGAGCGCAGCTTCGGCATTGGGGGCATTCACGACAAGGTGGCCACGCACCCTGCTTTTCTCAATCGCGGCTACTCCAAAAAGACAGCCATCCCCTATGAGGAGTTCGCGGAGGTGGTGGCCGCCGAGGTCGGGCGCTTCAACCGTCAGGAGCAGCGCCGCACGGCCCTCTGCCGCGGGGTCTTGTCGTTCGAGCAGGCATTCGGGGAGTCCTTCCAGGAGTCCGGGGCGAGGCGCTTGAGCGAGGACGAGCGTGGCTTGCTGCTGCTGATGCCGGAGGCGGTCCGGGCTGACAGCCGCCTGGGCGAGATCCGTCTGAAGGCGGGACGCGGGCCGATGGGTTCACACCGCTACTGGGACGAGGCGTTGACCGAATACAAGGGACGCCGGCTGACAGCCTACTACGACCCGGCGAAGCTGACGAATCCGGTCTCGGTCTACACCCTCGGCGGAAGGTTTGTTGTGCCGCGCCGGGCACCGTGGCGACATCGCCTTCCACGACACCGGGCAGGGACGGGAGTGGCAGAAGAACAAGGCGCGCTTTCTAAAGGCGAGCAAGAAGGCGGCCCAAGCCGAACAGCGCATGAAGGCGCTGGAGGTCGCGGCGCTCTATGCGACGGGGGAGGATGTGATGCCACCCGCGCCCGGACTGGTCAAGCAGACGAACGGCCCGGCGGCGGGGACGCGGGAGAAACAGGAACAAGAGACGTTCGACCATACCCTCGATGACGCGATCCTGGCGATGGAACCCGCCTGGATGGAAGCGAGGCGGGAGGAGGAGTCCTGGTGATGCAGCAGACGCAGGCGGAGCTTTCGCGTTTGCTGGAACTCGTGCGCCGCGACGCGAAGACCCTGCGGCGGCGGATCGAGAAGGTGCGTCTCGGTCTGGAGGATACCTGCGAATGGGACGAGGAGTTCCGCCAGGGTGCGATCCACGAGCTGAGTTGGATCTTGGAGGCCTACGAGCGGCGCATTAAGTCCACCGAGAGCGCACTCTCCAAATACGCGCCGCCGCGGCTGGAGGTTCCGAGGCTACGGGCTTGCGCGAGTGCGCGCGGGGGGTGCTGGCCGAAGTCGGGCTGTCGCAGTCGCGGGCGGCGCGCGAGATCGGGCTGTCGGGCTCGGCGCTGTCGCAGTACTTGGGCGGCAAATATCAGGGCGACGACGCGGCGGTCGAGGAGAAGGTCCTTCGCTGGATCGAGGCCCGCGCGGAGCGGGCGGAGCTGGCGAAGCGGCTTCCAGCGGCGCCGGAGTGGGTGGATACGCCAACGGCGCGGAGGATCGAGGCGGGTCTGTCTTACGCCCAGATGGCGGGAGATATCGCCGTGATCTACGGCGGCGCGGGCTTGGGCAAGACCTTGACCGCGAAACGCTACGCCGAGACACGGCCGAACGCCTGGGTAGCGACGATGACGCCGGCGACGCATGCGCTGGGACCGTGTTTGGAGAGGACGGCCAGGGCTTGCGGACTGCGTCCCTCGAGCAGCCGGGCGGCAAGGATCGAGGCCGATCTCGGGGAGCGGCTGAGCGGCGCCCACGGTCTGCTGATCGTCGACGAGGCGCAGCACCTCGGCACGCGGGCGCTGGAGGGGTTGCGAAGTTTGCACGACGCCACGGGAGTCGGGCTGGTTCTGTTGGGCAACGAGTCGATGTATGCCCGGTTGACGGGAGGACGGCGGGCGGCGGAGTTCGCGCAGTTGTTCTCCAGGATCGGCAAGCGGGTGCGGCTGGGGCAGCCGACCCGCGACGACGTGGAAGCGCTGTTGTCGGCCTGGTCCGTTGCCGACAAACAAACGCGCGGGGCGGCGCTGGAGATAGCACGCCGGGCCGGGGCGCTGCGGGGGTTGACGAAGACGCTGCGGCTGGCCTCGCTGGTCGCCGGCGGCGAGAAGGTAGGGGCCGGGAACCTGCGGTCAGCCTGGAAGAACTTGGGAGGTGAGGGATGAGCGACAACCAAACACCACAACCCCACTTGATGGACGATATCGAGCGGCTGGCGAGTGAATACGCCCGCCGCCGCGACGCGCTGCGCGAGACGGCCGGGGAGGCGCAAGCGGCGGTGGAGAGGGCCAAACGCGGGCACCGTGCCGCGTTGCGCCGCCGCATCGGGGCCGCCGTCAACGCCCACGCCGAGCTGTTGGGGACCATCGAGCGATCCCCCGGTTTGTTCCAGCGGCCGCGCACCAGGCTGTTGAGCGGCATCAAGGTCGGCTGGCGCAAGCGTCCCGGCCGAATCGAGATCTAAGACGAGGCGGCCACGATCGACGCCATCCGGCGCAAGCTCGGCGATGAGATGGCCGAACAGTTGATCCGGGTCCGCGAGAGGGTGGTGCTCCGCGCCTTGCGGGAGTTGCCGGCCCGCGATCTGTTGCGCATCGGCGCCGTGGCTGTCGGGGACGCCGACGAACCGGTCGCCATCCCCCGCCGACTCGGAGATCGACAAGCTGGTCGACGCCCTGCTCGATGGCGAGGAGGGGGATCGGATCGAGGAGCAAAGCGGCCTGAAACGGGGGGGGAAGTCATGACGAGTGAGAGCCGCAGAAACGAGCTGGCGAAGATCCACATCGGAGCCAAGCAGCTGGGGCTGGACGAAGAGACCTACCGGGACATGCTGGAGACGGTGGCGGGGAAACGCTCGGCGGCGGAATTGGACGAGCGCGGACGGCGGGAGGTGTTGGCTCATCTACGCCAACGCGGAGCGAAGTTCCAGCGGAAAACAACCCGGCGTCGACCCAGGCCGGCGGACGGGAATCGACCGCTGATCGGCAAGATTTACGCACTGTTGGGGGATCGTCCGGTGGAATACGCCGAGGCGATTCTCAAGCGCATGACCAGCCATACCCACAAGGTGCCGCTGGCGTGGGCCACGCCGGAGCAATTGCGCAAGGTGGTGGCGGCTCTGAGCTACGACCAGCGGCGCAGGCGGGCAAAGTGTCAAATAGGATGCCGGCCGGCTCCACGCTCAGCCTCGACTACTTGATCGCGACCTCCGAAGAAGGGGGGCCGATGACCCGTTGCCGGCAATGCGGGCGCGGGACCCGACGCCCCTACGCGGCCTATTGCGACCGCTGCCGCGGCTGGAACACCGTGCCGTTCACCACCGAAATGGACGAGAAGTTGCGACGCGTCTACGCGCGGGCGGACTACCCGGCGCTGGGGGTGCTGGCGAAGCGTTGGGAGATGCCGCGGTGGAGGCTGACCCATCGGGCGCAGCTGCTCGGGATCGCGGCGACGAAGGAGCCTCGGTGGAGCGAGGAGGAGATCAAGATCCTGGAGCGGAACTGTCACCTCACACCCCGGATCATCGCCGGCAAGCTGCGGGCGAGGGGGTATCGGCGTTCCGAGACGGGCGTGGTGTTGAAGCGCAAGCGGCTGCGGCTCAGGAAAGCTGACCGGGGTTACTCGGCGAGCGGCTTGGCCGAGGTGATGGGCGTGAACCGCGGCATGGTGCTGCGGTGGATCGAGTTGGGCCTGCTCGGGGCACAGCGGTTGCCGTCGGAACGGCGGCCGGGGCAGGTAGCCGCCGCGGGGGAGTGGTTCATCCGGCCGCGGCGGGTACGGCAATTCATCACCGATCACGTCGCCCTAGTAGACACGCGCAAGTGCGACAAGTACTGGCTCATCGATTTGTTGACGAACAAGCGGGCCGTGTGAGGGCCATCGGCGAACATTCCGAAAGCGCCAAAAAGAACAATGGCTAGCGACATCGAGTGGACCGAGGAGACCTGGAATCCCGTGACCGGCTGTACCAAAGTCAGCCAGGGCTGCCAGCACTGCTACGCCGAGCGCTTCTCCGAGCGTTTCCGTAGCGTAAAGGGCCATCCCTATGAGATGGGATTCGATCTGACGCTTCGTCCCGAGCGGCTTGATCACCCGCTTCGGTGGAAGAAGCCGAGGCGGGTCTTTGTCAACTCGATGAGCGACCTGTTTCACGAGGATGTGCCGGACGAGTTTATTGATCGCGTGTTCGTGGTCATGTCGATGACCGGGCGGCACACGTTTCAGGTACTCACCAAGCGGGCTGAGCGGATGCGCGACTATTGCTCCAGTCCCGCAACCGTGGGCAGGATCGTGACGGACTCCCTCGAATTGCTTGATGGCATTGATGTCTCTCACCACCACGCCCACTTTTCGGCGATCACGGACGGATTGCCAAACGTCTGGCTGGGCGTGTCCGTCGAGGACCAGAAGCGCACCGATGAGCGCATTCCGCTGTTGCTCGAAACCCCGGCGGCGGTGCGGTTCGTGAGCGCGGAGCCTTTGTTGGGCATGATTGATTTTGGCGAGGCGCTGAACGAAATCGATTGGGTGATTGTCGGCGGCGAGAGCGGCCCCGGAGCGCGGCCCATGAATCCCGACTGGGTGAGGTCGATCCGCGATCAATGCAGACGGTTCAATGACAAGCAGATCGAGGATTCCCTTGAATTTTGACAAGCTGCACCGACATGGACGCGCATCGCTCGTCCTTCTGCACGCCTTTCTTCTTCAAGCAGTGGGGCGGCCGGACGCCGAAGGCGAACGGCAACACGCTCGACGGACGCCAGTGGCAGGAGTATCCGGTGACTGACTCAGGCAGGACCGCAGGGCCGCTCCAACGAATCCGCGTATTGCCCCCGAATATCCTGAAAGCGAGGACGACTAAAAATGAGTGACATCGTACACATCCTGGATCGGGCCGTGATCCATTTCTTCTGTTCCGCGGGCGTCTACCTGATTGCGCTGTGGGGCTTTTGGCTGCTGGAACGCAAGGTGTCGTGGTGGCCCCAGCTCAGGGGCTGGTGGGAGCTGATTCTGCCGGCCGCAGCCCCGTTCGGGTTCATCAGCCTGCGCGAGGTCTTCGACGTGGCCGGGGGAGGCTCGCCCCTCAAGTCGGTGTGCGTGGATCAGTTGGCTTCTCGGCCTGGGGGTGAGCGTCTGGGCCCTCTACCGGCTGGTTCCGAGGCTCGGACGGGTTCTGGCTGAAATCAAGGAGGAAAACCCGTGACGGGGAGGATGGCCGGAAAGAGGTCTTTTGCACTGAAGGTCAGCTTCGACTGGCGCGACGTCTGGCAACAGGAACACGCCCACGCCTTCACGGTGGCCAAGGCCGCCCGCGCCGATATCCTGGCCGACATCCACGAGGCCGTCGACAACGCCATCCGCGAGGGAACCACTCTCCATCAATTCCGCAAGCAGTTGACCCCGCTGCTCCAAAAGAAAGGATGGTGGGGCAAGCGGACCATCCACAGGAGGAGGAGAAACCGGTGACTGTGCGAAGCGGTGAAGAAGACCTGCCGGAATCGCTCCGACGGATCGCGGCGATTGCGGGGCGGCGCTCGGCCCTGGTGTTGTCGGCTCACCACGGCGGGACGCATGTCTCGGTGCCGAGCCACTATCACGGGGACCACCCGCTATCGATTCTGCTTGGTCCCGAGGCGGCCGAGAAACTCATCCGCCGCTGGGGTGGATCGAGACTCTATGTCGCCAAGATGGACGCCACGGCGCGCTCGCGCCGCAACATCGAAATTGTCAGGGCCTACGAGGGTGGTTGCCCGGCGCATAAGCTGGCCCGGCAGTACGGGTTGAGCGAGCGGCAGGTGTGGGCCATCCTCAAGGTCACCCCTATATAAAGGTAGGGACCGGGCTACGGTCCTATATCCTTCCCCCCCCACCTACTGAAGCGCTTCAGTCTTGGATTATCACCCGAGGACTACTAGGGTGGTGTATGAACCCCTTCGCGGGCGGCTGGCCGTGGCCAACATGAAGAAACGCCTGAGAGGGGATCGACAGTGAGCGGGGCGATCGCGCTCGTGGTTGGAGGAATGGTCAACGTGGAGGATTCGACACAGACCGACGCCGCCATCATCGACGCCATCCTTCAGCGCGAGGGCGGCTTTGTCGACCATCCCGCCGATAGGGGCGGGGCGACGAAATACGGCATCACCCGCAAGACGCTCGAAGCCTGGCGCGGCGAGCCGGTGACGGCCGGCGGCCTGCGGGTCTTGGACGAGCCCGAGGCACGGCTGATCTACGAGCGGCTCTACATCATCGGACCGGGCTTTGACCGCATCGCCAGCCCGCGGTTGCGGGCGCTGCTGGCCGATTGCGCGGTGAACCACGGCCCTGTCCGGGCGACGCGCTGGCTGCAAGCGGCAGCCGGCACTCGGGTGGACGGCGTGTTCGGCCCGCTGACCCTGGCGGCGGTCAACAAAGCGGACGAGAAGACGCTCTTCAAAAGCGTGCTGGCGAGCCGCTGCCGCTTTTACGGGCAGATCATCGCCCGCGACCCCTCGCAGGCGGCGTTCGCCGCCGGCTGGACGGCGCGGCTGGCGGAGTTCATTGAGGAAGCAGTCTGAAAAAGGAAAAGGAGGAAAAGAACGATGGAAGGCTACCGGAAGGTTGAGGACAAGACGGATTCGTTGCTGTTCGTGCTGGCCAACAAGCCCTGGTCGGCCCTGGCCATTGTGCTGGGCGGCGTGGGGTTGTTCTGTCTCGGGTTCTGGCTAGGGAGCTGAGATGGGCCTGTTGGGCAAGTTGTTCGGCGGAGGTGTCGTCTCGGCGGCCGAGGGTGTGGCGGGGGATGCCGTTGCGGCTGGGGCGCTACGGCCCCGGCGCCACCGAATCCGACATCGGGAAGCTGATGCGGGCGGTGGCCAACCTGGGCACCGACGCCGCAGCCGTGCTGCCCGACACGATGAGGATCGAGTTCGTCGAAGGCGGCAACCGGGCCGGCGCCGGGGTGCTGTTCGAGAAGCTGGCCATCTATCTGGACCGTCAGATCGCGAAGGCCGTGCTCGGGCAGACCGCGACGACGGAGGGCACACCCGGCAAGCTGGGCAACGAGGAGGCGCAGGACAAGGTGCGGCAGGACATCCTGCGCTCCGACGCGCGGCAGTTGGAGAACACCTTGAACCGCGACCTGGTGCGTCCGTTCATCGACTTGAACCATGGCCCACAGAAGAGCTACCCGCGCCTGCTGTTGCTGGTGAGGGAACCCGAGGACATCCAGGCGCTGACGGCGGCTTTGGAGAAGTTGACTCCGCTGGGGCTGCGGGTCGAGGCGTCGGTGATTCGGGACAAGCTGGGGCTGCCCGATCCCGCCGACGATGGCGAACTGCTGGGTCCGCCCGTGGAACGGCGAAACGCCGGGCCGGAGAGCGCCTCCAACCGCGCCGTGGTCCATCGGGAACGGATTGCGGCGAACGCCGAATCGCCTTCCCGTCCCGATGCCGTCGAAGCGCTGCTCGACGAGGAACTGGAGGACTGGGAGGAGATGGTCCGTCCGCTCGTCGATCCGGTCGAGAAACTGCTCTCTGAGTCTCGCGACCTCAAGCAGTTCCGGGACAAGCTGGCCGAGGTGATCAGCCGCATGGACCCCCTGCAACTGGCGGACCTGCTTGCCCGCGCCGGCTTCGCCACCCGCGCCGCGGGAGAGGCCGGAGCCGATCTTGGCTAGGGTCGAGATCAAGGCGTTGCCTCCCCAAGAGGCGATCCGCTTCTTCGAGAGCAAGAAGCTGAAGGTCAGCTTCGACTGGCGCGACGTCTGGCAACAGGAACACACCCACGCCTTCACGGTGGCCAAGGCCGCCCGCGCCGATATCCTGGCCGACATCCACGAGGCCGTCCACGACGCCATCCGCGAGGGAACCACTCTCCATCAATTCCGCAAGCAGTTGACCCCGCTGCTTCAAAAGAAAGGATGGTGGGGCAAGCGGACTCTCGTCGATCCCGTCACGGGGGAGACGGTCGTGGCCCAGTTGGGCAGCCCGCACCGGCTGCGGACGATCTTCGACACGAATCTGCGGATGTCCTACGCGGCAGGGCGCTGGGAGCGCGTCGAGCGGCTCAAGAAGCGCATGCCGTATCTGCGCTACTCGGCCGTGCGGGACAGCCGCACGCGGGCCGCGCATGCGGGCTGGCACGGCACGATCCTGCCGGTCGATGATCCCTTCTGGGAGACCCACGCGCCGCCCAACGGCTGGCACTGCCGCTGCAAGCTGATCCAACTCTCCGAGCGTCAGATGAAGCGCCGGGAGTTCAAGCCCAGCCCCGCGCCCGAGATCAAGACGCGGCCGTGGACGAACAAGCGCACGGGCGAGACGATCGAGGTTCCCGAGGGCATCGCTCCCGGCTTCGACTACAACGTGGGACGCACCGGGCGCGGCTTCAAGGGTCCGCCCCCTCCGCCGCCCGACCCCAACAAGATTCCCGAACTCGACGAGACGGTGGCGCTGGAGCGCTTCGTCGCCGGGGCGAAGGGCAGCAACGAGGGCGGGATCTACCACGGCTCGGACGGTGTCACGCGCTACGTCAAGTTCTACGACGACCCGGCCCAGGCGTATTCCGAAGCGGTCTCAAACCGCATCTACCGCGAGCTGGGTTTCGAGGCTCCGCGCTCGGCGCTGGTGCCGAGAAAAGGCAAGATCGCCCTGGCCAACGAAATGATCGAGAACGGCGGCACGCTCGGCTCCGCCGGGCTGACCAAGGCGCGGGCCGAGAAAGTGCTGCAAGGCTTAGCGGCCGATGTCTGGCTGGCCAACTGGGACGCGGTCGGCCTCCAGCTCGACAACGTGCTCGTGGCCGGGAGCAAGCTGGCCCGCGTCGACCAGGGCGGCTCGCTGCTGTTCCGCGCCCGCGCCGGCCGCAAGCCCCTGGAGCGGCTCGGGAAGATCAGCGAGTGGGACGGTTTCGCCGACTCCACCCGCAACCCGGCCTACGCCAAGGTGTTCCGCAAGGCGGGCTTGGAGAGCGCCGACGAGCTGGGCCGCAAGGCGCTCAACCGCATCGCCGCGATCCAGAAGCTGGGTGAGCGGACCAACGACTTCGCCGACTTGGTGCCCGCCGTCAAGGGTGTCCCGGCCGCCGACCGCAAGGCCATCCTGGAGCTGTTGCGCAAGCGGGCAAGGCTGCTTGAGACCGCAATCGCCCCGCGCATCCGCGAGGCCCTGCGCCAGGCTGCCAACGTGCCGGCGCACGAGACGACCCTGATGCGGGCAATGGGCGCCCGCTACCAAAAGTTCCGCACGGAGGCGCTCAAGAAGCTCCGGGCCGGCGCACCACGTCACGGCCTGAGCGACCCCGAGTTGACCGCCATCTATGCCTATACCACCAACGACGGTCGCTGGAGCTACAAGTATCTGAATGAGGCGCTGCGCTCGGGCGACCCGGTCAGGCGGGCCAAGGTGGAACCTCATCGCAGGACTCTGGAGGCGGCGCTGGCCAAGCTGCCCGACTACGAGGGCATCGTGAAACGGAAGGCCGGCCTCACGAAGGAAGACCTCGCCAAGTACAAAAAAGGAGAAATCGTCCAGGAAGAAGCGTTTACGAGCACCTCGGCCGATGGAGAGGCCGCCTTTTCCGGCCCTCACCACTTCGTAGTACAATCAAGGCACGGCAAGCGGATTCAGCCCTACTCGGGGCATCCGGCCGAGCGTGAGGTGTTGTTTCCTCCCAGCGCCAAGTTTCTGGTGACCGATGTCGATCCATTACCGAAGGGGAAGGTCGAAATCGAGATGATGGAGGTTGACTAATGGCCGACTTCAAAATGCCGACCGAGGCCGAGATCTCGGCGTTCCATGAAAAGGCCCAGGAGGTCTTTCGTCAATCTGAGAACGGTCCCCCCATGCCTGAGAGCCTGCAAAAAAAGATGGACGACCAGGCCTTGACCAACGCCGCCCTCAGGGACAAGAACAGTAAGGCATCCAAGGTCCATCAAGAGATCATGTCCATGCCGGAAGACGAGTTTTACGCGAAGTACGGCTACCTGTTCGAAGGAGACGACGCCGGCGAAGACACGGCCTGAGTCTTTGGTGCCAAGACCCCCCTCGCTTGTTTTCTTTTCACCTCCCCCAATAGATCCGGGTGGCGTAAAACCCCCACTTCCCCCTAACTCGGGCCGATCCTTCAATCTTCTAACTGCTCCCCGATGGACCTGGGTTTCCGGCTGTCAACGAGGTCCGCTCTCCCCCTCACGGGCTAAGCGGCGGTGCTTGATTAGGCGATATATTTAGCCACACCTAAATATACGCGGCTTGCTGTGTTGCACTTGCGACTGGCGAAAAGTTCCGCAGACGGACCAGCCAACTTATTGAAACCAAATACTTTAGATTGGTATTTACTTGACTCAGGTATTGGGAAATAGCCCCTACATGTTGTGGTCGTCCGTAGCGCGTGTCGCGGTGCCTCCGACCAGCGATTTGTAGGGTGCCGGTGGCACGGCGACGGCCTGTTGAACCAGGCGGTAAAAGAGCTTGCCTCGACTTCTGGACTTGCGGCGGTTGAAGCGGAAGGCGAATTCGTCGAGGTAGGAGTCGAGATGCTCGTGACTGACCGCTCCTTGATGCGTGCCCAGTATCCAGCGCTTCACTAACGACACCACGCGGTGCACCCGGGGGAGCAGTTTCGAGGCGCGCGCCGGTTGCCCCTCCAGGTAGCTCACCTCGTGGCGATAGCCGTCGCCTTCGAGCGGTTCGTATCCCAGCCAACCGTCGGTATGGACCACGCTGCCGGGTTCGATCGACTCGCCGACGAAGGCCATCAAGCTGTCCCCGGAGGCGTTGGGAATGGTGCGTATCCGAACCCGCCCGATGCCGGCACCATCTTCCTCGGCCGCTACTACAATCAGCGCCTTAGCGTCGGTTTGGCGACCGCGCACGCCCTCCTCCAAGCCTCCTAAGTAAGTCTCGTCAACCTCCACGCGCCCGCTGAGCCGATCGCGTCCGGGCCGCACCATGGCGCGCCGGAGCTTATGCAACCAAGTCCAGGCCGTTTTGCAGCTGCCCAGGCCCAACACCCGCTGCAAGCCCAGCGCGCTCGCCCCGTTCTTCTGGCTCGTGAGCCACCACATGGCTCGAAACCAACTCTGGAGGGGTTGGCGGGTGTCTTGAAATATTGTGCCCGCCGTTGGAGAAGCTTGATGCCCGCAGCCGGCGCACTCCAGCAGCGCTGTCCGCACCGCCCACGCTTTGTCGTGCCCGCATCGCGGACAACGAAAACCCTCCGGCCAGCGGAGTTGACACAGATACTCTCGACAGGCCTGCTCGGTGGCGAAACGCGCCTCGAACTCGGCCAGATTCCGAGGATAATCTTCCATTTCCCCGATCCTACATCTTGTGGTCACCTGAGTCAAGTAAATATCCATCTACTTTAGATTGGTATTTACTTGACTCAGGTATTGGGAAATAGCCCCTACATGTTGTGGTCGTCCGTAGCGCGTGTCGCGGTGCCTCCGACCAGCGATTTGTAGGGTGCCGGTGGCACGGCGACGGCCTGTTGAACCAGGCGGTAAAAGAGCTTGCCTCGACTTCTGGACTTGCGGCGGTTGAAGCGGAAGGCGAATTCGTCGAGGTAGGAGTCGAGATGCTCGTGACTGACCGCTCCTTGATGCGTGCCCAGTATCCAGCGCTTCACTAACGACACCACGCGGTGCACCCGGGGGAGCAGTTTCGAGGCGCGCGCCGGTTGCCCCTCCAGGTAGCTCACCTCGTGGCGATAGCCGTCGCCTTCGAGCGGTTCGTATCCCAGCCAACCGTCGGTATGGACCACGCTGCCGGGTTCGATCGACTCGCCGACGAAGGCCATCAAGCTGTCCCCGGAGGCGTTGGGAATGGTGCGTATCCGAACCCGCCCGATGCCGGCACCATCTTCCTCGGCCGCTACTACAATCAGCGCCTTAGCGTCGGTTTGGCGACCGCGCACGCCCTCCTCCAAGCCTCCTAAGTAAGTCTCGTCAACCTCCACGCGCCCGCTGAGCCGATCGCGTCCGGGCCGCACCATGGCGCGCCGGAGCTTATGCAACCAAGTCCAGGCCGTTTTGTAGCTGCCCAGGCCCAACACCCGCTGCAAGCCCAGCGCGCTCGCCCCGTTCTTCTGGCTCGTGAGCCACCACATGGCTCGAAACCAACTCTGGAGGGGTTGGCGGGTGTCTTGAAATATTGTGCCCGCCGTTGGAGAAGCTTGATGCCCGCAGCCGGCGCACTCCAGCAGCGCTCGACAGGCCTGCTCGGTGGCGAAACGCGCCTCGAACTCGGCCAGATTCCGAGGATAATCTTCCATTTCCCCGATCCTACATCTTGTGGTCACCTGAGTCAAGTAAATATCCATCATACTTTAATAGAAAGTGCAACGCCGATTTCAAAGTGCAACGCAGATGTTGCACTTTCTGGGGGTCTAAGTGCAACATAACAACCTGGTCAACATGGATGAAGTGGCTTTTTATCAATAGTTTAAACGTTTCTTGAACGCTTGGGCCGCGTTCACAAATCAAGTGTCGCAAATGCCGTTTCTTCGCCCCAAACCGCGAACGTGTCACAAATCCAAAATCCGCCCCTGAAACGCCCGCCAGATCCTTCTAAGTCACTGATTCCACGCCCACTATTGCCCGGTAGTGCCCACTATTGCCCGGTTCCTTTCTTGTTCACAAATCAAGTGTCGCCTCACACTCCACTCCCCCTCGAGGCCGGCGTGAAGACCTTCGGCTTCTCCGTGGTCGCCGGATTCTCGGAGCGCTTAGTCTTCCCGACCTTGTCGGGCTCGGCCGACCAGTAGTCCAAGCTCGGCTCCGGCCATGGCTCATGCCGCGGTCGCGGTTTCCGTAAGTAGCTTCTTGACGTAGGCTAATTGCGACTCGACCAGTTGCCACGAGCCGGGCCAGAAACACATGTCGATCGTCCAGTAGTCGACGTTGGGAACTTCGAGCAGCTTCGGCGCGATCGAGCGGAAATCGATGTTCCCCGTTCCGAAGGGGTTGTGCGTGCTGGTCTCGTCGTTGTGCAAAGTGCCGTCGGAATCGATCAGATGGATCGCCCCGACCTTGCCTTCGAGGTTGGCGAGCAGTTCCTCGATGCCTCCGGGCAGGGTTTCTCTTTTGCCGTGCTGCCGCGCGCCTACAACCGAGCACATGTAGGCGTGGCTGGTGTCATACATGACATGGAAATTCGGGTGGTCGACCAAGGTGTGCAGCTCGACGATTTCCGACGGCTTGTTGAAAATGAACCCGGGCTCGAATTCCCAGTGCATCCTCAGCCCGGCTTGCTGGGCCTTCTCGGCCGCTTCTCGAAAAACCTCCGCCAGGCGCGACTTGGCCTCCTGGTGCTTGGCGTCGTCCTTGTACTTTCGAGGTCGCGCGACGGTGTCGACGCGAATGTCGCGGACACCGATATCAGTGCACAACTCCAGAGCGCGGGCGAAGAGTTCGAGATAGCCCTCTTTCTTGTCGGCCTCGGTGGGGTCGAAGGCGGTATGGTCGCCCCCGTACCCGGCGCGCTCGAGACCCAGGTCGTCGAGCTTCTTGCTGAGTTCGGCGCGGGACTCCTTGGTCGGGTAGTTTTCGAGAGTGACGTGCTCTTGGATGCCGCAAATCTCGATGGCGTCGTACCCGGCCGCGGCCATGCGTTCGGCGGTTATTTCAAACGGAACAGGATCAGAAGCGTAGGGGCCGAAGGCGAACGCCCAACTGCCCAGTGCGATTTTCTTCATGATGGTTGATTCCTACCGGCGTCGCCGGCGATCGGTAACGACAATGCCGTTCAGTCCGGCGAGCCGCCCTCCAGCGGCTTGATCTTGATATTGCGAAAGGTGACGGACATGGGCCGGCCGCGATGCAACTGGAAGGCGATGACGCCTTCTCGATACATGTCGTCTTGTGTGTCGACCGTCACCAGCCCGTTCAGTGTCACCTTAATATGGTCGCCCCGGCAATAGATTTCGTAGTGATTCCATTTCGTGGGCCGAACGACGGTTTGGCCCTTGCCCGTCCAGCCATCGATGATCACGCGGCGACCCGTGTTTTCGCCGTGCAAGTTGCCCCACGCCTTGCCCCGGGTGGCGTCGGCCTGATAACCGCGCACGGTGTAGTGTGGTAGGACTTTGCTGCGAAACTGCACGCCGCTGTTGCGGTTGGTGAGCTTGATGTCGACCTTGAGAATGAAATCGGAAAACTCGCCGCGGCTGATCAAAAACGTATTGCGCCGCAACCGCCGGCCGCTGGAGCCGACAATCGTTCCGTCGACGACACTCCATAATCCCGGCTCGCCGTACCAGCCGTGGAGATTGCGTCCGTTAAAGAGCAGCTCCCAACCCTGCTGCTTTTCGACTCCCGTGAGCCGGTTGTCGTCATTGCCGGGGAAGACGAAGAACGCGAGAGACAGAAGGGCGGCGACCAGACTCATTTCAAACCCCCATCATTATAGGTTTGGTTGGTCATTGATTTAGCACCTGGGGTTAGCACCCGCGTCCGGCCCGCGGGCCGTACATTGGATGCGAGGGGCGCAAAGCCCCAGGATCACGCGTCCAGGCGGCTGTGTCCGCAACCAATTGTAGATACGCGCAATCCCTTTGACGCCGGGTTCCAAATGTTCGGCGAATAGAGGCGCCGGTGAAACGGCGACGTCGGTAAAGCCGGCCTCGCGAAGACGTCGCGACATCTCTCCCGCCGACAGCAGACAGACGTGGTTATAGGGGTGACCACGGAGCAATCGTACATACTCCCGCTGTAGCCCAGCCGGCAGCAAACCCACGCCCCACAGCCTCACATGTGGCTCGGGAGCCCATGAAAAGCGGTTGTTTCCCGCGCTGTACGCGAAGCCGCGAGGCGCGATCACGCGCCGGCATTCCCCAAAGACCTTCGCCGGCTCGGCGACATGCTCCATGAGATCGACAGCGGCCACGACTCCAAAACTTTCCTCGACGAAAGGCAAGTGTTCGGCATTGGCGCAGACCAACCTTACGCCGACTCCCGCTTCCCCTAACCGCGCCCGTGCAATGATCAATCGGCGCAACGCGGCGTCAACCCCCGTCGCGGCAAACCCCCTCCGAGCCGCGGCCGCCACGAGACCCGCGGTTCCGCAACCTAGGTCCAAGACCGGCGTGCCCGGTGTCGGGGCCGCCGTTTCCCTAAAGCCCTGTTCAATCTCCCGCCAAGTCATTTCGCCGGCGCTCTCTTCGGCTTGTTCACGGGCGCGGTAGCGACCGGCCTCGGCCGCCGGCATCTCAGGCGTCAACGCGTGGTACGCATCGAGCAGCGCGCTCGATGACCGGTCCGCGGCGGTTTCGATCACACGTCGGGCTTTGGCGCGGTCCTCGGCGGTGCTCAAGAATCGATCGGGGAAAAGGCGAAAGTCGGGGATCCCTTCGAGAATCGGGTATTGCTTGGGGCAGACCGTGCAGCGGTAAGCAGCCTCGGCCCTCTCTACCTCGGCGCGGCATGCCGGGCACACGAGGGGCGGGCCAATCTCGGTTGGTTCGCTCAGCTCGGACTCCGCAACCGTCGGTTCCATTTTCGAAGCCGGCTCCGCCAAGCCAAATAAGCGCGTGCGTAGCCGCCGAATAGCCGCCCTTCACGCAACCGGCCACGCAGATAATGGGCGTCAATCCGCTCCAAGCTCGCCCGCGGAGAAGCCGGCCCTAGGTGCCCCAGCCGTGTCGAGCAACCCACGGCGAAATGCTCGGCGACGATCTCGCGCAGCGCCGGCGATTCCGCCCCATAAGGGTAGGCGAACGATGTAACAGCGCGGCCGGTGCGGTCTTCGATTCGCTGCTTCGACTCGACAATCTCGGTGCGCGCCGTTTCGATCGTCGGCCGCGTCAAGTCCGGGTGCGTCAACGTATGCGCCCCGAACCGCACGCCGGCGCGGCTGAGCTCTTCGATCTCCGACCAAGCGAGCAGTCCGCGGCCGCCGAATCCTCTCGGCTGCGACGGCCAGTCGTTCGTCTTCCCGACATAGTCAGCGACCAGAAACACGGTTGCCGGGAGCCTGTATTCCTCCAGCACCGCATAGGCTTGCGAGGCAAAGTTCCGAAAGCCGTCGTCAAACGTGAGCGCCACAACAGGTCGGCCCGGTTCATCGGCTCCCGGCCCCAGTACCGCTTCCAAGGGACGAATCGACACCTGCTCGTCGAGCAAGCTCTCGATCCGCCGCCGCAAGATCGCCGGGGTGACCGACAACACCGACCCCGATGAGTCGATCGAGTGGAAGGTCAAGATGGCGCGATCGGGCATCAGTCCGTCCGCGAGCAACTCTCGCCGGCTCCCAGTAAGTATCCCGTCAACTCACCCGCCGCCCACATCAACTGAAAGACCAGCACCACCGGCGATGCGAAAAACCACTGCCGCACATGGCTCCCTTTCCACAAAACCGTCCGCGCCGTTCGCAGCCAGAGCAGCAGCGGGACGAACGGACAAGCCAAAACCCGCGCCTGGAACCGCCAGGTCGTCAAACTGTCGCTCAACCGATTGGCGAAACAGCGACCGTGGCGGTAGCGCAACCGGCAGTACGACCAAAACCGATAAGGCTTTCCGTGAGAAACCTTGGCATCGGGTTCGAACCACAACAACAGCCCTTGCCGCGCTAGTTCATGATGAAACTCATGCTCCCAAAACCCATCGAGATAGGTGTCCGACAAAGACCGCAGCAGATCTCCTCGATAGCAAATATTGCTGCCGGCCAACGCCGCGGTCGGGCCACGTGGAACCGGCGGCATGACCGACGCGTAGCGAGAAAGATAAACCGCCCAATCGAGCAAAGTTTCCGGACGGCCGTTGACGACCGGTCCCCCGGCCGCGCCCACTTTCGGGTCTTCGAGCGCCGGCGCCAGGGCGGCGGGCCAGCTCTCGCTGAAAGAGCAATGGTCTTCGGTAACGGCAATCAACCGTCCCCGCGCCTGTCGAATGCCCCGGGCCCGAAGCTGCGGTACCGACCATTCTCCGCTGACCTCGGCGATTAACAGATGAGGAAAGCGTTCCTGAAGCCTTCGCAGCAACAAGCTCGTCGGATCATGGGACGAAACCACACTGATCACTTCGAGCCCGTCGCGTTCGAGCAGCTCGGTGATGGTTTTCACCGCCGTCCGCGGCGCGCGGCGCACCGGAACGACAACCGACATCTCCACTTCCGTCATGGCCGTCGGCCGAAACCCGTATCTTGGGGAACTACCCGCATCAAGAGATGGAAACGAAACGCCTCAACGGGCTTCATTCAGATCGTTCGCCATTGCCTGAACGGCGGTCCAGAGGATCAACTGGGCTTGGCCGCAGCCGACCATTTTCATGCCGCGTTCGATCCAAGTCTTGGCGAGCGCCGGATCGCGTACTTGAATCGAGGGGAAGCGACCGTGTTTCTCACAGATCTCGATCACTTTCATCACGGCGTCGACGAGCGTCGGGTGTTCCAACTGTCCGGGGACGCCGAGAGAGATCGACAGATCGGCCGGCCCGATCATGACGGCGTCGACTCCCGGTGTTGAGATGAGCTCCTCGGCGCGATCGAGCCCGGTTTGCGACTCGATTTGAAACACGACCAGCGTGTTCTCATTGGCATCCGTCGTGATCTCGTCGAAAGAGGCCTTGGCATAGCCGGTCTGCGGCGGCGTCAGCCCGAAACCGCGCCGGCCCTGGGGCGGAAACTTCGCCCAACTGATGGCTTCGGCAAGCGTTTCGGGCGATTCCACCCGCGGCAGGATAATCCCTTGGGCGCCCATGTCGAGAGCCCGCGCGACCAGAGAATATTGAAAATCAGCGACCCGCACGATCGGAGTGATCGACGAAGACACCGCCGAGCGGACCAAATCCTGGATCGTCTCGGGCGTGAACGCGCCGTGCTCGGTGTCGATGAAAATCCAGTCCAGGCCCGCCGCGGCGAACATTCGAGGAATCTCGGCGGAACGCAAATGCCCTTGAATCGAGCCCAGCGCCACCCGGCCCTCGCCGAGAATTTGTTTGGTTCGATTGATCCTCACGAACTAACAGTATTGCAATTCCGCGTGCGGAGGAATAGTATTTGTGTAGCGACGAACGGGAGGTAGGGACATGACACAAAGCAGGAAACTCATCTTGGCGCTTCTATTGACGGTGCCGGCGGCCTTTGCCGCCACGCCGCGGATGACCGGAGTGAGCCCCTCCGGCGGCCACAACGGAGACGAGATCACGGCTAGCGGACAAAATCTCAGTGCCGAATCGGTTGACAAACTCTTTCTCACCGACGGCCAAAAAGATTACCGTGTCGGGATCAAGGAGCAGACCGCCGACAGCATTAAATTCTCCATTCCGAAGAGGCTCAAGCCGGGCTATTACAACCTGATGATGCAGACGACGGGGGCGTCTCCGGCGCTGCTCGAGCAGCCCATTTCCTGCCAGGTATTGGCGGAAGACGAGGAACTGATCGAGGCCGTCGAACAGGAACTCGAGGTGATTGAACAAGAGGTCACCGAAGAGGACGAGAAGGCGGCGGCTAAGAAACTGAAAGAGATGGAAAAGGAAGCGAAACGGAACAAGAAGAAGAAGAAGAGCTGATTCGATTTTTTCCGTTGCGTTTTCATCGTGACCCCGGTCGCGAACCAGAGGCGGCCGGCTCTCGGCCGGTGACCCGTTAAGCGTCCCCCCGAGGCCGTCCAACGCCATGAAGATCGCCCTTCTCCCGGCGCCTGCCCACCAGTGGGGCCGGTCTGCGGGCCTGCCCGCCAAAAACCTGTCAAGCTCCTCGGCGATGCTCGCGGCTTTTCTCTTGGTTCTGTCGGCGTGCGGCGACGCACCCGCTCTCCCACAAGCCCCACCTTCCCCGTCGCCCGAGGAAAAAGAAGGACACGACGAGTACCGCGAGCGCCGGCTCGCCATGGTTCGCGAGCAGATCGAGGCGCGCGGCGTGCGCGACGCCCGGGTGCTCGAGGCCATGCGAATGGTTCCCCGTCACGAATTCGTCCTCTCTCAATATCTCCATGGCGCCTATGCCGATCATCCGCTTCCCATCGGCGAGGGCCAGACGATCTCGCAGCCCTACATCGTCGCTTTCATGAGTGAGTTGCTGGATCTCGACGAGACCCACAAAGTCCTTGAAATCGGCACCGGCCGCGGTTATCAGGCCGCGGTATTGAGCGGATTAGCCAAGCGGGTTTTCAGTATCGAAATCGTGGAATCGCTCGGTCTCGCGGCGCGGAGTCGCTTACGCCGACTCGGTTACGCCAATGTCGAAGTCTCAATCGGCGACGGGTATGTAGGGTTGCCCAACGAGGCGCCGTTCGACCGCATCATTCTGACGGCCGCGCCCGAAGAGCTGCCGCAAGCGTTGGTGGATCAGCTCAAGCCCGGCGGCCGGATGGTCGCTCCGATCGGGCCGGTATACGGCAACCAGGAATTGATCGTGGTAACGAAAGACGCCGCGGGCAAGGTCCGCCGACGGTCCGTGCTGCCGGTACGCTTCGTCCCCATGGTAAAGAGGCTCGAATAAAGCGCCCCGGCGGGATTCCGTGACGCCGAATCACGTGTCGCCGGGGTACACGTCGGACAGCCGATTTCCGGCGACACCCTACGCCGACCGGATCCACGTAATTCGGCGACACGAACTTCGGCTATCCTGGTAACTCATGATGGGCGAAACTATTTCGCACTACCTGATTCGCGAAAAACTCGGCGAAGGCGGGATGGGTGTCGTTTACAAGGCCGTCGACACCAAACTCGACCGCACCGTGGCGTTGAAATTCCTGGCGCCGCATCTGCTGCGCAACGACGAGGCTCGACGGCGCTTCGAACAGGAAGCCAAAACCGCCGCCGCCCTCAATCACCCCAATATCTGCACTCTCTACGAAATCGACGAGGCCGACGGACATACCTTCCTCGCGCTTGAATATATCGACGGCGAACCCTCGACGAAATCGCCGCCCGCGGCCCCCTGCCCGCCGCCCAAGCCGCCGACTATGCCGGGCAGACTGCCCGCGGCCTCGCCGCCGCCCACGCCAAGGGCATCGTTCATCGCGACATCAAGGGCGGCAATATCATGGTCACCGCCGACGGCCTCGTCAAGGTGATGGATTTCGGACTGGCGCGGCTCACCAGCGATTCGCGGCTCACCCAAGACGGCACAGTTCTCGGCACGCCCGCCTACATGGCGCCCGAACAACTGGAAGGCATCGATGTCGACGCCCGCGCCGACGTCTGGGCGCTCGGCGTCGTGTTTTATGAAATGCTCGCCGGCCGGCTGCCCTTCGAAGCCGAGTATCATCAGGCTTTGCTCTATGCCGTGATGCACGAGCAGCCCGAGCCCCTTACCGACACGCCCGAGGAGCTTGCGGCGATCGTCGCCAAGGCCCTCGAAAAAGACCCGGCCCCGCGCTACGCGGACGCCGCCGAGATGGGAGCCGCCATCGAAGCCTTTGTCGAGGCCGACCGCGGCTCGGCGGCCACACCTCCGCCCCCCAAGCAAGGCGGCGAATGGACTTCGAAACAGCGTTTGTTCGGCCTGCCGCTCGTCCACGTCGCCAGCGGATACGACCCGGCGACGGGGCGCATCCGCATTGCCAAGGGGATCATCGCCATCGGCAACGTTGCTGTCGGCGGTGTTGCCGTGGGCGGAGTTTCGCTCGGCGCGATTGCCATCGGTGGAGTCACCGCGGGTATTGTCTCGCTCGGCGGCGTCGCGCTCGCCTTGTGGATGGCCTTCGGCGCGGTGACGGTCGGGATGGACCCGCAAGGCGTCGTCGCCATCGGCCCCGAAGGCACGCGCGTGATGGAGCAAACCATCGTCGAACAAGCGGCCTCGAGCGAAGAAGAGAGCGAGCCTCCCTCGGTCGCCGTGATGCCGTTCGTTAACAGCAGCGGCGACCCCGACTTCGAATACTTTTCCGACGGCATGACCGACGAGCTGATCAATGGCCTCTCAAAAATCAAGGGGCTTAAGGTCGTGGCGCGCAGCTCGGTGTTTCGGCTGAAGGGGCAGGGGCTGGACGTCAGTGAAATCGGAGAGCGACTCAACGTCGGCGCCGTGCTCGAAGGAACGGTTCGCAAGGCCGGAGACCGGTTGCGAATCACCACCCAACTCGTCAACGCCGCCGACGGTTTCGAAATTTGGTCCGACCGCTATGACAGCCAGATGAAGGACGTCTTCGATGTTCAAGACGAGATCTGCCGCGCCATGGTCGGGGCGCTCGAGGCGGAACTGTTGGTCGACCCTTCCCAGCGGATCGTCAGTCGTCCTACGGAGAACCTCAAAGCCTACGAGCTCTACCTGCGAGGGAGACACCATCTCGTCAATCTGACCCGAGACGAGCTTGAAAGGAGCAAAGCGTACTTTGAAGAGGCCATGCGTCTGGATCCAAACTACCCGCTGTCCCACGTCGGTTTGGCACGGTATTATGGCGCGTCGGCGGCGACGGGGTTTGCCGCTCCGGAAGGGTTCGTGAAGGCCGAGGCGTTCCTGACAAAGGCCCTTCAAATCGACAATTCGGTGGCTCTCGCGCACACCATCATGGGTGCCGTCAAGAGCTTTCGATGGGAGTGGTCGGCTGCTGAACAAGCCTTGCAGCGAGCCGTTGATCTTGACCCGGACCTCGCGGAGGCCCACTTTTTCTATGCCGGTTTGCTGCAACATACGCACACAGCTGAACGAGCTGCCGCGGAGGCGCGTCGCGCTGTCGAACTCGATCTGCTCCAGCCGAGGTACCGTTCGGCGCTGGCTCATTATCTTCTTCTTGCCGGCCGCCACGATCAGGCGCTCCGTGAAGTGACGGCGGCTCTCAAAGTCGACGAGCTCTACTTGACCGCCAACCGGAACCGAGGGTGGATCTTGTTTGAGACCGGTCATCCGCAAGAGGCTGCTGAGGCGCTCAAGAAGGCCCAGGCCCTTTCAGGAAGTGACCCGTGGACGGACGTTCTGCTCGCCCGTGTACACGCGGCGGACGACCGCCAAGGGGAAGCCCGCCTGATCCTTGCGGCACTGAAGGATCGGCGGAAGCAATCCTATGCGCCCGCCGCGGCAATCGCTCAAGTGCACTTCGCGTTGGGGGAAGACGACCGCGCCTTCGAGTGGTGGGAAACGGCGTTTCAAGAGCGCAACCCATTATTGCCCGCCATTCGCTATTTGCCCCGTTTCAGGGGCTTCGAACGCCTCGCCGACGACCCCCGCTACCACGACCTGCTGCGCCGCATGAACGTCCCGCCGCCGCGCTGAGGGCTCGGACCCGAAACCTTGTTTGCGAGCCATCCGCTGAGAGGGCGGACTTCCGCTAACTCAATCAAACAGAGAATCGAGAGTCAGACGGATGTCGGGATCTTCCGTCCACAAGATATTCGCCGGCTCATCACGGCTCCCGGCCGCGGTTTGAACCCGGCCCGCCTGCTTGGCCGGATCGATGATCCACACGAAGCGTACGCCGAAATCGAGATAGTCCTTGATCTTTTCAGCGACATCCGCGTCGCGATCGTCCTTCGAGAGGATCTCGACGGCCAGAAATGGCGGTGTGCGAAAGACTTGCTCGGCGGGCTCGGCGCCGACGTAAACGCAGACGTCCGGAACGCGGAATCGCGTTGGCTTGACTTGAACTCGCTGCTCGGGGAAGCAAAAGGTCCCCGACGTCTCTTCCCGCGCCGCGAAGAAAACGATCAGCTTTCGCTGGACCCGGCTGTGATCTCGCTCGCCCAAGTTGCGTTCGATAATGCGCCCGTCAACGTACTCGCGGTCCCCATCGGAGAAACTGGTTCGGAGATATTCCTCGACCGACACCGCGGCGGAAACCGTACCCATGCATTTATTGTAGTCTCCGCCGACCGCGGGAGCCTCGAACAGGCGCGCGATACGGCGGGTCGGGGCGGCTCGCCCGCCACCCTACTCCGTTCTCACGATGTGGCCCTTTCCGCGCCGATACCGCGCGTTATGGGCGAAAGGGTTCTTACGATGTCCAGGTTCTACTCGTCTGTTGTCGTCCTCTCTTCGCTATTCGCCGTGCTCGCCGCCGACCCCGCTAAGGCGCAGCAAACAGCCGCGGCCGACAGCACCCCAAGGGCTTACAGCATCAATCCCTCGACCGGCGCCGCCGGAAAGACCTTCGGCGTGGTTGTTCAAGGCGACGACACCTGTGGAGCCAAGAAACACCTGGAAGGAATGGAGATTCTTGCCGTCGGCGACATCACCATCAAGAATCAAAAGGTTCAATCCGGGTGCTTGCTGACCGGGACCGTCACCATCAGCGAGTCCGCCAAGTTGGGCGAAAGAGTCCTTCCCATCGTTCGGAACGAAGGGAACACCGATAAAGGCGAGGTGGGCATCGTCAAGTTCGACGTCACACCGGTCGAAGCCCGCCCCATACCACCGCGGCTCGAGCCGCAAGTCGATCTAATGTGGAAGATTCTGCCGAAGAATGTGGTGGGCGACAACTTCGGGGGCCGGATCAAGCGACGGTATTACGCGGTCGAGGCCATGATCGGCAATAACAGTGCCTTTGACTTACAGATCGCCGGAGTCGGCTTCAGCATGTCCGCGTGCATACTGACGGGAGGCAGTTCCGCGACTCTGAAACCGATGTTCAATTGCAAGGCATTCACCAATGAAAAGTCGTTCAGGAAACTTCCGAGCGACAGCTACCAAATCGTGCGAGGTTCGCTCGAACGAGAAGACCAGTACGGACACCGCCACCTCGCGCTCGGCGGGATCAAGGCGCTTGGTCTGCTGATGACCGGCGTGCTCCCGTTTCTTGATACACCCCTTTCCGACGCTCCAGCGATTGCCAACTTTCTAAACGGGCCGGTGCAGAAAGGCTTCGAGGTGCTCTTCCCCAGAACCACGCTGCGGCAACTGCAGCGTCTTGAAATCCAGGCGCTTCACGACGGCTTGATCATCCCGCATAACGCGCAACGGCGTGCCCTGGCCTTCCTCGCCAAGGATGTGGTTGGGCTCGAAAAGCCCGACCGCAACGACCCTCAGAAAGTCATGGCGCGTCTAGGCGAGATGGTTCTTGTAGGGCGGCAGGTCGATTACCTGAACCGCGTCCAAGTCGTCAGCCAAGGCTCCGGAGCGATCAAGCCGCCGCTGGTGACCACCCAGCTGCTCGAGGAAGTCGAGCAGGGCGATACCGACGAGGCTCGCCGCGTTGTCGGCCGTAACCTCGCCGGCGCGAATGTGATCGCTCAGAACGAAGCTTTGGGGTTGACGATCAGCGAAATCAAGTCGGATGCGACGGGTCTGTTCATGGACTTCAAAGTGACCGCGAAGCGTGACGCCACCCTCGGCCGCCAGACTCTGCTCGTGAGCAACACCGACGGCGTATTCCCCGTGGCCATCGAGGTGGCTCCCGCCGTGCCCGCGCCGGCCGCGAAGACCTACACCATCGCGGGCAACAGTGATTCCGTTGACATGACGATTACCGGCGCCAAGCTCAAGGACATCCAGTCCATCCAAGCCATCGACAGTGGAGCCGTCGTCACCGGGCTAACGTTCACGAAGGACGGAACCGCGACCGACCAGTCCTCGAAATGGAAGGCGAAAGCCCTTTCAACTCTTGACCGCACCGCCGACAAGACCTACAAGCTACGCCTAACCTACACCCAGGGGAAGACTCTTGACGGCGACAAGTCGAAGCTCCAACTCAAGGTCGTCAAAAAGCCCGCGGCAACCGCTTCGCAACCGACTCCGTCAACAGCCGCCGCCCCTTCGGCGACGGCCCAAGTCGTAACCGTAGCGGCGGGAGTTGCCGGCGTCCCGCTTTCCCTTCAAGGGACCAACCTGACCGCGATCACCGCCCTCAAGGCGGTGCGAGGCGGTCAAGACGTAACGGAGATCACGTTCGCCAAGCAGGGGCCCGGTACTGCGGCGGCCGTCACCTGGCAAGCAACAATCGCCGCCACGCTCGACCGTTCCGCGGAGCAAGACTACGATGTACAGTTCCTCCACGGGACGCCCCCGAAGACTGTAAAGAACACCGGCGTCAAGCTGAAAGTCGCCAAGAATTAGCTTACGCCTTGTTTCCGATCCGGCGCTTTGAGGTCGCGCGGGCGCGTCGGCCGGTATCGAGTTACGGACCCGTGCCAGCCGGTCCACGCCATTTGACGCTTTCTCAAGCCCTCCGATACACTGAAAACTGACTTGCTTGGGAAGCCTTCGGCCGCACGAAGTCTTCGGGCCCGGCTCCTAAGGCGAGACGAAACTCGCCGACAAAGGATCGGCGTCTCCGAAGTTCCCCGAAACGTAGACTCACCTCCGTCCCTATCGTCTAGCCTGGCCTAGGACACCGCCCTTTCACGGCGGCAACGCGGGTTCAAATCCCGCTGGGGACGCCACTTCTTTTCAACCAGTTGGCGGGCCGGATCCCGGGAGGAGTACGCTAAGGCTGTGCGTTCGAATCGCTTGAGCGCTCGATGCCGAGCAGGCCCGCGCGCGCGCGGGTTGATGACGAGCTGGCTTCTGCTCGCCGCGGGCCTACCCGCGCAAGACCCGCCGCCTGTTATCAAGGTTTCGACCCGGCTGATTGAAGTCGGCGTGGTTGCGCACGACCGCCGGGGCGCGCCGGTTGTTGATCTGACCCAAGCCGACTTTGAAGTCTTCGACGACGGCAAGCGTCGCGAAGTGGCTTTCTTCTCGTTCGAATCTCGAGAGCGGCTCGCGGAGCCTTTGCCGCTTCCTCTGAATACGTTTTCCAATCGCATCGGAACCCGGGCGAGCACGAATGCCACGGTCGTTCTATTGGACGGACTCAATACGAAATTTCGAGACCAAGGGTACGCCAAACAGCAGGTCATTAGCTTCATTGAACAAATTGAGCCGCATGACAGGGTCGGGATATTCGCTCTGGGTCGGGAACTGCGCGTGCTGCACGACCTCAGTACGGATGCGAGCGGCCTCATCGAGGCGCTGAACCGCTACAAGGGGCGAGCGGCGACCGAGATGCCGGCAAGCGAGCTGCCGACCGAGGCGATCAAGCGCGGTGACCTCGCGCCGGGTCCGCCGCCGAGCGCACCGGGTATGCCAGCGGGCGGCGGACCTTCGAGCGACGCGATCGATCTCACTGAAAAGATCTTCCTGGAGTTCGTGGAAGAGGCGAATCGGCGACCCGCGGACTTCTACCTGGAACAGCGAGTCCGCCGGACAGCGAGGGCGCTGGTTCAGATCGGGCGGTACCTCGCCGGCATCCCGGGCCGCAAAAGCTTGATTTGGGTATCGGCGAGCTTTCCTTTCACGGTCGGCTTCGAGGACGCGCTCGACACAGGCGGGCCGAGCCGGGAATGGCGTACGTTTCGAGGTGAAATGGAGAAAGCGACACGCGCGCTGAACGAAGGGAATGTAGCCGTTTACCCGGTTGACGCGCGAGGGCTCGCGCCGCCGGGCGGACTGGACGTCGAGGCGAGGCTGTTCCCCAGTCAGCCCGGCCGGCTTGCACGAGGCGTCCCACAGTACAGTCCCGCCCCGCGGAATCTCGATGTCGTCCACTTTCTCGCCGAACGAACCGGAGGCAGGGCATTCTACAACACCAACGACATCGGGGCGGCGGCGCGCGCGGCACTCGAGGACAGTCGAGCGGCCTACACATTGGGATTCTATGCCGATTCCGATCAGCTCGACGGCAAATTCCATGACATCAAGGTGCGGGTCAAGCGCAAGGGCGTGAAGGTCCGCCATCGCAAAGGGTACACGGCGCGCACGGAAGCCGACCTCGGCGGCGAACAGCGGCCCGACGAGATCCGCGGTCAGCTGCATGGACCGACGGATGCGACCGCGGTCGGCCTCTATGCGCGGCATGAACCGGATGCCGATGAGCCGGGTTCCGTCAAGCTCACCATGCGCGTCGATACGCCCGATATCACGCTGGAGCCAAGCGGGGAGCGGCGGCTGGGAAAGATCGAAATCGTTATCGCGCAAAAGAACGCCGCCGGGGAGGTGCTGGAAGTCGCGAGCTGGACCGTCGACCTCAATCTAACCCCGCGCAACTACGAGAGCATCAGGCGCGATGGAGGAATGCTTCTTTGGAAGACGCTGTCGCCCAACCCCGAGATCGCGGAGTTTCGCGTCGTCATTGTTGACCATCCCAGCGGGGCGATGGGTTCCCTGCGTGTGCCGTATTCGGTTCAGTGAAACAGTCCGCCGCGGGGGTTCCAAGGCTACCCGCTCCTACACCTTCGAGGCCTGGCCCAAAACGCCGCCCATTAGCTTCTCGTAAGTGTGTTCCTTCTTTTGCAACCACCAGCAATGGACAAAGGCCCCAAGACAGGATAAACAGGCCCAACACCGCCATCGGCATGCTGAAGCTTTCGGTGGCTAGAACGTTGCCGTGACCATGATCCAATCGGCGCCCCGTCGGCCCCGGTAGCGGCCAAAGAAAAATCCGGGCGCCGGCTCGGCCGGCGCCCGGATTGTCAATCAGCGCGTAACCGCCTCGGATCGCTTAGAAGACGATCTTGAGGCCGAACTGGATGTTGCGGGCGCCGAACGTGCTCGTCACACGCCCGAAGCTGCCGCTGGCCCAGTTGCCGGCCACGTTGTTGAGGTTAACGCGGTTGAACAGATTGAAGAACTCGGCTCGGAAGTCAATCCGACCCGCTTCGCCAAGGAAGGGCGCCGGAATCTGTTTGAGCAAGTTCAAGTCAACATTTGCGAATCCCGGATTGGTGAACGTGTTGCGGCCCAAAGTGCCGTTCCGCACGGTCTGGGGTCTGGGGAAGTCCGCTTGTGTGAACAATCCGTCGAGGTAGCGCTGCCTGCTCGGGTTGTCGACGGAGTTTCCGAAGGCCGGCGTGTCGAGAAAGTCGTTAGTAACACCGTCGGCGTTGAAGTCACAGCCGTTGTTCCCGACCATGGCGCCGTTGTCGTCAAAGACGGGCTGGAAGGGCAGACTACAGGTCACGCTGAAAGGCCCGCCGCTTTGCAGAATCGTCGTCCCACCGATCTGCCAGCCGCCCAAGATCGCCTTCCCGGCACCGCTATCAACCAGCGACGGAATATCGTAGATCACGCTCATGGCCCATTTCTGACGGACGTCGAACCGTGACCGGCCGCGGTTGAGGCGCATATCGAACTGGTCGACAACCGAGGAGGAAAAACTGCTGCCGGTGTCGATCGCCTTGCCGAGAGTGTAAGCGCCCTGGAAGAGCAGGCCGTTCGAAAAGCGCTTCTTCAGGCTGACGTTGGTGCCGTGGTAGTAGGACTTGCCGTTGTTCTGCCCGTAGTCAATGCCGCCGAAGCTGGGATTCAAGCGATCCAGACGCCCGTCCAACAAGTCGCCCGAGAAGCGGTTGACCTGATAGTTTTGGTACAGCTTGGTGCCCTGCGAACCCACATAGTTCGCCTCGATGGCCCAGTCGCTGCCGAGAGCGTACTGGATACCGAAGAACCAATTGATGGCGTACTGATTCCGCAGGTCCGGCTCCCAGATCTGAATGGCCGCCGGCACGCCGATCAGGCCGCCGCGCTCGTCGAGGCCGACCCGCAGATCGGGAGGCCGCGGGAAGTTCCACGGCGACTCGAGCGTGGTGCTGAGTCCGTACACCGGCTGCGCGGCGGTTTGTTTACTGACATTGGCAACCGCGAAGATCGGCAAACTGGTGCAGCAGTCGCGGAAGAACTGACCGCCGGGACGGTCATAAAATACGCCGCTGCCGGCGCGGATCGACATCTTGCCCTCTCCGGTCGGGTCCCAGGCGATGCCGATGCGAGGCGCAATGTTGTTCTTGTCGGTCGAACTCAGGGGCGGCCCCTGCACGATGCCGACATCGGAGATGCGCTCCAGGAAGTTGCTGCCTCCCCTGAACTGCGCTCCGACAAAGATGTCGTCGAGATCGGTCGGGACGAAGAAGGCTTCCCAGCGCAGGCCCCAACTGACGGTCAGGTTCGGAGTGACTCTCCAGTCGTCGTTAAAGAAGACCCCCATGTTGGTGAATCTCGGGCGGAAATCAAACCCCCGCGATTCTCCGGTGACCGGGTCAAATCCAATGTTGTTGTGGGAAAACGGATCGTCAAGAGCGAAGTCCCAGATACTGTTGAAGCCGTAGTTGGGGCGTTCCCAAACCGGGGCGAACAAAGCGCCGGCGCCGGGGCAACCGCTGTCGCAGTTGTAGTTGCCGCCGAACTTGAACGAGTGCGACCCCTTGTTCCAGGTCGTTACATTGCGCCACTGCTGGTTGTTCTGAATGAAGACCGCATCCGAGAACCCCTGGCCGTAGCCTTCGATCCCCGGAACATTGATCCGCGGGATTTCCCCTCGCCCGATCGGCGCGTCGCCCTCGGCATGCTGCCAGGACCACGACAACTCGTTGATCAAGGTAGCCGATGCAATGTGAGTCCAGTTGATGTTGGCGAAGGCGGTCCACTGTGCCTGATCCACCGTAAAGGCCGGATAGACGGACGGGCTGCCGAACAGGACCTGCTGATTCGTGGTTCGCGCGACGCTACCGTAGATGCGGTCGTTGCCCTCGTTGAAGTTGTGGTCGACGCGCGTCGTCCACTGAATACCGTCGCGCGGCAGTGTCTGGGCGAACGATCCCCGCTCGGTGACCGGGAAATTGCAGGGCAATTCTCCAACGGGCGTTGAGATGGGATCGGCGCCGCTGCAACCGCTGCCCAGCAGGCTGCCCGCCGTCGAGTTGACGGTCTTGCCGACGAGGATGTCCGGGAATTCGTTCATCACAAAACTGCCGATGTTGTCGGGGAACCGTTGACGGACAATGTCGGCGAACTGCCTGCTGACCACGTTTCTGCTGAACCCCGCGCCCACGCCGGAGCGAAGGATGTCCATGGACCCGAACACAAACGTCCGATTCTTGGCGACCGGCCCGCCCAAGCTCCAGTTGGCCTCATTGCGCCGGAAGATTGGAACCTCCGGCTGAAATAGGTTGCGTGCCTGCAGCTTTTGGTTGGTGTGATACCAACCAAGGGTGCCGTGAATGTCATTGGTTCCCGACTTGGTCACGACGTTGACCAGAACCGACGAATTGCGCCCGTACTCGGCCGAGAAGTTGTTCAGCGAGACACGAAGCTCTTGCACCGAGTCGGCGTTGGGGTTGTGGTTGACGACCCCGCCGCGCGGGCTGGCGTTCACCGAAGCGCCGTCCACGTTGAAGCTGTTCGACTCGGCGCGCTGCCCGTTGCCGCTGAGGTTAACGCCGTACTCGGCCGAGAAGATGTCACCAGTCGCCTGAGCGTAGGCTTGCCCGCCGCCGGAAGGAAGTCCCACGACGCCGGCGGTCAAGACGACCAGCGTCATAAAGTTGCGGCCTACCAGCGGTAGGTCCGCGACTTCGCGTTCTTGAATTTGACCCGAGACCTTCGCTTCGCCGGTTTCAATCAGCGGAGCCTCGGAGGTCACGCTCACCGTCGTCGTTGCCTGACCGATCTCGAGCTGAATATTCAGTGTTGTCGTTTGCGCCACTTCGAGAGTGACGCGTTCCTGGACGTAGGTTTGGAATCCCTCGGCGGTCACCGTCATCCGATAGGTGCTCGCACCCAGCGCGGTGACACGATAACTGCCCGCGCTCGATGAGACTACGGTTCGGCCCGTGCCGGTGGCGATGTCCTCGACTTCGATTTGTGCGTCGGGAATGACGGCGTCGGTTTGATCCGTGACCGTGCCTTCCAAGACGCTGCTGAACTGTGCTTGCAAGCTCAGGGCGCTCGCAAGTACGACGACGAAAAGCCAGGTGAATCGCCCGGCTTGCTTCGCGAAAACATTGATGTTCATATATGGTCCGACTCTCCTCGTACGGATGCAACTCCGCCAGCAACTGGCGATCTTTTGACAAAAACGAAACGCTGACCAGTTGACCTAACCTCCGGGTCCCGCCAAAAAATAGCCCGGCCCCCATTAGGAGGACTACCCGCAAGAACCCACTCCCCGTTGTACATAAGATGCCGGCCGGATGTCAAGGGCGAACCGGGCTGTATTGTGCGTTTTCCACCGCCAATCGGGACAGAAAGCGCGTTGCAATACCGTGGGGAGTTTCGCATAATTCGCCGAGGCCGCGCACCGACCGGACTTTCAGGCCGTAGGGGGAGGTTCACGGTTGGCTGAGTGCTGCTGGGGCCGGGCCGGGACGAGCCGGCATCGCGATTTCATTCCTTGGCTCGCCTGGGGGGGACGAAGAGACACGGCGGGCGTTGGATTCATGGGGGCTCGGCGGCTCGTGGGGGGCGATCGATGGTCAGTGGCCGGGCTGGGTCGGTTGGTTGGTGTTGTTGTCGGTTTGCTGCTTTGTTGGCGGCGGCGGGGTTGGGGTTTTCGTTATCTCCTTGTTGATTTGTGGGTCGCGGTTGCGGTTGCTATGCCGTTGTATTCGTGGCGGTTAACTTGGCAATTGGGTTTGTTTGGTGTTTGATGGGTATTGACTTGACTCAGGTGACCACAAGATGTAGGATCGGGGAAATGGAAGATTATCCTCGGAATCTGGCCGAGTTCGAGGCGCGTTTCGCCACCGAGCAAGCCTGTCGAGAGTATCTGTGTCAACTCCGCTGGCCGGAGGGTTTTCGTTGTCCGCGATGCGGGCACGACAAAGCGTGGGCGGTGCGGACAGCGCTGCTGGAGTGCGCCGGCTGCGGGCATCAAGCTTCTCCAACGGCGGGCACAATATTTCAAGACACCCGCCAACCCCTCCAGAGTTGGTTTCGAGCCATGTGGTGGCTCACGAGCCAGAAGAACGGGGCGAGCGCGCTGGGCTTGCAGCGGGTGTTGGGCCTGGGCAGCTACAAAACGGCCTGGACTTGGTTGCATAAGCTCCGGCGCGCCATGGTGCGGCCCGGACGCGATCGGCTCAGCGGGCGCGTGGAGGTTGACGAGACTTACTTAGGAGGCTTGGAGGAGGGCGTGCGCGGTCGCCAAACCGACGCTAAGGCGCTGATTGTAGTAGCGGCCGAGGAAGATGGTGCCGGCATCGGGCGGGTTCGGATACGCACCATTCCCAACGCCTCCGGGGACAGCTTGATGGCCTTCGTCGGCGAGTCGATCGAACCCGGCAGCGTGGTCCATACCGACGGTTGGCTGGGATACGAACCGCTCGAAGGCGACGGCTATCGCCACGAGGTGAGCTACCTGGAGGGGCAACCGGCGCGCGCCTCGAAACTGCTCCCCCGGGTGCACCGCGTGGTGTCGTTAGTGAAGCGCTGGATACTGGGCACGCATCAAGGAGCGGTCAGTCACGAGCATCTCGACTCCTACCTCGACGAATTCGCCTTCCGCTTCAACCGCCGCAAGTCCAGAAGTCGAGGCAAGCTCTTTTACCGCCTGGTTCAACAGGCCGTCGCCGTGCCACCGGCACCCTACAAATCGCTGGTCGGAGGCACCGCGACACGCGCTACGGACGACCACAACATGTAGGGGCTATTTCCCAATACCTGAGTCAAGTAAATACCCATCAAAGATTATTCTGGTTTGAAGTATTTGGCGAGAATTGCGCCCGCCTCGGCGTCTTCAATCACCGTCGTCGTATCGAATTCGATAATATCGGCCCACTGGGCGGCAGACTCGTACCCGGTCGCGGGATCGTCGCTTTCCACCAACACGAAGCCTCCCGAGAGATCCGACTTGTGCCAACGCCCCAGAATCGTGGAGCCTTCCACGGCGGGCGCGCCTTCGGTCAAGAACTTGGTCGCGGCGGCGGACTTCTTACCGGCAGAAAGCGCCATGTCGTAATGAATTTCATGTTCTTCTGCTTGTGTTTGAAGTTCCGAGCGGAACGTAAAGGCAAAGTGTACACTCGACACGGGAACCGGAGCAAGCGCCGCAAATTCTGGAAGCGGGAGTTACCAACCCATCCCCGATCGAAACAAACCGGAGAAAACCGTAAGCCGGCCTATACTGGTGCCTGGAACGCTGCCCGCCGAGACTTCGCCATGAGAACATTTCAACTGCTTCTACCCTTAGCCTTGCTTTACTCCGTGATTGGTTCCGCCGAGACATACCAGGTTTACTACTTGGGCGGTCAGTCCAATATGGACGGCTACGGCTATGTTGACCAACTTTCCGACGAGCTGAAGGGCCCGGTGAAAGGCGTCTACATCTTTCACGGCAATCCACGCCCGGACGGGGAACAGGTCGACGGCAAGGGAGTATGGGCCGAGTTGCGCCCCGGACACGGCGCCGGCTTTTCATCCGACGGCGCCCGGAACCAATACTCCGAACGCTTCGGCGTCGAGGTAACCATGGCGCGCCGCCTCAAAGAGCTAAGTCCCAGCACTCATATCGCCCTCATCAAGTATTCGCGAGGCGGAACGGCGATCGACGAACGGGCCGCGCGCTGGTTCGGCGGTTGGGAGCCGGACTTCACGGGAGGCCCGCGGGAGCACGGGGGCGTCAATCAATATGACCATTTCCTCGCCACGCTCCGCCATGCCTTCGCCGCGCGCGACATCGACGGAGACGGGGAGACGGATCATCTCGTCCCGGCCGGGATCGTGTGGATGCAGGGAGAAAGCGGTGCCGCGGCCACCGCATCGATCGCGAAGCGTTACGAGCGCAACCTCAAACGGCTGATGGACTTGATTCGCGCCGCGCTACGCGTCGACGATCTACCGGTCGTGGTCGGCCGCATCTCCGATTCAGGGCGCGACAAAGACGGCCGAATGTGGAATCACGGCGAGATCGTTCGGCGCGCTCAACAGGATTTTGTCGATTCCGACCAGTCCGCCGCTCTCGTGACTTCCACCGACGATTACGGTTATTCCGACGACGCCCACTACGACACAGCGGGTTACGTCGATCTGGGCAAACAGTTCGCCGACGAGTTGCATCGCCTCAACGGCGGGCGGTAGACGATCGCCCAATCATGCCATAATAGGAACCGACTTCCTCGACACCGGTCATGCTCAGGAGGATCGCATCTCTCCTAGTGGCCGCCCTTCTAGCGAACGCCGTTTCGCTGGCCCTGTCGGCAGGTATCCCCGGCAAAAAAGCTGTCTATCGCGGCGGAACCCTGCGTCTCCCGCAGGTTTCGACCGTCGGTACGATGGCGACAACCGACGTGCGCCATTTCGTCTTTCGCCACAAAAGCGGCGAGCTGCGAATACCCTACGGCAAGGTGAATTCTCTCGAATACGGCCAAAAAGCCGGGCGTCGGCTGGGGCTCGCCATCGCCTTTTCGCCCGTCTTTCTGCTGTCGAGAAAGCGCCGTCACTATCTGACGATCGGCTACATCGACGTCGAGGGCAACCAGCAAGCGGCGGTCTTCGAGTTGGGGAAGAAGATCGTGCGCGTAACGTTGGCGGGGCTCGAGGCCCGCAGCGGACTGAAAGTGGAGTTCGAAGACGAGAAAGCTCGTGCGGCATTGAACAAATGAAACAGTTCGTTCACTTTCTCATCCTCGCCTGCGCGGCCCTCGTCGGCGTGGGTGGGTTGGGAGCCGCCGAAGCGCCCACCCCGCTGAAGCAAAGGCAACTGCTGGAGCTTCTGAAAATCGAACGAATCTACGTCGACCCGCTCAATGGCGCCGGCAGCGAGCCTCTCCGCGACTTGCTGATCGGCAGCTTACAGAGGGTCGGGGTCTTCGCCATTGTCGAAAACGAGGAACGCGCCGACGCCTACCTACGGGGCGCCGCCGAGGACTTCGTCTACTCCGACTACTACCGCAGTCGCGAAGGCCTCAACGTTCGCGGGTCGGGTTCGGCCAGCGAGCGGGAATCGGGTGAATCGCAATACTTCTCCGGCAGTTTCGGTATCGGCGACACCGAAGCCTTCTCCCGCCGCGAGCGCAAACACGATGCCATGGCGGCGGTGCGATTAGTGTTGCGCAACGGCGACATCATTTGGTCGACGACCCAGGAAAGTGCCGGCGCGAAGTACAAGGGCGCCGCATCTCCGGTTTTCCAAAGCCCGGCGAAGCCCTAGTCATTTTCCGCGCGGCGAGGGGGTTGGTGTAGAATGGAGAGGATTTTGGCAAGGAGGCCCTCTCATGGCACAAGATGGTTCGCGGCGTGATTTCTTCAAAACGACGTTCGGTAGCGCGATGACGGCGGCGCTGGCGCAAAACGCCCTGGCGCAACAGGACAGCCCCAACGGCCTACCGACGAGAAAACTTGGTCGCACGAATGAGCAAGTGTCGCTGCTGTGCTTGGGAGGCTGGCACATCGGGGACGCGGCCAACAAAGATCGCAAGGAAGCCATTCGCATTATGCACACCGCGATCGACGAGGGCATGACGTTCTTCGACAATGCCTGGGACTATCACGACGGCGGTTCCGAAGACGTGATGGGCGAGGCGCTGGCCTCGGGCGGCCGCCGCGACAAAGTCTTCCTGATGTCGAAGAACTGCGAGCGCGACTACGAGGGCAGCAAGCGCAACTTAGACGACAGCCTCCGCCGCCTGCGCACCGACCGCCTCGACTTATGGCAGTTCCACGAGATGGTCTACGACAACGACCCCGATTGGGTATTTGACAAGGGTGGGCTGAAGTTCGCCCTCGAAGCGCAAAAAGCCGGCAAGGTGCGCTACATCGGGTTCACGGGCCACAAAGACCCGCGCATTCATCGCAAGATGCTCGGCAAACCCTACGATTGGGCCAGCGCCCAGATGCCGATCAACATCATGGACGCCCACTATCGCAGCTTCCAAAAAGACGTTGTTCCGATTTGCCTTGAGAAGAATGTCGGCGTCATCGGCATGAAGAGTCTGGCCGGCGGCTCACCGGGACGCATTCCGACCGAAACCAAGGTGACGGCGGAAGAGTGCATCCGCTACGCGCTCAGCTTGCCGGTATCGACCCTTTGCGTCGGCATCACGTCGATGAAGGACCTGAACCAGAGTCTCAAGATCGGGCGCGGCTTCAAGCCCTTGGCCGACAGCGACAAGGAACGCCTGATCTCAATGACCGCGGGCGATGGCGCCGACGGCCGCCACGAGCTTTTCAAGTCGAGCCAGCAATTCGACGGCCCGCATCACCGCAAACAACACGGCTTCGAGATCGCCTAGACGAGCCGAGACGCCGTGAAATCGATCGATACGTAGAGGCCAACCCTTGTGTTGGTCCCGGTCGAACGGTTTGGGACAAGCGCTCAGCTTGTTCCGGAACGGCCGCGATTCCTCCCGACACGGTCCATTCTTGGTCGGCCGCAACCGAGAGCTTCCCCGGAGCAGACGGCATGGAGACGCGACCGCACTCGAGCGCGCGGACCTTGCGGACTTCCGCCCATGCCCCTGCGGGGCTATCTGAAGTTTCCAACCCAAGCGGCGACCGGCTGACTACGCAGGAACTAACCCGCTTTTCTCATCGCCTGACGGGCAAAGCGCACGATAGGCCCGCCATTACTTCGTTGCGCTCGCCGTGCTCACCGTACTGTTCAAGTACGCGTCTTTTGCTTAAGGGCTTAAGAGATGGGTCGCCAAGCGGCGCGCGCCTCGTACTGACGGGCCTCTCATGCACTTTGCCTCGCCACGCGATGAGAAAAGCGGGCTAAACCACTCGTCGCTTCCCGTCGATTGAGTGAGCGAAGCCTTTTTTTGATGCCCGCGAGCGACCGCGGTCCGCCGAAGACCGCTCGCGCCGCTTCGCTCCCATGAACCTGCACTATCGCTCCGTAACCTTTGACGGGCGTGTCGAACGCCGAAAACGCGTGAGCGACGCCACTCTTGATGCCGAAAGGATCGCGCGTTTCGCCGAACGCATGGCGTCGCTTCCCGGCGGCTTTCAAGAGATCGTCGCGCTCGGCCCGACTCGGGACCTCGAAATCGATTTCCTGACGGCCGGGTCCGTGGCCGTTGTGTTCTTCCGCGTGGCGGAGGATCTGCCCGCGGCGACCGTATTGCTGTCGGGGATCGAGGCGGGTCCGGAAACCGCGGAGTTACGCAATACTCTTGACTTGCTGCTCGGCTGGGTGCCCGCTCGCCGAATCATCACGCCCCTGCTCGATGTGACCGAACGCCCGTTGGTGTTGTCGTTCCCTGCTTCGGCGATCACCCCGGACGTGCTCGAACAAGTGGAAGAGACGGAACTTTGTCTTGGGGCGGCATTTTTCGGCGCCTCGGCCGCCGAGCAGTGAGTGATTCTTCGGTTGAAATCCGATCGAAGAGCCGGGCTGGTTGTCTCGCCGCGAGTGCTTACGGAGTGGATAGCGGAAACGACGACCACGCCGGCCATGGGCGCTGCTTCGTACCCGGCTAACCTCACTTGAACCTTGCTCGGTCGCCGCCGTTCTGCTCCACTGGTAGAAGGATGCCTCGATCCCCGGCCGCCGCCCCCCCCGCCCGGCGATCGATCCCGGCGCGCGACGCGAAGTGGACCGCCCCCCATTTTTTCAAAGCTCCCAAGGCACCGGGCTTCTCGTCATCGCGGTCGCCTCGGCGGTCTTCCTCGCCACCCTCGTCAGCCCGCCTTCCCTAATGGACGATGTGGACGCGGTCAACGCCACCCTTGCCCGCAACATGCTCGAATCGGGCGATTGGGTGACGGGACGACTAAACGGCGTCCTCTACGTCGACAAGGCGCCGCTGAACTACTGGCTCATGGCGGGGTCGTATCGGATGTTCGGGGTTCACGACTGGGCGGCGCGGATTCCCATGGGATTGGCCGCGGTCACGCTTTGCTGGTTGACGTTTCGTTTCGCCTGGTGGGCCTTCTCGCTACAGGCCGGACTGTGGTCGGGGTTGGTGTTGGCCGGCTCGCTCGGAATGTTTCTCTTTACGCGGGTGCGCATTCCCGATATCGCGCTGACGTTGGCCGTCACGGCGGTGATATGGGCGCTGGTGCGCGCGCTCGACGAGGAGGAACCGGAAACCTACTGTTTTCCGCTGCTACTTGGAGCCGGCTTGGCGGCGGGCGTCCTGCTCAAGGGGTTGTTGGGTTTGCTGTTTCCGGTGGGGATCGGCGGTGTCTATATGTTGCTCGGCGGCCGGTTGTTCTCGCGCGCGGCGTGGCGGCGTGTGCGGCCGCTGGTCGTGCTCGCCACGTTCATTGCCCTCGCGGCTCCGTGGCATGTTCTGGCCATCGTGAGAAACCCTCCGTACTTCGACTTCACCCCGGTTAGCCGCCCAGGGGAGTACCACGGATTCTTTTGGCGCTATTTCATCAATGAACACGTACTGCGATATTTGAACACTCGTTATCCGCGCGACTACAACACGGTTCCGTTGGTGCAATTTTGGCTGCTGCACGCGGTCTGGCTTTTCCCCTGGAGCGCCTTCCTGCCGGCGGCGTTGTTGGGATCGATCGGCGACGGTAATACCGAGCCGTCCGGGTCACGCCGTCTCGGCTCGTCATTCGCGAAACGGCTCGAGGCGCTCGACAGGACCCGTGCCGGCCGCGTGCAATTGTTGGCGTTGATTTGGGTAGCGTTCGTGCTTGTCTTCTTTTCGTTTTCGACCAGTCAGGAATATTACACGCTGCCGGCATACCCCGCCTTTGCGCTGCTGATCGGGTCGGCTTTGGCCGCCGGCGGAAGGGCCGTTCGATGGGGCTCGCGAGCAATCTCCGTCGTTGCCGCCGCCGCTTTTTTGGTAGTGGCCGGATTGCTTGCCGCGGTCTGGAGCACCGCGGCGCCCGGAGACATTTCCGCGGCTTTGACCGATAACCCCGAAGCCTATACCTTGTCGTTGGGACACATGCAAGACCTGACCCTCGACGCCTTCGCCTATCTACGGCCGCAGCTGGCCCTGGCGGCCGCGGCATTCTTGATCGGCGCGGTCGGCGCATGGGGGCCCGGTCGACTCGCCTTACCCGCGCTGGTCGTGATGATGGTGATCTTCACGCATGCGACGCGGTCGGCGATGGTCGTCTTCGACCCCTATCTTTCGTCAAGGCCGCTCGCCGAGGCGCTACGAGAGGCGCCGCCGGGAACATTGATCGCCGACGACCAATACTATTCGTTTTCGTCGATATTCTTTTACGCCGACCGCGACGGTTTGCTGCTCAACGGACGAAAGAACAATCTCGAATACGGCTCGCATGAGCCCGGCGCGCCCGCGGTCTTTATCGACGACGACGAATTCCGCGGACGTTGGCTTGGCCCGGAGCGGCACTATTTGGCGACGTTCGAGGAGGAGCGCGCCCGTTTCGAAACCCTGGTCGGTCCGCGAGGGTTGATCGACATCAGGCGGGCCGGGGGCAAACTGCTTTTCACCAACCATCACCCACACGCCGGCGGGCCCTGATTGGACATGTCGCTACGCCATGCCAACGCGGCACGCGCCGCGTCGCGGCAACACCGCTACACTGGTAACCGATCGAAAAGGAGTTCCACCAATGGACCGTAGACTGTTTCTCTCTTCCGCTCTCGGCACGGCGGCGGCGGCAAGGGCCGCGCACCCGCCGGTCGGCATTGCCTTTTTTGGAGGCGGCCATTCCCACGCGGCGTCCAAAGTTAAGCTGACTCGCGAGTCGCCCGATTGGAACTTGATCGGCATGTGGGACGACGATCCCCGCATGCGGGAAAAATACAAGAAAGACGGCGTGCGATTCGCCTCGCCCGACGAGCTGTTGGCCGACAAGAATGTCCAAGTCGTCGCCGTCGAGTCGGGCGTCCAAAATCACGCCCGCGACGCTCTCCGTGCGCTCGAAGCCGGCAAGCACGTACATTTGGAAAAGCCGCCGGCTGTCGATATCGAGTCGTTCCGCCGTGTCGTGCGATTGGCCGAGAAGAAAAATCTGCGCTTGCAGATGGGCTACATGTGGCGCTTCCATCCCGGCGTCAACCGCATACTCGAAGCCGCGCGCAAGGGTTGGTTGGGCGATGTGTTTTTGGTGCGCGGCGTGATCAATACAAACGTTCGCCCGCCAAGCCGACGCGCGATGGGGAGACTGCACGGCGGCATCATGTTCGAATTAGGTGCACACATCATCGACCCGGTCGCGCGGTTGATGGGACGCGCCGACCGCGTTACGCCCTTCATCAAGCGCGCCGGGGTGCATGCCGACCAACTCGCCGACAATACGGCCGCCGTCCTGGAGTACCCCGGGGCCATGGCAATCGTCTCGAGCGCAAGCCTACAGCCTAACGCCCACGACCATCGTAGCTTTGAGGTGCTCGGGACGAAGGGGTCCGCTTACTTGATTCCCATCGAACGCGAAACCCGCCTCGAGATGGACTTCGCCGAGGCGGCCGGGCCGTATCAAGCCGGCCGTCAGGAAGTCGAGTTGCCGGCTTATTCGCGTTACGTGGCTGAGTTCGAAGAAATGCTGACGGCCTTACGGGAAGACAAGCCTCTGTCGGTGACACCGACGGAAGATCTGATCGTCCAAGAAACCCTAGTGCGCGCTTCCGACATGGCTTGATGGTGAGCGATGCGCGGTCAACTGGAACGAGAACGCCATGAACTCTGAACTTGCCGCCTTGATCGATCAAGCTCGCGAAGTGCGCCAAAGGGCCGCCGCGCCCTATTCCAACTTTCTGGTCGGCTCGGCCCTCGAAACCACCGGCGGCGAAATCTTCACCGGCTGCAATGTCGAAAACGCCAGTTACGGCTTAACCATCTGTGCCGAACGCGTGGCGGCTTGCAAAGCGGTTTCAGAAGGACATCGGTCTTTCACCCGCATCGCCGTCGTGGCCGACACGGAAACGCTCACACCCCCCTGCGGTGCCTGCCGTCAGGTGCTTTGGGAGGTATGCGGCGATATCGAAGTGGTCCTCGCCAACTTGGACGACCGGGCCGAAACGATGAAACTCGCCGACCTGCTGCCGCGACCCTTCCATGCTTCGCTTCTATAAGGGCGAACCCGCTAACGCCGATGCCGGAGGACCGGGTCGCGTCGGCATCTTCCCGGGCGCCTTCAACCCCGTTACCCGCGCCCATCTCGCCCTGGCGCGGGCCGCGATCGAGCAGCACACCTTGGCGCAAGTCGTTTTCCTGCTGCCGAAAAACTTCCCTCACAAGCAATACGTCGGCGCCGGGTTTGCGGACCGCATCACTTTATTGCGGGCCGCTCTCGCCGACCAGGCGGGGTGTGCGATCGCGTCATCGGAGAAGGGGCTGTTCCACGAAATCGCCGCCGAAGCCCGCGAGCACTACCCGCCGTCCGTCGAGCTTTTTTTGCTTTGCGGCCGCGACGCCGCAGAGCGCATCGTCAACTGGGATTACGGCGACGGCCCCAACTTCGCCCGACAGATCGAACACTTCCAATTGCTCGCGGCTTCGCGGGGGGGCGACTACGAGCCCCCGGCGGCGTTGCGCAAGCGCATCCACGCCATTCGCCTGCCCCCGAAATGGAGCGGCATGTCGGCATCCGCCGTACGCGAAGCCATGCGCCGGGACCAAGACTGGGAGTCGCTGGTTCCTCCGGCCGCGGCCCGGCTGATCCGCGAAAAGGGCCTTTACCGCTGAAAGGAGGTCTCTTAGGCCGGAACAGTGGTTATCGTTTCAAACAATTCATCGATTTTACGGCGCAACGAAAGTTTTATCTTCCAACATTTCAGGAAAAAAGCTACACTGGAAATCCCATGAGTGACCGCCCCAACCACTCTCTCGCGGATGCCATCCATCGTCTGCAAAAGCTTCCTCTCGATCCGAACCTGCGCGACAAGGTCGACGAAGCGTGGGACCTGTTGGCCGGCGGGCATCAAATCGAAGCCGAGGCGCTGACCGAAAACGTCGAAGCCCGAGTGCGCCAAGATGCCAAAGGCCTCGTGCTCGATGCATCGGCGGCGCGATCCTAACCCGCTTTTTCGACCGCCCGAGCGCGCCTTACGTGACTTTGCGTAGCTTCGTCACTCGCCCGATCTCGACGAATTCCGTAATGAAGATGTTCCCGGCTCTGTCATAGCAGCAGCCGTGCGGCGTGATGAATTTGCCGGGCAGGAAATGCTCGCGGGACATGTTGCGCCGCTTGCCCGTGTCGGCCAAGCCGACGCCGAGTTTCGTAATCACTTCGTTGTCGCGGTCGAGCAGCGTCACTTCGGCGACCAAGTCGGGCACCAGCAAGACGCCGGCGCGCTCGTGAAAGTGGCAAGGACGCTTGACCCCATAGGCGAATTTGACGTGCTCGCCTTCGAGCGTGAACCATTGCAAGCGATGGTTGTCGCGGTCGGCGACGACGAGCAACGGCGGGTCTTCGCGTTCGTCGAGCCAAATGCCGTGCGGGCAGATCATCTGACCCGGCGCGGAACCGGGCGCCCCGAAGGTCTGTAGATAGTTGCCGTCCTTGTCGTATCGCGTGATGAAGTACGTCCCGTAACCGTCAGCCACGTAGATGTCGCCGTTGGGCGCGACGGCGAGATTGGTGGGGCTGTAGATCAGCTTGCCGTTTTCGTGGCAGCGGCGTCCGTCCTTTTTCGAAGGGTCGGGCTGGTAGGCGGGGGATTCCTTCGGGTAGCCGATGCGGAAGATTTCCTCGCCGTCGAGGGTCGTCTTGACGACGATGTTGCGCACGATGTCGCACAAGTAGAGGAACTCTTCGCCGCCCTCCTTGCGAATCAGCATGCCGTGCGCGCCGCCGGCAAAACCGTTGCCCCAGGATTTGACGAACTTTCCGTCAGGGTCGAAGACGACCGTGGCGTGATCGCTGCGGCTGTTTTCGTGCACCGTGTGATGGACGTAGATGAACCCCTGCTCATCCTCGACTACGGAGTGTGTATTGCCGTAGCTGATGCGCTCGGGCAGCTCGCCCCAATCGTGAATCGCCTCGTACGGTGAACTCGCCCTCGCCGAGGATTGGGTTCTTGGGCTCGGTCTTGCCGCTGCAACCGAGGAGGATGGGGCCGGCAGCGAGGGCCGAGAGAAAGCGACGGCGGGAGGGGGTTTTGGTGGGCATGGGAGAAACGTGGAAAAGGTCGTTGTTGATCACCGATGCGGTTCAGCTCCTAAGTTCTCCATTAAACACCAACCCCCGCCGTGGCGCACGCGTTCTTGCGTGCCGTGTCGGGCTTTCGAGCCCGACATGTCTTGTGTGTGCCGCCTCACTCCCGCGCCGCGCTGGCCCGTTCGGCCCAGAAATTTCCACCCGTAGCGACCGGCACTCGTGCCGCTGCCGGCCCACGGTCGAGACAAGCTCTTAGCTTGTCCGCCCCCGCACACACTCAAACGCTCCGTCATGAGCCGCGAAACACTTTCGGGGTGCCTCGCACAATTCAACCGAGCAGCGACCCTCGGGGCGCCCCTCACGTGTTTTGCCTCAGCGCTCCATGGGAAGAGCAGGCCGGAGTGACCGCCGGAGGGTCATCACCCGCCCGGCCTCCGGGTGGCGGCATCGCATACCGCTTGCTGACGCTCGAGGCTCGGTTCGGGCTCCTACAATTTGTCGAGGCCTTCGGTCAATTCGAGGTAGGCACCGGCCGGATCCGTGAGGAAGGCGATGTTCAGCTTGAGGGCCGGGATTTCCTGGTAAGGCCGATCGAAGACGATGCCCATCTTTTCGAGTCGCTCGCAAAAGGCCTTGAGGTTCTTGATTTCGAAACCGGTGTGATCGAGCACGGTTCCTTGGATCGGCTTTTCCGGCTTTTCGGCTTTCGAATAGGTCAGGTTGACACCCGGCAGGTCGGTTGTCTTGAAGGGTCCGCGCGTACCGGGCACCGCCCCGAAGACCTTCGCGTACCATGCCTGTAAGCCTTCGACATCGGCGGTGTAATAGTGAATATGGTGATTGCCGATCGGCGTGGGTAATGACGGGTCTTCGATCAGCTCGACCTTCAGTTCGTCCGGGGCCTGGATGTAGGCCATGTAAACGCCCGTCCCTTTATTGAAGAAGATGTCCTCGGTCGCGTCGGCGAGCGCTTCCCGAGTAATCACCTTGATTCCCCCCGCCTTTAACTTCGCGATCGATCCCTTGATGTCCTTAACGAGGAAGCCGATGTGGTTCACCGCCGTTCCCACGCTGCCGCTCGCGGGGGCCTTTTCACGCAAGAAGACGAGCACATTGGAAAACTTAAACCCCTCGATTGGTCCCAGTTTGACCGGCTCGCCGCCCAGCAACGGGCCCCAGAACATCCGATGCGCCTCCATGTGCGTCGCGTTGACGTGATGATGCCCCATCGCGACCGGGGCGTCTTTAGCGGCGGTCAACTGTGCTGAAGCGGGCACGATCGCGGCAATGGCGACGATACAGAAAAGCGAAATGCGAAGCATGTGAATGTTCTCCTGGTACGTTTTAGGCGGCGTGGCGGGCGATTCTCCCACGGAATTGCAATCGATTCGAGCGAGGCGCCGGGGAGGAAAACCGCCGCCACGCCTCTTTCATGGACTTGATGTCGGCATGGGAAATAATACCACCCAACCCGACGCGAACGTCGTCCATGCTCTTTTCGCGACGCAACTCCATCTCATGCGCGGCCCGATCAACTCGACATCTTCCTTGAGCGCGGCGGCCGAGGGGGAGGGACCGTCCCGTATGGGTGTAGCGCCGCGCCACTCGCCGCCTATTCCCCAGGCGTCAACTCGCGCTCAAGCCAGGCCAAGTAGTTCGGTGAGCCGTCGACAACGGGCACGACAATCAACTCGGGTAAGTCATAGCTGTGGAGCTGGTCAAGCGCGCGCCGCACTTCATCCACCAGATCACGAGATGTCTTAATCATCAGCAAGATCTCGTCGTCCACTTCGATTTTCCCTTGCCAGCGGTAGAACGACTGCACGCCGGGAAGCACGCTGACGCAGGCGGCCAAGCGTTCCTCGACCAGGTGACGGGCCAGCTTCTCAGCCTCGGCCTTGTCGGAACAAGTGGTGTAGGCAACGACTTTGTCGGTCATGGCAACTCCCACGTTATCCCGCGCGGTGCGTGGGGCGCGGGAAAGGCCGCGGCGATCTCCTCACACCACGTGTTGAGAACGGCGGCACTGAATTATACTGGAGAAAGTGAGTCTCCCGAAAGCATCACGGGCACGCATCATCGGCGGATGCGTGATTGTGTTGGGCCTGCTGGCCTTTTATCGCTTCTCGGTACACGATCGTTTCGTCGCGCTCAACGGCTCATGGGAAAAAGAGCGCGAGACGGCGGCGGAGATTCTCAAGCTGCGGCAAGAGAACACGGAGCTTGAACAAGTCATCGAGGATCTGGACCCCAACGGCAAGGAAATCGACCGCATCATCCGCGAAGACCTTCGCTGGATCGGCCCCGACGAAAGAATGATCGACCTGCCGGGCAAGGAGTAGACTCGCCGACACTCCCGTTCGAATTCTCAATTCCCCGGGCTAACTCCACAGCTCATCGACCGGGCCGTAGAGGTCTTCAGCGGAGCCCGGGACGTATTCGAAGCCGCGGCCGAGCGGGTCGTCGTCGCGGACGGTGGTCCAGTTGATGCCGAGGGCGGAGTAGATCGTCGCCTCGATGTCTTCGGGCCGAACGTTACGAAAGCGCGACCAGCCGGGATCGACCGTGAACGCCCCGTCGGCGCTGGTCTCGCCGATCACCTTGCCTCCGGTCACGCCGCCGCCGGCAAGAACATAGAACATCTGAGGATAGTGGTCGCGGCCCGAGCGATCGTTGGTCGTCGGACCGATGGTGCGGCCGAACTCGCCTGAAACCACGACCAGAGTTTCATCGAGTAAGCCGTCGGTTTCCAAATCCCCGAGGAGAGAAGCCAGGGCGGGATCCAGTTGCGCCGACTGCGCGTAGATATTGCGTCCGGTTTCGCGGCCGTTGACCTCGTTGCGGTCGTAGATGCCCATATGGTGATCCCAACCGTCGAGGTCGATCTGGACGAAGCGCGTGCCTTGGTCGGCGGCCACGATTTTCTTGGCGATCACGCAGGCGTCTCCGAAAGCGCTGTCGCCGTAGCGCAGGCTCTCCTCGGTGGTGAAGGTGAAAGTATCTTCGACGATGGGGTTGAACATGAGATCGCGAGCGCTGTCATAGAACGAAGTCATGCCGGCGGCGGGCGCGCCCAGCGGGGAATCGGGTCCGCGTAAATCGGCGTCGATCAATTCGAGCATGCCCCAGCGCTTTTCAAAACGCGCTTGCCCGTCGGCGTGTTGCGTCGAAGTGAGGCCTTCGGCCGAGGGTTGCGTTTTGAACGGCCCGAAGGAGACTGGGAAGTAGCCGGCCCCGGGCGCGTTGGCGGCATTGAGCGCGATGAAGGTCGGCAGAATCTGGTCCGGCCGACGCTCGATGTCCTCTTCCAGCGCGACCACACTTCCGACGTGAGGAGCAATGCCGCCGGTTGCCGACACGGGTTGCGGCCGATTTGGAACCAGGTTTGCGCGAGTCCGTGGGCCAGGGCCCAGGCCAATCCCGATCGGATGATCGCCATCTTGTCGAGGCATTGGGCGAGGTTGGGGAGCAGCCCGACGGGGAATTGAATGCCGTTAATCGTCTCGGGCGCTAAGTCGGCCGGCGTATCGGGCGTCATCTTGAAGTCGAAGGTGTCGGGTTGACTGGGCGCGCCCTTCAGGAAGATAAAGATCACCTGCTTCGCGGTGTCCTGCGTCGCGACCGGAGCCTGTGCGCGAGCCGACGCCGGAACAAGCGAACCCCCGAGGAAATGGCCGGTCAGCCCGGTTCCGAGGAGACGAAAGAACTGCCGCCGGGTTCCCAGCGGTCGATCGTGGAAACCGACGTGGGGGTGCGGGTGTTTGCGGATCAATCTGTCGAACCGTTCCTGTTCGTTCATGGGTTTTTCCTTGGCTAGAGCACTACAGTCGGTAGAGTTTCCATTTTTTTCATGGCCCTTAATAATTGAAGATGAAGTCGACTTTGTTGTAGAGGCTCCACAGCAGGTCTTCGGCGTTCTCTCGCCGATCGCCGCCGGCGATGAAGGAGACGCCCTGGGCTAATTCCTGCTCTGACGGCGGCCGACTCAACGCCAGGACATAGAGCAGGTAAACCAACGTATCGTCGGGCTGTTCTTCCAACAGCGCCGACAAGATGCTCTCTTCGGCGGCTACCCTTTCAACCACGAGCGGGCTGTTCATTAGCTGCAGGGCCTGTAGGATGCCGCCCTCGCCGCTGCGCGGTGTCTCGTCACGATCGCCTCGTAGGAAGTCGTCGAGGAACCTGGTCGCAATGGCCGCGAATTCAGTGAGCTGATCTCCGCGCCGCAACCGCAGGGGAACGTCTTGGACATCGGGGAACTCCATGGCAAAGAATTTCACCCCGAAAGTCTGACTGACGATGTAGGGTATCGGGACGCCGCTCGACGTGAGCAAGGCGTCGTGGATTTCCTCCGCTCGCAGCCGGCGTACCTGGAAGCGAGCAAAGAAGGGCTCGTAGGCCGGGTTCCAAGTTCCTTCATAGCGGGAAGAGAGCTGATACGTCGCCGACGACGTGATTTCCTTCATCAGCCACTTCAAACGGAATCCGCTGTCGATGAACCCTTGCGTGAGAAACTCCAGCAGCTTCGGGTGTGAGGGCTGGACTTCCCAGGGCGCCGGGGGAGGGTTGTCGCCATCAAGGCGCGCCGGGTCGAAACGGTCGGCGGGCTCGACAAGGCCGCGCGAGAAGAACTCCTTCCAAACGGCATTGACGATGGTACGCGCGAACTGCGGATCCGACGTGACCGCTCGTCCGAGAGCTTGGCGATAGGATTCCTCCCCGGCCGGTTCCGCGCCGGTCGGCGCCTCAAAGGGATAGCTCGGCGTCACGAGCGGCACACCGCCGTTGGCTTGGGGCTGCCGCTCGGGTCGGTTGCCGGTGGTCGTGTCGAGTCCGTAGCCGCCGCGCGGGCGGTCGAAAACAACCCAGTAGCGAAGCGGGTAGGGACGGCTTCCGTCCGTCGTTCGGATGCGCGGGCGCGTGAAGGCGGTTCGCGAAAAGAAGGCGGCCAGACCCCAGGCCTCGCCGCGCTTCGCTTGTTCGCCCCACAAGCTGAGTGAGTCGAGATGCCCCGCGCCGTCATGGCAGCAAGCAATCCATGTGCGCGATTCCGAGGAAGTCGGTTGCTGTATCCACGGCCATGGCGTCCGAGGTGTCGTGGATCGGCCCGCCGGTAGTCAGGCCACCGACGATGTAGCCGGCCGGCGTGCCGCTAACCGGGTAGGTTTCGTAGTCGCGTTGCGCGGCCTCGGCGTCCTCAAGGTTCGAAAACTCGGGGAAGGCACGACCGCCGGCGTTGCCGGCCGAGGTGAGCATCTCGCGCGCCAATTGGTCGTAGGGCTTGTCGTCACGCAGCGATTCCAACAAGAAGAGGTGAAAGGCATCACGGCCGTCGATGAAGCGATTGACTTGCGAGGTGCGAATCGTGTTGCCGAAGCGGTCACCCAAGAACATCGCCCAGCGGTCGGCCCCGGCGGCGTCGTGAGGAGGCGGTCAATCGCGGTGGTGCGTTTGTCGGGAGTCGCGTCGTCGAGAAAGGCGAAAACTTCATCCGGTGTTGGGATTCGTCCCGTGAGGTCGAGGGTCACGCGCCGCAGAAATTCGGCGTCTTCCGACATATTGGCCGGAGCTATGCCCTCGGCACGCATGGCGCTGAAAATGAAATCGTCGATCGAGTCGCCTTCGCCCGAGACAACCGGCCGCGCCCCGGTGCGGCTTCGCGAGGGAGGTCGAGTTGGGGACAAGGCCGCGGCGACAGCGGTGGTCAGCTTCGCCCGCATGGTCATCGCCGCCAGATCTTCGCCCGCGTTCGCCGCGACATATTGATCACGCTCGGAACCGAAGTACGCGCAATCGACATGGGGAACCCCGATGTCTTCGGTCGGTGGGGCGAGATCGGTGGTTTGTTGGGCGAGAGCGATAGCCGGAGCAAGCAGAACAAGGGCGAAGAGCGGAAAGAGCGTCCTGGGCATTGTCTTTGCAAGGGCGATGTTGGCGGGTCTGAACATCCAAGTCATGATTCGAGGCTCCGGTGCGCGCTTAGGTTCTTTATTTTCAGCGCGAAGTGCGGATTTGATCGGTCCAAGGCCGAATCTGGTTCGTACTATTTCAAACACTATCGTTATCGGGAAGTTGCGGGGTTTTGCTTCAAAACAGTTCACCACGATCCCTGTGACCGAACAGGGCCGACCCTCGAGGGGTTGCCTGGCGCCGCTCGCAGGGGTCGGCTCCTAACTGTAGGTGTACGTTTCAGAAGACCCACAAGTTCGGCCGCGATCGGCGTCGAGGGGCCCAGAAAGAGCCGACCCTATTTGACGACCTTACCCGCGTTGCCGTAATCTCTAGTAAGTTGATAGAGATTGTTGAATGGACGTATCAGTCAAGGGTGAATACGCCCTGCGAGCTGTGTTTGACCTGGCGGGGCGGGACACCGCCGGGCCGGTCAAGATCGCGCAAATCGCTCAGCGCCAGGAAATTCCACAGAAATTTCTGGAGTTGATCTTGGCGCAGCTTAAGCAAGGTGGGTTCCTTGGTTCCAGGCGCGGGGCCGACGGCGGCTATTTTCTGGCGCAGCCGGCGGCCGAGATCACCGTTGGCGCGGTGTTGCGGCACATTGAGGGCCCACTGTCGCCCGGGCGCAAGATGCAAAGAAACAATCTGCCTGAGGACTCGCCTTTCCCCGACTTCTGGGAGCAGGTCGAGCGGGCGCTCTCGGGTGTGATCGACGAAACGACGTTCGCCGATTTGGTGAAGCGGTGGCGCGAGAAGAACTCGCGGCGCGCGGCTAACTGGGAGATCTGAGGACCGCGCGGCAATAGCGGGCATGACGGCGGCGGATCGGTCGTCCGCGGGACAACGATATGGGGCAAATTTTCGACGACAACTCGTTCAGCATTGGTCGAACGCCCTTGGTCCGGCTGAACCGGGTGCCCGATGGAGCGCCGGCGACATTGCTTGGGAAGGTGGAGGGCCGCAATCCGTCTTATTCGGTGAAGTGCCGCATCGGCGCGTCGATGATTTGGGACGCTGAAGAACGCGGCGTTCTCAAACCGGGCATGGAATTGATCGAGCCGACCAGCGGCAATACGGGCATCGCGTTGGCCTACGTGGCGGCCGCGCGGGGTTATCGGTTGACATTGACCATGCCGGAGAACTTCAGCTTGGAGCGGCGGCGTGTGCTGCGGCTTCTCGGCGCCAATCTGGAGTTGACCAAAGCCGACGACGGCATGGAGGGCGCCATCCAGCGGGCGAAGGAGCTCGTTGCCTCCGATCTCGACCACTTCGTGATGCTCCATCAATTTGAAAACTCGGCCAATCCCTCGATTCATTTCCGCACGACGGGGCCGGAAATTTGGGAAGACACGGACGGGAAGGTTGACGTGTTGGTGGCCGGTGTGGGGACGGGCGGAACCATTTCCGGCATTTCGTGGTTCTTCAAAAAGAAGAAGCATCACCCGTTGATTTCGGTGGCCGTCGAGCCGGCAAAGAGCCCGGTGATTTCGCAACAGTTGGCCGGTGAGCCGCTTCACCCCGAGCACCACCATCAAATCCAGGGCATCGGGGCTGGTTTTGTCCCCACCACGCTCGATTTGGAAATGATCGATCGCGTGGAACAAGTCGAGGATGAAGAGGCGGTCGATTACGCCCGTCGGCTGGCGCGTGAAGAGGGGTTGCTGTGCGGGATTTCCTGCGGCGCCGCGACGGCGGCGGCATGTCGCCTGGCGAAGCAGCCTGAGTTCGCGGGCAAGACGTTCGTTGTGATTCTTCCCGACGCGGGGGAGCGGTATTTGAGCAGCTCCTTGTTCGAAGGCTTGGACTAGGATTCGAGTGGGTTGGGGCGAGACAAGCTGAGAGCTTGTCTCAACTTTGGGCTGTTTGTCGCTACTGGGTGTTCCCGCGCTTCGAGATCGTGATTGCTCGATTGCTGAAACGACGCGCCTCGGTCGACCCGGGCCGCAAACTTCCCGGAGGCATTCGCGGCGCTATCGTTTGGCCTTTTTCCGTAGAAATCCGACGCTGAATTCGCCTACGTTGCCGTCGTAGGTGAACTGATAGTGCTTGAGCTTGTGCTTGAGCGGAACTTGAAAATAGAGATAACCCCGGACGTTCTCCCTGGTTGCGCCGATCGGGAGCTCGTGCTGCTGGAGCCGCTCGAGCAAGGACGTTGTCTCCCGTTGCTCGGCGTTCACCGTGAGTTCCTGCTCGCCCCCTTGGCCGGCGCCTCCAAAACTTTGCCCCTGGCCGCCGAGCGTTCTGGGACGCGTCCCGGTTCCCGGCGTGCCGCCAATGATCACGGGGTCGTTTTCCTGGGAATAGACGCCCGGGGAGCCGGTGCCGACGCGCTTCGATCCCATTACGAGAACGGAACCGCCGGCGATTTCCTCGGGCGACATGGCGGTGGAGCGTTCGTTATTGCGGCGCGAACGCATAATGAAGTCTTCGCGCGTGACGACGACGTTGGAGTTATAGAGGGGCCGCACTTTGACTTCGGCGAGGACGTAGTCGCCCTCGAGGTCGGTACCTAACAAGGATTTCAAGTCGTTGACGTCGCGCACCAAGCGCACTGAAATTTCCGCGTCGTCGAAACGCCGGCTGAGCCACTCGGCGCTTGCGGGCAACGAGCAGAGTAGGAGCAAGACCGCGGCACTGATTCTTTTCGCTGTCTTCGCCATGTTCAGACCCCCTGATTGCGAAACCGATTCGCCGTAATTATGGCATACCGAGATGTAGCCTGCATTTCTCACCACCTGACGGTCGAAGTGCGCAATAGGCCTGTCTTTACTTCGTTACGGTTGCCTGCCGTGCTCACCGTACTGTTCAAGTACGCCTCTTTGGTTAAGGAAGGGGCGCCAGGCGGCCTGTGCCTCGTACTGACAGGCCTCTCACGCACTTCGCCCCGCCAGGTGGTGAGAAATGCAGGCTAGCTTTGCCGTGCGGTTGAGGACAGGCGCTTGGCCGGAAAGACCGGGCACGATCGGTGAGCGGCCCGAGAGGTACTCTATAGACAGCCTCTTTCGTCCTTTCGATAAGCATGTCCAAAAGTCTGAACCGCCCGCTGTTTTCCTTGATACTCCCCGGCGTTCTATTGGCGGCTACCGGCGTGGGCGCGGGCGACCTTCTGACGGCCGGTTTGGCCGGCTCGGAAACGGGCACGACACTGCTGTGGGCAGTTCTCGTCGGCGCGCTTCTCAAGTGGGTTCTCACCGAAGGGCTCGCCCGCTGGCAACTCGCCACGGGAACAACACTCCTTGAAGGCTGGGTTTGGCGGCTGGGCGGTTGGATACGCTGGATCTTCCTAACCTACCTGGCGTTATTCACCGTCGTTGTGGGCGGGGCTTTGGCGACCGCTTGCGGTGTGGCGGGCGGAGGTCTGCTTCCACTCGGGGACCTCGAAACCTCAAAGATCGTCTGGGGCGTCGCGCACTCGTTGGCGGGCGCGGCGCTCGTCTTGTGGGGAGGCTTTCGTCTGTTCGAGATCATCATGTCGGTCTGCATCGGCATCATGTTCGTGACGGTCTTGACGACAGCGGTCTTGATCGGACCCGATTGGGGCGCGGTCGCCCGCGGGTTCGTACCGTCGATCCCTGATGGACAGGCGGCCTGGGTGCTGGCGGTTCTCGGCGGGGTCGGCGGGACGGTGACATTGCTCTCCTACGGATATTGGATTCGCGAGCAGAACCGCCGCGGCCGTGAAGACGTGCGCGCCTGCCGTATCGATCTTCTTGTCAGTCAGGCAACGACCGGGCTGTTCGGGCTGGCGGTGATTCTGATCGGCTCGCGCGTGACCCTCGAAGGACGAGGCGCCGCCATCGCACTGCAGATGGCTGATCAGTTGGCCGCGGTGTTGGGACCCGCCGGGAAATGGGCTTTCCTGCTGGGGTTTTGGGGCGCGGTCTTCTCCAGCTTGTTGGGCGTCTGGCAGAGCCTACCCTACATGTTTGCCGACTTTCTGGAACTGCGCCGAGCCGAACCGGGGCTGCGCCGTCATGTGGACTTGCGCGGCACCAAAGCTTACCGTTGGTCGGTTATCGTGATCGCGACCGTGCCGCTGGTTTTATTGGGTACGTCGGTGCGCGGAATTCAACTGGCCTACGGAATATTGGGAGCGTTGTTCTTGCCCCTGTTGGCGCTGACACTGCTGATCATGAACAACCGCCGCCGCTGGGTAGGCTCGGATTTTCTCAACCCCGTGTGGATCAACTTGCTGTTGGCGTCGGCATTGGCGTTCTTTTCCTACATCGGCGGCAGCGCGGTTTGGGCGCGATTAGCGGGCTGAGCTACGATTCCAACGTGTGCCGCTTCGGGCTTAGCCCAGGGTTAGCCCCGGCGTAGTCAGGTCGAGGGTTCCGCGACGAATCGGTACCCGACGCCCCGAACCGTCAATAAGTGCCGGGGGCGCGAAGGTTCCTCCTCAAGGTAACGGCGGAGGCGGACAATGAAGTTGTCGATAGCCCGGGTGTCCGTGTCTTCGTGCAGCCCCCAAACATCTTGCAGCATTGCTTTTCGCGTTACCGTCCGGCCTTCGTGCTGAATCAAATAACCCAGGAGTTTCGCCTCCATCCGCGTCAGCCGCAGAGTACGATCGCCGACCCGCAGCTCCAACGCGTCGAGGTCGATAAGCTTCCCGCCGGCGACAAGCAAGCCTTGGTCTGTCTTTCGCGTAGGCGGCGGCGTCCACTCATTTCGGCGCAGAAGGCCCCCAATGCGCGCCATGAGAATCGCAAGCTCGAACGGCTTCGCCAGATAGTCGTCAGCCCCGGCGGCAAAGCCGCGAAGCACATCTTCCGATCGACCGCGCGCGGTGAGCATCAACGTCGGGACGAACTGGTTCGCTTGGCGCAGCTCGGAGATCACCGTAAAACCGTCCTTCCCCGGCAGCATCACATCCAACACCACGAGGTCAAAGTCGTCAGACCCGCCGGTCAGCAGAGACAGGGCGGCCTCCCCATTGTCCACGACCTTTACTTCGTAGCCCTCCGCTTCCAGGTTGAACCGCAGGCCGGTGGCAAGATGCTCTTCGTCTTCCACGATGAGGACGCGGCTCATGAGTCCGCCGCGAGTGGAAGCTGGAGAGTGACCGTGCTGCCCAGACCCGCGCCGGCGCTCTCCGCGTACACGCGTCCCCCGTGCCGCTTTGCGATGGAGCGGACGATAAAGAGACCTAACCCGGTGCCGTTGACACGTCGGGCGAACGTTCCCCGAATTCGGTAGAACCTCTTGAAAATCCGCTTGAGCTCCGGTTTGGGAATCCCGACTCCGTGGTCCCTGACTCGCACCGCCACGTGCCGAGCATCCATCGCGGCGACTTCTACCAGCACTCGGACTTGAGACTCGGAATACTTGATTGCGTTATCGAGAAGGTTCGCCACGGCCGCCCGCAGATCCTCCAGGTCACCCAGCACCGTGGCGCTCCTGCCCGCCTGGAGGGATTCCGCGTATTCGATGGACTCCGGCGGCAGCTGATGGCGTGAAAGCGCGACCGCCACGCAATCCCGCACCGTTCCCCGAAGGTCTATGCGCGAGTGATCCGACCTGCGTCGAGCGGACCGCGCCCTTCCGGCATGCAGCACTCGCTCGATCGTGCTGAGCAGGCGTTCGCTGTCCGCCAGCATGATGCCGTAGAACTGACGGCGCTCCGCGTCATCGACCTGACGCGATTGTAAGGTTTCCAAATAGAGGCGAATGGAGGCCACCGGTGTCTTCAACTCGTGGGTGACGGCGTTGATAAACCTATCTTGCTGCTCATTGCGGCGAATCTCTCGGACGAGGAAGACTGTGTTGAGGACGACGCCGGTGATGATCAGCGCGAAAAACAGCACGCCCAAAATCAACAGCAGCCCGGCGCGCCAGTTCAGCACAATCCAGCCGATATTGAGAGTGATGGTGAGCGCGACCAGGCAGGACCCGAGCGCGATGAAAAAAGCAACCGACCTGCGGTACCCGCCGAACACGATTTCCTTAGAATGCCAGAATCCGCGCCCTGGTTTCTAATCAGGCGGCCTTTTCTCGTGTGACCGGAAATGCCGCTTTAGGGACCTTCACCGACTTGACGAGGCCGAGCAGCCGCAGAAACCAAATCTGCATCCACGTGAGATCGATCTCATACCATCGTAAGCCGTGTCGCGCGGAGGTCGGATAGGCGTGGTGGTTGTTGTGCCAGCCTTCGCCGAAGGTGAGGAGCGCAACCCACCAGTTGTTGCGGGAATCGTCGGACGTGCTGAAGCGGCGCCGACCCCACATGTGCGCGGCGGAATTTACCAACCAGGTGGCGTGCAATCCGACGACCACGCGCACGCAGAGGCCCCAGAGCATCATGGGGATACCACCCGCGGCCAACAGGATCAGACCGAGCACAATGAGCGGGACGTAGTGGTATTTGTCCAGAAGAACGTAAAAGCGGTCCCTGGCCAGGTCCGGCGCGTGGCGCAGCGTACGCCGTTGTTTGGCTTCGTTGTAATTGCCTTCCCCCGCGATGATCCAGCCGACGTGCGCCCACCAGCCGCCTTCATGGGGCGAGTGTGGGTCGGCGTCTTTGTCGGAGTGCTGATGATGGATGCGATGAGTGCCTACCCAAGCGATCGGACCCCCTTGAAGCGTGAGAGTGCCGCACATGGCCAGGAAATACTCGAAGAGCTTGGGCGCCTCGTAGGAACGGTGAGTGAGCAATCGGTGATAGCCCATGCCGATGCCCCAACCGATGGCCATCCAGTGCAGCAGCGCCGCCACGATCACAGCCTGCCATTGAAACACGAAGAAGGCGGCGACCGCGCCAACATGGAGTAATGCCAGCGGGACTACGGTTCTCCAGTTGATCCCGCTCGTCTTGCCCGGGAAGTTGACTTCACTGCCCACTCTTGCGCCTCCTTGCCAGTCTCCGGTTTCACCGTAACATGGGTCCGGAAACAATCTAATCGCCGGTTTGTAAGAGTTTTGTAATACCGTTGTGGTTCGACAGCGACCCTCCTCGTCGAAAGGCCGCGGGGCGTCGGCTCGAACGGCGCGCCCGACTCAACAACACCCAAACGACGGTTCGTTCAAGAATCCGGGGCCTTCGTTTCGATCGACTGGTCTTGGGGAACGACAGCCTATCATTTGGAAGGCTGATCCACTAGTAAACGTTGAGGTAGTTGTCGAGTTCCCACTGGCTGACGCTACGGTGATACTCACGCCACTCTTCCCGCTTGACGCCGGTATAGTAGTCGGCGTAGGCCTCCCCCAAAGCCCCTTTGACGACTTCGTCTTGTTCGAGGCAGTCGAGAGCTTCGTTTAACGTCGTCGGCAGAAAACGGATTCCGCGATCATTGAGCTCGGCTTCGGTGAGGGTATAAAGGTTCTCGTTGTTTGCCGTACCGGGGTCGATTTGCCGCTCGATGCCGTCGAGGCCCGCGGCTAGGGTGACAGCACACGCGAGGTAGGGGTTCGAGGCGCCGTCCGCGGTGCGATTCTCCATTCGCCCCGGTCCGGGAACGCGGATCATTTGCGTACGATTGGAAGGCCCGTACGTCATGTAGACCGGCGCCCAGGTAGCGCCCGAGTGAGGTTCGGAGCGGATCAGTCGTTTGTAGCTGTTGACGATCGGCGAAGTGACGGCGGCCAGGGCGCCGGCATGGTCTAGAATGCCGCCCATGAACCAGCGGGCTCGCTGCGATAGGCCGAGGTCGTCGCTCTCGTCGAGGAAGAGATTTTCACCGCTATCCACGTCGGCCAGACTCATATGGTAGTGAGTGCCGTTGCCGGTGAGATGGGCGAAAGGTTTCGGCATCAGCGTCGCCCACAAGCCGTTTTGCTCGGCGACGGTGCGAACCATCCACTTGAAAAAGGTGTTGCGATCGGCGGTGGTTAATGCGTCGCTGTAGTGCCAATTGATCTCGAATTGGCAGTTGGCGTCCTCATGGTCGTTGGCATAGGGTCCCCAGCCCATCTCCTGCATGTACCCGATGATGGTGGTCATCAAATCGAGGTTGCGGTGGAGGGCTCGAAGATCGTAGCAAGGCTTTTTGAGGGTGTCGTAGCGGTCCCAGGGCTCGAAGCGGCCGCTGTCGTTCTCTTTCAACAGCATGAACTCGGGCTCCACGCCGACGTTGAAGGTGTAGCCTTCCCGCCGAGCTTTTTCGAGTTGACGAAGCAGGATCGTGCGCGGGCAATACGGCCAAGCCTCGCCGCTGACGTGGATGTTGCCCGCCAGCCAGGCGACGTTCTTGCGCCAGGGCAGGACTGTGAGTGAGTCCAGGTCCGGGATGTTCATCATGTCGGTGTCATGAGGTCCCTGACCGATATGCCCCGCCGCGAAGCCGGCGAACCCGGCGCCCTCTTGCGACATTTCGTCAAAGTTCGTTGCCGGGACGAGCTTTGCCTTGGGCGCGCCGCTCATCTCCACGAAGGAGCACAAGAAGTATTCGATGCCCTCGGTTTCGATCCTTTTCTTGACCTGATCCGCCGTCATGTTTGTCTCCTGTTAGAAACTTTCATCGATGCGTCAATGCGATACGGCCGCCGCCGCCTTTTCGCCCAGTAACCGTCCGCCGCGGAATCGGCCGGGGGCGAAGGGTTCAATAATCTTAGGCACTTTCTTCGTCGCGATCAACTCCGCCAGGTATCTGCCGGCGGCCGGCGCCGCCTTGAAGCCGTAGGTTCCCCACCCGATGTCCACGTAGAAGTTGTCCGGTTCTTCCGCGGCCCCAATGATCGGTGCGAAATCGGGGGTCATGTCGCAGATACCCGCCCACTGACGAAGCACCTTGATGTGATGAAGCTGGGGGAATAGCTCCAGGGTCGAAGCGGCCATATGCTCAAGCGTCGGCAGCGTGCCTCTCATGCTGTAGGACTGATAGGGGTCGATCTCGGAGCCAATCACGAGTTCACCGCGCCCGGTTTGATTCACGTAGAGATGCAGGCTTGCCGACACGATCACGACGTTGAGAAACGGTTTGAGCGGCTCGGTGACGCAGGCCTGTAGAGGATGGGTCACGATCGGCATCGAGACATTCGCCATGCCGCAGATCGTCGACGCCCAACCGGCGGTGGCGTTCACGACCACGTCGGCCGACACGGCACCGCGATTGGTGATGACTTGGTCGGCCCGGCCGCCCTTTGTCGAAATGCCGGTCACTTCGGTGAAGGGGTGAATCTCGATTCCCATTCTGTCGCAGGCCCGCGCGAATCCCCACACAACGGCGTCGTGGCGAATGATGCCGCCCGGCGGATGGTAGAGCCCGGCCATGATGGGGTAGCGAGGGCGATCGCCGCAATCGATGTGGGGAACGAGTTTTTGAATCTCCTCGGGAAAGATGATGCGGCTGTTGACGCCGAGCAGCTGGTTGGTTTCAGCACGAACACGAAGGCCGGCGACGGCCGTGTCGGTGTGTCCCAGGGTGAGGTGGCCGCACTGGCTAAACAGCAGATTCCAGTTCAGTTCTTCCGAGAGGTTTTCGTAAAGCTTCAAAGCCGCTTGATAGAAGGCCACGCCCTCGGGCGTGCGGTAATTGGACCGCAGGATGGCGGTATTGCGGCCGCTGGCGCCCGCCCCCAAATATCCTTTGTCGAGCAAGGCCACTTTGCGAACGCCAAAGAGTTTGCCGAGGTAGTAGGCGGTGGCGAGCCCGTGAACGCCGGCCCCGACGATGACGACGTCATAGGCGGACTTGAGTTCGTGGGACCGCCACATGCGGTCATTGCTAAAGAGCTGCATTTCTTATCGAACTCATGTGTTCGTCGAAAGCTCATAAGCCGTCGACCCGAACGGCCGGATTCCGAACTCAGCGCCGGCGTCGAGGACGGTTTCCCATAGCCATTCGCCGTACTCCCGATTGACGAGAACCAGATAGGCCCGCAGAGATTGCGTATCCCGGCGCATCAGGATCGAGTAGGTTTCGTGAACGCCGGTCTGGGCGCAAGCCATGTTCGGGAACGCGTCACCCGAGACATCCAGATCGACGAGCTTGCGAAGAACCTCGGGGCTGCGCGGACCGGCAAGCAGTAGCGCGGCATAGCCCGAGGTGACGTCGGTCAGATAGACGGGGTTCGAAGACTCGCCGGCAGCCGCCACGTAACGGTTCAGCGCTCCGCGAACCAAGTCCGCATGCTCGGGTTGGCAAGTCACTAGATATCGGCCCGCCCGTAACCGCCACGACTGTGCTTCTTCTCCCAATTCGGGTGGAGAATTCAGATTTCCGCCCTGAAGATTGAACTTAGGGATCGAGCTCAAATCCGCCAAGCCAACCGCTCGACGGGCGGCCTCGGCTTCCTCTTGCGGGGAAGTGAAATGGGCGACCCCTTCCCAGCCTCGGTCCACGGTGACCTCGGCCCCCATTTTTCGAAATGTCTCCGAGAGAGGGGACTGTCTGACAACCTCGTGCTGTGTTTCCGTGAACAATGCTTCTCCCGTTGCGATCTCTTTGGCTTTCGCGGCGCGTTACATTCGCAGCCTGGTTCCTTCCGGGTCGTGGAAAGCGGCTTGTTGGACGCGCGCCTTGGCGAGCTGCCCCTGCGCGCGCACATTGATTTCCCTACCGTCTTCTGCCAGGTTCGCCGCGACCCAGCCAAGGCCCACCGCCCGTCCGGTAACCGGCGAGTAGCGCGCGCTGGTGACTCTACCCGCCGGCCGACCGGCCACGACAATCGCGGACCCGTCGTCGGGAAGGCGGTCGTCGAGCATCACGAACCCGATCAGCCGCTCGTTCGCCGGAGCGGACCGCAGGCTTTCCAGCGACGTCTTGCCGATGAAGTCGGGCTTGTCGAGTTTCGCCACCCAGGGCATGTCGGACTCGTAGGGGTTACTCAAAGCATCGGTGTCGACTCCCACGATGACGTGCTTCTTTTCGAGCCTGAGCATACGCTGCGCTTCCACGCCGAAAGGACGAATACCCAAGGGCTCGCCGGCCTCGAAAACAGCCTTCCAAACGTGCACCCCGTATTCGGCGGGCACATGGATCTCCCAACCCATCTCGCCGACGAAACCAATCCGCAGCAAGACAGCGGGACAGCCGGCGACTTCCGCCCGGCGGCAAGCCATATAACGAAACGCTTCGGTCGATAAATCGAGATCGGTCAGGCCTGAGAGAACCTCGCGTGCCCGCGGACCGGCGACGTTAATGGAAGACCGGCCACCAGTGACGTTTGTGATATGGGCGTCCCAGCCGGTTTCGATCAGCCACCATTCCAGCCACTGGACGACAAACTCCAAATTGCCGGTGGTAGTGGTCAGGAAATAGTGGTCTTCGGCGAGCCGCGAGATCGTCCCGTCGTCGAGGATGATTCCAGTCTCATCGCAAGCTACCGCGTAACGGACGCGGCCCACCTTGAGGTTCCCGAAGCGATGAGTGTAGACCTTGTCGAGCAGCTTGCCGGCGTCTTTTCCCTTGACGTCGATCTTGCCCAGCGGGCCTACATCGACGACGCCGACGCGCTCGCGTACGGCGCGGTATTCCTGCTCGAGACACTCTTGCCGGCTCAGTGCGGGGTCGGCGTGGTAATAGAGCGGGCGCTTCCATTCGCCCATATTCATCCACACGGCGTTGAGCGCCTCGTGCCGGTGGTGCAGTGGGCCCCTTTTGACCGGGAGCCGGCGTTCCCCGGCGAGAGCGCCTAAAGAGGTCGGAGGATTGGGCGGACGACTTGTCGTAACGCCTGTCTCGCCCATCGTGCGGCCCGTCTCCCGGGCGCAGACGCCGATCGCCGACATTTGACACATTCGGCCTTGGCAAGGCCCCATCGAGACGGTCGTGTAGCGCTTGATGGTTTCGATGTGATCGAACCCTTCGGCGACAGCCTTTCGAAGATCATGCGAAGTGACGTCCTCGCAAAGGCAAACAAAGCAGCGTTTGGAATCCGGATACGCGGGCGGCGAAACCGTCGCGGGCGTAATCCCTTCGCCGACTACATCGCCCACCGCGCTGACATTCCCCGGCAAGTCGCGGGCGAGAAAGGCGCCCTTGGCTTCGTCCCACGAAAGTTTGGCGCCGGCCTGATGCAGTAACCCGGCGTTGGGAACAACGTGGCCGCTGACGACAACAAGATCGCATGGGATGTGTGCCTCTTTCGTTTCGAGACCGTCGACGCTCCCTGACCCCGCGGCCCCGACAACTTGCGCGGCCGGCACGATGGCGGCGACCTCGATCCCCGCCTCTCGTAGTCTTGACGCAAGGCGCTCCGCCGCGGCGCCGTCGCCGATCAATGCCGCTCGGCGCCCGGGAGCAATTCCATGCAGTCCGATCAGCCGCTCGACCGCGCTGCTCAACATGACGCCGACCAGGTCGTTGTTTTCAAACAGCAGCGGAGCCTCGTAAGTCCCCGTGGCCACGATGACGCGTTTTGCTCGAACGCGAATCAACTGCTCGGAGCCATCAGGCGTCGTCCGCGGACGGAATACGCCGAGTAAGTTTCCTTCGTAAAGACCGAAGCATTCGGATGGCGAGAGAACCTCGATGTTTTCACGGCCCCGAACTTTCTCGACCAACTGAGGCAAGTTCAGATCCTCGCTTGGGGTATACCGCAGGTGTCCCCCCAAGGCGGGTTGGTTGTCGATCAAGGTGACGGAAGCATTATCGCCGGCCAAATCACCGGCCGCCTTGAGCGCCGCGGAAAGTCCCGCCGGGCCGCCGCCGACAACCGCCACGTCGGTATGCACGTTCAGATGCTCGTAGCTTGGGAAGTGATCGGCGATCTGATCGATGGTGGGCGGCGCCTCGGCGAGCCCGGCTGCCTTGCGAATCCACGGCTCGACCGCGGCCCAAGCGCGGCGACTCGTAAACGTCTTGTAATACCATCCCACCGGCATCAGCCAACTGAACTTTTGGGCTGCCGCCAGCAGATCAAAGTCGAGCGAAGGGAAGGCGTTCTGATGTTTAACCACCATGCCGGGCCGGGCCGGCACCGTACAAACCCGAACGTTGGGGACCCCATCCACGTTCATGAGGCAGTTCGGACACTTCCCTGTCAGGCAAAACAGGCTGCGGGGGCGATGGTTCTTGAAACTACGGGTGAAGATCCGTACGCCGGAACGAAACATGGCCGCCGCCACGCTGTCGCCCGGCCGGGCCGCGATCGCCCGGTTGCCAAAGAGAAAGGAGAAGCCGCCGTCAGCCTTTGGCGCGCCCAAGGGGTTCGTTCTCCTTCTCCTGGGGTTCGCCGGGGAAATAGGCTCGGACGACGCGGTTGGTCTTCGTGTCGCGGAGCGCTTGCAGCCAGCGCCCGCACCCCAGGCGGTGGTACCACCACTCGGTCTGCACCCCCATCTCGTTGCGGCGGACGTAGCTGTAGCGGAACCAGTCCTCCGAGGGTGCTCCCGGCTCGGGACGTTGCAGGACTTCGCCGCCGAACCGAAATTCGTAGACGCTTCGCTCGCGGCATTCAGGACATGTGATCAAGAATGACACAGTGAAACAACCCCTTCGGAAACGGGATCAGCGCCCCCACACGCGCCGCGTGCCCACCAAAGGCACCTCGCAAACCGCGGAAGCTTCCGGAGTCAACGCCGCCATGTCTTCCGGCTCTAAATGGTGAACATCCGACTTTCCGCAGGCCCGTGCCAGCATTTGAATTTCGAGGGACATGGCCCGCAGGAGATTGGTGACCCGCTGCGCTGCTTCATCGATGGGCAGCCGTTTCATCAATTCCGGATCTTGTGTCGTCACGCCCACCGGACAGCGGCCTGTATGGCAGTGGTGGCAGAAGTGCGGCTCCGTGCCGAGTTTATGGTAATCCTCGACATAGACCGGCTTGTTGCAGTTGAGCGCAATCAATGCCGCGGTTCCGATATAGATGGCGTCCGCGCCCAAAGCCATGGCCTTGGCGGCGTCCACGCCGTCCCGGATACCGCCGGCGATAATCAATTGCGTTTTTCCAAACAGGCCCATGTCCTCGAGCGCGGCCCTGGCCTCGCAAACCGCGGCGAGCGTGGGGACGCCCGTGTGCTCTTGGAGAATCGCGGGCGAGGCGCCCGTGCCGCCTTCCATGCCGTCCACGACGACGACATCGGCCCCGGCCTTGGCCGCGAGTTTCACGTCGTCGTAGACCCGGCTGGCGCCAAGCTTGACGAAAATGGGGACCTGCCAATCGGTCGCTTCCCGCAGCTCCTCGATCTTGATGATCATATCGTCGGGACCGAGCATGTCGGGGTGGCGTGCCGGACTGCGCTGGTCGACCCCGGCGGGCAGGTCGCGCTGCTTGGCAATCGTTTCGGACACTTTCGATTCGAGCAGCAACCCTCCGGTGCCCGGTTTCGCGCCCTGACCGATCGTGAGTTCAATCCCGTCGGCCATGCGCATGTGATGAACGTTGATGCCGTAGCGGGAAGGCAGGACCTCATAGATCAACACGCGGCTGTTTTCGCGCTCGGCAGCCAGCATGCCGCCATCGCCGGTCGTGTTCGACGAGCCGACGGCCGATGCGCCCTTGGCGAGCGCCACCTTCGCGTTGTAGGAAAGCGCCCCCCAGCTCATCCCCGTGATCATGATGGGGATATCCAGTTCGATCGGCTTTTCGGCGAACCGAGTACCGAGCACGGTTTTCGTGGAGCACTTCTCCCGGTATCCCTCAAGAGGAATGCGGGTCAAGGAGCTGGGCAGAAAGGTGAGATCATCGAAGGTCGCCCAACGCCGTTCGCGCAGCGTCCCGTAGCCGCGGATGCGGTAGACGCCGCTCTCGGCCTTGGTTTGAATGTCATCGATGACTCGTGAGGAGAAGATGCCGCTGCCTTCCAAGGCAGGGCGGTGACTTGGGGAATCGGACATGGGAATTTAGCCTGCTTTTCTCCCCAGCTGACGGCCGAAGCCCATGATAGGCCCGCCAATACTTCGTTGCGCTTGCTTGCCGTGCTCACCGTACTGTTCAAGCACGCCTCCGCGCGCCAAGCGGCCCGCGCCTCGTACTGACAGCCCTCTCATGCACTTCGCCTCGACACCTGGTGAGAAAAGCATGCTAGAGTGCCTCCTCCCAAACCTTCCACTCGGCCTTGTCGAAATTCCAGAGCTTGCGGCCCGAAACGACTTTCTTAAAACTCCCGGGTTCGGGAACGCCGGAGCGGATCGGTTGCGGAAGATGCCGGGTCAGAGCTTCGCCGAGGAGTTGGATGTCTTCTTCGGAAGGCTCGGAGACGACGGTGTCATTTCCGAGTTCGCCGATTTCGCCCCCGACAAAGCAGACCGTTTCATACATCGAGTCCGCGAAGCCCTCGCCCGTGTCGCCACAGATGATCATGGTTCCTTTCTGGCCCATGAAGCCGCTCATGTAGCCGCAGTTTCCGCCGACCAGGATGAGCCCACCCTTGATCGAGACTCCCGTGCGCGCGCCGGAGTCCCCATGGATCACCACGGCGCCTCCGCGCATGGCGGCGCCCGCGCTATTGCCGGCGTTGCCCTCGGCGGTGACTTCGCCGGTGAGCATGGACTCGGCCAGGCCCCAACCGGCGCTGCCTTTGACGTGGATAGTGGCCCCGTCGCTCAATCCGCCGCAATAGTAGCCGACACTGCCTTCAAAGGTGACCCGACCGGAGTCGAGCAACGCCACGCCGAGATTGTGGCGAGCGCCCGGTGATGTGACCACAACCTGCTCGCCGTCGGCGAGCAGACTTCGCATCTCCCGGTTAATCTCGCGGACGCTTCTTCCCGCGCAGCTCAATTCCGCCATACTCTCACTTCCCGGGCCTGGGCCTCCCGCACATCGTATTGCCCCGCGCGTGCGGCGCGAATCGCGATTTCCTCGGTAGCGACCATCACGAGGTCGTCGCTCTCGGCGAAGAGCAGAGGCTTGTGGGCGAAGGAATCCTTCACGAACCCCATCGCATCGGCGGTTGCCACCAGGCAGCTAAACGACCCGTCTAAGTCATCGAGCGCCGCGCGGAGAACCTCTTCGAGCGACAGCCCTTTCCCGAGGCCCTCGGCAACGTAAACGCCGATGATCTCCGAGTCGTTTTCCGTGTAGAAACGCACTCCGCTCTGCTCGTACAATCGCCGCAGCCGGTGGTAGTTCGTGATGTGGCCGTTGTGAACGATCGCCAGGTCAGGGTAGCCGTGAGCCCAAAACGGCTGCGAGTGACTCAGGTCAACCTTCGACTCCGTCGAAAGTCGCGTGTGGCCGATACCGTGAGAGCCGCGGGCTTCCCCGACCGCGAAGGTTTGATCGAGCCGGTCGGGCGACCCGACCTGCTTGACGATTTCAAGGCGGCGGCCCATGCTCACGACCTCCACGTCGACGGCAACGGCCTCGATCGTTTGCGCCAGATCTTGGGGGTTCGCCGCACCCTCGACGGTCATTCGGAGATACGCGCCCGTCGCGGTGACATTGTTGACCGCGGCCGGCGCGGCCACGCTGTGAATGATCTCGTCAACCCGATCGCTCGGGCGCCCGTCTTCCCCCAGCTTGATTTGCAACACGAGGTCGCCGGCCGCCGGAGCGTGGAACAGCGCCACGCCCGCCGAGTCGGGTCCGCGGCAGTCAAGGGCTCGCAACATGTCGAGGATTGTCGAGCCGATCGGGGCCGAGGAGTCCTGTGATTTATCCCAATAACCGGCGATTCCGCACATTCCAATTCTCCGTGGCTACGCCAACGCAGCCGCCGTGAATTCCAACAGTATACGCCGGCAGCCCGCGGCGGAAGTATGTTCGGGCGAAAATGGGGGACTGCTCGCCAGACCGGTTCGGGCGGGTCTCACTCAAAAACGACCGTCTTGTTGCCATACACGAGGATTCGATCCTGGAGGTGGCGGCGCACGGCCCGGGCCAGTACAAGCTTTTCCAGATCCCGGCCTTTTCTCTTGAGGTCGTCAACCGAGTCCCGATGGGAACAGCGAACCACGCCCTGATCGATGATCGGTCCTTCATCGAGATCCGCCGTGACATAGTGCGCTGTCGCTCCAATCAGTTTCACTCCTCGTTCGTAGGCCTGTTCATACGGTTTCCCCCCGACGAACGCCGGAAGAAAGGAGTGGTGAATATTCACGATCCCAGCCGGATAACGGCTCACAAATTCAGGACTCAACACCTGCATGTAGCGAGCCAACACCACTAGGTTGACTTTTGCCTCGCGCAGCAACTCCAGCTGCCGGGTCTCCTGCCGCTGCTTCGTCTCAGCCGTGACGGGGAGGTGGTGGAAGGGCAGGCCGAACTGCTTGGCGACCGGCTCGAGGTCGGGATGATTGCTGATGATCAGAGGAATATCGCAATCGAGCTCCCCGGACCGGTGCCGGAGCAGCAGATCATACAAACAGTGGTCATAGCGTGACACCAAGATAGCGACTCTTTTGACGTCGCCCTCATAAGCGATCTGACGGTGCATTTCGAAGCGATCGGCCACCTCTTGGACCGCGGTTTCAAGTGATTGTCGGTCGGTGCGAAGATCCGTCAAATCAAAACGGATGCGCTGGAAAAATTGGTTGGCCTCCGGGTCGGTGTGCTGATCGGAATCGAGGATGTTCGCGCCGTGGCCGTAGAGAACCTGGGCCAGAGCCGCAACGATCCCGCGCTGGTCGCGGCAGGAAACCAGCAGCGTGGCAATATGATCAGGGGACTTATTCGGTGAGGTCATCGCGAAGTGACGAAGGTGCGTTCTGAAAGAATCGTCCGTCCGATCTTCAATTTCGAAAGCCCGGCGATTCGGCTGTACTTTGGCCACTGAGTCGTGGCCGCTTGCTCCCGTTCGAGCTTTTTCTTGGCCTCGCCGACTTCGGTCATCAGTAGATTTTCGAGGGATTCCAAAACAGGCCGTAAGTTACTGAAAAAAATGATCGGGACGGAGGCGCCCGCCCCCGCATTACCGCCCCCAAGCAGGTTCCATTGTAGGCCCCGAATCCCCTGTTTTCAACTACTTAAGTTTCAATGGCTTACGGGCGGCGTGAGTCTTGCGAACCGCCCAGGGCCATGTCTAGGTTAGTGGAGTTCCTTAGCGATGCCGCCAAGATGACGAAAAGACTCAATCATGATCACGCTCACCCCGTTTTCCGACACCCGTTTTCCGACCACGTTGAAAATCGCGCTTCGCTCGTCGTACACTCTTGGCAACTTCCGGGAGCTACGTCACCTGATGCCGCGCCTACCGATTCTGCTTCTCGTCTCCGCAATCCTCAGCCGACCCAACTCAACTACCACGCTGACGCCGAGTGGCCCCAATTCCCCCCGGGGATGAACTTCGGCCCGGCCGCTTCCGTCGATACCGACCGCGACGGCAACATCTACGTTTTCCGACGAGTTGAGCCGCCGGTTCTGGTCTTTGAAAGTAATGGCGACTTCAAGCGGGCCTTTGGCGCGGACCTCTTCACCAACCCCCACGGAATCCGCGTCGATCCGGACGGCAATGTGTGGGGTGTGGACGACGGTTCTCACGTCGCGATCAAGATGAATACGACGGGCCGAGTGCTGATGGTGCTCGGTCGGCAGGTCCGCCGGCGGGCACACGGGTCGGCCAAACGCCGGCGAGAACAAACCACACGGACAAGCAGATGGCGGACACGGGGAACAGGACTCGGGCCTCCGTTATACCCGCCGCGCCGACGATGAGGACCGCGGCACCGTGAAGCAGTCCCCCCAGCATGCCGATCCAGCCAATCCAGGCCGAGCCGAGCACGCCCTCTCGTTGCGCAAGCCGGATCCCTGAGATGAGGATGAGCCCGAACAGCGGATACACCACGACTGCAAGCCGGGTGTGCGTCGTGTGAATGGGAGTCGACTCACCCGCTCTGAGCGCTTCGAGATCGACATAGGCCATTGTGTGGAAAGCCATCTCGACTACTTCCAGCGCGCTCGCTATGATCGCCCCAAGCAGCAGCCGATCGAGTGCCCGCGAGCACACCACCGTGCGGCGCAGCATAAGCAAGCCCGCGGTGCGCGCGACGAGACCTATGAAGAATACGGCGTGGGACGGGAACCAAGCCGGGTCGGCGAGCATCTCGAGCATCGTGCCGTCAGGGTGCTGCGAGCCGCCTCCCAAGCAGATCAGGCCGCCGAGAATGAATAGCGGTCGCCAGGTCATCGAGGTCTTAGCCGACTTTAGCTTCGGTTCCGTCGGCGCCCACTTTAGCACTGAAGGAGGCCCTCGCTCAACACTGTACGACGCTGTTCGATTGGCACCCGGGCACGCGGGGAATTCGTTGCATGTCCGATTGGCACTGGCTCGACGCTGCTCAGCGGTGCGCCTTCCCAAACGTCTAAATCCACCCTTGTCGGCTACGGTTGATCCAGCGGCCTGGATCAAGAGTTCACCGTTAGGGCGGATCTATTCGATCCCGTATTCGGTCTTACACGCATACAGACATGCGTGGTCATGACCTGTGCCCTTCGGATGGTCCGGCTGGCATGAGAGGGATGCGGGTTGGAAGCCTACGGCGCCTGCTGCGTCTTGGCAATAACCTTTTCCGGCGGAGTGACACCGGCGGCAATCATCGCTTCGCGAATGGCGGCTTCGGCCTCGGGCTGAGGCCTAAAACTTCGAGGCCTTCTGTATCCCACCGCGATCGCCAGGGGCGTCGATCCGTACTTGTTTTCCCGATTCCAGACTTCGATGTCGGCACCCTTGTCGGCGAGGAACTTTATGATCTCGGGTCGGTTCTTGTAAGCGGCGACATGCATCGCGGTTTCACCGTTATGCCTCACCGCGTCGATATCGACGCCGAGATCCAGTGTCAATCGCATCGCCGCCAATACTTCTTCTTCCGTCCCGGTCATCCGGCCCACCAGCATCAAAGCCGTGCTGTCGTCTTCGTTGGTAAGCCGCGGATCGGCGCCCAGATCCGCCAGTGTCTTCATCAACTCGACATCCGCGGTTTCCGCGGCCATCAAGAACGGAGTCATCTCGATCCGCGGCCTCGGGATATCGGGATAGGTCGGGCGCGGCTTCGTGATTCTCGCGTTCAAATCCGCGCCATGGGCCGCCAGCTTGCCGACGAATTCCAGACTGGTTAGGTTTCCCGAGGGCTCGGGAGGAGGGTTCAAATCGCCCAGAGCGACCTTGCGCACCGCTATCATTGCGTGTAACGCGGTATAACCGGTCCGGTCGGCGGCGTCGGCATCGGCGCCAACCGCCAGCAGATACGTTGCCAGTTCGAAATGACCGTTCTCGGCCGCCACGTGCAGCGGGCGCGCCCCGGGCTTTAGGCGGGCGTCGTAGCCGATATGCCGCCAATCCGGGTGAGATTCAATGCGTTCGTTGACATCCGCGCCCGCTTTCACAAGGGTCTTGACGACATCAATGTGGCCCTCTCTCACCGCGAAGAGCAGAGGCGTAAACCCCGAGGACAAAGTCGTTCGGAATTCGGCGCCGGCCTGGATGAGCTCCTCAACGACTTCGGCGTGACCTTCCGCGGCGGCCCACATCAGGGCCGTCTGTTCGGCTTTCGTCTCAAAATCGAAGATCGTGGGGTCCGCCATGCGGACCAGGAAGGCGCTGGCGCCCACTCCGTCCTGCCGTCCCATTCCGTGAACGACCGCGCGAGGATCGGCTCCGCCGGCCAATAGCGCCTTGACAGGCCCGAGCCTACCCGTTCGGGAGGCGGTCATCAAAGCGGTTTCGCCCCCCGGAAGCGTGGTGTTCGGGTTGGCTCCCGCATCGAGGAGCAACTCGACCAGCGCGGGGTTGCCGTTTGTGCAGGCCAACGTGAGCGGCGTCACCCCATATCGGTTCGCCTCGTTTACGCCGGCTCCGGCTCGCACCAACCGTTTTGCCATCTCCAGATCATCGTGGCGGGCGGCCCAGTGAAGAGCCGTCATCCCGTCAACCTGGGATGCGTTCACATCCGCGGGCTCTTCGAGCAGGGCACGAATACCCTCTCGATCCATGATCTCCGCCGCGTCCGCCACAAGCGCCTCGCCGGCACGAGCCGGGCTGATCGCGGACAACACGCAAGCTGTCGTCAAGAGACCGACCGTTTTCATGGACATGGCAATCGTGTCCTCGCTTCCCTCCGCGGGAATCAGATAGAGAGCAGCTCCTCGACCTTTCCCTTACTGTCGGCAAAGGAATCCATGCGCACACCCGCCTTCTCGAGCAGCGTCAGGTGCAGATTGGCCAGCGGGGTCGATTCCGCATAGCGGATGTGACGGCCTCCCTTTAACCGGCCGGCGCCGCCGCCGGCCACCAGGATCGGAAGGTTGGTGTGGTCGTGGGCGTTGGGATTTCCCATGCCGCTGCCGTACATATACATGGAATGGTCCAGCAGAGAGCCGTCCCCGTCGGGTGTGGCCTTCAGTTTTTCGAGAAGATAGGCGAACAGCGACACGTGATACTCGTTGATCTTGGCCATCTTGGCGATCTTCTCGGGATCGTTCCCGTGGTGCGTCAACGGGTGGTGCGGCTCGGAAACTCCGATCTCGTTGTAGCTCCGCGTGCTGGTTTCTCGAGCCAGCTGGAACGTAATCACTCTGGTGACGTCGGCCCGCAGGGCCAGTACCTGCAAATCGAACATCAAGCGGGCATGATCCCCGTAAGCAGCCGGAACGCCGACCGGCCGATCGAGATCCGGCGCCGGATTCTCAGCCGCTCCCGCCTCGGCGATTTGAATGCGGCGCTCCACTTCCCGCACGCTGTCGAGATACTCGTCCACCTTGCCGCGATCACCCGAACCCAACTCACGCCGCAGGCGGGAAATATCGCTTTTCACCCGATCCAGCAAACTGGCCTTCTTCTTGAGCGTCTTAACGCGGTCCGCCGCGCTGCCCCCCTCGCCGAACAAACGCTCAAAAACCTTCCGCGGATGCGCCTCGTAGGGAAGAGGAGTAGTCGGTGACGACCAGGAGAGATTGTTTTGGTAAACGCAGGCATAGCCGTCGTCGCATTGCCCCACGATATCGAGTAGGTCCATGCCCAGCTCGAGCGAAGGCAGCGGCGTATCCTGACCGATTTCCTTGGCCGCGATCTGATCGGCGGTGACGCCCAGATGGTAATCGGTGCTTTCGGTCAACTTCGCCTTCGCGCAGCTCAGGTAAGCGGCGTTGGAGGTCGCATGGGAGCCCGGATAGGCATTCTTCAGCTGCATGTTCGTTACGGCCGTCAGGTAGTCCCTCGACGACTCGAGCGGCCGCAAAATGGGCGAAAGCTCAGTCAACGAGCCTTCGCCGGGAGGAGTCCATCGGGAAATATCCGATCCCATCGGAATGAAAATGTAACCCAGGCGGCGCACCGGCCTCGCCGCCGTAGCGGCCAGGGCGGTCATGGCGGGCGCCATCGCGTCCAGTAGCGGAAGCGCCACGGAAACACCCATTCCCCGCAGCAGGGTCCGTCGCGGGAGAGCTTTCTTGGTGATGATCATAGTGATCTCCTCATCTGAAACGGTTTGCTTTCGGCGATTCCAACAATAAGGGAAGAAAAACGAAAACCCTCGGAGCGAGAATCTCGCAAGATCTTGCGAACCGCCGGCGCATCGTGGTACTCGACCACCCTACCCAAAGAGTATGTCAGAAGCTTTTCGACCAGGGTTCCCACAAACATGTCCGGGCGCTCCAACAGCGCCTTCTCAAGGCCTGATACTCCGTCGAACCGGGCGCCGCCGGGAAAACTTCCGGAAGCGTCAATCGGCTGTTCATCTTCGGTTTCGCGCCGCCGGCCCACGGCGTCATAGTTCTCCAGCGCAAAGCCCACCGGATCCATCAGACTGTGACAGCCCGAGCACGCCGGATTGGAGCGGTGCTCGATCAGCCGCTCCCGCACCGACAGGCTCCCGTCGATCGTCTTGTCCTCCAACGCCGGAACGACGGCCGGCGGCGGCGGCGGCGGTACTCCCAACAGGTTCTTCAGCACCCAATGCCCTCGGATCACCGGCGAGGTCCGCGTGTTATAAGAGGTCACGGTGAGAATGCTGCCGTGGCGAAGCAGTCCGCCCCGTCCGCTGTCATCGTCAAGCTTCACCCGTCGGAACCAGTTGCCGTACACGTGCGGTATCCGGTAGTGCTTGGCGAGGCGTTCATTCAAGAACGTGTAGTCGGAGGCGAGCAGGTCAAGGACGCTCCGATCCTCCTTGATGATGCTTTCCAGAAGCAGTTCCGTTTCGCGACGCATCGCCTGCCGTAGATTATCGTCAAAACTCGGGAATAGGCGCATGTTGGGAGAGACCGACTCGAGATTGCGCAGGTGCAACCATTGGGAGGCGAAGTTCGTCAGCAAAGTGTGGGAACGCCGGTCCGCCAGCATTCGCCTCACTTGCTGTTCCAACACTTCGGGTTGTCTCAAGTCACCCCGAATCGCGACATCCAGCAGCTCGTCGTCGGGAATACTGCTCCAAAGAAAAAACGCAAGGCGGGATGCCAGTTCCAGATCACTGATAACGTAGGCCGTATTCGGCGAAATCCCGGCGGGGTCTCGTTCCACACGGAAAAGAAATTCCGGACTCACCAGGATCGAGGACAGGGCCATTTCAATGCCGCCTTCGAAGCCGTCCACCGAACGCGCGCGCCGATAGAACTCCAACGGGCTTGCAAGGTCCCGCTCGGTGACCGGTCGCCGGTAAGCTCGGCGCATCAGCGTCGTCAGAATACGTCTGACGCAGCCTTCTTCCTCGGCGTCCGCCGGTCGGCATACGAAAATCCGATCCCGGCTGGGCGTCTCCCCGGGGCCCTTCGCGTCATAGGGACCGGTAATCGAGACTTCATAGACCGCCGGCTGAACCCGGGGATGCCGATACACATTGAAATGAGCCTGATACGGCTTACGGTCCGTTTCGAGCACTGCCCAGGGCTTCTTCAGAAAAGTCACGCCAAGCCGGCGGGGGCCGGCCTTGACAGGTATGCGGGTCTTGAGGTGCTTGTCGACAGCGGAATGATCTCCGACGTGGCGAGGCGGCACGACCTCAAATAAGCCGACCCGCTCCCTGTCCACAAGCAGCTCCATCTGATGGGGCTCTCTCAGACCCTCCACCTGTTCGTCTCGATCTCGCGTCAGCCGAACCACGATCTCGTACTCGCCGTCCAGCGGAAAGGTGTGAGGAAACAATGTTCCGCCGCGGGTGCCTACCGGAAGCCCCTCAAGCTGCCACTCCTGAGTGACGTCCGGCTTCATCTTGATGGTCTCGACGACAAGAGAGGAGACCGGCCGACCAACCGCCATGCGACTGATCTTGTCCGCCGCGGATACATAGCTCTCCAGCAACGTCGGGGAAAGGTCCGTTACCGTGATGTTGTCAAAGCCCTGACTGGACTCATCTCGCGGCAGCAGGGCGGAGAGGTCCAAGTCGACGGCGAGAAGGTCGCGGATGGCGTTCTGGTATTCAGTCCGTGTGAGTCGCCGGAAGGTGTCCGTGCGGCCGGGGTTGGTATGGGCCGCGGCCGCGCCGTCCAGCGAGGCCTCGAGGGAAGACACCGCTGCCTTATACGTTGTTTCATCGGGCCGCGGACTCCCAAAAGGAGGCATCTGGCGTGCGCGAAGTTTGCGGACTACCTTCTCCCAAGTCTCAGCATTCTCCTCCACCGGGTGAGCGCTTACCACGTCGAGTGCGAGCTCGGCCGTTTTCAGGCTGTCGTTGTGGCAGGACGTGCAGTATTGGTCGACGAGCAGCCGGGGTGGGGCTGTAGGCGGCGCGGGCGGCCGCGCCTCCAGTGTGCACGGAAACCCACCGGCCGCGAGCAAACCCGCCAGGCAAATATGGACCGGCAGTTTCCGATAGATCAGCACGGGCGGACTTTCCTGGGCGAAAGAGGCTTCCAAGCCTCCCGAGTTAGCTTACTACGTTCTTGTCACCACCGAAACCCAAGGATGGAAAACCACGAAAGCCGTCGTAGGATTGTCTCTTCTCTATCCTAGCCGTTTTCGGGTGATCCGCATCGGTACGGCCCAAATGCCGCGGAAGGCTCGACGTCAGCCCGCACGGCGTGGCAGGTGGGTTTTAGTGTCCGTGAACTTGACGCCGGAAACACCGGCCGACAGCCGTTCACGTGGTCGGGAGATTCGGCGAATTTTGGCGGCGGCCCGACCTGGCTGACCGGGTCCTACGACGTGGAGACCGATACGCTCTACTGGACAATGGGGAACCCCGCGCCTGACTTTGACGGCACGGTCCGTGAAGGCGACAATCTCTACACCTGCAGCGTGCTGGCGCTCGATCCCGACACGGGGCGGCTGAAATGGCATTTCCAGCACACCCCGCACGACACGCATGACGGGACTCCAATCAAGCTCCCGTCCTGCTGGATGCCGTCTTCCAAGGCCGACCCCGTAAATTGCTGATCCAAGCGGTTCGCAACGGTTTCTACTATGTTCTGGACCGCTTGACCGGCGAGTTTCTATTGGGCAGAGCCTACGTCCATCAGACCTGGGCCGACGGCCTCACTTCCGAAGGGCGTCCGATCGTCATTCCAAACACCGATCCAACTTCGGAAGGCAACCTCGCGTGCCCCGATCTTACCGGCGGCACCAACTGGGGCGCCCCTTCCTACAGTCCCGAAACGGGTCTGTTTTACGTTTCGATTCGCGAAGCTTGCGCGATCTATACGAGCAAGACCAAGACTCCCATCGCGGGACACCCCTACACGGGAACCGGTGAACAGCTCGATCCGAATGATCCGCAAGGCGGCGCGATTGTCGCGATGGATCCGCTGACCGGAGACATTCGCCGGCGATTCGACCTGAATCAGGGTCGGCCCACGGCCGGAGTCCTGGCAACCAAGGGCGGCGTCGTATTCGGCGGGACGATCGAGGGTTACTTGGTAGCACTGGACGCGAACTCGGGCCGCTTGCTCTGGCGTCAACAGCTGGGTGGTGAGATCTATAGTTCGTTAATTTCCTACGCGATCGACGGCAGGCAATTTATATCCGTTACCGCGGACGGCGTGCTGCACACATTCGCGTTGCCGGCGCTCGCGCCGTGAGAGGAAGCTGCTTGCCCGCATTTCTCATCGCCTAACGGGCAAAGCACACGATAAGCCCGCCATTACTTCGTTGCGCTTGCTCGCCGCGCGACCCTATTGTGGTTTTTGAGCAGCGAGACGCACCTTCTCGTAGAGGCCGATGTGCCGCGGTCTGGGCCCCGCTGTTGAAATGCCTTCCGCGGCCATGACGCGATGAAGCACTTCGATTGTCGCGGGCCCAGGTTTGAAGTTTCCGGGTCGGTAGCCCTCGGCAATAAACAGCGGCGTCCATCCGTGCTTGTTTGTCTGTCTCCAAATTTCGGAATCAGCTTGCTCTTCCGCAAGCAACTGAACAACCGTCGGGAAGCTTCCGTATGCCGCGCCGTGCATGACGGTCTCGCCATTGTCGTCCACTGCGTTGATGTCCGCGCCAAGTTCAAGAAGCAACTTCGTGGCTTCCAGCGCCTCTTCCTCTGTTCCCGCTTCTTCGAGCGGAGCCGTCGTGCCGAGTCCGGCCGCGGCCATGAGGGGCGTGGTGCCTTCGACATTTGGCAGGAACGGGTCCGCGCCCAACTCGAGGAGCGCCTTCATCAGGCGTACGTCTGCTTTGTCGGCGGCAAAGAGGAAGGGCGTAGCGCCTTTCACATTGATTTTTGGAGCGTCGGACTTGCCGTTCTCCAACCGCGCGTTAACGTCGGCGCCCATCGCCACGAGCGTCCGAACGAACTGTAGGCTCGACAGGTTTCCCGACCCCTCGGGGGCCGGATCGCTCCCGAAGTCACTGACTTTGGGTTTCCGTACCCACGTCATGGTGTGGAGCGGGGTGAAACCGGTGCGCTCATCATTTGGATCGGCTCCGGCTTCGAGCAGAGCGACCGCGAGCTCGAAGTGGCCGTTCTCGATCGCCAGCAACAGCGGGCTCATGCCACTGTCGGCAAACTGATACCTTGGGCGGCCTTTTCGATGCAGCGGCTCATTGACGTCCACGCCAGCTCTTAGCAGAGTACGAACTACGTCGATCCGGCCCTCGCGCACCGCGAAAAACATCGCGTTGAACCCGGACTTAAGCGTCAACCAAAAATCGCCCCCGGCGTCGATGAGGGCTTCGACGACCCGGGCGTGCCCTTCGGCGGAAGCCCACATGAGGGCCGATTGACCGTTCCGCTCCAGCGCGTTGGGATCGGCTCCATGGGCGAGCAGGGCTGCCGCGGCCTCGAGGCTTCCCGTGCGCGCCGCGGTCATCAGGATCGTCTCGCCTCCCTGACGCGCGGCGTTGGGATCGGCCCCGGCGTCCAGCAGGAGTTTCACCAGGGCCGCGTTTCGATTGGTGCAGGCGAGGGAGAGCGGCGGCACCCCGTAATTGTTCACCGCGTTCACATCGGCGCCGGATCCGATGAGCAACTTCGCCGTGTTCATGTCGTCGTTGTACGCCGCCCAATGCAGCGCCGTGGTGCCGTCGGTCTGCGTCGAGTTCGCGTCCGCTCCGGCCTTGAGCAGGGAAAGAACGGTCGCTCCGTCCCCGTTCTCCGCCGCGTCGGCAAGACGGAGTTGAGGGGCGCCCGCGACAGCGCCCGCGACGCCAACCAACAGAGCGGAGAGTCCGACGATTCGTCTCCAGTTCATGTCTGCAATCTCCCGGCTCTCGTACCTAAACGGGCACGGCGTCGAAAAGGCCCTCGACCTTGCTATCGCTGTCGCCAAACGAATCCATGGAAACGCCTACTCGATCGAGCAACGTTAAGTGGAGATTCGCTAATGGCGTCCCCTTTTCGTATTTGATATGCCGCCCGCCCTTCAGTCCGCACGCGGCGCCGCCCGCGACCAGAATAGGAAGGTTCTCATGATCATGTTTGCTGGGGTTGCCCATGCCGCTTCCATACAGCAATACCGTGTGGTCGAGCAGAGAGCCATTGCCGTCCGCGGTGGACTTTAACTTTTCGAGATACTCCGCGAACAGCGAAACATGAAACTCATTGATCTTCGCTATCTTCGCGACCTTTTCCGGATCGTTACCGTGATGAGAAAGAGGATGGTGCGGATCCGGCACGCCGATCTCTGGATACGTACGGCCGCTGAGTTCGCGCGCAAGCTGGAAGGTGATGACCCTCGTAATATCCCCCTGGAACGCCAATAACTGCAAGTCAAACATAAGCCTTGCGTGGTCGGCGTACGCGGCGGGGACGCCCGTCGGACGATCCAGATCGGGCAACGGATTGTCGGCGGCCGTTGTTTCGGCGAGCTGGATCCGGCGCTCGACCTCGCGGATGCTCGTGAGGTAGTTATCGACGCGGACGCGGTCGGCTGCCCCAAGTTTCCTCTTGAGGTCCGCCATGTCCGCGCTGACCCAGTCGAGCAGGACGGCCCGTTCCCGCAGGACCGCGCGTCTGTCGTCAACGCTCCCGCCCTGGCCAAAGAGGCGCTCGAACACAACGCGCGGATGTGCCTCGGACGGAAGCGGCGCCGTGGGTGAAGACCACGAGAGGTTGTTCTGATAAACGCAGGCGTACCCGTTGTTGCACTGGCCCACCGTCTGGAGCAGGTCCATCGCCAGCTCGAGCGAGGGCAACTGCGTGTCTTTGCCTAACAGCCTTGCCGCGTGCTGGTCAACGGTTGTACCCAGGTAATAGTCCGAGCTTTCGGTATGTTTCGCGGAGGCCGCGCTCAAGAAGGCCGCGTTCGAAGTGGAGTGGGTACCGGGATACGCGTTTTGCAGTTCGAAGTTGGTGAAGACTGTTAGCTGATCTTTCACCGGCTCGAGCGGCTTGAGAATCGGGGACAGCTCGCCGAGCTTCGGCGCGTCTTTCGGCGTCCAGCGAGCGTGGTCGCACCCCATCGGTATGAAAACGAAACCGAGTCTGGGCACGGCTTTGGCCGGCGTCTTATCCAGGGCGGTTGCCGCGGGTATCATCGCGTCAAGCAGAGGCAGGGCCACGCAGGCTCCCATACCCCTCAGGAACGTGCGCCTCGGCAGCGCCTTCTTCGTGATGATCATGTCGAGCTATTCCTCATCTGAAACGGTACGCTTTTCACAATACCCAATAAGAACGCGGAGAAACGGTATCCATCCGACTCGGCCTCGCGGAGAATCTTACGGATCGCGGGGGCATCATAGAATTCGACCCCGCGTCCCAACGCGAACGTAAGCAACTTTTCGGTCATCGTTTGGGCGAAAAGCTCCGGACGGTCCAGCAACCCTTCTTCGAGGCCGGCCACCCCGTTGTCGAATTCGCCGCCGCCGGGCAGGCTTCCCGAGACGTCGACGGGCACGCCGTCCTCATAATCCCGCCAGCGGCCCAGGGCGTCAAAGTTCTCCAGCGCGAACCCAACCGGGTCAATCGTGTTGTGACAGCTTGCGCACGCCGGGTTGTCGCGATGCGCGCTCAGCCTTTGGCGCATCGGGAGGGAGGCGGACACGGCATTGTCGAGCGTCGGCACGTTCGGGGGAGGAGAAGGCGGCGGCGCGCCGAAAATGTTCTCCAGTACCCACGTCCCGCGGATGACGGGGGAGGTTCGGGTCGCATAAGAGGTGACGGTCAACACGCTGCCGTGCCGTAGCAATCCCCCGCGCCTGCTGTTCTTATCAAGCGAAACACGACGGAATCGCGTTCCATACACATGCGGAATCCGGTAGTGCTTCGCCAATCGCTCGTTGAGGAACGTGTAGTCCGCCTTAATCAGGTCGAGCACGCTTCGATCTTCCCGCAGTATGCTCTCAAGAACAAGCTCCGTCTCCTTACGGAACGCCTGACGAAGATTGTCATCGAAGTCCGGGAAGAGACGGTTATCCGGACTAAAAGATTCTAATTTACGTAGCTGCAGCCATTGTCCGGCAAAGTTGGTAACAAGATTGGAAGAGCGGGGGTCGGCGAGCATTCTGCGGGCCTGTCTCTCGAGGCCCCCCGGCCGGCTGAGTTCGCCCCGGCCGGCCGCATCGAGCAACTCGTCATCGGGAATGCTGCTCCACAGGAAAAACGATAGGCGAGACGCCAACTCGATGTCGCTGACTCGGTAGGCGGCGCCCGGCGGTACGTTGTGCGGGTCCGTCTCGATGCGGAATAGGAATTGCGGGCTTACGAGAATACCGGTCAACGCCTTCTCGATTCCCGCGTCGAAATCCCCCTTGGCGCGCCCTGCCCGATAGGAAGCCAAGGGTCTGATCAAATCCGAGTTAGAGACCGGCCTGCGGTAAGCGCGTCGCGCGAGCGTGGATAGAATTTTCTTCGCGCACTTCTCTTCTTCGTTAGGTTCGGTTGGTCTGCAAACAAATAACCGACTCCGACTTGGCGTATCGCCCGCGCCCTGGGCCGCATACGGCCCCATTATGGAAACTTGATAAACCGCGGGCGCCGTACGCGGATGACGATGCATGTTAAAACGCGACTGGGTAGGCCGGCGCATAGTTTCCAGCAGCGACGACTGCGTCTTGGCAAAGGTGACGGCCAAGTCGTGCGGGCCGGCGGTCACGGCCAAACGGACCTTCAAGTGGCTGTCGACGAGCGACGTGTCGAAACGATCGGTGGGCGGCGCCGCGGTGAACGTCTCAACCCGCTTCCGGTCGAGCAGCAGGTAGACGTCATGCGCTTCCTTCAGTCCCTCTACTTCTTCGTTACGGTTGCGCGAAAGCCAGATCCGGATGTCATACTCTCCGTCTTGCGCGAACGTGTAGGGGATCGAAAACCCACCGCGCGTTCCAATCGGCAGACCCGGCACGTGCCGCTCTTGCGTGACATCCGGCTTCACGCGAATGATGTCGCTCCGCGGCGCCTTTTGCGAGCCGCCGATTGCCAGACGGCTGATCGTCCGCGCGGCGGAAATGTATCGATCCAGAAGAGTAGGAGAGAGATCGCCTACGTTGACGTTGTCGAATCCATGACCGCTCTCATCGTGAGGCAACAGTGATGTGGCGTCGATATCGAGAGAAAGAAGATCCCGAATCGCATTCTGGTACTCGCTACGATTGAGACGCCGCAACGTCTCCATACGGCCCGGATTCGGGTTCGCCGCCGCTGACTTGTCAAGCGACGTTTGCAGCCACGAGAGCAATGCGCTACCGGCCTCAATGGAAGGCCGCGGCATGTCCGCGGGCGGCATGACGCCCGTACGAAGCTTGTGCACGACCTTTTCCCACACCTCGGCGTTTTCACCGACGTTTCGGACGTCGGCCAAATCAAGTCGTAGGCCCGCTGTCCCTAGCTCCGCGCCGTGGCAGGTGACACAGTAACGATCAAGCAATTGACGCTGGGTCGAAGCGGCTGGTGACGCACCGATTGAAGGGGGTGATCGAACCTCTTGAGCCGAGCTTTCCGCAGCCCAAACCAGCAGGCAGACGGTGATCAGCAATCCCGTCTTCGAGTGAGCGCCGACACGGTTCGCTACGGCATGATTCCACACGGGCGAATTCTCTGATTAGGTCTCCGATGATTACTGTAGCTGACCGCCAAACGTCTCGACAAGGTTGTCGGGAGCCAAAACTCCGTCGTCGAGCGGAATCAACAACGACAGTGGATTTTCGAGGATTCCAAAAGGGTCTGTAAGTCTCTGAAAACAATGGTCGGGGCGTACTGCACGGTGAATCGAGCTTCGCACAGTTCCGCGATAACCAATGTAGATGGGTATTTACTTGACTCAGGTATTGGGAAATAGCCCCTACATGTTGTGGTCGTCCGTAGCGCGTGTCGCGGTGCCTCCGACCAGCGATTTGTAGGGTGCCGGTGGCACGGCGACGGCCTGTTGAACCAGGCGGTAAAAGAGCTTGCCTCGACTTCTGGACTTGCGGCGGTTGAAGCGGAAGGCGAATTCGTCGAGGTAGGAGTCGAGATGCTCGTGACTGACCGCTCCTTGATGCGTGCCCAGTATCCAGCGCTTCACTAACGACACCACGCGGTGCACCCGGGGGAGCAGTTTCGAGGCGCGCGCCGGTTGCCCCTCCAGGTAGCTCACCTCGTGGCGATAGCCGTCGCCTTCGAGCGGTTCGTATCCCAGCCAACCGTCGGTATGGACCACGCTGCCGGGTTCGATCGACTCGCCGACGAAGGCCATCAAGCTGTCCCCGGAGGCGTTGGGAATGGTGCGTATCCGAACCCGCCCGATGCCGGCACCATCTTCCTCGGCCGCTACTACAATCAGCGCCTTAGCGTCGGTTTGGCGACCGCGCACGCCCTCCTCCAAGCCTCCTAAGTAAGTCTCGTCAACCTCCACGCGCCCGCTGAGCCGATCGCGTCCGGGCCGCACCATGGCGCGCCGGAGCTTATGCAACCAAGTCCAGGCCGTTTTGTAGCTGCCCAGGCCCAACACCCGCTGCAAGCCCAGCGCGCTCGCCCCGTTCTTCTGGCTCGTGAGCCACCACATGGCTCGAAACCAACTCTGGAGGGGTTGGCGGGTGTCTTGAAATATTGTGCCCGCCGTTGGAGAAGCTTGATGCCCGCAGCCGGCGCACTCCAGCAGCGCTGTCCGCACCGCCCACGCTTTGTCGTGCCCGCATCGCGGACAACGAAAACCCTCCGGCCAGCGGAGTTGACACAGATACTCTCGACAGGCCTGCTCGGTGGCGAAACGCGCCTCGAACTCGGCCAGATTCCGAGGATAATCTTCCATTTCCCCGATCCTACATCTTGTGGTCACCTGAGTCAAGTAAATACCCATCTGAAGATGTTCTCATCCGTCGCTCGAATATCGCCTATTCCGTCCTCGACGACTATTGGAACGCGGCCCCGGTCAGGCCTGACCCGAAGTTCTTTGTCTATGCGAGGAAGTTCGATCGATTTGTAGCTCCCCAGACGGCGGCCGAGGTTCGGGAACTTGAAAAACTGACTGACGTTTCCGTCACCGGCCTTCGCGGGCTCGAACAGGCCATGGAGCGGAGCTTTGAGCAAAGCCTCGAAGCCGGCATGGTCACCGTCAAATCCACACTCGCTTACAACCGGGAGATCCACTACGCCGAGGTGCCCCAATCCGAAGCGGAAAACGACTTCCAGTCCCTGCTCCGGGACGAACGGCGGCTCCCCGAGGGCTTTCGCCACCGAGTCCGGCGACCCTACCGCCGGATGGAAGATCACATGTTCCATCACCTCATCGGGTTGGCTGATGCGCATGGGATCCCCGTGCAGATTCATACAGGCCTGCATGCGGGAAACGGGAATTTCATTGAGAACTCGAAACCGACCCACCTCACAAACTTGTTCTTTCTTTATCCCAACGTGAAGTTTGACCTCTTTCATATCAGCTACCCATACCAAGGCGAGCTGTCGGCGCTGGCGAAGGTCTTCGCGAACGTGCATGTGGATTTTTGTTGGGCGCACATCATTTCGGGAAGCCTGTCGCGCCGGACTTTACACGAAATGCTCGAGACCGTCCCGGTCAACAAAATCTTCGGGTACGGCGGTGACTACCGCTATCCCGAACTTAGCTATGCACATGCTCGAATGGCCCGCCGCAACGTCGCGCGGGTCATGGCGGAGAAGGTAGAGGGCCGTTATTGCAGCGAAGCAGAAGCCCTGGAAATCGCGCGGATGATCCTGCATGACAACCCAGACCGGATGTTCGGCCGGCGAAAAGAGTAAGACCGGCCCAGGCTCCTGAAAAGATCCGCCAGAATCGGCGTCAGTTGTGCCGCGCAAGTGTTCGTTCCGCGCGGGATGGGTATTGACTTGACTCATGTGACCACAAGATGTAGGATCGGGGAAATGGAAGATTATCCTCGGAATCTGGCCGAGTTCGAGGCGCGTTTCGCCACCGAGCAGGCCTGTCGAGAGTATCTGTGTCAACTCCGCTGGCCGGAGGGTTTTCGTTGGTCCGCGATGCGGGCACGACAAAGCGTGGGCGGTGCGGACAGCGCTGCTGGAGTGCGCCGGCTGCGGGCATCAAGCTTCTCCAACGGCGGGCACAATATTTCAAGACACCCGCCAACCCCTCCAGAGTTGGTTTCGAGCCATGTGGTGCGGGCGCGTGGAGGTTGACGAGACTTACTTAGGAGGCTTGGAGGAGGGCGTGCGCGGTCGCCAAACCGACGCTAAGGCGCTGATTGTAGTAGCGGCCGAGGAAGATGGTGCCGGCATCGGGCGGGTTCGGATACGCACCATTCCCAACGCCTCCGGGGACAGCTTGATGGCCTTCGTCGGCGAGTCGATCGAACCCGGCAGCGTGGTCCATACCGACGGTTGGCTGGGATACGAACCGCTCGAAGGCGACGGCTATCGCCACGAGGTGAGCTACCTGGAGGGGCAACCGGCGCGCGCCTCGAAACTGCTCCCCCGGGTGCACCGCGTGGTGTCGTTAGTGAAGCGCTGGATACTGGGCACGCATCAAGGAGCGGTCAGTCACGAGCATCTCGACTCCTACCTCGACGAATTCGCCTTCCGCTTCAACCGCCGCAAGTCCAGAAGTCGAGGCAAGCTCTTTTACCGCCTGGTTCAACAGGCCGTCGCCGTGCCACCGGCACCCTACAAATCGCTGGTCGGAGGCACCGCGACACGCGCTACGGACGACCACAACATGTAGGGGCTATTTCCCAATACCTGAGTCAAGTAAATACCCATCCATCTTCATATAGACCCGGTTTGTTCTTGGCGCGGATCCGATCGTTAATCGTGCCGAGAGTTTCACCTGAAAGTTCATCCACCCCGTAGAGATCACGAATGGCAATCCGCAGGGCTTGGCCATAGCCGGTGAAGCGTGCATTCCTCCAATGGGGCTCAAAAGCTTGCCAGCGCCGACGGGCCGGTGCGTTTTCGTCGCGGACGATTTTCAGGTCGTCACGGGAAAGACCCGCGGAGCTCACGTCGCTAATCGCGTAGTGACTCGCCAGGGTGAAGAAGTCGACATGCGAGGCGACTCGCTGCTCTTCCGGGATGATGTGTTCGTGGGTGTTGACAAGAGGGATTTCCCGGATCGCGGCCAGTAGGTCGCCCTCAAGCGATTCGCGTTGGGGCAGAGGCGCCGCGGCGGCGGTGGGCGCCGCGGCGAAACCGGGCAGAGCACTCAGAAAGTGTCGTCGATCGTAGGACATAGTGTTTTGAATTGTCGCGTAGTACAAGGAGGAGCGCAAAGGTCGGACCGGGAAGACATTTGAGATTGCGAGCCGGTCCCGGTTTGGCGTACGCTGAATTCTCGTGGCGAAACAAGCTTTTGATGTGATCGTTGTAGGGTCGGGTCCCGGGGGAGGCATCGCCACTTATGCCCTTGCCAAAGCCGGGCTTCGGGTCGCCCTGGTCGAGGCGGGCCCCCGTCTACGCGCGGGCGTCGATTACGACGGACACCATTGGCCCTACGACTACCGAGATCGCCGGGCGCCGAACTTCTGGCGGGACAACTTCCTGCGCGAGCACTTTACCCCGGTAGGCAACCGTCCCGGTCATGGCCAGATCCGAGCCCTTGGAGGCCGGTCGATCTGTTGGGCCGGACACAGTTTGCGATTCGGCCCATTGGATTTCCGAAGCTGGCCGATTTCCTATGACGATGTTGCGCCCTATTACAGTCGGGCTGAGCGTCTGATGGGCGTATACGGACATCGTGACGGGCTCTCGAATCTGCCCGACGGAGAGTTCCTTAAGCCGGTGCCTATGCGCTGCGGGGAAGAGCAGCTCCGGCTCGGCGTCAAACGCTTGCGAGCGAAGGGCGCCAAGATGGAGTTCGTCGCGCAGCGTAAGGCGATGCTGACAGAGCCTCCCACGAAGCCTGAGTGGAAGCATCGCCAGACCTGTCACTACTGCGGGCACTGCTCCGGGTGCGCAGTCGATGCAAAGTACACGTCGGCGAACACGCCCATTCCGCTGGCGGAAGAAACCGGCAACTTGAAGATATTCACGGGTGCGATGGTCACCCGTGTTCGCGTTTCCCCGACCGATGGCCGCGCCGCCGGCATCGAATACCGTTCGAACAACGGCGAGACTCGCGATCGATGCCAAGGCCGTCGTGTTGTCCTGCAGTGCCGTCGAGACGGCGCGATTGCTGTTGATTTCCGGTATCGGAAACTCCAGCGGACAAGTCGGCCGAAATCTTAGTAGCCATTTCGGAGTGACCGTACGCGGCTTCTTTCCACAGCTTGTCGATCGCGACGCGTCGAACGACGACGGCACCAGCTACTACCACTCTCTATTGACCGGACTCTACTGGGACAAACCCAGCCCAAAGTTTGAGGGTACCTACCAAGTCCAGTGCGGAGCGGGTGTCACGGCGCATCGCCTGGCCGTTCGTCATGCTCCCGGTTACGGCGTCGCGTTCAAGAAAACCCTGCGTGTTTGGAACGTCGCCCACGCCGGCATGAACATGCAAGGCACGACCTTGATTTCATCGAAAAAGTTCGTCGATCTCGATCCCTCCCGCGGCGACGAGTTCGGTATGCCGCTGCCCCGCGTGCATCTGCACTACGAAGACTCGGATATCGCGATGGCGCGGGACATGGTGGGGAAGTGCGAAGAGATCATCCGTTCGGGCGACGGAGAAGTCATCGAGAGCCCCGGTGCCGTTCGCGTGGATGATCTCGTGATCGACCTCAACCACTGGGTCGGAACGACAAGGATGGGAACGGATCCGCGCACATCGGTAGTCAGCCCGGAGGGCCGGTCGCACGATGTTTCGAACTTGTTTGTGGCGGATGCCTCGGTCTTTCCCGCCTACCCGGAGAAGAACCCGACGTTGACGAATATTGCACTCTCGTGGCGCACTGCGGATCGGATAGTGGAGCGGTTCCGACGGGGCGACTTAGCCTGAGAGGGACGAATACGCGAAATGTCACAGGCGAAAATGAAACGCAGAACCGTACTCAAGCTCGTGGCCGCCGGAGTCTTGCCGAGCACGAACGGCCTGATTCAGCTCGCCTCCGCGCAGGACGCCTACTCCCCGGAATTCTTCTCAAAATCGGAGTTCGGGCTGGTGGACGCGTTGACCGAGGTTATTCTCCCGGCCGACGATCAGTCGCCCGGAGCGAGGGCCGCCAAGGTCAGCCGCTACATCGATGTTACGGTCGCGGATGGGGGGCCTCGCGTCCAACGTAGCTGGCGCCATGGCCTGCAAGCCGTTGCGCGGCGTACCAAGGAACGATTCAACAAGGACCTCGCCGACTGCGACGCCGAGCAACAAGACGCGATCGTCGCCGAGATGGTGCAAAACGAAGGTAATCCCGGAACCGAGATGGAACGCTTCTTCGCGCTCGTAAAGCGGGCTACCGTCAGCGGCTACTACACTTCCAAAATCGGCATCCACGAGGACTTGCAATACAAGGGCTGTTGCCGAGTTCCCCGGCTGCACTCACACTGAGCACGTCAGCGGCTACTACACTTCCAAAATCGGCATCCACGAGGACTTGCAATACAAGGGAAACACCGCTGTTGCCGAGTTCCCCGGCTGCACTCACACTGAGCACGCGTAAGCGGGGATAACCCTGGGAAACCGCGGATCCGGACCGACCCTCCATTCGGCAACCGGGCGTGCAGGCGGCGGACACGGCGACCGTGGTTCGCTATGCCAAGCACGCCGCCAAGATCAAGCCCGACGGCATCATCGCGCTCCCGGCACGCAAGCCGGATCAGAGAGAGTTCCGGCGCGCTCTCCGCCGTCCAGTCGCAGTCCCGTCCACGCCGAAATACCGGGCCGATGAACCTCGAGTCAGGCCACGCGCGGCGTTCTGCGATAACTCCACGTTTTCAGAGGGCTAAGGCGGGCTAAGGCAGGGCTAAGGCTCTTTGAGGGGCGGGGGCGGCGTGTCAACCTTGAGCGAGTGCCCCTCTACCGCCAGGTAGAACTTACCGGCAGCCACTGCTTCATGGCGGTCCCGGCGGCCGGACGGCCATCTGATTTCAAGGTCGGCGGACGCTCTCTCGCCCAGGCCCACGTGGACTCGCATGTCGTTGCTCGATAGGTAACTGTCGCTGCCGCGCACCTCGAAAGCGCGGCGGCCGGCGGGGGTTTCGACAGGAATCTTCGCCCCGATGCCGTCTCGGTTGCTTTGCACTCCTTGGGTTCGAATCGTAAGCCAATTCCGGCGATTCCCGCCGTCATTCCGCAGCAAGGTAGGCTCATCGTTCTTATTCGTTACGAGAACGTCCACGTCACCGTCGTTGTCAAAATCGGCCAGATGGGTATTTACTTGACTCAGGTGACCACAAGATGTAGGATCGGGGAAATGGAAGATTATCCTCGGAATCTGGCCGAGTTCGAGGCGCGTTTCGCCACCGAGCAGGCCTGTCGAGAGTATCTGTGTCAACTCCGCTGGCCGGAGGGTTTTCGTTGTCCGCGATGCGGGCACGACAAAGCGTGGGCGGTGCGGACAGCGCTGCTGGAGTGCGCCGGCTGCGGGCATCAAGCTTCTCCAACGGCGGGCACAATATTTCAAGACACCCGCCAACCCCTCCAGAGTTGGTTTCGAGCCATGTGGTGGCTCACGAGCCAGAGACCATTACGAAGCACATTCCCATCAAGGAGTCGGTGAGGGCGGAGTTCCGTGCCGAGTTCTTCAATGCTTTCAATCGGACCCAGTTTCGGCACCCCAATATGATCTTGGGAGGCGGCGCATTCGGCCAAGTCATCAGCCAGGAGAACGAACCGCGGGTCATTCAGTTGGCGTTGAAGATTCACCTCTGACCTGGGCGGGATACTTCTTCCCCACTCGCCTGGAACTTTCGGGGAATCGGGTAAGGGCGGGCCTCACGGCCCGCCCTTTATTTCATACCTGTAAGATAGACAGCGAAGAGACCTCATGCCACAAGAAACACGCCTTATCTGTCTTCTCTTGTCTTCCTGCCTGTTGCCGGGTGTAGCCCGGGCCGGGGAGTGGCCGACCTTCGGGCACGACCCGCAACGCACAGGTTGGGCTGTCGACGAGCGATCGCTCAGTCCGGAAACGGTATCCAATCTCGAGTTGAAATGGAAAACGAAGGTCGACAATCAGGGTTCCATGCTCTTCGCGTTGACGGCTCCTATTGTGGCCGTGGACGTGTCGACGCGCCTCGGTGTGAAGGATGTCGTCTACGTAGCCGGCAGAGAAGGGAAGGTTTTTGCGCTCGATTCCGACACGGGCGAGCTGTTGTGGGAGTGGGAGGTTCGGTCCTACGCGCTGCCCAACAACGTCGGGCTGCAAGGGACGGTCTATTGCCCCAACGGCGTCAGCGCGACACCGACCTTCGACAAGCGTTCGGGCATCCTCTATACGCTCGCCGAGGACGGTGCTCTCTACGGGTTGGACATGGGCAGCGGGAAGGTCCGGTTCGGGCCGGTGCAGTTTGTCGCTCCCTTTGCGAAGAGTTGGAGCCTCAATCTTGTCGGCGACACGATCTATACGACACTGGCTCAGGGCTGTGGCGGCGGGCTGGGTGGATTCTATTCCATGGATATCAAAGATCGGCATCATCCCGTCGTGCGGCAACTCCTTCTCTCCAACACCACCACCGGGGGCGTCTGGGGCCGGGGCGGCCCCATCATTGGCGAAGATGGCCGCGTTTACGGTTCCACGGCGGACGGCCCTTTCGATCGCGCCCTGGGCGATTACTCGAACACCGTTGTCGCCGCCTCCCTCGACAAACTCGATCTCGTGGATTATTTCCTACCCCACAATTGGTGGGAGGTTTTTCGGGAAGACCTGGATTACGGTTCCGCCAGCCCGGTCTGGTTCGGTTGGCGGGACTACAATGTGCTCGCCAGCGGCGCGAAAGAGGGCGTTTTGTACTTGCTCGACGCCGAGTCGCTGGGCGGCAAAGATCACCAAACGCCCTTGATGGCGGGGATCAAGCTGGGGAACGATCCGAAGTCCAGTACTTCGTATGGGATTTGGGGAGGGCTTTCGATGTGGCGGGACGAAGGGGGCGACACCTGGCTCTACGTGCCCCTCTACGGGGCCGTGTCGGAGTCGGCGCCGGAATTCCCAATTGATCATGGCGCCGGCCAGGACGGCAGCGTCATGGCTTTCAAGGTTGTTGGGGACGGCCAGACCGATAAACCCACCCTGGAACCGGTTTGGATTTCAGCGAACTTCAAGGTGCCGGATCCCGTCGCGATTGCGAACGGCGTGGTCTTTGTCCTCGAGACCGGAGAAAACCCCAATCAGAGGGGTGAGTGGAATACGTCGGGCGAGGTGGGCGGGCGTACTTCCGACACGAAACCCGCGGTTCTCCACGCTCTCGATGCCCGCACCGGGAAGGAACTTTACAACAGCGGCGGGGCGATGGAAACCTGGGTGCACTTCAGCGGCTTGGCCGTCGCCGAAGGTCGTATTTATAGCGTGGACTACGATTCCAACGTGTACTGCTTCGGCCTTAAAGGCAATTGAATTGGTTCCGTGAAGCTGCCCTTGGGGCTCGTGTCCGCAAGGCGTAGGCGCGCGTTGGGTCCCGACACCGAGGAGCGTTTGGAACGCTGCCATCCCTCACGGACGAAGCGGCGTTCCAGAATGATGGGAGAACTGTTCGTGGCACTGGAGAAACAGGTACGGCTCGCTTCAATCAGCGCTACGGGACTGCTGCTAATCCTTGCGGCAGGTTGTCAGAGGGAGAATGGCGAGTTAGCGGCCGACGTACCGCTTCACCTTGAGGAACATCTCGACGCTGCGAACGTCGTCGGTTCGGAAGTTCCGCCAGACATGCCGAAGCCGGTTGTATGGAATTTCGAGCAACCTCAGCCGGACTGGCGCCCTATTGTCCCGTTGCCTTTGCCTGTTGCATCCGCCGAGCCGGCGACCGTGAAGAGAACGAAAGAGGGGCTGGAGATTCGTCTTACCACCGCTAACGATTTCAAGTTCCCGTGGGACGACAGGCCAGTCTTGTCAGGCGGTATCTTTGTTGCACTGCCGGACTGGCGCCGCGAAGACTGGAGCGAGATTTTAGTGCGCGCCCGCACTTCCGGCAAGATCACGTTTATGACAGTGGGGTTTCGGATGCGCGAGAAGGTTGGGCCCGAACCTTGGGAGAGATACCCTTTCAAGTTCTTGAGCGGTATGCCGGTGATTCGTGACGGTTCGGTTCAGACATACACGCTTCGGGCCGACTGGTCGCACGACTACACGGACCAGTGGGAAGGACCGTGGCAACACCTCGGAATCATGATTTCGTCCCGCGAACCCGCCCGCATGGAGATCCTGTCGGTCAGCATCACGCCAAGGGAAGCTGCCTACTCCCGAGAAAAGGTTGGAGTCAGGACCGAGATCGCGACCAAGCCTACCGGCGGGCGCTCTTTACTCACAGCCCGGCTCGGCTTGAGTACCCCGTCCGAATACCCGATGCAGGCAGGTTGGACATCGGACTCGGCGTGCTTCGCAGAGACTCGCCCGTAACGTTTCGCGTCAGTGTAGCGGCAAACGACCAAGCTCCATCGACCCTACTCGATGAGACCTACGCGGACACCGAGCACTGGGCGCAGCGGACGGTGAACCTTTCCGCGTTTGCCGGTAAAACGGTGAACCTCAGGTTGGAAACACAGGCGGATCGTCCGGGCACTGTTGCGCTGTGGGCCGCGCCCACCGTTAGCGGGTTACCCCGCACCCAGAGACCCAATGTCATCTTCTACATCATCGATGGCGCCGGTGCTGATTACATGAGTGTTTACGGGTACAATCGCCGTACCACACCCAACTTGGAACGCCTAGCCGAAGAAGGAACGTTATTCGAGTACGCGTACTCCAATTCGTCCTGGACCAGTCCGTCGACCGCCTCGTTTCTGACTTCGCTCCAACATAGCGTGATGGGCGGAATGAGAAACAACCGAACGGCGCCCCCGAACGAAGTGCCTACGATCTCTGAGCACCTGCACAGGACCGGATACCAGACGGCCCTGTTCACGTCGAATCCGAATGCCGTAACCATGAGCAACTTGGATCGAGGGGTGGATGTGCTACGGGAGAAAAGCGTGGAACCGACGTCGCACTCGAGCCGCGAGCTACACAAGGATTTCTGGGATTGGCGGCGCGACTACCCGGGGCAGCCTTACTGGGCCCACTTCCAGACTACGGATGTGCACTGGCCTCATAACCCGCCGACGCCCTTTGCCGGACTATTCGTCAGCCCCGAGCGGCGGCAGACTCTCGACGAGTGGGAAGAGAAGCTGAAAGTGACGAATCGCCGTTTCGGGCCCTGGGGAGATGCCTTCGAGAAGGCCGGCGTAGACCGGGTAGCGTTCTTCGCCGGGAAGCGTGACCTGTACACGGAAGGTATGGCACACCAGGATCACCAAATCGGCCGGCTAGTAGCACGACTCAAAACCAGGGGCGAGTGGCGGCATACTCTGCTGATTATTGCCTCCGACCACGGCGCGAGCGCGGGATCCAACGACTATGACATCGCGATGATGCAGGAGCTGCCGCCGGAGTGGAGACCTATGTTCAGGCCGGGCGTCACGCGAATCCCAATGATCTTCGTGTGGCCGGGCAGGATCGCCGCCGGGCAGCGGATTCCGGGGCCTGCGTCGATGATTGACATGCTCCCTACCGTTCTCGAACTGCTGGGGCTTCCACATCCGGAGGTGATGCAGGGACGCTCGCTGGCTCCGTTCCTGCTGGGGGAGGCCGACTGGGAGGCGAGGCCGATCATCCTTGATGAGTTCTACGTAAATGCGACGTCGGGCAAGCTCATGGGGAGCATCGAGGTAGTGGACGGGCGCTGGGGGGCGTCTCTCCAAATCATTCAGGAACCTGAGGAGGATGAAACCCCAAGAAAGGCGCGTCGTCCGGTGCCGCTATTGGTGTATGACCTTTGGAACGATCCTTATTGCCTGAAAAGCCTCCACGAGGAACGACCGGACCTGGTCGAGAAATACACGGACTTTTTACAGGAGCACTTCGAGGCGCATCAAACTCTTGCACAGCACCTTACTCGCGCTGAGGAGTCACCGCTTAACCCCTCGTGGCGATAGCGAGCAGCTCGCCCCGTTCTTCTGGCTCGTGAAGAACCCTGCGGTCACTGGGCTACATCCAGTGAATCCAAGTTGCCGACATCCCCCGAACCATCAACGGCAAAATCGCCGATTAAAGCCCCGCCGCCTTACTTCATCGCCCGCCGGATCCGGCGTGGCGCGGGCCTCGGCCATCTTGGCGAAATCGGGAGAGTCGAGAAACGTAAGACCGGCATTCTCGGCGGCGAGCCCGATTTCGTACCCCGCCAGGAATTGATGGGATGAACGGCTGACCGCGGAAGAACGGCGCTGTTTCCCGAGCCGGCCCGTGCCTTGAACCGCGGCACGAAGTTCCCGAAGCGCTCGAAAGTGAAAACACGTCCGCCCGGGGACTCTTTGCCACTTGCCTTGCCGGTCAGAACTCCACTCTCGAACGACCACGTTGCCTTGTCGCCATGGAAGCGCTGAAGGCTGTTCATCAACGGCGCGAAGCCGCTTCCTGATGCGGGAGTGGCGGCCGACAGCAGGATCAAAGTCGCAAGGAAGAGCGACAACTCCAACGACGGCCGGCTTCGTTTGTGTTTCATGATTAGCTCGCGACGGGCGACGAAGGGGCGGAACGACGACCCGATCTAGTTGGAGCCGCGGCGGCTATCAAAGTGAATCGCAGCAGGCTTGGGGCCTTTCTACCCCAAAGTGATGACTTTCTTTTCGCGCATCGCCTTGTTGGCCCAGTGCGATGTCGCGGCGGCTTCCACACCGGCTCGAATGTGCGCGTTGGGCGTCTTGCGGTCGCGGACGCACTCCAGCCAATTCCGCACATTGTCGAGAGTTCCGGTGCCGTCGACCCTTTCGATCGTCGAAGTGTCCTCGCTGCGGGCGAAGTGGTGGATCGGTTCCGGCAGGCTGACCGCCTCAAACGGTTTCGCGCCTTCTTCGTAAACGTCGTAGCCAAGGCGGGTGAGCGTCATCATGGCTTTGTCGCCGCGAAATACGATCCCGCCGCCCAGTAACCCAAACATCATGTTGCCCTCGTAGGCCGCCGTGTAGCCCTCGGGGAAAAGCATCGTCGCGGTGACGGTGTCGGGCGCCTCCAACCAGTCTTGGGTGTAGGTGGCCCCCGCAGCGTGGACCTCGTGCGGGCGCGGGCTCTTCATGTACCACTGAATCACATCGATCCAGTGCGTCATCAGGTCGGTAAAGCTGCCGCCTCCGAAGTCCCAGAAAAAGCGCCAGAAGCGAAACCGTATCTTGTCGAAGGGCTGCTTCGGCGCCGAGCCCAGCCACTGCTCCCAATCCAATCGGCTAAGATCGACTTCTTCCGCACGGCGCGCCCCGAACCTCGAGTAGTTCTGCGACCAGTGACAGCGGACGAAAGTGATCTTGCCCAGCACACCCTCGTCGATCAGCTGCTTGGCTTCGATGAAATGTTTCCAGCTCCGCTGTTGCGTTCCGGTGGCGACGACTTGGCTCGAATCTTCAACGGCCTTGACGAGTCCGTCCCCTTCGGAAAGATCATGGGTCACTGGCTTTTCGACATAGACGTCCTTGCCCGCCGCCACAGCCTCAATCGTCATCGGAGCATGCCAGTGGTCGGGAGTGCCGATCACGACGGCGTCAATGTCTTTGCTCACGAGAACGTCGCGATAGTCCTTAAACACCTTCGCGGTGGAGCCGAACTGTTCCGCGGCTTGCTCGCGCCGCGGGACATAGACATCGGAGACGCCTCTCACCTCGGCACCGTCGATCTTCGGGACGTAGGCCGTCACACCGCGTCCTCGCCCCCCGCAGCCGATCAGCGCCACGCCGATGCGATCGTTGGCTCCGAGAACCCGTTGGGATGCCAGCGCCGTCATGGCGCCGGTTCGAAGAAAATCTCGTCGTTGCATGGATTCGTCTCCTGGGGAATGACCCGGAAAGATGAAGTGACGGTACGGTTAACGTGGTCTTTCCCCTTCCTCGCCCCGAGTCTACTCCCGTTCCTTTGGGAATACAATCGGAGAAATCTTCGGTCGTTTGGCGGCGGGCCGGCTCCGGCTTTTGCGTAAAGTGTAAACAGTGGATGAAAATGAGTTCTGTCGTTCGGCGGGCATGAACGCCTGCCGAACCCTGCTGCTTCCGGGATAGATCCAGCGACCGTCGCCAAAAAACGCCAATGAAACCCCTCGTGATTCTCGCCTTAGCGGGGTGCTTCGTTGGGTCGCCCACCGCACCGGCCCAGACCGGCCTCGGGCTGCCTCCACCGCGCAACAACAGCCCGAGTCCGTCGAAAGCCTTCTCGATCGAGAAGGCTAAGCAAGGCGACGCGCAGTCGCAGTACGACCTCGCCGTCCACTACGCGAGCCGCGGCGCGGGACAACTGGCGTCCAATGAAGCCGTGCATTGGCTTCGCCAAGCGGCCGAACAGGGTCATGTCGAGGCGCAATCCGATCTCGGTCTGCTCTATCACAGAGGCCTCGGAGTGCCGCGGGACTCGGCCGAGGCGGCCAAATGGATGCGCCGCGCCGCCGAACAAGGGCACGCGGTTTCGCAGGCGGATCTGGGGCAGCTTTACTACTTCGGCGCCGGCGTTCCGCGGGATCTTGCCAAAGCCGCGGAATGGTACCGCAAGGCGGCCGATCAAGGCGTCGCCGGGGCGCAGTTCAACTTAGCGGCGCTGTACGCGGCTGGCGAGGGTGTTCCCAAGGATGCCGTGGAAGCGGCTCGGTGGTACCGCGAGGCCGCCGGATCGGGACTCGCCGAAGCTCAGTATGCCCTCGCATTGGCCCTGGTTCGAGGTGAGGGCGTCCGCAAGAATTTGCCGGCGGCCGTGCGCTGGACCCGCGGAGCCGCCGTGCAGGGTCACGCACCTGCCCAATTCTTGCTGGCGAGGCAATACGAAACGGCCCTGGGCGTGGGTCGAGATATGGGCCGCGCGGTCCAGTGGCTCCTATTCGCATCGGAACAGGGGCTGGTGGACGCCCAGCGTTCCTTGGGCACATTTTACTCGGCGGGACGGGCCGGAATCATCGATCCGATCCAAGGGCAAATGTGGCTGATCATCGCGGGCCTGAATGCGCCCCAGGAAATACGCGAGGTGATTGCCCGGGAGCGCGATCAGGCCGGGCGCGGAATGACCGCCGAGCAAACGGCTGAGGCAGAGCGTCTGGCGAGGCAGTGGGAACGTAGGACGTGGGCGGAACTAAAGGCCGGTCCTCCTGGGGAGCTGATTCCGGGCGGCCGATTCACGAATCTAAGCGGCTTCTTCTCTACCGCGGGCCGGAACATTTCCGCGGCCGAACTCGAGTACGAAGATTACTGGCGGCCGCATATCGAGAATAGCCGGCGCGGTATTCGCGAAGCAGCGGGACTCGTTAGTAAGACAGGAACCGCGCTGGTCTTGGGGGCCGGCAAGTGCCGAGAAATCCCCTTGGAGGAACTGACCCGTAAGTTCGATCGAGTCGTACTGGTTGATCTGGATGCTCCGAGCATGCGCGACGCCGTTGCGACGCTTCCTGAACCATTGCGGCCAAAGGTAGAGATCCGCGTTTCGGACGTAACATCCTTCGCGGAACCTCTGATGGAGGCCACAAGCCGCATCGTGGAGCGTGCCCAAAGCGCGGACGAAGCGTTCAGCGAACTGGGATCGCTGTACCGCGACATCGAGGCGTTACAGCGTTTTCCGGAGCTGCCGCGAGCCGATCTCGTCGTCTCGTCGCTGGTGCTTTCCGAGCTGGCGCGCTACCCGAGCACGTACACCGCTCAACTCGTTAAAGAGAAATTCGACGCCGATCTGTCGGAGTGGAGCGGTTACGGCGAACTGTGGAGGAATCTCCGAACCTTCGCCTCCCAGGATCACGCGGAAACGCTCGCGCGCCTCAGCCGACCGGGAGGCGTCGCCTACTTCGCCGATACGGTCGCGCGCGGGCCGGACGTCGGCCGGGTGGACAGCGAGCAGAGGCGCTTGGCGCTGAATGCGATCGCGGGCCGCTTCGCTCGACTCGGCCTTTTCGAAGAGCTCTGGGCACGCTCGGAAAGTTGGGGCCTCTTTCAGGAAGTTTTTCGGAAGATCCAAGTCGACGAAACCGCCGCGGATGACTCCACGGAAAATTCCGCCACACCGAACCTGGAAAAACTGGTAGCCGAGATCGAGGCGTCGCCGGGAGCAGCACCCGACCATGCCGATATAGCGGCCGAGGCGGCGACCCGGCTTTTGTGCCAAGGTCACTTGCCCGCTAAGACGGAGATCGCCGCCTACGAAGTAATACTCGAAGCTTACCGCGAGGCGGCCCCCGGATCCCTGGAGCCGCTTCTCGATTGGGACGCCTTCTTCGGCGCCATCGAAGGAAACGGGCTGGAACCCGTGGGCGACACCGCGAGCTGGTGGTGGCTCGAGTACGCCTGCTCCATTCCGCGCAAAGCAGGCGGCTTTTCGGTCCGCGGTCGGGTTTTGCGAAAACGGGTAACCGGCAAGGATTAACGCGAGAAGAATGATCTGTTCCACGATTCTGCCGGCCGAGCTTACCGACTCTAGAGAACGTCGGCCTTGAAGGTCGGCACGGGATCGGACTGCGATACCGATCCTTAAGAACAAACTGTGGTTCTTCGGTGACTGGGAAAAGATGATCCAGGCGCGGGCGTTGACGATCGTCTCGCGCATGCCCGACAGCCGGGAGCCGGCGGGAGATTACGCGGACCTGTACACCACCGCCGGCGACGTGATCGATGTCTACAATCCGTTCGACACCTTCACGGACGGGGATGGCGGCCGGGTCAAGCGACGCCAGTTTGTGAACAACCAGATCCCCGCGTCGATGATCAATCCGTTCGGGACGAAGCTCGGTCCCTTCTGGGCCCCGCCAAACAATCCCGGCTTGCGGGGACCCAACGGCGAACGCACGAATGTGGCGAACCTCAACATTGGCGGCGGGAGTAGGGTGGATTGGAGGGTTGTCGGAATGGATTGCGTGCCATCGACGGTCGCGGCCGCGCGCCGAAGATTCCACAACACGGAATTCCACATGACGGTTGCCGACCTTCGCGCCATGAACTTTCAAGACGGCGCATTCGATCTGATCGTGTCCACATCGACTCTCGACCATTTCCCCAGGCGCGCGGAATTCCTGCGGGCGCTCGAAGAATTGGTCCGCGTACTCCGTCCTGGAGGCCGTATGGTCCTGGTCTTGGACAACCCGCTGAATCCCGGATACTGGCCGCTCAGATTGCTCTGCCAACGCGTCACATCTTTTCGATTGGGGTATACCATGACCCGCGCCGGCTTCCGCCGTGAACTTCAGCCCGCGTCTCCGCTGACGGGTTTGTCGAGCAGGGTGCCGGCGATGACAGCGTGAAAGTCTCCGAGAACATGCACTTCGTCGGCATGCCGAGGATGAGGGCACCGGCCTCCGGCCCAAGTGGCCTCTTGTGAACCGTAGAGCGGCGTTGCGCGGCCAGGCTCAGTCGCACCGCCGCGCTCGGAGGAGTGTTGAGACAGGCGGACTTCGATCGGCTAAGGATCCGCGAAACCTCTTCGAGGACAGGCTCGGCGTCATGGTAGGGAATGTTTCGAGGCCGCGGGAAACCCGCGAACAACCGCCCGATCGACCGCAAGGCCTCGGCGTACAAGCGGTCCATGGGTTCGTCATCTCCTGGGAGACAAACCATGCCTCCATCCGCCGGCCGAACTTCGCCCAGGCCACGTGCGCTCCGGACGCGCCGGCATGTCCCGGACGCCAATAGAGCAGCGGCGGCGCCCATGCAGCCATTCGCGGCGAAGAACACGCACCAGTGGGGCGTGGATTGCGCTGTTTGCGCGAAAGCCCAGCGAACGTGCGCAGGTTTCCCGCTAGTCCCTCCGGTTGTTCCAACGGACTCGGCGCGCATGGTCCGGATCGTCGAGGTCGGCGGGGTCAACCTCAAACTTCCGACTCCCGCGGACGACAGGAACTCGGCACTTGAATTCGTCGAAAGTAAGGTAGACGCCCGCCCGCGCGAGCACCTCCAGAGCGCCTTCCAGTCCCTCGTGGCGTACGAGGCTCTCCACATCGGCGGGCTCGCACCCAGCGGATTCCAATAGCTTCCGATAGGGGCTCCTTGGATTGCCGTACACGGCGCTTCCGAGTTTCCCTAGGAATCGTGCGTCACGGCGGCGCACTCCCTTCGCGACGATGGCCGCGGCTTGCTCCGCGGTCAGCGGTTCGGAGAGGAATTCACGAATCTGATAGGCGAAGCGGGCCAGCCCGACCGATCGAGTCCATACCTTTCGGAGGCCGTCCGCGGGAGTCGTCCGCGCTGTAGTCCCAAGCAACGAACTGTTCAAGAGATCGCGCCTTCGATCGCGGCCTGCCATTCCGTGCGCTCCCTGTCCACCGCGAAGTGTCGCCTCCAGTCGGCGACTCGCTCGCGATCAGCGCACAGAATGCCGGCTCGAGTTTCCGTCGCGGCCGTTTCGAGTTCGCGAGCCAGCTCTTTCCAGTCGCCGCGGTCGTCCTTGGTGCACTTATTCGAGTACCAGCATGACGTGCCGCCCGATGCCGGCCCGGAAAGCATCTTGAGTTGGGACGGCGAGCCCGTCGCCCGTTCGTTGCAGCCAAGACCGCCGCCGCCGAACCGATTGTTCGGATCCTTTCGATGGATGAGCTACCCAAGGAACGTCCGTCCTGGGGGTTCGCTTGGGCGGCAAGGCGAACCCTGCTTCACAAGCATGGCTTCTATGATGCCTGTATCGGCGGCGGCGGCGGCGAAGCGCTCTGGTGCGCGGCTTCCGGGGAATTCGAGCGGGTCATCACATCCATCGGCATGGATGAGCCGAGGCGGCGGCACTATCTGGATTGGGCGCGGCCCTTCCACGCGGATGTGCTCGGGCGCATCGGCTGGCTGCCGGGCCCTCTCTTCCATCTCTGGCATGGCGAATTGTCGCAACGCCGTTACCCGGAGCGGCACGAAAACATGGCGGAATACGGATTCGACCCGGCGAGCGACATCGCCATCACGGAAGAAGGCTGCTGGCGATGGAACTCAGACAAGCGGGATCTGCACGACTATCTCGAAGGGTACTTTCGACAGCGCAACGAGGACGGTGATCGTTAGAGGCAACAAACGAGACGGACGCCGGCTGCGACAGGTGGGACGGCAGCGCGATGGCGGCTTGAGCCGACCAGCGGCCGGCCCTCCCGCCTGATCGCGAAGGGCACGCCGACGGAAGGAGTGCGGGCCACTGCCGTCCTCGCAGGTCGCGGTCAAACCAAACCCTCCCGTGCGCACCTGCCCCAGTGCAGGAGTGCCGGCACCTTCTCACAGCACGTATGCCGTTGATTACACAGTGGATATCGAACTCAATACCCGCTGCGAGAAAGCTACTGTAGATGATCTTGTAGCTGTCCAAAGCCTCACACAACAACAGATTTCAACAACCGAGACTTGTAAGTTATTGAAAACATTGGTCGGGGCGGAGGGATTCGAACCCCCGGCTTCCTGCTCCCAAAGCAGGTGTCACCGCAGGCCCTGAATCCTCTGTTTTCAACTATTTACGTTTCAATGATTTACGGGCGGCGTGTTGAAACCTGTTGTTCTGTGAGGCTCTGAACAGCTACAAAATTAACTACAGTCTCCTGCGGCCTGGTGCGTCCCCTGTGGTTCGACCGCGGCCCCACCCGCACAGAAATGCCAGTGTGATGAACGATGAATCGAGCCTCGCGCAGTTCTCTGATAACCCCAATGTATGCGGGCCTGGCTGTCAAGTGAGATTCGACGCAAGCACTTCAATCGAAACGGCTACGTAGTTTTGGCGAACGACAGGTTTGCTTTTGCGAGGGAATTTCTTTCTCAGTGGAAATTAAATCTGCTGAGCACAACCATGAGGACGACTGTGCCTGCAATCACCGCCGCCGGCAACGCCCACACCAACCAGCGGCGGCGCCGGACGCCCCTTGCGCCGCTCGGGTATCCTGGCACGCAAGTAAAGTAATTTGCCTGGCGTCGGGTCAATCGCATGCGCGCGTTGATGGCCCACCCGGAGGCCTCGAGGATCGCGCTTAGGTCCCGCCGGCGAAGCTTCAGATGAGCCACAAGGGAGGCAGGGACCGCGACGGCCGCCACTGCGGCCAGGACGCCGGCGAGGGTGGATTGCCAAGTAAGGCCGGCAAAGGTCTTCACAACGAATGCAGCCGAGGACCCGAGCGCGGCAAGAGCAATGCCTCCTCCCGCCAGCAGCCCGCCAATCGCTTGGCCGGAAGGAGCCGGTGGGACTTGAGAGGCAGGCTGTTTCTTCGCGAAAGCTGCTTGGACGCCGCTAACAGCTTCCGAGCCCGCGGCGTCGAGCTTCTCTTCCGCGGTGCCTGTGATGCTCTCGATCTTGCCCGTAACGACTCGCCCTAAGCGCTGGAAGGGCGCCATGACGGCTTCCCCTAAACTGACGGGATTCTCGACGATCGCGACCACGAAGGCGTCCATCTCCCGACCATCCACCTCATGGAAAACGCCTCTCTTGCCTACGTACAAGTTTCCCTTGCTGCCGGAGGTCACCGGAACAGCAACCTCATAGAGCTTTCCCTTCGCTTTCGATCCCACCTCCGCGTAGAGCACCAACATGTTGCTCGCGCGGGCGATGTTTGCGTGCTGAGAACGGTCGTGCACCCGGATGCTCAGGTTGAAGTGACGGCCGTCCATGATTAGTGTCCCCATCTCAAAAAGGGCCCGTCTTTTCGGGTTGTAGAGGTCGGGAAAGCTCACAAAGTTGTTGGCGAACGACAGTAGATAGGCCTGGTAAAGGATGACCTTCTCCAGGAGGCGGACATTGTCGAGAACGAAGGCGGTAGTCTTGCTCTGATCCATTAGCTCACGAGCGGCCCGAACCAATTGGGAGTCGTTCAGATACTCCCGTAATCTTTCAGCGCCCAGGCCCTCGACCCGGCAAGCCGGTTTCGAGTTGATCCAGTTTTCATGTGGGCTAAAGCACTCCTTTACGTGGCCCCACTGCTCTTTTGTCAGTTCCTTTTCGGCTGCGCCTTCCAGCAACGGCAGGAGAACCCCCTTTCGAAGATCCTTGAGCTGTACGGCGTAATGGGGATTGATTCGACTGTCGAAGTCCAGCATGCCGTCTGGCTGGGGGGGAGCCAGAGGAGCTCTGACCAGCAGGGATTGGACGGCGGAAGGATCGGCAAAATCGACTTCCTCCAGGTGTGAGATGCCTGCCGGCATCTGCTCGCCGACACGGCGATCCAGGAGGAGGGTCTGGCAGAGTACGAAGTATTCATCGATCTTGTTCCGTAGGAAGGAGAACAGGGAGTAGGCGGAGGAGGTTGTCTCGCCCAAAGGCATGACGGGGGAGAAAGGTTCCTCATCAACCCGCTCGGCTTTTGCCAGCCAGCAGAGGAACGACTCGGTCTCGGTTAGAAATTCATCCAGGTACTTCCGGCTTACTCCCTTGGAACCACTGGGATGTGAGTCGCCGCCGACAGTGGCAAGGATGTCGCTCAGAAACCGGCGGAGCGCGGCAGCGTCGTCACCCTGTGAGGCCTCGGGCAAGACAATCCCCGCCTCGCTGACCGCCCGGCCCTCCTCCTCCTTCTTAATCCGCCTCACTTGATCGAGGGTAATCCGGGACTCTTCGGTGGAGTCGAGACGCGTCAGGATCTTGATCGCGGTCTCGACTATGCGCCGGCCCTCGTCGCTCTGATTACGAATCGCAGCCAACACCAGGGCGGTGTTGCCGGCGTCGGTGCCGGCATAGTCTTTCACGTGTTCAAAGAGCCAGGAAATCGCTTGGCGAAGCTCGGAGCATCCTATGCGCCCGTCATGGTCGCTGTCCACAAGCTCGAGGAAGACGGAGTCAACGTTGATGGCCGCGATCGGAGCGCTCGTAGCGACCCAGTGGGCTTCATCCAGTTCGCCTACACGACGTAAGTCCCCGGCGTTCTCGACCTTGAGTTGAAGCGTGCCGCCAAAATGCTGGAAGCGGAAGCGACCCCCACGATTCTCGTCGGTAAGACCGTCCTTTGGGCCCCATGCCATATCAGGGACATTATAGTGAGATGTCCGGGTCTAGAGGGGTTGCGGTTCGCCAAAACTACGTAGCCGTTTAGATTGAAGTGCTTACGTCGACCGTTCAAGAGTCCGGTCTTCAATTTCGATCGGCTACGGAGTTTTGACGCGGGACAGCCGGAGTGGTCTCCGAAAGGGGATCGGATTGTCTTTTCTTCCACCCGCAAGAGTCAGTGGGACGTTTGTGTTGTGGGAGTCGACGACTGGTGATTCTTATGCGGGACAGTGACACTTTGTATCTTGAACACAACGGCGAAGCGTCTGCCGTCAGGCTTCGTTCAAATCGCGTTCCCACCAAGGATCCGCCACCAGAAGTCATTGGAAGACCTTTGAGGCAGTCTAGAGCCAAGTTGAATCAAAAGCGGAGCGGCTCTTACAACAGGCCCCTACTTCGTCCTTTCGTCGTCCATCGAAGCCCATTCTTCCGCCCGCCCTCGTCGGTGATAAGTAGTACGGAATGACAAGACGTTCGGAATCACGGCAAGCATCGACGAGCTACGGTCACAGGTCGCATGGCTGACTTTGCCCCGGATCGACTGCGTTGGGAGCTGACTACCGTCGCATGCATGTACGGCGGCTACGCGGGACTGGTCCTCTGCCGGACCACGGTTTCGATCGCATCTCCGGAGATGATCAACGACGCTGCTCTCGGTTTGGATGAGAGCGGATTTGGCGCCCTGCTGGGCTGGGGAGCCGCGGGCGCCCTTGCTGGAAAGTTGCTCAATGGGGCATTGGCGGACGTCTTCGGCGGCCGCCGGCTGTTCTTGCTCGCGATGTCCCTGATGGGCGCCGCAACCGTGATGTTCGGCGCGTCCTCGGCACACGTCCTGTTCATGCTGATGAACTTTCTGGCCCAACTGACGAAGGCAGCCGGTTGGCCCGCGATGGCCAAGATCATCGGCGCCTGGTTCGACGCCGCCAGGCATGGGCGGGTATGGGGTGTCATTTCGACCAGTTCGCGGGCCGGCAGCGTGGTCTCCAGCTTCTTCCTGGGCGGGCTGTTGGTGTATCTGCCCTGGCGCTGGCTATTCTACGCCGCCGGGATGGTCACCGCGCTGATCGTGGGGCTCAACTTCATCTTGCTCAAGGACAGCCCGGCCCAAGTCGGTTTGGCGCCGTCTGGTCCAGAACCCACGCAAGGCGGGGAGCCGTGGTTGGAGCTGTTGTCCTGGGAGAAGACCCTGGGGGCGGCATTGATCCACTTCGCGAAGAATCGACGCGTCCAGCTGATCTGCTTGGCCATGATGGCGATGACGATCCAAATGGAGTTTCTCAGCTTCCTGCCTCTGTATTTTCAGCAGAACTTCGCCATCGAATCGGGACCGGCAGGCATGGCTTCCGCAGCCTTTCCGGCCGGATCATTCATCTCGGTGCTGGCTGGAGGCCTGCTCTACGACAAGCTGACCACGGCTGGGCGGATACGTCTATTGGGTGGCCTGCTGGCGGTCGGGCTGGCATCCATTGCCTTGATTCGCTTCATGCCGGAACTGCGGTTGAGCTCGTCGACCGGGTTCGGTGTCTCCGTGGGTGCGACTTTCATCTTCGGACTAGCGGTATCGCCTGCCTATTACATTCCCATGAGTGTGTTCTCCATTCAGTTTGGGCGCGCGCGATCGGGGGTGCTGATCGGTCTAATCGATGCGTTCGGCTATGGCGCCACCATGGTCTTTGCTCCCCTGGCCGGCACCGTGATCAGGGACCAGGGATGGCCGGCGTTCCTCACGATTCTCGTGGTCATCTCCGCTATTGCACTGTCGTTCGCCACGGCGTTTCTTATCGGGGAGCATCGCGTCAGCTCCCTTGCCCATTGAATTGGCGCGCCTCTGTTTTCAACACTCAGTTCTTGAGCCACCCAACACTCAAGAAGTGACCCACCGCCAACACTTCTGCCTTTGTGCAAGCCAAGAGCGTTAACTTACCGGTCATCACCAGCTGCTGAATCTACGCGGCTAGGGAGTTTTGGCCAAGGACAGCCGTTTTTCTTTGCGCGATCACACGGCCAAGCCCCGCTACGGGCCGAAGGCGTGCCAAGAGAACGTCTCTAAAGGGACTCTTACTCGGGCTTCCCACGAGCGACCTCAGGTGTCGCCCTTTGCCACAAAACGCGACACCTGTCCCGCCTAGCTGCCCGTCGAACGGGGTTTGCCCTGTCGGCGTACCCGAGGGAAGAACCTCCCTGTGCGATCCCTGTAGGTTCGATACTCGTCGCCGAAGCGTTCGATCAGCTTCTCTTGTTCCGTCCGTGTACGGACGACGATGAGGGCGACCCCCAATCCACCGGTCAGGGCCAAGAACCAGTTGGCAGTGACGAGGGAATTGGCAATGACCGCCAGTGCGGTTGCCACATAGAACGGATGGCGGACCCACTGATAAGGGCCGGTCGTGACCAGCGTGTGCTCCGCCCTCGTTACGACGGTGTCGGTGAGATTGGTGCCGAGACTGCGGAATACCCAGATCAGCAGCAGGGCGGCACTCACGCCAATACCGACGCCGGACCAACGGAGCCAGAGCGGAAGCCCAACCCGCGACCAGCTCATCCAGGCCGGGTCAATAACGTAGGCCAAGAGCCCGAGCATCCCCGCCAGACCGATGGGCCGCAGAGTGACAAGGATGAAAATGCCTTCCTGTCGTCGATCGAGTCGTTCGCCGCTTGCCTGCGATTTCAATCGGTGGTAGATGCCGATCGGACATACGGTGACCAATCCCAAGATCAGGATGAGTCGGAAGGCCTGCTCGTCGTTCATCATGGAACCCAGCACTCTCGGATCGTACCAAAATAGACGCGCACTCAAGAGGCACTCGTCACGCCAGTCCGGCAAGAATCCGGGCGGCCGTTTTGCGCACTCGCTCTGTCAGACGGCCCTGTCGCCGCTCTGTCGCCTTCCACCAGGAAAAAGCGACGGCACCGCTTTCCGGACGCCGTTTTAGACGAAGCTCCGACGCATTTTGGGCCGCGGACAAGACGACCGCGAAAACGCCAATGCCACCGTAAAGTCGATCTGGGAGGGTCGTTTCCGCCGCCTCTGAACGGCGCGCCCGGCAACAACACCCAAAAAGACCGGGTCGTTAATAATCCCAATGTATTGAGCGCGGACGGAATATTTGCGCAGGATAAACATCCTTCGAGCTGACCCCCAGCTACTCCCAGGGTCAAAAAGCTGGGGCTAACTGAAATGATATGCTGCGACTGTCCGCTTTTGTCATGCCTCGATCCCTTCACGAGATGATCGGCGACGACGGTTTCACCCGTCTTATCGGCGCTTTTTACCGCCAGATTCCCGAGGACGATATCCTTGGTCCGATCTATCCCGCCGATGATCTGGCCGGGGCCGAGCAACGGCTGCGGGATTTCCTGATCTTTCGTTTCGGCGGCTCGAAGCACTACATCGAGCAGCGGGGGCACCCCCGACTCCGGCAGCGACACCTCCCCTTCCCCGTCGATCAGCGCGCCCGAGATCGCTGGGTGGCGCTGATGGAACGGGCGCTCGCCGAGACCCAATTGCCCGCGCAAGCCGAGCAGATGCTTCGCGAGTTCTTCAGCGACACCGCCACGTTCATGATGAACCGGCGATAGCGATTTCGCGCTCGAACCGCCGCCCGCCGTCTTCGTACTTCCCGCCAGGCCGAGATGCGGCGACCCGGCCTGCTCTGACCGCGGCCCCGAGCGTGCGCCGGCCCGAGCCTGCCGACGAAGACGAGGTCGACATCCACGAAGGCCTGGAAAGCACGCTGACGCTCATTCGTCGGCGACATGCCTCGCTGGTTCGATGTTATCCAAGCCGGCTGAACCAGGTGTACATGAACCTGCTCGTGAACGCGGAAGGGCGGCGGGCACGAGTTCCGGGATGGTGGTTCGTTGAGCCAGTTGGAATTGATATGCTCGCCTGGTATGCCCAACCGTGATACCGAGAAGGGCCGGCAGTACCATGAGCGCACAAAGCACTCCTCTTGGAGCATCCGCAATAATCCTCATTTTCTCGACTGGCCCAACCAGCCTGTGCCATTCAAGACTTACACGGGCTTAAAGACGATTGCGTTGCCGCAAGGTTCTGAGCATTCAACCATGCCGGCTTTGGCCGCCGTGAGTGCGAATACGGGCGGCGGTGATGCAGCTGCCGCCGACCGTATCCCGACGCTCGCCGAACTTGCCCGGATTCTGCACTACACCGGCGGTATCACACGGCGCCGGAAATACGCCGGCGGCGAGATTCTATTTCGGGCGGCTGCTTGCACCGGTGCACTGTATGAGATCGAGCTGTACGTGGTCTGTGCTGACCTGGAAGAGTTGCCGAGCGGTGTCTATCATTGGAGTCCGAAGGATTCGTCGTTGAGACGGCTGCGACACGGCGATCATAGGGGCATCCTCAGGAAAGCAACGGCAGAGGAACCAGCCGTCGTGTCAGCGTCGGTTGCGATCATTTGCACCGCCACTTACTGGCGAAACTCCTGGAAGTATCAATCTCGTACGTATCGCCATTTTGGCTGGGACAACGGAACATTACTCGCCAATCTACTTGCTCTCTCCGCGGCTCACGGCATATCGGCGACGCTGGTACAGGGGTTTGCCGATCGGGACTTGAATCGGCTGCTGGACGTCGACACAGCGAAGGAGGTCAGTTTTTCCATTGTTGCTTTGGGTGGCAGCTCACGGCCGGTCCCGCACGGGCCGAGTGATTTGCCGCGGCTCGGCTACCGCGTCGAGCCGCTTTCGAAGACGGAGGTTGACTACCCGCTGATGCGGGAAATGCATGAGTACTCGTCGCTGGCTGACAGTTCCGAGGTTGCTGCCTGGCGTGGCGCTCCTCCGTCGAAAGAAGTCCAGGAGCCCATTCGGAGTCTGATTCCGCTTCGGCCGCTGCTCGCGGACCGTCTCCCGCCCGAGCCGATTGAGAAGGTAATTCAGCGGCGGGGCTCCACCCGGCAGTTTGATCGAGCGCCGATTTCGTTCGAGGAGTTGTCGACCATTCTGGAACGGGCGACGCGGGGTGTTTCCGCTGACTTTCTCGACCCATTCGGATCCCAACTCAACGACCTTTACCTGATTGTGAACGCGGTGCGCGGTTTAGCCCCTGGGTCCTACTTTTTTGACCGCGCGCAGCGGGCGCTCGAGTTACTCAGAGAAGGGGACTTCCGAGACCAAGCGGGCTATCTTGGACTGGAACAGCGCCTTCCGGCCGACGCATCGGTCGCCATCTTCTACCTGGCGGACTTAAAGGCGATCTTTGAGCGATTCGGAAATCGCGGCTACCGGGCCGTACAAACCGAAGCCGGCATTATCGGGGGCAAGGTTTATCTTTCTGCCTACGCCCAGCGCTTGGGGGCTAGCGGGCTAACCTTCCACGACGATGATGTGGTCAAGTTTTTCTCACCTCACGCCGAGCGAAAGAGTGCGATCTTCTTGACGGCGGTGGGTAGGAGTGCGAGGAGCCGGAACTGATCCGTTTGCTCGACGAAGCTGCGGTTCGCCAAAACTACATAGCCGTTTAGATTGAAGTGCTTAGGCCGAAGCTCACTTGACAGCCAGGCCCGCTGTTCGGAGATTCTGGCGGCAGTGCCCGTGGCTCAACCGCAGCCTCGTCCACACTGAAATGCCGGGCCTGTGGACGGAGTTTACGGTAGGGACAACCGTCGCACTACTCTTCGGCAATGCAGTAGAGGTTTCGCTGCCCGCGCAGAAACAGCTCGCCGCCGGCGACGGCGGCCGAGGCGCTGAAGCTGTCGTCGAGCCGGTTGACTGCCAGCATCTTGGGTAAGCTAGCGTGACTCATCACGAGCGTTGTTCCTTGGCGATCGGTGATGTAAAGGCGGTTGGCGGCACCCACCGGCGAGGCGTACACGTTGCGGATGCCGCCGAGCCGAAACGGGCCGGTCCGCTCTTCTCCGGTCTTTGCGTCCACGCGTGAAAGGATCCCCTGGTAGTGATGGAGGAAATAGAGCGAGTCTCCATACAGCAATGGCGATGGCACGTACGGCGTGCCTCGTCCGCGGCTCCACACGACCTGGTCGGTTCCGGTGATGTCGCCCTTGGCGCCGTCGAGGCTTATGGCGAGCATGGCCCGCGTGTCGTAGCTGCTGGCGGCGTACACCATGCCGTCCGCCGAAACGGGCGACGCGACGATGTTAGCCGATAGCCCGCCACATTCCCATATGACGTTGCCGGTGGCCAGATCGTAGCCTCGAACGCGATTGGTGCCGCTGATGATGAGCTGCGGCTTGCCGCCGTACTCGACCACGATCGGTGTTGCCCACGAGGTGACCTCTTCCCGCGCGACCCTCCACCGTTCTTCACCGGTCCGTTTGTCGAAGGCAATCACAAATGACCGGCCTTGGTGATCCCAGTTGATGATTAGCGTGTCGCCGTGGAGCGCTGGTGAGCTGCCCTCGCCGTGCGCGTGCTTGGTCTGCATCTCACCGAGGTCTGCTTTCCACTGCACCTCGCCGTCCAGGTCGAGACCATAGAGCCCACGCGAGCCGAAGAACGCAAAGACATGCTCGCCGTCGGTGACGGGCGAGTGGGATGCGAACGTTCCGGTGTAATGACCACCCTCGTGCGGGACCTCCGTATGCAGCGTCCGTTGCCAGAGGACCTTTCCCTCGCGGCGGCTGATGGCGAGCACCATAAACCGATGATGCTGGGTCACCGGCACGCTGTCATGCGTGCCATGGGTACTGTCGTACCTTGGTTCCATAGGATCACCATACGGTACGGCTGCGGTAATGAAGACGCGATCACCCCAGACGATCGGCGTCGAATGGCCACTGCCGGGCAGCGTGATCTTCCAGCGTATGTTCTTCGTCTCGCTCCATTCCACTGGTGGGTTCGCGTGCGGTGCGGCACCCGTCCCCATGGGGCCGCGCCACTGCGGCCAGTAATGATCGCCATCTTGTGCCACCGCCGGCAGCACCAGCAAACTGCAGATTACGAGGATGAAAACGCGCACTCCTACCATGGTGTTCCTAAGCTATCCTTCCAGAACAACCGGCCGCGCACCCACCGGTCAGTCATTACTCCGATCACGATCAGCCTCAAGAGAGATCGACGAAGTAACCTCATCTTAGTGCCGGCCCGGGGGTGGCCTGCGACCTTCGTGCCAATGCCCGTAGGCCGAAGAACTACGATGGATCGTCGCGACTCGCAGCCCGGCTCGGCTTCGAAAGCTCGACACGACCACCTGTCCTAAGAGCAGGAGTGCAGGCGCCTTTTCATAGCACGTATGCTGTTGATTACAAGGAGGATATCGAACTCAATGCTCACTGCGAGAAAGCTACTGTGGATGATTTTGTGGCTGTTCAGAGCGCCACAGAACAACAGATTTCAACAACCGAGATTTGTAAGTTATTGAAAACAATGGTCGGGGCGGAGGGATTCGAACCCCCGGCTTCCTGCTCCCAAAGCAGGTTCCACTGCAGACCCCGAATCCTCTGTTTTCAACTACTTACATTTCAATGACTTGCGGCCGACTTGTTGAAATCTGTTGAGATGGGTATTTACTTGACTCAGGTGACCACAAGATGTAGGATCGGGGAAATGGAAGATTATCCTCGGAATCTGGCCGAGTTCGAGGCGCGTTTCGCCACCGAGCAGGCCTGTCGAGAGTATCTGTGTCAACTCCGCTGGCCGGAGGGTTTTCGTTGTCCGCGATGCGGGCACGACAAAGCGTGGGCGGTGCGGACAGCGCTGCTGGAGTGCGCCGGCTGCGGGCATCAAGCTTCTCCAACGGCGGGCACAATATTTCAAGACACCCGCCAACCCCTCCAGAGTTGGTTTCGAGCCATGTGGTGGCTCACGAGCCAGAAGAACGGGGCGAGCGCGCTGGGCTTGCAGCGGGTGTTGGGCCTGGGCAGCTACAAAACGGCCTGGACTTGGTTGCATAAGCTCCGGCGCGCCATGGTGCGGCCCGGACGCGATCGGCTCAGCGGGCGCGTGGAGGTTGACGAGACTTACTTAGGAGGCTTGGAGGAGGGCGTGCGCGGTCGCCAAACCGACGCTAAGGCGCTGATTGTAGTAGCGGCCGAGGAAGATGGTGCCGGCATCGGGCGGGTTCGGATACGCACCATTCCCAACGCCTCCGGGGACAGCTTGATGGCCTTCGTCGGCGAGTCGATCGAACCCGGCAGCGTGGTCCATACCGACGGTTGGCTGGGATACGAACCGCTCGAAGGCGACGGCTATCGCCACGAGGTGAGCTACCTGGAGGGGCAACCGGCGCGCGCCTCGAAACTGCTCCCCCGGGTGCACCGCGTGGTGTCGTTAGTGAAGCGCTGGATACTGGGCACGCATCAAGGAGCGGTCAGTCACGAGCATCTCGACTCCTACCTCGACGAATTCGCCTTCCGCTTCAACCGCCGCAAGTCCAGAAGTCGAGGCAAGCTCTTTTACCGCCTGGTTCAACAGGCCGTCGCCGTGCCACCGGCACCCTACAAATCGCTGGTCGGAGGCACCGCGACACGCGCTACGGACGACCACAACATGTAGGGGCTATTTCCCAATACCTGAGTCAAGTAAATACCCATCTCTGTTGAAACTTGTTGTTCTGTGAGGCTCTGTACAGCTACAAAATTAACTACAGTCCCCATTGAGCCCAGCGCGCTTTCCTTCGCCAAAATCAGGTGTTCCTCGCCAAAACGCGGTAGCCGATCGAAACTAAAGACCGGACTCTTGAACCATCCGGTCTTTTTTGTGTTGCGCCAGACGCTCCGTTCGAGCCAGCACCCGGAGGCCTTTCGAGCGAGCCCCAGAGAGTGCGAACAGCGGGCCTGGCTGTCAAATGAGATTCAACGCAAGCACTTCAATCTAAATGGCTAGTTAGTTTTGGCGAACCACACCCCGGCCCCAACACCTTCAGGCCATTCGGCGCCCTGATTGATCCATGCTCGAATCAAGCCTAGCTCGCGTGGAGCAAGCCGCTCGCCGACCGGTGGCATCACGTTGTAGCCTTCGCGGGCGGCCACCCTCAGGAACAGTGGGCTCTCCTCGGCGGTGCCCGGCTTCAGTACCGGCCCCGAAGCTCCACCCTTAATCACGACGGATTTGGCGTCAAGGCGCAACTCGGATTGCTGCAACTCCGGTCCGTGGCACACAAAGCAACGTGACTCAAGGATCGGGAAAACGTCCTTAACAGAAGTCAACTGGGCGGTCGATCTCGGAAATTGTTGCTGACCCGGAGGACTCATCATGGCTTCCTGAATCGGACTTCTGAGGCGGCCCAGCGGAAGCGACTGTATGGGGTCCGTAAACAAAGACCAGCGCAAGGACAAATACCACGCCGAGCAGAGCGCGGCTCGATTGATACTCGGATGGGCTGACCTGACAAAGATCTGGAGTCTGGAGTTTTGCGTTTATCCTCACTGAGTAGGCTGGGGAAGCGCGAAGGCGACATAGGTGCCGCCGGAAGCATTGCCCCATTTGCCACCACCCGCGGCGATCACGACGAACTCTCGGCCGTCGACCTCGTACACGGCCGGAGTGGCATTCCCCGCCGCCGGCAGCGTAGTTTCCCACAGGAGCTTGCCGGTTGTCTTGTCAAAGGCACGGAACTTGCGGTCATGATTGGTCGCGCCGATGAATAGAACGCCGCCCGCGGTGACCACGGGGCCGCCATAGTTTTCACTGCCGGTATTGCGCAGCCCCTGCTCGGCCAGCTCAGGAAACTCACCGAAAGGGATCTTCCAGACGATCTCCCCCTTGTTCAAATCGATCGCATTCAGCGTGCCCCAGGGAGGCTCGACAGCGGGATAGCCGTCGGGATCGAGGAACTTGTTGTACCCGTCGTGCTTGTACTTGAGGTCCATGGGCGAGGGAGCCGGAACCTCAACTTCTGTGTCTTCACCCGAGACGAGATAGGAAACCAGCGCCTGTACCGCCTGCCGCGGCAGGTTCGCAAACGCCGGCATGCGACCGGCGCCTTGACGAATGACCTGTGAGATTTCGCGCGGCTTAGACCTGTCCCCGATGGCAACGAGGGAGGGAAACTCCGGGGGGCTCCCGCCCAGTTGTTTTCCATGACAGCCGGCGCAGTAATCCAGGTACAAGTTCCGCGAGGTCGCGCCGGCTTCCAGCTGAGTACGCTCCACCAGTCTGAGGATCCAGGGCATTTCGTTAGCGTTGACATAGAGAAGGCCCGTGGCGGGGTCGAAAGCAGAGCCGCCCCATTCGCCACCGCCGTCATACCCAGGAAACAAGATCGTTCCTTGAAGACTGGGAGGCGTGAACTGCTCCCCGCCGCGGACTTGCCGGAAGCGTTTGAGAACGGCCTCGTGCGCCTCGGGGGTCCGCTTGGTGACCATGTCTTCGGTGAAGATTTGGCGGGCGAACGGCGGCGGTTTCAAGGGCAAAGGTTGGGTAGCCGCCAGCTTCTCGCCGTCGACATCGGAAGCGGGAACCTTGCGATATTCGATCGGGAAAAGCGGCTTACCGGTTTCGCGCTCGAAGACGAATACGTGACCGGACTTGGTGACCTGCGCCACGGCGTCGATCAGATTACCGTCGCGCTTCACGGTGACGAGACGGGGCGGGGCCGGAAAGTCACGATCCCAAACGTCATGCTTGACGGCTTGAAAATGCCAGACACGCTCGCCCGTCTCCGCCTTCAGCGCAATCAGCGTATTCGCGAACAGATTGTCTCCCAGGCGGTTGGCGCCGTAAAAATCAAAGGCCGCCGACCCGGTGGGAACGAACAGCACCCCGCGCTCTTCATCCAAACTCATGCCGGCCCAATTGTTCGCGCCCCCACTATATTTCCAGGCGTCCTTCGGCCAGGTCTCGTACCCCAACTCGCCCGGATGGGGAATCGTGTGGAAGCTCCAGCGCAGCTCTCCGGTCCGCACGTCGTAGGCCCGGATGTCACCGGGGGGCGAGGGGAGAGCTTCGCTGAGGATACTGCCGAGGATGAGCAGGTCGTTGTAGATGACGCCGGGGGTGGTAGCCGAGATGGAGATCGTTTCGGGATCTCGCCCGAGGCCCTCGCGGAGGTCAACACGACCCTCTTGGCCGAAGCCCGGGACCGGCTTGCCGGTCCGCGGATCGAGAGCGAAGAGAAAGTTCCGAGAGACGAAGAACAACCGCTGCAGCCGGCCATCGCTCCACCAAGTGACGCCGCGGTTACGACGCAGACGATCGGTCTTCGGTCCTTCATGAGGGTCGAAGCTCCAATGGAGTTTCCCTGTGGCTGCATCGAGCGCGATGACCCTCAGCCGCGGCGTCGTAGCGAAGAGAACGCCGTCGATGACAATAGGGTTGCATTGCATCTCCGAGCCGGAGTACGCATCGCCGGTGTCGAAGCTCCAGGCAACCTTCAGGCGGTGGACATTTTTGCGGTTGATTTGGTCGAGAGCGGAATACTGGATGCTCTCGGGACCGCCGCCGTAAGCTCTCCACTCGCGATAGGTGCGAACGGACTCCGCATTCAAGGCGGGAACCCATAGCAGCAACAAAACGAGGGCTGGCATGAACGGCGATAATCCAGTACTCGACTTCACGGCGCCCATGTGAAATGGTTGATTACAGACCAACAGCGGGTTGCGGGATACGCTTCTGACCGGGCTAGACGCGTTCCTAGAAATCTCACGGTACTTCAGCCGTAGCCGATGAGCGCGTCTCTAGAATTCCTTGGTAAGGATTCGAGTAGGATGCCCTAGCGCCGAGCTGACGGAGCTCGCATGCCGTCTCCCAATTCTTCTCCGAGGCTGGAAGGCCGAGGCGCCATCGCTCATGGCGAGTCGGGCGCTGGCGCCACACGAGTAGGTCAGGACGTAGCGCCTACTGCGAGATCCACCTCTGTCGGCGCGGCCATTTTGGCCCCTCTTCGAAGAATCGCACGCCGCTCCCGACCCGATCGTAGTCGCCGAGCTCTGCGCGGGCCTTATCCGCTAATGCGGTGAGGCGCTCCACAACATCCGCGTGCAGCGCTGCGACGTTGTTCCGCTCGCCGATATCCAACCTTAGGTTGTAGAGTTCGAGTTCCGTGACGGGCTCGAGGGCCTCGCCCAAAAAACCCACCACCCACGCGCTCGAGAGCAACCACTCGGACTCGCCGCTCCTCGGCCGCGGAAAAACGAGTTTCCATGGGCCGCTGCGGACTGCGTCGAGATGGGTTTCCCGGTAGTAATAGAACGCTTCGTGCGGGCTCCTGGCACTGGGTTCGCCCAGCATCAACGGAGAAATGTCGCGGCCGTCCAGCGTACGGTCGGAAGGCAATTCGGCGCCGGCCATTGCAATGAAGGTAGGGAGTAGATCCATCGTCGTTGCGATTTCACTCGTGACCGCGCCGGCAGGGATGTACCCTGGCCCCCACATCACACACGGAACCCGGATGCCGCCCTCCCAGGTCGTGCCTTTGGCGCCTCGTAAAGGTCCTGCCGAGCCTGCATACTGCTCGATATTGGCCGTGTATTTCGGCGAAAAGTGGTTGCTCCACGGCCCGTTGTCAGAGGTGTAGACAAGGATCGTGTTTTGGTCGAGGTCGAGTTCCTTGAGTAAATCGACAATTTCGCCCGTGCTGGCGTCGAGCTCTTCGATCACGTCCCCGTAAAGGCCCCGCTCCGAGCGTCCGCGGAACGGCTCGGTAGCGCCCAGTACGACGTGAGGCATCGAGTGAGCAATGTAGAGAAAGAAAGGCCGGTCCTTGTTCTTCCGGATAAAGGCGAGCGCTTCGTCGGTGTAACGCCGCGTCACGTCGTCCACCCCGGCCGTCTCCTCGATCATCTCTTCGTTGCGGTGCACCCAATGGACCACGCCGTCGTCGTTGGCGCCCACGACGCCGAACCAATAGTCGTACCCGCGTCTCACGGGGTTCAGCTTTGCTTTAAGGAGTTGGCGCTGAGTTATGTCGAGTTTGCCTATCATCCCGGTGGCATAGCCGGCCTGCTGTAGGACCTTGGGCAGCAGGATTTCCTTTTCATGAACGTAGGGGAAATTGTCCTTTTCGTTGTTGTACTCGCCGACTCGAATCGGATAGCTGCCGGTCAGAAGAGCGGTACGGGATGCGCCACAGAGCGGTTGGCCGTAGAAATCGGTGAGCCGCATCCCCTCACGAGCCATCTGATCGATCCGCGGAGTCTTGAAGTCGGTCGCCCCAAAAACGCCCAGGTCGCCGTAGCCCTGGTCGTCGGCGAAGACGATGATGAAGTTCGGCTTATTCCCGGGTTGCTGCGCCGGCGGTGATGAGCACGAGAACAGGCACACTAACAGAAGCGACGGAGTGAGAATCCGTCGCCGGCTCTTGTCGACCGCGGCCACCCAAAGATCCTTCCGCCGGTGCCGCCGGTTGCGTCCTCCCATTGCCATAAAGCAACTCTCCCGTCAATGTACTTTCGCCACGGGCTGCTAGTCTAGCTAGGCTGCAAGGTTAGAAGAGCAACTTGAGAGCGAACTGGATCTGCCGCGCGGCGTTTTGCGTGCCAAAGATGCTGCCGAAGTTAGGATTTCGGCTAAAGGACCCGGAACTGGGATTCCCCAGGTTCACTTGGTTGAACGCATTAAAGAACTCCGTGCGGAACTGAAGTCTCACTCTTTCCTTGCGTAAGGCGAAGTTCTTGAAAAGAATGATATCCCAATTTCCAAACGCCGGGCCCCTTTCCGTGTTGCGTCCCAGGTTCCCAAAGGTAAACTGCTCCTGCACGGCAAAAGCGGCCGGGTTGAGCCAGCCCTGGGTCTTATCGCCCGAGACAAAAGCCCTCGCGGGCTGGCCCAGGACGCGGTCCGGGCGCTGGAAATTCCCAAAGCCGTTGTTGGCCCGATCAAAAGAAAGCACGACGTTTACGGGGGCCCCGGTGCTAAAGCGCGTAATCCCGCTGACAGCCCAGCCGCCCAGCACATGGTTCACGAAAGCGGGCGCGTTCGAGAGAAAAGGCTTGCCGGCGCCAAACGGCAACTCATACAGGTAACTGCCCGTAAAAACGTGACGGAAATCGGCAAAGCCGCTCGCGCGGTCTCCGTTGAGGTCACGTGGATTTTGCGGGAAACTCTGAGTGCTGTTTCCGCTTCCACCAACGTCGATGTGATGTGCCCAAGCGTAGGATCCGAGGAACTGCAGGCCGCTCGAAAACCGCTTCTCGAGTTTCACTTGCAGAGAGTGATAGTTGGAACTCGACTTGTTTTCCCCCACGATCATAAAGTTATTGTTGATGGGAAAAGGTCTGGGATGTTCCTGCCCGGGCGCGCAAGGGGCGGGCGGGCAACCCACCACGCCGGGCCCGGGAGGGGGGAGGTTTGCGAACGAGAAGATCGGCACCTTGGTGCCTTTGCTCCCGACATAACCGACTTCCAGCATGAGCTCGTTGGCCAGTTCGTGCTGCACTCCAAAATTCCACTGCTGCGTGTAGCCGAAGCGGTCTTTCCGGTCCCAGGACCAGAGCACGCTCGGAGTTGTGCCGGGCGTGACGGAGGTGTCCGCCGAATACATTGTATCGATCGGGGTCAGAGTCGTGCCCCGATTGAGCACGCTTATAGGCTCGCTGAGCGCGTAGGGCCACTGGCCTCGCCCGGCCTGCGCCTCCCAGAGGTGGTTGTGAACGTAAAAGACGCCGTAGCCGGCCCGCACGGTGGTCTTGGGGGTGAGCATGAAAGCAAGGCCGACACGGGGCGCGAAATTGTTGAAATCAGGCTCACGCATCCTCCGACGGGCATTGGACGGCTCGCCGGTGATCGGGTTGTCTCCAGCCCAGATGAATTTCCTGTCATGCCTATCAAACGAAGACAAGCGGTCAAATCTGTCCGCGGGCAGTTGCGTGTACTCATACCGCAGCCCAAGATTGAGCGTCAGTCGCGGCGTCACCCGAAAGTCGTCCTGAACGTAGAAGTGGTACATGTTCCACACGTGATTGATGGCTGTGTTGCCCAGTGTTCGACTACCCCCATCCGGGTACCCCAGCAGAAAGGAAGCCAGCGAGGACCCCGTGGCGACGGCGTTCTGGGGATCCGCGGTTGCAAATCGCGTGAAGTTGAAATTGGTCGTATTGAGGTTGTCGCTCAAGCCCCAGATCTTGTCGATGCTGAAGCCCATGCTGAGCGTATGTTTTCCGCGGACGTTGGAGAGCTTGAAAATATACTGCACGGTGTTGGTCGGTGCTGTGACGCCGGACGAAAACGTGCCGGTGAAACCCTCTCCGAGCCCCAAGGCCGGGAACAAGGGATGCGACGGACTCTTGACGGCTACGCCTTGGATCGGGTGCTGCTGCAGAAATGCTTCAATTCCAGGATCCGGATTGGAGGCCGCCTGCAAGACGCCAGTGCGATTAAAGCCGATCTTGAAGTCGATCACCGTGGTCGGGGTCGGCACGTAGGTCGTACTGATGACCGCATTGTGAAACCTTTGTGCCGTAATCGTCGCCATGGAGGGCAGCGCCTGGGGGACGGCCTCCTCCGCGATCGAGGGCGAGTAACGGAAGAAAAAGCTCAAGTTGTCCGTCGCTCGATAATCAGATCGCATATTCAGCTGATACTGATCCAACACGCGCGCGTTCGTATTCACGAAATTGCTTCCTCCCGGGGTATCCGTCACCGGAAAGACAATGTCTCCCCAGGCTGACGTGGTGGGATGGATTCGACTGGGGCAAATGACGTTCGGCACGCCGTTGCAGCTGATCTGGTCCCGGATGACATCGCCGGTGGCGGGATCCACGCGGCTCGTCAAAGGGTCGAAGATGGGTTGCAGGCCCTGCAAGTCGCCCGACAATTGCGACCTCGTGGGGACCGTCGCAAACAGCGTGGATTCCCGACGGATCTTGCGCCCCTCGTAGTTGAACAACCAGAACAACTTGTTCCGCCCATCGACGACCCCCGGGATGTTGACCGGACCGCCGAGTACCGTACCCCACTGGTTCTGCCGAAACGCGGGCTTCCCGGTGCCGCTGGAATTCCTGAAAAAGTCATTGGCGTCGAGCTTGTCGTTGCGCAGGAATTCAAAAAAGGATCCGTGGAGTGCGTTGGTTCCCGACTTGAGGGCCACGGCCACGGTGGCGCCGGCCCCCGCACCGAACTCGGCGGAGGTGATGTTCGTCTGGACCCTGAATTCCTGGATGGCGTCGATGGAGGGTTCGGTGCCGAACGCCTTAAAGAACACATCGTTGTTTTGGATGCCGTCCAGCGTGAAGTTGTTGACGTCGGGACTGTTGCCGTTCACGCTGAAGTTATGCCCGCCCGAAATGGCGAACAACTTGCCGCGGGGTACCGAGCCGGGCACCAACAGAATCAAGTCCGTGTAGCTTCTGCCGTTCAGAGGCAAGCTAACGACGCTCTGATTATTGACAACCGTCCCGACGGTGGCGTCCGCGGTGTCCAGTAGCGGGGTGGCGGCGACTACCTCTACCGTCTCGGTGACCGCGCCGACCTCCAGCACGACGTTGACGGTCACTGTCCGAGTCACCTGCAACACGACTCCGGTGACCTCAGTGGTCTGGAAGCCATCCTGCTCGGTCCTCACGGAGTATGTACCCGGCAATAAGGATGGGATTATGTAATTGCCGCTCCCGCCGCTCGTGGCCGTACGGCTGACGCCTGTCTCCTCGTTGGTCACCGTAACGACAGCACCCGGAATGGCCGCGTCTGATTGATCAGTAACGGCGCCGACGATCGCGCCAAACGATGTTTGCCCCTGTAGCGCCCACGGAGCTTGAAACATCGACAGGCTGATCATGATCGAGCAGATTCCAATTGTTCTCATCAGGTTGTTCATCGTCATTGCTCCGCAACTCTTCCGGGAGCGTCGGTGGACCGGACAGCAATCCGCCGCTTCCGCCGGAGTCACCCCTTCAGCTGTGGTGATCTCAAATCCCCACGCCAGGATACCACAATCACTCGTTACCCGTTGCGTTAAAGCCGACGACTCGCAACACGGCCCGCGGCATTATCCCTGGTTCGGCCAGGATCAGGTCAAGGGCCGGCTCCACAGTTCCCGATGCTAGGCTGATGGTGCGTACTGCGGTCCCGGAACATGAGGGAGTCGGCTCGCCGGCTCGTGGTTCGCAGCTAGGAATTCTCACCGTGACCCGCGCTGTTATCGCTCTGGGCGTGCTCGCGGCCCATCTTTGGGCGCAAGCCCCCGCGCGGGACTTCTTGTCGCACCGGGAACACGGCAAGCGCCTATTGGCTTCCGGCGAATTCGACCAGGCCGGCGCGGAGTTTCAGGCGGCGTTAAGGCTGGATCCGCGATCGCACGAGATCCGCAACTACCTGGGGCTTTGTTGGGTGGGAAAGAACGATCCGGCCGCCGCGGTCAAGGAATTCAGGGAAGCGTTGCGGCTGAAATCCGACTACGTTGAAGCGCGATCGAACCTGGGAGCGGCCCTGCTGAGGACCGGCAACCCGCGCGCGGCGGAAGCCGAGTTGCGATTAGCCGCCGAGCAAGCGCCCTCCTCTCCCGACATTTATTACCGCTTAGGTTTGGCGCTTTCCTCGACTGGAAATCAACGCGGCGCGCTGGCGGCTCTGCGGAGGGCGGTTGTTCTCAAACCGGATTTCGGTCAGGCCCAGAACGACCTGGGCGTCGTGCTGGTGATGCTCGGCGAGTTGGATGAAGCAGAAACGAGATTCCGCCAGGCCGCCGCCGCCAACCCCGGTTACGGGGAGGCGCGCTACAACCTGGGCCGCGTCCTGCTGCGGAAGGGCGAGTCTGGGTCGGCGATCGCGGCGTTCCAAGAAGCGATCCGCGCGGACCGAAGCCACGTTCCGGCGCGCGTCCGGCTGGGCAGCGCACTGCTCGCCGAGGGCGACACGGAAAACGCAATTCGAGAACTTCAAGAAGCGGTCCGCTTGGATCCGAGCCATGCCGACGCCCGCTTGCGGCTCGGTTTGGCGCTCCGAGCAACAGAGGATCGAAAGAACGCGATCACTGAGCTTCAGAAAGCCATTGCGCTAAATCCCCGTTCGGTTCAGGCTCATAACGCTTTGGGGGCGGCGTGGGCTGAAATGGCCAAACTCGAGGAGGCGATTCGAGAGTTTCGCGCCGCGCTTCGGGTGGACCCGGCCGCGTTCGACGCGCGTTACAACCTGGGCTTGGCCTTGCTGATGTCTTCCGAGGTCGACCTAGCCGTCGTTGAGTTACGAGCGGCGGCCGAGCTTCGGCCCGAGGAGGCAAAGGTTCACTATCGGTTGGGCTCGGCGTTGACGAAAGCGGACGACCTGGACCACGCCATCGTGGAATACCGGACCACTCTTCATCTCGACCCAAGTTACCCGGGGGTCCATTACAACCTCGGGCGCGTTTTTCTTAGAAAGGGGGAGCGGCAAAAGGCGGCGGAAGAGTTCAAAGTCGTGGCCCGCGAGCAAAGACAACAGGAAAAGCGGGATGCCGCGGGCACGCGGGTCCTGCTCTCTATCGGCCGGGGCCTCAAAGCCATGGCCGGCGGGGACCTGGAAGGCGCCGTGCGGGAATTCCGGTCGGCGGTCCGGTCTGGTCCGAACTCGGCCGAAGCTCACAACCACCTCGGGGTGAGCCTTGCCCAAACCGGAGACATCAGAGGAGCCGGCGCCGCATTTCGCAAGGCAATCGAATTGGAGCCGAAGCAATCCCCGGCCTACAACAACCTCGGCGGTCTTCTTGCGGCAACATCGGACATGGAATCGGCAGTCACCCAGTTCGAGGAAGCAGTGAGGCTCCAATCCGATTTCGCCGAAGCGCACTACAACCTGGGACTCATGCTTCTCCGCCAGGGTGAACGTGAGCGCGCCGAGATCGAGTTCCGGAAAGCTCGGGAACTCAATCCGAAGTTGGAGCCACCGGAGTATTAGAGAAGGATCTTATTGGGGTGAAGCCGGGGGGGGCACAGGCTCGAAACTCCTTTTCCGTGTCGTTTCGAGTTCTCGGGCCCTTAGTCCCTCCGATCGGGTCCGCGCCTGCGCCGCCCGCGCCTGGTTTCCCATTTTCGAATGAACTTGTGATAGCTGGGAGTAGAGCTGGGCGTCATCGCCGCGAGTTTGCAGAGAACGCTCCAGCTCCGTCAGGGCCTCTTCATAGCGTCCTAATTGGATCAGGCTCCTTGCGATACCTCGCGAGGCGCGCAAATCTCCGGGCGCCACCCGGCGCGCCTTTTCATAACCGGCCAGGGCGGCTTGATATTCGCCCTCCCCTAACTTACAATCGCCCAGCGTATCATATGCCGCCGGGAGCGACGGGTTCAACTGAATGGCCTCTTCCAAACTAGGCCGCGCCTGGCGGCACTGACCGAGGTTGGCCATTTGCCGGCCCACCGCGAGATGGGCCTGCGCGTCCAACGGGTTAACCCTAAGGGCCTCGCGCGCCACTTCCAAAGCCTTCGAGAATTGCTCGTCCTGCTGATACGCACCAACCAGGAAGTACAGAACCTTGGGGTCATCGGGTTTGACGCGCTTCGCGATTAGGAGAGTTTCAATCGCCTCTTCCAGGTAGCGACCCTGAAGATATTGTTGACCAAGGAGCGCCAGGACCCTGATGTTGTTGGGACGCGCGTCGTTGGCGGCCCGGAGTCTGTCGATGGTTTCCCTGTTGCGACCCTGATTCACGTACAAGAAGGCAAGGCTGCTGTTGACCTCAAACGAATAGGGTCGGAATTCGAGCGCCTTTTCCAGGTGCTCCTCAGCCTCCTTGTGGCGGCCCAGCCGCAGAAGCGCCAGTCCTAAGTTGGACCGCCCGTCGAAGGCATTCGGCAACATCGCGACAGCCAATTGCAGTGGATGAACTGCCTCCTCGTGAAACCCGCCCTTGCCCAACATGCTCCCGAGTTGTAGCAAAATCTCCGGATCCCGGGAGGACTCAGCCAGCAACTCTTCCCTCAGCCGCCGCACCTCGGCGTCCTTTTTGTCTTCGATGGCGAGGTCGAGCGCCAGAAGTTTTCGTATGGCCTGCTGATCGGCCGCTTTGAGTCGCTTGGCGGTGTCAAATTCGTCCTGGGCCTCGCTCCGTCGGTTCAGCTGGAGGTAGATTCGCCCCAGCTGGTAGTGCAATCCGCCATCGAGCGGCTTTTGTCGTAAGGCTTGCTGCGTAGCCTCGCGAGCCTTTTGCGTTTGTCCCTTCTTTAGGTAAGCCTTCCCCACCTGTTGATATGTGTCGTAGATGGGCTCACCGGAGGCGACCATGGCTTCGTAGAGTTCGATTGCTCTGTCGTCTTGCCCCCGCGAGGCCGCGATGCGGCCAAGGAAATACATCGTGTAGACGTTGTCCGGCGCCAACTCCAAGGCCCTTCTGAACGCAACCGCCGCTTCATCGGGCTTGCCTGTGCTCCACAATGCGTAGCCAAGATAGTGATGAATACCGGCTTCGTCCGGAGCCAAGTCCGCCGCTCTTCGGAGAAGGGGCAGAGCTTCGGCGGGCTTTTGGGCTTCGATGAGCGCCCCGGCTCGGGAGGCGGCAATGCGGCCCAAGACATACAGCGTGTCAGTATTGCCGGGTGCCAGCCTTAGGGCTCGTTCAAGCTCTACAGCGGCTGCATCGGCCTGGCCAATTCTCCATAACGCATAGCCAAGATAGTGGCGAACGGCAGCGTCGTCCGGCGCCAGGTCCGCCGCTCTTCGTAGCAGGGGCACGGCAGCAGCCGGCTTTTCCTCTTCCATGAGCGCCATCGCATCATGAAACAGGTCCCTCGCCGTCTCGGCGCCCGGAGCCGCCATGGCCGGCAGAACCAAGCCGAACGACAGAATGCCGATGAAGGTGCGTAGAGTCACGGGTCTGTTTTTCGGCGGATCTATTGCTTAAGAAACGGGCCGCCGACCGGCCTGCGAACGATCGTAACAGACCCCAAGGTTGGGCCGTGTGTCTTCGGCCGCGTCGTTAAGAAACCGCGCCCGGGCCTGGCTCGATCGGTGTCAGCCCGACGGCCCGGCGCCGGCCGCGACTTTGCCGCTCCGACATGGGGAATCAGAAGGTTCTTCCACAACGTGGATCTGATTCAACTCGGGGTTGGACAGCGATTGCCGCGTTCCGCCGGGCCAGTCAATCTCGACGGCCTTCACTTCATCCATCCGGCCCAATCCAAAAAAAACCCGGCCGTCGTTGGAAGACAGGTAGCTGCCGGCTCGCTTCGCCATGGCATGCTGGGTCGTCCCGTCCGCGGCGGTGAGTACGACGCGGGCGCCGATTCCGTCGCGATTGCCGGCGCATCCTCGAAATTGCAATCCGATCCAGTTATTCTTCAGCCTCTGTTGGCTCTGGTTCTCGGCGAAATATGCCGCTTCGTCCACATTGGCGACGACGATGTCCAAGTCGCCGTCGTTATCCAAATCGCCGACGGCCGCGCCCCGGCTTGCCCAGGCGCGCTCGAAGATCGTACCGCCGCGCGCGGAAACATCAACGAAACCGCCGTCTCGGTAGCTCAGCAGCAGCGGGCGTTGCCGATAGCTGAGATGCGGCTGAGACTCCTCGATGTTGTCCATCACATGACCGTTGGCGAAAAACACGTCGCGACTACCGTCGTTGTCGAAATCGAAGACACCTACGCCCCACCCGGTGTAGAGCTGGGTCGCACGACCCAGGCCGCTCAAGCTTGTTCTGTACTCGAACTGTCCGTCACCCCGATTGCGAAAGAGAGCGTACTGCTCCTCGGAAAGCGTTGTTGTCACGATGTCGGGAAAGCCGTCGTTGTCGAGATCGGCGAAATCGGTCCCCATTCCCGAAAAATCGCTGCCGTCATCGTCGAACGCGACGCCGGTGAGCAGCGACACTTCGCTGAACGTGCCGTCTCCTTCGTTTTGGAAAAGGAACTGCTGAAACTGATCGTTGGCCACGGAGATATCAACCCTGCCGTCGTTGTTGAAGTCGCCGAAGGAGACTCCGAGAGCCTTCCCCTTGGCTTCAGCAACCCCCGATTCCCGGCTCATATCGCTAAAGGTGCCATCCCCGTTATTGCGAAACAGGTAATTTGAGACCGCTTCGAATACATCGGGGTGGCAGTACGAGCGGCCCGCTTCTGTTCGCATGCCGCAGCGGTGATCCTGCTCAAAATTCCAGAGCAGATAGCGGCAGACGAAAAGATCGAGGTGGCCATCGAGGTCGTAGTCGAAGAAACCCGCGCTGCTGGCCCAGCCGTCGGCGCGCACTCCCGCTCGCTCTGTAACATCGACGAACTTGTGACCCGCTTCATTGTGGTAGAGCATCACAGCCGGGTGGCCGCCCGTCCCTAGGTTGGTCACCACCAGGTCCGGATAGCCGTCGTTGTCATAATCGCCGACGGTAACTCCCATGCCGTATCCGCGACCCTGCAGGCCATACTCGCGCGTGAGGTCGCTGAAGGTGCCGTCCCCGTTGTTGTGGAATAGGCGATTCCAGAATTCCGGACCGGTTTTATTAGGCTCTTCGCCGTTGGGGTGCGGCAGCTTGATCTCAGCGCCATTCACGAAGAAAACGTCCATCCAGCCGTCGCGGTCGAAATCGAGTATCGCCACTCCGCCGGACATCGTCTCGGGAAGGTACTTCCGCTCGGTTTTCGAGGCGCGATGCTGGAAACGGAGACCCGAGCTCTCGGTGGCGTCCACGAAGAGCGAGGACGGCACGGCCTCCGCCCCAAGAGAGAAAACCACGGCGAGCACCAAACTGACGCCGCGGAGTGAAGCTGACAGCACACCGAAATTATACGATTAGCGTTGTCTTACACGGCGGATACTGCTCGGCCAGGCGCCTGTGGGGCTCTCTGGCGGACGGACCCGGTCGGGTCTGGCTGGAGTGACGGTGGCAGCTCGTTTATGATCTCTTGGCCGGTCTCGGGTAGGCCGCTGGCGATCAATCAGAGCCCGCGGACACAGCAACCTGATCCCAAGAGCAGGCGCGCGGGTGCGGTTCTACAGTCAGCAATCAACTGATTCCAAAGTGGTTATTTCGACCGAGAAGCTCTCCGACGTAGTCCGTGTAGATAATTCTGTAGCTGTTCAGAGCCTCAAAGAACAACAGGTTGGCGAGCATCTAGGCTTGTAACTTATTGATTCTAAAAGGTTTGAAATGTAATGTTTATCACCGCACGCCTGCTCCCAAAGCAGGTGTCACCGCAGACCTCGAATCCTCTGTTTTCAACTACTTACGTTTCAATGACTTACGGCCAACTTGTTGAAATCTGTTGAAACTTGTTGTTCTGTGAGGCTTTGGACAGCTACAAAATTAACTACAGTGAATTTGGGCCGTGCCCACCACCGTGGTTTCGAGTCGGTTAATCCCGGTCCAGGTCGATGTGAGGATCTGCTTGACCAGCCTAGGGCAACGGGTCCAGAACCTGCGGAATGGAGGGGGGGCTAGGAGTCTGTCCCACAGAAAAAACGTGAGCGGGGTGGAATGTTTGGGAACGGACGTACGACACTAGAGCCATGGGGACAAGTTATCGCCCCTACCATCCCGAACAGCCGTTCTTGCTGCCGCGCTCGCCGCAGCAGTGGCTGCCGGAAAATCATCTCGCCTATTTCATCGCCGATACGCTCCAGCAAATCGATCTCCGCCCGCTGCATCAACGCTACGAGGGCGACGGACGCCGCAACCGGCCCTACCACCCGGTCATGATGCTCACGCTGCTCGTCTACGCCTACGCCACGGGCGTGTTTTCGTCGCGCAAGATCGCTCGCAAGATCGACGAGGACGTCGCCTTTCGCGTGCTCGCCGCCGGCAACCGTCCCGACTTTCGCACCATCAATCGCTTTCGCGGAGAACATCTCGAGCCGTTCAAAAAGCTGTTCGTCGAGGTCGTGCGACTCGCCAAACGAACGGGCTTGCTGAAGCTGGGGACGGTGGCGCTCGACGGCACGAAAGTGAAAGCCAACGCCTCGAAACACAAGGCCATGAGCTACCAATCGCCTGCAACAAGAAGAGGCGCGTTTGGCGGCGGAGATCCAACAACTGATCGAACGCGCCGAACAAATCGACGCCACCGAGGACGACGAGTACGGCGACGCCGGCGGCGAGGAGATCCCCGAGGAATTGCGTCGACGGGAAAGCCGCGTCGCGAAGATCCGCGAAGCCAAGGCGGCGCTCGAAGCCGAGCAGGCGGCGGCGGACCAAGCCCAGGGACGCGGTCCCGACGACGATCGCGCGGCGGGCGGCGAGAGGCCGCAAGGAGGGCGTTCGAAGTCCAAGCGGAAATTCGGCGAGCCGAAGCCGCAAGCGCAACGCAACTTCAGCGACCCGGAGAGCAAGATCATGAAGACGGGCGGGGGGTTCGAGCAGTGTTACAAGCGCAGGCGGCGGTGGAGGAAGGCGGGCAGTTGATCGTGGCGGCGACGGTGGGATCCAAGGCGGCCGACAACGGTTATCTGGTGGAGTTGGTGGACGAGGTGAAGACGAACACGGGGCGCAAGCCGCGGCGGGTGTTGGCGGACGCGGGGTATAAGGGCGAGCAGAATTTCGAGCAGTTGGAGCAGCGCAAGATGCGGGGCTTTGTGGCGTTGGGTCGGGAGAGCGGCGAGGGCGGCGAAGCGCGAACGAAGGGGGGCGGGGCGGCGACCGAGCGGATGCGCAAGCGGCTGCGGGGCCGACGGGGGCGCAAGCGATATCGACGAAGAAAGGCGCTGCTGGAAGCGGCGTTTGGGTGGGTGAAGAGGGTGTTGGGGTTTCGAGAGTTTTCGATGCGGGGATTAGCAAAAGCGCAAGGCGAATGGAACTTGGTGACGGCGGCGTTGAACCTGCGGCGGATGGCGCGAATGAATCCGTTGGGGCAAGCAGCGTAAGGCGAGCGAGTCGCGGCCGAGCGGGGGTTCGATCGCGGGGAGAGCCGCCCGAAACGGGACGTCCGGCCACTTCGACCGGGGCGCGACGCGAACCAAAAGAAACGAAATCACCGCCCCCACCCTCGCCGCGAATTTTCTGAGGGACAGACTCCTAGCACGGCAGCGTCCAATTCCGGCTCTCCGAAGCAGCGCCGCGTGAGATACAACTCCCGACAAGAGAACAGGTTAGAGCCCGATCGAGTTTTTGGACACTACGCGGTGCCGTCGTCCCCACAACGTTAGGAGGAGAAACTACGCTTCGACCGGAACCGCAGTGCGGATCCGTGCTTCCATCTCTTCTTTCACAGCCGCCTCGTCGACTTCGCTGAACCTCACCATCAGCGCCAGGCTGGAAGTGGCGGCAACGACGACGCCGAGGATCATCAACGCTGTGGGCCACGGCATGTCAGCCTGTCGGAAGAGAAAGCCAGCCGCCACGGCGCCCGCGTTTCCGCCGGCTCCAACGATGCCGGCCACGGCGCCGAGGGCCCTTCTGTTGATGAAGGGAACGACCGAGTAAGTGGCACCGTTGGACATTTGCACGCAAAGGCCGATTAAGATCAGCGTCGCGATGGCGATCGGCAGCAGGGTTTGCTGGGAGAAGAGCATCAACGCCGAGCCTTCGAGGAACAAAATCATCCCGAGGAACCAGACGCGGCCTTTCAGTCCCCATTTCGAGCCGCACCTGTCGCCGACGACTCCGCCCAACGTGCGAGCGAAGATGTTCATCAACCCGAACAGACTCGCGACCAGACCGGCCGCGGACAGCCCTAAGCCGAAGTAATCGTGGAAGTAAAGCGCGGCGATGTTGTTGATTGTGAGCTCGATGCCGAAGCAGGCGCCATAAATGACGAACAGCGCCCAGACTCGGTAGTCGGCGCACGCTTTCAGAAACGTGCCGGTGACCGTGCTCGAGCCCTCCAGTTTGCCGTTCGCTCGGAGTGCCACATAGTCTCCGTCCGGCGAATCTTCGGTGAACTTCCAGTAGAGATAGGCGGTGGCGAGCAACGCTAACCCAGGGAATACCATCGCAACTCGCCAGCCCAGCGATTCCTGAGCGCCGAAGGTCATCAAGCCGCTCAACGCGAGCGGCATCGCCATCTGCGTGACGCCGCCGCCGAGGTTGCCCCAACCGGCCGTCGTCGCGTTCGCCGTGCCGACGATGTTCGGGGCGAACATGACCGACGTGTGGTATTGCGTGATGACGAACGAGGCGCCGATTGCGCCGATCGCCAAACGGAACAGCAGGAACGTCTCATAACTGTCGGCGAGACCAACGGTCATCACCGGGATCGAACCAAGCGCCAACAGCCAGGCGTAGGATTTGCGGGGCCCGATCTTGTCGCACAGCCAACCGATAAAGAGCCGGGCAATCACCGTGATTGCGACCGACGCAATGATCGTATTGCCGATCTGTTCCTTCGTGAGGTTGAGATCCTCGCGGACGACAGCCATCAACGGGGCGACACCGAACCAACCGAAGATGCAAAGAAAGAACGCGAACCATGTCATGTGAAAGGTCCGCATGGGAATACTGCTAAAGCTGAAGAGTTTGATGTTTGTCGCTTTGTTTTTGAAGTCCACGTTTGTTCGCTCCTAAAGAAGTAAAGATCTCCGGACTCATGTGTGGAGTCCTCGGAACTTCGCCGGCGTCTCACAGCGTGGAGTCGCCGTCTCCAGGCCGTTTTGTAGCTGCCGCGACACGCGCTACGGACGACCACAACATGTAGGGGCTATTTCCCAATACCCGATCCTCGGGGAAAGGCCACTGGATACCGTGATGCTCGCCCAGCAACTCGGTGTCGGATGAAACGCGTCTTGCACGACGAGAAAGTCGAGGCTTTCGAGAGCTTGGCGCAGCACGTGATAGTTCGGAAACGAAACCAGCGGGTTGGTGGCGATGATCCACAACGCTTTGATCTCGCCCTTGACGCACGCTTCAATGATGTCGGGATAGGACATTCCCCTTGAGGTCGGAATCCTGCTGGCATCTATTCCCCAGAGCTTGGCCAGCTCTTGACGGTCGTCGTCGCTCTCGAACTTGCGGTACCCGGGCATGCTCGCCGTGAAGCCGGTTTCGCGGGTGCCCATGGCATTGCACTGCCCCGTGATTGAGAAGGGAGCAGCGCCGGAACGTCCGATGTTTCCGGTGAGCAAGGCAAGGTTGTTAATCGCGTTGACGGTTTCCGTGCCCTGAGTGCTATGGTTGACGCCCATCGTCCAGCACACCAGCGGCTTCTTCGCTCGGCCGTAAAGAAGTGCTGCCCTATAGACCTGCTCCATCGACAAGCCCGTCACAGCGGACACCCTTTCAAGGGTGTATTTCTCGAGGTGTTCTCGTAAATCCTCGAAGCCGTTGGTGTGCTCGTCGATGTAGTCCTGGTCAATCAGACCGGTCTTGATCAGGATGTGCGCAATACCGTTGATCAGCGCGACATCGCCGCGGGGCTTGATGGGGAGAAACAGATCCGCCATGCGAGCCGTTTTCGTCACCCGCGGATCAACGACGACGACAACCTTGTTCGGGTTCCGTTCAAGCCGGTGACATAGAATCGGATGGTTGTCGGCTATGTTCGCTCCGATCAGAAAGACCACGTCGGCTTCTTCGAGGTCGTCGTAGGCGCCTGGAGGTCCGTCACTGCCGAAGGACCGCTTGTAGCCGGCAACGGCGCTTGCCATGCAGAGCGTTGTATTGCCGTCGAAATTCTTGGCGCCAAACCCTAACTGGATCAACTTGCCAAGCGTATAGAACTCCTCTGTCACGAGTTGGCCCGTGCCGATTACCCCCAGAGCTTCCGGGCCGTACTTTTGTTGGACACCACGGAATTTCCCAACCAGCGTGTCGAGCGCTTCCTCCCAACCGACGCGCGTGAGACGGCCCTGCTTTCTCAGTAGCGGATACTTGGCACGGTCTTCAGAGTGGACGAAATGATGCTCCGCCAGGCCTTTCGGGCAGAGTTTTCCCAGGTTGACTGGATGGTCAGAATCGCCACGAACGCTGACCGCTTGGCCGTCTTTCACGCCGATATGCATGCCGCAACCGAGCGAGCAGTAGCCGCAGGTGGTCGGGACCCATTTGTCGGGCGACTTTGCCTTGGCAATGTAGCCGATGTCGGGGTCGGAGACATAGGCGTATTTTTCCTCTTGAATGTCAAGACCCAAGAAGCGCGCAATGCTCATGCGGCCTCCGATTGCGAAATGTCGGCTCCGAAAAACGACATCGCCATGTTCTTGGGTACAACGCTCACGAAGAACAAGTAACGGCCCAGAAGCTCGCCGGCGAGAGCGAGCAGCAGCGCCGGGACGAAAAGTTCCATTAACGGCAGGGCGATCCCGCCGGTCAGCAGCAGGGCGAAGCGCAGCAAGTACTGCTTGTAAAGGTCGTGGGAGAGGAGCAGCGCCGACGCCTTGAGTTCAAACTCATCCGACGCCACGAGCCGGAAGAACCTGAGAACCTGATTGAGCAACTGCAGCGACGCGCCGGCGCACGCCACCAGAGGCAAGAGTGGATTGACCAGTCCAACCGCCCCTAAGAACAGGGGGCCCAGCATGACGCCCGTCAATAAAAACTCCACGATCGTATGGCCAGAGTTCCAGGCAGGCCGGGCGGGTACCAAATAGATAAACGCGCTGGCCGTTACGCCACATGATGGGTATTTACTTGACTCAGGTATTGGGAAATAGCCCCTACATGTTGTGGTCGTCCGTAGCGCGTGTCGCGGTGCCTCCGACCAGCGATTTGTAGGGTGCCGGTGGCACGGCGACGGCCTGTTGAACCAGGCGGTAAAAGAGCTTGCCTCGACTTCTGGACTTGCGGCGGTTGAAGCGGAAGGCGAATTCGTCGAGGTAGGAGTCGAGATGCTCGTGACTGACCGCTCCTTGATGCGTGCCCAGTATCCAGCGCTTCACTAACGACACCACGCGGTGCACCCGGGGGAGCAGTTTCGAGGCGCGCGCCGGTTGCCCCTCCAGGTAGCTCACCTCGTGGCGATAGCCGTCGCCTTCGAGCGGTTCGTATCCCAGCCAACCGTCGGTATGGACCACGCTGCCGGGTTCGATCGACTCGCCGACGAAGGCCATCAAGCTGTCCCCGGAGGCGTTGGGAATGGTGCGTATCCGAACCCGCCCGATGCCGGCACCATCTTCCTCGGCCGCTACTACAATCAGCGCCTTAGCGTCGGTTTGGCGACCGCGCACGCCCTCCTCCAAGCCTCCTAAGTAAGTCTCGTCAACCTCCACGCGCCCGCTGAGCCGATCGCGTCCGGGCCGCACCATGGCGCGCCGGAGCTTATGCAACCAAGTCCAGGCCGTTTTGTAGCTGCCCAGGCCCAACACCCGCTGCAAGCCCAGCGCGCTCGCCCCGTTCTTCTGGCTCGTGAGCCACCACATGGCTCGAAACCAACTCTGGAGGGGTTGGCGGGTGTCTTGAAATATTGTGCCCGCCGTTGGAGAAGCTTGATGCCCGCAGCCGGCGCACTCCAGCAGCGCTGTCCGCACCGCCCACGCTTTGTCGTGCCCGCATCGCGGACAACGAAAACCCTCCGGCCAGCGGAGTTGACACAGATACTCTCGACAGGCCTGCTCGGTGGCGAAACGCGCCTCGAACTCGGCCAGATTCCGAGGATAATCTTCCATTTCCCCGATCCTACATCTCGTGGTCACCTGAGTCAAGTAAATACCCATCCGCCACATAAACCGAGGAGTGTCGCGATGCCCCCGATTAGGGGCGCGGCACTGTTATTAATCCACAACGACGCCGCATAGCAGGTCGCGGTCACGCCGAAGCTGGTGAGCAACACAACTTCCCGGCTCAGCCAGGAGCGTTTCCACATCTTCATAGCGCGATACGCGAAAATCGGGCGGCCGAGGTGGAGCGGCGAGGCCAGAAATGACGCGAGGCCGACTGTCAATGCCGCCGATGCCGCAAGCGACAGCATCATAAGATCGGTGAACAAACTGAGCACCCAAAGCAGGCTGAGCGAACCGACGGAAAGCTGCGTCATGACCGTCATGGCGACTAAGGAGTAGTGCGGTTTGTCCGGGCGCACGCGATGGTAGTCGGCTTTTTCGAGATCGGCTAAGGCGTCGTTGGGAAGCGTGATGCGGGTGGTCGAGATCGTATCTTGGGCACTGGGCAGTCCGGGGGCGTTGGCTTGGTCTTCGTATTGCTTCTTCCAGTGGGCGATATTGACGATCTCGATTTTGATGGCTTGCTCCGGGCAGGCGTCCACGCAAGCCGGCTCGCGGCCTTCCATGATGCGGCCGTGGCACATGTCGCATTTGCCGACAACACCCCGTTCTTCGTTAAAGACCGGCACGCCGTAGGGGCAATTCCAGATGCAGTATTCGCAACCGATACAGGCCTCCGCGCTATGAATGACGATCCCGGTTTGCGGGTCCTTGTGGTAGGCGTCAACCGGGCAACCCTTCAGGCACGAAGGCTCAACACAGTGGTTGCAGCCCATCGACATGTGTAACCGCTGCGTGTTCGGATAGACACCGCCCTCGACCTCGCCGACGCGGCGCCAGGAAATTTCTGGGGGGGTATTATTCTGCTCCGAGCAAGCGACTTCACAACACTTGCAGCCGATACATCGCGACATGTCGAAGTGGAAGCGATACTGCTCGCCGTCTTGGAGCGGAATCTTCGGAATGAGATCCTCGTCGGCAAACAGCGGCTCGCGGCGACTGCCGCTCCCCGTGCCAAGGATGACAAACGGATTGTCCTGTGCATCGCCCGCCGTTCCGGTATCGACGAGCTGGGCGGCGATCGCCGAAAAAGCGTCGGTTGGTGATGGCGGCTGTCAGTCTCATCTCGATATCTCTGCCATAAGAAGGGATGCGATCGCCTTTCCGCGCCTCGAAACTGCTCCCCCGGGTGCACCGCGTGGTGTCGTTAGTGAAGCGCTGGATACTGGGCACGCATCAAGGAGCGGTCAGTCACGAGCATTGAAATATTGTGCCCGCCGTTGGAGAAGCTTGATGCCCGCAGCCGGCGCACTCCAGCAGCGCTGTCCGCACCGCCCACGCTTTGTCGTGCCCGCATCGCGGACAACGAAAACCCTCCGGCCAGCGGAGTTGACACAGATACTCTCGACAGGCCTGCTCGGTGGCGAAACGCGCCTCGAACTCGGCCAGATTCCGAGGATAATCTTCCATTTCCCCGATCCTACATCTTGTGGTCACCTGAGTCAAGTAAATACCCATCTTCAACGAAATACAAGTACCTGCGGCGGCTAGCGTGTGAACGCACAGCGGCGGATTCAAGTACGCACACTTCCGGAGGGCGCAGACACAAATCCGACTGGACCTCGGGCTGAGGGACGTTGTTTCCCTTCAGCTTGGAAGGGCCGATAGTCTTTCTTGAAAGGTCGAGAGCCTGCAGACTTACGAAGTCATGCGACGAGCAACTTGTGCTTGACCTTTGTAGTGCTCCCGTTCGGCGTGGACGGTGTGAAAATGAGAAACCTTACAACTGCTCACTATTTTCGGTGCGCTGCACGTAGCGGAATCACCGAACTGTTCTCATTCTGCACACAACGAAGCACATGTCAAGACCCAAAGGGGTTTCCCCAGCAAGAAAGATTCTATCGTCTCCATAAGAAATTTCATTGTGAGAATTGTGCCAAGAAAAGCCGTGCCGATGATAGAGTGAAGCGGAAACCTTAAGCAGCATGTTTGCTCGACTTTTCGAGTTGCCCCAATCGTTGTAAAGGATCGGCCTTCGTTTGCCGGTTCCGTGGACCAAGGCGTCCAACATCGAGAGTTTTGTTCTCGGCGTTGGGCGTTTTTTGTATTTGGAGCCACGACACTTATGGAACACTACAAAGGTTTCAGCGACACAAGAGAGCAATGCTTCACCGCTCTCATCAAGAGTCTCGATCTCCGGACGCCGGAAGTTTCCAGCAACGGAGGTGACTTCACATGGCGACCGTAGTTGTGATCGGAAATGGAATGGTCGGTCACCGTTTCTGCGAGAAGCTCGTTGAATTCGACGACCGTCGAGATTACAAGGTTGTGACGTTCTGCGAGGAGCCGCGCCCGGCCTATGACCGCGTCCGTTTGACGTCCTATTTTGATCATCGCGATATCGACAAGCTGATGGTCGCAAGGCTCGATTGGTACAGCGAAAACGGCATCGACATCCACGTCGGCGATCGGGCACGAGAGATCGACCGCGACAGGCGAGTAGTGGTCTCCGAGGCGGGCCGTGAAATCGTATACGACCGCGTGGTGTTAGCCACCGGCTCGCTTCCCTTCGTCCCGCCGATCGACGGCATCGACAAGCGGGGCGTGTTCGTTTACCGCACGATCGAAGACCTCGACAATATCATCGAATACGCCAAGCAGGCTAAGACTTGCGCGGTGATCGGTGGCGGATTGCTGGGGCTCGAGGCCGCCAAGGCCGCCTATGACTTGGGGCTTGAAACCCATGTAATCGAGTTCTCGCCCCGCCTGATGCCGCGCCAGATCGACGGAGCCGGCTCGCGCCTGCTCGTCAAGAAGATTGAAGAGCTGGGTGTACGGGTGCACTTGGGCAAAGCCACTCAGCAGGTCACTGGCAACGGCCGAGTGCGCGGGATGGCTTTCGCGGACGGCGGCGCATTGGACGTAGACATGATTATCGTTTCGACCGGCATACGCCCGCGCGACGAGTTGGCCAAACACTGTGGTCTCGAAGTCGGCGAGCGCGGCGGCGTCGCGGTCAACGACGAACTGCAAACCTCGGACCCTGACATTTATGCCATCGGCGAGGCGGCGTTGCACCGCGGCATGGTTTATGGCCTGATCGCTCCGGGCTGGGAGATGGCCGAACTCGCCGCCCGCAGGTTCGTCGGAGAAGACGTCCGATTCACTGGCTCAGACCTCTCCACCAAGCTGAAACTGATGGGCGTCGACGTTGCCAGCTTCGGCGACTACGAAGCGCCGTTGGACCGCGCCACCCCGCTCGTCTATGAAGACCCATTCGCCGGCACGTATAAGAAACTGCTGTTCAGCCCCGACGGCTCTACGTTGCTCGGCGGCGTGCTCGTCGGCGACGCAACCGACTACGCCACGCTCTCGGTCTTGGTCAAGAGCAGAGAGCCGCTGACGGTCAAGCCGGCGGATCTTGCAGGCGTTGCCGGCGCCGGACCAGAGCTTGGCGGAGCGAGCATGGGCGAGGGCGCCCAGGTCTGTTCCTGCAACAACGTCACCAAGGGTGAGATCTGCTCGGCCATTCGCGAGCAGGGCCTATCGACGCCGGGCGAGGTCAAGAACTACACCGCCGCGGGAGCCGGCTGCGGCGGCTGCGTCCCGCTGGTCACGGGCCTGCTCAACGCCGAACTCGAGGCGGCCGGCAAGACCGTCGACAAAAACGTGTGCGAACACTTCCCGTTTACGCGCCAGGACCTCTTCGACATCATCAAGGTCAAGGAGATCAAGACCTTCGGGGAATTGATTCGCGGCCACGGTCACGGCAATGGCTGCGAGATCTGCAAGCCGGCAGCCACCTCCATCCTGGCGTCTCTCTGGAATGAGAGCATCACGAATCCCGAGCACCACACCCTGCAGGATACCAATGACCGTTTTCTGGCAAACATGCAGCGCGGCGGCCTCTACAGCATCATCCCGCGCGTCCCCGGAGGCGAGATCACTCCCGACAAGCTGATCGCGTTGGGGAGCGTTGCGAAGAAATACGGGCTCTACACCAAGATCACGGGCGGCCAGCGGGTCGACCTGTTCGGTGCCCAACTCCACCAGTTGCCGAACATCTGGGAGGAGCTGATCGAGGCCGGGTTCGAGAGCGGACACGCCTACGGCAAGGCGCTTCGCACGATTAAGAGTTGCGTCGGGACAACTTGGTGCCGCTACGGAGTCCAGGACTCGGTCGGTTTCGCGATCCGCATCGAGGAACGCTACCGCAGTATCCGTGCGCCGCACAAAGTCAAAGGAGCCGTTTCGGGCTGCGTGAGGGAGTGCGCCGAAGCGCAATCGAAAGACATCGGGCTGATCGCAACCGACAAGGGCTACAACCTCTACGTTTGCGGTAACGGCGGCGCAAAGCCGCGCCACGCTGACCTGCTGGCCGCCGACCTCGACGAGGAAACGGCGATCAGCTACATCGACCGCTTCTTCATGTACTACATAATGACCGCCGACAAGCTCACCCGTACGGCGGTCTGGATCGAGCAGCTCGACGGAGGAATCGAGTATCTCAAGGAAGTCATCATCAGCGACAAACTCGGCATTTGCGGCGAGCTGGAGCGGCGCATGCAGTTTCTCGTCGACAGCTACCGTTGCGAATGGAAGGAGGTCGTCAACGACCCCGCGCGCCGCAAGCTCTACCGGCAGTTCGTAAACACCGACGAGACCGACACGGGCATCGAGATTATCCACGAACGCGGCCAGAGCCGTCCGGCCGACTGGCCCAAAGACGGCGTGATGCTCGATCAGCTCAAACTGCTGAATGGGAGGACGCTCGGCGAGTCAAAGAGCAACGGAGCCAGTCAACCCGCGCGCAAGCTCAACTGGGTCCGCGTCGGCAATGTCGCCGATTTTCCCGTCGACGGTGGCGCGGCCGTCAAGTACGGCGACACCCAGATCGCCGTCTTCAAACTTGCCAGTCGCGGAGAATGGTACGCCTGCCAGAACATGTGCCCGCACAAGAACGCATTCGTACTCTCCCGCGGCATCACGGGCAACGCAGGTGGGAATCCCAAGGTCGCTTGCCCGCTCCACAAGAAACCGTTTTCACTCGAAACGGGCGAGTGTCTGTCTGGCGAGCCTTTCACCCTCAAAGTGTTCCCGGTGCGAGTCGCCGGTGACGGAGTCTACCTTCTTCTGCCGCCGGCGAAACAACTCGACGCTTTGTTGTCAACGCAAGTGCATCACGTCCAAGCGTTCGAGGTCGCAGCCGGAGAGGCTTGTACAGTATGCGCTTGAACGAGTCGGATTGCGTCCCGGAGCCCGCTTCGCACGAGCAGGTTCGCGGTGAAAACCGAAGCAGCGAAGGAGATAGCTCTCCCTTGGACCCGACCGAGCGCAGGCGAAACCCGGCACCGTGGGCGATTGCGCGGGACGCATCCGAAAGGGACGTTCACCTGGACTACCTTCACCACATCAGCGGCCAACTTGCCACCGCCGATCCGCTTCACAAAGTGCTCGACCAGATCGTCAATTTTCTCAACGGCGTAGTAGGTGCGGACTCGTGCTTCCTCTACGCGCTGGAGGGAAGGGATCTCGTCCTAAAGGCTTCGAAGAACCCGCATCCTGAGTCGGCCGAGCAATCGCGAATTCCCGTGGGTGAAGGCGTCACCGGCCGGGTGGCCCAGAGGCGGCAAGCCGTGGTCATCAGGCGCGGCGCAATGAGAGACGCTCGCTTTCGAAGCTATAGTCACCTGCCCGAAGACCGTTTCGAGGCGTTCTTGTCAGTCCCGATTCTGGTCGGCGGCCGGTTGGTTGGAGTCTTGAACCTGCACCACGGCAAGCCCTACGAGCACGCGCCGCGGGAAATCAAGTTAGTTTCGACGGTCGGACATCTGGTTTGCGCCGAAATCGAGCGGGTTCGGTTGGATTCCGAGGTCGCAAAGCTGACCGGTGAGTTGGAGACCCGCAAGCTCTTGGAGCGCGCCAAGGGAATCCTGCAACGGGACATGGGCATCACCGAAGAGCATGCGTACTTGAGACTGCGGCAAGAGAGCCGGAGACGGCGTATCACCATGAAGCAAGTTGGGGAGGCCATCGTACTGTCCGACGATCTTCGCCGGAATCAGGGCAGACAATAGCTTGCGCCGATGGTCCCGGCAGCGGAGCGAATCATTGCAGACAAACTTCCTGACCGCAGTGGCTGTGGTCACGAGCCGCGAGCACACTGAAGGGCATTGTCAAGTTAACGGTGGTCAGCGACAAGTGACCGATGGAATCCCTGTATCGACGCCACCGCTTGCCACCCGAGATCATCAGCCATGCCGTCTGGTTGTAGCTCCGGGACCTGGCGACGCCTCGTGACCTAACTCGGACTCAGGGGCGGCCTTGGTCTTGGCGTTCTTTCGCGCGGAGTGAGGGCGGTTTGCTCTTTGGTAATTTCGCTCGTCCAAAGCCGCGGATACGGCAACCTGTCCTAAGAGCAGACGCGCGGGTGCGATTCTCGGGTCGGCAATTGACTGATTCCAAAACGGTTATTACGACCAGCAGGGTCTTGGAGGTGGGCATGTAGATAATTTTGTAGCTGTTGAAAGCCTCACATAACAACAGGGATCAACAGGTTTCAACAGGCTCGTGGCCGCTCATCTTTGTAAGTGGTTGATTCTAAAAGAGTTGAAATGTTATGTTTAGCACAGCACGCCTGCTCCCAAAGCAGGTGTCACTGCGGACCCCGAATCCTCTGTTTTCAACTACTTACGTTTCAATGACTTACGGCCAGCTTGTTGAAACTTGTGGTTCTAGGGTGCTCTCGACAGCTACAAAATTATCTACAGTGGCGAATTTGGGCCGTGCCCACCCACTGTAGTTTCGGGTCGGTCAATCCCGTTCCAGAATCTATGCGAGGAATCTGCTTGCCGAGCCTCGGCTGACGGGTCCAGACCCTGCGGAATGGAGGGCGGGCTAGCATCGTAGCGTCTGATTCCGGTTAAATGCGTCCCAAAAGCAAACCTCGGCGCTCTCCCGCCCGCCAACCGCAACTCGTAGTCAGAAAGTCACTTACATCACGATTGAGTTTTGGGACAGTACGGGCGCGCCGTCGCGGCCCGGCGGAGGCCGGAGGAAAATGAGATTTTCCAGCAGACAGTCACCCGATGGACTCTTCGACGACCTCGCCGCCGGTCTCGTGCCCTGAATCGTCCACTTACGACGATCGTGGTCCTTCCAGTTGTCAAAAGGCCGCTGCCGCCGTAGTTGCCCGTTCAATCCGCGATCAGAACCGCCGCCGCGGCTCAAGCGAGTGCTTTGCGAATCACCTCGCCTCGCACGCCGGTGAGTCGTTGGTCGAGACCTTGGGAGAAATACGTCAGCTTGGTGTGATCGAGCCCCATCAAGTGAAGGATGGTGGCGTGCAGGTCCGACACGTGCCAGGGGTCTTCGGCGGCCCGAAAACCCAGCTCGTCGGTCGCTCCGATCGCCTGCCCGCCTTGTACGCCGGCGCCCGCCAGCCACATGCTGAAACCGAGCCAGTTGTGATCGCGGCCCGGCTTGCCGACTCCCTCGCTGGTCGGCGTGCGGCCGAACTCGCCGCCCCAAACAATCAGCGTTTCATCCCATAGGCCGGCGCGCTTCAAGTCCGAGATCAGAGCGCCGATCGGCTGGTCCGTTTCCCCCGCGTGGAGTGTGTGGTTGGAGACGCAGTCGTCGTGGCCGTCCCAGGTGTCTGCACCGTGACCGCCGCCGGAATAGAGCTGAATGAATCGCACGCCGCGTTCAATCAGCCGGCGCGTGATCAAACACTTGCGGCCGAAGTCCTCGGTCAGCTTCGTGTGGAGGCCGTACATTTCCTGTGTTTGCCGGCTCTCGGCGTCCAGGTCGACCGCCTCGGCGGCGGTGGTTTGCATGCGGTACGCCAATTCATAGGAATGGATGCGCGCCTCGAGTTCGGAATCGCCGGCGTGCCCCTGCTGGTGTGATTCATTCAGCTTCTTGAGAAGATCCAAGGCGTGTCGCTGCGTCTGTTCACCCACCCCTTGCGGGGTTTCGAGGTTCAGCAACGGCGAGCCGCCGCTGCGAAACAGGGTGCCTTGGTACGCCGCCGGCATGAACCCGGCGCTCCAGCTCGAAGCGCTCCCGATGGGGCCGCCGCGCGGATCGGTCATCACGACGAAGCCCGGCAAATCCTCGCTCTCGGTTCCCAGCCCGTAGCCCAGCCAGGACCCCAAGCTCGGCTTCCCGATCACGACGTTGCCCGTGTTCATCTGAATGCAACCGGAGGCGTGCGCGGCCGTATCGGTTTGGAGTGATCGGATCACGCACAAATCGTCGGCGTGCTTGGCGACGTTCGGGAAAAGGCTGCTGATTTCGAGTCCGCTCTGACCGTGCTTGGCGAATTCGAACGGCGACTGCATCAAATGACCGATGGGACGGTTGTTGGACCCGATCACCGTGTCGCCCTTGTAGGGGCTGCCGTTGAATTTCGTCAGCGCCGGTTTAGGGTCGAAGGTGTCGACCTGGCTGGGGGCGCCGTTCATGAACAGGAAGACGACGTGTTTCGCCTTCGCGGGGAAGTGAGGCGGGCGATTGGCAAGTACGCTCTTCGCCCCAGTGGATGCCTTCGCCGAAGCCGCGTGAGCCTGCAAGGAAAAGAACCCGTCGCGAGAAAGTAGGTCGATCAGAGCAAGAGCCCCGAACCCGGCGCCGGTGTTGGCCAGGAACTCTCTTCGCGTGCGATTCTCGAGGCGGTTCATACGGTAATCCTTTCACTCATCCCTGGGTAGCAGGGGAGAAATTTAGACAGCGGTTCGCGGGGGACCGCGCCACGAGGCGGCACGGCTCGAGTGGTTGCAAGTCGGATCCAATTTCAAATATCGGGTCAGTCCGCATAGACAAACTCGTTCATGTTGAAGATGACGCGGCACATTTGCACTAGCGCTTCCTGAGACGCCGCTTCTCGGGCGCGCTCGGGATCGGCGCCGCCGCCCGCCTCGGTCGTCCGCCTGGTCGACTCGTCTTCCAGAAACGAGAGCAGCGATCGCTGTTCATCCGCCGTCGGCGGCCGGGCGAAGGCCAGGCGGTAGGCGCGGTCGATTTGATCGACGGGGTCGTCGCCCGCTTCCCTCACCAAACGCTCGGCCAAGTGTCGGGCTTGGCGGTTCACGAATTCGCCGTTGAAGAGCGTCAAAGCCTGGGTCGCCACGGCGGTGTTGATGCGCTTGGCGGAGGATTTCGTCGTGTCGCACAGGTCAAGCACTTCGAGCAGCGGGACGATCATCGAGCGCTTTACAAAGGCGTAGATCGTGCGGCGGGAAGCGTCCTCCTCCTCGAAGGGGCGCCAGATGAGGTGGGGGTCGCTGGAGCCCTCAAGCGCGGCCGGGGGGACGTAGGGGTACATCGGGGGGCCGTACATTCGCGGGTTCAAGCGTCCGCTGACCGCCAAAATCGAGTCGCGGATCGCCTCGACTTCCAGCCGCCGATACGGGAAGCGCCAAAACAACCGGTTGGTGGGATCGTCGGCGCCGTGCTCGGAGTTCCATTCCTTGCTCATGCGATAGGTGTTGCTGGTCATGATGAGCCGATGGAGTTTTTTGAGGGACCAGCCGTGCTCGACAAACCAGTTCGCGAGCCAGTCGAGAAGTTCCGGGTGCGTGGGAGGATCGCCCCGCAATCCGAAGTCACTGGGCGTACGGACGATTCCTTCGCCGAAGTGAAACTGCCAAACGCGATTGACAATCACGCGCGCCGTCAAGGGATTGTCGGGAGCGGCGATCCACCGAGCCAGGGCCAGGCGGCGCAGGCTGGTGGGGTTCGATCCGTCCCATGCGGGAAACTTCGGGGCCGGTTCCGATAAAACGGCCGGTACGGCGGGCGGCACTTGCGGACCCGGATTGGACGCCTTGCCGCGAATCAGCAGATAACTCGACGGCGGCTCGCCCCTCGGCTCGTGAAGTATGTAGGCGGAATCGCGCGTCGGCGTCTCATCGCGAAGTTCACAGATGCGGTCCTCGATGTCGAGGATCCTACTTCGGGCGCTGTGCGGGCCGGCCTTGTCGAGTTCCGCGTCCAGTTGTTCGCGGAATTCCCTAACCAGCGATTTCGCGACCGCGTCCCGGTCGGCTTTGGGCGTCAGATAAGCACGCACGGCCCGTGTCGGCACCGCGCTTTTGCCGGAGGCGAGAAACTCCGTTTGCACCTGCTCGCGGATTTGTTCGATATTTTCTTCCAGCGCCGCGATTCTCCGGTCGCGCACTTCCAGCGCGTCCAGCTCCGAACGAGTGCCGATGGGACGAACGAGTTCCTTCCGCTCCTTCCGTGGGCGCGTCAGCGGATTGAAGATCGCCGCCATGCTGTAATAGTCGCGCGCCGTGAGGGGCTCGAACTTGTGGTTGTGGCAGCGGGCGCAACCGAGCGTCAGGCCGAGGAAGACGTTCGCGGTGGTGCGAACCATATCGTCGAGCTGATCGTAGCGGTCGGTGAGCGGGTCGGCGGGCTCGTCGTCCCAGGGGCCCAGCCGGTGGAAGCCCGTTGCGATCAGAGTTTCCGGAGATACTTCGGGTAATTCGTCGCCCGCGAGTTGTTCAAGCACGAAGCGGTCAAAGGGCTTGTCCGCATTGAAAGACCGAATCACGTAATCGCGATAACGGTAGACCAAAGGCTTGATGGCGTCGCGCTCGTATCCGTTGGTATCGCCGTAGCGAACCAAGTCGAGCCAATGGCGCGCCCAGCGTTCCCCGTGGGTCGGGCGCCCGAGAAGATCATCGATGACGCGGTCGAGGGCATCGGGCGTCGGGTCTCGCAGGAAGGCTTCCTGCTCGTCGAGGTTCGGAGGCAGGCCGATCAAGTCCAGATAAACGCGTCGAAGTAATTGATGAGGACGCGCCGCCGGCGAGGGTTGCCGGCCGCCGGCTTCAAGCTTCGCAAAGATGAAAGCGTCAATCGGGTTACGAATACGCCTAGCCGCGGCGCCGGCGGTTACCGCCGGCGGAAAAGGCCGCGAGCGCGGCTGAAAAGCCCAATGGTCCCGCGCTTGGTCGAACTTCGAGGGCTCCGCTTCCGCGGCATGGACCTCGCGGTCCTCCGGCCAGCGGGCGCCTTCGTCAATCCATTCGCGGATCCGCTCGACCTGCTCGCTGGTCAAACGCGGTTCGACCGGAGGCATGACGATCTTCTCGTCGAGCCCGGCGACGTACTGATAAAGGATGCTGCCGGCGCTGTCGCCGGGAATGATCGCGGGAACCCCCGACCCGCCTCCGCGCAATGCGTGTTCGCGGCTGTCGAGTCGAAATTCGCTTTGGTGCGTCTCGGCGTTGTGACAGACGTGGCAGCGGGCTTCGAAGATGGGGCGGATTTCGCTGTTGAAATCGACGGTGTCGGCTGCCGCGGCCGGCGGGCAAAAGACTGCCGCCAACAGAAAAGCCGGCCCGGCCCTTTGCATTACTCGCGCAAACGCTCCCACCATGGCTCTAAGTCCAAACAGAGTGGTTTCCGCTGCCAGAGACACTCCCATCTTAGCGCTTCGCCACGTCCTCGCAACGGCCGGGCCGGCGATTGGAGGTTCGCCCAGGCTGCATCTCACCGAGGTCTGCTTTCCACTGCACCTCGCCGTCCAGGTCGAGACCATGGAGCCCACGCGAGGCGAAGAACGCAAAGACATGCTCGCCGTCGGTGACGGGCGAGTGGGATGCGAACGTTCCGGTGTAATGACCACCCTCGTGCGGGACCTCCGTATGCAGCGTCCGTTGCCAGAGGATCTTCCCCCCGCGACGGCTGATGGCGAGCACCATAAACCGATGATGCCGGGTCACCGGCACGCTGTCATGCGTGCCATGGGTACTGTCGTACCTTGGTTCCATAGGATCACCATACGGTACGGCTGCGGTAATGAAGACGCGATCACCCCAGACGATCGGCGTCGAATGGCCACTGCCGGGCAGCGTGATCTTCCAGCGTATGTTCTTCGTCTCGCTCCATTCCACTGGTGGGTTCGCATGCGGTGCGGCACCCGTCCCGATGGGGCCGCGCCACTGCGGCCAGTGATGATCGTCATCTTGTGCCGCCGCCGGCAGCATCAGCAAACTGCAGATTACGAGGATGAAAACGCGCACTCCTCCCATGGTGTCCCGAAGCTATCCTTCCAAAACAACCGGCTGCGCACCCGTTCGAGCGCGCTGCGGCGGTCTTAACGGTTGCCGACCGCAAAGAGGTGGTTGTCGGTACGGAGGATCAGTATCCCGTTTGAGATCGCTGGAGACGCCAGCGTTCGCTCCCCGAGGTCGTTGGTGCTGATCAACTTGAACGCGTGGGCAGCTTCGACTACATAAGTCTTCCCACTCTCTTCGACGAAATAGACTACCATTGGCGATGACGGGAGAAGCAGTGAAAACGCCGCCCAGACGCTCTTTCCACACCGTCTGACCGGTCGCCGCGTCGATGGCGCTGGCAATTCCACGCTCGGTCACCATAAAGAGCAACCCTCGATGGTAAACGAGAGATGAAACATAGGGACCGCCAGTCGGAATGCGCCATTTTAGTTTGGATTCCGTCCCGTCGCGCTTGCCGCCGACCCGGACCGCTAAATAGGGCGCGCTGAAATACCCCCGGTTCGAATACAGCATACCGTCGTGGTAGATAGGCATGGCAATCGGCACCCGGTTGGATTGACCGACGTGCCAGAGCAGCCGGCCGTCGGTTGGGTCCACCGCCTCGATACGGTCTTTCGTGTTGATAATGACCCCTCACCCACGCCGCTCGGAACCTCATGAGAACAACAACGCCTCGCCCACGCCGACGAGCGACGGCGAGAACGTCTATGTGTTCTTTGTCGATTTCGGGCTGCTGAGCTACGGACCGGACGGCAACGAGCGCTTCGGAGAACCGCGACTGGGGCTGCACTCGAATCCGCGGAGCGTTAGCCAATCTCGGTCATAGGGTTGGACGCGGCACGATCGCCAGCATTACTCAATAGCACAGCCTCGATCCCATCTGGAGCCCGCAAAGATAGCAACCCTGTCCCAAGAGCAGGCGCGCGGGTGCGATGCAATCAACGGATTCCAAAGAGGTTATTGCGACCGCGGAGCCCTCCGATGTGGTCGGTGTAGATAATTCTGTAGCTGTCCACAGCCTCACAAAACAACAAACCGCAACGGGCCGATGTTTGTAAGTTATTGATTATAAATCAGTTAGATTTATATTTACTTGACTCAGGTGACCACAAGATGTAGGATCGGGGAAATGGAAGATTATCCTCGGAATCTGGCCGAGTTCGAGGCGCGTTTCGCCACCGAGCAGGCCTGTCGAGAGTATCTGTGTCAACTCCGCTGGCCGGAGGGTTTTCGTTGTCCGCGATGCGGGCACGACAAAGCGTGGGCGGTGCGGACAGCGCTGCTGGAGTGCGCCGGCTGCGGGCATCAAGCTTCTCCAACGGCGGGCACAATATTTCAAGACACCCGCCAACCCCTCCAGAGTTGGTTTCGAGCCATGTGGTGGCTCACGAGCCAGAAGAACGGGGCGAGCGCGCTGGGCTTGCAGCGGGTGTTGGGCCTGGGCAGCTACAAAACGGCCTGGACTTGGTTGCATAAGCTCCGGCGCGCCATGGTGCGGCCCGGACGCGATCGGCTCAGCGGGCGCGTGGAGGTTGACGAGACTTACTTAGGAGGCTTGGAGGAGGGCGTGCGCGGTCGCCAAACCGACGCTAAGGCGCTGATTGTAGTAGCGGCCGAGGAAGATGGTGCCGGCATCGGGCGGGTTCGGATACGCACCATTCCCAACGCCTCCGGGGACAGCTTGATGGCCTTCGTCGGCGAGTCGATCGAACCCGGCAGCGTGGTCCATACCGACGGTTGGCTGGGATACGAACCGCTCGAAGGCGACGGCTATCGCCACGAGGTGAGCTACCTGGAGGGGCAACCGGCGCGCGCCTCGAAACTGCTCCCCCGGGTGCACCGCGTGGTGTCGTTAGTGAAGCGCTGGATACTGGGCACGCATCAAGGAGCGGTCAGTCACGAGCATCTCGACTCCTACCTCGACGAATTCGCCTTCCGCTTCAACCGCCGCAAGTCCAGAAGTCGAGGCAAGCTCTTTTACCGCCTGGTTCAACAGGCCGTCGCCGTGCCACCGGCACCCTACAAATCGCTGGTCGGAGGCACCGCGACACGCGCTACGGACGACCACAACATGTAGGGGCTATTTCCCAATACCTGAGTCAAGTAAATACCCATCATCAGTTAAAATGTGATGTTTATCACAGCACGCCTGCTCCCAAAGCAGGTGTCACCGCAGACCCCGAATCCTCTGTTTTCAACTACTTACGTTTCAATGACTTGCGGCCGACTTGTTGAAATCTGTTGAAACCCTCCCGTGTACCAGGCGCCTGAGGCTCCGACGCGTGGTTCCCTTCCGGATGAAACTGACCGATCCCTTCCAGGTTCTGAAAGCAGTGTCGAGAGCAAATTGACGTCTCGGCTTCAGGTAGCAAACGTCACCGGGGCCGGTACCGCCCTCGCCCCCTAGGAGGAGAAGATCACGGATCGTCCTCGAAGTCCCGCGGCGTGAAGAGAGCTTCAAACAGTGGGGCAAGAAATGCCTGTCCTCCTGGTAGGAATGCTTCTGCGCAAAGTCTCGTCGAAGCGACTTGTCGTCAAAAGGTTCAGATCGCGCGTGCTTCCTGGACCGCGTCGGGAACCCAGACCGGCGTCAGCTCAGCGGCCCGATCCAAATCCGGCGGACTGACGCAATCCCTTCGGTCGGTCTACTGTTTGGCGAGCGGGAGGAGGCCGGATCTGATGGCGTACAGAGTCAACTGAGCAGCGCTGTGGATCCCCAACGTTTCTCGTGTGCGGTTTTGGTGGAATTCCACCGTTCGGGGAGAAAAATTCAACCGAGTCGCGATCCTCTTGACAGAGTGCCCTTCCGAGACCAGCTGGAGCACCTCCCTAACACGACTGGTCACTCCAACCCCTTCAACCTTGGGATTTCTGGCAACCGAGAAGGTAGCTTGCAACGGTCACTCTACAAATCCCAGCTCTCTTCGATCTCGGGTGCCTCTGTCGAGGTCGCAACTGGATGACGGAAGTGTTCGAGTTGGAGGCCGTTCTCCGGTTGCTCGCCAAGTTCAGCTGAAGCGTGGGGCCGGAATGCCGGGAGGCCGCAAATCTTTCACGAGTCCCGAGGTGAGAAAAAACTCACGTACCGGAACGAACTCCCCTTCCTCCGTACTGACGGTCAGCGTCACATCCATGCTTGGTCCCAGCAGCCGGATATCGATTCGGTCCAAGTCCTCGTATAACCGAACGTAAGAATTCGATATGACCGGAACTGATTCCCTCCGTGATGGTCGTTATCGTGCGCAACCCGGTGATGCAATACGAGGAGATTGTCTGCGCTTCGATGGTCCTAGGCAGCCCGGTTTCGAAAACGACTTCGCGGACCAGGTTCGGCTTTCCAGGCTCGGGAACAACGGTACCGTAGGCAATGGCGTCGAGGGTGTCCGCATCGATTCCGGGCTTCTCTATCAGTCCATTAACCGCATGGGAAGCGAGCTCAGGGGTCCGAGTTCACTGAAAGCCTTGCCGGCCTTCACGAAAGGAGTCCGGCCGCCCGCCACGATCGCAACTCGTTGTTTGCTCACGGCGCCCACCTCTTTGACTCACCCAGCCCACGCTCATCCCTCCCTAGCCAATTCTTTCGAGATTCTTGTTGGCGGACGTCCCGGATCTCCGCTGTAGAACGATCAATGTCTGATCGTCGCCGGCACGCAAACCGCCGCTGAATTTGTCAACCTTTGACAACAGACTTCGACCGGCTCTCTCGGGAGAATCCGTTGGAAGTCCCTTTGCCAGTCCAAGAAGGCGTTGGGTGCCGAGGGGCTCCCCGGCGTAGTTCTCGGCCTCGATTATTCCGTCGGAGTAAAGAATGAGTAGATCGCCTGGACCCAGAGTCGCGAACGTTTGTTGATACTCCGTACCCCGGATCAAACCCAGGGGCAAGTCTGTAGGCGCGGCGCTCGGCATTTCATCCTCTGCAAGAACACCCCAGCGCTCCTCGCTTGCGTGGAACCAGAGGGGAGCCGGGTGACCAGCGTTTGTATAAGCCACCTGGCTCAGTTCGCGGTGAAACCCGAGCACTACGGCTGTTGCGTACTGGGAACCCGCTTGGGTTTCACCGAATGTCTGGCCGAGATCGCGCATGAAAGCGGACTGATCCCAGGTGTCGATGTAGCGGTGCATCAGTTGGAGCAGAGACTCCGCGACGATGTGGACTTGCGCCCCGTGACCCCTCACATCCGCTAGAGCAATTCTAGAAAGTCGACCCTCGTCGCAGACAGACAAATAGTGCACGTCCCCGCCTCTGGAGGACTCGAAGGGTGCCGAATAGACCCAAGTTGCCAAGCCGGGCAGTTCCCCGTTGAATGCCCCTTCCCGATTGCCGTTCCAGACTCCAACGCATTCGAAGTCGGGGCGTAGCCGATCTTGATGACTTGTCGGTTCGGCCTGCGGCGCGTATGGACTTTCGGGGTTGCCGGGGGATGCAGTCGTCGCCTCCCTAACCGCCTTAACAGGGAATTTACCGCCACTTGCGCTGCCGGACAGTATTCCGCCGGTTCCCGTGTCGATGCCTCTGTGGTCGAGTTCTATCACTGTTTGCCCCGGCGGAAGATCCTCCTCGCGGCCCGCAAGGCTTGAGGAGGATCCGTTTCCGTTTCTTGGACGGTGTTTACGGGAGCGCTTAGATCGCCCCCGCCGGCGTCGCCGAGGCTGGATGACGGTAGCTCTGCCGGCTTCGGAGCCAGGCATAGCTCACTCCAAGGATTCCCCCATAGATCAGATGACCGATCAAGCTGGGAAGCATCTGGGATGCCGCAGTCGCGTTCCAGTTCACGCCGAACCCCATGCCCATCATGAACGGCATTAGAGTCAGAGGTCCCAGCAACCACCAAATTCCACCGTAGAGTACTCCGTAGCCCAGCCCACTGCTCACGCCCTGAACGAGTCGATCGAACAGCACCGCGAATGATGCACCTATCACGGCGCTAATCACGAGATGGACAAGAAAACCCGTGACCGCCGAAGGGTGACCGACCATCTTGCCGATCATAGGCAGCATTCCCATCATCGCCATCATCGCTCCAAATACCACACCGCCGAGCCAACCACCGTAGACACCGATTCTGATGTTTCTCACACTCATGTTGTTTCTCCCTAATAATTTCCAGTTTGCCTTGGGAGCGTCGCGCCCTTCTCAGCTTGGCACTCATCTCCCTATATATTTAATTCGGATAGGTATTTACTTGACTCAGGTGACCACAAGATGTAGGATCGGGGAAATGGAAGATTATCCTCGGAATCTGGCCGAGTTCGAGGCGCGTTTCGCCACCGAGCAGGCCTGTCGAGAGTATCTGTGTCAACTCCGCTGGCCGGAGGGTTTTCGTTGTCCGCGATGCGGGCACGACAAAGCGTGGGCGGTGCGGACAGCGCTGCTGGAGTGCGCCGGCTGCCATTCCCGCCGACACGCAGGATTCAACGGCCGCTGGGACGAGATGTCCAAAGCCGAGCAGGAGGCCATGGGAGCAAATCTGCGTAATGTCTGGACCATTTCTACCTTTGGGTATCCCGAAGCCCACTTCGCCACCTTTCCGCCGGCGCTGGTCGAGCCGTGCATCAAGGCGGGAACGAGCGAAGAAGGATGCTGCGCGGCCTGCGGATCGCCCTTCGAGCACGAGACAGCCGGATTCAACAGACGGTTGGAGGCCGTCCATAGTTCGCTCGGATGGCAGCCCCGCTGCGTCTGCGACGCCGGCGATCCAGCCCCTGCGGTCGTTCTCGATCCCTTCGCGGGAGCGGGAACCGTGGGCCTCGTCGCCGCCCGGCTGGTGGGCCGCAACGCCATCCTGATCGAACTCAATCCCGAGTATGCCGAGATGGCCCGGCGGCGCATCCACGAAGACGCGCCCCTGTTCGCTGACGTCTGGATCGAGGCTGTACCGAAGGAGAGCCATGAGACTGCCCAATTGTTTGCGGATTAGGCTGCTGAGGACGGCGCGGCGCATCATGGACTCCCGTCCGCCCGACAGGGTCATCGGCGGGCGTTATCTAAGCCGCTGGCACGTCATCCCGCGCAACCGCTTCTTCAACATCTACCTGCACAAAACGCTTACCTCCGACCCCGGAAGAGGTCTTCATGACCATCCCTGGACCAGCGTCAGCCTGCATCTCGAGGGTGAGCGCCTGGAGGTGATACGCAGTCAAGTGTTCCTGCGCCGGCCGGGGGATGTGGTGTTCCGGCGCGCCACGACTCAACACAAGCTGTTCCAGCGCAACGGCCGGCCGGTCATCACGCTGTTTCTGACCGCGATGCGGACCCGCCGCTGGTTCTTCTACATGCCGGATGGCGGGAAGGTAAGCGGCTCGGCTCTAAGCCATTAGGAGGAAGACAAATGAGCAAGCACACGCGGGGGCCATGGAGGTACATATGGCCCAAGTCTGAAGGTGGTTCGTTCCGCATTGATTCACCAGTGGATACGCGGCCCGTTGCGTATGTGGGATAACGGCAGAAGGGCCGACGCTCTCTTGATTACTGCCGCGCCGGAGATGTTGGCGACGTTGAAGGAATGCGCCGTTGAGATTGACGACTTTATCGGCGTGGACGTTCAGCGCGGCGAGAGACAGAAGTACATTGACGCGGAGCGAGAGTTTTTAGCGCGTGTGCGCGCCGTGATTGCCAAGGCAGAAGGAGAGGAAACGGAGTGGTGAGCCGTCAGGCAAGAAGCGCCGGCGAGGAAACGCTTTGGCTGTGGCTGGATGTTTTTCAACCCGGCCTTTGGCAGCGGGAGTTTCGCTTCCACGAGACGCGCCGCTGGAGGTTCGATTTCGCCCGTGAGGACATCAAGCTCGCCGTCGAGTTCGACGGCCTGCTCTACCGGGGAGGGGGCGGCGGTCACCAGCGTGTCGCGGGCTACGAGGAGGACCGCGAGAAGGACGCCGAGGCGCTGCTGCTCGGCTGGCGGGTGCTGCGCATCTCGCCGGGCATGCTGCGCAGCGGCAAGGCGTACACGTACATCGCAGCGTTGGCGAAGACGGGGGAACGGGAGGAAACCCATGAAACACAGTCAACCGAAGCAGCCTAGAGGGGCCGAAGGAATGGTCGATGACTGCGGAACCACCTAAAGGAGAAAACAGATGAAGACTGAAATTTTCGAAGAGCACTGGAACGACAACGACGGAAACCCGGCTGGAGGCGCGTCTTTCGGTCGTGGGTTCGCGATCTCGTGGCAAAACGGGCCGTTGGGACGCGGCGAAGACAAACGAGAGCCTAACGGTGCGTTTGTGGAAGACGTTATTGCGGCCGCAGGCGAATTGCAAAGAGCACGCTATGAACTGGTGGGGCAGGGCCAATGCCCCCGGTGCGGCGGCCAGGTGTTCATGGTGCGCACGCCTGTCGGCAGCAGGTTCGTGCTGTCGGTAGACCCAATGCCGGTGCTTTCGGGCGAGATAAGCTACCGCCCGCACAGCGGCGAATGCACACGAAATGGAAAGGAGGTCGCATGAGCTATTTCGCAGGCGCTGTGAGGTTGCTGGTGTTCTCATCCTGGGCGCTGCTAAGGCTGGCTAAGGGCTGTGGTCACCGCCGTACCACGACACCGCGCAAGGACGAGGAAGGGGCCTACGTGCGCTGCCTGGAGTGCGCGGCGAGACTCCCCCAGCCCCAGTGGGACGCGGCATGAGTGACCGCCTACTACAACGAGATCGATCCCTACGCCGCCGAGTGGCTGCGCAATCTGATCGCCGCCGGCGAGATCGCCCCCGGCGACGTGGACGAAAGGAGCATCAAGGAAGTCTCGGGCGATGACCTTAGAGGATAATATGTCCAGTGCCACTTCTTCGCCGGACCCCGGAGCTCGGCCCATGGACCCTGAGTGGGCGCGGTTTATTCGTGAACAATGCCACGCATCCCGCATCCCTTTCTTCATGAAGCAGATGGCGAAGAAAAAGCCGATTCCAGAAGATTTGATGATTCGTGAGTGGCCAGATGAGGTGACGTAATCACCCAACAATCCAACAAAGGAGAGAAACCATGAACACTGAATCAGCAGAAGCAACTCGTGAGCCGCTAGTTAGACAAAAACTCAACATCTGTAAGAAGTCCCGTGACGCGGTCACGGAAGCCTTGGATCTTCTGGAAGAGAGATTGGAGTCCTGCCTGCGGTCAGAGCCTCCGCCAATAAAGATAGAGATGGGTATTTACTTGACTCAGGTATTGGGAAATAGCCCCTACATGTTGTGGTCGTCCGTAGCGCGTGTCGCGGTGCCTCCGACCAGCGATTTGTAGGGTGCCGGTGGCACGGCGACGGCCTGTTGAACCAGGCGGTAAAAGAGCTTGCCTCGACTTCTGGACTTGCGGCGGTTGAAGCGGAAGGCGAATTCGTCGAGGTAGGAGTCGAGATGCTCGTGACTGACCGCTCCTTGATGCGTGCCCAGTATCCAGCGCTTCACTAACGACACCACGCGGTGCACCCGGGGGAGCAGTTTCGAGGCGCGCGCCGGTTGCCCCTCCAGGTAGCTCACCTCGTGGCGATAGCCGTCGCCTTCGAGCGGTTCGTATCCCAGCCAACCGTCGGTATGGACCACGCTGCCGGGTCCGATCGACTCGCCGACGAAGGCCATCAAGCTGTCCCCGGAGGCGTTGGGAATGGTGCGTATCCGAACCCGCCCGATGCCGGCACCATCTTCCTCGGCCGCTACTACAATCAGCGCCTCAGCGTCGGTTTGGCGACCGCGCACGCCCTCCTCCAAGCCTCCTAAGTAAGTCTCGTCAACCTCCACGCGCCCGCTGAGCCGATCGCGTCCGGGCCGCACCATGGCGCGCCGGAGCTCAATTCTCCAACCGGCCGAAGCGCCAATAGGCTGCCGGCACGACGATCATGTTCAGCACCGTCGAGCTGAAGAGGCCGCACATGACTACGAGCGCAAGCGGTGCGTGAATCTCGCTGCCGGTTTCTCCCAACCCTAGGCCGATCGGTATCAGAGCCAGCCCGGTCGACATCGCCGTCATCAGGATTGGCGCGACGCGCTCCGACGCGCCGCGGGTTATCGCCTCTTTGAAATCCGTCTCGCCTTCTTCCCTAATTAGGTACTTGATGTGTGAGATCAGCATGATGCCGTTGCGCGTGGCTACGCCGAACAACGTAATAAAGCCGATCAGAGAAGCCACCGACAAAATCCCGCCCCCGAGAAAAACGCCGACCACCCCTCCGGCCAGCGCCAGCGGGAGGTTGCACATGATGATCAGCGCGTCGCGCCAGGACCGGAAAACCGTCGCCAACAAGACCAGGATTCCGACGATCACAAGGGCGCCGAGCAATACGATACGGCGGGTCGCCTCGGCCTCACTCTCAAACTGACCTCCATACTCGACGCGGTAACCGCGCGGCAGCTTCACATCCTCGGCAATCCGCTTCTGAATCTCCGTGACTACTCCCCGCAAATCGCCCCCGACCACGTTGCAAGAGACCACAATTTTGCGCCGGGCGTTCTCGCGCGTCACGAAGTTCGGACTACGGTCTTCGCGGATGTCCGCAATCGCCGACAGAGGAACCCGTGCTCCCGAAGGAGTGTCGATCAACACTTGCCGAATTGTCTCCATATCTTCGGGTGGGCCGTCCTCGTATCGCATAACAAGGGGAAAAGCGACTTGCCCTTCGAGAATCGACCCGACTTCCAAGCCAAGAAACACTGTCTTGAGGGCTTGCGCGGCCGTCCCGGCCGGCATGCCGTAGCGGGCCAGAGCGTCTCGTCGGAAGCGAACCGTCACGGTCGGAATATCGGTCTGTTGCTCGGATGCCAAGTCAACGACGCCCGGAGTATCTCGCATCGCTTGCTCGACCCGCGCGGCCAAGGCGCGAAGGGTGATGAGATCATCGCCGAAGATCTTGACCGCGATGTTCGAGCGGGTTCCCGAGAGCATGTGATCGACGCGATGAGAGATCGGCTGACCGATATTGATCCGCGTTCCCGGGATCAGCGTGGCCCGTTCGCGAATCTCCTCGAGGACCTCTTCCTTCGGGCGCTCGCCCATCTCCAGACGCACCTCTAGTTCCGTTGCCTCCACTCCCTGCAGATGCTCGTCCAGTTTGGCTCGGCCGGTTCGGCGGCCGGTCGAAACCACTTCCGGTACCTCGAGCAGAATCTTTTCCAAAGCGGAGCCCAGCCGGTCGGACTCTTCCAAGCTCGTGCCCGGGATCGTGACGGCGCCGATCGTCAGCGTGCCCTCGTTGAACTCGGGGAGGAACGAGCGTCCCATCCACCCAAAACTCGCAACCCCCGCGGTGACCACGATGAACGACGATGCCATCACAAGGGCACCGTGGGCCAAGCTCCAGCGAACGACCGGGAGGTATAGCTTCTTGAGGAAACGGATCACCGCCGGGGCGTCCCTCTTCATAACCGCTTTCGTTCGCGGAAGCAGATACGAACACAGAACCGGCGTAACGGTCAGCGCGACAACGAGAGACGCAAACAGGGCGGTGATGTATGCGAAACCCAGCGGGCGCAACAGCCGGCCCTCCACCCCGCCCAGGAAGAACAATGGAGCGAAGACCAGCATGATGATCAGCGTCGCGAAGACGACCGAACCTCGGATCTCGCGGCTGGCTTGATAGACGACTTCGAGGCCGGAGCGTCGGTCGGGTTGAGGGAGTCGGGCGTTCTCGCGCAGACGGCGAAAGACGTTTTCCACATCGATCACGGCATCGTCCACCAGTTCGCCGATTGCAATCGCGAGCCCGCCCAGGGTCATGCTGTTGATCGACAGCCCCAGCGCTTCAAACCCAAGGAAGGCGGCGAACAGCGAGAAAGGAATCGCGAACAGCGTAATGGCACTCGCGCGCGCGTTCGCCAGGAAGATGATGACGACCGCGACGACCAGCAAGCCTCCGTAGCTCAGGGCCGTTTCGAGATTGGCAATCGCGACTTCGATGAAATCAGCCTGACGAAAGACCCGGGCGTCGATCCGCATGCCGTTGGGCAGGTTCGCTTCCATGTCTTCGAGGGCTTGGTCGATCGAGCTCGTCAGATCAAGGGTGTTCACTTGAGGCTGTTTTCGGATGCCGATCACGACGGCGGCCTCGCCGTTTAGTGAACCTTCACCGCGCTTGAGCGCCTCGCCGACCCGGACTGTGCCGAGATCTTCTATGTGGATTGGAATGGAGTTCCTGGAGGTGACTACGGTTCGGCGAATGTCATCCAAATCGGTGAACCGGGCGATGCCCTGAATCAGGTATTCTTGTCCGCCGGTGACCCGGAAGCCGGCCGAGGTGTTGGCGTTCGCGGCGGTGAGGGCGTCCTCGACCTCGGTCAGTGAAACCTGATGGGCCTGGAGTTTCCGCGAGGAGAGCAATACTTGGTACTGCTTGCGTCCACCGCCAATGGGCGTCACTTGGGCGACTCCGGGGATGGCGAGAAGCCGCCGACGGATCACCGTGTCCGCAACCGTTCTCACTTCCACGGGGCTGTGACGATCCGACGTCAACGCCACGAAGAGAACATCCCCCATCACCGACGAGATCGGTCCGAGCAACGGCCGGGTGGTGCCCGGCGGCAACGATGCCGAGGCAATGTTAAGGCGTTCGGTCACCGTCTGCCGGGCATGGAAGACGTCCTCGCCCCAGTCGAAGTCGACCCAAATCATGCTCACCCCGACCGCTGTCGACGAGCGAACCCGTCGAACGCCGGGAGCGCCGTTCACCGCCGTCTCGAGCGGGAACGTGACCAGGTACTCCATGTCCGTTGGCGCCATGCCCGGGTTCTCGACCATGACGGTGACCGTGGGAGCGGTGAGGTCGGGCAGCACATCGACAGGAAGCCCACTAACCGCATAACCGCCCCAGGCAAGAAAGGCGGCGGTGAGCGCCACCACCAGAGGCCGGTTTGCGAGGGACCATCGGATGAGTGTATTCAGCATGGCGATGTTAGTGGGCGTGCCCGTGAACCGGGGCGTTGGCTGAGATTGACGCCAGCCGCACAAGATAAGCCCCTTGTGTGACGACGCGCTCGCCGGACCGCAACCCTTCGGTGATCTGAACTTCCCCGCCGCGGCGGTTGCCGAGCTTCACCGCATGCCCCTCGAATGACTCCCCGCCGGTTTGCACGTAGACGAGCTTACGGCCGCTTTCATCCACAACCGCCGAGCTTGGAATCGTAGGCGCCTCCAGCGATTCCGAGGTAAACAAGCGGAGGAACACGGACTGGCCGATCGCCAGTTTCCGCTTGGTGTTATCCACCAAGTAAGTCGTCTTGAGGGTTCGCGTCGCCGGGTCCACGACCCGCGCGATCGAGATGAGCTTGGCGACCGGCAAAGAGGCCTCCGAGCCGGGGATCTCGATTTCCGCGCCTCGGAGCTTTTGCAGAATCGCAACTCGCGATTCCGGCAGCGCGCCGGACACATGCACCTTGTCGGTGGCGGCGATTTCCAGCAGCATATCGCCTTCCTCGACATGGGCTCCGTCGGTCACATAGACGGCCGTAACGACTCCCGCGAGATGGGATCGTATCGAGAAGGCGGATTGTGATTCTCGATGAGGATCGTCGCGGCGGGTCGCTTCGTAGTAGGCCATTCGCTCTTCCGCCGCCTTGTGTTGCGCCGTCACGACCGCCTCGCGGGCCTCGGCCTCTTGCAGCCGGCGAGCCGGGAGGGCGCCCGCCGCGAGCAGTCTCTCGGCGCGCTTCCGCTCTATCTTGGCGAACTCCAGCGCCACCCTCGCTTCGTCGAGTGGAAGCTGTAGAGTGCTGCGATTCGTCGATCCGCCCCACAGGGGAACGACGGTGCCGAGATTCTCACTCGGGTTGACGAATGCTCCCAGAGTCGGCAGTCGGACCGTCGGCAGCAGGCGGCCCGAAACCGGCGCGGTCACCGCCAAGCGGCCTCCAGTGCGCGGCTCGATCGTGGCGGGCACGACGAAGCTTTCGCGTATCGACTTGAGGCCGACAAGCTCCGTCGCGAAGTCGAGCGCCCATTGCTGCTCCTTTAAAAAGGAGATATCTCCGGTCTCCGGTTCCTCCCCGTTCGCGCTCGGGGAGGCGTCGCCGGGTCGGCCCGCATCGCTAATCGTCGTCGGCCCCAAATCGTGGGCGTCTTCGACCGTCGTCGATCGCACATTAACCGTCATTCCCGGCGATCCCGCTCGGGTCGGGGTGACGTCGACCCCAAAGATCCCGGGCCGTGAGGGGCCGTCGACGGCGAAGCTCTCCCCGGAACCGTTTTCATAGACCAGAAGCACTTCGACGCGGCCCTCGGTCAGGGGGGCGAAGGAGCTCATATCCGTCAGATGCACGGCGAAACGAGACACCTCGCCCACTTGAAGTGGCGGGTACTCCATGAACAACTCGGTCTTCTGGGTCCAGCGGGTGACGGCGACGGGGTCGACGTCCTCCGGCGGAGCGGCGGCCCGCGGTTGCGGCGGCGGAGTGCCGCAAGCCGACAGCATCACAACAGCGGCAAGAATGTGTAATTTCATGGCAACAGCTCCTTGGCGACGGTGCGGTCGAAATCGATCTCCGCCAGCTTGGCGACCGATTGCAATTCCAGCAACCGCAGCTTCGCGCGTTGAGCCACTCGATAGGAATCGAGCAGTTCCAAGATGCCCAGTTCATCTTCTTCGTAGGCAATTTCAGCGATCTCGCGGAGTTCTTCGGCACGCCGCCCCGACTTTGACCGGTAGTCCTCGGCGATCTTGCGACGCAGTCGAAGGGAATCGTGCGCGGCGCGCACCTCAGCAAGAATGCGGCTCTCGAGAACGCGGCGGCGGGCGCGGGTGCGAGCCGCCTTGGCTTCGGCCAACCGCTTTTCCACCCGCCCTTTGTTGAACAACGGCAAATCGATCGAAAAACCCAGCACGGGACCCTTCGCATAGCGGTCGCCGATCTGCTCGCGCTTCAGCCCGCCGGAGATGACGGGGTTGGGGATGCGCAGACGATCCGCCGCCTCGCCTTCCAACCTGAGCTGTTCCAACCGCTCGTTCTCGACCTGGTAGTCGCTGCGAGCGGCGAGGCCCTTGGCGAGGGCCTCGTTCAGATCCGGCAGAGCAATGTCGGACGCCGGCGTGCCCCGTGCAATCAAGTGTTCCGGATTCACCGACTCACCGAGAAAGCCCGCCACCGCCGCTCTCGACTCGGCGATGGCGGCCTCCGCGTCGGCGGATTCGGTTTCGCGCTCGACAACCTCTCGTTCGGCGCGGAGACGATCGAATCGCGATCCCTCGCCTGCCTTCTCGCGCTCCCGCAAGATGCGAACGAGCTCTTGTAGCTCGTCGATACTCACGCGGATGGCGCTTCTTCGTTTCTGGGCGTAGGCGAGCTGATGGAAGGCGCCCCGCAGCCCGGCTTCAATCTGACGCAAAGCGTGGTCGGCTCCGGCCTCGGCCGCGGCGACGGCGGACTCGCCGGCCTGCCGCAACAAACGACGCCGTCCGCTGACAACCAGGGGCTGTTCGAAAATGTAGTAATCCGTTCGTCCGGCGCCCTCGAATGTTGTCGTCAAGGAGGGGTTCGGGTACAACGTCCCGCGCCGCGATTCCGCGCGCGACACCTCCACCCGAGCCTGCAATTCTCGGTACAGCGGACTTTCTCGAAGAAGTTGCAGCGCCTGCCTCTCGGTCAGCTCTTGAGCGGCGGTGAGTGTCGCCAAACAGCAGGCCAGAAGGCTCAGGCGCACGAATATGCATGCCTTCGCAATCATGGTTCAACCTCGCGGACGGGACCCTAGGGCCCAAAGAAAGGAATCGTTCCTAGGCGGGAGTTAGGCGGGCGGAGCTCGGGGGATTATCGACGATGCAAACGGAGGATCGTGGATTCGCGGCTCTTGCGGCGGGTTTCCAACAACAGCAACGACCGGGGTAACCGCGCGGGCCGGCGACCTGACGGCGGGCAATGCATGAGGCGTTTGCGGTCGCTCCGACTGTAGCCAAGAAAGCTCAACCAGGTCTTCGTCGCCGTCAACGGGAACGACTTTCGGCCCGCCATCCTCGGCGGTCGGCCGTCCATTGGGGTCAACATGAACGTGGGCCGCGAACCCGTGCGGATGCTCGGCCTCGACATGCTCAGTGTCGTGCTCGTCCACATGGAAATGGACGACCGGCCCCAGCTGAAAGGCCATCAGCAAGATCGGACAAAGAACGCCTGCAAGTTGCTTCCGCACTCATCTCTATAGTAAACGTCTTGGACGCCGCTGCGCCGGCGCTCGGGGTGTGGGGCATGAATGTGGGACATCCCTCCAGCTAGGCAAGCAACATCAGCCGAGGCATTCACGGACGTCCACTCAGACAACCATGGACAGAAGTTGCGTATCGTGCTAGGATTCTCCTGTATTTCTTGCCGGCCTACGACCAACGGAGATCAAGCAATGACCCGACTCAAGACACCGCGAGCAGGATTCCTGTTGCTGAGCCTGGCTTTGCTTGCCCTGCCCGGCTCCGTGTGGGCGCAGGCACAGCCGCCCCTTGAGGTCGCGTTGAGCCATCTCGACGATAACGCCTCGGCTCTTGGCCTTACGGCCGCGGACCTGGCCGGCAAAGCCGTTACGAATCAATACCTTTCGAAGCACAATGGCGTGACTCACATCTACTTCCACCAACAGTTGCGAGGGATAGCAGTTGCCAACGGCACCATCAACGTCAACGTGACCGCGGACGGTCAAGTGCTGAGCGTCGGCGCCCGCTTTGTCGGCAATCTGGCCGGCAAGGTCAATTCACAGCAACCGGGGCTCAATGCCGAAAGCGCTATCCGTGATGCCGCCGATGAGCTGGGTCTTGAGATCTCGGGCTTGCTCGTCCAAACCGGAGGGACCGGCGGACCCGAGCAGCAGGCGCGTTTCAGCGGAGCCGGCCTGTCACTCGACGAGATCCCGGTCAAGCTCGCCTACTATGCACTCGATTCGGGTGAAGTGCGGTTGACCTGGGAGATGAACATTCGTCAGACCGACCAGCAGCATTGGTGGAACCTCTGGGTCGACGCCGCCGCCGGCGAGATCCTGGCCAAGGTCGACTGGATCGCTAACGACAGCTACCAGGTCTTCGCCCTACCCAAGGAGTCGCCCAGCGACGGCGGGCGAACGACTGAGACGAACCCGGCGACCGTGGCCGCTTCGCCCTTCGGCTGGCATGACACCAACGGGTCCGCGGGCGCGGAGTTCACCACCACGCGCGGCAACAACGTTTGCGCCCAGGAAGACCGTGACCGCAACAACTCGGCCTGCGACCCCAATATCCAGCTGAACGGCGGCGCCGGCCTTGATTTCACGTCGCCTCTTGATCTTCTGACCCAGCAGCCCGTCGACTATCAGGACGCGGCGGTCACGAACCTTTTCTACTGGAACAACGTCTTGCACGATCTGCTTTACCAGTACGGGTTCAACGAGGCCTCGGGCAACTTCCAGGAGAACAACTACGGCAACGGAGGGTCCGGTAGTGACTCGGTCAACGCCGACGCCCAGGATGGTTCCGGCATCAACAACGCCAATTTTTCGACTCCCCCCGATGGGTCCAACCCGCGCATGCAGATGTTCGAGTGGACATCGGGGAACGCCAACGAGGTGGTGGTCGACTCCGGGAGTGCGCCGGGCAGTTACGTCGCCTCCGGCGCGGTGTTCGGTCCGGCGCTCAACAACACCGGCGTATTGGGAAGCTTGGTGCTGGTTGACGACAGCACGGAAAGTTCAACCGATGCCTGCGAGTCGCTGAACAATGACCTCAGCGGCGACATTGCCATTGCCGATAGGGGCTCTTGCGACTTCGTCGACAAGGTCCAGAACGCCCAAAACGCGGGTGCAACGGGCGTTATCATCGTCAATAACGTTGCGGGAAGCCCAATCACGATGGGTGACGGTGGTGGCGGCGGCAGCATCACGATCCCTTCGGTCATGGTCAGCCTAAACAATGGCGGAACGATCAAGGACGGGCTGCCGGCGACAGGCACGATTCGTCGGTTGTCCCCGCTCGATCGCGACAGCGATCTCGACGCCGGCATCATCGCTCACGAGTACTGTCACGGCCTCTCCAATCGGCTGACCGGCGGCGCCGCCAACAGCAGTTGCCTGTCGGGCAGCCAGCGGGCGGGAGAGGGATGGAGCGATCTCTGCGCCCTGTTCTTCACCGCGACGGCGGCGGATACGGCGACAACACAGCGAGGCGTCGGCTCCTACGTCATCTTCGATAGTTCCGAGGGCGCGGGGATCCGGCCGTATCCCTACACCACGGGCATGGCGGTCAACCCGCTAACCACGGTGATCTGACAAGCGGTACGCTGTCGGTGCCTCACGGTGTCGGCACGGTATGGGCTACCGCGGTGTGGGAGATGTATTGGAAACTGGTTGATGATCCGGCCATCGGCTTAGACCCCAATTTCTACGACGGCGCCGGCCGCAACAACACCGCCATCCAACTCGTTGTCGACGGATTGAAGCTGCAGGGTTGTAACCCCACCTTCCTCGATGCGCGTGACGCCATCCTGGCGGCCGATCAAGTTAACAACGGCGGCGCCAACGAGTGTCTGATATGGGAAGCCTTCGCCAAGCGCGGCATGGGCGCCAATGCCGATGACGGCGGCAGCTCCAGCAGTCTGAACGTCACCGAGAACTTCGACCTGCCATTGCAGTGCACGGCGACGGGTTGCGGCAACGGTGTGTGCGACGACGGCGAGGACTGCGGCAGTTGTGCGCAAGACTGCGTCAGCGGCACCAGCTCGGGCGCGGTCTGCGGCAACGGAATCTGCGAGGCCGACAACGACGAGGACTGCGTCAGTTGTGCGGCCGACTGCAACGGCAAACAGAATGGCAGGCCTTCCGGGCGCTTCTGTTGCGGCGACGGCGGCGGCACCAACCCGCTCGGCTGCGGTGATTCCGTCTGCACGGAGGGCGGATTCAGTTGCACCGACGTACCGGCTACCGGCGGCGATTTCTGCTGCGGCGACCTGGCATGCGACAGCGGCGAAGACTGCGGTAACTGCGCCCTCGCAGGAACCGCACCTGTCGAGGAAACTGAGCGCACAAGCGAGGGGTAATCGGGTTAGATGGGTATTTACTTGACTCAGGTATTGGGAAATAGCCCCTACATGTTGTGGTCGTCCGTAGCGCGTGTCGCGGTGCCTCCGACCAGCGATTTGTAGGGTGCCGGTGGCACGGCGACGGCCTGTTGAACCAGGCGGTAAAAGAGCTTGCCTCGACTTCTGGACTTGCGGCGGTTGAAGCGGAAGGCGAATTCGTCGAGGTAGGAGTCGAGATGCTCGTGACTGACCGCTCCTTGATGCGTGCCCAGTATCCAGCGCTTCACTAACGACACCACGCGGTGCACCCGGGGGAGCAGTTTCGAGGCGCGCGCCGGTTGCCCCTCCAGGTAGCTCACCTCGTGGCGATAGCCGTCGCCTTCGAGCGGTTCGTATCCCAGCCAACCGTCGGTATGGACCACGCTGCCGGGTTCGATCGACTCGCCGACGAAGGCCATCAAGCTGTCCCCGGAGGCGTTGGGAATGGTGCGTATCCGAACCCGCCCGATGCCGGCACCATCTTCCTCGGCCGCTACTACAATCAGCGCCTTAGCGTCGGTTTGGCGACCGCGCACGCCCTCCTCCAAGCCTCCTAAGTAAGTCTCGTCAACCTCCACGCGCCCGCTGAGCCGATCGCGTCCGGGCCGCACCATGGCGCGCCGGAGCTTATGCAACCAAGTCCAGGCCGTTTTGTAGCTGCCCAGGCCCAACACCCGCTGCAAGCCCAGCGCGCTCGCCCCGTTCTTCTGGCTCGTGAGCCACCACATGGCTCGAAACCAACTCTGGAGGGGTTGGCGGGTGTCTTGAAATATTGTGCCCGCCGTTGGAGAAGCTTGATGCCCGCAGCCGGCGCACTCCAGCAGCGCTGTCCGCACCGCCCACGCTTTGTCGTGCCCGCATCGCGGACAACGAAAACCCTCCGGCCAGCGGAGTTGACACAGATACTCTCGACAGGCCTGCTCGGTGGCGAAACGCGCCTCGAACTCGGCCAGATTCCGAGGATAATCTTCCATTTCCCCGATCCTACATCTTGTGGTCACCTGAGTCAAGTAAATACCCATCTCGGGTCATTTCATGTGCTCGTAAGTTATAGATGGAGATTTAGTTAGCCCGGTCTTGGCTTCGTTTCGCGGAATCCTGTACCCGTTGGGATTCGCGGGCGCATCTTTCGTCGGCTCATGGTCCGACGGCCGCGGACGAGACGCGAGGGACAGGACACCGGGGAGAAGACCTGGAGGTGGATTGGATTTGACTCGGTCTTGTCTTTACTTGCTAGTGGCTTGCCTTGGCTGGTCGTCTTTGTCGGTTTGTAACTTGTTGAAATCAATACCCGTCATGGGCGCTTGGCTTCGTTTCGTGGAATCCCATATCGATCTCCCCGTATAGCCTCCCTTTCTGGAGCGCGTGGAAGCCATGGCGAGAAAAATCGGCTAACCTCCTCCCGAACCTCCTCCCGAACCTCCTCCCGGGAGCTGTCCCCGGACTCCCTCCGAATTCCCGCCCCGAACTCCCGGGTTTTCCATTCCGGGTTTTCCGTACGGACAGGATCAGACTGTAGCGTTGGTGGCATTCGCCCAGCGCCCAAGGGACTCTCGGTCGGCTTGTGTGGCTGTCCTCTCAGAGACAAGCACACCAAGAGAGGCAGTGGAGGCGTGCAAGCCGCTCGGAACACCCCTTGTCTTCGTCTGTTTTCAGGACACACTTCAGTGGTGGAAGCAAGGCACAACGTCGGCGGAGTATCTGAATAGCATTCCAGCCAAAGACGTTGAGCAATTCTTTGAGAGCAATCTCGATGCTTTCAGGCCTGACGCGGTCTACCGAGCAAAGACCTGGGCGCGCTTTCGCCGTGAGTACCAACTCAGCTTCGTTGACCTCGGACTTCTGCCGCTTGTTGAGGCGCAGGTTGGCGAATCCCTCGGGAAGCTCATCGAACGAAACGTCGCCGAGCTTAAGCGTTTTGTTGGCTGGAGAGATGTGACCGACGAACAGGGTCACTGGTTGTTGCAGACAGTCTTTTGGCTCGTATCGGCGAAGGATGGGTATTTACTTGACTCAGGTATTGGGAAATAGCCCCTACATGTTGTGGTCGTCCGAAGCGCGTGTCGCGGTGCCTCCGACCAGCGATTTGTAGGGTGCCGGTGGCACGGCGACGGCCTGTTGAACCAGGCGGTAAAAGAGCTTGCCTCGACTTCTGGACTTGCGGCGGTTGAAGCGGAAGGCGAATTCGTCGAGGTAGGAGTCGAGATGCTCGTGACTGACCGCTCCTTGATGCGTGCCCAGTATCCAGCGCTTCACTAACGACACCACGCGGTGCACCCGGGGGAGCAGTTTCGAGGCGCGCGCCGGTTGCCCCTCCAGGTAGCTCACCTCGTGGCGATAGCCGTCGCCTTCGAGCGGTTCGTATCCCAGCCAACCGTCGGTATGGACCACGCTGCCGGGTTCGATCGACTCGCCGACGAAGGCCATCAAGCTGTCCCCGGAGGCGTTGGGAATGGTGCGTATCCGAACCCGCCCGATGCCGGCACCATCTTCCTCGGCCGCTACTACAATCAGCGCCTTAGCGTCGGTTTGGCGACCGCGCACGCCCTCCTCCAAGCCTCCTAAGTAAGTCTCGTCAACCTCCACGCGCCCGCTGAGCCGATCGCGTCCGGGCCGCACCATGGCGCGCCGGAGCTTATGCAACCAAGTCCAGGCCGTTTTGTAGCTGCCCAGGCCCAACACCCGCTGCAAGCCCAGCGCGCTCGCCCCGTTCTTCTGGCTCGTGAGCCACCACATGGCTCGAAACCAACTCTGGAGGGGTTGGCGGGTGTCTTGAAATATTGTGCCCGCCGTTGGAGAAGCTTGATGCCCGCAGCCGGCGCACTCCAGCAGCGCTGTCCGCACCGCCCACGCTTTGTCGTGCCCGCATCGCGGACAACGAAAACCCTCCGGCCAGCGGAGTTGACACAGATACTCTCGACAGGCCTGCTCGGTGGCGAAACGCGCCTCGAACTCGGCCAGATTCCGAGGATAATCTTCCATTTCCCCGATCCTACATCTTGTGGTCACCTGAGTCAAGTAAATACCCATCCGGCGAAGATTCTTCGGGACAAGCGCGTTGAGAGATTCGAAGACATTGATCTGAAAGATGTTGCGGAGGTCTTCCAGCGACTTGGCCAGCACTATGGTGCCCGGCCGCTTTCAATCGGGTCACAAAGAAAGCTTGAAGCCCTTCGCGAATCAGCTCGGATCATAGAGCAATTCAGCAGCCTGGCTCTCACAACGACCGAGTCTCTAGCATACGTCTATGAGAACACTCTGATTTCGAAGGAAACCCGGGCCTCTTTTGGAACTCACCGCACGCCATCTTTCCTTGTTGACTACGTCGTGGGCAAGTTGGGTGACTGGATCGCTGAGATCCCGGTCAGCAAACGAAGCGTGTTCGAACCAGCGTGTGGGCATGCTGCTTTTCTGGTGTCAGCGATGCGACTGCTCACGGAATTGCTGCCAGCTCGGCAGGCAATTCCTAGCCGGCGCGGACCATATCTTCGCAGTCGGATACACGGTACGGACATCGATTCGTTCGCACTTGAATTGGCTCGTTTGTCGCTCACGCTTACGGACATTCCGAATCCTGACGGGTGGGACTTGAAAGTCCAGGACATGTTTCGTAGTGACGACCTGGCGGCGCAGGCAAGAAGGAACACCATCCTGCTGGCCAATCCGCCGTTTGATAACTTCACGCCCGAGGAGCGACAGGCATGCCGGGACCATGGGTCTAGACCGCGCTTCTTCAACAAATCTGCCGAAATGCTGTGGCGCACGTTGCCGCATCTCCCCGAAGGCGGCGTTTTTGGGGTCGTCCTTCCACAGACGATCCTGCATAGCGACAATGCGCGAGAACTTCGGAAGTTCTTGGCCAGTGAATGCGAGCTAAGAGAAATCTGCCTGTTCCCTGACAAGGTCTTTTCATTTTCAGATGCTGAGTCGGCAGTACTGCTCGGGCGTCGCAGGAAAGTTGGCGGCCAAAACAAACTTCGTTATCGAAGGATTCGCGAACACAAACTACAGTCATTCCGATCTGATTACTCTAAGTTGGCGGCACGAGTTGTCCGTCAGTCCCGGTTCGTTCATGACGAATCTTTCTCATTCCGTCTTCCCGACCTTGAAGAAGTTTGGAACGCGTGCGCGGGCAACCCGACCTTAGGGGACGTCGCCGTTCTGGCAAAAGGACTCGATTATGATGGACAACTGCCGCCCGGTTATACGACGTATTCGGAGGGCGAATTCCCCGGCGGCTATCAAGGCTTTGTTCGCCTTTATCGCGGTCTGCCGTTGCACGAACTGCCGAAGCTCTACTGGATGAACCTCGACCCTTCGGTGGTTAAGTCAGCAGGGAGCGGAACAACGGTCGGCACCCCACAAGTGCTCCTCAACTATGCTCCCGCAAGTCGCGGGCCCTGGCGCCTGAAAGCCCTAATCGACAAACACGGGCACCCAGTCACAAGCCGCTTCATTCCCGTACGTCCAATCGATTCTTCCTACTCGATTGAGGCCCTTTGGGCTCTGCTCAACTCACCGGTCGCGAACGCGTACGCCTATTCGCATCTGGGAAAACGCGACAACATCGTAGGGGACGTCCGAAAAATACCGGTCCCCACAGCGACCTCGTTCGAGAGAGTTGAGCGTGCGGCAAGCACATACCTGGTTTCGGCCGCGTCCGGAGCAGCCACATCTACGCTAAAGAGGCTTCTACTGCGCGTTGACGCTGAGGTGCTAGAGTTATATGCCCTGCCGCTCGATCTTGAGCGGTCTTTGCTTGGTTTATTCAACGACTGGAAACGCGTGGGTGTACCGTTCACACAGTCGAGATATCTGCCGAGAGAGCTCGAAGATAAGATGCGCTTGGCCGATTTTCTTCAGTTCGAGGAAGCCTGGCCAATCACAAACCGCGAACGGGCTTTGCTCATCGACAAGAACATCTCGGGCAAGCTGAACGCGTCGGAACGAGTGCGTCTCGATGCGCTACAAGCGTATGCGGACTATCACATTGAAAGGGTGACTCCACGCGCCACTCATGCCCTCGATGAGCTTGAGAACCGGCTCTTTGGGGGCGCGCCAACGAATGGCAACAACGAAGGATGATCGGATTCGAGTATCCAACTTCGCCGCACGCGAGACGGCACGGACCCGAAGGTTACAGGAATTACGTTAGCTACCGGGATTGGCTGCGCGACGAGTTCACGTTCCGCTGCGTGTACTGCTTTCATCGCGAACAGTGGGATAGCCGCGTCGGGACGTTTCATGTTGAGCACTTCACGCCGGTCAGTGTTGATCCGGATGGCGAGTGTGAGTACTCAAACCTGCTCTACGCGTGCGCAGCCTGCAACGAGGCAAAGCAGGCCACGCTCGGCCTTCCCAACCCTTGCGCAGTGGCGTTCAACGACTGCCTTCTCGTCAGGCATGATGGCCGTATTGATGCCCTGAACCCTCATGGTGAGAAGCTCAAGCAAGTCCTACGGTTGGACAATGAGAAAAATGTTCGCAATCGTCATCGCTGGATCCGAGTTCTTGAGGCGCTCAGGGCAACGGAGCCCGACCTTTACCAAGAATACATGGGGTTCCCCGTAGATCTGCCGGACCTGCGGACTAAGCGAGTTCCAAACAACACGAGACCCGATGGCGTCGCGAACTGCTACTTCGCCCTCCGAGAACGCGGCGAGTTGCCGGCCACTTAGTAGGATCACTGTTCGAGCCGGGCGGGAACCGGGAGGCTATCCAAGTTTCCGCATTCTGAACCGCCTAAACCGCCTCGAAATCCCAGCCCAAGCCCGGCTCTTCCGAGGGCCTTTCGTAGATGCCTTCGGGGCCGCGGGTTAGGTGGTTGTCTTCCTCATAACGTTCGTACACTTCGGCGGGGCCGCCGGGTGGGGGCATGAACATCTCCGCCCAGGGGCTGTTCGTCGTTGCCATCACGTAGTGGACGGCGTCGCTTTGTCCGCCGCCGTGGGGGATGACCGGGATGTCGTAGGCCGCCGCCAGGGCGCCGATGCGGCGCAGCTCGGTCAGTCCGCCGCACCAATGAATATCGGGCTGCCAGATTTGGGCCGCTTGGTGTTCGAGCAGTTGGCGGAAGCCGTAGCGGGTGTACTCGTGCTCGCCGGTGACGATTCGCGTTGAGGTGATTTGGCTGTTGAGGCGTCCGAAGCCGGCGTAGTCGTGCGGCTGTAGGCACTCTTCCATCCAATAGACCCGATAGGGCTCGAAGGCCTCGGCCAGCTCGAGGGTGTAGCGCTCGGTCAGCGCCATCCAGCAGTCCATCATGATTTCGCCTTCGGGGCCGAGCAATTCGCGGGTGCGGCGTACCAACTCAACGTTCTTCTTGATTCCCTCGCGTCCATCGGCGGGGCCGTAGGGCAGCGCCAGCTTGAGCTTCGTGAACCCGAATTCAATATGCTGCTCGATGTCGTTGCCGGTGCAATAGGCCGGAATCCTCGGTTTCGTCTCGCCGCCGAGTACCTTATGGACCGGCAGTCCCCAGGCTTTCCCGGCGATATCCCATAGCGCCAGGTCGACGCCGCTGATGGCGTTGATGACGGCGCCCATGCGGCCGTAGTGCATGGATGAACGCCAGAGCATGTCCCACAGGCGCTCGATATCGAGCGGGTTTTTCCCGAGCAGAATCTTCGCCAGATGTCCTTCGACGATCGGTCCGCCGGCGGGGCCGCCGCGCCCGTATCCGGTGATGCCCTTGTCGGTGGTGATCTCGACCGTGAAGCTCGTTACGCCGCCCGGGTCGGGGAAGAACAAGGACCGCGTGGCCTTATAGGCGGGGTAGACCGACATCGGGTTGGCGACTTCGACGCCGCCGGTCGACCAGGAGTCGGGCGCGGGTTCGTAGGAAGGGACCGGCCTTTTCGGGCGAGTCCGGACCAGCCGCACTCCGGTGATCTTGAGATCGGTTTCGGGAGCAGGGCAGGCTTGCTCGCTTGAGGCAGCTGATTGCGCCGCGGTTGCGGACAACGGTAATGCCCCGGCGGCGGCGGCGGGCAGACTCATGCGTAGCAAATTACGACGATTCATGGGGAGTTTGTAGCGCGACCGGCGGTCGATGTCAAGGAGGCCGGCGCCCGAGTTGGACAGTCGCGGTCGGTCCGCAAGGACGGTATTTCCTCCGATGGGCGGTCTTGCTCTGAACTTTCCGCTAGAATAGGGGATTCCGCTAAGCTTTCGGGGGCATAGGCGGGTGAAACCGCGCGCTTGGGGTGTGCGTAGAATTCTCAGTTGGCCGTGAGAGAAGCATTCTTGTTTGGAACCGCCGGTAATCCCCGCATGGGTCGATGTTTGTCCGCCCTTGGGCGCGCCCGAAAATCGGGTGGCGCTCTCGCCGCGGCTGTTTGCCTCATGATCCTCGCCGGACTGGGCGCGGGGTTGGCGCCGGCGCAGCAGGATAAGCCGCCCTCGCCGGCCGCCGAGGCTCCCGACAGCCAAGCGCCGCAAGCCCAACCGGCCTCTCCGTTTGAAGACGTTGCCGAGGAAAGCGACCCGCCGCAACGCACCCCTTCTCCCTTTGAAGACGTCGAGGATGCCGAGCAAGAGCCCGATGCGGCGGCGCGCCGGACCCGGGCCTCCGACATCATCGAGCGTATTGAGTTTCGCGGCGCGCGGCGCATGACCCGCGACAGTCTGCTAGCGCGCATTTTCAGCAAGCCCGGCGACGTCTATGACGCGGCCGCCTTGCGGCGCGACTTCATGGTGCTGTGGAACTCGGGCTTTTTCGACGACCTGCGACTTGAACTCGAGCAAGGCGAAAGCGGCCGCATCGTGCGTTTCGTGATCGTTGAGCGACGAGTGGTTCGTACGATTCGGTACGAAGGCAATAAGTCCGCGACCATTTCCGACATTCTCGAGCGTTTCAAGGAACGTAAAGTCGGCCTCTCGGTGGAGGATCGCTACGACCCCACTCGCATTCAGCGGGCGGTTGTGGTGCTGAGAGAGCTGTTGGCCGAACGCGGCCGGCAGTACGCCAAGGTCGACCCGCAGGTGCGTCAGATACCGCCGTCTTCGATCGAGGTCGTGTTCAACATCGAAGAGGGTCCCAAGGTCAAGGTCGGCAAGATCGTCGTCGAGGGCAACACGGTCATGTCCGACCGCAAAGTGCGGGGCTTTATGAAGCCGCTACGGCCGATCGGCATTCCGCACAGCTATTTCCTCGAGAGCCTGTTCGCCAGGACCTTCGACATCCGGCGGCTCGAAGGCGGCAAGGAAATGCTCCGCAACGGTTACCAGAGCGAGGGGTATTTCAAGGCGACCTCGATCGGCCACGAGATTACGATGCGCGAGCCGACGGGTCGGTCGTTGTTCCCGATTCCTTTCCTGCGCAAGAAGAAAGCCAAGAAAGCCGACATCAAGATCTTGTTCGAAGAGGGGCCGCAGTACTACCGCGGGAAGTTGAGCTTTACCGACGTGAAGCTGTTCCGCACCCCCGATTTGGTCTTGGGCAGCGTTTTCGGCATGCCGGCGGGGTCGGTATTCAACGTCGAGAGACTGCGCAAGGGCCTCGAGCAGATGAAGAAGCTCTACGGCGAGTTCGGCCACATCGACTTCGTCGGCGAGCCCAATTTCGAATTTCACGACGATGAGGATCCGCCCACGATCGATTTGAACGTTACCGTCGACGAGGGCAAGCAATTCTTCGTTCGCCGGATCGATTTCTCCGGGAATACGACCACCCGCGACAAAGTGGTTCGCCGCGAGTTGTTGCTCGATGAAGGCGACATGTTCAACACCCGCTTGTGGGATATGAGCAAGCTGCGCCTCAACCAGCTCGGCTATTTCGAGCCGATTGAAGAGGAAGAAGAGGGTGAAGCAACCGACATCCGCCGCGACACCCGCCAGGGCCTTGTTGATTTGACGTTGAACGTCAAGGAGCGCGGCAAGAATACGATCAGCTTCAACGGCGGCGTGTCGGGATTCGCGGGCAGCTTTATCGGCTTCGGGTATTCGACGAACAACTTCTTGGGGATGGGCGAAACCCTGACATTTGAAACTCAGCTTGGCAGTCGCGAGCGAGTGCTGATGTTCGGTTTCACCGAGCCTTACCTTTTCGACCTTCCGATTCAAGCCGGGTTCACGATCTTCTCGCGCCGTTTCAACTTCAACCAAGCGCGGGAGGCGTCGATCTTCTCGGGCCGCAACGTCATTCCCCTCTTCGAGTCCCTCGGGCGAGACAACATTCTCGACTACCGCCAGAACAGCACGGGGCTTAGTGTGTTCGCCAGCTATCCGTTGAGGAAGCGCGCATTCACACGGTTGAGCCTTCGCTACAGCTTGCAAACCGATGATCTGACGACCTTCAGCCGATCGGCGCAGAACTTGTTCACCTTCATCAATTTTGAAGGCGTCTCGGGTCCGAACTCGCTGGAGGGGATTCTGACCAGTGAATTTACGCCGGGCATCTTTTACAACACCGTCAACCACCCGATCAGCCCGACGCGAGGCAAGAGCTTGTTCGCCAATCTCAGCATCGCGGGGCTGGGCGGCAACACTCGCTTCATCCAGCCGGTGATCGAAGCGAAGTACTTCAAGCAAGTGAGCCGTCGCGGCAATGTCCTGGCCATGCGTCTGTTGGTGTCGGTCTTGACCGGTTACGGGGGCAAGGTGCCGCCGCCGTTCCGGCGCTCGTTCATGGGCGGGGAAAACGACATTCGCGGCTTCCGGATTTTTTCGGTCAGCCCGATGGCATGGATTCCCGACACGGCGAGCGTTCCGATCTTGAACGGCAACGGAACACCGCGTGAACAGGTTTTGGTCGTCGAGGGAGTCGAGGAGCGTGTGCCGATCTCGACGACGGTGCCGATCTTCCGGCTGGTGTTTCCCGGTGGTGACACGCGTTTGGTCTACAACCTGGAATACCGGATCAAGCTGTTTGGGCCGGTCACCCTGGCGCCGTTTGTGGACTTCGGCTTCAACAAGATCATCTTCCCCGATCAAGTCAAGCTGAACCCGGACCGCGTGGCGGAGTTGAATGCTCAGTTCCCGCAAGCCGGCTTCGAAGAGAACATCCGGGTGATTCCGGAAACGCAACAGCTGCGCGCCTCGACCGGCTTGGAATTGCAGATTATGATGCCGGTCGTCAACGCGCCGTTTCGCTTTTACTGGGCCTACAATCCGCTGCGCGTGCAAACTTTCTTGCAGCCGCCGATCGTCGCGAACCGCTCGCTGTTCCCGAATCAGACGTCGTTCATCGGCGCGGTGGCGCCGTTCGGGCGGGCCCTGCCCTTCTTCGAGAAGCTCAAGACATTCCGCTTCACCATCAGCCGGACGTTTTGAGGCAGCCGGGCCGGCCCCGATCGGGTGTGCCGAATCGAACACGTTACGAGACAAGGACATAGGCCGCGCCTATACCCGCATTTCTCATCGCCTGACGGGCCTCTCATGCACTTTGCCTCGCCACGCGATGAGAAAAGCGGGCTATGCTAGACTGACGAAAAAGACCTGTCTGTTTGTTTGCCGAGGTTTCCCATGAAAACGAAGATTTTTTCCTATGCCGCTGTGTTGTTGTGCGCCCTGGGGGGGGCGACGGCATTCGGCCAAAGCGCCAACAAGATCGCCATCATCAACATGCAAGACGCCCTCATGCGGACCCAAGAGGGCCAAAAGCTGGCGCGCGAGCTGCAAGACAAATACGGTCCGACACAGAAGCGTCTCGAGACCCAACGCCAGGAGGTTGAGAGCCTGAGAGATCAGCTCTCCCGCGGCGCCAACACGATGAGCGATGAGGCCCGCCGCAAGCTGACTCGCGAGATTCAGACCAAGGAAAGAAACATGCAGCGCGACGTCGAGGACGCGCGACAGGAGTTCAACGATACGCAGCAAAAAGCCTCGGGCGTGATGGTCCCGAAGCTGATGGCGGTGATTGACAAGCACGCCAAGGCGAACGGTTTTGCGATCGTCTTTGACATCTCCGCGCCGCAGAGCCCAGTCTTATTCGCACTCAATGAGATTCTGATCACGAATGACGTGATCACGCTTTACGACCAAGATAACCCCGTCGTCGGCGCTCCGGCGACCCCCGCGGCGGCCCCGCCGGCTGCCCAGTAGCCGGACCGGTCGTTCTCCGGTCGACCGGCGGACTCTACATTACCGCGCGGCTGACGGCCTTTGGGTTTTGGACCGGCGTTTCCTCGCAACATTTCCCGCCCGTGAGCCGGCACGCCGCCGAGAATCGGGCGAAATCCGTGGAATTTGGTGCGCCCCGTCATGAACTTCCGGGTAGAGGGTAATTTGAATTTGCTCCTTTCGGCCGGTCGTGTTGCTGTCCTGCTGCTGCCTGTCGTCTTGTTGGCGCAGCGGGCACAGAGACCGCCTCGCCCGGAGACGGAGGACAGCGTTCTATCCCGGCTGGAAGAGAGCACCAAGACTCTAAGAAGCGGTCGAGCGGGTCGAAGAGAAAGTTGACGATCTGTCGACGAGGGTGTCCACGATGGAAGGAATGCAGACTGTAGCCGCGGGAGTGGTGGCTCTGGGCATACCGGCCTTGCTTGGTCTCCTGACCCTTTTCAATGCAAGAACCAATAGACTGCGCGAGCAGGAACGGACACTTCGGGAGCGGGAACGGGAACTTCTCGAAAAAGTGTCTAGGAATCTGGATGTGTTGGCGGAACGAGGGTCGGAGCCCGCGACGCAGCGTCTTGACGAAATTTCTAGAAACTTGAATACGCTTGCCGAACGAGGATCGGAGCCTCAGGCAAGGCAGCACACGGCACCCGAGGGGACTTGACGGGAGGTTCGGCCCCAGGGAGCATGTCCGTCGATCTCGTCGAGCTATCCCCACGTGTTTCCGCCGCTCATCGAGGTTACTTCTCTACCGGCTGTCAAATACCGACCGCTAACTTGTCCCTCAATCGACCAACGACGTTTTAGCGGAACATTGACCCGGCGGGCCCGCGACTGCTACGATCGTTGCTTTACGACCCACTTGAACGTTTCCCCTAGGCTGCGGCGTAGGGTGTTCTAGTGGGTTCCTTTTTTGTGGGTTCCTTTGTGACAAAGCGGCTGCTGCAAGACAAGCGCGTTCTCGTAGCGGTGATTGCGGTCTCGGTCGGCCTCGCCGGGTGTGGCGAGCGCGAGCCGGTAGCCCGCTCGACTCCTCCGCCGGCCCCTCGTCCTCCCGCAAGCACCGCGACGGTCGCCAACGAAGGCACGACTGAGAGTACCGAACCCGCCGAGTCCCTCGGGTCGGCGGAAACATCCTCCGAAACTGGGGCGACCACTCCCGATTCCGCGATTCTCGCCCGGCGTTCGGCGGAAAGCGAATTCGATCGTCGCTTGCGACAACTGGAATTCGAAGCCGTCCAGAACGCGCCTCAGTTCGGCGACGCTGTCTCGGCGGAAAGCGAGGAACCCGCCGAGCCCGCGCTTTTCGACGAACTCAACCAGGCGACAATTCCCGAGGACTTCAGCATCCCGGAAATCCGCGAGGCGCGGCTTCGGGCAACGAAATCCGATTTGCCGCTGGTCCTCAATAAACAGGTCATTCGGTTGGTCAACTATTTCACGAGCCGCCGCGGATTCAAGACCTTCAAACGCACTCTCGAGCGCGCCGGCGCCTACCGCGGCATGATCGAGCGCATTCTTGAAGAAGAGGGCGTGCCGCTCGAAATGCTTCACTTGGCGCAAGCCGAGTCTGGATTCCGTTCCAAGGCCGTTTCGCGGGCCCGAGCCACCGGGATGTGGCAGTTTATGTCGTTTCGCGGCAAGCAGTACGGCATGCGGCGCAACAAGTATATGGATGAGCGTCGCGACGCCGAACTGGCCACCCGCGCCGCCGCCCGCCACCTCAAGGATCTCTATATCGAGTTCGGCGATTGGTATCTCGTGATGGCGGCGTATAACGGCGGCCCAAACCGCGTTCGACGCGGAATCCGCGGCTCCGGGTCACGCGACTATTGGGAATTGTCGCGCCGCCGCTTCCTGCGCCGGGAAACGCGCAATTACGTGCCGATCATTTTGGCCATGACCTATGTGGCCAAGAATGATTGGCTCTACGAGTCGACTGAATTCGATTGGGCGCCGCCGCTGCGGTACGACACCGTCGAGGTCAACTCGGAGATCCATATCGATCTGATCGCCGAAATCACCGACACCACTCCGGAAACAATCCGAGACCTCAACCCCGCCTTGCTGCGCTCGGCGACACCGCCGCTCAACTATCACCTGCGGCTGCCCCATGGCTCCGGAGCCCTTTTCGAACGGGAAATCGCGCTCATCCCCGCCGACAAGCGGCTGGCCTGGAGGCGCTATCAGGTCAAAGCGGGCGATACGCTGATCGGCCTTTCGAAAAAGTTCAAAATCAAGTCCGCCGAAATCGCCGCTCTGAACGGGATCGAGGGCGACGCGACGCCGGCCGGGCTGCGCCTGACCATTCCCGGCCGCAAGCGCACGGTCAAGTATTACTATTCCGGCGCCGGCGGATTGCTGGTTGGCGGCAGTGGCCGCTATCGCATCGCGCGTGGCGATACGCTGGGTGGCATTGCCCGGCGTTTCAGCGCTTCAGTCGCCCAACTAAAACAGTGGAACGGCATGAGCAACAGCCGCATAATCGCCGGGCGCTACCTGATCGTCACGCCCGAGGGCCTCAAGCCCCGCAAGCAACAGCGAGCCGGCGGGGTTTCGGGCGGTTCGAGAACCGCGGGTCCGGGGAAGTATAAGATTCGACGCGGCGACAATTTGAGCGTCATCGCCAAGCGTTTCGACGTGACGATTCATCAGCTTCGGGCCTGGAACGGAATGCACGGCAACAGCATTCGCAGCGGGCGATACCTTGTCGTTCGGGACCCGTCGAAAGGGGCGACCACGACGGCCGCCGCCGGTTCCCGTCGATCGAGGACCAAGACAGCCGCCGCGCCGCTTCCCGCCGGAGGGCGTTATCGCATCCGACAGGGCGACACGCTTTCGGGCATCGCGGATCGCTTCGGGGCTTCCGTCGCCGACCTGAGAGATTGGAACGACATGCGCGGCAGCCGCATTCGCGCCGGCAAGGAGTTGATCGTGGGGTTCCCGGGCTCGGGTACGACGATCCGTAAGTCCGCGGCGGCCCCGGCCGCGCCCTCGCGCGCCGCGGCGAGACCGGCATCCGGCTCCGGGCAATACCGCATTCGGAGCGGTGACACGCTGGAAGTTATCGCGCGCCGCTTCGGCGTCACCGTCAGCCAACTCAAACAATGGAACGGGCTGCGGACCAGCCGCATTCGTGCCGGAAAATTCTTGACGGTTCGGCCCGGCGGACGCGCCGCCGTTGCAGGCTCGGCGGGTTCCTCTTCGTCCGCTTCTTCCGCCTCGCCGACCCGTTACAAAATTCGTTCCGGCGATACTCTTGAAGTCATTGCCCGCCGTTTCGGCGTCAGCATAGCCGAGTTGAAGGCATGGAACGGCCTCCGGAGCAGCCGCATTCGCGCCGGTAAATATCTCAAGATTTATTCCGCGGCAGGCTAACGGGCGTAACCCATAAACCGCCCGTAGACGGGACGAATCTCCTCGCGAAGTCAACTCGTTCGCCGCCTCAATCCTATGCTTTAATGAGGGTGGACGCCGGGCGGCGAGCCCGGGTTTTCGCAAGCCGACAAGCCCGGCACGCCGCATCGTGCCGGAGGTGAGCCATGCAGGTCGCGGTGATTTTCTTGTTGGCCTTGCTGCCGCAACTGGTCGATCGTACGAAGGAACCTCTACGGCCCGAACCCCCGGGGGAGGGGCTCAGCGCCGAGCAACGGGCGGATGTCTTCATGGCCCGCAAGATGTACCGCGAGGGTTTGGAAACCTACATACTTGCCTCGCAACAAGAGCCGACCGCGCGCCTGTATAACAAGATCGGTATCGCCTACCATCACCTCGGGCGATTTTCCCACGCCAGGCGCAGCTATAAGAGGGCCGTCAAGCTGGACGGCGCCTACAGCAGCGCCATCAATAACCTCGGCGCTCTGCACTACGCTCTGCGACATTACAGGAAAGCGATTCGGCATTACAAGAGGGCTTTAATCGTTGCCCCCAGCTCCGCCTCGATTCACAGTAATCTGGGAACCGCCTTTTTCGTCCGCAAGAAATTCAGGAAGGCGGCGGAAGAGTACCAATTGGCGCTGCAGCTCGACCCGCTTGTTTTCGAACGCCGCGCAACCGCCGGCACCCTGCTCCAAGAGCGAAGCGTGCGCGACCGCGCGCGGTTTCATTTCTTCATGGCCCGCACCTACGCCGTCGCGGGCGTCATGGATAAGAGCCTGCTCTATTTGCGCAGGGCTTTCGAGGAGGGTTACAAGAAGCGCAAGAAGGTCGCGGACGACCCCGTCTTCGAGCCTTTACACACCGACCCCATCTTTCAACGTCTCGTCTTCGGCGAGCAGACGGCAAGGCTGTAGCCCAAACCGAGCCGCGACCGTCAGGGGCTGTGAAAAAATGGGGTACAGCCCACTTCGCGCCATCGAAAGATGTTGATTCAATGAAACTTATTCGATCGGCGCTTGGGATCGGCGCTTGGGACAGTTCCCAATTTTTCACAGCCCGTCAGGCGAAGTAAATCAACATCGCCGCCGTCAGGGCCCCCAACAGCAGCGCCCAGGGGCGTTCGCCGCGCCAAAAGTCACGCTCTTCGTCTTCCGCCCGCTCGCGGTGATTTCGCCACCACGTATAGCGCTCGGCATCCGGGTCACGCCCATTCGGGTCGAGGCGGCTCCCAAGCAACAGAACAGCGCCCGCGAAGAGGCTCGTGAGCGCCGTGCGATGTAGGAAATTCAACTGCGAGCCGAGCCATGGACGAACCGTTTCCGCCCCGGGAAGCGAGGCCGCCAGCCAGGCGTTATAACCCCACTCCAGCCCGAAGGAGAAAAACGGCGCGGCCAGAATTGCGGCAAAGGCGGCCGTTGCCGTCGCTCCTCGCCACAGGACACCGAACAGAAAAGCCATCAACACGCCGGGAACCAAGTGACCCGTCTGCGCGGGAACTTTCAAGAAGAAATTGTCGGCTTCGTTTTCGGTATAAATAACCCCCGCCACGAGAGCCGCCGCGACGACAGACACCAGAATCGCGACGCGGCCAGCCACGATGAGCTCCCGCTCGCCGGCCTCGCGATTCCAATAACGCTTGTAGAAATCGAAGGTAAACAACGTCGCCCCGGAATTCATCATCGAATCGATGGTCGAAAGAATCGCCCCGATCAATCCCGCCGTAATCAACCCCATCAAGCCGTAGCCGGCGGGGACGATTAAGCGCACCAGCAGCGGAAAGGCGTCATCGGGCTGCGGAAGCGCGGCCAGCTCGCCCGCCACGAGCCGCTGCTGAAATAGATGTCCCGCCGCGATGCCGGCCGAGATTGAGACGAAGGGAATCAGCAGTTTCAAGAAGCCCGCCGTCACCAACCCCATGCGGGCGTCGAAATCCGAACGCGCCGCCAGCACCCGCTGCGCGATAAATTGGTTAGTGCCCCAATAGAAGAAGTGCATCAGCAGCAGACCGCTGAAAACTCCCGTCCACGGCAGTTGCGGGTGATCGGTGGGCAAATACAGGTGGAATTTCTGTTCGGCTTCCGGCAGCGCGGCGTCCAGGGCGAGCAGGCCGCTGAAACCGCCGATTTCCGGTGAGGAGAAAACGAGCACCGCCACGAACACCCCGGCGGCGAGCAGCAGAATCGATTGCACCACATCGGTCCAGATGACAGCCTTCAAGCCACCCCAAATCGTGTAGGCGCTCGTGATCACGGCCAAGATCACGATGCCTGTCGTGTAGCCGGTTTCGAACGGCGTCCCCTTCAGGAGATAGCCGAGCGCTCGCGCCCCGATGTAGAAGGCCAGCGCCATCCGCACTAACACGATCGTGACGATCGAGATCAGCGAAAACATGACGCGGCTGCGCTCGTCATAACGTCGCCCCAGATATTCCGATAGCGTATAGACGCCCATGCTCCGATAGAGTGGTAGAAAAACGAAGCAGAGCATCATCAGGCCCGCGATCGCGCCGTACTCGAAATGCGCCTGCGCGAAGCCGATCGAGTATCCCAAGCCCAACATGCCGACCAAGTGTTCGGCGCTGACGTTCGTTCCGAACACCGATCCCGCGACACCCCACCAAGGAATGCTCCGACCGGCGAGGAAGTAACCTTCGGCGTCCTTCTCGCGGCGACCCGCCCACAGGCCAACCCCCATGACCAACGCGATGGAGGCCAAGAAGACGACGATGTCAAGAGAGGTCAGGGCAATCGGCATAGGGCACACTCGGCCGCTTGGGTAGACCTACGAAGAGCGAGGATTTGGAGAATGGAGCGCTCGCGATTAATCCTCGTCCTGCTGCCCAGCTAAGCGGTTGATCACCGACAGATCCTCGAGCGTCGTGATGTCGCCGCTGACCTTGTCGGTGGTGACGATCTCGCGCAGCAGCCTCCGCATGATCTTGCCGCTGCGCGTTTTCGGCAGTCCGTCGCTGAAACGAATTTGCTCCGGCCGCGCGAACTTGCCAATCTCGTTCGCCACCCATTCCCGCAACTCCGCCGCCAGCGCGTCGCCCGATTCGTAGCCCTGCTTGGGCGTCACAAACGCTACAATGGCTTGCCCGGTGATCTCGTGCGGCTTGCCGATCACCGCCGCCTCGGCCACCGCCTCATGCCGCACCAGCGATGATTCGAGCTCGGCCGTGCTCAGGCGGTGTCCGCTAACATTCATCACGTCGTCCACCCGCCCCAAGACCCAGATGTAGCCGTCGGTGTCGCGCCTCGCGGCGTCGCCGGTGAAGTAGACGCCGGGAATCTGCGACCAATACTGCTGTTGAAAGCGTTCGGGGTCGCCCCAGATCGTGCGGATCATCGACGGCCAAGGCTTCTTGATCACCAGGAAACCTTCTCCGCCCGCCTCGACCGATGTGCCGTCCATCGTCACCACGTCGGCGACAATCCCCGGCATCGGAAATGTCGCCGAACCCGGCTTCGTCGGCGTCGCCCCCGGCATCGGAGAAAGCATGATTGAGCCCGTCTCGGTCTGCCACCAGGTGTCGACAATCGGGCAGCGCTCCGCGCCGATCACTTTGTGATACCACTCCCAAGCCGAGGGATTAATCGGCTCACCCACCGACCCGAGCAACCGCAGGCTCGACAAATCGTGCTTGCCCGGCCAATCATCGCCAAACTTGATAAACGCCCGAATCGCGGTCGGCGACGTGTAGAAAACATTCACGCGATACTTTTCAATGATTCGCCAAAAGCGATCGGGCTCGGGGTAATCGGGCGCGCCTTCATAGATCACCGTTGTCGCCCCGGCCAGCAAGGGTCCGTAGACAATGTAGCTGTGGCCGGTCACCCAACCGATATCGGCCGCGCACCAATAGGTGTCTTCATCCTTGATGTCGAAAACCCAATCGAGAGTCGCGCGGACCTGCGTTTGGTAGCCGCCCGTAGTGTGAACAATCCCTTTCGGTTTGCCCGTCGTCCCCGAAGTGTAAAGCACATAAAGCGGATGCTCGGAATCGAGTTCCTCGGCCGGACAAACCTCCGACGCCGCGGCTTCGAGCGCGGCCCAGTCGTGATCGCGGCCCGCTTGCATCGTTATGTCGCTGTTCGTCCGCCGATACACAATGCAGTGCTTAACACAGGGACAATCTTCGAGCGCCTCGTCGACCGCTCCTTTGAGCGGCACTTCCTTGCCGCGCCGGTACCCGCCGTCGGCCGTGATCACGGCTCCGGCGTCCAAGTCGAGAATGCGCGTCTTCAAGGCCTCCGCCGAAAAGCCGCCAAAGACAACGCTGTGCGTCACCCCCAACCGCGCGCACGCCAGCATCGCGATCGGCAACTCCGGCACCATCGGCATATAGAGGATGGCGCGATCCCCGGTCTTGAGCCCCAAATCTTTAAGAACGTTCGTGAAGCGGCAAACCCGCCGGTGCAGTTCCTGGTAAGTGATGACTTGCGTGTCGCCCGGCTCGCCTTCCCAGATGATCGCGGCCTTGTTCTTGCGCGCCGTCGTTAGATGGCGATCGATCGCGTTGTAGGATATGTTGGTCGTCGCGCCGACAAACCACTTGGCGAAAGGCGGCTCCCATTCGAGAACCTTCGACCACTTGCTGAACCAATGCAGGTTGCGCTCGGCGTAGTCGGCCCAATATTGTTCGGGCGTCTCGACGGCTTCGCGGTTGAGAGCGTGGTAGGCGTCCATGCTTCCCACATGGGCTTGGCTCGCGAATTCTTCAGGCGGCGGATAAGTCTTGTCGGCCATGTAAGTCTCCGGTCTAATGACGTTAAGGTCGGGCGCGGCGGCCCGCCGGGTAAGTCACTATTGATACCACACACGGCGGATCGAGCCTTCCTCGCAACTAGGAAACGTCCTCCAGCTGATCGCGGATATCGAACGGTTTACGGCCGCCCCTTGACCTAGGGCAATCGCGCCGGTCGTTTGATACCCTCACCAACAACTGGTACCTTGGCGTGGATAGCAAACGCCTGGTGATTTCTTAAGCATCAACGACGTACGTGCAATGAGCTTCACAGTCCTCATCGTCGGCACTCTCGACACCAAAGGCGCCGAAACCGCCTTTCTCAAGGAACAGATTGAACGGCGAGGCAACTCCGTCGTGGTGATGGACGTGGGAATACTGGGGGAGGCTCCCTTTGTGCCCGATGTACTTCGGTCCGAGGTCGCCGCCGCGGCACAGGAAGATGTGGCGGCTCTTGGTGCACGGGGCGACCGCGGATTGGCCGTCGCGGCGATGACTCGTGGCGCGGAGGAGTTGGCCAAGCGCTTCCACGATCGGGGGCGCATCCAAGCAGTCATCGGCATGGGCGGCAGCGCGGGGACGACGATCGCCTCGGCGGCGATGCGGGCTCTCCCATTGGGCGTGCCGAAAGTGATGATCTCGACTCTGGCCGCGGGTGACGTGGGGCAGTTCGTCGGAGTCAAGGACATCGTGATGATTCCGGCCGTCGTTGATATCAGCGGTCTGAACCGAATCAGCCGGCAGGTCTTTGCCCAAGCCGCCGGCGCCGTCTGTGGGATGCTCGAAGCGAAGGTGCCGGAGGCAGACGACAAACCGATCGTCTGTGCATCGATGTTCGGCAACACGACAGCGTGTGTGGAATCCGCGCGGGCGGTCTTCGAGAAGGTCGGATACGAGGTCCTGGTCTTTCATGCCACGGGGGCGGGCGGGCGAGCGATGGAAAGCCTCATCGAAGCGCGACTCGCCAACGGCGTACTTGACGTGACCACAACCGAATGGGCGGATGAACTGGTCGGCGGGGTGCTTTCCGCGGGGGACAAGCGCTTGGAAGCGGCGGCTCGCAGTGGAACCCCCGCGGTAGTTGCACCCGGTTGTCTCGACATGGTCAACTTCTGGGCGCCCGAGACCGTCCCCGAGAAATTCAAGGAGCGGCTGTTCTATCGTCACAATCCAAGCGTCACACTGATGCGGACAACAGCGGTAGAGAACCAGGAGTTGGGGCGCATCTTCGCGGAGAAACTGAATCTTTCGCGGGGTCCGGTCGCGGTTTATCTGCCGTTAGGTGGAATCTCGGTGATCTCCGCGCCGGGAGGGCCGTTCCACTCACCGGAAGCGGATAAGGCGTTGTTCGATGCCATCAAAGCTCGGTTGCGAAGCGACATCTCGGTGTACGAAATCGACGCCGACATCAATGACGGCGCCTTTGCCCGGGCGATGGCCGAGGGATTGATGGAAATGATGGGGACCAACAAGCAATGAGCCGTTCCAGAGCGGAGATTTTGTCTCATTTCAACGACCGGATCGAGATGGACGAGCCGATCATAGGAGCCGGAGCGGGGACCGGCCTCTCGGCTAAGTGCGCCGAGGCGGGCGGCGCCGATCTGATCGTGATCTACAACTCGGGGCGCTTTCGCATGGCGGGCCGCGGTTCCTTGTCGGGACTGCTGCCCTACGGCGACGCCAACGCCATCGTCGTCGATATGGCGAAAGAAGTTCTTCCCGTGGTGCGCGACACGCCGGTCCTGGCCGGAGTTTGCGGCACGGATCCGTTTCGTCTGATGCATGTGTTCCTGCGAGACTTGCGGTCGTTGGGGTTCTCGGGTGTGCAGAACTTCCCGACCGTGGGGCTCATTGACGGTCTGTTTCGCCAAAACCTCGAAGAGACCGGGATGAGCTACGAAAAAGAAGTCGAGATGATCGCGCTCGCGCACGAACTCGACCTGCTGACCACTCCGTACGTGTTCAACCGGGCAGAGGCGAAAGCGATGACTTCGGCCGGGGCCGACGTGATCGTGGCCCATATGGGATTGACGACCAAGGGAAGCATAGGCGCCAAGACGGCGAAGACTCTCCGGCAAGCGGCGCTTGCCGTTCAGGAAATCCACGACGCCGCCAAGGCCGAGCGGGAGGACGTATTGGTCATCTGTCACGGCGGCCCGATCAGCGAGCCCGAAGACGCGCAATACGTGTTGGAGCAAACGAAGGGAGTGGTCGGATTCTTCGGCGCCAGCAGCATGGAGAGGTTGCCGACCGAAATCGCGATTACCGAGCAGGTTCGCAAGTTCAAGTCCGTGCGAATCTTGTCGAGTTAGGGCGACTCGACGACAGAGCATTCGTCAGGCGGTACAATCTCGATATTGTGCCGGTGCCGGTTGGCTCCGCTTCACTTGAGGCCCGACGGAAAAAACCATGAGACTGCTTCCCATACTCGCCTTGACTCTGTTGTTCCTGCCCGCCGCCGCCGCCCAGCTGTTGCCGCCCAATGAAGCCGGCATCACGATGGGGCATGTGCACTTGAACGTGCAGGACGTCGAGCAGCACAAGAAAATCTGGATTGAGCACTTCGGAGCCGTGCCTCTCGAACGCGAAGGCCTGACGGGCGTGAAGATTCCCGGAACGTTGCTTGTGTTCCGGCAACAGGGACCCACGGGCGGCACCGAGGGCACGGCGATGGATCACTTCGGGCTCAAAGTTCCGAACTTGGCAAACGCCCTAGCCGCGTGGCGCGCCGCCGGATACGAAGTGCAATCGGAATTCACCGGCACCGAGGGCTTCCCGAACGCCTATCTCCAAGCACCCGACGGCGTGAAGATCGAGTTGCAGCAAGACGTCGACCTGCCTCACAAAGCCAGCGCCTACCACCTACACTTTTACGGCATGGATCACATGAAGCTGCTCGACTGGTACGTCGACACCTTCGCGGCCTTCAAGCGTAAGCGCGGACATCACGACGCCGCCAATCTGCCCGGCATCAACCTCACCTACAACACCCCAAAGCAGCCTCGACCCGGCACCAAGGGGCGCTCTCTCGATCACATTGGGTTCGAGGTGAAAGACCTGGAAGCCTTTTGCGAAAACCTGGAGGCAAAGGGAATCAAGTTCGACATTCCCTACCGCGAGATCCCCGAGTTGGGCCTCGTCCAGGCGTTCTTGACCGATCCCGCGGGCGTCTACGTGGAGTTGACCGAAGGCCTCGACCAATACTAGTTCGACGAACGATCGGGGCCCGGCCCTACAAGAACCGGCCTATTTGCGATCCCAAGCCCGGTAGCTCAGGGGCGCGGCTCGGTTTGGGTCGGCGCCCCGTCGGCCCCTCACTTCTTGAAATCGCGCAAAATCTCGCCCGCCGCGTTCCAGCCGGCCGCGGCCATTACGCCGCCTCCCGGGTGAGCGCCGGCACCGCACAGATAAAGATTCTCAACCGGCGTTCGATAGCGCGCCCACCCCAGCAACGGCCTCGCGACGAAGAGCTGATCGAGGCTCATCGCCCCGTGAAAGATATTCCCGCCGGTCAGCCCGTAAACGCGTTCCAAATCGAGCGGAGTGAGCACTTGCCGATCAAGAATGATCGACGGAAGATTCGGCGCGTACTCGGCGATCAAGTCGATCACATGATCGGCGTAGGATTCGCGAATGTCGTCCCATGTGCCCTCTCGCAAGGTATAGGGCGCGTATTGCAGAAAAATCCCCATGACGTGCTTGCCCTCGGGCGCCAACGACGGGTCGTAGACCGTCGGGATGGTCATCTCGATGATTGGGTTGCGCGAGGGTCGTCCGTACTTGGCGTCGTCCCAGGCGCGTTCCATGTATTCGATCGAGGGACAGATGTGCATTGTCGCGCCGTGATGCGGACCCGGCCCCGGCGCGGCGCGAAACTCCGGCAGCCCGTCAAGCGCCAAGTTGATCTTGAGGGACGTGCCTTCGGAACGATAGCGCTCGATCGCGGCCCGGAATGCGGGATCGAGATCACCCTGATCGAGCAAACCCAAGAAGGTCCTTTTCGGATCGGCGTTCGAAACCACGGCGCGCGCCTCGTATTCGTCGCCCGAGGCAAGCGCCACGCCCCGCGCCCGGCCGTTGCGAACGACGACTCGGTGCACCTCCGCCCCGCAACGGATCTCGGCGCCGCGAGCCCTCGCGGCTCTCGCCATGGCCGCGGTCAGCGCGCCCATGCCGCCGCGCACGAAACCCCACAGCCCGGGGACTCCCCCGACGCCGCCCATCACGTGATGCAGTAAGACGTAGGCGGTGCCGGGCGAAAGCGGGCCGCCGTTGGCGCCGATCACCCCGTCGGTCGCGAGCGTGGCCTTGATTTCGTCCGATTCGAACCATTCGTCGAGGAACTCCCCGGCGCTCTGGGCCATGATTTTCAGCAATCCCGAGAGATGACGCCGGTCGAGCCCGCGCAGTCGCCCGGCGAGTCGCAACGTTTCGATCACATCACCCGGCGAGCGGGGGGGAACGTTCGGCGGCGTGCTCAGCAGCATCGGTTCGACGACCGCGGCGAGCCGTGAAACGAAGCGGCGGTAGGCGGGGTAGGCCTCGGCGTCGCGCGCGGAGAAGCGCGCCAACTCGGCGAGCGTCTTCGCCTCGTCCCACCACATCGTCAAGGTACGGCCGTCGGGGAAGAGCGAGAAAAATGACGGATCCTTGGGGTCGACCTTGTAGCCGAAAGATGGGAGATCGAGTTCGTCGACGACCTTTGGTTGCAACAGGCTGATTAGGTAGGCCGCGGTCGAGACACGGAAGCCCGGGAAAATTTCCTCGGTTACGGCCGCGCCTCCGACAATTTCGCGGCGCTCAAGCACGAGCACACGCAAGCCCGCCCCGGCCAACCGCGCGGCGGCGGCGAGACCGTTATGGCCGCCGCCGATGAAAATGACGTCGTAGCGATGAGGCATGGGGTGCTTGCGGGCCAGAGCGGACGAGTCGCGGTGGTGAAACGCAAGACATGTCGGCACGAATGCCGACACGGCACGCCTGGAGACGTGCGCCACGTCGCGACGCGACTTTCCAAATTTATCTCGTGCGGGCCAAGGTAACCGGCGTCTTAGGGACGCAGAGGCATTGCTACACTATAGAATCTCGTGCGAGGAGCGCGACGCCCCGGCGGGGCCGAGTCCTCTTCATTCAGGAGCTACTGATGAAATTCGCCAAGGTCGCTCTGCTGTTCGGTCTGACGGTCGCGTTGATTTCCCTCGGGTGCGGATCGTCGGCCCCGCCGGAAACCGAACCCGAAACAGCCGAGGTGAAAGAACCTCCGCCGCCTGAACCGGCTGAAGAACCCGTCGAGACAGCGGAACTCAAGCCGCCCGAACTGAAACCGGAGCCGCCCGCTCCCAAGCCGAAACCCAAACCGAAAGTCGAGGACACCAAGCCCGTGGTCATCATGGAAACCAGCAAAGGGACGATCAAGATCGAGCTCGATGCTGAAAAAGCACCCGAAACCGTTAAGAACTTCCTGGATTATGTCGACGATAAATTCTTCGACGGCACGATCTTCCATCGCGTCATACCCGGATTCATGATCCAAGGCGGCGGCTTCAGCCCTAGCATGAGCCAAAAGGCCACTCGCGGCATGATTCAAAACGAGTCAGCCAACGGCCTGAAAAACGAGCGCGGGACCGTAGCCATGGCTCGCACATCCGCCCCCCACAGCGCCACCGCGCAGTTCTTCGTCAACCACGCCACCAGCGGGTTCTTGGATAGGGACCAAGCGCAAGACGGCTGGGGCTACTGCGTTTTCGGCAAGGTGACCGAAGGACTGGACGTGATCGACGAAATCGCCAAGGTCAAGACGACCACCAAGAGCGGACACCAGAACGTCCCGGAAATCGCCGTCGTCATCAAGTCCGTCACGCGAGCGGAATAAGCCCGGCTAACCCGACAGCGCTTCCAGCCGCGACAGGCAGCCGTTCCAGCCTTCGTTGTGCTTGTCGCGCCATTCGGCACTCGGGAACCCGCTGTGCGTCAGGGTAATTTCGGTCGCCCCGTCCACATCGCGGAAATCCACCGCCACCAGCGACCCTTGGACGGTGCCGTCTTCCCATGACCAGGTGAAGACGAGCTTCTCGGGCGGGCTCACCTCGCGGTATTCCCCTACGACGGTATGCACATTGCCGTCCTTGTGGGTCATCTGAATGCGGTAGCTGCCTCCGGGACGAGGATCGCATTCGGCGCTGACCTCATACTCGTCGCTCGGCGCGAACCAGCGATTCAACTTTTCGGGGTCCGTCCAGGCTTCGAAGACTTTTTCGCGCGGCGCTTGGAGGGTGCGCTTGATTTCGAGCGTGGTGTCGAGACTCGGGCTTGGGGTGGCCATGTGTTCTGCTCCTTGGATGCTGTTGGATTGTCTTGTTCGTTGAGAAACTTCTCGAGCGAATCGAACTGCCCCTTCCAGAAGCGGCGGCAGTCGGCGATCCACTCGGCGGCGTCCGCCATGGGACGCGGGTTCAGGCGGCAGTGATGCACCCGCCCGCGTTTGGTCCGTGTCAGCAGACCGGCGTGTTCGAGCACGCGCAGATGCCGCGAGATCGCGGGCGCCGAAACCGCGAACGGCGCGGCCAACTCGCCGACGGCGGCTTCTCCCCGCGCCAGCCGCTCGACGATGCCGCGGCGAATCGGATCCGCCAGAGCCGCGAACGCGGCATCGATCGAGGAGGGGTTATGTTTAACCATTTAGTTAAGTAAAGCCTGCGTCGTGCGCGCTGTCAAGAGTGTGGCTGCGGAATTATCCTCGCCGCGGAAGCTCAGGATGTGGCGTGAGCGTCCACGCTTGCCGCGAACCGATTCATCGGTTCGTGTCTCCCGAACCTGTGAGCTTGCGCGACGGAGAAAACACACGCCCTGATGAGTCTGCCGGCCACCCGAGCCGCCTCGCGGCGCGGTCTTCCTCCGCGCAATGTGACCGCGCCGCGAGGCGGCTCGGCTCGGGTTGTGCGCGGAGGTAACAGAATGGGTGGATTCGGATAAAACATCCTCGACCGATGTGCAATGAGCCAAGAAGATGGAAGGCCTTTCTCCCCGCGCGCCCGCAACCCCGCGAGAATCTTGCGCGCTTCATCGTGTCTTCCCGCTCGACCGAGAACATAACCGAACCAGGCATGCGACAAAGGATCGTAGGCCGGCGAGTCACATGCCTTTCGCAGCGTCTCCAACGCGTCGTCAACGCTCCCGGCAAAGCATTGGGCGAGGCCGAGATACCCGTAGGAAAGCGTATGCTGCGCGTCGAGATCCAAAACCCGCCGGCAGTTCTGGATGCAAGCTTCGTAGTCACGCGAATGAAGCTGACACATCGCCACCTTGCGATTCGCTTCCACCGATAGGGGGTCGAGTTCGCATGCCTTGAGCGCCTCGGCCAGCGCTTCGTCAAGGCGGCCCATCGGAATCAACAGTTCGGCTAACCAGGACCGGGTGTCTGGGCTTTCCGGGTTCAACGCCACCGCTCGGCGTACGGCGGCCTCCGCCTTGGGCCAGTCCCAATCGGCAAACATCACTGCCATACCGTAAAACGAATGCGCCTCGGCCAGGCTGTCGTCGATCTCGATCGCTTTGACGGCCATGGACTTTCCTTGCTTCAACGCCTCGTCGGAGGCTGTCCAACCCAGTACCGTGAGAGCGAGATATCCGAGGGACTCCACGGCGTACGCTTGCCCAAAGGCCGGATCGAGTTGGCGAGCGCGCCCCAGAAGCTCTAGACCCTTCTGTATACTCTCTCCCGTCAAGCGGTAAATCAGGTGCCTGCCCCTTAGGTAGAGTTGGTAAGCCTCCTCGTTGAACGTTGGTTTCTCGACTAGCCGTTGCTTGCTGATCAGCTCGATCTTGAGCTGACTCGCGATCGCCTGAGCGATCTCGTCCTGGACGTCGAAGATGTCTTCCAGAACGCGGTCATAACGCTCGGTCCAAATTTGATCGCCTTCAACGGCGTCGACGAGTTCGACGGTAATCCGCACGCGATCGCCTGCCCGCCGGATGCTGCCTTCCAAGACGTGGCCGACATGGAGAGCCTCGACGATTTCGTGCAGTTGCGGTCGCTTGCCCTTGAAGTGAAACGCGGAGGCACGGGGAATCACGCGCAGTCCCTTGAGTTTGCCGAGCGCCGTGATCACGTCCTCGGTGACGCCGTCCGAGAAGTATTCGTCCTCCTCGTCGCGCCCGCGGTTTTGAAACGGCAGGATCACGATCGACGGGCGAACCTCTTGCACCGCCGAGGAAGACCGCCGCGCCGGGCGGGACTCGCCGCTTTGGCGCAGACCCCGCAAGTCGGCCGCGAGGTGCCCGGTGGTCTCATAGCGCTCCTCGGCCTTCTTCGCCAGGCACTTGTTGACGATGCGCTCGAGCTCGACCGGGATCCCCGTGCGCAAGCCCGTGATCGCGTCGGGCTGCTCGTGGAGTATCGAGTAGAGAATCGCCTACTCGTAAAGGCCTTCGAAGGGCAGCCGCCCGGTCGCCATCTCATAGAGCACCACGCCGAGGGCCCAGATATCGGTGCGATGGTCGGTCTTATCGCCCAGCGTCTGTTCGGGCGACATGTAGGCCGAGGTACCGACGGTTGTGCCCTCACGGGTCAGCTTCGAGGCCGCTGAAGTCAGTTGCGCCAATCCGAAATCCATAACAACCGGGCGGCTCTTGGTGGTGACCATGACATTGGCCGGTTTGATGTCGCGATGGACCGTGCCGTTGCTGTGAGCTTCGTCGAGCCCCTCGGCCATTTGTATCCCGAAATCGATCAATCGCTCAACGTCGAGCGGCCCTTCTCCAATCACCGCCGTCAGCTCGCGGCCATCGAGATAGGCCATGGCGATGAAGGTCTGCCCGTCGACCTCGTCGATTTCGTAAACCGTACAAATATTGGGGTGATTCAGCGCCGCCGCCGCGCGGGCTTCGCGAAAGAATCTCGCCTTGGCATCGTCCGAGCCGAGCGCCTTGGCGGGAAGGAATTTGAGCGCGACCAGCCGTTGCAGGCGCAAATCCTCGGCTTTATAGACAATTCCCATCCCGCCTTCCCCGAGTTTTTCGAGGATCTTGTAATGGGAAATGGTTTGCCCGATCACAGCAGTGTAGTCTACCCGATTGTCGAGCCAAGGGGGGCTGACTGAGTTACAATGTGCGGGGTCGCGCGGATGCCTTGAAAAAATGGGGACAGTCCACTTCGCGTCGAGTGGACTGATTGATTCAAGCGAACTTGCTCAATCAGCGCTCGGTACAGTCCCCATTTTTTCAAGGCATCCGCGCGACCACGAAGCAAAGGGAAACTACATTGGAACCGTTGCAAGTCGGCGTCATGTTTTGGACCGGCGGGGAGTTGGGCGTGCAAGCTTCCCCGGCCGAGATTGCTCGCATGGTCACCGGACTCGGCGTCGGCTGCGGGCAACTCGGCATTCACGGCGACGCGGCGTTGAGCACCGAGGCGGCGCGAGATTGGAAGGCCGCGGTCGATGCCGAGGGGCTCGAAGTCGCGACGGTCTTCGCGGCCTATCGCGGTGAAAGCTACGCCGACATCCCCACCGTCCAAGAGACGGTCGGGTTCGTGCCGCGCGTGACGCGGGAGGAGCGCGAGGCGCGCACCTACGAGTGCAGTGATTTCGCTCGCGAGATGGGAGTCCCAGGGCTGGCGACGCATATCGGCTTCGTCCCCGAGGATTCCGCCGACCCTGATTACATTGCCGTGCGGGAGATGGTCCGGCGGGTCTGCGATCGCTGCCGCGCGAACGGTCAGACGTTTGCGCTCGAGACCGGCCAAGAACCGGCCGCGACGCTCAAGGAATTCATCGCCGATGTCGATCGCGAGAACCTCGGCGTCAACTTCGATCCGGCGAATATGATTCTCTATGGATCGGGCGAGCCGCTTGAAGCGCTCGAGATCGTTCGCGACCATGTGATGACTGTTCATTGCAAGGATGCGAAGTGGCCTGTCGAGCCCGGTCAATGGGGCGCCGAGACTCCGCTCGGCAAGGGCGATGTCGGCATGGACCGCTTTGTCGCGAAACTCAAGGAAATCGGCTATAGCGGTCCGTTGACGATTGAACGAGAGATTGTCGGCGAGGCCCAGCAGGCTGATATTCGCGAAGGTGTCGCGTTGCTCGAGAAGCTGCGGGGCTTGTAACCCGTCCGTGTTGTAGGTCCGACTACGCGAAAAAAGGGTACACCCACCGATTTTCGGTATCGAAGGGTGTAGGAGATCAGAGATGTTCATCGAACGAAAATCGGATGGCAGTCCCCCTTTTTTCGCCCCCGCTTTTTCGCCCCGTGACAGTTTCCCTTTTTCGCCCCGAACAGCAATACCCCGCCCAACGAAGGAGTTTGTCGTGAAAGATCGACCCGAAGTCAGCCGTAGAAGTTTCGTAAAGTCTCAAGCCGCGGTGCTTGCCGCGGGAGCGCCGGCTCTGTTGCCCGCGCAGTCGCCCAACGAGAAGATCCGGGTCGGCGTGATCGGCGTCGGGGGACGCGGAACGGCGTTGCTGCGGCGCATTCTCAAATCGCCGAATGTCGAGGTCGCCGCGATTTGCGACAACGACGAGATGGCGCGCCTGCGCGCGGCCGCCAGGGCGTCGGAGCACCAGCCCGACCTGATTCGCGACTTCCGGGAACTGCTCGACCGCAAAGACCTCGACGCGGTCTTTGTCGCGACGCCCGTCAACCTGCATAAGGAAATGGCCGTGGCGGCGCTTGAAGTTCACAAGAACCTCTATCTCGAAAAGCCGATGGGGATCAACCCCGCCGAGGTCGCGGCCGTGCATCAGGCGGCGAAGGCATCGCGCGGGCTGCTGCAGTTGGGTTTTCAATTGCGCTTTCATCCCGCGCGGGTGGCGACGATGCAACACATCCACTCGGGCGGCATCGGCAAGGTGCTCTACATGCAAGGCAACCGTCACACGGGCGATCTACCGCGCGAGACGAAGTGGTTCTTCGACAAGAGCATCGCCGGCCAGATGATTGTGGAGCAGGCCGTCCATATCGTCGACCTGATGAACTGGGTGGCGGGCACGCACCCGATCCAGGCTTATGGCGCGGGCGGGATTAACCTTTATAACGATGTCCCGCCCGGGCGGACGACCTGGGATCACTATGTAGTGATTTACGAGTATCCCGGTAACTTGCAATTGTGCTTCACGCATATCTTCTTTGACCCGCGCGGTTTCAGCGGTATTCAAGAGCGCGTGTGGGGTTCGGAATACGCCGCCGATCTGCCCAGCGGCACGGTCTACGAGCTCGACCCGACGGGACGCAAACCGGCCAAGGCCGAGAAGCTCTACATCGACGACGACGGCCGGGACGCGAGCCAGCGCGCCGTCGATGCCTTTTTCAAGAGCATCCGCGACAGCAAAGAGCCTTTGAACAACGCCGACTGGGGACGGCTGGCTACGCTGACCTGCATCATGGGCCGCACGGCGGTCGACGAAAAGCGGATTGTGACATGGTCGGAAGTGTCGGGGTAGACCTTGCGCCATGCCGCTGACCGAACGATTTGAACAAGCTCTGGTCTTCGCCGCGCAACTGCATAAGGAACAGCGGCGCAAGGGGTCCGGCGTGCCCTACGTCTCGCATCTGCTCTCGGTGGCCGGGCTCGTCATCGAACACGGCGGCGACGAGGATGAGGCCATCGCGGCCTTGCTTCACGACGCGATCGAAGATCAGGGCGGCGACGAAGCGCGCGAAGAAGTTCGACGGCGTTTCGGCGATCAGGTGACCGAGATCGTCGACGGCTGCACCGACGCCGACACGAACCCCAAGCCCCCCTGGCGGCAGCGTAAAGAGACCTATATCGAGCGGCTTTCGACGGCCTCGCGGTCGGTGCGCCTGGTTTCGGCCGCCGACAAGCTTCACAACGCCCGCTCGGTCTTACGCGACTATCGCGAAGTGCGCGAGGAAGTTTGGCTGCTCTTTCAAGGCGGCCGAGACGGCACCCTGTGGTACTACCGCGCCGTAACCGATGCTTTGCTCGACGGCGCCGCCACGCCGCTGGTCGAGGAACTCAACCGGGTTGTGACGGCGTTGGAAGACGCGGCCGCAACGGAAGAACCAGAGCCCTAAGCGCAAGCGCCGGGCCGAGCCTCAACTCCCAACCGGCGGCGGCGGAGCGACCCGCTACACTAACTCCATGTCTCAGGCCCCGCGGCTGTTTTTGATCGATACGTTTGGGCTGATTTTTCGGGCTTATTACGGGCGCGCGCGCGTCGGCGCTCCGTTGATGCGAACGTCCTCGGGCGTGCCGACCGAGGCGATCTACATCTTCGGCAACATGCTGCGCAAGCTGGTCGATGATCATCGACCCGAATACATCGCGGCGGTTTGGGAAGGACGGGGCCCCACCTTTCGAGACGAGATCTTCCCCGACTACAAAGCCAACCGCGACGAGACGCCGGACGATTTGATCCAACAGATGCCCTACATCGAGCGTCTGCTGGAAGCCCACGGCGTTCCGGTGCTCGCCGAGGACGGCTACGAGGCCGACGATGTGATCGGTGCGCTGGCCCGCCAAGCCGAGGGCCACGATATCGACGTCTATGTCGTGAGCAGCGACAAGGATCTTACGCAGCTCGTCGATGAGCGCGTCTTTGTCCTTAACCCGATGAAGGGCGACCTGGTCTACGACGCCGAAACCGTCAAGGAAGTCATGGGCGTCGAGCCCTCCCAGATCGCCGACTTCCTGGCGCTCAAGGGGGACTCGGTCGACAACATCCCCGGCGCCCCCGGCATCGGCGACAAAGGGGCGCGCGACTTGATCGCAACCTACGGCAATGTCGAAGGCGCCATCGAGCACGCCGACGAGGTTAAGCGCAAGACGTATCGCGAAAGTCTGCAAAACAACAGTGACCAGATCTTGCTGAGTAAGAAGCTCGCGACGCTGGCGACCGATGCCCCTGTCCCTCTCGACCTCGAAGCTCTCAAAGCCGCCCGGCCGGCGCTCGAACCGCTACGGGCGCTTTACAAAGATCTCGAATTCAACAGTCTGCTCAGCCAACTCGACCAGGCGGCCGAACCCGAGATCGAGACCGACTTTCACACCCTAACCTCCGCCGAGGCCTTCGAGGATTGGATCGCAGGCCGGCCCCCCGACACGGTTTTGTCGATCGCCGTTGATCTCGCGCGGCCGGACGCGGAAATGGCGATCGACGCGGGCGGTATCGGCTTTTGCGCCGATCCCGCCGCAGCCTATCTGTTGCCCGCCGAGCACGTCTCGGCCGCCAAGCGCTTTCTCGAAGACGCGGCGTGTCCCAAGCGCGTCCACGACGCCAAGTCGGCTGAGCACACTTTGGAAGCGGGCGGCATGGCGCTCGCCGGCGTCGCCGACGACACCATGTTGGCGGCCTTTCTCGTCAACCCGATCCGAGCTGACTATTCGCTGGAGAAGACCGCGGGCCGGCAGTGTGGCGCGACGCTTGCCGCCGGAGCCGGAGCCGCCGCCGCGATGACCGCGCGACTCGGGGCCGCATTGAGCGACGAGATCGACCGGCTCGAGTTGCGTGACCTTTACGAAGAGATCGAACTCCCGCTCGCCGCCGTGCTGGCGCGCATGGAGAGAGCCGGCATCCAACTCGACAGCGACCGCCTGGCGGAGCTTTCCGGCCGCCTCGAGGGGGATATCGAGAGACTCAGCAGCGAGATTCACACTCTTGCCGGTGAGGTCTTCAACATCAACTCGCCCAAGCAACTGGCTCATGTGTTGTTCGAAAACATGGGCCTGCCGAAACCCGGCCGCCGCGGCAAGACCAAGACGCCCTCAACGGCGTCCGACGTGCTCGAGGGGCTGGTCGAGCAGCACGAAATTGCTTCGAGGATTCTCGAGTTCCGCCAATTGACGAAACTCAAGAACACCTATATTGACGCCCTTCCGGTGTTGGTCGATTCCTCGACGGGCCGGCTGCACACGACCTTCAACCAGACCGGCGCGGCCACCGGGCGGATCTCCTCGGCCAATCCCAATCTGCAAAACATCCCAGTGCGGACCGAGTTGGGCCGTGAAATTCGGGCGGCCTTCACGGCGCGGCCCGGGTGGACGCTCGTCAAGGCCGACTATTCGCAAATCGAGCTGCGCATCTTGGCCCATCTGTCGGGCGACAAAGTCCTCACCGATGCTTTTCAGAAAGGCGAGGACATCCACACGCGCACGGCGGCGGAGGTCTTCGGCGTGCCGCCGTTGATGGTCGGCCCCGAAGAACGCCGCCGCGCCAAAGCCGTCAACTTCGGCATCGTCTACGGCCTCAGCCCCTTCGGGCTCTCGAAGCAACTGGGCATTCCCGCGGCCGATGCGCGCGAGTATATCGACGCCTATTTCACCTTGTACTCGGGCGTCAAGACGTTCATCGACAAGGCCATTGCCCGCGCCCGCAAGAGCGGTGAGACCCGGACGATGTTCGGGAGGCTGCGGCCGATTCCCGACATTGACGCGAAGAATCCCAATCAGCGCGGATTCGCCGAGCGCACGGCGATCAATTCGCCGATCCAAGGCTCGGCGGCGGATCTGATCAAGCGGGCAATGATTCGCGTCGACCGACGACTGCGCGACGAAGGCCGCCGGGCATTGATGTTATTGCAAGTCCACGACGAGCTGCTCTTCGAAGCGCCTGAGGAGGAAGTCGCCGATCTCGCCGCCATGGTGAAGACGGAGATGGAGAACGTCGAGAAGCTCAGCGTGCCGCTCATCGTCGATGTGAAACAGGGGCCCAACTGGCGCGATATGGAAGCCGTCTGAGGCCATGGGCAAACCCGCGGACATCGCCCCCCCCGACGTGGCGCGCCGACCACGGTACAATCGTGAACGTTGATTGGTAAATCCATCGCCCACTACCAGGTCACCGAAAAGCTCGGTGAAGGCGGGATGGGTGTCGTCTACAAAGCCACCGATACGAAGCTCCAGCGCCCTGTCGCGCTGAAATTCCTGGCCGCGCATCTGGTTGGGGCCGACGAGGAAAAGGCCCGCTTTGTCCGTGAGGCGCAGGCCGCGGCCGCGCTCGATCACCCCAACATTTGTACCGTCTACGAGATCAACGAAGAAGACGACAAACTCTTCATCGCAATGGCCTATCTCGAAGGCCGCACATTGGCTGAAAAGATCGAGGACGGGCCGCTTGAGTTCAAGGAGATTCTCGATTTCGGCATTCAGGTCGGCAAGGGGCTCGAAGAAGCCCACGCCAAGAAGATCTACCACCGCGACATCAAGCCGGCCAATTTGATGATCACGCCCAAGGGCGCCTCCGAACGGCTCGTCAAGATTATGGACTTCGGGTTAGCGCAGTTGGCCGAGCGTTCGCGGCTCACCAGGCAAGACTCGACGCTGGGAACGGCCGCCTACATGTCGCCCGAGCAGACGATGGGCGCGGGAACCGACCATCGCACCGACATCTGGGCGCTCGGCGTCGTGCTTTACGAGATGGTCTCGGGACGGCTGCCCTTTCAGGGCGACTACCGGCAGGCGGTGATGTATTCCATCACCAGCGAAGAGCCCGAGCCGCTCACCGGCCTGCGCACCGGCGTGCCAATGGAACTCGAGTGGATGGTCGGCAAATGCCTGGCGAAGGGGCCCGACGATCGTTATCAGAATGCCGGGGACTTGATCGTTGATCTGCGGAATCTGAACGAGAAGATCAAGTCCGGCAAATCGACGATTCTACGAACCGCGCCCATAGCGACCGGCGCGGCGGCAGTGATGGGTTCCCCGGTAGCGACCGGCACTCGTGCCGGTCCCAGCCAAGCTCCCGCCGCAACCACCATCGCGCAAACAGCCCCACCCGCCCAAGCAGCCGGACCGCGCCCCGCCTCCTACCGCTTGCTCCAAGCCGCCCTGGCTCTTACCGCAACGGCTCTACTCGCTCTCGCGTTCGTTCATTTCCGCGAAAGCGCACCCCCGGCCCCTGTGCGCCGTTTCAGCATGACGCCGCCGGTCGATCTGCCCCTGGTCGGCCTCGTCAGGGTGCCGGTCGCAATCTCCCCGAACGGAAAGCACATCGCCTTCGTCAGCGCTCAGCCGGCAAGCAATCTGTGGGTTTGGGATCTCGATCAGCGGCAACCTCGCCTCATCGAAGGAACCGAGGGAGCCCGCGGGCCGTTTTGGTCGCCCGACAGCAGCTTCATCGGTTTTGCCACGCCGGACGAAGTCAAGAAGGTATCGGTGTTGGGCGGTCTCCCCACGCGCCTTTGTGCAAAGCCGGCCGGCATCATTGGCAGCGGCGCATGGAGTCCCGATGGTGGCGTGATCGTATTCAGCTCCCGCAGCGCGCTCCATGAAGTCGCGGCAGCGGGTGGAACGCCGAAGTTGCTGATCTCGCCGCAAGACGTTTCCGGGGCGTCCCCAGACCTGCCGTCGGAGGGCTCGGGCGGCGACTTGTTGTGGGGCCCCGATTTTTGCCCGCTGAAGCGGGACCTCGCGTCCTGATGTTCACAAAAGGGACCCTGAGTGGGCGCACGATGGTGATCCGGGATCTGGAGAGCGGCCGGAGCGAGGAGTTGGGGCGGGGGCACGTGCCGTTCTATGCGGCCGGGCATATTGTCTATCAAGCGTCGCCTATCGATTTCGAGCTGTGGGCCCGGCCCTTTTCCCTCGACAGTCTGAGGCCCGAAGGGGAAGCCTTCCCTATCGCCCAGGACGCGCGGGGGCCTAGCATCGCCTCCGACGGAACCCTGGTTTACTACGACGGCGGTGAAGGCAGCCTGCAACAACCGCGATGGTTCAGCCGGCAGGGGGTTCCGGGAGAGCAGATCGGCCGACCGCTTCAGGACACCTTCGACCCCTCGCTATCACCCGACGGACGGCGCCTGGCGGTTTCCGGACTCGAGAACGGCAATCAGGACGTCTGGGTCTACGACATCGAACTCGGGGTGAGGACCCGCTTGACCACCGATCCCGCGCTGGACTTCCGAGCGGTTTGGTCGCCAGATGGAGAGGAAATTGCCTTTTTCTCGTTTCGCTCGGGGGCGACCGACAGCTTCCTGCGGCCCGCCGACGGCGGCGGAGAACTCAAGGCACTGCTCACCACTCCACTTTCGGAAACGGTATCCGATTGGTCCCGGGATGGAAAGTACATGCTCTACGGCCTAGGCGAGTCCCCGGACGAAATGGATGTCAGTTACCTGGAGCGGACCGAACAGGGTGGTTGGGAACCGCGCGTCTTCTTAGAGACGCCTTTTTCCGAACGTGCCGCCAAGCATTCTCCCGACGGCCGTTTTATCGCCTACTCTTCGGACGAGTCGGGGCAATACGAGGTCTATGTCCAGCCGTTCCCCGAGGGCGGGCGGCGGATCACAGTGTCGAGCAATGGCGGAACGCAACCGGTGTGGAGCCGCGACGGTAGGGAATTGTTCTATGTCGAGGACTCCACGCTGATCGCGGTTTCCGTGAAGATGCGCCCGACGTTTGCCGCCGGCTCGGCGACCCGCTTGTTTGAGCATCCGCGCTTGGCAAGGTCTTACTATCCCCAATACGACGTGTCGGCCGATGGCGAACGCTTCGTGATCGCCGACAACGCCGGGGAAGCAGGCCAAGCGGCAAAGATCCAAGTTGTCCAGAATTGGCTGAGCGGGGTCCAGGGCCGGTAGGGCGGTCAAGCACGGTCTTTGTCACGACGGCCGGTGCCGCGCGGTCGGGGTCACGGGAAAGGTTGACGGTCGCGGCTGATACAATACATCAGCGGCCCACGGGCCTCGCCAAGTTAGGATGACGCTATGACTACGATTCGTATCTCTTTGCTCGCTTTTTGCCTCGCGCTCGGCGCCGCCTCGGCGGCCGACGACGGCTGGATCACGCTTTTCGACGGCTCAAGCCTCGACGGCTGGCGTGCAAGCGAAACGAAAAGCACGTTTCAATTGCACGACGGGGTCCTCGTCGCCAAGGGCGAGCGCAGCCACCTTTTCTACGTCGGCGACGTCAACGGCGGCAGGTTTCAGAATTTCGAGCTGAAGGTCGACGTCAAGACCAAGCACAACTCGAACGGCGGCATCTACTTCCACACGGCTTATCAGGAAGTCGGCTGGCCGGATAAGGGTTTCGAAGTCCAGGTCAACAATACCTACAAAGACCCGCGCAAGACCGGCAGCCTTTATGCCGTCTCCGACATCGCCAAGGCGCCCGCGCGGGACGGCGAGTGGTTCACCGAGCACATCATCGTCCAAGGGAAGAAGGTCACGATCAAGGTCGACGGCAAAACCGTGATCGAATGGACGGAACCCGACGATTGGCCCGGCCTGATCGATCCCGCCAACGGCCAAAACTTCCCACAGCGGAAGATTGACAGCGGCACCTTCGCGCTGCAGGGCCACGACCCGGGCAGCACCGTCTATTACCGCAATATTCGCGTCAAGCCCTTGCCGTAACGAGCAGTGACAAACACTCGGGTTTGTCTTGTTCCCCCCTCGGACGCGGCGGTCCACGACCTGTAAGAATGGAAAGTCTCGATGCCCGCGCCGCGTATTCCCCGTTGGATTGGTTGGCCGCTGCTCGGCCTGTGGACTTACTTCGTGCTGACCTTCTTCGCTAACAGGGCGACGTTTCACCCGACCCGCTACCCCGACGGGCCTTGGGAGATGCAAGCGCATTGGAAAGCCGAGGACGTGTGGCTTCGGACCTCCGACGGCGTCAAGATTCACGGTTGGATGATTCCCGCGGCGGACTCAAGCCCGCTGATCACGCTCTATTTTCACGGCAACGCCGGGAACTTGTCGCACCGGGTTGACCACATCGAGGCTGTTCTCGAGGCTGGCACGCCGATGCTGATCATCGACTATCCCGGTTATGGGAAAAGTGACGGTTCGGCTTCGGAGGGGGGGTGTTACAGGGCCGCCGACGCGGCCTACGAGCACCTAACGTCACACGGGTATGCACCGGAAGAGATCGTTCTCTATGGCGAGTCGCTTGGGAGTGCGGTCGCCGTCGATTTGGCCGCGAGAAAGCCTTCGGCGGGCGTAGTCTTGGAGGCGCCCTTCCCCTCGGCACGAGCGGTGGCGGCTCGGGTGTTGCCGTTGATCGGACCGCTTGTCGTCTCGGGTCTTTCAACCGGCGCCAAGATCGCGCAAGTCAAAACGCCCGTCTTCGTCCTGCACGGGACGCAAGACCAAGTGATCGCCTACGACTTGGGGCAGGAAGTCTTCGAGCTTGCGAATGAGCCTAAGCGATTTTGGTCGGTCGAGGGCGCGCACCACAGCGACATTGTTGTGCGCGAAGGACCCGAGCATGTGAAGAGGCTGCGGGAGTTCCACGCGAGCCTGCCGGCCGCGGCGGACAGCGATTCGGACAAGGAGCCGTAGTAGGGCACAGGGTCCGGCGGGAATGGTAACCAAACCGCGGCAGCACGTAGTCAATTTTATTCGAGCCGTTGTCGAACCGCGCGGGCCTCATTATCTTCGCGCTGATCGAGGAGCGTGTTTAGCTTCTGGATGGCCTGGGCGTGCTTATGGACGTTGTTGCCCAACCAGCCAAGGACAAACATCAATAAGGGCACGAGCACGCCTAGGAGCGCGATGAAAATGGTGAAAGCTGTTTCCATTCTTCCGGTCATCTGGGCCTGTGAGGCCTGGATTTCCACAATCGTGCTCTCGAGATGTTGACAGTGTCATCGACCTTATCGATCGCTCCCTGTATGCGCTGCGTCCGCTCATGCAAGATGAGCAGAATTTCGTGGTCATTTTCCGATTCAGGCGCGGGACTTTGACGCTGTTGGGCCAATAGAACCACAGGAATTATCAGTAAAGCGACGCAACCAGCCGAAATGCGCACGTCAAAAAGAACCTCTCATTGAGAATATCACGCGGCGCCAAACTTGACGGTATTCGAACTTTCGATTGACCAGAGGGCACGCTGTCCAGGCCACTATTCCCCGAAAGCCGCGTCAAACGCTCTGCCCGAGGGCGTGAAATCGAGGTTGCGGATAAACTGTTGCGCGTCGGCGGCGCCGTGCTCGCGGTCCATGCCGGCGTCTTCCCACTCGACGGAAAGAGGACCTTGATAACCGATCTCGTTGAGGGCGCGGATGATCTCTTCGAAGTCGACCGCGCCGTGGCCGGGCGAACGGAAATCCCAACCCCGCTCGGCTTGCCCGAAGTTCAGGTGCGAGCCGAGAAGGCTGGTTCTGCCGTCCAATTGGAGACCGCAGTCTTTCATGTGGGCGTGATAGACGCGGTCGGGAAAGGTGCGGATAAACCGAGCCGGGTCGACGTATTGCCAGAGTAGATGGCTGGGGTCGAAATTGAAACCCAAGGTCTCGCGCCGCCCCACGGCGTCGAGCATTCGCTCGGCGGTAATGATGTCATAGGCGATGCTGGTCGGGTGGCATTCGTAGGCAACGCGCACGCCGGCTTCGTCAAAGGCATCGAAGAGCGGGTTCCAGACTTCAGCGAAATGACGGAAGCCCGCTTCGATGGTTTCCTCGGCGACGGGCGGAAAACTGTAGAGCAAGTGCCAAATCGACGAACCCGCCAGGGTTGTCACCACCGGGACGCCCATGTTGCGCGCCGCTTGGGCCGAAGCTGTCACGGAACGAATCGCCCATTCGCGTTTCTTGTCCGGGTCGCCCGCGCAATCGGCGGGCGCGAAGGCGTCGGAGCGGGCGTCGTTGTTGGGGTCGAGCGTCAACTGCCCGGCGATGGCGCAGGAAATCGCCCAACAATCGAGCCCGTGTTTTGCGAGCAAGGCTTTTTGGGCGGCGCAATAAGCGGGGTCTTCGGCGGCCCGAAAGACATCGAGGTGATCGCCCCAGGTCGCCAGCTCGAGCCCGTCGTAACCCCACCCCGCGGCTTTTTCGGCTAACTCGGCCAGGGGCATGTCCGCCCACTGACCTGTCATAAGCGTAATGGGTCGGCTCATAGTAGAAAATCTCGGATCGGTGTTCAAGCCGCGGCGTTTTCGGAACCGCACGCAGGCGGCCCTATTTTAGCGCGGCCGCCGCCGAGCGTCTACAATGAAATCCTGTCCACGCGGACACGCCCCTTGTGGGCTCCGGTCCTCGGCGCGGTTTCGGCCGGCCGGGGACCACCAACGCCACTTCTAGAAATTCACCTTCAAGGCAAATTGCATCACGCGGGGTTCGGAAACCGTCTGGGTGATCTGACCGAGATGGGTATTTACTTGACTCAGGTATTGGGAAATAGCCCCTACATGTTGTGGTCGTCCGTAGCGCGTGTCGCGGTGCCTCCGACCAGCGATTTGTAGGGTGCCGGTGGCACGGCGACGGCCTGTTGAACCAGGCGGTAAAAGAGCTTGCCTCGACTTCTGGACTTGCGGCGGTTGAAGCGGAAGGCGAATTCGTCGAGGTAGGAGTCGAGATGCTCGTGACTGACCGCTCCTTGATGCGTGCCCAGTATCCAGCGCTTCACTAACGACACCACGCGGTGCACCCGGGGGAGCAGTTTCGAGGCGCGCGCCGGTTGCCCCTCCAGGTAGCTCACCTCGTGGCGATAGCCGTCGCCTTCGAGCGGTTCGTATCCCAGCCAACCGTCGGTATGGACCACGCTGCCGGGTTCGATCGACTCGCCGACGAAGGCCATCAAGCTGTCCCCGGAGGCGTTGGGAATGGTGCGTATCCGAACCCGCCCGATGCCGGCACCATCTTCCTCGGCCGCTCCACTACAATCAGCGCACCATGGCGCGCCGGAGCTTATGCAACCAAGTCCAGGCCGTTTTGTAGCTGCCCAGGCCCAACACCCGCTGCAAGCCCAGCGCGCTCGCCCCGTTCTTCTGGCTCGTGAGCCACCACATGGCTCGAAACCAACTCTGGAGGGGTTGGCGGGTGTCTTGAAATATTGTGCCCGCCGTTGGAGAAGCTTGATGCCCGCAGCCGGCGCACTCCAGCAGCGCTGTCCGCACCGCCCACGCTTTGTCGTGCCCGCATCGCGGACAACGAAAACCCTCCGGCCAGCGGAGTTGACACAGATACTCTCGACAGGCCTGCTCGGTGGCGAAACGCGCCTCGAACTCGGCCAGATTCCGAGGATAATCTTCCATTTCCCCGATCCTACATCTTGTGGTCACCTGAGTCAAGTAAATACCCATCCTGACCGAAATTTGGTGACGTCGAATTGCGGCGTGTGGAAATTCACGTTGTTGAAGGCGTTGAAAACCTCCCAACGGAATTCTACTTCCACGCCCTCGCCCAGATGCGTTCTCTTCGCCAGGCTGAAGTCGAATAGAAACCGCCGAGGCCCGAAGAGAAGTCCGGTTCCCAGCCGACCTAATTCGCCCGGTTCGGGAAGCTCGAGCAAACCTTCGGGCGAACCGCTCGTGCAAGACCCGCCGAGAAAAGACGACGTGCAGGGATCGATCCAGAAGACGCCGCCGCCGACGTCCCGGCGACCCGTCAGATCACGCAACTCGCCGGCGTCGAGGTTCTCGGTCAGGTTCACGGTATTCAAGATCGAAACCGCGTTGCGGTGGAACGTCCCGACGCGAGAGATGAACGTCAACGGCCTGCCGCCGCGCCAGTTGACGATGCCGCCGAATTGCCAACCGCCGAAGATTCGACCGGCCGCGCCCTTTTGGTTGAGAAACGCCTTGCCGGGGCCAATGGGCAATTCATAGATCCAATTGGTTTTGAACAAGTGCCGCGGGGCGAACTCCCCGCGCGTCGAACGCGGATAGCGCACCGAGCTGGGGCGCACGGCGTTCAACAGCGAATTCTCGTCGCCGTCGAAATCCGCGATCGCCCGTCCGAACGTATAGCTGCTCTGAAACGAGAACCCACCCGCGAAGCGCCGCCGCACTTCGACCTCGAGGGCGTTGTAGTTGGAGCTGCTGTCGTTGACCAACACCCGGGCGTCGGCGACGAAGGGGTTGACCTGGAAAAAGTTAGCGGGGAATCGCCCGTCGAGCACTTGTCCCCAAAAACTGCCGCCCCGAATGCGCCCCTGCCGCGACCCCGGCCGTGAGGTCTCAACTTGCGTCAGCCGGTGGACGAACTGTCCGGTTTCATTGCGCTCGAGGGCCGTCAACAGGCCCGTGCGCGAACCGAGGCGCCCGGCGTCATTGGCGACCAGCGCCCCCATGAGCGGATTCGGTTGGATGCAGTCGACGCCGGTGGTGTCGAGAAACGTGTTGCCGCCTCCGTTGCCGCGGTTGCAATCCAAGTTATGATGGGCCACAACGAAGGCGTTGCGAAAAGTCCGACCCGTGACAGGGTCTTGGGCATCGACATTGATCTCGTTGTAATTGGCCGTGCGTTTGAGCTTGATGCCGCGGTTGCCGATATAGCGAACCTCCAGCGCCCAGTTCTCGAAGATCTCGCGGGAAACGCCCAATGTCCACTCGGCGTAGTAGTCGGTCGCGAGATTGGAGTCGTAGGTGCGAAAGTCGATCGTCGAGCTGTCGAGAATGGAGCGCGCGGCGGGCAACTGAAACGCGGGCGTCGGTGGTAGGGGCGGCGAGCCGCCGTTCATCACATCGCGCAGCAGACGCGGGTTACTGAGGCATTCGCCGTCGGAGGTCACGCAGGATTGGCGAACTTCCAGGCCCTCGTTGTCGTCGAGGTTCAAACCGACCGACCAAAGAGAAATGGTCCTGGATGTAGCTGATCCGAAAACCCGAGCGCACCGAGGTTTTGCCGTCGCCGAAAGGGTCCCAGGCAATGCTGACCACCGGGGCGAAGTTGTTGAGGTCATCGTTCCACAGCGGGCGGCCGTTGCTTGATGTCGCCGGCAGGTAGCGTGTCGCGCAGTCACGAATCAACCCCACGGCGTTGGCGGTGGTCTTCGCTCGCGGCAGCCCGCTCAACGAGTCACAGCTCGTGCCGCCGAAAGTCCCCGGGTTGAAAAAACCCGAGCGACCCGACACACCGAAGACCGCGTCCAAGCCGCCCTCCGGCGCCAGCGCTAAACCGTTGACCTCATACGGCACCGTGGCGTATTCCCAGCGCAAACCCACATTGAACGTCAAGTTCGGGCGCACATGCCAGCGGTCGTTGACGAACCAATCGAACTCGTGATTCTTGAACGATCGTCTTTCAGGAAATAGCGGAACGAAACCGGAGTTGAGGCTCGAAACGTTGTAGTTCGAAAAAACCTCGCCGACAAAGCCGGTGAGATTGTTGATCATGTCGCGGGCCGTCTCGGCATTGGCCGAGTTCATCCTCGCCGCGCCGCTCAGACTATTGAGGTCCCCCGACGAGAAGGCGTCGGGCGTATCGTTGTCATCGAAGCCGATCGCTCCGAAAGCATTGACGCGATCGAAATCGTAGCGGTCGACAAAGCGCTGCCGCCACTCGACGCCGAATTTCAACTGATGCTTGCCCTGAATCCAACTCGTAACGTTGCGCAAATGCAGCGTGCGATTGTCGCGAACGTCGTCATTGTCGTCCCATTCATAGGGGTCCCGAATCGTATTGAGATTGAGCGTAAACGGCGTTGCGAAAGGCTGGTTGATCAAGAAAGCGTTTTCGCCGCCGAGGAAACCGAAGCGTGCTTCGTTGACGAGGGTGGGCGTGAAAGTCGATGTCAGCGCGGCCGAGAATCCTTTCGAATGCGTCACGCGGCTTCCGATCGGGTCGAGGCTGGGATAGACCGGCAGCCGATTGTTGATGAAATCGCCCTCGATGTCGCGGTCGACATAGTTCGCCGTGGTGTAGAAGCTGTGCCGATCGCTGAAGCGGTGATCAAAACGAGCGCTCGGCAAGTGTTCTGTCAACGACGATTTCGCGTTGAAACGGAACCCGCCGGTGTTTAATCCGTCGCCGGTATCCATGTTGTTCGGCAGCGGCATCACGCCGAAGATAGTCCCCGTGATGAAAGGGTCGAGCGAGGTTGGGTCGGCACCGTTGAAACGCCGGTCGACGCAATCACGGTCGAGCGTTGCGGCGACGCCCGGGCCGCAACCCAGCAGGTCGACACCGTGAACCGCGGCGGGGTTGGCGGCGACGTTCGCCGGCGTATTTTGAAGCCGGTCGAGATAGCGGAAAATGCCTTGCCGCGCCGGGGCGGTGTAGACCGTGCGGTTTTCCGAGATCCCTTTCACCTGGCGGGTCTGTTGGTAGCCGAGGTAGAAAAAAGTGCGATTCTTGCGAATCGGCCCGCCGATGCGCCCGCCGAACTGGTTGCGGTTGAGCCGCGGCGTCTCGACCCCGGAGCTGTTGTTGAAAAAGTCGTTAGCGCTGAAAACATCGTTGCGATTGAAGGCGAACAGCGAGGCGTGAAACGCGTTGCCGCCCGAGCGCGTGACGGCGCTGATCGACGCGCCGCCGCGGCTGTATTCAGCCGAAGCGATGCCGGTGACGACCTTGAACTCCTGCACGTTCTCCGCGGCCAAGGCCAGCAACGGCTGGTCGATCATGATCGACGAGGCTTTGATGTAGTTGTCTTGGGTGTCGATGCCGTCGAGCGAAATCTGGATCGAGCGGTGACGTTGTCCGTGGATGAAAAACTTGTCGCCCTGCCCGTCGGGCGCGCGTTCATAGTAGACACCGGCTTGCTGCATCGCCAGCTCGGCGGCGTTGCGTCCGTTGAGGGGTAACTCCAGCACGCGGCGGTTATCGACCGTCGTGCTGAGTTCGGCGTCGAGTGAGTTGATGACGGCTTGGACGGCGTCGGCGGTGACGGTGACCTCGAAGCGCAACTCGCCGACTTCGAGCGAGATGCGAAGCCCGGCCGCGCCTCCCACCTCAACGAGCACCCCTGTTGCGACCGAGCGCTTGAAACCCTCGGCCTCGGTGCGAACCGTGTAGGAACCCAGCCGCGCGTTAGGGATGCGGAATTGCCCGCTCGCCGAGGTTTTCGTCTCGTAGAGAGTATTGGTTTCGTCGTGGAGGGCGCTAAGGGAAGCGTCGGGAACGGCCGCGCCGAGCGGATCGACTACGTTGCCCTCGATGCTGCCGGTGAGCTGTTGCGCCGGGGCCGTGACCGCGGCAACAACCAGCAGCAACGCCGCGCGAAACAGCAACCGGGGACGCATTTCGATACTTCCTTTTCAAACAACAAGCCGGCAATGCGCGGGACTGTATCCTGGGGGACTATTGGTCCGGGAAAAGCCGCCGGCCCGCGTGCCGTCAATTCGCGACTTTCTGTATAAGGCAAGTCCGCTGTCGTCAGTATAATGCCCTGCGTTTTCGGGTCGACTCCTTAACTCAGCGACACGATCTTGCCCCTCGGCGGCGATGCGCCGCCGCCGCCGCTCCCTTGACCCCACGGTAGAATGAACAGCATGAACGCTCCGACAAGCCGGACTGTTGTCATCGAGGGCGTCAAGCTCCACTTGGCCCACCCGGATGAACTGTCGATCAAGTGGGTCGGCCAGGACGAGCTGATGCGTCAATTGCTCGCTGCCTGGCTGACGGTGCACGAGCACGACATGCCGATGACGCCGCGTCTGTTGGGCAAACCCGGCGTCGGTAAGACCACGCTCGCGTATGCCGGCGCGCAACGGCTCGGACGGGAAGTCTACATCACCCAAGCCACGCTCGACACGCGCCCCGAAGACCTGCTCGTCACCCCCGTGATCGAGGGCGAGGGACAGTTGCGTTACGTGGCGTCCCCGCTGGTCACGGCGATGATCCGCGGCGGCGTGGTGATTCTCGACGAAGGCAACCGCATGAGCGAGAAAAGCTGGGCTTCGCTCGCCCCGCTGCTCGACAACCGGCGCTATGTGGAATCCATCGTCGCGGGCGTCAAGATTCACGCTCACCGCGATTTCCGCATGGTGGCGACGATGAACGACGACGCCTCGACCTTCGAGTTGCCCGAGTATATCCACTCGCGGCTGCAGCCGCAGATCATGATCGACTTCCCCGAGCGCGACGAAGAACTCGCCATTCTCAAAGAGAATCTACCCTTCGCCGACGATGAAGTGCTCAACTACGTCACCGATTTCCTGCAGTCGGCGCACGCGGCCGATGAACGCTATAGCGCTCGCGACGGCATCAATATCGCCCGCTTCGGACTCAAGCTGGCCGAGGGCGATGTGCCGCGAGACACCGGCAAAGTGCTCTACACCGCCGTCGTCCAGACGCTCGGGCGCGAGGCGCTGCGCTATGTTCCCCGATCCTGACAACGACTTGCGACGCGGCCGGATTCGCTATTTTCCGGTGGTTCCCGGGCGTATGGAATTCGCCCAACGCCTGCGCGATGAACTGCTCCGCGAAAAACCCGCGATCGTCGCTGTCGAGCTGCCCGTCACGCTGTCGGAGGTCTACGGCCGCGCGGTCGATCGGCTGCCGGAGCTTTCCGTCATCATTTACGACGACGAGGGGGCGAAGCAGTCTGAACACGACCAGGCCAATCGCGCCGTCTATCTTCCCGTCGAGGTGACCGACCCGTTTGTCGAGGCGCTTCGCACAGCCAAGGAGATCGGCGCGGAAACCGAGTTTTTGGATCCCGACATCGGCGGGCGGCCGCATGTCGAGGATTCCTATCCCCATCCCTACGCGGTCGAACAACTGGGGCTCGACAAATACGTCGGGGCGTATCGCGTTAACCCGCGTGCTCGGACTCCCGAGTTGGCGGTGCATGCCGAGGGGCTGGCGTGGAAGCTGCAGAGCCTCGACCCGGAAGCGTCCGTTTTCGTTGTCGTCTCGCTGAATTTGCTGGACCCACTGCTCCAGGCCATGGAAACGCCCCAGACCCGGCCGCTGCGCAAGGCGACGAGGCGGGGCGTTCGCTTGTTGAACTTGCACCCCGACTGCTTGGCCGAAGTGCTGACCGACATGCCTTTTCTCGGGGCCGTCTATGAGGCGCGCCGCCGGGGCGCGCCGCCGTCGGCTCCGGCCGAACTCGAAACCCGCGCGGCGCGGTTGGGCTTTTCCGTGGTGGGCGCGCCTCAAGTCGATCCCCGCGAGGCCGCCATAGCGCGAGCCGCCCAACAGCCGCTCGACCGCCGCAAACTGCATTTTCGACTTTTCGTCGAATCGGAACGCCAATACGGGAAGAACACCGGTGAGGAAACCAACCATTGGCAGCGTCGTTTGTGGGCTCGTTATTCGCGCAATTTGGCGCTGGTGTCGAACCAATTGCTCGGCGGGCTGTTCGAGCTCAGCGTGGCGGCGCGTTCGGTTGTTGACGACAACTTCGCCTGGGAGATGTGGGAGATGGCCGGAGCCTACCCGGCGCAGAATGTCGAGTCCGACCTAACGACCGCGAATGTTTCCGGCGAGCAGATGTGGCTCAACACGCGCTTGATTCGCCTGCGGCCGCGCCGTCGGGGGAAGAAGGGGCGACGGCGTCCGATGGGACTCAAGGGCCGCAAGAAAGAGCGTTTCCCCGGCGAGTGGCAGCGGCAATGGCAGGGGCAGGGCGTCTGTTCCTATCCGCCCGAAGACCTGGTGATCGAAAACTACGGCGTCTTTCTCAAGAAGAAGGGCAAGAGTATTCTGTCCGAAGAGCGAACCTACTCCGAGCCTTTCCAAACCTCGATGCTCGACGGCATCGACCTGCGCGAGACGTTGCGCAATTGGCACGAGAAGAAGATCTACGTGCGCCGGCAGCAGCGCGTGTCGGGCGAAGTGGGGGCCGTCGTCATCATCTTCGACGAGGATCACGACAACCGCTATCCCTATTGCCTGACCTGGCTCGGCGAGCACCAAAATGAGTCGGACATGGCGTTCTACGCGACCGACCCCTATGAAAATACGGTCGGCCCCGGCATCGGGCGAGCCGAGTACGGCGGCTTGCTGTTGACCCTACCCTCGCAGCGCCTCCTGGACGTGTGGACCGATCTCGATTACGCGTTCGCGCGCACGAAACCCGAGCGGCTCTTGCTCGCCGCGATCGACTATTCACTCGAGAAGCTGGTTGTCTACGTCGCGCCCAAGCCCCCGCGCTCGACCTTCAAGAGTATTGCCGCGCGATTGGGGCGGCAAATCCTCTACATCCCGAGCGGGCAGCTATCGCCGGTAGCGCTGAAGAAAGTCCGCGTCATGCACCTGCTCGACGGCCACGACACGCGGGAGTTGGCGAAGGATTACATTTGGTAAACGGCGCGGCAAGAGGCTCGTTTCATCGACCTCTCTTAATAAACCGTAATAGATCCGCCATTTGTTGCACGTCGACTTGTTCCTCGACGTCTTCGGGCATGGCGGAAAGCTCGGCGATGTAAAAGTTCCGAATCGTATTGCGTCGGATTACATGTTCCTTGCCTTCTTCTTGGCGGATTGTGATGGAGGTCGGCGTTTGCGGTCCCATCACGCCGTCGATGGTTTCGCCCGACGTCAACTCCACAACATACGATTCATATTGCTGCGCGATCGATTGGTTCGGCATCAGGATGTCGGCCAACAGCAACTCCGGCGGGCGGTTGCGCACTTCTCCCAGGTCCGGCCCCACTTCCTTGCCGATGCCGTTGATCGTGTGACACTTCGCGCAAACCCTTTCGAATACTTCGCGCCCGCGTTCGGGGTCGCCTTCCATAGCGGCCGCCTGGTCATAGCGTTCGAGCACCCGCTCGCGCTCCCCAGCCTCGGCCCGAATCAGCTTTTCCGCCTCGGCGCGCAACGACTCATCCCGATGAGTCAGCAAGCGCCATTTACCGTTTGCGCTGACTGACCAGGGCTGCACGTCGCCTTCTCGAATCGCATCGAGAAGCAGGCGGGCTCGCTCGGGATCGCCCCCCAGCACGTCGGCGGCCTTGGCCCGCACCTCGGACGTCATGGCGCGCCAACCCTGGAGCAAGAAAGAGCCCACGCCCGCCCCCTTTACCCCCCCCAGCGCCCCAACCGCGGCAACTTGCACCGGTTGCGGTTCACGAGGGTCGACCAGTTTCTTGAACAACGTTTCTCGCGGCGCCGGGTCCCCCAGCGCCAGCAGACCGATCGCATCCACCCGCTGCTCCGCCTCCTCCTCCGTGTTCCCCGCCGTTCGGGCAGCCCGCTCCAACGCGGCCGTCGCGGCCGCGCCCGAGGGGAGTCCCACGACTTCCAACAATTCGAGCGAGGCGCGGCGAAGATCGGCCTGGGTTTCAAATAATCGCAGCAGCAGCCGTTTTTGCCCGGCGGTTAGGGTATCCGCCCCCTCGCCGACGGCTCGCAAACCTTCGGCAAGCCCCTCTAAACTCGCGGTGCGCCATCGGGTGCCGGCGTCCTTCTCCTGCTTTTGATCGACCGCTCGTTCAACCGCCCCAAGCACTCGCCGGATTTCGCGTTTCTTACCGCGCGCGCCGATCACCGAACTCGCTTGCCGAACGAAGTCCGCCTTTGCCTCGCCCGCCGAATCGCCGAGCGTCGATACCGCCATTTCGAAAAGACGCGGCGCGTCGTCCGACGATGCACTCAATGCCGCAATCTGTACCCAGCGGTCGTCAATGTCTCGGGCAAGCAGCTTGCCACTCGCGACACGGGCCGCCTCGGAGTCGAGATCGCCGAGAGTACACAGCAGTTGAAACCGAACCCGCGGGTCGGGATCATTCGTCATCGCGATCAATTTTCTCGTCAAGGGCGGGGAGTCGGCCATGCGCCGCTCGGCCAGCAGAATGGCATTCTCGCGAAGCCCCGCCTCGGGAGCGTCTAAAGTCTTTTCGATGAGAGGCGTCTCGAGCTGCCCCAAACCTTCGAGCGTCCACAGGGCGTGGAGCCTGCCCAACGGCAACACGCCGTTTTCGGCGAGCGCGCTGAGTGCGGCCACCGGGGCCTCGCCCCCCCGATCCACGAGCAAACGCTGCGCGGTGCGTCGCCGCCACAAATTGGGGCTCCCGAGTTGCTCGACCAACTCCTCGGCCGAGGCATCGCCCAAACGAATGCCCCTCGGCAACGGCGGCGCTGTGTTTGTCGGCGTGATGCGGTGGATGCGCCCCTTGTCGTTGCCGTGATAGATGGCCTCGGACTCGTAGACCTCGCGCGAGGTCCACTCCGGGTGCTCGATCACCCGGCGGTAATAATCGACCATATAGAGAGCCCCCTCGGGACCCACGTAAAAGTTGACGGGCCGCGACCAGCCGTCTCTCGAAGCGAGGAATTCCCGCTCGGAATTCAACCGCTTCGCCTGGAAAGAAGCGCCCGCCGGCGACCAGATATGAGCGAGAACGCTGTTGTGTGCCGGCTCGGCGATAAAGGCGATATGGTTGTATTTCTCGGGAAACGCGCCGCCCAAGTAACAGGTGATGCTACAGGCCGAGGTGAGTTGTCCGAAACCGCCGAAGCCCCAACTTTCACGAGGCGACTCGGGGCGCTCGGTGATAAAGGCGACTTGGCGGTCCTCGGACAATTCCTGCATGACCGAAGAAACCGGAAGGTCGGGGTTGCGTTCGAGATAGCGCGCCGCGATGACTTCATGACGCCCCGTGATGGGGTTTTCGACTCCGAAATGACGGCCCCAGGCATCGAACGTTTGCCCGAATTGAGAAACGCCCGAAAGCACTTCCAGTTCATGGGTGTCGGGGCGAAAACGAAGGTTCCGCTCTTGCGGGTCGACCCCCGGCAGGTCCTCGCGATCGGGAAAGCGAATCGGTGTCCCGCGGTCGCCGAATTTCTCGACGAACACCTTGGCCTCAATCGGCCTTTCTTGGGCGATGTAGATCCAATTATCCAATCCGTAGAGCGGCGTGTTGACGGTGTGTTGCGGGTTCGTGAACGCGAACCCGGTCAGCACAACCCGCCGCTCGTCGGCCCGGCCGTCTTGGTCGGTGTCCGCGAAGTACCAGATGTTCGGCGCGTCGGTGACCAAGATGCCGTTCTTCCAGCGCATCACGCCGGTGGGCATGGTCAGTTGGTCCGCGAATAGAGTCGAGCGGTCGGGAAGGCCGTCTCCGTCGGTGTCTTCGAGCAGCTTGACTCGTCCCAGCGGCTCTCCGGTTTCGAGTGGATAACCGGGGCTTTCGACGACATAGATACGGCCGTACTCGTCGAACTCCATCGCGACCGGATCGGTGATGTCGGGTTCGTGCGCGAAGAGTTCGATTTGAAAACCGGGTTCGATTTCGAACGTTGCCGTCGCGTCGCTCGCGGAATACGGCGGGCCGGTCGGGCCGCAACCCACCCAGACGGCGGTGGTGAGAAGGATGCCCAGTAGAGAACGCCAAGAAACAACACAGGTCGGGATCGTCATGAGGCCTCCATTACGGCCGCTAAGCGGCGCGGGGGAGTTTCGCTCCCCGCGTCACGAGTCTATGCTTCACCGAGCGTCCGACGCAACACCGTTGGTTTTGGAGCCAAGCCAAACCGGGCCGCGGCATCGCCACTGCTTGCCGCGGCAACGCTCGCAACGTAAGCTTTGATCCATTCGTTGCCAAAGGACGCGAACCGAGGAAAGACGTTCCTTGACGCCTCCTCCACCCGGCCCCCACAATACTAGAGGTACTTGAAGGGGGCACGATGATCTCCACTCCTTGGAAAATTTGTATCGCGTTGGTCCTGGCGGCGGCATTACCGGCGGTCGGCCAATTCACGTCCACGACTTCGAGTTCCGAAAAAACACGAGCCGAGCCCTATGTGAACGACAGGCGCTCGCCCCTCGACCGGCCCGACAAGCCGGTCAAAATCCTCAAGCTCAAAGGCGTCATCGAAAAAGTCGACCTCAAGAAACGCACCGTCACGATCACCCGCGCCAAGAAAAAGCAAGCTTCGATCGAGCTGGGGTTCCCGCAACCGAGCGGCCTCGAGCAGGTCAAGGCGTCCAAGAAGACTTTCAAGATGCTGGGGAAAAAGAAGCTCGCCCTCGAGGATCTGAAAGCCGGCTCCAAGGTTCGTCTACAGTACTACCCGCTGCTCGAGCAAGTGGCCGAGCTCATCGTCGAACAACCGGCGTCATAGCGCTGTTTCATTCCGCGACGTAGCGGCGGTAGAGCCCGTCTACGTCCGCCGTTTCCGTATCGCCCGGGTGCACCACGACGCGGTATCGAAAGCGCAACGCCGTTCCCGGTTCAAGCGTCAGCCCGGCATCACGCGCGGGGTCGGCGCGGAAATCGTGCTCACCGAAAATATTGGCGGCGAACAGCCCATAACCGCGCACATGCCAATACGTCGGGTGACGCGGATTCTCCGGGTGATCGAAGATCGCGACCCCCAGCTTGGCGCCTTCAATCGACCCGCTGTAGTCAACCCAGGGCGCTCGCTTGCCCCAGACCTCCATCTCACCCGTCTTGCCCGTTGCCGACCGAATACGGCCGGTCCTCGCGATGCCTGTCGCGCCGAGATGATCTTCCTCGAGTTCGGTCGCCAGGCGAATCGCGAAAGTGCCTTCCTTGGTGTCGCCGAATCGGACACGGCCCCGCGCGGCCTTGAGGGTGACATCGAAGTCGACGACGCGGTTCACCGATCCCGCCTTGAACGTCATCACGCGCTCCTCGACCAACAGCAACTCATCGTCGGGTGAGCGCCATGAAAAGGCGGCCTCGATCACGCCGCTTGCCTCCCTATGCCGGACCCAACTGGTCGTGATCTTGCCCTTGTTCGGCGGTTCGCCGCCCAATTCGTTGGCCCAGAAATCGTAGCCGTTGACGTCGCCGTGGGTAAACCAAACCCCGCGGTGATGAGCGTGGTCGCGGCTTTCGCCGGGGACCTCTTCCATCGGAAAACCGCGCGTGACAACCGTGCCGTCAGCGGCGCGCAAGGGGTGCAGGAAGGGTTTGGGAACGTCGGTACCGAAATAGAAAGTCGAAAACTCCCGCCCGTCAAGCTGAATTTCTATCCGTCCCTCGCCGCGAACGAATGCGACTTGTGCCGGGAGCGCGAGCGCCACCCCCAGAAAAAGTGCCGCAAGCCGGCCGCAAGACATGGTTATCAGTGGAACACATTCGGACCGCCGGGGCCGTGCCTTCAACGGGCTCTACTCGAAATTCGCCAGCTCGCGAACCGCGCCCAACGTCTGACCCAACGGCACGATGGGGTGATATTCCAACCCGACATAGCCGTCGAATTTGCCGGCTTGCTGGAGGTCGTAGATCTGGCGGAAGACGTTGCGGTGGTGGATTTCGCCGGTTCCGGGTTCATGGCGTCCCGGGTGATCGCCGACCTGGAAATGCCCGATCATGTCGATCTTATTGCGAATCCGCGGGATCAAATGCCCGTCCATAATTTGCACATGGTAGATGTCGAACAGCAGCTTGACGCGATCACTCGCGACCCGCTCGATCATGCCGAATGCCTCTTTCGAGCAGCACAGAAAATAGCCCGGCCGCGTGACCAGCGTGTTGATCGTCTCGACGACGATCGTCATGTCGTGGCGTTCCAGAAGCGGGACGGCGGCCTTGAGTCCGGCGACGCAATAGTCCAGTTGTTCGGCGCGGGAAACGCCCTCTCGCTCCATGCCGCTGAGCACCACCAGACGCTTCGACCCGACCGTCTTCGCCGCGGCGGAGGTGCTTTCGATCTCACGCAAAAAACCCTCGTGCTCGGCGGGGTTGTTCAAGCTGCAACCCGGCGCCCGCACACCCTTGTTGGCGACCAGGCAAGCGCAATCGAGGCCGTATTTTCGCTGGGCTTTTTGATAGGCCTCGAGTTCCGCCGCGTCGCGCCAGTTGAACATCTCGATGGCTTGATACCCGGCCGCGTGCACCAAGGCCAGCGCTTGCTCGGGCGTGTATTTTCGCTGCTGAACGCCTTGCGCCGGCCGGCCCCAGGCCTCGGGCTTATGAGCGTCCTCGGGCAGGCCGCGGTCGGGGCCGCGAAACATATCGCAGGTGACCGAGAGCTTCAGCCCACGCGGGGGGAAGGGTTTGAGTTGGGCCAGTCCGCGCGGCATCGCCGCCGCCGCGACCGCCGATGCCAAAAAGGTTCGTCGTTTCATCGGAAGTATCTTACTCGGAAACAGCTTGCCGCCGTTTTGTGAGACGGAGGTTTTGACGCAAGAGTTCCGAAGGGCGGCTCGTTACGCTTCGGCCTCGTCCGCCGTCGCCACGCCCGCGCCGTCGCCCTGTTCGTCGGCGGGCTCGCTTGCCGCTTCTTGATCGTCGGGTTGCTCGATCGGCGCATCCTCTGCCTGATCGGCGGGCTCCGCCGCCGCTTTGTCATCGGCCGAGTCTGCCTGCTCTTCGCCTTCGCCCAACGCCCCGCGGCTCAACTCCTCGAGCTCTTTCAAATTCGGCAACTCCGACAAATCACTCAGCCCGAATTGCACCAGAAATTCCTTTGTCGTCTTGTACATCATCGGGCGCCCGATCACCTTCTTGCGCCCGGCGGTGTTGATCAATTTGCGATTGAGCAAAGTGTGGATGACGCCGCTGACATTGACGCCGCGAACCGCTTGCACCTCGGGAATCGTGACCGGCTGCTTATACGCGATCACCGAAAGCGTCTCGAGCGCCGGCAACGACAACTTGAACTTCGGCCGCAGCGTCTGCACGAAACCGCGCACGGCCTCGTGGTGCTCCGCTTTGGTGAACATCTTGTAGCCGCCGGCGACCACGCGCACCTCGACGCCCCGTTCGGCATTTTGATATTGCTCGACCAGCTTGCCCAGATCGCCTTTCACGGTGTCAACGGGCCACCCCAAACCCTCGCTGATCAGCGCCGGGGTCAAAGGCTGATCGGCTACGTAAATAACGGCTTCGAGGAGGGCTCGCCGGACGTTTTCGTCGGGCAGCGTCCCGGGCAAAACCGGTTGCTCCAGGTCACTCACTTATCCTGATTCTCCTTCGAGAGCGGGCTGCAGTTGGTCGCCGCTGAAGACCACGTCGAACATCTTGTGCTTTCGAATCACGATTTCTCCGAAGAGCTTATCCTGCCGTAAGACGACGGCTTGCATACGGACCATCTCGAGCACCGCCAGGAATGTGGAAATCAGAGCGCGGCGGCTCGGCTGCCTTTCGAAAATGTCGCGCAACGGAATCGCCCGCCCTTCGCTCAACAACATGTTCTTCAGATAGGCGATCCGATTCTCCACCGAGACGTCATCATCGGGGACGTCGAAACGGGGACGATTCTTGGCGCGCTCGAGAACATCTTGAAATGTCCGGACGAGGTCGAAGACCGACACCGCCAACCCGGGATCTTCGTCTTCGTCAAGAAACGCTTCCAGTGGAGGGTTTGACCAGGTGTTTTCCTCGACGACGCGCTTTTGCAGCAGCATCTGCGAAGCTTGCTTGAACGTGTCGTATTCGATCAGCCGCTGCATCAACTCTTCACGCGGGTCCTCCTGCTGTTCCTCGGGAATCGTCGGATCGCTCGGCAACAGCATCTTCGACTTGATCTGAATCAGCGTCGCCGCCATGAAGACGAACTCGCCGCCGAGGTCGACATTCAACTCGTCGGCGCGGCGAACGTAGCCGAGATATTGGTCGGTGATCCGCGCGATCGGGATGTCGAAAATGTCGAGCTTGTGCTTACGGATCAGGTCGAGAAGCAGGTCGAGAGGGCCCTCGTAACGCTCGATTTGAATCGTGAAATCGGAATCCGGGCGATCATTCTCGACCGCGGCGGACGCAGTTTCCGTTTCGCCGACTGCATGGTCGGGCCGGGGTCGGGAGGAGTCGGCTTCGTTCACGGGACGACGGGGTGAATCTCACTGTAGCACGCGCCGGCGGGACCGGGACGCGATCTCTATCCCGCCCAAAGCGACGCTGTGAGAAAGATCCGCGACAGCCGCCGCGGACGAGATGAATCGCCACCGTATCGAACAATGCCGCCGGCCGGGCGCGAGCGTGTCGCGGCCCCCCGTGCGCTGATCCCGAAACCTAAAACGGCGTCTTGTCAGGCTTCGGCGGCTTCCTCGACGGCTTCCTCGAGATGCTCGAAGATGTGCATCAGGTTATGCGCTATGCCGGGGAACAAACTTGCCGCCGACACCGCGATGAACCCCGCCAGCAGGGCATACTCCACCATATCCTGGGCACGGGTATCGTGGCCGAGGCATTGCAGCCGAACAAGGGCTTCGTTAATCCGCCGCGTGAAAATCGCCGCGAACGTCGATCGTGTCATGGTCTCAGGATGAGGGAGGGGCGGCCCTTAGGGGAATGGGCCATCCGTACCTTTGGTTTCTACGGAATCCGCCGGATTCGGGCGATCGTTCCCGGCTGCAGGATCCCGGAACCGCGGCTATTCGTCGACGAGCTTGCCGTCCAGCATGCGCACCGTTCGGGCACCGCAGAAAACGGCGGCTTCCGGGTTGTGGGTGATCATCAGGATGGTCTGGCCGCGCTTCTCATTGAGGGTCTTCAGCGTCGAGAGTACGGCTTCGGAATTCTGTGAATCCAGGTTGCCGGTCGGCTCATCGGCCAGCAGAATCGACGGGTGGTTGACGATCGCGCGCGCGATCGCGACACGCTGTTGTTCGCCGCCCGAGAGCGCGTAGGGCTTGTGGTGGAGTCTGTGCTCGATGCCGAGAAGGCCCAGCAATTCTTCGAAGGCCGGGTCGGTTTCGTGGTTGCCGGCGATGTGTCGGGCGATTTCGATATTCTCGGCGGCGCTGAGAGTGGGCAGCAAGTTGAAGCGCTGAAAGACGAAACCCACGCCCGCGCGGCGCAGCGAGGTCCGCTCGCTGTCGGTCATGCCGGTCAGGTCGCGTCCGGCGACTCTTACCTTCCCGGTGCTCGGCGGCGTGAGGCCGCCGATGATGTGGAACAACGTCGATTTCCCCGAGCCCGACGGCCCCAGGACCGCCAAGAACTCGCCTGCTTCGACCTTGAAGTCGACGCCGCGCAGCGCCGGCACCTCCACGCCCCCCATGTGGTAAACCTTCGTCAAGGCTTCCACTTCGATGATGGGTTCGTTTGCCACGGTGTTGTCAGTCGTACGCCAATGCTTCGATCGGATCCTGTTGCGCCGCCTTTGTCGCCGGATAGAAAGACCCCGCCAGCGAGCCGATCACCGCAATGAAGGCTCCCCAGAAAAGCCACGACGGCAGGATCAGAATCGTCAGCAGCGGGAAGTAGATTTCCACCGCCGTCTTGGCCCCGAAGGCGAACAAATATCCGACAAGAATACCAACCGCGCAAACCGCCAATGTCTCGCGCATGACGAGCTTCGTAATATACGCTTTCGATGCCCCCATTGATTTCAGAATGCCGATCTCGCGGGTTCGCTCGAGAATCGACGTATACATCGACAGCATCACCACCATGAAACCGATAATGACCGCGATACCGATAATCACGTTGATGAATGGCGACGACAGCGACCGCAGGTCGGCGGCCGCTTGCGAGAGCAAGTCCTCCATCGCGTACACCGGGTAGGACGGCAACAAAGCCTTGATCTTGCCGATCACCGGCTGCGTCGCCGCCGGGTCCCCCAGCTTCAAATACAATTGGCTCAGCCTGCCGTGCCAGCCCATCAGTTCCTGCATCGTATCGAGCGGGATGAAGATGCGCGACATCTTGCCGCTCTCGACGACACCGACCACGCGGAAATCGTGGTTGAGGAAATTGAGCGTGTCGCCAACACCGACTTTCTGGTAGCGCGCGTAGACCTCGTCCACCGCAGCGTCGTAGGGGCCTTCGATCGGTCCACCGTCGAGATAGCGGATGCCGCCGCACATTTCGACAAAACGCTCCCACTCCACGCCGGTAACCGTTTGCAAGTTGCCGAGCGTCGTGAGGGTCGTGCCGGTCGCGATGCGGATATCGGGAAAAGTCTCCTCGAGACGGTCGAGCAGCTTCTCGGGAATGTCGGCGTTTCCCAAGCTCTGCGCCGCGCTGCTGGTCGAGGGACGAATGACGATATCCGCCCCCACGCCGCGGCTTCTGCGCTGCGATTCCAACAGCAAACCTTCCGAGACACCGACGATCATCAAGATCATCGTTACCTCGACGGCCACGGCCAGCACGCTGAGCCCGGTCCGGATCGGCCGGTGCGTCAGATTGCGCGCAATCATCTGATTAATCATGCCCGTCCGCCTCCCCGGGCGGGCTCTCCGCAGTGTCCCCGATTCGCTCGATTTCGACGCCCTTCGGGGCCTTCAGCTCGAAACTACGGTCGGAAAGCTCTTCATTCAGCCCGGGCTTGACGATGCGCAGCTGCACCTCATAGCCGTCCTTGGGACGCGACAGAAAGACCATCCCCGGGTAGGGTAACCCTTCCGCTTCCCCCCATTCGGTATAGAATGCGTCGGTCACCAGATCGGCTTCGTCATCAAAGGCTTGCATGCGAGCGATGTGGAAACCGCCGCGGTCAAACCAAATCTTGCGCGAAAGCCTCAGTTTCCCCTCCGCGCCGGCGCTCATCAGGTGGACGACTTGATAAGCTCGATCACCGTACAGCACGTTTTCGAGCATGCGGTGCGGCTCACTCTCGCGCGGCGGGTCGACCAAGACGGCTTCGAGCAAGTGCTGTGGCCGCACCCGGTCAACGCGCCTTTTCGACCGTCCGTTCGTAGCCGCGTCGCCGATCAAGAAACGGTTCTTCGGCGGGATATGGACTTTGAATTCGACGCCGTCGGAAACCATGTCGAACGCCTTACTTTTCACGACCGGCAACTCGGCGATCGTTCGGATCTTCGAGGGTCGCTCGATCAAGATGAAGCCGCGAACTTCGGTAAATTCTCGAACCTTCCGAAGATCGCTATCCTCCGCGGTGCCCTTCCCTCCCCCTGCTTGCTCGTCGGTGACGACCGACAGCCGCAATTCGACGGTCGACTTCATCGTACGGATGCGGCCGAAGGCCTCCAGTTTCTCCGTTAATTCCTCGATCGTCGCCGCCGTCCGGGCGGTTGGCAGCGCCCGCTCGACGCGCGTGCGCACTAAGCAACTCGTAGCGGCCCCAAGACACACCACGATCGCCGGAATAAGCGGAGATCTAGCCCGCATTTCTCACCGCCTGACGGTCAAAGCACACGATAGGCCCGCCATTACTTCGTTGCGCTTGCTCGCGTGCTCACCGTACTGTTCACGTACGCCTCCGCTCGTCAAGCGGCGCGCGCCTCGTACTGACGGGCCTCTCCTGCACTTTGCCTCGCCACGCGATGCGAAAAGCGGGCTAGCTATGAGGGGGAAAAACCGAAACCGGTGAGGCAATCCTCGATTATATCAGTCGGTCCCTATGAGACCGTCGTGGATCCGCGTGGCCGCGACATACCGCCGCCCCCCCGCCTTTCCTGCTACATTATGCAGTCGAAGGACGTACCAGATGCCCGACCGAAAGCGCTGCGCCTGGGCCAAGGCCCCCATCGAAATCGCCTACCACGACGACGAATGGGGCGTCCCCCCGCACGACGATCGTAAGCTCTTCGAATTTCTCATCCTCGAGGGCGCCCAGGCGGGTCTAAGCTGGATCACCATCCTCAGGAAGCGCGACGCTTACCGCCAGGCGTTTTCTGATTTTGAAATCGCGAAGGTCGCCCGTTTCCGTCCCGCCAAGGTCGAACGCCTGCTCGCCAATCCCGGGATCATCCGCAACCGCCTCAAAATCGAATCGGCGATCCTCAACGCGAAGCTGACCCTAGCGGTGCAAAAGGAATTCGGCAGCCTCGACGCCTACCTGTGGCAATTCGTCGGAGGCGCGCCGATTCACAATCATTGGGAAAGTTGGAAGCACGTCCCGGCGACCAGCGCCGAATCCGACGCGATGAGCAAAGACATGAAGAAACGCGGCTTCAAGTTCATCGGCTCGACAATCTGCTACGCCTTCATGCAAGCCATCGGGATGGTCAACGACCACGAGATCGACTGCTTTCGCCACCGGCAAATCAAGCGCGGTCGTCAACCGCCCCGCTAATGTCTCTTGGTGCACGAAACTCCTGCCGGCCGCTGTGCTAACCTCCTCGTCATGCCGGAACTAGCCCTTTCTAAGATCGACGGGGCGGAGCACGCCATGTCCTCGTCGGAGTTCGAGGCTTTCCGGTCCGCCCTGCAGGGGGACGTGCTGTTTGCCGCTGATCCGGGCTACGACGAAGCCCGCGCAATCCATAACGGAATGATCGACCACCGGCCCGCAATGATCGTGAAGTGCGGCGGCCGAGCCGACGCGGCAGCGACGGTGAGCTATAGCGGAAGCAACAACCTGCTCCTCTCCGTGCACTGTGGCGGGCACTCGGTAGCCGGGTTTTCCGTCTGCGAAGGGGGTGTGATGATTGACCTCACGCCCATGAACCAAGTGGACGTGGATCCCTCGAACCGCGCGGCAAACGTGGGCGGCGGCGCGAATTGGGAGGATATTGACAAAGCAACGCAGGCTCATGGTCTTGCCACCACGGGCGGCATCGCCCCCACCACCGGCGTTGGCGGCTACACGCTAGGAGGAGGCCACGGCTACCTCATGCGGCAGCACGGTCTCGCATGTGACAACCTTCTTTCCGCCGAAGTGATCACCGCCGATGGGCAGGTGTTGGCCGCCGGGCCGACCGAAAATCAGGAACTCTTTTGGGGCCTGCGCGGGGGAGGCGGCAACTTCGGCGTGGTCACTTCCTTCGAATTCCAACTCTACCCGCTCGAGCAAATTCTGGGCGGTCTGCTTATTTACCCGTTGGATGTCGCGAAGGACGTTCTCAGCGTGTATCGTGAAGTCGCCGCCGGCGCTCCCGACGAACTGGGCTCGGTGTTCGCGCTGGCCACGCATCCGGAGGCGGGGAACGTTGTCGGCGTCATCGTCTGCTACTCCGGCGCCATCGAGAAGGGCGAGCGGTTACTTCGGCCGCTGCGGAAATTCAAGCCGATCATCGTCGATCAGGTCGCGCCGTGCGACTATGCCGTAGTCCAAGCGCTGGCCGGGAACTTCAACCCGCGGGGCATGCGCAACTACTGGAAGTCCAATTCGCTAAGTGATTTGAGCGACCAGCTCATCGACCTGGTGGTCGATCGCTATCGAAGTGTCCCCGCACCCCACACTCATGTGGCATTCGAGCACCTCGGCGGAGCGGTAGCGCGTGTTCCCAACAACGCCACGGCCTGCCACAATCGGCATTGGCCTTTCGATTTCCTCATCGTGGGCATGTGGGACGACCCGGAAGAAGACGACCTGAACATCGACTGGGTTCGCAGTCTTTGGAACGACCTCCAACCGTTTGCCGCCGACGGCGCATACACCAACTACATGGATGTCGAGAAGGGAGAAAGTGACCGACAGCTACGGACGGCCTACGGCGACGAAACCTATGCCCGCCTTCGCGCGCTCAAGAAACAATACGACCCAACGAACCTGTTTCGCCTGAATCAAAACATTCAACCCGAGTAGCCCCGACCTGATTATCGCCCTCGCACTCCGGGGCGTCGAGCAGCCACCCCCGCCTCACGGACACCGATAGAGCACCTGCCCCTTTTTCAGCGTCAGCGCGCAAAGACTCACCCCGAAATAGTAGGGGATCTCGCGGTAATCGCCCACATCAAACACCGCCAGGTCGGCCTGCTTGCCCGGCTCGAGCGAACCAACCTTTTCCGACAAACCCATCGCGGCGGCTCCGTTGATCGTCGCCGCGCAGATGCTTTCCTCCGCCGTCATCCCCATCTGCGTGCAGGCCATCGAGAGGACCATCGGCATGCCGGGGGTTGCGTTCAGCGGATGCCCAAAGCCTGTCGCCAGCGCCACCGCCGCCCCGCGATCGATCAATGCCCGCGCCGGCGCGAAACGCCCCGAGCCGCTTTGGTAACCCGTAGCCGGCAGAAGCGTCGCCACGATCGGCGAGCGCGCGGCGAGGTCGATGTCTTCTTCGCCGATGCAATCCAGGTGGTCGACGCTGAGCGCTTTCATTTCGACGGCGATCCGCAGAGCCCCACTGGGAGCGTCTCGGTCGGTTTGCACCTTGAGACGAAAGCCCCGCCGCGCCGCCGCTTCGAGAATGCACTTTACCTGATCGGGGCTGAAGGCTTCAGGTCCGCATTCGACATCGCAGAAGCCGGCCGACTTGCGGCGCTCGATCATAGGCAGCAACACGTCGGTCACCTGCTCGACCGCGCCGGCGGGATCGTCTTGCCAGTCCGCCGAGGTCGCCGTCCCGGCGACAAACGTGCGCGTGATGTCGAATCCCAGTCGCTCGAGCGTCGCCGCCGCTTTCAGGCCCTTGAGTTCGGAAAGTTCGCTCAAGCCCTGCCCCGAGCGCGCGTCTAAAGTGGTTGTTCCGGACCCGGCAAGACGCGGCGCCCAGCGCTTGATGCTGAGCGCCAGAACTTTCGGCGCGATGTTGCGAATCCCGCCCGGCGGAGGAGCGGGAAGCCTCGATCGCAACAAACCCAGCGGGTCGTCGGCCGGCGGCATCGTCCCGGCGTCGGGTTTGAGCGGCCCGAAGACAGGGTGCGTGTGGGAATCGACAAAGCCCGGCATAACCACCTTGCCGGAGACGTCGATGCGCTGTGCATCTCGGGCTACGGCGAGGTTTTCGATACGCTGGGTCGAGCCGACCGAGTGAATCTTCTCGCCCTCGATCAGCACCGAGCCGTCGGTGATGACTCCCAGTTCACGATGTTGGAGGCCGCGCCGCGGCGCCGGCCCACGCAGCGTTAACAGCTGCCGGGCTCCACGCAATAGGATCATTCCCACGTGAGGTGTCGTTTATTGCTTTGTATGAGGGAATTCAAGACTGGTCCGCCCCCCGCGACTTGTTGTTGATCTCTCCCCGCGGATCCAAGTTCCGCACCAACCGGTGCAGGTAGTTGGGATGCAGCCCCAGCGCTTTCGCCGCCTCGGTGAAACTGCCTTGCGCCTCTTCGACAGCGTCGAGAATCAAGCGCTTCTTGGCCTCGTTGACGGCCTCATGATAACCGCCGACTGAAATCTCCGCCGCCGGTCTCGTTTCGAGCACTGCCTCGGGCAAATCCTCGGGCAGGATCATTTCGGTCGAGCCCAACACGACGGCCCGCTCGATCGCGTTTTCCAATTCACGAACATTTCCCTGCCACTCATAGGTCGCCAAACAGCGCTGCGTCTCGCGCGACAGCCCTTGCACCGCTCGGCCCACCCGCTGCGCGTGTTTGCGCAAGAAATATTGCGCCAGCAAGGGAATATCTTCTTTTCGCTCGCGCAGCGCCGGCAGACGAATCGAAACCACATTCAGCCGGTAATAAAGGTCTTCGCGAAAGTTACCGGCTCCGACTTCTTTCATCAAGTCGCGGTTGGTGGCGGCGATCACGCGGATATCGACGCTGACAGGTTTGGTTCCGCCCACGCGGTCGAAACGATGGTCTTGCAAAACACGTAACAACTTCGCTTGCAACGACGGAGCCATTTCGCCGATCTCATCGAGAAAGACCGTGCCCTCGTTGGCCACTTCCAACTTGCCTTTCTTTCTTTCCGAGGCACCGGTGAACGCCCCTTTCTCGTGCCCGAATAATTCGCTTTCGAGCAGCGTCTCGATCAACGCCGCGCAGTTGATGGCCATGAAGGGCTTCTCGGCCCGCGGCGAGTTCGCGTGCATGGCGCGGGCCACCAGTTCCTTGCCCGTTCCGCTCTCTCCCGTTACCAATACCGTGGCGTCGGTCGGAGCGGCCTTGGCGACCTTCCGCATGTTCGCCGCTTCACCGACCATGTCGTGCTCGATGTTAATCTCGCGTTGCAGCCGGCGGTTTTCGTTTTCGAGCGCCACGATGCGGCGGGCGCTTTCAAGCGGCATCGCCGACACGCTTCCCATCGCGGAAAGAAGTTGCAGATGATGAGCGGCACCGCCAACACCGCCTGCACCGCTTCGTCCCCGTCCGTTGCGTATTTGCTGTTTGGGAAATCGTTGCCCAGGACCGCCGTCCCTTCTCGCAGCACGCGGTGAATTACCGGGTGACTCACCTGCACCGCTGCGTCCGTTTCACCCTCGCGCCCGCGCCCGAAGATGGAAGAGAATTCGTCGGGACCCTCATCGAGCAAGAAAATCGCCGCGCGCTGGGCCGGAACGACTTCGAGAATCGCGTCCAGCAAGCGTTGCTCGAGCGCCTCGAGTCCCTCCCTCGAACCGATCGCCGCGGCGACGCCCAGCAGCGCTTGCATGTCCTGCTTCACTCGTTCCGCCGAGGGCAGCGCTTCGACCAGACTTTCGGGAGCCAGGTAGAGCAACTCTTCGGCGCTCATGCGGACCGTCGCTCGCCCCGTGTCGACCGTCGGGAGATCGAACTGCACGGCGCTCGACCCGACTTCGGTTTCGAGTCCCTCCCCCCGCGACGCTGACGCCGACGGGTCAGCCGGATCATCCGGCTGAACCTGCCGAAACCCCGCCACCGGTTCCGATTCCCGATGCGCGAACAGCAACAAAGTGTCGCCCAGCCCGATGACATCTCCTTGATGGAGCAGGCGTTGCTTGACGGGGACTCCGTTGACGAACGTACCGTTGAGGCTATCGAGATCGGCGATCGTAAAATGGATTACCGCTGGGAGTTAGTCGCGGAATGCCATCTGGGACTCTGTCGGTTCTGGAGAGGGGACTGGGAAGGATTTCACGAACACTTCCAGCGAGGCATCGATATCGAAGAAGCACAGCCCACCGGCTGGTACGCCTGGGGTAATTATTTCATGGCGATGGCTTATGCCGGGGACCAAGGGGCATTGGCGCTTTTGGAGAGAAAGAGGGACATGCTCCCCCAGGCGAGGCCGTTCAACAGTTGCGGAGCTTGGGTCTCTCTGATGCGGGCCATCGAGGGTTTGGCTGTCTTGAACAAACGGGAGGAGGCGGCCGAACTTTATCCTTTGGCCCGGCTCGCCATCGAGACGGGCACGCGGGTCGAGTTCTTCTCCGCGGCGATGCCCCAACTCGCGGCCGGCATCTCCGCCGCCTGCGCCCGAAATTGGCCCGCCGCGGAGGAGCATTATCAGACGGCGCTCGAACAGGCTCACGAAATGCCGCACCGGATGGCCCAGGCCGACATTCGACGCTGGTACGCACGGATGCTCTTGGACCGTGACGATCCCGGCGATCGCGACAGGGCCGCGGAGCTGCTCACCGAAGCGACGACGCTGTACGGCGAGCTCGGCATGCCCAAGCACGTCGCCATGGCGGAGCGTCTTCACGCCCCTCTCAAGAGAGGCGCCTACTAAAGTTACGGGGGCCGTTAGGGTGCCGCGTAGACGTCATAAGAAACACGACTCGCCGCCAAGTCGGCCTCTCCCACCCCGTAACATTGCACTCGGTTCAACCAGGCGTAATCCGGATGCGACGTCAGGAACCGCGGCACGTTACGAAGCGGTAGCTTGGTCGGAAACGCGTCGGCTAGGAATTTCTCGTAGCCGTCGGGACCGGCTTCGGCTATCCCCGAGTAAGCGACGTAGATCAGAGCGCCGTCCCCGGTTTCCCAGGTGGACCGCACGTCCAATATACAGATTCCGGCTTTCCGTAAGAGCAGAAAATCCGCCCCAACCGGCAAAACCTTCGCCTTCAGTCGAGGTCCGTCGACGGAGCCTCCGGCGAGGTGAAAATTGGCGCGAATTCCCTCGGGAACGACGCCAATCACCTCCGGCGGCATTTTTAGGTCAGATGGGTATTTACTTGACTCAGGTGACCACAAGATGTAGGATCGGGAAATGGAAGATTATCCTCGGAATCTGGCCGAGTTCGAGGCGCGTTTCGCCACCGAGCAGGCCTGTCGAGAGTATCTGTGTCAACTCCGCTGGCCGGAGGGTTTTCGTTGTCCGCGATGCGGGCACGACAAAGCGTGGGCGGTGCGGACAGCGCTGCTGGAGTGCGCCGGCTGCGGGCATCAAGCTTCTCCAACGGCGGGCACAATATTTCAAGACACCCGCCAACCCCTCCAGAGTTGGTTTCGAGCCATGTGGTGGCTCACGAGCCAGAAGAACGGGGCGAGCGCGCTGGGCTTGCAGCGGGTGTTGGGCCTGGGCAGCTACAAAACGGCCTGGACTTGGTTGCATAAGCTCCGGCGCGCCATGGTGCGGCCCGGACGCGATCGGCTCAGCGGGCGCGTGGAGGTTGACGAGACTTACTTAGGAGGCTTGGAGGAGGGCGTGCGCGGTCGCCAAACCGACGCTAAGGCGCTGATTGTAGTAGCGGCCGAGGAAGATGGTGCCGGCATCGGGCGGGTTCGGATACGCACCATTCCCAACGCCTCCGGGGACAGCTTGATGGCCTTCGTCGGCGAGTCGATCGAACCCGGCAGCGTGGTCCATACCGACGGTTGGCTGGGATACGAACCGCTCGAAGGCGACGGCTATCGCCACGAGGTGAGCTACCTGGAGGGGCAACCGGCGCGCGCCTCGAAACTGCTCCCCCGGGTGCACCGCGTGGTGTCGTTAGTGAAGCCGCTGGATACTGGGCACGCATCAAGGAGCGGTCAGTCACGAGCATCTCGACTCCTACCTCGACGAATTCGCCTTCCGCTTCAACCGCCGCAAGTCCAGAAGTCGAGGCAAGCTCTTTTACCGCCTGGTTCAACAGGCCGTCGCCGTGCCACCGGCACCCTACAAATCGCTGGTCGGAGGCACCGCGACACGCGCTACGGACGACCACAACATGTAGGGGCTATTTCCCAATACCTGAGTCAAGTAAATACCCATCTTAGGTCAAACGAATAAGAGAAAAGATAGTCAAGTTTGCATTCCGGCATCACTACTCCTCAAGCGAGACTTCAATTCCCGCCTCCTGACGCTGACATCGTAGCTGAAGAGGATCCGCGTGGACAAGGACCGTCGGTTTTGTTGTCGCTGCCAAGTGATACGAGGCGTGGCTGATCGACGAGATCGAGGCGGGGCTTCGCCGTTCACGCCAAAGAAGATCCTGAATTTCGTGGATGGTTTTCCGTAGGGGAGCACGGCCGGCGTTACCGAAGCCCCCGCGCCCGTCCGGCGCGGCAAAATCGGCTCGGGCAGACCCGCAGTCGTTTGGTCTCGCCTTGTGGGTCCGCAATGCTATCATTCCCGCATGCGCCTTTCGATAACCTTTCTGCTCAGCGGCTGCCTCCTCTACGCCGCCGACAACACCTCCGACCCGGTCGAATTTCAGACGCATGTCATCGAAGCGGAAATTCCCGGCGGCTACGCGGTCCTCGCGACCGACATGAATAAGGACGGCCGTCCCGACGTCATCGGGATGACCTCTCGCATTACAGAGCTGGCTTGGTACGAGAACCCTTCATGGGAACGCCACGTCTTGATTCAAGATATGAGCGGGCTGGTCAACATGGCGGCTCATGACGTTGACGGCGACGGCATCCCGGAACTTGCCATTGAGAACGAATTCAGCATGATCGCCGCCAAGAGCCGAGGGCTTGTCCAGCTGCTTCAGCATCAAGGTGATCCCCGCAAGCTGTGGAAGGCCATACCGGTCGATGAACTCGCCACCTCTCACCACGTCGCCTGGGCCGACATCGACGGTGACGGCGCGAAAGAGCTGATCAACGGACCCCTCATCGGCGCCGACGCGCTTGCGCCCAAGTATGAGGACCGGGTTCCGCTGGTCTACTATCACGTTCCAAACAAGCTCCAGGGCGAGTGGAAACGCCTGCTCATCAGCGACCAGCTCAGCGGCGTATTGCACCGAGTCCGGGTGGTGCAGTGGGACGAAGACAAAGCCGAGGAACTGCTCACGGCCGGATTCGACGGCATCTTCCTACATGATGCCGCCGGGAAGGGCGACGAGATCCGCTGGGAGAACACACAGCTGTCGAGCGGACACAAACCATTACCCAAAACGGCCGGCGCAAGCGATGTCGCCGTCGGGAAATTGAACAAGACGCGCATGGTCACCTCCGTCGAGCCATGGCATGGCAACGAGGTCGTTGTTTACACCGAAGACAAGTCCGGCCATTGGCAGCGCCGCATCATCTACGACCAACTCACGGAAGGACACGAAGTTTGCGTAGGTGACTTCAACGGCGACGGCCGCGATGATATTGTTGCCGGCGACCGCGCGCGGGGCAAGGTTGCCAGTTCTCACGTCTTCTACGCCCAAAACGACGCCGGCACCGACTGGCATCACGAAGAACTCGACCATCTAGGGATGTCCGCCTCGGGATGCGCCGTAGCCGACATCAACGGTGACGGCCGCGCCGACATCGTCCAAATCGGCGGCGCCACCCACAACATCAAGTGGTACGAGAACTTGGGGCGCGCGGGGCGGTGAACAGGAGCGTTAGCCCGGGAAACGGGCAAAGCACACGACGGGCCCGCCATTACTTGGTTGCGCTTGCTCGCCGTGCTCACTGTACTGTCCAAGTACACTTGCGCTCTTCAAGCGGCGACGCGCCTCGTGGGGGCTCTGAAAAAATCGAGTACAGTCCACTTCGCGCCTGATGCGATTAATGAAGTTTCAAGTCAGGCCCCGGATCGTCGGGACCCGGAGCGATTCACTCGACTTGCGGCCGCGCCAAAGAAGCAAGAGACTCTTTCTTCTCCGCTATCGCCGCGCCGTCACGCAGCGTCACCTGCCCGGTCCCGCCCGCGTGAATCCGCTCGCCCGGCAACAGAGCACCGACAAGGTTGAGCGGATCGGCGGCGGCGAGCGTGATCTCTTCTCCGTCGGGTTGCGATCGCTTCACCGAACGCAGAAGCTCGAGCGCGTCGGGCAACGCGAACTGCTCCCCGACGAAGGCCGCCGCGAAACGACCGCCGCGCACTTCGCCCCGAGCCTCCATCCGCCGCAGCACCAGCAAGAGGTCCCGCCAGGCCGGAGACAGAGATTCCCGCCGCGTCAGGTCGCGAAAGACCACACCCCAGCGCTTCAGCAATTGACGCACGAAGGCTTCAACCGGGTCGGCCGGCGGCCCTGTCGCTGAGTTCGGCGCCGTGGGGTCGTCGGCCTCGTTCCCCGCCGAGTTCTCAGCCGCCTCGGCCAGCAGCGCCCAGCGCCCGGCCGCATGGCGGGGGCGGGCGTGTCGACCGCGGCCCTCGCCCCGTCGGCGCTTGGGGTCGAGCAATGATCGTAGATTCTCGAAACCGTCGGCGGTGACCAGCCCGGCCGCCGTCAGCTCCCACAGGCCGTCTTCCACTTCGCTGGGCAAGCGGCCCGCGGCGCGCACCAGGTCCGCGAAAAACGACGCGCCACGTCGCTTCAGAGCCGTCAACACTTCGCGCGCCGGGTGCGACAGAGCCTGCTCGGCTTCCGCGTCTTCGTCGGCCGATGCGACCGGGCCGAGCAACCGTGCCGCGTCTTCGCGCAAGAACAAAGCCAGCGGCGCCGCCCGCGTCGGGCGCACGCGTCTTCGCGGCGGCGACGAAGCTCCCACCTCGGCGACCTCAGTCGACTCCGGGCGCAAGGCAAAGGCCGGGTGCGGAGACAGCCGCCCCCACCCCACTTCGCCCGCCAGACAGAGGCGATCGAGAAACTCCGGCTTGTAGTCGGCCACGCGCGCCGGCAAGATCGACGACTCCCAGGCCGCCCCGGGGGCTTCATATCCTTCGAGCTGCCGAATGACCTGCAAGGTTCCCTCGACGCCGTACAACCGAGTTCCCGAGGCGACCCTCTGCCAACGGCACAGATAGCGCATGAAATCGGCTGTCGAAACCGGCTCGATCTCGCGCCGCAAGCGCCCCAGCGTCAGCCGGTGAATCCTCGCCAGCAAACGTCGGTTTGCCCACTCGGTCTGCCCCGCCGCGAGATCCGGCGAAAACCGACCGCGCAAGACTTGCCCTTCCGATTCCAACTGAAGCAGCGCCGCCTCGGCGGTCGCTCCCGGCAGCGCCAGCCTTTCGGAAAGCTCGGCCGCCGTTGCCGGGCCGGTCGAATCCAGCCAACCCCGCAGAATCTCCGCCGCCGCGGCTTCCCGCGATTCCGGCAGCGGCCGCGACGGCGCAACCGCCGCGATCTCGGGGTCCGCCGCGGCATCGGGATATGCGACGCGGGCCAACAGCAGTCGCTCGGCGGCGACCCAAAAGTCTGTCTCGCCGAGTTGAAGCCGTGTCGCCCGACGCTGCCCACTCAGCTCGCCGAAGAACTCTTCCCACTCCGGCGTCGCCGGCAGCGCGATGAGCGTCAGCAAAGCGTCGTGTAATTCGTCGGCATCGCCCACCGCGGGCCAAGCCTCGTCGGCCACGAGGGCTATCGCTTCGGCATCGAGCGCTCCGGGACCCTCGACCATATCGGCGGCCAGAGTGCGCCGCATCTGCACCGCCCGTGCCCGGCGTTCCTCGAGCGGCGCATCGTCGAGAAAGGCGTAAGGATTGGCGTTCAGAATCTCATGGCAGAAAGGCGACGGCTCGGCTGTGTCGACGGCGACGGTTCGGACGCGGCCTTGCTCGATGCCTTCGACAAGCTTCCTGAGCCCGGCCAGGTCCATCGCCTCATGCAGGCAGTTGTCGATGGTTTCCGCGACGACCGGGTGGTCGGGGATGCGAATCTCGCCGGCCAGGTTTTCCGCGCAGGCGGCTTGATCGGGAAACACAGCCGCCAGCATGTCCTCGGCCCTCATGCGCTGAATCGGCGGCGGGACTTTTCGTCCGCCCGAGAAACGCAGGATGGCCAGCGACCGCGCCAAGTTCCAACGCCAGCGCACGGTAAACATCGGCGCCGCGAGCAACGCTTGTTTCAGGACGTCCTCGACCGTGGTCGACTTGAGAAATTCGAATACCAACTCCAGCGGGAAGGCGTGCTGCTCGCTGAGCGAAATATTAATGCCGTTGTCGGTCGCGGCGGCCTGCAATTCCAAGTTGAAAGAACGGCAAAAGCGCTTGCGCAACGCCAGCCCCCAAGCGCGATTAATGCGCGCGCCGAAGGGCGCATGAATGACCAGTTGCATGCCGCCCGATTCGTCAAAGAACCGCTCGGCCACGACGACCTTTTGCGTCGGCAGCGCGCCGAGAGCCTTTTTCGCCGCGCGCACATAGGCGATCGCTTGCTGGGCCCCCGCTCGGTCAAGCGCGCATTCCTCGGTCAGAAAGCGCACAGCCTCCGCGCCGGGTTCCGCCGCGCGCTCATCGTAGCGTTGCTCGATCTCGTCGCGGATCGCGCTGAACTCATCGGAGAGCTCCGCCGTTCGCCCCGGCGCTTCCCCGCGCCAGAACGGAATATTCGGGGCCGCCCCTCGGGCGTCCTCGACGCGCACCCGCCCCGGCTCGATGCGCCGGATGCGCCACGACGTCGTGCCCAACAGAAACACGTCGCCCGCCATGCTTTCGATCGCGAAATCCTCGTCGAGCATCCCGACTTTCGTGCCCTCGGGCTCCGCCACCACCACGTACTGCGCGTTGTCGGGAATCGCTCCACCCGACGTAATCGCCGCCAACCGCGCCCCGCGCCGAGGACGCAACCTGTGGTTGACTTGGTCGCGATGTAAGTACGCCGTGCCGTGGCCGCGAACCGTCGCAATGCCCTCGGAGAGCATCTCGATCACGGCGTCGAAAGCGGCCCGCTCAAGATCACGATAGGGATAAGCCCCGCGGACGAAATCGAAGAGCTCGTCCTCTCCGAATTCCTCGCAAGCCGCCATCGCGACAATCTGCTGCGCCAAAATATCGAGCGGAGCAGCGGGGATCTGGGTGCGGTCCAACCGCCCGGCCCGAATCGCCCGAACCAGCGCCGCGCATTCGATTAACTCGTCGCGCGTCGTGGCGAACAAACGCCCTTTCGGCATCGCTCCGACCCAGTGCCCCGAGCGCCCCACGCGCTGCAGCGCCACGGCGATCGAGCGCGGCGAGCCGATCTGGCAGACCAGGTCGATCGTTCCCACGTCGATGCCCAACTCAAGCGACGCGGTGGCTACAACCGCCCGAGCATTTCCGCTCTTGAGCCGGCGTTCGGCCTCGAGGCGTAACGGACGCGAGAGACTGCCGTGGTGGGCGAGCACGACGCCTTCGCCGAGCCGCTCCTCGAGATGATGCGTCACACGCTCGGCCAGCCGCCGCGTGTTGACGAAAACGAGAGTCGTGCGGTGAGCCTCGATCAGCGCCGCGACGCGATCGTAGATCTCGGACCACATTTCGTTGCTCGCCACCGGCCCCAGTTCATCCGAAGGAACCTCGACGCCCAGTTCCATTTTGCGATGGCGGCCGATTTGGATGATGCGGCCGCCTTGGGTCCGGCCGCCTGCCTCGTCGACCTCGGAAAATCGCCGGCTCAGAAAGCGAGCAACCTCGTCGATCGGTTTGACCGTTGCCGACAGTCCAATGCGCTGCAACCCGGGTCGTTCCCGCCCCGCGCCGTTCGACGACGTCTGTTTTTCTTCCTGCGTGAGCCGTTCGAGCCGTTCGAGGGACAGCGCCAGATGCGACCCTCGTTTGTCGTCGGCCACGGCGTGGATTTCGTCGACAATCACCGTCCGCGCGGCGGCCAACATGCGGCGACTCTTTTCCGCCGTCAGGAGGATGAAAAGCGACTCCGGCGTAGTCACGAGGATGTGCGGCGGCTTGGCGACCATCTTTTGCCGCTCCCAGGCCGGGGTGTCGCCCGTCCGCACCGCCGTGCGGACGCGCGGCAAGTCGAGCCCCTGCTTGGCCGCCAATTCGTAGATCTCTTCGAGCGGCTTCTCGAGATTCTTGTGAATGTCGTTGCTGAGGGCTTTGAGCGGCGAGATGTAGACGGCCCGAGTGCGGTCTTCGAGGGTTCCGGCGCGCGCCTCGCGAATCAGCTCATCGAGGCAGATCAAAAACGCCGCCAGCGTTTTTCCCGAGCCCGTCGGCGCGGAGATCAATACATCCCGGCCCGAACGGATCTCGGGCCAGCCGAGCTGCTGCGGCTCCGTCGCGCCCTGAAAGCGCTCGGCGAACCATTCGGCAACGAGAGGGTCGAAGTCGGGAAGAGGCATCGTCCGCGAGCCGCTTCATTGTACCCGAGCCGGCGTCCGCGCCTTGGAGGAATTGTCGGCTTCCTTACCTGTTATCGTGCCGCGCCCGCCCGCTCCACGCCAAAGGCCTTGTCGATCGGTTCGAGCATGGCCTCCACATGCGGCGCGGGCGGCGGAATGGTCAGCCGACTGACGCCAAAAAGCGCGGCCACGGCAGCCGCCAGCCCCCAAGCCCCGGGATGTATGCCGCCGCCCCACCACCAGCCGTTATAGGCCGCGATCATGACAGCGTTGCCGGCGACAATCGAGGCGATCGCCCCGGCCGCCGTCGCGCTCCGCCAACGTAGCCCGAACCACAGGGTCGGAATCAGCGTAATGTAGCCCGAGAACGCCACCCCGGCGATGCCGAAGATCGACGCCGGTCGCGCCGCCGCGACCAAGAAGGCACAAACGCCAAGCGCGACGCCGAACACGCGCCCCAACACGACTTGGCAGCGCGACGAAAGCCCCCCCACCACATCCCGCGTCAGCATCGAGGAAAGCGTCAGGATCTGGGCGTCGAGAGTCGACATGACGGCTGCCAGGATCCCGGCCAGCGCCAACCCCTGCATCCAAGGACCCAGATGGTTTTGAATCAGCAGGGGAAAAACTTGATCCGACTCGCGCCCTTGAAAATCGGCGAACTCAAGCCTTCCCCAGATCCCCAACACGGTCGCGAACAAGAACAACAGCGTCATCAGAAACGGGTAGAAGCGGACCGAGTTCTTGAGCGACGTTGCGTCCTTCGCCGCGAAAACCCGGATCAACATATGAGGGAACGAGATCACCGCGAAGGCCATCACAACAGCCCACGAAGCCCAGTTCACCGCGTCGAAAGGAGGATCGTTCGGCGTCATTAACAGATGCGGGAAACGTCGCTCGACTTCCCCGGTGGCCGCCGCCACGCCTCCGAAATCCGCCGTAATCGCAAAGAAAGCGAAGATCAGGAAGAGAGCGAAAACCGCTCCTTGAAAGACGTTCGTCCACATCGTCGCCCGCATCCCGCCGAGGCTCGTATAGAGCACCGTGATGATCAGGATGCCCGCCGCCGCGGCTTCGAACGAAACCGATTGGCGCGTGAAGACATCGACCGCCAACCCAACGCCCGAAACCCCTGTCACCATGTAGGCCAGCGTGTAGACGAAATAGACGGCGAACATCACGCGCCCGAGTGTCGGGCTGTTCAAGCGCCGGGCGTAGAGCTCCGCCGGAGTCACCGCGCCGGTTTGCTTGGCGGCGATCCAGGCCGGGTAGCCGATGGCGTAGAAAGTCAACGGCACCGCGAAGGCGACGATCGCCGCGTTATAACCGAAGACGCCGATCCCCAGGTGATAGGCCATGCCCGGAATGCCCATCAACAGAAAGGGCGTGACGTTGGTCCCCAACAGCGCCATGAAAAGGACCAACGACTTCGCCGTGCGCCCGCCGAGGAAATAGTCCTCCGGTGTTGCCGAGCTCCGCCGAAACGCCGCGCTGCCGATCAGCAGAAGGGCCGCGAAGTAGGCGACCACAACGACGAGTTGGATCGACGCCGCGCTCACCGAGGCTCCTTCCAAATCCGCCCGGTTAGGTAGAAGAGCAGCCCCCAGGCCAACGCGATCCAACCAAGGTGATAGGCCAGGTCGCCAGGCAGCCAACCCCACAAGAGCGCCCCGCCGCCACCGTGATTAAACGGGTCCACATGCAGAGCCAGCAGCAGGCCGGCGAGGGCCCAGAAGATGCGATGGCGGGTCATTGCGAGGATTGTCGGGGAGCCGAGGAGCGGACTAGCTCATCCGTTGAATTGTACAACCCGGAGAGAGGCCAAGACGACAAATGTTTCGAGAAACGCGTTAACAGGCAGCTACAGATCGATTAACTCGGAAGAAGCCTTCCCAATGAGCGATCGCGCAAAGCTTTCGAATGTGAGATCCGGCGACGGTTCACGATAGGTCCCTTTGCGAGCGCCGCCCGGGTCGGCCAAGATCAAGCAGGCGGCATCGAGCAGGCCGTCGAGGACCAATTTATGAAGCAGAATCTCGTATCGCCGCACATACGAAGATCCACGAAACTCCTCGCAAACCTGAAAGTGGGGCTCACTTACCTTCACACTTCCAGTGGATTTCTCGGTGTCTTCCAACAGCATCAAATAGCCCATCCACGGCCTGGGGGAGCGAGGAAATAAACCTTCCCGAAAAGCGGCCTTCGTATCCACGGCGAGTCCGATCGCTTCCTCGGCGCGGTTGTTGAAGTTGTTCCCGAGCGATCCGATTTGGGATTTCAATTCCAACGCCGCGACCAATTTACGGTCCCTGACAAGCAACAGATCCCACTGCTTTTGGCTGCGGTACCAGCCCGGAAGTTCGCGGCGCGCCGAGGAAAAGACGGCCTCTTTCGGGAATCCGCGTCGCACAAGCAATCTCTGGAGAAGGGCAGAGAATCCATCCATTTGGGCGCCGCCGGTAACGGCCGCCCTATGCCCGGTATCAGTGACGCTGCGTTTGGCGCGGTGTTTCTTCGCCTGTCCTTCCCGAACAGCCCAGAACGCACGAACCGCTTTTCGCAGTTGCCCGTCCAAGTTGAAGCGTGAGGAGTCAGGTTTCACGTCGGCGGTGGGTTTCGATCTTCGCCGTGCTGAATAACGAGGACGTTTCGTTGACGATGCGTTTCGCGGCCTGGTCGAAATAAACGCCGTCGACTTCCCAACCAACGCTGTTTCGGCCTGATTTCGCGGCGGCTATTGAAGTGGTTCCGCTCCCCAAGAAAGGATCCAGCACCGTGTCCCCGACAAAGCTGAACATGCGAATCAACCGCGCGGCAAGCTCGAGCGGGTAGGGGGCCGGGTGGTTTCTGGTCGAGGCTCCCGTTAACCCGGTCCAGATCTGTTGAAACCACAGTCGATGACTATCGCTCGGGATAACACTCAACACTCTCTTCGCTTCGCTCGGCGTGCGATAGCCCCCGGATTTCCTTTCCATGAGAATGAACTCGATGTCGTTCTTGATCACCGCGTTCGGCTCGTAGGGCTTGCCCAGGAAACCGCCCGCGCCCTCGACCTCGTAAACAGCGTTCGCGATTTTGTGCCAAATGATCGGGGCGAGGTTGTCAAAGCCGATAACGCGACAGCGTTCTTGGATCGAGGCGTGAAGCGGAACGACGGTGTGCCGCCCGCCGTTTTTGCGGCGCGAAAGACACACGTCCCCAACGACGCAGACCAGCCTACCGCCCGGCACCAGCGCGCGGAGACACTGGGCCCAAACCTTATCAAGCTCATCCAGGAATTCCTCATAGTCCTGGATATGACCCATCTGCTCATCGGAGTGACGATATTCCTTGAGCGTCCAATACGGCGGCGACGTGACGACGAGGTGGACGCTTTCGGGCGCGAGGCCGAACATCGAACGCGAGTCACCCAGGTGAAGATGATGTTCCGTGGGAACTTTGTCGACCGCGGCCGCAATGGCGGAAACGGCTTCAGGGTCTTTGGCGAGTTTCGGTATTTCGGTCTGAGGATTGGAAAGTCCGCGAAGTTCGGCGGGCAGGTACTGCGCCAGGTCATGTTCTTGCCCGAGCTCCCGGAGAGCGCGAACCGGCTCTTGTACAGTTTCAGCCACGCTGGTCTATTCTCTCAAAACTTGACGGCCGCTGACTGAATCGAAAACCGTCAAACGGGCGGAGACTCGGCAGTTTCAGCAGAATTCACTTTCGGATCTCACCCGTTACCGGATCAAAGGACAGTGTTCTTCCATCGACCGTTTTGAGGCCAAAGGCGTACTCATTCGCGCGCAGCCGACGAAAGCCTACAACCTTTTCAATCACGGTATGGTGCGATACCGAGCGGCTGACGTTTTCCGGGCTGCCCGCGATATCGAGGGTCGAGTAGCTCCCCACTTCCTTCCCCTTGTAATAGAACGCGATCGCGAGATGCTCCGCGGTCGCCACCGGACCTCTGGGCCACGGCCCGCCTCTCACCACGGACACACCGACCGGAGTCTTCGAGTCCGAGACGTTACAGGCAAGGTGGAGCGATTGGCTGAACCAGTCGAATGTATGCACCAGTCGGTCTTCCCCGGCCCCAACCGTGAAGACCTTGGTGACGCCCTTTCCCCCGTAGGATTCCTCGGGAATCGACTTCGCGTAGCATCTTCCGTACTCGCTCGCCGTGACATGCGGCGAGTTGCCCGCTTCCTGGTCGCCCGCCAGCGGACACACCATGAGAAAGGCGAACACGAGAGCCGTTATCTTGCCGATTTCGAGCATCCCAGACAGCGTAGCAGGGCGGGCCCGCTCTCGGTAACCGGCCTTCCTGTTGCTGTCGGAAACCGAGTCCGCGCGATGCGAACCGTTGTGTGATCGGAGCAGCTAACTTGACTCAACGACGGCGGATAAAAATTGTGGTAAAACGTGTGCAAAAAAGCCATAGACACTTATAACTTGAGGTTTATCAAATAGATATGTAAGAAGAAACACAAATATTTTTTGTGCTACAAAGTGCTCAAATTTTGGTAGACTAGATGTGATGCCGGGAGCCGTACTGTATCGAGAACCGACTTCGTGGATCAAGTACGAAAGAGCCGCAATCGAGGCAAGCCTGCTGGCCGCAAAGGCGTCCATCATGGCTTTGCGGGCCATCCCCTTCCAGCGTCGATGGGTGAAGCAACTCCAAGAGATACAGCTCAAAATGGAGGTCGCCGGGACCTCCCAAATCGAGGGTGCCGATTTCGCGGCCCACGAGTTGGATGCGGCTATTCAATCAGAGACTCCCGAGCAACTGCTGACGCGATCCCAAAAGCAAGCCAACGCAGCTGTTCGAACCTATCGGAAGATCGCGGAAATACCGGATGACAGACCGCTTTCCACCGTACTCATCAAACACATCCATGCGTCGATCGTAACTGGCTGCGACGACGACCACTGTGCGCCGGGGGTGACCAGACGAGCGGATCAAAATGTCACGTTCGGGTTTCCTAAGCACCGGGGCGTGACCGGGGGCAAAGAGTGCGAGAAGGCTTTTGACCGCCTCGCCACGGAGTTGGCGACGACGTTTCGCGGTCACGACCCGCTCATTCAGGCCTTAGCTCTGCACTATCATTTCGCCGCGATGCACCCTTTCGCCGATGGAAACGGCCGCACGGCACGCGCTCTGGAAGCATTGATGTTACAGCGCGCCGGTCTCAAGGACGTCTTGTTCATCCCGATGTCGAACTACTACTACGAAGAAAAGAGGGCCTATCTGGCCGCATTGTCGAACGTGCGGGCACAAGACCATGACTTGACCCCGTTCTTGAAATTTGCGCTCCACGGGATCGCCTCACAGGTCTTCCGTTTGACGTCCATGCTCAAGAATGCCGTGTCCAAAGAGCTATTCAGGAATCTCATGAACGAGTTGTTTGTACGACTGGAAAGCACACGGAAGCGCGTCATCGTAAAGCGTCAGCTCATGGTGCTCAACCGGCTACTTGAACGTGATGGCGAAGTCGAGTGGTCGCGGCTTGTCGATGAAGTTCGGCAGTACTATGCTTCGCGGAAAAACGTGGCGGCGGCTATGGTTCGCGACGTCAACCGATTGGCGCAACTTGGCGCGGTCAAGATTCGGGTCGAGAAAACCATCGACAGAAAGCCCACCTACTTTCTCGAAGCTAATCTTGATTGGCCCGGCACCATCACGGATACTGAGTTCTTCGAGCGAATCGAAAAGTTACCCAAATCGAAGACTCATCGTTTCTTGACGGCCACCGGATGAGTGCACTGCCTCCTCGCTGAACCCCGCCGCCGCCCCGGTTGACCCCCCTCGGTCGCCCAGCTATCATCAGAACTGACGGTTTGGCCGTTTCGGTAGTAATTTTATGGGTCCGCTCGGTGTTCCAGAGCTGATTTTTATCTTCGTGCTGGCCTTGTTGATCTTTGGCCCGAAGAAGTTGCCTCAGCTCGGCAAGACGTTCGGTAAGAGCATGGCGGAGTTCCGCCGCGCTTCGAACGATCTGCGCTCCACCTTCCAGCGCGAGATGGACGCCATCGACCGCGAAAATCAGGAAGTCAAGGACGTCGCCCAAGAGGTCAAGAAGGACTTCGACACCAGCACCTATTTCGAGGACAACGACGACGATTCCTACGACTACGATGATTCTCCCTACCCGGAGAAATCGTCCGCTTCTTCCTCGACCGACGATTCCGCGAAATCCTCCGACAATAAAACCACCCAGACCGCCGGCGCCCCCGCGAACGGCGCCGATACCGCGACATCCGCCGCCGGTGACGGGACTCCTCCGGAAGGGGAAATCTCGTCGCCTACAAAAAGCGCGGCCGCCGCGGAAGTCAAAACATAACCCTTCGCTGATTACCGAATGCGCCGGTCCGGCCTTGTCGGGCTCGCGGTTGCGCTTCGCGCGGCTCGCGGCTTCTAGAGGTCCCCGCCTGCCGCTAACCGGTTGATGAGTCTTCGCTGATGAGTACGGACGGCAAGCCCCCGAGCGACGACCTCGACGATAATACCGTCGAGCCGGGAGACCCTCGCGATCCCGAAACCGGGACCGAGCCCGACGCCCGCGAGGACCGTCCGCCCGCCGCCGAGCAGCTCGACGAACCGTCGAGCCCGCCGCCGGAACCCTTCGAAGACCCCACCGGCGAGAAATTCGCGGAACCCGCGGCCCCCGACTCCGCCGATCCCGACACCCGGCCAACCGAACCGACCGAAGAGCCCGCCTCGACCGAATCCACCGCCGAACCTTCAAGTCCCGGCGAAGCCGAAATCCCCGACAGTCTCGCGACCGAAACACCAGAAGACGAAACCCCGCCGGCCGACGACCAAGCTTCCGATTCTTCCTCCGAAGAAGCCCCGTCGACCTCCCCTTCCTACTACGACGACCCCTACGACGAAGAATACGAGTACAGTTACGGAACCGCCGAGACCCCGTCGGAAACCAAGGCCATCGCCAGAGCCGGGTCCCCCCCGCCGCCACCTCCCGATGACGACGACGACCGGGACTCGGATGAAGAGGGCATGACGCGCATGTCCTTCCTTGAGCATCTCGAGGAATTGCGCACCCGCATCATCCAGTCCGCGATCGGATTGGTCGCCGCCTATCTGGTCAGCCTAATCTTCGCCAAGGATTTGTTTTCTTGGGTGCGGGGGCCGATTCAACGCTCGTTCGACATCTTGAATGAGCAGCACGGCTTCGACCCGCCGCTGTACCTGGTCGCCATCACGCCCCAAGAGCAATTTCATCTGATCTATTTGAAAGTTCCTCTATTGGCGGCGGTCTTCCTGGCGGCGCCCTGGTTGGTCTATCAGGCCTGGTCTTTTATCGCGCCGGGCCTCTATCAGCGCGAACGCCGCTGGGCGCAACCCTTCATCTTTTGCGTCGCCGGGCTGTTCATTTTGGGAGGGCTGTTCGGCTACTTCGTGGTCCTGAAGTTCGCCCTGACGTTTCTGCTCGGCATCGGGATTGACAGCGACATCCGACCGATGATCTCGGTCAGCTCCTATTTTTCGACCTTCGTCATGATCGAGCTTGGGCTCGGCGTCGTTTTCCAGATGCCGGTCTTGATCTTGTTCCTAACCCTGTTGCGCATCGTCGACCCGGCTTTTCTGCTCGGCAACGTGCGCTACGCCATTCTGATCATCTTCGTCATCGCGGCGGTCGTGACGCCGACGCCCGACGTGTTCAACATGATCCTGTTCGCCGCGCCGATGATCCTGTTGTTCTACGTCGGCATCGGCGCCAGCTTCTTGTTGGTGATGAAACGTGAACGCGGCAAGATCCCGTGGGTGAGGATCACGCTGGTAGCCTTGTTGATCCTGGCGGTAGTCGCCGTGGCCGGCCTCTATTTCATGCACAGCCAACTCGGCTACAACTTCACGAACCGATTTCCCTGGATCGTGCCGCCGCCCGAGTAGCACGGGACACGGCCGGAACGTTGCGTGGCCTCGAGTTCCGTTGAATAAGTACCGGAGCTTCGTTGAATCACAAGATGTGGCCGGCCCCGGACCTACTTCGGCCGAATGACCTTCGTCTCCCCCCGCTCGATCCAGTGCACTTCAGCCGCCGGCGGGTCGGCCGGCAGATCGTCGAGCAGCGCTTCGACGCGGCCCAGGCGCGACTCGATTACCTCGAGCTGATCGAGTTCCGCGGCGCGATAGGCGAAATCGAGCGCCACTCGGATCGCCGTCACACGCGTCGCCGTCGTCAGTTCTTTATTGCGAACCAGATCACCCAGCCCGTCGGCCGCATCCTTGGCGAGCTGTTGCAATCGCCCGCCGGCTTCGGCCACGGCCTCTCGCCGAATCGCCTTCACTTCACTGCGGAACGCCTCGTCGTGCATCAGCCATCGTCGAGTCAGCACAGCCTCGACGCCCGCCGTTTTAGCGGCCTCGGCCATCGTCTTCGACGTGGGCAACGCGTCGAGGACGCGCCGCTGACCGGCCTTGAGCCCGGGAGTTTTCGAAGTCAGTTTCTTCATAACCATGCGAATCTCGATGCACCGCCTTCGGCGCGGAAAGTCTTTCTGTGATTGGATCGTAACGCGTTTAGGCAGCCTCGAAGCGGCATGCCGGCGTCACCCGAAAATGTCGGATACGGTATGATTGGCGAACCACCCCCGCGCGGGCCGGATCGTTTCGCCACCAACTCCAGAATACAGCCTGAAACCGCGCGGAACGCCCCACGATTTCAGCAAGTTATTGATTCCATTGAAAGAATAAATTCGCCGCCAACGTGACAACAATCCAGGCCCGGCCCCCGCCGGAGCTATCGCCAGGCCAACAGCCAACCTCATAATCGGCTCACGGCTCACGGTTTAAGGCGAAACGTCCATGTTCCGGATCACCAACCGCCAATACCGCCGCGCTCTCATTTCGTTGAACGGCCTCGCCCCGGCACTCGCCGCCGAGTCTTCGAGTAGCCCCGCCGGCGACATTCATGAGACGGTGCGCCGTCTCGGCTTCGTGCAAATCGACCCCGTCTCGGCCGTCGAACGCGCGCATCACCACATCCTCTTCACCCGTCACCGCTCCTACCGCCGCGACGACCTCAAACACCTGCTCGAAAAAGACCGCGCCCTATTCGAAAATTGGACCCACGACGCCGCGATTCTGCCGACCGACGTGTACCCCTACTGGAAGCACTATTTCGCCCGTGCAAAGACTTTCGAAGCCCACCCCGGCTATCGCAGGCACTTCGCGCCGGTAACACCGAAGCTCATCAAGAACTTTCTAAGTCGACTGGAAGCCGAGGGACCCCTGAGGCCGCGCGACTTTGAAAGCGCCAAAGTCGGTCGCCGCCACGCCTACTTCGCCGCACCCACCCTCGCCAAGCTAACCATGGAATTTCTTTGGAGGACCGGCAAACTGGCCGTCTCCCACCGCCGCGGGCAAGAGAAGGTCTACGACCTAGCGCACCGCGTGATTCCTTCCCAACATTTCGCCGCGGAAATTTCGCGAGTTCAATTCGTCGCGTGGGCATGCCGCGGCGCGCTCGAGCGACTGGGCGCGGCGACCCCCGCTCAAATCGCCCACTTCTACGACGCCCTATCCACACCCGACGCCGCCCGCTGGTGTGAGCGAAACCGCGGCAAACAAGTCACCGCGGTCGAGGTAACGCTTGCCGGTGGTTCGGTCGCCGGACCGGTCTACGCGCTGCCGTCTTTCTTGGAAACAATCGATCAGTTGCAGCCCGCCCCCCGCGCGCTACGTCTCCTCAACCCCTTCGACCCGTTGATCCACGACCGCCGCCGGACCAAGAAAGTCTTCGGATTCGAATACGCGCTCGAAATGTGGGTCCCCGCCGCCAAACGCCGCTATGGCTATTACGTGCTGCCCATTCTCGAAGGCGAGCGATTCACCGGCCGCATTGATCTGAAAACCGATCGCAAGCGCGGTGAACTACAAGTCTTGGGCCTATGGTGGGAACCAAAGGTAGAACGCACCGCAAACCGCCGCAAGCAATTAGAAGCCGCCCTAGCCCGTCTAGCCAAATTCACCTGCCGCGCTTAAGACGAGCACCAGAAACAGAGGCGCGGCAACTAAGCTCCCGGCGCCCGGTAGGCTGTCCCCATCTCCAGAGCTTGATCAACTTCGTCCACGGTCAACAGCACCGTGGTGCGGTGGTTGTGCGCGAGGGATCGGGCGAGACCGGAGTCGACAGGGCCATGGGGAGCCGCCTGCCTCTGCGTATCCTGCTGGCCGAAGACAACCTGGTCAACCAAAAAGTCGCTCTCAGTATTCTCGAACGATTTGGCTATCGCGCCGATGTGGCCGGCAACGGCGTGGAAGTCCTTGAATCGCTGCGCCGTCAGACTTACGACCTGGTCTTCATGGACGTCCAAATGCCCGAGATGGACGGCCTTGAAACCGCTCGCCGTATTAACGGGGGATGGGTATTTACTTGACTCAGGTATTGGGAAATAGCCCCTACATGTTGTGGTCGTCCGTAGCGCGTGTCGCGGTGCCTCCGACCAGCGATTTGTAGGGTGCCGGTGGCACGGCGACGGCCTGTTGAACCAGGCGGTAAAAGAGCTTGCCTCGACTTCTGGACTTGCGGCGGTTGAAGCGGAAGGCGAATTCGTCGAGGTAGGAGTCGAGATGCTCGTGACTGACCGCTCCTTGATGCGTGCCCAGTATCCAGCGCTTCACTAACGACACCACGCGGTGCACCCGGGGGAGCAGTTTCGAGGCGCGCGCCGGTTGCCCCTCCAGGTAGCTCACCTCGTGGCGATAGCCGTCGCCTTCGAGCGGTTCGTATCCCAGCCAACCGTCGGTATGGACCACGCTGCCGGGTTCGATCGACTCGCCGACGAAGGCCATCAAGCTGTCCCCGGAGGCGTTGGGAATGGTGCGTATCCGAACCCGCCCGATGCCGGCACCATCTTCCTCGGCCGCTACTACAATCAGCGCCTTAGCGTCGGTTTGGCGACCGCGCACGCCCTCCTCCAAGCCTCCTAAGTAAGTCTCGTCAACCTCCACGCGCCCGCTGAGCCGATCGCGTCCGGGCCGCACCATGGCGCGCCGGAGCTTATGCAACCAAGTCCAGGCCGTTTTGCAGCTGCCCAGGCCCAACACCCGCTGCAAGCCCAGCGCGCTCGCCCCGTTCTTCTGGCTCGTGAGCCACCACATGGCTCGAAACCAACTCTGGAGGGGTTGGCGGGTGTCTTGAAATATTGTGCCCGCCGTTGGAGAAGCTTGATGCCCGCAGCCGGCGCACTCCAGCAGCGCTGTCCGCACCGCCCACGCTTTGTCGTGCCCGCATCGCGGACAACGAAAACCCTCCGGCCAGCGGAGTTGACACAGATACTCTCGACAGGCCTGCTCGGTGGCGAAACGCGCCTCGAACTCGGCCAGATTCCGAGGATAATCTTCCATTTCCCCGATCCTACATCTTGTGGTCACCTGAGTCAAGTAAATACCCATCAAACGGGGAATGGACCAAGGAACAACGCCCGCGGATCATTGCGATGACCGCCGACGCTCTCAAGGGGGATCGCGAAAAGTGCCTCGAAGCCGGGATGGACGACTACATCGCCAAGCCCGTACGCGTGGACGCTTTGCGGCAGGCACTCGAAAAGGCCGGAACGTGCCGTCTTACCGACCAAGACAGCGCCTTGCTCCCGGCCGTCGACCTGGCAACCTTCAGCCGCCTTCGCGCCGAGATGGATAACCAAGTCGACGTGCTTCGGGATCTGCTGGCCGTGTTTCTGGAGGAAACGCCCGAGCAGATCAAACAAGCTCGCGAGGGGTTGGCCTCCGGCGATGCGGAGGTCGTTGGCCGCGCCGCGCATACCGTGAAGGGCAGTTGCCGCGACCTGGGGGCCGGGCGGCTGGCCGACGTCTCCGCCGAGTTGGAAGAGGCCGCGCGAGAAAACCGGCTCGAAGACGCTCAGCCGATGATCGAAGCCATAGCGGCGGAGTATCAGCGAGTGGCCGAAGAGGTCGCGAAGATTTCCGATTCACTGCGCTGACCTCCGCGGATCAGGCGGCGCGCCCCGGTAGCGACAAACACTCGTTTTTGTGCCGGCCCGCTACAGCCGCGAAGCGGCGTCGGGCATGCTGGAAACACCCGCGTCTTTCACCAGGGCATTTTCCGTTTCGTGTGTTGGCGTCCCTTGGCGGCGGCTTCGGGGCCGCCACCGGAGCCGATCATCACTCCTTCGTCGAGCATTTCGATCACATTGTTCGGACGAAGCGTATTGAGAAAGGCGATGTTGGCGGCCTTGCACGCCGCCATGACACGCGCGCGCGCCGCGGCCATCTCCTTCGGATAGGGCGGGTCGTGTCGGTCGGGATAGCCGAATGACATCCCCATATCGCCCGGACCCCACTCGGCGAAACCGATGCCGGGGATTTTGGTGCTCGCTTCGGCGTTCGGGAGGGCGTGGCGGTCTTCGATCTTGAGCCCGAGCAACAACTCACCGTCCGGGTTCAACGGCCACGTATCGGCCTTCTTGAAATAGTCGCTGACCGAAATTCCCCAGATCTTCGCCGCGATGCCCTGACCGCCGTTTCCGCGCAAACCTTCCTGGAGGCCCTTGCCGACGGCTTGCTTATGAAAAGGATAACGGGACGCCCTGACGAACTCCCTGACGGCCTCGGGATCCCGCGCATGCGTCAGCAAGATGCCGTGGACGCCGGTCGCGAGCACCTGTTTCATCATCCAGGCATTGGCGTGAACGGCCGCTTCGCTCAATCCGTCAAGGGGCAAGACGGGGATCACGGCCGGCGTGCGGTGGCCGCTCTTGGTCGGCCCGCCGTCCGCCAGCCCGCGCATGAAAGCGTGGAGCTGGGTGATGTCGTAAGGATGGTGCTCCATGTCGTAGTTGATGTAGTCGGCCCAGGTTTGGGCCATCTTCTTACCCTCTTCATAGCCGCCGTGACCGCTGGTGTAGTAGATCGGCTGCCCGGCCTCGAGCAGTTCAATGGCTTTGTTGACGCGCTTCGGCGTCCAGCTGAGTTCGGCGGAGTCGAGGACGGCGACTCCGGCCGCCCAGGCGACGAGAGCCACGACGAGAAAAGCAGTGATCTTTTTCATAAGTTCCTCCGTTGGTTGTCGGCGGCGGTTGGCGGGCGCCGAGATGGGCACGGAACCGCGACCGCCTCTATCGTACTCAATTCCGCAGCGGTCTTCCGGTTTTGAGAATCGCTTCCATGCGTTGTTGAGTTTTCTCTTCACCGCAGAGGCTGACGAATGCTTCCCTTTCGAGACCGAGCATGTACTCCTCCGACACCAGACTCGACTGCGTCAGATCTCCGCCCGCGACGACATGCGCCAACTTCTTTCCGATATGACGATCGTAATCGCTGATCCACTCGGCCTCGCGCATCAGGTAGGGGCCCATCTCGAGCGCCGCCCGGACGCCCCGTCCGCCAACCAAAATCTCGGGCGCCGGTTGCGGTCGATAGCCCATTGCCGCCAAACCGAGCGCGGTTTGCTTGGCGTCGGCGAGCAGGCGTTCGCGATTCATCGTCACTGAGTCGGAATCGCGGAGAAACTTGTGCTGCCGAGCTTCGGCGGCCGAGCCGGAGACCTTGGCGGTTCCAATCGTTTGAAACACGGCCTGCAGTTGCGGCACGATGTTGTCGGTCACCCCGAAGCCCTCGGTCGAGCGGCGAACCAACTCCTTGCAGCCTCCGCCGCCGGGGATCAGGCCGACACCGACCTCGACCAAGCCCATGTAGGTTTCCGCCGCCGCGCGAACGCGGTCGCAGTGCATGGCGACCTCGCAACCGCCCGCCAACGTCCGCCCGAAAACCGCGGCGACGGTGAGTTTGGCACAATCCCGAAACGAGAGAAAAAGCTGCTGGACGTTAGCCACGGCTCGCTCGACATCGTCCCACTTGCCCGCGCGGCTCAACCCCAGCAACATCATCAGATTGGCGCCGACCGAGAAATGTTCGCCCTCATTGCCGACCACCAGCGCTTCGTGGGTCCGCTCGACCTGCTCGATGCTCTTGGCGATCATGTCCAGCACGTCTTGGTCGAGCGAGTTAGCCTTGGAATGGAATTCCAGACAGGCCACGCCGTCGCCTAGGTCGAGCAGACTCGCACCGGGGTTCGATGTGATCACGTTGTCGCCGCGACGGACCGACGCCAAGCGCAGCACTCCGGGAGGATCGGCGAGCGGCTTGTGCCCACCCGACGCGAAGTCGAAATACGTTCGCCCGCCGTTTTCTTCGCCATAGAAAGATTTCTCGGGCGAGGCCAAGACCACCTCCACCAAAGGCGGCCGAGCCAAGCCGGCCTCCGAGGCACACTTCGCGGTTTCCTCGACTCCCAGGGCGTCCCAGAGTTCGAAGAGACCCAGATCCCAGTTGAAACCGCCGGTCATCGTTTGATCGACATCGGCGATGTTGTCGCTGATTTCGGGAATGCGGGCCGCCGTGTAGAGCAACAGAGAGGTCACCGTCTCGCGCAGAAACGCCCCGGCGGGGCCGTCGGATTGAACGAGAAACTTGACCCGCTCTCCGGTGTCGGTGATCGCCTTGGCCTCGGCCAAAACCGGCCAATCGGGCTGGCGCGCCTCACGGTATTCCAAAGAGTCGAGATCGAGCACGAGGCGTCCGCCGGGTGCCTTGCGGTCTTTCTTGTAGAACCCCGCGCCTGCCTTGTCGCCAATGAGACCTTTCTCGGCCATCTTGCGGAGAAACTCCGGCGGCTGGTAAACATCGCGCCGCTCGTCGTCGGGCACCAGGTCGTAGAGGTTCGAGGCCACAAATAAGCAAACGTCGACCCCGGTAAAGTCGGCCAAGCGAAACGTCGCCATGCGCGAGCGGCCGATCAACGGACCGGTCAACGTGTCGACTTCCTCGACGGACAACCCCTGCTCGACCATCGTCTTGACCGTGTGCATCACCGAGAAGAGAAAGAGGCGGTTGGCGATGAAGTTCGGGCGGTCCTTGGCCGGGACAACGATCTTGCCCAGCCGCTCGTCGCAAAATTCGCTGACAAAACGCGTGACCTCGGGATCGGTGTCGGGCGTCTCGATGATTTCGATCAACCGCATGTGGCGCGGCGGGTTGAAAAAGTGCGTTCCAAGCCAATGTTTACGAAAGTCGTCGGAAAGCCCCTCGACGAGCTTGCCGACCGGCAGCCCGGACGTATTCGTCGTAACGAGCGTTCCTTCGCGACGATGTTGGTCGACCTTCTTGAGAAGGTCCTTCTTGATGTCGAGGTTTTCGACGACGGCTTCGACGATCCAGTCGACTTCCGAGAGCCGCGCCATGTCGTCGGTGAAATTACCGGCCTCGATGCGGCGCGCGTCGTCGGCTGTGAAAAATGCGGGGATGCGGGCCTTGCCGAGTCCTTTCAGAGCTTTCCGGACAACGCCGTCGCGGGCCGGACCTTTGGCGTCCTCGACCGGGATATCGAGCAATAAGCAATCGATGCCGACATTGGCGAAGTGCGCCGCGATGCGAGACCCCATTGTCCCCGCACCAAGCACAGCCACTCTTCGAACCTCTCTTGACATGAACCTGAGCCTCTCCCGGGCGGCGTCGGACGGCCGTATGTAACGCCGCCGCGAATCGCCAAAGCCGCTTGGACAGAGGCCTGGTGGGCAGGTTCCGCCCTGACCGTGCCTCCGCCGATAGGGACGACGATAGCATAGTCAGTGACACGGCCTCATCCAACCTCCGCCGGTCGGATTCCAGAGCCTTTGGCGCAGACCCGGCAGCTGGTCCGGCGCAATGGCAACACCGTTGGCTCGCACTAGCGCAGGCGCTTTATGAAAGCCGACAATTCCCTCAATACTTCGGCCTCGTTTGACATGTAGACGTAGTGGTTGGCTCCGGGCCATTCCAATACCCGCGCGTTGGGCACCGCACTACGGATGCTGTCCATGTAGCGGTGGATGTAGTCCATCTCCATCTGATAAATCTGTTCAATGGTGGCGCGCTCGTCGTGGTCACCGGGCGGCTCAAGCTTGAACTTCTCCGACGGCGGCAGCTGGGTGGCGAAAATCGATAGCACTGGAACGCGAATCCCTGAGTAATCCCTTTTCTTTGCGCCGGCGTCGATGGCGTTCCGAACGCTTTGCGGGGTGCGATATGGGCCGACCGAGCCGTCCGGGTTGAAGTCGTACATATTACGGAGTTCCGATTCGGGGAAGATGACGCCGTGCGTTCGCTCTTGATAGGCCTGGAAAGCCTCTGCCGACTTGTTGTCAGCCTCCGATCGAGGGGGCGGGCCGGGACGTCTGCGCTGTTTCTGGACGAGCGCGCGAAAGGCAGGGTTGCTCCAGGGGAAGTCAGCGGGGTCGGCGCCGGCATCGAGATAAACGAGGCCGGACAAACCGTCCGAATGCTGCGAACCGATCGTCGTTAGCTCCGCGCCGGCCATGGAGTGCCCAACCAGGACAGGCGACTGGATTCCGAGCGTTTCGATGACCTTCCAAACGTCGTCGGCTAGGCGCTGGTCCGTGTAGCCCGACTCCGGGTGGCTAGACAAGCCGAATCCGCGTCGGGTGACGGCGTAGACGTGGCAGCAGCCGGCGAGCTTCGGGGCGAAGTCGTCATAGACGTGCGCCGTGTTGCCGGAACCGGTGAGGAGGACCACAGGGCGGCCCGAGCCGGGCCACTCCAGGACCTCCAGTTTCACGTCCTCTTCGACGGTAATGAAATGAATCTTGTGGTCGGATGGCTCACGCCAGGCGACGGGTTTCTGCACACATGCCGCGGCAGATGTCAGCACAAGGGCAATTAGTTGGAACGTCCGATGCCGGCCCATCCGAGACTTCCCCTTTCACCCGCGTCGATGGGGACGACGATAGCATAGTTCGCGGCGCGGCAGAGGCCCGCAACTCCGGCGGGCTTTTTCCGGCGCGTCGGCGCCGCCCGGGGTTAAGAATATGCTCGCGAACGCGGACCAAGATCGGTTGCTCTCACGCCGGCGCAGGCCTTACCATCAGGTTTGTTTTGGCCGGCGCGGCCTTCGGTCTGCTCGTGGTGGAAAAGCATCAGTCTCCCTTTATTGATCACGTCTATAGGCTGTTCGGCTTACTCACGTTCGCAACCGCCCAGCCTGTTTATGAACTTCTAAAAGGCAAACGGAAGGAGCGTTCTCCGGTTCGGGGCGGTAGGTCTTGGATTCGGTTCCTCGCCTCCCGGGTAAGGTCGATATGTCGTACGGGCTCAGCGTCTCGCCCGACGGCCAATCGATCCTGTACTCGTAAATCGACGATCAATCGAGCGACCTGACGCTGATCGAGGGCTTTGAGTTTTGAGTAGGGCTTGCGCCGCCCCCTACTGCGTGTCCGCGCTGGGCCCGTAGATGCTCGGAACTTTGCCGCCCATCGAACGCAGGTAGGCGCTGAGCTGCCCGCGGTGGTGGACCGAGTGCTTGACGCACATTTGGACAAAGCCGACCGCCGGCGCCTGCATCATGCCGAACAAGTCGATGATTCCAACCAGTTGCTCGCCCGACATGGCGCGCACGCGCTCAAGCCCGCGCTGGTGTTGCTCGCCGGTTTGACCCCGAAAAGGGCGGTCGGGACGTCGGTTGCCATCATCACGCTCCACTCCGCCGCCGGTCTCGGGGCAGAACTCGGGATGGCCGGAAATCAGCCCTTCCCCGTCACCCTGATACACCAATCGGTAGACGCGGTTTTGGGTGAAAATTTCAACTACGTCGCCCGACACTAGGTCTCGTAAATAGAGGCCTTCAGGCTCGGAATCAATCAACTTGCTCGCAGCTACCACGATTCCATCTCCTTATGAACCGTTCCCCCCCGCGAGGGGACGATTCGCGGTCCCGTGCTTCAGACCGTGCGACCCGCCGCCCGATTCCACGGCATTCGCGCCAGCACCATCGCCATGCCGCAAGTATCCGTCAATCCGGAATACAACAGCCCGGCACCGATGAAACCCGGCACAACTAACCAGGCGGGACTCACCAACCAGCTCAACACGGCGCCCGCAAACACAATCGACCCGGCGGCGATCCGTACCTGCCGTTCGAGAGATACTGTCGCTTCACCGTGCACCACCGAAAGCCCGGCCTGCTCCCAGGCCCGCATACCGCCTTCGACGTTGACGGCGTCAATACCGGCCGCAACCAGCTTTTCCGCCGCGACCTTGGAACAATTCCCGCTGCCGCAAATCACAAACACCGGTTCGTCACCGCCTTGCTCGGCCGCGAGCCTCTTCGGATCAAGCTGGTCCAATGGAACATTCCGCGCCTCGGGGGCATGGATTTGCTGAAACTCAGCCGGTGTCCGGACGTCGATCAGCCTAATGCCGGCTCGGTCCGCCGATATCTCGCCGACCTCGACCGCGGTGAGGGTACGTAAAGTCTTTTCCGTTGCAATCATCCGGTCTCCCCATGCAAACAAGCAATCAGCTTGCCACGCCGAAACGCCCCTCGATGCACTGGACGATGTCGGCCAAGTGCGGCTCGGCCACACGATAGAAAATACGGCGCCCGTCGCGTTCGCTCGCCAACAAACCGCACCGTTTCATTAAACGTAAGTGTTCGGAGGCCATGTGGCTCGGAATGCCGCAAGCCTCGGCCAAGGCACCGACCGTGAAGCGGTCTTGCAACATCATCTGCACCATCCGCAAGCGGTGGGGGTGAGAAAGAGTCCGCAAACATTCGGCGGCTCGATCGAGAGCTTCGAACGGCGTGAGTCGTAGCTGTTGTACTTCGATCAAACTCGATTATATCGGAACATTCCGATATGTCAACATGTCTAACAAACAAATCGCCTCGGGGCTTGCTGCCTGATCGGCGGGCCGTCGCAGCGCGGAATGTCGGGTAAGCACTGACATACGGCTTGCCGACGCATGCCCCGTGCCCCCCGGCCCTGTCATTTGCGCGGCTGTGGATTGAACCGCACCGGTTTGTCGTACCCGGTCATTTCGAGATAGCCGACTCCCGCCACCGCCTTGTCCGCCGCCGAGCCTCGGTAGTCAACCGCACCCTCCCAATAATTGGGGCCGAGGCCGCGCTCGGTTACGATTTCTTGGGACACGAGCGGCGTGCGGCATTCGAGGTTCAGGGCTAGCGAGGGGACCTCGATGGTCCACTCGATCGGGTAACGGGCGCCGGTTTCTTGGCTGGTCCAGGTCTTGCCGGGATGGAAGGCGATGTCGGACCCCGCCAGATGACGGGTCCGGCCGGCGGCGTCGACGTAGGTGCCGGCGAGAAAGTCGCGTCCCTGCCCGTCAGAGGCTCGGATGCGATAGAGCATCAATTCCGTTTCATCGTCGAGTTGCATGCTCAGCCAATCCCAACCGACTTGGCCTTGCCCCATTTCCCGGCTGAAGAACTCGTGGTCCATCCAGGCCGTGCCGGTTACGTCGACCGGCTCGCCGCCAAGACGAAGCGTTCCCTCGGTCCCGAGGCGCGTCAGGGAAACGTAGTGCGAGGCGTTTTCGCCATCGTGGGACTTGACCATGACGCCGTCTTGGCCGTGGATGACCGGAGGTTTGCGGGGCTTGAGACGTAACGCGGCGCTAAATTCTTGGGACACGGCGCGCAGTTCGCCGGTTTCGGGGGAGTCGCTCTCACGCGGCCACTTGACCGACCAGTTGCCGTTCCAGATGCGGCCTTCGGCCACCGAAACCCCGGCGGTCCCGGGTCCGGCGCGGTTTAGCCGCTCGGCGCGATGAAAGCGCCCCGCCTCGATGTCGCTCAACGCCAGATGCGCGAGGTAGAGTTGATCGAAATCCCACGTCGAGGCGGGCGGCGTTTCGCGCTCGACGCCGACGCGGAAGAAGGTCAGCTCGAAACCGAAGCGGCGCCGTTCGGCTGTGAAGAGATTGCCGGTGTAATACCACCACTCGGTTCGAAAGTTGGGATGGTCGAAATGGTCGCGGGGGAACGCGTAGCGGTAGCCGGGGCGCGGGTTTTCGAAGGCGTCGAGGTGCGCGCCCGCGGTGGACAGGGCGAGCAGCCGCAGATAGGCGCGGCGCGTGATGTTTCGGGAACGGTCGATTTTCATGAATGCGCGGATTCATGATAGCGCCGTGGGAACGGGGTTCGGCGACGGGTGCTGTCACCGAACTCCGACGGTAAATGGTCCAGGTGGCGGCGCACTCCTAGACGGGCTCGTAGCGCTCCACGTCGATGTCACTCGCGCGGGCGCGCATTTGGGTGGCGTCATGCCAAGCCTGCATCTTCAGTAGCATGTCCATGCTGACGTCAAAGGCCTTCTCGATGCGCAGCGCCATCTCCGCGGACAGCGCGGCGTTTCCGTTCAGCAGATCGGAGAGCGTTGCCCGACGCACACCCAAGATTTCCGCGGCCTTGGTTACGTTCAAGCCCAGTTCCTCGACAACTTCAGTGCGGATGAAATCGCCTGGATGCGAGGGAGTCATGTTCACATTGATCTCGTCGGTAGGCATCAGTGGTAGTCCTCCAAATTCAGGTGATCGAGGCGGCCGTCCTCCTCTTCAAACGTGATCCGCCAATTGCCGGATGCTGAAACGCTCCATTCACCCTGGCGGTTACCGGAGAGTTGATGGACCCGCCAACCAGGTGGGGCGCCGGTTAAAAAACCGCCCATATCTTCCGCCAGGATCAGCGTCGTTAAGATCTTGCGCACCCGGTCGACCAGATCGGTGCGCAAGCCTTTGGCGCTGTCGTCCTCGATCAGGCGACGCAATCCCTTGTGGCGAACCGAACGGATGACCGCGCTTCAGTGTACGGCCTTACCGTACACTACGCAACCTTGTCTCGAGCGATAAAGGGGTTTGGTGAAGGGGGGGTCGGGTTCGGCGAGTTCGGTGACGGGTAGGTTCGGTGACGTAGGTTCGGTGACAGCCACCGAACCCGGCCACCGAACCCGCCGCGCGCGACCCCAGCGGCGGATACCAGGGCCCTATGGCACGCGCCCCGGCGGTTTCGGCCCGCAATACCGTCTGCCCAATCGAATCTCCATCCATGTGAGATCGGAACAGTTGAATGCCGGTACAGTTGCGTGGCTGTTTTAATGCATAGGTGAGCCGGCGAAGAGGTCCTCCTGAGAGGGATAAAAAGCTAAGCGTAGCCGCCCAAGGCGGCGCCTTAGAACCCGAACTCAGGAGGACTGAAATGCACTATATCGGACTCGACGTCCACAAGCAAAGCGTCAGCTACTGCACCAAGACCGCCGCCGGGGAGTTGGTCGAGGAAGGTCGCATCGACGCCACCCGCGAAGCGCTCGCAAGTTGGGCCCAAACGCAACCGCCCTGGCGCGGGGCGATGGAAGCCACCTTGTTCAGCGGCTGGATCCACGACACGCTCGCGCCCTACGCCGACGACCTCGCCGTCGGACACCCCGCCGCCATGGAAGCCATCACGCGGGCCAAAAAGAAAAGCGATCGCCTCGATTCCGACAAGCTCGCCGACCTATGCCGCGTCAACCTGCTGCCGCGCGTGTGGATGCCGCCGCGCGAGCTGCGCGAATTGCGCCGCCTGCTGCGCTTTCGCCGACGCCTAGTCGAACAAGCGACCTGGTCGAAGAACCGCATCGCGACCTTGATGATGGAAATCGGCGAGCCCTACGCCAAGTCCAAACTGCACGGCAAACGCTACTTCTACCGCTTTCTCGATGATCTGAAGGCAAGCGAAACCGACCTTCTCCTGTTGGCCGCGAGCCGCGACCGTCTGGAGGATTCCGCCGAGCTCGCCCGGCTTGTCGAGAAACGCCTGCTCGAGCATCCGCTGTTGTGCGAGCGTGTGGCGAGGTTGCAAACGATCCCGGGCGTCGGGGCGATCACGGCGCTCACGTGGGCGGTCGAGATCGGCGACCCGCGGCGCTTTCGCTCGCTCGATCGCGCGGTGAGCTACTGCGGGCTCTGCGCGCGGCTCAACGAATCGGCGGGCAAGAGCAAACGCGGCCCGCTGTCGAAGCAACGCAACCCGCATCTGCAACACGTGCGATTCGCGTGGCCCGCAAGCTGGTGGCGATGCTGCTCGCCATCGACCGCCGCCAAAGCGGCTACGAAGCGCGAGACTAGCGACGTAGCGATGCGCTGAACGACTTTCCGCCGGGCCTCGGCGTTCGGTGACTCCGTAACGGCTCCGCCGCGGCGGCGCCCGAGACGGCATGGTGACTGTTTCGAGGCCGGCGGAATCGACTTTGTTGGACCCGAACTGAATCCTCCGCGACGGCGCGCCTTGGCGTGCCCGAGGCGGCTCATGGATGTCTGGTCGCGCCCGAGGCGGGCGGTGATCGAAGTGAATGCGATTCGGTGACGGGAGTTCGTAGGCGTGGCAAGACGCCACCAATCACGCGGACTCTGATCCGCCAACGCCGGACCTGCGTCGGGTGACGAGGGCCGTCCATCGCCCTCGAAAATCTTCCAATAAGCGGCTGAGCGGAACCCGTCAAGGGTTCGCTTCGCCGCTGCGCGCCCTTGACTGAACCCGCTCAGCCGCCCAACCCCCCTAATACGAGGGCGATGGACTCCGAGCGTCGCTCACCCGACCCGAATCGAGAGCGACGATTGCTTCGCCCTTTCTCCATCACCCATCCCTCACCAACAGCGGGCTGACTGCGTCCACCCCTTGCGGACACTTGACAGATACCTGTCATGGATGTCACCGATCTCTCCCGGGTCACCGATCTCTCCCGATCTCCCATTCTCACCGATCTCCTGTCACCGATCTCCTGTCACCGATCTCCTTTTCTCACCGATCTCCTTTCCCACCGATCTCCTTTCGATCTCCGTCACCGATCTCCGGTCACCGATCTCCGACCGATCTCCTTGCTACCAGCGTTTGAGGCCTTTTTGGCCGATGTCGGTGCGGTGGTGGAGGCCTTTGAAGTTTACTTTCTCCACTGCCGTGTAGGCGTTTTGGATGGCGGCGGCTAGGTCGTCGCCCGCGGCGGTGACTCCCAGGACGCGGCCTCCGGCGGTGACTAGTTTGCCTTCGTGAAAACCCGTGCCGGCGTGGAAGACTTTGGCGCCCGTTGCTTCGGCTTCCTTGATTCCCGTGATGGGGAGGCCCCTTGGATAGGAGCCCGGATAGCCGGGGGCGGCGCAGACGACACAGCAGGTTGAGCCGTCGCTCCAGCCGACAACGGTTGGGTCGAGGCTGCCGCGGGCCGCCGAGAGCAATAGCTCTCCGACGTCGCCCGTCATGCGATACATCAGAGGCTGGGTCTCGGGGTCTCCCATGCGGACATTGTATTCGAGGACCTTTGGTCCGTCAGCGGTCATCATTAGGCCGCAGTAGAGGAATCCGACAAAGGGATGTCCGTCGGCGCGGATGCCGGTCAGACTTGTTTCTACAACTGTAGTTAGTATGGTTTGGCGTTCGGCTTCGGTCAAGATGCGGGGGTCGCAGTAGGCTCCCATTCCGCCGGTATTTGGTCCTTTGTCGTTGTCGAGGGCCGGCTTGTGGTCTTGGGTAGGAGGGAATTCGAAGAAGGTTTCGCCGTCGCTGAGAACGATGAAGCTGACTTCCTCGCCCGAGAGGAATTGCTCGATGAGGAGGCGGCGTCCGGCGTCTCCGACGATATTGCCCGAGAGCATGGCGGCGCCGGTTTCACGGGCTTCCTGCTCGTTGTGGACGATGACGACGCCTTTGCCGGCGGCTAGTCCGTCGGCCTTGAGCGCTACGGGGAAGCCGAAGCGGGCGAGGTTGTCTTCGAGCTCGGCGACTGATTCGACGATGGCGAAGTCGGCGGTGGGAATGTCATGGCGGCGCATGAACTGCTTGGAGAAGATCTTGCTTCCCTCGAGTTGGGCGGCGCCGCCGCCGGGGCCGACCGCGGGGAGGTTGCGGGCGCGGAATTCGTCGGCCATCCCGGCAACTAAAGGAGCTTCGGGGCCGATGACGGTCAGGTCGACGTTGAGACATTCGGCGAGGGAGGCGATTTCGTCGTTCGAGGTGATGTCGCCGGGGATGCAGGAGCAGTCGCGGGCGATGCCGGCGTTGCCGGGGACGGCGTAGACCCGCTCGACGGAATCAGACCGGCCCAGGCGCCAACAAAAAGCATGTTCGCGGCCGCCGCCGCCTACCACTAAGACCTTCATTTTTTCTTTCCCGTTGGCGGGCTTTTCCGTTGGCGGGTTTTCCTTGCCCCACAGGGACTTCCACGGGCCTTTTGGGGTGTCCGCCCTTGAGGACCGGAAGCGGCTTCGTTGCCGCCGTAGCGACGAAAGCCTAGAATAACAGGAAAGCCTTTCCTCTTGTTTCCTTTCCATGATGAAGTTTAGCGAGCATTACGACGTGGTCGTGATCGGCGCGGGTCACGCCGGGTGCGAGGCCTCGATGGCGGCGGCGCGCTTGGGATTGCGTACGGCGCTGGTGACGCTGAACTTGGATCTAGTGGCACAGATGTCGTGTAATCCGGCCGTTGGCGGGATCGCGAAAGGGCACCTGGTACGTGAGATCGACGCGCTTGGCGGGATTATGGGCGAGGTGACCGATGCAGTGGGGATTCAGTTTCGTTTGCTGAATACGAGCCGCGGGCCAGCCGTGTGGTCTCCGCGAGCGCAATGCGATAAGAAACAATACCGCGTGAAGATGCGGCAGGTCCTCGAGCAGCAGCCGAACCTGGTGATCAAGCAGGCGGAGGTGGTGGACCTGGTTCTCGAAGAGCCGGCCGGGGGGCGGGCGGAGAAGCGGATTCGTGGTGTAGAGCTGCTCGACGGACGAACGGTTGGGGCCGAGGCGGTGATTATCACCACCGGGACGTTCCTCAACGGCCTGGTGCATATCGGGGAGAGGACGTATCCGGCGGGGCGCAGCGGGGAACCGGCGTCGGTGATGCTGGGCGAGGTGTTGCGGGGACTCGGGTTCCGCTGTGGACGGTTGAAGACGGGGACGCCGCCGCGGCTCGATGGGCGAACGATTGATTGGGAGAAGTGCGAGCCGCAGCCGGGGGACAAAGATCCGACGCCGTTTTCGTTTCGCACCAAGAAGATCGAGCAGGAGCAGATCGAGTGTCACATCACTTTCACGACGGAGGAAACCCTCAAGATCTTGCGGGAGAGTGTTAGCCGGTCGCCTCTCTATAGTGGGCAGATTGAAGGGGTGGGGCCGCGGTATTGTCCTTCGATTGAAGACAAGGTTGTTAAGTTTCCCGATAAGCCGCGGCATCAGCTCTTCCTCGAGCCGGAGGGATTGGACACGAACGAGGTCTACTTGAACGGGATGTCGACAAGCATGCCGATCGACGTGCAGGCGGCGATGGTGGCGTCGGTACCGGGGCTTGAGCGGGCGGAGATGATTCGTCCCGGATATGCGATTGAATATGACTCGGTGGATGCGACGGAGTTACGGCATTCGCTTGAGACGAAGCGCGTCGCGGGGCTTTATTTGGCGGGGCAGATCAATGGAACGACCGGGTATGAAGAGGCAGCGGCGCAAGGAATCATGGCGGGGATCAACGCGGCGCGGGCCGTCGAGGGGCGGGAAGCCGTTGTGCTGGACCGGACGCAGGGCTATACGGGGATCTTGATCGACGACTTGATCACCAAGGGGACCGACGAGCCGTATCGGATGTTCACCTCGCGGGCGGAGTTTCGGCTGCACCTGCGGATCGACAATGCCGATGAGCGTTTGACGCCGGTAGGTCGCGAGATTGGGTTGATCGGGGATACCGATTGGGAGCGCTTTTCCCGGTTGCGGGAGGCGAAAGAGCGGGTACGGGCGTTTTTGGGGAGTTATCGGCCTCGCGGGGACGAATCCGAGGTCGAACCGTTGCTTGCCGTGATTGGGGAATTGCCCGCCGACCGACCGACGCCGGCGCAGTTGCTGAAGCGTCCGGAAGTAAAGATTGAGGCACTCGAAGGGCTTGTGCGGCGCCATACCGGGGTTGAGCTGCGTCGGCCCGACTGGAAATCGATCGAGACGGCGATCAAGTATGAGGGCTACCTGGCGCAGCAGGAGCGGCACATTCAGCGGCTCAAGCAGGCGGAGTCGCGGCGGATTCCCGACGGATTTTCGTTTGCGGGGATCCCGGGGCTTTCGCGCGAGGTCATCGAAAAGATGGAGCGGGTGAGTCCGGCTACCTTGGGCCAGGCGGGGCGGATTCCGGGCATTACGCCGGCGGCGATTTCCGTGATCAACCTCTACTTGGACATGCCGGCGGCGGCGCGCTCGAATGTCTGAGCCCGACCCCGAATTCCTTTCGCTGCTCGAGCCAGTGCTTGGCGAGGCGGGCTTTTCGGCCTCCGATGAGCAGATCATTCAGCTTTCACGGCACTATGTGCTGCTGAAGCAGTGGAATCAACGGGTTAACCTCACTGCGATTCGGGAGTCTCGTAAGATCGTCGAGCGGCACTTTGGGGAGTCGCTGTTCCTGGCGGTGAACCTTCCCGAGGCGAAAACGGTGGTGGACGTGGGTTCCGGGGCGGGTTTTCCGGGGTTGCCGTTGGCGGTGGCGCGGCCTGAAACTACGGTCACGTTGGTTGAGTCGATCACCAAGAAGGCTGTTTTTTTGAAAGAAGCAGGCCGCGAGCTGGGAAACGTTCGCGTCTTGCGAGCAAGGGCGGGAGAGGTGGATGAGCGCTTTGATTGGGCCGTGTGTCGAGCTGTTTCACCCGCCGAGGTACTGCCGGTCCTTAGGAATTTAGCTGATAATGTCGCGTTGATGGTCTCTCAAGACATCGCCGCGGGCTTGGGCGAAGGGTGGGAGCGGCCGATCCCGTTGCCGTGGGGTGATCAGCGGGTGTTGGTGATGGGACGCTCTTGGACCTCCCGTTCCACGTGAAACAAAGGAACGCTGGATTGTTTCACATGAAACTTTTCTTGCTGCAAGCCGCCGAAACTGTGGTAAATTGATGGCTCGCTCCCCCGGAAGCGGACCCCTTGACCAAGATTATCGCCATCGCCAATCAAAAAGGCGGTGTCGGCAAGACGACTACCGCCATTAACCTTTCGGCCTCGCTTGCGGCCGCTGACTGCCGGGTTCTCATCGTCGACTGTGACCCCCAAGCCAACTCAACCAGTGGGCTTGGTTTCGACTATGACCCCGGCCGCCGGAATCTTTACGACTTGCTGATCGGCAATTCGCCGCCCGCGGAGGTGATCTACCCTACGCGTGTGCATGGGCTGTCGCTGATTCCCTCGAGCCGCCATTTGGTGGGCGCAAATGTGGAATTAGTCGACCGCGAGCGTCGGGAAATGCGCTTGCGGGACCAATTGCGGCCGTTACGCGCGGAGTATGATTTCATCTTCCTGGACTGCCCGCCTGCACTTGACCTGCTCACGCTCAACGGTCTGACTTCGGCTGACTCGGTGTTGATTCCGATTCAATGCGAATACTTTGCCTTGGAAGGCGTTTCGGCGTTGCTGGATACGATTGATCGCGTTCGTCAGCAGCTGAACCCGGACCTGGCGATCGAGGGCGTTTTGCTGACGATGTTTGATGAACGAACGAGTTTGACGCGTCAGGTCGCCACCGATTTGAGGGACTTCTTCCGCGATGAAGTCTTCAAGACGGTAATTCCCCGCAATGTGCGGCTGGCCGAAGCGCCGAGCCACGGCAAGCCCATTCTCGAATACGACTTGCGCTCCAAGGGCGCCGAGAGCTACTTGAACCTGGCGCGGGAGATCCTTTCCAAGGCGGAACCCGCCGCCTCGGCCCATGCCTCCGGGTAGCGGCCCAACGGTGAATCAGAATGGCGGCTAAATCACAACCGAAACGAAAGGCGCTCGGCAGAGGGCTCGGGGCGCTGCTCCCCACGCCATCGACCGAGGCGCCTAAGCCGAACGGATCCGCGGTAGCGCCTGCCGAGGGCCTTCGATCGATTTCACTGGAGCTCATCGATCCCAACCCTTATCAGCCTCGGCGAGTGTTTCAAACGAAGGCTCTCGAAGAGTTGGCGCGTTCGATTCGCGTCGACGGTCTCGTGCAGCCCATCGTGGTTCGCACGAATGGTTCGCGGTTTACTCTCATTGTGGGTGAGCGTCGGTTGCGGGCGGCCAAGCTGGCGGGCTTGACCGACATTCCCGCACTGGTCCGCGAGATCGATAAAGACCACATTCTCGAGGTCACGCTGATCGAGAATATTCAGCGGGAAGACCTCAACCCGATTGAAATCGCTTCGGCACTGCAGCGAATGATCGACGAGTTGCAACTTAGCCACGAAGAGGTTGCCGCCCGAACCGGCAAAGATCGCTCGACGATCACAAATCTATTGCGTCTGCTGCGCCTGCCCCCCGATGTGAGGGAGCTGATCGCCGAGGGACGCATTTCCGGCAGCCATGCGCGGGCCATCGCCGGGCTCGAAGATGCCGAGCAGCAACGAGGTTTGGCCGAGAAAACCGTGGCTCAGGGACTGTCGGTGAGGCAGGCGGAGCGGGCGGTTCGTGCGCTTTCGAATACGGCAAAGGGAAAGGCCAACACAGAGCTCGACCCGAACATCGCGGCTGCTTTGAACGATCTCGAGCAGCGGCTTGGAACCAAGGTTCGCCTCATTGGGAAGGGCAGGGGAAAAGGGAAGATCGAGATCGAGTACTACTCGGCCCAGGATCTGGAACGGATTTACTCGATTTTGATGGGTGAGTGAGGCGACCTGGGGCTCGCTTCGGGGCTCGACCGCCAGCCAGGCTTCATTGGTTGATTTCGCTTTCGATTCTCTCCACTAGCGCAGCCGCGCGAGATCTTGATAAGTGTATTATTTTCTTATCTTTAGATATTCTTTGCAGGATCGGGAGAAGCTGTTTTGGCGATACCACTCGGCCTTTGTCGAGGGAGACTTGGAACTTCAATAAACGCTTGTTGACGCCGAGCCGATCAAACCGCGCCACTCGCTCGAGTTCGATGCGGTGCCGCTCGGTTTCCCCCGCTTTGAAGAACCACTGCAACAAGGCTTGCGCCTCGGGGTTCTCGGTGTAGTTGAACGTTGTTTCGGAGCTTTCTCCCCGGGCGTCAACAAATCGAAATGTCTTGTCGCCCGTGAAAGCCACTTTGCGGGAATGTGCCGGCGAGACGCGAAAGTATTCCAAGCTCTCGACATACCCCAGCAGGGTTGCCAGGTCCTGGGACGTTATCTCGAATTCCAGCGGCTCTTCCTCGGGGTCTTCGCGATAGCGCGCGGCGCCCGAAGCGTCCAACTCCACCTCGAAGTATTCGGGAGAACTACCCGGAAAGGTCCTTGAGAAGAAGAGGCGGAACTCCTCGTTCTCGGCGGGCTGAGCGGGGTTGACCGTAACGCCGAGCAAGAACAGGGCAATGAGCGCCGACGGGCAACACCAAAAACTACGCACGTCGGAACGCTCCCGCCGAGGCTTCGCGGACTCCGCAATGCCCGTGGCAGATCGCCACGGCCAAGGCGTCGGCGGCATCATCGGATTCCACGGGTTCGGGCAGCTTCAGCAGCGACGCCACCATCATTTGGACTTGTTTCTTCTCGGCTCGCCCGTACCCAACCACGCTTCCCTTGATGGCAAGCGGAGAGTACTCGGCGACCGGCAATTCCGCTTGGGCGGCCAGCAGCAGGGTAACGCCGCGGACTTGCGCCAACTTCAAGGCCGTTTGCACATTCGCGGCATAGAAGACCTCCTCGATGGCAATCGAGTCGGGGCGATGCTCGGCGACCAAAGCATCCAATTCGCTATGGATTTGCCGTAATCGCTGGTGGAAGGGTTCCTTGGGAGACGTTCGGATCACGCCGAACGCGACGGCCTCGTGTCGCCGCCCATCGGTATCGATGACCCCGTATCCGGTGCGTTGCGACCCGCAATCGATGCCGAAAATTCGCAATCACCCACCTTTACCCGCAACCGCGGGAGCAAACTCTAGAAGCGCTGAATCAGGCCGTGAGCCTTTCCAACTCGGCGTCGTCGATATCGAAATTCGCGTAGACGTTCTGGGTGTCGTCTTGATCCTCGAGAGCCTCGATCATGCGGAGCACGGCCGCAGCCTGCTTACCTTCCACTTTGACGGAATTTTGGGGGATTCGGGTTACCTCCGCGCTCTCGGTGGGCAGGCCCGCCTCCTCGATTCCCTGAAGAACGTCGTGGTGGGCTTCCGGAGGAGAGACGATCTCCCAATTGTCGCCTTCCTCTTTGAGATCCTCCGCGCCGGCGCCTAATGCCAGCTCCATCAGGTCCTCTTCAGTGGTCGCTGATCGCGGCACGACGATCAGGCTGCGCTTATCGAACATCCACGAAACACACCCGTTCTCCCCCAAATTGCCGCCATGTTTGGCGAAATGATGTCTAATTTCACTGACGGTTCGGTTCTTGTTGTCCGTCACGACGTCGACCAACACAGCCACCCCGGCGGGCCCATACCCCTCGAACGACACTTCCTCGAAGGTTTCTCCCTCGAGTTGTCCGCTGCCGCGCAGGACGGCTCGCTTGATATTATCCTGGGGCATGCTTTGACTCTTGGCCGAGGATATAGCGGTCCGCAGGCGGGGGTTGCCTTCGGGGTCGCCTCCGCCTTCGCGGGCAGCGATTTGAATCTCGCGAATCAGACGGGTGAAAACTTTGCCGCGCTTCGCATCGAGCGCCGCCTTCTTATGCTTGATACTTGCCCATTTAGAATGGCCGGACATAGCGAAACCTCAGCCTCAATCGGGTCTATTCGATACGGCTCGTCGGCAGGTTCGTGCCGGGCGCTAGATACGCACAGCAAGTCGATTCGACGGTGCCTTCTACACGCGCTCCGACGGGCTCCAAACCCTTCAAGGATACCAAAGACAGCCCCTCCAACTGAAGACCCACAAGGCCCTTTTCGGGCCGCGAATGGGGTGAGAACACATCGCGGAAACCGTTTGGACAGGGCAGGCCGGGAGACCTGCCCCACTGTGCGCCTCCTCAGACCGGATCGGGCATGCTCCAGGGCTCGCGGTATTCCTTGGTCAGCAGCTTGTCGGCTTCGGGGTTGTCGATGAACTTCTCCGTCTTCGGGTCGAAGTGCGTGACGCCGCTGGTGCGGTAGGTAATCTCGCCCAAGTGGGGTAGCCCGCACGACAGATGGGCCACTTCGGCGTGCGCAATCGGCTGCTTGCGGGACTTGACGCAGTCGAGGAAGTTGTACATGTGCTCGGGATGCCCCGCGCCCCCGCGCATCCCCGGACCCTTTTCGTCCTTCTTCCCCAGATACGTTTGGAAATAGCCGCGCCGCGAGAAGATCATGTACCCCTCGGTGCCGTAGAAGGCGTTGCCGCTGTCGAAACCGTGGTTGCCGTAGGGCGTCCAACCGCGGTCTTCGTAGATCAGCACTTTGCCCTCTTCGTAGTGGTAGGCGACCATCATGTTGTCGGGATACTCGCGGATGCCTTCGAGATCGATGCGGCTGCCGTGGGCGGTGATGCGAACGGGATGGGTTTCGACGCCCAATCCGAAACGCGCCATGTCGAGGTCGTGAATGCCGTCGTTGGCGATGTCGCCGTTGCCGTATTCGCGGTACCAGGCCCAATTACCGTGAAAACGGTTGGCGTTGAAATCCCGCTTGGCGGCCGGTCCCAACCACAGATCGTAGTTGACCCCGGCGGGCGCGGGAGTGTCCGGCGTCGGTTGGCGATGCTTGTGTTTTTGGCAGTTCCAGGCCTTGCTCATCTTGATTTCGCCGAGTAACCCGGCGGCCAGGACCTTGCCGGCTTCCTTGGTGGTATCGGCCGAGCGCATTTGCGTGCCGTGCTGAAAGATGCGGTCGTACTTCTTGGCGGCGTCGACGAGCAAGCGGCCTTCGCGGAAGACGTGCGAGGCGGGCTTTTCACAATAGACATCCTTGCCGGCGCGCATGGCGCGAATCGCCATCGGCGCGTGCCAGTGATGCGGCGTTGCGATCACGACGGCGTCGATGGACTTGTCCTCGAGCATGCGGCGGAAGTCTTCTTCGGAGTCGGGCCGGTGGCCGCGGGCGCGGTAGACGGTTTGCTGCGCCCTTTCGGCACGCGACTGATCGACCTCGACGATGGTCTTGATGTGAACGTCGGGGCGGGTGAGCAGGCGTTTGACGTGCCCCGAGCCCATATTGCCGACACCGATCAGGGCGGCGTTGATCTTGTCATTGGGTGAAGGGGCGGGTGACGCGGCGGAGGTCCGAATCGCCAGGCCGCCTGCGGCGGTCAGCGCGGCGGCGGCGGTGAGGGTTTCGGAGACAAATTTGCGGCGGGGTATTGAGTTTTTCATAGTGACCTTTGCGGCTTGCCTTGTGCGGCGTGCCCGTAGTCTAACAAAGGGGCGATTGCCTTTAATGTGTCGAAAAACGCTGAAGTGGGACGCGGCGTTTGGCCGCCGGTTGGCTTCGTTTCGCCAATTTCTCGTAGAGCACGTCTTCGGGCGGCATCCTCTTGATTGGGCAATGTCGGGGGTCTGGGCATGATGTTGTCCTCGCCGGGGCAATTGGGTTCGTTTTGTCGATCGGGGTTCCGCACGGTTCGTTCTGCTTCGATTACCGGCGGGCCGGACCATCCCGGGTTTAGCAGGGACTCACCGAAGTCATTGATTTCATGAACTATGGATGCCCGGTGGCCCGAGCATTGGGTTCGTTTCGTCGAAAATGGGCAGGCCGTATTCACGGGTTTCCCGTCTTGTTCTCCAAGTCCGGCTTGGGATGGGTCTTCGATGTGTACGCCGTGCTCAGGATAGCGGCAGTGTCAAGGTGGTTGGGGTGCACGTCTTTCCCCCGTGCCCGGGTTTTGTACTTGGTCCACGCACAAACTGAGCCGCGCCGCCCCGCTCGACCTCGACCGTCACCGATCTACCACGCGGTAGCCCCGCATGCACTCATCGAACCGGTTGTCCAAGTGGACTGGATCGATCTGGACACGCACGTCCCGTCCAATAAGGACCGGCTCACCACCGCCGTGGGGCTGATCTTTTCGCCGGAGCCGAACTACCTGCTGAAGTTCGAATATGACTTCGTCCAGGAACGATCCGGCATACCGTTTGGAAACAACAAACTCTGGGCGGCCCTGGTCGTGGAATTCTAATGAAGGTTTTCGGGGACCTACCCCGTCGGCTGGTTAACCTTCCGGTCGTTTGATTGAGCGTCTTGATTGACCGGAGACGCGGGGCTGCCCGAAGCCCTCAAAAAGAGGTGACGGGACGGCCCCGACGTTGGAGGGAATTGGACGTGCTTCGGGGGCAAGCGGGCGGATGACCGACGGTGTTCATCGGGCTTGCCCCGCGACCCGACAGGATTGCTTGTAGCCATGCCTATGAGCGGATTGGTGACATGCGCCGTCAGAGAATTGCGACGTTCGCGGTCGCACAGACCGGCTCGGGTAGCCGCTAGAACCCCGGGGGGAATCGGAAGGAGCTATTCATGAAGGACAGGATTATTTTGGCATTGGGTTTGGTGCTGTTCCTCGGATCCGTCGACGGGCTTCGCGGGCGGGCGGTGCAGTTGTTGTATACGAAGTCCGTCTTGAAGGATTCCATGGCCTACAAGAAGGCGCTCAAGGTGGACAAACTGGAAGCCTTGTTCGCTGCGGCACTGTTGAATATGTCGGCGGTGCGAAAAGAAGCCTACTTAAAGAAGATTGCCGCAACGGACGCGATCCTCATCATCGGGGAAGGTGCGCTGAAGGCGGCCAGTAAGATCGATTTTCCGATGGCCGTCATCATCGTGGCAAGACGCCACCAATCACGCGGACTCTGATCCGCCAACGCCGGACCTGCGTCGGGTGACGAGGGCCGTCCATCGCCCTCGAAAATCTTCCAATAAGCGGCTGAGCGGAACCCGTCAAGGGTTCGCTTCGCCGCTGCGCGCCCTTGACTGAACCCGCTCAGCCGCCCAACCCCCCTAATACGAGGGCGATGGACTCCGAGCGTCGCTCACCCGACCCGAATCGAGAGCGACGATTGCTTCGCCCTTTCTCCATCACCCATCCCTCACCAACAGCGGGCTGACTGCGTCCACCCCTTGCGGACACTTGACAGATACCTGTCATGGATGTCACCGATCTCCCCCGATCTCCCTCACCGATCTCACCGCAGTTAGCTGCCTCACCGATCTCACCGATCTCAGTCGTCACCGATCTCCACCGATCTCAGTCTCGGATTGCGCGCGTAAAGCTTCGATGTAGAACCGCCGGTCTTCGTCGAGCAGGAAGACGTCCTGGCGGTTGTTGCCCCGTTGGGTGATGTGGTGCGGAACGCCCTCCGCCACCACCCGGGCTTGGCGTGACATGTGGTGGTGAGGTCAGATTAGCATAGTTAGCTGCCTGTCTTAATGCATAGGTGAGCCAGCGAAGAGGTCCTCCTGAGAGGGATAAAAAGCTAAGCGCAGCCGCCCAAGGCGGCGCCTTAGAACCCGAACTCAGGAGGACTGAAATGCACTATATCGGACTCGACGTCCACAAGCAAAGCGTCAGCTACTGCACCAAGACCGCCGCCGGGGAGTTGGTCGAGGAAGGTCGCATCGACGCCACCCGCGAAGCGCTCGCAAGTTGGGCCCAAACGCAACCGCCCTGGCGCGGGGCGATGGAAGCCACCTTGTTCAGCGGCTGGATCCACGACACGCTCGCGCCCTACGCCGACGACCTCGCCGTCGGACACCCCGCCGCCATGGAAGCCATCACGCGGGCCAAAAAGAAAAGCGATCGCCTCGATTCCGACAAGCTCGCCGACCTATGCCGCGTCAACCTGCTGCCGCGCGTGTGGATGCCGCCGCGCGAGCTGCGCGAATTGCGCCGCCTGCTGCGCTTTCGCCGACGCCTGGTCGAACAAGCGACCTGGTCGAAGAACCGCATCGCGACCTTGATGATGGAAATCGGCGAGCCCTACGCCAAGTCCAAACTGCACGGCAAACGCTACTTCTACCGCTTTCTCGATGATCTGAAGGCAAGCGAAACCGACCTTCTCCTGTTGGCCGCGAGCCGCGACCGTCTGGAGGATTCCGCCGAGCTCGCCCGGCTTGTCGAGAAACGCCTGCTCGAGCATCCGCTGTTGTGCGAGCGTGTGGCGAGGTTGCAAACGATCCCGGGCGTCGGGGCGATCACGGCGCTCACGTGGGCGGTCGAGATCGGCGACCCGCGGCGCTTTCGCTCGCTCGATCGCGCGGTGAGCTACTGCGGGCTCTGCGCGCGGCTCAACGAATCGGCGGGCAAGAGCAAACGCGGCCCGCTGTCGAAGCAACGCAACCCGCATCTGCAACACGTGCTGATCGAAGCCGCCAAGCTTGCGCCGCGCTGGAACGAGCCGTTGGCCGGGTTGTATCAAAGCGAACTCGAGCGCGGACATCGCAATCGCGCGACGATTCGCGTGGCCCGCAAGCTGGTGGCGATGCTGCTCGCCATCGACCGCCGCCAAAGCGGCTACGAAGCGCGAGACTAGCGACGTAGCGATGCGCTGAACGACTTTCCGCCGGGCCTCGGCGTTCGGTGACTCCGTAACGGCGCCGCCGCGGCGGCGCCAGAACCATCGGGTAGACAAAGAGCGCGGCCGCGGTCGGTTCCGTCGTGAATACCATCATCGGACCGGGAAGCCCCATCTGAGCTATCAGATTGGCGCCCGGTACAACCGCGATGGCTCCGAACAAGCTCCACACTGCGACACCGTGTCGGCCAATCGACCCGCGCTGAACGCGACCGCCGACGTATAGCGCCGACAGTCCGAAAAGCAGGTCGGGAATCCCGACAAAGAGTTCGAAAGATTCAGGGAACGTTCCCCTTACGGTCTCAAAGGCGGAACCGATCGCGGAAATTCGAAGAGCGTGCAAGTACACCAGCCAGTGCAGAGGCGTGTGATCGATAACCTTGCCGAGCCCATTTCGAAATGAGCTCGATAAAGCAAAATACGCGGCAAACATCACGACAGGAACAAAGGGAAGCCACAGGCCGGGCATCAGGGCGTAGAACGCGTGCGTAATGTATCCACCCGAGACCGCTAAGACGGCACTCACCACGCCCCATAGCGCCCAGGCTATAACCAAAGCGTAGAAATGGCGTCCGGTCGTCGTTTCAATCACACCGCCGCGGACGGACCTTCGCACGAGCTTTACCACCGCCCCGAGCACGATCGCCGCCAAAGCCGGGACGGAGAAATAAGGTGCAAGGTCGATGAGATCCGGCGTTGTCATCTGGTGCGCATAGCGACCGTCCAATTCTACCCTAAGCGCGAAGGCGGCGACTGAGGACTTCTCATTCCTTATCCGTTGAGGTTTTCGCCATTGTGCGCGATCGGTGAAACGGAGGCCCGACGCCGCGGCGGACTGGTCGCGCCGGATGGGACCCGCCCGGCCCGTTTGCTCTTGGACCTGGAAATTGCCAAACTGTGGACTCTGACCCATGCCGCCCACCGTCGACAAGACCGAAGAACTTTTGGCGCTCGAGGATCGCTGGGGCGCTCATAACTATCATCCTCTCGACGTCATCATCGAGCGGGCCGAGGGGCCGTGGGTTTACAGCGTTGACGGCCGTCGTTACCTTGACTGCCTGAGCGCCTATTCGGCGGTCAACCAAGGTCACTGCCACCCGAAGATTCTCGCGGCGCTTACCGAACAGGCCGCGCGCGTGACCCTCACCTCGCGGGCCTTTCGCAACGACAAGCTGCCGGTCTTTCTTAAGAGATTGGCCGAGCTCTGCGGGCTCGACGCCGTGGTGCCGATGAACACGGGCGCGGAGGCGGTCGAGACGGCCATCAAGGCCGCGCGTCGGTGGGGATATCGGAACAAGGGCATCGCCGAAGACAAGGCCGAAATCATTGTTTGCGAGAACAATTTTCACGGGCGCACGACTGCCATCGTGGGCTTTTCATCCGACGCGGGCAGCCGCGACGGGTTCGGCCCCTTCACTCCCGGTTTCGTCTCGATTCCGTTCGGGGATATCGATGCCTTGCGAGCCGCCATCACCCCGAACAGCTGCGCTTTCTTGGTCGAGCCGATTCAGTGCGAGGCGGGTATCTTCATTCCGCCGGAGGGCTTTTTGCGGGAAGCAGCCGAGCTTTGCCGGTCTAACAACGTCCTGTTGCTGCTCGATGAGATCCAAACCGGGTTGGGGCGGACCGGACGCATGTTCTGTGCCGACCATGACGATGTCCGCCCGGATGCCTTCATTCTCGGCAAGGCGCTGTCGGGGGGGTTCTACCCGGTCTCGGCACTGGTCGGAACCAAGGAGTTGATCGGGGTGTTCAGTCCCGGCAGCCATGGTTCGACGTATGGCGGCAACCCGCTTGGGTGCGCGGTGGCTCTCGAGGCGCTTGGGGTGATCGAGCAGGAGAATCTGGTCGCGCGCTCGGCCGAGTTGGGGGATTGGCTGCTCGGGGAACTTTCAAAGTTGCGCCACCCGACGATCAAGGAAGTGCGCGGGCGGGGATTGCTGGTCGGTATTGAGCTACACGGCCCGGCGCGTCCTTATTGCGAACAGCTCAAGGATCTCGGCGTCCTCTGCAAGGAAACCCACGACCACGTGATTCGCGTGGCGCCGCCGCTGGTGGTCGAGCGGGAGGATCTTGGGTGGGCGGTAGAGCAGTTTGGGCAGGTGTTTGCGCGGTAGAACCGTCGCGGAACGTCGTAGGTGCGGGCGCAAAACCGCCTCGAATTGCTATGATGGCCACACACACCAGCGAGGAGGCGCCTATGTGCAATCGATCGATCGATCGGCTCGCGATCCTGACCACCTTACTCTCGATCGTCGCCGCGCTCCCGCTCGCGGCGGGCGACTGGACCGCGCCGCGAACGCCAGACGGCAAACCGGATCTCCAGGGAGTGTGGGCGAACAACAACGCCACGCCGCAGCGGCCGGAGCAGCTGGCCGACAAGCCCACCCTCAGCGACGCGGAGTTGGCCGAGTTCAAGGAGCGGGCCGCCAAGCTCTTCAATGACGAGGCGGGCGACGCCGCCTTCGGCGAGCAGCGTCTTTGCCGCCGCGCTCAGCGATGCCAAGAGCTTCACTTCAACCGACGCCAAAACCGGCAACTACAATCAGTTCTGGGTCGTCGAGCGGGAGTTCTCTGACAACCGAACTTCGTTGGTGATCGATCCACCCGACGGCAGGGTTCCCGAATTGACCCCCGCCGGCCAGGCCAAAAACGCCGAGGTGAAAGCCAACCGGGGCCGCCCGCCTCGCGGACCCGAGGATCGCCACCTCGGCGAGCGCTGCATCACGTTCGGCGTGCCCCGGCTGGGTGCCGGCTACAACAGCTACTATCAGATCATCCAGACACCCGACACAGTGGCCATCGTGATGGAGATGATCCACGACACGCGCATCATTCCGCTCGACGGGCGGCCGCACGTCGACGACGGTATACGGCAGTGGCACGGGGACTCGCGCGGTCGCTGGGAGGGCGATACGCTGGTCGTCGAGACCCGTAATTTCTCGCCCAAGAGCTCGTTCCGAGGATCCTCGCGGAACCTGCGGCTCGTGGAACGCTTGACGCGCGTCGGGCCCGAAACGCTCGAGTACGAGGTCACGGTGGAAGATCCGACGACCTGGACTCGCCCCTGGACGGTGATGATCCCGCTCAAGAAGAGCGAGGATGCGATCTACGAGTACGCCTGCCACGAGGGCAACTACCCGATGGAGAGCATGCTCGGGGGGGCGCGCCGGCAGGAGGCCGGCCTGCTTTTCTCGCCACCTGACGGGGAAAGCACGCAGTAGGCGCGACACTAGTTGGTCGTGCTTGCCCGCCATGCTCGACGTCCAGTCGAGTACGTCTGCCGGCGCCAACCGGCGCGCGCCTCGCGTGCGCCGCCATCACTAGCGAGGTGAGAGATCGCGGAGTCCCCGATCTCGTCCCGATCTCCCCTCTCGATCCGACTATCTGTCCATCTGTCCCAGTACCGATCTGTCTCTCACCGATCTGTCCGCGGGGTCAGGCGGCCTTTGCGCTCGAAGCGCCGCGAGCCTACCAGCGCGAAACTGCCCCAAACTGGCGGCATCCCCGAGCGGGCGCTTGTCCTCGCCCTTATGAACTCTGGGGCGTAAAGCCCTACCGCGCCCGCGCCGATACGCATAACTAGAGACCCGGCGTAATCCTATTACCTACGGTCGCTCAGGCTATGGCAAGACGTGGACCGCTTGGATGGCCGAATCAGGCCGCCGCCCGCACGATTGTGAACTACAGCGCCAAGATCTCGGATCCAGTCGAGCGATTGCGATACGTTCATGCCTGTCGAGTCCTAAGTGAGCAGAACAGTTGGTTCCTTCAACTTCGGCCGATCGGCGCCGCGATCTATCGGGTCTTGGGGCTTGGCGCGCGCTTCCGCCGGCGGCGACTCATCTCCGCGCTGAGCGGGATGTTTGTTTGCGCGGCGGCCGTCGTTATCTGGTTTGGCAGCGGAGAACCGGAGAGCGTGATGGAGGCAGTCGCGCCCACCGAGAGGGAACGCGCCGAGGTAGCGGGGCCGCATAGGCCCCCGGCCGAGATTTGGCACGTCGAATCGTCTGACGGCGCGGACCTTTACAGCAACGGTCTGCGATAGCGCAAATTCTCGAAAAGCTCGCCTATAGCGTCAAGAGCCTGAACGAAGGTCTGGCCGTCATCTACGCCGAACTGGAGAAATCAAGCTTTAGCGGTATCGGCATCAGCTTCGGCGGCGGAATGTGCAACGTCTGTCTGGCCTATCTCGGACTGCCGGTGGTAACGTTCAGCACCCCACAGGCCGGCGATTACATTGACTACAGCGCCTCGTCGGTAACCGGGCAGACGCCAACGACGATCCGGCTGCACAAGGAAGAGCAGTTCCAACTCAACGGATTTTCCAGCAACAACGTCGAACAGGCCATCGCCGTCTATTACAACGACATGATCCGGGCCGTTGTGACGGGGCTCGAGACAGCGCTCTCGGATAGCCGCAAGCTACCCAAGTTCGACAAGCCGGTTCCACTGGCGGTCAGTGGCGGCAGCGCCCAGGCGAAGGGCTTCCTGCAGCACCTGGAGAAGGAAATCCGGGCCGCCGAAGTGCCGATTGCCATCTCGGAAGTGAACCTTGCCGAAGATGCGCTGAACACGACCGCCAAGGGAACGCTCATGGCGGCCATGCTCGATATGTAGGCCCAGGGCCTTGACGGCGTGGAGGTCACCGAACTCTCCGTCCGGGCTGGGGCGGTGGAGCGGTTGCCGAAGGTGTTTCGGGGGTGTGGGTTGAACCACCTCAGGCGGACCCACCTTGTCTTCGGGGTCCTCCTGGGCGGCCTACCCCTGGCTTCGGAGAAGAAATCCGCTTCGTTCGCCGCGGTCCGGCCTGGTCGAGTCGTGAAATCGAAAATGACTGGTTGCTCGCGGTGATCTTCATTCCCTTGCCGGCCAAGAGCCAGTCCTTGGTTGTAGCGCTGTCCGTTCGCTAGCTCACGGTTGGGCCGAGGGGACTTCGCAGCTTGAGTACAACTCGTTCTTGGTAAACCTGGATAGGGCACCGGTTGCTGTTGTCGCGACATTAAACGGATTGCGACAGAATGACGCAATCCTTCTTGTCCACGGGATCGAGAATCAACGGGTTACGGAAAGATGAGCTAAGGCAGTGGCGCAATTTTGGGGGGAAGGCGACAGTTGTGGACCACATCCGGAGGTGGCGGTCGGTTGCAGCCGGTAATATACTTTATCGTCTAGTAAATCAAGCCCAGGTGGCGCGGTTTCACGGCACTACCCTCGGAGATGAGATTTCGCTCGATGAGGTCGAGCGTATTCTGATCTAGATGGGTATTTACTTGACTCAGGTGACCACAAGATGTAGGATCGGGGAAATGGAAGATTATCCTCGGAATCTGGCCGAGTTCGAGGCGCGTTTCGCCACCGAGCAGGCCTGTCGAGAGTATCTGTGTCAACTCCGCTGGCCGGAGGGTTTTCGTTGTCCGCGATGCGGGCACGACAAAGCGTGGGCGGTGCGGACAGCGCTGCTGGAGTGCGCCGGCTGCGGGCATCAAGCTTCTCCAACGGCGGGCACAATATTTCAAGACACCCGCCAACCCCTCCAGAGTTGGTTTCGAGCCATGTGGTGGCTCACGAGCCAGAAGAACGGGGCGAGCGCGCTGGGCTTGCAGCGGGTGTTGGGCCTGGGCAGCTACAAAACGGCCTGGACTTGGTTGCATAAGCTCCGGCGCGCCATGGTGCGGCCCGGACGCGATCGGCTCAGCGGGCGCGTGGAGGTTGACGAGACTTACTTAGGAGGCTTGGAGGAGGGCGTGCGCGGTCGCCAAACCGACGCTAAGGCGCTGATTGTAGTAGCGGCCGAGGAAGATGGTGCCGGCATCGGGCGGGTTCGGATACGCACCATTCCCAACGCCTCCGGGGACAGCTTGATGGCCTTCGTCGGCGAGTCGATCGAACCCGGCAGCGTGGTCCATACCGACGGTTGGCTGGGATACGAACCGCTCGAAGGCGACGGCTATCGCCACGAGGTGAGCTACCTGGAGGGGCAACCGGCGCGCGCCTCGAAACTGCTCCCCCGGGTGCACCGCGTGGTGTCGTTAGTGAAGCGCTGGATACTGGGCACGCATCAAGGAGCGGTCAGTCACGAGCATCTCGACTCCTACCTCGACGAATTCGCCTTCCGCTTCAACCGCCGCAAGTCCAGAAGTCGAGGCAAGCTCTTTTACCGCCTGGTTCAACAGGCCGTCGCCGTGCCACCGGCACCCTACAAATCGCTGGTCGGAGGCACCGCGACACGCGCTACGGACGACCACAACATGTAGGGGCTATTTCCCAATACCTGAGTCAAGTAAATACCCATCCTGATCTAAAGCGACCTTCGGGCTCGGACCGTAGTTCTATCCTGGTCCCGGAATCACAACGCCGCCACCATTCCCGTTGTCGCCACCATTCCCGTTGTCGCCACCATTCCCGTTGTCGTCGTCATTCCCGTTGTCGTCGTCATTGCTTTTGCCTGACCGATCCTTATGGTCACCCCCGGGGCCGCCAGAGCTTTTGCTCTTGTCTTTACTGGACCCATCCTTTTCGCCTGGACCGCCAAAGCCCGGGAAGGGGAGCGAGCCATCGCCTATTTTGGACGGTGCGAGCAGTATGCCGAGCAGTGCTCCTGCGGGACCTCCACGGAGTAACGTTCTTAACAGACCCGTTCCAAGCACACCGACCAGTCCATATCGGGCGATGATGATTACAACTTCCCTGGCGTACCGTAGGGCCTCATGCGGTTCATCTCTCTCAAGAACTGCTATGCAGCAGTCGGCAGCTGACTTCTGGGCTATCGCGCGTTCACTTGGAGGGACGTTCATCTCTCCGCTCCTTTGAGGGCTATTGGCCTCGTCTTAGACTGTGTGTTCGCAGGATGGATGCGTACATTTCCACTGATTGATGGGAATCTGGATGTACACTTGGGCCCAGTCTACTGTCTTCTCCATCGGACTGAAGGTGTAGTGAGAGAGAGGCACGAGATGGCCCTCTCGGCCTGCCTCATAAGCTCCGGCGCGCCATGGTGCGGCCCGGACGCGAGGTTGAAGAGGTAACGACGCGGTGAATATTTGGAAGTCTTGGAAGAAGGTTCTGGGATAAGATCGCGTTCGTGAGTTGGCTTTCCGGTTGCGCGGATTTGCCACTCATCCAAGGCCCAGAGCAAGCCGACAGGAACCCAGTTTGGCTCGCGTTTCCAGCCTGCGTCACGGGTGCGTTTGGCCCACGCAGTGAGGACGGGCTGGCAGCGACGGGCAAGCGTATGACCGACGTTTGTGAGGGGGATGTTGACGTAGAAGGCGGTAACCTTGGCGTCGCCTTCGGGAGCAAGTCTAAAGAGGGGAGGCTCCTTTTAAAAAGGCCCTAGGCGGAGTATAGGGCGGCGGAGGTGGGCAAAAAGCCACTGGATGAAAGCGAGAGCCAAACCGCCGCCGAGGAAGGGAAGTAAGAATTGTAGAAACGTATTGGAGGCGGGGGAGGGGGTCATGAGATCCTCTTGCAGATGATCAGAAGAAGGTGGCGTAAATTCTGTAGCATCGCGACACACTGCCGCAATCTTAGACGGTCATCTTACAGTAAATAAAGAGCTTGGGGAAAGGTCTGTGGAAGCGTCGCCATTAAGGGGGAAAGGCGACGCTGAGCTGACCGACCGTCCTGTGATAGCGTCGCAGGCTTGGGCGCCCATTATTCATCACCGTCCATCGCGTATTGCCCCAGACCTTTAATCACAGCCTCGGAGAGATCCTCACCCGGCTTGAAGTCGAACAGCTGAGGATCGAAATGTGGATCGAGACCGCCGTGGCAAGTGTGGCAGAGGGTAATGAGATTTGTTTCGTGTGTTAGGCCGCCCGCGGCCCATGGTCGTATGTGGTGGACGTGAAGTTCAACGTCCTGGTACTCCTTCGGGCTACGACCGCAGAGCCTACACCGAAACCCATCACGTTGAAGAATTCGCATCCGGACCTTCTTGTTCGGTGCTCGTTGTGTTACACCTTCCGGGAGCTCTTTCGCTGAGACGAACCCCAGCCACCCGAGCTTGGCGCAAGGTTCGGGCTTCAGTAGGTGGGGGACGAGTTGTTTGGCAACGCCGCTCTCAACTATCGCAGGCCCGCCAGCGAGATACCACGCCACATAATCCTCGTGCGAGTTGACCACTAGGCATCGAATCTTCGCCCCGCGCCAGACCCGTAGAGCAGCGTCAGGCCTCACGAGAGAGGCCGTGCGGATCTCCATCGGAGGCTTCGTCTGAGTAAAGCCCACCCACTCGCGTAGACCTCCCAGGATCGCTCTCCGCTCTCGTCTGTCAGGATGGCTAAGTGATAGTAGTTCTTGCCGCGCAGCGGCTTGTTCATATGCCTGAGTCGCCGCTTCAGATCCACAACGCCCTCCCCGTCTGGCTAACTCCTATTCAAGGCGCACCAAGAGCCTTATTCACTGAACTCAGTGTAGTGTGGCGCGTGGACAGGCTGTCGCAGTTTTTAGGCGAAAGGCGACAGCTCGCCTCGGGGGGGGTTGGGGTGCCTGCGAGCTCCCGAAGGTCCCCCTCCGATAACGAACTCCATTTCGGAGCCCGAGTAATTCTCGGGCATCATTGACTTCCATTGATCAAGAAAAAACCGGCTGAACTCGTGCGCAAACTCGTCAACCGACTGTCCAGCCTCCAGGTTCTTAGCTTTAAGGCTTGCCTCAAACTCCGGTATGAAGCTGTGCGCGGTCCTCGGCTGCTCCGCACCGAGCGCTCCCAATCCGTAGGTGACCGCGGCTACGTAGTCGTGACCGTTAACCCTCCACAGCTTCGTCGCGTTGTCGAACGTTGCCGGCAACAGCATGTTCTGTTTTCCATCACTGACTTGGGCGTTCAACGTAACGCGGCTGTCGGCCGCGAAGACGCCAGGAGATTGGCAAGGCAGTGGCGATAAGCCGCGTGTTGTGAAAAGACATGTCGCCAAGAATGGCGACACGGCACGCAAGAATGCGTGCGCCACGTCGAGGCCGTTATCTCAGCCCTGGGGGTCGGCGGCCCCTCGTATCGAAGCGGCGCGGCGCAACTCGAGCCATTGGGGGAAGAGTTCGGGAGTTTCAAGCCACACGAGAAACCACTCGAGCAGCTCCTCTTTTTCGGCTCGCTGGTCTTCGGAAAGTTCGCGGCGCGCCGCAGGTGTAATTTGATGCGGTCTTTTGCGTGGCGCACCGCGCGACGACAATCTTGCTGCCGCAAGCGGTCGTCCTTTTCTCGCGCGGAGCTATATTCGCCCGCCAGATCAAGCAGCGACGAAGCCGCTGATTCGCGGTCGCGAAAGTGCACTCGCCCCCGAAGGTCGACCGGCAATCCGCCGAGCGATCGCGCGATCTCGACTCCGGCCTCGGAAAGCACGCGCAGCAGGTACACGTCGGAAAGCTTGCGCTCCGTACCCAGCCGCGAGCGCAGGAACCGGGTAAGTTGTTCGAGTTCCGCTTCGGCGATACATGCGGGGCGATGCAACTCCAAGTATTCGTGAATGGAAGCCTTGATCCCGGACGCGGGCACGGGCTCACCGTCCCCGGCCGCGGCGGTATTCCGCGACCGCGCGATTGTGCGCCTGGACCGTCTTTGAAAAAATGTGGCGCCCGTATTGCGCCGGGTGCGCGACGAAGAACAAATAGTCGGTCTCGTCGGGCCGAACCGCAGCTTCGAGCGACGCCCGTCCCGGGTTGGCGATCGGCCCGGGAGGCAAGCCGTGGTGGACGTAGGTATTATAAGGATGCGGGTCGCGCAGGTCGGAGCGGTAGATCGTCCCCCGAAAACGGTCTTCGATCAGCAGCCCGTAGACAACCGTGGGGTCGCATTGCAGCAGAATTTTCTCCCGCAAACGATTGTGAAACACCGACGAGACAACGCCGCGCTCGCTACGCGCGCCTGTCTCCTTTTCGATCAACGAGGCCAGGGTAACGATGTCTTGCGACGACCAACCGTCGAGCCGCTGGGGGACGACTTCACGAAAGACCCGCCGAAATTGATCGACCATCATCTCGGCGAACTCGCCCGCGGTGATGCTGCGCGTGAAGTAGTAGGTGTCGGGGAACAAAAACCCCTCCAGGTTGTCGGCTTGCGGGGCGAGATCACGAACCCAATCGCCTTGCTCGGCGATCGCGAGAAAGTCTTCCCGCGCCGCCAAGTTTTCGGCGGCCAACAAATCGGCGATTTCAAACCTGGTGAGGCCTTCGGGGATAGTGAGGCGATGATATTTGACCCGGCCCTGGGAAATCTTGTCGAAAACCCGCCACGTCGTCAGCGGCCGGCTGAAGCGGTATTCTCCCGCCATCAAGACGGCGTTGGGGCGTAGCGCTCTTACCCCCAAGAAAATCCATCGAGACTGGATCACGCCCGCCTGCTCGAGAGTGTCGGCGATCTCGATGCTCGAGGTGCCGGGCTCGATGTCGACGACTACTGATTCGCTGAAGTTACGGTAGGGGGGCGCGAAGGCAATCGACAGGATGCCGGCGCCCGCCAGTAGAGCCACGGCGACGGCGTATCCGCCTCTCCAATGGGTTTGGTCTTTCACGCGATTACACGTTCGCGGTAACTGCGGGGGGCTGCCTGAGGGCGGGAGGCCAACCCCTCACTTACGTTCGGGGCTCAGTTGCCGCCTCGGCCGGCCTTTTTCCCCCCCGGAGCCGGCGCCGGCTTGCAACGAATCCATATAGCTTTGCAGAATCAAGACCGCCGCCATGCGATCGACGGCTTTGGTCCTTTTCTCAAGCCCGATGCCGCTCTCGCGGAGCACGCGCTGGGCCTGGCGCGTTGTCAGCCGTTCGTCCCATAGCGCGACGGGCAGCTCGCAACGGTTGGCCAGAGTGCGCGCGAAGAGCGCGGCTTGGCGGGCGCGGGGTCCTTCACTGCCGTTCATATTCACCGGGTGGCCGACCACGATGCGGGCGACTCCGTGTTCGGTAATCACCGCGCCCAGCGAATCGAAGTCGTGCTGCTTGGTCGTTCGGTCGAGCGTGGGCAGCCCTTGCGCGGTCAGCCCCAGCTCGTCGCTCAAAGCCAGCCCGATGCGGCGGCTTCCAAAGTCCAACGCCAGAATACGGCCCGGGGTCGACGCCATGAGGTTATTTTAATGGAATGGCCGGCACGGGTAAGTCGCCCTTCACCCCTCAGAGAATCGCGACTGACGGGCCAAAGAAGAGGGTGATCGCGAAGCCTGCACCGCCGATATCAACGGCTAGCAAGAGGGACAACATCGCCCTCACACGGTAGACCACGGTGCCGCGCCGGAGGCCTCGATTCATCCATTCCTCGGTATTGTGCAGAATCTCATGTCGCTCTGTTTGGCTCTTCGTCGTCGCTACGGACAGGTTCGCCCCGATGTAGGAATAGCCTTCCAACGCCTCACCTAAGCCTAGTTCCTGCTCGATGAGCGTCTTCTTATAAATGGATGCGCGGTAATAGGAATGGGCGGTTTTCACCGCGGAGGCGCCGATCCAGCACGTTACGCAGCCGCTCACAAAGAGCAAGGCCACCAGGAGACGGATGCCCTCAGGTTGCTGAATGGTCAGCAGCCCGGTACCGACCGAGACGATAGCGCTGTTGAACAATACGTAATATTTCGCTCGATCCCACCCAAGGCTGACATTAAACCTGTACTCGTCGAGCGCAAACTTGTACAACTCCTCGTAGGGTATCGAGCTGGGCATCAGGGTTGCCGGAGGGGAAGTCGCCTAGTGCCGCCGCATACTCAAGTACGTCTCGAATAGATGGAGGAAGGTCGGAGTGAATCGTCTTCGATGCTCGGCGGCGATAGCAGCGACAGGAAGAAACTCCACCTCCGCGATGTGTAAGGGATCCGGCGTCAAAGGCTGGTAGCAAGGACCGACGTAGAGTGCCGCGAATTTTCGGCACCCCTCATCCACCATTGCCGTCTTCGTGAAGAAGTGTAGATCCACAATGTCAAGCCCGAGTTCTTGCCGTGATCGCCTTCGCACAGCCTCTTCGTAACTCTCGCCGGCATGGACATAGCCGGCGACTGATGAGCCCCAGCACGATGGGTGTCGCGGGTGATCAGCGGGCAGCTTCTGAAGGAGAAGGTCTCCGCCGGCATTGAATAGGAACGCATGCACGACGCGGAAGTTCGCCCGCCGTGTGAAAACATCAACTCTGGCGAGGCTCCCTATCACTCGGTCTTGATCGTCTACTGCGTCAATGAGAGGCATATCGTGATTTCCGCCGCGCCCTTCCATTCTGTCCAGCTCCATATTTGTCAAGTGTAATTGTCACAATTTTAGTTGTCAGGGGTACAGGATGTCAACTAAAATTGTCACACAGGGACGCGACCAAAGCTTAGCAACCCGTGGTGTAAGTCCGACTACGCGAAAAAAGGTACAGCCACCGATTTTCGTCCTGTACGGATGTTGAAAATAGAGCGGGATGGGTATTTACTTGACTCAGGTGACCACAAGATGTAGGATCGGGGAAATGGAAGATTATCCTCGGAATCTGGCCGAGTTCGAGGCGCGTTTCGCCACCGAGCAGGCCTGTCGAGAGTATCTGTGTCAACTCCGCTGGCCGGAGGGTTTTCGTTGTCCGCGATGCGGGCACGACAAAGCGTGGGCGGTGCGGACAGCGCTGCTGGAGTGCGCCGGCTGCGGGCATCAAGCTTCTCCAACGGCGGGCACAATATTTCAAGACACCCGCCAACCCCTCCAGAGTTGGTTTCGAGCCATGTGGTGGCTCACGAGCCAGAAGAACGGGGCGAGCGCGCTGGGCTTGCAGCGGGTGTTGGGCCTGGGCAGCTACAAAACGGCCTGGACTTGGTTGCATAAGCTCCGGCGCGCCATGGTGCGGCCCGGACGCGATCGGCTCAGCGGGCGCGTGGAGGTTGACGAGACTTACTTAGGAGGCTTGGAGGAGGGCGTGCGCGGTCGCCAAACCGACGCTAAGGCGCTGATTGTAGTAGCGGCCGAGGAAGATGGTGCCGGCATCGGGCGGGTTCGGATACGCACCATTCCCAACGCCTCCGGGGACAGCTTGATGGCCTTCGTCGGCGAGTCGATCGAACCCGGCAGCGTGGTCCATACCGACGGTTGGCTGGGATACGAACCGCTCGAAGGCGACGGCTATCGCCACGAGGTGAGCTACCTGGAGGGGCAACCGGCGCGCGCCTCGAAACTGCTCCCCCGGGTGCACCGCGTGGTGTCGTTAGTGAAGCGCTGGATACTGGGCACGCATCAAGGAGCGGTCAGTCACGAGCATCTCGACTCCTACCTCGACGAATTCGCCTTCCGCTTCAACCGCCGCAAGTCCAGAAGTCGAGGCAAGCTCTTTTACCGCCTGGTTCAACAGGCCGTCGCCGTGCCACCGGCACCCTACAAATCGCTGGTCGGAGGCACCGCGACACGCGCTACGGACGACCACAACATGTAGGGGCTATTTCCCAATACCTGAGTCAAGTAAATACCAATCTAGAGCGGTTCAACGAACGAAAATCGGATGGCAGTCCCCATTTTTCGCCCGAACAGACTTTTGCCACGGGCTGTTAGGGCCACTGGGAGAGCGGAGGGGTGATTTCAAAGCCATGGCAGGACGCCCGAGACATGATCCGGACTTCCGCAAAGAAGTGGCCAAGTGTTTCCGCGAGGCCTTGGAAGAACGAAACCTCTCAGTGGCGGCCGCCGCGAAGCAGTTGGGCGTCACCAGGCAAGCCTTCCACAAGTATCTGAACGGCAAGATGACACCTAATGGGCACGTCTTGGCCAGAGCAGTCACCCAATGGGACCTCAAAATCAACTACAAGAATCAGCCTTTCGGCAGGGGCGCGTTTCAGGGTGGGGAAGCCGAACAGCCCAAGAGTTCGCCCGAGCAACTCCACCTCTTCTCCGAGCCCCGCGAGATCGACGAACCCGACAACGGAGTCTCGCTGAAAATCTCACCTCGCGGGACCGACGCCATAGACATTCGTCTCCGCCTCAAATTGACTTCCTGAGACAAGGGAGCCTCGTCGCCGTTTCATGCCCAAGTTCGTCCCCCACATCCCGCGCATCCCGTGAGCACTTTCCCCCCGCCGGCGCGGGGCGCTATATAATGGATGGCGGTGGCTGAACTTCTCGATCACAAGGAGAAAAACCTGTTCTCGATCCTGGGGTCGATGGGGCGGGTGATGGTCGCCTACTCGGGCGGCACGGACTCGGCCTACCTGGCTTGGGCGGCGGGTCGAGTGCTGGGCGAGGGCGCGCTGGCGGTTACCGCCGATTCGGCGTCGATTCCCGAGTCGCACAAGAAAGACGCCGAGGAGTTCGTTGAGCGCTTCGGGCTCAAGCATCGATACATCGAGACCAACGAGTTCGAGAATCCCGACTACGTTCGCAACGACGCCGACCGCTGCTTCCATTGCAAGGACGAACTCTTCACGCAACTCAAGAACATCGGTACGCAACTCGGCTTTGAGCACATCGTCTACGGCGTCAATGTAGATGATACTTCCGACTTTCGTCCCGGGCATCGCGCCGCCCGCGAGCACGGTGTGCGCGCGCCCTTGCTCGAAGCCGAGCTGACCAAAGCCGAGATCCGCGAACTCTCCCGCCGGCATGAGCTGCCGACCTGGGATCGCCCGGCGGCGGCTTGCCTGAGTTCGCGCATTCCCTACGGCACCGAAGTCACTCGCGAGAACGTCAAAGTTGTCGAACAGGGCGAGGAGGCTCTGCGCCAACTCGGCTTCCGCGTCTACCGCGTGCGCTACCACGAAGAATTGGTCCGAATCGAGTTTGGAAGCGATGAATTGCCCCGCGCGCTGAGCATCGAGATGGCTCAAAAGCTCACCCGAATCTTTAAGGGTCTGGGCTTCAAGTATGTGACGCTTGACCTTGAAGGCTATCGTCAAGGATCGCTGAACGAAGTCCTCTCCGACGCCGGTTCCAAACCAATTTTTCCGGTCTTGTCGTAGCTTTCCCCCGCCACCCCCCGTCGAGCGGAAGCTCTTGAAAAACAAGAGTTTCGTCGCGCGTTTTTGTTGAAGATTTCCTGCTGTTTTAACGGGTTCTTTATGCTACACTACGGCTCTTCAGTAGTTACGAATTGTCGCCTTGCGGTTCCGGCGACGGACACGATCTCTTGACAGCGAGACGCCCGATGGGGAGTGGTGTATACCTCTCTTGGCGGGTGGGGTGCGCATGAACGCCTGGCAGCAAATTCTACATCGCCTCGAGAGCGAAGTTAACCGCGACAACTACGAGAACTGGCTCGAACCGATCCGGTTCAGCCATATCGATTCCGAAAAAAAGATGCACCTGCTCGCGCCCAACGAGAGCGCTCGCAAGTGGCTGGAGCAGGAATACCAAGACCGCATTCTCACCACGGCTCGCAGCCTGGCCATGGTGGTTGACGCCATCGATTTTCGGGCTGATTCACAGCCGTTTGCGGCCGCGCCTTCAAAGGATCAATCATCGCTACAGATTCGCTTTAATTTCAGCTCCGCCGACAGTCTGTTCAACCCGAAATACACTTTCGACAGATTCGTCGTCGGGTCTTGCAACGAATTCGCTCACGCCGCTTCCCGGGCGGTTGCCTCTAATCCGGCCCGCGCCTACAACCCGCTCTATATTTACGGCGGCGTGGGCATGGGGAAGACTCACCTGATGCACGCCATCGGCGGTCAACTGCGGCGTAGTTTTCCAAAGTTTCGGGTGGTCTATGTGTCGAGCGAGCAGTTCATGAACGAGATGGTCAGTTCGATGCGCTTCAACAACATGAACTCATTTCATGAGCGCTTTCGATCGGCCGACGCGCTGCTGGTCGACGACATCCAGTCGCTGCAAGGGAAAGAAGGGACCCAAGAGGAGTTCTTTCATACTTTCAATGCCCTGCACAACATGGAGAAACAGATCGTCATTTCCTGCGATCGACCGCCGAAATTGGTTTCGGGACTGGTCGACCGGCTTCGCTCCCGTTTCGAGTGGGGTCTGATGGCGGATATTCAGCCGCCCGATCTCGAGACCAAAATGGCGATTCTTGACCGCAAGGCGGCCGACTCCCAAGCGTCTCTGCCGGAGGAAGTTCGAAGCTACCTCGCAACCCAAATGCGATCGAACATCCGCGAGCTGGAGGGGGCCTTGATCCGATTGACCGCGCTGTCATCTCTAACAGGTTCCGAGATCACCGTCGCCATGGCACGCGAAGCCCTGCGTTCAACAGGAGCGGTTGGTCAGACCAAAGTCACGCTCGATGCGATCCAACGCGCCGTGGCCGAGGAGTTCGACCTGAGCCTTGCTCGGTTGCGGGAGCATACCAATGCCCGCTCGGTGACGTTTCCCCGCCAAATTGCAATGTATCTGTGCAAGCAGCTGACGCAAGCGTCACTCCCCGAAATCGGGCGGAGTTTCGGAGGCAAGCACCACACGACCGTGATCCATGCTCTAAACAAGATCGAGCAGCGACGTCAGGATGATCAGGAATTGAACAGGATCCTCCACAAGCTAACCGACAGATTCAATTGGATATAATGGAGTTTTTCCCCCCGGCAGCGGTTTCGTCCTGTGGATCGTGAAGAGAACGCGTGGACTTCGCACAGTCCATGCAACGTTTTCCACAGTGGTTTATAAGAATAAAGTATTTGTATTCAGTGCTTTACGGGGTTTTCCACAGATCCACAGAGAACTACTACTACGAAGATATACTTAGTTCTATAGGTTTTATGGATAGATAGTAGTCTTGGCGGCGGCGGTCGCGCCGTTCCGATGGGCGTTGGGTGGAATGCTTGATCATGGTGAACATCGATGGAACTGACGGTAAAAAAGACTGATTTGGTCAAAGAACTCAGCCTCGGTCAGGGTGTGATCGAGAGAAAAACGACGATTCCCGTGCTGTCGAACGTTCTCGTTGAAGCGGACGGTGAGGAACTGACTTTGACGGTGACGGACCTGGAATTGGGAATCCGCACCAGTTGTCCCGCTGTGACGGCTCGCGGTGGTTCGACGACCATCCCGGCGCGACGGTTGCTGGACTATGTTCGTCTGCTGCCGGATGCGGAGTTGGCGGTTAAGACGCTCGAGAATGACTCGGTCAGCTTGGTCTGCGGCCGGGCGAAAACGAGGATCGCCGGGATGTCTCGGGAAAACTTCCCCGAGTTGCCGAAGATGCCGCTTGCGCTAACGCAGATTCCCGCCTCGCTGCTCACGAACGCCATCGGCAAGACGATCTTCGCGATTGCCGGTGAGGAATCCCGCTATACGCTGACCGGCTCACTGCTTCTGATCAAGGAAGAGTCGTTGGTGATGGTCACGACCGACGGGCACCGCTTGGCGTATGTCGAGATTCAGCATCACTTCGAGGGCATCAGCGGTGAATTGCGGGCCCTTCTGCCGCGCAAGGCCATGGCGGAGGTGATGAAGTTGGCCGCGGAGGGCGGAGAGTCGATGATGATTGATTTCTCGAATGACGAGAATCATCTCTTCTTTCAATGCGGCCGCCGTCTATTGATTTCCCGCAAGCTGACCGGACAGTTCCCCGATTACGAGCGTGTGTTGCCGAGCGATGCCGGCGAGGGCGTTACGCTCAACCGAGATGAGGCGACGGCGGCGATCCGCCGCGTGGGGCAATTCGCGGATGACCGATCTCACGCCATCCGCGTGGAAGCCGCTCCGGGTGAGCTGAAACTCAGCTCAAGTGCCTCCGATATCGGCGAGAGCGAGGAATCAGTTGCGGTCGACTATAGCGGCAAAGCGGTCAAGATCGGTTTCAACGCGCAATATCTACTCGATTTCCTCAGCGTCGCCGACAGCGAGAACGTCGAGTTGCAATTCGCCAACGAGGAGAGCGCCGGACAACTCCAACCTGCTCCGCCGGTCGAAGGCTGCGACTATCGCTACGTCGTGATGCCCATGCGGGTCTGATCACAAGCAAGATTGAAAACAACCGAATGGCAACGAATCAAGTAACCACCGAGACCAGTACCGAGACCAGTTACGACGCGGAAAGTATCCGAGTACTCGAAGGGCTCGAGGCTGTTCGACTGCGCCCGGCGATGTATATCGGCTCGACCGGGTCGATCGGGTTGCATCATCTGGTCTACGAAGTTGTCGATAACTCCGTTGACGAGGCTCTGGCGGGGCATTGCACAGAAATTACGGTCACGATCCACATCGACAACTCCGTCACCGTTGTCGACGACGGCCGCGGCATCCCGGTCGGCATGCACGCCGAAGAGGGTGTTTCGGCCGCCGAGGTCGTGATGACCAAGCTGCATGCGGGCGGCAAGTTTGACTCGAACACCTACAAAGTTTCCGGCGGTCTGCACGGGGTCGGCGTCAGTTGCGTCAACGCGTTAGCGGAGTCGCTGACGCTCGAGATCTGGCGCGAGGGTTCGACTTGGGAACAGGAATACGAGAAGGGGATTCCCCAGGGGCGGCTCGAACAGAGCGGCAAGGCCGGCCGCAAAACGGGAACCAAGATCACCTTCAAGCCCGACACCGAGATCTTTACCGTCACGGAATTCAACTACGACACTCTCTCGACTCGTTTGCGCGAGATGGCTTTTCTCAACGGCGGGCTGCGAATCAACCTGTTTGATGAGCGTGGCGACCGCAAGCCGCAGGAGTTCTACTTCAAGGGCGGCGTGGCGGAGTTCGTGGCTTACCTGAGCCGCGGCAAGAACGTGCTGCACCCAGAGCCGATCCGGTATCAGGCGGAACGACCCCTCGAGGATGGGAGCCCGCTCGGCATCGAGTTCGCGCTGCAATACAACGACGGCTACGCTGAGAACGTCTTCAGCTTCGCCAATACGATCAATACGATCGACGGCGGCGCGCACTTGTCGGGCTTTCGCTCGGCGCTGACGCGTACGATCAACGCTTACGGCCAACAGGCCAAGATGTTCAAGGACCTCAAGGACAATCTCTGCGGCGACGATGTTCGCGAAGGCCTCACCGCCGTCATCAGCGTCAAGCTGTCGCAACCGCAGTTCGAGGGGCAGACGAAGGGCAAGCTCAACAGCGACATCCAAGGGCCGGTCGTGCAGTTCATCAACGACCGGCTGGGCGAGCATTTCGAACGCAATCCTTCGGTCGCCAAGAAGATCGTGCAAAAGGCCATCGAGGCCGCCCGCGCCCGAATGGCCGCCCGCAAGGCGCGCGACCTAACACGGCGCAAGGGCGCGCTCGATGGAGCCGGGCTGCCCGGCAAGTTGGCCGACTGCCAGGAGAAAGATCCCGAACGCGCCGAGCTGTTCATTGTCGAGGGGGAATCGGCCGGAGGGACGGCCAAGCAAGGGCGTGACCGAGCCAACCAGGCGATCTTGCCGTTGCGAGGTAAGATCCTCAACGTCGAGAAAGCGCGCTACGACAAGATGCTCGGGCACAACGAGCTGCGGGCGATGATTACCGCGCTCGGAACCGGTATCGGTATCGAAGACTTCGATATCTCAAGACTGCGCTATCACAAGGTCATCCTGATGACCGACGCCGATGTCGACGGCTCGCACATCCGTACCCTGTTGCTTACTTTCTTCTTCCGCCAGATGCGCCAATTGGTCGACCGCGGGCATATCTACATCGCCCAGCCGCCGCTCTATAAAGTCAAACGCGGGCGCGGGGAGCGCTACATCAAGGACGAAAAGGAATTCGCGCAAGAGATCATCCGCATTGCCACCGACGGGTTGCGGGTGGAATACGGCGACGGCGACCCCAAGGAGGTCATCGAGGGCGAAGACTTACGCAAGTTCCTGGCCCGTGTCGATGAATACGCGCTGATGTTCCAACAAATCGAGCGCCGCCTGCGCAATCCGGCCGTGGTCGGCGTGATCGCCGATCCTTCGCTCTCGCTCGACCGCAAGGAAGACTACCAGGATAAGGCCGCGATGAAGGAAGTGGCGGACCGGATCACGCAGTTGGGCCTCAACGCCAAACTGGTTCCCGACGAGATTCACGGTGCCTGGATGGTGGTGTGCAGGGAAACCAACGGCGGCGAGCGAGTGATCAATTTGGAGCTGGCGCAACAGCCCGAATACCGCCGCCTGCGGGTGCTGGCGCGCCAGATTGTTCCCTACAACAAACCGCCCTTTCGGCTGATCACCAAGAAGTCGGAAGAAGAAGTAGGAGACAGCATGTCTTTGCTGCGCCAGGTGAAGAGCGCCGGGATGAAAGACGCCCAGATCCAGCGCTACAAAGGCCTCGGCGAGATGAACGCCTCGCAGCTGTGGGATACGACGATGAACGCCAAGACCCGCCGCATGTTGCAAGTCCGCATCGACGATGCGGTGGAGAGCGAAGAGATCTTCTCGACGCTGATGGGCGAGAACGTCGAATCGCGCCGGAAGTTCATCGCGGATAACGCGCTGGACGTTAAGAATTTGGATATCTGAGACCGCGCACGCCGGCCCGCGCGGTTCGGGACCTACGGAACGTCCGACTACCTCACCTACGAGCCGCGCGGCTCTTGTCATTGCGACCAACCCCCGGCCCCCCCGCGCCCGGCCTGATTTCATGCGAGCGGTGATTCAACGCGTTAGCCGAGCCGATTTTCGGTCGACGGGGAGTCCCGGGGGGCGATTGAACTTGGGTTGCTGGTTCTGCTCGGCGTTGGGGCGGATGACGATGCGGCCGACGTGTCTTACCTCGTCGAGAAGACCGCCGGGCTGCGGATCTTCGAGGACGCCGAGGGCAAGATGAACCTTTCGGTCGAGGATGTCGGCGGGGCCGTGCTCGTGGTTTCGCAATTCACGCTCTTCGGCGATGCGCGGCGGGGCCGAAGGCCCAACTTCAGCGGAGCTGCTCCTCCGGCGCGGGCCGAAGAACTCTACGCGGACTATGTCGAACAGCTCGGGCGACGCGGCGTGAAAGTGGAGACCGGTGTCTTCCAGGCGATGATGCGGGTCGAACTCACCAACGAGGGCCCGGTGACGATCTTGCTGGATTCCAAGAAGGGTTTCTGATCGATTCGGGGCGCGGCTCAGGGGCTGTCAAGCAAGGGACAACCAGGCACGGACGCGTTCAGATCTCCGCGGTTCGTTGTGCCGCCATGAAAATGGGTGTTGACGGGCCGACGAGTTTGGTGGGAGAGACAGAGTGTTCCCGCCGCCCTTACCTTCTTGCCATACGGCACACCGCCGGGTTTGGGAATGTGGCGTTCGACGCCAAGGAGCGTCGAAGGGGCAGCCGTCGGCGGGCGGGCAGGGCGGAAGTCGCCTAATGGTCGGCGTTGCATCGAACGATTGTTCCTACGCCCCATCCGGGGCTGCTCCTGATGTGTTGCGCGGAACCCCGGGCTGAAAGCCCGGGGCTACTCCCCGTGCCCCCTTCCGGGGGCGGGGACCGGAGCGCCGTCGAATTGCAATCGCCCGTCGATCAGCTCGGCGCGCCGGGGGAAGCGCGCGGCCAACTCGACGCTGTGGGTCACCAGCACGAGCGTCGCGCCTTCTTCGCGCTGCAATTCGAGCAGCAGATCCGCGACGCTCGAGGCCGAGCGGCGGTCGAGATTGCCGGTCGGTTCGTCAGCGAGAATCACGGGGGGCTCGTTGATCAGCGCTCGCGCGATGGCCACTCGCTGGCGCTCGCCGCCGGAGAGTTCCGCGGGCCGATGCGTCAGCCGGTCGCTGAGCCCGACGCGGTCGAGCAATCGCCGGGCGCGCTCGACGGCCGCGCCGGCATCGGAGGCCGAGCGCTTCGCGGCCATCGTCGGGATCAAGACGTTCTCAAGCGCGGAACACTGCGGCAACAAGTGATGATCTTGAAAGACGAAGCCGACATGGCGGTTCCGAAACGACGCCAGCTTGTCGTCGTCGAGCTCAAAAGGATTGACCCCGTTCACGGAAACCGCGCCGCGGGTCGGCGGCTCCAATCCGCCGAGGATGTAGAGCAATGTGCTCTTGCCCGATCCCGAGGGCCCCATGATGGCGAGTGATTCGCCGGCTTGCACGTCTAGGCTGACGCCGCCGAGCACGACCAGCGGTTCGGCGGGGGTGGGGTATTCCTTGTAGAGGTCGGTAACGGTCAATGCGGCCGGCATGCGGGTTCGAGCGTCTGCCGTGCGTTCACGGCGTACTCGAACAGCGTACATCAAAACCGGCGGGCGAGGACGATTCCGTCTCGAAGCGTTGGATGTCGGCGGAGCGGATTAGGTCGTGGCGGCGGCGACGGCGGGGGGGCCCGCGGCCAAACGCAGCGCCGCGATGTGTTTGTTGAGTTCGGGGCCGGGGAGCGCCGCCAAACGGTGATTGTGGTAGAGCGGCGAAAGCGGATCTTTCACCGCTCCTCGTTGGAGGGCCGCGAGAATTTCCGAGATGCCGCTGTCGAGAGTGGTGGAGCATTCGACGCCCAGCACGCGGCGGATTTTCTCGAACGATGCTCGATACGATCGTGCGTCGGAGTTTCGCTCGTGGCGCACCAGCACGTCGGGGACGTGTTTACGAACGATCTCGGCGAGTCGCGACAGCTGTAGGTTCATGGCGTCGGAGCCGAGGTTGAACACCTCTCCGTCAACATCGCCGGCCGGGGCGCGCAGGGCGGCGGCGAAGGCGGAAGCGACGTCTCGGACATGCACGAAGGGTCGCCAGTGGCCGCGGTTGTAGATCGTGATCTTTTTTTCAAAATGCGCCCGCGCGGTGAGCAGGTTGACCGCCAAGTCGAAACGCGGCCGATATGACCAACCGAAGACGGTTCCGATGCGGAGGATCACCGGGGTGGAATGAAGCATCAGCCGAGCGCAACAGGAACTTCTCGGAGGCGACCTTCGTCTCGGCGTAGAGGGACAGCGGCTTGAGAGACGACGCCCGCGCCGTAGACGCTGCAGGTGGAGGCGAACAGCAAACGGCCAACCCGCGCCTGCTTGCAGCAAGCCGTCAGCAAGCGCGTCGCTTCGTAGTTGATGTCGCGAGTGGCGGGCTCGTCGATCGTGCACGCGGCGTCGCCGACGACCGCGCCGAGATGCACGACCGCGTCGGTTCCCTCGACCGCGAGTTTCACGATGTGGCGGTCGCGGACGTCGCCTTCGATGAACTCGAAGAGCGGATGAGTGTAGAGGTCTTCGATAGCGCTGTCACCGAACTGCAGCGGATCGAGCACTGTGACGTGCCGTCTCGCGTCGAGCAACTGCCTTGCGAGAATACTGCCGATATAGCCGGCACCGCCGGTGATGAGAATTCGTTCCACAAGGAATCGATCGGCCGCAACGACGTCAGGCTTTAGAACGGTACGGGCGAGCGGCGTATGCGAAGATCGCCATCGGTTGGGCGCGGCGCTATAGGCCGCGGAACGCCGGGTGGTATTGAAGAGTGCCCGCGGCGTCGCGCGGAAATCCGGGATCAAGCTCCAAAGCCATGAAGGTTTCCTCGGGAACGTCGTATTCACAGCGAAGACCGAACTGCCCGGCGGGGGTGAAACCGAAGCGAGGGTAGTACTCAGGGTGCCCGAGAACAACAACCGCGCCGTACCCGCCCCGCCGGCACTCGTCGAGACCGGCGCGAACCAGCGCCGAGCCGATGCCTTCTCGCTGTCGGCTTGGTATGACGGCCATCGGGGCAAGGCCCATGATTCGGAGTGTCGGCCGGCCGGAGAGGGAAACCGGCGAAAACAGAATGTGGCCGACGATTGTCTGGTTGTCCTCGGCGACGAGCGAAACGATAGGGCGAGCTTGTTCGCGCAGAACGTCAACGAGATCGGCTTCCGCTAGTGTCGGGAAGGCCAAGGTATGGACCGCGCGCACTTCGGCGTGGTCGCTCTGCTTCTCGGCTCGGATCGGCATGGGCCCTCTCAGAGCGTATAACACTCTCGCTTAGGTCTACCGGGGCCGAGCTGTCGTCGCGGTCGCTCAAGCGGCGGTAGAAAGCGTCGCGGCGGGGAGCGAGGGATTCTTCGCTGTATTCGCGCGACTTGGCGAGATTGCGGGCGGCGAGGGCTTTCGCCTCGGCTTGGTCGTTGTCGAGACGCTGAATGCAGGCGGCCAACGCGTGAGGGTCATCCGGGGGGACGACACATTCGGGCGGCAGGAGTTCGGGTATTCCGCCGACGCTCGAGCCGATCGCGGGTAGCCCGCGCGCCATGGCCTCGATCATCGCCCGCGGCAGGCCCTCTTGGCGCGAGGGCAGGACGAATAGGTCGGCGCGGTCGAGCTCGTGGCGCACGGCGGCCCCGGCGGAGGCGCGGCCTCGGAACACGACACGGTTTTCGATGCCCAGGCGGCGGGCCATGTTTTCGAGCTCGTGTCGCCGTTCACCGTCGCCTACGAAGGTCAGCTCGATGCCGGGTTCGTGGTCGCGCGAGCGCTCAAGCAAAGCGCCGCTGTTTAGCAACGACAGCGCTTCGAGCAGGGTGTCGGGACCCTTGTAGAAATGGTCCAACGAGCCTACGGTGATGACGCGGAGCGGTTGGCCGAGTGCTCTGGGGGGCCCCGGTTCCTTGACGAAGGCTTCCGGAGGCAGCTCGACGCTCGAGTAGTGGGTCGTGAAGGCGTCGGGGCCCGGGGGATAGCGGCGTTGCAGGGCGTGCTCGGTGACATAGGCCGCGGCGGCGGCTTGGCGGCATAGTTTTTTCTGATGAAACAGGCCGTGCCGGCGGAAGGCCTCGCGCAGCGGATGGCGGTGGGTTCCCGGGGCGAAGGCGTCGTAGGGGTCGCCGACGACTTCGACCGCATAGGGGCGGCGTTGCTTGCGAACAGTCGGCGCGAGGCTGACGGCCAACTGCGAGGGGACACGCAGGATCACCGCCTCGCCGGGCGGCAGCAGCCCCGCGGCCGCTCGGCGGATCTCGCCGCGCCGCGCCAGGTATTGCCTTGGCCCGACGTAGTAGGGGAAGGCGCGAAAGCCAACGCCCTCGCCGTCGGCGCGGACCCAATAGGGCTCGGCCTGGGCGGCCTCGGCGAGTCGGGCGACGACGCGCACTTGGTCGAAGACACGCAGATAGCGGCCGAAAAAGGAGTGTCCGAAAGGACCATCGGTCCAGACGGCGCCGTCGGGGGTGCGCGCGAAGCGATGTTCGAGAACGACGGCGAGTTTCATATGAGCCCTGGGCTCGCCCACGCGGGACAAGCTGAGAGCTTGTCCCAACGTTGAACTAGGACAAACACGAGTGTTTGTCGTTACTGGCGCTGCTCGTCAGCTTGTTGCAGGCCGCGGTATTGGGTGACCAATTCGCGGTCGGAGAGAACGCGGTCCGATTTCATCCCCATGAAATAGTAGGCCGAGGCGGCGTCGAATGCTCCGGGCCGCTCCAGCAAACGCCGGTCGAACCACTTGAGCCAAAACGCCGTCAAGCGCGCGAAAGCGATCGCCGCCGCCCGCGCCCTGGGCCCGCGCACGAAGCTCAACAAGAAATACTGATAGGCCCAGGCCAGCGCCATGCCCGGTCCGCAGGTCGGTCCGCTCGAGACCTCGTCGAATTTGCGGAATAAGCGCCGCTGTCCTAAGTGCGTAAAGCGCGTGAAGTCGTAGGCGCCGGCGTGGACCTGTTGCATGAACGGCGTATCGGCATAGACCAGCCCGCGCGGTTTCAAGACGCGGTGAATCTCGGCCGCGCAGGCGTGGGGGTCGGCCACATGTTCGATGACCGCCTGCGCGATGACGCCGTCGAACGAGCCGTCGTCGAAGGGAACCCAATGGGCGTCGCAGACGAGCGAAGTTCGCGGGCCGAGATAGACGTCTGACTCGACGAACTCGATCGAGGCGATATCGATGATGGCCTCGAGCCCCGCTCCGAGTCACGCCCCGCCCAGCACGAGCACCTTGGGCCGCGCCGGAGTGGAAAGCAACAGCTCGGCGAAGCGGCGATAGTTGCGCTCGGCTTGGCGGTTGGCGCCGAGGCTGGGTAGACGGGTCTTGACGGCGTCTGCCAACGACGCCCGCCCCACCACAGGCTGATCGAAAACACTTTGCTTCGGATCAAGCAGAATCGGAACCCCGTCAATCACGGGATACTCATGGGGCTCGACGGCATTGCGGCAGCGCGCCGCACGGCTGCCCGAGGGGTTAGAGAGAAAGCGAAGCGGCGAAGCACAGCGCGGGCAGCGAAGCTGTTTAGCGAGCTCCGGCGGAATCGTCAAACCGCGCGATCGGCATCATCCGCCGAGCGGCGTCGTTGGGCCTTAGGCATTGTGGGTAGTCGAGAGCCGCGAGGGCGATCGAGTAGCGCACGGCCGCGGGCCCGGAACCCGCCCGCAAGCAGGACCGCCGGGCAACTCTCCTCCTGGTAGCGGAAATCGGCGGGGGGAGAGCGTGCCTTTACGGTGGGTGGGTTGTGACCGCCGTGGCGGGCCCGATAATCTCCGTGCTGCTTCGCGGGGGCGGCTATCCCTCAACTCTGAAGATTGCCGATGAACGCTTGCACGCCGGGATCATCCTTCCAAGCGCGGGCCAACTCCTGAACGGCGGCCTGCCGCACACTCCAGTGTTCATCGTTGACGGCGCGGTCCTTGAGCCAGGGGAGGGTGTCGGGATCAACCCTCCAAGCGCGGGCCAACTCCTGAACGGCGGCCCGCCGCACACTCCGTTGTCATCGTTGACGGCGCGGTCCTTGAGCCAGGGGAGGGTGTCGGGATCAACCCTCCAAGCGCGGGCCAACTCCTGAACGGCGGCCCGCCGCACACTCCCGTTGTCATCGTTGACGGCGCGGTCCTTGAGCCAGGGGAGGGTGTCGGGATCAACCCTCCAAGCGCGGGCCAACTCCTGAACGGCACGACTTCGAATTCCGTTTACCTGTCGCGCTTCGGGCGCCCACGGTTCATAATAGAACGGCAGGTCGAACTGCATGATGGGAAGCAAGGCCTGCCTCGCATCGCGCCGCGTGTCTTTGATCAGGCCCAGTTCGCGTATCTCTCGCAGGCACTCCGCCGCGCGGAAGACGGCCTCGGGACGGTCCGCTTTCGCGTTCAAGGTCAACAATTCCGATACGCATTTGCCGGCGTGTTCAGCGCCGATCAGACTACTCACTAAACGGAGCACTTCGCGCCATTCGTCTTCGTGCCAATGCTCCCGGAACAGGCTCTGTAAATCCTCCACCGTGAACCCGGAAGTTTTTTCGAGGCGATACCTCAGGTTGCGAGCACAGAAATACTCCAAGAACGTCCGGTGCACGAAGGCGTATTGGTGATCGCCCAAGTGGGCCAGCATGAAGTTGCGGTCGCGCAGCATCCAGATCAAATCGCTCGCGACAACCCTCGGTTCCGGCACGCCCAATTTCGTCAGTTCCGCTTCCACGATCGGCTTCAGGGTTTCTTCCCCGATCAGGTTGCCGGCCAGTCCCCTGCGTTCCTCTTGCATGGCCGCGGCGACCAGTTCGAGGATGCGCATTTTCTGCTCAGGGCCGAGCTTGTCTTTGATATCGAGGTCGCGAGGGGCCCGTTTTTCCTTGAGCTCGGGGAATTTCTCGAGATCCCAGTTTTTGAGAAGAAGCTCGGCGCAGCGCTCGTAGAGTTTGCCGCGGTCGCGCGGCAAGTCCTGATTACGGCTGAGAATCGCCATCGTCGTGAGCAGCAACGGGTTGGCGGCGAGTTCGTGGATGGCCGGGGAGTCGCCGAGGGCCGTCCGGAGACGCGACTCAAAGCGATCGCGCTCGGTCGGGTCATGCTGGAAGGCCTCCTGGTGCCAGAGGTTAATGAATTTGTCGATCTCCGGTTCGTTGAAGTCTTGCAGGGTGAACTGTTCGAATCCGGCGTCACGAAACTGATCGGGGTGAGTAGAGCCGGGGTAGTAGCCGTGAATCCGGGTGGTCACGACAACCCGCGCCCTAGGGTAATCGCCGGCAAAACGGATGATCGCGGCAACGCTGTCGGGGCGCTCGCCTTCCTCCACCTCGTCCAACCCGTCGAAGAGGACCAGGGTTTCGTTGTCCTTGAGGTGCTGATCCAACTCGATCTGAGGCAGGCAACAGGTCGTGGCCTTGCCTTTTTCGAGGTAATGGAGGAGACTCTCGTGGTTGCCGCGCACGACGCGCCGGAGCTCGATGAAAAGAGCGAGGGGACGATCGGGTTCCTCTGCCCAACGCAGCGCGAGGTGCTTGAGCAGGGTTGATTTTCCGAGCCCCGGATCACCGAGGATGACGAGCCTCTGGCTTGCCGCGTCGTCGACCGTTTCCATCAACGGGCGCGAGCTGAGTTCTTCGTATTCCGTCTTGCGGCGCTTGGTTTCTTCTTCGTCGGCGCTCAAGCCGTGTTCCTGCTTTCGGTCTTTGAGCGATTGCAGGTAATCACGAGTCAGGTCGCGCGGCGGAAGGGCCTGTTTGACCGATTGGGGGACGTAGATGCTTTCGAGGCGAACGCGCCGATCGTATTGCGTCCAATCGGCATCGAGGGAGCCGAATTGGAGGTGGCGGTAGGCTTTGCGAATTTCGTCCGCATACCGCGTAAGGTCGAATGGGCGTGCCGTGCCCGCAAGATGGCCTAGGTCTTCGGCGCCTCGCTCGGCCGCGTCGGCGGCGCGAATCGCGGCTAGGGCTACGATTACGGGTCGCAGTTGGGAGTTCGCGATGGCTTTGCGCTTGACGTCGGCGTGATACTTCTTGGCCACGCCCGCCCAATCGAAATCTTCGGGCAGCTCGATAAGCCGGTTACCGTCCTCGGCGGGCAGCTCGGCCCAGACGCCGGCCATCCAACCGGAGTCGAGTTCGGAGTGCCCGTCGAGCGGGCGTTGCAGTGCGTCTTGGATGGAGGGATTCCGCAGGAACAGCAGAAGGGCTTCCTGGTACGACGCAGCCGAAAGCGTCGGTAGGTCGATAGCGCTGTCTAGTTCTCTGCTGAAACGGTTGACGAATGACTCGTTGGCTAGTTGGAGCGTTTCGCTGGGTACGAAGCGGCTGTAAAGCCCGCCGAGGATGCCGTCGGCGGAGTTTAGGGCGAGACTTTTTGTGAGGTGGGCGGCGTAGTCCTTGAGAAACGGACTTAAAGCCGTCGCCATTGCAAGCCATTCGATAGGCATATTGGTGCGGACCTCGCCGCGTCGAGCCCATTATCGCGTATTGGTCAATGAAATTTACCTGGGGGGGAGCTTCCGCATGCGCCGAATAACCCCTCTGTTAGAATCGAACCACTTACCATGGCGTCCGCGCCCTACCTGGAACATCTCAAACAGCGCGCCGCTCATCTTCCGGCTTCTCCGGGGGTTTACCTTTTTTCAGATGCCGCGGGGCGGGTTATTTATGTTGGGAAGGCTAAGAGCCTTCGGGATCGGGTTCGGAGCTACTTTGTCGAAGAGCGGCTGGCCGACGCCAAGACCGGCACCTTGATTGCCGAGGCTCGCGAGGTCGACTACATTGCCGTCGCCAATGAAAAAGAGGCGCTCGGGCTCGAAAATAATCTCATCAAGGAACGGCAGCCGCGGTTTAACGTTCTGCTGAGGGATGACAAGACGTATCCCTATGTCCGGCTCACCAAGGAGCGCTTTCCGCGGGTCTACGTCACGCGGCGGTTGCGCAAGGATGGATCGAGTTACTTCGGCCCTTACTTTCCGGCCAACCTGGCGTATCGGCTGGTCAACTTTATCCATCGCTATTTCAAGATCCCCTCGTGCCGGGTGGATTTGACGCGCTTTCACGCGCGGCCTTGCCTGGAATACCACATCCATCGCTGCTGGGGGCCTTGCGTCGAGGAGCTGACGACCGACGAGGTCTACGATAAGGCCGTCGCCGATGTGCGGATGTTTCTCGACGGGCGCTCGGGCGAGTTGGTGATCGACCTGCGCCGGCGCATGCTCGAAGCCTCGGAGCGATTGGAGTTTGAGCAGGCGGCTTCGTTGCGCGACCTGATCACTACGGTCGAGGAACTCAAGCAGCGTCAAAGGGTCGCGGCGGTCGAGGGGCGCGACGTGGATATTCTCGGCCTGTGCGCCGAGCCGCCCTTGGTGGCGGCGAATCTATTCCATGTCCGCAATGGGCGGATTGTCGATCGGCGGGAGTTCTATTGGGAAGACGTCGAGCGTTTCGACCGGGCGGAGTTTTTTTCGTCCTTGCTAAAGCAGATTTACTTGGATCAGCAATATGTGCCGTCGCTGATCCATATCCCGGTGGAGTTTGACGACCGAGAGGCGCTTGAAGAGGTGCTGACCCAAAAGCGCGGCCGCAAGGTGGTGATCTCGGTACCCCAACGCGGCCCGAAGAAATCGATGCTCGAATTGGTCGAGAGCAATGCGCGACACGGCTTCGAGCAGCGCTTCCGGGTGATGAAGCCGACGCCGAAAGCGATGATGGCGGCGCTGGCCGACGCGCTCAACCTCGAAAAGCCGCCCGAGCGGATCGAGTGCTTCGATATTTCGCACCTCCAGGGAAGCGATACGGTGGCGTCGATGGTGGTGGCGGTGAACGGCAAGATGCGGCGCTCGGAATACCGCAAGTTCATTATCAAGAGCGTTGCCGGAGTGGATGATTTCGCGTCGATGCGAGAGGTCGTCGAGCGGCGCTACCGCAGGCTGCAGGAGGAAGACAAGGCGATGCCGGGGCTGATCCTGATCGACGGCGGGATCGGGCAGTTGCATTCGGCCGCCGACGCGCTGGAAGGCCTGGGGGTGATCAATCAACCCGTCGCGGCAATCGCGAAGCGGGAGGAGATCATTTACGTTCTGGGGCAAGAGGACGAGCCGGTACAGCTCGACCGCTTTTCGCCGGTGTTGCATATGGTCCAGACGATTCGCGACGAGGCGCACCGCTTTGCCGTGACGTTCCATCGAAGTCGGCGGAATACGCGGCAGTTGACGTCGATCTTGATGCAAGTGGAGGGGGTCGGGGAAAAGACGGTACGGAAGCTGTTGCAGACGTTTGGGAGTCTCGAGCGGGTGAGGGGGGCTAGCGTGGAGGAGCTGGCGGGGTGCGTGAATGGCGGGCAGGCGCGGCGGATTCATGAGTTTCTGGCTCGTGAGCCGTGAGCCGTGAGCCGAAAAAATCCTGGATAGGCAGTTTCCATGAATCCGCGCGTTCAGAACACCGCCTTAAGAATGGGAGCGAAGACGTTTCCTGTCGCCCTTACAGGGCTCAACGTGATTTGATTGCGTACCCAGGGTTCCGCCTTCGGCTGCACCCCGGGCTAAGGCTCCGGCCGCCGCTTCGCGGCTCACGGCATGCGCGATTTTTGGCGGATTCGCCCGAGGCTCGGCCGTGGTTCACGGCTCCCGGTTCACCGGACAACGGTCCCCCGACTTGTAAACTTTGTTACAACTTTCGCGAAACGCCGGCGAAATTGGGAGGGGGCTCTTGTAAGCGGGGCGGAAAAGCACTAAAATCGTGGCACATCAGGGTTTGTGGCGCGCGCCGGCGCGCTGACGGGCGTTGTCCGGGGCCGGGCCGCTCCAAGTCAATGGTTAGGGGGGCACTCGATGCGGCGAATTCTAGTTATCGCGCTCGCGGCGGCATGCGGACTTTCGGCCGAACCTGTGGCGGAGGTCCTGCAGCGATCCCAACAATTCGAGAGAGCGGGCGAGACGATTCGGGCGCGGGCGGTGCTGGCGCGGGCGGCGGGCGAGGCCGAAAGCGATGTCGAGACGCAACTGGCCTACGCCGAGTTTCTCGATCGCTATCGCGACCCGGCGCGGCGGGGGGCATACGAGAAGGCGCTGGGCGAGCTTGGTTCGTCTTCCGACGAGCAACGGCGCTCGCTTCTTCGCCGGTTGGTTGTCCTTTCGCTGATCGAAGGGGATAGCGAATCCGCCAAGAAATACGTCGGCGAATACCGCGCGTCGGGCGGCGCTGAAATGCAGCAGCTCGAACGCTCGCTCGAGCGAACGGGCGATAGCGGCGGTTTGCCGATGGGCTCGGCGGAAATCCCGGGGTTGCTGGAAGGCTTTCGCCGCATGGCCGCGCTTTCAAGCGACCAGCGGCTCGACGAGTTGATGCCGGCGCTGGCCCGCAACGTGATGACCAGCGGCTATCGTACCGGCCGCGGGGCGGAGGCGTTGCAACAAACCGAGTACTTGAAGCTGGTGCTGCGGTATCTCTCGCAGGCGCGCGAACTCAAGGAGTTCGCCGGCCCGAACGGATCGATCGACGTACCGGATTGCGAATCGCAACAGACGGCGCAATTGCTCAAGATTCTCGGTTTCCGGCTGCGCAACGACTGCGGTCCCTCGGCCGTGCTCGAAACCGTCAACCCCTCGCGGGCTTTTCTTTCGATCGACTCGGCCTTTCCGCTGGCGGACCTCGAAGAAGCCTATCGCCGCGAGCGGGCTTTCCAGCTGGACTATCCCTCGACGACGCTGCCGGTGATCTTCGGTACCGAGTACTGGCTGTCGGGGGCGAAGAAGCGGGACAAAGCCGTTGATTTCATCGATATCTTTCTCGGGGACCCGTCGCTGGCGCGGCTTTACGTGGCGATGTCGAACCTGCACGAGCCCACGGCGATGCTGCTGCGTGAGCAGGTGTCGATCGAACAGCTCAAGAACATGGCCCACGTGCTGGACTTTTTCGGCGGCATGTTCGAGGTGGAAAACGGCCGCGCGATGGTGCCCGGCGGACCCGAGGCCGAAAAGGCCTGGGAAGACTTGATCGAAGTTTCGCCCGCCGAACCGGCGGCGTTCTTCATGAAGTTGATGAAAACCGACGACGGCTGGGTGGCCGCGTTCTTTGACTCTCTGTGGCGTGTCGACGACAAGGCGCTGCGCTATTTCACCGAACCCAAACGCATGCGGCGTTTCTATCTCGCCGTGCGCGGGAAGACCACCAGCCCGGGCCCGGCGCGGCCGATCTTTCGCGCCAACGCCGACCTGCTGCTGCTGACCACTCGCTTGCACCTCACGCCCGACGGACAGGCTTATATTCCGGGCGGGCTGGAGCCGTGGAAGAAGGTTTTCGCCTGGCACGAACACGCTATTTGGGACGGCAAGCGTAATCGCGAAGCGGCGATGTGGAGTCAACCCGACGACATTGTCGAATCGATGTACGTTTTCTGTCGCCGCGCGGTGAATAACGATCCGCTGCGGATGTTCATCTCGATCACAAACATCGATCGCCACCGCAAGACGCCGTTACGCCCGGCGACGGTCCAGAGGTTAACGGAAGACTTCGCGGAGCACGGCCAGATTTATCCGATCTTCGCCGATGCTCCGATGCTGACGGACGAAACGATCGTTGCCTACCTGGATGTGCTGCCGCGGCTGATGAAAGTTCGCCGCGTCACACGCCGCGCCGACGCGATAGGGATCTTCCAAGCGCTCACCGGGCTGTGGCAGATCCTGATGCGGGAAGGGCAGATTCCCGAGGAGAAGGCCGACGGCGTTCTGCGGTCGTTCGTGGAATTATTCCAGGATGTGCGCGGCGACTTGCCGCTTTTCGACGCCGGGCGGGCCGGGGTGCGTAACCTGCTGGCGGCGACCGGCTCCGCGGGCGATTCACCGCAGCAACGCATGCTCGAACTGCTGGCGGGTGATCCGGCGCCCGCCGACCAAAGCGCGCACGCGCAGGTCGTCGAGCAGATGAATTCGCTGTTTACGCAGCAGCGGCTTGTCTCGCTCAAAACGCTGTTTGATTTGGCGGATCACCTGGAGCGGGTTTCGCGCGGGGAAAGTTTCAACGTCGCGATGGCCAACCGGCTGGCTTCGCGAATTTCCGAAGTCCCGCTGCCGCGATCCGAGTTGTCGACCTTTGAATCGAACTCGTTCGCCCACGGTAATTGGGTCGACAAGCATCTGGAGCGGCAGCGCTCTCTGAACTTACGCCGCCTGGTGGACCGGGCGCAGGGCAACTCCCAGAAGCTGGCCGAAGTACGCGGCGAGTTGGCGCCGATCTTGCGCGATTCGTTGGTGGGACTCAACTACGTTCATTACTCGCCGCCGGGAGCGGAGTTGATCCGCGCCAATCCGTTGTTTGTGAGGGGCCATGATTTCTTGGGCGTGCAGGAAGGCAGCAGCTGGCGCACAACCCGTATGTTGGGTACCGGTTGGCCCAATAGCGGCGGCGGGCGATTGGTGGGATCGCTTGTGGGACTCCCTTACGCGCTGGCGGAGGCCGAACAGAATTTCTTGGTTCCGGTCAAGCGGCAGGCCTTGATCTGGCAAGATCTCGCCCCGCAAATTCTTCTCAGCGCCACGGTGCCGAAGTGGTGGCGCATCACCGCGGCGGAGCAGCATTTCGTGGGTCTGCACCTGCGGTTGAGCGAGGAGTTGGTGGCGCGGGCTTCTTTCGAGTCGGAATTGCACACGGCGGTTTTCAGCCGATTGCGGCGCAAGGTCGAACCGGCGCGGCTGTTCCGCGTTCGCGATGCGCTCGAGTGGGGACGTGTCCAAGAGGGCATTGGCTTGCTGACGGCGTCGGAGTTGTTTCACCTGGCCGCCGACTACCTCGGCCAACATGGGGACGCGGCCGGGTCGGGGCCGGTGAGCGCGGAAATTATGCGGCTGCGCGGCGAGATGCCCGACAAGCTTGGGTACGAGCGGCTCGGCCGGTTGTTCGGCGTTCCGCATCCGCGGCTGACGGAATCGTATCGTCCGATGCTGCTGAACGTGCCGCTGTTCCCGACGCTGATGGGTTATTCAAGTCGGATTTTGGCGGAGAGCTGGGAATCGAGCAATTTGTATTGGGCGGCGCTGGCCGACGAATCGCATATCGCGCCGAGTCGCCTGAATCTGCTGGTCCCGCGGTGGACGCAGAAGTCGCTTGAGCGCATTTTCGCTACGCACCTTGACGACTGGCCGGCGCTGTGGCGCTCGATGCGGATAGTCGCCGCGGATCAGCGAAAGGAGATTCGCCCGCGTGTGGAGCAAATGGTCGAGGAGGCGTTGGACTAGCCTGCATTTCTCACCAACTGACGGACGGCAACGCGGCTCGGGTGGGTGAAAGTCCGATCTATTCGTAGCAGTTGTGAATCTCCGGGCAGCGCGAAATTTGAAGTTTCAGGCCGGCAGGCTGGATAGAACGCCCACGGACATGGAAAACCTGGTTGGAGGAATCGAGCAGTGAGGGGGAAACGGATGTGGAATCGGTTACAACGCGGTCGTCGGGGGCCGGCGCTCTTAGTGTCAGCCTCGGCTATCTTTATTGCCTTCGCAGTATTTGTTTTCGGGCCTCCGGTGACGGGGCAGGACCCGCTGGGCGACAATCCGCTGTTTCGCGTGAAGGTCGACCTGGTGGTACTCAACGTCGCGGTGACCGATCGTCGGGGTCGCTACATCAATAATTTGAAACCGACGGATTTTCGGGTTTACGAAGACGGCATTGGGCAGACGGTTTCTACTTTCGGGGAGGGTAACGAAGCGCCTCGCAGCGTTACGCAACTGAGCCAACGCGAAGCGACGGAGCCCGGGCCGGAAGGCGAGCGGCAGCGCTCGGCGATCCAGGGGCTGGTGGACGAAAGCTTCGCGGGCACCAACGTCTTCGTGCTTTTCGACACGAGCAATTTCATGTACCGCAGCTTCGTCTTCGCCGAGGACGCCATCGCCGATTTTATCCGCGGCCTCGATGGGGCCGACTCGATCGCCGTCTACGGCTATAGCCGCAACTTGACGCGTTTGACGTCGCTGAGCGACAGCCGCCTAAACGGCATTCGCGGCTTGCGGCAAGCGGTAGCCGGGGATGAGACGGCGCTCTACAACGCGCTGTTGCTGACCTTGCGCGACGCCGCCGACGTTCCCGGCCGCAAGGTGATTATCGTTTTCTCGAACGGGCCGGATTCGGCGAGCACGGTTGGTCCCGACGATGTGCGCGCGATTGCTGAGGACGAAGGCGTGCCGATCTACGTGATCAGCACGCGCGAGGTGAACAAAGACCCGATATCGAGCAACGTATTTCGGCGCTTGACCGCGCGCACCGGCGGCAAGGCATTTTTCGCGAAGAGCTGGCAGAAGCAGTCGGAAGCCTTCGTATCCATCCGCGAGGAGCTGGCCAGCTCCTATACGTTGACCTACTACCCGCAATCGAACCCCAACCAAGGTTGGCGCAGCATCAATGTCGAGCTGATAGGCGACGGTTTGCGGAAATATCGGATTCGGACGCGCAGCGGGTATCGGCCGAAGCTGTAGGGCAGGGGCCCCGTCGTTTTTTCGATGCTCGGCACCAACTGGGATAGGTGCGCTAGTGCCACGACCGCATGAAAAAGTTTGTTTAGCTGCAAAGCACTATTCTTGAGTGACCGCATCGCGTGGGGGCTGTGAAAAAATGGGGAGCGCTACAATAGCCCCATCGTGGTCGGCCAAACCATCAGCCACTACCGCATCACCGCCAAGCTTGGCGAAGGCGGGATGGGTGTCGTCTACAAGGCCGAGGACATGAAGCTCGGCCGTCCCGTCGCTCTCAAATTCCTGGCTGCTCACCTACTGAAAGACGAGGAAGCGAACAAACGCTTCCACAGAGAAGCCAAAGCCGCGGCGTCGGTGCATCACCCCAACGTCTGCCCCGTTTACGAAATCGGCGAAGAGGAGGGCCAAACCTTTTTGGCAATGGCCTTCATTGAAGGCGACAGTCTCGACAAGAAGATCGAGCAAGGGCCGCTGAAGATCCTCGAAGCCCTCGATATCGCCCAACAAATTGCTAACGGACTGGAAGCCGCTCACGAAAAGGGCGTTGTCCATCGCGACATCAAACCAGGCAACGTGATGGTCGACGAAAAGGGCCACGTCACGGTGATGGACTTCGGTCTCGCTCTGCTGACCGAGGGCTCCAAGCTCACTAAGTTCGATACGACGCTCGGAACCTTCGCCTATATGTCGCCCGAGCAAGCCGAGGGGGCGGAGGTCGATCACCGGACCGATATCTGGGCGCTGGGGTGCGTGCTCTACGAAATGGTGTGCGGGCAACGACCGTTCAAGGGCCTTTACGATCAGGCGCTGGTCTACGAGATCCTCAACGAGGAGCACGAGCCGATCACGGGCGTCCGTGCCGGCGTGCCCATGGAACTGGAGGTTTACGTCGCCAAGTGCCTTTCCAAGGACCGCGAGGAGCGGTACAAGGATGCGGGCGATTTGGTCGTCGACCTCAAGAGCCTGCATAAGAAAATGGAGTCGGGCCGCTCGGCGATCGTGAGAGCACCACCCGCGCGTTCGAGGGACCAGTCCGCTTCCGCGACGGTTGCCGATTCCGAAGCACGTGAACCGGGCACGCGCGCAACGGTCCCCGGTGTGGACCCGGTCCAGCATAGAACAAGAACCCTCACGAACCGCGAGCGGCTGCTTGTCTTAGTCTCGGCCGTGCTGCTGATCGCGCTCTTGGTCGTTTCTTTCGTTCGCTTCGGTGAAGAAACTCCCGAGCCCGCGGTGCGCCGGTTTTCATTCACCCCCGAGAATCTCCATCCTGCGGCCTCAACCATTCCCCGCGGGGAGCCGCGCTTGTTGTTCGAGCCCGAGATTACCGAAAGGGGAAGGGGAAACTGGTATCCCGCGTTCTTGCCCGAAGATGCCGGTGTGCGCGCCATCATTTTCACCGTGGGGACAGTGAACGATCAAGAGATCGCCGTCAAGAACCTGGAAAACGGTCAGTTCTCGGTCCTGGCAACAGGCGCTTTCCCCATCTATGCTCCGAGCGGACATATTGTGTATCAGACGAACGTTCTTGAGGCGGGGTTATGGGCCTTGCCGTTCTCGATCGAGACGCTACGTGCCACGGAGAAGCGTTCCGTGTCGCGGAGGGTCTTGCCGGCCCAAGTCTGGCGGATGACGGCACCTTGGTAGCCGTTGACTTCGAGGACGTAAGGCCGCGTCAGTTGGCCTGGTTCGACCGCGCCGGACGGAGGCTGGGCGTGATGGGCCGGCCGTGGCAAGGGATGTCGCAACCGGCATTGTCCCTTGACGGTCGGCGCGTGGCGGTTCGATTCGCGCAGGGCGGAAACACGGACATTTGGGTGCACGATGTAGATCGTTCTGTAAGCACGCGCCTGACATTCGACGCAGGGAACGACGAAAAGCCTGTGTGGTCGCCCTCGGGGAAGGAGATTGCCTTCAGCTCAAACCGTCGAGGCAATCAGGACATCTTCATTCGATCGGCCGACGGCAGCGGCGAAGCAACGCTTCTGATCGGCGAGCCCCTACTCGAATTCCCTGCAAGCTGGTCGGCCGACGGCGGGATTCTGTTCTACAGCTTTGTGGATCCACGGACCGGGTGGGACATTGGGTATCTACAGCGCAAACCGCAAGACGGCCCTTTCGAGGCACAGGTCTTTCTTCAGACTGAGTTTTCGGAGGGCGACGGACAGATCTCGCCCGACGGCCGTTTTCTTGCCTACAATTCAGACGAGTCGGGCCGGTTCGAAGTCTATGTGCGGCCGTTCCCCGAAGGCGGCGGGAAATGGCAGGTTTCGGCGAACGGCGGTCAGAATCCGCGTTGGCGCAAGGACCGAGGGGAGCTTTTTTTCATCGAGGGGGAGACTCTGACGGCAGTTGCCGTTTCGACCATGGGAGAGTTCTCGGTAGGGTCGCCCAAGCCGCTATTCCGCCTCCCGGGACTCCCTGGTTGGGATATCGAGCATCTGTACGACGTCTCCGCCGACGGGCAACGATTCGTTGTTATCGAAGACGTGGAAGACGAGCAAGCGAGTCGACCTTCGATCCATATCGTCCAGAATTGGTACGAAGACTTCCGTGACCGCGAGCAGGACTAGGCTCCTCAAAACGAACCACATAGCCCTTGTCCGCGGGTTACTGTAGGGAAATCCCGCTCCCACCGGCAATCAGCTATTCTCAGGCCGTCATTACCCCCATCAGGGCGTCGGACACGCTAAAGCTCCAACGCGCTTCCCCGCACTTTTCACCGGCCGTGTAGGGTCAGAACCGTGACGCTTGCCGGCGGGAATACATAATCGAGACTTTCACCCGCCGTCTCGATCTCGATGGTTTTCGGGCGAATGGCGTTCGGGCGCCATTCGTTGTTTTGGGCGAAGACACTGCCGGCGCGCAGTTCGGCCGCCGTGGCGCTCGCCGGCCGAAAACCGGAGATCCGCAGCTTGGCGCGGATCGCGCCGCTCGTCTTGCGGTTGACGCAGAACAGCGTCAGTTTGTCGCCGGCTTCGTTCAACGCCGAAACGACATCGAGGTAGGGCACATCAAGGATCTCGGGAATGCGGCTGTTCCCCTCGCGCACGTCGTAGCTCTCAACTTGGGCGCGGGTTTCCACGAGTCGGTTGATGTCCGAGTTCGAATACATCCGGAAGGCCCAATAAGCCGGGACCGCGTAGACGGTGGACCGTCTCTTGAGCATTCCTCCGAATTCGACCAGGCCGGTCATATCGGAAATGGGAGTGAAATCGGCGACCCGCATCAGCGTATTCAGGAAGCCGGCGGCGCACAGGGCTCCCCCCATATTGTCGAAGTGCGGTACGCGCTCCGACTCGCCGGCGAACAGCCACTCGGTAAAGGCAAGCTTTACCTTGTCCCGCGCCCCCGGGTGCGCGGCGATTTGCTCGTTCATGGATCGAAGAAGGCGTTCCAGTGCCACCGGCAGCGCTAATCGCGCTCGAATGCGGAAGTCCGCGGAGGGGTTCTTCTTGACCACGCGGTCACCCACCACGAAATGCGTCGCGATGTAGGAAAAGGGTTGCGGAGCGAGGGTCAGCAGGGCGGCGTTCCACTCTTTGTGTCGGTCAGGGTCTTGCCCGGTGGCGATCAGGCGCGCCCGCGGGTCCACCTTTAGGATCGCGTCGCTGAATGCCTTGGTCCTGCCGGCAACTTGCTCCAGGGTCGGGCGCCCGATCTGCCAGTCACCCCATAACTCGTTGCCAAGTTCCCATAACAATCCGCCGCCTCTGTCGCCCCACTTGGAGTTCACGTACTTGACCCAATCCGCGGCTTCCCGCGGAGTGCCGCTGCCGAGGTTGAGGCAAATCTGCGGCTCGGCATCGATGAGTTCGCAGAAGCGTAGGAACTCGTCGGTGCCGAAGTGGTTGTACTCGGGGATGCCCCAGGCCTGGTTGATCATGCTGACGCGCTTGTCCATCGGGCCGGTGCCGTCCCGCCAGTGGTAGCCCGACGTGTAATTGCCGCCGTAGCGCAGTAGCGGCGTTTTCAACGCGCGGGACAGCCGCACCATCTCCGGGTCGAAGCCCTCGATATGGTCGGCCGGGTAGAGCATAGCCTGATCGATGAGGGCGCGAGAGTCGTCGGCGAGGGCAATGACGAAATCCGCGGGCTCGTTGTGTGACAACTTACCCTCGGGCAACTCCAGTTGAAATTCGTGTTTCGTCCACCCCTCGCCCCCGGCGGTGAAAACGGCCTTGGCGAACACCTCGTCGGGCTTGTTCCTCCGACGGATCGACACCGCTACCTCGACCGGCCCGGCCGCCGGCTTGACGTAGACGGAGCCGGTGTAACGCCGCACGCGTTGAACCGGCAGGTAGACGGCCTGTCGGACTCCGGTTTCGGTCCCCGGCAAGGCCATCACCATCAGCGAACGGAACGAGTTGGCGGCATCGGCCCAGCGCGGTTCGAAGCGCCAGCCCTGTTTCGGGTGAAGCGATTCCCATGGGAGGGGCAGCCCGATATGCGAACTCCGCCGCAGTTCGGGTCTCTCGCGCACCATCGTCTCGACATTGCGAACGCTCCAGAGGTTTTCCTCCAAGCTCGGGTTGGTCAGGATTTGAGCCACAACCCTCCGTAATTCGAGCTCCGAATCGGTTCGTGGAAGGTGCCGAAAATTGTCCGCGGGATCGTGTAGGACGCCTTTTGCGAGGCATCCACATGGATGGTCGCTTCACCCGTGTTGGCTTGCCCAAACAGCGATACCGTGGAACCGAGGAGTAGAAGGAAGACTTGAGCTTTGCGCATTACTGGGAACCTCTCCGTGAACTGTTTCTCACTCGTCCACTCGGCCGAGGCAGCGGCGGCGCGTGGCGGACATCGACTAGAGCATAGCTTACGCGCAATCTCATTCCAATGTGAGACATAAGCAATCAAGCTGCATGGCACCTGAGCCGCGGATTCATCATTCAAACTGAACGAATACGATTGTAACCGACAGTAATCCCGGCGCGGTACAATGTCCCCATCTTGATCGGCCGGACCATCTCCCACTACAAGATCACCGCCAAGCTCGGTGAAGGCGGGATGGGGGTTGTCTACAAGGCCGAGGACACCAAGCTCCAGCGCCACGTCGCGTTGAAATTCCTTCGTTCCGATACCCTCGAAGATGAAGAGCACAAAGCCCGTTTCCTGCGGGAAGCGCGCGCCGCCGCGTCACTCAACCACCCCAACATTTGCGTGATTCACGAAATCGACGAGGCGGACGGCTCACCATTCATCGCCATGGAGCTAGTCGAGGGTGAGAGCGTCAAGGCGAAGGTTAAGGCTCGGCCACTGAAACTCGACGAAGCCATCGACATTGGCGTGCAGACAGCACAGGGTTTGCAGGTCGCTCACGAGAAAGGAATCGTCCATCGAGACGTCAAGAGTTCCAATTTGATCGTTACGCCGCAAGACCAAGTGAAGGTCATGGATTTCGGGCTGGCGCAGTTGGCGGAGCGGTCGCAGTTGACGAAGACGGCGACAATCCTGGGCACCCCCGCCTACATGTCCCCCGAGCAAGGATCGGCGCACGGACATTTGGTCCCTGGGAGTCGTTATCTACGAGATGGTGACCGGCGCCCTGCCCTTCGAGCGGGAGCGGCTGGAGGCGGTTCTCTACGCGATCGGCAATGAAGAGCCGGAGCCCGTTACGGCCTTACGGGCGGGACTGCCGATGGAGTTGGAGCGCATCGTCGGCAAGGCCATGACGAAGGACCGAGAAGACCGCTATCAGCATATCGATGAGATGGTGGTGGATCTGCGGTCCCATCAGGGATCCGAGCCGTCCTGTCGCTTTCGCCATCGCCCCGGACCTCGATCTCGTCCTCCATCCGGTGCCGCGGGGCGCCTACCACTTCGGCGGCGAGTGCCAATCCGAAGTGCAGCTGCTCGAGAAGGAAGACGACGTGCCCCAGGGCCTGCCCGAGGCATACCACCCCATCATCAAGTGGCGGGCGGCGATGCTGCTCCACGGCAATGACGAGGCCGGCTCGGCGTACCGCTTCGCCGCCACCGAACACATGCCCATGCTGCTGAGTCTCGAACGCCTCTACCTGCCGGACGTCACCATCGCGGAGGCCATGGCCTGATGATGCGGACCGCTTCCTGGCGGCTGGGCGGCGGGCTGGACCTGACCACGCCCGCGATCGCCCGCTCGCGTACCCCCGGGAGCCTGATCGGCTGCCTCAACTACGAGGCGCGCCGGGAAGGCTACCGCCGGATCGACGGTTACGAGCGCTTCGACGGGCGGCCTTCGCCCTCCGATGTCGCCGCCATCCCCGAGCAACAGCAGAAAGCGGAATCGGAAAGCCGCCGCCGGCAAATTCAGGAAGTGCCCGGCAGCGGCGAGATCCTCGGCGTGTGGCGCTACCGCTGGAGGACCTACGCCTTCCGGCGCGGCGAGGACGGCACGGTTCACATGCATGAGTCATCGCCTGGAGGCTGGCAGGACGTACGGCTGGACGCGGTGTTGAGAGCGCCGGACGGGGCGCGCTTCCGCTTCCTCAACTACAACTTCTTCGGCCAGGCCCAGCGGGAGAACATGTACGGCGTTAGCGGCGCCGGACCCGCCTGATTGCGGGCGTTCTGAGCGTCGATGCCGGCCTGATTGCGGGCGTTCTGAGCGTCGATGCCGTCCTGATTGCGGGCGTTCTGAGCGTCGATGCCGGCCTGATTGCGGGTGTTCTGAGCGTCGATGCCGGCCTGATTGCGGGTGTTCTGTGCTGCGCGGTTAAACTGGTTCTGGTTCTTCCAAAACTCCTCCCGCAGCCGCTCGCCCTCCATGCGCCGGCGGTGCTCGCCGACCTTGGCCAAGCCCTTGCCCGCCCCCTCGAGGGCGCCGCCGAAGGCGTATGCAAGCAGGCTCACGATACAATCCCTCTCCCGGCCGGCGGCATCGGCGCCGCGCCTTGCCCCGGCTGCCCCTGCTGCCCCGCAACAGCGGCAACCTCGGCCAGGTTCCGCTCCAGCGAGCCGTCGGCGTTGGCTTCGAGCAGGCCCGCGAACTCCTGCTCGATCTCCTGCTGGTTCCAGATGCCGAGCTTCGCCGTCTTGCCATAGAGCAGCTCGGCCGCTCTCGGCGCGGCGGAGTCGATTTCCTCCTGCGAATAGTCGTAGAGGCCCGCTGCCGCGGCCACCGACGCCAACTCGCCCAGCACGTCCATCGTGCCCATGAACACCACCGCTCCGTCCTTGGCCCCTCCCGCCTCGGCCACCCGCGATCCGACCGCGGCGGCGGTGTGCGCCAGCGCGTCGACAGGACCTCCCGGACCCTGGGCCTGCTGCGGCCCGCCTTGCTGTTGTGCAGCGTCTTGCCGCCGTAGATCAGCTGGTAGGCCATGTCGGAGAAGCGCGCCAGCTGGCGCTCGTCGACATCGGCTCCAGCGGTGGGCTGCTGCGCTCCGGGAGTGGGCATTGCGGGCCGGCCTGGCGGACCTGCCGCGGGCGCTCCCTGCGCTGGCGGACTCATCCCCGGCCGCACTCCGGCAGCTGCCAGCAGCGATCCTCCGTTGCCTTGATGGACCGGCATTTACCCTACTCCCAATCCGCGCGCCACCAGCGAGTTGGGGTATTGCCGCGCCCGTCGCCGCCACGTCCGGCACCGCTGTCTCGGCCAACGATGGAGTGGCCACCTGCTGCTCAAGAGGCGGCAGGCCCAGCGCCTCGCGGCTCACGCGGTAGTTGTCGCTGAGCTGGGCCAGACGGTCATCAAACGCCTGCCGCTCCGCCGTGGCCATATCGGCCTGGGTTCTCGCGGCGGCAGCCGTGCCAATGCCCTTGCCCACTCCCGATATCAGGTTGCCCGCAACGACGGGGTTCTTCAGGAAGTCGATGAGGGAGTTGGGGTTGCCGCCTCCAGTGGGTGTTGCGTCTTGACTGATAGCAGCCTCGCCAACAGCCTCGGCCCCAGCACCGGCGGAGGATACTCCTCCGCTCTGAGATTCTGCTCCGCCAGGCGTCCAGCCAGCGGCACCCGCGAGGCCGCCCGTGATAGCGCCGCTCAGCGCGCCGCTACGGGCGCCTTCGGTGAAGCTGCCTCCCGTCGCCGCCGAGATGCCGCCCCCGATTGCCGCTCCCCAGCCCGAACCGGCTATCGAGCCCGTAAGTACCTTGCCGAGCGTGCCCTTGATGCCGACCTTGGTGACAAGGGTAGACGCAACTTTCCCCCAGCCCATGCCGCTCAACCAGGATCCGGCAGGCGCTAGCGCCGCTCCCGCGGTGAAGAAGATGGCGGTCGCCGCCAGCGCGATCGGCCAGACCTTCTTCAAGGCCTTGGCGGTCTTCTTGAATAATCTACCGATACCCTTGAATATCCGTTTGAAGAAAGCACACCTCCCAGGCGTCACGCCTCTCGAAAGCTAAAGAAGCAAGTTAAGCCTTGTCTGGCAACAAAAACAAAACAAGCCATTTATGTTCCAGACTTCATTGTACAACCGGCACCTTTCCGGCGCCAGAGAAACACGAACAAAGTGCTCAAAAACTTGTGCCGGGTAACGGCTGGGGGCGAGAGAGCGTCAACAGGGGTGTATGCTGTGGATGGAGGTCCTTCTCATGACCGCTCTCCGGCTGGTTGTTGTTGGCGTGGCCGTTGCCGTAGCCGGTCTAGCGCAAGACTTCAGCGCGGCGGTCGATGCGTCCCACCGGGGAGACGCGATGGACGAGCGGCGAGTCCGCGAGATCGTCCGTGAGGAACTGGCGAAGATCCTGTCCCGGCTTCCTGAACCGAATCCCGAACCTGAATCGGACCCAAAGGCGTCCGAGTCCGCCCCGGTTATTCCCGCCGAGAAAGATTCCAGCCTGATCGGGCCCGCCGTTCCCGCACCGTCCACTCTCACCCCCGCCGAGACAGATGCCAACCTGATCGAGCGCGCCCGCCGTGTCGCGCTGGCCTACACCGAAAACCTCCCCAACTTCGTCTGCACCAAAACCGAACGCAGCGGGTGGTCGAAGGATGGCACCAGGTCCCGCTGGCGGCCAAACCGTGAGGCGGCCGCCGAGGTCCAGTTCGTCGACAGGCGCGAGTCTTATCGCAACGTGACAATGAACGGCCGCCGTTCGAAGAAGAACTTCAGGGAGATCGCCAGTGCCGGCGGCTTCGGAAGTTTGCTTTTCGCTTTGTTCCGGCCCGAGTCTGGGGCCGTGTTCACGCGCTCCGGCGACGGCGTCATCGGCGGGCGCGAAGTGGCCGTCTTCCGCATGGAGGTCGTGAACCGCCGCTACGGTTTCCACTTCTTCTTGAGGAGCCGCAACAAACGGCCGATTAACGTCGGCTTCAGAGGCCTGGTCTCGATCGACAAGGCGACGGGCCACGTGCTGCGCCACGACGCCCGCGAGATGCTGGGCATCCCGCCCGGTTATCCCTTCCAGCAAGCCTCTCACAGCATCGACTACGGCTACGTGCTGATCGGCGGGAAGCCCCATCTGCTGCCCGTGCGGTCGCGCTGGGTCTTGCGCTACCCCAAGAAGTTTGAGATTGAGTACATCGAGTGGACCAGCTGCCGCAAGTTTGGGGCTGAATCGATGGTGGATTTCGAGTAGGGGCTTTACTGGAGAATCACCAGATGAGTACCATGAAGGAGCGTATGAGAGACGAAATTATCGGCTACAGCGTCAAACTCCAGGCTTGGTTCCGCAGAGATGGGCGGCAATGGCTAGTCTGGTGTCCAGCGATTGATGTGATGACCCAGGCTTCCACCAAAAAACGGGCCCTGGAATCGCTCAGGGAGGCAGTTGAGCTGTGGTTTGAGTCATGCATCGACCGTGGCGTGCTCGATGCGGCACTGAAGGAACGAGGCTTTACGGAGGTACCACCTCACCAAGACCCGGGCGTCGATTTCGTAAACGTCATAAAGCAGCCCGTTTCTCAGCCCAAACAGGCAAAACCGACCCAGCAGCAGGGAGTTTCGGTTTCTCTCGGCCATGGCAAAGGGTATGACTACATTGAAGGCATCATTCCCGCTTACATAGCCGCTCAGCAGCTAGGGGACGTCGCTCGTGCGCGCTGTTAGCTGGAAGGAACTCGTCAGGATTTGCGAGGACGAGGGCTGTCGTCTCGACCGTCAACGTGGCTCCCACTACATCATGACCAAGCCGGGGTTAATCCGCCCCGTCGTAATCCCCAGGAAGAAGGATCTGAAGGAAGGCATCGTGTTGAACATAGCCAAGACGCTCGGCCTGAGTCGGAAAGATATCCTTGAGCGGCTTGACAAGAGGAGCATTTAGATATCCCCCCGCCTGTGTGGGCACTATTTGATTTCGTCGATGAGCATGGGAGAGGGCCAGAGTCTGCGTGAACGTCTTCGCGAAAACCTTCGGGACCGAGAATACCGACACGCCTATGCGGATGAAGCACTAGACCTATTTCTGGCAAGTCAGATTCGGGTCCTTCGCGAGCAGCGCGGGCTAAGTCAGGACGCCCTTGCTGAACTCACATGAATCTGATGTCATCGATTTCTTCAGTGCATACGATGATGCGTTGAAAGCAGGGTACGAACGGTTCCGCCTCAAACCACTCCTCGTGAAGCAGGTCCAAGCCTTCGAACAAATCCACTTCATCTCACGGCTATACGCCCCGTCCGTGATAGATGGAGGGGGGCCTGAGCAGGATATCGTCACCGACCCTCTCAGGCGGAAAGCCTCCGCTACTTCGCCGCCTGCTCGCGGAGCATCTTCACGAACTCGCCCATATAGAAATGATGATCGTGCCAGGTGCGGCCGCTGATCATGCCGAGGGGAATTTTGAGAATAACTGCCCCGCTAGCTCCGAAACCGCCCACTCCTCAGCAATCTTCTCGCCGTCGAAACGAGTGACCAGCATGTCTCTCCATTCCACCTTCTGCCCCGTCGGTGGAATACCCATCATCTCTGCCTCATGCGTACCGCTTAACGTGCGCTGCCAAGAGATCGTATCACCTGCTTGGATCAGGAACGCGACCTCCACGACTCGGAGATCCGGAATCGCCGAACGAAGCTGTCCGACGAATCCTCTTACGAATTTGTGGCCTTTGTAATCCTTGCCACCTGCGTGGACAACGTAATCGGTTGCAAAGATCTCATCCACGACACCTAAGTTGCCTTTCCCAAGGATCTCGTCATTTGCGAACCGGACTCGTTCTTCGTTGCTCTTGGCCATGCGATTCCTCCTGGCTCAGTATTCCCCGAAAAACAGTCCCTGTAGCGCTCTCCTGACGACCCGCCAGCGCAGGAATTCCCCGGTGATCCCCTCTCTCCCAGAAGGTTGGAGTCACGGCCGAGAGGGATGCTCGATCGCTTTGATCTCTCGATCAAGTACTGCGAGTTTGCCCAAGGTGCTTTCCGTCTCGGCAATCAGGCTGCCGATATCCGTGTCGGTGACTTCCAAGTACTGCTTGCGAACAAGACCGAAGTCGATCCCAATGGGTTGCTTAAGAGCATCCATCACCACGTGCAGAATGTCCGCTGTTTGCCGTGCCTTCGAGGTCAGGCAGGCCAGTTTCTTTTGAGCCTTGCGTTCTTCCAGAACCAACTTAGCGAGGTGGTTCTCCTGCTCTTGTTCGGACATGACCCCATCGTAACACGCGGCTTAAAGAGCGTTTCCTTTGCGAAAATACCGTCTGATCGCGATTAAGGAACCCGAGGGAAGGCCAAATGTTGTAGCGCTCTCCTGGCCACCTGCCAGCGCAAAAATTCCCCGGCGCCGTCAATCTGGAACACGCACTCGCCCTCACCGTTAAGGTCCAGCGTGACCTTGAACATGGTGCTTCTGTTGCTATCTTCAACCTTCACGACATCGATGTGGTCTTCCAGCAAGCAGATGACGACGGTCTTCGGATAGTGCTGGGACGCCTGGCCTCTTCAAGCCTTGGCACCATCATGATGAGTTTCGCTGCCGTCCGGCCCGCGCCAGGACTTGCCTCCCAAATCTTCTTCAGATCAGCAGGCGAATCACCGCCGGAAGGGTCGGCGCCCTCCTTGGTATCTGGAGATGGGGTTCTGGATATCCTGAGATCTGCTGCTAGGGCGCTTAGCCTACTTTCCAGCACACTTTCCCGCACAATACGCTGAACCCGCTCCTCCTGCAATTCCTTCCCCTGGGCCTCAAGCTTGCCCTTAAAGTCCCGGCCCACTATCCACTTGCTTATCATAGATCCCACCAGTATTCCGACCGCAGTGAAGACGCCGGCCATGGCCCAAGAAATGCCATGACGAATGAGAAAATCGAAGACTGGTTCCCAGAACGCCATGGCAGACAGCCTATAGGCTTGCCTGTCGGCGCGTCAACCAGAGGGTTTCGCCTAAATCTCATACACCACTCCCGCCAGCCGCGGCTCGAGCGGAGCCAGCAGCCTTTCGAATGCCGGCAACGGCGTCAGCGAGGCCCACGCCGGTACGTGGATCCTGCGGTGGCTCCCGGCCCGCAACTCCCGAAGCAGCGCGACTGCGCAAGCCGTTCCGGCCAGATAGATCACTTCCAGGAACACGATGTTCGGGCATAACTCGAACGCCTCGACCTCCTGGGCGTAGAGGAAACCGCCGATCCCGCCCTCGTCCTCCGACACCAGGCAATAGACCTTGCTGCCTTGCTGCCATTTCCGCGAGCGCCTCACGCATTCATGGGCGCGGCTGAGGCAGATCCTGGGGTGCGACTTGTCGCCTGTCTTCGAGTGCAACAGGTCGGCGATGGCCTGCTCGTCACCAAATGCCGCCGGGCGGATCATCGGCCTACACGAATATGTGTCTGCTGTGGTAAGGAATCCAGTCCCAGCTCGGAACACCGCCCGGAGTTGGAATCGAATTCCAGCCTGGATCTCCGGGTGGCGGGATCGTCTGTGTAGAACCGGAGGTTGCCGGAGCGGGCGCAGGCTGCTGAGCAGGCGGGGGGGGCGCTGCCGGCTGCTGTCGTGCCGGCGGCTGCTGTCGTGCCGGCGGCTGCTGTCGTGCCGGCGGCTCCTGTTGCTGCCCCTCATCCCCCGGCGGTGACTCCGGCTCTTCCTCCCCTGTCGGCTGCTCTTCGGGCGTGGTTTCGGCTCCTGCGGCAGCCTCCCCGTCGGGATCCTTGATATCCGTATTCGCCAGATCGTCCTCTCCTTCCTCCATTTCCGGAAGGAAATCTTTTCTAAGGCTTGAAAGGTAGTCGCCGCGGGTATCTTTGTCGATGTTGGGGTTGCTCAACACCGCCCCGTATATCGACGCGTAGGCACTGAGATTGCCCTGCCTTCGGTCCTGTGCCAGCCGGTCGTAGCCCAGGTCGAGGCCGCGGCCTTCGAGATCGAGTCGCCGGGTGCCGAACTCCCTGTCGAGGCCCAGCCGGTCCTGCGCCAGATCGGCGTCGCTCATGAAGCGCTCCCGGTCGAGGTCCAACCGTCCCGTGTTGATGCGGTCGGTCAACGTCAGCTGCCGGTTGCGGAGGTCCGTGTCGCTGATGAAGCGGTCACGGTTCAAGGCATAGTCGATAAGACTTTGTTGCCAGGCGTCGTCGGCCTGCTGGCGGTTGATGTCGAGCGAGCGGCCCTGAAGGGCGGCGCTCGTGTCCGCCTGCGCCATCGGGAAGGCATGCGCCAGAAGCGAGTTCTGGGCGGCTCCGGCGGCGATGGAACTGTTGAGCAGGCCGCGGCGGTGCGCGTATTGCTTGCCCTGGGTCGCCGCCTGCCGCATCAGCGGGCTGTCGGTCTCCACAATCGAGCGTACCCGCTCGCTCGGAAGCGGCAGCTGGGGCTGCGGGGTGGTCAGCCGTTGCGGGTTCAGCGGCGAGCGGGGTTGCGGAATGGCGGAGCGTACCGCCGGCCGGCCCGCCTGGCTGGGAGTGGCGGTTCTTGCCCGCCCCGAGACATTGCGATCATAGTGCGAAGGCATGGTGTTACATTCCCGCCGCGTACAGCACGGCTTCTCTCTCCGGCGGCGTATCAGCCCGCCCAGCTTTCGTCCTCCGGCCCACACCCAGCGCCGGAACTGCCTGGGGGCTTCATCGTGTTCCTCGCGGTTGATGACCCTCCGCAGTGTGGAGGCCTGGAGATTCCCCGCGCCGCAGTTGAACGCGAAGTCGATCAGCGCCGCCTCCTGTTCCTCCGTCAAGGGAACGTGGATCAGATTCCCACCGCCCCGGCGGCTACCCCAAGATCCTTCTCCAGAAGCCGCCGCGCCGCGTCCTCGTCGGCCAGCGGCTCGAACCGCGACAGGTCGGCGCCCTTCTCGCGGCTCAGCAGATGCCCGTAGCCGATCGTCGGGAACCCGACCGGGTCGTGGTAGGGGTCGAGCGACAACCCTTCGTGATGCGCCGCCAGCTCGGCCGCGATTGACACTGGCCGCAGCGAGGGGTGTTTTGTCATACGCGCGTGGCGCCCTTCAGGTAGCGTTTCGGGCCGAGCATCGGCTTCATCGAGATTCTCCGAGCGGGCTAGCGGCCGGCAAAGAAGAAATCCTCCAGTGCAAGGCAACTGAACTGCCACAGCCGCATTGGGGTTTTCTGCTCTACTTCTATAAGGCAATCCTTGGTTTCAGTCAAAGACGCCCTTCCTCTGAGAAACACATCAGATTCCGTTGAGGTCTTATATGCGAGGACGATGGGTATTTACTTGACTCAGGTGACCACAAGATGTAGGATCGGGGAAATGGAAGATTATCCTCGGAATCTGGCCGAGTTCGAGGCGCGTTTCGCCACCGAGCAGGCCTGTCGAGAGTATCTGTGTCAACTCCGCTGGCCGGAGGGTTTTCGTTGTCCGCGATGCGGGCACGACAAAGCGTGGGCGGTGCGGACAGCGCTGCTGGAGTGCGCCGGCTGCGGGCATCAAGCTTCTCCAACGGCGGGCACAATATTTCAAGACACCCGCCAACCCCTCCAGAGTTGGTTTCGAGCCATGTGGTGGCTCACGAGCCAGAAGAACGGGGCGAGCGCGCTGGGCTTGCAGCGGGTGTTGGGCCTGGGCAGCTACAAAACGGCCTGGACTTGGTTGCATAAGCTCCGGCGCGCCATGGTGCGGCCCGGACGCGATCGGCTCAGCGGGCGCGTGGAGGTTGACGAGACTTACTTAGGAGGCTTGGAGGAGGGCGTGCGCGGTCGCCAAACCGACGCTAAGGCGCTGATTGTAGTAGCGGCCGAGGAAGATGGTGCCGGCATCGGGCGGGTTCGGATACGCACCATTCCCAACGCCTCCGGGGACAGCTTGATGGCCTTCGTCGGCGAGTCGATCGAACCCGGCAGCGTGGTCCATACCGACGGTTGGCTGGGATACGAACCGCTCGAAGGCGACGGCTATCGCCACGAGGTGAGCTACCTGGAGGGGCAACCGGCGCGCGCCTCGAAACTGCTCCCCCGGGTGCACCGCGTGGTGTCGTTAGTGAAGCGCTGGATACTGGGCACGCATCAAGGAGCGGTCAGTCACGAGCATCTCGACTCCTACCTCGACGAATTCGCCTTCCGCTTCAACCGCCGCAAGTCCAGAAGTCGAGGCAAGCTCTTTTACCGCCTGGTTCAACAGGCCGTCGCCGTGCCACCGGCACCCTACAAATCGCTGGTCGGAGGCACCGCGACACGCGCTACGGACGACCACAACATGTAGGGGCTATTTCCCAATACCTGAGTCAAGTAAATACCCATCTGTGATTTTTCGAGTGTGGACGATGCGCAAGATTTTTCCCCGCTGGCGCCGGGAGACTATCCCTGCCGCTTGGCGGCGATCGACCCGAACGAACGGACGAAGGCCGGAGACGAGATGTGGAACCTGCGGTTCGTTGTCAAGGAGGGCGACTACCGGGGAAGGCTCATCTTCGACCGCATCAGCTTCGGCGAGGCAGCCTTGCCGCGGGTGAAGTTGCTTTGCAGTGCGCTCGGTTTGGATGTCGCGGGAAAAGTGAACCTCGAACCGGAACTACTCATTGACCGGGAAGTTCTCGTCACCGTCGAAAATGAATCTTATTTCGAGCGGCGGGAAGGGAAGGAGAAAAAGTCCAACAAGGTTGTTTTTGCGGGCTATAGCAGCATCGAGAACAGTTCCTCAAGCCACGCTGGGGTAACGGAGGACGAGGACGATGTTCCCTTCTGACGGCTCGATCCCGTCCTGGCTGGCCGTAGCAGCCTTCGTTTTTGGCTACATTTGGGCAGCTAACGCGAGGATGGATGTGGTCTGGGACCAGGGCTACGAAGCCGGCATCCGGCAGCTGTCCGAGGCCTGCGAGGAGGAATGATGAGAAACGGCTGGGAGACGGCACCATCATCTCTTGAAGGCTCGTTGAAGGGCTTGATAAAGGAAGCCATGCGCGATGTGGTGCGCGAAGAGATTGCTAATGCCCGTCCGATGGTCGAGCCGCGCCTGCTCGACACCAAACAGGCGGGGCAATACATCGGCCGGCCCGAGGCGATTGTCCGCAAGCTGGCGAGGGAGAAGCGCATCCGGGTGACTTCGGGTGATTCGAAGATGCTGTTCGACCGGTGTGATTTGGACAACTTCGTCGAGCGTGAGAAGGAAGCGGGCCATGTGGATTGACCCCGCTTTTATAATTGATCCCATGGCTAAACGAAAGAAGAAGAATCAGCATGGCGACGGCAGCTACCGCAAGCGCGGACGCCATTCATGGGAACTGCGGTGGATGGTCGAAGGCGTCGCGTGCAGAGAAACCGTGCGCGGCTCGGAATCCGACGTCCGGGTGCAGCTCAAGCGCCGCACGGCGGACGCCGCCGCGGGAGTCATGCCTGAAGGGTTGATGCAGCGCACCGTGGGCGATATCGTGCGCTGGCGGGTTGAGCGTTACGAGCGCGAGCGCCCGGCAAGTTTCAGTGCGATCTGGGCCGGCATGTCCAGGGTACTTGCCGATGAGCTGGCGGCGGTCCGCGTCATCAAGCTGCGCAGGAGGGACATCGAGAAGTTTCAGGATCGTCTCGCGGAAAGCGGACTAGCGGCGGCCAGTGTCAACAGGTACGTCGCACTCATCACCTCGGCGCTTCGCGCGGCGGCGGCCGAGGACCCGCCGCTCGTCACGCATGTGCCGCGCGTCTCACCGCTCAAGGCCGACAACACTCGGCAGGGCTTCCTGCCGGCGGCCGATTACGAGCGGCTGATGGCGTACATGGAGCCTGAATGGTTGAAGTTGCTGTTCGCCATCGGCTATCACGTCGGCGCTCGGGCGGGATCGATTCTCGCGGCAAAGTGGGAGCAGGTCGATTGGGAGAAGAAGATCATCCGTCCGCCGGGCAATCAACCGAAGAACAAGAAGGTCGGCTTCTGGCCGATCTACGGCGATCTAGAGAAGCGCTTGCGGGAGGCCGAGTTCCACCGCGAAAAGTACTGGCCGCACGTGCCGTGGCTGATCCACAAGGACGGGCGGAGGCTCACCGGGGCCGGCCAGTACGGTAGCGCGTGGAGCAAGGTCGTCAAGGATGCCGGACTCGACGGATTGCTCTTTCATGATCTGAGGCGGACGGCAGCCCGGAATCTGCTATCCGCCGGCATCGACGAACCGACCGTCTGCCGCGTCATCGGGTGGAAGAACTCAAACATGCTTCACCGCTATCGGATCGTGGACGAACTCGATGTTTCCCATGTCGGGCGGAAGGCGGAGAGGTACCTGGAGTCACTCGAAAGAGACCGGGAACGGGAAGACGACAAAATCCAATGAGCGGCACTAGGAGGGGGTCACATTTGGGCAAAGATTTGGGCAATGTTGGCGGGCTTGGACACGTAACATACTGGTATTGTTGCACTTACTATAGAAAGCATGGACGTGGACAACTTCATTTGCCAGGAAGACATCCTGACGGTTATTACCCCGTTGGATGATGTGGTGCAGTACACCCTCCGCCACCACACGGGCCGCCCGTGGCATTCTTTACGCTATTATCGCACGGCAGGTTCAGCACCAGAGTTCGGGCTCCGTCCCCGAACTCCCCCCGAACTCCCCCCGCCGACATCGGACTAATTGCCGTTAGGATCAAGGGAGCTACGTGCTAGAGTACGGGGCCATGGATATGCTAGATCAGATTGTGCCGGGCATCCTGTCAGGTCTTGCGGTCCTGGGTATTGTCTGGTTGGGTCGTAATGTGGTTCCTGACATCTGGTTGTGATTGGGGACGAATGAACCGAGAATCGCTGGGAAATGGAAGACGGAATTCGAGGAAGATGGAAAGTTCTATGAGGAGAAGGTCGATCTGCGACAGCGCGGACGAAAAGTGAGGGCCAAAATTGTTCTGGAAGAGGACGGTGAGGAGACAATCTACGAGTTCTCTGGCACGTTCCAGAACTTGATCATGTCTGGCACGTACGATTCAACGGATAAAGAAGAGTACGAACGAGGCGCGATCCTCCTGCGATATGTCGGCAAGGGGAAATTTTTTGGTCAGAACACGTTTTTTTCCAAGACCTTTGAGGATGAAGTTAAAGCGAGTTGGTACAAATGGACTCGCATTGGAGTAGCGAAGTGAACTCTGCTGGTCATTTCACCTTCTGCAAGAGCTGTCCTGCACACCCGAACTGTTGTACGGGGAAGAGTGTGGACCTGCCCGTGCTCACGCCTCACGATGCGGAGAGGATTAGCGCAACCACAGGGCTCGATCGCGAAGAGTACACCGAGGCGACTGGTGGGCGGCTGTTGACGATGAAGGCGAGGGCGAGGGGAGGTGGATGTTACTTCTACCGGGATGGGAAGTGCTTGATTTACGCCGTGCGCCCGGTCGATTGCCGAATGTTCCCATTCGACATCGATCGGACCCCATCAGGTGAACTGGTTTGGATCGTTTACTCATCGGCGTGCCCGGGTCGGGTTGATGCTCGGCGGTACCTGCGTCAGGTACAGCCCCTACTGCAGCTTCTGCAGCCGTATCTGGAAGAATTCGCATCCCGAACGTCACCATGCATGGAGGAGCAGGACTGTGACGTGCTCTCACCAGTGGTGGCAGACGATTAAGGGACTGCGGCGAAGCTCTGCGGAGCCTCAGAAGGGAGTTCGGGAGGGAGTTCGGGACAGGGAGTTCGGGCGAGTTCGGGGGGCGAGTTCGGGGACGGCGAGTTCGGGAGCGAGTTCGGGCGAGTTCGGGGACAGTCCCCGAATAAAGAATCTTCATCCGGCGGCGGCCCAATGCCTCGCGGCGGGCTTGGGCTGGCATTGGATCACCGATTGCTCGCACCTTGACCATCCCGTCGAGCCGAGCCCGGCTGGTGCCCCATGGTATTGTCAGTACAGAAGGCTGCGAGGATATGGTTCAAAGCAGCAAGGACGCTTCGACTGGCAAGTCATCGGAAAGCCGCACTTTCCTCGTCCCTGTCGAAGTTGAAAAGGAAGAAGACGGCCGTTGGAGCGCCTGGGTAGAAGCGCTTCCCGGATGCGCCGCCTGGGGACACAGTCGAGAAGAGGCGATCAAGGCGCTGAACGAAGCAGCCCAGGCCTACCTTGCCGTGCTAGTCGAAAAGGGCCAGAGCATCCCTGCTGAGATCGAAACGGCCGATTCCCCCATGGTTGCCGTGTCCCTGTGAACGGGCCGGGACGTCTTGTCCACAAGCTCCGCAACACGCCCGTCCGGGAATTGATTCGGGCCCTGAAAAAGGACGGTTTTTCGCTGTCCCGGGAAACGCGCTCCGGCGGACGAATCTACTCGCATGACGATGGCAGAATCGTCGTGGTCCACTATCATCGCGGTAGCGACACACTCCCCCGCAAGACTCTTCAAAGCGTCCTTGCCGGTGCCCGATGGACGGAAGCCGACGCCGGACGCCTGGGCTTGCTGTAAACGCCGCGCGGCTGTTGGAGAGGCACTGAAAAGTAGAAGACTTCGTGGAAGCAAACGAATTTACAGAAAGTTTGTTGCCGTACTTTCCCGAGCCCGCAGTTCAGTTCAGGGACCCAGAGCCCGAACCCACCCTCGCGCTGATTCAGGACGATGCAGCTTTGGTCTTTGATCGGGAGATCAGTGAACGTACAGGTGCCAGTCCCGCAAGTTGCTAACCCTGCTACAATCTCCCTATTCCGCTTACACGGTGTCTACCATGATTAAACTTCGAGTCAACGGGGTCGCCCGAGAATTTGACGGCGACCCGCAAACACCTTTGTTGTGGTACCTGCGCGACGAACTCGAGCTGACCGGCTCGAAGTTCGGTTGCGGCGTCGGCCTTTGCGGCGCTTGCACGGTCCACCAAAACGGCGCGGCGGTGCGCTCTTGCATTACGACCGTCGGCAGCTTGGAAGGGGCTGAGATCACCACGATCGAAGGTCTCAGCAAGGACGGCGACCACGTCGTTCAAAAGGCCTGGATGGAACACGATGTTCCCCAATGCGGCTACTGCCAGCCGGGGCAAATCATGTCCGCGGCAGCGCTGCTGGCCGACAACAGCAGTCCCAGTGATGACGAGATCGACAGCGCGATGAGCGGCAATATCTGCCGTTGCGGAACGTATCAACGCATTCGCGCGGCGATCAAGACGGCGGCGGAGGAATTGGCATGAGAATCGAAAACGTCAGTCGTAGAGGATTCCTCAAAGGTCTTGCCGGCGCGGGCGGCTTCGTGCTCGGCATGCAGATCATCCCTGAACCGCTTCGCGCGGCGGCCGCCGAGGCCGGATCGCACGCCGATTCGCTATTCAAGCCGAACGTTTGGCTCGCCATTCAAGAGAGCGGCGACCTCACGATCGTGGCGCACCGTTCCGAGATGGGCACGGGCAGCCGCACCAGCCTGCCGATGATCATCGCCGACGAGATGGAAGCCGATTGGGAGCGCGTTTCGATCGAACAAGCCATCGGCGACGAGAAATACGGCTCGCAGAACACCGACGGTTCGCGCTCGGTCCGCAACTTCTACCAGACCATGCGCGTTGCCGGCGCCTCGGCCCGCCAAATGCTCGAAACCGCCGCCGCCAAACGCTGGGGCGTGAGCGTTGACGAGTGTACGGCCAAGAATCACTTCGTGGTCCACAAATCGGGCAAGAAGCTCGGCTTCGGCAAGTTGGCCAAGGCCGCCGCGGATCTGCCTGTTCCGGCCGAAGAAGGGTTGACTTTCAAGGACAAGAAGGATTGGCGCTACGTCGGTACGGCAATGTCTGTCACCGATCTGAGCGACATCGTCACGGGCAAGGGCAAGTTCGGCCTCGACGTGAAACCCGACGGCATGAAATTCGCGAGCATCGAGCACTGCCCAGTGGTCGGCGGCAAGGTGAAATCGTTCGACGCGAAAGATGCGCTGAAGGTCGCCGGTGTCGAGAAGGTCGTTGAGATCCCGGCCGCAAAACCGCCCTTGGGCTTCCAAGCGTTGGGCGGCGTGGCCGTCATCGGCAACAGCACCTGGGCCGTCCTACAGGGACGCAAGAAGCTCAAGATCGACTGGGACAAGGGCGGGAACACCGTCTACAACTCAGACACCTACCGCAAGGTGATCGAAGAGACGGCGCGGAAGCCCGGCACGGTCGTTCGCGAGGAAGGCGATGTCGACAAGGTCTTTTCGTCGGACGCGAAGACGCACGAGGCGGAGTACTACACTCCGCACCTGGCGCACGCCGCCATGGAGCCGGTTTCGGCCCTGGCGCACGTGACCGGCGACAAGTGCGAAGCCTGGGCGCCAACCCAAAACCCGCAAGCCGCGCGTGACGAAATTGCCAAAGCGCTCGGTGTCGACAAGAAGAATGTCATCTGTCGCGTTACTTTGCTCGGCGGCGGTTTCGGTCGCAAATCGAAACCGGACTATTGCGCCGAAGCGGCGATTCTTTCGCGCAAGCTCGGCGACGTGCCGGTGAGCGTGACGTGGACGCGTGAAGATGACATGCGCCACGACTACTACCACGCTTGCGCGGCGTTGAACATGAAAGCCGCCGTGGATGCGAAGGGACGGCCGACGGCCTGGCACCAACGCACCGTCTTCCCGACGATCGGTTGGATCTTCGACGACAAGAGTGCTCACGGCGGCGCGGGCGAGCTGGGCTTGGGCTTCTCGGACTTGGCGTTCGAAGTACCCAATCTTCGTGTCGAAGTCGGCGACGCGAAAACCCATATCCGCGTTGGCTGGCTGCGCTCGGTCGCGAACATCTATCACGCTTTCGCCATTCACTCGTTCGCCGATGAGTTGGCGCACCTGGCCGGACGCGATTCACTCGAGTATATGCTCGATTTGATCGGCAAGCAGCGCCATGTCGACATGAGCAAGGTGGAATACCCCAACTACGACCAGCCGCTTGAGGTTTATCCGGTCGACACGGGCCGCTTGGCGTCGACGCTCAAGCTCGCGGCCGACAAGATCGGTTGGGGACGCAAGCTACCCAAGGGGCGCGGGCTGGGATTGGCGGTCCACCGCAGCTTCTTGACGTATGTGGCGGCGGCGGTCGAGGTCGACGTCTCGAAGGCCGGGAAATTGAGCATTCCGCGCGTCGAGATGGCGGTGGATTGCGGACTCTACGTCAACAAAGATCGTGTGATCTCTCAGATGGAAGGCGCGGCCGTCTTTGGCGCCGGGCTTACGATGATGAGCGAGATCACGGTCAAGGACGGCGCGGTCGTCCAAAGCAATTTCATGGACCACCTGATGCCGCGCATCAACGAAGCGCCGGTTCAGACCAATGTCCACATTGTCGAAAACGACGCCGCCCCGGCGGGCGTGGGTGAACCCGGCGTACCGCCGGTCGCCCCGGCGATCACCAACGCGATCTTCGCCGCGACAGGTAAGCGGGTGCGCGAGCTGCCGCTGTCGAAGACGGACCTGAGCTGGGCTTAGAGGGGCCGGGCGGATCAGTCGATGATCTCGGCGAGGGCCGCTGCTATCGGCTCGGCGATGAGAGCGTTGCCGCGTTCACTGAAGTGGCAGCACTTGTCGACATAAAGGTCCTCCCGCGTTTCGCTGAAAACCTGCGTTAAATCCACGAAGGGCACGCCCGACGACGCCAGTTCCTTGCCTGCTTGGCGCAGCAAGTGATAGTTTTCGCGAACCGTAATTCCCCACCCGAATTCCGGATCCACCGCCGTCCTCATTTCAGCTTTGCTCAAGGGTTTCGAACCGGGAACGTATTGGTTCGGCTGCAAGGCGTGAAGATAGGGGATGCCGCGCTGTCGGCAGACTTGATGGGTCATGCGCGAAGAGGTTTTCCAAACCTCGACCGCGAATTCAGCGGGGCTGAAACCCTTCATGTGAGGAGGCGAAACGATGTCGAAAGGCATTTCAGCGTTTCGTATGATCATGCTTCGCTCCAAGGCGGCGCGTTGCCTTTCCCACCGCCGGATGAACACTTCTCCGAACGTATTCGCCGTCGCGCTGTAGCGGAAGGGGAACGCGTCGAGCAGGCGCGTCAACCCAAGCTGATTGCGCTCCGCCGATCGGAGCAAGATGATCGTTTTGGCGGTATCCTCATCGAGTCCGGTCAGATGTCCTTTTTGCAATAGATGGGTATTTACTTGACTCAGGTGACCACAAGATGTAGGATCGGGGAAATGGAAGATTATCCTCGGAATCTGGCCGAGTTCGAGGCGCGTTTCGCCACCGAGCAGGCCTGTCGAGAGTATCTGTGTCAACTCCGCTGGCCGGAGGGTTTTCGTTGTCCGCGATGCGGGCACGACAAAGCGTGGGCGGTGCGGACAGCGCTGCTGGAGTGCGCCGGCTGCGGGCATCAAGCTTCTCCAACGGCGGGCACAATATTTCAAGACACCCGCCAACCCCTCCAGAGTTGGTTTCGAGCCATGTGGTGGCTCACGAGCCAGAAGAACGGGGCGAGCGCGCTGGGCTTGCAGCGGGTGTTGGGCCTGGGCAGCTACAAAACGGCCTGGACTTGGTTGCATAAGCTCCGGCGCGCCATGGTGCGGCCCGGACGCGATCGGCTCAGCGGGCGCGTGGAGGTTGACGAGACTTACTTAGGAGGCTTGGAGGAGGGCGTGCGCGGTCGCCAAACCGACGCTAAGGCGCTGATTGTAGTAGCGGCCGAGGAAGATGGTGCCGGCATCGGGCGGGTTCGGATACGCACCATTCCCAACGCCTCCGGGGACAGCTTGATGGCCTTCGTCGGCGAGTCGATCGAACCCGGCAGCGTGGTCCATACCGACGGTTGGCTGGGATACGAACCGCTCGAAGGCGACGGCTATCGCCACGAGGTGAGCTACCTGGAGGGGCAACCGGCGCGCGCCTCGAAACTGCTCCCCCGGGTGCACCGCGTGGTGTCGTTAGTGAAGCGCTGGATACTGGGCACGCATCAAGGAGCGGTCAGTCACGAGCATCTCGACTCCTACCTCGACGAATTCGCCTTCCGCTTCAACCGCCGCAAGTCCAGAAGTCGAGGCAAGCTCTTTTACCGCCTGGTTCAACAGGCCGTCGCCGTGCCACCGGCACCCTACAAATCGCTGGTCGGAGGCACCGCGACACGCGCTACGGACGACCACAACATGTAGGGGCTATTTCCCAATACCTGAGTCAAGTAAATACCCATCTTGCAATATTCCCAAGTGAAAGCCGAAGGAAACAGAGGGTTGTATTGACGGTCGACATTCTCCACGGCAAAGACAAGCTCGTTAAACCCATCGAGGTTGAGCACGGCGTCGATGTCGAATCCGGACAAGAAGGCGAGTTGGAGAAGGAAGAGACCCTGAGGCTGCTCATAACCGCCCGTGGCAAGCGAGATGAGCACGACCTTCTTTCGCCGAAAAAGGTCGTTGACCGGCGCGAGGCGGTCTTGGAGAAATCCGTCGCTGCCCATGACGACAAACAGCTCCGCTACACTGCCCCCTAGGACGGCGATGACAAACTCATCCTCTTGTCGCTTGTAGGGAAACGGGCGCCCCGGCTGTGTCCACATCCCATAGGAGTTGAACACGGCGCCACCCTCGGCGCCGATAGACGCGTCCGGCCGACCCGAATATCCGAGGTAGGGGTGAAGGCTGTAGCGACCCTTTTGGCGGCCGCGTTGTTCTTCGAAGGTCTTAATTCGCTCGGATCTTTGCCGGGCAAGTTCGGCGAAATCGAGTTGCCGCCCGGTCAGGCGAGGAAACACAATCCACGATGCGATCTCGAGCAGCAGCAGAGTGACTGCCGAGACTGTCAAGAACACCGCGACTTTTCGTACAAAAACGTCGGACCTCACCATCGAAGCCAAGTTTTCATTACCAGACCACCGCTTTATGCCGGCTGGGGATGGGCCGGATTTCCAGGCAGCCGTTGCCGGTGGGCAATAGCTTCCCCGGGTTCAGTCGCCGGTCGGGGTTGAAGACCTTGATTAGGCGTTCCATCATTCCCAGGCTGTCTTCTGTAAACAGCATCGGCATCAGGTCGTTCTTCTCCATCCCGACGCCGTGTTCGCCGGTGATGGCGCCTCCGACCTCGATGCAATATTGAAGAATCTCGGCTCCGGCTTGCTTCGTCCGCTTGAGTTGATCGGGGTCGCGGTCGTCAAACAGCAAGATCGGGTGCATATTGCCATCGCCAGCATGGAAGATGTTGCTGATCTGTATGTCGTATTTTTCCGACACTTCGTGGATGAACCGCAGCGTGTCGGCAATTCGAGTGCGCGGCACGACGCCGTCCTGCACGTAGTAGGTCGGGCTGACGCGGCCGACGGCCCCGAAGGCGTTCTTGCGGCCTTTCCATAACAGTTCCCGTTCCTGCTCCGATTGCGCGACCCTGACCTCGCGGGCCTTCGATTCACGGCAGATTTCTTGGATTTGCGCCGCCTGCTCTTCAACGGCTTCGGTGAGGCCCTCGACCTCGATCAGCAGGACGGCGTTGGCGTCCATCGGGAAGCCGGCATGCGTGGCTTCCTCGACCATGCGAAGCATCACGCCGTCGAGCATTTCGACAGCCGCGGGGACAATCGCCCGAGCGGTAAACGAGGCAATCGTGGTGGCGGCGTCCTCGGGCTCGTCGTAGACGGCGAGCAACGTCTTGACGGCTTCGGGAGACCGCATCAGCCGCACGATGACCTTGGTCACCAGCACCATCGTACCTTCCGAGCCCGTCAGCAAGCCGCGTAGATCGTAGCCGGGCCGGTCGGCTTCCGGCCCGCCGATTTCGACCAAGGTTCCGTCGGGCAGCACGGCCTCGATGCCAAGAACGTGGTTGGTCGTAACGCCGTAGGCCAAGGTGTGCGGACCACCGGCGTTTTCCGATACGTTTCCACCGATCGTGCAGGCCTTCTGGCTTGAGGGATCGGGCGCGTAGTAGTAGCCGTCTCCCTTGACCGTGGTGGTGATGTCGAGGTTGACGACGCCGGGTTGCACAACGGCGTATTCGTTTTCGAGATCGATTTCGAGAATCCTGTTCATCCGGGCGAAGGCGATCATCAGACCGCCTTCGGTTGGGATCGCTCCCCCGCTCAGGCCCGTGCCGGCGCCGCGGCCGACCAGCGGCAGCTCGTATTTCCGGGCCACTTTGACGACCTCGACGACATCCTCGGTCGAGGTCGGGAAGACCACGCATTCGGGGCGACCCTTTTCGATGCTGCCGTCGAACTCATAGAGCAGCAGGTCTTGTGAACGGTCGAGTACGCCGCGCTCGCCCAACAATTGCCGCAGTTCAGAGATCGCTTCGGAAGGAATCACAACTTAATGATATACTAGGTGATCGACGCTAAAGCGCACATTCTGAAGAAGATCAATCGAAATCAACCGATTCCTTCTTGAGGAGCCGATTAGCCGGGACCGGAAAGGCTGTGAAATGATCCGGGAAGGTCCGCGACATGGCGGACTATCTTATTAGTTTTAAGAGACTTATGTGTGTCGCGTGAGGCGCGGTTTCACATCCTCGGAGCAGCCCCAACTAGAACCGCGGCAACGGCCGGGATTTTCCAGTCCCGGGCGTGCATTGTTTTTGGCGAGCGTGGCGGACTCGAACCAGCGGCGCGGCAGGAGAGTCCGCCTAATCCGTTGATAACCGGAGAGTTATGGAAAAGATCGCGGTTCTTGACTCGGGTGGGCAATATTGTCATCTGATTGCTCGGAAAGTCCGCGATCTAGGCGTCTACGCCGAAATCCTACCGCTGAAAGTCTCTCCCAAGAGTCTTGCACCCTACCGCGGCGTCATCATCTCGGGCGGCCCCTCAAGCGTATTCGAGCCGGGCAGCCCGCGTCCCGACAAAGATTTGTTTCGAATCCGCCGGCCGCTGTTGGGTATCTGCTACGGCCACCAACTGATGGCGCACAGTTTGGAAGGCGTTGTTGAAGCGGGCGAAACCCACGAATTCGGTCGGGCCGATCTGCGGGTCCGCCGCGAAGCGCCGCTGTTTACCGGCCTGGTTCATCGCCAGCGGATTTGGATGAGCCATGGCGACCAGGTGGCGCGATTACCAAGCGGTTTCGAAACGCTGGCGGACACACGCCAGTGCAGCGTCGCGGCGATGGGCGACTTCAAGCGTAAATACTTCGGGTTGCAGTTTCATCCCGAAGTGATCCACACCATACACGGGGCGGAAATTCTCAGTAATTTCCTCTCCGATGTGTGCGGCTGCCGCATGGATTGGCGGCCGGAGAACCGGGTGGCGCAGTTGCAGCGCCAGATCCACCGTCAGGCGAAGGGGCGGCGGGTCTTGTTTTTCTTGAGCGGCGGCGTGGACTCGGCGGTCGCTTACGCGCTGACCGTTGGGGCGTTGCGACCCGAATTAGTGCACGGCGTGTACGTCGACACCGGGTTGATGCGGGATGGCGAGACGCTTGAAATCCGAGAGACGCTGGCGAAGCTCGGGTTGGGCTCGGTCGAAGTGCTCTCGGCCCGCGGCCGGTTCCTCAGCGGCCTGCGCAAAATCGCCGATCCGGAAAAGAAACGCGAGGTCATCGGGCGGCTCTTTGTCGAGTTGCAAGACGACGTGCTCAAACGAGACGAATTCGCCGGGCACGACTGGATGCTCGGGCAGGGCACGATCTACCCGGACACGATTGAATCGGGCGGCTCGCAAGACGCGGCCGTGATCAAAACGCACCACAACCGCGTTGAACGCATTCAAGAGCTGATCGCGGAAGACAGAGTTCTCGAACCGTTGACCGAGTTTTATAAAGACGAAGTCCGCGTACTCGGCAGGGTGCTCGGACTGCCCGCCAAGCTGATCCAGCGCCACCCCTTCCCGGGGCCGGGTTTAGCGATTCGCTGCTTATGCGCACCGCGCATCGCCCGCCCGCAAGCCGATACGGAGATCAACGACCTGGCCCGCGAGCGAGGCTATCGGGCGTTCTTGCTGCCGTTGCGCAGTGTCGGCGTGCAGGGCGACAGCCGCAGCTACGCGCATTTGACGGTGCTTTACAACGGCGATTTGGATTACCGGATGCTGCTGCCGTTGGCGACCTCGATCACGAATCGATTTCGAAAGACGAATCGCGTCGTCTATTCGCTGTCGCCGAAGAGGTTGCGGCCTTCGGAATGGAAGATTCGCCAGACTTTCGTGACGATGAAGCGCGTCGCGATTCTGCAACAAGCCGACAGCATCGTCACGAAGTTTTTGCGCAGCCAGGGACTTTACAACAACGTCTGGCAATGTCCGGTCGTGCTGCTGCCTTTTACCCGCAAGGGCGGCGAGACGGTTGCTCTGCGCCCGGTAACCTCGGTGGACGGCATGACGGCGGAGGTGGCGCAACTGCCGATCACGCGGTTGTTGACGCTGGCGAAGCAAATCAAAGCGCTTCCCGACATCGACGCCGTCTTTCTCGACCTCTCCCACAAACCGCCCTCAACGATCGAGTGGGAGTAGTGGGTTCGCGTCCCTCCCTGCTTGTCAGAGTCTTTGGCCGTATTTCTTAAGCGCAACCGCCCGTGCCGCGTCCAACCAGCGGCTGAATGAGGCAGTGATGTCCGCTTCATTGGTCTTGTAGGTGAAAACGAATGGCTCGACCGGCGAGCAGACGAAGAAATCCGTTGAAACCGCTTTTCTGTCTTCGGAATCCTCAAATGACTCCAGTTTTGAAAAAGCCGTGGCCTCCATGATGCCGGAAAGTTCACGGCCCACGTGATGGAAGGAAGTTACGAAAACCAGCCGCTCTCGCCCGAGGCGAAGCGACCCCTTAACAAAATAATGACTCTCTTCGAAATTGGCGAATTTCTCCGCCTCTTTCGCGGACTCAACGACTTCAAACTTGTACCAGTGCGCATTCCCCTTGTCAGGACCTCCATCACGAACTGAGACTTGGGTTTGAGCGAGTTCGGTCACTTTCCGTTTGAATTCATTGAAAGCTCGATCGACCTCCGTATGAGCCTGCAATCGAAGGGCGATAGCGACTTCATTAACCATCCTCAGTTCCTCGAGCTTCGCTAGTCGCCGTTTGCGAAACCTATCGGCAAGGTTGTCGATCACCGCTGACGTCAGCGTCTTCTGGTGAGCAACCTCGGCGTCGGCGTCAACGCTCAACGCTTCCAAGATAGCGGCGCGTTCCAGCCGCGCCAACATCAATGCAAGCGCGGAAAGATCTCCCGAATCGGCACGTTCGAGTGCCTGGATGTAGTCGAAGCGGAGATCCCTGTCGATGACGGACGGCAATAACTTCGCCCTCAATAGCACCAAGGTTGTAAGCACCCTCGCAACCCGGCCGTTTCCATCCTGGTAGGGGTGGATTTGGGTAAAGCGGTGATGGAGCCATGCGGCGACGATAACCGGATCTTGGTCGGCATAGTCCGAGAGCAAGGTCAAAAGGTTGTCCATCTCCCCCTCGACCTGAACCGGCGGACAGTACTCGTGCGTTGTGCCGTCGGGCCGCTTCGGATTATTCGGCTGCGTTTTGTATTTACCCCTCAACAAAGCGATTTCAAAGCGCTTGCCGAACTGGTCCACCGCCGTCGTGGTGTCCTGATGCCGGGTGAGTATGTTATGAAGTTCATGAATTACGCTCTTCGTCAATTCACGGTTTTGCGCCACGCAATCCACGACGAGTTGAATGGCCGCTTCCTGATCCCTCAAGATATCGATCAATCTTGAAGGGTCAGGGTGGGCGCCGGAGCGTGACACTAGGTCCTCGACGAAGCCGTGCGCAACAAGGGCCTCGGTCGTGCCTCGATCGAGGTCGTAGAGTTGCTCTAGGATTCCAGTCTCAATACTCAATCGGCGAATCAAACGCTCACTAAAACCCTTCAGCCCCGAGGAACTTGATTTCTCTAGTCTCTCCTTCGATGATCGCCACGTCTCGTAGAGGGGTTGAGTTGCCGCCAGGTCGATCCGCTTATCCTCTTCCGAGAGCGGCTCGATCGGTTTCCAATTGTAATCAGGCACTTAGGTCTCCTTGGGAAGCCGGGCGCGGTCCCTTCGAAATCCCGTGGCGCGAGCGGAAGGCTGATGGTCGTCCGGACTTTACTGTACCTCGCATTGCACCTCATCGAGCAAAACAGGCTGGGCGATCAGGCGCTCGCGCCACGGAAACACGCAAACGGTCAAGAGGGTCGGTTCGCTCTGAAGACAAAGTTGTACCCCTCCCAGCCGGCTGCCATACTGGTCCCCATGTTGCGTGCCGTTTTTGCCTTGACCCTGACCGTTTTTCTCTTTGCCTGCTCCCCGCCTTCTTATGACATCGTCATCCGGAACGGGCGGGTGATGGACCCTGAATCGGGTCTTGACGCCGTACGGCACGTCGGCATCCTCGATGGCAAGATAGCGGTCGTGAGCGAAGACGAGATCAGCGGGGCCGAAGTGCTCGATGCCGCCGGGCATGTGGTTACGGCGGGGTTTATCGACATGCACCGGCACGGGCACAGCCCGGAAAACTACCGCGCGCAGATCCAAGACGGCATCACGAGTACGCTCGAACTCGAGCTCGGCGTTGACGACATACCGAGCTTTTACGCCGAGCGCGAGGGGAAGTCCGTGCTCAACTACGGGGCGTCCATCGGCTTCGCCTATTCCCGCAACTTAGTGATGACGGGTTCGAATCCGGGGCTGGAAGGGGAAGCTTTAACGCAGCCGCTTACGCCCGAGCAACTCGAGGCCCTCCGGAAACACATCACCGCAGCCCTCGACGCCGGCGCGGTCGGCGTCGGTTTTGGGTTGGCCTACAGTCCCGGCGCGACGCCCGACGAAGTGCTCTCTCTCTTTGAGTTGGCCGAGCAATACGACGGCAACTGCCACGTCCACATTCGCACTTCGACCACCGACGCCTCGAATGTCGAGGAGGTTCTGGAGTATTCCAAGAAGTCCGGGGCGCCGCTCCACATCGTTCACATCAACAGCAGCGGCGCGGATCTGATTCCGCTTTACCTCGAAACGATCGAGAAAGCGCAACTAGCCGGCGTCGATGTGACCACCGAGGCCTACCCCTACAATCGCGGCTCGACCTTTATCGAGTCGCACTTATTCGACGATTGGGAAACTTTCTCGGACGAGAAGATCGGGCAACACATTTTCGTCGAGACCGGCGAACACCTCAACCGCGAGTCATTCGGGCGTTACCGAAAGCAAGGCGGCTTGGTGATCACCGAGCCCGCCTATTCGCTGGAAATGGTGCGGACGGCCATGGCAAGCCCGCTGACGATGATCGCCAGCGACGGTATGTGGCTCGACAAGGGCCGGGCTCACCCGCGCACTTTCGGCACCTATGCCCGGGTGCTGGGCCGCTACGTTCGCGAGGAAAAGGCGCTGACATTGATGGACGCCCTGGCCAAGATGAGCCTGCGCCCGGCCCGGCGTCTCGAGCGCCGCGTGCCCGAAATGAAGAACAAGGGGCGAGTCAGCGTTGGGGCCGACGCGGATTTGGTGATTTTCAATCCCGATACCGTCATCGACAAGGGGACTTTCGAGGACCCCGCCCAATCCCCGGAAGGCATCCGTCATGTGATTGTAAACGGAACCGCCGTGCTGGTGGAGTCGAAAATCGTCGAAGGCGCGTTTCCGGGCCGGGCGGTTCGCGGGCCGGTTAAGCAGGTCGCCCCATCGTCGTAACAGCTCATTCCGAGACCGAATCGAAGAGCTCGAGGATGAGCAGGCCTAGAGACCTGCTCCACTACCGCGGCGCTAACCCGCATTTCTTACCGCAATGCTAGAATCAGTCTCGATCGATGCAAGAGATGATTCGAGCGGCCTTCTATGACTTTGACGGCACCCTGGTTTCGAGCAACGTCGTCACGCGCTACGCCTTTTTCGCGAAGCATCACCCATCGCGTCTCGAAGCCTTTTCGCGCTATACCAAGCTGCTGTTGACCGTGCCGCTGTGGCTGGCGCTCGACGCCTACTCGCGGCGGCTTTTCAACGAAATCTTCTATCGTGAATACCGCGCGATGCGCCGCGATGTTCTCGACGAGCAGTCGGAGCGAATGTTTTCGCTTGACATTCTCCCCAAGGTCTACCCCGGCGCGAAGCTGTTGATCAAAGCCGACCGCGCGGCCGGATTCCGCCTCGTGTTGGTCAGCGGCGGCCTCGATTTCGCGATCGCCCCGGCTGTGGAATATTTTGGTTTTGACGACGTGATCGCCAACCGCTTGGTCTTTGAAGACGGCGTCGCCACCGGCCGCCTTGTGTCGCCCGTGTTAGCCGCGCAAGAGAAGGTCGCGGCGATTGGACGCTACTGCCGCGAGTATAATGTGGACACGGCGCGCTCGAAAGCCTATTCCGACAGTCTTTCGGACCTGCCGATGCTCGAAGCGGTGGGCGTGCCGGCGGCCGTCAACCCCGACCGGCGGTTGAAGAAAGTCGCGGTCGAGCGAGGTTGGCCGGTGCTGGATTTGAAAGCGCCCGAATGACGCCCGCGGCCCTTTGGGGGCGTCGAGGACCAATCTACAAACGCCCCGCGGGGGGCTGAGGTTCGCCTTGTGAGTACAAACCCCCAAGTCGTCGACGACTTCACCTTCGGAGATCCCAAGCCGAACGCCGTGGGCCGCAACGCCCTGGTGCCTTACGACGATTGCGTCGCCCACCTCGATCACACTTCCGCCGAACGCTTGCTGTGGTCGGGCGAAGATTTGATATCGGTCAAGTTTCCGCCCGGCACGCGCGTCGTCTATCCGAAGCCGACGATTCCCGGGCTGCCCGATCGCGCCGGGGCGATTCGTTACGCGTTGGGACATTGCTCGGGCATGGACCCCTTCGCCGCCCTGCTGCGCCCGGGCATGAAAGTCACCATCGCCATCGACGACATTTCGCTGCCGCTGCCGAAAATGAAACGGCCCGATCTGCGTGAGTCCGTGCTGACGATCGTGCTCGACCTACTGGCCGCGCGCGGGGTCACCGATGTCCACATCATCATCGCCACGTCGTTTCATCGCCGCATGGAGGCGTTTGAAATCCGCCACGCCGTCGGCGACCGCATTTTCAGCGCTTACTACCCGCACAGCCTCTATAACCACGACGGCGAAGATCCCAATGGGATGGTGGAACTAGGCAAGACCGAGTTGGGCGAGCGGGTTCGCATCAACCGGCGCGCGGCGGAGTCGGATCTGTTGGTCTACGTCAATATCAACCTGGTCCCGATGGATGGCGGGAATAAGTCCACCGCGATCGGCCTTTGCGACTATCCGTCGCTGCAGGCTCACCATAACCCCGACACGATTCTCAAGAGTGATTCCTACTTTGACGACAAGCGCTCGGCCCTCAAGAGTTCAGCCGACCGCATGGGCGAGGTCATCAACAAACACCTCAAGGTGTTCCACATCGAGACCGTCGTCAACAACGCCATGTTCGACCCGAACTTGAAATTCTTCGTCAAGAACGAAGACCAGTGGAACGGTTTCGACAAGGCGGCTTTCGGCACGGCGCAATTTGCCCTGAGCAAACTCTCGCGCGAGACCAAGCGCAAAATCCTGTTCTCGATCCCCGCCCCGTATGACTTGATCGCCGTACACGCCGGTGAGACCCACGGCACTCACGCCAAGACGCTGGCTTACTGTTACCAGCAATACTGCGTCCCAGTCGAGGACCAGTCGGACGTCGTGGTCTTCGGGATGCCGTTCATCTGCCCCTATAACGTCAACTCGATCTTGAATCCCTTGCTGGTGCAGGTGATGGCGCTGGGTTATTTGTTCAACATGTATCGCGGCATGCCGATCGTCAAAAAGAACGGCGTGCTGATCGTGACGCATCCTCTCTATAACGAATTCGATCCGCGGCATCATCCTTCTTACATCGAGTTCTTCAACCGCATTCTGCCCGAGACGAATGATTCCCACATCCTGCAGCGCAAGTACGAGGAAGAGTTCGCGCACAACCCCGACTACATCAAGATGTATCGCACCGGCCACGCCTACCACGGCGTGCATCCCTTCTATATGTGGTACTGGGGAGAAAACGGGCGGGCGCACGTCGGCAAAGTCATCGTCGTCGGCGCCGAAGACCCGCACACGGCCAAGGTGATGGGGTGGGAAACGGCCTCGACCATGGAAGAGGCGCTCGAGATGGCGCACTCGCACGTCGGCCGGGTTCCCACGGTGACCCATTTGCACATTCCCCCGATCGGCATGGTCGACGTCAGCGGGCAACGAGAGACCGTCGGGGAAGCATGAAAACCGTTCTTGTCACCGGCGCCACCGGTTTTCTCGGCAAGCATCTGGTCGCTCAACTCAGCCACCGGGAACCCGCGACCCGGCTACGGCTGCTGTGTCGCTCGGCATGGCCGGGCGACCCCCCGGAATCGATCGAAATCGTTCGCGGCGACATCGCCTCGCCTGATGACGTCAGCCGTGCCGCCGAGGGAGTTGCCGAGATCTATCATCTCGCCGGAATCGTTCAGCGCGAGCCCAAGGACCCAGGCCTTCTCTACAAGACCCACGTCGAGGGCACGCGCAACGTGTGCGAGGCCGTCAAGCGGCACGGCGTCTCGAAGGCTGTTTTCGTCTCGACGTCGGGAACCATGGCCGTCGGCCGTACGCCGGTCGAGCGCGATGAGACGGCCGGGTACGCGATCGAAACGGTCGGCTCGTGGCCCTACTACACCAGTAAGATTTACGCGGAAAAGCTTGCTCTGCAGTACGTCGAAGACCACAAACTGCCGATTGTCATCGTCAACCCCAGCCTGCTGCTCGGCCCCGGAGACGACCGCCTTTCCTCGACCGGCGACGTGGCGCTCTTTCTCGAAGGCCAGATCATGGCGATTCCCAGCGGCGGGTTGAATCTCGTGGATGTCCGCGACGTGGCCGACGCCGTGATCGGGGCCATGCAACGCGGCCGGGTCGGCGAGCGTTATCTGCTGGGCGGCGCGAATTGGACGTTTCGTGAATGGATCGCCCGCACGGCTCAAGTCTCGGGCCTCAAACCCCCGACGATCGAACCGCCTCTATGGCTGGCGCTGGGCAGCGCGAAGTTGCTGCGGGCTGTGATGCCCCTGGTTGGGCGGGAGTTCAAACTCGACGACGAATCGATCAAAATGTCGGCCTGCTACTGGTATTGCAACTCGGCGAAGGCGCGCGAGGAGTTGGGCTTCACTACCCGCGACCCAATGGACACGCTGCGCGACACGATCGACTATATTCGACGGCAACCCCTGTCGGGATAGCCAAGCCCTCGCCCTTTCGGCCGGCCCGCGGAGTAACCATCCGCCTCGCTCCACCGCCCACCCATTGAATATACCTGCGCCCTCAGTGCGTCCGCGCACCGGAGGCGCGATAATGGACGATGGTTATCTGGGCTGTTTTTGCCCGACTGGCCGATAAATAGAGATATATCCCGTGAACCCCTGGGTCAAAAGAATCATCGGAATCCTGATCGGCGTGGCGCTGGTCTTCTTGATCGGTACGCGGGTCTACGAGGCCCGCCAAGATGCCGACAAAGCCTCCAAAAAGAAAAAGCGCGGCGGCCGCGTCGTCAGCGTCGATGTGGCTGAATCGCGCATTGGCATGATCCGCGAAAACCTGCTGCTGACCGGATCTCTGAAAGCAAAAGAAGCCGTCGATGTCAGCCCCAAGGCCCAAGGCCGCGTCGAAAAGCTCTATTTTCAGGTCGGCGACTCAGTCAAAAGCGGGACCTTGATCGCCGAGCTCGACGACGATGAATTGCAGCAGCAGGTGAACCGGGCCGGCGCCAGCATCGCGGTCACCAGCGCCTCTCTCGAGCAGCGCCGGGCCGAGCGAGAAAATGTTCGCGCCGAACTCGAAAGGGCGGAGCAGCTTTTCAACGAAAAGCTCCTCTCGCCCCAAGACTATGACGCCCAAAAGACCGGTCTTGCCGTCGTCAACGCCCAGGTGCAGCTCGCCCAAGCGCAGCAGCAGCAAGCCGAAGCCGAATTGAGCGAGTTGAAGATTCGGCTGGCGCAAACGAAGGTCTACGCCCCGATGAGCGGCATTGTGGCCAATCGCTATGTCGATGTCGGCGCGCTGGTCAGCCCCAACACGCCGGTCATGCGCATCGTCAATCTCTCTACGATGGTCACGCAAGGCAACGTGCCCGAGCGCAACATCGGCCGGCTCCGCATCGGCAACGAAGCCGTCGTGCGGGTCGACGCCATTCCCGACCGCGGTTTCACGGGACGTATCGCGCGGATCGCCCCGGTTCTCGACGCGGCGACGCGCAGTGCGCTAATTGAAATCGATATTCTCAATCCGGGGAATGTTCTCAAGGCTGAAATGTTCACGCGCATCGAGTTGGACTTGGGTTCGACCCGCGAGGCCGTACTGATCCCGCGCGAAGGCCTGGTCTATCGCGGCACCCAGCCAGGCGTTTACGTAGTCGAGGGCGATCTGCCGACCTTCCGGCCGATCGAAACAGGGTTGACGCGGGAAGACCAAGTCGAAGTGCTGGCGAATCTCGATTCGGGCGTGAAGATCGTCGGTCGCGGCGCGACGATGCTGCGAGAAGGAGACCGCGTTCGCTCCGCCGGCGCCGGAGCGAAGGGCGGCGCGAAAAAAGGGGTCCCGTCATCCTGATGAGGATGAAAATTCATAACCCGCGGCCCCTGCCGGAGGCCCTCGGTCGATGAGCCTCCCGGAATTCTCCATCCACCGGCCGGTGACCGTCCTGATGGGCTGTCTGATCGCGGTGCTGCTCGGCGGCATCGCCTTTGTTCGGATCCCGGTCGATCTGATGCCGGAGACGGAATATCCCACCATCAGCGTCAATGTCGGCTACGAAGGCGTCGCGCCCGAGGAGATGGAGACTCTTGTCGCCCGCCCGCTCGAACAGGCGCTCGCCGCCGCCCCCGGCATGGAGGAAATCACATCGTCCTCCTCGGAAGGTCGCGCCGGCGTCCGCTGCCGCTTCTTGTACGGCACCGACCTCGATGAGGCCGCCAACGACATTCGCGCCCGCATCGACCGCCGCCGGACGATGCTTCCCGACGACATCGATCCTCCCACCGTCTACAAGTACGACATCTCGCAATACCCGGTCATGTCGTTGACCGTCGCGTCGAGCGAGATGGACCCCAAGCAACTGCGGCATTTCACCGAGAAGCACATTCAATACCGCATTGAGCGCGTCGGCGGGGTTGCGCAGGGCCGGATTTCCGGTGGGCTGCGCCGCGAAATCCACGTCAACTTGTCTTTGGAAAAACTGCGGGCGCTCAACCTCTCGACCGCTCAGGTCGTCGCCACGCTGCGCCGCGAGAACATCAACCGGCCGGTGGGACCGGTCAAGGAAGGCCGCTACGAAGTCCTGTTCCGCACTGCGGGCGAGTTCGAGAACGTCAACGACATCCTCGATGTCGGCGTCGCCAACCGCAACGGCGTCCCCGTCTATATGCGCGACATCGCCACGGTCGAAGACGGCCACGAAGATGTTCGCTACCTCGTTTCGGCCGACGGGAAACCGGCCGTCCGGCTGTTCGTCTATAAGCAATCGGGAGCCAATACGGTCGAGGTCTCCGCGGGTGTGCACGCGGAAATGGACCGCCTTCACGAGGACTACCCGACGGTCTCGATCGGCGCGCCGTGGGATACGGCCAACTTCATTCGCTCGGCGATCAGCAACGTGCGGCAGGCGACGATGGTTGGCGGCGGGTTGGCCGTTGTCGTGTTGTTGTTTTTCTTGCGCAGCCTCACCAGCACTCTCATCATCGGCATCGCCATTCCGGTTTCCGTCATCGCGACCTTTGCGCTGATGTTCTTCAACGGCTTCACGTTGAACATCGTTTCTTTCGGCGGTTTGGCTCTGGGCGTGGGCATGTTGGTGGATAACGCCATCGTCGTGCTCGAGAACATCTTCCGTCACCGCGAACAGGGCCGCGAAATCAAACAGGCTGCCGTGATGGGCAGCAAGGAAGTCGCGACCGCGATTACGGCCTCGACGCTGACGACGATCGCCGTTTTCGTCCCGGTGCTCTTCATGGGCGGCGTTTCGGCGCAAACATTCAAGCAGTTGGCCTGGGTGATTTCCTTTGCGCTGTTTTGTTCGTTGGTGATTGCGATTACCGTCGTTCCGATGCTCTGCTCTCGCTTCCTGGGCAGCGGCAAAGCAAGCGAGGGCGCGTTGAGCCGAAAGATGGGAGCGTTCCAGGAAGACATGGCGCAGTGGTACGGAGGCGTCATTTCTCGGGCTCTCGATCATCGCGTCGCGGTCATCGCGAGTGCCGCCCTGCTTTTCGCCGGGTCGGTCTATCTTCTTCCTCTGATCGGCGTGGAGTTGCAACCCGAAGTCGACGAGGGCCAGATCCGCCTCAATCTCGATCTCGAACCCGGCACGCGCGTCGAGGTCACCGACGCGGTCGTGCAGCGCGTTGCTCAGATCGTGCGTGACGAGATTCCCGATGAGGTCAAGCACATCATGACCGAAGCCGGCAGCGCCAGCACTTGGCGCGCCGAGGGAACCAACGAGGGCGAATTGCGCATCGAGTTGGTCGACCAAGATCAGCGCGACCGCTCGGCGGCCGAAATCGCCGAGGCGCTGCGCCCGATGATGCACGTCGAACCCGGCATGCTGATCCGCACGCGCGTCAGCGGCGGCTTCCACCGCCGTGGCGGCTTCAGCGACGACGATCGGCTGACCGTCGAGGTGCGCGGCCACGACATGCTCGTCATGCGCGGGCTGGCCGATCGGGTTCGCGAAACCATGATGGCCACCGAGGGCGTCCGCAACTCCCGCGTCAGCCAACAGCCCGGCTTTCCGGAAATGCTGATCTCGGTCGACCGCGCCAAGGCGACGGCGATGGGCTTGGCGGTCTCGGAAGTCGCTGAAACTCTCGAAACCGCCATCGGCGGCACGCGCGCCTCGATGTATCGCGAACAGGGCGATGAATACGACATCCTCGTGCGGCTGCGCGAAGAAGACCGCTTGAACGTCGGACAGGTTCCCCAAGTGCCCATCACGTTGCCCGACGGCAGCGTGATCCCCGCCGAGAGCATCGTGCGAATGCGCCGTCAAGAAGGCCCCTTCGAAATTACGCGCTCCGATCAGGAACGCATCATCGTCGTCAGCGGCGTGATCGCCGGCCGCGATCTGGGAAGCGTCGTCGCCGACTTGAAGGAGTCCATCGGGCGCATCGACCGCCCCAGGGGCTACGAGTTCGTTTTCGGCGGCGAATACGAAGAGCAGCAGGAGGCTTTTCAGCAGATGACCTTCGCCGCCATTTTGGCGCTCATTCTGGTCTACATGGTGATGGCCTCGCAATTCGAGTCGTTGCGCGATCCGTTGATCATTTTGTTCTCGGTACCGCTGGCGCTGATCGGCATTGTGCTGATGCTGCTGATGACCGAGACGACTTTTAACATTCAGGCTTTTCTCGGCGTCATTGTCTTGGTCGGCATCGTCGTCAACAATGCCATCGTCTTGCTCGACTACACGAATCGTCTGCGCCGCGAGCAGCGTTGGGATTTGCGCGAAGCCGTCATCACGGCCGGATCCCGGCGCCTGCGACCGATCTTGATGACCACGATTACGACCATGCTGGGGTTGGCGCCGATGGCGCTCGGCCTGGGTGAGGGCGGAGAGCTGCAAGCCCCGATGGCGCGCGTCGTCATCGGCGGGTTGACGACCTCGACGCTGATCACATTGGTGGTGATTCCGGTCATCTACATGGCACTCGAGGAGAGAGCGGAAAAGGCCGCGGTTCGCCGCGAAGCCGCCGCCGGCCTCGCGCCGGTGGAATCCGCCGGGGATTAGCCGCATCGGTTCCGCCTGTATGCGGGATGGCAGGTGTAAGCAGGCTAAACCTGGGTAGAAGGAGCGGTTATGCATCTGCCCGAGTTTTCCGTCCGTCGGCCCGTTACGGTGCTGATGGGATGCTTGATGGCCACGTTGCTCGGGGCCGTGGCGTTCATCCAAATTCCCGTCGATTTGATGCCCGACATCGTCTTCCCGACGCTGAGCATCAGCGCCGATTACGAAGGTGTCGCTCCCGAAGAAATTGAAACACTCGTAACGCGCCCGCTCGAGGAGGCCTTCGCCGCCGCTCCCGGGGTTGAGGAGGTCACATCGCGCTCCACCGAGGGCCGCTCGTTCATACGCGTCCGTTTCAGTTTCGACACCAACCTCGACGAAGCCGCCAATGAATTGCGTACGCGTCTGGACCGCCGCCGGGCCTTGCTCCCGGAAGATATGGACTCGCCGACCATTTTCAAGTTCGACGCCACGCAATTCCCAATCCTGTATATGGCGGTTTCCGCCGACGACATGGATTCGCGCCAACTGCGCCATTTCACCGAAAAGAACCTGCAATACCGCATGGAACGCGTTCCCGGCGTGGCGCAGTTCACCGTGCGCGGCGGCCTGCGACGCCAGATTCACGTCAATCTCGACCTCAAGAAACTGCGTGCCCTTGACCTCTCGGTCGCCGAAGTCGTCCGAACCGTCCGCAACGAAAACCTAAACCGTCCGGTCGGGCCCGTACGCGAGGGGCGTTATGAGGTCCTGCTGCGCACCAGCGGTGAATTCACCAACGTCGACGACATTCTCAAGGTCGGCGTCACCACCCGCAACGGCGTGCCGGTCTATCTGCGCGACATCGCCACCGTCGAGGATTCGCACGAGGATATTCGCTATTACGTCACCGTCAACGGACGCTCGGCCGTCAACATGATGGTCTACAAGCAGTCCGGGGCCAATACGGTCAAAGTGACCGACGCTGTTTGGGAAGAGGTCGAGCGCATTCATCGTGACTACCCGAACATCCATGTCACCGCCATGTTCGACCAGTCCAAATTCATTCGCGGCGCGATCTCGAACCTTCGCGACGCGGCGTTGATGGGCTCGGGGCTCGCGGTCTTTGTGCTGTTCTTCTTCCTGCGCAGCATCTCGAGCACGGCCATCATCGGCGTCGCCATCCCGGTCTCGGTGATTACGACTTTCGCGCTGATGTACTTTAACGGCTTCACGCTGAACATCATTTCCTTCGGCGGGTTGGCGCTCGGCGTGGGGATGTTGGTTGACAACTCGATCGTCGTGCTGGAGAACATCTTCCGCCACCGCGAACAAGGCAAGAGCCTGCAACAGGCCTCGTTGCAGGGCAGCCACGAAGTCGGCACCGCGATCACCGCCTCCACGTTGACCACGATCGCTGTTTTCGTTCCCGTGCTGTTCATGGGCGGCATCGCGGCGCAGAACTTCCAGCAGCTCGCCTACGTGGTTTCCTTCTCGCTGTTTTGCTCGCTGGCGATCGCCCTCACCGTGGTGCCCACTTTGTGCTCCCATTTTCTGGGCGCCGCCGTCGCCGAAGAGCAGCGCTCCGGCCTGATCCGGGTTATGGGCTACATCCACCGCGCGCTTGAAGACCGCTACTCGCACGTCATCTCCTGGTCCGTCGACCACCGCAAGACCGTCGTGGCCAGCGCCGCCGCGGTCTTCGCCGGCGCGATCTACTTGGCGCCCTATGTCGGCGTCGAGCTTCAGCCGGAAGCCGACGAAGGCGAGGTGCGTGTTTCGCTCGAACTCGAACCCGGAACTCATGTGGATGTTACCGACGCCATTGTGCAGGAGATGTCGAAATCGATCCGCGAGCAGTTGCCCGACGAGGTCGAGACGGTCTCGAGCGAATCCGGCACTAACCCGAGCCCCTTCCGACCGAGCGGTATGAACAGGGGCTCCCTGCGTGTCCAACTCGTACCCCACGCCGAACGCGATCGCTCCGCGCAAGAGGTTGCCGCGGAAATTCGAACCCTTGTCCGGCCCCGGCCCGGCATGATGGTTCGCACCCGCGTCAGCGGCAGCTTCATCCGCCGCATGACCAGCTTCGGTGGCGGAGACGGTGATCGACTCTCGGTCGAGATTCGCGGACATCAGGTCGAAGTCGCGCAAAAATTGGCGAATGAAGTCCGCAACATCATGATGTCGACCCCCGGCGTCACCAGCTCGCAAGTCAGCCTGCGTCCAGGGCAGCCCGAGATGGTCGTCACCGTGGATCGCGCCAAGGCCTCGAGCCTCGGCCTACGGGTCTCCGAGGTCGCCGATACGCTGGAAACCGCTATTGGCGGCACCCGGGCGTCCTTCTATCGCGAGGAGGGCGACGAGTACGACATCGTCGTGCGCCTACAGGAAAAAGACCGCTTGGCGCTGGAAAACGTCGGACAAATTCCGATCACCACCCCGGGCGGCCGCACCCTGCCCGCCGAAAGCATTGTGCAAATGAAGCGCCAGGAAGGTCCGATCGAAATCAATCGCGCCGACCAGCAGCGCATCATTACGATCAGCGGCACGATCGCCGACCGCGACCTCGGCAGCATCGTCGGCGACTTGCAGGCGGCTTTTGTGAAACTTTCCAAGCCCGAAGGCTACGAGATTCGTTTCGGCGGCGAATGGGAAGAGCAACAGGAGGCTTTCCTGGCCATGCTCTTCGCCGCTCTATTAGCCCTGGTGCTGGTCTATATGGTCATGGCCTCGCAGTTTGAATCGCTGCGCGACCCTTTCATCATTCTCTTCTCGATTCCCCTCGCCGCCATCGGCGTGATCATGATCTTGCTGCTCACCGGAACCACCTTCAATATCCAAGGGTTCCTCGGCGTAATTGTCTTGGTGGGGATTGTGGTCAACAACGCCATTGTACTCGTCGACTATACGAATCTGCTGCGCCGGGAGAGCAACTACAGCCTGCGTGACGCCGTCGTAACCGCCGGGCGACGCCGCTTGCGCCCGATTCTGATGACCACGATTACGACGATCCTCGGGCTCACGCCCATGGCTCTGGGGCTGGGCGAAGGCGGCGAGATGCAAGCCCCGATGGCCCGTGTCGTGATCGGCGGTCTCACCACTTCGACGCTCATCACGCTGGTGATCATTCCGGTGATCTACATGATGCTCGAAGAGCGCGCTGAAAAAGCCGCCGAGCGGCGGCGAGCCAGCATCGATCTGCACCCGCAGCCGGCTTCGGGCGACTAAGGTCGACTGTTAGTTCAGCCTCAAGGCGCCGCACGGAAACGGCCTGAGCCCCGCTGGTAAACTTGGTGCGTCCGCCAGCCGAGCTACCTACCCCATGACGAAACGACCCCGCACTTTCGTCCTCGCCGCACTGTTATCGGCGTGGGCCGCCGCTTGTTCTTCCCCGCCCGAAACCCCGCCGCCCAATATTCTCTTCGTCTTTGCCGACGACCACGCCTACCAAGCCATCAGCGCTTACGGGTCGAAGATCAACCAAACCCCCAATATCGATCGCCTCGCGAGCGAGGGTATGCGCTTTGACCGCTGTTTGGTCACGAACTCGATCTGCGCCCCGTCGCGGGCGGTGATCTTGTCGGGCAAATACAGCCACCTCAACGGCGTGCTCGACAATCGATTGGCCTTCGACGGCAACCAATCGACTTTCCCGAAATTGCTGCAACAGGCCGGCTACCAAACCGCCCTGATCGGCAAGTGGCACCTGAAGAGCGACCCGACCGGGTTCGACCATTGGGAAGTGCTGCCGGGCCAAGGCGCTTACTACAACCCCGATTTCCGTACACGCGAAGGCGCCAAGACCTATCCAGGGCACACCACCGACATCACCACCGACCTCGCTCTCGATTGGCTCGAAAACACCCGCGCGCCCGGTCAGCCTTTCATGCTGATGTATCAGCACAAGGCGCGCCTCACCGGAATTGGATGCCCGGCCTCGAATACCTGTCGATGTTCGACGGCGAGACCGTGCCCGAACCCGAAACTCTCTTCGACGACTACAGCAACCGTGCCTCCCCGGCCCGCGACCAGGAAATGGAAATCGGCCGCCATATGTTTGATTCCTATGATCTGAAGATCGCCCCGCGCGCGCCCGCCGGCCTCTCCGAGCAGGAAGCCGCGCAATGGGAACGAACCTTCGGACGACTCACCGCCGAGCAGGCCGAAGCTTGGTATGCCGCCTACGAGCCCAGGAACGAACAACTGCGCCTAGACAATCCGCAAGGCGCCGACCGCGTCCGTTGGAATTACCAGCGCTATATCAAGGATTACTTACGCTGCATCGCGCAGATCGACCGCAACCTCGGCCGCGTGCTCGACTACCTCGACGAGAGTGGCCTGGCTGAAAACACCGTGGTCGTCTATTCTTGCGACCAAGGCTTCTACCTAGGCGAACACGGTTGGTATGACAAGCGTTGGATGTACGAGGAATCTCTTCGCACGCCGCTGATCGTTCGTTGGCCGGGGCAAGTCGCGCCCGGCGGCGTCAACCGCGCGATCACGTCGAACCTCGACTTCGCGCCGACGTTTCTTGACATCGCCGGGGTCGCGAAGTCGGGGGACATGCAGGGCGCGAGTCTGGCGCCCATGTTGCGGTCGGAGGCCGTCGAGGACTGGCGCGAGAGCTTCTACTATCACTACTACGAACGTGATGTCCACAACGTCGTCCCGCACTACGGTGTCGCGACCAATCGTTACAAGCTGATCCATTACCCCGATACAGCCGAGTGGGAATTATTTGACCGTGAAAGCGACCCGCGCGAAATTGCGAGCCGCTACGGCGACCCTGATTACGAAAAAGTCCAAGCCGAGCTTCACGCCGAGCTGGAACGGCTGCGGCGGGATCTACAGGTTGTCCCTTGACCCGAGCGCGGCGAACACTACATCAGGGCACGACGACCGCGATCGATACACGCCGTTATCTCCGTGAGTCGGCTACGATGTTGAGAGAGGCTCGGGGCGAATGGCGCATGTGAAAAGAGAGGGATTTTCGGCCGCGTTTTCGCTGGTAATGGCGATGGCGGTCCTGTTGGCGTTCACTCGCTGTGGCGGGGGGCTGGCCAAACCCAATCTGATCCTTGTCCTCGTCGACACGCTTCGAGCCGACCACACAAGCGTCTACGGTTACGAACGCGACACCACGCCCTCCCTTCGTCGCATCGCCGAGGAAGGCCTTGTTTTCCAATCGCATTTCGCTAACGCACCGTGGACCAAACCTTCGGTCGCTTCCATTGTGACGGGCCTTCACCCCTCGGCCCACGGCTCGCGAGAGGGCCAGTTCGACTCCCTGCACCACATTGCCAAGCTCAAGGCCGCCGGTGAGAATCCACGCGTGGACGTGCTCAGTCCGAAGCTGTTGACTATGGGAGAAATCCTGCAACAAGCAGGCTACAAGACGAAGGCTTTCGTCACGAACTACCACATGACTCCGGAATTCGGGTACGACCACGGCTACGACGAGTATAATTTCGTGCCGGGCAAGCACGACGACGCCGCCACGATGCGTGCCTGCATCGATGCGCTACGGGGTGAGAGCGAACCAGTATTCGTGTGGTGCCACCTGATGGCGGTTCACCAATACAAGTCTCTGCCGGAATTGCGCGAATTCAAGCCGGACGGCGCCACGCCGATCAACCCTAAGGCGCTCCAGGTGGGCAGAGTCCGAGGTTACAAACACCTTGAGGACGTCGTCGCCGCTTATGACAACTCGATTTTGTTCGACGATTCGCTGATCGGAGAGCTCTTCGATACCGTCAAGCGGGAAGATCCCGAAACCGTCATCGCGGTCACTTCCGATCACGGAGAGGAGTTTTATGATCACGGCGGCTTCGAGCACGTCTATACGTTGTACAACGAATTGTTGCGCGTGCCGTTGGTGTTGTGGGGACCGGGCGTGCCCTCGGGGAGCGTCGAAGGGCTGACGGATTCAATCGATCTTCTGCCTACCCTGCTTCAAGTCTTGGGCATTCGGACCGAACATGAGTTCTCCGGGAAAGCGTTCGCCGATCCGGCCGAGTGGCGGCAAGGCAAGGCGGAGAGTTTCTCCGAACAGCACCACCGCGGCCCGTTTCGCCGCTTCGCCCTGATTCGAGGGGAGATCAAGCTCATCGTGAGCATCAACAAAAGCAACGGAAAGCAGAGGCTCGAATTCTATCGAGACGGTCGGGCGATTGAACGCAACAACGTGATTGACGAAGTCGACGACGCCGAGATCGCCGAAATCTTGGCATCGATCGAACAGCGACGCGAGCAAGCCGATAAGTACTTTGCGCAAGTCGTGGGCAGCTCCCAATTCAAGTTTCTCGACGAATACGACATCGAACATTTACGGTCGCTAGGCTATGTTCGCTAGCTCGCGTTGCCAAGGAACGTCGGCCGACCCGCGTGCTATACCTAATGAAGAAAGAATCGCCCACAAAATGATTTTCGAGTTCATGCGATCCCCAGAGCGTGGGTTTTCAAGATACCGGCTGCTTCCCTTTGCCGTCGTCCTCGCTCTTCTCGCGGCTCTCACGGCCGAGGCGGCGGAACCACCGAAACCCGGGCCGGTTGAAATCCTGCCTCTTAACGAAGTGACTCCGGGCATGGAAGCCGTTGCCTGGACCGTCTTCTCCGGGCACGAAGCCGAAGCGGTGCCGGTGGAAGTTCTCGGCGTCATGCGGAATTCTTGGGGTCCCGGTCAGCACATCATCATGGCCAAGCTCGGGGGCAAGGCCGATCGCACGAACGTCGCCGGAGGGATGAGCGGCAGCCCGGTCTACTACAACGGCAAGTTGATGGGCGCGATTTCGCTACGCTTTAGCGTCTTTTCGCCCGATTCGATCGCCGGGATTACGCCGATTGAACTGATGCTGCAGATCGACGAGCTCGACCAGGGCCGCCCGATCCAAGCGCATGCGACCGCCGGCGAGTTCGACTTCGCAAGCACCTCGAGCCCCGAGGGCCGCCCGGCCCAAGCCTTTCCCGCCGCTCTACCCGATCTGGCGCACGAGATCTGGAATGCCCGCAACGGCGAGGTCAAGGCGGATTCCTACATCACCCCGATCGAGACCCCGCTGACCTTCTCCGGGGCTCACCAGGGCGCGCTCGATGTCTTTCGGGGCTACTTCCGCCAGGCGGGCGTGGTCGTCATGCAGGGGGGCGCGGCCGGCGGCGGCGCTTCGGCCGGCGTCAGCGGAGACCGAAGTCTATCGCCGGGCAGTCCGGTGGCCGCCGTGCTCGTTTCCGGCGACCTGTCGGCCAGCGGGCTTGGGACCGTTACCTATAACGACGGCGAACGCGTGCTGGCCTTCGGTCACGCGATGTTCCGCATGGGGCCGATCGCGATGCCGATGGCCGCCGCCGACGTCATCACCATTTTGGCGTCGAAACTGAACCCGGTCAAGATCGCCAATACCGGCGACATTGTCGGCGCGCTGCGGCAAGATCGCCAGTCGGGCATCCTCGGCGTCATGGGCGAGCAAGCGCCGATGATCCCCGTCCGTATTGCCGTAAGACGCTACGACGACAGCGGCCGCCTGCTGCGTGAAAAGAACATCGCCTGCGACATCTTTCAGAATCGCCGCTGGACGCCGCCTCTGATCGTCTTCACGCTGTTTAACTCCGTCTACGGTCTCAACGATTTCGCCGATGAAAGCACCTTCCGGCTCAGCGGTGAGATCGATTTCGAAGGCTCGCACAGCATCTCGCTCGAGACGATGCGGACATCCACCGCCCAGCCCGTTCCGCCACCCCTGCTGCTGGCCGGCTGGGTCGGCAACAAGATTCAAAGGGTCTTCGCCGGGACGGGCGACACGCCCCGCATCGAGCGCGTTGATCTCACCGTGGACTTGCTTCCCCGGCGGCGGTTGGCGATCGTCGAAAATGCCTGGCTCGAGCGCACCCGCGTACGCGCGGGCGAAAAGGTCGAGGGTAGTGTCGTGTTGCGCCCCTATCGCGGCGACCCCATCGAACGTTCGTTCCAAGTCAACATTCCCGCCGCCGAAGGACGATTGCGCGTCCTCATCAGCGACGCTCAAACCCTCGATCGCGGTACCCGCATGGCCGGTGCGCGGAATCGCTTGATGTCGCTTGCCGAGACCGTCTCTGTAATGAACAAAGAACACGGCAACCATCAGCTTTTCGTAACCCTGCGCCACCCCGAGGCGACGGCTCACTTCGACGACAAGACGCTGCCCAGCTTGCCGCCATCCGTGCTCAATGTGATGCAGGGCACGGCGAGCCGGCGGCTTTTCGTCGAGCGCGAGTCCACGCTCGATCAGAGCGTCATGTCGTTCGATACGATCGTCAGCGGCCGCCAAATCATCGACATCGAGGTCCAGTGACCAGACACTTTGCCATTCGGCTTCTTCGAAGAATCGCCGTCGGGGGCACGGCCGCCGCGGCGTTGATCGCGCAATGCCCCCACGCATCCGCCGAAACCACCAAGACCTGGGACCAAACGACCTTCGAGCACTTTGAGAAGGGCCGGGCGGAAGGCGTCTCGATCCGAAGCGACGGCAAACTGCTGCTCGCGCCCCGGCCGCGGCAAATCCACGAAGCGCCGTCTTCCTACTTCCAAGCGCTGGCCGTTGACGGTCAAGGCAATCTCTACATCGGCGCCGGCCCCGAAGCCAAGGTCTTGCGGGTTACTCCCAATGGCGAGACGACCACCCTGTTTGAAACCGATGCGGTGGAGATCCGCGCCCTCGCCGTTGGTCCTGACGGCAACATCTACGCCGCCGCATCCCCCGATGCCAAGGTCTTCAAGATCGACGCCGAGGGCAACGCCTCCGTCTTCTTCGACCCCGACGCCGACTACATCTGGGACATGGCCTTCGACTCCGACGGCAATCTCTTTCTCGCCTGCGGCGCCAAGGGACGGATCTTTCGGGTCTCGCCCTCGGGCGAGGGAACGCTCTATTTCGATACTGAGCAAACCCATGTGCGGGCGATCAGCGTCGTTGACGACGGAACCCTCGTCGTCGGAACCGACCCGGGAGGCCTGATCCTGCGCGTTTCCAGCAGCTCAGCCGATGCCGAGCCGCACGGCTTCGTGCTTTACCAAACGGCGAAGAAAGAGATCACGGCTCTGGTTCGCGCCGCCGACGGGACCGTGTATGCCTCCGCCGTCGGTAAACGCACAGCGGGCGCGCCGCCCCCTCCGCTCCCCGCCGCGACGACGCCGTCGGCGCCCGCGGCGGCCGGCGCGGCCCTAATGCCGGGGAACGCAACCGCCGCCCGACAGCAAGCCGCTCGGCCGGCGACCGCCAACGTCAAAGCAAAGATCGTCGGCGGCAGCGAGGTTTATCGCATCCGCCCCGACGGTCAACCGGAGGTGGTGTGGCGTTCCGACAAAGACATCGTCTACGCCCTGGGCCTCGACGGCGACGGCAAACTCGTCATCGGCTCGGGGGATCGAGGGCACTTGCTGAGGCTCGATTCGAAAACGGCGTGGTCGTTGGTGCTCTCCACCCCGTCCAAGCAGATCACCGCCCTCGCCGCCGGGTCCGATGGACGCCTCTTCGCCGCCACGAGTAATATCGGAGCCGTCTACGAACTCGGCCCCGGCCCGGCCGCCGAAGGTGTCTTCACGAGCGAGGCCTTCGACGCGAACATCTTTTCGGAATGGGGTCGCATCCAGTGGCGCGGCACCGGCGCGGGCTCGAACGGCATCGCGGTCTCGACAAGAAGCGGCAACTTACGCGGGACCGCTCGAAACTGGAGTGATTGGTCGGCGGCGGTCACCGAATCCGACGGCGGACCGGCCGGCTCCCCGGCCTCTCGTTTCGTTCAATGGCGCGCGACGCTCAATCCGACAGCCGAAGGTGACTCTCCTCTCCTGGAATCGGTTCGCCTGTATTACCTACCTAAAAACGTCGCGCCGAAACTTACTCATCTACAGATGGTCGGGCCCAATCTTCGCTTTGTGACGGCTCCCAAGCCGAGTGTAGTTCGCAATCGGAATCTCCCCCCACTTGACGCAAAGCCTCCGGCGAAGCCTCCTGTGCGGCCGACAAAGCCCAACATGGTGACCCAGGAAATCGGTCGCATCGGCGCCCGTTGGGCAGTGCGTGACCCGAATCAAGACAAGCTAACCTACCGCTTGGAAATACGAGGTGAATCCGAATCGGAGTGGAAAGTTCTCGAAGACGACTTCGAAACCGCCTACCATAGCTGGGATTCGACCGCTTTCGCGGACGGTCTTTACCGCGTTCGCGTGACCGTGTCGGACCGACTGTCGAATCCGCACGGCCAAGCGGAGACCGATACCCGCACAAGCGAGCCATTCCTCGTTGACAACAGCGCGCCTATTTTGTCAAATGTCGCAGCCGAGCGGATCGAGACGCGACTCCGGGTGCGGCTCGACGCCGCGGACGCCGCAACGAAGGTTCGCAAGGCTGAATACTCCATCGACGGCGGGGAGTGGACCCCCGTGGCGCCGACAACGCGCCTGTTTGATTCCGGTAATCTCTCCTTCGACTTCGAGACGGCCGAAGTGGACAGCTCCGAGCATACCGTCGCCGTTCGCGTCGCCGACAGCCGCGGCAACGTAGCCGCCGCCAAAGCCGTGGTCCGCCGACCCGAGACGGCGGACGGCCGATAGGCGCATACATACTGCACTTCACAGCATAGAGACAGCGACGGGCCCAGGCTACAACTGTGTCGAGCTGGGAGAAAACAATCTCGAGATGCGAAACGTTTCAGGGGGACGCAGTGCCGAAGCGCATGGGCGGTTGCTTGCGCTTGGCCCGTCGCTTGCGCTCTGGGCTCTGGCTCTGCATTCGGTTCAGTTTAACGATGCCGGTTAATACAGCCGCTCTTCGCGGCGCTTGCGGCGGTAGGGATTCTCGAGGTATTTGCGGGCTTCGTCCTGCGCGCCCTGGGTGTTGTCGCGCGTGCGGATGGCGAGTTGGTACTCGTTGACAGCGCGCTCGCGTTGGCCGGTGACGTCGAAAATCTTGCCCAGGTTGATGTGCGACCACACCATGGTCCACTCCGGCTCCTGATCGCCGTTCAGCGATTCACGAAATTCGTTTGCCGCCGATTGGTAGTTGTTCTGCAAGAGAAAGACTTCGCCCACGCGATAGTGGGACAGTGAGCTATAGCGGTTGATATCGAGGGCTTTTTGGTAGTTCGTGAGCGCTTCGTTGTAATAGCCGAGTTCGACAAGTTGCTCACCCCTGCGAATCTCCACTCGAACCCGAATTTTCTCGTCAAAGCGTAGGATGCGGTTCTTGGGGTCGAGCACAACCCGACGCGGTTTCCCAAACGTATCGATCGTGTAATCGGACGATGTTCCGCTGACGTCGATCGTTTCAAACTCGGGTTCGCCTTCGGTTTCGATCTTCAACTCGATCGGCATGCGAAAGGTGTCCATGTCTTGCTTGACCTTACCGATCACGCGAAAACCTTCGCCCTCGCCAAGGCGATAGATGGTGTATTCCTGGGAGAACTCCGGCGTCCCTTGCGACTCGGTCCATTGGATGAAGAACGGCTCGAGACTCTTGCCGCTGACCGCCTCGGCGGTTTCGCGAAAGGCGTCGGTCGACATCGTTTGCCAGGCATACTTCTCTATGAAATTCGATAAGGTTTGGAAGAACGCCTCGTCGCCGATCGCCCAGCGGAGCATATGAAGGACCATGGCGCCTTTGTAGCCGGCCAAGGCCGTGACCTCTTGCGAGAACTCTTCCAACCTTCCCGCCTGAACCAACGGCACGTCGTCGTAGGTCAACGCGTTGATGCGGACCGATTCGACCAGCGGATCGAAGCCCGTCTCGCCGTCCTGTTCCTCGACAAACAGCATCGCGGAATAGAGCGCCATACCGTCGTTGAGCCAAGTGTGGTTGCGGCTTCCGGGCGACGTCACCGCGCCCCACCACTGCCGAGCGACTTGGGTGCCCAGTAATTGGCGGTTGACGTCGGGCGTAAGGGAATAGGAACTCAAGAAGATAATACCGGGCGCGGCATAACCGGCCGGGGCGAGATCGCCGACCTCGACGAGGGTCAACGAGGTTGAATACGGCGGCAAAAATCGGCCCGTGAAATATTGCACTATCGGGCCGACGGCTTCGCCGTACAAGTCGGCCGTTTCTTCGTCGGCCGAGGAGAAAAAGACGTCGGTCGTCACGCCTTCGCTCTCGACGCTGACGGCGTCGCCCGAGACGACGGCAATGCTGCCGGGAAACGACGCCCGGCTGAACTCAAACGAATAACGAACCTTCTCGTCACTTTCTTCCGAAGTCGACAGTCCGCTACCGATGACCTTCAGACCGCGGTCCACACTCACATGAATATTGGCGGCAAAGCGGTCCGCCCCGTAACCATTCACGGGAAACCAACGCGCCGGGTAGAGCAGGTAGGCGCGCGAAGCCTCGATCGTCGCCAGGTCGTAGCCTTCGACGGGGGAATCGCGGGTGCCTTCGAGTTGGCCGTCGTAGAAAAACGTTACGGTTACGGCTTGTTCCGGAGCCAGGGATCGCGGGAAGTTCAAACGGACCGTGAAATCCTGACCGTAACGAACGGCGGGTATTTCCGAACCGTCCTCGCCTTCCACGCGGCTCACGTTGAGGGCGTTGTGCAATTCGAAAACGACGTTGTCGGTGGCTTCGGTCGGCGTGAAGCGCACGTCTACTCGCGCTTCGAGAGTCTGCGTCGCCAGGTCGATCTCGGCGTCAATGTCGTAGAAGTCGACGTCGATACGAGGCCGCTCGACTTGCGCCCTCGCCGGGGCGGCCAAGCTTATGGCCAAGGCGACCGGAAGCAGGCCGAGCGCCCAAAAACCGCGGCGGGTCTCGCCGCGCGCGCCGACGCTTCGCGCCTGTGTCGATCGCGCCTGTCTCATGCCGCCGATCCCCCCTGGAGTTTGAATTCCGTGCATATCACCTCCGCCGCCCGTTCGGCCGCAGGCCGCGATGTTTCGAGACTTTTCCCGATTTCGGCCAACTCTCGCCGCATCGTTTCGCGCGCCTCGTCATCATCCAAAAGTCTTTCCGCCTCGGCCGCCAGCCGTTCCGCCGTGCAATCGCCTTGAATCAACTCCGGGACAATTCGCCGCCCCGCGAGAAGGTTCACCATGCTGTAGAAGGGTACGTCCACCAACAGCTTGCCGACCAGCCACGACGGGGTGGTCACGCGGTAGAAAACAACCATCGGAGCACCCAACAGCGCCGCTTCGACCGTCACGGTTCCACTGGCTGTTAACGCCAAATCGGCATGCCCCAGCGCGTTTTCCGTATTGCCTTCAATTATATGGACGGTGGAATCGGAAATGCGTTCCGCAAAAAACTCCTTCCCCGTCGTTGACGACGCCGGCAGGACGAAGTTCAGGCGCCGCCCGCGGCGTAATCGCTCTACCGCGCCCAGCAACGGTTCGAGATGACGCCGCGCCTCACCGCGCCGGCTGCCGGGCAACAAAGCAATCAGAGGCGCTTGCTCATCGAGCCCGTGAGCTTGAAAGAATTCCGCGCGCGACATTGTCGCGGTCACCTTCCCGTTGAGCGGATGCCCGACGAAAGTGGCCTCGATTCCATTGCCGCGAAAGTATTCTTGTTCGAACGGGAAGATGCACAGCAGATGATCGACAACTCGGCGCAACACCCGTAGTCGCCCCTTGCGCCAAGCCCAGACCTGCGGCGCGACGTAGTAGAAAATCGGAACGCTCTCTTTTCTCAACTTAGCGGCCAGACGCAAGTGAAAATCGGGCGAATCGGTGAGAATCGCCATCGCCGGCCGCTCCCGCCGGGCCGCGCGAGCCAGACGCTTGAGAACTCCGAACACGCGCGGGATGTGGCGGATGACCTCGAAGATCCCGACCACGGCGATTTCTTCGCTTTCGACAACCGCGCGGACGCCCGACGCCCGCAGTCGCTTGCCCGCGCAGCCGAAGAACTCGGCTTTAGGAAACCGCTTGCGGAGCGCTTCAACCAACTCGGCGCTATAGCGGTCCCCCGACGCTTCGCCGGCTGAAACGAGAATCTTCATCGGGTGAGGTTCAGTGTATCGAAGACCGGCGGGCCGGCTCATCGGCAAACCGTCCTCACCGCTTCGCAAAACAGTAAAGTCCGGCCGTGCTGCGAACAAAGATCTGCCCGTCGACAATCGCCGGCGTGGCGTAGCACGGGTCGCCCATGTCGTTCGTTGCCAGCACTTCCCAATCGGCCCCGGCCCGCAGCACGGTCAGCTTGCCCTCTTCACTGGTGACGTAGATCTTGCCGTCGGCCGCGACGGGCGCCGAAAAATAGCGCCCCAGGGCGTCTTTCAAGCGGCCCTGTTTGAGGATCTCCCCCGTCTCCGCGTCGTAGGCCGTCAGAATGCCGCCCTCTTTCATCGTGTAGAGAATGCCCTTGTATAGCAGCGGCGACGGGACGTTGGGGAGCGTTTTATAGTGACGCCAGCGAAAGGCGCCCTCGGTCATGTCGCCGGTGCCGCCGAGGCGGATGGCCTGCACGGCATTCACCGCCGCCCGCTTCATGCGATGGAACTCCCAGTCGCGCGGTCCTATCACGCCGTCGCGGTCTAGATCGAAACCCTCCCAACTCTTTGCCATCTTCGGGTCGGGGGCTTCCTCGGGCGCGAGGGCGCCGTCGCCGTCTTTGTCGTGGGTCTTGAGAATCTCCTCGAAAGCCGGAACGTCCTCTTGTTTGCCCAAGTCCGCGTTGCCCGCCCAGTTTTGGACGTAAATCGTGTCCGCGTCCATTACAGGCGTGGGCTTAAGTTGCCAGGTCAGCCCGCGCACCCACCAGATTTTCTCGCCGTCCGCGACTGCGTACGCCTCGATCTGAAACGAGCCGGCGACCAAAACCTGTAGCCCGCCGCCGTCTTTGGGCGTGTAGAGAAGCGGCGTCGAAAACCCGCGCGCGGCCAGAGGACGTTCCTTGCGCCACACGATCTCTCCGCTCTCTTTGTCGGCAGCGAAAATGAACGAGCCCGATTCGGAATCGCACACTTGAATAATCTTGCCCTCGGCAAGCACTGGCGACGTGCCCATCCCCATGGGGTTGTTGAACGGCCCCAGCGGAATACGCCAACGCTCATTGCCGTCGGGGCCATAGGAGAGCAGGCCGACGTCTTGGAACATGACGTACACGTTGCGGCCGTCGGTGACTGGACTGGGTGAAGCCGGGCTGTTGTCGTCATGCAATTCCCCGTCGTGGCCGCGCTTGAGTTCCCTGCGCCAGCGGATTTTGCCGTCGTCGCGACTGATCGCGAAAGTAAACAGCGAGTCGCCTTCCCAACCGGTGAGGAAGATCGTGTCGTCGCCGAAGACGGGCGAAGAGTGTCCCGGCGGCAAGGGGGCTTTCCAGACGAGATTGTTCTCGGGTGAAAATTCGACGGGAAGCCCTGTCGCCTCGACGACTCCCGAGGCGTTGGGACCCCGAAACATCGACCAATCACCCGCGTCGGCTACAACAGCCGAGGCAACAACCAGCCCAATAGCAACGACGAATTTCATAGTCCTCTCCGCAACAGATCCCCAGTGTAGCGCCCGCCGCACCACGATGGCCGCCAACCCGCCGACACTCGTGTCTCGCGGAATAGGCCAACTGACGCAGGTGGTCGGCCGAACGCATGTTATCTTGAACAATTCAACCGCGGCCACCCCGTCGAGCCGGGTTTTGTCGAGACGCGTCGACCTCATCATGCACGCAGAGACCTCTTTTCCCACGGCCTCCCATTCCGCGCCCGAAACGCTGCTGGACTTCCGCAACATCACCGTCATGCGTGCCGGCCGCCGTGCACTTGACGGCCTGACCGTCTCGATCGGCCTCGGTGAAAACACGGCCATCGTCGGCCCCAACGGTTCGGGCAAATCGACCTTGATCAAAACGCTGATGCGCGAGTGTTATCCGCTGGACCGCGACGACGCCTCGCTTACAATCTTCGGGAAAGATCGCTGGCGCTTGTTCGATCTGCGGCCGATGCTGGGCATCGTCTCGCCGGATTGGGCCGAGTTATGTTCTCGCGAGATCAACGGCCGCGAAGCCCTGCTGTCGGGGTTTTTTAGCAGTACCGAGATCTGGCCCCACAACGAAGTCACCGCCGCGATGCGCGAGAAAGCCGACGAAGTCCTCGAACTGCTCGAAATCACCCGCCTCGCCGATCACCAAACCGATCAGATGTCGACCGGCGAGCTGCGACGCATCTTGATAGGGCGGGCCTTGGTGCACGACCCGCGGGCGTTGATTCTCGACGAGCCCACCGCCGGCCTCGACCTGCGAGCGGTCAGCGAGTTTCGAGAGGTCCTACGCAAGATCACGAACCGCGGAACGATGATCGTGATGGTCACTCACCACTTGCCCGACATCATCCCCGAGATCAGCCGCATCGTTCTGATGAAAGGCGGTCAGGTTTTTCACGACGGTCCGAAAGAGGATGTTTTGGCCTCGCCTCGGCTCTCGGAGCTTTTCGGCATGCCGATCGAACTCGTGCGCCGCGACGGTTACTACGGGGCTGTGTGAGAGCTGACTCGCCACGGAGCGACCGATGATTGAAACCAGAGCCTACGCCCGCGCCGGTTTACTGGGCAATCCCAGCGACGGTTATTTCGGGAAAACCATCGCCTTCAGCCTGCGAAACTTTCGCGCCCGCGTTCTGCTCTACCCCAGCGCCCGTGTCGAAATTCGTCCCTCGAAAGCCGATTTCCCGATCTGGGAAAGTCTCGACGACATGCGCGAGACCACTCGCTGGCGGGGCTACTACGGCGGGATCCGCATTATCCAAGCGCTGCTGATGCGCTTCACCGACTATTGCGCCGAGCAGGGTATCGAAATCGGCGACCGCAACTTCACCATCGAATATGAATCGAATATTCCGCAACGTCTCGGCTTGGGAGGGTCAAGCGCCATCATCACCGCCACTCTACGTGCCTTGATGAATCATTTCGAAATCGAAATTCCTCGGCCCGTGCAGGTGAATTTGGCCCTCGAAACCGAGACGCGGGAATTGGGCGTAGCGGCCGGCCTACAGGACCGCGTGATTCAGGTCTACGAAGGCCTTGTCTATATGGACTTCGCCAAGGAGCGAATGGAGCGCGACGGCTACGGCGACTACGAAGAGCTCGACCCGGGCTTGCTGCCCAACATCTACGTCGCCTATCGCACCAGCTTGAGCGAAGGCACCGAAGTTTTTCACAACAACATTCGCGCCCGCTATATGGGCGGCGACAGCTCCGTCGTCGAGGCGATGCAAATATGGGCCGACATCGCCGAGCAGGGGCGCAAGGCCCTCGTTGACGGCGACACGGAAAACCTTGCGCGGCTCGTCGATGCCAATTATGACTTGCGCTCGCGGATCTACCGCATCAGCGCCGGGAATCAGGAGATGGTCGAGACCGCCCGCCGGGCCGGTGTGACCGCTAAGTTCGCCGGCTCGGGCGGAGCTATCGTGGGGACCTACCGCGATGAAGGGCACTTGAAGACCTTGACCCAAGAGCTTTCCGAAATCGGCGTGGCGGTTGTGAAACCAGTCGTGGAGTGACGAAACAGCGGAAACTCAAAACTGACGGGCTTTAGGGGCGAATAAGATGTCGGAACCGCGAATTTATCAGGTCTCTTCGCCCGAAGAAGCCGCCGCCGCCTTCGACTACTTCAATGGCTTCCACGACGGATTCATGAAACGCATCGACATGATTTCGCGCGATGCGATCGACGAGGACCGCGGCCAGAGTTGCACGGGACTATTCGATGTCGAAATCGACTTCGCGCATTACAATTACGCCGACGGCGATGCCCCGTTTCATCCTCACGATCAAATCGTCCAGGCCGTTTTCCGCGGCGTCCAAGACATCTTCTGCTACTTCCGGGAGGGTTTCCTCGGCAACACGATCCTCAACCTATCGGTCACACTCATGAACCGCCGTCAAGGCGGATCCACGACGACCGAGACCGCCCTCGGCCTGCAACTCGCGCGGAACTATTACCTCGAAGAATTTCGCCGCTTCGAGCTGAGGCAATTGCAGCTGTTCACGTTCACCGAAGCAACGTTCCGCGAATAGTGGCTCGGCGTCCGGCCAATACCCGTGGGGGCCCGGTGGGGCAGGTCCCCAAGCCTGCCCTGCGCGGTTCTACCTGCTTCGGCCCGCGCTACCCGTGCCGAATCACCAGAACATCCCCATCCTCGACAACATAGGTCTTGCCTTCCACCCGCAACTCCCCATGCTTCCGCGCCCCGGCATACCCCCCATGCCCAACCAACTTCTCCCAATGAATCGCCTCGGCCCGGATGAATTTCTTCTCGAAATCGGTATGGATGGCCCCCGCTGCCTTCACCGCCGTGCTGTTTTTCGGAATGGTCCAGGCACGCACTTCCTTCTCGCCCGCCGTCAGAAACGACATCAGCCCGAGCAGCGAATAGCTCGCACGAATCAAACGATCAAGGCCGGGCTCACTAAGGCCGTAACCTTCCATGTACTCGCGAGCTTCGGAAGGCTCAAGTTCGGCGATTTCCGCCTCCACGCTGCCGCACACCGCGGTTACGTCCATATTGCGGCGGCCCTCGGCACGGCGTCGGCGGTAGTCCTGCTCGATATCATGGAGATCGCCCGCCTGTGCTTCCCCTAGGTTCAACACCAGCAGCATGGGCTTTTCCGAGAGAAATTGAAAGCCCCGTAATCGCTTGGCCTCATCGACGTCGAGTTCCATCTCGCGCAGCGGACGCTCGGATTCAAGAAATGCCTTGGCCTTTTCGAGAATGTCCCGCTCGAGCGGCAGCTCGGGATTCTTGATGCGACCCATGTCTTTCTCGACCCGCGCCAGGCGTTTCTCGATCACCGCCAGGTCATTGATGATGAGTTCGAGATCCAGGTTGGCCTCGTCGCGTTCCGGGTCGATCGAACCTTCGGCGTGCATCACCGTGTCGTCTTCGAAAACCCGCAACACATGCGCAAAGGCGTCGACCGCGCGCAAGCTTCCGACGTAGCCGGCGTCAGCCAGCGATTCGCGCGAGGTCGGCGGCATGTCGGCGTACTCGATGACGGCGTGGGTGACCTTGTCGGGCTCGAAGACGGCGGCCAGCGCGTCAAGCCGCGCATCGGGCACGCGCGTGACGCCGACCTGAGCTTGCGTCCCTCCGATATGGGTTTGGCGCGCCGAGCCGGTGAGAATGGTGAATAGCGAGGTTTTCCCGACCTGGGGCAACCCGAGAATAGCGGTCTTCATGATCGTTCAACGAAAGCGGACCCAATACCCAGTCTATGAAAAAGCCGCTCTTGCAAACGCGCCTTTCTCGATTGGGAACCGGAAGGCTTCCCGAAGTTGCGTCGATCACGCGGGCCCGTCGTTTGCGCTCGGGGCTCCGTGGTTGCGGCACCGTTCATTCCGGCCCGCTTGCAACCCCTCTTCTCTCCGTAATTCCTTTCCCCTCGGTGATCGTAACGAACTGATTCCCTTCTACCCCCTCGATCGTTTCGCGCGAATCAGCCGACGGCCACTCGACCTCGATCTCCGCGACGGTTTCGAATTCGCCCAGCCCGAAATGCAGCCGCAAGTCACTGCTCGACATGAAACTCGAGCCCGACCGCACCTCGCGCACCATGACGCGGTTGCCGGCGGTCACCGTGACGCGCGCCCCGATCGCGCTTCGGTTCGACTTGGCGCCGCGTAACTTCAGCGAGAGAAAGCCTCCGACGGATTCGGTGTCATTTCTCAACAGACTGGGCCTTTCGTTCATGTTGTTGACAAAGACGTCGACATCGCCGTCATTGTCGTAATCCCCCACGGCCAGGCCCCGGCTCGAATGCGGCGTCGTGATCCCGGGCCCCGCCGATGCGCTGACATTTTCGAGCTTCTTGCCGTCGATGTTGCGGTAGAGCAGACGCCGCTGATGGTAGGGGTTATTCGGAACCAGCGGTTCGATCTCGGGGTGAACATGCCCGTTGACGACAATCAGATCGGCCCAGGTGTCGCGGTCGTAGTCGAGAAACCCGACCCCCCAGCCCATGTATTCCGTACTCACCGCGGCTCCGTGGGAGAAGACCCGGTCAGTGAACGACTCGTCACCGTTGTTAACGTAGACATTCGTCGTTTCCTCAATGAAATTGGTCTTGATCAGATCCACGTTCCCGTCGCCGTCAAGGTCGCCCGCCGCCGAACCCATGCCGGCCTGCACTTTTCCGTTGTCGTCAAGAGACACGCCCGCGAAGATCCCGACATCCTCGAACGTCCCGTCGCCCTTGTTGTGGAAGAGAATGCTCGCCTGCGAATCGACCGCCACGTAGATGTCGGGCCGGCCGTCGCGGTTGTAATCGAGCGTCGTCACCGACAGCGAGTAGCGACCGTCCACGGCGGCTACGCCCGATGCTTCGGTCACGTCTTTGAATTTGCCGCCGCCGAGATTGCGATACAGCTCGTTCGTCTCGCCCGGCAGACCGCGCGGGCCGCAGAGCACGGGTTGTCCCTTCCAGCGGCAGCTTGGGGCGCTGCCGCGGGCGGGCACGCGGTCTTTGTCGAACACAATGTAATTCGCGACGAACAGATCCAGCAGCCCGTCGCGGTCGTAGTCGAGAAAGGCGCAACCGGTCGACCAACGCTTTTCGCGAGAAAGCCCGGCGTCGGCCGTGATCTCGCGGAAAGAGCCTTTGCCGGTGTTGTAGTAAAGCCGGTTCTCTCCGAAGAAGGTAACGAATAAATCGTCGAAGCCGTCGTTGTCCACATCCCCGACGCAGGTCCCGTGACCCCACCCCGCGCTGCCGAGACCGGCTTGCTCGGTGGTCTTGGTGAAGGTCCCGTCGCGATTATTGCGGTAGAGCTGATTGCTCGGATGCCGGCCCTCGGGGAACCCCTCGAGCGTACTGCCGGTGACGAAAAAAGCGTCCAAGTATCCGTCCCGGTTGTAGTCGAGCAGCGCCACACCCGCGCCAAGGGTTTCGATGATGTAGTCCTTGCGGTCGTCGCCGCCGCAGTAGAACACGTCTCGCAGACCCGCCTGTTCCGCCATATCAACAAAATGCGGGGAGCCGGCCGACAGCGAAGCCGCGAGAAGCAACGCGGGTCCGATCTTGGGGACCGTCATGCGCTACTCGGCTTCCCGCTGTCGCAGCCTTTGAATCTGCTCGCGGCGTTTGCGGCGGTCCTCGTCCTCGCCGGCCTTGAAAAGTCGAAACTCTTCGCGGGCTCGGTCCCTTTGACCCAATTGGCGATAGAGCCGCGCCAACACATAATGCACGCGGTTCAGCGTCGGGTCCAGCCGCAGTGCCAATTGATACTCCGCCACCGCCTCTTCCCAGCGGCTTTCCAGTTCATAACCGCGCCCCATATCCGTGCGGATATCCGGGTCTTCCGGGTCCGCTTCGGCCGCCTGCTTGAGATAAGCGAGGCCCTTTTCGGCGTCGCGCAGCTGGACGTGGATTCGCCCCAACCGCTTTTTCGCCGCGCTCGAATAGGGGTTGATTTTCAATTCCTCCAAACATTGCGCCCGTGCGTCTTCAAACCGCGAATTCCACAAATAGTAATCCGCCAACTCGACGCGGATCTGCGTCTGCGAAGGGCATCCCTCGAGTGCCGCCAGGAACTCGCCCTCGGCTTCGGCCTTTTCCTGCGCGGCCAGATTCTGCGCCTTCACCAGATGCGCCCGGCACGACTCCGGATGCCGCTCCACAAGCTCGGCGAAATGCTCGATCGAGAGCTGGCGATAGATCTCGCCGCGTAACATTTCGACCGCTTCCACCGCTTGCCGACCAACAAACGATTGGTCGATCCGCGCCCCGGCCGAGCGGTAGTCGTCGAGCCAAATATGCGCTTCGACTTTGAGGTAATCCGCCAACCACGGCGGCTGTCCGCCCGGCACGGCGTCGAGCGCCGTCAGTCCCTGCCTGAAGTTCCCTTCCGCCAGAGCATCGACCGCCGTTTGCCATTGGCCCGTCCGGTCGGAGGCGAGTTGCTTCCCGAGCGGTTCGTTGATATCGCCGGTCGTCATCGGAAGCGGAGGCAGTCGCTCCGGGTCCACGGCGGGAAGCGAACCGAGAATGCCCGGGAAATCAACTTTCGTGCCGATCTCGGCGACTTGCTCTTTCGGAAGCATGGCCGCGGCAATCGGGCTCTTCGGGACCCGCGGCATCAAACTCCAGTAGCGTTCAAGCGCTAACCGCGAAGCCTCATCGAGCCCCAAGATGGCCAGCATGCGGGCCAGCGGGAAAAAGATCGCGGCATTCATCGGGTCCAGCTCGGCGGCTTCCAGATACTTGATCGCCGCCACTTGATAGCCTTGCCGGCTCTCGAACAACTTGGCCGCTCCTAAATACGTATGCTTCGATCGGGGGTGCAGCCGAGCCTGTTCGTTCACCGTCCGCTCGGCCAGCTTTAGGTAGCTGTCGGCTATCAAGAAAAGCAGCTCCGCCTTTTCCACGCCGGGAAGGGTAAGGGTCTCTTTGAATAGGGCAATGGCTTCGCGGTACTGGCGGCGACCCATGTAAGCTTGCCCCAGGGCTCGAGCACTTTCGGGAGTCGGTTGCCGCCGGTGGGCGATCCGCAAATGCTTCAGGGCTTGCTCGGGCCGCTCGGTGTTCATGTAGCAGATGCCGAGAAACAGCCGACTGCCCGGCATGCCCGCATCCAGCTCGAGACCCCGCTCGAAGACAAGGATCGCCCCGTCGTAATCGCGCTGATAGTAGGAAACCAACCCCAGGTTCTGGTAAACACGCGGCAGGGCTGTCGGGTATTTGTCGAGAATCAGCCGGTATGCAGCCGCCGCCGCTTTCCACTCGCGGGACGCTTCGTGGTTCTTCGCCTGTCGAAAATGCTGCTCGATAAACGCGCGGTCAGCGGGGCTCAACGAGGCCGGCTGCGCCGATATGCGGGGGACCGGGCACAGCAGCGCGACACCCAACGCGGCCGCGGCCGTCGCGCGTTTCCCTAACAGGTCAATCACTTGCATCTTGTCTCGCCGGTCGCGTCGATCCGCGACCTTAGCCTATCCTCCGTTAGGGTCGACGACACGAATCCAATGATCGCTGAAAAGCGAATGACGCATCACCCGTTCCTTGGACATGTGGCAACTCGAACACTTCGTCGTCCCCACCGGGCAAACCGCCGCCTCTTCCCGTGCCGCCGTGTTGTGGCACGCCAAGCAGGACTGGTCGTGGCCGGCCGCCTCGTCCCGTACGTTGACATGCGGGTCGTGGCAGGTCGTGCATTTCAGATCCCCGAAGCTTTCGTTGAAGCAGCGGCTCAACACGATCCTCTGACTGGGGAACCGCACGCTGTGGACCATGGTTTCGACCTGTCGCAGCGCGTCGAAATCGTTATCCGCGGGCGGCGCGCCGTGGCAGGCGCCGCACATTTGCGCCTGCGCGAATCCCCCCAACCGTCCGGGATGAAAAATGTCTTGCGCGGGCGGGCGGGCACTCGTTACCGCCTGAATGTGGGCTTGTCCGGGGCCGTGGCAGCGCTCGCAGCCCACGCCCATCTCATCGCGGGCCGGTGCTTGTCGCTCTTTGTCGTAACCGGTCGTGTGGCAGCCGAAACAGTCGGCGACTTGCTTGTGAGTGAGTTGCCGCCCTAGGCTCTCGCGGGCGCTTTGCGGGTCGTATTTCGAAGCCCCGGTGGTGAACTCGATATCCCCGAGGCTTTCGTACCACGTGAGTCGGCTTTCGAAAAGTTGCCCGTCGGCGGTGCGGCCGATCGGCGTGATGCCCTTGACGCCGCTGCCGAAGGCCCAAGCCAGAACTCCGGAAACTTCTTCCCCGTCCCTGTTCGCGGTGAGTTGAATGTCGCCGTCGGCATTCTTCCGCAGGGTTAGAGTCGAGCCGCCGACGCGATCCGCTCTTTCGACCGGGAGTCGGCCGGTGAACCGCGAAACCTCACGGGCGGGCCGGAGCGAGCGGGCGTGGTTGCCGGCTTGTTGGCGTTGGTAAATTTCTTGATGGCAGGCGCGGCACGTCTTCGACCCGGCGTAGTCGGACTCATGTACCCAGAAGCGCTCCGGATTTTCAAGAAAATCCCGGCCCCGCAGTGCGGGGACCGCGAGCAATACCAGCAGTACCCCAAGACTGAGTGCCGACACTAGTAAAGAGTATATACCCGCCGCGCCGCCACTTCTGTCGGGCGTCGCCCTCGGCCTGTGGGAAAATAGATTGGCCCGCCACAAACCCCAATGAAACCGACTCGGCGAACACTATTGGAACTGCTCGGCCGCCTAACCCTGCTATCTCCGCTCGCCGCCCCGGCCCAGCAAACCGGCTCCGCCGGCGAACCTTCCCCCACCCTGTCTCCGACCTCGAAATCCGGCGACTACCCCGTTCGGTTCGTCGACGTAGCGCCCCAAGCCGGCCTCACGCACACCGTCTACTACGGCGAGGAAGAGACCACCGACTACATCACCGAAGCCAACGGCTGCGGCGTGGCCTTTTACGACTACGACAACGACGGCTGGCTCGACATTCTGATCCTCAACGGCTCGCGCCGCGGAGGCTTCCCGAAAGGAGAAGAACCCACCAACCGTCTCTACAAGAACAATCGCGACGGCACCTTCACCGATGTGACCAAGGAAGCCGGCCTCATTCGCGGCGGCTGGGCCAACGGCGTCACGATCGGCGACTACGATAACGACGGCTTCGACGATCTCTTCATCAGCTACTGGGGCAAGAACGCGCTCTATCACAACAACGGCGACGGCACCTTCAGCGATGTTACCGACGAGGCCGGGGTCGGCGGCGACCCCAAACGCTGGAACGCCGGCTGCGCGTTCATCGACTATGACCGCGACGGCAAGCTCGACCTTTTTGTGTCCAACTACATTGGCGTCAAGAGCCTTGCAAACATGCCCCCCAAAGGGCGCGTCACCTGGAAAGGCGTTCCCGTGGCTTTCGGACCGCGGACTCTCCAGAAGGGTTCGCACATTCTCTACCACAACAACGGCGACGGCACCTTTACCGAAGTAAGCGAAGACTCCGGCGTGCTCGACGCCGAGGGTCACGGGATGACGGCCGTCACCACTGACTTCAACGACGACGGCTGGGCCGACATCTACGTCGCTTGCGACTCGAGCGCGAGCATACTCTACCGCAACAACCAAGACGGAACGTTCACCGACGTGGCGACGCAGCGGGGTTTGGCCTACAGCGCTCACGGCTCCGCGCAGGCAGGGATGGGCTTGGCGCTGGGCGACTACAACGGCGACGGCCGCCTTGACATCGTCAAGACCCATTTCGCCGACGATACGCCCGGACTCTACTTGAACGACGGCCAAGGCTATTTCACCGACGAATCCTCGGACGCCGGCCTGCGGGCCGTCACGCGCCACCTGCAATGGGGAACGGGCCTGGTGGATTTCGACAACGACGGTTGGCTCGACCTTTTTTATGTCAGCGGCAACGTCTATCCCGAAGTCGAAAAGGTCAACCCCGACTATCCTTACAAGGGACCGCGCTTTCTGTTCCGCAATCTGCGTAACGGCACGTTTGCCGACGTCACCGACGATTGCGGCCCCGGACTGACAACCGTGCACTCAAGTCGCGGCTGCGCCTTTGGCGACTTCGACAACGACGGCGACATGGACATCCTCGTGATGAACATGAATGAGCCGCCGTCGCTGATTCGAACCGACGTCGGCTCGGGTGGGCATTGGTTGAAAGTCAAGCTGATCGGAGTCGAATCAAATCGCACGGCGATCGGCGCGCGAGTGGTCGTCCAAGTCGGGCGACGTTTGATGCCGCAAGAGGTTCGCGGCCAAGACAGCTACTATTCGGTCAACGACTTACGCCTCCACTTTGGTCTGGGCTCGGTCTCCGTCGTCGACACGATCCGCATCCAATGGCCCAACGGACGCCGCGAAATTGTCCGCGACATCAAGGCCGATCAGCTCGTCTACTTCGAAGAGGGCCGCAGCATCGTGCGGACACAAAAGTTCGACTAGCCTCGCTGCCGCACGCCGAGCGCCTTCGACAAGCTGCCTGTAACCAGCGCCGCGTATTGGTTGACTTCTTCGTCGGTGAGGTTTTGGTCGCCCTTCTGCCAAACCGCCCGCAGCAGCAGACTAAAGAAACCCTCGGGTACTTGCTCGCCGCGGAAAATTTCGAGCGGTTCAAGGCGCACCAGGAACTCGTGCCGCCCAATCGCCGCGCATATCTCCGAGAAGCTTACCCCTTCCGGAACGGTGAGAGAAAAATCCCGGTACGACGCCGGAACGCGTGCCGGCGGCTCGAAAACGCGTTCGCGCAGCCCGGCTTCCCACAAGCGATCGAGTTCGATTTCCGCGATGAAAACCGAGCGCCGAATCTTGCGGCCGGCGGCGATCTTGGCGTCCAGCGCCCCTAGATAACCGACCGTTCTGCCGTCCACCACGATGCACGCGGATTGGCCGAGTTGATAATACTCCGGCACGCCGCGCACCTCGAAGGCCGGCACGCCGAGTTGGAAATCACCCAGCAACCTCTCGACATCGGACTTGAGTTCGTAGAAATCAAACTCCTTGCCCTGGTCGCCCAGCGAGGGCCGCCGCGCCATGCCGCAAGCGCCCAGCACGAGTGACGGCGGCTCTCGATAACCGCCGTTTTGTGCCCGATAGAGTCGCCCGATTTCCATCAACTTGACATCAGGTTCGTTGCGGTTCAGATTCCATTCGAGAGCCCGAATCATCGTCGGCACGGCCGTGTTGCGCATCACGGCCCACAGTTCGGAAACCGGGTTGCGCACGGCTACCGCCGGCCAGTCGCCGAACTGCTTGGCCTCCTGCTCCGCAATGAAGGCGTAAGCCACCGTTTCGTCATACCCGAGCGCGCGCAGCAGCGAGCGTGTCCGCGACTCCTCGGCCGCGTGGGGGGGCTGTTGGACAGCCGCCGTCGACGAGGGCAACGTCGTCGGCAGATGGTGATAACCGTGGATTCGCGCCACTTCCTCGATCAGGTCAATCTCGCGTTCGACATCCAGGCGAAAAGACGGCGGCTTCACGCTCCATCCTTGCTCGGCGCGCTCGACCGTGAAGCCGAGAGCCACCAAGATGCGCTCGACCTGGACCCACGGAATTTCGGCCCCGAGCAGTCGCGAGATGCGCTCCTCGCGCAAGGTGATCGACCCCCGGTTGATCCGTCGCGGATAGGCGTCGATCACGGCGTCCTGAACGCTGCCCGAGCTGACTTGTCCGAACCAGTGCGCGATCCGCTCCAGCGCCCACACCGTGGCTTCGACGTCCGCTCCGCGTTCGAAACGGTGCGACGCCTCGGTGTGCATCCCGTAGCCGCGCGCGGTGCGGCGAATTGACCCGGGTTCGAACCAAGCGGCTTCGAGCAAGACATTGCGGGTGGAATCGGAAATTTCGGTGTCAAGCCCCCCCATCACCCCGGCCAGAGCAACCGGGCGAGAGCCGTCGGCGATGACGAGACGGTCATCGTTGAGATTGCGGTCGAGCCCGTCGAGAGTGCGCAACTCTTCACCCGCGGCGCCGCGCCGAACGATGATTTTCGCCTGGTCGAGCAGGTCGAGATCGAAGGCATGCGTCGGGTGGCCGGTCTCGAGCAGAACGTAGTTCGTCAGATCGGCGATGTTGTTGATGGCGCGCTGCCCGCACAGCTCGAGCCGCTTGCGCATCCAATCGGGCGACGGCTTGATCTCAACATCCAACAGCACGCGCGCCGAGTAGCGCGGGCACAGGTCGGGATCGAGAATTTCCACCGAAGCCCGCGACGAAGCCGCCCCGGCGGCGGGAGTGACCTCGGAAACCGGCGGACGCAGCGGCCGACGATAAATCGCGCTGATCTCTCGCGCCACCCCGAAATGACTCAGGGCATCGGGCCGGTTGGCGGTGACGTCGAGTTCGAAAACATGTTCGCCGCCCCGCTCTTGAATCGCGTCCACCGCCAGCCCGGCCATCGTCAAGGCCTCGGCCGTTTCGGCGGGCGATTCAGGGATATCAACGAAATCCCGCAGCCAACTGAGCAGAATTTCCATTACCGAAACTGCCTCAGAAAGCGCACATCTCCTTGGTAAAGGAGTTGGATGTCGTTGATCTCGTACTTGCGCATGGCGATGCGGTCAATGCCCAACCCAAAGGCAAAGCCCTGGTAGCGCTCCGGGTCGTAGTCGACCGCTCCGAAGACGTTGGGATCGATCATCCCGCAGCCAAGCATTTCAATAAAGCCGGTTTGCTTGCAGACCCGGCAGCCACTCCCACCGCAACCTTGGCAGGTGACATCCATCTCGGCGCTCGGCTCGGTGAACGGGAAAAAACTCGGCCGAAAACGCGTCTTGATCGCCGACCCGAATAGTTTCCTGGCGAAATGATCGAGCGTTCCCTTGAGGTCCCCGAAAGTAATATTCTCGTCGACCGCGAACCCCTCGATTTGGTGAAACATCGGGCTGTGCGTCGCATCGGCCGTGTCGTGGCGATAGACTTTGCCCGGTACCAGGTAGCGCAACGGCGGCTTCTGATTCTCCATGATGCGAATCTGCATCGGCGAGGTGTGGGTGCGCAGCAGGACTTTGTCTTCGATGAAGATGGTGTCCATCTCATCGACGGCCGGGTGATCGGGCGGAAAGTTCAGCGCCTCGAAGTTGTAATGAAAGCTCTCGATCTCCGGTCCTTCAGCGATGGAGTACCCGAGCCCGCGGAAAATCGAGCAAATCTCTTCGACGACGATGCGCAGCGGATGCACGGCGCCAATGTGGCGCTCCGGTCCCTGCAAAGTCACGTCGATCACGGGACGAACCAGGCGGGCCTCGGCCAGCTCTTCGATCGCTTCGGCCAAAGCCGATTCGAACGAACGCTTCGTTTCGTTTTGCAGACGCCCGATTCGCGGTTTCAACTCGCGCGGGGCTTTCTTGAGCCAATTGTCGTTGGCGGCGGCGAGCAAGCCGTTCTTGCGACCCAACCAGCGGTCGCGCAACGTCTTGAGATCCTCCTCGGAAGCCGCCGCGCTACGTTCGAGGCGAAAAGCGGTTTCGAGCGAGGAATAGAGCTTCTCGACGGTTGCTCCGGCTTTGAGCAACTCGGGCAGAACCTGCTTCGCCTGGTCCTCAATCGACATGGGGGAATGCGGGCAGGAAGCACGATTCCTTCCCGACCTTCAGGATCACTCGGAAGATTCTTTCTCTTTCGAAGCGGCTTTCTTCTTGGCCGCTTTCGCTGCCGGCTTCTTCTCGCCTTCCGCCTTCGGCGCGGCTTTCTTTTTGGCCGCCGCTTTCTTGGGCGCGGCTTTCTTAGCGGGTTTTTCTTTGCCCCCGGCTTCCGCCTTCGGCGAGGTCTTCTTCGCGGCCGCTTTCTTGGCGGCCTTCTCTTTCGGCTTTTCGGCTTCCGCCTCGGCGGCGGGAGCGGCCTCAGCTTGCGGCTCCGCCTCGGCGGCCGCGGGTGCTTCGGGGGCCGGAGCGGGCTCAGGGGTGGCTTCGGCCGCGGGTGCTTCCGCGGCAGCCGCCGGCGCATCAGCTGCGGCCGGGACTGCCTTCGGACCCGCCTCGATCGCCGCCTTGGCTCGTTCGACCAATTGCGTGAAGGCCCCCGGGTCTTGGACCGCCAACTCGGCCAGCATCTTACGGTTCAAGTCAATCTCGGCCAGCTTGAGGCCGTGAATCAACTGGTTGTAGGAAAGTCCGTTGGCGCGCGCCCCGGCACTGATGCGGATGATCCACAGCGAACGGAAATCGCGCTTTTTGAGCCGCCGCCCGATGTAGGCGAACTTTTGGCTGCGGTCGACCGTTTCCTTGGCGTAGCGGTAGAGCTTGCTCTTGCGCTGGTAGTAGCCCTTGGCTTGGGCCAGAAGTTTCTTGCGTTTCTGACGGCGTTTAGTACCGCGTGTGACTCTGGGCACGGTTTCCTCCTTGTTGGGGTCGCGAGCTCTAGGCTCGGTTGCGGCGGGTCAGGCACGTGCCTGGTTGGCGCTGCCCGCGCGCTTTCGGTTCGCTAGCCGGCGATCATTCGCCTGATGGCTTTTTCCATCGCGGGACTCACGAGCGTACTCTTGCGCAGACCGCGTTTCCGCTTCGTGGTCTTCTTCGTCAAGATGTGGCTCTTCATCGAGTGGTTCCGTTTGACTTTCCCGGAAGCAGTCAGCTTAAACCGCTTCCTCGCGCCACGATGAGTTTTCAGTTTCGGCACAGGCCTACCCTCGATATTCCGCCGGCAGCGGATCTTCCACACGTCGATCGTTGCAAGCGAGATATGACTCGGGAGAAATTCCTGACCCGGAAAGGACTAGATACCGACTCCCGGGGAAGTGCTTCTCAGTATAGCAGCCAAGAATCAGAAGGGCAGTTCGTCCCCCCCAGGCCTTCCAGCCTCGCTGAGCTAAGGCGACATCGGGCGTTCCGAGCGCACGCTCGACTGTTTGCCCGCTGCCTCTTTTGGGTCCGACCCGCCCTCGCGCACCCCCGCCTCCGACCCCAGCAAGATGGCAATCCAGCGGGTTTCCGCGCTGCTTTCGAGGGCGATCTTGACGGTCATCGTGAGCGGAACGGAGAGCAGCATCCCGACCGGGCCGAAAACCCAGCCCCAAAACACCAACGACAGGAAGACCACCAGCGTCGACAGCCCCAGTCCGCGGCCCATGAAGCGCGGTTCGACGACGTTGCCCATCAATATATTCACTCCGGCGTACCCGGCGGCGACCAGCCCGGCCGATCCGAAACCGAGTTGAATCACCGCCAACAACACGGCCGGCACCGCGGCGATGATCGAGCCGATATTCGGAACATAGTTCAGCAAGAATGCCAACAATCCCCACAACAGGGGGAAATCAAGCCCGATGATCGCCACCCAAGCCGTCACGGTGGCGCCGGTCGCCAAGCTGACCGCCGTTTTGATCGCAAGATAGCGATTGACGTTCGCGGCAATCTGGTCAAAGCGGCCCAGCGCCCGACCCGAATCCCCGAAAGCCGCTCGCAGCTTTGCCGGGAAGCTCGCCGCCTCGAGCAAGATGAAAAGCACGGTCAGCGCGATCAAGAAGCCGTTTGTCAGCAACGCGCCCAACCCGGAAAGGACCCGGCCGACCAGCTGCATCGCTTGCCCCGGGTCGACGATGCCCTCGAAGGCCTCGTCGGGAACGGCGATACCCCAGGAGTCGGCCCACGCCAGCACCTCGCGGGTCTGAGCTTCCAACCGTTGCTGATAGGAAGGCAGCGCGGCGGTAAAGGCATTCAGTGATTTGCCGACCAGTACGCCGAGCCCCGATCCAATGGCCAAGATTACGACGATCACGATCAGCAGCGCGGCCCAGGAAGGCAGACCCTTGCGCTCGAGCCAAAACATCGGGGGACCGCAAATCAACGCCAAGAACGCAGCGAATAGGAACGGCACCAAGACCGCCTCGGCGGCCTTCATCCCCGCAACGACGATGACAAAAGCCGCCATCGCCAGTAAGATCCCGGGACCGGATCGTTGGCCTATTGAATCGGGTGGCATGGGTTCGGAACCGAGGCGGAGAGATCCCAAGTCCGATCGCTCCCCGCACAAGAACCGATACAATTCTATACTCTTTTGTTAGGCGTAGTATCATGTCATCCCGCCCGAGCGCCTCGAAACACCCCGTCGAGCGAGACCCGCATCCCCAGCTAATTGAAGATAGGCAACGGCTCGCCGACGTGGCGGCACGCCTTTCGGAGCGATCGATCATCGCCTTCGATACAGAGTTCGTTCGGGAAAAGACATACTTCCCGCAATTGGGTTTGATCCAGATCGCGGACCACGAGGAATCATGGCTGGTGGATCCGCTGGCGCTTGACGCCCAGGAGATCGAGCCACTGCTGGACGTCCTGCAAAATCCGAAAATCCTCAAAGTCGTTCACTCGGCCGAACAGGATCAGATTTGCCTCTATCACGGCTACGGCATGGTCGCCGAACCGCTGTTCGATACCTCAATTGGAGCGGCGCTTTGCGGGTTGGGTGATCAGATCGGGCTCTCCAACCTGCTCAAAAAGATCCTTGACATTCAACTGCCCAAGACCCACACGCGCGCCGATTGGCTGCGCCGGCCGCTGCCCGAGGCCATGGCGGTCTACGCGTTGGCCGATGTCGAGCATCTTGTCGAAACCGCCGAACGGCTGCTCGCCAAACTCGACGCCCGTGACCGTCGTGATTGGGCGCTGGAAGTTTCCGCGATGTGGTCGGAGCGCAAACGCTACGACCCGGGCCCCGACGTGCTGGCCGAAAAGTTGGCGGGCGGCAACGGGGTTTCCCCGCGGCGCTACGCCGTACTGCGTCGCGTGATTCGTTGGCGCGAGGATCGCGCCCGCTCGAGCAACATCCCGCGAAAATGGATCGCCGACGACCAGGTGCTCAGCAAGCTCGCCGGGGCGGCGCCGCGCAAAGCCGAAGAGCTGAGTCATTTTCGCGGCCTCAAAGTGAAGCCCGACAGCCATGCCGGCCGCGAGTTGCTCGATGCGATCGGGGAAGCCCTCGCCATCCCCGACGAGCAGCTCGTCAAACCCCCAGTGCGTCCCGAGCCCCGTCCTCACGAGGGACCGGCGCTCAGCGTGCTCCGCTGCTTTATCAATTTGCTGGCACACGAGCAGGGCGTCGCGGCGCGTTTCCTCGCCGACGGCGAAACGCTCATCAAACTGCTGCGCGGGAAGTTTCGTGATTCCGAAGACTTGAAAGAGTCGAAGTTGCTGCCGGCCGCCGTGGTGGATCACGTCGGCGAAGAGTTCATCGCCATGCTCAACGGCGAGCTCGGGTTGCGTCTCGAGCGCGGGCGCGTCGAACGCTGCACTTGGGAAGACAGCGAGTCCTGAGAACGGCGCCGGACACCGGTCAGCTTTTCGGAGTGACCCGCCGCAGCCACTGCTCGTGCAGCTTCTTGAGGCGGGCGACGACGTTCGGGCTGGCGGCAGCGTGGTTGACCGACTCGGGCGGGTCGTCGGCCAAGTTCGCCAGATAAAGCTCGCCCATCTCTTTGCGTGGGGCGTGCTTTGACCCCAGGCCGGTCGTGTCGCGGCCGTTGCCGATCAGCTTCCAATCGCCCTCGCGCACGGCCCATTGTTTCTGCCATTGCCAGTGGAGGACCTCATGCGGATCCGGTGCGTGGGCCGAGCGCAGAACCGGCCAAAGCGTGCTGCCGTCGATCGGGCGGTCGGGCGGTCGAACACCGCAGGTTTCAAGAATCGTGGGGAAAAAGTCGGCGTTCGAGATCATTTGGCCGCGCACTTCGTTCTCGGGGATCTTGCCGGGCATGCTCATAATCGCCGGCACCCGTATGCCGCCCTCGAACAGGCTGCCCTTGGCTCCGCGCCACGGGCCGGTGTTGCCGCCTCCGCCATTCGCGCCGTAGTTATTCTCCCAGTTGCGAAACTGTTCGGTCGAGTGGCCGTTGTCGCTCATGAAAATCAGGAGCGTGTTTTCGCGCAGACCCCATAGATCAAGCGTTCGGATGACCCGGCCGACGCGGTCGTCGGTGGTCGTCACCATGGCCGCATAGGAGCGGCGGGGCATGTCCAGCCCCTTATACATGTCGACGAATTTCGGGTCGGTTTGCTCAGGGTAGTGCGGCACGTTGAAGGCGCAATAGAGAAAGAAGGGCCGGTCTTTGTTCTCGACGATGAATCGCGTGGCTTCGCGTACGACGAGGTCGGGGAAGTAGCGGCCGGTTTCGTCAATTTCCTTGCCGTTGCGGTACAAGTCGTGAAACGGAGGGCGGCTTCGGCTCGAGTGCAGGAACTTATGTTCGAAGTTGTCGATGAATCCGCCGAGATGCCCGTAGGCTTCGTCGAACCCTTGATCAAGCGGCTGGTGTCCGGGCTTGGCCCCCAGGTGCCATTTGCCGGCGAGTCCGGTGCGGTAGCCGTTCTCGCGCAACACCTCCGCCAGCGTGACCTCGTCGACGAGCATGTTGCGGCCGTTTTCGTCCGAAGGATGGTTCGACAGCCAATCGTTGATGCCCGATCGTTGCGGCGCGCGCCCCGTCAACAGCTGCGAACGCGAGGGGCAGCAAACCGTGTGAGCATAAGCCTGCGTAAAGCGCACGCCTCGTCGGGCCAGGGCGTCGATATTGGGCGTGTGGATGTCTTTGGAGCCGTAGCAACCGGCGTCGAGCGTGCCCTGGTCGTCGGTGTAGATGATGACGACGTTGGGGCGCGTTGTTTGCGAGAACGCAAGGCCGGCGGCACTCAAACCTCCGCCGATCGTTCCGAGAAAATGACGTCTTGTCAGTGCGGACACGCCCCATGGTAGCTCACCGTGTCGTTCGGGCCGCCCGGGCGTGCGCCGGGTCGTGGCGACAGTGGAATCCGACGGCATGCGCATCTCACCCTCGGAGACATCCTCTTTGCTACAGTAGCGACGCTATGACGCATATCAATCGACGCGAATTCGTGTACGGCGGGGGGTTAGCGGCCGCCGCGGCCCTCGCGGGCGGAAATGCTTGGGCGGCGGGGAGAAAGTTTACCATCGCGTTCATCCCGGGAAGCATCGGCATCCAGGCCGACCAGGGCCGTTCCATCGAATTGGCGGCGAAGTACGGATTTGAATCGGTCCAACCGTTCGGCCCACAGTTGCTGACCGAAGGTGTTACACGGTATGTCGAAGCGCTGAAGTCGAACAAACTGCAATGGGCCGCCGCCAGGCTGTCGGTCAGCTTGAGCGCTGACGAAGAGGCGTTTGCAAGCGGCTTGGCCGCATTGCCGCAAGAGGCGAAAGCACTGCAACGAGCCGGAGTCACTCGGGTGGGGACAGCGATTTCGTCACGCAGCGATACGCTGACCTATCTCGAGAATTTCAAGCAGACATCCCACCGGCTGCGGCATGTCGGTTCCGTGCTGGAAGATCACGGCCTGCGTTTGGGCCTGGAGTATCTCGGCACGAAGCGACTTTGGACCGCTCGCCGTCACGCCTTTGTCCACTCGATGAAAGAATGTCGGCAACTGATCGCCGAAGCCGGCAAATCCAATATTGGCGTGGTCATCGACAGTTGGCATTGGTGGACGGCGCGCGAAACCGCCGACGACATCCTGCAGCTTTCCAATAGCGATGTTGTCTCCGCCGATCTCAACGACGCCCCGGCCGGTATCGAGCGGGAATTGCAATACGACAACCAACGCGAATTGCCCGCGACTACCGGGATGATCGACGCGAAAGCGTTCTTGGGAGCGCTCCTGAAGATCGGTTACGACGGCCCGATTCGCTGCGAGCCTTTCAATCAGAAACTCGATGATATGGACGACGAACAGGCGAGCGAAACCACGGCCAAAGCCATGAAGAAGGCCTTTGCGCTGATGGGATAGCGGATCTAAAGGCCCCCTTGGCGTCTTTAAGCCCAAGCGACACCTCGGAAAGCTGATATTGCAACGAAGCCGTGGTTGCTGTCAGCTCGCCCTGAACGGTTGACAGGCCCTTCAGCCCGGGTTAGCCCGCCCAACTCCCGATGATTCGCGGCATTGGAGCGGGCAAGAAACGACCCCATATTCGCGTGTTTGACGCGTTTAATGAATGTGGCGGACAATATGCCGGGGATGACCCGCTACCGGCTACGACCGGCGCGCCCCGTGAGTTGCGTCGGGCTTGAGGATTCCGAGGAGAAAAAACAATGACTTTACGAAGCGGCGACCAAGGGCCCGCGGTGATGCTGCTCCAAATGCGTCTCGAGGAATTAGGATTCGATCCCTCCGGGGTGGACGGCGGCTTTGGCCCGGGAACCGCGAGAGCGGTGCGTGCCTTTCAAGAAACACAAGGTCTCGAGGCCGACGGGGTCGTGGGCGATCAGACGGCGGCGGCGCTGAACTTCGACGCCGACGCCGAGATTCCTTCCGGGTTCCCGGGCGTCAGCGTTACGGCCGTGGCGGGAATGTTTTCGCGGCACACGCCCTTGCGGAACATCCGGAAATACCTCCCCACGGTCTTGGGAGCGCTGGTTGACTCGGAGCTACGCGACCAAAAGATGGTCCTGATGGCGCTGTCGTCGATCCGCGCCGAGACCGCGGGCTTTCGGCCTATCAGTGAGCTGCGCTCCAGTTTCGACACCAGCGAAGGCGGTCATCTCCTTGACAAATACGACGACCGCGCCGACATAGGGAACCGAGGTCGCCCCGACGGGGCAAGCTTCAAGGGCCGTGGGTTCATTCAGTTGACGGGCCGTGACAACCTATGAACGTCACGGACGAGGGATTGGATTGGGCGCCAGGCTGGCCGAAGAACCCGATCTTGCCAACGACCCGGAAATCGCCTCGAAACTTCTCGCGAGCTTTATTGGGGCTCAAGAGGCAAACATCCGCGGGGCTCTCGACCGCGACGACCTGCCGCAGGCCCGAAAACTCGTGAACGGGGGGCGCCACGGCCTGGAACAGTTCACCGATGCGTATCGCAAAGGTGAGCAGTTGATCGCCGCGGCTTTGGAGTTGGCGAGGGCTTAACCCGGCATAGCTCAAGCTTAGCCCGGCTTAGCCCTAGGCTTAGCCGCTTTTCGCAACGACGCCCAAGAGCTTCGCTCAACGCGGTTTGAAGCGGGGATAATAGGCGCGATACCCCAGCAGGCGCGCCGTCGGCCCGACGGCGTGGAAGAGCAACCGCTGCAAAGCGATTGGTGGTCCGGCCAACCAGGAATCGTAGACAGGGCTGAATCGTGACATCTGGAGCAACGCCCGCGGGGCTTGCTGGTTGGCCGGGGCTTCGTCAAAGAAGCCGTACGCCTGCGTGAGGAAGACGCTGAAGGTCTCGGGGATCGCGTATTCCTCGGTCAGCGGCCCTCGCACGACGACCGGCCGGTCGGTTCTGTTGAATGGCTTATGGGGCGTGCCGGGTGGAATCAGGAATGACTCGGATGGGCCGAGTTCCTTGATCTCGCCGTTGACCAACAGGCTCAGCGTCCCCTCGGCGACGACAAAACGCTCGGCGAACGACGTGTGAACATGTTCGGGCGGTCCCGGTGCATGCGGGCGCAAGGTCAATTCGATCCAGAAAAGTCCGTTTTCGCGTTTGAGAATGCGCTGCTCGAACCCTTCCGCCTCGCTCACAAAGAAGTGCCCGACGGGCGGGTAGTAGGAAAGGTCGGCGGGCGGTTCGGGAAAAATCACGCGGTCGAGCACGGCGCCACCGAGGAGATAGAGTGCCGCGACGGTGATGGATATTTTCAGTATTTGTTTCATGACTAGGATGCGATCGATTACACCTTCACGCCGCAAGTCTTCAGTAGAATCCGCTGCACGGCTAAATCGTGCTCGGGGGTAAAGTACTCGACGTCGCGGCGTTCGCGGATTGCGCCGGCGAGATCATCGAGGTCGGGAACCAACCGGATCGACGGACCAATCGGCACCTGATGCACGCCGGCTGAAAACCCGCCGTGGGGCGCGGTCAACGCGAGCTGAACTTTCGGCGAATCGGGGTCGTCGATGCGAATGGATCCTTCGTCGCCGAAGATGTGGAAAGAGCGCCGGCCGTCGCGCGTGTTGCTGCGGATCAGCGCCGCGGCCTCGTCAAACTCGTACGTGGCCTGCACGTCGTCCTCTAGCTCGTCATTCACCGGGTCGCTATGGCGCAATGCCGGGTTCACACGGCGCGGCTCCCCCATCAACCAAATCAACACGTCGAGCATGTGGCAGCAAATTTCGAAAAATTGCCCGCCCGGATAACGGTCGAGCCTACGTCGGCCGGCCGGGCTGAGCATGTCGTTCATGCGACAAACAATCGAACGAATCGGCCCCAGCCAACCTTCCTGAATCGCTCGGTGGGCGAGCCGGAAGGCGGGGTTGTGGCGATAGACATAACCGATCCGAATAAGGAGATGACGGCGTTCGGCTTCGTCGAAGATCCGGCGCAGCAACGCGTAGTCGACCCCTGGCGGTTTGTCGATCTTGAGGTGTTTGCCGGCTTCGATCGTGCGGAGCGAATACGGCAACGATTCGAGTGGGTCCGTTTCGATGCAGACCATCCGCACCCGGCTGTCCGAGAGCAATGCATCGACGGAAGTCCACGGCGCCGCTTTCCAGCGGGTGTGCGCGCGGGCCGTACCGAGCAAGGCGGCGTTCGGCTCGGCCACGCCGATCAACTCCCAATTTTTCGAGGCGTGGATGGCTTCCATGTGACCGAGGGCGTGTGAATGCGTCGTGCCGATGATGGCGGCGCCGAGGGCCTGTTCGCTCATGGACCCATTGTAGAGGCGTGGCGGTTTGATTGGGGTAGCCATATGTCGTGAGTTGAAGAGTCAATATGTCCAAAGTTGGATTGACGGTCGGCCCGACCGCGTATACAAAGGAGAGTTCAAGGTACAAAAGTACCGGCTTTCGGAAGACTTTGAGGTTGCATGCGGAACCTTTGAGCCAAGCGGTTAAGAGTACGTCCGAATGCAGCCGACGCCATTACGTGAATTCATTCTTCGAAACCCGGAGCGCGCCTTCCGGGAAATTGGACTAGTGTTGTTTCCAATCGGGATCGATCTAGTCGGCGAAGAGGTCGCGGCCTCCCCGATTGACGTGCTGGCGATCGACCCTCGGGGTCAAGTTGCGGTGGTGATCGTGTCGGAGCGGAGCGAGGGCAAAGCGAACCAAACGACGCTGAGCCGAGGCGTGGCGTGCGCCCGCCGCGTGGCGCGTTGGTCATCGGAAGATTTATTCCGGTCGCTGGACGAGAACGGGGCGGAAAGACTGGGTATATTCCTCGAAGTGGACGTCGACGACATTAACGCCGCCCGTTGGATCATCGTGATTTCGGCGGGGTTCGACAAGCAGACTCTTTCCACGGCTGATTGGCTGCGCGAGCACTGGGGTATGAAGATTACTTGTCTGGAAGTTGTCATTACCAGGGACCCGGAAACGCAAGCCCCCTATTTACTCTCCACCGAAGTTTCCTGAAGTTATTGGCCCAGTTCGTGGCAGAGGTGACAATTCCGCGAGGCGTTTGTTTGCTTGTGGCAGTCCATGCACATCCTCATGGAAGTGGAGACTTCCTTCGCCAGCCGGTCGCGTTTCTCGACCGGGCCGTGACAGGGAGCGCAGCCAACGCCCGCCGCGGCGTGGTCCTTATGGCTGAAGAAGACAAAATCGGCGACACGATAGATCCGCACCCAATCGAGCGACTTGCCTTCGCCGTGGAACTCGGCGAGCCGGCTTACACCCGGGGCGTCGGTTTTGATTGTCCGATGGCAGAGCATGCATTGTTCGCTGTCAGGTAGTCCGGCTCGCTCTCGCTTTTCGGCGCCGCGATGACAATCGTTGCAAGAAAGACCGGCCGTCATGTGGAGTTGGTGGCTGAAGGGGATGGGCTGCGGTTCGACGGCGCGGGGTAACTGTTCTTCGATGCCTTCATAACCCTGCCCCGAGACAATGGCGGGAAAGACAAGCAGCAAGGCGGCGGGCAGCGCGCGAATACGGGCTCGGTGCTTCGCGATGCCGCTTAGGCGAGGTTGCAACGTGCCGCGCACCGAAGGCATTCTTAGATTTTAGTGTGTTGTCGGGTCCCACTCTCCGGTTCGTTCCGCCTTCCGGGAAAGCCCCTGGCAAAATGCGGACGGTGTAATGGGTTTGTCCGCGGGCGTCCGACAAACGGCCCGGCGAAGAACAAAGGCCCGAGGTATTGCGGCTGAACCGGTATTTACTCAAATGACTCCTCTCGACCTCATCGTCGCGGACTTGCCGCGCAAGACGCAGCCGACGTTCGGCGCCGCTGACCCGCACTATGCGCTTTTCCGCTTGGGAACGGCGACGGTGCCGTTTATTCCTCTCGTAGGTTCCGGCAACCGCGGCGAGGAGGAGTTCTCCCTCGACGATGTGCGCGTGACGGTGCGCTCGGAGCCCTATGTTCCGCCGGCGGAGCTTCAGCCGCTCAGGGCCGCCGCGGTACGGAAGTTCCGCGGCGATGGAAACGGCGAGCCGCGAAAGGAGGACTCTCGGCCGGGAAAATGTCGGCTTGCTCGACTCGAGCGGGAAATCGTATCGACGAGCGGTCGGTCGCGCCTCGCTCTAGAAGTGCAGCCGTTGCGGTACGAGGATTACGTCACGGCCAACGCCTTTCTCGATACGCGGCCGGCTGGAGAAACGGAGAAGGCCGAAACCATCCGAACCCGGTATACGACGGGCGCCGGCGGCGGGAAACCGGATCCGGCACGCCTCGAGCTCTCGAACATCTGTGGCGTCGGGGTCGTCTACGTGACGTCGGAGGACCAATTGATCTTGTCGCGGCGCACTTCTTCGGTGGCGGTCTATCCCAATCTTGTCGGGTTCACGTCAAGTGGAAGCTGCGATTGGAGCGATTTCGCACCGCCGACGACCGATGCGGGGGTGTTTCGGGCGGCGGCGCGGGAGGTGGCGGAGGAATTGGGCGACCCGCTCGCCCCGGCTGCCTTACGTCTCATTGCGGTGGGCACAGATATCGAACAATTCTACTTTCAATTTTGTTTTTCGCACCAGACATCCCGAACAGCGGCGGAAATCGAAAGGCTCCACCAGTCGGCACGAGACCGTTACGAGCAGACCCTGTTTTGGATCGATTTCAGTCGGCCCGAACCGGCCGCCGCGCTGCTCAGGTCGCGACAAATCGAACCCGCCGCCGAAGCCGCGGTGTTGCTGCTGGCGACGAAACGATGGGGAAGCGCGCGCATGGAAGAGCTGGTTGACAAATATGACAGACAACAGCCGGCACGGATGGTTGCCGTGCGGCGCGACATAAAGGAGTCCGGGGACGCCCGCCGCAACGACGTTGAGATGTCTTGACGGCGCGCTCGATCGAGTGATCGCCGCCCGTCGCGGGGGGGCGGGTGTGTCCGCGACCGACCGGCTACGGGGTTCGGGCTCGAAACCCCGACATCAGATCGGCCGCCTCGACCGAAGCGAGGAGAAACGAACCTGTGTGAATTCCAGTCCCACAAGAAAGCGTTGCTCGCCGTGGGAACGACAATAAGCCACATTGGCGCGACCTTGAATCTTGGCAAAGAGTTGGACCGCCGCGGAGTCCGGCCCGCCGCGAAATGTAACGAGCCCTCCAACCGGCAGCGGTGTCGCGCTGACGATGGCCAGCCCTCTGTCATCAGCATCGACGATCGGAACGGTCTGCGCGCCGCCCACGAACTCCACTACCAGATACCGGCCCTGGAGGTATGTGCTGCGAGTGCCGTGCCTCCTCTCTTTCCGCCGGCCCAACAGGAATCTGTCAAAGGAACCATCCATGGCTCTTACGCTTTCGATCATGGGCTCAACCCTCCTACGTTTTGAAGATTTTCCCGCAAATGACGTTGTACCGGCTATTGAGCCTGAGTACCGATTTTGGCCCAACGTCGGTACTCTCGCTCTTGCGCGCTCTTCCGGTACCGCGGGTCGTCCAGTACGATTTGTCGGAGATCCCAGTGGCGGGTGAGTCCGCAGCGCCGCGAGACCCGGTCGTGACCGACGAACCCAACACGAGTGTCGGTCGCGGACAGCCAACTATTGTACAATGCCCGCCGTATGCAGAGTCACGCCGTCGGCCCCGAACAGCCTCTGATCGATAAGGCCATTCCCGAAGTCTTTGACCTGACGGCGCGGAAGTTTCCCGACCGCGAGGCGCTGGTTTCCCGTCATCAGGGGATTCGTCACAACTACCGCGAGCTGCAACAGGAAGTGGCACGCACGGCGGCGGGCCTTTGGGGTCTGGGCCTACGCCCGCGAGATCGGATTGGCGTGTGGGCGTCGAACTGCGCCGAGTGGATTTACCTGCAAGTCGCGGCTGCCCGAATCGGTGTCGTGCTGGTCAACGTCAACCCAGCCTACCGATCCCATGATTTGGCCTACATCCTGGAACGTTCCGGGATAAAGGCGTTGTTCCTCCACGAGCAAGACGCACGCGTCAACTATGTCGACATCCTGGCCGAAGCCCGCAAGGAAAGTGCCGGCGCGCTCGCTCACGCCGTGGTGTTGGCTCGAGGAGCGGACGACTCCGCGCCCTCCGGCGAAGGCTTGATCTGCTGGGCGGAGATGATCTCGGGCGGCAAGGAGCCGCCACCCTACCACGACGACCCGAGTGAAGTCGTCAATATCCAATACACCTCCGGCACCACCGGCAAGCCCAAAGGCGTGCTGCTTTCCCACCGGAATCTGGTAAATAACGCCTTTCTCGTGGGTGCCGGCCTGCATTGGAGCGAACACGATCGTCTTTGCCTTGCCGTCCCGATGTACCACTGCTTCGCGTGTGTCATGGGATCGTTGCAGTCGATTATTTATGGCGCCGCGTTGGTGTTACCTTCGGCGCAGTTCGATCCGGGTGAAGTGCTGCGGGCGATCGAGCAAGAACGCTGCACAACGATCTATGGGGTCCCGACGATGTTCGTGGCCGAGTTGGCGCACCCCGAGTTTCCCGACCGCGACCTGAGTTCCTTGCGAACCGGCATCATGGCGGGCGCTCCTTGCCCCATCGAGTTGATGAAGCGCGTCGTCAACGAAATGCATTGTTCGGAAATGACGATCGCCTACGGGCAGACCGAGTCGTCGCCGGTCATCACGCAATCCTCAACCGATGATTCGTTGGAAGTTCGCGTCGCGACCGTCGGGAAGGCCATGCCCAATACGCAGGTCAAGATTGTCGACAGCGAAACCGGCGAAACGGTGCTTGTCGGGCATCAGGGCGAACTCTGCACGCGCGGCTACCTGGTGATGAAGGGCTACGACAAAGATCCCGACGCCACCGGCGAAGCGATCGATCTCGACGGTTGGCTGCACACCGGCGATCTGGCGACGATGCGCGAGGACGGTAATTTCCGGATCACCGGCCGCGCGAAAGAGATGATTATCCGAGGCGGCGAAAATATCTATCCGCGTGAGATCGAGGAGTTCCTTCACGCTCACCCCAAGATCAACGACGTCTATGTCGTGGGCCTACCCGACGAGCGACTCGGGGAGCGCGTACTGGCTTGGATTCAACTGAAAAAGGGCGAGCAGGCCGATGAACGGGAAATTCGCGATTACTGTCAGCGCAAGATCGCCCATTTCAAGACTCCCGATTACATGCGCTTCGTGGAAGAATTCCCAATGACGGTTACCGGGAAAGTCCAAAAATTTATTATTCGCGAGCAAGAGATTAGATTGCGAGGACTCGAGAAAGCGGAGGGCGTGGAGACGGCCTAGTCGGTGTCCGGATCCGAGAGTTACGTGTCGGGGAAGGAAGGTAGATGATCCCATGATGCAGAGAATGACAGTGCTGACGCTTTTGCTGGTTGGTCTTGGTTGCTCGGGCGGGACGCCGATCGAGCCCGAGCCGGCCGAGGAGAAACCTGTAAAACGGGTGGGCATGGTGGTCGGTATTCGGCCCGACATGATCGATCAGTACAAAGCCCTCCACGCTGACGTAAACCCCGGCGTTCGGGATCTGATCAGCAAGTATCATATGCGGAACTTCTCGATCTATCTGGAGCAGATCGGCGAGCAGTGGTACGAGTTCGGCCATTACGAATACACCGGCGACGACTACGAACGCGACATGGCGGACCTCGCTCGCGAGCCCCGCCATATCGAGTGGTTGAAGCTCTGCGATCCGATGCAAATTCCGCTGCCGGGCTCAGCGAGCTGGAAACAGATGGAGCGGGTCTACTTCAATCCTTAGCCCACTTTTCTCATCGCGTGAAGAGGCAAAGTGCATGAGAGGCGCGTCAGTACGAGGAGCGCCGCTTGACGACCCATCTCTTAAACACTTAAGATGGGTATTTACTTGACTCAGGTGACCACAAGATGTAGGATCGGGGAAATGGAAGATTATCCTCGGAATCTGGCCGAGTTCGAGGCGCGTTTCGCCACCGAGCAGGCCTGTCGAGAGTATCTGTGTCAACTCCGCTGGCCGGAGGGTTTTCGTTGTCCGCGATGCGGGCACGACAAAGCGTGGGCGGTGCGGACAGCGCTGCTGGAGTGCGCCGGCTGCGGGCATCAAGCTTCTCCAACGGCGGGCACAATATTTCAAGACACCCGCCAACCCCTCCAGAGTTGGTTTCGAGCCATGTGGTGGCTCACGAGCCAGAAGAACGGGGCGAGCGCGCTGGGCTTGCAGCGGGTGTTGGGCCTGGGCAGCTACAAAACGGCCTGGACTTGGTTGCATAAGCTCCGGCGCGCCATGGTGCGGCCCGGACGCGATCGGCTCAGCGGGCGCGTGGAGGTTGACGAGACTTACTTAGGAGGCTTGGAGGAGGGCGTGCGCGGTCGCCAAACCGACGCTAAGGCGCTGATTGTAGTAGCGGCCGAGGAAGATGGTGCCGGCATCGGGCGGGTTCGGATACGCACCATTCCCAACGCCTCCGGGGACAGCTTGATGGCCTTCGTCGGCGAGTCGATCGAACCCGGCAGCGTGGTCCATACCGACGGTTGGCTGGGATACGAACCGCTCGAAGGCGACGGCTATCGCCACGAGGTGAGCTACCTGGAGGGGCAACCGGCGCGCGCCTCGAAACTGCTCCCCCGGGTGCACCGCGTGGTGTCGTTAGTGAAGCGCTGGATACTGGGCACGCATCAAGGAGCGGTCAGTCACGAGCATCTCGACTCCTACCTCGACGAATTCGCCTTCCGCTTCAACCGCCGCAAGTCCAGAAGTCGAGGCAAGCTCTTTTACCGCCTGGTTCAACAGGCCGTCGCCGTGCCACCGGCACCCTACAAATCGCTGGTCGGAGGCACCGCGACACGCGCTACGGACGACCACAACATGTAGGGGCTATTTCCCAATACCTGAGTCAAGTAAATACCCATCACACTTAATTAAAAGACGCGTACTTGAACACTACGGTGAGCACGGCAAGCAAGCGCAACGACGTAATGGCGGGCCTATCCTGTGCTTTGCCGGTCAGGCGATGAGAAATGCGGGTTAGGAACTACGTTTCGACCGAGAGGTGTTGACGCCGGGGACGACGTCCATGAAGCAGACGCTCGGCGTCGAGCGTCTGCTCGTCATTCCGCCGCGGTCAATCCGACTTGCACTTCGTCGCCGGATTCGACGGTAAACACCCTCGCCGCCTGTCCGGCCTTTTCCCAAACGGCGTCGTCATTCGCTTCCACCGACAAATCGTCCCACGCGCAAAGCCGCATCTCGCCCGGTTCGAGGCGATCGAACGCGAACCGCCCTTGCGGGTCGGCACGAACCGTTTGCACGCCTCTTCGGTCGCGAAGCGCCACAAGAAAGGGGCCGACGGTCTGCGCGCCGTCGTTTCCGGCGTCCCGAACGCGCCCTTTGAGCGACGCAAAGCGGTTGGAAAAGACGATGGCGATCTGTTCCGCTGAGCCGGCGCTGATTTCGAACTCGCGGGGCGTCTTGACGAAAAGATCCTTGTTCCGATAACGGATTTCGTAGCGACCGGCAACCATGTCTTTTTCCCGAAAAGCCGGCTCGGGTCCGGCCTGCACCGTTTCGGGCACTCCGCGGTCATCGAGCGGCCACAGCACCAAGCCGACCCGGCGAGGCGGCATCCCCTCGAAATCGATCACGGCGTGCAGGGCCCCGGTCAAGACGGGCCGGAGGATCAACCCGCTCAAGTCCCGATCGACCGTAACGCGTCCGAGTGCAACCATGCCGGGCCGACTCGCACTGTGGATGCGCATCCGCACCGCATATTCTCCGCCCTCAACGCGGGCCGAAAACGTCGGGCCTTGAAGGATCGAATGCCGAACCGAGAAGTCCGAGATGTCGCTTCCGATGCGGACCAATTCCAGCGTGCGAGCGGTACCGTCGTCCTCGAAGTTCACGCCTTCGAGAATCCCGGATAAGGTGTGGACTCGCGGCGACCCGAAGATCAGTGAGATCCCGATCGGCCCGGCTGACCGACCGGGCTCCACAGTGACTTCGACGGGTTCGGACGAAAACAGACCGCCCGCCGCGTCGTTCGCGCGCACTTGATACGCTCCCGGAATCACGTCATGGAACCGAAAGCTCCCCCGGTCGTCCGCCTCGGCACGGAACTTCGGCGGATTGCTCGCGGGATTACCGTTCTCGAGGGCTTCGAGTACGACGACTTGGGCTCCCTCGGCGGGGTCGCCATAGGGGTCGCTGACCAGCCCCTCGATCGCACCGCTGGGCCGTAGCAGAAAGTGCGTCTGTCCGCAGACCCCGGAAGCAGGACATGTCAGAACCGCCGTCGGGCTCTCGCTCTCCCCCGCCCCGGCTACATAGTGTCCGGGATGGATAACGCCCAGAGTGACGCGCCCTTCGGGCACGGCGGCCAACTCATACCGGCCGGCTCGATCGGTTCGCGCTTGGTCGACAACGACCTCGGGCGTGCCCGCCCTCGCCTGGACAAAAGCGCCATGCGCGGGAAAGGTTCCCTCCTCGTCGCGGATCGAAACGCGGCCCGAGACGAGGCTTTGACCCTGGGCGGCGGCGGCCGTCAGCAGACCCAACGCTATGATGGCGGGCCTCATCCAACTGCCCGCAGAATACTCGGGTCCGCCGGCTCGTGCAAGCGGAAACGTTTACGTCCTCGGGTGAGGCGTCCTATTTCTTATGAACCGCGTGGCAGTTCGAACAGGCTTTGAGAACTTGGCCGTCAAAAGCCGCTTTCGCGTTGGCCGTGTTTTTCGCCCCGAGCGCGGTGATCATGGCAGCGCTGCCGTCGCGCAGTTGCGTCGCCTGCGTCGGCCCAAACTTTATCGGGGCAGCGCGAATCGGCCATGAGCACATGACCCGACTCGTTGAGCACTTCGGCGTGTTGCACGGCTTCGCTCCACGCCTTGTCCTCTGAAATCCCCGCTTTCAAAATCTCTCCGAGCGCGCTGCAATGCGGCAGATTCACGCCTGCCGTCCAATTCTTCGTTTGCAGCACGAGCTCTTTTCCTTTCTTGACCTGCGCGGAACTCGGAACACCAAGGTAGGCCGTTACAGCCAAGGCCATCGCAACGATTCCCCAAGTAACCTTCGTCATCCTGCTATCCTCCTTACTCGTCACCAGCGGCCGGGGAGAGGGCCCGTTTGGAATGCCGGGATACACTGCTCCCGGGCTCTCGAGCGAGCAAGACACAACCTCTCCCGAGGGCGTCTGTCGCGTGTCCCCATGCAATTCGGGTTCCGCCACGCGCTTGAACGTCGATCGGCGGACTCCGCCGCCGCGGATCGGGCCTTTATCGAGAAAAAGACCTCAACATCTCGCCCCGCGCCGAGGTTTTGGAGGTGCCGACAGCGCTCATCTCCGGTGAAATTCCGGCCCGATGGCCAAATGCCCCCGAGCGGAGAGACGTCGCCGGCAGTGGTTGGAAGTGACCTCTTGGGTCAACTTTTCCAAACTCGCTTGTTACCATGGGGGAAACCGTTTGGGGGGAGGGAAGGTTCGGCGGGGTATGCGCGAAGCCAGACCGATGAGACGTGCGATTCTGTTCATCCTGCTCGTGATGTCGCCGGGCATGGGTATGCCTCGGGCAGCGGCCCAAACTGTCGGCGCGCTTGCCGCGCCCAGCGGACTCAATGCCTCCGACGGCGCCTATTCCACGAAAGTCGGTCTGGCTTGGGACCACATTCGTGACGCAATCAACTACCGAGTCTTCCGCGGCACGGTGAATGACCCCGCTTTGGCGGTTCTGATCGGGATAACCCCCTCGATCATCTTTTTCGATGAGACGGCCGTTCCCGAGCAGGCTTACTTTTATTGGATTCAAGGCGAAGGCGCAGGCCGCACCGGCCCCTTGAGTGCATCCGATGCAGGCTTCCGCGCCGAAGGGCGGACGAGCTTGTTCGGGCCGATCGACCCGCTCCAACCGCCTCCCGCGCCACCCGAAAACCCCGTTACCGGCACCAAGGTTTACCTCGGCAAGACGTTGTTTTGGGAAGAGCAGCTTTCGGCGACGCGGACGGTCGCTTGCGGAACCTGCCACCGGCCCCGAAGCGGAGGTTCCGACCCGCGCACGATGGTCGGCTCGCCGCTTTCGCAAAATCCCGGCCGAGACGGCGTTTTCGATAGCGACGACGACATCTTCGGGTCGCGCGGCGTGCCCCGCGGCAACTCGCGAGGCAAATATCTGGGGACCGTTCATTTCGGGTTGAACGACCAGGTAACGCGTCGCAAAGCGCAATCAGTTATCGACGCCGCCCACAACGACTCTTCCCAATCGGGGCTGTTGTGGGACGGCCGCGCGCCGCAGAGATTTATCGACCCGCTCACCGGCGAGGTCGTGATCGAGCAGGGCGGCGCTCTCGAATCCCAGGCCTTGATGCCGATCCTCGACGACATCGAGATGAGCCATGAGGACGCGGGATGGAGCGATATCACCGCGCGTCTGGAGTCCTCGAAACCACTCGCTCTCTCGCCCTTCCTGCCTCCGGCGCTCTCGGCGTGGTTGAGCGGCCGCGGTTACCCCGAGCTTTTCGCCGAGGCCTTCGGGACGCCCGAGATCACGCCGGCGCGGATCGCGATGGCAATTGCCGGCTATGAACGCACGCTGTTTTCCGATCGCACTCCCATCGATCTGGTGGTTTCTGAAATCATGGAGGAGCCCGTCGTGGAAGGCCGCGGCCGTCTCGTCTTCCTCGACTCCGATTGCTCCGCCTGTCACCGCGCGGGTCTGTTCTCCGACAACCTCTTCCACGCCATCGGCGTTCGGCATACCCGCGACGACGAGGGTCACCTGGTGGTCACCGGTAACCCCAAAGACGTAGCGGAATTCCGTACGCCCAGCCTCCGCAACGTCGCCCTGCGCGCCCCCTACATGCACAACGGCGGTTTCTCTACTCTCTAGGAAGTCGTCGATTTCTACGACCGCGGCGGCGACTTCGACGCCCTCGGCAAACCCACCGGTTTTGTCCGCAAGCTCAGCCTGACGGATCAAGAGAAATCGGATCTTGTCGCTTTTCTACGAAACATGCTGACCGACCCGCGGGTGGAGGCCGAGGCCGGACCGCTGTTCGACCGGCCGTTGCTTTATTCAGAATCGGCCCGTGTGCCGGTGATCTTCGGAGAGGGCCGAGCGGGCCCGGGCCGGGCCGTTCCGCAAGTACGGGCGATCGAGCCGCCCGTGGCCGGGAATCCCAACTTCACGGTCGGTTTCACCCCTGGTGGCTTTCGTGCTTGGACGAGGTGTAGCCGGCCGCTCGTTGCGACTCGGTACAATAACGACCCGTTGAAGCCGTGCCCTCGGGGGGCTGTGAAAAATTGGGGACTGTACCGAGCGCCGACCGAATAAGCTCCATTGAATCAGTAACCGCATCCGGCGCGAAGTGGACTGCCCCCCATTTTTCACAGCCCCCGGGAGCCGCGGCTCGAACCGGTCGCCATGAAAACCGCCTACCTTCTGCTAATCGTCATCGTCGCGAACGCCGCGGGCAACATCGTGCTCGGCTACGGCATGCACCAGGTGGGCGACATCGCCTCCTACTCTCCCTTGGCCATGATTCAGGGGGGGATGCGAGCGTTCACCAATCCCTGGGTGACGGCGGGGGTCATCCTGCTGCTGATTTTCTTTGTCGCTCACGCCTTGGTGCTGAGTCGGGCCGACCTCAGCTATGTCCTGCTGGTGACGTCGATCGGGTACGTGCTGGTCGCGGTGCTCGGTTGGTTGGTGCTCGGAGAAACCATTTCCACGGGACGTTGGGCGGGGACGGTGCTGATTACTTTCGGCGTGGGCGTAGTCGGATCGACACCGGCGTCGACGACGGATCGGCCCCGAGGCGGTGCGGCTTGAAGCTCTTCTTGCTGCTGCTGGTTGTCGGGGGGACGGTCGCCGGCGATCTTCTGAAAGCCGCCGGGATGCGACGTTTGGGACCAATCGACGATTTTCATCCGCGGTCGTTGGCGCGCGAGGCGCGCCGCGTCGGGGGCTCCGCGGTGATTTGGCTTTCGCTGGTCGGCTATACCCTGTCATTCTTCGCGTTCATGGCGCTGCTTTCGATCGCCGACGTCAGCTTCGCCGTACCCGCGACGGCGGCGGGGTACGTGGTCGAGACGTTGCTGGCGAAAACGGTCTTGGGGGAAGCGATCTCCCGGCGGCGCTGGGCGGGTGCGTTGTTGGTAACCTGCGGCGTGATGTTGGTTTCCACGTAGGCACCCGGTGACGGAGTTGGTGAGCGATCCTCTGTCGTTCGTTGCCGTCGCTTTGACGGTTTGCGCGTCGTTCCATTACTTGGCAGTCATCTGGTTTGCGTGGCGCTTTTGGGGCGGCGGGCCGCGTCTCGGCGGAGCGACTCCGGCGCTGTCGGTGCTCAAGCCTCTCCAGGGCGACGGCGGGTCGTTGGAAAAGAACCTCCGAGCTCACGCTACACAGGACTATCCCGAGTTCGAGCTGCTTTTCGGTGTCGAGACGGCTGATGATCCGGCCGTTGCCGTGGTTTCTCGCTTGGCCGCCGAATTTTCCGACCGTCCGATCGAGATCGTTGTGTGCGGACCCGCGCCGGCTGGCAACGCCAAGGTGTGGCGGCTCGAGGAACTTGCGCGCCGTGCCCGCCACGACGTATTTCTGGTCAACGACGCCGATATCGCCGTCGAGCCGGGTTACTTCCGGGAAGTTGTCGGCGAGTTGGATGACCCCGCGGTCGGTCTGGTGAGCTGCCTGTACCGCGCCCGGCCCGCCGAGAGCTTTGCGTCGTTGCTCGAAGCTCTGTGGGTGTCGGCTGAATTTCAAGGGCAGGTGCTGGCGGCGCGCGGTTTCCAAGGGATGCGCTTTGCGTTGGGCGCGACGATGGCCCTTCGCCGCGCCGACCTCGATGCCCTTGGCGGCTTCGAGGCGCTGCGGCCGTTCTTGGCTGATGACTACCAATTGGGAAGTCGACTGGCCACGAAGGGTCGGCGCGTTGTCTTGGCCCGGCGGGTAGTGGAAACCGTTCCGCCGGATGCGGGGTGGCGCGACGTCGGGCGGCATTGGCTGCGGTGGTCGCGCACGGTGCGTGTTTCGCGGCCTTGGGGACATGCGGGACTGCTCTTCACGCATGGGACGGTCTGGAGCCTCGCGGCTCTCGGGTTGGCGGGGAATCAGGCCCCGGCGGCGGTGGCGGCGCTGATTTGCCTGGCGCTGCGGGGAGTAGCGGCTTGGTCGGTCGGTCGAGGGGCGCTAGGGTCCGAATTGGTCGACCGGCGGGGTCATTGGATTTTCGCGGCCGACCTATGCGCTTTCGGGATTTGGTGCGCGAGTTTTTTCGGGGACCGCGTCGAGTGGGCGGGCCGGCGATACCGTCTCGACCGGGCGGGCCGGATGCACAACGAGGGTTAATTCAGGGCTAATTCGGGATATCGTCGGTTGCGAGTGAGGGTTTCCGCCGTCCCCCCAGAGCCGCTACTGTAAGCTATAGAGACGCCCTTGGCGAAAAGGCGGGCGACAGGCTCTATTTTGCGATTGCTCTCGATCGGGAGATTCGATGGCTGACAACGGTTTCCCCACCCCGGCGAACGGCGGCGAAAAGGTCGTCTACCTGCTCAAACCGCGCGGATTCTGCGCCGGCGTGGTGCGCGCGATCGACATTGTCGAGCTGGCCCTACAGGTCTACGGACCCCCGATTTACGTCCGCAAAGAGATCGTCCACAATCGCCACGTCGTTGACGATCTGGCTTCGCGCGGCGCGATTTTCGTGGACGAACTCGACGAGGTTCCCGAAGACGGCCGGGTGGTTTACAGCGCCCACGGCGTCGCACCCGAAGTCCGTGAACAAGCCGCGCGGCGACGCTTGCAAGTAATCGACGCGACTTGTCCGCTCGTGACGAAAGTTCATTTGGAAGCCGTCCGCTTCGCCGCGACGCGGGGTACGATTCTGCTGATCGGCCACCGTGACCATGACGAAGTGATCGGCACGATGGGAGAAGCCCCCGAGCGCACGATCGTCGTCTCGTCACCCGAAGAAGCGCGACAAGTCGAGGTCCCCGACCCGGCCAACACCTACTACTTGACGCAGACGACGCTCAGCCTCGACGAGGCAGGCGTCATCATCGCGGAGTTGGAGCAGCGCTTCCCCGAAATTCAGGGGCCTCCGGCGAAGGATATCTGTTACGCCACCGAAAACCGTCAGCAAGCCGTGAAACGCGTCGCGCCGCGAGCCGACTTGCTGTTGGTCGTGGGCTCGCAAAACAGCTCGAATTCGCGAAGGCTTGTCGAGGTGGGTGAAAACCTGGGCGTGCTCGGACATCTGATCGACGACAAGTCGCAACTCGACGAGGATTGGTTCAGCGGAGTCAGGCGCGTCGCGGTGACGGCCGGAGCGTCGGCGCCGGAAGTGCTGGTGCGGGGCATCGTCGACCAGCTGACCACGTTCGGGTTCTCGCGCGTCGAGGAGGTCGAAGTCATCGAGGAAGACGTCAGTTTTCCGCTGCCATCGGAGTTGGCCGCGCATCAAGGCGAGCTGACTCAAATCGCTAATCCATGAAACGGCGCAAGGGCGACGGGGACTTTGAGATCATGCGGGGCCCGCGGCGGCTCAAAACGCCCGGGCGTGTTCTTCCGTAGAGTCAATTGGGAGTCGAGCACTTGAGCACAGCGGCGGTACAAACTCTCGCTCCGGATCGGCATTCCGAGATCAACTCGGCAGTGCGGGCGGCCGCCGACTGCTTGCTCGCCCGCCAGTCGCCCGGCGGCTGGTGGGTCGGCGAACTGGAAGCCGACACCTCGCTTGAATCCGACTACATCCTGCTGCAATTGTGGCTCTACCCGCCGCGAGCGGGGACCTGGGGGCCTCCGACTGTCGTTCGAATCGCACGGGCGGCGCGCTACATTCTCAGCAGGCAGCTTCCCGACGGCGGTTGGAACATCTATCCGGGCGGACCGGCGAATGTCAGCGCTTCGGTCAAGGCCTATCTGGCCCTGCGGCTAACCGGGTACGGCGCCGACGACGAGCGGCTGGTTCACGCCAAGCGGCGGATTCTCCAGTTGGGCGGCGTCGAGGCGAGTAACAGCTATACCAAAATTTATCTAAGTTTCTTCGGGCTCTACGACCGCGCCAAGACGCCGACGATCCCGCCCGAGCTATTCCTACTTCCCGACAAGGCCAAGTTCAGCATCTATGACATGTCGTCATGGACACGCGCCATCATTGCGCCGTTGGCAATTCTAGGCGCGTTAGGGGCTTCTCGCCCCGTGCCCGCGGGCATCGATCTGGATGAGCTTTCGAAGGATGCTCAACGGGCGCAAGGCGACCTTTTCGACCCGGGCAATCTCTTCTTATTAGCCGACCGCGCGCTCAAAGTTTGGGAACGCGTCGGGGTTCGAAGGGCGCGCCGCAAGGCGGTTCGTGCCACATCGCGCTGGATGATCGAAAGGCTGGAGGATTCCGACGGGCTGGGCGCGATCTTCCCGGCCATGATGAATTGCATCATGGCGTTGACCGAGCTGGGCTACGGCCTCGACGATCCGTTGTTGCGGCGACAGATCGAGAAGTTCGACGAGTTGATTATCGAGGAAGGCGACGACAACAGCGGCACGCTGCGCCTGCAACCCTGCCTGTCGCCGGTGTGGGACACGGGGTTGACGGCGACTGCGATCGGAACGGCTTTTCCGAATCCCTCCGAGAAGGTCGGCGGGGCTTTGCGTCGTGCGGCGGATTGGTTGCTGACGAAGGAAGTGCGCCGTCCGGGCGACTGGGCAGTGAGAAACCGAACGGGCGAGCCGGGAGGCTGGTACTTCGAATTCGCGAACGAGTTTTATCCGGATACCGACGACACCGCGCAAGTGCTTTTGGCGCTGAGTCATGCCGAGGCGACGAGCCCAGAGGCCCAACGCGCGGCTGTGTGGCGCGGCGTGAAATGGCTGCTCAGCATGCAGTCGAAGGACGGGGGCTGGGGCGCGTTTGACGTGGACAACAACAATCGTCTGTTCAACCACGTTCCATTCGCCGACCACAATGCGATGCTCGACCCGACCTGTCCGGATTTGACCGGGCGGGTTTTGGACGCGCTGTGCGCGGTGGGCCCGGGAGCATCCCACCCAGCCGTGTGGCGGGGAGTCGAGTTTCTCAAGCGAACGCAGGAAGACGACGGCAGCTGGTTCGGGCGTTGGGGCGTGAACTATATCTACGGCACGTGTTTCGCTCTGCGGGGTTTGGCGGCGGCGGGCGAGGATCCGCGCGAGGCCTACATCATCCGCGCCGGGGAATGGCTGCGTTCGATCCAGAACGCCGACGGCGGTTGGGGAGAGAGCTGCGCCGGGTACGATGATCCCAGACACAAGACCGAGGGAGAGAGCACGGCCTCGCAGACGGCATGGGCGTTGCTGGGACTGTTGGCCTCGGGAGACAACCGCTCGGGCAGTGTCGAGGCGGGGGTCCGTTACTTGCTCGAAACGCAGGGTCCCGACGGCTCGTGGAGCGAATGGAGCTACACCGGAACCGGTTTCCCCGGTGTTTTCTATTTGAAGTACGATCTCTATCGGCAGTATTTTCCGTTACTAGCCTTGGCCGAGTACGCCAAGGCCCTGTAGCGACCGGCCCTACGGGCTGCGGCCGACACCAATGAACGCGGCAACGGACCGGGGCTGCCGCGAACGACAATTCAGACTTGGACAGCCGCGGCAGGCGATTGAACCCGATCACCGACAGACATCATGCGCATTCCTCTCGAAACCGCCGCGCGGCTTGGCGCCTACATCATCAAGAACAAGCTGCGGCCTCCGGCTCGTTGGCAGGGCGATCCGACGCCGGCGTCCGGCGCCGGCCCCTTCCCGATACTGGCGAACGGCTCGGCCCCGACGCGGATTTCCGGTGACGCGGTTCCGCATCCCTACTTGCGAAGACGCTTTCCGCTGGTGCTGATGCTCGAGCCCCTGCATGCCTGCAACTTGACCTGCACCGGCTGCGGTCGCATTCGCGAATACGACGAGACGATCACCGAGCGCATTCCGCTTGAAAAATGCCTCGCCGCCGTGGATGAGTGCGGCGCGCCAATTGTTTCGATATGCGGCGGAGAGCCGATGATGTACCCGCGAATCGGGCCGTTGGCGGCGAGTATTCTGGAGCGCAAGCGACATGTCTACCTTTGTACGAACGGCATGTTTCTGGTCAAGCGGCTGCACGAGTTTCAGCCGAGCAATCGATTGTTTTTTAATGTCCACTTGGATGGATTGCGGGAAACGCACGATCTGGCCGTGGAGCGCGAGGGCGTGTTCGACGAGGCAATCGAGGGTATCCGTGCGGCGAAGAAGGCCGGGTTCATGGTTTGCACCAACACGACCGTCTACCGCGAGACGGACATGAAGGAGATCGAAGCGCTCTATGAATATCTCGAACCGCTCGGTGTCGACGGGCATATGCTGTCGCCCGCCTACGGTTACGCGGCGGTGGGCACCCGCGAGATTTTCTTGACACGGGAAGAAGTGCACGAGAAGTTTCGAGACATCGATCGTATCTTTCGGCGTTTTCGGCTGACCTCGACGCCGGCGTATTTGGAATTCTTGAAAGGCGAGCGCGAGCTGCCTTGTACAGCTTGGGGCAACCCGACCTATAACATCCGCGGTTGGAAGGGTCCCTGTTACTTGATCACCGACGCCCATTGGGAGACCTTCGACGAGTTGATGAACCAAACGCCGTGGCAAAACTACGGCCCTGGCAACGATGAGCGGTGCGAGCATTGCCTGGTGCATTGCGGCTACGAGCCCTCGGCGGCCTTGGGCGTGAACGCACGGCTCGGCGACAGTTTGAAGATGCTGAGCTGGGCGCTGTCGTAGGTTTCCCCATACCGAGCCGCTGCTCGGCCCTGCTTTTTTGCGCGCCCCAAGGCGATAGCGCCGGAATGTGGGGCCCCCGCCGCGCGAACCATTCCGCGAACCTGCCGGGATTTCTCTATCTTGCTGGGCTTGACGACCGCTGGGCGCGGCTGGTAAGATTTAGATATTAACTCTGCAAATCTTTATATATAGTCTACAAGAATGCCCGGGAGTCGCAGTCTCCGATCGACTGAGTTAATACGTTAAATGACTTAATTTAAAGGAGATATGTAGATGAAGCGCATTCCCGGACCGAAAAAAACGATTGCGGAGATCCAAACGGATATTGAGAAAGCCTTGAAGGCCCTGCGTAACACCAGCGACCTGCCGGCTGAGTTGGCGGATCTTCGTCACTTGGCCCCGAAGGGCATGGAACCGCAAGTTTTGTTGGTTCGTCCGGACACGGACCGCAGAGTTCGCAGGATCCGACGCAATGCAGCCGCTGAATACTGGCAGCCGGCTGAGTGCCAGGCATTGATTGGTTACGAACGAAGAGATGAAGCCGCGTCCATCACTGATCGTGAGGCAGGCGACAGTGAGCTTTCGAGGGGAATAATCGACAGCCGCGTTGAGGGTCCGCCAAACCTATCCGAGAGCCGAATCAAGAATCTGATCGAGGCGCTGGACGAAGCGGAAAGCAGCCCGGAAAGGCGCTTTGTTGCTCTGAAATGGTTCCGAGACACGTACCTCCCCGGCCGAGGTTTCTCTTGGACCGTTGATGGCGCCGAACGGAACCGGATTCTGCGGCGGGCAACCGGTCGCGATCTCGTGCTCACCGCAAAGATTCATAACCCCAAGGCGCCGATGTATCCGACCACAACCGTACGGCTCAACCGGGGACATCCCGACTTCGAAAACTTTGTCTCGCGGAGACCGGAGCCAAAGCGATTCCGCCCGATACGAATCAAAGGCAGGCCCTTGTCCGAAACCGTTCTTGAAGGGCGACGGTAATTGGCGGTCTACTATTTGGACACCAGCGCGCTCGCAAAGCTCTACATTCAAGAAAGCGGGTCGGGCCGGGTTGCTGATTTGTTGCGAGACCCCGAGCACGATCAGGTTGCGATCCTCGAAGTGTCCCGCGTTGAGTTTCATTCGGCGGTCCGTCGCCGGGAACGGGGAGGAGACGTTTCGAGCGCGGAAGCGGCCAAGGTTCTGACACAGCTGGATTCCGACCTGCGGGGCTTGTTCCTCGTTCAACCCCTGACGGCGGCGGTCCTGGAAGAGGCGGTTGCCATCATTGGCCGTCAGCCGCTTCGCGCCTACGACGCGATGCAACTAGCCGGCTGCATCGCTCTAAGCACCGGAGTGGGCGTTCAAGGATTCTCTTTCGTTTGCGCTGATGACGAGTTACTGGATGCGGCAGTGGCGGAGGGTATCGAGGTTATCAATCCCAACGAGGACCCTGGTGCGTGCTAGATCGCCGGCTGGGTTCCTCTCCGCCCCACCACATCCGGGTTAGAGCGGAAAAAGGTTCGCTCGATTCGATCGCTCGCCGGGGCCGGTAGGTTTGAAAACGTATGGTTGAAGGCCGCGCAATCCCTAGGTCAGCGTACGGGATGCAGCGTGCCGGCAGTTCCGCTTTCCGCGTATTGTGACGTTCCTTACCGGCGCATCGGGATTTCTCGGCTCCCACATCGCCCGCCTGTTGGTGGACCAAGGTCGCTCGGTTCGAGCTTTGGTACGGCCGTCGAGTGACCGCGCGGGTATCGCGGGTCTTGCGGTCGAGCCGGTACTCGGCGACCTGCGCGACCCGGCGTCGCTTCGAACCGCGATCGACGGCTGCCACGAGCTATTCCACGTCGCCGCGGATTATCGGTTGTGGGCGCCAAACCCGGCTGAAATTTACGCCTCGAATGTCGAGGGTACCCGAAACATTCTTCAGGCAGCCCGCGAGGCCGGCGTCGAGCGCGTCGTCTACACCTCGACGGTCGGCTGTATCGGCGCACCGGGCAGCGCCGGATCGGGCAACGAAGACACGCCGGTCTCATTGTCGGAAATGGAAGGAGCCTACAAGCGCTCCAAATTTCTAGCGGAGCAACTCGCGCTGGAATGTGCCGACGAGGGACTCCCCGTAGTCATCGTCAACCCCACGGCGCCGGTCGGCGAAGGCGACCGCAAGCCAACGCCGACGGGGCAGGTCATCGTCGATTTCCTCACGGGCGCGATGCCGGCGTATCTCGACACCGGCTTGAATATGGTCGATGTGCGAGACGTCGCGCGGGGTCATTTGGCGGCGATGGAACGGGGCGTGAGCGGGGAGCGTTACATATTGGGCGGGTGCAACATGACGCTGCGGGAGATCTTCGAGGCGTTGTCGACGATCAGCGGCCGGCCCGCGCCGAAGATTCGTATTCCCTACGCGGCGGCGTATGCTTATGGGGCTGTCTCGACCGCCGCCGCCCGGCTCACGGGCCGACCGCCGCGCGCGCCGCTCGATGCTGTCCGGATAGCCCGCAAAAAAATGTTTGTGGACTCGGCGAAAGCCGAGCGGGAAATCGGATTTTCAGCCGGGCCGGTGGAAGAAGCTCTCGAGCGAGCGATTCGATGGTTTCAAAACAACCGGTATTGCTAGTCGTCGGAGCCGATTGGCGCGAGTTCGCGGCGTTCGAGGGAGTTGAGCGGGTGGAGTCCCGCAACGGGCTTCGCCGGCAAGCGCGAACACAGTTGGGGGCGAGGCCGGCGTTGCTGGTGGCCCACGGGCCGGGACGTGAAAACGCGGCGTATGCTGTTCGCCTTGCCTGCTCCGAGCAGCCGGTTGCAGCCGTGATTTCGACCGGGTTCGCGGGGGCACTCGCTGAAACACTTTCTCTCGCGGACGTTTTCATTGCCACACGCGTCATACAGCATGAGCCGAGACTGGAGTATGCTGTAAAGTTACCGACTTGGTCGGGAGGGCGAGAGCCCGCGCACGGGTCGCTGTTGACCGTCGACGAGGTTGTCCAGACGGCGCGTGGGAAAAGCGAGCTTTCTCGGCTTGGGGCCGATGCCGTTGAGATGGAAGCCTCGGCGGTGGCGGCGGAAGCCGCGGCACGGGAATTGCCGTTTTTCTGCGTCCGCGTGATCAGCGATGAGGCCGGGACGTCGTTCCCGATCGACCTTAATCGGGCGCGACGGCCGGACGGAACGTTTTCGGGTTGGCGCGTGGCGGCCCAAGCGCTGGCGCGCCCGAATTGTTGGAAGAATTTGCGACGGCTCAAGGCCGACTTCGAGCGGGCGGCCGCCGAGTTGGCGGCGTTTTTCAGCCGCGCGAAGTTTGACGTGTAGACGATGAGTGCAGCCGCGTTGGCAATACCGGATTCGATGGGAGCTTCGGTCTACCGAGGCTCGAGTCGTGTCCATTTGGAACAGCTTCCGGTCCCCGAAATCGGGCCCGGAGAGCTGTTGGTGCGCGTGGAGTCCTGCGGCATTTGTCACACGGATTTGAAGAAGATTGAATACGACCTGCTTCCGCCGCCGCGCGTCTACGGGCATGAGACGGCGGGGGTTGTGGTGCGCGTCGGCGAGCAAGTGCGGGATCTCGCGCCGGGCGACCGGGTTTGTTTGTTCCACCACGTTCCGTGTCTGGATTGCTTTTATTGCGAAAACGGCGACTATGCCCAGTGCGCGACCTACAAAAAGGTCGGCGTGACGGCCGGATTCGAGCCGGCCGGGGGTGGTTTCGCGCAGTATGTCAAGGTCATGGATTGGATCGCCCGACGCGGCGTCGTGAAAATTCCCGACGACATCAGCTTCGATCGCGCCAGTTTCGTGGAACCAGTGAATACCTGCTTGAAAGCGTTGCGACAGTGTGACGTCGCCCGCGACGAGACCGTCCTTGTGATGGGGCAGGGCCCGATCGGGCTGCTGTTCACCATGCTGCTTGGACAAGCGGCCGTGGACCAGGTTTTCGCAACCGACGTCTTGAAGCCGCGCATAGAGGCTTCGCGGCGAATGGGCGCCGTCGAATGCTGGAATCCACTCGAAGCCGACGTGGCCGCCGAGTTGCGCGCCAAGACCGCGAGCCGCGGCGCGGACGTCGTGATCGTGGCCGCGTCAGCGCCTCGGATCGTCGAGCATGCCATCGAGGCTTCTCGGCCCGGCGGCCGCGTGATGCTTTTCGCGCAGACGTCGTCGCGGGAAACGTTTGAGTTGTCGGGCGCGGCGATTTGCGCCCAGGAGCGGACCGTCTTCGGTTCCTATAGCGCCGCGATTGATTTGCAGCGCGAATCGGCGGAAATCGTGTGGCGCGACGACTTCCCGGTCGAAGAGTTGATCTCGCATCGTCTGCCCTTGGGCGAGTTGGAGCATGGGATCGAGTTGGCGCGCCGTCAGGTCAACGGTTCTCTAAAGCTGGTGGTGCATCCGCAGAATTGACGGTGCAAGCGCTTGTTGAGGAATTCGAACGTGAAACAGACCATGATGGCCGCGATGTTGTACGGCAAAGAGGAACTCCGTATTGAGCCGGTTCCCGTGCCGTCGGCGGGACCCAACGACATCTTGGTGAGGGTTCAGGTAGCTCTGACCTGCGGCACCGACCTGAAGGTGTTTCGGCGGGGTTACCATGCGCGCATGATCCAGCCTCCGGCCGTGCTGGGGCATGAGCTGGCGGGCGACATCGTGGCGGTAGGTTCGGAAGTGGAAAACTTCCAAGTGGGGCAACGAGTGGTCGCGGCCAATTCGGCGCCTTGCCGCCAGTGCTATCCCTGCACGCGGGATCAACAAAACCTTTGTGAAAACCTGTTGTTCAATAACGGCGCTTATGCGGAGTACGTTCGCATTCCGGGACCGATTGTTGCTTGCAATACCCACGAGATCGCCGACGGAGTCGCCTATCGCGACGCGGCGATGGTCGAGCCGCTGGCGTGCGTAATGCGGGGCATTGAGGAAACCGCGATTCACGAAGGAGACACGGTCGCGGTGATCGGGCTCGGTCCGATCGGGCTGATGTTCGTGCGATTGGCGCACCTCAGCGGCGCGCGCGTGATTGCTATCGGCCGCCGCCCGACGCAGCTTGAGCGTGCCGAGCGCATGGGCGCCGACGAACTCGTCATCGCCGCCGACGGCGCCGACTGGGTGGCCCAGGTGCGCGGCCTCACCGACGAGCGGCGCGGCGCGGACGCCGTGATCGAAGCTGTCGGCACGCCCGATACTTGGCAGGCGGCGATGGGGATGGTTCGCGGCGGCGGGACGGTCAACTTCTTCGGCGGTTGTCCCGGCAACAGGCACGTACCGATCGACACCTCGCTGATTCACTACTCCGAGGTTACGCTCAAGTCGAGCTTCCACCACACGCCGCGGCATATCCGCCAGGCCCTCGACATCATTCGTCGACGCGACCTGCGCTCGGCCGATTTCGTCATCAACGAAGCGCCGCTGTCGGATTTACTCTCGGTCTTCCGCGAAATGATGAGCCACAACGGCCATCTGAAAACGGCGATTCTGCCGTAGGACCGTAGGAGTGGAAGAGCGCTCTTGCTTGGTCGGATCGCGGCGACGCCTCCGCGACCCAATGTCCCAAGTTGCCGCACTGGTCGTGAAGCCCTTCCTTCAGCCCGCTGATTTTGTCGCAGCCATGGGTACGGAATTTCCTGCCTGGGCTCTCGACGATTCTCTCGACTACACGCGGCGGCTGGCTCGCTCCCACTATGAAAACTTTCAGCTCGTCAGTCGGCTGCTGCCCGCGCGTCTCCATCAGGATTTCTTCAACGTCTATGCCTTCTGCCGCTGGGCGGACGACCTGGGCGACGAGATGGGCGACACCGAGCGCAGTCTGGTTTTGCTCGAGTGGTGGCGTGAAGAACTGGCCGCGTTCTATAGCGGCCGGGCGAAGCACCCCGTCTATGTGGCGCTCCGCGAAACGGTCGAAAAACACGACATCCCCGAAGAACCCTTCGCCGACTTGATTCGCGCCTTTGTCCAAGACCAAACCGTAACGCGCTACCCCGGTGACGACGAGCTGGCGGCCTATTGCCGCTATTCGGCCAATCCAGTCGGCCGACTGGTGCTGCACCTTTGCGGCTACACCGATGACGACCGACGACGCCTCTCCGACTTCACTTGTACCGCCTTGCAATTGACCAATTTCTGGCAAGACGTCAGGCGCGACCGGGCGATCGACCGAGTCTACATCCCGCTCGACCGCATGCAATCACATCGGTACTCGGTCGAAATGCTCGACGAGGATTTGCGGCTCGGTCGGGCTCGTCCCGAGTTCCGGGCGTTGATGCGAAGCCTCGTCGACGACGCCGAGCGACTGTTCCACAAGGGGCTCCCGTTGGCCGATCAAGTCGACCGTCGATTGGCCGTGGACCTGGAACTATTCAGCCGCGGCGGCTTGGCGATTCTGGAGTTGATTCGCCGCCAAGACTACGACACCATAAGACAGCGGCCCAAACTCGGCAAGGTCGGTCGGCTATCGCTGTTGCTCCGCGTGGCGGCGCGTAGACTGTTGACCCACCCGGCCCGGGCGCGGGAAATCAATGCGGCCTAGGATCTGCGGTTGTTATGCTTCTCCTCGAAGAATCGTACGAGCATTGTCGGCGCATCGCTCGCCGCCGGGCGCGGAATTTCTACTACTCCTTCGTGCTGCTTCCCCGTGAACAAAAGCTCGCCATGTGCGCCATCTATGCGTTCGTGCGGTACGCTGACGACATCAGCGACGAGACCGCACCGCCGGTAGCGGCTCGCCGCGCGGCACTTGCCGATTGGAAGGGCGCTCTGGAGCAAGCGCTCGAAGGGCGTTACGGAGACAACCCGATCCTGCCCGCCTTTCACGACACGGTCAAGCGCTACCGCATCCCGCCCGAATACTTCTTTGAACTGATTGAAGGCGTCGGCGGTGACTTGGTTTCGCGACAGCCTAATACCTTCGACGAGCTCTACCGCTATTGCTATCAGGTCGCCTCGGTCGTCGGCATGACTTGTATTCACGTCTGGGGTTTCGACTCGCCCGACGCGCTTCGCTTGGCCGAAAAATGCGGCGTGGCCTTTCAGCTCACCAACATCCTGCGCGACATTCCCGAAGACGCCCGCATGGGACGCATCTATCTGCCCCAGGAAGACCTGGCAAGGTTCGGAGTCAGCGCCGAGGATTTGCTTGCGGGCAATCCTGAAGAAGGATTTGAAAAGTTGATGGCCTTCGAGTGGGAGCGCGCCAACCGCTATTACGCCGAAGCCGCGCCGCTGCTCGGCATGGTCAGCCCGACCGGGCGCCCCTCGCTGTGGGCCATGATTTCGATCTACTACGGAATCTTGCGGCGCATTCGCGGACGCGGCTACGATGTCTTCACGAGCCGCGCCCGATTGAGCGATTTCGAAAAGGTGTGGATCGTCGTCCAAGCGTTGAAACTGCGATTGACCGGAGGAGCGCCGCCATACCCCGCGTAGTGATCGTCGGCGGGGGGCTTGCCGGGCTGGCCGCCGCGGCCGCCCTTGGATCGATCGGTTTCGCAGTCGAGCTCCACGAGGCACGCCCCTTTCTCGGGGGCCGTGCTGCGTCGTTTCCCCTCAACCCCGCCGCGGAAGATTCCGAACACATCGACAACTGCCAGCATGTCTTGCTGCGCTGCTTCACGAACCTACTGGACTTCTACCGGCGCGTCGGGGTGGAAGAAAAGATTCACTTCTACGACCGCTTGTACTTCGTTCGCCCCGGCGGCGCGACGGATGTCTTGAAACCGGGCCGGCTACCCGCGCCGGCGCATCTTCTCGGGTCGTTGCTCGGTTTCAAGGGGCTGAATTTCGCTGACAAACTCTCGATCTTCAGGGCCTTGGGCGCCATGCGGCGTGAGCGAAACCGGGCCGATCTCGATACCGTCACGATGGCTGATTGGTTGGCGTCGAAGGGAGCCGCGGGGAATGCCGTCGAGCGCTTTTGGAGGCCGATTCTGGTGAGCGCGCTGAATGAAGATCCCGAGCGCGCCTCGGCCCGCCCGGCGTTTCAAGTCTTCTTGGAAGGTTTGATGGCGACGCGCGACAGCTACGAAATGGGCATTCCCGCCGTGCCGCTTGGCGAGCTTTACTCGGCGGGGTCGGCAGGGCGGTTTGGCGAGCGGGTTCGTTTTCACTTGCGCTCGCCGGTCGAGCGCATCGACCCGAACGATCGCGCGGCGGACTTTTTCATAAGCGCCGTCCCGTTTGAGCGCGTGAATGCGCTTGTTCCCCAACTTGCGCTGCCGCTCGAGAAATTCGAGCATTCACCGATCACGGGAATTCATCTTTGGTTCGACCGCGAGGTGACCGAGCTGCCCCATGCCGTCCTGCTCGACCGCACGATGCAGTGGATGTTTCGCAAGTCGGAGAACTACGTGCAATGCGTCGTCAGCGCTTCGCGGTCTCTGGTGCCGCTGTCGCGCGAAGCGATCATCGAAACGGCGCGGCGGGAGCTGGTCGAGTTTTTCCCGGCGGCCCGCGACGCTAAGTTGGTCAAGGCCCATGTGATCAAGGAAGCCCGAGCGACGTATTCGATTGCCCCGGGTCTGGAGGGCCGGCGCCCCGCCGCCGCGACGAAGTACGCGAACGTCTTTCTCGCCGGCGATTGGACCCGAACCGGCTGGCCCGCCACGATGGAGGGAGCCGTGCGAAGCGGGTATCTGGCGGCGGAAGCGGTGGCGAGGGCCGCCGGGCGCGAGACGTCGTTTGTTCTTGCCTGAGCGCCCGCCTTGCGCAGCCCCTGGGTCACCCTGTCGGTTGTCCAAAACCGGTACTTCAATTGCTACACTGAGACCTCTGTTACGGAGTCCTCGGGGCGTTTTGGCGACTTCTTCAGTGAAAAATGATTCGCAAGCCGTTCCCCTCCCGGGGGCCGTCGCCACGGCCGCGATGTTGGCGGCGTCGTTCTATTTGATCTTTGTCTGGGCGCCCAACGAACTTACGATGGGCGTCGTGCAGCGGATCTTCTATTTTCACGTCCCCTCGGCTTTCGCGGCTTTCTTGGCCTTTACGATCGGCGGCGTGGCGAGCATCCGTTACCTCTCCAACCGAGACAGCCGTGACGACAGCCTTTCCGTCGCTTGCAACGAAGTTGGGCTGGTCTTCGCCGTCGTCAACCTGATCACGGGGATGATGTGGGCCAAACCGGTTTGGGGCGTTTATTGGGCTTGGGACGCTCGGTTGACGACGATGCTGCTGTTGGCATTGATCTACACCGGGTACCTGATCCTGCGCAACTCAATCGACGACGCCAACCAACGAGCGGTCGGCTGTGCCGTCGTGTCCATTTTCGGCATGGTCGATATCCCGATCGTTTACATGGCGAATCGCTGGTGGCGGACACAGCATCCCCAACCGGTGATGTTCGACTCCGCCGGCGGCCTGGACATGAACATGCGCATCGTCCTGTACTTCACCTTCGCGGCGCTGTGCTGTTTGCTGTGGTTGATGGTGCGCCTGCGGAGGCGCTTGGAAGACTTGCGGCGCGAAACCGACGCGCTCAGGCGCGAGGTCTACGCGCGATAGGACTGGAACGTTATGGAAGAGAACCTCAGGTGGCTTTGGTACGCTTTCAGCGCCGGCTGGATCCTTCACATTCTGTACTTGGTGTCGCTCTCGATGCGCGAAAAAAAGCTGCGCGAGCAGGCGGCGAACCTGAAAGCCGTGCTGGAAGAAAGCACCCGCGAAGAAGCGTAACCCGCATCGCCGGCTTCCCGCGATTCATGGAAACGGTCCCTGCCGAAAATAGCCCGTCGAGCGTAGGGTGCACTCCGTTGAGAATCGCCAAGGTCGCAAATCTCGTGAGCCGCGAAGCGGCGGCGGGAACCCTAGCCCAGGGTGAAGCGAAGCGAAACCCTGGGTCGCCTCGCCACCACGTGCACAGCCCTGAAAGGGCGACAGGAGCGCCCTCGCGCCTATTTTCATGAGGACGCCAACGTTCATGGAAACGGACGCTTCCGAAAATCCCCTTTCGAGCGTGCGCCGAATTTCGGCATAGCCCGTTAAATCCGCCACACTTGTAGCGCCGAAGCGGCGACGCGACCCTTAGCGAGACACGCCCCGCCTCCAAACGCTCCCCGAAATGCGAACTACGGCAGAGTCGGTTCCTGAATCGTGTAATCCACATCCAACGCCTGCAGGAAGGCCACGATATCGGCCTTTTCTTCGTCGCTCAGATCGGCGTCCTTGGCGTCCTTGAGGTTTTCCTCATCGAGCCATTGGTTGGCCTTGCCACCGCTGCTCATCAGGTCGACCACTTCCTCGAGAGTGGCGAGACTGCCGTCGTGGAGGTAAGGCGCCGATTTGCTGATGTCCAGCAACGTCGGCGTTTTGAAAGCCCCGGTGTCTTTCTCGTCGCCGCTGACTTTGGCGCGGCCGATGTCGGGGTTGTCCTTATCCATGCCGACGCCGACGTTGTGGTATTGCAGATCGGTCAGCAGCAGGCCGTCATGGCAGTTGGTGCATTTCGCCTTCTCGCTGAAGATCGTCCAACCGTTGCGAGCCTGCTCGCTCAGCGCCGATTCGTCGCCGTCACGGAAACGCTCCCACGCCGACCCGGTGGCTACGATCGTGCGCATGAAAGAGGCCACCGCTTGCGCGACGTTGTCGGGCGTGGCCGGTCCGCCGAAAACGGCTTGGAATTGTTCCTGGTAGCCGGCAATCTCATTGAGGTTGGCGCAGATATCATCCATGCTGGGCGCATCGTTCTTGCCGGAGGCGCCCATGTTCCCTCCGCCCCAAGCGCCCTTGACTTGCTTCTCGAGCGCGCCGCTGCGGCCGTCCCAATAAAGCTCGGAGTGATAACCGATATTCCACAACGTCGGGCTCGACCGCGTCAGCGTTTTGTCGAACGCGCCGATCGCGAGCGGCTTGCCGTCGGTCAGCCCGTTTTCTTTTAGATGGCAGCCGTAACAGGACCGGTTGCCGTCGCCGCTGAGGCGTTGGTCATAGTAGAGCTGTTTGCCGAGCGCGACCTTCTCCTCCGTCATTGGATTGTCGGGCGGGACCGGCATGGCCTCATAGCCTTGCAGTTGCGGCCAGGCGGACTCGGGTGCTGGCGGCGGCTCCTCCGGCGGCGGGGCTTCACAACCGACAAAAGCAATCGCAAGAATCGCGGGGGCCACCAATAACTTAAAGCTTCTTCCGAATCGAGCAACGTGGGGTTTCATGGCATCTCCTCTAGGGGACTCGTGTTCCGGGGGGTCCTTGGATGTTCCCGTAATTGTAGCCTTCGAGTCGCCGACTCGCAAGGCTAGTACTCAGACAACGTGAAAAGACACCTTTCCCCGACCTTGTTGAGAAGGCTTCAATCTGCCCTTGCGGAGGAAACCACGGCCAACCAGAGCCGCATCGCCACGCGATGCGGTCGTGGCACTGGATGCGCGGCGCGCACGTCGGCTGTGCGAAATCGATATGTGGCGGCGGGGATACTTTACCAGGAAAAGCGACACGGAACGTTGAAAAGCGGGAGCCCGCGTCGGGTCGATGTCTTCTGTTGGCGCGGGGGCGTGTTCCGAACCGTGTTCGGCGTACAGACGGCCGTGGACGCAGGCTACAGAGCGCCCATAGGCAGGTGGCCGCCGGTCCACAGTCCGAATCCGATCATGGCCAGGCCCCACAAAGCGTGGTACCACTCGCTTCCCAGCACACAAGTAATCGCGCCGAAGGTGATAAAGAGGATCGTTGGACTCATCGCATTTCTCCGAGGGATTCGACCCGCGCCTTTGGGCCCGGGTTCGACTCCTATCTATCGGAAACAAACACGACGAAGACAAAAAAGTTGCTGAGAATTCCCTGAACCCGCGTTTCTCATCGCATGGCGAGGCAAAGCGCATGAGAGGCCCGTCAGGCGGTGAGAAACGCGGGTTCAGCCCGCCAGTCGGCTACTCGTCCTTTGGTTTATGAACCTTGTGGCAGCCGCGGCAGCCTTTGCCAATACTACCGGCCGCGGTGCGCCAGGCGTTGACGTCGAGAGCTTCGGCTGCAACCAGCGACGCCTTCGCGCCCTTGATGACTTGGTCGGCGCCCTTTTCCCAAACGTCGTCCTTAATGCGCCCGGCCATCAGAAGCAACTGCGACATTTCGGCCAGGATCGAGGCGTGGGCTTTCGCGTGCTTCCAATCCTTTTCCGATTGCGGCCCGCCGGCCTTATTGATGGCGACAAGCCGGTCCATGCTCGGCTTGACGACATAGTCCATCAGATCGTGCGGCGAGGCGATTCCTTCATAAGGGTGGTCGGCGGCGGGTAGCGCGGTCAGAGTGAAGCCGAGAAAAAGGGCAAGAGTGAGTTTTCGCATCGAAAAGGGCTCCGGATCTTTGGTGCGCGAAGGCGACGGGTGCCATTATATCGAATCTCCTCGCCGATCCCCCCGGTTCATGCGAACACTACAATAGGCTAAGCGTTCGTGGAAAAATCGGGGCTTCGAAAGCCGCGATCTTTTCGCGGCCCCTTAGCCATGCGGCTTCCCCGCCCCATCGCGCTCTCCGTCCTGCTCGGCGTCGCCGGCTTGGCCGCCTCGGCGGGCGAACTGTTTCCGTTGTCCGAAGTGCGCGCCGGCATGAAGGGTACCGGCCGCACCGTTTTCCAAGGGCGCGAGATCGAGGAATTCCGGGTCGAGATCCTCGGCGTGCTCGAGAACGTCGGACCCAAACAATCGATCATCTTGGCCAGGCTCGCCGGCGGCCCCTTGGCCGAAACCGGCGTCATGGCGGGTATGAGCGGTAGCCCCGTCTTTCTCGACGGCAAGCTGGCCGGGGCCATTGCTTTCACCTTTCCGTTCTCGAAAGAACCGATCACGGGCATTCGCCCGATCGAGGAAATGATCGCCTCGCAGCGGAACGGTCGAGTGAGGTCGCCGTCGAGCGAGGCCGCGGCGGCGATGCTCTTCCGAGACGATCACGGCGAACAGACCGTCGAGCTGTTCAGCGCCGAGTTGCGCGCTCCCATAGCGCCGATTTTCTCGGGCGAGCCTCAATTGGTGCCGATCGCCACGCCGGTCAACTTGGCCGGCTTTTCTCAACGGACTCTCGATCTATTTGGATCTCGGCTGCGGCAACTGGGGTTGAAACCCGCGCAGGGAACCGCCGCCGGCGGGCGGACCGACGATGCAGACCCAAGTGAAGCGGCGACCGAACCGGGCGCGATGATTTCCGTGGCGCTGATCCGCGGCGATCTCGAAGTAAGCGCCGCGGGTACGGTGACCCACGTCGACGGCGACCGCCTCTATGCCTTCGGCCATCCCTTCCTATCGAGCGGCCCAACCGAACTGCCGTTTTTGGCGGCGGAGGTCATTGCGCTGGTTCCGAATTTGAACAATTCATTCAAGATCGCCGGCAGCGGCTCGCTGCTCGGAACGATTATCAGCGATAGCTCGGCGGGCCTAACCGGCATCGTCGGGAAGACGCCCGCGCTGACGCCGGTAAGGCTGCGGGTGACCTCGGGCCAAAACGCCGCCGACTACGCTTTCGAAATCGTGCGGGATCCGTTGCTTACGCCCTACCTGTTGCAGATGGCGCTGTTCTCCTCGATCGACGCCACCCAACGCCAGGTCGGCGCTTCCACTCTGCGGCTGCGTGGCGAGGCGCGCTTCGGCGAAAACATTCCGCCTTTGCGGCTCGACAATATTTACTCCGCCCCCACCAATACCGCTCTTTCCGCCGCCGCGACCACATCGTTGATGCTCTACTACGTGCTGCTCAATGCGAATATCGCGGCCGAGGGAATCAATCTCACCATCGAAGCGTCCGATCGCGAAGAGTGGGCCGAGATTGATCGCGTCTGGAGTGACAAGCGCAAGGTCCGCCCCGGCGAGACGATCGAGCTCTCCGCCGCGCTCAAAGACGCCGACGGCAATGAGCGGATCGAGAAGCTCCACTACCGGGTTCCCGCGGGCACGCCCGCCGGAGTCATGCATTTGACCTTCGCCGACGCCGATACGGTGAATCTCATGGAGTGGCAAACCTTTCTCGGGCTGCGGCGCGCCAAAGATCCCGCGCAACTCGTAGCGACTCTCAACCGCCTGCGACGCAACGACCGGCTGTATCTGCGCGTTTGGCGTCCCCAACCGGCCTTTCGTTTGAACGCCGAATCGCTGCCCTCCCCGCCCGCGTCGGTGGCGGCCGTGTTGGGCTCGGCCCCCTCGGGCGGATCCCTGGCGCAGGCTTGGCGCTCGGTGTCGGCGGAACTCGAAGCCGACCCGGGCCTGGGCGTTCTGCACGGGGATGTCACCATGCAGATCAGCGTTACGCCATGATTACTTTGCCTTTCTTTTCCCATCCCCGAAAACGGCGCGGCCTGTCGGCGGCGGTCTTGCTGTCTGTTGTTCCGCTGCTCACCGCTGTTTCCGCCTCGGGTGCGTCGACGCAGGTCTGGGAGTTGAGCGAATACAAAGACTTTCTTCGAGGCAGGTTTGAAAACGTTTCTCTCTTGCAGCCCGGCACCTTGACGCCGGCCCCGAAGCTCGTTGATCTGTTTACGTCAAACCAGCCCGTGATCTGGACGGTTGCAACGGCTCCCGACGAAATCATCTACGTCGGGACAGGCCATCAAGGCCGGGTCTATCGTTTGGACGCCGACAACAAAGTCAGTTTGTTTTGGAGCGCACCGGAAATCGAGGTCTTCGCCCTGGCCGTCGGCCCCGAGGGCGAAGTCTATGCCGGCACCTCACCCAACGGCAAGCTCTACCGAATTTCGGCCGACGGGGAAGGCAAGGAAATTTTCGATCCCGAGCAGACCTACATTTGGTCGCTCGTAATCGCACCGCCGGCCGACGACGCGAACGATAAGGCCCCCTTGCTGTATATGGCGACCGGCGACGAGGGCAAGATCTTTCAGGTCGACCAATCGGGGCAGGGACGCGTCTTCGCCGAAACCAAACAGCGCCATGTCGTCAGCCTCGCCCTCGACGCCGAGGGCCGCTTGCTGGCCGGCACCGATCCCAACGGTATCGCCTACCGCATCGACCGCGACGGACGTCTTTTCGCGCTCCATGACGCGGACCTCCCGGAAATCCGCTCGCTCGCTGTCGCCCCCAACGGTGACATCTACGCCGCGGCCATGGGCGGCGGCGCTTCTCAGATCACGCAATCCGTCTCGTCGTTCGCCGCCTCGGCCGCCGCGAAAACCACGGTGCAAGTGAGCGCGGCGGCGGGCGGACCCGGGACCCCCGCGACTCCTTCCGCCGGCGGCGGCCTGGTGCAGCCGATGGTCAGCGTTTCCCAACCTGTCATCAGTTATCCCGGCATGGAACGTTCCGTGCTGCTGCGCATCAGACCCGGCGAAGGCGTCGAGAAACTTTGGTCATCGAGCGAAGAGAACATCATGGCCGTCAGCGTGGCGAACGATGAAGCAGGTTCCTCTCAGCCGAAAGTCGTCTTCGCGACCGACCGCAAGGGACGCATCTATCAGCTGAGGGATCGGCGGAGAGTGAGGCTCGTGACCGAGAGCGGGCGCGAGCAAGTCACACAACTGGCAACCGACGCCAAGGGACTGCTCGTCGCCTCGGCCCATGCAGCCGGTTTGAGCCGCTTTGAAGACACGGCGAAGCCGGCGGGCACCTACGAAAGCGAGGTCCACGACGCCAAGACGCTCGCCCGTTGGGGACGGCTGACCTGGCAAGGCGACGGCGTCGACTCAGGGCGCGTGAAGATCTCGACACGCGCCGGCAATTCCGCCGTTCCCGACGACAGTTGGAGCGCTTGGTCGCGGGCGGTGGAAGCCGATGCCGACATGGAAGGCCCCGGGGCTTTCGCCGGGGTCGTGAGTTCGCCGCCGGCGCGCTACATTCAATGGCGCGCGACGCTTGCAACAACCGACGATAGAGTGCCGCTGCTCCGGGGGGTTCGGCTCGCCTATCTGCCGCGCAACTCGCCGCCCAGCGTCAGCGAGTTAAAAGTCGAGGCCTCGGCGGAACAAGGCGCCGCGACATCCACCGGTGTAACGAGCCCGGCCGCCGCGCCCGCCGCTGAAGCGGCCTACAGCATTACGGTCTCGGCGTCGGGTTCTTCGGCCGCCGCGCCGGCAACGAGCACAACGCCCACGACCCTGGGCGCCGCCGGCCGCGGCATGAAAATCTCTTGGAAGGCGACGGATCCCGACGGCGACAAGCTGACCGCTTCGGTCGCCTTTCGAGAGACCGCCGAATCGGCCTGGAAGACCATCGAAAAAGAAATCGAAGAAGGCCACCTCGAGGTCGACAGCGAATCACTGGCGGATGGGACTTATCGTTTTCGGGTCGTGGTTTCCGACCGCGCCGCGAATCCTCCGGAAACCGCGCGCGAAACCGACCAAATCAGCGAACCGGTGCTGATCGACCACACCGCGCCCCGCGTGCGGATGACCGAGGTCAACGGCCGAGAGTCGGCGGCCTTCGAAGCGACCGACGACGCCTCCGCCCTGGCCGCCGCCGAATACGCGATTGATGCGGGAAACTGGGTCCCCGTGTATTCGGCCGACGGCATTCTCGATTCCCGCCGCGAAAGTTTCACTATCCCCCTCGAGGGCTTGGCCGAAGGCGAACACCTGCTGACCTTGCGCGTGCGCGACCGCGCGGGTAACGCGGGATTGGGAAAGGCGACGATTAGGTAGTTGGCGGAACGAACCGGCTCACTCGTGACCTGGCCTTGTATGCTAACGTATACATTAGATTCTGTAGTGTTGTGAGGACATCATGCCTGAAACCTCAGTCCTAACCGTTCGACTTGATACCGAAACGAAAAAACGGCTTGATGAGCTGGCCCGGAGCACTAGAAGGAGTAAGTCATTCCTGGCGGCGCAAGCGATTGAAGCCTATATCGAAGAAGAAGCATGGCAAATCGCGGAAATCGAAAAGGCGATCGTCGAAGCGGACGCTGGAGATTTTGCCACTCCCGAGGAAATGAGGGAAATCTTCGGCGCAAGAGCTGAATGAAGATTCATTGGTTGAGGCTCGCCGCACGGAATCTCCGGGAACAAGCGGAATATATCGCCCGAGACGATCCGGATGCGGCGGAACGCCTCGTAACCAGAGTGTACGAAGCCGTGGATCGGTTGGCGCATCACCGTGGGCTGGGCAGGCCCGGGCGGATTTTCGGAACGCGGGAGTTGGTTGTGAGCGGCACACGTCTGGTCATTCCTTACCGTGTCCGCGAAGGCCGAATCGAGATTCTTCGCGTATTTCACGGCGCGCAGCGTCGGCCGGATGTCAAGAGCAATGGTTCGAATGGGAGGGCTCGATGAGGTCCGCTCTGTTTGTTTTTCTGCTCGTCACCCTCGTCGGCCTGTGTACCTTAACGGCGCAGTCTCCCGACCAAAACAACCTGCTCGTTGTCTCCATCGACGGGCTGGACCATCGATGGCTGCGTGACGCCGACGCCCTGGGCGCGAAAATCCCCACACTGCGACGGCTAATGAGCGAAGGCGCGCGAGCCGATGGGGTGGTCGGCATTGTCCCGACCGTTACTTGGCCCTCGCACACCACCATGATCACCGGCGTCGGAGCGGCGCGGCACGGAATTCGAACCAACGACCAACCCGGCAAGCCCGACGAACGATGGTGGTACGCCGCGTATCTCAAAGCGCCCACGCTGTGGCATCGGCTGCACGGGACTTCGCGGCGCACCGCGGCGGTCTGGTGGCCGGTAACCGTCGGCGCCGACATCGATTTTAATCTGCCCGAGTATTGGGCCGTGCCGGGGCTTTACCCGCGACGGCTGGCCCCGGTCGCCGAACAAAGTACACGCGGACTCATCGAGAAAATCCGCCAAGCCTACCCCATTTTCGGCCGCGTCGACTTCGGTGACCGCCAAAAGGTCTTGGCCGCCCGCTACATTCTCGGAACCGAAAAGCCCGCCCTCATCCTGCTTCATCTGGGAGATCGATTCGGATCAACACCGCACCGGGGCGTTTTCTCCCGAAGCGCGGGCCACGCTCGAACTCCAAGACGAGCTGTTGGGGTATTTGCTTGCAGTGCTGCCGCCACAAACCTACGTCGCCGTCGTCTCCGACCACGGCTTCGAGACCTAGGAATTTGTGCTGCGCCCAAACGTTTTGCTGGCCGACGCCGGAATCGAGAGTAAGGCCGATGTCGTCGAGGGATTGATCGGTGTGCGTGACACCGCGGCGGCGAAATATTTTCGCTCGCTGCTTGTCGACGCAAAATATCCCATCGCGCGCGAGGTAAGCATGGAAGAGGTGCGCCGCCTCGCCGATCCCGCGCCCGACGGATGGTTGGCGGCCTTTGAAACGGCACCGGGAGTATCCCCCGAGGCCGCGGTCGAGGGACCCCCGATCGGCTTGGGAGATCGGCGAGGGCATCACGGTCTTTGGCCCACCCGCGCCGACTACCGCGCAAGTTTCCTGCTGTGGGGGCCGGGCGTCAAGCCCCAAGTCCTCCCGGAAATTTCCATGCTTGACATCGCGCCGACCTTCGCCGATCTGCTAGGCCTCGACCTCGGCCAAGCGGAAGGCAAATCGCTCTGGCCCCGCTTGCGCTAGGATTCGCCCCAAACAGATGCAGAGCCCCGAGCGCAAAGCGACGGGGCCAACCTCGACCATTCTCGGCACGGAGAGCATCCTCGCCACCAAGACGATCAAAGACCACCGGCGCTAACTAAACCAATCTCCGAAAACCCCGCCCCCCTTCTGTATCCTAAATTCGAAAGGATCGGAGACGCCCCAATGAAAGCCGCTTTCTACGCCGGTGACCGCACCATCACCCTCGGCGCCTGTACCCCCGTCGACCCGGGTCCCGGCCAAGTGCGCATCCACGTCTCGCACTGCGGCATCCGCGGCACCGACCTGCACATCTACCACGGCGCGATGGACCAACGGGTCCAAATGCCCGCCATCCTGGGGCACGAGATGGCCAGCACGATCGAAGCCGTCGGCGACGGCGTGGACGATTGGTCGACCGGCGACCGCGTCACCGTCATGCCGCTCGACCCCTGCGGGAATTGTCCCGCCTGCGCGGCCGGGCATTCGCACATTTGTCAAAACCTCAATTTCATGGGGATCGATTCCCCCGGCGCTTTCCAAGCCTGTTGGACCGTCGGGGCCGAGACGCTGCTGCGCCTGCCCGCCGAACTTTCGCTCGCCCGCGGCGCGCTGATCGAACCGCTGGCCGTGGCCTGCCACGACGTGCGCCTCGGCGAAGTCAAACCCGACGAAAACATCGTCGTCATCGGAGGCGGGCCGATCGGCATGCTCAACGCCCTGGTTGCCCAACACGCCGGCGGCAACGTCCTTGTTTCCGAGGTCAACCCCTTCCGCGTGGATTTGGCGAACAAGCTTGGGCTGGAAGCGGTGAACTCGACCGAGACCGACCTCGTCAAGCTGGTCCATGAACGAACCGGCGGCGCCGGGGCCGACGCCGTCTTTGAAGTCTCGGGCTCGCAAGCCGGCGCGAGTGTGATGACCGACCTGTTGCGCACGCGCGGCCGTATCATCGTCGTTGCGATCTTCGCGAAGAAACCCGAGATCGATCTATTCCGCTTCTTCTGGCGCGAGCTACGGCTGTGCGGCGCCCGCGTCTACGAGCGCCGGGATTTCGCGAAAGCGATCGAACTCGCGGCCTCGGGTGAGCTGCCGCTCGACTCGCTGATCACCGAAACCACCTCGCTCGACCACCTAGGCGACGGCTTCGTCAAGATGACAGAAGGCGGCGAATGCATGAAAATCCTGATTGACTGCCACGAGTAGGACTCAGTAGCGACCGGCAAACCCCCTTCACTCTCCGGACGCCTGAACAGCAGTAATCCGATCCACCGGCAAATCGGTCAGCACCGTCGTCCCCCCACCGGGCCAACTCACCTTGAGTCGCTCAACCGACTCTTCGTCCCCCAGCCCAAAGTGCAGTCTCAAATCGTGCTGCGAAAGGTAACTCCCCCCCGAGCGGACATCGCGAATTTGCGTTGTTCCGCCGGCTTTGATCTCGACGCGAGCACCCACCGCCGGCGCTCCCCGCCGGTCTCGAACATCCACAATCAACCAATGCTTGCGGTTGCCGCCGTCGTTGCGAAGCAGCGTCGGCGGCTCGTCGAGGTTGTTGATCACGACATCCAAATCACCGTCGTTGTCGTAGTCGCCTAACGCCAGCCCGCGACTCTTCTCGACCCGGTCGAGGCCGAAATCAAGCCCCCGCTCGACAAACTTCTTGCCGTCTTGGTTTTGATAAACCAACCAGCGCTGTTTGTATTTCAACCCCATCTCGAAACGGTCCGCCTCGGGGTACAAATGACCGTTCGCAACAAATATGTCCTCGCGGGTATCGTTGTCGAAATCGCCGAATGCCGTTCCCCAGCCGACGTAGCGATGGGTGCTTTGGCCGTGGCCCGCCAAGTTGGTAACGTTCGTGAAACTGCCGTCGCCGTTGTTGACGAGCAACGAATTGCTTTCGAAAGACGAGTTTGTGTAGTAGAGATCGAGCAAGCCGTCGTGGTTGATATCGGCGGCGTCGACACCCATCGAACCTTCCTCGACGCCGTCCTCGGAAAAGGCCGCCCCCAGCAGCACGGCTAATTCTTCGAATGTCCCGTCGCCGTTGTTTTGATAGAAAAGGTTGGCGGTGAGGTCATTGGCCACGAAGATTTCCGGCGCGCCGTCGTTATCGAAGTCGGCGGCCAACACTCCCAACCCGTATAACTTTTCATCGTCGATGCCGCGCTCGACGGCTGTGTCGGTAAAGCGTCCCGCCCCGTCGTTGAGGAACAGTGAATCCCGTAGTCCTCGCAGCCCGCGCGGGCCGCAAAACACTTGAAAGCCGCGATAGTTGCAGGAGGCATCGCGCCTCGGCGCCGTGTCGATGGGATAGAAAAGATAGTTGGCGACATAGAGATCGAGATCGCCGTCCAAATCGATGTCGCTAAAAGCCGCGCCCAGACTCCAGTGCGAAGCGGCCACGCCGGCCGTTACTGCCACTTCTTCAAATTTCCCGTCCCCCAAATTGCGGTAAAGCGTATTGCCGCCATACCCGGTGAGAAAAATATCGACCCGGCCGTCGTTGTCGTAATCGGCGACGGCAACCCCTTGTCCCCAGCCTCGGTGCGTCAGGCCGGCACGCTCGGTGACGTCTTCAAAGCGGCCCTTGCCGTCTCCGTGATAGAGCGCGCAGACCGGGTGCCCGCCCTTGAGGAACTGCTCGACCGTCGAGCCGCGAACGAAAAGAACATCGAGGTTGCCGTCCGCGTCGTAGTCGAGAAAGGCGACGCCGCCTCCCATCACCTCGATGATGTGGTCTTTCGCGACGCTGCCTTGCAAGCCGTCGAATCCGGAAAGGCCCGCTTCCTCGGTGACGTCGACGAATTGGAGAGGGGGGTCGGCGGCGGCCGGCTCGGCGACGGCGGCCGGCGAGTAGAATGCGAGGGCAAGCATGAGCGGCCGGATCGCCGACTGGTTCCTTTGATTCAACCGCCGTGTCGCCATCTCTTTGTAGGGTAGAACAGCCGGGAACGTCGGTCGGGTCGATGGGATAGTTCCCTCCGCCCTTTCAGGGCTCAACCCCGTTGTCTCCGAACCCAGGGTTCCGCCTTTGGCTCCCCCCCTAGGCTAAATTCCCGCCGCCGCTTCGCGGCTCCGGAGCAGGCGATGTGGCAAAACGCCTTCGGATGAGGCTCTCGCCGCGCGAGAGAAAGAACGCCAACTCCCCATGGGTATTCATGGCAGCCTACGCAGTGACAAATCCGTCGGCTCCCGAGCCCCGGTGCTATCGTAATCCCCATGCGGGATCCCAAAACACTGCGCAGCTACCAATGGTTCGTGGGCGACGAATACGAAAACTTCGCCCGGCGCACGGCGTTGCGCGCCGAAGGCCTTGGCCCGGAAATATTCAACGGCAAGCCCGTCATCGGGATCTGCAATTCCTGGAGCGAGCTGACTCAATGCAACGCCCACCTGCGCCAAGTGGCCGAGGCCGTCAAACGCGGCGTGTGGGCCGCCGGGGGCGTGCCGCTGGAATTCCCCACCATCTCGCTCGGCGAGCTTTTCATGAAGCCCACCACGATGCTGTTCCGCAATCTGATGTCGATGGACGTCGAGGAATCGATTTCCGCCAACCCGATCGACGGCGTTGTGCTGCTCTCGGGCTGCGACAAGACAACGCCCGCGCAACTGATGGGGGCCGCCTGCGCCGACCTTCCCGCCATCATGGTGACCGGCGGTCCGATGCTGAGCGGACGCTGGGGCACGCAAGCGGTCGGCTCGGGCACCGACGGCCGGCGCGTGTTTGAAGAGCTCAAAGCGGGGCGTATCACTGAAGAGCAAATCTGCGAAATCGAAAGCTGTATCTCGCGCAGCGCCGGCCATTGCACCGTCATGGGCACCGCCTCGACGATGGCTTCGATGGCCGAAGCCTTGGGGATGACGCTGCCCGGCAATGCCGCCATTCCGGCACCCGATTCCCGCCGTTACCAGCTTGCCGAGGCAAGCGGCCGCCGCGCCGTCGAGATGGTCGACGAGGACCTGCGGCCGTCGGCGATTCTCACCAAGAGCGCCTTCGAAAACGCTGTCCGCGCCGACATGGCCGTCGGCGGATCAACCAATGCCGTCGTCCACTTGATTGCCATCGCCGGCCGCCTCGGCGTCGATCTAAGCCTCGACGATTTCGACCGGCTCTCCCGCGAGACGCCTTTCATTACCAACGTCAAACCGTCGGGCGAATACTTGATGGAAGACTTCTACTACGCCGGAGGACTACCCGCCGTCATGAAAGAGATCCTCCCCCTGTTGCACGACTTACCGACGGCCAACGGCAAAACCATCTTCGAGAACTTCGGCGATGCCAAATGCTCGAACCGCGACGTGATCAGCACTCTCGACAATCCCCGCGGCCGGGAGGGCGGGACGGCGATTCTCTACGGAAACCTCGCGCCTGACGGCGCCGTCATCAAGCAGACCGCCGCCTCGCCGCATCTGTTGACCCATCGGGGAAAAGCCGTCGTCTTCGACGACTACAAGAAGTTGCGCGCCCACATCGACGACGAGGACCTCGAGATCGACGAAAACTCGGTCTTGGTGCTTCAGAACGCGGGTCCCAAGGGCGGCCCCGGGTTCCCCGAATGGGGCCACTTGCCGATTCCCGCGAAGCTGCTCAGGCGCGGCGTGCTGGATATCGTCCGCATCAGCGACGCCCGCATGAGCGGCACCAGCTTCGGAACCGACGTATTGCATGTGTCCCCCGAAGCGGCCATTGGAGGACCGCTGGCAGCCGTACAAACCGGCGACGAAATCGAGCTCGACGTCCCCAATCGCAAAATCGAGTTGCGCGTGGAGGAAAACGAAATCAAGCGGCGTCTGGCCGATCGACCGCCGGCCCCGGCGCACTACGAGCGCGGCTACGGCAAACTCTTCCTCGACCAAGTAACCCAAGCGCACCAAGGCTGTGACTTCGAGTTCCTCCGCGCCGTCAGCAGGAACGGGCGATAGACGGCCCCGGCATTAGACCCCATGACGGAAACCTCCACCTTCGAACGCCTCAAGCAATTCGCCTCGTCGATCGCCCCCGGCGTTTTCCTCATCGGCTACGTCATCGGGACCGGCAGCGTCACCACCATGGCCGCGGCCGGGGCCAAGTACGGGCTGTCGCTGATTTGGACCGGCGTCGTTGCCTCGCTTTTCACCTACATCATGTTCGTGGCGATCAGCAAAGCCACCATCGTCACCGGCAAGACGCTGCTTCACAACTTCCGAGAGCATTTCGGAGCGGCGGCGGCGATCTTCGTCATGGCCGGGTTGATGACCACCCAAATCGCCTCGATCATCGGCGTGATGGGCATCGTGACGGACGTCGTACGCGAGGCGACCATCCCGCTGACCGCCGACGGCGGGGGCGTCCCAACGCTCTACTCGGCGCTGTTTTTCAGCCTGTTGCTCTACGGACTCTTTTGGATTGGCCGCCATCAGGCGTTCTTGAAAGTCTTGGCGATCTTAGTCGCGGCCATGGGGTTTTGCTTCATCGCAACGATGCTGACGGTGCTGCCCGAGCCGACCGCATTCCTTCGAGGGCTGATCCCGTCCGTACCTCGCGAAGGCAATGCCCAACTATTGATCGCGGGTATGGTGGGAACAACGATGGCCGGAGTTTGCCTCATCACCCGCGGCACCCTGGTGATCGAAAAAGGCTGGACGCCGAACGACTTCAAGACCGAGCATCGCGACGCTTTCGTCTCGGTCACGATGATGCTCGTCATCAACGTGGCCATCATGGCCGCCGCCGCCGGAACGCTTTTCGTGCGCGGCATGGAAGTGCGCCACGCGGTTGACATGATCCAAGCGCTCGAACCTCTGGCCGGCTCACTCGCGGCGATGCTCTTCGTCGTGGGCATCGTGTCGGCCGGGCTTCGTCGCTGTTCCCCAATTACTTGCTGGGCGTTTGGCTGCTTTCCGATTATCTGGATCTACCGCGAGATGTCCGCCGCCCGTCCTATCGCATCTTGGTTGCCGTCTGCGCCTCGGTGGGCCTTGTGATTCCGATTTTCGGCGGAAGCCCGGTCGCGATCATGATCGCCTCGCAAGCCATCAGCCCGGTGATCATGCCGGTGATGGCGGTCTTGACGGCACTGCTGTTGCTCAAGAAAGACGTTGTTGGACTCCACGAAAACTCGCGGCTGATGAACCTCGGCCTGGCGGTCACGGTCTTGTTTACTTTCTACATGCTCTATACGGCGGTGCTGGGGTTCATGGAACTGATCGGCTGAGCAAAGCGGATTGCGGATTTTCGTTTCGGTATCCTATGGAATCTCTCTATACGATCGGAAGCGGCCTCGCGTGCCGCCATAGCGCGGATGAAACAGGTCACCGACCATGCCTAACGACTATCTAGATTCACTCTTTAGCCTGCAAGGCCAAGTCGCCGTCGTCATCGGCGGGACGGGCGTTCTCGGGGGGGCGCTGTGCGACGGCTTGGCGCAAGCCGGCGCCTATGTCGTCGTCGCGGGCCGTTCGCGGGAACGAGGGCAAGCCCGAACCGAGGCTATCGAAACCCTGGGTGGCGCATCCGGCTTTCTCAGTGTCGACGTAACCTCGCGCGAATCCATACAGCAATTACACGACGCGACCATCGATCGGCACGGGCAAGTCGACATCTTGGTCAACTGCGCGGGCGTCAACTCCGCCACGCCCTACGAAGACATCACCGACGACGATTGGCGGCGAGTACTCGAAACCAACCTGACCGCGACCCATTGGGGATGCCAGATCTTCGGCCCTTCGATGAGTTCGCAGTCCGAGGGCGGGTCGATTTTGAACATAGGCAGCGTGACGGCGCACCTTCCTCTGTCGCGCGTATTCGCCTACTCGGCGTCGAAAGCCGCTGTTGTCAACTTGACGCAAAATGTCGCTCGTGAATTCGCCCCCCGCGGTGTTCGCGTCAATGCGCTTTGCCCCGGTTTCTTTCCCGCCGAGCAGAACCGCAAGATCCTCGATCCCGAGCGCGTCGCCCTCATCATGGGACAAACCCCGATGGCACGTTTCGGCGAACCCAGCGAATTGGTCGGCGCCGCATTGTTGCTGGTCTCACGAGCCGGCGGCAGCTTCATCACGGGAACGGCCGTCTACGTGGACGGCGGCTTCACGGGCATGCGGTTTTAGCGTGCATTTCCTCGCGACCCCAACGCGGTAATGGCGGGCCTATCGTGTGCTTTGCCCGTCAGGCGATGAGAAATGCGGGTTAGGTTCGATACACTGGACTCGCAATGGAGTGTCGCGCTTGATCTATGCTTGGGCGGTCGTGGCAGCCGTCACGCTTACCGCGCTCCCGGTTTCAGCCCAAACGCCCTGCGCGGCCTCGCCCGCGATCGAAGCCTCCCTGGCGCGGGATCCGTCGGCGGAGAACTACAACGCCAAGGGCGAGCACCTGGCTCGCCACGATGACCTCGACTGCGCCGTCCCCGCATTCCAAAAGGCCATCGAGTTCGACACCAGCGACTGGCGACCGCGCTTCAACCTCGCGCTGGCGCATCTGAAACAGCGCCGGCTCGACGCCGCTCTCCCGCATCTGAAAGAGACCGCGGCGCTGCGGCCCCGATTCCTCGACGCGCGCATGGCGCTGGGGTCGGTGTTGGCGGATCAGGGCGACATGGGGGGCGCCGAGCGAGAATTCGCAGTGGCCGTCGAAATCGATCCGAAATCGGTTGATGCGCTTTACCGTCTGGCGCAGGCGAACATGGCGCGGCGACGTTCCGCGGCCGCTATCAGCCGGCTGCGGCGCGTGCTGGAAATCCAACCCGGCAACGTGGAATCCGCGCTCTTGCTGGGCCTCGCTCACTCGAATCATGGCGAAACGGAGAAGGCCGTCGCTGTCCTCGTCGAGTTGGTCGAGGCGCACCCGAATCATTTCGAGGGGCGTTTCAACTTGGCGGCGGCCCATGCCAAGGCCGAGCGTTATTCCGAAGCCGCCGAGCAATATCGGCTCGCGCTGCAACTTGACCCTGAAGACCACCCGGCGCGGCTTGGGGCGGCGAAGGCGCTCGCCAACAGCCACCGGCACCAGGAAGCGATCTATGTAACCGAGGGCGGCTTCGAGACGCCGCCCACCGAAGCCGAGGCATTCGAGATCCTCGTGGTTCGCGGAATCGCTTTTCGCGAACTCGGGATGTTCGAGCGAGCCGAAGAGGCGCTGCGGCAAGCAGCGGCGCGACAACCCCAGGACGCGGAGGTCCACTACAACCTCGGCGTCGCCTTGGCGCGGCAGCAAAAACTCGAACCGGCCCGGCGAAGCCTCGAACGCGCCAAGAAGCTCAACCCGGAGCTGCGCGAGGCCCGCTTTGAACTGCTGTCGGTCTTACAGAAACTCGGCGACAGCGAGGCCGCGCGCGCTGAATCGGCCTTATTTGAAGAACGCAAGCACCTGGAGCGCACCGCGAACATGGCGAGAAGCGCGCGAGGCCGGGGCGACACCTATCTTGAACAAGGCGACCCGGAAGCGGCGCTTCGAGAATACCGCCAGGCGATACGCCTGAATCCGCGCCATGCCGCGCCGCACTACGGAGTCTCGTTGGCACTGGCGAGATTGCGCGCCGACCCCGCCGAACGCATCGCGGCTCTCGAGAAAGCGGCTACCCGGGACCCCGATTTGGCCCAGGCGCACAACGATTTGGGCATCCTTCATATGGAAGGGGGCCGGTTTATCGAGGCCGAGCGCGCATTGCGGACGGCGGTCGCGGTCGATCCGCAATTCGCCGAAGCCCACAACAATTTGGGCGTCCTCTACGCCAAGCTCGGACGCAACTCCGAAGCCGAGCGACTCTTCCGCCGTGCCGCGGAGGACGACCCCGGCTATGCTGCCGCTTACGTCAACCACGGCTTGACGCTGGCCGCGCTCGATCAATGGGAGCCGGCCGAACGATCTCTGCGCAAAGCTGAAGAGCTGCTCCCCGACGATCTCAAGGTATTGACGGGCTTGGGAATACTCTTTATGCGGACGAACCGGGCCGAGGAGGCCCTCACCAGACTTCACAGAATCGCGGAGCTCAATCCCAGGAGCGCACAGGCCCATTTGAATGTTGGGGGTGCTCTGACCGCCAAGTTGGACCTCGAAGGCGCGCTGGCCTCTTTCACTCGGGCCGCGGCTTTGGCGCCGGACTCTTCACAGGTGCGCTACCACCGTGGCCGTTGTTTGTACGATCTGGGACGCAATGAAGAAGCGCGGGCCGAGTTGCAACGGGCGGTCGCCCTCGCCCCGGACTTCACCGAACCTCTCTATCTGTTAGCCCTAGTCGAGAAAAGGCTCGGCAACGGGCCGGCCGCGGCGGATCGGCTGCGAAACCTGATCGAGGCGGCTCCCGGGAATGCCGCGGGGCATTTCCAATTGGGCCTAATTACCCGGGACCTAGAAGGCCCCAACGCCGCGGTTCCGCATTGGCGCAACGCGCTCAAGGCCGACCCGGAACACGCCGAGGCGCTCTTTAACCTGTCTGAAGCCCCGCGATCGGGCGACCCGGAGCAAGCCGCCGCGTACCGGTCGCGATTCGAGGCCTGGCGGAGTCGGCGTCAAATCAACAGCCGCGCCGGGTTGCCGCGGGAATTCGCTCTCCTATCCGCCGCCGCCTGCGATTGGGACCGCGCCGTCGCTCAACTCAGCGAAGCGTTAAACGAGTGCGGCGAATGCCCCGAGCAATTCGAGCTTCACAAGAACCTCGGCCTGATCTACGCGCGCTCCGGCCGGCCCAACGAAGGCGAGCGGGAGCTGCGCCAGGCGGCAAGCCTCAAGCCCGGGGACCCAGAGGTCGAGCAGGCGCTGCGGCGGCTGGAAGCAATCCGGAAGCCAGCGTCTCCCGGCGATCGGTGAGTTTCCCGAGTCCGTCCACGAGAATCAAGACAACTCGTGGGCCAACGCGGCGGCGTTCGTGCCGATTTGTCTGACCTTCCGCGCCCCCGCCGGGGTGCGCGACATAAATGTGGGAGAATCGGCGGCCCCGAGCGCCTCCATCCGTTGGTTGGGCTATGGCTAAAGCCTCGGCGCGAAAAGGCCGTTGAAATGGCCTGGTAACGGGTGATGTGCCTTCTTAACCGGCCCTACAAGGGCCCGGCCTATTGCGACTCAAGCCCGGTGAACCGCGGTGAACCGGGCCGAGCGCGGACTTTCGTCCACGCCTCTGATTCTATTGCTCGGATGGTTGGAGGGATGTTCCACATTTATGTTGCACCCCTGTACCCTTCCAGAGTGGCTGCCCAGCGCGGTAGTTCATAGAAGACCGGCCACCCGAGAGGAGCGCCCTTCGCCCCCTGCGATCGAACGCCTTGGGGGGACTTGCGCCCTCCCGGTGTGGTCCGCAACCGAAAGCCCAGTGGGGAGTTCGCGCCGTTTGTTCGAGCGCCAGTACAGGGGTGCCGTTGGTTGCGGCGGCTGGCGAAAGGAGTCTGTCTTGTCTGCATCTGCATTTCAATTCTTCGTCGGTATCGACTGGGCCACCGAGGCCCATCAAATCTGTCTGCTCGACACCCAGGGCGAGATCGTTCACGAACGCACCGTCGTTCATTCCGGTTCGGCGGTCGGCGAGTTCCTCAATCAACTGCTCGAGTTGACCGGCTGCCCGCCGGCTTCCATCGCGGTCGCGATCGAAGTCCCGCGTGGCGCGTTGGTCGAAACGCTGCTCGAACGGGGATTCTCGGCTTTCTTCCTTAACCCGAAACAACTCGATCGTTTCCGAGACCGGCATTTCCCGGCCGGCGCCAAAGACGACCGCCGTGACGCTTTCGTCTTGGCTTGCTCGCTGCGAACCGACCCGCATTGCTTCCATGCCATCGAGGTCGACGACCCGCTCGTGATGCGCCTGCGCGACCTCACTCGTCTCGACGATGAGTTGCGTAGCAGCTTCAACCGCAACAGCTGCCAACTTCGCGAGCAACTCTATCGCTACTACCCGCAGCTTTTGCGCTTGTCCCCAGCCGCCAACGAAGCTTGGCTCTGGGCCCTGCTGGAACTGGCTCCCAGCCCCGCAAAGGCTCGTCGACTGAAACCGGCACGAATCGAAAAGTTGCTTCGCGCCCACCGCATTCGCCGGCTCCAATCGGCCGACATCGTCAACGAACTGCGAGCGCCGGGATTCCAACTTGCTGCCGGAACGGCCGACGCAGCGAGCGAACACGCTCTTCTACTCATTCCTCATCTGCGACTCATCGCCCAGCAGCGAACCGAGCTGGCCAGGCGCCTCCAAACCCTGCTGGAGCAACTCGCTTCCCCGTCCGAGGACGACGAGGATCCTCACCAGCATCGCGACGTCGAGATCATCCTCTCCTTGCCCGGGGTCGGACGTGTCGTCGCCGCCACGATGCTGGCCGAGGCCTCACAGGCTCTCGCCCATCGAGACTACCCCGCTCTTCGAGCCTACTGCGGCAGCGCCCCGATCACGCGCCGCAGTGGCAAAAAGATCGCCGTCTTGATGCGTCGCGGCTGCAATGACCGTTTACGCAACGCGCTCTACCATTGGGCGAGAGTGAGCATCCAACACGACCCCCACAGTCGTCACCATTACCATCAGTTGCGCAGCCGAGGGCATTCTCACGGGCGCGCGTTGCGCGGTCTTGCGGACCGACTTCTGGCCGTGCTGTGCGCCATGCTTCGTCAGGGAACCCTGTATGACCCCGCCCGTCGTCAGCCGCCGGCCCAAGCGGCAGCTTGAACTACCGCGCTGGGCAGCCGCTCTGGAAGGGTACCGCCCTTCCTCAGCACTTGACAAACGGTGGGGAGTCCCCCCCCTGCCTCAAAATCTTTCCAAAACGATGCGATTAGGCACGATAATAACGTACACATTGACGGCCATGTTCCTACACCAGGAAATCCCACGACCTCATGATTGACCGTAAGTATCGCAATACCAACACGTTACGCCCTGGGGTCACCGACATTGCCCAAATCTTTGCCCAAATGTGGGCCGCTTCCGGTGCCGTGAGCCGAGGGCCACCGGCGGGCACGGCTAACAAGCGGCTCGTAGGTCTCAGGCCATCGGCGGGCGCTGACACTAGCCCCCCAGGCTCCCCGTACGCCAAAGCCGGCCCTCTCGATGGTACAATGCCGCCATGCTACTGAAACGACATGGCGGCTCGATCGATCCGCCAAGGCTCGGCGAGCACCACGACGATCTGAGCGGGCTGACGGACGACCCGACACCGGACGAGATCAGGGCGGCTCGGGCCGAGCTGGGCTTGACCCAGACGGACTTCGGGGCGGCGCTTGGCTTGCGGGGAAAGCACCGCAAGAAGCAGGTGCACAACTGGGAGTACGGCCACTCGCGGATGCCGCGGGCGAGCGCGATGATCCTGCGGGCTCGGCTCAGAAAGCACCGCGAGATCGCCGCCGAGCGGGCTTGGTTAGACCCGCCGCCGCCGGAACAGGGCGATTTAGGCCGATAGAAGCCCTCTACGGCGTTTTCAGCCGTTTTCCGCCCCCTGCTTACCGCCTCGACCGCGCAAACCGCTCCTAGGCCGTCCTATGCGCCGGGAACAAGGCGTTCTGGGCGCTTTCCCCTGCCTGCTGGAACAGGACTGAGGATCTCTGTTTCCTTGCGGCCGGGGTCTTTGGCTACGCGAAAAGTAGCGGCCGCTACGCCGGATGTAGCCCCGGCGGGCCGAAAAAGGCGTTTGTGCCATCTAATCGACTGAATCCAGGCGACTTGAGAAGGGGTGGCACACCTCTGTGCCAGGTTTGTGCCAGGTTTGTGCCACTTAAGTCACTGATTCCATGAATTTTAGGTCTGCCGGCACAGTTTTTCCCGGAAAAAATGCCTCTACCCCCGGCACACGCGATGGGGCGGATCCCTCGCACGCGCGTAGCGCGCGACGTGCGCGGCGGCGCACACGTGGCATGTTTTCTCAGATTTACTGTGCCGGCACCGTTTTCCCCCTACTACTGCTACTACTACTACTACTAAGCTATTTATTTATATATATATAGAGGGAATCGCGGGGTGGCACAAACCTGGCACAAACCTGGCACAGAGGTGTGCCACCCCCGACTCCGACTCAATAGAATCAACACCTTAGGTGGCACAAACGTTTAGAATCAATCATTTACAGACGCCCCGTCAAGTAGGTATGAGACCTACGACTTTGAAAAGTGTGCCACCTTTGTGCCATCTATCATGCTGATTCCAAAGCTAGTTGGGGTGGATTTCGCGATTTCCCCAAAAACGGGTCAAAGAAAAATCTGGCTGCCGAGGTTGCTGCCGGAAAAACTGGATGCCGCAAAACCGGGGACCAAAAAAGTGGAATCCGCAATCGAAAAAGTGGGATCCGCAATCGAAAAAGCGGAATCCGCAAGCCAAAAAAGTGGAATCCGCAAGCCCAAAAAAGTGAAGTCCGCATTGCGGCTTCCAGAAAAACGCATTGCGGACGGCTTCGGCTCCCCTCAAAAAAGTGGAATCCGCACCAAGAAAAGTGAAATCCGCAATCGAAAACCTGGAGTCCGCGGAGCTGGGCTGTGTCGCCCTGGGCGCTGGACAGATGGCATAATGCCTTGTTGGGCGTTATGAACCACTGAACCACTATGGCTAAGGAGGACGTTCTTGATGGACGACCACATGTCATCTCACCCCGCCGCGCGGCTGTTTCCCCTGATCAAGGGCGACGAATTCGAGGCCCTGGTCGACGACATCCGCGAAAACGGCCAGCGGGAGCCGATCCTGCTGCACCCGGACGGAAGCATTTTAGACGGCCGCAACCGCTACCTGGCCTGCCGGAAGCTGGGCATCGAGCCCAAGTCCGAGCATTGGGACGGCGAAGGATCCCCCGAGGAGATCGTTCTCAGCCTCAACCTGCACAGGCGCCACCTGTCGAGCGCCCAGCGGGCGGCGATCGCCGTCGAGATCCTGCCGAAATTGGAGGCCGAGGCCAAGGAACTCCAGCGCTTGTCCCAAGGCCGAGGCAAAAAAGGTAGTAAATTTTCTTCAGACCTTTTGGGGTCCGAGCAAACAACAGAAAACAATGAAGTTAATGGCGATTTCAAAAGCGAACAAAAGACGAATAGAGCAAAGGGCGCAGATGTTGCTGAGCGGTCCATAGACCGGGCCGCCAAGATGTTCGCCACCAACAGTGACTACGTCTGGTCGGCGAAGCTGATCAAGGACGCCGACCCCGCGCTTCTCAGGAAAATCCGCGACGGGGAGATGAAGATCGCGGTCGCCCGGCGCAAGCTCACGAGAAGAGCGTTCCCCACGCCGAAGCAGGCCCGCCGCATCGCCATCGCAGAGAACAGATCCGTTCTGGCTCGGGACGGGCGGCGCTACGGCCCGCCGGGGGAGGACCCTGAAAAACCCCCGGAGCTCGAAGTGGGCGAGCAGGAAGCCCTGGCGTTCGTCGACGCCGTTGTCACTCTCGGCACGCTGACGTTGGGCCCGGACGATCTCGCCGGGAAGGTCCCCAGCTGGCGGCGGGATGAGATCGAAAACCACCTGGGAAACGCCATCAACTGCCTATGGGCCTTCGATAATGAATGGAATCAGCAGGACGGTGACGGCTAAACCCGTCGTGGGAAACATTGTTGGAATTGTTTCCCACAGGGGTGAATAGATGGTATTATGCCACTATGTTCACCCGTATGGCCCGCCAACGTGACGTCGCAGATTATCATTCATATTTCTTGGTGCTGCCTGTTAGGCTTCGTGCGGCCTCACGGATGCGCCGCCAAACGAGGCTGCGCTACCATACAACTCACAGCGGGGAGAAACGATGAGCGGAGAAATGATAGCGATTCTGGCCGTGGGAGTCGGCTTGGCCGTGCTGTTGGTCGGCTTGTTCGCCTGGTTGAGGACGGACATGGCGAAACTCGAGTCAAGGTTGCGAGAGGACATCAAGCAGCTGGCGGATCGCGTGGGGCGGCTGGAATACGGCCAAGCCAAGCTCGAGGGCCTGCTGGAAGGCTTGCGGGAGGCGATCACCGGACGCACCGCCGCAGGCTAGTCGGCTTCCATCCCCCGTGGCGGTGTGACCAAGACGGAAATCCTGGCGGAAAGAAGACAGAAGGCCTACTGTTGAAGAGTGCAACGATGAACCTCCGCCGAGATTTTCTCATCCTACTCGTTGTCTTGCTCTCGTATAGCCCTCTGAGTGCGCAGGAGACTGACGAAGACGACAAGTTCTATCTCGATTTTGCTGGATCAGCCGTTTTTCCATACAACCCGAAGGGCCAATTGTGGCACGGTGTTAAAGCTGGAGCCGGTTTGACAGCGGCCTTTGGCTACGCCTTCAAAGAGGGCTTCTCGACCGAGATTGAATGGGGGCACCAGAAAGTCGGTGTCGGCAATCCCACCGGATATCTCTCCCGGGCACCCATCAATGTCATTTCCCCCCTCCCCCCCTCCTCGATCCCCTCGATCACCACAGAAATCGATGGAGAAATCAAGACCCAGTCTCTCATGGGAAATTTCTATTACCGCTATCCCAAATGGAGGGTGAGTCCCTACGCCGGTTTCGGTCTGGGAGCTTTCTTCCACGATGGAGCTGTCACCCGCACGGTCACCTTCGAGTACGACGTCCCCCCCGGCGTCATTGGACCAGGCGGCATCCCCACCGAAGCCTTCAATACCACAGTCGCATACGAGGATTCCCGGTTCGCCTATCAGATCATGGTAGGTCTCTCGGTTCGAGCCTCCCCGCTCCTGGAGTTCCACACTGGCTATCGCTTTCGCTCAAGTAGGGGGGCGGAGATTGATGCCGACTGTATTGAGGCAGGCATCCAGTTCCGGTTTTGATTCTACCCTGATGAGGAACGGTGGCACCGAAGGTTCGGGCACAAATCATCCACTGATCCGTGATCCCCACCTCCGTAGATTCTCCCGGCTTTCTTCCTGAAGGCGTAGGTCATCCGCGTTCCCTCACCTGATCCCCTCCCACCGCGCTCCCGCCGCCCCACCGACGTAGGTCTCCTTCCACCATTCGATCGCCCGCCGCAGGCTGCGCTCTTCGGTGGGCGTCAGTGTCCGCAGGAACGCCCGGCGCTCCCGGCTCCCCAGCATGCCGAGCGGATGGGCGCGCTTCAGCATGGCCCGCATCATATCCGGTTTCACTTTTAACCGCCTGAGTTCCTGACGGTATCTCACGGCAGCCTCGGTGTCCTTGAACTTCAACGCCATGCGGTAGTAGAAGTAGGCGTTGCCCCGCCGGCTCGCGTAGAGCGGCGCTCCTTCCTCGCCCTCGACCGCCCGCAGCCATTGGTAGGCTTCGCCCCGGATCTTGGCGTAGGCGCTGTAGCCGGTGTGCCGCGCGTCGACAAACGTCGTCATCAGCACGTGCCCCGCTCCCGGCGACGGCCTGCCTAGATACCAGTCATAGACAGGCTCGACCTGAACCGCCCGGAATAGGTGCCGCCAGCCGTCCCGGATCAAACGCGGGTTGAACACGTCGGGGAAGAAGCTGCGGCCGGCCAGGGCTTCGCCCGGCACCTTGAACGTCGGCGTCAACCCGTTGACGAGCCGGTTGATGGGGGCCTGGTACACCGCTTCGGCCACGTCGCGCCAGGATCCCCGGCCTTTCGAGATGTGAGACAGCGCGGCCAGCACGTCGTCGAGTCCGAACCAGCCCATCAGGTCGCTCAATGCCCCCGGCATGCGCAGCATGATGATCTCGCCGTCGTCCGACTTGCCCAAGATCAGATGCAGCCTGCGGCGGTCCTCGTCCCTCAGTTCCTCCTCCAAATCGGGGAATAGAAGGTTGTTCCACATCCACGTCCCGACGGAGTACACCATCAGGCGCCAGGTCAGCCAAAGCGCCGCCCGCGTGCCTATCCTGGCGCCCAACGCGGCCAGCGACGCGGCGCGCCCGAAGCCCTTCCGGGTGGCCACGATGTTCGACCCTATCCGGTAATAGCGCTTGGCGTTGATCTCCTGCCAACTCCAGAACGGAATCACCCACTTTCTCAGCTTTTGGCCGAGGACGCTGATCGCGCTGTAGTCGCCGAGCGACTCACGGGAGATGTAGGCGGCGCGGTCGGCGTCGGAGGTGATGGCGTTGACCTGGTCAATACGACCGGCCCCGTAGCCGACCAGCGGCATCAGGTCTTCGTTCAGCCGTCCCGGGTTCTCCCGCCGCGCCGTCTGAATCTCTTCCCTCACGGCCAGATACATGGCGTAGCGCAGGAAGTTCTCGCGGAAGGTGGTCGATTTGGCCAGGAACTTCCATATCTTCCTCAGCGTCCGCTGGGAGAGGCCCGGTTTCACCAGCAGGCCCTCGATGTCGTTCTGGACGTCATAGACCTCGGAGATCGACCAGCCGCCGTCCAGCACGCCGCGCTCGGCGGCCTCCTGGAAGACGGCGCTGGGCGTGCCCTTCCTTACCGTCACGTCCCACAGCTCCAGAAACGCGGGCTCGAGGTACTTCCACTTGAGCGCCTTCGGGAACGCGGCGATCACGCCGTCGAGATCGCCCGAGGTGTTCTGCGTGTTGTACTTGAAATAGCGCCTGGGGTTGATGAGCGTCCATTGCTTCCAGGCCCGGATCGACTTCTCATAGAGTTCAACGGTGGCGTAGTAGTCCGAGTCCTTGCTCCCGAACGAGTCGAGCGTGGCGGCCAGCTCCACCGGCAGCACCATCTCGAACTTCGGCCCGCCGACGACCCGCTGTTCCTTTATCCTGTCCATCATGGCCGCGACCTCCCCGGCGGGAAACATCCCGGCCATCCCTGAGTCTTCGAAGACCTCGGCTAGCTTTGACCGCATCCGGTCGAAGACGTGCTCGGGGATCGTCAGGGCCGTGAACATGTGGCGCCCGGGGTCGGGCTGCCAGGCCGCGAAGCCTTCCCACTCGGTCCCGCCGCCTCTTCGGAGCGCCTTGAGAGCGTTCTCCATGTTGTCCGCCAGGATGTATTTCTCTCCCAGCTGATCCTTGAGGAACTGCCGCCGGGCGGTGACGGCGGCAAGAATGCGGTAGGCCGCGCCCGCCGCCTCGCCGTCGAGGTTTTGCGCCACCCAGACGACGAGCGGAAACGCCGAGTCCTCGGTGGACTCCGTTACCCGCTCGGTATCCATCAACAGCGTGTACTCGGCTTCGAGGTGCGATGGCACGTCGGCCTTGTCGAGCGTTGCCCTGAGCTTGCCGAATCCGGATCCGATCTTCTTGCGGAACCCCCGCAGCTGGTTCCGGATCGGCGTCTTCAGATTCTTTAAATCAAGGTCCTTCGAGTTTTCGTCGAGGAACTTTTGGATGTCCGCCGGTGTCTCGATGGCGTCGGCCGGACTCCGGTCGACACCGGCCAGCCGCAGCGCTTCGCGGAACTCCTCGACGACCAGCTGGTCCACCAGGGGTTTGTTGTGCTCCCGGATCGCCTTCTTCAGCTCGCCGCGATGGTTGTACTGGGACGATTCGGCGATCTGGGTGATCACCTTGGCCATCTGGATGTCGACCAGCGCCTTCATGAGCCACGCCGATTCGGCTTCCAGCAGATTGGTGTTGATCTCAAGGGTGGTGCCCATCCGTTTGGCCCACTTGGGCTTGCGGACCCCACGCACCCGGCTCGAGCGGATCATCTGGGCGTACTCGATCACCTGGTGCTTGATGTAGTTCCTGCGCTTCAGGCTCTCGGGGGAGAGCACGCCGGCCTCCACCATGCGCCTCGCCACGCGGCGCACGTAGACCTGGCGTTTTCGGACGCGGCTCGCCAGCTCGCGGTCGCCTTCCAAGGCCCGATTCACCTCGCGGTAGCTGGCCATTAAATCGTCGCTGCTCGACCAAAACGGCACCGCCATGCCTTCTCTGATGTCGTCATAGAAGTCGTCCATGAAGACCTTGCGGGTCATCAGGTCGAGCCTGTCGGCGTCGAGCCCCGCGGTCAGCTCGGTGAGATGCCGCACGGCCTCGCCGCTCGCCACCGACGGCGCCGCCTGGAGCGACCGCAGCCACTCGTGGGCGTCGGCGAACAGCGGTTTGCGCGGCAGGTCGCGGTAAGTCCTCACCCAGTCCTCGCGGAAGTTCTCCCAGGCTTCCTTGGCTCTCTCCACCATCGAGGGTCCGCTTGCCCGCAAGCCCTTCTGGCGCTCCTTGAAGCGCTCCTCGGCCCGGCGGCGGGATTCGCCGGGCTCGGGCCGCGACTCGCGCACCGCGCCCTGTTGCGGTGTGGTCGTCGGCGTGCGTGTTCCCACCTCCCCCGAGACGACGCGGGAGAAGATGTCCTCCGCCGAGGGCTGCCAGCCATCTTTGAGGAGGGCGCTTCTCAGTTGCCTGAGCAGGCGCCGCAGCTTGGCGAAGATCCGTGCTACCGTTTCCCTCCAGCCGCGGGGAGCCGCCGACCAATCGGCGAAAGCGTCCGCGATGGCTTCCTCGGTGGCGGCAGGCTTGCCCTTCTCGAACAGTTCGGGGTAACGCTCCTCGATCCGGTAGCGGGCGATCCAGTCCTGCTCTTGAGCCTCCCTGGTCAGGGTGTTCCATTCCGCTTCGCTGAACAGGCCGTCGGCTTTCAGCGCGTGAATCGCTTCGTGGTGCAGCACCTTGAGCGGGTTCGAGGTCCCGAAGCCCGGGTCGAGCGCCACTTCGATCACGGAGTTGTAGGGACGGTAGCGGCCCTGGACGAACCCTCGGCGGCCGCTGATCGGAGCCTTGCTCGCCTTAAACGCCGTGTTGGGCGCGATCCGGTTGAGCGCGGTTGCGAGGATTTCGGGGAGCTTCGCGAACCGCGCGGCTTCCTCAGCGGTGAGGGTACGTTCCGCGACTGCCGCCTCCGGCGCGGGCCGCGATTCAGGCTCGGGTGAGGCCTTGGTTGATTCGTGCTGGGTCGTCTTTTTCTTGGCCTTGGACGTTTTCTTGAGCTTCTTCGGCTTCTTGGGTTGCTTGGTCTCGGTCGGTTCCGCCGGTGTCTCGACAGGTGCGGCGGGCTCTTCGCTTCTTGCGCCGCGCAACAGCCGCTCGATCGGTGGAGCTTCCCCATCGCCCAGCAGCGTCGCCTGCCGCGGGTCGTAGCGCTCGGCCGACTCCAGATACCGCCTCAATGCCTCCGTGATCGCTGCTTCCGATTCAAGGCGCTTGTAGCCGTCGGCTCCGGGGTCCTTGTAGAACATCCCCAGGAACGCTTTCACACGCTCGCCGTGCTGCCTGCCTGCTGCTTGATCGCCTTCACCGAACAGCGACCCTTGATTCAGCAGATCCGAAACCAGAACCCGCTCGCGCACGCCGCGGTCGATTAGATTAACGGCATCGAGCAGGGCCTTCGTCTGGTCGATATCGGGGTGCATCGTGCCCGCCTGGACGCTCTCCCTCATCGCGGCCCACTGGGGCGCCAGGTCGATCAAGACGTTACGGATCGTGCGGCGGCCTGGATCCGCCGCCTCCGCGATGCGCTCGACCAGGCGGCGGTCCGAGTAGGCTTTCGCCAGCAGCGCCGTCTCGATACGCTGAACCCCATCCGCCGTCAGGTCCCCTTGGGCGCTCACGAAAGTCGTCTGCTCGCCTGGGCCGACGACGTCGCGGACGAACGAGCGCACGAAGTTCCGGTTCTTTTCCAGGTTGACCGCGCCACTCTCGTAGAGGCCCACCAAGCCCCGCGGCATTGCTTCGGCGTCGGCGAACGCGCGTTCGGTGCGCGACAGGCTCATCACCGCCTGCTGGTTCGCCTCCCGTGTGAAGGCGAGCCGTTCGCCGGGAGTCAGCTGAGAGCGGCGGATGCGCACCAGGACAGGTTTCCCCACACCTTCGACGGGGTAGCCCTTCCCGGCCAGATACTGCCGGTAGTTCTCCGCCGTGCCCTCCGAATAGGCCGTCTGCAAGGCGATTGTGCGGGCATTGCCGCTCTCGACCACGCCTCCGGGGTCGATGATCGGAGCGCCGTTTTCCGCTCCCGGGGAGCGGTCCAGCAGTGGGGGCCGAAGGTCGCGCGACAACTGCTCGATCTGAAGCTGCGACGCGGCGCGGCTCCTGTCTCTCGGCTGAAGCTCCCGCGGGTAGGCGGGATTCAGCTTGCCGAAGCGGTCGTGCGAGGCGGTCAGGGTGTCGGCATCGGCGATGGCGTACTCGACCTCATGCTCGGTTCCGGCGGGCGTGATCGCCTTGTCTCGCTCGACCGGCTGGAAGGGAATCTCTTGAACAGATTGAGGTTGGGGCTGCTGCGCTTCCGGTTGCTGTGGCAGCTGCGGCTCCGGCTCAGGCTGTAACGGTTCAGGTTGTTGCTGTAACGGTTCAGGTTGTGGCCGCTGTGTCTCCGGTTGCTGCTGTGGCTCCTGCTGGACCAAGCGGGAAGCCGTGCGAGCCTTGGCCTTGAGCAATTTCAGGAAAGCCGCGCGGCGCTCGGCCGGCACGGCTCCTTCCGCAAGCCCCATCGCCGCGGTGGTTTCCGCGATCAGGCCCTGGGCGCGTTCCGTGCCGATCTTCCCGGCGGCGTCCTCGACCGTCTCGCGGTACTCCTCTTCGAACAACAGCCGCTCGTCGCTCTCCTGCTGCTCGCCGGCAGCGGCCTGGCTTTCGCTCTCGCGGGTTGTGGTGTCCGTGGCGACGCGCTTCTTGAGCGTTCCTAGCAACTTGCTCCGGCGCTCCGGTCCCAGCGCTTCAAGTGATTCAGCTCCCTCGGCATCGAGTTCGGCCCTCAGCGCCGCATTTCGAAGCTCGGGAGTCTCGAGCGGCCGCAGGGTCTCGGCGACATCGGTTTCGAACCTCGTCCGGTCGGCCTGCTCGGCCTGCTGTTGGGCGGTAGGAGGGGCCGTCAGCGTTTCTCCGCTCAGCGGCAGAATCAGCTCGAACGTCGTGCCGTCGCGCCAGATCTTGACCGCCGGCGGCGTCGACTCCCCGGACATGTACTCCTCGCTCGGGATGGCGTCGAGCACCACGACGCGCTCCGGGGTGCTGCGGTTTACTCTTCCGTCTTCCGAGAAGACATCGGATTGATAGATCGCCTGCTCGCCGACGTTGGGGAGTCCGTACTCGGCGAGTATCCGGTTGGACTCGGTAGCGCCCTCAGCCGTCGCCATGAACTCCCGGCCCTCGGCGATCAGATCGTCGGGGAGCGGCGAGGCCAGATCGGCTTCACTCAGGGGTTGCCCGGCGGCCCCTGCCGCGGCGGTCTCCGCGGCTCCCGGACGTCCGCTGTCGGGAGGCGGCGTGGGGCGCTCGGGTGGAAGCGGAGGGGGAGCGGTATCTTGAGGGCGCAACAGCTGGTCAGCCGTAGTTGTGACCCCGCTGATGGTCCCGCCCACCATGGCGCCGGCCAGCGCCTCTTCGAACGTCCGCCAGGCCCGCCGGCTGACATCGGGGTTGTCGGTCAACGCCGCCGCCATCGCCTCGCGGATCGCCGATTGCAGCGCTTCCGTTGACCCCTCGATCAGCGACCCTTCCGCGATCCTGCGGCCAATGGCCCGCAGCACCGTCTTCTTGATCGGCGCACCAAGGGACCGGCTGACGATCCCGCCAAGCCCGCCCACATCCAGAGCGGTAATCGGTACCGCGATGGCAATCGCGAATTTCGCGGCCCTCTCCGGCTCAACGCCTTCCTGCTTGAACTGCTGGTAGGCTTCGCCGAGGTTCAGCGGAGCGCCCGCCGCGGTTGCGCCAATGAAGCCACCCGCCAAGGCTCCGGGAGGTCCGGCCACTGCCGCGCCACCGACCGCGCCGGCGGCTCCCATCGCGAGTGGCGGAACCGTGCTGCCAAAGGCACTACCGCCAAGCCCCGCCAGCGCCCGCAGGTTCTCCCCGAAACCTTCCGCTTCCTCAAACGTGATGGGAGGCCTGCCGGCCTCCAGCCCCGCTGCCCAGCGCTGCAGGCGCTCGCCTGCCTGCCGCATGCTCTCGGAACCGGAACTTACCCCTGCCGCCTCGAGAGCGGCGCCGTACATCTCGGGGTTCGACTGGATCAGGCTGTGATGGAATGCCGAGCCGAACTCGTCAAATACGCCGGGTTCGTCAGGGGGCTCGGATGGTTTTGGAGGGACTAGCGGGCCGACGCCGTACTCGCGCCAGTAGTTTCGCCCTGGAGCTGGACCGTGAAAGTCCATGTACTCGCGCAAGTAGTTGCGCCCCGGACCTGGACTATGGCCCTTATCGAGTCTGTAGTCTGTGGTGGAATCGCCCATGGCGGCCTGGACCGCGCCGCCTCATCTCGGACTGTAGCTGTAGCGCTTTCTTCCGGGCCACAATCTCTTCGGAGGAGGACTGGCTAGGGGCGAACCCGCATGCTCTCCGCCCGGATTGGCCAGGTGGGGTGGAGGTGGAGGGTCCCCAAGGGGAACCGGGTGGCCAAGGTTTCGATAACGATCTCGCGCTTCTTCGAGCGAGATGCCTTCGGCTTCCGCCGTTACCTTGATGTCGTTCCAGGTCACTGCACGAGAGAGGGGCAATCGCTCGTCGTTGTTTTCCCAGAACTTCATCTTGTAACCGACCGCATTCCAGTCGATGACCTCGTTATTGTTGTCGTCCGTGATTTTGGATGTCTTTATTGCCAGATCCAGGGCATCCTGGCGCCGGGCCGCCCCGCCCTTTTCCTTTTCGGCCGCCTGTTTTGCCACCGCCTGAGCCGTTTGCGCCTTCCGTCTTGCCGCGGCCTCATCCCCTTGCGCCGTGATGCCGGCCTGATGGCGGTCGTTCTGAGCGTCGATGCCGGCCTGATTGCGGGCGTTCTGAGCGTCGATGCCGGACTGATTGCGGGTGTTCTGTGCATCGCGGTTAAACTGGTTCTGCTTCTCCCAAAACTCCTCCCGCAGCCGCTCGCCCTCCATACGCCGGCGGTGCTCGCCGACCTGGGCCAAGCCCTTGCCCGCCCCCTCAAGGGCGCCGCCGAAGGCGTATGCAAGCAGGCTCACGATACAATCCCTCTCCCGGCCGGCGGCATCGGCGCCGCGCCTTGCCCCGGCTGCCCCTGCTGCCCCGCAACAGCGGCAACCTCGGCCAGGTTCCGCTCCAGCGAGCCGTCGGCGTTGGCTTCGAGCAGGCCCGCGAACTCCTGCTCGATCTCCTGCTGGTTCCAGATGCCGAGCTTCGCCGTCTTGCCGTACAACAGCTCAGCCGCTCTCGGCGCGGCGGAGTCGATTTCCTCCTGCGAATAGTCGTAGAGGCCCGCTGCCGCGGCCACCGACGCCAACTCGCCCAGCACGTCCATCGTGCCCATGAACACCACCGCTCCGTCCTTGGCCCCTCCCGCCTCGGCCACCCGGGATCCGACCGCGGCGGCGGTGTGCGCCAGCGCGTCGACAGGACCTCCCGGACCCTGGGCCTGCTGCGGCCCGCCTTGCTGTTGTGCAGCGTCTTGGCCCGTACGCAGCATCTTCAAGATGGAAGGGTTCGCTCCACCATCCTGCGTCTTGCCGCCGTAGATCAGCTGGTAGGCCATGTCGGAGAAGCGCGCCAGTTGGCGCTCGTCGACATCGGCTCCAGCGGTGGGCTGCTGCGCTCCGGGAGTGGGCCTTGCGGGCCGGCCTGGCGGACCTGCCGCGGGCGCTCCCTGCGCCGGCGGACTCATCCCCGGCCGCACTCCGGCAGCTGCCAGCAGCGATCCTCCGTTGCCTTGATGGACCGGCACTTACCCTACTCCCAATCCGCGCGCCACCAGCGAGTTGGGGTATTGCCGCGCCCGTCGCCGCATCTCCTCGGCTGGGCTGAGCGGCCCGCCTGCGGAAATTTGCAGCGGGTCGACCTCGGTCCGCGCCGCCACGTCCGGCACCGCTGTCTCGGCCAACGATGGAGTGGCCACCTGCTGCTCAAGAGGCGGCAGGCCCAGCGCCTCGCGGCTCACGCGGTAGTTGTCACTGAGCTGGGCCAGACGGTCATCAAACGCCTGCCGCTCCTCCGCGGCCATATCGGCCTGGGTTCTCGCGGCGGCTGCCGTGCCAATGCCCTTGCCCACTCCCGATATCAGGTTGCCCGCAACGGCGGGGTTCTTCAGGAAGCCGATGAGGGAGTTGCCGCCACCAGTGGATGTTGCGCCGCGGCTTTGACCGGCAGCAGTATTGACGAGATTTTGCGGGAAGTCGCTGACCGGCGGCGGCCCGCCGTAGTCGTGGTACTCCAGCGGAATATCCGCAGTATTGCTGGCAGATGTAGGTTTTACTCCCGGCGTCCAGCCGGCGGCACCCGCGAGGCCGCCCGTGATAGCGCCGCTCAGCGCGCCGCTACGGGCGCCTTCGGTGAAGCTGCCTCCCGTCGCCGCCGAGACACCGCCTCCGATTGCCGCTCCCCAGCCCGCACCGGCTATCGAGCCCGTAAGTATCTTGCCGAGCGTGCCCTTGATGCCGACCTTGGTGACAAGGGTGGACGCAACTTTCCCCCAGCTCATCAGGCCGAACGCCGCCCCCGTGGTGAAGAAGATGGCGGTCGCCGCCAGCGCGATCGGCCAGACCTTCTTCAAGGCCTTGGCGGTCTTCTTGATGAATCTACCGATACCCTTGAATATCCGTTTGAAGAAAGCACACCTCCCGGCGTCACGCCTCTCGAAAGCTAAAGGAGCGGGTTAAGCCTTGTCTGAAAACGAAAACAAAACAAGCCGTTTATGTTCTAGATTTCATTGTACAACCGGCACCTTTCCGGCGCCAGAGAAACACGAACAAAGTGCTCAAAAACTTGTGCCGGGTAACGGCTGCGGGCGAGAGAGCGTCAACAGGGGTGTATGCTGTGGATGGTGAAGGTCCTTCCCATGACCGCTCTCCGGCTGGTTGTCGTTGGCGTTGCCGTGGCCGTTCTAGGCCTAGCGCAGGACTTCAGCGCGGCGGTCGTCAAGCCAGCCGCCGTTCTCGACTCACCTTCTCTCACCCCGGCCCAGCAAGACAGAATGCTGATCGAGCGTGCCCGCCGGGTCGCGCTGGCCTACACCGACAACCTCCCCAACTTCGTCTGCACCAAAACCGAACGCAGCGGATGGTCGAAGGATGGCTCCAGAGCCCGCTGGCGGCAGTTCCGCGAGGTCACCGCCGAGGTCCAGTTCGTCGACAGGCGCGAGTCTTATCGCAACGTGACAATGAACGGCCGCCGTTCGAAGAAGAACTTCAGGGAGATCGCCAGTGCCGGCGGATTCGGGACCGCGCTTTACGACCTGTTCCGGCCCGAGGCCGGGGCCGTGTTCATCCGCTCGGGCGATGCCGTCATCGGCGGGCGCGAAGTGGCCGTTTTCCGCATGGAGGTCGTGAACCGCCGCTACGGTTTCCACTTCTTCTTGAGGAGCCGCAACAAACGGCCGATTAACGTCGGCTTCAGAGGCCTGGTCTCGATCGACAAGGCGACGGGCCGCGTGCTGCGCTACGACGCCCGCGAGATGCTGGGCATCCCGCCCGGTTATCCCTTTCAACAGGCCTCCCGCAGCCTCGACTACGGTTACGTGCCGATCGGCGGGAAACCCCACTTGCTGCCCGTGCGGTCGCGCTGGGTCACACGCTACCCCAAGAAATTCCAAATCGATTACATCGAGTGGACCAGCTGCCGCAAGTTTGGGGCGGAGTCGATGGTGGATTTCGAGTAGAAAGCGTGTGGTAGAATCGAGCGCAGCAGGGGGAACAAAAAAATGAACTGGGGAAGAATCGTTCTTGGCGGTTTGGCGGCCAGTGTGATCATCAACGTGTCGGAGGTAGTCCTCCATCAGGGTGTACTGAACGAGTTAAGCGGCGGGCAGGTAGCAATGAACATCAAGGGCTTCCTGATCGGCATAACGCTGGTTTGGCTCTATGCGGCCATCCGTCCGCGCTACGGTGCCGGACCGAAAACGGCTATATGTGCCGGAGCAGCCGTATGGTTTCTTGCCTACTTCCTATCGATCATCGGAGCTGTGTGGGTGTGGCCGCCGCAAGCGCAGCTTGCCGTGGTTGGGTGGGGCTTGGTGGAGATGATTGTGGCCGGGCTAGCGGGCGGTTGGATCTACCGGGAACAGGGCCAAACAGCCTCCTGAACGTCCTTCTCATGACCGCTCTCCGGCTGGTTGGCGTTGGCGTGGCCGTTGCCGTTGGCGGTTTCGCGCAGGACTTCAGCGCGGCGGTTGTCAAGCCAGCCGCCGTTCCCGCACCGTCCACTCTCAGCCCCGCCGAGACGGAGATCGAGCGCCAACAGGCTGTTGCCGCACAGGATCAAGACGTGGTCACTGACGAGCTTGCAGCAGCGGTTGATGAAGACCGGCGGTCGGCTGGTCAAGCATGCTCGCTACTACTGGTTGCTGCTGGCGGAGGGACATCTGAACCGGCGGCTGTTTGGCGACATGCTGCGGAGGATCTGGGCGCTGCCTGTGCCGGGTGGTTAGCACCGCACTTGGCGAATGCGAAATCTGTGTACTGAGGACGGAAGCTCGGAGGGGTGTCTGCGAAATTGACTTCGCAGCGGCGGATCAGCCCCCATGAGGGGCAAGAAGGGGGCTCGATCGGTCCCGCCTCAGCCGCCGCCTCTTTCGGGTGGAGAAATGGTTGCGCTTCGCCGGGTGAGGGTGTAGACTCGTGCCGTCAGAGGAGCCAAATCGGAAATCCTGGATAGTTTGGGTTCGCAGCCCGCTATGAAGTTCCTCCCCCTGGTCCTTAAGAACCTTTCGCGGAATCGCAGGCGGACTTTTCTCACCGTCTTCAGTGTCGCGGTTTCGATTTCTTTGCTGGGATTCCTCCTTACGATATACGCGGCGTTCTACGTTCGGGATACACCCGACGAGCAGGTCCTTCGTTTGGTGACGCGACATCGCGTGTCTTTGGCGCAAGCGCTCCCGGAGTTCTACGGATCTCGGATCAAAGCGATCGACGGAGTGGAGGCGGTCTGCATCCAAAACTGGTTCGGCGGAATATACAAAGACAACCGGCCGGAAAATTTCTTCGCCCGTTTCGCGGTGGAACCGGAAGAGATCTTCGCTGTCAATCCCGAACTTGAGGTGTCGCCCGAGCAGCTACAAGCGTTTCTCAAGAACCGGCAGGCTATGGCTGTTAGTCAGCAATTGGCGGAACGTCACCAATTCGAACTCGGACAAAGGATCACGATCAAGGGCGACTTCTACCCGGTAGATCTGGAGTTTATTATTCATGCGATCTTCGACGGCTCCGAGGGCCCCGTGGCCTTTTTTCACTGGGAATATCTGCAAGAAAGCCTTGCCCAAGGACAGCGGGGGCAGGTCGGAGTTTTTACGATTCTCGCTCGCTCGCCTGATGACGTTCCGAAGATCGCCGCTGCCGTGGACGACATGTTCCGCAATTCCCCCCAGCCGACCAAGACGGAGACGGAAGACGCGTTTCAGCTCGCCTTCGTCGAGCAAATCGGCAATATCCAGCTGTTCCTGTTGACGATCGGCGGCGCCGTGGTTTTCACGATCATCCTGGTGTCGGCTAACACCATGGCGATGTCGACCCGCGAGCGAGTTCAAGAGATCGGAGTATTCAAGACGCTCGGCTTTACGTCATCGACGGTGGTCACGCTGATCGTTGCGGAGTCGCTTTCGATCGCGGCATTGGGCGGGGTGCTGGGCGTGCTTTTGTGTTTTGCGGGCACCCAGTTTTTGAGCGAAGTCACGGTTGATTTTTTCAGCAACTTCGTGATGCCTCTTTGGAGCGTGCCGATTTGCCTGGCCGTGGCTATGCTGATCGGGCTGTTCAGCGCGATCGTCCCGGCCGGAGTCGCCGCGAACACCCGAATCGCCGACGCGCTTCGGCACGCCGGGTAGGCCTATGAGAGTTCCCCTGTCCTATAACTTCCGTAACCTTGCCGTGCGGAAGACGACTACCGTTATGACGGTGCTCGGTATCAGTTTGACCGTGGCCGTCCTGTTGGGCATTTCCGCACTACATGCAGCCGCTGCCAGGGGTAACACTGCCGTGCACAAGCTGTTGGCAAGCGGCGCCGACCCCAACACCAAGGCCGACAAGCGCACGCCCCTGCACCTTGCCGCCGAGCGAGGGCACATGGAAGTTGTTGTCATGACCCAGGCTTCGAGCAGGAAACAGGCCTTACAATCTCTCAGGGAGGCGGTTGAGCTGTGGTTTGAGTCATGTATCGACCGTGGCGTGCTCGACGCGGCGCTTAGGGAAGTGGCCGAGAGGGATGCTCGATTGCTTTGATCTCTCGATCAACTGAAGTAATCCCAATGGGTTGCTTAAGAGCATCCATCACCACGTGCAGAATGTCCGCTGTTTGTGGCGCAGCCCGGAAGCCTTCATAAATCCGCCTGGCCTCTTCAAGCGTTGGCGCCCTCCAGATGATCTCTGCTTCTAGGGCGCTTAGCCCACTTTCCATACGCTGAAACCACCCCTGCTCCGATTTCTCCCCAATACGCTGAAGCCGCAACTCTAATTCCTTCTCCTGAGCCTCGATCTTCTTCCCCTGAGCCTCGATCTTCTTCCCCTGAGCCTCGATCTCCTTCCCCTGAGCCTCAAGTTTGGCCTTAAAGTCTCGGCCTAGTACCCACTTGCTTAGCAAGTCGAAGACTAGCTCCCAGGGTTTAGCTTTAAATCTCATACACCACTCCCGCCAGCCGCGGCTCGAGCGGAGCCAGCAGCCTTTCGAATGCCGGCAACGGCGTCAGCGAGGCCCACGCCGGTACGTGGATCCTGCGGTGGCTCCCGGCCCGCAACTCCCGAAGCAGCGCGACCGCGCAAGCCGTTCCGGCCAGATAGATCACTTCCAGGAACACGATGTTCGGGCATAACTCGAACGCCTCGACCTCCTGGGCGTAGAGGAAACCGCCGATCCCGCCCTCGTCCTCCGACACCAGGCAATAGACCTTGCTGCCTCGCTGCCATTTCCGCGAGCGCCTCACGCATTCATGGGCGCGGCTGAGGCAGATCCTGGGGTGCGACTTGTCGCCTGTCTTCGAGTGCAACAGGTCGGCGATGGCCTGCTCGTCACCAAATGCCGCCGGGCGGATCATCGGCCTACACGAATATGTGTCTGCTGTGGTAAGGAATCCAGTCCCAGCTCGGAACACCGCCCGGAGTTGGAATCGAATTCCAGCCTGGATCTCCGGGTGGCGGGATCGTCTGTGTAGAACCGGAGGTTGCCGGAGCGGGCGCAGGCTGCTGAGCAGGCGGGGGGGGCGCTGCCGGCTGCTGTCGTGCCGGCGGCTGCTGTCGTGCCGGCGGCTGCTGTCGTGCCGGCGGCTCCTGTTGCTGCCCCTCATCCCCCGGCGGTGACTCCGGCTCTTCCTCCCCTGTCGGCTGCTCTTCGGGCGTGGTTTCGGCTCCTGCGGCAGCCTCCCCGTCGGGATCCTTGATATCCGTATTCGCCAGATCGTCCTCTCCTTCCTCCATTTTCGGAAGGAAATCTTTTCTAAGGCTTGAAAGGTAGTCGCCGCGGGTATCTTTGTCGATGTTGGGGTTGCTCAACACCGCCCCGTATATCGACGCGTAGGCACTGAGATTGCCCTGCCTTCGGTCCTGTGCCAGCCGGTCGTAGCCCAGGTCGAGGCCGCGGCCTTCGAGATCGAGTCGCCGGGTGCCGAACTCCCTGTCGAGGCCCAGCCGGTCCTGCGCCAGATCGGCGTCGCTCACGAAGCGCTCCCGGTCGAGGTCCAACCGTCCCGTGTTGATGCGGTCGGTCAACGTCAGCTGCCGGTTGCGGAGGTCCGTGTCGCTGATGAAGCGGTCACGGTTCAAGGCATAGTCGGTAAGACTTTGTTGCCAGGCGTCGTCGGCCTGCTGGCGGTTGATGTCGAGCGAGCGGCCCTGAAGGGCGGCGCTCGTGTCCGCCTGCGCCATCGGGAAGGCGTGCGCCAGAAGCGAGTTCTGGGCGGCTCCGGCGGCGATGGAACTGTTGAGCAGGCCGCGGCGGTGCGCGTATTGCTTGCCCTGGGTCGCCGCCTGCCGCATCAGCGGGCTGTCGGTCTCCACAATCGAGCGTACCCGCTCGCTCGGAAGCGGCAGCTGGGGCTGCGGGGTGGTCAGCCGTTGCGGGTTCAGCGGCGAGCGGGGTTGCGGAATGGCGGAGCGTACCGCCGGCCGGCCCCCCTGCCTGGGAGTGGCGGTTCTTCCCCGCCTCGAGACATCGCGATCATAGTGCGAAGGCATGGTGTTACATTCCCGCCGCGTACAGCACGGCTTCCTCTCTCCGGCGGCGTATCAGCCCGCCCAGCTTTCGTCCTCCGGCCCACACCCAGCGCCGGAACTGCCGGGGGGCTTCATCGTGTTCCTCGCGGTTGATGACCCTCCGCAGTGTGGAGGCCTGGAGATTCCCCGCGCCGCAGTTGAACGCGAAGTCGATCAGCGCCGCCTCCTGTTCCTCCGTCAAGGGAACGTGGATCAGATTCCCGACCGCCCCGGCGGCTACCCCAAGATCCTTCTCCAGAAGCCGCCGCGCCGCGTCCTCGTCGGCCAGCGGCTCGAACCGCGACAGGTCGGCGCCCTTCTCGCGGCTCAGCAGATGCCCGTAGCCGATCGTCGGGAACCCGACCGGGTCGTGGTAGGGGTCGAGCGACAACCCTTCGTGATGCGCCGCCAGCTCGGCCGCGATTGACACTGGCCGCAGCGAGGGGTGTTTTGTCATACGCGCGTGGCGCCCTTCAGGTAGCGCTTCGGGCCGAGCATCGGCTTCATCGAGATTCTCCGAGAGCGGGCTAGCGGCCGGCAAAGAAGAAATCCTCCAGTGCAAGGAAACTGAACTGCCACAGCCGCATTGGGGTTTTCTGCTCTACTTCTATAAGGCAATCCTTGGTTTCAGTCAAAGACGCCCTTCCTCTGAGAAACACATCAGATTCCGTTGAGGTCTTATATACCAGGATGTTTTGCTCGACTAATTCAAACGTCCGCTGCCTTATAACCATCTGGCCGTCTTCGCTGTTCAGGTGCACACTGAACACGCCATCGCTTGGTTCCTGATGGACCTCGAACTTGTCGGCGACGTTGTTATTTGCCGATCTGACATCCGCTTCAACAACTTTCTTAAGCTCATTGAAGAGCGTCTTTGCGGTGCACATGGCCCTCGCCGAAACCCAGTCGAAAGCCGGCTTGTTGTTTAGTGGCATTCCTTTACCTTGAAACTCAGTCATCCCGATATGCCCATCTTGTGCAGCTTCTCTTTCAATTCCTGGATGACCGTCATTTCTCGAACGATGGAGGAAAGCAATTGCTCGATCTCTTCTCTGTCAGGGCATCCATGAAGTTCCACGAAATCCGGCCTCTTGCCTCGCGCTGCGTCTTCGAGGAGACTCCGGGCGCTTCGCAGCTCGTCTGCCATCCGCTTCGCTTCATCTTCGAAGCAGGTAAGCCTCCTGACGGCCGCCTGACGCTTCCATACGAGTTCGCCAATTTTGGCTTGTTCTTCCCCGGACATATTCGCTACACCCTCACCTCTGCCCCGCCGCCCGCTGCCTGGTCCTCCAGCCGAACCAGAAGCCGATAACCACCGCCAACACGTCCTGATCGAACGTGGTCCAAACCCCTTCCGCCGTCAGCGCATTGACAATCTTGTCCTGCCAACCCCCTCCTGCCGTCGAATAGAGCGAGATGGGTATTTACTTGACTCAGGTATTGGGAAATAGCCCCTACATGTTGTGGTCGTCCGTAGCGCGTGTCGCGGTGCCTCCGACCAGCGATTTGTAGGGTGCCGGTGGCACGGCGACGGCCTGTTGAACCAGGCGGTAAAAGAGCTTGCCTCGACTTCTGGACTTGCGGCGGTTGAAGCGGAAGGCGAATTCGTCGAGGTAGGAGTCGAGATGCTCGTGACTGACCGCTCCTTGATGCGTGCCCAGTATCCAGCGCTTCACTAACGACACCACGCGGTGCACCCGGGGGAGCAGTTTCGAGGCGCGCGCCGGTTGCCCCTCCAGGTAGCTCACCTCGTGGCGATAGCCGTCGCCTTCGAGCGGTTCGTATCCCAGCCAACCGTCGGTATGGACCACGCTGCCGGGTTCGATCGACTCGCCGACGAAGGCCATCAAGCTGTCCCCGGAGGCGTTGGGAATGGTGCGTATCCGAACCCGCCCGATGCCGGCACCATCTTCCTCGGCCGCTACTACAATCAGCGCCTTAGCGTCGGTTTGGCGACCGCGCACGCCCTCCTCCAAGCCTCCTAAGTAAGTCTCGTCAACCTCCACGCGCCCGCTGAGCCGATCGCGTCCGGGCCGCACCATGGCGCGCCGGAGCTTATGCAACCAAGTCCAGGCCGTTTTGTAGCTGCCCAGGCCCAACACCCGCTGCAAGCCCAGCGCGCTCGCCCCGTTCTTCTGGCTCGTGAGCCACCACATGGCTCGAAACCAACTCTGGAGGGGTTGGCGGGTGTCTTGAAATATTGTGCCCGCCGTTGGAGAAGCTTGATGCCCGCAGCCGGCGCACTCCAGCAGCGCTGTCCGCACCGCCCACGCTTTGTCGTGCCCGCATCGCGGACAACGAAAACCCTCCGGCCAGCGGAGTTGACACAGATACTCTCGACAGGCCTGCTCGGTGGCGAAACGCGCCTCGAACTCGGCCAGATTCCGAGGATAATCTTCCATTTCCCCGATCCTACATCTCGTGGTCACCTGAGTCAAGTAAATACCCATCTAGAGCGAATAGAGCAGCGCCATCTTGATCGTGCCCCATAGTCCTACGATCCAGTAGGTAATCACGGGCCGCACCGCGGCAGAAAACAGATCCGTTAACGTGAATAGAAGAAAGGCCCTGCTGAACGTCTTAGGCGCGATAAACGCGTTCTCGCCCACATGGCCCGCGGCAGCATTCAACAGCTGCACCCCGTAGCTCTCTCGCGGCTTGCGGGCGCTTCGCAGATCGGCCGCGTCCGCTGCCGTCTCGACCTCCCGCATGCGCCACTCGTGCTCTTTCGAAGCGTGCGTGAGCCGCAGCTCCAGCATCTCCATTTCCTGCTTGTGGTCGAGGCGCTGCTTGAAAAGTTTGACCACATCGGGCAGGAACGGCGCGACAAATCCCACGATGGCTCCCAGCATGATGGCTAATCACCACCTCCCGGTCCGTGCTTGCCGCCGTTGATCCCCGAGCGCGCCATGGCGAGGCTGATCTTGTGCACCTCCCCCTTCATCTCCGTGATCCGGGAGTGAAGCTTCTCGCTCTGCCGGGAGATTTCATTCCGCAGGTCTCTATGCTGCTCGGACATCTTGTGCTCCAGCTCTTTCAGGCTGTCGGGCATGGATTCGACCTTCCCATCGATCCTGCCCCTCCACCTAGCCACCTCCGCCTCGCGGGCCGACGTCCGCAGATACAGCCCCCCGACACTCGCAAAAGCCCCGACGAGACCGAGAACCATGGCCAGCTGCGGGTCCATCCTAGCTTCCGCTTTCCTTCTTCTGGATCTCTCCCAGGATCTGCCCTAGCCGGGGAAACAGCCGGTAGATGGCCCAGATGCTCACCCCCATGCCCAGAAGCCAGCTCAGCCAGTCGCACACCGATTTGAACGGCGAACCGCCGCTTGCCACGTCGAAGACCTCACGGAAAGAGATGAACGTGAACGACACCAGCGCCGGCAGAACCAGGTCCCACCAGCCGCCCCTCGTCCTGGGCCACCAGGAGACCTTGCGCTCCAGCATCCAGAAGCCGTAAAGCGCCAGCAGGACGACGCCCGCAGAGCTAAAGAAGTGAATCAGGGATCGTTCGAGAACAAAAACAAAATAAGACATTTATGCTCTATACTTATTGTACTTTCGAATGCGCTCTCCGGGGTAGGGAAATCCGAAAAAATTTGCAGGGGAAACGCCTGTCCACGTCGCGGCGTGGCTACCTAATCAAACTGCTCATGGAGGAACCTGGGGACCTTGCGGCCTTTGGCTTGAAGGTAGTTGCGGAGACCTTGACGCCCGATCTCCACCAAGTGAAGCCTGCTGTCATCCCCGCCGTCACCCTCTGCGAAACCGGCTTCGTAGGCCAACTCCCCTCCCAGTTCGTCGTCGAGGAGCGCCAGCCGGAGAAGTTCGTACTCGTTTTCTTCAGGCGTATCTTTCCGGAAGGGCCACCGAGGAGCCTTCCCCGTCAACACGCAGGCGGCTTCATAAACGGCGAATTGTTGCGCCCTCTCCGCCTTGATTTCCCAAGCCATGCGCTCGCGCCTGGGTTCTTCCGGCGGCTCGGGTGGCTTGGGTGGCTGCTCCTGGATCGCGGGCTCTTTCTCCTGGGAGCCTGCGGGTTTCTTGTTGTTCCCTATCAGTGACCTGATCTTCGACCCCCATCCGAGGTAAGCGAAGATGCACAAAGCCGCAATGACAAAAATCCATCGGGCTATGTCGTGATCGATCATTAGCGAGCCGCCCGCTCCAGGTCTCCTTCCCGCCGCTGAAGGGATGATTCACTTCCTGAAATCCCACCACAAATGAGATCGAAAAACAAGAAGTCAGAACCTTCAAGTCACTGAATAATAGACGAGTGAGAGAAGACCCGAGGTCCTCCACCACATCGACAGCCCCAATTTTGGCCAAGCACCCTCCAAAACTTGACTTCTTAAAATTCCCTACAACTCCACTCGATCCCTCAGGCTGTTGATTCTGGCGGCGAGAACTTGAAGGCTTTGCTGGAGACCGGCCAGCTCATTGGCGAGGGGGACCGCACAGGCCTCTTCCGGGTTATCTATCTTGATGGGTATTTACTTGACTCAGGTATTGGGAAATAGCCCCTACATGTTGTGGTCGTCCGTAGCGCGTGTCGCGGTGCCTCCGACCAGCGATTTGTAGGGTGCCGGTGGCACGGCGACGGCCTGTTGAACCAGGCGGTAAAAGAGCTTGCCTCGACTTCTGGACTTGCGGCGGTTGAAGCGGAAGGCGAATTCGTCGAGGTAGGAGTCGAGATGCTCGTGACTGACCGCTCCTTGATGCGTGCCCAGTATCCAGCGGCTTCACTAACGACACCACGCGGTGCACCCGGGGGAGCAGTTTCGAGGCGCGCGCCGGTTGCCCCTCCAGGTAGCTCACCTCGTGGCGATAGCCGTCGCCTTCGAGCGGTTCGTATCCCAGCCAACCGTCGGTATGGACCACGCTGCCGGGTTCGATCGACTCGCCGACGAAGGCCATCAAGCTGTCCCCGGAGGCGTTGGGAATGGTGCGTATCCGAACCCGCCCGATGCCGGCACCATCTTCCTCGGCCGCTACTACAATCAGCGCCTTAGCGTCGGTTTGGCGACCGCGCACGCCCTCCTCCAAGCCTCCTAAGTAAGTCTCGTCAACCTCCACGCGCCCGCTGAGCCGATCGCGTCCGGGCCGCACCATGGCGCGCCGGAGCTTATGCAACCAAGTCCAGGCCGTTTTGTAGCTGCCCAGGCCCAACACCCGCTGCAAGCCCAGCGCGCTCGCCCCGTTCTTCTGGCTCGTGAGCCACCACATGGCTCGAAACCAACTCTGGAGGGGTTGGCGGGTGTCTTGAAATATTGTGCCCGCCGTTGGAGAAGCTTGATGCCCGCAGCCGGCGCACTCCAGCAGCGCTGTCCGCACCGCCCACGCTTTGTCGTGCCCGCATCGCGGACAACGAAAACCCTCCGGCCAGCGGAGTTGACACAGATACTCTCGACAGGCCTGCTCGGTGGCGAAACGCGCCTCGAACTCGGCCAGATTCCGAGGATAATCTTCCATTTCCCCGATCCTACATCTCGTGGTCACCTGAGTCAAGTAAATACCCATCTCTATCTTTATTGGCGGAGGCTCTGACCGCATGCAGGACTCCAATCTCTCTTCCAGAAGATCCAAGGCTTCCGTGACTTCGTCACGGGACTTCTTACAGACGTTGAGTTTTTGCCTGACTAACGGCTCGCGAGTTGCTTCTGCTGATTCAATGTTCATTGTTTCTCTCCTTTGTTGGATTGTTGGCTGATTACGTCACCTCATCTGGCCACTCACGAATCATCAAATCTTCTGGAATCGGCTTTTTCTTCGCCATCTGCTTCATGAAGAAAGGGATGCGGGATGCGTGGCATTGTTCACGAATAAACCGCGCCCACTCAGGGTCCATCGGCCGCGCTCCGGGGCCGCTCTCGCCGCCAACAATCACCCAGTCGAGCGCACACTTCGTACCGTCGTAGATCCGTTCTCCCTCGATACCGCTAAGAAAATTAGAGCTACAGGGGTCGCTCTCATGAGTACTGTCAAAGTTAATCGGGCCGAGAAGCGGCTCCGCGCTTACAAACCGTACTGCTGCTATGGTTTCGAGCAACGGTGGAATGCGCTCGTCGGCGCGCTTCTGGTCCTCGACGGATACGCCTAGCCAGATATTTTGGAATGGGAACTGAAGAAGACGAATAAATGGGTAATCAAGTTCTTGGGCCGGCTTCTCCCAATACTTCACGTGATGGGTATTTACTTGACTCAGGTATTGGGAAATAGCCCCTACATGTTGTGGTCGTCCGTAGCGCGTGTCGCGGTGCCTCCGACCAGCGATTTGTAGGGTGCCGGTGGCACGGCGACGGCCTGTTGAACCAGGCGGTAAAAGAGCTTGCCTCGACTTCTGGACTTGCGGCGGTTGAAGCGGAAGGCGAATTCGTCGAGGTAGGAGTCGAGATGCTCGTGACTGACCGCTCCTTGATGCGTGCCCAGTATCCAGCGCTTCACTAACGACACCACGCGGTGCACCCGGGGGAGCAGTTTCGAGGCGCGCGCCGGTTGCCCCTCCAGGTAGCTCACCTCGTGGCGATAGCCGTCGCCTTCGAGCGGTTCGTATCCCAGCCAACCGTCGGTATGGACCACGCTGCCGGGTTCGATCGACTCGCCGACGAAGGCCATCAAGCTGTCCCCGGAGGCGTTGGGAATGGTGCGTATCCGAACCCGCCCGATGCCGGCACCATCTTCCTCGGCCGCTACTACAATCAGCGCCTTAGCGTCGGTTTGGCGACCGCGCACGCCCTCCTCCAAGCCTCCTAAGTAAGTCTCGTCAACCTCCACGCGCCCGCTGAGCCGATCGCGTCCGGGCCGCACCATGGCGCGCCGGAGCTTATGCAACCAAGTCCAGGCCGTTTTGTAGCTGCCCAGGCCCAACACCCGCTGCAAGCCCAGCGCGCTCGCCCCGTTCTTCTGGCTCGTGAGCCACCACATGGCTCGAAACCAACTCTGGAGGGGTTGGCGGGTGTCTTGAAATATTGTGCCCGCCGTTGGAGAAGCTTGATGCCCGCAGCCGGCGCACTCCAGCAGCGCTGTCCGCACCGCCCACGCTTTGTCGTGCCCGCATCGCGGACAACGAAAACCCTCCGGCCAGCGGAGTTGACACAGATACTCTCGACAGGCCTGCTCGGTGGCGAAACGCGCCTCGAACTCGGCCAGATTCCGAGGATAATCTTCCATTTCCCCGATCCTACATCTTGTGGTCACCTGAGTCAAGTAAATACCCATCCTTCACGTTTTTGGAGCGCGAGGCCAGATAGTCGCGCATCCGCACAGCCCGCTTGGTGAGCACCTGAAACGTATGCCAATGCGCCATTGCCATAACGGCGAAGACGCGATCAATGAACTCGTCCGGCACGTCCTCGTGAAACAGGTCGCTCATCGAATTGACAAAGACCCGCCTCGGCTTCTTCCACCCAAGCGGCTTCCGAAGCCGCTCGGGACGAAGCGTCAGATCGAATCCCATCTCGTAGGGATGGCCGGGGACACCCCGGAAACGCTCGGAGAAGCGCTCGGCGTAGCAGTGCTGGCAGCCCGGGCTGACTTTGGTACAGCCGGTCACGGGATTCCAGGTCTCCTCGGTCCACTCGATGCGGCTAGCCACGGTTGCTCGGCCTCACTTTCTCGAACGCCCTGATGAACTCCGCCGCGACTTGCGGGACGATGGCATTGCCGTAGGCGCGCAGTCGTCCCACGCGGGCGGTAGCCCCATAAGCCAGCGGCTGAATGCCGGGTTCAACGCGCCGCGCTTTTCCGTCCCCGCACGGTATCCACGAGGCTGCGTCCCAAAATCCGTTGCCGCTTGGTGATCCAAGCTGTCGGAAACGCCCTTCGCTTCCCGCGCCCTGCTCACACCGTTCGTCTTGTAGTCCCGAGACCGCGGTGTCGCCCAACCCGCCAGCGTTGCCGCGTCGTGACTCTGCGGTGTCGTCCAGCCAGCCATCCTCGCCGCTGCTTCCAATCCGACTTGAACCTTCTTGCCCTTGTGGTAAGCCGTCGAACCCCGCATCTCGGCGTGGCTGATCGAGCGCCCGCCGTTCGGGACATTGGGAGTAGGCCACCCACCACAGCCGTTGCCGGATGTGCGGTGCGCCGACGCTGTGTGCGCCCAGTACAATCGACCCGACGGCGTAGCCTTCTTTTTCCAGGTCTGCCGATACTCCATCGAGCCAGCCGTGCCCAATCGCTCCCGGCACCTGCTCGCCAATGACATGCTCAGGCAGTCGCTGGCGGATAAGCCGGTAGATCTCGGGCCACAGATGTCGAGGGTCATCTGTTCCGGCTCCCTTTCCCGCGACGCTGAACGGCTGGCAGGGCACGCTCCCCGTCCACACGGGCCGCTCATCCGGCCATCCGGCGAGACGGAGGGCACAGCTCCATCCGCCGATTCCGGCGAAGAAATGGCACTGGACGTATCCTCTAAGGTCATCGCCCGAGACTTCCTCGATGCTCCTTTCGTCCACGTCGCCGGGGGCGATCTCGCCGGCGGCGATCAGGACGCGCAGCCACTCGGCGGCGTAGGGATCGATCTCGTTGTAGTAGGCGGTCACTTGCCCTCATGCCCGCCCTTTCTGATCCGCCCGCGCCGCCATCAGCGGTGGAGCCTCCCGCCATGCTCCGTACAACTCCATGTCCCACAGCGGCGCGGCGATCCGCGCCCCGCACTCCAGGCAGCGCACGTAGGCCCCTTCCTCGTCCTTGCGCGGTGTCGTGGTACGGCGGTGACCACAGCCCTTAGCCAGCCTTAGCAGCGCCCAGGATGAGAACACCAGCAACCCCACAGCGCCTGCGAAATAGCTCATGCGACCTCCTTTCCATTTCGTGTGCATTCGCCGCTGTGCGGGCGGTAGCTTATCTCGCCCGTAAGCAGCGGCATCGGGTCTACCGACAGCACGAACTTGCTGCCGACAGGCGTGCGCACCATGAACACCTGGCCGCGGCAGCGGGGGCATTTGCCCTGCCCCACCAGTTCATAGCGTGCTCTTTGCAATTCGCCTGCGGTCATCGGCCACTCCTTGTTGGCTTGATTCTTCGGTTGACTGTGTTTCATGAGGTTTCCTCCCGTTCCCCTGTCTTCGCCAACGCTGCGATGTAGCTGTACGCCTTGCCGCTGCGCAGCATGCCCGGCGAGACACGCAGCACCCGCCAGCCGAGCAGCAGCGCCTCGGCGTCCTTCTCGCGGTCCTTCTCGTAGCCCGCGACACGCTGGTGACCGCCGCCCCTGTACCCTTCCAGAGTGGCTGCCCAGCGCGGTAGTTCATAGAAGACCGGCCACCCGAGAGGAGCGCCCTTCGCCCCCTGTACCCTTCCAGAGTGGCTGCCCAGCGCGGTAGTTCATAGAAGACCGGCCACCCGAGAGGAGCGCCCTTCGCCCCCTGCGATCGAACGCCTTGGGGGGACTTGCGCCCTCCCGGTGTGGTCCGCAACCGAAAGCCCAGTGGGGAGTTCGCGCCGTTTGTTCGAGCGCCAGTACAGGGGTGCCGTTGGTTGCGGCGGCTGGCGAAAGGAGTCTGTCTTGTCTGCATCTGCATTTCAATTCTTCGTCGGTATCGACTGGGCCACCGAGGCCCATCAAATCTGTCTGCTCGACACCCAGGGCGAGATCGTTCACGAACGCACCGTCGTTCATTCCGGTTCGGCGGTCGGCGAGTTCCTCAATCAACTGCTCGAGTTGACCGGCTGCCCGCCGGCTTCCATCGCGGTCGCGATCGAAGTCCCGCGTGGCGCGTTGGTCGAAACGCTGCTCGAACGGGGATTCTCGGCTTTCTTCCTTAACCCGAAACAACTCGATCGTTTCCGAGACCGGCATTTCCCGGCCGGCGCCAAAGACGACCGCCGTGACGCTTTCGTCTTGGCTTGCTCGCTGCGAACCGACCCGCATTGCTTCCATGCCATCGAGGTCGACGACCCGCTCGTGATGCGCCTGCGCGACCTCACTCGTCTCGACGATGAGTTGCGTAGCAGCTTCAACCGCAACAGCTGCCAACTTCGCGAGCAACTCTATCGCTACTACCCGCAGCTTTTGCGCTTGTCCCCAGCCGCCAACGAAGCTTGGCTCTGGGCCCTGCTGGAACTGGCTCCCAGCCCCGCAAAGGCTCGTCGACTGAAACCGGCACGAATCGAAAAGTTGCTTCGCGCCCACCGCATTCGCCGGCTCCAATCGGCCGACATCGTCAACGAACTGCGAGCGCCGGGATTCCAACTTGCTGCCGGAACGGCCGACGCAGCGAGCGAACACGCTCTTCTACTCATTCCTCATCTGCGACTCATCGCCCAGCAGCGAACCGAGCTGGCCAGGCGCCTCCAAACCCTGCTGGAGCAACTCGCTTCCCCGTCCGAGGACGACGAGGATCCTCACCAGCATCGCGACGTCGAGATCATCCTCTCCTTGCCCGGGGTCGGACGTGTCGTCGCCGCCACGATGCTGGCCGAGGCCTCACAGGCTCTCGCCCATCGAGACTACCCCGCTCTTCGAGCCTACTGCGGCAGCGCCCCGATCACGCGCCGCAGTGGCAAAAAGATCGCCGTCTTGATGCGTCGCGGCTGCAATGACCGTTTACGCAACGCGCTCTACCATTGGGCGAGAGTGAGCATCCAACACGACCCCCACAGTCGTCACCATTACCATCAGTTGCGCAGCCGAGGGCATTCTCACGGGCGCGCGTTGCGCGGTCTTGCGGACCGACTTCTGGCCGTGCTGTGCGCCATGCTTCGTCAGGGAACCCTGTATGACCCCGCCCGTCGTCAGCCGCCGGCCCAAGCGGCAGCTTGAACTACCGCGCTGGGCAGCCGCTCTGGAAGGGTACCGCCCTTCCTCAGCACTTGACAAACGGTGGGGAGTCCCCCCCCTGCCTCAAAATCTTTCCAAAACGATGCAATTAGGAACGATAACGTACACATTGACGGCCATGTTCCTGCTCAAGGAAATCGCACGACCTCATGATTGGTCGTAAGTATCGCAATACCAACACGTTACGCCCTGGGGTCACCGACATTGCCCAAATCTTTGCCCAAATGTGGGCCGCTTCCGGTGCCGCGAGCCGAGGGAAGGGAAGGGCCACCGGCGGGCACGGCTAACAAGCGGCTCGTAGGTCTCAGGCCATCGGCGGGCGCTGACACTAGCCCCTAGGCTCCCCGTACGCCAAAGCCGGCCTTCTCGATGGTACAATGCCGCCATGCTACTGAAACGACATGGCGGCTCGATCGATCCGCCAAGGCTCGGCGAGCACCACGACGATCTGAGCGGGCTGGGGGACGACCCGACACCGGACGAGATCAGGGCGGCTCGGGCCGAGCTGGGCTTGACCCAGACGGACTTCGGGGCGGCGCTTGGCTTGCGGGGAAAGCACCGCAAGAAGCAGGTGCACAACTGGGAGTACGGCCACTCGCGGATGCCGCGGGCGAGCGCGATGATCCTGCGGGCTCGGCTCAGAAAGCACCGCGAGATCGCCGCCGAGCGGGCTTGGTTAGACCCGCCGCCGCCGGAACAGGGCGATTTAGGCCGATAGAAGCCCTCTACGGCGTTTTCAGCCGTTTTCCGCCCTGCTTACCGCCTCGACCGCCAAAACCGCTCCTAGGCCGTCCTGTGCGCCGGGAACAAGGCGTTCTGGGCGCTTTCCCCTGCCTGCTGGAACAGGACTGAGGATCTCTGTTTCCTTGCGGCCGGGGTCTTTGGCTACGCGAAAAGTAGCGGCCGCTACGCCGGATGTAGCCCCGGCGGGCCGAAAAAGGCGTTTGTGCCATCTAATCGACTGAATCCAGGCGACTTGAGAAGGGGTGGCACACCTCTGTGCCAGGTTTGTGCCAGGTTTGTGCCACTTAAGTCACTGATTCCATGAATTTTAGGTCTGCCGGCACAGTTTTTCCCGGAAAAAATGCCTCTACCCCCGGCACACGCGATGGGGCGGATCCCTCGCACGCGCGTAGCGCGCGACGTGCGCGGCGGCGCACACGTGGCATGTTTTCTCAGATTTACTGTGCCGGCACCGTTTTCCCCCTACTACTGCTACTACTACTACTACTAAGCTATTTATTTATATATATATAGAGGGAATCGCGGGGTGGCACAAACCTGGCACAAACCTGGCACAGAGGTGTGCCACCCCCGACTCCGACTCAATAGAATCAACACCTTAGGTGGCACAAACGTTTAGAATCAATCATTTACAGACGCCCCGTCAAGTAGGTATGAGACCTACGACTTTGAAAAGTGTGCCACCTTTGTGCCATCTATCATGCTGATTCCAAAGCCAGTTGAGGTGGATTTCGCGATTTCCCCAAGAACGGGTCAAAGAAAAACCCGGCTGCCGAGGTTGCTGCCGGAAAAACTGGATGCCGCAAAACCGGGGACCAAAAAAGTGGAATCCGCAATAGAAAAAGTGGAATCCGCAAGCCAAAAAAGTGAAGTCCGCATTGCGGACGGCTTCGGCTCCCCTCAAAAAAGTGGAATCCGCAACAAGAAAAGTGAAATCCGCAATCGAAAACCTGGAAGCCGCAAGAGAAAACCTGGAAGCCGCGGAGCTGGGCTGTATCGCCCTGGGCGCTGGACAGATGGTATAATGCCTTGTTGGGCGTTATGAACCACTGAACCACTACGGCTAAGGAGGACGTTCTTGATGGACGACCACATGTCATCTCACCCCGCCGCGCGGCTGTTTCCCCTGATCAAGGGCGACGAATTCGAGGCGCTGGTCGACGACATCCGCGAAAACGGCCAGCGGGAGCCGATCCTGCTGCACCCGGACGGAAGCATTTTAGACGGCCGCAACCGCTACCTGGCCTGCCGGAAGCTGGGCATCGAGCCCAAGTCCGAGCACTGGGACGGCGAAGGATCCCCCGAGGAGATCGTTCTCAGCCTCAATCTTCACAGACGTCACCTGTCGAGCGCCCAGCGGGCGGCGATCGCCGTCGAGATCCTGCCGAAATTGGAGGCCGAAGCCAAGGAACTCCAGCGCTTGTCCCAAGGCCGAGGCAGAAAAGGTCTGAAATTTTCTTCAGACCTTTTGGAGTCCGAGCAAACAACAGAAAACAATGAAGTTAATGGCGATTTCAAAAGCGAACAAAAGACGAATGGAACAAAGGGCGCAGATGTTGCTGAGCGGTCCACCTGGGAAACGCCATCAACTGCCTATGGGCCTTCGATAATGAATGGAATCAGCCGGACGATGACGGCTAAACCCGTCGTGGGAAACATTGTTCGAATTGTTTCCCACAGGGGTGAATAGATGGTATTATGCCACTATGTCCACCCGGTGTGGCCCGCCAACGTGACTTCGCACATTATCGTTCGTATTTCTGGGTCCTGCTTGTGGGCTTCGTGCGCCTCACGGGTGCGCCGCCAAACGAGGCTGCGCTACCATCAATTCACAGCGGGGAGGAGCGATGAGCGGAGAAATGATCCGGGAGCCGCACAAGTTTGTGATCGTATCCCCGGTTTGGAGGTGACAGAGTGACTGGATGCTGCCCAATTTGTACGCGACTCGACGCGAAAATACATACGCCAGGTGATTCCAAAGAAGTTTGTTGTCCGCGCTGTGGACCATACTCTCTGATTGGGAGCGTGTGGCGGGGCCTACTTGGAACCAGATTAGAGAAGGAGCCGGACGTTCAACTAGCCCGTGCACGGGCTAGTCATGTAATCCGGAGCCGGACTTCGGACAAACAGCCGCTCAGGATCACTGCTTCCGATTTGGAAGAGATCTTCTCTCAGCCCTTGCCTGATCTGGACACGCAGTCGAAAAATTTGGTCGACTATCTCAAGGCGCAAGCCGGAGATGCGCATCTGAGAACGATCGACATTACAGATCGCAATGCCTTATTAGGTGTGGTGGGTGCAGCCGATGAATCTGCTCTTGCGAAACTGATGAAATGGGCATGCCGGCAAGGCCTTGTCTCTCTGCCTGAGGATGGCAATTCGGTCAATTTGACGCCGGAGGCGTGGGAGGATTCGACATCCCCAAAGATAGGATTCAGTGCCGATTGAGACATGAAGGCCGCGCCTCCAACCTCATTTTACAGATTGGCCGTGCCCCGCTTTCCCTGCCGAATCCGGCCCCATGGAGCGGAACCGCCCTCCGGGCGCTCGGCTGAACTCCTGAGCCACGGACAAATCAATCATTCCGTGACCTCTTCATAGGTCTGCGCGAAAATTTCCGGTTTGCATGGGTACTGCTCGCCCGCAACCCCCGTGATCCAACCAATCCCCAGGCTCTCCGGTCATGGTGCCTTCCAGGGTCTTGATTGTGGTTTTCTCGGTCAACCGGACTGCCTCAACGACTACGGGCTTTTTCCGATAAAGTCCCATGTCAATCCCGCCGCGCCTGCTTGTGACCACCGACGTAGGTCTCCCTCCACCATTCGATCGCCCGCCGCAGGCTGCGCTCTTCGGTGGGCGTCAGTGTCCGCAGGAACGCCCGGCGCTCCCGGCTCCCCAGCATGCCGAGCGGGTGGGCGCGCTTCAGCATGGCCCTCATCATCTCCGGTTTCACTTTTAACCGACGGAGTTCCTGACGGTATCTCACGGCGGCCTCGGTGTCCTTGAACTTGAGCGCCATGCGGTAGTAGAAGTAGGCGTTGCCGCGCCGGCTGGCGTAGAGCGGCGCTCCTTCCTTGCCCTCGACCGCCCGCAGCCACTGGTAGGCTTCGCCCCGGATCTTGGCGTAGGCGCTGTAGCCGGTGTGCCGCACGTCAACAAGCGTTGTCATCAGCACGTGCCCCGCTCCCGGCGACGGCCTGCCTAGATACCAGTCATAGACAGGCTCGACCTGAACCGCCCGGAATAGGTGCCGCCAGCCGTCCCGGATCAAACGCGGGTTGAACACGTCGGGGAAGAAGCTGCGGCCGGCCAGGGCTTCGCCCGGCACCTTGAACGTCGGCGTCAACCCGTTGACGAGCCGGCTGATCGGGGCTTGGACCACCGCCAGGGCCACGTCGCGCCAGGTTCCCCGGCCTTTCGAGATGTGAGACAGCGCCGCCAGCACGTCGTCGTAACCGAACCAGCCCATCAGATCGCTCAACGCCCCCGGCATGCGCAGCATTTTGATCTCGCCGTCCCACTTGCCGAGGATCAGATGCAGCCTGCGGCGGTCCTCGTCCCTCAGTTCCTCTTCCAGATCGGGGAATAGAAGGTTGTTCCACATCCACGTCCCGACGGAGTACACCATCGCGCGCCAGGTCAGCCAAAGCGCCGCCCGCGTGCCCACCTTGGCGCCCAACGCGGCCAGCGACGCGGCGCGCCCGAAGCCCTTCTGCGTGGCCACGATGTTCGACCCTATCCGGTAATAGCGCTTGGCGTTGATCTCCTGCCAGCTCCAGAACGGTATCACCCATTTTCTAAGCTTTTGGCCGAGGACGCTGATCGCGCTGTAGTCGCCCAGCGACTCACGGGAGATGTAGGCGGCGCGGTCGGCGTCGGAGGTGATGGCGTTGACCTGGTCAATACGACCGGCCCCGTAGCCGACCAGCGGCATCAGGTCTTCGTTCAGCCGTCCCGGGTTCTCCCGCCGCGCCGTCTGAATCTCTTCCCTCACGGCCAGATACATGGCGTAGCGCAGGAAGTTCTCGCGGAAGGTGGTCGATTTGGCCAGGAACTTCCATATCTTCCTCAGCGTCCGCTGGGAGAGGCCCGGTTTCACCAGCAGGCCCTCGATGTCGTTCTGGACGTCATAGACCTCGGAGATCGACCAGCCGCCGTCCAGCACGCCGCGCTCGGCGGCCTCCTGGAAGACGGCGCTGGGCGTGCCATTCCTTACCGTCACGTCCCACAGCTCCAGAAACGCGGGCTCGAGGTACTTCCACTTGAGCGCCTTCGGGAAGGCCGCGATCACGCCGTCGAGATCGCCCGAGGTGTTCTGCAGGTTGTACTTGAAATAGCGCCTGGGGTTGATGAGCGTCCATTGCTTCCAGGCCCGGATCGACTTCTCATAGAGTTCAACGGTGGCGTAGTAGTCCGAGTCCTTGCTCCCGAACGAGTCGAGCGTGGCGGCCAGCTCCACCGGCAGCACCATCTCGAACTTCGGCCCGCCGACGACCCGCTGTTCCTTTATCCTGTCCATCATGGCCGCGACCTCCCCGGCGGGAAACATCCCGGCCATCCCTGAGTCTTCGAAGACCTCGGCTAGCTTTGACCGCATCCGGTCGAAGACGTGCTCGGGGATCGTCAGGGCCGTGAACATGTGGCGTCCGGGGTCGGGCTGCCAGGACTTGAAGCCCTCCCACTCGGTCCCGCCGCCTCTTCGGATCGCCTTGAGAGCGTTCTCCATGTTGTCCGCCAGGATGTATTTCTCTCCCAGCTGATCCTTGAGGAACTGCCGCCGGGCGGTGACGGCGGCAAGAATGCGGTAGGCCGCGCCCGCCGCCTCGCCGTCGAGATTTTGCGCCACCCAGACGACCAGCGGAAACGCCGAATCCTCGGTGGACTCCGTTACCCGCTCGGTATCCATCAGCAGCGTGTACTCGGCTTCGAGGTGCGACGGCACGTCGGCCTTGTCGAGCGTTGCCCTGAGCTTGCCGAATCCGGATCCGATCTTCTTGCGGAAATCCCGCAGCTGGTTCCTGATCGGCGTCTTCAGATTCTTTAAATCAAGGTCCTTCGAGTTTTCGTCGAGGAACTTTTGGATGTCCGCCGGTGTCTCAACGGCGTCGGCAAGGGTGGCGTCGATACCGATCAGGCGCAGCGCCTTGCGGAACTCCTCGACGACCAGCTGGTCCACCAGGGGTTTGTTGTGCTCCCGGATCGCCTTCTTCAGCTCGCCGCGATGGTTGTACTGGGACGATTCGGCGATCTGGGTGATCACCTTGGCCATCTGGATGTCGACCAGCGCCTTCATGAGCCACGCCGATTCGGCTTCGAGCAGATTGGTGTTGATCTCAAGGGTGGTGCCCATCCGTTTGGCCCACTTGGGCTTGCGGACCCCACGCACCCGGCTCGAGCGGATCATCTGGGCGTACTCGATCACCTGGTGCTTGATGTAGTTCCTGCGCTTCAGGCTCTCGGGGGAGAGCACGCCGGCCTCCACCATGCGCCTCGCCACGCGGCGCACGTAGACCTGGCGTTTTCGGACGCGGCTCGCCAGCTCGCGGTCGCCTTCCAAGGCCCGATTCACCTCGCGGTAGCTGGCCATTAAATCGTCGCTGCTCGACCAGAACGGCACCGCCATGCCTTCTCTGATGTCGTCATAGAAGTCGTCCATGAAGACCTTGCGGGTCATCAGGTCGAGCCTGTCGGCGTCGAGCCCCTCGGTCAGCTCGGTGAGATGCCGCACGGCCTCGCCGCTCGCCACCGACGGCGCCGCCTGGAGCGACCGCAGCCACTCGTGGGCGTCGGCGAACAGCGGTTTGCGCGGCAGGTCGCGGTAAGTCCTCACCCAGTCCTCGCGGAAGTTCTCCCAGGCTTCCTTGGCTCTCTCCACCATCGAGGGTCCGCTTGCCCGCAAGCCCTTCTGGCGCTCCTTGAAGCGCTCCTCGGCCCGGCGGCGGGATTCGCCGGCCTCGGGCCGCGACTCGCGCACCGCGCCCTGTTGCGATGTGGTCGTCGGCCGTGTTCCCACCTCCCCCGAGACGACACGGGAGAAGATGTCCTCCGCCGAGGGCTGCCAGCCATCTTTGAGGAGGGCGCTTCTCAGTTGCCTGAGCAGGCGCCGCAGCTTGGCGAAGATCCGTGCTACCGTTTCCCTCCAGCCGCGGGGAGCCGCCGACCAATCAGCGAAAGCGTCCGCGATGGCTTCCTCGGTGGCGGCAGGCTTGCCCTTCTCGAACAGTTCGGGGTAACGCTCCTCGATCCGGTAGCGGGCGATCCAGTCCTGCTCTTGAGCCTCCCTGGTCAGGGTGTTCCATTCCGCCTCGCTGAACAGGCCGTCGGCTTTCAGCGCGTGAATCGCTTCGTGGTGCAGCACCTTGAGCGGGTTCGAGGTCCCGAAGCCCGGGTCGAGCGCCACTTCGATCACGGAGTTATAAGGACGGTAGCGGCCCTGGACGAACCCTCGGCGGCCGCTGATCGGAGCCTGGCTCGCCTTAAACGTGGTGTTGGGCGCGATCCGGTTGAGCGTGGCTGCGAGGATTTCGGGGAGCTCCGCGAATCGCGCGGCTTCCTCAGCGGTGAGGGTACGTTCCGCGACTGCCGCCTCCGGCGCGGGCCGCGATTCAGGCTCGGGTGAGGCCTTGGTCGATTCCGGCGCGGGCTGCTGCGCCTGGGCCGCCTCAACCTCACGTTCGTGGAAGTTCGCATCGATCTCGTCGAGCCGTGCCTTCTTTTCGGTGTATTCGTCTTCTTTCTCGAAGGACTTTCGGGCGGCCTCTTGGGTCTCGGGCAGGTCTTTTGATTCCAGAGTGTCGGCCTGCTGCCGCAGCCGCTCGGCGTCTTTGGTGAAGCGTTCGGCGGCGGTCTTGAGCATCCCGGCGGGCCGCGCTCCCACCCCATGCCCGGAATCACCGTGCGGGGCCGCTACGTGCAGCGCTTGCAGTTTGCTGTCCTTGTAGGCTCCTCGGATGTCGAACGATCCGAGGGGTCCCGCGACCTTGGCGATCATGGCGGCGAATCGCGGCCCGGCGTCGTCCGGGCCGTCCTGCGCGGCGAGTTTCCGCCAAGCCGCCGCCAGCCCCTCTTCGTCGAGCCGGAAGCTGTGGGTCGTCACGGCGCGCGAGCCGGCGGACGTTTCGAACCTGATGGTCTCGGCTGCCGACACAAGCGCCGCATCGGCATCGAGATTCCGGGCGCGGCCGCGCATGGCTTCGATGTTGCCGGGCAACTGCGCGAGTTCGAGCTGTAGGCGGAACAGGCGGTCCTGCCACTGCTGGCGCAGCAGCGCGAGGCGGTTGAGGTCCCGCGACACCTCTTCGCGTTCGGCGACCAGCGGGTCGCCGGAGGTAAGCGCCAGCATCTCTGACGCGGTAACCTCGCTGCGGCTGATGTCCTCGATCTCGCGCTCCGTCATCTCACCCGACAGCAGCCGGTCGAACAGGCGGGCCTTGGATCCCACCTTGTCCCACATGAAGGCATCGACCGTGCCCTCGACCGTGTAGTTGAGGATGTGGAGCTTCTGTCCGTACTCGTCGAACACTAGGTTCCCTTGACGGTGGCCGCGCCCGTTGCGCTGTAGGTAGCCCGCGATGTTCCAGTCGGTGTCGAGATGGTGGATCGCGGCGATCCTCTGCTGCACGTTCACGCCCGTGCCGCCTTTCTTGGTCGAGGCCAGCAACACCCTGACGCGACCCGCGTTCACGTCCGCAAACAGACGCTTGACGCGGGCCTTGGCGGTCCTGCCCGGTCCGTCGACGTCGTGGAGCGAGACGATCTCGGCTGCTGGAATGCCTTCGGCGGCGAGCACCCGCTTGATCTCGTGCTGCGCGTTGAAGTTCGGGTTAGCCCCGGTCGGGCCGAACATGTCGAGAAAGACCAGCTGCACGCCCTGAAACCGGGCCGTGCGGCGGTGAATCTCTCCGGCGCGGCGTGCGAGTTCGGCGATCTTGCCGTTCTCGTTGGGGCCGTAGCCTTTGCCGGTGAGCCGCATGTCGACGGCGGCCTTGCGTCCATCCGACGACACGACGAGCATGTTGTCGGGCAACGCTCCCTTGGGGTCCCCGCGGATGCCCTCGGAGCGTTCGGCCAGTTCCTTTTGAAACGCCTGCTGGTCCGGGCTCTGCGGCATCACGACCGGCTCGGGCTTGCCGCCCTCGATCGGCGGCCTGCGGATACCGGCCTTGTCCGCCGTCATCACGTCCAGCACCGAGTAGACCATCTGCATCAGCTCGGGGACGTTGGTGAACTTGCGGAACTTCGTGACGCTCCTGTAGCCGCCACCCTCGGGCAGGTATTCGAGCATCTGGTCGATGTTGCCGAACGTTGCCGCCCAGGAATCGAAGTGCTGAAGATCGCGCTTCTCGAGCTCCCCCGGCTGGAGATAACGGCTCATCGTGAACAGCTCGCCCACGCTGTTCGATAGCGGCGTGCCCGAGGCCATCACGATCTTGCCGCCGATGCGGTTGAGATAGCGGGTCTTGGCGTAGAACTCGAACGACCGGCCGCTGGCCGACTGGCTCAGTCCGCGGATCGAGCGGCCCAGGCGCGTCGAGAATTGCAGGTTCTTATAGTTATGGGCTTCGTCGACCAGAACCATGTCGACGCCGATGGCCTCGAACGCCACCGCGTCGGTCTTGGCGATGCGCTCTTCGAGTTCCTTCAGCCTTTCCCTGAGCCGGTGTCTCGCTTTTTCCAGCTCACGGACCGTGGCGCGGTTCGAGCCCTCGCCCTTGGCCGATGCGAGCGATGCCTCCATCACACCGAGCTCGTCGCCGACAAGTGACGCCATCTCCGAAGCGCTGACGCCGATCGCTCCGAAAGACTCGTGCGTGACCAGCACGGCGTCCCAATCGTTCAGCGCGATCTGCTGGACCACACGGCGCCGCCTCAGCGGCCGGCTGCCGGCCGAGGGAATATGAACCGTCAGCACGTTCGCCGCCGGATAGAGCCGCTGAAACTCTTCCGCCATCTCGGGCAGGTTCGGCTTCGGGACGGCGATCATGGGCTTGCGAGCCAGCCCCAGCTGGCGGGCCTTCATCGCCGCGGCAATCAGAATTGCGGTCTTGCCGGTGCCGACCTCGTGGCCGAGATAGGTGGCGCCGGATTCGAGGATCCGCCAAACAGCGTTGCGCTGATGCCGGCGCAGTCCGCCCCGCTCCTGAAACTCCCGGTTCATCAAGGGGAAGCCGAGATGGCTGCCGTCGTAGGCGCGCAGCCGAATGGCGTTCATTCTGTCGTTGTAGGCACGCACCAGGCGGCCGGCGCGCTCGGGACTCTCCCACACCCAGGCCTCGAACCGCTCCTTGATCTGGCGCAGCTTCTCCTGCGCCGCGGCGGTTTCGGCGGGGTTGACGACATACTGGTTTTCCGCGACCCTGTCCCTGACGGTCGGGAAGCCGCCGTTCAAGGCGTGATCGAGCAGCTCGAAGAAATTCTTCCGCTGCGTGCCCCAGGTGTCGGTCGCCGCGATTGTTTCATGCTGCCGGGTGAGGGTCGTGACGGACCACTTGCCGATCAGCGGCTCGAAGTTGACCTTTACGTCCCTGGCGGGTGTGTTGAGCAGTTCCGAGACGAATACCTGGATGTCGCCCGGCGGTATCCAGGGCGACCCCAGGGCGGCGGTGATCTGGCTCGGCAGCAGATCGGCCGGCTGGACTTGCTCGAGCGCGCTGACGTTCGCTTCGTACCGCGTATCCGTTTGCGCGGCGGCTTGGGCGATCTTCAGCTTTTCCCGCACGTTGCCCGACAGGTAGGCGTCCGCGGTGACCCACCCCTGCTCGGGATCGTCGAGGATCCGGCCGTGGAGCTCCCCCGTCAGATCGTTCGTCGAGCGGCCTGTCAGACGCGCCATGTAGTCGAGATCGACGCGCCCCTTCTCGTTCAGGCTGATTGCGAGCGCGTCCCCGGCCGAATCGGCGCTTTCGGGTATCTCGCGCGGGGCCACCGTGTCGCGCTCGAAGACGGAGGCCTTGGCTGTCTCCTCCCTCTGGGCGTCCCAGACCTCGAGCGCCAGCACGGCGCCGGCGTCGGGGTCCTGGGCGTAGGGGGTCTTCTCGAGCGTCTTGCGCAGCGTGCCGTAGCGGGCGACATAGGCGTCGTAGAGCCGGTTGAGACGGGTACGGCCGGCGGCGATCCCGGACTTCGGGCCGCCCTCGAGCTGCGATCGCAGCAGGTCCCGCAGCGCGTCCCGCATCCCGATGTAGTGGCGGATTTTGGCGGCGTCCGACTTCTCCCTGCCCGTCTTCTCGGTCAGCGGCGTCATGCGGCTGCCTTCCCTCTGGTAGAGCCTGCCGTCCTTCTCGGTGATCCCGCCGTCCTTGACATCCCCTTCGGCGGGAATCGAGTAAGCGGCCGGTTCCTCCTCCGCCGCCTTCCCGGCCTCCTCCATCACGTCCGCCGGCAGCGCCTGGATGGCGCGGCCGAGCATGTCCGGCAGCGTTTCTTCCTCGCTGGCGATCAGCGCGCTCTCCAGTTGGTCGCCGTAGCGGCCCGAGCGCGCCCTCATCTCGCCCAGCAGCATCTCGGGATTTGCCCGGTAGTACTCGTTCAGAGGGAACTCCCCCGACTGCTCCGGGTTCCCGGTGAAGGGCATGTCTGTGGGCTGGGTCTCGGTCCATGGCTCGGCCCGCTCGAATTCGCTTCCCTCAACCTTGCGCCGCAGGAACACGATGTCGGTGGTCACCGTCGTTCCGGCAAACTTCTCGAAGGCGTTCTCGGGCAACCGGATCGCACCCACGAGATCGGCCTTCTTCGCGATCAGCGTTCGCGCGCGGGTGTTGCCCTTGTCCATCGTTCCCTTCGAGGTGATGAACGCGACCAGGCCGCCCGGGCGCACCAGATCGATCGCTTTGGCGAAGTAGTAGTCGTGCAGGAGCAGCCGTGCCCTGTTGTGCACCCTGTCGGTGGGGGCGACATCGAGGAACGGCACGTTCGAGATCGCCAGATCGAAAAAGCCGGGCGGCAGCGTCACATTCTGATAGGGGGAATGGTAGACCTGGGCCTGGCCGTAGAGATTGCGGGTGATGGCGGCGCTCGTGGCGTCAATCTCGACGGCAACGGCCTTCGTTTGCTCCCTGAGCTTCTGGGGCACGAGGCCCAGGAAGTGCCCCACTCCGGCGGCGGGTTCGAGGATGCGGCCGCCGTTGAACCCCAGCCTCATCGCCGCGCTCCACATGGCGCGGATGACCTCGGGGCTGGTGTAGTGGGCGTTCAGTACGCTCGCCCGCGCCTGCTCGTATTCTTCCGGTGTCAGCAGCTGGGCCAGCCGTTTGGAGCGCTCCGTCCACTGCTTGTCGTAGTCCCAGGTCTCGAAGATGCGCTTCAGTCCGCCCCAGCCCGAGTAGCGCACCAGTTCGGACTTCTCCCGGGGCGTCGCGGAGCGGTCTTCGCTTTGGATTTTCTTGAGGGTTTCGATCGCCTTGATGTTGGCGTCGATTTTTTCTAGAGGAGATCCTCGTCCCAGTCGGTCTCCGTCGGTGATTTGGTAATCGGTTCCGGCTGGCCGTAGGGGGCCTGATCGTAGTCGAGTTCCGGCACGTTCTCCTCGTCCGGCAGCAGGATGTAATACTTCCTCGCCTCGAGCCGCGCCTCCCAGGGGTCCGCGCCCGCCCGGTGCAGTGACCCGAACATCGCCTGGGCGTTCTGTGCCGCCTGCTCCGCCGCGTCGCGGAGAGCGTCCTGCTCCTTCAGGTATTTCACCAGTCTCGGGCGAAACTCCGTCCAGTGCCTTATCGCTTCTGATCCCCAAGCGCTCATCGCTTCTTACCTCGCCCTTAATATAGACGGTTTGATCCGCCGCCTCGTGTACAACCGGGCTGAGCGCGAATTTCTTGATGACATCGGGATCGAGCGCCTTGGCGTAGCCGACCTGGGCGAACTGCCCGCCTTCGACCCTGACGCCGCTGTCGTCGTAGGCGGCATAGTCTTTGGGTTGATTGCCGGGCTGGCGCCGGCCGTCGAAGCGGTACCACCAAAGACCGTCCGGAGACGGCTCGCCGACCTCGAGTTCCCGCAAGCGTTTTTCGAGATTGATGCCGTCGAGCGCCGCCGTGATCTCGTCGACCGCGTTGCTGTGCGGGCTGCGGTAGTCCGGGCTGAGCAGCGGTCCCTGATCGCCCCACTCAAGCGCCCCGAACAGACCGTCCCAAAGATCGGCGAACCCGTGCCGCTCATCGCCCTCGGGATAGGCCGACGCCTTGTAGCCGCGCGCCTTGCTGACATAGCCCTCCGTTGCCCAGTCGCTGACGAGGTATTGCGAGCGCCCCTTGAGCGAGTCGAGCACCCACGCCTCGAACGACCGCGCCACCATCTCCTCGGGCCGCCGCCAGTACTCGCCGAGCCGCGAGGCTTGGCCGGCGAAGCGGGTCATGGATCGCACGCCCCATGAACCGCGCTGCCAATAGCGGCCCGTGGCATAAGCCCTGGCGGCTTCGAGCGCCCCAGCCTTCTTGCGGCCCGCAATCCACGATTCCCCCTTCAGCAGCCTGTCGAGAGTCTTGAGAGCGCCGTCCAGGCTGTAGACCTCCCCCAGCGTCCGGCGCACGCTGAGCAGCGACCGCCTGGTCTTCGGCTCGCTCGTCGAGAGCAGGAAGTATTCGAGCGCGTGGCCCCACTCGTGTGCCAGCGTACCGTCGCCCCTTGTCTTTGTCAGATTGATGACCTTGGTCTCGATCTCGTAGTGCGCCGCGTTCCGCCCTCGGCCGCGCGACCCGAACGCGAATCCGAGCGTTCCGCCCAGCGAAATGTCGGCGGGCCGGATCCCCAGCGTGTCCGCGAGGTCCCAGAGCGCGTCATAGGCCCAGTTGACGTGGCGCTGCCGCTCGGCGCCCGTCACCCACTCGCCGAACTCGACACCCCGGAACCCGAATGTCTTGACAAGATCCTCGGCGGTTACGTCCTGGCCGCCGCGCCGGTCGGGCATGTCCTCGCGGTCCGGGCCTTTCTCTGGATCGAACTCGAACGTTGGCCGGCGCATGGGCTTCGCCTTCGCCGGAGCCGTGGTGTCGTCGGTAATCATCTGCGGCAGGTCATACGGCTCGGGTCCCACGATGCGCGAGGTTTCGCCTCGCCCGCGCCTCATATAGGGCCTGAGCGCTTCCCCGAACTTGGTCAAAGGGGTCGAGAACTTGACTTCGGCGGCGCCGCCGTAGAGCAGCGTGCGCAGCGAGGAGGCGGCCTGTGCCACCGTCATCGACCCGCTGGTCGCCTCCTTCACCGTCTCGAGGACGGAGATGTAACTGGCGGCTTCCTGCCGCAGCGCCTCGAGCGTGATCTGCCCCTCGCCGAGAGCGGCCAGGAGGTTGTTCCTGCTGCCTGCTCCGCGTATGCCTCGGATCAGGCGCTTGCCCTTGCGACCGAGTGCTTCTGAGAACGGCAATACCACGTTGCGCACCAATTCGAGGTAGCGCCCGGTACCCGGCGTCGCATCCTTGGGAAGCGTGATCGGCCAAATGGCGGCCCGCGATGTCAGCCCCAGGACCCGCTCCGTCTCGGCCTTCGTTTCGCCCGCCTTCGAGTCCGTCAGCTCCTTGAGCTTGCGCGAGCGCTTGCCCTCCAGCTTCTCGCCGGCGTCTTCGAGCCGCTCGACGGGCTTCTTGCGTTTGGTCGGCTCTTTGGTGGTCTTGGCCCGCTTCTTCGGCTTCGGCTCGGTGGGTTCCGCCGGCTCCTGTGGTTCGGTGACAGGCGGAGGTTCCCCTACCGTGGGCGGCTCGGCGGGCGTTGGCGGTTCCGTGGTTGGGGGAGGTTCGGTGACTGTGGGCCGCTCGGTGACCGGCTCCTCGCCTTGTGCGCGGCGCTGGTTCGCCTCCCGTGTGAAGGCAAGCCGTTCGCCGGGAGTCAGCTGAGAGCGGCGGATGCGCACCAGGACAGGTTTCCCCACACCTTCGACGGGGTAGCCCTTGCCGGCCAGATACTGCCGGTAGTTCTCCGCCGTGCCCTCCGAATAGGCCGTCTGCAAGGCGATTGTGCGGGCATTGCCGCTCTCGACCACGCCTCCGGGGTCGATGATCGGAGCGCCGCTTTCCGCTCCCGGGGAGCGGTCCAGCAGTTGGGGCCGAAGGTCGCGCGACAACTGCTCGATCTGAAGCTGCGACGCGGCGCGGCTCCTGTCTCTCGGCTGAAGCTCCCGCGGGTAGGCGGGATTCAGCTTGCCGAAGCGGTCGTGCGAGGCGGTCAGGGTGTCGGCATCGGCGATGGCGTACTCGACCTCATGCTCGGTGCCGGCGGGCGTGATCGCCTTGTCTCGCTCGACCGGCTGGAAGGGAATCTCTTGAACAGATTGAGGTTGGGGCTGCTGCGCTTCCGGTTGCTGTGGCAGCTGCGGCTCCGGCTCAGGCTGTAACGGCTCAGGTTGTTGCTGTAACGGTTCAGGTTGTGGCTGCTGTGTCTCCGGTTGCTGCTGTGGCTCCTGCTGGACCAGGCGGGAAGCCGTGCGAGCCTTGGCCTTGAGCAGTTTCAGGAAAGCCGCGCGGCGCTCGGTCGGCACGGCTCCTTCCGCAAGCCCCATCGCCGCGGTGGTTTCCGCGATCAGGCCCTGGGCGCGTTCCGTGCCGATCTTCTCGGCGGCGGTCGAGACTGCCTCCCGGTACTCCTCGTCGAATAGTAGTTGCTCGTCGCTCTCCTGCTGCTCGCCGGCGGCGCTCTTCTGCTCGTTCTCGCGGGTTGTGGTGTCCGTGGCGAAGCGCTTCTTGAGCGCTCCCAGCAACTTGCTCCGGCGCTCCGGTCCCAGCGCTTCAAGTGATTCCGCTCCCTCGGCATCGAGTTCGGCCCTCAGCGCCGCGTTTCGAAGCTCGGGAGTCTCGAGCGGCCGCAGGGTCTCGGCGACATCGGTTTCGAACCTCGTCCCGTCGGCCTGCTGTTGGGCGGTAGGAGGGGCCGTCAGCGTCTCTCCGCTCAGCGGCAGAATCAGCTCGAACGTCGTGCCGTCGCGCCAGATCTTGACCGCCGGCGGCGTCGACTCCCCGGACATGTACTCCTCGCTCGGGATGGCGTCGAGCACCACGACGCGCTCCGGGGTGCCGCGGCTTGCTCTTCCGTCTTCCGAGAAGACATCGGATTGATAGATCGCCTGCTCGCCGACGTTGGGGAGTCCGTACTCGGCGAGTATCCGGTTGGACTCGGTAGCGCCCTCAGCCGTCGCCATGAACTCCCGGCCCTCGGCAATCAGATCGTCGGGAAGCGGCGAGGCCAGATCGGCTTCGCTCAGGGGTTGCCCGGCGGCCCCTGCCGCGGCGGTCTCCGCGGTTCCCGGACGTCCGCTGTCGGGAGGCGGCGTGGGGCGCTCGGGTGGAAGCGGAGGGGGAGCGGTATCTTGAGGCCGCAACAGCTGGTCAGCGGTAGTTGTGACCCCGCCGATGGTCCCGCCCACCATGGCGCCGGCCAGCGCCTCTTCGAACGTCCTCCAGGCTCGCCGGCTGACATCGGGGTTGTCGGTCAACGCCGCCGCCGTCGCCTCGCGGATCGCCGATTGCAGCGCTTCCGTTGACCCCTCGATCAGCGACCCTTCCGCGATCCTGCGGCCAATGGCCCGCAGCACCGTCTTCTTGATCGGCGCACCAAGGGACCGGCTGACGATCCTGCCAAGCCCGCCCACATCCAGAGCGGTAATCGGTACCGCGATGGCAATCGCGAATTTCGCGGCCCTCTCCGGCTCAACGCCTTCCTGCTTGAACTGCTGGTAGGCTTCGCCGAGGTTCAGCGGAGCGCCCGCTACAGTTGCGCCAATGAAGCCGCCCACCAAGGCTCCGGGAGGTCCGGCCACTGCCGCGCCACCGACCGCGCCGGCGGCTCCCATCGCGAGTGGCGGAACCGTGCTGCCAAAGGCACTACCGGCAAGCCCCGCCAGCGCCCGCAGGTTCTCCCCGAAACCTTCCGCTTCCTCAAACGTGATGGGAGGCCTGCCGGCCTCCAGCCCCGCTGCCCAGCGCTGCAGGCGCTCGCCTGCCTGCCGCATGCTTTCGGAACCGGAACTTACCCCTGCCGCCTCGATGGCGGCGCCGTACATCTCGGGGTTCGACTGGATCAGGCTGTGATGGAATGCCGAGCCGAACTCGTCGAATACGCCGGGTTCGTCGGGGGGATCGGGAGGGACGCCGTATGCGTACCGGGGACCGCCCGGCGTGCGGCGCGAAGCTCGATAATACGCTTCGAGAAAGTCGAATTGCGGCTCTGGGGTGCGGCGCGAAGCTCGATAATATGCTTCGAGGAAGTCGAACCGCGGCTCTGGGGTGTAGCCCGCGGTTCGTTGATTTTCTTCGAGGTGGTTGCCCGAAGATGCAGCAGCAGAGCGATCTGGCCGGGGAGGAGCGGGAACACCGGGAAACGTTAGCCAAGGACAACCGGGCGCATCAGGCGGCGCTGGTCTCCCATCGACTGGGGACCCAGGCGGACTGGCGCAAGGAGGACATAGCCCAGCGGAAGGAAGAGGGCGAGCAGAACCGAGGCCTGCGGCAACAAGAAATCGACCTGCGAGGGAAAGAGCTGGAGGCGCAAACAAAACGGCGGGATGCTCAATTGGCTGCGGTGCGCTCCAAGGCGAGAGCAAAGCAGGCGGCTGACGAGGCCGAGGCCAAAAGAAATGAGCGTAAAGCCGTAGAAGAATGGGTAGAGAAACATCTCACCGTAATCGACGAGAATACCGGCGAGAAGAAACTCGACCTTCCCACGTTCGACTACTGGATGAACTATTGGGATACCTACAAGCGATTACCCTACCAGGTACCGGCGTCATGGGCCGATATCAATCAGTTGGCGGAAACCGAAAACATCCCGCTCGAAGATGTCCGGGATCGGTTGGAACAACGCGGACACCCGGTACCTATCGGGGACCCTCCATCCTCCCTGACCAATCAGGGCGGGAGGCTGTGGCCCGGAAGAAAGCGCTACAGTCCGAGATGAGGCGGCGCGGGCAAGCAGGCCGCCATCCAACTCGTTCTGCTTCTCCCAAAACGCCTCCCGCAGCCGCTCGCCCTCCATGCGCCGGCGGTGCTCGCCGACCTTGGCCAAGCCCTTGCCCGCCCCCTCAAGGGCGCCGCCGAAGGCGTATGCGATCAGGCTCACGATACAATCCCTCGCCCGGCCGGCGGCATCGGCGCCGCGCCTTGCCCCGGCTGCCCCTGCTGCCCCGGCTGCCCCGCAACAGCGGCAACCTCGGCCAGGTTCCGCTCCAGCGAGCCGTCGGCGTTGGCTTCGAGCAAGCCCGCGAACTCCTGCTCGATCTCCTGCTGGTTCCAGATACCGAGCTTCGCCGTCTTGCCGTACAACAGCTCAGCCGCTCTCGGCGCGGCGGAGTCGATTTCCTCCTGCGAATAGTCGTAGAGGCCCGCTGCCGCGGCCACCGACGCCAACTCGCCCAGCACGTCCATCGTGCCCATGAACACCACCGCTCCGTCCTTGGCCCCTCCCGCCTCGGCCACCCGCGATCCGACCGCGGCGGCGGTGTGCGCCAGCGCGTCGACAGGGCCTCCCGGACCCTGGGCCTGCCGCGGCCCGCCTTGCTGTTGTCCGCCTGTACGCAGCATCTTCAAGATGGCTGGGCTCGCTTCACCATCCTGCGTCTTGCCGCCGTAGATCAGCTGGTAGGCCATGTCGGAGAAGCGCGCCAACTGGCGCTCGTCGACATCGGCTCCGGCGGTGGGCTGCTGCGCTCCGGGAGTGGGCCTTGCGGGCCGGCCTGGCGGACCTGCCGCGGGCGCTCCCTGCGCCGGCGGACTCATCCCCGGCCGCACTCCGGCAGCTGCCAGCAGCGATCCTCCGTTGCCTTGATGGACCGGCACTTACCCTACTCCCAATCCGCGCGCCACCAGCGAGTTGGGGTATTGCCGCGCCCGTCGCCGCATCTCCTCGGCTGGGCTGAGCGGCCCGCCTGCGGAAATTTGCAGCGGGTCGACCTGCACCGCCTGCGCCACATCCGGCACGGCTACCTGCGGAGCGGGCTGCTCAAGAGGCGGTAGGCCCAGCGCCTCGCGGCTCACGCGGTAGTTGTCGCTGAGCTGGGCCAGACGGTCATCAAACGCCTGCCGCTCCGCCGCGGCCATCTCGGCCTGGGTTCTCGCGGCAGCAGCCGTGCCAATGCCCTTGCCCACTCCCGATATCAGGTTGCCCGCAACGACGGGGTTCTTCAGGAAGTCGATGAGGGAGTTGCCGCCTCCAGTGGGTTGCTCACCAGTTCTGACAGCAGTATTGACGGCCTTGGCGCTAGCCTCAGATGTAGAGCTAGGTTTTACTCCCGGCGTCCAGCCGGCAGCGCCGGCGAGGCCGCCCGTGATAGCGCCGCTCAGTGCACCGCTACGGGCGCCTTCGGTGAAGCTGCCTCCCGTCGCCGCCGAGACGCCGCCTCCGATTGCCGCTCCCCAGCCCGAACCGGCTATCGAGCCCGTAAGTACCTTGCCGAGCGTGCCCTTGATGCCGACCTTGGTGACAAGGGTAGACGCAACTTTCCCCCAGCTCATCAGGCCGAACGCCGCCCCCGTGGTGAAGAAGATGGCGGTCGCCGCCAGCGCGATCGGCCAGACCCTCTTCATGGCCTTGCCGGTCTTCTTGAGGAATCTACCGATACCCTTGAATATCCGTTTGAAGAAAGCACACCTCCCAGGCGTCACGCCTCTCGAAAGCTAAAGAAGCAGATTAAGCCTTGTCTGAGAACAAAAACAAAACAAGCCGTTTATGTTCCAGACTTCATTGTACAACCGGCACCCTTCCGGCGCCAGAGAAACACGAACAAAGTGCTCAAGAACTTGTGCCGGGTAACGGCTGCGGGCGAGAGAGCGTCAACAGGGGTGTATGCTGTGGATGGTGGAGGTCCTTCCCATGACCGCTCTCCGGCTGGTTGTCGTTGGCGTGGCCGTGGCCGTAGCTGGTCTCGCGCAGGACTTCAGCGCGGCGGTCGTCAAGCCGCCCACGACTGCCGTTCCCGAACGATCCCCTCTCACTCCGGTCCAGCAAGACATAATGCTGATCGAGCGCGCCCGGCGTGTCGCGCTCGCTTACACCGACAACCTCCCCAACTTCGTCTGCACCCAGACCAGCCGCTGTGGGTGGTTGAAAGATGGCCCAGACTCCCGCTGGCGGCAGTACCGCGAGGTCACCTCCGAAGTCCAGTTCGTCGACAGGCGCGAGTCTCACCGCAACGTCACCATCAACGGCCGCCGTTCCAAAAAAGACTTCAGGGAGATCGCCAGCTACGGCGAATTCGGGAGCTCACTTTACGAACTATTCCGGCCCGATGCCCGGGCCGTGTTCACCCGCTCGGGTGACGACGTCATTGGCGGACGCGAAGTGGCCGTCTTCCGCATGGAGGTTGTGAACCGCCGCTACGGTTACAACTTAAGAGCTGGACGCAAACGGATTAACGTCAGCTTCAGTGGCCTGGTCTCGATCGACAAGGCGACGGGCCGCGTGCTACGCTACGACGCCCGCGAGATGCTGGGTATACCGTCCGACTATCCCTACCAGCAAGCCTCCCACAGCATCGACTACGGCTACGTGCCGATCGGCGGGAAGCTCCACCTGCTGCCCGCGCGCTCGCGCTGGGCTTACCGCCACCCCAAGAAATTCCATATCGATTACATCGAGTGGACCAGCTGCCGCAAGTTTGGGGCTGAATCGATGGTGGATTTCGAGTAGGGGGGCTTTCCAGACTGTCGTCGGTTACAATGACACTGCTGGCCGAGCGTGAAACTTAAGCCCCACGGGTTCCCTGGCAACCCCAAGCGATTGAAGTTTGCGGATATTTTGATGGCATAGAATCGAGGGCACCATGGTACTGGAACAAGAACTCGCAACCTACCAGAAAAACCTGGAAGAATGGTCCGATCGGGAAGGCAAGTACGTCCTGATACATGAATCTGATGTCATCGATTTCTTCAGTGCATACGATGATGCGTTGAAAGCAGGGTACGAACGGTTCCGCCTCAAACCATTCCTCGTGAAGCAGGTCCAAGCCTTTCGAACAAATCCACTTCATCTCACGGCCGAAATAGACCCCATTTGACCTTTTCTTGGACGCCGCCTTGAAAACCGTCGCCTACCTCCGCGTCTCCACTCGTTCGCAGGACCTCGCCAACCAGAAGCTGGCGATCCTCGAGTTCAGGGAGCGAGAAAGAAGCGAGAGCCCTCCCAAGATCCACTGAGAGCGATGCCCGAATCCTTCGAAGACATCGTCGTGACCCTCAGTCGCCTTCAGTCGGAGGATCCTTCTTCGCCCGCGATCATACGCGAAATCGAACCCGTCGAGCCGGAGGATATTCCCGAACCCTTCCGCTCCCTGCTCGTGCATGAAAAGGACATGACGGGTACGCTGGCCGGGTACTGGGGCCTTCCGATCATACTCCGGCCCCTCACCGTCCGGCGCAAGGGAAACGTCCTGTACCGCCAAGTCGTGCTGACGGCGGGTCCTGACCGAATTCCTGTCGAGGCTGGTGCCATCAAGATCTACTTGGATCGCTTTCCGGCCGAAGCCTTGCCGGAGATTACGCGAAACCGAAAACCACTGGGCTCCATTCTGGCCGAGTACGGTATCTCCTATGTCTCCACTCCGCAAGAGTATTTCCAGACCACGGCGAGCCCCTTCCTGAAAGACGCGTTCGTTGACGCTCGCGAGCAGACTCTCTACGGCCGGTGCAACCGCTTGACCAATCCCGCCGACGATCCCTTAGCCGACGTCGTCGAGATCCTTCCCGCGATCCGACAGAGCTAACCTGCATTCACCGCGTTCAAGCAGGCGCCGGGCAGTGCGGCTACTCATCAGGGTAGCGCCCAGAATCCGCCCGATCGGGTGGGACAACGTCCTCCTCTACGGCGAGTACCAGCTCAACCGCAGTCTCGTGCGAAGCGAAAGGCTTAGCGTATAAATTCGCACGATTCTGGGCGCTACCCTTACAGCGTCAAACTCCAGCCTTGGTTCCGCAGAGATGGGCAGCAATGGCTAGTCTGGTGTCCAGCGATTGATGTGATGACCCAGGCTTCCACCAAAAAACGGGCCCTGGAATCGCTCAGAGAGGCGGTTGAGCTGTGGTTTGAGTCATGCATCGACCGTGGCGTGCTTGATGCGGCACTGAAGGAACTCGGCTTTACGGAGGTACTCCCCGAAAAACAGTCCCTGTAGCGCTCTCCTGGCTACCTGCCAGCGCAGGAATTCCCCGGCGCCGTCAATCTGGAATACGCACTCGCCCTCGCCGTTAAGCTCCAGCGTGACCTTGAACATGGTGCTTCTGTTGTTATCTTCAACCTTCACGACATCGATGTGGTCTTCGAGCAAGCAGAAGACGACGGTCTTCGGATAGTGCCGGGACGCCAAGGTTACGGAAAACGCTGCATCGGAGATTTCCTCGAACCTGAGCCTGTCGAGAGGCGCTCCGCCAAAGACCTCTTTTCTTACGGCGACGCTCTTCTCGGCCGATTGTTGAAGCAGGGAGAACTGGACAGGCAAGGAGCAATTGTATTGGGCCGTGACCCAATCGAAGTCGTGTTCAGAAGCCATTGCCTTTTACCTGTTGGCGCATTTGTGCCGCAGCCCGGAAGCCATCATAAATCCGCCTGGCCTCTTCAAGCGTTGGCGCCCTCCAGATGATCTCTGCTTCTAGGGCGCTTAGCCTGCTTTCCAATTCCTTCCCCTGAGCCTCGATCTTCTTCCCCTGAGCCTCAAGGTTGGCCTTAAAGTCTCGGCCTACTACCCACTTGCTTAGCAAGTCGAAGACTAGCTCCCAGGGTTTCGCTTTAAATCTCATACACCACTCCGGCCAGCCGCGGCTCGAGCGGAGCCAGCAGCCTTTCGAACGCCGGCAACGGCGTCAGCGAGGCCCACGCCGGTACGTGGATCCTGCGGTGGCTCCCGGCCCGCAGCTCCCGAAGCAGCGGGACCGCGCAGGCCGTTCCGGCCAGATAGATCACTTCCAGGAACACGATGTTCGGGCATAACTCGAACGCCTCGACCTCCTGGGCGTAGAGGAAACCGCCGATCCCGCCCTCGTCCTCCGACACCAGACAATAGACCTTGCTGTCTTGCTGCCATTTCCGCGAGCGCCTCACGCATTCATGGGCGCGGCTGAGGCAAATTCTCGGGTGCGACTTGCCGCCTGTCTTCGAGTGCAACAGGTCGGCGATGGCCTGCTCGTCACCAAATACCGCCGGGCGGATCATCGGCCTACACGAATATGTATCTGCTGTGGTAAGGAATCCAGTCCCAGTTCGGAACACCGCCCGGAGTTGGAATCGAATTCCAGCCTGGATCTCCGGGTGGCGGGATCGTTGCCGGAGCGGGCGCAGGCTGCTGAGCAGGCGGGGGGGGCGCTGCCGGCTGCTGTTGTGCCGGCGGCTGCTGTCGTGCCGGCGGCTGCTGTCGTGCCGGCGGCGGCTGTTCCGGCGGCGGCTCCTGTGGCGGCCCTCCGGGCGCGGTTTCGGCTCCTGCGGCGGCATCCCCGTCGGGATCCACCGTCGGTGTGTTATCCAGCTCGCCCTCGCCCTCCTCCATTTCCTCCAGGAACTTCCGGAGCGACAGCATGTATTCGCTGCGGGTATCTTTGTCGATGTTGGGGTTGTTCAGCAGCGCCCCGTACATCCCCGCGTAGGTGTTGTAGCTGGCCTGCCTTCGGTTCTGTGCCAGCTGGTCGTAGCCCAGATCGAGGCCGCGGCTTTCGAGATCGAGTCGCCGGGCGCCCAACTCCCTGTCCATGCCCAGCCGGTCGAAGCCCAGATCGAGGTTGCGGGTCCCCAATTCCCTGTCCAGGCCCAGCCGGCTCCGGTCGAGATCCAAGCGTCCCGTGTTGATGCGGTCGGTCAACTTCAGCTGCCGGTTGCGGAGGTCCGTGTCGCTGATGAAGCGGTCACGGTTCAAGGCATAGTCGATAAGACTTTGTTGCCAGGCGTCGTCGGCCTGCTGGCGGTTGATGTCGAGCGAGCGGCCCTGAAGGGCGGCGCTCGTGTCCGCCTGCGCCATCGGGAAGGCATGCGCCAGAAGCGAGTTCTGGGCGGCTCCCGCAGCGAGCGAGCTGTTGAGCAGGCCGCGGCGGTGTGCGTATTGCTTGCCCTGGGTCGCCGCCTGCCGCATCAGCGGGCTGTCGGTCTCCACAATCGAGCGTACCCGCTCGCTCGGAAGCGGCATCTGGGGCTGCGGGGTGGTCAGCCGTTGCGGGTTCAGCGGCGAGCGGGGTTGCGGAATGGCGGAGCGTACCGCCGGCCGGCCCGCCTGGCTGGGAGTGGCGGTTCTTGCCCGCCCCGAGACATTGCGATCATAGTGCGAAGGCATGGTGTTACATTCCCGCCGCGTACAGCACGGCTTCCTCTCTCCGGCGGCGTATCAGCCCGCCCAGCTTTCGTCCTCCGGCCCACACCCAGCGCCGGAACTGCCGGGGGGCTTCATCGTGTTCCTCGCGGTTGATCACCCTCCGCAGTGTGGAGGCCTGGAGATTCCCCGCGCCGCAGTTGAACGCGAAGTCGATCAGCGCCGCCTCCTGTTCCTCCGTCAAGGGAACGTGGATCAGATTTCCGACCGCCCCGGCGGCTACCCCAAGATCCTTCTCCAGAAGCCGCCGCGCCGCGTCCTCGTCGGCCAGCGGCTCGAACCGCGACAGGTCGGCGTCCTTCTCGCGGCTCAGCAGATGCCCGTAGCCGATCGTCGGGAACCCGACCGGGTCGTGGTAGGGGTCGAGCGACAACCCTTCGTGATGCGCCGCCAGCTCGGCCGCGATTGACACTGGCCGCAGCGAGGGGTGTTTCGTCATACGCGCGTGGCGCCCTTCAGGTAGCGCTTCGGGCCGAGCATCGGCTTCATCGAGATTCTCCGAGCGGGCTAGCGGCCGGCAAAGAAGAAATCCTCCAGTGCAAGGCAACTGAACTCCCACAGCCGCATTGCGGTTTTCTGCTCTACTTCTATAAGGCAATCCTTGGTTTCAGTCAAAGACGCCCTTCCTCTGAGAAACACATCAGATTCCGTTGAGGTCTTATATACCAGGATTTTTTGCTCGACTAATTCAAACGTCCGCTGCCTTATAACCATCCGGCCGTCTTCGCTGTTCAGGTGCACACTGAACACGCCATCGCTTGGTTCCTGATGGATCTCGAACTTGTCGGCGACGTTGTTATTTGCCGATCTGACATCCGCTTCAACAACTTTCTTAAGCTCATTGAAGAGCGTCTTTGCGGTGCACATGGCCCTCGCCGAAACCCAGTCGAAAGCCGGCTTGTTGTTTAGTGGCATCATCCCGATATGCCCATCTTGTGCAGCTTCTCTCCCAATTCCTGGATGACCGTCATTTCTCGAACGATGGAGGAAAGCAATTGCTCGATCTCTTCTCTGTCAGGGCATCCATGAAGTTCCACGAAATCCGGCCTCTTGCCTCGCGCTGCGTCTTCGAGGAGACTCCGGGCGCTTCGCAGCTCGTCTGCCATCCGCTTCGCTTCATCTTCGAAGCAGGTAAGCCTCCTGACGGCCGCCTGACGCTTCCATACGAGTTCGCCAATTTTGGCTTGTTCTTCCCCGGACATATTCGCTACACCCTCACCTCTGCCCCGCCGCCCGCTGCCTGGTCCTCCAGCCGAACCAGAAGCCGATCACCACCGCCAACACGTCCTGATCGAACGTGGTCCAAACCCCTTCCGCCGTCAGCGCATTGACAATCTTGTCCTGCCAACCCCCTCCCGCCGTCGAATAGAGCGAATAGAGCAGCGCCATCTTGATCGTGCCCCATAGTCCTACGATCCAGTAGGTAATCACGGGCCGCACCGCGGCAGAAAACAGATCCGTTAACGTGAATAAAGGAAAGGCCCTGCTGAACGTCTTGGGCGCGATAACCGCGTTCTCGCCCACATGGCCCGCGGCAGCATTCAACAGTTGCACGCCGTAGCTCTCCCTCGGCTTGCGGGCGCTTCGCAGATCGGCCGCGTCCGCTGCCGTCTCGACCTCCCGCATGCGCCACTCGTGCTCTTTCGAAGCGTGCGTGAGCCGCAGCTCCAGCATCTCCATTTCCTGCTTGTGGTCGAGGCGCTGCTTGAAAAGTTTGACCACATCGGGCAGGAACGGCGCGACAAATCCCACGATGGCTCCCAGCATGGCTAATCACCACCTCCCGGTCCGTGCTTGCCGCCGTTGATCCCCGAGCGCGCCATGGCGAGGCTGATCTTGTGCACCTCCCCCTTCAGCTCCGTGATCCGGGAGTGAAGCTTCTCGCTCTGCCGGGAGATTTCATCCCGCAGGTCTTTATGCTGCTCGGACATCTTGTGCTCCAGCTCTTTCAGGCTGTCGGGCATGGATTCGACCTTCCCATCGATCCTGCCCCTCCACCTCGCCACCTCCGCCTCGCGGGCCGACGTCCGCAGATACAGCCCCCCGACACTCGCAAAAGCCCCGACGAGACCGAGAACCATGGCCAGCTGCGGGTCCATCCTTACTTAGCTCCCGCTTTCCTTCTTCTGGATCTCTCCCAGGATCTGCCCTAGCCGGGGAAACAGCCGGTAGATGGCCCAGATGCTCACCCCCATGCCCAGAAGCCAGCTCAGCCAGTCACACACCGATTTGAACGGCGAGCCGCCGCTTGCCACGTCGAAGACCTCACGGAAAGAGATGAACGTGAACGACACCAGCGCCGGCAGAACCAAGTCCCACCAGCCGCCGCGCGTCCTGGGCCACCAGGAGACCTTGCGCTCCAGCAGCCAGAAGCCGTAGAGCGCCAGCAGGACGACGCCCGCAGAGCTAAAGAAGTGGATCAGGGATCGTTCGAGAACAAAAACAAAATAAGACATTTATGTTCTAGAACTATTGTACTTCCGAACGAGGCCCCGGTGGAGGGGGAATCCGAAAAAATTTGCTGTCACTGATGCTTGAACGGCATGTATTGACGCGGCCGCTTGTCAAACCTCTCGTCGAGAAATTCCGGGATCTCGCGGCCTTTGGCTTGAAGGTAAGCGCGGAGGTTCCGGCGCTCCAGCTCCACCAAGTGAAGCCGGCTCTCGTCTCCGCCGTCACCCTCTGCAAAACCAGCTTCGTGGGTCAACTCACCTCCCAGTTCGTCGTCTAGAAGCGCCAGCCGGAGCAGTTCGTACTCGTTTTCTTCGGGCGTCTCTTTCTCGAGAGGCCATCGGGGAGCCTTGCCCGTCAACACGCAGGCGGCTTCATAAACCCTGAATTGTTGCGCCCTCTCCGCCTTGATCTCCCATGCCATACGCTCGCGCCTGGGCTCGTCTGGCAGCTCGTCCGGCTTGGATGGCTGCTCTTGAATCTCTGGCTTCTCCGGTTCTCCCTCTTGAGGCCCTGTGGGCTTCTCGTGGGTTTCCGTCAACTCATCCGTCTTGAGCGTCTGCCCTTGGGCCGCTGGCTGGAGCCTGTCCCCAACTTGGGGCTCTGTGGGCTTGTTGCGCCTCCCTGTCCACCAGCGATATATGCTGACCGAGAAGATCGCTACCCCGACCATCCACAGCAGGGGATATTCGTTCATCAACCCGACGAGTGTCATGATGACTCCCCCTGCGACGGGTACAATCTTCCAAAGCAATTCCAGGAAGGCCCCGACCGCCCCCATGGACTTGATGATTTCCAGGATTTTTTTCTTGGAGTTCTGCATCCCGCCATGCTACTCGTCCTCCTTTCTTCTGGCAAGGTCATCCATTTGTTCCTGCGTAGGAATTTCTGGATCTCGCGGCCCTTGGCTTGAAGGTAACGTCTCGTAGACATACAGCACCCCGCCAACTTCACCGGCCACCCCGTACCCTTTCCGCCAAACCTCCCAGCGCTCCCCCTCGGCTTCTTCCACCCAAGCGGCTTGGAAAGGCGCTCGGGACGAAGCGTCAGATCGAACCCCGGCTCGTAGGGATGGCCGGGGACACCCCGGAAACGCTCGGAGAAGCGTTCGGCGTAGCAGTGCCGGCAGCCCGGGCTGACTTTGGTACAGCCGGTCACGGGATTCCAGGTCTCCTGGGTCCACTCGATGGCGCTAGCCATGGTTGTTCGGCCTCACTTTCTCGAACGCCCTGATGAACTCCGCCGCGACTTGCGGGACGATGGCATTGCCGTAGGCGCGCAGTCGTCCCACGCGGGCGGTAGCCCCATAAGCCAGCGGCTGAATGCCGGGTTCAACGCGCCGCGCTTTTCCGTCCCCGCACGGTATCCACGAGGCTGCGTCCCAAAATCCGTTGCCGCTTGGTGATCCAAGCTGTCGGAAACGCCCTTCGCTTCCCGCGCCCTGCTCACACCTTTCCGTGCGAAGCGGCCCTGAGCGTCGTGACTCTGCGGTGTCGTCCAGCCAGCCATCCTCGCCGCCGCTTCCAATCCGACTTGAACCTTCTTGCCCTTGTGGTAAGCCGTCGAACCCCGCATCTCGGCGTGGCTGATCGAGCGCCCGCCGTTCGGGACATTGGGAGTAGGCCACCCACCACAGCCGTTGCCGGATGTGCGGTGCGCCGACGCTGTGTGCGCCCAGTACAATCGACCCGACGGCGTAGCCTTCTTTTTCCAGGTCTGCCGATACTCCATCGAGCCAGCCGTGCCCAATCGCTCCCGGCACCTGCTCGCCAATGACATGCTCAGGCAGTCGCTGGCGGATAAGCCGGTAGAGCTCGGGCCACAGATGCCGAGGGTCATCTGTTCCGGCTCCCTTTCCCGCGACGCTGAACGGCTGGCAGGGAACGCTCCCCGTCCACACGGGCCGCTCATCCGGCCATCCGGCGAGACGGAGGGCGTAGCTCCATCCGCCGATCCCGGCGAAGAAGTGGCACTGGACGTATCCTCTAAGGTCATCGCCCGAGACTTCCTCGATGCTCCTTTCGTCCACGTCGCCGGGGGCGATCTCGCCGGCGGCGATCAGATTGTGCAGCCACTCGGCGGCGTAGGGGTCGATCTCGTTGTAGTAGGCGGTCACTCATGCCTCGTCCCACTGGGGCTGGGGGAGTCTCGCCGCGCACTCCAGGCAGCGCACGTAGGCCCCTTCCTCGTCCTTGCGCGGTGTCGTGGTACGGCGGTGACCACAGCCCTTAGCCAGCCTTAGCAGCGCCCAGGATGAGAACACCAGCAACCTCACAGCGCCTGCGAAATAGCTCATGCGACCTCCTTTCCATTTCGTGTGCATTCGCCGCTGTGCGGGCGGTAGCTTATCTCGCCCGTAAGCAGCGGCATCGGGTCTACCGACAGCACGAACTTGCTGCCGACAGGCGTGCGCACCATGAACACCTGGCCGCGGCAGCGGGGGCATTGGCCCTGCCCCACCAGTTCATAGCGTGCTCTTTGCAATTCGCCTGCGGTCATCGGCCACTTCTTGTTGGCTTGATTCTTCGGTTGACTGTGTTTCATGGGTTTCCTCCCGTTCCCCCGTCTTCGCCAACGCTGCGATGTAGCTGTACGCCTTGCCGCTGCGCAGCATGCCCGGCGAGACACGCAGCACCCGCCAGCCGAGCAGCAGCGCCTCGGCGTCCTTCTCGCGGTCCTTCTCGTAGCCCGCGACACGCTGGTGACCGCCGCCCCCTGTACCCTTCCAGAGTGGCTGCCCTGTACCCTTCCAGAGTGGCTGCCCAGCGCGGTAGTTCATAGAAGACCGGCCACCCGAGAGGAGCGCCCTTCGCCCCCTGCGTGATCGAACGCCTGGGGGGGACTTGCGCCCTCCCGGTGTGGTCCGCAACCGAAAGCCCAGTGGGGAGTTCGCGCCGTTTGTTCGAGCGCCAGTACAGGGGTGCCGTTGGTTGCGGCGGCTGGCGAAAGGAGTCTGTCTTGTCTGCATCTGCATTTCAATTCTTCGTCGGTATCGACTGGGCCACCGAGGCCCATCAAATCTGTCTGCTCGACACCCAGGGCGAGATCGTTCACGAACGCACCGTCGTTCATTCCGGTTCGGCGGTCGGCGAGTTCCTCAATCAACTGCTCGAGTTGACCGGCTGCCCGCCGGCTTCCATCGCGGTCGCGATCGAAGTCCCGCGTGGCGCGTTGGTCGAAACGCTGCTCGAACGGGGATTCTCGGCTTTCTTCCTTAACCCGAAACAACTCGCCAAAGACGACCGCCGTGACGCTTTCGTCTTGGCTTGCTCGCTGCGAACCGACCCGCATTGCTTCCATGCCATCGAGGTCGACGACCCGCTCGTGATGCGCCTGCGCGACCTCACTCGTCTCGACGATGAGTTGCGTAGCAGCTTCAACCGCAACAGCTGCCAACTTCGCGAGCAACTCTATCGCTACTACCCGCAGCTTTTGCGCTTGTCCCCAGCCGCCAACGAAGCTTGGCTCTGGGCCCTGCTGGAACTGGCTCCCAGCCCCGCAAAGGCTCGTCGACTGAAACCGGCACGAATCGAAAAGTTGCTTCGCGCCCACCGCATTCGCCGGCTCCAATCGGCCGACATCGTCAACGAACTGCGAGCGCCGGGATTCCAACTTGCTGCCGGAACGGCCGACGCAGCGAGCGAACACGCTCTTCTACTCATTCCTCATCTGCGACTCATCGCCCAGCAGCGAACCGAGCTGGCCAGGCGCCTCCAAACCCTGCTGGAGCAACTCGCTTCCCCGTCCGAGGACGACGAGGATCCTCACCAGCATCGCGACGTCGAGATCATCCTCTCCTTGCCCGGGGTCGGACGTGTCGTCGCCGCCACGATGCTGGCCGAGGCCTCACAGGCTCTCGCCCATCGAGACTACCCCGCTCTTCGAGCCTACTGCGGCAGCGCCCCGATCACGCGCCGCAGTGGCAAAAAGATCGCCGTCTTGATGCGTCGCGGCTGCAATGACCGTTTACGCAACGCGCTCTACCATTGGGCGAGAGTGAGCATCCAACACGACCCCCACAGTCGTCACCATTACCATCAGTTGCGCAGCCGAGGGCATTCTCACGGGCGCGCGTTGCGCGGTCTTGCGGACCGACTTCTGGCCGTGCTGTGCGCCATGCTTCGTCAGGGAACCCTGTATGACCCCGCCCGTCGTCAGCCGCCGGCCCAAGCGGCAGCTTGAACTACCGCGCTGGGCAGCCGCTCTGGAAGGGTACCGCCCTTCCTCAGCACTTGACAAACGGTGGGGAGTCCCCCCCCACCGCGCCAATCCCCGCGCACTCCCCGCCGGCGGTACAATCTTTCTAACGATGGCTCTCCAATAATGATCGGGTCCACTATCTCCCATTACAAGATCCTCTCGAAGCTCGGCGAGGGGGGCATGGGCGTGGTGTACAAAGCCGAGGACACCCGTCTCGAGCGCACCGTCGCCTTGAAATTTCTGGCGCAAGAGCTCACCCGCGACGAAGAAAACCGCAAGCGCTTTCTGCGCGAAGCCAAAGCCGCCGCCGGGATCAACCACCCCAACGTTTGCACCGTCCATGAGATCGGCGAGGTCGACGGACGCGACTACCTGGCGCTCGAATACATCGACGGCGAAACACTCGACCCCCGCGTCGCCCAAGGCCCGCTCAAAATCGACGACGCGCTCGATATCGCCGGACAAGTCGCCGACGGCCTCGCGGCGGCGCACGAGAAGAACGTCGTCCATCGAGACATCAAGCCGGGCAATTTGATGATCACCCCCGACGGACGCGTCAAGATCCTCGACTTCGGTCTGGCCTTGCTTACCGAAAATCCAAGCTCACCCAACTCGATACCACCGTCGGTACCGCCGCCTATATGAGCCCGGAGCAAATGCAGGCCCTCGACGTCGACCACCGCACCGACGTCTGGGCTCTGGGCTGCGTGCTCTATGAAATGGTCGCCGGGCAGAGGGCTTTCCGGGGCGAATACGCCCAGGCGATGGCCTACGAGATTGTCCACGAAGAGCCCGAGCCGCTGACCGGGTTGCGCACCGGCGTACCGATTGATCTGGAATTCATCGTCGGTAAGTGTCTGGCGAAAGACCGCGAAGAGCGCTACAAAGACGTCGCCGACGTCGCCGTCGATTTGAAGAGCCTGCGCAAGAAGATCGAGTCGGGCAAGTCGCGCGTGATGCCGAGCACGCCCGGAGCGTCGCGGCCGGCGGCGACGCAAATACACCCCGCCGCGTCGGGGGAAGTTTCCGCCGGCGATCACCCGCTCGTCAATACCACGTCATCGAAAATCTGGCTTCCGCGGGCGCCGGCATTGCCTATCGCGCCGAGGATACCCAGCTCAAGCGCTCGGTGACGATCAACGTCGTGCCGGAGTCGGAGGCCCGCTCGGCGGAAAAACGGCGGCGACTGCTCAAATCGGGCTTTGCCGTATTGGCGGCGTTGTTCGCCGCGGCGTTAGCGGTGATCTTTGCGCTGTGGCTCGGTGACACCGAGCCGGTGGGACCTAAGCCCGTACGTCGGTTTGCGTTCACCCCGGAAGAGTTCATCGCGACTCAACATGGCCGATCGGCCTCGATTTCTCCTGACGGTAAGCACATCGCTTACATAGCGGGCGCGGACCGGCCAGCGATTTGGGTGCGCGATCTCGATCAAGAGCAGCCGAGGCGCTTGGCGGGAACCGACGGCGTCCACTTTGGGTGGCCGTTCTGGTCGCCGGACAGTCAATTCATCGGCTTCGCAACGGAGACTGAACTGAAGAAGATATCCGTGCGCGGCGGCACGGCGATCACTCTTTGCCCGCTTCTGGGACGCAATTTTTCGGGAGGTTCCTGGAGCCCGGACGCGGAGGCCATCGTTTTTGGGTCCGGATTCCCTGTTCGAATCTACGAAGTTTCCTCCCAGGGCGGAGAGCCGAGCATGCTTATCGAAGGCGCGGGTCCGGGAGTTGCCGTTCCGTGGTTCTTGCCGGGCGATGAAAAAGCACCCGGCATTCTTTTCGCGGCGATGTCCTCACCTACCGATTCGAACATCACTTTCAAGAATCCGGCAACCAATGAATCGACAGTGCTCGCGCCCGGTTTTCAGCCTGTCTACTCCTCGACAGGGCACATTCTTTATCAAACAAGCTTGGCTGGCGGCGGATTGTGGGCCCTGCCCTTCTCGATCGAGACGTTGACGCCCGCGGGCGAGCCGTTCCCCATCGCCGAGGGTCTCGGCCGTCCGAGCGTGGCGCTTGACGGCACCTTGGTTTCCGTGGATTCCACTGAGGTAGAGCACCAACAACTCATCTGGGCCGATCGTAAAGGCCGCAAGCTCGGAACGATCGGCCGTCCGCAAGCAAGCATTCTTCACCCCTGGCTATCGCCCGATGACCGGCGGGTTGTCGTTTCGGCCTTGGAAGGCGGGAACCGGGACATCTGGGTCCACGAGGTAGACCGCCCCCTCGCGACGCGCCTTACATTCGATCCGGGAGCCGAGAACTTTCCGAAATGGTCGCCGTCCGGAAAGGAGATCGCATATGCCTCAATGGGACGGGGCATCGACATTTTCAGCCGGGCGTCCGACGGCAGCGGCGAGCCGGTTTCGCTGGTTTCCACACCGTTCGTCGATTTCCCATCGGGCTGGTCCCGGGACGAGAAATATTTCTTGTACGTCGTTTTGGACCCGGAAAACGGTCCGGACATTTGGTATCTGGAACGCAAAGACCAAGGAGACGGTTTTGATTCTCGGCCTTTTCTGCAAACCGAATTTTCGGAAGCCCGACGGCCGCTTTGTTACCTACCTTTCCAACGAGTCGGGCCGTCTCGAAGTCTATGTGCGGCCGTTTCCAGAAGGCGGCGGGAAATGGCAGGTCTCGGCGAACGGCGGCGCGAGCCCGGACTGGAGCAACGACGGCAAGGAGCTGTTTTATGTAGAACGGACGACCTTGATGTCCGTAACCGTTTCGACCGCGGCGGGCTTTTCAGCGGGCGAGGCGACACCCCTGTTCGAACACCCCGGCTTGTTCGGAGGAGGTTCCACAACCTACGACGCCTCCGCCGACGGGCAGCGGTTTGTCCTGGTTGAAGACGTCGAAGGCAAGGAAGCCGCGGCGCCGTCGATCCATGTGATCGAGAATTGGTACGAAGAGTTCCGCGAGCGGGAGTAGGGCGGGGCACGTCTGGACGTGGCGCGCGCATTCCTGCGTGCCGTGTCGGCATTCGTGCCGACATGTCTTCTCAATGACTTCGCGAGAAAGCGAATTTTCCGGTGGTCTTACGCACTTCCTTTTTGGGTGACTTCCGCGAAACCGGCCCTCTCTAAGCGCCGCTTCACTTCGCGGAAGGCAAGGGCTGAAGCCGCCCCAACCTCCACCTCGATCACGTGCGCCTTGGGAGGTCGCGCCGCTTGCGTGGGTCAAAGTCCGGGGCCAGGGCTTCCTTGAGGTTCTCCAACGCTTCGTCTTCCGTTGCCCCTTAATTCGCAACATCGACATCAAGGCATTGGGAAACATACCAATCACCTTCTCTCCAAACCGTCGCGGAAAACGGCCTCGTCATGGCTTTATTGTCCTACACCCGGGGGAAGAGATGCGGGACGTAAGACAAGACATATCGGCACGAATGCCGACACGGCACGCTGAAAAGCGTGCGCCACGTCGATGTCAAGCCGACGCCGACGCGATATGCTTGGGGTAGGCTGCGTGGAGCAGAGTCTGCTCTCGTGGCGAGGCGTAACTTGAGTTCTCGGGTCCGACAATCGAGAGTTCCGCGAGGCGGAATCGAGCGCCGGCGGCGGGCGTCTCTCCTGCTCGCGAGGCGGACAGGCCTTGCGGCGCTGCTGATCGCGGCATGCTCGGCCGCGATTCTCGACGCGCAATTCGTCATCGGGGAAAAGCTTCCGCCGCAGCAGCCCATCCAGGAAGAGTCCGCCGAGCCGGCCGAGCCCGAACCCGTCACTTTGGTTTACGAGGGTGAGCCGCTCGCTGTCCCCCTCGACTGCGCCTACGACCACTTCGATCGAGCGGGCATCGTCTGCTCCGAGGTAACTCCCTGCGAATTGTTTCTCGAACTGACCGCCGTGGAGGCCGCCGGCGAGAAGGTTTTCGTGGTAGGAAATCTGCGCACCGCCGCGGCTACGGTTTCGTCACTGTTGCTTGCCGGCGAGGACGACGGCACGACCTGGCGTGAACCTGCCGAGCGCTACTCGGGCGCGGCGCTCGAATCCATTCGGTTCGTGGATGAAACCAACGGCTGGGCAATGGGCGGGCAGCGAGAACTGGATTCTTCGTCCAAGCCGGTTCTACTGGCGACCCAAAATGCGGGCAAGAGGTGGCAGCGGTACCCGATTTCCCGAGATGAGGAGCACACCGGCGACATTGTGGAATTTCACTTTGACAGTAAAGACCACGGCTTGCTGATCATTGATCGCGATACGGCCGAGGGCGACCCCTTCGAACTCTACGAGAGTATGAACGGAGGGCGTTCCTGGTTGATCCGGCAGATTACCAGTCGCAGGCCGAAGTTGCGCAATCGCCCGCCCGTCGAGCCGGAATCCGACTGGAGGATTCAGGAGGACGCCGCGGCGGGAGATTACAAAGTCGAGCAGCGCCGCGAAGGCGAATGGGAGGTCCGGTCTCGCTTTGGCGTCGAGGTCGGCGCCTGCACCGCGATGGAGCGTCCGGCGGAATCCGAATAGTGCGAAATGCCTTTCCCACCCGACCGCAATCGGTAGGGGTATATGACTTCGGCTTGCCTCGTTGTGGGGCCGCCTTCTAGAATAAGGATTGCCTGCATAATATCGGTGACGAGAAGAGTGGGCTCGGCGGCCCACTTTTTTTTTTGGTCGCAAACTAAACAATGGCGACAATGGCGGCGTCCGGAGAGAGAATCGATCAGCAGGTGTTGGAGATTGCCGGTCGGGTAGCCGACTCGGAAGGGATGGAAGTCGTTGATGTTGAATGTAAGGGGAATCCGCGCCGGCTGACGATCCGAATTTTCATCGATAAGCCGAACGGAATTACCCATGCGGATTGCGAGCTGATTTCCACTCAAGTCGGGACGATTCTCGATGTCGAGCAGGTCGTCCCGGGCAGCTATACGCTGGAAGTTTCTTCGCCGGGCCTGGATCGTAAACTGGTCAAGGCCGAGGACTTCGAGCGGTTTCGCGGAAAAAAAGCGCGTTTGCGGTTGCGTCGCGCCCGCGAGGGCCGACGGCATTTTACCGGACGGCTGCGTGGTTTCAAGGCGGGTCGTATTGCCTTGGAGTTGAGCGACAAGAGCGCGGGAGACGAGAGTCGCGTGATCCACGTCGAGTACGACGAGGTGGAGCAGGCCCGATTGGTCGTGGAGTTGTAAGTGCTTCGGCACTTGAGGTCACCATGGAAAATCTCTTCAGCAACATCGAAGCGCTTAGCCAAGCGAAGGGCATCGACTCGCAAGTGGTCATCGATGCGATCAAGGACGCTATCGTCGTCGCGGCCCGAAAGTATTACCGCACGACGGAGGATTTGGTCGCGGAGTTCGATCAGACCGGCGGGCAAGTGCAAGTGTTCGCGCTCAAGACCGTAGTGGACTTGGTTTCCAATCCCGGCAAGGAAGTCAGCCTCACCGAAGCTCGGCGCAGCGATCCCACTGCCGAAGTCGGTACGGTGATGCGCTACGCCAAGCCGACCGATGGGTTGGGGAGAATTTCGGCCCAACTGGCGAAACAAGTGATTTTTCAGAAGATCCGGGAAGCCGAGCGCGAAACGATCTTCAACGAATACTCGGACCGGCTGGGCGAAATCATCAGTTGCACGGTGAAGCGGATCGAAGGGTCGGACCTGATCGTCGACATCGGCCGCACCGAGGCGCGGCTGCCGCGGCGAGAGCAATCGCGGCTGGAGAGTTTTTCGCCGGGCGACCGCGTCCGTGTAGTCATTAAGGGGATCGAGAAAGCCGGCCGCGGACCCGCGATGGTGGTCTCGCGCGCGGATGAAGCGTTGGTCAAGACGCTGTTTGAACAAGAAGTGCCCGAGATCTACGACGGAACGGTGCAGATCCAGGCCTGTGCGCGAGAGGCGGGCGAGCGGACGAAAATCGCGGTGCGTTCGCGCGATCGCGACGTGGACGCGGTAGGCGCTTGCGTCGGGATGAAGGGAATGCGGGTGCAATCGATCATTCGCGAGTTGCGCGGAGAGAAGATCGACATCATCCAATACGGCGAAGATCCGGTCGAGATGGTGACGCGCGGCCTGAGTCCGGCCGTGATCAGCCGTGTCGCGATCATCGACCCGGTCGAGAAGCATCTGGAAGCGATCGTCGACGACACGCAACTTTCGCTGGCCATCGGGAAGCGCGGTCAAAACGTTCGGCTGGCGGCCCGGCTGATGGGTTGGCGCATTGACATCAAGAGCGAAGAGGAAAAGAGGCAGGAAGTCGAGTCGGCGATGGAGGCGATTGTTTCCTCCGGGACGCCGGTGAGCGTTCTATTGGACCACGGGTTGGGCGAGAAACTGGTCGACCGGTTACTCGAAGCCGGAGCCGGAACCGTCGAGAAGTTGGCGGACATGACGCCCGAGCAGCTGGTCGAGATTCCGAGTGTTGGGCCGAAGACTGTCGAGAAGATTCAGCTCGCGGTCAACGGTTTTTACTCGCAGTTTGACGAAGCGGGTCAGTTGCCGCAGGTGGCTGAACCGGAAGCCGAGCTCGAGCCGCTTGAACCGGAACCTGAACCCGTCGCCGAACCCAGTACGGTGTTGCAGCCTCCCTTGGCCGCCGCGCCCGCCGCCGTCATGCCGGGTCTGCCCGTCGAAGGCGCCGACGAGGACGACGAGGTTTTTGTGCCGGAGGAAGACTCTGATACCATGGACACACCGGATAGTTCGGGGGTTTTCGAGTCAAACGAGCCCTCCGACGCTTCCGGGGCCGAGCCATGGGAGACTCAGGACTCGGCCAACGAATCGCCCGAACAAAAGCCTTCGACCGGGGAGATCGGCGATGAAGTAAATACGGTAAAGGAGTAGCGCTGTTTTGACGCGGACATCGAACATCCGAATCAACGAATTGGCTCGGGAACTGGAAGTCAAGGCGGGGGAAATTCTGGCAATGTTGCCGGAGGTCGGTGTCGAAAAGCCGAAAACCCACTCTAGTTCCGTCGATTCGGAAACCGCCGTCAAGGTTCGCGTATGGTTCGGGGCCCCCGGGGTCATCGAGTCCGCCTCCTCGCCGGAATCCAAGCGCGCCCCCGTCGAATTGGATCTTCCCCCTCCCGAAACCCCGACTCCCAAATCAACGCGCCCGAAGACGGCATCGGGAACCGGGAAGAGTCTTCCCAACATTCGCTCCGCTCCGCCGATCGCTCGGGGAGGTGTTCCGTTACGTCCACCCGTGCAAGCTTTGCGTCCTCCTCTGAAACAGGGGGGCGAACCGCCCGCGCCGCCGGTGGCGGCGGCGCCTCCCGTCGCTGTGTCAACACCCGCGACCTCGGTGAGAGAGCCCTCCGCGCCCGCAAAAGAGCCTTCGAAGCGGACCGCTCCCGCTCGCCCAACCGGAAAGCCGGTAAAACCGATTCCCAGTGAAACCGCTGGCGCGGGCGTACCCGCGGCCGGTCCGCGAGTTCCGTTGGTACCGCCGGGAGGCACGTCTACCCCCGCTCCGCGACCGGCCGCGACGCCCGCCGCTCGCACGGCTCCGAGAGCTCCGGCTCGCCCCGTGGTCGTACCCGGCAAGCCGATTTATCAGCGTCCCAAACAAGCCGGGCCGGCTCCGGGAATGCCCACTCCGAGACCCGGCGGCGGCGCCCAACCGGGCATGCCGCGACCGATGCATCCGGTCGGGCGGCCGGGATTCTCGCCCGGTGCCCCGGGTGCCTCGAGGCCTGGTTTCGCCCCGCGGCGCGGCCTGCGGCCCGGACCGCGACAAGTGCGCGATCGCGAGGCCGAGCGCGAAGAGAAATTGCTGCGGCGGCAGGCCTCGAAGGCTGCCCAGGCTCCCCCGGTCGCCGTCAGCAAAGAGATCACCGTCAGCGAGGGCACCACTCTCAAGGAATTGGCGGAGAGACTCGGCATCAAGGCCAATGTCGTCATCAAAACTCTGGTCGATCGAGGGCTTTTCGCGACAATCAACCAGACGCTCGATGTCGACACAATCAAGGATCTTTGCAAGCATTTCGGCGCCACGACCACGGAAGTAACGTTCGAAGAAGAAACGGTTCAGGAAGTCGAGTCGGCCGAAGAGGCCGGCGACCTGAAGCCGCGGGCTCCGGTGGTCACCGTCATGGGCCATGTCGATCACGGCAAGACCTCGTTGCTCGACGCGATTCGCAAGACGAATGTCGCGGAACGAGAGGCGGGCGGCATCACCCAAGCGATCGGCGCGTATCAAGTGTCTGTGGGAGATCGCCGGATCGCGTTTGTCGACACTCCCGGTCACGAGGCTTTCACGAGCATGCGCGCGCGCGGCGCCGGTGTCACCGATATCGTCGTTCTTGTCGTGGCCGCCGACGACGGCGTCATGCCGCAAACACTCGAGGCGATTGATCACGCCAAGGCGGCCGACGTGCCGATCGTGGTGGCGATCAACAAGATCGACAAAGTCGGCTCGGAGCCGGATCGCGTCAAGCAGCAACTGGCCGACCGCGGATTGTTGCCCGAGGAATGGGGCGGCGATACCGTGATGGTGCCGGTTTCGGCGCAGACCAAGGAGAACTTGGACCAGTTACTGGAAATGGTGCTGCTGGTCTCCGACCTCAAGGAGCCCAAGGCCAACCCCGCCAGACCGGGCGTCGGCACCGTTCTCGAAGCCAAACTCGAGCGCGGCCAAGGGCCTGTCGCGACAGTCCTGGTGCAGAACGGAACTTTGCGTATCGGCGACTATTTCGTGGTGGGTTCGGTTTTCGGGAAAGTACGCGCCTTGGTCGACGATCGCGGAACCAAGCTCAAGGAAGCGTCGCCCTCTTCGGCGGTGGTTGTGCTGGGTCTCGACAGAACCCCGGAGCCGGGGGATTCATTCCAGGTCGTCACCGACACCGACAAAGCCAAGAAGATTGTCGAATTCCGCGAAAACAAAGCGCGCGAGCAGTCCATGGCGAAGACCTCGCGGCTGTCGCTCGACCAATTCCAAGAGCAGCTGCGCCGGGGCGAAATCGAGGAGTTGCCGATCCTGCTCAAGGCCGACGTGCAGGGCTCGGTCGAGGTGCTCAGCGAGACTCTCGCCAAGCTCTCGAACGACAAGGTTCGGGTGCGCATGATTCGCGCCGGCGTCGGGGCCATTTCCAAGTCCGACGTTTTGCTGGCGACGGCGGCCAACGCCGTCATCATCGGGTTCAATATTCGGCCCGAACGGACGGCCTCCACCATCGCCGAACAGGAAAAGGTCGACATCCGCCTCTACACGGTAATCTACGAGCTGATCGATGAGGTCAAACGGGCCATGATCGGGCTGCTCGATCCGATCACGAAAGAGACTTTCCACGGCCGCGTCCAGGTGCTCGAGATCTTCCACGTATCGAAGGTCGGAACGGTCGCCGGTTCCCAGGTCGAGGAGGGTCGTATCACGCGCAAGAGCGAAGTTCGGCTGCTGCGCGACAATGTCGTCGTGTACACCGGCAAGGTGGCCTCCCTGCGGCGTTTCAAGGATGAGGCTTCCGAGGTGCGCACGGGCCAGGAATGCGGCGTCGGACTCGAAAACTACAACGACGTCAAGAAGGGCGACGTGATTGAGGCATTCGAGGCCGAACAGGTAGCGCAGGAAGTTCTGGCCTAGCGACACCCCCATCTCGTTGAGTCCGGGCGGCCGTCGCCGGCGCCCTCACGCCATGACGGTCGGTCTGCTTACTCTCGAACTTCGTATCCGGCATTCTCGATCTCTCAAGGACAAGCGAGCGGTACTGCGGCGGCTCAAAGACCGCCTTCGCGGCCGTCACAATGTCTCGGTCGCCGAGACGGACTTTCACGACGATCATCAAAGATCGGTGTTGGCGGTGGCCGCGGTTTCCGGCGACCCAAACCGCGCCGACGAGGTGCTCGACCGCGCCCAACAAGAAGCCGTTCGGCTCGTGGGCGATGACCTGATTCGAGCCGAAAGAGAGAGACTGTAACCACAATGGCGGACAAGGCCGGACGTGCGAACCGCATCGGCGAGCAGATTCATCGCGAGCTGAGCGACATCTTCGCCGGTGATCTGGCGGATCCTCGCTTCGAGGCGGTGACGGTGACCGGCGTCGAACTTTCCCGCGATCTGGGCCATGCGAAAGTGCGCTTTTTGTCTTCGGGCGATATTCCCGCCGCCACGGCCTTGAAGCGCTCGCTCGATCGGGCCGAGGGGTTCTTTCGCTCGGCGCTGGCTGAACGGCTTCCGCTGCGCCGGATCCCGCGTTTGCGATTCCACTTCGATCGCGGATCGGAAAATGTCGACCGCGTCGATACGCTGTTGAAGCGCATTGCCAAGCGCCGCAACATGTTCGCGCTGCTGGTTTGCGTGGGTGTCGGATGGGGAGGGGCGGGCGCGCACGCAGCCGAGCAACAGCCCGTCTCCCGGCGCTACGAAGCCTCGTTTCCCGCCATGGGAACGCGCTTTACCGTGGCGGCCTACGGAACCAATCGCGGCTTTCTCGCTTCGGTGGCCGAGTCGGCGTTCGACCAAGTGCGTCGGGCCGACCGGATGCTGAGCAACTATCAGCCCCAGAGCGAACTGAGCCTGATCAATCGCCACGCCGCCGAGAGCCCCTGGAAAATCTCCGAGCCGATGGCGGATTTGCTGGCCCGTTGCCTTGTCTACAGCCGACTGAGCGAGGGCGGGTTCGACATGACGGTCGGACCCTTAATGGACGCTTGGGGGTTTTTTCAAGACTCGGGCCGTAAGCCGAGCGAGCGCGAAATCAGCCGCGCCCGCGGCCTGGTGGGCTATCAGCTTGTCGAGTTCAACCCTCATCAGCGGACTGTCCGGTTCCTGCGCCCCGGCGTGGAGCTCGACCCCGGGGGAGTGGGCAAAGGTTACGCGGTCGACCGTATGGCCGCCGTGCTGCGGGAAGCTGGCGTGGAACGTTTCTTCATCAGCGCGGGCGACAGCAGCCTCTACGCGGGCGAGGCGCCGCCCGCGGAGGCACGAGGCTGGCGCGTGCGCATCCGCAACGGCGAAGATGAGTCGGCGGCCGGGCACGAACTCTACCTGAGGACGGAATCCCTCTCGACCTCGGGCTCGTACGAAAAGTTCTTCGAGCTCGACGGGAAGCGTTACAGTCACCTGATGAATCCGCGAACCGGTCGTCCGGTAGAGGGCATGATCTCGGTCTCGGTGATCGCCGAGACAACGCTGGACAGTGAAGTCTGGGCAACAGCGCTGTTTGTAAACGGCGTGGAATGGATGCGGCAACGCATGCCACGTGGATTGCGGGTAATGGTTTGCCGCGAGTCAGTGCCCTGTGAATGGATCAAGGGGATGAAGGATCGAACCCGTTGAAGTTGTGGGCGCGAACGGAAGGGCGGCCCTCTATTGCGCGGCCGCCGTGTTCACGACGCTCGCCATCTTGCTGAAGATAATGCTGATGCCCTCGGCGGCAGCAACGCCCCCGAAGCAACTGCAACGAACCCTGCCAAGAGGGCGTATTCAACCAAATCTTGCGCTCGCTCGTCGCGTTGAAGTCGGACCAAAAACGCTACGGTGATCCACATGGCTCGCCCCTTTATCTGAAGAAGTCGGTCCGTCCTTCACCGCGAAGACGGACTCAAAAACCCGCACAACCGAACCCGCGATCCTTAATGCTGACCGAGAATCGTCGACCGGCCGAAGTCGCGAATAAACTTCTTCGCGTCTCCGGCCGACCGTAATACGACGCTTACTGCTTCGCCGCGTTGTTGACGAGGCTGCCCATCTTGCTGAAGATGACACTGATACCGTCTGCGATGCCCGGAAGCAACGCGCCGGCGGCGACGGCGATGAAGCCGGCCAACAGAGCATATTCAACCATGTCTTGCGCGCGCTCATCACGGCGCAGATTCGAAAGAAACGTGTACAGTCTTACCATTCCCATCTCCTTCCAGCTAAGTCTCATTGGTCTCAAGAAAAGACTCGACGGATTAACTCCAGATGGGTATTTACTTGACTCAGGTGACCACAAGATGTAGGATCGGGGAAATGGAAGATTATCCTCGGAATCTGGCCGAGTTCGAGGCGCGTTTCGCCACCGAGCAGGCCTGTCGAGAGTATCTGTGTCAACTCCGCTGGCCGGAGGGTTTTCGTTGTCCGCGATGCGGGCACGACAAAGCGTGGGCGGTGCGGACAGCGCTGCTGGAGTGCGCCGGCTGCGGGCATCAAGCTTCTCCAACGGCGGGCACAATATTTCAAGACACCCGCCAACCCCTCCAGAGTTGGTTTCGAGCCATGTGGTGGCTCACGAGCCAGAAGAACGGGGCGAGCGCGCTGGGCTTGCAGCGGGTGTTGGGCCTGGGCAGCTACAAAACGGCCTGGACTTGGTTGCATAAGCTCCGGCGCGCCATGGTGCGGCCCGGACGCGATCGGCTCAGCGGGCGCGTGGAGGTTGACGAGACTTACTTAGGAGGCTTGGAGGAGGGCGTGCGCGGTCGCCAAACCGACGCTAAGGCGCTGATTGTAGTAGCGGCCGAGGAAGATGGTGTCGGCATCGGGCGGGTTCGGATACGCACCATTCCCAACGCCTCCGGGGACAGCTTGATGGCCTTCGTCGGCGAGTCGATCGAACCCGGCAGCGTGGTCCATACCGACGGTTGGCTGGGATACGAACCGCTCGAAGGCGACGGCTATCGCCACGAGGTGAGCTACCTGGAGGGGCAACCGGCGCGCGCCTCGAAACTGCTCCCCCGGGTGCACCGCGTGGTGTCGTTAGTGAAGCGCTGGATACTGGGCACGCATCAAGGAGCGGTCAGTCACGAGCATCTCGACTCCTACCTCGACGAATTCGCCTTCCGCTTCAACCGCCGCAAGTCCAGAAGTCGAGGCAAGCTCTTTTACCGCCTGGTTCAACAGGCCGTCGCCGTGCCACCGGCACCCTACAAATCGCTGGTCGGAGGCACCGCGACACGCGCTACGGACGACCACAACATGTAGGGGCTATTTCCCAATACCTGAGTCAAGTAAATACCCATCATGTTCAGTTATATAGATTCTTCGCGAGTGAGCCCAGGCGTACTATGATTGTTCGCTGAACTGCACCGCGTCACGCCTCCTTGGGCCCTAGATTTGTCGTGGCACAAGCATGGAAATATGCTGCACTCGCGCAAAATCAGCACCGGCCTCTATGCTCATTACCCGGGGAAGCCGGGCGCATGAAAGACCCCTTCATCGAGAGACACACGCCGCCGACACGCTATTCCGTAGGCGAAGAAGCCTGCTTGCGCGCCGGCGTGAGCGCGGCGAGAAAGCACAACGAACGGAAATGCGGGCCGGCAGTCCCTCGGGCAGTCATCCGGCGATCAAGAAGAAGGCAATATCACGCCCCTCGCTCGGCAATCAACGGTCATGCGACCGTAAGAGCGAAGGAGGCACCAACAGGCGGAGGCGAGAAGAAGGCGGTCGAAAACAACGAAGGGCCGAAACCGGATGAAACCCCGGCTTCGGCCCTCATAGAATGCGATTGCGTCTGTTTCTACGTCGCGGCGGCGTTGGCGACCAAGCTGGCCATCTTCGAGAAGATGGTGCTGATGCTGGTCGAGATCCCGGGAAGGATCGCGCCGGCGGCAACAGCGATGAAGCCAACAGAGCATACTCGACCATGTCCTGACCACGCTCGTCGCGCGCCAGCTTCAGAATCAGATTATACAGTTTGTTCATTCTCTATCTCCTTGGTGTGATGGTGTGATCTAGATCTCGAAGGCTTTGAATCCGATTGGTTGTGAAACCCCAACCTCGGACTCACCCATCATGACCCGAGACCCCGAAAACTGCCAATGGCTCGCGAGTACCCTTTTTGGGCAGGGGCCGACGGGAATGCCGGAGTTGGCGCGCCCAAAAGCAGGCGGGAGAAGCGTGATCCGAGAACGGTCCGATCTGGAAAAGGCAAGGGCCGGATCCGAGGATACCTCGGACCCGGCCCCTTGAGACTGAACTGGAAGCAGTTCGCTTACTGAGCGGCGGCGTTGGCCACCAAGCTGGCCATCTTCGAGAAGATGGTGCTGATGCTGGTCGAGATGCCCGGAAGGATCGCGCCCGCGGCAACGGCGATGAAGCCGGCCAACAACGCATATTCCACCATGTCCTGACCACTCTCATCGCGCTTCAGCTTAAGAATCAGACCGTACTGTTTGTTCATTCCCTTTTCTCCTTGAATGTTAAGATCTCTTTGACCGTGATACGCGGTTGTGCTGAGCAGCAACCACTGACTCGTCCATCATGCGACAAGGTCGTTGGATCCGCCAATGGCAAGCGAGTACTCTTTTTTTCATAGGTGAAAACACTACGAGCGGCTTCTGGCAACCTGAGGTATACCCATGCTGCCCGTAATGGAGCGGCTCGGCTTCAAGTGAAACCACTAGCTAGCTAGCTATAGCTAAGCTAGACCGGTGACGTGGCCGGGGGACCCTTGCCGATCGGCTGGGCGGGGTTAGACGGGTTGCGGCGGATGGCGCGCCAGCGGTGGATTCGCGCCAAAGAGGGCGGCGATCGCTTCGCGGCTCTTCATGGGACCGCAACCGCGCGGCCGCTTCCCAGTGCCGGCGGCGGCCGGAACTTACTCTAGACGTTGCGTTTACGCTCGTCGGCCAAGCTGTATTTTTGGTGCCAGGTCGATTCGGCGCCGCCGCCGTGACGATCAATGACGGCGTCGATGAGATAGGGCTTGCCGTCGCGGGTGGATTGGATACCGCGCTTCAACGCCGCTTTGAGCTCCGCCGTGGTTTCCGCTTTTTCTCCCTTGACGCCTTGACTCGCCGCCAGGGCGGTGAAGTCGATATCGGGGTCGCCCAGATACATGCCGGCGTAGTGTCCGCTCGCGGCCATCTTTCCCTTGTAGCGGTAGTAGGCGCCCCGAACGGTTTGGTAGTTGTGGTTGTTCGAAACCACGGTCAACACCGGCACGCCGTAGCGCACTTGGGACCAAAAGCCCGAAGCGCTATACATCACCGAGCCGTCGCCGATCGTGCAAAGCACTTGGCGGTTGGGTTCGGCGAGTTTCGCGCCGGTGGCCGCCCCGACGCCCCACCCGAGCGAATTGCCGGTATTGGCAACGAGCATGTGCTGATCTTCGCGATACCCGAAGTTGAAGAAATCGCGTTTCGAGGTCAGGTTCTCAGTGACGACGATGGCGTCGGGGTCGATGGCGCCGGCCATGATTTCGCCCAGTTCGTCGGCGTGCATCGGGCCGCGTCCGCGATTGGCGTGGGCGGCGGCGCGGGTCCGCTCACGCTTTTCGGCGATCTCGCCGCGGGCTCTCTCCCCGCGCGGGCCGGCAATCTTGGCGAGACGGTCTTTGGTGACATGGGAGTCAATCGCCGCGTCGAGATCGAGCAGCGATGCCTTGACGTCGCCGACGACGGCAACGTCGGTTGGGTAGTTGCGTCCCATGTGGGAAGTATTGAGCCCGACGCGGACAAAGCGCGCGCTGTAGGGCGCCTCGGGAGTCTTTGGGACCAGCCGTCCTCCGAAATCAAAAGTTCCGATGGCTACGATCAGATCGACGCCGTCGGCGAGAACCGAGGACTTCAGGTTGTAGCCGCCGCCATAAAGGGGGTGCTGATACGGGAAGTTCTGAAAGCCTTGCGCCACCGACATAACCGGCGCGCCCAGCTTCTCGGCGAAAGCGACCATCTCGGCCTGCGCGCCGGACTTCCAAACTTCATCGCCGGCGATGATGAGCGGGTTGCGCGCCTCGACGAACGCCCGCGCCGCTTGCTCGACGGAACTCTTTGACGGCCGAACCTGGTTGCGAAACAGAAAACGCTCGGCGGGAAGAATGGTCGAGGAGACGTTCTTCGACTCGAGAGCGTGTTGCGCCATGGCAAGGTAGACGGGCCCGCCGGGTTCGGTGGCGGCCACCTTAAAGGCACGGCGCAGCATCAAAGCAAGACTGCGCGGGTCGCGAGATTCCCAGGAAATCTTCGTGAACTGGCGGTTGACTTCTTTCTGGTCGAAACCGGGACGCGGCGCCAACCCGGTGTCGTCACTCCACAGCTCGTTGTCGTTGAGGCCGGCGGTGATAACCAACGCCGAGCCGTCGCGACTGGCGTTGTAGATTTGCCCGGCGGCTTGGGCCGTTCCGGCAATCACATGGAGATTGACGAAAGCGGGCTTTTGGGTGACACGGTGATAGCCGTCGGCCATCGAAATAACAATGCCCTCATGCAAGCCGGAGATGAGTTGCATGTCGGGCTGGTCGACGAAGGCATCGAAGAAGCCGACTTCGAAAGAGCCGGGATTGGTGAACAGATACTTCACCCCGGCGGCCCGCATTTGCTCGACGACGGTGTCGCCGCCGGTACCGGTCGCGGTCGACGTGCCCGGAACGTCGCTGCCGACAGCGGCGCTTTCGGAGGCTTCGAGCGGGGCTAGAACCGATTGCGCCGCCGCGGCCGTAAAGCCCAGCGCCGCCATGCGTTCGACAAATCCTCGGCGCGAAAGTTCGCTGCTCAAGAAACGGTCTACAAGTTGTCTCATCGTGGACTCTCTTTAACAAGGACAATCGGCTTGCGCCGGGCGCTTGCCGAGACGCGGTTCGGCCGCTGCGAGTATTCTAGCGCGGTGTCCCCGCTGACGCGCGTGGCCGGCAAGAAAATTTCCGGCAATATCCAAACCGAGCCGCGACCGTGAGGGAGCGGTATGCGATAAAGTCGCTTGAAAGTATGAACCGTGGTGGCCCCAAAAACCGCCTCGCAAAGCGTTCCGTCGGAGCGCGACCCGCGCGCCACGATCCAAATCCTGCGAAAATCATTCATTCTGATGCCAAGCTTGGGAGGCTGCCGTGAGCAAATTACAAGATCGAGTTACCCTCGTGACCGGCGCCGGCCGCGGCATCGGCCGCGCCATTGCCTCGGCGATGGGTGCGGCAGGCGCGAAAGTCGCCGTCGCCGCACGTACACGCACGGAATTAGACGAGGTCGTCTCCGAGATCGAGGCGGCTGGCGGCGAGGCGGCGGCCTTTGAGATCGACCTGACCCACCGGGATGCGGTCCAGGAACTGCCAGCGGCCATCGCGAAGCTTTGGGGTCCGGTCGAAATTCTCGTGAACAACTCGGGCGTCGGAAGCAGCTCGGACCCCAAGCCCGTGGTTGATTTCGACGATGATTTCTGGGATCTGAGCGTGGCCGTCAACTTGACCGCTCCGTATCTATTGTCGAAGGCGGTCCTTCCCAGCATGATCGAGCGCGGTTGGGGACGCATCATCACCGTCGCCTCGATCAATTCACGGCGGCCCGCTTTTCACGGCGCGGCTTACACGGCATCGAAGCACGGGGTTCTCGGGCTAATGCGATCAGTAGCGCTCGAAGTCGCCTCGCAAGGAATCACGGTGAATTGCATCTGTCCCGGTCCGGTGAAGACGGTCATGAACGACAAACGCATCGAGTACGACGCCGAGCGCCTCGGACGCGACTTGGCCGAGCACGAAAAGTCACTGACGCCAATCGGCGGACGCCTCGACCCCCAAGACATCGCGCCGATGGCGGTGTATCTCGCCGGCGATGAAGCGCGCATGATTACCGGACAGGCTTACAACATCTGCGGCGGGATTATGATGTCGTAGAAGCGTCGCGGAAAAATCGTAGCAACGTCCGAAAATCGACCCTCAATCGCACAGTGCATTACGTTCAAGACCCCGAGGTTACAAATCTCTTGAGCCGCGAAGCGGCGGCGGGAATATAGCCTAGGGTGGAGCCGAAGGCGGAACCCTGGGTCGCCCCCAATCACCGGAAGAGCCCTGAAGGGGCGGCAGGAAACACCCTCGCACCCATTTTCAGGAAGATGGGTATTTACTTGACTCAGGTGACCACAAGATGTAGGATCGGGGAAATGGAAGATTATCCTCGGAATCTGGCCGAGTTCGAGGCGCGTTTCGCCACCGAGCAGGCCTGTCGAGAGTATCTGTGTCAACTCCGCTGGCCGGAGGGTTTTCGTTGTCCGCGATGCGGGCACGACAAAGCGTGGGCGGTGCGGACAGCGCTGCTGGAGTGCGCCGGCTGCGGGCATCAAGCTTCTCCAACGGCGGGCACAATATTTCAAGACACCCGCCAACCCCTCCAGAGTTGGTTTCGAGCCATGTGGTGGCTCACGAGCCAGAAGAACGGGGCGAGCGCGCTGGGCTTGCAGCGGGTGTTGGGCCTGGGCAGCTACAAAACGGCCTGGACTTGGTTGCATAAGCTCCGGCGCGCCATGGTGCGGCCCGGACGCGATCGGCTCAGCGGGCGCGTGGAGGTTGACGAGACTTACTTAGGAGGCTTGGAGGAGGGCGTGCGCGGTCGCCAAACCGACGCTAAGGCGCTGATTGTAGTAGCGGCCGAGGAAGATGGTGCCGGCATCGGGCGGGTTCGGATACGCACCATTCCCAACGCCTCCGGGGACAGCTTGATGGCCTTCGTCGGCGAGTCGATCGGACCCGGCAGCGTGGTCCATACCGACGGTTGGCTGGGATACGAACCGCTCGAAGGCGACGGCTATCGCCACGAGGTGAGCTACCTGGAGGGGCAACCGGCGCGCGCCTCGAAACTGCTCCCCCGGGTGCACCGCGTGGTGTCGTTAGTGAAGCGCTGGATACTGGGCACGCATCAAGGAGCGGTCAGTCACGAGCATCTCGACTCCTACCTCGACGAATTCGCCTTCCGCTTCAACCGCCGCAAGTCCAGAAGTCGAGGCAAGCTCTTTTACCGCCTGGTTCAACAGGCCGTCGCCGTGCCACCGGCACCCTACAAATCGCTGGTCGGAGGCACCGCGACACGCGCTACGGACGACCACAACATGTAGGGGCTATTTCCCAATACCTGAGTCAAGTAAATACCCATCTGACCTTAATCCACCAAAGTTGCGTACTTCGCTGGTCGCAGGCTCGGGTTAAGCATTCGAAGGCTTTGTCTGTTTCTCCCAGGCCGGAGTAAATCATCGCGAGATGGTAAGGCGCCTGATGTTCCGGCTGCGAGCCGGATTGCAGCTCCTCGATCAGTTTGTGGGCCTTTTCCGGTTGGCCCGCAACCGCGTAGGCGTAGCCCAAGTGGCCGTCCCGCCAGGGCGGCAGATTCATTTGCTCCAGCGCGGCGATCGCTTTTTCGTAGTCGCGCTTCTGCAAGTACACGCTCCCCAAGCAGTAGTGCGCCCAATGGAAACTCGGATCGAGTTCAAACAGCTTTCCGATTTCCTCAATAGCTCGATCGTATTGCCGCTGGAGGATTAGGATGAGGGCAGGCCCCATGTTCACAACCGGCGTGACGGGGTCCAACTCCGCGGCGCGTTGCCACGCCGCAAGAGCTTCGTCCAAGCGCCCGGTGGGCGTAAGAGCCAGGATCCCGTGCCAAAGGTGGCCCACTGCGTAGGAGGGGTCCAGTTCGATCGCGCGCCGCAACTCGCGGTCCGCCCCTTTCCAATCCCAATGGTAAAGAGCATGGACGGCTCCCATCGAAGCGTGCGCTGCGGCCAGACCAGCGTCGATTTGAAGCGCCTTCAACGCGGCCGCTTCGGCTCTCGGCGTGGCTTCGTTGGCCGGCACCGGGCCGTAAAACCCGAGCAAGGTGTGGCAGTCGGCGAGCCCCGAGTGCGCCAAGGCGTATTCGGGGTCTTCCGCGAGCGCCTGCTCGTAAAAACCAATTGCCCTGCGAATGCCCTCGAGGCTGCGCCGATACCAGCAGTAGCGTCCCCGCAAGCACAAGTTATAGGCCTCGAGATTTTCCGTGTAGCGCTTGGCGAGCAGATCCTTCTCGCTTCGGGCCAGCTTGACCTTGAGGTTTTCAACGATCGCCTGCGAGATCTCATCCTGGATCGCGAAGATGTCCTCCATCACGCGGTCGTAGCGTTCGGACCAGACCTGGCAACCCTCCTCGATGGCGATTAATTCCACGTTGATCCGCACGCGGTTGCCGGCCCTCCGAACGCTTCCCTCGAGAACGTGCCCGACGTTGAGTGCGGCTCCCACTTCACGAGGTGTCGGGCGTTTCCCTTTGAACTGGAAGGCCATGCTGCGGGGCGCGACGTGCAACCGCTCCACCTTCCCCAAGGCACTCGTGATGTCCTCGCTGATGCCGTCGCTGAAGTATTCGTCCTCGTCGCCGCGGCCGCGGTTCTCAAACGGCAGTACGGCGATCGACGGCCGCGCGTCGGTTGTCCCTGAAGAGGGCCTCCTGCCCGCGGCTGATTCCGCGCGGCGCTTCAACGCATTGAGGTCGGCAAGCAGATCGCTGACGGTTTGGTAACGTTCGTCAGCCCGTTTGGTCAAGCACTTGTTGGCAATGCGCTCCAATTCGGGTGGAATGCCGGTGCGCAAAGCCGTGATCGGTTCCGGCGCCTCATGGAGAATCGAGTACAGGATTGCCTGCTCGTAATAGCCTTGGAACGGCGCTTGCCCCGCGGCCATTTCATACAGCACCACACCCAAAGCCCAGACGTCGGTACGGTGGTCGACCGTTTCGCCGGTCGTCTGCTCGGGCGACATGTAGGCGGACGTACCGAGGGTCGTTCCTTCCTGAGTCAGCTTTGACGACGACGAGGCGAGCTGCGCCAGGCCGAAGTCCATGAGCACGGCTTGGCCGCTTTTGGTGTCCATGATGTTGGCCGGTTTGATGTCCCGGTGGACGACGCCCTTGCTGTGCGCCTCCTGTAAGCCCCGCGCCACCTGGGTGGCGATGTCGAGCAAGCGCTCCACGCTCAAAGGGCTCTCTTCTATGCGTTTGGTTAGTTCTTCGCCCTCAAGGTAAGCCATGGCGATAAACATGCGCCCGTCAACCTCATCGATCTCATAGACCGGGCAAATGTTGGGGTGCTGTAGGGCCGCCGCTGCCTTGGCTTCGCGCTCGAAGCGCTTGCGGACCTCCTCGTTACCGAGCAGGTGGGGCGGCAAAAACTTGAGGGCGACGGGGCGGTCGAGCCTCAGGTCCCGGGCTTTGTAGACAACGCCCATGCCGCCTTCACCGAGCTTTTCGGTGATTTCGTAATGGCTGATGATTTGGCCGATCACAATAAGGAGAGATGGGTATTTACTTGACTCAGGTATTGGGAAATAGCCCCTACATGTTGTGGTCGTCCGTAGCGCGTGTCGCGGTGCCTCCGACCAGCGATTTGTAGGGTGCCGGTGGCACGGCGACGGCCTGTTGAACCAGGCGGTAAAAGAGCTTGCCTCGACTTCTGGACTTGCGGCGGTTGAAGCGGAAGGCGAATTCGTCGAGGTAGGAGTCGAGATGCTCGTGACTGACCGCTCCTTGATGCGTGCCCAGTATCCAGCGCTTCACTAACGACACCACGCGGTGCACCCGGGGGAGCAGTTTCGAGGCGCGCGCCGGTTGCCCCTCCAGGTAGCTCACCTCGTGGCGATAGCCGTCGCCTTCGAGCGGTTCGTATCCCAGCCAACCGTCGGTATGGACCACGCTGCCGGGTTCGATCGACTCGCCGACGAAGGCCATCAAGCTGTCCCCGGAGGCGTTGGGAATGGTGCGTATCCGAACCCGCCCGATGCCGGCACCATCTTCCTCGGCCGCTACTACAATCAGCGCCTTAGCGTCGGTTTGGCGACCGCGCACGCCCTCCTCCAAGCCCTAAGTAAGTCTCGTCAACCTCCACGCGCCCGCTGAGCCGATCGCGTCCGGGCCGCACCATGGCGCGCCGGAGCTTATGCAACCAAGTCCAGGCCGTTTTGTAGCTGCCCAGGCCCAACACCCGCTGCAAGCCCAGCGCGCTCGCCCCGTTCTTCTGGCTCGTGAGCCACCACATGGCTCGAAACCAACTCTGGAGGGGTTGGCGGGTGTCTTGAAATATTGTGCCCGCCGTTGGAGAAGCTTGATGCCCGCAGCCGGCGCACTCCAGCAGCGCTGTCCGCACCGCCCACGCTTTGTCGTGCCCGCATCGCGGACAACGAAAACCCTCCGGCCAGCGGAGTTGACACAGATACTCTCGACAGGCCTGCTCGGTGGCGAAACGCGCCTCGAACTCGGCCAGATTCCGAGGATAATCTTCCATTTCCCCGATCCTACATCTTGTGGTCACCTGAGTCAAGTAAATACCCATCTAAGGAGATTCTACTCCTTTGACCGGCGGGTCCGGGTTGTCGGCAACCCAAAGGGTGCGCGGCATCAATGTGGGACGTCGTTCTCACAATGCGAGCCATAGACACAGAGGCGTGGACGGAAGTCCACGCTCAGTCCGGCTAACCGGGCTTGGGTTACAAATTAGCCCCTTCTTTGTAACGTCGCGGCGGGAATGACGTGGGCGCTCAACCATTACTTTCTAGACTGTGAACGTGATGCCTCGAGGCCCCGCGGAAGCACAAATCGTAGAGGGCTCAGCGTGGCTGAGCGTGGACTTCCGTCCACGCCTCTGTGTCTATGGCTCGCATTTTTGAGAGGGACATTCCACGTTTATGCCGCACAAACTTTCGGAGATCCGGAGTAGCCGGCGGGTACGATCGTCTGGTAGGGTATGCCGCATATGAGTTCTTTGGGGAGTATCGAGCGGCCTCTGCGCGTCGCCGTCATCGGTTCCGGCCCGGCGGGGTTCTTTACCGTGCAGCACCTGTTCGAGGCGGCCGGGCTGACGATCGAATGCGATGTCTTCGACCGCTTGCCCACGCCGTTCGGGCTGGTTCGTCTCGGCGTCGCCCCCGATCATCAGAAGATCAAAACCGTCGTAAAGGTCTACCACAAGCTCGCCGCCGACCCGCGGTTCCGTTTCTTCGGCAGCGTCGAGTACGGCAAAAACGTCTCGCTCACCGACCTACGCACCCAGTATCACGCCATCGTTTTCACCACCGGCGCCCAAGCCGACCGCCGCATGGATATTCCCGGCGAAGACCTTGCCGGCAGTCACGCCGCCACCGAATTCGTCGCTTGGTACAACGGCCACCCCGACTACTCCGATTGGCGGTTTGACTTGAACCACCCCACAGTGGTCGTCGTCGGCGTCGGCAATGTCGCGGTCGACGTGGCGCGCATCCTGGCCGCGACGGGCGAAGAGTTGCAGACGACCGACATCGCCGACTACACCCTCGAGACGCTGCGGAACAGCAACGTCAAGCAGATCTACATGCTGGGTCGGCGAGGACCGGCGCAAGCGGCGTTTTCCAACCCGGAAATCGCCGAGCTCGGCGAGTTGGCCGACGCGGAAGTGCGCACCTTGGCGGACGAACTCGTTGTCGACGAAAAGAGCCAAGCCGCCGCTCTCGACGACCCCACTCTGGCCCGCAAACTGGAAATATTGCGTAGCTACGCCGGTTCCGGTCCGCAAGTGAAATCGCGCCGCATCATTCTGCGCTTTCTCACTTCCCCGGTCGAGTTGATCAGCGACGACGAAGGCCGCGTTCGGGGCGTGCGCACCGTCCGCAACGAACTCTACAGCGACAGCCAAGGCCGCATCCGTTCGCGTCCGACCGATGAGTTCGAAACGATCGAGGCCGGCTTGGTGCTGCGCTCGGTGGGATACAAAGGCATCCCGCTCGCCGAGCTGCCGTTCCTCGACGGCCGCGGCATTGTGCCGAACGACGGTGGCCGCGTCGTCGACCCGCTCACCGATCGCGCCTTGCCGGGAATCTACGTCAGCGGCTGGATCAAACGAGGCCCCTACGGCGTCATCGGAACTAACAAAGCCGACGCCAAGGAAACCGTGGCGAATCTGATCGCCGACTTGCAAGACGGCGCTTTCCTCAACCCGCGCAACGCGGAACCCGAAAGCATGGAGAGCCTTCTGAAGGAGCGCGGCGTGCGCTACGTCTCCTACGAAGAGTGGGAGGATATCGACCGGCTGGAAATGGCCATGGGGATGCCGGGCAGCCGGCCGCGCGTCAAATTCACCAGCCGCGGAGAGATATTCGAAGCCCTCGACGCCCTCACTCCGCCCGAGGAGCCCGAAACCCAAACCGAGCCGCGAGAGTAATCGAGCGGTGTCCGATGCGGTCGCCTTGGAAGCGTAAGAGGTGGTGATCGCAAGGAACCTTCCATAGGGTATAGCCCAAGGCAACGGCTTGCCGCGACGCGTCGCCGTCAACGACCATGGAAGCGAGAAAGAGCTCTAGCTGCCCGCGGTCTCCGCGCACACGAGAAAAGTGCCGAAACACTCCATGATTCGCACCGTCGTTGGATTTCTTCTTGCCCCGGCCCTGTGTTTGTGCCCGCCTGCGTGGTGTCAAGTGGACGAAAGGGCACTTCTGGAGCACACGGAGCTACAGGGGTATCACTATTGGTTTGCCGAGAGAGTCGGTTGGCTGCGCAATGTAGAACAAGGCGACGAGGAAATCACCGGAGAGATGTTTGCGGGCATGGGAGGATGGGGGACCTTTCGCCTCAAGCGGTCTGAGATCGAGGCCCCGCACGTTCGAACCGTGGGATACCGCATGGCGCTGAAACAGTTCATGCATATTCTCGGTGAGTCCCGAGGACGTATTTCCGCCCGCGCGAAGTTTGCGATCGGCAAACTAAGCGCTCTAACAGGCCAACGCATGGCGCAGCCCGATTCCTGGCGCACCTGGTACGACGAGAACAAGGCCTACCTAATCTGGTCTGACAAAGAGCAGTTGCTCGTTGTCGCCCGAAAAGCCAAGGAAGCGGGAGTGCCGCCCTTCAAGTTCCCGAAGACGATCGAGAACCCTAACCAACGATGAGGTAGGGTGGATATCTATTCGCGGTTGACGACCCGGGCCGGCGCTCCTGTCAAGCACCTCGGAGGCATCCCATGACTCGAACCTTCACCAAACTCCTCGTTGCGCCTGCCCTCTTCCTGGCACTCGCCCCAGCCGCGACCGCCCGGGAAAACCCCAATTTCATCGTCATCTTCACCGACGACCAGGGCTGGGGCGATCTCGGCGTCCAAGGCTCTCCCGACATTCGCACGCCGAATATCGACCGGCTCGCCGCCGAAGGCATTCGTTTCACCAGCTTCTACGCCGCGCCCTTCTGCGGCCCCTCCCGAGCCGCCCTGCTCACCGGCACCTACCCGCCGCGCAACAGCCTGGCTTTCAATCACGGGTCGAAGACCAGAGAGACCGGCATTCATCCCGACGAAATCACCATCGCCGAAATCCTCAAGAAGCAGGGCTACCAAACGATGATGTTCGGCAAATGGCACTTAGGCCACGCCGCGCCCTTTTTGCCCCACCGTCACGGCTTTGATCATTGGTTTGGCCTGCCGTATTCGAACGACATGTGGCGCTACCACCCGGTGATGCCGCCCACCGCCAACGAAGACGAACGCATGCGAGCCGCCCGCCGACGAGCCGACTACACAGGGTTCGCCGGCCAAGGCCGCTATTACAACGTCGAAGACGGCCAAGGCTTCCCCGAGCCGCTGCCGCTGATGGAAGACGACGAAATCGTCGCGCTCGACCCCGACCAAACCAAACTCACAACCATGTACACCGAGCGCGCCGTCCGCTTCATCGACGAGAACAAAGACAACAATTTCTTTCTCTACCTGCCGCACGCCATGCCCCACGTGCCCTTGTTCGCGAATGCCGCGCGACAAGGAAAATCCATTCGTGGGCTTTACGGCGACGTGATCGAGGAAATCGATTGGAGCGTCGGCGAGATCGTCGCCAAGCTCAAGGAGTTGGGCATCGACGGCAAGACCCTGATTTGCTTCACCTCCGACAACGGACCCTGGTTGCAGTACGGCGTCGACGCCGGCTCGGCCGGTCCGCTGAGTCACGGCAAGGCGACGACCTGGGAAGGCGGCATGCGCGTGCCCGGTATTTTCCGCTGGCCCGGCAAGATTCCCGCCGGCCAAGTGACCTCCGAGCCCGCCTCCAACATGGACATCCTACCGACCCTCGCCAAGCTCGCCGGCGCCGAGATTCCAAACGATCGCACCATTGACGGCGGCGACCTCTGGCCCTTGCTTTCCGGCCGCCCCGGAGCCCGATCCCCCTACGACGAGTTCTACTATTTCAACGGCGCCCAACCGAATCAACTGCCCCGCGTCGAAGCCGTCCGTCGCGGCAAGTGGAAACTGCACCTAAGGCGCGGAGCCGACCCCTCTAAGCTGAAAGCGACGGCTCTCTATGATCTTCACGAAGATGTGGGCGAAAAATTCGACCGGCGCGAACTGCACCCCGACCTAATCAAGAGTATGCTCGCCGCGGCCGAAGCCTTCGTCGACGAACTCCACCGCAACCGCCGTCCGCTCGGCCGAATCTAGTCACGGCATTTCCGTATCAACTATGCAGTTACCCAAACTACTCCGAACACTTCTATTGACTCCCATCGTCGCCGCTCTCCTGCTCTCTTGCGGCGGGGGAACCGAATCGGCCGCCGAAGACGAAAGAATCACCATCGGCGCCATGCGCCCCGGAACTTCCTGGTATGTTTTCGCGGCCACTCTCGCGACATTGCTCCAGAAGGAACTCCCGCCCGGTACCCCCGTCGAGGTCATCGCCCGCGGCGGCGCCATCGGTAACCCGATCCTAGTCGATCGCGGCGACGCGACCATCGCCATCGCCCAAGCCGCGACTTCCGCATGGGCTCAATCCGGCCACCCCATCGCCTATAAGGGGCGCAAGCATGAGAACATTCGCGCCCTGGTTGGAGGTCTCAATAAGGTCTGGCTGACCGTATTGCTGCGAGAGGAATACATTAAGCGCGCACGGGCACCGACACGTTGAAGAAAGCTCTCTCCGACCCCGCGCCGCTGCGCGTCGTGATGAAGCCGGCCGGCAGCGTCGTTCCCGTCTTCGCCGACATGCTTCTCGATGCGTTCGGGACCAGCCGCGATCAGATCATCGAACGCGGCGGCGAGATCACCCAGGTTTCCGCCAATCAAATCGCCTCGATCCTACGCGACGGTCGCGCCGACCTTTACTTCGAGACCGCCATCCGCGGTCACCCCGCAGTCACGGAAATTACGACCACCGCCGAGGTTCGCTTCGTCGACCTGCCCGACGCCTTTCTCGAAAAGATCCAGGGGCCCGGCATAACTCCCATCCCCATGCCCGAATACTTCAAGGGGCAATCGGGACCGACTCAGGCCGTCGACATGGGCACCGTCCTGATCGCGCACAAAGACCTGCCCGAAGATCTCGCCTATCGCATCACGAAAGTGGTCTGCGAAAACAAGGACGAGATGGCGATCGCGCACAAGGCATGGCTGGCCTTCGACCCCGACCAAGGCGGCAAAATCGAAAAAACCGGCATCCCCCTCCACTCCGGCGCCGAGCGCTATTTCAGGGAAACCGGGCGGCTGTAAACCCGCGCGCAAATCAGTAGACCCGCGCCGCCTTTCGCAACAAAGGCCGCGGACGGAAGTCCCCGCTCCCAGGTTCGCGCCGACACCGCCTATACCCGCGGACCAAGCGTCGTGCCCCGCTTTTCAAGGGGCCAATTATTTCCGGGCAAACCTAAGACCACTCATTTCACGGCCGAAACGATTGTTTGACGGCGTACGAAGCGCCCGGAAATCGTTTGGCGATTGTGTCATGAGCCGGATTTTTTCGAAGACCTTGGATCGGAACTTGAGGATCGGCCTTGTCTTGACCGTCGGTCTCGTGATCGGGGGCGTTTCGCTACTCGCTCATTTGGGCAGCCCGGAGTCGACCGACGTCGGATACCAGCCGAAACAGCCCGTCCCGTTTTCGCACAAACTCCATGCCGGTAACCTCGGGATGGATTGCCGTTACTGCCACTCGACGGTCGAACGCGCCGCCCACGCGGCCGTCCCGGCCACCGATACCTGCATGAATTGCCACCAGCGCGTTCGCAAACAAAGCGAGCTGTTGGCGAGGGTCCGGGAAAGCGCCGCGGCGGACAAGCCGATCCCATGAGTGCGGGTTCACAAAGTTCCCGAATACGCCTAGATGGGTATTTACTTGACTCAGGTATTGGGAAATAGCCCCTACATGTTGTGGTCGTCCGTAGCGCGTGTCGCGGTGCCTCCGACCAGCGATTTGTAGGGTGCCGGTGGCACGGCGACGGCCTGTTGAACCAGGCGGTAAAAGAGCTTGCCTCGACTTCTGGACTTGCGGCGGTTGAAGCGGAAGGCGAATTCGTCGAGGTAGGAGTCGAGATGCTCGTGACTGACCGCTCCTTGATGCGTGCCCAGTATCCAGCGCTTCACTAACGACACCACGCGGTGCACCCGGGGGAGCAGTTTCGAGGCGCGCGCCGGTTGCCCCTCCAGGTAGCTCACCTCGTGGCGATAGCCGTCGCCTTCGAGCGGTTCGTATCCCAGCCAACCGTCGGTATGGACCACGCTGCCGGGTTCGATCGACTCGCCGACGAAGGCCATCAAGCTGTCCCCGGAGGCGTTGGGAATGGTGCGTATCCGAACCCGCCCGATGCCGGCACCATCTTCCTCGGCCGCTACTACAATCAGCGCCTTAGCGTCGGTTTGGCGACCGCGCACGCCCTCCTCCAAGCCTCCTAAGTAAGTCTCGTCAACCTCCACGCGCCCGCTGAGCCGATCGCGTCCGGGCCGCACCATGGCGCGCCGGAGCTTATGCAACCAAGTCCAGGCCGTTTTGTAGCTGCCCAGGCCCAACACCCGCTGCAAGCCCAGCGCGCTCGCCCCGTTCTTCTGGCTCGTGAGCCACCACATCGCTCGAAACCAACTCTGGAGGGGTTGGCGGGTGTCTTGAAATATTGTGCCCGCCGTTGGAGAAGCTTGATGCCCGCAGCCGGCGCACTCCAGCAGCGCTGTCCGCACCGCCCACGCTTTGTCGTGCCCGCATCGCGGACAACGAAAACCCTCCGGCCAGCGGAGTTGACACAGATACTCTCGACAGGCCTGCTCGGTGGCGAAACGCGCCTCGAACTCGGCCAGATTCCGAGGATAATCTTCCATTTCCCCGATCCTACATCTTGTGGTCACATGAGTCAAGTAAATACCCATCTACGCCTATTTCAACCACCAAGCCCATCTGACGGCCGGAGTGAGTTGCGTGAGTTGTCACGGACGGATCGACCAAATGAAAGAAGTGCGGCTAGTCGCGCCGCTCAGCATGGGTTGGTGCCTGGACTGCCATCGCAATCCGGCTCCGCACTTGCGTCCGCGCGAGTACCTTACGCAACTCGACTGGCAACCGCCGCGGGACGCCGCCGAAATCGGCCGCGAACTCATGGCGGCCAATTCCATCCGCCCGCCGGAACACTGCTCGGGATGTCACCGATGACTCAACAATCGAATTCGTCACGCGGGCGGTCCTATTGGCGCAGCCTCGATCAGCTCGCCGATCGCGATGATTTCCGTCGCTGGTTGCATCGCGAGTTTCCCGAAAACGCCGAGGAGCTTTCAGCCCCTTCCCGGCGGTCGATGCTGAAATTGATGGCGGCGTCGTTTGGGCTGGCGGGTTTGACGGCCTGCCGCCGACCGGTGGAACACATAATGCCCTTCAGTCGGGGCGTGGAAGACCTGATCCCCGGCAAGGCGGTCCATTACGCGACAAGCACGACCCGCGGCGGAGTTTCGACCGGCTTGCTGGTGGAAGCTAACGACGGGCGGCCGACCAAGATCGAAGGCAACCCGAAACATCCGTCGAGCTTGGGGGCGGCCTCGGCCTTCGACCAAGCGACCGTGCTCGGGCTCTATGCCCCGGACCGCTCCCAGGTGGTGATGCACGCGGGCGGTCGCTCGAATTGGGACGAGTTTGAGGTGTTCACGAGAACTCATTTCGGCTCGCAAGGCGACGGCGACGGCCTGTGGTTCATGAGCGAAGCAACACAATCACCCACGACGGAGAGCTTGCGGGACGAGGCGCTGCGCACCTTCCCCAAGGCTCGCTGGGTCGAATACGAACCGTTGGTTTCGGGCGAACCCCTGGCCGGGGCGCGAATCGCCTTCGGCCGCCCGGCCGCCGCGCGGCCTCACTTTGACAAAGCCGACGTCATCGTCTCGCTTGACTACGACTTTCTGGGACAGGACACGGAGACGACGATTCCGATTCGAGAGTTTTCCCGGCGTCGCCGAGTCTCCTCCGAAGTCGACCCGATGAATCGGCTTTACGCGGCCGAGGCGTCGCCGGAGGGGTCCTTGATTTGTTCAAATCGTGCCATAACGACTTTTTCCTATATAGAGTGTGGATAGAAAACCGCGAAAATAGAGCGACGCGACCGCTCCCCGGGTCGGGGGCCCGACTATCAGAAAAGATTGCTCCGCCGCCCGGATTGTACAACGACCACCGCCAAGCCGCAATGGGCGCGCTCGCGCTCGCGCCCGCGGGAGCGCCGACGCCCGCCTATTTCGGCGGAAGCGACTCGGCGAATCGAGAGGCCCGCTGTACCCACGAAGCCAGGTCGGCCTCGTCCTGATAGCCCTCGGGCGAAAGATAGATCATGCTGTTGAGGGCTTTGCCGGTGAAATCCATCGGCCGCGTATGGGGCTCGTTTAGGGCCGCGGCGGCGCCCTCATTGCCGAGGCGCAAAACCAGGTCGGCGTCCACGACGCCGCAACACATATTCCCGCGCAGCATGAAGCAGACGCCGCCAAACATTTTGCGTTCGGAGAAGCCTACGCGGTCATGCAACAGATCGCGAACGCACTCGGCGATACCGCGGTCGTAGGCCACGGCCACCTCCTCGCGGTTTTGCCCCGCTGCTCGAATGTTGCCCTAGCCGCCGGCGACTGCCTTGGCCGCGGCGAGCAGAGCGTCGTAGTCGGGATGCTCGGCGATTTCGGGAACGTATTGGACGTAGCGAATCGTGTTCTCCGCGTCAACGACGAATACCGCCCGGCTGCTGATCCGCCAATCGCGAATCATCGTGCCCCAAGCTTCGCCGAAATTGCCGTTCTTGTAATCGGAAACCGTCTTGACCTTGTCGACGCCCGCGGCCCCGCACCAGCGGCCCTGCGCGAAGGGCAGGTCGGCGCTCACCGTAATAATGGCGATATCGCCCAGCCCGGCGGCTTCCTCGTTGAACCGTCGCGTCTGCTGATCGCAGACCGGCGTGTCGAGCGACGGAACGACGCTGAAAATGCGCGTGCCGTTGCCGGTATCGGCCAGCGTCACCGCGCCCATCCCGTTGTCGGTCAACTCGAAGTCGGGAGCCTTGTCTCCGACTTTCAGTTCGGGCCCCAAGATTACCAAGGGGTCGCCTTTGAAGGTAGTTGTTCTTTCGTCTGCCATTTTCTCCCTCGAAACTAAACCTAGATGATAGCGTTTATCTCAGTGATCGAAAAAATCGCCGCGTCGAGCGGCACATTCTCCGCCTGCTCTCGGCTTCAACCCGCCTTGCGGGCGGCCAGCCACGAGGCCACCGGGCTCGACGGATCACTTGGGGTATACGGGAAATCGATTCTGCGGCCCGTCGCCGCCGATTCATAGCACGCGAACATGATTTCGAGCACCTCTCGACCATCTTCGGCTGTCTCGAGCGGTTCCTCGTCGTTCGCCACGCAGTCGAGGAAATGCTTCATTTCGCCGGGATAGCCGTACTGCATCCACTCGTCAAAAAGCGGGAAAGTCCATCCCTTGGTTTCCGGCGCCTTTTCGACGGCGTAACCAAAGCCCCCCTCGCTGTAGGTCAACATCGAACTGCCGCGCACCAGGTCGCAGTAGATCACACCCTCGACCCCGTGGATTTCCGCGAAGTCCTCGATCCCGCCGCGCTTGGCCCAACTGTTCTCGATCACCGACACGGAGTTGTTTTCCCACTCGATGATGCCCGTCGCGTCGTCTTCGCCGTCGGTGCGATCCATGTGGACGTAGAGGCCCATGTGGGCGGTTACGCTCTTGACCTTCGGTTTGTCGAGTATCCAGCGGGCAAACTCCGTCCCATGGCAGCCCATGTCAAACAACGCGCCGCCGCCCGACCGGCTCATATCCCAAAACCAGTCTGAATGCGGCCCGAAGTGCTTCTCAAGCTGCCGCGTGCGAAAAACCCGCCCGATCGCGCCCTCGTCGACCAACTGCTTGGCCCGAACGTATTTCGGCGCGAAACAAAGATCCTCGGCGTACATCAACCTGATACCCGCCGCCGAGGCCGCCGCGATCATGCGGTCGGCTTCGTCGAGAGTGATGCAAAGCGGCTTTTCGACGACGACGTGCTTGCCGGCTTGCGCGGCGTCCACCGCCATTTGGCAATGCAGGTCGTTCGGCGCGCCGATCGTGACCAGATCGATGTCGGGCAACTCCAGCATGCGTCGATAGTCGTCAAACGCTTGCGGAATCTTCCGTTTCGCGGCAAACGCCTCGGCGCGTTCCTGGTTTGACCCGGCCACGGCGACGATCTCGGCGCGTAAGTCGCGCTGTAGAGCGTCGGCGTGCAGGTTTCCCGAAAACCCCGATCCGATAATTCCGATGCGAACTTTCTCCATTTTGGACCTCTCGCCGCCTGATGCTAACAACCCGTGGCGAAAGACCGACTACGCGAAAAAAGGACGGCCCCATTTTCGCCCGAACATACTTCGGCCGCGGGCTGCTAAGCCTCTTCCGCTTCAGCCCCGCTTTCGACCGAACCGAGCGCCGACGCGGGCTAACGGGCAAAGTGTCAACCTAGCAACCGCCGGGATACGGCGTCAAATTTTCCCCGCGAGATGGTGATAAACTGGTGGTCCGTGGCGCACAAATACGGCATTCTCGGCACCTCTTCCGGCGCCGCCCAACGTGGTTTGGCCGCTGCCGCGAAGAAGCTCGCCGAACACGAAACCGTGCGTTCCCGGCTCCGCTTTCCCGTCGCCGAGCAAGACTGGATCAACCGCCGGCACCTCGAAGTTTGCCGCGTGGCCGCACCCACTTTCCAGGAGCAAGCGCGCGCCGAACACCTCGTCAAAACCTTCCGCGAGCTTGGCCACGCCGCCGCTCTCGACGACGCCGGCAACGTTGTGGTCCCGATCATCTTTCATCCCGATCTTCCCTTTGTCGCCGTCAGCGCGCACATGGATACCGTGCTCGCTCCGTGCCAAGACTCCGACATCGCGGTGCGCGAGGACGGGACTTTCGAAGGCCCCGGGGTCACCGACAACGGCGCCGGCCTGGCGGCTCTGTTGGCGCTGGGCAAGCTTTTCCGCGACCCCTCGAAACTCGCATCGGCGGGCGGCATCCAGCCGAAAAGGAACATGCTGCTCGTTGCCAATGTTGCCGAAGAAGGCGAAGGCAACCTCCACGGCATGAACTACCTCTGCCGTTTTTCCCCATTTGCGTCGGAGATCTCGTCTTTTTTGATCCTCGACGGCGCTTCCACCGGACACATCACGGCCGAGGCGCTCGGCAGCCGACGCTTCGAAATCGTGATCGAGGGCTCGGGCGGCCATAGTTGGAATGACTTCGGCACCGCCAACCCGGTGCATGCTCTGGCGAGAACGGTCGCCGCGCTGGCCGACACCGATTTACCGGCTTCGCCCCGCACCACGTTGAGCGTCGGCGTCATCGACGGCGGCCTGGGCGTCAACTCGATTGCTCCCGCGGCCCGCGCCAAAGTGGACATTCGCTCGCAGAGCGGCCAAGCCATGGAAAACTTGGTCGGCGCGCTCGAAGACGCCGTCAAACTGGGCGTCGAGATCGAAAACCGCCGTTCGACACAGCGTCTGTCGAGCTACAAGATTCGCGAAATCGGGCATCGTCCCGCAGCCGGGCTTTCGGCCGACAATTACGTGGTGGACGTCATCCGCGCCGCCGACGCCCACTTGAGTATCCGTGCGCGGCTCGACTGCGCTTCCACCGACGCCAATGTCCCGCTCGCGATGGGACTGCCGGCGGCCGCGATCGGCACCGGCGGCCGCGGCGGCAACGCCCACACGCCCGCCGAGTGGTTTCACCCGGAAGGCCGCGAGATCGGCCTGCGAAGAATCGTTCTCACGTTGTCGTTGTTGTTGACCGAAGAATTCGGTACAGCTTCGGGCACAGCCCCCGGCAAGGGCTAGGGAGGGGGCTAGGGAAGGCAGCGCCCGGCGCAAGCCCGAGAGGCCTCGCCACCCCTGACTCCCCTGTTCTTAGCGGCATTATGAATCCGTTGAGTCAGGGACAGCGATTGTCCGCGGGCTGTGATCGGCCAGTAGCCGTGCGGTTTCGATCAGCGCTTCGAGATCCTCCGATGACCGCGCGATGCCCTCCATGGTGACGGCGATCTTGGCGCCCTCGACGCGGACCTCGATCGGCAATGCCCGTGATGCGAGCAATTGCCGACGGACATCGGCGCCGAGCAGAGCGGAGACACTTACTTGGCTGCTTCCCTGCACGCGAAACGCGTCGTCGAAGTCTCGGTCGCCGGTCGATAAGCGCTCACCGAATAGATCCGAGACATTGACCGGCTTCGAAACTCCAGACACCGGCCGAATGCGAATCTTTCCCCCCGTGTCGTCCGCCAACCGCAATTCGATCAAGGTAAAAGGAGATCCGCCTTCCGAGCCGTCGGTCGCCATCGCCGTCAGCAAGCAGTGGCGGCCCCCGAGTTCGAAATCGAGTCGGGGCAAATACAGCCAACCGCCCGATTCGACATCGCCCCCGTATTTTTCGGCAAGACCCAGGAATAGGGCGGCGAGGCGGCGACTGTCTTTACGATGCTCGCGATAGGCATAAATCACCGCGGCACACACGGCCGACGCGATTACGATCCACCAGAACATATTCAAAGTCTATCCCGCTTTCGGTTATACACGATGACTCATACTGAGCCATGCGACTTGTTTGCGCGGTAATTTTCTTGCTGGGCGCTTCGCTCGTCGCCCCCCATCGTCAGGCCGCGGGGCAAGCTCTCCAAATCGCCCATCGCTACGACGACCAGCGCGTTGTCTTTCTGTTGAAAAAGGTTTGGGACACTTCCATTGAGCCGCGTCGCGACAGCGTGTTGGCTGAATCAGCCGCTCTGCCCGCGCCGGTGGCCTCGAGAAGCGGAATGAGACTTCGGGAGTGGCCCGGCGCGGAATTCCGGAGTCAACATCAAGAGACGGTTTCGCTTGCGCCGCTGGGTCAGCGCCGGCTCTTGCTTGCCGGCAAGGGACGCCGCTTTCGCCTCACCATCGAAAAGCATCTCGTCGCGCGAATGAACTGCGAGGCCGGCATCGTCGCGATGGGTCGAGTGGAAGACGAGGATCTCGCGGCCTTTCGACAGGTGGATGAGATGCACTACCTGGTGCGGCGGGAAATCTCCGGCCCGTCGGCGAATCCCACCGACCGGCCCGCGGCCCCGGCTTTGCTCGAGGAACTTCCTGAAACGTCCGCCGGGGCCGACCCCGCCCTGGAAGCGGCTTTGGAGGCCCTGCTCGTCCGAGAGTTGCCGAAAGTGCGGCAAGCCGCCGAGCAGGATGTGGTGGCTCGGCGCCGGGGGCTGCCGCAAGCTTGGCGCACTCGCGACGAGCGACTCGCGAGGGGGGAAGCAAGTCTCTCCTATGACCGCAAGATGTTCCGGATTTCGCCGGACGGCGTTCCCCGCCTCTACGTCAGAGCGAAATGGACCCTCGACGAGAAGACGGTCTTTCTTCTCAGCGCCTGGTTTCGATCCGGTGACGAGTTGACGGACGAGGCGACGGATGTCGCCGGCGCTCACGCTTTGCGAACACCGGAATTTCAGCGTATGCATCTCGACCTTGATTGGGTGGACGAGATCTTCAACGTTTTCGACCACGATGACGATGGTTGGGGCGAGCTGCTCAAGGATCGGCGTGGATATGAGTCCTCCGGTTTCGAGCTTTTCGAGTATTCCGAGGACGGCCTCGGCGGGTCACTGGCGTCGTACTCATACGGCTGCTGATTTACGTTTCCTCACGGATGTCGGCGGACGGCTTGGGTACCGGTTGCTTGCGGGGAACGGGGAGCCCGTACTCTACTTGAGCGATCCCACCGGAGTCAGCCGCTCGATGCGCCGCAAGACGCTCGACGCGCTACGCGACATGAACGAGCCGCGGCGGAAGAAGTTCGGCGACCCGGAAGCTTCGTTCGCCTCGGGCTATCGGAATTCGGCGAACCAATTCTGCACGACCTTGATTGCCGGCCGCCGTTCTCCGACGGGCTCGACGACGACAAATCGATTTCTATCCCGCGAGACATCGTAACTCGGTACGAAGTTTCCTCGCAACAGGGCGGATTGGAACAACTCTTGACGCCCCTTCACGGAAAAAACGGGATCGGTCGTTACGGAAGCTGCGAACAGCGCGTCGCCTTCCACGTAATAGATCTCCTTGCCGTCGTGACTCCAGCGCGGCTGGGCTCCGCTTTTGTCCATCGACACTTTCCACCTCTCCGTTCCTTCCGGAAACCGACGAACGTAAACGTCGTACCGCCCGGCTTCGTCCGAAACGTAAGCCACGAAACGCCCGTCGGGAGAAAAGCTTGCCGCATGCTCCCGGAAAGCAGTTTGCAAGAATACTCGCTCTTCGTATCCCTCTCCGTCGTCCCGGCGCCGCAGACAGAAGATATCGCGCATAGTCTTGGGGTTGTTCCTATAGATCAGCAAATGCCGGCCATCCGCCGACCAATCGCTGGGCAGATTGTGGAACGGGCCCTTCATCAGTACGCGCGCGGGTCCGTCATCTTCAGCCCGCTTCTGACGAAGATGGGTATTTACTTGACTCAGGTATTGGGAAATAGCCCCTACATGTTGTGGTCGTCCGTAGCGCGTGTCGCGGTGCCTCCGACCAGCGATTTGTAGGGTGCCGGTGGCACGGCGACGGCCTGTTGAACCAGGCGGTAAAAGAGCTTGCCTCGACTTCTGGACTTGCGGCGGTTGAAGCGGAAGGCGAATTCGTCGAGGTAGGAGTCGAGATGCTCGTGACTGACCGCTCCTTGATGCGTGCCCAGTATCCAGCGCTTCACTAACGACACCACGCGGTGCACCCGGGGGAGCAGTTTCGAGGCGCGCGCCGGTTGCCCCTCCAGGTAGCTCACCTCGTGGCGATAGCCGTCGCCTTCGAGCGGTTCGTATCCCAGCCAACCGTCGGTATGGACCACGCTGCCGGGTTCGATCGACTCGCCGACGAAGGCCATCAAGCTGTCCCCGGAGGCGTTGGGAATGGTGCGTATCCGAACCCGCCCGATGCCGGCACCATCTTCCTCGGCCGCTACTACAATCAGCGCCTTAGCGTCGGTTTGGCGACCGCGCACGCCCTCCTCCAAGCCTCCTAAGTAAGTCTCGTCAACCTCCACGCGCCCGCTGAGCCGATCGCGTCCGGGCCGCACCATGGCGCGCCGGAGCTTATGCAACCAAGTCCAGGCCGTTTTGTAGCTGCCCAGGCCCAACACCCGCTGCAAGCCCAGCGCGCTCGCCCCGTTCTTCTGGCTCGTGAGCCACCACATGGCTCGAAACCAACTCTGGAGGGGTTGGCGGGTGTCTTGAAATATTGTGCCCGCCGTTGGAGAAGCTTGATGCCCGCAGCCGGCGCACTCCAGCAGCGCTGTCCGCACCGCCCACGCTTTGTCGTGCCCGCATCGCGGACAACGAAAACCCTCCGGCCAGCGGAGTTGACACAGATACTCTCGACAGGCCTGCTCGGTGGCGAAACGCGCCTCGAACTCGGCCAGATTCCGAGGATAATCTTCCATTTCCCCGATCCTACATCTCGTGGTCACCTGAGTCAAGTAAATACCCATCCTGACGAATTTCGATGACGCCGTCCACGGAAACGGAATATGTGACTTCTCCGTTGGGAGACCAGACGGGGTTCGAAACATACCCGCGATCCATACTCAGGCGAGTCTTGCTGGGTCGATCACAGTCATGCACCCAGACGTCCTCGCTGTGATTCTCGATTCCTCGAACCGCCACTTTCCGTTCATTCGGCGATAGCGCCGGATGGTTCATCCACTGCTGGGGTTGACCAATGACGCCCAACTCTTTTCCATTCCGATCTCGCCATACCAACTGCACCTCGCCGCCACGTTTGAGATAGACCAGCCACGGGCCGGCAACGCTGGGTTTCAAGGCGTCGCTGTTCACCGCAAAGGAAGCCCCCGTGACCCTTTGCGTCCTAAGCGAAAAAGGCAAGGCCCAAAGGCCTTCGGCCAAGGCCGATGTCTGATAGAGAATGTGACCGCTGGGTGAATAAAAGGGGCGAGGCCCCGACCTCCAAGATATCTTGCTTCCCTGTATCGAGATTCCGAAGAATGATGTCGGATCTGCTCGGGAACCCGGTGCCGTAGAGAAGCATGCGCGGCCCCTCCGGCAAGGGTAGAAAATGGGGATGCCCGAACCCCATCTTTCGCTCCTCGCCGGTTGGCTCAAACAGCAGTTCGAGTCGGTCGCCGCCCCGTGCGTCTACTTCGTAAAGGCGCGGCAAGCTTCCCGGGCTGTGCACGCTGAAGACAATTGAGCGTCCGTCCGGACTCCACGACCCACCCCAAAACGAACGATCCACTAGTGGAGTAACGATCTCAACGTTGCCGTCGTTGACTCGGACCTTCTTGAGATCGTTGGCGGCCGCGAAACCGATCCATCGACCTTCGGGATGCCAAAACGGATAATTCGCGCCATCCGTCCCGGCGAGTTCGCGTCGTTCGTCTTTCTGAAGATCGTGGACCCAGAGTGTCCCTTCGCCGGCGCCCGAGACGAACGCAATATAACGGTGGTCGGGCGAGACAACCGGAGAGGAACAATCTTGATCGCATTCGATCGTGAATGTGCGTGGCTGCGTCTTCGTCGTCTTCGTTTTCGTCGTCTCTGGATCTTCAATCGGCGGGAACCACAAGATCAGCGCCGCGGCAGCCGCGACGCCGACGCCCAACAAAGGAAACATGAATGGACGTGGTATGGCGTCGTCCTCTTCGTCTTCGTCACCAGCTGGGGACTCGAACTCGACCGATGCAATGAAGCGATAGGCGCCCGAAGGCAACGTTTCAATAAAACGCGGATTGTCGGCCTCGTCTCGGAGAGCCGAGCGGATCTTTCCGATGGCGATGCTGAGGCTGTGGTCGGGGGCGGAGGGTGGAGTGTCCCCCCATAGGTGCTCGATCAGCTCATCTTTGGTGACCACCTCGCGGGGTCGTTTCAGAAATACGGTAAGGAGTTGAAACGGCTGATCCTGCAGCCTGATCTTGCGGCCCAATCTCCACAACTCACGAGAGGCCAAGTCGGCCTCAAACACTCCAAACCGAACTCGGGATTTTCCGACCCGTTCCATTGGTTCGCCTTCGCGACCGATCCTGTCCGCCGACGCGGGGCATTATAGCAGCCACATGCCACCGAACGGGGTTTGTTGTCTTTCTTACGCCTCCAGGCCCCCCACCCGTATCCGCCGATTAGCAGATGGGCCGAGTTGATCGAGCGGCGGAAGTAACTGTTTGCCAGTGGTTTACCGGTTTATCGGCGGTATTTTCGCGGGTGCTTGGGAATTGGTGCAAAGTTGTGACGCTGTTAATTGACGCAACTTACGCAAAGCCCCAGACTCAGCCTCATCACACGAGGCGAGAACCTCCATGAACAACAATGCCAACAAAACCACCTCCTCGGGCAGCGGACTTCGCGCGTTAAAGCCCACGATATTTCTCTGCTGTGCGCTGGTCGTTACGGTCGGCGTCGGCTGCTCGATTCGCCGAATGGCCGTCAACAAGATCGGAGACGCTCTGGCGTCAGGCGGCGCCACCTACGACAGCGACGAAGACATCGAATTGGTTGGCCGGGCCCTGCCGTTCGGCTTGAAGCTGATCGAGAGTCTGCTGGAGGAATCGCCGCGCCACCGGGGCCTGCTGTTGACGGCCTGCCGCGGGTTCACGACCTACTCCTACGCCTACGTAGAGTATGAGATCGATGCCGCTGCCGAACGGGACCTCGCCGCCGCCGCTCGAATTCGCCTGCGCGCCCGAAAACTTTATTTGAGGGCGCGGCGCTATGGGCTTCGCGCCCTGGAGGCGTCCTACCCCGGCATCACGGAAGGCTTGGAGCGAGATCCCGCCGGGGCGCTCTCGACAACCAAGAAAAAACACGTTCCTCTCCTCTACTGGAACGCCGCCGCGCTCGGACTGGCGATCTCGGTGTCGCGCGACGATGCCGAGATGCTGGCGCGGCTCCCGGAGGTTGAGGCGCTATTGGGTCGCGCGCTCTAACTGGATGAAGACTGGAACGAAGGCGCGTTGCATGAACTCGAGGTCACCCTGGCCTCGGCTCGTCCGGGCAGTGCCGACTACGAACAGATCGAGCGGCATTTTGAGCGAGCGCTGGCGCTATCGGGAGGCAAGCGCGCCGGCCTTTATGTTGCCTACGCCGAAGCGGCGTCCTATCAACGGCAGAATCGCGCGGAGTTCAAGTCGAAGCTAGAGCGAGCTCTGGCCCTTGACCCCGACCAGCACGAGGAAGTTCGGCTCGCGAATCTTGTCGCGCAACGGCGGGCTCGATGGCTGCTCGCGCACGTTGATGATCTGATTCTCGATCTGAAAGCAGACGGTCTGAAAGCAGACAACTCGAAAGGAGACAAGTAATGAGTGTGATGGGTATTTACTTGACTCAGGTGACCACAAGATGTAGGATCGGGGAAATGGAAGATTATCCTCGGAATCTGGCCGAGTTCGAGGCGCGTTTCGCCACCGAGCAGGCCTGTCGAGAGTATCTGTGTCAACTCCGCTGGCCGGAGGGTTTTCGTTGTCCGCGATGCGGGCACGACAAAGCGTGGGCGGTGCGGACAGCGCTGCTGGAGTGCGCCGGCTGCGGGCATCAAGCTTCTCCAACGGCGGGCACAATATTTCAAGACACCCGCCAACCCCTCCAGAGTTGGTTTCGAGCCATGTGGTGGCTCACGAGCCAGAAGAACGGGGCGAGCGCGCTGGGCTTGCAGCGGGTGTTGGGCCTGGGCAGCTACAAAACGGCCTGGACTTGGTTGCATAAGCTCCGGCGCGCCATGGTGCGGCCCGGACGCGATCGGCTCAGCGGGCGCGTGGAGGTTGACGAGACTTACTTAGGAGGCTTGGAGGAGGGCGTGCGCGGTCGCCAAACCGACGCTGAGGCGCTGATTGTAGTAGCGGCCGAGGAAGATGGTGCCGGCATCGGGCGGGTTCGGATACGCACCATTCCCAACGCCTCCGGGGACAGCTTGATGGCCTTCGTCGGCGAGTCGATCGAACCCGGCAGCGTGGTCCATACCGACGGTTGGCTGGGATACGAACCGCTCGAAGGCGACGGCTATCGCCACGAGGTGAGCTACCTGGAGGGGCAACCGGCGCGCGCCTCGAAACTGCTCCCCCGGGTGCACCGCGTGGTGTCGTTAGTGAAGCGCTGGATACTGGGCACGCATCAAGGAGCGGTCAGTCACGAGCATCTCGACTCCTACCTCGACGAATTCGCCTTCCGCTTCAACCGCCGCAAGTCCAGAAGTCGAGGCAAGCTCTTTTACCGCCTGGTTCAACAGGCCGTCGCCGTGCCACCGGCACCCTACAAATCGCTGGTCGGAGGCACCGCGACACGCGCTACGGACGACCACAACATGTAGGGGCTATTTCCCAATACCTGAGTCAAGTAAATATCCATCCTCGGTTATTTGATGCCCCCGATGGGCGAAAACCTTTTCCTCGCCGGCTTTCGTTTCGAAATGCCGCTGACGCGGATCTACCGCTATACGTTGCCGTACGTGGCGATCTTATTAGTCGCCGTTCTTTTGATTACCTACGTGCCCTGGTTGACGCTCGGGCCGGTCGCATGGAGCGGGAGGTGAAGCAATGTTGAAACACAAAGTTTCAGTCGTCAGCCCTCCCATCTATCGAGAACACGAAAGAGCGTCGGTGTTGGGGGGGCCAAACTCATGGATCACGCTGGTGGTCGTCGCCTTGCTTGTTCCCGCCGCGGCGGACGCGGACAGTTCGGAAAAACCGGCGGATGATCGGGCACACTCTGCTCAACCAACTCTTCAGCCCCATCGGCCTTCCTACCTATTACGCGACCGGACCGGCACGGAGCAGGCCCCGATCATTCCCGTCGACTTCCCCTTCGCCCGGCGTCCGGAACTTCGCTTCACCCAGACAGGCGGCGACAAGCCCGTAGGCTCGCCGCCCGCGGCCCAGAATGCCGCCTTTCCGCAACAGGTTTTCCTCCCGGCCAAGACCGTTGTGTTGCTGCGGCTCAAGAGCGGCAAAGTCACTTCCAGGCACAAGCCGGGGCATCGGGTCCTTTTTGAAGTGGAAGCGGATGTTCGAAGCGGAAGCTCGACATGCATAGCCCGTGGGACTCCCGTGTACGGCGTCGTTGGTGCGTGGACAGACGCGGCGTCGGGTGTTCTGGGGACGGGAAGACTTGAAGTCAAATTCGAGGGAGTACCGATGGGGGCGGGTCGCCAAGCCCCGCTCCATCCGGTGCGCGTCGCCGGGCGGACCTTTAAGGAGGCTCTGTCTTGGGTGTCTTGGGTATCTCGAGTACCACCGACGGATCCAGGGTCGGCATTCGGTGTTGGAGTGGCGGCGTTCGCACACGCAACAGGGGAACTCTTCGCCCGTGCCGTATTCAGAACCGACGACGTGAAGTTTCGAAAAGGGGACGTCATTCAGGTCCGACTTCGGTCTCCATCGCCCATCCCGTGCGATGTCGTAACCAGCACCGATTCCCATCAGCCCAACGTGGGCGACGCGGCTCCAAGCGCCGCGCTGGGACAAGGAAGGCAGGCCAACGATGACGCACGGTTACAGCCAGAGTGACGAGTTGCCGGCGCGGCTGCCGTTCATGGGAATTCACACACAAACGGAATTTTCAAAAAAATCCCGTAGCCCAGCGGTTCACTTCCACGGGTTTGTCGTCTTAGATTTTTTGGGAACCAGCCGAAGCGAAGCCTGAAATGACCCACACGACGAGTCCTACGAAGCACACAAGGCCTTAGAAACCGGAAAAGGAGAAGGCATGAAACGGAATGCGAAAGCACCTCGGAAGTTGCAATGTTTGGTTACGCTGATACTGGCGCTGCAAACCGTGCCGACAGCGGCCCAGACCCTTGGCATGGTCGTGGATCCCACGACGAACTCAGTGATCGTTTTCGACGCGGACGCGGACACCGTGCTGACCACGTTCCCTGTACCCGGCGACCTGCTCGGTGACTGCTCTATCACGCCGGATCAGGCGTTTGGTTTTGTCACGAATTTTAGTTCCGTGGTGACAGTCATCGATCTCAACGCTCTGGCGTTGTTGCCAGGCATCCCCATTTCCAACCGCGGCTTAGACACGTCGATAACACCTGCTGGGGATTGCCTTGTGTTGTGTGACGGTACCGGGGTGGTGAACCCAATCTCTGCTGTAGGCGTTAACTCGATGACGGAAGTCAGCACTCTCGCCTTGCCCTCCCACTGCACTTCGGTAGATGTTTGTAGCGACGGCGCCACGGTACTGGCCACGTCGATTTCCCCCCGGTTGGTGCACAGGCTCACCATCGGCCCCGGCCCTATGTGCACGTTGACGGACACAGGGGACACAATAACTACTGGCGGGTACCCGGAAAATGTCACCTGCGCTCCTGACTCCGGCTCTCTCGTTGCGATCCCGGGCTCGATTCGGTCGTTTACAACGCCGCCTCTCGCGGGGCCGGTGAGCATCGTGAGCCTCACGGGACCGAGGGGCGGGATGTCTGCCGCATTCAACCCGCCCGGAACCGTGATATATGCGCGTAGTGAGGGCGGTTCGGTAGACGCCTTTACCTACAACCCGGCTACAGGCGCCGTCGGTCCTTCGATAGGCGGCGCCTTCCCGCTTGCAATCGCCGATACGATTTGCTGCCCGTTCGGAGTGGAACAGATGGCGCTACACCCGAACGGCACTAAGTTGTACGTATCGCAGCCTGGTTCCTTGGACGTCTTTGACGCCACCACGGGAGCCGCGCTGACGTCTATTGTGGACGCTTCAATCTCGCTCCCAACAGGGGTGTGTTTCTCGCCGACGTCGATTAGCGGCGTTGCGGCGACGATCGAAATTAGGCACGGCAGTAATCCCAACAGCATCAATTGCTCCCACAACGGCGTCATACCGGTGGCGATTCTGACTACAAGTACAGCGGCGGGGGAGCCGGTTGATTTCGATGCCACAACGGTTGATTCTTCGACCGTCACTTTTGGGCCTGACAAGGCCGGCCCCACTCACCGCCGCGCTCACATCAAGGACGTGGACAGCGATGGCGACATGGACATGGTCTTGCACTTTAGGCAGGGCAGCACGGGGATTCAATGCGGCGATGTGGAAGCCTGTCTGACTGGACAAACCAGCGACGGCACGCCGATCGAAGGATGCGACGCTATCCGGACGGTAGGGGGGTAAGGGCGAGACGCTCGAAGGCGCGCCCGAAAATCGAAGAAGACGCGGTTTGAAGTCCCGTGCGGGTCGCTCGCTGAGCGGCGCGGAATTCGATGGCGGCCGAAACGAAGAAAGCAAATGAAATCGCTGAATAGTTCTACCACGCCTCTCCCCCGCCGAATCGAGAAAGCGCGGTTACGAATCGAGAAAGATGTCCTGATTTAGCTGGTGCAACAATTCAAAAGGACAAGCATACTTGCCAAGAGAAGAGGAGATGCCGTGAAGATTGGAAGCAACAAACCTAAACAAGCAGTAATGATCCCGGGCCTCGTGTCGATTCCGCCGGCCGGAGGGGACTTTATGACTCGATTGCGTCCGATCCTTCTCGTTTTTCTCGCCCTCGCCGGGGCGGGCTCCGGCTATGCACAATTCCCGGCCAAGGCCTCGGGCGACCTTTCGTGACACCTGAATTATGCGCAGGATGAGTATTTACTTGACTCAGGTATTGGGAAATAGCCCCTACATGTTGTGGTCGTCCGTAGCGCGTGTCGCGGTGCCTCCGACCAGCGATTTGTAGGGTGCCGGTGGCACGGCGACGGCCTGTTGAACCAGGCGGTAAAAGAGCTTGCCTCGACTTCTGGACTTGCGGCGGCTGAAGCGGAGGCGAATTCGTCGAGGTAGGAGTCGAGATGCTCGTGACTGACCGCTCCTTGATGCGTGCCCAGTATCCAGCGCTTCACTAACGACACCACGCGGTGCACCCGGGGGAGCAGTTTCGAGGCGCGCGCCGGTTGCCCCTCCAGGTAGCTCACCTCGTGGCGATAGCCGTCGCCTTCGAGCGGTTCGTATCCCAGCCAACCGTCGGTATGGACCACGCTGCCGGGTTCGATCGACTCGCCGACGAAGGCCATCAAGCTGTCCCCGGAGGCGTTGGGAATGGTGCGTATCCGAACCCGCCCGATGCCGGCACCATCTTCCTCGGCCGCTACTACAATCAGCGCCTTAGCGTCGGTTTGGCGACCGCGCACGCCCTCCTCCAAGCCTCCTAAGTAAGTCTCGTCAACCTCCACGCGCCCGCTGAGCCGATCGCGTCCGGGCCGCACCATGGCGCGCCGGAGCTTATGCAACCAAGTCCAGGCCGTTTTGTAGCTGCCCAGGCCCAACACCCGCTGCAAGCCCAGCGCGCTCGCCCCGTTCTTCTGGCTCGTGAGCCACCACATGGCTCGAAACCAACTCTGGAGGGGTTGGCGGGTGTCTTGAAATATTGTGCCCGCCGTTGGAGAAGCTTGATGCCCGCAGCCGGCGCACTCCAGCAGCGCTGTCCGCACCGCCCACGCTTTGTCGTGCCCGCATCGCGGACAACGAAAACCCTCCGGCCAGCGGAGTTGACACAGATACTCTCGACAGGCCTGCTCGGTGGCGAAACGCGCCTCGAACTCGGCCAGATTCCGAGGATAATCTTCCATTTCCCCGATCCTACATCTTGTGGTCACCTGAGTCAAGTAAATACCCATCATGCGCAGATTCGGCGTAGCCGTCGCCGATGGAGTTGTGGCGGTAGCGGCAGTCGTGTCAACACAGTGATTTAGCAAGTCGTCCTTTCTGCTGTTTCCCTCCCAGTTTGAGCCGCCTCCCAATCCCGGCGGGCAAAAGCGGGCTCACAAGCGGCATGTTCTCAGTAGCTTGCGGCAAGTGCATAAAATTCTATGCACAGCGCCCCTCAACGCAGCGCACCCTCCACCACCGGCGCGCAGCTTGATCCCGGCGGCGCCATCGCCCGCAGCCGCCGCATCAGCCGCTCGAACAGTCCCTGCTCCTGGTACTGATCGCTGTAGCTGATGCCCGTTCTACCGGCATGCCGCCAGATCTTGGCCGCCACGAACAGAAAGCGCAGCCGCGCCGTCGCCAGGGTGGTGTGCCGCAGCTTCTCCGGGGTGGCGTCGGCTTCGCGTTGGAACAGCAGCAGCCAGCAGTTGAGGTTGTAGGCCAGCATGACCAACTGAAAGTGATTGCGGTTCATGTCAAAGCGGCGCGAAGGATGGGCCGCCAGTCCGGCGTCGTTGTTGGCTTCTTTGATAAGGTTCTCCGCCCCGGCGCGCTGATTGTAAAACCACACCACCACCGCGATCGGCTCGGCGAGATTGGTCACAAACACGCGGTAGGTGTAAGCGCTGGTTTCAAACAACTGATATTGCTTGACCTCGTCGGTTTCCGGCTCCTTTTCATAACGCAGCGCGACAAAGCGGCAGGCCCTGCCCCAGCCTTGCGGCTGGTAGAGGAATTCGCATTCCGCAGCAGCGTCGCTGTGGGGCGAGGGCTTCCATTCGGCTTGCTGCAACTGCTCGACCAGTCGCCTGGTCTTGCGCGCCACGAGGACGAACTGACAACGCGCTTGTTCGTAGGCTTCCACCGCTTCCCAGCAATAAAAGCCGGAATCGGCCCGCGCGAAAATCTTCTTCACGCCGGCTGGCAAAGCCCGGAAAGCGCTCTCCAGGTGCGCCACAATCTCTTTGCCCGTGGGCCGGTCGCCATGGCGCAACCCGCCCATCAGGTATTCGCGCGTCTCGGCCAGGAAAGTCAGTATCGGCTGGTAGCTGCGCTTGCCCTTGTTTTTGGGGTTGTAGCTCTTGCGTCCGCCCATCTGTCGGCCATAGAGCGTGTGCACGGTGGTGTCGGTGTCCAGGGTCACCGTGGTCAACCGCACGTTGGCCGCCGTCCAGACTCGTTCCCGCAGTTGGCGCTGCATCGACAGGATCTGCCGCGCCACGTTCAGATGCAGCGAGGCCAGAAAGCGCCACAGCGTGGATTGCGGCGGCAGCCGCGTCACTTTTAAGATGCCGGTCAGGATGGGGTCGCGAGCGATGAAGCGGAGTTGGTGGAGCCGCGCAAAGCCGACATAGAGGCCCAGCACGAGGGCCAGCACAAACTGGTAGAGGCTCATCACACGGGTGATTCGTTTGACGCTAAGGGTTTCTTCCACCAGCGCTTGGAAGTCGAGTCTTTCGAGCAGGGTGGCGACCGGCAGCAGGCCGCCGTAGGGAGTCAGATTCTTGCCGCGGAAGTTATAGGGCGTGGAAGCCCCTATTTTATTGGGCTGCGGGGCCCTCGCGTCCAGGCCTTGTTTGACGGGCCTTGGGGAGCTATGCTGTTTTCGTTTGGTAACCATTTGGGTGACCTCCTTGGGGTGGGTTGGCGAAGCTGGAATCTTTGCCAGCCTACCTTTTCACCCCATGTTTTCGGGGGTCCCCAAATGGTCCCTTGCGGCTCAACCCTCCTCAGGTGCACCCCGCAGTGCATAATTCAGGTGACAACAGACCGCATAGTAGTCCGCCGCGTCGAGATCTCTCTGTCTATTCCGACATTCCCCGCGGCCTGCGCGCCATCGACGATCAACACCGGTGGACGATCCATCTCTCGGATGTGATCGGCTATGCTCGCCACGTCCATCACCGAACCGCACCAGATGGGTATTTACTTGACTCAGGTATTGGGAAATAGCCCCTACATGTTGTGGTCGTCCGTAGCGCGTGTCGCGGTGCCTCCGACCAGCGATTTGTAGGGTGCCGGTGGCACGGCGACGGCCTGTTGAACCAGGCGGTAAAAGAGCTTGCCTCGACTTCTGGAGTGCGCCGGCTGCGGGCATCAAGCTTCTCCAACGGCGGGCACAATATTTCAAGACACCCGCCAACCCCTCCAGAGTTGGTTTCGAGCCATGTGGTGGCTCACGAGCCAGAAGAACGGGGCGAGCGCGCTGGGCTTGCAGCGGGTGTTGGGCCTGGGCAGCTACAAAACGGCCTGGACTTGGTTGCATAAGCTCCGGCGCGCCATGGTGCGGCCCGGACGCGATCGGCTCAGCGGGCGCGTGGAGGTTGACGAGACTTACTTAGGAGGCTTGGAGGAGGGCGTGCGCGGTCGCCAAACCGACGCTAAGGCGCTGATTGTAGTAGCGGCCGAGGAAGATGGTGCCGGCATCGGGCGGGTTCGGATACGCACCATTCCCAACGCCTCCGGGGACAGCTTGATGGCCTTCGTCGGCGAGTCGATCGAACCCGGCAGCGTGGTCCATACCGACGGTTGGCTGGGATACGAACCGCTCGAAGGCGACGGCTATCGCCACGAGGTGAGCTACCTGGAGGGGCAACCGGCGCGCGCTTCGAAACTGCTCCCCCGGGTGCACCGCGTGGTGTCGTTAGTGAAGCGCTGGATACTGGGCACGCATCAAGGAGCGGTCAGTCACGAGCATCTCGACTCCTACCTCGACGAATTCGCCTTCCGCTTCAGCCGCCGCAAGTCCAGAAGTCGAGGCAAGCTCTTTTACCGCCTGGTTCAACAGGCCGTCGCCGTGCCACCGGCACCCTACAAATCGCTGGTCGGAGGCACCGCGACACGCGCTACGGACGACCACAACATGTAGGGGCTATTTCCCAATACCTGAGTCAAGTAAATACCCATCCAGAATCGATTAAGACTGCGCCGTTAGCTGTTGCGCCGTTTGTGAATTGGGCAGCGCTGGACCAACGCCGTTTTGCGCGTTGCCGGCATGCAGCCTGCGCGCCCGGACAGTCGTCGCGCCGGCTTCGCAATCAGCGCAACTTCAGCATCGCTATCCACATTCACCCGCGGCGGTCTCGATCCGTCGCCTTGGGCCGGTCAACACTCGGAAGAGTCGGAACCGAATGCTCCCGTCTTTGTACCTTTTCGCGGAACATGGTACCGTAGTACTTCGAGGACCACAAGGCTGCGGACGGGTGCTCACGATCATATCCTCTCGGATGACCGGAAGAAATGAATCAAAATCATGGGGAGGTTGTTTCTCCGCGCCGTTGTCGACAGGATGACGGCCGAGGGCCCCACAACCCCCCACCTCGTGGATTACAGCTCCCGCAATCACCCAGCGAATGACCCTCCTTACCGCGACCTTCTACTACATGGCGGCCGCCAGCATCGTGAGCGCGCTTTTGGCCGTGACGCGGAGGAGCCCCGTTCACAGCATGCTCTGGGTGCTGGCGCTCTTCATGCATGTGGCAGGAATTTTCCTGCTGCTGGCCGCGGAGTTTCTGGCCGCGGTCCAGGTTATCGTGTACGCGGGGGCGATCTTGATCTTCTACCTTTTCGTGGTGATGCTGCTCGACCTGCCGGACGAGGAGGCACGGCCGCGGTTCGGCAAGCATTGGCCCCTCGCCGCCGCCGTGGGGCTCTCTTTGGCGGCGGTGCCTTGGCTCGCCCAAGTCGAGACGCTCGGTCCCACCCGCATGGCGGACCGGGGGCCGCCCATGGGAAGCTTGGCCGAGGTAGGCAAGGCGCTTTTCGGTCCCTTCGCGCTGCCTTTCGAGATAGCCTCCCTCCTGCTCCTGGCCGCCATCGTGGGGGCCGTCGTCCTCGCCAGGAGAAGACTAGTCCAGTCATGATTGTGTCCGTGGAAACAGTTCTGGGACTGAGCGCGGTCCTGTTTGGTATCGGAGTCTTCGGCTTCCTGGCCCGGCGCAATATCATCCTGATGCTGGTCTCCGTTGAAGTCATGCTCAATGCCGTCAACGTCAGCCTAGTAGGCTTCAGCCATCACCTCGGAGACGCGCGGGGTCAGGTCCTGGCCCTGTTCGTGATCGCCGTGGCAGCGGCGGAGGCAGGGGTCGGCCTGGGGCTGGTGATCGCCCTTAACCGCAATAAGCCTGGGGCGGCAGTGGCGGACCTGACCGCACTCAAATGGTGATGTTTTCGCTTACGCCTTTGCTCACGGTGCTGGTCCCTGCCTTGGGCGCACTCCTGATTGCGTGCACGGGCGAGCGCCGGGCCAACTTGCGGGAATTCTGGTCCGTTGCCGCCGGTGTAGTTATGTTCGTTCTGGCGGCCTCCATGGTCCCGGATGTTCTGGCTGGCCGCTCGCCGGAGTGCGTGTTGTTCCGGCTGCTCCCAGGCATCGAACTGGCTTTTCGGGCGGATGCCTTCGGCCTGCTCTTCGCCTCGGGGGCCTCGCTGCTGTGGGTGTTGACCTCGTTCTACTCGATCGGCTACATGCGTTCGCTGAAAGAGCATGCGCAAACGCGTTACTTTTCTTGTTTTGCTCTGGCCCTTTCGGCCACGATCGGGGTGGCGTTCTCCGCCAACCTCTTCACGCTTTTTCTGTTCTATGAAGCCTTGACCCTGGTCACGTATCCTCTGGTGGGTCACCACGAGACGGCCGAGGCGAGAGCAGGGGCGCGCAAGTACGTGATCTATCTGCTGGGCGCCGCGAAGGTGTTCTTGGTGTCCGCCATCATCCTGACCTATAACGTGGCCGGGACGCTAGAGTTTCGCAGTGGCGGGATCCTGCCGGCCGCGCAACTCACCGAGCAGCCCACGCTGCTGTTCGTGATCTTCGCGCTGTTCCTGTTCGGATTCGCCAAGAACGCCGTCATGCCGCTGCACAGTTGGCTGCCGGCCGCAATGGTCGCCCCCACCCCGGTGAGCGCACTGCTGCACGCGGTGGCGGTGGTCAAGACGGGAGTTTTTTCCACGCTTCGGGTTTTTCTCTTTGTCTTCGGTCCTGGTGCCATGCGCGAGCTCGGCGCCGACCAACTGGCCTTGGCAGCCGCGTCGGTGACGATCCTGGTCGCATCACTGCTGGCGCTCGGCCAAGACAACCTCAAAGCCAGACTGGCCTTCTCCACGGTGAGCCAGCTCTCCTACATCATTCTGGGGGCGGCGCTATTGAACGCCGACGGTGTAATGGGCGGGATTGCTCACATCACCAACCACGCCGTGTCGAAGATCACGCTCTTCCTATGCGCCGGCTCGATTTACGTATCCGCGCATAAAACCGAAATCAGCCAGTTGTCGGGCTTGGCTAAGCGCATGCCGTGGACCATGGGCGCGTTTTCGCTTGCCTCGCTGAGCATCGTGGGCATTCCCCTGACCAGCGGATTCGTCTCCAAGTGGCACCTGGCCCTCGGTACGGTGGATGGCGACGGCCGCTTTGTCTTGCTAGGGGTACTCTTGGTCAGCTCACTACTGAGCGCGGCCTATCTCGGCCCGATTGTCTACAAGGCCTACTTCGAAGAGGAATCGCCGACGAGCGAAGAAGTGCGCGAGGTGTCCTGGATGGTCGCGCCGCTGACCATCAGCGCCGCCGCAAGTCTGTTCCTGGGCCTCTATTCCGCCCCGGTTCTGGAGCTGGCGAGGAGGGCCGTGCCGTGAACTTCTTGCAAAAGCATCTGGAAGACCCAGTCCGCTTCGGCCGGATCAAGCGATGGTTTTACGTCGGCTTGGCCGTGGTGGCTCTCGCCGAGATCGTTCCGCCGCGCATCTTCGGCCGCGGTCACCACCATTTCTCGTTCGAGAGCTTTCCCGCGTGGGGCTCGATCTACGGGTTGGTTTCCTGTGTCGTGATTATCGTCGGATCAAAGCTTATCGGTAAGGCGTGGCTCATGCGCCGCGAGGATCACTATGACTCTTGAGTGGGTGCATCCAGGGCTCCTGCTCATCCTGGGAGCCTGGGTCGTGCCGTTCCTCAAAGGCCGGCTCAAGCGCGCGGCGATGCTGATTCTGCCTGCCGCGGCGCTGGCCGCCTGCGTCCGCATGTCGCCCGGCACTTACGGCGAGGCGAGCTTCTTAGGGCAAGAGCTCGTCTTTGGCCGCGTAGACGAGTTGAGCCTGGTCTTTTCCTACGTCTTCTCGATCATGGCCTTGCTGGGCATGATCTACTCACTCCATGTCGACGACGATTATCAGCACGTCACCGCCTTGACCTATGCGGGGGGCGCGCTAGGGGTGACGTTTGCCGGGGACTTCCTCTCGCTTTACATCTTCTGGGAGTTGATGGCGGTTTCTTCGGCTCTGTTGGTGTGGTGGCGCCGCGAAGCATCGGCCGTTGCAGCCGGGTTCCGCTACTTTCTCGTTCACGTAGTCGGCGGGCTCTTCCTACTGGCGGGGATCGTGCTCCACTGGTCCCAGACCGGGTCGCTTGCCTTCGCCGATATAGGAGCCTTTTCGGATGGGCCGGCCTGGACCCTGATCCTCGTCGCATTTCTCCTCAACGCGGCTGTCCCGCCCTTGGGGGCCTGGCTTCCGGACGCCTATCCCGAGGCCACGGTCACGGGCGCGGTTTTCATGACGGCCTTCACGACGAAGTCCGCGGTCTACGTGTTGATCCGCGGCTTTGCCGGGACGGAACTCCTTGTGTGGCTGGGAGCGGCGATGGCGGTCTACGGCGTGGTCTACGCAGTGCTGGAAAACGACGCGCGTCGGCTGCTGGCTTACCACATCATCAGCCAGGTCGGCTATATGGTGTGCGGGGTAGGAATCGGGACCGCCCTGGCTATCAACGGGGCGAGCGCCCACGCCTTCGCGCACATTCTCTACAAGGCGCTGCTATTCATGGGAGCCGGTGCCGTTCTGCAGATGACCGGGCTGCGAAAGCTGAGTGAGATGGGCGGGCTCTACAAGACCATGCCGGTCACCCTCGGCCTCTACATGATCGGCGCGTTCGCCATCTCGGCCGTGCCGCTTTTTAGCGGCTTCGTGAGCAAGTCCATGGTGGTCTCCGCCGCGGGCGAGGAGCACTTGACGGCGGCCTTTCTGCTGCTGACCTTGGCCTCGGCGGGGACGTTCCTGCACACCGGTCTGAAGCTTCCCTACTATATGTTCTTCGGCAAGGATTCCGGCGTGCGTGCCCAGGAGCCGCCCAGGAACATGCTCGTGGCGATGGGCCTGGCGGCGTCGGCGTGTGTTTTGATCGGGGTCTTCCCGGGGCTCCTGTACCAGCACCTTCCAAACGCGGTGGTCTATGTCCCCTACACCTTGGAACACGTGACAAGCACGCTTGGGATGTTGGGCTTCACGGCGCTGGGCTTCTTCTTACTGCTCAAGCACCTCGACCCGGAACCCACGATCAGCATCGACTCGGATTGGTTTTACCGCCGCGGATCGGCCGGCATTTTGGCCCTGGCGCGGAGTCCTTTGTCGCGCCTCGAGTACGGCTTCGTCGGAGAGATCTATGAGTTTGTGATCCGGCGGCCGGTGCTGGGCGCGGCGGATCTGTTGCGCCGAGTCGAGAGCCGCGTGGTCGACTCCGCGTTCGTGGGCCTAGGACGCTCGGCACAGAACTTCAGCCAAGTGCTGAAGACGACAGCGGACGGCCACGCCCAGCACTACGGCGTGATGATGGCGGTTGGAATCGTCGTGCTCCTGGCTCTGGCAATGCTTGCCCTATGACTGACTACCCGGTCCTTACCGCCACAACGTTCCTGCCGTTGGCGGGAGCGGTTCTGATTCTGCTCGTTGGCAGCGACCGGCTTGCGCGCTTGATCGCGCTGGCTGTGACCCTGGCAACTCTGGCCGTCTCGGCTCCGCTCTACTTGTACTTTGACAAGGGCTCAAGCGCTCTGCAATTCGTCGAGTCACGAGAATGGATTCCATCGTGGAACATCGCCTACGGCATGGGAGTGGATGGTATCAGCCTTCCATTCATCTTCCTCGCGGCACTGTTGAGCGTCCTGTGCGTCGGCGCCTCGTGGACTGCGATTCAAACGAGGGTGCGGGAGTTCTATGCCGCACTGCTGGTCGCGGAGACGGCGATGATCGGGCTCTTCGCCGCGTCGAATCTGTTCCTCTTCTTTGTGTTCTGGGAACTCGTAATGGTTCCCATCTTTCTGCTAATTGGTGTCTGGGGAGGCCCGAGGCGAGTCTACTCCGCGGTCAAGTTTCTGCTCTTCACGCTGGCCGGCAGCGTCTTAATGCTCGTCGGCATGGTCGCCGTCTACCAGGCCTTCGGCACGCTGGACTTCAAGGAACTTGCGGGGACGACGATTCAGCCCGCGTTTCAGGCCTGGCTCTTCGTGGCCTTTCTGGCCGCCTTCGCGGTCAAGGTGCCCATGTTTCCCGTTCACACCTGGCTCCCGGACGCCCACACCGAGGCCCCCACGGCGGGCAGCGTGATCCTGGCCGGGATCCTCCTCAAGATGGGCGCCTACGGTTTTCTGCGGATCTCGCTGCCCATACTGCCCGACGCCGCACAGCTCTTCCTCACGCCCATGCTGGTGGTCTCCGTGGTCGCGATCGTCTACGGCGCGTACGTGACCCTGGTTCAGAAGGACGTCAAGCGCCTCATCGCCTTCTCGAGCGTCAGCCACATGGGCTTCGTCACGCTGGGCATCTTCACGCTCAACCGGAGTGGTGTCGAGGGAGCGATTCTCCAGATGATCAACCACGGGATCGTCTCCGCGGCGTTGTTCTTGTGCGTCGGCATGATCTACGAGCGCACCCACACGAGAGAGATCAAGGACTACGGGGGAGTCGCCAAGATCGCGCCGGTCTACTCCACCCTGCTGGCGCTGTTTTGTCTAGCGGCCGCGGGATTCCCGGGATTGAATTCATTCGTAGGCGAGTTCCTCATCATCGGCGGCGCCTTCAAAACCCAGGCCTGGCTCGGGGCTGCGGCCGTCTGGGGCGTCGCCTTGGGAACGACCTACCTGGTTTGGCTCTTCTACCGCGTGGCCATGGGCAAGATCAACCCGGGGCTCGAGGGGCTGAAGCTGGAGCTGAACGCCCGTGAGGTGGCAACGCTGGCCCCGCTGGCTTTCCTCGCCGTGTGCCTCGGACTCTACCCCGAGGGCGTCCTTTCTTATCTTCGCGTCCCCGTGGCCGAGCTTCTGGCAGCCGGAGTTACGCCATGAAGGGGGCCGCGACCCTATCGGACGTGGCCCTGCTGGTCCCGGAGCTGATTCTCGTCGGCATGGCTTTGGTGCTCATTCTGACAGCGCGCCGGATTCAGACAACGCCCGTGGCTGCTGTCGGGACCGTCCTCGCCGCTCTGGCCGCCGCCGTGGCCGCGGGTTGGACCTTGTCCGGGGGCGCCCAGACTGGGTTTAGCGGCATGATCACCGTCGACGGGTACTCGCAATTCTTCAAGGTGCTCATCGCCGCCACTCTGGCTCTGGCCGCGCTCCTGGCCGTGAGGAGCATCGACAGGGACGGAATTCCACGGGCTGAATACCATGCCTTGTTACTGTTGGCCTCGACGGGAATGATGCTCGCAGTTTCAGCCCTTGATCTGTTGACCCTCTACTTGGGCTTGGAGCTGATGACCCTCTGCTCCTACATCCTGGTCGGGATCAGAGTGGAAAGGCCGGCGTCGAACGAGGCGGCCATCAAGTATTTCCTCCTTGCTTCTTTCGCCTCGGCCCTGCTGCTCTATGGGATCAGCCTGACCTACGGAGTTACCGGCGCCACGGACTTTACGGCCATTGCCGCGGCTCTCGTCGAGCAGGGCTCCAGCCCGCTGCTGTTGGCGGCTATCGGGCTGGTGACGGTAGGAATAGCCTTCAAAATCGCGGTGGTGCCGCTCCATGCCTGGGCGCCGGACGCCTACCAGGGCGCGAGCGCTCCGGTTGCGGCTTTTCTGGCTGCCGGCTCCAAGGCGGCCGGCCTGGCCGCCCTGGGACGGGTCGGCCTGGTCGCGTTCGGCTCTGAAGCTGACGTTCTGTCCGCGGTTCTGCTGGGGCTCGCCGCTTTGTCCATTCTTGTGGGAAGCGTTGTCGCTCTGTCTCAGACCGACATGAAACGGCTATTGGCCTACTCTTCGATCGCCCATGCGGGCTACGCTCTGCTGGGCCTCATCGCCGGTACTCCCGAAGGGGTCGAGGCGACCATGACCTACGCCTTCTTCTATGTGTTCATGACTCTCGGGGCCTTTGGCGTGGTCATCGCCCTGGGAGAGCGAGGCGAGAACCTGGACGGCTACCAAGGCCTGGCGGCGCAGCGGCCGGGAACAGCCGCGCTGATGCTGTTGTTCCTGCTGTCTCTGATCGGCATCCCTCCAACAGCCGGGTTCGTAGCCAAGTTCGTCGTGATCCTGAGCGCGGTGCGCGCGGGCCATATGGCGCTGGCGGTCCTGGCCGTGGCTTGCAGCGTGGTCTCCGCCTTCATCTACATGCGCGTCGCCGTCTTCATGTATATGAGGGAGCCGCGGGACCCGGCGCCGTCGCGCTTCCCGGTGGCGGTGTCGGCGGCGCTTGGCGTGGCCGCGCTGGTCACCTTGATCGGCGGAATTTCCCCCGGGGGCCTTACTCTCTGGGCCGTGTCGCCATAATGGTTAAAATGATATATGGTAGCGCTCTACGTTGGATCCAAGAGCTTAGTGAGGTTGCCGACCTGTGAACGAATACATCGGAATCGTCGTCACTTTCGTCCTGGCCGCCGGGATCGCGGGCGCGATGGTGGTGCTCGGCTCCACGCTGGGGAAAAAGAAGCCCACGCCCGAAAAGATGGCGCCGTTCGAGTGTGGAAAGGACCCTTTCTCACTACCGATGGGAAGGCTGGCGATCAAATTCTATCTGACCGCGATCCTGTTCATTCTCTTCGATGTCGAGCTCGTTTTCCTCTACCCATGGGCCGTGATCTACCGTACCCTGGGGTCCTTGGGCTTGGTCGAGATGGGCGTCTTTCTGGGGATCTTGATGGTCGGCTACATTTACGCATGGGACAATGGCGCTCTCGATTGGAAGTGATTATGCCTGGAACCGATATACAGAACGAACAGCCATCGTATTTCACCAGCCGCCTCGATGAGGCGCTTGGCTGGGCCAGGAAATACTCGATCTTTCAATACCCGTTCGTGACCGCGTGCTGCGGGATGGAATACATGGCGACGGCCTGCTCTCACTACGACGTGGACCGTTTCGGAGCGGGTCTTCCTCGGTTTTCTCCGCGTCAGGCCGACGTGCTTTTCGTGGTCGGCACGATCAGTCACAAGATGGCGCCGGTGTTGCGGCGCATCCATGAGCAGATGGCCGAGCCGAAGTGGGTGGTCGCCTTCGGAGTCTGCACATGTACGGGCGGGTTCTATGACAACTACGCGACTGTGATGGGTATCGACACGATTATGCCGGTGGATGTTTACATACCGGGATGCCCGCCGCGGCCGGAGATGGTTCTTGACGGTTTGATGAAGCTGCAGGACAAGATCCAGGGCCGGCAGACAAGCGGCATCCGGCCCGCGCCCGACGTTCGTCCGGAAATGATCTGAAGTATGAATGCCTCCGAGTTGATCGAAGCCGTCAGAGACCGTTTCCCCGACGCAGTGCTGAGTTCCCACACCTTCCGGGGCGACGCCACCGTCGTTGTCGGGTGGGAGCCGCTGCCCGAGGTGGCGCGGTTCGTCAAGCAGGACCCGGCCTTCGAAATGAATTTCCTCATGGACTTGAGCGCCGTTGATTACTCCGCTTTTGGGAAGGGGCCCACGCCGGCTTTTTTCGCTTCCTCCGGAGTGGCGGTGAAACCATCGCCTCAGATTCCGGATGAGGACCCCTGGCCGGGCCCCCCGGCGGAGTCGCGCTTCGCGCTCGTTTACCACTTCTACTCCACGGCCCAGAAGCATCGACTAAGGCTGGTGGTTCCCGTGGAGGAGGGCGATGCTGAAGTGGATTCCCTCACTTCGTTGTGGCCTGGAGCCAACTGGCTCGAGCGAGAGGTCTGGGACATGTTCGGGATCAGCTTTAAGGGGCATCCGGACTTGCGGCGCATCCTCATGTACGAGGAGTTTGAGGGGCACCCGCTGCGCAAGGACTATCCCGTCAACAAACGCCAGCCCCTGATTGGGCCGGTCAACTAACATGCCCATGGAGACGACGACCCAGACACCTCAGAGCGACCCGGCTGAACTCGAGAGCCGGGACATGATGCTCAACATCGGCCCCGCGCACCCGGCCATGCACGGGATCGTCCGGATCGTGGCCAAGCTCGACGGGGAGCAGATCCAAGAGGCCGACGTGGAGATCGGCTACCTCCATCGCGGCTTCGAGAAGATGGCGGAAACGGTCGACTATAACGGCGTCATCCCTTACACCGACCGGCTCAACTACGTTTCCCCGCTCATCAACAACATGGGCTACTGCATGGCCGTGGAAAAGCTCCTTGGCATCTCGGTTCCCGAGCGCTGCCACTACGTACGGGTCATCCTCTCGGAGATCTCCCGGATCTCGGACCATCTGACCTGCGTGGGGGCGAGCGCCATGGAGCTGGGCGCCTTCACCGTCTTTCTCTACATGATCAAGGCCCGCGAATATCTCTGGGAACTCATTGAGAAGGTAACCGGGGCCCGCCTGACGGTCAGCTACTGCCGGGTCGGCGGCGTGAAGGGCGACCTCCCCGAAGACTTCGCGGAACCCTGCGCCAAAGCCTTTGAGGAGACGCGCACGGTGCTCAAGGAAGCCGATGGGCTGCTCACCCGCAACCGGCTCTTCGCGGACCGCATGATGGGAACGGGAGTGATCTCCGCCGAAGACGCCATCTCCTACGGGATCACGGGGCCGTTTCTGCGCGGCAGCGGCTCGGACTATGACGTGCGCAAGGACTGCCCCTACGCCGTCTACGATAGGCTGCCCTTCGACGTGCCGGTCGGTACCCGCGGGGACAACATGGATCGCTATCTCGTGCGCATGGAGGAGATGGAACAGTCCATGCGCATTGTGGAGAGGGCGCTGGCCGACATGCCGCCCGGACCGGTCCTCGTCAATCCTGAGACTGGGCGGCCCATCCCGGCGGCGGAGATGGTGGACGAGGCGAAAATGGGCAACATCGTCTCCATTTCAGGCGCGAGCGCAGTGACATGTCCAACTCTCGAGGGCGCGAATCAGGCTCAACATCCTTCCATCGCGACGGACGAAAAGCGGGTCTTCCTCCCTCCCAAGGAGGACGCCTACGGCAACATCGAAGGCCTTATGCAGCAATTCAAATTGGTCATGTTCGGCCACGGAGTGCGGCCGCCCCAAGGCGAGACTTACTTTCCGGTGGAAGGCGCCAACGGGGAACTCGGTTTCTACGTGGTGAGCGACGGAGCCAGTGGCGCTTACCGCGTGCGGGTCCGTCCCCCCTGCTTTGCCATCATGTCCGCTCTGTCCAAACTCCTCACCGGCGACATGATCGCCGACATGATCCCCACCTTCGGGTCCGTCAACATGATTGGTGGGGAACTCGACCGGTGAATTTCTCGGAACTCGACGGTAAAGCCGGGGCGATCCTCGAGCCTTACGAATATCCGAAGGCAGCCATGCTGCCTATGTTGTGGCTCGTCCAGGAGAATCAGGGTTATGTTTCGGGGGAAGCGGAGGCTTGGGTGTCGCGCGTTCTTGGTGTGGCCCGGTCCCACGTGCGCGAGGCGGTCTCTTTCTACAACATGTACCACACCAAACCCGTGGGCCGGCGCGAGCTTCGGGTTTGCACGAGTCTGCCATGCCTGTTGCGCGGAGGGGAGGATCTGCTGGACCGGATCAAGGAGAGACTGAAGGTCGGCCCAGGCGAGACTACCCCCGATGGGCAAGTCACGCTCACGGAGGTCGAGTGTCTGTGTGCCTGCGAGATGTCGCCCATGGCGCAGCTCGACGAACGATTCGTCGGCCCGATCGAGGGCGAGACGATCGGCGCTCTCGTCCAGGACGCGCTTACGGAGCCGGGCGCCCCGGAATCCACCCCTGAACCCGACCCTTTCATCTGCTCGGACGGGCCGGTGCTTTCCACGCGCTTCAAAGATCCGGAGGGAACCTGGTTGGAGTCCTACGTCGCGGACGGCGGATACGTCGCGGCCCGCAAGGCTCTCACCTCGATGACACCCGAGCAAGTGATCGAGGAGGTCTCCAACGCCAAATTGCGCGGGCTGGGCGGGGCGGGGTTTCCGGCCGGAAGAAAGTGGTCCTTCGTTCCCAAGGAAACAACCAAGCCCAAGTACCTCGTGGTCAACGCGGACGAGGGTGAGCCGGGCACGTTCAAAGACCGCTACATCATGGAGCGGGACCCGCACGCCTTGCTCGAAGGCATGATCATCTCGGCCTACGCTATTGGCAGCCACAAGGCCTACGTCTACATTCGAGGCGAGTATTTCCAGTCGGCTAAGCGCTTACAGCGCGCCATCGATGAGGCCCGCGGTCGGCATTGGCTTGGCAAAAACATCCAGGGGACCGGCTTCGACCTGGATGTGGTGATCCACCGAGGCGCCGGCGCCTATATCTGCGGCGAGGAGACCGCGCTGCTGACTTCGCTCGAGGGCGGGAAGGGTTTTCCCCGGCTCAAGCCCCCGTTTCCCGCAATTTCGGGGCTTTTCGCCTCCCCTACCATCGTGAACAACGTGGAGACCCTGGCCTGTGTCCCTTTCATTCTGCGCCATGGAGCGGAACGATTTGCCGAAATCGGCACCGAAAAGCAAGGCGGCACGCGGCTCTTTTGCGTGAGCGGACATGTGGTCCGGCCCGGCGTGTATGAGGAGCCGGTCAGCATTACCCTGCGCGAACTCATCGAGAAGGCCGGCGGCGTGCGCGACGGCAACAAGCTCAAGGCCGTCATCCCCGGAGGTATCTCCGCCAAGATCCTGACAGCCGACGAGGTCGACGTCGCCATGGACTTTGACTCCCTGATGGCCGCGGGCAGCATGGCGGGGTCCGGGGGAGTGATCGTGATGGATGAGACCACCTCCATGGTCCACGCACTCGATTCCGCGGCGCGGTTTTTCGCCGACGAGTCTTGCGGTCAATGCTCGCCGTGCCGGGAAGGGACGGGCTGGGTCCATCGCATCTTGCGGCGTATCATCGACGGAAAAGGCGGTGTTCAAGACTTGGACGATCTCCTCGCCATCGCCGGCGACATGGAAGGGAACACGATTTGCGTCTTCGCGGACGCGGCCGCCTGGCCGGTCCAGTCCTACATCAAGAAGTTTCGGCACGAGTTTGAGGAGTATATCCGCACCGGGCAGAGCGCCCAGGAAAAGGAGGCGGTGGCATGCCCAGCCTGAGCATCGACGGCCGTGAGGTGAATGCGGCCGAAGGGACCACGGTCATCCAGGCCGCGGAGGAGTTGGGCATCTTCATTCCGCGCTATTGCTATCACCCCGGGCTCTCCATTGCGGGCAACTGCCGCATCTGCTTGGTGGAAGTAGAGAAGTTCCCCAAGCTCCAGATCGCCTGCAACACCTTCGTCAGCGAGGGAATGGTCGTCCATACCAACAGCGAGAAGGCCGAGGACGGCCGGCGCGCGGTGCTGGAGTTTCTGCTGGCCAACCATCCGCTCGACTGTCCGGTCTGTGATCAGTCGGGCGAGTGCGACCTGCAGAACTTCTACATGAACTTCGGGCTCTATGACCCGCGCTTCCGGGAGCACAAGGTCAAAAAGCAAAAGGCTGTGGAACTCGGTCCCCATGTGATGCTGGATCAGGAGCGCTGTATCCTCTGCTCCCGTTGCGTGCGCTTCACCGACGAAATCACCAAGACCGGCGAGTTCGGCATTTTCAACCGCGGGGACCGGGCCGAGTTGGGACTCTACCCCGGCGACGTACTTGACAATCCCTACTCGGCCAACGTCGTGGACATCTGTCCCGTGGGAGCCCTGACCGAAAGTGATTTCCGTTTCAAAGCCAGGGTCTGGTACCTCTCCAGCGCCCCCACGGTCTGCAACGGCTGCAGCCAGGGGTGCAACGTGGACATGCATTACGTGCTCGACAGGCCCTACTTGAACGACGGGGCAAGGGTCGTGCGCATCAAGCCCCGCTACAACCCGGACGTCAACCAATGGTGGTTATGCGACGAGGGGCGCTACGGCTTTGGCTGGGTCGATCGGGGTCGTCTCCTCAACGTACACGGGCCGTCGGCGAATGGTCGGAATGGCGCGGACGCAACTTGGGAGCAGGCCCTCGACGCCATCTCAACGGCTTTGGGAGGGCCGGCCACCGAGGCACGGGAAGGCGGCCTGAACGGGACCGGGAAGAGGATTGGTGTCATCGCCTCGGCCCAGCTCACCAACGAGGAGTTGTTCTTGATCCGGGAAATCTTCAGGGGTGCTTTGGGGGCTCAGGTCAGCGCTTCCGTTCCGGAGACGTCCGGGTCCTCGGACGACTTCTTGATCAAGGCGGACAAGAACCCCAACACGCTGGGAGCAACTCTGCTCGGCTTGGCCGGCGCCGATGCACCCGACGCCAAGCAAATTGTCGACGAGGGCCTGGCCGGAAGACTCGACGTCCTGTGGGTCGCCGGTCATGACCTGGTGGAGCTGTTTGGGAAAGAGACCGTCCGAAAGCTTCGAGAGAAAGTCGGCCTGTTCGTCTTCTCGGGCACGAACGAGAACGCCACCGCGCCGCTGGCTCATTGGGTCCTGCCAAGCGCGGCCTATGTCGAGAAGGACGGCACCTTCGTGAATTGCCATGGCCGCCTCCAGCGTATCGGCCGGGCCTTTGCTCCGGTGGGGGACTCCCGAGAAGACTGGCGCATTCTGCTGGAATTAGCCGGACGGCTGGGTCTGGGGTTCGACTGGCACGGGCCGGAGCAGATCTTCCTAGCGCTGGCCGCGGCCGAGGCTCCCTTCACGGAATTGAGCTATAAGGCGATCGGCGCGCAAGGTGTTGACGTGGCGACGGCCAATCCCGCCCCCGAGGCGATCGCACCATGATGGAAGACCTGTTCATCAAGCTCGCATTGGCGGGTGTGGTCTTTTTCGGGGTTCTGAACCTGGCGGGCCTGCATACCTGGGTGGAGCGCAAACAGTCGGCCCTCATCCAGGATCGGATCGGGGCCAACCGCGCCGACATCTTCGGTTTTCGCGCGCTGGGACTGTTTCACGCCCTCGCCGACGCGGTCAAAATGTTTACCAAGGAGGACATCGTCCCGGCCCGCGCGGACAAAACCCTCCACGCCCTGGCCCCTTTCTTTTCGGTCTTCTTCGCCTTGGTGGCCTTCGCCGCGATTCCCTTTGGGGACCGCCTCATTCTGGGCGAGGGCCGCGTCATCGAACTCCAAGTCGCGAAGATCGACGTAGCGCTGCTGTACATCTTCGCCATGCTCTCGCTCGGTGTCTATGGCGTGATCCTCGCCGGCTTTGCGTCGCGAAACAACTACGCGATCCTGGGAGGACTGCGGGCCACCGCGCAGCTGATCTCCTACGAAATCGCTCTGGGTATCGCCGTCGTCGGCGTGATCATGGTCTACGGAACCATGGATTTGGGCGAGCTGGTGCGGGCCCAGGGCCAAATGATCGGCGGCTGGATCCCTTTCTGGGGGATAGTCGCCCAGCCCGTGGCCTTTATCGTCTTCGTGACCGCGGCGCTGGCTGAAACCAAGAGGGTTCCCTTTGACCTGCCGGAAGGGGAATCGGAGATCATCGGCTATTTCGTAGAGTACAGCGGAATGAAGTTCGGTATGTTCTTCCTCACGGACTTCCTGGAAACCATCATGGTAGCTTGCCTGGCCACCACGCTCTTTTTCGGCGGGTGGCAGGTGCCCTTCCTTATGCCGGACGGATTTCACTTCCCCTGGGGCGCGGAACTCCTCGTTCCTCATCTGGTCTACGTCCTGCTCGGGGTGGCGAGCTTTTCGACCAAGGTCCTCATCTTTTGCTGGCTGTTCATGCAAATACGCTGGACGCTGCCGCGCTTCCGCTACGATCAGCTCATGAAACTGGGCTGGAGGGGGCTGTTCCCGATCTCGGTGGCCAACGTCGCGGTGACGGCCGTTGTGCTGCTCATTCTTGGGGAGACGCCCTAATGACCGTAAAAGTTGTTCGCAGACCGGAGCTGACCTTTTGGGAGAAGACCTACCTCCCCCAGATCATTAGCGGACTCAAGATCACCTCCACCCACTTCTTCCGCAACCTCTTTCTCCACACGGCCCACCTCTTGGGCCGTTTCAAGCACCTTCCCGCCTCGGCCACCATCCAGTATCCCGAGGAGCTCAGACCTCTCATGTCGAGGTTCCGCAGCCGCCACCGGCTTACCGTGCGCGAGGACGGCAGCCCGCGCTGCGTCGGGTGCATGTTGTGTGAGACGGTCTGTCCGGCCAAGTGTATTACCATCGTGCCCGGCGAGCATCCCGACCCCAACGTCGAGAAATACCCGATTCGTTTCGACATCGACCTGGGCGTGTGCGTCTATTGCGGATACTGCGTCGAAGTATGCCCCGAAGACGCGATCCGCATGGACACGGGAATCCTCGACTTGGCGGCCTACTCGAGAGAGGCCATGCGACTCGACATCCACGAGTTGATGGACCCAAAGCTCCGCAAACCCATCGCCGACTGCGACCTGAAGTTTCCCCACAAGTGCGAGCTGACCGGCGGAGAGATGAAGGGCGGCTGGGACGGCGTTGACGGCCCACAGGGCCGATCTACGGGGACGTCGCAATAGCCGGCTCTCACATCTCCAACGAAAACAAGGACCGGCGGAGGCACTGTAGCTGTGAGAATTGTAGGGTGATCCTACACATCGGGCTCAATTGGAGCGTCCCCTTGAGCAACCCGATTCAGCAGATCAGGTTTGCTCTCGGCGACAGCGGCGATCACTACGGCCTCTCAGCTTTGCTTGCCGACAGCCGAATCGATATCGAACGTGATCCGGTTTGCTTGGTAATCCATCTGATCTCTCCACGGTTCAATTTCACCGATCGAGGCAAAGGGAGTGTGGATCTGTGAAGTCCTTTTCGGAATCGCTGGCCGGCGCAGTCCAGAAGACCACTAAGGAATGGGCGGCCATCAAGAAGAAGGAAGAACGCGACCGCAGGATGGCCGCCCGATTGCGCGAGAAATACTTTGTCGGTCACAGCCTGCGCACGACGATCAAAGAAGCCGCCCACGCCGCGATCCCGGAAGCTTATCGGAAAGCGGGTGGCGGGCGGTACGCGGTGAATGCTCGCCAGCTCATGTATGCGGCGCGCTTAGCGATTCAGGAACGAACCGGCCAGCCCTTAAACGATGCTTACTTCACTCAAACCTTGTTGCCGGACTACATCCGTGAGCATCAGGAAGAGACGGCCGACTGGGACGTTGTTTACGACGCTCGTGGTCATCTCTCTGAGCCGCACACGGAGAAGCGAGTGAACCTGGGCACGCTGGGGTAAGGGAGTACCTGGGTGGGATGAAAGAGCAACCCGGCGTGGAAATCGAGCCGCCAACGTTCTCGGCGCAATTCCCGACCTACGGTCCCAAGAATCGGTTCGGCGCCATCCTCTACATCGAGAAAGAAGGTTTTCTGCCCTTGTTGGAGCAGGCCAAGTTTGCGGAGCGGTTCGACCTAGCGATCATGTCGAGCAAAGGAATGGGCACGACTGCGGTGCGAACGCTCATCGAATCGTTGTGTCACCAGGTCAAGATCTTTGTGCTGCACGACTTTGACAAGAGCGGATTCAGCATTGTCGGGACCCTGAGGCGCGACACCCGCCGATACGAATTCGCCGTCGCGCCCGAGGTGGTCGATCTTGGCCTGCGACTCACCGATGTCGAGAAGTGGGACCTACAAGCCGAGACGCTCAGCTACAAATCCGATCCCGGTTCCAACTTGAGTCTGAACGGGGCGACGCACGAGGAAATTGAATTCCTTCGCGGCGAGACGGACTGGCGATCTTACCGGGGACAGCGAGTGGAACTCAACGCCTCACAAGCGACGCCTTTGTCGAATGGCTGGAATCGAAACTCGAAGAGCAAAGGGTAGTGAAGGTCATTCCGGACGACGCGACCTTGGAGAGCGCCTACCGCCGGGCGTTGAGCATTCAGCAATATCGCGAGGCTGTTGACGAAGCGAGGGAAGAGATCCAGGATCGCGTGGCCGCCGTCGAGATCCCTGAGGACCTTCGCGTCGATCTCAAACAGCGAATGAAGAGTCATCCATCACAACCCTGGGATGAGGCTTTAGATGCACCGCCTTGCCCCACAACCGACGCAAGTGCCCGACGGGCGTGGTATCGTGGGCGAGGCGAGTTTTGGCGAGCCATCGAAAGGAGATTTCGAGAAAATGGCTCGTCGAAGATTTCAGCAACCCAAACCCCAGCGTCTGGGCCATTGGTGGTACCTGCTCTACTGGCAGGATCAATTCCAAAACGGAAGGAGGATCAGAAAACGAAAGAGAATCCAACTAGCGCCGGCAACCATGCCGGAACGAGAGGTACGGAAGATCGCCGCCGAGCACTTGCGACCTCTCAATCAAGGACTCGTCACGGTTGGTTCCGCGACGCAGTTCGGTGATTATGTTGAATCTGTCTACGAAAAGACAGTGATGCCGTTGTTTACCAACAGCACGCAGGAGCGATACCGGGGGGTGATCAAGAACCACTTGACCGCGCCCTTCGGGCATCTATGCCTGCGGGATCTGACACCACTCTCCGTGCAGACGTACCTATCGGGGCTCGCTGACTTGGACTTGTCCCACGAATCGCGGACAAGATTCGAGACGTGTTATCGAGCATCTTGGGATCGGCGGTGAAATACGGATTCCTGGTGAACAACCCTGTCGAGGGCCTGCGTCTGCCTCCCCCGAAAAAGGGGAAGCGGTCGAAGCCCTACGTCACGCCGGATCGGTTTGCGACCTTGTTGGCACTGATCGCCGAGCCCTACGCCTCGATGGTCTTTGTGGCGGTCTACACGGGTTTGCGCGTCAGCGAATTGATCGGGCTGCGATGGCGCAACGTTCATGAAGATTCGATCACCATCGATGAGCGCTACTGCCGCGGTGATTGGGGAGCGCCTAAGAGCGAGGCCAGTAATGCAACGATCCCGGTTCTTCCCAAGGTGATCGAACGTATTCAGCGATTGAAGAGCCTGACGGTAGAGGTAAGGGCAGGACGGGCGGTTCGGAGATACCCGGCCGTGAAGTCCTTCGACCCGGATGACCTGGTGTTCCATCTCCGATCAAGGGCTTGCCGATGCCGGACAACAATATCCTGACCCGGCACATTAAGCCCGCCGGCAGGAAGTTGGGCATCGGTTGGGTGAACTGGCAAGTGTTGCGTCGCTCCTATGCGACCTGGCTGAAGCTGTCTGGGGCAGACGTTAAGGACGCCCAGGCGCTCATGAGGCACTCACGGGCGAGCACAACGCTGGACATCTACCAGCAGTTCGTGCCTGCGTCGCAACGAAGAGCAGTAGAGAATTTGGGTCGGCTAACGGAGTCGGCAATGGTGAACTGAGGTTGTTCCATTATTATTCCAATAATAGGGCGGAAATGCTGGCATTGAGGGTAGCTAAGGCTAGGAAAATCAAGGAGTTGCGAACGGGCGAGTCCGGCCCTGAAAAGGCCGGCGTCGGCGGTTCAATTCCGTCCCTGGCCACCACCCCGGTTCGTTTTCCTGTTTTCCCGCCGATCACTTTCCATCAGCGCCCGGAGCATCGCGTTCATCCGGGTCTGGTAGCCCTTGCCCTTCGATTTGAGCCAGTCGAGTACGTCGACGTCCAAGCGGATATAGACGCCTCTTTTCGGTCGGGGCATCTGAAGTTCGGCGCGGCGCCAGAAGTCTTGATCGGCTTCGGGGATGTCGGAATAGTCGATGTCCTCGTCCTTGATGGCCTCAATTTCTCGCAGCCGTTCTTTCGAGATGCTCATCGTACGCTTGCCTTTCCTTGCGATTCGCCTTGCGTGCTGAAATCAACCGGATGAGTCCAGGGGTAATATCAGCCCGGGACACAAGCCCGGAAGCTGTTTGAGAGTGGCTATATTCCTACCGCCGCTTCGCGGCTCAGGAAACCCCACGTTCGATTGCACGATTCGATCTCGGATTCCGACAAACGATATTTCTACACCTCATCGGGAACAACGAACGGTTCCCGATACTCCCGGGTGAGCAGCTTATTGGCTTCGTCGTCGCCGGGGAAGGTTTCGGTCTTGGGGTCGAATTGGAGCTTTCGGTCGACGCGGTAGGAAATGTTCGCCATGTGGCATAGCGCCGCCGATAGGTGGCCGACTTCGACGTCGCAGTGTAGGTCGTCGACGTTGCGGCTGCGAACGGCTTCGAGGAAGTTCTTGATGTGGGGGGTGGTGACGGCCCCGGGGCCTTCTTCGACGGCGGTCATGGCGGGGCCGGGTTGGCGCTCTTCCCCGAGGAAGGTCTTGAAGCCCCATAGGCCAACCGTCATGTAGCCGTCGCTTCCGAAGAAGATATTGCCAACCGTATTCTTCGCGCCGGTAGGCGGCGTCATATTGGCCTCTCCACCGGTCGGCAGGCCCCGAACTTCAAAGACGAGTTGCGCGTCGCCGTAGTTAAAGATCGCCTGCTGCGTGTTGGGCGTTTGCTGGTCGTCGGGATAGATAAAGTGTCCGCCGTCGGAATAGACTGCCGTGGGCAGGGTGTCGATGCCGAGTCCCCAGCGCGCGATATCCATCTCATGGACGCCTTGATTCCCGATGTCGCCGTTGCCGAAATGCCAATACCAGTGCCAGTTGTAGTGAAAGCGATTCTCTTGAAAATCGATTTCCTGGGAGGGACCGAGCCATAGGTCGTAGTTGACGCCGGGGGGCACGGGGCTCGCGTTCATAGCGCCAATCGACTTGCGGCGTTTGTAGCACAGGCCGCGGGCCATATAGACCTTGCCGATGATACCCTCGCGGAGCAGTTCGACGGCGCGTAGTTTGTGGGCGACGCTGCGGCCCTGGTGGCCGACTTGCACGATGCGCTTGTATTTGCGCGCGGCTTCGACCATCTTGCGGCCTTCGAAGATGTTGTGGCAGGCGGGCTTTTCGACGTAGACATCCTTGCCGGCCTGGCAGGCCCAGATGGTCGCCAACGCGTGCCAATGGTTCGTGGTGGCGATGGAGACGATGTCGATGGACTTGTACTCGAGCATCTCGCGCAGGTCTTCATACTCGACGGCCTTGCGGTCTTGAAAATCGAGGGTGTATTGCGCGGCCTGCTCGGCGACGGCCTGATCGATGTCGACGACGGCGGCAATCTCGGTTCCCTCCAGCTGGCCGAATTGTTCAATGTGGTTTCTGCCTCGGCCGCGAACGCCGATGCAGGCAACTTGCAAACGGTCGTTGGCGCCCTGGATTTGGGAATAGGAAGCGGCCGTCATGGCGACGGCGGCGCGTCCGGAAGACTGAAGGAAGTTGCGTCGATCGATGGCGGCCATGAGGAACCTCGGTTAGCGTCGTTCAGAACGGTTTCAAGGTAACACGATCGCGAGGGGTAAGACCCTCGGGACTCACCATAGTTTCTCTCGCCGCGTTGACCCGTTACGCTGAGAGCTTGCCGATTGTCGCAATCGAGAAGCTGGTATACGGCGGCGAAGGGTTGGCGCGGCTCGACGGGCGCGTGGTCTTCGTGCCCTTCGTGATGCCCGGCGAAAAGGTTGCGCTCGTCGAGCCGATTCCGCCGGGCCGCAAGCCGGCACGCGTGGATGTCGGTGAGTGGATCGAGCCGTCCGGTGACCGGGTTGAGCCGAGCTGCCCGATCTTCACGCGTTGCGGGGGATGCCATTATCAGCAGATTCCCTACGAGCGGCAGTTGGAATACAAAGTCGAAATCTTGCGCGAGACGTTGGCGCGCGTGGGGAAAATCGAGTGGGCGGACGCCGTCGAAACCGTCTCGGCCGAACCCTGGGGCTATCGCAATCGAACGCGGCTGCACATTGCGCGACGCGGCGCGGGCGGGGCGCGACGCGGCGCGGGCGGGGCGCGGCGCGGCGCGGATGGGGCCGAAGCCGGGAGCGACGGCGAGCCGAGTCGGCGCGGGGGCCGCGTCGTCGGCTTCTTCGGGGCGGGCTCGCATCGGCTGATCGAGAGCACGGCCTGCCCAATCAATTCACCGCTGCTCAACCGTGCCCACGAAGCGCTGTCGACGATCGTCGCCGAGCGCCGCTTTCCGCGGTTTATTCGCGAGGTTGAGTTTTTCACGAATGAGTCGGACCTGCTGATGGAGATCCCCGATCCGGGAAGAGCTTTGCCGCCGGGTTTCGCGGAACTTTGCGCTGAACGCATACCCGGGCTGACGACGGAACCGGCGATCGACTACCGCGTCGGGCCGCACAGCTACCAAGTCGCCGCCGGATCGTTCTTCCAAGTGAATCGATTCTTGATGGACCGTCTGTCCGACGTCGTGTTGGCCGGGGCCTCGCCGGGATCCGGCAGCGGAGAAAAAGCCGGGAAAGCCCTCGACCTCTACGCCGGCGTCGGGATCTTCGGTGTCCCCCTCGCCAAGCGTTTCGAACACGTCAAAGCGGTGGATTCGAGCACGCGGGCGGTGCGCTGCCTGCAAGAAAACGCCGGGCGGGCCGGGGTCAACGTCCAGACGGTTCATCTGGGCGTCGAGGAGTACGCGCGGGGAACGTCGGAGAAATTCGACTTCGTGGTGGCCGATCCGCCCAGGGCGGGGCTGGGAGCGGCGGTGACCGAGCAGTTGGTGCGAATCGCACCGAAGCGGTTGGTGCTGGTTTCGTGCGACCCGGCGACGCTGGCGCGGGATCTGCGGGTTTTGGTCGGCGGGGGTTTTGTGATCGAGAAGGTTACGTTGGTGGATTTATTTCCGCAGACGTATCACATCGAGACGGTTGTGGAGTTGGTGCCGGGCTGACTGGAGACTTTACTGGGAGGAGACAAGCTGAGAGATTTTCTCAATTCCGGGCTGGGACAAACGCGAGTTTCTTGTCTCTACTTACTACAGAGGGCAGCTTGGGGACCCGTCGCTTGCGCTCCGGGCTTTGTCGCTGTCTACATGAGCGGGATGCCCTGCTCGACGAGCATGATGGGGATGCCGTCGTCGATGCGGTAGGCAACTTCGCCGTCGTTGGTCACCAAGCCCTCTTCGAGGGGTTTCTCGATTGCGCTGCCGTCGTGGTATTTGGCTTCGCCGGACTCGATGCGGCTGTTGACCTCGGCGAGTTGCTCGGCCGAAAGCATTTGTACGGGAACTTTCGTGCGGGGGCAGCAGAGAATTTCAAGCAGATCGGGGCTAATGGGCATATCTCCTCCCGGTGAAGGCGCTTTTCAAGCAGTCAGTGTATCACCGCCGCCTTTCACGGCGAGGATGACTTCGGATGGGAAGGTCGACTGCACGATTTCGCGGCGCTCCCGCAAATGCCAACCGCCGGCCGGCAAGTAGGGCGCGATGCCGACCGGCCGGCAGCCTCCCATGATCTTCGGGTGCAGGCGATAGAGTCCTCCCCATAGCCGGGTGTACCAGCGGTTCCCGCAGGCCATATTCGTCAGGACAAGCCGCCCACCTGGTCTCGTCGCGCGGTTCCATTCCGACAGGACCCCGGCAAAATCGTCATCGGGCAGAATGTCGAGAATGTACGCCCCAAAGACGACATCGAACGACTCGTCGGCGAAGGGGAGGTGATAGGCGCTTGCGATTCCCAACAGGTTCATCCCAGGAATCGAGCCCGTGCGCCGCGCGGCGCGGGCGAGCATGCCGCAGCTGATATCGACGCCGTAACCGTGGCCGTTCGGGTTGCCGCCAGCCATGCGGGAAAAAAGCCTGCCCGTCCCGACGCCCACTTCGAGAACGTTCTCGCCGTCTTCAATCGCCGCGAAACCGAGAGCGGCCTCATGCGCCCGCGAGTCGGTGGCCGCTCCCCAAAAATCATAGGAGAAGGCCATGCGGTCGTAAAGATCGCGAACTGCGGTTTCCGAGAGAATTCGCAAAGATGTCGACCCCGGCGGGAACCAGGCTCTCGCGCACGACCATTGTATAGTGGGGGGGCCTTCGATGCGTATCGAAGGCGGGACACGCCGAGCTTTACCCGGGCAAAGCCCTCCGTCGGATGCAGCGTGAGCATGGAAGGACAAAACCAATCGCGCCGGCAAACGTGGGGGGCATTCGCGGCTTCTTTCGCGGTCTACTTTTTGCCGATCGTCGGGCCGCATGGTTGGTGGTATTTGGGCGCGGCATTGGGCGTCGCTCTCAGCGAAGGCCCGGAAAAGGGCCTTGGGTGGCTCGTCGTCGATCTTGCCGTCGCCGCGGCGGCCCAGGCAGCGGCCTTCGGGCTCTTCTATTGGGCTTTTCACGGCAGAGTTTGGCTGCGAATCTTGGTGCTGTTGCCTCCCGGAATGCTGTTATTCATCTGCCTACAGTGGGCCTACCTGATCGGGATCCCGTCACTGTTTCTAATTGAAAACGACACGGCCCCCGAAGTTACCGTTTGGGAAGAGCACTGCGCCCTGCCCGAGTATTCGCTTATCGACCATATCCAAGCCGACCGCACCGGGATAGCGCGCGCGGGCGAGGCGTGGGTGATCGACGGCCATTCCGAGTTGGGTTTGCTGCGCTTGCCCGAGTGCGAGATCGAAGCGCTCGGGTTCAAGTGGAGCAACTTTAGCCTGCGGGTTCATCATGCCGTAGCCGGGGGTGTCGCTATTTACTCTTTGACGGACCGAGGGAGTGGAGAGCGCAGCCTGTTCTTACGATCACGGACCGGCTCGGGGCCGCGAGCTCTCGTTCAACCGCCCGACACCGGCCATCCCAAACCGGTTTTATCTTCCGACGGTAGTTGGATCGGTTGGCTCCAGCGGATCGGAAGAGCGAAAAATAGGCCGGGGGTTCCGCAAGTGCGGCTGGAGAACTTGGAAACCGGAGAAGAGAAGATTATTCCTCTTGAAGCGTTGACGCCCGCTTCCTTCGAGTTGATGAAGATCGACCCGGCGGGCGGGTCCGTCATGCTCACGCGGCATTCCCGCGACCCGCGCGAGTTTCTCGGCGTCAACCTCGAAGGCGAAGTGGCGTGGGGCCCGTTTCTGCCCGGCACGGTAGACGCAAGTTTCTATTCGTTTCGCAAGGTCGAAGGCGGCTTTGTTGCTTGGGACAGTTACCAGGAAGAAGAGGCCTACCGCATTGAGTGGTCGTTGCCCGCGGGGAAGGGCCTCTATCGGATCCCGCTCGGGCGCGGCATCACCTCGCTCGCGGTTTCCCCCAATGGGCGCTATATTGCGGTAAGCGTGAATACGACGTTGAGCATTGGCGACATTGACGACGCTGTGTTCGTGATTCGCGTGTCGGACGGCGCCGAAGTCTTTCGACGATATTTGAAGGTCTACACACGTAGCGCGGTGGCTTTCTTGGGCGACGAATTTTTCGCCTATACCGAATCCCGCGACCGTCCCGACGGGTTGCGGGTGCTGAAGATTCCGTCGTCCGGGCCATAGCGGCGAAAGGGCTATTGATGTCGAACCTCACCTTGAATCGCAGAGAAATGCTCAAGTTAGCCGCCGTGCCGGTCGCGGCCGCCGCGGCCGCCCAGGGTGCGGTCTTGCGTACGTCGGTCGGCGTGGGGGCCGCGTCCTATGCGCTGCGGGCGCGGGCTTCCGGCGGTTTTCGGAACGCGGAAACGTTCGTCGAACACTGCCGCGAAATCGGCGCCGGGGGCATTCAGGTTCCGCTTGCTTGGCTGGAAGCAACCGGGCCGGGTCGAGTGAGAGAGGCATCGAGGGGTCTGGACGAGATGTGGGTCGAAATGGCGGTCGACCTGCCCCGCGACCAGGCCGACTTGGGAGATTTTCAAAGTCAGCTGCGCGAGGCGCGCAATTGCGGGGCCGAGGTCGTCCGCGCGTCGCTGCTCAACGGCCTGCGCTGGGAAATGCACAAGGACGAGGAAGCGGTCGAGGTTTGCGCCCGGCAGGTCTGGAAATCATTGGTCATGGCCGAGCCCATGCTCCGCAAGAGGCGGATACGGTTGGCGATCGAAAACAGCGGCGATCTGCGGCTGGAAGAGCTCGTGAGTTATGTCCGAAAGCTCAGCAGCGAGTTTGTCGGCCTTTGCTTGGACCCGGCCAACGGCCTGCCCTTGCTCGAATCCCCAATGGAAGTGGTCGAGGAGTTGGCGCCCTACACCTATTCGGTTCATTTGAAAGACCTGGCGGTAGTGGAGTCGGAGAGCGGACTCGAGTTTGTCGAGACAGCTCTGGGCGACGGCGTTCTCGATTTGCCGGGAATGATTCGCAGGATTCGCCAGGCGCGCCCAAATGTCCGCTTCACGCTGGATTTGGCGCACCGCAAGCCGCTTGAAGTTCCATTTCTTCGCGAACATTATTGGAACACCCTCCAAAAGTTGCCGGGCTGGCGCGTGGCGGGGACGCTGGCGTGGGTTCGAGACAACCGATGGGAAGGCGATTTGCCGATCTTGCCGGGCCAAACCGTGGATCAACGGCTCGAAAGCGAACACGACGCCGTGCGCCGCTCGCTGGCCTATGCGAGGGAAACTCTGGAACTCTAACGCGGCGTGGACAGGTGAACTCCGAACCCCTCATTTTTCACGTTGACATGGACGCCTTTTTCGTCTCGGTCGAAGAGCTTTTCGACGCGACTCTGAAAGGCAAGCCCGTCGTCGTCGGCGGGCGGTCCCATGAACGCGGCGTCGTCTCGGCGGCCTCCTACGCGGTGCGGAAATTCGGTGTACACTCGGCCATGCCGTTACGGGAGGCCTATCGGCTGTGTCCGCAAGCGATTTTCATTCCGGGGAGCCCACAGCGCTATCGCGAGTATTCCCATCAGGTACGAGAGGTATTGGGTGATTTTTCGCCGAAGGTCGAGATGGCTTCAATCGACGAAGCCTATCTGGACATGACCGGGTCGCGGCGGTTGCTGGGCGCGCCGGTCGCGGCGGCGAATCGTCTCCACGAGGCGATCCGCGAAAGGACGAAGTTGCCCTGTTCGGTCGGCATCGGCACATCTCGGCTGATCGCGAAGATCGGCTCGGGGATGGCGAAACCGAACGGCGTTCTCTGGGTGCTGCCCGGCGCCGAGGCCGGGTTCCTCGCGCCCCTGGATGTCGGCAAGATTCCGGGCGTCGGCAAAGTCGCGCAAAAGAGTTTGCGGGACCGCGGCATCCGAAAGATCGGGCAGCTGGCTGAGCTGGATGAGAGTTTTTTGGCATCGGTCTGGGGAAAAGCCGGCGTTGCCCTGGCGGGTAAGTCGAAAGGGCTGGACGCGGGCGCGTGGTTCGCCCCCGGCGTCGGCGCGCGCGACGAGCCGAAGTCGGTCAGTCACGAAACGACGTTTCGCGAAGACACCAAGGACCAAGACCTTCTCAACGCGACCCTGGCGAAGCTGGTGCAACTCGTGGGACGCCGATTGCGCGAGTACGGCCTGCATGGGCGCACCGTGCAACTCAAGCTGCGCTATTCGAATTTCCGGACGATTACGCGGGCGCGCACTCTCGGCGAGCCGACACAGCTCGACAGCGTGCTGCTCGAGACGATTCGGGAGCTTTTCGCGCGGAATTGGAAAACGCATCAGGCAGTGCGTCTGCTCGGCGTGCACGTCGGATCGCTCGAAACCGTCCCGGGGCAGCTCAACTGGGTGGACGCACCTCGCAACCAAAAATGGGAGCGCGTCTTGGAGGCCGCCGATGCCGTGCGTGATCGCTTCGGGGAATCATCGATCGGGCTGGCGGCGGCGATGAAGCACGGCCGCGAAGAGCGGGTGCACGAAAACCCGGCGGGGTTAGCGGGCAAGGGCAAGGGCAAACAACCCTAACGGTCGTCTGTCGAGCATCTCACCCCACGCCAAGCTTAAGCACTTCCTTGGCGTAACCTACGGCTTGCTCGACATCGCGGCGTTCCTGTTCGACGAGAAATTGCTTGTAGGCCCCACTGCCGGGCTCGACGCCTTCGGGCGTGGGCGGAACGTTGGTGTAGGGCTTGCCGCGGCGGGCGAGGTTCAGGAATCCGGCAAACACAGAGGCCGGGACATCTTGGTAATGCTTCCAGAAATCGGGCTGCCGATAGGGAAAAAGGCGCGGCGTCCTGAGATTGATAATTTCGAGCGAAAAGGTCTTGCCCGGGCAGAGCTCTCGAAAACGTTTTGTCCAGGCTTCCATCCCGACATTGCCCTCGCCCATGAAAACCCACTGCGAGGCGACCCCTTCGGACGTTTCCCAAATCGCCGAATCACGCACGCCGGTCGCGACGCGATACGGAGCGAGCGTTTCGAGCGTATGGAGCGGGTCTTCGAGAGTCCAGGTCGCGTTACCGGCATCGATCAGCGCACCGACGTAATCAGTTCCCGCTTCCTCGATCAGACTGCGCAGTTGGCGGGCCTGAAGATCCCCGGCGTGATTTTCGAGACCGATTTTCAGACCCAGATCAAGCGCCTCGCTACGCACCGACCGGCAAGCCGCGATCGTATTTTCAATGTGGGCCTCGAACGGTAGCTCACTTTGGCGGTCTTCGGAGCCCCCCAAATAGCAGCGTACGATAGGCGAGCCCACCTTGCGGGCGACAGCGAACATCCGTAGAAGCTGCTCGCGAGGTGTGCCCGCCGCCTTGTCGAAACGCTTCGCCGTGGGGCAGATCGAGCCAAAGCCAACTTCGATTTCGAGGCCCAGCTCATCGGCGCGCGCTTTGACCTGGTCGAGATGCGCGTCCTCGAGCGAGCCCAAAAAACGCGGTTCGGAAAAATGAACGACATTGACACCCAATCCGGCCGCGTAATTCATGAGTTCGAATGCGTTCCAGCCCTGCGAGCGCAGGCTGAACAGGTCGAGACCCAATTTCGTCATGGGGGTGGTTCCTTTCCGAGATGTCTGGGCGGAACTCGGCGGACGCGAGCACCCGGCCGCGACCGCCCCGAGAAAGCTCCGCCGGCTGACGCCCGAAGCACGACAAGGCATAACAGCCCTAGCCTAGCGGATCATCCCCAAACCGAGCCGCCGGTAAGGAAAGCGTGAGGCCCACGAATCTTCCGCCGGCATATACAAGGAACGACATAAGATGCAGAGCCCGGCCAATCAAAGCTCCGCCAGCTTCCGCGCCAGCCGACGAGCGGCTACGGGTCCGGGCGTGGCCACAAAGATCGTATCGTCACCGGCCACGGTGCCCACGACCTCCGCAAGGTCGGCCGTGTCGAGAGCCAAGGCCACGGCATTCGCGCCGCCGGGATTCGTCTTGAGAACGACGAGGTTTTGCGCCGCGGCGGAGTGGCGAAGAAATTCACGCAGAACGCGGGCAAGACTGTCGGGCGAAGGCGCGGCTTGTGCTACCGCGTCCCGCTCGCGGTAGCCCTCTGGGGTCTTGACGATGGCGAGTTCACGCAGGTCGCGAGAGAGAGTAACCTGGGTGGCTTCAATTCCCTTGCGAGCGAGTTCGGCGGCGAGTTCTTCTTGCGTGTGAAGAGTTTTCGCGCGAACCAGCTTTTGCAGTTCCGATTGGCGAAGTCGCTTGCTCATTTTCAGATCGACGCCGGGGCGCCACCGGCGACCTCAAGCGTTGTCAAGAGTCGCACTACGTTTCATCCCGGCGCATCTCGGCCAGCCTTTTCCCGGCTTCTTCGAGCGCTTCCGCGACGGCGGCCGGAGCGGTTCCACCCGGAACGGAATGATTCTCGAGCGCCTGCCTCGCCGAGAGGAACCGCGCCGCTTCGGCATCGAATTCCGGAGCCGCGTCTTGCAGTTGCTCCACCGTCCAATCGCTTGGCTTCTTACCGGCGCGAACGCTTTCGAGCACCAATGCCCCGACCACTTGATGGGCGCGATGGAACGGCACGCCGCCGCGCGCCAACACTTCGGCGAGTTCGGTGGCGCAGGTCCAACCTTCATCCGCGGCGGCTTCCATGACCTCGGCATCCACCTTGGTCGTTTCGACCGACAAGCGCGTGACTTCGAGCGAACCCGCGAGATGATCGGCCGCGTCGAACACCGGCGGCTTGTCTTCCTGCAAATCGCGATTGTAGGCCAAGGGTAATCCCTTGACGGTCATCATCAGCGCCGTGAGATCGCCGACAACGCGGCCCGCCTTGCCCCGCACCAGCTCAAAGGCATCGGGGTTTTTCTTTTGCGGCATCAAGCTCGATCCGCTGGTGACTTCGTCGCCCAATTCGAGAAAGCCGAATTCCTCGCTCGAGTAGAGAATCCAATCTTCGGCGAGCCGGCTCAAATGCAGCATCGTCACCGAGGCGGCATGAAGAAAGTCGAGCGCGAAGTCGCGATCCGAAACCGCGTCGAGACTATTCGCCGAGATGCGCGCGAAACCGAGTTCATCGGCCATCGCTTGCCGGTCAAAGGGAAAACCACTGCCGGCCAGCGCGCCGCTGCCCAGCGGCAGCACGTTTGCGCGGTCAAAGACCTGGCCAAAGCGCTCCCAGTCGCGGGCGAACATTTCGAAATAGGCCAACAGATAATGGGCCCATAGAACCGGCTGCCCCCGCCGCAAGTGCGTATAACCGGGCAGTAAGGCCGCGGGTTCCCGCCGCGCGAAGGCGAGAAGCGCTTCCATCAGGCCGGTCAGCCGGCGGCGGTCGGCGCGAACCTCTTCGCGCAGCCACAGCCGAAAGTCCGTCGCCACTTGTTCGTTGCGGCTGCGGCCGGTGTGAATCTTGTCGGCGAGATCGCCGGCCTTTTCGCCGAGTTTGCGAATCACGAAGGTGTGAATGTCTTCGTCGTCGGCGCCGTCGAAGTAGCTGACCGCTTGCGATTCGGTGAGAATTTCGCCGAACGCCGAGCGAATGCGATCACGCTCGTCGACACTGAGAATGCCGACCTTCTCGAGCGCGGAAGCAAAGGCCTTCGAGCCGACAACGTCGGCCTCGAGCAAGCGGCGGTCGAAGTCGAGAGACCCCGAGAACCGTTCGAAAAGTTCGGCCGGGCCGGATTCGAATCTGCCTCCCCACAATTTCATTGTCGTGAACCGTTAACCGTGAGCCGATTGCCGACCGCTACCTCTTTGTCGCCGCCGCCCGCACCTTGATCGGCAGGCCGATCAGGTTGATGAAACCGGCGGCGTCCTTTTGGTCATAGTCGGCGCCCATCGTGAAACTGGCGACGCTTTCCGAGTAGAGCGAATAGGGGGACGTGCGGCTGAGAACATCGACGTGCCCCATATAAAGCCGCAGCACGACTTCGCCGGTGACCGTCATCTGGCTTTCCGTAATGAACGCGTCGAGAGCTTCCCGCAGCGGAGTGAACCATTGTCCGTTGTAAACCAGCTCCGCGTAATCAAGCGCGATTTTCTGTTTGTAGTGGGCCGTCGCGCGGTCGAGCGTCAGGCTTTCGAGCTCGCGGTGGGCGGCCGTGAGAATGGTCCCTCCCGGAGTTTCGTAACAGCCGCGCGACTTCATGCCGACGAAACGGTTTTCAACCAAGTCGACGCGGCCCACACCGTGGAGGCCGCCCAACTCGTTGAGCTTTTCGACGATGCCGCGCGCACTCAGCTTTTCGCCGTCCACCGACACGGGCGTCCCCTGCTCGAAGCCGATGGTCACCTGGGCCGCCTCGTCAGGGGCGTTTTCCGGGCTGTTGGAGATCATCCAAACCCCATCGCTCGGGGCGTTGGCGGGATTTTCGAGCTCGGCGCCCTCGTGCGACAGATGCCACAAGTTGCGGTCGCGGCTGTAAATCTTCGCTTTCGACTGGTCAATGGGAATGTCGTGCGCCTGCGCGTAGTCAATAGCATCCTCGCGGGACTTAATCGACCATTCCCGCCAGGGGGCGATGACGGGCAGATGCGGCGCCAAGGCCTTGTAGGTCAGCTCGAAACGCACTTGATCGTTGCCCTTCCCGGTGGCCCCGTGCGAAAGCGCGTCGCAACCGGTATCGAGCGCGACCTCGACTTGGCGTTTGGCAAGCAACGGCCGTGCAATCGAGGTGCCCAGCAAATATTTGTCCTCGTAGACGGCGCCCGAGCGCACCATCGGCCAGACGTAGTCGCGGACGAATTCCTCGCGCATGTCCTCGACGAAGACTTCGGAGGCGCCGCTGTTGCGGGCCTTTTCGACGATGCCGTCGAGCTCACCGCCGCCCTGTCCGATGTTGCCGCACACCGCGACCACCTCGCAGCCGTAGTTTTCCCGCAGCCAAGGGATGATGATCGATGTATCGAGTCCGCCCGAATAGGCGAGAGAGACTTTCTTCGGTTTCATTTTCTTTCCGTTGCCTGTTTTCATCACCGACCGGTTCCTTGAGCCGCGAAGCGGCGGTAGGAATATAGCCCAGGGTGGCGCCGAAGGCGGAACCGCGACCCCTATTTCCTTGCCGCTTTGCCCCGCGAGCCGATCATCATCAACAGCAGGGCTTTCTGGGCATGTAGGCGGTTTTCGGCCTGATCGAAAACCACCGAGCCGGCCGATTCCATCACGGCGTCGGTGACTTCCTCGCCCCTTGACGCCGGCAAGCAATGCATGAAGACCGCGTCGGGGCGCGCGGCGGCCATCAACTCCTCGGTGACTTGATAGTCACTGAACGCGATGCGGCGCTGCTGGGTTTCCGCCTCCCAACCCATGCTGGTCCACATGTCCGTGTAGACGCCGACGGCGTCTTTCACCGCCTCGACCGGATCGTAGGTCAACGCGATCTTGTTGTCGGCGCCCTCGCACAACTCACACGCGCGGGCGGTGATTTCGGGATCGGGCTCATAGCCGGGCGGCGTTACGACGGTGAGCGAAACGCCCAATCGCGCCGCGCACAACATCAGCGAGTGGGAGACGTTATTGCCGTCGCCGATGAAAGCCATCTTCAAACCGGGGAGCGGCCCACGGTGCTCCTCGAGCGTCTGAAAATCCGCTAAGGCCTGGCATGGATGATACCGTCCACTCAAGGCGTTGATGATGGGAACCGACGACCATTGGGCCAAGTCCTCGAGCGTACTTTGGTCGAAGGTCCGAGCCACCACGGCGTCGACCCAGCGGTCCAGATTCCGCGCCATGTCGCGGGCGGGCTCGCGTTCGCCGATACGGCCCTCACGCTGGTCGAGATAAATCGAATCGCCGCCCAATTGCTTGATCGCCAACTCAAAGGTCACGCGCGTGCGCAACGACGGCTTTTCGAAAACCAAGGCCACGTAGCGCTGCGCCAGGACTTCGGCATAGTCGGCGGGCGAAGCCTTCACGTGCCGCGCCAGGGCGAGCAGAGCTTGCAACTCCTCGCTCGTCGGATCAAGGTCGCTCAGCAAGTGCGGAGCGGCGATTCGCGGCAACGTGGTCGATGATGGGACGGAAGCGGGCATAGGCGCCTCTCGAATGAATATTCATTCAGTAAATAGAATAATTACACATTTCGCTCCCGAAAGCAAGCGCCGCTCTCACCGTCCCACCCGTCGTTCGCTACACTCGTCGGTTTGAGATCGCCAAGGGCCCGCCGGTTCCCGCCGTCGATCTTTCCGCCGTGTTCTTACTCCAAGTCATTCTCGCGGTCTTGACGGCAGGTTCTTGGGCCTACTCGCTGCTGACGGTGGTAGCGTCGCGGCGCTACTTGGCCAAGCGGCCCGGGGCGTTCGGGCGAGCCGTCCCGATCAGCGTCCTGAAACCCTTGGCGGGCGCCGAGGACGAACTCGAAACCAACCTGCGCGGCTTCTTCGAGCAAGATTACGGCGAGTTCGAGATCTTGTTCGCGGTTCGCCGCTCCGACGACCCGGCGCTCGAGACGGTCGGGAAACTCGAACAGGAATTCCCCGCGGTCGCCTGTCGTGTCCTAATTACCGGCGAGCCGCCCTATCCCAATGCCAAGGTCTACAGCCTCGACAAGATGATTCAGGCGGCGCGACACGAGTTACTGGTGATGAGCGACAGCGATATTCGCGTTGGGCGCGACATGCTCGGCATCGTCGCGGCGGAATTCGAAGACGAGAAGATTGACCTGCTGACCTGTCCGTATCGCGCCGTTCCCGGGAGAAGTTTCTGGTCGCGGCTGGAGGCGATCGGGCTGAATACGGAGTTTCTCGGCGGCCTGCTGACGGCGAGATTGGTCGAGGGCGTGCGGTTCGCGGTGGGGCCGACGATCGTGGCGCGCAAGAAACTCATTGAAGATTTGGGCGGTTTCAGCCGATTTAGTCCGTACCTGGCTGAAGATTTCGTTCTGGGCAAGCAGGCGGCCGAGCGGGGATACGGCGTCGAGCTGTCTCGTTACCGAGTGGATCACTACATTGCCGGCCGGGCCTCGGAGGCGCCGGAACATCAAGAGTGGGTCGAAAATCTGAAGCACCGGCTGCGCTGGGCTCGCAGTACCCGGCGGTCGCGGCCGTGGGGTTACCTGGGACAGGCCTTTACCTATCCGGTGCCGTGGACCGTCTTGGCGGCCGCGGTGATGCCTTGGGCATGGGTGGAGTTGTCGACCGTCACGATCTTGCTCAGAGCGGCGGCGGTGTGGGCGACGGCGGAACGGGTCTTGGACGACCCATTGACGCGAGAAAACGCTTGGCTGGTGCCGCTGCAGGACGTGCTGGGCTGGATGATGTGGATCGCGGGCTTTTTCGGGAGCCGCATTCAATGGCGGGATCGGACCTATCGTTTGCTCCCCGACGGACGCTTTGAACTGATTGAGAAATGAAGACCGCGCCACGTCGGGCAGGCGCAAAAATCGCGGATTAGTACAATAGGATCTCGGCGCGATCCAATCGTTTTTTGGGATTTCGGCGTAATTCGGCCGCGAGCCGAATCGGGTCTGGCCGCGGAGAGGTAGAGGAAAGGAACAACGAACAATGTCGCAAGGTAATTTCGCCGTCGCCGGACTCGGTGTGATGGGACGCATGGTGGGTCTCAACATCGAGCGCAACGGCTTTCCGCTGATCGCCTACAACCGCGGGGCGGAAAACGCTGATCGCATGCGCGAGGTCTCCCAGGGCAAAAACGTCACCGTCACCCGCTCGATTCCGGAGATGGCCGCTCTGCTCGACAAGCCTCGCCGGGTGCTCATCATGACAACCGCGGGGGCGGGAACCGACGCCGTTATCGGCGAGTTGCGCAAGGTATTCGAGCCGGGCGACATCGTCATTGACGGCGGCAATGCGCACTTCCCCGATACCAACCGGAGACAAGCCGAGCTCGATCCGGCCGGCATCCACTTCATCGGTTGCGGCATTTCGGGCGGTGAGCAGGGGGCGCTGTGGGGTCCCAGCATCATGCCCGGCGGCCACAAAGAAGGCTATGACCACATCGCCCCGGTGTTGACCAAGATCGCCGCGCAAACCGACGACGGCCCCTGCGTTACTCACGTCGGCGAGGGGTCGGCGGGGCACTACGTCAAGATGGTCCACAACGGCATCGAGTACGGGATCATGCAGATTATCTGCGAGATCTACGACGTACTACGCAAGTCGGCGGGGATGTCGACGGCCCAGATCCAAGCGATGTTCGCCGAGTGGCGCGAGAGTGACATCAGCGGTTTCTTGGTCGAAATTACGGCCGACTGTTTGGGTAAGCCCGATGAATTGAGCGATAAACCGCTGGTCGAGGTGATTCTCGACACGGCCGGGCAAAAAGGCACCGGAAAGTGGACGGCCCAGAGCGGTCTGGATCTGGGAGTCCCGATCCCAACTTTGAGCATGGCGGTCGAAGCGCGCATTCTCTCGGGGCTGAAGCCTCGGCGTGTCGCGGCTTCCAAGGTTTTGGCCGGGCCAACAGCAACCTATTCGGGCGATCGCGGCGAGTTGCTCAAGTCTATGTTTAACGCCTTCTATTTGGCCAAGGTCGCCTGCTACGCACAGGGGATGGCGCTGATCAAGGAGGCCTCGAAGGAGTACGAGTACGGCATCAGCATGGCTGAAACGGCTCGCATCTGGAAGGGCGGCTGCATTATTCGCTCGAAACTGCTCGATCCGATCAAGAAGGCCTATCAGGCCGATCCGGAGTTGGACAATCTGCTGACTCACGAATCGTTCAGTGGGATGACTAACAGCCGGCTCGGCGACTTGCGAAAGGTTGTCGGGCTGGCGGCGGAAACCGGCGTCCCGGCGACGTGCCTGGGGGCGACGCTGGCTTACGTCGACAGTTATCGCAGTGAATTTCTGCCAGCCAATCTGCTCCAGGCGCTACGCGATAACTTCGGGGCGCATACTTACAAACGCCTCGACCGCGAGGGAACCTTCCACACCGATTGGGTGGAATAGCCGCGACCTTCGGCGGGCTTCAATGCCGCGAGACCGCTCTTCAGCCGCGAAGCGGCGACAGGAATATAGCCCAGGGTGGAGGGAGGTGGGGCGGAACCCTGGGTACGGACCCAAGGGAAGTCAAGCCCTGAAAGGGCGGTGGGAACGCCCTCGTCGGATACCGCTCCCTCATGGTCGGGGCTCGGTTTGCGGGCGGCAGTCTCTAGCGGAAGTTTTCGACCATCATCAGATCGGCGCCGATATGGTCGAAGCGGGTGTAGAGAATGGTTTGCTCGTCGGGTGAAACGGTGAGGCTGTGGCCCGGGACCTCGCCGGCGGGGAACATGGCGAGCGTCCGAATGTCGCCACTTGCCGAGTCAAGGAACTTGAACGAGAAGCGGCCTCCCGGTTCAGACGGAGGTTCGATGAAATAGACTCCATCCTCGGTCAGGGCATAGTTGCGTACCCAGACCCTTTTCAGAACCAAGCTTTTTTCGCCGCCGCTGGTCGGTATTTTCCATAAGGGCGCGGAACCGGTGAAGGTGAGTCCACGCTCGAGGAAATACACGAACTTCCCGTCGGGAGACTCGAACGGGACGACCCCGCCACTGTCCGTCACTTGTTCTTCCTCACCCCCGGTTGCCGATACCCGGAAAATCTCGCGCCGCCCCGACCGATTCGAGCTGAAATAGACCCAGTTGCCGTCAGCCGACCAACTCGGAGCTTGCTCGCTGGCGGGGTCATCCGTCACGCGCAAAGGCGAACCTCCGGAGTTGTTAATCACTTCGATGTTAAAATCGCCTCCCGTAATGCTGTCAAAGGCGACCCGTCGGGCGACCAACGGGGCATTCCGGAGAACACTCCGTCGGCCACCCGAAGTTCCCTCGCGTTGCTTCCATCCGCTTCACTGATCCAGATACCGAAATTCCCTCTACGGTCCGATTCGAACACAAGCTGCTTGCCGTCGGGTGAGAACTGCGGCCCGCCCTCATCTCGAGTCGTGGAGGGGAAGGAACCGAATTGCCAACCGTCCGGTTCCGTGGAGCTCTTACGGAGAACTCCGAGGTTCCAATCCTCTTGGCTCCGAGCGAAAACAATCCTGCCGGTGCCGGGCGAAACGGCGGCCCAATCGGTCCTCGGGCCCGCAAAAGCAAGAGGTTGGATCCGATCGGGTGCCGCGAGAGAGAGGCGCCCGAGACCCCCAGTCCCATCCTGCGAAGGTTGTACGATAAGACTGTTCCCGTCGGGGGACCAAGCCACCGGAAGAGTCGCGCCCGAACGCGCGCGCCCTATCCCGCGCGGTGGCGCGATCGGCTGGAAGTCGGCGCCAAGATCGAGAAGGTGAACCCAGGTTGTGTGGGCCTCGCCGGCGTTGAACGCAAGGGTTCGTCCGTCGGGCGACAGCACCATGCGGCGGCCTATGTGCAGCGCATCCCGGGCCGCGACCAGTTCTCTTCGTTCACCCGTTTCGATCGACACCAAGAGGATGGAGCTGGGGCGGCCGTCCGCGACGATTAAGCCGGTGCTGTCGGGCAGCCAAGCCATCTTGCTTCCAGAGACTCCGATTCCAATATTCAGGTCGGTCACCTTGCGTTCGGGGCCGCCAATGGAAGGAATAAGCAGTAGTGAACCTTGAGCGTCTTCCCAGCGCTGGAAGGCAATCCAGCGTCCGTCGGGCGACCACGCCGGGAAAAGGTCCATCGCGGCATGGCTCGTCAGCCGCACAGGCGTGTCCGATCCGAATCCTTTGACATAGATGTCTGAGTTGTCCTGGGTCTCGCCATCCCAGGAGAACACCACCTGGTCTCCGTCGGGAGAGAAGTCGGGGTAGAGTTCCTCTCCGAGGTAGGCCGTGAAGGGGACGGCACGCAGGGGCTCTTCCGTTAGGGTCTTTTCGGACTCGAACAGGCCTAGCCAAGCCCCGGCCGCTACAACCAACGCGACCAGCACCACCGCCGCGGCGAGCAGCCAAGGCGTGCGTTGCGACCTTAGAGTAGGAGTGGGTGCCGGGCGTGCGGCCGTTGCGCTCTCGGCTTGCCGCCGCAGTGCTCTTAGGTCGACCAACAGATCTTCCACATGCGGGTAGCGCTCGGCGCAGTCCTTCGCCATCGCCTTGCCGACAATACGGTCGAATTCCACTGGCACGTCGACACGCTGGGCCGTAATCGCTTCCGGCTCTTCGTGGACGATGGCATAGGCAACCGCCTCCTCGCGCTCGCCCTCGAATGGCAGCTTGCCAGTGACCATCTCGTAGACCACGACTCCCAAAGACCAGATGTCGGTCCGGCGGTCTATCGGCTCGCGTTGGGCCTGCTCGGGTGACATGTACGCCGGAGTGCCCAGAATCATCGTGCTCTTGGTGAGCTTCGATCGTTCGGCGAGTTGCGCCAAACCGAAGTCCATGACCTTGACTTGGCCTTTCGTGGTGACGATGAGATTGGCGCTTTTGATGTCGCGATGGACGATTTCCTTTTCGTGAGCGGCCTGCAGGCCCTGGGCGGTTTGGATGGCGATGTCGAGGGCTTGCTCGATCTTCAGCGGGCGGGCCTTGGTCTTCTCGCGGACGGTTTCGCCCTCGATGTAGGCCATCGAGAGGAAGGTTTGTCCGTCGACTTCGTCGATTTCGTAGACCGTGCAGACATTGGGATGGTCGAGCGCCGCGGCGGCCCGCGCCTCGCGCAGGAAGCGCGCCTTGGCGTCGGCGTCCTCGACGGCGTCGGAGCGGAGAAATTTCAGCGCGACCGGCCGGCCGAGTTTGGTGTCCTCGGCTTTGTAGACGACACCCATCCCGCCCTCACCGAGCTTCTCGGTGATTTTGTAATGCGAAATGGTGTGGCCGATCATTAATTCCAGTGAATTTCCTAGGGTGGCGGAAGACTTCTTCAGACTGTAGCGCACATGGTTGACCTTTCGAAAGAACCGCGGCTGTGGGCGCAGGCCTTACACTATCCACTTGTGGCGAGCCGCGGCCGAGTTCGAGATTTCGCCGAGTACGCCGTCGTCCGGGCGGTCCTCAAGACATTGGAACAATTGCCGATGCCGGCGGCGCGGGCCGTGGCGGGGGGCCTTGCCAGCCTGGCGTGGCTCGTGACGCCACGCCGCCGGCAGGTTGCCTACCGGAACTTGGAAATCGCCCTGCCGGCGAGCGATGCCGCCACCCGGCGCCGGATCGTCGACGGTGTCTACGAAAACCTGGCCCGCATTTTGCTCTCGTTGAGCCGCATGCCGCAGCTCGATCCCCACAACATTCACGACTGGATCGGCTATGAAGGCTACGACTATTTCGAGCAAGCGCTGAGCGGCGGCAAGGGCGTGCTCTTCATGACGGCGCACTTGGGCAATTGGGAACTGAGCGCCCAGGCCCATGCCCTACTGGGACATCCGATGCACGTGATGGTCCGGTCTTTCGACAATCCTCTTCTCGACCGCCTGATCGACGATTACCGCACTCTGCACGGCAATCGCACCATTCTCAAGCAGGACTTCGGCCGCACGCTCCTGCGAGCTTTGAAAGATAACGAGGCGGTGGGCGTGCTGGTGGATCAGAACGTGATCGGTGAAGATACCGCTTTTGTCGATTTCTTCGGGGTCAAGGCGGCCGCGACGAGCGGTTTCGTCAAGATCGCGATGAGAACGGGCGCAACCGTGATCCCCGGCTTTGCGTTGTGGAATCCGGAGCAGGGCCGATATGTCCTTAAGTTCTATCCACCACTCGAGATGGCGGAAACCGGCGACCCGGCGCAAGATTTGGTAACCAATACGCAACGCTGCCAATCCAAGATAGAAGAGGTGATCCGGGAGTATCCCGATCAGTGGCTGTGGATCCATAAGCGCTGGAAGCATAGGCCGCCGGGGGAGCCGGAATTGTACACCTAGCGAGTTGCGAGTTCGGGTGGATGTGACTTTCCCGCTATACTGGGGAAAGTTAGAGTAGGGTCGTTGTGACGATAACGGGATCAAGACTGTCTCGGAAAAGGCGGTATTCGTTGATGATGTTCGTGCCGGCCGTCGTCGCGGTCTTCCTTTCGGCTGCCGCGGCCGCTCCCGCGCCGCCACAAGACACGGCAGCAGAAGTTCCCGACCGCTCGAACGCCTACTACCATTTTTCTCTCGGCTATCTTTACGAGCAACTCGCGGTCGAGCACATGAACCGCGAGTATCTGTCGCGCGCGGTGGAGGAGTACCGGGCCGCTATCGAAGCCGATCCGGGCTCCGGCGTGTTGCGGCGGCAACTGATCGAACTCTTTGCCCGCGCGAATCAGCTTGACGAAGCCTCGGTCGAAGCCGACAAGCTGTTGGCGGAGAGCCCCGACGATGTCGAGTTGCTGCGGTTGATGGGGCAGATCTACAGTCGCTATGCCTTCGGCCGACGGGGCGAAATCAACGCGGAACTGCTGAAAAAGGCCATCGCGGCCTTTGAGCGAGTGCGGGAATTGGACTCGAGCGGCACCGAGTCGTTGCTGCAATTAGCGAATCTCTACCGCGCCGCCAAGCAGAAGGATAAGGCCGCGGCCACCCTCAAGGAGTTGCTCGACAAGGAACCGGATTCGACCGACGCCTTGGCCGGATTGGCGTTTCTGTATCTTGATTCGGGCGACGCGGAAGCCGCCATTGAAGCTCTCGAAAAAGTGAAGGCCGCCGGAGCCGCCGATCGCAATCATCTAACCACGCTGGCAACCGCCTACGAACGAGCGGGAGAGTATAAGAAAGCGGCGGCCGTGTTTCAGGAATTGCTCGACCAGGGCGACAACCCGGGACCGGCGCGGCGCGGCTTGGCGCACAACCTGGTGCTGTCGGGCCAATACGATCGAGCCCTCAAGGAATACGAAACCCTGGCCGCCACCGAGCCGCGCAATCCCGAAAACCATTTGCGCCTGTCGCAGATCTACCGCGAGCTGCGACGCTTTGACGATGCCCGAAAGAGTCTTCAACAAGCGCAACTGTTGGCCCCCGATTCGCTGGAGATCAAATACAACTTGGTGCAGCTGCTGGAGGCGGAGGGCTCGACCGATGAAGCCGTCGATGCCCTTTCCGAATTGCTGGAGGCGACGAAGCAAGACGAATATTCGCCGCGCGAGCAAGCTAACCGGGCGATGTTTCTCGAACAGATGGGGATGCTTCACCGAGCCCGCCACGAGCCCGCCGAGGCGGAAAAGGCTTTTCGCGCGATGGCCGCGATCAGCCCGGAAACCAAGCCCCGAGCCTTGCTGCAAATCGTGGACGGCTATCGGGCCGCTCGCCGATATGGGAAAGCTCGTCAGCTGGTGAAGGCCGCGCGCAAGGAATTCTCCGACGATCGCCCGCTGGCCATGTTGCAGGCAACGGTCTTCGCCGAGACCGGCGACGCCGATAAAGGCGCGAAGGTTCTGAGGGGTCTGCTCGGTCGCGGACCGCTCGATCACCAGGTCTACCTTGCCATGGCGCAAGTCTATGAAAAAGGTAAGAAGTATGATGACGCGGTCAAGGCTATCGGCAAGGCCGAGTCCATCTCCGATACCAAGCGGCGGAAGCTGGCCGTCTTATTCACCTACGGATCGGTGCTCGAACGGGCCAAACGGTTCGAAGAGTCGGAGAAGAAGTTTCGGGAGCTGCTCGTCGTTGATCCCGACAACGCCTCGGCGATGAACTATTTGGGCTATATGCTGGCCGACCGCAATGTTCGGCTCGACGATGCCCACAATCTGATTCAGAAGGCCCTCGACATTGACCCCGACAACGGTGCTTATCTCGACTCCCTGGGCTGGCTCTATTACCGCCAGAACAAATTCGAGTTGGCCGAACGTTATCTGCGGCGCTCGCTGGAGCAGTACAAGCACGACCCGATCGTGCTCTCGCACCTCGGTGACGTCTACTTCAAACTGCGCCAAGCCGAGCGGGCCAAACGGCACTGGGAGCGCTCGATCGAAGAGTGGGAACGCAGCGCGCCCTCGGACCGCGATGATTCCGCCATCGCGGAATTGCGCAAGAAGGTTTCGAGCCTGACGTTGCGGTCGTCCTCGGGCGCGGGTTCGGGCTCCGATTCGGATGACAAGAAGAAGCGGCCTTAATCGGGGGTCTCCACCGCGAAGGCCGCCCGGATTCGGTCCGCGGCGCGAGAAACCATGAGGGCCGCCGCCACTCCCCATTCCAAGCACCCTCCAGTGCTCGGGGCGTGCCTTCTTATCGCCCTTACTCTTGGCTCCTTTCCCGCCGCGGCGCAAGTTCCCGCCGGTGTCACATCGGGCGACGCGGAAATGTTGCGGGGCATCTTCCGCAATCGCATCGTCTCCTACGCCCGCCGGCCCGACGCCAACCTCGCGGTGCTCGAGATCTACCGCGCTTACGGCAGACGCCCTCCCGGTCTCATCGACGCGCTCGCGACCTATCAAGGGTTAGCGAAAGGAATCGCGCTGATGGCGGACCGCCCGTGGGACGAACCCCGCGAACTCGCCGCCGTGCTCGATATGCGCCTGCCGACGAAGCTGGCCGAGCCGGGCGAAACCGTAACGGCCAAGGTCTTTCCTTTGTACAAGCGCGAGCAACCGCTGACGGGGCGCTATCAGGTTCGCCTGTCGCTGCGAGACCCCGCCGGTGGCGACACCGGGATCGACCGCGAAGCGCAACTCACCGAAGCGGCGGTGACCGACCTGACGTTCGATCTCCCGGCGTCGCTCAAGCCCGGGCGCTATCAGGTCGAGTACGTGCTTCGCCTCGTCGATGAACAAACCGACGACTCCACGGAGGTTTCGTCGCAAAAGCCCGACTCGGTATTGGTTTCGGCGACGCGGAATCTTTATGTGCTCCATGATGTGAAGGCAAGACTGGCGGCACTCAAGCAACGCCACCGAAAGCTGCGAAAGAAGTTCTCGAAGAAAAGCGTCCGTCACCGACTGGCCGTGACGACGATCGAATGGCTCGTAGGGTCATACGGAAAGGCGGCCAAAAGCAGTTATCCCGGCCCGCCAATCCTGATCGCCTCGATGCGGCGTTGGGGACGAAATGTTGAACCGGTCGACTACGTCCGAGAACTCGGCGCGGCCGAAAAGTCGGCCGACGCTCTCGAGGCGGGCCGCGACCCGCTGGCCGGCCGAAAAGGCGATCTGCATTTGGCGCATTCTTCGGCGGCGATGGAGCGCTTGTCGCCGTTTCGGCTCTACGTTCCGAGCCGTTTGAAGGCTGGCGAAACTTATCCCTTGGCGGTCGGGCTCCACGGGGCCGGCTCCAATGAGAATGCCTATATGGACTTCTATGAGGGGTCGTTTCGCAAGAACGCCGAACAGCGAGGATACATCGCTGTCTCTCCGCTCGGGCAGGGCCCGTATGGGGGGTTTTGGGAGTCAGACGGCGGCGGCCGCGAAGTGATGGAAGTGATCACGCTTGTGCAGAAGGCCTATCCGGTCGACAAGAAACGTATCTATCTGACGGGTCATTCGATGGGGGGCGGAGGTACGATCCACTTGGGATTTAATCACCCGGACCGTTTCGCCGCCTTGGCGCCGGTGGCGGGGTTTTTCGGGCAGACTTCGCAGCTTGGCAAGGCAAGGAAAATGCCCTTGCTCATCGCCCAGGGGGAAACGGATCGGGTGGTGAAGGCCGAACGCGCCCGCGCCTTGCATCAGACCGCGCGGCAGATGGGCATGCCCAATGTGAAGTATCTCGAGCTGCCGGGCGTCGGGCATTTCCGCATCGCGCAACTGGTGATGAGCGACGTTTTCGATTGGTTTGACCGGCACGCGAAGGAGTAGGATCGGCGGCGAGACCGCGGGCGCCTACACCAGAACCGTAAAGGAAGCCTCGTCGCGCTGGACAGGGCGGTAGAGGGTGTCTCGCTCGACCGGCTCGCGGCCGGCGTGGCGGATGAGCCGAAGCAGGTCCTCGCGCCGCAGCGATTGCGACGTCTTGGCGCCGGCATCGTGGTAGATCTTTTCCTCGACAACAGTACCGTCTAGGTCGTCGGCGCCAAAGCGCTGCGCGACCTGAGCGATTTTCTCGGTCATCATGATCCAGTAGGCCTTGATGTGGGGGAAGTTGTCGAGTAGCAGCCGGGCGACGGCGATGTTCTTGATATCGTCAATGCCGCCGGTCGTCGGCAGATGCCGCATGGGCGTATTTTCAGGATGAAAGGCGAGCGGGATGAAGGTTTGGAAGCCGCCGGTTTCGTCCTGCAGCGCGCGCAGTTTGAGTAGGTGATCGACGCGATCTTCCTCGGTCTCGATGTGACCGTAGAGGATCGTGGCGTTCGACTTCAGACCAAGTTGGTGGGCGGTCCGGGCGGTGTCGATCCACTCTTCGCCATCGATCTTGTGATCGCAAATCACGCGCCTGACTCTTTCCTGGAAAATTTCCGCGCCGCCGCCGGGCAGCGATTGCACTCCGGCGTCCTTCAAGCGTTGCAATGCCTCCTTGATCGAAACCTTGGCGCGCCGGGCGAGGTACCCGACCTCGACCATGGTGAAGGCCTTGAGGTGCACTTCGGGGTAGCGTTCGCGCAACCCGCTGATCATCTCGCAATACCAGTCGAGACTGAGCTCGGGGTGTAGACCGCCCACGATGTGAAACTCGGAAACGGCTTCGCTATAGCCTTCGCCCGCGATTTGCCACACCTGGTCGAGCGACATCGTATAGGCTTTGTCGTCACGTACCTGACGCCCGAAGGCGCATAACTTGCAGGCGGCGACGCAGACGTTCGTGGGGTTGATGTGGCGGTTGACGTTGAAGAACGTGACGTTGCCGTTCAGGCGCTCTCGAACAATGTTGGCTAGCCGGCCGACGGTCAGCAGGTCGTGGGAGCGATAGAGCGCCACGCCGTCCTCGAACGATAGTCGTTCGCCGGCATCGACCTTGCGGGCGATCTGTCGCAGTTCGGGATCGTCGATGAAAGACGACATCATTGAGCGCGCCGCGAGCACCGATCGCGGCGCCAAGTTGTCAGAATAGCACGGCGGGAATGGAGCTACCCAGGACGGACGGAACGCTTACAAGGACAGCGAGACAGCAGCGGAAACGCCGGCGGACCTGCCGGGAGGCGCGTCCGTTTCTCCCTCGAGCCTGCTGCCGTGCCCGCTTCTCGGATTTCCCGATGCACTACGGGATGGGCTTTGTCTTTCAATTCAGCGCGGCCGGAAGCAAACAGCAGATCGCCTTGGAGCTGCAAGACGACGCCGTGTTTGTCGACCTTGGCTTCGCCGTTTTGTTGGATGCCGGCCTCTTCGAGCATCGCTTCGAGTTGACGAACAATTTCCTCGGCGGTCGGCCCTTCCCCGCCGTCACCCTCTTTGGGGTCTTCGTAAGGCAGTAGGTGCTGCCCCATCGGAACATCGGAAAGATCCAGCCGCGATTTCAACCCGAAGGCATCGCGCATCGAGCTGGACATCTCGCGGAACTTGATGACCTCCATGTGTGAGAAAGACAGCAGCAAGACGAAGAACGTCAGCAGCAGGGACATCAAATCGGCGAAAGTGACCATCCACTCCGGCGCGCCGGCCTTACACTCACAGGGCTCTTCCTTCATGAATCCGGCGTTTCCTCGGCGCCCTTGCGCAGCTTCGGAGCCAGGAATCCCTTGAACTGCTGATCAATCGTGGAGGGGTTGCTCCCTTGCGCGATCCCGATGACGCCTTCCAGGCAGATCGACATGCCCAACACTTCCTCTTGGGAACGCACTTTCAACTTATCGGCTAAAGGCAAACAGACTACGTTGGACAACACCGCGCCGTAGAGGGTCGTCAGCAGGGCGACGGCCATGGCCGGGCCGATCGAGGAGGGGTCGCTCATATTGGCGAGCATTTGCACCAGCTCGATCAGGGTTCCGATCATGCCGAAAGCCGGCGCTGCCTGCCCCATGCCCGCGAGGATTTCCTGTCCTCGCTTGTGGCGTTGGGCGGTGGCGCTCATGTCGGTCTCAAGCACCGCGCGGATCTGGTCTGATTTCATGCCGTCGACGCAAAGCTGAATTCCCTTGGCGAGAAAGGCGTACTCGATTTCGACCTTTTCGAGAGCCAAGAGGTCTTTGCGAGCCGTCTTCGCCATTTCGACTACGTTCGGGATGGGTTCGCCGGCCTCGGGAACCTTCGTCGAGAAGGCTTTGCCAACGACGCCGACAGTCCCCAGAACCGAAGCTAACGGGTTGCGTATCAGCGTCGCGCCGATCGTGCCGCCGATCACAACCAGCGCGGACGGTATGTTCACGAAAATGATCGGTGAACCGCCGAGAGCAATCGTCGCCCCGACGAGGATGAAACAAAGAACGATGCCGACGATTGTTGCTAAATCCATGAAGTCGATTCGGAATCGGTATTCCTGTGAAAGCGTATCGGCGGGTGGGACGCAAACTTGAACAGAGCCGACGGAGAGCTTCGAACGGGAGGATGAGGCGGAATCAGAGAGCCACGAACACTTTCAGCCGTACGTGTTTTGAGGCCGGGTCAGCACAGCGCGCGACGACGCATCAACGGCATTCCGAGGCATCAGTGAAAATGCTGTCACGTTCGTTTAAAAAAAAGTGGGGCTTTCTTTTCAATACGTTGACTCGCGCGACCGATGGGAAATGCAGGGGGCCGAGCTACACTGGAAGCGATCAATCAACTTCTTCCCTTGGAGCACCACGGACGAGCGCAACGCAGTCCACAAGACGATTAAGCCGCCGCCACGCAATGCCGATAAGTAGTTTTGAATTCGCGGCGGTCGCGACAAGCCAGACGGGAGCCGAACGGTGGGACAAGCGGCAACAGTACACAAGAAACTCGACCCCACGCAGACGGGGAAAGACGCCGAAAAACTGGAGCGTGGACTCCAAAAGCGCGTCATCGGACAAGACGAAGCGGTCGACCAGATCGTCAACGTCTTTCAGACCTACCTCGCCGGGCTCAACAGTCCGGGTCGACCGATCGCGAACTTTCTCTTTCTCGGCCCGACCGGGACGGGAAAAACTCGTATCGTCGAAGCAACGGCGGAGACCTTGCTGGGAGATCCGCGGGCGGTCATCAAGATTGACTGCGGCGAATTTCAACACAGTCACGAGATTGCCAAGCTGATCGGTTCGCCCCCCGGCTACCTGGGGCACCGTGAGACCCACCCGTTGCTGAGTCAAGAAGTGCTTAATCAGCACCACACCGACGTGCTGAAGGTTTCCTTCGTGTTGTTCGACGAAATCGAGAAAGCCAGCGACGCGTTGTGGAACTTGCTGTTGGGCATTCTGGATAAAGCGACGCTGACGTTGGGCGACAACCGCCGGGTCGATTTTTCGAAGAGCCTGATTTTCATGACCAGCAATCTGGGCGCCGGCGAGATGAGCGCGATGATGAGTCCGGGGCTGGGATTCAGCGGACCCAAGAAGGCGTCCGAGGCGGATTGTCGCAGTATGGACGATCGGATTTCGAGCGCGGGCATGACGGCGGCGCGCCGCAAGTTCACGCCCGAGTTCATGAACCGGCTCGACAAAGTCGTTGTGTTCAAATCCCTCGGCGCCAGCGAGCTACAACGTATTCTCGATCTCGAACTGGCGCAGGTCCACCAACGAGTTTTCAACGGGACGCCGTTCTTGTTTCAGCTCTCCGAAGCCGCCCGCGCGCATCTGCTCGAGGAAGGTACCGACGCCAAATACGGCGCGCGCCATCTCAAGCGCGCCATCGACCGCTCACTGGTCTACCCCATGGCGAACCTCATCGCCACCGAACAGATTCGAGCCGGGGATCTCGTCGAGGTTGATCTGGACGCGGAACAAAAAGCCATGACGTTCGAGCGCACAGACGAAGGCCTTCCCGTCTACGCCATGGTGCGCGCCGCGGGTATCGAGATACCCGATGACGTCGATTCGATAGCGGCCTTGGCGAAGGCCGAGCAGACTGCTTCGGTCCACGCACGAGGCAACGGTCGCAAGTGAACTGGAACCGGCGTCCGGGCTAGTCTAACCCTACCTTTTCAAGCAAATCGGCGAAATGAGGCTGCTTGCGGATAGGATCGAATACCGGGTCCACGCGGAGCCAGGTCAGTAGCGCCGCTCGCTCCTCAACCGCGCGATCCAATTGCACGAAGGCGGCATCGAAATCCTCGATTCCCAAGTAGAGCAAAGCCAGGCTCGCCGGGGAAACGTACTGCGAATCGGCCCGGCGAGTAACATCTTCGAGCAACTGCTTGGCTTGCCGGGTTTGTCCGACTCGACCGTGGGCGTACCCCAAAGCCGCCGCCAAGAACGGGCGATCCCCCGACATCGCGCGGGCTTGATCGAAGGCCGCCACGGCCTTGTCGTGCTCGCCAAGTTCGAGATAAGATCGCCCCAAATTGTAGAAAGTGCGGTAGTAGCTCTCCGAAAGCTCCAGATTCCGCCGGAATTGCTCGATCGCATCGCTATGATGCCCGGCCATGTGCAACACGACCCCGACGGCATTGCTGATGGTGAGCGAGAGCGGGTCCAGATCCTTGGCGCGGCGAATCACCTCGACCGCTTCGGTGTGGCGACCCATGCGGGATAAATAAATGCTGTAACGTTGGTTTGCGGTGGCGTCGCCGGGATAGAGTTCAACAGCCCGGAGATAAGAACTCTCCGCCTCCTCCCAGTTCCACTCAAAGCGGGAGAGAATCAACCCCAACGTCGAATGTGCTTCGGCAAGTTCCGGATCAAGGGCAAGCGCCTTCTCGGCTTCCGCCTTGGCTTTCGGCCAAACTTGAGCGGGCGGCACGAAGCCGTGATTGGCCTGCAACAGCAGCGTATCGGCCATCCCGGCATGGGCCAAGGCGGCTTTGGGAGATGCGACGAGGACGGCTCGATAATGCTCCAGCGACCGCGCCAAGCCCTCTTCGGTACGGCTATTAGCGAAGAAGCGCCCTTGGAGGTACTGTTCGTAAGCATCGGGCGAGATCGGACGAGTACGCGACAGCCGAAGCTCTTCGGCCGGAGTGAGGCGAACGCGAATCTGGGAAGCGATCGAACGCGCCACCTCGCTCTGTAGGTTGAAAACGTCGCGCAAGTCACGATCGTAATTGCGCGTCCAGATCAGCTCGCCGTCGGCGGTATCGATGAGCTGCGCCGTGATGCGGACACGATCCCCTTCCCGCTGCACCGAACCTTCGACGAGATAGGAAATATTGAGTTCGCGGGCGATTTGACTCGGTGAAACGTTGCGGTCCCTGTATCCCGCCGTCGAGCCTTGGGAGATGACGCGCAAACCCTCGATCTTCGCCAGCGTGGCCGTCAACTGCTCACTCATCCCAAAGGCGAAATAGTCTTCGCCTTCCAGCCCGGAGAGATTCGTCAGCGGCATCACGGCCAGGCCCCGGCGCTCGCCTTGCGACGATTCTTCGGTCACGGGGGTGGGAGGATGATTCCGCCAGGGAATGAACCAACCCAAGAGCGCGACGGCAATCACCACCACCCCCGCCGCCAGACGAAATCGCGAGGAGTCCGGCATGGGTTCGGTAACCGGCTCGCGGGCGCGCGCCGGGGCGTCGGCGCGCATGCCGAGATCGCGCAGCGCGCGGGACATCTCACTGACCGTCTGATAGCGCTTCCGCCGACTCTTGTTGAGCGCGCGACGCACAACCACATCCAACCCGGGCGCGACCGCGGGGGCGACGTCCTTGAGGGGCACCGGCTCTTCGTGCAGCACGGCGTACACAATCGCGGCGTCGTATTGCCCGCTGAAGGGCAGCTTTCCGCTGAGCATTTGGTAGAGCACGACGCCGAGCGACCAGATGTCGCTGCGTCCGTCGACGCGTTCTTCGGTCGTCTGCTCGGGCGACATGTAGGCCGGTGTCCCAAGGACTTGGCGGGTCTTGTCGGAATCGGCGGAACGGAGGTCCCTGGCGATGCCGAAATCCAGGATCTTCACCTGCCCTCGGTCGGTGACCATGATGTTCGAGCTCTTGACGTCTCGGTGGACGATGTCGTTGCGATGCGCCTCTTGCAAGCCGGCCGCGACTTGAGCCGCGATATCGACGGCCTGGGCTTGATCCATCGGTCCGGAGCGAATCTTCTCGTCGACCGTCTCGCCCTCGACGTAAGCCATGGCGAGAAAAATCAGATCGTCCTGCTCGCCGGCTTCGTAGATCGTGCAGATATTGGGGTGGTCGAGCGCCGCGGCCGCCCGCGCCTCCTTGATGAAAAGCGCTTTTTGCTCCTCGTCTTCTAGATAGGCGGGCGAAAGAAATTTGAGCGCCGCCGGACGTCCCAGCTGCAAGTCTTCGGCCTTGTAGACCACGCCCATACCGCCCTGGCCGAGCTTCTCGGTAATGCGGTAGTGCGAGATGGTTCGCCCGATCATCGTCTTCGCGCTTCAGAAAGGCGTAATCGGAAAAGAAGTGCCGGGGTCGCGCGCCCTTGTCGGGCCTTGGCCCGCCCCGTGCTATCGTTTCTCAGTCGCCTTCAACGGCCTCGGCAACCCCGGCGTCGCGGCGGAACCGCAGAACGGCTTCAACTATCAGCCACACACTCAAGGTGAAAATCGAGGCAGCTATGAACAACAGTAGGTTTTGTCCGCCAGTCCAATAGTTGTTCAGCTCGTAGACCATCGCGGCGATCGTCACCGTCAGCATGAAAGCCATCGGAATGGCGGTATACCAATAGTTCACGCCGCGTTGCTTGAGATAAATCGTGATCGCCAGTAGAGTCAGACCGCCCAAAATCTGGTTGGTGCTGCCGAAAAGCTTCCACATCGCCAGCCCCACCGGTTGCCCCTGGATTTCGTAAAAGGCGAAGAAGCCGATCAAGGCGACCGCGATCGTCGAAGCCGTGTAGCGATTGCCCAATTGCGGCAGGCGAACCGACTCGGCGATCTCGGCGATGTTATAGCGCAGCAGCCTCGTGCCCGAGTCGAGCGACGTCAAGGCAAACGAAACCGCGACCAGCGCGATAAAGGCTTGCGCCAACTCCATCGGCACGCCCAAGGTCGTAATGAAAGTGGCCGAGCCGTCGATGAAAGCCCGCATTTTTTCCGACAGCGAACTGGCGGCCGTCCAACTCGCGTAGTGCTCACTCCAGGTCTCGGGAGAACGGAAACCCGCCGTGCAGGCCAGCACCGCCAGCAACCCCAGCATCGATTCGCCAACCATGCCGCCGTAGCCGATCGGCAGGGCGTCCGTTTCCTTGTCGATCTGCTTCGAGGTCGTCCCGGAGGAAACCAGGCCATGGAAGCCGGAGACCGCCCCGCAGGCGATCACGATGAAAACGAAAGGCACGATCGGCGGCGCGCCCGCGGGGGCGGCGTCGATCGCGGGAGCCGCGAAACTCGGACTCAACACGAAAAAGCCAAGATAGGCCGTCCCCAGGCCCAGGTAGAGCAATAGCGAGTTCAGATAATCACGCGGCTGCAACAACGACCACACCGGAAGCGTCGAGGCGGCGAAGGCGTAGACGAGCAAGATCAGCACCCAGCTCTCGATCGTCAAATTCGGCTTGGCGAGCTGTAGACCCACCACGATCGAGGCCAGCATCAAAACAAATCCGACGATGGTCGCCTTGCCGATGCTCGCGCCCCGCCTGTAAGTCGCCCAGCCCATCACCATCGCCACGGCCATCAAGACGAAAGTCGGGAAAACCGACTCGGGATAATATTCCACGGTGAAGAGCCCGGCCACGGTGCGCACGAACACACCCATCACCAGGCAAATCAGGAACAAAATGATGAGGTGAAAAATCGACTTGGCGCGCTTGCCGATCAAGTCTTCGGCCACCTTGCCGATGCTCACGCCGCGGTGGCGCATCGAAACAACCAGCGCGCCGAAATCGTGGACCGCGCCGATGAACAAAGTTCCGAACACCACCCAAAGCATTCCCGGCAACCAGCCCCAAATCACCGCGATCGCGGGTCCCAACATCGGAGCCAATCCGGCGATCGAGGCATAGTGATGCCCGAACAACACGTTCCGGCGGCAAGGGACATAGTCCACGCCGTCGTTGATGTCGTGAGCGGGCGTGGACTTCGTCGGGTCCAGCTTAAAGATACGGCTGCCTAAATGTCGCGCGTAAAACCGGTAGACCAAAATGTAAAGCACAAAGCAGCCGGCAGCGGCGATAACTGGTTGCATGGAAAACTCCGTGGGCGGTGATTCGCGGCCTCAAGGCGGGCCGAACCGGGTCGAGACCTCTCATATGATAGACCAAACGCCTGGCCGTAACCGCGCGGAGGATTGTCCGGTGCCGCCCGCGGGGCGTCAAGCGCAAGATGAGCAGCTATCCGCTGCGCCCGCGCGCCCCCATTCGCAACGATCGCCGCCAAATCGAGATCCGTATCAATTTCACTTAATTCGACAGTATTGAAAAGGGTTCGTGTGGAGAACGCTCGGGAGGCCGCTCGCATCGACCTCGTATCGCGGTGCGGTTTGAGCTTTAGGAATAGCTACAAGCCGGAGCTACTCCGCCTCTGGGTCCTAGGCGGGCTCCTCTTCGGGGAGGGCAAGCACGTCGGCGATGGCGGTTTGGATCTGTTCGACGGTGAGTTTGGCCACTTCGTAGCTGCTCGGTTGGCCTCGCCGGGCGGCGTAGACATGGTCTTTTCCCGGATCGCTGACAAGCACGTCGTCTGTTTGCTCTTCCGCTGTGGTGACCTTGGCCTCGATCGCCGGTTCGGTCAGCCCGTAACGGACGAGGTCGGCTTCGCGGTCGGATGGGTAGGAGGTCGCGGTCAAGTTGCGCAACTTATCGATTAAGACTTGGACCTTGATCGAGTCGAGCTCACGGTCGGCGTCGGAGGTCAGCTTCCAGGCGTCCTCCTGTTTTTCGATCGTGAGGCGGGTATCGCCATCGCGCACATCGAGGCTCGCGATTTCCTTGAATCCGAAATCGAAGAGTTTCTTGCTGCGAAAATCCTCGAGCTTCTTATTGAGACCCTCCGCCATGGTCGACGACACTTCAAAAACGCCCGCCAGGTCGGAACTCTTCGCGTAGTATTTCTCGTCGCCGCCGCGCATTTTGGCGACCGTGAGAGTGTGCGTTCCGGATTCGTCGGAAATCTCGACCGTCGCATAGGGGCGCCGGAAAGAATAGCCCCCCGAGGGCCTTTCGGTCTCATCAAGCACGGCGACCATCTCGGCATCGCGCGCGGACCGCACCAGGTCGCCGACCGTAAAGTTGTCGGCGCGCAAAGGGCGGGGTTTGAGGACTTGCCAGGCGTTTTCACCCGTCTTGCCGAACTCGATCGCATCGCCGCCGGCCTGCAGCACGACGCGAGAGACCGTTTCGTTGTCGACCTGGAGCAGCTTTTTGTCGCGGAGGTCGAAGATTTCCTTTTCGAAACCGCTTTTGACGTAACTGAAAACTGTAAACAACCGCGGGTCGCCGTCGAGACGCGCGTAGACGCCCGATCCGGTTGGCGTATCGTTGCCGAAAATGACGGTGTAGTCGTCGCCGTCATCAACCTCCAGGGCCACTTGCACGCTGCCGCCGTCTTGGAGTCCGAATGGCTCCCAGTCGTCGACGGTTTCCTCGACCACGCGATCGGCGCTCAGCTCGGCCAGGTTGGTCGCCATCAGGCTGGCTGCGGACTCGTTGGCCCGTATCGTCGAAAGCGGCTCCCCGAAAAACCAACCCTCGCTGTCGCCGCGCTCGAGAGTGATCGGGTCGTGCTCGACCCGTGAGATCGTGATGCGCCGGATCTTCTCTTCGTCAGCGCGCAGGATCGGTTGACGATCGTCCACGGGCTCGGGCGCGTTCTCGGCGCTGTGGTAGACGAATCCGGCGAGGATAATGAAGATGCCCAGAGCGATGAAGAGCGGAGTCGGTTTCACGCGCACGCCTCCCGGCCGAGGTATCTTGCGCTCTCGGCGCGTGAGTGCCTACCGAACGTCACGGTCATTCAAGCGTTCTCTCCGCAAGCGGTTACCGCCGCCTCCACCAGACCGATACACCCAAAAAGGCAATCACCGCGGGGAACCCGACCACGGTTAGCAAGAACAGCCGGGTCATGTCGGATGACGTCAAGTCGAGCGGCGTGTTTTCCGGGTCTGTCGGACGAATCGAAATCAGATCTTCGTCGGAGCTGAGCCAACTCAAGATGTTCAGCAGCAGGTCGAGGTTGCTGCCTCGGCCCAGCGAATAGTTGCGCGCAAAACCCGACGTGCCCACCACGACGACGCGGCCTTGCTTGCCTTCATCGTCGGGCTCGGCGCCCGCCGCGGCGTCTTCGTCATGCTCGGAAGCGTCTTGTTCGGCATCGCCGTCTTCGTCGTCGCTGTCGGAGACATCTTCGTCAGCCGTTTCGCCGGGTACTTTGTAGGTCGCGGCGACGCCCACCGAGATCGGCCCTTCGGTTTCCCACGACGGGTTGCGCACCAATTCCTCGTCGACAATATCGAGGTTCTCGGTCGCGAAGCTCCCCGAGGTCGTGCTGAAAAGCTTTTCGACTTCCCAACCGTCCACCGACTCGCCCGGCTCGACGGTTCGCGCGTAGGGGAAAAACGTCGCCGAGCCGTCCATGACCTCGGTGATCGGATGATCTCTGTACTCAGAAACCAGCGGTGTTAGGGGGCCCGCGCCGAAGAGTTGTCCGATGCCGGTCAGATCGAGGACCGTGTCGTCCTTGACGCGAATGCCCCACCCGGCGACGAGATCGACAAGACCGGGACTCTTCTTTTGGTCGATCATCAAGAGCAAGCGCCCGCCGCCTTCGACGTAGCGTCTGAAGATGTCGATCTCCGCGGCTTCGATCCGGGTTTGCGCCCCGGCGACGATCAACACGGTGCATCGGGTCGGGATTTGCGGTCTCTCAAGCAGCGACAGCGAAGCCATCTCGTAGTTGGCGGACTCGATTTCCTCCGACGCCCCGGCGAAACCCTCACGCTCGCGGTCGTCGCCCGCGGCTTCACCGTGCCCGGCCAGCAGACAGGCTGACTTCTCCTGGCCCTTCTTGGCGCGGATGACGGCGTTCGTAATGTCCTCCTCTTCGGTGGACTGCGCCTCTTCGCGATTCACGCCGTATTCGACGATCAATGTCCCGTAGGTGCGGACGTTCATCGTCTGGGCGACATCGGGGCGACTGTCGGGATCGATGTAGGCGACCGTGACTCGACTCGAGGCGTTTTCATACCGGACGAGCGAATCGCGAACCCGCTCGAAATCCGTCGCCCGATCGAAGTAGGAAATCTTCAGATCCGATTCAAGCCCGTCGATCACCTTCACCGTTTGCTCGGACAAACTGTAGAGCTTATTCGCCGTCGCGTCGTAGGTTTGATTGTTCTGAACAGCCAAGTAATTGACGGCGGCGAGAATCGCAATCACCACGACGATGTAGACCGTCGTGTAGCTGCCGTACTTGGCTTGCCGAGTTTTGAGTGCGTCGAAACTCATGGTTCGTTAAACGCCCCGCTCAGGCCTTCCACCTCAGCGATTCCAGGGACCGCTTGCTTAAGAACAGACCGAGGCAGATGGCGCTCGCGTAATACACGACATCTTTGAGTTCCACGACGCCTTTGGAGAACTGTTGAAAGTGCGGCGCCACGGAGAGATAGCGGCACACCTCGCCGAGCGTCGATGTGCTGTAGGCGTTCACCCAGTCGAGAACGTACAGCATCAGGAACACACCGAAGGTGACCGCGCCCGCTACGATCTGGTTTTTCGTCAATGTCGAAATGAATCCGCCAATCGCCAAGAACGTCCCGCCCATCAACAGCAGCCCCAAATAACCGACCGCCACGGCCTGAAGATCAGGTGTGCTGTAGATGAAGAGAATCAGGACATCCAGGCTCGACATCCCCAACATGGCGCAATAGAGAAGCATCCCGGCCAGCCATTTCCCAACAATGATTTCGTAATCGAGCACCGGCGACGTCAAGAGCAATTCCATCGTTCCCGAGCGCTTTTCCTCGGCGAAGATGCGCATCGTAATCATCGGCGTCAGGAAAAGCAGAATAATCGTCAGGTTGCCCAAGGTAGGTTGCACGATGAATTGGTTGACGTTCATCGGCCCCATCGCGCCGCCCCCCGGCATGGTGGCACGGGCGCTGTACGTAACGAAAAACGCAACGGAGCTGAAGAAGAAATACCCGAACATCACGCCGAACATCGCGAGCAGGATGTACGCAATCGGCGACACGAAATAGGCGTTGAGCTCTCGCCGTGCAATCGTCAAGACGTTTCTCATGCCGGCGAGCCCCCTTCGTCCGCGCCGGGGGCGGGTTGGTCGGCTTCAGAGGCCTCGTCTCCGCTGTCCGCCGCAACCGCGGGCAGCTCGGCGGTGCCTTCCTCGGACGACGGCTCCGAGCCCGTCAGTTTGAGGAAGATGTCTTCCAGACTCAACCCCACCGAGCGAATCTCGTAGAGCCCCCACCCGCCGTCAATCACGGCTTTTGCCAGCGCGGTCCGAACGGCCGGATCCTTGTCCGCTTCCACTTGCCACGCCGCGCCCAACTGTCCCTCGGTCGGCACGACGCGCTCGACGCCGGGCACGGCCGCAAGCCTGGGCTCGACCTGGTCGGCCGGCCCATCCACCTCAAGCCAGATCGAATCGTGGCCCTGCAGGCGCGCCGTCAGGTTTTCAGGGGTGTCGCTGGCTTCGATCTTGCCGTCGTTGATGATGATGACGCGTCCGCAGGTGCTCGAGACTTCCGGCAAGATGTGCGTACTCAGGATGACCGTGTGATCGCCGCTCAGCTCGCGAATCAATTGCCGAACTTCGATGATTTGCTTCGGGTCGAGTCCCGCCGTCGGTTCATCGAGAATCAGCACGTCGGGGTTGTGGATCAGTGCTTGCGCCAGCCCGACTCTTTGACGGTAGCCTTTCGAAAGTTGGGAGTTCAGCTTGGATTGGACATCGCCCAGGTTGCAACGCCCGAGCACCTTGTCGACGCGATCCGCCACGTCGGCGCTCGGAATTCCCTTGAGCCGCGCCACGAAATCGAGGTAGTCACGGACGCTCATTTCCGGGTAAAGCGGCGGTGTCTCGGGAAGATAGCCGATGCGTTTCTTGACTTCCAGAGGATCTTCGAGGACGTCGAAACCGGCCACTGACGCGGTGCCTTCGGTGGGCGGCAAAAAGCACGTCAACACGCGCATGGTCGTCGTTTTTCCGGCGCCGTTGGGTCCCAGAAAACCGACGACTTCTCCCTTTTCCACCTCGAAGCTGATGTTCTTGACAGCTGTGGTGGAACCGTAACGTTTTGTTAGGCCCTCGACTTTGATCATGTTCAGTATGGGCGAGGTAACGGCGACGAGAGCGTCGCCTCAAGAGTCGGCGAAGCGTGGGCGCTTCCAGTCATCGGACCGGGGCGCGAGGGTTATCAGCACCCACCCGAGTCCCATCCGTCTATTTTGCAGTACACCGGAGGCGATGTCAAACGTCGGCTGCGAGCGCGGAATCAATGTGGGACGCACATCTCACAATACGAGTAGCGGAAAACAGAGGCGTTGACCGAAGTTTATGCTCAGCCCGGTTCACCGCGGTTCACCGGGCTTGGGGAATGGACCGAGCCGGCGAGGAGAATGATTACGTCAGGCTCAGGCCCTTAACGGCGATATCGCCGCCCTTGACCTTGCCGTCGACCTTGACGCTGATGTTGTCTTCTTTGTCGGTTCCCTCAAGCGCCTTGAGCGCCAGCTTATCGCCCGCGCCGTCGAATTTTAGGAATTTGCCTTCCGCGGTGACTACACCAAAGCCACTGGCTTTGCAACCGTCCATCAGTGCGCACATTTTGGTGTGCATCTTGACGGCGCCGACGCCCTTCTCGACGATCTTGCCCGAGCACATCTTGTCGACAAGATAGCCCTCGACGTTCTCGGCCGCCAGCGGCAGTACGCCCACAAGCAGAATCAAAGCAAATACAGTAGAGAATTTCACGTTCTGTTCCTCCTAACGAATGTTGATTGCGATCCGGTCAGCGGACCATTGCCGCCCTCATCCGCTCAATTCGCCGCCATTCGTGGGTCGGTCACGTCAGGCAAAGAGAGTTTACAGTTGCGAAGAGGCACTCCTCCGAAAATCCCCTTCGAGCGTACGGCGGGTTACGACATAGCCCAATCAGGCCGCACCTGTCGTGCAGCTGTGGAGCGGCGACGGGAAAGTAGCCCCGGGCTTCAGCCCGGGGTTTCACGCCAAAAAACGGCAAGCCCCGGACGGGGCGTAGGAGCATTCGTCCGATGCGACTTGACCCAACCGAAACGTTCAGGTCGACGACTCCCCCCATTTTCTTGGCGGTCTTAATGAACGCCGGCGTTCAGAGAGACGGACTCTTCCGAAAACAGCCTCGGCCCGTCCGACGTGGCGCGCGCTTTAGCGTGCCGTGTCGCCACTCCTGGCGACATCTTTCTCCTCCAAAAAACTTTCGAGAGTTGTGTCCGACAAGACCAACGAACCTCCTGAGCCGCGAAGCGGCGCCGGGAAATTAGCCCGGGGTGGAGCCGGGAACGGTGGAACCCTGGGTGGAATCCCCACCCGGGCGAGCCCTGAAAGGGCGGCGGGAACGCGTAGCACCGAACCGATGGAACTATAACGAATCGTCCGCCGCGAGTCGCCCGTTTTTTCGCAACCGTTCCAGGTGTGCCAAGATTTGCCTTCCAGCCAGCGGATAAACCCGCGGATCGGCGTCAGCGTACACGGTCGGCAACATCTCGGCGGGCTCTCGCGCTCCGGCCCGCCAGGCCTCCAACACCCTCGCTTCGCGCATCAGACGATGATCGCGGATCACGCGCAGCTTGCCGACCCCATTGGGACCGAATGAGCCATGTCCCGGCAACACATAACGGGGATTCAGCTCGATCAGCCTCTCGATCGAGCGTAGGTAATCGTCCATGTCGCCATCAGGCGGGTCGATGACGATCGTACCGATCCCGGCCACCATGTCGCCCGCAACCAAGGCCCCGAGACGGCGAATGAAGAAACAAACGTGGCCCCCGGCGTGACCCGGTGTGTGCAGAACCTCGACGGCGAGTTCCGGATCTCCCTGTAGCCGAATCCGATCGCCGTCGCTCAACTCCCGATCGATCGAAATCGACGACTCGGCTAAACGCTCGGCCGTGAGCCGGTGCGCGCATACCGGAACATCCAAGAAACGCCGCATCGCCTCGACGCCGCCAACGTGATCAGGGTGATGATGAGTTAGCCAGATCGCGCTGAAATGTTTTCCCGGCTCCTTGAGCAAATCGGCGAGCCCTTGCCGCAAGGCTTCGATTTCATTCGAATCCGAGGCGCCCGGATCGATCAGCGCCAGCTCTTCGGTGCCGAGTACGTAAGCGTTCGTGTGAGTTGCCGGCGGCAAAGTGGGCGTCCGCAACGGGAACTGATGGCAGCCCGGCAGAAACTCCATGCGACGAAACGGCCCCAGGTCGATTCCTTGGGGCTCCTGGAGGCGGGCGAGGCCGTCGACGGGACCCTCCTCGCCCAGCGCTTCGAGAATGTAGACGCCCGGCGGCGGAATCAGCAGCTCCCCGCGCTCGCGTTGAGCCAGGGCGTCGCGCGGCCGAATCCATTCGCCGCTGTCGAGTTCCCCAGGTATCACCTCGGGCTGCTGTGGCTCATCGGCGGGCCATTCGAGCAGGTAGAATCGAGCGTCAAAGCGAACAGGGTTGCTCTCGGGCGTGATCCAGCGGCCGGCGAAAACGAACCTTGAGCCGTCAATGTCGACATCGAGGCGCGAGAGGATCTCCGCGAACGAGAGTTCCTTCCTCAGCAGCGCTCGTCGGAGAGGTCGCCGTTAGAACGCCGATCTCCTCAAACAACTCCCGCGCCGCGCAGGCAAGCAACTCCGCGGACGGGGGCTCACCGGCATCGGGATCAGGGCGAGCATCGACATGAACCGAAATCTCCGCGTCGTGACGACTTACGCCTCCGCCCGGGAAAGAATACCAGCCCCCCATGAAGCGCAACGCTTCGGCCCGCCGGACCCAAAACACTTCAACCTCGCCGTCGAGGCCGCGGCGCCAGGGGACAACCGCGCCGGAGTCACGCAAAGCCGCCGGTTCGTGAGGTGAATGACCGCTGCCGGCCAGGAACTGTTCATAAATGTTTTCGCCTCCCATGGGTAAGTCCGCTGCCGCCCGGTTCGCGCCCACAGTGTACCCGTTCCCGAAAGGGCCCCAAGAAGCGGATACCGAGCCCTGAGCGCAAGCGACAGGCCGAGCCAACGGCGCAACTCCAACCACTCCATACGCCGATTCCCCGGTGCAAAGAGTCAATCGAGTCGCTAGAAGATCGAGCCGAATGCGACAACAGCGGCTCGGGCGCTAAGGAGTGAAGCCCAACTCTTCCTTGATTCTTCCCACCACGTCGCGAGCCAGCTGATTGAGCTTGTTGGGGGTAGCCTCGTATTCCTTGAGATAGGTCGACCAGATGACCTTGCGGCTTTGCACATTCACCAAGAAAAGGGTTCCGCGGGGGCGGCCCAAGACCCGGTTCTTCGGCCGTTTCATCGCACCGCCGGCTTCAATGCTCTCATCGGACGAAGCGTCTTCAGCGTCCTCGTCTTTCGCTTCTTCCCCGGCCTCTTCCTCGGGCAATGGAAACAGCTCATCCATGGCGGCTAGAAAAGGGGCGTCGATGCGGTCGGTGAGAATCGCCCCGGCCAGTTTGGGATCAACCACGACGTCGAAAACGTCTTCGGCGGTAATCTGCTGGGCGAGGTATTGATCAAACGACTTCGTCATCGGCCAAGCGTAGACCGAGCGGACGTTCCGCAGATCGGCGCCCGGCAAACACACCGTGCCGAGCACGAGCACAATGAATCCGATTCGAACCATGGTGGGCATAGCTGGTTAACCCCGCGGGAGCACCTCTGATTCTATCGACGCGGGGCGGACGGGAAAAGTCGATACCGAAACAAAATTTAGATGTCGTGCCGGCCCGGAGGCTTTGCGGCAACCGTCTCCGTGAGACGCTCGAACTGCCGAGATTCCGGCTCGACCGGGGCGGTCGGTTCTTCCGGACTTTGGTGAAGACGGTATTTGCTGACGACCACCAGCTCCTCGGCGGTAGGACCGTCGGCCGGAAAACAAGCCGAAGCAACGCCGACCCTCGTGGCAACGCCCGACTCACGGTGAACCTCGGTTAAGCGACGCGAAAGCTCGCTCTGTAACCTTTCGGCCAAAATCTCCAGATCGCTGTCTTGAATTCCGCCAAGCACGGCCAGGAACTGATCTTCTCCCAGCCTGCCTAGGTAGTCCAACTTGCGCAGCATCCCGCTCGCCGTGTTCGCCAGCACCCGCAAAAGCTGGTCGCCTCGCTGAAATCCAAAGCGAGCATTCACGGCATGGAAGTCTTCGATATTCAAGAACAGAACGGAGCTGCTGCGTTTCTCCTCGCGAGCCAGATCCACTTCCCCCCGCAGACGACGCAAGATAGCATCGGCGCCCGGCAAACCTGTCAAGCGGTCATCGGCCGGGATGGGGCCGCGGTCAAACGCCAACGACCGCCGTAGTATGGGTCCCAGCGTCCCGGAAATCTTCTCCGTCCAATCAGCCTGCTCTCTCGAATAGACACCCGCGGTCTTTGAATAGACGTTGAAAGTGCCGACCACTCGACCGTTCTCCCAGAGAGGAACAACTAAGGCGGCCTTCAATCCCATCACCCAGGCCATCAACCCGAGTTCGGAGTGTTCGCCCATCGGGTTGCCGTTGACAAGAGACTCGCCGTGCCCGGCCACCCATCCGCTCGGGCTGGGGTCGATCGGGCAGCGCAGCCGGCGCAACATATCGGTCTCGCGTCCCGGGCAGTAGATCGGCGTCAGGGCGCCGTCGGACAACATCAAAACCGCGCATTCATCGAAAGGAACGCGTGAGGCGAGCGGCGCAAAGACGAACTCCAGCAATTGCCGCGACGTCAGATGAAATCCCAAGGTTGCCAGCAACCGCTCCCAAGCCTGAAGGTCCTCGTCTTCGACGGGTTGGCGGGCGACACCTCGCAACTGCTTGAGACTTTCGATGCGCTCTTCGGGCGTCAGAGAAGTTTGCCGCACGTCGATGCTGCGGGGACTTTGCAGCGATAGGCGGCGTTCGGCCGACTGACGATTGGTTTGTGGGTCGTTCCGGATCTCGGGTTCGAGGCGAGGCAGCAGATCGATCAAGACGTCGGTCACGCGCGGGGCAAAGGCCGTCCCGCGACGGCTCTTGATGTGCTCGATCGCGTCTTCGACCTTCATGGCCGGGCGATAGGGGCGATCAGTAGTCAGCGCGTCGAAAGCGTCCACGACCGTGAGGATGCGCGCCGTTAACGGAATCGCGCCCCCCTTCAACCGGCGGGGATATCCGGTGCCGTCCCAGTTCTCGTGGTGGCACAGGACCAGTTCCGCCACGGGCAGCGGGAAATTGACGGCGGCCAAAATTTCCGCCCCGATTTGCACATGGCTCGCGACGTGGTTGAACTCCTCGGGGGAAAGGCGGCCCGGTTTCGTCAGCAAACCCTCGGGGACGGCGATTTTTCCGATATCGTACAGCAAAGCTCCGAACTCCAGGGTTCGGACTTCGCGGTCGCCGCAACCGAGAGCCTTGGCGATCTCGGTCGTGTAACGCTGTACCCGTTTCAAGTGTCCGCTGCTGACGCTGTCTTTGGCGTCCACGGCCAGCGCCAGTGCCTCGACGGCGCTCAAGAAGATGCGATCGGTCTCTTCTTGCCGCCACTGGTCTTCGTAGAGCGGCCCGAGGCGGTATTCGCACAGGCCGTAGAAAAGGATGCAAACCGAGAGTCCGGCCCAAAACCAATCCCCTTGGAAGGCGCCGGTCTCGGACCCGATCGTGGGAAGCAGCAGCAAGCCGATCGCGACGGAGGCCGGGGTCCATAGCAGAGCTGAGATCAAACTCCCGCGGGTGCGCTCGAACCAGAGCCGCTTCCAGTAGGGCATGCGCTCAAGGATCGATTCGCTCACGCCGGTCCCGAGCAAGAAGATCAAACTCGCAATTGCCAGTGCCCACAAAGGCGATCCTCCGGCGGCGGCGAGCGCCGCGTATACCAGCGCCGACCAGAATCCGCTGCCGCCGGCACACAGCGCGCGGACTAGGAACCCCGAGGCGGAGCGTGGCGAGCCGTGCTCCAACTGATATCGCGCCATCGCGACCAAGGCGGCGAGCAAAGCGGCCAAGGGTGCCGCCAGGGAACTGAGCCCGGCCGCGAGGATCAGGTTCGGCACGGCTATTCCGACCCCGAGGCTCGAGACGCGCAGGCGGGTTCCCGCGAAAGCGATCGCCCCCGCGGCCAATACGGCGGGCCGCAGCACCTCGACCACCTCGGCCGACTCTGAACGGACCGCCAAGACGAACAGCGCCGCGCCAAGCAAGACAACGTACGTGCGATAGCGAAGTAAAGCCGATGCCATCAAAACCCCAAACCGAGTAAGCTCTCCCTGGCCGCCGCGGGTCCCGGCCCCTACCGGGATCGGGATTGGGCATCCCGCAGTCTTGGGCCGGTCCACCGACCGTTGCATATATAGTACTACAACCTTGGTAATAGGACTATATCTATTTTCCTTGGATTTACCCGGTCCTGTCGCCGGGTCATACGAGAAACGGAGACGTGGACTGCGAATCCACGCTTCCCGTTCCCGCCGGCCCGTCCTCTTCTCTCCTGTGCAAGTCGTGCTTCCTCTTCCTTTCCCCTGGATCGAGAAAAAAACTCTAGCCCGAAAACGAACGAAGTGGTGGGTCGGCCTGTCCCCAGGCACAGCACATACGCTGGATCACCCAGCCCACCGCTTGGCTCATTTCCACGCCATCGTCGAAAAGGCCTCGGAAGTAGTGCTGGCCTTGCTCTACCGCTCCAAATGCCTGGAGGGAATCGAGCGGGGCCGCGGGAAGCGGCTCGACCGGCTTGACACACTCTCCGAACCAGAAGCCGGTTGCGTGATATCGTTTTCCTTCCAGTACGCCCCAGTCTCGCGAAGAGTCGGATGCCGGTGTCAACTCCAAGGCGTCACGGTACAGGGGCTTGCCGGCAAGATCGACCGCGGTCCGGGACGACAACCTTCGAAACAGCAGGTGCTCACCTCTCTCCACGCGACCCATGGCCCACGTTTCGACGAGCGCGAACCGAGCTTTGGGGGAGAGGTTGATCTGAAGCGTCTGACGGAAGTCCGCCTCCGGAAAAGGAATATTCAGCGCCGGATAATACTCCAAATGAGCCTCATCGTGTACCGCAACATTGTATCGCTGCCTCGCGAAACCGCCTCCCGTCATGCGATGAAGCTTCGTAGCCGACGGGTTCATCATCACCACGCGCGCACCTGACTCAACGACAACCTCGACTTGATAGTCGTCGCCTGCAAATATCCCTGGAGTTGTCTGAAGAATCTGCACCACAGCCCGCCCATCGGGAAGGTGGAACTGTCTCAAGATCTTCAGTGGCGACTGGACATAGGATTCAGCGAGATGGGTCTCGTTGCCTCGCGCCCGGAAAACCAATCGAAGCCGGCCATCCATACTCTGGGTTCACTCACCTTCGCGACCAAGCGGCCGGCGCGCCTCGAACAGCACGTCATGCCGGATCCAGCGGCCAACCTCTTCCGCACCTTCACCGCTACGGAGGTTTGTAAACAGGACCGGCTTGTCACCACGCAACTCGCGGGCGTCGCGCTCCATGATGGCGAGATCCGCTCCCACATGCGGCGCCAAGTCTGTCTTGTTAATCACCAATAGATCGCTGCGAGTCACACCGGGTCCCCCCTTTCGTGGAACCTTGTCTCCGCCCGACACATCCACGACATAGATGCTCACGTCGACAAGTTCCGGACTGAACGACGCGGCCAGGTTGTCTCCGCCGGATTCAAGAAACAAAACGTCCAGGTCGGGAAAACGCGCGAGCATCTCATCCACAGCTTCCTGATTCACGGACGTGTCCTCGCGAATCGCCGTGTGCGGGCAGCCTCCCGTTTGGACTCCTCGAATCCTTTCGGCGGGCAGAGCTCCGCTGCGAACTAGAAATTCCGCGTCTTCATAGGTATAGATGTCGTTTGTGATCACAGCCAGGTCATAGCGATCTTCCAGCAGTTTACACAGTGAGTGCAGCAAGGCTGTCTTGCCGGAACCAACTGGCCCTCCGACCCCGATCTTGACGGCTTTCATAGAGATCGCGCTACCCCCTGTGCCATCGTCCGCCACGGACGGTTCCGGCGGGGCCGCCGGTGGAAGGTTCTCTTGGTTTGAACCGGACTCCACATTACACCAAGCCTCTCAAGACTGAAACAGCCGTGTCCTCAAATAGGCTTGCTGGTGACATCGGATATCCAACGCAGGCGTCGAGCTGAAGAGAGACGCCTCGGGGTCCGCTCGTACCGTTTCCACTTGCCGGACTAAGCTCGGTTGCAACTCAGTCAAGATTTCCTGCGCCTGTCCGGGGCTTAGCTCCATCGAACGCGTCGCGGCCGCGAGGGACGCCGTAGCCGTGGACTGCGCGAACGCCAGCGCGCAGTCGCTTTCGGGAATCCCCATGCGCCCGCAGAATACGCCGACAACGATCGCTTGGTGCGGCTTCGGCAACGGGCGGCCGCTGACCCGTTCGGGATAGAGCCTCGCCAAAAGAGTCAGCATGCGCCAGCCGTGTCGCAGACTACTGCTCCGTTGTCCCGGAATAATTTTACTGGCGTCTACTTCCTTGCAAAGACCTTCCAAGACCTCGGACTCATCACAAGAGCGCCAAGCCAAACAAGCCGCCGCGAGATCCAGCCTTCCCCATCCAAGGCGCACCTGATTCCCCATAAGCTGGCCCAGACCTCTGGTATCGAGCGGCAAGTGGCCGTACGTCTCGAGCCCTCCGGAATGAACGAACGCCCCGACGGGGAATTGCGAATCGAAGACCTGCAGCGAGCGTAGGAAAGAAAGCGGCTTCATGAGTGGCTGTGTCCGCTCGTGGGATTTCCATGGAAGGGACGGCGATCCCTTTCGAAAACAAAGCCCTCACGTTGGAGGCGATCCTGTAACGACTCGTCCCACAACACCACGATAGCTTCTTCCGTGCAATCGATGTCCCGATGCAGGTTGCCCACCAGGTGGCCAACTTTTGCGGCCTCGGTCTTGTCTCTGGGATGGATCACGATGACGTCCTCCGGAGCCGCCGCGACGACATACAGCCGTCCCGTATCGCGATGAAGCGGCTGCCCCGGCATGAGCTTCGTGCCCGTGGGCAGACACAATGCGAATTCCAACCCGTCCGGTGCTCGGATACGTCGTCGGACGCGCCGCCGGTCCTCAGCCGCCATCGGCAACTCGATTACTTGCTCCCCTTCAGCCGGAGGGCCCGGCTCATCAAGCGATTCAATCCTGATCAGACTCATGCTTATTGTGTCCGCCGGTGAACCTCAGTCGATACTAGTCGGTACTCCCTAAAACAAGAAGTAACGCTGGGCCAAAGGCAATTCTTGGGCCGGCTCGCTCTTGACCAGCTCGCCGTCGACCCGCACCTCATAGTTCTCCGGATCGACGTCCACCTGTGGCTGGGCATCGTTCAAGATCATGTCTGCTTTTCGAACCGAACGTGTTTTCCTTACGGCCAGCGCCGTTCTCCCAAGCCGCTCCGGGAGCGTATCGTCGTCGAGGGCGGCCTGAGAGACGAAGCTGACGCAAAGCTCATCCATCGCCTTACCCATGCCACCAAACATCGGTCGATAACGAACCGGCTCGGGAGTCGGAATCGATGCGTTCGGGTCACCCATCAGCGCGGCGGCAATCATGCCGCCTTTGACGATGACATTCGGCTTGACCCCAAAGAAGGCCGGCTCCCACAGCACGAGGTCGGCATGCTTCCCCACTTCCACGGACCCGACGTAATCCGCGATTCCATGTGTGATGGCCGGATTGATCGTGTACTTGGCAATGTAGCGCCGGATCCGCCCGTTATCATTGCGTTCGGAGTCACCCGCCAGCGGCCCGCGCTGTGCCTTCATCGAATGCGCGGTCTGCCAAGTGCGCAAAATCACCTCACCTACCCGTCCCATGGCCTGAGAGTCCGAAGCCATCATGCTGATGGCGCCCAGGTCGTGCAACACATCCTCCGCCGCCATGGTTTCGGGCCGAATCCGGGATTCCGCGAAAGCTACATCCTCAGGCACCTGAGAATTGAGGTGGTGGCATACCATCAGCATGTCCAGATGCTCTTCCAGTGTGTTCACCGTGTAAGGCATCGTGGGGTTGGTGCTCGAGGGCAGGACGTTGCCGGAAGAGAGCACTCTTAGAATGTCGGGCGCATGGCCTCCGCCGGCCCCTTCGCTGTGATAGGTGTGGATCGCACGATCCTTGAACGCGGCGATCGTGTTCTCGACAAACCCCGATTCGTTAAGGGTATCGGTGTGGATCGCTACCTGAACATCAAACTCCTCGGCCACCGACAGCGCGTTGTCGATCACGGAAGGGGTCGTGCCCCAGTCTTCATGCAGCTTGAGGCCAATCGCGCCGGCTCGCAGTTGTTCCTCCAAAGGTTCTTTTCGGGAGGAATTCCCTTTGGCGAGGAACCCGAAGTTGAGAGGCAGGTCCTCGATGGCTTCCAGCATGCGATGAAGGTTCCAAGCGCCCGGCGTGCATGTTGTCGCCTTGGTTCCCTCGGCGGGGCCCGTTCCCCCTCCCAGCATCGTTGTGATACCGCTGTAGATCGCCTCCCATGCTTGCTGGGGACTGATGAAATGAATGTGGGCGTCGATGCCGCCCGCCGTGAGAATCTTTCCTTCTCCCGCAATGATCTCGGTTCCCGGTCCGATGGCCAAGCCGTCGGTTACGCCATCCTGAATGTCCGGATTGCCTGCCTTGCCGATGGCGCTGATCTTTCCGTCACGAACACCAATATCCGCCTTGACAATGCCCCAATGATCGATGATGACCGCGTTCGTGATAACGACGTCCGGCGTCCCCTGCGCTCGAGTGCGCTGGGACTGACCTTGCCCGTCCCGAATCACCTTGCCTCCGCCGAACACTACCTCTTCCCCGTAATGCGTGTGGTCTCTCTCGACCTCGGCAATCAAATTCGTATCGCCGAGGCGCACACGGTCGCCCACGGTAGGGCCGTAGAGAGCGGCATAGCGGCGGCGATCGATTTTCACTGCGATGTCTCCAGATAACCGGCGTCTTTGGCTCGCGCCATCGCGGAGTCACGTTGGTCGTCCAGGTCGCCCTGGACAAGAGCGTTCATGCCCCACAACTGACGGCCGCCGGCGAATTCCACTAGGTCGATTTCGCGACCCTCGCCGGGCTCAAACCTGAGGGCCGTTCCGGCGGGAATGTCGAGCCGGAATCCGTAGGCCTGTTCGCGCTGAAACCGCAGAAAACGGTTGGCTTCGAAAAAATGCGTGTGGGAACCGACCTGTACGGGTCGATCGCCGAGATTGTCGACACGGATCCGTATCGTTTCGCGGTCGGCATTGAGTTCCAGCTCGCCGTCTTCAACAAAGTATTCTCCGGGTATCACTGCGCTCTCCTTAACGAATCGGATCGTGGATGGTCACCAACTTGGTGCCGTCGGGGAAGGTGCCCTCGACCTGTATCTCCTTGATCATCTCGGGCACGCCTTCCATGACGTCGTCTCTGCCGAGGATCCCGGCCCCCTTGGACATTAGCTCCGCTACGCTCTTGCCATCTCGGATGCCCTCTAGTACTTCGGCGGTGATCAGCGCGACGGCCTCGGGATGATTGAGCTTCAGCCCGCGCGCCTTGCGTTTCCCGGCCAATTCCGCGGCCGCAAAGAGAAGTAGTTTCTCGGTTTCCCGTTCTGTGAATCGCATATGACTTGACGATTGCCGTTAAGCCCACCGCACTCGAAGCTTACCGCGCTGTGTTGCCGCACGCTAACTCCAAGCGTGCAACTACAATCGGTCGGTCAAGCATACACGTTCCATCGCCGAATTTCAACGGGCGGCGCGCGAGCAAACTGATATCAGCATTCCAGGCGTAGACTCCGTCGAGCTACGTTCAGGTAAGAGTCGGAAACGCCGTACCAAACGTGGACTGTCGCTGCGTGGTTTGGACACCCACCTGTCGTTCGGCAAAATTGCGCAGCCGTGTAGATTGAAGAGCTTGCGCTCAAGTTCATCGTCCTGAACCGGAATTTCGAAAAGAGCGTTCCCCTCCGGCGTGAGTGAAAGTTGCCCTGCACTGATTTCGAAAGGGTCCGCTCGGCGGAAAACTCAGTTGCTTGGTCCCCGACGGAAGGACGGCGGGGCAACTGCCGTCTGGGCAGGTCGCGGTCAAACCCTCCCGTGCGCACCTGTCCCAAGAGCAGGAGTGCAGGCGCCTTTCCATGGCACGTATGTCGTCGATTACACGGGGATATCGAACTCAATGCCCGCTGTGAGAAAGCCGCTGTAGTCAATTTTGTAGCTGTTCAGCGCCTCACAAAACAACAGGTTTCAACACCGAGACTTGTAAGTTATTGAAAACAATGGTCGGGGCGGAGGGATTCGAACCCCCGGCTTCCTGCTCCCAAAGCAGGCGCGCTACCAGGCTGCGCCACGCCCCGAATAGAGAAGGTCGATCTTATTCTAAAGCAAAGCCAAACCCGCTCGGCTTCGTGGGGCGCGCACTCGTGACGGGCCCCGATAAACCTACGAAACCTTGCGCAGCTTCGTCACACGGCCGATCTCCACCCACTCGGCGACAAAAATATTGCCGTCGTGGTCAAAACACGCGCCGTGCGGACAAATAAACTTCCCCGGAATAAATTGCTCCCGTGATTTCTTGCGCCGCTCCTCGTAGTCGCCGGTGGGGTCGGCGCCCAGATGCGCGATCATGCGATTATCGCGGTCCATCAAGGTCACTCGCGCCCCGAGATCGGGGATCAGTAACACGCCGTTCTTTTCGTCGAAATGGCAGGGACGATCCACCCCCTTCTCGATCCGCAAGTACTTGCCGTCCATCGAGAAGTACTGCAAACGGTTGTTGGTTCGGTCGGCGATCAGCAACTCCTCGCGGCCTCGGCGGCGATCGACGATCAGACCATGCGGACGCCACAACTGCCCCGGCTCTTTCCCATGTTCCCCGAACGTGCGAATAAACCCGCCCTTCTTGTCGTATTGGCTGATGCGGTAGCCGCCGTATCCGTCGCCCACATAGATATCTCCGTTGGCGGCGATCGCGATATTCGTCGGGCTGTACTTCGTCGCCGGCCGACCCTCGCCAGCCGACCCTCGCCGTCCACCTCGTAGTAAGGGCTCTGCTTCGGATAGCCGATGCGAAAGACTTCTTCCCCCTCCAGTGTCGTCTTGACGACTTTCGTGTAATCGGGATGAATTCCCTTGCGCCGTCCCTTCCCTGTATCAGTAAGGTAGAGAAACTCCTCGCCGCCTTCCTTCCGCAGGTGCAGTCCGTGCGCTCCGCCGCGAAATTCCCCGCCCCAGCTCTTGATGAATTTCCGTCTTCATCGAAGACCAACATAGTGTGGTCGCTTGAGCTGTCGGCGTGAACCGTATGGCACAGGTAGATGCGACCCTGGGAGTCCTCCACGATGCCGTGCGTGTTGCCGAGCTTGATGTGCGCGGGAACTCGGCACCAATCGTGAATCGCCTCATAGGCGTGGTCGCCCGAACCCAAGATCGGACGCTTGTGGTCGGACTTGTCGGCCGCCCCGAGGATCGTCGGGACCGCCGCGGCGCCAAGTTTTAGAAATCCACGACGAGTTTTCATGGGATGGGTCTCCTGGTCGGGTGAATCCGCCTCGAACACTAAGCTTTGCCGCGCCGGGGACAGGTCAATCTCCAGTCTCTCCCACTATGCTTGGATCGCGCAAATTTTCTTGCTTAGGCTAACCGGGAAGTCCGCGCCGTAGCACTACCCCGCCGCACCTTTGCGTTTCGGCGCTTCCACCGGCACCGGTGCTTCTGCCAGACCCGGCGCCTCCACCGGAATCGGCCCGTCACCGGCCCCCAGATCGAGTCGTTCGATTTTTGAAAAGCGGCTGGTAATTTTGCGGGCCGAGGTGTTAACCAGTTCAACGTCGCGGTGGGCCTGATCGATGTGCTGCGCGAGATTGTCCATGCGCGTTTGGAAGCGGTTGAAGTCCACACCCAATCTGCTCAAGTGCTCTTGAATGATGTGGACCTGCTCGCGCGTCGCGGCGTCCTTGAGCACGGCCGCCGCCGTCGTCAAGATGGCGAACAACGTCGTCGGCGAGGCCGGCATGACCCCCAAGCGATGGGCTTTCTCGACCAAGTCGGGGTGCCGCCCGTGGATCTCGGCGAAGACCGCCTCGGCGGGAATGAACAACACCGCGAAATCGGCCGTCTCACCGTCAATAATGTACTTTTTCGCGACGTCCTGGATATGAGTGAGGACATTGCGGGCGAACTCTTTCCCCGCCGCCTCGCGGTCGCTCTTGCTGAGCGCCGGGTCGGTCTTGCGCCGAAAGTTCTCCAGCGGAAATTTCGAATCGATCGCGACGCTTCCGGTCGGTTCCGGCAGAAACATCATGCAGTCGACGCAGCGTCCGTTCGAAAGGGTGTACTGCATGCCGTAGCTCGACTCGGGCAGAACATTCTTCACCAACGCGTGCAGTTGCACTTCTCCGAAGGTCCCACGCGAAGTGCGGTCGGCCAGCACTTCTTGCAAGCTAACGACATTGCCCGACAGCTCGGTAATCTTCTTCTGCGCGTCGTCAATCAACTCCAGGCGTTTTTGAACGTCGGCAAACGTCGCCACGGTCTTTTCAAAACCTTCCGAGAGGCGCTCATCAACCTGCCCGCCGATATCGAGCAAGCGCTTGTCGGTCGAGGCGGTGAGCTTATCCATGCGCTTGCCGAGTTCGTCGCTGTTGTGGGTGACGGCCTGCGTCATCTGCTGTTGCACGCGATCGACTCCGGCCTGCAACGTCTGGTTCAAGCTCTTGTACGTTTCCATGTGCCGGCGCTCGATCTGCTCCTTCAATTCCTCGATGCGTCGCAGCTGGCTTTGCTCAAGCTCGTGAATGGACTTTTGTTGTTGCCGGCCGGCTTCCCCGAGACGGGCAATCAGCGCCTCGCCGGCGGCCGCTTGGCCCTGACGCAGCTCGCGGTCCAAGGCGCGGACGATGTCTTCGGTGCGCCCGCCGCGTTCGTCCAAACCCGTCGCCAGCGTTTCGGCGCGGCGGCCTTGCTCATCAAGCCGCGCTTCCATCCGCGAGAAAACCTGTTCAAAGCGATTGTCTCGGCCCTTCGAAGAACGCCACATCGCCACGAGAACCGTTGTCCCGACCACCAACAGAGCCCCGACGAGCCACAGTGAGGTTTCGGCCATGGTTATACGCTCCCATCGCCCGCGTCGCGCTCGGGCAACCAGCCATGTCGCAAGATCTCCGCGAAGGCGTCGCGGTCGAGCGCCGGGCTGATAATGTGCCCCTGGATCTCATCGCAATCATGTTCTTTGAGAAACTGGAATTGCTCCGGCGTTTCCACCCCTTCGGCCACGACCTTCAATCGAAGGCCGTGCGCGAGCGATATCAGCCCCGCGGTGATCGCGGCATCGTCAGGGTCGTTCGTGATGCAGCGTACGAAACACTCATCAATCTTCAAGGCGTGGATCGGAAAACTGCGTAAGTGCATCAACGAGGAATACCCGGTCCCGAAATCGTCGAGAGAAATGCGAACCCCGAGATTCGCAATCCCGACCAGCGGCTCGACCACCGCCTCGGCATTGTCAATCATCGACGTTTCGGTCAACTCCAACTGCAACAATTCCGGAGCCAGCCCCGTCTCTTCCAAAGCTTTCGAAACAGCTTCATACAGATTGTTCTCGTGAAATTGACGCCCCGAAATGTTGACGCTGACACGAATCGCGCCCAAACCCTCGCGTTGCCAAGAGATCGCCGACGAGCAAGCCGTTCGCAGAAGCCAGTCGGTAATTTCGGTGATCAGCCCAGTCTCCTCGGCCACCGGCATAAATTGGCCCGGGAACAGCAACCCTTTCTCCGGATGCTCCCAGCGCAAAAGAGATTCACAGCCGTTAATGCTGCCGCCGGCCGCCTCGGCGATCGGCTGATAATGGATCACGAACTCGTTCTGTTCGCAAGCTCGGTGAAGATCCGTTTCGATGTGGACAAACTCGTCGTCCCAGCGGTCCGTCGCCTGATCAAACAGCTCGTACCGGCCCTTCCCCAAAACCTTGGCGCGATGCATCGCCACTTCGGCGGCACGCAATAGATCGGCGGGTTTGGTGCGCGGACCATGGGCCATAGCAATCCCGATGCCGGCCGCCGTGAAGACATCCTGGCCCCCGACCTGGAACGGCCGCGAGAGTTTGCTTTGCATCCGCTCCGCCACGCGAATCGCTTGCGTCTCGCCGGTCAATCCTTCGAGCAAAACGGCAAACTCATCGCCCCCCAGCCGGCCGATCAGGTCGCTCGGGCGCAGGCACGTTTTCACTGCCGCTGCTACCTGAATCAACAACTCGTCGCCCCCGGGATGCCCCAGGCTGTCGTTCACCACTTTGAAACGGTCCAGATCAAGCACTTCCACCGCGAAGACTTCACTGCGCCGGGTCTGCGCGCGCCGGCAAGCCCGTTCGAGTCGCCGCAGAAAGTAGGCCCGATTCGCCAACCCGGTCAGCGGGTCTTTCACCGCCGCGTTACGCAACTCACGCTGAACTTGACGCTGCGAGGTGACGTCGGTTTGCGAGCCGACAACGTACGTCGGTTGCCCGTCGCCGTCTCGAATCGCGATACCACGACAGCGAACGAAACGATAAGAACCGTCACCGTGCAGGATGCGATGTTCGCTTTCGAAACGAGCCGTTTGGCCTTCGAGATGGTCGGCAATGGTCTTACGTAGAAGCGGCCGGTCATCCGCATAGACGCGAGCGAACCACTCATCGGGCGTGTCGCCGATATCTCCCTGGGAGAGGCCCAACATCGCCTTCCAACGAGGCGAGTAATCAAGCCGGTTGGCGTTGAGGTCCCAGTCAAACAAGCCGTCTTCGGTCGTGCTCGCGGCTAAGTCAAAGCGTTCACGGCTTAGACGCAAAGCCTCTTCGGCCTGGTCGCGTTCGGAAAGCACGCGCACCATGGCGGTCAACATCGTGCGTTGATCGGCCGGCCGCGGCACACCGCGAGGCCGCGGAGTGGAACCGTCCTCTTTTTGGGTACGTTGCACCGCTTGATCCAATCCCTCCAGAATAAAACATCTTGGCCCGAAATGTTTGGAAAATTTGTGCGGGACGGGAACGGGGCGGATTTCTCCCCGGAGGGCTTTCCCCGTTCTTCACCGCGCGGCGGGCGGTGACGAGCCGGAATGACGCTTGATACCCGCTTGGACCGCCGCTCGCAATGGCGAGTCGGGGTGACGATCGAGGAAGTCCTCGAGTTCCCGCAGCACCGCTTCGCGTCGCCCGTGACGGGCATGTATCTGCGCCAGAATCAGTTGCGGATGAGAAAAGTGCGAAGGGTCAATGCGCTTCGCCTTATCGAGATACCGCAACGCCTCGGTATCGTGTTCCAGTAGAAAATAATTGATACCCATCTGCGAGTTGGCAAGCGCGCTTTCCGGCCTCGTCGACACAGCTCGGGTGTTGTAGGGAAGGGCATCGGCCGGCCGCTTCATCGACAGCAACGTACCGCCGAGATTGACAATCGGCTCAAAGCCGTCTTCATCCAAGGCGAGAGCTTTTCGGAACGCTTCTTCGGCGCGCGGGTACGCGGCTTGTTGGTAAAAAATCGTCCCCACCAAATTCCAAGCCTCGACGAAACCCTCGGAGATTTCCACCGCTCGCTCGAGATCGAGGATGGCGGCGTCGACTCGGCCCTTGCCGAGTTTGCGCTGGGCTTTTCGTAACAAGGAAACCGCTTTCGGCAAGACACTGAGGTCACGCGCTTCGACCGTCGTGCGATTCACCAGCGCTCGCTCGCCGGACGCCTCGGTGGGTGCAAGCTGCACTGTCACCTCCACGACGCCTCGTTCGTCAGCGAAGCCGGGCGTCACCTCGACCGTGGTTCGCGACTCCCCCAAACGAGGGTGGAAGACAGCCACCGTGTAGCTGCCCGCGGGGACTTTCTTGAACTCAAAGCGGCCTTTGTTGTCACTGAAAGTCCGTCGGTGGAATGGCGTAACGGCTCCGTAGAGCGCCACACCGGCCCGCCGCGGCGGCTCGACCAGCCCGCGCAACGCCAGCTCCGGCTCGGCGGCGACAAGAGGAAGGGTCCCCAAGGCCGCCACAACGAAGAATCGACAAGCGATCACTATCGAGAATCCTAACCCGCCGGCGGGGGTTGGTCAAGTATCGGTGCACCGCATTTCGTGACGCAACTTCAGAGCCCCGAGCGCAAACGAAGGGCCAAGCGCGCAAACGTTTCGAGTAGTCCGAAGACAATGCCGAAATACGCACCGATTCGGGGAGACGCGGTTCCGCCGCGTGAGGCGGATACACGTCCTTAACCCGTCGCTTGCGCTCAGGGCTCTGATGTTACGGTTCGCGGTAGCGGTTCCACTTTGGTGATCTGCGCCGCGAACACCGCGGGGTTCGACGTCGGCAGTTCGCAAACTTGTTGTTCGCACACATAGGCGGTGGTCTTACCCCGTATGGCCCGCTTGTCCTTGAGGAGAGGCACGTTGTCGACATGCCTGGGCAGCTCGTCTTCCGTCACAATGCCAAGGATGCGATTCGGCACGAAGTTTCGTCGAAGCTCGATCAGGAAAGGCTCGGCTTGGGCTCGCGAGTCGCGGGCAACAATCAAGATCTGTTTCACGCGGTCGAGATGGAAATCAAGCGCCAGCAGCATCTCGGAAAGCGCCGCCGGCGATCGCTCGATGGTCTTCGAAAAGGCGCGGAACGTGCTTTCGGCTTTGCGGCGATAGCGGTCGTCGCCGGTCAGCTCTTGCAGCCGCACCAGGTTCATCGCCGCCACCGAGTTCCCGGCCGGCTCGGCCCCGTCGTAGCCGGGCTTCTCGCGGGCAAGCAGGCGTTCGTGGTCGTTGCTCGTCATGAAAAAGCCGCCGCCGGTGGAATCTTCATAGTGCGTCTCGAGATCGGCTTCGAGCGAGAGCGCCTGATCGAGCCGTTCGGGACGTCCCGTCACTTCATACAGGTCAAGCAGCGCGGCGATGAAAAAAGCGTAATCATCGAGATAAGCATTGCGGCCCGCCCGACCCGCTCGATAGCTGCGCAGCAAACGCCCGTCGCGGCGCAAGTTCTTCCAAAGGAAATCGGCGGCCCGCTCGGCGCGTCGGGCATAACGCTCGTCGGCCAGCACCAGCGCTGCCCGAGCATGCGCGGAAATCATCAAACCATTCCAGGACGTCAAGATCTTTTCGTCCCGTAACGGCGGCGGTCTCGGGGCGCGAGCACGATAGAGTTTCTCGCGCGCGGCCTCGATCCTCGATCGCAGCTTGGCCGGCCGCATGCCGAGCCGCTTGGCGACATCGCCGTCTCTTTGCGGCCGGTGCAGGATATTGCGCCCCTCGAAGTTCCCTTTCTCCGTGACGGCGTAGTAAGCCAGGACCGTCTCCGCCGCATCGTCTCCCAAGACTTCGCGGATCTCCCCAGGCGTCCACGTGAAAAACCAACCCTCTTCCCGATGCCCCTCGGGGTTGAGACTGTCCGCGTCCGTGGCGGAATAGAACGCCCCATCAGGCGACGTCATCTCGCGCTCAACATAGCGCAAGACGTCGCGCACTGTCTCGGCAAACTCCTCCCGGCCGGTCGCTTGCAAGCCTTCCAGATACGCCGTGACGAGAAGGGCGTTGTCATAGAGCATCTTTTCGAAATGCGGCACCAGCCAACGCGCGTCGGTCGAATAGCGGTGGAATCCGCCGCCGACTTGGTCATACATACCGCCGGCCACCATTTTTTCAAGCGTCAGCTCGGCCATCGCCAAGGCACGCTGGTCGCCGGTCCGGCGGTGATGGCGCAAAAGCGCGCGGATCGGCAGACTGCTCGGAAATTTCGGAGCGCCCTTTCGTCCGCCGTGAACATCGTCAAAACGTTCTCGGAAATGGCTCGTCAATCGCTCAAGAGCATCGGAGCCGGGGACGGTATCACCTCCCTGGGGTTCCAATGATCGTTCCACCGCGGCTGTGATCTGCTTCGCCCGCGCATCGATCCGCGCCGGCTCTTTGTCGTAGGCCTCGCGCAATTTTCCGAGCAGAGTAAGAAACCCCATTGGGGCGCCCCGATCACCGTCGCGCGCCGGAATGTAGGTTCGCGCATAGAAGGGTTTTCGATCGGGCGTCAACCACACCGTCATCGGCCAGCCGCCCCTTCCCCTGAGAGCCTGCACGGCACTCATATAAATCGCGTCGACATCGGGACGCTCTTCGCGATCGACCTTGACGGGAACATAGTTCTCGTTGATGAACCGCGCGATTTCCTCGTCATCGAACGATTCCTCCTCCATCACATGGCACCAATGGCAAGTCGAGTAACCCACGCTGAGCAGCACCGGCCGCCCCAGCCGACGAGCCTCCTCGAAAGCCTCATCCCCCCAGGGACGCCAATTCATCGGATTGTGCGCATGCTGCAGCAGGTAGGGGCTCACTTCGAGGAACAGCCGGTTGACGTATTTCGGCGAGCCGTCGGGGTTGAGGTGCCGGGTTCGCGGCTCGTACCCCGACGAACGCTCCCGCCAAGCTCGATCGAGGCGCGCGACCAATGACCCGGAAAAGGCCTCCGCGCCCGGAAGAACAGAGACAACCGAATCGCTCGACGCGGCCTGACCCGCCAGCGACGGAGCCACCGCCGCGCCGCAGGAAATCAGCAACGCCGACAGCGCGGCGGCGGTGGCCCGCGACGGTATGGCACGAGGGGTGGACATGCCACTCCATGGTAGCGCTGAAGAGGCGCCCCCGCGAATCCTCGTTGGAACCGTACAGTCCTTGAGCACCCGACGAAATCGCAACTCCTAGAGCCGCGAAGCGGCGGCAGGAGTATAGCCCAGGGTGGAGCCGGAACGGCGGAACCCTGGGTAGAATCCCCACCCGGCGAGCCCTAACAGGGCGACAGGAACGTGCCCCGTCAAACCCAACCTGACAATCCGAGCCGCGGGCGACGGCCCCGGATCAGCCAAACAGCACCCCAGGCACAGACCGGGAAGGTGCTACCCATACGGACTCCTCACCCAGCCAAAAGTTGTATAGTGGCGGATTCCCGGTCCCATATCGCGGCTCGTACCCGCTCGGATCGGGATACCTCAAGGGAGCGAACACCAAATGCCGACCGGCGCGGAACTCTTTGTTTCTTCCATCAAAAACCTCGGGGCGACGCATCTCTTTACGCTCGTCGGCGACCACCTGAATGAAGTCCTCCAAGTGGCCGAGCGCGAGGGCCTGAAGATCTTCGACACGCGGCACGAATCGGCCGCCGTTCACATGGCCGACGGTTGGGGGCGAATGACCCGCACGCCCGGCGTCTCGTTGGTCACCGGTTCGCCCGGGCATACTAATTCGATAACCGGCATCGCAACGGCCAACGCCACCGGCAGTCCCGTTCTCGCCGTCAGCGGTATGAGCACCTCGCAGTTGCGCGACCGCAACGCCTTCCAGGATATGGACCAGCTCGCCCTCGTACGCAGCATCACGAAATACGCCGCCGTTCCCGCCCACGCCGGGCAAATTCCTTTTCACGTGCGGCGCGCCTATCAACAAGCTCTTTCCGGGCGGCCTGGGGCGACCCATTTGAGCATCCCCGTCGATCTGTTTACCGGCACCGCCGAGCAAGCGACCCCGCTGCCGGAGGGGCCGATCGCGATTTCGCGGCCACGCCCTGATTCCGCCGACATCAATCGCGTGATCGACCTGCTCGACCAAGGCGAGCGACCGGTCGTGATCGCCGGCAGCGGAGCGTGGTTCGCCGACGCCGGGGCGCAACTCGAGGCGTTCATCGAAAAGACCTCGCTGCCGCTGTTTACAATCTGTCTGGCGCGCGGCCTTGTGCCCGACTCACATCCGTTGTGCTTCGGGTACGCCGACCCGACGCTGAACGGTGCGGCTCCCGAGGCATTCGCCGAGGCCGATGTCGTGGTCGTCCTGGGCAAGAAGCTTGACTACCGTCTGCGGCTGGGCGGCAAGCAACTTTTCTCGCCCGACGCGAAATTCGTGCAAGTCGACATCGAACCCGCCGAGCTCGGACTGAACCGCCCTCTGGAAGTCGGCATCGCCGCCGATGTGAAGCTGACCCTCGAAGATCTGCTCGACGCTCTGGGACGACGCGCGGCCCCCGACCGTTCGTCGTGGTTGGCGCGCATCACCGCGGCCCGAGACGCCTGGCGTCAAGAGCTGGCCGAAACCGCCGCGCAACCCTCCACGCCGATGCACCCGCTGCACTTATTCATGGGTCTGCGCGATCTGGTTCCGCAAGACGCCACGCTGTGCTGGGATGGCGGAGACTTCGTTCACTGGGGGCGCTGCACGCTCCCGGCGAGGCTCCCGATGCACTGGTTGCGCCTGGGCGCGTTGGCCGGCCTGGGAGTGGGTCTGCCCGTCGGGCTGACGGCACAGATTTTGCGGCCCGACCGGCAATCGATCGTTATCACCGGCGACGGTTCACTGGGATTCTATCTCGCCGAAATGGATACGGCCGTTCGTTTCGGCCTCCCGGTGATCATCATCGTCGGCAACGACGGCGGTTGGGGCATCGAACGCGAGCTGCAACTGGGCAACTATGACGGCGAAAAGACGGTTGCCTGCGAGCTGAGAAGAACCCGCTACGACCTCGTGATAAAGGGCTTCGGAGGCGAAGGCGAGTTCATCGAAACGCCCGAGCAAATCGCACCGGCGTTCCAAAGAGCCTTGGCGAGCGACAAACCCTACCTACTCAATGTCGACATCCAAGGAATGCCGTCGCCGTTTACGCAACATCAGTTGGCGAGGAGGGGCGCATGACTCTCGAAGAGAAACTCGCGGAACTCGAAAAACGTAACGCCGCGGCCGAGGCTGGCGGAGGCCGCGAGCGCGTCGAACGCCAACACAATGCCGGCAAACTCTCCGCCCGCGAACGCATCGACCTGCTGCTCGACGAAGGCAGCTTCCAAGAGCTCGATCGCCTCGTCACGCATTCCTGCCACGACTTCGACATGCAGTCAAACGTCATCCCCGGCGATGGTTTTGTAACCGGCTACGGACGCATTGACGGCCGCCTCGTCTACGTCTTCTCCCACGACTTCACCGTCTTCGGCGGCTCTTTGTCGCTCGAAAACGCCTCGAAGATCACCAAGATCATGGACATGGCCGTCAAGAACGGCGCACCCCTGATCGGGCTCAACGATTCCGGCGGCGCCCGCATTCAAGAGGGCGTCGCCTCGCTCGCCGGTTACGCCGATATCTTTCTCCGCAACACCCTAGCCAGCGGAGTTGTACCGCAAATCTCGGCCGTCATGGGACCCTGTGCCGGCGGCGCGGTCTATTCGCCCGCCATCACCGACTTCGTTTTCATGGTCGACAAGACGAGCTATATGTTCGTCACCGGCCCCGACGTCATCAAGACCGTCACCCACGAGGCAGTCACCAAGGAAGAGCTCGGCGGCGCGAAAACCCACAACCAAACCAGCGGCGTAGCCCATTTCATCGCGTCCGATGACGCCGAATGCCTGAGGATGATCCGCGAACTTTTCAGCTTCCTGCCCTCGAACAATCTCGACGACCCGCCCCGCGCCGCCACCGACGACCCCGCCGACCGCGCCGACGAAAAGCTCGACTCGGTCGTTCCCGCCGAGGGCGACGTCCCTTATGACATCAAGGAGATCATCCGCCTCACCGTCGACGACGCGTATTTCTTCGAGGTTCAGCAGCACTTCGCCCAAAACATCGTCATCGGCTTCGCGCGCCTGGCCGGACAAAGCGTCGGCATCGTCGCCAACCAGCCCGCCGTCTTAGCCGGTTGCCTCGACATCGACGCCTCGCTCAAAGCGGCCCGCTTCGTGCGATTCTGCGATGCCTTCGGGATTCCGATCATTACCTTGGAAGACGTCCCGGGCTTCCTCCCCGGGACCGAACAAGAATACGGCGGCATCATCAAGCACGGCGCGAAGCTGCTCTACGCCTATGCCGAGGCCACGGTCCCGAAAATCACCGTCATCACGCGCAAAGCCTACGGCGGCGCCTACTGCGTAATGGGGTCGAAGCACGTCCGCACCGACATTAACTACGCCTACCCCACGGCTGAGATCGCCGTCATGGGACCCGAAGGCGCCGTCAACATTCTCTACCGGCGCGAGCTGGCCGCCGCCGGCGACAACGCCGAACGTTTTCGACAAGAAAAGATCGAGGAATTTCGCAACCGCCTAGCGAACCCCTACAAGGCCGCCGAAAAAGGCTGGATCGACGAGGTAATCCAACCCCGCCAAACCCGAGCCAAACTCATCGCCGCCCTAGAAATGCTCGAAAACAAAGCCGACACAACGCCTCGCAAGAAGCACGGAAATATCCCCTTGTAGTGGGATTCGGAGAGCCGTTGTACGGGTTGCCGGGCGTCGCGAACAACAGTCCATCAAGACCGCCGCAACCACTTCGGATCCTCGGTCAGGGCAGGGTCACGCTCGTAACTCTCACGCCTTCGAAGATGACTTTCGCCGATCCGCTCGAAGTCAGGCTGTAAATCCATCGCTCGCTGCTTCCGGCGAGGCGCCATTTCGGCGGGCCCAACAGGGCGGTCACTTCGTCAATCGAGCTTCCGAGGGCCACTTACGGACCTTATCCGCTTCGATGGGTTCGGCCTGCGCCGACGGCCGCGGGTTGTCGTCGACGGTGATGACGGACACGGACCCCCGGATGACCGCGACCGTAACCGTCTCCGCGAGCCTAACCGGGACCCCGATCTTTCGCCATCCGTCAAACTCCCCGAAATCCGCCGGAAGGGCCTTAGTCAGGTACTATGTCGTTGTGCTTCAGATAAGGTGCGGTCGGCGGGCAAGGCAACCGCGACGCCAACGGCGGTTTCATCGGAGTTCCCGGCCCGATTCCGCTCAAAACGAGCACCAGCGCGGTTGTTTTGACCCCTTACGCCGTTCTCTGACGCGTTAAATAAGTAGACGAAGGAGGTGCGTGTGCCCAACACGAAACTGGCAATCCGTTTGAAGAACTTCGAGGAGAACAGCCTCCGCGACATCGCTACCGTAGTCACTTTCTTCAACGACCGAGGCGATCAAGTCGGAAACAGAGCGAGGGTGCGGTTCCCCGCGGGAGAAGCCAAGTTCAACCTCGCGGGTTTTTCGCGTGGAAAATACCGATGTCTCGTCGAGGCCCGGCGCTATGAGGCGCGGTCGTTCTTTTTCTTCGCGGGCGGCAGTCGCGAATCCATTGAACGCGAGTTGATCTTGCCGCGTAACGCGAGAGTCAAGAATCCGAGTTGGAACGCGCGATTCAAGAAATGGACCGGCCTCGGTGAACCCTACAAGCCGCTAAAGGAGTTGCTGAAAGCTTCGCCGCGATTGGAACTCAAGGACAAAGATAACGGCAACCACACCCAATTGGGGCGGTTCACGGCATCGACCTACGAAGACGACGACCCCATGGTCCTCCGCGAAGCCAAGGCGGGGCTGCTCAACATGTATGCAAAGATGTCGGGGATTTCGCCGCCCCGCGGCGGAGACTCCTCGTGGTGGCCGGCGCTCGACGAACTCTTGGTGATCCAGCGCGACCGTGTGATCGGCCTAGCCAACCCGGGGATGACCGATTTGATCCGATCTATCCAGAGCGAACCGGGGTTGTTTCCTTTCTACGGCAAGGCTCCGGCGACCCTGCACCGCAAGAATATCCTGGCAGCAGTCAAGGTTCTGGGGCTGACCGCGCAAGAAGACGACGTCAAACTGCGGAGCATTAAGACCAAGGAAAAATACGGCGTCCTGCAACTTACGGTCGGCGAGGTCGACACAAGGGAAGGAGAGCGGGTGACGATTCTTGACGCCGACGTGGATGAAAACGGCGACCTGTTAAAGCATTTCGGCGATACGATCAGCCACCGATTCAACGGGGGAACTCATCCGTTTCACGTGTACGACATCCTGCACCGCGTTTCCGACAGTCCGTTGCTGGGCTACTCGCTGGTCTAGGAACGGGCCTCCGCCCGCCGGTTGCGGTGGCGAGATAGCCCGCCGGGGCGCTTCGAGCTTTGGAAGCCGGCGGCGCCGCTTGCTACCCTGACAGGGCGACGAGGCCGGCAACCGGCCTCACATCTCCTCGCCGACACCACCATGCCCTACGACAATCTCCTCTACGAAGTCACTGATGCCATCGCCCTGGTGACCGTCAACCGGCCCGAGAAGCTCAATCCGCTCAACCGCGACACCGTCAACGCCATCGGGGAATGCTTCGCCGATGTCGCCGCCGACCCCGACGTCAAAGCGGTCATCGTTACCGGTGCCGGCGAGAGGGCCTTCGTCGCCGGGGCCGACATCAATCAGCTCGCCGAGCTGACCGGACTCGGCGGGCGCGAATGGGGTCTGCACGGCCAAGGCATCTTCGGGCGAATCGAAAACCTTGTCAAACCCGTGATCGCCGCCGTCAACGGCTATGCGCTCGGCGGGGGGCTCGAGTTGGCCATGGCCTGCCACATTCGCGTCGCATCGGAGAACGCCAAGCTCGGCCAACCGGAAGTCAAACTCGGCATTGTCCCCGGCTACGGCGGGACGCAGAGGCTGCCGCGTTTAGTAGGAAAAGGCCGTGCGCTCGAGATGATTCTAACGGGGGATCCGATCACCGCGGACGAGGCCTACCGCATCGGATTAGTGAATCACGTCGTCCCTAAAGCCGACCTGATCCCGACCGCGCGACGAATTGCCTCTAGAATATTAGAGAACGGGCCGGTTGCCGTGGCTCTGTCGCTGCAAGCGGTCAATCGGGGCCTGGAGATGCCCCTGGACAGCGCGCTCGACTGGGAAGCCTCGCAGTTCGGCCTCAGTTGTGCCACCGAGGATATCCGCGAGGGAACCCGCGCATTCCTCGAAGAGCGCAAGGCCCGATTCCAGGGACGCTAGCGAGGAAGCCGGCAAGCGCGGCGGCGAATGAAAGCAGCATGAGAAAGAAGCTCGAGCGTTATCAATCGATCGAAGGCGAACTGACCGCCACCGGGTTGCGGTTCGGCTTCGTCGTCGCCCGTTTTAATAGTTTCATTACCGAAAGGCTGCTTGCCGGAGCGCTTGACGCGGTGGAACGCAGCGGCGGCGCGGACTCAACTTGCGACGTCGTGTGGGTGCCGGGTTCGCGCGAGATTCCAACGGCGGCGAAAGAGATGGGGGCAAGCGGGAGTTACGACGCGGTAGTTTGCCTCGGAGCAGTGATCCGCGGCGAGACAACTCACTATGACTACGTCGCCCAAGAAGCCTCGAAGGGCATCGCGCAAGCTGGGCTCGACACCGGCGTACCGACGATTTTCGGCGTGCTGACCTGCGACACCCTCGAGCAAGCCATCGACCGCGCCGGCGCCAAGGCGGGCAACAAGGGCTTCGAGGCCGCCATGGCCGCCGTCGAAATGGCCAACTTACTCAAGGAACTCCGCGCCGGATCGAACGGCGGAGGCTGATATGCCTTCCAGACACCGTTCCCGGGAACGCGCCCTCCAGATGATCTACCAATGGGACCTCACACGCGCCCCGGTGGCCGAAGTCACCGAGCGATACCGCCTAACTCTGGCCCTCAACGCCGGAGACGCGGGCGAAAAGACGCCGGATCCCGATCCCTTCGCCGAGAGGCTGTTCGAGACCGTCGCCTCCGAGATTGACAAAATTGACGACCTGATCGGTCGACACGCCGCGCACTGGCGGCTCGACCGTATGTCGGCCGTGGATCGCAACATTCTCCGGCTCGGCGTGGCGGAGCTGATCGGCGGCACGGCCGCTCCGGCGGTCATCATCAATGAAGCCATGCAGGTCGGACGCCGCTTCTCGGCCCGCGAATCGGGACCGTTCCTCAACGGCGTCCTCGATGCGATCAGGAAACGCCTGGAAGAATCCGACCGCGTCGCCAAGGAGTCCCCGCCACCCCCTCATGCCGACGCCTGAACCCAAGCGGACACAACGGGTCCGTTTTCCTAACGCAACCCTCGGAAACGCGATGAACCGAAAGCTTACGCTTATTGGTTCTTCAGTACTACTCCCCTAAGGTCTAACAGTCCTGGAGAATAGGTTTGCTATTGGAGCCAAGACAACGGTTCGGCGCTATTCCGGGCAGTCTACCGACCTCTTTCGACCCTCACGCCTTGACAATCGAGGGTAATCGGAAACCTCGGGACTCCGCACTCATCGCATAACTGTAGTGGTTTTCCCTTGCCTCAAAAAGGTACCTGCGAGCCATTGGCTCCAACGCGGGTGCTGCCTCATGATGGGCTTGTCAACAGATTGCGGTGACTAGCAATCGTTCTTCGAAATTCGAGGATAAAAGATCTCGTCAGAAATAGAAATAAGGAGAGATTGGTATTTACTTGACTCAGGTATTGGGAAATAGCCCCTACATGTTGTGGTCGTCCGTAGCGCGTGTCGCGGTGCCTCCGACCAGCGATTTGTAGGGTGCCGGTGGCACGGCGACGGCCTGTTGAACCAGGCGGTAAAAGAGCTTGCCTCGACTTCTGGACTTGCGGCGGTTGAAGCGGAAGGCGAATTCGTCGAGGTAGGAGTCGAGATGCTCGTGACTGACCGCTCCTTGATGCGTGCCCAGTATCCAGCGCTTCACTAACGACACCACGCGGTGCACCCGGGGGAGCAGTTTCGAGGCGCGCGCCGGTTGCCCCTCCAGGTAGCTCACCTCGTGGCGATAGCCGTCGCCTTCGAGCGGTTCGTATCCCAGCCAACCGTCGGTATGGACCACGCTGCCGGGTTCGATCGACTCGCCGACGAAGGCCATCAAGCTGTCCCCGGAGGCGTTGGGAATGGTGCGTATCCGAACCCGCCCGATGCCGGCACCATCTTCCTCGGCCGCTACTACAATCAGCGCCTTAGCGTCGGTTTGGCGACCGCGCACGCCCTCCTCCAAGCCTCCTAAGTAAGTCTCGTCAACCTCCACGCGCCCGCTGAGCCGATCGCGTCCGGGCCGCACCATGGCGCGCCGGAGCTTATGCAACCAAGTCCAGGCCGTTTTGTAGCTGCCCAGGCCCAACACCCGCTGCAAGCCCAGCGCGCTCGCCCCGTTCTTCTGGCTCGTGAGCCACCACATGGCTCGAAACCAACTCTGGAGGGGTTGGCGGGTGTCTTGAAATATTGTGCCCGCCGTTGGAGAAGCTTGATGCCCGCAGCCGGCGCACTCCAGCAGCGCTGTCCGCACCGCCCACGCTTTGTCGTGCCCGCATCGCGGACAACGAAAACCCTCCGGCCAGCGGAGTTGACACAGATACTCTCGACAGGCCTGCTCGGTGGCGAAACGCGCCTCGAACTCGGCCAGATTCCGAGGATAATCTTCCATTTCCCCGATCCTACATCTTGTGGTCACCTGAGTCAAGTAAATACCCATCTAAGGAGAAAAGGGAATGAACAAACTGTACAGTCTGATTCTTAAGCTGAAGCGCGATGAGAGTGGTCAGGACATGGTGGAATATGCGGTGTTGGCCGGCTTTATCGCCGTCGCCGCGGGCGCGATCCTTCCGGGCATCTCGACCAGCATCAGCACCATCTTCTCGAAGATGGCCAGCTTGGTGGCCAACGCCGCCGCTCAGTAAGCGAACTGCTTCCAGTTCAGTCTCAAAGGGCCGGGTCCGAGGTATCCTCGGATCCGGCCCTTGCCTTTTCGGACCCGAAATGGCGGTCGTCGCTTCCCCCGCCGGGAAAGCCGCGTGTCCGTTGGGCGCTTTCGTAACACGATGCGCTGACGTTAGGGTACGGTGGCAGCGAGGTAAATTGCGCGAGAGGCGTGCCAGTGCGAGGCACGCTCGGCTTGGCGCCCCGTCTCTTGAGTAAAGGGGCGTACTCGAACAGTACGATGAGCACGGTGAGCCGGCGCAACAAGGTAATGACCGGCCTATCGTGCACCTTGCCCGTCAGGCGATGGGAAGACGGGTAGCGCCCGCTAGCGGCGTCCCGGCGGGTTCTTGGACTCTTCGATTTGCGCCAGCAGCTCTTCAGCCTGCCTTTTGAGTTCCTCGCTCTCGCCCTCCGCCGCCGGAGCGGCAAAGGCCGCGGCCATGTCGAGCAGGAAGACCTCCTTAGCGGGCTCCATCAGATTGCGGCGACCGAAAATCTCGGAGCGGTCCACGACGGCTTGCGCCACGGCCAAGAAGAACGGCGCGGCGGCCACCTCGATCGGCGTGTTCTCGAATGCACTCCGCGCCTTGGCGATCTCCTCGCCCGCGCCGGCCACGGAGGCCGCCGACAGCAGAAGGCTTCGCTCTAGGGTCTGCGACTTGACGCTGCCGGCCTGGTTCTCGTTCGGGGACAGCCCTTCGGAAACGCTCGTCAAGATCGGCGACTGGTTGCCGCTGCCGGGCGGCAACGGGAAGTCGATCGAAATCGTGCTCGCCGAGCCGATCTGTTTCCTCCAAGCGCCGAGGCCCTCGCCCAGCGCGATCGTATGCCGGCGGGCGTCGCGGCGGTATTGCTGCTGGGAGCTCATGAATTGAGCCGCTTTGCCTTCGTTTTCCTTGGCGCCGTCGCCGTAGGCGTCGCCCAGTTCGGCATACCCGGCGGCCAGGCCGTTGAGCAAGACAAAGCGCCAGACGCGGGCTCGATCTTGCCAGGGATTCTCGGAGCCAACCAGCTTTCCGAGATGTTCTTCGGTCTTTTCGAAATCACCGATGCCGTTGTTGGCCGCGGCGGCATCCCAAAGCCACTCCGGGCTTCCGACGGCGGGGCCTGCCTCGCCTCCCCCAGAGCACCCCATAAAGGTTGCAGCGATCAGTACCGTAAACGCGTTCAAGAGTTCATTTCTGCATCCCATGGCGATCAATCCTCTCTTTCCTTCCTGCTATGACAGTCTTATAGATTTTCTCGCCGTTCGCAACAGGCAAGGGCAAGAATTCTTAGGTTGAAACGGATTCGCGCGGGCAAATGGGCGTTCGAGCCTCAAGGGGCCGCTGCCCCTTCCCGGGAAAACCGCGGTCCGTTGGGCGCTTTCTTGACGCGAAGCGTTGGCGTACGGGGGCGGCTAGGCGAATTGCACGAGAGGTGCGTCATTGCGAGACGCGCGGCTTTGCGCCCCTTCTCGTAAGCAATAGCAATGACGTGTACTTGAACAGTACGATGGAGCACGGCGAGCAAAGGCAACGACATCATTACAGGCCTATCGGGAACTTTGCCCGTCAGTGGATGAGAATGCGCCCTAGCGGGCCCTAGCGGCGTCCCGGCGGGTTCTTGGACTCTTCGATTTGCGCCAGCAGTTCTTCAGCCTGCCTTTTGAGTTCCTCACTCTCGCCCTCCGCCGCCGCAGCGGCAAAAGTCGCCGCCATATCGAGCATGAAGATCTCCTTGGCGGGCTCCATCAGATGGTCGCGGTCGAAAATCTTGGAGCGGTCCACGACGGCTCGGGCCACCACCAGGAAGAACGGCGCGGCCTCCACCTCGATCGGCGCCGTTTGAAAGGCGTTGCGCGTCTTCGCGATGTCGTCGCCCATGCCGACGGCGGCGGCCGCCGAAAGCAAGATGTTTCGTTGTACGGTTTGAGGTTGGGCGCTGCCCGCCTGGCTGTCATTTGGAATTATGCCTTCGGAAACACTTGCCAAGATCGGCGACTGGTTGCCGCTGCCGGCCGGCAATGGGAAATCAATCGAAAGCGTCTTCACTGATCCAACCTCCTTTCTCCAGGCGTCGAGACCCTTGACCAGCGCGATCGTGTACCGCCGGCCGTCACGGCGATATTGCTGCAATGAACTCGTTAATCTTGTCGCTCCGCCTTCGTTTTCCTTCGCCCCGCTGCCGTAGGCGTCGCCAAGTTCCGCATACCCGGCGGCCAAGCCGTTGAGCAACACGAACCGCCAGACGCGAGCCCGGTCTTGCCAGGGATTCTCCGACCCAACGACTTTCCCGAGATGTTCTTGCGTCTTTTCGAAATCACCCGCGCCGTTGTTGTCCGCGGCCGCGGCCCAAAGCCATTCCGGGGTTCCCGCCGCGGGACCCGTCTCGCCTCCGCCCGAACATCCGGTAATTGTGAAGGCAATTAGTACGCTAAGCCTCGCTAAAAGGTGCGTTTTGGATGTCATGGCGGTGTCTCCCCCTATACCCCATTGACAGTTGTATAAAATTTCTTTACATTTCGCAACAGGTCAGAGGAAAAATTCGCCGCCCGGGGGAAATTATTCGCTTCAAAACGACCGGCGCGGCCGCTTGGACGCGGTCGGGACCGCGGCAAGGAAACCGGGGAAGATACAAGCTACACTTCGATGAGTTGGGCGCCGCCGGTTGACGTTGACACCGCCGAGCCGCCCTATTGCGTGGGTTCGGTCCGCGGTGTGAGGTTCTTCACCGGGAACGTAACGGGGTTGCTGATGAAACGCTGTTGGGCGATGGTCAGAGTCAGCGTAGGGTCGTCGGGCAAATCTTCGAGAATCTTCAAATTGATCTGATAAACGCCGATCAGCAGGGGCGCCAATCCCGCGAAACGAACTTGCGCCGTCTTGCCGCCCGCGACCGAGGATACAAAGTCATCGGCGTTGAAAGGAACATTGAACAACGGATCGCCCGGCGTCACCATGCCGGTTCCCAGGCCTTCGTCTTGCGGCAGCGGAGCGGTAAGCCCCAGGCCCGTGCCGTAGACAATGATGATTTCACCCGGAATCGCCGGGTTCTCTTGGGTAACGAGGGAAAATTCTTCATTGCCGCAACAAAGAGTCGTTCCGGCGGCGGTGAGCCGGACCGGGATGGTGTCGGAGCTTTCGGCATTGAAACCGATTTCATTGCCCTCGCGGCCGGCTTCGCGCGCCGTCAGAAATACAACTGGGGGCGTCCTACCGCCGCCCAATGTATTACTGTCTTCTTCCAGGTCGGTTTCGATAATCGTCGGACTTTCGTCGGGGCTCACCGTGATGTCGAAGAAGATGTCGTTCCCGACTTCTCCCAAGGCACGCGCGATAATTTGCAATTGCGGGTCGCCGACATTGTCGAACCGTCGCGCCGTGACCTCCGGGTCCCCAAGGCCCGAGTTGACCTCGAACACGAGCTTGTTGCGAATACTAACCAACGTATCGCCCTCTTCGGCGACGACCAGGTATAAACGATCGTTGACAAAAAGCGAGAAGGCGTCGTCGACTCGCACATCACCCTTGAACGTCACGGTGACGCGAGCCGAGAAGAATCCGACTTGCCCCGCCGTCGCGATCACATCGGGGTCGCCTTCGCCCGCATTGATGGCTTCGACGAGCCGATCGCGAATCGAGGTCGGTGATTCGGCTTGCGTGGTGGTGATCGTGTAGGGTCTTCCGTTGACGCTGATCGTCGCCGTGACCCCCTCGGGAACCGGTTGGTTGGAGTCAGGCTCATTCGCCGTGACGGCGATCGTGCCGGTAGCCTTGCCTTGCCCGTGCAGCGCCACGGCTTGGCGCGGCTCGTCGCCGGGATAAGCAAACAGTCCGGGGGCGGCGCGCGTTACGTCCGTCGCGCGGGAGGCGGAAACGCGTACGCTCCCATCGGGCATGCGGTGACGAATGAAAACACTCACCGTGGTTCCGGCCGTCTCCCAGGGAATCTGGAAGTTGATCTGGGTGGGCGATACCAACGTCAGCGGGCTGAGAATCCCGTTGGCGTAAACACGCACTCCTCCAAGTTCGGTCGGCAGTTTGTCGCCTTCGATCTTGGCATGGTAAACGCCGTCGGAAAAGTCGGTCCCGAACGCGGTGGCGAAGGTGCCGGCCGGCAATTCGCGGGCATCGCTTCCCCCGACGAGTCGGGCGCCCGAGCCAACGATGTCGATTCCGCCGCCCTCCGACTTGCCGACGTTCAACCTGACGTTGTTGCCGATGGGGCCCTCTTGTTTCGCCGACAAGAGGATGAACTGCTCATGCACTCCGCCAAGCAGAACGTCGCCCGCGGCGTCGATCGTGACTTCCGACCCTTCCTCCGTGTGCGCGGAATAGGGGATGCCGTTGCCGACCACGCCGACTTCGCGCGCCGTGATTCGCAGCCGGTCCGCATTGTTAGGATCCCGATCGGTAGCTACCAGCGGATCGTCCTTGACAAAGAAATTGAAACGGTCCACGAGCTGTGTCGCCGTGTCGCCCGCAAGCACTTCGGCTTGGTACGTTCGGTCCGCGATCAGCAGGGTCACCACTTCACCCTCGCGCACCGTGCCCCCAAATGTGATCGATCCCGCGGCGTGGGCGCCCTCCCCGGTTGTCGCCTTGGCGAAAGCCACCGCATCGGGGTCGTTAACAATCTGTTCCAGAATTGCGTCGCGGACCTCTCCGGCGGGTTGGTCGGCTGACGCCGTGTGGGCGTACACGGTTCCGTCGATAGTCACTGTCAATTCCTGGCCGTCCGCGGCGGCCAGGTTGAACTTGACGCTCCCGCTGGATCGAATCAAGAAACTGGCGCCGTTGCGCAACCCATCGTGGACGATTTGATCTTCGCCCGGCGTGAAAACCAGCACGCGACGGGCAAATGGATCGGCGACGTAGAGGTTCTCGCCGTCGTGGGCCATCGCCTGTGGCGCGCGAACGCTCGCCGCGCCGTCGGATTCGAGCAACGTAAAAAAGTCTCGCTGGCCGATAACGGTGTCGGGATGCGGCGCATTCTCGGTCGGGATCTCATTGAAGACCAGGATGCGGTCGTTGCCGCCGTCGGAGACGTAGAGCTTTTCGCCGTCGGAAAGGGCGAAGCGCGGAAAGCTCAACGTGCGATCGCAGCGGAAGGGGAAGGTCTCGTCGGTATCGAGCAGGTCCGAATTCGGGTCTTCCTCGTCTTCCTCCTCGCGAGGAGTTTCGAGCGCTTCGCAAAGCTCCGACGAATTGTTCGTGGTGTTTGATTCCATGTCGGGCTGCCCGATCACGACATCCGCCGTCGCGCCATTCGACGTGGGAATGCTGTTGAAAATCAACACTCGGTTAAAACCCAGATCGGCGACAAACAACTTTCCGTTGCTCGTGGTCGCCGAAACAGGGTCAAGCATCCCCGTTGCCGTTGGCTCGACATTCGACTGCGTCAAGTCGGGCTCGGGGCGGGTGTCGAAATCCGGCTGGCCGACCACGACATCCGGCGAGACGCCCGTCGTGGTGGGAACCGAGTTGTAGATGAGCACGCGCGAATTTTGCGTATCGGCGACGAAGAACTTGCCGCCGTCGAACCACACGCCCTGCGGTCCGCGCATGTTCGTGGCCGAGGTGCCGGGCGCGTTGTTGATGGCGTCGTCCTGGCCGATCACCACGTCGGGGGGGGCGCCGTTTTCGGTCGGGATGGCGTGCCAGATCAGGACTCGATTGTTGTCGGTATCCGCCACGGCAATGCGCACGCCGTCGGTGGCAACGCCGGTCGGGTTCTGCATGCCGCTTTCGACGTTCGGAATGAAGGTGTCGAAATCCGGCTGGCCCAACACGACGTCGGGCAGTCCGACGCACACCGGGCACTCGCTGCCCTGCTCCAGCTCGTCGTCGGACTTCGGGATGAAACTACCCGCGTTACGGTAAATCAACACGCGGTTGTTGAGTGGCTGGGACCCGACCCGATTACCGTCGGCGATCAAGAAAATGTCGCCGCCATAGGCCACTCCGCCGACACCGCCGATCGTCTCGCGGGAGGATAACGGCGACTGGCGCGTGAAAAAGGGCTGTCCGATCGCGAGCCGCGCGGCTTGGTTGTCGACCCACACGCGTTCGGCCCGCAGGCTGGCCGCGGCGACCATCAACAGCACCACCGCCAAAAACCCGACGATCAGAGTCGGCTGGTTCTGCTTGAACCGTCTTGCGTGTCCATGAGGCATTTCCTCAAGCCCCCCTTACTTCCCCACCGTCGATCGCGGTGCTTGTTCCGGTAATATACGCCGCTCGTTCCGAACAAAGAAAGGCTACGAGAGGACCGAATTCCTCCGGCCGGCCCACCCGCCCAAGCGGAATCTGGGAACCCATGCGTTCGATGACTTTGTCGCGCGTAATGCCTTGTTGCTCGGCGCGTTTGGCGGCCACGTTCAGCAGTCGGTCGGTCGCGGTCGCGCCGGGACAAACGTTGTTGAATAAGACATTATCCGGGCTGTATTCGCGGACCAACGACTTCAGCAAACCGACCACCGAAGCTCGAACCGCATTCGAGAGAATCAAACCGTCAATGGACTGTTTCACCGAAATCGACGTGATGGTTACGATGCGTCCCCAGCGCTGTGCGCGCATACCCGGCAACACTTCACGAATCATGTGCAGCGTCGCGACAAAACTGAGCTCGAAGGCCTTGCGCCAATCGTCGAGAGTGAAATCCTCGAACCTGCCCGCCGGCGGGCCGCCCGCGTTCGTGACGCAAATATCGATCGTCCCGAACTCCTCTCGCGTCTTTTGGAGAAAGGCCTTGACGGCGTCGAAGTCGGTCACGTCGAGCGGCCCTTCCAGCACCTCAACACCCCAACGGTCGCGGATTTGACTGGCGGTTTCCGCCAACCGGTCGGCGTCACGGGCGCACAAAGCCAAGCGCGCGCCGTCAGCCGCCAACGCCTCGGCGGCGGAGCGGCCCAAACCTTTGCTCGAGGCCGCGACGAACGCTACCCGGCCTTTGATTCCCAAGTCCATCGATTACCCTATGTAGAGGTTCCGGGAAGGCGCCTCATCGGCGTCGCCCGGCCGCGAGCGGCGGGAAGACCCAAAACTCCACTGAGTTTACTACGTTAGGAACCCTCCGAGGAGGTTCGCAAGTATGCATCGTCACCCGAAAGCCAGTCGCCGCGCACGGGTTGAAAGGTGTCGAGGGCGACGGAATCTTCCAGAGCGATCACCTCATGCGGCTCATTCGAGGGGATTTCGATGACGTCTCCGGCCGAGGCGACGATTTCCTTGTCGTCGAAGACGAATCGCAGCTTCCCTTCGAGCACTTGGCTGACTTGTTCGTTTTCATGGTGGTGGCGGGGAACGACGCCGCCCTCTTTGACATAGATGCGCGCAATCGTCATCCGTTCGCTGTGAACGGCTCGGCGAGCGATCAGCGGCCCCATTTGTTCGTATTCGACCGTGTCCCAATTGCGAACTTTCATCTCGATCTCCTCGCATCACCAGGTGCCGGACTCGCCTGCCATTCCGATAAAAAGACGAACCCCCAACCGATCAGAACATTATAGTCGGGTACCGGGGTATCGCGTCGTATCCGATCCGAGGTGACCACGCCATGGCCGGCGGGGTACGGATGCTCGAGGTGCGTCGATCGCCGGCTGATCTCGTCATCGGAAACCCCGCGGAGAAACTCCGCCGGGCGCACTCGGCAGAGCACTACTTTGCATCAAACTGCTCAAATTCCCTTCGTCGCCACACCCTGACATTTCCAAGGAGGGGACCCGATACGTCGCCCACTCTCCCGACCTCGACCTCTCTTCTTGTGCCGGAACCGAAATAAGAGCGCGAGAGAATTTGATCGAAGCTGTCCGCTTGTTTTTGGAAGAAGCCGACAGGATGGGGACGATCGAGCAGATCCTCCAAGAGTCCGGCTACACCCGCCGCGACGGTGCTTGGCAAGCACCTCGACTTATCAGCCGACAGCGTGCTTCAGCTGCGCTGCCGTTGGTGCATGCCGAAACTTAGTCCGATCCACTACCGGCTGCTTTGCGGCGTCTTTGAACGCGCCGGGTTCCGTCAGGCGCGGGAAGAAGGCAGCCATCTTGTTTACACCAAGACCGGCGTCTCTCGTCCGATCGTGATCCCCTAAGTACCGAGCCGTGCGGGTCTTCGTCATCAGAAACAACCTGCGCTCAGCAGGCGTCTCTCGCGACCGCTACTTCGAACTCCTTGCAAAGTGTAGCTAACCTGTGTTTTCGCCCAACGTTCCCATCGCCGAACGGAACAATCAATCCAAGCCGGGCCGAAGCCGCGGAGGTCATCTCGCGGCGGCGGGGCGTGCCGGGAACCTGCTAACATAGACGAGGTTTCAGCCTGGGGGGAAGTATGCCTTACTCGGCCACATCTTTGTTAAGCGCGATGCTCGCCTTGCTCCTTTTGGCCGGCGTGCCCGGTCCGCTGATGGCCGCGGACACCGACATCACGAAGATCATTGTCGAGCCGACCTCGATTGTTCTTTTCGAGGCCGCGAAGGGTCACGGCGTTCTGGTTACCGGAGTCAATAAGAACGGCGGGAAAATCGATCTCACCCACGAAGCCAAGCTGGAAGCCGCGGGCGGCAACGTGAGAATCGGCGAAGACGGGTTGATCTACGGAACAGGCCCAGGGGAGAGCAAGGTCAACGTCAGCGTCGCCGGTCATTCGGCCGAACTCAGCGTCACCGCCCATGACATGAGCAAAGAGCGGCCGTTGACTTTCGTCCGCGACGTCATGCCGGTTCTCAACAAAGTCGGTTGCACCACGGGGGCGTGCCATGGTTCAGCCAAGGGCAAGAACGGCTTCAAGATGTCGCTGCGCGGATATGATCCGAAGTTCGACTACGACGCCCTGCTCTATGAAATCTCGGGTCGACGCGTTAACCGCGCCGCGCCGGCGGACAGCTTGATGATCGCCAAACCGACCCAGGCGGTTCCCCACCAGGGCGGCTATGTGTTAACCAACGAGGGATACAAGCAAGACATTCTGCAATGGATTTCCGAGGGCGCTGTTTTCGGCGACAGCGAAAAAGACGGCGTCGTCAAGCTGGAAGTGTTCCCGAAGGAAATCTTCATGGAACGCCCCGGCATGAGGCAGCAAGTGCTCGTGACGGCCCACTACGGCGACGGCACCGTTCGCGACGTCACTCGCGAGGCCTCGATCAAGAGTAATGTCGAGACCGTGGCGGCGGTGGGCGAAGGCGCTGAGCACGCTCCCACGGCGGTGCGGCCCGGCCCCGCGGCGCTTTCCGCCGGGCAGTCGCTGGTGGCTGAACGGATCGGCGAAGCCGCCTTGCAGGTGCGCTACGAGGGGAAGTTCGTCACCGTGCCGATCACGGTGCTCAATCCCGAACCCGGCTTCGTATGGACAAACCCGCCTCGATACAACTTCATCGACGAGCGGATCGACGCCAAGCTTGAGCGCCTCAAGATCGAGCCCTCGCCGCTTGCCGACGACGCGACGTTCCTGCGCCGTGTGTACCTTGATTTGAACGGCATTCCCCCGACGCCCACGCAGGCGCGCGCTTTTCTCGAAGATCCCGAGAAATCCCGCCTCAAACGGCAGCGGCTGATCGACGAGCTAATCAAGCGCAAAGAGTACGTCGACCATTGGGCTCACAAGTGGGGCGACCTGCTGCAGAGCAACCGCAAGTATCTGGGCGAAAAGGGCACCTGGGTGTTTCGCCAGTGGATTCGCGATTCAATCGCGGCCAACAAGCCCTACGACGACATGGTGCGCGAGCTGATCACCTCGGTCGGCAGCACCTACCAAAATCCGGCCGCGAACTTCTTTCGCGTCAACGACGATCCGAAGGCGGCGCTCGAAACGACGTCGCAAGTTTTCATGGGCGTGCGTTTGGTCTGCGCCAACTGCCATGACCACCCCTTCGAGCGCTGGACCCAAGACCAATACTACGAAACAGCGGCTTTCTTCGCCGCCGTCGGCATCAAGCCGGGTTTTGACAACGACGAGCAAATCGTCTTCGTCAAGCGAGACGACGACCGCGTCAAATATCCGCGCAGCGGCCAGTACGCCGATCCAAAATACCTTGTTGCGGCCGCCGGCGCGCCGCCCATTCCCGACGACGGTGATCGCCGCGAAGCATTGGCCGCCTGGCTCACGTCCGATAAGAACCCGTTCTTCGCCCGCGCCATCACGAACCGGATATGGAGCTACTTGATGGGCCGCGGCATTATCGATCCCGTGGATGACATTCGGGCCTCCAATCCGCCGGTGAATGAGGAATTGCTGGTCGCCTTGGCCGACGATTTGATCAAGAACGGATACGATTTGCAACACGTCATCCGCACCATCGTCAACTCGCGGGCCTATCAAACCTCGATCACGACGAACAAGTGGAATGAAACCGACGAGACGAACTTTTCGCGCTTCAAGCCGCGCCGTCTGCCGGCGGAGACCTTGCTCGACGCCATCGCGATCGCGACCGGTTCGCCGCTCGAGTTCGAGGGCGTACCAAAGGGCTTTCGGGCGCAAGAGCTGCCCGATTCTTTTGTCGGCAAGGGCGGATTTCTCGATGTTTTCGGTCGCCCGCAGCGTGAATCGCCTTGCGAGTGCGAGCGTCGCGACAATGTCGGCCTGCCGCACGCAATGAACCTCGTCAACGGCCCCACGCTGGCTGAAGCGATCGCGGATCCGGAGGGGCGCATCGCGACGGCTGTGCTTGGCGGCGAGTCGAGCAAAGACCTGGTCGACGAGCTGTACTTGGCGGCCTACAGCCGCTTCCCGACGGCAAGCGAATATGACGCGGCGCTGACCTACATCGACAAGGGTCCCAGCCGTGCCTCCCGCGCTCAAGACTTGCTCTGGGCGCTGGTGAACAGCAACGCTTTTCTGTTTAACCGCTAAGGTGCCGCAGTGCCGACCGGGCGTCGAGGCCGGCGCATGCTGCCGTGTGCGCCAATGCCCGGCCCGGTCAGCGGGCTTACTCCGCACATTTGTAACGTACGCGTGGATCATAACCTGATCTAACTATCACGGCCCCCTCCGCGTGGAGGGCCGTGATAGACTTTGTGTTCTTCCGGTTCACCACATAGGAGGTTCGTGATGCGTTTTATGGTCAAAGTTGGTTGGGATGTCGAGGCAGGCAACAATCTCGCCAAGGCGGGAACTCTGGGATCAACGGTGGGATCGATTCTTGCCGAATTAAAGCCGGAGGCGGCTTATTTCAGTGCCGAAGGGGGGAAGAGGGGCGCCACCTTGATCGTTAATCTCGACGATGCTTCGCAAATCCCCGCTGTCGCCGAGCCCTGGTTTCTCGCCTGCAACGCGTCGATCGAATTCCTGCCGGTCATGCTTCCCGAGGACCTCGAGAAGGCCGGAGATTCGATCGGTCAAGCGGTTGAGAAGTACGGGTAGCTGAGGATACCGCTTACTTACGTGCGCGGCTCGGTGTGCGCGGCTCGGTGTGCGCGGCTCGGTTTGCCTGGCTCGGTTTGTGAGAGGTTCGCTCAGCGTCAGTCTCGCTCGCGGAACTCTTCGTACCAATTCTCAACGACCCGGATCGTGACTTCCTGCTCGGCTTCCTCGTCTACCGGCGCCCGCAATACGAAGCGCCGGCCATCGGTCGAGACGTCGTATTGGGCAACGGGCAGCCACCCCGATTGCCGCGCCAAGGCGCGGTGTTCGAATAGTCGCGTCACGGAACCCACGGAAAAGTCAGGGCTGGTCGATACCTGAACGGCCATCAGGGTAGACCCCTCCACGTAGAAGATCTCCTTGCCGTCGCGACTCCAGCGCGGCTCCGCGCCGCCGTTGGTCGAAACCGCTGTACTGCCGCCTCCTTCGGGAAAGGGCCTTACATAGATTTCGTCCCGACCGGACTCGTTGGACCGGTAAACCAGAAAATGGCCGTCAGGGGAGAGCTTCGCAAGGTGTTCCCCATAAGGGGTTTGCAAATAGGGGTGCGGCTCCCAGTCGCCGCCTTCCCCGTTGCGCTCCAAATACCAGATGTCAGCCCCGAGATCCGGATCGAATACCCCACAAAGAAGATATCGGCCGTCCCGGGACCAGTCGGTGGGGACCTCGCCAAGCGGACCGGCTGCCAGGGGTTTCGGCTCACCGGTGCCGTCGGGGCCACGTTAGGAGCCTCCGAAAAGGTCAACCGGTTCTTCACCCCGCGGCTGATCTCCCAGATCCATACATCGCGATCCCCGCCCTCCAGGGTCACCACGGCTACCTTCCGTCCGTCGGGGGATAATGCCGGATCGCGGCTGTCGAGGGGCGAGCCGATCTCCCCGATCTTCTCCCCCGCGCGGTCGAGCCACACGAGCTGTCGCTGCTGCTGCCCAGAGCGGTCGAGGTAGACCAGCGTTTGGTCGGCCGCCACTGTGGGCCCATAGCCGTTCTGTGTAATCGGAAACGCTTCTCCGGCCGCGCTCAAGCTGCTTAACGAAAAAGGCAGCGCCCAGAGTTCGTCGGTGTCGAGACTCGGCTGATAGATCAGGTACCCGCTCGAGGAGTAGAACGGATGGGTTCCCGTCCCCAAAATCTCTCGCCGTCCGCCATCAAGATCCTGGACCATTAGGGTTCTTCCGGCGGTCCCTCCGAACGAGTAAACCAGGGCGCGAGTGCCCGCCCCGGCCGGCAAGAAATGCGGTCGACCCAGGAACCCGGTTGGGCCTCCCTCCGTAGCGTCAGGTTGTTCCTTGGCGATCACAAGATTCGCCGCGCCCCCGCGGGCGGGCACTTCGTAGATCTCGTAGTTGCCGGAGCTGAAGACGATTGACTGGCCGTCGGGGCTCCACGACCCGCCGACGAAAATGGAGGAAGGAAGCGGGCACAGCCGGATTGGGATACCGCCGGCAACCGAGACCTTCATCAACTCGCCGCCCGTGGCAAACCCGACGAAGGCGCTGTCAGGCGACCAGAAGGGCAGGAAGGCCCCGTCGGTGCCTTCCAGAACGCGCGGCTGCGATTGGTCGAGATCCCGAATCCAAAGCTTGCCCGCCGTGCCCGCCTCGGTGTAAGCGATGTGCCTGCCGTTGGGCGAGACGGCGACGCCTGCCTCCGTAGAGCTCGTCGGAACGTCAACCGCCGGCGTAATAGCAAATCGGCGCAAGGGCGTTTCGTGGGCCGGCTGCCGGAGGTGGACCATCGCAAGCGCCAAAAAAGCGACCGCCGCGGCGGCGAACAGCGCCTGGTACTGGCGTAGGTGTCTGCGCGCGACCATCTCCGGCGCCACGGCCGGTTGCGCCTCGGCCTGAACCGTGCCCGCGGCGGTCATGGCGGCTGTCGCGCCGGCGGTCGTCGCGGGCGTCTCACTCCCCGTCTGACTCGCCGGGAGTGACCTGGGAGCGCAAGATGGTCGAACGCCCCGACTTCAGCTTCTCCTGGAGCGTTCCCAGATCGATCACCAACTCGTCGGCGTGCTGGTAGCGTTGAGCGGCGCTTTTGGCGAGGCATTTATTGACGAGCAATTCAAGCTCGACCGGGATGTGCGTTCGCAAGCCGGTCATCGGCTCGGGCTCTTCGTTCATGATCTCGTAGACGAGCGCCTGATCGTACAGCCCCCGAAAAGGCCGCTGCCCGCAAACTATTTCGTAAAGCACGCAGCCCAGAGCCCAGATGTCAGTGCGGTGGTCGACTTCGGCCCCTTCGGCCTGCTCGGGCGACATGTAGGCCACCGTGCCGAGAGTCATGTCGAGCTTGGTGAGCTTCGAGCCCTCGGTCAGCAACGCCAGGCCGAAGTCCATGACGGTGACGTGGCCCTTGTCGTCGACGATGACGTTGCCGGGTTTGATATCGCGGTGGACGATGTTCTTCTCGTGAGCCGCGGCCAGGCCCTTGGTGATTTGTTGGGCGAAGTCGAGGGCCTCGGGGATTTTCAGCGGCGCGGATTCGATCCGTTTGTCGAGGGTGTCGCCTTCGATGAAGGCCATCGCGAGAAAGGTCCGTCCGTCGACCTCGGCGATCTCGTGGATGGGACAGACGTTGGGATGATGCAGCGCGGCGGCGGCTTGGGCCTCACGATCGAAGCGCTTGCGGGCTTCCTCGTCCTTGAGCAAGTGGGCCGCGAGGAACTTGAGGGCGACGGCGCGCTTGAGCTTGGTGTCCTCGGCTTTGTAGACGACGCCCATCCCGCCCTCGCCGAGTTTTTCGGTGATCTTGTAATGGGAGATGGTTTGACCGATCATGACGGGCTCGAGGTTCCGGATCGCCTGTGGAGATTCTAACGGGTTGGGGACGGCATAGGGCGGGGCAAGGTTGGGGGATTTTGGGTTCGTTTCGCGGTTTTGTTGGGGCGTGGGGAAGACACGTCGGCACGAATGCCGACGCGGCACGTCTGGAGACGTGCGCCACGTCGGGGTGCGCTCGGAGAGTGAGAGGCCCCGGGCGGCGGCTCGTAAGCCATTGTAAAGATGTGGGTTAGATCGGAATTGGGTTTGTTTCGTATTTCTTGTTTTGTCGGGGCCATGAAAGGGGGTACTTTGGGGCGTTCGGTTCGTGCTTTGGGGGTTGGGCCGGAAAAATACATCGGCAACGGATTCCGTCCTGCCGGCGGGTTTTGGATTCGTCACGTCGCACCGGCTCGAAGTGGTTCGGCAAGACCGGGGAACGTCGATGATTATCCTTGTAAGTCATTGTTTTAATGATCGTTAGATCCAATTCGGCTTCGTTTCGTATTTTTGGCTTTTGAGTGCTCTTGGGTTGATTGCGAGCCTTTTTCTCGTTTGGCGAAGGTGGCCGAAATTTCTTGCCGTATTGGGCCGCGGTGGCGAGTCCCCGGGCGGCCTCCAAGCTCAGGATAGCGGCGGTGTCAAGGACAAGTTGAGGGCTCGTTTCGGCCGAGGCTTGAACCGGGGCGAGTGCAGGCCGCAACCTGACCCTTGGCGCGGCCTCGGCGGGGTCAGCCGGCGACACGGAAGGCAGCTCGGAGGGTCTTCTTTACTATATCTGTAGTTTTACGGTCGTATTCCCAGATGGCCAGCCAGCGGTTGATGCGGCTGGCGGTGGGGTAGGCGTAGGTTTTCTCGAGTAATTTCCGCAGGGGGATCTTGTTCTGCTTGGCGAGGACGAGTTCTTGGATCAGCTCGCCGGCGCTGGGGGCGATCATCGTGCCCCCTAGGATGCGGTCCCCTTTCAAATAGACGGTCAGCTTCGACTCGGGGTAGTGATCGGTGGTTGCGCGATTGACGTCCTCGAAGCCTTGCACGACGCGGCGGTAGCGGATGCCGCGGTCTTGGAGCTGCTTTTCCGATAAGCCGAACGTGGCCACTTCCGGATCGGTAAACGTTACCCAGCTCAGGTCGTCGTAGCTGAGTTTCTTCTTGATCGGCGAAAACAGGTTCCAGAGAATCACCGAGCCATGTAGTTCGGTGACGTGGGTTAGGAAGATTTGTCCGACGGCGTCGCCGCAAGCGTAGATGCGTTTGTTGGTGGTACGCAAGTAGGGGTCGATCTTCATGCGGCCACCGTCGACTTCGATGCCGGCCTTTTCGACGTCGAGCGACTCGTGGACGAGTTCCTTGCCGGTGGCGATCAAGACTTTGTCGAAGCGCTGTTGGATGACGCCGTCGGGGGTTGCGATCTCGGCGGTGTTGGGGGTGGGGAAGCTTGTCAATTCGGCATTGCAGATGAAGCGGACGCCCTCGGCGCCGAGATGCCGGCCGATCAACTTACCGGCTTCCTCGGAATCGCGTAACAGCAGCCGCGAGGCCTTCTCAAGAACGGTTACCTTCGAGCCAAGGCGGGTGAAGGCTTGCGACATTTCCATGCCGATCGGACCGGCGCCGACGATCAGCATCTCACCGGGTAGTTCGTCGAGCTTCCACAGATTCTCGTGAGTGAGGTAGGCGACGTGCTCGATACCGGGGATTGGCGGAATGCGAGGACGGCCGCCGGTGGCGATGACGATGCGGCGCGCGGTGTAGGTTTGGTCACCGACCCACACGCTGTCACGCGAGACGAAACGAGCCTCCCCGAAGGCAAACTCCAGACCGAATTGACCGAGGAACTCGGGCGTTTCGTGGGATCGGATTTCGGCCTGGACTTCGCGAACAGCCTCGAAGACTTTGCGGAAATCGATTTCGCCGCTCGTCTCGATGCCGAAGGGAGCCAGCCCGGCGGCATCATGGGCTCGCTTGGCGATGTGGAGCAGGGCTTTGCTCGGCACGCAGCCGGTATTGAGGCATTCGCCGCCGACGAAGTTGGGGTTCTTGTCGATCAGAAGCGTCTTGAGGCCTAGTTTTGCGCAAGGGACGGCCACGTTGAGGCCGCCTGCTCCAGCGCCGATGGCAATGATGTCGTAGTGCATGGTGTCCCCGATCTTAGGTCTTCAATCTGTTATGTGCTTTCCGCGGGTGACGGCGATTCGGTTACGTTACGGATTACGGCGAACATGCGGGTGGTGCCCTGGAGCGGGGGAGAAGGAGTTCCCGCCGCCCTTTCAGGGCTCCACCTGATCTGATTCGGCACCCAGGGTTCCGCCTTCGGCTCCACCCTAGGCTATATTCCTGTCGGCGCTTCGCGGCTGCGGAGATTTGCGGCCTCGGCAGCTCACGACGCAACACAACATGCCTCGGATTGGGGGTCTGTCGAGGAGTTGCACAAGAGTCCCCAATCCTTCGTAGTTCCTCAGCCGGCGGCCAACTGCCGATAGCGCTCGACTTCTTGGTCGCTTACCTGAGAGCCGGTCCAGGTTTGGACGCCGTCGAAGTCGATTGTGACCGGCCAGACGAGCGCGCCCATGCGCTCGGCGCGGCGCAGGCATTCGCGCCGTCGGCCGGGTTTCGTGAAGACCACCATGGCGCCGCCGCCGCCGGCGCCGCAGGTCTTGCCGCCGAGGATCACGTCGTCGAGATCGTCAAAGTATCGGCGGTGGGCTTCGCTGTCGCAACTGGCGTGTAATCGGTAGAGGTTGCGGCAGGAGGCGTTCAGCGAATCGACGTAGCCGTCAAGATTCCCGGCCTCGAGCGCGTCGGCCATTTTCCCGGCCTCTTCGCGGAGGCGAATCATGGCGGCGACGGTGGGTGAGTCTTCGAGGGCGTAGGAATCCTTGATGTCCTGGTGAATATTGCCCGACACATGCGCCTCGCTGGTGTAGATCAGCAGCGAGCGGTGTTCGAGGGCGCGGCGCGCGTCATCGGGAACGGCAATCCGATGCGGGCGCGTGCCGCCGCCTTTTACATATTCGAGACGGTTGATCCCGCCCAGCGCGGCTCCGAAGGAATCTTGATCGCCGCCGGGATAGCCTAGATCATCTCGCTCGACCGAGTTAGCGAGCGTCGCTGTTTCAGCTTGCGAGCGCCGCCGTCCGTAGGCAAGGTCGATGGCGGCGGCGGCGGCGACTCCCACCGCGCCCGAGCCGCCCAACCCGGCGCCGGCGGGGACGTCGGACTCGGTCACCAGCAGCAATGAATCCGCCGGGTTGGCCAAGCGGCGCACAAACGCCTCGAGAAATTCGAGACGCCCGGGAAGCTCATCGACGGTCGGGGCGGTTACGCCGACGGCCAGATCCTCGGAATAGATGATGACGCCGCTTCCCTGGGGCAGCCGGTCGACCGAGGCGAAGGCGTGGCGGCCGATGCCGATGTTGACGACCATGCCGCCGTGTTCGACCGAGAAAGGCGGAGCGTCGGTGCCTCCACCGGCCGGGTCAACGCGCACGGGGGCGCGAGCATGGACTCTTTCCATATCGGGGTTACTTTATCAGAGGCGGATACTTGACGTGGGCCGTGATCTTGGACGAGACAAGCTGAGAGCTTGTCTCAACTTTGGGCTGGGACAAACACGAGTATTTGTCGCTACCCGAGGATGCGCTGCCAGGTCGATTACACGAAGGCGCGCCAGAGGGTGGCAACGAGGAAGGTTACGAGAAAGGCGAACACGAGCGGCATGAGGGCGCCGATGGTGGTCCATTTAGCGCTGCGGGTCTCGCGCCAGATAGTTAGAATCGTCGTCGCGCAGGGGTTATGGAGGACGGAGAACAGCATCAGGTTGACGGCGGTTAGAAGGGTCCAGCCCTGCTGATCGATCAGCAAGACGCGGATCTGGTCGAACGACGTCAGCTCAGTCATCATGCCGACGCCCAGGTAGACCATCATCAACGTCGGCACGACGATTTCGTTGGCCGGGATAGCGATGACGTAGGCCAACAGGATAACGCCGTCCAAGCCGATGGCACGGCCGAGCGGGTCGAGGAAAGCGGCGGAATGTTGCGCCAGGCTGGCGCCCCCGGCGTCGATATTCGCCAGCACCCAAATCACCGCTCCGGCGGGAATCGCGGTCATGATCGCTCGGCCCAACACGAAGATCGTGCGGTCGATCAGCGAGGTGTAGAGGATTCGCAAAATACTCGGTCGCCGGTAGGGGGGTAATTCCAAAGTGAAGGCCGAGGCCTCGCCCTGTAACACGGTTCGCGCCAACAACCAGGAGGCCAGCAAGGTGAAGGCAACGCCGATCAAGACGACGCCGACAACCGCTCCGGCGGCCGCGACCGAGGCGAGCGCCGGAGGAAAGGCGGCGGCGACGAAAATCGTGGCCAGCATGATCAGCGTCGGGAAGCGGCCGTTACAGGGAACGAAGTTGTTCGTCAGAATCGCGATGAGCCGTTCTCTGGGGGAATCGATCACTCTTGTCGCGATCACGCCGGCGGCATTGCAGCCGAAGCCCATGGCCATCGAGAGCGCCTGCTTGCCGTGTGCCCCGGCTTTGCGAAAAAGCCAGTCCATGTTGAAGGCCACCCGCGGCAGATACCCGAGGTCTTCCAGGATCGTGAACATCGGAAAGAAAATCATCATCGGCGGCAGCATCACGCTCACCACCCAGGCCAAGCCGCGAAAGGTCCCGTGCCACAGAAAGCCGGTGATCCAGCCGGGCACGCCCCACGCGGTGAAGGCCGCGGCCGCTCGTTCCTCGAACCAGAAGAAGCCGTTGGCGAGCATGGCCGACGGATAATTCGCGCCGAGGATCGTCAGCCAAAAGATGACGGCCAAGATGAACAGCATCATCGGCAGCCCCAGCACGGGCGAGGTCACGATGCGGTCGATGCGCTGGTCGAAGTCCCACTTGCGGCCCTTGCCGCGCCGCACTACGCGATCGGCGATCCGCTGCGCTTCGCCGTAGAGCGAAGAGACGACCTGGTCGCGGAAATCACCACCGAGTCCGCGGCGCAGTTCGTCGCCGCGGTCGAGCAGGCTCTGAGGAGTGAGAGCAGGCGAGCTCACTGGGCCCCCTGAATTGAAGTCACGCTGCTGAATTGCTCGCCGGCCTCCGCCTGCGCGGCTTCGATCGTAGCCAGCTCGCCCGAAAGCAACGCTTGCCGGACCTTGTGATCGCCATCCAGCAGGCGAAACGCGACCCAGCGGGCGTTGGGAAGGCCCGGCGCCAGCGAAAGGATCATCGGTACCAACTCGCCAAGCGCCGACTGCACCTCCCGCGGCGGCTCGACGCGCTTCGGTCGGGTCGCAATTTCACCGGAAATGACATCGGCGGCAACGCGCACCAAATCGTGCAGGCCTTCTTTTGTTCGCGCCACGGTGGGGACGGCGGGCACGCCGAGATCACGTGCCAGCGCGCGCGTGTCAACCTCAAGGCCCTTGCGGAGGGCTTCGTCCATCAAGTTGACGCAGACGACAACCTTGTCTGTGATCTCAAGCACCTGTAAGACAAGATTCAAGTTGCGTTCGAGCGCCGTGGCGTCGACGACGACGATAGTGCAGTCGGGTTGCCCGAACAAAAGGAAATTGCGCGCGATCTCTTCGTCTTGGGACGCCGAGAGCAGAGAATAGGTCCCCGGCAAATCGACCAGCTTGTAGCGTTTTCCTTGCAGCTCATAGCCGCCCTCGGCGCGCGTGACTGTCTTGCCGGTCCAATTGCCGACGTGCTGGCGCAGCCCGGTGAGGGCGTTGAAGACCGAGGATTTCCCGGTGTTGGGATTGCCGGCCAGCGCGATCAGGTGATCGTGCTTGCCGATCGAAACACCCATTTGCGCGAGCTGGGCGTGCGCCGGGCAGCTTTCGCAGTCGGCGTGGGAGGTGGGTTGCGTGCTCATGCTCCACTTGCTCCGCGGGCCTGATGGGCCGAGCCGTGATGGGCGTCCTCGGCTGATCCATTGAAACCGGGCGGCGAGTCACTTGTAAGGGCGGTCTCTTTCTCAACGGGGCGAACCCAGATTTGATCCCCCTGGTCTTTGCGAAGGGCGATCAGGGTTCCGCGCACTCGAAAGGCTCGCGGGTCTCCGAACGGATTCTCGAGCGCTGATTCGATGCGGGTCCCGGGGGTAAGACCGAGATCAAGCAACCGTCGGCGGGAGAAGCCGCGGCACAGCGCGTCCAATTCAATGATTTCGGCCGCTTCTCCTTCCGGCAACTCCGACAAACGTTTTGAGCCGGCGGGCCGCTCGGGGACGGCCGGGACGGCCGAGACGTGAATGTTGGCCGCGACCACGGGCGCCAGACGGTGTTCCTGTTCGCCGTCGCTGATGACGAGCCGCTCGGGAAGGTTCTCGAGGACGCGGATGTTCTTACCGGGGCGTAGGCCCGCGGCGAGAATCTGCCGGAAGATGACGTCGGGCTCGTCCTCGATATGCGTCACGCGGGCGGCGCGGTTCAGCGGCCAATCGGTGAGCGGAAGGGCGTTATCTTTTTCGATGGAACCGTCGGCCCGCGGAATCGGGTCGCCGTGCGGATCGCGCTCGGGGTGACCAAGGTGGGCGTCGAGCGCGTCGATGCGTTCGCTGGTCAATTGGTGCTCGGCTTTTTCGGCCGCCTGGTGCAGGCGCGCCATGGGAACACCCGCGTCATCGGAGAGATAACGTTCCCAGAGCCGGTGGGCGCGCACGACGTGGAGCGCCAGCCGTTGGCCTTCGGCGGTCAACCGCAGGCCGCCGCCGGCCGACTGGATTAGATGACGCTCTTCCATATGGGTGATCAATTCGAGGGTACGGCTTTGCGTCATCCCCAAGGCGCCGGCGAGGGATTCGGGGGTGGCGTCTTGCGCTCGCTGATCCCAGGCCAGGACGTGTTTCAGGGCGTCCTCAAAGCGCTCGCGGCGACGCAACTCCTTCCAGCGCCTGGTTAGTGTGAGCAATCCCGCGCCGGGCCACAGCACGACGCCCGCCGCGAGAAGCGCGGCCAGCACGAGCCAACCGGACCAGTTGTTCTCCATCCGTGCGCTACTCCCGTTCCTCGGCGACGGCCTTGGCCGCCAGCGCTCGCTCGGTCTCGACGGGGGACTGATCCGCATTGCTCTCGGCGTTGCCGGGGTCGCCGGCATTGAGCGCCGCGACGTGGATTTGCCGAGCCACGCGCGTTCCGAGAGCAAGTCCGTGGGGTTGGTCCGCCACTTGGAGAATCAACGGCCCGTCGAAGGGGCCTCGTTCGGTTACTTCGATGCGCGCGCCCGGTACGATGCCCAGCCCGAACAAGTACCGCAAAATTTCGGGGTCGTTGTCGGAGACCCGCGAAACCGTCGTCTCGGTGCCTACGGCCAAGTCGAGCAGCGGGATCTCGTTGCGTTCGGGGATAGTGCCGTCCTTACGCGGGATGGGGTGACCGTGGGGATCGACTTCCGGGTCGCCAAGTTTTTGCGCGATGCGATCTTCGAAGGTTTCCGAGATCGCGTGTTCGAGCTTTTCGGCTTCGGCATGCACTTCATCCCAGCTATAGCCGAGCGAATCGTGGAGAAAGAGTTCGAGCAGGCGGTGATGGCGAATGACTTCGAGCGCGCGCAAACGTCCACGCTCGGCCAACCGAACGCCGCGGTGCTTTTCGTATTGCACCCAAGGCGGCTCGTGTTCGGCGAGCTTGCGCAACATACCCGTCACCGAAGCCGGAGCGACCGAAAGGCGCTTGGCCAGCGCGACGGTACTGGCCCTGCCCTCGTCGCCGGCGATTTCAAAGATCGCCTTCAGGTAATCATCCACTGCTTCGGTAACCGCTTTCATGGCGAAATTGATATTTAGGCAACCCTAAATTTGTAGTCTACAGCAGGTTTCCGGTCCTGTCAACGGTCGCGGGCAGGGTGCCACCAAAGGTGGCGAAATCGGTGGCGGAAAGGTTCAAGGCCCGGAGAGTCGCCGATCGTCGTGTGAAAAAGAGCGAAAGCATCTTTTCAAGGATGATCAAACCGAGTTAAGATGACAGAAGAGGGTTCATTCGTCTGGCTGTCGCGGAAGCTGTCCACCGCCCGGAAGTCGTTCTCGTTTCGGTACTTTAACCGATTTTTTACCCTTTTTCATCTCAACCCGCCAAAGTTTGCTCACTGCCGGACGAATTGTGTTCGTAGGTGGGGTACGCTTGATCTAATGGGAGCAGGAGGAGGAAAGCTGATGGAAGCGCCCCAGGTCGTTGAGGCCGAGGCTGTTGGAACCGAGCGCAAGGAGGCCGTCGTGATTCGTTTCGCCGGCGATTCCGGCGATGGTATGCAGCTGACCGGCAACCAGTTCACGACGACTTCGGCGCTGCTCGGCAACGACATCGCGACGCTGCCGGATTTCCCGGCGGAAATTCGCGCGCCCGCCGGGACGGTACCCGGCGTGAGCGGTTTTCAAGTCCAGTTTTCCTCGCAGGAGATCTTTACGCCCGGCGACGAGCCGGACGTACTGGTCGCGATGAACGCGGCGGCGCTGAAAGTCAACCTACCGACGTTGCGCAAGGGCCGCACGGTAATCGTCAACACGGACGGTTTCGACGCCGGGAATCTCTCGAAGGCCGGGTACGACAACGATCCGCTCGAGGACGGCACTCTCGACGGGTATCAATCGATTCCGGTCGCGCTGACGACGAACACCCTCAAGGTTCTCAAGGAGTCGCCGCTACCCAACCGCGGCAAGCGGCGCTGCAAGAATTTCTACGCGCTGGGCATCATGTATTGGCTCTACTCGCGTCCGTTGGAAGTGACCGAGCAGTGGATCGAACGCCAATTCAAGAAGCACCCCGACATCGTCGAGGCCAACCTGACGGCGTTGCGGGCGGGCTACGCCTTTGCGCAAGTCAGCGAACTGTTTCAGGTGCAGTACGAAGTTCCGGCGGCACCGCAGGAAAGCGGAGTCTATCGCAACATCACGGGCAACAAGGCATTGGCGCTGGGTCTTTACGCGGCGTCGGTGAAGAGCGGCGTACCGTTGTTTGTTGCGTCATATCCGATTACGCCGGCCTCGGACATTCTGGCCGAGTTGGCCGCGATGAAGGCACAGGGCGTACTGACCATGCAGGCCGAGGATGAGATCGCGGCGGTTTGCGCGGCGATTGGAGGTTCGTTCGGAGGCAGTTTGGGCATCACGATGACGAGCGGCCCGGGCCTGGCGCTGAAAGCCGAGGCGATCGGACTGGCGGTTACGACGGAACTTCCGCTGGTGGTTGTCGACGTGCAGCGCGGCGGGCCGAGTACGGGGTTGCCGACGAAGACCGAGCAGGCGGACTTGTTGCAAGCGCTCTTCGGACGCAATGGGGAGTCGCCGATCGCCGTGGTGGCGGCCTGCAGCGCGGGCGACTGCTTTGCCGCGGCCTTTGAAGCCGCCCGCATCGCGGTGCGGCACATGACGCCGGTCGTTTTGCTCTCTGACGGTTATTTGGCCAATGGCGCGGAGCCTTGGAAGGTTCCGAGCGTCGATTCGATCCCGGACCTCCCGGTGGCGTTTCGCACCGAGCCGGATGGCTTTCAACCCTTCGAGAGAGATGAGGAAACGCTGGCTCGTCCGTGGGTCAAACCCGGCACCCCGGGCCTGGAACATCGGATCGGGGGCCTCGAACACACCGATGGCGCCGGGAATGTTTCCTACGATCCGGAAAACCACCAGGAGATGACCTATCGCCGGGCGGAGAAGATTGCCCGCATCGCGAAGTCCATCCCCCTGGCGAAGCCCTTCGGTGAGGACTCGGGAGATTTGCTGGTGGTCGGATGGGGCGGCACTTATGGGTCGCTGCATGCCGCCGTCGCTCGAGCCCGCGAAAAAGACCTGAAGGTGTCGCATGTTCACCTGCGTCATATCAACCCCTTTCCGGCCAATCTGGGAGAGCTGCTGCGGCGCTTCAAGAACGTTCTGGTCGCCGAGTTAAACTTGGGCCAGCTGGACATGCTGTTGCGGGCCCGTTTTCTTGTGGATACCATCAAGCTGAATAAGATTCAAGGGCAGCCATTCGGCGTGAGCGAAGTGCTCACGGCGATTGAAAGCGCTGTTGAGGGTAGTGAGCAATGAGCCTGGGTTCGAACGGCAACCTCCCCGCCGGCGGCGAGACGCCGAGCTATACCAAGAAAGACTTCATCTCGAACCAGACGGTTCGTTGGTGTCCCGGCTGCGGTGACTACGCCATTCTCGACGCCGTGCAGAAGTCTTTCGCGACGATGGGGATTCCCCGTGAAAAGTTCGTGGTCGTTTCCGGGATCGGCTGCTCCAGCCGTTTCCCCTACTACATGAACACGTATGGCTTCCATACGATTCACGGGCGCGCGCCGGCGTTCGCGACGGGGCTGAAGACAGCCCGGCCCGATCTTTCGGTTTGGGTCATTACCGGCGACGGCGACGGGCTTTCGATCGGCGGTAATCACTTGCTGCACGCGATGCGGCGCAACATCGACATCAAGGTCTTGCTGTTCAACAATCGCATCTACGGGCTGACGAAGGGGCAGTATTCTCCGACTTCCGAACTCGGGAAAAAGACAAAGACTTCGCCTTACGGTTCGGTCGATCGGCCGCTGCAGCCGATTTCCATCGCGCTCGCCGCGGAAGCGACGTTTGTCGCGCGCAGCGTCGACGTGCATGGCGCGCACCTGAGAAAGGTGATTCAGCGCGCGGCGGACCATAAGGGATCGGTGTTCGTTGAAATCCTGCAAAACTGCAATATCTTCAACGACGGCGCATGGGCGGAGCTATCCGACCGCAAAAGCCGGGACGATCACATGATCCATCTCGAGCACGGCAAGCCGATGATCTTCGGCGCTGATCAGGATAAAGGGATTCGTTTGGGAGAAAGGTTTCGCCCCGAGATCGTGAAGCTTGCCGACGAGGGCGTGTCCGAAGACGACTTGCTGCGCCATGACGAAAAAACCACCAACCCTACGCTTGCCTACTTGTTGAGTCGCATGGGGCCGCCGGAATTCCCGACGCCGTTGGGCGTCTTCCGGGCGGTCGAGGAAGAAACCTACGAGGAGGCTGTGCACCGCCAAGTCCGGCAGGCGAGAGAGAATTCGCGTGGCGCGGATTTGGAAACGATGCTGCGATCGGGAGACGTTTGGGAAGTGCCCTGATCGTGGCGCGAACGGCGCCGCGGCCCGACAGCAACTCGGTATGGACTACGCCTTGTCAGCGGCGTGTCGCTGGAGCTTCAGCCGCTCCGGCCGGGCGGTCGCCATTTCTTCCAGCCCCCGAGCGGCCACCGACGCGGTAAGATATCCGGCGTGGCGAAGACTCCGACTACGAGGAGGTCATTATGAGCACCGGCTACGAAGAAGATCTCGCGATGTACGAGGAGGCCCAGGGGCCCAAACGAAAGCAACTCGACAATCGCGCCTTGTTGCGTCCGATCAGCGACACGCGTTATCCGCGGCGGCCTGTCAGTTTCGGCTCCGACGCGCCGCTCAGCGATGTGCTCGACGCCATGGCCAAGAAGCGCATCGGCGCCGTACTGATTGTTGAAGACGGCAAGATCAGCGGCATTTTCGCCGAGCGGGATACACTCATCAAGCACATCTACCGCTGCGACGACATCAGCCGTCCGGTCCGGGAATTCATGACTCCCGATCCCGATTGCCTCACGCCGCACGACTCTATCGCCTTCGCGCTCAACCGCATGATTCAGGGCGGCTACCGCCATATTCCACTGATGGATTCCGACGGCGGCCCGGTCGGGCTGCTGTCGATGCGGGACGTTGTCGGCTATATCGTTCAGTATTTCCCGTCGGAAGTTCTCAACCTGCCGCCGCACAGCGAACACAACCCCCCCGACCGCAGCGCCGTGGGCGGATGACCGGTCGGCACCAAGCGACGTTCCATGACCAAGGTCTTTCCTTTTCGCGCCTGGCGCTATTCCGAAAAAGCCGGGCCGCCGGCCAACCTCGTCACCCAGCCCTACGACAAGATCCCGCCCGAGCTGCGGGAAAGCTACTACAACGCCAGTCCGTACAACGTCGTTCGTCTCGTTAAGAGGAAGGACGACGAAGACAACGTCTACGAGGGCGCGGCCAGAACCCTCGAGAATTGGATCGCCGAGGGTATTCTCGAACAGGACGCCGAGCCCGGTTTCTACGCCTATTTCCAGGAGTTTCGCCATCCCGACAGCGATCGGGTCTTTACTCGCAAAGGGTTTATCGGCCTCCTTGAGGTCGAGGACTACAGCGCGGGCGTTGTTCATCGCCATGAACTGACGCACTCGGGCCCCAAGCTCGATCGCCTGGAGTTGACGCGCCGCACGAAAGCGCACTTGGGGCAGTTGTTCATGCTCTATGACGACCCGCAAGCAACCATCGATTCGCTGCTCGACCGGGCCGCGCTCGAAACCCCGCTGATCGAGGTCGACGACGAGTACGGCATCACCCACCGAGTCTGGCGGGTCGTCGACGCGGAGGTTGTGGCTCAAATCCAAGCTTCGATGGGCGCGAAGAAATTGCTCGTCGCCGACGGGCATCACCGCTATGAAACCGCGTTGGCCTACGCTCGCGAGAATCCTGACCTTCGCGGCGCCGACCGCGTCATGATGACCTTCGTCAACATGCGCGCCCCCGGCTTGGTCGTGTTGGCGACCCATCGTGTTTTCGACGAACTGCCGTCCTTCGACCGGACGGCGTTCATGCGGCGAGCGAGTGAGCAATTCGAGGTTCACGCTTTTGAAGACACCGAGTCTCTGCGGCGGCGCATGGACCAGGTTCCTATCGACGAGACCGCTATCGGGGCCGTCTTCGCGGGAGACCCTCACCATTATCTTTTCACCGAAAAGGCCGCTGAACGATCGTCACGCGGGGAGGCGCGGCCTCGACTCGACGTCGTCGTTCTGCACAGCGTCGTCATCGAACGCCTGCTCGGCATTTCCGAGCAAGACGTCAGAGAGTTAAAGCACATCCGCTACGTTAGCGGCCTGCAAGCCGCCGTGGAGGAAGTCCGTTCCAAGCGCGCTCAGGTTGCCTTCTTGTTGCGTCCGGTGACGGCCGAGCAAGTGGCGGAAGTTTCTTTCGCGGGGCGTGTGATGCCCCAGAAATCGACCGATTTCTACCCCAAACTTTTGGCCGGGTTGACTATCTACCGATTTGGATGAGAACGGCCCAAATCGTCCACAGGGCGGGGATCGCGGCGAAAATCACTATCAGTACCCGCCTGGCGCCGACAGGCAAGCGCCGATCCCGGGTCTTGGGGGATTCGGGGCCCGCGACGGAAGCGGCCGGCGCCACCTCGATGCCGTGTTCCTCTTCGAAATGCGAGCTTTCGTCTTCGGTCAGGATTTGCTCGTAGACTTCTTGATTGGCGATCAGAATCGTACGGGCATCGGGACCTTCGATTGCCTCGCGAATGCGGTCGCGTAACTCCGCCGGCGCGTCTTCAATCGAGCGGTAAACGCGGTCATCGTCGGAGGTACCGACGCGAACCGAAGAAGTTTTCAGAACCCACTTCATGAGGCCTTGGAAGTTTTGCCGAGCCTTTCGGAGCCGTTCTGTTTCGATTGCACTTCGCGCGCAAAGTCGGCGACCACTTCGATCAGCCCCAGGCCGGCCTTGGAAAGCGCCTTGTCCTTGCGATAGATCAAGCCAATCGTTCGCATCATCGGAAGCGGCGCCAGTCGGATCGCGCGCAACGCCCCCTGCTGAATCTCGCGGCGGGCGTTGGCCGCCGCCATAAAACCGATCCCCAGCCCCGCCATGATGAAATGTTTCGTCATCTCGGAGGATTCCAACTCCATCGCGATCTTCAGATCATCTTCGACTAAGTCAAGATATTCGTTGATCCGACTCCTCGTTCGACCGCTCTTGGGCAGCAGCAAACGAAATTCGGCGATCTGTTCGGCGGTCACCGAGGTTGCCCGCGCGAAGGCGTGATCCGGGGGCACGAGCAACCGAATCTCATCGGAGTGAATCTGAACCACCTCGATGCGCTTTTCCCGCACCGGGAGCTGGGTGATGCCGAAGTCGACCGAGTTGTCCATGACGGACTGAATGGTCTTGGAACTATAGGATCGAATCACTTGCACCTGGACTTCGGAAAAACGCTCCCGAAACGTGGCGAACACTTGCGGCAGCACATGGACACAGGTCGCTTCGTTGGCGGCGATCGAGAGTTCGCCCTTGGGGATGCGGTCGAGTTCGCGAACGGCATCGAAGCCTTGCCGCTTCAGATCCAGAAGTTGCCGCGTGTACTCCGCGAAAGTCTTGCCGGCGGTGGTAAGAGAGATGCGGCTGCCAAAGCGCTCAAAGAGCTGCGTACCCAATTCCTGCTCCATCTGGCGAATTTGGGCGCTGATGGCCGGTTGGGTCCGGAAACACGTCTGCGCGGCTTTCGAAAAACTCTTCAGCCGAACGATTTCCGAAAACGTGTGCAGTTGGTCAAAATCCACAACGACACGCGAAGGCGCCGCAGTGCGTCACGCCTTCTCCCCCCCCAGTGTTTTGCCGGCGTTCCGAAACCCCGAGCTGAAAAATGCGGCCTCCGGAGAGACGGCCCGCCGGGTTTCGACGCTACGGGGACTACTATAGCACTCGCCGTTCCCGAGCGTGGTTTCGCGGGCGGCACGAGAGGGCCGCCGCTCGACAGGTGACGCCCGCCACTTGATCGAAAAGGGCCTCTTCCGCCCCTATGCTATACTGAATTCGTTCCGATGACTGACCCTCCCGGCCGACGTGCATCTTCCCCGCACGTCCCTTAGGAAACAGCGAAGCGGAAGAAACCTGCGGAGAAAGAGTGTGTTTGCATGCCGAATAGCGTCTATCTAGGAAATCTGCCGACGTGGGTGACCGCCGACGATATCAGATCTTGGTTTGACAGCAATGATCTTGTCTGTGATTCCGTCCGCGTGATCCGGGACTTCGAGACGCAAGAGTCCAAGGGATACGCCTTTGTCGAGGCTCCGAACCAGGAAGAAATGGGGTCGATTATCGAGCGCTTTCACCGCGCACCGATTGACGGGCGTCTATTGCAAGCCAAGGAAGCCCGCCCGCGCGGAGAGCGGCCGACGGCCAAGAAGACCGCGCCGCGCCGCCGTAAGCGCCCGACCGCCGATGCCGCCGACTCCACCGGAGCCGCCGCCGCGGCCGGTCCCGCCGCCGAGGCCCCGATGGGGAATCTCGGTGAAGCGTTGCAGAAAGCCCTGTAGCCTGCTTCGGCCGCGACCGAAGAGGAAAGCGAATTCGAAGCCGTATTTCGGCCGCACCCCGCCCGTGGGGAGTTGAAAGTTCGGGGCGAGTGATGCCTCTCGACCTTCGTGGGATTCAGTGCCGAATCGGCAATCTCGCACTTGATATCGATCTCCGCCTGCGCGCCGGGATCCTGGTCGCCCTGGTAGGCCCGAACGGCTCCGGAAAAACGGCTTTGCTTGAAATCGCGGCCGGGTTGCGGCAACCCGATTCCGGCGAAGTGATCTCTCCGGGCAGTTTGGCAATTGCCCGTTCCTCGCTCGATTCCGTCGACCCTTCGCAAATTCGCCGCTCGATCGACGACGCTTTGGCCCGCGGGCCGGACGTTTTGCTCATCGGCGCGAGTTTCGCCCTCTGCGATCCCGATTATCAGGCGCGGACTCTTTCCGCGTTCGACGCCGCGCGACGCCGCGGCATGTTAACCGTCCTGATATCCCACGATTTAGCCTTGCCCACACGGTATTGTGACGAGGTTGTGCTGATGGAAGCCGGCCGGCTCGTCGATCGTGGTGATCCTCGCATCGTCCTCGACGGCTATCGCGACCGCATGTTGTCGCGTCGGCGGATCGCATCGGGCCCTTCGACCATAGAGCCTTCCTCGCGTCACGGCGATGGACGGGCCGAAATATTGGACATTCGAATGATCGATTCGGCGGGGAATGCGGTGACGTTGGTTCAGAATGGAGAGGCAATATCGGCGCGCGTGCGGGTACGTTATCTCGCAAAGGTTGCCGACCCGGTCATCGGCATCTTGATCCGTTCGCGCGTGGGAGTGAGCGTCTACGGCACCAACACGGAATTGGAAAACGCCGCCATCGGCCCGTGCGCCGCCGGCGATGAAATTGAGCTCGATTTCCGTTTCAAGGCCGCTCTGTGCGCCGAGGACTACACGTTGACCGCGGCCTCCCACGATCCCGACGGCACGGCCCACGAGTGGCTCGATGATGCGATTGCTTTCACCGTGACCGATACGCGGCATACCGCCGGGGTGGCGGATTTAAAGGCCCAAGTCGACGTGAAGCGGGTTGCGCGCGGCGAACTCGGCTGAGCGGAGACCGAACGCGGCTTGGACCCCAGCGGTGGGGAATACTCTATTCGAGGCGACTATTCTTCTGGCGCTTGTGGTTGGGCTTGCTCTTCCTTCTTCTCGTCTTCTTCTTTCTCTTGTCCGTAATCGACTTTGAGCGGGGGCAGGTCGTCGCCGGGGCCTTTCAAGTAATGCTCCATCCAGCGCAGGGCGCGCAGGTGATAGTCGTAGCGCGACGCGGCGCGGCGGTTTCCGTGCCCTTCCCCGGGGTAGAGGATCAACCGAACCGGGGTTTCCCCCGCGGTCTTGAGCAGCCGATAGAGTTGCAGCGATTGCGAGGTGGGGACGCGGGTGTCGTTGCGGCCGTGCAAGATCAGCAGCGGCGTGTGAGCTTTACCGATGTGATAGATGGGACTTCGTTCGCGGAAGAATCGCCAATCGTCCCAAACTCGCTTGCGGTGGTGGACATGAAAAATCTCCTCGGGGACGTCGGTGGTTCCGGCCTTCGATACCAGATCGCTAATGCCGACGAACATCACCCCCGCCGCGAAGCGGTCCGAATAATACGTCGCCCCCCAAGCCGTGGCGTAACCACCATAAGAGCCCCCGGTAATGCCCACTCGCTTGGGATCAACCAAGCCTTGCTCGACGAGGAAATCAACGGCGTCGACCAGATCGTCGAACTCCTTGCCGGCCGGGTCGCCGTGATCCAGTTTCGAGAACGCGACGGTGCGGCCCGTGCTGCCGCGGTAGTTGGGGTAGAAGATCGCCATGCCGCGCGCCGCCGCCGTCTGCCCCAGGCGCGAATATGTACTCAGCCAACCGTTGGGAATATGCACTTCAGGGCCGCCGTGAACCATCACGATGAGGGGGTAGCGTTCCCCGGGTTGTTCGCCGAGCGGACGAATGAGAACGCCTTCGAGTTCCAGTCCGTCGCGAGCCTTGTAGGAAACCACTTCCTGGGGAGCGAACTCGACGTCATCGAGCCAAGGATTGCTGTTGGTCAGCTGCGTAGGCGAATCCTCACCTGGCACGAGAACGGCGACCTCGGAGGGGTGCCGGGGCGATTGCAGCCGCATGGCGACCGTGCCGTCGCTCGAGCGGTCGAGCCCGCCGAGCACGAGCCCCGCCTCGCGGCTAATTTGCTCTTGAAACCCGGTGCCGTCGCGTCCGATTTCCCCGACCGTCGAAACGACACCCCGGTCGGCAATGTAGACGATGGTATCCGCGTCGCGCCATCGCGGCGCGGAAAAGCGACCGTCAAAACCATTTTGCAAGTATTTCAAGCCGCCACCTGAAACCGAGGCGACCGCGAGCCGGCCGGGGTCGGGGTCGTTGCGGTCCTCGGCGACGAGCAGGGCGAGGTTTTCACCGTTCGGGCTCCAGACGAAGGGGCCCATCTTTCCGGGCGGTTCGATCTTTCCGTGCAGCTCGCCGTTGGCCGGGTCGACGATCTGAATCGAGCGATTCATATAGTGGTCGTCAGTCCCGGGCGTCGGCGCCGAGGCCGCGGCCAGTCGATCGCCGCGCGGGCTCCAGGCGATCGTGGAGATCGAACCCTCGAGATCGAGCATACGCGCCTCGGGCTTTTCGACTTCGGCGTCGGCGCTGAGTTCCGGTTCGACGATCCATACCCTGACCAGGTTCGGAGCTTCCTCGAACACGACCTGGTTGAAACCTTGATCGCGGAGTTTCTTCTTGTCTTTGTCGGTTTTCTTGACAGCCGTGAAAGCGACTTGCTTGCCGTCGGGACTCCAGACGTAGGACCGCATCGAGGTGTTGTGGCCGAAGAGCCTTCGCGCCTCGCCGCCGTCGAGAGGAATGGCGTATAGCGAGCGGTCCTTGTCGTCTCCGCGCTGGAGGAGGAAAGAGATGGATTGGCCGTCCGGGGTCCAGCGGATACCGCCGACGTTGACCTTGCCGGTAACAAAGGGCCGCGAATGCCCTTCTCGATCAACGACATGGAGTTCCGTCCAAGTCGGACCATCCTTGTCCTCAAAGGGGCGGCGGGGGACGTTGAGCGTGTAGGCGACGTGACGGCCGTCGGGCGAGATCTTGACCTCCCAAACCGTCCGAACACGGGCGACGTCTTTGGGGGTCAACCCGGCCGCCGCGGCAATGCCCACGCCAACCGCGAGGCATGCCGTTACGAAACCAACCGCGAGCAGAAACCGTGCCGGCGGAGCGGCCCGGGATCCCAATCGGCCTTTTGCCTTTCCGCTCTTGGTAAAGGGTGAAAGAAGGCCGAGGGGAATTTTCTTTCTAGTCGTTCTCATGGGAGGATCTATTAGTGCGCGGCCCGCCGCGGGATTTCGGGCCGACGCTGCCGGAGGTGGTGAACACCGAACGGTACTATTATCGCTCCGGGGGCGCGGGCGCGTTCTGTTTCATTGGTCGGCTCGAAGGAGACGTCGGGTGGGAAACTTGGAGTTTCCGGTTTGTGCCACCCGGCAAACTGTCACGCCCTTGCTGGGCGCAAACGATTCATAGTGTTAAGCTTCGAACCATGAACGACGATCAAGCCGCCATGAGCCGGGCGCTCGAAACCGCCCCGTGCAATTCGTGCGATTCTCAGGAAGAATCGGCCGGCGTCGTGACGCGGACCAGTTCAACGGGATCCAGCCATCTACATAGGAGAAATCCAATGCGTCGCACCGTAGCTCTCGTTTTCACTTTCACGGCACTGGGACTGACGGGCTCCCACGCCTGGAGCGAGCCAACGACGGAGACGGTAACGTTTCATCGGGATGTTCTTCCCGTCCTCCAAAAGAATTGCCAAACCTGCCATCGCCCCGGAGAGGCTGCTCCGATGTCTTTTCTTACTTACGAAGAGACTCGGCCGTGGGCGCGAGCGATACGAGAGGCGACGGCATTAGGGAAGATGCCGCCCTGGGGCGCCGAGCCGGGCGTGGGAAAGAAATTTCGCAACGACCGCCGTCTCGAGCAGGCTGAGATCGAAACCCTCAAGGCCTGGGCCGACCAAGGCGGTCCCGCCGGGAACACGGCTGATGCCCCCGCGCCCGTCAAGTTCGTCGAAGGCTGGATCATGGGCGAGCCCGACAAAGTCTGGCGGCTTCCCGAGGCGTTTGAGGCCCCCGCGAGGGGGACGATTGATTACACCTACTTCATCATTCCCAACGCATTCCCCGACGACACATGGGTGGAAGCTTCGGAAGTTCGTCCCGAGGCCCGGTCGGTGGTTCACCACATCATCGCTTATGCGCGGCCGCCGGAATCGACCTGGCTGGAAGGGTATGAATCCGGACAGTTCTTTGTTCCGGTCGATCGCAAGAAACAGGGGCAGCGCCCGCCCAACCTCAGCCCATCTCAGTGGCGACGGTGGGTGGCGGGATATGCCCCCGGCATTCGTCCGGAGATCTACGGGCCCGGGTTGGCGAAGCTTATTCCGGCGGGGTCGGATCTAATCTTCGAGTTGCACTATACGGCCAATGGGACCAAGCTTCGTGATCAGTCATCGGTGGGCATCCGAATCGCCGAGCAGGCGCCGGAGAGGCGGCTGGTGGGCGGGGCGGTCCTGAATGGAGGATTCAAGATTCCCGCCAACTCCACGAACCACCGCGTCGATGCCGCGATCGAGTTCACCGAAGAAGCCACCCTGCTCTCCCTCACGCCGCACATGCATCTTCGCGGCAAGTCGTTCGAATTTCGGGCGATCTACCCGACCGGGGAATCGGAGATTCTGGCGCGCATCCGCAACTACGACTTCAATTGGCAGATTACCTACGCCCTCGAAAAACCGATTCCGCTTCCCAGGGGGACGAAAATCGAGTGCACCGCGCACTTCGACAACTCGGCGAACAACCCGAACAATCCCGATCCGTCGGCCGAAGTCGGCTGGGGAGATCAGAGTTGGGAAGAGATGATGATCGGTTTCTTCAGCCTCGCCGTCGACATGGAGCACGATCCCGACAAGCTCTATAAGGGGCTGAAGAAAAAAGAGAAACGGGAGTCGACCGGCGACGGCGGCGATTGATCCGCCACCGACATACAGCCTCGCCGGACCGCCGCGGCTATCGGAACGGACGCGTCCTTTGGTTCGCCGGGGCTCGCTCATTGGTTCCCCGTAAGATAGCTGTATGACTCTCTTCTTTTTGCTGCTCGCCGTGGCGGCCGGCTGTTTATTCCCAGTTCAGGCCGGGGTCAACTCGTCGCTGCGGTTGTGGCTGGGCCATCCGATTCTTGCCGCGGTTACGAATTTTTTCGTTGGGCTGAGTCTGCTTGCCGGCTACGCGGTAGTCACCGAAGTCAAGTTGCCGGCGGTTTCTCAGATCGCCAAGGTGCCTTGGTGGTGTTGGCTCGGCGGCTCGATGGGCGCGCTGCTCGTTCTCTCCGGAGTTGTCTTGTCGTATCGTTTGGGCGCGACTACTTTCGCGGCGTGCCTTATCCTCGGGCAGTTGGTTGCCTCGGTCGTCGTCGATCATTTCGGCTGGGTCGGTTTTCAGCAACACTCGATCAATTTTCAGCGGGGGGCCGGCTTGGTGCTTCTGGGGGCCGGGGTGCTGCTGATTCATCGTTCGTGATGCTTCGGTGAAATCCGGCTACTGCTTTGGCGGGTTGATCATGATGTGCGCACCGGCGGTCCCGGGGAACATTAGCCACGGCCCCGGCCCGGGAGTGGCCCGCAGCCCCGAAGACTCGGGCGTGGCGTAAGGCGTGTAGACGACCCAACGCAGGTAGGGCTCGATCACCTCGCCCTTGGCCGCGTCGTAACCCTTGCCGTTTAACACGTAAAGCGCGCGCGCTTCGCGCGGCATCGAAACGCGTCCCTCGTCGACGTCCTTCCAGCGGATCTCGTGGCGTTCCTTGCCCTCGTGGCCTTGAGCGGAGAGCTCACGGCCGCGCGCCATGAAGGGTTCCAAGTCCTTGTGATAGCAAGCGACGGAAAAACTTTCGTCGCCGGGCTTGTCGGCGAGGCAGATCAGGTCGTTGGAACCTTCGCGCAAGTTGACCAGCTTGCCCTCGGAGTCGTACCCCAGCACGGCGGCCTCGGCACGGCGTTCTTCCGGGGCGGCGAGCACGGCGACCGCGATTTGGTCGGTCTCAAGGGGTGTCCCGGCAAGCAGCGCTGATACACTGAGCAGCAAGCAGCAAAAGGCCGTTTTCATGACTCAATCCTCCAGAGTTTAGAAGTCGGCGGAGCTTTGTCGAAGCGTCCGCGGAATCCCCCCCATCTTAGCTCTATAAGCTCTCGGGAGGAAGCGGCCTCGCCAAAGGCTGTACTCTAAGTCTCGCCGAGAGGCGATCATTTTTTCGACGGGACACCACGACGTGGTAGAACAGGGTGACGAAGGCATTATCGAGGGACCCTTAAGGAAAAATGACGCGCTTTGGAATCATTCGCTCTCAAAGGTCGGCTCGGCCGACCGCGCTCGCCTTGTTGTTGATCGCTGGGGCGGCGACGGTTTCGGCCCAGCCGCTTGTCGACCATGTCAAAGCGTTAGCGCGAACGAATCGCTTCGACGAAGCGCGCCAAGTGCTTGAGGCCGCTCGCGGACGGGTTCCCAACGCCTCCGCCGAATGGTTGACCGCGGTTTCATGGGCGGCCCGCGGAGCGAGCTTCGTCGATCGCTGGGATCTCGCCGAGAAGTATGCCAAAGAAGCTCTCGGCGGCAGCGAAGCCCTGCTCGGCACTCGCGCCCTCGACGAAGATTCCTATCTGCCGACCGCCCTCGGCGCTTCGATCGAAGTCTTGGGCAAAGCCTATGCGCGCACGGATCGTCCGCGGGCCGTCGCTTTCATCAAGCAACAAAGGGAACGTTACACGGGAACGTCCATCGAGGGGCGCATTCAGAAGAACTATCTACTGCTGAATCTCGCGGGAAAGCCTTTCCCGAAACTACAAACCGCGCAATCGTTGACCGGGCCTGAGATGGACGTCGCTTCCCTGCGAGGAAAAGTCGTCCTCTATTATTTTTGGGCCCATTGGTGTAGCGACTGTAAGCGACAAGAGCCGATCCTCGAGCGCCTGCACGAAGAGTACGGCGAGCGAGGTTTGGTCATTGTGGGACCGACCCGGCTTTACGGCTACGTCGCCCGCGGCCGTGACGCCACCCCGGCCCAGGAACTCGACTATCTCGAAAACGCCTACCGCGCTCATTACCCAATTCCCGAGTGGATGGCCGCGCCTGTCAGCACGGAGAACTTCCTCGCGCTCGGTGTTTCCTCGACGCCGACGCTGGTGCTGGCGGATCGCAACAACGTGGTGCGGCTATATCATCCCGGCGACATGAGCTACGAGGAGTTGAAGCGCGCCATCGCTCCGCTCTTCGAAGGCGGCTCGTAACCCCGGCACCGCTACGACCACGTTGTGCACTACCGTTTCGTCCGAAAACATCGCGAACGCCTTGAGCCGCGCAGCGGCGGCGGGAATATAGCCTAGGTGAAGCGAAGCGGAACCCTGGGTTGCCTCGGCACCACGGGGAGAGCCCGGAAAGGGCGGCCGGAGCGCCCTAAGACGTATTCTCGGCATCGACGATCCCGTCGGAAAGGAACTCATGAGCCATACGCAAGAAAGCATCCGGCAGGCCGCCCGGAAACACTGTGAGGAAGTCATTCTTCCCAATATCGATGCCTGGGAATCAAGCACCGAATTCCCCCGAGAGGCGACGGCCGCGGCGGCCGAGGCCGGCTTGCTCGGGCTCTACTGCCCTCCCGAATATGGCGGACAGGGATTAACTTTCGCCGAAGGCATTCCCGTCAACGAGGAACTGGGCCGGGGCGCGGCGCTATACGGATTCACGGTCTCGATGCAGAATGCCGTCTCCTTCGCCGTTTGTAATTTAGGACAGTCGACATTCCGCGACGCCTGGGCGCCTCGCTTGATTTCAGGCGCTTCACTCGGTGGTTTTGTCATCACCGAGCCGCAATCGGGGTCCGACGCGGCCGGGCTGCTGACTCGCGCCCAGATTAACCCGGATGGTTCCTACACAATCAACGGCCGCAAGGCTTGGGTTTCGCTGGCCGACGAGGCGGACATCTATCTGGTCGTCGTCAAAACCAGTGATGAACCGGGCTACAAAGACATCGCCATGACGGCCGTGCCGAAGGATACGCCCGGGGTAAGTTTCGGCGAGCCGTACGACAAGCTGGTCTCGCCGTTTCTGCCGATCGCCGACATGTTCTTCGAAAACGTCACCGTGCCCGCGGGTCATGTGATCCTGCCTCCGGGGAGAGGCTTGAGCGGATCGCTGACGGCCATCGATCTCGCGCGCACTTCGATCGCGGCGGGATGCTGCGGGCTGATGTCGGCGGCGCTCGACATCGCGCTCCGCTATGCCTGCGACCGTCGGATGTTCGGGCGCTCGGAGTTGGACTTTCAGGGCATCCAGTGGATGCTGGCCGACGTGGCGACCGATTTGGAGGCGAGCCGCCTGCTCTACAAAAACGCCGCGAGCAAGCTCGGCACACCCGAGGGTCGCGTGGCGGCGGCCCATGCCAAACGATTCGCTCCCGACGCGGCGGTCAGAGCGACCGCCACATGCATGCAGGTCCTGGGCGGGTCCGGGCTGCTGGCACCCTACTCGATCGAGCGCTTGTACCGCACCGCGCCGGCGATGAAGATTGTAGACGGCACGACCGAGATCCAACGCGTGGTCATCGCCCGCGAGCTACAAAAACACGCCGAGGGGCTGCCGGCGCCGGCGATCCCCGGAGCGACAAGCTAATCGGGCCTCAGTCTTTCACGAACTTCTGCACGACCCCGCTGAGTTGCGCGATGAAGACGTCTCCTGATTCGGTGACGGTCGTGCCATGCCCGCCAGGGTTTCCCGGCAATCTTGCCAACACCCCCCCTCGCAGATTTCGCAGGATTCCGCCCGTCCAAATGTGCTGGTCTTTGGTCATGAAGAGCGTGGAAACGCCCCCGACATCCTCCCACTGGTCGAGAAACTTGCCTTGGGGATCGAAAACCTGAATGCGTCGGTTGTCCCGATCCGTCACGTAGACCCTCCCCCGGGCATCGACGACCAGGTTATGGGGCAGCCCAAATTCCCCCGGGCCGGTTCCCCTCTTACCCCACCGCAACAGATATTTTCCGTCCGCCGAAAATTTGACCACCCGTGCACTGCCGTAGCCGTCGCTGACGTAGATATCGCCATTGGGCGCGAAGGCAACATCGGTGGGCAGATTGAAGTGGCTGGAGTCGACCCCCGACTCGCCCTTGACGCCAAGCTGCAAGATCACGCGCCCTTCGGCGTCCATTTTGTAGACCGCATGAGCGCCGGCGTCCACGATCCAGATGTTTCCCTCGGGATCGACGCGCACGGAGTGGGCGCCGCAGGAGTAGCATCCGGGCGGCCCGTAAACGGCGGTATAGCCCGACGCACCCGGCGCGCGGTCCTTCGGTTCAACCCGGGTGACCTTGCCCTCGCTGATCATTCCGTCGCCCCAGGAACGCAAGAACTTCCCATGCGCGTCGAACTCCATGATCGGATGGGCGCCGCGATGAAACACCAGGATGTTGCCGGCCTTGGTTGTTGCCGCCGCGACGACTTCGCCGAAATGCCAGGGAGAGGGAGTGCCGATCATGGTCTCGGCGGGGAGCGGCCACGGCACTTCCTTGTAAACGTCGGCGGCGGCGGCCGACTCGACGAGAGCGGCGGCGAGAGCGAGCGCGCGTAGGTGGGGGAGACTGACGGTGAAGCGACGCTTGTCGGTCCGGTTGAAGAACTCCATGGTGTGCTTCCCGCCGGAGCGACTAAAGCCCGCCGGCTACCACCGGGCGAGCGGCGGCTTGTGCTTTCCGGTGGATTCATGATACCGCGATGGCTCTGAGATTCGGGGCGGCGCGGCGTTAGGGTTAGATCGGCTGCGAGACCGGTTCTCCGGCCGCGCGCACTTTCTTGTCATTTAGCAAACCGCCGGTTTTGGACTGCCGGGCTAAACGCCCGCCGAGTGGCGTGTTGGTTGCCGCGACTAAGTCGAGGCGGGCACTCGAACAACAAGGAAAGTGAACGGGAATCGGGGGCCGGCGCAAAACCCAGTTCGACTCCCTGCTTGTCGGTGATAACCACGCCGCGCCCTTCCCCTTCGCGCGCCCCAAGCACATAGACTCTTAGATCATCAGGCCCGACGACGACCGTGCCGGGAAAGCCGCCCACCTCGGTCGTCCCGACGATGCCGTAGGTTGTCAGGTCGACGACAATCAGTTCGGCGAAACCGTCCCCCGTGTTGGTGACATAGGCTCGGGTAGCATCCATCGTCGTCGCCATCGCCTGCACTCCATCAAACCCCTCGATTTTATGCACCACCGAGTCCGAGAGAACGTCGTACACCCAAACGCTGCTGGTACAGGAGAACAGGCCGCGCTGCCCGTCGGCGGTAAATGCGACCGCGCGAGCGCCTTCGCAGCCGGTGAACTCTCGAATGAGCCCGCTTCCGGCGCCGCCGTTGACGGAGTAGAAGCGAACGGCGCCGTCGCCCGAGCAAGCCGCGGCGAAATCGTTCGTGCCTGGAAGGAAGGCTATCCCCCTTGCTTTGCAGTCCGGCGGGAGTGCGATGGCGCCGGTCTGGGTCATGCTGCTCAGGTCAATGATGTTTACTAGGCCCGGGCCGTTGGATTGCCCCGCGACTACAGCCGCGAAGGCACCGTCCGCCGAGACGGCGACAAGAAACCCGAACTGGCCGCTGAGCGGCACCTGGGCCCCGAGGGTGTTCGTGCCTAGATTCAGGATTTGCGCTGTCGTGCTCCCAACCAGGATCACTCGCGGTTCTTCCGCGGCAACATCAATGGCACGTTCGGCGCCGTCGTCGGTGCCGCCCACGGTCAGCCCTACTCGCAAGAAGCCAGGAAATAGAACCCCTCGGACGTCTATGGGAATCACAGCGCCCGCGCCTAAGAACTCTTTCAAGGTCGGCGCAGCTCCGGCCTCATTGCCGCTCGAGTCTGTTTTCCGGACGTGGTTGCCTCCGCCCTCGGGACTCACCAGCCAGAGGACGATTTCTTCCAGCGCTCCTTCCCGCAGTCTATATTTTTGGCCCGATTCGTCGGTGCAAGAGACGTTCAGCCCAAGGACCAGCACCAAGCTAATTAGCGTTGGGAGAATGTGGCGAGGATGTTTCTTGCTCTGCATATCTTTGACCTGGCGGGGCGTGCCCGCCGAGTGGCGTGTTGGTTGCCCCGACTAAGTCGAGACGGGCAGTCGGACGACAAGGAAAGTGACCGGGAAACCGGGGGACGGCACAAAATCCAGTTCGACTCCCTGCCTGTCGGTGACAACCACACCGGGGCCTTGCCCTTCGCGTTCTACCGCGAGGACATAAATTCTTAGATCATCAGGCCCGACGACGACAGTGCCGGGGAAGCGGCTGGCGCCCAATTCGGTCGTCCGGACGATGTCGTATGTTGCCAGGTCGACGACAATCAGTTCGGCGACATTGTCCCTCACGTTGACGACAAGGGCTCGGGTGGCATCCATCGCCGTCGCCATCGCTCGCACAAAATACGACCGCACGAGCACCTTCACAGCCGGTGAACTCTCGAATGAGCCCGCTTCCGGCGCCGCCGTTGAGAGAATAGAAAAGAATCGCGTCGTCATCCGTGCAGGTCACGGCGAATTCGCTCGTTCCTGGAATGAAGGCCAGCCCGCGTGCACCGCATCCCGCTGGGAGTTCGATGGTGCCGGTGCGGGTCATGCTGCTCAAGTCAATGAGATGTACTGAGTGGTCTACTCCGCCAGTGCCTGCGGCAGCCCGCCTCACCATTGCGGCCGCGAAAGCGCCGTCTCCCGAGACGGCGACGGGAATTCCAAGCTGGATCCGGCCGGTGAGTTGCGCCTGGGCCCCTAGGGTGTTCGTGCCTAGATTCAGAATTTGAGCTGTCGTGTTGTCAACGAGGATCAGTCGCGGTTCTTCCGCAGCAACTTCGGCGGCAGGCTCGGCGCTGGCTGCGGTCAATCCCAATCGCAACGAAGAGTTTGCTCCCGGGGCCGCGGTCGTTGCGGGAATCTCAGTGGCGTGCTCGGGTTTCCCGGGGAATTGCAGCGTTTCGCTGTTGCCGTCTGTGGTGTTTGTTTTTCTGACGGACTGGCCCGGCAGGTCACTTACTATCCAGAGTAAAAACTCTAATGCTTCTGAAGGGTTTTTACTGAGTAGCCATGTGTAATTACCCGAGATGGGTATTTACTTGACTCAGGTATTGGGAAATAGCCCCTACATGTTGTGGTCGTCCGTAGCGCGTGTCGCGGTGCCTCCGACCAGCGATTTGTAGGGTGCCGGTGGCACGGCGACGGCCTGTTGAACCAGGCGGTAAAAGAGCTTGCCTCGACTTCTGGACTTGCGGCGGTTGAAGCGGAAGGCGAATTCGTCGAGGTAGGAGTCGAGATGCTCGTGACTGACCGCTCCTTGATGCGTGCCCAGTATCCAGCGCTTCACTAACGACACCACGCGGTGCACCCGGGGGAGCAGTTTCGAGGCGCGCGCCGGTTGCCCCTCCAGGTAGCTCACCTCGTGGCGATAGCCGTCGCCTTCGAGCGGTTCGTATCCCAGCCAACCGTCGGTATGGACCACGCTGCCGGGTTCGATCGACTCGCCGACGAAGGCCATCAAGCTGTCCCCGGAGGCGTTGGGAATGGTGCGTATCCGAACCCGCCCGATGCCGGCACCATCTTCCTCGGCCGCTACTACAATCAGCGCCTTAGCGTCGGTTTGGCGACCGCGCACGCCCTCCTCCAAGCCCTAAGTAAGTCTCGTCAACCTCCACGCGCCCGCTGAGCCGATCGCGTCCGGGCCGCACCATGGCGCGCCGGAGCTTATGCAACCAAGTCCAGGCCGTTTTGTAGCTGCCCAGGCCCAACACCCGCTGCAAGCCCAGCGCGCTCGCCCCGTTCTTCTGGCTCGTGAGCCACCACATGGCTCGAAACCAACTCTGGAGGGGTTGGCGGGTGTCTTGAAATATTGTGCCCGCCGTTGGAGAAGCTTGATGCCCGCAGCCGGCGCACTCCAGCAGCGCTGTCCGCACCGCCCACGCTTTGTCGTGCCCGCATCGCGGACAACGAAAACCCTCCGGCCAGCGGAGTTGACACAGATACTCTCGACAGGCCTGCTCGGTGGCGAAACGCGCCTCGAACTCGGCCAGATTCCGAGGATAATCTTCCATTTCCCCGATCCTACATCTTGTGGTCACCTGAGTCAAGTAAATACCCATCTTACCCGATTTTACGGTGGCGCTACAGACGTTCAGCCCAAGGACTAACACCAGACAGATCAGCATGGGGAGAATGTGGGGCGGACTTTTCTTGTTTGGCATATCTTTCACCCAGCGGGGCATCCTCCTCCTAGCGGAATCGGACCGTTTTGGAATGAACCGACTGGAACATCACGGCGGCTTGATCGAGACCGGCGGCAGTGAAGTCCTCCAGTACGCCCGTGGGCCACGACCCGAGGATGAGGAAGCCGTCCGACTGGCCGAGAATCGAGCGGGAGGCGGGAAGATTCGCCAAAACGGACGTCGGTACCCTGAAGCTCGACGCGCCCGCGGGGGCCAGGCACAGAAACACCCCCGAAACGTTGCTGGGCCTGTCGACGCTCACCCCGGCAACCATAACCCGAGCTGCGCCCGGCGCTGTCCACGTGAAGGCAACCTCGTTGCCGCGCGGAACTTCGGTGAATTCCCCGCTGTTGGTCCACCGCGGGGGATCGGAAACGTCAGCGTCCGCGTTGATCGCGCCGATATCCGCCCCTCCCTCACCGGCTACCCCATAGTTGCCTGGGGAAAGCTAGAGCGGAGCATCCGCTGCTTCGCTGATCCCTTCCGGGCCGCCAACGAGCGTTGCATCGTAGTCCGTCGAGCCGCCCATCACGGCACGCAGCAGCGCGGCCGCCCCGCTCGGCCCGTTCAGCGTAAGGTCACCGGCATCGAGGCCGAGGGGAGGAACGAAGGGTATGAAACCACCCGTGAGCAGATCGCCGAAGCCTGAGTAGGCCGTGCAAGCGCCGGCTGGAGGGAGCGCCAGGAAGGGGTTGAACGCGAATGCGCCTCCGGTTTCCTGACGGAAATAGCCGCCGGCACTGTCCACCGTGAAAGTAGCCGGCGCGATCACGTCGACGTCCAGCTCAATCAGCGTTCTTACTAGGCTGACAGCGCCGGCCGTGCCTCCACTGAGAAGCGTCTGAATGAAAGGGTTGTCGGGTTCGGAGCAGGACTGTCCGTCTTTCTGAATCGCCATCGTCACGGTGTTACTGACCGCTACTCCGCCGACCCGTACCCGCACAGGTACGTAGCAGCCTTCCGGCGCGTCCTTGGGAGTCTCGAAGACAAACTGATCGACGCCCGAGCAGCACGGCGCACGGCCCCCATAGAGCAACTTCCTGACCGCCTTGCCCCCCACAAAGATCTCGACATCGAAGGGTAAGGACCCGACCGGCGGCGCTTCGCCGTCGGGGCCGGTGATGGGACCCAGACCGGTCGCCCACATGGTTACGACTTGCCCCGGTTTGGCGGTTTTCGAGGGTGAGTTGAACGGTTGGTCGGTTTGCGAAATAAAATTCTGAATTATCCCCGGCCCCAGTCCCGCGACGGTTGCCGTGAAAATCCCGACGCTGTTCTCCGTGACCGTCACGGGAGTCGGATTGCTCTGCTCGCCATGGAAGGTAAGCCGCACCAACACTCGCCCGAGCGGCGCGCCGGACGGCATGATGGCGCTCACCTGCCGGTCCAAGACGAAAATAGGGATGGCGTTCACCGTGACGTCGCCCTGCGTCACCTCAATCGAAACCCCTTCGAAAGTGGTCTCAAGAGGAAACACGTTCACCTGCCGCCCGACCGCGGGGCCCATGTCACGCCCGAATATCGTGAAGATCGAACCTCGGGCGATCGAGCCGCCGGGCCCTTCCGGGGGCATGAAACTTGCCCCGTTGACGATTGCTCGAAAGAAGATCAGCGGCTCCGCGTGCAACCGGCCGGCAGGCAGCGCGACGGCGCAGATAAACTGCAGCAAGAAAATAGCGCGAAACTTCCAGTTGGTATTTGGCATAACGATGGGGTGAAGATACCCGATTGGGATCTTCTCGCTCCCGAGTATAAGGAAGACACTGTCCGGCCGCAACCGTCAAACGGGTGTGCGACAAAAATGTGGGAGGTGCCTCCCGCCATGCGAGCAGCAGAATCAGAGGCGTGGACGGCAGTCCACGCTCAGCCCGGTTCACCGGGCTTGGATTGCAAAGAGGCCGGTCCTTCAAGGGCCGGTTTAAAGGGCTCGCTGTCTGGAACGAGGCCGTTTCAACGGCCGGAGGCTCTCGCTCAATACCGGCTCGATGCTAGTCTAAATGCCTGTCGGGGGGTTCGTTGGGTGAGCCCGTCTGCCGTCCAAAACTGCTTTAACTCGGAGTTCCCATGTCCGTCGACCGTCGTCAATTCCTCGAAATGCTCGGCTTATTAGGGGCCGCCGCGCCCTTTGCCGCCGCCCAAGCGCCCGAAACAGGCGGAGAGGCGCTCACCTACGAACAAGCCCGCGAGGCGATGAAAGACGCCAAGCTCTTCTTTGTCCCCTACAGCCACAACGACTATTCGTGGTTCGCCACCGAGACCTGGCATCACGAGCGCGCGGCGCGCATCGAGAAACACGCGGTCGAGATCCTGCATCGGGAGGACAATTTCAAGTGGTTCATCGACGTCAAGCTCGAACGCATGGACCGCATCGAAAAGATCCATCCCGAGCTCATCGATGATTTGAAAAAGTTCGTCGCCGAGGGACGAGTCGGCGTCGCGGCCGGAACGGTCGTCAACAACGACAACCCCTTCAACGAAGCCGAGGCGATCATCCGCAACATGGTTCTCGGCCGGAAGTACTTCCGGAAGCATTTCCCGGACGTCAATCTCGATGTCGCGGCGTTTATCGACATCCATCCGGGCTTCGCGCAGATGCCGCAATTGCTGACCAAGGCCGGCTACAAGTATTACCGCTTCACCCGCCCGATCTTTCCGCTTGACCGCAAGGGCTACAAGCGCGAGTTTATTTGGGAAGGGCTCGACGGCAGCGAAATGCTGCTCAGCTACGGTCCGTACGGCTGGATGGCCGGCGGCTGGGGCATGGGCAAAGGCGCGGCGGCGTATTACGACGAGATCAGCGGCTACAAGGACGATTGGGAGAGCGCGGTTGTCGCGATTTACGATTCGGCGGTGAGGAGTCTCTCCGCCAACAGCCCGAGCAACGTGATTTGGATTCCCGTCGGCCTCGATCACACCTTACCCTTATCGATTCCGAGACTCGTTGCTGACCAGTGCAAGGAAGGCTACCTCGATCTCCCCGGTTTCGTGCGCGAGTGGGCCAAGCGAGAATCGATTCCGCTCGATTTCGCGACACCGCTTGATTTCTATCATGAGCTGGAAAAGCAGCGCTCGACGTTGCCCCGCGTCAAGGGCGTGATCGAGCCGGTCGGCTGGCCGTTTTGGTATGGGCAGTGCGGCAGCTTGGGGCTCGACAATTGGCGTGATCGCTCGGCGCTGGGCTTGGTCGAGGCGGAGATCTTCTCGTCGATGGCAAGCTGGCTCGGCGCGGATTATCCCGAGGAAGATCTGGAAGCGCTGTGGTATGACGGGCTGTTCCTTTTTCCGCATGACGGATTGTATGTCAGCGACGAAGACCTCTCGGACGGCATTCGCATGGGCGGTCACGTGGTTTATGAATGCGGTGAGCTGAGGCAACGCGCGATGACGATGCTGAGTCATCGCATCGCGGCCGACCCAGACGAACAAAAAATTGCGGTCGTCAACCCTCTGAATTGGACGCGGCGGGAGATCATCGAGTTGAAGGCGGTTTTCCCCGAGCCCGGCGTGAGCAAGATCAAGGTGGTCGACGGGCAGGGTCGCGAAAGGCCGCATCAGGTGATGAAGATGCGGGGCTACCTGAACCCGTCCGAGCATCTTTTCACGGGGCAAAACTCCTACAAGGAATTGTGGCTGCTGGTGGATGTCGAGGCACCCCCGACCGGCTACACAACTTTGACGATCGTGCCGCAAGAGGGGTCGGAGATACCCGAAGAGATCGAAGAATCCAAGAGTGTGATCGAAAACGACTTCGCGCGAATCGAGCTGGGTCCGCTCGGCGTGAATCGAATTGTCGACAAGACCCGCGGAGCTGTTTACGAAGGGGCGGGCAACCCGATCTTCTACACCAACGACGACCCCTGGCCCTGGCATGGCGGCCCGGTGACGTCGGAGCAGAAGATTCGCGGCGCGAAGTGGAAGATCGTCGAGGAAGGTCCGCTGCTCACACGGGCACGGATGAGGGGGATGATCGGCGATCACGAGATCGCCATGACGCTTTCGGTTTATCCGGCGCTCGAGCGGGTTGATTTCAGCGTGGATATCGACAGCGTCGGCGGCAACGGCTACTTTGCGGCGAACGTCGTTTTCGACTACGACGCGACTCCCTACGCGGGTATTCCTTTCGGGGCCGAGCATCGCGATCTTTCGAACGAACCCTGGGCCGATGGCTCGGACGTCAACGAAGAGTTTCTCCGCAAGAACGTTTTCTACGCGCACCACTGGGTGGACCACAGCGACGGCGAAAAAGGCTTGACGCTGCTGGCGGCCGAGGGGAAGCGCGGGTTCCTGTATCACCCCGAGAAGCGTTCGCTCGAACACATCCTGATGCTGACGATCGTGAAGCGGCCGATTCAGGAAGATTTCACGAACCGATATTTCACCGGTGAGGGCCGGCACCATTTCGACTACTCGCTGCTGCTGCATGACGGCGACTGGAAGAGAGGCGGAAGTGTGCAGCGGGCGCAGGAAAAGCTTTACCCGTTGCGGGAGACGCGTGTCCATTCGCGAGAAGGGGCCGACCTGCCGGCCGAGAATAGTTTCGTCACCGTCAGCCCCGAAACAGTTGCCATGTCGAGTTGCCAAGGCGCAGACGGCGCGTATCTGCTGCGGCTCTACGATTCGACCGGAGACGGAGCGGATGTCGACGTGAAGTTGCCTTTCGAGGCATTGTCGTGTCTGGCTGTGGATTTCAACGGGAACGATCTGCCCGGGCCCGAAATCGCTTTGCGGGACGACCGGGCACGTTTTGAGATCAAACCCTGGGAAATCGTCACATTGCGGGTTCAGAGGAAGTAGCCGGCCGTCGCCGTCAACGCCCACGATCCCGCGAGTGAAGATCGAAGAACCGCCGCACTAGGCAGTACCGAGAATGTCGTCGAGGGGTATTTCGATCGCGGGTTCGGCGGTGCGCAGAACGCCGTCGGTGACTTCGAAACTGCCGGCCTGCCTGAAGACATGGGCCGTGCGCGCCCGGGGGTCGATGACCCACACATGGGCCACGCCGAACTCCAAATAGTCGCGAACCTTTTCTTGGATATCGCCGGGACGGTCGTCCTTCGGAAGCACTTCAACGATAAGAAACGGCGGAGTGCGGAAGACCTGTTCGTCGGGTTCGCCGCCGAGATAGACACACACGTCTGGGACGCGGAAACGCGTGGGCTTGACCTGAACGCGCTGTTCCGGGTATGCGAAGGTCTTGTGGGTAGCCCGCAGAACCCGAAACAGGTAGATTAGTTCCCCTTGCGCCCGACTATGATCTCTTTCGCCCAAGTTGCGCTCCACGATCGTACCGTCGATGTATTCGCGATCGCCGTCGCTAAAGCTCGTGCGCAAATACTCTTCCACGGAAACCAACGTGGGGAGCGGATGCATATTGATATTGTAGTCGAGGCCGCCAGGCGGGCGGCTACTCCAAGCCCCGTGATAAACTCGTGAGCTTACTCGTGGAAACCGACTTTCTCATCGTGGGGGCCGGGGTGGCCGGGCTGCGGGCGGCGATCGAAGCCTCCGAGGCCGGACGCGTGCTCGTGCTCACCAAGGACCGGCTGACCGAATCAGCTTCCGAGTACGCCCAGGGCGGCATCGCGGTCGCCCTGAGCGACGACGACGAGGTGAGCCTGCACGAGCAGGATACGCTCAACGCCGGTGCCGGATTGTGCGACCCGGGAGCCGTTCGCACCTTAGTCGAGCATGGCCCGCGCGAGATCGAACGCTTGATGGAATGGGGCGTCGAGTTTGACCGCGAGGGCACGCGCCTAGCCTTCACACAAGAAGCGGCTCACAGCCGTCGGCGCGTGCTTCACGCCCACGGCGATTCGACAGGCCGCGAAATCGCCCGGACACTCGCCCAAAAAGCCCGCGCGATCGAGCAGATCCGTTTTCAAAGCTATTCCGCCGTGGTTGATTTGCTGATCGACGAGGGGGAGGTTTGCGGCGCGCTGGCCTGGAGCGAGGCCGACCGTCGGCTGATTCCGATCCACGCCCGGGCGGTGTTGCTCGCCAGCGGCGGTTTGGGCTGCCTGTACCGCGAGACCACCAATCCCGATGTCGCCACCGGAGACGGTGTGGCGTTGGCTTTTCGGGCGGGCGCCGAGATCGCGGATATGGAGATGATCCAATTCCACCCGACGGCGTTGTTCTTGGAAGGCGCGCCGCGTTTTTTGCTGTCGGAAGCCTTACGCGGCGAGGGTGCGTACCTGAGAAACAGCGCCGGCGAACGATTCATGCGCCGCTACGACGAACGGGAAGAGTTGGCGCCCCGCGACATTGTCTCGCGAGCGATTGTGGCCGAGTTGCACCGTACGCAATCGGGTCCGGTGTACTTGGATCTGACGCATCTGGATCCGGAATTCGTCCCGCGTCGTTTTCCACGCATTCACGAAACCTGCCGGCATTACGGCGTCGACCTGACCCGGCAGCCGGTACCCGTTCATCCGGCCGCGCATTACGCGATGGGAGGCGTGGCGACCGACAGCGAGGGGGCGACGACCGTCCCCGGCCTTTTCGCCGCCGGGGAGGCGGCTTGCACCGGAGTGCATGGGGCTAATCGATTGGCCAGTAATTCGCTGCTGGAAGGCTTGGTCTACGGCGCGCGAGCCGGACGTACACTTACTAATCTGGCGGGGACCCCCCTGAGGCGTCCCGCGCTTCCAGAGATGCCGACGCCCCAGGCGCTGCCGGCGAACGCCGTTTTCGAGTTGCGTCGGCTTGCCTGGCGACGTGCCGGGATTACGCGGTCCGCCGAGGGCCTGCGGGCGGGATTTTCGGAGCTTGACCGCATCCACTCGGCTTTCGACAAGGGCTTGGCACGCAACAGCCGCCAGGGTTTCGAAGCCGACAACATGTACCAAGTCGTCTCTCTGATCACGCGCGCCGCGTTGGCACGCGAGGAAAGCCGCGGTTGCCACTACCGGTCTGATTTCCCCGACAAGCGGATTAACTTCGAAAAGCACTCGCGGGTTTCGAAAAACTCAAACGTACGGTTTCTCGCGGTTTCTTCAGATGAACGCCGAGCGGGCCCCGCCTGACCTCAGCCCATGCTTGACCGGATCTTTCAATGGACAACCCCCGCCCGGCGCATTGACCAAGACGAACTGCTCGACCTCGGAGAGGGGTCCGAGCCGGAAGTCACCCGCGGCCTTCGCGATCTCGAGCGCATCAACCGCTTCTTCGGAGGCAAGGCCTTCTTGCGTCGACATGTCTTCCCGCTGCTCGACCAAGCCGACGCGGCACGACCCTTGCGCATTCTCGATCTGGCTTGCGGATCGGCCGTCTGCGCCCGCTGGATCGCCGACCGGGCGCGCCGCCGGGGACGGAAAGTCGAAATCGTGGCGCTCGACCGAAGCTCGCGGCATTTGAAGGTTGCCCGCGCTGAGATCGCCCGCGGCAACCCCGACGGCTATCCCGAAATCACCTTACTTCGCGCCGATGCCGGGCGCCTACCGTTCCAAACCGGAGCCTTCGATCTAGTCATTTCAACATTGTTTCTGCACCATCTTTCGGTGCCGGAATTGGTGGTGATGATGCGGGCCTGGTCGCGGGTTTGCCGCGGCCGCCTGCTGCTCAACGACCTCGTGCGTGATTGGGTCCCCTACTATTTCTTCCTAACCGCCCGCCCGGTCTTCGCGCGCAGCCCGTTGACTCGCCACGACGGGCGGGTGTCGTTGTTGCGCGCCTATACGCCCGCTGAAATGCTGTCCATCGCCGAGCGAGCCGGCGTGCGTTCAGTCGGCATCCGCCGCGATTGGCGCTATTATCGAATGACCCTCGTCGCGGAGGGGCTCGTGCATGACGAAGCCGACACAGCCTGAAATGGAGACCGCGGTGGCGGTCATCGGCGCCGGGGCGGCCGGCTGCGCCGCGGCTTTGGCGCTCGGACGCGCCGGCGTGAGCGTCACGTTGGTCGAAAAGGGCGCGGCGCGGCGGGATCGTTTCTGTGGTGAATTCATCTCGGGCGAGGCCCTGGCGACGCTCTCGCGGCTGGGCGTACGCGAATCGGTCGAGGCGCTCGGCCCGACGCCGATTGCCGGAGTTCGCATGCTGTCGCGGCAGGGCCGACAATTCGATCTGCCCCTGGGTGCCCGAGGGTGGGGCCTGAGCCGACGGGCACTCGACGGCGCCCTGCTCGACAAAGCGCTCACGCATGGCGTTCGGCTGATCGAACACTCGGGAGTGGAGGACCTCTCGGGCGACGTACGCCAAGGCTATCGACTGCGATTGGGCGGCGCGGCTTCGGGAACCGAAATTCGTTGCCGCGCCGTGATCGGAGCGCACGGCAAGGCCTCGCAAATCGACCGCTTGCTGGGTCGGCCGTTCGTTCACCGGCCGAGCCGCTACGTCGGTGTCAAATGCCGTTTCGAGGGCGCGGATCGCGGGGATCGGGTGGAGTTGTACCTGTTTCAGGGCGGTTATTGCGGCGTCGTCGGCATCGAGCAAGGGCGCACGAATGTCTGCTTTCTGGCCCGTCGCGAAGTGTTGGCCGCGCGCGGCGGCCGTCCGATGGCGGTGATTGAAGCCGTCGCTCGGCAAAACAGCGCCTTCCGGGAATGGTTCCCACGCGCGCGGCCGATCGAGGAAACCTTGATGAGCATCGGGCAAGTCCCTTTCGGGCCGAAGCGTCGCGTTGAGCGCGGGGTCTTCATGGCCGGCGACAGCGCGGGTGTTCTGCCGCCGTTCTTGGGCGTCGGCGTGGCGGCGGCGCTGGGGTCGGGTTTGCGCTGCGGCGAAACCGTGGCGGCGTGGTTGCGGGGCGACCGCGACGCCGACGAGGCGGCGGCCCGATACGATAAGTGGTGGCGGTCTCGTTTTTCCAAGACCGCCCGCTGGGGAGGATGCGCGTCGGCGCTGCTGTGTCGGCCGGCGGTGGGAGCGGGCGCGATTCACGCCCTGCGATGGATTCCGGCGGCGGGGCGGTTGTTTTATTCGAAAACCCGCACGGCTCCTCGCGAGGTTTGGCGCGAGAGCGCGGCGGGAGGCTGAGGGGCCGCAAAGGAAATCGGAGCGCGCCCAATTTTCGTCAAAGGGGAATCATAGCCCTGAGCGCAAGCGACGGGCCAAGGGCAGGAAACCGCCGCGTACTGTGGAACCGCGCCTCCTCGAACCTCACGCATCGTGGTATGAAAAAACTCAATTCCGAAACCGTGGAAGTTCTTTCCGCCGGCGCCGACGCCTCGGCCTGCCGCGTCGTCCTGTTTGACTTCGACGGGACACTGTCGCTGATTCGCGCCGGGTGGGTCGACGTCATGGTGCCGATGATGGTCGGGTTCTTGTCCGAACTCGATAGCGGGGAATCGGTAGCGCGGCTCCGGGCGGTGGTTGAAGAGTTTGTCTCGCGCCTGACAGGCCGCCAAACGATTTACCAGATGATCGAGCTGACCGAGCAGATCCGTTCGCGCGGCGGTGTTCCGCTTGACGCGTTGGAGTACAAGCACATCTACCTGGAGCGGCTCGGTGAGCGGATCAAAGACCGCGTCGAAGGCCTGCGCTCGGGGGCCGTGTCGGCCGACAGGTTGATGGTTCCCGGCTCGCGCCCGCTGCTCGACGCCCTCAAGCAACGCGGCATGCGGCTCTATCTCGCCAGCGGCACCGACGAGCCTTATATGAAGGCGGAGGCGGAACTGTTGCGGGTCGATTCCTATTTCGACGGCGGCATCTACGGAGCCCTCGACGACTACAAGAGCTTCTCGAAGAAGATGCTAATCGAGCGCATTCTTCGTGAAAGCGACTTCGACGGCGAGGAGTTCCTAGCCTTCGGCGACGGCTACGTGGAAATCGAAAACGTTAAGGAAGTGGGCGGCCGCGCGGTGGGCGCGGCGACCGACGAACCCGCTTGCGAGCAAGTCGATCCGGTCAAGAGAGAGCGGCTTGCCGCGGCCGGCGCCGATTGGATCGTTCCCAATTACAATAAGCTTGACGAGTTGCTTGGCGTTCTTTTTCCCTAGTGATTTCCGTGAAACTCTTTTCGTAACGCAACTTACTCATGAAGTCGAAATACGCCGTTTTCGATCGTTCGAAACTCCGTCTGCGTCCGCTCGCCGAACGCAACCACGACATGGACGCCGACTACGTCCTGCCGCTCGACGCGGCCGTGGATTTCGAACATCCGCATCTGGAAACCGTCGTCCACGCCACTCGTGAAGCCCGCGACCGCGGCGCGGCGCGCATTCTGATGATGGGCGCGCATGTCATCAAGATGGGCGTCTCGCGCCACGTCATCGACCTGCTCGAAAAAGGCGTCCTGACGCACATCGCGGTGAACGGCGCGAGCGCGATCCACGATTACGAGCTGGCCCGCATCGGAGCAACGACGGAAAGCGTCGCGCACTATATTCGGGACGGGGAATTCGGCCTCTGGGAGGAGACCGGCCTACTCAATGACTGGGCTGCGGAGGCCGCCCGTCTCGAGCTGGGGTTCGGTGAAAACGTCGGCCGCCGGATCACCGAAAGCGACTACCCCTACAAAGACCTCAGCATTTTCGCGGCCGCGTATCGGATGTCGATTCCGGTGACGGTCCACGTCGGCATCGGGTACGACATCATCCACGAGCATCCGAATTGTGACGGCGCGGCGCTGGGGGCGTCGAGTTACCGCGATTTCCTGATCTTCACGCGCGCCGTCGAGGCGTTGGAGGGCGGCGTGATGCTGAACTTTGGTTCGGCGATCATGGGTCCCGAGGTCTATTTGAAAGCGCTGTCGATGGCACGCAATATCGCCCGCCGCGAGGACCGCGAGATCAGGGACTTCACGACCGCGGTCTTTGATTTGGTGCCGATCGAAGGGGATTATCACAAAGAGCTGCCGAAGACCGACCCCGGCTACTATTTCCGGCCGCATAAGACGATACTTGTTCGTACGGTGGCCGACGGCGGAAAGAGCTATTATTTGTGTGGCGACCATCGCCGGGCCCTGCCCGCGTTCCATGCCGCTATCCTGGGTGGACCGTAGTGAACTGGACTCCCCTCATTGACGAATTTCAACGCTGTCATGTCTTGGTGGTGGGCGACATTTGCTTGGATCGCTGGTGCCGCTACGACCCTTCCGCGCGCGAGCCTTCTCGCGAAACCGGCATTCCCCGGATCGGGATCGTCCGCTCCCAAGTCACACCGGGCGCCGGCGGCACGGTCGCGAACAACCTGGCGGCGCTCGGGGCGGGAAAGGTTGCTGTGCTTGGAGCCATCGGCCGGGATGGATTCGGTTTCGAGCTTGGGCGGGCTTTGGCAAAACGCAAGATCGACTATCACCTCTTGGTGGCGTCGCCGCGCGTACAGACCTTCACCTATACGAAAGTCATCAACACCGACAACGACGGCGAAGACCAACCCCGCCTCGACTTCATCAATGACGAGCCGCTACCAGGCGAGGTTGAGGATCAGCTCATCGCCAACTTCCATGCCTGCTACGAGCACTTCGATGTGATCATGGTCGCCGACCAAGCGGAAACCGACCAGGGAGGCGTCATCAGCGACGCCTTTCGAGAGGTAATCTCCGACGTCGCCGAGCGCAATCCCGAGAAGGTTGTGGTAGTCGATTCGCGCAACCGCATCGAGCGATTCCGAAACGTCATCGCGAAACCGAACATCGACGAGGCGACCGCCGCATGCCAACGGGTCTTTGGGACAGTTGACTTGCCGCGCTTACGCGACACCATTGGGAGATGCCCGCTCGTGGTCACTCGAGGCGCCGAGGGCGCGCTGCTGGTGGAGGACGAAGGCTTGCGGGAGATTCCGGTCGAGACAATCGATAAACCGGTGGATATCTGCGGCGCGGGCGACAGTTTCGCCGCCGGCATGGCCCTGGTGTTGGGCTCCGGCGGCGACGCGGGGACGGCGGTCCGTTTCGGCAGTTTGGTATCGAGCGTAACTATCATGAAAAGAGGCACCGGCACGGCAATGCCCGAGGAGGTCTTGGCCCGAGCCGACGCCGCGGGTGCTTAACCAAGCTACGGATACCGCGTAATTGGGGCAGGTCTCCAGGCCTGCCTGCCGGATGCGGGCCGGCACGGCCGAATGCAAGATAAACCGCTATGAGTTTCCCCATCGAATACAAATCCAAACTTCTTACCGCCCTCGACACGATCGACACCACCAAGGTCGACCAAGCCATCGAAGCCTTCCGCAAGGCCCGCGACGAAGACCGCCAAATTTTCGTCTTCGGTAACGGAGGCAGCGCCGCCACCGCCAACCATTTCGCATGTGACATCGTCAAGGGCGCCAGTTATGGCCGCGAGAAACGCTTCAAGATCATGGCGTTAAGTGAACAGGTCCCGACCATGACCGCCTACTCGAACGATGTCGGCTATGACGTAATTTTCCTCGAGCAGCTGCGAAACTTCGCCCGCCCGGGCGATGTCGTCATGGCCATCAGCGGCAGCGGCAATTCACCTAATGTCGTACGCGCCATCGAGCACGCCAACGAAATCGGGTGTTATACGATCGGCCTGAGCGGTTGTAACGGCGGCAAGCTGGGCGAGATGGCGAAACTCAACGTCCATGTCGCCGACCACCACATGGGCCGCGCCGAAGACGGCCACATGATCATCTGCCACATGATCGCCTACCACTTCATGGATCACGAAAAGACCGCCGACACCGGCTAGCGGCCGGCAACGTGCCTTGGCCGGGCCCGAAACGACGGCGCGCCTACCTCCCCGGCAAGGCGTCCCTTGCACGCCGGCCGGCGCCTCGGATACCATCGGGACGTCAACCGACGCAAACCCATGTCTGACTACTTCGAACGCAGCCTGATCGTCCACGAACGAATCGGGGGCAAGCTCAGCGTTACCGGCAAACTGCCGCTACGAAATCGTGACGACCTTTCGATTGCCTATACACCGGGCGTCGCCGCGCCCTGCGAAGCGATCGCCAAGGACGTCTCGCGCGCCCGGGACCTGACGATCAAAGGGAACTCCGTCGCCGTGGTCAGTGACGGTTCAGCCGTTTTGGGTCTCGGGAACATCGGCCCGCATGCCGCGATTCCGGTGATGGAAGGCAAGGCCCTGCTGTTTCGGGAATTCGCTCAAATCGACGCCTGGCCTATTTGTCTTGAAACTCAGGACGTCGACGAGATCATCACCGTCGTCCGCGCAATCGCGCCGGTCTTCGGCGGCATCAATCTCGAGGATATTTCCGTCCCCCGTTGCTTCGAGGTCGAAAGCCGTTTGCAAGACCTCGGGATTCCCGTCTTTCACGACGATCAGCATGGAACGGCCATCGTCGTCCTCGCCGCCCTCGTTAACGCAGCCAAAGTGACGGGCCGTGAACTCACTGACATGAAGGTAGTCATCAACGGCGCGGGCGCCGCCGGCGCGGCGATCGCCCGCTTGTTGCGATGCGTGGGACATGATCCGAACGTTTGCGTGCCGGTCGCCGACGTGATCGTGTGCGACAGCAAGGGCGCGATTCACCGCGGGCGCGACGACCTCAACCAGTACAAGCGAGAGCTACTCGGATACTCGAACCGCGACGACCGACGAGGCTCGCTCCAAGCCGTCATTGCCGGGACCGACGTATTCATCGGCGTGAGCAAGGCGAACCTGCTCACGGCGGACGACGTCGCCTCGATGGCCGACAATTGCATCGTCATGGCCATGGCCAATCCAATTCCTGAAATCATGCCGGAGGAAGCGAGAAGAGGCGGGGCCGCGGTGATTGCAACGGGCCGAAGCGATTTCCCGAATCAAGTCAACAACGTGCTGGCCTTCCCCGGCATCTTTCGAGGCGCGCTCGATGCCGGCGCAACGTCGGTGACCGAGGAAATGAAAGTTGCGGCCGCCCGCGCTCTGGCGTCGGCCGTCGAAAACCCGAACCCGGAACGCGTTCTCACCGACCCGCTCGACAAGCGCGTTGCCGCCCTTGTAGCGGCGGCGGTGGCGGGGGCCTGGAAAACCTCGGTCGGTCTTGACGCCGCCGAGCCCCGAGAAGCCCCGCCTTCGCAGGCTTCGCGGGAACCCACGAGCGTGGACTCCCGTCCACGCCTCTCTTTCTAATGCTCGGATTGCGGAGGGTGATGCGCTACTTGCCGTCAGCTCCCCGACCCCTCGTTCAAAAGGCTTTCGATCTGGGGGTTGATCAGCCGCTGCACCTCGGGATCATCCAAGTCCGCCGCGCGAATCACCCGCGTCGGCGAATCAATATGCTTCGGGGGCGTCTCGCCGGCCAGCTTTTGCACCACCGTCTCGACGCCCAAGAACCCCATCTTGAAGGGGTCCTGCACGACCAGAGCATCGATCACCCCGTCGCGAAGACTCTTCTCGATGGTTGGGCCCGAGTCAAAGCCCACGACCTTGATCTTGCCGACCATCCGTCGCGCGCGAATCGCTTGGGACGCCCCGACCGAAGCCGCTTCGCTCGAGCAGAAAAGACCCTCAAGCTCGGGGTGCGCCGTCATCATGTCTTCGGTGACCGTCATGGCGCGGGCGCGGTCGGCCATGCAGTATTGTTGGTTTACGATTTTCAGGCCGCTGAACTTGTCGCGCAGCGCCTCCTCGAAACCTGTCTCGCGATTCATGGTCGAATCACTACCGGTAATGTGCTTGACCATGGCGATGTTGCCTTCACCGCCTAGTAGACCGCTGAGCGTCTCGGCGGCCTTCACACCCGCCGCGTAGTTGTCGGTGACCACGAACGACACGTACTTGTCGGTGTTAACTCCCGAATCGAACACCGTCACCGGAATACCGGCCGCAGCGGCCCGCTCCACGACGTTCACCAGTGCCGTCCGGTCCGAGGGAGAGATCACAATGCCGGCGACATGCTGGTTGATCATCGATTCCACAATCTGAATCTGCCTCGCGTACTCGGTTTCCTGCGGCGGTCCGTTCCACAGAATTTCGACATCGTATTGCCGCCCGGCGGTCACCACCCCGGCATACACCGATTGCCAGAAGATCGAGTTGACGGCCTTGGGCGCGACTCCGATTACGGTTTTCGTCGAGCGGTTGCAGGCAAGCGACAGCGTCGCCCCCAGACTGGTTAGAAAATTTCTTCGGTCCATGATGTAATTACGCACGGAGCCTCGTAACGTCCTCCCAGCCCCCGCTTTCCCAAGACCGTACCATGGCGGCGTTCACCTCGGCCACCGCCAGCGCCTCGGCGAATCCCGGCTTGCCTTGCTCGCCGGCGGCAACCGAGCGTAGAAACTCGTAAGCCTCGATCGTCTTGAGATCCTCGTACCCGATCCCGCTGCCGTCGCCCGGGTTGAAATTACCGTGGTAGGGGTATTGATCACCGGCGATCAGTTTCATATAGCCGTCGTGGAGGCCGTCTTCGCCGGGTAGATAAAGGTCCAACTCGTTGAGGCGTTCGAAATTCCATCCCGCCGCACCCTTGGCGCCGTTGAGTTCAAAGGCCATCTCGCATTTCGGCCCGAAAATCGCCCGCGAAACCTCGAACGTCCCCTGCGCGCCGTTGGCGAACTCGACCAAAGCGCCGACGTAATCTTCGTTGGTCACCTCGCCCGCCGGGTCGTCGGCGCCGCCGAGCGAAAAATGCGTCCCCACGCCCGGGGTAGGCAACGGCCTCTGCTTGATAAACGTCTCGTGATTGGCGACCACCCGCTTCACCGGCCCGATCAAGCTATGCGCCATTTCGACGACGTGCGACATCAAATCGATCACCGCGCCGTAGCCCGCCAAGTCGCGGTCAAAGCGCCAGGTCAAACGGCTGCGCGGATTGCTGCCGTACATCGAAAGAAAGCGGCCGCGGTAATGGTTGATCTCTCCAAGCTTGCCCTCGGCAATCAGCTTTCTCGTGTGGACCACCAACGGGGCCCAGCGATAGTTGAAACCCACGAAGCTCAGCACGCCGGCCCGTCGAGCGGAGGCTTCGATTTCGGCGGTTTCCTCGGGATTACGGCCCACCGGCTTTTCGCAAAAAATGTGCTTGCCGGCTTCGGCCGCGGCACGCGCGAGTTCGACATGCAGGTGGTTGGGCACGGCGATATTGACGACCTCAACTTCGGGATGCTCGACGAGCTTTCGCCAGTCCGTGGTCGTCTCCTCAAAACCGATTGCCCCGGCGGCCTGCTCGGCCCGCGCCGCGACGTCATCGGCGCAAACCACCAATCTCGGCTCGATGCCCGCCTCGGGGAAGCGCAGCGGGATCTGGCGATACGAGCGGCTGTGCACCTGCCCCATCCACCCCATCCCGATAACGCCGATACCGATCTTGTGGGCCATGAAAAAACTCCTCGTGGCTACTCTCCCCCCGCCGAAATCCCGAAGCCCCTTTAGCCGCGAAGCGGCGACCGGAATATAACCTAGGGTGGAGCCGGAACAGCGGAAGCTAAGTGCCGCCAGGCAACGCTCTCAATCCAATTGAATCCGGAAAGAGCGTCGGGAACCCCGGCGTCACAGTATACACCCGGCCAGGTTTCCCGGCATCTATCTCAACGCACCCGGGCGCTCTCTGTTTTCCGGGGAGCCTGCCTTGGAACTTGGCCATTCCCGCGAGCCCCTGGTGTATAATGCGCTTGATTCACCGATCTTCCCCGGCTCGCCTCCTGAGGGGCTCTACTATGCGATTTTTCAATGATTTCCGGGTTTTCAGCCTTATGCTCGCGTTGGCGATGGTCGCCGCTCCACTCGCCGCCGACGTCAGCTATACCAACGATGTGAAGCCCATCATCCAGCGCGCCTGCTCGGGCTGCCATCAGCCGGCCACGAAGATGGGCGGCCTCGTCCTCACCGAGTACGAGGGCATCATGGCGGGCGGACAAAAGGGCCCCGTGCTCTCCGCCGGCGCGCCCGCGGAAAGCCGCCTGATCGGGATGATGAGCGGCAAGATCGAGCCCCTGATGCCGATGGGCGGCGAACCCCTTCCGGCGGCTGAAATCGAACTGCTGAGCCGCTGGGTCGAGCAAGGCGCCACCGACGACACGCCGGAATCAGAGAAGGGGCCGCAAGCTCCCACCGAGCCTCCGACCTATACGCAACCCCCGGCGGTCGACGGGCTGGCCTATTCACCCGACGGTTCGCTGCTCGCCGTCGGCGGCTATAAAGAAATACTGGTCCACAAATCCGACGGCTCGGAAATCGTCGCCCGGATGCTCGGCAAATCGGAACGCATCACCGGCCTGGGTTTCACCCCCGACGGGAAAACGCTGGTCGCGGTCGGTGGAACCCCGGCTCGTTTCGGGGAAGTCCAAATTTGGGACGTCGAATCAAAAACGCTGCTGCGCTCCGTCATGTCGACGACCGACACGCTTTTCGGCGGAGCCGTTTCGCCGGACGGTAAGTTCGTCTGCGCCGGCGGCGCCGATAAGGGCGTCCGCGTTTTCGAAATCGCCACCGGCAAGGAACTGTTCAAAGCCGGGCACCACGAGGACTGGGTGCTCGACGCCGTTTACGGCATTGACGGAAAACGTGTCGTCACCGTCGGGCGCGACCGCGCCGCTAAACTCGCCAATGCCGAGACAGGCGCGTTTCTCGAAAACGTCAATTTGCTGCGCGACCAACTCTACGCGATCAAGCGGCATCCGCGACGTGATTATGTTCTCGTCGGAGGCCTCGACCGCGTCCCCTATCTCTACATGATGGATCGGCCCCGCGCACTCAAGATTGCCGACGACTCGACACTCGTCCGCGAATTCGAGGAACAAAAAGCCAAGATCTACTCGCTAGCTTTCAGCCCCGACGGCAACCGTATCGCGGTCGGCGGCATGAGCGACGAAGTGCCGATCTACGAAACCGAGACCGGCAAGCGAGTGACCACCCTGAACGAGGCCACTCAGGGAGTCTTCGCCATTGAATTCCACCCCCTGGGCGGCCAAGTCGCCGTCGCCGGCTATGACGGCCGCATCCGTGTTTTCGACCCGGCGACCGGAAAATTGCTGAAAGACTTCAGCCCCGTGCCGCTAACCGACAACATGGCCTCGAACTAAGCACGTCCGGGAACTCTCCGGTCGAATCAGTAAACTAACCTGGCGGGAAGTGGGCTGTTCGCGTTTTTGCGCGGCCCCTCGCGCGCGCAACCTGTCTTGCAGGCGATGCTACAAGTGCTCCAACCGAATCAAATGAACCAAAAACTCGCCGGCTGATTCCAGAACCGTCTGTTTGGCGTCTTCGAGCCTCTCGCGAGTCACTTGTTCGGGATCCCACGCGTCGAAATACGCCGCCAACTCTCTCCGCGTCTCGCCATCGCGTACCTCGCCCAGGTTCGCTGCATCGTCGAGCCCGACGGCTTCCAATTGCGCCACCGGCTCTCGCGACCACACGACCCAAAGCTTCTCGGTTCCCTGCTCGGCATCAAGGATAAACGCGCCCCGTTGCGGAATACGAACCTCCCCGCCGGCGGCCAGCAGCGCCCGGCCTTCATTCATCGTGCTGCTCGGAAATAGTGACACATATTGAGGTAGCCCGCCGCTCGGTGTCGGCCCCTCGTTGACGATATAGAGGTGCCCGGCCTCGGCATTGCTCAGGTAGAGCGCCAGCAGGTCGCCCGCCTCGAAGATCATCTCGCCCGGCACGCGAATCGGATCCAACCGTTCGCCGTCACGGGTACGCTGCACCGTCATCCAATACGTCAGAGCTAGGGGTTCGGAGACCGGCAGCACGGCACAGCCCGGCGCGCCCGACCAAATCTCGCAGCGCAAGCCGCCAACCGCCAAGGCGGTGATCAGTACGGCCGCCGCGGCCGCGATCCAAAGCTTCTTCGAACCGCCTTCTTCCCCCGCCGGCGCGCGACCGACTTTGCTCGGCCTTTCGGGGTTCCCGAAATCTCCCGGTCGACACAAATTAAACAAATGGAGCTTCTCGCCGTGCTTGACCTCTTGGACACCCAGATCCTCGAGCGCGTCTTTCCAATCGCCAAGCTGCCGCAGCACGTCGGCGACAGCGCCCGAGACGAGAATGTGGCCCTCGTCGCCTTTGTCCATCACGCGCTGCGCCATGTTGATGCCGCCGCCGGCGGCGTTGCGGCGCTTGCTGATGTCTTCGATCACGAGAACGGGGCCGTAATGCGCGCCCATCCGTAATCGGATGTTGGGACGCAAGGTCAGCGCCCGCCAAATCTCTACCGCGCACTCGACCGGCGCGCGCATGCTGCCCAAGAAAACAAGCGCCATGCCGTCGCCGCTCGGCAATACGATCAACTCGTCGCTCTCGTGGGCTTGGCGATACCACGCGGTTTCCTCGACGACGGCCGTTAGCCGCTTGACCAAACTCGCCTGGTCGTCGAGCGTCATTTGGGAATAGCCAACCAAATCGAGGAACAAGACGTAGGCCATCTCGGGCGATCGGTCACTGGCTTCCGGTGAGGTTCCCGTGCCGCGGCCGGGCGTCGAAACCGCGGGAGGCGACGGGGAAACCGGGGCGGGAGTCGCAACAGCGACTTCGGGTTCGTAAACTACGGTCTTGTCGACATCCGCCTTTTCGAGATCGCCATGCGCGGGCGTTTCCGCGGGCGGATCGCTTCGGCCCCCGCGACAAGCCTCGATAGCGCTGAGAAACCCCCCAACATCCGCATAACGATCATCGGCGCCTTTTTCGAGCCCCTTGGCAATCAGCGCTTCGACGGCGACCGGAACGCCTTGCACGAACTCAGTAATTAGCGGCGGGCTTTCGTTTGTAATCGAATAGACCAACGCCTGCGGATACTCCTCCTGAAAAGGCGGACGGCCGGTGACCATTTCGTAGAGCACCGCCGCCAGCGACCAGATATCGACGCGATGATCGGTCGGCATACCCATCAACGGTTCCGGCGCCATGTAGGCCAACGTGCCGACGACGGACCCCGGAGCCGTTAAGTCCGGCGAACGGCTCAGTTTCGCCAACCCGAAATCGAGGATCTTGGCGATTCCGTCGGTGGTAACGATGACGTTCGCCGGCTTGATGTCGCGGTGGACAATCTCACGTTCATGAGCCTTGGCCAACCCGCGCGCGACTTGCGCCGTGAGATCGAGCGCCTCATCGACGGGCAGCGGACCTTCCAAGATCTTCTGAAGCAGCGTATCGCCTTCGTAGAAGGCCATCGAAATGAAGACCTGCCCGTCGTCGACTTCGCCGATCTCGTAAATCGTGCAGACATTGGGGTGGTCAAGAGCCGACGCCGCCCGCGCCTCTTGGACAAAACGCTGTTTGGCGTTCTCGTCGCTCGAAAGATTCGGCAGCAGGAACTTCAACACGACCGGTCGATCCAGGTCGAGGTCGACGGCTTTGTAAACCGTGCCCATGCCGCCCTCGCCAAGCTTTTCGGTCACTTGGAAGTGGGAAATTTGTCGGCCGATCACAGGGACTCCACCGAAACGCCGGACTGGCAAGGGATCAGTCCCGACGACGTTCGGTACGGCCATTGTAACGCGGGATCGGTTTGGTCGGAGTCCCCGAGGCGCGCCGGCCGAACGGACGCGGCAACGACTATCTCGCGGAAACGGCGGACCGTGATATCGTGGTCGGTGACCGGATCGCGTTTCGAACCGATTGACGAATCCCATGGCCCTCCAACCCACCGTCTACCTCGGCTCCATCGGCGAAGGACTTTGGCGCAGCCGCGACGGCGGCGAGCATTGGCAACGCCGCTCGGACGGCATGTTTGTCGAATGCGACGTGCGGGCGATCGCCGCCGACCCTCGCGATGGGAACGTTCTCTACGCAGGTACCAGCGAAGGCTGCTACCGCACCGACGACGGGGGAGAAGATTGGCGACTGCTCGACAGCCCCATGAACGACCAGGTAGTGTGGTCTTTGCTGGTGCCCCCCGACCGGCCCGATACGATTTTCGCCGGCACCCGTCCGGCGCGGCTCTACCGCTCCGACGACCGTGGTGAGAGTTGGCGTCAACTCGACACTCCCATCGCCGAGGAATGCTTCAGTCCGCTGTTGCGGTTCAACCGCGTCACGACCATCAAGGTCGATCCCGAGCAGCCGCGACGTCTGTGGGCAGGCGTCGAGATCGACGGCGTTTGGGTCAGCGACAATGACGGCGAAACATGGGAGTAGCGCCCCTCGGGACTCTCGTCGATGGATATTCACGGGCTGGCGATCGTGCCGGCAAGCAACGGGCGGCCGCGTTCGATCGTTGCCACGACGAACAACGACCTGAACATCTCGACCGACGAGGGCTTGAACTGGACCCCTCGGAAAGTCGGCGACCGCTTCGAATGGCCCTATTGCCGAGGCCTGGCGCAACCTGGCGGCAACCGCGATGCCCTTTTCCTCGGGAACGGGGAGGGCCCGCCCGGATTTGCCGGGGCCACCTGGCGATCGAGCAACGGCGGAGAAGCATGGGAGCCAATGCCCCTGCCGGGCCGGCCCAATTCGACCATTTGGGACTTCGCCCTACACCCCTCCGACCCCGCGCTCGTATACGCCTACACGGTGAGCGGGCAGATCTACCGCACAAACGACCACGGCGAAACCTGGAACAAACTGCCGCGCGAGTTCGGGGAAATTCGAGCATTACTATGGCTGCCCCAATCCGAGCCGCAAAACTGAGGGGCTGTCGGAAATCGGGTTTCGAGCCGCGAAGCGGCGGAAGGAATTTAGCCTAGGGTGGAGCCGGAACGGCGGAACCCTAGGTAAGCCTACAAAGAAGGGTGAGCCCTGAAGTGGCGGCAGGAAATCATGGCACCGCTCGAACCCCGAAAGGAACCAAAATGATCGACGTCATAGCCTCGATCCGCGTTAAAGACGGACATCGAGACGAATTCATTGAAAAATTCAAAGCCAACCTTCCCGCCGTCCGGGCGGAGGCCGGTTGCATTCACTACTATCCGGCGGTGGACGCCGAGTCAGGCCTGGCCGCTCAACGATCCGACCCCGATACCGTAACCATCGTCGAGAGATGGGAAAGCATCGAGGCGCTCCAGGCGCACTCGCAAGCCCCTCACATGGCAAGCTTCCGTGAAACCGTCAAGGACATTGTCGACGGCATGCGCCTTACGGTCGTGACTGCGGCATAAGGTGGCCCCCACCCCTGGACAGCGAGGTCTTATTCGGCTGGATTCCTCATATTGGCGCGCCGCGGCGTTCGCCGTGATCTTGCTCGGGGCGTCTTGTTCCCTGTTCCAACCGAATCCGCGAACGGTAACGGCCGCGGAATGGCGGCAGGTCCTCGATTCGAAACAGGGCGGCGGCGTGGTCACGTACATCTGGGCCGGCTGGTGCCGTCCCTGTGTGGAAGCCCTGCCGAGTTACGCCGACCTACAGCGGAGTTACGAAAGCGTCGACATCCGTTTCGTATCGCTGTCCCTCGACGACCCGCGGGATAAGAAGGCGGTTAAGCAAGCGCATCGTCGGTTGCGGGAAACCGACTCGGGCGGGGAGCACTACCTGCTCGACGCCGATTTCGCCGAAGCACTCGAAGCCCTCGACGTGCCGCGCATTCCCGCCATCATCATGTACAGCGCGGAAGGCGAACGCCGGGCGACGCTATTAGGGGACGAGAACGACTACCGGATCTTCCCCGAAGACCTCAAAGGCGCGTTGGACACCCTGCTCGACGGCGAATAGACAATCAGGGAATCGGAAACTTGGTACGCTGGAATTCCGCAATTCAGACGACCCCACGCCCGCCTCTCTTCATCTACACCGGTCGCAAGCGGTCTTCGCGGAACTCATTCAATCGCCATGGAATACCGCAAACTTGGAAACACCGACCTCGAAGTCTCGATCTTGGGCTACGGCGCCTCGCCTCTCGGCAACGAGTTCGAGACGATTGACATTCAAGAGGGCGAGCGCGCCGTGCACGCCGCCATCGACCACGGCATCAACTATTTCGATGTCGCGCCTTATTACGGTCGAACGCTTGCCGAAGAGCGCCTCGGCAAGGCCCTCGAAGGACGCCGCGACAAGGTCCTGCTGGCCACTAAATGTTGTCGCGACGACGTGGACGGCTTTGACTTTTCCAACAAGCGCGTGCTGGATAGCATCGACGAATCGCTCAAACGCCTGCGTACCGACTACGTCGACTTGTTTCAGGTCCACGACATTGAGTTTGGGGACCGCCGCCAAGTGATCGAGGAAGCCGTTCCGGCCGTCCGCGAGGTGCAAAAGAGCGGCAAAGCCCGCTACATCGGCATCACCGGCTTTCCGCTGAACATGTTGCGCGAGGTAGCGGCCGTTGTGCCGGTCGATACCATCCTCTCCTATGCGCGCTACAACCTGATGGTCACCGACCTCGATGATCTGCTGCGGCCCTTTTGCGAGGAAAACGGCGTCGGCCTTATCAACGCTTCGCCGCTGCACTTGCGAATCTTGACCGACCGGGGCGCTCCCGATTGGCACTCGGCGCCGGACGAAATCAAGCAAACCGGCGTCAAGCTGGCTGAATTATGCCGCGAGCGCGGGACGGACATCTCCGATGTCGCCATGCGGTTTTGTTTCGACTACCGACCGGCGGCGAGCACCTTGGTGGGCATGTCGAAGCAACGTCACGTCGAAAGCAATCTCGCCGTGCTCGGAACGGAAAACGATCCTGCCCTGCTCGAGGAAATTTCCGCCCTCGTCGCTCCGGTCAAGAACAAAATCTGGCCGACCGGCCGAGTCGAGAATCAAGATCCGACGCAGCGCGCTTAGTATGTAACGATGAAATAGTATGCAACGATGAAAATCTTTCGGTTCGAAACCGAGACAAGGCTTCCCCGCCCGCGGGAAGAAATCTTCCGGTTTTTCGCCGATGCGCGCAACCTGTCGCTGCTGACGCCCCCATGGCTCCGCTTCGACGTCTTGACTCCGGATGAGATTTCCATGGCCGTCGGCACGCTCATCGATTACCGCTTGCGTCTCCGCGGTGTTCCCATCCGTTGGCAAAGTGAAATCACGGCCTGGGAGCCGCCTCGCCGTTTCATCGATGAACAGCGCCGCAGCCCCTACCGGCAATGGATTCACGAGCACACCTTCGCCGAGCAAGACGACGGCACGATGGCGAGTGACCGCGTCGACTATGCCGTGCCGGGCGGGGCCGTCGCGAATCGTCTGCTCGTAGCCCGTGACCTTGAAAAGATCTTCGCCTTCCGTCAAGAGGTATGGCGGAAGAAGTTCGGCTGAACACCGATGACGACCGAGAAGCCCGCCTATGTGCCAACGCCGACCGGTCCCGCTCACGGCTCGGTCCGCCACACGACGGCCAAGAGCATTCTCAGCAAGACCTCCGGCTTTTTGGCCGAGGCCGGCTTCACCCATTCGCTCAACCCGGCGCGCAATTGCCTGTTCGGATGCAGTTATTGTTATGTGCCGACGATGCGCGTCCAAGCCGGTCTACAACCAGACGATTGGCGGCATTGGGGAAAGTTCACGACGTTCAAAGAGAACGCCGCGACGCTGCTGGCCCGGGAAATTCGTCCCGGCCAAATCATCTATTGCTCGCCGCTGGTCGATCCCTATCAGCCTGCCGAAGAAGACGAGAGGTTGATGCGAAGTGTTCTCGAAACGCTCATCGATCGGCCGCCGAAAGTGTTCGTGATTCAAACACGCGGCCCGCTCGTCCTGCGTGATCGCGATTTACTCGCAACCTTGGCTCGCCGGGCAACGGTGCGCATCAGCTTTTCAATCACGACGAATCGCGAAACCGTGCGGCGACTCTATGAGCCGCGTTGCGCTCCGATCCCCGAGCGATTTGAAACAATCGCTGAACTACGCTCAGCCGGCCTCAACGTCTCCGCCACCTTGGCGCCGCTGCTGCCCTGCGATCCCGAAGAGTTGGCGCGACAAGCGTTGGAGGCGACCGAAGGCGACATCATCGGAGATCCGCTCCATGTACGGGCCGTCAAGAAACGCGGCGCCACGACGCGAGATGCGGCGGTGAAAGTAAGCGTCCGCAACGGCTTCACTGGTTGGCACGAGCCTGCGCGGCAGGCTAAGGTTGTGGAGAGGATCCGCCGGACCGTTAGGGCCGCGGGCCGAGACTTTTGGGTTGGCCCTTCCGGATTCGGTCGCCTGGCCGCTCCCTAGTGGACGCGGGCATCGGCTACGACAAGAGGAGAACCCCATGAAACCCACTCGCAGGGAATTCTCGAAAACGGCGGGCCTTCTTGCCTTCGCCCCCTGGGCCTGCTTGCAAACCGAACCCGAGCCCCAAGGGGTTTTCGTCAACGACATCCATTCCCAGCTCACCGCGACGCGCGTCAACGAAATCGTTCCCGCGCAATCGCTCGACGCCGTTCGCCAAACCGTCTCGCGAGCCGCCGAGCAGGGACGAGCCGTCTCGATCGCCGGAGGCCGCCACGCCATGGGCGCGCAACCGTTCGGCTCCGACACGCTGATGCTCGACATGATACCGCTCGACGAGGTGCTCAACTTTGACGCCGACAACGGCGTCATCGAGGTCGGGGCCGGCATCGCCTGGCCGAAGCTAATCGACCATCTCGTCAACGCGCAGCGGGGCAGGGCCGAATCCTGGGGCATCGCACAGAAGCAAACAGGCGCCGACCGCCTCAGCCTCGGCGGCGCGCTGGCCGCCAATGCCCACGGCCGCGGACTCACCATGCAACCGGTTTCGAGCGATATCGAGTCATTCGATTTGGTCGACGCCTCGGGCGAAGTCAAGACCTGTAGCCGAGAACAAAACGCCGAGCTGTTCGGATTGGTCGCCGGCGGCTATGGCCTCTTCGGCATCGTGACATCCGTCAAGCTGCGTCTGGCTCCGCGTCGGAAGATCGAGCGCGTCGTCGAAATCGGAGTCACCGACGACCTCATCGAGGCTTTTGACCAACGCATCGCCGACGGCTATCTCTACGGCGATTTCCAATTCTCGATCGATGAAAACTCGGAAGACTTTCTCCGCCGCGGCGTCTTTTCGTGTTACCGGCCAACCGATTCCGACGCCCCGATCCCCGCGGAGCAAAAGCAACTCTCCGCCGAAAACTGGGACGAGTTGCTCTACCTGGCGCACTCAGACAAAGCCGCCGTCTTCGATCGCTATTCGCGGTATTATCTATCGACCAACGGGCAGCTCTATTGGTCCGACACGCATCAGCTCAGCACCTACCTCGACGACTATCACATCGGGCTCGATCGACGCCTCAAAGCGGACGACAAAGCGACGGAAGTTATCACCGAGATCTACGTTCCCCGGACCGATTTGAAAGGCTTCCTCGCCGAAGCCGCCGAAGACTTCCGACGTAGCGGCGTCAACGTGATTTATGGAACCATTCGGCTGATTGAACCCGACGAAGACGCTTTCCTGGCCTGGGCGCGAGAGCCCTGGGCTTGCACGATCTTCAACCTCCACACCGTCCATACGCCGGAGGGCATCGAGCATTCCGCGGCGGCTTTTCGGCGCTTGATCGACATGGCGATTCGGCGCGGCGGCAGCTACTTCCTGACCTATCACAAATATGCCCGGCGGGAGCAGGTCGAGGCTTGCTATCCGCAATTCCCCCAGTTTCTGGATCTGAAGAAGAAGTACGATCCCGAGGAGCGCTTCCAGAGCGACTGGTATCGCCATTACCGCGAGATGTTCGCCTGACCTGCCCCAGCCTGGGCTATCACCCGCCGGTTGCGTTTTCGGCTTTGCATCGGGTTCCGTCTGGTTCCGAGTACGTTCAGATCAGCATATATATGCTATGATGCTGTCGTGAAACGTACGACGATCTTTCTGCCCGACGATCTTCACGAACAACTGCGAGAAGAGGCGTTTCGCTTGCGAATCAGCATGGCGGAGTTAATCCGCACGAAACTGCTACCCGCGGTGCAACTCGGTGAAGCGGAGATCGATCCGTTGCTGGAAGTCGCCGGAATCTGTAACGACGGGGGCCTAGCTGCCGACGTCGACAAAGAACTTTACGGAATCTGAGCGATCATCGCTGTTCGTCGATACTTGGGGATGGCTGAGTCTGGCGGATGCAGACGATCCGGCTCATAACTCCGTGAAGAATCTACGGGAAACCGACATCGAGGCCGGCCGTCGTTGGGTCACCAGCGACTACGTGCTGGACGAAACGATCACTCGGCTATTCGCCCGGCGCCCCTTTCATGAAGCGGAAAGATTCTGCTCGGCCTTGTTCCGCGCGCAACAGCGCGGACTTCTCTTCCTCGAGCCGATAAATGCCGCGCGCTTCCGGGCGGCTTACAAGCTTCGAGTACGCTACAACGATAAACCCCGCGTTTCGTTTACGGACCTCACCAGCTTCGTGGTGATGGAGGAACTTGCGATGCGGCATGTCCTCACGGGCGACTCCCATTTTCGACAAAGTGAGTTCGGGTTTGTCACGATTCCGTGAAGAAAACCGGGCTCGAAGGCGGCAGCGACTACGATAGCCGGCGCAGCTTGGTGACGCGGCCGATTTCGACCCATTCGGCGACGAAGATATTGCCGTCGTGGTCAAAGCAGGCCCCGTGCGGGCAGACGAACTTCCCGGGAGGGAAGTGCTCGCGCGATTTGACGCGGCGTTGCCGGTAATCGTCGGACCCTTCTCCCATATGGAGGATAACGTTGTTGTCTCCGTCGAGCAGCGTCACGCGCGCGGCCAGGTCGGGAATGACGACCTCACTTCCCCGAATGTCGAAGTGGCAGGGTAAGTCGACACCGCTATAGAACCGGCGGTGTTCGCCATCGAGCGAAAACTCTTGTAGACGATTGTTGGCGCGGTCGGCGACAAGAATCACCGGTTCCGGTCCGCGGGTGTCGCAAATGATGCCGTGAGGGCATTGCACCTGGCCCGCGTCGCTACCGGGCCCGCCGAAGGTGCGAATGTAATTGCCCTGTTTGTCGTATTGGATGATATTGCTCGACCCGTAACCGTCACCGACGTAGATGTCGCCGTTGGGAGCGATGGCGAGGTTGGTGGGGCGATAGTCGGGTTTCTCTCCGTCGGGGCCGGGTTGGTAGCCGGGTGACTCCGAGGGGTAGCCCAAGCGCAGAACTTCCTCCCCGTCCATCGTGGTCTTGACGACAATGCGGCGATCGATGTCGCAGAAATAGAGAAACTCCTGGCCGTCTTCCACTTCTAAGTGGAAACCGTGCGCGCCGCCTTTGAACGCCGCGCCCCACGAGCGCACGAAGTTCCCATCGGCGTCGAAGACAACCACGGCATCGGAGCTTGTGCTGGTTTCGTGGACGGTGTGGTGAATGTAGATCAGCCCTTGGGAGTCCTCGACCACGCCGTGACAGTTGCCGTAGCGGATGTGGTCGGGCAGCGCACCCCAGTCGTGAATGACCTCGTAGGTGTGTTCGCCGGAACCGACGATGGGGTTGGACGTTGCGGGCGTGCTCATATTGGGAGATTCCTTTCGGTGGAACGGTGCCGGCCCATCGCGAGGCCGAGTCTCGATGCGATCGTATGTCCCTACGACAAATTCTTGCCGAATGTGGTTGGGAAACCCATACCGCGGCTTCACAACCCATGTCCTGTTTCGTTTGCCAATAATACCGCAACTTGAAAGGATCTCGGCTTTCCGGAAAGCCCGTTGAAAACGGGCTCTCGCCAACCTGCCCGGCAATTCCCACGAACCCGAGCCGCGCCGCCTCGCGGCACGGTCTTATTGCGCCGGGTCTCCAGGCCTGCCCGCCCCTGTTGGTCCGCCCGCCGGTCACCACGCCAACCATTCGAACCGGCGCTTGAGTTCGTGCCAGCCCCGGGCGTGCGCCCAGGGATACCCCGTTGAACACAGGCTGACGGACGGGGTCGGTACCGGGTCTCGGGTTATCCGCGGCTTTTTGCCCGGGGAGAGCCTCGTTTACGAGGCTTGCCTTGCTGTCTTAGGCCGGTCGTTGTACGGCCGGCTCTCTGTGGTTCGGGAAAGCCGGGTTTAGCCCGTTTCAACGGGCTTCCTCGGTTCGCTCGACCCGTTCCAGCCGGTCGTGTGCTGTCCCTCGTGCGTGGTGCCGCTTTTGGTTGCGAATATAGTCCACGACCCACGGCAGGTCTTTCGTGCCGAAACTCACCACCCCGTAGCCTGCCTGCCATTCGAGAAGCTTGCGATTGACGATTCGATGATTGATGTAGTGCCCGCTCGCCCCCTTCAGCTGCCCGATCCACTCGCTGACATGCAGGGTCGGCGGCACCGTCACGGCCAGGTGAACGTGATCGGCTACGCCCCCGATCGCGCGCAGCGAGACTTCCTCCGCCTCCGCTATCCTTCTACTCAGGTATTGGTAAAGCCGTTGTTTGATGTCGTCGACGATGACCGCGTCGTTTCGTTTCGTGTGCCAGGTGACGTGGAGATGGATCTCGGCGTAAACGTTGCGCGGCATGGATTGGGTCTGGGTCAGGCGGGGGATAAGGCCGTTAAAACGGCCTATATTTCTCGCTAAATCAAGTTTAGATGGGTATTGACTTGACTCAGGTGACCACAAGATGTAGGATCGGGGAAATGGAAGATTATCCTCGGAATCTGGCCGAGTTCGAGGCGCGTTTCGCCACCGAGCAGGCCTGTCGAGAGTATCTGTGTCAACTCCGCTGGCCGGAGGGTTTTCGTTGTCCGCGATGCGGGCACGACAAAGCGTGGGCGGTGCGGACAGCGCTGCTGGAGTGCGCCGGCTGCGGGCATCAAGCTTCTCCAACGGCGGGCACAATATTTCAAGACACCCGCCAACCCCTCCAGAGTTGGTTTCGAGCCATGTGGTGGCTCACGAGCCAGAAGAACGGGGCGAGCGCGCTGGGCTTGCAGCGGGTGTTGGGCCTGGGCAGCTGCAAAACGGCCTGGACTTGGTTGCATAAGCTCCGGCGCGCCATGGTGCGGCCCGGACGCGATCGGCTCAGCGGGCGCGTGGAGGTTGACGAGACTTACTTAGGAGGCTTGGAGGAGGGCGTGCGCGGTCGCCAAACCGACGCTAAGGCGCTGATTGTAGTAGCGGCCGAGGAAGATGGTGCCGGCATCGGGCGGGTTCGGATACGCACCATTCCCAACGCCTCCGGGGACAGCTTGATGGCCTTCGTCGGCGAGTCGATCGAACCCGGCAGCGTGGTCCATACCGACGGTTGGCTGGGATACGAACCGCTCGAAGGCGACGGCTATCGCCACGAGGTGAGCTACCTGGAGGGGCAACCGGCGCGCGCCTCGAAACTGCTCCCCCGGGTGCACCGCGTGGTGTCGTTAGTGAAGCGCTGGATACTGGGCACGCATCAAGGAGCGGTCAGTCACGAGCATCTCGACTCCTACCTCGACGAATTCGCCTTCCGCTTCAACCGCCGCAAGTCCAGAAGTCGAGGCAAGCTCTTTTACCGCCTGGTTCAACAGGCCGTCGCCGTGCCACCGGCACCCTACAAATCGCTGGTCGGAGGCACCGCGACACGCGCTACGGACGACCACAACATGTAGGGGCTATTTCCCAATACCTGAGTCAAGTAAATACCCATCTACCGCCATAACAATGGGAGCGAGGACGTTCCCGCCGCCCCTTCAGGGCTCCGCCAGGTGGGGGCGCATACCCAGGGTTCCGCTTCGCTTCACCCTGGGCTATGATTCCGGTCGCCGCTTCGCGGCTGCACGACAGGTGCGGCCTGATCGGGCCATACCGTAATCCACCGTACTCTTGAAGGGGATTTTCGGAGGAGTCCGTCTCTCTGAACGTTGGGCGTTCATAAGACCGGCATGAAAAATGGGGACGAGTCGTCGACCTGAACGTTTCGGTTGGGTCCAGTCGCATCGGACGAATGCTCCTACGCCCTGTCCGAGGCTTGCCGTTTTTTGGCGTGAACCCCGGGCTGCAGCCCGGGGTAAGCGTGGACTTCCGTCCACGCCTCTTTCTCTGCTGCTCGCGTGGCTTGCACGACAGGTGCGGCCTGATTGGGCTATATCGTAACCCGCCGTACGCTCGAAGGGGATTTTCGGAGGAGTCCCCAATTTTTCACAGTCCCTGACTGCGCGGCTCGGTTTAAACGGCGTCGGCGGTGTCGCCGGGAGCGGCGAGACGGCAGGCAGGAGTAGGTGCGCCGCGTTGGGTTGAATTGGAGTTCTCGACAAATCGGCTCAAGACCCGATAGTTCGGCGTCGATATGTAGGTTGACGACAATTCCCGCCCGGCAAGTCCGCCGGCCAGGGGCGTAGGCAGCGATGGAAGCTAATCTTCTCGAGTCATCACCCGTATCCTCCCGGTTCGACGACTGTCGCGAAGCGATTGTCGAATTCCTCGCGACCGAATCGGAAGAAGCTCGTTCGCACATCCGTCGGCTGGTCCGGGAGATGACCGTACAGCACGTTTCGATCGGCAAGGCGCTGGAGTGCTACCGGCAGTGCGCCCAATCGACGCTCGACGAAGCTCCGCCCTACGAGCGCGCGCGTGTCTTCAGCGCGATGGGCCTGTTGCATTCCGATCTCGGGGATGAGTTCGACCAATGGATCAATCAGGAATTGCGTTCCCATGCGCGGTTGACGTCGGCGTATTGCCAGAAAGACCGCGAAGTCAAGACACTGCTCGACAACTTGCCGGCCTTCGCGTTCTTAAAGGACGCGGAATTTCGCTATAGCGCGGTCAATCCTCGATGGTTTCCCACGAGTTGAGAACGCCGCTGACGGCGATCAAGGAAGCCGTCGACGTCGTCGCCGACGGCACGGCCGGGGAAGTCAACAAGACCCAAGCCGATTTCCTGACCCTGGCGAAACGCAACGTCGACCGACTGCATCGCCTGATTAACGACACTCTCGACTTTTCGAAGCTCGAGCGCGGCGAATTCAACATCGAGTTCGGCCCCCGCGACTTGAACGCCCTGGTTGCCGAGACCGTCGCCCAGCAGCGCCTGGCCGCGGGAAAGCAAGGGCTGCGCCTCGAACTCGCCTTGGACGGCCGGCTGCCGCCGGTGCGCATGGACCCCGACCGCATCAGCCAGGTTCTCACCAATCTGATCGGCAACGCCATCCGGTACGGCGAAAGCGGCTGGATCGAAGTGGTTACGACGCGGAGCGGCGACGAAGTCGTGGTTCGGATTCAGGACACCGGTCCCGGCATTCCCGAAGACAAACTCAACAATATCTTTGACGCCTTCGTGCAACTCAGCACGGGTCCGGGTCGCCGCTCGGGCGGCACCGGCCTCGGCCTGGCCATTTGCAAGAAAATCATCGAGCTGCACGGGGGCCGGATTTGGGTGGAGTCGGAAGTCGGCGAAGGCTCGGCTTTCTCGTTCTCGTTGCGGCCGGCCAACAGCTCGGATAGCGACTAGTGGAATTGCCGGCGGGAGATAAGCATGGAAAAACAACTGTACTCATCGTGGACGACGAGCCCGATATCATTGCCACGCTCCAGTTTCGCTTGACCAGCGCGGGGTATGAGGTCTTGACGGCGGAGAACGGCGCGCGAGCGCTCGACGTGATGCGTTCGGATAAAGTCGATCTCGTGTTGGCCGACTTCATGATGCCCGAGGTGAACGGTCTTGAGCTCACGCGGCTGGTCAAGAACGAACCGAAATGGGCCGAGGTCAAGATTCTGCTGTTTTCGTGCAACGCGGAACCGGAGTTTCGGCAGCGCGCGCTCGAACTCGGCGCGGTGGACTACCTTGCCAAGATCGACGGCGCGCAATCGATCGCGGCGCGGGTTTATGAGTTGCTTGCCCCGGGGAAGAAAGCCCCGCCGTCGATGCCGCCCGAGGCGCCGGCGGTCGACGAGACCGCTGTCCGGTCGCAGCTTGTCACTCTGGCGCAAAACCTGGACGATGTGTTGAAGCTGGCTCGGGTCGAACGCTATTTGCCGCGGTCCACGCAGGTCGCGCTCGACGCGGCGGACCGGATCTCGCAAGACATCATGCAACTCACCGGCGCCGCCCGCCATACCGATTCGCCCGACCCGGTCGCTGAAACGGTCCCGCCCGAGGAGACCCAAGCCGAACCCTTACCGGCCGAGAAAACTCTATGAGCCATTCCGAAGACAAGATCAAGATTCTTATCGTCGACGATGAGGAAGACGTCGTTCGCGCGACAGCCTTTCGCCTCGACATGTTGGGTTACGACGTCTTGCTCGAGCCTGACGGCGACCTGGGGTTTCAAACCGCGGTCTCGGAAATCCCCGACCTGATCTTGCTCGACATCATGATGCCGGGCATCGACGGGCTGACGATGTGCCAAATGCTCAAGCAACGTCCCGATACGGCCGCGATCCCGATCATCATGTTGACCGCCAAGACGATGATGGGCGACATCGAGAAGGCGTTCGCCGCCAAAGCGGACGATTACGTTTGCAAACCCTTCGAGTGGGAAGAGCTATTCGGAAAGATCAACCGCTGCCTGGACCGCCGCCCGCAAACGGCGCCCGGCACGGTGGGATAGGCGGATTCAAAGAGGTTCCGCGCGCGCCGCTACGCGCGCGGACTTCGATTGTCATCGCTTTTCCGGGAAATCCACCGCCTGTATATTCTGGCTGTCGAAGGCGCGCAGACCCTTGTCGTCGGTCACTTCGAGCTCGAAGCTGTAGGCCGCCGTGCCGTCGAGCAATCGCACCGTGGGCGTCGCCGAGGTCGGGTTCATGATTTCCACGCGTCCCGGCCCCAGACTGCGCCACTGGAATGTCAGCGGGTCGCCGTCGGGATCGCTCGATTGACTGCCGTCAAGCACAATCGTCGATTGACCCGTGTCGGGAACATTGACCCGCGAGAGATTGTTGATCTTCGCGGTCGGGGCGCGGTTGGCGTTTTCGACGGTCACGGTAACCTCGGCCGTCAGCTCGGAATTAATGCCGTAGGCAACCAAGGTGTAGGTCGTGCGAACGACCGGGTTGACCTGGATCGACCCGCTCTCTGAGACGTCGCCGATACCGACAATGCTGACTTTTGTGGCGTTGGCCGTATTCCACCGCAGCACGACCGGATCGCCGGGTTCCTTGGCGATGGCGGGTTCGGCCGTAAATTCGAGAATCTCGGCCGGCGAACGATCGACAACGGTGACCACCGCGGTCGCAACGACTTCGTTCGAAGCGCCGCGCGCGGTGAGAGTGTAGGTGGTCGTTTCGTCGACGGTCACGGTCGAACTGCCCGCGGCCCCGACCGAACCGATACCGCTAATCTCGACCTCCTCGGCGCCGACGACCTCCCAGATCAAGGCGCTCTGGCCGCCCGGCGTTGTTTGCGCCGGGTTGGCGAAGAAGCGCAAGATTTGGAGAGCCTCGGTCTCGTCACGAACCGTGACGGTCGTCGAGGAGTTGACTTCGCCGTGATCGTTGGCCGCCGTCAAGGTGTAGGTCGTCGTGTCGTCGACCGAGACCGTCGCGGTGCCGTTTGGCTCCACGTCGCCGAGGCCGTCGATCGTTACGCGATCGGCTTCGGCGGTCTCCCAAATCAGCGTCACGCTTTCACCCGGCTTGGCCGTCATCGGGGAAGCCGAGAAACGCAAAATGCGCGGTTGCGGCGTGAGCACCTTAACCGTCACCGACTGGCTGAGCTCGCGCTTGGCATTGCGCGCGGTCAACGTCAGCGTGGTGGTTTCATCGAGCGTCAACGAAGAGGTCCCGTTGCCGGGATCGACCGAACCGATGCCGCTGATTTCGACCTGGTCGGCATTTTGCACCTCCCAAACGACGTTGACGGCGTCGCCGGAACGAATCTCCACCGGGGTCGCGCTAAAGCGCACGATCTTGATCTGACGATTCAGCGTCGAGACGGTGACGCGGTCGGTGTCGGCCGCTCCCCGGGTATCGCGAACCGTCAGGCGGAACTGGTAGGTCGCGCCTTCCTCGGCGGTAAAGGACGCCTGTTGGCTTTCCGCGCCGCTGAGTGAAATCGACGGTCCGCCGATTTGATTCCAGGCGAACACAATCTCATCCTCGTCGGGATCAAACGACGCGGAAGCGTCGAGCGTCACCGCGCCGGCGTCGATGCCGATCAGATCCGGACCGGCATCAGCCACCGGCGCGTCGTTGCCCGAGCGGATGCGACGCTTCAAAACTTCATAGCGCACTCGCGGGATGTCGACCGGCACGGCCCCGCCGTCTTCGAGTTCATAGCGCTGTGGGCTGAGCCACTTGCCGAACTCGACGCCGACGACGACGCGTCCGGTATTGTCGCTCGAAACCAGGGTTTGATTCAGGCCGGCTTCAACAGTGAGCGCGATCTTGTCGTTGACCGGGTGGATGTAGCGAAGCGTCCCTCCCGGGCGATTGCCGCCGCCGGAGCGGAACATGGCTCCGAAGTTGCCCTCGATCCATGAGTCGCCCCAGACGCCGACCGCCGTGCTGACGCCGGCCTGATCGACCACCCGCAGGAAGGTCTGCTCGAGGACATGGCGGCTGATCAACGCTTCATTGACCACCGCGCCGTCAAGGATTTTCTTTGTGCCGAAGAAGCCCACGCGACCGCGTTTGAAAACGTAGTCGAGAGTAAAGGCGGCTTGGCCCAGCGACCCGGTGCGCTCAAATTCGTCGAACTTGACGAACTTGAAGCTCGAAAACATTCCGGCCTGGACGTTGCCGAAACGGTTCACGAGACCGAAGTCGACCTGGCCCTCGTCGCGGCCGAATTGGTGGAAGAATTCACCTTCGGCTTGGAGGGCATGCCGCTTCGCAAAGGGACGGAAATAACGCCCCTTGCCGGAGAACGCCACGTTGCCGCCCGGTACATCGGGACCGACATTGAAATTGATCGACGAGTATTCGTTGCCCGGCGAGCCGTCGGACTCAGGTCGGTCGGAAGACTGCGCGGTCCGAGCCGAGGGAGCCGGCGGCGCGGGAGGCGGCGGAGGCGCGGTAGCGATCTTATCCACGTCGTCGCGCATGCCGCGCTGATTGTTCTTGAGATCGGCGACTTCCTGTTTGAGTTTCTCGTTGTCGTCCTTGAGAGCCCGCAGCATGTCGAGGACGTCATCGAGTTTGCGGAGAATCTTGTTGCAGCATTCCTCCTGCTTACGAGCCAACTCGTCGAGCGCCTGGATGGCGTCGCCGATGCCGCCGCTGGAAATCACGTTCCCCTGGGCGTCGGTGACGGTCACCTCGACGCGGCGATTGACCCAGCGGCCCGCGTCGGTATCGTTGCTGACCTTCGGGGCGGTTTTGCCGCGTCCGACAATGGATATTTGCGAGGCGCGCGCGCCGTACTTCGTCAGAAAGTCGCTCACGGTTTGAGCGCGCTTTTCCGAGAGTCCGACGTTGTATTGCTCCGAACCGCGGCTGTCGGCGTGGCCTTCGAGCTTGACGCGATATTCCGGGTTCTTGTCAAGCAGCTCGCCGAGCTTCAGCAAACTGGGGTAGCCGTCGGTCAAAACGGCTCGGTCGAAAAGGAAGTTGATGGGTATTTACTTGACTCAGGTGACCACAAGATGTAGGATCGGGGAAATGGAAGATTATCCTCGGAATCTGGCCGAGTTCGAGGCGCGTTTCGCCACCGAGCAGGCCTGTCGAGAGTATCTGTGTCAACTCCGCTGGCCGGAGGGTTTTCGTTGTCCGCGATGCGGGCACGACAAAGCGTGGGCGGTGCGGACAGCGCTGCTGGAGTGCGCCGGCTGCGGGCATCAAGCTTCTCCAACGGCGGGCACAATATTTCAAGACACCCGCCAACCCCTCCAGAGTTGGTTTCGAGCGATGTGGTGGGCTCACGAGCCAGAAGAACGGGGCGAGCGCGCTGGGCTTGCAGCGGGTGTTGGGCCTGGGCAGCTACAAAACGGCCTGGACTTGGTTGCATAAGCTCCGGCGCGCCATGGTGCGGCCCGGACGCGATCGGCTCAGCGGGCGCGTGGAGGTTGACGAGACTTACTTAGGAGGCTTGGAGGAGGGCGTGCGCGGTCGCCAAACCGACGCTAAGGCGCTGATTGTAGTAGCGGCCGAGGAAGATGGTGCCGGCATCGGGCGGGTTCGGATACGCACCATTCCCAACGCCTCCGGGGACAGCTTGATGGCCTTCGTCGGCGAGTCGATCGAACCCGGCAGCGTGGTCCATACCGACGGTTGGCTGGGATACGAACCGCTCGAAGGCGACGGCTATCGCCACGAGGTGAGCTACCTGGAGGGGCAACCGGCGCGCGCCTCGAAACTGCTCCCCCGGGTGCACCGCGTGGTGTCGTTAGTGAAGCGCTGGATACTGGGCACGCATCAAGGAGCGGTCAGTCACGAGCATCTCGACTCCTACCTCGACGAATTCGCCTTCCGCTTCAACCGCCGCAAGTCCAGAAGTCGAGGCAAGCTCTTTTACCGCCTGGTTCAACAGGCCGTCGCCGTGCCACCGGCACCCTACAAATCGCTGGTCGGAGGCACCGCGACACGCGCTACGGACGACCACAACATGTAGGGGCTATTTCCCAATACCTGAGTCAAGTAAATACCCATCAGGAAGTTAATCTCCTCCCAGTCGTCTTTGGTGGCCGTGGTTTCGAGCCCTTGGGGGAACAAAGGCACGGCGGTTAGAGTCAATAGGGTTATGAATACAGCGAGTTTCTCGCGCATGGTGAATTCACCTCGTCGGAAGTTCAAAAAAGGCTTGAGAAGAGCCGCGAAGAGCAGCCGAATCTTGGCGGAAGGGTAAGTTTCAGACTATCACGGCCGGTCGCCGATACCGGACCGCTGTAAGGTAAAGCTTTACGGGATAAATGACTGATCGCAAGGGAATAGTTTGCCGTAGTACTTACCGACAAGCGCCCGCTCAAACCGAGAAACGACGCTTGCGGGCTTCGTCGAGCGCCACGGCGACGATGATGACCGAGCCGATGATTGCCTGCTGGAGGTAGGGGTTGATGCCCAGCAGGTCGCTGCCGTTGGCGAGCAGCCCCATGATGAAGGCTCCGATCAGCGTGCCGACCACGCTGCCCTCCCCTCCCGTTAGACTGCCGCCGCCGATGACGACCGCGGCGATCACCAGCAATTCATAGCCTTGGCCGGCGGTCGGCTGGCCTGTCATCAAGCGAGAGGCTTCAATCATCGAGGAAACGCCGGTCAACATTCCGGAGATGGCATAGACGGCGATCGTGTAGCCGGCCACGGGGATGCCGGCGTACACGGCCGCCTCTTTATTGCTTCCGATGGCGTAGGTGTAGCGGCCCAATTTGGTGGAGTGGAGAATCAAGTAGGTGATCACCGCGCATACCAGCAAGACGAGCAATACGAAGGGCACGCCGAAAATCGTTCCTTCGCCCAGGAACGAGAACTCGCGGGGCAAGCCAACCACCGGCAGCCCGCCCGAGATGATCAACGTCAACCCGCGAGCGATTCCGAGAGTTCCCAAGGTCACGATGAAGGGCGGAATCTTGAGCGAGGTCGTCAAGAAGCCGTTCGCCAACCCCCACGCCAACCCGCACAGCAGCCCGGCCACGATGCCGCCCCCGACGCCCCAGCCCGAGATCATGCACAGCGTTCCGATGGTTCCCGAGAAAGCCAGGATCGCACCGACCGACAAGTCGATGCCGCCCGAGACGATGACCAACGTCATCCCCAGCGCCATGATATTGATGACCGCGGTTTGCCGCACGACGCTCGATAGGTTGATGGCCGTCAGAAAGTACGGCGAGGCCAGCGAGAGAAACACAAACAGCGCAATCAAGCTGAAGAAGGGCAACAGCTTCTGAATCATTCCGGAACGAAATTTCATTTCCCCACCGCCGCGTAATGCATGATTTCCTGTTGGGTCGTGGTGCGCGGCAACTCGGTTACGATTTCGCCGTCGCGCATGACGAGAATGCGGTCGGCGACTTGCAGCAGCTCGGGCAACTCGGAGCTGACCATGACGATCGCCTTGCCGTCGCGCGCTAGTTGGTCCACTAGGGCGAAAACCTCGGCCTTGGCGCCGACGTCGATGCCGCGCGTCGGCTCGTCGAATAGCAGCACGCGGGCATCGCGAAACAGCCACTTGGCGATGACGATCTTCTGTTGGTTGCCGCCGCTGAGGCGGCCGGCCGGTTGTTCAATCCCGGCCGCGCGGATATGCAAGCGCTTGAGAGAATCCTCGGCGACATCCGCCTCGGCGGCGGAAAGCACGAAGCCGATTCGGCAAACGGCGTCCATATTCGCCAGGGTCACGTTGGCTCGCAGAGGCAGCGCCAGCGCCAGACCCGTTTTTTGGCGGTCTTCGGTGATCAAGGCGATTCCGGCGTTGACGGCATCGGCCGGCGAACGGATTTCGACGGTTCGGCCCTCGACCGAGATGGAGCCTTGCTCGGCGGGCGTAATGCCGAAAAGCGTTTGACACAGCTCGGTGCGGCCCGCGCCCATCAGGCCGGCGATGCCCACGATCTCGCGAGCATGAACCGTGAAGCTCGAACCCGGCAGGTCGACGCGCAACATCTCGGCGCCGGGGTCGAGAGACTCGCGTTCATAGATGCGCGACACTTCTCGGCCGACCATGTGATGAACGATCTGCTCGGTGGTCAGCTCCGAGAAGTTACCGCTATGGACCGTTTCTCCGTCGCGCAGGATCGTGACGCGGTCGGCGACCTCCCGCAGCTCGTCGAGCCGATGCGTGATGTAGATGATGCCGATGCTGCGGCCGCGCAAGTCGTTGACAATGCGAAAGACCTCGGCGGCCTCGGTCTCCGACAACGACGATGTCGGTTCATCGAAAATCAGCAGGCTCGAAGCACTGTGCAGCGCGCGGCAGATCTCGATCAATTGCTTTTGCGCCGGGCTCAACTCCTCGACCCGCTGCCGGGCATCGAGTGGGAAGTGATGTTCCTCGATCAAGGCAGCCGTTTCGCGCTCCATGCGGCGCTGATCGATGAGCGGTCCGTTGACCGCCTCGCGGCCCAGGAAGATGTTTTCGGCAACGGTCAGATGCGGAGCCAACAGCGACTCCTGGTGAACCATCGAGATACCGATCTCGTGGGCGTCGGCCGGCCGACGCAGATAGACTTGCTCGCCTCGCCAGCGCATGACGCCGCCGTCGGGTTCGAGCATCCCGGCGACGATTTTCATCAACGTCGACTTGCCCGCGCCGTTTTCACCGACCAAGGCATGGACCTCGCCCGCATCGACTTGCATGTTGCCTTGCTTGAGCGCGGAAACGCCGCCGAAGTTCTTTTGAATGTCGTCGAGATCGAGCAGCATTACTAGTGCACCGCAGCCCGCGAGGGACCGTAGGCAACGGGCCGGTGGGGGAAGTAATTGATTTTACCGTGCCCGCGGCTCCGTGGTTGCGTTTCTTGGGATTTTCGGACCGCGTTACTGCGGCGGACCTTGCTCGAAGATCTCATCGAGCGCGGCGACAAGCTGATCGATATGCTCGTGCTCGATGATGTAGGGCGGTAGGAAGCGCAGGACCGTATCGGCGGTGCAATTGATGAGAAACCCGCGCTCTTGGCACTGCCCCACGACCGCCTTGCCGGGCACGGTTAGATTGACCCCGCACATCAGCCCGCGACCGCGCAGGCCCTCGACGAAATCGTATTTGTCGATCAGGCCGGTGAGGCGCTTGGCAAAGTAGTCGCCTTTTTCGCGCACCTCGGGCAGCAGCTCGTCCAGCAGATCCATGAACTCGATCGCGACTCGGCAGGCCAGCGCATTCCCTCCGAACGTGCTGCCGTGAGTGCCCGGCGTAATGACGGACGCGGCGCGGTCGTTGGCGATGATGGCACCCAAGGGCAGCCCGGCGGCGAGCGGCTTGGCCGTCACAACGACATCGGGCTGAATGGGCTCTTGGCCGCCTTCATTCCACCATTCGAAAGCGAAGTGCTTGCCGGTGCGCCCGAGCCCGGATTGGATTTCATCGAACATCAACAGCGCGTCATGCTTTTGGGCCAGCTCGGCCGCGCGGGCCGCGAACTCGCGCTCGATGGTCACGATTCCGCCTTCGCCCAGGATGGGCTCGAAGAAAATGCCGGCGGCGCGGCCGGAAACCGCGGCTTCCAGCGCGGCGATGTCGTTGGGGTCGACGAACTTGACGCCGGGAATCAGCGGCTCCACCGCGGCTCGATGATTCGATTGGCCGGTGACAGAGACGGCGCCCAGAGTTCTGCCTCCAAAGGAGCCGTTCAGCGCTACGATTTCATACTTTTCGGGATCGAGCTTACGGCCGTACGCCTTGGCGATTTTAACAGCGCCCTCGACGCTTTCGCCGCCGCTGTTGGTGAAGAATACGCGCCGCAAACCGGCGGCTTCGGCGAGCCGCGCGGCTAAGGGCGCTTGATAGCGGTGCGCGTAGAGATTCGAACAATGCAGCAACGCCTCGATCTGCTCCCGTAATGCCGCCAGCACGCGCGGGTGGGCATGGCCCAGCGCATTGACGCCGATGCCGGACATGAAGTCCAAATAGCGTCGGCCGTCGGCGGCATGGAGGTAGCAGCCCTCGCCGCGCTCGATCACCAAATTGGGGCCGTAACTTTGGATCAGGTGCTGCTTGCCGAGAGCCAGAGTATCGCCGCCAGAGCCTTCTTTTTCGGTGTGCATATCGGATTCAGCGTACCAGGAATCGCCTGTCGGGTTGATGAGGTCGACGGGTGTCGGCGAGGGCGTTGGGGGCGGGGTGTTTGGGGTTCCGGGGCGGCGGCCGGCGGGTCTTTTGCGCGGTCCCGCTCAATCGATTTTCGTGCACGGCCGCCATGACCTCGGTCGGCGTCGTATGATTGGTAAATTCTCGAAGCTGTCGGGTTGCAGGGGTGTGCCATGCCGGAGAAGATCGAACGAGACCGAAAGCTCGGTGAAGAGTTGCGCCGCGTGATTGAGGACTACGAGTCCGAGACGGGCCGCGAAGTCCACGCTGTCAACGTGCAGCGCAAACCGGTAACGGCGATCGGCAAACCGACGAATCGCAGTCGCGTCTTGGCGGTTTTCGCGGTCGTGAAAAAACCCCAAGGGTGAGAGATCGACGCGCGAGTCGCCGGCCCGCGATGCGCGCAACGCCGTAAGCGGGCATGGGGATCGCGACACGCTCTGCTCCGCTGCCCGGGAAACGCTCTTGATAGACTGGACGTGTGCCGCGGACGATTACCCGCAAGCAAGATGTTTTCGATGCCGTCGTCGTGGGTTCCGGCGCCAACGGCGGCCTCGCCGCCAAGGAGTTGACCGAGGCCGGGATGAAAGTCGCCGTGCTTGAAGCCGGCGCGAAGATCACCCCCGCTGATTACACCGAACACGTCCAGCCCTACGAACTCAAGTATCACGGCAACTCCGACTACGTTCGGCGCGGCCCGAAATCCCCCGAGCTGTTGCGGGAGCGCGCCATCCAGGGTCTTGTCTACGCCTGCCGCGAGTCGAACTACAAGTGGTTCGTCAACGACATCGACAACCCCTATCGGACACCGAAAGAAAAACCATTCCACTGGATTCGCATGCGGGTGCTCGGCGGGCGCTCGCTGTCGTGGGGGCGGCAGAGCTATCGCATGGGCGACATCGATTTCAAGGCCGCCTCGCGTGACGGTTACGGCGACAATTGGCCGATCTCCTACAAAGACTTGGTCCCCTATTACGAGAAGGTCGAGAAGTTCATCGGTTTCAGCGGACAACAGGAAGGCCTCGATCAATTGCCCGACAGCGTCTTCTTGCCGCCGATGGAGATGACGGGCGGCGAGAAGCTGTTGTCCGAGCGCGTTCGCAACAAGATGGGCCGGGTGGTGACGATCGGCCGCGTGGCGATCTTGACCAAGGACCACAACGGCCGCGCGGCTTGCCACTATTGCGGGCCGTGCGAGCAGGGCTGCATTACGCATTCCTACTACGCCAGCCCGTTTACGACGCTGGCGGCGGCGGCGAATACGGGCAACTTGACGCTGCTGACCGACGCGGTCGCGAGCCATGTGACCCTCGACCGCTCGACCGGCCGCGCTTCGGGTATCGCCTACATTGACCGGCTCACGCGGGCGCCGCGCGAGATTCGCGCCAAAGTCGTCGTGCTTTGCGCCTCGACGATCGAGTCGACGCGCTTGTTGCTCAATTCGGCTCCCGGAGGATTGGCGAACTCAAGCGGCGTGCTGGGCCGCTATCTGATGGACCACATCTACGGCGGCGGCGCATCGGGCGACCTTCCGGAACTCACGGCCAAGGCCTGGGTCGGGGCACCGCGCAGGCCCAACGGGATCTACATTCCGCGTTTCCGCAATGTCGACCGCGCCGTCACGAACGGCATGATTCGCGGATACGGCTACCAAGGGCGCTCATCCCCGGCCTTCGGTTTCGGGGCGTCCGGGTTCGGGGCGGACTACAAACAGGCCGTCCATGATAAGGCGCGGTGGCGAACCGGCATCGGCGTCTGGGCCGAGTGTTTGGCGCGCTACGAGAACCGCGTCACGATCGACAAAGACCGCACCGACGCTTGGGGAATTCCTTCCGTCAAGATCGACATGAGCTGGTCGGATAACGAACTGGCGTTGTGGCAAGACGCCCGCCAACAAGGCGCCGAAATGCTGGAGGCCTCGGGTCATCGCAACGTCAGGGAGACGGGCCGGCCCTCGGTTCCCGGCTTTTGCATTCACGAGATGGGCACGGCGCGGATGGGCGCCGACCCGAAATCTTCCGTCCTCAACCGCTTCAACCAGGCTCACGACGTCAAGAATCTTTTCGTCACCGATGGGGCGGCCTGGGTGTCGAGCGCCTGCCAGAATCCGACCCTGACCATGATGGCGATAACGGCGCGCGCCTGCGATTACATCGCCGATCAACACAAGAAGGGCGAGTTGGGCTGACGACCTGCTGCCGGCTCGCTTTTCTCACTACCTGACGAGCCTCTCCGGCGCTTTGCCTCGCACGCGATGAGAAAAGCGGGCTACGGCTCGTTCAAGCGAGAAACCGGGCGAGCGGCTCGCGGGGGGACCGCGCCGCGAGGGGGCTGTGAAAAAATGAGGGACAGTCCACTTCGCGCCAGGTGAAATTATTGATTCAATGGAACTGATTCGGTCGGCGCTCGGTACAGTCCCCAATTTTTCCGGGGGGACCGCGCCGCGAGGCGGCGCGGCTCGGGAGGTCCAAAATCGAATCTCATTTGAAGTTTTAGGCTAGGATCGCGGCCGAGGGTCGGGCGGCTTGCGCAAGGTGGATGGCGCGCCCGCGGCGGGCCGGGGTTCTCCCGGCAGCACGCCGTCACAGCGTTCGCGGTAGAAGGGCTCGAAGTCGGGAACGGCTTGGACCACCCGCCCGAGGCCGCGCTGCATGTGGGCATCCTCCATCGCCCCGGCCGAGACAACCTGGAACGGAGCCTGTTCGAACCAAGGCGCCGCGGGGGGGCCCGCCACGTGGCCGCCCGCTTCGAGTTTGGCGGGGAACTCCAGTTCGAGGCCGCGAGATTCAGCATAGTGTCGGCGGCCCTGGTAGAACCAGGTCTGCTCGATCAACTCAGCTTCGGGCGGACGATCGGGGCGGAAAGGGCGAGCCCGCAGCGCCACGATATGGATTCTCGAAAGCGACAGGCCCGTCGAGAAGCCGCGAAACGAGCCGGCCCCCCGCACGAACTCACGGCCTCGACGTGATCCGGAAAAGCTGAAGCCGTCGGGGGAGACTCCGACACTGACGCGGCCTTCGACGGTAGGGTAACCGAACCTCTCTCGGCCCAACAGCATTTCGCCGTCCTCCCCCGCCACATGGGAAAGCGCATACCACCTTGGGAGGCGGGCTACGCGGCAGTAGGCGAACAACCACGCTTCCTCGAAAGGGCGCGCCGAAAAATCGCCGCCTTCGGCGCGCAACAGCAACAGACGCAGCAGCGGTCGACGCCCCGGCTCGCAGCCCGGCGGCAGGATCTCGGCATGGCGTTCCGGAGCGATCGATAGGCGAAATTCGACCAAGCTCATCGGCCCAAGCTCGTCCTCTTCGCGACGCCGGTAGGCCGAAACCTGGGCGGAGGAAAGCTTCCCGGTCAGCAGCACTCGCCCTCGCGAGGATCGAGGCCGGCCGGCGCCCAAAGCCGACGGGCGGTCATACCGAGAAAGGGCCCAAGGCGCGAAACGGCTCGCGCCAACCTCGGCGAGAAACACTTGTTTGGGGTGCGATTCACGATGGTGCCATGCAAGCGCCGCTTCGCCGCTCAACTCCTGGTAGGCGGCGGCGACAAACTCCCGCGCCGGCAACGCGAGCGAGGCGTCGGCCCAAGCCGACGGGCCCCAGGTGAATTTCGTTCGGCTGATATCGCATTCTTGCGCGCTATCGGCATCCGGGTCGGACTCGGACCCGGCGGCGTCCGCCGAGACCCGCCACAGTTCGACCGGCGAATCCACCACGGCCTGGGACGGATCCACGCCGGGCACATAGCGGCAGACGAAGCTCCCCACACCGGCCGCGCGCCGCAACGAGAGCGGATGGGCCGGCCGCTTCGTCAGAGCGGTTTCGATCGCGTGCACGCGGCGTCCGTCGAGACCGCACCAGGCCCGCGGCATCGCTTCTTCGATCGCTAGAGAGACCGCGCCCGCCTTGGTGGGGAATCCCAAGGATTCGCGGGCGTTGATGCGTCCCCAGTGGTGATCGGTGACCTGGCCCAACACGAGCATCCCGCGGGCTCGTCGGTAGCGCGCCGCCGCGTGCACGGTGAACCAGCCGAATTCCTCTTCCCGGGCTCGGGAAAGCGGGGAAAGTCCGCGGCCGGCGACCGTGACATAGTCGACCAAGATGTCGGGGAGAATGTCGGCGGTCAGAGGAGGCGGCAGCAAGCCGGCCAGGCGCTTGGGGTCAGTCCGATAGCGAACGCTGAGTAGACGAATGCGATCGATCCGCGCGGCCCCGTCAAGCCGCCCGAGAAGACCTAACAGCCCGGCGCCGGCAGCCCGGCGAGCTAGAGCCCGACGGGTCAGGGGCTGTGAAAAATGGGGGACAGTCCACTTCGCGCCGGATGTGATTCTTGATTCAATGGAACTTATTCGGTCGGCGCTCGGTACAGTCCCCCATTTTTCACGGCCCCTCAGGGATGCGCCGATCCGCGCCGATTGGCCCGTGTCGCCGTCATTCTTCTTCCATTTCGGCGCTGATGGCAATTTCGATCGCACCCTTGACCGACATCGCCGCCGGACACTTGCTTGAATGCTTTTCGACGGCTCGCTCGGCGGCCTCGCGCGTACCTGTCGGTATCTTCAAATGATACTTGACGCGGATGCGGGTTATGCGAATCACGCCGTCTACATTTTCGATGTCGCCTTCGACTTCGCTCCACACTTTATCGGGAACGGGAGGGATTTGACGCACTGCCAGCGCGCCGGCAAGAGTGCCGGTTAGTCAACCGCCCACCGCGGCGATCATATAGTCGAGGGTCGCGGGCAGGTCGCGCTTGGGCTCGACTTTGTAGAAGTGCTTGATCCCTCCGTGTACTCCAAAGGTGACTGGTTCCTCAAAGTCTTCAATATAGGCGCGTCTCTCCGGCGGCTTGTCTTGATAAATCTTGATGTGTGAAGTGTGAATCAGTTCGCCCACGGCAGCGCTCCTTTGGCGGTTGGATTTAGTGGAATCTCGATCGCTCGGGTGAGTGTATCAGACTTTGCGTTGCTGGGGAGGCCCGGAGCCCTGCCCCACCGGGTGGTTGAGATGGGCGGGGTGTTTTGGGAGTGGCGGCACAATATTTGCTTGCGCGGTTTTCCGGGAAACGTTTGTGGTTGCGGCGGCTTTGCTGTGTCACAATAGGGGCGAAATGAAGATCTCAAACCCCCGACTCGGCGCTAAGCTTTTGTCGCGGCGCGCGATGCTCGAGCGCTCTGGGATGGGCCTCGGCATGCTCGGGCTGACGGGCCTTTTGGGCGACGAGAATCTTCTCTCCGCCGCCCCGGTGGGCGACCGGTCGCTCAACCCGCTCGCGCCTCGCGAGCCGCACTTCAGCCCCAAGGTCAAGCGCGTCATCTGGCTCTTCATCAACGGCGGGCCGAGCCACATCGACACCTGGGACTACAAGCCGGCTCTCGAAAATTACCACGGCAAGGAATACGAAGGGTTCGACAAGTTCACCGGCTTTTTCGCCGACGAAGTCGGGACGCTGATGAAGTCGCCGTTTCAGTTCACGCCGCGCGGCGAGAGCGGCAAGATGGTGTCGGAGATCTTCCCGCATCTGGGCGAACACGTCGACAAGATGGCCTTCATTCACTCGGGCTTTTCGACTTCCAATAACCACTCGCCGGCGCTCTACATGATCAACAGCGGACAAGTCCGCATGGGGCACCCCTGCATGGGCTCGTGGGTGACGTACGGACTGGGAAGCGAAAGCCGGAATCTGCCGGGCTTTGTGGTCATGTCGGACCCCAAGGGGCGCGGGCTGCCCAAGGGCAACGCCAATAACTGGAGCGCGGGTTTTCTGCCGGGAGCCTATCAAGGTACGTGGCTGCGCCCCAAAGGCGATCCGATTCAGAACCTCAAACCGCTCCCGGGGACGACCGATGAGCGGCAGCGGGCGCAACTCGACTTGCTGGCGCGGCTTAACAACCGCGACATGGAACAACACCCGCACGAGGCCGAACTGGCCGCCCGCATTGAGAGCTTCGAGCTGGCCTATCGCATGCAGATGGCGGCGCCGGAAGCACTCGATGTCAACCTCGAACCGCAACACATTCAGGATCTCTACGGACTCAACGAAGACCACTGCGGTCACATCGCGCGGCAGTGCCTAACGGCTCGACGCCTGATCGAGCGCGGCGTGCGCTTCGTGCAGATCTACTCGGGCGGCATGGAAAACCAGCGTTCCTGGGACGGTCATATCGACATCCTCGGCAACCATGGTCAGTTCGCCCGCGAAACGGATCAACCGATGGCGGCGCTGATTACCGACCTCGAACAGCGCGGCATGCTCGACGATACGCTGATCATTTGGGGCGGCGAATTCGGACGCTTGCCGGTCTCGCAGATCGGTACCGCCAAGCCCGGCCGCGATCACAACCCGCACTGCTCTACGACCTGGATGGCCGGCGGGGGCATCAAGGGCGGCGTTTCCCACGGCGAGTCGGATGAGCTGGGGCACAAGGCCGAGGTCAATCGCGTCTCGATCAACGACTTCCACGCGACAATCCTTCATCTGCTCGGCGTCGACCACGAGCGCCTCACCTTCAAATACAACGGTCGGCGGTTTCGGCTGACCGACGTGGCCGGCAAGGTGATCAACGAGATTCTGGCGTAGCGGCTTGGGGTAGAATAAGACCGAACCATGCCGCGTTTCGGTTTTTTCGCCCTGCTTTTCCCCGCGCTGCTCGGCGCCGCTGAATTATCGGACCAAGTCTCGGAAATCCTCAAGCAAAACTGTCTGGCTTGCCATGGCGCGGCTTTGCAAATGTCGAAGCTCGACCTGCGGACCCGAGAATCCGTTTTGCGCGGCGGCGAGCGCGGCCCCGCCATCGTTCCGCATAACGTTCGCAGGAGTTTGCTGTATAGGTTCGTCTCCCACCAGGCAAAGCCGGAAATGCCGCCGGGCGGCAAGCTCACGGACGAAGAAGTCGACACGCTGCGCCGATGGATCGTCGCCGGCGGCGATCTCGGCACCCTGACCGCCGAGGAACTCGACAAGAAGGCCGCTCTGGCCAAGCTGGAAGAACGCGCGATCACCGACGAAGAGCGTACTTTTTGGTCGTTTCGATCGCCGGTCAGGCCCGAAATCCCGGCCGTTGAAGGGTTCCTGCCGGGTGCCAACACCGTCGACGTCTTCCTACGGGCCGCGCTCAACAAAAAGGAGCTGACCCCCGCGCCCCCGGCGGATAAGCGCACGCTCGTCCGACGGGCGTATCTCGATCTGATCGGCCTGCCGCCCAGTCCCGAGCAAGTCACGGCGTTCCTCCACGACAGCAGGCCCGACGCTTGGCCGCGATTGATTGATCAACTACTCGATTCACCCCACTACGGGGAACGCTGGGCTCGTCATTGGCTCGACCTGGCACGCTATGCCGACTCAGGGGGCTTCGAGCGCGACTTCGATTGGCCGCAAATGTGGCGCTACCGCGACTACGTTGTCGACGCCTTGAATAACGACAAGCCCTACGATCGTTTTGTGCTCGAGCAAATCGCCGGCGACGAAATCGCGCCCGACTCCCCCGAAGCCAATATCGCCACCGGGTTTCTGCGCCTCGGCCCCGACAACAACATGAAGAACGAGCTGACGCGCATGGACGAGCTGGACGACATTCTCGCGACGACGAATTTGACGTTCCTCGGGATGACGGTGCAATGCGCGCGCTGCCACAACCACAAGTTCGATCCCATCGCCCAGCAGGATTACTACCGCATGCAAGCGGTCTTCTTCTCGACGAAGTTGGCGGACTACCCCTTGGTTGATGCTGACGCGGTCCGGGCGCACGAAGCCGAGCAGAAACGCATCGATGATCTCCAGCAGCCGTTCAAGGACAAGCAGAAGGCGCTGCTCAAGCCCCACCGTGACCAACTCTTGGCGGAGCTCATCGCGAAACAGCCCGACTACATTCAAGAAGCTTGGCACCTGCCCGCCGCCGAACGCACCGAGGGACAGCGTCTCAATGTGCGCCAGATCGAGCACACCTTCGAGCACGAATACAAGGAAGACAAGAATGTTCTGCCGAGAGCCGACGCGGAGCAAAAGCGGCAGTATGCGAAGTTGCAAGAGCGGATCGACGCGCTCGACGCCACCCGGCCCGAGCCTTATCCGACAGCCATGACGATTGGCGAGGAAGGGCGCGAAGCTTTTCCCTCGTACTTTCTGCATCGCGGCAGTATCGGCAATAAAGGGTCGGTGATGGCGCCGGGCATCCTGCGCGTGGCGAGCCGCGGGGAGCCCGAGTTTCAACCCGCTCCGGAAGACGCGAAATCCAGCCACCGCCGCCGGGTGTTTGGCGAGTGGGTTGCGTCGTCCGAGAACCCGCTTACCGCTCGCGTCATGGTAAATCGTCTCTGGCAACACCATTTCGGGGAAGGCCTGGTGCGTACGCCCAGTAATTTCGGGGCGACGGGGCAGCCGCCGACGCATCCGGAATTGTTGGATTGGCTGGCGATCGAGTTTGTCGAGAACGGCTGGAGCGTCACGCACATGCACCGCCTGATGATGGGCTCGGCGGCCTATCGCATGCAAAGCGCGGACATCGAGGCCAATGTCGCCGCCGATCCGGAAAATCGCCTGCTGTGGCGAATGTCGCGGCAGCGACTGGAGGCGGAGATCTTGCGGGATTCGATCCTGACCGTCGCGGGAACGCTCGACCGCACGGTCGGGGGCAAGGGCGTATTCCCCTATATCGACCCCGACCTTTTCCAATCGAGCACCAGCCGCACCTGGCCGGGGCGCCCCGATGACGATCGGGCGACCTGGCGGCGCAGTCTCTACGTTTTCTCGAAACGCACGATCCGCTACCCGCTCTTCGAGGCTTTTGATCAGCCCGACATGATTACCTCCGTCGACCGCCGCAACCGTTCGACCGTGGCTCCGCAGGCATTACTGTTGATGAACAATCGATTCATCAATATGCAAGCCGAGCTTTTCGCGGAACGCGTGCGGCGCGAGGCGGGCGACGACGCGGGGGAACAAGTGGAACACGCTTTCGAGCTGGCGCTGGCGCGGCTTCCGACGGATTACGAGCGCGACAAGACGCGAAAGTTTGTCGAGGGCAATGGCGAAGGCCTGGCCGATTTATGCCGGACACTGTTTAACCTCAACGAATTCGCGTACCTGCAATAAAGAGCCGCCACTAGAAAAAATGAAAAAGCGCTTCTACTCCCGACGTGAACTGCTCGGCCGCCTCGGCGGCGGAATTGCCGGCGTTGCATTCACCGACATGCTGGCGCGGCAAGGGCTGTCGGCGGCGCCCCGATCGCTGCTCGCGCCCAAACAGCCTCATTTCGGCGGGAAGGCCAAGGCGGTCATCTCCGTTTTTTGTTATGGCGGTGTGAGCCAGGTGGATACGTTTGACCCCAAGCCGGAGCTCGCCAAGCGCCCGGGCGAAGTCATGTCGGGTGTCGGCGACGTTACCGTTTCGCAGGGGCATCCGGGCGGGATGATGCCCTCGTTGTGGGATTTCAAGAAATACGGCGAGTCGGGGATCGAAGTTTCCGATCTCTTTCCCCACGTCGCCGGGCAAATCGACGACCTGGCCGTGATCCGCTCGATGCACGCCATCAGCCCCGACCACGGCCCGGCGCTGTACCAGATGAATACCGGCACGGTGCTCGCCGGCCACCCCAGCGTCGGCAGTTGGGTGACCTACGGGCTCGGCAGCGAAAACGAAAATCTGCCGGGCTTTGTCGTCTTCACCGACTATCGCGGCGGTCCGATCGGGGGCGCTCCGAACTGGGGCAACGGCTACATGCCGGCGTCGTACCAGGGGACGCAGTTTCGCTCGGTGGGGGACCCGATCGTTGACTTGAAACCGCCCGAAGGCGTGGCGCCCGAGCGGCAGCGGCGTTGGCTCGACTTGCTGGGAGACCTGAATAGGAAGCACCTCGAAAGCAACCCGCAAGACTCCGAGCTGTCCGCCCGCATCGCTTCCTATGAGCTGGCCTATCGCATGCAGTCGCATGCCGTCGGTGCGATCGACGTCAATAAGGAGTCCGAAGCGACTCGCAAGCTCTACGGGCTCGACGAAAAGGTGACGTCGTATTTCGGCAAGCAGGCGCTGATGGCGCGGCGTCTCGTCGAGCGCGGCGTTCGCTTTGTTCAGATTTATTCGGGAGGCGGCAACTTCGACCCCACTTGGGACGCACACTTCCGACTGAAGAAAAATCACGGCTTGCATGCCAAGGAGACCGATCAACCCATCGCGGCGCTGATTAAGGACTTAAAGAGCCGCGGCCTTTTCGACTCCACGTTGATCATTTGGCACGGCGAGTTCGGCCGCATGCCGATCTCGCAACTCCTCGACGGCCGCGACCACAACCCCGCCGGTTTTACAATATGGATGGCAGGAGGCGGCATTCGCGGCGGAACTGTCGTGGGAGCCACCGATCACTATGGTTATAAGGCCGTCGAAAATCGCAAATCAGTCTACGACTTGCACGCGACGATTCTGCACTTGCTCGGTTTTGACCACGAAAAGCTCACCTATCTCCACAACGGGCGGGATATGCGGCTTACCGATGTGCACGGGAATGTGATCAAGGAAGTGCTGGCGTAGCGGGCTGGTCACGGCGTTGCGCTTCTTGGGATAAAGATTCTTTATTCGGTGGCTGTCACCGAACCCGACTCACCGAACCCGACCGAACCCGCACCGGTCACCGAACCCGCACCGAACCCGACTCGATTGGTCAAGCACGCGCGGTACTACTGGTTGCTCTTGGCCGAGGGACATCTGAACCGGCGGCTGTTTGGCGACATGCTGCGGAGGATCTGGGCGCTGCCTGTGCCGGGTGGTTAGCACCGCACTTGGCGAATGCGAAATCTGTGTACTGAGGACGGGAGCTCGGAGGGGTGTCTGCGAAATTGACTTCGCAGCGGCGGATCAGCCCCCATGAGGGGCAAGAAGGGGGCTCGATCGGTCCCGCCTCAGCCGCCGCCTCTTTCGGGTGGAGAAATGGTTGCGCTTCGCCGGGTGAGGGTGTAGACTCGTGCCGTCAGAGGAGCCAAATCGGAAATCCTGGTTGGACCGTTGGGGTCGGGTCCACCATCGGAAAAGGAGTCAAGTGCAGTGCTGAAAACTCACCGCGACAACCATACCTGGTTGGTCAGCCAGCCGGATCATGGGGGTGTCGCTGGGTATCTGGCGGCCCACTGGGGAAATGATCAGTTTGCCGCTCCCGGACACTTCGCCCATGCGCACGATCCTGAGCAGCTTTGTGCGGAGACGGTGTTGGCCATTGCTGAACACGACAACGGCTGGTGGGAATGGGAGGCCATTCCAGAGCTAGGGGGTCTTGACGATCTTCCGCTGGATCTTGCCGAGGTGCTGAAGAACCAAAAAGAGGGGATGGACCGCTGGCAGCGGGGCATTCCCCGCTTCAGCGAGGAGCATCCCTATGTCAGTCTGCTGATCAGCTTTCATGCCTACTGGCTCTACGCTGCTAGGTCCAAACCTGACCCCGATCCGGCGTTTCTTCATCCCCTGTTTTGGAAGCGTGCGCCCGAAAAGCTCGTCGGGGGATCTATCGACGAAGCCCGCAAGTTTGTAGCTGATCTCGAAGCGCAGCAGGACGATTTCTCGGCCCGGCTTCGGGGGAACGCAGTCACCGCATCGTGGGTCGACCCGGAAAACCTGAAACCGCATGTGCGCCTGCTTCAACTCCTCGATGGGCTATCGTTGTCGTTGTGTTCCCCACACATCCCGCCCTTGTCCGGCGAAGCCAAGGGACTTGGTGAACATCCATTCGACCTGCTGGAAGTCCCTCGTGGAAGCTGGCTGGACAGGGTGACGATTGAGGTGCGGCCCGCCGACGCCCGTCGGATCGCGTTGAAGCCGTATCCATTCGACGTGGACCCGCTGCCGGTGGTTGTTCCCGCGTGGATCATCGATTCAGCTACGAGACGCTCGGGCGCCTTTCACAGATGGTGGCACTCGCAGCAGGCACAATGGATTCAGTTCGAGTTGTGCGCTGTTTAGTCAATCACTGAGAGTGCCGGAAGGAATGATCTATAATCCGTTTCGAGAATAGAGAACTAAGGCGAGTTTTCGCCGGCGAGACAAATCCGACAAAAAATGTTCCCGTGCAAGCAAATTCGGCCGGCGTGATATCGTAAGAAGATTCCTGCTGGCCGGTCGTCCAATGGCAGGACACGGGCCTTTGGAGCCTGGAATGGAGGTTCGAATCCTCCCCGGCCAGCCAGTTTCTTTCCCGTCGGCCGAACGCGTGAGGGGCTGTGAAAAATGGGGACAGTCCACTTCGCGCCGGATGTGATTATTCATTCAACGGAACTTATGCGGTCGGCGCTCGGTACGGTCCCCAATTTTTCACAGCCCCCGACCTGAGCGCCGCCGCCGCCATTTTTTGTGTGACCAAAGGCTCTTCCCCGGCGACTAACCAATGTAGAGGGTGTTTGTGGTGTGGAAATTGATGAAACACAAGTTCGTCGCCGCGGCAACTGTTTTCGTTCTTGGCGTTCTGATGGCGGTGGCCTTGGCGGGGACTCTTGGGGCCCAGGCGCCGAAAAAGAGGCCGAAACCGGCGCCCGTCACCAGCGGCCCCGAAATTGGCGAAAAGATCCCTTTCTTCACGGCGCGCGACCAAGACGGTAAGGAGCAGACCTTCGAGAGCCTGCGCGGGCCCAAGGGTCTGCTGTTTCTGGTTCACCGCTCGGCGGATTGGTGACCGTGGTGCAAGAGCCAACTGGTTCAGTTGGAACGCAAGCGCGAGGCCTTCGAGGCGGACGGCATCCATGTCGCCACGCTGAGCTACGACAGCGTCGAAGTCTTGCGGCACTTCAGCAAACGCCGCGGCATCGGGTTCACGATGCTTTCCGATCCCGACTCGACGGTCATTCGGAAGTTCGGCATCCTCAACGACTCGATTCCCGAGACGCACCCGTTCTTCGGCATCCCGCACCCGGGTCAATATCTTGTCGACGAAAGCGGCGTGGTGCAAGCCAAGTTTTTCGAACAAAGCTACCGTGACCGCTTCACGACGGGGCTGATCATGGTGCGGCAGCTCGGCGTCGATCTGGGCGCGCCGCGCACGGAAATCGAAACCGACCACCTGACGGTTTCTTCGTGGGCGGGCGATCAAGTTCTCATCGGCGGCAACCGCGTCGCCCTGGTGCTCGACATCGACCTCAAGGACAAGATGCACGTCTACGCGCCGGAGGTGGAAGGCTATATCCCGATCGATTGGACAATCGAAGAGGCGGCGGGGCTGACCAGCTACGCCCCAACCTACCCGCAATCGGAAACGCTGCATCTGCCGGCGATTGATGAGAAGGTTCCGGTGTACCAGGGTTCGGTGCGCCTGATAACCGACATCAAGATCGGGCAAAAGAAACAGCTCGGGCACCTCATGAACGAACTGGGCGAGCTGACCGTGCGGGGGCGGCTTCGCTACCAAGCTTGCGACGACAAGATTTGCTACCTGCCGCAAGAAATTCCGCTGGAGTGGACCTTTGGCCTCGACGACACGGATCGCACGCGCGTGCCCGAGGAGTTGCGGAGAAACCCGCCCGGACCATAGGGCCGCCGGGTGACCAGACGGCCCACCACCGCGGGCGCAAGGCGCCCGGATTCCCAGTATCATAAGAACTCGCCTTTCGAGACCCGAGCCCGGGTGGGCGTTCACCCGATTAGCGGTCTCCTTTGTTTCCGTCCAGTCCTGTTGGGGTTTGTGCTCCAGGCGATCGCTGGGAGAGCGGGACGGGGTGTTCCCCGATTTCGACTCGGACGCGGGCCGGGAAACGACTGCGCGAATTGCGATGAAAACCACGGCGGCACCGGAAGCTCTCGTCATGACCCCGCCCGCGCCCGCGGCGGCGCCGGCAACGGCGTCGCGGCCCGCTCCACTGGCGCGCGGGCGCTTGGCGCTGCTTTCGCTGGGTCATTGGAGCGTCGATCTCTATTCGAGCGTCACGGGCACGCTGCAGCCGCTGTTGGTCGATCGCTTCGGCCTATCGTTCGCACAGGCCGGTACGCTGGGCGGCACGTTCATGTTCTCGTCGTCGGTGCTGCAACTGCCCTTCGGGCTGCTGGCCGACCACATGCACAGCCGCTTGTTCACCGCGCTGAGCCCGGCGGCGGCGGGCTTGTTTCTATCGGCTCTTTTTTGGGCGACGGGCTTTCCCTCTCTGCTGGGTCTGATCTTTCTCGGAGGAGTGGCGGTTGCCGCGTTTCATCCGCTCAGCACCAAGGAAGCGTCCGCGGCCGGCGGGACCCGCAAAGGTCTGTCGGTCGGGATTTTCATCACCTCGGGGACTTTCGGTTTATCACTGGGGCCGGCCTACTTTTCGACCGTTGTCGAGCAGTTCGGAACCGCTTCGCTGAGTTGGACGGCGATCCCGGGGTTTGTCGTGACCGGAATTTTGCTTTGGAAGCTGCCGCAACCGGTAGCGGAGGCAGGGGCGCGGCGGGGGGTCGATTACGGCCTCTTGAAGCGGTTTCGGAAACCATTGTCGCTGCACTATTCGTTGGTCGTGTTGCGCTCGGTCGTGCAGGTGGGCATGGGTCAGTTTTTGACGCTCTACCTCTATAACGAGCGTGGGTTCTCGTTCCAACAAGCGAGTCTTGGGTTGACTGTGTTCTTCCTGAGCGCCGCCACCGGATCGTTTCTGGGGGGCAGCCTCTGCGACCACATCGGCGGACGTCGCGTGGTGTTGATCTCGATGATCGCCGCGGCACCCTTCTTGTCACTGTTTGTCGAGACGACCGGGTGGCAGTCGATCTTGTGGCTCTATATCGGCGCGACATTTCTACTGCTGACGATTCCCGTGATTGTCGTGATGGCTCAGGAATTGGTCCCTTCCCAAGGGGCGACGATCAGCGCCCTGATGATGGGATTCGCCTGGGGCGTGGCCGGGGTTTTCTGCGGACCGGTGCTGGGCTGGATCGCCGATCGTATCGGCATCGAGCCCGTCTTTCGGGTCTTGGCGCTGTTGCCGTTGGCCGGGTTCCTCTTGGCCCTCAAGCTGCCGCGGGCCGCTGAGCACTAGCCCGCATCGCTCCCCCCGCATGGCGGGTCGGTGATTGAGCCGCGGGCGGAAGTCCGAGGCGTCACCGCATTACCAGCCGGGCGGCCGATTGTGCCGATACCCGGCCCAGCAAGGCGCAGAGGGTGAAGCCGATCCCGTTGATGGGGCCGTGCCACAGGGCCATGCCGGGGATGTCGATCAGCAGCTCGCCCGAGTACTCGCCGGCCGCGTAGATCAGCGCAAGGGTCATCCCAATAGCGAGTGAAACCGAAGAGACACCGAGCAGAATGCGAGGGAGGGTCCCACTTACCCGCGACAGGCCCGCGAGGATGTAGCCCCCCAACGTGAGTAAATTGCAGTAGAACAGCCCGATCGCCGCGTACTTCCAACCCGGCGCGGCGAGGAAGCCGATCGCGATCAGGAATGTGCCCCCGATGAGGCCAACCGCGATGATCTGAAACACCCGGCGCGCGACGCTTCCGGCCCGCAGCGACTGACCCGTTGCCCCGGTTACACAAGCGAGAGCGAAACCGGAAAAGTGAAAATGCACCGCTGTGAGCAAGACAATCGGCTCGCCCAACTCCATCGGCGTCGCGCCGAGTCGTGTGATCACGAGCCAAATGGCGCCGACCGCCAAATAGAGCAAACCGGCGTCAAAACAAGCCTGCATCGGATCGCGAACAAGCTGCAAGGGGAAGCGTAGCCCGACCGCGGCCAACGGGATCACCGTAAGCAGCCAACCCGCCGCGATCCAGCCCGCGGTTTCGCCGGTTGGCGCGAGAAACGACAATGCGGCCAAGGCGGCTCCGAACGGTTGGAGAAACGAGCCCGTCAGCAACAACTTGCGCCTTCCCGAAGACATATCGGTCACCGGGATGAGCTGCAATCCCAACGGCACCAGGACAAGAGGGGCGGTAAGAAACAGCAGCTCAAGCAGATCGAGTGACGTGATGCCCGCCAACGAAAGGGCCGCGAGCGTCAGCCAGATGACCGCGCCGCCGGAGACGCCGACCCGATTCCATCGAGATGTCAGCAGGGTGTCCATCATTCCTCCTCATAGGATTCAACTGATCCATCCGGTCAGGTGCCAGGCGACCAGGGCGAGATAAGTTGTGCTCAAGGCGATAAACAAACCCGTGAGAAGAGCGTGGCCGAGAGTCATCAGTCGGCCCGCGGGCCAATCGGCGTGGCTGAAGTAGAGAAAGTCCACGAGGACTCGCGACAGCCAGAAAAAACCGATGAAAGCGGCCAGGCCCAATGCGGCCGGCGCGCCGCTGAGCAACTCCGCGCGCAGCACGAGAGTCAACGCACCGAAGGCCGTGATGGTGAACACGGTGAAGCCGCCATAGGTCCACATCAGTTTGCGGTTGAAGGGCGTGAGGGTCTTCAGATCCTCCTTCCATCCCAAGCGCGCGGGCACCTGGAAGCTCGCGCCGAGCACGCAGAAGTGACCGATTCCGGCCGCCCACAAAGCGAGCGAGAAGAGTTCGGCGGTGGTGGTCATCGCAGCCCCCCGAAGGCCGCCGTCGTGAAGACGACGATCAAGTACGCGACGGCCGCCGAGAAAGCCAGGTGGGCGACGAAGTTGCCGCGTCGCACGCGCGGATCGTAGTAGACCCATTGCACGACAAGACGCGGCGCCCAGAAGACCGCCAGCCCGAAGCTGAGCGCGTTGCCGAGGGGCGTTGCCCCCGCTAACTCCTCGGGGAAGAAGAAGCAGAGTCCGGCGAAAGCGACCAATAAGGACGCTATGTAGGCGGCATGAACGACGAACACCTGCTTGATGATCGGATCGACCCGGGCAAGGTTCCTTCCGTACTCGAGTTTGCGCGGCAGGACGAGATTCGCGCCCGCGATGGCGAGTTGAACGCCGCCCGCGATCCAGAGATAGGGAGTCAGTTGGTGCATCGTTTTCCTCCTTCGTTGTTCGTGGTCAAAAGAATTCCTGTCGTCAAAAAGCTCCTAATGCCTCGATCATCGGCAAGGCCGTTCGAATCAGGAAAGGCCCGTGGAACAGCAGTCCCAGCGGAGCCGCGGTCGTCGCCAGTGTGAAAGCCCAACCGAGTCGGCCCCTGCCCAGCCCCACCCGGCGTCCCGGCCGCGAGCGCTCGAACCAAACGCCGAGTCCTTGCATGGCGAAGTAGATGGTCGGCAGGCCGTAACCGCCGCCGGCCGGGAGCGAGATCACCAAGTCGTGAATCACGCCGGAGAACAGAAACGCCGCCAACAGCGCCGCTTTGCTCCCGACTTGTCCGCGCAACGGCCCGAAGATCAGCCCATGCGAAAGCTCGCGAAAGCCGCGATTCCAGCGCCGTCCCCAAAACTCGGCGAGCGACGTGGAACGGGTCGGAGAATCCATGATCGGCGTGGCGGCGATGCCGAGGGCGCGCCAACCCAACGCCAGGAAGTGAAACAGCCCGAAGTGCAGGGTCCAGATCAGGCCGATTAATCCGCTCCAAGCCCGCGCGCGCGGCCACTCAGGCGGCAGGAGTCCGGCTACCAGCCAGAGGGAAACGACGCCCGCGACCAGGCTACGGCCCGCTCTTACCCATTCCCCGCTGCGTGCGATCCGTCCGGGGGCGGCCGGCGCGAGAAATTTCCGGGCGTCCATGCCGACCCAACCGAATAGGTAGGCGAGCCGCCGGCCGACGCTCGCGGCGGCGGACGGCCCAACTCGCCATAGCGTCAATAGTTTGAAACCGAAAAAGAACGCCCCCGCCGTCAGCCACATTCGTACCCAGCCGGGTAGGGCCCCGCTCAGCGCGATCGCCGCAACGGGCAGCAAGACGGCCGCCAGTATCCCCGGCCAAGCCGGCCGCTTTGTCGTCGTGCACGCGGCGCTCAGGCAAGCACGATTGCGCGCCACCCAACGATAACCGGCGTCCATCAGCAACATCCCGGCGGGAAGCGCCGCCAATATCCGTAGGGGCAAGGCCCACCAGACGTACCGAGCCATGAAGCGCACCGCCTCTCCGCAGCGAAGCGGCGCGCCCGCGGCGGGGAAAACCACGATGGAGTCAAATCCTTCCGCGGCGCCGGCGGCGAGACCGTTCCGGAACGGTGCGATGCGCGAGGCGGCCTGGAGAGTCAGCAATTGGAAACGCGCCCGTTCCGCCGTCGAAGCGAAGCGACGCGCCAAGTTGATGCAGAAAGCGCACTTGCCGTCATAGAGAACCGTCGCCCGCGCGCCATCACTATTCGGTTCCGGTTGCGGCCCGGTATAGGATAGGATGTTGCCTGCAACCGGCGCCTTGCATTGGAGCCGCCCGCGGGCGCACACGTCACGACTATGAGCGAAGCGCGAGACAAGTCCGACGAATTGTCGAACGGGCCGGAGCCGATCGAGCAGCGCTCGGGGGCCGAGCCCGAGCGGCTCGAGCAAGCTCTGGCCGGAGCCGAAGAGCGGCTGCGGCGGGCCGAACGGATGCGCGAGCAATCGGCGATGGGGCTCGAGAGCTATCGCCGCGAGCTTGAGGCGCAGTTGGAAACCTATCGCGGCCAACGCGCCTGGCGGGCGATGCTTTGGCTGCGCAAGGCTTACGCGGTGCGGGCCGAAAGCGGCGTCAAAGGTCTGCTGGGGTGGTTGGTTTCCGCCGGGGCGGGCGGGCCCTCGGGGGTCGAGGACGAGGAGTTGCATTTCCCCGACGCGGGTGATTACGTCGCCGAGGGTTTCGACCGGCCGTTCGTCGACGAGGCGGGGGCCTCGCGAGCCGCGGCAGGCGATCCGGCCTACGACGTGCTCTTTCTCGCCCCGTTAGCCTTCGATTTTCGGTTCCAACGGCCGCAGCAACTCGCCCGCGAATTCGGCCGCCAAGGCCGGCGGGTGTTTTGGGTGAGCCCGGGTCGGCGACTTCCCCCGGCGGCCTCGCGCGGTTTCGAGGCTCGGCCGCTGGGTGAAAACCTCTGGGAGATCCGCCTGCGCGCCCCCTGCCCCGACCTTTTCGAGGAATCTTTCAGCGCGGCTGACGCGGACCGCGCGGCGGCCTGTCTCGAAGAGCTGTTCGAGACTTGGGATGTCGCCGAAAGCGCCGTGATCGTCGAGCTGCCCGGCTGGTTTCCCGCGGCGGATCGGTTGCGCCGGCGCCGCGGAGCCAAGCTCGTCTATGACTCGATCGACGACTGGGAGCGAATGCCGGGGATCAGCGGGACGCGAACCGCGGACCGCGAGTGGTTGGCCGCCTGCGACTTGCTGACGGCGAGCAGCACGGCACTGACCGAGAAGCAGCGGCAGTTCGGGGACACGGCGCTGCTCGTTCCCAACGCCGCCGATTTCGAGCATTTCGCCTCGGCGGAGGCGAGCGCGGAGTTGGCCGAGATTCAGCGGCCGATTGTGGGTTACATTGGCGTGTTGGCCGAGTGGTTTGATTTCGATTTGGTCGCCGAGGTCGCCCGCGCCAGGCCCAATGTTTCGTTTGTGTTGATTGGGGGGATCGGGCTCGAGCAGGACCCGGCGCTCGGCCCCGAGGCGGCTGCGAAGCGGTTTCCCGCGCTGGGGGAGCCCTCGGTTCGGGAGCAACTTTCGGCGTTGGGGCAACTGCCGAATGTCCACTTGCTCGGGCATAAGGATTACGCGGGGCTGCCTTCCTACCTGGCGGCTTTTGACGCGGCGATGATTCCCCGCGAGGTCGGCCCGCTGACCGATGCCATGGACCCGGTGAAGGTCTACGAGTGCTTCAGCCAAGGGAGGCCGGTGGTCGCGACGCCGATGGCCGAGCTACGGCGCTTCGGGGAGGCGGTCTATACGGGAGAGGGAGCGGAGGAGTTCGCGCGGCGGGTGGATGAGGCGCTGTCGGAAGACGATCCGGCGCTTCGCGAGCGGCGCGTGAAGTTGGCGTCGACCAATACCTGGCGCCACCGCGTCGAGACTCTCGATCAGGGTATTCGCGAGACCTTTCCGTTGGTGTCGATTTTGATCCCGACGTATAACAACGCGGCTTTCGTGAACCCTTGCTTGGACTCGATTGCGCGATGCACGGGCTATCCGCGCTATGAGGTGCTGGTGGTGGACAATGCCTCGGGTGACGATACGCCGGCACGGCTCGGGACGCGCGCGGAGAAGGACTCGCGGGTTCGCGTCTTTCCCCAAAACGAGAACCTGGGCTCTTCGGGAGCCTTGAATTTGGCGGCGTCGGAGGCCGCCGGGGAGTTTTTGCTTTTTCTCAATATCGACACGATTGTGACGGCGGGCTGGTTGCATCGTTTATCGGAGGCGCTTCGAAACAATCCGGATCTGGGGGCGGTCATCCCGGTAACGAATTGGGCGGCGAACGAAGCGCGCATCAATGTCCCCTATCGCAATCGCCGACAGATGGATGAGTTCGCGCGCTCGCTGGCGAGGGGGATGAAGGGCGGCTGCAGGGAGATGGATGTTGCGCCGTTGTTCTGCACCTTGGTGTCGCGGGAAGTTTGGGGCGAGATCGGCGAACTGGATGCGTCATTCGCGGTCGGGATGTTCGAGGACGACGATTACGCCCGGAGAATTCGCAACTCGGGGCGGCGGATCGCGTCGGCGGAAGATTGCTTTGTGCATCATTTCGGAAGGGCGTCGTTCGGCGAGCTGCCGAAGGAAGAGTATCGCCGAATATTTGAGGCCAATCGCCGGCTCTACGAGGAAAAGTGGGGCGAGCCGTGGAAGCCCCACCAAGCGCGCGAAGGCGTCGGGCCGCCGGCGAGCTTCGATGCGCGGACGTTTGATTCGGGCGAGGATGAGGCAGAAGGCGCGAGCGTGTGACGCGGCCCGGAGCCGCCCGCGGCCGCGGCCGCTTCAGGCCTTGGGCTTTGGCGGCGGAAGCTCGCGGGCCTCGACGGCCGACTGGAAGCCGACGCGCCCGTGGGTGCCGTCACAAAACGGCTTGTTGTTGGAATGTCCGCAACGGCACAAACCGATGACGGTTCTTCCCGCCAAACCGAAGGTTTTGCCGGCAACGTCTTCGATCGTAAAAGACCCCTCGATGCGCAGCGGGCCGTGATTGCTTACGGTGATTTTCGTGTCAGCCATTTCGTATTTACCTCGGAACGGGGGAACGGCCCGGAAAGCCCCGGGCCGCTGATCGCCTCAACGTTATTGGGGCATAGCACGCTACGCCCCCGGTTTCACTGGTGATTCCGCTAAGCCGCTGTCTTGAGCGCCTTGTCGGTCGACGCCAATCCCGACTCTTTGTACTCCGCCAGACCCAGCGCCTTGAAAATGCGAATGAAGATCCAGGCGAAGTCGATCTCGCTAGCTTTCGCCTTGAAGCGAGGCGACATCGGGAACTCATGGTGATTGTTGTGGAAGCCCTCGCCGCCGGTCAAGAATGCCACCCAGCGAAGATTGGTCGCACGGTTGTCGAAGTTGCGATAGCCGACCTTGTGGCACACGCTGTTGATCATGGCGTTGAGAAAGACATAAAAGCCGGCGTTGAGCCACCAGGCGGCGACGCCCATCACGGCGCCGATCCAGAAGTTCACGCCCGTCAACCAGGGGAACGCCAGCGCCAAGGCCGTCATGCCCAGAACCGGGCCGAGCTTCCCGATTCGAGGAACGCGGTCGAGCAGGTCGTCTTGCCAGTTGGGAGTGAACGTGTCGATCGTAGCCTGATTCTTGATCTCCCTCTTGTACATCATCACGTTGAGGAAGAGCACGTTCCACAGGCCCTCGATATAGGGGCTGTGCGGGTCTCCCTCCTCATCGGAGAAGCGGTGATGCTTGCGGTGCACCGCCGCCCACTCGCGGGGAATGATCCCGGTCGCCAAAGCCAGCTCCAAGTGCATGAAGAACCCCAAGAAAGGATGCAGCTTGAGACCGGTATGCGTCAAGCAGCGATGCAGATAGATCGTGGTGCAAAAAGTCGAGACTTGCGCGATGGCGAAAGCCAACCCGACAAACCACAGCAGCGTTTCCATCGTCATAACACTCGTCATAAAATTACCTGTCCGTGAGGACCGTACGATTTAAGATTTTCCAACCGCGCCGAGACGCTGGGGAGTGGATCGCCGCACTCGTCAGGTCCGCCGGGCAAAATTCCATCGTTCGTCGAAAACGGTTGAATTCCCCCGCCGGGCGACGACGGGAAGGCGGTACGGTGAACGGCCGCGACAATCGGTCGAGAACGCCGCTGCCGCCGACTCCTCCAAGCTCGAACTTCAGTGATTATTATAGGTTGTCGAGGGGCCGAAAACGCTGCTCGCGTTGGCAAAAGACACAATTGCGGTAGATGGGTATTTACTTGACTCAGGTATTGGGAAATAGCCCCTACATGTTGTGGTCGTCCGTAGCGCGTGTCGCGGTGCCTCCGACCAGCGATTTGTAGGGTGCCGGTGGCACGGCGACGGCCTGTTGAACCAGGCGGTAAAAGAGCTTGCCTCGACTTCTGGACTTGCGGCGGTTGAAGCGGAAGGCGAATTCGTCGAGGTAGGAGTCGAGATGCTCGTGACTGACCGCTCCTTGATGCGTGCCCAGTATCCAGCGCTTCACTAACGACACCACGCGGTGCACCCGGGGGAGCAGTTTCGAGGCGCGCGCCGGTTGCCCCTCCAGGTAGCTCACCTCGTGGCGATAGCCGTCGCCTTCGAGCGGTTCGTATCCCAGCCAACCGTCGGTATGGACCGCGCTGCCGGGTTCGATCGACTCGCCGACGAAGGCCATCAAGCTGTCCCCGGAGGCGTTGGGAATGGTGCGTATCCGAACCCGCCCGATGCCGGCACCATCTTCCTCGGCCGCTACTACAATCAGCGCCTTAGCGTCGGTTTGGCGACCGCGCACGCCCTCCTCCAAGCCTCCTAAGTAAGTCTCGTCAACCTCCACGCGCCCGCTGAGCCGATCGCGTCCGGGCCGCACCATGGCGCGCCGGGGCTTATGCAACCAAGTCCAGGCCGTTTTGCAGCTGCCCAGGCCCAACACCCGCTGCAAGCCCAGCGCGCTCGCCCCGTTCTTCTGGCTCGTGAGCCACCACATGGCTCGAAACCAACTCTGGAGGGGTTGGCGGGTGTCTTGAAATATTGTGCCCGCCGTTGGAGAAGCTTGATGCCCGCAGCCGGCGCACTCCAGCAGCGCTGTCCGCACCGCCCACGCTTTGTCGTGCCCGCATCGCGGACAACGAAAACCCTCCGGCCAGCGGAGTTGACACAGATACTCTCGACAGGCCTGCTCGGTGGCGAAACGCGCCTCGAACTCGGCCAGATTCCGAGGATAATCTTCCATTTCCCCGATCCTATATCTTGTGGTCACCTGAGTCAAGTAAATACCCATCTTGCGGTATTTGAAGATCAGGGCTAAGGGGACTACCCGACGACGAATTAAACCTCCGGTTGCGGCGCTCTCGGCCCGGCGAAACAATAGCGGTCAGACATGTTCCCCCCCCGTACCCTTCCAGAGTGGCTGCCCAGCGCGGTAGTTCATAGAAGACCGGCCACCCGAGAGGAGCGCCCTTCGCCCCCTGCGTGATCGAACGCCTGGGGGGGACTTGCGCCCTCCCGGTGTGGTCCGCAACCGAAAGCCCAGTGGGGAGTTCGCGCCGTTTGTTCGAGCGCCAGTACAGGGGTGCCGTTGGTTGCGGCGGCTGGCGAAAGGAGTCTGTCTTGTCTGCATCTGCATTTCAATTCTTCGTCGGTATCGACTGGGCCACCGAGGCCCATCAAATCTGTCTGCTCGACACCCAGGGCGAGATCGTTCACGAACGCACCGTCGTTCATTCCGGTTCGGCGGTCGGCGAGTTCCTCAATCAACTGCTCGAGTTGACCGGCTGCCCGCCGGCTTCCATCGCGGTCGCGATCGAAGTCCCGCGTGGCGCGTTGGTCGAAACGCTGCTCGAACGGGGATTCTCGGCTTTCTTCCTTAACCCGAAACAACTCGATCGTTTCCGAGACCGGCATTTCCCGGCCGGCGCCAAAGACGACCGCCGTGACGCTTTCGTCTTGGCTTGCTCGCTGCGAACCGACCCGCATTGCTTCCATGCCATCGAGGTCGACGACCCGCTCGTGATGCGCCTGCGCGACCTCACTCGTCTCGACGATGAGTTGCGTAGCAGCTTCAACCGCAACGGCTGCCAACTTCGCGAGCAACTCTATCGCTACTACCCGCAGCTTTTGCGCTTGTCCCCAGCCGCCAACGAAGCTTGGCTCTGGGCCCTGCTGGAACTGGCTCCCAGCCCCGCAAAGGCTCGTCGACTGAAACCGGCACGAATCGAAAAGTTGCTTCGCGCCCACCGCATTCGCCGGCTCCAATCGGCCGACATCGTCAACGAACTGCGAGCGCCGGGATTCCAACTTGCTGCCGGAACGGCCGACGCAGCGAGCGAACACGCTCTTCTACTCATTCCTCATCTGCGACTCATCGCCCAGCAGCGAACCGAGCTGGCCAGGCGCCTCCAAACCCTGCTGGAGCAACTCGCTTCCCCGTCCGAGGACGACGAGGATCCTCACCAGCATCGCGACGTCGAGATCATCCTCTCCTTGCCCGGGGTCGGACGTGTCGTCGCCGCCACGATGCTGGCCGAGGCCTCACAGGCTCTCGCCCATCGAGACTACCCCGCTCTTCGAGCCTACTGCGGCAGCGCCCCGATCACGCGCCGCAGTGGCAAAAAGATCGCCGTCTTGATGCGTCGCGGCTGCAATGACCGTTTACGCAACGCGCTCTACCATTGGGCGAGAGTGAGCATCCAACACGACCCCCACAGTCGTCACCATTACCATCAGTTGCGCAGCCGAGGGCATTCTCACGGGCGCGCGTTGCGCGGTCTTGCGGACCGACTTCTGGCCGTGCTGTGCGCCATGCTTCGTCAGGGAACCCTGTATGACCCCGCCCGTCGTCAGCCGCCGGCCCAAGCGGCAGCTTGAACTACCGCGCTGGGCAGCCGCTCTGGAAGGGTACCGCCCTTCCTCAGCACTTGACAAACGGTGGGGAGTCCCCCCCGAGTTTGGGCTCGCCGCGCTTTCCCCGAACGTGTTGCAAGTCGACTGCCGGCCGAGCGATCGAGACCCCGGCCGGCCCGTTCGATCTTCGTTCAATCCCTGAGCCCGAAGACGAACAACGAGTGCCCGGCGCTGACGGCGACGAACTGCTTGTCGCCGACTTGGTAGGTCATCGGTGAATTCGTCATGCGGCCGCCCAGGTTCAGCTTCCACAGCAAGTTGCCGTTGAAGACGTCGAGGACCACGAGTTGGCCTTGTATGCTTCCGGAGAACAGCACATTGCCGGCCGTCGACATCAACCCGCTTTCGGAGACTTCGGCCATCTTGAACTCCCACTCGAGCTCGCCCGTCTCGGGGTCGAGCGCCCGCACGGCGCCGTAGCCGGGTTCGGCATCCTTGGCCGGGTCGGGATAGATGCCCTCCGGCAAGCTGCCTACGTAGCGATTCCCACGCGTATAGCTGGGGTCGCCTTTGTAAAACATGCTCGGGTAGCTCTCCCACACCGGGAGATAGAACAGCCCCGTCTGGGGACTGTAAGTCGGCGAGTACCAGTTCGTCGCCCCCTGAACGCTGGGATACGTTTTCGTACCCTCCGCGGAGGGTCCGGCGCCGGCGACCTTGATGGGGCGGCCGTTTTCATCGATGCCCTTGGCCCAGTTCTGATACGCGAAAGCCTTGGCGAGCAGGAATTCGCCCGTGACTCGATCAAGCACGTAGAAAAAGGCGTTGCGGTTGCCCCAAAGAATCAGCTTGCGCTGCTTGCCCTTGAATTCACGGTCCACCAAGACGGGCACTTGCACCGAATCCCAGTCCCATTCGTCGTGCGGCGTGAACTGGTAATGCCATTTGAGCTTTCCGGTGTCGGCGTCGAGAGCGATCACTGAGTCGCTATAGAGGTTGTCGCCCTTGCGGACGTCAGCGTTCCAATCGGGGGCGGGGTTTCCGGTTCCCCAGTAGAGGAGATTCAAGTCCGGGTCGTAGGAGCCGGTCAGCCAGGCCGAGCCGCCGCCGCGCTTCCAGGAATCGCCTTCCCAAGTTTCGTGACCCGCCTCGCCGGGCCCCGGGATGGTATAGAAGCGCCACAGTTTCTTGCCGGTCTTGATGTCGTGGGCTTGCATGAAACCGCGAATACCGTATTCGCCGCCGGCGGTGCCGATGATGATCTTGTCCTTGACGATGAGCGGGGCCAGGGTGATCGAATAGCCCCCGAGATAATCGACGACGGTGATGTCCCAGTTAACCGATCCGGTCTTGGCATCGATCGAGAGCAGGCGGCCGTCGACGGTTCCCATAAACAGGCTGTCGCCCGCCATCGCCAAACCGCGATTGATGCGGCCGCAGCAGACGTTGACCTTCTTCGGGGCGTTGTGGGTGTATTTCCAGAAGCGCCGGCCGGTCGCGGCGTCGATCGCGACGACGTTGTTAGGCGGTTCAGTGAAATACATCACGCCGTCGACGACCAGCGGCGTAGCTTGGAATTTCTCGAGCGAGCGGGCTTGGAAGACCCATTTCAACTCGAGGTGCTTGATGTTGTCGCGATTGATTTGATCGAGCTTGCTGAAGCGTTGGCTTTTGTAGCTGCCCGAGTAGGTCATCCATTGTTCGGGCTCGTTCTCGGCATTGAGAAGGCGCTCATAGCTGACCTGCGCGAAGGCCGCGGCGGCCGCCGCGATCGTTAAGACGAGGATACGGAGCGTTTTCATTAGAGCTGCCTCCTTCTCAGGCTCGATAGATAAGCCACGATGTCGGTCAGCTCGTCGGCGCTCAAAACACCCTCATAGGAAGGCATGCCGGATTTCTTCACGATGTCGTAGCTGGTCAGCTCGCTCTTCACCAGCGACCGCAAACGGCCTTTCGAATCGAGTACCTGAACGGAGAACGTGTCTTCATTGAGACGCCGGCCCGACACCTTCTCGCCGCTGTTGGTGACGATCTTGACGGTCCAGTGCATGGCGAGCACTTGTTCATCCGGCCGCAGGATCGACGCCTTGAGCGCCTTGGCGGAGCGTGATGCGCCGATGTCGCCAAGAGGAGGCGCTCCGCGACCGCCTACGCCGGCCACCATGTGACATTGCAGACAGCCGCCCTTGGAGCCGAAGAGTTCGGCCCCGCGCTCGACGTTGCCGGCCGCGGCGCCGGGCTGGTCTGCTTTAACCAGCGTCCGAACGAACGAAACGACCTGCCACAACTGCTTGCCGTTGAAAAACGTCGCCGGCATCTCGGTGCCGGGAATGCCTTTGGAGAAAGTTTCGTAGAGCTCTTCGTCACTCGATCCGTGGCGATAGCGGCCGGTGGTCAAGTCGGCGCCCTTACCGCCGCCGCTGCCGTCGAGGCCGTGGCAACTGGCGCAATGGCCGCGAAAGATCTTTCCTCCGGCGGCGGCGTCTTCCGCCGAAGTAAAGGGGTTCGCCCCGCCTTGCCCGGCGTGTTCTTGGGCCCCGAGCGAGAGAGCTCCGGCCAGGGCCAACGCAAGCGCCGGCATCCACCCGCGGCAGTTTTGCACGTGTCACCTCCTACGAGAAACCGAACGGGCGGGCGAGGCCGGGAACGCGGGGCGGCCCCGCGGGGCCAACCATCCCGCGCCATCGGTTATCTTAGCCTACGGGGAGGGGCCGGCGCACCGCCGGCGGGTGCGCGACATCAATTTGGGAGAATCGACGGCCGGGGCCCCGAGGGCAGCCCGCCTGAAATTCCGCTTTGGTTCCGCCTATGGCAAAAGCCATATGGGAGAAGGCCGTTAAAACGGCCTCGTAACAGACGATGTGCCTCGTAAACCGGCCCGTAAGGGCCGGCCGATTTGGGACCCAAGTCCGGTGAACCGGGCTGAGCGTGGACTTCCGTCCACGCCTCTGTTTCCGCTGCTCGGATGGTTGGAGGGAAGTATCAGATTTGTGTTGCACACCCACCCTCCTCGGCGGCCGCCGAGGAGGCGCTGACGCTACCTTCTTACGCGTACGGCTTGGCCAAGACATCGGCGGGATTGAGATCCAGCCCTTCGAGGACGCGGGTTGTGAGGCGCTCTCCGCGCCGGGCTCGGCCCAACAACTCGTACTTGCCGCCGGAGAGGAACCAGGTGCTGATTTCCTCTTCGCGCGGATCGACCAACCAGTACTCTTCAATACCGTATCGGGCGTAGTCGTTGAACTTGACGACGGTGTCGTGAGTGCGGTTCGATTCCGAAATCACCTCGATCGCCAGGTCAGGCGGGCCGTCGATGAAATTTTCCTTGATGATCGACAAGCGGTTCTTGCGAATGAAGCAGAGGTCGGGCTCGTAGTGGACATGTGTCGCTAAGATCGTGTGCATCGGATTCGAGAACATCCAGCCGAGGTCTCGTTTCCTTATCCATAGGAACGATTTCGACACCCAGAAGAGTACAGATTCGCTGGTGGCGGCTCGCAGGCGTCGGCGACAAGACAAGTTCCCCGTTGACGATTTCGGTTCGACCGGCGTCTTCGGGCAGGTCCTTGATGTCGTCCCAAGTCAATTTCGCCGCGGCGACACTCATAAGCGACTCCAAGCTGATTCTATCACGAGCCATGCTGAGCGCCGATCGGTAGTGACGGCCGGCGGCCAAGGCCGGTAGAGGTCAGGGGATCTGTTACAGTGTCGGTCGAGGAGGCGCTTGGGCCGGCGGGGCCGGCGGTATTCGAGGAAGCTTATGAGGGTTCGAACGACCGGCTTTCGTTTGTCGCTCTATTTCGTCTTGTTCTGCTTGGCCTTGTTGTGGATGGTCGGCGCCGGTTGGTGCGAGACGCTGCTCGCCGCCGACTGGCCGCAATTTCGCGGCCCGGGCGGCACGGGGATTTCCGAGTCAGGCTCGCCGCCGATCGAGTTTGGTCCCGACCGCAACGTCATCTGGAAGACGCCGTTGCCGCCCGGCCACTCCTCGCCGGTGTTGACCGAAGACCGCATTTTCGTCACGGCCTATGAAGACGAAAAGCTGCTCACGATCGCGCTCAATCGTGAATCCGGCAAGATCCTCTGGCGGCGCGAAGCCCCTCGTCCGCGCCGGGAGGCGTTCCAAAGAACCCACGGCCCGGCCTCGCCCACGCCGGTGACCGACGGCTCGAACGTCTACGTCTTTTTCGGAGACTACGGGCTGCTCGCCTACGGTCCCGACGGCGGCGAGCGTTGGCGGATGCCGCTGGGACCTTTCAACAACGCCAACGGTCACGGCTCATCGCCGATCTTGGCCGATGGACTGGTCGTCCTACTAAGCGATCAAGACTCTGATTCCTACGTGATAGCCCTTGATCAGACGACCGGCAAGGTGCGCTGGAAGACGGACCGCCCGGAGGTCAGCCGAAGCTACGCGACGCCCGGCGTGTTTCGCCCCAGCGACGGCCGGCCCGAGTTGATCGTCCCCGGGACCTACGTCGTTGTTTCTTACGATCTGCAAAGCGGCGAAAAGCTGTGGTGGGTTACCGGCATGGCCTGGCAGTTGAAATCGGTCCCGCTGTTTGACGGCAACATGATCTACATCAACGCCTGGGAGATCGGCGGCGACCCGGGGCAACAGAAAGACCCGCCCGCGCCTTTCGAGGAGATCCTGAAAGCGCACGACGCCAACAAAAACGGCGTCCTTGACCGCGCGGAAGCGCCCAACCCGCGTCTCAAGAAGGACCACCCGTGGAGCGAGGCTGACTTTGACGGCGACGGCGTGATGGACGCGGGGGATTGGCGCCTCTACATCGCCCGCGAGACCGCGACGAACAACTTCGTCGCCATTCGCCACGACGGCGCGCGCGGCGACCTGACACGGACCCATGTCCGGTGGCGCTACCGCAAATCGCTGCCGAATACGCCCTCGCCCTTGCTCTATCGCGATTTACTGTGGCTCGTGAAAGACGGCGGCATTGTCACGACGCTCAACCCCAAGAACGGCCAGGCCCTCAAACAAGGACGCCTGCGGGATGCGATCGACAAGTACTGGGCTTCGCCGGTGGCGGCCAACGGCGCCGTCTACATGACGAGTGAAAGCTGCAAGGTGAGCGTCCTCAACCCCGAGAGCCAATGGACCGTGCGGGCCACGAATTCATTCGACGATCAATGCTTCGCGACCCCGGCGATCGCGGACGGAAAGATCTATTTTCGGACGCTGAGCACGTTGTATTGCCTAGGCCGCAAGCCCTGATTTCATCGCACCGGCAGCGCCCGGCTCTCGGCCGGTCACTGCGGGGGACCGCGGCGAGCCGCCTCCCGCGACACGCCTTCTTCCATAACGGCGCGAACGCGATTCATCAATTCCCCGCGTTGCTCGCTCGCCAATCCTTTCGTCGGAACGGGCTCGTGGAAAACCAGCTCCACGCGGCCCGGTTTCATGTGAGCCGAGCCCTTGGGCATCAGCTCGCGCGCGCCGTGAACGGTGATCGGCACGATCGGGGCTTGCGCCTCGATCGCAATCGTGAAAGGCCCGGGTCGAAACGGCAGCAGTTCGCCGTCGGGACTGCGAGTGCCTTCGGGAAAAACGAGTAGCGAACTTTCTCCCGTCTTGAGGGCGGCCACCGAGGCTTCAAGCGCTTTGCGTCGCGAATTGCGGTCTTTGCGGTCGACATAGATAAAGCCGCCCATCTTCATGACATAGCCGAGCAGCGGGATGCGGCCCAACTCTTTTTTCAAAATAATCGCGATTCGCGGTAAGATCATGAACAGCGCCGCCGGCTCGATATTGCTGACATGGTTGCTCACAAACACAGCGGGCAGTTCCCCAAAGGCAAGGGCTTCGTTGACCATCCTCACCGTAACGCCCGACAGCAGCAAGGCCAGGCGTACGCCCGTTTGGGCGACCCAATAGATGGGCTGAATGTCGCGAATCACCCACGTCAGCGGCACCATAATCAACGTGGCCACCGTGACGTAGAGAATCAAGAACGGATAGACGATGAGGAAGGCGCGCGGCATGAGTCAGGGACGGCGGTTACCTCGGGCTATTATGCCGGCACCGTTTGGGTTGTCGGATGAGCCCCGTTCGCCACCTTCCCTTACTCGCGCCGCAGCGAGGTCAGCAGCGGCGTCTTAAGGCCGGCAGCCACCGACGCGGCTCCCGCCAGCAGCCCAACGGCGACGATCGCCGCGAGCGTCAGCGAAAGCGAGAACCAAGGCGGTTCGGCCGAGCCTCCCAACAGATGCGGCGCCACGGCGAGCAGAGCCGTCAGGGCTCCAATCAAAACCCCGAACACCAATAAGAAACTGTTTTCCGCCAGCACGAGCCAAGAAATCGAACGCCGCGAGAAGCCGACGGCTTGCAGCAACGCCAATTCTCGACGCCGCTCGATCACGTTGCGCACCATCACTACCGCCAAACCCAGCGTCCCGAGCAATAAACCCAACCCGCCCAAAGTCTGGAAGGTGCTGAGATAAGTGTTTTCGACAATCAGATAACCGGCCAAGCGATCGGCGGTCGTCGCGGCGTCGAATCCCTGATCGGCGAATTGCACTTCCAGCAACGCCCCGGCCTCACGCGAAGCGGTCTCGATCAAGAACTGGTTGTAACCGCTGTGCCCGGAGAACATCTCGAGGAAATGCTGTTCCGAGAGAATCAACTGCGATTGGAAGACGCTACGGGAAAGCAGTCCGGCGATGACGAGCCGCCGCGGTCGGCCCTGCGCGTCTTCGATCTCCAGCGCGTCGCCCAACCCCAGGTGCAAGATCCACATGACCGAGTTCATGTCGCCGAAAACCGGAATCGCGCCGTCGTCGATCTTACGATCGAGCAGCAGCCATGGGTTCGCGTCTTCCTCGGCGGTTTCCGCGAGCGTTCCTTGAAAGGCAAAGCCGCCGCGCTCGATCATTTCGGGTGGCGCGCCCAACAGGGTTGGTTTCGAGGGCCGATACAAATTCAGGCAACTGGCGTCCTCGCCCGGCTTGACACGCAGGGAAAAGACCGCCATGGCGGGCAATTCCTCGGCGGCTGTCAACTGATCCCGGTAGAGCGGCAAATCCGATTCGGCGATCCAACGAAATCCGCCGTCGCCGGATGAGAACGAGGGTTCTTGGGAGCTGACGTCGTGGCGATTCAGGGCGACGGCCGTGATCACAAAGGTCGCGCTTGCCACTAACGCGACGGAGAGCACACTGCGAGTCGGGTAGCGTGCTCCGTTGCGAGCACCCAGGCGAGAGATCGCCGCGCCTCTTTCGCCCGTGATCGCCACGCTCGCGGGTTGCAGCAAGCGGTGGCGAAACCAGGCCAGGGCCGAGACCAGCAAGAGCCCGCCGACGCCGAAGAAAGCTCCGGCCGCGGCGGCGCCGCCTTGGGCGGCACCCACTCCCAACAGCGCAAGAGCCGCCGCGGCGGAAACCCAAGCCACGGTTCGGGCGCGCGACTTTTTCTTGCCCACCGTCGATGAGTCATCCGTCGCCGCTCCGGCCAACATCGAGCGCGGACTCACGCGAGCCAGTTTCCGCACGGATAGCCAAACCGAAACGAGCATCAGCAGAAAAGCTCCCACGACCCCGCCGACGAGGCTCGCGGGGGTGACGTGGAGTTCCAAGAACGACCCGCCCACCGCGTCGCTCCACCAGGTGCTCAATCCGTACACCATCACCGCGCCGTAGGCGACCGCGCCGGGGATGCCGATCAAGCATCCGGCCGCCGTCAACAGCGCGGCTTCTTTCAAGAGCAGACGCCTTACGGTGGCAACCGTTTGTCCGGTGGAAAGCAGCAGACCGATCTCGCGTGAACGCCGCTCAACGCCCAGCCGGAAAAGCAACGTTACCAGCATCGCCGCCGAGGCGATGAGAAACATGCTGAAGCCGATGAAGAGGCCCGAGAAGTCGGTCGCGCCGCTCGACGCGGCCAGCGCCTGCTGCTTGACGGATCGGAAAACGAGGCCGTGCGTGGCGGGATTGAGATGCCGCTTGAGTTCAGCTTCGAACCGCGCGACCGCCTCGGCGGGTGTCGGCCCCTCGCCGGCCTCGACGCGCATCGATGTCAATTGACCGAAACGGCTGGTCCAGAGTTGCTTGGCCTCGTCGAGCGAGACGAAGGCCTTGGGCGCGGAGCGATAGCGGTCCCAATAGAGCTCGTCGATCTCGCGGATCAAACTCAAGTCCACCGGAAACGGCGGGTCCCAATCCCCCATGCTCTCGGCTTCGCTCATGCCCTTGTAACGGGGAGCCAGGGTGCCGTCGACCGCCAATCCTTCCAGCCGCACGACGCCTTTGAGCGTAAATTCGCGACTCTCGGTATCGAGGGTTCCCTGGGGGCCGACCACGTAGTAGTCGAGCGAAATCCGATCACCCGCCGAGGCTTTGAGATCTTTCGCCGCCCACTCGTTGAGCAGAATTTCGCCGGGACCGACCCGCGGCGCGGGCTTCCCGTTCATCAGCCTCAATCCGTCCAACAGCGAGGCGGTTTCGCCGCCGAGGGCCGTGACGGTCGAATAGGGGAAGCCGCGCTCGCCGAGGGACGTGCGATTCGCGAGGTACGTCAACACAGCAACCGCGGGCATATCGGCCGCCCGCGCCGCGGCTTCGGCGGCCGCAGCCGTTTCCGTTTCGAGAACAATGCGATCCGTCGTGAGCGAAATCACGCCGTCGTCGGTAGTAGAGACGGCCAGGCCCAGATCGTCGAACTCGAGCGCTATACCCAAGAGCTGATTCAAGTCCTCGGGCGGACGGGCAATCATCTTCGGCGGCTGCGTATCGGCATTGGCGGCGATATCGGAAATCATGCCGCCCGCCGTCAAGATCGCGTTCGCGCGGCCTTCTCGGTCGAGCGCCTGTTGCAGCGTCCGGAGCGGCAAGAAAATATTCGACGGAAGTTGTTGACTCGGCGACAACCCGAAGCGCCCCAACCCGCGATCCTCAACGACCCCCGCCACTTCCAGACGCAGCGTCCGAACGTTATCTTCCTTGCGGCCCATCACCGATTCACTCGGGACCAATGTGTCGGTCTGGAAGCGGAGCAAGAGTGCGTTCCCGGCCGCCAAGCCGAGTTCACGGGCCAACATTTCGTTGAGCAATACTTGGCGATTCCCGGGCAGCGAAAGCGGTGCGTCGAAAAGCTCGAGAAAGCGTTCGTCGACGCCGTGGATGTTGACGCGCGAGGCTCGCGCGCCGCTGTTGGGGTTGCGCGCGCTGCCGCGAATGAAAATCGCCGGGACAGCCGAGTCGATCGATTGGTAGAGGCGATCGACCCGCGACAAATCATCGGCCAGGGCTTCGCGAAAATAGCGGTCGGCGACGAGAGCGTGGTCGATCGCGCCCAACCGATCGAGCGCCAAACCGCGCAAGCTGCCCTTAACCGAATCGCCCACCAGCAGCGCTCCGGCCAAAACAGCGGCGCCCACCGCGACCCCCAGGGCCACGGCGACATGGATACCGAAGTGATAGCGAAGCGAGCGCCGCAGCAAGCGGCCGGGCGTCATCGCGGCGGATAGAGCGGAATCGGACATGGCGGCCGGGCGGACGGTGAGCCGGGCTCACACCATGATAGCGATAGGGGAGGATGCAGGGGCCTGGGGCCGATATGTATCGGCGGGATTGTGGCACGACGGCGAGGCCTATCCCCCATTTATGTCACGCACCCGAAGGGCTCGCTTGCGTCCGGGGCGGGGCTCCGCTATGTTGACTGAGCAGGAAACCTTCGGGGTGGGATGGGCGTCTGTTTAGCATGGCCGCCCACCGAGATGGCTGGGAGGCGGGGGTTTGGGTGTGCACTGCCTTGAAAGGAACCGCGTCATGAAACGAATCGGGCTAATCCAAAGAATCGGCGGATGGCTGGGGCTTCCCGTCGCCGTGCTGTCTCTCGTTCTCGGCTCGGCGCCGCTCAAGGCCGCCGACGCGGCGAACGTCGGCGACCTGCCGATGCCCGTGGAAGACGTGATACGGCAATTCGTGGACAAGGAGACGGAATTCGCCAAGGCGCGGCAGAGCTACACGTATCGCCAGACCGTAAAAATTTACGAGTATGACGAGGTTGGCGGGGTGCGCGGCAAATTCCACGTCGTGCAGGACATTATCTTCAGCACCAAGGGCAAGCGGACCGAAAGAGTAGTCTATGCCCCGGTTCCGACTCTCAAGAACATTTTGATGACGCCGGAGGACATGGAAGATATTCGCTCCGTGCAGCCCTTCGTCATGACCAACGAGGAATTGCCGAACTATCACGTTCGCTACTTAGGGCCGCAGCGGGTGGACGAGCTTGACACGTACGTGTTTTCCGTCAAGCCGAAGCAGATGGTCAAGGGCGAGCGGTATTTCGTGGGGCAGATTTGGGTGGATCAACAGGACCTGCAAATCGTCAAGACCGACGGCAAGGCCGAGGGCGTCCTCAAGAAGAAGCAGGACCAGCAGTTTCCTCGATTTGAGACCTACCGCGATCAGGTCGACGGTAAATATTGGTTCCCCATTTATACCCGTGCCGACGATACGTTGCACTTTAAGAGCGGGGATCAGAAAATCCGCATGATCATCAAGTACGAGGATTACAAGCGGTTCGGCAGCGACTCGGATATTACGTTCGGGGAAATCGTCGACGAGACGGAAAAACAGGACCCCGAACCCTAACCCAACGCTCTTCACATAAGAATTTCATGGAGAGCGAGCCGCCGTTGTTTCGTCGCTAACACGACATGAAGCCATGAGGTGGAGGAAGCCCTGTGCGGTCGTTCAGGGCCCCTGACGGAGCCCGGGGACGAGAGTCGACCGAACCACGCACTTAGGAAATGAAGGCGCGGCGATTCATGAATGGAGGCTCCCGCCCGAGAGCCGCGGCCGGCGGGTTTGGGAACGGGGCGCCGAGACGCGGGTTACGGCTTTCTGAGGATCGAGTCGAAACCTTCCGCTTTCAGCTTGCGGCGGTACTCTTTCGCGTTGTTGGTGGTGCGGAAGGGACCGACCAAGACACGCACCCAACCATCGCCGCCCTGACTGAACAGGGTCACCGGGTATCCCTTGGCGCTGAGCTTGTCGGCTAATAAGCGCGCGTCGGATCGGACTCTGAGCGCCGCGACCTGAAGGTGGATCGAGCGCGCCACCGCGGCCGGGTCGATGGCGGCCGGTTTGGGTTTCGCCGCCGCGGGCTTGGAGTCGCGGAAGGGCCGAGGCTTTTCGGCCGACACGAGTACTGGCGGCGGCGCGGGCCGACTCGCCGGCGTAACCCGCCCCTGGTCGGGGTCTGGCGGCGCCGCGGCCGGGGCCGCCGCCTGGCTCGCGACCTCTCGCGAGGGAGTCTTCTTCAGCAAGGCGTCGGGGACTCGAACTGAGTCAGGCGATTCCACGATCGGCTCCACGGTGGCCGTTGTGAGCTCACGATCCGACTCGGCCCGGTTATAACCAAATGAATACCCGACGAAAAAGAAGACCCCGAACAAAAGGATCATCAGGAAAAAGACACTGAGGATCTGCTTGTTTCCGAGGACCAACTCGAATTCTTGATCGTGATCGGCCATCGACTTTCTATTTTAGCTTTGTCGTGACAAAGCCGGCTCGGGCGGCGAGGCGGACCTCAGCTCGAATGCCCTCCACCCGATTCCGGCGGCTTCTCGGTCGGTTCGTCGCCGCCTACCGTTTGCGCCCAACTCGCCAAGCCTCGGAACAAGTCAACCGGCAGCGGAAACACGATGGTCGTGTTCTTTTCCGCGCCAATTTCGGTCAGAGTCTGCAGGTAGCGTAGAGTAACGGATGTCGGTTGGGTGGCCAGCATGCGCGCCGCCTCGGTGAGTTTCTCGGCGGCCTGCATTTCGCCTTGGGCATGAATGATTTTGGCGCGGCGTTCGCGCTCGGCTTCGGCTTGACGCGCGATGGCGCGAATCATCTGTTCCGGCAAGTCGACGTGCTTTACTTCGACGGCCTGGATCTTGACGCCCCAAGGTTCGGTCTGCGTATCGAGAGTCGTCTGCAAACGAGCATTCAGCTTTTCGCGTTCGCTGAGCAACTCGTCGAGATCCGCTTCGCCCAGTACCGAGCGCAGCCGTGTCTGCGCCAACTGCGAAGTGGCATGGACGAAATGGGCCACCTCGACGATTGCCCTCAGAGGGTCGACCACGCGGAAGAATACGACCGCGCTGACCTTAACCGTGACGTTGTCTTTGGTGACGACGTCTTGCGAGGGCACTTCGAGGGTTTCGACCCGCAGCGAAACCCGCACGATGCGGTCGATTGGGGCGAAAACCAGGACCAGCCCCGGTCCTTTGGGTTTCGGCAACAGTCGACCCAAGCGAAAGATTACGCCGCGCTCATATTCGGGGAGAATCTTGAAGCAATTGATGATGTAGAGCAAAATGATGACGAGTATGATCCAGCTCAGGTTCAGTCCCATGATTTTCTCCTCTTCCTTCGCGGCCGGTCCGGCACGCCTGACCCACGTTAGGAACAATAGCATGCAGGCCGCCGAATTGGAGATTTCGGTCGCCCTACGAGGCGGCTGTTTCGCCGACACTTGCCGATTCTTCCGTCGGCTCGACGGTTAGCGTGAGGCCGTCAACTCGCGTAATTCTCACTTCCCGGCCCCCGGCAATCGGCTTGTCGGCGCGGGCCGACCACCATTCCCCGTGAACAAAAACCTGCCCGGCGCCGTTGATCGTCGTCTTGGCGATTCCGGTTTCACCCACCATCGACTCCGCGCCGGTCGCGACCTTCAAGCGAAACGAGGTGACCGCCAAGCGCAGCAAAAAAACGCTGATCATGGCGAAAGGCAGCGTCACGGCGACCGCCGTTCCCCAACCGATCGATAGTTCGGGAATGCCGGTATCGACCAGCAAGACGGCGCCGAGCACCATGGCGACCGTCCCTCCTACGGCGAGAATGCCGCCGGTGGCTACGACGGCCTCGAGGACAAAACACACCAAGCCGAGCACCAATAACGCCGCGCCCGCCCAATTGATCGGCAGCATCGTTAACGCCATCAACCCGAGAATGACGAGGATCGCCCCCAATATCCCGGGAACGATCAGGCCCGGATGCGTGAACTCGACATAGACTCCCAATACGCCCAAGATCAACATCACGAACGCCAACTGGGGATCGATGAGCGGAAGCAGCACCTGTTGCCGCCGCGTCAATTCGTAGAGCACGACGACGGCCCCGGAAAGCGCCAGCGTTTGTTCGTCGCCGTTGAAGCGGCGCACGGTTGTCCCATCCAGCGAGCGCAGCAGGGTCGGGATATCGTTCGCCACCAGGTCGATGAGATCGGACTCGAGCGCTTCCCCGTCGGTAAAAGCTTTGCTCTCGATGACGGCCTGTTGCGCCAACTCGGAATTGCGTCCACGCTTGTCGGTCACCGCGCGCACCGAGGCGGCGGCGTCGTTTTCGACCTTTTGGTTCATCACCTCGTCCATCTTGCCGCCGCCGAGCAAGACCGGGTGGGCCGCGCCCGTATTGGTTCCCGGCGCCATGGCGGCGATATCGCCCGCCATCAAGATCATGAATCCGGCCGAGGCGGCTCGTCCGCCGCTGGGACCGACATAGGTGATGACAGGTACCGGCGAGCTGACGATTTGCTGAATGATTTCCTGGGTCGCGCTAAGCAACCCGCCGGGTGTGTTGAGCCGAATGACGACGGCCGCGGCGTTTTGCTCGCGGGCTTGGTCGAGGGCGTCGGCGACGATCTCGACGCTCAACGGATGTATGACGTGATCGAGGTCGACTTGTACAACGTGAGCCGTCTGGGCCGCGCAACTCAGGGCCATCATACCGACCAGGAGTCCGCGTCGCATCCAGGTGCCTAAACGGCTGAATTGCATGGGTTTCTATCAGAATTCTAGCATAGGCCGGCGGGAGAGCCCGGAAGCGGACGGGTAGGGGGGCTGCGTCGAATATTGCCGCTCTGTTCCGTCGGGGCTTCTTGGAGTCGCCGGGCGGCGAAGCGATACTTGCCGGGCAGATGGTGCACTCACCAGCGAGAAGGGTTGCCCGGCCGCGACCCGTCGCTTGCGCTCGGGGCTCTGATTCGGCGTATTGCATTGGGTGCGCTGACGGGGTCTTCGGCGACCTTTTTCCGTCGCTCAACCCAGCAAATCGAGGGCGTGGCGGTCGATCTCGTCGGCCGTCTCGGCGAGTTGCAGGGCGACGCGGAAAGACGTTTTGGCCTGGAGAAGCCTGACGGCTTCAGTGCTGAGGTCGAGGCTGTCAACGGCTTCCGACGCCGGACGCGCGGCCCGCTCGACGCCTTCAGCGGCGCTGCTCAGCTGTTTTCGGGCCTCGGCTAAGGCCGTCAACGCGGAAGTCGTGATTGTCATGGATCTTCGTCTTTCGGGTATCTTGGGCCGGGCAAAACCCTTGCGGTTCTTATCGGTCCGAAGCGGCTCGGGTTGAATCTATTTTCAAAGGGCTGTATTGGGCGGGCGCGAACGGCGCGGATCGGGACTAAATTTCTTGACTCCGCGCGCCGATATGAATAAGGCAATCCTCCAATACACCGGCGGCCTACATTTTTGGCCGTAGGTATTCGTGGGACGTGCCCGGCCGACAGGTAGGAGTTCGCGCAGCCGCGCCGCTGAAGCCGGAAAAGGATCACCATGGCCGATGAACCCCTTAACCTCGATCGCCTCCGCGAGGCGACTTTGAACGATGAGGAATTCATGGACGAGTTGATCGACGTCTTTCTCGATGATTCACCGAATCAACTCGACGCCCTGCGGCAAGCCGTCGAAAGCAGCCAGGTTGGACAAGCGGCGGAGGTCGCCCACCGCCTCAAGGGCGCGAGCGGCAACATGGGGGCGGATTCGTTATGCGCGCTATGCCGTCAACTCGAAGAGTACGGCTGCCGGCAAGAGCCGGCGCCGATGCAGCCCCTCGTCGAGCAGGCGGACCAAGAATTCGCGCGTGTCAAGGAGTTCTTGACCAACTATCGCCGCGGCCGCGAACAAGGGCGGGAAAGGCATACAGTCCGTTTCGATGAAGGCGTGGATTCATGATGCGGCCGTGAAAACGGGGGCGAGGACCTCACCGCGAGCCGCCGGGGAAAAGATATGAAAATTCTACTGGCCGACGATGATCCAACCACGCTGCGGTTGGTCGGTCATGCTCTGCAGAAAATGGGCCACACCGTGGTCACCGCCACCGACGGGATCGAGGCGAGCGAGAAATTCCTCGCGGAATGGTTCCCGGTGGTGGTGACCGACTGGGAGATGCCCGGGATGAACGGACTTGAGCTTTGCCGGCTCATTCGTAACGCCAAGCTGCCCGTTTACACCTACATCATCTTCCTGACCAGCCGTCACGAAAAACGTCACCTGATCGAGGCGCTCGATGCGGGCGGGGATGACTTCATCTCCAAGCCCTTCGATATCCAAGAAATGCAGGTGCGGATCCGGGCCGCGGAGCGCATTGTGAGGCTGGAACGCGAACTCCGCGACGTCAACAAAGACCTCCGCTCGATGAACGAACGCCTGCTCTACATGTCGAGACTCGACCCGCTGATGGAAATCGGGAACCGTTTGGACTTTGAAGAGAAGGTCGCCGCCTTTCATGAAAGAGCGGTTACGCAGGGCCTTCGCTACGCCATCGTGATGTGCGATGTGGACCACTTCAAGGGATTCAATGACCGCTACGGGCACCAAAGCGGCGACGAAATCCTCCGCAAAGTCGCTTCCGCCGTACGGGGAACGTTGCGCGGGGAAGACGCGGCTTTCCGCTACGGCGGCGAAGAGATTCTGCTCTATCTGCACGGGCAAAATCTGCACGGAGCCACGACCGCCGCCGAACGGGTTCGGCGCAGCGTGGCGGATCAGGAATTCCCGATCGGGGAGAGCGACGAGACCGTGCATGTGACGATCAGTTGCGGCGTAGCCCTCTATCCTCTCGGCGAGGTTCCCGGGGGGGGCACGTGGTCCGAGATCGTCGAGCAGGCCGATCGCGCGCTCTACGAAGCCAAGGACCAAGGACGAAACCGTGTGGTCGCCGCCGCGCCCGACTACAACGGCCTGGAATTCAAGCCGGCCGAACAGCTACTCCGCGGGGAGGCCGTCTCCGAAGCGCCGGTCCCCGAAGAACCGGTCGCCGCGGATTGAGCGGCCCTTCCCGGTAGCGGCAAGCATTTTCCAACCCGAAAAAGAGCCCGCCCCTTAACCCGTCGCGGCGCCGGCCCCGACAACCGAGATACCACCCGCCGGCCGACAAGATTCCCAAGACGCGGCCGGAGCCGACGCGCGGCGGGGATTGCTAGGATAGTCCGGAAGGCGGCCCTTTCGATGCAACGAGAGCGGGCCGAAGGAGGTTCGCGTGACAACCTCGCGGAGACAATGGATGAAAGACAACTTGGCGATGGCCACGCTCGCTCCGACGCTGCTGACGCCGGGCGGCGCGAAGGGCTATAGCGTCGATGACGTGGAAAAGCGCCTCGAAGCGGGAAGCTCGGTCGAAGACGTCACGAAGCAAGATCTGCCGACGCCGGCTTTGCTGCTCGACCTGGATCGGCTTGAACACAACCTGGCCGCGATGAGTGAGCATGCCAAGAGCGCCGGAGTCGCCTTACGGCCTCACGCGAAGACTCACAAATGCGCTGAAATCGCCCACCGCCAAGTGGCCGCGGGCGCGCTTGGGGTTTGCGCGGCGACGATTTACGAGGCGGAGCGAATGGCGGCCTCGGGCGTCGGGGGCGTGCTGATTACTTCCGAACTCGTCGGGCCCAACAAGATGGCTCGACTGCTTCGGTTGACGAAGAATCACGCCGATACGATGGCGGTCGTCGACAGCGCGGCGCACGCCGCCGAGTTGAGCGAAGCGGCGAAGGCGGCGAAGGTTGATCTCAATATTCTCATCGACATCGATCCGCTCGGCCGCCGCACGGGTATCGCTCCCGGGCAAGGCGCGGTCGACTTGGCCAAGACCGTCGACCGGCTCGCGAATCTGAAGCTTCGCGGCGTGCACGGCTATTCCGGTGCGTCGTCGCATGTAACCGGCTTCGATGCCCGCGAGGAACATTCGACGCAATACATGACGCCGGTCATCGAGAGTTTCGAGACGATGCGGCGCGACGGGCTAGCGGCCGAAATCATGTCGGGAGCCAGCACGGGCACCTACAATATCGATCCGGCGCTGGGATTGACGGAGTTGCAGGTGGGCTCCTACGTCTTCATGGATGTCGATTATCGCCGGATCGGCGGCCGGAGCGGCGACGTCTATGAGGATTTTCAGCCTTCCCTGACCGTGCTCGCCACGGTGATCAGCCACAACTATGACGATCGCGCGACGGTCGACTCGGGGCTCAAGTCGTTCGCGACCGACCGCGACTTCGGGCCCGAGGTTCTCGGTTACAAAGGCGTCGGCTATCGCTTCGGCGGCGATGAACACGGGATTTTAACGTTAAAGAACGCCGAGCCCGCCGTCAAGCTTGGCGACAAGGTGGAGCTGATCGTACCTCACTGCGACCCCAACGTGAACCTTTATGACCGCATGTATTGCACGCGCGGCGACAAGGTTGTCGAGGTATGGGAAGTGACGGCGCGCGGGCACGGGTAGTTTTGAGCGCGTAGCGCCCGATTCACCGTGTCCGGCCGGCCCGTTCGTCGACCGAGCGCCGAATATCCGAATCAATCTTGACGCCCGGGACGCCCCGTCGGCGCGAGGGACGGGTAAGCCGAACCTCGCGGCAAGAGTTACGACGTGGCCAGCGCGGCGGCCGGCTCGGTTTCCGGTTCCTGGTAAACCTTGTGGGCCGGACGTCCGGCCAAGACATTTTCCCGACCCCACTTCGTCACATTGCGGAACGTTTCCGAAGCAACGAAGGCGTCGAACTCGCCCTTGTCGGTCCATTCGGACACGACGAGATAGCTGCCCGGCTTGAAGGTGTCTTGATAAAGCCTTGTTTTGGCGTGGCCCGCCGCTCCTTCCATCGCCTCCATGACGAGTGCGAACTTTTTCTCGAAAGTCTCTTGCTTGCCTTCGAGAACTTCGTAATTCATCCCGATTGTAACCATGCAATCCTTCTTTCCGATGCCGTGAATTAAATTTGCTTTCGTCGGAGAACTCTACACGTGGAACGCTGATCGCGGACGGATCCACGAACCGCCGTCACGGCGTTAGGTTCGGACCCTCGTCAATCCACGACTCCCAACTCGTCCGGCAATTTGTCCGAGTCCCTTGACACTACGTAGTGTAGCGTCGGCACTCTCCGCAACGAGTGCAAGATGGTTTCGAAGTGCCTTCCCAGGTCGACAATCGGCAATGCGGGCCGACGAAGACGATGCGATTTCTCGGGGTGGAAGCAGGCGCAAGCGCGCCGTGGAGAATCCAATTCTTAAGCTCCGGCGGCGGAGCCGAGGCGGCTCCGCCGGGGAGGTTCGATTTCCCGAGTCGCTAATCGGCGGTTCTCAACTCGCTTGCAATTTGCCCCAGTTCCTCGGCGCTGCTGAGCGTGGCGCTGGCGCCTTCGGCGGTGTTCTTCGCCGCCGAGGCGACGCCGTTGATGTTTTGGGCGATCTCGCCGACTCCCTTGGCGGCATCGGCCACGTTGCGCCCGATTTCGGTCGTGGTAATGGATTGCTCCTCGACCGCGGTTGCGATGCTGCTGGAAATTTCGTTGATACGGCTGATGATTTCGGTGACCTGCTCGATGGCGTCGACAGCCTTTTTCGTGTCGCTCTGGATGACGTCGATGCGCTTGCCGATATCTTCGGTCGCCGTGGAGGTCTCCTTAGCCAATTCCTTGACTTCGTTGGCGACGACGGCGAATCCCTTGCCGGCCTCGCCGGCGCGGGCGGCCTCGATGGTGGCGTTGAGCGCAAGCAAGTTGGTCTGTTCGGCGATCGAGGTGACGACCTTGACGATGTTGCCGATCTCGGTGCTCGATTCACCCAGGCGCTTGATCGTATCGTTGGTACTGTCGGTGACGGTGACCGCGCTTTGCGCGACCTGCAGGGCATCGGCGGCGTTCTTGGAGATTTCCTTGATCGAAGCAGACATCTCTTCGGCGCTCGCCGCGACGACCTGCACGTTCTTGTTGACCTGGTCGCTGCTGTCGGAGACGAGACTGATCTGTGCCGAGGTCTCCTCGGCGTTGCCGGCCATTTGCTGGCTGATCTCGCCCAACTCTTCGGACTTTTGCTGAAGCGCCAATTGGGTTTTGCGGGCCTGTTCCTCACCCTTCAACTTGGCCGTAATCACCTCCCAGGTCACCATGGGACCGAGGTAATCACCGCGGTTGTCGTAGATCGGGCTGACCAACAGGTCCAGCGTTTCGGGACCGACTTTAATGTTGGCCCGTTTGGGAAGGTTCTTGGGGTCCGCCAAGATGCCCCGCTGGTAGGAGGGGTTCTTGTGATAGATGTCGATCGGCCGGCCGATCATTTCGTCGACGGAAACGGGAAGATATTGCTGCAGGCCCTGCAGTTGCTTCTTCGAGGCCGGGTTCATGTATCGCAGCACCAGCTCCTTGTCCGCGTACAGGACGTTGGTGGGAGCATTCTCCATCATCGAGCTCATCCTCGCCGCCTCGACCTCGAGGCGCCTCTTCTCAGTGATCTCGTCCCAGTTGACGACGAAACCGACCAGGCGGTGGGCGTCGTCGTAGATGCCGTTGACGATGAGGTTCAGCAGCAGCGAGCCCAGTTGGATATCGGCGTCGATTGGGAGATGGCGGTCATCGGAGAGGCGGCCGCGGATTTCCGCCGTGCGGTTACCGTGAAAGCGGTCGATATTCTGACCGATCAAGTTGTCCACGCGGATGCCAAAGGCGCTGACCAGCTCGTTTTCGATCTCGCGCATTTTCTGCTCGGCGCGACGATTCATGTAGCGCAGTTTCAGGTCGCGGTCGGCGATGAAGATATTCGCTCCGACGTTGTCGAGAGCGCCCTTGAGCCCTTCGACCGAACCCATCAGCGAGGAGTCCCCCCCCGCGTTTCCCATGATTTTCGCTAAGATTGCGTTCATTCCTTTTTGCTCCTCCCCTAAAGCTTGCTCATCGAACCGGTCGGCGGATGTGACCCAGCGGCGCGACTCGTCATCTCGGCGCGTCCTTTGGCGAACCGCGACGAAGCGTGACGCGCCGAATTTCTCTATCGACCCGAAGACGGCCGGGCTTTATCGAATTTCGTTGCAAGGGGGACAGGCGGCCCCAGGTGATAAGAATTAGGAGCGGCACCGGTGCGAGAGACCTCAAGATTTCGCCCCCAACGCCGATCAATCAGTCAGTGACACGAGTCCGCGGCAAGGCTTCCACGCAAGCTCAAGACGGTTACACACGCTCCGGCGCCTATGCCCGGCGCAACGGCGGCGGTCGCCTCGTTGGCCGCCCCGAAAGGCGGTGTTTGGCGGAAAGGAAAGAATGAACTTCGACCAATTACGGGATTTACGATCTGATGATCATCGCCGATCGCGGAGGTCGCATCGTGGCCGCGAATACGGTGAATCACGAGGGCAAGCCGCTCGACACATCCGCCCTGCTCGGACGCATCGTCTAGGGCGAGGAGTGGTTTGAGCAGTACGTCAACGCGGGGGGATCGAACCCGGACAGACCAACTACGGCAAACCCGCCGCGGATCCGCTAACGGCGAAACTTCCGGGGACCCGCGGGCCGGCCTTGAACTTTTCGGCGCCGATCCATGGTCCGAGCGGCGTCGCGGGGAACGGTCGAAATCGGGTCCAATGTCTCGCGGCGAAACAATATCAGGAGGTTGAGGTAGGAAGTGCACAAACAAAGCGAAAGCGTCATCGCAAGACTCACCGGTTTCCTGCGGCGGGACAGCGCCGACACGGCGGCGTTGCGCGCCGCCGTCGAGACGCTGCCGATGAGCTTGGCGGTTGCCTCGGCGGACGGGAAGATCATTTGCGTCAATCGCGCCGGGCGACAAGCCTGGGCGGAGCTCGCGGGGCGAGCCGCGCCTTTTGACCCGAGCAGCGTCGCGGGTCGGCCGCTGGCCGAACTGCACGGCAACCGAGGGGGGCTGGACCGCTTGTCGACGGCGCCCGCGGGGCGTTCGATTTCCGTCACGGTCGACTCGGCGGAGGGGCCGATCAGCGTTGACGCCTCCGTGCTTTCCGGCGATAGCGGCGGGACGGCCGGGATTCTGTTGAGCTGGGCGCCGGACAGAGCGGCCGGCGGCAGCGACGCAGACAAGGTCACCCTGCTCAAGACGATGCTCGACGACGGCCCCGTGCCCACCCTACAACTGGCCGCGGATTTGACGATTCGCTACATGAACCGCGTCGCCGCCCAGCGCCTGGCCCCTTTGCGGTTGACCGCCGGGGACCCGGCCGAACAGTTGCTCGGCAAGCCTTTCGATCTCATCCAGCCCGCTCTGACGGAACATCGCAGCCGCTTCGCCAATGCCGACAATGTTCCTTGGCGGACGCAGCTCCCGTTGGGAGATGAAATCTACAACTTCCTATTTCATCCGTTGTTCGACGAGAAGGGCAAGTATCTGGGTCCGTTGTTGACGCTTGACCGCGTGACGGCGAAGGTTCTCGCCTTTCAGAAACTCGAGCAGGCATCGGGCGAGTTGGGCACGATGGGGAAGCAGTTGACCGAGATCGGATCGCAGATGCGCGGCGGAGCGCGGCTGACAGCGTCGCAAGCCGACGGCGCGACGGCGGCGGGACGCGAGATCTCGGAGTCACTCGAAACCGTCGCGGCCGGAGCGGATGATCTGACGGATTCGATTCGGGAAATCCAGCAAAGCTCGGAAGAGGCCGAGCGCGTCACCCAATCGGCGATGACGGATGTAAGGGATTGCCCGGAGCCATCCATCCCTTGTTCACGGACTCGGAGCGGACGAAGTCTGAGACGGCGACGTTGCCCGCCCTATAGGCGACGGGGATTCCGCAACTCGAAATTGTCGAACGAGCGAGCGCCGGTTGAGGACGGCGGGAGAGCCGTTTGAGTTCACGGTTAAGTTATATCCCCTGAGACGGATCGGGCTGCTCAGCGCAGCAACCGGTTGATCAGATGGGCGTATTGATAGCTGACCACGAACTGCGCGATCCAGCGCTTGCTGGGAGTCGAGTCCAGCAGTCGGCCCGCGAAAACGCCCAACTCCAGGTCCTTGTTGACGGCATAGCTGCCGCCCCAGGCCAATCGCTTCCCCAGGTCGATTTCTCCTCGGTTCATGAGCACCGGCCGGCCGCCCTTGTCGTACAGTGCCTTGGGGATGTGGGCATAGATGGCGTAAGCCCGCCAGCGCTGAGCTTGGTCCAGATGGCGGGAGACCATCGCCGACCAGCCGAACGAAGGGTTGTCGGAGGTGCGAGTAACCGTCTCCAACATGATGTCGTCCACGACGGGCCGGAACAGCTCCCGCCAGCGCAACGCTTGACGGGTAAACCAGATGTCCCGGATGGAATCCACCTCGACGGAACCCTCGCCGTAGGCACCGATCTTTTTCTGGACCAGGGCCTGGACATAGTTGAGCTTCCCCAGGTGAAAGCGCGAAAAAACGTTGGGTTGGTGGAAGTCGCCGACATAGCCCATCGTCAAGCTGAACTTCTCCGGGCGCCAAGGGTGCGGCGAGCCGGTCAGCAAGAACCGATAGCCCATCATGTGGCCGTCTCCGGAGGCGTAGGTGTGCTCCGAGCCCGCGCCGGGATCAAATTCGATGCCGCCGCCCTGCAGCTCGACGTGCGAACCCAATTTCTGGCCCAGGGCGAAAGACTTCATGTTGAAGTTCCACCGCCCTTCTCCGCGGCCGATGCCGGTGTTGTCCCAACTATTGTCAAACCCCTTGCCCGTCTCGGCGCGCATCCGGAGATAGGTGGTTCCTTCCGGCGCCAGGTTCACCTGGACACGCGTCCGAACGCGGTACTGCAAGTCCCGGTCGGTCACCCGTCCCGGCCCCCGGTCCATGTAGTTGAACCGGGTCACCTCTTCGAACTGCAGCACCTGCAAATAGCGCGACCAAAACGTCCTTTCGATTAGGGGAGACCCATTCAATTTGGACGCCGAGTCGCCGGCGCCAAGCGTCGCCGTCAGGCTCACCGCGGTAAGAACCCAACACAGGGGCCGGTTCACCAAGCATCGATTCATGCTGCCCGTTAGAGAACGAAACGAAAAACGCATCTTTTCCCTCCATTGCATTCCACCCACCCGGCTTCGGCCGCTGGTTTGGCGACTAGATCGGCTCTGCGCGGTTCGGCCTCTGAGCTTTTCCTGCCCTGCCAGGGGGCGATGCTTTCGAAGTAGTCGACGCCGCATACTGATACTCCTCGACTGGATATGAGCAACTTTTATGAGGAATCGTAGAGCACCACAGGACATTTCGCGATGAGGATGTTGATCGATAACGAACTCAAAACTTGGCTCGTCTCCCAAAAGTGTGAAGCGGTTCGAAGCCCTTTAGAGCCAGTAACTTCCACGCTCAGGTGGCTTCTGTTGCCGGGAACCGTCGATTCTTCGCCGATTCAGGAGGTGTGAACCTCGACGGTGCGACCTTCAGGTCTCTAGCGGCCTTGAGCAGTTCGCTCCCTCTGTGGTCAGCGCAAACGCTGAGATCAGAAACAAGTAGCAGCAGGAGCGGCCCGCAGCCTGTTGGCCGGGCCATGGACGGCTGCCACCCATTGACAGGCTTAGGGTTACCGAGCGTGTGGCTCTTCAACGCACCCAGAAAGCTCCAATCCATTGAATTCAAAACACTTGTAACCATCTCAGCTTCCCTGAACAGAGCCATGTAATGGGACTTGAGACTGATCGGAGCAGGGTGCTTCCAGGGCTGCGCCTGCTCACAACCCCTGCGCCTAGAGCGGCCTAATCTACCTTCACACTTTTGGGAGAGGAGCCCAAAACTTTAGCCAAACTTTACCCCCGCAGCTTCTTCGTGGCACTTGTACTTCAGTCGTAATTGCCCGCCTCCCATTCGCGGTCGAGGACTTCCGCCCGGTACGACGATACCGGGCGAAGGTCACTTCCTGCACACCCGCCGTTGCCCCCTGTACCCTTCCAGAGTGGCTGCCCAGCGCGGTAGTTCATAGAAGACCGGCCACCCGAGAGGAGCGCCCTTCGCCCCCTGCGTGATCGAACGCCTGGGGGGGACTTGCGCCCTCCCGGTGTGGTCCGCAACCGAAAGCCCAGTGGGGAGTTCGCGCCGTTTGTTCGAGCGCCGGTACAGGGGTGCCGTTGGTTGCGGCGGCTGGCGAAAGGAGTCTGTCTTGTCTGCATCTGCATTTCAATTCTTCGTCGGTATCGACTGGGCCACCGAGGCCCATCAAATCTGTCTGCTCGACACCCAGGGCGAGATCGTTCACGAACGCACCGTCGTTCATTCCGGTTCGGCGGTCGGCGAGTTCCTCAATCAACTGCTCGAGTTGACCGGCTGCCCGCCGGCTTCCATCGCGGTCGCGATCGAAGTCCCGCGTGGCGCGTTGGTCGAAACGCTGCTCGAACGGGGATTCTCGGCTTTCTTCCTTAACCCGAAACAACTCGATCGTTTCCGAGACCGGCATTTCCCGGCCGGCGCCAAAGACGACCGCCGTGACGCTTTCGTCTTGGCTTGCTCGCCGCGAACCGACCCGCATTGCTTCCATGCCATCGAGGTCGACGACCCGCTCGTGATGCGCCTGCGCGACCTCACTCGTCTCGACGATGAGTTGCGTAGCAGCTTCAACCGCAACAGCTGCCAACTTCGCGAGCAACTCTATCGCTACTACCCGCAGCTTTTGCGCTTGTCCCCAGCCGCCAACGAAGCTTGGCTCTGGGCCCTGCTGGAACTGGCTCCCAGCCCCGCAAAGGCTCGTCGACTGAAACCGGCACGAATCGAAAAGTTGCTTCGCGCCCACCGCATTCGCCGGCTCCAATCGGCCGACATCGTCAACGAACTGCGAGCGCCGGGATTCCAACTTGCTGCCGGAACGGCCGACGCAGCGAGCGAACACGCTCTTCTACTCATTCCTCATCTGCGACTCATCGCCCAGCAGCGAACCGAGCTGGCCAGGCGCCTCCAAACCCTGCTGGAGCAACTCGCTTCCCCGTCCGAGGACGACGAGGATCCTCACCAGCATCGCGACGTCGAGATCATCCTCTCCTTGCCCGGGGTCGGACGTGTCGTCGCCGCCACGATGCTGGCCGAGGCCTCACAGGCTCTCGCCCATCGAGACTACCCCGCTCTTCGAGCCTACTGCGGCAGCGCCCCGATCACGCGCCGCAGTGGCAAAAAGATCGCCGTCTTGATGCGTCGCGGCTGCAATGACCGTTTACGCAACGCGCTCTACCATTGGGCGAGAGTGAGCATCCAACACGACCCCCACAGTCGTCACCATTACCATCAGTTGCGCAGCCGAGGGCATTCTCACGGGCGCGCGTTGCGCGGTCTTGCGGACCGACTTCTGGCCGTGCTGTGCGCCATGCTTCGTCAGGGAACCCTGTATGACCCCGCCCGTCGTCAGCCGCCGGCCCAAGCGGCAGCTTGAACTACCGCGCTGGGCAGCCGCTCTGGAAGGGTACCGCCCTTCCTCAGCACTTGACAAACGGTGGGGAGTCCCCCCCGCAGGAGGTCTCCATGGGTAAAGACTTGATCGAAGAAATCAGCGAAATTCAGGACAAGGTCGATGCGCTGCTGATGCCGCCCGAAGCGCGAAAGCATTCCCGTCGAGGTTCGGCAGATGTTTTTCGACCCTCAAGCAGGTGCCGCAACCGCCGGACAACCCGGTCCCGCGGACATCTATACGACCGGTTTACGGTGGGCCGTCGATCGTCCCTCCGGATTCGAATACTCCGTTGAGGGGATGCGGCAAGGCGGCAATCGTTCCAGCGACAAGGTGTCCGCCTGGTACGCCTACGGGAACGTAGGCTACGCGTTCAAGGAACTGCGAACAGAGCCGCACTTCAGAACCGAGTACGGCCATGCGACGGGAGATGACGGCCGGACCGGCCGCTACGGGACGTTCGACCACCTCTACTTCGGAACCCAGGGCATTTTGGGAACCGCGGATCTTATCGGGCTTCAAAACATCAAGTATTTTCGCAACTCTTTCGATATTCAATTAGTAGACAGCGTCAAAGTGATCATCGATCACCATTTTCTCTGGTTGGCGAACAAGCGAGACGGACTCTACGCCGTGAACGACCGGATGACCGTCGCGCCGCCTCCCGGGGGCGCCGCGAGCGGGGATGTGGGGCAGGAACTCGACCTGATCGTCGAGTATACGCCTACTCCCGCGGTCCGGCTCGCGGCGGGTTTCGGTCACTTGTTCCCCGGCAGGTTCGTCAAGGAGAACTCGCCTGGGAGCGCGACGTCGTTTTCCTATCTTTCCGCGACGTATCGGTTTTAGAAGTAATCTCCGCTCCGGCGGTCATTCGCGGATGCCGGGGGCGCTCTTTGAAAAACGATGATGAGGATCTTACGAAAATGATGAAATCATTGACACTTGCGAAAAAGATTTCCGGCGGAGATGGGTATTTACTTGACTCAGGTGACCACAAGATGTAGGATCGGGGAAATGGAAGATTATCCTCGGAATCTGGCCGAGTTCGAGGCGCGTTTCGCCACCGAGCAGGCCTGTCGAGAGTATCTGTGTCAACTCCGCTGGCCGGAGGGTTTTCGTTGTCCGCGATGCGGGCACGACAAAGCGTGGGCGGTGCGGACAGCGCTGCTGGAGTGCGCCGGCTGCGGGCATCAAGCTTCTCCAACGGCGGGCACAATATTTCAAGACACCCGCCAACCCCTCCAGAGTTGGTTTCGAGCCATGTGGTGGCTCACGAGCCAGAAGAACGGGGCGAGCGCGCTGGGCTTGCAGCGGGTGTTGGGCCTGGGCAGCTACAAAACGGCCTGGACTTGGTTGCATAAGCTCCGGCGCGCCATGGTGCGGCCCGGACGCGATCGGCTCAGCGGGCGCGTGGAGGTTGACGAGACTTACTTAGGAGGCTTGGAGGAGGGCGTGCGCGGTCGCCAAACCGACGCTAAGGCGCTGATTGTAGTAGCGGCCGAGGAAGATGGTGCCGGCATCGGGCGGGTTCGGATACGCACCATTCCCAACGCCTCCGGGGACAGCTTGATGGCCTTCGTCGGCGAGTCGATCGAACCCGGCAGCGTGGTCCATACCGACGGTTGGCTGGGATACGAACCGCTCGAAGGCGACGGCTATCGCCACGAGGTGAGCTACCTGGAGGGGCAACCGGCGCGCGCCTCGAAACTGCTCCCCCGGGTGCACCGCGTGGTGTCGTTAGTGAAGCGCTGGATACTGGGCACGCATCAAGGAGCGGTCAGTCACGAGCATCTCGACTCCTACCTCGACGAATTCGCCTTCCGCTTCAACCGCCGCAAGTCCAGAAGTCGAGGCAAGCTCTTTTACCGCCTGGTTCAACAGGCCGTCGCCGTGCCACCGGCACCCTACAAATCGCTGGTCGGAGGCACCGCGACACGCGCTACGGACGACCACAACATGTAGGGGCTATTTCCCAATACCTGAGTCAAGTAAATACCCATCCCGGCGGATTTGGGGTGGGGCTGTTGTCCCTGGTGCTGCTGACGTCGATTTCCTACTGGAACTCCACGTTGCTGGTTTCCTTAGGCGAATCCTCTTCGATGGTGTCGCATACCTATCAGGTTCTGCAAAGGCTTGAACATGCCACGTCCTTTCTCAAGGACGCCGAAACGGGCCAGCGCGGCTACCTCTTGACGGGAGAGAAGCGTTATTTGGAACCCTATTTAACCGCCCGTGCTTCAGTCGATGAGCAGCTGCGCGAGCTGCGGGAACTGACTTCCGATAATGCCAACCAGGGGCCCCGGATCGACGCGGTGGAGAAGCTTGTCGATGCCAAGTTTCAGGAGCTGCAGGAAACGATCGACCTGCGGTCGGACCAGGGTCTCGACGCCGCGTTGGCGGTGGTTCTCACGGATCAGGGCAAGCAAGTGATGGACGACATACGCACCGGCGTTCAGACGATGACGGCTGAGGAAGACGCCCTGATGACGCGGAGGAACGCGGCCAATGAAGGCGATATGAAAACTGCCGCTTCCACAAGAACGACGGTTATTCTTGGGGCCTTTCTTGCGATCGCTCTTTCCTTGGCCGCGGCGGTTTTCATTATCCGAAGCGTGAAAGGGCAGCTGGGCGAGGTGGTTGACGTGCTGGAGGCGGTTACGGCCGGGGACTACACGCAGCGCGTGAACATTGAAACCGATGATGAGATGGGCAAGATCAGCTCCGCCCTCAACGAAATGGTGCAGAAAATTGACACCTCCTTGAAGGAAGTCGGAGCGGGGGCCAAACGAGAGAGGGAGCAGGCCGCCGACTTACAGACTAAGGTTGACAGCATACTCGAAAGCGTTACGAAGGCGGCGGACGGGGACTTGACGGTTACAATCCCGGTTGATGGGTATTTACTTGACTCAGGTATTGGGAAATAGCCCCTACATGTTGTGGTCGTCCGTAGCGCGTGTCGCGGTGCCTCCGACCAGCGATTTGTAGGGTGCCGGTGGCACGGCGACGGCCTGTTGAACCAGGCGGTAAAAGAGCTTGCCTCGACTTCTGGACTTGCGGCGGTTGAAGCGGAAGGCGAATTCGTCGAGGTAGGAGTCGAGATGCTCGTGACTGACCGCTCCTTGATGCGTGCCCAGTATCCAGCGCTTCACTAACGACACCACGCGGTGCACCCGGGGGAGCAGTTTCGAGGCGCGCGCCGGTTGCCCCTCCAGGTAGCTCACCTCGTGGCGATAGCCGTCGCCTTCGAGCGGTTCGTATCCCAGCCAACCGTCGGTATGGACCACGCTGCCGGGTTCGATCGACTCGCCGACGAAGGCCATCAAGCTGTCCCCGGAGGCGTTGGGAATGGTGCGTATCCGAACCCGCCCGATGCCGGCACCATCTTCGGCCGCTACTACAATCAGCGCCTTAGCGTCGGTTTGGCGACCGCGCACGCCCTCCTCCAAGCCTCCTAAGTAAGTCTCGTCAACCTCCACGCGCCCGCTGAGCCGATCGCGTCCGGGCCGCACCATGGCGCGCCGGAGCTTATGCAACCAAGTCCAGGCCGTTTTGTAGCTGCCCAGGCCCAACACCCGCTGCAAGCCCAGCGCGCTCGCCCCGTTCTTCTGGCTCGTGAGCCCACCACATCGCTCGAAACCAACTCTGGAGGGGTTGGCGGGTGTCTTGAAATATTGTGCCCGCCGTTGGAGAAGCTTGATGCCCGCAGCCGGCGCACTCCAGCAGCGCTGTCCGCACCGCCCACGCTTTGTCGTGCCCGCATCGCGGACAACGAAAACCCTCCGGCCAGCGGAGTTGACACAGATACTCTCGACAGGCCTGCTCGGTGGCGAAACGCGCCTCGAACTCGGCCAGATTCCGAGGATAATCTTCCATTTCCCCGATCCTACATCTTGTGGTCACCTGAGTCAAGTAAATACCCATCTCCCGGTTAAAGGGCAAGACGCGATCGGCCGGATGGGCGAAGGTCTGGAGAAGTTTTTCCAAAAACTCCGCGAGACCTCGGAGGAGGTCGAAGCGGGGGCCGAGCGAGAGAGGGAGCAGGCTGCCGAGCTTCAGAATAAGGTTGACACCATACTCGAAAGTGTTACGAAGGCGGCGGACGGGGACTTGACGGTTACAATCCCGGTTCAAGGGCAAGATGCGATCGGCCGGATGGCTGAAGGACTGGAGAAGTTTTTCCAAGAATTCCGCAGGTCGATTTTGGGGCTGGCGGAAAACGCCCGAGTACTGAGCGGCTCTTCCGAGATGCTGAACTCCACGAGCCGGCAGATGGCCACGACCGCCGAGGAGACCTCCTCGCAGGCGTCGGTTGTTTCTTCGGCCAGCGTACAGGTCAGCAACAATGTGGGGTTGGTATCCACGGCCACCGAGGAGATGGCGACGTCGATCGTGGAGATTTCAAAGAACACAGCGGAAGCAACAGAGGTGGCGAGCGAGGCCGTCGGGACCGCTCAGTCGGCCAACCAGACAATCAAGCGGCTCGGTGAATCGAGCGCCGAGGTGGGCAAAGTGATCAATGTGATTACCTCCATCGCGGAGCAGACTAACCTATTGGCTCTCAACGCCACCATCGAGGCGGCTCGCGCCGGGGAGGCGGGCAAGGGGTTTGCGGTGGTCGCCAACGAGGTGAAAGAGCTGGCGAAGCAGACCGGGGACGCCACCGAGGACATCAAGCGGCGAATCGAGATGATCCAAACCGATACAAACGATGCGGTCAGGGCCATTGATCAGGTATCCGGTGTCATCAATCGGATCAATGAGATCTCCACGACCATCGCATCGGCGATGGAAGAACAGTCCGCAACAACCAGCGAAATCACCCGCGGTGTCACTGAGGCTTCGCTAGGGATCGGCGAGGTCACCAGTAATATCACCGGCGTGGCCGGCGCTGCCGATAACACCGCCCAGGGAGCGAACGAAACCCTGAAGGCGGCCCAGGCCCTCAATGACGTGGCGGGCCAGCTGCAGGAGGTGGTGGGCCAGTTTCGGGTGTAAGCATATCGACGTGCAAGATGTTGCATATCCCGAGTCCGGCCGGAAATCGTCAGGATACGCCGCCTCCTGATCTTGATCGAAAAAGGAAAGAGCATCCCCCCGGGGATTGAAACGGCCGACTCACCCGTTGTCGCCGTGTCCGTATGAGCCCGTCCGGACAACTCGTCCACAGGCTCCGCAACACGCCGGTCCGAGAACTGGTTCGTGCGTTGAAAAAAGACAACTTCTCGTTGTCCCGAGAAACTCGCGGCGGTGGCTGAGTCTACGCGCCCGACGACCCTCGCTTCCTTGTCGTTCACTACCACCATGGTGGCGACACGCTGCCACGCAAAACTCTCTAGAGCGTTCTTGCCGGTGCCCGATGGACGGAAGCCGCCGCCGCGCGTCTGGGTTTGCTTTAACTCGATGGCTGCGTGGCTGAAGACGTTGCTGTTCCGTCGGGACCCCGCGGGGCGGGGGATGTACAGAGTGCCGGCCCGGCATCCACGTTTCTCTCTTGACCCTACGATATTCTTTTGCGCCGTCCCGCAATCCTCGGACCGTCGTTCTGATCGGCTCACGGCTCACGGCTCACGGCTCACGGCACACTCCTTTCGGGTGGCCATAGCGAGGGGGTCACACCTGTTCCCATCCCGAACACAGTAGTTAAGCCCCTCAGCCCCGATGGTACTGCGCGGGCGACTGCGTGGGAGAGTAGGACGCCGCCCGATTAAAATCCAAACCGCGTGAGGCCTGATCGCATTTCTGTGATCAGGCCTTTTGGTTTCTTCAAGCAATGCCTGCGTTGGCTCGGTCCGCCGCCGACAACGCGGGCTGCGGGGGCCTAACATAGTTGTTCGGGAGCTGTCCCCACTCGTCCCCGTCCCCACTCGTCCCCCGTCCCCACCGGCATGCCCGCTTTTGACGGCACCCGTCTCGGCGTCGGGGTTGGGGGCGCGAAGGTGGATTTCCTGGCTTTCGCGGCCGTGGATGTACATCTGAACCGGCCAAACCGGCGTCGCAACGGGGAGAACATATACGGCGCCTACGGTTCCCTGCCTGATTTCGTTGCGCACACCAAGATTGAGCCCTACGTGTTCTTGAAGACTCTCAAGCAGGTGCCGGCAACCGCCGGACAACCCGGTCCCGCTGACATCTATACGACTGGTCTACGCTGGGCCGTCAATCGGCCCTCCGGATTCGAGTACTCCGTTGAGGGGATGCGGCAAGGCGGCAATCGTTCCAGCGACAAGGTGTCCGCCTGGTACGCCTACGGGAACGTAGGCTACGCGTTCAAGGAACTGCGAACAGAGCCGCACTTCAGAACCGAGTACGGCCATGCGACGGGAGATGACGGCCGGACCGGCCGCTACGGGACGTTCGACCACCTCTACTTCGGAACCCAGGGCATTTTGGGAACAGCGGATCTTTTCGGGCTTCAAAATATCAAGTATTTTCGCAACTCTGTCGATATTCAATTAGTAGACAGCGTCAAAGTGATCATCGATCACCATTTTCTCTGGTTGGCGAACAAGCGCTCTTCGCAAGGGACCGAAGAGATCAGCAGTAACATCACCGGCGTGGCCCAAGCCGCCGATAACACCGCTCAGGGAGCGAACGAAACTCTGAAGTCGGCCGAGGCTCTCACACAGGTGGCGGGCCAGCTGCAGGAGGTGGTGGGCCAGTTTCGAGTGTAAGCATATCGACGTCGCGGATCTCCGCCGTGCGATGCCCGTGAAAGCGATCGATGTTCGCGGAACAAACGAACCTGCCGGCGCTCAACGCCACCATCGAAGCCGCGCGCGCCGGCGAGCTCGGCAAGGGTTTCGCGGTCGTCGCCAGCGAAGTCAAGGATCTCTCGCGCCACACCGCCGAGGCAACCGGCCAGATTCAAAGCCAGATCGAGAAGATCCAGCGTGAGACGCAGGCCGCGATTGACTCCATGCAGGAAGTGACGACCGTTGCCCAGCGGATCCAAGAACTCTCCGCCGTGATCGTTGGAGCCGTGCAAGGGCAAGTCGGGAGCACGGCAAAGATCAGTGAAAACGTCGCTTCGGCGGCCGGCAGCTCGAGACAGGTTTCAGAAAACCTCGAAGAACTTTCAAGAAACGCCGAGGAAACTTCCCACGAAGCTGACGCAACGTTGAACGCCGCCGAAGCGACGGCGGTGCTGGCCGGGCAACTCCAAAGCGTCGTGACACAGTTTCAGGTCTAAGCCTGGGCTAAGCCGTGTTTCTCGGCGCCCGCGACGCTAGGCCGGCCGCCGATTGTCGGTCAGGCGCGGCCCGGAGCGCGGTTCGACGTGACGATCGGAGGATCCCCGCGCGACGGTTTCTCGAGCACTAATCCGACGAATTGGGCGGTTTCCGCCGAGCCGCTCCGGCGGCCGAACGTGACGTGGTGGAGTCCGAGCCATACCTCGACGGCGGCCAGCGCAAGAGGAATGTCGAGCAGTCGGCGGCTCCAACAAACGCGGCGATCGAGATCCCTGGAAGCCTCGCGGTAGGCATTGTCAAAGTGCTTCACCATCAAGCGCGGATGAAACGGGCCGCTGTCGGAGTAAACCGCGCTCCGTAGGCGGAAGCCGTGACGCTCGAAGCGCGCGACGACATCGCGGGTCATCTCCAACCCGATGTGCCCGTCGGGTTGGATGAAGGCCTTGTGATAGAGCGCGGGATCCTTCTTGGCCCACGTAACGAGCGGGTGCTTGCTGTCGGTCTCGATCCAATGGAGGCCGCGGCCTCCCGGCTTCAAGACCCGCATCATTTCCGCGACAAGGCCGTCCTTCTCCTCAAGCGGGATGTGGCCCATTACATGCGACGTCACGACGCAGTCGACGCTGAGGTCGGCGAAGGGCAGAGGGGCAAGCCGCGCCCGGACAGCCAGAGTGTAATGGCGCCGGCAATCAACAAGCGCGTTGTGGGCTATGTCGACGCCGATGGCGCTCGCGGCTCGCCGGGCGAAAATTTCGCGGCCGCGGGCGCACCCGAAGTCGAGCAAGATCCCGCCGCGGGGTACACAGCGTCACCAAAAACGCCATTCGCGGTAGGACCAATAGGGCAGGATCCGCAGAATCAGGCCCTTGAGACCGGACGGGGTGCGATGGTGAGGGACGTGATGCCGGACGTACTCTTCGTAGAAATCCCGGGGGTCGAACGGAGTTGGAGGTTCGTCGGGGACGGGGCCGGCGGCGGCCCGCGGCCGCACTTGGCCCGATGAGTGGTCGGCGTCGTCCATGGATAACGGGTTGCGAGACCCCCAACGCGCCCTTCGGGCTAAAGCCCCGGCGTGTGTTTCTTCTTGAACTCCCAGGCGCTCGTGACCGCCGCTTCCAGGTCCAGCCGTGCCCGCCAATGGAGAGCCTGCTCGGCCAGACTCGGGTCCGCCACTAATTCCGGCGGGTCGCCGGGTCGGCGGGGCGCGACAATCTCGGGAACGTCTCGTCCGGTCATTCGGCGGACGGTGTCAATCACTTCGCGCACCGAATCGCCCTTCCCGGTCCCCAAGTTGTAGCAACCCGACAAGTCCGGCGCCGCGCGCAGCGCGAGAATATGGGCCTCGGCGAGATCCAAGACGTGGATATAGTCGCGAATACAGGTGCCGTCTGGGGTGGGGTAGTCGGTTCCCATCACTCGGATGCCTTCACTTTCGCCGGCCGCGGCCCGAAAGACGAGCGGAATCAGATGGGTCTCGGGCTCGTGACGCTCGCCGCGCAACTCGGTCGCCCCGCAAGCATTGAAGTAACGCAACGCAAAGTAATTCAATCCGTGCGAGTGACGATACCACGCGAGCGCTTTTTCGACGGCCAACTTGGATTCCCCGTAAGGGTTGATCGGCGCCTTGTTCGCCGCTTCACTGATCGGGGGCGGGTTCTTGTCCCCGAAAACGGCGCAGGTCGAGGAGAAGACGAAACGGTCGACCCCGGCACGTTGGGTTTCTTCCAAAAGGACCAGCGCGCAGCCGAGATTGTTGTGGAAATAGCGAGCCGCCTGCCGCATCGATTCACCGACCAGGGCGAAGGCGGCGAAATGCAGCACGCCGGTGATCGGGTAGTCTTTGAAAACCTTGGCCAAGCGGTCTCGATCAGCCAACTCGGCTTCGACGAAAACCGCCTTTTCGGGAACCGCGTCGCGATAGCCCCGCGAGAGATTGTCGTAGATAACGACCTCGTCGCCGAGGTCGAGCAACTGTTCGGCGACCACGCCGCCGATGTAGCCCGCGCCGCCGGTTATTAAGAACATGAACTTCGCATCGCTCCTCTTGGCGGACGGACCGGAGTGCCCGTCCCGCTCTCGGCCGGCGCCGTTTTTCGCCTTACCGAAGCCGTTTCACAGCTTACCGGCCCGGTCGGGTTAGGGTCAACACGCGCGTCGATTGCGCGACGCTCGAGGCGGCTTTCGGCCGCCCCCTTGGTATAATTTTCGTTCGAGACGGCGGGCTCGAAACAGCCCGCGAGGAAAGTGAATGGATCTTCCCGAAAGCGGCTTGGCCGCCCCTGAAACGATCGCCGCCTACGAGCCCGTCATCGGCCTCGAGGTGCACGTCCAACTGCTCTCGAATACGAAGATCTTTTGCGGCTGTTCAACCGAATTCGGCAATCCTCCCAACACCCAGACCTGCCCGGTCTGTCTGGGGCTTCCCGGCGCCTTGCCGGTGTTGAACCGCGAGGTAGTGAATCTGGCGATCCGCGCGTCGCTGGCCCTCAGCTGCGAAATCCGGCCTTTCTCGCGGTTTGCGCGCAAGAACTATTTCTACCCCGACCTGCCCAAGGGATATCAGATTTCCCAATACGACCAACCGGTTGCTGAGCACGGCCGGCTCGACGCGCCGCTCGACGGGGGGACCAAGCGTATCGGGGTCACGCGCCTGCATCTGGAAGACGACGCCGGAAAGAATATCCATGACGGGTTTAGCGACAGTGACCGCTACAGTTATGTCGACTTAAACCGCACGGGTATGCCGTTGGCGGAAATCGTCAGCGAACCCGACATGCGAACTTCCCAGGAAGCGGTCGCCTACCTGACCGAACTCAAGCAGATCATGCAGTACATCGGCGTCTCGACCTGCGACATGGAAAAAGGCCACCTGCGCTGCGACGCGAATGTTTCGGTTCGTCCCCGGGGGCAAGAGAAATTCGGCACCAAGGTGGAGGTGAAGAACCTCAACTCGTTCCGCTACGTTCAGCGCGCGCTGGATTACGAGATCGCGCGCCAAGTGGCGGTGATCGAAGCAGGCGGAGAAATCAGGCAGGAAACGCGCCTTTACAACGTCCCGAGCGGTATCACTGTCGCGATGCGCTCGAAGGAGCATGCCCACGACTACCGCTATTTCCCCGAGCCCGACTTGATGCCGCTGGTGATCAGCGACGAATGGAAGCGGCGAGTCAGCGACGCGATGCCCGAACTGCCGGCCGCGAAGCGCAAACGTTTTGGCGACGAATACGGCGTTACCGAATACGACGCTCGCGTGCTGACTTCGACTCGCCAGACGGCCGACTACTTCGAGGAAACGGCCAAGGCGTCAGGCGAACCGAAGCTCTCGGCCAACTGGGTGCAGGGAGAACTTTCCGGGGCGTTGAAGGCGGCGAGCAAGACCCTCGACGACTCCCCGGTTTCCTCGGCCGACTTGGCGGAACTGGTGAAATACATCGCCGACGGAACGATTTCCGGCAAGCTGGCCAAGGAGATTTTCGCCAAAATGTTCGACGGCAAGGGCAGGGCTGGGGAGATCATCAAGGCCGAGGGCCTGGAACAAATCAGCGACGAGGCGGCCATTGAAACGCTGATCGACGAGGTAATCGCCGCCAACCCCGGCCAGGTCGAAACCTACCGCGGTGGCAAGACCGGCGTGCTGGGATTTTTCGTGGGGCAGGTGATGAAGGCCACGCGCGGGCAGGCCAATCCGAAGGTCGTCAACGAGTTGTTGCGGAAGAAGTTGGGGTAGCCGGAGACTTTAATGCCGGCGGTCGGCCCGTGCCGGCCTACTCTTTTGTGATCGTCTCATCCAGGTTGAGGATCAGGCCGGCGACCGCCGCGTAGGCCGCCAGTTCGGCCGGTTCGATCGTTTCGTCGCGCTGTGATTCGCCGACGCCGAGATACAGCACGGCGTCTTGGGGAGCCGTTTGAAAGCGGTCCCGATAGCGGCGAAAACTTTGCAGCAAGACGGCCCGCTCTTCGGCGGCGGGCAGGCGCGCGGTCGCGAGCCGAAAACCGTATGCCAGCCGTTGCTCGGGGCTCGGGCCGCCTTCCCGCATGAGACGCTCGGCGAATTTGCGCGCGGCTTCGACGTAGGTCACGTCGTTCATCAGGTTGAGGGCTTGCAAGGGCGTATTGGTGCGGGTTTCGCGAACAATGCAGGTCTCGCGGTCCGAGGCGTCGAAGGTCAGCATCGCCGGCGGCGCGATCGTTCGCTTCCAAAACGTATAGAGGCCGCGACGGTAAAGCTTGTCGCCGCGGTCATGCTCATAGGCGTCCCAGTTCGACAACTCCTTCCACAATCCCGGGGGCTGATAGGGCCGCACCGAGGGGCCGCCCTGTTGTTCGGTCAACAAACCCGAAATCGCGAGCGCTTGATCGCGAATGCTCTCGCCGGCGAGGCGCAGGCGCGGCCCGCGGGCGAGTAAACGGTTTTCGGCGTCTTTGCCGATCAGCTCGGGCGTCACTTTCGACGACTGCCGATAGGTCGCGCTCATGACGATGGTTTTGAGAATGCTCTTGACGTCCCAGCCGCTTTCCATGAATTCAACGGCGAGCCAATCGAGCAGTTCGGGGTGCGTCGGCCATTCGCCCTGGGAACCGAAGTTTTCCACGCTCGCCACCAAGCCGGTTCCGAAAAGCATCTGCCAAAAACGGTTGACCGTCACGCGGGCGGTCAGCGGATTTTCGCGATCCACTATCCAACGCGCGAGGCCCAGCCGGTTGTTCGGCGCCCCGGCCGGCAGCGCGGGCAGAAGACTCGGGACGGCCGCTGTGACGCTTTCTCCCGGTGCGTCGTAGGCGCCGCGCTTGAGCAGTCGGGTGCGGCGCGGCGGGTCCATCTCGGCCATCACCATCACAGTGGGAAAGCCGTCGACGAGTCGCTCTCGTTGGTCCTCGAGTTCTTTCCAAGAACGCCAGGCATCGCGGATTTTCTTCGGCGCGTAGTGCGAGAGAAAGGCCCGCCGGATCTTCGCTTGTTGCGCCTCGGTGCGGTCTTGGGGCGACATGCCGGCGATCGCCGTGACCGATTCGCCGGCCGCGATGAGCAAAACTTCTTCGCCGGTGAGCCGACGGTCGTAGATCCTCACGTCGCCGATTTGTCCTTGAAAACGATCTTCGAGACGCGGGCCATGGCCGATGCGCAGGGGCTCGTCGTCGATTTGGAAATCGTTATTGGAATGATCCTTGACGGTTCGCGAAGCTTGTTGGCGGCCGTCGACGAAAAGCCGAACGCCGGCGGCGAGCCGCGAGCCGTCGTAGGTCAGGACGACGTGACGGGGTCCTGGAGCGATAGGCTCGCGCGTCTCAACGGTGACGCGGTCATCGATGTCGCTCGATATCATGTCGACGAGTAATTTGCCGTCCTCGAGGTAGAATCCCCAGCCCTTGCCGCCGCGTGTCGAGGCTTCGGCGCGCAGGCGCGTGACGATACCGCCGGTCGGAGTCTCCGGATCGATGCGGGCGGCGACCGAGAACTCGTCGTAAAAGCTGAAATTGGCGCGGTCCCCGAGGTCCACATAGCCGCTGCCGTCGAAACGGGCTTTCCCTGGAGAGATGACGCCGTCGTCCATCGGGAAGCGGTAGAGCAGGTCGCGCTCGTAGGCCCAACTCACAACACGGCCGGACGCGGTTATGCTCTCTTCCCACTCGCGCCGGGCTGGTTCGATTTCCGCTTGGAGCGCGGCGAACGCCTCGCGAGCCGTTTCAATGCGGCCGTCGAGCAGCGCCAGCTCTTTGCTCTGCTCGCACGTCGGCGCGGCGACGACCGGCGGTGTATTTCCGTATTTGAAGTAACGCCCGCGATCGGGAACGTTGTTGAAATAGGCGTAAAACCTATAAAATTCTTTCTGCGTGACGGGGTCGTATTTATGGTCGTGGCAACGAGCGCAACCCATCGTCAAGCCCATCCATACCGTCGATGTGGTTTCCACGCGATCGACCACGTATTCGACGTGGTATTCCTCGGGAACGATTCCCAACTCACCGTTGCCGCGGTGGTTGCGGTTAAAGGCCGTGGCGATGAGTTGGTCGAGGGTGGGGTCGGGCAACAAATCGCCGGCGAGCTGCTCGATGGTAAAACGGTCGAACCGCATGTTGCTGTTGAAAGCCTCGATCACCCAATCGCGCCAGCGCCACATGTCGCGCGGACGGTCGTTCTGGTAACCATGCGTATCGGCGTAACGGGCGGCGTCGAGCCAGCGATAGGACATGCGTTCGCCGTACCGGGGCGAGGCAAGCAGGCGGTCAACGACCCTTTCGTAGGCGTCGGCCGAGCGGTCGGCGAGGAAGGCATCGACTTCGGCGGGCGTGGGCGGTAGGCCGGTCAAATCAAGCGTCGCGCGGCGAATCAGCGTCGGGCGGGCGGCCTCGGGAGATAGGGTGAGACCTTCGCGCCCGAAGCGGCGCACGATGAAATGATCGATCGGCCCGATCGCGCGGCCGGGTGAGAGAACTTGGGGCAACGGGGCCTTCTCGGGGGCGAGAAAGGACCAATGTTTTTGCCATTCGGCGCCTTGTTCGATCCAGCGGCGAATCAGAGCGATTTCGCGGTCGGGCAAGGCGTCATGCCCCAGATAAGCGGGCGGCATGCGACGGGCGGGGTCGTTGCTCGTGATTCGTTCAACCATCGCGGAGGCTTTGGGATCGCCCGGCGCGATGGCACGTCCGCCGGCGGGCAAGGGAGCCAAAGCGCTCTCGGAGCGATCGAAACGAAGCGCCGTCTTGCGATTGGCTTCGTCAGGTCCGTGACAGGCGTAACATTTGTCGGAGAGGATCGGCCGGATGTCGCGATTGAAGACGACGGTGGACGGCAGCGCCGGATCGGCCGCGGCGGCAAACCGAACAACAGCCCCGAAGAAGCCGGCCACGAAAAGGATTGCGCCGACCGCGGCGGGTAGGTGACTGCGAGCTGACATGGCCCTCCGTCCCAATTGTAGTTGGTTCCGCCGGACGAGAAACCACCGGCGGCGGGGCCGCTTCCGGCGCTCCGCGGGCCCGCAACGGCCGCGGCCGGCGTATGGTAGCCTGGCTCACCATGAAACGCACAACCGTGACCCTCGCCGCCCTGGCCATTTTCTTCTCGGCATCCGGAATCCGCGCGGAATCCGCCGACGAGACCGCCATCAAAACCATGCTCCAAACTCAGGCCCGGGCCTGGAACCGCGGAGACATCGCCGGTTTCATGGCGAGCTATGAAAACTCTACGCGAACCGCCTATGTGGGCGCCAAGATCGTCAAGGGTTACGACGCCATTCTGGCCGGCTACAGGCAGCGCTACCCCGGCCCGGCCGGGATGGGCGAGGTCGCCTTCAGCGATTTCAACGTGCGGCCGATCGGCGAAAGCGTGGCGATCGTCATCGGCCGTTTCGCGCTGACCAGAGACGCCGCTGAAGGCGGCTCGACGTCGGGGATCTTCACTTTGGTCCTGCGCAAAGGTTCCGAGGGCTGGAAGATCATTCACGACCATACGAGTTGAGAGGCACGAGGCAAACGGCTTGAAACGGAGGGCCGGAACGGCGGCGAGTTCCGGCGGGGCGGCGGGAACCGGCAACCGCGGCGGGTTCAGTCGCCCCAGCGCAACACCGGCCGCCGCGCCGCCTGGGTTTCATTCACGCGCCTCGTACGCGTCGTGTGGGGAGCGGTCTTGACGAGTTCGGGATCTTGCTCGGCTTCGCGAGCGATCGATCGCAAGGCGTCGATGAATAGATCCAACTCACCCTTGCTCTCGGTCTCGGTCGGCTCGATCATCAGCGCCCCGTGAATAATCAGCGGAAAGCTCACCGTGTAGGGGTGAAACCCGTAATCGATCAAACGTTTGGCGATGTCGCCTGTCTTAACGCCGTGGGCCTGTTGCTTATCGTCGCTGAAAACGCACTCGTGCATCGAGGGCGCATCGAAGGGCAAGTGATAGTCATTCTCGATGCCCTTGCGAATGTAGCCCGCGTTGAGGACCGCGTCCACGGTGGCGTTGCGTAAGCCCTCGCCGCCGTGCGCCCGGATATACGCCAGCGCGCGCACCAGGACGCCGAAATTCCCGCAGTAGGCGCGGACACGCCCGATTGTCCCGGGGCGTTGCTCATCGTAGGAGAGTTTGCCGTCGCTCTCGACCATACGCGGGATTGGAAGAAACGGTTCGAGACGCTTCTTGACGGCCACGGGACCGGCGCCGGGACCGCCGCCGCCGTGGGGCGTGGAGAAGGTCTTGTGCAGGTTCAAGTGCATCACGTCGACGCCGAAATCGCCGGGGCGGGTAATGCCGGCCAGGGCGTTCATATTCGCGCCGTCCATGTAGAGCAACGCCCCGCGGGAATGCAATAGCTCGGCAACCTTGGCGATGTCCTGTTCGAAAATGCCGAGCGTGTTGGGGTTGGTGACCATCAAGGCGGCAACGGTGTCGTCGACGACTTGATCGAGAGCTTCGAGGTCGATCATGCCGCTGTTGTTGGACGGGATCTCGCGGACCTCATAGCCGGCGATGGCGGCGGTCGCCGGGTTGGTCCCGTGGGCGGAATCGGGGATCAACACGGTTTGACGGGGGTTGCCGAGTGACTCCAGGTAAGCGCGAATCAACAGTATGCCGGTGAGCTCGCCGTGCGCCCCGGCGGCGGGTTGCAGCGTGACGGCGTGCATGCCGCAAATCTCCGCCAAGTATTGCTCGAGCTGGACCTGAACACGCATCGCCCCCTGCGAGAGGGCCTCGGGCTGGTAGGGATGCGCCATCGCCAATCCCTCGATGCGCGCCACGTATTCGTTGACACGCGGGTTGTATTTCATGGTGCAGGAGCCGAGCGGGTAGAGGCCGAGATCAATGGCGTAGTTCCAAGTGGAAAGCCGCGTGAAGTGCCGAATGATCTCGACCTCGCTGACTTCGGGAAAGCCGGGGATTTCCGCGCGAACATTGTCGGCGCCCAGGCACGCCGCCGGGTCGAGGGCGGGCACGTCGAGCGGCGGCAGTTGATACCCGATCTTGCCGGGCGAGGAGTGCTCGAAGATGAGCGGTTCGTTTTGCGTGATGTGGGAACGGACTTTTGGGGTCATGAGGTTTTGATTCGTTGATGCACGGAATGCCCGTCTCCGGTCAACGCGTCATAGCAAAGTTTGCCGCGTAGCGGTCCATATCCGGGCGGCGGTTCATTTCGGTGGCGCAAATCAGCAGGGCGCCCTCCAACTCGGGATAGAACCGCCCCAGATCAAGACCGCCGATGATGCCGGCCTCTTGTGCCCGTCGGTTAACCTCCGGGTCTTGCCCGCGCATGACAAACTCATTGAAAAACGGGCCCGAGAAAACCCGCCGCCCCCCCTGTTTTTCAATTTCGCCCGCCAGATAGTGGGCCTTCGCAAGATTTTGCTCGGCCAACTCCCGCAAACCTTGCTTTCCAAATACGGTCATGTACACCGCGGCCATCAGCGCCACCAGAGCTTGATTCGTGCAGATATTCGACGTCGCCTTGGTGCGGCGGATGTGTTGCTCCCGCGTGGCCAAGGTCAAACAAAACGCGCGGTTTCCCTCCGAATCAACGGTCTCACCGACCAGTCGGCCCGGCATCTGGCGAACGTATTTCCGCTGAGCCGCCAAAACGCCCACGAACGGCCCGCCGTAACTCGGCGGGTGCGCGAATGATTGCAATTCCCCGATAACGATATCGGCCTCGCGAGGGGGTTCGAGCAAACCGAGGGAAACGGCTTCGGTAAACACCACCACCAACAACGCCCCATGGCTTTGCGCCAACTCGGCCGCTCGCCGCGTGTCCTCGACCACGCCGAAAAAGTTCGGCGATTGGACAATGACCGCGGCTACCTCGTCACTGAGCTTCGCTTCCAGGTCTTCGAAGTCGATGCCCCCGGTCTCGGCGTCATACGCGACCGACTCCGCCGGAATCTCCTGATGCCGACGATATGTATCGAGCACCTGCCGGTATTCGGGATGCACCGATCGCGCCGCCAAAACCTTGTCGCGCTTGGTGATTCGCACGGCCATCATGGCGGCCTCGGGCACCGCGGTCGAGCCGTCGTACATGGAGGCGTTGGCTACCTCCATCCCCGTCAACTGACAGATCATCGTCTGAAATTCGAAGATCGTCGTGAGGGTGCCTTGCGAAATCTCCGCCTGGTAGGGGGTGTAGGCGGTGAGGAATTCTCCGCGCGTGACCAACGCGTCGATCACGACAGGACGGTAGTGGCGGTAGACGCCCGCGCCCAAAAAGCTCGCCGAGGCCAAGTCCTGCTCCGGGCCGCCCTCGGGCGCGACGTTCTCCGCGGCCAAGCCTCGAAAGTAGTCGATGATTTCGTATTCCGACTGCCCCGGCGGGATCTCGAGCGGTCGCTTCAGAAGCAGCGGACCGGGGATTTGCGCAAACAATTCCTCCGTCGACTCGAGTTCCATCGAGTCCAGCATTTCTCGGCGTTCTTGAGGAGACTTGGGAAGGTAGCGCACTCGCTCAGGACTCCGTTTCGGCGGCTACATAGGCGGCGTAATCGTCGGCCGACATGAGATTCCGCAATTCGTTCTTGTCGCGAATACGGATTTTGATCAGCCAACCCGCGCCGTGCGGGTTCTCATTGAGCACCTCGGGAGCGTCAATCAACGACTCGTTGACGGCAATGACCTCGCCGCCCAACGGGGCGTAGATTTCGGAAACGGCCTTGACCGATTCGACGGTTCCGAAAGAAAGCATGGCGTGGAGCGCCGCGCCGACTTTCGGTAACTCGACGAATACCACGTCGCCGAGTTGGTCCTGGGCGTGATGCGTGATGCCGATGGTCGCTTCGTCGCCTTCGACATTGACCCACTCGTGCTCGCGAGTGTATTGATATTTTTCCGGATACATGTCGTTATCTACTTTTTCCGCGAATAAAACGGAAGCCCCACCAACTCAGCCTCTACCCGCCGCTGCCGCACCGCGATTTCGATTGTCCGCCCGACCTCGGCCCGCGAGGACGGCAACATGCAAAGTCCTATATTTTTCTCCAAAAACGGCGCCGGCGATCCACTGGTCACCCAGCCTACGTCTTCGCCGCCGACAAGAACGCGATGGCCGTCGCGGGCGATTCCCCGCCCGCGCATCTCGAAACCCGCCAAGCAGCGTTTGCAACCCATTTCCTTTTGTGTGACCAAGGCGTCGCGGCCGATGAAATCGCCTTGGCCGAGCTTGACGATCCACCCCAAACGGGCTTCATACGGTGTAATCGTGTCGTCGATCTCGTGCCCATAGAGCGACATCGCCGATTCGAGGCGCAACGTGTTGCGGGCGCCGAGGCCGCAGGGAAGGATTCCGAACTCCGCGCCCGCCTCGATCACCGCCGCCCAAAGTCGCGGGCCTTCCCGGGGCGGAACATAGATTTCGAACCCGTCTTCTCCGGTGTACCCGGTGCGCGCGATCAGAGCCTCGGCCCCGCCGACCCCGCCCCGAGTGAAATGATAATACCCGATCGGGTCGAGAGACACGTCGGTGAGCTTGGCCAGCGTCGACACCGCTAACGGCCCTTGGATCGCCAACTGCACATAGCGCTCGCTCGTCAACTCCACTTCGGCGTCAAAACGGTTCTTCGAGGCGATCCATTCGAAGTCTTTCTCCTGATTCGACGCATTGACGCACAGGAAGAACTCGTTCGCGCCCATCCGATGGACGAGAATATCGTCGACGAAAGTGCCGTTGGGATAGAGCAACCCGGAATAGTGCGCCTGCCCGTCGACCAACCGGGAGGCATCATTCGAGGTGACATGGTTGACGAATTCGAGCGCTTGGGGGCCGCGAATCTCGATCTCCCCCATATGGCTGACATCGAACAGCCCGACGGCCGTGCGCACCACCCTGTGTTCGGCGATAATGCCGGAATATTCCAGCGGCATATCCCAGCCGCCAAAGTCCGTCATGCGCGCGCCGGACGCGAGGTGAACGGCATGCAGGGGTGTCTTTTCGAGGGCGCTAACCGCTGGGGGGGTGTCCATGCCGAAAGTGAGAACTCTTCAAGCTAACACCCGTTGGGGAAGCTGTCAACGAAACCGGAAAAACGGGGATTCGGCTACTCGAAAACTCGGCGGAGGGGGCCGCGCGACACCCGAGGGCTCGACCCGGAGACGAGGTCCCCGCTCAGCCGCCCACCGTCGCCGGATCGGCCTGCTCCGAGCCCAGCAGCACCCGAACGGACTCCACGATTTCATCCGGGAAGAAGGGTTTGTGAACGATCCGATCGGCACCCAGCTCCCGCGCGCGGACCAACAGTTGATCCGGCCTCCTGGGACCGCCGCCCGACATGGCGATGATCTTTATCGAGTGAAAATCGCGGCGCAAATCCTCAACGACCTCGAGGCCGGACCGACCGGGCAGAACGATGTCGACGAGCGCCAGATCAAAGGCTCGCGCGCGCGCCGCCGCCAAACAGAGCGCCCCGTCGGAAACGGCGTGAACGTCGTGCCCTTCCCCCTCGAGGATGCCGCGCAACAAACGAGCGGTCGGCGCATCGTCTTCCGCAATGAGAATACAGGCCACCTACCCCCCCTACGGGGACGTTAGCACGGCCCTTTTCTTGTTGGAAGTCCCTTTTCGGAATCGGCCCACTCCGGCGGACGGCCTTCCGCCGCGATCACGGGATTTTCCAGCAGGCCGATTTTCTCGATCTCGATCCGAACGGTCTCTCCCGGTTGCAGATACCGGGGCGGGGTGCGCGCGAAGCCGACGCCGGGGGGCGTTCCGGTCGTGATCACGTCTCCCGGTTCGAGCGTTGTGATTTGGGAAAGATACTCGATCAGCCGCGGAATGTGGTGGTTCATCGTCGAGGTATTGTCGTCCTGCATGACCTCCCCGTCGATGGAGAGTTTGATCGCCAGGCGTTGTGGATCCCCCACCTCGTCGGCGGTGACCAAACATGGACCCATGGGAGCAAACGTGTCGAAACTCTTCTGGATATCGGAAGGCCCCACGGCGCCGATCATGCGCTTCAGCGAATAATCCCGCGCGCTGACGTCATTGAGGCAGGTGTAGCCGGCGACGTAATCGTAGGCTTCGGCGGCCGGGACATCCTTGCCCCGCTTGCCGATCACGAGCGCCAATTCCGCCTCGAAATCGACGTCGCGGCTGATTCGCGGCAGCACGATCGGATCGCCGGGACCGATCACCGCCGTCGGCCAAATCGTGAAGAACAGGGGCGCTTGGTTGGGGGCCTCGATCCGCGCCTCCTTGCCGTGCTCGCCGTAGTTGACCCACGCCGCGATTACTTTCGGGGGCTGCGGGACGGGTGCCCGCGGCTTCACCGACGCCGACGGGATCAGCACATCCGTCGAGGTCAATTTTTCGCGCTTGGCCGGGTCGCGGGCTTCGCCCTCGACTCGCGCAAGAATTTGACGCGCCGCGGCCCGCGCCGGCTCGCCGGCCTCGAGAAAGGGCACGATGCGGGGAGAAATTTCGGCCGCCGACCGGTCGCCCGGCATTTCGCGCGAGGCGCGGTTCAGGTCCACGACAAATTCGCCGCTCAGGACGCCAAGGCGGTCTTCGCCGCGATATTCAAAGGTGACAAGTTTCATGATTCGTGATGAATGAAGTGGATCGCTCGGTCAAGGCTCACGGGCTTGGGTTTCATTAGGCCGGTGCTTGTCCGCTGAAAAGCGAGAGAGGCGCTGGGCCGTCGAAAGCGGCCGGAAGCGGATTGGAAGATCGTGCCCGTTGCCGGCGCTCGTGGGAGACGCCGTCCGCCGGCCGGCCCTCCATCCGTGATCCCTCCCCCGGTCTAACAACGGCCGACTCCCCATACACGTTGGATGGGCGGCCGAACGTGTCTAATTGTATCGAAGTGTCTCGGCGTGAATGTGGCAATGGAGCTATCGGAGGATTTCCGGAGGATGTCGCGGAGAAGTCGGCCGACATCGGTGTGGGGGCCCTATAATTCGCTGGTCTATCCGCGGCGTTGGCTTGCGTTTATGAAGTGCGGCAACGGCATCATCGGCGACATGTGCGTTCACATGTTCGACCTGGTGGGCTGGAGGCTCGATCTCGGTTGGTGGACGAAGATCTACACGACCGGCGGCATCGATGTGGACAAAGCCTCGAAGGCCGGACCTGGCAGATTTGACACCACCGCTACGAACTGGGGCAAGCCGGTTTGACAAGCCCGTTATCCTGAGCTCCAGCCCGACAAGCCTTGGCCTGCATCAACCTGTTGATCTCAGCGAATCACGTTCGAGAGTTGATCGCGTGGATGCCGCCGGCGCATGAGCCTAAGTAGCTCTGCACAGCGTGATAGTCGCGAATGCAGGACGATTGTCACCTAGATCGAATACGCCCGCGACTGCGCCACCCGCGGCTTCGGCCGCGGAAAGAGAGTGAGTGTGGTTCTGCCCACTCACCAGATGATCATCACCTCCGCTATTGTCATCCACAAACCTGACGTCGTTAGGAGATCCCGAACCTTCGACGGTGTGTGTATGAGCGCCGGCTGCATATGTTCCCGCGTCGTGGGTGTGAGTATCGGCCCCGCCGAGTGCACCGGCGATCGCCCCGGCCACCAGAAAACGCCCGTCAAATGTCGGGAACGCTGCAAAGCCGGCCGGGCAGACTCCCGTGCTCGACAGAACAATCGTGTCCGCCGGCACCCCACCACCGGGGCCGAAATCCACGACTGAAATGAGATTGAAATCGGGAGCCGGAGGGTTGTAATTGTTGGTGTTCGGAGCCGCGGAAGCTACGGTACACGCGGAATTATTGGCGGGTCCGTCGAATGTCACGATGGCACAAAAGCTATCGCCGGGAGGAAAAACGACCGGAGTTCCGTTGTAGGTGATGGCTACCTCGTTGGCAGCATCGAAACCGACCCCAAAATTGACATCCGCAAAGGCGTTCGAGTTGACAACCGCACCGGCGTCAACGGCCAGCCCGACTGTGCACGCGGGACCGAAAGTGAAGCCGAAAGAATCGCCGGTGTCCAGGGTTCGATTTGATGCCGCGCTCCCATTGTGGACGCATGCGAGAACGCTCGAGGTCTCACCGGTGGGCAGTGTGGCCGGGGAGATGCTGAACGTGGGGAGGATCCGGGTGGGCGGTTGAGAGGAGCCCGGGGGCAGCGCAAGGAACGCGACAATCACAGCTAGCGTAATTCCTGGGATTGCTAAGCTCGAAAGTTTTTGTTTCATCACGGTTTATCTCCAGACTGAGTTCGCAAGACCGCCCTATGGCGGCTCGTACGTTCGTTCGACACTGAACAGCGGCACTGGCTCTGAATTTCGTCAAAGCATCGCAGGTTTTGTCCGAATCCAGCGAACAATCCCTCTATATACAAATGCTCCGTTGCGGTCTCACGCGGGCCATACAGCACGAATTATTTACATCCATTACGTGATCCGGGGCCCGACGAGAGGATGGAGATCACGTGTGATCGCGAAGCCATCCTGAAATCGGATTGGCAGTGGACCACGGAGAGATCGGGGGGGCCGGGACAGGGGAGATCGGGGGAACTGCCCGCCCGTCACACCTACACAACGCTCGGCGTTAGCATGCGGCGGGGATTTTCGATGAGCAACTGATCGATTTCCGCTTGTCCGAAGCCGGTTTGCCGCAGCTGGGGGAGGAAGTCATCAAACAAGCCTGTGTAGCCGCGAAACTCTTTCTGGTCGGTTTTCCCAGGTTGGTACCAGCCGGCATCTTGGGAGATAAGGACACGATCCAACAGACCCTCCTCAGCCATCTCGCGGACACCTTTGAGAATCCAATTCGTCGCCTCGGCGTTCCGCGGGTTGATGCCGTCGTAACTAATCCAGACGCCGCGGCGGGCGATGCGCAGGACGGTCGAGAGATCCTTTTCGCCCTGAGCGTGGATCCAAACGAAACGCGATCGATCGATGCCGGCGGTTTCAAGGATCTCCAACTCGTCGAGCACCGGGGCCGCCGGACCGGAGTGGATGCCGAGGGCTAAGCCGGTCCGGCGCTGGGCAAGCGCCGCCGCCCGCACCAGCTTGCGCTCGATCGGAGTCAAGGGAGAGGTTGGATTCACTCCGCTCTTGATGAACCCCGCGCGAATGCCGCTTTCGCCAATACCCTGCTGGATCTCTCGGACGTAACGGTCCGCCAATTGCTCGGCGGTTTCCGTGTGGGCATAGCTCGGAACGAAGCGGCCCCCGATCGCGCCGTATACTCCCGTCGAGGCGATGATCTGAAGTCCGCTTTCGTCGGAAAGAATACGCAGCGCCTCCGGATCGCGGCGAACGAGGATCGGAGACGGCTCGACCACGGTGCGGCAGCCGGCTCCTCTGAGGTCGTTGAGAAAGGGAAGACATGTCTCGATCGCGTGGTCGCGTTTGTAGTCGTCGGGCTTACGCTCCCCAGGCGGCCGCAGGTCCGCGATGATGTGCTCGTGGACGAGGGTAGTGCCGAGTTCTTCAGGAAGGATCGATCCGGTGACCGCCGCGATGCGGGGACGAGTTGCAGTATTGCAGCCGAGCGTCAAGCCGGCGGCGGTCAATCCTCGGCAGAATCCCCGGCGGGTCACAACGGACCATCGTAACGGATCGGGGGCGGAGAGAGGGGAGAAGATTGGGGAGGATTGTTCGCGATCTTGCGTTGGGTGGATTGCCGGCTTACGGCCCCGGTTTCGGGCTTCGATATTCCCCGCGGGCGAGCGCGTTTACGAAATCGACATCGCCGGCTAGGAAGTCGAATGAGGGAAGGCGCTCGAGCGGCTCCCAGCGAATTTCCGCGAACTGGGTCCCGTCGATCTCTCCGCCGACATCTTCCACTCGGAAAAACTGCAATTCGATCTCTTCGCGGCCGGGATACTGATAGCGATAGCGGGTGATTTCGCGGCCGGGTTCCAGTTGGACGCCGAGTTCCTCGTGTAACTCGCGGGAAAGCGCCTGCCGGGGTGTTTCGCCTTCTTCGACCTTGCCTCCGGGGAACTCCCATTTACCGGCGTGATCCTGATCATCGCGCCGGCGGCCAATCAAAATGCGTCCGCGACGTTCGATCAAAGCCGCGACAACCCTCGTCACATTTCACCGTGATCGGCGCGGTGCCTCAGGGGCTGTGAAAAATCGGGCACAGTCCACTTCGCGCCGGATGCGGTTACGGATTCAATGGAACTTATTCGGTCGGCGCTCGGCGCAGTCCCGATTTTTTCACAGCCCCTCAGCCGCCGCCTTTCGATGGGAGCGCCCTTCCCGGCAACAACAGGCTCCCGCGAGAGCCGCGGGTGAAGGCCATCGAACGTCCGCTCAACCCGAAGGTCAAACAGCCGCCGTATTCCTCCGGACGAGAGTATCGTTGGCCGCGAAGAGCGCCTCGGCCGCGGCTCCTCACCGGGCTTCAAACGGCTGTCTCCAAGGGCTACGAAAAGAAAAGTAGAGTTCCCCCGACATTGTCTGGGCAAAGCACCAGTCCCTCGCCTGTTACCCACGGCCCTCGCCGGAGCCTGTTGTTGCCGGGACACCCCCCGACGCCATCCCTCCAGCCCACACTTCTCACCGCCTGACGGGGAAAGCGGGCCGGCGGCTCACATCACTTCGGGAGCCGGAATCCCCATTGTAGCTAACACCTGTTCCAGCTCTTTGAGGAAGAATTGCGTCATCCAGAGCAGGAAGACCTTCCTTTCGCGGTCGGTCTCGTTGAGGATGTTATTTTTGGGCTGCTGGTAGAAAGTGTTAAACGCCTGCGCGAGCTGGAAACCGTAGCGCGCCAATTGCGCGGGTTCCCCGGCGGTAATCGCTTTTTCGATCGTCCACTCGCGTCGCGAGGCTGCCAAGAGCAACTGCCAGAAATCCTCGACCTTGAGTTGGCGGGCGAAGGCACCGGCGTCGAGTTCCTTCTCGAAATCAGGTACTGTCTCACCTCGCGCTTCGAGTTTCCGCGGAATGTTGCGCGCCCGGACGGCGGCGTACTGAATGCAGGGCCCGGTTTCGCCCGTGAAACTGAGCGCTTCTTGAAAGTCGAAGGCGATGACCGACGTCCGCGTGAATTTCAGCATGAAATAGCGCAAGGCTCCCACGGCGATCTGGGTCGCGATTTCGCGCTGCGTCTTCTCGTCGAATTGCTCATGGCGGTCGCGAACCTCCCCGAGAGCGTTTTCGATCAGCAGATCGATCAGATCATCGGCCTTGACGCCGAGTCCTTTGCGGCCCGAGACCTCGACATGCGGCCGGCGGCGATCTTCTTCCGAAAGCTCGATACCCAACTCGGCGCAACAGCGCGGTGAAAGCGCGACCATTTCGTAGGAGAAGTGAATGGAATTGTCCGCTTCCCGCTCGTAGCCGAGAGTCCGCAGCCCCGCCCTTACGACGTCCTGCAAATAAGATTGCCGGACGTCGATGACGTTGTAGACCTTGTCCCCGGCCCCGAATTTCGGCGCCGCTTCGCCGCCGGCCTCGGTGCTCGAAGCCCACAGAGTTTGACCCCGAGAGTTGGCGGAGAAGGGTTGGTAGTGGAAATCCTTGCCGAGCAGCCCGAACTTCCAGAGTTGATACGCGATGTCTTTGCCGACGTAGGTTACCGTGCCGTCGGAGCGGACGATGACTTTCGAATCTTCGCGCGGGTCTTGCTCAGCGTCGGACTGGTCGCCGGCTTCTCGGTTTCCCGGCTTGCTCTTTGATTCGGCCGGGGCGCGGAAAAGCTCGCCGGGCATGACCCAGCAGCCGTTGTTCTTCCCTTGGGTTTCGAAGTAGATGGCTTTCTTTTCCTTCAGGAGTTCGAGAGCGGAGGCCCAAAACCGCAAATGCAGGATTTCGCTTTCACGCGGTAATACGTCATAGCCCACGCCGATTCGACCCATCGTAGCCAGATGAGCGTTGACGATCGCATCGGCGACAATGCGGCCGATCTCGGCCGGCACGCCTTCGCCGGCCTCGATTGCGTGGAGTGTTTCGGCGCGCCGCGGTTGCGTCGATTTGTCCTGCTCGTAGAGCTGCGAAATCCGCGCGTAGAGGTCCCAGCAGTAGTAATCGAACCGCACGCCGGGATCATCAATCAGCGCCTGCACATCGGCCGGTGTCTTCTTCTCGAGGTAGTGGAAGGCGGCGACGACATCGGCCACTTGGACGCCGGTGTTGTCGATATAGTTCTGAACTTCAACGACGCGGCCCGCGGCGCGTAACATGCGCACCAACGTATCGCCCAAAATGGCGTTGCGAAGATGCCCGATGTGGGCGGCCTTGTTGGGGTTGATGTTCGTGTGTTCGACGATGATCTTGCCTTCGGCGGCGGTCGCGGCCCGCCGCGGCGGGTGGTTGACGGCCGCGGCGTAGGCCGCTCGGTCGAAACGCACATTCACGTAGCCGGCCCCGGCCGATTCGACGGACTGAACCCCGGGGATCGGATCGATTGACGACGAGATCTCTTCGATGATTTCGCGCGGCGGCCTCTTCAGCAGCTTGGCCAGCGCGAAACCGACCGGAATCGCCAACTCCCCGAACTCCGGCTTCGGCGGCTGCTCGACGATCACCTCGACGTTGACGCCATAGTGGTCGGCGATATGGGACGCGACCGCGTCGCGAACACGCTCTTCCAATAGCAAAAACAAGAGGAACCTCAAAAAGCGGCGAGGCGGGAATCAGCCGCCGGAAAGGACCGGATCGGAGCCCTACTTGGGGAGTGTATCATAGCGTTTCAAAGGCAGTGTCTCGCGGGCGGCCGAGGGGCGCGCGACATCAACGTGGAGAGTGCTGTCGCTTTCGGATTCCGAGGGTTGGCGGATCAGGTTCGGGGGTGTTGTTCGGCCCCGGCGGGAACGAAATCGAACGGTCTTTCCAACGCCCCGTCCGGAGCTTTTCGTTGTGCGGGTCGACTGACCCACGGTTTTGCTTCGCTTCAGCGCGGGCTACTATCCATGCCCCCTTTTCCGGGGGCCGATCACGTGATCTTCCACATTGCCGTCGCGGACCCGCCGCGTCACAAGATCCGGGTAGACTCATAGACTCGGATGAAGCTCGCGACTTTTCCCGAGAGAGTCTGACATATCGGTGCCCATGGCGCACGAAGCTGAGTACGGATTCTGGAAATCGCCGATCACCTCCGACCTGGTGGCGGGGGAATCCCTGCGTTTGGGGCAGGTCGCGCTCGCGAGTGAAGACATTTACTGGAGCGAGGGGCGGCCGTCGGAAGACGGGCGCGGCGTCATTGTGCGATTGCGCCCGGGCGGTGTCCCCGAAGACGTTCAACCCGCTCCATTCAATGCCAGGACGCGCGTTCATGAATACGGCGGCGGGGCCTTCGTCGTCGATGGTGAAACCGTCTATTTTTCGAATGACCGCGACCAGCGAATCTACCGTGCGAGCCCCGGGGCCGAGCCGCGAGCCGTCACCGCGGCAGGCCCTTGGCGTTACGCCGACGCCGCGGTCGATCGAGTACGTCAGCGGCTGATTTGCGTTCGCGAAGATCACTCCAACCCGGCGGTCGAATGCGTAAACACCCTTGCGGCGATCGACATCGAGAAGGACGCCGAGACGCGGATTCTCGTCGAGGGGAATGATTTCTACTCGAACCCCGTGCTCAACCCGGCGGCGACGCAACTGGCCTGGCTCACCTGGAACCACCCCAATATGCCGTGGGACGGCACCGAGCTGTGGCTGGCGGATCTCGATGCCGACGGGCTTCCGGTCGATGCTCGACGAATCGCGGGTGGCCCGGAAGTTTCGGTCTTTCAGCCGCAATGGTCTCCCGACGGCGATCTCTACTTTGTTTCGGACCCCACAGGCTGGTGGAATCTCTATCGTCACGAACCGGCCGGCGCGCTGCCCTTGGCTCCGATGGAAGCCGAGTGCGGGTCGCCGCAATGGGTATTCGGGCAATCGACTTACGCTTTGTCCGCCACTCACGGCGTTATCCTTAGCTTGCGCGCAAGCCGGAGTTTGGCGCCTCGGGCGAATGGACGCTGGGGGCGGCGCGATCGACTGGATCGAGACCCCGTATACGGAGATTTCGCGGCTCCGGGCCCGCGGCTCCACTGTAGTGTTTCGGGGCGCTTCTTCCGTCGAGCCGCCCTCGATTGTCGCGATGGATCTTGACACGGGGGACCGCCGAGTTCCGAGGCGGGCTTTCGAAGTCGAACCCGAAGCGCAACAGCATTTTTCCCCGGCGCAGCCGATCGAATTTCCCACCGCCGGCGGACTCACGGCCCACGCGTTCTACTACGCACCTCGCAATGCCGACTACGAACCGCCCGAGGACGAGCTGCCCCCGCTGATTGTGAAAACGCACGGCGGCCCAACCGGCGCGACGTCGAGCGAGCTGTCTCTCGAAACCCAATATTGGACCAGCCGCGGCTTTGCCGTCTTGGACGTCAACTACGGAGGCAGCACGGGTTACGGGCGTGCCTATCGCGAGCGGCTGGCGGGGCGATGGGGAATCGTCGATGTCGAGGATTGCGTCCGCGCCGCCGAGTATTGCGTCGAGCAAGGCTGGTGCGATCAAAGCCGCTTGATCATCAAAGGCGGCAGCGCGGGCGGGTATACGACCTTGGCCGCCTTGGCGTTTCGCGACGTGTTTCAAGCCGGGGCGAGCTATTACGGAGTGGGTGATCTCGAAGCTTTGGCGCGCGACACTCATAAGTTCGAATCGCGCTACCTCGATAAGCTGATCGGTCCGTATCCGCAAGATCGCGCTCTCTACATCGAGCGTTCGCCGATCCATGCCGTCGGAGATCTGTCGGCTCCGGTCATCTTTTTCCAGGGGAGTGAAGACAAGGTTGTGCCGCTCGAACAAGCCGAGGCGATGGTGGGGGCGCTACGAGCCAAGGGTGTCGCGGCCGCTTATGTGCTTTTTGATGGCGAGCAGCACGGGTTTCGCCGCGCCGCGACGGTTCGACGCTGCCTTGACGCCGAACTGTATTTCTACGGCGTCATGCTATTGAAAAAGGGACTGCGATTTTAAGTCGTGCGGCCACCTTCAGAGACTGTGAAAAGGTCGGGGACAGTCGGGACCCCGGGTTGCGCTTCGCTCCACGCGGGGCTACTATCCATGCCCCCTGCCCCGGGGGGGAGCACAGTCTCCGCTTTTTTCACTGCCCTGAGGAAACGCTCATCCAGTTCCCATGAATGACACGGAACTTATCTCGGTCGTAATCCCTTGCTACACCAGGGGTCATTTCGTCCACGAGACCATCGAGAGCATCCAACGCCAGACCCATCCACATTGGGAAATCATTCTGGTCGACGACGGCGCCCAGGAGCCGGAAACGATTGCCTCGATCGAAGCTATCGAGCGCCAAGCATTACCCGGTGTGCGGGTTGTCCGAGAGCCTCATCGCGGACTGCCGCAGGCCCGCAATCGAGGCCTTCAACTCTCGCGCGGCCGCTACGTCATTCCACTGGACTCCGACGATTTTCTGGAACCCGAAATGATGAAGATTTGCCTGCGGGCGATGCGCGCCCACCCCGAGGCCGGGTTCGCCTACTTTGACTACCGCGTGTTCGGTGACCGGAATTTCATCCATCATGCCGGGGACTACAATCTCTACCGCCTGATGCAAGAGAACTTCCTAGCGCATTGCTTGTTCTTGCGCCGAGAAGCTTGGCAAGACGTCGGCGGCTATGACGAGTGGCACCGCTTTTCCTACGAAGATTGGCAGTTTGCCCTCCAACTGGGCGCGCATGGATGGTATGGACATTACATCCCCAAGGTTCTGTTCAACTACCGCACGCATGGGCGCGGGCACCACTACGTCGGCCTCGATAATCACGACAAAAACTGGGTGCATATGAGGACCAGCCACCCGGCCTTGTTCTCTCCCAGAGGGCGCTTGAACGTCAAGAGGCGATGGTCTCCGTCGATCTGTTTCGTGGTCCGGCGCGGCGAGCCGAATTTCGAGAATCAGACGGTACGGGACTACCAGGTTCTTGTCGGTGTCGACGAGGCGACGGCTCTCGAACGATCGAACGCCCCCTATTTCTTGTGGATGAGCGATGACCGCATGCTGCAGCCTTATGCCGCCGAACAATGTATCTGGGGGCTGCGTGCGGCTTCCTGGGTGACCTGGAGCGACACCGGCGAAGCCCCTCGTCCCTCGTTCCGCCAGGCGGCGGGGCCTCTGGGGCTCAGCCGCGCGGTGCTCGAACAACCCGAAGCCCGTCGATCGGGCAAAGTTCGGCGGCTGCCTTGGCGATGCCGTCGGCCGGCCAACCCCCCCGAGACGGGCACGGGGCCATCACCCGCGAAACCGAGTCCATCCGCCTCGAAAACGAGCGCCCCGGCAACGCCGCCGACCGCCTCCAACCACCGAACCCAGCCGTCGTCGGATTGGCCCGCCGCGATTCGCCACCATCTGGAGAATGCCGAGCTTCTTTCCGTCGAAACCTGGCGCGCCGACCTGCCGGCCGCCGCCGGCAGGCTGATCCCGCTGCGTTGGAAAGAGAAGATCAACGCGGTGGCGGGCCGCCCGGTTTTCGACCTGAGTTTCTATTTGAAATTTCAACCGCGCTCGGTATTGATCGAAGGGGGCCTTGTCGAAAGAATCGACTACATCACGCCTCCGAAGCCGGAGGGCAAACGGCGCCTTGCTCTCTGCATCCCGAGCCTTGGAGCGGGCGGCGCCGAGAGTGTCTTGCTGGAGTTGGCCGGTTGCATTGACCGCTCTCGTTTCGAAATCTTCCTGTTGGCCTCGGACCGCCAAGAATCCCGTCTTCGATCACGATGGGAAGAGCTCGTCGACCATATCTACGATCTGGCCCCGATGGTCGATGTCTCGTGGGTCCCACATTTTGTCTACAGTGCCGCCCTCAACTGGGAATTCGATGTCCTCGTCGTCCAGAACTCGCTGAGCGTCTACGCGGCCCTGCCGGCCATCAAGAACAAGCGGCCCGGGATCAAAACAATGGACGTTCTTCACGCTGTTGATGACGACTGGGACCTATTCTCCGCGACTCTTGATGTGGCGGACGACATCGACCGCCGCCTGGTTATCTCCGAGGCGGGTCGGGCACGCCTTTTCGAGATGGGTACGCCGGAAGAAAGGATCAGGCTGATTCGCAACGGCATTGATGTGGAGAGGTTCGATCCTTCCCGCTATTCCGGCGACCGGCTGCATCGCGAACTGCGTTTGGCCCCCACGACGAAGATTCTGCTTTATGCCGGTGCGCTCTACGAGAGCAAGCGGCCGCTGCTGCTGCCCGACATCGCGACGGAACTTCTCCGGCAGCGCCCGGGCGCTGATTTTCACTTCGTTGTAGCCGGCGCGGGCCCCGAGGAACCGCGTTTGCGAGCGAAACTCGAACGCAAGGGACTGACCCGCCGATTCTCGCTGCTCGGTCGACGTGATGACATGCCGGAATTGCCGGCCTCGGCCGCGCTTACTCTAGTTCCTTCCCAAACCGAGGGCGTACCCCTGATCGTGCTCGAATCGCTTGCCATGGAAACGCCGGTCGTTGCCTCCCACGTGGGCGCGATCGAAGAAGCTCTGCCGCCCGAGTGTGGCGTCCTCATCGACCTCGGCAGCGAGGAGGAGGCCCGTTTCGCCCGCGCTATCGATGACTTGCTATCTGATGAGCCGCGCCGCGCCGACATGGGACAAGCCGGTCGCCGCCTGGTCACCCGCGACTACACGCTTGACCGCGCCCGCCGCCAATACAGCGAACTGCTGAACGAACTGTAGATCGTGGGATGCGGGGGGGTGCCGCGTACTGTCGGTACGCCGTTCGATGAGGACTAGAATAGAGTCAATGTCGCTGCTTGTTGTTCTCGCTGTCGTCGCTTTTCATCTTGTTGCGCGACCCGCTCCCGCAGCCGACTTTCGTCGCGACGTCGAGCCGATTCTCCACCAGCGCTGCTACGCGTGCCACGGTTCGGCGCAACAGATGAACGGTCTGCGCCTCGACCGCCGAGACGCGGCCATGAAGGGCGGCTATTCGGGGCCCGTGATCGTTGCCGGGAACGCCGCCGAGAGTAAGTTGATTGGGCGTGTGGTCAGCGACAAGGAAGGCTTTCGCATGCCCCCGGCGGGCGCCGCTTTGACACCCGCCGAGATCGGCTTGTTGCGGACATGGATCGACGCCGGGGCCGAGTGGCCCGAGGCGCCGGCGCCCGCCGCGGTTTCCTCCGACGACCGACGGAAGCACTGGTCGTTTCGGCCGATTGCGAAGCCGCCGCCGCCTCGGGTTTCCGACCCCGCGTGGTCACGAAATCCGATCGATCGGTTCACGCTTGCGCGGCTGGATCAAGAAGGGGTTCGACCTTCGCCCGAAGCCGAAAAGATCACTCTGCTGCGGCGCGTCTACTTCGATCTGATCGGCTTACCCCCCACGCCCGATCAAGTCGCGGCCTTCTTAGAGGACTCTGCCCCCCGCGCCTTTGAAAAAGTTGTCGATGAACTTCTTCGTTCGCCGCATTACGGCGAAAAGTGGGCGATGCATTGGCTTGACGCCGCCCGCTACGCCGATAGCGACGGCTATGAGCGCGACCCACTACGGCCTTATGCGTGGCGCTGGCGCCAATGGGTGATTGAAGCCATCAACCGCGACATGCCGTTTGATCAGTTCAGCATTGAGCAAATCGCCGGCGACCTGCTTCCGCGCGCCACCACGTCGCAACGTGTGGCAACCGGTTTTTTGCGCAACGGCACCAAGAACCGCGAAGCGGGCGTGCAAAGCGCGGAGAAGCGGTTCGAGGAGACGATTGACCGCATCACTACGATCGGAACCGTATGGCTGGGGTTGACGGTCGGTTGCGCGCAATGCCACGACCACAAATACGACCCCTTATCGCAACGCGAGTTTTACCAACTCTTCGCTTTCTTCAACAACACCGTCGAACGCGACATCGAAGCCCCGCTGCCGGGCGAGTCGGGGCCGCTGCTGCGCGAATTGCCGATTTACTATTTTGCGCGGCGCAAGATTCTTGAAGATAATTCCATTCCAAAGATGCAAGCCGCCTGGCGCGAACGCATGATCGAGGCGATGGAAAATCCCGGCGTCAACACGGATTGGGATTTCTATCTCACCGAATGGCGCGCCGCCAATGACCGCGCCGACTGGCTGATGCGCACCGACGCCGCCGAGCTCACCCAACTCGAGCGCGACAAAGTGACCGACTGGTTCCTGCGTCAAAAAGGCCCCGCGTATCTCAAGGACGAAACAATCAAGAAACGCCTCGACGAAATTCGCGAGCATCTCGCCCAACTGGCCGCCGAGCTGCCGACCCGCACGCGCGCCTATACGATGATCGAGCGTTCCGAACCGATCGCCGCCCACATCGCTCTTCGCGGCGACTACCGCGCCCCGGGCGTCGCGGTGGACCCGCGCACACCGGCCGTCTTGCCGCGGGCAGTCGACGAGTCCGAGCATCCCCGTCTGCGATTGGCCGAGTGGCTCGTCTCGGGTGAAAATCCGCTCACCGCCCGGGTGACCGTCAATCGCATGTGGCAAGAGTTTTTCGGACGTGGCTTGGTACGCACGGCCGGTGACTTCGGCGCGCAAGGGGAAGCCCCGTCGCATCCGCGACTTCTCGATTGGCTGGCCGCCGAGTTTCGAACCGCCGGTTGGAGCCGCAAGCAAATCCATCGTCTGATCGCGACTTCGGCGACCTACCGGCAGTCCTCGCACGCCCGGCTCGACTTAGCCGAACAGGATCCGGAGAATAGACTGCTCGCCCGCCAGAACCGACTGCGTCTGCCGGCCGAGTTGCTGCGCGACAACGCCCTCGCCGTCAGCGGCCTGCTCTATCCCAAGATCGGAGGCCCGAGCGTGTTTCCGCCGCAGCCGGCGGGGGTCTCTGAAATCGGCTACGCGAAGAAGGAGTGGAACGTCGACATGGGGCCGGAACGCTACCGACGCGGACTCTACATTCATTTCCAGCGCACTACACCCTACCCGATGCTGATGAACTTTGACGCGCCCGACACGCTGACCACCGCACCGCGCCGCGAACGCTCGAACACGGCCCTGCAAGCGCTCAATCAGCTTAATGACGCCGTCCTGCTCGAAGCCGCGCAGGCCTTGGCGGTCCGCGTGCTGAGCGAGGCGGGGGGCGACGGCTTCGCGGGCCGGCTCGATTACGCCTATCGACTCTGCCTGAGCCGATCGCCCGAGCCGCGTGAAAAGGATCGCTTGACGACGTTTTGGGAAAGCCGGGAACGGGCTTTCGCCGAGAATCCCGAAACCGCGCGGCAACTGGTCTCGTTTGTCCCGCGCGATGCCGCGCCCGAGGAAACCGCCGCTTGGGTCAGCCTGGCGCGGGCTTTATTGAACCTCGATGAATTCATTACCCGTGAATGAAGCAAGAGGAAGAATTCGCGGCAGCCGCGAAGCTAGGCAGGCTTCGAGGCTTGCGCACCCATCGCGCGGAGAAAACACCCATCATGAACCGCCTGCAATTCGACCAAATCCAGTCTCGGCGTGATTTCCTCCGAAACGGCGCCAACGGCATCGGCACCGTGGCTCTCGCCGACCTGCTGGCCTCGGAAGGTCTGACCGCGGCCGGAGACGCCCCCGCCGCCGGCCCGCTCGTCCCGCGGCAACCGCATTTCCCGGCCAAGGCCAAGAGCGTTATCTACATGTTCATGGAAGGCGGCCCCAGCCAATATGAACTCTTCGATCCCAAACCCGGCCTCGAGGAATACGACGGCCAATCGCTCCCCGCGTCTCTCACCAAAGACCTCAAGTTGGCCTTCATCAAACCCACCGCCAAAGTCATGGCAAGCCCGTTTGGCTTCCAACGCCGCGGCGAATCGGGGATGGAACTTTCCGAGTTGATGCCGCATCTGGGGTCGGTCGCCGACGACATCACGCTCGTCCGCTCGATGCACACCGATGCCTTCAACCACCACCCCGGGCAGTTGCTGCTGTTCACCGGCAGCATCCAATTCGGACGCCCGACGATGGGGGCGTGGACGATCTACGGGCTGGGCAGTGAGTCCCGCAACCTGCCGGGCTTCGTCGTGCTTTCATCGGGCAAAGGAACCAGCGGCGGGACCACGAACTTTTCGAGCGGTTTTCTGCCCTCTCCCTATCAGGGCACCGTCTTTCGTAACCAGGGCGACCCGATTCTCTACCTCTCGAATCCGCCCGGCGTTACGCGCAACGATCAACGCGAAACTCTCGACTTGATCAGCGACCTCAACACCGAGCGCTACGAGAAAACCGGAGACCATGAAATCGCCTCCCGCATTGCCTCGTACGAGCTGGCCTTCCGGATGCAAACCGAAGGCCCCGATTTGATGGATTTCTCCGACGAGTCCGAAGATACGCTGGCGATGTACGGCATCCACTCGGGCAACGAACACCGCCGCCAATATGCAACGAACTGCCTGCTCGCCCGCCGCATGGTCGAACGCGGCGTTCGCTTCGTTCTCATGATGGACGCCAGTTGGGACGACCACACCTACCTGAAACGCAACCTTCCCAAACGCGTCGAGGAAATCGACCAACCGACGGCGGCGCTGATCAAGGACCTCAAGCAACGCGGCCTGCTCGACGAAACGTTGGTTGTGTGGGGCGGTGAATTCGGCCGCACGCCGATGGTCGAAATCCGTAAGCCCGAGGAAGCGGCCAATGCCGGCCGCGATCATCATCCGCACGCCTTCAGCATGTGGATGGCCGGGGGAGGCATCAAGGGCGGCCATGTTCACGGGAAAACCGACGAGCTGTGCCTGCACGTCGCCGAAGACCCCGTTCACGTGCACGACCTACAAGCGACGATGTTGCATTGCCTCGGTTTCGACCACGAAAAACTGACCTACCGTTACCTCGGCCGCGACTTCCGCCTCACCGACGTCGCCGGCAAGGTGGTGAAACCGATCTTGGCGTAAGCGGGGAATTTGACCCCCATTCCGCCATCCGATATTCTCAAGGATGCTCGCAGGCAAGCGCGGTCCACGACTCACCCCATGCATGTGTTCGAACTCACTCGGGCGCTGATCGATATCGATTCGGTCACGCCCAACGAAGGCCCGATAGGCGACTATCTCTACGAATACGTGCGCCCGTTGGCCGAAAAATACGACGGCCGCGTCGAAAAGATGCCCGTCGCCGAAGGCCGCGACAATGTCTACGCGACCTGGGGTACGCCCGAGATCGTCTTCTCGACGCACATGGATACGGTTCCGCCGTTTATCGCGTCGAGTGAAGACGACGAGAATATTTGGGGCCGCGGCGCCTCCGATACGCACGGCATCGCCGCCTCGATGCTCAAGGCCGTTGAAGCCTTGCTGGCTGAAGGCGAACGAGACCTCGGCGTGCTTTTCGTTGTCGGCGAGGAAGTCGACGGGATCGGCGCCGAGACGGCCAATCAAAATCCGCCCGCTGTTCGCTATTTAATCAACGGCGAGCCGACGGAAAATCAGCTGGGGCTGGGTACCAAGGGCGCACTGCGCATCGAGCTTGAAGCGGAAGGCAAGGCGGCGCACTCGGCCTATGTCGAGCTGGGCGACTCGGCCATCGAAAAGCTGCTCGACAATCTCGAATCGCTGCGAAAGATCGAGTGGCCGGTCGATGAAGTTCTCGGGGCGAGCACGCTGAATATCGGTACGATCTCGGGCGGCGAGGCAGGCAACGTCATTCCCGACCGCGCCGCGGCGTCGATCGTGATTCGCGTCGTCTCGGATCTCGAAGAGCTCAAGCAACTCGCTCTTTCCGCTTTCGACGATCGCGTGCGGGCGGTGATCGGTTCCGAATGCCCGGCGATCCTTTTGAAATCTCTACCGGGTTTTGAAACCTCGATCGTCAAGTACGCGACCGACATTCCCAAGCTGACCAACTGGGGACAACCCCTGTTGATCGGGCCCGGGACGATACACGTCGCCCACACGCTCGAAGAGCGGGTCCCGAAAAAACAACTGCTCGAAGCGGTTGACCTCTACCGCAAGCTGTTCAAACAGCTGCAAACGACGACGTAGGGACGACCCCGTCCCCTGTCTCCCCGAATCGAAGGAAGGTTTTGTGCCATGGAAAACAAGATTGAAGTCGGCGTACTCGGCGCGACCGGAATGGTCGGCCAACAGTTCATCAATCAATTGCAGGGCCACCCTTGGTTTGAGCTCACCTGGCTCGGCGCGAGCGAACGCAGCGCGGGCAAGCCCTATCGCGAAGCCGCCAATTGGACGCTCGACGGCGATATCCCCGCCTCGGTCGCGGACCAAATCGTTCAGGCCTCGACGCCCGGCGACTCGCCCAAGTTGATGTTTTCCGCCATGGACGCCGGCGTTGCCGGTCCGATCGAGCAGGCTTTCGCGGGGGCGGGCTGCGTGATTGTCTCGAACTCGCGCAATCACCGCATGGACGTCGACGTGCCGTTGCTGATCCCGGAAATCAACGCCGATCATCTCGGTCTGATTCCAATCCAGCGCCGGAATCGCGGTTGGCCGGGCGCGATTGTGACCAACCCCAACTGCTCGACCATCGCGATGACGATGGGCCTTGCGCCGCTGCAGCCCTTCGGAATCACGAGGATTCTGGCCGCCACGATGCAGGCGATCTCGGGGGCCGGTTACCCCGGGATGCCCTCGATGGACATCGTCGGCAACGTCGTCCCCTACGTCGAGGGCGAGGAGGCCAAGATGGAAAGCGAGACCCAGAAGATCCTGGGGGATTTCAGCGGCGAGAGCGTCGCCAACCTTTCGGCCGTGGTCAGTGCCCACTGCAATCGCGTCGGCGTCGTTGACGGCCATACCGTGGCGCTGTCGGTTTCGCTCGATCAGAGTCCGTCGATCGAGGAGTTGAAGGAAGCCTTCGCGTCGTTCCGCGGCGTGCCGCAGCAGAGGAACTTGCCCACGGCGCCCAAGCAGCCCGTGCATGTGATGGCCGCCGACAACCGACCGCAGCCGAGAAAAGATGCATTGATCGAAGGCGGCATGGCCGTCTGCGTCGGCCGTGTTCGCGAGTGCCCGGTGCTGGACTACAAGTTCGTCGTCCTCGCGCACAACACGATTCGAGGAGCCGCCGGAGCGGCTGTGCTCAACGCCGAGCTGCTGCGCAGCGAGGGCTTATTGGATTGACCAAAGCGAGCCCGCCGCCGGCAAGCGGTATGCGACGAGAGCCGTTACCCCGCCTACGCGGCCACATCCTCATGCGCCCGAGCCTCTCCGCTGCGCACGATCGCAAACTTCGTGCTAATGGGCCCGAACATCTCATAGACCACGACCGACGCCAGGATCACCGTCGTCACGACCTCGGCGTAGAGCGGGAAACGGCGATCGACCGCCAACGCGATACCGACCGCCAGTCCGGCTTGCGCCATCAAGCCGAACCCCAAATACCGCTGAACCAGGGGGTCGAAATCGAGCCGCCGCGCCCCCCACATCGCCCCGAAGAACTTGCCTCCGGCTCGCGCTACCAGGTACAAGAAACCCAGTACGCCGATCGACCCGATCAGTTGGACGTCGAGACCCGCGCCGGCGATGACGAAGAAGATGGCGTAAAAGGGCGGGTCAGTACGGGTCAACGTCGCAAACAAACGATGGCTGCTGGCGGAGAGGTTCACCATCGTCGCGCCCACCGCGAGGCTGGCGATCAAAGTTGACAAGTCCAGCAGCAACGCCGAGCCCACGCACAACAAAACGCAGCCGGCGAGCAAGATCTGCACTTCCCCGTGCTCTGTGATCTGCTTGGCCCAACCCGCCAATAGCAAGCCGACCAGATATCCCAGTGCCACCGATCCAAGCAATTGCCAAATCAGCGGGAACAGCGATCGGTAGAGAGTATCCCAGAACGGCGCGCCGATCGACAGACTGGCCGAGAAATCGATGACCGAGGAAACCAAGATGAAAATGGCCAGACACAGAATGTTGTTCACCGCGATGATGCCCAGCAAGGTTTTGCTCAGCGGGCCGTCGCTGTTGCACTCGCGAATCACCATCAGCGTCGAGGCCGGCGCGGTCGCCATCGCCACCGCGCCCAGCAACCCGGCCACCTGCCACGGTTGCCCGGCGGCCAACATGCAGACGGTGACCAGGAACGCGGCCAGCAACGACTCCGCCAAGGTGATCAGAACGAGTTGTTTACCCACCGTCGCGAACCGTTCGAACTCAAACACAGACCCGATCGAAAACAGGATCAAACCCAAGGCCACTTCGCTGAGCACTTCGAGCGCGGCCAGGTTTTCCGAGCTGACCCACCCCAGCACCGAGGGTCCCAGCGCGACGCCGGCCAGGACGTAGCCGGTCACCTCGGGTACCCGAAGAAACTTCACCAAGTGCCCGGCCAGCAACGCCAGGAGCAAGATAACGCCCAGGGAAGTCAACTCATTCATAGTGTGTCAGGACCCGCCGCCGGGCGAGCCTCCGCGAACCGCGTCTCGACCAACAAAACTACCAAGACCGCCGCGCCCAGCGCCACCGACGCCCCCGCCGTCCACACCACGGCTTCGATGCCGATCACCGCCGTCAGCCGTGAAGCCGCCCAGCACGCCACACTGCCCGCCACGACAAAAACCGCGAGCAGAAAGGTCAACGCCGAACTCCGCCGCGGGTCGAGTTGCCGGCCGATCCAGCGCAACAGCAACGAAAGCAGCACCCCCATGCCGGTGCCGAAGACGACCGTCCCCGCGACGATCCCGGACGGCTCGGTCGCACGCAGCAAGAAGGTGCAGCCGATGCCGCAACCGAAAGCCGCCCCAAGCATCCGGGTCGAGCGCTCTTCGAGGCCCGCGAACCGCCGACCGGCGAGCAAGGCCGTGACGATCGTCAGCCAATAGACGATCCCCACGGCGACACCCAGGTGCAGCCCCGAGCCCAGCTTGCCGCCTACATAGATCGGCAGCAGCCCGGCCGGCGTTCCATGCGCGGCGCCGAAAAGACCGACCACCAGAGTCAAAAGCAACCCGCCCGGGGTCAGGAGGATTTCCCACTCGCTCGCGACAACGTCAGGCGCAACCCGGCGCGGCGGATTCATGATCCACGACAGCAACGCCGCGGACGCAAACAAAGCGGCCAACCAGAGCATCATCGACGAAAGCGTGAGGACTCTGAAGAAGATCCACACAAAAAGACCGACCGCCAAGGCGCCCCAAGCCCACGCAAACCCCAGCAACCCGGCGGCTGTTTTCGCCCGGGCCATGACGCTCACCTGCAAGAGCGGCTGCGTGCCGATCAGCAAACCGGTGGCGATGCCCATCCCCACAGCCGACGGCAACACGCCGGCGGGTGAATAGGTCATCGACAAAGCGGCCAAACTCAGCGAAGCGCAGAGCCCCGACATGACAACCGCAAAGTCAACCAGAGCGTCTTGTCGCAACATTCGGCTCAGAACCGCGTAGGCCACAACGATGCCCGCGCCGAAGGCCAGCATGCCTTGACCCGCCGACCCAACATCCATGTTCGATTGCGCGGACCATAATGTGAAAATGATCCCCGGCAGCGTCAACTCGGCGCCCAGCAGCAACGCCGCGAACACCGCGCCGCGGACGGCCGCCGGTTCGGGCGTGCTCGTGTGGGCAACGGCGGTTTCTCGCGGACTTTGAATCACCCGTGCATTCTAGCCCACATTTCTCGTCGCCTGACGGGCAAAGCACACGATAGGCCCGCCATTACATTCGTTGCGCTTGCTTGCCGTGGCGCGGCCGACGCAACCGAAATACGGTTTGACGGACTCAAGCGGGACCGGATCTGTGAAATCTCATAAACCGGCTCTCGCGGCGGCGGCGGCGGGGTGCGGCTACTACCTGCGGTTTCAAGCATTTGCGCCTCATCGGCGTCATCGACCGAAGCCGGCACGCCGCTTGCAATGAATCGGCCTAGGGAAGCCCGGAGGTTCGGATTTCTGAGGGTCTGAGCCGCTTTGGAGGGTTACCTCGACCCCGCATGGGGTTCCAAGTCCCGGTCTATGGGGTGGGCCGGGACTTTTTTTTCGACTGACGGGGCGCGCCGAACGAGTCTCGGCGAGATTCCCGGCGACGGCCTCAGCTCTTGCGCGATGCCAACTCGCCCACCAAAGGCAGGTGAAACTTCTCGCCTTGAAATGCCTTAATGGCCCCGAGAACCGCCAACACGAAGAACCCCAGCACGATCAGGGTTTGAAGAGGCGGGAAGAAGAACCCGACGCCGATCGCGCTGAAAATCCCGCCCAGAATCGCGAGCCCCACGTAACCCACGATCAAACCCCCGAATAGCAGCAGCGACTGCATGCAGTGGAAGCGCACCAGCCGGTCTTTATTGAAGGGCTCGATCACCAGAAAAAGCACCGCCAAGGGAGTGACGTAGGCCAGAGCCGCCGCGATATCTTGCGAGCCCGGAAAGGAGGCGCCGCGGGCGCGCTCTCGGGCGCGCCATGGCCTTCGCTTGCCGCCGGTGGAACCGTTCCCGCCGCCGGCGCCGGCGCCGCGGCTGGTCCGCCGGATGGCACGGCCGGCTCCGGCCGCGGCGGCGCGGCCTCAGACACACCCTGTTCGGCGCTGGGACCGCACTGGGCGCAAAACCTCACTCCACTGACATCGGCGCCACACTTCGTGCAAAAAGGCATTGGTTCACTCCCGCTCAACAAGAAAAGGCCGCGATCGGCGATCCTCGACCGTTGCGGCCAGTATACCGCGCGAGGCCCAAGGCGGGTGCGATTCGCGCCGTTCGAGGTGGCGGGTTCGCGAAGCTCAGCGCCGCCTCGCCTCGAAAAACTTCCGCGGCCGCCGCAGGCATTCCTCGGCCAATACCCCCTCGACGATCTCGACCCTGTGATTCAACAACTCTGAGTCCGCCACGCGAAACTTGCTGCGCACGGCCCCGAAGCGCAGGTCGCGCGTCCCGAAGACCAACCGCTTGACGCGGGCGTTCACCAATGCCCCGGCGCACATCGCGCACGGCTCCATCGTTACGTAAACCGTAGCCTCGGTCAGGCGGTAGGTGTCGAGTCGGCGGGAGGCCTCGCGGAGCGCAATCATCTCGGCGTGCGCCGTCGGGTCGCGGGAAGCGATCGGAGAATTGGCGCCCACGCCGACGATCTCGCCGTCGGCCACGACCACCGCGCCCACCGGCACCTCGCCCCGCGCATCGGCGTCATCCGCGAGCGCCAGCGCTTCGCGCATGAATTGTTCGTCGCCGGCTTGGATTTCCGCGCCCACTTCCACCGAGTCTATCGAAGCGAGTCGGGGGGCTGCCTTCGATAGACCGAAGTCAGTCGACAAACAGAAACTCGTTGCTGTTGAAGATCAGCCGCGCCAAATTGGCCGTTCCGCGGCGGCCGGCGTAGTCGGCCAGAATGCGCGTTTCTTCCGTGCTCGGCGGACGGGCCAGCGCCAGGCGATAGGCGTATTCGATTTGCCGGCGCGGATCCGTGCCGTGGGCGCGCAGCCGAGTCGCGAAGTGCTCCGACTGTTGCACCATCAACGGGTCGTTGAGCAGCGCCAGAGCCTGCACCGCCGTCAACGTGCTGCTGCGCCTGTCCACCAGCAACGACGGGTCGGCGCAGTCCAGGCTTTCCATAAAGGGGTCTTGCACGCTGCGGACCAGGAAACGATAGACGCCGCGGCGGCGTGCCTCCGGACTCGTAAAGTCGAATCGAGCGTAGTCGTAAATCGGCGAATGGTCGTCCTTGAAAAAGAACTGCTCGGCCGAGGGGCCGCCCATCGTGTAGTCCAGTTGACCGCTCACCGCCAGGACGGCGTCGCGCACCGATTCCGCATCGAGCCGGCGGCGGTTCATCCGCCATAGAAACTGATTCGAGTCGTCCGCCACCTGGTTCGCGGCGTTATGGGCCGAGGCCTGACGATACACCGCGCTTGTCGTAATCAGCCGGTGCAGACTCTTCAGCGATCCGCCCCTGTCGCGAAACCAGACGGCCAGCCAATCGAGCAACTCCGGATGCGTTGGCAGGCCCCCCATTTTTCCGAAATCGTTCGGCGAGTCGACCAGTCCTCGTCCGAAGTGATAGTGCCAGACGCGATTGACGATCGAACGCCAGGCGAGCGGGTTGGCCGGGTTGGTGATCCACTTGGCGAGCGCGAGTCGCCGTTGGCCTTCCGCGGCGCCGTCGGGAAGTTCGAAGCGTGCCGGCAGCTCACTCACCGCCGAGACGGTGCCGGCCGACATGGGTTTGCCCGGGGCTTCCACGCTGCCGCGCGCCAACAAGTGAACCGGCCGCGGCTCCCACGCCGGCGTGTGATTGCCGTGTGTCTTGAAATAGTTCGCGGCGGTGTAGACCCATTCGGGTTTGGGCAGCTGATCGAACGCCTCGTCAATTTGCTCGAGCCGGGTCTCAAGCCCTTCGAGCTGCTCGCGGGTGGAGACGTCGAGCAGGGCCCGGACGAGCGGCTTCCTCTTCGCCGCGACTACCTTTTGCTCTTTGGAGATTTCGCCCTGGCGCTTGCGGGTTTGCTCCGTCTCGACTTCGCCGACTTTCGGCAGCAAGTCTTCGAACTCCGCGCCGAGTTGGTCGCGCCGGGCATCGAGCGCCTTGATCGCCGAGCTGGTGACATCTTTCGCAAGCGCGAGCAAGGGCTGCATGGCGGCTTCGGTTCGGCGCCGCTGTTTCCAGAAAGCTTGCCGTTTCTTGTGGATGACGGGGTCGCGGTCGTAGGGCAGCTCGGCGCGGTCGACGCCAGCGAATACGGCTTGCAGCGAGTAGTAGTCTTCCTGCTTGATCGGGTCGAACTTGTGGTCGTGGCAGCGCGCGCAATGGGCGGTCAAGCTGACGAAGGTCGACATCGTCGCCGCCAGCATGTCGTCGCGGTCGAGCAGGCGCGCGATCTTCTTGTCTTTGGTGCCCTCGCGCAACTCGGCGTGGCCGACGTAGTCCCAGGGGCCCGCGGCGATGAAGCCGGTGGCGATGAGGCCGTCGGGCGAATCGGGTGCGAGCACATCGCCGGCCAGCTGCTGCTCGACGAACAGCGCGTAGGGTTTGTCTTCGTTGAAGGCGCGAATCACCCAGTCGCGATAAGGCCAGGAATGGCGGCGGGCTTTGTCCTTGTCATAACCATGCGACTCGCCGTAGTGGACGACGTCGAGCCAGTGACGTCCCCAACGCTCGCCGTAGCGAGGCGAGGCGAGCAGGCGGTCGACGAGGTTTGGATAGGCGCGCCCGGAATCGTCGCCGATGAAGGCCTCGACCTCGTCGGGCGTCGGCGGCAGCCCGTGTAGATTATAGGTCAGGCGGCGAATCAACGTTCGGCGGTCGGCCTCGGGGGAGTGCGTGAGCTTCCGGTCGTTGAGCTTCGCGAGGACGAAGCGGTCGATGTCGGTGCGGACCCAGGGTGACCGCGTCTCGGGCGCGGGGGGCGGCGTCAGGGGCCGGAACGACCACCAGACGGCGTTCTCGGAATCGTCGCCGCCGCCGTCGTTGGCGGCGCCTTCGGTGACCCAGCGGCGAATCAACGCGATCTCGTCGGCGGTGAGCGGCTCGCCCGCCTTCGGCATGGCCGGTTTCGGTCCGCTGATGAGCCCGACAAGAAGGCTCCCCGCCGGATCGCCCGCCAAAACCGCCGGACCGCTCTTGCCGCCCTTCATCAACCCGGCGAAGCCCGTCAACGCGATCCCGCCTTGAGGGCTGTCCGAACCGTGGCAAACCGCGCAACGGCTTTCAAGAATCGGCCGAATCTCCCGCTCGAAGCTGACCGGCTTCGACGGGGCGGCGCCCGCGGCGGCCAACAACAACGGAAACGCGAGCCACGCCGCGGAGCTATTGAGCGGTTGGTTCATCACAGCCCTGATTATAAGACGCCGCGGGCTGAAATCGAACCCCGCCGCGGAGCAATCCGTCACCGCTCCCGTCACCCCGCCGCTTGGGCCGCGGCGTGCGCGTGGGGTGCGGTATGCGTTGTTTCGATTCGCCGGACGCGCTAGCGCGCTTTTCCGTCGCCTGACGGGCAGAGCGCACGATAGGCCCGCCATTACTTCGTTGCGCTTGCTCGCCGTGCTCACCGTACAATTCAAGTACGCCTCCGCTCGTCAAGCGGCGCGCGCCTCGTACTGACAGGCCTCTCATGCACTTTGCCTCGCCACGCGATGGAAAAGCGCGCTAGAATCCAGGAGGATGCTGCTCGATAAGCTGTTGGCCAACCTCGACGTGCGGGTCGACCATTTCGCGCTTTGCATGCTGAGTTCAGGCTGGCGCATGCAATTGCCCGGGCCCTCGGCCGTGATGATGCACTTCGTGCTCAAGGGCCAAGGGACGGTGAGCGACGGGAAAGGCAACGACCTGCCGGTCGGCCCCTGCTGGCTGGCGGTTGTGCCGCCGGGCGTCCAACATGACCTGCGGACCCCCGGCACGCCGAGCCACGAGCTGCTCATCGATTCCGCGCCCCCGCCCCATACAATTCCGAACATCGTCGCCGGCTCTTCCGACGACGTCGATTTACTCGTTGCCTGCGGCATCACGCGGGTCCGTTACGGCGAATCGCTGGGCCTTTTCGACTATCTGCGGGAAGTGCTGACGGTCGATCTTTCCGATTCGCCCGAGGCTCTCGCGGCGTTTCGCGGCATCCTGGCCGAGCAGTCGTCACCCGGTCCCGGAACCGAGGCCATGACCAGCGCCCTGATGTTCCAATGCCTGGTTCATCTGCTGCGCCGCCTCACCGACGCCGCCGACTGCCCGCTCCCGTGGCTCTCGGCGCTGGAAGACCGGCGCTTGGCGCGGGCGATGGACCGCATTCTCGAAAGCCCCGGCGCCGAGCACACCGTGGAGTCGCTGGCCGATGAAGCGGGCATGAGCCGCTCGACCTTTGCCGAGCGTTTCGCCGAGTCTTTTGGGAGGCCTCCCATGACGCTGGTGCATCATGTCCGCATGCAGCGCGCCGCGCGCCTTCTCAAGCAAAGGGAGCTTTCGATCAACGAAATCGCCGACCGCGTCGGCTTCTCGAGCCGCAGTCATTTTTCGAGAGCCTTCAAGACCCACACCGGCGCCGCCCCGGCCGCCTACCGCGCCCAGTAGACCGCGGGCGCGCCTTTAAGCGGGGAATCTCAGCCGCTTGCCGAACGCCGACGGCGGTTTCGCAGCCAACCGTCGACCGAAAAATCGCCGCCGTCGTTGGCCGATAGATAGAGAAAAACGAACGCATAGAGGGCCGCCAACTCGCCGCGGTTTTGAATCGGCCAAAAACCTTGCCCGGCATGGGCTATGAAGTAGGCTGCCGCAAGCTGTCCCGACAACAAGAACGCGACCGGTCGGGTGCCCAGCCCGACGATCAGCGCCAATCCCCCGAAGAACTCCAGCACGCCCGCAACCCCGCCCAATGACAGCAACGGTGCCGCGTCGCGCCCCAGCAGACCGAATAATTTTTGCAGGCCGTGCTGGAGCAGCAGAAAGCCCGCGACGGCACGGAGTAGGTTGAGCGATAGGTCGTGGAATCTTGCCATGGGAGATGTTCCGCGAGGCTTGTCGGCCAAGCCCGCTTTTCTTAGTGCCCGCCGGGCATCGCACGCGATAGGCCCGTCAATCCTTTGATTCGCTTGCTCACCGGGCTCAGCGACCCGGCCCGGCAGCGCGTGATTCAGGGACCTACGTGAAACGCTTGGCGTGAACGTGGTCGAGCGCGCAACGGGCCGTTTCGGCATCGACCTTGCCGGTGTCGGCGAAATACTGAATCAATTCCGTGATCGTGTAGAGGCTGTACATGGGGCAGGGTGACTCGCCGAGTTTGGCGCGGCCGCCCTGCTCGCGATCGACGACAACCAAGATGCGCGCGACTTCGAGACCTTCCTTTCGCAGCTCCTCGATCGCCCAGCGCTTGGTTCTTCCCGACGCCATCACGTCGTCGATCAGCGTCACTTGCCGTTCCGGATCGATGGTTCCCATATAACTGCTGCCCCCGGAACGTCCGCCGGGATAGGACGCCGGTTTCTTGCGCATCTGCCCGTAGCCCACCGGCGACGGCGTGTCGTGAGAAGCCAGCGCGGCGGCCAGCGCGAGCGGCGTCGCGGTGTCGGGAATGCCGATCACTTGCTGGGCGATCCCGCCGCAACCTTCCCGCCGAGCGACGGCGAGCAGCTTTTCGTAGAGCGCGCGCCCTAAATCCGAGAGCACCTGCAAATCGTCGTAGAGTTTGTGGCGCAGGTCGATAAAGATCGGCGTCTGTAGCGCGTATTCCTCGTGCACGCGGTCGCCCATCAAGACCAAACCCTTTTCCCAAAACCGGTCGAGAAGCGGATCCGGCGCGGTCACCGATGCGGAGTTCATACGGGCTTGGGTCCCCATCGAATCGAAGAGAGCCGCGGCGGTCGCGGCCTAGTAACAATACCCTTCACGGAACGATCCTGACGCGTTCTCGACATCCAAAACCTTGTCCGACAAGACCGCAAACCTCTTGAGCCGCGAAGCGGCGGCGGGAATATAGCCCAGGGTGGAGCGGAAGGCGGAACCCTGGGTAGAATCCCCCACCCGGCGGAGCCCTGCAAGGGCGGCAGGAGCCTGAATTCATGAATTGCCGCGCGTTCGTGAGTGTGTCTGGGTTCGGTCAACTCTCGTCCTCAGGCTCCGACAGGAGCTCCTGAACATGGGCTCAGGGCTTCGTCCACCTCATTGCTTATGTCGTGTCCGCGACGAAACAACGGCGGTTCGCTCTCTAGAGAATCCTTAAGTGAAGAGCATTCGGCCTAGTAAGAGACTACCATCTAGAGTTCCGGTAGACCGTCGCGCACGGGTGTCCAAGGGGTCGCTTCGTGCCAGTCGATTACCGTTTGTCGCAGTTCAGCGGCCAACTCGGCTTGCTCCGGGCCCTTGGCAAGATTTTCCAACTCAAAAGGATCGCGACGCAAGTCGTGGAAAAGCCAACGGTCGTCACGCACGGCTCGCTCGTCTTGCTCGAGTTCGATGCCGTATTTGTGAGTCGGCGTGCGGACTCCCATTTGCGACCGCGGCAGGACCCAATCGCAACAGGAGTACCCTTTCACTTCGACCATGGTGTAATCGCGGTCGGCGGTTTCACGCTCTCCGCGAATCACCGCTGACAGATTCTGCCCTTGAATGTGTTCGGGAATCGGCAGACCGCAGGTGTCGAGCACGGTCGGCAAAATATCGATATTCGAAGCAACCTGCTTGTCGGTTTCCCCCGGCCCCCAGCCGTTGGGGAAATGGTAGATCATCGGGACGCGGATCGCCTCTTCCCAGATGCGGTCTTTGTTGTAGGCGTCGTGGCTGCCCAGTAGGTCCCCATGATCGGAAGAAAACACGACGATGGTGTTGTCGGCGATGCCGTTTTCCTCGAGCGTTGTCATCAACTCGCCGACCAGGTCGTCGGTGCAGGCGATGGCGCCGTAATAGAGAGCCGTCAGGTCCAGTAGGTCAAAGCCCTCGGGCAGCCGGTCCGACTCTAACTCGCCGCCGCCGCCGCCGCGAGTGCGCCAGAAGTAATCCCAAATTGTGTAGATCTTGAACCACCACTCGTCGCGTGACATTACCCCGTCGCGGAAGACGTTGTCGCGCAGAATGACGTCCTCGCGATCATAGAGCCCGACGTATTTGTCGGGAACGTTGCCCTGACCGATCGGCACATGCGGCAACGAAATGCTGTAGTTCAACAGAAACGGCTGGTCTTTGTTTTCGCGAATGTATCGCCGCATCTTGCCGCTCGCGGCTTGCGGCATGAAGCCCTCGACGACTTTCTCTTCGCCGGTTTCGGTCGACAGACGCCCTTCCTCGCGGCGGGCTTCGCGCATGGCGCGGCCGTAGTAGCGGTGCGGTATTTCGACGGGATAGTAGGCGTAGTCGAAACCGAGTAGAAACGGGTCGTTGTGGACATGCCATTTGCCGATGTGAGCGGTCTGGTAACCAGCGTCGCGGAACAGCTCGGGCATTGTGGGGTCGGGAAAGCGGGTGCGCTCGGTTCCGATCGAGCCGACGTTTTCGATCGATCCGGCGGCCGTGCGGGCGTACTGTCCGCTGAGCAGATTGGCGCGCGCCGGCGAGCAGACCGGGCTGTTGGTCACGCCGACTTCGAAACGGAAGCCTGTCTCGGCCAAGCGGTCGATATGAGGAGTGTCGATGACGGGATGTCCGTAGCAGCCCGCCTCGAACGCGCGAAATTGATCCGTGAAACAAACGACGACGTTGGGGGGACGATCTTCGCCGCCGCAGGAAAGCCCGCCCACGGCCGTCGCCGAGGCCGCCCCCGCGGCCGACTGCAAAAAGGAACGGCGATTCATCGGGGCCTATTGTAGCTGAGCCGCGCCGGAATGGGAAAACCAAGCACCGGCGCCCGTGGGTGCGAGGCTGGCTGGGGACCGAAAACACGTTTCGGTTGTTGCCCGCTTTTCTCTTCGGGTGCTTGGCCCGTCAGGCGAGGAGAATCCGGCGGCTCGTTTGACACGACGATACAGCCCAGTTAGCATTTAAAGGCAAGCTCTCCAAACGCGCTCGTAGCTCAGCTGGATAGAGCGTCTGGCTACGGACCAGAAGGTCGGGAGTTCGAATCTCTCCGAGCGCGCCATTTAACCTATTTTTAATCAGTAACTTGCAATGATTTCTTCCGCTTCGCTTGAAGCGGTCGTGATCTCGGTGGGCGGGTTTCCCGTCCTGTCGGAACGCAATATGAGCGAAGGAATGGGCAGGCCTGGAGACCTGCCCCACTTTTGCTCAGCGCCGTCGGGGCGATGGCGGGCCTGGGGGACCTGCTCCACTGCTGACTGGCCCGCCCAACCGGCTCAGCGCCGGGCTTCGATGTATCGTCCGACGGTCTCGACGGTTTCGAACCAGATCTGATTCTCGGGGTCTTTGAGATAGGGGACCAACTTTTCGAGCATCTTGAGGCGCGTTGTCTGGTTGCCCGAATCTCCCGTCTCGTGGCCGGCGAGGATGAGCCACTGCCCGGCCTCGCGGGCGCTTTCGATCAACGGCGTGATCCGTTCGAAATCCTTGCCGTCCATCTCGACGCCGGTGACCTGCGCGGGATCGAGAAAGGCGGGGTCCACGGCGGTCTCGTCCAGCCAAGTCCTGCCAATGAGGAACAGTTCGGCCACGACGGGAACGTAGCTGAGTGTCTCGCGCCCGCGGCCGACGAAGGTCTGGCCGCAGGGGTAGGCGAAGGTCACTGGCTTGACGCCGAGCATTTCCTCGATGCGGCGATTGGCGTCGCTCAATTCCTTGCGCATTCGAGCGAGGGTGTAGTCCTCGAGGGCAGCCTCTCTGGACCACTCGAAATTCCCTGTGCAAGGATGGCGCAGGGAATGGTTGCCGATTTCATAGCCGCTCGCGGCCAGCCGCTTCCAACCTTCCAGGCGTTCTTCCATCCTCACCGGGACGACGTAGAAGGTGGCCTTGGCTCCGAGACGGTTGAGTACGTCCAACCCGACATCGACTTGGCTGGGCCGTGCGTCGTCGAAGGTGAGGCTGACGGCGGCGCGGGTTCCTTCGGGCCAGGCGAATGGGGCGGGCTGCGACCAGGCTGCCGGCGGAGGCAACACAGCGAGAAGGACGAGAACGAGAAAGTGTTTCACGGGGCCCATCTTACCGATTTCCAGAAGGCGGCCAAGCGCATTGCCGATCATTGTCGATCCGGCTCCCACGGCGCCCTGGTTTCCAGGAGCCGCCGTAGTTTCGGGTTGTCTCGGGGCGGCTCGTCGAGCATCGCGGTGAAACGCTCGAATGCCTCCTTGGACACACAAAGTGGTTCCGGTCGGCGGGAAGATCGATCGTGTCCCGACGCGCCTTCCCTGCTCGTGTTTCTCGCGTAGCCATCCGGTTTACCTCTGTTTTCTATATGGGCCGTCAATAAGAGAATACCTTGGCCATACTCATCGGCCTTCGAGAACGCGGCTTGCCTCTACACTCGCGCGTTCGCCGAATCAGTCACGAAAGCTCTCTCGGCGAACTCGACGGCTTGCTGCTGGGCCCAAAAACGGGGGGCGGAGCGGGCTAGGAAGGCGACGTGGCCGCCGCATTCGGTGGCCACCAGCCGAATGTGCAAGCAGGCTCCGATCAGGGCGTTTTCGAAGACTTCGAAAGGAATGAAGGGGTCGTCCTTGGCTTGCAGCATCAGGGTCGGTACGCGAATTCGCTCGAGAAAGCGTGCTGACGAAGCGTGCTCGTAGTAGTCGTCGGCGTCGCGAAAGCCGAACGCGGGAGCCGTCACACGGTCGTCGAAATCATAGATGCTCTTGGTTCCCGAGGAGGGTAGGGATTCGAACAGCTCGGGCATCAAACGCTGCTTCATGCGAACCGTGCGCTCCAGCTCTCGTAGAAAACGGATCTCGTAGATTCGATTGCGCCGTTCGCCCAATCGCCGCGCGCAAACATCGAGCCGAATGGGAACGGAAATCCCGCATATGCCGCGGACGTTGGAAGGAGGCGCGTCCGCCCACTCGCCCGCGAGCTTGAGCGCGATATTGCCACCCATCGAGAAGCCGACGATCACCAGAGGCGCGGGGCTCAATTGCTCGACGACCGCGCGGAGGTCATGAGTAAATCCTGAGTGGTAGAGAGTCGGCGAAAGGTGCTCGGTGCCGCCGCAATTTCTCACGTTTAAGCGGATGATGCTCAGACCGCGGCCGAGCGCGGCGCGGACGAGCGATCGCATGTAGGACGATTCGCTCGATCCGGTGAGTCCGTGCACGGCGATGAGAGTCCCCGCGCCGGCGGGCGACGAAGGCCTGTTGATATGGGCGAGGACCTGGGTGTTTTCGGATGTTCGAAACAAGCGCGTTTCGGTGGCATGCGCCGTCTCGTCGAAAGGGTTGGGCCAGTAGCGGCCGACGATTGTCTGCAGATCGCCGTGACACAGCAAGGGCCGGAAGGACGGGCCGAGGTCGTTCAGGAGGCCTTGGGCCGCCGGATCATCCATGGAGGTCGAGGGTTGCAAGGATGCCGTGGGGCGAACAACGAACCGAGGCCCATTCGGCTTCGGTCAAGCTTTCACCGGGATTCACCTACGTTGGCTCTTTCAGCAAGGCCTCGATCGCGGTGCGGATATTGCGGTCCTCGTTGCGGTAGAAGGCGCGGTCCGATCCGCCGTGCTGCTCGCGAATCATGCCCTTGCGGTCAATGAAAAACACGTAGGGCACATAAAAGCGAGCCATCACCGAGATGCCGGCGAAGTTGGTGCAATCCCCTCGAGTACCCAGCGAAAGAGGAAACTCCGCGCCGTATTTCGTCGCGAATCCCTGGAGGTTCCCGGCCGCGGCGGGGTTGATCGCAATCCCGACGACCTCTAGGCCGCGCGGCTTGAATTCGTCGTAGATCGGCTTGAGGACCCGCGCCGTGCGCTGGCAATGCGAGCAATCCGTCGAAAAGAACATCACCATGACGACCTTGCCCTTCAATCCGTCGAGCGTCAGGTTTTTACCTTCCAGCGTTGTGAGCTTCAGCTCGGGCGACGGGCGCGGTTCAGCGGCGACCATGGGGAGCAGCAAGATCAAGCAAAGAGCAATGAATCGGATGAGCGGCATGAAAGATCCTTTCGATCTATGACGAGGCGCGCCAACGCCCGGTCGTTCGGGCGATTGAGTCAGGGCGCAAACCGCCCCGCGTGTGCTCTTAATCTATCATTCGGCAATCCCTCCATGCCGGCTACGCGCAATCCGTCGAGCGAGAGGATGAAAGTTTGCTCGCTTCCCCGCCCGACGACGCGGGTATCGGTCTTGTCGGTTTTCTCCGGGCTCCATTTCTCTTGGCAGATCTTCTCGTAGAGAGTGAAGAATTCTCGTGCGCGTTCGGCGCTCGACCATTCGACGGCATAGGCCAAAACGGGCGTCTCGTCGACTCGCCTGGACACGATCTTGTATCCGCCGCCGCGCCAATGAGGACTGACCCGCTCGGCGGTATCGCGGTCAAAAAACTGCTCGATCAAGATGGCGTGATCAAGCTGACCGACTTCGCCTTGCGAGATGGTCTTATAGCCTCGGCCCAAGCGCAAGCGAGGCAAGCGGGGCCGCGTCGAGCGCCGCCGCCCAAAATAGGTATCCGGCTCCAAGATGTGCTGGGACGACATGGGCGGATTCCGAAAAACTTCCGCAAACCCGGCCTTGCCCCGGCGCGAGAGAACCTGTTGTTGAAACAGTAATCCGCGAGTGTAGGGGAACAGCATCGACTCGCGCAGATACAAGGGCGAGGAAGCGAAGGCGGGGTATTGCTCGGCTTCGAAGCGCGACGCTGTCGCCGCGGCAACGGCCAGCAGCGAGTTATTGAGCAGCGATTGACCGTTTTTACGCATCGCGTATTCGATCATGATCCAGGAGGCTTGCCCCTCGAGCACGGCGGAGCGGGCGACATCGCCGTCGGCGCTCTTGGATTTCTTGACGTACTTATTCAGGTCGAAGTGCTGATCGGCCAGGGCGTGAGCCAGTTCGTGGACGAGCGCCACTTGTTGCATGTCCTTGGGGGTCCAGGTGGCCAGGTAGAGTTGCTTGGTCTTGTAGTCGTAGAGGGCGGTGGCTTGCTCGGTCAGGACTTCGACGAATTGCTCGGCGAGATTGAAGTCGTCATCGACGTAGCCGAACATCTTCAAGAAGATCTCCTCGGCTTGGATCTGCTTAGGGGCGGCGTCTTCCTCGATTCGTTGCTCGATGAGTTGGCGAATTTCCTCTCGGGTGATGACCGCGCGGCGCACCGGCCGCTTCAGCTTCAGACCCGTGATGTCGGCCATTTCCTCGAGCATGCCGTCGATTTGCGCGAAGAGTTCATCGGCATCGTCGGGGCGCAACGGGTCTTGGGCCGTTAGTGTGGCCGCTACCGCTATCGCGAGCAGCACCGGTAGTAGGGTCCGGCACAGCCGAGATAGGCGGGAGAAGATGATCGGACGGCTCGTCATGGGGCGGACGTGGTGAAAACCAGACCGGGCGGCGGTGAAAGCAGGCAAGGGGAGAAAACGCTTCGTGAAGGTCAGCAAGGCAATGACCGGGCCGGGCCGCATTTCTCATCGCGTGACGAGAGGGGATCAGATCCCTCCTGTGCATGCCCGAATTTTCCGGTACTCATTGTAGGACGTGTGGCAAGACATCCGGTTTCTAACACCGGCTTCATGGATAGGTCGAGGAGAGGGCAGGCCTAGAAACCTGCTCCACCGGCGCTGTCACTAGCCTGCATTTCTCACCAACTGACGGCCGAAGCACATGATAGGTCCGCCATTACTTCGTTGCGCTTGCTTGCCGTGTTCACCGTACTGTTCAAGTACGCCTCCGCGCGCCAAGCGGCCCGCGCCTCGTACTGACGGCCCTCTCATGCACTTCGCCTCGACACTTGGTGAGAAATGCAGGCTAGTGCGGGGAGGCAGCCGAACTTGAAATTTCGGGGCGAGGATCAGCCGGCCAGGGAAGTCCAGTCTTTCGAGCCGGTGTCGGACTTTGTGCGCTTCTTGTCGCGGTACATTCGGCGGTCGCTGAGGTAAACCAATTCTTCGCCCTCCGACGCATCGGAAGGATAGACAGCCGCGCCGACGCTTACCGTCGTCCCGATCCGACGGGCCGATCCGACGGCGATCCGTTCTTGGGCGACGGCCTGCTTGAGGGCGATGATGCGTTTGTTGACCTGATCGCCGGCGATACCGGGCATGATAGCTAGAAATTCGTCGCCGCCGACGCGTCCGAGAAAGTCATAGGGCCGCAGCGAGGCCCGCAAGATTTCGGCCACCCCGCCGAGCAAGCGATCGCCGGCGCCGTGCCCCAACGAGTCGTTGACCGGTTTTAGCTCGTCGAGGTCGAGGAAGAACACCGCCAGACTTTCCGAACGACGCTCGGCGCGCTGCAATTCGGTTTCGAGTCGTCGGAAGACGGCGCGGGCATTGGGCAATCCGGTCAAGGTGTCGGTCTCGGCTTCGAGATAGATGCGCCGCAAGGTCCGCGAGGACGAAACCGTGGACGCCACCTTGTCGGTGATCAGCATCAGCGATTGCGCCTGTTGTTCCCGAAACGCGTTCGGCGATTTGGAACAAAGCGCGAGCATGCCCATCACACGCCCCTCGACGATCAGGGGCGCGACCAAACTGGACCGCACGTCGTCGAGATAGCGGGGCGCTCGACCGTCGGGACCTTCGCCGGGGGGGGCGTTTGCGATTCGGGGAAGCAGTTCAGCGGCTGAAACCCTCATCAGCCCCCTGTCGCAAGACGTCGTGAGTCGTGAGATGCAATGGTCGGGAAAACCATCGGCCTGCGACAGAACGTAGTCGTTCCCTTCCAAGATGAAAATGCCCGCGCGGTCACAAGGAATCGTCCGGCGCAGAATGCGTAAACAGTCCTGTAAGCCCTTGTCGAAATCGAGGTCCGCACCCAAGACGCTGAGGATTTCGTAGAAAGCCGCCAGGCGGTCCGGAGCGTTTACCAGCGCTCGCAGGCCGCTCTGCCTCGAGCCTTCTTCGTCAAGGCTTTCGCCGGCAAGCCCGCGCGGCTCGACCGGGGGCGCCGCCGGGGCCGGCGCGTTCCACCCGGCCCGCATCGCGGGCAGCTCTTTCAAGAAGGTTTGTAGTAACTCCGGATCGAAGACTTTACCGGACTGCTCGGTCATCAGACGGGTCGCCTCGTCGAAGTCCATGGCGGGCCGGTAGGGGCGGTCGCTGAGCAGGGCGCTGCAGCAGTCCACTACCGTCAGCATGCGCGCCGACAGCGGAATGGCCTCCCCCTCGAGACGGGCGGGGTATCCTGATCCGTCCCAGTGTTCGTGATGATGCAAGACCGCCTCGCGAACCTCGATCGGCAATTGGGCCGCCTCGACGATCGCGGCGCTGAACGAGGGGTGAGCGGCCATTTCCTCGAATTCGCGATCGGTCAACCCGGTCGGCTTCTGGAGGATGCCGCGGGGGATGGCGACATTGCCGACATCGCGTAGGGCGGCCGCGAGTTCGAGATTCCTCAATTCCCCCTCGGAGCACTTCCAGTGAGGTGCGATCCCTCGCAGCAAATAAAGGATCCGCTCGTTTTCCGGCTGATGAAGTCGTTGCTTGAGGGCTTCGGCTGATCGCAAGGCGTCGTCAGCGGCGACATAGGCGCCCACCGCGGCATTTGAGCCGCCGGCCGCATGCGGCTTCTCGGCCGGGCGGCGCGTCAGATACGCCGTAGCGCCGAAGAGCACTAAACCCCCGAAAGCGCGCTCCAGCGGCGTGGCTCCCTCGACTAACAGCGCCACCACCCCAACCAACGCCGGCAGTAGCAGACAGAGCGGAATGCGGCTGTAAAATTCGTCGAACCAACGCCTTACCGGAGAGCTTGCCTTCGACGGAGGGGATGCGACGCCGGCCGCGCTGAGAATCACATAGTACACCAGCGTGCCTGCCAGCCCGGCCGCCATGAACCCGGATTCGGAAGCGTCGGCGAAAAGACGATACGTGAGGAACATCCCGACGATCGCCGGAGCCTGCATGAGAACGCCCGGCCTCGGGCGAGTGCCGGAGCGGAACTCTTGGCCGGCAAGAACCGCGCCCCCGACCACGTACAGCGGCCAGGGCAGTTGGTAGGCGATGGCCGTAAGGATAGGAAGCACCCCTATCGGAAGAAAAGTCCCGGTACCGGGTTCACGAAGCGGTGCCTTACGAGCGGAAGCCGCAATAGCGAGCGAAACCAGAAGAGCCGTCCAGCTGTGACCGAGCGGAGAAAGGAAGGCGATCAGAACCGCGGCCAGGCTCAAGACGAGGGCAAGAATCGCGGACGCGTCCCACCCAGACGGACGTCCGAGGATATCCGCCGAACCCTTTGTCTTGCGAAATACCTTCACGTCGGCCCTAACGGCCGCTGTTCTCGGCATCGTTCGACCAAGGTCTGGTCGCGCGACGCTTTCTCGCGGCCACCCCACAAAGCCCCGCCCCCAAGAGTACTCAAGAGTACAAACTCGCCTTGGTGGGCGTTTCTAGCCTAAGGGGTTACTGGTACTTTTGTCACTATACTCCTCTTAGGGTTCAATTGCACACATTGTTGCCCCATTACGTTTTAGTACACTCGTTCCGTGTCAAAGTTGTTGCGCGAGGCCCCGGCCGGGATGTAACGGCCGCTGCCGGTTCGGTCGATTGAAACAGCGGATGCGCCATGCTCGACGACTTTTCATTCTCACGCTGACCCTGGCTTGGTGGATCGAGCCGGCGTTCGGCCAACTCAAGAGTTTTCCATGGTTAAACCGGGGCGACCCCAAGGTCACGACACGCGTCTACACGAGAAATCCGGGGTTTCGGCTTGCCTGTAAGGATGTCGGCGTGTTTCCCTTCGCGGTCCCTGAGTTGACCGGGCCGCGGTCGCCCGATTTTTCGATCGCCATGCGGCAAGCGCTGTTGACACAGGGTGCGGCGGAAACGATCGCCCATGTGTCGACCCTGCCCTGGGATGAGGTTCCGGCCTGGAAAGCGAGCGAGCTGAGCGAGAGTGACAAGCTGGGCGCGATCGCCGCCGACGCGGCCGCCAGGAAGTTGGAGGTGGCGGTGGTCGGCCGGCTCGGCTCGACCTTCCGCAAGCCGGGAAAAGGGTTGACGATTCGGGCCACCGTTTGGATCATCGACGCGCGAGATGGAGAAATCCTGTGGTACGGCACGAAACAGGCTGATTGGATCCGCTATTTCCCCCTGGAAGAATGCCTCTACCACCTGGCCTGGTCGTTTGTGCTCGACTGGGGACAGTCCGGCGGTTAGCCCGCGTTTCTCAGGGCTTGACGGGCGAAACGCTAGAACAAGGGCACGGAGGCGCGGAGATTGGACCCGCGGCCGCGGTTTGATTCCAACGTGAGGTCGCCTCCCAGGGTGCGAATCCTTTGCTTGATGCTACGTGGTCCGATCCGCAATAGCTCGAGTTCGTCGAGCGTATACTTGCCCACGAACGAAAACCCCGAGCCGTTGTCGTCGACTGAAATGCGAAGGTCGCCGCCGTGTTTTTCCAGCGACAACAAGACGTGAGTTGCCTGGGCGTGTTTGTAGACGTTGTGCAAGGCCTCGCGCACGATCTGGAGAATCTCGACGCCGAGTTTACCCGGCACGGCCAAGTTGCCGTTTTCGCTTCCCACAAACGTCACCGCGACGTTGCTTTCCCTTTGGAAGCCGTCGACAAGTCGACGACCGGCGACCAACAGAGATGAATCGGCCCCTTCGAGCGGGCGCATACCGTGGACAAAGGTCCGCATCTCGGAAACCAAATCTCGGGAGAACTTCTGCAAGGAAGACAAGTCGCGGGAGGCGGTCTCGGCGTCGCGCTCGAGCAGCTTGCGAATGATCTCGAGCCGCATCTCGAAGCTGATGATGCTTTGCAGGGGGCCGTCATGGAGATCTTGAGCAATGCGTCCGCGCTCGCGCTCGTAGGCATCCTGTTCGGTGTGTTTGACGACCAGGAGGTGGCGAACGATGTCGCGAAAATGACGGCTGAGGGTGCGGACCTTTCTCCAGTCTCCACGGCCGACGGCGGAAACGCTGTTGAACAACAGCAAACGGCCGATGGGCTTGTTGCCGTCGAGCAGGGCGCATCCGATCGCATTGTAGGTTTCGAATTTTTGGATGACGTAGGGGTGGAGATCGAAATCGCGCGGCACGGGCTTTCCTTCGGAGTCGACGAGCGAAAGGTCGTTGGCGTAGAAGTCGAGTCGATTGGCGCGCAGGCAGTTCCATTCGCGACCCGGAGTCAAACCGCGTTGGGGGCGCGCCGGTAGCGTCGCGCTCGGCGGGGTTTGGCAAACAGCGTGATATTCAAGCGTGTCGTCCCAGAAGGCCAGCATGGCGCGGGAGCACTTCCGCCAGGTCCTGAGTTCCTCCAAGGCTTCTTCCACGGCGCGCACCAAATCCTGTTCCGACTGCCCGGCGGCACGGCGCAGGCCGGCTCCGATGTTGCCCTCGACTCGGTGCGCCTGATCGGAGAAATAATAGGCCAGGACGCCCGCCACGACCAGCAAGAACATGAACGAGCCGTAGGAAAACTGAAATACCTGGGCCTCGCCGCTGGTCATCCAACCGGTGTAGAAAACCAGGATGACGGCGGTGACCACCAGAACCTCGCGGCCGCTGTGGAGCAAGGAACTCTCGGCGAGAACGAAGTAGAAAAGCAGCAGGGGCAGAGCGGCATCGCCGGGCCTCGCCATCAGCACGAGAAGAACCGTGAACAGCAGATCGCCGAACTGGATCGACAGCGCCGAGCTGCGGATTCTCACCTGTGACCGATAGACCACGATCAAGATCGCGTACACGGCGAAGGCAATGGAGAAAAGCGTCTTCAAAGAGACAAGGTCTTCCGGCGAGCGGGCGAGCTCGATGATTAGGTAGGCCAGCGAGAGGATCAATCGCACCGTCGCGAGGTGCGCGAAGCGTCGGCCGCGGACGGCGATATCACCGGTAAATGTTCCCGAAGGCATTAGGCACCCGTTGGGCGGCGTCCTGGAACCCGGACTGAGTCAGAAGCCGCTGGGGGTATTCTACCCGAACCGGGTGTCCGAAACTAATCGGGTAGATACTGTAAGAGGGGTCTCGAGCCGTACAGGTACCACGCGTCGATCGTCGGCTCCGGCAGGCCGGGCACCCACAGCTCGCGGCTTCTGTCTTGTGGACCAAACCATGCAGCACACCGTCAGCTTCGTCAAACCTCTCGCCAATGATGTCAAAGTACCGCGTATCCAGGGCGTTGTATCGGCGAAAAACGGCGTAGGCACCGTGGTCCGCAAGTTGGATCAAGCGGGACGCAGCGAAAGACCGCCGAGCACTAAATACGCTTCATCCGGGTTGGCGAAGGAACCCGAGTCATCCAAGTAGAGCAGGTACACCGAAAAAGGCGGCCGAGTGAACTTCCGCTAAGCGGACCGCTTATGTGCAGCCCTCTCAACGGCGTAATTACTCTACCCTTCGCTTCCTAAAATCCGCTCGGCGTGATCCAGTAGCTCTCTTGCCAGCTTTCGCCCGGGGGGATGGTTTGGAGTTCTTTGTAAATTCCCTGGTGGGCCAGGTTGAAGGCATTGGTGATGCCGCTCATCGGCTCGAAGCATATAAAGTCTTGCCCCTCGCCGGTCGGTGCGTAGACGACAGCGGCTTGGTAACGAGGTCCATAGACGACATCGATTTGTTGCTTGGCGCCGCGCACGGAAAAAGTTGCTCGGCCCCGGTTGTCGCGCACGAGGCCGCCGAAGACGTGATCGAGGAACAGCCCCGCGAGAGATAGAGCGGCCGGATCGCCGAGCACGTCGGGAATCGGCTTCGTTTCGCCGGTTGGGATGAGCTTGTCGCTCAAAGTCCAGACATACTCGGCGGCGAGACGCACTTCCCATTCGTCGCGCGGGGCATCGTCGAGCTGAAAGTAGGGGTGGTAGCCGACGGAAACAGGCATCGTTTGGGCGCCGGTATTCTCGATGCGGGTGGCGACTTCGAGGGACCCGCCGCTGAGACGGTAGGTCATCTCGATGGTGTGAGCGAACGGGAATTGGGCCATCCGGTCGGCGTAGCGCGTGAACTCGAGGCGGCTGGTTACCGAAGCGCTTTCGCCGTCCGCGCGGACCGAGGTCACTTCCCACTCCGAGGCGAAAAGAAGCAGACCGTGGATCGGTTGGCCCGCCGGGTCAGTGCCGTAGTTGCCCAGATCCGGGTTGAGTCGGTACTTTTTTCCCCCGCTGTGGAAGGCGGGTTGATCGAGGCGATTGGCCCAGGGCGCGAGGAAGGGATTGCCGAGGAGTTGCGGGTTCGCGGCGAAAGCGCCGACCGATTCATGGGGAAACCAGAAAATGTTCTTGCCCGCGACATCCATGCGGTAGGCGATGTTGCCGATCGAAGGCGCGATGGAGACTTCGGTGTCGGCGGTCCGGTCGGCGAGGCGGACGATCGCGACGCCCTCCGAGACGGTTCTGGTTGCGGTGTAGGGCTGGGCGGAGGCGGTCATGTGAATAAGGACGCCGAGAACAATGCAGGGGGGCGGAGACCCCGGCGGACCTCATGGCTCGGGAATCTCTTGGAACTCGGTTTCTTCCTGGCAGCACATGCAGCGGCCCGGTTCGTGGGTGTAGATGTGGCAAATTTCGCAGTAGTACGTTACGCGGTGACGCCGGCCTTGCTTTATCGTGAAGAGCTTGCGGATTTCAAAACGGCCGTCGGCGGCGAAGGAGCCTTCAAACTCCCATTCGCGCCCCGCCAGGCGAGGATCCCGAAGCTGCCCCTCGGAGAAGAGATCACCGAAAAGCGTGGTTTTCTTATCGCCGGGGCCGAGCAAGATGAGCGGTGAGTCCTCGGCCGGAGCCCGGCCCGGGTCGGCCTGTAAACGCCCCCGCGCGACGACGGTCTCCGAAGCGCCCGCGGCGCCAACGGCGGTGATCAGCAGCGCGACAACGATGTGGAAATGACAAGTTGACCCGAGACGGGCAAGCATACCCGCCTCACTTGGTTTCGGCATGGAAACTGGGTTCTTCACGGCCCTTCGCGCCGTTAGGCGTTTCCAGCGGCTTCCACTCGGCCCGTCAAGCGCTGTACCATGCCGCCGACGACATCACGGCCCCGCTCATAAGCCTCGGAATAAAGGCGCTTCTTTTCGTCGCGGCTCAGTTTACGCCCGATGCGGAAGAAATGATCGAGCCCCTTGCCGACAACGTAGGTTCCGGCGAGGGAGATGAGACCTTTCGAGATCAGGCCGCCGCCGGCGGGGATCTTCGAGACCAATTCCCTGGCGACCGCGCGCCACCCGAAAGCGGCCGCGACGATCGAACCGATCTGCATACGCTGCTCGGAATAACCCACGTCGTAGTCGCTTGCCGCTGCGATAAGGAAGGCCATGCGAACTTGGTTCATCGTCAGAAACGCGGTATCGGAGGCGAACTCGCCCGCGGCCCAGGGAAGGCTGATCAAACTGGGAACGACGTTCGGCAGGGCGGTGGCCACGGTGAACATGGCGTTTTCCTTGCTGATTTTCCAAATGATGCGTTCAATCACGCGGTCGCGAAACGCCGGCAACCGGCGCGCGGCGGCAAGCCACAGGTCTTCGTGATCGTCCAGCACACGCTCGATCGTTTCGCCGGGGTGATAGAGATCGAGGGCGTAAAAGTGCCGCGGATGAGGCAAACCCGGTTCCGCGAACCCGAAATCGCAGCGCCCGAAGTCTTCCTCGGAGGTGAGCCGAAGAATATGCCGCCCGGCGTCGCGCGCCTTGGCGTCCGAGACGCTGTCGGGGATCAGGAACGAAACCGTGTGGTTGAAGAACGCGTCGTCGAGCGCGAAGACCCCAACCGTGAGCGGTTGATCGGCGAGCGCGCGCACCTCGTTCGAGTTCAGGTGTTTGAGGGCGGTCCCAATCTGCTGAATAATCGCCGTCGACACAATTCTATTTTAGCGGGTCGGTGCAAATCGGCGGTCTTGAGCGAGATGGTTCCGCGGCCGATTGGCTTTGTTTCGTTGTTTTGGGGTCTTAGCGTTACGTCGCGCGGGCAACCCGAGGGTCGGGCTTCCCTGTTCTCATCGGTATACTGACGAGTGAATCGGGCGGCGGGAGCGCGACCAAGAGCGTTGAACCGATCGATTGGAGGAGTTCTGATGTATTTAACCGACGATTTTCGACTCAAGGTCGGGTTGGCGGAGATGCTCAAGGGCGGCGTCATCATGGACGTCACCAATGCCGAGCAGGCCGTCATCGCCGAGCAGGCTGGCGCGACGGCGGTGATGGCGCTCGAGCGAGTTCCGGCCGACATTCGCAAAGAGGGCGGCGTGGCGCGGATGGCCTCGATCGCGAAGATTCGCGAGATCATGGAAGCGGTCAGCGTTCCGGTGATGGCGAAGGTCCGCATCGGCCACTTCGCCGAAGCACGCATCCTCGAAGCGTTGAAAGTCGACTACATCGACGAGAGCGAAGTGCTGACGCCGGCCGATGAAGCGCACCACGTGGCCAAGCGCGATTTTAAAGTTCCCTTTGTGTGCGGGGCGCGCAACCTCGGCGAGGCTCTGCGCCGTATTGGCGAGGGCGCGGCGATGATTCGCACCAAGGGCGAAGCGGGATCGGGCGACGTCGTCGAAGCAGTGCGCCACATGCGAACCATCCAAAAGGATATGAAGCAACTGACGGTGCGGTCGGCCGAAGAGCTGCCGACAGCCGCCAAGGATTTGCAAGCACCACTCGAGCTGGTGCAATACGTCGCCGAACACGGCAAACTGCCCGTCCCGAATTTCTCGGCGGGCGGCATCGCCACGCCGGCCGACGCCGCGCTGGTGATGCAATTGGGCGCGGAAGCGGCCTTCGTGGGCTCGGGCATTTTCAAATCCGAAGACCCGGACCGCCGCGCTCGATCGATCGTCAAAGCGGTGACCTACTTCAACGATCCCGAGCAGTTATTGGCTGCCTGCGAGGACTTGGGCGAACCGATGCGCGGACTCGACACGGCCAAGATGGACGAAGCCGAGCTGTTGCAAACACGCGGCTGGTAGCGTCGGAAAGTCGGGGACAGTCCGTTTCCATGAATCGCGGACTCATAGTGCCGCCATGAAAATGGGAGCGAAGGAGTTCCTGTCGCCCTTTCAGGGCTCGCCCGGGTGGGAGTTCCACCCAGGGTTCCGCTTTCAGCTCCACCCTAGGCTATATTCCCGCCGCCGCTTCGCGGCTCAAGGTACTTGCGATCTCCCGGGATGTAATCTGTAATGCATGATACTGTCGAAGGGGATTTTCAAGAGAGCTTGTCTACATTTTTCACGGGGGCCGATTTCCCTCGATGAAGATCGGGATTTTATCGCTGCAAGGCGACTTCGAAGCCCATGCGGCAGCGCTGCGGCGTGTCGGGGCCGAGCCGGTCGAGGTGCGGCATGCCGAGGAGTTGTCTTTGGTCGAGGGGTTGATTCTTCCCGGCGGCGAAAGTTCCACGGTACTGAAATTGCTCGACCGCGAAGGGCTGAGCGAACCGCTGGTGGAGTTCGCGGCGGGGCGGCCGGTGATGGGCACCTGCGCGGGGGCGATCTTGATGGCGACCCAGGTTAGCTCGCCCACCCAACGCAGCCTTGGTTTGATCGATATGGCGATCGAGCGCAATGCTTACGGGCGGCAGCTCGACAGCTCGATTCGGCGAGTCGAGCCGCGGGCTGAGTTCGTTGAACGGACGGCGGCGGGCGAGCTGGAAGCGGTTTTTATTCGGGCTCCGAAAATTCGGCGGGTGGGTGACGGAGTGACAGTGTTGGCCGCCGACGGGGGGGATCCGATCTTGGTCGAGCAAGGGCATTGGATGGCCGCGACGTTTCACCCGGAGTTGAGCACCGATCAGCGCGTGCATGGATTCTTTCTTGATAAAGTCCGATCAAGGAAGTAGGCTGATTTCTCCAAACATCTCCCGCTGTTCTACCACCGACCACAAACGGCCACGCCGAAAACAGAACCATCATGCAGATTCCCGCGCGTGTTCTCTTTGTTTGTATCGGCAACTCTTGCCGCAGTCAGATGGCGGAAGGTTTCGCGCGGGCGCGCTACGACGATCTGATGGAGGCGGAGAGCGCGGGGGTGCATCCGGCGGCGATCGTACAGCCCGAAACGATCGACTCGATGGCGCGGGTCGGGGTCTCGCTCGACGGGCAATTCCCCAAGAAGCTTTCCGAACTAGAGTCCTCATCGATCGATCTGGTCGTGAATATGAGCGGCCTGCCGATTCTCGAAGCAATGCCGGGCTTTAAGGGGCTCAATCTAATGTGGGCGGTTGAGGACCCGATCGGCAAATCCGACAAGATTTATGCGAAGGTACGCGATCGGATTGAAGGGCTTGTCGACGACCTGGCGCAAACCCTTCGCAACCGCTTCGCCGCCGGCAGCGCCTGAGCGGCGGGCTTCCTCGCTTGTTTTTTGGGCCGGCTCGCTTCGCCGCCAATCGGCTAACGCTCTCGGCGCCTGAGGTCGATCAAGAGTTAGCCTCCCGCTGGATCGGACTTCGTACGCCTGTGACCGCTCGCCCGGCGGCGCTTCTCTTGGTGCCTGACATAAACGGGGTTGCGTGAATTCGGCGGGTTCCTTATGGAGCCTCGAAGGTGGTGTGGGCTGAGGACATGTCCGGCTCAAAAACCTGACACGGCTCGCCTGGAGGGCCGCATCGGGCGGGCCGGTGCTGTAGGGGTGATCACACGACCGATAGCTTCATGGATCGACAACGACAGCGGCGCTCTGTTGAAGTCGTTTTCAACCTACCTGGTCACCAACGTGCTCAGGGTGGGACTGCCGTTTCTCCTACTGCCGTTTCTCACGGCCTATTTGACGCCCGCTGAATACGGCGTCCTTGCGTTGTTCCAGGCGCTAGTACAGTTTGTCCTACCGCTCACGCCGATGAATGTAGATGCCGCGCTGGGCGTGGCGTACTTCCGGATCGAACGGCGCCAACTGGCCTCCTATCTTTCGTCGGCTTTGGCGGCGCCGTTGGCAACAACCGCTCTGGCGGTTGTCTTGCTGGCCGCGGCCGCGGAGAAGATTTCGGCGGCGACGCAAATTCCCTGTTGGTGGGTCATCTCGATTCCGGTGTTCGGCCTAGTTCAGCTCGTGCCGAATGTCGTACTGAAGCTCTTTCAAGTCCGCGACCAACGGTTGGCCTATGCGGGCTTCAACTTGGGATTGGCCACTCTCAACATCACGCTTTCTGTGGTGGCGGTGATGGCTCTTGGTTGGGGCTGGCCGGGTCGTGCACAGGGCATTTTCTTCTCCTATTTCGCGTTTTCGTTGATCGGGCTCGGGGTGCTCTACAAAGGCGGTTGGCTGAGCCGCCGGATCCGGCGCGAACACATCGTCGATGTTGCCCGGTTCTCTCTGTTGTTGGTTCCGCACTCGCTGGGCGGCGCGCTGATGGCGCTCGGCGACCGCTTTCTCTTGTCCGCGCTGGTCGGCATTGAAGCCGTCGGAGCGTATGCCGTCGGCGTGCAGGTTGGCTCGGCGTCGCTGCTGGTGGGAACATCGGTGAACCTCGCGTGGGCGCCGTATCTTTTCCGGCGATTGGGCGCGGCGACTTCCGAGGATCGCGGTCGGTTGGTGCGCCAGTCGTACTTAATCGCTGGAGCTCTCATCTTGGCGTGCTTGGCCTTGTCGGCCTCGATGCCGCTGATCTTCGAGTATTTTGTTTCCGAAAGCTTCGCCGGATCTCGCCGCTACGCGAACTGGATTGTGTTGGCCGGGCTGTTCAACGGCTTCTACGTTTTGGTGGGCAATTACATCCTCTACGAGAAGAAGACGTACATCTTGAGCGGGTTGACGTTTGGAAGCGCCTTGGTCAACATCGGGCTCAACTACTGGTGGATCCGGGAGTGGGGAACGATCGGCGCCGCTTACGCAACCGTTGCCTCATCGTCGCTGCTGTTTCTACTCAGTTGGGTGGCGGCTCAGCGAGTTCACCCGATGCCGTGGCTGGCGGCGCTGAGACGGCGACCGACGGAATGATTAGTGCTGCTTCTTCCTCGCGCCGGCTTAGGTCCGAGCTCATCTATGGTACTCTTCGCTCGCACGGAACATTAGCCTGCATTTCTCACCATCTGGCGGGGCGAAGTGCGTGAGAGGCCTGTCAGTACGAGGCACGGGCCGCCTGGCGCCCCTTCCTACCAAAGAGGCGTACGTGAACAGTACCGTGAGCACGGCAGGCAACCGTAACGAAGGAATGACAGGCCTATTGCGTGCTTCGACCGTCAGGTGGTGAGAAATGCAGGTTAGTTCCGGTCTCGGGAGGAATTTCCCATGGCCACGAAGATCGAAGCACCGCCCCGGCCGGCCGAAGACGAGGTTCGCACTGCCCTGGAACCCGGCAACATCGATCCGGCGGAACCCCCGCGACGCGAACCTCGCCCCGAAAGGCTGATCTCGCTCGACGCCTTCCGCGGTTTCATCATGATTTCGCTGGCGGCGAACGGCTTCGGACTACGGGCCCTTGAAAACCACCCGCAATGGGGTTGGCTGGGGCGGCAGTTCGAGCATGTTCCCTGGGAGGGGATGGTCTTTTGGGACTTGATCCAGCCGTCGTTCATGTTCATGGTCGGGCTGGCGATGCCGTATGCGTTCGCCAACCGCCGCAAACGCGGGGAGAGCGCGGCCAAGGTCACGCGGCATATTTTCAGCGCTTCTTCTTGTTGCTGTTGCTGAGCCAGGTTTTCATCGCGATCGGCGGCGGACGGCTCGAATTTCAACTCATCAACGTTCTCTCGCAAATCGCGTTTACCTACATGATCTGCTACGGCCTGATGCATCTTTCTTTTCGCATGCAGGCGATTTCGGCGGGTCTTCTGTTGGCCGGGCATTGGCTGCTGTTCGCTCTGTTCCCGGGGAGTGAGGGGGCTTTTTCACGCGACGACAATATCGGCGCATTGATCGATCATTTTTTTGGGCTCGACTACTCGGGTTTCTACGTCACGATCAATTTCATCCCGAGCACGGTAACGACTTTGTTCGGGGCCTGGGCCGGACGCTTGATGCTCGATCCGCATTCGCGCGCCTATCGCACGCGCGTGTTGGCGGCGGCCGCGGCGGGATGTCTTGCGTCGGGTTATGCATTGAGTCTGTTGAATCCGATGGTGAAGCGGCTCTGGACCGCCTCGTTTACCTTGGCGAGCGCGGGATGCGTGCTGGCGATTCTGCTGTTTTTCTACTGGTTGGCGGAAATCCGTGAGCAGCGGCGGCTGGTCTTCCCGTTGGTTGTCGTGGGCATGAATTCGATCTTCATCTACGGCCTGCACATGATTCTTTGGGATTGGTTCGATGCCTCGACGGCCGTCTTCACCGGCGGGTATTCGTTTCTGGGAGCGGCCGCCCCGGTGGCCCAGTCGATCACGGCGTTCTTGCCGATGTGGTACCTGTGCTATTGGCTCCACCAGCGCAAGATCTTCTTGCGGGTGTGACCGGGTGTAGGGCATAAATTGGGGAGAAGGCGGCGGAGCGTGGACTCCCGTCCACGCCTCTGCTTCTATCCCTCGCGCGGTGCAGCGACAGAGGCGTGGACGGGAGTCCACGCTCCTCTCCAGATTCATGTCGCGTATCCGTTTGACCGGCTCGGCTTGCTCCGGCTGGCTGCTTGATATACTCGTGGCTCCGGGGGCTTGGTCATCGCGGGCTCCACAAAACGGTTTGATCTCAATGCCGGCTCGACCTTCCCTTGTTGCATTTTTTATGCTCTATGCAGCCTTGGCGGCTGCCCGCCCGGCGGCCGCGCAAGGCGACGAGATTCCGTGGTTTGACAACTACGCCGAAGCCCGTGAGGAGGCTAAGCGGACCGGGAAACCTATTCTTCTCGAGTTTCGCTGCGAGCCTTGACGGGCCGGACGTGAATTTGACGCACAGGTTGTGCTGTCTTCGACCCAAACCCGCCGCGGCCGGCTCATGAGCGAATACGTTTGCGTGCGCGTCACCCGCATGGACGGCGTCGATATTGGCCTGTTCGACTACGACCGCTACAACACGCTCTACCTCTTCCTGCTCAACGCCGAGGAACAGATTTACATGCGCTACGGAGGGCGCGATTCCGTCTCATCCAAAACCTACCTTGACTTAGAGAGCCTCGAACTGGCGCTCGAGCAGGGCTTGGAAATCCACCGCCGCTATCGCAAGGGCGAATGGAAGGCGCCGAAACGTCCCGAGCCGATGTTCCCGCGCGAAATTCCCGCCTTGGTCGAACAAACCGCCGCCAGGGGCCGCTGCGTGGAGTGCCATCTGATCGGAGATTTGCAAAACGTGCAACGCGAACGCGAGGGCAAGCTCGACAAGCTTGCGCACATGTTTCGCGCGCCCGACATCAAGCGGCTGGGGATTGAGCTCGATATTCCCAAGGGGCTGGTGGTGAAAGCGGCGAGCGGCGCGGCAAGGGCAGCCAGCCTAGCGGGCGGTGACCGCATTACGGCCTTCAACGGCGTACCCGTTTTCACCTTTGGCGATTTGCAGCACCAGTACGACAAAGTTCACCGCGCCGCGCGCAAGATTCGCGTCACTGTCCAACGCAACGCGAAAGCCGTCGAGACGAAGATCGCGCTCCCGCGGCGTTGGTGGTGGACGGACTTGACCTATCGCCAGTTGAGCGTCGACCCGCGTGCGTATTTCAAATCGAAACCGTTGACGCGAGCGGAAAAGAAAGAGCACGGCCTCGACCCCCGCGGATTCGCCGGCGAGGTAGCGGCCGTTGACGCGGTGGGGCAAATGCTCGGCTTGCATGCGTTATTGGTCGGCGACGTGGTGTTTGCCGTCAACGGAATCACGCGGGATAAAATCGCGAACACGCCGGAGTTGTTCATCCAACTGCGCACCAAAGCCGGCGATGCATTCGAACTCGGTGTGATTCGTGACGGAACAAGGATGTCAATGGCCGCCAAGACTGCCAGAATGAATTATCGGAAATGAACTTTTTTTTGTTGCCGGATCGAAAAGGGTGGGGTCACCGCCGGCCGGGCCTGGAGGCCTGCCCCACTGTGCGGCGCCGCCGGAGACCCGCCGGGCTGATCTGCTTAGTTCTGATCGCGCTTTCCCTGCCCGCGCACGCCGCCGAGTGGAGCGAACCGGCCCAGGTCCTGTGGCAGTTTCAGCCCGTCGTCACTTATCGCGCGAAACTCGACGCAGGGCATCTCGTCGTCGAAGCGCGTCACCAGCCCGGGTGGCATACCTACGCAATGGATAACAAGCTGCGCGCCGCGGAAAAGCTCGCCGGCCGCAAGTCGCTGGGCATTGACGGCCCCACCCGCATCACGGTGAGCGACGGGCTCGAGGTTTCCGGCGCATGGCGCCAATCGCCGCCGAACAATTATTCAAAACCCGAGCTGCGCTGGTTTACCTGGGGCTTCGAGAAGTCCGCGCTCTTCGCGGCTCCGGTAAAAACCAAAGGTGCCGGGCCCGCGCAAATCACCATCCGCGGCCAGGCTTGCGACGAGAAGAGTTGCCGCAACATCGAGCTTGGCTTGTCAGTGCCCTTGGGCAACGAGGCCAAGCAAGCCGGCGATGCAATCGACCTCAACGAAATGGTTGAAGTCCGCCGCCAAGCGGCAGGCGAAGCGAAATGAACCTGGCGCGGACCGCGTAAACGGACAGGGCATTGACCCGCTGACCCGAATCTGCGAAGATCCTCACATGCGCAATCTGAAAGCGTATTTCCTGCTCCCCGCGGCTCTCACGCTGGCGATCGCCGTGACCGCTTGCTCGATCCCCGTCACCGGGCAAACCGACGGCGCCTCGACGGCGACCGAAACCAAGCGGCCGCTGCAAGTCGGCAAGCTCATCCAAAAGCGCCAGATCGCGCCGGTGATGAGCGTCGCGCACGCCGATTGGCTGACGCGACCCGAACGAGACGCCGAGGAGCAACCCGACCGTGTCGTCGAGGCGCTGAATATTCCCAAGGGCGGTACGGTTGTTGATTTGGGCGCCGGCGTGGGGTACTTCACCTGGCGGCTGGCGAAGCAAGTGGGGCCCGAGGGACGCGTTCTCGCGGTCGACATTCAACAGGGTATGATCGATCGGCTCGAGCGCAACCTGGCCGAAAAAGGCATTCGCAACGTCGAGCCCATTTTGGCGAGCGAGGAAGACCCCCGCCTGCCCGCGGGCAAAGTCGATTTGGTCCTTGTCGTCGATGTGTACCACGAGCTGCAGCAGCCGGAGAAAACCATCGAACACGTACGGCGTTCGCTCAAACCCGACGGCAGGCTGGTGCTGATCGAATATCGCAAGGAAGACCCCACGATTCCCATTCACCCGCTGCATAAGATGACCGTCGAGGAAGTCCGTTCCGAACTCGAGCCCATGGGTTTTCGGATGGCCAAGCTCTTGGAGTTTTTGCCCCGCCAGCACATCTTGATTTTTGAAGACGCCGGCCGTCGCCAATAGCCGCGATACACTTGGCGCGCGAGATGTAGGGTATCCCGCCCACACCCTCTGGGACGAAAACCTGAGAAATCGCGAACGACCTTGCCAATCGATCCGATATGGCTTATGATTGCTGCAACTCGCGACTGAAACCATAAACGCGCTGACCCGTCTTTAGAGCTAGACGGCGCGCCGGTAGCCGGAGTCGAACCATGGAGATCGTCGGGAATCGAAAATACGTCGACATCCCGGGGGGCAAGACCCACGAGCTCCCTCCCCTGATGCTCAAGGACGACAGCGCCCCGGGCGGGCTCGATCGAGTCGTCGCGCTCGCCGAGCAAATGGTCGAGTCGGAATCGCTGGTTCCCGAAGTGTTTCGAGATCCCGGTGAATCCGACAACTCCTTCGAGCAACGCCGTTTCAATCTCGCGATCAATTTCGCCGAGCACTACCTTGGCTTCGTGCAGCACTGGAAGTGGGGCGAATCGATCGTCGAATGGATTCGGCAATGCGAGGTTACCTTCGAGCACAAGCCGGCGCTGCGCCCGCTGATTCATCCCGACTTGTGGCCGCACGTCAACCACAGCAGTTTCGTGACCTTGCTGTCGGATAAAGCGGTGCCCTCGGGCACGGTCAATCTCGAAAACGCAGTGGGTTTCCGCCTGGCGTTTCGGCAGCCTCCGCCGCTCGAATGCCTCTCGGATAAGTTTCTGGTCTTCAATGCCCCGATCGCTCAGAAGGCGTACCACACCTGGGCCGACGCGGCCGAGGAAGCCTCGCTGCCGCCGGAAAGATTTCGCTTCTTGGTGGTAGGCGACGGAATCACGGAAGTCTAGCCTGAAACTTCAAATTTCGCGCTACCCGGAGATCCACAACGGCTACCAATGGATCGGACTTTCACCCACCCGAGCCGCGCCGCCGTGCGGCGCGGTCCCCCCGCGAGCGGCTCGCCCGGTTTCTCGCTTGAACGAGCCGGCGCCGCCGGTGGCCCCGCTAACCGGGATGTGGCGTGAGCGTCCACGCTTGCCGCGCCCTAATTCGTCTTTAGTCGTCGGTCGGCTTGGGCAGCGGCGTGACGTCGGCGTCGCTGTAGCCCAATACCCAGCGCACCGCTTCCAGCCACATCTTTTGGATGTCGGGCCGGTCCCAAACCGTCGGCCGATGCCCCAGCACGTTTACAAACACACGGCCTTTGCCCCACTGGCGCGCCCAAGCCAGGGCAAAATCGCCGTCGGTCCGGTGCACGCCCTTGGCGCTTAGATCAACGGAAGATACGTCCAGGCTCATCAAGACCCGCTGCTTGTCGCGCGAGTAGCGATTCAGTTGATAGATCTCGTCGGCAATCTCGAACGCATCGGGGAGATGCTTCGTCGCTGGGAATGCACGATCGTGCACGCGCACACGCACTTTCTGATTCCAGGGGTGCCCATCGAAAGCGCCCCCGACCATCTCGACATACTCGGGCCAGCCGGCGCGAAAGCTGTCGGTCGCGCTGTGTGTCCCCAGAAAACCCTTGCCGTCCTCGCGGATGAACGACATGATGGCGGCCTTCTGCTCGTCGGTCAGCGGCAGATCCCCTTGGCAGAAAAACATCAGCGCGTCGAAATGATCGAGATTCTTCTTGTTTGATCCGAGCTCTTTTTTGGTCAACAGTTCAATGTCGGTGTGGAAGCGAACATCGAACAGCCCGCTTTCTTGGCCGATCTTCTCCATGGTGTACATCGCATGAGAGACGGAGTCGTGAGCCCAATCGCGACTCGCCCCCAGGAAAAGAATGTGCTTCTTTTCGCCGTCTTCCGCTCCCGAAAGGTTCAACATCGACAGCGGCAGCAAGGTCAAGAGCAAGATCCAACGGAACATGAGTTTCGGGCCCTCCGCATTGCAGCGTACCACGGGGCTTGCCGTACCCCGCGCCTATCGACTACTGTGGGTGCAGTGACGGTACGACTCGCGGTTGCGATCATCGTCGGTGGGTGCCTTATCGGCGCCCCTACGAATGCCGCCCCGAAAGCCGACTATCTCGACAGCGAACGCAATCACTGGTCGTTTCTTCCGCGCGTTCGCCCTGAAATCCCCGCCTTCGAACACTCGCATGACCGCAAGTTGATTCGCAGCGCCGACGCGCCCGAGGCCTTGCGCAAAGGTGTCGAGGCGGTCGACGCCTTCATTCTCGCCAAGCTCGCCGCGAACGGGCTGAGCCCCGCGCCCGCCGCCAAGCGCCGAGTGCTCATACGGCGGCTTTATTTCGATCTCATCGGTTTGCCGCCGACCCCCGGTGAGACAGCCGACTTCATGGCGGACCGCTCGCCGGACGCCTACCCGCGCCTGGTCGAACGATTGTTGACTGATCCGCGTTACGGCGAGCGCTGGGCGCAGCATTGGCTCGACGTGATTCGCTTCGCCGAATCGGAAGGTTTTGAATACGATCGCCATCTGCCGGGGGCTTGGCGCTTTCGCGATTACGTGATTCGTTCGCTCAACACCGACAAGCCTTACGACCGCTTCATTCGTGAACAATTGGCCGGTGACGAAATCGACCCCGAAAATCACGAGCTGAAGGTCGCCGCCGGGTTCCATCGCCTGGGAGCGGTTCGCCGCAACGCCGGGAACCAGGAAGTCGCAAGCAGCCGCAACGAAGTGCTCACCGAGCGCACCGATATTGTGGGCGCGGCGTTCCTCGGCTTGACCGTCGGTTGCGCGCGCTGTCACAACCACATGTTCGACGCGGTTCGCCAGAAAGACTACTACCGATTACAGGCCTTCCTAGCCGCCACTCACGAGCACAACGTGATCCTCGCCGAGGACGATGAACAAGCCGCTTGGAAGGAGAAGACCGACGCCGTCAACGAGCAGATCAAAGAGCTACGGGAAAAGGCCAAGGCGCTTCCCGTCGTCGAGCGCGGTCCGATTTTCGCCGAGGTCGCCCGTCTTGAAACGACCCTGCCGCCGCCGTTGCCCACGCTTTGCAGTATTCAAAACGATGCCGAGGAACGCACGCTGATCCACGTGCTCGAGCGCGGCAACTGGGATCGAAAGGGCGACGCGGTGGGCCCGCGCGTACTGGGAGTCTTGTTGCCCGACGGCACCCCCGAGCTCAATGCCGACATCGACAATCCACGCACTCGCCTGGCCGACTGGATCACCGATCCCGCTCACCCGCTGACAGCCCGCGTGATCGCCAATCGCGTTTGGCAGTACCATTTCGGCCAAGGCATCGTGAAGACCGCCAACGATTTCGGGGTCAACGGCGAACGGCCCAGCCACCCCGAGTTGCTTGATTTCCTGGCGAACGAACTCGTCGACAGCGGCTGGAGCCTGAAGCACCTGCATCGCTTGATTCTTCTCAGCAAGACCTACCGCCGGGATTCGCGCTTGCCGCGTGAAACAGCGTCGGTCGAATCGGTCGAATCCGTCGAAAAAGACCCGGAGAACCGTCTGCTCTGGCGCTTCACTCGTCGCCGACTCGACGCCGAGCAAGTGCGCGACGCCATGCTTGCCGTGGCGGGTCGGCTCAATACGACAATGGGCGGACCAAGCGTCATGGTGCCGGTCGAGCGGGAATTGGTGAATCTTCTCTATAAACCCACTCAGTGGCGGCCGGCCGACGATTCGGGCGAGCACAATCGCCGCTCGGTCTACTTAATCGCCAAACGTAATTTGCGCGTGCCGTTTCTCGAAGTCTTCGATCAACCTCCGCTGCAAACCAGTTGCGCGCGACGCGAGTCCAGCACTCACGCGCCCCAAGCACTCGAGTTGCTCAACGGAGACTTTTCCAATCGACTGGCTCGATCGTTTGCCGACCGTTTGTTTCAAGAGGTCGGCGAAGATCCGCGGGAACAAGTCGAACAGGCTTATCGCGTGGCCGCCGGCCGCGACCCCAGCCAACAGGAACTCGCCCTCGCCATGGATTTCCTCGCCGACCGACCGCTGTCGGAATTCGCCCTGGCGGTCTTCAGCCTCAACGCGTTCTTGTATGTGAACTAGAGGAAACGTCTATGCCCGGCAAGACCGCGACGCCTTGAGCCGCGAAGCGGCGACGGGAATATTGCCTAGGGTGGAGCCGGAGGCGGAACCCTGGGTAGGCCCCCCACCCAAGCGAGCCCTCAAGGGGCGGCAGGAACCTCGCGCCCAGGTCAACCGGCAGCGACAATCTCGCCCGCCTTTTCAACCAACATTGCCCAAAGCCGATCCACCTCGCCTTCGCCCGTCCGCAAATTCCCAACCGCCGCCCGCAACACCAACCGCCCCTTGAGCCGCGTGCTCGAAAGAAGAAATTCACCGCCCGCGTTGATCGCGTCAAGCAGCCCTTGATTGAGCTTGTCCAATTCCCGGTCTGTCTTCCCCGCCGGGCGAAAACGAAAACACACCAGCGAAAAGGGAACCGGCGCCGACCGCTCAAAATCGTCGTGCTCATCAATCGATCGTGCGAGTTTCCCGGCCAGGCGGATATGCTCCCGCAGGTTCGCCGCCAACCCTTCTCGCCCGAAATAGCGCATCACGAACCACAGCTTGAGCGCGCGAAACCGCCGGCCGAGCGGCAAGGCGTATTCCATGAAATTGACGGCCTTGGGATCTTCCTCGGTTCGCAGGTAATCAGGAACGAGCGACAAAGCCCGACGCAAAACCTCGGGACGGCTGCAATAAAACGCCGTCAAGTCCATCGGGACGAAGAGCCACTTGTGCGGATTGACGACAAACGAGTCGGCCTGCCCGCAACCATCGAGGATATGCCGCTTTTCCTCGAGGATGGCCGCCGAACCGGCATAGGCGGCATCGACGTGCAACCATAGGCCGCGGTCTCCGCAAATCGCGGCAATCGCCGGAACCGGATCGACGCTCGAGGTGGACGTCGTACCGACCGTCGCCGTCACGCAAAAGGGCCGCAGGCCCGCCGCCCGATCTTGGTCAATCGCCGCCGCCAGCGCTTCGGGCCGCAGCCGAAATTCCTCGTCCGTTTCGATCATGCGAAAATTCTCGCGAGGCAACCCAAGCGCCAAGACGGCCTTCTCGACCGAGCAGTGCGCCTGTTCGGAGGTGTAGAGCGTCAACCGGCTCGGGTCGGGGACGCGACCCGCCTCGCGATCCGCCGCGAAAGCCGCTTCGCGAGCCGCGATGAGGGCGTGGAGCGTCGCGGTCGAGGCTCCTTCGAGCGTCATGGCGAACCAATCCGCCGGCAGCCCCAGCCAAAGGGCCAGCCAGCGTAGCGTGACCTGCTCGAGTTCCGCCAGCGCCGGACAAGTCTTCCACAACAACCCGATCGGATTCAAAGCCGAGGCCAGCAGATCTCCCAGCACCCCCGGGCCGCTGCCGCTCGTCGCGAAGTAACCCATGAAGCCGGGATGATTCCAGTGGGTCACATGAGGCAGGATGCTTTTTTCGAAGTCCTCGAGAATGCGTTCCATCGGCTCGCCGGCCTCGGGGCCCCGAGCCGGTAACGAGTCGACCAGCGCCCCCGGCACGACATTGGGCGAAACGGCATAGCGCTCCGGGTGCTCCCGGTAGTCCGCGATCCAATCAACGACTTGGTGGCCGAAGCGGCGGAATTCCTCGGGAGACATGTCGCCGAGAGAAGAGGATGGCGAAGGGTTCATGCGTTGTCGAGCGTAACCGCTCAGACCCTCGTCTGTCGAGTGACCGCGGCGCGAAAGGGTCCGGTCGGAAGGTTGGCGCCGGGCTTACCCGGCGAAGAAATCCTTGACTTTCTCAAACACGCCCTTTTCGATCGGCGCGTTGTCGGCGGGCAATTCGTCCAGGAGTTGTTGGAAAAGCTTGCGTTGGCTCTTTGTCAATTTCTCGGGAGTAACGACCTTCACATGGACCACCAAGTCGCCACGCCGCCCGCTGCGGACATCCGCCACGCCCTGATGGCGCAGTCGAAACTTGGCGCCGGTTTGCACGCCGGAAGGAATCTTCAGCCCGGCATCGCCTTCGAGCGTCGGAACGTTGATTTCGGCTCCGAGCGCCGCTTGCGCGGCATTGATCGGCACGTGGCAGTGCAGATCGTTCTCCGAGCGTTCAAATATCGGATGCTCGCGAACGTGCAACACCACGTACAGATCGCCCGACTGCCCGCCGCGCGGGTCCGCCTCGCCCTCGCCGTTGAGCCGCAAGCGCACCCCCGTATCGACTCCCGGGGGAACATTCACTTTCAGCTTGCGCTGCTTCCGCACCGAGCCCTCTCCGCGGCAGCGCGGACAGGTGTTTTCGATGATGCGCCCCGCTCCCCGGCATGCCGAGCAAGGGCGGCTGATCGAAAAGAAACCTTGCTGGAATTGGACCTGGCCGCGCCCGCCGCATTGGCTGCAAACGGTCGGGCCGCTGCCTTTTTCCGCCCCGCTGCCCTCGCATTCCTCGCAGCTTTCCAAGCGCGGGAAACGGATCTCGGTATTCATCCCAAAGGCGGCGTCCTCGAAATCAATCTCAAGCTCATACTGCAAATCCGCGCCACGCCGAGGACGGCCCCGCCGTCCGCCGCCGAAAAGGTCGCCAAAACCGAAAAAGTCGCCGAAAATATCGGCGAAGTCACTGAAATCAGCCGGATTGAAGCCACCCGTGCCCGCGCCGGCAAGCCCCTGGTGCCCGAAGCGATCATAGCGGCCTCTCTTGTCCGGATCGCTGAGAACGCTATAGGCCTCCGCCGCCCCCTTGAAATTTTCTTCGGCGACGGCATCCCCCGGGTTGCGGTCGGGGTGATACTTCATCGCCATCTTGCGGTAGGCGCTCTTAATCTCTTGATCCCGCGCGCTGCGTGGGACGCCGAGCTGTTCGTAGTAGTCTTGCTTTTCCACCGCTGATTCCAATTTTAGCAGTAGGTCGAAAGAAGCCCCGTTCCGATGCCGTCAGAGCCGGGGTCGGCAAAGGTCCGCCCGAACAGCGCGCCGACCGAACTCGACGTTCAAGGGCCGCCTCAGTCCTTCACCGCTACCTTAACGAGGGCCGCGCGCAACAGACGGTCGATGAACAAATAGCCCTTTTGGTAGACTTCCAGGATGGTTTGATCCTGTTCGTCGCTTTCCGCGGGAGCCTTGTCAACGGCATGATGCAGGTGGGGGTTGAATTTCGTGTCCGTCACGTCGACCTGTTTCAGCCCCGCTCGCTCAAAGACTTCGAAAATCCGCTTGCCGATCATTTCCAAGCCCTGGTGCAACTGAGGGTCGATCCCGGGTGTATTCAAGGCACGTTCGAAATCGTCCACGATCGGCAACAACGATTCGATCGTTTCCATGGCGGCGTATTGCCGCGCGTCGGACTTCTCCCGGGTCAACCGTTTGCGAATGTTTTCGAACTCAGCTTGCGCTCTTTGCAAGCGATCTAACAGCTCGTCTTTTTCCTTCCGCAGGCTTTCCACTTCCGTCCGCAGTTGGGCCACTTCATCGGGCCCTTTGTCGGGGACAACTTGCGGTCCGGGGGCGGGGGCTTCCGGGTCCGGCGGCGGCGACCCGAGCGGCAACTCGCCGCCGTTGTCTCTCGGACCCTCGTCGTGTTCGAGCAAACTCGGCGGGACTTCATTCGTCCACTCCGGCTCCTGGGGGATCTCCTCGGCCGCCTCCGACTCCATCGAGGGTTCCTCCCCCAGCAAAACCTCCACGCTGGAAGGCTTCCGCTTCTTTGGATCGGCGGGATCGATTCCGGCTGGAGGACGATGGATCTTGTCCTTCGGCTTCTTCAGTTTCACGATGTCTTCGTACCGTTGTTTTGAAGGAAAAGTGGCCGATTCCAATCGGCCGGAGACGCTTTCCGTATAGGTCGAGTGATTTGTCTACCCGGCCCATCACGGCTTGCGCACGTAATGATTATCGTACCAGACGAGGCCAATCCATTCCGTTGGAGAAATCCCCTACGATCCCCTACTACCGATCGTATTCAACGGTCTATTCGAGGCTCTTCCGGAGGGCTGCCAATGCGTTCGAAATACCCCACCGCTATAATCAATTGCCCACCGCGGGCTGGAGCGAGCATTTTTCTTAACGAAATTCTTGATGGAGGCGTAACGCCGTGCACGATCTCAACCAACTCAGCGACAGCGCGTCGAGCGGCCTGACCGCCGTTGGATTCGCGCTGCTCCAAATCCTCGTTCTAACCGCCCCTTGCCTGGCCGCCGTGATACAGGACCGCGTAACCCACGGCTACACCGACTCCAACGGCGTCAAGATCCACCACGCGAGCCTCGGGGAAGGGCCGTTGGTCGTCATGATCCACGGTTTCCCCGACTATTGGTACACCTGGCGGCATCAAATGGAGGGCCTCGCCGACACCCATCGCGTCGTCGCCCTCGACCTGCGCGGCTACAACCGCAGCGACAAGCCCAAGGGAGTCGAAAACTACGACCTCTCACTCATCGTCGAGGATGTTGCCGCCGTCGTCGGCGACTTCAGCCAAGACGGCGCCGTCATCGTCGGGCACGATTGGGGCAGCGCGATCGCCTGGCGCTTTGCGATGACCCATCCCGAGATGACTCGCAAATTGATCATCCTTAACCTACCTCACCCCCGCGGGCTGCTGCGCAAGTTGGCGAATAACCCCGAGCAGCAAAAGAACAGCCAATACGCGCGCGATTTCCAAAAGGAAGACGCGCACCTGGCCCTCGACCCCGAGAAACTTACGTTTTGGGTGAAAGACGCCGAGGCGCGCGAGGAATACGTGGAAGCGTTCGAGCGCTCCGATATCGAGGCCATGCTGCACTACTACAAGCGGAACTATCCACGCGAGCCCTACACCGATTTCGGCGGCGCGATGCCGAATATCCAGTGCCCCGTGCTGATGTTCCACGGCCTCGAGGATAAGGCCCCGCTCCACCCGGCCTTAAACGGAACTTGGCAATGGGTCGACAAAGATCTGACGCTGGTGACCATCCCCGACGCGGATCATTTCGTCCAACAAGACGCCGCCGACCTGGTTACCCGAACCATGAAAATGTGGCTCAGCCGCTAGGAGTCCCGGCCCGTCCACGCGGTGGGCAGGTCTCCAGGCCTGCCCATGCCCACTCCCCCCAACCAGCACGCTTACTGATCCCGCGTCTTCCAAATCATCCCGTGTCCCGCCGAAATCCGAATTCTCCTCCCCCGAATATCCAGCTCCAACGTACCCGACAGCGGTGCCGCACCGAAGCTCGTTCGTCTTTCGATGTTCGGCGGCGCCGGACCCGGGGCGGTTGGGATCGTGATCGGTTCACCCGACCCGCCGAACGCCCCGGTTAAACCAGGTATCTTGCCGATCTTCGTGATCGTCGCGTTGAAACGCGCCCACTTGCCCGCAAACTCGACTCGATGGAAGGCGAGCCCGATGACGGCGTGCTTGTACGGCTCGAAAAATCGTTCCACCCGCCGCAGCCGACCCACCACAACTGCTCCCTTCGGCAGCACAATCTTTCCGTCATGTTCCACGGCCCGTCTAACCGTCGCTCTCACCTCATCACCCGCGGCGGCCGTCGCTGAGTCGATATTTTTGACCAGCCGCAGCCTGACGGACAGCCCCGCAGGCAACGAAAATTCCTCGGTCGCCGATGGCGAAGTCGCGGCGGTCTCATCGAGCGATTCGGCGAACGACAACTCCGACCGCGCGCCGAATTCACGGCAATCAGAGAACTCAATCCAGTTGTGGTTCCGCTCCCCGGCCGGGTAATGGGTTTCCAGGTACGCTCGCTTGGGAAGCTGAAACTCTTGTCCCCCAATACTTACCCGCTCGTAGTCCACCTGATTGATAACCCGCGACACCAGCAAGGGCGGTGGCGCGTCTATCACCTGGGTCTCAATCCGCAGCAGATCCTTGCTGACCCCATCGGCCCAAATCGACCCGCTGAAGTCCACCGTGATCTCGCCCGTCTCGTGGTCGATCGAAAATCCGCTTCGAAACAGAGGGACCCGGAAGTCCCAACGCAGCGCGCGCCCGCCCTCGAAGTCGACTTCGCCGACGTGCGAAAAAAGTCCGTTGCGATCGAGGAAGAGAGTGCGCGCTATCGACGCGAAATCGCCGGTCGACAACATCCCAAAGCCGACCAGCTCCGACAGCGGCGTCTCTTCAAAACGTTCCGCGCGTGGCCAAGAGTACAATTCCGTGCCGTCCACAAACGCCACGTCGACCCTGACCCGGTCGCTCGATATCGGACGCGGAGCGGAAGCTTGACGCTCGCCCGCCACGGCTCTCTCGCGACGAATGGTTTCCAGGCACGTGTAGTTGGGCATCCGCTCGGCGCTGAGCCGCATGCGCCGGCCGACCTCGGCCAACGCCAACACGTCCGGGGGAAATCGCACGCCGAGTGACGCGAAGAGGTCGTCCGGCGGCGACACGGCCTTTTCTTTCGGGGAAGGATCGCCGCGAGCCGCGGCGTCGGTGACATCGAGCTGTCGTTGCACCGGCGTATCGGAAGAGCGGGCGGCCTTGTCTTGCCCTCGAACCGACGATACGGCGGCCAAGCAAGCAAGAAACACGCTACCGCGACGTCTCGTCAGCGAGAGGGACATGGTTACCCTTGGATCGTCCACCCGAAGGGTAGCATGGGCCGCCGGTCTCCGCCTTTTCTACCGCGCCGCTTCCCGCGCCCTTTGCTCGTAGATCGCCCGCGCCTCGCCAAATTGGCCCAACACATGACTCTTCTCGCGCTCCGATCGCCAGCCCGGATGCGCTTCGGCCTGCCGTGTGATCTCGTCGATCCAGCGGACAAAATACTCCGCGTCTTCCCGCGATCGAATCGGCCGCTCACCCGTATACACATAGATCGCGCCGGTTTCCGCGTGTAAATGCGTGTCGTCGATCGGATGCACCGGCCCCTCGGTTCGCGCGCGCAACCCGAACCAGCCGCTCGTCTCTACCTGCACACGCTTGCGCACGTCGGCCCGCCGGCCCCCATCTTCGATGGCGAACGAATCGATCACCTTCCCATTGAAAAGCAACTCTAACTTGTCCACCGGGAAGGCCGTCTCAAGCCGAGCGTGAATTTCCACCGAACCACCCTCGCCGGGAAGATGAATCTCATCCCCGGCGATCTTGCCGTTGACCTCGAGCCCCACCAGCGGGCCGTTCGTGACGAAGGTCCGTCCGTTTGCGATGGCATCAACCCAGCGGCTCCATTCGAGCTTGTCGCCGAGATAGGCGTACACCCGCGCCGCGCCGACCGCCGGCGTGCGATGCAGGTTCGAAATCGAATCTTCACCGCCGGAATGGGTGATCTTGAAACCGCAGTTCAAGACGCGGTGCAGCACCCGCGCGGTATGTTTCGCGTACATCGCGCCGGTCATGACCTCGATGTAATCGACCGTCCCCAGCGCGACATCGACCGGAAAACCGCGGGCATTCGCGTAGCCGGCCGACACCGGGTCGCTGTCATAGGGATGCACATAGCCGGTCAGCGCGCCTTGCTTCTTCCCCAACCGAAACATATCCGTATTGCTCGGGTAGAGGCTCTCGATCGCCGTGCCTTCGTAGCCTGTCGTGAAGGGTGAAATCAAGTGCTTGGTGAGGTTGATGAAATTGACATGGCCGTGGAAAGGCGGCCGGTATTCCTCCCCGAAAGAAAGCAATCGCTCGGCGCTCGACCGTTGCTCGTCATAAGCGCCATTGAAATATTGGTGGTCGAAAATGCGGTTGTCTTTGTTGGCGATTTTCTCACCGACCATATCCACATCTTCCGCCGCCCCCATGAAGAGCAGGTTCTCCGGCGTGTTGTGCAGGTTCCCCGCGTAGTTCATATGAACGTGGTCGCTGCCGCTGTACCAGCCCTTCGCTTTCAAGTTGGTGAAACGCTTGAGATCGAGACGCACGAGCGTAACACGGCCCGCTTTCGCCGTCGCGGTCGTTTGCACCGGCAGGCGCTCGAAACCCTTCATCGCCTCGATCGAAACTTCTCCCGCGGGCACGTCGACAACAAAACGGCCGCGGGTGTGAAAGAAATCGTAATACCGCGCGCGGGAAGCTACGCGGTGATAGGCGTCCGGCGGCGTGTAGGCTTTGCCGTCGGAAGCGCTCAGGTAGATGCGGGCCTCGGTCGGCCGGCCCGTGTCGCCATCAAAGACCCGCACATCGAGCGTTCCCATCGGCCGTCGATAGACGCGCCGACGGATTTCAATCTCGCGGTCTTCCCCACCGAACGTCCGGAGCAGTCGCAGCTCGGAAACACCGGGCTGATTGGACACATAAGCGATCGACTCGCCGTCGGGCGACCAGCGCGGCTCGAAGTGGTCCCACTCCCCGAACGTCAGCTGATAAGGCTCGCCGCCGCCGACCGGCAACACATAGAGATTGTTGTATTGGCTGCCGCGATGCGAGCTATAGAGAATCCGCGTCCCGTCGGGCGACCATTGCGGACGCGTGCGATAGAGCGTTTCCTCGCGCAAGATCATGGTCGCTTTCTCCATCGCGTCGGGCTCGATCGGCGCTCGCCAGACGGCCCCTGAACCGAGTGAAATGCCGCGATTCGAAACAAAGATCATCTCCCCGCCGTCAGGCGAAACCGTCGGATGAATGTGCAGATCTCGCGCCCCGAAATAAAGCCGCTCATTGTGGAAGCTATGATCCTCGGTAAGCCGGATGGGCGCGCCCGGCCGGCCGTTGTCGATCGGAAGCGCGTAGAGCTGATACCAACCGTCGGGCCGGGTCGAAACATGGAGAATGCGGCTGCCGTCGGGCGACCAGGTCGGGTCGAGATTCACGTGAGTCCCCTCGGTCAGCGCCGAGGTTTCACCCGTGGCGACATTGAGCAGCCTGAGATTAATGCTCTGGTAATCGTCGTCCGCCGTATAGGCGATCCAGCGGCCGTCGGGCGACCAGACGGGCGAGGAATCGTAAGTCGCCGCGGCGGTCAGCTCATAGGCCGTGTCGTCCTCGACGCCGATCTTCCAAATCGACCCCGCCATACTGAAGGCGATCTGCTTTCCGTCCGGTGAAAAACTCGGACGCCAGGGGGTACTCGCCGGAGGCGGCAAATAGAAACTGTGCATGTAGTTGCCGCCGGTCTTCGCCATGGGATAAACCGCCGCCCGCTGCGCCGACGCCGGCCCGACCATCAAGCCAAGCAATAAGAAGAATGCACCAGGCAGCAACCGCGTTTGAACCATTAGATGCCTCCGACCCGAGCCAAGTATACCCCAAGCCGCGTCGTAGGAAACTCCGCGCCGGTCGCCGGCGAACGAAGTGTCGGCGGCGCGTCTGACGACAATGTTGAGAGCTTGTCTGTCCCTGCCGTCAGCCCGTTTTCTCGGCGTGCGGCGACGCAAAGTGCATGAGAGGCTCGCCAGGCACGGAGAAATGCGGGTCAGGGCAGGGTTAGGGCAAACCCGCGTTTAGCAGCGCGCGCCAGGCACGCGCTAGAATCTCGGCGGCTTGTGGATGTCGCTTTTTCACTGGATCGATGGGCGCGTGCGGCGGGCGGGCCCACTAGCCTCCCCGGCCCAGCAGCTCGAAGAAACGTCCCACCGAGTGGATGGCCTTGTAATAGTTATCGAGATGGAATTTCTCGTTGGGGGAATGGAGTCGGTCGTCGGGCAGCCCGAATCCCATCATGGCGGTCGGGATTCCCAAATGCGTCGCGATGTCGCCGACCACCGGGACCGAGCCTCCGGAGCGAATGTACACGGTCTTGCGGCCGAACACTTCCTCCAACGCTTGGGCGGCTTTCAACAACGCCGGATGATCGGGGCTGACGAGCGTCGCCGGCGCCGCCGACAGCACCCGGATCTCGACCTCGACGCCCGCCGGAGACGTGTCGGCAACGAATTGCCGCACGGCTTCGAGAATCTTATCAGGGTCTTGCTCGGGGACCAAGCGCAGGCTGACCTTGGCAATGGCTTTCGCGGGAATGACGGTCTTGCCGCCGGGTCCGGTGAAGCCGCCGCCAATTCCGTGCACCTCGAACGTCGGTCGCGCCCAGGTGCGTTCAAAGACGGAATAGCCCGCCTCGCCGGTCAATCGCGCCGAGCCGACCTCGGCTTGGAGATAGTCGGCCTCGTCGAAGGGCAGCCCCGCCCAGCTTTCTTTTTCAGCCGGGGCCGGGTCGCGAACGTCGTCATAGACGCCGGGAATTTGGATCACCCCTTGGGCGTCCTTGCAACGGGCGAGTAACTCGACCAGGCCGAAAACGGCGCTCGGAGCAGCCCCGCCGTAGACCCCGGAGTGAAGGTCGCGGTCCGGGCCTCGCGCCTCCCATTCCATGTAGATCATGCCGCGCAGCCCGGTGCACAGGGTCGGCATCCCGGCGGCGTACATAGCCGTGTCGGAGACCAGCGCCACGTCGGCCCGCAGCCGTTCCCGGTTTGCCGCGACATAGGCGGCGACGGTTTCACCACCCACTTCCTCTTCGCCCTCGATGAGAAACTTTAGGTTGACCGGCGGCTCCCCATGCACCGCGCGCAACGCCTCGACGGCTTTGATGTGCGCGAACATCTGGCCTTTGTCGTCCGAGGCGCCGCGGGCGTAGAGATCGCCGTCGCGAACGGTCGGCTCGAAAGGTGGACTCGTCCATTCATCCAGCGGATCGGGCGGTTGGACGTCGTAGTGGCCGTAGCACAAGATCGTCGGCTTGCCGGGCGCGTGAAGCCAATCGGCATAGACAAGCGGATACCGCCCGCCCTCGAGGCCCGAGACCGACTCGGGCTGGATTATCTCGATGTTCTCGAGACCGGCGTCGTGAAGGCTCGCGGCGACGAAATCGGCGGCGCGCAGGACGTCGATTTTGTTCTCGGGCAGCGTGCTGATGCTCGGAATAGCGAGGTATTGCTTCAGCTCGGCGAGGAAGCGGGCGCGGTTTTGGTCGAGGAAAGAAGGCAGCGAAGTGGACATGGTCAACGCGTATTATATGCCCGCGGGCCCACCAGAGCGACGAGGGGGGGCCGCCGGGGCCGATACGAGTAACAGGACCATTCATTACGAGTTTCCGGGACTGTAGGGTCTTTGCCGTATTTCTCCGGATCGGACGAAACGCTTACGATCAGAGCAGAGGAGAGTCTTTCATGATTCATTCAACGTCGCTCGTTCTATTTGTCATCGCGGTTGTTCTGGCGTCGGCCGCGCCTCCCGTCGCGGCGCAGAGCTTGGTTGACTTGGCGCGTCCGGACGTGAATGTACTGGCGGGCGTTCGGGTCGCTGAATTCGCCTCGTCACCGCTGGTCGCAATGTTTTGGGACCGGGCGCGAGCGCAGCAGCCGGAATTCGATCAGTTGCTCAGCGTGATGGGACCGAATCCGCTGTCGATGATTGACGAGGTCGTGATCGGCGGGAGCCTGGATGGTTCGCGGACCGAAAACCCGGAGGGACTGGTGCTGGCTCGCGGACGATTCGAGGAAACGCTCGTTGTCAGCGCGCTGTGTCCCAAGGGTTGCGAGACGAATCTGTACAGGGGGTTCGAAATTCGCCGGCCGCTCGGCGACGACGAAGACAAACACTTCGTGATCATGGACGAAGAACGAATCGCCATGGGAAATCTCGCGGAAATTCAGGGCGTCGTCGCGCGGCGTCTTTCCGGCGCTCCGGCGAGCTTTGGGGTCGCGATGTCGGATTGGATTCGGCGTCTGGGCGGGCATCATATTTGGATTGCCGCCGCCGGTCCGTTCCCGCAACCCGCCGCCGATGCCGACAACCCCTTCGCGCAAATGTTGAGCAACTTCGGCTCGAAGATCGACGGCTTCGGGGTAGGGATTGACGTCACCGAGGACATTCATCTGAACTTTGACGTGAGAGCCGCGACGCAAGCCGACGCCCAACAGTTTTACGACCTGTTGAACGGTTTCATTGCGATGGCGAAGGCGAACGGGCAGCAGCCGGAAACTTTGGAAACGCTCAACAAGATTCAGTTAACGCACGACGGCAATGTGCTGGCGGCATCGCTTCAAGTGACCGGAGAAGAGATTCGGCGTCAGATGGCCGCGCGGGCCGAGAGCGGAGGAAGCGGCGTCGCCCCGGCCCAGCGATTGCCCTCCGCGGCAGCGCCTTCTTCACGCCCCAACGTAGTTGTGCAACCGGCTCCGAAGCGTCGGTCGGGGGGGATTCGGATATTCGGGCTGGGCGAGGAGACGGTCGAGGTTCCGACGACCAAGGGGCGGGAGTAGGGGGCGGTCGCTACCGGGGCGGCTAGAGGGCCATCGCGAGTTGTTCCATGATGACGCGGTCGTTGGGGCGTTGGCGGCGCAGGTCGCGGTCGGCTGTCCCTAGACGGATCAGCGCTTGCTCGAGCCTTCGCGGCGAAAAGTGTCGGCCGACCTCCACCAACTGGCGTGCTCTGGGCGGCCACATCCGAATGCCGTACTGTTGCGACACCGACATTACTTGCTGCGAGGTGCGCGCGCCCTGCTCCTTCATCGCCAGCGCCTGCCGAAATAGGCTCGCGATCAAGTTGACCTGCATGGGCCAGGAAACGCCCGTCTCGGCCAAGGTGTCGAGAATGTCGAGCGCCCGCACTCGATCGCCGTGGGCCAAGGCATCGGAAAATTCGAACACACCGCGGCGACGAGCCTCGGGAATGAGCGTTTCGAGATCATCGGCCGCGACGGCGCGCTCGCTTCCCACATAGAGGGACAGCTTTTCGAGTTCATTGGACAGGCGCGCCATGTCGCCGCCCAACATCTCGACCAGTTCACTCAGCATCGACGAATCGATCCCGAGACCCAATTGCCTGGCGCGCGCGGCCGATTCGCGTATCGCTTGATCGGCGGTGAGCCGCTTCATCTCGACGACTTCGCAGGCGCTTCCGAAGAGTTTGACCAGGCGGTCGATTTTCGATTTGTCGTCGCGCTCGCTCAGGTCAAAACGAGTGGATTCGAAAAGCACGACGGTGCCGGGGGTGGGGCTTGCGGCGTAGCTTCGCAGGGCTTCGAAAGGCTGCGTCGCCTTGGCGCCGGTCCCGCGGGGGAGGGCCGCCTCCGCCTGTGCTCCGATGAGCAGGCGGGCCGCGGAAAATAGCGACATTGTGCGGGCTTCGTCGATGAGGGCGGCAAGAGATTGCTCGCCGAGATCGATTTCGGTGAGCCCTTCGGGGCTTACGGTTTCGACGGCGGATTCGCCGAGTACGGCGCGCGTCAACGCTTGACGGCAGCGGTCGCGATAGAACAATTCGTTCCCCACGAAGAGGTAAACCGGCCGGGGTTCGGTTTTCTTGAGGCTCTCTAGGAATTGTTTCGCGGTCATGGCCGATGTCTAACCTGCATTTCTCACCACCTGACGGTCGAAGCACGCAATAGGCCTGTCATTACTTCGTTACGGTCGCCTGCCGTGCTCACCGTACTGTTCACGTACGCCTCTTTGGTTAAGGAAGGGGCGCCAGGCGGCCCGTACCTCGTACTGGCAGCCCTCTCACGCACTTCGCCTCGCCACGTGGTAAGAAATGCAGGCAAGGCTTCCTCGGAACGCTAGAACCCGCTCAAGACGGCGGAGACCAGATCTCTCGCGACGCCTTGGCTTGTGCGAACCAACGCGGCCTCTCGCTCCTCGAAATAGGCTTCGGCCGCGGTCGTCACCTCGTACCTTTCGCGATGCTCGAAGAGCGGGTTTTCGTAGAGAACTTCGCCGCTGCGCCGGTCGCGTAAAACGATGCGGACGTGCGTAATGGTCGAGACGCTGGTGGCTCGTCCGCTGACGGGATCGAAGATCACCGGATACACCAGGAAGTTCAGAACCGTGCCGTCGAGAGTGGCGTCGGCGTTCTTATCGTCATGGACAATTTGATAGCGTGTACGGGAAATGAATTCGCGGATGATCCACTGCGTCAGGTGTTGTTCGATCTTGTATTCCGTGGTGGCGTTTTGAAACGTCTTGATGGAAACGTTTTTAATACGATCGGGAATCGTATTCGCCGAGCCGACAACACGATACCCGCAGGAAGCGGCGAGAGCGGCGCACAGGATCGCCGGCATCAGCGGTTTCCAGAAAATCGGCAAGGGGAGGCCGACGAATCTCCACGCCAAAGGACCGCCTGTCGACCGCATCGCGAGCCGTTTCATTGACCCTCGGCGGTGGATTCGAGAGGGTGCTGTTCGGGCCGATTGCGGGAACCGCGCCGCAGCAGTCCACCGATGCGCGTCAGGATGCCGCTGACGACAAATCCCGATGCCATGGCCAACAGCACGGGCTGTGAAAAATTCCAAATCAAATAAATAGAGGTCGCGAGTGAAACGACCATCAGCAGCGAGGGCATGCGCGAGAAACCCATGTCCTTGAAACTGGTGTAGCGCCAAGTGGAAATCATCAAGAAGGCCAGCAGCAGGATGAGCCCCAGCCACAATACGCCCCATGGCAGCCAATCTTGAATTGGGTAGCCACCGCAAAAGTGGACGATGGCGGCCAGCATCCCCGCGGCCGGCGGAATCGGTAAGCCGACAAAATAGCGCCGATCCGGACGGCCCGGGTTTTTCGGACGCGGGTTGGTTTGCACATTGAAACGCGCCAGTCGAGCCGCGCCACAGGTCAGGTAGAGGAAAGCCATCAAGTACCCGATCGCGGGCAGCCAGTCGGCAAACCACAGATCTTGGCGCATTTCCGGCGCGCGGATTCCCCAGGCAAAGGCCAACGTGGCGGGGGCCACGCCGAAGGTGATGACGTCGGCCAGCGAGTCGATTTCGCGTCCGAAGTCGCTGGTGGCGTTCGTCATGCGGGCGATACGGCCGTCCATGCCGTCGGTGAATACGGCGAGACCGATCGCCAGCGAGGCGTGATCATAGAGGCGCGCCGCCTCGTCAACGGCCTCGGGCGGCAGCGAGATCGCCTGCACGGTTTTCATCAAGCAGTAATAGCCGCAAAAGAGCGTACCCGTGGTAAACAGCGTCGGCAACGCATAGGCGCGATGGCGGTTCTTGCGCGGTTTCGTTTCAGTCATGAAGACAACCTAACTGGCGAAAGCTCCGGCGGGATCCTCGATTCTCTTCGTCGCCAAGACGGTACTGCCGCCCCGCACCCTGTCCCCGACACCGACAGAAAGGTCCCATTCCGGGCCCAAGTAAACGTCGACGCGCGAACCGAACTTGATGAGTCCGAAGCGTTCGCCCTTGCGCACTTCGTCGCCGACTCGCTTGTCGCATAAAATACGGCGCGCGATGAGCCCGGCGATCTGTTTGACAGTAACACGGGTGGCGCCGTCTTCAATCGTCACGCTGTTCTGTTCATTTTGCGAGGAGGCGTCCTCGAGATGGGCGAGTTTAAACAAACCGCGGCGATATTCGACCGCCGTTACAACACCGCTGACCGGGATGCGGGTGACGTGGACATTGAAAATGTTGAGGAACACGCTCACGCGGCAGGCGCCGTCGCCCAGATCGCGAATGTGAGTGACCGTGCCGTCGGCGGGCGAGACGGTGACCGGGCCGGAGGGAATCGAGCGCTCCGGGTCCCGGAAAAAAAACATGCAAAAGGCCCCGGCCGCCCACAGCGGAAGGGCCGCAAGCATACCCAGCCAAACAGCGGCGAGCAATCCCGTCAGGCCGAACCCCACGCCGTAATAGATGCCGTCGCGAACCATGAAAGACCCGAGCCGCGCGCCTCGCACCGGCTGTGTTTTGCTCCGGTTTGCACGCTGTCCGTCCAGGGCCATTATATCAACGAGCTTGGATTTTCCCGCCGCGGGGAGCGCAAAGCAACGCGCGGATGCCGGGAGCGGTTCGCGGGACGGAGGGGCTTCGATTTCCTTCCAGCCCCTAGGGGCCCGCCACGACGGGGTTGCGCAGCTCGCCGAGGCCCTCGATCATGATGGCGACGTCGTCACCGGGTTTCATGAAGATCGGAGGCTTACGGGCCATGCCGACGCCCGGAGGCGTGCCGGTCGACACGATGTCGCCGGGGACAAGCGTCATCACCTTCGACAGGTACTCGATCAGCGCCGGGATATCGAAAATGAATTGTTTCGTGTTGGAATCCTGCAACACCTGTCCGTTAAGCTCCAGACTGATGCGCAGATTGTGGGGATCGGGTATCTCGTCTTTGGCGACCAGCTCGGGCCCCATCGGACCAAACGTGTCGAAAGTCTTGCCGATCGTCCATTGCGACGTGGCGAGTTGGTAGTCGCGCGCGCTGACGTCGTGAACGATCGTATAGCCGAAGACGTGCTCCTCCCAATTTTCGGCCAGGATGTTCTTTCCGCGCTTGCCGATCACGAAGGCGAATTCGGCTTCGTAGTCAACTTGATTGGAAACCGACGGCAACTCGATCGGCTGACCGGGGCCGGTGACGGCATTGCTGTATTTCGTGAAGACGATCGGAATCGTGGGAATATCCATGCCCGACTCGATGGCATGGTCGCGGTAGTTGAGGCCGATGCAGATGAATTTCGGCGGGTCGGGAATCGGCGCGAGCAGTGTCATGTCGGCGCGACTGATCGTCTCTCTGGGGTTCACCGCCAGATCGTTGGCGGCGGCGACGGCGGCGTCACCGGCCTCGAGAAACGACAAGACGTCGGGATAGCCGGCCGCAGCTAGATCGATGATTCGGTCGCCGGAAACGAGGCCGGCCCTCGAGCCGGTTCCGGTGGTGAACGTAACAAGTCGCATGGATTTCAGCTCTTCCTTTTCCGTCGCGAGATGAGGGGATCAGGCCCCCTTCCAAGAAGTCTTCCCAACAGGGTCTTCCATAGTAGCGCTCGAAACGAAGGAACGGCTACCCGCGGTTGAAGACCGCCCCGAAGCGCAGAGTGGGTGGATGATCCGCCAAAATCGGCCGCGGGCTCACGGCACGCTCGGAAATGCCGTCACGTCCCGTACGTCGCGATCCGAAAGAACCGGCCAATCGATTCCTTGTCGACGCATCTGTTGCAGCATATCCGGTCCGTGCCGCCAGACGGCGGCAACGAAATCGGCCACGCCAAGCCGCCAGCCGGCGCGCGGCAGCGGCGGCCCCACACCTTTCGGACCGTGGCACGACTCTGAGGCTGGTGACACATGATGCACAGCTCGACGGAATGCCGTCGGCCGTGGACGGTCAGACGCATATGGCAAGAGTTGCAGGCGGCCGTGCTCACGATTTCCCTGACTTCGGTGACCTCCGAGCCGTCGGGGACGAAGTTGAATGTGTCATCGTCGGAAGGCCTTCCCAGTTCAAATTCCGTGAGGTCGCGCCTGGCGTAAACCCCGATCGTGTGCGTGGCGCCGCTGTCAAAGTTGGAGGGTGCTCGGGCGCCGAAGGTGTAAAGGTATTCGCCGTCGCCCACCTTCTCGTAGGTGCCCCCGCTGTCACTGCTTGCTTGGATCGCCGTCTCGTTCGTGATCGGACTAGTCCGCATCCGCGTGATGTAGGACGTGTACAACTCATCGTGGCCGGGAAGGACGGCGGCGATGAAAGCGGACATGGGTAGGGGGTCTCCTTTGCGCTCAGCCTACTCCAGGTCGATCCGTGACGCCAAGACCTCCAATTCGATCGTAGGGTCGTTACGGTGACCGCGCTATCCTCGATTCGCCGTAGGCGGCCCCCGATGGTCCATGAAGGGCCGAGGCGTTTACCCTACACCAAGGTGACTGACAGGAGAAGGGCAGCAGGGCCTACGGGGTTGTGATTGTGGGCCGCGATCACTGGCGTAGCCGATGGGGCGTCGAGAGGCGCGCCTGGTCCTCACGGGTGTTGCGTGCCCGTTGCCCGTTACCCATTGAGAAAAGTGGGCCCGTCGTTTCTCAGCGAAACTTCTTACCGTACCTCGGAAAGTCGGTCTATGCGCCCTTGAGGCGGCGTCATCGGCCTCTCCATCGAGTGGCTATCCCCTGCAAGATCAATCGTCTAGCCCACGCGAGGCATAGACTCTTTTGAAATCGCGGACAGATATACAGCCAAGCGCAAAACTCCGATTGAAGGGTGAACGCGAATGCCGCGCCCGGCGGCAAACCGTGCTCACTTTCGACTGCTCATGAACGAAAAGTGCCGAATTCTCCAAGTGGGGCTGGCCGAATCCCTCGACCTGGCCCTCGAGGAGCAGTTCCGTCGAGCCGGATGGAAAAGCGACTGGGCCCAGACCGCGGCGGAGGGTCTGCGCGCGCTTGACTCGGGGGAGTTCGATGTCTTGGTCTTTGCGACCACCGTGGAAGACCCCTTGCCCGAGCGGTTAGCCGAGGAAGCGCTACGCTGTCGGCCCGCCCCGGCGGTCTTGGCGCTGTCGCGACAACCGGACTATTCGGAAGCTTGTCGTCTGGCCCGCTTCGGCGTCGTGGATTATCTCGGGATCCCCGAGGAAGAGCCGTTTCCGCTGGACTGGATTGAAGAGCGAGTTCGCCTGGCTTGGGAAAGACCGCGCGGCGAGCGACGCGGCAAAGCACGCGGAGGGCGCCGAACCGCGCCTGGTCGGCGAAAGCGAACTGATGCGCGGCGTCAGGCGGTTGATTCGGATCATCGCCCCGCGCCGGTCAACGATCTTGATTTGCGGTCCGACCGGAACGGGCAAGGAGCTGGCCGCGAAGGCGATCCACGACGCGTCGCCCCGCGCGGGTCATCCGCTGGTGACGGTGAACTGCGGGGCGATCCCGGAGAGCCTGATGGAAGCGGAACTATTCGGGCACGTCAAGGGCGCCTTCAGCGGCGCGATCGCCAATCGGAAAGGGCGATTCGAACAGGCCCACAACGGGACGATCTTTCTCGATGAAGTTGGGGAGATGCCCCACGACATGCAGGCCAAACTGCTGCGGGTGTTGCAGGAAAGGGAATTTCAACGTGTCGGCAGTTCGGAAACGACGGTGGTCGATGTTCGGGTTGTCGCGGCAACCAACCGCGACCTGCACGAGATGGTCGAGCGGGGCGAATTCCGCGAAGACCTCTACTATCGATTGAATGTGATTCCGATTTCATTACCGACCTTGGGGCGGCGCCTGGAAGACGTTCCCGGGTTGGTCGATCACTTGCTGGAACGTGTCTGCGCCCGAGAGCGCCTGCCCCAAAAGCGGCTCAGCGCCGACGGCCTCAAGCGACTCACCGAATACCACCGGCCGGGCAATGTTCGCCAGCTTGAAAACGCCGTCGAAAAAGCGGTCGCCCTCAGCGAAGAGCGATCGATGCTCTATCCCAGCGATTTCCCCTTGCCGCGCTTCTCGGTCCAACGCGGGCCGGGAGCGGCGCCGGATATCCAACTGCCGCAAGCCGGACTTGACTTCGACGCGGTCGTGACCGAGTTGGAGCGCAGCCTACTCAAACAGGCCCTGAACCGCTCGGCGGGCAACAAGAAGCAAGCCGCCGATTTGCTCGGGATCAAGCGTACGACGTTTGCGGCGAAGTGGCGTGTGCTGGAGAAGGCGGCGGGGGCTTAGGGTTACCGCTACCGGCACACCGACCCGCGCCCAAACCGTCACCAACATTACAGCCCCTTCGGCCAGGCCGCCAGGCCCCCATCCAGAACTGTCGCGATGCAACTCTCGACTGAATTGCACTCACCCTCGGGGGCCCGCAGGCGAGGTACCCGTCCCAGCCGATCCACCATGCCGAAGCCCCAGGCCTCGCCGCCGTTCCTTGGGTTGTCGAAAACCTGCCACAGCACAATGTAGGGACAGCCCTCGGCCTCGGCCGCCTCGAGCGCGCTCCGCAGACGCGGCAGGACGCCCCCGGTCGGCAGCACTTCAAAACGTTCGCGCGGATAGCCCAGCTCGCCGATCATGACGAAGTCGCGGCCGAAACGCCGCCGGCCGGTTTCGGAAACCGACGACGCCGCATGTTTCCGTATCCGCCGCACATCGCGCTCCAGCCGTTGGCCGGTCAAAGCGGCGTCGACATTGATGCGTTGGGTTTCGTAGGGGGAATTCGTCGCTTCGTAGGCCGAATAGGAAAGCAAATCGAAGGAGACGTGGGGCACGACGTCCTGGAGAGCATTCCATCCGCGTTCGCCTTGCCGCACACGCGCCGTCTTGTGATACATCGATCCTTGTTTGACGAATTGCAAATTGACCAAGGAAATCTCGAAGGCGTGAAGAACGCGGAGGCGGGCTCCGCGGTTCGCCCGGCGCGCTTCGCTGACGGCCTCGAAGCGGGTTTGGGTCCAGGCCCGCAGATTGTCGACCGCGCGTTGGGCCGAGCCGGTGTAGTTCATGATGTCGACCAGCTTGTTGTCGGCCTCGGTATTGGCCAAGATCACGGTCTTGTCGAGATGACCGAACTCGCGGTAAAGAAAGTCACACAATTCGGTGGTTTGAGAGAATTCGATCTCTCGCTCTCTCGGTCCCCAGGGGCGCGAAAGATTCATGTCGTCGGGTCCGGCCCCGTAATCCGCGACCGGATAAACGGTCAAGATGACGGTTTCGAGCAAGGGGTCTTCGAGGACGGCCCGATAACGGGGCAAGGCCGTGATCTTCGCGGGTGTCAAGGGCCCTTCCACCGGATCTGATTGGAACCGCCGCGGAGAATAGAGGCGGTGAATATAGTCGAAGCGCGCGCCGACGTAGAGCCGAAAGACTTTCGCTCCCAAGGCGGTCGCGCGTTCCCGAGCGGCGGTTAGCGGGTCCGGCTCACCTTGGCGCGCGGGCGGGCCGGCCCATTGGTAAAAGCCAATTCGCTCCTTGAAACCCGCCGCCGAAAGCTGAAAGCCCAGGGCGAGAGCCGTCCCGCCAACCCACGCCGCGAGCAACCGGCGCCGGCCCCTCACTCGACCACCTCGATCTGTCGGCTTTGGCTGCCGCGCCCGGCCGCTTCCACGGTCACCGCGACATCACCCGGCGAGGTTTCGGCGGGGAGGCGGACGTTGATTTGGTGGGGGACGACATAGAGAACCTCGCCCGGCGTCGAATCAAAGAATACCTGTGTCTCACCGGGAACGAAATGCTCGCCGAAGACCGACAACACGGCGCCGGGGCGAAACGGAGGCAGGGCAAACGTTTTCGCATCACCGATGCCACCGGCGTAAATCCGGGGGAAAGGACCTTCCAAGAAGGGCTTCGTCGGCAGCACGCCAAAACCCAATCGTTCGTTAAGCTCGGGCCGGTATTCCAGTGTGATTCGGTGCGACCCGCTCCCGGGCGGGTCAAGCACCAAGAATCCAAGCGGGTCGGCTTCGATCTTTACCTCAGGCGACGCCCGCCGGCCTTTCCGGATGGGCTGTCTCACCCGCATGGAAGTTCTCACAAGGATCAGGTCGTCCGGCCCGATGTCGCCGCTGACCACGATCACCCCGTCGGCCGATCTCTCCAGCCCGACGGCTTCGGGGCGCGACGCCCAGGCTTCGTAGGCAATCAAGCCGTCGATATCCAGCGGACCGCGCAACGGCGGCAAATACTTCCACCCGCGGCGCGAAGTGAGCACGGCCTTGGCGGGGTTTGCACCGGGGACTTCGTACACACACCAATCACCCTCTTCGTAAACGCATTCGAGCCGTGAGTGGAATTTCGGCCAATCCCGACTGATGAAGTACTCTATGCCCAGGGCACGCAGCCATCGCACCGACAGGTTTTCGTTTCCGGGCGACCGTATCAAGCGATCAATCAGGCGCCGCTTGGGATTGGCTTGCACTTCGAGCGACGGCAGGCCGTTGACACGAGCATCCGGTGCGTTTTCAGTGACCCAAGCCGTCACGCCAGGCGGCAGCGGTTGCGGCGTGTGGACCAGCGCCGGGTACGCCAACAGCAGCCAAAGGCTCGGTAGGGCGAAAACGGCCAGGGCCAACCCCGCCGCCAGAGGTCTCGTCAACCGTGTCGCCGCCTCTCGCCGGCACGGCGGAGCTAAGATCGCCGCTAACTCGGCCGCGGTGAGTGCATCCAACCAGTCCGGCGGCCAGGGAATGGTTAGAAGAATCGCCACAGCGGCCGCGGCAAGCAGCATCAGGCCCAAGGGCCGCGAGAGTCGCCGAGCGGTCCATAGCCAGACCAATACGGCGGCCAATGTTCCGAAGCACAGCCTTGCCTCGTCGGGCGTGTGGAAGATGGAAAGCACGCGGCTCGGAGCGATGGCGAACAGCGCCGCCCCAAGGCCGGCAAGGCGGACGCCGCCGCCGAGCCGGCGCAGGGCCGCGAAGACGGCAGCCGAGCCGCCCACCCAGGCGGTCCCCACGATCGCCGCATAGGCTTGTTCCGCGGAGAGCCCCGTCAACGACGTCAGCGCGGTGATCAGCAGGGGCGTCAGGGGAGGGACTATTCCATAGGGGGCGGCGATTCCGTATCGACGAAGCTGCTCGGCCGCCTGAAGGACGAGCTGAACGGCGCTGTCGGGTCCGTGGATCACGGTCGACTCTCGCTACTCGCTCGGTTGCCGGTGGTGTGCTGATTCAAGGTGCAATCTCGATTGACGTGGCGGGGAAATGACGGCGGCCCAGCCGCAAACGCAATTCGTGCCGCCCGGGTGTCAGGTTCTCGGGCACCACTAAGTTCAGCTCGTAGCGTCGCGTTAGCGGGTCGACCAAGGAGGCTTCAATCCGCTTGACCGGTCGGCCGCCGATGTCGGCCCGGACCTCCTTCGAGAGAGCCGCGGGGCCAGCGGTGTCCACTTCTTCCAAGCTCACACGCACGGCGCGGCTTTCTATGGTGAGCCGCGACAACAAATTGATGCCGTCGCTGACGCCGAGTAATTTCGGGACCATGGGGGCTTCGGCGATGATCCGAATCGTTGCTTGGTCGGAAATCGGTTTGCCGTCCAACAGCAGTTGAACCGTCGCCACCCCGGAGCGCACGTTGGGCGGAAAGAAGAAATTCACCTGGGTGGGGCCGCCCCATACGTATTCGCCGACGAAATTGGGGGCCGTCAAAACTCCGTTGACCTCGACCCGCAAGCGGTTCAAATCGGCGTCGCCAGGCAAATCGAGACCGCGTAGGGAAGCACTGGCAAAGCGCCCTGACCGAGGGGCCAATGAATCTTCGGTCCAGGTGTTGGTGACGCGATAGACGCCGCCGCGGCGCGGGGCCGACGGCGGGGGGTGCGCGCCGGCGGAGCGGGGCTTGCGCGCGGTCACCCACAGATACTGCGAATCAAAACCGTCCATCGCCAGCAGTTGCCAATCGTGCGCGGCGGCGAAACGCGCAACCTGCTCGGGCCGGATGCGCGCGCCGCTCCACGTGTCGGGCGCGCCGCCGGCGGGTAGCGCGACCAGCCCGCGCGGGACGGCGGCGCGCAGCGACCAGCCGGGCATCGGCGCGGTGTCGGCCGCGGTCGGCGCGGCGGGCAGACCGTTCAGCTGCACCTTCATTAGCCCTCCGGGCTTCAAAACTCGGCGGGCCTCCCGCAGGTAATCCCACACCACGTCGGCCGAGGGGATGTGTTGAAAAACGGCGTAACTGTAACAATAATCGAACGACTCATCCTCGAACCCCGCTAGATCGGACCCGCTGCCGCGGCGCACCTCGGCGTGGGGAATTCCAGCCAAATTTTCCCGTGCCAGGCGAACCATTTCGCCGGAAACGTCCACGCCGGCGACGCGCCCAAAGACCTCGCTCATCGGAACCATCAGGCGGCCCGGCCCACAGCCGATCTCAATGGCGGCCAGCTTACGAAAGTCCGTTTCGGGCGGAAAGCGGCGAAACTCTTCGCGCAGTGTGCGCAAGACCCCCGCGGCCGTTTCGAAGAATTCCTCGCGATCCTGTCCGCGGCGGCCGAACGCGACATAGTACGAGGCATCCTCGCGGGCGCGACGGTCCCAATCGTCCCGCATGCCATTGCGTATCCGATCGCGTATCCGATCGTTGGCCCCGGTGTTCTCCACGGAAGACTCAGCCTATCCCACCGGGCGGACGAGCGTAAAGCCTGGGACGGCGGGGCATGCCGGCGACGACGGCGGGGATCACAAGAAACGGTCCGTCGATTTACCGAAAATTGACAGTGTCGAGAGGTACGAAATATAGTAGGGAAGGTGGAGTTCGCGCACCCTACGGCCTGAGACCTGATGAACCTTCCGAACGCGCTCACGGTTCTGCGGATCTTCTTTGTTCCGCTGCTGCTCGCCGTGATGCTGCGCCGCAATGTCGAGGTCCAGATCGGCGGCCTGTTCTTCAACACCGAGTGGCTGGCGCTGGTGATTTTCTTGGCGGCTGCGGGGACGGACTTGCTGGACGGGTATATTGCCCGGCGGCGGCATCAAGTTACGACGTTCGGAAAACTGGCCGATCCGCTGGCCGACAAGCTGCTGATCTCGGCGGCCTTCATTTGCTTAGTGGAACTGGATCGCGTGCCGGCCTGGATGGTCTTCATCATCGTGGGCCGTGAATTCGCGGTGACCGGACTTCGCGGCATCGCCTTGTCGAAAGGCCACACCATTTCGGCCAGTGACCTGGGCAAGACGAAGATGGTCACCCAGGTGATCGCCGTCTCGCTGCTGATGATAACGCCCTACTGGCCCGCTGTCGCGGACGTGGCGTATCTTTCCTTGTGGTTCGTGGTGCTGTTCGCGCTGTGGTCGGCGGCGGACTATTGCCGCACGTTCTGGCTGAGCCTGGGAGAACCACCCCCCGCTAAGCGGACCCCGAAGCCGGTTCCCCTGCGCAAACCCGGCAAGCAAGACCTGGCGACTTGACCCAGTTGCCTGAACGGCGCGAAGAGGGCGGCCTACCAGGCCGCGACTTGGCCGTCTTTGCGAGGGTCGGTTCCGCCGCGCAGCACGCCTTGTTCCCAATCCACTTCAATCGCTTGGTAACCCCCGAATCCCCCCTTGGTCCGGTTGATCAAATGCCCCATGCGGCCGAGGCCGGTGGCGGTCTCTTCGCTTACCCCGGGCTCGAGCACGACTTCCTTGCCGCTGTTGTGGCGAAAGCGCGCGACCTCGCCGGCGTCTTGGACGTTCATCCCGAAATCGATCATGTTGAGCAGAATCTGCACATGCCCCTGCGGCTGCATGTTGCCGCCCATCACTCCGAATGACAGCCACGGCTTGCCGTCTTTGTAGGCCATGGCGGGAATGATCGTGTGATAGGGACGTTTGCGAGGTTCAATGCGATTGGGGTGCTCGGGGTCGAGCGAGAAGAGCGCGCCGCGGTTTTGCAAAACAACGCCGGTCCCCGGCACCACCACACCCGAACCGAAGGCGTGGAAGATGCTGTTGATGAACGAGACCATGTTGCGGTCTTTGTCGACAACGGTGAGATAGACGGTGTCGCCCGAGTCGGTGAGACGATGGACCGCTTCGTTGACGCCGGTTTTCACTTCGTCGGCGGCGCGGTCGGGATCGATGCGCCCGCGCTGCGTCTCGCCGTACTGTTTCGAGATAATCGTGCCCACCGGCGGTTCGGCGCGTTCGGGGTCGGCCAACCAGGCGTCGAGGTCGGCGAAGGCTAGTTTCTTGGCTTCGATCAAGAGGTGAAGATAGGCGGCTGAGTTATGGCCGAGGCTCTTGAGGTCGTAGCCCTCGAGAATGTTGAGCATTTCGATGGCCGCCATGCCTTGGCCGTTGGGCGGCAACTCGAAAAGGCGGTGGCCGCGGTAGGTGGTGCTGATCGGCTCGACCCAGTCGGAATGCTGGTAGGCCATGTCGTCGATCGTGAGCGGCCAACCGAGGCCGTTGAGGTGGTCGACAATCCGGCGGCCTATCTCGCCCTTGTAGAAAACCTGCGAACCCTGAGCCGCGATCTTGCGGAATGTATCAGCCAAGGGTTTGTTGACAAAAACATCGCCGTGTTTGGGCCGCCGGCCGTTGAGGTAGTAGGCAGCTTCGAAATCCTTGACAATTTGCTTGCCCTGCGACGTACTCTCGTCGACGGCCGGGGTTTTCCAAGTCCCGGCGATGATCTCCGAGACGGCAAAGCCCTCCTCGGCGTATTCGATCGCCGGCGCCAGCACCTGCCCGAGGCTCATCGTTCCGTGCTTGGCGAGCAGCGTCGCCCAGCCGTCAACGGCGCCGGGAACCGTGACCGAAAAAGGACCCGAGCCCGGAATGCTTTTCAGACCGCGGCTGTTGAAAAAGTCAATATCAGTCTTCTCGGGCGCGAACCCGCTGGCATTGAGGCCCACCAGCTCATCGGTTTCTGCGATGTAGGCCAGGACAAATAGATCGCCGCCCGGACCCGTCATCATCGGCTCGACGACGGCGAGCACGGCGGCGGTCGCGACGGCGGCGTCGATGGCGTTACCACCTTGCCGCAGGATGCGCAGACCGGCTTGCGAGGCGAGCGGTTGGCTGGTGGCGACCATCCCGTTTCCGGCCAACACGGCGCTGCGTCCCGAAGACGCGCGACCGAAAGGCCGGTCGGCCCCAAGCACCATCGCGCCGACTCCAAGGCTCGCCAGTAAAAGTTTGACAATCATGGGGATCTCCGACATGAGGACAGTTTCTATACGGTAGCAGCGGCGCAATCGATTATGTTATACCGCGCCGAAAGCAACGGCGCGGCTCGACGAGCAAGAAAGTAGGCTGCTTTCCTTGCGGACACAGCTCGGTCGCCGCCGCGGGTAAGGGGACACGTCGCTAACGAGGGCGACCCGGCGGGCCGAGACGCCCGGTCGTCGCCCCTTTTTGTAGGCGCCGCGCCGCGCGATAGAATTAAGGGCTGGCCGCCTCACACGCGGCCGGCGACGCGATGGACCTTTCCCACGAGCGATTCTTCCTTACCGGCGGCACGGGCTTCGTCGGCGCTTGCTTGGCCAGGCGGCTGGTCGAGGCCGGGGCGGAAGTTCATCTGCTGGTGCGGGAAAGCGCGGATCGCGGGCGCCTGAAAGGCATCGCTGGAAAGCTCGCATTTCACGTTGGCGATCTGACGGGCGTGGAACTCGAATTGATCGTCAAGGCGATTCAGCCGACGGTGATCTACCATCTGGCGGTGCACGGGGCCTATCCCTTTCAGACCGACGCCGATGAGACGATTCGCACGAATGTCTTTGGAGCCTGGAATCTGCTGAAAGCCTGCGCGTCGATCGATTACAAGGTTTTCGTCAACACGGGCAGCTCGTCGGAATACGGCTCGAAACCCCACGCCATGCGCGAGACCGACGTGCTCGAGCCGAACAGCTACTACGCGGTGGCGAAATCGGCTCAGACGTTGGTTTGCCGCCATACGGCGCGGATCGAGCAACGGCCCATCAATACCTTCCGCCTATTTTCGGTGTACGGACCTTATGAGGAACCGACGAGGCTGGTGCCCACGGTCGTGCGCCACTGTTTGGAGGGCCGTGCGCTCGAGATGGTTTCTCCGGGGACGGCGCGCGATTTCGTTTACGTCGACGACGTGGTCGACGCTTTCCTGCGCATTGAAAAGCTCGGTTCGCTGTGCGGCGAGGTGTTGAATATCGGCACAGGCTTGCAATCAACGGTAAAGGATATCGTGGAGGCCGCCGTCGAAGCCGCGGGAAAGGCCCCGCCGATTCGCTGGGGCGCGATGGAGGCACGGCCCTGGGACACGGAAACCTGGGTCGCCGATTGCACCAAGACCAGACGTCTGCTCGAATGGACCGCGACGACGCGGCTCCCGGAGGGCATCGCTAAGACCGCGGCCTGGCACCGCGAGCGGCTCGCCGAAGCCGCCGCGAGGGGCCCGGCGTGAGCGCACCCGCTTCGACGCCTCCGCGTGGTAATGTCGAGGTCTTCGATCGTGACGCGGCGGAAAACCGCGGCTACGGCTACACCCTCGCCGATCAACTCAGCAGCCGTCTCGCCACCCGGCGCTCGACCGACGAAGTGCTTCGGCTGGGGGACTTTCGAGACTGTTCGTTGCTCGACGTGGGTTGCGGCGACGGCTACTACACGATTCGCTATTGGGACCGCGGATGGCCGAGCCGCATCACGGCGATCGACGCGGCTCCGGAGGCGTTGCGGGTGGCGCGAGAGACGGCGCGGCACCGCTCGATTATCTTTACGGCGGCCGCCGCCGCTTGCTTGCCCTATCGCGACGACAGTTTCGACGTCGCGCTGTTGCAAAGCGTCCTGCACCACGCGGCGGACCCGGCGGCGTTGGTCCGCGAGGCTTTTCGAGTTGCGCCGCGCGTCGTCATCCACGAACCGAACGGCAACAACTTGGGATTGAAGATTATTGAGAAGACATCTCGCTATCACATCGAACACAATGAAAAGTCCTACCGGCCGCGCCGCTTGCGGCGGTGGGTGAGAGAAGCGGGCGGCGTGGTGACCGCCGACGGCTTCGCCGGGTTCGTGCCGATGTTTTGCCCTGATTTCGTGGCGCGGGTGATGAAAGCGGTGGAGGCGCTGCTCGAAGTCGTGCCGTTGGCTCGGGCGCTGGGGTGCTCGGTGTACACGATGGCGGCCGAGCGCCGCGGCCGCGGGTAGGCCCGGCCGACCGAACCCGCCGACGCCTTTCACGAAAACCCACGCCCTCCACGAAAATCCATGCCTGCCAACCCCGCCCTCGCCGCTTCTCTCGCCGCCGTTGCGCGCCGTGCGCGGGCGCGCGTGGTGCGCATGGCTCACGACGGCCGCACGCCTCATGTCGGGTCGGCGTTGTCGTGCGTGGATTTGCTGGTCGCGCTCTACTTCGCCCGCATGAAGAACGATCCTGAAAACCCTCGCGACCCGGCTCGCGACCGCTTCGTGTTGGGCAAGGGCCACGGTTGCATGGCGCACTACGCCGTGTTGGCCGAGCGCGGGTATTTCCCGGTGGAAGTGTTGAACGAGTACGCGCAAGAGGGCGGCAGGTTGGCCGAGCATCCTTCGCGCGACTGCGTGCCGGGGGTCGAGGTCGCCGCCGGATCGCTCGGGCACGGGCTGCCGATCGCGGCCGGCATGGCGCGAGCCGCGAAAATGCGGCACGAGGATCATCGTGTTTTCACTTTGCTGAGCGACGGGGAGTGCTACGAAGGGAGCGTATGGGAAGCCGCCGTCTTCGCCGCCGCCAACCGGCTCGACAATCTGGTTTGCCTGATCGATTTCAATCGCTGGTCGGCGATGAGCCGTACCGACACGGCTCTGGAACCGCTGGCCGTGAAGTGGACGGCCTTCGGGTGGGCGGCGCTGGAGGTCGACGGCCACAATCCGCGCGAGATTCTTGCGGCGATGGAAGAGCTTCCGGCCGTGCCGGGGCGTCCGACGGCGATCGTGGCGCGCACGGTGAAAGGGAAGGGCGTTTCCTTCATGGAGGACGATTTGGAATGGCACTACCGTCCGCCCAATGACGACGATTTGCGGCGGGCGCTCGCCGAGATCGAGGCGAGGGGCTAGGCGGCGTGCGAAACGCTTTCATCCGGGGATTGACCGCGCTCGCCGAGAGTGACGACCGCGTGGTGTTCCTGACGGGCGACCTCGGCTACAAGCTGTTCGACGACTTCGCCGAGCGCTTTCCGGGCCGTTTTCTCAATGCCGGGGTGGCCGAGCAGAATATGGTCGGCGTCGCGGCGGGGTTGGCGCTCGAAGGCTTCCGCCCGTTTGTTTATTCGATCGCGACCTTCGCGACATTGCGTTGTTTGGAACAGATCCGCGACGATGTTTGTTACAACGGCCTTGCGGTTACGGTGGTGGGCGTCGGCGGCGGTTTCAGTTACGGCGCGAACGGGCCGACGCATCACGCCACCGAGGATCTCGCGGTGATGCGCGCGCTGCCGAATATGACCGTCGTCGCGCCGGGTGATCCGGTGGAAGCCGAGTTGGCGGTTGCCGCCCTGCCCGCCGCCCCGAGCTACCTGCGCCTGGGACGGGCGGGCGACCCGGTCGTCCACCAACTGCCGCCGGAGTTCAACATTGGCCGGGCGATCACGGTGCGCGAGGGCGATGACTGTGCTCTGCTTTCAACCGGCGGGATGTTGCCGACAGCGGTGAAAGCGGCCGAGTTGTTGGCGGGACGCGGCATTGCCGCGCGGGTGGTGAGCATGCACACGGTTAAGCCGCTCGATGAAGATGCCCTTGAGAAGGCATCTCGTACGCGCCTGACCGTTACGCTCGAGGAACACAGCCGCGTGGGAGGTTTCGGTTCCGCGGTGGGTGAATGGATGGCGGCTAACAATGGCGCCGGCACGCTTCTTGCGATTGCGGCCGAAGATGCTTTCGCCAACGAGGTGGGTGATGCCGATTCGCTGCGGCGGCACAACGGACTGGACGCCGAATCGATCGCGCGCCGGGTCGCTCGGGCCTTGTGAAAAAATGGGAGACAGTCCGCTTCGCGCCGGCGAAGCTTGTTCATTGAGTGGAACTTGTTCGTCAGGCGCTTGGGACAGTCCCCAATTTTTCACAAGGCCCGAGCGACCCGGGTAGAAGAGAAAGCAAAGTTTGCTGACCGATCGCTACATCTCGATTGTGATCGCTTGTTACCGCGATGCCGGCAACGTCGAGGAGATGTATCGCCGCCTGACCGAGGCGATGACCCACGTCACCGCGCATTACGAGTTGATCTGGGTCAATGACAATAGCCCCGACAATGCCGAGGACCTATTGAAAGCCCTGGCCGCGCGCGATGAAAGAGTGACCGTCATCTCCCACAGCCGCAACTTCGGTTCGCAGATGGCCTTCACCAGCGGCATGAAGCAAGCGCTCGGCGAAGCGGTCATCCTCATGGACGGCGACTTGCAAGACCCGCCCGAGGTCATCCCCGACCTGGTACGGGCATGGCTCAAGGGCTTCGACGTGGTCTACGGCGTCCGGACGCGGCGCAAGGAGAATCCGCTGACCGAGGCGGCGCGAAAGCTCTTCTACCGCGTCTATCGCAGGCTCTCCTACATCGACATGCCGCTCGACGCAGGCGACTTTTCGTTGATGACCCGACGCGTGGTCGAGGGTGTTCTCGCGATGCCCGAACGCGACCGCTTTTTGCGGGGGCTCAGAAGCTGGGTCGGTTACCGCCAAACAGGAGTTTCCTATGTAAGGGCCGAGCGCTTCGCCGGCGAGTCGACGAACTCTTTTCTCGACAATCTGCGTTGGGCCAAGCGGGGAATCTTTTCGTTTTCCTATCAACCGCTGGAGATGATTTCAACGCTGGCCTTCTTGGTCACTTTGCTGGCGGGCGCGGCGATCGTGCTCTACATCATTCGCTATTTCGCCAACCCCGACGCCCCGGCGGGCTTCATGACGCTGCTGACCGCGATTCTGTTCCTCGGCGCCGTGCAGCTATTCAGCTTGAGCATCGTGGCCGAGTACCTGGGACGGGTTTTCGAGGAAGTCAAGCGGCGTCCGCACTTCATCGTGAGGGGGATCATCAACGATCACCGCACCCAAACCGAAGGCCCGGGAGCGGGAGCCGAGCCGATTCACGTTTTGCGACAAGGAGGCGATAGCTGATTCGTGGCGGAGACGAATCCCCCCCCCGTTTCGACCGACCAGAAAAAGCGCGTGCGTGAACTGGGCTGGTGGTACCAGGATTTCGAACTGCCCTCGGGGGTACGTACCGGCGCGGGCAAAGCACCCTCCTATCGTCCCGAGGAACGCTGGCGCGTCATCGAACCCTTTGTCCCCGCGGACCTGGCGGGCAAATCGGTGCTTGATGTCGGGGGCAATGCCGGCTACTTCTCGATTCAAATGAAGCTGCGCGGCGCGGGGCGTTGTGTCTTACTCGAGCCCTATGAGGAGTTCGTGAAGCAGGCAAGCTACGCCGCCGAGGCTTTCGGGGTCGAGTTGGAAATCGTCAACGAAGACGTTCACACCTATTGCCTGACAACGGAAGAGCGCTTCGACTACGTCTTGTTCCTGGGCCTTTTCTATCACTTGAAATACCCCGGGATCGTACTCGACCGGCTGGCGGAAATGACGAAGGAGCGGATCTACTTTCATTCCTATTCCGTGGGGGACGAAGACCGCCCGAACTTCGATCCGCCCGAGGGGCCCGAGGCGAGCGACACGGAAATCGCCGATCCGGCCTTTCCACACATGAAGTTCATTGAGGGGCTTTATAACGACGACCCAACGAATTGGTGGTTCCCCTCCCACACGGCGCTCGAACCCATGATGCGCAGCGCCGGTATCGAAGTCGTGGCGCGCCCCCATAATCAGTTGCTCGTCGGACGCCCTGATCGTCCTTTGGGCAAGACGGTCTATCCCAAGCTGGTCTTTCCGAATTACGCCAAGCCGGGCGGCCCGCTTCATCCCGGCCCGCAGCGCGTCGACCCTGAACTATGGGAGCGGCTTCTGCGCGGCCTTGATCCCGAAAGCGACGCCGAAGGGGGGCTGTGAAAAAATGGGGACTGTACCAAACGCCGACCGAATAAGTTCCATCGAATCAGGAGCCTCAATGAGCGTGAAGTGGACTGTTCCCGATTTTTTCACAGCCCCCGGGGAATCGGGCTCGTGAAGATCACCATTGACACCGACGCCCGCACGCTGCTCACGGGCGAGGGTCCGGATGCGGTTACCCACGACCTTTACAGCAAGGAAGCTTTCGAGCTGCTCTCCGAGCAATGGCTGCGGGTCGGCTGGAGCTTGGAATACTATTTCACGTTTTCGTGGATGGGCCTTCCGATCGTTCAGCTTCCCGAGGACTTGCTGCGCTTACAGGAAGTACTTTTCGAGTTGCGGCCCGAGGTGATCGTCGAGACCGGTGTTTACCGCGGCGGCTCGCTGATGTTTCTGGCGACGCTGTGCAAGGCGCTGGGCAGCGGCCGCGTCGTGGGAGTCGATATCGAAATTCCGAAACAGGTACGAAGCGCCGTCGAGCAACACGGGCTGGCTCCCTGGATTACGTTGATTGAAGGTGATTCGGCCGCGGCTCCGGTGGTCGAGCAGGTTGCTAAGAAGGTGGAGGGAGCCGGGTCGGTGCTGGTGATTCTCGATTCGAATCACACGAAGAAGCACGTGAGTAAGGAATTGGCGGCCTACGCCGATTTCGTCACGCCGGGGTCGTATCTCGTCGTCACCGACGGCGTGATGAAAGACCTGGCCGATGTTCCGGGAGGCGACGCGAATTGGGCGGAAGATAACCCCGGCTCGGCGGCTCGCGACTTTCTTGCCGCGAACGACGAGTTCGAGCAGGTTGAACCCCAGAGGCCGGTCGCCGGAGGCCGCGTCGCCAAGACGCCGACCTACTGGCCCCACGCCTGGCTCAAGCGAACAAAACGCCCGGCCGGGTGTTAGGCGGCGCTTGCCCCGGCTTGTTAGGTCCGCCCTCCGAACGAGATCCAGCCGCCCCGCCACTCGCACATAATGAAAGAAGCGTACGGGCGCTTCCCGCCGCGCAAAGTTGAACCGTGGAAATTTCCGCCGTCCTGATCACTCTCAACGAAGAAGAAAACCTGCCGCGGGTGCTCAAAAAACTGCGCTGGTGCGAGGAAGTCGTCATCGTCGACTCGGGCTCGACCGACAAGACGGTCGAGATCGCCCGAAATTTCGGGGCGCGGGTTTGCCACCGGGAGTTCGACGGCTTCGCTTCGCAGAAGAATTTCGCCGATCAACAGGCCGCCCACGACTGGATTCTTTCACTCGACGCCGACGAGGTGCCGAGCGGCGATCTGGACGCGTCGTTACGGCGGATCAAATCAAAAGGCGCCGACCGCGATGCCTATCACTTTTCGCGCAAGGCGTTTTATCTCGGTAAGTGGATTCATCACTCCGGTTGGTACCCCGACAAGAAGGTCCGCCTTTACGACCGCCGCCGAGCGCGCTGGGAAGGACTTGTGCATGAATCGGTCCAAGTCGACGGCACGGTCGGCGAGCTTGACGGCGACCTGCTTCATTACACCTGCCGCTCGTTGAGCGACCACATCAGCACGACCAACCGCTACACGGCGCTGGCCGCCCAACAATTCCACGACGAAGGTCGGCGACCTCATGTCGGCAACCTCTTGCTCTCGCCGCCCTGGGCTTTCGCGCGCTCCTACGTTCTCAAACTCGGTTTTCTGGACGGTATCGAGGGCTTGATCATTGCCTCGATGGCGGCTTTTTACGTCTTCGCCAAGTACGCCAAGGCATGGCATCTCGGTTCGGAGTAATGCGCATTCTCCATCTCGATACGGGCCGCACGATGCGCGGCGGACAGTACCAAGCGCTGCTCCTCATGGAAGGGCTGCAAGAACGCGGGCACAGCCAAATCCTGCTCGCCCGCCCGCCCTTACTCGGCCGCCGGCCGGGACGACCCATCGGTGTTTCAAACCTATTGCGCGCGGCGGCCGACGCCGATCTGATCCACGCCCACGACGCCCGAGCCCATACGCTGGCCGCGTTGTGGCGCCCCCGCAAGCCGCTCGTTGTTTCACGGCGCGTCGCCTTCGATGTCAAGCACGGCGTTTTCTCACGTTGGAAATATTCCCGGCCGCGCCGCTTTCTCGCCGTGTCGAAATACGTGGCGGGGCAACTGCGCCGGGCGGGCGTCGCGGAGTCGGCGATCGACGTGGTCTACGATGCCGTGCACACGCCCGCCGAGGGACATACGGCGGAACGCCCCCCCGGGCGCGTCGTCGCGCCGTATTCCGATGACCCTCTCAAGGAAGGCGCGCTGCTCGAAGCCGCCGCGCGGCGGGCGGGCCTTCCCTTACACCTTTCAACCGACCTCGCCGTCGACCTTCCCTCGGCGAGCATGTTCGCCTACCTTTCCGCCTCCGAGGGGCTCGGCTCGGCCGTTTTATTGGCCATGGCGCATCGCGTGCCGGTCGTCGCGAGCCGCGTGGGGGGCATCCCCGAGGTCGTCGAGCACGAAAGAACCGGCCTGTTGGTGCGCAACGACGCGGCGGAAATCGCTGACGCGCTGCGGCGATTCGAACGCAACCCCGACCTCGCCCGAGATTGCGCCGAAAGGGCGTATCAGCAAGTCTTAGAACGATTTACGGATGATATAATGGTCGCTCGGACCGAGCGAATCTACCGCGAAGTCCTGGACCCCCCAACTCCATCGTGATCCCCTTCATTGCCTCCATCTTCGGCCTCATCATCGGCAGTTTTCTGAACGTATGCATTTATCGCTGGCCTCGCGACGAGTCGGTCGTCCGTCCGCGGTCCCATTGCCCGAGTTGCGACGCGATGATCACCTGGCGGGATAACATTCCGCTGCTCGGCTACGCCCTGCTCAAGGGCCGTTGTCGCCACTGCGGCGAGCGCATTTCGATGCTCTACCCCATCGTCGAGCTGCTCAACGCGGCCTTGTACGGTTACCTGTTTTGGCGCGGCGGGCTAGACCCGATGACTTTCAAGCTCGCGATCTTCACTTCGATGATGTTGGTCTTGATCTTCACGGACTTGACCGAATACATCTTGCCCGACGAGATCACTCTCGGCGGTCTGGTGGTCGCGGTCGCCCTCATCCCCATCGTGCCGGTTGCGGACCGATTTACGGGACTTATTTGGTTGTTCTCGGGCCGGCCGGCGGTTTGGGTCGCCTCGGCGGTCGAATCGATCTTTTCGGCCGCTTTCGTCGGCGGACTGCTCTACGGCCTTCGCGCCGCCTATTTCCGCATGCGCAAGATCGAGGGGCTGGGACTGGGGGACGTCAAGATGATGGCCATGGTGGCGGCGTTTTGGGGTCTGGCGCCGACGATCATGATTTTGATGTTGGGCTCGATCGCCGGTTCCATCATCGGCTTGGTCATCATCGTCGCCGGCCGCAAGCAGTGGCAGTACGAGTTGCCTTTCGGAAGCTACCTCGGGGCGACAAGCCTTGTGACGGCGATTTGGGGAGAAGACCTCCTGGCTCGGTACCAGGCGGCGGTTTTCGGTCCGCCCGCGTAACATGAAAGGAATGGCCGGAAGTGACGAAGCCGCCAAGACCGTGAGTCGGACGTCCGGTTGGTTCCAAGCATGAAACTCAAGGAAATCGCCGAACGCCTGGGCTGCCGCTGCAGCGGCGACCTCGAGTTGGAGATCTCCGGCGTCGCCGGCATCGAGAAGGCCGTACCCGGTGAGTTGACGTTTCTATCGAATCCGCGCTACGTCAAGAAGCTCCGCGGCAGCCGCGCCTCGGCCGTGATCATCGCCGAGGAAATCCCCGACCTCCAGCTCGGTTTTCTGATTTCCTCCAACCCCTACCTCGACTTCGCCCGCGCGCTTGAACTGTTCTATCAACCGCCCACGCCGACCCCGGGTATTCACGCCGCGGCCGTCATCGCCCCCTCGGCCGTGATCGGCGAAGAGGCCTCGATCGGCCCCTATACGGTGATCGGCGAAAACGTAGTAATCGGCCGTAACGCGGTCCTGCACTCTCATGTTTCGATTTATGAAGGCGTCGTGATCGGCGACGATTTCACGGCGCACTCGCAGGTCAACGTGCGCGAGTTTTGCGAAATCGGCAATCGCGTGATTCTCCAAAACGGCGCCGTGATCGGCTCGGACGGCTACGGCTTCGCGCAACGCGGCGACGGCACGCATTACAAGATCGTGCAGGCCGGCAAGGTCGTCATCGAAGACGACGTCGAGATCCAAGCCCATTCCTGCGTCGACCGCGCGGCCGTCGGTGAAACCCGCATTCGGCGCGGATCGAAAATCGACAACCTCGTCCAAATCGGCCATGCCGTCGATGTCGGCGAAGACGCGATTCTCTGCGCGCAAGTCGGCATCGCCGGCAGTACGACGATCGGAAAGAATTGCATTTTCGCCGGACAGGTCGGCTTGGTGAATCACCTCAACATTGGCGATAACGTCCTCATCACGGCGCAAAGCGGCGTTCCTAACGACGTCGCGTCCAACCAAAAGATTTCCGGCTACCCCGCGATAGAAAATCGGCGCTGGCTGCGCTCCGCCGCCGTTTTCAACCGCCTCCCCGACCTGGAAAAGAAACTGCGGCAAGTGGCGAAAAAGGTGGATCGCGAAACGGGCGAGGAGTAATCATCGCGGAACAGAGAGCCCGATTCACCGCGCCCCATAGCTTGGAGTGAGCGGGAATCGAAATTCGTTGGTGTGTCGGCTCAGCGGTTTCGAGGATTACGTGGTTCCGACTCGGTGAACCTTGGAATAGCCCCATCGTCGGCAAAGTGCGGCGGCGAGCCGCTCAGGTCGCGCGGGAGCTTCATCGCAAGGCTAACATTTCATCCCGTACAAGGTGAAGCCGCACCCGCGCCGGTTGCGTTTGATCGAAAAAGAAGGCGCTGACAGCCTCCTTGACGTTGGCTCTGAGTTCTTCCCAGTTCTCGCCTTGGGTGAAGATATTCTCCGTCAGGCATTCGGCGACGTAACCGCCGTCCGCCTCTTGTGTCACTGCGAAGATCAGTTCTTCCACTTCTCTTATCTCAACGCATTCGGCGGGGCTTCGGCAATGCCGCAATGCCGCCCCGCGCCCGGCAGGGAACTACAGCGCCGCCGTCAGCACCGCCTCCTCCGTTGCCGCGTCGCCTTCGAGGCGACTCACAATCCGCCCGCGCTTCATCACGAGCACGCGCGAACTCATCGAGATCACCTCGGGAATGTCGGAGGAAACCAGCAGCACCGCCGCGCCGCTTCGAGCCAACTCGCCGATTAACTTGTAGATCCCGCTCTTGGCGCCGACGTCGATTCCCGCCGTCGGCTCGTCGAGTAGGAAGACCGTTGCTCCGGTGCTCAGCCACTTCGCCAGCGCGACTTTTTGCTGATTACCGCCGCTCAGACTCGACACCGTTTGGCGGCGTCCGCTCGCTCTGACATCAGTCTTTCGCATCATGTCGTCGATAAAGCCGTTCTCGCGGCCCAAGCGCAGAAAACCTCGCCGTGCGAATTTCCTTACGACCGCCAGCGTGATATTCTCGCCGACGTCGCGACACCCGACAACGCCTTCCCCGTGGCGATCTTCCGACGAATAGGCGATGCCCGCCGCCAAGGCTTCCCGAGGGGAGCGAATGCGCGCGGCGCGGCCGTCCACCGCGACCGTGCCCGCGTCGAACCTCAACGCCCCAATGATGCATTTACAAACTTCGGTGCGGCCCGAGCCGACCAATCCCGCCAAGCCCACGACTTCCCCGGCGTGCAAGCGAAAGCTGACGTCCTCGAATGCACCGCGGCGCGTTAGGCCCTCGACGGAGAGCTTTTCCGGACCCCGCTCGGCGAACTTCTCCGGAAACTGCTCGTTCCACTCACGCCCCACCATGCGACCGACCAAGAACGCCCGGTCGACTTGCTCGTCCATCGGGTAGACACCCACCGAGCGGCCGTCGCGCAAGACCGTGACACGGTCGGCGATCTCGAAAATTTCCTCGAGGCGGTGGGAGATGTAGAGGATCGTGCGGCCTTCGGCCTTGAGCTTGCGCAGGATGTCGAAGAGCTTCGCGAGTTCCCGAGGCCCCAGCACCGCCGAGGGTTCATCCAGAATCAGAACTTTCGCCGACACCGAAAGCGCTCGCGCGATTTCGATGACGCGGCGTTCGCCGGCGCCGAGATCCTTGACCGGGCGCCGCAGGTCGAGGTCCGAATCAAGCCGATCGAGCAGCGAACGCGCCTCGGCGAACAACCTTTTCCAATCGACGAACCCGAACCGTCCGCTCGGCGTGCGGCCTAGAAAAATGTTTTCGGCGACCGACTGCCGTGGAACCAGCGTGAACTGTTGATGGACGATAGAGACCCCGGCGTCGAGTCCGTCTTGCGGGTTCGAAAAACGTATGGCGTCGCCGTCAAGCAGCATAGTCCCCTGGTCGGGGGCGAGCGCCCCACACAGGATTTTCATCAGCGTGGATTTCCCGGCGCCGTTTTCACCGAGCACGGCGTGGATCTCGCCCGCTTCGGCCGTGAAGTCGACCTGGTCAAGGGCGTGGGTGCCCCCGAAGGTCTTGACGATGCCGCGGGCTTCGAGTCGGGGGGCCACGGGTATCAGCCTACCCGGCGAGCTGCTTGACCACGCGCCCGTGCACATCGGTCAAGCGGCGGTTGCGGCCGGCTTGGAAGTAGGTCAGCAACGTATGGTCGAGCCCCATCTGGTGGAGAATCGTGGCGTGCAAATCATGCACGTGGACTTTGTCCTCGATGGCCTGGTAGCCGAACTCGTCGGTGGCGCCGATGACTTGTCCGCCGGGAACTCCGCCACCGGCCATCCAGGTGCTGAAGCCGCGCGGGCTGTGGTCGCGGCCGACGGTGTTTTGGCTCGTCGGCGTGCGGCCGAACTCCCCAGCCCACACGACCAACGTGTCGTCGAGGAGGCCCCGCCCTTTCAAATCTTGCAATAGCCCCGCGATCGGGCGGTCGGTTTCCGCGCCGTGCTTCTCGTGATTTTCATCCACATTTTGGTGCGCGTCCCAGTTGTCATTGCCGTGCCCGCCGCCCGAGTAGACTTGCACGAAGCGAACGCCTCGCTCGACCAGCCGTCGCGCGATCAGGCAATTGCGCCCGAACTTCTCCGAGATCGGCTCGCCAAGCCCGTAGAGTTTTTGCGTCTCCGGCGTTTCGCTCGCCAGATCCACCGCCTCGGGCGCCGATTGCTGCATCCGAAAGGCCAGCTCGTAACTGGCGATGCGGGCTTCGAGTTCGTCGTTCTCCGGACCCGGCGCGCCGCGCAGCTCGTGCAGCCGCCGCAGCAGGTCAAGCTGCCGCCGTTGCTCCGTGTCGGTCACTCCCTCGGGCCTCTCGAGAAACAGGATCGGGTCGCCTTGGGAGCGGAACCGGGTCCCTTGGTAACTGGCCGGCATGTAGCCCGCGCCCCAGTTCGGCGGACCCGAAATAGGACCGCCGCGAGGATCGAGCAAGACGACGAATCCCGGCAAATCCTGATTCTCGGTGCCGAGCCCGTAGTTCACCCACGACCCCAGGCAGGGGTGCCCTTGGCGAAGCTGCCCGGTGTTCATCTGCAGCAACCCCGAGCCGTGCGCGAAACTGTCGGCGTAAGTCGAGCGAATCACCGCCAGGTCGTCAATTTGACCGGCCAGGTGCGGGTAGAGATCGGAGACCTCGATGCCCGATTCGCCGTGCCGCGTGAACGTGCGGGTTGATCCGAGCAGTCCGCCCAGGCGGTCCTTGCGCATGGCCAACAAGGGGTCGCTGTCGAAAAACGGCAGCGCTTCGCCGTGACGCTTGTTGAGTATGGGTTTGGGGTCCCAGGTGTCGACTTGACTGGGACCGCCATACATGAAAAGAAAAATGCACGACTTGGCTTTGGCGGGAAAATGCGGCGCTTTGGGAGCCGTTTCGGAGATGGGCGCGGCAGCGGCCGTATCGCCGAAAAAGCCGTCGGAGGCGAGCAAACAGGTCAGTGCCGTGCCGGCAAAACCGCCGCCGGCTTCCCAAAGAAAGTCACGCCGGGAACGGGCGGGCGGGGTCGCCGCGGAAGGGCGGGAACTGTCGTAGGTCGATCGGCGCACGGCTCGCCTCCCGGGAGATAAGGATTCCCGTTGCTAGATTACAGCATTTCGACCGCCGAGTCTAGCACCGCCGACCGTCTATAATTGGGCTCGGCCGAGGTTTCCCCGGCCGTCTCTCATCCATGGCGTCCCCATCCGGCATCCGTCCCACCGCCGCGCGGATACTCGAACGACTCGGACCCGGCGCCGGGGCGATCGTTGCGTTCCTGTTGATCGTTTTGGCGGGAGGCCTTCTCGCCCCTACTTTTCTCAGCGGTCGCAACATCACCAACGTCCTGCGTCAAAGCGCCATGTTGGGCGTCGTCTCCGTCGGCATGACCTTCGTGATTCTCACTGCCGGCATCGATCTCTCGGTCGGCATGGTGTTGAGCCTGACGAGTGTCGTCGCCGCGCTGCTGTTTGCCGATGGCGGGGGCGCGCCGTTGCCCGTCGTTCTTTTCGCGACTCTGGCTTTGGGCGCGGCAATCGGCGCTTTCAACGCCGTGATGATTGTGTGGCGGGATACGGCGCCGTTTATCGTTACCTTGGCGATGATGGCTATCGCCGGAGGCGCGGCGTTGACGGTTTCAGGCGGACGGCCGATCGGCGGCATTTCGGGAGCTTATGCTTGGATCGGCGCCGGCTTCATTGGCCCGATTCCCGTGCCGGTGCTGATCATGGTGGCGGTCTTCGCAATCGGCGCGCTTGTGCTGCGCTACACACCGTACGGGCGCGAGGTCTATGCCGTGGGCGGCAACGAAGAGGCGGCGCGGCTTTCGGGCATCTCCATCCCTCGCGTGAAAATCATCACCTATTCGCTCAGCGGGTTGCTGGCCGCGCTCGGGGGGATTATCTTCAGCGCCCGCGTCACCGTCGGCGACCCCTGGGCCGGGCGCGGTCTTGAACTCGACGCCATCGCCGCCGTCGTCATCGGCGGCACCAGTCTCTTCGGCGGCATCGGGACGATGTGGGGCAGTTTGCTCGGCACCCTGATCATCACGATGATCAACAATTTACTGAACCTGCTGAACGTTTCCCCCTACATGCAAGGCCTCGCCAAGGGGATTATTATTCTCGTGGCGATTACGCTTTACAAGAAGAAAGATCGTTAGCCGTGAGCCGCGAACCGTTCCGGACCGCGCGTTCGTGATCAAGCGCCCGTCGCCCGGCGGCGGGAGGCAGCGGGCGCTTGCGGGATTCGCGAACGCATTTCGGCGTGCGACAATTGTTGACTTACCGTGACCTCTAGAAATCTTTCAGTCGCCATGGCCTTCGTCCTACTTTTGGGCGCTTGCTCTTCCGCCGAAACGAGCGTCGCCCCGAGGACGCCCGAAAACTTCGCCGGGCGCCGCTGGGTGATCGGTTTCAGCAATGCTTCCGAGTCCAACACCTGGCGCACGGCGCTACGCGAGTCGATCGAGAAATCCGTCGCCGCCTACGACAACGTCGACCTGCTCATCACCGATGCCAATGATTCCCCGGCCAAGCAAGTCGCTGACATGGAAGACCTACTTGCGAAAGGGGTCGACGGGCTGATCATCGGCGCGGTCAATACACACGTCGCCGACACGGCCATCGCGGAATGCGAGCAAGCCGGGATCCCCACCGTGATCGTTGACCGCAAAGTGGCGACCGACAAGTTCACGACGTTCATTTCGACCGACCACACCTGGCTCGCCGCGACCGCGCTTGAAAAGCTGATCGAGCTTGTCGGCGGCCGCGGCAGGATCGCCATCATTGAAGGGCTCCCCGGCGCCGGTCCGGCGGTCGAGAGAAACGAAGGCTACGACGAGGTGCTCGCCCGGCATCCCGAAATCGAAGCCGTACGGCAAGCCGGCGACTGGTCGCGCGCCAGCGGACAACTCGTCACCGAAAATGTCCTCACCGCCAACCCCGACCTGCTCGGCATTCATTTCGACGGCGGAGAAATGGCGGTCGGGGGCGTGCAGGCGTTGCGCGAGGCGGGGTTCTCCGACGACAGCCTCCGAGCCGGCAAACCATTTCTCACCTGGACCGACGGCTACAACGGCGGGTTGAAGCTGATCAAGGCGGGAGTCGGGAAATTCTCGATCCAGCATCCCCCCCGGATTCACGGTTCGAGAAGCGTCGAATCGCTCATCAAGCTCTTCCATGGCGAAACCGTGCCCAAGCAGCAACCGATCCGCCTCGACTTCATCACACCGGAGAACGTCGACCCCTATGTCGAGATGGACGAACCCGACGACTATTGGGCCCGCTGAGCCGCGAAGCGGCGACCGGAACCGTAGCCTAGGGTGGAGCCGAAAGGCGGAACCCTGGCTGGAATCCCCACCCGGTCGAGCCCTGAAAGGGCGGCGGGAACCTCGCGCCCGACCCGTCGCCCCCCGCCGGCGCAATTCTCACGGTTCGGGAAAGGCATCGCGCGTAGCCTGCGCCCGCGAACGAATTTCCTCAACCGGCACAATCGCCCCGACGCCAATACCCGGACAGAAATGCCGCAGATTCTTCCACGACCTTTTCGCGCCGACGTACTCAGGCCAATAGGGAAAAGTGCGGCATTGTAGCGGCTTAACCTCGTGAATCGAACACCCTGTCGCCGTCACAAAACGGCAAGCCCCTTTGCTGGGGTCCGCGATGCGGGTCTTGCCGTCGAGTTCCTCGCAGTGGCGATCTTGGAATTCCGTGGGGCTGAGTTCCAGGTGCCGCGCGATACGCTCGACATCCTCGTCCGTCAAAAAGACGTCCCCCGGATGCGTGCAGCAATTCGTGCACTCGGAAACGCACTCAAAGCGAAAGTTGAACGTCCCGACTTGGACCAGCGCACTCACGAAGGGGATGTTCCCGTTTTGCGGGCTAGAGACTGATTTCTCCACCGCTACCCGCGCTCGCCCAACCGATACAAATGCGAGTACGTCCGTATCAACAAATTACCGTCGGCGATCGCCGGGGTAGCCATGCACATCTCACCCAACGAGTTCTTGCCGACCACTTTGAAATTCGGCCCCGCCTCGACCACATAACAATCCCCTGCCTCACTTAAGCAGAAAATCCGCCCTCTGTAAGCCCATAGCGAGCTGGTAAAATTCCCGCTGCCGACTTCGATGCGCTGCTTGCCGTAAACTTCTTCGCCGGTCTTGGCATCGTGGCAGGTGAGAAATCCGCGGTCGAGCAGGGTGTAATAGAGACCGTCGTAGATCACCGGCGAGGGGTGATAGGGACCGCCTTGCGGTACGCTCCAGGCAATGTACTCGTTCGATGTCTCACCCGGGGCAAGCGTGATGTCGCCCGAGGCTCCCGGCCGAATGGCGTAAATCGGCCGCTCCTTGCTGCCGTGATAACCCGACGTCACATAGAGCAGCCCGCCGATCGAAAACGGCGTCGGGATCGACAGCGACGACATCCCGCTGATCTCCCAAAGCAGCTTCCCGTCCAGATCGTAGGAGCGCACCTTGTTGCGGCCGGCGGTGATGATCTCCGTTCGATCGTGCTTCCAGACGAAAGGTGTTGACCAGGTCGTCGGCTCATCGCGCTCGGCGCGCCAAATCTCTTTCCCCGTACTCTTATCCAACGCAACCGTATACGACTGCTCTTGGTTGTCGTTGGTGATGTAAAGCCGGTTTTCGTGCAAAGCCGGCGAAGAAGCCGTGCCGTACCCCCAGCGCGTTTCGACCGGCTCCCACTCCTTCGTCCACACAACCTTGCCAGCCATGTCGAGGCAATAGGTCGCCAAGTCGCCGAAGTGAAAGTAGACGTGGCGGCCGTCGGTAACCGCGGTTTCCGACGCGTAGGTATTCTTGCGATGCCGCGGGACTTTGGGAATCCCTCGGTGCAATTCCGTCTCCCAGGCGATTTTGCCGTCGGCGAAGTTGATGCCGTAGCCCAGCCAGCGGTGCTCTTCTTCCGCGATCGGCTGGCGGATGGCGCCCTCGTAGAACCCCGCCGGCGTCTCGGCTTCGCCCGCCGTGCGAATGTTCGAGGTCAGGTAGACTCGCTCATCCCAGACCACCGGACACGACCAACCCTTGCCGGGAATCGCGGTTTTCCACAGCACGTTTTCCGCGGTGCTCCACGAGACCGGGAGGCCCGGATCGTCGGCCGCGGTACCCAGCGCTCCCGGACCGCGAAACTGCGGCCAGGTCGCCCCGGAAAGCATACGGGCCGACAGCCCTCCGGCGATTCCTTGCAACCAGTTGCGACGAGAGAGCACAGCGCCTCCTAGATCTTCATTCGATTCCCGCGGCCCGACCGGCCGACTCGCTGAAATTATACCAGAATCGACCACCGGCCCCACTCGATCGCGGCCGCTGGTCCCCGAGTTCGTTTCGTGTTACCTTGATGAGACGGTTCGAGCCTCCTGGGACTGTGAATCGTAACTTGCGATGGAAACGTCCTTAAATATTCTGCTCGTCTCGGCCGTCAGCATCGGCTTCATCCACACGCTGATCGGCATCGACCATTCCCTGCCTTTCGTCGTACTCGGCAGGGCGCGTGGTTGGTCGCTGCGTAAAGTTTGGGGCATCACCTGCCTCTGCGGCGTCGGTCACGTCTTGTCGTCGGTCGTGCTGGGCGGGCTGGGTCTCGGCCTGGGCGTCGCCATCGCGCGGCTGGAGTGGATCGAGGGCGCCCGCGGCGAAGTGGCGGCTTGGTCGCTGATCTTTTTCGGATTGACCTATGCGGCTTGGTCGTTCGCTCGGCGGCGACGCAAACAGCGCCACATTCACTCCCACGGTGAAGGCTCGGTGCACACCCACGACCACGGTGGGCAGGCGCATGAGCACGGCGCGACTTCGCCGGCTACGGTCACGGCCTGGAGCCTGTTCATCATTTTCGTGCTCGGTCCCTGCGAACCGCTGATCCCGCTGCTGATGGCTCCGGCCATCGGGCTCGGCGCCTGGGCCGTTGTCCCCGTAACGGCCGCCTTCGGTTTGACCACGATCCTCACCATGCTGTTGGTCGTGACGATCGGCTTCTACGGGCTGCAACTCGCCCCGCTACGCAGGCTCGAAGCCCACGCCAATACCCTCGCCGGCCTCGCGATCGCGAGTTCCGGCCTTGCCATCCAACTGTTCGGAATCTAAACCGGCCTCTAGCCCGAATCACACCCCCCATTCCCACCGCAGCCTCGAATATACGATACTGCTGCTTATGAGAAAGCATCAACGTTTCTATCTCGCCGTCGCGGCGCTGCTCGTTATTGCCGGGGCCGCGGTTTCCCAATCGCCCAAACTTCCGGTGAACTGGGAAGGGCTTCCCGACCCCTTCCATACACCCTCGGCCAGCAACCGGCCGAAAGTGGTCGACAAGCCCGACGGGGCGGGGCTTTCGTTGCCCCCGGGGTTTCACGTTGAAGAATACATGTCGGGATTCGAGGCCCGGCCGCGCTATATGATGCTGGGGCCGAACCAGGAAATTCTGCTCAGCGACAGCGGCGGACGCCGCGAGCCCAACGGCCTGGTCTACGTCATTCACGAGAAGAAGGCCAAGAAGATCATTGAGGGGCTCGATCGTCCTTTCGGCCTGGCCATGCACGAAGATTGGCTCTACGTCGCCGAGCCGACCTCCGTCAAGCGCTACAGTTACGACGCCAAAGCCATGGCGGTGACCGGCGCGGGCGAAGAAATCATTTCGCTCGAAGGGATGGGTACCGGCCACTGGACCCGCACTTTGCGTTTTGACCACGACCACAAGAAGCTTTACACCACCGTCGGCTCGGGCTCGAATATCGATCTCGGGGAAGACCCCAAGCGAGCCACCGTGTTGCGTTCAGACCCGGACGGCGGCAACGTCGAAATCCTGGCGACGGGATTACGGAACACGATCGGGCTGCGTTGGCATCCGGGCAGCGATTCGCTGTGGGGCGCCGTACAGGAACGCGACGGGTTGGGCGACGACATTGCCAACGACTACTTGGTCAATATCAAAGAGGGCGCCTTCTACGGCTGGCCCGTTGCCTACAACGGCCCGCACGAGGAGCCGCGACACAAAGACGTCGCCCCCGACAAGGTCAAGAGCACGCTCTATCCCGACGTCTTACTGGGGGCCCACGTCGCCGTGTTGGACATTCTCTTCTACACCGGCGAGCAGTTCCCCGAGAAGTATCGCAACGGGCTGTTCCTGGCTTTTCACGGCTCATGGAACCGCGCCAAGCGAACCGGCTACAGCGTGACCTTCATCCCGTTCAAGGACGGTAAACCGACCTCGGGGCCGCAAGATTTCTTGAGGGGTTGGATGCTCGGCGAGGACCAGCGCGAAGTGTGGGGACGCCCGGTCGGCTTGCTGCAAATGCCCGACGGGTCCATGCTGGTCTCCGACGACGGCGGCCGCAAGCTGTGGCGCATTTCCTATAAGGGCTGAGCCGGGCGAGGGAACGAGCGGAGGCGGCGTCCCGGCGGCTTATGGGCCGTGAACAAACGGGGACTCCTCCGAAAATCTCGTTCGATTGGAATTGTGCGCAACGCTCGCGTCCGGAAGGCTCGCCGATCCTTTGAGCCGCGAAGCGGCGGCGGGAATTTAGCCCAGGGTGGAGCCGAAGGCGGAACCCTGGGTGGAACGCTCACCGGGGAGAGCCCTGAAGGGGCGGCAGGAAGACCGTCGACACCCATGTTCATGGCGGCATTATGAATCCGCGGATTCATGGAAATGAAGCGTCCCCGATTTTTTCCGGCGTCGGCCCACCTCGCGCCGTTCCGAAGTTTTTCGAGTCTCCCAATACGATTCCGCCCATGCAATGTATGCCGTTGTTGCGACGAGTGTGGATTCCGCTGTTGGGCTTGCTGGCCGTAACGCAAGCCTTCGCCGCGGAAGCCAAGTTTTCCCACCAACTCCATCTCAACAAAGTCGGCGCCACCTGCACCATCTGTCATAGTTCGGCGACCACGAGCAAGCACGCAACTGACCGCAACCTTCCAACCGAAGCAACCTGTTTGGCGTGCCATAACGGCGAAACCGCCCCCTCGGTGGATACCGCTTGGCTCGCCGAGCGTGAGTTGGAAGAGCGAACCTTCCGCTTCAATCATGAATTTCACGCAAAGCTCGGCGATGTGGCCTCGCTCATCCGGGTGGCGCTCGACTCGGGGACCTACCTCGGGAAAGCGGGCGACATGCGACGTCTGCTCAACAGCGACAACATCTGCCAAAGCTGCCATCGCGGACTCGAGGAAACCGATCTCGCCTCCAAGGCGAATCTACCGGTGATGTCCGACTGCCTGGTCTGCCATTCCGAGATCGACAATCCTTTTAGCTGTGAGGAATGTCATCTTCCCGGGATCAACCTCAAGCCGGCCAACCACACCCGCAAGTTCATCGATCTGCATTCGACCGGCAAGATCAACCTAGACAAGGCAACCTGCCGGCCCTGCCACGGAACAAATTTCGCATGTATGGGCTGCCATTAAACGAGAGGTTCAGGACGACGCGGTCCTGTCCGGCCGCGGTCGAGCTGTTACCGAACCAACCCAGGCCGTGATTCCGCGTCGAAAACGACCGCGGCGTTGCCGTTGGCGATGCTCAGGCGAACCGCTTCGTTGACGCTTGTCCCCACCAGCGCCTGCTCGGGCAGGGCGCGCTTGGGCGCGAGCCGACCCGCAACTCCCGACGCTTTCGTGCGGCCTCGTCTTCGCCCAGTCCGGCGGTTTCGTCTTGGAGCGCGATGATGTCCCGCACTCCCTGCACGATCGATTCGTAGCCGTATCCCCAGACATCGGAATCTTCCTCGGGGTCCCAACTGTCGAAGTCGCGGAAGAAATTCGGATTGTAGTCTTCGTATCCGGCCCTTTCTGTAATGAAGCGGCAGTTGCGATCTTTGTGGTCCGCCCAATATTCACCCTCGGTGCCGTGCAGCATCAACCCCTGGTTGGTCAACGCGCTTTCGTGGTTTGACAGCACCCACGAGGTCTGCACCCACAGCGTGGAACCGTCCTCCCATTCAACGACGGCCTGCACGGCGTCGAAAGCGTCCTTGCCGTGTTGTGGGAGGAGCTTCTTCTGGCCAAAGGCAACCACCTTGCGCGGTTTCAGGCCGGTAATGTAGTAGTAGGCGTCGACGTAGTGGACACCGACATATTCAAACGGAGAACTCTTCTCGATCCACAACGTGAAATGATCGAAAGCGATTTCTCGGCGCTCTTCGATCCAAGCATGCGCGTGCAGCATCTCGCCCAGGTCGCCTTGACGAAAACGCCGCCGCGCGGCCCGCACCGCCGGATCGTGGCGCTTGTGATAGTCGGTGAGCACGTACATGGCTCGGCTTTCCGCCTCTTCGTGAATCGCCGACCAGTCTTGGGTCGTCAGGCATAGCGGCTTTTGAACGACACAGTGTTTACCGCCGCGCAAGGCCTCGAGAATTACCGGCGTGTGCAAGTGATCCGGCGTGGCCACGAGCACGATACCGCCGGCGGGCAGCTCCGCGATCGCTTGCTTGTAGAGTTCCGGGTGGGATGCTTCGGGGGCCGCCCCGTCGCCCGGGTAGGCGCGAAACGGGTTGTCGGGAAACATTTCGCGCAACCGTTTCAGCGTTCGCCCGCGCCGCGAGCAGACCGAGATCTCACCCAATTCCCCACGCCGTTGAAGCTGAAACAGTGTCGGCAAGATCACGTCGCGAGTGATCATGCCGCCCCCGACAACGAGCGCCGGGTAGAGTGCTTTTCGCGGGGTCATCAATTCGGGTTTACCGTTGTGTCGCAACCGCGTGTGTAACGGGCGCGCGCAACCTCGGCAGCCTTACCGGGTCTTCGCCGCGACCGCTTCGGCGACGGCCTCGCGCAAGCCGGCCACCGAGTCATCCACCGCGTCGACCGTCATCATCAGCGGCGGGCAAATCTTCACCGAACCCCCGCCGACGCCCACGGGCGCGAACATCAGCACACCCTTCTCAACCGAACGCCGCACGATATCGAAAGCCAAGCCGCGGTCGGGTTTTCTTGTCTCGGGGTCTTCGATCAACACGCTCGCCACCATGCCCCGACCCAGCACCGCCCCGATTTCGTCGAACTCTTCGGCTACTTCATTCAATCGCCGCTGAAGATGCGCGCCGACATCGCGAGCATTCGTCACCAGATCGTCATCGAGAATCGTTTCGAGGGCCGCCAATGCCGCGGCGCAGCACACCGGATTCCCCGCGTGCGTCGACGTCATCGTGCCCGGCGCGTTGAGGTCTATCAGGTCGGCTCGCCCCAACACCGCCGAAAGCGGCAGCGAGCTGCTCACGCCCTTCCCGAAACAAACCAAGTCGGGGACAATCCCGTATTGCTCGAACCCCCACAAAGACCCCGTTCGTCCGCACCCGGCCTGAATCTCGTCGAACACCAGCAGCGCTCCGCGCTCATCGCACCACGAGCGCAGCCGCTGCATATAAGGCGCCGGGGCGAAAGCCGAATCGCCCCCCTGGAACGACTCCACGACAACTCCGGCGATGTCGTCGAAATCGACCGCTTGTTGGCGCAGCGATTGCTCGAAAAGCTCAAACGAAGTATCCGGGCAGCGATAGCCGTCGGGGAACGGCGCCTGCACAAAACCAGGATCGAGATTCACGATCCAATCCTTGAGCCCGGGGATGCCTCCGGTTTGTTGTGACCCCAGAGTTCTGCCGTGAAAAGCGTTCTGAAACGAAACGATCGTGACTTTCGACGGCCCGCCGACTTGGACACCCCGCGTCCGGCACAGCTTGACCGCGCATTCGATCGTCTCCGATCCCGTCGTGAATAGGAAAACCTTCTCGAGCGGCGGCGGCGCCAGCGCACACAGCTTTTCGGCCAACGCCAGCCGCGGTTCGTTGGCGAAACAAAAGTTCGTCAGCAACGATTTCGTCGCTTGCTCTCGAATCGCCTCCACCACCCTCGGCGCACTATGTCCGGCATTGGCCACCAACACGGCGGAAGTCCAATCGATCCAGCGATTGCCCCAGCGGTCATGGACGGAAAAGCCTTCCGCGCGATCCCAAAAAATCGGCGGCTGACCCTGCATCGCCCGCCCTTCGGCCGCGTGCAAGCGCTTCAGCAAGGGAACGGAATCGGGATGTGGAAACGGGCTCGCAATCCGCCGGTAGGCTGTGTCAACCGGCGAGATCTCGCGAGGTTCCAAGGAAAAAGTCGGCATGGATAAGACAGCGCCGGGATCACCGCCCGATGGTATCCCATTCTATACCCGTCGGGCGAGCGGAAATGCGCGCCGGCCATACCGGATTCGCAAAAAAACTCGGAGCCGATCTTTTGAAACCGATAAGACCAACGGAAGCCGAAGTTCAGCATGCTCGCCCGCAATCAGAATCCGCTGATCCACATCGTGATTGCCGATGACCACGCGCTATTTCGGGCCGGCGTCAAAACCATTCTCAAAGACGAGCCCGACCTCGAAATTGTCGGCGAAGCGAACGACGGCATTGGTCTCTGCGACCTGGTCAAGAATATGAAAGCCGACGTCTTGCTGCTTGATCTGGCCATGCCGCACACCGACGGCCACGAGGTGTTGCGGCAACTCAAGAGCACTCGCAGTTCGGTCAATGCCCTGGTCTTGTCGGCCAGCGATGACCGCGTCGACTTGTCCCTGGCTTTGGACCTCGGGGCCAAGGGCATCGTTTCCAAGAGAGCCGCCACCGAATCGCTTCTCGAGGCGATTCGCCACGTCCGAAGCGGGGAACAATGGGTCGACCCACAGTTCGCCGATCTCACCGCGAAACGCACGACCCTACCGCGAGCGCGTCGCTCGCAGCGTGCCGGGCCGCCGCCTAAGCCGACCGTAGGCTGGGATTGCCTGACCCCGAGGGAGAAGCAAATCTCCTCGCTCGTCGCTCAGGGTGTTCGCTATCGGAAAATCGCGAAACGCCTGCACGTCAGTGAACAGACTGTACGCAATCATCTGAGGAATATCTTCGACAAGCTGCAGATTAACGACCGCGTTCAGCTGGCCATTTTCACGATCGCCCAACAGCATTGACGCATGGGCCGGCCGCCGCTCTACCCGCCGCGGGAAAGTTGGCCGACGTACCGTTGGATATTGGCTGGATAGCGCCGCACCCGCCCGGCCCGCTCAAATCTTTGCCGGACTTCTTCGCGGTAGATCTCAAAAGCCTGTTGTTGACGCCGCGTTTTCTCTTGTTCGAATAGATCGTCGCGAACGTCGACAAATCCGATCATCTCGGCCTCTTGGCGTTCGACCACCTCGTAAACGGCCCACTCGTTACCGGAACGAACCGGCCCGACCGCCTTGCCGGTCTTCGAGCCGAAAGCCTCCTCGCCCAAGGCTCCGATGGATCCCAAGTTCGGCGCCGAATCGGCGCGGCGCACCAAGTCGCTCGTTTCCGGCTTCAGTCGAAAACTCCGCGCCGCCTCTTCCAGGCCGTCCTTGCTCGCCGCCGCGGCCACTTCCTTGGCGCGCTCTTCCGAGAGCCGTTGCGACTCCTCGGCGACGTATTGACCTTCTACTCGCCCGCGCACTTCGTCGAACTCAGCCTGGCGCTCGAGAACAATTTCGGTCACCACCGCAATCGCCGTCTTGTCCCCCAACGTCGCGGTCACGACCTCGCCGTCATCGGCGGCGAACAACGAAGCCGTCAAAGTCCGAAACTCCCGGAATGCAGCCGGAGGGTTCCGTCGAACGACTTTCGGCAGCGTCGCCACCTCGAGGTTCAAAGGCCCCGCCGCCGCTTCGAGGTCTCTACCCGCCGCCCGCGCCGCCGCGATGGCCGCATCGACGTATTTCATGCGGGCGTTGTACTCGCGATCTTGGACCAGCTCGCGCTGCACTTCTTCACGGACTTCATCGAGCGACTGCGCGTGGGCTCCTTGTCGCTCGTGAACCTTGATGACGTGGTAGCCGTACTCGGTGCTGATGACCTCGCTCAGGACTCCCGCCGCCAGCGCAAACGAAGCTTTTTCGAAGTTCGGCACCATTTGGCCGCGAGTGACCCAGCCCAGATCACCACCCTTGTCGACCGTCCCCGTGTCGTCGGAATGTTCCTTGGCCAAAGTGGCGAAATCCGCTCCGCCTTGCAGCTCCTTACGCACTTCCTCGGCTTTCTGTTTGAGCGCCGTCTTTTCCTCGTCGCTCTTCTCTTCGGTCATAAACAAGATATGACTGGCGCGAATGCTTTCATCCACCCGGTACCGTTGACGGTTTTGTCGATAGTAGCGTTCGACTTCCTGCTCGTCGGTGACGATCTCGGGCAGGTCGGCGGTGTCGATCGTCATCAGCTTGACGGCGCGTGACTCCGGGATCGTGTATTGCAGCTTGCGCTCTTCGTAGAACGCTTTGAGGGCTTCTTCGTCGGGCTTGGCTTGGGCGCGGAAATCCTCGGCCCGAATCTTAAGAAACCGCAGCTTTGTCTTTTCGTTTTTCCGGCGGTAGATGTCCTTGAGTTCCTCTTCGCCAACCGTAATACCGTCCACCACCATTCGCCGCAGCCGTACATCCACGATCAAGGAACGGCGGACTTCCTCTTCGAATCGTGGAATCGTCTTGCGGAATCGTTGCGTCACGAAAATCCGGTACTGATCGGGCTGGAACACGCCGTCGATGAACAAAAAAGGCATCTGCTGTTTGAGCCAATCGGCCAGTTCCTGTTCGTTCGCCCCGAGGCCCAGCTCCTCCGCCTCCTTCATCAGAATGAGAGTTGTGAGCTCGCTGTCGAGGGTCTGTTGCGCCAAAACGCCGCGGGCTTGGAGATTCGTCGTTTGCCCGCTCATCGCCTGCTGGATGTCGTTGATCGTCAACTCGTGGGCGCCGGAAAGCCACCACAGCGTGTTGTCGCCGACCTCGGCCAAGACGTTCTGGTTGGCGTCGGCCGCGGCACTCCAACTACCGGGAATCAAGGTAATGACCATCGAAACCGCGACCAGAGACAGCATCCCGCCAAGGAAGATTTTTACGGCTTGTTTTTGGCTTCGGAACAGATTAAACATCTTGAAATTATTATACTGCGGGCCCCTTCGGCGGCAAGCACCCTGTTTGGGCGTCGGCCGGCCGACGAGAAACGCGGACTAAAGTCAACTCCCCAACAACCCGATTGATACAAGCGCCGGTCGGTCACGCCCAACGTCCGACCGCCGCGCGCCGCGCCCCCCCCGAGAGGGCGCCGCGTCGCCCCCATGAACCGCCAGAAAAAACCACCCAGCGGCGACGACCACCCCCATTTGGTTCACATTGTCACTTCGCCGATGGCCGTGCCGGCCATGCTCGAGGGCCAACTTCGGCGGTTTCGCCAAGCCGGTTTCCGCGTCACGGTCGTTTCGTCGCCCGGCGCCGCCCTGTGCCGCGCGGCCGAACGCGACGGCGTCGAGGCGCGGGCCGTCCCGATGGCTCGGCACGTCGCGCCACTCGCCGACCTCGTCTCGGTTTGGAGGCTGTGGCGGCTGCTGCGGGACTTAGGTCCGACGATTTGCCACGTTGGAACGCCGAAAGCCGGGCTTCTCGGCGGCCTGGCCGCGTGGGTCGCCGGCGTGCCGCACCGTTTTTACACGCTTCACGGCTTGCGTCTGGAAACCGCAACGGGAGCAGGCCGCCGGTTGCTCGTCGCGGCCGAGTGGCTGGCCTGCCGCTTAGCGCACCGCGTGATCGCCGTCAGTGAAAGCCTGCGGGAACGCGCCGTTACGCTCGGCGTCGTCGCCGAGGAGAAGACCGTGCTCATCGCGGAGGGCAGCGCCAAGGGTATCGACATGGCGCCGTTTCTCGCGGACCCCAAAAAAGCGCTCACGGTTCGTCGGCTGCGTGAGCGGCTCGGCATCGCTTCCGGGCATGAGGTCGTCGGGTTCGTCGGGCGCATCACGCGGGACAAGGGAATCGCCGAGCTGATCGACGCTTTCGACATCCTACGGAGGAAACGGCCCCGCCTCAAGCTCTTGCTCGTCGGCGAGTACGAGCGGCCGCGGGAGATTCCCGGCAGAACCCGACAGGCCGGCGAAGACGATCCCGCCGTCATCCGCGCGGGTTTTGTCGAAGACCCGGTCCCCTATTACGAATTGATGGATGTCGTCGTGCTTCCCAGCTATCGGGAGGGCTTCCCGACCGTGGCTCTCGAAGCCGCGGCGGCCGGCAAACCGCTCGTAGCCGCCCGCGCCACCGGTTCGGTCGATGCCGTTGTTGACGGCGAAACCGGTATTCTCGTACCCCAGCGGAACGCCGCGTCCTTGGCGACCGCCGTCGAGAGTCTGCTCGCGGATTCGGAAGCCGCAAACCGCATCGGCCGCGCCGCCCGTGAACGTGTCCGCGCCGCCTTCTCTCCCGATCGACTGGCGCGGGGCTATATCTCGCTCTACCGCGAAACCCTCGCCGGCTCCGCGAGCGTTCCCGCGTGGACCTGCCCCCGACGCGATTCCTACCGCGGCAAGCGTACGATAGACATCGTTGCCTCCCTGGGCGGGCTCTTGCTTCTATCGCCGCTGATGCTGCTGATCGCTATCGTGGTTCGAGTTCGCATGGGTTCACCCATTCTATTTCGCCAGAAGCGTGCCGGATGGGGCGGTGAAGTTTTCGAGCTGCTGAAGTTCCGCACGATGGCCCCCGGCGACGGCCCCGACGGCCGAAGGCTCACGCCACTCGGTCGTTGGCTGCGCGCTGCAAGCCTCGATGAAATGCCGCAGCTCTGGAACGTTCTCAAGGGAGAGATGAGCCTCGTCGGCCCGCGGCCGCTGTTGGCCGAATACCTGCCCCTCTATACCGCGAGACAAATGAAGCGTCACGAAGTTCGGCCCGGGCTGACGGGCTGGGCGCAGGTGCGCGGCCGCGACACGCTTTGCTGGGACGAGAAATTCGCCCGCGACGAATGGTATGTCGGCAACGCCTCGCCCACCCTCGATCGCAAGATCGCTTGGCTTACCGTCATCGCCGTCCTACGCCGTGAAGACATTGCAAGAGCCGGCGAAGCGACCGCGCCGCGCTTTGAAGGCGACGCCGCCAAGGCCGCTTCTTAGCCATGCTTGACGGGGATAAACCATGCCGCGCGAAAACATCCTGATCCTCGGCGCCGGAGGCCACGGCAAAGTCCTCGCCGATCTGATCGACCTACTCGCCGAGTGGCGCGCCGTCGGCTTTCTCGACGACGATCCCGCCAAGCAGGGCGACCGCGTATTGGGCTTGCCGGTCTTGGGCCCGACTTCGGAGTTGGCCGTCGCCGCCGAGAAAACCCGCGCCACCGCCGTTGCGCTCGCCTTCGGTGACAACGGATCGCGAGAAACCTACTGGCGGCCCATCTCGCCGCGCCCTGCCTCGTTCACCCGTCCGCTGTGATCTCCCGGCACGCGGAACTAGGTCGGGGCGTCGCCGTTCTCGCCGGCGTCATCGTCAATCCCGGCACCCTCATCGAGGACAACGTTTGCCTCAACACCCGCGCCTTGGTCGATCACGATTGCCGCGTCGAAGCCCATGCGCAAGTCCTCCCGGGCGCCATTTTGACCGGTAGTGTTCGAGCCGGCCGCCGCGCGACGATCGGAGCCGGAGCCGTCGTCAACCCCGGGCTGTTTGTGGGAGAGGGCGCCATCGTCGGGGCCGGGGCCGTCGTCACCCGAGATGTCTCCGCCAGGGCGGTCGTCGTCGGGAATCCCGCCCGGCCCTTGGTGCGCAAGTCTCGCGCCGCCCCGGGTTGACCGCTCGCCCAAGGGCGAAGGCCCGGCGATCAGGCCGAATCAAACTTCCAGGATCACCGGGACAATCAATGGGCGGCTATCGGTCTTGCGTTTGATGTAACGACGCAGATCGACGCGAATCTTCTCTTCCATCACGCCGCAATCGGTCTTCTCTTCCTCGGAGGAAGTCTCGATGGTCCGGGAAACAGCGTCCGCGGCGCCGTCGAGCAGCCCCGAGCTGTCTTCTCCCACCACGAAGCCGCGGGTGATGATCTCCGGGGCGCTTTCCAATTTCCCGCTATGGCGGTTGAGGGCCACGATCGGCACCACCACGCCGAACTCCGAGAGGTGACGGCGGTCTCGAATCACCACCTCCTCGAGAATTTCGTCGCCCGTGCCCGAGTCGATGCACACGCGGCCTACCGGAACCGATTCGCGCTGCCGCGCGCCCTCGGCGTCGATTTCCAGCACATCGCCGCTCTCCACCAAGAACGACGCCTCCAGCCCGGAGCTCTTGAAGTGCTCGGCCAATTGCAAGTGACGCGAAAGCTGTCGGTATTCGCCGTGCACCGGCACGAAATACTTCGGCCGCAGCAAGTTGAGAACCAGCTTCAGCTCTTCCTCGCTCGCATGGCCCGATACATGCACCGGGGGGGTCATTGGTCCGTAAAGCACCTCGGCTCCCCGGCGCGCCAAGTGATCCACCATGCGGTAAATCGCCTTTTCGTTGCCCGGAATCAGCCGTGTGCTGAGTACGACCGTGTCCCCGGTATCGATCTCGGCGTGCCGATGTTTGCCGACCGCGGCGCGCGAAAGCGCCGAGAGCGGCTCTCCCTGACTGCCCGAAATAATCATCGTGCGCTGTGAGCGCGGCAGCTTGCCGATGTCGCCGGGATGCACTAACAACCCATCCGGCACATCGAGCAGCGCCAGGTCATGCGCCAAGCTGCTGACCTCGGAAATGCTTCGCCCCACGAAGGCGACTTTGCGTCCCGTCTGGGCCGACAAATCGAGTATCTGCTGCACCCGATGAATCGACGAGGAAAAGCAACTGAAGTAAAGCGAGTTCGGCGCGTGATGGAAGATGGCTTCCAGACGCGGCCGCACCGCTCGCTCCGACGGCGTGAAGCCCGGACGGTCCACGTTGGTCGAATCGGCCAGCAACAGCAACACGCCCCGCTTGCCGTAATCGGCCAGAGCGTGCAGATCGAACAACCGGCCGTCGAGCGGCGTCGGATCAATCTTGAAATCCGCCGTATGAACGACAATCCCCAGAGGGGTCTTGATCGCCAACGCCGAGGCGTTGGGAATGCTGTGGGTGACTTGAATGAACTCGATCTCAAAACAGCCGAGCGTCACCTTTGCGCCCGCCTCGACGGTGTGAATCGTCGGCGCTTGATCGAGATCGTGTTCCTTGAGCTTACGCTTCACCAGCGCTTCGGTGAAGCGCATGGTATAGATCGGCAAGTTGAGTTGCGACAAGACATACGGCGTCGCGCCGATGTGATCTTCTTGGCCGTGGGTGAGAACCAGTCCGCGAACGTGCTCGCGGTTGTCGACCAGGAACGTGATGTCGGGGACAACCAGGTCGACGCCCAACAATTCCACGCCGGGAAATAACGATCCGGCGTCGATGACGATAATATCGTCGCCGCATCGCAGGGCCATCATGTTCATGCCGAACTCGCCCAGCCCTCCGAGCGGAATGATTTGCAATTTCTGATCTGTCAGTGGAGTAATGCCCCTGTAGCCAGCCTAGCATAGGGCCCGACAGACGCCCGCCGCCGCGACATCGGCCCGCCGCGGCGGCCTTTTCGGCCTCCGTGTTGCTCGCCGGGGTCCCCGGGGAAACTCAAGCCTGGAGCGTCGCCAAAGCCTTCAACAGCCGATCCACTTCCTCGACCGTGTTGTAATGCGCCAAACCAATTCGGACCATTCCGCCGGTCGCTTCCACTCCCAGCCGTTCGCTCAGGCCGAGCGCGTAATAGTTGCCGTCCCACACAAAGAAACCTTCTCGACCCAGCCATTCCGCCGTCTCGCGCGGAGGATGGCCTTCCATGCGTATCGATACCGTCGGCACTCGCTGGTCAAACTTCTTGAAATCCCTAATCCCGTAGAACGTTAAACCGTCGATCGCGAGCAACCCCTTGATCAGTCGCCGCGCCAAACCGCTCTCGTATCGCCGAATCGCCTCCATGGCCGCCAGGATAAGACCACGCCGCTCGGCAATACCGGCCGGCGCGCCCTCAACATCTCCGAAACGCCGCCCGACATCCGCCAAATAATCGACCGCCGCGATGAGCCCCGCCAGTCCTTCGTGGTTCTGCGTGCCGGTTTCCCAACAGTCCGGGATTTCGTCCGGCGCGGGCCTCACCTTGTAGGGGCGCAGCCGTTGCATGTGCTCCCTCTTGCCGTAAACCAAGCCCACATGCGGCCCGAAAAACTTGTATGCCGAACAGGCCAAAAAATCGCAATCCAGGGCCCGCGCATCGATCGGACCGTGCGGTGCGTAGTGGACCGCGTCAACATAGACCCACGCGCCGACTTCGTGGGCGGCGCTGGTGATGCGTTGAACGTCGTTGAGGGAACCGACCGAGTTGGAAGCCATCCCGACGGCGACCAGCTTCGTTTTCGGGTTGAGGAGATCGAGCAGCGCCGCCGTGTCGAGCGTGCAATCTTCGCGGTTGACGGGCGCCGTTCGCACCGTCGCGCCGCATTCTTCCAGGGCCCGCCAGGGAGCGACGTTGGCGTCATGGTCGAGGTCGGTGACGATAATCTCGTCCCCGGCCTCGATCTCGCGGCCGATCGCCCGGCTGACGGCGAATGTCAGCGAGGTCATATTGGGCCCGAACGCCGTCTCATCCGGGGCGCAGCCCAGCAAATCCGCCGCCGCGTTGTGGGCCTCGACGAGCATTTTTTCGGTTCGCAAGCTGGTCGCGAATGCGCCGTGGGTGTTGGCGTTCGAAAAAGCCAGGTATTCCGACACGGCGTTAATAACGCGTTGAGGCACTTGCGTCCCCCCCGGAGCATCGAGAAAAACCGCGGGCTGACCCTTGACGGACTGCGCCAGAGCGGGAAATTGTGTGCGAAGCAGAGCGGTATTGAACGAAGACATGGCTACGGAAATGCCGGCCAAGACAAATAAATTCGGCCGCGGCGCGGAAACCGGCTTATTGTAACCCGAGCCGCCGCCGGGCCGGCCTCGAACAGCCACTTTGCTAAAATACTCAATCCGCGAAGCCGCCACGATCCAAGCATGCCCGCCGACGCCGAGACCCCCGACCGCTATACCGTCATCGCCGACGGCCCGCTGGACTCGGTTGTGATGGGTTTCCTCGGTGAGCGGATCGATCTGCTTCCTTGGCAAACCGCCATTGACGGTACCGACGACCGCATCGACGGAATCTACACCTACGGCCATCTGAGAGTCGACGGACTAATGCTCGACCGCCTGCGAGGCGTCAAAGTCATCAGCAATTACGGCGTCGGCGTCGACCACATCATCGTCGCCGACGCCGCCGAGCGCTCGATACCGGTCGGCAATACCCCCAGCATTCTCGACGGCGCCACGGCCGACATGGCGATGACGCTGTTGCTCGCCGCCGCGCGACGAATTGTCGAAGGAGACCGCTACGCCCGTTCGCCCGAGTTTCTCCGCTATGACCCCGGCTTCATGCTGGGACGCGAGGTGCACCACGCGGTTCTCGGAATCATCGGGATGGGCGCCATCGGCGGCGAGGTCGCCCGCCGCGCCCGCGCCTTCGACATGACGGTTCTCTATCACAACCGCCGGCCGCGAGAGGACGTCGCCCGCCGCCTTGACGCCTCCTTCGTTCCGCTCGATGAATTACTCGAGCGTTCCGATTTCATCATGCTGTGCTGCCCGCTCACCGCCGAGACCCATCATCTGATCGACGCCCAAGCCTTGGCCCGCATGAAGTCCACCGCGTTTCTCATCAACATCGCGCGCGGCCCCATTGTCGATACCGAGGCCGTCTACCACGCACTGCGCGACCGCCAGATCGAGGGCGCGGCTTTCGACGTGACCGACCCCGAACCGCTGCCCCGCGATCACCCGATGCTCGCTTTGGACAACCTCACGATCGTTCCTCACCTCGGCAGCGCCACCGTCGAAACCCGTCGAAAGATGGCGGAAATTTCCGTCCTCAATCTGAAAGCGGGCATGCGCGGCGAACCCCTGCCGCACCAAGTCAAGCCCTAGTTGACGTTGAGAAATGCGGGCCGGCCGCGGAAACCGCCCGGCTCACAACAGCTCGTCCGCCAATTCGATGAAATGATCCACCGTGAGGTCGGGTGTAAGCGACGAGTCTTCATAGGGAAGCTTGTAGCGATTGACATAGGCTCCGTGGAAGCCGCAGGCGCGCGCGCCCATGATATCGAACGCATGAGCGGCGACCATCATAATCCGGCCGGGCTCGCGGTCAAGCAACTGGGCCGCATAGCGGTAGACCGAGGGATGCGGCTTGAAGCGACCCACCGCGTCCACCGACAAGACCGCGCTGAAGGGCGCCGGTATATTGTTCCCCACGAGATGCTCCACCAACTCCGCGTTGCCGTTCGAGAGCGCGACGAGTCGGTAGCGTGCCGCCAAACGGTTCAACCCTTGCACCGCGTCGTCAAAGGGTCGTAACTGCTCGAAAGCCCCCATCAGATCGCCTACCTCGGCGTCGGTGAAGGCGATATCCCGGTGTCTGAGCGTATAGACGAGCGCCCGCCGCGCGACCTCGAGGTACCCGCTATGCCCCAACATCACGATCGTATCTTGGTATTGCTCAATGCGCTGACGAGCCCGCCACAGGGCCCAAAAATCAACCCCGTTGATTTCAGCTTGCTTGCGCCGGAGGAAGCGTTCGACCAGCGGCACAATACCGCCGCTGAGGTCGAGTACCGTCCCGAATATGTCGAACGTGAGGGTGTCGATCGAGGCTCCCGAGTCGTCGTTCATGGGTTGTTGTCGAGCCGGCGCGTCCGGCATGGGCTGATTCTAGCAAGATCAAACGACGACGCCGAGAGCAAGTGGTCAAGCCCCAAAACCGGCAAAGCAGACGACCCGCGGGGCATTGCGCCCAAGGGCAGGATTCTTTACGCTGTACTCAGCCGGGTTCCTCGGCTGACCGAAAGCTATGTACGATTGGATCAAGAAAATCCATATGTATGCGGGTCTTCTGACCTTCACAGCCTTCGTCGTCTGGGGAGTGACCGGCATTCACGCTGTCTTCTTGCCGCCGCCGGGCGGATATCTCCCGCCGCGAATCTCCTCCGAGCGCGAGTTGCCCTTGCGCCCCCCCGGCAACCTCGATGACAACGCGCTGGCGAAACACATCTTTGAAACAGCGGGCATTCCGCTCGCCGGCGGTCATTACAACGTCCACCGCGACGATGCCCTGAATCTTGCATTCTTCGCCTACACACCCAACGGCCGGCGCGACTTTACTTACCTGGAGGAACAAGGAATCGTCCGCATCGCGCACCGTCGAAATGACTTGGCGGGGTTCTTGTCGGTCATGCATGCGAGTCACTCCCGCCGCGGGCCGCGCGCGCTCCCGGCTCGGTTGTGGGGGCTCTACAACGAGTTGTCGACTTGGGCGTTCCTGTTCATGACGATTTCCGGCATGTATATGTGGTTCGTCACTCGCCCCGGGTTGCGTTGGGCGCAGGCGTTGACGGCGGCGGCGATAAGCCTTGCCGTTGTCCTTTGGATGCTGAATCGGTGAGCCTATGTTCCATTTCATCAGAAACGTCCACCTGGCGCTCGGGCTCACGATCGTGGCGATGGCGTTGATCTTCGCGTTGAGTTCGCTGGTAATTATCCATCGTCCGTGGTTTCCCGAATCGAGCGAGGAGAGTGCTCGCACCGTCCGCGTTCCGCTTCAAGAGGCGTCAACGCCTCGAACGCTGGCTCGCGCGCTGATGCGCGGTGAGGGGCTGAAGGGTACGCTGGGTGTTATCGAGGAAGATCCCGAGACGGTTCGCTTGCGCATTTTCCGGCCGGGGACGGAATTTCGGATCGAGTATGAACGTTCGACGAGCGAGGCCAAGATCGAAGTCCGCCGCTGGGGTGTGCTCGAAACGCTCGTGCAGCTTCATGTCAACCACGGATTTTGGCACGACTTCGCTCCCACCAATGCCTGGGCGGCGTTTTCTCTACTGGCGTCCATCGGGCTTCTCTTGCTCGGCGCGTCCGGGATCTATCTTTGGTTCGAGCACCACGAGGAGCGAGTGGTCGGCGGCGTTCTGCTCATCCTCGGGCTGACCTACGGACTCGTAACTCTAGCCCTCACGCGGACTCAGACCACGTGAAAAGACACGTTTCCCCGACCACGTTGGGAGGGCGTCGACCTGCCGGCGCGGAGTTTTTCGATGGGGGAGAGGCAGAAGCTGTTTTCGATCCCGGAGTTGGCCGCGACGACCGGACCGCAGCGCTACGACGTCTCGCCCGACGGCAAGCGTTTTGTAACGCTCGAGATGGTCGGGACGGGGAGCCACGAAATCCCCGTTGTCGAAAACTGGTTCGAAGAGTTTCGCAAGCAGGATTGACGGATATTCGGTCTCATGTCCCAAAGCCCACAGCGTCACGACGTTTTCCGCTTCGGCGTGTTCGAGCTCGACGCGCGCTCGGGCGAGTTGCGCAAAAGCGGCGTCAAGCTGAGGCTCCCGGGGCAGCCCGTACAGGTCTTGGTGGAGTTGCCGCGGCTTCCGCTGATCGCGCATCGATACTTTTCGTCCCGACTCACGCGTGCGGCCTATCTAGGCTGTGGCTCCTCGACCGCTTGCCCGGAAAGCGCTTGTGACGCAAACTCCAAAATCCGGCCCAGTTCGTCGCTGTTATAAATCCCCAAAACATCGCGGTGACTCCATGACGTTTCGGGCGTCAGCTCGACCCGGTCGCGCGGAAACGTTCGCAGCACGGGGAGCTTGGCGCTGAGATCGAAGACCTGCATCGGCCCCTGCTTGCTCGCGACCGCAAGGGCCGGGAAGGGTTCTTCGCCGCTTGGCCGTGCCGTTTGCACCGCCGCCCCGTCGAGGGCAAGCAACTCCGCGACGTTTTCCGGCAGGCGTCCCGATAACTTGGGCGCCACCGGCACCCCCCAGCCGTCGAACAAATGGCACGCCCCGCAGGCCCCCACTCGCGCCGCGTCGAAAAACAGCTCCCGGCCCGGGTGCGCCAGCCACGGGCGGTTGGGGTCCAAATCCTCCCCCTCCGCCTCGGGCGGGCCCTGGATCGAAACGACATACGTCACCACCGTTTCCAACTCCGCGATCGAAAGCTGCTCTTTCCAGCCCGGCATGGCCGTGTCGGGAACGCCGTCGCGCGTTATCCGCATGACGTATTCGCGCGTGAACTCGCGCTCGGCCAAGGCAGGCGCGCTCCCCGCCGCGCCCTGGTCGCCGTGACAATTCTGGTTGGCGCACGTCTGGGCGTAGACCCGTCGGCCGATCGCGATCTCGGTGGCTTGCGCATACGCCGCCGATCGCGCCCCCGACCAGACCCCCGCCGCGACAACAACGACCAGCAGAAGACCGCCGCGGGATGCCGGCGTCATTCCGACTCCTGGGGCAATGAAAATGCGTAAACGGTGGAACCGCCGCGCTCGGCGGTCTCGGCGATTTCAGGAAACAGCGACATCAGCGTCTTCGCATACGAGCCCCAGCCGCTGGGGGTCGCGATGTATTGCCGCCCGCCGACCGCGTAGCTGACCGACGATCCGCGGTGCCCGGAACCGGTTTGGAAGCTCCACAGCTTTTCGCCGCTACGGGCGTCGAGAGCGAAGAAAGCGCCCTCCACGTCGCCGCTGAAAATCAGGTCTCCCGCTGTCGCCAATACCGACGCGGCGAGCAAATATGGATACGGATACTCCCAGCGCTTCTCGCCGTTCACCGGATCAAACGCGGCGATCGACGCAAAGTTCTCCACGCCCTCGGGCTTCTTGAAGCGCCAAAAACCGCCGGAGTAGGGCTTGCCTTCCTTGGGCGGCTGCTCGCGGACAAACATCTCGTTGCAAAGTCGCGCGGTGGGCGTAAAGAGCAAGCCCGAGCGAGGCGAAAACGCCGCCTGGTTCCAGCTCTTGGCGCCGTAGACGCTGGGGCAGATGAGGACCGCTTTCCCCGCCTGGGGCTCCCTGCGGCCGACCAGCTTGCCGTCTTCGGTGATCCCTTGGACCCAGTTCATGCCCTCGCTAAAGGGCCAAATCTTGACGATCTCGCCGTTGGTACGATCGAGCACGAAAGCGTAGCCGGTTTTCGTTAAGTGAACCAGCAGCTTACGCATTCGCCCGCGCACAGGAAGATCAACAAGGATGCATTCGTAGGCCGCGTCGTAGTCCCACACGTCGTGGGGAACCACTTGGTAATGCCATCGCAATTGGCCGCTATCCGCGTCGAGGGCAACGACGCTGGCGGTGTAGAGGTTGTCCCCTTTACGTTTGGCCCCATCGAGGTCGCTGGCGGCGTTCCCGGTGCCCCAATAGATGAGATTGAGTTCGGGATCGTAGGAGCCGGTCATCCAGGGGGCTCCCCCGCCGTATTTCCAACTATCGCCGGGCCATGTTTCGTGACCAGGCTCGCCCGGTCCCGGGATGGTGTAGAAACGCCAGGCAAAGCGGCCCGTCTTTGCGTCAAAGGCGGTCAAGTTGCCCCGATAAGCGGAATCTCCCCCCGTGCCTCCGACGACGACTTTGTCCTTGACGACCAGCGGCGCGGCGCTGATATTACAGCCGCACTGTTTGATATCACCGACGGCGACGTTCCAGACTTCCTCGCCGGTTTTCTGATCGACAGCCACTAAGTGGTTGTCGTGGGTCCCCATGAAAATGAGGCCGTGACCGACGGCGACGCCCCGGTTTTGACTGCCGTAGGGCACGCGCGCCTTGCCCTCCACGCGCCAACGCAACGTGGATTCACCGTACTCGTACCGCCACAGGACTTTGCCCGTGGCCGCATTCAGGGCGAAGATGCGGTTTCTCGACGTCGAAACATACATCACGCCGTCGATGACGATAGGCGTGGATTGCAAGCCGTTCGAATAGTCGCCGGTTTGAAAGGCCCAGACCGGCGTCAGCTTGCTAACGTTGGTGCTGTTGATCTGGTCCAACTCGCTGTAGCGCCAGGCGGCGTCGGTGCCGCCGTAGCCGGGCCAGTCGGCGCCGGTGCCCTGGGCGAAAAGCGCCGGCCACGCAAGGCAAAGTAAGACCGGAAGTGAAAGTACGAACCGCCGGACCCCGAGCTGTTCCATACCTGCTCGCCACGATGCAAGCCGTGCCGTGATTCCCTTGGCGAGCGCGTGGAGCGGGCGTTCCATTAGCCGCCGGCTGCTGTAGTCATGCAAAACAGTAGTCCAACCGCGAAACAGTATAACCGGTTCCGCCGAAGGTTGGTCCGCTCTTCTCATCGTGGGCAAGGCAAGGGCAAGAGAGCGTCGGCACGAGGCGCACGGCTTGACGAGCGCGGGCCGCGGTTTCACGATGAAGCCGTCGGGCGACCCAGCCCGGCCGGGCTTACCACTGCGGACTCGCGCCCCGAAGCCGGTCGCGGCCACTCCCGCGCGGCAACCTCCATTGCCCGAAACCAAGCGGGGCCGAAGGAACACCGGCAGAGCGGGGAGTCGGGATGTTTTGAATATAAGTGCTTTGTAATGAGGGGAAATTGTATGAGCACACGACCCCGGGAAAGTTGTTACACTGGACTGTTGCCTCACGGTCGCGGAGTCAAATCTTCCTCCCGAAGGCCATCAGAAAAGCGGGCTGGTTTCTCGCCCATCAACCAACGGTCCCAATCCAATATGTCTTCCGTCGTTTCACCCTATCGCGGCCTCATGACCCTCTTCTGTTTACTGGCCTTCGCGACCTCGACGCCGGCCCAGGAAATCGTCAGGCCCGATGACGTTGTCGCGGTGATTGCCGATGTGGAATACACCGCCGCGGAAATCGATCTGCTGCGGTCTTCCCTGCCTATCAACTATCGCAAGAGCGCTTCCACCATGGACAACGGCGCCTTCCTTCGCGTGTACGCCGGGCTGTTAGGTTTCGCCAAAAGAGCCGAGGAAGAAGGGCTGACCGAAAAGGAGCCGTATCGCACCCAGCTGGAATTCATTCAGCTCGACTATTTCGCCCAGATCTATGTGCGAGACCTGAGCAAGTCCATCACGATTTCCGAAGAGGACTACCAGGCCTACTACGACGCCCACCCCTCTGAGTTCGAGAAGCGCGAAGTCTCCGCAATCTACATAGACTATTCCCTGGATCCCGAAAAAGCCGCCGCCGTCAACGGAGAGCGCCCGTTGTCGGAAAACGAAGCACGGCTCAAGGCCAAAGACCTCGTCAAGCGGCTCAAGGCCGGCGCGAACTTCGCGGAACTCGCCGAGCAGCACTCGACCGACAGTATCTCGGCGGAAAAAGGGGGCGAACTGGGCAGCTTCAAACACGACGCTAAGATCCCCACCCCCCTCAAAGACGTCATTTTCTCGCTTGAACTCGGTGCGTTCTCCGAAGCAAGACAACATGGCGGACGGTTTTATATCTTCCAGGTGACCGGAGTCGAGTCCCAGCCGTTACAGCAAGTCAAGAATGCAATGGCGACGAAGATTCAGTCGGCGAAACTGAAAAAGACGGTCGCCGAAATCCGTGGGGCCGTCAGCGTCGATGTTCGCAACGAAGCCTACATGAAGCTGAAACCGTCGCCGCCCCAAGAGCGAAAACCACTCGTCAAGAAAGACATCATCATTCCGCCTCCCCCGAACCGCTAGCCCGCTGTTCTCATCGCCTGACGAGGGGCGGACTGAGTCCGGGCGGAGTAACGCCTCAGCTCCTCGGCGGGGGCCAACTCAACTTCCCAAGCACGCAGGCCCGCGCCGCGCCGGTCGCCGATGGAAGATTGGCCGCCCGGCGATGGAAGGTTTCGTGGGCCAGAATCGCAAACGCCGCGGCTTCCTTGGCATCCGCGACCGGCCCCAAGGCACTCGCCGCGATGATATCCGTGTCGGGCAGCAACTCCGTTAAACGACGCATGATTTCCGGATTGTGAGTGCCCCCGCCCGCCGCGATCAATTGATCGACCGGCATCGTTGGAGCGACCCATTTTCGAATGCCCGCGGCAATCGTTTCGGCGGTGAATGCCGTCGCCGTCGCGATCAAGTCGTGAGAATCGAGCCCTTGCGCCGCTAGATCCGCGACAAAGGCCCCCCCAAACTGCTCGCGCCCGGCGCTTTTGGGAGGCGGCTCGGCGAAGTAAGGCAGCCCTGTCAGACGATCGAGCAACTCTTCGTCCGCCTGCCCCGAGGCCGCTCGCCGGCCATCGCGGTCGAACCGCTCCGCGCCTTGGGTGAGCTGCTCCACAAGCCCGTCGATGATCATATTCCCAGGGCCCGTATCGAACGCAATCACCTCGTCGGGCCCCGCGCCCGGTCCGATCGCGGTCAGGTTGGCGATCCCCCCGATATTCAGCGCCACCCGCCCTCGCTCGGCATCACGATAAAGAAGGTAGTCCACATAGGGAACCAGCGGCGCCCCCTGCCCGCCGGCGGCCATATCGGCGGGACGAAAATCGGCAACCACCGGCACACCGGTTATTTCGGCTATCAACGACGGCTCGCCGATCTGCATCGTGCTGCGCACCACATATCCGGCGAGCCTCGATCCGGTCGGCTGATGGTAAATCGTCTGCCCGTGAGAGCCCACCAGATCGAGTTCCGCGACGGGAACCCCCGACAGCCGGCAGGCCTCGACGATCGCCTCGCCGTACAGCCGTCCGAGCAGAAAGTTCAATTGACTGATGTGAGACGTGTGGGTCTCGGCGTTCGACACCGCCAGGATCGCCTCGCGCACGCCGGCCGGGTAGGGCAACTCCTGGAAGGCCGTCGGCTCGACACGCATTCCGTAGCCCGCGCCCGTGATCTCGACCAGGGCCACGTCGATGCCGTCCACCGACGTTCCGCTCATGAGTCCGGCAACAAGCATGGGGTCAACAGAGCCGAGCGGCACGTCGCCGCGCGCCGAAAGCCGTTCGGAGAAAAAGTGTACCGAAAAACACTGTCCGCGCGAGCAATACCACCAGCGCTTCGGGGCAGGTCACCGCTTCAGCGGCCTTCCCTCTTCCGGCGCCCGAAGGTTTCGGGATAAAACATTTATGCGCTGGAATGTTCTAGTATTGGAAACGAGGGCGCCCTCGCCCGACTGAACGCCGGTGCCGCCTAACGGCGTCGCCTCGTCGCGCCGATAGTAATTAGGTTCGCACCAGGGATTTGCGGAACCATGATATGATTTGCGGCCATTGCGGTCATCTCAATGAGGACGAAACCCGCTGTCAGCGCTGCGGCAGGCGGCTCGACGAACCGCGTCATCGATCCCAAATCGGAGGCAGTCACGACGGACAGACCGCCATGCCCTGGCGCAAAGAATTGCATCGCCGCTTGGACGCCTACCGTCAACGGCGCGACGGCGCCCTAGCGGCGGCGGCGAACTCGGACCACGCCGGCTCGACCGCGACGCCGAACGTAATTTCCATCGAGCGCGGAGCGGGCTTCCCGGATCCCGGGCCCGGTGCCGGGACCGACGCCGCCGAGAACGACAACGCCCGCTTCCATTCCGCGCCCGCCGCGGCGTGGCTTGACCTCCACGCGGCCGAGGTTGCCTCGAACGGCGGCGCGCCGGTGGCGCCCGAGAACCTGTTTCCGCCGCCGCTCGGCATGGGAATACCGCGGCCGGCCGAAGTTGTCGCGGTCGAAGCCGCCTTCGAGCCGCCGTCGCCGACGTCCCACGACGTGCGTTGCTCCGCGACCGTTGCCCCATTGCCCATTCGCTTTCTTGCGGGCGTGCTCGATATGGCGCTGCTGTTGATCGCCCTGGGGGCGTTTTGGGGTGTCTTCCACCAACTGGGCGGGGCGATCTCGGCCGACCGCGAGGGCGCGCGGGCCATCGGCATCACGGCGTTCTTAGTGATGGGATTTTACTGGGCCTTCCATGTCGGTTATTTCGGTGAAACACCGGGGATGACATGGCTGGGACTACGCTTGCTCAACTTCCACGGCCGTCGCGCCAACGGGCGTCAGCGCGCCGCGAGAGCGTTGGGCCTGCTTTTCAGCACAACCACCTTCGGCATAGGATTCGCTTGGGCGTTGCTTGACGACGAAAAGCTCACCTGGCACGACCGCATCTCCAAGACTTTCATTAGCCGTAACGGCGTGGTCGGCTTCCGTACTCGCTCGCGTCTTGGGGAGACTCACTCGCATTCCTCAAGCTTTCGCAAACACGCCCCCACGACCCGCGGCTGGGATCAGTAGGCGGGCCCACGCCCTTCAACGTACGCATAAAAGCCGCCGACGGGTCGAAAATCAACCCGTCGGCGGCCTTAGAACATGCGGAGCCGGACTTCCGGCCGCTATTCGCCCGCCTCGGCTTCGCTCGCCGGAGCTTCGCCCCCGCCCACGGTTGAAAACTTGTAGACGGTCTTCGATTGATAGGTCGTACCCGGCGTCAGCACGGTGGAGGGGAAACCCCCGATATTGGGTGAATCCGGATAATGCTGCGTCTCCAGGCAGAACGCGCTACGGTGCTGATACGCGGTGCCGCCTTTGCCGATGTGATGGCCGTCAAGGAAATTGCCGCTATAGAACTGAATCCCGGGCTCGGTCGTGTACACTTCCAGCACGCGCCCGGTTGTCGGTTCGGTGACCTTGGCGGCCAAAAAGAGGCCGTCGCCGCGGCGGTTGAGGATATAGTTCAGATCGTACCCTCCCCCGAATTCCAACTGGTTCAACTCGGCGTCGATGTTCTCGCCGATCGGCTTCGACTCGAGAAAGTCGAGCGGCGTCTCGGCCGCCAACCCGATTTTGCCGTCGGGAATCAACTTGTCGTCGATCGGAGTAAAACGGTCGGCGTCGATCATCAATTCATGGTCGAGGATCGAGCTTGCGCCGGCGTCCTTGAGGTTGAAATAAGAGTGATTCGTCAGATTAATCACGGTGGCCTTGTCGGTCGTCGCCCGGTATTCGATCTGCAACTCGGAATCGTCCGTCCATTTGTAAGTCACGCGGGTGTCTAGGTTGCCCGGATAACCTTCTTCCCCGTCTTCGCTCACATACTCGAGCCGCAGAACCGCGGCGTTGAAATCGATATAGGCTTCCGCGGTCCACACGACTTTGTCGAAGCCCTTTTCCCCGCCATGGAGGTGGTTCTCGCCATCGTTGGCCGCCAACTCATAAAGCTCCTGACCCAGCGCGAACTTGGCCTTGCCGATACGGTTGCCGTAGCGCCCGATGATCGCGCCGAAGTAGGGCGAGTCCTTGATGTAATCCTCCAACTTGTCAAAGCCGAGCACGACGTCGCCCAGATTGCCGTCCTTGTCGGGCACCTTGAGCGAAACGACGATCCCGCCGTAGTTGGTGATGCGAACTTCCTCGTCGTTCGAATTCGTCAACGTATAGATCAGCACTTCTTGGCCGTCCGCCGTTGTGCCGAAAACCTCCGACGAAAACGTCGCTTTCGTTTCGGGAGCGGCCCCATCCTTGGGTAAACTGCAAGCCGGCAAAAATATCCCGACCATCAGCGCCGTGATCGCGACCGTCCATCGGCCGACGTGATTGCTATTCATCTTGCTGAACCTCCCTATCGGCGCGCGAAACCCTCGCGCGCGTTTGTCCATGGTACACGAAACGGGCCTGTTCGCGCTGAAAGATTCCCGCCGCGAAAAAAGCAGAGTCGGGTCGCGAAAGCGGGCGGGGCCTCCGGGGGGCCGGTGCTATAATACCCCTTTCTTTCAAGGTGTTTTCGCGCGTCCGCCCGCGGACGCGATCTTGATTCACGGCGGCCCCACTTCACGCCCCGATGCTCGACATTCATCAAATCCGCGAGATCCTGCCGCACCGCTATCCGCTGTTGCTGGTCGACCGCATCGACGAGATGGATGACGACCACGTGATCGGCATCAAGAACGTCTCCGCCAACGAACTCTACTTCCAAGGCCACTTCCCCGATTTTCCGGTCATGCCCGGCGTGCTGGTGGTCGAGGCGATGGCGCAAGTCGGCGCGGTATGGCTGCTAAGCTCCGAACCCGCCACGGCCGCGCAACTGGAATCAAAATTGGTCTTATTCACCTCCATTGAACAAGCCAAATTCCGGCGACCCGTCTTTCCCGGCGATCAGTTGCGGATCGAAATGAAGCTGCTCAGGCGGCGATCGTTCATCTTTCGAATGAGCGGAAAGGCAACGGTCGACGGAAAGCTGGTCGCCGAAGCCGTCTTGATGTGCCAAACGGCCGACAAGTCGGCGATCGCCGGCAGTCGGCAGCCTCTTTCCGCCCCGCCTGCCACCCCGAAAGAAAACGAATAGGGGCTCATGGCGTCCCACTCGACCGCGGTCATTCATCGGGCAGCCCGCATCGACCCGAGCGCCGAAATCGGGCCCTTCTGTGTCATCGGCGAAGAAGTGGAAATCGGCGCGGGCACACGGCTGTTGGCGCACGTCTATGTCGAGGGCCCGACGGTCATCGGCGTGGAGAACGTCTTCCACCCCTATTCGACCGTCGGCGTCGCGCCCCAAGACCTCAAGTACCGCGGCGAGCGATCGGAAACCCGCATCGGGAACCGCAACCAAATCCGCGAATTCGTGACGATTCACCGCGGCACCGAAGGCGGAGGAGCGCTGACGACGATCGGCGACGAAAATCTGCTGCAAGCCTACGCCCACGTCGCCCATGACTGCCGCATCGGCTCGCAATGCATCCTGGCGCACGGCGCGACCTTGGGCGGCCATGTGACCGTCGAGGATTTCGCCGTCATCGGAGCCCAAAGCGGCGTGCATCAGTTTTGCCGCATCGGCGAACACTGCTACATCGGCGGCTATAGCGTGATCACGCAAGACGTCATGCCGTTCTCGCTGGTGGTGACCGAGCGGGGAGCACGGGTTTTCGGCGTCAACAAAGTGGGCTTGGAGCGGCGCGGTTTTTCGAGCGACGCGATCGGCGGCCTCCACAAGGCCTTCCGGGTGTTGACGAAAGCCGGGTTGAATACCGACCAAGCTCTCGAGAAGATCGCCGCCGAGATCGAGGACGAAGAGCATGTCGCCCTGCTCACCGAATTCATCCGAAGCTCCGAACGAGGCGTCGTCAAATGAAATACGGCTTGATCGCCGGCGGCGGACGATTTCCCCTGCTCGTTCTGGAAGCCGCCAAGCAGCAAGGCCGCTCGATGGTCGTCGTCGCGATCCAAGAAGAAGCCCTTCCCGAAATCGAACAGGCCGCCGACGTTTGCCACTGGGTTTCGCTGGGCGAGTTGTCGAAACTCATCAAGATTCTCCAGCAAGAGGGCATCACCGAGGCCGTCATGGCGGGCCGCGTACAGCATGCGAAGATCTATTCCTCGATTCGGCCCGATTGGAAATTGGTGAAACTCCTGGCCTCGCTGACAGGCAAGAATACGGATTCCCTGCTGGGCGCGGTGACGGGCGTTTTGGCCGAGGAGGGAATCGAGCTGCTCGATTCGACCACTCTTCTGGGGCCCTGTTTGGCTGCGGAAGGCCCCTTGACCCGGCGCGCCCCCAGCGATGACGAGCAAGCCGACATCGACTACGGACGCCGCGTGGCGCGAGCTCTTTCGGGTTTCGACGTCGGGCAAACCGTTGTAATTTGCGAGCGCGCTTGCGTCGCGGTCGAAGCGATGGAAGGAACCGACGCGGTGATCGAACGCGCGGCGGCACTGAGCAACGGGCGTAGAATGACCATCGTGAAAGCGGCCAAGCCGGAGCAAGACATGCGCTTTGACGTCCCGGTCGTGGGACCGACGACGATCAAGAAAATGGCGCGAGCCAACGCCACGGCCCTGGCCGTCGAAGCCGGCAAGACATTACTGCTCGACCGCGACGAATTGTTGGCATCGGCCGAGCAATCCGGCATCACCATCGTCGGCGTTGCCTGAAATTTGTGGAGACAGGCGCGGCCGGGCACTCAAGGGCCGCTTGACCGGAAACGCGTAGGACGGGGTTCGATGATCAAAACAGCTGTAGTCGGCGTCGGGGCATTCGGGCAGCAACACGCCCGTGTTCTCTCTTCCCTGCCCGACTCCCAGCTCGTCGCCGTGGTCGACGCCAACGCCGAGCGCGCGGCTGAAATCGCAGAACGCTTCGACTGCGAAGCGCTGACCGATATCACCGCTCTAGCCGGAAAGGTCGACGCCGCAAGCGTCGCGGTTCCCACCGCCTTGCACCTTGACGTCGGCGTGTCCTTGCTCGAAAACGGCGTCGACGTACTGATCGAAAAGCCCATCGCTCCCGACCTCGCCGCGGCCGACCGGTTGATCGAGGCCGCCGCGAGCAACGGCCGCATTCTCCAAGTCGGCCACCTCGAGCGTTTCAATCCGGCCGTCGAAGCCGCCCTCGACGCCGCGACGCTTCCGCTCTTTTTCGAAGTCCATCGCATGAGTCAGTTTTCTCCGCGCAGCCTGGATGTCGACGTCGTGCTTGATCTGATGATTCACGACCTCGACATTCTGCTCAACATGGTCCACAGTCCGCTCTCTCGCCTCGAGGCGACCGGGATCGCGGTTCTTTCCGTCAAACCCGACATCGCCAGCGTTCGCCTGGTGTTTGAAAACGGCTGCGTGGCCAACCTGTCGGCCAGTCGCGTTTCGGTCGAGAAAATCCGGAAACTGCGTTTCTTTCAGCCGCGCCAATACGTCTCGGTCGACTACACAAGGCAGGACGGCATGGTCTACGAAGTCTCCGAATCGCGCCAAATCGGCTTCCACCCCCTCAAGACCGAAAAGGGCGAACCCCTGGTGCGACAGATCGAATCCTTCCTCGATTGTGTACAGAACCGCACGCCGCCCCGGGTCTCGGGCGCCGACGGGCGGGAAGTGCTCGCCCTGGCGCTTACAATAGTAGAGGAAATGGAGAGGCATTCCGGCATCGTTGCCGAAACGCTGCGCAACCAAAACAAGTGACGCCGCCGGGCGAACATCGCGGCCTCCATCTGCTGCTGGAAGACTACGAAAAGCGCTTCCGGCCCGGGAATGGCTCGGCCCTCAACCCGCCCGCCCGCCCCCGCTCTGTTCTGCCGCCGGCCGAAGACGGCCTTGAACTGCGCGTCCTGCTCGACGACTACCCCGAGGCAATCCGCGCCGGATTAAGGCGGAGCAACGGCTCGCGCAAGGCGGCATCTTCCTCGACTTCTCGCGGAATAAACGAAGACCCGCCGCGGCTGCTGCTCGACGACTACGACCCGGCGGGCCGTTTCTGGAAAGAAAGTAACAAGCGCGCCGTACGGCCTTCCCTCCCCGCCGCGGTCCCGGCCGAACACGACCCGCACCTCGATAAGCTGCGCATCACCTGGGCCCCCGCCGGGCCCTTGGGCCGTCGCGAAGCCGGCGCCGGTTCATTGCTGGTCCACGCGATTTGGATCACGCTGTTGATTCTTCAGCCGAAGCTGTTTCCACCGAGCCCTGTCCGTTACGAGGCGACCGAGATCACGCCCTTCGTGCTGACCGCTCCCTCGGCGGCGGAGTTGGCCGAGTTGACCCAAACCGCCCCGGGGCCGAGTAAGGGCACGGAGTTTTCCGGACCGGCCGAAAAGGCGCGGCCCTTGTTGATGCTGCCCGATATGGAACCCGTTCCGGCGGCGCCGCCCTCGGAGACCCCCGAGGAAAAGGACCCCGATTCCTCCGAGGCCGAGTCGACGGTGGAACAAGAAACCGCCGAAGAGCCCGATCCCGCGCCCGCCGCCACGGTAGAGGAGGACCCCGAAGCGCCTGAAAAAACTCCCCTCGTCGCCGCGCGCAGCCCCAGCCCGGGTGAATTGCGCCGCGGCACGGAATTCGGACGCTCCAACCGGCCCGCCGAACTGCCCGCGCCTCGCGCCCCCGCGCGCCGAGTCATCAACCCGAAGCTGGTCCTTGAAGATCCCAAGGCGGCCATGCCCGGCCGTGCCGGAAAACTACAGCTAGGCAGTTTGGAACTCACCGCGAGCACCGACGACATCATCGAAAGCGCCTTGCGTCGGGCTGCCCGCGGCCAACCGGGCCGACCGGCGGTGGGGGACGGCATTCCCGGCGGCATACAGGGCGGATACGTGCCGCCTTCGCCGGGCAACACCGGCAGTAACCTCGAGTTGCTCAGCGACCCGAAGGGTATCGACTTTCGACCTTATTTGACGCGGATTTTGGCGTCGGTCAGGCGCAACTGGCACGCCGTGATTCCAGAAAGCGCGAGACTGGGTCTCGCTCGGGGTCGTGTGTCGCTGCAGTTCTCGGTCTCGCGCGACGGCTCGGTGCCGAAGCTGGTCATCGCCGCTTCGTCCGGCGTGCCCGCCCTCGACCGCGCCGCCGTCGCCGCCATCAGCGCCTCAAACCCCTTCCCGGCGCTCCCCGGCGAGTTCATCGGCCAAACCGTCCGCCTGCAATTCAAGTTCGCTTACAACGTGAAGTGAGAGACTGACGCGACAGCCGAAACTGAACCTGACCTGAAGTCAACAGCCGACCATCGCTCGTTAATCAAGAAACCGCTCCGCCCGACAGCTCGGCCCGAGCGCATCGGCCGGCGTGCGGATTGGGAGCGGCCCCTATGGGTGTGCGACAAGATTTGGGAGGTGCCTCCCGCCATGCAAGCAGCAGAATCAGAGGCGTGGACGGAAGTCCACGCTCCGCCCACTTTGCCGGTAGGGGGATAATCCGAATCCTCGCGCGGAAGCCCTAGTAATTCAGCCCACGTGAAAAGACACGTTCCCCGACCTTGTTGGCAAGGCGTCGAGCCGCCGGCGCGGAGGAAACCACGGGCCAAACAGAGCCGCATCGCCACGCGATGTGGTCACTCAACAATAGTGCCGTGCCGCCAAACAAGCTTTTTCGAACTGGTCGTGGTACTAGATCGTGTATTTTGGCGCGGGCCTCCGCCCGTCCGGATTCAGATCGATGTCGGTGAGTTCGTCTCGGTACCGGGCCCGCAAACCTTCGGCCATGCGGCGAGCGATTTGAGCAACCTTCAGGGAGTGGGTCAGCCTGTTGTGAAATACATGTCCACGCTGGGGCGAGACCACTTGAGTGACTTCAGCTAAGCGCGCGAGTGAACTTGCGTAGAGGATCCGGTCTCTGTCGACCTGGGCCGGAGAGCGGTAATCTACGCGCCCTTCCGGTGTTCGTCTTGCATCGCGGTCACTCAACTTGTGGAGAGGAACTAAGAGCCAAAACGCAGTTTTCGGTTCGATGTCAGTCGTATTCGATCGAGAGAGATCAGCGGCAGGATACCGGCTCTAATTTCGGCGTCGCGGATCGGAGACACCCGCTGCACCTCGCGGACCAAGTCCCGGATAGACAACTCGGCGTCAACGCCTTTTAGGACTTTCAGGATCTCTTGCTGGGTGTCTGACATCTCCCTTGGATTGTGGAATACCTGACTGTTTCCTGTCATCCGAGCCTCTCGCCGGCCACCGAACCGGTGTAAGATTCACAGTCCCCTCACTCCCGCCGCACCGGATTCACAAAAGCTCCATTCGCCGCCACATCCCAAACCGCCACCCGCGCCCATTTCCACCCCGGGGCCTCGGCGCTCCAATTGAATGTCGACTCGCCAAACTGCCGCGTCCCGGCGAGCGGAATCATCTTTCGCTCCGTCTTGACCCCGTCGCCCCAAACGATCTCGGCAAAGCGCAGCGGAAAGGTCCAGCGAACGTCCGCCTCAACCTCGATGCGATCGCCGTCTCCCGGCTTGACCGTCACCCGAGGCAGCAGAACCTCACCCGTCGTCGTGAAAAAATCGCCTTTCGCCAGCGGTTCGAGAACCTCGTCGTAATGCTCGAAATCCGGCAGCCGATCGAGCTTGATGTAGTTGATGTTCATATGGCCCCACAGCTCGTGGGTATGATCGAACTGGAAAACATCCACCTCGCCGAAAACCCGCTTCGGCAGCCCCCAATTATTCATATCGTCGAGCAGAGTAAACACCCGCTCGCCCAGCCGGGCCGACGAATGATCGGCCGGCATCGCCTTCCACCCGGCGCCGAGATAGCGCGGGTCGAGGAAATGCTCGCTCTCACGAATCTTATCCGGGTAGCCCGTCGACCCTTTCGTGCGGGCGTGCGTCTGGTACATATACCCGCCCTCGCGCCGCACCAAGTCGAGCATCTCTTTCTCGTCTTCGGTCGAATAGACGCGTCCGTATTTCGGGTGGTCAATTTGAAACTTCCCGCCCTCGGGACGTCCCATCCACCAATACACGGGCTTCGGGAAAATCACCGCCCAATGCCCACCCAAGTGAACATTCGCTTCCTCGGAGGGGATCAGCAGAAAATCGTCGTTCGATTGCGCTTTGCAAGCTTTGAAGAAATTATCGAGCTCTTCGAGCCGCAAGTCCGTCAAGTCGCGCGGGTGCCCGTCGCCGTGAAAATCCATGATGATCGACGCGTCCACGCCCATCTCTTCGAGCACCGGCTTGAAAGGCGGAACCCAGTCGAAACCCTTCTCGACTGCCTGCACCGTATAGGCCAAATGCCAATGTTGGCTGAGCGTCTTGTAGCCCTCCAACTCGGCAAAGCGGTCGCGCCTTGTGTAGGCCAACACATCGTCGAGTGTTTCCTTCGCCGGCCCGTCGGAAACCAGGAAGAAGACCGCCATCCGCTGCGGCCGCCCGGGAGGCGCATTCACCCAGGGATAGAAAATCCAGTTCGTGTCGCCGATCTGGCGAATCCCGATCGACACCTTTCCCCTCCTAGTGCGGTGCCACAGGTGCGACAAGTTCGACGTGAAATCGCGCGGGAAGAAATATTGATGCGGCGCCGGAAACACGGCGACGCTGCCCGAGGCCGACTTCATCGCCAGCGTCCGATAGCGCACCGCCAGGGGAACCCGCTCCGGCTCCAGCCCTTGGGCCGTGACCGTTTGAAACTTGCCCTCCGTGTCGTAGTAGGAAGTCTCGGTGTGCATATTGCGGCCCACCCGCTCGGCGTCCGGCAGGGAAAACTCGATGCCGGCGTCATAGAAATAGGCCGTGTCCGCCGTGTAGGTCGTCATCACGGCTTCCTGTTGAATCAAGCGGCTGCCGGGGAAAATCGTATACGCGATGCCTCCTTCGAAGATGCCCATCCCGAGGCCGTCGAAAAACAATTCCACCCGATCGCCCGTCGTTTGAACCCGCGCCGAGCGCAACTTGAGCCGCCCCTGAAAACTTCGCGTCCCCTCCGGGTGCGAAGGCGGAAAATCAAAAAAAGCGTTCCAGCCCTTGCGCCGCTTCCCCGTCTCGGCTCGATAGAACGGCCGCCCGGCGTGGACAACCGTCTCCCGCTCGGAACTGATCGATGTAATCAGGGGTTCCGCGGGATCCAACGAAAACACAGCCCGCCAGGTCTTGGCAGCCTCATCCGGCCAGGTGACGACAAGCGAATCGTCTTGTTGCTCGACGCCGACCACCCCCGCTGAATAGCCCGTCATGTCGACCGGAACCGAAACCGCGTAGGAAAACGAAACCGTCAACGGCAGCACCAAAAGTAGACCCAAGAGACGTGAAAAGTTCATCGAGGTTCTCCAGGGCATTAGCTTACTAAAAGTGACCGGAGCGGATAAAGCGGCCTGGGCGCGGGCGTCGAGGAAAGGACAGGTCGGCACGAAGGCCGGCCCTTCCACCGACTCTCGGGCGATGGCTCCCCACGCCCCCAACTTGCGCTTCGCCCGCCCGCCGTATAGGGTGGGATCTTTATGCCGACAACAGCTTTTCTCTTCCCCGGCCAGGGCTCCCAATACGCCGGCATGGGGCGCGAACTGGCCTCGGAGTATCCCGCCGCGCGCGCGATTTTCGAACAGGCCGACGATGCCCTCGGGTTCTCACTTTCCGCGCTCTGCTTCGAAGGACCGGACGACCAACTCAAGCTGACCGAAAACACCCAGCCCGCGATCCTAACTTGTTCGATCGCCGTCGACGCCGTCTTGCGTGAAAAGGGAATCAGCCCCCATCTCGTCGCCGGGCACAGTTTGGGGGAATACTCGGCGCTGACGGCCGCCGGGGCGTTGGGCTTCGCCGACGCGGTGCGGCTCGTGCGAAAACGCGGCCAGTATATGCAGGCGGCCGTTCCCCAAGGCGTGGGCGCCATGGCCGCCCTGATCGGCCTCCCGCCAAAAAGGCTCGACGCCGTTTGCGAGGCGGCGGCGCAAGGCGAAGTCGTCTCGCCGGCCAATTTGAACTCTCCGTTGCAGGTCGTTATCGCGGGCCACGCCGGCGCCGTTGAACGAGCCGTCGAGATCGCCAAGAATGCCGGAGCGCGCAAAGCCGTCTTGCTGCAAGTGAGCGCGCCGTTCCACTGCGCCTTGATGACGCCCGCCCGGGACCAACTCTCGCCCGATCTCGACTCGATCGATTTCCGCGACCCCGCCGTCGGGTTGGTGAACAACTACGCCGCCCAGGTTGTCGAAACCGCCGCTGCGGTGCGCGAGGGCCTCAAGCAGCAGGTGCCCAATCCTGTACGCTGGGAGGAAGTCATTCGTCGGCTCGCCTCGCTCGGCGTCGAACGCTTTATCGAAGTCGGGCCCGGGCGCGTGCTGACGGGCCTGATGCGCGGGATTGACCGCTCGTTGAACGTCGCGAACGTCGAGGACCTCCAGTCGCTGGAGAAACTGATTTCATGAAAGGCCGCACGGCATTCGTTACCGGAGCAAGCCAAGGCATCGGCCGCGCCTGTGCCCTCGACCTGGCCCGCGCCGGGGCTCGCGTCATCGTCGGAGCGCGCCAACAAGACAAGCTGACATCGCTGGTCGAGGAGATTCGCGCCGGCGGCGGATCGGCCAACGCCGTACCCCTCGATGTCGCCTCTCGCGATTCCGTCAAGCAAGCCTTCAGCCAAGCCCGCGAGTTGGCCGAGCGTGTCGATATTCTGGTCAACAACGCCGGCGTGACGCGCGACGAGCTCGCGGCGCGCATGTCGGCCGAAAACTGGGACGAGGTTCTCAACGTCAACCTCAGCGGCGCCTTCGCCTGCATCCAAGCGGTCTTACGGCCCATGATGAAAGCGCGCTGGGGCCGCATCATCAACATTTCATCGGTGGTCGGCGAAAGCGGTAATCCGGGGCAAGCCAATTACGCCGCTTCAAAAGCCGGCCTGGTGGGGTTAACGAAGTCATTGGCCCAAGAAGTCGCCTCGCGCAACATTACAGTCAACGCCGTCGCGCCGGGATTTATCGAAACCTCCATGACCGACGCTCTCGGCGACGAGGTCAAGGAGAAATTACTCGAGTCGATTCCTTTACGACGAATCGGTTCCGTCGAGGAAGTGGCCTACGCGGTCCGCTTCCTCGCCGCCGACGAAGCTTCCTATATCACCGGGCATGTCCTACAAGTCAATGGCGGTCTGTACATGTAGCCCTCCGCGGGCCCCTCGTCCCCGCGCCCGCGCCGACTCGGTGGAGCACATCTCCAGCCCTGCTCATTCGTATCTCCAGGGCATCCGACCCAGCCTCCTCGCAACTCTAACCTGCCCGCGCCGTACGCTCGGCCGGCTGCTGCTGCTGCTGCTCGCCTGCTTTCCCCTCCACGCCGATCCGGTTCGCTCGCTCACCATCCTCCATTTGAATGATCTTCATGCCCGGCTGCTGCCCGATGACCGGCGACGCGGCGGGTTTGCCCATGTCGCCGAAGCGATCCGTCAAGAGCGCGCGAAATCGGACGCGGTCTTGGTAATGCACGGCGGCGACCTGGTCCAAGGCTCGCCCGTATCGACGATCTTCGAAGGCCTTCCCGTATACGAAGTCGCCTCGAAACTGGGGCTCGACTTCCATACCCTCGGCAATCACGAGTTCGACTACGGCTGGCGGAAGATTCGCGAATTCATTCGCGCGGCGTCGTTTCCCATCGTTTCGGCCAACGTCGTCAACGCGGAAGGAAAGTTGCTGGCCGAAAAGGCCTATGAAATCCGCGAGGTCAACGGGATTCGAGTAGCCGTGATCGGCCTGCTGACCGGCGAGCTTGATCGCCTTACTCGCGCCGCGTTGCGGGGCCCCTGGAACACGCTGCCCGTGACCGAGACCGTTGCCCGTTACGTGGATGAAATCGGCGATCGAGCCGATCTAATCGTCGTTCTTTCGCATATGTTTCCCAATGAGGAAGATCGCGTTTTGCGCGAAAATCCGCGCGTCCCCGTTATCATCAGCGGCCATCACCACGGCGGACAAGACGACGTCAAGGAGTACGACGGGCGTGTTTGCGTCAAGACGCGGCCGTACGGGCGCGAGCTCGGCCGCCTGGATATCGAATTCGACGTGGGCGGCAAGCGTCTCGTCTCCTACCGCTGGAAGAGAATTCCGATTGACGCCCGCACCTACCCGCCCGACCCCGCCACCCTCGAGCTGGTTGAAAAATGGGAAGCCCGCGTAGCGGAGATCGTCGATGTCGAAATCGGGGAATCCGAGCGATCGTTCAGCCGCCACGAGCTGCGGCCGTGGGTCGAGGCGGTGATGGCCGACGCCGTTGGCGCCGACCTGGCTTACATGAACCTGGGAGGCGTCCGCGACGGGTTGTCGCCAGGCCGGATTCTCGCCCGCCACATCTGGAACATCATGCCCTTCGACAATCTCATCGTCACGGCTCGCCTGCGCGGGGACCGACTACCCGACGAGCTGCGACAGCGCCCCGGCATCGATCCTGAGCGAGAATACGTCGTCGCGACCAACGACTTCATCGCCGAGAAGTGGCGCGAGCAGGGGTTTGTATTTGGAAAGGACGGGCCGGCCTTACGCGATGCCCTGATCGAGTGGGTGCGGAAACACAAGGTCGTGCGCCGGCCGGGGCTGTAGAGTGCGCGGGACCGCAGGTCGGGGGCTGTGAAAAAATGGGGACTGTCCCCGATTTTTTCACAGCCCCTCGGCCGTTCGGCTTCTTGAACCCGCTAGCACTCAGACCACGTGAAGAGACACCTTTCCCCGACCTTGTTGAGAAGGCTTCGATCCGCCATTGCGGAGGAAACCACTGCCAACTTTTTCATGCGGTCGTGGCACTAGAGTCCCAGCACCGACCTGATCCAGCTCGGCAGCGCGTAGTTCACCCAATAAAAGAAGTTCTCAATGATCCTCTGAAAGAATCGCGGACCGTAGGAGTAGTAGACGCCAACCGCGATGGCCCCCATGGGGATGCCTACCAACCAGATCCACCCTTGCGAAGATTGTTGCCGCGCCACGAACGCGTCCTTGTAAGTTGAGACGGTCCCCGCGCCCGTGTTTTCGGCAAGTTCCGCCGGGTACCAGCGTAAATTGGGAGGAATTGATAGTACCTCAGGTACTCCCCACTCCGGCACGATACCGCACCCGGCTAGAATGGTCGTTCGTCATGGAGAACCTCAACGCCAAAGATTTCTTCGCTTCGACTGAAACATTCGGCGAACTCTTGCGCCAAGCGGCCGACCGTTACGGCGACGCGCCGTTTTTAGTCGACGGCGACGGCACGACGCTCAGCCGCGTCGAACTCGATCGCGAGGCGACCCGCTTCGCCAACGCCGTGCTCGCGCTGGGACTTGAAAAGGGTTCGACCGTGGGGGTCTTCAGCCCCAATTCCATCAACTACGTGATTGCCTGTTACGGCATCCTGCGAAGCGGATTGACCTTAACGCCGCTCAACAGCAGTTACCGCCGCCGCGAGTTGCGGCATCAAGTTCGTGATTCAGGAGCGGCCGCGATCTTCGCGCACTCTCGCCTGCTGTCGCGCTTGGAAGAGTGCGCCGTTGATTTGCCGGATACGCGGTTCATCGAACTCGACCGAACGTTTTGGGCCGCCGCCGAGACAGCCGATCCGCAACCGCCGATCGACCCGCTCAACGGTGTCGCCTTTCTGCCCTATTCAAGCGGCACGACCGGTTTGTCGAAAGGGGTTGAGCTGACGCACCATAACCTCATCACGGGGATCCGGCAAATTCTCGCCGTCACCACGACGGCCGGACCCGAAAGCGCCGCCTACTGCTTTTTGCCGATGTACCACATCTACGGTTTCAACGTCGTCTTGAACTCGACATTGGCCTCGGGCAGCCGTTTGCACATTCGCGAACGTTTCGACGTGGAAGACTGCGTCGACACCGTCGAACGAGAGAAAGTGACCTGGTTACCCGTCGTTCCACCAGTCATTCTCACCCTTCTCGCCCGACCCGACATTCACGAATGCGATTTGTCGTCGCTCAGCACTCTCAGCGTCGGCGCGGCGCCGGTGGCTCTGCCCGCCGTCGATCGACTGCGGAAAGCCACCGGCGTGGCGATTCGTCAGGGCTGGGGCATGACGGAGACGGCCGGCACCGGGTCGACGAACGCAATGGAGTGCCCCTGGGACCCGGCCGAGACGGCCGGGGTCGCGGTGGAGGGTTTCGATTTCAGGATCGTCGACCGCGAGACCGGCGACCGGGAACTGCCGACCAATGAGGTCGGCGAGTTGACCGTTCGCGGCGACAACATTATGCTCGGCTACCATAACGCCCCGGAAGAGAACCGCAAGATCTTGCGCGACGGCTGGTTTTATACCGGCGACATCGCGCGCGTCGATGAGCAGGGGCGTTTGCACTTGGAAGACCGCAAGCGCCAGATGATCAAGTACAAGGGCTTCCAGGTAACGCCGGCCGAGCTGGAATCCGTCATTCTAGAGTTACCCGAAGTCCGTGACTGCGCCGTGCTGGGCAAGAAAGACCCCGAAGCCGGCGAAATCCCCAAGGCTTACGTCGTTCCCCGCGAGGACGTCGAACTCACCGAGCAAACCATCTTCGACTATGTCGCCGGACAAGTCGCCGGGTATAAAAAGGTCCGCGAGATTGAGTTCGTGAAATCGATTCCCCGTTCGGCCGCCGGCAAAATCCTCAAGCAAAAGCTCGCCCGGAGTTCGCCATAGCACTCCCCGACCCCCGCGCCACAACGTCCCGCACGTTTTTTCAGCGCACTCCGGCGCCACTCGCACCAACCCGCGCCGCGCACCCCACCCGGCCCCCCGGAAAACATTTCGCGATGTAGTAAAACTTACAGCCTCGTGGCGCCTTCGCCGGCGAACATCACCCCACCGAAGCAACCTTTTTGAAATCTCCCGCCCTGCTCGGGAGTCTAACAATATAGGAGAGTTATCCCGATCGGCCCAGGGCCGCGACGGGTTTTGGCCGATGAGATGCAATGAGGAGGTTGAAACGAGAAAGCTAATTCGGGGGTGACACGATGACGACACGGACACTTCGGCGGTGGTTGACGGCTTCGCTGATGGCGATGCTCTGGCCGGCGCTTCCCGCCGGCGCCGAGATTCCGCCGGTCGCAACTTTGCTCGAAACCGAACCCGTCTCCGACGACCTCGAACAACTCGAGTGCCGCTTCACCGAATTGCAGATCGAGCTTCTCGAAAAACTCAACCGCTCCGACCGCCGGCACCTCGTCACTCTCGATGAAATCGTCGTTCCCCACCGCTGGGATCGCGAAGAAGTCGCCTTTAGCCCGCTCCCGGAACGCTATCCGCCGGCACGCAAGTACGAGAAAGTCATTGTTGTCTACAAACCGGCGCAAGTCTTCGGGGCTTACCGTCGCGGTAGGCTGGAACGTTGGGGACCGGTCAGCACCGGGGCTCGGAAGAGTCGCACCCCCAACGGCGCCTTCCACCTGAACTGGAAATCAAAGGGGCATCGCAGCACGGTCAATCGCAACTGGTTCCTGCCGTGGTACTTCAATTTTCACAACAAGAGCGGGCACTCCTTCCATGAATATGAGTTGCCCGGGAAGCCCGCCAGCCACGGCTGCATCCGTCTACTGGGACGCGACGCCGAGTGGCTCTATGAGTGGGGCGAGCAGTGGACCCTCGGTCCCCGCGGCTGGGCCGTGGAACGCGATGGAACAGCCGTGCTGGTCGTTGGCGAATACAATCACGATCAACAGCCCTCGTGGCGCGCGCCCGCGTATCTGGCGGCCGGCGGCGCGCTCGACCTACACGACGACCGCCTCAAGGTGACGCTGGCCGAAGCGTTTCTGTCGCAAGAGGATTCCGAAGAGAACGGCGACTAGCGGTTACCTCGATACGCTTCACGTAACGATCCTGAACGCGTTCTCGACATCCACAACCTCGCCGTGTCATCGCCTCAGCGCGAGCGCACCGCCAGTGCCCGGCGGATCGCCGCCCCCGCCACTCGTCAACCAGATCCGCCTTATTCGTCACCAGCACGAAAGGCACATCGCCCGCGGCCTCGTCGGCCCGCGCTTTCAACTCCAGCGCTTTCTGGTAGGTCGCCGGCCGGGTTCCGTCGGCCACCAGCAAATATCCGGCCGCGCCGCGCAGATAGCTCATGCGGACTTGACTAAACTCGTCTTCTCCCGACAAGTCCCAAACGATCAAGGTCAACGTCTCGTCATCCGTCTCCGTCTCCGTCGCAATGATCTTCCGATCGATCTTGACTCCGATCGTCGTCATATAGCCATCCGAGAAATTGCCGTGCACAAATCCAAGATGACTTGCCGAACGCTGTAGACCAAGCTGTGCGCCAGCACGACTTCGCCGATCGACTTGCCCGTGCGCGCCGCCTCGATTCGCCACTGGATCCCCTGCCACGTAAAACTCTGCTCCAGCATTCGGTTGAGCGACTCGACCATCGTTCGAACCGATGCCGCCCCGCGGGCCAGTCAAGACGGCCGCCGCTCAGCGCCCCTCTCCACCCGCTACCCGCCGAGCCTCCTCGATCTCCTCCCACGTAAAATACCCCTTCTCCACGAAGTGCTCATAAACCACCCTCACCTTCTCCCGAAAAGGCTCCAGCTCCTCGCCGCGCACGTAATTCACTTCCATCTTGCCCGCGAGCTTGGCCAGATACTCCGCTTCACTCTCGCGATTCATCTGATCGCTGTATCGAATCGCCTCGTCGGCGACTTCATCGAAGACGGTTTGCAGATCCTCGGGTAGCGCCTCGTACCACGCCAGGTTCACCATAAACGGGTCCGGCCCCGCGCTGAAGTTCGTCACCGAGAGATACTGCTGCACCTCGTGGAATTTCATATCCCAAATGTTCGACAACGCGTTCCCCTGCCCGTCGATCACACCCATCTTGATGGCCTGGTAGACCTCCACAAAAGGAATCACTTGCGGATTCGCGCCCATCGACCGGGATGTCATGACGTTGACCTCCTGCGGCGGCACCCGCATCTTCAGGCCCACGAAGTCATCGGGCGAACGCAGCGGCCTCACGCTCGTCGTATGATTCCGAAACCCCTGCGAAACGCCGCAAGCGGGCACATGAAAGCCCTTCGCCCGCGCTCCGCGGTTGATGCGGCCCGTGAAGTCGCTGTAGATTAGCCGCAGCAGTTGGTCCCAGTCCTCCACTAGAAATGGCAGCTCGAACAAGCTGTACTTGCGGTTCGCGTCGGCGTAGAATCCTCCGCGCGTCCCATCAAGCACACCCGTTACCACCAGGTCCATGAGCTGACGTTCCGTGCCCAGCGTGCCCGAAAAGTAGGTCTCCACCTCGATCCGTCCATGGGTCCTGCGTTCCAGCTCCTCTTCAAAGAACACCATCGAAACGCTGCGAGCGTGCCGCGGCAGCTGCGAATTGGCATAGCGGAAACGGTATTCCGCGTCCGGGCTCGAGCAGCCGCTTATCGCCGCGGCAAGGAATACGAGAAAAATCAACACAAGATGACTCACGGTTTTGTCAACGTCCGGCAAACGCTCAATTGTCCTTTGACGCGGCGCACTCACTCTTGCGCCGGGTGTCGCCACTCCCGGCGACACATCTCTTGTCCGTGCCTTGAGTAGACCCCGCACCTTGATCCGCTATTCACCCCGCCCAATCTTCCGCCGAAACTCCCCCGGCGATGAACCCCTCCTAACCAAGACGACGGTCTCGTCCGATTTCACGGCAAACTCCAAGAGCCGCCCGGCCATTCCCTCAGCCTCGGCCCCATCGCGATACACAACAACCTCCCCCTCGCCCCAAGGGTTTCGCAAGCGGCACAGGCTCCCGCCCGCCGAACGCAGTTCCACAAACCGCGCCACGCCGCCCTGAATCGCCGACGTCACCAGAAATCCCCCCCGCACCGGTAGCGTGTACTCCGCATCCCACCCTTCGGGCCAAGCCGGGAAAACGCGCACTACCGGATCACCGCCCGGCCGCGCCGGAACCCCCTGCAGCAGCGCCAATTGCAAGGCGTCCAACGCCCTCCCCAAACGCTCGGCGTCATTCGCCTGCGGGCCTTCCACCAACGACATCCGGTTCCGCAAAGCGTTGCTCCCCGTCCGTCCGGGCCTGACCGTGTCGTCTTTTCCCCACCCGCCGATTTGGCTCGGAATCAGAATCTTGACGTCCCAAGCCCGCCCCAGTAGCGCCGCCGTCCGCGGGCTCGGGTCCAGCGAATCAATCTTGGTCCGTGAATTGATCCCCCCGGGGAACAACGACTCGAAGGAATCATTCGCCGTTTGCATCAACTTCGCGTCCTCGGTCTCGAGCGTGCACAGGTCGTAGTGAATCGCCGGAACGATCGTATGGTAGCTGCGGTTGGTCCCGTCGCCCCTGGCATGCGGTTTCCGCCCGTTGACCCACACCCTCGGCGTGCCGGGCTTCCTCGGGTCGAGCGCGTCGGGATCGTCGTTGGTCGGCAGCGGCGTTAGATTCGCGAGCAGCTCGCACCACGCCCCGCGCCGCTCGGCGTCGACATCGAGCAGTTCCGATGCTCGAATCGCGAGCGCCAACACTCCGTACATCGCCGAGAGTTCCTCCATCGTGTCTTGCGCGCCCCACACCGGCTCATGGTTGTTGACGTGATGGATGTGGTATTTCCCGTCCGCGCCCTTTTTCAAGTTCGGAAAAAACCGAAAAAACTCGGCCACGCCCCGCAACATCGGATACGCGCGATCCCGAAGCCAATCGCGATCCTGCGTGAACTGGTAGCGCTCCCAGTAGAGAAACCCGATCTTCGCGCCGCTCGACAGAATGTGCAATACATGCCCGTTCGCGCCCGCGCCCTTGTCGGAGAACGTCCACCACCCGTCGACCCACTTGCCGTGCGCTTTCCAATTCCAGCGGCTCGAATGCGGGGGCTTGCGCCGCGCGAACGCCCGAAAGGCGCGCGACCGCGCCTCCCACGGCTTTTGGAATAAATACAGCCGCCGCATCTCGGCCGCCATCTTTTCCGGCAACTCCGCCAACCCGTCAAACCACGTCGTTTCGGGAATGAAAAGGCCGCGGCTGCCCCACTGTTGCCGGGCCGCCCGCGCTCCGGATTCATACATCCCCGAATACATGTCGAACATCGGGTCCGTCAACCGCAACCGATTCGTGCCCAGCATGCCTTGGTAGTAACTGCTGACGTTATGCCACCAAAACTGACTGCCCCATTCCCGCCTGTCGCCCCCGGTCGTCCACAGCATGCCGTTGAACTTCGGCGGAAACTTTCCGCGCGACGTCGATGCCATCAAATAGAGAAAGTAGTTATAGTGCGCCTCGACAAAATCGGCCACGCCGTCTTCGCTTTCGAGATGAACAAACGACCGCGCCCAAAACTTCCCCCACCAGTCGCGATTCGCTTCGAGCAGCCCGTCGAACCCCGCTTCGGCGGCCGCGTCAAGTTCTCCGAGCGCCGCGGCGACCACGTCGTCATCTTTCGCGAAGCTCGCCGCGCTCCCAAGCAACACGGTGAACGTCCCACGCCCGGGGGCGGCCGTTAAGACCATCTCGTCTTCACTCACCGACTTGACTTTCACCGCCCGCCCGATCACCGCCGCGGCCAGCGCCGAGTGGTTGTAGTAGTCGCCCTCGCTGAATCGTTGGCGAAGGACCACGCGGTCCCGTTGCGTCGAAAAATCCGACCGCGCCGTGTGACTCCTCGTCCGTGCTACCGCCGGCCGGAGCATTCGCAGACTGGTCTTGATCGGCGCGGGGTTCGGCCGCTTGTCTTCGATCGACAACGCGATCACGTCCTTGTCGTGCCAGGCCAGCGCCCGCACGCTCACTCCCCGGCCCTCCACGCTGAGCAGGCCGTCATACACCGATAGATGCTGCACCGTCCGCTCGTCGGGAAAGACATCGTCGCCGAAATCAACGAAGTCGACATCCACGAACCCGACCCCGCAGCAGTAATCGGAGTGGCGTTCAATAAAGCTCCGCGTCCGGCTGTCGTTCGAGAACACGTCCACGCGGTTGATCTGAAATTTCAGCGCTGTCGGAGAAGTCCAGGCGAGCGTGCCCATGCGCCCATTGCCGATTGGCAGCCCCTCCTCGCTTCGCCCCACCGGCGTCTCGTAGTGCAAGTCAGCCGCGGAAACGAGACTTCGCTGGTCCACATCCAAGATCGTGGAAGAAGCCGTTTGACCTCTCGACGTAACACCCAACAATGCCGCGGTCACAAGGACAAGCCCCAAACGGCAATAGAATCTCTTCATCAGTACACCTGGTTATCCGTCATCGAAAGTAGCCCCCGGGCTTTAGGCTCCGTGGGAGCCCCGGAATTTAGCCCATGGCTTTAGCCATGGGGGAAATAAACAATAAGCGATAAGCCCTGGAAGGGCGTTGGAACAATCGTCCGATGCCCTCGGCCAAATCACGCTTCTCATCCGCCGACACCTTGACGGCTCCCGCGCTTGCCTTCTTACCTCGCCCCCTCACTCCACAACCGCCGATATTCAATTCCGTCAATCCTGTCTTGCGCCCCCTTCACTCCCCCGCCTTCAAAAACGTCCTCGCATTCAGTTCCGCGAACGCCTCCCGCAGCTGCTCCTGCGTGTTCATCACGATCGGCCCCCGCCACGCCACCGGCTCCTCGAGCGGCTTGCCCGACACCAGCAGAAACCGTATCCCCTGCTCGCCCGCCTCGACGGTAATCTCGTCGCCGCGGTCAAATAGCACCAACGAGCGGTTGTCGGCTTGGGTCTCGGGAGCCGTCTCCGCGCCAACCCCCTCGGTCCGCGCGGCCGCCGGATCCGAGGCGTTGCCGAACTTGCCCGACCCCTCGAAGATATACGCGAAAGCGTGCCGAGTCGTCTCGACAGGCAACACTTTCCGCTTGCCCGGCGGCACCGTCACATCGAGATAAATCGGATCGGCCGCGATCCCATCCACCGGTCCCGATTTCCCCCAGAAACTCCCGCACACAATGCGGACCTGCGTCCCGTCGTCATCGGTGACCACGGGGATGTCCGTCGCTCCAACTTCCTGGTATCTTGGCGTCGTCATCTTGAGCGAGGCGGGGAGATTCGCCCACAGTTGAAAGCCGTGCATGCGGCCCTTAGGATCGCCCTTCGGCATTTCTTGGTGGATGATCCCGCTGCCGGCGGTCATCCATTGCACATCGCCCGCCTTGATGGCCCCGCTATTGCCCAGGCTGTCACCGTGCTCGACCGTTCCGGCCAGCACGTAGGTGATGGTTTCGATGCCGCGGTGCGGATGCCAGGGAAAGCCCGCCTGATAATGTTCCGGGCGGTCGTTGCGGAAGTCGTCGAGCAGCAGGAAAGGATCGAAGTCGGATGTCTTGCCGAACCCAAAGGCCCGGCGCAGGTGAACTCCGGCGCCTTCCATCGTCGGCTCGGCGCGCACTAACTGCTTAATCGGTCGAAGGGACATGGCGTAGCCTCCCGTACCGAAAGTCTACCGTGAAATCACCCCGCGGCCGAGACAAACCGCCCGGGCTTCCTCACCGTCGAACACGCACGTACTTGCGCAAAACTCGGATGAAGGGTTCGCCCGCGTAGAGGTTGCCATCGCGATCGGCCGCGACAAACTCCGCCCCCGAGCCGCGCGTCTTACGGGGATCGCCCCACGGATAGCGCACGAAAGCATCGACCCAACCCGTTTGCGCGTCGCCGATCCGAATACCCATCTCCCAGCCCGGGTTCTGCACGTCGTCCGACTCCGAATCCGACACGTAGATCTTGTCGTTCTCGTCGAAGAAAATTCCGCTTGGTCTTCCGAATTGTGTCCACGTCGCGAGGTGAGCGCCTTGCTGATCAAAGATCTGGATTCGACTGTTCGACCGATCCGCCACGAACACCCGTCCCCGGGCGTCGACGGCGATGGCGTGCAACGTCCGAAACTCACCCGGACCGTAGCCGGTTTTCCCCCAGGACATCAAATACGTCCCGTCGCTCGAAAACTTCACCACTCGGTTGTTGCCGTCCGCGACATGGCCGTCGGCGACCAGGATGTCCCCGTTCGCGAGCGTCACCACATCGCTGGGGGAATTGAACCGGTTCGGGCCGCCGCCGGACTTACCCGGCGTACCGAGCCGCAGCAGCACTTCTCCCGTCGGGCTGAATTTGACGACCTGGTGTCCTCTGGCGCCTTCCGGCGTCTTGGCGGCGCTCACGGCGTCGGTCACCCAGACGTTTCCCTTCGCGTCAACGTGAATCCCATGGGGCCAGATGAACATCCCGCCGCCGAAGCTCTCGACGACCCGGCCGGCGAGATTGAACTTAAGGACCGAATCCAGGTCCGAGTCAAGGCACTCGCTTCCAAACCGTTCGGGCTCGGCCGCGTCGCACCGCACAATCGCCCAAACGTGTTTACCGTCCGCATCGATCGTCACGCCGCCGACAGCGCCCATCGGCCTGCCGTCAGGCAGCTCCGCCCAGTCGTCCACCATGCGGTAAGGATTCGGGTACGGCTGCGCCAGGCCGTCCGCCTGCGCACACAGCAGCCCTCCGACAGCCACCGAAAAGATCGAAAACAGCTTTATGCGTATCACGCCAAGAATACCTCGGCACCAGAATAGCGAATATCGGAGCACAATTCCGCGAATCGATGCCGAGCGGCCGGCGGGGCTTGCCGGCTTTGGCGTATCATCTTGCCAATGGCTGTGCGATCGACGAAACCCACCGGCGCTGGAATCGCGGTTTCATCGGATCCCGCGGCATTCTGGATCGAGTGAGGAGTTCCCCATGACCAAGCGAAGCAAGACGATCTCCCGACGCCAAGCGATCAAGCGGGCCGCGGCCTTGTCCGCTTCCGCCGCCGGGTTCCCCCTGATCGTCGCCCCCCACATTCTGGGACGCGCTAGTGCGGCGGCCCCAAGCAATACCCTCAACGTCGCAACGATCGGAACAGGTAAGCAAGGTCGCTTCAACACCCGCAACGCGGCGCGGGCCGGCGCCAACATCGTTGCCATCTGCGATGTCGACGACGCGCAGGCGGCGGAAATGGCGAAGGATTTCCCCAAGGCCAAGATCATCAAGAATTTCCGCGAGCTGCTGGAGAAGGAAAAAGGCATTGACGCCGTCATGATCGCCACGCCCGACCATTCGCATGCGTCCATCGCGATCGCGGCCATGGAATTGGGTAAGCCGGTGTATTGCGAAAAGCCTCTCGCGCACACCATCTATGAATGCCGCAAGATGGCGCAGGTCGCGCGCCACAACAACGTCGTGACGCAGATGGGAAACCAAGGTAGGTCGTTTCATTCGATCAAAGAGTTTTCCGAATGCATCTGGTCCGGCGCCATTGGCGAGGTTCGCGAGATTCACTGTACGCAAACCGCCTATGAGTACAGTCGGATAAGTCTGTTGTCGGGCATCCATGACGATCACGCGATTCCGGAAGGACTCGACTGGGACAAGTGGATCGGCGGCGCGAAGTACCGAAACTACAACCCGGCCTACCATCCCGGCGCCTGGCGCGGCTGGACGGCGTTCGGCGGCGGCAACATGGGGGATTTCGTTTGCCACATCATCGATCCGGTATTCCTGGCGTTGAAACTCGGAGCCCCGGTGTCGGTCGTCGCCGAGGCCGAGGGTTACGACCCGGCCCTTCACGGCGAAACGTTTCCGGCATCGACCAAAGTGCGTTTTCGATTCCCGGCGCGGGGCCCGCGGCCTCCGGTAACCCTCTATTGGTATGACGGCGATGCCTACAAGCCACCGCATCCCGAGGAAGTGAAAGAGGGCGAAACAGCAATCCCCATTCCCGGCTGGCGCCCCGGAAGACAAGTCGGCGGAATGGTCATCGGCGAGAAGGGCAAGATTGTGTACGGATCCCACGGTGCGAGGAACTGGCGAATCCTTGGTGAAGGCAGGATGGAAGAGTACATGGGAGATCGAAAAAGAGTGCCCGAGCCGATAGAGCCCGGCCCGCCTCCCAACAAGAAGCATCTCGCCGAGTGGCTCTCCGCGTGTAAGGGTTGGAAAGTTGCTAATTCGAACTTTGATTACGGCGGACCGCTTACGGAAATCGCGATGCTGGGGAACATCGCAATCCGGCTGCTGGGAACGGAGCTAACGTGGGATTCCAAGAACATGGCGTTTCCCTATCAGCCCGAAGCCAATCAGTATCTGCATACGGAATATCGCGACGGCTGGTCTCTGTAATCGTTAGTCGAAAATTCACCATAGGGTTGTAGCACCAAGACCGCGAACCTCTTGAGCCGCGAAGCGGCGGCGGGAACCCCAACCTGTCAATGGTCGCGCGGCGCTCCCTGTCGTGGTCCGAGCCGCCTATTGATCGGCGCCGAGCAAGGCTTTGCGGATCTTGGCAACCACGGTGAAGTGCGGGTCGACGACATTGGCGATGTCATATTCCAAGGCGTGGCCCATCAGCAGCGACGAGCCGCGCTCATCAAAGTCGTAGTCGTTCATCAGCCAGCGCTGCAGCTCCGTTGTCGCATGCTGTAGAGCCTGTAGCAGCGGCCGCGCGCTGCCAATCGTCATCAGATACTCATCGTTTTCCAAGCGCGGCCAGCCAATCTCGCGGTCCTTGATCAGGTCGACGGTGAACTCGACGTCCATCGATACCTCAAGCGCGTTGCCGACCACTTCGCCGTCGCCCTGGCGCGCGTGGCCGTCGCCGATGAACAACAGCGCGCCGGGCTCGAAGACAGGCAGCATCAGTTTGACGCCGACGACCATGCCGTTGTAGTCCATGTTGCCGCCGAACTCACCGGGAGTGCTCGTCGAAACAGCTTCCTTGCGAGGTGGAGCAACCGCGACGCAACCCAACATCGGCCGTAACGCAACCTCGATGCGTTTGGGGCGGATCGTATCCGAAGTGAGTCTTGCCACACCGCGCGCTTTATCGACCTCCCACGTCTCGGTGGTCTGCTCGCGCTCCGCATCATGGCGGAGAAAGGCAGGGTCGGCGACATACGGCGCCAGCACGCTGCTTGACCAGGCTGTCGCCCGACTCGGCTCGATCTTCTCGAAGCGCACGACCAAGACGTCACCCGGTTCGGCGCCCTCCACATAAAACGGCCCGGTTTGCGGATTCCAGCGTTGACCAACTTTTTGGTTGTCCCGATCGACGGCGCGAGCATCGATCGTCCTCGTGATCACCCGGTCGCCGGGCTTGATTGTCAACACAGGTTCGTGCGCGAACGAGAACGTGTTGTGGTAAAGCGTTGGTTCGAATCGGTGCGTTTCCGCTTGCGCGGTCGAGATCAACAAGATCAGAACGAGAATCCCGGTCAACATGCTCATGACGTCTGCTCCTTCTAAGTCAAGTAGTTCGGTCAGGCCGCCGAGCACGGTTCGCCGACGCCCGGTACAAGCTCGGCGCCATATGGCAGGCGCCCGGCCTGCCGGTAATAGGCGGCGGAAGGATGGAGAGGGAAGGGCCGGCCTCAGTCGCTCGGCCAGACAGTCCCTTGATCCTTCTTGGTGACCGGCGCCAAACCTTTGTAGACAAACCTCTGCACACGCCGGCCATGGTAGGTTTCCGTGGTGTAGACATTGCCCTTGGAGTCGGTGGCAATGCTGTGCACCGCGTAGAATTGCCCCGGCTGGCGGCCGCCGTCCCCGAAGGTTGTCAACACCTCGAGCGAATCGCGGTCGAGGACGTGAACCTTGTGGTTCGTCCCGTCGGCGACATAGAGCACAGTTACCTGCCACAGTTACCTGCCTCCTACCGATCTCCCCATCGATCTCCCGCGATCTCCCGAGTTAACGGGTTCACTCCTTCACGATGCCGGCCGGCGTCCGACCAAGGTACGGGCGTACGTTGAGACCAAAATCTTCCTCTGTCCGAGCCGCCCAGACTTCGTCGTCTTCAACCCCGCCCTCGTCGCTCATGGCGGCACGCCACTGAAGAAAGGGCTCCGCATCCGGGCCAACGGGGTGGCGCAAAGCCAAAGGGCCGTTGCTCTCTACGATTTCCCGAATCTTTTCGCCGACTAGCTCGGGAGGAACCTGCGCCGCGCTTAACGATGCTGCGAACAGAGCGTTCAACCGCCGAGCACCCGGATAGGGCGTCTCTGCATAGTCGTGAATCTTGTTGAAGATCGGCGTGGCGATGACACCAGGCTCCACGATCGCCACACGGATGCCGAATGGCTTAACCTCCTGCGCCAGTGACTCACTCACCGCTTCGAGCGCGAACTTGGAGGCACAATAGGGGCCATGCCCATTGAGAGCGATCCGTCCCGCGATCGAGGTCACGTTGATAATGCAGCCCTGACGCCGCTCACGCATGCTTGGCAAGACGGCCTTGACGCAGCGTAGGGCGCCAAAGAAGTTCGTCTCCATTGTCTGCCGGAACTCATCCAGGGGCGCATCCTCAACAGCGTAGATCTGTCCGATGCCCGCGTTGTTCACGAGCACCTCGATTGGCCCTTTCATCCGCTCCGCCTCCGAGAAAGCTTCTGCCACCGCCGTATCGGAATCCACATCCAAGGCCAAAACGGTGATAGGGAGGTCCTCGCTAGCGGCCAGCTCTCGAAGCTGAGGCGAACGATCCGGGTCGCGCATGGTGGCGACAACCTCGTGCCCGGCGCGAGCCAATTCGACCGCCGCCGCATGTCCGATACCCGTGCTCGTCCCTGTGATCAATGTTGCCGCCATGTGAAGTCGTCTCCCCTTCGAATCGGCATGAGCGTATCGCCGTCTCGATGTTGAGCCGGACACCGGTTCAGATTGACACCGGATATTCTGGGCCAAGCCGACGCACTTGTCAACTCCATAGTTAGCTGCCCATAGTTAGCTGCCTGTCACCGATCTCCGATTTCCATCATCAAGGTCGCGATGCGGTTCTTCGACCAGGTCGCTTGTTCGACCAGGCGTCGGCGAAAGCGCAGCAGGCGGCGCAATTCGCGCAGCTCGCGCGGCGGCATCCACACGCGCGGCAGCAGGTTGACGCGGCATAGGTCGGCGAGCTTGTCGGAATCGAGGCGATCGCTTTTCTTTTTGGCCCGCGTGATGGCTTCCATGGCGGCGGGGTGTCCGACGGCGAGGTCGTCGGCGTAGGGCGCGAGCGTGTCGTGGATCCAGCCGCTGAACAAGGTGGCTTCCATCGCCCCGCGCCAGGGCGGTTGCGTTTGGGCCCAACTTGCGAGCGCTTCGCGGGTGGCGTCGATGCGACCTTCCTCGACCAACTCCCCGGCGGCGGTCTTGGTGCAGTAGCTGACGCTTTGCTTGTGGACGTCGAGTCCGATATAGTGCATTTCAGTCCTCCTGAGTTCGGGTTCTAAGGCGCCGCCTTGGGCGGCTGCGCTTAGCTTTTTATCCCTCTCAGGAGGACCTCTTCGCCGGCTCACCTATGCATTAAAACAGCCACGTAACCCAGGTCACATGCCCTCCGGCGGCGGATTTCAGCACCTTCGGCGCGGGCCCTGGAGGGAGTGGCCGCAAGCGCCTGCCCTGTCGCGCCTCCATCTGTTCGATGAATTGTTCGTCCCCCAACGGCAGCCCGGAATAGGTCGCTTGCCGCACTTCGGCGACCCGCTCGCCCGTCGACTCGGCTCGCAAACGTTGTTCCCAATCGCTCGCCAAGCCCATGCGGCGCCATTCCCCGGGGTCGATCAGGCGGTCGCTCATGGCGTCTCCGCAGTGCGCCGAGGCGCTCGACCAAGGGTACTCGGGTCCTTCGCCGACGACGCACGCGCGGACCGGATTCGGGTCGACATAGGCCAACGCCGTGACAAGGTGTGTGGGGCCTAAGGGACAGGAATAAAAGCGGTTCTGCCACAAATGACCGTTTCGGCCGTATTGTTTGTTGAAGCGAACTGAGTAGCGCCAATGGGCGCGGCCGACCGCTCGGGCGAGCGACGTCGCGTGCTTCGGTATGGCGACCAAATGGACGTGGTTCGTCATCAAGCAGTAGCCCAAGATGGCCAGGCCGTGCTGCTCCGATTGCGCGCGTAAAGCTTCGATGTAGAACCGCCGGTCTTCGTCGAGCAGGAAGACGTCCTGGCGGTTGTTGCCCCGTTGGGTGATGTGGTGCGGAACGCCCTCCGCCACCACCCGGGCTTGGCGTGACATGTGGTGGTGAGGTCAGACTACCACAGTTAGCTGCCTGTTTTAATGCATAGGTGAGCCGGCGAAGAGGTCCTCCTGAGAGGGATAAAAAGCTAAGCGCAGCCGCCCAAGGCGGCGCCTTAGAACCCGAACTCAGGAGGACTGAAATGCACTTATCGGACTCGACGTCCACAAGCAAAGCGTCAGCTACTGCACCAAGACCGCCGCCGGGGAGTTGGTCGAGGAAGGTCGCATCGACGCCACCCGCGAAGCGCTCGCAAGTTGGGCCCAAACGCAACCGCCCTGGCGCGGGCGATGGAAGCCACCTTGTTCAGCGGCTGGATCCACGACACGCTCGCGCCCTACGCCGACGATCTCGCCGTCGGACACCCCGCCGCCATGGAAGCCATCACGCGGGCCAAAAAGAAAAGCGATCGCCTCGATTCCGACAAGCTCGCCGACCTATGCCGCGTCAACCTGCTGCCGCGCGTGTGGATGCCGCCGCGCGAGCTGCGCGAATTGCGCCGCCTGCTGCGCTTTCGCCGACGCCTGGTCGAACAAGCGACCTGGTCGAAGAACCGCATCGCGACCTTGATGATGGAAATCGGCGAGCCCTACGCCAAGTCCAAACTGCACGGCAAACGCTACTTCTACCGCTTTCTCGATGATCTGAAGGCAAGCGAAACCGACCTTCTCCTGTTGGCCGCGAGCCGCGACCGTCTGGAGGATTCCGCCGAGCTCGCCCGGCTTGTCGAGAAACGCCTGCTCGAGCATCCGCTGTTGTGCGAGCGTGTGGCGAGGTTGCAAACGATCCCGGGCGTCGGGGCGATCACGGCGCTCACGTGGGCGGTCGAGATCGGCGACCCGCGGCGCTTTCGCTCGCTCGATCGCGCGGTGAGCTACTGCGGGCTCTGCGCGCGGCTCAACGAATCGGCGGGCAAGAGCAAACGCGGCCCGCTGTCGAAGCAACGCAACCCGCATCTGCAACACGTGCTGATCGAAGCCGCCAAGCTTGCGCCGCGCTGGAACGAGCCGTTGGCCGGGTTGTATCAAAGCGAACTCGAGCGCGGACATCGCAATCGCGCGACGATTCGCGTGGCCCGCAAGCTGGTGGCGATGCTGCTCGCCATCGACCGCCGCCAAAGCGGCTACGAAGCGCGAGACTAGCGACGTAGCGATGCGCTGAACGACTTTCCGCCGGGCCTCGGCGTTCGGTGACTCCGTAACGGCTCCGCCGCGGCGGCGCCCGAGACGGCATGGTGACTGTTTCGAGGCCGGCGGAATCGACTTTGTTGGACCCGAACTGAATCTTCCGCGACGGCGCGCCTTGGCGTGCCCGAGGCGGCTCATGGATGTCTGGTCGCGCCCGAGGCGGGCGGTGATCGAAGTGAATGCGATTCGGTGACGGGAGTTCGTAGGCGTGGCAAGACGCCACCAATCACGCGGACTCTGATCCGCCAACGCCGGACCTGCGTCGGGTGACGAGGGCCGTCCATCGCCCTCGAAAATCTTCCAATAAGCGGCTGAGCGGAACCCGTCAAGGGTTCGCTTCGCCGCTGCGCGCCCTTGACTGAACCCGCTCAGCCGCCCAACCCCCCTAATACGAGGGCGATGGACTCCGAGCGTCGCTCACCCGACCCGAATCGAGAGCGACGATTGCTTCGCCCTTTCTCCATCACCCATCCCTCACCAACAGCGGGCTGACTGCGTCCACCCCTTGCGGACACTTGACAGATACCTGTCATGGATGGATGTCACCGATCTACGATCTACGGTTGTGCCGCGACCACTCATTGGGTACCCTGGCTATCTTGGTTTGGGGGGGAGAGCCGTCGAAGCCGATTGATTCCATGGAACTTATTCGGTCGGCGCTCGGCGCCGCCCCCATCTTTTCACGGCCCTCGTGGAGCGGGCCTGCGTGCCGCCCAATCGAACAGCAAAGCGGCGACCAGCCCGGCCGCGGCGAATGCGGCGACCACGGCGAACACGTGTTGGTGTCCCAGTGCTCCCGGAGAGCGGTCGAGCAGGTAACCCATCATCGGACCCGCGAAAACGTCGGGAGTGTAGCCGATCACCGAAACGATCCCGACCGCCGCCCCCGTAAACGCTACGGGCACTTTCGCCTCGTCGAACAAGGCAAAATAGAGGCCTCGAAGCGAAAACGTCGCGACGCCTGCTCCCGCGATCACCGCCGCGAAAGCGCACCAAGGGATTCCCGGACTAAGAACTCCCCACGCGAGGGCGACATTGATCAGCATCAACAGGATGAAGCCTATCGAGATCCCCCGAACAACGCCGATTCGGTCGCCGAGCAACCCCGCCGCGGCCGGCGCGATCGCGCGCATCCACAGCGCCAGCGTTCCGATTTGCGCCGCCGCGACATCGTCGTAGCCCAGCGCATCCCGGGCAAAGAGACCAAAGTTGTCCGTGCTCTTGAAGGCCACATAGGCACAGACTACGATGACGGCCTGGAGCCAAACGGTTTTCAGGCGGATAACGAAGCGTAACCCCTGGAGCGTAAGCTTCGGCCGCGCGTCGGGCGTCGTCGGGCGAGCCTCGGGCAAAGCGGCCCATACCAAGACCGCGGCCCCGAACGCCAGGCCGACCGCGACCCAGATCACCTTGCTCAAGGCGTCGGTGCGTTGCTCTAATGTCGCGGCCGCCGGATCGGGAAGCAGAAACGTAAACAAGGTGACCGTTACGGAAGCCAACAACGCCGCGGTCAAGCCGCGTCCACTGTCCAAAGTCCCGTAAGCCCTACCCTGGCCGGCCGGTCCGCCCAATTCTCGTGTCACCCGCAACAAGGCCGCCCAGAAAAGCAAGATCGTGGTGGCGCCCCAAAAGGCGTAGAGAAAGGCAACGGTCTCGGCCGGCGGGATGGTTGCGTAAACGGCCCCGCCGGCCGCGGTGGCAACCAGCGCGACGGACATCAGCCGGCGAGCCGAAAACCGGTCGGCCAGCGGCCCCCCCAGGAAGTACGACGCCATGGCGACGATTCCGTAGAGCGAAAACATCGTGCCGAGCTGTAGGTTGGTGAGACCGAACACGTCGAGGAGGGTGGGGCGAAAGACACGCGCAAGAACGAACGGCAACACGAAAATCGCCTCACCGGAAACAACCAGCGCCAACATCGCGACGGCCCGGCTTGGAATACCCGATGACATCGTTCAGCTATGGTAGCCGCAAAGACGGCAATTTTGTCAGGCGCGACCACAATCGGCCGCCCGAATCGAATTGGCGATCCGGGACAAACCGGGAAGGGGGGGATCGGGGACGGGGAGATCGGGGGGAGATCGGGGACGGGGAGATCGGGGACGGGGAGATCGGGCGGGGAGATCGGGGACAGCTCCCGAACTCGGAAACCTATTCGACGCGGACCGCCATCCTGAGCACGAGGATTGTCGGCCCATGTGCTCCCATATCAACGCCTTAACAGCCTTCCCGGACGCCGAATGGCCCAACTCAACTATAGAATCCTTGCCAAAGAAAATCCCCTGAAGCTGCCCGATCTGGTTCCGAATAGGGATCGGAAGCTGTCCCCGATCTCCCGTCCCCGATCTCCCGCCGATCTCCCCACCACCGATCTCCCCCGGCTTCGTTGAAATCCGGTTACCACCATCAATCCGCGCTTTGAGGACCTGGAAATGTGGTTCGAGGCGTAAGCCACTGCAGCTCAAGAGCCTTCGTGATCGGCCGGACTATTTCGCACCACAAGGTCACGGCCGGCTCCGCCGACCTCAATCGCTCGGCCAGACAGTCCCTTGATCCTTCTTAGTAACCGGCGCCAACCCCTTGTAGACAAACCTCTGCACACGCCGTCCGTGGTAAGTCTCCGTGGTGAAGACGTTGCCCTTGGAGTCGGTGGCGATGCTGTGGACGGCGTAGAATTGTCCCGGCTGGCGGCCGCCGTCCCCGAAGGTTGTCAACACCTCGAGCGAATCGCGGTCGAGGACGTGAACCTTGTGGTTCGTCCCGTCGGCGACATAGAGGAACTTCTGGCCCGGGTCTCTGGAGAGAGCCACGTCGAATGTCGATCCGTCCCCAAGCGTATCCGGCTCGACCCAGGCTTCCTTCACGTAAGTGCCGTCGGTCTTGAACACTTGAATGCGGTCGTTCGTGCGGTCGCAGACATAGAGCAAGTCGTCGTCGGAGAGCGCTACGGCGTGAACCGGCGTCCGGAACTGCTTGGGTGGCGGCTCGCCGGGCTTGTAGGGCGGCAGTTGCGTGTCGTCGGGCTTGTTGCCGTAGGCGCCCCAGTGCCGTTTGTATTCGCCCGTGTCGGCGTCCAGGACGATCATGCGGCGGTTGCCGTAGCCGTCAGCCACGTACAGTTCGTTCGTCTTGGCATCAACCAACGTCTTGGCCGGCAGTTTGAAGTTCTTCAGGTCGTGGCTGCCCGCACCTTCAAAAGGCTTGCCGATTTGCATGAGAAATTTGCCGGCCGCGGTGAATTTCAGCACCATGCTGTCGTGAACGAACCCCTTGCCCATGGCGCTCTCATCGTGCGGCAGCGTGGCTTCCCCCGGCCGTTTTCGGCCGTTGCCGCCGATCCAGACATTGCCCTTGTGATCGACGTCAATACCGTGGTTCGAAGCCGACCAATCGTAGCCTTCGCCCGGCCCGCCCCAATGGCGGATCAACTCGCCCTCCGGACTAAACACGAGCACCGGCGGCGCGGGATAGCAGCAGTCCGAGGCCGGCGGATCCCACGTCGCATAGACCTCTTTCGGGTCGAGCGAGCCTCCGCGGTGGACGATCCAAACATTGTCGTCCGCGTCGACGTCCACGCCGATTACGGTTCCCAGCACCCAGTGGTTCGGCAGCGGTTTCGGCCATAGCGGATCGACCTCCAATCGCGGCGCCATCACAGCGGCGGCCTCCACGTCGGCCCTTTCGTCAAGGACCATCGAGATCGTCCCGAGCAAACCCGCCGTTACAGCCAGGGCGGCGCCGATTCCTAACTCGCGTTTGGTGATATTCATAAGGACTCCAGTCTCGGCTATCATACCCGTTCAGACTCGTGAGAACAACGCTGTGATTCGATTTCGTCGAGTTTTGTCGACACTGTGGCCGGCCGTTGCGCTTGCCGGCGTCGCTTTCGCCCACGAAATCCCGACCGAGGTGACCGCTCATCTGATGGCCAAACCGGCCGGCGACCAGCTTCAGGTGCTGGCGCGGGTCCCGCTCGGTTCCATGCGGGATGTGGAGTTCCCCGCCCTGCCGAACGGCTATTTGGACGCGGAGCAGTTGGCTCCCCAGCTCCCTGACCTGGCAACGGTGTGGATCGCCGGGTTCATTGAAATCTATGAAAATGGAGTGCGACTGCCGCCGCCTCGCATCGCGGCAACCCGAATCTCGCTTCCCGCCGACAAGTCTTTCGCGTCGTTCGATCAGGCGCTTGCTCACGTTAGCCGGCCGCTGTCGGGAGCTCACGAGAACCTGGTGACGGACCAAGTTCTCTTCGACATCCTGCTCGAGTACCCGATTCGATCCGATCGAGCGGCCTTCTCGATGCGTCCGGGCCTCGAGCATCTGGCGGCGCGGGTGCGCACGGTTTTACGGTTCCATACGCCCGACGGCTCGGTTCGCGCCTATCAGTTCCTGGAAGACCCGGGACGCGTGCCGCTCGACCCCAGTTGGCTGCAAGCCGCTTGGCGGTTTGTCGAGTTCGGTTTCTTTCACATCCTCGCCGGCCCGGATCATCTCTTGTTTTTGCTTTGCTTGGTGATCCCGTTTCGGCGCTTGCGGCCGCTGGTCCTCATCGTGACCGCGTTCACGATTGCTCACTCGTTCACACTGATCGTTTCCGCCTTCGACCTCGCGCCCGGCGCGTTATGGTTTCCGCCGCTGATCGAAACGCTCATCGCCATCACGGTCGTTTATATGGCTCTCGAGAACATCGTGGGCGTGTCGGGAGTGCATCGCCGCTGGATGATCGCTTGCGGCTTCGGCTTGATCCACGGCTTCGGTTTCTCCTTCGCGCTCCGCGAGACGTTGCAGCTCGCCGGCTCCCACCTGCTGACGTCATTGATCGCGTTCAACCTCGGCGTCGAGTTGGGCCAGCTCTTAGTGTTGTTGCTTCTCGTCCCCGCGCTGGAAGGCCTGTTCCGCTTCGTCGTCGCCGAAAGAATCGGCACGATCATCCTTTCCGCGCTCGTCGCCCACACCGCTTGGCACTGGATGACCGAACGAGCGGACCAGTTAAGTCGATACACGTTCGACTGGGCCTGGCTGACAAACGCGCACCTGGCCGACGCGATTCGCTGGCTGATGTGGATGGTAATCGCTGCCGGCCTGTTGTGGTTGGTGTCGACCTGGCTGCGTCGGCGGCCCCCGAAGATCTCGCGCTGATCATCAGGAAACGGGTGTCTTCCAAAGGAATGCCAGCGTTCCCGAAGCGGTTGGCTCAAGCGGCCTTCACTTCGGCTGCCACTTGAAAATCTGGACGCTCAAAGGCGCGCTGCCGGTATTCTTGATGCCGTGTGAGTGGCCGGGTGCCGCATACAACATCGTACCCGCGGAGCACGGAATCGCCCTGTCGTCCAGCAGAAACTCTCCCTCGCCTTCGACCACCAGGAGCAGTTCTTCTTCCGGATGTTGGTGCGGCGGGTGCGGGCTCAACCCCGGATTAATTCGGGCGTTGAGCAGTTCCAACAACCGCAGCTCTTCAGTTGCGCCCTTGAAGTAGATGCGAACTTCACCAAATGGCGTGGTGATGTGTTGTGCGTCTTCTCGATCCTTAATCCACGGACCTGTCTTGGCGTCGACCGGTGCCGCTCCGGTCGCGAAGAGAGCCGTGCCCATCAGTGCGATCATATCTCTGCGGGTGTTCATAGTAATCTCCTTCCGCCGAAGCGCCGCTAATCCGAGCCGATGGAACCGAGTGCGGCGTTCCCGCTCGCGCCCCGGGGCACGAACCAAACTATTATGATGCCTGTCCGCCCGCGTGGGGGCGACAATAGAAGCTCCTTATGATTGTTCGAACACTTACCGCCCTTCTTGCGTTCTCCGCGTTGACCCTGTTCGCCGCCGACGGCGAGGAATCCTACCGCACCCGCTGCGTGCTTTGCCACGGCGGCGACGGGGCCGGCTCCGACCGAGCACGATCGATCTTGCCGGCGGTCCACGCAAAAGGCCCCGAGGAACTCGTCCCGATCATCACCCAAGGTGTTGCTTCCAAGGGCATGCCGGCGTTCGAGATGCCCGCCGAGGAACTCAACCTCCTCATCGCGTATCTCAAGAAGCTCGCCGCCAACGTCCCCCCCGCGGCTCGCGACCCGCGCGCGCCCGAGCCCAGAGAGGGATCGCTGCCGCTGGTGGATGGCGGCTCGTTGAGCGGCGTCATTCTTAACGAAAGCGGCTTTGACGCCCAGGTCCGCGCGGCCGACGGCAAAATTCACCTGCTTCGGCGCGAGGGCGATGTTTTTCGCGAGGCGGCCATCGAGCCCGCGGTCGACTGGTCCTCCTATAACGGCAGCGACACTTCCAATCGTCACAGCGCGCTCGACCAAATCCGCCGCGGCAATGTCGACAAGCTCGAGGCGCGCTGGTTCTATCCGGTCGCGGAGATGCCCATGATCGAGGGCACGCCGGTGGTGATCGCCAGCGTTATGTACGTCACGGCGGTGAATCAAGTGTATGCGCTCGACGCCGCCGCGGGCCGGGAAATCTGGCGTTACTCGCGGCCCCGCACGCCGGGCGTGGTCGGGGACCCCGGCATCGGGCTCAATCGCGGTGTCGCGGTTCGCGGAGACCTTGTCTTCACCGTCACCGACCACGCCCATGTCATTGCCCTCAATCGTTTCACCGGCGAACTCATCTGGGACAGCGGGATGGCCGATTATCGCGATCACTACGGCGCGATCGCGGCTCCTTTGGTCGTCGGAGATCTCGTCATCGCCGGCATCAGCGGCGGTGACATGGGTCTGCGCGGATTCCTCGACGCTTACCACGCCGCCACCGGCGAGCGCGCCTGGCGTTTCTGGACCATCCCGGCGCCGGGCGAGCCCGGGTCCCAAACCTGGGGCGACGAGGAAGTTCTTCGTCTCGGATGCGGCGCGACTTGGCTCACCGGCAGCTACGATCCCGAGTTGGATCTTCTCTACTGGGCGACAGGGAACCCCTGCCCGGATCTCAACGCCGGCCGTCGCCCCGGCGACAATCTCTACACCAATTCCGTGCTCGCCTTGAAGCCGAAGACCGGGGATCTGGAATGGTATTTCCAATTTACGCCGCACGACACCCATGACTGGGACGCCCAAGAGCCGCTGCTGCTGGTCGACGAAGAGTTCCAAGGACGTCCGCGCAAGTTGCTGCTGCAGGGCAATCGCAACGGCTTCTTCTACGTGCTCGACCGCACCAACGGCGACTTCCTTCTCGGTGAGCCTTTTGTGCGCCAAACCTGGGCCGAAGGTATCGACGAAAACGGAAGGCCCATCGTGCTGCCCGGCTCCGACCCGACCGAAGAGGGTTCGGACGTTTGCCCCGCCATTCGCGGCGCCACCAATTGGTGGGCCACCAGCTACCACCCGGGGACCAAGCTTTTCTATCTTTTGGCCCATGAATCCTGCATGACCTACACCAAGGACGACAGCCGCTGGCAGCGCGGCCGCGCTTGGTTGGGAGGGACGATTCGGCTGACCGACGGATCTCCCAATCAAAAGTTCATCCGCGCGTTGGACATTCAAACCGGCCGCACGGTATGGAGCTATGCCCAGACCGGCAAGGCCGAAACCTATTCGGGTGTTCTCTCGACCGACGGCGACCTGGTGTTTTTCGGAGAAGACAGCGGCGCCTTCGCGGCGCTCGATGCGCGAAACGGCAAACCGCTCTGGCATTTGCAGGTGAATCAAGATTGGAAGGCTTCGCCGATGACCTATATGGTCGGCGGCCGGCAGTACGTCGCGATCGCATCGGGCTTGGGTTTCTGGGCCTTCGCCCTGCCCGATTCGGAAATCGAGACGAGCCGTCAATAGTCCGCCGATAAGGCCGCCGGAGAGACATCGACGTCCCTACAATTAGACGAGGGTAAGTTTCGCTGTTCGTGAGCATTCTTGGTCGTTCCACGTTCGAGTTTCCTGATCGCGGTGGGCGATTGAGCGCGCACTCCGCGATGCGCTTGTGCGCGGCGCTTGCTGTCTCGACCCTGGCATCCATTTGCGTTCCCGCCTCGCTCCCGGCGGCGCCTCGCAGCGGCGCGGCCGGTCAACAGCCGACCGCCGGAGAAGCAAGCGCGGATACCCCGGCTGTCTCCGCGAAATCAAGCCAGACCGACCAGCGTGAAACTCCGGCCGAGTCCGCCGCGGGTGCTGCCGAGGCCGACGGGAATAGCGCCCTCAACCTCCTCGGCCAAACCGACTCCGACGCCGGGGAGAGCCGCCGCAACGAGAACGTCCAGTTCAACCTCATCGACAACAACGCCTGGAAAGAACTCAGCCAACGGCTCGGCACCACCGCCACCGTCGTCGACGAGTTCAATGTGCAGCAAGGTTATTTTGGAGCCGAGTTCGGCGCCGCTCCTTCCACGCCGCTGCACCAACCTTCTCGATCCTTCTCCGCGGTGCACGGCGGCGTTCACTGGTCGCACGACAACAGCATCTTCCGGGCACGTTCGTTCTTCCAAGTGGGCGAGGTTCTGCCGGCTCGGGAGAACGACTACAGCTTCAAACTGAGCGCCCCCTTGTGGAGAGGAGCCGCGCTCTCGCTCGACGGCTCGCAGCACAAGATCCGAGGCAGCGTCAACGGCAATGTTCTCGTGCCCACGCCCGACGAGCGCACTCCCCTGACCACCGACCCCGCGATCCGGCCGATTGTCGAGCGCTACCTCGCGGCCTATCCCGACGCACCGCCCAACCGGCCCGACATTGATCCGCGCGCCCTCAACACGAATGCCCCTCAGGTGGTGGATACCGACCGCGCGGGCGTTCGCCTGGACCAAAAGCTCGGCGACGACGATTCGCTGGTATTGCTGCATAATTGGACCGCGCAAACCGTCGACGCCTTCCAACTGGTCGCGGGACAGAATCCCGACATCGAAATCCGCTCCCAGCGCTCGCGAGCAACCTGGAAACACAGCTTCTCCGCCGCGACCGTCGCGGAACTCTCGGCGGGCTTTGACCGCTTGTCGTCTCTACTCATTCCCGAGCCGAACGCCGTGGGGCACTGGGTCTTTTTGAACTTCGCCATTCAGGATCTGGGACCGAGCCCCACCATCCCGATTGACCGCGCCGAGAACACCTTTCGCTATGCCGGCGTCGTGCGGCACACGCGGGGGAAACACTTGCTGACGGCGGGCCTGGAGGTCTCGCGGGATCAAGTGAACGGCGCGGAAGCCGACTCCCATCGCGGCATTGAGGTTTACGGCTCCAATGACCGCGGCGACGCCATCACGAACCTGCGCCTGGGTACTCCGAACCGCTTCGTCCAGGGGCTCGGCAACACCCATCGCGGCTACCGGAATTGGCGGATGGGGTTGTTTATTGGCGATCAGTGGCGCGCCACGCCCTACCTGACGCTCAACCTGGGTTTGCGTTACGAGCCGGTCACCACCCCCGTCGAGGTCAACGGCCTGGGCTCGCTGCCCTACCCCTGCGACTGCAACAACCTCGCGCCGCGCTTTGGGTTCGCCTATCGGCTGCGCGAAGGCTTGGGCGTGATCCGCGCGGCCTACGGTTCGCATTACGGCGAAATTTTCCCCGCGACCTTCGGGCAAGACCGTTTCAATCCGCCCCACGACCTGCGTCTGGTCGCGACGGCCCCTAACCTGGCGGACCCTCTTGGCGGGGCCACTTTCGCGGACCTTGATCCCAACGCCCGCACCAGCGTCTTTCGGTTCGAGCCCGACCTTAGGCTCCCCTACTCCCATCAGTACAACTTCAGCTGGGAGCTGCCACTCGCGAAATCGACGGACGTGCGATTGGGTTATGTGGGAAGCCGCTCTCATAAGCTCCTCATGATGTGGTTCACCAATCGCGGCCAACTCGTCGAGGGCATCGCGCAAGAGTCTCGCACCATCAACGATCGGCGTCCCGATCAGAGCGTCTTCGAAATCTTCCGGCCGATGAACGGGTCGATCGGTTACTACGACGCCGCGCGGGCGTCGCTGATCATCCGTAACCGCCGCGGCTTCACGATCGATATGTCCTATTGGTTCAGCAAGGCGATTGACCTCGGGACGGATTACCTCAACACCATCTCGCCGGTCGACTCGCGTCGCGGGCGCAGCCAGTCGGAATTCCTCGTCCAGGAAGATCTCAAGGGACTCAGCAACTTCGACCAGCCGCACGCTTTCTTGACGAAGGCAAGCTATGAAACGCCGCGATTGCGCGGCCAAGGTTGGCGGCGGCGGCTGTTCGGATCGTGGACGCTGTCGACCATTGTGCTTCTCAAGAGCGGCACGCCCTTTACGGTCGCCGCCGGTTCGGATGCGGCCGGCTTCGGTAACGTCGACGGGGCGGGCAGCGACCGGCCGCACGTCATCGACCCCGGCGTACTTGGCCGCACCATCGGCGACCCCGACACGTCGAGTCGGCTTCTGCCCGCCGAAGCGTTTACCTTTATGCAGCCGACCGAGCTCCGCGGCAGCTTAGGCCGCAATACGTTTCGCAAAGGCGCCATCGCCAATGTCAACGCCGCCATTTCCCGAACCTGGAACGTCGCGGCCGAACGCAAGCTGACCTTCCAGGCCGAGTCGATCAACTTCCTCAACACACCACAATTCGCCGAGCCCGCGATGAACCTGGCTTCGCCAAGCTTCGGCCGAATCACCAACACCCTCAACGACGGCCGCGCGTTCCAATTCCTCTTGCGGTTCGAGTTCTAGCCGCCACGGTGGGGTGTGCGACATAAGTGTGGAACATCCCTCCAACCATCCGAGCAACAGAATCAGAGGCGTGGACGGAAGTCCACGCTCAGCCCGGTTCACCGCAGTTCACCGGGCTTGAGTCGCAATAGGCCGGGACCTTGTAGGGCCGGGCGAGCCCTGAAAGGGCGACAGGAACCTCCAACCGGCTGCAGCCGCGGAGCGGCGACCGGAAAGTAGCCCCGGGCTTCAGCCCGGGGTCCCCGGCCAAAAAACACGATAAGCCCCGGAAGGGGCGCAGGAACAATCGCCCGACGCGACCTCTGCCCCCCTCGCCTCCGATACCCCCGACGTGGCGCGCGCACTCACGCGTGCCGTGTCCCCCTCCTGGCGACATCTCTTCTCCCCCACACCGTCAAACGCCCGCCCCCATCACAACCCGGCTCACGGTTCACGGTTAACGGTTCACGTAAATCGGCGCAGCTCCGTTCTTCCCGCCGAGGCCCTCAACACCAGCGACGCCCAGGCCATTCTGGCCGCCTACCGCCGTTTCCGCCAGGGCGACGAAGAGGACATGAGATCGCCGTTATTCCGCAGATCGAGAACGGTGCGCCGGACCCCCGCTGGGCCCGTACTCCAAGCGTCAAGAATGGCCCGCGCCCCTTCGGCTCCGATGCTGTTGTAGCCGACGTCGAGAGAGGTGAGATGGGAGAGCCCCGCCAGCTCACGCGCCCCTTCGTCTCCGATGCTGTTGGCGCGGGCGTTGAGGGAGGTGAGATGGGAGAGCCCCGCCAGCTCACGCGCCCCTTCGGCTCCGATGCCGTTGCCGCGGACGTCGAGGGAGGTGAGCTGGGAGAGCCCCACCAGCTCACGCGCCCCTTCGTCTCCGATGCTGTTGGCGCTGACGTCGAGGGAGGTGAGCTTCGAGAGCCCCGCCAGCTCACGCGCCCCTTCGTCTCCGATGCTGTTGGCGCTGACGTCGAGGGAGGTGAGCTTCGAGAGCCCCGCCAGCTCCCGCGCCCCTTCGGCTCCGATGTCGAAGTTGATGACGGCCAGCGACTCCAACCCGTCAAGAGTAGCGAGGGCCTCGAGTGCGTTGTGGGGGAGATGCTCGAGGACGTAGACGGCCTCTTGATGCTGCGTCGCCAAGCCGCCTATCACGTTCCGGAAACCCGCACTGGCCAACGTTAGCGAGCGAAGGCGCTCTTGGCCGGTCCGCTCAATGACGCCGAGGAGATCGCCGGCACTGATTTTGATGATGTTCACGTTGGGTTGTGGCATTGCGCTTAATGTGGCCTTTGTACCGGTCGTGGATCCATGTAGAGCGCGAATCCCGACGATGATCTGAATACCCTGGGCGAGGGTTCCCGCTAGCGAGCCGTTTCCGGCGCGTCGAGACGCTGGGGCGTGGCTTGCTGATTTTCGAGGCCAAGCCGGCCGAGGCCCTTATCCTCGGGTTGGCTGGTTCGCAACCGCTGAAACTCCCGCATTTCACGTTGGGCGCCGGCGAGGTCGCCGGTTTGGCGATAGACCAACGCTAATTGGTAACGGGCGACTTCGTTCTCGGGAGCCAGGCGTACCGCGGCTTCCAGATGCGCGCGAGCCTGTTCGGGTTCCTCCAACTCGCGAAGCACCCGCCCCAGGGCGATCCGTCCCAGTCCGAAATCGGGACGATGGGTGACCGCCTGCTCGAAGAACTTGCGCGCCTCGCCAAACCGCGACCGCTTGCGAAGGATCTCTCCGGCCTCATAGGCCGCCAAGGCGCTCGACGGATCGACTTGCAACTCCTTCTGGAATTCGGCGAGCGCGTCGTCCTCGGAGCCCGCGGCGCCGGCACTCGATTGCATGGCGCGCGCAACGCTGTAGTGTACGCCGGGGCGGCCCGGCTGCTCGGCCAGAACCTTGCGGTATTCGACGATGGCCAACTCGTAGCTCCCCTGGCTGTCGAGCGCCTCGGCGGCGGCTTGACGCCCCCAGACCGAATCCGGAGCGATATCCACCAGTCGCCGCATCGCGGTCGCCGCCATATCGGCATGAAAGCGGCCAGCGTGATACAAGATCTCCGGATCGTCGGGGTAAAGCGAGGCAAGCCTCGCCGTAATCCGGCCGGCGTCGCGGTTGCGATTCAGGGCCAGATAGGTTCTTTGCAGCTCGAGACCAATCAGACGCCGCAAATCCTTGTCCGCCGGATCATCGAAACCTTTCTCGAGTCCCGGCAAGGCCTCGGAATACTGCCCCAGCTCGGCCAGCGATATGGCCAACAAGGTCGCGACATTCGGCAGGCCCGGTTTCAATTCCAGGGCGGTGCGGAAGGCGGGCGCGGCGTCGCGAAAACGCGCCATCAAGTAATAGATCAGACCGAGCTTCGCGTGGGCCTCGGCAGTCTTGGGGCTCAGCTCGGCGAGTTTCTTGTAACCCGTGGCGGCGGCTTCCATCCGTTTTTCTCGAAACGCTTGCTCGGCCTCTTCGTAGGTGCTTTGGAGAAGCTCCGCGGAGGGTTGCTGGGCGGGAAGCCAAGCGGGGTTTATGAGCAAAAACAGGGCCGTCATTCCCAGAAGAAAGCTTCGAAGGCGGCGGATCGCGCCGCGGGGTGAAACGAACATCATTGCGAAGACTCCCGGCCGTCGAGGGTTTGGTCGGTGACCGTGCCACGCTGCACTTGCCGATAAATTGCCCCCAGCGATTCCATGGCGCTTCGGATGCGCCGGAATTCGGCCAGCTCTTTGGCGGCCTCCTCGGTGCGTCCCAACCGCCGGTAGGCCCGCGCCAGCCGATAATGGGCGACTTCGTTTTCCGGATCAATCTCGACAGCGCGCTCGAGGTGTTCGGCCGCGCGCTCCACTTGTTCGGCCGCCGTCAAAACCTTTCCCAACGCAATCAAGCCTTCCACGAAGTCGGGACGGATCTCGACCGCTTGCGAAAACCGCTCGAGCGCTTGGCCGGGCTCGTCTCGGCGCCAGTGGATTTCGCCCAACTGGTAGAGCGACTCCGCGTCGCGCGGGTTGAAGGAAAGTTCACGTTCCAGGGCCTGTTCGGCCTCGCGGCTGCCGGCCTCATCCGGGTTGCTGCTGATGATGGCGACGGCGAGGGCGCGATTGGCGCCCGCAAGCCGCGGGTTGACTGCAAGCGCCTTGCGATATTGCCGCGCGGCGCGAGGGAAATCACCTTCACTTTCGAGGAGCTCCGCGGTGACCTGGTGCAGGCGAGCCGAGTCGGCCCCCTCTCTGACCAGATCGGAGACGGCCTTAGCGCCCAGATCGGAGTGCAGGCGATAGGCGACGTAGAGCACGTCGGTATTCTTTGGAAAGGCCTTTTGCAAGGCGCGCACGACGCCGAGCGCCTCGTCATGCTCCCGCCGGGCGTAATGGTTTTCGACGAGAATCAGCCCCGCTTCGAGCCGCCATTCATCGTCGCCGGCATTCCAAAAACCCTTTGAGAGCGCGGGATGAGCTTCTTCGATCCGGCCGGCCCGCACTCGGCTGAGTCCCAGGAAAAGCTCGACGTTCTTCATCTCCGGCTGGATCTCGAGCGCGCGCAGAAACGACCGGATCGCGGGATCGTATTTAGACTGCAAGTAGCGCGCGATTCCCAAGTTCGCATGAGCCCCGGCGAGGTTGGGGTTGAGAGCCAGTATCTTTTCGAATTCCCGCTCCGCGAGACCGTGGTCCTTGCGGGCGAGGGCTTCTTGGGCGTGCTGAAAATGATCGCGAATCTGATCGCCCGAGGGCGCGTCTTGCCCCCACAGGCACGCGGCCATCGCCATTCCCATTGCCAATCTGAGTGAGAACGCCATGGGTACAGGAGAGCCGCCGATCGACTCTGCTCCATTTTGCCTAGTCGGCGATCAAAAGGGAAGCGGACGGGTGCGCCGGGGCTACGCTCAGGGGAGCGTGGACTTCCGTCCACGCCTCTGTTGCTTGCGTTGTTTCGGCGGCTCGCGGCGGTTACCGTGTCGGGGGTAGCTGATCGAGTAACCGGCGAGCCGCCTGATGTCCCGGCTTTCGCTCGATCAACTTTTCGAGCCTCTCGCGCGCCTTCGCGACATCCTTCGCCTGAAGATGAATCCGCGCCAGCGAAAGATAGGCCCTATCGAAGTCAGGTTGCGCCCTGAGCAGATCAACGAGCCGCGCGACGGCTTCGGGGGTGTTTCCGCGTTGGGCGTCGAGCAGCGCTAGGTTGGTCAGGGTGTCGGGATCCCCCGGAGCTACGCCGAGAGCCTCCTCAAACCGGGCCCGCGCGGCATCAAGATTTCCGCGGCGGGCGTGGAGCATCCCAAGGCGATTTCGTGGACCCGGCTCGCGCGGGTTCGAATCAATCGCGGCTTTGAGAACCGCGATCGCCTCGGCCGCTTTGCCGGTTCGCATGTAGGCCGTTGCCAGATTGCCTGCAGCCTTCGCATACCCGGCGCGCGCGTCGACGGCGGCTTGGAAATGAACGACCGCTTCGTCGTGATGTCCGAGATGAGCGAGAACGACGCCGAGGCTGTTGTGCGCTTCGGCATAGGAGGGATCACGCGCGAGCGCCCTCGCGAAAAACGCCCGCGCTTTTTCCAGGGATCGCCGACGAAAATGGGCTGTTCCCAAGTTGTAGTAGGGACCGGCGGCGCCCGGGTTCATCGCGGCGCTCTTGGCCAGATAGGGCAGCGACGCGGCGGCGAGTCCGTGTTGCAACAAAGCGGCTCCGAGCTCGGTGTAATTTCGTCGCGGCCGGGCTCCAAAAAAACGCCCCTCGAAAGGAACCGCGCGGGCAAGACGCCTTGTTCCCGGCTCACCGAGAAACGCCGTGTCGCCGAGCAGCCGATCGACCGCGACGCGGCCCTGGTAGATCTTTTCCACGATCCCGTCGCCGTCGATCAGAAACGTCGTTGGGATTTGGAGGTCGGAACGACGGTTCAGCAGGTATCGCTTGAAGAGGTTATAAGAGGATGCAAAATCGTTGTCGGCGACGAGTACGGGAAACGTGAGACCTTCGGCGCGCACAAACTCGCTGACCGCGGCGCGATCCTCCGGGGGGTCGACGGAAACGGCCAGCAATTTCAGCCCGGCCTTTTCAATCTGGTCGCGGTTTTGCTCAAAGTCGCGCAGCTCGGCGCGGCACGGCGGGCACCAGGTCGCCCAAATGTTCACCACCAGCGGGGCGCCCCGATAATCGCTCAAGCGGTGAACGGCGCCCTTTGTGTCGGCAAGCTCCCACGGCGGCGCCGCGACCGACTCGATCAACCAAGTTCCGGTGTCTTCGATAGACGCCGATCGGGCCTGAACCTTCTCCGGCGCGTCTTCCCGCGACTCGGTGTCTGGAAACGCTTCCGAGGAAATTTCGTCGGAGCCTTCCTCAATCGTGATCCGGCCGTTGAGGGGCGGATCGGAGAGTGCCTGCTCGGCGCCCGAGGGCCACGTCACGCGAAGCTCGTCGACGCGCTCCGCCTTGGCAAGGCCAAAGAGCAATTCTTTCGAATGTTGGGAAAGAAATCCCGACCCCGCGCGGATGGTTTTCGTTGAGGACTTGCCGGCGGCGACAACCGTCACACGAGCGCCGACCGCGTCGCGATTGCTTGTCCGACCACGCAAGCGAACGGTCAAAGCGTTGTTGCGGCCCGAGCCGAGGCTTGCCGCGAAATCGTTGCGAAGCACGCGCAACCCCGGCTCGTTTCGCGATTTCAGCACCAAGTCGAGATCGCCGTCTTGATCCAAATCCGCCGCCGCGAAAGCACGGCTGTCGTCGAGAAAGTCGAGGCCGACGACGCCCGAGACGTCGCTAAACGTGCCGTCTCCGTTGTTGAGATAGCACACGTTGCGCTCACGGCCGCTCCACGACGCCTCACCGTGAATCAACTCCGTGATGGCGGCCCAGGCCGTCTCGTAATTGCCGGACGGGTTCGAACCTTCGGGAGATTGCGACACAACTTGCCGCCAGAAGAAACTTCAAAGGTCCTTCGTGTCGGCGTTGGTGACGTAACCGTTGGCGATATAGAGGTCCTCGTCGCCGTCGTTGTCGAAGTCCAATACGTCGCTCGACCATGCCCAGCGGCCGTGTTCGACGCCGCTATCAGCCGTGACGTCGGTGAAAGTCCCTTGGGGTTGGCCGCGAAACAGCGTATTGCCCTTGGCATGACGTCGGTAGAGGTTCCGCGTGTCCCCGGTCAGCGTTTGTTGAAACGCCCGTTGGGAGCTGACGCGCAAACCCGCGGCCGACCACATATTGCCGACGTAGAGGTCCAGTCGACCGTCCCGATCGTAGTCGAACCATGACGCGCTCATCCCCGCGCCGACATCTTCCACGCCGAGACGGGCGGCCGTGTCGGTGAACGTTCCGTCGCCGTTGTTGCGATAAAGATTGTTGCGTCCGAAATCGTTGGCTACGTAGAGATCGGGGCGGCCGTCGTCGTCGTAATCCGCCCAGGACGCGGCAAAGCTGAATCGAGTATTGTTCTGATCCAATCCGCTCGCCTGGGTTACGTCCTCGAAAGTTCCGTCGCCGCGGTTGCGCAACAGAAAATTGGGGGGGCCGTTATTGGCGTCGTGATAAGGAGTGGGAGCATGGTGCGGGCCGGTCCCGCCGTGATAACGATAGCCGCAGACGTAGAGATCGAGGTCGCCGTCGAGATCGTAATCCGCCATCGCCGCCGATGTGAGTTGGCCTTGCGGCTCCGACGAAAATGAAAACGCGCCCGGCTCATCGCGGAAAACCCCCTTCCCGTCGTTGCGGAACAGCAGCGGCGTCAGAGCCGTGATGACGATCAGGTCCTGGTCGCCGTCGTTATCCGCGTCGGCAAACAGCGACATGGACGTGCTATCCAAAACGCCCACGCCCGCGTCGGTGGTGATGTCGACCAGGGAAAGCCCGCCGTCGTTGCGAAACAGGCGGTTGGGCAGACCCGACGGCTGGCTCACATACAGATCGTCATCCCCATCGCCATCGATGTCCCCAACGCTGACCCCTTGGTGTCCGTAGAGGTCAACCCCCAGCGCGCCGTCGAGCCGGGAGCGCCAGTGATCGACTCCGTGCCGCAACTGGTCGCGGTAGGACGCATTGGCGCCGAGCGCCGACTCGCTGACATCGGTGAATAATGCATGCGAGGCGACGGCCCGAGTCCGCTTTCCCGCCCTCCAGCGATGAACGAGCCATTCCCCTTGGGGCGTCCGACGCCAATCGAGCACCCATTCGCCGGTCTGCTGAATTCTTTGCGACGCTTCGCCGGCGGCGACGCCGACAATATCGAAGTGGATCTTCGTTTCAACTCGGGTTTCAACACGCGTTTCAACACGCGCGGGATCGCGATCGGAGTCGACCGCGATACCAACAACCTCAAACTCAGCGGTTTCGATTTGACGGTACGCCGCCGTCAAGGATCGGAACTCCGCGAGGAAGCGTTCACGCCCGATTTCCTCTCCTTGAGGGCCGACCCGGCGATAGATATGGAGAGGAGGTTCGGAGCGGATGGAAACCTCGCGGCCGCCCCAACCCACGGCGCGGAAGCCGTCGGCGAGCATTTCGGCGACGCTGTCCGCGTTCTCGGGGCTCTGCTTGAGTTGAAGGCCGAGCTCGTCAAGCCTCTGTGCGATTTGCTCGCCGATCGCTTCCGACGCGAATGTGTCTCGCGTCGGGTCCACCTTCGCGACGAGCTGCTGCTCGGCGGAAGCGACCTCGTACCGCGGTGAAAAGAAATAGCGATCGCCGGCCGGCTCATCTCCGAAAACCGTGACCGCGATGACGAAGAGCCCAAAACCGAGGCCGGCCCCAGCCGCGCGACGCTTTGCATTCTTAATGACGCCGGCACCCTCCCTCATCGACTATTCCTGTCAGTGTGAAACGCCGCGCCTACTCGTACCGGCAACAAGTTGCACCGGCACCTCGATCACTATAGCCTAAGGCTAGCCGAGATTCATGAAGAGGCGGACAGGCCGGCGCTTGCGCTCGAGACCCGGGAGCGGCATCTGGAGTTGGCGCCCCCAGAGTCTGTCAGCCAAAACCGCGGTTTCAAAGCTCAGAGAGCAGCAATGGGCGGCGGGCTAGCGAGGCCACCTTTTTATCAGCGGCGGAAGCTTCGGAAATGCCCCATGAGGTTCCTTCTGATACCAGTAAGCCACGGAGGCTATGTCGTCGGCCAAGGGCTGGAACTTCCGTGTCGGCCACCATCCGAGCGCTTGTATCGTGACGCGAAGATCCTTCTGGAAGCAGATCGGGTCCATGATGTGCCAACGGTATAGACTCCACTTCGGCGGTCCACCGGCTTCCGACTCACCCCCGCCTTTGTGGTCGAGAGTGTTGCCTAGGTAGGCCGTGCTGTAAATCTCCGGGAAGCCGTAACTGGCTCCGAAGTAATCCTCCGTCCCCGTCCCACAGATGGTGGGGAACTTGTCGTCGCCATCCATGTAGAACTTGACTTCCCCTTCACCAAACCAACCGTCGGAGAGTTGCGTCCATGACAGGAAGGTGCCGGCGTAGCGGCCTTGATTCTGAACGCCATCGAGGATCGTGTGCACCGGGTGCGAGCGCTCCGTCACCGACCGCCGCCACTGTGCATGGGAATACCCCGTGTCTTCAGGTAGCTCGGTCAGCGAATACGTGATCTGAAAGGCCAGCACGTTCAGATCTCTACCGAGCTCGTTGGTGAAGGTGACTCGGGCGTGCTTGCGAAAAGGCATCGGCCAGTAGCAGTTGAGCGCGGAGGTCACGTTGTTGGCGACGACCGCGGAGTTGACCGGGGCGAACAAATCGTGACCCACGGCGAAAAAGTCCGTCATGGGAACTTCCACCGTCGGCGTCTCCTCGTCATCCCAGTAGAACCGCAGAATGCACCCCCTCCCGACGCCGCGGTAATCTCGGTGCGTGGCCATCCAAATGTGTTGGATGATTCCCGGACCGTCTACATCCATGAGCGTCAATGTCTCGCCGGCCTTCGGCTTGAGGAAGGGATTGACCTTCCAGCCTTGGCCAAGATCCACGGCGGCTCGCGAGAAGGGAAGGGCCGGATCCCCCGGGTTGGGAATCGCCATGCCCCCTTTGCCCTTCTCACCCGTCAGGTTCTCCGCTGAAATCGAACGAGTTTCGGCGGCCGTCAGCAACGGCAGACTTCCCAGCCCGGTACCCGGCCCCAAGCCCATTGACGCTGGTTGAGCCTGAGCCTTGAACGGGCCGGCGACCGCCAGGCCGGCGGTCGCGAGGCCGGAATGAAGCAACGTCTTCCTGGTGAATTTGCTCATGGTTTACTCCTTCTTGGTGCGGTTCTCGCCACGTTACGCCATTTGGGTCCGCAAGAACTAGGTACAGTCCGTTTCCATGAATCCGGGGATTCATAATACCGCCATGAAAATGCGGACACAGGCTCCCGCCGCCCCTTCGGGGCTCGACCTGAATTGTTTCGTACCCAGGGTTCCGCCTTCGGCTTCACCCTGCGCTATATTCCTTCCGCCGCTTCGCGGCTCAAGACGCTGTACGCATGTTCGAGCCTACGAAAAAAAGTGGCTGCGCGGCGTCTTCGCCACGCAGCCACTGAACTTCGCGCCCGCCTTCGGGCGGTTAAAGGTTAATCCAAGCGGTCAGAATACCAACCGTAGACCGAATTGCATTCGCCGCATTGGCGATGTGGACGGTCCCACGCCGGTCGAACCGGCCAGAGCGAAAATCTGGCCCACGGTCGACCCTGATATATTTGTGTTCGGGTTAGCGAGATTGGCGTGGTTAAACAAGTTGAAGTTCTCCCAACGGAATTGGAGCTTCGTACGTTCCGTGATGTTGAACTGCTTCCAAAACGACCAATCCGCGCCAAACAAACCCGGCCCGCGCATGATGCCGCGGCCCGCGTTACCCCAGGTGAACGGCGCCGGCGCCGCAAAGGCCGAAGAATCGAACCAGCGGTTGCGGTCCGCGTTGGAGATGTTGTGATCGCCGACCCGGTCAGGCTTCTGCGCGAAGCCCGCGTTGAGATCCGCCCCGCTAAAGGTGGGAGAGATCGCGAAGCCGGACTCCGCGATGGTGATCCCATGGAACTGCCAGCCGCCGATGATTGCATCGAGGGCGCCGCTTGCGCCCGAGCCGAACCTCTTGCCCTTGCCGAACGGGAGTTCGAAACTGTGGGAAAGCGTCCACACCGTCGCGCGGTTGTAAGGCGAGAGGCCGTAACCGCCCTTGCGGTCGTGCGGGTTCACACCCTGGTCGCCCCAACCGAAGCCGCCGAGATGGCCGTCCAGCGCTTTCGCCCAAGTGAACGAGGATTTGATCATATAACCGTTGTTGAATCGCTTCTCCGTCACCCACTGCAGTGCGTTATAGGAGGAGTTGGCGCAGTTGCACCCGTTGACCACAGGGCTGCTGATCCCGAACTGGGGGAAGAGCTGCCGGCGGTTGTTGAAGCTGCCCGGTCCCGGGATTGCGGCGTTCATATTGGTCTGCCACCAAAGATGCCGCCCGACGTTCCCGACCCACGCCAGCGAGACCTTCCAGTCCTGGGCGAACTGGTGCTCGAGAGCGATATTCCAAGAATCCACGTATTCGTTGGGATGGTCGTAGGGCCGATGCTTGAGTAGCTGATCCGTGGGCGCCCGCAGGTGGCCCGAATCAGGCAAGGCGGGACTGGATTCCGCCGGCGGCCCTTGCTGAATCGGAAAGATCGGGAACCGCTGGTTCGCTTGAAGGATCGTCTGCTGCGAGACAATCGGGAAGAAGCTGGTCAGTTGGTAGAACTGGCCGCCGTAGTTGGACGAAAAGTAACTGCGCCCGAATCCGGCGCGGATGACCGTCGTGTCGGTGAGCTTGTACGCCAAGCCAAACCGCGGGGAGATGTTCCCCCATTCCGCGCTGACGTTGGCGGTTCCCGAGACATCACCCAACCCCGAGAGAAGGATATCCCCCGAGCCGGGATCGAAGTTCGCGAGCCCGCCCGGATCGGCCGAGGTCACCGGCCCCAGGTAATCCCAGCGGAACCCATAGTTGATGGTCAGCTTGGGCGTGGCCCGCCAGGTGTCTTGCCAGTAGATCCCCGTGCGCCAGTTCCGCTCTTTCGTGAAACCCCTAAAAATGGCGCGGTTGAAGTCCGAGGACATGCCGAGCAAGAAGCTGGCATGGGACATACCGGAATTAGCCACCTCGTTCGTCCCGGTTATCGACTGCGCGAACTCGAAGTTGCCTCGCGAACTGGCATTGGTGGCGATGAAGTCGAAGAATGTCCTCCGAACGTCAACGCCAAAGCGGATTTGGTGACTTCCTTTGATCAAAGTGGAGTTGCTGACGAGCTGAACCGTCGTCGTGCGGTCGATACGCGGTATGCCGACGCCGGCGAGAATGCCCATCCACCATGCGCCCACCCCGCCGCTTTGCACGCTGATGCCGGCCAAGCCTTGGGTCAAGATGTCATCGGAATTGATGTTGGGAATGCCGACCTCATCGTTGGTGAACAAACCAGCATCCGCCTGGTAGCCATCCAGCGTGAAACGCGAGACCCCGCCCCGGACCTCCGTAAGGAAGTTCGGACTGAAAGTGTGGGTCCAGTTAGAAGCAAAGTGTTGGCTGAAGAAGTCGCCCGTTTGAGGACTCAGACTACCCAGCGCCTGTCCGCCGGCCGCCCGGCCGAACAGCGACGGATTGAGCAAATAGACATCGGAGACCGAGTAGCGGGCAAAAGCGGTGTCCTTATCCGTCAAGCCGGCATCGAGACGGAAATCGGTCTGATGCGAATTGGTCAGGACCTTGCCGCTGCCGATAAAGTTGACGTCGATCCCCTGGTTGAGGTTGGCCCTCGGCAACAGGTTCATCAGGTTCGTGGCGACCGGGTTGACGCGTGATTGCGGGATGGTGTTGTCCGGAAATTGAGTCCTCCCGCTGCCGTCGCTGTCGCCGGAAAGCGGGTCGAAGATGTCGGGGCACTGCGAACAGTTCAGAATGCCGGCCCGCCACTGGTCGTTCGGGACCGTGGCCGTGAGGGTGGCCCCGGATCGCGAACGCATTCGCTGGTGGTCCGTGAACCAGAAGACTCTGTTCTTGACGAACGGCCCTCCCGCGCTGCCGCCGAACTGGTTCCAATTGAAGGCCGAAGGCCCCGTGCCATTGCCGCTCGGCCCGGTACCGGCAATCTTCTCGGTGAACGGATCCGCCGCGAAGCTGGCGCTGTTGCGGTTGTACCAGAACGCCGACCCGTGAAGATCATTCGTGCCGGACTTGGTCACAAACTGGGCTACCATGCCGGCCGAGGAACCAAACTCGGGGTCAAACGCGGCCGTCGTGATCTTCATCTCGCCGATCGAGTCCTGGTTGGGAACCATGACTTGGAATCCGCTGAAACCGTAGGCGGTATCGGTGATGCCGTCCAGCTCATATTCGCTGTTGCCGAAGAACATCCCGTTCACCAGCGTGGCGTTGAACTCCGAAGGGTTTTCGCCCACACCGATCTGGAACATGTTCTGGATGACGCCGGGGACCGTGTTGTAGAGCATGCTGAGGTTGTTGCCGAGGGCCGGCAAGCTCTGCAGCTCCTGCTCGGGAATGTAGGCGCCGACATCGGTCTTTTCGCTCTTGAGCATGGGCGGCGCCGCGCTGATCGTCACCTGTTCGGTGACCGCGCCGAGTTGCATCACCGGGTCCACGCGAATCGTTGAGTCCACGGTGAGGACGACGTTCTCTTGCAGAAAGCGCTGAAACCCGGGTACTTCAATGCCGACCGTATAGGTTCCGGGAGACAGGTTGGTATTGACATAACGCCCGCTGGCGTCAGTGGTACGGGTTGTCGTAATGCCGGTGTCGACATTGGTGATCGTGACCATGGCATCGGCGATGCCGGCCTGCGATGGGTCATAGACGTAACCGGTGATGGTACCGCTTACGGCTTGACCATGGGCGAGAGGCACGGTGGCGAGCACCAGCCCCAGAAACAAGACGCTTACAAGTGGTCTGTTCATGGCCATTCGGTTTCTCTTTTCAGCTACAGATTAGGGTCATTCGATTGCGGGACGAGTACGGACGGGACGAACTCCTCTCCCGTTGTCAAGCAGGCACCTCAGCGGTACAAGCTCACCCAACGGCGGAGTCCGGCGGCACCCCCCCCCCACCATCGAATCCAGCAAGATGGTAACAAACGTAGCAAGCCGCGTCAACCCCTCAGTTAACGAAAAAGGCCCGGCGGGCGTTATCACAAAATGTCGCCGAAAGGCACCCGCCGGCCTCACAGGCTCAGGCGTCCCCAAGTCCACCCTCGGGCCCGAGCCCCAATTCTCCCCTACGAATGTCCGGCACCCGGACCGCTGTGGGAAAATGCGGAAACAGACCGTGGCTCATCATTCTCCAGCCAGACAAGCTCCCGCCAGACGAGCTCCCACCAGACAAGTTGCCCTGCTCGCCGCGGCCGTTTTGATTTCCGTGCAGTCGGCGACCGCGCAAGGCGTTGCCGTAACCGGGCGCACCGCCCGTCAATCGTCGCTCGCCAAAACGGATCTGCCGCCGCCCAAGATTCAATTCGAAGATATCGCCGAGCAAGCCGGACTCCGTTTTCAGCACGTACTCGGTCAACCCCGGGACAAGGCCTACATCCTGGAAACAACCGGAAGCGGCGTGGCGATCTTCGATTTCGACAACGACGGGCTGCCCGACATTTTCTTCGTCAATGGAAGAACCTGGCCGGACGCTGACGAGGAAGATAGACCCGGACCGACAAGCCGCCTTTTTCGGAATCAAGGGGATCTACGATTCGAGGACGTCACTGAAAAATCGGGGCTGATCCACACCGGCTGGGGACAAGGCGTCTGCGTCGCCGACTACGACAACGACGGATTCGATGATCTGTTCGTGACCCACTACGGCCCCGACATCCTCTATCGCAATGAAGCCGGCAAGCGCTTTCGCAACGTCAGCGCCGCGGCGGGACTCCCGACCGAGGGCCGGCGCTGGGGAACCGGCTGCGCCTTCCTCGATTATGACCGCGACGGCAAGCTCGACCTCGCCGTCGCGAACTACGTCGATCTAGACCCCGAGAAGACGCCGAAACCGGGGGAGAGTAATTTCTGCCGCTACAAGGGTCTTGCCGTCTTGTGCGGCCCACGAGGCTTGCCGGGCGAGACGAACCTGCTCTACCGCAACCTCGGCGGAGGAAAATTCGAGGACGTTTCCCAGAGCAGCGGGTTCTCGGGACCCGCCGGCCGCTACGGGTTGGGCGTGTTGACCTCCGATTTCGACGACGACGGATGGACCGATATCTACATCGCGGCCGACTCGACGCCCAGCATGCTGTTTCATAACCAACGCGACGGCACGTTCGAGGACGTCGGGCTGTTGTCGGGCACCTCGCTCAACGAGAACGGCCAAGAGCAGGCCGGGATGGGCGTTTCAGCGGCCGATTTCAACCACGACGGCCGACTCGACATCGTCAAGACGAACTTTTCCGACGATGTGCCGTCGCTGTATCGCAACGACGGGAAGGGATTCTTTACCGACGTCTCGTACCGCGCCGGGCTGGGCGTTCACACGAACTATTTGGGGTGGGGGGTGAGCTTCGTCGACATCGACCACGACGGCTGGAAAGACATCTTCATCGTCAACAGTCACGTCTATCCTTCGATTGACGAGCTCAACTCCGCCAGTCCGTATCGACAAAAGAGGTTGGTGTACTGGAATATTCGAAACGGAGCCTTCATCGATGTATCGTCGGGAGCGGGTTCGGGTATCTTGGCCCCCTCGTCGGCGCGTGGCGCGGCTTTCGGCGATCTCAACAACGACGGCAACATTGAGGTCGTGATCAATAACCTCGACAGCCGGCCCAATCTCCTCCGGAATCGTGGTGAAACAAAGAACTGGATCGTCGTCAAGTTGCGAGGAACCCAATCAAACCGCAACGGCATCGGGGCCCGCGTGGTGGTCGAATCGGGAGAGATGAGTCAAGTGGACGAAGTGCGCAGCGGCGGCGGTTACATGTCCCAAAATGATATGCGCCCGCACTTCGGCATCGGCGACGCCGAGAAGGTCAGCCGCATCAACGTAAGATGGCCCGGCGGCCTCGACGAAAGCTTCGGCCCCTTCGACGCCGGCCAACAGGTCGTTCTCGAAGAAGGCCGGGGAGAGCCGCGGTAGCCCAACCCGCCTGGCGCCCACCGATTGCTCAACAGCCGGCCGACGACGAGCTTTAAGTAGCTCGTTCGTTTTACTGTGTGTACCTCTTCTTGAATTCCTCGGCTGCTTTCTTGCGGGCGGCAAGCTCGCCGGGGCTCATCTTGCCGAGGAACCAACGGTGTTGTTCCGAGTTGAGGACTTCGCCGAGTCGTGCGTTGAGTAGCCGCGGGGCCGCGGCTTTCGATCCGCCCGCCCGCTCGCCTCGGTGAATCACTTCCCGCGGTTGCGGTACGAATTCCATGTAGAAGATGCGCCACAGCCCCTTCAGGGCTCGCGGCTTAAGAGGTTCGCGGTCTTGCGGGGCAAGGTTTGGCCAGTTCCATGCCGACTACCGAATTCCGAATAAATCGGAAGGGGCGTACTTGTACTCGAATCGCTTTGGGTTCACGGCGGTCAATCCGGGCGTATCGACTTCGATGATGGTTCCGGCAATCGGTTCGTAGGCGGCGCGGAAGGCCACCGCCGCTTTCACCACGAGGATCTTCCGCCGCTCGGGCACGATCCCGGCGCTCGTGAGTTGCCCCAGGCTGAAGGGCGTGTGGCGCTTGCTGTTGAGCAAGACGACATTGGGCAAGTCCGGGGTCGAGCCTTCGGCGTGGATCACGGCGGTGAGGCCCTGGTCGAGGTAGCGGCGGCCGCCGTGGCGAATCGCGGTCTCGATATATTCGCCGTCGTAGATCAGTTTGACCGTGCCGCGTATCCGCACCGGATCCCCGTGCAACCGGTCGCTCTTGCCTCCCACCAGCTCGTCGAAGTCGCCGCCGACGCCGATCCGGACAGCGTGCTTGACGGCTTCGGGATCATACATCGCCGAGACGTAGCCGCGAGCTTTCTGCCTGATCAGTTCCTCGAGGATCGAAGTGCTGTCGCCGGCCGAGCCGCCCCCGATGTTGTCTCCCATCTCGACCAACACGACTGGGGTCTTTGGCTCGGCTATCGCGCGCCGCACGGCCTCGGCCGCGTCGGGCAGGTCAAGCTTCATCACCCCGCGGTGTTCCCACATCATGTCGGCCAGCCGCTTGGCTTCCCGGCGCGCAAGCTCGATGTCGTTGTCGGTGACGACGACGATGCTGGGACCCATTTGCGGCACGTCGGCATACTGGTAGCCCACCGGCACGCTGACTCCGAGAATTTTCGGGTTCGCTTTTTCCAGACGGCGAGCCTCTTGGACCAGCGACAGCATCGGCTCTTGCTTGGTGTTGTGATAAAGGATGTTGTAGAGCAACGGCGGCTTCTCAATCGCCTGAGTGGGTTTGGCGCCGCCGATGACGATCTTCGCCATGATTTCGGCCGCGTGAATGCCGCGCTCGCGCTGGTCAACGTGGGGGACCTCTTTGTAGAGCACCAGCGCCGTGGATAGCTCGATCTCTTGCGGCGCCACGTTGGCGTGGGCGTCGTGGGTAACAACAATGGGCAGATCGTCGCCAAGTGCTTTCCGCAGCCGCCGCAACACCTCGGCATCGCCATCCGGATAGCTTTCGACGACCATCGCGCCGTGAAGGGCGAGCAACAATCCATCGATCGGTTGTGCCTTCTCGAGGCGATCGATCAACTCGGACGTGAGGGTCTCGAAGGCCCGGTCGGTGACGGGGCCGGCAGGCACGGCGCCGGCCACAACGGTATAGACGAGATCAAGACCGTACTTCTCGGCGCCCTCAATGTAGCCGCCAACTTCGTGCTGCGAGGCGGCAAACTCTTCGTGAACCTCGTCGCCGCGGCGGATAAGGCGTCCGCTGAAATCGTCGAGGTCGGTCGGGTCGGCGGAGAAGGTGTTGGATTCGTGCGACAGACCGCCGACAGCGATGCGGGGCTTCGGGGTCTGACCATTGAGCGCTAAGGCTGCCGCTAACAACAAGAGAAGACTCCTCATGGTGATTCCCAAACTGCCCTCGAAAAACCGGCCCGCACTCCAGGGTTAGTCCTGCTCGCGATCGCGAAACTCTTCGGCCCAATTTTGCACAACGCGGATCATCGGCTTGGCGTCGGGGTCGTCTTCGACCGGCGTAGGAATGATGAAGCGTTGGCCGTCGGCCGGAATGTCGTACTGGGGATAGTAGGACCGGGCGAGACTCGGGTGATCGAACAACGGCGTTCGTGAACGCGCGGAAAACTCCCCGCTCGTATCGACCGAAACGGCGATCAGCATCGTTCCCTCGACGTAGAAAAGCTCGCGGCCGGTGGGGCTCCAGCGCGGCTGTAGACCGCCGTTGTTCGACACCGTCGTCCGTTGGCCGCCCTCGGGGAATGGCTGTACGTAGATCTCATCCTGGCCGGATTCGTTCGAGGCGTAGGCGATAAACCGGCCGTCGGGCGAAAGGCGGGCCGTTCGCTCCTGGAACTTGGTCTGTAAGAAGAGATGCGGTTCCCAGCTGTCTTCCTGATTGCGCTCCAGATACCAATGGTCGGCGCTATTTTCGTCGGAGTATATCGTGTAAAGAATATAGCGCCCGTCTCGCGACCAGTCGGAAACCCACTCCCGCTCGGGCGTTTCCAGAAAAACGACCGCTTCACCGCTTCCATCGGCCCGTCGGAAATGGATTTCGGGTTCGTTTCCCGAGGCGTCGGCCGCAAGGACAATTCCTTCCCCGTCCGGCGACCATATCGGTCGAAAGTCATTTGTAGAACCTGTTGTTATGCGAGTCTTTACGCCCAACTCCATGTCGTGGACCCAGACGTCCTGGTTGCCGCCCTCACGGGCCGAAACAGCGACACGGCGGCCGTCGGGCGACAAAGCCAAGTCAACAACGAACTCCTGGCCTTGACCCACATCTCCCATGCGCCTCCCCCGTCGATCAAACCAGGTGGGTCGATCGATTCCCCGACCGACGCCGTCGAAGTAAACCAGGGTGCCGTTCGCGTCCGCCGTGGGCGAGCGGGCGGTTTGCAGGAAGGGGAAGGGCTCACCGGTTGCCGTGAGGGTGTCGAGAGAGAACCGGAGAGCCCACAGGTCCTGGGTAGGGAGGCTCAACTGGTAAACAATATGACCCGCGGAATAAAAGGGTTGATGCCCTGGTCCAAGTACCTCGCGCCTGCCGCTGTCAAGGTTTTGGAGCACGATGGCGCGGCCCTGCTCACCATCGATAGTGAAAACCAGAACCCGGCGTCCCGCCGAGACCGGCAAGAAATGAGGAGACCCGCCTTCGCTTGTCGGAGACTCGGAAGACGATTCGAATCCCTCCCCCGAGACGAGCAGTTCGGGCTCTCCTCCTCGGGCCGGAACTTCGTACAAGGTGATCGGCGGACCGGAGCTGAAGACAATCGTCTCTCCGTGGGGGCTCCAAGTCCCACCGAGAAAATAGGTATTCGGCAACTCGCAAAGGCGAATAGGCAAGCCGCCCCGCACCGACACTTTCTTCAATTCGTTGCCCGCCGCAAAGGCGACGAAGTCGCTGCCCGGTGACCAGAACGGCGACCGTGCCCCCTCGGTGCCCGCGATCTGTCGCGGCTGTCGCTGGGCTAGGTCTTGGATAGACATGGGCTGACCGCTGCCCGCGCTTGTTGCGATGTGCTGACCATCAGGCGATATGGCGGCCGGTACGCCCCAGCGGGCGGGAATCGCGAAACCCTCCGGCGGCGTATAAGCAAACCGACGCAGAGGCGCGGGCTCGGCAGGCCCCGGGCCGGCGAACCGCATGGCGATGATGGCGGCCCACGAGGCCAGCAACAAAACCGATAACGCTGCCAGCGCCCGATCTTTCCTATGCTGCCGCTGCTCGGCTGACCGGGCCGCGGATTCCGGTACGACGTTGATCGTCACCGCGCGTTTGAGTTGCGTGTCTTCGGCGCGGTAGACGACGCTGTCGCCACCGGAACCCAGATCTTCAAGGACGTGATATTTCACCAGGGGGTGGCCCGGCTCGGCGGCGGCCTCGAGTTGCGTAGCGGAGAGTTGCGCGGGCGGCGAGGGCGGGTTGCCGGGCAGGTCGGGAGACCTACCCCGCTGGGCGGCTTGTGCCGACGCCGCGGCGGCCCGGGTTCCCATTTCGCTTGGCAGCGGCGGCCGGTCGGCCCGCACCACCGTTGAGCGTCGTCCCGCTTCGAGCTTCTTGCGCAACGTGCTCGCGTCGAGGATCAGCGCCGAGGCCTCCGGATAGCGCTCGTCGCGGTTCTTCGCGAGGCATTTATCGACGATCCACTCAAGCTCCATGGGGACGCCGGTGCGCAGACCGGTCAGCGGCTCGGGCGCCTCGTGGAGCATCGAATACTGCACGGCCTGGTTGTAGTCGCCGCGAAACGGCAACTGTCCCGAGATCATCTCGTACATCACGCAGCCCAGCGCCCATAGATCGGTGCGCTGGTCGGTGCCGGTGCCTTCGGTCTGTTCGGGCGACATATAGGCCATCGTGCCGAGAACGGTGTCGAGATCGGTGAGTTTCGAACGCTCGGCGAGTTGCGCGAGTCCGAAGTCCATGATCTTGATCAGGCGTTCGGAACCCTGGTCGAGCAGCATGACGTTCGCGGGCTTGATGTCGCGGTGGAAGATGCTTTTCCTATGGGCGGCTTCGAGGCCGCGCGCGATTTGGACGGCGATGTCGAGGGCGTCGTCGAGGGGCACGGGGCCGGCGGCGATTCGCTTGTCGAGGGTTTCCCCTTCCAAGTACGCCATGGCGATGAAGGTGTGATCGTCGGCCTCGTCGATCTCGTGAACGGTGCAGATGTTGGGGTGGTCGAGCGCGGCGGCGGCCTTGGCCTCGCGGGTGAAGCGCTTGGCGGCCTCTTCGTTCGCCATCAGATGCGAGGCCAGGAATTTGAGCGCGACGGTGCGTTCGAGCTTGGTGTCCTCGGCCTTGTAAACCACACCCATGCCGCCTTCGCCAAGCTTGGCGGTGATTTTGTAATGGGATATGGTTTGGTCGATCATCGGCGGTTCAATTGTACCGCCGGGGGATTATTGTTGGTGACAAGATGCACCAAAAGTCGATGAGGGTAAGCCGCGTATCTTCACCGGGTAGATCTTGGCACGTCGCGCGGAACCGGGCTGCTAACCCGCATTTCTCATCGCCTGACGGGCCTCTCATGCACTTTGCCATCGCCACGCGATGAGAAAAGCGGGCTATGCAAGGGCTAAGCAAGAATGTCGTGAACGACGTTTCCGCGGACATCGGTCAGGCGGAAGTCGCGGCCCGAGTAGCGGTAGGTGAACTGCTCGTGATCAAACCCGAGCAGATGCAGGATCGTCGCGTGGAGATCGTGGATGTGGACGGGGCGGTCAACGGCGCGGAATCCGAACTCGTCGGTCGAGCCGTGGACATGGCCTCCTTTTACCCCGCCGCCAGCCATCCACATCGAAAAGCCCCATGAGTTGTGGTCGCGGCCGTTCTGCCCCGCGTTGCTCCCGAAGGCGGTTAACTCCACCACGGGAGTGCGGCCGAACTCGCCGCCCCAAATAACCAGCGTGTCATCGAGCAGGCCGCGCTGCTTGAGGTCCTTGAGAAACGCCCCGATCGGTTGATCGCACTCGCCGGCGAGTTTGCCGTGGTTCTTTTCGATCTCGCTGTGGCTGTCCCAGGGTTGTCCCGCCCCATGCCAGGTCTGCACGAACCGCACGCCCTTTTCCAACAAGCGGCGCGCGATGAGCATCTGGCGGCCGTGCACCGTGTCTCCGTAGGCCTGCTTGACGTATTCGGGTTCGCCGCTGATGTCGAAGACTTCCGACGCCTCCATCTGCATGCGGTAGGCCAGCTCGAAGGACTGGATGCGCGCTTCGAGCAACGTGTCTTCCCCGCGCTCGCGCTGATGAGCCTGGTTTAGCTGGCCCAAAAGGTCGAGTTGCCGCCGTTGAGCCGCCGGTTCGACGAAGTGGTTCTTGATGTTGGCGATCAGCCGCTCCACTTCGGTCTGCGACGGATCGATATGAGTACCCTGGTAAGCCCCCGGCAGAAAGGCCGAGCGCCAGTTGAGCGCGCCCGCTATCGGGTCGCCGTTTGGGCACAGCGCCACGAAGCCGGGGAGATTCTGATTCTCCGAGCCGAGTCCGTACGTCACCCACGAACCGAGACTGGGACGCGCCTGAATCTGCGCTCCGCAGTTCATCATCATCAGCGACGGAATATGGTTCGGTACATTCGTGTTCATCGACCGAATCACGCAGAGGTCGTCGGCGCACTCGCCGACATTCTTGAAGATCTCGCTGACCTCGATGCCGCTCTCCCCATACCGCTGGAACTTGAATGGGGACGGGAAGGCCGCCCCGGTCTGGCGCTCCGTGCGCAGGTGGACGGGCAAGGCTTTTCCGGCGTATTTGGCGAGCACGGGTTTGGGGTCAAACGTGTCCACCTGAGAGGGCCCGCCATTCGAAAAGATGTGGACCACTCTTTTTGCTTTCGCCGGGAGCGGAGGCGGCTTGGGAGCCAGCGGATTAATGTTCGACGAGAGGGCGGCGGCCGAGCCCGCCGCGCCCAGCAGCGGCTCGCAACCGATGGCGGCCATGCCCATCCCTATGCCGCTCAAGAGTTGGCGGCGGGTCAACGGCGAGAATTCGGCGGAGTGTTTGGCCATAGCGATCAGTCTACAAACGCGAACTCGTTGGTCTCAAGCAAAACCTGCACATACTGCTCCCACGGATCAAGGGGTTTTGCTTGCGGTCCGCGGAAGTCGTCCTCGGCATGCCAGCGGCGAGGTTGCTTTTCCGAAGCGCCTTCCTCGGCCGGCAAGACCTCCTCGATCAGTGGGGCCCAGCGGAATCCGTCGGACTCGTCGTCGCCTCGCGAGTCCACGACGAAATCGAGAATCTCCCCTTTCTCGACCGCGAGGCCGCTTAGGGAGGTTTCCGCTTTCAGACCTCGCAGCGTCCAACTAGCCAGTATGCCCGCGCGGCCGGAAACAATCCAACCCCGTATACCGTTGCTGGAGTCGAACCGCTTGCCGAACGCGCCCAACTGATGGCTCAAGGCGCCGCTGATATTGACTTCGCCTTCAAACGGAGACACCCAACGCCGGATCACGCTGTGTCCGAGATCGTCCCCCGGCGCTCCTCCCTTCGCCGTCAAATGGGCGCCGCCGGCGTCAGCGGCGGGAAGCAGCGAGGCGTGCTTCCAGGCGGAACGCAAATCCGTCCCTAAGCCGGCCCGCATCAATGGCGCGAAATAGCCGAACCGCACGAAGCGCTTGATGTGCCCGGCCGTCGGGTCCAGCTCACCGAAGCCATATTGCCAAGCGTCGGCGGGAGCGGCCTCGGGGGGGTCCGTCGATTCAGTGGTCCGAGTGTTTCCGGCTTTCGACAAAAATTCCAACCCGAGTCGCACTTCATCCGGGGTCGGCATTCGACCGAAGATTCTTCGGTACGCGGACTGGATCCGATCCTCATCCGATCCGCGGGGTTCCCGAGCGATGCCCCCGGCGAGGGCGCGAGCCTGCTCGGCGACAAACGGACTGTTCATCATGAACAAGGCCTGTTGCGGCACGGTCGTCACATGACGCTTGGGCGTGTGCTGCGCGGGATCCGCCATGTCGAAGCTACGCAGGCTCGGCAAGGCCCTTTGCCGCTCCACAAACGAGTACAAGGTTCGCCGAGGGACGGCCGGCACGGACGTCGGTAGAAACGAGCGGCCGCCCAACGTCGTGTCCAGCCGGCCGGCGACGGCCAACACTGAGTCCCGCTGAGCCTCGAAATCGAGACGCCGGCGGTTCATTCTCCACAGCCGTTTGTTCTCCGGATCTTTCCCCAAGGCCGCCTTCCTCTCGGCGCTCGATTGCTGATAGACATCGGAGAGCACGATGCGCCGAATGAGACGCTTAATCGACCAACCGTCCCGAACAAAAGTCGCGGCAAGGTGATCGAGCAACTCCCGATGGCTGGGGGCGGCGCCGCGGGCGCCGAAGTCGCTCGTCGTTTCCACGATGCCCCTTCCGAACAAGTGGTGCCAGACGCGGTTGACTATCACCCGGGCCGTCAACGGGTTGCCGGGGGCGGCGATCGCCCGGGCCAACTCTAACCGGCCGCTGCCGTCGGCAAAGGGCCGGCGGTCCGGCCGCGAGAGTACTTTGAGAAAGCGACGGGGCGCCTCCTCTCCGAGATCGTTCTGGTTGCCGCGCCGGAAAACATGCGCGGGCACGGGATTGTCCACCTCTCGGAGTCCCATGGCATGCGGCGGCGCGACACGATAGGCGTAGTCGGCGGCGGCGTCTTTGTATTGGCGGACCAAGCCGTTGGCCGTGTTCTTGTCGCCTTCGTTCTGCACCAGCCAGAATTCCTCGGCCGGGACGTTGGGAGGAGCGTCGGGCCCGCGAAGCGTCAGGCGAAGTGCTTCACGGCGCGGGTCCGCGTGGGGTTGGGGTGAATCGGACCGCTCTAGAAGTTCGGCGTAGCGGCGTGAGAAGTCCTCTGGTGACGCCGGCGGCTTGCGCTTGAATTCATCGACCAAGAGCTGGTTTGCGTCGGAGAGGTCGTTGTCGCCGGTCAGCGCCTTCCGAGCAGCGTCGGCGAAATCGGACCCGTCCAACGCCGCCAGTCGACCCCACAAGATGAACACGGGATCGGCCGAGGCGCCGGCCCGGTTGAGGTAGCTTACCCAGCGATTCAGCAGGTAGGAGGGTAGGTTCGTCTCCTTGGCGAGGTTTTCAAGCCGAGGGCCCGTCATGCCTCTCGCCTGCCACGCGCCGAGCAGGTAGCGCTCGATGCTGTCGGCCTTTCTGGCGTCGGCTCGGTGCTCCTCCAGCCGTTCTCGCTCCCACGTCCGGAGCACATTGACGCGACGGGTCAGTCGAGCACGATACGCGTCCTCGAGGGGATCGGCGCCGGGCGTGTTCGCGATGGGAACGGCTTCCAGCGGTTCTTCGGAGTTCAAGAACACGCCATAGAGCGAGTAGTAGTCCTGGGTGGGAATGGGGTCGAATTTGTGGTCATGGCAGCGCGCGCAACTGACGCTCAGCCCCATCAAGCCTCGGGTGACGACATCGATCCGGTCATCGATCTTTTCGGGTAGGTCGGTTCGACGGAACGGATTCAAGCCCAACGTGAGAAAACCCAAAGCGGCCAGGTGGTGCTTGTCCTCACCAGGCAGGAGATCGGACGCCAGTTGCCGTATGACGAACTTGTCGTAGGGCATGTCGTCGTTAAGCGCCCGGATGACCCAGTCGCGGTAGGTGTAGGCAAAGGCGAAGCGCACGTTGATCGCTCCAGCCTCGGCGTAACGGGCGGTGTCCAACCAGTGGCGCGCCCAGCGCTCGCCGAAGTGCGGCGAGGCGAGCAGGCGGTCCACCTCACGTTTGTACGCGGTCGGGTTGGGGTCCGCGGCGAAGGCCTGGATTTCCTCAAACGAGGGCGGCAAGCCGGTGAGGCCATAGCTGAGACGCCGCAGGAGCGTGCGTGGATCGGCCCGCTCCGATAGAGAAAGTCCACTCTCTTTTAAGCCAGCCACGACGAGGCGGTCGACGGCGAGGTCTCCATCGCTTTCGGATGGTTCGTGGCCGCCGGCCGCCTGGAACGGCTGAAAAGCCCAGTGACCGTTGGCGGCGCTCGCGGAGCCCGCTAACTCCGCCGTAGTAGCCGCTTCCAGCGCCACATCCGCCGGGGCGGCCTCCGCCGCCGTCGCCGCCGGCCAGGGGGCTCCGAGGGAGATCCAGTGTTCCAGATCGGCAACCTGATGATCGGCGAGCTTCCCGTTCGGTGGCATCACGAGCCCCTGGTGCCGCACCGCTTGGATCAAACGGCTTTCCGAGGGCTTGCCGGGGACGACCGCGGGTCCGCGATCGCCTCCTTGGAGTAGGGCCTGGCGTGTGTCCACGCGTAGCCCGCTCATCGGCTGCTGCGTTTGCCGGCCGTGGCAGGCGAAGCAGTTTTCGGCGAGCACCGGGCGAACACGCTTCTCGAAAAAGTCAATCTCTTCGAGGGTTTGCGCGGAGGCGCCGGCGGGCCACGCCAGCAGCCAGCATGCAAGTACGCCGCTACGAAAACAAACAGCTCCCACTGGTCGTGAGATTACCACAAGGTTACTGGTAAGCGACGCAACGTGTGCGACCAGGCAATGGCGAAGCGCTTGTACGCCGCGACCCGTCACAGAAGTCCTTGCCGACCGGAATTCCTTGCAAAGGTGACTGGGCGCCTCCATAAGACAGGGATCGACAGGAATTCAGATGGGTATCTGTCAAGTGTCCGCAAGGGGTGGACGCAGTCAGCCCGCTGTTGGTGAGGGATGGGTGATGGAGAAAGGGCGAAGCAATCGTCGCTCTCGATTCGGGTCGGGTGAGCGACGCTCGGAGTCCATCGCCCTCGTATTAGGGGGGTTGGGCGGCTGAGCGGGTTCAGTCAAGGGCGCGCAGCGGCGAAGCGAACCCTTGACGGGTTCCGCTCAGCCGCTTATTGGAAGATTTTCGAGGGCGATGGACGGCCCTCGTCACCCGACGCAGGTCCGGCGTTGGCGGATCAGAGTCCGCGTGATTGGTGGCGTCTTGCCACGCCTACGAACTCCCGTCACCGAATCGCATTCACTTCGATCACCGCCCGCCTCGGGCGCGACCAGACATCCATGAGCCGCCTCGGGCACGCCAAGGCGCGCCGTCGCGGAAGATTCAGTTCGGGTCCAACAAAGTCGATTCCGCCGGCCTCGAAACAGTCACCATGCCGTCTCGGGCGCCGCCGCGGCGGAGCCGTTACGGAGTCACCGAACGCCGAGGCCCGGCGGAAAGTCGTTCAGCGCATCGCTACGTCGCTAGTCTCGCGCTTCGTAGCCGCTTTGGCGGCGGTCGATGGCGAGCAGCATCGCCACCAGCTTGCGGGCCACGCGAATCGTCGCGCGATTGCGATGTCCGCGCTCGAGTTCGCTTTGATACAACCCGGCCAACGGCTCGTTCCAGCGCGGCGCAAGCTTGGCGGCTTCGATCAGCACGTGTTGCAGATGCGGGTTGCGTTGCTTCGACAGCGGGCCGCGTTTGCTCTTGCCCGCCGATTCGTTGAGCCGCGCGCAGAGCCCGCAGTAGCTCACCGCGCGATCGAGCGAGCGAAAGCGCCGCGGGTCGCCGATCTCGACCGCCCACGTGAGCGCCGTGATCGCCCCGACGCCCGGGATCGTTTGCAACCTCGCCACACGCTCGCACAACAGCGGATGCTCGAGCAGGCGTTTCTCGACAAGCCGGGCGAGCTCGGCGGAATCCTCCAGACGGTCGCGGCTCGCGGCCAACAGGAGAAGGTCGGTTTCGCTTGCCTTCAGATCATCGAGAAAGCGGTAGAAGTAGCGTTTGCCGTGCAGTTTGGACTTGGCGTAGGGCTCGCCGATTTCCATCATCAAGGTCGCGATGCGGTTCTTCGACCAGGTCGCTTGTTCGACCAGGCGTCGGCGAAAGCGCAGCAGGCGGCGCAATTCGCGCAGCTCGCGCGGCGGCATCCACACGCGCGGCAGCAGGTTGACGCGGCATAGGTCGGCGAGCTTGTCGGAATCGAGGCGATCGCTTTTCTTTTTGGCCCGCGTGATGGCTTCCATGGCGGCGGGGTGTCCGACGGCGAGGTCGTCGGCGTAGGGCGCGAGCGTGTCGTGGATCCAGCCGCTGAACAAGGTGGCTTCCATCGCCCCGCGCCAGGGCGGTTGCGTTTGGGCCCAACTTGCGAGCGCTTCGCGGGTGGCGTCGATGCGACCTTCCTCGACCAACTCCCCGGCGGCGGTCTTGGTGCAGTAGCTGACGCTTTGCTTGTGGACGTCGAGTCCGATAAGTGCATTTCAGTCCTCCTGAGTTCGGGTTCTAAGGCGCCGCCTTGGGCGGCTGCGCTTAGCTTTTTATCCCTCTCAGGAGGACCTCTTCGCCGGCTCACCTATGCATTAAAACAGTCACCGGCGGATCGACTGTGGTGGTGTCGTCAGGAGCAACGACCGTTATCAAGGACATACAAGGCCGCGGTGAGACTCTTGTAACGGCTGCCGTTTATCCAGTCCCGTGCCCACTGGCGGAGTTTTGCCGCGCACAAGCAATCATCTCGTTGGTACCCTAGGGTGGCAATTCCGGTCGGCACTCAATCTTGGAGGTTTCCATGACGTTCCGTAACCAAGCTCTTCGCGGCCTTCGCCGCGTGTCTGGTGGTTTCCGCCATCCCGCCCGACGCGGCCGCCCAGCAGACGACACCCGACGGGATCCGCCTCGAGAACGCGGTCAACAGACCGGAGCGCCCTTACCGAACGGCCGCGCATTCGGACCCGCGCTACAACGTCCCACGCATGGCGAAGGGGTTCGGCATGCGCGACCGGCGTCTTGTCTACGTCGCTCTGCCGGGCGGCTCCGGCGGCGGGGAGTTCTCGTTGGAAAAGAACGGGGTGGGCATCGTCGTCCTCGATGTCGAGGACGACTTCCAGTTCGTGAAGCGGATCCCCACCTGGGACGTGCCGGCGAGCATGAGTCCGGCGGAAGTCTCGGGCGTCGCCGCGAGCCCGGCCACCAACATGATGTACGTGGGTGGCGACCCGCGGCCGACTCGGGGCCTTCGACCTGGGCACCGACAAGCCGGCCTGGGAGAACACCTATGACGGAATGTGCTGTGAGCGCCCGGAACTCACGCCGGACGGCAGAACGCTGGTGGTCGGCTCCGACCTCAAGGACTTCTGGTATGTGATCGACGCCGAGACAGGGGTCCTGAAGGGCAAGATCCAGGCGCCCAAGAGCATGTGGGCCCACAATATGGCGCTCAGCGCCGACGGCAAGACGGTGTTCATGGCTCCGAACGGAGTGACCCTGACGGTGGGCGACGTGCCTTCCATGAAGGCTCTCAAGACCATCACCTTCTCGGACCATGTGCGTCCCTTCGTGATCAACCACGACGCGACGCGGGTCTACGCCAATCTAAACAACCTGCTCGGTTTCGAGATCGCCGACGTGCGGACCGGCGAGGTGATCAAGCGTATTGAAGCGCCCGACGAGATGTGGAAGGCGAAGTGGGGTGACGTGAAGCAACGCTTCTACGGACACGGCTGCCCCAGCCACGGCATAGCCATGACGCCGGATGAGAGCGAGATCTGGGTGGTGGACAACATCAACTACGGGGTGCTGGTCTACGACAACACCGGCGAGTGGCCGGTACTGAAGACGACCTTCCCCACGTCGGCCTCGGCCGACTGGATCACGATGGGCCTCGACGGGCAGTACGCCTTCCTGGCGTCGAGCGACGTAGTCGACGTGAAGTCCAAAAAGGTCGTGGGCCGGATGAAGGACGAGTACGGAAGGCCCATGCACAGTGAGAAGTATCTGGAGATGGCCTTCACCGACGGGAAGCTGGTGCGGACGGTAGCCAGTTCGGACAAGGCCGCCCGGAAGCCGTAAAGGCGAGGCTCGCCGGCGCGTCGGCGGCGAACACGGAGTGACTGTAGAGGACCGCCCAGGGGGGGATCCAACGTGGACGTGCATTCTTCGTAGATCGACGGACAGCGGCGTCCGCACGCTGGAGCTCATCCTTCAGCGCGGACGGGGAATTCACCATCGCGCATCCCAAGACAATCTTCCATGCTCTCCGCCTTGAGGACATTTGTCGCCTATGAGCTACCGAGCCGGTAACGCCCCGCATCAGGATTACCCATGGGCGTGAGGGTAGCCATCGACATCGGAGGCGGGTTCGTCGACCTCGTCGCCCTCGATGAGGAGACCGGTCACACCTCGTGGTCAAAGACCAGCGTGACCCCCGACGACCTCGGCGATTGCGTCAAGGAGGTCTTCCAGCTCAGCGGCGTCGATCCCGGTCTGGTCACCCAACTGCTCCACGGGCAGACTCTCGTCATCAATACGATCTTGCAGCGGCGCGGCGCGAAGGTCGGCCTGATCACAACCAAAGGATTTCGCGATATCCTCGCGATCCAACGGTCGAACCGAAGAGATATCTTCAACCTGCGCTATTTGAAGCCCAAGCCGTTCGTTCCGCGCAAATCGCGGATCGAGGTCGATGAGCGCACGATGGCCGACGGACGGGTCCTCAGGGACATCGCCCCGACCGAAGCGCGGCAAGCCTGTCAAGAGCTGCTCGACCAAGGGGTGGAGAGCGTGGCGGTCTGTTTCATCAACAGCTACCGAAATCCCACCAACGAAATTCGCGCGCGGGAATTACTTCAGGGCTTTGCGGACAGCCTCGATAATGGACGCCGACTGCACGTCTGTGCCTCAAGTGAAGTCGCGCGCGAGTGGCGCGAATACGAACGCACCAGCACCTGCGTGTTGAACGCCTACGTCATGCCCCTGGTCGATCAATACCTCGACCGGCTCAAAGGGGACTTTCGCGCGCTCGGCATGAAAGGAACGCTCTATATGATGCTGTCGGGCGGCGGCGTCGCATCTTTTGACTATGCGGCGAAAAGGCCCATAGAAACCGTGGAGTCGGGTCCCGTGGCGGGGGCGATCGGTGCGTCGAAGCTCGCTGAGCTGACCGGGGAAACGAATATCATTGCGCTCGATGGCGGCAGCACCACGACCAAGGCAAGCCTGCTGGAAGGCCTACAGCCGAAGTTCACCAGCAGTTATGCCGTCGAAAGGGATGAGTATCGCCCCGGCTATCCCATCACCGTTCCGGTTGTCGACATCACCGAGATCGGCAATGGCGGGGGCAGCATCGCCTGGATCGACGAAGTGGGACAACTCAAGGTCGGGCCTTTGAGCGCGGGAGCCCGTCCCGGCCCGGCCTGCTACGGCTGGGGCGGAAGCGAGCCCACCTTGACCGATGCCTACTTGTTGATCGGCTTTCTGAATCCAACGAATTTCCTGGGTGGAAACTTTCAAATCGACCCGGAGAAATCGAAGACCGCCATGGCCGCCATCGCGAGCCGTTTCGAAATCACACCGGCGGAAGCCGCCGTCGCCGTCGCCCGCGTGGGCAACAACAATGCCGCGCAGTTATTGCGCCTGATCTCCGTCCAACGCGGCTTCGATCCTCGCGACTTCACCCTCGTCGCCTATGGGGGGTCGGGCCCGTTGATGGCGCCCTATTTAGCCGAAGAGCTGGAAATTCCGAAGGTCGTCATCCCGGCGATTCCTCCCGGCAACTTCTCGGCGTGGGGTTTGCTGATGAGCGACCTTCGGCACACCGTCGTCCAAACCCTGGTCCACAGGCTTGATTCGGCGGACAGTGTCCCCGTACTGCGGGCTGCCTGCGAGGCGCTGGAAAACGAAATCCGCGAGATCTATCGACAGGAAGGCGTCACTCAGGGAGTGCGGCTCGAGCGCACCGGTGACCTGCGCTATTCGGGCCAAGAGCACACCATCGGCGTGCCTTTGGGGGAGGGTGCGATAGACGCCGACACGATTACCGATTGGACCGCTTCATTTTCCGAGTCGCATCAGCGTGAATACAGCTTTGCTTTGCCGGGCGCCGTCGAGGTTGTGAACCTACGCTTCAGCGGCGTTGTGCATGTCAGCAAGCCTTCACCACGGCCGCGCGAGTCACAAACACACGATTTACAGGAGGCACAAGCCGGCGAGCGTTGGATTCATTGGATGGGCGAGGAAAAGCAGCGAACACCGATCTATACCCGCGACCTGCTTCCCAACCTGGCGCGGTTCGACGGACCGGCGATCGTCGAGGAGGCGTCCACCACAATCATCGTTCCGAGAGGATTCGGGGCCACACTTGACGAGTGGGGCAATATCATCCTACGGAGGCGCTAGAGCATGTCGTCGCAAGGCCGGTCGGATCCATTCACCCTCAACATCCTACAGAGCGCATTGATCTCGGCGAGCGAGGAGATGTTTACCGTCACCGCTCGAACCGCGAAAAGCCCGATAATCTACGATGTACTCGACTTTTCCACCGCCATTACCGACCCCGAGGGAAACGTCACGGCGCAAGCGCTCGCCGTGCCTGTGTTCGTCGGGATGCTCGACTTCAACGTCAAAGCGGTCCTTGCCAAGTATGGCAAGCAAGGCCTCGAGCCCGGCGACCTCATTATCGTCAACGACCCCTATATCTCGGGCACCCACCTCAACGACGTCTGCGTCATCATGCCCGTGTTTCACGAGGAGACCTTGGTGGCTTTCACCGCGAGCAAAGGTCATTGGAACGACGTCGGGGGAATGAGCTTCGGGAGCTGGGGGCCCGGACGAACCGAGATTTACCAGGAAGGCCTGCAAATCCCTCTCTGCAAGCTCTATGAGCGAGGGAGGGTCAACACGGCGGTGATCGACATCATCCGGGTCAATTCTCGGCTGCCGGATTCCTCGATTGGAGACCTGGAAGCACAGATCGCCGGCATGCGGGTCGCCGACAAGCGCATTCGAGCGCTCATCGACAAATACGGGATCGAAACTTATTTCGAAGCCCTGCGACATATCATCGACACGGGAGAGCGGATTGCCCGCAAGCGTCTCGCGAACCTGCCCAAAGGCCGATTTCGAGGCGAGGATTTTCTCGATGAAGGCGGCAGCGACGGCGGCCCCTTGCCGGTGCATGTCGACATCGAAATCACCGATGAAAAATTCAAAGTGGACTTCAGCGGCAACTCGCCGCAACTGCCGACCTCGCTGAACAACACGCTTCCGGGAACCGTCGCCGCCGTCAGGGTCGTGTACATGGCCCTAGTCGATCCCCATGCCCGATACAACCAGGGTCTGGTCTCGCGGTTGGAAGTGGTGGCGCCGGAGGGAACTATTTTCAACGCCCTGCGGCCCGCGCCGGTGTCGGTCTATTGGGAGGTCCTCACCTACGCCGCCGACCTGGTATGGAAAGCTCTCGCGCCCGCCGTGAGCGATCGCCTGACGGCCGGCCACTTCCTGAGCGTCGTGGGCGAGATCATCGCCGGCGTCGACGATCGGACCAAGGAACCCTTTGCCCTGGTCGAGCCGAATCCGGGAGGCTGGGGCGCCGGGCCCGACCGCGACGGAGAGAGCGCCCTGGTCAGCTTCGCCGACGGGGAAACCTTCGCCTCGAGCGTGGAGGTGATTGAGAACCGCTACCCCATTCTTGTCGACCGCTATGAACTCAACACGGCGGCCGGCACGGGCGCAGGGAAATACCGCGGGGGATTCGGCATCATCAAGGATTACCGCATTCTCAACAGTTCCGCGGAATTCACCACCGACATCAACCGCGCGGTCGTTCCGCCTTGGCCGATGGAAAACGGCGCCCCGGGAACCCTCAACGGCATATGGATCGAGACGGAAGGATCTCCCGCCGAGTGTGTACGGAAGGCCTCGGCCCGACAGTTGAAACGAGACGACGTGATCAGCATTCGAACCGGCTCCGGCGCCGGCTGGGGCTCGCCGCTGGATCGAGACCCCGAACGCGTGCTTAGCGACATCGACGAAGACTTGCTCTCGGCGGAAGCCGCGGCCGACGTTTACGGCGTCGTCCTGAAACCGGGAACGACCGAGATCGATGAATCAGCCACCGCGGAACGACGGCAATCGATGCGACAAGACGCAACGCCCGACTGAGACGGCAGACAATGGCTTCCCCTCCCGAACGTCCTCGCATTCCAGTCGGCGACCTCTTCCTCGATATGCCCTTCACCGCGGCGCACTGGAAGGCCGGGATCGCTCTGTTTTTCAGCTTCGTGATCGAGGCCTGGGAGATGATGATCGTCATCTACGCCGGCGATCTCATTTCCGCGGATTTCGGGCTCGACCGCAATCAACTGGGCTCTCTGATCGGCTCGACTTTCCTGGGGATGATTCCCGGTTGCCTGACTTGGGGGAAGATCGCCGACGCTTACGGCCGTAAGACAACGATGATCTGGAGCCTCGCTTCTTATGGCGTCATTTCTCTGTTGAGCGCCTTTTCTCCAACCTATGCCGTGCTCTGGTGGACTCGCTTTGTGGCCGGGGCCGCGCTGTCGGGCGTGCTGGTCGCGTCGTTTGTCTATTTCGAAGAGCTTCTGCCGGTGAAGGTTCGCGGGCCGGCGACGGTCTATCTGGCGTCGGGGTGGCCTGTCGGGATGCTCATCGCCATCGGGGTCACCGCGTCGCTGCGGCATACCAGTTGGCACTGGATCATCGCGGTGAGTTCCTTGGCCGGACTATGGGCCCTGGTCGTTTGGAAACTGGCGCCGGAGTCGCCTTACTGGGCGGTCGGCAAGGGTCGACAGGAACTCGCCAAACGCTCGATCAGCCGCTTGGGCGAGGGCACGCTGGATGCCCGAATCGCCGACGCCGAATTGGTGCTTGATCATTACGAGCAGGGATCTTATCGGGAGCTATTCCACCGCAAGCTGCGGCGCGTGACGTGGCTGCAATCGGCCATCAACTTTTTCTTTGCCTGGGGATACTGGGGCCTGGCTTCCTGGATGCCGGTTCTGCTGGCCGATCGCGGCCTTTCGACACCCGAGGGATACACCTTCATGGCCGTCTCGGCCGTGAGTATGTTTCCCGGGTATATGGCGGCTTCGTGGCTGACGGGACGCTTCGGCCGGAAGAAGATCATGGTGAGTTTCGTGGGCGGCGCGGCGTTGTTTGGTTTCGGGTTTGCTCAATCGGAGACGCTGACGCAGATGTATCTTTGGAACTTCGGGTTGTTCTTTTTGAACCAGGGGGCTTGGGGGGTTTGGGATACCTGGATGGGCGAGTTTTATCCGACGGAGGTTCGCGGGGTGGGGTACAGCCTGGGGCTGACCGTGCAGCGGGTTGCCAACTCGTTGGCGCCGGTTGTGATTGGGGCGCTGTTGGCTAGCAAGATGAGTTTTGGGTTTACGGTGTCGTTTATTTCGTCGTTTTTGATTACGGCGGCGGTTTGCAGTTTCTTTCTGCCGGAGACGGAGGGGAAGGTGCTGCACTGAATCGGGCACGGTGTTCTTGAGGCATCGTGTCCCCGATCTCCCCAGTCCCCGATCTCCCCAATGGGGATTGTCGTAAGCAACGGTCCAGGGGCACTGCCCGGCAGTTCCGCGAACCAGACTTGTCGGAAGCGACGACCCAACCGTCCCGCTTGCGCATAATAGAGTCGACGAGGGTCGTCGCATGCACTTCTCCCGGCTGCTTGTTGTTTTTTGGTTGGCCGCATCTTGCGACGCCGCGGGGGCGCCAGACCCAGCGTTTGCCTATGTCGGAACCTACGAGAAGGTCGAATCGGCTACCGGCGAACACTGCAGTGGCTATTCGGTAGACCTGTGGAAGGACAGCAACGTGCTGTTCGGTCTATTGCATCACCATCGAGGCCTTTGCGGAGATCCTCCTTGCGGGGTACTCACCGATGTCCGACACGATTCAGAGTCGGGTCGTCTTCGCTTCAACGCGGATACCGCGGAAACCATCTTCTCCTTCGAAGGATCACTGCGAAACGAGTCGCTCAAAGGAACCCTTACCAGCCGTTGGTCTAGCACTGATCGGAACTCGAAGGAGGCCGTCCAGTTGCCCAAGCAGCAAGAAGTACATGCCGGGAGAATCGGCTCGCTGGCAGAATGGCATGAAGTCTACGATTCCATTAAGTTAAGCGCTGCCGCGGTGTACCGACCTACATGCCGAGCAGATAACGCAGTGTTCTTATCTGCCCATTCGAGAAAGATGGGTATTTACTTGACTCAGGTATTGGGAAATAGCCCCTACATGTTGTGGTCGTCCGTAGCGCGTGTCGCGGTGCCTCCGACCAGCGATTTGTAGGGTGCCGGTGGCACGGCGACGGCCTGTTGAACCAGGCGGTAAAAGAGCTTGCCTCGACTTCTGGACTTGCGGCGGTTGAAGCGGAAGGCGAATTCGTCGAGGTAGGAGTCGAGATGCTCGTGACTGACCGCTCCTTGATGCGTGCCCAGTATCCAGCGCTTCACTAACGACACCACGCGGTGCACCCGGGGGAGCAGTTTCGAGGCGCGCGCCGGTTGCCCCTCCAGGTAGCTCACCTCGTGGCGATAGCCGTCGCCTTCGAGCGGTTCGTATCCCAGCCAACCGTCGGTATGGACCACGCTGCCGGGTTCGATCGACTCGCCGACGAAGGCCATCAAGCTGTCCCCGGAGGCGTTGGGAATGGTGCGTATCCGAACCCGCCCGATGCCGGCACCATCTTCCTCGGCCGCTACTACAATCAGCGCCTTAGCGTCGGTTTGGCGACCGCGCACGCCCTCCTCCAAGCCTCCTAAGTAAGTCTCGTCAACCTCCACGCGCCCGCTGAGCCGATCGCGTCCGGGCCGCACCATGGCGCGCCGGAGCTTATGCAACCAAGTCCAGGCCGTTTTGTAGCTGCCCAGGCCCAACACCCGCTGCAAGCCCAGCGCGCTCGCCCCGTTCTTCTGGCTCGTGAGCCACCACATGGCTCGAAACCAACTCTGGAGGGGTTGGCGGGTGTCTTGAAATATTGTGCCCGCCGTTGGAGAAGCTTGATGCCCGCAGCCGGCGCACTCCAGCAGCGCTGTCCGCACCGCCCACGCTTTGTCGTGCCCGCATCGCGGACAACGAAAACCCTCCGGCCAGCGGAGTTGACACAGATACTCTCGACAGGCCTGCTCGGTGGCGAAACGCGCCTCGAACTCGGCCAGATTCCGAGGATAATCTTCCATTTCCCCGATCCTACATCTTGTGGTCACCTGAGTCAAGTAAATACCCATCTTGTTTTGTTTTCAATGCCTTAGTGTATTGCGACCAAGGCATATCGACTCTGGGTTGGCGTTGTCGCGCCGACCGAACGGAGAGAGGGTTTTCGAGAAAAGATATATGCCGATTTGGCTTCTCCGGTGGGAAAGCAGGTTGGCGGTGGAGAAGATCCGCGGGCAAGCGATACGGATCGCAGTGAAGAGGAATTTGATCAATGTTGAAGATTTACGATCTCGAACCGAAAGTCACTCTTAAGAAAGGTTCATCTTCGGTGGATGGGGTTGACCGAGCGCTTATCGTCAAGGCTGGGGACACCGATTGCAGAGACGCGGATCCGCAGGCCTGGCCGTTCCCGGAAGACTGGGACGGCTTCTGCTGAAATCCCAAGAAAGTACTAGTTCCAGACTGTAGGGTATGGTACTCTAGTTCTGCGGCTAAGGTCTAGCCGTAGGCTTATGAGTATCTCCGCCCTCTATGAAGGATTATGGGTCGGCACTCTTGCCCTGCAGGGCGTGTGGGCTGCCCGTATTTGGAAAGCCTCGCTCGCCCGCCGCTATCCGATTCTCTTCCTCTACCTCTGCACGATGACTCTGTTGGGAGTCATTGGGTATTCTCTGTTTGCCGCCGAGGTGCGTGTTTTTGACATGGCGGCGTACACGCTGTTTTGGATGTACACTCGTCCGCTGGATTGGGCGTTGCTGTTCCTGCTGATTTTTGAGATGTATCGGTGTGTGCTGGAGGACTACGAGGGCCTGTGCAAGCTGGGACGGATGGTGTTGTACGGGGCGCTGCTGGGAGTGGTGGTATTGATTGGCGGGCTGGCCTTGGTGGATCCGTTCCAGGGGGCGGAGCTGAACCGCTGGCATCGGTTTTGGCTGATCCTCGAGCGCGACATCTATTTGGCGGTGGCGGTGGTTGTGTTCTTGCTGCTGACGTTCAAGCAGCTGTTCCGGCTGAATACAGCCAAGAATGTTCAGTTGATCTTCGCGAGTTTCGGACTGTATTTTGCCGGACACGCGGCGTTTTCGGTGCTGCGGGCCTACGTGGGACCTTGGTTTAACGGGGTCAGTAATGTGGGCAGCATCCTTCTATACGGGTTCTGTTTGGGATTGGGGGCTGCCCTGTTCTCCCGCGTTGGGGAAGAAAAGCCCGTACGGCGGTTTTCGCTGGAGGAGTACACAGCGACCGCGCAAGCTGCCTCGAAGCAGCTGGATACACTCAACCGACGTCTCGTTGAGGTTTTGAACTAGAAAGATCGTAAGACCGATGACGATTGTTTTTGTACTCTTGAGCGTGATCTTGGCGATCGGCCTGGCGGTGGGCTGGGAATTACTGCGCGTGCGTCGCGCCGCGGAGGGCGACTTCGACCCGGATCAACTGATGGCCAAGTTGTCCGGCTTGCACGTCTACGATCCCATGCGGAGGTTGCTGTGCGACGATGACTTCGTCTTTGTGCACAAGCAGGCTTTATCCGATCGCGAAAAGAGGCGATTCCGCCGCCGGCGGCGAAAGGCGACGGCGGCCTATCTCAAGGATATGCGCGGCGATTTCAGCCGCATCTGGACGGTCTGCCGGCTGCTGACGCCGTTGAACCCGGATCCTAATTTTTCGATTGTGCTGTTGCGGCAGTGGGTCGTCTTCCATGGGTATTACGCGGTTGCGCAGAGCTGCTGCCAAATCGGTTGCCTTTGTTGGATGCCGTTGGATTTCAGCGGGTTGACGCGGAACCTGAAGCAATTGGGGGCGATGGCGTCGGATACGCTGCGGTTGACTGATGCGATGGTCTTGGAGGCCGGGCGGTCGGACGCTTCATAAATCGGGTTCAGCTGCGTTTTTGTGAAGCCGCGTGGGGCTTCCTATCGTCCCTTCAGGACTCGCCCGGGTGGTGGGGCACCTAGGGTTCCGCCTTCGGCTTCACCCTGGGCTACATTCCGGTCGCCGCTTCGCGGCTGTGGGACAGACTCCCAGCCTGACGGAGTGCCCAGCACATTTAAAAAAGGTGAAGATGGGTATTTACTTGACTCAGGTATTGGGAAATAGCCCCTACATGTTGTGGTCGTCCGTAGCGCGTGTCGCGGTGCCTCCGACCAGCGATTTGTAGGGTGCCGGTGGCACGGCGACGGCCTGTTGAACCAGGCGGTAAAAGAGCTTGCCTCGACTTCTGGACTTGCGGCGGTTGAAGCGGAAGGCGAATTCGTCGAGGTAGGAGTCGAGATGCTCGTGACTGACCGCTCCTTGATGCGTGCCCAGTATCCAGCGCTTCACTAACGACACCACGCGGTGCACCCGGGGGAGCAGTTTCGAGGCGCGCGCCGGTTGCCCCTCCAGGTAGCTCACCTCGTGGCGATAGCCGTCGCCTTCGAGCGGTTCGTATCCCAGCCAACCGTCGGTATGGACCACCCTGCCGGGTTCGATCGACTCGCCGACGAAGGCCATCAAGCTGTCCCCGGAGGCGTTGGGAATGGTGCGTATCCGAACCCGCCCGATGCCGGCACCATCTTCCTCGGCCGCTACTACAATCAGCGCCTTAGCGTCGGTTTGGCGACCGCGCACGCCCTCCTCCAAGCCTCCTAAGTAAGTCTCGTCAACCTCCACGCGCCCGCTGAGCCGATCGCGTCCGGGCCGCACCATGGCGCGCCGGAGCTTATGCAACCAAGTCCAGGCCGTTTTGTAGCTGCCCAGGCCCAACACCCGCTGCAAGCCCAGCGCGCTCGCCCCGTTCTTCTGGCTCGTGAGCCACCACATGGCTCGAAACCAACTCTGGAGGGGTTGGCGGGTGTCTTGAAATATTGTGCCCGCCGTTGGAGAAGCTTGATGCCCGCAGCCGGCGCACTCCAGCAGCGCTGTCCGCACCGCCCACGCTTTGTCGTGCCCGCATCGCGGACAACGAAAACCCTCCGGCCAGCGGAGTTGACACAGATACTCTCGACAGGCCTGCTCGGTGGCGAAACGCGCCTCGAACTCGGCCAGATTCCGAGGATAATCTTCCATTTCCCCGATCCTACATCTTGTGGTCACCTGAGTCAAGTAAATACCCATCAAGGTGAAAAACGTGAAAAAGGATTTTCGCAAGACGTTGGTTTCGGGCGACTGGGGGCTCGCGGCGGCCACTTGTCTCAGGCGACGAGAAGAGCGGGCTAGAATTCGGCGCTGTCGTCGGTGAACAGGCGGCCGATCAGGTGGATGCCCGCAATGTAGCCGTCGTCGCTACTCTTCGAGTAACAGATCGATCCCAGGCATTGCCAATCGGCGTGGGTAACCTTCACGGAAGCGCGATCGGGAATGGGAACGGAGGCTTGAACCTGTAGGCCGTAGGGTGTGCTGTTGAGGATGATCACATCAAACTGATCGCTGCCCTCGAAGGGGCGAGACAGACGCAGGGTCGCCGGTTCTTGGCTTGGGTTCCTCTCGAAGCGTCGTTTCTCGTGTTTGACCAGGACGATGCCGGTAAAGTAGCCGTCCTCGACGGCGTCGCAATGCCGCACGACACCTAATGCCTCTCGTCCGGCGGTCAAGATTCGGACCGATTTGCCCGCGGGCAAATCGCTGTCTATCAATACGCCGACTCCCTTTTCGGAGTGGTCCATTATATGAATGAATTGCCGACAAGGCTCGGCTTGTTCGTTGCCTTCGGCGTCGACGATCCAGGATAAGATCGCTTCCTCGCTGATTGGCTCACGGAGGCTGTCGCGGCGTTCCGGAGTGGTTGGCGCGGAAGCGTCGGCGGCGCCGGCGCCGAAGAGGTCGCGGATGAGGGTCCCCAGCATACGTTGTTCTTATCGGCCGGCGGGGGCTTTGTGCCTGGCTGATTTGAAGGGCTTGGAGGAAGAGGACCCGCGGGGCTCCGCCGGGACGGTTGCGTGTTACCCACCGAGGGGTGGTTTGACGGTGCCGCCGGCGATTCCTATACTGAATAAGCGGTCGTGGCGCGGGCGTTGAGTGCGCCCTTCGACTGAGCTATCATAGATGGGTCTGTCTACGCTGGCGTAGCTCAGCTGGTAGAGCATCTGATTTGTAATCAGACGGTCGGGGGTTCGAGTCCCTCCGCCAGCTCCACGGCTCGGCGCTACGGTTCCCGAACGCTTAGCCAACGAATGGAAGAGGAGTGGGTTGGGGGTAGAACGCGCGGCACGATTTCGGCGGGAGTAACTCAATGGTAGAGTCACAGCCTTCCAAGCTGTTGGTTGCGGGTTCGATTCCCGTCTCCCGCTCCAAGCAGTTCCCGCGGTGACGCCGTCAGCGGAGACCGGTTTGGGCCTGCTTGGCGGCAGGCTTGGTCCGAAGGCAAGAATCCGAGAGTGAGCGCCCGAGAGTTTAGCTTGGGGTTACGGGCTCCGAGCTTGCGGGTCTGGGTTTGCGCCCGTTCGCAGTTTGATGCCGATGTAGCTCAGTTTGGTAGAGCGCGTCCTTGGTAAGGACGAGGTCACCGGTTCAAGCCCGGTCATCGGCTCCAGTATTTGGGCCCGGACGGCCGGGCGAAAGCGGTTGCGGCGAAGGTTTCTTTAGAGGACGGGTGGCCGAGCGGTCAAAGGCAGCAGACTGTAAATCTGCCGCGCAACGCGCTACGAAGGTTCGAATCCTTCCCCGTCCACCAGCCGTTTGGAAGCTCAGCCGGCGGGCGAATGATTGAAGAGTAGAAACGAGACGAAAGAAGCGACAAGCAGGAGCGAGAAGGACATGGCGAAGGAGAAATTTGATCGTAGTAAGCCGCACGTGAACGTGGGGACGATCGGGCATATCGATCACGGCAAGACGACGTTGACGGCGGCGATCACGAAAGTGCTGCAAAGGCACGATTCGTCGGTATCGTTTCGTTCGTTTGACTCGATCGATAATGCGCCGGAAGAGAAAGCCCGCGGCATCACGATCGCCGTGGCGCACGTCGAGTATCAGACCTCCAATCGCCACTACGCGCATGTGGATTGTCCCGGCCACGCCGATTACATCAAGAATATGATCACCGGCGCGGCGCAGATGGACGGTGCGATTTTGGTGGTGGCGGCGACGGATGGTCCGATGCCGCAGACGAGGGAGCATATCTTGTTGGCGCGGCAGGTGGGGGTGCCCTACGTGGTCGTGTTCTTGAACAAGTGCGACGCGGTGGATGATCCGGAATTGCTCGAGTTGGTGGAACTGGAAGTACGGGAGTTGTTGTCGAGCTATGATTTTCCCGGCGACGACATTCCGGTGATTCCAGGTTCGGCGCTGAATGCGTTGGACGGCAAAGAGGGCGCCGAGGCGGACATTGAGAAGTTGATGGCGGCGGTGGATGAGTACATCCCGACGCCGGTGCGCGAGAAGGACAAGCCGTTTTTGATGCCGATCGAGGATATATTCTCGATTTCGGGACGCGGGACGGTGGTGACGGGGCGAGTGGAGCGCGGGACGGTGAAGGTTGGCGAGGAGATGGAGATCGTCGGATTTCGAGAGACGCAGAAGCGCGTGATCACCGGGGTCGAGATGTTCAAGAAGCTGCTGGACCAAGGCGAGGCGGGCGACAACGTGGGGTTGTTGGTGCGCGGCTTGGAGAAGGACGAAGTCGAGCGCGGGCAGGTGGTGGCGAAGCCTGGGTCGATCACGCCGCACACGAAATTCAAGGGCGAAGTGTATGTGCTGAAGAAGGATGAGGGCGGGCGACACACGCCGTTCTTCAGCGGGTATCGGCCGCAGTTTTACTTCCGGACGACGGATGTGACGGGAGTGGCGACGTTGCCGGAGGGCACCGAGATGGTGATGCCGGGCGACAACGTGGCGATGGACGTGGAGTTGATCTCGCCGGTGGCGATGGAGAAGGGCTTGCGGTTCGCGATTCGGGAAGGCAGCCGTACGATCGGCGCCGGAACGGTCAGCGATATCATCGAGTAGGGCGGCAATTGCGAGGAGTCGACTATGGCGAGAGAAGTCATCACGCTCGAGTGTACGGAAACCAAGGACCGGAACTACACAACGACGAAGAACAAGAAGAAAACGCCGGGCCGGTTGGAGATTAAGAAGTATTCGCCGCGGTTGCGCCGGCATACGCTGCATCGCGAGGTGAAGTAACCGATCGAGAGTGAGGCCGTCTAAACACCGCGGAAGGCGCTTGCACCTCGACGCAGGAATTTGTAGGGGCGTAGGTTCAACGGTAGACCAGCGGTCTCCAAAACCGCGAGTGGGGGTTCGAATCCCTCCGCCCCTGCCAATCTTTAGATTGCCGGTGACGGGGAGGCCCCCGGGAGCGGTCTGGTCGAGCGAAGTAAAAGGATATGGCGACAGTAGCAAAAGTCAAACAAGGGTCCCAGGGCGGTTTGATGGGGACGATCAACGGCGTCAAGGACTGGCCGGACCGTTTCCGCGCCTACACGGACGGTATCCGGCGAGAGATGCGGCTGGTCACCTGGCCGGGCCGTGACCAGGTGCGGGCGACGACGGTGGTGGTGTTGATTACGGTTTTCGTGTTCGCGCTTTATTTCGGGATTGTGGATTACATACTGACAATCATGCAGACGGAGTTGTACGGGTATTTCACGGCGCAGTGAGGGTTGGCATCGAAGAGGGTTCCGCTCGCGCTGAAGCGGGGCGGTGCTCCGGCGCCGGGGAGCGGAGGCGGTCCCCGGGGCGCGAACAAAAGGAAGGCGGCGTTGCTCTGGTGAGTGAGTTGGAAAACCAGGAACCGTTAGAAACCGCGGAAACCGAATCGGACGATTCGGCGGCACCGGAAGTTTCGCCGACGACCGAAGGGGGCGCGGGCGCCGCGGTATCCGAACCGAGCGAGACCGCCGTCGAGGCGCCCGCGAGCGAGTCGGCGCAGGCCGCCGAATCGGATTCCGAGACGGAATCGGTTGCGTCGCAACCCGCACCGGAGCCCGAGGCCCGGCCCGCGGACGAAGAAACGCCGGCGATGGAATCGGAGGCCGGAGAGCCCGAGCAGGCGGCCGCCGAGTCGGTCGAGGAAGCGCCCGCGGCTGAGCAAGCCGAGGCGGAGACCGCCGAGGCCGAGGCGACCGAGGCTGACGGCGCCGAGACCGAGTCGGCTGACGCTGTCGAGGCGGATCAACAGGCCGCGGAGGCTCCCCAGTCGGCGGGAGTTCCGGGCATTGATTGGTACATCATTCACACCTATTCGGGGTTTGAGAATAAGGTTAAGGAGAGTTTGCGCACACGGGCGGACGCGTTCGGGTTCGCGGATCGGATCGGCGAGATTCTGATTCCGACCGAGGATGTCGTCGAGATGCGCAACGGCAAGAAGGTTACCAGCCGGCGGTTGCTCTATCCCGGGTATGTTTTGCTGCAGCTGATTATGGACGACGAGTTGTGGCACGTGGTGAAGAACACGCCGCGGGTCACCGGTTTCGTGGGCGGCGACCCGTCGCCGACGCCGTTGACGGCGGATGAGGTGAATCAGATTCTGTTTCGCCAGACGGCGTCGAAAGAGAAGCCGCGGCCCAAGATGTCGTTTGAGCACAATGATCGCGTGAAGATCATTGACGGGCCGTTCACGAATTTCACCGGCACGGTGGAGGAGATCAACCCGGATCGCAGCACGCTGAAGGTGATGGTGACGATTTTCGGGCGGGGAACGCCGGTCGAACTGGAGTATTTCCAGGTCGAGAAGGAAAGGATCTAGGCGGCCCGGACCGCGGGAAGAGATCGTTATGGCGAAGAGAGTTACAGGTCAGATCAAGCTGCAAATCATGGCGGGCAAGGCGACGCCGGCACCCCCGGTCGGTCCGGCGCTGGGGCAAGCGGGAGTCAATATCATGGAGTTCTGCAAGGCCTTCAATGCCAAGACGTCGGAGAAGGAGCTCGAGGGGCTGATTGTTCCGGTGGTTATTACTGTTTATCACGACCGCTCCTTCAGCTTCATTACGAAGACGCCTCCGGCGGCGGTGTTGATCAAGCGCGCGGCGAACCTGGCGAAGGGTTCGGGCGAGCCGAACCGGACGAAGGTCGGAGAATTGACGCGGGCGCAGGTCGAGGAGATCGCGAAACGGAAAATGCCCGATCTCAATTGTCACGATCTGGAGGCCGCGGTGCTGGTGATCAGCGGGACGGCGCGCAGTATGGGCGTGCGAGTGGTTTGACCGTGAGCCGTGAGCGGAGTTTGTTGGGTTAGAGAAGATTGAATTTAGTTTCCGTGTCGCCCCACTGGGAGGCCGCTCGCGGGAGACGGCCGTCGGCACCAAATGGGTGAAGATGGGTATTTACTTGACTCAGGTGACCACAAGATGTAGGATCGGGGAAATGGAAGATTATCCTCGGAATCTGGCCGAGTTCGAGGCGCGTTTCGCCACCGAGCAGGCCTGTCGAGAGTATCTGTGTCAACTCCGCTGGCCGGAGGGTTTTCGTTGTCCGCGATGCGGGCACGACAAAGCGTGGGCGGTGCGGACAGCGCTGCTGGAGTGCGCCGGCTGCGGGCATCAAGCTTCTCCAACGGCGGGCACAATATTTCAAGACACCCGCCAACCCCTCCAGAGTTGGTTTCGAGCCATGTGGTGGCTCACGAGCCAGAAGAACGGGGCGAGCGCGCTGGGCTTGCAGCGGGTGTTGGGCCTGGGCAGCTACAAAACGGCCTGGACTTGGTTGCATAAGCTCCGGCGCGCCATGGTGCGGCCCGGACGCGATCGGCTCAGCGGGCGCGTGGAGGTTGACGAGACTTACTTAGGAGGCTTGGAGGAGGGCGTGCGCGGTCGCCAAACCGACGCTAAGGCGCTGATTGTAGTAGCGGCCGAGGAAGATGGTGTCGGCATCGGGCGGGTTCGGATACGCACCATTCCCAACGCCTCCGGGGACAGCTTGATGGCCTTCGTCGGCGAGTCGATCGAACCCGGCAGCGTGGTCCATACCGACGGTTGGCTGGGATACGAACCGCTCGAAGGCGACGGCTATCGCCACGAGGTGAGCTACCTGGAGGGGCAACCGGCGCGCGCCTCGAAACTGCTCCCCCGGGTGCACCGCGTGGTGTCGTTAGTGAAGCGCTGGATACTGGGCACGCATCAAGGAGCGGTCAGTCACGAGCATCTCGACTCCTACCTCGACGAATTCGCCTTCCGCTTCAACCGCCGCAAGTCCAGAAGTCGAGGCAAGCTCTTTTACCGCCTGGTTCAACAGGCCGTCGCCGTGCCACCGGCACCCTACAAATCGCTGGTCGGAGGCACCGCGACACGCGCTACGGACGACCACAACATGTAGGGGCTATTTCCCAATACCTGAGTCAAGTAAATACCCATCTGGGTGAATTATGGCGAAGAAAAAAGGTAAGAAGTACAAAGCTGTCCTCGAAAAGATCGAAGACCGGTCCTATTCACTGACGGAAGCGATCCCGTTCCTCAAAGACAATCAGATTGCCGCCTTTGACGAGACGGTCGAGGTGCACATGAACCTTGGCGTCGACCCGAAGCACGCCGATCAGATGGTGCGCGGCACGATCGTGTTGCCCAACGGCCTGGGGAAGACGAAGCGGGTGCTGGTGATCGCGACCGGGGAGAAGGCGGAGGAAGCCGAAAAGGCCGGGGCGGATTTCGTGGGCGGCGAGGAGATGGTGAAGAAGATCCAGTCGGAGAATTGGCTGGGTTTCGATGCCGTCGTGGCGACGCCGGACATGATGAAGTTTGTCGGTCGGCTGGGAAAGGTGCTGGGGCCGCGGGGGTTGATGCCGAACCCGAAGACGGGTACGGTGACGCCGAACGTGACGCAGGCGGTGGAGGAGATCAAGGCCGGCAAGGTGGAGTTTCGGGTCGACAAGGGCGGCGTGATTCACGCACCGGTCGGGAAGTTGAGCTTCAGCGCGGAGAAGCTGGTCGAAAACGCCGGGATGTTGATCGAGGCCGTGGTGAAGGCCAAGCCGACGGCGGCGAAGGGGCATTACGTGCGGGGCGCGAGTATTTGCTCCTCGATGGGGCCGGCGCTCGATCTGAACGTCGCGGAGTTTGGGGGCTGAGCGGCCGCGCGGCCCGGGGTTGAAAGTCATGAAACCGAAGACGAAGAAGAAAGCGGATTTCGAGCGCATGCAAGCGGATTTTGAAGCCTATTCGGCGATCGTCCTTTGCACTTTCGCGGGGCTGACGGTGGGCGAGGATTTTGAACTGCGCAAGCAGGTGCGGGCCGGAGGCGGGGCGTATCGGGTGGTGCAGAACCGGCTGGCCTCGCGGGCCGCGAAGGGCACGGTTTTCGAGGAAGCGATGACGGGGTTGCGTGGGATGACCTCGCTGGCCTACGCCGACGAGGATCCGTTGGCGTTGATGAAAACGTTGACGGCGTTTGCCAAGGAGCACCCGGCGTTTCAGTTTCGCGCCGGCGTGGTCGAGGGTCGAACGCTGGACGTCGATGCCCTCAACGAACTGGCGGCGCTGCCGGGCAAGGAAGCGATTTACGCGAAGTTGTTGTACCTGATCAACGCGCCGGCGCAGCAACTGGTGAGCGTGATCAACGCCCCGGGCCGCGATCTGGCGATCGTGGTCGACCAAGGGGTTCAGGAGAACAAGTTTTCCGCATAACGAGCGGGGACGAAACGAATTCTATTTCATAGGAGCAAAACGATGGCGGATGTGAATGCAATAGCCGAAGAGATTCAAGGCCTTACTTTGATGGAGGCCGCGGATCTGGTCAAGACGTTGGAAGAAAAGCTGGGTGTTTCGGCGGCGGCGGCGGCGGTGGCCATGCCGGCCGGCGGCGGAGCGGCGGCGGAAGCGGCCGAGGAGCAGACCGAGTTTTCGGTCATTCTCACCGGCGTGACGGGCAACAAGATCGCCGTGATCAAAGCGGTGCGCGAAGTGACCAGCCTGGGGCTCAAGGAAGCCAAGAAATTGGTGGACAATGCGCCGAGGGCGGTCAAGGAAGGCGCCACGAAGGACGAGGCCGAGGCGCTGCAAGCGAAGCTGAGCGACGCCGGAGCGGCGGTCGAGTTGAAGTAGAATTGGGCCGTGCCGGCGGGTCGGCGGGGGGCCGCGAAACGGGGCTCGGTCCGCCGTTTGCGTAGCGACGCCGGTTGTTGCTATACTTTCATCTGTCGGAGCGCGTGGACTCGTCGGACTCTATTTTTATTCCCTTGCCGTAGGTCTAGCCGGAAACTTGTGCCCTGGGTGGAGTTGCGGGTTTTCCGGAAAGTCATAACGGCTTTGTGCGTCCCGGGCCCGGAGCAGGCTCGGAGCAACGGGAAAAGGCGGTTTGTTTTCCGTTTCCGCGAAGCAGCCGACACGACCCTTTCATTCACCCGCCCGATGCGAATGCGTTCCTCGGTCCGATCGAAAGGCGCACTACCGTTGCGCCGGCTGTGTGCCCGCGGCGCCGGGCATCCACGGTTTTCGCGAGGCCCGCGGCACGGCCGACAGAGCTGAATCTCTCGGGAGTTTGACCCCATGGCCACCACGACGGTTAACGAGCCCCAATCGACGCGTTACGATTTTTCAACAATTCGGACGACGATTCCGATCCCGAATCTGATTGAGGTGCAGAAGAGTTCTTATGAGCGCTTCCTGCAGATGGACCGGTTGCCCAGCGAGCGTGACGACGCCGGGTTGCAGGCTGTCTTCAAGTCGGTTTTTCCAATCACGGATTTCCGCGGGCTGAGTCAGCTCGATTTCGTCGAATATTCCATCGGCGATTGGGAGTGCAAGTGCGGCCACCTGCGAGGTCTGCATCACCTGCGGTCTACCTGTAAAGCGTGTGGGGCGGCGATTCGAACCGATGCCTACGGACCGAACGAACTGGCTTGCGAGCAGTGCGGCAGCTACAACGACAACCTGGTCACGTTTTGCACCAAGTGCGGCGATCCGGTTGGGTTGAAGCTCAAGTACGACGTCGATGAGTGCCAAGAACGCGGCATGACCTACGCGGCGCCGCTGAAGGTGACGCTGCGGTTGACGATTTTCGAAAAGGACGCCGAGAGCGGCGAGAAGGAAATCAAGGACATCAAGGAGCAGGAAGTCTTCTTCGGCGAGATTCCCTTGATGACCGAACGCGGAACGTTTATCATCAGCGGCACCGAGCGCGTGATTGTTTCGCAATTGCATCGTTCGCCGGGGGTCTTTTTCGAATCGGCGAACCGACGCACGTATTTTCTCGGCAAGATCATCCCTTACCGCGGCAGTTGGGTGGAGTTTGAATACGATGCCAAGAACCTGCTCTATGTGCGGATCGACCGCAAGCGCAAGTTTTTGGGGACGGTCTTTTTGCGGGCGTTGGGACTGAAGACCGACGACGAGATCTTGCGCGGATTCTATCGCGTGGATCGCATTCAGGTGGAGGGGAATGAGCTGTTCCGGATGGTTTCGGAAAGCTTGATCGGGACGCGATTGGCGCAGGCGGTGACCAATAAGAAGGGGGACGTCGTCGTTCCCAAGGGCCGCAAGCTGACGCCGCATTTGTTCAGTGAGATTCAAAAGGCCAAGATTGAAAGGTTGTCGGCGACGACGGCGGATCTTGAAGGCGCCTTTTTCGCCGCCGACCTGGTCGAGGCCGAGGGCGGCGAAGTGTTGGCCGAGGCGAATACGCCGGTGTCGACCGAAAAAGTCGCCGCGCTGATCGAGGCCGGGGTTCAGGCGTTCAACGTCTTTTTCCCCGAGCGGGACGAATCGGGCATTGTGATCTCCGAGACGCTCAAGAAAGACACGGTCAAGACGCAGCAGGACGCCCTGATCGACATTTACCGCAAGCTGCGCCCCGGCGACCCGCCGACGCTCGAAACCGCCACGCAGCTGTTCCGAGGCATGTTCTTCGACGCGCGCAAGTACGATTTCTCGCGCGTGGGGCGGATGAAGTTCAACATCAAGCTCTACGATTCGATCGAGGCGGCCCCGCTCGACCGGCGGACGCTCGACTCGAAGGATTTCTACGACACGATCCGCTATTTGCTCAAGCTGCGCCGCAATATCGGCGAGGTCGACGACATTGATCACCTCGGCAACCGGCGTGTGCGGGCGGTGGGCGAGTTGCTCGAGAATCAATTCCGCATCGGGCTGGTGCGCATGGAGCGCGCCATCAAGGAAAAGATGTCGGTGTACCAGGAGATGTCGACAGCGATGCCGCACGACCTGGTGAACGCCAAACCGGTGATGGCGGCGATCCGCGAGTTCTTCGGGTCGAGTCAGTTGTCGCAGTTCATGGATCAGACGAATCCGCTGTCGGAGATCACCCACAAGCGGCGTCTTTCGGCCTTGGGGCCGGGCGGGTTGTCGCGCGAGCGGGCGGGTTTCGAGGTGCGTGACGTGCACCCGACGCACTACGGGCGCATTTGTCCGATTGAAACGCCGGAAGGTCCGAACATCGGGCTGATCAGCTCGCTGTCGTGTTTCGCGCGGATCAATGAATACGGGTTTATCGAGAGCCCCTACCGGCGGGTCGAAAACGGCGTTGTGATTGATGAAGTGCGGGTGGCCGGCAGCGGCGATTCCGATCTCGCCGTGGGCACGGTGCTCTCTCGCGTGCAAGCGGCCAAGGTCAACCGCGCGCTCGGAGCCAAGAAGCGCCTCGCCGAGATCGAGTCCTATTGCCATTACCAGTCGGCGTGGGAGGAGGACCGCTACGTCATCGCCCAGGCCAACATCGAGGTGGACGCCAAGGGCCGCATCGTCCCGGAGTTGGCCAACTGCCGCGTGGCGGGCGACTTCCAGCTCAAACGGCGCGCCGAGATTCAGTACGTCGATGTGAGCCCGAAGCAGCTCGTCTCGGTTGCGGCGAGTTTGATTCCGTTTCTCGAAAACGACGACGCCAACCGTGCCTTGATGGGCTCGAACATGCAACGCCAAGCGGTTCCGCTGTTGCGCGCCGAGGCGCCGTTGGTCGGAACCGGGATGGAAAAGGTCGCGGCGCACGATTCCGGCGCGGTGGTGTTGTGTCACCGCAACGGAGTCGTGGATTCGGTCGACTCCGAGCGCATTATCGTGCGCGTCGAAGGCGCCGGGCACGAAGGTCAGATGTCGCGCGAAGTGGGCGCGGATATCTATCAACTGGTCAAATTCAAACGCTCGAACCAGAATACCTGCATCAACCAGAAACCCTCGGTCAAGAAGGATGATCGGGTGGTGCAGGGCCAAGTGCTCGCCGACGGTCCTTGTACGTCGTCGGGCGAGTTGGCGTTGGGGCGCAATGTTTTGGTTGCCTTCATGTCGTGGCGCGGATACAACTTCGAGGACGCCATTCTGGTGAGCGAGAAGTTGGTCAAGGAAGATTACTACACTTCGATCCATATCGAAGAGTTCGAGGTGGAGGCTCGCGACACCAAGCTGGGCCCCGAGGAGATCACGCGCGATATCCCGAATATTTCGGAGAGCTTCCTACGGAATCTTGACGAAAGCGGCATTATTCGCATCGGCGCCACCGTCAAACCCGGCGACATCCTGGTCGGGAAGGTGACGCCCAAGGGCGAGACCCAGCTGACGCCGGAAGAAAAGCTTCTGCGCGCGATCTTCGGCGAGAAGGCCGGGGACGTCAAGGATGCGTCGCTGTACTGTCCTCCCGGCATCACCGGCACGATTGTCGACGCCAAGATTTTCTCGCGTAAGGGTACCGAGAAGGACGAGCGGGCGAAGAACATCGAAGTCGCCACGGTGGCCAGGTTGCAGCGCAATCTGGATGACGAAAAGCGCATTCTCTACGATGAGCGCGCCAAGCGTCTGGCTGTGATCTTGGGCGGCAAGACGGTGCAAGCCGATCTGCACGACGAGCGAACCAACAAGAAGCTGCTCGACAAGGGCGTCGAGCTGACCCAGGAGTATCTGGCCCACATCCGAGCGCGGGATCTGAAGCGCATGCGGATCAAGAACAAAGATCCGCATCTCAACGAGCAGATCGACGACATCGAAGAGATGACGGTGCGCCAGATCCAAGTGCTCGAAAGGTTGACCGACGAGCGCATTGCCAAGCTCCGCAAGGGTGACGAGCTGTCGCCCGGCGTGATCAAGATGGTCAAGGTCTACATCGCCATGAAGCGCAAGCTTTCGGTGGGTGACAAGATGGCCGGCCGTCACGGCAACAAGGGCGTGATCGCGCGCATCCTGCCGGAAGAGGACATGCCGTTTCTGCCGGACGGAACGCCGGTCGAAATCGTGCTCAATCCGCTGGGCGTGCCCTCGCGCATGAACGTCGGGCAGATTCTCGAAACCCACCTGGGGTGGGCGGCGGCGGCGCTCGGGATGAGCTTTGCCTCGCCGGTTTTCGAGGGTCCGCGCGAAGCGCTGATCAAGGAGTATCTGACGAAGGCGGGGTTGCCGACCTCGGGCAAGACGACGCTGTTTGACGGGCTGACCGGTGATGCGTTCGAGCAGGAAGTGACGGTGGGCTACATCTATATGCTCAAGCTGTCGCATCTGGTGGACGACAAGATTCACGCGCGTTCGATCGGGCCGTATTCGCTGATCACGCAGCAGCCGTTGGGCGGCAAGGCGCAGTTCGGCGGGCAGCGATTCGGCGAGATGGAAGTTTGGGCGCTGGAAGCCTACGGCGCCGCTCACATCTTGCAGGAGTTGCTGACGGCGAAGTCCGACGACGTGCATGGGCGCGCCAAGATCTACGAATCGATTGTCAAGGGGGAGGCGGCTCTTGAGCCGGGCATCCCGGAATCGTTCAATGTTTTGATTCGCGAGCTGCAATCGCTTTGTCTCGATGTCGAGCTGATCAAGAAACAGCAAGACGTCGTTCAAACGGCGCTCGCGGCCGACTAGCGGAGGCGGCGACGCTCGGTCGGGCCGGAGGCCGGGCGCGTTCGCAATCCGGCCGGGGACGGAGGCTGCTTTGTATCGATCCAATCCTTATGACCGTACGCAAGTCGTGGCGGATTTCGACAGCATCCGCATCGGGTTGGCTTCGCCGGAGAAGATCCGCAGTTGGTCTCACGGCGAGGTGACCAAGCCCGAGACGATCAACTACCGCACTTTCAAGCCGGAGCGCGAGGGGCTGTTTTGCGCCCGCATCTTCGGCCCGACAACGGATTGGGAGTGCTTATGCGGCAAATACAAGCGCATGAAGCACCGCGGCGTGATTTGCGACAAGTGCGGGGTCGAGGTGACGCTGAGCCGCGTACGCCGCGAGCGGATGGGGCATATCGAGTTGGCCTCGCCGTGTTCGCACGTGTGGTTCTTCAAGGGGCTGCCAAGTCGCATCGGGCAGTTGGTCGATATCACACTGCGCGAGCTGGAGCGGGTGCTCTATTTCGAGGCGTTCATCGTGGTCGATCCCGGTGAAGTGGAAGGGCTCTCGGCCGGTGATGTGATGACCGATGGGCGCAAGCGTCAGCTCGATCAGGAGCATCCCGGCGAGTTTGTCGCCCTGATGGGGGCCGAGGGCGTCAAGGAGCTGCTCAAGAAGATCGATCTGCCGACGCTGGCCGTGGCGCTGCGGGTCCGGATGAAGGAAGAGACTTCGCTACAGAAAAAGCTGAAGTTCTCGCGGCGTCTCAAGGTGGTCGAGTCTTTCCGCAAGTCGGGCAACAAGCCCGAGTGGATGATTCTCGACGTGATTCCGGTGATTCCGCCCGAGCTGCGGCCGTTGGTGCCGCTCGATGGAGGCCGCTTCGCGACATCCGACCTCAACGACCTCTATCGTCGCGTCATCAACCGCAACAACCGCCTCAAGAAGCTGATGGAGCTGAGCGCGCCCGACGTGATCGTGCGCAACGAGAAGCGCATGTTGCAGGAAGCGGTGGACGCGCTGTTTGACAACGGACGGCGCGGTCACGTGCTGCGCGGGGCCAACAATCGGCCCTTGAAATCGCTTTCGGACACGCTCAAGGGCAAACAGGGCCGTTTCCGTCAGAACTTGCTCGGCAAGCGCGTCGATTACTCCGGGCGTTCGGTGATCGTGGTCGGACCGGAGCTGAAACTCCATCAATGCGGTCTGCCCAAGCAGATGGCCCTCGAGCTGTTCAAGCCCTTCATCTATCAGCGGCTCGAACAGCGCGGGCACTGTACGACGATCAAGCAGGCCAAGGAATTGGTCGAGCAGCAGGACGCGGTGGTTTGGGACATTCTCGAGGAGGTCATCAAGCATCATCCGGTGTTGTTGAACCGCGCGCCCACCTTGCACCGATTGGGCATTCAGGCCTTTGAGCCGGTGCTGGTGGAAGGCAAGGCGATCAAGATTCATCCGCTGGTCTGCACGGCTTTCAACGCGGATTTCGACGGCGATCAGATGGCGGTGCATATTCCGCTCTCGCCCGAGGCGCAAGTCGAGGCGCAGGTGCTGATGCTCTCGGCGAACAACCTGCTCTCGCCGGCGAACGGCGCGCCGATCGCCACGCCGACCCAAGACATGGTGCTGGGGATTTATTACCTCACCAAGCAGCGCTCCGGGGCGACCGGGGCAGGGCGCACCTTCGGCAGCATGGAAGAGGTGCTGTTGGCGCTCGACATGGGCGAAGTCGAGACGCTGACGCCGATCAAGCTCTACTACACCGGCAGTGTTGTCGACCTGGTTGACGCATTCGACAGCCAAAACGTGCTCCACGCCGAGCCGGTCGAATTCACCAAGCAGTACTTGAATACGACGGTCGGCCGCGTGATTCTCAACGACGATCTGCCCAACGAGATGCCTTTTGTGAACGGCCTTTTGAAGAAGAAGGGTCTGACGCAACTGGTGCGGTACTGCTACCTGAAATTCGGGCGCGAGAAGACGGTCAAGATGATCGACGACCTCAAGTATCTGGGCTTCCAGTACGCCACGAAGGCCGGGATTTCGGTGGGCATTGACGATATGGTCGTGCCGGCGGAAAAGGAGCGGCTCGTAAAGGGTGCGCAAAAAGACGTCATGTCGGTTGAGCAGCAGTACCTCGACGGCGCGATTACGCACGGCGAGCGCTACAACAAGATCATCGAGATTTGGTCGAAGCTGACTGAACGCGTCTCCGACGAAATGTTTGACGGCATGGAATCGCAAGACAACAGCGGCGAGACGATCAACCCGATTTACATCATGGCCGACTCGGGCGCGCGCGGTTCGAAGCAGCAGATCCGGCAGTTGTCGGGCATGCGCGGCCTGATGGCGAAGCCGAGCGGCGAGATTATCGAGACACCCATTACGGCGAACTTCCGTGAGGGGCTCAACGTGTTGCAGTACTTCATCTCGACGCACGGTGCGCGCAAAGGTTTGGCCGACACGGCGTTGAAGACGGCCGACTCGGGCTACCTCACGCGCCGGTTGGTCGACGTGGCGCAAGACGTCATCATCACCGAGCCCGACTGCACGACCAACGAAGGAATCTTCGTCGAGTCGATCGTGGAATCGGGCGAAATCATCGAGCCGTTGCGGGACCGCATTGTCGGCCGCGTTTCGCTCGAGCAGATCCGCGACTACGAGGGCGGAAGGGTGGTCGAGGTGAACCAGGAGATCACCGAAGAGCTGGCGGCGGCGATCCAGGCAGCTGGCATCGAGCGGGTGCGCATTCGCTCGGTGCTGACTTGCGAAGCCGAACGCGGCGTCTGCCGCATGTGCTACGGCCGAAACCTGGCCACCGGGCGCTTGGTCGAACGCGGCGAGGCGGTGGGCGTCATTGCCGCTCAATCGATCGGAGAGCCGGGTACGCAGCTGACGATGCGCACGTTCCACATCGGCGGAACGGCGACGCGAGTGTCGGAGCAGTCGACGCAGGACGTCAAGTCCGACGGCTTCGCGAAGTTTATCGATATCGTGACGGTGCGCAACAAGGAAGGCGATTTGGTCGCCATGCACCGCAACGGCATTCTCGCGGTTGTCGACGAAAAGGGACGCGAGAAAGAGCGTTACCAAGTCGTTTACGGGGCGCGGTTGCGGGTCGCCGACGGCGACGCGGTGACGGCCGGGCAGATCCTGCTCGAGTGGGACCCCTACACTTTCTCGATTCTGACCGAGGTCGGCGGCCATTGCCACTTCATCGATCTGCAAGAGGGCGTTACCTTGCAGGAGCAAGTGGATGAAGTGACCGGTATGTCGCAATGGGTCGTTACCGACTCACCGGACGAGAAAAGGCAACCGCGGGTTGAGCTGCGCGACGCCAAGGGCAAGGCTCTTCGGAAGTATCTGATTCCCACCAACGCGCACTTAATGGTTCGCGACGGGGATGCGATTCATGACGGCGACGTGCTGGCGAAGATCCCGCGCGAGACCACCAAGACGAAGGACATTACGGGTGGTCTGCCGCGCGTGGTTGAGCTGTTTGAGGCGCGTCGGCCTAAGGAAACCGCCGTGATTTCGGAAATCGACGGAGCGGTTCGTTACGGAGAAATCAGCAAGGGGTTGCGCAAGATCTATGTTGCCGCCGAGAACGGCGATGAGCGCGAGTACTCGCTGCCGAGGGGTGTTCACATCAACGTCCAAGAGGGCGAGAAGGTCACCGCCGGCGAGCCGCTGATGGACGGTCCGCGCGACCCGCACGATATTCTGGCCGTGCTCGGGGAAAAGGAACTGCAGAAATACCTGGTCAACGAAATCCAGGAGGTCTACCGCCTACAGGGCGTCAACATCAACGACAAGCACTTGGAAGTGATCGTGCGTCAAATGATGCGCTGGATCAAGGTCGAGAACGTGGGCGATTCCGAGTTCCTGCTCGAACAGGTAGTCGATAAGTTCCGCTTCTTCCACACCAACGAAGATCTGGTCGCCAAGGACCAGGAGCCGGCGGTTGGGCGTCCGTTGTTGATGGGTATCACGAAAGCGTCGTTGGCGACCGATTCGTTTATTTCGGCGGCGTCGTTCCAAGAGACCACGCGCGTGTTGACCGAAGCCGCGATTTCCGGCAAAGTCGATCATTTACGCGGGCTCAAGGAGAACGTCATCGTTGGGCGGCTGATCCCGGCCGGTACCGGGCTCGATATTTACCGCAACGTCAAGATCGCCGGCGAGGACGAAGTCGAAGAGGTCTCCCCCGAGGTCGAATACCTCAGCGGCATTCCCGGATACGGGGACGATACGCCGCTCGAGTACCCGGCGGCGAAGTTGGCCGAGGAAGCCGTCGCCGTGCCCGAGAGTCTGCCGCTGCCGACCAAGCCGGCCGGCGACTAGTTTTTGGCTTAACGCCCCCGCAACGGCCTGGCGGCGGTTGCGGGGGTTTTTCTTTGGAGGTGACGCCGAATTCCGTGGCGTCGAACCACGGAAAACCTGTCGCCGACGAAGTCGGGACGCCTCCGGCGGTTGGGCCTTGTCCCTGGTAAACGGCGATTCCCCGACACGTACTTCGGCGTCACGTACTTCGGCGTCACGGAGCGCGGCGACAGGAACCTGGGCGACACGCTAGGATAGGATTCGCGCGGGGTTCGATCGCTTTGGAATTCGCCCAACAGGTTAAGTCGTCGGTCGACATCGTCGCCGTGATCGGCGAGTCGGTGAGGCTTCGGAAACAAGGGCCGGAACGCTGGGTCGGCCTGTGTCCTTTTCATTCGGAAAAGACACCGTCGTTTTCGGTGCACCAGGGCATGCAGTTCTACAAATGCTTTGGGTGCGGCAAGGGCGGTGATGTCTTTAGTTTTCTGATGGAATTGCAGGGGTTGAGTTTCTTCGAGGCTCTCAAGAGCTTGGCCCAGCAGTTCGGTATCCCGTTGCCCGAACGCGGCGCGGGGGATCTGTCGGACGCGGAAAGTCGACGGCGCGAAGTGCTCGGCCGGATGCACGAAGTCGCGCAATCGCTCTTCGAGCAGCAACTGGCTTCTCCGACGGGGGCGCACGTGCGGGAGTATCTTGCCGGGCGGGGGTTGGGTCCGGAGGCGATCAAGGAATTCGGGTTGGGTTTTGCCGCCGGGGGAAGCCGCCTCAAGGCTCGATTCGAGAAAGAAGGGATCGCCGCGGAGCACTACGAGGCCTCCGGGTTGATCGGCAAGGGACGGGAGCGCCCTGATTTCTACGATCGTTTTCGGGATCGGCTGACCTTTCCGATTATGAATGAAACCGGCCGGATCGTAGCCTTCGGCGGGCGCGCCGTCTTGCCGGACCAACAGCCGAAGTATTTGAATTCGCCGGAGACTTCGATTTACCACAAAAGCTCGATTCTCTATAATCTTCACCGGGCGCGGCCGGTGATGCGCAAGGAGAACCGCGTCGTGCTGGTCGAGGGGTACATGGACGTTATCGGGGTTTGCGGGGCGGGTTTTCCGGCCGTGGTGGCGACCTGCGGCACGGCCCTAACGCCTCAGCAAGTTCGAATCTTGCGGCGCCATGTGACGTCGGTTGTGGTGAATTTCGATCCCGACCCGGCCGGGCAGAGCGCGGCGCAGCGCTCGATCGAACTGCTGCTCGAGGAGAGTCTGGATGTTCGCGTCCTGACCTTGCCGGGCGGGCTCGACCCGGCGGATTTCTGCGGACAAAAGGGCGGGGAAGCCTACCGCGCCCTGCTCGACAAGGCGCCGAGCTACCATGTCTGGTTGGCCGAGCGGGCGCGGGAGCAATTCGACTTGACGACGAGCGAGGGTCGGGTGGCGGCTCTCGGGCTGCTGATGCCGGCGATCAACCTGGCGCCGGATAAGATTCGGCGGGCCGCGCAGGCCGACGAAGCAGCGGCTTACTTGGGCATCGACCCGGGGCTTGTGCTCGATCAATTTCGGCGAGCAGCGGTTGATCGTCGTCCGCCGGCGTTTACCACCTCGCCGCTCGACGAACTGTCGCAGAGCGAGAAGCTGCTGGTGCGCACGCTGCTTGAATCCGCCGAAGCGCGTGACGAGATGCTGACCGCGGCGACCGAAACGGCACGCGCGGAGAATCTCGCCGCGGCGAATATCTTCGAAGCGATAGCGGCGACGGGAGGGTCGGACGATGTTTTTCAATACAGCGGGGTCGAGGGCCGGCTCGAGACGAAGGATCGAGAAAGATTATGGTTGATCGTTTTCGAGCAGACGGGTAATGAGATTTCACTCGACCATGCCCGCCAGGCGCTCGGGGCGCTCAAGCGGCGCGGTTGGGAGAAACGATATCGAGCGGTGCGAAGGCGGATCGAGCAGGCGGAAAAGGCCGGCGACCGCCCCGAGGCCCTGCGGCTGCTCAAGGATAAGATCGAGTTGGAGCGGGAACGGGCCGTGGTGGGCCGTGCGCCGGCGGGGGCCTGAGGGGGTGCGCGGTGTCGGCGAAAATAGTGGCGCTCCGGACATAATGCGGAAAATTCGACGGTTAACCACCAGTTCGTGGTTGACACTTGCGATTCGGCTCGGATAACATAATCCATGAGCCCGGCATCTGTTCGCCGTTGTCCGTTCTCCACTTTTCTTGTGCCGTAAGTTGGCTTGACCGTCGCTTTGAGGTAGGATAAAAGGGTCGTGGTTTGGATCGACCGCGGTGGGCTTAACTTGTTGAGGAAGCGGAAGGTTTCCGCGAAGTCGAAGGGTCCTGGCTGCACGTCGTCGGGAAGGCTCGCGCCGGCGAGGCCCATATGGCGACTGCAATTTCTTCACGCATGGGTTGACCGGGGGCGGTGCGTCCACCGTCGTCGGGCCGGACAGGGAAGCTGTGCGGCCGCGGCGAACGGGGCAGTAGGAAGTTTGCGGCCCACCGAGCGGGATAAGAACGGGTAGAAACGGTGCCGACATTTAATCAGTTAGTGCGCAAGGGGCGGAAGGTTCCCAAGTACGGGACCGACAGTCCGGCGCTGCAGTCTTGTCCGCAAAAACGCGGCGTATGTACGCGCGTCTATACGGTGACGCCGAAGAAGCCGAACTCGGCATTGCGCAAGGTGGCGCGTGTGCGTCTGACCAACGGGATCGAAGTGACGACGTATATCCCGGGGGTGGGTCATAACCTGCAGGAGCACTCGATCGTGCTGATTCGCGGGGGCCGCGTGAAGGATCTACCCGGCGTGCGTTATCACGTGATTCGGGGGACGTTGGACGCCGCCGGGGTCAACGACCGCCGCCAGTCGCGGAGTAAATACGGAGCCAAGCGCCCGAAGCAATAGGGATCGATAGAGGAGATCATGCCGCGACGCAGAGAAGTCCCCAAGCGCACCCCGCAGCCCGATGCGGTGTATAACTCGACGTTGGTGTCGAAGTTTATCAATTGCTTGATGGTGGCCGGGAAGAAGTCGGTTTCCGAGCGCCTTTTCTATGCCGCGATGGATCAAATTCGGGAACGCTCCGACGAAGACCCGCTGAAGGTTTTCAAAAAGGCCGTGGAAAACTGTAAGCCGGTCGTCGAAGTAAAGTCGCGGCGCGTCGGCGGCGCGAACTACCAGGTACCGATCGAAGTGGCGTCGAATCGCCGCTCGAGCCTGGCGATTCGCTGGTTGATTGGTTATGCGCGGGGGCGTTCGGAAAACAGCATGGCCGACCGGCTGTCGGCCGAATTCATGGAAGCGGCGGCGAGCCGCGGTTCGGCGATCAAGAAACGTGAAGACGTGCATCGCATGGCGGAGGCCAACAAGGCGTTCGCGCACTATCGCTGGTAGCAGGAGTGATCGAATCGGCCGCGCTTTGACGGCGGCCCGAAAGAATTGAATTATGTCCGCGTCTGTTCCATTAGAGAAGTACCGCAATATCGGCATCGCGGCGCACATTGACGCCGGGAAGACGACGACGACGGAGCGGATCCTCTACTACACCGGACGTCTGCACCGGATGGGCGAGGTGCATGACGGCACCGCGACCATGGATTTCATGGCGCAGGAGCAGGAGCGGGGCATCACGATTACCTCGGCCGCGACGACCTGCTATTGGCGCGACTGCCAGATCAACATTATCGACACGCCGGGTCATGTGGATTTCACCGCCGAGGTTGAGCGCAGCCTGCGCGTGCTGGACGGCGTGATCGCGGTTTTCGACGCCGTTGCGGGCGTGCAGCCGCAGTCGGAGACGGTGTGGCGTCAGGCGGACAAGTATAACGTTCCGCGGATTTGTTTCATCAACAAGATGGACCGGGTGGGGGCGGACTTTGATCTTGCCGTGGGGACGATTCGCGAGCGGCTCAAGGCCAATCCGGTGCCGATCCAAATTCCGATCGGCAGCGAGGCGGAGTTGCGCGGCGTGGTCGACTTGGTCGACATGCAGGCGATTCTGTGGCGCGACGATACGTTGGGCGCGCAGTACGACACGGCGGAGATTCCCGAAGAGTTGCGGGAACTCGCCGCCCAACGCCGCGCGCAACTGATCGAGCGGGTTTCCGAGCAAGACGACGTCTTGTTCGCAAAATTTGTCGAGGGCGAAACGATCTTGAACGACGATCTACGCGAAGGCATTCGTCGCGCGACGATCTCGATGAAAATTACGCCGGCGCTTTGCGGGTCGGCCTTCAAATACAAAGGCGTGCAGCGGTTGCTGGACGCCGTTGTTGATTATCTGCCCTCGCCGCTCGAGGTGCCCGCCGTCGAGGGGACGGATTTGGCGGGCGAGGAGACGCTGGTGCGTCCGGCCGACGCGAAGGCGCCTTTTTCGGCTTTGGTCTTCAAGATCATGACCGATCCTTACGTGGGGCAGTTGGCCTTTGTGCGGGTCTATTCGGGCGTGCTGAAGGCGGGCGGTTCGGTTTATAACATCGCCAAGAGGCGCAGCGAGCGCGTGGGGCGGCTGCTTGAGATGCACGCCAACAAGCGCCAGGACGTCGAGGCGGTGAGCGCGGGCGATATTGTGGCCGTGGTGGGGCTGAAGACGGTCCAGACCGGGGACACGGTTTGCGACGCCGATGCGCCAGTGGTTTTGGAGCGCATCGATTTCCCGACGCCGGTGATTTCGCTCGCCGTCGAGCCGCGCACCAAGGCCGACCAGCAGAAGATCGGCATGGCGCTCGGGAAGCTGGCGCAAGAGGACCCGACTTTCCGCGTCGTCACCGACCCTGATACCGGGCAGACGATTCTGTCGGGAATGGGCGAGTTGCATCTGGAGATTTTGGTCGACCGGCTGTTGCGGGAGTTTCAGGTTTCCGCCAATGTCGGCAAGCCGCAGGTGGCCTATCGCGAAACGCTTCGTAAGAAGGTTGCCGCCGAGGGCCGTTTCGTGCGCCAATCGGGCGGCCGCGGCCAGTACGGGCATTGCCGCGTCACGATCGAGCCGAATCCCGACGGCGGTTTCGAGTTTGTGAACAAGATCACCGGCGGCGCGATTCCGCGGGAGTACATTCCGTCGATCGAGCGCGGCGTTCGCGAGGCGATGGAGTCGGGCGTGTTGGCCGGCTACGAGACGGTGGATGTCAAGGTCACCCTCGATGACGGCAGTTTTCACGAGGTCGACAGCTCGGAAGTGGCGTTTAAGATTGCCGGCTCGATGGCTTACAAAGACGGCGCCCGCAAGGCTTCACCGGTCTTGCTCGAGCCCGTCATGGCGGTCGAGGTCGTCGTGCCCGAGGAGTATATGGGCGATGTGATGAGCGACATCAGTAGTCGCCGCGGCCGGGTCGGGGGCATGGAGTTGCACGGCGGCTCGCAGATCGTCAAGGCGGCGGTCCCGTTGGCCGAGATGTTCGGGTACGCGACGGATTTGCGTTCGCGCACGCAGGGGCGCGGCACGCATACGATGCACTTGAAGGGTTACGAGCAAGCGCCCACTCAGGTGGCCGAGGAAGTGATCGGCCGCGTTCGAGGGGGCGTTTTGCATTAGGGCGTTCACCGGCCCACCGAGACGAAAGAAGCGACAAGCAGGAGCGAGAAGGACATGGCGAAGGAGAAATTTGATCGTAGTAAGCCGCACGTGAACGTGGGGACGATCGGGCATATCGATCACGGCAAGACGACGTTGACGGCGGCGATCACGAAAGTGCTGCAAAGGCACGATTCGTCGGTATCGTTTCGTTCGTTTGACTCGATCGATAATGCGCCGGAAGAGAAAGCCCGCGGCATCACGATCGCCGTGGCGCACGTCGAGTATCAGACCTCCAATCGCCACTACGCGCATGTGGATTGTCCCGGCCACGCCGATTACATCAAGAATATGATCACCGGCGCGGCGCAGATGGACGGTGCGATTTTGGTGGTGGCGGCGACGGATGGTCCGATGCCGCAGACGAGGGAGCATATCTTGTTGGCGCGGCAGGTGGGGGTGCCCTACGTGGTCGTGTTCTTGAACAAGTGCGACGCGGTGGATGATCCGGAATTGCTCGAGTTGGTGGAACTGGAAGTACGGGAGTTGTTGTCGAGCTATGATTTTCCCGGCGACGACATTCCGATGATTCCAGGTTCGGCGCTGAATGCGTTGGACGGCAAAGAGGGCGCCGAGGCGGACATTGAGAAGTTGATGGCGGCGGTGGATGAGTACATCCCGACGCCGGTGCGCGAGAAGGACAAGCCGTTTTTGATGCCGATCGAGGATATATTCTCGATTTCGGGACGCGGGACGGTGGTGACGGGGCGAGTGGAGCGCGGGACGGTGAAGGTTGGCGAGGAGATGGAGATCGTCGGATTTCGAGAGACGCAGAAGCGCGTGATCACCGGGGTCGAGATGTTCAAGAAGCTGCTGGACCAAGGCGAGGCGGGCGACAACGTGGGGTTGTTGGTGCGCGGCTTGGAGAAGGACGAAGTCGAGCGCGGGCAGGTGGTGGCGAAGCCTGGGTCGATCACGCCGCACACGAAATTCAAGGGCGAAGTGTATGTGCTGAAGAAGGATGAGGGCGGGCGACACACGCCGTTCTTCAGCGGGTATCGGCCGCAGTTTTACTTCCGGACGACGGATGTGACGGGAGTGGCGACGTTGCCGGAGGGCACCGAGATGGTGATGCCGGGCGACAACGTGGCGATGGACGTGGAGTTGATCTCGCCGGTGGCGATGGAGAAGGGCTTGCGGTTCGCGATTCGGGAAGGCAGCCGTACGATCGGCGCCGGAACGGTCAGCGATATCATCGAGTAGCGACATGCCGAAAGAAAGAATCCGCATTCGGCTCAAGGCCTATGACCATCGGGTGCTTGACCAGTCGACGGGCGAAATCGTCGAAACCGCGAAACGGACCGGGGCGCAAGTCGCCGGGCCGATTCCACTGCCGACGGTCAAGAATAAGTACACGGTGAATCGATCGGTTCACTCCGATAAGAGGTCGCGCGAGCAGTTTGAGATTCGAACGCACAAGCGCTTGCTCGACATTTTGGAGCCGACGCAGCAGACCGTCGATGCGTTGATGAGGCTGGATCTGCCGGCGGGCGTTGATGTCGAGATCAAGGCTTTCGGCGGGTAGCGGACACGAGCAAAAGAGAAACTACGATGACGCCGGGAATCTTAGGGAAGAAGGTCGGAATGACGCAGATCTTCGCCGAGAGCGGGAAGGTTGTTCCCGTGACGGTCTTGAAGGTCGGCCCGTGCGTCGTCGTGCAGCGAAAGACATCGGACAAGGACGGCTATGAAGCGGTGCAACTCGGTTTGGTCGAGTTCATCAAGTCGAAGAATGTGCCCAAGCCGATGCAGGGTCATTTCAAGAAGGCCGATGTCGAGCCGCTACGGTTTTTGCGCGAGTTTCGGGTCGAGGGCGAGGCCGCCGAAATGAAGATGGGCGACCGAGTGTTGGCCGAGCATTTCACGGTTTCCGAGATCGTGGATGTGGTTGGCACGGGCAAGGGGCGCGGTTTTCAGGGCAACATCAAGCGCCACGGACAGAGTCGCGGGCCCGAGTCGCATGGTTCGATGTCGCATCGCGAGCCGGGTTCGATCGGCCAGAGCGCCTGGCCGTCGCGGGTCTTGAAGGGTGTGAAGCTGCCCGGGCAGATGGGTTCGAAGCGCGTGACGGCGAGAAACCTCGAAATCGTCGAGGTGGATGCGGACAATAACGTGATTTTGGTGCGGGGCGCGGTGCCGGGTCCCAACGGCGGTTATGTCGTCGTGCGGCGCACCTAAGGGTTCACGGAAGCGGAAAAGCGATGCCGAAGGTAGACATAGTCGATTTGGACAACAAGGTCGTGGGTTCGCTCGATCTCGCCGAGGAGGTGTTTGCCTCGGCGGTGAACAAGAACTTGCTCTATCAGGCGGTGCACCACTACCGTAACGCGCATCGCGCCGGAACGCACAAGACCAAGGGGAAGGGCGAGGTTCGCGGCGGTGGCAGGAAGCCCTGGCGGCAAAAAGGAACGGGACGCGCGAGGGCCGGGTCGAACCGTTCTCCGCTGTGGCGCGGCGGCGGCACGGTGCATGGGCCGAAACCACGCGACTACAGCTATCATCTACCGCGCAAGATGCTGCTTGGGGCGTTGCGTTCGGCGCTTTCGGCGCGGCTGGCGGACGGGGCCATGAAAGTTGTCAAGAATTTCGATCTGGCCGCCCCGAAGACGAAGGAATTTTCCCAGGCGCTTGATCGGTTGGGCGCCGAGGCGTCGGTCTTGTTGGTTTCCAACGGCGAGAACGAGAATTTGCGCCTGTCGAGCCGCAATGTGCCGGGGGTGACTTTGCTCGGCAGCCGCGAGATTCATCCTTATCACTTGTTGCGGCACAAGACCTTGATTTTTTCCGAGGACGCCGCGCGGCACTGCTCGGAGGTGTTGAAGTGAGTCCCTACGACGTCATTCGCGGCGCCTGCATCACCGAGAAGAGCGAAACGATTCGCGCCCTTGAGCAGACGATGTGTTTCCGCGTGCATCCGAACGCGACCAAGACGGATATCAAGAACGCGGTGCGGAAGATTTTCAAGGTGAAGGTCGCCGAGGTTCGAACCGCCAACTACGGCGGCAAGATGCGGCGGCGGGGACGCTTTACCGGTTATCGCCCGAATTGGAAGAAGGCGTACGTGAAGCTCGCCGAGGGCGAGAAGATGGTCGAGTACGCGCAGCTCTGAGGCGGGACTTTTTCAAGGCGAAGCGCAAATGCCGATTAAGACATACAGACCGACCACGCCGACCAGACGTTTTCAAACGACGGTCACGCGCGAGGAGATTACGCGCAAGAACCCGGAAAAGTCGCTGGTCAAGGGCAAAAAGCGTTCCGGGGGACGCAATAACACGGGGCGCATCTGTATTTGGTTCCGCGGCGGCGGGCATAAGAAGCGCTACCGTGAAGTCGATTTCAAGCGCAATAAGACGGGCGTTCCCGCCGTGGTGGCCGAGGTCGATTACGATCCGAATCGATCGGCGAACTTGGCTTTGCTGCACTACGCGGACGGCGAGAAGCGCTATATTCTACAGCCGGTCGGGCTTAAGAAGGGCATGAAGGTGATGTCGGGCCCTGAGGCCGATATCTTGGTCGGGAATGCGTTGCCGCTGCGGCACATTCCTCCGGGAACGATCGTGCATAACGTCGAGTTGCGGCCCGGCAAGGGCGGGCAAATGGCGCGCGCGGCGGGGTCGGTGGTTCGCCTGATTTCGAAAGAGGGCGGTTACGCGCTGCTGAAGCTGCCGTCGGGCGAGACGCGGCGGACCTTGATCGACTGCATGGCGACGATCGGGCAGGTGGGCAACGTCGACCACGGGAATGTTTCCTGGGGCAAGGCGGGGCGCAGCCGCTGGGCGGGCAAGAGGCCGCACAATCGCGGCGTGACGATGAACCCGGTCGATCACCCGCACGGCGGCGGCGAGGGCCGATCGTCGGGCGGACGACATCCGGTGACGCCTTGGGGCGTGCCGACCCGAGGCTACAAGACGCGCAACAATCGGCGCACCGACAAGTACATCGTCGGGCGGCGAGGGAAGAAGTAGCCGCGACGCTGAGAACTTGAGAGTGAAAACATGGGCCGTTCGGTAAAAAAAGGACCGTTTTACGACGAGCATCTGGCGCGCAAGATCGGGGCGCATGATGCCCGCGGCGACAAGAAAGTCATCAAGACATGGTCGCGGCGTTCGACGATCTTGCCGGAGTGGGTGGGGCAAACCATCGCGGTCCACAACGGCCGCAAGTTTATCCCGGTATTTCTGACCGAGAATATGGTGGGTCACAAGCTTGGCGAATTCGCGCCGACGAGAACTTACCGCGGTCACGCCGACCGGGGCGGGAAATCCGGACGGGCGGGTTAAGCGGAACGAGACGGTGATGCAGGCAACGGCGAAACTAAATTACGTGCGGGTGTCGCCCCAGAAGGCGCGGCTGGTGATCGATTTGATTCGAGGCCGGGCGGCGTCGGAAGCATTGACGATTCTGAGGCAGACCAACAAGCGGGTCGCCCCGCAAGTGGAAAAGCTGCTGCGTTCGGCGATCGCCAACGCCGAGGATGTCGCCGACGTCGACGTCGACGAGTTGGTGGTGACCGACGCCTATGTCAACGAAGGGCCGGTGCTCTATCGATTGCGGGCGGCGGCGATGGGGCGGGCTTCGCGCTACAAGCACAAGTTGGCGCACATTGTCGTGACCGTTTCCGACGGCCGCGCCGATGACGACGAGGAGGACGACGCCGCCTAGGCGGCGAAGCGAACGCTATGGGCCAGAAAGTACATCCTTACGGGTTTCGGTTGGGCTACACCAAGCCTTGGCGCTCGCGCTGGTTCGCCAAGCAAGGTTACGCGACGCTGCTGCACGAAGACCTGAAGCTGAAAAAGCACCTGCGGCACCGGCTGCGCGCCGCCGGCATTAGTTCGATCGAGATCGATCGGCCGGGCAACAAGTTACGGATCACGATTCGCACCGCGCGTCCGGGTATCGTCATCGGGCGGCGAGGCTCGGAGATCGAAAAGCTGAAGCAGGACTTACAGGAAAAGACGCAGCGCGAAGTCTATATCGACATTCAAGAAGTGCATCGGCCCGAGCTTGACGCGCAGTTGGTTTCCGAGTCCGTGGCCCTGCAAATCGAAAAACGGGTGGCTTTTCGCCGCGCCATGAGGAAGGCCGTTGATTCGGCGCAGCGTTTCGGCTGCAAGGGCATCAAGATCTGGGTGGCCGGCCGGCTGAACGGTCGTGAGATCGCCCGCAGCGAATGGAACTTGCAAGGACGACTGCCGTTGCAGACCTTGCGAGCCGATATCGATTACGGTTTTTCCGAGGCCTTCACGACCTACGGCGTGATCGGCGTGAAGTGTTGGATTTACAAGGGCGATATTCTCGATGCTCGCGGACCGGCGCGTTCGACCGGCGAGATCGAGACGCTCGAGCCGGCGCGGCGTCGCGAGGCCCGCTCGGCGGGAGAGAAAGAGCGTGAACGCATTCGCGCCTCGCGGGCGATCGACCGCGGCGCACAACCCGGCCCGTCGCCGGCCGAGGCGGCTTCGCCGCCGCCCGCGCCCGTCGTCGAGCCGCCCGTCGCGGACGGGCCGGCGCCGGTGAAGCCGCCGATCGGCGGAGCGGAATCGGCCAAGGCGTCAGCGCCGTCCGAGGAGACCGCCGAGCCCGCGGCCGCCGCGCCGCCGGCCGAGAGTGCGCCGGTGTCGGCCGAGAAGCCCGAAGAGCCCACCGAGCCGGCTGTCGGGGATCCCCCCGCCTCGCCCGATGAAAGCGGGTCGTAGGGTCACCGGGGAATACGGGAACGAACAAGGAATTACGTCATGTTGATGCCGAAAAAAGTGAAGCACCGCAAGGTGCAGCGCGGCAAGCGCCGAGGCAAGGCCTGGCGCGGCTCGGTGCTGTCGTTCGGTGAGTTCGGGCTCAAGGCGATGGACGTGGGTTGGGTGACCGACCGGCAAATCGAGGCGGCGCGCGTGGCGATTAACCGCCACATCAAGCGCGGCGGCAAGTTGTGGATTCGTATTTTCCCCGACAAGCCGATCACGAAGAAGCCCGCCGAGACGCGCATGGGCAAGGGCAAGGGCGCACCGGAACAGTGGGTGGCGGTGGTCAAGCCCGGGAGAATGCTCTTCGAGGTCGAAGGCGTTCCCGAGGCCTTGGCGGCCCGCGCGATGCAGCTGGCCGCGCAGAAACTCCCGATCCCGACGCGTTTCGTCAACCGCGAGTTCGGGGGCTTGTCATGAAGGCGGAAGAGGTTCGCGACCTGGGCGACGAAGAGTTGGCCGCCAAGCAGTCTGAGATCAAGGAGCAGATTTTTCGCCTGCGGTTTCAGATTGAGATGGGGCAGGCCGACGGTGTGAAAAAGTACCGTGGGTTGAAAAAGGATCTGGCGCGGGTGTTGACGGTGTCGGGGCAACGCGAGGCGGCGAAAGCCAAAGGAAGCAATTGATGGGCGAGCAGGCGCAATCATCGGGCCGCGGCGGCGGTCAGCAGAAAACCGGCATGGTGGTTTCGACCCACATGGCGAAGACGATTGTCGTGGAGGTCAGCCGCCGTGTGGCGCATCCGCTCTACCGGCGCATCGTGACGCGGAAATCGAAGTTTTACGCGCATGACGAGAAGGGTGTGGCGGAGGTCGGTGATCGCGTGCGCATCGTTGAATGCCGGCCGCTGAGCAAGCTCAAGCGCTGGCGTTTGGCCGACGTGGTTTGGAAGCCGGCGCGCGCCGAGGTCTTGACCGCGGGGAGTGAGAAGGCATGATCGGCTCTCGCACTCGGCTGGAAGTGGCCGACAACTCCGGGGCGCGGCGGTTGCGTACGATTCAGCCGAGGGGCGGCAACACGGGTCTGCACGCCGGGCTGGGCGACATTGTGATGGCGTCGGTGCAGGAAGCCGTGCCGGACTCGAACGTGAAGAAAGGGCAGGTTGTGCGCGCGGTGATCGTGCGCACCCGCAAGGAAGCGCGGCGGGCCGACGGCACCTATATTCGCTTTGACAACAACGCGGCCGTGTTGGTGGACGAGTTGGGCGAGCCGGTGGGAACGCGTGTTTTCGGGCCGGTGGCCCGTGAGCTGCGCGACAAGCGGTTTATGAAGATTGTTTCGTTGGCGCCGGAAGTGCTGTAGCCGGTCGGGCCGACGGCGACCGGGGCGGCGATCGAGGCAAGCGGGAAGTTGAGACGGATGACGAAGACGGACATTCGCAAGGAAGATACGGTGGCGGTCATTGCCGGTCGCGACAGCGGCAAGCAGGGCCGCGTTCTTTCGGTCGACCGCAGGCGCGGGCGGGTGTTGGTCGAGCACGTGATGATGATGAAGAAGCACGTGCGACCGAATCCGCAACGCCAGATCAAGGGCGGCGTGGCGGAGAGCGAGTCCTCGATCGCGCTGTCGAACGTGATGCTGGTGTGCTCTTCGTGCGGCCCGGCTCGCACCGCAAGGCGGGTTGACGCCGACGGGCGTCGGGCTCGGGTGTGCGTTAAGTGCGGCGATCCGATCGAGAAGAAGAGCTAGGCCGGGGAGCCGATCGAGAAGAAGGTCCAGGGGCCGGCGCCGGCCATGAAGGAATACCGGGGGGCGGAATAACCCCCGCGAAGAAGAAGCGATGACACCGCGACTCAAAGAACGATACTGGAACGACGTTGCGCCGGCGCTGCAAAAGGAGTTCGGCTACTCGAGTTCGATGGCGATCCCGAAGATCGTCATGATCAAGGTGAATATGGGTTTGGGCGAGGCGATTCAGAATGCGCGCTTGCTTGAGACCGGGGCCAAGGAGATGGGGCAAATTACCGGTCAGAAGCCGATCATCACCAAGGCCCGCAAGTCGATCGCGGCTTTCAAGCTGCGGCAAGGCATGCCGATCGGGTTGGCGGTGACTATGCGCGGCGCGCGAATGTGGGAATTTTTCGACCGCTTGGTCAATGTCGCTCTGCCGAGGGTGCGTGATTTTCGCGGCATCTCTCCCAAGGCGTTCGACGGGCGGGGCAACTATACGTTGGGGCTCAAGGAGCAGTTGGTTTTCCCCGAGATTGAATATTCGAAAGTCGACAAGGTCAAGGGCATGAACATTACCTTGGTGACGACGGCGAGGACCGATCCGGAAGGCTTGTCGTTGCTCAAGAAGATGGGCATGCCGTTTCACGACTAGGGTAGGAATCGAGAAGGGTTCACGGAAGGGGCTATGGCACGAATCGCAAAAATCGCTCGAGAAGAAAAGAAGCCGAAGTTTAAGATCCGGGCGCGCAGCCGCTGTCTACGGTGCGGCCGGCCGAGAGGGTTCTTGCGAAAGTTCAAGCTCTGTCGAATCTGTTTTCGCGAGTTGGCTCTGCTCGGCGAGTTGCCCGGCGTCGTCAAGAGCAGTTGGTAGAGGGGGTTGCCGCCGACGCGGGACCGCGTGACCGGAGAGCCGACAACCAAGGAAACCGAACGATGTATACCGATCCGATCGCCGATATGTTGACCCGCATCCGCAACGGCCAGACGGCCCGCAAGATCAAGGTTGAGATTCCGGCCTCGAAGTTGAAGACCGATTTGGCCCGCATCTTGAAGGCGCAGGGCTATATCACGAATTACCGCGTGGCGTCGGAAGACACCAAGAGTGTGATCAAGGTGTATCTGAAGTACAACGCCGACCATTCACCGGTCATTACCCGGATTCAGCGGGTTTCGAAACCCGGTCGCCGCGTTTATACCGATTCGAAGAGCATCCCGCGCGTTATTGGGGGGATGGGAATCAATATTCTCACCACGTCGCAAGGGCTGATGACCGGGCGCGAGGCTCGTCGGGCCGGTGTGGGCGGCGAGATTCTTTGCGACGTTTTGTAGGGATTTATGTCGAGAATTGGACGCCTGCCGATAACCGTTCCCGCCGGGGCGAAAGTGACGATCGAGGCCGCTTGTCTTCAGGTCGAAGGGCCGAAGGGGAAGCTCGAATGTCCGGTTCCCTCCGGTATCGAGTTCCGTCTCGACGAGGGCTCGTTGACGGCCTCGAGAAAGCGTGACGAGGACGCCGCCCTGCACGGGTTGGCGCGAAGCTTGGCGGCCAATGCCGTGATCGGCGTGACCGAGGGTTTCACCAGGAAACTTGAAATCGTGGGCATCGGCTATCGCGCCCAGGTGGCGGGCCGCGTGGTTGTTTTCGCGCTGGGCTATTCGCACACGATCGAGGTGTTGATGCCGGAGGGGGTGGAGGTCAAGGTCGAAAAGCAGACCGCCCTCACTTTGACCGGCATCGACAAGCAGGTGGTGGGGCAGACGGCGGCGAAAATTCGCGCCCTGCGGCCCCCCGATCCTTACAAGAACAAGGGCATTCGCTACGCCGGCGAACGGCTGCGCAAGAAGGAAGGCAAGGCGGGCGCCAAGGCGGCGTAGCGACCGTGAAAAAGTGGGGGACAGCCCCCCATTTTCCACGGCAGCCAAGTGGGTGGGCCGGTGTCAATGAGTCGCACGGTGATCGGGAGAAGGAATTAGTCTTAGGGAGCCGACTTTCATGTACAGTCCTCCAGGCAGAGATAGCCGGCGGTTGAGTATTCATCGCCGAATTCGCAAGAAGGTACGCGGCGACGCCGCGCGCCCGCGGCTGGCCGTGTTCCGTTCGCTCAAGCACATCTACGCGCAGTTGATCGACGACGAAAGCGGCCGCACGCTGGCGATGGCGAGTTCCCGGGATAAAGACGCCGGGGGGGGGTACGGCGGCAATATCGCCGCGGCTTCCGATGTCGGCAAGCGCGTGGCCGAAAGAGCGGCCAAGGCCGGGGTGGAAAACGCGCTTTTCGACCGCGGCGGGCATCGTTATCACGGCCGCGTCCAGGCGCTGGCCGAGGCCGCCCGCGAGGCGGGGTTGAAGATCTGAGCGAGCAAGAAACGAGCAAGAATTCATGAGCGAATCGCAACACATCGACATCGGCGCGTTGGACCTCAAGGACCAGGTTGTCAATATCAACCGCGTCACCAAGGTCGTCAAGGGCGGCAAGAACCTGAGTTTCACGGCCCTGGTCGTCGTCGGCGATCCGCAAAAGCACGTTGTCGGCTACGCCAAGGGCAAGGCCAAGGAGGTTCCGGCGGCGATTCGCAAGGCCATCGAGAAGGCGAAGAAGAATCTGCTGCGTGTGAATGTCCTCGAACACACGATTCCCCACGTGACATTGGGCGTTTACGGGGCGGGTCGAGTACTGCTGAAACCGGCGCGGGCCGGGAAGGGCACCATCGCCGGGGGGGCTGTTCGCGCGGTCGTCGAGGCGGCGGGTATTCAGAACGTGCTGACGAAATCGATCGGCACGAAGAATCCGCACAACGTCGTCAAGGCGACGTTCGAGGCGCTCAAGCAGTTGCGCGAGAAGAGCGAAGTAGCCGCCATGCGCGGCATCGACGTACACACGATGTAGCGATTGGCGCTGAAGTGGGATGATCGAAGAAACGGAATCATGGCGGGCACGATCAAAATTCGACTGGTAAAAAGCTCCATCGCGACGCCGAAAAAGCTGAAGGCCGTGTTGCGCGGCCTGGGTTTACGACGCATCAATCAAACGGTCGTCAAGCCCGACGATGACTCCATTCGCGGCATGGTGGCGAAAGTGCCGCACATGGTCGAGGTGTCGAAATGAATCTGAGCGATCTGCAACCGCCGAAAGGGCAGAATCATCGCCGTAAGCGGGTGGGCCGCGGTTTCGGCTCCGGCATGGGCAAGACGGCGACGCGCGGCGAAAACGGCCAGAAGTCGCGCGCCGGCTACAGTCGCCGGCGAGGTTTCGAGGGCGGGCAAATGCCGTTGGTTCGGCGCGTGCCCAAGCGCGGTTTCCACAACCTGTTTCGCAAGGAGTTCGCCGCCGTCAACGTCGGTCGGCTCGATGAGCTCGAGGGCGACAGCTTCAATCCCGAGCTGCTGCAACAAAACGGCGTCGTGAAGAAGTTGGGCGCGGGGTTGAAGATTTTGGGCAATGGCGAGCTGACGCGCCCGCTGACCGTGGCCGCGCATCGCTTCTCGGCCTCGGCGAAAGAGAAGATTGAAGAGGCCGGCGGCAAGGTGGAAATTCTCTCCGCATGAAGCTTGTCGATACCATCGTTAACGTCTTCCGCATCCCGGATCTCCGGCGGCGGATTTTCTTCACCCTGGCGATGCTGGCGGTGTATCGCATCGGCGGCCATATTCCCACGCCGGGCGTCGACACCGAGCAACTTCAGCAGTTGTTCGAACAGGCGGCGGGGACGGCGCTGGGGTTCATGGACTTGTTCTCGGGCGGACAGCTGAGTCAGCTGACGATTTTCGCGCTGGGCATCATGCCCTACATCACCGCCTCGATTATTTTGCAGTTGTTGACGATCGTCATCCCGACTCTCGAAAAGTTGCGGAAGGAAGGCGAGTTGGGCCGCCGCAAGATCACGCAGTGGACACGCTATTTGACGATCGGGCTGGCGATCATTCAATCGTCGGCGATTGCGAAGATGCTGCAGACGCAGGGGTTGAGCGAACCCGGTTTCGGTTTCGTGCTGATGACGATTTTGACGCTGACGACCGGCACGGCTTTCATCATGTGGCTGGGCGAACAGATCAGCGACCGCGGCATCGGCAACGGCATGTCGCTGATCATTTTCGCGGGCATTGTCGTGGGACTACCCGGGGCGATTCAGAATCTGTATGACAACGTCTTCGTGACGCGCCAATGGAGCATGCTGCAACTGGTGGTGATCTTGGTTGGGATGGTCGCGGTGGTGGGGTTCATCGTAATGGTCGAGCGTGGCGAGCGCCGCATCCCGGTGCAATACGCCCGTCGCATCGTCGGTCGCCGCATGATGGGCGGCCAGTCGACGCACTTGCCGCTGAAGGTCAACTCGGGCGGTGTGATTCCGGTGATTTTCGCTTCGTCGATGCTGGCCTTTCCGCAGACGATCGCACTGATGTTCCCCAATAGTCAACTGTTGCAGAACGTGCTGGCGCCGATTACCTACGGCGAGCCGCTCTACGAGGCACTCTATGTTTTTCTGATCGTCTTCTTCTGTTTTTTCTATGTGTCGATCATCTTCAATCCGACTGAAGTGGCCGACAACATGCGGAAGTACGGCGGATTCGTGCCCGGCATTCGTTCGGGCAAGCCGACCGCCGAGCACATCAATCAAATTTTGACGAAGATCACGATGGTCGGCGGACTCTACCTGGCCTTGATTTCGGTGATTCCCGATCTGATGATCGCCGGGGCTCGAGTGCATCACCTGCCGTTCATCGGGGATTGGGCGGATCAAACACTGCCGCGCTGGATTCTCGAAGGCTTGAACGTCAACTTCTTCTTCGGCGGCACGTCGCTGCTGATCGTGGTGGGCGTGGCGATGGATACGGTGAACCAGATCGAGGCGCAGTTGGTGATGCGCCACTACGAGGGCTTTACGCCGAAAGCAGGGAGGATTCGGGGCCGACGGTCGTTCGCCTAAGCGGCGGGTTCGAGCGGTTTTGGACCGTGGGCGACAAGGAATGAATCAGGGCGGCGCAGACGGCATCGGGGCCGTTATCCTATTCGGCCCGCCGGGAGCGGGAAAGGGCACTCAGGCTCGGAAAATAGCCGCCCGTTACGGTATTCCGCAGATCTCGACCGGCGATATGATTCGCGACGAGATTCGTCGCGGCACCGAGTTGGGGACGACGGCGTTGGGAGAAATTACGGCCGGGCGGTTGGTGGCGGACGAGTTGGTCAATGGATTAGCCGCCTCAAGGCTGGCGCAGCCCGATTGCTTACGTGGATTTTTGTTGGACGGCTACCCCCGCACGGCGGGGCAGGTGGGCGAAGTGGATCAGTTGTTGGAGTCGCTCGGGCATCGCACGACGGTGGTGGAGATCAAGATTGGCTATAATGAACTCATCAAGCGGATTACCGGCCGGCGACTTTGTCCCAAGTGCGGCGCTATCTTTAACATCCACTCGCATCCGCCCGCGATTTCCGATATTTGCGACGTCTGCCACGCGCGCTTGGTTGTGCGGACGGACGACCGCGAAGAGGTGATCGGTGAGCGGTTACGCGCCTACGAAGAGGAGACGCGGCCGGTTTTTGAAGTGTACCGGGCCCAGGGAGAGGCGATTCACTCCGTGGACGGCGCGGCGGCGGCGGAGTCGGTCTCCGAGACGATTTTTGAGTTATTGAATCAGGCATGATCATCCGCAAGAGCCCGTCGGAGCTCAAGAAAATGCACGCGGCCGGCCAATTAGTGCGGCGCATTTTGGATGAACTGCGCGGCATGGTGAAGCCGGGCGTGACGACGTATGATTTGGAAGTGGTCGCCGAGAAGCGGGTAAACGAGGCCGGAGCCGAAGCGGCTTTCAAGGGTTATTATGTGCAGGCGGCCGGTAAGCGTTTCCCGACGGTGCTGTGCACCTCGATCAACGAAGAGGTCGTGCACGGCGTGCCGTCGAAAAAGCGGGCCTTGGCCGAGGGCGACATCGTGAAGATCGATATCGGCGTGAAGCTCGACGGCTATTACGGTGATTCGGCGACGACCGTGCCGGTTGGCGAGATCTCACCGGAAACCGCGCGGCTGATGGATGTGACGAAAAAATCGCTTGATTTAGCGATCGAGAAAATGGTGGCGGGCCGGCGCCTCTTTGATGTTTGTGGAACGGTGCAGGCATATGTCGAGGAGCAGGGCTTCTCGATCGTGAGGGAATTCGTCGGCCACGGTATCGGCACGGAGCTTCACGAGGCGCCGAATGTGCCGAATTACATCGACCGTCGACTCAGCAACCCGAGGCTTAAACCCGGGATGGTGTTGGCGATCGAGCCGATGGTGGCGGCCGGGAAGCCGGACACGAAGGTTTTGGGCGATCGCTGGACGGCGGTGACCACCGACGGATCCAATGCCGCTCATTTTGAGCATTGCGTCGCGGTCACCGAGAACGGTCCGTGGGTATTGACGGCCTAGTGGGCGGCCTTGCGGCGAAGAAAGGGAACGAAGATTTGTCGGGCCGCGATCCAGATGAATCGGCCCCGGAACGAACCGTCACCGCGAAGGTGGTCGAGCGCTTGCCGAACGATTTGTTTCGGCTCGAAGCCGAGGGCGGATCGAAGATTACGGCTCATGTGGGCGCCGCCGCCGGGCACGACTTTTTGAGGCTGCTGCCCGGCGATCGAGTGGGCGTGGCGCTGTCGCCCGGGGATACGGGGCGCGGGCGCATTGTGGAACGGTATTGAACGATGAAAGTACGAGCATCGGTAAAGAAGCTCTGCATTAAGTGCAAGGTAATTCGTCGCAAAGGTGTCTTGCGGGTGATTTGCGAGAACCCCAAGCACAAGCAGCGGCAAGGATAAGACGACCGCTCCGGCTCCTTGGGGGCCGCCGGTTGGGAGGTTGGATCGATGGCACGCATTGAGGGCGTTGACCTGCCCAATGAAAAGAGATCCGAAATCGCGCTGACGTATTTGTTCGGCATCGGCCGCACGCGCGCGCGCTCGCTGCTCTATCGGGCAGGTATCGATTTCGGCAAGAAGATGGGCTCGCTCGACGACGAGGAGATTACGAATCTGCGCAAGATCCTCGAAGAGGAGGGGCAGGTCGAGGGTGATCTTCGCAAGGAAATTTCGATGAACATTCGGCGGCTGATGGAAATCGGCTGCTATCGCGGATTGCGGCACCGCCGCAGCCTGCCGGTGCGCGGACAACGGACCCACACCAACGCGCGGACCCGCAAGGGACCCCGCCGCGGCGCCATTGCCAACAAACGGAAACTGGCGAAGAAATAGATCGAACGAGAAAGGGTCGGGTGATTCCCGGGCCCGGGAGAGAACATGGCCAAGGCGAAAGCAAAGGGCGGAAAGAAGAAACGCTTCAAGGCGCGTGTCAAGAAGTCGGTGCCGGTGGGGATTATCCACATCCAGGCGACTTTCAACAACACGATCATCACGGTCAGCGACCTGGACGGCAAGGTGATTTCCTGGTGCAGTTCCGGCTCGCTCGGCTTTCGCGGTTCGCAAAAAGGGACGCCTTTTGCAGCTCAGCAAGCCTGTCTCAAGGCGGTCAACGCGGCCAAGGAACATGGTTTGCGCGCGGTGACGGTACGCGTCAAAGGACCGGGCGGGGGGCGCGAGTCGGCCATTCGATCCCTGGCGGCGGCCGGGCTTAACGTCAGCTTGATTCGGGATGTGACGCCCATCCCGCACAACGGCTGTCGTCCGCCGAAGAAACGGCGCGTCTAAGGAAACGGGTTCAGGCCCACAAGGAACGAGGACAACAAAGCAACATGGCACGTTATCGAGGTCCGGTTTGCCGGCTCTGCCGGCGGGAAGGGATGAAGCTCTTTCTCAAAGGCGAGCGCTGCTACGGCACGGCTTGCGCCATTGAGAAGCGCAATTATTTCCCCGGTCAGCATGGAAAGACCAGCCGCCCCAAGCGTATGCTGGGTTACGGTCTGCAGCTGCGCGAAAAGCAAAAGGTTCGGCGTATTTACGGTATTCTCGAACAGCAGTTTCGCAACTATTACAGGAAGGCAGCCAAGATGAAAGGCGTGGTCGGCGAGAATCTGCTCTCGCTGCTCGAACGTCGCCTCGACAATACGGTCTTTCGCATGGGATTAGGGTCGAGCCGATCGCAAGCGCGCCAGGTGGTGCGTCACGGGCACGTCGAAGTCAACGGACGCAAGGTCAACATTCCGTCGTACCTCGTCAAGCCCGGTGATCAAATCTCGATTCGCGAGAGCTCGCGGAAACATACCGGCGTGGCGGGGTCGCTTGAATCGAGCGAGCATCTGCTGGTGCCGGCGTGGCTCGAGGTCGACCGAGAGAATCTCAGCGGCAAGGTGACGGGATTGCCTCGCCGTGACGAATTGGTGCAAATCCCCATCAACGAACAGTTGATCGTCGAACTTTATTCCCGATAGCGAACCCCGGCCCCGGCGCGCCCACCAGGGCGGATTCGGCGGCCCCAACGGAGAATAGGTCGTATGTGGAAAGGTTTTCAGAAACCCAAAAGATTAGCGGCGGACGGCGAGGAACTCTCCCCGACGCATGGAACGTTTACCGCCCAGCCGTTCGAGCGCGGTTTCGGCCGCACGATCGGCAATTCGCTGCGCCGAGCCTTGTTGAGCTCGATCGAGGGCGCGGCGGTGACCGCGGTGAGGATCGAGGGCATCTCGCACGAGTTCAGCCCGATTCCCGGCGTGGTCGAAGACGCCACCGACATCATCCTCAATCTCAAGCAAATTCCCCTCAAGCTTCACGGCGAGGGTTCGAGGACGATCCGTTTGCGGGCCACCGAGCCGGGCGAAGTGCGCAGCGGGCAGATCGAGGCGGATTCCGACGTCGAGATCCTCAATACCGACATCTATATCGCCACGGTCGGCAAGAGCGGCATTCTCGATGTCGAAATGCGCGTCAAGCAGGGGCGCGGCTATGTCAGCGCCGAGAAGAATTTCGACGACGATTTGGCGCTGGGCTACATCCCGATTGATTCGGTTCACTCGCCGGTGCGCAAAGTCAACTACGAAGTCGAGGCCGCACGGCTGGGCCAGATGACCGATTACGACAAGCTGACCGTCGAGGTGTGGACCAACGGCGCCGTGGCGCCGCAGGACGCCGTCGGCCTCGCCGCCAAGTTGATCAAGGATCACATGACGATCTTCATCAACTTCGAGGAAGAGGTCGCCGCCGAGGAGATCCCGGCCGACGCGGGCGCGGACCTTTACAACGAGCATCTCAACCGCTCGGTCGAGGAACTCGAACTCAGTGTTCGTTCCTACAATTGCCTGAAGAACGCCAATATTCAGACCATCGGCGATTTGGTTGTTCGCAGCGAAGCCGATATGCTCAAGACCAAGAACTTCGGCCGCAAGTCGCTCAACGAAATCAAGGAGATCCTAGGATCGATGGGGTTCGCCCTCGGCATGCGCTTCGACGAGCAGGGCCGCTTGATCCCGCCGGCCGGCGCGGACACGGCGGAGGAGACCGCGGAAGTCGAAGAAGCCGAAACGATGGGCGTGTAGAGACCGGGAGACGACGTTCATGAGGCACCGCAAGGCCGGATTCAAACTCCAACGCGACCCCTCGGCTCGTCGCGCGTTGTTGCGCGGGCTGACGACCAGCGTGATTCTCGAAGACCGCGTGATCACGACGGTAACGAAGGCCAAAGCCGTCAAGCCGGTGGTCGAAAAGATGATCACGCTGGGGAAGCGTGATACTCTCCATTCGCGCCGTCAAGCAGCTTCCTATCTGCGGACGCCCGTAGCGGTCCAGCGGCTGTTCGACACGCTGGCCCCGCGCTTTTCCGAGCGCAAGGGCGGTTATACGCGAATCGTTCGCTTGGGGCCGCGCAAGGGCGACGGGGCTGAAATGGCCCTGATCGAAGTTCTCGGCGCGGAACTGAAGAAGCGTGGCGAAGAACGCCGCAAGCGCCGCGAAGAGCGCATGAAGAAGCAGCAAGAAGAGGGCGAGGCCGAAAAAGAGCAAGCTTCGGAAGAAACCGCTCCCGCCGCGGCGAGCTGATCGGACGAACACCGAAAGGCTTGTCGGCTCGTGTCCGGCTCCGGTCGGGGTCCCTTTTCGGACCGTTTCGACGGGCTGCTCGGTTCCGGGTCCCTCCGGAAAGCCCCCTTCCTATCCGTTAGTAGAATGGAAGAATGAAGACGCTGCCTGGGCTGATCGCGGCCGCCGTCCTGCTGGTGTGGGCCGCCTGCTCGGGCGACCCGGGCGGAGACGTTGTCGCCGACGTCAACGGCTACAGGATCACTGAAGCGGAATTCAACCGCTACATCGAAACGCAAGTTCCCGATCTCTCTCAACCCGCGTCGCCCGACCAGGCGCGGATGCTGCGGTTGACCGTGCTGCGCGAGGTCATCGACCGCCACATCATGTTGCAGCGGGCCGAACGCCTGGGCCTGCGGGCGGTCGATGCCGAGGTCGAGGCGCGCTTGGACGACTATCGCGCCCCCTACCCGACCTCGGACGAGTTTCAACAGCATCTCGACGAGAGAGGGATCAGCCTCGATCAATTACGGATCGAATTTCAGCGAACCTTGACGATTGAGAAATTGCTGGTCAAGGAAATTGCCTCCAAAATGTCGGTTAGTGAAACCGAGATGAGGAAATATTACGAGGAGAATAAAGCCGGTTTTCATTTGCCTGAGCAGCAGATTCACCTGGCGCAGATTCTCGTGACGGCAACGCCGGAAATCCCCGTCCCCAACCACCGCAACGACGATGCTCGCGACGCCGAAACCGCGCAGGCCAAGGCGGAAATGCTGTTGACGCGGTTGGGCCAAGGCGACCCGTTCGACGAGATCGCGCGCAACTTTTCCGAGGATCGGGATTCGACCGCCAGCGGCGGCGATTTGGGTTTTATCCCGCAGTCTTTTCTCGAGGAGGCCGATATTACGCTGCGCCGCGTGGTGGCCTCGCTTTCCCCCGGCGAGATCTCGCCGATTATTCGATCAGGCCCGGAGTTTCGCATCCTACGTTTGATTTCGCGGGAACCGGCCGGGCAGCGAGAGTTTTCCGACCCGCGCGTCCAGCAGTCGATTCGCGAGACGCTGCGCAACCGCAAGGATCAACTCTTGCGGACGGCCTATACCGAGACCTTGCGGAATCAGGCGGATGTGACGAACTATCTGGCGCGACGCATTGCGGCGGACTTTGGGATCTCGTATTAGGTCGCCGCCCTCACGGCGGGCAGCCGGGAGGGTCTTCCCTCTGGCGGCTCCGGGTCGCTAAACCAGCCCCACGGCGTGCAGGAAGACGAACGTAATGGCGACCGGGACCAGGAACTTCAGCAGCAGCAGCCAACCCTTGTAAAAGAACGCCAGTTTGGTTCCGTTCAGGAATTGGTGGTGGCGGATGGCTTCATCCATTTTCCACGCGGTGAACAGCGATATGCCCAGCCCACCTAGGGGCAGCATCCAATTCGAAGCCAGGTAATCGGCCACGTCAAACCAATTCTTTCCGAATATCGCGGCGAAGTCGGCCCCGAACAGGTCTGTCCCGCCACTCAACGCCGAGGGAACCCCGAAGAGCCCCACCAGCGTGCCGGCCATCAGGGTGGCGCGCTTGCGGGTCCAGCCGCGTTCATCGATGAAATAGGAGCAGGTGACCTCGAGCATCGAGATGGCGCTGGTGACGGCGGCGAAAACCAGCAGGCCGAAGAAGATGAAAGCGAATACCGCGCCGCCGGTCATCTGACTCAGGGCGACCGGGATGCTGATGAAGACCAGCCCGGGGCCGGCCGAGGGCTCCAGCCCGAAGGTAAAGATAATCGGAAACAGCACGACGGCCGCGAGAATCGCGATCAGCGTGTCGAGAAAGGAAATCGTGATTGAAGCCGCGACGATGTCGTCGTCCTCGCGCAGATAGCTGCCGTAGGTCAAGATCGACCCCATGCCCAGGCTCAGTGAAAAGAAGGCATGGCCCAGGGCTTCCAAGACACCCCGCGCCGTCAGTTGATCGGCATGGAATCCAAAAACAAAGTCGATGCCCTTGCCGAAACCTTCGAGCGCAATGGACTTGATCAACAAGGCCAGGAGCATCAGGAACAGCGCCGGCATCAGGATGCGCGACCAGCGCTCGAGTCCCTTGGCCACCCCGCCCACTACGACGGCCATGGTCATTGTCATGAAGACGACGTGCCAAAAAAGGTTGTGGCCCGGCGACGCGAACAGATCGTTGAAAGTCGCCTCTAAGCTTTGCGGATCGGCCCCGCTGATCGAGCCGGTGACGGCCAGCCAGGCATAGTGGAGCGACCAACCGGCGACGATGCTGTAGAAGGAGAGAATGACAAATGAAGACGCCACCCCCAGCCAGCCGAAGGCTTGCCAGCCGCTGCGGGGGCCGCTCAATCGGCGCACCGCGCCGACCGGGGACTTCTGGGTCGCGCGTCCCAGCAAAATCTCGGCCGCCATCACCGGCAGCCCGACCAAGAGGATGCACGCCAGGTAGACAAGGACGAAGGCCCCGCCTCCGTTCATCCCCGTGATATAGGGGAATTTCCAGATATTCCCTAATCCGACCGCCGAACCGGCGGCGGCCAGGATGAAACCGGCGCGGGAACCCCAATGTGCTCGTTGTGCCAAGGCGGTACCTCGTTACAGGGAGACGGCGGATACGGAAGCCGCCGCGGGAGAGCGCGACCTTCCTCGCTCGTGTAAAAACCAAAAAGATAGCATAGTTGCGAGGGGTCGGGCTTGCAGCGGGTCGGGGCGGGAGGTGAAGGTCGAATGGTTGTCAGAAATTCAACCCGATGCGGCCTCCCCACCAATGGTTGATTGCGCCACCGGAAGAAACGACATGGTCGCGGAATTCCAGCTTGAGACCGAGGCTGCGAAGCAGCCATAGGTTGACGCCGAAGCCGACGTTGCCTCCGTCGCCGGTGCCGCTGCGAAAGAACCGCGAGTAGCCTCCGGTGAGGTAGGGGTCGATCTTCCCTTTCGGACCGAAATGGAGGAAGGCATTGGCGGAGGCGACGCCGATCGAGGACAAGACTTTGCCTCCCGGGCTCAAGACGCCTACTTCGCCTCCCAGTCCCAGTCGGCCGGGTAAGCCGAGTTCGCCGCCTCCACCGAAATGGAGGGTCGAGCCCGCGCCGTCCACGCCGTTGACACCGCCCGGCGCCGCGAAAACGTACCCGTGGGTGCGTTGGGCCGAGGCGGCGGGGAGCAAGCAGGCGAACAGCACCAGGGGAAGCCATACGTGTGCGATTGTTTTCGTTGGGACGCGGTATGGGCTTACTCTCAAAGTGAAACAATCTCCTTGGATGGGAGCATAGGGAATCGGCGACGCGCTTCAGCACTTCTTCGCGGAACCGTCTTCCTGGTATTTTTCGCCGCGCAGGATTGCCGGTAGATGCTTTGCAAACGCGTTGCGAGAGAGCACTTGCTCGCAGCCGGCTTGGCGGGCGGACTCAATCAACTCGGACATTTCGTGTTTCACGAAGCCGACTAACGGCAGCCCGTCGGCTTGGCCGTCGGCTTTCAAGCGCTCGATGGCCGCGACGGCGTCGAGCCCCTCGGCGTTCAAGTCGAGGACGATGAGTGCCGGTTGCTCCCGGGCGCGGCGCAGTAGGTCTTCGGCCGATCGCACGAACTCGATTTCCGCCCCGACGTGTTTGGCCGTTTCCCCGATCTTGGCCGCGAAAAACAGATCCGGCACGACGGCGACGATTTTTCTTGGGGCTTCAGTGCTCATGATGACGGGCGGAGTGCCCGCCTCCCTTGGTTGGCGGTATTGACTTAGAACGGGTCGGCCTGTTACTCCTGGAGGAAGGGGGTTAGTTTCGTGCTTTGGGAAAACAACCCCGCTCTCCGTCAATTCTAGCAGCGTCCCGACTCATCGAGCCGTTCGAGAAGGGCCTGAACGATCGGCCGGCAAGGTCGGTCCGCGCCAAAGGTCATGTCCTCTTCGCACCGCAAGATCGCCGTAGCGCACAGCCCGGACGCTGATGACGCCTTCATGTTCTACGCCTTGGCCACGGGCAAGGTGCGCTCATCGTTGCTCGAGTTCGAGCACGTTTTGAAGGACATTCAAACCCTCAACGCCGACGCGCACGAAAGTCGCTACGAGATGACGGCGATTTCCTACCACGCCTATCCCTACGTGGCGGACCGCTACATTCTCACTTCGGCGGGATCGAGCGTGGGCGACGGCTATGGGCCGATCGTGGTCTCAAACCGAGGTCTGGACGTTTCCGAATTGAAAGGCAAAAAGATTGCGATCCCGGGCAAGCTCACGACCGCCTACCTCGCGTTGCGGCTGTTCGAGCCGGAGTTTGAAGCCATGGTCACGCCGTTCGACAAGATTCTCGAGGCTGTCGAATCGGGGGAGGCCGACGCCGGTGTTGTGATCCACGAAGGACAACTGTTCTACAACCGCTCGGGCCTACACAAAGTGGTTGACCTGGGTGTGTGGTGGAACGAGCTTCACGGATTGCCGCTGCCGCTGGGCGCGAACGCGATTCTGCGTAACTTGCCCGCCGACGTTCAACAAGAGAGCCGGCGCTGCTTGAGCGAGAGCATTCAATATGCCCTCGATCACCGAGAGGAAGCGCTGGGCTACGCGCTCGAGTTCGGCCGCGGTCTCGACACCCAACTTGCCGATCAGTTTGTTGGGATGTATGTGAACCACTTCACGACCGAGATGAGGCCCGAGGTGGTCGAATCGGCCCAAATCCTGCTCGACAAGGGGTATGAAACCGGAATCATCTCGAAACGCGTCCAAGTAGAGTTCGTATAATTACTCCCAGAAGCGGGGATTTCGGTTCAGCGAAAGCCCTTCGAGGTGTTTTATGAGCTCCGGTCGCGTTGTTTTCCGTGTTGCCTTGCTGATTGTCCCCCTGTCGATTCTGTTGTTCTCGGTTGCCGCGTCGGCGCAACTCCAGGACCTCGCCAACAAGGCCCCCAAGAAGCGCATACGGGCCGCCGATAAGATCGCGCGGCTCAAAGATCCGGCCCACATTCCAGCGCTTGAAAAACTGTTGACGGACCCGGTGGCCGACGTTCGCGCCAAGGGGGTCGCGGCGATTGTTTCGATCGGGACGCAGCACAGCTTGGCGCCGTTGATCGTCGCCACGCGCGACTCGATTCCGGCGATTCAAGTAATGGCGGTTGACGGCCTCGTGAATTTCTACCACCCCGGCTACGTCCGGAAAGGATTCGGGGCATCGCTAAAGAAATTCGGCGCCGGCATGAAAAACCGCTTCGCACAGCCGGCCGAACTGATTGTTGACCCCTATTTGACGGTCTCCCCCGACGTGATTGCCGCGCTGGGGCGTCTGATCTCCGGTGGTGTCACGATCGAGTCGCGGGCCAACGCGGCGCGCGCGGCGGGCGTCTTGCGGGGCAAGCAAGCCCTGCCTCAGTTGGCCGAAGGCCTGCGCTCGAAAGATACGACTCTCATCGTGGAATCGGTGCAAGCGATCGAAAAGATCGGTGAAATCAGCGTCGGCCCCTCGCTGGTGTTTTTGTTGCGCGACCTCGACGAGCGCGTGCAGTTAGCGGTCGTCAAAGCCGTCGGGCAATTGCTGGTACGGCAAGCCATTCCCGAACTGGTCGGTCTGGTCAAGACGGCGGACGGTAAGAAAATCCGGCGACAGGCACTGATTGCGCTCGCCAAGATCCCCGACTCGGGGCAGCGTACAATCTTCTTGCTGTATCTGCGCGACAAGGATCATCAAGTTCGCGCCGCGGCCGCCGAAGGCATCGGACGCGCCGCCGAGCCCCGCGATCTGAACGTCATCACCGAAGCGTTCGGCGGTGAAAAGAACGAATCCGCCAGGCTTTCGGCGGCGTTCGCGGCTGTGCACCTCGGCGACCTGAGCTATATCGAGTATCTTCTCGACGCGCTCAACTCCACTTTCCATCGCATGGAAGCTCGCCCGTTCCTCGTGGAATTGGCGCGCAAACCGGCGGTCCTCGAGAAACTGTACGATCCGCTCGCCTCGGGTACCAACGACCAAAAACGCCACCTGGCCTACGTACTCTCGGTAAGCGGCACGAAGGAGAGCGTCCCTCACTTGGAAAAGCTCACGCACGACCCGGAGCCGCGAGTCGCTCGCGCGGCCATCGAGGCCGTGAAGACCCTTCAGGCGCGGTGGTAGCCGAAGGCGCGCTGATCGGCCACGCGACAAGCGCCTGGGTGCGCGACATGAACGCGCGGCGATTCATACAGTGGGGTTCCTCCCGCCCCTTCAGGGCTCCTTGGGTAGTAGGTGGGACTACCCACGGTTCCTCCGCTTTGCGGCCGCACTCCGGGCTATATTCCTGTCGCCGCTTCGCGGCTCAAGAGTTCGCGGTCCTATCGGACAAGGTTTGGATGTCGAGAACGCGTCAGGATCGTTACGTGAAGGGTATTCCCCGGCGGCCGGGAGCTTCACCGGCGTGCTACAGTACTCAGGCTCGAAGACTCCGCGTCCTGTAGTTGAGGATTTGCCATACCCGACGAAAAAAAGAGTCGCCTGACGCTTTACATCTGCATCGGCATCGTCGCGGCGGGAGTCACGGCCTTCGCCGCCCCCCATTTCGCTATGAAGCTGCATGTGGGCGGCGAAATTTTTCTCCGCCTACTCAAGATGATGGTCGTGCCGCTGGTGATGGCGAGCGTGATGAGCGGCATCATCGGGCTGGGCGATGTGCGCAAGCTCGGCCGACCCGGCGGCCGCACCATTCTTTTCTATCTCGCCACGACGATTCTGGCCGTCATCACCGGCCTGATCATGGTCAATGTGATTCGTCCCGGCATCGGAGCCTTTGACGCCGAGAGCCTCAAGACGCTGGCCGAGACGGGTGAAACCATGTTGCCCGACGAGGGCCCTTCGACGATCGGAGATATTCTCAACAACCTGCTGCTGATGCTTTTTACCGACAACCTGGTTGCCGCCGCCGCGGAAACGAATTTGCTTCCGCTGATTGTCTTCAGCATCATCTTTGCCGGCATGTTGACGACCATGGGATCGCGCGTCGAGGCCATCACGACAATGATCGTCCAGGTCAACGATGGTCTGCTTTCATTCATTTTGTTGCTGATGAAAACGGCGCCGCTCGGTATTTATTGCTTGGTTGCGGCGAGGTTCGGGGAAGCCCAGGCGGAGGGGAGATTCCTGGAGGTGCTGAGCCAAACGGGATGGTATGTCGCGACCGTGCTGTTGGGCCTGGCGATTCACGCCCTGGTGACGCTGCCGTTGATTCTGTGGGTCTTCACCAAGCGCAACCCCTATCGCTTTATGTATCAGATGTCGCAGGCGCTGCTGACGGCTTTCTCGACGGCCAGCTCGTCGGCCGCGCTCCCGGTTTCGATGCAGTGCGCGGTCGAAAAGGCGGGTGTTTCGAAGCGGTCGACTGAGTTCGTCTTGCCGCTGGGCGCCACGATCAATATGGACGGCACGGCGCTCTACGAGGCCGCGGCGGCGATTTTCATCGCGCAAGCGATCGGCATGGACCTAAGTTTACTCCAGCAACTTGTCATCGCCGTAACGGCCACGTTGGCGGCGATCGGCGCGGCCGGGATTCCCGAGGCGGGTTTAGTGACACTCGTCATTGTTCTCAACGCCGTCGGGCTGCCGATCGAATACATCGGCCTGATCTTGTCGGTGGATTGGTTCTTGGATCGCTTTCGCACTGCCACCAATGCTTTCGGGGACGCCGTGGGCTCGGCCGTCGTGGAAAAGAGTTTCGTGAATGCCCGGGAAGGCGATGTCGGCGCGTCGCCCTTGTAACGACGCGCGTTTGCCGACGTGGAGCTTGGGCGCCTCCCTCCCAAGGCGGAAGGTTTGACCGAGCCCCTGACCGAGTGACCGAAATCATCGCTATGTGCTAGAGTGGGCACACTTCCCCCCCATTTGCTCGCGAAAGGATGCGCGCTCGATCCATCGGGCCGCGCGTAAAGATACGCTAAACCCGCGCGGGATCGAAGAGATCCTGGTATAGAATTGGGACGCCGAATAGGCGAGATGTCCAGGGGGATCTCGTGACAGAAATAGGACTGATAGGTCCTGGAAGAGTGGGCCGCGCGCTGGTGGAGCGTCTGCCGCCGGACTTGTTTCAACTGGGGCCCGTTCTATCGAGAACCCGCACTTCCGCCCGCCGAGCCGTGCGTCTGATCGGAGCGGGTTCCCCCGCCGGCGTCCCGGAAGAGTTCCACTCTTGCAACGCAGTCTTGATCGCCGTGCCGGACGCCCCCTTCGAAGCGGTGGTGGCGCGATTGGTGCGGGTCGATTTTTCGTGGCGCAAGAAAGTCATTCTCCACACCAGCGGGACGCTGTCGAGCAAAGTGTTGGAACCACTTCGTGCTCGGGGCGCCGAAGTCGGCTCGATGCACCCCTTCTACGTTTTCCAGCGACCCGTGCTGACATTCGAAGGCGTCCTGTTTACGGTGGAAGGAGACTCCACGGCGGTCAACTTCGCGCGCCGCTTGGTGCGCGCTTACGGCGGCGAGTTCGAGCTGATCAAGGCCCACAAGAAGGTGCATCACTCGATTGCCGCAACCATCGTGTCCGATTTTTCGACGGGTCTTCTCGAAGCCGCGGTGCAACAGATGGTCGCGGGCGGCTTCACGCGGCTACGGGCGTTCGATGCGGCCCGGACGCTGTTGCGAGCCGTGGTGGAAGACTATGAACGTTCGGGACGCAAGAGTCGGCCGGGTCCCGTTTTGCGTCGTGAGCACGAAGCCGTCCGTCAGCACCTTGCGACGCTTGATGACGTTGACGCGGCTTTGGGAAAGGCCTATCGCGCCGCGGCCCGAGGCGCTTTGGAGATTTTGGGACAAGACGATGAGCGGTTTTCGCCGATTCACGAAGAATAGCCGCGGACTGTGTTTCCTCGTCATCGGACTCTTCTTCATCGTGGCGGAAGAGCGGCCGGCGGTCGGCGAGGTGCTCGACCTCAACGCCGTCTCGGCGGCGGAACTCGAGGCCTTGCCGGGACTGGGACGCCACCGCGCAGAGTTGATCGTGCGGGTCCGCCGCCGCAACGGCCCCTTTCAAAGTCTGAGCGAGTTGCGGGCGTTGCCGCGATTTACGTGGAAGATGATCGATCGGCTGCGACCTTACCTGATGGTGGGTTTGGAAACGCTCTCGGAAGAACCTCGAAGCACGAGAACCGCGCGCTCCGCTCGTTGACTCCTACCAGTGGGATTCATAGCATCGCCATGAAAATGAGCGCCGACGATCCGTAGGGTCAAGTGGTGTCCGGACGGTCTTCCTGTCGCCGCTTCAGGGCTGCTTGGGTGGGTAGGGCTACCCAGGGTTCCGCCGCCTTCGGCTCCACGCCGGGCTATATTCCCGCCGCCGCCTCGCGGCTCAAGACGAACCGTCCGCCGGCCGCACGATTCTGTGTCTTTGCGATAGTCTGAGAACTTCGTGTCCGCCGCCGTCACACGGATATCTTGGGGCGGCCATGAAGGACGAACCCGCCGGGGACTTTCTTGCCCGCCGTTTACATCATTTGTCATGCCCAAGCCGGGCCGCGGCATGACTACGACAAGCTCACCTTCAACGGTTTTGCTCACCTCTCCGACGAGAAGCAAAGGAGCTTTCGGTAGCCATGTCGACCCCCGACGAGCCTTGTGCCGAATTCGGCCTCGCCACTTCGGGCGACCCATCGGAAAGGCTTGACGTTCATGTGGAGCTGCGCGTGGAGGATACGTTGCGCGCGGGCTTCCAGATCTTTTCTCGGCGCGCTCGCGTTGCGATCGCCCTTTACGCTTCCGTGGTTATCGGGTTGATCTTGTTTCTTGCGTCCCCGAGGCAGTCGGCATTGTCCATGGACGTCGGCTTGCTCGCCGGCGCGGGCGTTGCGGCGCTGTTGTTGCCGGGTTTGGCGGCGGTGCTGGTCTATCGCCATGCGAAATCCGACTTTGATCGATCCGCGAGCAACGTTCACGTGATGCAATATCACTTCGGTCCCGACGGAGTCATGATTGAAACGCTGGAACGGCCCGGTTGGTTCGAATGGGATGCGTTTGAAAGCTCGTTGGAGTTGTCGAGCTGTTTTCTGCTGTTTGCCAATCGCGACGAGTATTATGTTGTCCCGAAGCGGTGCCTGCGGGGGCCGACGGAGATCGACGGTCTGCGAACAATCTTGCGGCGGCATTTGGAAACGAAGCCGCGCGAGTGAGGGGCTGTGAAAAAATCGGGGACAGTCGGTTCCTATGAAAGCGCGGCATTCATAATACCGCCAGATGGGTATTTACTTGACTCAGGTGACCACAAGATGTAGGATCGGGGAAATGGAAGATTATCCTCGGAATCTGGCCGAGTTCGAGGCGCGTTTCGCCACCGAGCAGGCCTGTCGAGAGTATCTGTGTCAACTCCGCTGGCCGGAGGGTTTTCGTTGTCCGCGATGCGGGCACGACAAAGCGTGGGCGGTGCGGACAGCGCTGCTGGAGTGCGCCGGCTGCGGGCATCAAGCTTCTCCAACGGCGGGCACAATATTTCAAGACACCCGCCAACCCCTCCAGAGTTGGTTTCGAGCCATGTGGTGGCTCACGAGCCAGAAGAACGGGGCGAGCGCGCTGGGCTTGCAGCGGGTGTTGGGCCTGGGCAGCTACAAAACGGCCTGGACTTGGTTGCATAAGCTCCGGCGCGCCATGGTGCGGCCCGGACGCGATCGGCTCAGCGGGCGCGTGGAGGTTGACGAGACTTACTTAGGAGGCTTGGAGGAGGGCGTGCGCGGTCGCCAAACCGACGCTAAGGCGCTGATTGTAGTAGCGGCCGAGGAAGATGGTGCCGGCATCGGGCGGGTTCGGATACGCACCATTCCCAACGCCTCCGGGGACAGCTTGATGGCCTTCGTCGGCGAGTCGATCGAACCCGGCAGCGTGGTCCATACCGACGGTTGGCTGGGATACGAACCGCTCGAAGGCGACGGCTATCGCCACGAGGTGAGCTACCTGGAGGGGCAACCGGCGCGCGCCTCGAAACTGCTCCCCCGGGTGCACCGCGTGGTGTCGTTAGTGAAGCGCTGGATACTGGGCACGCATCAAGGAGCGGTCAGTCACGAGCATCTCGACTCCTACCTCGACGAATTCGCCTTCCGCTTCAACCGCCGCAAGTCCAGAAGTCGAGGCAAGCTCTTTTACCGCCTGGTTCAACAGGCCGTCGCCGTGCCACCGGCACCCTACAAATCGCTGGTCGGAGGCACCGCGACACGCGCTACGGACGACCACAACATGTAGCGGCTATTTCCCAATACCTGAGTCAAGTAAATACCCATCTAACGCCATAAGAATGGGAGCGGGGACGTTCCCGCCGCCCCTTCAGGGCTCCGCCAGGTGGGGGCGCATACCCAGGGTTCCGCTTCGCTTCACCCTGGGCTATGATTCCGGTCGCCGCTTCGCGGCTCAAGGATATTTGCGACCTCACAAGGCTTAAACGTAATGCACCTTAGGCTCGCGAGTCTATTTTCGGAAGAAAAGACCGCCATGAAAATGGGGACGAGTCGTCGACCTGAACGTTTCGGTTGGGTCAAGTCGCATCGGACGAATGCTCCTACGCCCCGTCCTGGGCTTGCCGTTTTTTGGCGTGAAACCCCGGGCTACTATCCCGTCGCCGCTCCGCGGCTGCACGACAGGTGCGGCCTGATTGGGCTATATCGTAACCCGCCGTACGCTCGAAGGGGATTTTCAGAGGAGTCCCCAATTTTTCACAGTCCCTGATCGAGTACTACGCGACCTGGCGGCGCCGGCAGCTCGATCGGCGGCTGGGTTTGAGCACGGCGCAAAGACGTCAATTGACGCGCCGGGCGGAAATGACGATTACCGGGAAGATAGGGACGTTTCTCATCGGGCCGCGGTGGCTGGTTTGTACTCGCGCGATACGGTCGACGACCTCCATGCCCTCGATAACGCGGCCGAAGACGGCGAAGCCGGAACGCGGGCCGGCGCGATCGAGCTGATCGTTGTCCGCTAAGTTGATGAAGAATTGCGACGAGGCGCTGTTGCGGTCGTCGTTGCGCGCCATCGCCACGGAGCCACGCACATTGGGCAAGTCGCGGCGGGTCTCGATCTTGATCGGCGGCAGCGTCCCCCTTAACTCCAACTCGGGAGTGAAGCCGCCGCCCTGAATCATGAACTTCGGGATCACACGATGAAAAATCGTATCGTCGAAGAATTTCTTGTCGACGTAGCGTAGAAAGTTGGCCGCGGTGCGCGGCGTCTTGTCGGCAAACAGTTCGATCGTGAACTTGCCCTCCGTGGTTTCGAACAGCACATGCGGTTGAGAAACTTGTTCTTGGGCGAGGACAGGCGAGGACAACACGCCGAACAAGAGCAGACTCAGGAGCAAGGGCCGATTCATCTGACCTCTACCCGACGTCCTCTCGCGGTTTGGCTGGGAGGGAAGGAGGGGCGGAGACTACCAGCGTCAAGCCTTTGCCCGATTCGATTCGAACGATCGAGCCGGCGGGAACCGTTCGCTGTCGGTCGCCGAGGCGAGCCCTCCACAGTTCTCCGCGAATTCGTACCAGGCCTTGCGGGCTCAGATCCTGCTCGGCGACGGCGTCTTGCCCGATGAGTTGCTCGACCCCGGTTTTTGCATTCACTTCGTAGGCGATTTTCAGAAACGGGTACAGAATCGCGTCTTTGACGATCAACAACAACATCACCATTCCCGCGCCCCACAGCGGCAACTCGGACCATTGGTGAAAACCGTAAAGCACCGCCGCGGTGACGAACCAGCCAGGCAACTGAAAAAGCCAATAGCGCGTGGATGCCTTCATTGGTCAAGTGAGAACGGGGTCGGCCCGGGGTCAGCGGGCAAGCAGCCCCTCCGGCCCCTGGACAACGTCGTTGAGGTACCTGATCTGGTCCACTAAGAAATCGAAATTCCCGAATGGCTCGTGGCTCGCGCGGGCCCAGTAAACGCGTCCTTCCTTGTCGATGAGGACGGTCGCGGGAATAGGCCTCTCCTCGAAGTCGTCGTAGGCTTTGAAACTCTTGGCCGCGTCAAGGTCGCCGTCGCCGAGGCCGCTGCTTACCACAACCACGGTTTCCAGCTTCTCGAGCTCGTCCTTGCGGTCGGTCAGTTGCTTAAGCCGCCGCGAGCAATCGGCGCACTCTTCGCCGGGGTGAAACACCAGGACAACGTTCTTTCCTCGATAGGCCCGTAGCTCGACCGCATTACCGTCACTGTCGACAAAGTCGACCTCCGGCGCCGGGTTGAGACGCAGGCGATCCGACCCAAGATGCTGTTGCGAAACGCTGCTATGCTGCCGCTGCTCTTGTTCGCCGGCGTCTGCCGGCTCCTCGGTTAAACCGAACTTTCGCGCCGCGAGCTTGGCGCGATCAAGCTCGGCCAACCCGGGCTCGGCATCGGACCAAACGAATAACAACCGCGAGTAGGCCTCTTGAGCCTCTTCGCGCTCCCCGAGGGCGACGTGCGCTTCCACCAATCCGGCCCAGGCGAAGCTGTCGTTCGGTACGATCTCCAAGGTCTTTTCGAATGCCTTGACCGCAAGGGCCGGGCTCCCATTTTCGAGATAGACCCTGCCCAAGACGTTGTAAAGAACACGAGGATTGCGCGGCGGGTCGTTGATTCGCTCGCGTTGCTTGCCCTCGCGATCCGCGGCTTCGCCGAGCGCGGTCAGACCCTCGAGTGTCTTGCCGCCGGCCAGCAGCAGCAGCGCTCTGATCTCCAGCGCTTGCACCTCATGGGATTGGCGCAGTAGTGGATTCTCGGCGATCTCTTTCGCGAGGTCGGTATGCTCTTCGGCGCTCCTTTCGGCGGCGTGCCGGTCGCCCAGCCCGAGATGAGCCAGCGTCTCGGCGTACTTACGGGGGCCCTTCAGCGCAATGTCGTCCTTCCCCGGCAACCAATCGAGAGCGAGAATTTCTTCCCAGCGTTCGAATTTCGCGAGCGCCAAGAGCAAAGTCAGCACTCCGTTTCCCTGGGGGCTCCTTCGCGTCCGAGAAGCCTGCTCGATCGCCGCCGCCGCCAGCAAATCTTTCGCGCCTCGGATGGCGGCTTCGGGCATCCCCAGTTGCCCTTGGAGATAGCTCAGGTAGGTGCGGTTGTGGACGTAATTCCACGAGTCGAAGGGCATCATATTGTGGTCGCGCTGGTAGGCCAGCTCGACGCGGTTCGCGGCATCCATCTCGATCGCGGCGCTGTGCCACATGCCGATGCCGCTGAACGCATGCCCCGGCATGTGTCGCGTATGCCCTGACTTTGTCGTGATCCCCGGGAGTCGACGCGAACTGTCGAGGATGTGCTCGGACCGACGGTCTCTGTAGTTATGGATGCGGTAATGATGAGCTCCGGGATGGTCGGGTTCGGCTTCGAGGATCTGTTGCAGCACCAACTCCGCGGCATAACGACCCGTGGCTTCGCCCCAATAGAGAGCCTTGGCCTCGACATCATCGGGGTAGGCGAGAATGATGTTTTCCAAGCTTCGGCTGAACTCAGCCGTCTTACGGGTTCGCTCGCCTTCGTCGGCATCGGGCGGCAACGGCCGGGAACGCTCAGCCCATGCTTCGATGTAGAGCCGCTCTCGCTCGCTGACTCCGTCCTTTCGTTTCGATGCTTCCCTCAGTAATTCTCGCTGCAGTTCGGGAGGGACCCCCGGCAGAGTGGCCAGAGCCCAGTAGCCCATCGCAAACTCGGGATCCAGTTTCAGACACCAGCGAAAGGATCGCTTCGCTTCGAACCACCAGAAGGAATGTTTCAGGGCAACGCCTTGATCAAACCATCGCCGCACATCGGGATGCGATGAGGTGACCGGAAAGTGAGCTTTCCCGATTCCCTCCATCTTCCAGGGCTTTTCGTAGGGTCCGCCCTCCATTACTTTCCGGAGCAGTTTGGTTGTAGCGGAGGGAGCGCTCTCGGATTCTTGCCGAGATTCAATAGGATCAGCCGCGTTCAAAGCGGTACAAACAAGAAAACCCGTCAAGCATAGTCCCGCGATTTGTCTCATCGGAACCTCCCATAGTTGAAACGGTCTTCGACACTCACTCGCATATGCGGAGAGAAGAAACGACTTTCGCTCCCGGGTGAACGTTTCCCAGTCTAACGGAACGCCATGTTTGCGGTGGACGCGAACAGGGCGGGTGGGCGGTCCGCGGGGCGGGCGCGCCGCTTGTTACCCGCCTGATTTGAGGAAAGCGATCAGGGCGTCGAGCTCGTCGCTTGAATACATTTCGCCATAGCCGGCGGGCATGGAACTGGTCGGCCGGTCGGCGACGCTCTTGATCTGATCCTTGTAGAACGTGCGCAACGGAGGGGGCAGCGCCGCCGTGTCATAGAGCTGAACGCGCTCCTCGTCGCGGTGCTTTTGGATACCCGTGATCATCTTCCCGTCGGTCGCCACGACCACCGTCTGCTCGAACCCATTCGCTATCGCCGCCCCGGGGTCAACGATGTCGCGGCGTAGATCCGCCGCCGATTTGTTTGAGGCCGCCTCCGTCAGCTCCGGCCCGATCACCGCCCCTTGCGAGCCGACGCGATGGCACATGGCGCAGCGCTTTTCGTTCGTCAAATCAAAGAAAAGCGATCGCCCGCGTCTTGCGTCGGCGGAAAGTTCGCTCGCGGCCGATTGCTCGCCGATTTCCAACTTGCCCGAGGCCGGCTCGAACTCGCCCGTCCCCAGGCTGATGACATAAGCCGTGACCGCCCAAATCTCTTCGCGGCTCAAGATCGCGCTCCAGCCCGGCATGGTCGTGTCGGGGATACCGTCGTGAATCACGTTGAAAAGCGCGGTCGAATTCCAATGGCGAGTTTGGAGCCGCGGGCCGCGGCCGGCCGCACCCTCTGAACCGTGGCAATAGCCCACGGCGCAGTTCTTGGCGAAGAGCGGCGCTCCCAATCCAACAAACTCGGCGTCTCGCAGATCGATCGTTTTCGTCTGCGCCGGCAATTCCGCCATGCCCCACACGGCCGTGAACAGTCCCAGCGCGGCCGTCAATATGCGTCGTCGAAACTTCATCATTCGGAACCCACCTCGTTGGAATCTTCGAAATCCGCCAGTGCAAAGACGAACAGGGTCGCGCCGCTTTGGAAAAACTCGGTCTCGGGCCACAGTTGCGGCAACAGCCCGGCCACAGCTGATCCCCAACCGCTCGGCGTGGCAATGTATTGCTTGCCGTCGACCGAGTACGCGATCGGCGAGCCGCGATGGCCCGAGCCGGTTTGGAATGACCACAACTCCTTCCCCGTATGGGTGTCGAGCGCGAGAAAGCGTCCCTTGGCGTCGCCGGTGAAAAGCAGATCACCGGCCGTGGCAAGCTGTGACGCGAGCAAGGGGTACTTCGACTTGTAGCGCCAGTGACGCTCGCCCGTAATCGGATCGTAAGCGCCGAGGTGGGAGTGCGCCTCGCCCTTGAGCGGCGGAACGAGCTTGAACTCGCCGCCGAAGAAGCTCATCCCTTCGCGGGCTTCCTCGCGAAACGCCTTGACTTGCTGGCACCACTCGAAACCGGTTGAGTACAACCACCCGGTCTTGGGACTGTAGGCCGCGTGATTCCAACTGCGCCCGCCAGCGATCGACGGGCACAGCAGTTTCGTCTCGCCGACGATCGGCTCGTTGCGGCCGATCAGTTTGCCCTTCTCATCGATACCTTCAATCCAATTCACGTTGTCGACCAACGACCAGGCGTTGATGAACTCCCCGGTCGCTCGATCCAGCACCCACACATAGCCGCTCTTATGCGGCGTGACGATCAGCTTGCGCTTGCTTCCCTGGTGCATCAAATCCAGCAGGACCAGTTCATAGGCCGAGTCGAAATCCCAAACGTCGTGAGGTACCTGCTGGTAATGCCAAACCGGCTTGCCTGTATCGGGGTTGAGCGCGACCGTGGAATCGGTATAGAGGTTGTCGCCTTCGCGGTCTTCTCCGTAAAAATCGGCCGCCGGGTTGCCGACGCCCCAATAGAGCAAGTCGAGCTCGGGATCATACGAGCCGGTCAACCAGGTTGAGCCGCCGCCGTATTTCCAACTGTCGCCCTTCCAGGTCTCGTGGCCGGGTTCGCCGGGGCCTGGAATCGTCCAAAAGCGCCATGCGTGGCGTCCCGTCTCGACCTCGAACGCATTCAAGTAGCCGCGGTGGCCCGAGTCGCCGGCGGTGACGCCGATGATGACTTTGTCTTTCACCAATAACGGCGCGCCGGTGATGCTGCAGCCGCACTGGCCGGCGTCCTCGATCTCGACCTTCCAAACTTCGCGCCCCGTTTTTGCGTCGAGCGCGACTATGTAGTTGTCGACCGTTCCCATGAAGACCAGGCCGTGTCCAATCGCGACGCCGCGGTTCCAAGTGCCGTAAATCGCCGGAAAGGCCGCGGGCTTGGGGTGATAGTACTGCCAAATCTTCTCTCCCGTGACGGCGTCGAGCGCAAACACGCGGTTCAGAGAACCGGTGAGATACATCACTCCGTCGACAACGATGGGGGTCGCCTGCAACCCGCCGTCGACAACGCCGGTTTGAAACGACCAGACGGGAATCAATTTCTTGATGTTGCCGCGATTGACTTGGTCGAGCTTGCTATAACGCCAAGCCGCGTACGTGCCGTTGTAAGTGAGCCAGTTTTCAGGCTCGCTCGCGGCTTGGTTCAGCCGCTTGGGCGTCACCTCGGCGGCGCGAGCCGAGGGGGAGGCCAAGAGCGCAATGAGAGCGATGAGACAAATAGCGGACGACAACCGGGAAGCACGTTGCAAAGGGTTCTCCTGACGACGGACGAGGATGAAGGCGGAGGCCGTTCGCCGAGAATCGCCGACCAGCCCCCCCGATTCTATTGTAGACCGGACCTCCGCCCTCGTCATCGAACGGTCGCTATGTCGCAAGCTCGCCGTAAGGCACGCCGGCCTCGACCGGCAGGACGTTCAGTGGGTGTTCCACACGGATTGATACACTGGAATCCGCGGCTCGACCTGCCTAGCCTGCATTTCTCACCACCTGGCGGGGCGAAGTGCGTGAGAGGCCTGTCAGTACGAGGCACGGGCCGCCTGGCGCCCCTTCCTTCACCAAAGAGGCGTACTTGAACAGTACGGTGAGCACGGCAGGCAACCGTAACGAAGCAATGACAGGCCTATTGCGTGCTTCGACCGTCAGGTGGTGAGAAATGCGGGCCGGCGCTTCGCTGCCCGCTTGATCCGAACAGTTGTTTCGCCGGCCATTGAGCGGCCGCTGTCCGCGACCTCTTCATGAATCAGCTTGACCACATCGCCCGAGCGGTTGTCGTGATCGCGGGCCTGTGCTTCATGGCGATGGTCCTCGTACCAACCATCCCGCTTATCGTGCGAGGCGAAACTGACTTTCTCCCGATCTACGTTGCGACAACATTGGTTGGCGGTCCCGATCTCTATAACCCGGATGCCTATTACTTGTTCATGACCAACCGCTTCGGCAGCATTAACGAATCTCTCGTTTACTCCCGGCTGCCGTTCTATGCCGCGCTTCTACAGCCGCTCGGCTTGCTGTCGTTCGGACACGCGGCGGTGGTTTGGTTTCTGTATCGGATCGCGGCCTTCGCCGGTTTCCTCGTCCTGACCAACCGATCGTCTCGGCTCGACACGATAAGTTTTTCGGCGTTCTATGTGCCCCTGTTCGCCGCTTTGGCCGGTGGTCAGGACTCGATTGTGGTTCTCTCTTCGTGGCGCTGGCTCTGTACTGGGAGGAGAGAGGCAGGGATTTTGCCGCGGGCGTCGCGTTCAGCCTTTGTGCGATCAAACCCCACCTTCTGTTGCTGTTGCCCTTATTGCTCTTCCTGCATCGCAGGCACGCTGTCGCCGTGGGCCTGGCGGTCGGCGCAACCGTCATTCTTATCGTGAGTACCGTCGCGGCCGGACCACAGTGGCCGATTGAGTTCATCGAATTGATCAGTAGCGACAAAACTCATCCGAGAATTGCGAATATGCCGAACCTCAACGGCCTACTTCTTGGCTTGCCCTACGACACAGTCCTGCTGGTGGTCGCGTCGATCGGAGTCGTCGTATTGTGCGGGCTCGCCCTGCCTCATGTTTCATTTCGGCTTGGCGTCGGCATCGTTTTGCTGGGCACCTCTTGGTTTGCTATCACTCCTTCATGACCGACTGTATCGTCTTGTTGCCCCTGCTTGTTTACGTCCTCACCCGGACAAAATGGCGCTGGTTGAAATGGATGACCATGGTCGTTCTGGCTCCGCCCTTGGCCGTGTGGTCGACCCATCCCCGCCCGTATTCCTACCTTCTACAAATTGCGCTCGTCGTCTACTTGTGCTCCCTCGTCTACGATTCGCTGCGGTCGCGACATGAACAGGCCGGGCCCGCGGACCCCACCCGACCGGATCCGGTATTCGGTTAGCCCGGTATTTCAAGGCGGCACGATGGCGGATTGTACCTGTTAGGCAACGGCGAAACGCGGCTTTGATCGGGACAACTTCGACGATATGGCAGGCCAAACTCCAGACCAAGAGCGCTACTCGCGATCGCGGAATTCGGCGAACCAGTTCTCGACCACGCGGATTGACGGCTCCGGGGCTTCTCCGCCCACCGGCTCGGGTAAGATAAATCGTTGCCCGTCGGCGGACACGTCGTAGGTGGTGAAGATAAGACTCGGATGCGCAAACAAGCGGGTTGCCGGGCCTACCGAGAAGCTCGACACGCTTGATACGGAAACGGCCATCAAATTCTCGCCCTCGACATAGAACAGTTCTTTGCCGTTCCGGCTCCAGCGCACTCGTTCCCCGCCGGCGATCGAAACGGTTATCTTGCGGCCACCCTCGGGAAACCGTTGCACATAGACTTCGTTCCGATCCGACTCGTTCGAGGCGTAGGCGACATAGCGCCCGTCGGGGGAAAATCTTGGCATAGCCTCATCGAACGGCGTCCGCAAGAACGGGTGCGGAGTCCAGTCGCCACCGTCCGCATCGCGCTCCAGGCACCACAGGTCAATCCCGGTCTCCGGATCTAACCTGTCGTAGAGCAAATACTTTCCGTCGCGAGACCAGTCAAATACTGACTCGTTTTCGGATGTGGCCACCAGCACTTGTTCCTCTCCGCCGCCATCCGCCCGCACAAGAATAATGTCGGTGGTGCTCGTTGTTGTTGGACCTATTCGCATGGAAGTGAACGCCACTTCGTCCCCGTTAGGGGACCAAACGGGGTTGAGGTCAAACTCCGGACCGGCGCTTAAGCGATTCCCCACCCCGCGGGCAATGTCGTACGCTCAAATATCCGGATCCGTGCCCTCCCTGGACATGACAGCCACGAAGCGTCCGTCCGGAGAGATCGCCGGCGTGTCGAATTTCTGCCGCGTAACTCCGATCTCTCCTGTCTTGTTGCCGGCGCGGTCGAGCCAAACCAGGCGCTCTCGCCCCAAGCCGATCCCGTCGAGATAAACCAGTGTTTGATCGGCGGCAACGGTTGCGCCGCGGCTGTTCGCGGAGACCGGGAAGGCCTCGCCGGTCACCTTCAATGTATCCAGCGAAAAAGGCAGAGCCCATAGGTCGGCGGTCAGCGGGCTGGGTTGGTACACGATATGGCCGCTAGGGGAATAGAACGGGAATGCGCCGGGACCCAGGATTTCGCGCTGTCCGGTGTCGAGGTCCTGCACCATCATCGTAAGCTCGATCTGATCTCCGAACGCGAACACAAGGACACGGTCACCGGCCTCGGGGGGCAAAAAGCGGGCCCACACAATCACACCTGTCGGGCCTCCCGACGACGTCTCGGGGTCCTCGGGCGCAACGATCACTTCGGGTGTGCCTCCGGCGGCGGAAACTTCGTAAATGCTGTGAGGGTCGCCGGAGCTGAACACGATCGAGCGGCCGTCAGGGCTCCAGGATCCTCCGTGGAAATGGCTGGGGGGCACTCGACAAACCGAGACGGCGATGCCGCCCTGATGCGAAATCTTCTTGAGTTCACCGCCGGCTCCGAATTCCTTCCCGGTCACGAATCCGATGAGCTGACTGTCCGGTGACCAGAAAAGATCAATCGCTCCCTCCGTACCATCGATCACCCGCGGTTGCCGCTGATCGAGATCCTGAACCCAAAGCGCCTTCTCCGCGCCCGCGATGAAGGCGACATGTTCGGCGTTGGGGGAGATCGCCACATGGTTGCTGTAAAAGCCGGCGCCGAACCCTTCCGGCGGCGTCAGAGCAAATCTCCGCAGGGGGGCTTCGGGAGGCGTTTCGCGGAAATGGACGAACGAGACGGCGAGCAAGGCAGCGGCGGTGACGGCGAGCAGCCCCTGATGGAGTCGTAGCTTCCGCGCCAGCACGTCCGGGCCCGCGGGTTGTTGACGGTCAAGGGCCGTTTTCCCGCCGATCGTCGATTCCCGCGACGCGGATTTCTCGGCCGGCCCTCGTAAATCAACGATCATCTCGTCGACGTGTTGGTAGCGATTGGCCGCGTCTTTGGCCATCGCCTTTTGGACGATGTGATCCAGTTCGATGGGAAGGCCCGCGCGTAGGGCCGTTAGCGGTTGCGGGGTCTCGTGGACGATCGCGTAGAGAACCGCTTCTTCCCGGTCGCCCTTAAACGGCGGCCGGCCAGTGATCATCTCATAAATCACCACCCCCAGCGACCAGACATCGGTGCGGCGGTCGGTCGGCTTGCGTTGCGCCTGCTCGGGCGACATGCAGGAGACTGTCCCCACGACAGTCGCGGTTTGGGTGAGGCGCGTCTGGTCGGCGAGGCGGGCCAGCCCGAAGTCGAGGATCTTTACCTGACCTTGCGGGGTGAGCATCAGGTTCGAGCTTTTATCGAGGCTTTGGCCCTCGACGTAAGCCATGGCGATGAAGATCTGACCGCCGACCTCGTCGATTTCGTGCACGGTGCAAATATTCGAGTGATCGACAGCGGCCGCGGCTTGGGCTTCACGGCGAAAGCGCTCTTTCGCCGTGGGGTCCTCGGTGAGGTGGACGGCGAGAAACTTCAACGCGACGGTGCGGTTGAGGTTCGTATCGAGGGCCTTGTAGACGACGCCCATGCCGCCTTCGCCGAGCTTTTCGAGTAGGCGGTAGTGCGAGATGGTCCGCTCGGCGGCGGCTCCGGTCGGCAGGCCCACGATTTCGCCTGACCCGTCAATTTGCTCGACGGCCCCGACGAATCGATAGCCGCGCCGCGGCAGGGTCTCGATGAAGCGGGGCTCATCGGCGGAATCGCCCAAAGCCTGCCGCAGTTTGCTGACGGCAATATTGAGGCCCTTTTCGAAATCGACAAAGGTTTCGTCGGGCCAGAGGCGCTCGTGAAGCGCCTCGCGAGTGACGAGTTTCCCCGGCCGCTCAAGCAGCGCGGCCAGAATCTGAAACGACTGCTCTTGCAGCCGAATCTTCACTCCGCCCTTGCGAAGTTCGCCGGTCTTGAGATTCAGCTCGAAGGTTTCAAACCGCACCACCTTCGAAATTTGGATCGCATCCTGCATCGAAACGCCCGAAATCTCCCCACGTTCCGTTCGCGCTGCACAACTTGCGGTTGGAATTGTTGAGAATTATAGCGCTTTCGGCCTACAGGGGGGCGGTCGGCGCTTGGCACGGTCTCTTTTTCTTGCAGCTACTTTTAGCTTCCCGATCCACCGAGCTTCGCCAAAGCCTGCTCGGCATAGAGCGCCCCTTCGGGCGTGTCCTCATGCTTGAAGAAAAGGAAAACGCTCTTGCCCTCCGCGAGCAGACCGCCCGCCTTTTCCTCAATCGCCGCGCGGTCTTGGGGCGAATAATCAGGCTTGCGTAAACGGAAGTAGACAAAGTCGGCGGTAGTCACATCGGGCGGCTCGATCTTCTCCGATTCGGCCAGGCAATAGGCGATATTGCGGTCCTCAAGCACGCGATACACCGCCTCGTCATGCCACGAATCGTGACGGAATTCAAACGTGTAACGGATGTCGGAAGGCAGGTCTTTAACGAAGGCCGCCAGCACGTCGACATCGCACCGAAAGTGCGGCGGCAATTGGAACAGCACCACGCCCAGCCGGTTGGTCACGCGCAAAGGATCAATCGCCCGCAGGAAGAAGTCCGTCATCTCCTTGGCATTTTCGAGTTTGAGGATGTGGGTGATCTTCATGTGCGCCTTGAGGCAGAAACAGAAGCCCTCTGGCGTGATATTCACCCAGTTTTCGACCGTCGAAGCCGACGGGGTCCGGCGAAACGTATAGTTAACCTCGACCGCGTTGAGGCGGGTTGCGTAGTGCTCGAGAAATTTCTTCTGGGGCAGCTTGGCGGGATAGAAGTCGGGCTTCCAGGCGGGATAGGCGAATCCGGACGTTCCGGCGCAAAAGTGGGGCATTTCGTTTTTTCCTTCTGGGCTGTGAAGAGATCGCGGGCCGTATCGGTTCCTCGGCGGATACTACCACCGCTTCAAAAATGGGCGCCGGGGTGTTCCCACCGCCCTTTCAGGGCTCGCGCGGGTGGGGGGCACCCAGGGTTCCGCCTTTGGCTCCACCCCGGGCTATATTCCCGCCGCCGCTTCGCGGCTCAAGATGTTCGCAATATTACCGGACCTAAACGCTAGTTACAAATACACTCGAAGGCCATCTTCGGAGGAGTCCGGCTCGCGCCGAAGCACTCGCCGCTTCGCGGCTCAAGGCGGGTCTTGTCTCTGCACCGCCTTACTCTTCGGTATAGGGCTCGGGCGGCGTGCGATACTCGGCGCCGAAAATCATGTCGGCATAGTTGCCGTCGGGGAAAGGTTCGCCGGCCGGATGCCGATAGCGCTCGACCACATCTTCATTCAAGGCAATACCGAGACCGGGTCCGTCGGGAACCGCCACTTCCCCGTCCTCAAGCGCCAAACCTTCGCTCAACAAATCGTCGATCAGCGCGTTGCCCGTCTGGTCGATTTCGAGAACAACGTCGGCCTCAAGCGAAGCGAGCAAATGTAGATTCGCCGTCAACGCAACGGCGTCGCTCCAGGTATGGGTCGCGACAAAGCGCCCCTCCTCCGCCGCCCGCCCGGCGATCCGCGCGCACTCGGTAATGCCGCCCGCGCGACAGCAATCCGGTTGCACAATGTCGACCACATTGCGATCCATCAACTCGCGAAAGCCCTGCACGCCGAACTCGTTTTCCCCCGCCGCCAAGGGGACCCGCAGCTTAGGCCGCAACGCCGCGTAGCTTTCGAAATCCTCGGGAGCAAACGGCTCCTCGAGCCAAAAAATTTCGGCCTCGTTATAGAGCGGCGCCATGCGCTCGGCCTGCCCCAACGAATACCGCGCGTTACCGTCGACCATGAGCCGATTTTCCGATCCCAGAGCATCGCGCAGGCTTCGAAGCCCGTCGCGGTCATAGGCGAAATTGCGCCCCAGCCTCGTTTTCATCGCGCGAAAGCCTCGTTCGAGGTGTCCGGCGGCCTCTTCTCCCAATTCAGCCGGGTCGTCGCGCCATAACAAAGCGCTGGCATAGGCCGGGACGCGTTCGCGGCGCTTGCCCAAGAGCTCGCAAATCGGTTTCCCCGCGACCTTGCCCCGAATATCCCACAGCGCCATATCGACTCCGCCGAGCGACGACATCGCGACCCCCTTGCGGCCGTACCAGCGGGTCAGCTTGTAATTGCTCTCCCAAAGCGCCTCGACCCGCAACGGGTCTTGGCCCACCAGCATAGGCGCCAACTGTCCCTCGACAATGACGCGCACCAGATCCGGATGCGAGTAAATCGACCCGATCCCGCTGATTCCCTCGTCGGTGTGAACTCGCACAAGCGACGAGGCGCGCCCCGTGCAATAGCCCCCGGCGTAGCGAAATCCGCCCCCGCGCGCGTATTCAAAACGCAACGTAACGACTTCGATATCCCGAATTTTCACACGAACTCCATCACGACCGAAGGGCGATTGTAACGCACGAGCCCCGCCACCCGCTTCCGCAAGAGTATATAGAATCTTCTTGTAAGAAACACTTCCGGGAGACTGCCGAGAATGGACGACCACACGACCAACCCCGTTGACGCCGCGATTCGCTCACGCCGTTCCGTGCGGGCGTTCCTGGCGCGCGAAGTTCCCGCGGCAACGATCCGCGAAATTCTCGAAACGGCGGCCCGTGCGCCGTCGGGCGTCAACACCCAGCCGTGGCGCGTCTACGTCTTGCGCGGCGACGCGAAAGCCGAACTCTCCCGCCGCGTCTTGGCGGCCTACGACGACCCGCAACAAGCCGCGCAACACAAGTCCGAATATCAGTACTACCCCACTCAGTGGGCCTCTCCCTACATCGAGCGCCGCCGCAAGATCGGCTGGGACCTCTACGGCCTGCTCGGCATCGAGAAAGGGGCCAAGGCCGAGATGCACGCTCAGCACGCGCGCAATTACAAGTTTTTCGACGCCCCCGTGGGCTTCTTGTTCACGATCGACCGTATTCTTGAGAAAGGAAGCTGGCTCGACTACGGTATGTTCCTCGAAAACATCATGATCGCCGCCCGAGGCCGCGGCCTCGACACCTGCCCGCAAGCCGCCTTCACGCCCTTTTACCGCATCATCGGCGATTTCCTTCACATGCCTGAAAACGAGACTTTCGTCTGCGGCATGTCGCTGGGCTACGCCGACAACGACAAGGTGGAAAACACCCTGGTCACCGAGCGCGAGCCGGTCGAGACTTGGACGAGTTTTCTCGAATAGGTTAGCTATCAGACAAGTCACCGGGCGCGGCTCAAGAAAGCTATTGACTCTAGACTACTGTCGAGGGTGTATTCTTTGAAAGCACAGTGGGAGGACCGGGATGCCGCGAGGTTTTCAGATTGGCGTGGTCGCGCAGCGGACAGGCTTTAGCGTGGATGCAATCCGATTCTACGAGAGGGAGGGTCTGCTCAAAGCGCCTCTTCGCTCCGAGGGTGGATTCCGGATTTTCGGGGCCGACGACGTCGAAGATTTGCGGTTGATTCGCAGCGCCAAGGAATTCGGTTTCAGTCTCAATGAGATTCGAGAATTGCTGACTCTGCGACACGGAGCCCCGGAGCCGTGCCCCCAAGTGGAACAGCTTTTGGAGACAAAACTAGACGCCGTGAAAGAGAAGCTCACAGCCTTGCACACCCTCGAAGTCAAGCTGAGCGAAGCCCTGGAAGAATGCCGCCGGACTTGTCGCTCGAACCCGCCGCGACAGGAGGCGCCGTGCCCGGTTTTGGAAGAGATCACTCATGGAGAGTCAACGAGGTGAATAGGAAATGAAGATCGAACTTCTCTACGTACCGAATTGCCCCAATCACGCGCCGGCCCTGCTCATGCTCCGCGACGTACTCAGCGAACAAGGGATGGCGGAAGACGTGAAGGAAATCGAGGTGTCGGATCCGGCGCAGGCTGCCGCCGCATCCTTTCTCGGGTCTCCCACGATACGGATTGACGGGCGAGACGTTGAGCCTCGAATACCGGATTCCGTTCACCATGGCTTAAGTTGCCGAACGTATTTGGTGGATGGACGACGCCAAGGTGTTCCGCGGCGCGAGTGGATTAGCGAGGCGATTCTCTCGGCGCACCGGGGCGGCGAAGGAATGGGAGAGAGCCGGCCGTGAAGCATTCCGATAAGGTGATGTCGACGGCGGCCGCGCTCGCCGCTCTCTCGAGCCTGGCTTGCTGTTTGCCGCCGGCGATCATGGCCGCCGTCGGATTCGCCGGCCTCGGCGTCGCCATCGCGCCCCTTGCCCCCTGGATGCTCGGCCTCTCCGTCGCCTTTCTTGCGATCGGACTGGTCCAACTCTATCGATCAGGGCGAAAGTGTCAAGAGCGCAGCCGAATCGGTCTCCTGATGTTTTCAGTGGCCGCGGCCGTCGTCCTCGGAATCACTCTGTTTCCCCAATTCGTGGCCGGGTTTCTCGCCGACTATGGCTATTAGGCGCCTACCAATGACGAACCAACGCAAACCATTCCGCGTCCTTTTTTCCCCGCGAGGACTTGTTTCCGCGCTGGTCCTGATGCTCGCCGGGCTTTCCTCCTGCGGACACACGACGCCGGCGGGTCAACCGCCGCTCACGGATTTGACCAACGAATCCCTAACCGACTTCAAGGCGCGGTTCAACGACGCCGCGGATCAAACGCGCATCATTCTGCTGCTGTCGCCGACTTGACCGGGTTGTCTGCGGGGGGCCTCCGCAGCCGAAAAGATGTTGGAACAGCATCCGGAGACGGATCTGACGATGTTCGTCGTTTGGGAACCAATCCTGCCGATGGACTGGTTCGGACGACCAGCGAGTTCCGCGCTGGGCCGATTGCCGGACAAGCGCGTGCGGCAGTTTTGGGACGAGGAACGTCTTATCGCGGATCAGGTGGCCCGAGACGCCCGCGAGCCGCAACCGGAGCCGGATTGTTGTTTTGCGGATGGAATCCTTTGGGATCTAGCCGCCGTTTATCCCAAAGGCGAACTCTGGGGTGACCAACTCCCCCCGGCGACCGTATTCGACGGCCCCGTCGTTCGTATTACGGATCAAATTGTCGAGGCGCTCCCAACGCGGTGACCGCGTGTTTGCTCGCCGGCGGACGTAGCGTGTCTTTCTCAGTGCGTTGCCGTGGACAAGCTGGAAGCCAAGCAAATCGAGCCCGCACCCGCTGCCGATAAGATCACGCTGATTCACCGTCAGTGTCCCACCATACGTCGTGGTAGAGACGATGGAACTCTCGAGCAATCCGTTCGTCCGTTTCGAACAAAGGCGCCAGGAAAGCACTCAACAAAACCGTAGCCGCGGCGACAAGAACCAACTCCGGCACGCGGTCCTTCCAGTTCCAGCCCGGTTGGTGGCGGTAGCGATGAAAGATAATCAAGGCGGCAAGCGCGGAGCAGAAGATCAGCCCGATCAGCAATAGCCGCTGTCCAAGGGACACCGCTAGGAACTCCATGCCGACCCTTCTGTCCGTTGGCACGGGTTGTGACTCGAAGGCGAGCGCTTCCACAAAACCGTTCACGGGACGACGACCGTCGAACGCGTGCCGCGCGTGCCGCCATGGCTCCCTCTGGGATCCTTTGAAATCCGGATTAATACGGCGCATGCTGACTGATGAAAATCTATGTGGAAAGCCGAGGGAAATTCAGTCGTGGATGAGAGGTTCTCAGGTCTACCGCACTTCGATTTTCGCGGCAACGCCGCTGACCGCGCGCACCGACCGCCAAGCCCCCAACGTTTGCCGGCCGGTCCCACGCAAGCCGCGGCATGAAAGCCGGGAGGTGAGCGGCCAAGGGGCCGGGCAGCAATCGGCCGGCTCTTGGCGCAAGGATGCCCGAGGAAAAATCGCTGACCACAAATGTCCGGAAAGACGGCACATTGTCGATCGAAGGGGTCGCCCCGGGCTCGTATATTGTCAGGGCCACGTTGAAGGCGGCCAACGTGGGCAGCACGCATGTGACTCTGAGCGAACAAGACGTGGATGACGTGCTGATCGTTGCTTTGCCGTCAGCGTGAGCACGTTCGCTTGAAGCAAATCTCCGTCTCGGACTTCGGCCGGTAGATCGGAAAGCAACGGCGTTTTCCGCGAAGGACGTCTCGCCCGTTTTGTTCACGTGCGGTACCGATGTGTGAACCCGTCGGGGAACAGCGCTGTCTATTCGTACCGCAATGCTTCGGCCGGATCGAGCTTCGACGCTCGAATCGCCGGGATAATCCCCGCAATCAGCCCCACCAGAAAGAGAACGCCCGTGGCGACAACCACCGACGTCGTCGAGATGCTGAACTCGACACGCCCTTGCTCGGCCGTCACCCCTTGATCTTTGAACAGCGGACCGAGCAACGGCACGGAACCAATGATTTCCGTAGCCGCCACGCCTACTCCGACGCCGACGAGTCCTCCAAGCAGCACGATGATCAATGCTTCGGCGAGGAACTGCGCCAGGATACTTCGCCGCGGCGCGCCCAGCGCTTTCAATACGCCGATCTCGCGAGTGCGGTCGATCACCGCCGCCAACATGATGTTCGCCAGGCCGACGCCGCCGATCCCCAAAGTCAGCGCGCCAACGAAGATCAGCAGGACGCTGGTCGCCGCCGACAGACCGTCGATCATCTTCATAAATTGGCTAAAAGCCAAGATCATGACGGCTTTCTCATCGGTGGGCGAGAAACGGTGCATGCCGGCCAGCATCGTCCTGACCTGTTTCAACGCACTGTCGAGCAGCGGGCGAGCGACGGGTGACCAGACGATGAACTCGGGATAGCGTGTGTCGCGGAAAACCGACATCGTCTCATGGGGGATGAAAATGCACTGGTTGTCGGGCCGGTTGTAGTTGGAGATCTGCACCTTACTCTCCAGCGTCCCCGCGACGGTGAAACGAAGTCCGTTGATGGTGATCGTCTCGCCCACCGGCGGGATGTCGCTGAACAGGTCCTTGGCGACTTTCGAACCGAGGATCGCCACCCGCCGACGATGGTGATTGTCGTCGGGCGTGATCCAGCGCCCTTGTTTGATTCGCATGTTGCGAATTCGGTTATACTCGGGCCACACCGACCGCAACGTAAAGGTCTTTTCGCGATGGCGGCGGACGACAACCGCATCGTGGAGCATGCCTTCCGGCGAAACGGCCCCGACAAAGGCAGCGTCCCGCTTGATCCTCTCCGCGTCGGTCGTTCGCAAGCGGACCCGCCGCCCGGCCCGTATGCCGCCTGCCTGCTCACTCGTCTGCCCCGACGCCATGAGGACGAGATCGTGCCCGATTTCGAGAAAAGCGCTTCGCAGCGCCTGCCCGAAGCCGCTGCCGTATGACATCAAGATCAAAAACGACGCCACGCCCCAGCCCAGGCTGGTAATCGTGACGAGGGATCTCCGACGACTGAACTTCAGCGAGTCGATTGCATCGGCCACGACCCCTCGCCAACTCACCGGTCACCTCTCATAGCGCAATGCCTCGATCGGGGTGAGCTGCGCGGCGCGCCAGGCCGGCGGCATGGCCGCGCAGATCGCGACCACCCCGAGCGCCGCCGCGGCGATCAACCCAACCCTTGCATCGATAATCAGCCCTGCGAACATGCCGGGCATGGGCAACATGTTGACCGCTGACGCCAAGAGCACAACGCCGCATATTCCGCCGACGCCGGCCAACATGGCCAACAGCATCCCTTCCATGAAGAACTCGCCCATAATCCGAAGCTGCGTTGCGCCCAGGGCTTTCTTCAATCCGATCTCGCCCGTTCTCTCCGAAACCGTCATCAGCATCGTGTTGGCCACGCCCACGCCTCCCAGGCTTAGGGTGATCAACGCCACGGCTCCCAAGAAAATTTCCATCGATGTAAAGATTGCGTCGGTGAATTCCGCGGTCTGGACCGTATCCCACATGCCCAGCGCGGATTCATCACGCGGATCGAAACCGTGAATCCTCCCCAGGGTTCGTCTGACCTGCTGCTGTGCCGCTTTCCACCCTCCGAGCGACGTCGGGCGGTAGATAAGCGTATCGAGCAAGCCTTCGACGGCGACTCCGCGGTTCGGCGGGCAATCGCGAAGCAAACCGGAGGCCGGAATCAACACCTTCTCGTTGTCCCTGCCGTCGTAGGAGCTGTTTTGCTCCTTCTCGCTCATCAGGCCAATTACGCGGTAAGGGTAGCCGTTGATGTGGACCTGGCTGTTGAGCACATCGACCCGGTCCTCGAAAAGCTGCTTGCGAACCTCGGCTCCCAAGATGCACACACGATGGGACCATTCGACATCCACGGCCCGCACTTGGCGGCCTTCCGACGCGGGCAGGGTGCGCAGCCGCAAGTAATCGGGTGTGACGCCAACCACGAGAAACCGGCCGGAGTTGAAATCGCTCGCCACCGAGACATTGTGGCGCTTGACCTCGCCGGCGACGACATCCACCAGCGTGCATTGCTCGCGGATCGCTTGGACATCGTTTTGCCGGAGCCGAATACGGCGTCCGGCCCGCTGACCCCCCGCTTGCATCTCGGTACGGCCGCCCCACACCATCACGATGCTGTCGCCCAGCGCCGCCATACTCTCGCGCTGACCCTGCCGAAACCCTTCCGCCAGCGACGACATCAGCACAAGCGAAACCACCCCCCAACCGATGCCGAACATCGTCAGGAAGCTGCGCAGCTTGTTCCGCCACAAGCCCGCGACCATTTGGCGAATGACGTCCACGATACTTTCACTGCAACACGACCTGCGCGCCCTCTTCGAGCCCCGAAAGAACCTCGGACTTCGTCCCGTTGCTGATGCCGAGTTCCACGGCGACGCGGCGCTTGCCCGATTCCGACGCCGGGTCGGGAACCTCCACGAACGCGCTGTGGTCACGCTCGTGGATCACCGCGCCTTCGGGAACGATTAGCGTGCCCTCGTGCTCTTCGAGGATGATCTCGGCGTTGGCCGACATGTTGGCCAAAAGCAGTCCTTCCGGGTTTTCCACCGAGACCCGCACCTCGAAGGTTGTCACGTTGTCTTCTTCCACGCCCAGCGGAGCAATCTTGTAGACCTTCCCGTGAAACACCCTATCCTTGAAGGTTTCAACGGTAATGCGGGCGGGCAGGCCGATCTTGGCAAGGCCGATGTCGTTCTCGTTGACCTTTCCCTTGACGTACACCGCGCTCATGTCGCCGAGAACCATGACCATGGTCGCGCCGGCGCCCATCGTCGTAATCGAGGAAACCGCGCTGCCGACCTCGACTGCGCGCGACAAGACCACCCCGTCGATCGGCGACCGGATGGTCGTGTAGCGTAATTCCTCTGTGATGCGATCGATCACCGCTTCGAACTGCAGGACCCTCGCTTCCTTTTGCGCGATCGCGGCCTCGGCTGAGCTGATAGCCGACAGGGCCGCTCGTTGGTGGTTCAACGCCTCATCGAGAGCGCCTTCGGTGAGCAGGGTGGTGTGATAGACCAACTCGTCCTGGGAGTAGCCCTCTGGAGCCTGCAGGTGACGAGTTCGGCGAGTCGATCGAACCCGGCAGCGTGGTCCATACCGACGGTTGGCTGGGATACGAACCGCTCGAAGGCGACGGCTATCGCCACGAGGTGAGCTACCTGGAGGGGCAACCGGCGCGCGCCTCGAAACTGCTCCCCCGGGTGCACCGCGTGGTGTCGTTAGTGAAGCGCTGGATACTGGGCACGCATCAAGGAGCGGTCAGTCACGAGCATCTCGACTCCTACCTCGACGAATTCGCCTTCCGCTTCAACCGCCGCAAGTCCAGAAGTCGAGGCAAGCTCTTTTACCGCCTGGTTCAACAGGCCGTCGCCGTGCCACCGGCACCCTACAAATCGCTGGTCGGAGGCACCGCGACACGCGCTACGGACGACCACAACATGTAGGGGCTATTTCCCAATACCTGAGTCAAGTAAATACCCATCTACTATTGTTTTAAGGTAGTTACACATAATCCCAGGGATGGGATTTGGTGGGCGGTCCGAGACTCGAACTCGGGACCTCCTGCTTGTAAGGCAGGCGCTCTAACCAACTGAGCTAACCGCCCCCGGAATTGGATATTGGGTCTCCGCTAGTTGTCACCACCCCGGCTGCTTGGTTGCGGCAATCCGTGCCTCCTGCTTGCAAGAAGCGCGAAAAGCCACGAAGTTCCCTTCGAGCAACCCGCCGTCGAGGCCCATCCCCGCGGAGAGTGGGAATCCGCTCCGCATTACCCAACGATACACCAGCTGAGCATTGACGCCAAGAAACGCGTGCGCCACATGGAAGAAGGCCGTTGAAACGTCCCCGTGTTCCGCGGGGCGCCTCTTCAACCGGCCCGCAAAGGGCCCGCCTATTGGGGACGCAAGACCGCTGAACCGGGCTACCGTGCCCCGGAGTTTGGGGCGTGGTCGCTCGGCCCGTCGCTTGCGCTCCGCGCTCTGATTCTGTTGCTCGGACGGTTGGAGGGACGTCCCACGTTCGGGTCGCGCACCCGAAGAAACCCGGCGGCCTTGATGCGGGGAATCGCGGCGACGGTCTGTTCGCAAATACATAACCGAGCGGCGATTCCTCGGTTGGGTAGACCCTGGCACAGCAGCCAAACGATCACCCTCTGGCGCACGCTCAACGTCGCGGTTGTGTCCCTGCTTTCCACGACCGCCTGCATCACCGCCGCCAGTGCTTGACTGTCGAGTCGAATCTCACCGTCGTTCACTTTGCGAATAGCCTCGATCAATTGCCGAGGCTCGCTGGTCTTCACCACATAACCGAAGGCGCCCAGTTTCATCGCCAGCACCTGCATGCCGTCGTCGTCCGACTCGGTCAGCACGATCGTCTTGACGTCGCACGATGACTCTTGAATCTGTTTTAGAGTGGAAACGCCGTCAATGTCGGGCATCAATAGGTCCAGCAGCAGAATGTCGGGTTTTCGCTCGAGGATCATGCCGAGAACCCGGCGGCCGTTTCCAAGCTCGGCCACGATCTCTATATCCGTATCCGTGGAAAGAACCGATCGGAGTGCGTCACGAAACGACGGATGATCGTCGACGATCGCCAGCCTGATCATTCGTTGCGCGGCCGGCGCCGGTTTGGGTGGAGGAGTGCTGGAATTCAGGGTCTTCATCGCAGCGGTTGAGTTCAAGCGGCTACTGTACCATCCGATTATCCTTCGTGGCATCGGTAGCGGTCAATCCAACAGACGGAACGACTGGCTGTTCCTCGAAAGGAAATGAGTTTCGATAGGATAAACGACGGGTTCGAGCGGCGGCCAATCCGTTCCAAACACAGATCAAGGTAAGCTCGGAGCGTCCGGAATGAAGTGTCGGCGTGTGAGGTGTTGACTCTGAGTGTTGGAACGCGGATTCCCAAGAACGTCAATCGACGATGAATTGGAATTCGCATCCTGTGGGGATACGGGACGCTAGGTTGTTATGCGTAGTTAATCGTGAACCCTTGGGTGATTGCCCGAGACGGAGATTCACGTCATACTCGTTACCTGCGTAGTACGAATCTGTACACGTCATTCCGACAGTTTTACAGGGTTTATATGGGGAAAGAGCGCGCAAATTGCATCGTGGTCGTCGAGATGAACCTGCGATGAGGGAGTTTCTGCTCGATGTGCTGCTGCGGGAAGGCTACGAGGTTGAGGTGTTCGCCGAAGCGCAATCCGCCTTGGCCTACTTGTCCCAATCCGACAAGCGGAACGACTTAATGCTCACCGACATTGGAATTCCGGGGACGAGCGGGCTCGATCTGTTACAGACCGTCAAGACGGTATGCCCGGAATTGCCGGTGATCCTGCTTTCCGGTTTGTATGAGCAACGGCTGGCTCTTGCCGCGCTGAAGAACGGGGCCGCCGATTACCTTGTCAAGCCGGTGAAGGCCGGCGAGCTTACCGCCATCGTCCGCAACCACCTTCGGCCTGATACACAGCGCAGGCAGACCGAGGCCCACGAAATCTTGAAATCACTGCTGGAGAACGGCGGGCGAGGCTCCCTAGCCTCGGCACAGGTTGAGCAAGTGTTTTGGGCGCTCGGCCTCAAACGCTCCGAGACCCGAGAGCATTGCGAGCGCGTTGCCGCATTGGCCGTTTTGTTCGGGAAAGAGCTTGGTCTCTCGGAACCACAGTTGGTCGATCTCGAATTGGGAGCGCTGCTGCATGACATCGGCAAGATTGCGGTCCCTCACAATCTGCTCCAAAAGAACGGCCCCCTGACGCCGCCCGAGCGAACGATGATGGCACTGCACCCGCAGATCGGCTTCGAACTGCTGGCGGAGTTTCCTCAGTTGGCTAAGGCGGCCCAAGTGGCCTACGGCCACCATGAACGATTTGACGGGCAGGGCTATCCGCGAGGACTCAGCGGCGAGCAGATCCCCGTTGAAGCGCGCATCTTCAGCATTGTCGATACCTTCGACGCGATCACCTCCGAGCGTCCCTACCGGTTGGCGCAATCCGCCGAGATGGCTCTCAGCGAGATTAAGAGCGCCGCCGGGAAACAACTTGACCCAGTGCTCGTTGACGTTTTCTTGAAGATGCGGCCGACAGGCGATCGGGCGCGGACGTCAAGATTGAGCAAACTCGTGGAGAGACTTCCTTCAGGGAATGAGCGGAGCACTAAAACCGTCAAGACGGAACTCCGCGGCGTGGCTCAGTGCGCGGGCAGAGCGGCCGGCTGAGGCGGGCGCCCGCAGTACGTTCTCCGGTAGTTCCGCGGTAAGCTTCCCCAATAAAAGTATTGCGTGCTTGGTCGGGCATGCCCGCGATATTCGTGGGCATCCAAAGGCTCGGCGCCGGCGCTCCTCTCCCGTCGCTTCTGATTCACCTGGCCGCGTCGATGAGGCGTGGCAGCTCGGGAAGCATCCCCATCGATTGCGAAGAGTGGTCGCTTTTCGAGAGGCAAGCCGACCGATAATTGCAGAATCTGTTCTGATATCAGAACAATACTAGTTCGGTTAGTCCTGAATCTTAACGTTTAGTGTACTATATCTGCTGGAACTGAATAACGAGTTCAAAAAGATCAGGACGTGGAATCAATGGGCGGCAAATTCACCGACAGATGTTCGATTGCTCTCGCATGCAATCTTCTCGGATTTCGTGATGCGATGAGAAGGTTGCTGGCGCCGGAACCGGATTTCGAAATCGTCACGGAAGCGGACGATCTCGGTCAACTCTCCGGCCTCGTGGGGCGCAGCCGTCCGGAAGTCGTCCTCTCCTACTTTAGTCCGACCGACCAGCGTGTCGCCGCTGCCCTACAGAGTGTGGCGACAAGTTGGATAGAGACTCGGGTCGTCGCGTTAGTGCAGTCCGAGGCCGAGAGACGCCCGCTGCTACGGCGCGCGTTTGTCGGAGATGTCTTTGTTCTTCAACACGTTACGATTCCTGAAATCGTTGATTCGATTCGGGAAGGCCGAAAAATGCCGAGGAACTCTCGTGTTGGGGTCGGTGAGGAAGCCGGCCCCGTTGAGCCGCGCTTGACGCCTCGGGAGCGGCAAGTCGTTTCGATGTTGACGCAAGGGTTTCGAACTCGCGAAATCGCCGCCGCTCTCGCCATTCGTGAATCCACCATTCACGTTTACGTACACCGTCTTCTCAAGAAGTATGGGGCTTCTCGCCGGATCGACCTGGTGCTCGGCGCCGTTCTACCCGACCTGAAACCGCACCCAATCTCAAGACTCAGACAAGCAGACTGACCTGCCCACGACGTAAGCGGGGATGAGGGACGAGCTTGTCGGGCGGCGTGGCCCGTCTGGATCGGTTTTTCCGTCGGCGGAACAAACCGATCCGGAGTGGGTTCTATTCGAATCAGTAATCTCACCTCTGTCGAAGCGCACTGTTCCCCACTTTTTCACAGCCCCTCGGTGAGCCGTCGGACCCCCGCGCGGCCTACTATCGGACTCGTCAACAGCCCCCGGTTCACAACGAGACGGCGCTGCGCGACGCCATCCAGCGCATCGCCTTGGAAATGCCCGCCTACGGCTCGCGGCGCATCACCGCCGAGCTGCGCCGCCAAGGTTGGGTGATCAACCGCAAGCGCGTGCAGCGCATCATGCGCCAGGACAACCTGCTGTGTCTGCGCCGCAAGAAGTTCATCCGAACAACCGATTCCGAGCACGGCTTGGCGGTTTATCCGAATCTCGCGGGGACGCTCGATATCAGCGGTTTGAACCAACTGTGGGTGGCCGACATCACCTACCTTCGGCTGTGGCGGGAGTTCGTGTATCTGGCGGTGGTGTTGGACGCCTTCTCGCGGCGGGTGATCGGCTGGTCGCTGGGCCGCACTCTGGAGGCCGAGTGGCCCCTGGCGGCGTTGCGGATGGCCTTGGAGACGCGCGAGGTGGGGCCGGGATTGGTGCACCACTCCGACCGCGGCGTGCAGTACGCCGCGGGCGACTACACGGGTCTGCTCCAACAACACGGCATCGAGATCAGCATGAGCCGCAAGGCGAATCCCTACCACAACGCCTTGGCGGAATCGTTCAGGAAGACCTTGCAATACGAAGAGGTCTACTTGTTCGAGTATGAAAATTTCGCGGAGGCGCAACGGCGCATCGGGCAGTTTCTGGAGCGCGTTTACAACGAGAAGCGTTTGCACTCGGCGCTGGGGTATCTTCCTCCGGTCGAGTAGGAGCAAACCGTGCTCGAACGGGCAAGCCTCGCGGGAGTGGCGGGATGAGTTTTCCAAGGCATGAGGAAATCTATCGATCCGATGGGCGCGGTCTTTGTGGGAGTGGGGCGCAAAGCGAGCGGCTTCACGCCCCGACCCATCGTCTCGATGAGTTTCCAGCCGGGTATTCCTTGGCGGGTTGCGCTCCCGCGGAGCCCGCCTCCGCTTCACCGGCCGAGCAGAAGTTTACAATGAAGGCCGCTCCCCAGCCAAGCCTTTTTCAGCGAATGGGGAAACCCTGCTTAACGGGTTGTCTACTGCAGGGGTCCACCCCACGGCCTCTTCCACCGGTTGATTCGGGCTGGGAACTTGAATCCCTTCGTCAGGCCCCGCGGGTTGGAGGTGCCGCAGTATCCGCCGCACCAGACTTTCTCGCGAAAACGGTTTCGTGATGTAATCATCAGCGCCCTGTTTGATCCCCCAGAAACGGTCTTCACTCCGCGTCTTGGCGCTCACCAAGATGATCTTGGTCTTCGCCGTCTCCGGCACCGTCTTCAGTTGCCGACAGACCTGAAAACCGTTCGTCTTCGGCAGGATGATGTCCAGCAAGATCAAATCCGGCTGATGTTCCATCGCCATGCGCAACGCCGCTTCGCCGTCCATCGCTTGCAGGATCTTGAGTCCCGTACCTTCACCTTCCAATGCCTTGACCATCAAGCGCAGCTCGGTTGGGCTGTCGTCGACGCACAAAACGGAGTGCAGGTGCATTTTGTTTTTCCCTTTCACCCGCGAAGGAGCGTGTACGACCGCCGGCCGGATTCCTTCGTGTAATGGTCCACCAGCTTCAGAAGTTCCTTTGTCTTGAACGGTTTCGATATGAACTCGACCGCGCCCACCATCTTGCCGCGAACCTTGTCAATCAAACTCCCCGACAACATGATGACCGGCACATGCCTGGTTTGCCGGTTCGACTTCAAGACCTTACAGACTTGATAGCCGTCCATTTTCGGCATCTTGATATCCAAGATGATGGGTATTTACTTGACTCAGGTGACCACAAGATGTAGGATCGGGGAAATGGAAGATTATCCTCGGAATCTGGCCGAGTTCGAGGCGCGTTTCGCCACCGAGCAGGCCTGTCGAGAGTATCTGTGTCAACTCCGCTGGCCGGAGGGTTTTCGTTGTCCGCGATGCGGGCACGACAAAGCGTGGGCGGTGCGGACAGCGCTGCTGGAGTGCGCCGGCTGCGGGCATCAAGCTTCTCCAACGGCGGGCACAATATTTCAAGACACCCGCCAACCCCTCCAGAGTTGGTTTCGAGCCATGTGGTGGCTCACGAGCCAGAAGAACGGGGCGAGCGCGCTGGGCTTGCAGCGGGTGTTGGGCCTGGGCAGCTACAAAACGGCCTGGACTTGGTTGCATAAGCTCCGGCGCGCCATGGTGCGGCCCGGACGCGATCGGCTCAGCGGGCGCGTGGAGGTTGACGAGACTTACTTAGGAGGCTTGGAGGAGGGCGTGCGCGGTCGCCAAACCGACGCTAAGGCGCTGATTGTAGTAGCGGCCGAGGAAGATGGTGCCGGCATCGGGCGGGTTCGGATACGCACCATTCCCAACGCCTCCGGGGACAGCTTGATGGCCTTCGTCGGCGAGTCGATCGAACCCGGCAGCGTGGTCCATACCGACGGTTGGCTGGGATACGAACCGCTCGAAGGCGACGGCTATCGCCACGAGGTGAGCTACCTGGAGGGGCAACCGGCGCGCGCCTCGAAACTGCTCCCCCGGGTGCACCGCGTGGTGTCGTTAGTGAAGCGCTGGATACTGGGCACGCATCAAGGAGCGGTCAGTCACGAGCATCTCGACTCCTACCTCGACGAATTCGCCTTCCGCTTCAACCGCCGCAAGTCCAGAAGTCGAGGCAAGCTCTTTTACCGCCTGGTTCAACAGGCCGTCGCCGTGCCACCGGCACCCTACAAATCGCTGGTCGGAGGCACCGCGACACGCGCTACGGACGACCACAACATGTAGGGGCTATTTCCCAATACCTGAGTCAAGTAAATACCCATCTCCGAGATAATGACTTCGGGGATTTCCTCATTGAGTCGAGCCAGCGCGTCGAATCCGTCCTCGGCTCCCACGGGGCGGTACCGGCTGCGCTCCAAAATGCCGAAGACGGCGGTGCGGATGGTGGGACTGTCATCCACGATCATGACCTGTTGGCGTGATTCCAAATTCCGGACGGCGTTCTTGATCTCTTCACCATTCGGGGATAACTTGGATGCCCGCTTGAGATGAGTCAGTGCCTGGTTCGATTGCAAGAGGTTCAGATGGGCGATGCCCAGGTTTGCCTGGGAGTCGGCATCCGCGCCGCTGTCAGGGTCGTCCTGAATTCGCTCGATCGCGGTACGGACCAAGTCCCTTCGCACGCCTTCGTTCGTCAGAAAGGCGTCCATATCGGAGAGTCTCGCAACGCTCCGGCAATGTGGGCACTGCGTCGGTGTCCCCGTGGACGGTTGTTGGCACAACGGACATTCCCACTGGGTCTGGGGAGGGGCGGAGGGCGTCGGTTGGAGTTTCGCATACCACTCCAAGGCTTTTGCGTTGCCGGGGTTGAGGCGCAGAACCTGTTCGACGTATTCTTGCGCCGCGGCTCGACTTTTCGCCAGGAAGGCGCGCCACAACCAAACCATTTCGTTGCGCGGACTTTCCCGCCGCGGCCATGTCCAATAGGAACCGAGCCTTGGAGTGACTGCCCTGTTTATGGGCGGTGATAGCTTCCTTGAGAAGCAACTCGCCCGTCGGATGCATAGCGGAAAACTCTCTTACAGCCGCCACAATTCTTCTCCCATCGAATTCGACGTTCCGATAACCGGCGGAACTCCTGATCCTGCCAAACGTTGCCGCCTACTTCTTAAGGAATTCATCGATACCTTCGGTTCGCCACACAGCCAAGGTCTGGACGTCCTTGGGGTCAATCTTTATACCGATGGCGTTCACGGGAACAGCATTTCTTGATTGGAGTTCAATCCAGTTTTGCTTCACAGCCGGGTTGAGGCTCATTGTTCCTTCCTCTGTTCGTTAGCCGTTGGACGACTCAAGGGACTCCCTTAGGCCGCGCATGTCTCCGCCACTTGGGGCGTGCGACCGCCCTCACCACCCATGGAGCCCGCCTCGCCCCGCATCGTGTACATCTCCGGCGGTGTTGCGTCGAAATTGCGCAGCCGCGCCCCTGTTGGGCGATTGGCCGCAACGGGTGCGGAAGGCGCGGAAATCTCACTCGCTTCGAGTGGTAGCGAGCGTTCTTTTTGGAATGCCCGCAGCAGTTTTTCCAAGTCCGACTTGCAAGAGGTCGCGTCTTGCGGTCCGACCACGGCGCCGCTCACGTTTCGTAATCCTTGTCCAAAGATCGAGCCGGCGGTGTGCCCCAGCGAATCCACGTTCACATTCGCCACGCCGGCCAGGACGCGATCTTCGGGGATGGCTCTTCCGAAATACAGCGCCTGCGTCGCCAACCGCGTCATTCGCGTTTGAGCATTCGATCCCGACACTCGCAGAAATGAGCCAGGCCGGCCTCGTTGGGGCTTTCATCGCGAGAGCCACAATCGAGCATCACCGTCATCGAGACGGACCGAGCCCAAGGGATCGACTCGGTGACGACCCGCACTCCGTTCTCAAGCACCGTGCTTCGGACCGTTGGCCCGGACGACGCGCTGATCGGTGCCGTGGTCATTGGTTCTCTGCTCGTCTGGGGGTCTCCGCTCCTCCGGCTCTTTCGGGCCGCCAAGGGAGACGCATCACTTGGTTGCTGACTCTCCCGAGGACCTCGATGGGCGGCATCAACTCCTGCATTCGTACTCGAACCCGTCAGTTACTTAGCCTACGGTCGGTTACCTGAATTTGTTAATGGGGCATCGGATTGATTCTTCACCCATTTATTGCTAAGACTGGTACCATGACCTAACAACTATTGGGCAACCGTTGGCTAACGTATAAACCTTAGGATGCCTAGGGTAGTTCTCATATGTCCGCGACCCGACGCCATTCCTTGGGTTTTGGCATGACAGCGACTGATTCTAAAGGTTTCCGTGGCGTGTTGGCATGCCGGCGTTGCTATGACCGCCGGCGGCCCGGCACAAATCCGATGCCGGCCGCCGTGGAGCATTCGCGAACCGGATAGCCCGTAAAGGGCCCCTCAATCCTTGTAAGACCGAGCGGGAATCGGGAAACCTCGGTGGGCCAATCCCACGAACCCCGCGGCAAGAACCCCGTCGGTCGAGCGGCGGAACGCGGGGCGGTCGCCGAGCCGGGTTGGTCGTCTCTGAAGGACAGCGACTCGACGCCCGCGAATTGCTTTTGATTAGCGGATTACGGTTATAGGAAGGTCTTTCGAAGCGCCGCGGCCGTGGCGACCTTCCTTCGGCCGTTCCACAATGACGCGGCAATCGAAAAGGCGCGTAACGCGAGCCGCAGGTTCTTGACCGTGGGCGGTTGGGCTCTGAGGTGTTGGCCTGTAGACGTCCGTTCACCAACGCGGCCAAGGACTGCATGCGGTTCGGGCGTCGAGCCGCTCCCTTGACGGAAACCACGGCCGCCATCCGAGAGAGACTCAGGGCGTCAGCGGACTCCGGAGCCGGCATCGAGGGCGGACCCGGGTTAAGGTCCAACGGCAAGTCGTACCCCCGGAAATAGATCCCTTTCGCCACCAGCCGGCCCGTGCTCTTGTGTTGCAACACGCGATAGAGTCCCAGACTACTCGCACTCCCTTCCGCGTCCGGGCGACGCGGCGTGAAAGCGAAATAGATCTGTCATCGTGCTGCTCCTAAAGCCGGCTCTATTCCTGAAGCGCAGGCGGGCTCTCGGGGTTCACGCCCGCAAAAGAGCCGCGGCCGTGCGGTCGATCTTTCTAAGATTCGGAAACCCGGTCCGTCGGTCTCGAGGCGTTTGGGGCGCGGTCCACCGGCCGCCGGTCGCACGTCGTTGTTACAACGGGCCGCGGCGTCAAAGTTCAAGACTCGGGCCTGATCGAAGTGCATGGTCGGTCGTGCTTGTCGGTCGGCGGTGTTGGCGCCCCGCTGAACCTGAAACCATCGTAGGTTCCCTCGGCGCTCAAATGTTGCGAACAATTGTGAACAATTGTGAACAATACGCTGCGTCGTACTCTGTCCGCTCCACGGGCATTGGCGGGTCTTCGAAGCACAAGGGGACTCTCGGGGGCGCGCCGACGCCCGCGGACGTGTCGCGAACCGAAGGAGTAGCAACGACGAGAGCCGCGGACCCCGCCGCCGCGCGGGCCGCCGCCAAGTTGCGGAGAGTTTCAGGGTCTCAGGCGCCCCGAGAGACTATGTCCCTTACTTCTTTAGCCGGTTGAGCGTGTACGTCGCCAGACGCGTCGTCAGCGGCTCCCCCTCGGCCGAGACAATCCCCGAGGGCCGCAATTCATAGACACGCCCCGCCGGCAGCGAATCCAACTCCAGCCGCGCCCGCCGGCCGTTCTCGGAAACCTCGACCGACACCACTTTCACAGGTGTCACGTCCGTCTTCGGCGACCCGTACTTGCCGTGATAGAGGTAGTAGTAATGCGTGAATGAATACGCAGCCGGGTCCCCCAGACTTTCCGGATCGGCCGGCTTCGTGAAGGTCAGTTCGAAACCGCTCGTCGTCAGCCGCATGTGAAGAATGTCCATGGGAACCTTCCCCTGCCACCGGATGCGCTGCAGCCCCTCGGTCGAGCCGCCCCACACGCGCGAGGTTTGCGCCACATACAAACTCTTCCCGTCGGGAGCAAAGGCCAGCCGATTGTTCGCCATGCGCAAACCGTTGCCCTCCAGGAAAATAAACGACGCTCCTTGCACGACGCCGTCGACGGTTTCCAAATCCGCCCGAAGAATGCGCCGGTACGACCATTCCGCGATAAACAGCTGCCCGTCATAGGGGCCGAACTTCCCCCCGGTCGTGTCGAAAATCGGTTGCGCCGTCGAACCCGCCATGTCGTTTTGCGGGAACTGAATCGCGGGCATCTTGCGACGCTCCCCCAGCGTCGATACCAGCGCTTCCACCGGGTCTTCGCTGAAACTCGCATCCCAGTTGAGCGAGCTCGGGTGCCCGTGGAAAGCCCCCCGCGTAATGTGATGCAACGGGGACGTGCCTACCCAGTCTCCCTGGTTATCGGTGGCGAACAACTCACCGCTCGGCGACAACACCAGGCCGTTCGGTTGGCGAAAACCGCACGACATCGGACTCACTTTCCCTCGCGGAGTGATCTTCACCGAACAGCCGCGATAGGGAACCGACGAATAATGCCCCACACGATTCACGCGGCCCGGTCGAGGCTCTTCAGCCCGTCGGCCCTGCTTGGTGAACTCGCCACGTACCGGAAATCGCGGCAGCGCCAACCCCGATCCCAAACTCAACGTGACGTAGAAATTTCCCTTCGCGTCGCGCACCGGCCCGGCGATCAACTCGTGGTAATTTCCAGAGAGCCCCCAGCCGTCGCTGATGGTTTCGTAGACGTCCGCTTTGCCGTCGGCGTCCGTATCCGCCACGCGCGTCAGTTCGGGCACCTGCGCGACGAAGAACTCGCCCGGCTTCCCCGGCAAGATCCCCAACGGCGTCTGAAGCCCGGCGGCGAACTTACGCCAGTGCCCGTTGCGCGGGTCCATGGAGTAAATGTCGCCGCGTCGAAAACAAGCGTACAGCCGCCCGTCGACACCGAACGCAATCGCGCTGACCTCCGGCGCCGCATCGCGCGGCATGCGCACCGTTTCCACGCGATACGAGTCGGCGGGAACTTGCGCCCCCAACGACGCGGTCAAAACCGCGGCCAACACGACCCAGCGTCCGGGCCGCGGGGTAGGGTGTCTCCCCGCGTTTCCGCGCGGCGGTGAATCGGCGCGCCGAGGTCGCGTCAAACTGCGATCGGTTGTCATGGAGTCGTTTCTTCGCGCCGGCCGCCGCGTCAAAGGCGCGCTCGAAGCCGGAACTTCAATGGTAGATGCTTTTCCATGTTTGCCACCGAGCAGCCGTTCCTCGCCGTCAAGGCAGCGCGGGAGGCGAAACGTTGCAGTGGGTCGGGCCGGGGATGTTTTCGCGCTCTCGCCGGGGGAGTCGAAGCGCCGCGTAAGTCGTCGCCGCGGAATTAGAAAAGCGCCGCCCGCGCCCCGTAGGGATGCGGTAAGACCGAATTCCATTGGGGCCGCTCGGGCGGTGCCTACGATTTCTCGATTTGATGGGTATTTACTTGACTCAGGTATTGGGAAATAGCCCCTACATGTTGTGGTCGTCCGTAGCGCGTGTCGCGGTGCCTCCGACCAGCGATTTGTAGGGTGCCGGTGGCACGGCGACGGCCTGTTGAACCAGGCGGTAAAAGAGCTTGCCTCGACTTCTGGACTTGCGGCGGTTGAAGCGGAAGGCGAATTCGTCGAGGTAGGAGTCGAGATGCTCGTGACTGACCGCTCCTTGATGCGTGCCCAGTATCCAGCGCTTCACTAACGACACCACGCGGTGCACCCGGGGGAGCAGTTTCGAGGCGCGCGCCGGTTGCCCCTCCAGGTAGCTCACCTCGTGGCGATAGCCGTCGCCTTCGAGCGGTTCGTATCCCAGCCAACCGTCGGTATGGACCACGCTGCCGGGTTCGATCGACTCGCCGACGAAGGCCATCAAGCTGTCCCCGGAGGCGTTGGGAATGGTGCGTATCCGAACCCGCCCGATGCCGGCACCATCTTCCTCGGCCGCTACTACAATCAGCGCCTTAGCGTCGGTTTGGCGACCGCGCACGCCCTCCTCCAAGCCTCCTAAGTAAGTCTCGTCAACCTCCACGCGCCCGCTGAGCCGATCGCGTCCGGGCCGCACCATGGCGCGCCGGAGCTTATGCAACCAAGTCCAGGCCGTTTTGTAGCTGCCCAGGCCCAACACCCGCTGCAAGCCCAGCGCGCTCGCCCCGTTCTTCTGGCTCGTGAGCCACCACATGGCTCGAAACCAACTCTGGAGGGGTTGGCGGGTGTCTTGAAATATTGTGCCCGCCGTTGGAGAAGCTTGATGCCCGCAGCCGGCGCACTCCAGCAGCGCTGTCCGCACCGCCCACGCTTTGTCGTGCCCGCATCGCGGACAACGAAAACCCTCCGGCCAGCGGAGTTGACACAGATACTCTCGACAGGCCTGCTCGGTGGCGAAACGCGCCTCGAACTCGGCCAGATTCCGAGGATAATCTTCCATTTCCCCGATCCTACATCTTGTGGTCACCTGAGTCAAGTAAATACCCATCCTCGATTTTTCGAAAAGACACTTATGCACCGCGTGGTGTCGTTAGTGAAGCGCTGGATACTGGGCACGCATCAAGGAGCGGTCAGTCACGAGCATTCAAGTAAATACCCATCAATCGTTTTTCTTGGGTCCTAATTTCCGGAGACCCCAACGCACTACTGCTGAAACCATTCGCCACCGTAAGATGGTCATCAACTTCCAAGGCAAAAACCCATTCGGCACAGCCCGATTGGTAAACGTATGCATGTGGCAGTTATGGATAACGTCCATGGAACCCTCCTTGCCGACCTCTACCCCGCGCCACGAGTCTAGCCCGTTTCTCATCGCGTGGCGAGGCAAAGTGCATGAGAGGCCCGTCAGGCGATGAGAAACGCGGGCTCGGCTTCGCGGTATCGCCGTCGCGACATCGTCGTGCTTGACGCTCGGCTCGGGATCGCGCCGCCCTTTACAATGAAACAACCGTCGAAATGAACTCTTCCGCAGGCCCTCCATACGCGGCCACGTCGATTTCCGACGCCCACCGGGCGTTGCGCGAAATCGACGCCTTGGACGTTCGCCCATCCGTCTCGCTGGCGCCCTACACCCGTTTCGGCATCGGCGGCCGGGCCGATCTTTTCGCCCAAACCGCGGACGCCCGCGCCTTTGCCGCCGCGGTCGGTGTTGGCCGCCGCGGCCGCTTGCCGGTCTACGTGCTCGGCGACGGCAGCAACGTGATCGTTTCCGACAGCGGATTCCGCGGGCTGGTTTTGCGCTTTACCGCTTCGGATGTTCGCGTACGGGGCGCCGAGATCAGCAGCGATGCCGGCGCCCCTTTGGAAACCCTCGTGACCACTTCGGTCGATCACGGGCTGCGGGGACTCGAGACCCTGGCCCGCATTCCCGGGTCGGTCGGCGCGGCTGTGTACGGCAACGCCGGCGCCTACGGACATTCGATCTCGGAAACCGTCACATCGGTCGAGATTTTCGACGGCCGGGAAGTGCGCCGCATCGGCAACGAAGAGTGCGGCTTCGTCTACCGCGGCAGCGTTTTCAAGCAGCACAAAGACTGGATGATTTTTCAGGTCGGCTTTGAGCTCGAAACCGGCGACCGCGATGCCTTGCAAGCACGGGTCGCCGAGATTACGGCCGTTCGCGATGAGAAGTTCCCCCCCTCAATGCGTTGCGCCGGGAGCATCTTCAAAAACCTTTACCTCGACGACCTCCCCCCCGCCGCCCGCGCCGAAGTACCGGCTCGCGTCGTCCGCGAAGGAAAAGTCGCCTCCGCGTATTTCCTGGAACAAGTCGGCGCGAAAGGCATGCGACAGGGCGGCATCCGCATCGCCGATTACCACGCCAACCTTATCTACAACGCCGGCGGAGGCACCGCGGCCGAATTGCGCGATCTCATCGCCGAACTCAAACAACGAGTCGAAAACCGCTTCGGCATCCGAGTCGAAGAGGAAGTCCAGTACATCGGCGAGGTCTAATCCTGCAGCCGCGCAATTCAAAATAGACCGCTACGGACAGCCCTTTTATATCAGTCAGCGAACGGAGGATATGGAGCGCTAAGCGAAAAGAGACAGCCGGAAGAGACACGGAGAGGCTCGACAAGGCACTGCGGGCCGACAACCGCCCAGTCCGCCTATCCCCGGGAAAATCTCGGCTTGTGCTATGTTGTGGAATCGCGTCGCTCCCCGGATAAACCGATGCAACAGGGACGCTATTTCGCTTGCTCGTGCTGGTTGCCCTGGTCATAACCCTCGTACCGCAATTTCTCGTTTTTCCTTTCATCCGGCAGTCCGCCCCGGTTCTGGAAATCGCCCATGCCTTGCTGAATTGGAGCGGACTCCTAATGGCTGTGACGGCGGCCGCGGGAGCGTATTTGGCCTATCTGAATTGGATTCGCTCGCCCTCGCTTCCACGTCGAGCGGCGACCGTCATCGCGTCGCTCTTATTGATTGGAGCCGCTTGGCTTTCGCGGACGACGGTTGCCGAACTTGTTTTTCAGCGGATGGCCAAGCGGAGCTACGCCCCCGCCGAGGAAGCCGACCTGGAATCCGCCACAATGGTGATGGGAATCGAGATCGGCGGACAGGCACGAGCCTATCCGATTCGATTCGTCGCCTATCATCACATTGTCAATGACGAGATCGAAGGGCTGCCCTACGTCGTCACCTATTGAGCGCTCTGTCACACCGGTCTGGTGTGGAAGTCGGAGGTCGACGGCAGAGTTCTGCACTTTCGCATGGTGGGGTTGAACAATCAAAACTTCCTCATGCGCGACGTCGAGACGGGCAGTTGGTGGCAGCAGGTTTCCGGCAAGGCGATCCTCGGGCCGCTTAAAGGCAAGCAGCTGGATACGAAATCGACCAAAGAAGACTGGGATGCGACAGCGGCGGAGCGAATGTTCGCCGTTCGGGGATTCGACGAGTCGAGTGCATTCGAAGCAAGGGAGCTGATTGTCGGCGTCGAAATCGAGGGCATCGCCAAGGCTTACCCGCTGGCCGAATTGGTCGAGCAAAACCCGGTGATCGACGCGGTGGGCTCGGCGCGGCTCCTTTTCGTTGCTGCCCGCTGCTTCGACCGTCGATTGGACGGCGAAATCCTTGAGCTTTTCCAGAAACCCGACGCCGAAGTCTTGACCCTCGTCGATTCGCTAACCGGCAGCGAATGGGATTTTTCCGGGCGCGCAGTCAGCGGCCCGTCGAAAGGCAAGCAGCTTCAAAGAATCAACATCCTCAAAGACTTCTAGTTTGACTGGAAGGAATATCACCCCGACACGCTGGTCTTCAAAGCCGGAAAGCTGACAGCAAAAGATCGAACATCGTCACTAGGATTACGTCCCCCCTGGTTCGACCTTGCCCCGAATTGGTATCCAGCCTGGCAGCCCGGATTTCTCTTCACCCCAATTTAACTAACTAACTTAACTAGCCCGCCGTTCACCTCAATGCCCCGGGCCTATCCCTCGATCTTTAAGGTAAGCTCCTCCCATTCCCGTTCGCACTGGCGCACTCTCTCGCGATGCTTTTCCATTTCGGCGGTGATCGCGGCCAGGCGCTCATGGTTACGGGCGTGCGCGGTGAGTTCGGTTTGTTGCCGCGCGATCGCGGCTTCGAGCTCGGCGATTTCGTCTTCCAGCCGGCCCACTTGCCCCCTCAGCCGCTCGGCCACGATGGGATTGAGGCGCTTGGCGGGCTCGGGCTCGGGCTGCGCGGCATCCAAAGCACTGCGCAGAGCCTCGCTCACATCGGGGCTCGCGCCCTTGCCGTTTACCGCCTTACCGGCTATCGAAAGATCTTCCTTGCTTTTCGCTCGACCTCCGGCACGCCGCGGGTCGGCGATGCCGGCTTGCTCGCCGAGCCGCTCGATGTGCCACAGGTATTCTTCGTAATTGCCGGGGTAGGCGTCGAGCTTGCCGTCCCCCACCGCGTAGACGTGGGTTGCCAGCTTATCGATGAAATAGCGGTCGTGCGAGACGAAAACGATCGTTCCCGTGAAGTCGAGCAAAGAGCGCAGCAGCACTTCCTTGGCGCGCAGGTCGAGGTGATTGGTCGGCTCGTCGAGCAGCATGAAGTTGCTCGGCTGCATCAGCATGCGGGCCAGCGCGTAGCGATTGCGCTCGCCGCCCGACAGCACGCCGATCGGTTTGAAAACGTCGTCGCCCGAGAAGAGAAAGCAACCCAGAATCTTCCGGATCTCGGTATCGTTGCTCGCCCGGGCCACCGAGGCCAGGTCGTCGAACAGGCGCGCCTCCGTGTTCAGCACCTTGTATTGGTCTTGCGCGAAGTAATCAATGTCGACGTTATGACCCGGCGTGCGGACGCCTGCGGTCAACTCTTCGTTTCCCGCCAACATGCGAATCAACGTGGACTTCCCGGCTCCGTTGACGCCAATCAGCGCAATGCGGCTGCCTTTATCGATCGAGAGGTCCACGTCGCGAAGGACCTCGTTCGCGCCGTAACTCTTCGCAACCCCTTCGAAACGCATCACAACACGGCCGCTCGCGCGCGGCTGCGGGAACCGGAAGTGGATAGTCGCCTCTTCGTCGGGAATTTCGATTCGCTCAATTTTTTCGAGAGCCTTCACGCGGCTCTGCACTTGTTTCGCTTTCGAGGCCTTGGCGCGGAAGCGATTGATGAACACCTCTTGACGGCGGATCTCATCCTGCTGGCGAGTGTAGGCGGCCTGTAGCTGTGCTCGGCGGGTTTTCTTGGCGACTTCGTATCGCGAATAGTTGCCGCTATAGAAATGGATTTTCCGGTTCCAGATTTCAATGATTTTCTTTACCGTGGCGTCGAAGAAGAAACGGTCGTGGGAAACGATCAAGTACGCGAAGGGGTAGACGGCAAGGTAGTCTTCGAGCCAATTACGGGCTTCGAGATCGAGATGGTTGGTCGGCTCGTCGAGCAGCAGAACGTTTGGTTTCTCAAGCAGCAGCTTGGCGAGCGCGATACGCATCTGCCAACCGCCGGAGAACTCCTCGGTGCGGCGGTTCCAGTCGGTTTTCGGGAACCCAAGGCCCGTCAGGACGCCGCCCACTTGCGCTTCCTTGGTATACCCGTCGAGCGCGAGGTAGCGGTCGTGAACCCACTGGTAGCGTTCGGCGGCCGCGGTGTATTCGGGGCTCTCATGGTCAAGCGAGCCGAGCTTGTCGGCCAGTTCGGTTTGTTCGACCTCGAGCGAGAGAGCCTCTTCGAAGACGCTCAGGCATTCGTCGAAAATGCCGCGGCCGGAAAGCGTCAGCCCGTCCTGAGGCAAGTAGCCGACGCGCAGGTTTTTCTGACGAGTCAGCCGGCCGTCGTCGAGATCCTCCAGCCCGGCGATGATCTTGAGCAGCGTGCTCTTGCCGGTGCCGTTGGCGCCGACGACCCCGATGCGATCCTGGGGCGTAACGAGCCAATCGAGCCCGTCGAAGAGCACTTTCTCGCCGTAACGCATTTTCGCGCCGGTGAGTTGAATCATGGTTTCAGTGTAACGAGCGGAAGCCCGAACCTACCGCGAACCGAGCCGCGCAGTCAGGGGCTGTGAAAAAATGGGGACCCTTCCGAAAATCCTCTTCGAGCGTACGGCGGGTTACGATATAGCCCAATCAGGCCGCACCTGTCGTGCAGCCGCGGAGCGGCGACGGGAAAGTAGCCCCGGACGGGGCGTAGGAGCATTCGTCCGATGCGACTGGACCCAACCGAAACGTTCAGGTCGACGCCTCTCGCCCCCATTTTCATGGCGGTCTTTTCTTCCGAAAATAGACTCGCGAGGTATGGCGCATTACGTTTAAGCCTTGTGAGGTCGCAAATATCCTTGAGCCGCGAAGCGGCGACCGGAATCGTAGCCCAGCGTGAAGCGAAGCGGAACCCTGGGTATGCGCCCCCACCTGGCGGAGCCCTGAAGGGGCGGCGGGAACGTCCTCGCTCCCATTTTTATGGCGGTATTATCAATGCCGCGCTTTCATAGGAACCGACTGTCCCCGATTTTTTCACAGCCCCTCGGCAAGCCATCTCCGAACCGGAACAGACCCGCGCCGTCTTAACGAGCGGCTCCGCCCTCGATTATCTCCAGGCCGGCCCCACTGTCAAGGCAAGTGACCGGGTCGATCAACAACCAGCAAACGGCGCTGCCGAAAAAGGCAAAACTCGAAACGTAAAGGGTAAGCTGCCAATCGTTCCCCGTAGCTTGCAACAAATAAGCCACGGTTGTCGGGTAAAGGAAACCAGCCATGTTGCCCACCGTGTTCATCGCGCCGGATAGACTGCCGGCATAACGGCCGCCCAAATCCATGCAGGCTCCCCAGGCAGGCGGCATGGCCAGGTCGTTGCCGAACGACGAAAAGCCCATCGCAACCATTGCCCACACCGGTTCTTCAATATAGACGGACGCCAACAGGCACGCCCCCGACACGGTAAACCCGATCACCGACATCGTCCGGCGCGCTTTAGCCTGGCTTCCCAACCAACTCGCCACACGCGCCAACAGGACCCCGCAGACCAGTGACCCCAGCCCGCCGAAGAAAAGTGGAAAGCCGGCGAGAAACGCCGACTGCTCCATCGACTGACCGCGCGCTTCCTGAATGTAAGTCGGCAGCCAAGTGATGTAGAAATACCAACCGTAGGAAGCCAAGAAATACGAGAGGAAGAGCAACCAGACCGAACGCGAGCGTAGAAACCGCCCCCAAGGCGGCCGGCCGTGCCCCGACGCCGTTTCCACTGCCCCGCCGAGCAGTGCCAGTTCACCTTCATTGACGCTGTTGTGGTCGGCCGGGTTGTCGCGGTACCAGCGCCAAAAAAAGACCGCCCAGACAATGCCGAGGGCGCCCAAGATCTCAAACGCCCGCCGCCACGACATGAACTGAATCAACGTTACGACCAGGAGCGGCGAAAAGGCCCCTCCCCAACGCGCGAAGAGCCACATAAACCCTTGGGCGCGCACCTGCTCGGGCCGCGGCAGCCAGGTGGAAAAGGTCTTCGTCAGCACCGGGAAACCCCCGCCCTGACCCAGCCCGAACAGCAACCGCGCGCCAACCAATCCGGTGACGTTCCACGCCCAGCCCGTGGCCGCGGTGAAAAACGACCACCACACCACGATTCCCGTGAGCACCCGCCGCGGCCCGATCCAGTCGCTCATCCAGCCCCCCGGAACCTGCATCAGGAAATAGCCCAACGAAAACGCCGAAAACGCCAACCCCATCTGAACTTTCGTGAGCCCGAGGTCTTCGGTGATCAGCGGGGCGGCTTGCGAAATCGAGACACGGTCAAAGTAAGTAATCACCGCCAACGTGACGGCGCAGAAGATCACCCATTGGCGGGCATTCGTGGGTTTGGCGGATGAAGGAGAGGCGGGTGAGGTCATGAGCGGAGCAACTATAACATAAACAACGGGAACATGCGCCAAGAGAGCCCCGCTGTGCTACGCTGACGACAATCGGAGGTTCATCCCATGAAACGTCGAGATTTCTTACGCAAGGGTTTGGCTGTCGGCGGGACGGTGGCGGCGGGAACGCATGCCCTCCACGCGGCGGCTCGGAAACAGGCACCGCCGCCGGCACGCCACGCCAACGACGTCATCTATCTCGGACCCGACAAAGTCAAGCTGTCGCGTCTGGCGATGGGCACGGGCACCAGCGGTTTCGGCGGCGCGTCGAATCAAACCCGCCAACTCGGGCTGGGCGGCATGGCCGATCTCTATTGGTACGGCTACGACAACGGCGTCACGTTCTGGGATTCCGCCGACCAATACGGCAGCCATCCGCACTTGAAGGCGGCCTTGGAGAACGTTCCGCGCGAAGGCGTGACGATGCTCACCAAGACGCACGCGCGCACCGCCGATCAGATGCGCAAGGACCTCGACCGCTACCGCCGTGAGCTCGGTACCGACTACATCGACATCGTTCTGCTGCACGCCATGCGCGACGCCAATTGGCCCGAGCAACGCCAGGGCGCGATGGACGTGCTTTCGGAAGCGCGTGAGCAGGGCATCATCCGAACGCACGGCACCTCGTGCCACTCGCTGCCGGCGCTGCGAACGGCCGCCCGCACTCCCTGGGTGCACGTCGATCTGGCACGCATCAATCCCTTGGGCGAAAAGATGGACGCCGACCCGGCCACGGTGATCAGCGTCCTCAAAGAGATGAAGCGTGCCGGCAAGGGCGTGATCGGCATGAAGATTCTCGGCGAAGGCGTGATGCGCAACCGCGTCAGCGAGGCTCTTTCCCACGTCCTCGCGCTCGACTGTGTGGATTGCTTTACCATCGGCGCGGAAAACCGCAACGAGCTCGCCGACCTGGTCAGCCGGATTCCGGAAGCGTCTCGGCAAGGCTGGGAAGCATAGCGGGTAGGCGGTCGGTGGCGCAGGCCTCCCGGCCTGCTTGCCGCGAGAAGATCTCGAGTTCCGGCGGGCCCGCGGGGGCTCTCCCCGGCCGATAGGAATGAACACCACCGCGGATTAACCGCCCCCCGCGAACGATATTTCAGGTACCTTTGGTTACGTAGTAGATGGCGACTTTGCCGACATCCACCGATGTGCGTTCCGAGCGGATGCTCGCGGTCGTGCGTGAGCTGTTGCGGGAACTCGACTCTCCGCGTGCGGCCGAACGCGCTTCGCTCGACTCGTCATTCGAGCGCGACTTGGGTTTGGGCAGCCTCGAGCGTGTTGAGTTGCTCGTAAGGGTCGAACGGGCGTTTGACGGGCGTCTGGCGGACGAGCTCGTCCAACAAGCCGCGACACCGGGCGAGTGGCTTCGCGCATTCGATGCCGACCCGACGACCGGGCCGGGACACAACCGGGGCGGACGCTATCCCATCGTCCAGCCCGGGGAAGCTTCGCCCCCGCCCTCCTCGCCCTCGTCGTTTCTCGACGTTCTGCGCGAGCGAGCGGATGGGGAGCCCGATCGCGTGCAGGTTCATTGGCTCGACGGCGATGACGGGCGGGATATTTCGTACGGCCGTTTGCTCGAGCGCGCTCGCGAGGTCGCTTCAGGACTCGTCGCCTCCGGGCTTCAACCTAACGAGACAGTGGCGGTCATGCTGCCCACCGGCGAAGACTTTTTCTACGCCTTCTTCGGGATTGCCCTGGCGGGCGGTGTCGCGGTACCGATCTATCCGCCGGCCCAAGCCTCCAAGATCGAAGAGTACGTCAAGCGGCAAGTCGGGATTTTGCGCAATGCCGGGGTGCGTCTTCTGATTTCCTTTGGACGAGTGAAAGCCGTTTCCCAGGTGATGCGGTTAGCGCTGCCGACCGTACGGGAATCAGCGACGGTCGACGAGTTGCGCCGGCGCGGCCGGGCGCGGCCGGCGGCCGACGTCGATCCGTCGGAAATCTTTTTCCTGCAATACACATCGGGCAGCACCGGCGACCCGAAGGGCGTGACGCTGCGGCACGCGAATGTATTGGCGAATATCCAAGGCATCGGCTGGGGCGTGCGGGTCAAACCCGCTGATACGGTCGTGAGTTGGCTGCCGCTGTATCACGACATGGGTTTGATCGGCTCGTGGCTGTTCAGCGTCTACTATGGATTCCCGATTACGATCTTGTCGCCGCTTGATTTTCTTTCGCGTCCGGAACGTTGGCTGTGGGCGTTGAGTGATGCGGGCCGCGATGTCCTGTGTCCGGCTCCGAATTTCTCCTATGAACTCTGCGCTCGCAAGATTCCCGACGAGGCGCTGGCGGATATCGATCTGAGCCGTTGGCGGGTGGTCATCAACGCCGGGGAAGCCGTGTTGCCCGAAACGCTGGCACGCTTCGAGAAACGTTTTCGACCGTATGGCTTTGACGCGAAAGGCTTCATTCCCTGTTACGGGTTGGCGGAATCGTCGGTGGCGCTGACGTTTCCTCCGCTCCGTCGAGAGCCGTTGATCGATACGATCGACCGCGCTCGGTTCGAAAGAGAAGGCCGCGCCGAGGCCGCCGAGCCGGCGCCCGGTGAAGACAATGCCGGCGGCCGGCTGTTGCGCTTCGTGGCGAACGGCCGGCCGATTCCCGGCCACGAGGTGCGTATCGTGGACGAAGACAATCGAGACGTCGGCGGGCGCGTCCGAGGGAGAGTCTTGTTCCGAGGTCCCTCGAAGACGTCGGGCTACTATCGCAACCCCGAGGCCACGGCCGCCGTAACCACCGAAGGCGGTTGGATGGATACGGGCGATTTGGGCTATTGGGCCGACGGGGAGCTCTATATCACCGGTCGCCTCAAGGAAACCATCATCAAGGGCGGCCACAACATTGCGCCGCAAGAGATCGAGCTGGCGACGGCCCATGTCGCGGGCGTGCGTCGCGGCTGCGTCGCGGCCTTCGGCGTGACGGACCGCGGCACGGGCACCGAACGCCTGATTGTCGTCGCCGAGACGCGGACCGGCGAGCGCGGCGACTTCGATCGCATCCGCCGGGAAGTTGTCGCCGCCGTCAACGAGCGCGTCGGCATTCCGCCCGATCACGTCGAGCTGGTCGCCGCCCAATCGATTCCTAAAACGTCCAGCGGCAAGATTCGCCGCGGCGAGACGAGACAGCTCTATGAACAAGGGCGCTTGGGCGAAAACCGCGGCGCGCCGTGGCTGCAAATGGCGCGTCTGTGGGCCCATCAGGCGGGCAACTGGTTCCGGCTGCCGGCGGCACGGGTCGGAGTTGGCGCTCGCCGCGCGACACGGGCCTTTGTGATCTTGAAAGTGGGCGCGGCGTTCGGGATTTTGGCGCGCCTGGCCCCGACGCAGAGGGCGGCCGCCGCCGTCATTCGCGGGGGCGCGCGACTCATGCTCGACTGGGCCGGGGCAAGGGCCGGTCGCATCGCCGGTGCGAAGATCGCGCCGCGGAGCAACGCCGATGGAGCGGTGCTTTACGTGGCGAACCGTTGTGGACAGTCCGACGTCCTCACGCTGATCGCGACGTTGCGGGAAAGGGTGTTCCTGGCCGAAAACGCCGCGCTCGACGATTCGCCTTTCGGGGCGGCGTTCTTGCTCGAGCCATTGGTGATTCCCGAGATCGACGAGGCCCAACGGCCGGCGGGAGGCAGCCTCGAGCAGCGCGTCGAGCAAGTCCTCGCGGATGGACACTCGGTTCTGGTTTTCGCCGAAAATCCCCCCACCCGCGAAGTCCGTCAAAGCCGCTATCGACTGGAACCTTTGATGGCGGCGGCAACCGCCGGAGCGCCCGTCGTGCCCGTGCGCCTCTCCGCTGTCGGGGCGAGCGTGGATCACCACGCAAACGGAATTCCCGAGGTTGCGGTAACCTTGGGTGATTCGACGAAACCGGCCGGTCTCGGTTTGGCGGCCGCGACCGGGTTGCGAAAGCGCCTTCGGGAAACAATCGCGGAGTTGTCGAACAACCGCGGGGCCGACCAAGGGCGGGCGAAGACGTAGCTCCCCGTGCGCAACGCCGGGGCGGCCCCGGAAACGACATGCTTGAAACCGCTTTTCTCCTCAAAGTCCTCGCTTGTTTCGCGGCCGGATCCATTCCCTTCGCGATGGTTGCGATGTGGGGGTCCGGGGTCGACATTCGCAAGGTCGGGTCCGGCAATCCGGGATTTAATAATGTGCTGCGAGTCAGCAAGCCGAGAGCGGCGATCGCATTGGCCGGAGACATGGGGAAGGGTTTCCTGCCGGTTTGGTGGTGTTTATCGACAGGCGGCGTCGACCATTACGCTTGGCTGTTCGGGTTTGCCGCGGTGTTCGGACACTGCTATTCGCCTTGGCTGAAATTCAAGGGAGGCAAGGGCGTTGCGACATCGGCCGGCGTGATGTTGGTTTTGTACCCCCAATGGGCGGCGGCGGCGCTGGGCTTCTTTCTGGCGATCCGCGTTTTGGCCGGGCGGCGCGGCTGGCCGGAAGCGGGAATGCTCGGGTCGCTCGCGGCGTGGGTGTTTTTCGCCGTCTTGATGGGGCTCGAAGGCAACTCGCTCGATGCGCGAAACGCCGTGCTGATGACGGTCTTCTTGGCTTGGCGTCACAAACAGAATTTCCGCAACCTATGGGCGCCGCGCGGGTAGCGAAAACTGGAACTTCACGCGTTCCCGCCCCGACTTTCGCCCGCGATATCATTCCTCCGAAAATCCCTCGAGTTCGGTGCATTAGGAATCGCCAAGCTCGCACATCTCTTGAGCCGCAAAGCGGCGACAGGACGTGTAGCCCAGGGTGAAGCCGAAGGCGGCCCTGGGTGGAACCCCCACCCGGGCGAGCCCTGAAAGGGCGGAAGGAGCGCCCTCGTCCCCGTTTTCATGGCGGTATCATGAACGCCAACGTTCACGGAAACGGACCCTTCGAAAATGACCCCGCGCCTTTCTCGATGTCGAATCCTCTAAGGTGGCGAACCCGGTTCACCGTACGGCTTCTCAACTGTTCGCCAACGCCGACGCCGCCGCCAATAATCGCGCTTCCTCGCCTCTCCCCGCCGCCAATTGCAGTCCCAGCGGAAGCCCGTTTTTAGCTGTCGCGAAAGGAAACGAAATCGACGGCACGCCGAGCGCCGTGAAGGGAGAATTGCAACAAGGGTCGCCGGTCGTCTCGAGACTGGCCGGGGCCGCGCCCAACGCGGCGGGGGTGATGCGGATTCGCCCGTCGGCGGCCGCGGCGTCAAAATCGGCGCGGGCCTTGTCGAGCCCATCGCGGGCCTGCCGGTAAGCGCCTTCGTCGATGCGGAGCCCCGTTTCGATCAGCAGCGCCAGCTTGTGGCCGACCGCTGCTCCGTGTTGGCGGAAATCTTCGCCGTGGATTTCGGCGGCTTCATAATCCATCACCGTGAGAATGACCTCGGGCAGCGCTTTCATGCCGTCGGGAAGGCTGTCCCGCTTGATGTTGAAACCGCGTTCACCCAATGTCTCCAGGTAAGCGTCGAAAGCGGATTGCATCTCCGCGTCGAGAACGCCCTCGATCGGCCAGGGTGGCGCGCTGAACCGCATCGCACCCGGATCGGCGGTAAACTGCTTTTCCCGTTCATAACCTGCGCCCATCGCCGCCCAGAGAAACACCATATCGTCCACCGTACGTGTAAACGGACCGGGATGATCGAGCGTCGGCGCGAAGGGCATGACGCCCTCGACCGGCAGCCGCCCATGGCTTGGCTTGAACCCGGTGATGCCGCAAAACGAAGCCGGGCGCAGCACCGAACCCTGCGTTTGACTACCCAGCGCGAAAGGGACCATGCCGTCGGCCACCGCCGCGGCCGAGCCGCTCGACGAGCCGCCGGGCGTGTGCGCCGGGTTATGCGGATTCCTCGTCGGCGCCGGATCGAAATACGCATAGGCGGTGGTATGGGTTTTCCCCAACACGATCGCGCCCGCTTGCTTGAGTCGGGCGACGAGAGCCGCATCCGCCGCCGGTACCCGCCCTTTGTGAACCGGCGTTCCCCACTCGGTCGGCATGCCCGCGGTATCGTAGATGTCTTTGACGCCGAAAGGGATACCGTGTAACGGGCCGCGGGGACCCCTCGATTGCAGCTCTTCAGTGAGTTGTCGGGCGAGTGCAAGGGCCTCGGTTTCGGCTGAAAACGCCCAGGCCAACACTTCCGGCTCGCGTACGAGAATTCGTTCCAGGCACTGTTCGGTCACCTCGACAGGTGTCCGACGGCCCTCGGCAATCGAGCGGCTGAGTTGTTCGAGTGATTGTGGAGTTTCCGATCCCATGAAATACTCGCGGAAATGCCCCGGCTGCAACGGAGCGAAAACCAGCGTATCACGGTCGCGTCGCCGGGGCGAGCGACCCCGAATCAAACGTCGCCGCCGCCGTGCCGGGAAGGCCGGATATGGCGCCGGACCCGGTCCTTTCTGCTATGCTTCCCAGCGGGATGAATGTTTATCGGCGCGGCGGTTTCGGGCGGTTTCTCGGTGGGTTCGTGTGTATCGGCATTGTCGCGGCGACCGGATTGGTCGCCGGTACCCGGCCCGTTATCATGGCGACCCGCGGGGTTGTCGTCACAGGCCATCATCGCGCCGGCGACGCCGGGCTCGAGATGCTCAAGAAAGGCGGCAACGCCGTCGACGCCGGTGTCGCGGCCGTCTTCGCGCAGGCCGTCGTTGAGTTCGATCGCTTCGGGTTGGGCGGCGAAGTCCCGATCCTGATCTACCTCGCCGAGCAAGAAAAAGTTATCTCCCTCAACGGTCACGGCTTTGCTCCGCGACGCGCGACGATCGAGTGGTTTCGGGAACGCAACATCGACTACGTTCCCGGGGACGGCTTTCTCGGTGCCGTTGTGCCGCCCGTGGTCGACACGCTCATTCTGGCGCTCGACGAATACGGGACGCTTTCCCTAGCCGACGTCCTGGCTCCGGCAATCGACTTGGCCGAGAACGGCTTCCCGATGTACGGCGGGTTTCGCGGCCACATCATCGAGCAAGAGCACCGCTTTCGCACCGAATGGATCAGCTCCGGGAAGGTCTTTCTGCCGAACGGGGACGTCCCGCCGATTGGCGACGTGTTTGTTCAGAAAGATCTGGCGCATACGTTGAAGCGCTTGGCGGCGGCCGAAGCAGCCCGGCGAGAGCAAGGTCGGTCGGCGGGCCTTCAAGCGGCACGAGACCTTTTCTACCGCGGCGACCTCGCTCGGGAAATCGTCGCCTACCAGAAGACCTTCAAATCCCGCGACGGCAACGGAACGGTATCGGCCGGCTTGCTCGAGTTGGACGACTTTGCCCAATTCCGCGCCCGGGTCGAGGAGCCCGCCAAGACAACTTACCGAGGCGTCGAGGTCTACAAAGCCGGATTCTGGTCCCAGGGTCCGGTCCTGCTGCAGACCCTGAACATCCTGGAAGGCTACGATCTCAAGAAGTTAGGGCATAATTCCCCGGCCTACATTCACCTGTTGGCCGAGGCCATGAAGCTCGCCTACGCCGACCGCGAATGGTATTACGCCGACCCCGATTTCGTGGGCGTCCCCGACCGAGGCCTGCTTTCGAAACAGTACGCCGCCCAACGCCGCAAGCTCATCGATCTTGAAAAGCCGTCGCTTGAGATGCGCCCCGGAGACCCCTACCCGTTTCATCCCGAAGCGATGGCGCATGCCGCGATCCCCGCTTCGATCGAGCTGCGCCCCGATGCTCCCGGGACCACGGGTACTCGGGTCGCCGACGCCGCCGGAAACGTCTTCTCCGCCACGCCGAGCGGCGGCTGGTTCCGCCATTCGCCGATCTTGGAAGGGCTGGGGTTTGTTCTGGGCACGCGCGGCCAGGCGTTCAGCCTCGACCCGAAACGCGCCAACGCCCTCGCTCCGCGCAAGCGCCCGCGCACAACGTTGACGCCGAGCTTGGCGCTCAACGACGGCAAGCCGTATCTCGCCTGGGGCACGCCCGGAGGCGACGCGCAAGACCAAGTGAACTTGCAATTCCTGTTGAATGTCGTCGAGTTCGGCATGGATATCCAAGAGGCCACCGACGCCGCCATGTTCCAAATTTTCGATTTCCCGAGTTCCTTCTATCGTCACGAATCGCGCCCCGGGACGATGCGCATCGAGAATCGCGTCGCACCCGATGTCGTTGAAGGCCTCGAAGCCCTCGGGCATCGAGTGACGGTGAGTCACCCTTGGTCAATCGGAGATGCAACGGCGCTACGGGTGGACCCCGAAAGGGGCGTATTATTCGGTGCCGCCGGCCCGCGCCGCGACAAATCCTATGCGCTGGGTTGGTAGTCCGGCCGGTTCGAACCGACACCAGGCTGCGGACGCCGGGCGTTTTTTGGGACACTGACGGCAGTCATGCCCATCCCGATCATCTCATTCCCGACGCAAACCTCTCGACGCATCGCGGCGTTGTCGTTGGCGCTTCCGCTAATCGCTTGGGCTCTGTTGACGACCCCCGCGGCCCCAACGGCGCCGGAGCCTCCGACGCCGCCGGCCTTCCGATCGAGTTCGGCCCCGACAAGAACGTCGTTTGGAAAACAAAGGTGCCGATCGGCAAGTCCTCTCCCGTGATCGTCGGGTCGCGGATCTTTCTGACCGCGCACGAAGGCGATCAGCGACTGGTGCTCTGTCTCGACCGTGACTCGGGCCGCGAGCTTTGGCGGCGCTCGATTACCGCGCCACGCACGGAACACCGTAACAAGCTCAACGACGCGGCCGCCCCCACGGCGGTTAGTGACGGAACCAATGTCTACGCGCTGTTTTATGATTTCGGCCTCGTCTCCTACGGGCCCGAGGGTGAAAAGCGTTGGGAAGTCCCGCTCGGTCCTTTTGAAAACGGCCAGGGGATGGCGGCTTCGCCCATCTTGGTCGGCGGCAAGATTATCGTTGTCGCCGATCAGAGCAAGAACTCCTACATCGCGGCTTTCGATCCGCGCCAAGGCGAACTGCTTTGGAAAACGCCGCGCATCGACGGCTCCGGCGCCTTCGCGACGCCCGTTGTGCATTCGACTCCGCGGGGCGACGAAATCATCGTCTCGGGCCAGAACGAACTGGCGGGATACTCCGTGGCGCGTGGCAAGAGACTTTGGTGGCTCAATGGTTTCGCGAAGCTATCCAAGGGCTCGCCCGTCGTCGACGACGGCGTGGCGTACGTCAACGTCAAGGGCATTGGCGAATTCGTCCCGCCCTACGAAGACTATTTGAAGCGCACCGACGCCAACGGCGACGGCCGTGTAACCGCCGCCGACGCCAGGGATGAAAAACACCGCAAGTCGCTCGAACGAAGTGATGTCGACGGGGACGGCGTGGTCAGCCGCTCCGAATACGAAGATCCCATCAAACGCGACGCGGCGGCCGGAGCAACCTGGGCGGTTCGCCTCGACGGCCTGGGGGAACTGGACCCGACGAACGTCTTGTGGAGGCACACGAAGTCGTTGCCCAATGTCCCGTCGCCGCTCTACTACGACAATGTCGTTTACCTGGTGCGCAACGGCGGCATCGTGACAAGCATCGATCCCGAATCAGGCGCGGTCCATAAGAAGGGTCGTATCCGTGACGCCATCGAAGAATACTATTCCAGCCCGGTAGCCGCCGACGGCAAGATCTTCGCGGTGAGCCAGACCGGCAAGATCAGCGTTTTGAAAGCCGGCCCCCAGTGGGAAGTCCTCACGACAAGCGACCTCGGCGAAGAGACCTACGCGACCCCGGCCTTCTCCGGCAAGTTCGTCTACCTACGCACCGCAACGACGCTTTACTGCTTCGCCCGGGTCGGGTCGTAAGGCGGTAACACACCGCCACCCGTCCACAAACCAATGCCGGACACTCTCGATGTCGACGCCCCGAATTCGTCGATACCCGCCGGGCTTTGGTCCCGCCTTCGAGCCAAAGTGTTTTCTCCGTTTGGGGCCGTTGTCGTCTGTTTCTTGTTCTCCGCGGCATGGCGAGCGCCGCACCTCGACCGGCCTTTGTCCGATCACCATGAATGGCTGACCGCCCATACCCTGATCACCCTCGACCTCGACAACTGGCGTACGCAAGGCGCGCTTGAGCACAACTTCGCCCTATTGCAAACCTATCCTTCACCGCCTGACCGCTTCGTCGAGGGTCCTCTGATCAAACAATTCGCCGAGGACGGCAAGGGGTACTATACGAGCTTTCCTCCATTCGCGGCGATACTCCCTTACGTGCTTTTCACGGCCTTGTCGATCGAGCCCACGCCGCCGTCTCTACAAATTTTCAACTTGCTCGGCCATTTCATCGCGAGCGTGTTCTTTTACCACTTGTTGTCGTTGGTGCTGTCGCGAGGTCCCGCCCCGCGCCGAGCCGCGGCCGTGGGCACGGCGGCCTTCATCTTGGCCGCCCCAAGTCTGTGGTACTTCTCCAACTCCTATTGCGGGGATACATTCTGGCACTACCCTTGGATCATCGCGATATTCCTTCTGCTGCGCATTCAGGAAGCGGATGAGCAGGGCCGACCGATTCGTGGGTTGCTCGGCTGGTTCGCTCTCGCGGCGTTCACGGCGGCCTACAGCGATCACCAAGGGGTGTTGTTCTGCGGTTTGGTCGCCGCTAGGGGATTCCTTCAACGCAAGAAATCGCGCTCGGAAGCCGCCGCCGCCGCGATCGCCGTCGTCGCGGCGACAGCGGCCCTCGGCCTGATGCTCTATCAGTACTCTTCGCTGGTCGGCCTGGAAGCCTTCTTCAGGACGACCGGTAACACCATTGCATTGCGGGCCCAAGGAACTTTTCACTATTGGCCGCACATCATCAACCACTATTTCACGGGCGCGGGCTATTTCTTGCTTCCCGTCGCGGTGATGAGCGCTGTCGGGCTGCTGAAAACTCGGCGCGAAACAGCTCGGAGCGTCCCGCGACCCGTGATTCTACTGCTGTATCTAATCTTGGGCCACTCCGTCATACACGCTCTCGTGTTCACGCAGTGGACCGCGATTCACGACTATTCGATCGTCAAAACACTGGTCTTCCTCGCGGCGCTTCTCGCCTGGCTTTTCCAGAAATCGGTCACACCGAAGACCCCGCGCTTGGTGCGTGCCGCGGTCGTGCTTGCGCTGGTCGTTGCGGCTGTTCTGTCGCTTTCCAGGTACGAATCACACTTCGCGTATTCCGAGAACACGGCACGCTACCGCGATCTCGGCCGCGCCATCGCGTCGTCCGCCGAAGAGTCGGAAACCGTCTTCACCATCGCCGCCGATTTGATCGTCCCGCAAGTGATTTACTACGCCCGCCGCAATCCACAGCGTGTTCGAAGTCGCGAGGAGGCTCTCGAATGGATGAAACATCATGAGCGCCGCCGCGGCCGACTGTTCTACATTGATCGAGACTTCAAAGTGGCTCGCGCGGAGGCGTTGCGGAGGTAAGGGGCGCGCCCCAGCCTGCTTTTCTCACCAAGTGTCGAGGCGAAGTGCATGAGAGGGCCGTCAGTACGAGGCGCGGGCCGCTTGGCGCGCGGAGGCGTACTTGAACGGTACGGTGAGCACGGCAAGCAAGCGCAACGAAGTAATGGCGGGCCTATCATGTGCTTCGGCCGTCAGTTGGTGAGAAATGCAGGCTAGGGCCTCTCCTGTGTTGATGTCGCGGCATTTTGGCCTTCGAGATGCATTGATGATCTTGGGAGAGCAGAGGCGCGGGGTCGGAGGGTTGCCCGAGTGTGCGCTAAGGCATGCGAAAAGGAGGAAACATGCTCCGATTCTTACGAAGATTTCTCGGCGCGCTCATGTTACTGCCCTACGTCTATGAGGATGTCGGGGCCGATTTGCTCGCCCGCGTGATGAGGACAGCTGCTCGCGTCGCCGGCGAGTTAGTCGTGCGAAGCGCCCAATCGGTCTTCAGTCGCCCTGATCGGCCCCGGCGAGAGTCTCAAATTGGTCTTGCGGTTCGCTTTCCACGGTCGCTGGCAGGCCTCGGGCCACCCAGCCGGGGTAGACCGTGCGGCCGCTCATATCCATCTCGCCGCCCCATCCCCCGCGCATGTCGACCACGCTGGTAAAACCCACCGCGACGAGGATCTCCGCCGCCATCATTGACCGCGCGCCTTTTTGGCAGCCCGTGATGCACCTGACGTCCTTACCGAAATTGGCCTCGACGATTTCCGCGAAGCGCGGGACCGGCGCCATGCGACCATAGGGGTCACGGTCCAACACGGGGATGTTCTTCGCGCCGGGGACGTGTCCGGCATCGAATTCAGGAACGGTCCGCACATCGAGATAGACGGTGTCCGCGTCGCTGTCAAGAAGTTCCTTCGCCTCGTCGGGCGAAACGCGTTTGATTTCCATGGCTTTCTCCCAGGCGGACTCCTTTCGTAAGGCCCCGCCCCGTCGCAAAGAATCATATCATGCCGAGACCTTGCGACCGATCCCGCGTGAGATCATGGTATGCGGTCACGCTCGGTCCCACTCGATCGCGCCCGGCCGAATAGGAACAACACAATATGCGCTTTGACAGCTTTTGCTCCTCGATTCGGGCGGCGGTCTTGCTGACGGCCCTTGCCGCACTCACCGCTTGCGGAGATGGCGGCGAAAGCGACCGCGTGATTCAGCTCAAGTTAGGACACGTGGCCGGTCCCGATTCGCTGGTCACCGCCTGCGCCGACGAATTCGCCCGCCGCGCAAATGAACGGCTTGCGGGCCGCGCCGAGCTGCTGGTCTTCGGCTCCAGCCAATTGGGAAACGACGAGACCCTATTACAAAAATTGAAACTCGGCACCGTCGATTTCTCGTTGCCTTCGACGATCATGTCCTCGATGGTCGACGCCTTCGGGCTCTTTGAGATGCCCTATCTGATACGCGACCGCGAACACGTCAAGCGCATCGAGAAAGCTGTCTTTTGGCCCCACCTCGCCCCCGCCGCCGAGGAAAAAGGCTACAAGATCCTGGCGTTATGGGAAAACGGTTTTCGCCATGTGACAAACAACGAACGGCCGATCTTCACGCCCGAAGACTTAAGCGGCATCAAGCTGCGCACCCCCCGCGGACGCTGGCGCATCAAGCTGTTCCAGACCTTTGGCGCGAACCCGACGCCGATGCCGCTGAGCGAAGTTTTCGTGGCGCTACAGACCGGCGTCATGGACGGTCAAGAGAATCCCCTGGCGCAAGTTTGGGGCTCGAAGTTCCAAGAGGTGCAGACTCACCTCTCGCTCACCGGCCACGTCTACACGCCCTCCTATCTCGTCACCGGCGCCAAGCGCTGGCAGCGCCTACCGCCCGACATCCGGGCGGACCTCGAAACCGTCGCCCGCGAGATGCGGGAATTCGTCCACCGCACCGGCGAACAGATGGATATTGATCTGCTGGCCCGGCTCGAAGCCGCCGGCATGAAAATCAACCAAGCCGACACGGAAGCCTTCCAAAAGGGCGGGCAGGCCATGTACGATGAGTTCAGCGCCGCTGTCCCCGGCGCCGGCGAATGGATTGAAATCGCGCTTGCACAAGCCGATGACGAGTAACCTGAGGGGCTGCCGGGCGCCCGTGTCACTCGCCCGCGGACGCGTTGCGACTCGAAATACCGCCAAGATAAAATAGCTTCGCACCCCTCCGGGCGGTACAATTTCATGAGACGGATGGCTGTGGAAGAGTTGAGAACTCCCAGCGGTTGCCCGCCACGTCTGTTGCCCGGATCCTTCGGGCGAACGTTCAACGAGCCCGGGTGGCGAAATTGGTAGACGCAAAGGACTTAAAATCCTTTGGTGCTATGCACCGTGTGGGTTCGACTCCCACCCCGGGCACCATTGTTTTCAATAACTTACGGCATAGTCCTTCGGTTCTCACCCGAGTTTTTGGGGCGGTTTTGGGGCGGTTCAATTCACCACCTCCGAGCCAGTCTCATTTCGAACGCCTTCCCCAAGGCTCCCCAGGTAGCGGTCCAAGGCGTCCATGGCATGGCGGAGGTCCGTTACATCAACCACGTCGTAACGATAGAGCATGCTGCGGGTTCGCCAGCCGCCAATCTCCATGACAGTGTGCTCAGGCACCCCCGAGCGTATGAGATTGCGGGCGCCGGTGCGCCGTAAGTCGTGGACCAGGCGGCCAGGAACGGCCGCCGCTTTACAAGCGTTCCGCCAAGCTGTTCTAAAATCCTTGATCGGCACGCCGCGCCGCGAAAACACCCAGGGCGATTCCGGCCATAGCTCGTCGCGCTCCATCCGCAGTGAATCGAGGAGACCGCGAAGCTCCTTGTTTAAAGGTATGACACGCGAACGTTTTTCGTCTCCGTCAGGCGAAGTTTTCCTTCGGCTAGAGTAACGCTCTTCCACTGTAACCCTTGGGCTTCGCCCTTGCGGCAACCCGTGTAATAGAGGAACGTGACGAGTTGCGCGACCTCCGCCGGCAGTTCCGACCTCACCCGCAAGAATTCTTCATGGGTGAAGAAGTTCTCGCGCGGCTTCGACTCCGGCCCGGCCATGGGCAGGCGGGGAATGCGGACAACCTTCCTGGGGCTGTGCTCATGGCCCAGCGAGAATGCGCGTTTAAGGGCGGCAATGTCGCGGTTGATCGTGCTGTCCTTGACGCCCTGGGCCTTGCGTTTCCGCACGAAAGCACGCAGGGTATCCGTGCCGACCCGGCAGGCAAAAAGGTTGCCAAAGAACGGCCGCAGGTTTCTGATCCGCTGCTTGCATGTCTTCACATCTTGGCCTTTGCTGCGATAGTCGTCCAACAGATCGTCCAACAGTTCCGACACCAAGACCTTACGATGGTCGATGATGCCACCCTGGTCCACTTCCGCGACTCTTTGCCTGAGCTCCCGGCGGGCCTCGGTGATTGTGCCCCGTACCGTCTTGCGCCTCCGTTTCCCCGCCGCGTACCAGGTGATGCGCCAGCGGTTGTTGCCGCGCCGTTCGATGGTTCCGTTGCCGTATGCCATGGGGGCCATTCTACGCCACCGCCTCGTGATGGTGCTTCACACGCTCGCAATAACGGTCCAGTTCAAGCACGTCGATGAGAATCTTGCTGTCGTGCGAACTGACTTGCACATGGCCCTGGCGCACCATCCGGCCGATCGCTTCCTTGGAGCGGCCAAGATATCGGGCCGCTTCCGTGAGGCTGTAGAGCCGCTTTTCGACCATCACGCTCTTCAGGGAATCGGTGATGGCCGACTGAACGGTTTCGCGGATGGCTTCATCGATCTTCACGCGGCCTCATCCTCCCCAATCACCGACGCAGGACCGACAAGCATCCGCCGCAGCTCGTCCGCCAGCGCCCGCACCCCGCAGGCCTGATGGAAATCGTTGGCGTCACCCGGTTCGGGCGGCATCCACCAGTCAAGCCCCGTGGCCCGCGCCGCCTTTTCCCCGGCTCCGCTCTTTTCGTCGTGGTCGGCGATCACGATGCCGCGGCGCGCCGCCCGGGCGAGATTCGAAGCCGAGAAGCAGACCGTTACCCGCGCCCGCCGGCAAAGCAGCTTGAGGGCGGCTAGGACCGAGAGGCCCGTCGCCAGTCCCTCGCACCACCACTGCTCGCTGCTGCCCAAGCCCAGATGATAGACGCAGCCCGAGGCCCTGCCGCCCTTGAGAAACAGCTTCCCGCCGTCGGGCCGGATCATTTGCAGGCCGGCAATCCGCTCGTAGCCGCCGATCGGCCGCATGGGAACCAGCAGGGCCTCGCCGAGTACCAGCATTTTCCTCTCAGGGAATCCCTTCCGTGCCAGATAGGGATGCACGTCGAGCTTCGCTCTGGCTATCAGGTTTCCGGCCTTCTCCGCCGCCTGCTCGGGCGAAGGCCCAGCCGAGACTGGCGGTGGCCGGTGCGGGCGCGTGGAACGCGGCCGGAATTGCCCGGTGGCGTTCGGGCGCCATCCGTTTTGCCGGGCCAGTGCGAACAGACTGCCCGCGGTAATGCCGCCGGCGGGCCTGACCGAGCGCCAGACCGCAAGGGCATCCCGAGGCCGGTAGTTCTCCGATCCCTCGGACCACTCATCCCACAACGCCCAGCCATCGTCCCCGAGAGCCGAGCGGCAGGCCATCGCCATCCGCACCCAGACGTCGCGGTCATCAGGCGAGATCCACGACAGGGCCCCGGCTACCTCTTCCCTCGTCGGCTGCCTCATGCCGTGTTCCTCGGCCCGATCGATTTCTGGATGGCGTACTGCTGCCTGCGCCACTTGTTGAGCTGCTGCATGACACGCCGCTCCACGCGCGAATCCACCGGACCCCTCATGAAGTAGAAGTCTCCTAGCGGCCACTCACCGAACCAGTTGTGGTATTGCGCCAGGGCGAACTTGCGGGCGGCGCCGGGATTGGCCGGTTTCCTCTCGACCGCGATTCTTTGAATGTGATCCCAGACGAACCGCCGGTCCGTAGCCCAATCCCGGCTATGTCCCGCCGCTCCCTCGACCTGCTCCATGCGGCCCGGGGCCGCCGCTACCCGCGAGCGGTTCCGCCCGCGCTCCAGCCCGCACGCCGGACACAGATTCGCTTCCTCTCCCTCGCCCCATACGTAGCCGCAGCGCCGGCACTTCGGCGCTTCACCGTTGCTGAACCGCTTACGCACCACGCGGCCCCGCTCGCCGTCGTCGAGCTCGTTGACCCCTTGCGCGAAAAAATCCAGGGTCTCTTCCAGAAAACCCAGGTAGTTGCCCGCGTGATCGAGCCACAGGGCGAACTCCTTGTCCGGCGCCGAGCGCATCACGCGGCCGATCTGCTGGATGTGGGAAGCGAGCGATCGGCGGTAGGGCCGCGCCGCGATCCCGCAGTTGTGGACTAGGAGTCCTTCACAAGTGAAGCGATTTCTGGGTCCGGCGTCGAGAATGTCCCATACACGCCTTTTGGCTTGTCTGAATGTCTGTGATACCGCTCGATGATTTCGACCCCTGGAGAACAAACCCGCACATTCCGGTATTGCAATCCCACTAATTCCGGTCTGAACGATGGGGATTTGTTGGGTGGCGGCGTCCCCAAAGGGGGTCCATATCTGCTCCGCCGTTTTGACGAGATGACCTGGCGTTGCTGCGAGACCTTCGTATTCGATGACATTCTGCTCTCCCCTGCAGACTGCTCCACCATGGGAAACCCACTCGACCCCGTCCCACAGTCTGTCGCACTTACTTATTTTCTCGATGGGGACTAAACCGCGCTTCTCGGTCAGGACCCGACTGCCTTCTGCTAAACAGAGAATGTCCGGCACATCGAAGCCCTTCGCCAAGGCCTCGCACGAGACCAGCCCCATCACCTCCCCGCGCCGGAACGCTTCGATCAACCTGGCTCTCGACTCATCGTTGCCGTCCTTGTAGGAGACTTGCCGGAAGTCGTGGCCCGCTTCCTGGAAAGCGCGGCACAGCTCCTCGCCGTGATCCACCGTGGCCGAGAACACGATCGTCTTCACGGGCTTGCCGAAGTGCTTGCCGGTCTTCGCCCCCCACTCAGCGACGATATCCCCGACGATCCTGACGCCGCGCCGCTCGACTTCCGACGCCAGCCACTCGCCGCCGTTGGTCTTCGCACCCTTCATATCGATTTCCTGCGCCGCGTAGACCTTCAATGGCGCCAGCCACTTATCGGCAATCAACTTGTCGGTGGTGGTGACGTTCACCACTCGGGAGTACGTTGCTCCCAGCCCCCGGCTGAAGGAGTGGCGGTAAGTCCGATCACGGGCTTCCCGATGGCCTTGATGAACTTCAGGGTGGCCTTGCGCTGGGTGTGGGCTTCATCGACGATGACCAGATCGAGATCGGGCCAAAAGCCCCGCGCCTCGATCGTCTGGGCCGAGCAGACCTGAACCGGCAGAGAGCGCCCGAATGTGTTTTGACCCTGCGCCACGCCGTGGGGAATCCCGAATTCGGTGAACACCTTCGAAGTCTGGTTGACCAGCGCCACGCGGTCGCAGACGAAGGCTGCCTTCGATCCCTTGGCCGCCGCCTCGGCGATCAGATAAGCGCCCACAAGCGTCTTTCCCGATCCGGTTGGGGCACAGAGGATCTGCCGCGGATGGCCGTCGCGTATGCCTTCGCGCAATAACTCGATCGACGCGGACTGATAGTCCCTGAGCGGCGGAATCATGGCCGGATGTTCTCCCCCAAGGCCCGCAGGCGCTTCCGCAGAAACCTGTTTTCGGCATTCGATTCCTGGAACTTGGTCTGCCACTGACCCACCGATCCTTTGAGGGTTCGGATGTGAGCGCGGTAGTTGTTGAACTTCTCCTCGCGCACGGCGGCGACGGGGGAGGATTCGGCCTGGATGAAGGCGATCCGCTCCTCGAGCTCGTCGATCTTCGCCGCCTTCTCCTCGATCTCCATCCTGGCGGCGGTCAACGCGTTCTCCAGTTGCTCTACCTTGGCCTGGAGCTTGGCGGCGGAAGCCGGTGGTAAGGTCTTTGTTTTGTTGGAACTGGCTGAGCCGGTCTTGCCGTTTCGCGCCGCTTGGTTGGCGGACTCTTGCGGCGTCAGACTTACCGCGATACGGCTGTCGCTGGCGGTCGACTTCCCGCGCCATTCGCCGACCAGCTCCTCGAACTTGTCTTCCGGCACGGCGGCGAGCTTCTGGGCGCGGCTCGACAGATTCTTGCTGATGCCCACTTCGGCAAGGGTAGGGGGTTCTCCTACCGGTACTTTTCGAGGACCGGTAGGAAGTCCTTGATATTGCTGTACTTTTCGAGGACCGGTAGGATGGTAGGGTTGTCCACCTGTCGCCAGGCCCATTGTCTCTTTCTGAGCACGGATCAGCTCGCCCAAGCGCCGCTCGGCCCGGATACGGATTTCGGCGGCGTCAACCTCAAGCTGGCGGTCCTTGGCCTGGCGGGCATAGACCCGCATGGCCTCGGCCTTGTCGTGGATGTCCTTGGCTTCATCGACCCCCCGGGCGGCCGCGAGAGCGCGTCTGGCCGCATCGTATTTGACAAGCGCGGTCTTATTGCTCATGCTGCCCCCTTGCTACGAAACCCAACCGGGACGGCCCCAGCCCCTCAACTCGCGGCACAGGCAGCCGACGGCCAGCGCCAGAAGCAGCACATCGGCTCCGTCGTGATAGTTGAGATCGGCGACCAGCTTCCAGGCGGTCTCGACGTTGCCGTTGAGATTGACGCCGGGAGAGGCTTCGATGATCTCGGCGACCGTGGGGGGAAACAGGGGGTGTTTACAAGGACGAAGCTCCCCAGGGAAGCCGGAAGGTCAAGGGCCGCTTCGACTCGGCCACGACCGACTCCGTCATGCTGAAACTTAAGGACGGGCAAACGCGCACCTTGGAGAAGCAGGCCGTGCGCAAGGTGCTCACCCGCCGACCTTTCAGCAAACGATGCCTCGCTCAAAACACGATCGATCTCCCCGAATCTGCCAATAGATGATAGCTGCGAGGATGCGAAGCGAAAGGCTTAGCGTATAAATTCGCACGATTCTGGGCGCTACCCTTGCGGCGCTGGCGGGTGTGGGCGTGGCGCTGGGAGGCTTGCTCGTGCTGGACGGCTTGCGCGAGGCGTTGTTCGGGCGCACCCGTGAGAAGGTGGGGGAATAGAGGCCGCGCAAGTCACCCTGAAAACGTTAGCGGAATCGCGGGCCGGAAATCCAGCCGACCAGCGACCAGCGCTCGCCGCGGGCCGGGCTTCCTCAGCCTCTTTGTCCCGATCCTGCCGGGAAGAGGCCCGCGCGAAGCGGTTGCGCCCGCGCGGTTGGCGGCTACTTATCGACGGTGCAACCCCGCCGCTGGTCTAGACTTCCGCCTTTCGAGGCATCCTTGCCGCGTTCGACCAGGCCCAACTGTAGCGGCTCTCCGGCTAACGGCATCGGGAATGGCGCGCCGGAGCTTATGCAACCAAGTCCAGGCCGTTTTGTAGCTGCCCAGGCCCAACACCCGCTGCAAGCCCAGCGCGCTCGCCCCGTTCTTCTGGCTCGTGAGCCACCACATGGCTCGAAACCAACTCTGGAGGGGTTGGCGGGTGTCTTGAAATATTGTGCCCGCCGTTGGAGAAGCTTGATGCCCGCAGCCGGCGCACTCCAGCAGCGCTGTCCGCACCGCCCACGCTTTGTCGTGCCCGCATCGCGGACAACGAAAACCCTCCGGCCAGCGGAGTTGACACAGATACTCTCGACAGGCCTGCTCGGTGGCGAAACGCGCCTCGAACTCGGCCAGATTCCGAGGATAATCTTCCATTTCCCCGATCCTACATCTTGTGGTCACCTGAGTCAAGTAAATACCCATCTAATCTTTTTGCACGGGCGCGGCCGGTTTCGAAGCCGACCCCGCCCGCTGCTCCGGAGTGGTCCCCTCCTCGGGAACCGCATCAGCTTCTTTCAATCCACCCCAAACCGAAATCCACGGCCGCCGCCGGCAGCGCCGCGGGCGGCAGCGGGATCAAGGACTGAGTCCCGAAAAAAGAACTCCGCCTGCCGCGCGGCGTTGCGCTAGGATGGGGCTAATCGTGCGGACGACCGTCTCTATCGCCGTCGTGATTGCATCGGCCCGTTTGCTCGACGCCGCCGGCGCGGCCCCGGGTTTCGAGACGGATGTACGCCCCATCTTGGAGCGCTACTGCGGGCAGTGCCACGGCGAGGCCCCGCGCATGGGCGAGCTCGATTTGCGCACCCGCGAGAGCATGCTGCGCGGCGGGACGAAGGGGCCGTCGCTGGTCCCGGGATCAGCCGAAGAGAGCTTGCTCTTTCGGCGCATCCTCGACCATTCGATGCCGATGGGCGACAAGAAGGTCGCCGCGGCGGATGCCGGCATCCTGCGCGATTGGATCGACGGCGGCGCGCGAATCGAAACGACCGCGAACTCGGCCAACGAGGCGGCCTCGAAGGCGGCCTCCCATTGGGCTTTCCGGGCTTTGGAGACACCGGCCTTTCCCGCCGTTGCCGACCAAGACTGGGGCCGAAACGTGGTCGACGCTTTCATCGGCCGCCGCCTTGAGCAGGAGGGGATCAAGCCCGCCGGCGAGACCGATCCGCGCACTCTGCTGCGGCGGCTCTACTTCAATTTGATCGGGCTGCCCCCGACCCCCGAGGAAGCCGCGGCGTTCGCGGCCGATCCGTCGGAGGAAGCCTACCGCGCCATCGTCGAAGATCTGCTTGCACGCCCGCAATACGGCGAGCGGTGGGGAAGGCATTGGCTCGACGTGGTTCGCTATGCCGAGTCGAATGGCTATGAGCGCGACACCACGAAAAAGTCCGCCTGGCGTTATCGCGATTGGGTGATCAACGCTTTCAACCGCGATCTGCCCTTCGATGAATTCGTGACGGCACAGATCGCCGGCGATGAGATTCCCGGCTCCGACGCCGAATCGCAAATTGCGACGACGTTCCTGCGCCTCGGTTCCTGGGATGACGAACCCGCCGACCCCGCGGTCGATCGCTGGGATCAGCTCGACGACGTGCTTGGTTCGACCGCCACGGCGTTTCTGGGATTAACGATTCGCTGCGCCCGCTGCCACGATCACAAGTTCGAGCCATTCACGCAACGCGACTACTACAGTCTCGCGGCCGTGTTCAATCCTTTGAAGCGGCCCCAAATCGGGCAAAAGGAATTGACGCGCCCCGCCGGCACGGCCCGCGAGCTGGCCGTCTACCGCGCGGCACTGAACCGCGTCGACGAAAAGGTCGAGCCGTTCCAAAGAGAAATCCGCGGCATCGAACAGCGTATTCTCAAGCGCATTGTTGCCAAGCGATCCGCCGAGGATTTGAGCTGGTTCAACCACGTCGAAACGGTGCTGGCTTTCAAGAAAGCTCCGCTTAAGCGCGACTACCTCGAACGCCGCCTGGTCACTGGCTTCAACCGCCGTCTCGAAGACGAGATTTGCGATGAAGCCACGCTCGGCGAGCAAGCCGAGATCGAGGGACTCGAACGCGAGATCGCGAAACTTGACGCGACGCGGCCGGCCGAACCTCCCAATTCCTATGTTTGGTACGAGGACGGTCCCGAGGCTCCGCCGACGCGCTTGCTCCTTCGCGGCGACGCTTCCGCGCCGGGCGATCTGGTTGAACCCGGGGTGCCGGCTGTCTTAGGGAAGGTCGCCTACCCGCCCCCCGCCGCGGGCTGGCGCTCCACGGGCCGCCGATTGTCTCTCGCCCGATGGATGACCGACCCCGACAACCCGCTGCCGGCGCGCGTGATGGTCAATCGGCTCTGGCAGTGGCATTTCGGCGAAGGCTTGTCGGCGAGTGAAAACGACTTTGGCGTGATGGGGCAGCGGCCGTCGCATCCCGAGTTGCTCGACTACCTGGCGGCGGAATTGCTGCGTTTGGGCGGAAGCATCAAGCACATCCAGCGCCTGATTGTGAACTCCGCCGCGTTTCGTCTTTCTTCGGATTGGAATGCGCAAAACAGCAAGCACCCCGATAACCGCTGGTTGAGCCGCTGGAAGCCGCGTCGACTCGATTCTGACGCCGTGCGGGATGCCATGCTGGCGGTAAGCGGGAAACTGAATTTGAAGATGGGCGGGCCAAGCATTTACCCCAAGCTTTCGCAAGCCGTCTTGGAAGGGCAGTCGCGCCCGGGAGACGGCTGGGAGACTTCGACGGATGAAGAAGCCTCGCGCCGCAGCGTCTACATTTTCATCAAGCGGAGTCTCGCGGTGCCCGAACTTGAAATGCTCGACGCCCCCGATAACGCCGAGAGCTGCGAGCAGCGGCGGGTTTCCACAACCGGCCCGCAGGCGCTGACGTTTCTGAACGGCGATTTCGCGGTCGAGGCCGCCGGCGAGCTGGCGCGGCGGGTTGTGCGGGAAGCCGGCGACGACCCGAGTGGTCAGGTGACGCGGGCTTTCGAGTTGGTCTACGGGCGTCCGCCCGGGCCGGAAGAAACGCGGGCGGCCCTTGATTTTCTTCGCGGCCAACCGGATGAACAGGAGCAGCGTTCGAGGGCGGAGAAGACGGCCGCGGTCGGTGGCCTGATGCCGGTTCTGCTCAACAGCAACGAATTTTTCTACCTCTATTAGAAGTTTGCTCGCCGAGAGTGGTGAGCAAGCGGGTCAGGAATTTGCCGATTTCTTAAGCGCTGATTTCGGGCATTTCTGTGTTACATTATTTTCGGGTCGTCTTCTCTTCTCGCTTTCGTCTCGATGAGCCATCCGTACCTATTCGAGTTGTCCCGTTTGCCGCGTTGTGGTTGCCGCGCGTCGAGCGCGACGGCGATCGTTGTCGCATTGCTGCTCGTTCCGGGGGCGACTCCGGCTCAGGATACCGACGCGGCTCCGGCTGAGCCCGAAACGGAGCGTTCGGTCGGCGCGCTCGTTCGTCGCGACGAATCGAGCCTGGCAAAGTCTTTCGCCGGCGGCGAGCCGCCCGAGAGATTGGAAGATTATCTCGAGGATCTCTATGAGCCCGGCGTCCATTTTAGGACGCTCTTCTCGGCCGGCTTCAAACACATTCGCGAGTCTCCGAAGCAGTGGGGCGGCGGTTCGACGGGACTTCACAAGCGCCTGCGCCACGCCTACGCCAAGCGCTTAGTCAAGAAGTCGATTGAACATAGTGTCGCGGCGGCCTTCGGCGAGGTGATCGGTTACCGGCGTTCGGAAGAAAAGGGCTTCTGGCCTCGGACGAAGCACGCTATTGTCTCGGCTTTCGTAACGCCTCGCGAAGGCGGGGGACGAGGTCTTGCCTACTCCAGGCTGGCGGGAACGACGGGGTCTTACTTCATCGCCAACACTTGGTACCCGCAAGGCGCCAACGGTAAGAGCGACGCCTTGCGCCGCTCGGGGCTTTCACTCGGGCTCGATGTCGGAACGAATATCCTCAAGGAGTTTTGGCCCGGAAAGAAACGTTCCGGTAAGAAGTCGCCGAAACCCGACCGCGACGACGACGATTAGAACTCGTCCGCCGGGTGGTCTGGAACTCCCCCTTTTCGCACTGCCGCGCACTCTTGGTTATGTCTCGGGGTTGCTCGAAACCTCGCGCGTTTGGCCTGTCGCTTGCGTTCGGGGCTCTGATTCTGCTTGCCAAACACGCATAGGGACAAGGTGGCGGCGTATAATTTGAAGGGGTCGCCGAGACGTTGGCGACCAATAGATCACGCGAAATTACACGGTAGGCGGGGGGGGCGAAACTCACGCGACCCCGGCCCGGATTAAGGCCTGCATGCTTAAGCGAGTTCGGGGCGAGCGACGGTTGGTTAGCGGAACCGTCGCTTGCTTCCTCACCTTTTGCGCGGTAACCTTCAACTCGTTTTTGGGGGCGGCGGAGCTGACTCCCGAACAGGTCGAATTTTTCGAGACGAAGGTTCGGCCGGTGCTGGCGGGAAATTGCTACAGCTGCCATGGCGCGGAGACGGCCACGCCGTTCGCCAACCTGCGTGTCGACAGCCGAGCTGGGGTTCTCAAGGGCGGTGATTCAGGACCCGCCGTGGTGCCGGGTGATTCCGGCGCCAGCCGCCTGGTCCAGACGATCCGTTATGCCTCCGCCCTCAAAATGCCTCCCACCGGCAAGCTCGCCGAGGAGAAGATCCAGGCGCTGGTCAAGTGGGTCGAGATGGAGGCCCCTTGGCCGAATGAAGCGTCACCGAGTCCGGCCGCGGCGACCAAGAAGTTTGATCTCGAAGCCCGCCGTCGAGAACACTGGGCTTGGCAGCCGATCCGAAGCAGCGAACCGCCGAAGATAAAGGGGGCGCGCCATCCGGTCGACCGCTTCCTGCTCGCCACGCTGAAGCAGAATCAACTACGTCCCTCGCCGCCGGCGGACCGGCTGACTTTGCTGAGGAGGACTTACTTCGACCTGACGGGGCTGCCGCCTTCTCCCGAGGATATTCGGCAATTCATCGAAGACCGGAGCTCGGACGCCCACGAGCGCCTGGTCGACCGTCTGCTGGCCTCGCCCCGTTACGGTGAGCATTGGGCGCGCCATTGGCTCGATTGGGTTCGCTACTCCGAGTCGCACGGCAGCGAAGGCGACCCGGATGTTCCCCAGGCTTGGCGCTATCGCGATTACATCATCCGCGCCCTCAACAACGACATTCCCTACGATCAGTTGATTCGCGAATACCTGGCCGGCGACTTGCTCGACGAGCCGCGCATCAACGCCGACGACGGCATCAACGAATCTGCGCTCGGACCGGCGCATTTTCGCATGGTCGAGCACGGCTTTCAGCCGGTTGATCCGCTCGAAGACCGCGTCAACTGGACCGAGAATCAGGTCGATGTGTTTTCAAAAGCGTTCCAGGGTCTTACCCTTGCCTGCGCCCGCTGCCACGACCACAAGTTCGACGCCATCAGCCAAAAGGATTTCTATGCGGTCTTCGGCACCGTCCGGGGAGCGCGCCCGATTCAGGCCACCATCGATTCGCCGGAAAGAATTCAAAAAAACCGATCCGAATTGGCCGCGTTGAAAAGCGAAGTGAAAGCGTCTCTCGTTGAAACCTGGCTTCGGCAGGCCGAGGAATTAGAAGCCCAACTGCTGAAAGCCCCGCCGGGAACGCCCTTCTTGGAACGCTCCGCGTGCGACGAAGACAGCGCGCTCCATGCCTGGACCGCCTTGGCGTCGAAACAGGGTGACGAATTCGCCGCCGGTTGGCGCGGGCTCGCAAGCGGCATACGGGACAAGTTCGCCGAGGGTAAGCGCTCTAATCGCGAACGGGCTATCGCCGGCTGGGACCTGCGGGGAGACGACTATGCCGGCTGGCTGAAGCACGGTATCGGGCTGCCGAAAACGCCGTCCGCGCCGGGAGAGTTTTGGATCGCCACCGAAGGGGAGCGCGTCCTCGGCGGAATTTATCCATCCGGGGTCTATTCGCATGGATTGTCGAGGAAGCATCCGGGCATCCTCCAGTCGCCTCGTTTCAAAGTCGAGAGTGGCAACATCAGCCTGCGGCTGCTGGGCGGTAATTTCAGCGCGGCGCGCTTGATCGTCGAGAACTACGCCGTGCCGCGATCGGGCATCTACAATCAGCATTTCGCCCCCAAGAAAGATCGCATGGCTTGGGCGACCTGGGACACGAAGTTCTGGAAGGGCTTCGAAGCCTATATCGAAATCGCGACGCTCGACGACCGGACCATCTTCCGCCTTGACGATGCCGACGCTAAGCGCGGACCGCGTCCGAAGCCCAGGCGCGACGGACGTTCATTTTTCGGTGTTGCCGAGGTTGTTTTCCACAACGGCAAGGAGCCTCCCGAGGAACAATTCGCCCCCGCGCTCCTCCTGATCGAGGGCCGCGCGCCGGCCGATCCCGCGACCCTGGCCGCCCGCTATCGCGAGTTGCTCACGGCGGCGATCGAAGCGTGGCGGGACGACGCTCTCAGCGAGAACCAAGCGGTTTTCCTCGATGATTTCATCCGGCGCGGCTACCTGGAGACGTCGATGGAGCGATTGGCCGGCGCGAAGCCGCTCGTCACGCGCTATCGTCGGCTCGAAGAGGAAATTCCCGTGCCGCGGCGGGCTCCGGGCGTGCTCGTCGAAGCGACGCCGCACCAGCCGTTGCTGATCCGGGGAAGCCACAAAAACCCCGGTACGCCCGTGCCGCCGCGCTATCTCGAGGCGTTTCACGGCGGCCCGTACGACGATCCGCGAACGGTGCGGCTGCGCTTGGCGGACGCGGTGACGGATCCGGCGAATCCCCTGACCGCCCGAGTGATTGTCAACCGCCTCTGGTATCACCTCTTCGGCCGCGGCATTGTGCCGACAGTTGACAATTTCGGGAAGCTCGGCGAGAAGCCGGCGCACCCGAAATTGCTCGACTATCTGGCCGCCCGCTTCCTTGACGATGGCGTCTCGATCAAGAGTATGCTGCGGTTGCTCGTGACCTCCGAGGCTTACCGGCGATCGAGTGAACCCTCCCCCGAGGCCGAAAAAAGGGACCCCGCCAACGCTCTGCTGCAGCGCATGCCGATTCGTCGGCTCGAAGCCGAGGCGATTCGCGATGCGATGCTGGCCGTTTCCGGACAACTCGATCCCACAATGTACGGCGACTCGATCAAGACCTACTACGTGCAGTTCGCTACGCTCGACGACCCCCAAAGCGGGCAGGCGAAGGGTGACAAAGATCGAGGCCCGCTGGATGGCGACCGCCGCCGCAGTGTCTATCTGGAAGCGCGGCGCAATTTGATGAATCCGTTTCTCGAGGTTTTCGATCTGCCGAAACCAACCGGCGCCCGCGGCCGCCGCGACATCACGAACGTTCCGGCACAGTCGCTGACGCTGATGAACTCGCCGTTCGTCATTCTCGAGTCGGAGAAATGGGCCGAAGTCCTGGCGGCCGACGGCGAGACCGATGTAAGCAAGCGCGTCACGGGAATGTTCGTACGGGCGTTGGGACGCCGGCCTTCTCCCACCGAAATCGACAAATCACGAACCTTTCTCGCGGCTCTGGCCGACGAACACGCGGTGGCCTCGGATGTCATCCTTTCGAGCCAACCCGTTTGGCAAGACTTCGCGCAAGCGATCTTCAACTTCAAAGAGTTTCTCTATATCCGGTAGGTGATGTCATGAAATTCGCCGACGACTCAATCACACGCCGACACCATTGGAGGCCTGGCGACCTCCCGAGTCGACGCGATGTGCTCACCCGTTGCTCGATGGGCTTCCCCATGTTGGCGCTGTCTGGTTTGGCGGCCTCGGAAAGCCGGGCCGGCTTGCTGGAGGGTGCGAGCGCGGAGAGCCCAACGGCGCCGCGCAAACCGCATTTCCCGGCGAAAGTGAAGAGCGTCATTCTTTGCCACATGTCGGGAGGGTTTTCGCACGTCGACAGCTTCGACCCCAAGCCTCGGCTTGACGCCGAAGCCGGGCGGCCTTTGCCAATGAAGGTCGAGCGCACGATGTTCGACCAGAACGGCAATATCTTTCCGAGCCCATGGAAGTTCAACCACTACGGAGAAAGCGGCATCCCGGTCAGCGATTTGTTCCCGCACATCGGTTCTTGCGCCGACGACTTAACCGTGATTCGCTCGATGACGGCGACTTTCAACGAGCACGCCCAGGCCAATTTTTTCATGCACTCAGGCCGTCCCTTTTCCGGTTTCCCGAGCATGGGTGCCTGGACGACCTATGGACTGGGGAGCGAAAACCAGAACCTCCCGGGTTTTGTCGTCCTGGGCAGCGGCGGCATTCCGCTGGGCGGGCGCAATATGTTCGGCAACGGCTTCCTGCCGGCGGTTCATCAGGGATCGATGATTCATCCCGGCCGCGAGGAGCCGATGAATAACGTTCGGCCCAAGGAAGCGGATCGGTTGCAGCGCAAACGCTTGGCGTTCATCGACGACATCGATCGAGAGTTCCTGGGTAAGACGAACCATCCGCAGGTGGAAGCGGCGATTCGGAATTACGAAACCGCCTATCGGATGCAGGCGGCGGTCCCCGAGCTGGTCGATCTCAGTCGCGAAACCGAAGCCACGAAGAAGCTCTACGGCATGGATTCGGAAGTACCGCAAAAGTCCGCTTACGCGACGCAATGCTTATTGGCCAGACGGCTCGTCGAACGCGGCGTGCGATTCATCGAAACGACGATCGTCCATCACCCGGGCCTGTCGAATGTCGGCAATCCCTGGGACCAGCACGGGAGACTGCGTGAAGGCCACGCGGCGAACGCTTTCCAAGTCGACCAGCCGATCGCCGCTCTGATCAAAGACCTGAAAGCTCGCGGCCTGCTTGAGCAGACCCTTATCGTTTTCGCCGGGGAATTCGGCCGTACTCCTTTCACGCAAGGCAAGGACGGTCGCGACCACAATCCCTGGGGCTTTAGTTTATGGTTGGCCGGCGGCGGCGTCCGGGGGGGCACGATTTACGGCAAGACCGACGAATACGGCTACCATGCCATCGAAGGCCGGTTGACGTTCTATGATCTGCACGCCACGATCCTGCACTTGCTCGGGCTTGATCACGAGAAGTTGACCTACCGTTTTGGCGGACGTGATTTCCGGCTGACCGACGTGCACGGAAATGTGATTGAAGACATTCTGTTGTAAGAATCCGGTAGCGACAAACACTCGCGCCTGATCGAGTACTCAGACCACGTGAAAAGACACTTTTCCGCGACCTTGTTGGGAAGGCGTCGATCCGCCATTGCGGAGGAAACCACCGCCAACCAGAGCCGCATCGCCACGGGGCTGCGAAAAATTGGGGACTGTACCGAGCGCCGACCGAATAAGTTCCATCAAATCAACAATTTCTCCTGGCGCGAAGTGGACTGCCCCCCATTTTTTCACAGCCCCCACGCGATGCGGTCACTCAAGAATAGTGCTTTGCAGCCCAAAAAACTTTGATGGGTATTTACTTGACTCAGGTATTGGGAAATAGCCCCTACATGTTGTGGTCGTCCGTAGCGCGTGTCGCGGTGCCTCCGACCAGCGATTTGTAGGGTGCCGGTGGCACGGCGACGGCCTGTTGAACCAGGCGGTAAAAGAGCTTGCCTCGACTTCTGGACTTGCGGCGGTTGAAGCGGAAGGCGAATTCGTCGAGGTAGGAGTCGAGATGCTCGTGACTGACCGCTCCTTGATGCGTGCCCAGTATCCAGCGCTTCACTAACGACACCACGCGGTGCACCCGGGGGAGCAGTTTCGAGGCGCGCGCCGGTTGCCCCTCCAGGTAGCTCACCTCGTGGCGATAGCCGTCGCCTTCGAGCGGTTCGTATCCCAGCCAACCGTCGGTATGGACCACGCTGCCGGGTTCGATCGACTCGCCGACGAAGGCCATCAAGCTGTCCCCGGAGGCGTTGGGAATGGTGCGTATCCGAACCCGCCCGATGCCGGCACCATCTTCCTCGGCCGCTACTACAATCAGCGCCTTAGCGTCGGTTTGGCGACCGCGCACGCCCTCCTCCAAGCCTCCTAAGTAAGTCTCGTCAACCTCCACGCGCCCGCTGAGCCGATCGCGTCCGGGCCGCACCATGGCGCGCCGGAGCTTATGCAACCAAGTCCAGGCCGTTTTGTAGCTGCCCAGGCCCAACACCCGCTGCAAGCCCAGCGCGCTCGCCCCGTTCTTCTGGCTCGTGAGCCACCACATGGCTCGAAACCAACTCTGGAGGGGTTGGCGGGTGTCTTGAAATATTGTGCCCGCCGTTGGAGAAGCTTGATGCCCGCAGCCGGCGCACTCCAGCAGCGCTGTCCGCACCGCCCACGCTTTGTCGTGCCCGCATCGCGGACAACGAAAACCCTCCGGCCAGCGGAGTTGACACAGATACTCTCGACAGGCCTGCTCGGTGGCGAAACGCGCCTCGAACTCGGCCAGATTCCGAGGATAATCTTCCATTTCCCCGATCCTACATCTTGTGGTCACCTGAGTCAAGTAAATACCCATCAAAACTTTTTCATGCGCTTGTGGCACTAGTTGACAGTCAAGACAAGCTCTCAGCTTGTCTTTTCGACGCGGATCAGTCTTCGACGACGCGCGGTTCGACGGTGCATTGGCCTTTGCCCGCGAAGCTGCTGACGGCGAGATCGATCGGGGCCGGGCCTTGCCCCTCCCGTTGGTAGCTCACCTCATAGTGATTCGCGAGGCGCCGCAAGAGAGACCGGCAGACCTTTTCCAGCTCCCAATGATCGTCGGCGGCGTAGTAGATGCCGCCTGACTGTCGTGCCAAGCTGTCGAGTTCGCGGCTGTCTTCGCCGCAACCGTAACCGATCACATGAGCGGCACGCCGCCCCCCAGCAGTTTTTTCACGATCGCGGGAAAGGTATGTTCGCTGCCCCGATCGACGCCGTCGGAGATCACGACGATGCCGCGACAACCCGGTTCGCCGTTGACGGCTTCCAGCGCTTCCGCGAGAGCATCGTGCAGGCGCGAGGCATTCGTTGTTCCGCCAAAAGGCCGCCGAAGCAAGGCGCCCAGACGTTTCGGACTGTCGCTGAATGCTCCCGCCGCCTCGATGTCGAAGCCATACTTGAAGAACGCTAGGCGGTCGGTGGGGAATTTCTCTTCCACGCTTTGCATCAGGGCGGTGCTGACTTCCCGCGTATTGCTGATCGACATGCTGCTGCTACAGTCGAGCACATAGGCCAAAGAGAGTCCGTCGCGCACGGACGGTTGCTCAACCTGGCGGGATTCGATGCTCTCCCCGCCTTCGGCAACGTGGAAGTCGCGCTCATCCAAGTCAGGGATCGCGGACCCGTCGGCGCGGGTCACGGCCAGGCCGATACGACGGCGACCGCCCGTCGTGATCACGGCGAAGATCGTTTCCAGCGTGAGTTCGTCGTTGCTGTTCAATACGCCCTGATCGCCGGCCGGCGCGGCGTCGAAGTCGACCCCCAGTTTCTCGAGCGCTTGCCCGGCGGTTTCGCGGACGGATTCCTCCTCGTCTTTGGCTAAATCCTCGAGCAGCCGCGGCGAACGCTGGTCGGCCACTTCGCCGAGCGCCCAGGCGGTAGCCACGCGAGAGCCGATGTCGGTGTCGCGTGACATTGCGGCCAGGAATTTCACCGCGCCGTCTTCGTCGCCCAGCCGGTAGCGGCCCACCAGCGCGCGGACCCGCACGTTGGGGTCGCGGGCGACGACGGCAGCCTCCAAGATGCTCGGGTCGGGAGCATAGTCGGCGGCGATCAACCCGTCCAGTGCCTGCGCGCGCACCGAGGGCTCGGGGTCCCGGAGAGCGTTTTCGAAGAAGAGCGTGTTGCGACAGTAGCGCGCGAAGATAAACGCCGCCGTCGAGCGCAGCTCGGGCCCTCGCTCGCGAAGAATTCGGGTTAGCAACGGCAAGACGCGGTTGCTGTCGCAAACCTCCGCCATGAGACGAAGAATGCGCAGTGCCGACTCATCCGATGCTCCCTGCAGCTCCTTGGCTAGATGGATATCAACTTGATCGACAACTTGCTTGATGACACCGGCCAGCGGAACGGCTTCGTCCACCGACGTAACGCGCGGGCTCAGCAGTAAATCAAGAAGTTTCCCCTCGCGCTGCAGAACCCAGATCAACAGCCGTCGGCTCTGCTCGTCGTGACCGTTGGCAAGATACCGTGCCGCGGCGCTCTGGAACACGGCCGGATTCCGCGCCAGCAGAGCCTCGAGCTGCCGTCCGCCGTCTCGGCTCTGAAACGCACGGTCGAGAAGCGTTGCGATGTTCTGTTCCATGGCTCCGGTCGCAGGCAAGTTGACGTCGCGGACCGCTGTCGGTTTCCGTCACTCTCCTTATCGGTTCCGGAGTGCGGTGTTATCGAAATTTTCAGGCGGCCGTCGGGAGCGGGGATTAACCCCGCGGCGATTACGCGATGATTTCCGAGGTCTCCGGCGTTACGGCTGGGGGCCCCGTCGTAATTGGCGTCGACGACTCGGAGGTCGATGCCCACCGTTTGAGGGTTTCGGCGAGGGCATGGGGCTTGATCGGTTTCGTGATGTAATCGTCCATGCCGGCCCCCAAGCATCTTTCGCGGTCGCCTTTCATGGCGTTCGCCGTTAAGGCGATGATCGGCGTACGATCGCCGCCGACCTCGCGGCGCCGGATCTCCGCGGTGGCTTCGAAACCGTCCATTTCGGGCATTTGGCAATCCATCAACACGGCGTGGTAATGAATTCGCCCGAGCGCTTCGACGGCTTCCGAACCGTTCGCGACCGCATCGGCGGCGTAGCCTAGCTTGCCCAGCAAGTTGAGAGCGACCTTTTGGTTGACGACGTTGTCTTCGGCGAGCAGGACGCGGCATCCTGGGATCGCCGCTGAGAGTTGTTCTCCGGAGGCGTTTCCGACGGTTTCGACGGCTTCGTCTTGGAGGCCGCTCCCCAGTGTCGCCCTCCGGATGACGCCCCGAACGCAGTCACGGAGTTGGTTTTGCTTGACGGGCTTAGTCAAGCGGGCCGCGATGCCGGCGTCGGTCGGCTCCTCGTTCTGCTTGATTCCCATCGAGCTGAGTAGGATGCGCGGCGTCGCTCCCCAGGTCGGAGAATCGGCGATGCGGCGGGATAGTTCCAGACCGTCGATCCCGGGCATTATCATGTCGAGCAGGATAACGTCGAACCGCTGCCCGTTCCGCTGAGCTTCCGAGAGCGCGCCGAGGGCGTCGTCGGCGTCAACGGCCTCGGCCGCCTCCATGCCGAACGCGGCCAGATAGTGCCGCAACACGCGGCGGTTGGTTTCGTTGCCGTCGCGGTCAAGGCCCGCAGGCCGCGTAGCTCGTGAATCTCGACCGAGGCCGTGCTCTTTGCCTGGTGCTTCTGCTTCTCGAGTTTCACGGTGAACCAGAAGGTGGACCCTTCGCCGACGACGCTGTCACAACCGATTTCACCGTCCATCCTCTCGACGAGTTTCTTGCAAATCGCCAGGCCCAGCCCGGTGCCTCCGTACTTGCGGCTGGTGCTGCCGTCAGCCTGCGTAAATGCTGTAAACAGTTGCCCCCGCACCTCGGAGGGGATGCCGATGCCACTGTCTTTCACCCACATTCGCAAGACCGCGTGGCCCTTATCCTCGGATTGTTTCTCGACGCCCACGAAAACTTCGCCCTGCTCGGTGAACTTCACGGCGTTGCTGATCAGATTGAGCAGAACCTGACGCAGCCGGCCGGGGTCGCCCCTCAGACCGAGCGGCGTATCGGTCGAGATCAGAGAGGCTAACTGGATGCCGCGTTCGTCGGCCTTTTCGGCCAGCAGGTCGACCGCCCCTTCGACGGTTTCGTCGAGGTCGAAATCGAAATGCTCGAAATCGAGCTTGCCCGCCTCGATCTTCGAAAAATCGAGGATGTCGTTGATGATCGTCAGCAGTGCGTCCGCGCTCGATCGAATGGTTTCGGCGAAGTCTCTCTGCTCGGAGTCCATTTCGGTATCAAGCAACAGCCCCGTCATGCCGATCACGCCGTTCATGGGCGTGCGGATTTCATGGCTCATCGTCGCCAGAAACTCGCTCTTGAGATGCGCGGCCTCTTCGGCTCTTTCCTTGGCCTCGATCAGATCTTGATTCATTTCGCTGAGCTGTTTCGTGCGGGCGCTGACCTGCTCCTCGAGACTGTAACGGTGTCGTTGCAGTTGCTGGTCGCGATGATAGATCTGGACCAACATGTCGTTAAAGGAGTCCACCAACAAGCCCAGCTCGTCGTTGCTCACCTTGCGCGCCCGTGCTGAATAGTTTTTTTCGCGCGAGACTCGCTCGGCCGTATCAGCCAAGTGCAGAATCGGTTCGGAAATCAGCTTTTGCAAGCGTACTGAAAGCAGAAAAGCGGCGATCAAGAATCCCGGCACGACGATGAGCGCAAGGGTCGCGAAGCCCTTCAAACGGTCCTCGATTCGCTTGGAGTCGGCTTGGATGACGATGGACCCCAGTTTTTCGCCGTCCCGCATCACTGGTCGCGAGATAACGAAGTGGTCCTGTTCGTCGTAGTCTCCCGAGGAATAAGGCTCGGGTGAACACTGTTGGGATGCCGTGAGGTTTCGTTGGTAGGCGGAGTACAGGCGTCCGTTTTCCTCATACAGGCAGGCGGAAACCACTTGTGGGTGCGCCCGCAAGCCGCCCAAGGTAAGAGTCCCGGCGCCGGGGTCGCCTCCCACCAGCGAGGCCGCGCAATTGTGAGCGATGACCGCTTCCAGGCGGGTCAGCTCTTCGAGAGCGCCCTGGCGAAACGTCACCAGTTCATAGACCACAAAACCGGCCCCCGCCAACAGCAAGGCCGCCGCTTGGGTGATGACAATCAGCCAGACCAGTTTACGCTTGATCGGTAAGTCTTGGAATGCTCGCATCGTTGGTACGGGGAGTGCTTTCGTCGAACTTGTTTCATCGGCGAGACATCGCGGTCCCCCGGGCCCCGGCTTTCACTTTCCGGGGAGTAACTCATTCGGACGCTGACCGATGCCAACGGCCCTTCACGCACCTTCCCGGCAACTCCCCTTCCTTCCTTTTCGACAGAAATCGGCGATCGGTGAATTGAGCCGCTCGGCGCGTGACCGCCTCGAGCTGAGTTCGGTACCATAAAGCCGTCAACGGATTTCGGATCGTTGGGAGGGCTGTTCATGAGATCGCATCGGAAGATGAACCTGTCGATCTACCTACCTTTTTGCGTGGCGGCGGCGCTGCTCGGCGCTCCGGCGGCGCGCGTTGATTTCAGTCGCGACGTTCGTCCGATTCTTTCCGATAAGTGCTTTGCTTGCCACGGGCCAGACGACGCGCAACGCCAAGCCGAACTACGTCTCGACACCCGCAACGGGGCCTTCGCCGAGCGAGGCGGAAGCGCCGTGATCATTCCTGGGGATCGATCCGCCAGCCGGCTCTTCCAGCGCATCAATCATGAGGTGGAAGCGGCCCGCATGCCTCCGCCGGCCGCCGAGCGCAAATTGAAGCCCGAAGAGGTAGAGCGCATCGGAGCGTGGATCGACCAGGGCGCCGACTGGCAAACCCATTGGGCCTATATGCCGCCGAAACGCCCCGATCTCCCCGAGGTCGGCTACCCGGCTTGGGCGGGAAGCCCGATCGACCGTCTGATTCTCGCCCGCTTGGAGAGTGAAGGCTTCGAGCCCTCCTCGCCGGCGGACAAGCCAACTTTGCTGCGGCGCGCGGCGCTCGACCTGACCGGCCTTCCGCCGACTCCCGAGCAGATCGAGGCCTTTGTCGCCGACCGCTCTCCCGACGCCTACGAAAAGCGGGTTGACGCGCTGTTGGCCTCGCCGCACTACGGCGAACGCATGGCCATGCCGTGGCTCGACGCCGCCCGCTACGCCGACACGCACGGCTATCACATCGACAGTCACCGCGATATGTGGCGCTGGCGCGATTGGGTGATTAACGCTTTCAACGACAATATGCCGTTCGATGAGTTCACGATTGACCAGCTTGCCGGCGATCTGCTGCCCGATCCGAAACCCTCGCAAATTCTTGCCACCGGGTTCAACCGCAACCACATGATTAACTTCGAGGGCGGCGCCATCCCCGAGGAATATCAAGTAGAGTACGTCGTCGATCGCATCGAAACGACCGCGACCGTCTGGATGGCCGCGACGTTGGGCTGCTCGCGCTGCCATGACCACAAGTACGACCCCTTCAAACAGAAGGAGTTCTATCGGTTCTTCGCCTTCTTCAACACGATTGGAGAGAAGGGCCTCGACGGCCAAACCGGCAACGCCGCCCCGGTGCTGGAACTTCCCTCCGACGAACAAAAGAGCCGCCGGCAAGAGCTGGAGGAACGAATCGGCGCGATCGAACTCAAGTTGCCCGACGACAAGATCAAGCCGCGCCAAGTCGCCTGGGAGAAGACGGCGCTTGACATGATTCCGACCCCGCCCGACAAGGGCCTGGTTGCGAGGTGGGGATTTGAAGAGGATTTACTGGAAGACGTGGGGCAAGAGACCGGTGCGACGGTTCGAGGCGAGTTGACTTACGACGAATACGGTCGCCTCGGCCACAACGTTGCCTTCAGCGGGGAAACTCACGCCGAGTTCGGCACCGCCTTTGCCCCTCGCGCGGACAAGCCGTTTTCGCTCGCGATGTGGGTGCGCGTCGCCTCGTTCGGCGGCCAGCGTGTGCTCCACAAAATCGAGGACACCACGACCCGCCGCGGCTTCGAGCTTTTTGTCGATGAATTCACGAAGATTGGCGAACCCTACGAGCTCCAGCGCGGTCAGCGGATCCGCGTACGTCTATCTCATCAGTGGCCCGAAAATGCGATCGAGGTGCGCACGGCCCGCCACATCCGGCAAGGCAAATGGCATCAGCTGACGGTGACTTACGACGGTAGGGGCTCGGCCGCCGGCGTGCGTTTTTACGTGGACGGCGAGCCGGAAGAGACCGAAACCATCAGCGACAGCCTCTCGGGGCCGATTCACAATGACCGGCCGCTCGGCGCGGGCGACAAGGAAGTCGGCCCTCCCTTCGCTGGCGGCTTGGACGAAATGCGCGTCTACGATCGCGTGCTCGTGCCCGCTGAAGCCGCCAACCTCGCGGGCGACCACCCGGTTCGGGCAATGCTCGCGAATTCCCTGGAAGGTTGCCCCGAGCACTTCTGGCGCGGCAAGAATCCCGAGGAGGATCGGGAACTCTCCGAGGAGGAAGAGGAAGCCAAGAAGAAGAACCGACGGCTATTCGCCGAGTGCGGCCGGCGGCAAGAAAAAACACGGGATTACTTTCTCACGCGTATCGCCAACGAAGAGGAGCAGCGGCTCTACGCCGATCTTCTCGATCTCGACAAGCAGCTCACACGCCTCAAGAACGAGATTCCCACCGCCATGGTGATGAACGAAATGTCGAAGCCGCGTGAGACCTTCGTACTCGGCCGAGGAGACTACCGCAACCAAACCGCCAAAGTGACCGCGGGCGTGCCGGCGGTGCTAAACCCCCTGCCCGCCGACGCGCCGCCGAACCGGCTGGGATTGGCGCGCTGGCTCGTTGATCCCGCCAACCCTCTCACCGCGCGGGTGACGGTGAACCGCTACTGGCAGATGATTTTTGGAACCGGCCTGGTGCGTACTTCCGAAGATTTCGGCTCGCAAGGGGAGCCCCCCAGCCACCCCGCGCTGCTCGATTGGCTGGCCGTCGAATTCGTTGAATCCGGCTGGGACGTCAAGGCGTTGCTCAAGACGATCGTCATGTCGGCGGCGTACCGCCAGTCTTCGCGCGTCACGCCGGAGCATCTCGAAAAAGACCCCGGCAATCGACTGCTCGCCCGCGGACCGCGTTTCCGGCTTTCCGCCGAGGGAATCCGCGACAACGCTCTCGCCGTCAGCGGCTTGCTGAATGCCGACATCGGCGGACCGAGCGTGTACCCCTATCAGCCGCCGGGGCTGTGGGAAGAGATGGCCTTTGGCGACGTTTTCAGCGCCCAGGCCTACAAGCCCGGCAGCGGCAAGGATCTCTACCGACGCAGCATGTATACCTTCTGGAAACGCACGGTCCCCCCCGCGTCGTTGGCGACTTTCGATGCTCCCGACCGCGAGGAATGCCGCACCCGCCGCGCCCGCACTAACACGCCGCTCCAAGCGCTCGTCCTGATGAACGACCCCACCTACGTCGAAGCTTCTCGCCATTTGGCGCAGAGGATGATCCTCCAAGCCGGCGACGATGCCGATCAGCGCATTGCCTGGGCTTTCCGCCACGCCACGGGACGCATCCCGCAGCCGGACGAGACGGCCGTGCTGGCCTCGATTGCCCGCGAGCAGGAAGCCGACTACCGCAAGGCCCCCGAAGCCGCCCGCGAACTCATCGCCGTCGGCGAATCGAAGCACGACCCTGACCTCGATCCTGTCGAGCTTGCCGCCTGGACCACCGTCGCCGGCACGATCTTGAACCTAGATGAAGTCGTGACCAAGGAATAGGGCTCCGTAATCGAGATTCTAAACCTCGTCGGGAACTCGGTAGTGTTTGCGATAGGCCGGCTTGAGGCGGTCGTTGGCCCAGTCGCTGTCGACGAACCTCTCTGTTTCGCCGTCGAAGACCAAGTGCTGATTCCCGGCGCGGTAGGCGAGGTTTCCCAAGTGGATAACGCACGAGCTGTAATGCCCTTGTTCGATGTCGCTGTTGGGCGTCTTCCGCGTGCGGATCGAATCAATGAAATTCGGTTGGTGCCATTTGTCGGGGTGATGTCCCTTGTCTTCGGCAACGACTTCGCCGTCTTTCTCAACCGCCTGCCACCCGGCGCCGTGGCGTCCTAGAAACATCATCTGCTTGGTGCTGTAGATCTCGACCCGGGTCGAATGGTGATTCCACGTGGGCCAGGTTGTCCCGTAGCGCACTTCGTTCGGGAACTTCCCCAGATACGGCGAAAACGTGCCGCTCTCGCAGGTCATCACGAAATCGCCGTAGTCATAAGTGACGGCTTGCGTGTCGGGAGCCTCGCGGCCGTCATCGGCGGCAAAGCGACCTCCGGCGGCGTACACCGAGCGGGGATGAGGCGGGTCGCCCAACACCATGCGGACTTGGTCGAGCTGGTGACTGGCGTCCGACGATAGCGGACCGCCGCCGTAGTCCCAATAGGCCTCCCAATGCGCAATGCGGTTGGGATTATAGGGGGCTTCAGGGGCCGGTCCGAGAAAAGCGTCCCAGTCGAGCCCGGCGGCAAGAGATTAAAGACTTTCACCTGAAGCACTTTGCCGAGCTTGCCGCTGTCGATGTATTCCTTCGCCGAGGCGGTGTAGGGAGCGCTGCGGTTTTGCGTGCCGCATTGCATGACGCGCTTATACTTGCGTGCCGCCTCGATCATCCGGCGGCCTTCCCAGATCGTCAGCGAGACGCACTTTTCGACATAGGAATCCTTGCCGGCCTGGCAGGCCCAAATCGCCGCCAGGGCGTGCCAATGTTCGGGCGTGGTGATGACGACGCCGTCGACATCTTTGTCGTCAAAGGTCCGCCGCATGTCGAGCACGCGTTGGGGACGGCGGCCCGTGACGGATTCGAGATGGTCGATGGTTTTGCCGCCGTTTTCGTCGTTGACCTCGCAGACGTACTTGAACTCGACGTTTTCCACGCGTTGGAACTTTCGCGCCAAGTCATTGCCGCGTCCTCCGGCGCCGATCAGCGCCAGGACAACCTTGTCGGCGGCCGATTGCGGGCGGGCCGAATGAGCTGAATTAGCCGCCGCGGCGGCCGCCGCTCCAAGGAAAAAATAGCGGCGGGTGAGGGTCGACATGAAAATCCTCCAAGCCCGCGCGGGCCGGGCTGCCGTGAGTGTATCGTAAGCCAAGCAGCCTCGTCAGCCCGCCCCACGGACGGCCGAACAGTCGCGACCCTCACGAAGGAAAGCATTTCCCGGACTTCAGCATCCACTTCGGCGAGCCGTGCGGGCGAATCCGGCGTGGCGACCAGCTTCCGAGCAAACCGCGGTCCTTGACCGGGAAAGTGCGGGAGGCAGTGAAATCTCCCAACTATTTGTTGACCAGCACGGAATAGTGGTGTATAGTAAAGGAGCGTATCCACCGTCAAGCTGCTTTACCTGCCGTTTCCCGCCTCTTGTATACGAAAACGTTAACCGATGTTGACGTTTTGTCGATCAAGGTTAAGAGGAGAGTCCCGCAAGCGACCGTCGAGACGGCGAGCGGAGGGGCTCGGGGGGGAGGCTAAACTGCGAGAAAAAGCAACGTTTGGCCATGTTGATGCGTCTAACGGAGTAGAAGGCGATAATAGGCCACCAGTATGTCTGTGTACGATTTGAGGCAGCGAGAATTGCCGGACGCCGCGGGCGAGGGTGACGCTGTGCGTTCTCCCGCATGGCACGAAGAGCACTCGGAAGATTACGAGTGGCACGAAGCCCAGGAGGCGTCGCCCTCCGAGGACAGTGTACGGCTTTATTTGACGGAAATGGGTGCGGTCCCGTTGTTGACCGCCAAGGGTGAAGTGCGTTTGGCGAAGCGGATGGAACGCGGCTCGCGGCGGATGGTGACCGCGTTGTCCCGCACGCCGTGGTTGTGGGAGCGTTTGCTGGCGCTACGCGAGCGGGTTCGCGAAAATCAAATTTCGCTGCGAGGGCTGATGGAGTTCCCGACGGCCGACGAGGATCCCGATGCGAAGTCGCGTGCCCGAACGCGCCTGTTGCGCCGTTTGACGCGGTTCGCCAATCTGCGAGGTGAACTCGAAGCGCTCGGCGCCCGGCGACCTAAGTCGCGAGAACGCAAGGCCGTTAAGCGGGCTTGGATCTGGGAAGTCGGACGGGCGAAGATCCGTGTTTCGCGGGCGGTGAGGAACCTGCCTTTCCGGCCGGAGGTGTGGAAGACGTTCGCCGATGAGTTCCAATTGGAGTCGGCGGACGCGGTTCGTCTGCTCCAGCGCCAAGCGAAGGGTGGAGCAACGAACGTCCCGGCCGCTGTGCTCAAGCTGGAAGAGAGCTTCAGCATGACGGGCGCGGAGATTTTGCGCTCGGTCGAGCGGATCCGGCGAGGCCGGGCGCATACCGACCACGCCAAGAACGCGTTGGTGGAAGCGAATCTACGTTTGGTCGTCTCGGTGGCGAAGAAGTACGTCAACCGCGGGTTGCATTTACTGGACCTGATCCAGGAAGGCAACATCGGTTTGATGCGCGCGGCCGAGAAATTCGACTATCACCGCGGCTTCAAGTTTTCGACCTACGCGACCTGGTGGATTCGCCAGGCGGTGACGCGGGCGCTTTCCGACCAGTCGCGGACGGTGCGGATCCCGGTGCATATGAACGATCAGCTCAACCGGTTCGTTCGGGCGCTGCGGGAACTCGAAAAGGCTCTGGGACGTCAGCCGACGAATCAGGAAATCGCCGCTCAGCTGGAGACCACGGTGGATCGGGTCGAAACGCTGCGATCGATTTCGCGGACCCCCGTATCGATCGACATGCCGGTGGGGCGCGATGCCGAGTCGGCTTTGGGTGATCTGATCGAGGATACCGGGACGGTTTCACCGCTCGATCGAGTACTCGAGTCCGACGTGCATACCAAGACGGCGACGATCTTGGGCACGCTTTCTCCCAGTGAGGAGAAGGTGATCCGGATGCGTTTCGGCATCGGCTTCGAGCGTGAGCACACTTTGCAGGAAATCGGCAAGGAGTTTGCTCTGACCCGCGAGCGTATTCGCCAGATCGAGACGAAGGCGTTGGCCGCGTTACGCGATCCTCGTTACGGGGCTCATTTCCGTAAACTGCTCGAATCGCGCGCGTAATCGATTACTCTTTCTTTCTTCTCTCCACGGCCGCTTCGGGGATTCCCCGGGGCGGCCGTTCTTGTCATCCCACGCCCAAAAAACTCTGGCCTTGTTCCACAATCTGTGGTACTATTCCGGCACGGTTTTTGGGCCGGCGGGCCCGAATTTTTCAGTTCCTTTCCACCGTCGCTCTGGCTGAAAGCCGGCCTGACGTCGATAGCAACGATGGGGCTTGAGAATAGCCGCCCGCGTGCCCGCTCCAAAAGTACGCGGACGAAGCGGGCGTTCGCCGGGGGAGAAAGGAGTCGGTTGCCATGCTCCACAGTATTCGAGAGTTGTGCCGTTTTCGCGGTTTGGCGACGGACGGCAAAGTCGGCCGCGCGGCTGACTTCTATTTCAGTGACGCGGGCTGGTCGGTTCGCTTTGTCGTAGTGAACACGGGCCGACTGTTTCCCGGGCGGCGGGTGCTGGTTCCTCCCAACTACCTGGGCGTTCCGAACGGACCGCGACGGCGTCTGCCGATCGCGCTCACCAGGCGCGAGTTGGAGAGTTGCGCGCGACCAGAGGCCCATGAGCCGGTTTCCTTGCGGCAGCGGCATCTGATGGAGCAGCGCTACGGCGGCGCCTTGTACGGGCAAGGCGGGGAACCGTTGTCGGAGGCCCACGGCGCCGTTTCCCCCCAGGCATTGGCGATCGCCGAGGCCGCGTTGGAGTCACCGGCGACGGAGGAAGGTTCGTTGCGCAGTGGCCAAGAGGTCATCGGCTATCACGTCGAAACCGAGGACGGATCCGCCGGCGTGATTGACGACTTGCTGGTGGACGACCAGAGCTGGAAGACACAGTATTTCGTGATTGACACGAAGGACTGGCAGTCCATGAATCCGCGAGTTCTCATGGCCCCGACCTGGATCCAAGACGTGAGTTGGGCCGAGTCCAAGGTTTACATGGGCCTCACCCGGGCGAAAATCAAGCGCGCCCAGCGCTATGAACCGGGATCGCACAGCCCCTCGGGAAGCCCCAAGCCGTTCTTGTGGCCGTAGGCTCAAGACATCCTGCCTCAAAGTAATCCAATCTTATCCGAAGTGTTTCGGAGAGGTGATCCCTCTTACCCAGTGCAGTATCATGGTCAGAACCGCGACCGCGCAGGCTCACAAAGATCCAGACACGCCAAGGAGAGCGACGACTGATGGAAGACTGGATGTACGCCCAAGCTCAGCCGGAAGATAAGCTGACGAAACTCCACCACTTAACCGTAGTCAAGACGCGGGGCGAACAAGAAATCGAATTTAATATTACGGTTCGGGAGACCGTTTTGGGGGGCGATCAGACGATGCGCTTTTTTGCCCAAGCCGATAAGTTTACGAACCAAAAGACCGCTCCCTATCTTGCGAGCGGCTGGGGCAGCGTTCTGCTCGATGCGCTGTCGGCCTGCGTGCAAGAGATTCATCGGTTTCCCTACGAGGGCGAGGATCTCGAGTAGCCCGCCCTTGCGGTTTGTAGGGTTTTCCATTTCGGCGAAGCGACGGCGGTTGTCGCCGGAGGCTGATCGGTCTTGCACTAAGACGCCTCTTTTGCCTCATCGCGGCCTGTCCTGCTGGAACCATCATGCCGATCAGCGAACCGATGACGATGGCTTCCGACTACGTGTTGGCGGCCTTGGCTTTGTTGTTGGCTCGACCTTTGCTCAAGGTCGGCCGGGAAGAGGATCGGCGACCGACCCGGCTGTGGGGCTTAGCTTTGGTCGCAACCGCCGCAGGCGCGCTTTGGGGCGGCACGTCGCACGGCTTCGCGTCGCAGCTGGGAGAAACAGGCCTTGCCGTGCTATGGAAGCTCACGGTTTGGTCGATTGGCGCGGCGTCGGCTTTGATGGCCGCCGGTTCGATCGTTGCCGTTTTCGATGGGCGCGTCCGGCGCGCGCTGCTAGCCGTCGTCGTGCTGAAGTTCGCCGTCTTTTTTGCGTGGATGGCATTCCACGACCAATTTGTATATGTGATTGCCGAGTACGCTCCTAATATGGCGCTCGTCGCGGGTCTTCACGCCTATGCCCGGCGAGCGGGAGGCGATGCCGCGGCCTCTTGGATCGTCGGCGGTGTGGCCGTCTCGTTCGCGGCGGCCGGCATTCAGCAAAGCGGCTGGGTGTTCCACGAGTACTTCAACTACAACGATCTGTACCACCTCGTGCAGATGGCCGCGCTCTACCTTTTCTATCGCGGCGCGGGGCTGTTGCGAGAGGGCGCTCGGTCGGAGCAGGGGCGTGAACACGCCGCCTAACAGGACAAGCCGACCGGTTCGAGGATAGGAATTCCATGCCCGCCCCCGCTGATGCCCGCGCGAATTCTTCGCGAGCCTTCGGTCCGCTCGGCATCGCATTATTGGCCGCGGTGTTGATCCTCGGCCGGCAAACGTTGGCTGTTCAATACGTCTACGACGGCAATTGGACGGCGCTGTTTTGCACCGGCGATCACTTCCCAATCCCTCCCCGGTTTCAACAGGACACGTACGTGTTTTCCGGCACGGCGGGCAGCGACGGTGCCTTTTATCGCTACATCGCGCATGACCCATGGTTTCGGGAAGGTTTGAAGATCAGACCTATCTTCCGGATGTGCGTTATCGCCGAATTCTGGTGTCGGCGCTGGCGCACGTTGTGGCGCTGGGGCGCGGGGAATGGATCGACGCCGCCTACATCGCGGTGGTTTGGGCCTTTCTCGTTCTAGGGGTTTATTGGACAGCCGCCTATTTCGAACTCTTCGAGCGCCATGCGGCGTTGGGGCTGATTTTTCTGGCCGTCCCGGCGACGTTGACTTCGGTGGACCGCCTGCTGCTCGATGGCCCGCTGACGGCTTTATTCGCCGGATTTCTTTACTACACCGCCCGACGATCGTGGGGAAGCGCCTTCGTTATCGCGGCGGCCGCCGGGTTGACGCGCGAGACAGGGCTGCTGTTGGTGGCGGGGCTTGTGGGATCGGCGTTGCTCGCGCGACAGTATCGGCGCGCGGTCGGATTCGCGACAGCCGCCCTGCCGACCTTCGGATGGTACGCCTTCACGGCCTGGCATGTGCGATCGCCGGAAATCCCTCTGCTGCTCGAGTGGCCGCTACTGGGCCAGATTAGACGTCTGTTCGTTTTCCGTGAGTTCGCGGTGCCGGCTTGGAAGCAGCTTGTGTTTCAGATTGTCGATCTGGCGGCCGTCCTGGGTCTGCTGGCTAGTCTCGCAATTGCCGCGTGGTTTGTGTGGAAGCGCGAGTTCGGGCCGGTGGAGCTGGCAACCGGGTCCTATGTGGCGTTAGGGCTTGTGTTGGGAGAGACCGGGTACATGACGGAAGCTTACGCTTTTGCGCGGCCGATTTCTCCCCTTTTACTGTTTGTGATGGTCACGGCTGTCCGCCGCCGGCTGTGGTGGTGTTTGGCGCCGCCACTGACGATGACCGCCGCCATCGGGTTGTTCTTTGTAACTCCGACGTGGCGGATTGCCGTCGGGCTATTGGGATAACGGGGCCCCGCGACAGCGACTTGGGCGGGTCGCCAAGTCCGCCTCGACGAACCTGAAAATCCTATAATCACAGTTTCCCCATGGCCCAAATCGAATACTCTCAAGACTTGCTCGACCGAGCCGCGAAGATCAAGCTGCTGTTGCTGGACTGCGACGGCGTGATGACCGACGGAAATGTCTTTTTCCTGCCCGACGGCGAGGGCGGTATCTTCGAAACCAAGGGCTTTAACTCCCACGACGGAATCGCGCTGCGCTGGGCCAAATCGGTCGGCATTGAGATCGGCATCATCAGCGGCCGAAAGTCGGCGGCCGTCGAAGAACGCGCGCGTTCGTTGGACATGAAATACCTCTACCAGGGACGCACCGACAAGATGCCCCTGTTCGAGGAGATTCTGGAAGATTCAGGACTCGAGCCCGAACAAGTCGCCTTTGCCGGGGACGATGTGACCGACTTGCCGCTGCTGATGCGCGTCGGCCTGGCGGCGGCCCCGCAAAACTCTCGCCCCGAACCGCTTGAAGTGGCCCAGTTTCACACGCCGTCCGCCGGAGGGCGGGGCGCGGTCAGAGACGTTATTGAGCTGCTGCTCAGGGCACAGGGTCATTGGGACGCCATCATGGCGCAATACGATTTCTGAGCCTGCTGCTCAGAGGCCGCGGAGCCGCGGCGCGCTCGACGAAAGGGCTAACCCAGCCTTCCCCGTGGCGCTATGCCGAATCTCCCTCATACCCGGAAGAACAAGCGCCGGGATAAGCCCCGCCGCAATCGAAGTGCCCCGGCTGACTCATTGTCAACGACATGGGGTTGGGCTCGACCCGGGTTGTACGGCGCCTTTGTATTCGTGCTTGGGTTGCTCATCTATTCGCCGGCGCTCGAAGGGCCGTTTTTCTTAGACGACCAGGACCTGTTGGAAGTCTCCAGCATTCTCCGTACAGGGAACCTCGTTCAGTCCATCCAGACCGGCAGGCCGCTATTGATGCTCACGTTTCTTGCGAACTACCGCATCGGGGGGTTCGAGGATACGACCGGGTTTCATCTGGTCAACATCTTGTTGCACTCGTTGAACGCTCTGTTGCTGTGGCGCTTCCTCGTCACGCTTGTCGGCATCGAATCGATCAAGAAGATGCTCGATGAGGGTTCGCGGGCCGCGGTTGTTTACGGCGTCCCGTTGCTGTTCTTGACTTCTCCGATCCAGACCGAAAGCGTTGCTTACATCAGTAGTCGTTCGGAAGTCTTGGCGACGACTTTTTTTTGGGCCGCGATGTGGGTGTTTGTGTCCGATTGGCGGGTGAGGCGACCTTGGGCCGCGGCGTTATTGTCCGTGTTCTTGTTTGTGGCGGCGGCCTCGTCCAAGCAAGACAGATTCATTTTGCTGCCGATCTTGCTGTTGCTGGACTATTTCTTGCTTTCGGGTTTCAATCGCCATCTCATGAAGGCGAACTGGAGGACCTACGGACTGTTCGCCGGGGCCGGAGTGGTCGGATTCTTTGTCCTGATCAAGCCCTTCCTGTTCGCGGTTTCCGCCGGCTTCAATTTGCCGTGGCAGCCCTATCTATTTACACAGTTTCGGATGGTCTTCCTTTACCTGAGGCTGCTGGCTGTTCCCTTCGGCCTCAATGCCGATTGGGATATCGTGCCTTCGGAAACGCTCTGGGATCACTTCTCGTGGGCGGCTTTGCTCCTATTGGCATTGGTTGTCGGGCTTGTTTTTCATTACCGTCGCCGCGAGCCGCTGCTTTGTTTCGGGGCTTTGTTCTTTTTCGTTACGCTCGCGCCCAGTACGAGCTTTTACCCGTTACTCGATTTTGCCGCCGAGCGTCGACTCTATGTTCCGAGCGTCGGGATCTTCCTCATTGTGATGATCTTGCTTGGACGCCTCACTGCCGGGTCCCGAGCAAAGACCGTTGGGACGATAGCGGTCCTGACGCTCATCTACAGCGTGGGTACTTTCGAGCGGGCGCGGCTATGGGGCGACGACCTTGCCCTGTGGCATGACACGGCTGAAAAGTCACCCGCGAAAGCGAGACCCCTTACTTGGCTCGGGAAACTCTACGACGAGCGAGGCATGACCGACAGGGCGATTGGTTACTGGACTCGAGCCGAAAAGCTCGTCGAGCCGGGGACGGAGAAACACGGTTATCTGTTGGTCAACCTGGGTGTTGCCGCCGCCAAGACGCGGAATTACGCCCAGGCGGTCGATCACTATCAGGCCGCCTTGAAAACGATTCCCAGGCAGCGGCAATCGGTTGTCTGGGCCAATCTAGCCGTTGCGCAACTCCGGCTTGGCCGCCGAGCAGGCTGGAGTAGTTTCCGGCGAGCCCGCCGATTAAGCGGGAACCCGGAAGTGAATTTACTCTACGGTCAGGAACTCTTATCAGCATGGAAGGTACCAAGCCGCGGTGGAAGCGTTCGAAGCCGTTCTCCGCGGCCGCCCCGAGGACGCAACGGCGCGCCACAACCTCGCCATCGCGCGGCGGAAGGCGGCGGAAGCCGAGCAGCCCTAGCACTACTGTGCATAAAGAGCCACAAAAAGGGCAGCGGGAGAGTTGCCGCGGAATTCGATGGGCGATCTGGGATCGGATGGCGGCAACGGAAATCGGTCCGCTGCGGTTGCCGTAAATCTCCAAGGATCGCGACAGACTGTCGCAATCTTACACGTGCACCGTACAGGAAAGAAAGAACTTAGGGAAGAGTCGGCCGTGGAAGCGTCGCGATTAAGGGGGGAAGGCGACATCGAAGCTTCCGACAATCCCCATTCGCGGAAGCGAGCCCTTGTGCCGCCAGATCCCTATGTGAATGCTGCGATGGCCCTTCTAGAGACCGCAATCGCCCTATTAATGAAGCGTCTGCAGGAACTCGCGCGATTCACGTAGCACGTCTGCCGCGTTCGAGAGGAATAAATGGTGCTTTGCGCCTTGCAACTCAACAACCCGAGCGCTCGGAACCCCCTGCGTGAGGTTGCGGATTGCATTTCTCGCAAAGTCCAACTCGATGGAGTAGACCTGTTCGATCGCTTCGCGTTCGTCGGCGTTCTGTGGGCTGTGGCGCTGAACCTGCTTGTCAACCGGCGCAGGCAGCACGAAGAATGCAAGTACTGGAACGCAAATATGGGAATACTCTGGCTTCTGCATTCCAGCGCCGATCGCCGCATGGACGAATGGCGGAGTTGTGTATCTGCCCATCGATCCGTCCCGTTCTACGGCGAACAGGTTCCGTAGCTCCGACTCAGGGAATGCGAATCCCATGCTCCGCATCTGCCAATTTCGGAAAGCTTGAAACGAGCGACGGGCTGTGGCGGATGGCTCCGGTCCCATCGAAGCCGGGAGCCTGGCGCGGAATTCCTGATACGGCTTCCAATCGAATGTGGGATCAGCAGTCGAATCCATGTAGATGAGTCCTCTGATCCGGTCAGGATGCACTCTCGCCAAAGCCGTCATCTCTTGGCCCCCAAACGAATGACCAGCCAGAACGGGTACCGCGATATCAAGCGAATCCAGAACCTGCACCACATCTGCGCCAAGCCTTTGGGCCGCGTAGCCCGATTCCGGTTGGGCCGACGCCCCGTACCCCCTTCTCGTGATCCCATACACGTGGTAGCCGGCAGCTAGCTCTTCAGCAAAGCCATCGAACACGTGAGCCGTGTTGCCCGAGCCCGCCAGAAGAACCACGCTCGGACCCGCTCCGCCCCAATCGAGAACCTCCAAGAGCACGTCTTTCTCGACCCGTAAGAACCGCACCTGGTGAGCGGACGCATCTTGCCAGGAGTCTCGTTGCTGCGTGCACGCCGGTACCACGAGAAGGATGATCCAAAGCGCGGTGACTGCTCGATTCAGGTAGGCTCCGAGCGGCACGATGGTATTCTCGCACCATCGGTGTCCGAGACGCGGTCAGGGCTCACTTTCGAGATGTCCGGTTCGCGGAGGCGTGGAACGTTCGTACGAACTCCAGGAGTGCCGCCCTCCCTAAAGATGAAGCTTGCCAGCCAAATCCTTCTCCATGCCGCGCCAACCCGCCGAGTGATCTCCAGCAGAACTCGTCACCGACGCGGGATGAATGCGGTGGTTGCCGTAGCATAGCTTCGCGAGGATGTGTCGCGGCCGGAGGTACCAACTTGCCCACGTGAGTGGCGAGTCGCCGTGCGTGTCTTTGGCCTCGATGGTTGCGCCTGCGTCCAGCAAGAGTTGAATCACGTTCTCCGAACCGAAGGCGGCGGCGCGATGCAGAGGCGTCTCACCCTTCGTTCGGCAATCCCGCATGAAGCCCCCCGTTTCCGCTGATTCTTTCGTGACAGCATTCGGATCCGCGCCGTGAGCAAGAAGCACCTCGACTACAAAATCAAACACTGGCATTTTGGCCTTACAAAGCGCCCCGTGTAGCGCGGTTTCCCCCGTTTCAGGCTGCGGATGGTTCACCTCCGCGCCCTTCTCGAGCAAGAACTGGCATAGCTGCCAGTGACCGTGGAAGGAAGCGTTTATGAGCCCTAGGTTGTGTCCCAACGATTCGAGCGACTCACCGTTGGAGAGAAGAAACTTGAGGCGCTTACGTCGCCGTAGTAGGCACACCATTTGATCAGCGACACTCCGTTCGAGTCGGTTGAGTCGGCTGGATGGTCAGCATCCAAGAGATCGAACACCAAGTCGGTGCGGCCGTCCGCGATTATTTCCAGCATGATTTACGAAGCCTATCACGGCACACTTCCGACATGTCCGGTTCGCGGAAGTGTCACAATTTTTAGGCGAAAGGCGACACCCGCGGTCTCGAAAACCGCCGAACGAGTCGCTCTAGCTTAGCCGGCGCAGGCGGATCAGCCCGAGCCCTGCTACGCCAACAAATCGTGAACCACGTTGCCGTGAACGTCGGTCAGCCGCATGTCGCGGCCGCTGAAGTGGTAGGTCAACTTCTTATGGTCGAGCCCCAACAAATGCAGCATGGTCGCGTGGAGATCGTGGACATGCATCTTGTTCTCGACCGCGAAATAACCGTACTCGTCGGTCGCGCCGTGGACGGTCCCGCCCTTGACGCCGCCGCCGGCCATCCACATCGTGAAGCCGAACGGGTTGTGATCCCGCCCGACGGTGCTCAAGTCCATTTTGGGATTGAATTGCGCGGTCGGCGTGCGGCCGAACTCACCACCCCAAACGATCAGCGTCGAGTCGAGAAGTCCGCGGGCTTTGAGGTCTTTGATCAGGGCCGCTATCGGCTTGTCCACGGCTTTGGCGTTGAGGCGGTGCCCTTCGATCAATTTTTCATGCTGATCCCAGCGATCGGATCTGCGTCGCGGGTTGATCAGTTCGATGAATCGTACGCCGCGCTCGACCATGCGACGCGCCAGCAGACATTGGCGGCCGAAGTCTTCGGTGTCGTTCTCGTTCAAACCATAGAGTTTTCGCGTCGCCTCGCTCTCGCTGTTGAGCTCGATCAAGTCGGGAACGGCCGCCTGCATCCGAAACGCCAACTCGTAGTTGGAGATCGTGGCCTCGAGTTCGCTGACCGCGCCGAAGCGATCGACAACGCCCCGATTGAGCCGCCGCAGCAGTCCCAGCTTGTTGCGCTGCACTTGCGGATTTTCCTCGCGCGGCCGGATGTCGGCAATCGGATGCTCGCCGCGTCGGAAAAGCGTACCCTGATAGGCCGCCGGCAAAAAACCGCTGCCGAAAAGGTCGAGACCGCCGGGAGGAATCAAGCCCGATTCCATCACCACGAAGCCCGGCAGGTTGTCGCATTCGCTGCCCAGCCCGTAGGTTACCCACGACCCCATGCTCGGGCGTCCCTGAAATCCCGAGCCGCTGTGCATGAAATAGTTGCCCGCGGTGTGTTCGGAGTGGTTGGCGACCATCGAGCGAATGATCGCCATATCGTCAACGCAGGTCGCGGCATGCGGGAACAGGTCGCTGACGGGAATCCCCGATTGGCCGTGGCGCGAAAACGTAAAGGGCGAAGCCAAGACGAGGTCGCTGATGTTGAAGACGGTTGTCGGCGTCTCCATCTTGATCGGTTGACCGTTTTCCTTGTCGAGCCGCGGTTTGGGGTCGAAGGTGTCAAGCTGCGAGGGGCCGCCATCCATGTAGAGGAAAATGACGGATTTGGCTTTGCCCTCGAAGTGCGAGTCGCGCGGCATCATCGGGTCGCCCGAGCGATCCGCCGCGCCCGCTTTTTCCGCCAGCATCGCGGCCAGCGCCAAGCCGCCGAAACCGTTCGCCGAGCGAGCTAGAAATTCGCGCCGCGAGGGCACGGGTCGGTCGGGGATATGGGGGGATGCCTGAGAACTCATCGTGTTCCTCGCTGTGCCGGCTACCGCACGAAAATAAACTCCGTCGAGTTAAACAGCACATGCGCCAAGTCGGCCCAGATGCGCGGATCGCCGTCGCCAAACGTGGTGTATTCGGCTTGTTGGCCGTCGAGAAAAGCCTCGGCCTCGCGTATTTCCTCGGCGTTGGGCGGACGCCCGAAAGCCGTCTCAAACATCGCCTCGATACGCTGCCGGCGACCGGCGGGTTCTTCCGTCAGCCGCTTCGCCCAAGCTTCCGCCTCGCGGCCGATGAACTCGTTATTCATCATCATCAAAGCCTGCGAGGGAACGGTCGAGGCGCCGCGCCGCCCAATCGTCGAGATCGGCGGCGGATAGTCAAACGCCAGAAACATCGGCGAGATGAAGTTCCGCCGCACCTGCTGATAAATACTGCGTCGCCCCGCGCCGTTGAGCGGGCCGCCCGCGGGCTTGCCCCGGCCGTCTTGGTATCTGCTGATATAGGGAGCGATCCCCGGCCCACCAACCGTCTTGTCGAGTGACCCCGACACGGTCACCACCGCGTCGCGGATCGCCTCGGCCTCGAGGCGCTTCACGCGAGCGTGCTGCAGCCACTTGTTTTCCGGATCGATCCGAGACGACTTCTCGCTCGCCCGGCTCGACATGCGGTAGGTGCTGCTGAGCACCATCAGCCGATGCATTTGTTTCAGCGACCAGCCCCTCTCGATCAGCCGCCCCGCCAAGTAGTCCAGCAGTTCAAGATGGCTCGGCCGCATGCCGGCCCTGCCGAAGTTATCGGTTGTCGCGACGATCCCCGATCCGAAATGGTGTTTCCACAAACGGTTGACCAACACTCGCGCGGCCAAGGGGTTTTCCGGGCTGACCATCGCCTCGGCCAACTGCAATCGGCCGCTGCCGTCGCGATAGGGATGTTGTTCTTCTCCCGCGATGACTTGCAAGAATTGCCGCGGCACTTCCTCGCCCAGGTTCTTGTGACTGCCGCGTTGGTGAATGGCGATGTCGCGCGGGTTTTCGTCCTTGCTCACCATTCCGAAAAGCGATGCGGGAATCCGCGCCTCGATCGCTCGCCGCTTTTCCTGTAACGTCGCGAGATCCTGACGCTGTTCGGCGGAGAGCGCGGCGGTGGCGTAGTCTTCCGAGGATCGCGGGGGCCGCAAACCCGCGCGCAGTCGTTGGTCTTCGGGGCCCGCGCTCTCGCCGAGTTGCGCGTAGAGGGTCGAGTAAGCCGCGATCAAGTCGTCGACAGACGCGATCTTCCCATCGCCGATCAACGCCCGGATACGCTCGTCGGGCGCCGACCAAGGCGGGTCCGCCGATTCGGAAAAAATAATCTTGTCCACCGCGATGTGCCCCCCGGCGGAGCGGTCTACGATCTCGATGTAGCAGACCCGACCGATTTCCTTCGTCATCCGACGCGTCACCCACTGCCAAACATCGGGACGGGTGAGCGTAAACAGCTGCGACTTGTGGCCGTCGGCGTCGAGCGTGACCCGAATGTCGGGGTTGATCGGGAAAGGCTTTGGGTCGGGCGTCCCGGCCATGCGGATGTGCATGTAGATCTTCGGCATGCGGAATTTGCCGGTCGTCAGGCTGCCCATCAATTTGTCCGAACCCGAGCCAAATGAGTTGGCCGCCGTCTCGCCCGCGAAACCGCCCAGGGATTGGTTGGCCGGAAGTTGCCTCATCGGCGCTTCCCCGAAAGCACGACCTTCGATTCTCCACCCGCTGAAGTCGCCACCGTCGAAATCTTCGTAGACGACGTCGCCGCGGGCCTTGTTGTCGGGATGATCGGGATTCGCTCTTTCCGTGACTTCGGCGAGTTCCTTGCGTACTTCGCTCAACCGTTCGGCGAACGAGGCCGTCGGCCCATCATCGGTTTTCGCCGGCAGCGAAAGTTTCGCCAACGGATAAAGCGGATGATCCGGTTCTCCGCTCGCTTGCCGAAGCAACACCAGCCACGCTTTCAACTCGGCTCGGTCGAGACCGCCGACCGAGGCCACTTCGTCAAAGCGGCAATCGAACTCCGCCTCGTCCACTGTCAACAACTCCGCCGCGGCGCGCAGGTGCCCGGTCCAGCGCTCGATCGACAGCCGGGGGGCGCGCTCGGCGATCGCTCGGATGTCGCCGTTGATCTCGCCGATTTCGCGCCGCGCCTCGGCGATACGTTCGTCGCGTTCCCCCGAATCAATCGAGGCTTCACGGATCGCCGTGCTGTGGAGAACCCCCGCCAGCGAATAGTAATCGGCGGTCGGGATCGGATCGAACTTGTGATCGTGGCAACGCGCGCAAGCGACCGTTAGCCCCAGAAACGCCTTACTGAGAACGTCGATCTGATTGTCGACCGTATCGGCGCGGGATTTGGCCGAATCGGTCGGCGAATTAAGCACTTCGCCGAACCAGTAAAAGCCGGTTCCCAGTGGCGACTCCCAGTGGACCTTGTCGTCGCGAACACGCCGCGCGGCCAGTAGATCTCCCGCGATATGTTCCTTCACGAAACGGTCGTAAGGGACATCGTCATTCAACGCACGAATGACGTAGTCGCGGTAGCGCCATGCGTCGAGTTTGTCGTTGTCGTACTCGTGACCGTTCGTCTCGGCGTATCGGACCAGATCGAGCCAATGGCGTCCCCAGCGTTCCCCATAGTGAGGAGACGCCAAAAGCCGCTCGACAACCGTTTCAAAAGCCCCGGGCGAGCGGTCGGCCAGAAAAGCGTCCATTTCCTCCGGCGTTGGCGGCAGACCGACCAAATCGAAATTCACGCGGCGCAGCAGAGTGCGCTTGTCGGCCGGAGCGGCCGGCGTCAGACCGTTTTCCTCGAGCTTGGCCAGGATGAAATAGTCGATCGGCGATGTCGCCCAATCCGCGTTCTTCACGCCGTCCCGGGCCGTTGAGAAGGTATCGGCGGCAAGCGGTCGAAAAGCCCAAAACTTGCGTCCTTCGGCGAGGTCAATACTCTCCTGAGGGGAGACGGAGTCGACCTGTTCGCCGCGCGGGTCGGGCGCGCCCATGCGAACCCAAGCCTCGAAGTCCTCGATTTCCTCCGCGCTCAACTTCCCCGTCGGGGGCATTAGCAAATCGACGTTCGTGTAGCGGATCGCGCGAATCAACAGACTGCCGTCCGGGTCGCCTGCGGCGATCGCCGTGCCGCGGCTGCCGCCCTTGAGAAGCGCCTGTTTGGAGTCGACGCGCAGACCGCCCATCGGGTCGTTGTCCGGCCCATGGCAGACGTAGCATTTTTCCGCCAACACCGGCCGAATTGTCCTCTCGAAAAATTCGATCCCGTCGGCGTCCGCCTGGGCGGCAAGCGGCGCGGCCAAGGCGGCAAGCGCCACGCTAGTCGTCACGAAACCTTTAAGGGCAGCCGCCATGATGCATCTGTCCGCGGTGACTCGCGGTGACTCGCATTGACTCAACGACGAGTCCTTCCGCCGCTACTACATCATAGTATTCGGCTTGCCGAGCCACAAGAACGCAACGTCGGCCATTAGCAGGCGATCGCGGGGGCGGATTCTTGCGGGTTGACTCGTCCGGGATCGGCGAGTAGGATGGATGCAGTTGCGAAAGGAGGTGATCTACAACATGAGTGATTGTACATCCAGCGAGGTGGTCGAGTGTTGATGTGAACGCTCGACAGGTTTGAAGCCCGTCTCAGCAACGGGACGCGGTTCATGTGGAACGGCCATCTCGCTTATCGGTTGTTCCAGCTTTTTCCGGCTTGAGGCAGCGCGCCTTGAGCCGAAAAGCTTAGCCTCCGAGAGGTAACCCCTCTCGGGGGCCTTACTGTTTCCGGAAGCAAGCGTCTCCAAAGATGAGAAAATCGAAGCTGTGTACGTATTGGGAATCGAAACGTCTTGCGATGAAACCGCCGCCGCGGTGGTCGGCCCCGACCGCCGATTGCTTTCGAACGTTGTCGCATCGCAATTCGACACACACCAAAAATACGGCGGCGTCGTACCCGAGCTGGCCTCGCGCGAACACCTTCGCGCCATCGTTCCCGTGGTCCGGCGGGCACTCGAAGACGCCTCCATCGAATACAACGACCTCGACGCCGTAGCCGTCACCGAAGGCCCCGGGTTGATCGGATCCTTACTGGTGGGCCTGACCTTCGCCAAGGGGCTGGCGGCATCGCTGGGCATTCCCTTTCTCGGTGTCAACCACATCGAGGGGCACATCCACGCGGTCGTTCTCGAACGTCGCGCCGAAGGCACGCGGATCGAGTTCCCCGCTCTCGCTTTAGTCGTCAGCGGCGGCCACTCCCATCTCTTCTTCGTCGAACACCATAGCGGAGAGGACTACCGCTACCGCCTGCTGGGCCGCACCCGCGACGACGCCGCCGGGGAAGCTTTCGACAAAGTAGCCAAGTTGCTCGGCTTCGGGTACCCGGGCGGACCGTTGATCGATCGACTCGCCCCTCACGGCAACCCGACCGCTGTTCCCTTGCCGAGCGTTCGCATGAAGGGCAATCCGCTCGACCTCAGCTATAGCGGCTTGAAAACGGCGGTATTGCGCTACGTCCGCGGCGCCGACTTGGACGAAGAAATTCGCACTCGGCGCGAGATGTTTCTCGCTCCGCCAAGACCCACGATCGAGGAAATCTTGGCCGTCACCTCGCCAACGACCCTCGACTTGATCGCGTCGTTTCAGCGAACCGCGATCGAGGAACTGCTGCGGCGAGCGGTCAAAGCCGTCGAGCAGGAACCGGTGAACGCCGTGATCGTTTCGGGAGGCGTGGCCGCCAACTCCGGACTCCGCCGACGTTTTGATGCAATTCCCTATCCCGTCTACTTCCCCAGCTTGAAACTGTCGACCGACAATGCCGCGATGATCGCCGCCGCGGCTTATCCCCGCCTCGAGCGCGGCGAACACTCGCCCATGGATCTGACCGCGAAACCGGGTCTGGCCCTCTAACCGCACCGAAGTTCGGAGTACCCGGAGCCTCCGTGATCGGTGCCCGGACTCGTACTTTTTCGCAACATTCCGGGCAATCCGCCTTTGCTCCAACACCTCCGGACGCTATAATTGGCTGCATGGCCGCCGCGCCCTCCGCGCCTTACGAATTCGAAACAGCCGAGCTCCAGTTGTTTCGCGGCGTCGACCTGCAACCGCTACTCGACGAGCAACAGGCCTATTGGTCGGAACACTTCCGCTGGGATTTCAGCCCGTCGAAAAACCTGATCATGCGCTACCTCGACATGCGCAGCCTCAATGGCTCGGTGTTGATGAAGGCCGGATGCCCGATCGGCTACAGCTTTTTTATCCACGAAGACCGCAAAGCGCTGATCGGCGACCTCTTCGTGGCCCGCGACTACAGGAATGTAGCGACCGAGCGCTTCCTGTTCGAAATAATTCTCAAATCGGCGGCCGCTCATCCCGGGGTGCGACGTATCGAAGGGCAGTTGCTGGCGCTTTCATTCACTCCCGAGGACGAAATCGTCTACGGCAGCCCGCTCAAGATCTTCCCGCGCCTGTTTATGTTGACCGACGAGCTTGACCGTTCGCTCGATCCGCGCCCGACCGAACCCTTTTTGCAGTACAACCGTTGGGCCAACCACTATTTGGATCCCGCCGCGCGCCTGATCGCGCGCGCCTACGGCAGCCACGTCGACAGCCGCATCAACGACCAATACCGCAGCTACGCCGGCGCCAGGCGGTTTCTCTACAACACCTCTCAGCATCCCAGTTGCGGCGCCTTCTGTCGTCAAGCGGCTTTGGTAGCCCTCTACACACCCTCGCGGGAAGTTTGCGCGGTGTGCCTGGCGAGCTTCGTCGAGCCGCGCGTAGGCCATGTGACGCAGTTGTGCGTCGCGCCGCATATGAGCGGCCAGGGCGTGGGGTATGAATCATTACGTCGCTCTCTCGCCGCGTTTCGCGAGTTGGATTGCGAAGCCGTCAGCCTCACCGTCACCGAGTCAAACGAACGCGCCGCGCGCTTGTATGAAAGAATCGGGTTTCGTACAATTCGACGTTTTCACGCCTTCGTTTGGGAAGCCGATGGGCGCTTTGAACAGCCCGGCGCAACGATGGAAGCGTTTTGAATCGAGTCGCCGCCCAACACCGTTTCAGCCCGCCCGCCACCCGATGAAAGATTACAACCCAACCCTTGTCAAGATCATGTTGCCGACCGCGGGGGCCGCGATCATCCTGGGGTGTTTGAACCATTGGCTGCTTTTCGGCGTCGCTGCTTGCGTTCTGATGGCTCTGGGGCTCGCGGTCGGGTTCGGACCGCGGTTGACGCGCAAACCGATCCCCGCGATGATCCTCGGCTTTCTGGTGGTCTATATCGCACTGCTCGCGGCTATTGCGGCGCTGGACGATCCGGAAGGGCCGGCGAACCTCGTCCTCGGGTTCCCGGCCGCCACGGCCGTGCTGGTCTACGGCGTTTGGCCGGCGGCGTCGGGGATTGGCATTGTTTACGCGCTGACGTTCAACCGAACCGTGCTGCCCTCCGACTGCCTTGACGACTTCATGCGGCGCTTCGGACGCAAGGATTCCTGACGGCCATTCCCGATCTCGATTTTCCCGCCCCATGCCGACCTCTGAATCTTCCACGATCTTGATCTGCGTGCTCGTTTACCTGGGCGCCTGTCTCGGCATCGGCGTTTGGGCGATGAGGAGAACTCACACGATTTCCGACTTTCTCGTCGCCGGCAGATCGCTGGGGCCGGTGGTCGTCATCATCGCGGCCATGTCGAGCACGATGAGCGGCTTCGGTTTCGTCGGCGGCCCCGGCCTGGTCTACGATTCCGGATCAAGTTCGCTGTGGATGACCTTCACGGCGATTTTCGGCTTTGCGTTTTCCTGGGTCATCGTCGGCAAACGCCTGCGTCTGATGGCTGAAGCGCGCGAAATTCTCACGCTTCCCGACGCCGTCGCCGCGCGTTACGGCGGCCGCTGGCCGCGCTTTATGATGGCCTTGGCGATCTTTCTCGGGGTGGTCGGGTATCTGGGAACACAGGTCTTGGCGATCGGCATGGTGCTCGTCGCGGTGCTGGGCGTTTCGCTGCCCGTGGCCTTGCTGATCGGGCTCGGGGTGTTGGCTTTTTACAGCGTGGCGGGCGGCATTATCGCGGGGGTTTACACCGACTTATTTCAGGGCTTCTTGATGATGATGGCCGCGCTGGCGGTCTTTTATTACGCTCTCCAAGCCGGCGGCGGCATGTCGGCCATCAGCCGAACTCTTTGGGATGCCGATCCGGCCTTTATCGGTCCGTGGGGAACGCGCGGCCCGATGACCGCGCTGAGTTGGTTCTTGTTATTCGGCATCGGCGGGGTTGGGCAACCGCATGTGATCACGAAATTTCTGATGCTGCGCGACATCCGCGACCTCAAGTGGGGCGCCCTGTTCGGCGGGCTTACTTATGCCGTGCTGAGCCTACTGTGGATGAGCGTTGGGCTTTCGATGCGGGCCCTGGTGGAAAGCGGAAAGCAATTGCCTCTCGCCAAAGCCGATCTGGCGGCCCCGGTTTTTCTGATTAATTACACGCCCGATTTGCTGGCGGGCCTGGTCTTCGCCGGCCTGCTGGCGGCCATCATGTCGACTTCCGACAGCTTCTTGAACATCGGCGCGGCGGCCGTCGTGCGCGACATGCCGAAGGCGCTGTTGGGGCGGCCGGTCGTTCGGGAATTACTGTGGACGCGCGTGGCGACGGCGGTCTTACTGCTCAGCTCCGCGCTGTTTGCGCTCTATATGGAAAACTTGATCGCCTTGATGGGGACCTTCGGTTGGGGAACATTCGCCGCGGCTATCGTCCCCAGCGTCGCGATCGGGATGAACTGGAAACGCGCCACGGGGACGGCCTGCGTGCTCTCGATCGGCGTCAGTATTGTTTTGAATTTCGCCCTGGAATTAAGCGCGCGCCACGGCTCGTACGTCTTGCCGAACGGATTCGCCGTCGGTTGCTTTTCACTGCTGGTCTCGCTGGCGGTCTTCATTGGCGTTTCTCTGCTGAGCGGCAAAGACCCCGAAGCGGAAATCCCCCCTGACGTCAAAGCGGCCATGGAAGTGTAGAGTCTCGGCGAATGGACCACGTGCCGACTCAATCAAACTTTCACATGACCTTCATGCCGTTTCGGACGTGTCTCGCTGTTCTATCGATCAGTCTGTTTTCGGGATGCTCGGAGACACCCTCGATCCCCGACACCCCGTCCCGCCCCAACATCGTCCTCATCGTGGCCGACGACATGGGCTACTCCGACCTCGGCTCGTACGGCGGCGAGATCGATACGCCCAACCTCGACCGCCTCGCTTCGAACGGCGTGCGCTTTACCCAGTTCTACAACACCTCGCGCTGCTGTCCCACGCGCGCTTCCTTGATGACCGGCCTATACCCCCACCAAGCCGGAGTCGGGCGCATGACCTTCGACCAACAGCTCCCCGGCTACCGCGGTGTCCTCGCTCGCAACGCCGTAACCGTGGCCGAAGCCTTGCGGGCCGCCGACTATCACACCGCCATGGTTGGCAAGTGGCACCTCTCGCCCACCAAAGACTCGCCCGAAAACGCCCTGTGGGTCAGCGGACTCAAAGACCTCGGCGAATTTTCCGACCCCGCGACCTACCCGGCCCATCGCGGTTTCGACGAACATTGGGGAACCATCTGGGGCGTCGTCAACTTCTTCGACCCTTTCAGCCTGGTCCACAACACCACGCCGGTCGAATCCCTCCCCGACGATTTCTACTACACCGATGCCCTCAACGACCGCGCCGCCGACTACATCGATCAATACAGCCGCGACGACAAGCCCTTCTTCCTTTACGTCGCCCACAGCGCCCCGCACTGGCCGCTGCACGCCCTACCCGAGGACATCGAGAAATACAAGGATACCTACCAAGTCGGCTGGGACAAGATTCGCCAGGCTCGCTACGGCCGCATGGTCGAGATGGGACTCGTCGAAGCCGACACCGCCGTTCTCTCCGAACGCCACGAAAAAGAACGGCGCTGGGAAGACAATCCCGACAAAGTCTGGGACGCCCGCGCCATGGCCGTTCACGCCGCCATGATCGACCGCCTCGATCAGGGTATAGGGCGCATGGTCCGCAAGCTGGCAGAGCACAACCAACTCGACAACACACTGATCCTGTTTCTCTCCGACAACGGAGCAAGCCCCGAGCGCCCCTCGCGCTACGGCCCCGGCTTCGATCGGCCCTCGCACCTGCGCGACGGAACCGAAATCCCCTACGACACCGAGAAGAAGATCCTCCCGGGCCCTGAAAATACATACGCGGGCATCGGTCCGATGTGGGCCAACGCCTCGAATACGCCCTTCCGTTATTGGAAGAAGGAGCAGTACGAGGGCGGCACCGCCACCCCCCTGATCGTTCACTGGCCCGACGGGCTCGCGGCCAAGGGCGGCTCGATCATTTCGCGGCCCGGCCATGTCATCGATATTTTTCCGACAGCTCTCGAACTCGCCGCCGCCGAGCACCCGCAAACCTATGACGGCCTCGCCACCATCCCGCTCGAAGGGACCAGTCTAGCCCCGCTGCTACGAGGCAATCGGCCCGCGGGCGACGTGACGCTCTATTGGGAACACTTCGGGAGCCGCGCCGTGCGCCAAGGCGACTGGAAGCTGGTGGCGCTCGAAGACAAGGCCTGGGAGCTTTACAATCTCGCCCAAGACCGCACAGAAACCCAAGACCTCGCCGGCCGACACCCCGAGCGCGTCGCCGAACTCGAGGCCCTGTGGTCAGCCTGGGCCAAACGCGCCCAAGTCCTGCCGGCGCCCGATTGACGCCCCCGAAGCCCAACGAAAACGCGACCTTGTTGAGAAGGCTTCGATCCGCCATTGCCGAGCAAACCACTACCAACCAGAGCCGCATCGCCACGGGGCTGTGAAAAAATGGGGGACTGTACCGAGCGCCGACCGAATACGTTTCATCAAATCAACAATTTCTCCTGGCGCGAAGTGGACTGTCCCCCATTTTTTCACAGCCCCGTGGCGATGCGGTCACTCAAGAATAGTGCTTTGCAGCCAAACAAACTTTTTCAAGCGGTCGTGGCGCTAGTCAGCCCCTCCCGCCAACCGGTATAGCCCAAATCAACTAATGCTGTCTCTCCCCGTGGCCGATTTCTTCGGGAAAGGGGAGACTTATGGAAACCACAGCAGTCCAACCAACAAAAAAACCCGTGGCGCTGATTGTTGACGACAACGAACTGACTTCGACAATGGTGCGCACGGAATTGGAACAACGAGGCTTTACCGTTGTCGAGGCGCGAGAGGTCGCCGACACCGTTGCCCTGTATCGGCGTCTTCAACCCACCGTCGTGACCATCGATCTTGATCGCGTCGACGGGCGAGCACCGGAATCGCCGAAGCTTTGTTCGCCGACGCACCCGAAGCGCTGGTCGTGGCCATCACCTGCGAGGTGTTGCCGGCTTTCCGGGACCATCTGACCCGACTCGGCGTGCGCGAGATCGTACTCAAACCGTATGACAATCCGCAATTGATCTTTCAAACCATCGAACGGGCGATCGAAGAGGTCGCCGCCGCCGCGAGCCGCTCAACCACGACCGCGGACGATCCCGGCGCCGCTTCGCGCCGGCAACTCTCGTCGTTGGCGGGGCACGCGGCGTGCCAAGTCTTGCTCTCCAGCTGCGGCATTCTCGCCCGACAGGCCGGCACGGCGGCCCGTCAAACCGTCGGTGGGGCGCTGACGGTCATCTCCGAAATCGAAGGTAGCTGGAACGGCCGCGCCGTCATCGGCATCGATCGCCGGCTGGCCGAGCAACTTGGTGCGCGCCTCTATTGCGAAACCGCGGACGAAGACACCAGCGTCGAAAGCGAGGACCTCGAAGATGCTTTGGCCGAAATCGCCAACGTGATCATCGGTAACCTGACGGGGGCGCTGCCGCGTGCTGCCACGCATTCCAAGCCACAGGTCCTCGGGCGCCAAGTCGACACCGACTTCGCCGGACTGTCCGAAAGCGAAAATCCGGTCTGTGTCGCAACCGACTACGGCTTCTTGACCATCGCCTTCGTCAACAAGAACCGCGCCGCCGCGAGCTAGCAGGCCGGCGAATGAAACCGGGCGGCGACACGAGACGGGGCGCGTTGCGCGCATCCGTCCGTTCGGCCTCCGTCACTTCCCGACCACGGGTTACGGAAGGCCGTCGACTCACGCCGCGACGGAAACCACGACTTCCACGCCCAAGGCCTTAAGCGCCGCCTCCAGGCGGTCCGCCTTCGAGTGATGCCGGGGATTCACCAGCCGCCGGACAACTGTTTCCCGGCAGCCCAATCGCCGAGCGAGCGCGGACTTCGATATGCCCTGTCTTCTCATCGCGGTATAGAGAGCTACCTTAGGAGCCAAGTCCAACGGGACGGGGATTCTCCGCTTGATTAGTCCGGGCTTGGAGGGCTCCGGGATATCATCCCCTCGAACCATGCGGCCGGCCAAAGCTTCGCCCAAACAGTCCACCGCTTCGCTCAATGCTTCGCTCAGGTCGCCGCCGTCGGTGAGAGCCTCCGGCAGATCAGGAAATCGAACCAAGTAGCGTGGTCCGTTCCTTTCACGTCTCACGACGGCGGGATAGCTTAGCTCCATCGTTGACCTCCGGCTTACAATTCATTCCGGTTGATGCCGAGCTGTTACACATCGCCGCGACCAGCCCGGTCCCCAACTCCTTGTTGCGGTCCTTCAGCGTTGCGAACGTCGACCCGTAGTAAAGCGTGCCGTGGCTGCCTTTGCCGTGGCTCCCCACGAACCGAACATTCATGCCGTGTCGTATTCCAAGCTTCCTCACTTTCCTAAGAAACTCAGAACCTTTCACTTTCCAATGATCGCACAGATGTGTATGAACGACAAGCACGCCTCTTGCGGTTCCTCGGGGGCCGTCGCCTTCGCCGTTGCCTTCGCCCCGGCGACTCCCGGGGTTCCGAAATCGGGCACGCCTCTTCGCCGCGAGACGGACACTGCCGCCGTTGGGCCGCCTTGGCCTGTTTGACGCTCCTTTCGCCTCGTCACTACAATAGCTACAGGTGGGGTAGTCGGTTCCCCGTTCCTTCACTCCGACTACCGCAATGAACTTTGAGCGGCTCGGCTCGGCCCCGCGGTGAACCGGATTCGGCAATCACCCGGGGCGGGGAAATGCGGTTTTGCGGAAATTCGGCGTCTAAGCAGCCATGTTCGAGAACTTAACGGACAAGCTTCAGCGTGTCTTCAAGGACCTTCGCGGCGAGGGTAAGCTCTCCGAGGAGAACATCCAGGATGCGCTCAAGCAGATTCGGATGGCGCTGCTCGAGGCCGACGTCAATTTCAAGGTCGTCAAAGAGTTGGTCGCCAATATCCGTGAAAAAGCGCTTGGGCAAGAGGTCTTGACCTCGTTCTCGCCCACCGAGCAGGTGGTCAAGATTGTCAAGGACGAGCTGGTCGGGTTGCTGGGCGGCAAGGGAGCCCGCGTCCGCTTTTCGAACGATCCGCCGTCGCATTTCTTGATCGTCGGTCTACAGGGCTCGGGAAAGACGACTTCGACGGGTAAACTGGCGCTTTGGCTTTCCAAGCAAGGCCGTCGCCCGTTGATGGTTTCAGTGGATGTCTACCGTCCGGCGGCGCGGGAACAGTTGCGCGTCGTCGCCGATCAGCTCGATTTGCCGATTTATGCCGGCAAGCCGGAAGAAACGACGCCGCTCGAGTTGGCCAAGGGAGCGCGGCGCGAGGCCAACCAAACCGGCCGCGACGTGGTGTTGATCGACACGGCCGGGAGGCTGCATGTCGACGACGAGTTGATGGTCGAGCTCGAGCAGTTACAGAAAGAGTTCGAGCCTTCCGAAATTCTTTTCGTCGCCGACGCGATGACCGGGCAGGACGCGGTAAATTCCGCCGCCGAATTCCACGAACGGCTGGGCATCACCGGCGTTGTGCTGACGAAGATGGACGGCGACGCCCGCGGTGGCGCGGCCCTGTCGATTCGCCACGTCACCAAGTGTCCGGTGAAGTTCGTTGGAACGGGCGAAAAGCTCAGCGCCCTTGAGCAGTTTTATCCCGAACGCATCGTTTCGAGGATTTTGGGGATGGGAGACGTGATGTCTCTCATCGAAAAGGTGGAAGAGCAGATCGATCAAAAACAAGCGATCGAGATGCAGCGGAAGGTTCTCGACAACGATTTCACGCTCGAGGATTTTCGGCAACAGTTGAAGCAACTCAAGAAATTGGGGCCGTTGGAGTCGATTCTTGGGATGTTGCCGCAAGCAGGTCCGCTCCAGGGGCTACAGAACGTCGACGTGGACCCCAAGGAGATGTTGCGCATCGAAGCGATCATCAGCTCGATGACCTTCAAGGAGCGGCTGAACCACGAGGTCATCAACGGTCGCCGCCGTCGCCGCATCGCCAAGGGCAGCGGAACGTCGGTGCAGCAAGTCAATCAATTGCTGCGCCAGTACCGCCAAATGCGTCGCATGATGCGGTCGCTTACCGGCGGAGGAAAGAAGAGCAAGAGACGTCTGGCGCAAATGGGCATGCAGGCCCTGGTGCGCTAATGGTTGCGCCCGGCCCGGAGTCGCCGGGCGGGCCGAGGAGTTACAATTGGAGGATTCATGTTAGCGATTCGCTTAGCCCGCGTGGGCGCGAAGAAGAAACCCGCTTACCGCGTGGTGGTTATCGAGAAGAGCCGCGCCCGCAATAGCAGTTCTCTCGAGATCGTCGGACACTATAATCCGACGAAAGACCCGATTCATCTATTGCTCAAGCGCGAGCGTATTGATTATTGGGTGGGCCAAGGCGCGCAGCCATCCAAGACCGTCGCGCGCCTGATGCGCTACGAGCCGCCCGAGCCGGTCGAAGAAGCGCCCGCCAAGGCTGATGCGCCCGCCAAGGCCGAACCGGCCGCCGAGGCCAAGGCCGCCGAGCCGACGGCCGAAGCCGAACCGGTCGCGGACGCACAAGCCGAACCCGCCGCGCAAGAAGCGCCCGCCGCCGCGGCGCCCGAAGCGGCTGCTGAATCCGCCGCCGAGGAACCGGGCACGGCCGAGGCCGAGCCGACCGCCGAGTCCGACGTCGCCGCGGCGTCCGAGCCGGAATCGTAGGATTGTCCATCGGCCCCCCGGCTCGCGGGCATTCTTCCAAGGCACCGCAAACTCCCGTCATGTCGGCGGCGCGATTCATTGTGGGTTGTGGGCAGGCGGCCCGGCCCACTCTTGCTACAATGCAAAGCGGAATCAGGCCTCGTTGCCTGTCGACAATCGGTCGAAGCAGACACTGAGGGCCGGCAAAGCTGCCGAGCCCGCTGACACCGGCGACGCCGTGATGGCGGCGGCGGTATTCCTTTCCAAATGGGCCTTCCCGAGTGCGTCTCCCCGATGGGGGGAAGTTAAGCAGCCTGTTCATTTAGAACAAGTAACAAGAGACCAAGTAACAAAGGCTGCTGATATAATCGGTGAAGTCCTAGGCTTGTAAATTCGATCACTGGGTCAAACGACCGCGGCCACCGTTATCCAGGTTGAGTATTTCAAGATGAGAGCGGACGTTAGGGCTGTTGTTCCAGCGACTGGAGGTGCTCCGTGGACGATTCGACCGATGAAATCGTTCAACTGGTCAAGCTGATCGCGAAAGCGCTGGTGGATAAACCCGAAGAAGTATCCGTCCGGGCCGTCGAAGGCGAGCAAGTCAAGGTGTTGGAACTCAGCGTCGCCGATGATGATCTTGGCAAGGTCATCGGGAAGAAAGGTCGCACGGCAAAGTCGATTCGGACTCTGCTGGGCGCGGTCGGCATGAAGTTGAAAAAACGATTCACACTGGAAATTCTCGAATAGTGGAGGAAGACGAAGAACACCGATATGTAACCGTGGCGCGCTTGCTGCGGCCCCGAGGGAACCGAGGAGAGTTGATCGCCGAAGATCTCAGCGGTGAGAACTTCGGCGATCAACCGGCTGTCGGGCCGGAGGCGAGCGGTGATGCGGAGCGGTTTTTCAGCGGCGGTCCGGTTTACCTTCGTGATTCGTCGAAGCAACGCCGAGAGGCCGCCGTAGAGCGGGCTTGGATTCATCAGGGGAGATTGGTTCTCAAGCTGAAGAATGTGGATTCGATCAGCGACGCCGAGGCCTTGCGCAACGTCGATCTTCAGATTCCTCGTGAGCGGCTGGGTCCGGCGTCCGACGGCGAGTATTATTTTGAAGACCTAGTCGGCTGCGAGGTGCGCGATGACGCGGACGGGCGCTTGATCGGGTCCGTAGAGGATGTGCTCGAGCCTGGGGGGGCGTTGTTGTTGCAGGTGGATGCGGAGGGTCGAGAAGTGTTGATCCCTTTCGTCCATGACATCTGCGTGGAAATCGCGCCCGAGCAGAAGGCGATTCGCGTGCGCCTGCCCGCCGGTCTTGAAGACTTGAATCCGTGAGATGGTTTTTCATGTCCTCACGATTTTTCGGCGGTTCTTCGAAGGGCCGCTGGACTACGGGGTTGTGGCTCGGGCCCGAAAGCAGGGGCTGATCGACGTCCGATTGCTCGATCTGAGGGACTATACCTCCGACGTTCACCGCACGGTTGACGATCGGCCGTTCGGAGGCGACGAGGGGATGGTGCTCAAGATCGAGCCCATCGACAAAGCGCTTACAGAGGTCCGATCCGGTTGGAGCGGGAAGAAGACGCGAACGGTTTTGCTTTCCGCGCAGGGCCGGCTGTTTGATCAAGCAGCGGCGGCGCGATTGGTGGCCTACGACGAGGTGGCTCTGATCTGCGGGCGGTACGAGGGTGTGGATGAGCGCGTCGCCGAGCACTTGTGTGATGAGGAGTTGTCCATCGGCAGCTTTGTGGTGAGCGGAGGGGAGTGGGCCGCCGGGATTGTGATCGATAGCGTGGCGCGTTTGTTGCCGGGCGTACTGGGCAATGAAGCTTCGTCGTTACGTGAATCGTTCGCGCCGATGCCGGGAGGAGGGGTGGGAATTTTGGATTTTCCACACTACACCCGCCCGCCCCGCTACAGTGAATGGAGGGTCCCTGAGATCTTGTTGAGCGGCCACCATCAAGAGATCCGGCACGAACGCCGGCGCATGGCCCTGGCAAAGACCTTGCGGAACCGACCTGACTTACTCCCCGCGGCGGGTTTGAGCGAGGCGGAACAGGAATGGTTGCGCCTCGCGCAACAGAAGGCAGCCGATCAAACGTCCGAAGACGGATAAACTTTGCGCCGACCGACGCCGCGTGGCGGTCCTAGGCGGAGCAGATCGCGGCCTTCGACGGAAACACGAAAACCCGGCGACGCGCGACCCACCTTCGGTCGGCCCGGCGGAACTTGGAGAGAGACGATGATACAGAAGCCTTTGCAAAGGGTTTACGACAAATACAAACGCGACGACTTGCCGGAACTCGAACCCGGCGACACGATCCGCGTCAACGTCAAGATCCGCGAGGGAGAGAAAGAACGTCTTCAGGCCTTTGAGGGCGTTTTGATCGCAAAGCACAATGCGGGCATCAGCGAAACGATCACGGTTCGCAAGATCAGCTTCGGCATCGGTGTCGAGCGCGTGTTCCCGGTTCACTCGCCGGTGATTGAAAGCATCAAGACGATGCGCAAAGCGAAGGTGCGCCGAGCGAAGCTTTACTACCTGCGAGAGTTGCGCGGCAAAGCGGCGCGGCTCAAGGAACGCGCGCGCACCTAGATTGCCGCCGGGCGGTTAGAGCCACCCTCATCCGTTGTATGTCTATCCCTAACCGGCCGGCAGGCAAGCCGAAGCCGCGCCCGAGTTCCCGATGGGAAACGCGCCTACGCCGTCAGGGCCTGCGATCCATTGTCGGCGTCGATGAGGTCGGGCGAGGCTGCTTGTTCGGCCCGGTCGTGGCGGCGGCGGTGATCCTCGACCCGAAACGTCCGATCCGCGGATTGCGGGACAGTAAACAAATCGATCCGGAGCACCGCGAGGTCCTCAGCGCCAGAATCCGGGAGCGAGCCCGCGCCTTTGCTTTCGGCGCGGTCGACAGCGCCGGCATCGACCGCTGGAATATCTATCAAGCCTCTCGCCGAGCCATGGCCGCCGCCGTGCGGTCACTCGGCGTGGCAGCCGATTTCTTGCTGGTGGACGCCATGCAATTGGATCTCGACTTGCCGCAACAGTCACTGATTCGAGGCGATGCGCGTTGCGTCTCGATTGCGGCGGCCTCCATCATCGCTAAAGTCGAACGGGACCGCTGGATGCGAGCCTGGGATAAGGTTTATCCCCGGTTTAAGTTGGCTTCCAATAAGGGGTATACTACCCCCGACCATTTGCGGGCGCTCCAAGAGCATGGGCCGACGCCGCTGCATCGCTTCAGCTTCAGTCCGGTGCGCGAAGCGGCCTGCTTTTGTCCCTCCGCTCCGGCCGAGCCGTATTTGGAAACGCTGCCGCTGTTTCCCGAGGGGGACTTCGCCTAAGGCCGCGAGATGGACGCACTCCCCACCCAACGATCTCAAGAACCGGCCGCCGCCGTTGTGCCGCGCCGCCGCGGGCATTTCTTGAGTCAGTTACTCTTCGTCCTTTTCTGCTTGGAAGTAGGCTTCGTACTCTTCTTGTTGCCCTGGACGATGCTGTGGGATACCAACTATTTCTTCAGCATCACGCCGGAGTTGAGCGGCGTCTGGCTGAGTACCTACCTCCGCGGCGCGGTTTCCGGCATCGGCTTGGTCAATTTGTGGATAGGCCTCGGCGAAGCCTGGCGGCTGCGGCGGGCGTAACTTCGCGTTTTGTGTTGCTATGAAACTCACCTTCTATCAAAAACCCAGTTGAACCACCTGCCGCAAAGCAAGAAGTTTCTTGCTCGACCAAGGCGCGGATTTGCAGCTCGTCGATCTGAACCAAGGATTGACGGTTGAAGAACTCGACCAACTGATCGGTCGTCGCGACTACCGCGAATTCCTCAACACTCGCAACGCGCTCTACCGCGAAATGGGGATGAAGACCAATCCCCCGCCGCGCGACGAAACGCTGCGGCTGATGTCGGAGAACCCGAACCTCATCCGCCGTCCGCTGATTAAGAAGGGCCGCAAGATCATCGTCGGCTTTGATCCGACCGAGTGGAGCGCCTAGTACTCAGACCACGTGAAAAGACACTTTCCCCGACCTTGTTGAGAAGGATTCAATCCGCCGTTGCGGAGGAAACCACGGCCAACCAGAGCCGCATCGCCGCGGGGATGTGAAAAATTGGGGACTGTACCGAGCGCCGACCGAATAAGTTCCATTGAATCAATACCCCTATCCGGCGCGAAGTGGACTGCACCCAATTTTTCACAGCCCCTGAGGGACTCTCTCGAAAATAGGGATGTAAGTCCCTTGTTTTCCACATTCTTTGTGGCTGACTTGGCGACCATGATTGACCGTGAAAATTGGGGACTCCTCCGAAAATCCCCTTCGAGAGTACGGTGGGTTACTATATAGCCCAATCAGGCCGCCCCTGTCGCGCAGCCGCGGAGCGGCGACGGGAAAGTAGCCCCGGGCTTCAGCCCGGGGTTTCACTTGACCCTACCGAAACGTTCAGGTCGACGCCTCGCCCCCACCTGGCGGAGCCCTGAAGGGGCGGCGGGAACGTCCTCGCTCCCATTTTTATGGCGGTAGATGGGTATTTACTTGACTCAGGTGACCACAAGATGTAGGATCGGGGAAATGGAAGATTATCCTCGGAATCTGGCCGAGTTCGAGGCGCGTTTCGCCACCGAGCAGGCCTGTCGAGAGTATCTGTGTCAACTCCGCTGGCCGGAGGGTTTTCGTTGTCCGCGATGCGGGCACGACAAAGCGTGGGCGGTGCGGACAGCGCTGCTGGAGTGCGCCGGCTGCGGGCATCAAGCTTCTCCAACGGCGGGCACAATATTTCAAGACACCCGCCAACCCCTCCAGAGTTGGTTTCGAGCCATGTGGTGGCTCACGAGCCAGAAGAACGGGGCGAGCGCGCTGGGCTTGCAGCGGGTGTTGGGCCTGGGCAGCTACAAAACGGCCTGGACTTGGTTGCATAAGCTCCGGCGCGCCATGGTGCGGCCCGGACGCGATCGGCTCAGCGGGCGCGTGGAGGTTGACGAGACTTACTTAGGAGGCTTGGAGGAGGGCGTGCGCGGTCGCCAAACCGACGCTAAGGCGCTGATTGTAGTAGCGGCCGAGGAAGATGGTGCCGGCATCGGGCGGGTTCGGATACGCACCATTCCCAACGCCTCCGGGGACAGCTTGATGGCCTTCGTCGGCGAGTCGATCGAACCCGGCAGCGTGGTCCATACCGACGGTTGGCTGGGATACGAACCGCTCGAAGGCGACGGCTATCGCCACGAGGTGAGCTACCTGGAGGGGCAACCGGCGCGCGCCTCGAAACTGCTCCCCCGGGTGCACCGCGTGGTGTCGTTAGTGAAGCGCTGGATACTGGGCACGCATCAAGGAGCGGTCAGTCACGAGCATCTCGACTCCTACCTCGACGAATTCGCCTTCCGCTTCAACCGCCGCAAGTCCAGAAGTCGAGGCAAGCTCTTTTACCGCCTGGTTCAACAGGCCGTCGCCGTGCCACCGGCACCCTACAAATCGCTGGTCGGAGGCACCGCGACACGCGCTACGGACGACCACAACATGTAGGGGCTATTTCCCAATACCTGAGTCAAGTAAATACCCATCCGGCGGTATTATGAATGCCGCGCTCTCATAGGAACCGACAGTCCGCCATTTTTTCACCGCCCCTAACGTGCGCGGCTCGGTTTGCGGCGCAAATCCCGCCCCATCTTCAAAGGGCATGTTCGAGGGCCGACCGGCGAACATTTCCCCCGCTCATTCGTTCTTATTGTTAACGCTCCGTCTGCCGCCGGCGTTATAGAGCTTGAAATCGGATACGCACCAATGCACGGCGGCTCGGCCGCGGCCGTGGGCAGCTCGACGGCACAGGAGATCAATATGTTGGTCGAAATACTAGTTCCCCTGGGTGGATGCGCCATGATCGTACTGATCGTGTTCTTTTCGATCAGGCTGCGGCAAGCCAGGGTTCAATCACGAACGGAACTCCATAAGCACCTGCTCGACAAATTTAGCTCGGGAGGGGAACTGACGACGTTTCTCGAAAGCGAGGGCGGCAAGAAAATGCTGGCGGACCTGGGGTCTGAACGCATCGATCCCCGCGAAAGCTGGCTCAAGAGCTTGAGAACCGGGATTGTACTAGCCTTCTTGGGGCTCGGACTGTCGGTGCTGACAGAGGAGTTCGGTGCCGATGAGGACCTCATCGTTCCGGGCGGCGTTTGCCTGGCCCTCGGTCTGGGCTTTGTCGTCGCGGCGATCACGACGCGGCTCCTGACGAGGGGCGACGACAAGCAGGAGACGGAACCCGACGCCGAGGCCCCAAGTGGACACGGCATGTAGCACCAAGCACGCCGGCGCGGCTGCACAGGCTTGCAAATGAACCGGCCCCGCCGCTACCGATGCATTTGACGGAAACAGCACTGCCCTTGTCGCTGCCCGACGCCGAGGGGACGGCGGCGGAAGCCGCCGGACTGATGGACGAAACCGCCTTCCGCGTTTTCTACGAGCAAACCGCGCCCGGCTTGCACGCCTATCTTGCGCGCGCTCTCGACCCGACGGCGGCCGACGACCTTCTTCAAGACACCTTCATTCGCTACCTGCGCGCGGCCCCCGCCGACCTCGGGCCGGCGCAATCGAAAGCCTATCTCTATCGCATCGCGAGTCGCCTGATCATCGATCACGCTCGCCGCCTCGACCGCGAACGACGCCGAAATTGGAAGGATCTTATTTCGGGTCCCACGGCACAACCCTCCATCGAGCTAAGCAGTGACGTCGCTCGCCTATTCGGCCGCCTCAAGCCGCGCCGGCGCGCTCTACTGTGGTTGGCTTATGTCGAGGGCTTCGATCATAACGAGATTGCCGAGGCATTGGGGGTCAGCGAAGGCAGCGTCCGCGTGCTGTTGTTTCGGGCACGCCGCGGTATGGCAACCTTGTTGAAGCAAGCCGGGTTCGCCGAACGACCAACGCGGGAATCCGATTCGGGAAGCGGGTCCGGCGGAAACGGAGAATAATCAAGGGATGAAGAAACGGGCTTGCGGGCACGAAATCGAAGCGGCTTATGCGGCGCGCGGCGGTCTCTGGTCCGCCGATTTGGAGCAGCATGTCGCCAACTGCGACGTTTGCCGGGAAACAGTTCTGGTGAGCGGAGCTGTTGTCTCGCTGGCCCCGCCGTCGGTCGTGTTACCCGATCCCGAGTTGATCCGACTCAAGGCCCAACTCATCGCTCGGCGAGAGGCCGAAGTGAAGAAATCGCGACGCTTCGTGATGTACCAGATCGCCCCGCATGCTTTCGCCTGCGCGGCGGGCGGCGCTTGGCTGATTTGGAACCGTTCCGCCGCGGCGTCGCTTCTTGACGGCATCCTATCGAAGCTGTCGCTCAGCGACGCGCTTCTTGCCGGCGGATCATTGCTCCCATGGGTCGAGAGCTTCGACCCGCTCACATTGTCGGCGGTTCTGATCGGCCTGGCGGTCTTCACCGCGCTTGTCGCGCTCGAACCGTTATCGGTCTCGGATTGACCGACCGCCGTCACTCCAAACGAAAACTGATGTCCGCGGCCGGGGCCGAGTGGGTTAGCGCGCCGACGGAGATGAAATCCGGGCCCGCCTCGGCGTATTCGCGCACGTTTTCGAGCGTGATGCCGCCCGAGACTTCGACCTCGGCGCGGCCGGCGACGCGGCCCATGCCGCGGTAAACCACATCGGGGGTGAAGTTATCGAGCAGGACGTGCCTGGCGCCGGCCGCCATGGCCTCTTCGAGTTCGCCGAAGCTGCGGACTTCCACCTCAATCGGCAGCGGTTGCGTCCGCGCCCTATCGAGCGCCTGCCCGACGCCGCCGGCGGCCGTGATGTGATTGTTCTTGATCAGCACCGCGTCAAAAAGCCCGAAGCGATGGTTCGAGGCGCCCCCGGCCCGCACCGCGAGTTTTTCGAGACGTCGCAGCCCGGGCGTCGTCTTGCGCGTGTCGAGGATCACGCAGCCGGTGCCGTCGACGGCTTCGACAAACCGCCGCGCCATGCCGGCGATGCCGCTGAGCCGCTGTAGAAAGTTGAGCGCCGTCCGCTCGATCGTCAGCAGTCGCTGCGCCGAGCCGCGAACGCGCGCGAAAACCGTTTCCGCCTCGACCGACTCCCCGTCTTGGCGGATCACTTCGAGCTCTTCATGCTCATAGAGAAGGGGCAGCAGCTCCACGCCCGCCACGACCATCGCCTCACGGGCCAAAAAGAAGCCGCTTGCCGCGGCATCGGCCGGCACGCAGGCCTCGGTCGTCACATCACCCGACCCTATATCCTCGGCCAACGCGCGGCGAACCGCCTCGACAATTTCAGGGTGTCGCCAATCGGAGGCGTCCGGTCGCATTGTGGTTGCCATATAAGAAAGCGCTTTTTTGAGATGTCGGATTTCCGTGAGAACGTCGCCAACCTCGGCGAGCCTTCAGCGTAGCCAATCGCCACGAGAGACGCGGTTCGAATCCGGCGCTGTCGGAGGTCGACGGGCGGCCGGGCGGTATGCTGCCGATTCCCGCGGATTTGACACAATAGAAATTCCCGCTTCCCGCCGTCGGCGGGATGATCACAATGCGGAAAGGCGCCGTCGCGCGCCTGTATTCCCGGCGACAAGGAGTCTCACCGATTGATTAAGAATGCTGTTGTCCCCGTAGCCGGCATTGGCACGCGCTTGCTGCCGGCCACGAAATCACAACCGAAGGAGATGCTGCCGGTCGGCAAGAAGCCGATTGTGCAGTACGTCGTCGAAGAACTCGCGCGCTCCGGCTGCGAGCAGATCCTGTTCGTCACCGGCCGCGGTAAGGACTCGATCGAAAACCACTTCGACCACAACCCCGACCTGGCCGAATCGCTGCGCCGCGCCGCCAAGGACGACTTGCTCGAGGAGTTGGCCTTCGAAAACATCGACGTTCACTATCTCTACACGCGCCAAAGCGTGCAACGCGGCCTCGGAGACGCCATCCTCCACGGCGAGCCCTTCGTCGGCGACGAGCCCTTTGTGGTCGCGCTGGGCGATTCGATCATCGGCCTCAACGGAGCCTCTTCAATCTGTAGTCGCTTGGCCGAGGCTTATGAGCAAAACCAGGCGGCGGCGGTGATCGGCGTCGAACAGGTGTCCCCCGACCAGGTGGGTTTCTACGGTGTCGTGAAGCCCGAATCCAAAGGCGAGGTGTTCGACATCAGCGACGTGGTGGAAAAGCCCTCGCCCGCCGATGCTCCGAGCGATCTCGCTATTGCCGGGCGCTATGTCTTGTCGCCGATGATTTTCGAAATGCTGCGGCGCGTCGAACCCGATGCCCGCCAGGAAATCCAGCTGACCGACGCCATTCGCATGCTCTGCGAATCGGGCGAGCGCGTGATGGGCGTCAAGTTGCCGGCGGGCGAAAAGCGCTACGACATCGGCAATTTCGGCAGTTACTTCAAGACCTTCGTCGAATTCGCGCTCGCCGACCCGTTATACGGTCCGGGCGTGCGTAAGAAACTCGAAGAGTTGCTTTGAGCGGGGGCCCCGCGCTAAGTCACGATAAGCGCCGCGCGGGCGCGGAAAGGCCGAAGCTCCCGTGCCTGGAACCCGCGCCACCCTAAGGAATCTTGATATACCACAGCACCGATCGCCCAACATCCACGAAACCCTCGGCCTCGTAAAGACTATTCGCCTCGACATTGGTGGACAAGCAGTCGAGATGCGCGTGCACGGCGCCTTGGTCCTTGAGATGCCCGAGCATCCAGCGCAATGTCTCTCGGCCGTACCCGTGCCGATGATGCTTCCGTGCGACCGCCAATATATCGACATAGGCGAGCCGCGTTTCTGAATCCAGTTTGGCCGCGATCACCGACGCGATTTCGCCTTCCGCCTCTCCTACCATCACGATTTCCGTCTCAAGTGCCTGCTGAAACCGCGTTCGCCAACGATCGCGCCAATCGGCGCCGTTTAACAAACCGAAGTGTTCGTCGACGAAAGTTTGCGCGGTCACCTTCTCGAAGCCCTCGACAACGATTTGTTTGAGACGCTCGTGGTCTTCCTCCCGCGCGGGTCGGAACGATAGGGCCATGGTGTCTCCTTTACGGCGATTCGAAGAGTTCTTGCACCATGCCACAAGCGACCCGGGCTCGGCAAGCACCGGGCGCGGGTCGAAGATTCGCCTTTCTCCCGGGGCGTTATGATCGAAAGAGGAGGCTGGCCGAGCCAAATCGCGGCGTCGGCCCCCGACTTCCCCAAGGCATCCGAGAATCTCATGGGACTGTTCGACGACGAACCCTTCTACCGTATCGGCAAGTTGCCGCCCTACGTTTTTGCCGTCATCAACGAGATGCGCGCGAAGGCGCGGTCCGCCGGGCTCGACGTCATCGACCTCGGAATGGGTAATCCCGACGGCGCCACGCCCCGAACGGTGGTGAGCAAGCTGGCTGAAGCAGCGCGCAACAAGCGCAATCACCGTTACTCGATGTCGCGGGGCATCCCACGCTTGCGTGATGAGATCACGAAGCGCTACGAGGCCAACTACGGCGTCAAGCTCGACCCCGAGAAAGAAGCGCTCGTCGCCATGGGCGCGAAAGACGCCATTGCCCATTTGTTGTTCGCCGTGATCGGCCCCGGTGATCCCGTCGTCACGCCCGATCCTTCCTACCCCATCCACCAATGGGGCGTTGTGATGGCCGAGGGCGAGGCTTGCAACCTGCCGATGCCCTCGCCCGAGGAGTTTCTCAACCGCCTCGAAGACCTATACCGCACCGCGTCCAAGCCACCGAAAATGGTGCTCGTTTCGTTTCCGCACAACCCGACGACACAGTGCGTCGATCAGTCGTTCTTCGAGACGCTTGTCGAGTTGGCGCATCGGCACGGCACGATGATCGTCCATGATTTCGCTTACGCCGACTTGGGGTTTGACGGCATGCGTCCGCCCAGCATTCTGGAAGTTCCCGGCGCGAAAGACGTCGCCGTTGAGATCTTTTCGATGTCGAAGAGCTACAACATGGCAGGCTGGCGTATCGGTTTCTGTCTCGGCAACCCGAAGATGATCAACGCGCTCGGACGCATCAAGAGCTACCTCGACTACGGCGTCTTTCAGCCGATTCAAATCGCGTCGATCATCGCCCTGCGTGAGTGTGGGGAAGAGACGCGCAAGATTCGCGATGTCTATCAAAAGCGCCGCGACGTGTTGGTCGCCGGCCTCCATCGCGCCGGGTGGATGGTGGAACCTCCGCCGGCGACGATGTTCTTGTGGGCCAAGATCCCCGAAAAATATCAATGGGCCGGCTCGCTCGAATTTTCGAAGATGCTGCTGCAAAAGGCCCTCGTCGCCGTTTCGCCGGGCATCGGTTTCGGCCCTCGGGGCGAAGGCTACGTCCGCTTCGCCCTGATCGAAAACGAGCACCGCACCCGCCAAGCCACTCGCGGCATCCGAAAACTCCTGCGCGAGTAGCGCTCGCGTATTCTCCCCCCTGTCCTCGAACCATCGTCGACCTGCTCCTCGAATCCCGGCGATGCTAAGCTCAGGGAAGCACGGGAAAATGCCCGCCGCGGCCAAATCTCCCTCCACGTTTGCGGTCTTCCGCCGTCAACTCTTAATGAGGGGAATGGGCACGGCGGCATGTCGACAGTCACGGCACCGGCAGCGGTCATGGAGACCGAACACTACTCTTCGGTAGAGGCCCAAGGGGCGCCCGCGGCCGACGATGAGTTCGTCGAAGCCAACCTCAAGCGGGTCTTTCGGCTCATCTATCGCGTCGTGGGCAATGTCCCCGACGCCCAAGACCTGACCCAGGAAACTTTCGTCAAGGCGCTCAGCCGGCGCTCCCAACTCCAAGACCCGCGAAAGTCCGCCCAATGGCTGGGGCGCATCGCCGTCAACACGGCGCTCGATTTCGTGCGCCGCCGCAAGCGCGTTGTCTTCGAGGAACTCGACCACGCGCCCGATGTCTCGGCGGAAGAAAGTCCCGAGCAAGCCGTCTTGCGCGGTGAAAAGCGCGCCTATATTGAAGACGGCTTACGTCTGCTTTCCGAGCGCGAGCGCGCCGCTCTAATCTTGCGCGACATCGAAGGTCTCCCGGCCGCCGAAGTGGCCGAGCAACTCGGATGCTCCCCGGCGACCGTTCGCTCGCACATCGCCAACGCGCGCGTCAAATTCCGGCGTTACGCAAAGGGGAGGACGCGATGAGCTTCTTCTTCTTGCATCACCCGACCGAGGCCGACCTGGCGCTCTTCGCCGGGGGCGAAGCCGGTCCTCTGGCGCGCTGGCGCATCGAGCGTCATTTGGACTGTTGCGGTTCTTGCCGCGACGTCGTGGCGGACTTCTTCCATCTGCAAAGCGATTTGGGAGAACTCGCCGAGGTGCCGCAGCTTGACTGGGCCGCATTCGCCCGCCAAATCAAGGCGGCCGCCGCGCAAGCGGAAGTACCCGCCGATGACGCATTGCCGTCCGATGCCGCCGCGGGGAGCTGGTTCGGCCGTTCTTCCGCTTGGGGTGTCGGCCTGGCCTCGGCGACCGCGATCTGTGGATTCGTCATCTTCCGGCAATTCTCACCCGACGTCATGCTGACCGAAAAGGCCGCCCTCTCAATGCCCCTCAAACAGGACGCCTCCGCGCTCTTGACCGAGGTGGCCGTTGGCGATCGGCGTGCGGACCCATCGGCACTTCCCGCCGAACAGGCCGCCGCCGGCTTCCAATTCGCCGGCGACGCCGACTCGCTCAAGGCGGACAAGAAGACCGTGGAGAACCTCGGCAGGCAAAACCGGCAACTCGCCGAAGATGACGCCGGAACCGTTTCGACCGCGGCCGTTGACGCCGAAAAGATCACCACCCGCGCCCTCGCCGACAGCCCGGCGGCAGCGAAGCAGAACCGAGGCTTTGGTGGCGGAACGGCATCCTTCGAGGAAACCGATCTTCGCGCCGACGTAGTTTCCGCTACCGGTAACAAGCGATCCGCGGGCGCCGCCGATTTGGGCGCGGATCCCCGGCGCAAGGGACGGCGAATCGTCGGTGGAATCTTGGCCGCGGCGTCCGAGATCGGCATCGAGCAAGACACGGACCGGCACCGAGTGGAGGAAGAGATCCCGTCGCCGGTCCGATTGGCCGCGGCCGACGAGCTCGGCGCCGGGTCGACCTTGACGAAGGCGAAGAGTCGCGAACAACACGCCGAGAAAGCCGCTTTCGTGGAAACGGAATCCGAACCGGCGTTAGCCGACGTTGCTCGGCAAAAACAATTCGCGCTGAATGCGCCTCCCGCGTCGGCTGCTCCGCCTCGTCGCGAGAGTGCCGAACAGCCCCCGGAATTGAGTGCGGCATTGGAAAAAAACGAAGCAGCGCGGGCGTTACGGGACGCCGGATCGGAATTGCGGCGCGAAAGCGCTCGAACGGCAAGCAACAGCGCCGCCCAGGATGAGTCCTCGCGGCGGTCGCGCGACGCCGAGTTTTCATTGCTCCCCGAGGGCTTACGTTATGAAGAAGCCGAGATCGGCGTGGCAGCCGACGGCTCGATGTCGATTCGTACACTCGATTCGGCGACCCATACGGTGACGATTACGCATGTTTACCTTCCGTAAACCAACGCCGATGATCGCGTTGGCTCTGCTTGCCGCGGGCCTGGCGCATGCTCCGGGGCAACGCTCGTTGACCCCATCGCCGGTTCGGTTCGTTTCTTCGAAGGACGTGCCCGTGTCGCTGGTTTCGATCGACGCTTCGGAAACCGTGATGCAGCCTCGCGGAGGCGCGTTGGTCATCGATCTGCGAGCGACGATTGAGTTGCGCAATGACGGTCCGCGCCCTGTTCGCGGCGTCGGCTTCGCCGTCCGAACCGGCGAAACCACGCTGGGGGGCAAAGCCTCCGTGGCGGTTCCGAGCCTCTATGTATTGCCCGGAAACACCTTCCTGGTGAGCCTCGCGCTTCGGCTGCTTCGGCCGCTCCCGGCGCCTTCCGAGGGAGTCGTGGAGGTCGAGGTTGACGGGCTCTTGTTCAACGATTTCCGATTCCGCGGGCCGGACAAGCTGGACTCCCGACGTCGGCTGACGGTGTGGGCCATGCAGGCCGACCGCGACCGCGAAGCGATGAGGCAGGCTCTTGCGTCGGGCGGCTCCGAGCAACTTCAGCGGGAAGTGCTCGCCGGGTTGACGAGGCAGCAACAGCGCCCACGCCTCGAAGCTCGGCCCCTGGGGCGCACTCTTTCCACCGCGGCGGGCAATCTTGCCGAACGGCGCGTGGCCTTGGCTTTCTTCGACATTCCCGAATCGCCATTGTCCGCTCTCGACGGCTCGGCCTTCGTATCGGGCAGAACCGCCCGTGCGCCGCGGATCACCGTCGAAAACCGTTCCTCCAAACCGGTGGAATATTTCGAGCTGGGTTGGGTGGTCGATGATGCCGGCGGAAAGCGGTATGCCGCCGGGTCGTTGCCCGCGCCGGCAACGCCGATTCGCCTCGCTCCCGGCGACTCGGTCGTAACGTTCGCCGACCGCCTCTTCTCGTTCCGGCCCATGGACGGAGACGATCGCGACTTCGCGGTGGGCGGCATGCGGGGCTTCATTACTCAGGTGCAATTCGACGACGGGACGATCTGGATTCCCAGCCGAGAAGATTTACGCCAAGCCAAGCTGCTCGATCTGCTGCCGGCCTCGCCCGAGGAGCAACGCCTGACCGACCTCTACCGCCGCCAAGGCCTCGACGCCCTCATTCAAGAACTTGCCCTCTACTAGACGGCGACCCGCTCGGGAGCTGTCCTTACCGTTTCTTGCCCCGCAAGAGAAGCACGATCACAAGCAGCAAGCCGGCGAAAATCCCCAGCCAACTCCTTGGCGACAACCCTCCCGGCTGCTTGGATTCATCACCTGCCTCCACGTTAAAGCCGAGGCCGCTGATCTCTCCGGTCCCGCCGGGCATCTCGACGGTAGCGCTGCTGGTCACTCTCCCGACGGCGTCGGTCGCCGACAGCGTCAGTTCCATCTCGACCGTTTCGTCCACGGCCGTGCCTTCAGGAAAGGTGATCCGCGTCACTTGGTTTGGCGCGTTCACGCCCATGGGTAGATTCTCCGTCACCGATACCGCGCCTTCAAGCGGGCCGAGCGGAGTCATGCTCCATTTGACGGCAAAAGGTTCGCCCACCGGAATCGGCCAAGGTATCAGTCGCTCTAGTTCGAACCTCGGGTGCAGCACTCCGCAGCGAAATGATCGAGCGACTTCGTCTTGGAAACACCGGCATATCGGAACCCAGCTTGGAAAAGGCGGGGCGCCGAAGCGGTCTACTTCGCACGGTGGTTCCGGGGGCGGGAGGTCCGCGGGCAAGGCCGGGACTTTCACTTCTATCTCAAGGACATCACCGTTCGTCAGACTCACCTCGGCGGTGACCGTAGTCGGCGGCTCGGGCGACACGAGCCCGGCGAATTGGGATGCGCCGCCGGGGCACACCGAAGGGGGAAGATGAAGGAGACGCTATCGGCAATCCGCTCCACTCGGCTCGGCGGGGTGCCGAAATCGAGAATACCGCCGGGGGAACCCCGTCTGGCTACCCAGGCGTCGTCATCCATCGTGTCCTCGTCAAAATCGAGTCGCGTGTGTTCGAAGGACGGGAGCGTCAAGCGGCTTACGCAGGGACCTCGACCCGACCCGGTCAAATCGACCAAGCCGAACTTGTATGCGTAAGGGCGTAGCCCTTCTCCAGGAGTGCCGGCGGTTCCAGGGCGGAGCGTTCTAGATTGCAGGAACGCTTCTCCGCTGAATCCGGGTACGGAAAATTCGGGAGAGAAATCCTCCTCGATAGGGATTGAGCACCCCACAGCCCGCCCCGGTTCCGTGGAAAAAATACAGTTGAACTGTGTCGTGGCCACTTCGGCGAGGTCGAGGCGTCTTGCGTGAAGCGACGATGTCGTTGAGAGAAGGCCGAAAATCGCGACAAGCAACACTCTCCAAAGCCGCCGGCAATTTTTGGGATCCATTGAAATTCCTCCAAGGTCGGAATAAGAACTCGCGCCGCCACCGCGCGAGCAAGCATTCGATCCTAACGCCTATTCGAGTTTGTTCCAAGCGATAAAAGTCCGAACGCAACCCGTGTCCTTCAGAACCGCGTCCGCAGCCGCACGCCGATCATTCGCCCTGGTGCGATGGCGGTTCCCGAGAACAGGCCGGTGAAATTGATGACGTTAAGACGATCCGTCGCGTTGGTGATGTCGAACTGTAGGTCGACGGAACGCTCGCCCCTCTGCCAGAGCTTAGCTCCCACCGACAGGTCAAGTTGAAAATTGGGACGCACGCGGCCGCGCGCGAAATTGATCCGCTCGAGAATCTCGCCGGGGATCAACGCAGCCTCATCTTCGTCGAGGCTGGTCGCCGCCGGCACGGCGGCATCTCGGTCCTCATCCTTCTCCTCGTCCTCCGCGAGCTCGACCGGCAAACCGCTGCCGTAGCGGGCGCCGGCGGACAACCGCAACCGCGGGTGTAGCTCGTATCGCAGCATGAAGCTCACGGTGTTGCGTTGGTCTTGCGTGATCGGGAACCTTGTGGCGACGTCACGCAATTCCGTCGCCTCGCCCCCTTCAACAAACAACCCGCCGGTAACCGGAGAGGTCGCTGTGCCCAGCATATTCGAGTAACTCAAGTAGGCGCTTAATCCGCGGTAGTGCGGCATTTCGAGGCGTACTTCGGTGCCCTCGATACGGGCGCCGTCAAAGCTGATCGGGAAACCAATACCGGTGTTGAGAAAGACATCGTCGTCGTAATAGTTGCTGAAGTTGCGCCAATAGTGGTTAACGTCCAACCGCAAGACCGAGCCGATCGGCTTCCGCACACCGACTTCGTGGAAGTCAGCGCGTGCCGCGGGCACGGCTAGGAAGCCCTCCACGCCGGCGAGAGTCCGCGCGGCGAGGGAACTGCTGAGCAGCAGGTTCTCAATCGCCGGCGTTTGAAAGACTCGGTCGTAGGAGGCTCGCAGCATCAGGTCGGCGGGCTCCCAATAGTAGGCAAGTCCCAGACGCGGACTGACGCCGCTTTCGCTGGTCCGCGAGCGGTGGTAATCCACACGCAGACCGGCATCGATCGTCAGCCCGCCTCGGCGGTAGCGATTTTGGAAGAACGCCCCCGCGTCGACAGTGCGCAGCGTCTCACTAAAACGGAAGTCGGTCGGGTCGACGACGCCGCTCCGGCGAAAGAAGAACTGCTCGCGCAAGTCGGTTGTGCGGTAGTCGCCGCCAAACTTCACGGTGTTCCTCTCGTTGTCGATCGTAATCGCTCCCGAGACCACCCCTTCGCGGAAGCCGCGATCCTGTTCCGTGAATACAGGCGTGGCCAGGACGTTGCTCCACAGCTCGGCCGCGACGTCGCGAACCATCCCTCGGGCCTCCCCCAGCATGCGCGGTGAAAAAACGTGCTGATAGTGGATCTGCCCGGCCGTCTCGGCCCCGCGGCGATCTTGGCGCTGACCGTGGAGCTGCTGCTCGATATCGTTCGGGACTAAGAAGTTCACGCGGTTCGAACGAAAATAGAACCGCAGACGATCGCGCTCGTTCAAGTCGTGATCCAGACCCCCATTCACCCCCGCGGCGTTGCCCCGGTTGGTGAAGTTCGCGAGCGAAGGCGGGTCGAGGTAGCGATCGGTATGCCCGCCGCGGAGCCCCAACGAGAACACCGTTCCGCCCCGCCGGTATTGGTTTGAAAACGAGCCTTCGGTGGTCCCAAAGCTGCCCCCTTGAAGCGCCAACTCGCTATGCAGGCCGTCAACCGAGGCCCGTCGCGTCGATAGCTCGATCACTCCGCCCAGCCGCCGCCCAAATTCAGCCGGGATGTTCGCCGTCATCACATGGACCGCCTCGAACTCGTCGCTCTCAAAACCCGGCACGAACCCCAACGAACGATTGTCATAGAGCGGCATGCCGTCGATGACGTATTGCGTATCGTATTCCGAGCCGCGCGGGTGCAGCACGGCGTTGGCCTCAATCAGCCACCCGGGCAGATTGTTGACGAGGTTGATTGTCCCGCGGCCAAGCGTGCTAAAGAGGTTTTCGTCGAGCCGCTCGCGGCCCAGTTGAAACACGGTCCCGGTTTGCCCGGTGTCGAGCAGTGGCGCGGCATCTCGAATCGTCAAAGTCGTCTCGATCGCCGCGACATCCAGAACGAAGTGTCGTACGATCGGCAACGCCGAGGAGATCGTGACCTGCTCGACCCGGGACTGGAAGTCGGGGTGATGGATTTGAAGTTGAGATAAGCCCAGCGGCAGCCGTCGAAAGCGAGCCCGCCCGTCGGCGTCGCAACTCGCTTCGGCCTCGAATCCGGCGATACGATTCGTGAGAAAGACCCGTGCCCGCAAGGCCGGCCCCGTGGAATCGCTGACCCAAATCGTCAGATCCCCCTCCATGCGTTGCGCCCGGACAAGATCGAAACCGGCCGTCAACAGCACTAGTCCGGCCGGCAGCCAGACCCGGCGCGGGCGGAAATCTCGAAAGGCACGCAGCATGGCTCCAATAAGCAAAGGCGTCGCAAGCCAAAACTCTTTCCGAGTATACCGGCCGCCCCATCGGCCCGGCCGCCTGACCGGCGGCCCGTGACAACCCCCGTGAATAACCGCGCCCCGGGGCGCGGGAGCGAAGGGCCCCGAGGGTGCGGCCACTGATCCCGAAACGACTGTTACGATAGAGACACTCATGGAAGAAACGGACCGTAGTGATCACACGGCGGTGGATCGCGAGCCTGTTGCGTCCTCCGTCATCGGGGAACCGGCGTCGGTTGCGGTCGAGACGACGGTTGCGGACTCGGTGGACCTGAGGGACGGCGACCTGAGCGTGCCCGCGGCGGACTTGCGGCCGGCCAGCCCCGGATGGGGCTACATGGACCTTGTCTATGTCGTGGCTTTCGCCGTCCCGGCGTTGGCGGTTTCGATCGTCGCCTGCTTCGCCTTCTTCTTCGCGCTGGAGTACATTGTCGACTTGAAGGTCGACTTCCAAGAGCCCGCGGGCAAAGCCGTCATGCTGATCACGATGCAAATGATGTGGTGGGCGCTAATCGTGGCCTTTGTTTACGTGCTGGCCACGGTCAAGCACCGGATGGACTTCGGCAAGTCGATGAATTGGATTCCCTTGACCCAGCCGGGGCGCTCCGGGGCGCTCTATTGCAGCCTTGGGTTCCTGCTGGCGTGCTCGGTAGCAGTGATAGCCTCTCTCATTCCAATGCCGACCGAACGCCCGCCGCTGGAAGAACTACTCGGCGATCCGGCGGCGCTGTTGCTGTTGGCTGTCTTCGGGGTTACTTTGGTGCCGGCGGTGGAGGAGCTGCTCTTCCGCGGCTTTTTCTACGCGGCTCTCGACAGGATGCACGGTGCCGCGGCCGCGATTCTCGTGACGAGCGTCGTCTTCTCGATGATCCACGGTCCGCAGTACGGTTGGCATTGGCAGAATCTGCTTTTGCTGTTCTACGTGGGATCGGTGTTTGCGCTGGTGCGGGCGCAAACCGGGTCGGTTGTGCCCGCCGCCTTCGTGCATGCCGGATATAACGGCACGTTGCTGTTTGGTGTGCTGTTTGCCGGTGAAACGCTCGAGAAGGTGTAACAGCCCGCGCCAAGAGTTTCGCGCGTCAGGCACATTCGCCAACCTCGGGGGGGCGGTTACACTGCAAACTCGCGGCAGAGTTCAACCATGCGCTTGAGGTTGTCGGGCGGGGCCGGAGGCGCCACCGAGCAGGCCGAGGAGAGTATGAATCCCTCCATGGGCCGGGTGGCTTCGAGAATGGCGCCGACGTCGTCGCGGACCTTGCGGTCGTCGCCTCGGAGCAAGGTGTTGACCGGGTCGATATTCCCCTTAATGAAGATGCGCCCGCGAAGTTGCTGAACGGCTTCGTTGATTTCGACGTCGCCGAGCGGCGGCGGGTCAAGGCATTCGATGCCGCTAACGCCGGTGCGGCAAATCAGATCAAGTCGGTCGCCGATCGCGCCGCAGGTGTGCGTGTAGATCGCCCCGCCGGCATCGCGCACGGCTTTTGCCAAGCGACTCTCGAACGGCAGGATGAATTCCTCATACATGTCGGGGCTCAGGAAGGCGCTTCCGGCGAAGGGGCTGCTGATCTTGATGGCAGCCGCGCCGCGCCGGACCTGGGCGACCGCGAGCGCGATCGACCATTCGGTGGTCTTGTCGAGGATGGCGACGCACTTTTCCGGATCGTCGAGCAGGGCCATCAGGCCGTCTTCCATCCCGGTGATGTTCAAGAAATGATCGAAAGGCGCGCGGACCTCCCCGTGCACCGAGTATTCATCACCGACTCGTTCGAGCACCCGGTCAATAGTTGCGAAGACGTGATTCTCGAATCCCTCGGGATCGGAAATCGGCAGCGTCGCCTTGCTGGCCTGGAAAGCCAGAAAACTCTCGGGCGCCCAACCAAGCAGGTCGTCGGGATCGAGTTCGTCGAAGGTGGGGCGGACGAAATCGTCGGCGGGCTTGTAGTAGGCGTCGTCGTCGCGCGTGCACTCGATGCGCGAGCCGTCATTCATATAAAGCGTGGGGACTTCGGCCTCGTAGTCGCTACGCTCGACGAGATCCATGATGCCCTGAACGCGGCCGGGCTTGTGGCACAGGATGCCGTCAAAGTCGTAGAGGGCGCGCATGCGGATCTGGCAATCGGCCCACAAATCGCTGTCGATGAAGTAGTCAATCGGGTGGACGCCGGTGTTGATGATGGTGTGCCCGTTCGCGAGCTGGCACATGACCGGGATGCGCGGCGGGCGCTGTTGGCTCATGGCGAGGTCGACGATTTGCTTGGACGTCATAGCGGGCGTGAGGAATTGAATCGTTCGGGTTGGGGTCAGACCTCCAGGTAGACGACTCCATCTTCCACCGAAAAAACGGCATCGGCGTTTTGGGCGGCGGATGCGAGCGCCTTTCTGAGAATATTCTTAGGATCGGGGCCGTCGTCGAGGCGGCGCATGACGGCTTCCCCCGTGACGTTGCCGATGGTGATGACGATCTTCAGGCCGCGACGTTTGCAGGTGATCTTGCGACCATCGGCGATCTCGACGTTGAGCGGCTTGATGTAGGCGTCGGCGTAGTTGACGCCGATGCCCGAGCCGTCGGGCGCCGACGGCGGGATCAGCGCCTCGGCGGCGGTGTTTTCGGGGGCGATAAGAAGTTTCATAACGGTCGAAACCGGCTGGGCGCTCGATCCCTATTCTTGCACTACGAGGACGCTGTTCCTTCGGTCGACTGTAGCGGCAGGCCGTCGATCATGGCTCGGAATAAGCGAATGTGCTCGGGCGTGCTGCCGCAGCAGCCGCCGACGATGTTGACGCCGGATTCGAGCAGATCCGGGAGTTCCTCGACCATCTCCTCGGGCGTTTGCTTGTAGACGACCTTCATTTTTTCGAGAACAGGCTGGCCGGCGTTGGGTTGAGCCATGGTCGGTAGATCGCTGACACCCTGGTACCGCTTGACGGCCCGGCCCGCCCAGCCGACATCGATGCCGGTGCCGCAGTTGAGAGCCATGATATCGACTCCGGCGTCGCGCATGAAGGCCGCGCCCTTCTCGGGGTCGATTCCCATCATGGTGCGAATCTCGGAGCCGTCGGTGGTCACATCATAGGCCATCGAGCCGATGATGCAGGGCGCGCCGGCATTCTTGGCGGCCTCGATGCCGATGCTCAATTCCTCGAGCGCGGTCTGGGTCTCGATGATGACGGCGTCGACGCCGGCGGAAACCAGCGCTTCGGCCTGCTCGGCGAAGGCTTCGCGGACTTGCTGCTCCGAGATGTCGCCGTAGGGTTCCATCAGTCCGCCGAAGGGACCGATGTCGCCGATGACGAACCCGGCTTTCGACCCGAAGGCCTCCCGGGCGAGATACGCGCCGGCCTTGTTGATGGCGGCGACGTCGTCGGCGTGATTGTGGCGCTCGAGCATGATACGGCAGCCGCCGAAGGTGTTGGTGATTAGGCAATCGGAACCGGCCTCGACGTAGGCGCGCTGAATGGCAAGCAGCCGCTCGGGATGATCGACGTTCCAAGCCTCGCCGCAGCCGCCGGGCTCGAGGCCGGCGAGTTGCAGCTGCGTTCCCATGGCCCCGTCGCCTAGAAGAACGCGCTGTTGGATTGCTTCGAGAATCGTTTCCGCCATGGGTCCTTGCTCTAGATCGTCGCCTTGTACGGGTCGGGTCGCTCCATACTTATGGTAGCGGGGCGGAGCGGGAGGGATTCTACACTTGGCTTCGCGGCTTTGAAAAATTGGGGACTGTACCGAGCGCAGACCGATTACGTTTCATCAAATCAACAATTTCTCCTGGCGCGAAGTGGACTGTCCCCCATTTTTTCACAGCCCCTTCGCGGCGCGGCGCGGGCTGCGGAGTGCCTGGCCGAAGGAGCAACTAACCGTGATCTGTTTCGAGGTTTTCGTGAATGGAGAACGCCTATGCCGGGCGGGCGTCGGCGAGTTCGGCGTTTTGTCCGCGATCACTTCTTGGTCCGGCGTCAGGGCCCACCACCGAGCGATGTCGACGACTGGTCTGAGGAGGACCTTGCACTGGACGTTGGGGGTCTCGATACCAACGGCGCCGGCTCCGATTCGGGGACAGCCTGGGAACAGGGGCATCGCGACACCCGCCGAGTCAGCCCGGCCGATGACGCCGCGACCCGTGTAACAGCGGCAGCACGATGTCTCTCCAACGTACTAATCCGTCGAATTCCTGTACCGCGGCCAAGACCAGCGTTTGCCCGCCGAAAAGCACCCCAAACGCCACGAACAACGCAACTACGTTTTGTCCGACGTGCAATCGAAAATACGCGCCGAACCCGGCCAGAAATACACTCAGCATGCAGAGCCCGAGATACACCGACCTCTCTTGCCGCAACCAAAAGTTCGCCCACTCGCCCAGACTCCCGTCCGGTTTGTCGAGCAACAGAAGTAATGTCAACACCACGGCTAAGGTGCCCACTGCGGCGTAACATGACCAAGCCCCCCAGACGCCGCAGTCCCTCGTACCCCTCCGTCATCCTTTGGTAAATCTCCAGCACGACGCACAGCAACAGCGTCCAGCCTACCGGCTGCATCACCAAGAACAGCCAGCCGTACACATTGCTCTGGGCTCGATAGAGATGAGCCGTCAGCACAATCATCGAGCTGAGCGTGGAAAACACGAGATAGAGGAACAGGAAGGGATAGCGAGACAGCAGCCGCAAGCACCACAGGCGACCAGCCCAGGCAACCTGTGCCAGCCCGGGCACAAGGTAGAGACCATAACCGAGCACGACCGTCATATTGGCGTCGAATCAGAGCTTCCGCGGCAAATCGTACGCCGCCCACCCCAAAACGTGCCTACAGATTATCACAATGGGGCAGAAAGTTTTTATAAAATTCTGCCCCAATTGTTGTGACATTTCTAACCTCGTTGCCGGCGCCGGAGGGCGCTCAGCAATCACAATCGCCCGGAAAACAAGGCGAAAAAGGGCAGTAGGGGCAGTCCGCGTCCTCGGCGACGGCCGGCTGAGGGTTGAGGCCGACAAGCGTTAATTTTCCCAGAACGGTTCCGATAATGAGAATCTTTTTTAGCATGAGTTTCTCCTTTGTTCAATAATTGTGAAGCGTGACACCGTCAAGCGTAGGGCAAAACCGTCAATTTATTGGCGAAGGAGTGCGTTTTTTTCGAAGCTGGAACGTTCTCGGGTCTAAAGCTCTTTCACGCCGCCGTCGGCCGCGGGAAGGCCGGCTGAGCCCCCGCCGACATCACGACTCTCCCTGATACGTCGTCATGGTCTCCCGTCGTGAACTTCGTGACGATCCTCTCGGCTTGCCGCCCCGGTTGAAGACTCGGCCCAACAGGCCTCATCGCCGCGGCAGTCGAAAAGGTCAAGCCAAAGTCGACAGCGAACCCCGCTGAGCAAACGACCGTCGGATGGCCCTGGGGTTTTTGGTTGTTTCGAACTGAATCCGGCGCTAGAATCGAGACAGTGGACCTAGACGATTTCCAGCCTAACCCTAACGGGCCCCCGACGGACTTGCAGCGCGCCATGGACGACCTCTGGCGGCGGACACTGGCGCAGATTCCGACGCTTTTCGGAAAAATCGTCTATCTCGCGGAATTGCGAGATGAGAACTCAGGGACTTACCAACACTTCGGGTTGGCGCAACGCTACTCCGCCGAGGAGGCGGACCGCATCCTGCGCGAAAGTCACGAACGCGTTTTCGGCGAGTGGCTGAATTGTCCCTTGGAGCACCAGCGGGACAACTTGGAGGAATATCTCCGAACGTTGGATGATGACCGGGAAACGGTTTTGCGAACCTGGATGACTCTCGCCCCCTACAACAATTTGATACCGATCAACACCCGCGAGGCCGAGCGCCTGCTCTACATCTCGGATCTCGAACTCATCTTAGACGTACTGCGGAACGAACTTTCGGCGTAGGCCGGGTTTCCTCGCGGTCGTAGCTGAGATGCATCGCCACGCCGACCACCTTTCCGATCACGTCTACTTCGTTGGGGTACTGCAGCACCATCGGCCCGCACGGCGACCCCGGGTGGGGTTGCAGAATGAGGTGCTCCCCGCTCAAGTTGCACCACGAGCAGGCGTAGCTGTCGCGCAATTCGAAAAAGTAGATGGGACGCTCAAATTCGTTGGTCCAACCGGTCTGGCGGATCTGAGTCTTGGTGTCATCGATTTGGACCAACGACCCCGGGCGCACCAACGGGTACATCGTATAGTCTTCGGTCCCAATGAAACCGTAGCGGTGATCTTCGAGATCCAGCGTATCCAACAGGCTCAAGGGAACCTTGCCCCACTGTTGAATCATGCGACTCAGGTACGTGCTCTCGCGAAAATCGAGACCGGGCTCGAGCTTGAGCGGCAGCGAAACCGAGCTGCGAGCACCCGTCGTGGGTGGGCACCAAATGCGTGGACGGAGGAGCCAGGGTCTGCGAATCCTCCCAAATGTCGGAAAAAGAGATCCCATACCACTCCAGAACTACCGTCAGGTCCAGCCGATAGATGGCGCACAAACTGTAGAATCGATGTAGACTCGGGACTACCCCCTTGTTTTCGATGTCGGCCAGCCTGCTGAGGCCGATCACGTAGTCCGAGTTGCGGTGGCGTTGGGCAATCAGGTTGCTCGCCTGCTCCACCTGGCGGTATCGCAGTCCGAGTTTTTCGCGAACTTTCTTGAGTTTGAGGCCCGGATCCATGCTAAAACAAGCTTAGAAAACCGCACGGAACGTCCGTCGGTGACGCACTCTGTGATTATAGGCGTTTCCGGAACAACAGGAAAGACAGTGTTTAGCTGTTTTGTTCTGTTTTCAGAACAAAGCAGCCGGGGCTGTTCCGCGGCAGGGCGAAGCGGGGGAATGTTGAAACGAATCGTGATCGGACTCAGCGGCGCCAGCGGCTCGATCTACGGCGTTCGGCTGTTGGAAGCTTTGCGGCCGCGTGACGACGTTGAGACTCATCTCATCGTCACGCGGGCCGCCGAAAAGACTCTGCACCAGGAAACCGGCGCCACTCTGGCCGAGATCAAGCCGTTGGCCGACGCCTGGTATTCGAACGAGCAGATCGGCGCGGAAGTCGCAAGCGGCTCATTCCAAACCGACGGGATGGTGATCGCCCCTTGCTCGATCCATACGATGTCCGCGATCGCCGGCGGTATCACCTCGAATCTGCTGGTCCGCGCCGCCGACGTCACGCTGAAGGAGAAGCGCCGGCTGATTCTGGCCGTTCGTGAGACCCCCCTCCATTTGGGTCACCTGCGAACGATGGCCGCGTTGGCGGAGATCGGCGCCGTGATCGCCCCTCCCATGCCGGCGTTTTATCAACGTCCCAAGACCGTCGATGACATTGTCAAATCCTTTGTCGATCGAATGCTCGACTTACTGGGATTCCCCGATCCCGAAGCCGCGCGCTGGGACGGGATATAAGACTCACTCCAGGATGGGGTCCGGCGGTCGCCCCCGCGGGGAGGCGAGCGAAACCCGGCGTCCCCGACTTGAGCCGCGCGCTATCATGATAAGAGAGACACCGAAAGGGGGGGCGTAACGGATTCGACGGGATTGCACCGTCGTGAAGAGGCATACCGGGTTCCGAGCTCCCGTTAAACGATCGGACCATAACAACTGCCAACAACAACACGCAGTTAGCCTACGCCGCCTAATTAGGTCGGCGCGCTCTCTCCGTCGGGCCCGCACGGCGGGATAGAGTGTCATTTCGCGGGATTGGCCGCAGGCTTCTGTCCGGAGCCGTAAGCTGAAATTAATCGGGCTGGGTCGGTTCTTTCTTGTCCGTTCCAAGGAGCCGGCCGAGACTTTCGAGCGGACTAAGTATGTAGACTCTTCGCGATAGGCTTTTCCGGACGCGGGTTCGACTCCCGCCGCCTCCACCATTTTTCGACGCACAACTCGTCTCTCCGGGGTAGCCCCCCGGAGAGACGTGCGTCCAACAACCCCTTGGTTTCAAAGGGTTTGGGCGTTCCTCACATCATTCCCGCCCCGTTTCCCTCCGGCCAGATTCATCCTATTCCGCAGCCTCCCATTCTCTGTTTGGCCCGAATTCTCCGTTCCTTCTGGACTTCGTCCAAACCTCGTCCAGACGGCTTAATCCATTTGATATCAACGGTTTGAGACAAAACCGCCGTTTTCGGGGGTTGTGGGAACACGTCCTGTGCTCGGTCGTCAGCACCCGAGAGTTCGAACCATCGTTCAGAAGACTGGGAGTTGTGGGAACTCATCAAATCGTCCAGTTGGAGCACCCGAGAGTTCGAACCCCTCGTCCGACAGTTTGGAAAGGCCTCCGGTAGGTAACCGGCGAAAGGGCTGGGCACGACGCCCGGCCGTAGCGTCAGAAACCAGACAACGGACTGGCAGCGAGAGCTGAGGCGGTTGTGGGTGTCGGCGAACCCGCCCCACGCCGTCCGGCGAGTTCCCAGGCATCCACACCGGCCCACCCGGTCCCGAGCCGCCGGAGGTCACGATGTGGAATGCCGATGTCGAGTTGGGAACCAACCGTCCCGACCGGCCTGAACCAGGGGTCCGCCCCGAGCCCGAACCGCTTCCCCCGAAAGCCAATCTGGAAGCCATCGCCTCGATCCTGGCCGTCGGCGTGCTCCGCCGGAGAGCCCGGAAGGGCGAGGCTTCGCGCGATATCGGGAGAAAGGTGATGAATCTCTAAGTGCAAGTGGGAGAAGGACTTGCTTTCTGGTGCGAACAGAGCGTTCGTGTCCAACAAAGGCGTCCAGAGCGAGAGTGGAGGGTTGCCGGTGAATCAGTTCGGAAGGGGATCGCCAGAGAGCAGCAATGGCTCGCGTGCTCGCCATTCCGTCCTGCGGCAGCTGGCCACGCTCGAGACGCTGTCGATGGAACAGCTGCACGAGAAGTGGCGTGATCTGTACGGCGGCGAGCCGCCCGGCTACAAGCGGCGATTCCTCATCAAACGCCTGGCCTATCGCGTCCAGGAGCTGTTCTACGGCGGCCTGTCGGAGGCCGCCAAGACGCGGTTGCAGCAAGTTGCCCGGGAGGACTGCGTCGCTCGAGTGGAGAGCCGGACCTCCGGCGTCGCTCAGGGGCAGGCGGACATCCTGCCCGGCACCCGGTTCGTCAGGATATGGAAGGACCGCCGCTACGAGGTCCTCGCCCACGAGAACGGCTTCGAGTACGAGGGCCGGATGTTCCGCTCCTTGAGCGCCGTCGCTCGCGAGATCACCGGCACCCGCTGGAACGGCAAGGTCTTCTTCGGTCTGAAGAGGGACAACCGAGGAGGCCAGCATGCCTGATACCGGCACAAACAACCCCACGGGGACGAAGCTCATCCGTTGCGCCATCTACACCCGCAAGAGTCACGAGGAAGGCCTGGAGCAGGAATTCAACTCGCTGGATGCTCAGCGGGAATCGGCCGAGGCCTACATCGAAAGCCAACGCATGCAGGGCTGGCGTGCGCTGCCCGACCGCTACGACGACGGCGGCTTCTCCGGCGGCAACATGGAGCGCCCCGGAGTGCAGCGTCTGCTGGCCGATGTGGACGCGGGCAAGGTGGACGTGATCGTGGTCTACAAGATCGACCGCCTGTCGCGGTCGCTGCTCGACTTCATGAAGATGATCGAGCGGTTCAACCAGACGGGTGTCAGCTTCGTCTCGGTCACCCAGCACTTCAACACCACCGACCCGACCGGGCGCATGTTCCTGGGCATTCTGATCACCTTCGCCCAATACGAGCGGGAGGTCATCGCCGAACGCATCCGGGACAAGGTTGCGGCCGCCAAGCGGCGGGGCAAGTACTGTGGCGGCCCGGCCATCCTCGGCTACGACGTCGACCGAGAGCAGAAGAAGCTGCTCGTCAATCCGGAGGAAGCGCGGCTAGTCCAACACATCTTCCGGCGCTTCACCCAACTGGGCTCCGCCAGAGCGGTGGCCGCCGAGCTCAACGAGCAGGGCTACCACACCAAGTCCTGGACCACGAAGAAAGGAAAACACCGGCCAGGGAGCCCCTGGAATACCGGCCACGTCTACCGCTTGCTCGGCAACCGCACCTATAGGGGCGAGGTGGTCCACAAGGGGAAGGGCTACCCCGGAGAGTATGAGGCCATCGTTTCCAACGGACTGTGGGAGAAGGTTCAGGCGGTGCTCTCGGAGAACACCCGGGCCAAGCAGGCCAAGGCCAAAACCAAGATCATCTCGCCGCTGCAGGGCGTGGTTCGCTGCGGCCACTGTGACGGTGCGATGGGCTTGACCTACACCCAAAAGGGGCCGCGGCGCTACACCTACTATCACTGCGCGAGGGATGCCAAGCGAGCGGTCAGCCGCTGCCAGCTCAAGCGCGTCCCGGCCGGGGACATTGAAAAGGTCGTGCTGGAGCAGCTGAGCGCGGTCTTCCGAACCCCGACGCTCATGTCCCAGACCTACTTTGCCGCCAAGGGCATGGAAGAAGTCGAGCGGGAACGGCTGCTGACTCAGAAAGAGCAACTGGAAGGTGACCTCCTGACCGTCCGCGAGCGGGCGCTTGCGGAGGCGGCAGCGCCCAACGGCAACGGGACGGACCCCGGAGCCTCATTACTCGAGCTCAACCAGGAGGCGGTGACCCTGAGTCGCCAGCTCATGGATATCTCGGCCAGAGCCCAGGCGTTCGAATCAGATCCAGTCGCGGAACGGGACGTCTCGGAGGCCTTCCAAAGCGTGGAGACCTTTTGGGAGGACCTGTTCCCGCTGGAACGCAACCGGGTGATACGGCTGCTGGTCGAGAAAGTGGAAATCCGGGAGACCGGCATCGACATGGAACTAAAGACCCAGGGCTTGACCAGCCTCATCGTCGAGCTGAGTGGGCTGGCGACCGAGGCCAGGGAACGGGGCCACGACCGATGAACACGCAGCCGACCCTCGCGCTGACGGAGACCGGCAATCTCCGGGTTCATATTCCGATGCACATCCGGCGGATGCGGGGCCGGAAGATGATCTTCGCCCCTCGGGCGCTGGATGGCGATGTTCCGGATAGCCCATCGGAGGTTCAGGCGGCCGTGGTTCAAGCCCTGGGCAGGGCCTTCTCCTGGTCGGAGGCGCTGGAGAGTGGGGCGTTTCGCTCCGTGTCGGATCTGGCGAGGAACCTGGACGTGGACACCTCTTACGTGGCGCGCATCCTGAAGCTGACCACGTTGGCCCCCGACATCATCGAAGCGATCCTCAACGGGGAGGAACCGTCCGGCCTGTCGCTCGCCCAACTGATCCGAACTTTCCCCATCGACTGGGAGCAGCAGAGAGCCCAGTTCGGGTTCGCCTCGGGCTGAGCCGCCGCACCCCTATCAAGCGCGATCCCATCCGCCAGAAGGGCGTCCTCCCCATCGCCGGTTTGCCGCGCTGCAGCCGCCAGCGCGCGATGTGGGCGCAGCTCGTCGCTCGGCAGGGGAAGTAGTAGCTCCCTTCCGTACCGGGCGGGACATCGTCCCCGTCTCCGCTTTCCAAGATCGCTCCGGCTTTTTCCTGCCCTTCCTCGTTTTGCTATTGCCCTAATATTTGTTAGGTCATATATAATACTTATTCGCCTTATGGGCGGAGCGAGCAATCACGATCAATTGGACATGCAGGTTCGGTGGATCTCTGCTCGAGGCCTCCGATCTCCGCCCGTGGGAGGGAATCAACCGCAGTCTCCATCTGAGAGGACTTGACATGAATGGTCAACCGAGAGGTAGGCGACCCGCCGTGGAGATTACCGACCCACAGCGGCGCACACTGCGCGCGCTTCGCCGCTTCATCGACCACCGGGGGCTCCCTCCGACCATCAAGGAACTCGCCGACAGTCTCGGGATATCCGCCCCGAGCGCGCATGACCAAGTCAACCAGCTCGTGCGCAAAGGCTACGTGAAACGGGAGTCGAGGAAGGCTCGCGGGCTTACCGTTGTTCGGGAGCCGATGGACGATGTGCTCGAGCTGCTGGCCGTTCCCATCGTCGGCAGCGTTGCCGCCGGCCAGCCGATCCTGGCTGAGGAAAACGTCATCGGCGAGGTCCTCGTGGACAGCCGGGCCGTCCGTTCCGGCCGCTGTTTCGCGCTTGAGGTTCGGGGTGACAGCATGATCGGCGCCGGCATCCACGACCGGGACCTCGTTGTGGTTCGGGAGCAGCCAGTGGCGGAAAGCGGCGACATCGTGGTCGCGCTGCTGGATCAGGAGGCCACGGTCAAGCGGCTCTTCATCCGTGACGAACGCATCGAACTCCGGCCCGAGAACCCGATACATCGACCCATGCGGATCGGCCCGGACGATGGACTGAGCATCCTGGGCAAGGTCGTGGCCATCAGCCGGTCCAGGGCGAATGAGTCGAACGCCGGGGCGATCCAAGAACACTAGATAGATAAGGAGAGTCCAACCCATGGCAACTTACAACCTCCGGCGTTTCGCCCAGCCCGCCGTCCTCAAGGCCATCGCGCCGCAGAGTCTCCACGAATTCCTGGGGCCGTACCGGTCTTACTTCGAAGGCCGAGGGCTGAAGTTGCCGCCGCCGTCCGCCTCGAATGGTCTGGACCACGAGCGGCTGGTCGGGGTGCTGATGAGTCCGGACACGGGCACGCCGAAAGGCCTGGTCGATGCCCTCTACTTTGTCAACGAAATGTCCACTAACGAGTCCATGGACTTGCTGCTGGAGGAGGCGGAGACGAACGGCATCTCGTTGGATGGGAAGCCCGACCCCACAGCGGCGGATGTCGCGGTCCAGGTCTTCCTCCAGGACCGTCAGCTCCTGGAACGCAAGCACGCCGAGCAGTTCCTCACCCGGCCGCGGTCCTTCGAGTACTTCCAGACCGAAACCCGGCCGGTCCCCGCGTTCAGACGACCCTCACGGGAAACGCTGGCCACCCTTGAACGTGACCTGGACGACTGGTTCGAGAAGAAGAAGCGTGGCCGTGGATCACGGGTGTTCGTGTATCCGAAGGGCGATTCGATCTGGTTCCTCGTGCGCCACGGCGATCCGTTCCGGCGTGAAGGCAGCCTCGACGGCGCCCGGACCTCGAGCGTGTTCTACCGCCCGGAGAAGCATGACGTGCTGGTCTATGAACCGGCCCCCGGTGACCTCCGGATGAACGCCTGCAACAAGGGAGAGAAGGAGACTTACCGCCGGGAGTTCGGCCGCCATCTCTTCGGCGACGAAGACTTCTTTCCCGGCACCGGCAAGTACACGCTCGAACCGCTCCGGACGGCGGGACCGGCGTCCATCGTTTGCACTGACATCGATGGCATGGACTGGGTGCGGCTCAAGGAAGTTCAGTTCCTGTGGGGCGGCGCCCAGCGGGAGATCGAAATCCGCAAGGCGAACGACATCTTCGCCGCGCTGGAAGGAAGGGGGCGAAGCCTTCCAGCCATGACACCAATCCTGCGAGCGAGCTTTCACGTGAAGTTCACCGATGCGAAGAATCCACGCACGGTGACCATCCGCCCCTCGAACATCGCCCAGTACACCAGGGACAGCGACGCCGACGTCGTGGAGGACTGGCTCACCAGGCGTGGCTTCATCGAACAGGATGAAGATGAGGAGTAGCCCAAGAGGCTTCTGGCCAGCGCTGGAGACCGTGCCCGGCTTGTTGGCCGTAGACGCGGAATGGCGCGCGCGGTTCGGCGATGAGTACGCGGCAGCCAAGTCGTTTCTTCGGCCCAACGGCAGGTGGGCCACTTCGCATCCCTGCATGGCTCGCCCCGGCTGCGGGTGCGCGCATGACGTGGTTGAGCATGGGTCGAACGACATCGTGGCGGTCTGCCGGTGCGAGCGTGGCTGTGCGACCTTCTCGCTCAAGCGTTCGGACATCGCCCTCTACGAATGGGACCGCTCGGCCTTCGATCAGGCGGTGGCCGGCGCCTTCAATTTGATAGGAGAACCGCACACCGAGAACGGGCTCCATCTAACGATGTCGCTCGGTGTCTACTCGCCTTACGCGGGCTTCCGTTTTCCCGTCTATCTGACGATCCAGCTGGAACCGGATAATTTCCAGCACGTTGTCAGCAGCCTCGTGAGCCGGGCCGATGGGCCATTTGTCCTGCTCGCTCCCACGCGGGCTCTCTGCACGGCGCCGACCGAACAGGTGTTGGCAAGTCAGAAATCGGCGTTCATTCCGCTGGCGGAAGAACTCGACTTGGCCGGGCGCCGCAAACTACGCCTCCGCCGGTCGCTCGACGACATCCTGTCGTCGTTCCGAGCGGCCAACTTGCCCGCTCCCGAGGACGACGGCTCGACGATTCACTTCCGGACGCCCCCTGGCAGCTCATGGAGCGATGTGTCGATCCGGTTCATGGACGGACACACCGTCTCGATTCAGGTGAATTCGGAACGGCGGGTGTGCAACTACACGCAGATGGGCATGGCCAACCGCAAGAACGGCGATCCAACAAAGCAATGGAAGCTGCTGGACGGGCCACCGAAGATGATGCTCTCTTTTTCAGGTGTCTCTTCGTCCTCGTCCAGGTAGCGCAATCCTACGAATACGCTATTGGTTCCCTCCTTCTTCAGGAATGCCTCAACAACCCCCAGGGGCGAGCCTTGCTTGGTGGCCTCAGCAAACCGGCCCCACTCAACGGACAGCAACTCATCCGGATAATAGGCCTCCGGCTTACACGGGAATCCCTTGATCACGTGCTGATAGTTCAGTTCGCAGAGCCAAGTAATATTTCTGGCCCCCAACCTAACATCCAAATTGTTAAGGACATCCCGCACCGTGGGAGAACCCTCGTGCAGCAGTTTCTTTTTGTACTGTTGAAAGGTTTCGCGGTGCTCCGCCTTGCGTTCGCTGTAGTCGGGCGGCAGCGCGCTATTCCAGTCAAAGCCAAGCACCGCTCGATGCGCCTCGGGAGAATTGATGCGATTGTCATTAATATCGGCCAACACGACACATTGGTATTCAAGTTCGGCTTTCGTGCGTCTCTCCTCATCCCACATCATGAACAACTTGCCGAGATCGTGGCCCTGAGTCTTCTTTTCGGGCTTCTTGAGCCCCCTTCTTAGGTACAGCTTCAACAACAGTTCCATTGCCTCATGCGCGGCGGTGTAGGCTGTACTTATGAACCCCAAGGTTTCCGGATCGTACATATCGCGGAGGTAGGATGCGGACAGCACCGCTGCCGCGTTCAGCTTGGCCGTGGCATAGGTCCTTGCTGCCGCATCGGCCTTATCGAGCTTGTAGCTCATTCGGGTTCTCCTTCAGGTCAGGTCTCGTCATTGATGGTTCTTGGGAAGCCGTCCCAACGGTTTGCGTTCTCCCCGAAACAGTTGTCGCCCTCGATGAGTGGCGCGCCAGTGTTGTCAAACTAGACATGAAGCCCCCTTTGTTTTTTCATCATATCTGCGAAATCGACCCTCGACAGGCAGATTGGCCTCCCCGTCACGCCCAGCGCGGCTGCATGTACAGGGGCCTTGACTCAAGAGAGTTGCTTTGCCGAAAGGTACCTTTCGGCGGCGTGAAAGACCTTTCGGCGCTGTAATAGACTGGGATGGGTATTTACTTGACTCAGGTGACCACAAGATGTAGGATCGGGGAAATGGAAGATTATCCTCGGAATCTGGCCGAGTTCGAGGCGCGTTTCGCCACCGAGCAGGCCTGTCGAGAGTATCTGTGTCAACTCCGCTGGCCGGAGGGTTTTCGTTGTCCGCGATGCGGGCACGACAAAGCGTGGGCGGTGCGGACAGCGCTGCTGGAGTGCGCCGGCTGCGGGCATCAAGCTTCTCCAACGGCGGGCACAATATTTCAAGACACCCGCCAACCCCTCCAGAGTTGGTTTCGAGCCATGTGGTGGCTCACGAGCCAGAAGAACGGGGCGAGCGCGCTGGGCTTGCAGCGGGTGTTGGGCCTGGGCAGCTACAAAACGGCCTGGACTTGGTTGCATAAGCTCCGGCGCGCCATGGTGCGGCCCGGACGCGATCGGCTCAGCGGGCGCGTGGAGGTTGACGAGACTTACTTAGGAGGCTTGGAGGAGGGCGTGCGCGGTCGCCAAACCGACGCTAAGGCGCTGATTGTAGTAGCGGCCGAGGAAGATGGTGCCGGCATCGGGCGGGTTCGGATACGCACCATTCCCAACGCCTCCGGGGACAGCTTGATGGCCTTCGTCGGCGAGTCGATCGAACCCGGCAGCGTGGTCCATACCGACGGTTGGCTGGGATACGAACCGCTCGAAGGCGACGGCTATCGCCACGAGGTGAGCTACCTGGAGGGGCAACCGGCGCGCGCCTCGAAACTGCTCCCCCGGGTGCACCGCGTGGTGTCGTTAGTGAAGCGCTGGATACTGGGCACGCATCAAGGAGCGGTCAGTCACGAGCATCTCGACTCCTACCTCGACGAATTCGCCTTCCGCTTCAACCGCCGCAAGTCCAGAAGTCGAGGCAAGCTCTTTTACCGCCTGGTTCAACAGGCCGTCGCCGTGCCACCGGCACCCTACAAATCGCTGGTCGGAGGCACCGCGACACGCGCTACGGACGACCACAACATGTAGGGGCTATTTCCCAATACCTGAGTCAAGTAAATACCCATCAAACATAAAATGGGGTATCGGAGCTCGACTGATGCACCCTTAAATGGAACGTCCCACACGGGGGGATATTTCCTGAAACCTTTCGGCGCTTTCGGCATTCTTCTCTCTATATCTCTCTAACTTATTGAAAAAGAAAGAGGTACAAGAGTGACTACAGCGCCGAAAGGGGACGCCGAAAGTCCCCTGACCGCCGAAAGACCTTTCGGCACTTTCGGCGGTACGGCGTTCCTGCGAACACCCTGGTAGGAACGGGATACCGACGTCCGATCCGGCACGCGGACAACTCTCACACCCCCAACCCTCCGGCATCCAACGTCTCGCTCCGGTAGGTATCTCCCGAGATCAACCCGCTGACCGGAGACCCGGACGTGAGCCTTCTGAAACTTCTCGAGCAGTACGCAGGCCGGGACGACGCCACGACCCCGATCAGGGGGGACGACGTCCCCGGCAGGGGATCAAGCGGGCGGGAAACCGCGCTCTACGCGGCCACCAACCTCGAGTCCTGGGAAACTGACGAGCCGCATGGCTACGCCCGGGACGTCGGGATCGACGGGACCTGTTTCCGCCGGCTCGATCCCGACTACTACGCCTGGCTCCGGCACAAGATGGACCTGGCCAAGAAGGCCGCGGGCGCAGGACGCATCACGGCCCAGGTCTTCGGCGCACTGCGCACCCGCTTCAACGTCATTCACGCCTGGGCGATGGAGCATCTCGGAGAAGAGGCACTCCGTTCCGCCATCGAGTCGCTCGATCCGAAGCGCTATGCGCCGCCGCCGCTCGATCCCGGCAATGGCCAGCCGACTGACGCGCCACCTCCACTGAAGAGTTCACCACCGGCCGCCCCTCCGTACCGCTTCCCGGAGGACGGCGACTGGGCTTTCACGCAGCCCATTCGGTCGTCGGCCATCCCCAAGGTCGACGCCATCCGCGACCAGGCGCTCTCGCTCGGCTGGAGCGAGGCCCAGCTCTACCAGAACCGGGGCCGCTTCCGGTTTCCCTGCGGCCAGGACTACGGCCTCGTCTGCTTCCTCGAGGACGACAAGCGGATCGGCGAGGTGACTCGCCAGTCCATCGAGATCGTCGGAGCGCCGCCCAAGGAGAACCGGCTGCGCTTCTACAACCCGGATGTCGATCAGCCATGGCTGAAGAAAACCACCAGCGGCCCGTGAGCCGCCGATATGCCAACGCCAAGGACGTTCTGCCGCCGGAGCTCTACCGGCAAGTCCAGCAGCACTTCACCGGTCTGCTCTGGGTCCCGGCCGACACGCACTTCTACGCCGTGCGCCGCAACCTCGTGCTGGCTCTCAGGGATCAGGGCGTCTCGACGAAGGAGATCGCCGAGCTCGCGGGCGTCACGCCGCGCCGCGTACGTCAAATCCTCGCCAAGGCTCGCGGCAAGGGGTAGCCGACACATCCCGGCATCTGCCGGTAGGTAACCGACGACGCGTTCGTATCGGGGCGAAATCCATCTTCCGCCCCGGACCCCGACATTGGGAAGCAATGGGACCTGTCGTGAACACATCGTCGGAGCCGGCCGGTGGCAGTGAACAAGAAGGATCAGCAGAACCTCGACACCTGGCACGGCGCGGAGGGCAAGGCCGAGCCGCCCAGGGGCGTCGGCGCCCCCCAGAGCAACTTGAACCCCATGACCCACGGCATCTGGGCCAACCAGTGCCTGGACGATTCCGAGCGCGAGCTCTTCCGGGAAATCATCGAGCGGCTCTGGAACGACTTCGTGTTCAACAAGAGCTCGGACTTCCTGCAGGTCGAGCTGGTGGCGGTCTACTCGGTGAAGCTCGTGCGCGCCCAGATCAACAGCGACATGGATGCCGCCGAGAAGCTCGACCGGATGATCCGCTGCCATCTCAAGGACCTGAAGGCCACCAAGATCGCCCGCGAGGGCGACACCCCCACGGGTCCCCAGACCACGCCGGCCGAATGGGCCACGGCGCTGCTCGAAAAGCTGACCGAGGCGCAAGCGAAACCGGCCCGGAAGCCCCGCAAGCGGCGGAAAACGCGGAAATGATGGCGGATAACACCATGGCCGCCTGCTGCGACGTCCCCGAAACACGCGGGTTTCCGCCGCTTTTATCGGCGGGAACGTCCGATAAGACGTGTTCTCTGACGTTCCAGGAATCGGCCCGGACGGAAGGATTTGTCAATCCAGCCTTCCGGTCGCCGCCATCGGAAGGCCCCGATGCTGTCCGGCCCACACGCGTCAATTGTGTTCAGGGACGGGACTGTCAAGGGACTGTCTCCGGCCTCTATGAGTGGCGGTCCCAGCGCGCGAAAGAAAAAGCGGCCCCGAAGGACCGCTCTTTCCCAGCGCCCTGCGCGGACTCAGAGACGCTCGATGGCGTCCTCGAGGGCGTCGTCAACCAGGTGCGTGTAGACCTGTGTAGTCGACAGGTCCCGGTGCCCGAGCGCCCGCTGGACCACCAGGATGTCGCCGGTGCGGCTGTAGCGGTGCGTGGCGAAGGTGTGGCGCAGGCCGTGCGGGCTGAGCTTCTTGTCGATCCCCGCGGCCCGGAGCCAGTGATCGAGCCGCCTGGCTACTTGGCGCTCCGACAGCCGCGTGTCGCGGTTGGAGAGGAACAGCGCCCGGCCTTCGCTGTCACCCAGGCGGTGGCGCTCCTTCAGGTAGGCCCGCAGGAGGGAGCGCAGCGTGGACTTTAGGAACTTCACTTGCGGGACGTCGCCCTTGGCGCGGATGCGCAGATGCTTGGCATCGAGGTCGACGTCGTCGACGTCCAGATCGACCAGCTCCCGCAATCGGATGCCGGTTCCCAGGAACAGCTCGACGATGAGCCGATCCCGGCGAGCGAGCACCGAGGTCCTGCCCCGGAGCTCTTTGCAGAGCCGCCGCTTCTCGGCCTCGGTCAGAAAGCTCGGCGTGGTCCGGGGCAACCGCCGCAAGGTCACCGACCGCGCGGGGTTCTCCTCGATCTGCCCGGTCTCCTCCGCCCAGGCGAAGAATGACCGGATCGCCGCCTTGAAGCGGTGCAGCGACGCCGGCGACCGGGGGCTGCCGGTCGCCAAAGTCACGACCGCCGGCGAGGTCAACGCCTCGTCGAGCATGGCGCTGGTCACGCGGTCCGGGCTGAACGCCGGATGGTGTTCCGACAGGACGGCGGTCAACTGCCGCAGGTCCCGCAGGTACGCGCTGATGGTGTTCGGGGAGCGGCCGTCGGCGGCGAGCCTTCTGCCGAAGGCGGCGACCGCCTGCTCGAACGGCTCACGCCCCGGCAGCAGCCGAAGCGCGCTGTTTGCGGCGCTTGTCATGCTGGCGACCTCCTTTATGTTTGGCGCTCCGGCCCATGGCGGTGCCCTTGGGCAGCGGCAGTTTGTCGATCAGGCCCGTCTCGTGGGCCCAGACCAGGAACATGCGCAGCACGCGCTTGGTCTTCTCGACCGTGGGCTTCGAGCGGTCCTTCCCGCTCGGGAGCTTCAGCAGCGCGTCGGAGCGGAGGAACTTGCCGACGTGCGGCGCCAGGATGCCCTTGAGCTTCCGGTCGGCACCGAAGAAGGCTTCGAAAACATCCTCCTAGGTAGGACCGGACCACCCTTTTTTTTGGCTCACACGAGGAGTAATATTTTTCAAAACCCTTCGGCGCCTTCGGCGTTTCTATACTCTATCTATCTCTAAATTATTGATAAATAATAAGATATAAGAGAAGAACCAAGCGCCGAAGGTGGCCGCCGAAGGTCTCTGAGCGCCGAAGGTACCTTCGGCGCTTTCGGCAGCCCGACACAAGCCCCAGGCTCCCAGACGGATTTCCTGGCAGGAATTGGCGTAGCGGCAACGGTAGCGAGCCGTGTCTTCCAAGGCGGCCTCAGATCAATCGCGTCTCAGCTTTTCTTCACGCTCTTGTTCCGGCTCTGCCGCCGCGCGGATGGACTCGGCTTTATTGATGGGGACAACCTTTCCGGACCGGAGTGCGGACTCCCGTGCCCTCTCTTTTTGACTTCGAGGACCGCCGGACGGGTGCAGCTGCTTGAGGAGGTTTTCAAGTATCCTCTCTTTCAATTTTGCTTGGGCAGCCAAGTCCGCCGGCGTGGCCCCGTCGTTGTTCTCTGCCGTGGGATCTGCACGGGCGACCATCAGCTCCCGGACAACCATCGAATTCCCACGGGGCGCCGCGTGATGCAGCGGGGTGTCCCCGGACGGACTGGCCACGTTCGGGTCGGCGCCGGCCCTTGCCAACAACTCGACATCGTAACCGTTTCGTACCCCGTGCAAGGGAGTCTCGCCGGAAGCATTGCGGGCGTTGGGATCGGCACCGGCCGCCAACAATTCTCTGAGGCTGTTGGTGTATCCTTGGAACCAACTCGGGGCGGCATTCTTGATCAGGAGATGGAGAGGCGAGTCTCCGACCGAATCCCTATCGTTTGGATTCGCACCGACGGCCAGCAACGGCTGGATGATCTCATGAGTGACATAGACGTTGCAAGCCGCCTCATGCAACGCTGTTCTCCGTTTATCGGTCGCCTTGCCGAAAATGCCGATCTTCTGGTTAACTTTCACGTTCGGGTCCGCGCCGGCCCAGAGGCAGACCTTGATGATCAACAGGTCTCGGAGCAGTGACAAAGAGGGACCGGGCCGCGTTCTCGGTCGGCTCGAGCAGCGCTTGACGGCCCGATACAGAGCTCTGCCGAAGAATTTCCGTAGCCCGACACGCATCAGCTACTCCTCAGTACAGTCGGCGGTCCGAATCTGGCTCAGCTATCGATCCCTCCAACCTACGCTTGCGCGAGGTTCGCTACCCCGTAATGGTCGAGGAAGAGACGATCAGTCTGCAGACGCGCAAAAGGACACCATCCCATCACGACGCCTTGGGTGGTCCCGCTCAACAGCCCCGTGAGCCTGCTGGCAGACCCTGTCACCAGATCCTTGGATGGCGTACTGAATACCACATTTACCTAAGTGAAATCAATGGCTTAGGTGGTTGTGGTGAAAGGGGCTTCAGAAAGTTTCCTCCCCTAGTGCGATCCACAGCAGGCATTTGAGGGACCTCTGTCGGCGCCAAGAGAGCCTGCTGCTGCAGAGATCGTTTTTCTTCTACGCCTCGGCAATCACAACCAACCCTCAATGAATTCAATCAGTTACCGCTCGTGAGAGGGGATGATTGGAGGTTCCAGAGGGTCCAACGGGATCATTTACCCGTTCACCATCCGGCACTTTGCGGTTCGCTCCGGTAAGTATCTCCTAGGGAAGACTGTCAACCGGAGAGCCGCACGTGAGCCTTCTAGAAATACTCGAGAGACAAAAAGCGGGGGACGATGACCCGATCCCGATCAGGAAGGACGACGCCCCCGCCACCGAATCGAGCAAGCGGGAAACCGCGCTCTACGCCTCCACCAACCTGACGTTCTTTGAGACCAAGCGGCCGCAGGACTACGGGCGAGACTATGTCGGTGTCTTCGGGACCTGTTTCCGGCGGCTCGATCCGGACTACTACGCCTGGCTGCGGCACAAGATGGACTTGGCCAGGAAGGCCACCCAATCCGGCCGTTCCGCAGCTCCGGCCTTCGATAAGTTGCGCGCCCGGTTCAACGCCGTCCACGCATGGGCGATAGATCACCTGGGAGAAAAGGTCCTCCGCTCGGCGGTCCAGTCATTCAACCTGAAGACCTACGTGCCGCCGATGCTCTTTCCGCCCGAGGACCAACCCGCCGCCGCACGAACCGAACCCAAGGGGACGTCCCCGGACACCCGTCCGTATCTCTTTCCCAAAGACGGCGACTGGCGTTTCACCCAACGGGTACGGACCTCGGCCGTGCCCAAGGTCGATGCCATCCGCGACCAGGCGCTATCCCTCGGATGGAGTGAGGCTCGGCTTTACCAGAACCGGGGACGATTCCGTTTTCCCTGTGGCGAGGACTATGGCCTCGTCTGTTTCCTGGACGAGAACAAGCGCGTCGGCGAGGTGACCCGGCAGTCCATCGAGATCGTCGGCCCGCCGCCTAATGAAAACCGTCTGCGCTTTTTCAATCCGGAGGTGGATCAACCATGGATGAAGAAAAAGACCAGCAAACCGTGAACCGTCGATATGCCAACGCCAAGGACGTGCTGCCGCCGGATCTGTTCAGCGAGGTCCAGCAACACTTCACGGGCCTGCTGTGGGTCCCGGCCCATACGCACTTCTATGAGACGCGTCGCAAGCTCGTGCTGGCCCTGACGGATCAAGGCGTCTCCACCCGCGAGATCGGCAAGCTGGCCGGGGTCACAACGCGCCGCGTGCGGCAGATCCTGGCCGAGGACCGCGCATCGCAGCCGACACATTCCGAAACTTTCCGGTAAGTAACCAAAGACGGCTTTCTCGTTTTGGGGGCGAAATCTATCTTTCCCCCCGAACCCCGAGGTGGGGGCGCTTGAGGCTTGCCGTTGAACACATCGTCGGAGCCGGTCGTGCCATTAAACAAGAAAGACCAGCAGAACCTGGACCGCTGGCACGGTGCAGAGGGGGTCGCCCAGCCACCCAAGCGCGCCGGCGCCCAGCCGAACAACCTGTACCCCATGACCCACGGCATCTGGGCCAATCAGTGCCTGGACGATGAGGAACGGAAACTCTTTCAGGAGATCATCGACCGCCTCTGGAACGACTTCGTGTTCAACAAGAGCTCGGACTTCCTCCAGGTCGAACTGGTGGCGGTGTACGCGGTGAAGCTGGTGCGGGCTCAGATCAACGGGGACATCGACGCCTCGGAAAAACTCGACCGGATGATCCGCTGCCATCTCAAGGATCTCAAGGCCACCAAGATCGCCCGCGAGGGTGAAGTCCCCAGCGGTCCCGGAACCACACCGGCCGAGTGGGCCACAGCCTTGCTGGAAAAGCTGGCCGAGTCGGAGAAGAAACCGGCCCGAAAGCGAGCCAAGAGACGGAAAACGCGAAAATGATTGAGGATAACACCAGGCGGCGGGAGAACCCGGCTCCGAAGAACCAAAGACTTACGGCGGTCCGTTCTGGCGGAATCCAGCATAAGACGTGTTCGTTCGACTTCTGCTGTAGCCCCACGCGCGGCCCGTTTTTCCAACGACAGCACGCGGAGAATGGGACGGAGCGACCGCCGCTTCTCGGACCTGACAAGGGCAGGCGACTGGAGGCGAAACGTGGGAGGCCAGGTCCGCCACACCGCCAACCGGCCAAGTGGAAGCGGCTCTCCTGGGAGCGACGAATGAGGGACGCTTCGAGGCGCGAGACGGGGCGGCTGCGAAGAGGCGCCCGTCCGCCCGGCTCCCAGAAGGCCACCCAGATCGCCCGCGAGTGGGAGACCCCCAACCAAGCTGTACCACCCATCCGAGACCTTCTCCGAGAGGTTTTTCCGACGCTAGCGGGCCAGTGGGCTGTGGGGGCCGGCGACCCTCCCCAGCCCATCTCCAGCAGATCCGGCCGGGAGGCAGTGGACCTCCCCGTGGCGGTGGTGAACCGCTCCCCGGAGGCCGCCTGTCGCTTCGCTCGGGGGGCGGCGGTTTTGTGTCCCCACTTGGTTCAGAATTGCCGCAAAAACGGTTCAAAAAGGGGTCAACTGGGTGCAAAAACCGGCCCAAAAGTGTGCCAAACAGACCCTCGCGCGGACAAAAACGGCCTTGCCGAGCAGGTCGCGTATCGGGGGCTGGCCATGGAATCCCAGGCAGCGGAAACTTTTGTCAACCAATCCTTCCGGTCCTCACCGGAAGGCTCCATTGCTGCCCAGCTCACATTCGGCAATGGTGTTCAGGGAGGCCAGGGAGCGCACTGTCAGCTCACTGTCTCCGGCTTCTGCGAGTGCCTGTCCTGGGGCGGGAATAGGAAAGCGGCCCCGAAGGACCGCTTGATTTCTGGGCCAGCCTACCGCCTAGAGCCGTTCGAGGGCGTCCTCGAGGGCGTCGTCGACCAGGTGGGTGTAGATCTCCGTGGTGGAGAGGTCCCGGTGCCCAAGGGCCCGTTTGACCACCAGGATGTCGCCGGTACGGCTGTAGAGGTGGGTGGCGAAGGTGTGCCGCAGACCGTGGGGACTGATGCGCTTGCGGATGCGCGCCTTTCGCAGCCAGTGCTTGACGCGGTTGGCGACCTGCCCCGCAGACAGGCGCGAGCCGCGGTTGGAGAGGAACAGCGCCCGGCAGTCGCCATTGCCCTGGCAGCGGCGCTCGTTCAAGTAGAAACGCAGGAGGGAGCGCAGCGTGGACTTTAGGAACTTCACCTGGGGCACGCCGCCCTTGGCACGGACCCGGAGATGTTTGGCGTCGAGGTCGACGTCGTCAATGTCGAGGTTGACCAGTTCTCGCAGGCGGATGCCGGTTCCCAGGAACAACTCGACGATCACCCGGTCCCGGCAGGCGAGCTTGGAGGAGCTGCCCCTCAGTTCTTTCGACAGCCGCCGTTTCTCGGCCTCGGTCAGGAAGGTCGGTGTGGTGCGCGGCAGCCGTCTCAAGGTCACCGAGCGGGCCGGGTTCTCCGCCACCTGCCCGGTCTCCTCCGCCCAGGCGAAAAACGACCGGACGGCCGCCTTGAAGCGGTGCAGCGACGCGGGAGCCCGAGGTGTGCCGGCGGCCGAGTTGACGACCGCCGGCGAGGTCAGCGCCTCATCCAGCATGGCGCTGGTGACGTGGCCCAGGGTGAGCCCTGGATGGCGTTCCAACAGGACCTCCCTTAGCTGCCGGAGGTCCCGAAGGTACGCACTTGTGGTGTTCGGAGAGCGCCCCTCGGCGGCCAGCCTTCTGGCGAAGGCCTCGACCGCCAGCTCCAGCGGTTCAGGACTGGGCAGGAGCCGAAGCGCGCTCGTCGTCATGCTGATCCTCTCCTTCCTTTTTCACGTTCCGGCCCATGGCTGTCCCCTTGGGCAGGGGCAGCTTGTCGATCCGGCCGGTCTCTTTGGCCCAGACCAGGAACATGCGCAGCACCCGCATGGTTTTCTTGACGGTGGGCTCGGCGCGCTGCTTGCCGCTCGCGAGTTTCAGAAGCGCGTCGGAGCGGAAGAACTTGCCTACGTGGGGGGGCAAGATGCCTTTGAGCTTCCGGTCGGCCCCGAAGAAGGCTTCGATCTGCTCGAAGTCCTTGCCGTAGGTATAGACCGTGCGCTCCTTCTTGCCCTGGCTTTTCAGGTGTTCGAGGTAGGCCTGCCCAGCCTCGTGCAGTGTGTCGGTCATGATGTGACTCTCCTTTTCGGTGGGTTGAAATGGTTGATCTACAAGCGCTTATGCGCTCGACACCATGGACGCTTCGTGTCGATCGGAAGTCAAGGCCATACACGCGGGCGAGGAGGAATCTCATGAAAAGACCGATTGAAACCGTGACCCGGACGGTGCTGGTCCTCACCCTGGCGGCCTCCCTGGCAGGCTGTGCAGCGAAGCGGCCGCCGCAGCGTATCCAGCACGCCATCCAAACCATGAACCGCCACATGCCCGAATACGTGGCCGAGGCCAACCAGACCCTGGAGGAGGCGAAGCACCCCGAGCGGGAGCGGCTTAAGGGAATCGGCGAGCGTCTGGCCGAGGCGTTGGCCGCCCTGGAGGCTTGGGCGCAGGGTGAGAAGCCGCCGCAAGAGCGGAGCGAAGCGGAACCGCAGAAGAAGAAGGAGAAGCGATGAACACGATTCTCGAAGAGAACCGGGAAGCCGTCCGCGCGGTCGGGCGCCGGCTCATGGAGATCGGCGCGGTGCTGGCGGAAGGAAAGATGGACGAGGTGCGGACCCGGGCCGCAACCGCCCGGCGGACCTACCGCGAATGGGAGGAGCTGGATCAGGCCCGCGCCGACATCGAAGGCGTGATCCGGGACCGGGAGCGGATGCGGGCCACGCGGCGGGAGTTAGCCGAGCTGTTGGGAACGATCATCCGGGCAACACTGTTACCGAGGCTGCCCTGAATGGCTCCGCTATCCACCAGAGAACGTGAAGTGGCTAAGACCCTGGCCGACCCGGTGCTGTGGGGCCAAGCCTACCTGCGCAACCGGGATGGCCAAGAGAGGGTCTACTGGCCGCATCAGGTCGACGACCTGCGGTGCTCGGGGCGCAATATCATCCACCTGGACGGCCGCGACGTTGGCAAGAGCGTCTGCATCAGCACCGATGCGCTGCACTTCGCCTTCACGCACCGGGGCAGCCAGGGCCTCGTCGGCGCGCCCCACCAGGGGCATCTGGACACCCTGACCGAAGAGTTCGAGTTCCAGCTCGACGCGAACCCGGACCTGATGGGCAGCATCGCACTGAGCAAGTATGGAAAACCCAAGATCCACCGCAAACCCTACTTCCGCCTGGAATTCACCAACGGCTCCATTCTCTACTTCCGTCCGGCGGGCGCCTACGGCGACTCCTTCCGGTCCCTGCACGTGGACCGCGTCTGGGTGGACGAAGGCGCCTGGCTCACCGAGCGGGCGTGGAAGGCCCTACGCCAGTGTCTCAAGGCCGGCGGGACGCTCCGCATCTATTCGACCCCCAACGGACTGCGCGACACCACCTACTACCGGCTGACCAGTTCGACCCAGTTCCAAGTGTTCCGCTGGCCGTCCTGGTTGAACCCGATCTGGAGCGAGGAGCGCGAGGCGGAACTCGAGGAGTTCTACGGCGGCAAGGACAGCTCCGGGTGGCAGCACGAGGTGGCCGGCGAGCACGGCAAGCCCTCCTACGGGGCATTTAACGTCGAGCATTTGAACCTCTGCCGCCAGGACGTCGTCGAGTACCAGAAATGCGTGATCACGGGGGAGGAGCTGCGCGGCTGCGAGACCGAGGAGGCCTCCCACGACCGGCTGGGGATGCTGCTGAACCTGATGCCGCAGACCGGCGTGTTCTGGATCGGCGGGGATCTCGGCTACACCAACGACCCCACCGAGATCGTGGTCTTCCAGGAAGTCGAGCTACCGGAGCGTCGCGTTCTGAAGCTGATCCTGCGCGTGCGCATGGAGCACGTCGCCTATCCCCACATCGCCCAAACGATCGGCTTGCTGGACCGCTATTACGCGGCCACGGGCATTGGCGTCGACAACGGCGGCAACGGCCTGGCGGTTGTGCAGGAACTGCTGACCCTGGACAAATACCGGGACCTACAGCTCGAAGGGAGGCTACGCGGCTACGACTTCGGCGGCATGACAACCCTGGCCGTCCGGGACGGCAAACAGGTCCGCAAGCGCACCAAGGAGTTCATGACCAGTCTCATCAACGGCGCGCTGCAGCGCCGCCAGGTCGTGTTCCCGGTCGAGGACCTGGAGATCGAAGACCAGTTCACAACGCACACTTACACCCTGCACGACGGGCGGGTGGTCTACGCCAAGGGCAACGATCACATCGTCGACGCCGTGCGCTGCGCCATGCTGGTGAGGGAACAGGCCAATCTCGATCAGGTCGGAGAGGAGACGGTCTTCCTGGTGCCGGTGATGACGGACCCCGTCTTCGTGTGATTTTCCGGTTGACTTCCTGGCCGTAATCAGACATATTGTTATCACTTACAATCAAGTAGGAACGATATGTCTGGAGCCGGATATGCGGGAACGCCCTAAAGAAATCTTCCGCGAGCACGGTGGCCAGCTTCGCATGAGCGAGGCCATCGCGCACGGGATCACACGCTATATGCTCTATGCGCTCAGGGACCGGGGCGTCATCGAGCCAGTCAGCCGGGGCATCTACCGGCTGGTGGAACTGCCCCCGATCGGCAACCCGGACCTGGTCACGGTGAGCCTGCGGTATCCGAACGCCGTCATCTGTCTCGTCTCCGCGCTCGCCTATCACGACATCACGACCCAGATCCCCCATGAGGTTTCCGTGGCGGTGCCCAGGGACTCACGGGTACCGTCGCTGGGCTATCCCCCCATCCGGGCACACAGGTTCTCGCCTGCCGCATACAAACCTGGCATCGAAACGCATCGCATCGATGGCGTGCCCGTCAAAGTCTACAACCGCGAAAAGACCCTGGCTGACTGCTTCAAGTTCCGCAACAAGATCGGCATGGACGTGGTGCTGGAAGCACTGAAGCTCCACAAGGCGCGAAACGGGTTCGACCTGGGAGAACTGCTCGAATACGCCAAGATCTGCCGGGTCGAGCAGGTGATGCGGCCCTACCTGGAGGCCACCCTATGACGTCTCCCCGCAACGTGCCCGCGTCGGTCCGGCAACGCCTCCTCGACCGGGCCAGGAGCGACCGACGCCCCTTCAACGAGCTGCTGCAATACTTCGCCATGGAGCGATTCCTCTACCGGCTGTCCCAATCCGCACACGCCGACCGGTTTATTCTCAAGGGCGCATTGATGCTAAGAGTCTGGGGTTCGCCGGAACCGCGCCCCACCATGGATATCGACCTGCTCGGCAGGACGGGCAACGAGGAAGGCGGCATCGTCGAGCAGGTCCGGGACATCTTGGCCGTCAAGGTGGAACCGGACGGTCTCGCCTTCGATCCGGACTCCGTTCGGTCCGAGCGGATCACCGAAGGCGCGGATTACGAAGGGATCAGGATTCGGTTCCCGGGTTCACTGGACACCGCGAGAATCCACATGCAGATCGACATCGGCTACGGCGACGTCGTGTATCCCGAGCCTGAAGCATCGGTCCTTCCGACCATGCTGGGGTTCCCAGCGCCGCGATTGCTCTGTTATAGCCGCGAGAGCTCCATCGCGGAGAAACTCGAAGCCATGGTCAAGCTGGGAATGCTGAACAGTCGAATGAAGGATTTCTACGACATCTGGTTGCTGTCTCGACAGTTCGACTTCAACGGACCTGAGCTGGCCCAGGCCATACGGCTGACCTTCGAGCGTCGAGGCACGGCGCTGCCGTCGGAAGTCGAGGCATTCACCCTGTCCTTCGTCGATGACAAGCAGACCCAGTGGGCGGCGTTCCGGAATAGGCTCCACCAGGAACATGTTCCCGCGTCGTTCGGAGAAATTGCAGCTTCGGTGGGTGAGTTTCTGTCGCCCGTCGTCGCGGCCCTTGCCTCCGGGAAGCCAAGACCGACCACCTGGAACGCACCTGGTCCGTGGACCTGAGGCCGGTTCCTTCCATCCAGAAGCGCACCCCCCCCAACCCTGCCGTTTCCCGCCCCTTTCCGACGCTTTTCCCCCGCCTCCGGTAAGTAACCCTTAGGGCGAGGTGTTCTCGCCACACGGCGCGAATGTCGCGCCCCCAAGGGCAAGACACAACCGGGAGGACCCTGATGGAAACACGGACCGACCCACAACCCGATACCTCTTCGGCCACCGCAGCCGACAAAGCCCCGACGCTGACAGCCGACGCCGACGTGCTCATCCCCTTGGCCACGGCCGCGGCTCTGGACGCATCGGCGTTCCGTTCTATCAACCCCACCGAAGCGGTCCCCGCCTCCTGGGAGGAGCGGGCCCGCAAGGCCTGGGAGTACTACCTTGAGGAGCCGTTGGTGAAGAACTGCGTCAACTCCTGGCGCACCTTCGCCGTGGGCGACGAGATCAAGATCGCGAGCGACGACGAGCAGGTGAAGTCCGGCGCCGTGGAGCTCGCCGCCGAACTCGGGGTCTTTGCCTTCGTCAAGGACATGGTGCTGCAGCTTCTGGTCAAGGGCGACGGGGTCGGGTTCAAGCGATACACCAAAGACGGCAAGGCGCTGGAGGAACTGGTCTCGGTCAACCCCGTCTCGGTCAAAGTCAAGTACGCCCAGGGGGAGCTGGTCGAGGCGCGCCAGTTCCCGGAGGAGCATCCCGGCGCGGGCGAGGGTCTCGATCTCCCGGTCGAGCAGGTGCTGCATCTCAAGTGGGACGCCCCGTCTTTTTCGCCGCGCGGCAACTCGCTGGTCCTGCCCGCGTTTCAGTCCATCGAACTGCTCAGGGACTACCGCCGGGCCGAGCAGGCCATCGCCAAGCGCTGGGCCACGCCGTTTCGCCTCATCAAGGTGGGCGGGGCCTTCGGCCAGAAGATGGTCATGCCCGACCAGAAGATGCTCGAGCAGGTGCGCGAGCGGGTCAACAAGATGGACCTCAAGAGCGGCCTGGTCGTGCCCTTCTACGTCACGGTCGAGACTCACGGCACAGACGGCCAAGTGCTGAACGTCGAGGACAAGGTCAAGGAGGTGAAGGAAGACATCGTGGTGGCGCTGGGACTCTCACGGTCCCTGGTCACCGGCGACGGTCCCAACTTCGCCACCGCCTCGGTGAGCCTCAGGAAGATGTTGGTGATGATCCGGGAGATCACCCAGACCGCCAAGACGATCCTCGACTGGGTGTTTGACGACTGGCTGGAACTGAACGGGTGGAAGGGCAAGACGCTCCAGTTCCTGTTTAACGATCTTGATCCCTCGGACGCGGTCGACTTCAAACGCCTGCTCATCGAGCTTTACGACCGCAAGCTGATCAGCCGCTCCAGCCTCCAGCTCAAGATGGACCTCGACCCCGACATCGAGGCCGCCAACCGGGACAGCGAAAGTCAATCGGTGGACCTGTTCGACGCCAAGCAGGTCAAGCCGATGGTCGACATGGTGCTGGCCGGGATCATGAGTGTCGAGCGCGCCCAGAAGATGCTGGGGATCGACCCCGAGACGAACACGCCGGCGGAGGGGACGGAGGCCGCCTGGGGAGGACCCGGCGCCCGCGGGGATGTCGGCGATGAGGTCTGTGACGACTGTGTGCATTTCGATGAGGCGCAAAACCACTGCCGGGTGCACCGCAGCGAGGTGACGTTCGACACTCCAGCCTGCCGTTTCCTCGACCCCAAGACGCCGACGCTCGACAGAGGGGCGTAGGGCATGCTCGATACACTTGCCGCCGCCACACCACCCCTGCCCCAGGCCGAGGCCATTAGGCAAGCCACGGCTAGGAGCGTCCGCCACCGGAATCGTTACACGGAAGCAACGGTCGCCGAGCTGACCGGCATGCTCGCGGGCGCCGAGGACCAGGTGCGAGGCGCCATCCTGCGCTACAAGAGTCTCGGCTCGCTCCCCGACAACCAGCTGGCGGCACTCGTTGGCCTCAAGAAACTCCAGACCGACATCCGCGAGACCATGACTCGCCTCGGCCGGGAGCAGACCCTGCGCTTTCGCCAGGCCGCCAAGACGTCGTTCCGCCAGGGCATCTCCGGCGGCATCGAGGACTTCGCCACCGCCCAGCTGCCCTTCTACCGCGACCTCACCACAGAGGGGATCGACCAGCTCGCCACCCGCGCCTTCACCCTGGTCGACACCGACGCGCTCGACTTCATGAGCCAGTACAACCTGGTGCTGGCCGGTGACGTCCACCGAGAACTGGCCGACGGAATCCGGCGCACCGTGATGAGCGGCATCGCGACGGGCAAGGGCGTCGAGGGCATTGTCCGCGACCTCGGCCATGTCGTGAAAGACCCGGAATCGTTCCGGCACGCCGGCTCCAAGGTGTTTCGCAAGGCGCAGGCCCGCATGGAGGTGATCGCCCGCACCGAGGTGCTGCGCGCCCACAACCAGGGCCGCATCAAGTTCCACCAAGAGGTCGGCGTCGAGAAGCTCGAATGGATGACGATGGAGGATGAGCGGGTCTGCCCGGTCTGCGGTCCACTCGACGGCAGGCGCTTCGCTACGGGCCGGTTCCCGCCACAGCCCGCCCACCCCAATTGCCGCTGCACCAGTGTGGTGGCCTGGCCTCTGGAGATCTGCGGCGGCGAGCTGGGCGCGAAGGCGTCGCTCGGTCCCCTGAGGGCGATCGCGGCCCCGGCGAAGTCCAGCTCCGCCTGCATCCTCCCGCCACAGGCCATCGAGGAGCAGGCCAAGGCCAAGTCCCAAGAGACGGCCCAGCTCAAGGCGGCGTTTGAGAGCGGTCAGATCGGAGACCTTTCCGGCCTCACGGTCAAACAGCTGCAGACCCTGTCGAAGCAAAACGGCGTCTCCATCGCCCGCACCAAGGCCGACTTCATCCAGCTGCTCGACCAGGCGGAGCCGGGCCTCAGCCACGCCGACCTCTCGGGAGCGGCGCTCAAGGCCAAGCTGAAAGAACACAAGATCGGTCTGCTACGCAGCAAGCAAGAGCTCGTGGGACTGCTGGCCGAGAAGCAGGCGGCACTCAAACACGCCCAGCAGCTGGCCGAGCAGTTGAAGAAGGTCCCCCCGCCAGGTGGTCTCGACCAACTCACCGTGGTCGAGCTCAAGGAGATGGCCAAGACCAAGGGTGTCTCGCTCAACCTCACCAAGCAGGACGTGATCACGCTGCTCGACGAGCTGGAGCCAGGGGTGGACCACTCCGGCCTCAAGGGAAAGCTCCTCATCGAGGCCAAGAAGAAACACCACATCGGGCCGCTCAAGAACAAGCAACAGCTGATTCAGGCGCTCGAAAAGGCCGCCGGCGAGGAGCTGGCCGAGCAAGCCAGCCAAGATGCCGTCGAGGCCGCCAAGAAAGAAGCGCTCAACAAGGCCAAAGACGCGCTGGAGCAGGCCACTGCCAAGGTGGTCGTGCCCGAATCACCTTCGGGTTACGCGAACTTCCTCTCAGCCGTTAAGGATGCCGAAGCGGCGCTCGCCGGAGGCTCCGGTCTGCCCCAGGGGTTGCTCGAAGCCCAGGCCAAGGAAATCCTGCTCAAGAAGCAGCTCTTCCACGATCAGGTGGCGGCGCTCAAGGCCGCCCAGCTCAAGAACCTGGCCAAGGAGACGAAAGTAAAGCACTGGCAATGGACCAACAAGAACGAGCTGGTCACGATCTTTACCGAGACCGATCCGGCCAAGGTGCAGGCGGCGCTCGACAGCATCGAGACCAAACACGGCGCCTGGCTGGCCAAGCACGGCGGTAAGAAAAAGGCCGCAAAGCCCAAGCCGTCGCCCACGGCTAAGGCTCCGGAGTCCCACGCGCCGCCCGCCTTCACCAAGAAGGGCAGCGAGTTCGAAGCCGTGGACGCGGCCTGGGCCGACAAGGGCAAGCCGGACAGTTTCACCTACGCCGGCAAGGCTAAGGTCGGCGGCGCCCACAGCAAGGAGTTCTGGAGGGACGATGCGGGCGACCGGTGGCTGTTCAAGCCCAAGGAAGGCGCCGCTGATGCCTTCATCCCCCACGGCGAGGAAGCGGCCTACAAGATCGGTCGGCTCATTGACCCCGACGCCATCGAGGTCCGAACCATCCGGCTCAACGGCAAGACGGGCTCCATCCAGAAATGGCGGACCGATCTCAAGCGCAAGATCGACTTCGACGGCGTGAATCCAGTCGAGCTGACGACTCTCGACATTGAGCAGGCCCAGCGCGAGCACGTGATCGATTGGCTGACCGCCAACCATGACGGCCACGCCAAGCAGTTCCTGCGGGCCCGCGACGGCGCGGTCTACGGCATCGACAAGGGACAAGCCTTCAAGCACCTGGGCGAGGACCGCCTGTCCATCGACTACCACCCCAACGGCGGGTTCGGAGAGAAGGAGCCCTTCTACAACACCCTGTTCCGCGCCGTGAAGGGCGGCGACGTCGAGGTTGATCCGGCCGTGACGCTGCGCACGATCGGCGAGGTCGAAAAGATTCCCGACGAGGACTACCTGGCCATCCTTCGTCCCTATGCCGAAGGTCGTTTTGGTCGTAACGAAGCCCAAAGACGGGCCTTCTACGACACGGCTCTGGAACGCAAGCGGAACCTGCGCCTGGACTTCGAGGCCTACTACGCCGACATGTTGGGGAAGAAGGACTTCCGCTTCGACGACGTGGTTGAGGCCCTCGCCCAGGGAAAGCTCGGGCCGGCGGAGCAAGAACTGCTCGAGGAGGTGCGCGACCTCGGTTGGCAGGGCAAGGCCATGAGGTTCGATGAGGGCGACATCGAGGACCAGAACGCGCTTGTCTTCGCGGAGACCTTCGGTGGCCGGCAGCGCACCGTCGTCAAGATGAAGGTTCGACCCGAGGCGGAGGAGAAGCTGCTCACGGTCCTGCGCCAAGCCGGGATCGAGACGACGCCGGCCAAGGTCGGGCAGCCGATCCTGGAGGATGTGTTTGCCGATGACATTCTTGCCGCGGTAAAGACCGTTAACCACCACACCAGCGACGCGCAATACAACCAGACGACGCTTGGCAAGCTCGCTGATCACATGGCGGCGCTCAAGCGCTTGCGCCAAGCCGACGACGCGGACGTGAAAGAAATGGCCGGGACCTATATCGCCTGGATCGAGAAGGTGCAAAAGGCGGCCCGTGACAAGACGCCTATCGAGGAACATTTCGAGGCTTATCTCAAGAAGCGTGCGACCAGGAAAAAAAAGCGGAAAGATGTCCCCTTCACCGTCCGGCGGACGAAGGTGCTCCAACCCAAACGGCAGCTCAAGGGCGGTGACCTGGTCGTGGTGGAGGAGGCTGCCGACAACAAAGCTCTATTTCAGGGCGCATCGCTCAAAGCCGGCGAGCAGTACGAGATCGACTTCGGCGACGGCGTGCGCGCCGTCTACCGGCCTTCCTCCGACAAGAACCTGTTCGCGCAACGGGGCGAGTTCGAGCTGATGCTGCCGGATCGTCCCGACGCCAAGAGCCTGAACCGGGCGCTGGAGCAAATGGATTCCCTGGGACTCAAAACCGGCGCGGCTACGCCCCAGGACGCCGAGTTGCTTTATCTCCACAAACAGGCCTATCTGAGCAAGGTGGATCGGGAGCCGGAATACGAGCAACTGATCCAGGAGCTGGACCGCCGGGCCGCCGGCAAGGAGGAGCGCATTCAGACCATGCGCGGTTTCTGGGAGCGGAGGCTGGGCGTGAAAGACCTGACCCGCATGGCGGGCTACGAGCCGCTGGGCACCCACCAGTCGGCCTTCAAAATTCCCGGCAAGAGGGCCGGCTACCGGCACCAGTACCGGTTCGATCTCTCGGATCAGGACCTCGAGAAGCAGATGAAGGGCTATGGACTCCATCACTCGGTGACCGGCGATCAAGACCTGACATCGCTCATCGACACGGTGCTCGAAAATAACGGCGCCATGGTGAGCACGGTGGAGAAGATGCGAATCGGTATCCCCGTGCGGGGGATGTCGCCGGCGGAGGACATGGGTACCGGCGGCGCGAGCTATGTCTTCACCCGCATCCGCAAGCTCCCGACCGCTGGAAGATCGAAGCAGCCCGGGCTCTATTTCAAGAAACGTTATAACGCCCGGGTACGCTAATGATGGTTGGATGATTCCTATGGTCCTGAGATTCACGTGATTGTAGAATTTATGAGGATTGGTATTTACTTGACTCAGGTGACCACAAGATGTAGGATCGGGGAAATGGAAGATTATCCTCGGAATCTGGCCGAGTTCGAGGCGCGTTTCGCCACCGAGCAGGCCTGTCGAGAGTATCTGTGTCAACTCCGCTGGCCGGAGGGTTTTCGTTGTCCGCGATGCGGGCACGACAAAGCGTGGGCGGTGCGGACAGCGCTGCTGGAGTGCGCCGGCTGCGGGCATCAAGCTTCTCCAACGGCGGGCACAATATTTCAAGACACCCGCCAACCCCTCCAGAGTTGGTTTCGAGCCATGTGGTGGCTCACGAGCCAGAAGAACGGGGCGAGCGCGCTGGGCTTGCAGCGGGTGTTGGGCCTGGGCAGCTACAAAACGGCCTGGACTTGGTTGCATAAGCTCCGGCGCGCCATGGTGCGGCCCGGACGCGATCGGCTCAGCGGGCGCGTGGAGGTTGACGAGACTTACTTAGGAGGCTTGGAGGAGGGCGTGCGCGGTCGCCAAACCGACGCTAAGGCGCTGATTGTAGTAGCGGCCGAGGAAGATGGTGCCGGCATCGGGCGGGTTCGGATACGCACCATTCCCAACGCCTCCGGGGACAGCTTGATGGCCTTCGTCGGCGAGTCGATCGAACCCGGCAGCGTGGTCCATACCGACGGTTGGCTGGGATACGAACCGCTCGAAGGCGACGGCTATCGCCACGAGGTGAGCTACCTGGAGGGGCAACCGGCGCGCGCCTCGAAACTGCTCCCCCGGGTGCACCGCGTGGTGTCGTTAGTGAAGCGCTGGATACTGGGCACGCATCAAGGAGCGGTCAGTCACGAGCATCTCGACTCCTACCTCGACGAATTCGCCTTCCGCTTCAACCGCCGCAAGTCCAGAAGTCGAGGCAAGCTCTTTTACCGCCTGGTTCAACAGGCCGTCGCCGTGCCACCGGCACCCTACAAATCGCTGGTCGGAGGCACCGCGACACGCGCTACGGACGACCACAACATGTAGGGGCTATTTCCCAATACCTGAGTCAAGTAAATACCCATCTTTATGAGTTTGGAAGATCTACGAACTCAAGAAGGAGACAGAATCTATGCGGAAAACATTGATTCTCGCACTATTCATTATCACGATCTTTGCGGTCTCAGCAAGGTCTCAAGGAACTTGGCTTATAGTCGCCGGAGAGATGAAGGCCCTAGCAGACTACTCCCTGCACAGCGCAAAAGATAGTCTGCTAGAGGAAGTGGCGTCATTCACCGCTATCCGGGCGGATGCTGTGAGCCGATTCAACATGGCTATGACAGAGCTGAGGGACGAAGATCCTGAGTACTTCGACGAGGTAATGGAGAAGCACAAACTGAGGTTCGAGAATAGACAGCCCGATTGACTTGTACTCCATTTATTGGTCTGCCGACGCAGCCAGAACTCGGCGTCGGACCATCCTGCCTTCTCCAGCCGAATGGCCATCTCCGGTGAAACGGCCGCGTGGCCATTCAGCACGCGCGAAAGCGTGTGACGGGCCACACCTAACACCGTAGCCGCTTCGTTGACGTTCAGAGCGAGCGGGTCCAAACAGTTCTCCTTGATACTAAGGCCTGGATGCGGTGGATTCCTTATAGCGCGATGGATTGCTTATGCTTCGACACTGAGCCTTCCCTGCCGCTGTGAGCGAGGCTCTCGAATGACGATGTCCACGTCGCGTCCCAGTGCCGTCAACAGGCGCAGGAGCCGCTCCATGGAAAACTCCTCAAAGCTGCCCCGGAGCAAGCGGGAAACATCGGGTTGGGACAGCCCGAGCAGTTTCGCCGCCTCGACTTGTTTGAGGCCGCGCTGGCGGATGATCTTGTCGATCCGAGTGACCAGTTCCGCCTTGAGCAGGTGGGCTTCGGCCTCCGGGAGTCCCAAGTCCGCGAACACGTTTCCGCTGCCGCGTTCGATCTTCACTTTGTTGGTCTTCATCGATCTACCCTCCGCCGTAATTCTCGCTGTAGTGCTGCTCGGCCGCCCTGAGCCTGCGCCTGACCAGATCGATCTCCTGCTTCGGCGTCGCGATGCCCCGCTTGGCCTTCTTCTGAAAGGCGTGCAGGACATAGACGGCAGCCTTGAACCGGACCGTGTACACGGCCCGGTAGGTGTCGCCGTCGTAACGTGAGACGACCTCCAGGAGGCTGGCGCCCAACCCCCTGAGCGCCTTGGCGTCGCGGTGCTTGAGCCCGACCTGGGCCTGATACAGCGCAAAGCCGACCACGCCCCGCACGGCGGCCGGGAACATCTTCAGGTCCGCCTTGCTGGAGCCGATCCACGCGACAGGCTTCGGAACGTCCGTGGCCATTCCTGATTATAGTTGTTCCGCCATATACGCGCAAGCCCCATCTTGACGGCAGGGGATCGGGGCGCTCCTTCATTTCTTCGATCCACCCCGACACTTTTCCCGCCGCGCCGGTAAGTATCCATTGAAGGACCACTAACGGGGTGGTCTCCAGCGGAGACCCGGCGCATGGACTTAGACACCTTCCAGCCGACGTTCCTCATCCAGATCGAGGGACAGGCATTTTCGGCTGACATCACCGGCGAGATCACCTCGTTCATCTTCGAGGACAACGAAGAGGAACTCGACGTCATGGAGCTGTCCGTCACCAATCGCAATTTGCAGTTTGTCGACGATCCGCTCTTCCAGGAGGGCAACGAGATCGTCGCCCGCTTTGGGTACGTGGGGAATCTCTCCCCGCGCAAGAAAGCGGTGATCAAGGACATCGACTACGACTTCCCCGAGAACGGCGATCCGCGCATCCGGCTCAAGGCCTACGACAAGGGCTTTCAACTGGCCGGCAAGGAGAACCAGAAGGTCTGGCAACGGGCGGCTCCCGGCATCCTGTACTCGGAGATCGCCGAGGAGATCGCCGCCGCCAATGGCCTGAAGCCGTTCGTGATGCCCACGATAGGCCGACATCTGCGCGTCGTGCAGAGCAATGTTTCCGACGCCCGGTTCCTCAAAGACCTGGCGACGAAGGCCCGCGACCGGGACGGCGACGGAGTCACCGGCTACGCCTTCTTCGTCCAGGACGATGGCCTGCATTTTCATCCCCGCAGCCTGAGGAAAGTCCCCACTACGGTCCTGGAGTACTTCACCGACCGCCGGGGCTTCCTCCGCTCCTTCCGCCCCTCCACCCAATCGCAAGGCGCCAAAGGAGCCGGTACCCAAACCAAGGCCGCCGGCATCGATCCCCGCCGCAAGGCAGCGGTCGCACACGCGGCCGACAACGAGACGACGCCCGAGCGGACCTCGCTCGGCAAACGCACCTATCTGGTGGATGGCAACACCGGCGAGGCCGCCTACAAGGAGCAGGAATCGGGCCGAATCGTGGCTAGCTTCGAGCGCTCCGAAGGCTTCCATGAGGAACCGAACCAGGAGCCGGCCCAGGACTTGGCCGAAGGGACCTTCAGCGCCGCCGAATTGCGTCAGGTGGAAGCCGTGGCGCTGACCATCGGCATCCCGTCGCTCCGTGCCAAGCAGAACGTCGAGATCAAGGGCGTCGGCGGGAAGTTCTCCGGCGTCTACTACTGCCACTCGGTCCGCCACGTGATCGATGGGGGCGGATATCACTCGGAGCTCAAGCTCCGCAAGAACGCCCTGGGCCGGGGTGCGGGCGACAAGTCGGTTGAGGTCAAAGGCCGCCCCAACGAGCAGGAAGCGCCACAGGTTGCACGGGAAGAACTACCTCCGATGGTTCGTATCGATGCCGACAGCGGCCAACGACTGAAAGGAGTCAGCCATGGGTGATCTAAGCCGTAACTTTTTGAAGCACGAATTCCGCTGCCGCTGTGGTTGCGATCGGGCCGAGGTCAACCCCCGGCTGGTCGAGGCGCTCGAGCAGCTGCGGGATCTCGCCCGGCGCCCGATCCGGATCACGAGCGGCTACCGCTGCCCCGATCACAATCGGGCCAAGGGCGGCAAGAAGCGCAGCCAGCACTTGCTCGGCAACGCAGCGGATCTCGCGATCGACGGGCTCAGCGTCATCGAAATGTATTGCCTGGCCGATAAGGTGGCGGCTGTGCGCGATGGCGGAATCGGCCTTTATCCCAAGAACGGAATCATTCACGTGGACGTGCGGGACGGCTATGCCCGTTGGGGACGACTGGGCAAGAAATACGTCGCGCTGGCCACAGCCCTTTCCGCCAAACAGACGGGAGAGAAACCAACCAAAGGAGACGACCATGCAACAGCTTGAACAGATTCTGACCTTCATTCTTGAGAACAAGGAGCTCTTGGCGACCTTTCTCGTGACGCTCGTCACGATTCTCAAATTGACATCCTGGGGCCGATCCGAGTCGGCCGCCCTGGATACGGTGATCGAGGCCGTCGAGCGGGTGGACGACAAAAAGGTCAAACGACGGGTCGCCGCTCGGCAGGCGCATCTCAATACGGCCGTCCAGGACGCACTGGACTACGCCGTCTCGAAGGTCGACCCGAAGAAGGAGACCGCGACCGTGGCCGCCCGGGTGGCACGGGAGGTCTTGCGCGGATTTTTTCCGCCCAAGAAGTAGTCGGGAGGCCGAGCGGTGATCGAGACCCAGGACCGGGAACACGAAGAGCGCTACAAGCATCGCTGGTACGGCAAGTACCGCGCCTTTGTCCGTGACAACAACGACCCGGAACGGTTGGGCCGATGTCGGCTCGAGATCCCGGCTGTGCTCGGCCAGGGCCGCGAGAACTGGTCCGATTGGGCCTCGCCCTGCTTCCCCTACGGCGGCAACGAGGATACGGGGATGTTTCTCATTCCCGAGGAAGGAGCCTCCGTGTGGGCCGAGTTCGAGGGCGGTCAGGTTCAATATCCGATCTGGGCCGGCGTCTGGCTGGCGGGGAGCAACCCGGGCGAGCAGCCCGAAGAATCCAAGCGCCTGTGCTTTGAGCCCACCTGCCACGACTGCGAGGACAAGGTCGAGCACAAGCCGGACCGCCGTGATGATCTCGAGCACAAGAAGTACCACGGCCATCCGCCCTACTATTGCCCCCGGCGCAAGGTGCTGCTGAAGACCGAGACCGGGCACACGATCGTCGTCGACGACCGCGACGAGGAGGAGTTCCTGAAGATCATTGACCGCGCCGGGCAGATCCTCCACATGCACGCTCCGGTCAAGCGGAACATTCAGAGCGGCAACGCGCTTCGCCGTGGGACCCGCGATGCGGAGCAAGGAGATCAGCTTGATATAGCCTCGGACATCAAGGACCAACGCGCAAGGGTCGAGATCACCGACCTGTGCCGTCAGTTCCTACGGCTGGAGGCGTCCCACGACCGCGAGAAAATCCACATCCAGTCCTCGGACAAGACCCGCTCTCGCTGGCAGAAGATTCTGCTCGATACCACCAAGGGACGGGAGAAGCTTCATCTGTGGGGTTTGGGGGGCGCCCAGGAAGTCCTGATCGATTCCACTGCCGGCACCGAGATGATCCGGCTGAGGGACAAGGCCGGCCAGGTGCTGATCCTCGATGTGGCCCGCAGGCGCATCGAGGCCCGGGACGCGGCGGGCAGCCGGATGGTCCTGGACGGCGCCCGGGGCAACGTCATCGTCCGCTCCGCCAAGAAGGTGCTAATCAACCCATGAAGACGATTCACGCACTTTCCACAGGAAATCCACATCCGGTCCACACGTTTTGCAGGAACCGAGAAGTCAAGGAGATCGCTTATGGATAAATCGAATCCGGGACCGCCCTTTGACTGGGCGCAAAGCGAGCGCCTGCTGGTGCGCACGTTCGAAGCCTGGAGGAGCGAGTTTCGCGGCATCCTCGAGGACCACCGCCGCGAGATTCAGGCTCGTCTCGAGAAGATCGAGCGGGAGATCGAGAAGAAATCGGACAAGGAGACGGTGGAGCTGCTGGTTAACAGCGTCCAGGAGGACCTGCGCCGGCATGCCGATGACATCAAGACGCTGGAGGCCGGACTGACGAACAAGATGGATGTCCAGACGATGTGGAAGGTGGTGGGTCTGGTGCTGACGCTGGGCGCCGCCGTGGGCGGCCTGGTCAGCTTCCTGGTCCAACTCGTGACGGGGAAATAGCCATGGCGAGACCCCAGGCCCGACTCGGCGATAAATCCAGTCACGGAGGCGTGATCATCACCGGCGCCGAGCGCACTCTGGTCAACGGCAGGCCCGCGGCCCGCATGGGCGACCGGCACAGCTGTCCAATACCGGGTCACGGCGTTACCCCCATCGTGAGCGGCAGCCTCGACACGCTGACGGAAGGCAAGCCCAACGCGCGAATGGGGGACGCTGTGGCCTGCGGCGCCCGCATCGTGACGGGGAGCCCGGATACGTATGTCAACTGAACAGGAATTTACCGAAGTCTTGCGCCTGCTCGCTGCAGGCCTCGGCATGACCGACGCCGAGGACACACCGTATCTCCGCCAGATCCACGACCGGCTGGCCGAGATCAAGACGCTGCATGAGCAAAGCCACCTTGCGTCTGAAGCGATCCGCGCCGAGGCCCAAGCGGTGCTCGAAGCCCATGCCGGGAGCACCCAGGACTACCTGCAGCAGATCGATGAGCCCGAGCCGCCCGATTTTCATCCCTTCCTGTCCGCGCCGCAGGGCACGTCGGTGCGCGACCTGCCGGACGGAGGACGTCTTTTCACCCTGGTCGATGCCGCGATGGTGCGAGTCGGCGCCGAGGGCGGACTGATCTTTATCGGCGAGGACGGCGTTGCCGTTGGCCTCGAGCCGGCCCGTGGCGGCGTGGTGCGGCTGCCCGATGGCCGGACGCTCACGCTCAAGCCCGAGGCGATCCGTACGACCCATGAAGCCGCTGGGATCGAAGGGCTGCCCCTTGACATCGATCCGGTGCAGGTGGCAGAGGGCCGTTACCGGGTGGAGCTGCCGGACGGAACGCGTCTCGATGTATTCCACCGCGAACGCTCCGTCGTCGTCGGCAACCCGGACGGGACCACCGACATCGTCGGCCTCGCCCGTATCGAAGGGATTGGCGAGCAGATCCAGGTGCGTCTGGTTCCGGGCGGCGCTAAGGGTTTCGAGGCGCTCGACAGCGGGCACCGGGGGATCGTCGAAGCCGACGGGACGATTCACCTCGCCACGGCAAACGGCCTCGACCTCGTCATTCGGTTCCCTGATGAAGAAGAGCTGGAACGTGACACAGGGCCGGATGATCCGGTAACGACGCTTTGTGAGGAACGCGACTGATGGCGTTCGACATCCTCGGAAAAGGACTAGGGTTTCCCTTTCGTTTCGAGCGCCGCTCCGGCGGGGCCGAGGTGTCCTCGGCCACTCCAGCCGAACATGAACACATCCAGGAGAGCATCGTCCAGATCCTCGGCACCAGCCCGGGCGAGCGTTTCATGCGCCCCGAGTTCGGTTCTCGCTTGAAGAGTCTGGTCTTTGAAGCCAACGACGAAGTGCTCAAAGGTTTGATCCGCCACTACGTGATCGAGGCCATCAAGCAGTGGGAGAAACGCGTCATCGTTACCGCCGTGACCTTCGATCCCTCGTCCCAGGAGATCGACCGCCACGTGCTGCCCGCGCGCATCTCCTACCGCGTCATCCGGAGCCAGGTGGAAGGGAATTTGGTCTATCCCTTTCATCGCGAGCCGCTCCAGGTTTCCACGACCCGAGGGTCCACTTCCCGACACATTTCCGCCGTTGCCGGTAAGTAACAAGTGAGGGGTGTGCCGGAACTGGCTCGCGGGCGAATCTCGGCGCCCCAAGACGGACAGAGGAACGAAAGATGGGTCGAGCGCGCATTGCCTATACAAACAAGGACTACGACTCCCTGCGTCGGGAGCTGCTGGGGAAAGTGCCGCAGCTGACCGAATCGCTGGACGGATTTTAACGCCTCCGACCTTTTCTTCTTCGGGGTAGTCCAAGTGCGTGGTCAACTGACGCCCCCCCGGGCCAGTGCCCAAGGATTCTGGTGCTCTATATACACGGTCTTTTTTTACTTTCAGAATGCACTCCATGACGCGATCCAGCAAGCAAATCAGGAGGATCAATCCTGACCGGGCGCACTTGCTGCGAACCGGCGCTGCAGTGAAGTTTTCCCTGAGATGTTTGACATCCCGACCTTCCAGCGGCCTTCAGCGTCTTTATTCATAGGGGCTAGAGCCCGATGAGGACGCCATGGAGGCCAACACCCAATGGGTGAAAAACAAACCAAGCCGGCAGCGCAAGGAGTACCGAACCTGGCAGCAGTGCCAAAACCGTTGCATCGCAGCCGGTAGTCGGCTATCGTATCCGTTCCAGGACGGCCAAAAAGGAAATTCTGGGTAGAGCCTGAAGGGATGGCTGAAATTCGGGCAGTGGTTCTCGGCCAGGTGCTGTGGGCGGGGAAGACGCTGTGAACCGACCGGGCCACACGCATGCCTTCATGCTAGGCTGACTCAGGTAGATAAGTCCCCTTCAAAGGAGGTAGGAACTATGAAGATCCGAACAGCAACACTACTCACGGCGATCACGTTGCTCGCCCTAGGCGGATGCCAGGAGATGTCCGAGCCTGAGCCGATCGCCGACCCGGCAGCCGCACCGACGGCACCGGCGGAGCCGGAGGCCGAAGATTCGGCACCCGTGGAGTCGGAGCCAGCACCGACCGAGCCCGAAGAGCCGGATGTGGATTCCGACGAATCCACCGAGCACTCAGGGGACACTCACCAGTAGGAGTACTATGCTGAAGTCCCTACTAGCAGGGGCGTTGCTGCTGGCGCTCCATTCCCAAGCCAGGGGCGCTGGGATATTGGAGCTGCTCGGCGACGCCGACGTTATCCTCCTTGGGGAAGGGACCGCAGCCCCCTCTCCTAGAGCGGGGGCTGTCGCCCTTCATGTTCGCGCCGCCGCCGTGTTCAAAGGGAGCGTAGCGGTGGGCTCGACTCTGGAGATGGTGTTCCCTGAATGGAAAGGCGGAGTTACGAGCGGCCTGGTGCCGTCCGTTCCTCCCAGACCAGGCTCATACGGCCTCTGGTTCCTGAAGCTGCGAGAAGGAACGGAGTATGGGGCTATCCCGCTTGAGGGGAAGGAAGACTTCACCCACTACCACAAGCCGGTCGGCTTCTACGTCCCTAGATCATGGATTCCTCCCACCGGCGTCAGCGTCGAAAGGGTGCTCCTACAGGCTGTTCTAGAGCGCTACTGGGACGACCTCGCCAACCCAAGATACAGCGACAGCCGTAGGATTCCCGGCGAGCGCTGGCTGACCCAGTCACTTCAATACGCTTACTTGTATGGGGCGCACGACGCGGCCTTAAAGGTTGTTGAGGAAATGATAAAGTCCGGCACTGCCGCTGAACGCAACCTCGGGGCTCTCATCGGCATCAGAATGTCCCATGACCCAGCTATGGGCTGGTTGGAGAGCAACCTGGAGGGTATTCGCTCAGACCAGGAGATGCTGGCAGACGTCCTCTATGCGCTGGAGTTGCACTACAAGCCGAATAGCTCGCAAGGATTAGTGCGAATCGGCAACCTGATTCTACAGAACCAGAAGTCTCAGATCGCCGGGTTAGATCTGGCTCTTGCTAAGTCGTTGGGGAAAGTCACTGAACCCCCTCGGGGGCTCCCTGACAAGGCTATGCTGCCTCTAGCGGCGCTGTTGCTGGACAGCCCGGACCCTGCTGCCTCCCGTCGGGCTTCTCATCAGTTCTACAAGTACGCCATGACGCGAATAAAGGACTCGTTCTTCAACGAGGGGTTTCGGTCTCACAGTGGGCTAAGTGAGAAGGCATCCGCCGCTGAGAACGCTGACTTCTGGCGCGGCTGGTGGGCCGACAACCAGCGGTCCTTGAAGCCCCAAAACTAAATATGGGGCGGTCTTTCGGGGGCCGTCCCTAGCATCCAACTGACCTGCCCCCACTCCCTCTGAGCGTCGGTTGACGATCGTCAGGCCCAGCCCTTCGTAGTCATGCGCTGCGCGCGCTTGAGCGGGGCGACGACGGAACATGACCTGCCACGGTCCCCACGAGCACGTCGCTTCCGCGCCCTTTCCGCCCCTCCTTCCCGCCATTGACGCCCATCAACTGCACGCAGACCTCATCCACCCACTTGACGTCGTAGGGCGTCCAGCCCTCGTATTCATCGAGCACCGCCAGCAGGGCGGCTGTGCGAACGCTGCGCATAGGGCATAATACGAGTGCCGGAGAGCAGGAAGATCTGTTTAAACGGTGATGTCCAGTGAATGAGCAGTTCGGCCCATTTGTGAACGACACGTCAAACAACTGGCCCAAACCCACTCCCTCGAACACCTCAGGGTTTTCCGGGTCCGGCTTCTCCGATGTCATAGGCATCTGGGGTTCTTATACACCCCAACCCCTGGTCCCACAGTCACCTCTGACCACAACAAAGGTCGATCACGCTACGCAAACCTTTCGGGTGGGGTCATCGACCAGCGGTCAGGGCGTTCAAGTCCAAACGAACACCCATCAGAAGGACCTCGATCACGGGCGGCATGAATAATCATGGAAGGACTTTGGGATAGGGGGACGATGATGGCACGCTTTCTTGTTCTGCTGCTGCTGGCGACAGGCGCATACGGCCAAATTGTGGCGCCCGTCTCGATCAAGGACCTCACGGCGGGAGCCGATGCAGTCGTCGTTGGACGGCAGACGAAGAAGGTAGTTTCCGGTGGCGAGATCTATCTCACTCTGGAGCTTGATCGAGTTTTGTCGGGCGCATTGAACCCGAACCCCCCTTTGCAGGCCAGCATTCGCTCAGCCGCGCTGCGACCGGCGAGCGAACTCACGAGCCAGCCCCTCTTATGCTTCCTGAAGCATTCGGAAGATCGTTGGGAGATCCTTACTCGGGTTCAGAATGGCGACTCGATAGGCCAGTGGTGCTTTCCGGCGTTGTCGGGGTCGCAGCGAAGCGTATATGAACAGCAAATCTCCAAAGCGGCAAATCCCATTCTGGCTGAGATCGTTTTGGCTCTAGCGGTACTTGGTTCCGCATCTTATCTCGACGTCGGTCAGGTGGTGTCCGCAGTCCCGATGGAAGGAACGGACGACTGGGTCACGATGCTGGAAACACTGTCATCTCCGTACGCCCGGGGACTAAGCGTCGCACTAAGGCTGCGCTACAGCGATCCTTTGGCACCTGAAGCGTTCGCAGCACTCGACCGGGCGGACCTGCCGCCCGGGTTCAGAGTTCAAGTCGCGCAGTATTTCTGCACCGGGTACCGGAGTCCTAATCCGGGGGGCATCGAGGTTCTAGGGAGCTTGACTGCCGAGGGGGAAGACATTCAGGTGCGAACCTGCGCGGCCCTCGCGCTGCGGGCGATCCACGTGGCTGCGACCCTGCCGTTTCTCGCCGAACTGACTCAAAGCGACAATTCAAAACTTCGTTTGGAAGGAGTGCAGGGCCTTGCAGAATTCGCCAACTCCGGGCGACTTCCATTTGAACAGGCTTTGCGCGAATACGACCGTATCGTTTCGCGCAGTCAGTCTGAGTTCGCCAACGAAGAGACGCTGAGACATATTATCCCTCCCTTCCCCGAGTACCAAAAGGATGAGGACTACTACCTCTCCTACTGGAGGAGCTGGTGGGAAGCCACAAAACACGAACTTGTTGAATAGCCGTGTAGTCAGATTCCACGACGGCGTTACCCCCATCGTAAGCGGCAGTCCCGACACGCTGACGGAAGGTAAGCCCAACGCGCGAATGGGAGATGCTACGGCTTGCGGCGCCCGCATCGTGACGGGGAGCCCGGATACCCATGTCAACTGAATAGGAATTTACCGAAGTCCTACGCCTGCTGGCCGCCGGCCTCGGCATGACCGACGCCGAGGACAAGCCCTATTTCGGCCAGATCCAGGAGCGCCTCGACGAGATCAAGGACCTGCTTGAGCAGAGCCACGAGGTCTCCGAGGCCATCCACGCCGAGGCCCAGGCGGTGCTCGAAGCACACGCCGAGACCGCCCAGGAATACGTGCGCCAGGTGGACGAACCCGAGCCGCCCGATTTCCATCCCGTCCTCTCCGCGCCGGAGGGCACGTCGGTGCGCGATCTGCCGGACGGCGTTGCCGTTGGCCTCGAGCCGGCCCGCGGCGGCGCCAAGGGGTTTGAAGTAATGGGAAACGGGCACCGGGGGATCGTCGAAGCCGATGGAACCATCCATCTCGCCACAGCAAACGGCCTCGACCTCGTCATTCGGTTCCCTGGTGAAGAAGAACTGGAACGTGACACAGAGCCGGATGATCCGGTAACAACGCTTTGTGAGGAACGCGACTGATGGCGCTCGACATCCTGGGAAAAGGACTGGGATTCCCCTTTCGTTTCGAACGCCGCTCCGGAGGGGCCGAGGTGTCGGCAGCCACCTCCACCGAACATGAACACATCCAGGAGAGCATCGTCCAGATCCTCGGCACCAGCCCGGGCGAGCGTTTCATGCGCCCCGAGTTCGGTTCCCGCTTGAAGAGTCTGGTCTTCGAAGCCAACGACGAGGTGCTCAAAGGTTTGATCCGTCACACCGTGATCGAGGCGATCAAGCAGTGGGAGAAACGCGTCATCGTCACCGCCGTGACGTTCGATCCCTCGCCCCAGGAGATCGACCGTCACGTGCTGCCCGCGCGCATCGCCTACCGCGTCATCCGGAGCCAGGTGGAAGGGAATTTGGTCTATCCCTTCCATCGCGAGCCGCCCCAGGGTCCCACGACCCGAGGGTTTAATTCCCGACACATTTCCGCCGTTGCCGGTAAGTAACAAGTGAGGGGGTGTACCGGCTCGGGACTGGCTCCCGGGGCGGCGCCCCAAGACGGACAGAGGAACGAGAAGAATGGGTCGAGCGAGCATTGCCTATACAAACAAGGACTACGACTCCCTGCGCCGGGAGTTGCTGGGGAAAGTGCCGCAGCTGACCGACCGCTGGACGGACTTTAACGCCTCCGACCTCGGTGTCGTGCTGCTGGAGCTGTTCTGCGGGGTCGGCGACATGCTGGCCTACTACCTGGACGCCCAAGCTGGGGAGGCCTTTCTGCCCACGGCCCGCCAGCGCCAGAACGTCATCCAGCTTTGCAGGCTCATCGGCTACCGGCTCGACGCTCCCGTCGCTGCCACGACCGCCTTGCGGTTCTCTCTCGACGTGCCCGTCGATGCGGACTTGGCCGTACCGGCGGGAACATCTGCCAGCGCTCGTCTGGACGACGGCGACGTGGAATTCGAGACGACCGAAGAAGCCATCCTTCCGAAGGGCCAGCTGACGGTCAAGATCGCCGCACGCCAGGGACGCCGCAAGGTGGAGACCTTCACCGGGACGGGGGAGCCGAACGCGCATTTTTCGCTGACCGGTACCCAGATCGCCCAGGGCAGCCTGCGTGTGCTGATCGACGAGCAGGCCTGGCGGGAAGTCTTGCACTTTCAGGAAAGCGGCGGCGAGGACGAACACTTCGAGGTCGAGATCGACGGTCTGGACCGGACGCGCATTCTCTTCGGTGACGGAGTGCGTGGCGCGGCGCCGCCGGCGGACGCCGCGATCCATGTCTCCTACCTCGAGACTCTGGGCGCCAGCGGTAATCTTGGCCCCGGGGTCGTCACCCAAATCAAGAGTCCGATCCAACTGAGCGGTGAGCCCATAGCGCTCGCCGTCACCAATCCGGTCCCGGCCACCGGCGGCGCGGACCGCGAGAGCCTGGAGCACGCCCGCCGGCAAGCGCCGGCGGAAATCCGCTCCTTATGGAAGGCGCTCACCAAGGACGACTACCAGGCGCTGGCCGAAGGATACCCAGGGGTGGCCAAGGCCCAGGTCCTGGATGTCAACGACTGCCCGAGCTTGCGCTACTACCAGGTCAACCTGGCCATTGCGCCCCGAGGCGGCGGACCCCCCTCGGCGCTTCTCAAACAGGACCTCGCTCAGTTCCTGGAATCCCGCAAGGTCGTGACTCTCGAGATCAACCTCTACGATGCCCTTTACCGGCCGGTCTCCATCGACGCCGATATCCACACCTACGCCGGCGAAGACCCGGGCCTGGTGCGCCGCCGGATCGAGCAGGCGCTCGGGGACTACTTCGACTTCGAGCGCATGGACTTCGGCCAACCGGTGCCCTCCTCGGACCTGATCGCCCTGCTCGATGGGGTGCGCGGCGTCAGTCACGCCCATCTCTATGCCCCGGCGCAGGATGTCGAGGTTCGTGCCGGGACCATCCCGGTGTTGGGGGAGGTGCGTCTGGATGTTCGGAGGGCCGCCTGATGGCTCCCTATTTCGAGAAGAAGCTCATCGAGCTGCTGCCGCCCTTGTACAAGGAAAGGGACGAGACAGGCGACCTCGAAGCGTTCCTCCGCATCCCGGCCACTGCGCTCGACGAACTCAAAGAGCACATCGACCGCCTCCCGGAACTGTTTGACGTCGACCGCTGCGAGGACCGGTTTTTACCCCTGCTCGGCGAGGTGGTCGGGCATCGGTTCAACCCGCAAGCCGACGCCGAGATCCAGCGCCGGGAAATCCGCGAGGCTATCGAGATCTACCGCCGCAAGGGCACACTGCCGGCCATCGGACGTGCGCTGGCCGAGGACGGCTGGAGCGGACGGATCGAAGAGACCTTTCGCCAAGCGCTGCGCCTCAATCGCCGCGGCGTCCTGAGTCGCTCCAAGCTGCCCGGATCGATCTACAGTCTCGGTGCCTACCGCGTCGAAAGCGACACCCTCAACCCGGGCCTTCGGGACCGCCTCAGGTTCCATCATCCCGCCGGCACGCGGGTCTTCTTCGGGCAGTGGCTTGCGCTCGTCGGGTCGATGGCCTCCGACGTCGAGGCCGTCACCAAGGAACGAGTGCGGCGCATCGGCCTCGGGCAGCTCGACGAGACCTTCGTCGTCGGCCACAACGCCCTGAACGGAAGCCATCGCCTGACGCGCACCGAAAAGACTTGGGGTCTGTGGTGGGTCAGGGCCGGCACTACCCTCCTGCACGAGGTGGAGCGCGCCGGGGTCTCGATCCGCCGCTGGCATGGCCGCACTCCCAGATTCCGTTTGAACGCGAGCGACCTCAACGGCGAGCAGCTGCCCAACGTATGGATCAGCGAGCGCAAGCTCGCCATTTGCTGCGTGATCGAAACCCGGGCTCGACCAGCGCCGGCCGCCCCCTTCATCCGCTTGGCGGGCCAGGACTTGAACCGCGCCCGCCTGAATCGCTCCGCGCCGGCCTGCACCATCGGGTTCCGCCAGAAGGACGACTACGCCGAGGCGCGGGCGGGCTTCGCGGCCGCGGTGAATCTGTTCACTGTCACCCAGTGGCCGACGGCCGTATAAGGAGGATTCGATGGCCATTCATCTTTATGAAGACAGCGCACTCACCCAGCAGATTTCCGAAGGCGATCAAACCAACCCGGATAACGACACCTACAACGGCACCGACGGGGAATCGAAGGACAAGGAGCTGTTCCTCGCCAACGAGCAGACCACCCTGGCCTCGGCCTTGGCCTCGGGCGCGACGTCGGTGTCGCTCGCCGCCGCCCGATTCGCCAACGACGAGGTCATCCTCATCGGCAGTGAGCAGATGTTGATCACCGCCGGCGGCGGCACCACCACGCTCACCGTGACGCGCGGGTACGCCGACACGACCGCTGTCGCGCATGACTCCGGGGCGAGGGTCTACTCCGGATACGACTACACCGATCTGGCCATCGAGCCGATCGACGAGACGGGCGGCGACGAGAGCGACTGGTACACCCTGTCGCTGACCGAGGCGGGACTGGAGGCGGCCACAGCGGGCGCATCGCTCACCGTCGGCGACAAGGACCACGACGACACCACTTCCATCTGGCGGCGCTGTGCCGTGCCGGCTTCGACGGCAGTGCAGAACAAGACGGACCTCAGGCTCAAGATCACGGGCACCGAGAACCCGATTGAATAGGAAATCGATGGATGAGGACCATCGAAGGAGATTTGACGAGTGAGCACGAGCATCCAGCAGGAGGCGGACGCGAGGGTGCGGGTCGTCGCGTCGATGTCCAACGAAGTGGATGTCGGCACGCGGGTCGCGGGCGCACTGGATCGTCGCTCCGACTGCGGGCAATGGATCACGCGGCCGGTGCAAGTCGAAGGCGACCTGGCGGCGCACATCCACCGGCCGGTCTCGGTCCGTGGCGATACCGACCAGCGCATCACCGCCCATGTGACCGTGTCCACGGATGGCCGCCAGCGCGTCATCGGGCGCATCGATACGCGCACGGACGGCTGCCAGCGGGTCCTCGGCAACGAGGCGCGGAAAGCCGTGACTCGGCAGATCATCTTCGCCGTGCTCATTCGGGAAAGCCACCCGATCGAGACTTGAAGGAGGTACGCCCATGTCTTTGGGATTGATCGTCAAAAGTGGCCGCATCCTCACCGCCAAGCTTCTCTTGGGGGAGCCGGTCGAAGGGATCACCCACTGCGCCATCGGCGAGGGGGACGACACGTTTACCGATCCCCTCAATCCACCGGCGCCCGACATCGACCAGACGGCGCTCAAGCATGAGCGGGCCCGTAAGCGGTTTTACAAGCGCACCTTTCTTGCCGAAGACCCTGAAGGGGCACTGATCGTCAACGGCGTGCATTACCTGGAGACCGTCCAGGAGACGCGCATCCTCGGCGTCTACTTCCGCTTTGAGGAGAGCGAGGCCAACGGCATCACCATCCGCGAGTATGGCTTTTTCGGCGGCAACGCCGCCTACCTCGACGGGCACGATTCGGACTACGCCGCCGAGGGCGTCCATCACCCCGACACCAATCCGACTGGAGAAGTGCTCCACCCCGGCTATCTGTATGAAGTGAAGAACATCCCCGCCTTCAGCAAGATCTCCGATACGCGGGTGGAGTTGATCGGGATTATCAAGATCTAGGAGGAAACTCGATGTCTATCTCGCGTGACACCTTTGACGAGACCAAGAACTACAAGCGGCTGCGCTACCACCAGGACCGCGACCTGCTCGACTCCGAGCTCAACGAGCAGCAGGATATCCTGCATGACGAGCGCAAGAAGATCGCCGACCGGCTCTTCAAGGAAGGCTCGGTGATCCACGGCCTGGGGGTGTCGGCCGCCGGCAACGTCCTCACCGTCGGCGAGGGCCTCGTTTACATCGACGGGTCCATCGAGCGCATGCCCGGCGCCGTGCTGACCTACGATCCGGCCATCACCTCGGGGGCGGACTACGTCTACGTCGAACTGCTCAAGTACAACTACGGCGCCAATCACGACGCCGTGCTCGTCAATCCGGCGACGGGCGAGCCCACGGCCGAGCGCGAGAAATGGGTCCTGACGCTCAAGGGCGAGGACACCAGCGACCAGGCGTTGCCCAACAACGTCAGCGAGCGCAAGGTGGTGGCCATCTACAAGTTCGAGCGGGAAAGCGGGGAGGTGACGGCCACCGTCCAGGAGAAGTCCAACCTCTCTCTCGAGGACCTGCTGGGCACGCTGCCCGGCAAGCGCATCACCGTGTCCTCGATCACCGAGGACCAGCTGGCCTTCGCCGCGGCCGAAGGATTGAACTCGCTGCTCGAGAACCTGGCTGAACGGACCTTCGATCAGGCGGGCAGCTACCTGGTCGAGGGGCTGGACAGCTTCATCGGGGGTGACGACGGCGGGAGCGTCGAGGTCGTCACCAACGCCGGGCGCGCCTACATCCAGGGCTACCGCCTGCAGAAGGACCTGCCCACCACGACGGTGGTGCCCAAGTCGGTCGCCACTAAATCGGTGCGCGGCGAGCAGAAGACCTTCGGTGTCGGCACCCGGCGCTACGGCCTCAACAATACGCCGCTCAAGGAGACCCGGCAGGTCGAGGCTATCGTCGCCACCGTCTCCAACATCACCCGTGGGTCGGTGGGCGGCGGCGAGGACCTGCTCGAGCCCAATCCCGTGGTGGAGATCCTCGAGGTCAGCCAGGGCGCCACCGTCTATACCGAAGGCACCGACTGGCAGCAATCCGGCAACCACGTGGACTGGCTCGGCACGGGCACCGAACCGGCCATCGGCACCACCTACACCGTGCGCTGGACCTATACCAAGCAGATGAGCAAGGGGATCGACTACGCCGACGGCGGCTGGTTCGGCCAGTCGGAGCATCCCAGGGCCGCGGAGTATGTCTACCTGGTCACCGCCTTCGACGACAACGGCGAGACCGCCTATGAAGCGGACCAGGTCGTGTCCCGAGACACCGGAGCTGGAGAGAGCAACCGGCTGGCTTGGCCGTCGGTCAGCGGCGCCACCGGGTACCGCGTCTATCGCGGTACCGAGAATGCCGGCACCGATGACTTTCAGCTGCTCACGGAACTCGCCGCCGCCGCGATCTCCTACGTGGACGACGGTGTTGACGAAATTGGGACCAGCCACCCGCCCGCAGCGAACACCAGCGGCGTGCAGATGCCGGTCGTCGGGATCGCCTTGGACAACCTGAGCCTGGTGAACTTCGGCCGGAGCAATTTGGGCGACGCGCCGGTGGACGGTTCCAACTGCAGCGTCGACTACGACTACTACGTGGGGCGCACCGACGTCATCTACGCCACCACCAGCGAGATCAAACGGCTCGAAGGCGCGCCGGCGGACGCGCCCAAGCTGCCCCTGGTCCCGGAGGGTGCGCTGGGTCTGGGCAGCATCGACTGTCCGCCCGACTCGGTCGAGATGCGCGTCATCAACTTCGGGCTGACCCGCGTCACCATGGACCAGTTGCACGATGTCATCCAGGACGTCGAGGACCTCAAGTACAACGACGCGCAGTTTCAGATGTCGAGCGAACTGCAGAACCGCGACGCCCAGACCAAGAAGGGCATCTACTCCGACGACTTCTCAAGCGGCGCTCAATCGGACATCCACCACCCCGAGTGGTCCGCGCGCATCGAGCCGGTGCGGAAGTTCGTGGCTCCGGACCGCCGATCCTTCCACGGGCAGCTCCGCGAGAACCTGTCCGACAGCCGGGCCCTGTTCAAGGACAGCCTGGTCCTGCTGCCCGGAACCGAACGGGTGCTGATCGAGCAGGCGGACTGGTCCGAGGAAAAGAACATCAACCCCTACGCGGTCTTCGACAAGCCCGAAGCTACGGTCGAGGTAACGCCAAATATCGGACGACGCGGGGGAACCAACCTCATCGACGTGAACGGCGCCAACTTCACGCCCAATGCCACCGGCGTTACGCTGCGCTGCGACGGCCACGTGATCGCCACTCAGTTCCGGGCTGACGCCGTCGGACGCGTGAAGGTCGTCATGGTTATTCCCGCCACCGTCCGGCCCGGCAATCGGATCGTCGAGTTGACCGACGGCACCTACTCGGCCCAGACGAACATTCAGGTCCACGAACCGCTGGTGATCACCCGCATCCAGCGCGTCGTCGTCAACCGCACCATCGTGCGCCGGCAGATCATCGTGCGCACGGTTCCGCCCCGGATCATCCGGGTCCCGGTGGTGCGCACCGTGTGGCGCTGGCGCTGGCGCACCCGCCGGCGCGATCCCCTGGCGCAGACCTTCAGCTTCACTCGAAACCGCGTCGTCTCGGCCGTGGGCGTCGAGTTCACCAGCAAGGACGCCGCCGTCCCGGTGACCGTGCAGATTCGCGGCGTCACCACGGGTCTGCCCAACGAGGTCGTCCTGGCCGAAAAGGTGGTCGCTCCCGATGAGATCGACCTGGGCACCGAGACCAGGATCACCTTCGATGATCCGTTCTACGCCGAGGCCAACACCAGCTACGCGGTCGTGCTCCTCACCAACAGCAACGACTATCGGGTGCGCATCGCCACGCTGGGACAGTTGGGACAAAACGGCGTCATCACCCGCCAGACCTATGCCCAGGGCGTGTTGCTCGAGAGCTCCAACGCCGAGACCTGGACGCCGCTCAACGCTTCGGACATGACTCTCAAGATCTACGGCTACGACTTCGAGGTAAGCGGAGAAGTACGGTTTCATCGGTTCCGGCTCGACGGGGGGCGGTACACCAGCGCGATCAACCTCGACGAGTACTCGGCCATACCGGAAGGCACCCGAGTCGAGTGGCAATACTCGACCGACGACGGGACGACCTGGAATGCCATCGTGCCGGCCGAGGAAGAGACGTTGCCTGACGGTACCACCTGGGTGCTGCTGCGCGCCCTGTTCACCGGCGGCCAAATCAACGACACGCCGGCGCTCAATTTCAGGGACGTCAGTCTCATCCAGCACATGAACACCACCCAAGGCCACTACATCAGCCGCCAGATCGAGCTGACTCAGGGCGTGGCCGACACCAAGGTCTACGCTCAGATGCACATCCCGAGCGGTACCTCCGTCGACTGGCTTGCCTCCAACGACGACGGCGCCACCTGGGAAAAGATGCCGCTGGAGTCGACGCGAGAGATCGATCAGGAATGGACCGAGTACACCCTCACGCGCGCCTTCACCGATCCGACCGGCAACCAGGTCCGTTACAAGGCGCGGATGAATGGCACGTTTCGCGTCTATCCGCGCATCCACACCCTCGGGGCCACGCTCAGCTGAGGGGCGAGTCGATGATCACCAAACACCAGGGCGGCCTGACCGAGCTGATCCCCTCGCCTCAGGAAAAGCGCGAGGGGGTGCTGCGCGATCACGCCCTCGCGCTGCTCGCCAACCTGGACATCCGGCTCCGGAGGATCGAGGCCGAACACGGTCTCTCCTCCGACGAAGCGGAGGAGTTCCGGTCTCTCATGGCGCGCATCCGCCGCGAGGAAACCGAGGCCCGGCGCCTCCACGGCGAACAGCTTGCGGCGGGCGTCTCCGACGACTGACCGAACACCGCCGGTTCCTCACAGACGGTAAGTCCCACTGAAGATCACGGGACATCGATCGAGAACCCCTAAAGGAGACGAGCACCAATGAACCTAAATCGGGCAGTTCACTCTGGCAACAGGGCGTGACTACTTGATACGAAGCGACTTCGACCAGCTACAGGGGTCACCCTGCGGGTGACAAATCCCAACTGCTTCGCAGTTGCCGATTTGTGACCCAACTTCATTGATTGTTAGTATCTTATGGTGCACAGCAACACCGTCGCAACTGCCGGATTTAGGATGAAATCAATGAAGAAGTTTCTCTTACCGCTCGTTGGGCTCATCCTGACGGCTCCGGTCCAGGCGGCCGGAATCCTGGAGTTGGCCGACGAGGCGGATCTGATCGTGCTCGGCAAGACCGTCGAGGTCCCAAACAACTCCGCCAAGACCGTCAAGCTCTCGGTCGCTCCCGAGATCGTTCTCAAGGGGAATGCTGGAGCCTCAGCGGTCCAGCTGGTCTTCCTCAAACCCGACCCGACCGGGCTCATAAGGGTCTTCGGTCCCTCATTCCCTCCTCACCCGGGCACGAGAGCCTTCTGGTTCCTCCGGCGGCTCCCTAGCGGGGAGTACACCGCCATCCCTCGCGCTGGCGAAATCGAAATCCTTACCCTCTATCACAAGCGATCTGGTTCGCCAGTCCCGAATTACTGGGTGCCTCCTGTCGGGCTGAGCCCGGCCGAGCTTCTGCTGGAGTCCACGGTAGAGTTCTACCGTTCAAACTACGACGGGCCGGAACCTGGCGGGACCAAGGGGGAGAACTGGTTGACCGAGTCCCTGGCCTACGCTCACCTGTACGGGGCCCGTGAGGAAGCCCTCAAAATCGTGGACCGGCTGCTCGACTCCCAGTCCTCGAACGAGCGCGCGCTGGGTCTTCTCATCGGAGTCCGGATGTCTTACGACCCGGCGCTTGACCGGCTCACCAGCGAATTGGATCAGGTGGACGAGAGGGTGTCAGCGGAGATCGTCCGGTCTCTTCAGTACCATTTGGACATCGACCCTGTCCGGGGACCGGCGCTGATCGAGAGCCTGATCTTGTTCAACCGTCAAGCCCGTATCCCCTACCTCGATACGGCTCTGGCGGGAACCTTGAACAAGCTGCCTCTGGGTGAGGTGAGACTGCCTCTGGCGGCCCTGCTGCTCGATAGCCCGGAGGAGGATGCCGTCAGGCGTGCGGCGTCAAAACTCCACGGCTACACCCGGCTCGCGGGGGAGGACGGCAAGGTCTCGGCTTCAGGCTCCAAGGGGCGCTCAAGGCCGTTCGATGACGAGCGGACCAGGGCCTACGCCGGGCACGACAAGGACGTCCCGGCCGCCGCACACGCCGAGTTCTGGAAGCAGTGGTGGATTGACAACCAGGCGGCAGTCCGATCCCGACAAAACAGGATGAAATGAGCTGCACTGAAGAGTGCATGGTTTGCTCGACATGTCCTCGCCTTGTCATGACGCGTCTTTAGCCGTCTGGCTCGTCCAGGACTTGATCGCCAGCGAGCGTTTCGATGCGAGAATCAGGAGGGCAGATGCCCAATCACTTGTCGATCATGGCCGTTTTCTTTTGCCTCACGTATGCGTCATCGGCCCAGACGATTGAGGTTCAACCGCAGATGACCACGCCCACTCTCTATGCGTACTGTGTAGATCAATACGGCAACACCGTACCCAATTGTACGGTATCTCTGTTCAACGGCTACTATGTCAACACGGGAGGCCACGTTCACGACGCCGGAACCAGGCCCACATCAAAGTATGGCAGCCTCTCTTCAAGCGGAGGCTTCTATTCCGGGTATAGCGGTCATCCCTTCACGTTTAGCGCCTCACGAGTGGGAGAATTGGAGTGGATCGACGCGTGCGCCAACTATTGCAACACTTACCCCGTACGGATTCGATATTCCAACATCTCTTCCTACTCCGGACATTCGACGAACGTCTTCATTGGATCGACCACGACTCATCCCTCAAACCACCACGGGACCCTTGCGTTCAGGAACGCGGTTTCAAGTGTGACGCAGCAATATCACAACGAGTTCGGCTGCTACTCCACATACCAGCTCGTGGGCGTCAATGATATGGCGTTAGTCTTTGGCGGAGTATTCGACTTAGATGGGATATACCCAAAAGCCGCCATGTTGTGGTCGACGACCAATGGGTGCGGCCGGACACGAAACACATGACCGTGGCGGCACGTAAAAGCCCCGCCGATTTCAGAGGCGAGGTGTTAAGCCGGACAGGGCAAGTCATGGCCAGATCGGACGGTTCTCACTCGCCGGAGGGCATCATCCACCACGGGACCCTTGCGTTCAGACTACCCGAATTTCGCCAGTACCCGGCGCCCCGCGCATCGTTCACCGGCTCGCCCTGAAATCTCGGTGAACCGTATCGCGTCAGGTCGAGCTTCGGTCCGACATCAAGCTACCCATCCAGGTTTTTGTCAGTTCCACGCCCAACAGCCCCTGACCCAGCAAAGCCGATCTTCTGCTCGTGAGCCACCACAGGCTCGAGGGCCTGGAGGTCGTCTATTCAATACCGGCCCGACGTTGGGAATTTGATATCCCCAATCGAGCTGTTTTCGTTGACAACGACAACCGCCCAGGTCACCGGTTTCACCCTACTTCCAAGGCGCCGGTCGTGCACCAATGCGATTCACAGACGCTTGGCGGACAACAGTTGGGCGAATATTGGAACACAAGTAAATACCCATCTTGGACTTATACCCAGATGACGACCAATGGGTGCCCGGACACGAAACACATGACCGTGGAAAAGCCGCCGATTTCAGAGCCAAGCCGGACAGGGCTAACAGCATCATCTATAGAGACGCCCGTAATCGAGCGCTTTCTAGAAATCTGCGAGGAAAATGGGTTGAGCTGGGCCGAGCGAGAGGACGAAGGAGAAGATAATGAGCATGTCCACTGCGCTACGAATTCCAGCGGCACGTAACCAAGCCAATTGGTTTCCTTACACCCGCGTACTCAAGGAGCTTTCCGCTATGATACGACTCCCCTCGGCAATCCTCTTTGCTCTGGCGCTGTTATTTGCCGGGACATTGTGCCTCCAGGGTCAAGCCAGGCAAGTCCATGCTGCTCAGATCCTGCCCGCGCCCATTTATCCACCGGAGGGCATCATCGACCAACAGTTTGCGGATCAGTTTGTGTTCTTTGACTACCAGACGCGGGATCTAGTGCTTGCGTACCCGCCAGTTCCCGGCGCCCCGCGCATCGTTCACCGGCTCGAGCTGCCGACCGGCGTCGCTCCAGAAATCTCGGTGACCGTATCGAAGGAGCCCACCGGTGGGTATCGGTACAGTTATGTCGTAGCTAACGGTCCGACATCAAGGCAGCCCATCCGCACATGGTTTTTGTCAGTTCCACGCCCAGAAGCCCCTGATCCCACAAAGCCGATCCCGCAAGATGAGGACCAAGGGAGGGCCTGGGGTCAGAGTTTCTATTCATACCGGCCCGACGAGTGGGCTGTTCGATTTGATAGCCGACCTGAAGCGCCGCTATCACCCAATCAGTCCACTGTTTTCGTCGTTGACAACGACAACCGCCCAGGTCTGGTTTCAGCCTACTTCCAAGGCGCCGTGTCGTCAGTCAATGCGATTCCAGACGACTTGCCTCAGGCGGCCCGGCAGCAGTTGGAGCGCTTGCAGGGATTGGAACACAACAGTAAGGCCATTTGGACGATCGGCCCCAAATACGGCGAGACCGTATCGAGCATTGAGATTGCAGCGGACTTCCATTTCGCGTTTGCGCTCTTGGTGCGTCAACGTGCGCTTGACGGAGACTCTCCGTTTGTCAAGGCGGTATCGGCCCGCCTGGACGAATTCCTCAGGCGGGTGCGCCCACAGGATGACCCGCCGCCAGTAGATGAGCCCTTCCCGCCAATCGAACAGTCTCCGAATTCCCTGTCAACCGTCGAGCGACAGCTCGACTTGGCCCTGAAACTCGCCTTGGTGCGACCTTGAGGGACTGCCTCCAGGAGAAGTGACTATGCTCCATGCCATGCCCTTGCTTTTGCTCGCGTTTCTCCCCTGTTCCTTGAACAGCGATGCCGAGGCGGCCGCTTTGCGGCTAAGAGTAGAACTTCCGCCGGTGCCCGCCTATCCTCCAGATGGCAAGATTCCTGCGGAACTCAAGGATAGGTTCGTGTTTCTTGATGAAGACTCGGGAGACCTTGTTGTGTCTTTTCCACCGGGCCTTGATTCTGAGAATCTCGAAGAGACACAAGAACCAAGGGTCACGGGGAAAATGAGGTTGGCGATCTCGACCTGCCCGTCCTTGAGCGTTGTGATTCAGGAAGTCGATAACGTCCAGAGCCGTGGGTACGAGTACCGATACCGCCTTCGCAACCGTAACGAAGGGAGACAGCCGATCAGCAAGTGGGTCATACCTTTGTCCGGTAAAGAATCCATCGAAAGCCTGGTGAGTCCGAGGGAGTGGGGTGTCAAGGAATGGGAAGAGTTAGACATGCAGGCCGCTTTAGAGGGGAAGAGCGCCTCATGGGGAGATACCTATCGCGAGGAGCTCCAACGGTCAATGATCGATAGACGAATCAGGGGGTGGGCACAACGCTCGCGATCGTTATTGGAACCGGGGAATGCGTTGGAGCCATTTGGTTTCACGACTGAAGCGCGCCCCGGTATCGTCCGAGCGTATATTCAAGGATCGCCTTATGGCCTTTCGACTCGATCAAGCTGGCCTTTGCCAGTTCGCCATCAACTGTGGGGGTTTGGTTTTGAGGAGAATAACAGTCTGTCGATTTCAACGATCGGCCCAAAATTCTCTCCCGACGCCGACCCGGCGTCAATCGCCTCAGACTTTCTCGACAGCATCCTGGAGTTGATCGAGCACGGGGAGCTGTCGGGTGAATCGACGTTTATCCAGGAGGCGCTCGCTCGCCTAGAAACCCTTGCCGAAGGGGATATCAACGTCGGGGAGCTTGCCCCTTGGTCGGCAGAACCGGGAACTGATTTCGAGACCGAGATCCTATCGGCTATTCGCTTCAGTCTCACAGATCGAATGATCCCCGATGGGCGCTGAGAGAATTCAGGAGAATTCAATGACGAGAGCGACTTCATTCTTGACACTGTGCGTCCTGGGAGTACTGCTGGGACCGCCACAGCTCTTCGCCCAAACGGGTTCTGTAGGCTCCGCGCCGAATCCATGCACGATCTACTATACGCAGTCGTTATGCACCTCTACTGTCTCGTGGTCCTCTCAAGGAACCACATCGGTTCAGGTCTGGGTTTCGGTCGATGGCGGCTCCGAGACGCTTTTCGCCAGCTCTGGTGGTGGGGGTACATTTTCCCAGGATGCGAGTTGGATTCAAGCGATCCACAGTTATGTGTTTAGGCTATATGACTATTCGAGCGGAAGCCGTGGCGCTCTATTGGCGAGTCGGACCGTTACTGCCATAACCTCGATTCTGTGCCCGCCGTAGCGGTGGTTGTCAGTCTCCGTCCTCGCTGTCCTGTCCGTTAAGGTGACCGGCGGCGATTAAGACCACCACCTCAACTTGCCCCTTACGGTCCACCACCTGCCTGCGAACCGTCTAACCTACGCACCGTCGCGCGCCAGCTCCTAACGAACCATCTGGCCGGGTATCCCTCGCCTCGCGGCGTCTGTCACTCGCTCTTGCCCCTGTTGTCGGCCCTGCTCGTCACTGGCGGCGCTGTTCCTCCCGCGTCAGGGTTTGGCCGTTGCCGGAAACACATCATGGCTAAACACACACAAATCCTTTGAAATCTGCCCGTTAAGTTCCAAGTTCGCCTTGCTTTCTGTTCGGGAACGAGCGTTCATGTGTGTGATCCCCTTACAGGATAAGGGGTTTCGGGCAGCAAGGAGAATCGATGGACCTGCGTGAAATCCACTTCGGTGTCGAAATCGAAACGGTCCGACGCACACGCCAACGCGTGGCCGAGGCCATCCAGTCGGTGGTGGGCGGCGAGATGCGCCATGTGGGGAGCCCTGCGAGCTTCGATCCATGGGAGGTCATGGACGATCAGGGGCGGACTTGGAAGGTCGTCTCCGATGGCTCGCTCGGCCATGTTCCGGGCCATTTGCGGGCCGAGGTCGTGACCCCGGTCCTGTCCTACGCGGACATCCCGACCCTTCAGGAGGTCACCCGGGCGGTTCGCAAGTGCGGCGCCAAGGTCGACACCCATTGCGGCATCCACGTCCACGTGGACGCGCGTCCCTTCGACGGCCGCACCCTCGGCAACCTGGCCAAGATCGTCTACAAGCAGGAGCCGCTCATCCTCGCCGCCCTCGGCGTCACCGAGAACCGGCAGCGGAGCTACACCCGGCCGGTGCGCGACGAGCTGATCCGGGACATCGAGCGTCGGCGGCCACGGACCACGGACGAGCTCAACCGCATTTGGTACGGCTATCACAACCGCCAGCCGCAGCACTTCGACCGTACCCGCTACCACGGGGTGAACCTACACAATGTCTGGTACCGGGGCACGGTCGAGTTCCGCTGGTTCGCAGCGACGCTGCACGCCGGCAAGGTCAGGGCCTACATCCAGCTGGTGCTGGCCGTGGCCGCCAAGGCGCTCAACGGACGCGCCGCCTCCAGCCGCAAGCGCCGCTTCAATCCCCAAAGCGCCCGCTACGACTTCCGCGTCTTCCTGCTCCATCTCGAAATGATCGGGGATGAATTCAAGACCGCGCGCAAGCACCTGCTGGCCGCGCTGCCGGGAGACTCGGCGTTCCGGCTCGGGAGACCGGCGCCCGAGGCGCCACCCGCCGTCGAGGCGGAATCCATCGCCACGGAGGCCGGGCCGCAACCCCAACCTCCGGCTTACGGGGTGGAGGACGCGCCGCGGGCCGAAGGAGAAAACACATCATGAAAGTGCGGATCACGGATACGGATCTCGACGGCAAGCCGCTTCAGGGCGAAGGGGAAATCTTTGCCGGCAAGACGGCCCTCGAAGTCGTTCGGGCCATGCGGGGGGCGGTGCTGTTCTCCGACCAGACGACGATTGAGGACTACTTCGACATGCTCCTGCGTAACGCCAAGATGCTCTCCGGCATCGACCTGATCGTCAAAGGCGATACGCCCGAGGAGAAGGCCGACTCGCTCCTCGCTTCTCTGGTCGACCACGGCCTGGCGGAATTCGTCGAGAAGGACACCCCGGCTCCGATACCGGTGCCCGCCTCCGTTTGGCAGGGCCTCGAGGCGGTGAAGAACTCCGGTCTTACCAACATGCTCGACCGGCCCGCGGTCATCAAGATCGCGGAGGCGCTCGGCTTCCTCGAGACGGCGCGATGGATCGAAGACAATCCCGGGCAGTACTCCGAAGGGATCTTCCGGGGATTTGTGGTCGAATCGGAAGGAGGTAAGTGATGTGCGGACAGGCCGGCATCATCCTGGGTCGGAAGCGGCGCCGCGCCGAGGAGCGTGACTACCTCGCCTGGCTGTTCACCGAGCTCCTCGTGATGAGCGAGAAGCGGGGACCCCACGCCACCGGAGTGGCCTGGCTCAACCGCGACGGCCAATACCGGCTCTTCAAGCGGCCGGGCCGGGCCACGCAGTTCGTGACCGATAAGGCGTTCCATGAGATCCTGGCCGGAGTCGACAACCGCACGACGCTCGTGCTCGGCCACACCCGCTGGCGCACGCGGGGCGATGAACAGGTCAACGAGAACAACCACCCGATCCGGGCCGGGGACATCCTCGGCACCCACAACGGCACCATCTACAATGCCAACATCCTGTTCCGGCGGTTCAAGCTGCCCCGCTTTGCCGAAGTGGACAGCGAACTGCTCTTTCGACTGGCGGGCCGGGCCGCCAGAAACGGCCCCGTCGACACCGTCCGCTTTAAGGATCGTCTGAAGCTCTGCCGGGGGCAGATGGCGGCGGTGCTGGCCTCCCGGCTCGATCCCGAGACCGTGATCGTGCTCAAGGGGAACAAGCCGCTTGCGCTGCGTGCCCACCATCGGCACCGCGCCATCCTTTATGCGTCCGACCCGGCCTGCCTGGATGCGGCCCTGGACGGGGAACGCGGCTGGCACGGGCTGGCCGTTCCCCCCATGAGCCTGATGGTGTTCCGGCATCAGAATCTGATGGACTTCTCGATGGAGCGGTTCGAGTTCATCGCTCAGTCCATGCGGCGGAGAACGACCCCGTTGGAGGAATTCGATGTCTGGTAGAGAACGGTCGACAGAACCCAGTGAATCCCCGAAGAAGAACACATCCCCAGTGTTGAGGCTTTTCGTCTACGGGACGCTCAAGCGCGGCTACTGGAACCACGACCGCTTCTGCCAGGGCGTGCTCGAGATCCGGGAGGCGCAAGTTCGCGGTCGCCTCTATGAGGGGTCCGGCTTCCCGGTTCTCGAGGTCCCGGACAAGGACGTCCTCGCTCACGGGACCGCCGACCCGTTGGCCGACGTAGCCACACAAGCGCGCCTCTCCGACCGGGTGGGGTCCTACTCCCAACCGGTCCGTAACAGCGCGACTGCGGGCGCCTGGGGCGCCGTGTACGGGGAGCTGCTCACCTTCGACGACCCCGAATCCCGGCTGCCGGCCATTGACTGGCTGGAGGGTTTTCGTCCGGGTGGTCGGAGCCTCTACCGCCGCGTACTCGTACCCGTTGCGGTCAATGCGGCCCAAGAGCTCGCCTGGGTCTACACGGTCGAGGCGACCGGCATCAAACGGCGCCGGATCGTATCCGGCTGCTGGTCGGAATAACAGCCGTCCCGGTCCCTTACGAGCGGCGCACCGTCAGCAGGAGGGTGAACAACGTCCGGAACGACGACTCGGGCATTCTGGCCTCCGTATCGGGGAAGCGGCTGCCTTGACTTGAAGGACGCAAATCGCCTTTTGCGTCCTTTCCGCCTCTGGGGAGCCTTGGCTGCACCAGCGGAAATTGGCTCGAACACGAGCTCCCGCTTCTGAGAATTTGCGACATTTCTGTAAGTTCTTGAAAAGTTGGATTATTCTTTGATGGGTATTTACTTGACTCAGGTATTGGGAAATAGCCCCTACATGTTGTGGTCGTCCGTAGCGCGTGTCGCGGTGCCTCCGACCAGCGATTTGTAGGGTGCCGGTGGCACGGCGACGGCCTGTTGAACCAGGCGGTAAGAGAGCTTGCCTCGACTTCTGGACTTGCGGCGGTTGAAGCGGAAGGCGAATTCGTCGAGGTAGGAGTCGAGATGCTCGTGACTGACCGCTCCTTGATGCGTGCCCAGTATCCAGCGCTTCACTAACGACACCACGCGGTGCACCCGGGGGAGCAGTTTCGAGGCGCGCGCCGGTTGCCCCTCCAGGTAGCTCACCTCGTGGCGATAGCCGTCGCCTTCGAGCGGTTCGTATCCCAGCCAACCGTCGGTATGGACCACGCTGCCGGGTTCGATCGACTCGCCGACGAAGGCCATCAAGCTGTCCCCGGAGGCGTTGGGAATGGTGCGTATCCGAACCCGCCCGATGCCGGCACCATCTTCCTCGGCCGCTACTACAATCAGCGCCTTAGCGTCGGTTTGGCGACCGCGCACGCCCTCCTCCAAGCCTCCTAAGTAAGTCTCGTCAACCTCCACGCGCCCGCTGAGCCGATCGCGTCCGGGCCGCACCATGGCGCGCCGGAGCTTATGCAACCAAGTCCAGGCCGTTTTGTAGCTGCCCAGGCCCAACACCCGCTGCAAGCCCAGCGCGCTCGCCCCGTTCTTCTGGCTCGTGAGCCACCACATGGCTCGAAACCAACTCTGGAGGGGTTGGCGGGTGTCTTGAAATATTGTGCCCGCCGTTGGAGAAGCTTGATGCCCGCAGCCGGCGCACTCCAGCAGCGCTGTCCGCACCGCCCACGCTTTGTCGTGCCCGCATCGCGGACAACGAAAACCCTCCGGCCAGCGGAGTTGACACAGATACTCTCGACAGGCCTGCTCGGTGGCGAAACGCGCCTCGAACTCGGCCAGATTCCGAGGATAATCTTCCATTTCCCCGATCCTACATCTTGTGGTCAAGTAAATACCCATCTATTCTTTTATAGAGGAGAGCGTGGGTGATTGTTGAAGAGGGTTGGCACAATGACGAGAATGTGTGCAACGAGTGTTCACAAGGGATGCACCCTTCGGGAGCGACGGTGGCCTCCTCGCAACCGGGTGGGAGCAAGACGGCTGGGACAGACTACTAGCTGCTTGCTGCTGGTCGTTCTGGCACTGGCAGGGTGTGGCGGTCAAGAAGACTCGCGGGTCGCCACCTCCGAGTGCGTTGATTGCCACCGGGAGGTGACGCCCAACATCGTCACCGATTGGGAATTGAGCCGACATAGCTCCGAGGGCGTGGATTGCTCTTTGTGTCATGGCGATGAACATCGATCTGCAGAGGACGTGGCCCTGGTCAAGACCGCGACCCCGGAGGTTTGCGGCACCTGCCATCCGATCCAAACCGAACAATTCCAAGCAGGCAAGCACGCTTTGGCGTGGGCCAGCATGAAAGCCATGCCGACGACCCACTGGTTGCCCATGGCGCTCACCGGCGGCATGAAGGGTTGTGGCGGCTGCCATCAAGTCGGGGTCAAAAGCGAGGAGGAGATCCGACAGTTGAAGGCCGAAGGAGTCCTGTTCGGTCTGGCCTCCTGCGACGCCTGTCACACCCGTCATCTTTTCTCGGTCAAGGAGGCCCGGGAACCTCAAGCCTGCCGAACCTGCCACATGGGCATGGACCACCCGCAGTGGGAGATGTACTCCTCGTCGAAGCACGGCGTTCGACACGCGCTCAAACAGAGCGGAATACTGCCCCAGGAAGCCGCGGCGCCCACTTGTCAAACCTGCCACATGCCCAAAGGGAATCACGAAGTGCGAACCGCCTGGGGTTTTCTGGCCGTACGTCTGCCCCTGCCGGAGGACGAGCAATGGGCGGCCGACCGCGTCACCATTCTCCAGGCCTTGGGGGTCCTGGACCCGCAGGGAAATCCGACGGCGCGCCTGGAGGTGGTCCAGGGTGCCGACGTCGCCCGGCTCACCCAGGAGGATTGGCAAGCCGAGCGAGACCGAATGATCCAGGTCTGCGAACAGTGCCACTCCACCAATCTCGTCCACGCCGAATTGAAAAAAGGGGACGACATGATCCGGGAGGTGGACCGATTGCTGGCCGAAGCGATCCGAATCATTGCCGCCCTCTACCGCGACGGAGTTCTCCGCAAGCCGGATCACTACGCCTATGACTTCCCCGATCTGCTGGCTTTTCACGACGCGCCCACGGTGATCGAGCAGAGACTCTTCAAGATGCACCTGGAACACCGGATGCGAGCCTTTCAGGGGACGTTTCACAACAACCCGGATTACGCGCTCTGGTACGGATGGAGCGAGATGTTGCAAGACTTGACCGAGATCAAGACGTTGGCCCAGGAGCTGCGCAGGAACCGTTAGCCGATTCGCGGGAGGAAGGGGAATTGTCCGGTTTGACCGTGAGCTTGATAGTCCTTGCTGCGGTGACCCTTGCCGTCATCCTGGTCCTGCTCCGCCGGACCGAGACGGCGGCCACCGTGGGAGGCAAGGTGCTGGCGTTCGTCGCTCTCTTCGTACTACCCGGCCTTTTGCTGCTGGGAGGCGCCAGCCGGCACTACCAGCAAGCCCAGACGACCGAGTTCTGCTTGTCGTGCCACACCATCCAGCCCTACGGGGAAAGTCTCCACATCGACGATGCCCGCTTTCTCCCCGCTTCCCACTATCAGAACAAACGGATTCCCGCCGACCGAGCTTGTTACAGCTGCCACACCGACTACACCATGTTTGGGGATCTGGACGACAAGATGCGGGGCGTGAGGCACGTCTGGCACAACTTTTGGGGTACCGCTTCCGACCCCGTCCAGCTCTATGTGCCGTATTCGAACCGGGCCTGCTTTCAGTGCCATCAGGGGGCACGGTCCTACGAGGAGCACATCGACCACGAGCCCTTCAAGAAAGAGCTTCTGGCCGGCGCCAAGTCGTGCCTCATGTGCCACAACCTAGTCCACGAAGTGGACAAGCTGGATCGTTTCGGGCGCTGGGACCCGGAGGTGGCACCGTGATTCCAGATCGCCAATCGAGGCTTCCCCCCGGACTGTCCGCCCGCCTTCAATGGGCCGGGATACTGATCGCGGCGGGAATTGTCATTGAGTTGGCCACCCTGTTCTGGAACCACACCGTCTCTCTCTTTCTCTTTCTGGGTCCGGGCGTCCTGCTTGTGGGCGCCGGCATGCTGCTCTACTTGTGGTCGGTCGTGACCAGGAGCGAGTGATAGGTGGTTGTGGACGCGCCTGTTCGTAAACTGACGCTCCTGTCGTTGGCTGGCCCGCAACAACATATCCTTTAAGGAGGTGATCTGATGACCATGGAAACTGTGAGCGCTTTTCTAGGGTGGTGTACTGTCATCAATGTGGGAATTCTTCTCTGGTGGTTTCTGTTCGTCACACTGGCCCACGGCTTTACCTATCGTTGTCATCGAAAGCTCTTCAACATCTCGGTTGAGGCGTTCGACGCGACCCATTACGGCGGAATGGCAGTCTTCAAGTTTGGCGTGCTGTTGTTCAATCTGGTACCGTATCTGGCCTTGAAGATCGTCGGCTGAGGGCGGATGTGATTTGTAGGGGTAGGGTGGAGCCTCTGCGAACCAGAGTTCTGGCCGGCAGACTTGCCGGGGTGGGTATCGGCAACGACGACTGTCCTGGTCCCGATGTCGGAGAAGCGATTGATTTGAACTAGCGGGAATCGAACCCACGTCCGAAAGTTTTAAGCGGAAGTGGTGTTTACACCGCTTCCGCCCCTGCTGACCGGACCTTTCGGACGAGTGGTTCGAAATTTCGGGTGCTCAAGACGCACCATTTGACGTGTTCCCACAACTCCAAGAACCATCTGTTGAAGTCCTTTAAGGCCATTTAAATCAATGGCTTACGCTCATATAATGCGCAGATGGGTATTTACTTGACTCATGTGACCACAAGATGTAGGATCGGGGAAATGGAAGATTATCCTCGGAATCTGGCCGAGTTCGAGGCGCGTTTCGCCACCGAGCAGGCCTGTCGAGAGTATCTGTGTCAACTCCGCTGGCCGGAGGGTTTTCGTTGTCCGCGATGCGGGCACGACAAAGCGTGGGCGGTGCGGACAGCGCTGCTGGAGTGCGCCGGCTGCGGGCATCAAGCTTCTCCAACGGCGGGCACAATATTTCAAGACACCCGCCAACCCCTCCAGAGTTGGTTTCGAGCGATGTGGTGGCTCACGAGCCAGAAGAACGGGGCGAGCGCGCTGGGCTTGCAGCGGGTGTTGGGCCTGGGCAGCTACAAAACGGCCTGGACTTGGTTGCATAAGCTCCGGCGCGCCATGGTGCGGCCCGGACGCGATCGGCTCAGCGGGCGCGTGGAGGTTGACGAGACTTACTTAGGAGGCTTGGAGGAGGGCGTGCGCGGTCGCCAAACCGACGCTAAGGCGCTGATTGTAGTAGCGGCCGAGGAAGATGGTGCCGGCATCGGGCGGGTTCGGATACGCACCATTCCCAACGCCTCCGGGGACAGCTTGATGGCCTTCGTCGGCGAGTCGATCGAACCCGGCAGCGTGGTCCATACCGACGGTTGGCTGGGATACGAACCGCTCGAAGGCGACGGCTATCGCCACGAGGTGAGCTACCTGGAGGGGCAACCGGCGCGCGCCTCGAAACTGCTCCCCCGGGTGCACCGCGTGGTGTCGTTAGTGAAGCGCTGGATACTGGGCACGCATCAAGGAGCGGTCAGTCACGAGCATCTCGACTCCTACCTCGACGAATTCGCCTTCCGCTTCAACCGCCGCAAGTCCAGAAGTCGAGGCAAGCTCTTTTACCGCCTGGTTCAACAGGCCGTCGCCGTGCCACCGGCACCCTACAAATCGCTGGTCGGAGGCACCGCGACACGCGCTACGGACGACCACAACATGTAGGGGCTATTTCCCAATACCTGAGTCAAGTAAATACCCATCAATGCGCAAAGAGAGGATGGGTTGCGGGAACTCTGCAAGCCCTCCACCATTTTTCGACGCACAACTCGTCTCTCCGGGGTAGCCCCCCGGAGAGACGTGCGTCCCATAACCTTTTACTTTCAAAGGGTTTGGGGCTTCCTCACATCCTTCCAGACCCTCTCTCCGCCGGTCGAATTAGCCCTTTTTTCCGGCCACCTATTCTCTGTTTGCCCCGTATTCTCCGTTCTTACCGGACCTAGTCCGAAAGTCGTCCGATTGGCTTAACTCATTTCATATCAAAGCATTGAGCCAAAAGGCCGTTGATGGGTATTTACTTGACTCAGGTGACCACAAGATGTAGGATCGGGGAAATGGAAGATTATCCTCGGAATCTGGCCGAGTTCGAGGCGCGTTTCGCCACCGAGCAGGCCTGTCGAGAGTATCTGTGTCAACTCCGCTGGCCGGAGGGTTTTCGTTGTCCGCGATGCGGGCACGACAAAGCGTGGGCGGTGCGGACAGCGCTGCTGGAGTGCGCCGGCTGCGGGCATCAAGCTTCTCCAACGGCGGGCACAATATTTCAAGACACCCGCCAACCCCTCCAGAGTTGGTTTCGAGCCATGTGGTGGCTCACGAGCCAGAAGAACGGGGCGAGCGCGCTGGGCTTGCAGCGGGTGTTGGGCCTGGGCAGCTACAAAACGGCCTGGACTTGGTTGCATAAGCTCCGGCGCGCCATGGTGCGGCCCGGACGCGATCGGCTCAGCGGGCGCGTGGAGGTTGACGAGACTTACTTAGGAGGCTTGGAGGAGGGCGTGCGCGGTCGCCAAACCGACGCTAAGGCGCTGATTGTAGTAGCGGCCGAGGAAGATGGTGCCGGCATCGGGCGGGTTCGGATACGCACCATTCCCAACGCCTCCGGGGACAGCTTGATGGCCTTCGTCGGCGAGTCGATCGAACCCGGCAGCGTGGTCCATACCGACGGTTGGCTGGGATACGAACCGCTCGAAGGCGACGGCTATCGCCACGAGGTGAGCTACCTGGAGGGGCAACCGGCGCGCGCCTCGAAACTGCTCCCCCGGGTGCACCGCGTGGTGTCGTTAGTGAAGCGCTGGATACTGGGCACGCATCAAGGAGCGGTCAGTCACGAGCATCTCGACTCCTACCTCGACGAATTCGCCTTCCGCTTCAACCGCCGCAAGTCCAGAAGTCGAGGCAAGCTCTTTTACCGCCTGGTTCAACAGGCCGTCGCCGTGCCACCGGCACCCTACAAATCGCTGGTCGGAGGCACCGCGACACGCGCTACGGACGACCACAACATGTAGGGGCTATTTCCCAATACCTGAGTCAAGTAAATACCAATCCGGCCGTTTTTGGGGGTTGTGGAAACACGTCCTGTGCTTCGCTTTGAGCACCCGAACTTTCGAACCATCGTCCAGAAGGTACGGAGTTGTGGGAACTCATCAAATGGTCCATTTGGAGCACCCGAGTTTTCGAACCGCTCGTCCGACACTTTTGGAAGTCCTCCGGTAAGTAACTAATGAAGGGCCGGGGATGGCGCCCGGCCCGCAACGTCAGAAACCAGACAACGGACTGGCAGCGGAAAGCTGAGGCGGTTGTGGGTGTCGGCGAACCGCCTCTACGTCCGCTCCGGCGAGTTATCGCGGCATCCACACCCCCCCCGGTCCCGAGCAACCGGAGGTCACGATGTGGAATGCGGATTTTGAGCTGGGAAATACCGGTCCCGACCTGCCTGAAGCAGAAATCCACCCGGAGTCCGAACCTCTTTCCCCCAAAACGAGACTGGAAGCCATCGCCTCGATCCTGGCCTTGGCCGTGCTCCGCCGGAGAGTCCGCACGGCCGCTTCTCCGGACGATCGAGGGAGTGTCGAAAAATTCAGAGAAAGATCGGAGAAGGACTTGATTCGTGTGGCGAACAGAGCGTTCATGCGTGACAAACGCGTCCAGGACGGGAATTCGGGAGTGTCCCATGAATGAGTCAGGCAAGCAATTCCAGAAGAGCAACCACACCACCAGGTCTCGCCGTTCTGTCCTGCGGCAGCTGGCAACGCTCAACACGATGACACTGGAGCAACTCCGCCAAAAGTGGCTCGACCTCTATGGCAGTGACCCTCCTCCGTATAAGAGACAGTTCCTCATCAAGCGCCTGGCCTATCGCATCCAGGAGCTCTTCTACGGTGGCCTGTCCGAAGGCGCCAAGACGCGTTTGATGCAAATCGCTCAGGGCGACCCCGTGGCTCGCGTGGACCGCCGGGTATCCGACAATCCCCAGGGCAAGTCAGACATCCTGCCGGGCACCCGATTCGTGAGGATCTGGAAGGACCGCCGCTATGAGGTTCTCGCCCAGGAGAACGGCTTCGAGTACGACGGCCGGATCTTTCGATCCCTGAGCGCCGTGACTCGGGCAATTACGGGCACCCGCTGGAACGGCAGGCTCTTCTTCGGGCTGAAGAAAAGCAACGCGAACCACAACCGAGGAGGCCAGCATGCTTGATACCGGCACGAGGCACTCCACACAGAAGAAGCTCATCCGCTGCGCCATCTACACCCGCAAGAGCCACGAGGAAGGCCTCGAGCAGGAATTCAACTCGCTGGATGCTCAGCGGGAGGCGGCCGAGGCCTATATCGAAAGCCAACGGATGCAGGGCTGGCGCGCGCTGCCCGACCGCTACGACGACGGGGGATTCTCGGGCGGCAACATGGAGCGCCCCGGGTTGCAGCGTCTTCTGGCTGATGTGGATGCCAGAAAAGTGGACGTGATCGTGGTGTACAAGATCGACCGTCTCTCGCGGTCACTGCTCGACTTCATGAAGATGATCGAGCGCTTCAACCAGAAGGGGGTCAGCTTTGTCTCGGTCACCCAACACTTCAACACCACCGACCCCACCGGGCGCATGTTCCTGGGCATTCTGATCACCTTTGCCCAATACGAACGGGAGGTCATTGCCGAACGCATCCGGGACAAGGTGGCGGCGACGAAGCGGCGGGGCAAGTACTGCGGCGGCCCGGCCATCCTCGGATACGACGTGGATCGGGAGCAAAAGAAACTGCTCGTCAATGCGGAGGAAGCACCGCTGGTGAAACACATCTTCCGGCGATTCACCCAACTGGCAGCCTCCAAATCACTGGCCGCCGAACTCAATGAGCAGGGATACCGCACCAAGTCCTGGACCACGAAGAAAGGAAAATGGCGGGAAGGCCGGCCATGGAACACCGGCCACCTTTACCGATTGCTGGGCAACCGAACCTACATAGGCGAGGTGGTCCACAAGGGGAAGAGCTATCCCGGAGAGCATGAAGCCATCGTTTCCAAGGGACTGTGGGAGAAGGTCCAGGCGGTCCTCTCGGAGAACACCCGGGCCAAGCAGACGAAGGCCAAAACGAAAAATATCTCTCCGCTCCAAGGGGTGGTTCGCTGCGGCCACTGTGACGGCGCGATGGGCTTGACCTACACCCAGAAGGGACCGCGGCGCTACACCTACTATCACTGCGCGAAGGACGCCAAACGAGCTGTCAGCCGCTGCCGGCTTAAGCGTGTCCCGGCCGGAGACATCGAGAAGGTGGTGCTGGAACAACTGAGCGCTGTTTTTCGGACTCCCACATTGGTGTCCCAGACGTACTTTGCGGCCAAGGGGGTCGAAGAGGCCGAGCGGGAACGGCTGCTGAAGCAAAAAGAGCAATTGGAAAACGCCCTCCTGAAGGTCCGCGAGCGGGCGCTTGAGGAGGCAGCGCTCGACGGCAACGGGTCGGATCCCGCACCGTCATTGGTCGAGCTCAACCAGGAGGCGGTGAACCTGAGTCGTCAGCCTGACGGATGTCTCGGGCAAAGCACAGGTGTTTCACAAGGACCCGGTGACAGAAGCGGAAGTCTCGCAAGCCTTCCAGAGTGTGGACACCTTTTGGGAAGACCTGTTTCCCTTGGAACGCAACCGCTTGATACGGCTGCTGGTCGAGAAAGTGGAAATCCGGGAAACCGGCATCGACCTGGAATTGAAGACCCAGGGCTTGACCCATCTCATCATCGAGCTAAGTGGTTTGGCGAGCGAGGCTAAGGAACGGAGCCAGGGTCGATGAATACCCAACCGACCCTCACCGTCACCGAGACCGGCAATTTGAAGATCCATATTCCGATGCACATCCGGCGGGTGCAGGGCCGGAAGATGATACTGGCTCCCCAGGCGCTGGATGGCGATGTTCCGGATAGCCCAGCGGAAGTACAGACGGCCGTCGTTCAGGCCTTGGGGCGGGCGTTCTCGTGGGCGCAAGCGATCGAGAGTGGGGCGTTTCAGTCCGTTTCGGATCTGGCGAGGAACCTCGATGTGGATAACTCCTATGTAGTGCGCATCCTGAAGCTGACCACCCTGGCCCCGGATATCGTCGAAGCGATCCTCAACGGTGAGGAACCGTCGGGCCTTTCGCTCGCCCAACTGATCCGAACTTTCCCCATGGACTGGGAGCAACAGCGGGCCTTGTTCGGTTTCGCATCGGACTGAATCCATCCGCGAGAAAGACATCCGTTCCATCACCGGTGTCCCGCACTGGAGCCGCCAGCACACGATGTGTGCGCAGCGGGTCGCCCGGCGGATGGAGTAGCCGCACCCCGCCGGTCGGGGCCAGACATGGGCCGAGCACCCCTTTAATCCTCTTTGCTTTCCACGGCTACTCCGTGGAACCACCGCTGACCCAACGTAGTTCCATCGGCCACGGACGAGTCCTGCCTCCAGGAGAGCGCAGCGCTCAGTCTGCCCGGCCGATCGCCAGACACCTGGTGGTGAAAGCAGCCCGGCGCCTACGACGGGAGGGGTTCCTCGCCCGGCGCCTCACCCTGTCGGTCGAATGCCTCGATGCCCGTCCTTGGGCCTGTTCGACGACCATCGCATCGGCGAATGATGATCTCACTTGCCTCCGAACGCTGTCGACGCTCTGGGATAGACTCGCTGCGGCAAGGAGCCGGGCCACCCTTTTTCGGATTGCCGTGTCGTTTGATCGGTTGACGCCCTCCGGTGAACCCCAGCTCGAGCTGCCCTTTGCAGAGCTGGGTAATCGGTGTCGCCTTGAACGCTTGAGCGCAGCCGTCGATTCGATCAACCGGCGCTATGCCCGCACCGTTGTTACCTACGGTCAGTGCTCTGTTCCGGGCGGCTACGCCGGAGCCAAAATCGCCTACGGCCGGATTCCCGATTTGGAGGATTTCCAGTAGTGACACTCGACTTGAGTGATTACGCAGAGGGGGACTGGTACTTCATCGTGGTCTGCGAAGCCTGCGGCCGTGAGACCACCGTGGAGCCAAGCGAAATCTTGGCCCGGCGTGGGCTAGGAAAAGTGCATGGCGGAATGCGCCTGGAGGACCTGGAGGCCCTCCTGCGGTGCCGGGAATGCTGCAGCAGAAAGGCACGTCTTCAACCGGTTGCCAGAATTCGCAAGCAGGGCTTCGTCGGCGGAATGATCTAAGGTGACCCGGGCGAGGTCGATGGCGTTACCAACTCGACAGACCAAGCGTGACAGACTTCGGTATGGTTCATTCGTTTGAACCGCGATCCGCGGCTTATTCCAGAGTATGGATCTTTCGAATCCGGTAGTCGAAAGCCTTGCTGTGCGTATTGTATTCTCGCTCGATTTCGAAACCGGTTTCCACCAAGACTTCGAGGTCGTTGCTGATGCGCCGGGCCAGCTGCGCGGGCTTGCTGTATTCAAATTCCAGGCGATACGCCGCTGCCACGCTTCGCAGTGCGGCCAACAGCTTGCCAGCCGAGATGGGTTCGATGGTGTAGCGGTCTTCGAAGCGAACCAGAAAGCGCTCGATGGACCCCGCGACATGATTGGCCCGGTCGTCGGGTCCGTCGCGGGCTTTTTCGTCCAGGTCCATGGCGTTGCCGTAAGCGTCAAAGAGCGAAGACAGGGCCGTGGCGATGGGGTTGGATTCCCGGGCTGTCTGTTGACTGGTGGCGTTGATAGAGCGGATTTGGTCGACAAACTGAGGACTCAATGTCTCGATTTCCGTGGCCCATTCGTGCTCGTTGGAACCGGCTAACGTCATGAGGTGCATCAAGCTCAGAAAGTCGTTACAGCGGTCTTTCCCATGGGCCAGCAGAGTCTGTTTCAGCAACTGCATCACCTGTTTGAGCGCCCCTTTTTGGATCATGGCCAGCACTTGCCGGGTGCGCTTCAAGATGACCGAAAGGATCAGGTCCCGATATTGCTGAATGGCGGAGATGACGTCGGATTCCAGAAAATAGTCGCTGGCTTGGTTGCCCAGGTCGAACGTGATGATGAAGGAGCGAGACAGAACCTCGGAGAGCTCGCCGCCCAGCGGCTCGATGCCGGTGGTGTTCAGAAGACACTTGGTGCGCTCGATGACGGTCTCGGTATCGGTGCCGCTCTTACGCTTCTCCTTGGCGATCCCGGTGATGCTGGGTCAACATGAAGGTGATGAGTTCGTCCGTCATCTGGCGGGCTTCGATGTTGTCCAGCACGATGAGCGGGTTCTGCGAGCCATCGGTGTAGTTGGCTGCATCGGTGCTTTTTTTCTGCTGGGCCTCACCGTAGAGCAGCGTCGAGACGAGCTTGCTGGCAGTGGTCTTGCCTGAGCCGGCAGATCCTTCGAAGCGGGTCATGGGCCGGGTGCCGGCGAAATCGATCAGCAGGAAACAGCAGAGCCACGAGAGAACCAATGCACGCTCTGCTGGGGCGCAGGTCATGTTGCCACAGATCAGGGTTGAGAGCAGCCGATCGGCTTCTTCCAGATCGGCATCGGCCAGGAACCGGATGGGCTTCATCTTGCGCGAGCCGTCAAGGATGACGCCGTCGTCGTTGCCGCCGTTTTTGAGGATCTCGATCCCGTCGGGCGTGATAGAGCAACGACGGGAAGCGCTTCCGGGGTACGTGTCACGACTATGGATTGAGCCCGCATTTCTCATCGCCTGACGGCCAAAGCACACGATAGACGCGCCAATACTTCACTGCGCTTCCTCGCCGTGCTCACCGTACTGTGCAAGTACGCCCCGGTTGTTCAAGAAACGGGGCGCCAAGCGGCGCGCGCCTCGTACCGACGCGCTTCTCATGCCGTTTGCCTCGCCACGCGATGAGAAAAGCGGCCTAGTTACTTTCCGGTGCAAGAAGGGTGCTTCGGAGGCTGATTTGAATGGGGGAGGGCGTATTCGCTCCGAAACAAAGGAACGCTTTGTGTTCCCGTACGTCTTACCCAACATGACCTGCAGAAAACACGCCCAGCTGAGTTTGTGGGACGGTTTGCTGACCGCGGAAGTGGCCGATCTTTGGGAGCCGTGGATGCGCCAGATCGACAAGCTGCTCGACGACGACGAGCTGTTGGACAGAGTCTACGAAGCGCAAGGAAAGCGTCGCCCTCAGAGCCGGAGCCGCGGTCGATGCCAAACCCCGGCCGAGGTCGTGTTGCGCATGCTGTTGCTGAAACACATCCGCAACTGGAGCTACGAGACGCTGGAGCGGGAAGTGCGCGCCAACTTGGTCTACCGCGGCTTCTGCCGCTTGGGCATGGAGAAAGTGCCGGATGCCAAAACCCTGGTGCGGCAAGGACAGGCGCTGGGACCTCAAGTCATCGCCGCGTTGCACGAGCGCCTTGTCGAGTTGGCCCGACGGAAGCGGATCGTCCAAGGACGCAAGCTGCGCGTCGACACCACCGTGGTCGAGACGAACGGTCCTGCCTCGGTCTTCTTCTCGAGGCTTTGGCCCTCGACGTAGGCCATTGCGATGAAGATCTGCGTGGGGCGACACTTGATTTGCGAACAAGAAAGGAACCGGGCAATAGTGGGCACTACCGGGCAATAGTGGGCGTGGAATCAGTGATTTAGAAGGATCGGGCGGCGTTTCAGGGCCGGATTTTGGATTTGCGACACGTTCGCGGTTTGGGGCGAAGAAACGGCATTTGCGACACTTGATTTGCGAACGCGGCCCAAGCGTTCAAGAAACGTTTAAACTATTGATAACACGCCACTTCATCCATGTTGACCAGGTTGTTATGTTGCACTTAGACCCCCAGAAAGTGCAACATCTGCGTTGCACTTTGAAATCGGCGTTGCACTTTCTATTAAGATGTTTGGTTTCAACAAGTTGGCTGGTCCGTCTGCGGAACTTTTCGCCAGTCGCAAGTGCAACACAGCAAACCCGCGTAGATGGGTATTTACTTGACTCAGGTATTGGGAAATAGCCCCTACATGTTGTGGTCGTCCGTAGCGCGTGTCGCGGTGCCTCCGACCAGCGATTTGTAGGGTGCCGGTGGCACGGCGACGGCCTGTTGAACCAGGCGGTAAAAGAGCTTGCCTCGACTTCTGGAGTGCGCCGGCTGCGGGCATCAAGCTTCTCCAACGGCGGGCACAATATTTCAAGACACCCGCCAACCCCTCCAGAGTTGGTTTCGAGCCATGTGGTGGCTCACGAGCCAGAAGAACGGGGCGAGCGCGCTGGGCTTGCAGCGGGTGTTGGGCCTGGGCAGCTACAAAACGGCCTGGACTTGGTTGCATAAGCTCCGGCGCGCCATGGTGCGGCCCGGACGCGATCGGCTCAGCGGGCGCGTGGAGGTTGACGAGACTTACTTAGGAGGCTTGGAGGAGGGCGTGCGCGGTCGCCAAACCGACGCTAAGGCGCTGATTGTAGTAGCGGCCGAGGAAGATGGTGCCGGCATCGGGCGGGTTCGGATACGCACCATTCCCAACGCCTCCGGGGACAGCTTGATGGCCTTCGTCGGCGAGTCGATCGAACCCGGCAGCGTGGTCCATACCGACGGTTGGCTGGGATACGAACCGCTCGAAGGCGACGGCTATCGCCACGAGGTGAGCTACCTGGAGGGGCAACCGGCGCGCGCTTCGAAACTGCTCCCCCGGGTGCACCGCGTGGTGTCGTTAGTGAAGCGCTGGATACTGGGCACGCATCAAGGAGCGGTCAGTCACGAGCATCTCGACTCCTACCTCGACGAATTCGCCTTCCGCTTCAGCCGCCGCAAGTCCAGAAGTCGAGGCAAGCTCTTTTACCGCCTGGTTCAACAGGCCGTCGCCGTGCCACCGGCACCCTACAAATCGCTGGTCGGAGGCACCGCGACACGCGCTACGGACGACCACAACATGTAGGGGCTATTTCCCAATACCTGAGTCAAGTAAATACCCATCCCCGCGTATATTTGGTGTGGCTAAATATATCGCCTAATCAAGCACCGCCAGCTTAGCCCGTGAGGGAGAGAGCGGACCTCGTTGACAGCCGGAAACCCAGGTCCATCGGGGAGCAGTTAGAAGATTGAAGGATCGGCCCGAGTTAAGGGAAGTGGGGGTTTTACGCCACCCGGATCTATTGGGGGAGGTGAAAAGAAAACAAGCGAGGGGGTTCTTGGCACCAAAGACTCAGGCCGTGTCTTCGTCGTTGGTGGTATAGGCATAGATGGCGGTCAACTCGGGGTCGCTCATGCCGTGACGAGGCGCGCCGGCCCGGAGCTTCTTGAGCGCCTCCGTGCGGAACTTCTGGTAGGAGGCGCTGGGTTACAGGGTGTCTTTGATGTAGAAACTGGTGTTCTCCTAGCTTGGGGGAAATCAGCCTCTCCTAAACATTCCACGCCACAGGGTCGAGGCCGAGACGCCTAACGAAGAGCCCTAATATATTTAGGTGTGACTAAACTTTGTCGCAAATCAAGTGTCGCAGTGTCGCAAATCAAGTGTCGCCTTACACGATTGCAAGCTCTCTTCGATCCGTTCAATGAGCGCGGATCGTGGATGAGCCTGGCCGAGGGCCGGGAGCAGCCGCTGCGCCTGGGCATCATGGAGGGCTATTTGGTGACCCGTGTGGCGCCTCAGTTCGACACGGGAGGGAACATCACGCAGGTGGACTTCTGGCTGTTCCACAAAGCGCTCGGCTACCACGAGGGTTTCCAGCACGCAGAGCCCATGCTTGGGTGGTTGCCCTCCCAGGAGGATACTTATCTGCTGGACCTGGTGGACGACCGCGAGCGGCGCTTTCACATTGAGCTGATCTTCCCCGAGCTGGGTTCGCGGCAAGCGTGGGCGCTCACGCTACGTCGCCCCGCCGGACCGAGCCTCGGCTGCCGTTAGAACACGATTCTCGCTCCCAGCACGATGATGCGCGGGTCGAGCGTCTGAACGGAACGGCCGAACGTGCCGCTGTTCAGATTGTTGTCTACGCCGCGCAGATTCACCCGGTTCAAAATGTTGTAGAAGTCGAACCGGAGCTGAAGGTTGCCGCGCTCGCCGAAGAACGGCACCTTATTGTTCTTCAGAAGGCTTAAATCGACGTTGATCGTGCCGGGGCCGCGATAGATGTTTCGCGCCAGAGTGCCGTGGGCGCCGGGAGCGGGCAAGGGAAAGTCCGCCGCGGTGAATAGCCCACTGAGAAATTCCTGGCGGCTGTGCGAGCCCGTGAAATCTTGCGACGGTGTGTCGGGATAGTCGTAATTCTGTCCGTCGGCGTTAAAGTCTCCGCTGCCCCGCGCAAACCCGACGACGTTGCCGTTGGCGTCGCGCTCGGGCACGAAACCGCCGCGACTTACCACGGGGAAGGGCAGGCCGCTTTGCAAGATGGTGATCGTGGAAAGCTCCCAGCCTCCCAGGATCCTCTTTAAAGCAGCGTTATCCGTCTTCACTGTCGGGACGAAGAAGACGCTGGAGAGCGAGAAGCGGTGGCGCGCATCCCAGTCCGAGTCCGCCTTGTACTGCTCCAGGTTGTGCTGCGAGGGAAAAGCGAACCCATTGTCCCGAGTGGACCGCGTGCCCGCCTGCCCAAAATCGGTCACGTGCGACAAGGTATAAGAGCCTTGGAACTGAAGGCCGCTCGAGAGCCGCCGCCTCAGCGTAAGGATCATCGCGTTGTAGGTGCTGTCATTTCCGTTGAACGCCCATTGCATGGCCCCGAAACTGGGATTCAACCGGTCGAGTTTGCCGTCGAATAAGTCTCCCGGGAATCGATTGAAGTCCGAACCGGCGTAGCCGCCCCAGCTGCGGGAGCCGGCGTAGCTGACCCCCGCCACCATGCTCCCCGGCAGTGCGCCTTCCACGCCGAGGGTGTAGTTTAGCGAATGAGCCACATCGAGGTCGTTATCGAGCCCGCCCGCGAACGCTTGCACTCCCGCAAGTCCGCCTCTTTCATCCAACTCCCCGCCGGGAATCGAGGGGAACTGGAAGCCGTAGGGAAACTCATCCTGCGCGCCAATGCTGAAGATGGGCTGGATTTCCGTATCCGTACGGAAGGTAGGGAAGACAAACCCGGGAGGATTGCTCGAGACTTGGTCTCCGATTTGTCCCATCGTCACCCAATCGTGAAAGACTCCGACGCCGCCACGGACGCTCCACTTGCCATCGCCTCCGGGATCCCAAGCGACGCCCACTCTCGGAGCCCAGTTGTTGTTGAGCCGGCCGGGAAAGATGTTCGGCCGCGCCACCACGGAAGCGTTGGCAAACTGCTCATCCCGCGTGTTTCCTTGACCCAAGTGGATGTTGCTGAAGGGATTGAATCCCGCCTTCTCGTTCCCGTTCCCGAAGTCGTCCCAGCGAATGCCTAGGGTCAGCATCAGGTTGGGCCGGACCTTCCATTCGTCCTGGAGGAAGACCCCTGCCGTGACCATCTCGTAGGCGAACTCTCCATTAGCGGCTGGCTGACCGGTCAGCGCGTCGTAGGCGGTCCCGGACTGGCTGAAGGGAGCGTCCCTTACCAAATCGAGCAGATTATTGAAGAAAAACTGCGGGCGCCGCCGCGGGGTATTAAAGAGTGCGATGCCGTCAGGGACGTAGACCTGCCCACCCAACTTGAGTGTGTGAGAGCCGCGCACCCAAGTGACGACGTTCTTCCAGTTGTAGTTGTGTTGAATAAAAGTGGCTGGACCCCAACCTGGAGAGAGGCCGAGGCTCTGCCCGCTGACCGTGATCCAAGGGAGGCGGTGCGGAACCCCGGGGGTTTGTTTGTCGTTCGTCCCATCCACATAGGTTCCCCCAAACTTGAATTCGTTGAGCAGGTTCGGTGAAAAGGTATGGGTCCAGTTGGTGATCACCGCCCAGGAGAGGTTGCCGTTCGTCGTTCCAAAAGACCTCCGGAAGGGCACGTTTTGTTGGTCCAGCGTCGCGCGGAAGTATTGGCCGTAAATCCGGTCCTTCCCGTCGTTGAAGTACTGGTCGCCCCGCAAGCTGTATTGCAGGCCGTTGCGGAACGGGCTTGGCTTAAAGCGCCCCTCCGTGATCATCGGTAAGCCGCAGGGGATGTTGGCGGTAGCAGCGGTTTCGCATCCGCTCGGGCCGATGCCGAAGATATCTTGCGCGGTCGCCGCGGTTCCCACGGGCGTCACATTAGTCACTGGGTAGTCTCGGAGGGCCCCGGCGCCCAGACTGTTGGGAAAGTTGCTCTGGGCCCACTGGGAAAATGCCTCGCTCTCAAAGGTCTGCGCGGAGGTTGCCGAGGAGCTTTGCGACCGCAATGTCTGGCTGGACACGAGAAAAAAGGTCTTGTTCTTCACGATCGGGCCGCCGAGCACGCCGGACACCTCGTGCCTCTTAAAGGGTTCGTACTCATTCGTGAAAATCGTCCGCGCCCAAAGATTCTGGTTGCTGAAGAAGTAGCTCCCGGTGCCGTGAAACTCATTGGTTCCCGACTTCGTTGTGATCGCCACGTGGATAGAGCTGGTTTTGCCTTCTTCCACGGTGAAAGTGTTGGTCTGAACCGAAACTTCTTCAATCGCATCCGGGTTGGGCGAGATGTCCGCTGAGCCGGGAACAATGTTGCCGCTGGTGTCCAGTCCATCGATGGTGAACATGTTGCCGACGTAGCTGCGCCCGTTGGCACTCACGTCGACGATTTTCGCGGGTGAGAAATTGTCCGGAGCCTCGCTCTCGCCGGCAGTCGTCTGCGAGATGCTGCCGGCCATGAAGCCGGTGACGCCGGGCGCGACAGCGGCCAACGCAAGGAAGTTACGCCCTTTGAATGGCAAGTCCTGGAGTTGCTCGTTTTGAATCGTCGCTTGAATCCGTGTTTCCGAGGTGTCAAGAACCGGGGCTTCGGCGGTCACGACCACTCGTTCCTCGGTAGCCGCTACGTCGAGCGCGATGTTCACGCCCGCGGTTTGGGCGGTTTGGAGACGGACTTCCACGGTCTGCGTCTGAAAACCCGAAGCCTCAGCGGTGACCTCGTAGGGGCCCGGCCGCAGGCTGCTGAAGCGGTAAACGCCGCTCGCGCTGCTTTGGACGGTCTGCTGAACGCCTGTGTTGACGTCGACCAGGGTAACGGTCACGTCCGGGATCACCGCGCCCGTCTGGTCGAGCACGACTCCCTGAAGGTTGCTGCTGAACTGGGCGTTGGCGATGCCGACGCACGCAAAAATGAGCACAACGGATCTAGCGAATTTGCAAGACATGATTCTCCCCTGGCTTAAGGCTGTGACGACAGCCTGCCTGCTGAATCAGACAGACGAATCGTACGACTGTATATATCTCGGCGGGGGAAGTCAAGGTAATTGTCAGCGATTATCAGCTTTGTTTCGTGGAAACTTGGTATTTACTTGACTCAGGTAGCCACTATATCTTGTGGTTGGCGACATCCTTGTTTTCCACACCTCCGACCATGCATTTGTACGGACAGGATCAACGGCGACAGCCTGTTGCGCCAAGCGGTAGAACAGCTTGCCCCGGCTCCGCGACTTGCGGCGGTTGAAACGAAAGGTGAACTCATCGAGGTAGTAATCCAGATGCGCGTGGCTGGCCGCCCCCTGATGCGTCCCCACCAGCCAGCGTTTCAGCAGTGACACCACTCGGTGCACTCTGGGCAGCAGCCGCGAGGCCGACTCCGGCCCCTCCAAAAACGTAACCTGATGCTGATACCCTCGCTTGGGCAGCGGCTCGTAACCCAGCCAGCCGTCGGTATGGACTACGCTGCCGCGTTCGATCGCCTCACCCACGAAGGCCATCAAGCTTTCCGCAGAAGCATCAGGGATCGTCGCCATGCGAATGCGCCCGCTACCCACGCCATCTTCCTCAGCGGCTACTGCAATCAACGCCTTGGTTTCGGTTTGGCGGCCCCGGACGCCCTCCTCGACTCCGCCCAGGTAGGTCTCATCCACCTCCACACGGCCGCTGAGGCGGTCCCGCCCTGGTCGCACCATGGCGCGGCGCAGCTTGTGCAGCCATATGCCGCCGTTCACGCCCACCCGTCTCACCCAGGCGCCCTCGGCGTACTCCCAATTCTTCGGCTGCGGATCGAATCGTCGTTCACTCGGCCTCCAGCGGCTCGCCGGCGTCGCCATCCCCAGCGCCTCGTGCGGTCGTTGCTGGTTGTACTCTTCGCGAAACCCGTCCAGCCATGGCTGCCAGTCCTCGCGCCGCCGCGGACGTCCCCGACGCTCGAAGGCACGCTGCAAGCTGCCGTGCAGCCGCTCCACCTTGCCTTGCGTCTGCGGATGCCGCTGAATCGCAACTCGATCCCCTGCTGCATCAGCCACACGCTGAGTCGCGTCCAACCGGCCCCCTGGCTGTTCCACCACGGCGTGCCGTGGTCCATCAGCATCTGCTGCGGCAACCCGCTCACGCCGAAGACCTCTTCCAACGTCGCCCGCACCCCCTTCGCCCCAGTTTGCTGCTGCGCCCGCAGACCCAGCAGGTAGCGGCTGTGGTCGTCGAGGATCGACAGCGGCAGCAGCCCATCTGTTTGCCAAGCTTTCGGCACTCCTTTGAAATCCATCTGCCACAGTTCGTTCGGCTGTTCCCGCTCGAATCGCTTCGGCGCCGGCCTGCCGCGGTCTTGCTCCGCCACCAGCCCGTAGCGCAGCAGGATGCGGTGAATCGTGACCACCGGAAGTCGATCCCTTGCTTGGCCAGCTTGACGCGCAGCTTGCGCGCTCCCCAATCCGGCGTCTTGCGGCGCAGCTCCACCACCTGCCGTTCGATGTCGATCGCAGTGCGTCGCGGGCTTGCCTGTGGCTTCCGACTGCGCTCCTCGAGTCCCGCGACGCCCTGTTTCTGATAGCGTCTCCACCACTTGTATCCGGTCGCTCGGCTGATGCCGAACTCCCGACACAACTCCGTCATCGGCTGCTCCCCGTGCTCGGCCAACACCGCAAACCGTATCCGCTCCTGTTGCACATCTACCTCGTTCCATGCCATCTGCCCAGCTTCTCAGCTGTCTACCATGTCCTGAGAACAATGTGTCAACTATGTCATGAGTCTGAACAGCTGGAGCCTCACGCCACGTCGCTGCGCCGGGCCTTCGATCACGTTTCGGGGCGCAATCTACTCGCGCGCCGGACCTTCCTTGACCAGCCGAAACCGCGTGCGCTTCGTTTCTTCCTGCTGATCGCGGCGCAACATGGACCTCACCTTCTCGCCCAGCGTTCGCGCTTCGTCAGGCCGCCCGGCCTTGCGCAGCGCCAGCATGAGTTGATAGGTCGCTTGACGATTGTCGGGGGCCTGCTCGACGGCACGCTCAAGCGCGGAAACGGCGTCCTCCAACGCGCCGGTTTTCAGGTCGAGTTTCCCGAGCTCGACCCAGGCGGCGGCGTAGGAAGGATCCGCTCCAGTCGCCCGATCGAGAGCTTCCCGCGCCTCGGCTGATTCCGACGGCCCTAATCGCCCCCTCTGAATGAGCGCCCGCGCCAACATGGTGTTGATCACCGGGTCATCGGGTTTCTTGTCGGCCTCATCGCGTAACAAGGGGATTGATTCCTCGAGGCGGCCGGTCTGCTGCAGCGTGATGCTGAGGCCGACTCTTCCCGCGCCGGCGTCGGGATCGAGCTCGGTGGCTCGCGCAAACTCGGCTTCCGCTTCGTCGAACTTGCTGAGCATGGAGTGAAGTACGCCGCGCATGCCGTGGAGACGCGCCGAGCCCGGGATATTCTTGATGCCTGTTTCGAGGATCTCGAGACCCAGATCGTGCGCCTCCAGTTCCATGCAGAGATTGGCGAGGTCCACGTAGTGGCGCTCTTGTTTGGGGTACAGCCCAGCCGCCCTCTGCAAGGTTTCGAGAGCCTCGGGAATCCGCTGAATATTGTGGTAGGCATCGGCGAGAAGGCTCAGCACTTCGGGCTCGGGCGCCTCAGGCTCGGTGAGCGGGGTCAGCACGTCGATCGCCTCCGCGTGAAGCTTCGCCTCGAAGAAGCTGAGGCCCAGGTTGAACCGCACAGCAGCGTTCGTTGGCTCGCGGTTCAGAAGCTGCCGAAACACGTCAGCGGCCGAGTTGGCTTCACCCACCTGGAAAAGGCACTGCCCGTATTGCCGTAGAACGAGGTTGTCCTCCGCCTTGCTCGCGTCCGCCTTCGCGAAATGGCGGACTGCCGTTGGGCAGTCCTGCCTTTCGAAAGCCAAAACGCCGAGCATGGTGTGGGCTGTCGGGTTACCGGGTTGCAGCTCGATGGCCTTTTCGAGATGAGCTTGCGCCTGCGGGTCCTTCCGCTGGAACTCGATTTCCGCCGCCCCTTGCAGCGCCGCCAAATAGTCGGGCTTGCCCGCCAGCGCCGCGCGAAACGACTTGAGTGCGTCGTCCTTTTTTCCAGCTCCGGAAAGAGCGATGCCGTGTAAGGTCAGCAGCGCAAAGTGATCGGGCTGTCGCGCGAGCAGCGGCTGAAGCAGTTCGAGCGCCTGTTGGTGATTTCCTTGCGAGAGGGCGGTGACGACGTCGCGAGGAGTCTGCGCCGTCGCATGAGCGCACAAAGCGAGCGCCACAACCACAAGAGTCAAGGAAGCTGGCTGTCTCCGAGCGCCCCCCGGCCCCAAAGCCGCACACTGTGGCCCGGTCGAACGAGGCTGCCGGTCTGCTTTCTCAGGACCGGATTCTTCGTGAGGTCCGGCCCCACCTTGGGTGTTACCGATTACCAATCCTCTAACCTGTATTGAACCTCCCGGCAACTCAGCCGGATAGTTGTCTCTTGACGACCGCTTCATTGAGCTCGATTCCCAAGCCGGGCCCCGTCGGCGGGGTAATGAATCCGTTTTCAAACCTGAGCGGCTCCACGAATATCTCACTGTGGAGATCGTTTGTGTTGAATTCCTGAATGAGGAAGCTGGGAGAGCACGTGTCTAACTGCAACGCCGCGGCAGCGGCGACCGGACCGCAGTACATGTGGGGCGCGATCATCGCGTAGTGCGCTTCGGCCATCCCCGAGATTTTCTTGGACTCGAGGATCCCGCCGCACTGACCGACATCGAGCTGAATAATTTGTGCGGCCTGCTTTTGAAGCACCTCGGCGAACTCGAACTTGGTCACCAACCGCTCGCCGGTCGCGATCGGGATACTCGTGTGCGCCGCCACGCGGGCCATCTCATCCACGTTTTCCGGCGACACCGGCTCCTCGAAAAAGTATGGGTCGAATTCTTCGAGGATGCTCGCAACGCGGATCGCCCCTGCCGTGCTGAACTGGCCATGGGTACCGATCCCGATCTCCAACTCATCGCCGACGGCGTCGCGCATCGCACGAAAGATCCTGGCGACGTGGCGGATCGTTTTGAGCGAGTAATCCTTCGGGGGGCCGGTGATAGGCCGGAACGGGTCCAGTTTGCAGACAGTGTTGCCCGCTTTCACCAGCTCAACGGCCCTTTCGCCGGCCAGTTCCGGGTTCTCCCACACACCTTGAGTATTCAGATACGCATAGGCGCGGAGCTTGTCGTGGTACCGGCCACCCAACAGGTTGTAAATCGGTTGATGCAGGGCCTTGCCGACCAGGTCCCAGCAGGCCATTTCGATGGCCGAGAACGCCGGGACCGAATAGAGGCTCGTATGGCGATAGTCGTGAGAGGCGGCATACATGTTCTGCCAGATCTTCTCGATATCGAAGGGGCTTTGGCCGATGACGAACCGCTCGCACAGGTCATGGATCAATTCGATCTGCGATTTCAGATTGGTCACGCCGCCGGTGGGCCGCTCGCCCACCCCGACGATTCCTTGGTCGGTGAAGAGCTGGATAAACAGCCACTTCCGATGCCCGATATAGGGACGGATGTTATCCAGCAAAATCGTTTTGACCCGGGTTACTTTCATTTTCGGCGCCGTCGAACCTTGAGCCCCACCGGCCGCCGCCCGCGGTGCCGCCGTCATGCCGACTCCGATACCGGCCGCTGCCATTCCCCAGCTGTGAAGAAGACTCCGTCGATTCATACTCATAACGGTGTTCCTTTTCGTGAAACCAAGATTTTCCCTGTTGGCCAGCTTGACGCAGACAGGATAGCCGTCCCCCAACCGCGATGCAAGGGTTTTGCAGTGTCGCGCCCTGCCGTCAAGTTCGATGCGCGAAACGTTCGATCGCGATCTCACCCCGGAGCCCGGCTGCGGCCGGTGCAAATCCCGCCGCCAGGCTGATAAAGTGGCATCCTGTGAAGGTCCATTCCGGGTCCCGGCGGCGTGGTCTCGAGGTCTTGTCGCATACCTGCTCAAAACCGTACGCGCATTGACCATGCAGGATTCCGCAGTTTCGACCCGCGGACGGAGAATGAACGATCCTAACCGCGCAGGATGTCCCGCTTATGGCCGCATCACATACCCAGAACGACTACGACCTCGTCATTCGCAACGGCAATGTTGTCGACGGAAGCGGCGCCGAACCGTTCGAAGCCGACATTGCGGTCAAGGACGGAAAGATCGCCCGCGTCGGGAACGTCACGGGACGCGGCACCGAAGAGATCGACGCTAAAGGCAAGATCGTAACGCCGGGCTTTGTCGATCTTCACACCCACTATGACGGGCAGGCTGTCTGGGACGCGCATCTCGCACCTTCGGCTTGGCACGGTGTTACGTCCGTCGTCGTCGGCAATTGCGGTGTCGGCTTTGCCCCCATGCAGACCGGCCGACCGCGAAAAACTCGTTGAGTTGATGGAAGGCGTGGAAGACATCCCCGCGCCGGTTATGCACGAGGGGCTCACCTGGCAGTGGGAAAGTTTCTCGGAGTATCTTGCCGTGTTGAAGCGCCGCAACCGGGATATCGATATCGCCTGCCTGCTGCCACATGCGGCCGTGCGGGTTTACGTTATGGGTGACCGCGCGATCCGGCACGAAAAGGCGACGGAAGCTGATATCGCCCGCATGCGCCGCATCACCTCAGAGGCCGTGAGCGCCGGCGCGTTTGGGTTCTCGACCTCGCGGACGCTCAGCCACAGGAGTCTGTCCGGCGAGTACACGCCGACGCTCCGGGCTCACGAAGACGAGCTCACAGGCATTGCGCTCGGCATGAGGGATGCCGGCGCAGGCTTCCTCGAAATCGTGTCTGATTGGAACGATCCCGATCCCGAATCCGAATTCGCCATGCTGCGCCGTGTGGTGGAGGCCTGTGGCCGCCCGGCTGTGTTTTCGTTGGCCCAGCACACCCTGCAGCAGTTGGCCGGTGTTTGGTTGGTGAGCTTCAGCAAGATCGCCAATGAGCAGCAGTCTCTTGCAGAGTACTTGGCGAATCCGTCTCCCCAGACGCTACAGCCCAGGGATGCCCGGCGGACCTGAGACCTGTGCAACGGAGGCTTTCTGACACGATCTTGTCCTCTGCTGCGCAGTTGACAGACGGCAAGGGCGAAAAATGGAGTGGACTCAGTGCACCAACGAGCGGGTCGCGTACCACAACGGCGAGATTAAGCTCGAGTGGGAGAACGCGCCCAATCGGCCTATGAAGCTTTCGCGCGAGCGCCCCGCGCCTTGCGTTCAGTGGGGTGTCAGCACCGTTCCGAAGTTTCAAGCGGACCCTTACGAGCGCCACTTTGTAAGCACCAGGGTGAACAGCGTCCGGAACTACGATCCAGACATCCTGGCCCCCAGGTCGGTGCAGGAGCTCTTTTGACCGGGAGGACGGAAATCGGAGTTAATTGCCAAGATTGATGAGTGCTGGGCCGGTGGGGAAATTGAGGTCAAAATGCCTTCCGCCAGCAGGACCTTGGAGAACCATCCCTTGAAGTGCATAACGCTATTCAATTCAATGGATTACGCATATAAGTGGAATGAGAGGATGGGTTGCGGGGCGGCTACAATTCCTCCACCAACTTAAGACGTTTATTTTCATTTAGTTAACGGCCTCCGGTCTCACGTGTACCTCTGGTGTACCCTTCGTCTCGGAAAGCACCAGCGGATCTTCGCCCCAAGTCCGTCTCACATCGGCCTCTAGCTGCTCCTGGCGAGCGCGAACCCAGGGCGAGTAATGCTTTTCGGTGACCCTCACACTTGAGTGGCCCAGCAGGACCGAGACTCTCTCAATCGGGACACCCTGAAGCAGAAGCTCTGCCGCGAAGGTATCTCGAAATCGATGGGGATGCCCCCGGTTCACGCCGGCCAACTTGAAGAGCTTGCGGAGGCGCTCTTCTTCTTCGACTCGCCTGTCCAAAAAAAGTAGTCCTTGCTGGTCCCCGGGCAGGCGTCCAGGGCTTCCACAACGAAAGGCGGAAGGGGGAGGTAGACCGGCACACCGGTTAGGTTGCAAAGACCACCTGCCGGTCCCGGCGACGCAGGAACCGGGCGATCAGATTGGAGTCCGTAGTGGTCGGCGGGCCGAGATCCGAGACGTGCGAGATCCAAGGATCATCCTCCCCTTTGACCCCATCATCCGAACACACGGCCAAGTACGAGAAATAATCCGGGTCATCTACCGCCCAATTGCGTAGAGTCTGTGCCAGCAGCGTAAGAGACGGTAGCAGGACGAGGGTTCTCTTCGCCTGAAGCCTCTTCGAGACCCACAGCCCCACCAGTGTCTTACCCGTTCCGCATGCCATCACGAGTTGGCCGCGATCGGATTCTTTGAAGCCTTTGACGACATCGTTGACCGCTTCCCACTGGTGGGGCTTCGGTTCCTTCCGCTCAGGTCGTTGGGGTTTGTGGGGGCTCAGCGCGATCGACCAGTAAACCTCCGAACGGCGCATGTCAGAGAGCAGGATCTTTCCACAGCCCTTCTCCTGCTGCTGGAGAGTCCGGTCTGCCGTTGTGCCAATCCGATTCGTCGTGGCGATGAGAAGCCGGTATGAAAACTTGCGCCGTCCCGACTCGCTCAGGAACGTGTCGACATCCCGTTTTGTGATTCGAGTAGTTCGGGTCGTATGCCTTGGCTTGTATGGCCCACAGACCACCGTCTCGGGCCTCGGCGACGAGGTCGATGCCAGCGTCGGCCCCCCAGCGGCCCGGCCATTCGTTCCACAACCACACCCGCCCGAGCTGGTACTTGTACATGGGGTCTTCGGTGAGGTGGTGCTCACATGCCTTCTCGAACTCTCAGCCACGGTGATGGGATTCCTTGCTGAGGTTTGCTAGGAAAGCCGGTAGACTAGGCATCGGTTTGCCCCTATTCAAAATCGGAGCCCGGAGCGCAAAAACCCTCGCAACTACGCTCGAAGCGCGATTTCCCCATCCCGCCCTCGCCGAGCTTGGAGAGGATCTTATAGTGACTGATGGTGGAGCCGATCACGACGGTCAAATTGTAGCGCTACCAGATAGATGGTGATAACAATCGATGTCACCAACAGACAGATTTTTTTCGGCCAGGACGCTGCGTCCGCTCGGTTTGTGGGTCCGTCAGGGGTGGTGAAGACGATTATCCGCCGGATTGTTCATGCGAACGAGATATCGCAACAGTAATCCGGCGGACGACCGCTATCTAGTTCGTTTGGAGGGCCTAATCCTGTTCGCGGTCGCGGAACTATCCGGGCCGGTTTTGGATGACGCCGAGCCTGGGCCTGCTGGTAGCCGCCACTCAAAACCCACAATGTCTCCTGAACCCTGCTCCAACGACAGATACCAAGGCCCATACTTAGCGCAGCAATATGAAACCGAGGAAAAAAAGGATGGCGCCGTTCACGAGCCAGCCGATCAGGCAAACACCCACAGCACGCCTGGTGCTGGTATAGTCAAGCGCCTGGCGCACGGCCACGACGAAGGCGGCGAGCATCCAAACGGCGGCTACAAAAAAGACGAGGCCCGTCAATCCTGGCACAATCCCCAAAATGCGGATCATTCCCGGAGCTGCAGCGAAACCCGTCGTTCGTAGCAGTTCACCCCAATCGGCATGTGTTTGTGGTGTCGGAAGAATCCGAGTGCCAATGAAGTAGGTTAGCCCCGCCCACAGGAGCCAGCCCAAGAGGGCAGCCAGCAGGCCGCCGAACAGGCCCGTTGTGCCCTCTCGACCGACAGCACCGATACCGGCCGCCACGCTGGAAAGTGCCACAACTCCCATCGCCTGGCCCATAGCTGTGGTGTCTGCCTCGACTTCTTCGTAGATGTGAACATTGAGTTTTGCCGCGCCGATCACGCGTTGAGTAAAGGACGTCATGACAGTCGTCTCCTTTTGGAAATGATTTGTCCCGCCTCAGCTGGGAGTTCCGAGGATGTCCGGATTTCCGTTGAAACTCGCGGCTCTCCGTAGGTTGTAGTTTACGCCGCTTCGGCCCGAGCCGGAGGCGGCGTGTTCAGCTTGGCGAGTTCCGCCAGCAATTTCGGCAGTTGTTTGTACCCTTTAACTCGCCGGAAATTTCTCTCCGCCAGCCACAGGCTCGCGCCCACCCAGCGCTCGCGATGATCGCCGCGCCGCCAACACTTCACTCGGCCGCAAATGCGGTCGACCACCGAGAAAGCCGACTCGATCGGGTTCGTTGTTGCCAACGTCAGCATCTGTTGGTTGCCAAGCTGAAGTTGGCGACTTTGATACCGCCGTTGACCGTTTTCGTCTCGGCCGCATGATCCTCCACGGGTGATTTACTTTAGCGAAATGAGGCTCGTGTACCTTTTTTGTACCCCCGATCCGCTGGAACAGCGTTTTCACCGTTTTCACCGTTTAATGAAATCAATAACTTACGGGGATTCAACTAGGGGAAATAGTTCGACTCCCGCCGCCTCCATCACACTCAACCGACCTCGACGCGCCGACAACGAGACCCTCCCCGCCCTTGTTTGCAACCGCGAAGTCCTGGGCGCCTTTTGCTGGACGTGCTGACCCTCCGGTCGCTGCGTGTGCGACATGAAATGTCGGACCTCCCCGCAGCCATGCAAGCGATAGAAACCGAGCCGCGCACGTAAGGGCCGTGAAAAAATCGGGCACAGTCCGCTTCGATCACAAGCCCAAAGTGTCGCGCCCGCCGCCGCCGGATGTGCTTGAACCGTGACCGCTGCGCGGACGTCGGCAAGCCGCGTATAATTGGACCGCTATGTTAACTCGACGTGAATGGGGACTCTCCACCGCCGCTGCTCTGACCGCCGCCTGCGCGGCCACGCCCGATCCGGAACCCGAACCCGAAGCTCCCGCCGGCCCGCTCTACTTCGACCTCCACATCGATACGCCCGGCCGTATGGTGGCGGAGGGGCTCGACTTGGCCGAAACCTATTGGTGGACCTCGGTCGATATCCCGAAGATGAAGCAAGGCGGGCTCAACGCCGGCTTCTTCGCGGTGTTTTCGCCGGCGCGCGACAAGACGCCCCTCGAGTCCGTCAAGGACGCTTTGAAGATCACCGACGTGATCGTCCAAGAGGTCAACCGCCATCCTGACGACCTTTTCATCGCGACCACTTCCGACGATGTCTTGCGAGCGCAACGCGAAGGCACCGTGGCGATCCTGCTGGGCGTCGAGGGCGGTCACATGATCGACTCGAGCATCGAGGTACTGCGGCAGTTCTATCGGCTCGGCGCGCGCTACCTAGGGCTGACCCACAGCGGCAACACGCCCTGGGTCGGCGCCGCCGAGTACGATGACGGCCCGGAAGGCTTGACGGACTTCGGCAAGGAAATCGTCCGTGAGATGAATCGCCTCGGGATGATGATCGACATGTCGCACGCCTCGAAGCAGGCGTTTTACGACGTGGTCGACACTACCACCGCGCCCATTCTCGACACCCACGGCGCTTGCCAAGCGGTGGCGAACCACCCGCGCAATTTGACCGACGACATGCTGAAGAAACTCGGCGAAAACGGCGGCGTCCTCGGGGTCGCCTACTACGCCGGAATGCTCGACGACGACTTCGCCTCGAAGATGGGGCAGTTCGCTGAGTTCAACGAGCAGAAGGCGGCGGCCCGCGAGCGCCTCAAGGACGCCGACCGCCGCGAGCTTTCCGAAGAGCTTTGGAAAATCGAGAAAGCCGCCATCGACAGGATCGGGCAGATTCCGCTCAGCCGATTAGTCGACCACATCGAACACGCCGCGACCGTTGCCGGAATCGACAGCGTAGGGCTGGGCTGCGATTACGACGCCGTGGGGCTCAAGTTGCCCGCCGGGCTGGAAGACATTGCCAAGACCCCGAACCTCGTCAAGGCCCTCAAGGAGCGTGGGTTCTCCGACGAAGACGTAGACAAGGTGATGGGCCGCAACGCCTTGCGCGCCATGCAGGCCGCCGAAGCAGCGGCGGGGTAGCGAGAAAACACGTCGTTTCGTTAAATTCAAGATGGATCGGCCGCCAGGTGAGTCGGTGACCGTACTTCGGTCGTAAATCGGAGGCTGACAAAACTATACCGACGATCGCTTGTTGCGTTTCCCACTCCCGAGCCGCGCCGTCCCACGGCGCGGTCTTCCCGACGCGATAGGACCACGTCGCGAGGCGGCTGTGAAACAATGGGGACTGTACCGAGCGCCGACCGAATAACTTCCATTGAATCAGTAACCGCATCCGGCGCGATGTGGACTGTCCCCGATTTTTTCACAGCCCCGAGGCGGCGCGGCTCGGGTCGTGACCAAATGAACATGACCGACATGTCTCGCCCCGGGGGCCGCTTTCCTCTGTTTCCGAGGAACCCGGTCATTGCTTGCTACGTTAAATAGAACATGGAGGTCCGGTGGATCTTGCCGCTTCTGCTGTCGGCCGCCGTCCAAGCGCCGGCCGCGGACGTGCGTGAAGACACCGCGCCGGCCGCGGCCCTGACCGCCAACGAAGTCATCAACCGGGCCGTGGGACTCGCCGAGCGTCTCCGCGAGCAAGAGCATGATCTGCGCTACGAGTTCCTTGAAGAGGCAACGCGCGAGCAGTTCGACTCCGCCGGCCGCACGAAGGAACGCGAGGACGTTACAGCCAAGGTCTATCCGCTTGCCGGCGCGCTGTACCGCGAAATCCTCGAGAAGAACGGGAAACCCCTATCCGCCGCGGACCGCGAAAAGCAGCGCCGCCGGAGAGAGGAGATTCAGAAACGTCGGTCGCGGGGAGAGAAGAAGGAAGACGAAGAGCGCGTGCAATTCAACAGCGAGTTGGTTGACCGCTATCGCCCTGAGCTGATCGCCGACCAACTGATCGAGGGACGCCCGACCTACACCGTGCGATTCGAGCCGAAGAGCGACTCACTGCCGATCCGCCGCCGCATCGACTACGCGCTGAACAGATCACACGGAAAGATTTTCGTCGATAAAGAGACCTTTCAGGTCGCCCGCGTGGAGTTCGAACTCATCGAGCCGGTGAGGCTGTGGTGGGGCCTGCTCGGCAAACTGCGCTCCGTCAACGGCGTCATTGAGCGCGCACCGCTCGCCGACGGCTCCTGGGTCGGACGCGGCTTTGACTTCTCAATGAACATGCGCATCTTCTTCAAGAGCATCCACACCCGCCGCCGCGCGACATTCCGAAACCACCGTCGTGCGCTCGATCCCAAACCGAGCCGCGAACGTCAGTGAGCGGTATGCGATGAAGCCTGTCCGCCCAAAGAAAGTGGCGGAAGCGCAATGCCCCGGAGCAGCGAGATCAAGACACCCGCGAGCCGGGTTCTCCCCTGTTTCAATCTCCTGCCCCGCCCTGTTGCAGACGCGCCTGCTGCAAAACCCATTGGCGGATAACCTGATAACCCGGGTCGGCGGCCTCATAGCGTTGTCCGCCTTGGTGGCCGTCGTCCTCGCCGGTTTGGATGTTTAGCGGCTTGCGGAGAAACTTGCTGCGCTCGACTTCGCGGGGCTCGACGCGCTGCTGCATCTTGCGGTAGTTGTCAAGCAGCTTGTCGGGCGGGATGTACCCCGCCGCGTCGGGCGCTTCCAGGTACAGGGTCGGGACGCGCCCGGGGACGCCGTGGCAAGAGATGCAGGCCTTGTTGTCTTCGCCGTTGATCTTCGTCATCTCGGGGAAAACGTAGTCCCGGAAATGCAGAATGTCGGCGACGAAGTTGTCGTCGGGTTCGAGTCGCCGCGCGCCGCTGCCTTCGGGCGGACCTTGTTCAGTGATTAGCTTGCGTAACTGTTCCCCGTAAACCTTGTCGTCGCTGTTGAGGATGTTTTGGATGCGCTCGCGCAACTGCGCGTTGGTTTCGTGGTCGATGTAGGCGGCCAGCGCTTTGCGCACTTCGGGATTGCGGCGCAACGCCGTCTTATTCGCCAGTTTGACCGCCATCTCGCGAACCTCCTCCGGCCGGTCGGCGGCGAACCACGAGTTGAACATGCGCACGATCTTGTCCTTGGCGGCCGTTACCGGGTCGATGACGTCGACGCCGCGTTCGTCCTTAGTGAAGAGCGATCCGCTGCCGTCGTCGGGAGTGATCTTGAGGTAGTCGATGCCGAAGATGTAGTTCGGCTCGGCGTCCGGGTTGGCCCCCAACATGTTCACGGTAAGCCGATTCGAACCCTTGTTGAATTGGTGAACGCCGAGCGACGTCGGCCCGCTCGGGGTCAGCCGCGGGCGGTAAAAGTCGGTCGGTTCGCCGATATCGGCGCCGTTGAGCGCGAAGCGCACCGTACCCATCTCGCGGTCGTAAAGAAAGGCGGTCAGAATCTCGTACAGCCCGGCTTTGGGCGCATTGACCTCAAGCGTCAAGCGAGCGCCGGGAACACCCTCGCGCCACCACAGAATCGTGTTCTTGCTGGTCAGCCCGTCAGGAACAATCTGCTCGGTCGTGCGCCCAAAGGTCAACTCGAGCACCTTCAAATCCTCGGCTTCGACCGCGCCCTCGACGGCTTCTTCCATCGAGAGGCCGCCTTCTTGATACGAAACCATCCACTCGGTCGAGGGCAGCCAAAAACGTTCGTCGGCGTTGACGAGTTCGAAAACGACTTTTCGATGCAGCGTCGGGTTTTCACCGAGGATCCGTCCCATCAGCCCGGCTCGTGCTTGTTTCGCGGCATCGGGGTCAGCGCCTTCGGAAGCCGGCGCGGCATCGGCCGGAGCCGGTTTCCCGAGCAAGCCGCCCAGCGCCGCCGAGGGGGCCGGGGCTTCGGCCTGTCGCCCGGAAATCAGCAGGCGGTAAAACTCCAACTCCTCGCGTTCGCTGACGCGTTCGAAGTCCCATTTCACGCGCGCAAGGAAATTGGTCAAGGCCTCGGCATCCTCGGTTCGTCCGGCATCGAGAAAACGGTTGACCTTGGCCAACAATTGCCGCAGCGTCTTCAGGTCGGCCGGCAACGTGAGGGACTGCGGATTCACAAGCGCCCGCGCCGCCACGGCGACCATTTCGATATCGCCGGTCGTGAGCAACTCGAGCAAACGCTTTTCGAGCGGCTCGTAGGAAACGTTGGCCGCGCCTTCCAGGGCAATCTTCTTCCAAGGGATCTCGGCGTCGTCCGGCTCGCGTTCGTAGGTGGCGAGCACGATCTTGCCGAGAAAGTCGGCGCTGCCCGGAGTTGAATAGCCCAATTGCCCGGGCCCGCCATCGTTGCCTCGCTCCTGAAAATGCGATGCCGCGACGGCCGTCAAACGGCGATCGAATCGCGCCTGTTGCTTGGGCGCGGCTTGCTCGCGACGCTTAGCCAGCAAGCGATAGAAATCGCCCAGCTCGGCGTACTGGTGGTCGACGTTCTTACCCCCGGTCTGGTTGGCGATCTGGCCGTTGACGATCAGCATCGAGACGGTCGAATAGCGCAGCGCGGTTTCGGCGTGCGCATTCGGCTCCTCGCGCAGTAAGGCCTCGGCCCAGGCGCGGTTGATCGCCTCGCGCAAAGGCGGATTCCATACCCACCAATGCCAGGCGGCTTTGAAAGCGAACGCCCTGACTCCCGCGAATGGATCCGACATTCCTCGGGCGAGTACTTGCGTGAGTGAACCGAGGTTCACCCGGCTTTGCGGACCGGCCAGATCGACGCGCGTCACGAGCGCCTGCAAGATCGCCTGCCGAACGCGCGGGCCGCCTCCCGCATAAGCCTCGAACGTTTCCTCCCAGCCCTGGTCGTCAAGCAGCATTTGCCGCAACGACCAAAAGGCCGCCTCGCGACACATCTTCACCGGGTCGTCAAGCCCCCGGATCAACGTCGGAATCCCCTCGCTCGCCAACGCCGCGCCAAGCCCCAACAGCGCCTGCTGTCGGATGTGCGGAGAGGCGCTCGCGGCGGCGGCGATCAACGCCCCCGCCAGGCTCGGGTCATCGGCCCCCTGCATGCGCCGGACATGCGAAAGCTCGGCCAGGAGGCTTTCATTCGGCAGCGGGTCGGCCAGGGCGGCAAGCGCATGGTCAGCCTTGTCGGGATACAGGCGGCTCAAAGCCCGAATCACATACGCCGTCGTAACGAAGCCGGTTTGCGCCGCGTGGTTCCACAACCCGTATTCGATTTGGTCGTCGAGCAACCACTTTGTCGCCCGCTGAATTCTCGAGTCGTCGGGTCCGAAGCCGGCGGCTTCGAGCGCGATCAGCGCGACGGCGGTCGGGGCCGGGTCGCCCGGCTCGGTCAGGCGCCGCCAAGTCTTGCCTTCGTCCGGCGTGGTTCCGAGGTCAAAGCCCCAGCTCCCGTCATCTTGCTGGAGAGTGGTCAGTCGCGCGAGGTCGGTTTCAACTTGTGCCGCGAACTTCTCTTGGAACACCCCAGCCGCGGCCGCCCGCTCTTTGGAGCCGCTGAGTTTCTCGATCGTTTCGGCGTAGTCACCGGGCCAAAGGCGATGGAAGAATTCGATGCGGTGTCCGAGGTCGTCGCTGACCAGCATGGCGTTATTGCCTGTGGCGACGATCTTGCGCGCCTTTTCCTCGATGCCGAAAAAGTAGCGCGGATCATTGGTATCTTGCCAGGCACGCTCCAAGATTTCAGCCGCGAACTTGAACACCACATTGGGACCGAAGTTCGAGCCCTTGGCCGCGGCATTGATGCCGGTCGGGTCGTTGGTCTGCAAAACGTAGTTGGCCGTCCGGCGCTGCTGGTAGCTGTGCAGTCGCTTGGGCCGAAACGTGCGTTCGTGGAGGACGATATTGCGTCCCGCGACTCGGCTGCCCGCCGGCGCGTCGCCCAGGTCGTTCGGCGCCAGGCTCGTGTTGACGGCGGCATCGGTGAGCTTGATCGACGGCCGTAGGCTTTCGTACATCGTATTGATCAACCGGCGGTGGTTCTGCGCGGTGCCGCGCGGTCGATAGCCGTTGCGAAATGCATCCGCCACGCCCCACACACCGCTTTGCGTGTGACAGCTCATGCAGTTCTCTCCAAATAGGCTCGTCCCGTCGCGCACTCGCCGGTCGAGCCCGATGTTGCGGGGCCGGTGAATGAGCCAAGCGTCGACTTCGGCCAAGTGGTAGTAGACGGATTCGCGAATCGCGCGCACCGGATCGTCGTAAGGCGCCGGGTCGATTAGCCGCACTTCCAATTCATAGCCCGGCTGGTTCGCCTCGACGCGTAAGTAATAGATGCCGCCGGGCACCACGGTTCGCGTGACGAATGACCGGAAGTTGGTGTCCTGCTGATGAATGCGCTCGTTAAGGTCGCGGCCGTCGTAGTAGGTGAAGACGGGAGTGGGTCCGGGAATCACCTCGGGCGGCGGATGCACGTAGGGAATCGGATTGGCATTGCCGAAATCCTCGCGGCTGGGAAGCTCTTGGGGCTCGAGATCTTCCGGACCGGGCACACCGGGTTGGTAGACGCGTATTCGGGCGCTGACGATCGGCTCGATCAATTGAAGATTGGCCGTGAAGATCTTCGGTTTGGTTCCTCGGTATTCGATGCGATACCAGTCGTCGGGCGACCGGCTCGATTGCGTGTTATTGAAATACTCAAGCTCGTCGGCGCCGCCGAAAATGCGCAACACTTGATCTTGATCGCCGGATGCGAAAGGCAAGTCAACGGCTTGTGCGGGGGTGTTATTCGGTTCGGCTTCAAGAAGGATATCGCCCTCGTGAAGTGCATCGATCGGGTTGATCTCGACGCTCACCGCGGCTTGCTCGACAGAGGGCGTTAGCGAGGGCAAAGGCGTGGCAAGCGGAGCCAATCCGGTGTCGCGCGGGATGCCGGAGTGGGTTTGAGACCTGTCGCGCACGGTCTCGATTTCGAGCCGGTAAGTCCCCGTCTTGGGCGCTCGATAAACCAGATAGACGTCGGGATCCAGTGCGTGCAGGGTCTTTGACCAGTCGGCCGTGATGGTCGCGTGGAGATCCCCTCGCTCGCCGTCGAAAGCGGAACCTTCCAAAGCCGGTCCCCGCCAACGCACCTCGACTCGCGCGTTGGGCGGCAGCGCCTGGGGATCGTCAATACGGACGCTGACGGACACGGCTTCGCCTTCGGTGAGTTCGCGGCTGTGGTCCCATGACCCGGTGAAGTCGATGGTTTGTGAAACCGGAGGCGCCGCGGCCGCGGCGGGGACCAGGAAGAGGAGAGGCGCTAAGAGCTGTAATACGCCGCGATGGGCTTGCTTCATAAGAAATCCTTGTAATTGGAACGTTCGTTGACCATTATAGTGAGCCGCGAGGTGGGCAGGCCTGGAGATGCCCCACTGGCCCGCCGTCGGTGCCAGGGGCTCGGTGAGACGCACTTGTGTCGGGTGACGATGACTTTCGTTGCGGGAAGACTGCTTCGGTGCGCTTGTTGTTTCGAGGGCGTTTGGCGTGTTGATGGCGGGCGGGGGTGACCCCTCACTTGCGTTCGGGGCTCTGTAGCTGCGTTATGAATGTTTTGGGTGCCGGGCCGGCGTTGGCTGCGTGGGTGCTACTGGTCGGGAAGCGCGCCCAAACGGGCGAGCAGGCGGCGGGTCTGGTCGATGGTTGGGTCTTCGATCTCTTCGTAAATGACCAGCGCGGCCCGGGCATCGGCGATTGCTTCTTGGCGACGCCCCAATTTGGCGAACTCGTCAGCGCGGTTGTGAAGGCTAGTGCCCTCGCCGCGGTGGTCGCCGGTCTCGCGGGCGATGGCGAGATCCTGGTCGTAGTACTCGAGGGCCTTGTCCCTCTCGCCTAGATCGCTATAGGCGCTGGCCAGGTTACCCAGCGCCATGCCCTCGCTTCGCCGGTCGCCGGTCTCGCGGGTGATGGCGAGAACCTGCTCGTAGTATTCGATGGCCCTGCGCGGTTCCGCTAAATTGCTATAGGCGTTGCCCAGGTTCCCCAGCGTCATCCCCTCGCCGTGCCGGTCGCCGGTCTCGCGGGCGATGTCGAGATCCTTTTCGTAGTACTCGATGGCCTTGCGCGGCTCCCCTAAAACCCGATAGGCGATGCCCACGTTCCCCAGAGCCATCCCCTCCTGTGCCCGGTTACCCAATTTGCGGGCGGCTTGGGCGGAGGTTTCGAGCCAGGCGATTTGGTGGCGGGCGTGCTGCCGCAGGTAGAGGATATTGGCGGCATGAAGAGGGTAGTCTTGTGCCAAGACCGCCGCCTCGTCGTCGCTTTCGGCCTGGCTGGCGGCCCAGGCCTGACCGGCTTCGATGTGGACTCGTTCGCGGTCGAATAGGCGTAAACCATCGAGAACACCCTCGTTACCTTCGCTGTACCGCCTATGAGCAGCAGCCGCGACGCCCAAAAAATGCCCCGCATGGCGCTTCGCGGCGGCGTACTCGTTTTCTTGGGATAAGCCCTCCCGGGCCAGCTCGCGAAAAAGGTCATGCAGCCGAAAGCGGTCTTCCTTGGCGTCGTAGAGAACCAGGTTGCGGCCGACCAAGGCGTCCAATTGCTCGCCCTCAAGTTTCCCGACCGCCTCGCCGGAATCGCGGGCAAACGGCACCGGAAATACCGCCAGGGAACGCCATTTCTCGACAAGGTCGGCTTGGTCCGTTGCAAGCGCCTTGACGCTGTCGGCCAACACGGCCATAACGTTCTTGTTTTCGAAACGCAATGCCGAACGCCCTTCATCGAGACGATCGAGATAGGCCCCGGCCGCGAGAGACGGCGTGGCCTTCAGGCGATCGCCGGCCACCCGCAAGGCCAGCGGCAGGTAACCGCATATCTCGGCCAGACGGGCGATTTCGTCGTCGGTCGCGAGGCCCTCGCCCAGAATCTTTCGCAACAACTCTTCGGCTTTGGGCGGATCGAGCTGCTCGAGGTTGACGGCCTCGACGCCGGGCAGTTGGATCGGTTGGCGCGAGGTTACGAGCAGGGCCGAGGGGGCCTTGGGGACGAGCGGGGCGACCTGCCCGCTGTTGGCGGCGTTGTCGGCTAAGATCAGCACGCGGCGCTCGGCGAGCAGGCCCTGATAGAGCCCGGCGAGATGCTGGTCGTCGTCGGGCAATTGTCGGTCCGGCACGAGAGCGAGCAGGACATCGCGCATGGCCTCGGCGGGGGTGGCGGGTTTGGCGTCGAGCCCTCGCAGGTTAATCTGGACTTGTCCGTCGGGGTAGAGGCCGCTGACCTCTCGGGCGACGTAGTAAGCCAGTTCGGTTTTGCCGACGCCGCCTTGGCCGCCGATGGCGCTGATCGCCGCGCCGCGTTGCTGTTTCAAGCAGGCTTTGATTTTCTCGGCGTGGTCGGCGCGGCCAACGAAGTCGGGCACGGGGTCGGGCAGTTGCGGGACGGTCGGCCGGGCACTCTGCTCGGCATCCGATTGCGACTGTTTATCCGCACTGGTTTTCTTCTCGCCGGGCGGGCCGAAAATCCGGCTCCAGAAATAGAAGCCCCGTTCTTCCAGGTATTTGCGCGCGCCTGTGAAACCGGCGACGACGTAAACAGACAGGATTAGGAGTACAAATGCACCAGTCCAGAAACCGATCGTGGACAGATCCGGCATCCCGGTTTCGATTGTAAACGAGTTTTTCCTTCTTGTCTCGAAATTGCGGCGGTCCGCGAAAAAGTTCGGGGCCGGCCGAGCCCGGGCGGCGCACCCAATTCATTTTGTCGCTGTGAGAGGGCAGGCCTGGAGACCTGCCCCACCGGTGCGCCGAGCCTCCCATGACGACTGCCGGCCCCAACCACCGTTCTTCACCGGTCGAGGCGGCGAATTTGCTGCTTTCCCGCTAGTTTGCGGGCCAACTCGGCGACTCCGATTCCTAGAATCGGGTGAACAAAATCCGGGCACAACTCCGTCAGCGGGGCCAGCACAAAGAGCCGCTCGTGGAGCCGCGGATGGGGTATCCGCAAACCCTCTTCGTCGATGACTTCGGGGCCGTGGAAAAGAATATCGATGTCGATCGTCCGCGGCCCGCCGGTAATCTCTCGACGTCGGCCCATTTCGAGTTCCAATCCGAGTAGCAATGGAGCCAGTTCGCGGGCCGTCCGTTGGGTCTCCACCTCGATGACGCCGTTGAGGAACCAGTCTTGATCGAGGTACCCGACCGGGGCCGTTTCATAGAACGAAGACACGCGCCGAACCGTCGCCAGCTCGCCAATGCGCTCGATCGCCCCCTCGACGTGGGCCCTCTTGTCCCCGATATTCGAGCCGAGGCCTAAATAGATGTCACGCATGGCGCGGGCGGGTGATCTCGATAGCGGCATCGAGCGGGCCGTGGGCATCGCGCAGATCAGCCTTGCGCACCCGAACCACCACGCGCTCGGGCGCGAAGCCCCGCAGTAAACCGTTCGCGGCAACTTCGGCCATGGCTTCGAGCAGTCGATAGGGCCGCTCCCCGGCCATTTTCCGTAACAGCGCCGCGACGTCCACGTAGTCGGGAGTGAGAGTCAAATCGTCGGCCGCGGCCGCGGGGGCCAAGTCGAGATGCAGTTCGACGTCAAAGAGCACATCCTGGGCCTCGGCCCGTTCCGGCTCGCTCACGCCGATGTTCGCCCGAGCGAGCACATCTCGCAGGATGACCTTGTCGAAATCTTTCATCAGAGAGACTCAGCCGCGGCGGGAACCGCCGTTCGGCGAATGGCGTCCGCAACCATCAAGGCCTGTTTTACGCGCCCGACATCGTGCACCCGCACAACATCGGCGCCGCTCATCGAAGCGATCACCGAAGCCGCGATCGTGCCGTCAACGCGATCATCAACGGGACGCCCGGTAATGGCGCCGATAAACGATTTCCTGGACGCACCGACCAGCAAGGGGCGACCCAACGTCTTGAATTCCTCGAGCCGATCGAGGATTTCCAAATTGTGCTCGACGGTCTTGCCGAAACCGATCCCCGGGTCGATCATGATCTCGCGCACCCCGGCGTCCTCGGCTTCCCGTATGCGTTGGTCGAAGAAGCTCTTGAGGTCGTCGACGACATCGTTGTAGGAAATCTCGCGCTGCATGGTTTGCGGCGTGCCCCGCATGTGCATCAGAACCACCGGCGTCTCGTGACGCGCCGCGACCCGCCGCATCTCGAGGTCGCGCAGCCCGCAAACATCGTTGAGAATCACCGCTCCCGCCGACAAGCACTGATCGGCGACCTCGGCACGGAACGTATCGATCGAAAGCGGAGTGCTCGTTTCACTCGTCAGTCGTTCCACGACGGGAAGAACCCGCTCGATCTCCTCTCGCGGAGTAATCGGGCGCGCCCCCGGACGCGTACTCTGCCCGCCGATATCGAGGATATCCGCCCCTTCCTCGATCAGGCGATGGGCGTGTTCAACCGCCGTCTCGACATCGCTGAACAGCCCGCCGTCGGAGAATGAATCCGGCGTTACATTGAGCACGCCCATCACCAGCGTGGCGTCGGGCTTGAGGAAATCGCTCCAGCGGGCTTTCATGGAATCAGGCCGCGATTTCGTTTCGAAAGGGCCCAAGGCCAAGTATAGCCCTCGATCAGCTCGGGCAGTTCGGACGCCGGTCGGCTTGGAGGACCGGCCGCGAAAATATGGCAAGAATGCCCCGCGGCATGCCGGGAAGTCGCGGACCGCGACGGGGCGCGGCTTCCGAGATGGAAGCGGTGCGGGGGCTCGGTCTCTACGAGAAGGGCTAGCCCGCATTTCTCACCACGTGGCGAGGCAAAGTGCACGAGAGGCCCTTCAGGACAAGGCGCGCGCCGCTTGGCGCGCGGAGGCGTACTTGAACAGTACCGTGAGCACGGCGAGCAAGCGCAACGACGTCATGGAGGGCCTGTCGTGTGCTTTGCCCGTCAGGTGGTGAGAAATGCGGGCTAGAGCGGCTGCATGCAGATGCGGACTTCGAAGCTATCCCCGCCGCACTGAAACGGGACGACGGTCCAATCGGATTTGATGGTCGAGCGGGTGGAAAAATTCTTGCCGCAGACGACGGTGGGGACGCTGAGGCCGAGAGCGCCGGTATGCGTTTCAATGCTCTCCTTGAAATTGCCCAAGACCATGTTGGCAACCTCTCCCACCCCGTCCAACACTTCGCCGTTGATTTCGTTAATCTCCATCATCAACATCGCCGAGCCCATCTTGCAGGCCAGATCTTCGTGACAATAGAGAACGCCCGTTCCGCCCCAGGGGCCGGTGAAACCGATTAGGGCGACGACGCCGTCCACCGGATCCGGCTGCGCGACAGTCCGAGGCTCATACGCTTCGGCTTCGAGGGAAAGCATCATCGAAAAGACAGCCTGGGTTGCTTCGCGCACCGCTCCCGCGATAACAGCGGTATCCACAGTCGTTTCTACTTGGGCGTCCACTCGCTCTCTCCCCGTTTGACCGCACAGCGGTCGGGCTTAGTCGACCTCAACCGCTACTTCATCACTTTCGCCAGCGTCGACTCCATCTGCTGCGGCGTAAAGGGTTTCCGAATGAAGCCCTTGGCGCCGAGCGAGATTGCTTCCATGACCGTCTTTTCGCCGCCCTCGGTGGTCACCATGATGACCGGCAGATCCTTGTGGGGCGTCTCCTTCATGTTGCGCAGAAAATCGAGGCCGTTCATGTTAGGCATGTTGATGTCGGAAAAGATGACTTGAATCGGCCCAGCGTCAAGCATGGCCAGCGCCTCCGCCCCGTCTCCGGCCTCGACTACCTGTTCGATTCCGTTCGGGATCGCTTGCCGCAGGCTGCGCTCCAAGATTTTTCGCATGACGGAAGAGTCGTCGACGATCAAGATGTTCATATCCATCGAATTCCTACACAACCATTCAGTAACAATATCGGTCACCAGCGGAGAAGAATTAGGAGCTTTGCGGAGATACATCGTTCGGCTGCGTTCATCGGCGCGCCTTGGGCGCCGCGGCTTGCGGCCCCGAACTGCGTATACTGGGCGATGCGTCCCCAAGGAGAGTGATTTATGTTGACCCGAAGAGTCTTATTGGGCTTCACATTGGCAGGCTGCGCGGGGGGCGTATCTTGTTCCGACACCGGAAAGCCCGACGAAGCGATGACTGAATCCGGAAACAAACGGGAAGCGGCCGACTCCACGCCCCGCTTCGATCCCAAGGCACTGAAGCGAAGCCTTGATGCGGGAGACGATGTCTTTCTGCTCGATGTGCGGCGCCCTGAAGAACTCGAGCAAATCGGGACGATCGAGGGCTACCACCACATTCCGATGGACCAACTCGAGGCCCGCATGTCGGAGATTCCCAAGGGTCGCCCGCTTGTCGTGTTTTGAAACCGAGGCGGAAGGGCCTCCCGTGCGGCGGCCACACTCAAGGGAAACGGCTATCACGATATTCGATTCGGCGGCGTGACCGAATGGAAAGAGGCGGGCAACGAGCTGATTCACCCCAAGGCGACGCCTCCCGACGAGCCGGAATAGAGCGGTCAGCTCGCCGACTTAAACTGCCCCATAAAGATAAACGTCGATTTCGGCTTGTCGATGAGCGTCACCTGGCTCAAGATCTTGAGCAAGGGAAATTCCGTGATGCTCACGCTGACCCTGATCGGTACCCCGGCGCCGTCTTGTAGGCTCTCAACGATCACGTTTCGAGAGAGAGGCCGGGGACCAACGGGTTCTGCCCGTCGGGGCTGGGCGTGCCGTAGACCACCACTTTCTTGATCGCTTCGGTGAACTCGACGCCGTCGGGTGCGTCGAAATCGGTCACCGAAGCGTAGCGGGCGCCGCCGCGAACGGCCCCCTCGAGCGCGTTGTAGACCAAGAAAGCGTGGCCGAACTGAAACAGGGAGCTCATCATGAAAATCAGCATCGGGAAGGTGATGGCGAACTCGACGACGGCGTTACCTCCGCGCCCGCCGGAAGCGGCCCGTTCGCGTCGCGAGCCGGTGATGGGTGACTGCTTGATTTCAGGCATCATGGTTCCGGATCCTCCTCGACTCCCGCCGGTCGCTGCTCTTCGTGATTCTTTCGTCGTAGCCCCGACGGCCTGCTTCGCGCGGCTCATCATTTGGCTCGTCATTGGAACAAGACAATGCGATAGCTCCCTGTTCCCGATCCCGCCCCGCCGCCGCCGGTGCCGCCTGAGTTGATCACGGACCCGACATATTCCCACAGCAGGGTTCATAGGTGTGGTTGCCCAAGGTAACCGCGGCACACGGCACGGGCGGCAGGAAGAAGCCGGCGAAGCCCACGACGAGCCCGTTTTGCATCGGATCATTGACCGGCGTGATCACCAAGCGGCGGCCGTTACCGTTGGGCGGCCGCGGCAGCGTGACGGTGTTATAGGCGGACCGATAGTCGCTCTTCATTTGCTCGGCGGGAGGCGTATTGGGGTCCGTCTGCCCGGTCGTAAAGTAGGTCGGCGTGACCGTGTCGGTGTCTTCCCAGACACGGTCTTGCATGGCGGTGGTTTCGGTCTCTTTTTGGCCCGGCTCGGGATCGATGTAGTAGTTGAAGGGCTCGATCGGGAGTTCGAAGGAGGTCCGAGTCAGAATGGCGTCGCGAATCAACGCCGCCCCTCCTCCGCCACCGAGCGGCTGTAAGTTTGTGAGATCAATGTAACCCCGCTCATTGTTGGCCGCCTCGCCGGGCTGGAAATCCGCGATCGCCATATCCGCTTCGCACCCGACGAGTCGCGCTCCGTTGACGCTGGTCTTGAAGAGACCGGTCAAATTGGGGTTGCCGACATACTTGGCCCAGCGCAAAGTATACTGACGCCCCATCAAGAAACCGAAGTTGGCGTCGGTGGCGTCGTGAACGTCGGGTGAATAGGGGAATACGCCGTCGGAGATCGTGGTTTGAAGTTGCTGGCCGGCCACCGACCAGGCGCTGACGTTGCGGCTCAAGCCAACGCCGGGGAACAGCGGCATGAAAAACAGCGGCACCGGCTGCATGGCCTCGACCCGTACGAAACGGTAGTCGATGCCTGAAAGGGGATTCGTGATGAAGCTCGCATTATAGATCTGCGAGAATCGCACGTCGACGTCGTCGACCGCGGCGGTTCCGAAGGCCCAACTGTTGACGTCGCCGGTGGCCGCGTCCTCGGCTCGCTCGATACCCGCGCGGGTGCCGTCGAGTTTCATCGCGGCCGAAAGCGCGGCGGCATCGGTGTAGTTTTGGAGTTCACCGTGAGCGACCTGCATGCGGCCCAGATCGAGTGCGAGGCCGAGGATTCCAACCAGAGCAAAAGCCGCGATGGCGACGACGATCAGGACGATTCCCCGTTGTCGGCGCCGCGCGTCGCCTTGCCGGTCTTTCCGAATCGATCGACCCGTTGCATGATGCTCTCTGTCGGTGATTTTGTTCGATTGCACGCCCACCTCCCGAACGATTTTCCATGCGGGCGGCGGCGGCGGGTTGCGACCCCGCCCGACCGGACGCACGACTTACCCAACTCTTCGGCAGCAGCAGCGAAAGGTTGAACGGTCTCGTGCGATTTCTCGGGGTGTGTGAGCGCTCGACCGCAAGCCGTCCAAACGCCCTGCTTAGCGGCGGCAGACGCCGCGCTTGGAGCGCCGGACAAAATCCACTAAGTGGCGCGTGTGCTCGTCGGGGATCTCTTGTTCGATCTGTTCAAGCGCGGCCTCGATCGACAAACCGGCGCGAAACAGAATATGAAACGCCCTTTTCAAGCGGCGAATTTCGTCACTGTCGAATCCGGCTCGCCGCAGCCCGACTAGGTTGACCGCGCGGGGCCGAATCTTGAAATCGGAATAGATGAAATAGGGCGCCGTGTCTTGGTGTACGCGGGTGTGGCCGCTGATCAACGCCAGTCGTCCGATCTTCGAATATTGATGAACCAGCACGCCGCCGGAGATGAAGACGCGATCCTCGATTTCCACATGCCCCGCGATGAGGGAACAACTGCAAATCACGTTGTCCGAACCGATGCGGCAATTGTGGGCGATGTGGCCCGAGGTCATGATGTAATTGCCGTCGCCGATCTCGGTGGTCGACTCGGGATCGGTGCCGCGGCTGATGGTGTAGTGCTCGCGAATGCGGTTGCCCTTGCCGATGTTGAGGTAGGTGCGCGCGCCCGAGAAGTTCTTATCGAGCGGGTCGGTCCCCAGCACGGTGCCGGTCGAAATTTGATTATCGGAACCCATCGTGGTCCAGCGCTTGACGATCACATGGGGCTCCAGTTTCGTGCGCGGCCCGATCGAAACGTCGTCCTCGACGATAGAGAAATGGCCGATCTCGACGTCGGGTCCGATCTCGGCTCCGTCGGCGATGCGAGCGGTCTCGGCGATGCGGGCACTGGGATGAATCGCCATCGCCATGTATGATACCGAGCACGGGCCGGCGCAAGCCGCGCGCGCCTCATGCCGACGGGCCCCTCATGCACTGTGCCTCGCCACACGATGAGAAAAGCGGTCTAATTAATCGGCGTTTCGCCTCTTGATTTGGCGGGCTGGAAGGCCTGGCGGATTTTCGAGATCGCGCGGGAAATGTCGAGCGTGTCTTTGTTGTCGCCCGACAAGACGCGGTGGGAAATCCAAAACGAGTCCTTGACGGCCTGCTCGGCCTCGGGGCAGGGCTCCACGCGATGAGGCGGGGCGTCCGGCCCCTTGTAGAGCGGGTTCTGATACAGCGTGTGGGGATAGAACGGGCGGCAGGGTATGCCCTCGGCTTCCATCGTCCGAACAAATTCGTCGCGATTCACTCCGAAGGCTTTTTCGTCGATACGCCCGATCAGCAGATAGTAGCTGTGCGCATTCGCGCCGTCGGGTCGGACCTGAAAGCTGACGCCCGGCGCCCGCACGACATCGCGTAAGACAGCTACATTTCCCTCGCGCACGCGAACGCGATCGGTCAGCTGCTCGAGTTGGGCCGAGAGCACCGCGGCTTGCAACGCCGTCATGCGGAAGTTCGACCCCAACTCGAAATGGTCGAACCAGCCTTCGCCCGCGTGCCGACCGCCGTCGTTGAGCGACCGAGCTCGCGCGGCCAGCTCGGCGTCGTTGGTGGTGAGAATGCCGCCTTCGCCGGCCGTCATGGTCTTCGAGTTTTGAAAGCTGAAGGCCGCGCAGACACCGAAACTGCCGGCCCGCTGCCCGTGCCACTCCGAACCCTGGGCGTGCGCGGCGTCCTCGAGAATCGTGATCTTCTTGTCGCGAGCGATTTCCCCGATGCGGTCCATGTCGGCCGGCAAGCCGCCGAAGTGAACGATGAGGGCGGCGCGCGTGCGGTCGGTCACGGCGGCGTCGATTCTCTGGGGGTCGATGTTATAGGTGTCGCGATCGATGTCGACAAATACGGGCACGGCCCCAATGCGTGACACAGCCGTCGCGGTGGCGATGAAACTGTGCGCGGGAACGATGATTTCGTCGCCCCGCTCGACACCCGCCGCGGCAAGCGCTAACTCGAGCGCCAGCGTGCCGGTGGCCGTGGCGACACCATGTTCGCAGTCATGCATCCCGGCGAAAAGGGACTCGAATCCCGCCACCGTTTCGCTGTGGCCGCCCCATTCTCGGGAAGCCAATACTTCGGCGATCCTCTGCTTTTCGAGTGGCCCGGCCGCGGGCCAACTCGGATAGGGCTCTTCGCGAACCGGCGTTCCGCCGTGTAGGGCAAGTTTGCTCACGGTTAGGGGTTGGGAAGATCGATCTTGCGGGCCTATCGAAGAAAACGCGCCACGCCTCTACGCCCTCGACCTTTCCCTAGCATAGGGGATTTGACGCGAATTCTAAGCGGAAGTTCGCATGACCCAAAACAACGAAAGCCTAGCCCGCCTGCCATTGGTGATCGATAGGGCTCCGCGGCGTACGGACCGATAAGGCTTCAGGGGAAGAACGCCATATACGGCGGAGGCGTGCCGAGTCGGTGTCGGTGCCCGGCGCGCGGCGCGCTATTTTCCGAACCTCCATTCGCGCGAGTGCAACCTACTGAACTCATTAACCTGCATGATGGGTATTTACTTGACTCAGGTATTGGGAAATAGCCCCTACATGTTGTGGTCGTCCGTAGCGCGTGTCGCGGTGCCTCCGACCAGCGATTTGTAGGGTGCCGGTGGCACGGCGACGGCCTGTTGAACCAGGCGGTAAAAGAGCTTGCCTCGACTTCTGGACTTGCGGCGGTTGAAGCGGAAGGCGAATTCGTCGAGGTAGGAGTCGAGATGCTCGTGACTGACCGCTCCTTGATGCGTGCCCAGTATCCAGCGCTTCACTAACGACACCACGCGGTGCACCCGGGGGAGCAGTTTCGAGGCGCGCGCCGGTTGCCCCTCCAGGTAGCTCACCTCGTGGCGATAGCCGTCGCCTTCGAGCGGTTCGTATCCCAGCCAACCGTCGGTATGGACCACGCTGCCGGGTTCGATCGACTCGCCGACGAAGGCCATCAAGCTGTCCCCGGAGGCGTTGGGAATGGTGCGTATCCGAACCCGCCCGATGCCGGCACCATCTTCCTCGGCCGCTACTACAATCAGCGCCTTAGCGTCGGTTTGGCGACCGCGCACGCCCTCCTCCAAGCCTCCTAAGTAAGTCTCGTCAACCTCCACGCGCCCGCTGAGCCGATCGCGTCCGGGCCGCACCATGGCGCGCCGGAGCTTATGCAACCAAGTCCAGGCCGTTTTGTAGCTGCCCAGGCCCAACACCCGCTGCAAGCCCAGCGCGCTCGCCCCGTTCTTCTGGCTCGTGAGCCACCACATGGCTCGAAACCAACTCTGGAGGGGTTGGCGGGTGTCTTGAAATATTGTGCCCGCCGTTGGAGAAGCTTGATGCCCGCAGCCGGCGCACTCCAGCAGCGCTGTCCGCACCGCCCACGCTTTGTCGTGCCCGCATCGCGGACAACGAAAACCCTCCGGCCAGCGGAGTTGACACAGATACTCTCGACAGGCCTGCTCGGTGGCGAAACGCGCCTCGAACTCGGCCAGATTCCGAGGATAATCTTCCATTTCCCCGATCCTACATCTTGTGGTCACCTGAGTCAAGTAAATACCCATCACCTGCATTTCTCACCAAGTGTCGAGGCGAAGTGCATGAGAGGGCCGTCAGTACGAGACGCGGGCCGCTTGGCGCCCCATTTCTTAGGCAAGAGGGGCGTACTTGAACGCTACGGTGAGCACGGTAAGCAAGCTCAACGAAGTAATGGCGGGCCTATCATGTGCTTCGGCCGTCAGTTGGTGAGAATGCAGGTTAGGGCTGAAGCCAAGCTGTCGATCGTTCGCCGGGGCGTCGGTGTGTTTGTCGCGGCGCTGCTGTGCGCGGTTTCGCTCGGCGCACAACCGCATCCCAGACCCTACGATCATTTCGATATTCGTCTCGAACGTTCCGTGCAAACGGGCAGAGCGTTTGCCGCTTCCGCGTCAACCGACGCCGTTTCATTTCCGCGCGCCGAGTACGACCTCGGCGGTCCCTTGACCGCGGCCTCCACGGGCGACCTCGATCTTGTCGCTCGTGCCTTTCTGGAAAACTCGTCGAAGGGTTTTGGAGCTCTTCGATCTTTCGGGCTCGACGTCGAAATCGTTTCGCGCCACGAAAGCCGCGAGGCCGACCTGACGCACATCGTCTTTCGACCGACTTACCTCGGCATCCCCTACTTCGATGCCGACATATCGGTTCACCTGGGTGGCGACGGCCGCGTTTGGCGATTGAACCGGGACACGCACCCGTTTCCACCATCCGGGCTTTCGACTTCGGTCGATGCCCGCGCCGCCGTCGAGCGGGCGCTCGCTGCTCTGGGGATCGAACCCAAAGATGGGCCGGCCGGCGTCGGCGAGGTATCGGGGCCGGACCGCCGCACGGTTTTTCGGTATCCGGGATTAGGACGCATGCCCGTCTCGCTAATTTGGTTCCCGGTTCAACCAGCGGCTTTGGCGGCGTGGCAACTCTACGTGGAGGCCCCGGGACGCGCCTACCTCGTCGTCGCGGACGCGGCGAACGGCGCAATCCTTTTCAGTCGCAACCTGACGTCGCGGTCCTCGCCGCTCGGCCGAGTCTTTCGTGCCCCCGATCACCCTCATCCCGACGCCGGCGGCCAAACCGACGAGGCACTCACGGGCTGGCCCGCATCGCTCGGCTCCTGCCCCGCCGACATCTACCCCGCCCAATTTCAAGCCGGAGCGCAGGCCGGCCGCTGTTGGGTCGAAAACGATGAGACGCGCGGCAACAATGCCGACGTTTGCTTGGACGCGGTCGCCGACAACATTTGCGATACGCGGGCACAAGACAACGCCGCGCATTTTCTCTTCAACTTCAGCAACGATTACGACACCGCGAATAACCCGGCCACGGACCGCGCGGCGGCGATCGTCAACGCCTTCTATTGGGTCAACGCCTTGCACGACCGCTACTATCGTCTGGGCTTCGACGAACTTTCCGGGAATTTTCAGGACGACAACTACGGCCGCGGCGGTGCCGCCGGCGACGCGCTCCGCGTGGACGTCCAAGACGGCGGCGCGACGAACAATGGATTCTTGACCACACCGCCCGACGGCATTGCGCCGCGCATGGAAATGGGGCTCTTTACCGGCCTACGCCGAGACACGGCCTTCGACGGCGATATCCTCACGCACGAGTACGCGCACGGTCTGACGAATCGGCTTATCGGGGGACGGACCAACGTCACCGGCCTATGGCGGTGGCATAGCGGCGCGATGGCGGAGGGTTGGAGCGACGCTTTCGCCGTTTCGCTTACCGGCGACCCGGTGATGGGAGAATACTCAACCCGCAACCCAACCACCGGCATTCGCTCGGTTGCCTACAACGCCTCGCCGCACACCTTCGGACAGTTCGGCACGCTGTTTCGCAAAGCCATTCCGGGGACCACCCTCGCGCTCGACTTGCCGCAGCTTCACCGCGACGGCGAAATCTGGGCGACCGTGCTTTGGGACCTGCGAACTTCGCTGGGCGAAGACGATTTCGAGCAGACCATCACGACGGCGCTGAAGCTGACGCCGACCAGGCCCTCGATGCTCGACGCGCGCGACGCCGTCTTGCAGGCCGCCGCGGCTCTGAACGTCGGCGGAACGAACGCTCGCGGCGCTTGGGCGGTCTTCGCGGCCCGGGGCTTCGGCGCATCGGCCGCTCTCAACCCAAAGCAAATCGAACAACCCAACGACACCGCCCTGAGCGTCTACGAAGCCTTCGATTTACCCTCCTTTTGTGGCGGAGAGGCCCCCTTGCCGGTTGATCCAATCTTCAACGACGACGTCGAAGACGCCGCGGCCGGTTGGGCCGCGACCGGGATGTGGCATCGCACCACGCGCCGCGCGGCAAGCGGGGCCTATTCCTGGTGGTTCGGCGACGAAGCGACGGGGAACTACGACACCGGCGCGAGGAACTTCGGCAGCCTCACTTCGCCACTGATCGATCTAAGCGGCGTTACGGCCGCGGCGGTCGAGTGGGACCAAATGTTTCGCGGCGAGGGCTTCGGCCCGTCGGTGGACCTGGGATTCGGAAGCGGCGCTCCCTATCTTAACGCCGACGCCGGTCGCTTGATGATCCGCGCCGACGGCGGGTCTTGGAAGACGCTCACACACCTGGCGCACAACAACTCGACTGAGTCTTTTGAACATCACAAGATCAATCTCTCGCACTTCGTCGGGTCGTTGATCGAATTGCGGTTCGACTTCGACACGATCGACGCGAGCGACAACCATTTCGAGGGCTGGTTTGTCGACAACATTCGCGCTTCGCGGCTTTCCTCGACGGCGAACGAGTTAAGCGTGTCGCCCTCGCAACTCAGCTTCAACGGCGTGGCGGGCGGTGCGGCCCCGGCCGCCCAAACGTTGGCGATTCGCGAAGCGTCAAGCGGCGCCGCCATGACCTGGAGCGTGTCTGTCGGTTCAGGCTCCTCCTGGCTTTTGCTTTCGTCCGACAGCGGCGCCGCGCCCTTCGATGTATCGGTTTCAGTCGATCCCGCGGGCCTCTCGGCGGGAACCTATAGCGGAACGATCACGGTCACGGCCCCTAATGCGGTCGGTTCTCCCTCGACGGTCGACGTCACTCTCGTGCTCGGCGCCCCGGCCGGCCCCATCGCCGTATGGTCGTTTGAAGACGTCGGCTCCGGTCCCGGCGTGACGGTCGTCGACGGCAGTGGGAGCCATCAGGGAACGACGAACGGCTTTGGCACGGTACGCGTGCCCGCCGTCGCCGGTTCGGGGCGACTTTTCAACGGCTCCACCGATTACGTCGAAGTCCCCGCCGCCGCCTCGCTTACGCCTCATAGCTTCACGATCCGAAGCTGGGTCAAGGTCTTATCGTTTCCCGAGAAGTTCGGTATGGTGATGTCGGCTTTCGGCGGCGCGTCGCCGCCGTCGAGCGCGCCTTGGCTGGTTTCGAGCGGGAAGCTGAACCTGCATCAGTGGCATGCCGTCTCGGTCACCGTTGACCGCTCGTCCGGGGACGTCGCAATCTACATCGACGGGCAGCCCGATGCCGCGGCGCGCTTTCCCGCGATCGAGGCCGACGCCGCATCGCCGCTGACAATCGGACGCGCCTCTTGGTACGACGGCTACTACTTGAACTTCGCCGTCGACGAGACCGAAATCTACCCGGCGCTCAGAACGGCCTCGGCAATCAACGCCGATTATCAGTTCTTCGGCCCGCCGCCGCCGCCCCCGAATCTCACGACCGTCGCCGAATGGAAATTCGAAACCGGCGCTCCCGACGACTCGGGCAACGGCCATACCGGCTCGCTCAACGGCACGCAAACCGTCGCGGGAGTCGAGGGCAACGGGCGCGGATTCAACGGCTCGTCCGATTCGGTCACCGTCGCGGCCGCCCCTGATCTCACCCCGGCCGATTTCACCCTGCGAGGCTGGGTCAAGCTCAACTCGACCCCGGCGGATTGGGGCGTCGTGGCGTCGGCCTACGGCGGGGCTTTTGACGGATGGTATCTCGCGGTCGATGCCGCCGGGCGCGTGAGCTTCACCGCCGCCGGTTTGCCTTCCCATCTAACGACCGTCACTTCCCAATCCGCCGTCACGGTGGGCGCGTGGCATCACATCGCGGTCAGCTATCACGGCGCGACACGCCGCGTGAAACTCTATCTCAACGGCGCACTCGAAGCCGAAGGTTACGCCCAAGCTCTGACGCCCCACGTTAACGGCGTCATGGCCATGGGCCGCGCCTCGTGGACCAACGGCCGCTATTTGCACATCGATCTCGATGAGCTGCGCATCGACCCGACCGTCTGGAGCAGCGCCGAAGCGCAGGCCGACTTTGCGTCTTTCGCATTGGATCAGCTGCTCGACCCCGCCGCGATCTGGGCCCTCGACGAAACCGCCGCCGGCCCCGGGGTCGTGCTCGCGGATAGCTCGGGCAACGGCCACGATGCAACGACCCAAGGGTCGGCCGGCGTGAGTGTAGCCGGTGTCGTGAACGCCGCGCGGCGTTTTCCCGGACGTCCCGACTACGCCTGGCTCGCACCGGCGGCGGCCTTGAGCACGTCGAGTTTCAGCTTCGCGACCTGGGTGAAAATCGACAGCCTGCCCGAGAAGTGGGGCGTCATCCACGCCGACTACGGCGGTGACTTCCAAGGCTGGTATGTGGGCGTCCACACCGACGGCCGCGTCATCTTTTCGGTCTCGGGTCTACCGTCCTCAAACCCCTGGCTGCTTTCCGCAAGCGCCCTCACCCCGGGCCAATGGCACTACGTGACCGTCACCCTCGAAGGCGCCTCGCGCAGCGGACGCATCTACCTCGACGGCGCCCTCGACCGCACGGCGGTGTTTCCCGCGTTTACGCCCCAAACGTCCACCCAACCGACTTTCGGGAAAGCTTCTTGGGTGGATAGTTATTACTTGACGTGCGCGCTTGACGAAGCCCGCCTCTACCCCGGTGAACTATCCGCTGAAGCCGTCGGCGCGCTTTTCGCCGGGTTCCCGACGCCCAATCCGCCGGACCCGCCCACCCTGATTTCCGAGTGGTGGTTTGAAGAAACCGGTACGGCGCCGGGAACGACGTTGATCGATAGCGCGAGTGGACACCACGCGGTCACGGCGGGCAACGGCACCGCGCCCTCGACCGGCGTCATCGGCTCGGCGCGCCGTTTCGGCGGCTTTCCCGACTACGCATGGGTTGCACCCCATGCCGATTTCGGATCGCCCGACTTCAGCTTCACCGCGTGGGTGAAGATCGACGCTTTGCCTTCCAAGTGGGGAGTCGTTTTCGCCGACTACGGCGGTGATTTTCAAGGCTGGTATGTGGGCGTCCACACCGACGGCCGCGTCATCTTCTCTGTCTCCGGACTGCCGTCGTCGAACCCCTGGCTGCTTTCGTCTTCCGCAATCGTGCCCGGCGAGTGGCGGCACCTCGCTGTCACCTTCGACGGCGCGACCCGGCGCGGGCTCATCTACATCAACGGCCTGCTCGACCGCACGGCTGTCTTCCCAGCTTTCGACCCGCAAAGCGCCGTTGCGCCGACATTGGGCCGTGCCTCGTGGGCCGCCACGTATTACCTCGACTTCGCGATCGATCAAGCCCGCCTCTACGCGGAGGAGCTCTCCGAGGTCGAGGTAATGGCGGTGATGCAGGGCGCGTTGTAGAACAACGGTGCTATCCAACGCGCTCCAAGAGGCCTCGGACTCCACGAGCCCCGCGGCTTTTCGGGGACGGGCGTGCCGCGCTGTTTGACGCGTTCCTCTGATGTATTTCCCCGCGGAAACTGGCAATTTTGCGCTGTGTTGGCTAGACTTTCGACGTGGCGACCGACACAGCCGCCGATACCTTTGCGCGCGCCGACGTTCGCCGGATTCTGAAGATCACGGAGAACCGGCTACGGTCATGGGAGAAGCAAGGACTCTATGAATGTCCCGAGAAATTCGGTTTTGCCGACCTGATCGCCCTCAAAACCCTCCAGAAGTTGCGCGAGAACCGCATCCCCAATGTACGCATCAAGGCTTCACTCTCTTCGCTGACCGAGAAGCTCTCCGGCATCGAGCGCCCTTTGTGGGAGTTGAAAATCACCTCCAACGGCCGCAAAGTCGCCGTTGAGTTGCCGGGCGGCAAGATGGAAGCCCTGACCGGGCAAATGCTCTTCAACTTCGACGCCGCGTCACTGCGGCCGGTCACCGAGTTGGAAAAGGACGCGGGCCGTCCCGCGACCGAAAAGTTGATCGAGGCCGAACGCTGGTTCCAACGCGGCCTCGATCTCGAGGAAGCCGGCGAATCGCCCGCCGCGGTCACCGAAGCCTACCAGCGGGCTCTTGAGCTCAATCCGAAAGCCGCCGGCGCCTGGGTCAACATCGGCACGATCTACTACCGCCAAGGCGCGGTCGAGGAAGCCGAAACCTGCTATCGCCAGGCCTTGAAGATCTGGCCGCAATACGCGCTGGCCCACTTTAATCTGGGTAATGTCTGTGAGGAGCTTGAAAAACTGGCCGACTCCGTCGAGCACTACGGCGAGGCCTTGCGGCAAGAGCCGGATTACGCGGACGCGCACTACAACTTGGCCCTGCTCTACGAACGCATCGGAGAACCAATGCCGGCGGCCAAGCAGTGGCGAGCTTATTTGGCGATCGACTCGAACAGCCCCTGGGCCGGAATCGCGCGCCAACAGCTCGCCCGATTGCTGAAAATCACTCCCGGCGGAAAGCCCCCGGAATCGCCCAAGACGAGCAAGAGCAAATAGCCGGTTCAGCGCCCCGCTGTCGCCGGTTCTCACTTAGCCGTGACCTATGCTCCACTCCAAGGCGCTTCGCTCGGCGGGCTCGGTGTATGATGGAGATGAGCCTGCGGGACCCGCCGGCCAACGTTTTGTCATGACGGCGCGAATCAAATTTTCAATCGTTTTCTGCTCGACGTTACTGACGGTAGTGCTCGTCATTGGCGCATTGATGGGCAAGGAGCCAGCTGAAGAGGGAGCGTACCGTCCGCTGCGTGTCTACTCCGATGTGCTGCGACACATCAAGAGTAATTATGTCGAGAGTCCCGATATGAGCAAGGTTACGCTCGGGGCTTTGCAAGGGTTGATTGAGTATCTCGACCCGCTGTCGAGTTATCTCACCGCCGAGCAATTCGAGCAGTTCACGTCAACTCGTGAGAATCCCGACCAGGGAACCGGAATGGCCACGGGGTTGGTGATTCACAAACGCGCCGGTTACACGACCGTGTTGGCGGTCTTGCCCGGTTCGTCGGCCGATAAAGCGGGCATTCGACAGGGTGATTTGATCGAGGCCATCGATGATCTCAATACCCGAATGATACCCCCGGCGTATTTGCACGCTTTGTTGAGCGGCAAGACCGGCACCAGCGTCGACGTTTTGGTTCGTTCCTTGCGTAACTCCGAAGAGCCCGATGAACACACACTGTTGCGGGGCGCGGTGGAATTGCCGGCCGTGACGAAGAAGATTCTCGAGCCCGGCATCGGCTACATCGATCTTGACGTCGTCGACGCCGAACGCGTCGCCGAGGTTGCCGCCGCCGTCAAGGCATTGCGGGCCGAAGGCGCCGAGAAGATCGTTCTGGATTTGCGCGGTAATTCCGTGGGGCGATCGGCCGACGGAATCCAACTCGCCAACCTGTTCCTCAACAGTGGCGCGATTACTTCCCTGAAGGGTCGGCGGCACGGCGAAGAAAAGTTCGAAGCCGACGCCGAGTCGACCGTCTCCGATTTGCCCTTGGCCGTGATTTCCGACCGCGCCACGGCCGGCTCGGCGGAACTCGCCGCAGCCGCGCTGCTCGACAATAAGCGAGCGGAACTGGTCGGTGAGCGCACCTACGGGCTGGCGGCGGTCCAGAAGACGATTGTGCTGGAGGACGGGACAGCCCTGATTCTCTCGGTCGCGAAATACCACCGCCCCGACGGGAAAGCCCTACAGGACGGCGGCGTCACCCCCAGCCATCCCTTAACGCTCGCCGAAGTACGCCGTTACCGCGAATCGCGCTATCCGATCGACTTAAGTCCTCCGCCTCCCGATCCTCCGAGCGACGACATTTCCGGGGACGCCAACGATCCCTACATCGAGAAGGCGGTCGAGGTTCTCAAAGCGGCCGCGACGCCCGAAAAGAAAGCCGCCTGAACAGCCCGGGCGGGCGGCGCTTCCCCACAAGTTCTTAGATTCGATGGGTCGCGAGCACTACCGCGCCTTCGGTACGTACTCTCTTTCGACATTCCGGTCGCGGGCGGCGGCGCGCTTGCGATTGAGCCGCGTAAAGATGGCTGCCTCCCGCTTCGCATCCTCGGCCCGGCCCAGCGAGCGGTACGCTCGTGATAGGTAGAGGTGAATCGCGGCCAACTCGGAATCCAGAGCGACAGCCTTTTCCATCGCCTCGACCGTCTCTCTATAGCGCTTGAGTTGGATCAGCGCCTTGCCCAAACCCGCATAGGCGTGAACATCGCGGGGGCTTTTTGCAATGGCCTCCTGGAAGACTGCAATCCCTTCCTCGGGGCGGCCCATTTTGAGCAAGACATCGCCCAGCAGAATTCGGGCTTCGAAAAGATCAGGGTCCTCCGATAACGCGGTCCGCAAGTGCTTTTCGGCCTCGGCGTAGCGGCCCATATTGTCGAGTTGGATGCCCACTTGTAAATCGGCACGGCCGAGCTTCGGAAAACGGGCGCGAGTTTTTTGGGCGGCCTGGAGGGCCTTTTCGTAATCATGGTTGCGGAAGTGCGCTTGGATCAGCAGAAAGTGCAAATCAGCGTTTTCACTCTCCAGCTCGACAGCCCGCGAGAGGGCCTTGATCGCTTCGTCGTAGTAACGCAGTTGCAGATACTGCAACCCCAGCATCGAGAGCAAGCGCGGACTGCCCGGGCGCAGTTCGGCCGCCGCCCGCAGATGTCTAACGGCCTCTTCATTCTTGCCCAGCGAGACGAGTGTCGTGCCCAGCAGAGTTTGCGCCTCATAGAGTTGCGGCCGCAACTCGACGGCGCGGCTCAAATCGCGCGCGGCGCCGGCCGGATCGTGCAAGAGCGCGCGTGCGCGGCCCAAATTGTAATAGCCCTCGGCATAGTTTGGATTAATCGTGACCACTCGCTCGAGGATGGGCAGCGCTTCGCCGTGGTAATTGTGCTGACCGAGCGCGATGCCGACCGACAGCAGCGTATTTTCGTCCCTTGAGTCCTTGAGTTGATCGACCGTCCCGAGCGCGGCGAATTTCTTGCCTTCCCGCAACAGCCTGCGCACTTCCACAATGACGCGAATCTCTTCCTGGCTTTTGTTCGTCCACGATTCAGCCAGATCAAATTCGCGTTTGGCTTCGTCGGTGCGGCGTTGGGAACGATAAGCCCGGCCCAGCAGATAGTGCAGTTTGCCGCGCTCGGGACGTTGCTCGATACCTTGTTCGAGCAGCACGACCGCCTTATCCACCGCGTCCGTCTTCAGGTAAGCGCCGGCAAGACGCAGCCGAACATCCTCCACCTCGCCTATGGCCAGCGTTTGCTCAAACCGCTCGGCGGCCTTTTCGGTTTCACCCCGGCCGAGGTGAATCCGGCCCAAATAGTAAAGCGAATAGGCGTCGGGGGGCTCGAACCCCAACTCGCGCCCGAAGGCCCGTTCGGCTTCCTCGGATCGGCCGAGTTGGAAGTACGCCAAACCGAGCTGGAAGTAGGCGCCGGGGATGTCAGAGTGAATGGCGACCGCTTTGTTGAGTTCCTCGATCACACCTGGGTAGTGTTCTTTGTCGAAGTGGACTTGAGCTTGGCGTAAGTGCTCTTGGACCCGAGCGCGCGGATCTTGCCCCGTTAGAAGCAGCGCCGCCGAAGTGAGCGCCAAGAGGGTAGTCGCGACTCGACGCCCGTACGACATCGAAAGTTCGAACAGGCCGATCCGGAAAGCGCCTCGTCTCTGTAGGTTTTGGGCCATCCCAGACCCGCGAAGGTTCACAGTCGCGGCTACCGGGGATTATATCAGCCAAAACTGTCAGCGGAAATTCTCGATCAGCATGCGACGTCGCGTTGACTTTCTCCCGCCGGAGCAGCCGCCGGCCCCGTCCATCGGGTAGCCTACGACGGCTTGTGGCGGTCGCCAACCCGGCGGCTGCTGCCGCGAGTGTTTGGACGTTGCGGATGAGCGAGCTCCGAGAGCTGCCTCCAGCGGCCTCTCCCGCACCCGAAAAAAGCCCGTCCTCCCGATATTTCCCCTTCGTATAAGTTCATATTTATCAATCGTTTACCTGTTAACCAACGGTTAGCGCCGGGTTAGCTTCGAGTCGATTGAGGTACCGCCCGATCCGGCTCATTCTGCTCTCACCAACCACCCCGGAGGTGAGAGCAATGAGTCAGTCGATTACACGGTTCGCGGTCCTTGGTTTTGTCCTTCTTTCGAACATTTCGGCGCCGGCCGGCCAAACCACGCAAGAGAGGAACGCCGAGCGCGCTACTCTCGCCTCGGCGGCCTCACCGAAATCTCCCGGCTCCGCCGAAGTTCCCTACCTGCTTTCCATCCAGGTTTTCAACCACGCCGGCGTCGGCACGGCGACATTGCGAGAGGCGCAACAGAAAACGGCGGCGATTTTCGCCAAAGCCGGAATGGATGTGGAGTGGCGCCGCTTTTCTCGTGCGACCGGCGCGGAAGCTCCGTCGGCCCATGACGCGGCCGGTCGCGCCGTGCTGCCCTTGAACTTGATTCTTCCCGCCGAGACGGCCTATCCCCAAATGAAGAAATTTCTAGGCCTGCCTAAAACCGCGATGGGCTTTGCCTTGACGCAACCTGAAGGCAAGACCCACGGCGAAACGGCTTACGTCTTCGTAAATGAGGTGGAGGAACTCATCGAAGAAGAGCCCTTCGCCGATCTGGGAGTCATATTGGGACACATGATGGCGCACGAGCTGGGCCACTTGCTGCTGGGCCGCGGGCACTCGCACAGCGGCCTGATGAGCGCGGGAGTCGCCGGACGGACGTTGCGGTTGGCGGGGGCCGGCCGGCTACACTTCACTCGCAAGCAGGTGAAACGGATACGCCGCGCGGTCAGCGAGAGAATCGGGTTGACCCGCGCCCAGGTGGCGGCGGTCGCCGGACAGTGACGTCACATGGTTTCGTGGTATACCGTTAGAGCGCTCGCGCACCTTCGCCCCTGTCACCACCGGGTCGGCGGGCGCGCCGAATACTCGGAAAGGCGGTTATCATGATCCGACGGCTCGTCACGACCCTTCTGCTCGCTCTCGTCGCCTGCGCCCCCGGCGGCGAACCCTCGGAGACGGAAAACACCACGCCTCTCGCCAAGACCGTCGATATCCTGGCGGGAACGGGCGTCAGCGGCTCGGCGGGCGACGGCGGGCCGGGTGCCGAAGCGCAGGTGGGCAATCCGTACGGCTTGGTGATCGGGCCCGACGGCGCACTCTACATTTGCGAGGTTGATACGCACCGCGTTCGCCGCCTGGATATGGCGACGAACGTGATCTCGACCGTTGCCGGCACGGGCCGCGAAGGGTATTCGGGCGACGGCGGTCCGGCGCTCGAAGCTGATCTCAATCAGCCTTATGAAATCCGTTTCGCGGCGAATGGCGATATGTATTTCGTGGAGATGCCCAACCACATCGTTCGCAAGATCGACGCGGCGAGCGGCACGATCTCGACCGTGGCGGGGACGGGCGAGGCGGGTTACTCGGGCGACGGCGGTCCGGCGCTCGAGGCGCCACTGCACGACCCTCACAGCATCGAGCTCGACGGTCGGGGGTCGCTCTATATCGCCGACATCAAGAACCATCGCGTGCGCCGCGTGGACCTAGCGACCGGCGTTATCTCGACTTTCGCCGGTACCGGTGAACAAGCCCCCACCCCCGACGGCGCGCCGCTCGACGGCACCCCTCTCAACGGGCCCCGCGCGATCACTTTCGACCGTAACGGCGATATCTTTCTGGCGCTGCGCGAAGGCAATGCCGTTTATCGCATCGCCATGAAAGAGAAGACTCTGCACCACATCGCCGGAACCGGCGAACAAGGCTACACCGGAGACGGCGGCCCCGCCAAACAGGCTCAGCTTTCCGGTCCGAAGGGCATTTCCGTCGGTCCCGAGGGAGGTGTGTACATTGCCGACACCGAGAGCCATACGATTCGCAGGATTGATCCGACGAGCGGCGTGATCGAAACCGTGGTCGGTGACGGCAGCCGCCATGACGGTCCGGCCGGCGATCCGCTGGGGTGCGGGTTGGCACGCCCCCACGGCGTGTTTACGGCCTCCGACGGCGCCATCTATATCGGCGACAGCGAGAACCATCGCGTCCGAGTGTTGCGGTAGGACCCGACCTGATCCGCTAATTCCATGGCTCATTCTTCCCCTTCCATGCGGCTTGAGTCTTGCCCTGTTTCCTCCGATGTGCGTCCCACATCAAGTCGGGCAATTTCGCTTGCCAGCCTGTCGCGGTCCGCCCAATTCCAGCGGTCGAGCAATGGGCTCATCCTCACGAAGAATTGATCAACGAACGAAGCGCATTTCTTGATCGTCCAAAGTGCATAGTCGTGAGTGAGGCACTCGTGCGAGAATCCACCGATGTAGTTGCTCCAGACGTTCTTTGGAGTGACGTTAAGAAAGAAGCTATCTTGCAGCTTTGCTTTCAGCTCCTTGTCGAGATCACGTGGCTGATTTGACGATACCCATGTCGGCTGGTAGTGGATCAACTCGTTACGAACCTTGATAGCGAGTCTCGCGCTCTGGTACGGGTCGGCCCCTTTGTCGAACGTCTCGCGTAGGCATCCATCGAGGGTCTGTTGGTACTTGTCAAGAGTACGATCGAGGTTGTCGGGAATTCCCGTCCCCTTCGCCAGCAGTCTGCCAACCTCGTGGAGCGACCGCTCCTCCGCCGGTACGAGCGTGCGGCTCGACTCACCTGAATCCCTCACATCCTCCAATAACTCGTTGATCTTCGCTTCAAGGAAGGCGACCGAGAGAAAAATCGCACTCAACGCGAAGGCGCGACTCCGTTGCTCGGAAGATTCTCGCGCAAGCAACAGAGTCGTCTCGACGGCTGCATTTAGGTGCAGGTCACTGAAATATCGTCTGCTCTGAATCAATTTCAGATCCCTTAGGGGAAGCTTCGGGGTGACGCACTTCCTGTCGGTTTCAGGTGTCGATCGAAGAAGCACCGCACGCGCTCGAATAATTCCGGCGTACCGAACTCTCCGCCGCGTCCGTGACTGCCCCCGACGACGGTGTGGAAAGTGACGTTGACGCCGGCCTGGCGGAGCGCTCTGTCGAGCAGGACGCTTTGGTTATGCGGGACAAGTTCGTCGCCGTCCCCGTGAACGATCAGGAAGGGCGGGTCGTCGGCGCTGACATAGGTGATCGGGTCGGCGCGACGAACCTTTTCGGGGTTTTGTTGAATCGGACCGCCGACGAGTTGGCTTTCGGGAGAATCAGACCCGTCATGAACGATGGTGCTGCCGGCGGCGTCCATGCGTAGAAAATTCGTGGGGCCGAAATAATCGACGACGGCCTGCACGCGGCTCGATACGCCGGGGTTGCCGAGATCGCCTTCGAGATCTGCCACGTCGCCCGATGTCCCCAGCAAGGCGACCAAGTGTCCGCCGGCCGACGCGCCCCATACGCCGATCTTGTCGGGGTTGATTTCGTAGCGTTGGGCGTTGGCACGCAACCATCGAATCGCCGCCTTGACGTCATGGGCTTGGGCCGGGAACAGGGCGGTTTGACTCAGGCGGTAGCCGACCGAGGCCACCAAGTAGCCTTTATCAACGAACCGAACGGCCTCGCCGGGATTGGTCTTGCTGCCGGCCCGCCACGCGCCTCCGTGAATCCACACGACAAGGGGCTTGGGCTGCATCGTACTCATTTCCGGGCGGTAGAGATCCAATAAGAGAGCCTGTTCGGGTGTGGGGGCGTACTTGATATCGCGATCGACCGTAACGCCTGGGGGCAGCGCGGGCGGATCGGCCGGCCGCTGAGCGGCGGCGCCGGACGGCGGCGTTACCAACGCACAGAAGGCGAGGATGGGAAGCAGCCGTTTGGAGAAATGCATGCGGGGAGTATTCTATCAAGGGGCGCGTCGTTCGACTCGGAGGGGGTTGTCGATGCGACATCGGCACCGGTGGTGAAGCCGGTTTACCGCGGCAGGCCGCGTTTACTGGGACTCTTCGGAGCAAGCGCGTAATGATTTCGAGCGAAGAGGCGTCGCCGCGGGGTAGAATGATCCCTGCACATTACCCGGCCCGCGCTTTCTCGTCCCGCGAACGAAGGCGTGGCGCGTCTTGCCGGCCGCTAACGGCCTTTTTGGGGCCTGGGGTCGAAGGCGTTGTCGAGCGGGGTTTACTGTGCTCATGATGTGTCTAGGCCTTCGGATTTTATGATCGGCCGCGCGATCTCGCATTACAAGATCGTCGAAAAGCTCGGCGAGGGCGGCATGGGCGTTGTCTATAAGGCCGAGGATACTCGCCTGAAGCGTTCGGTTGCGCTCAAATTTCTCGCCAAACAGGCGCTGGCCGACGAGGAAGAGAAGGAGCGCTTTCTGCGTGAAGCGCAGGCCGCCGCCGCTCTCGACCATCCCAACATCTGTACGGTTTATGAAATCGACGAAGTCGACGGCGAAACCTTCATCTCGATGGCCTACGTCGATGGGCAGAGCCTGAAACACCAAATTCTCCGGGGGCCGATGGCCCTTTCCCAGGCGCTGGGAATCGCGATCAGCGTCGGCCGCGGCTTGCAGGAGGCCCACGACAACCAGGTTGTGCACCGCGATATCAAGTGCGCCAACATCCTCCTCACCAAGAAAGGCGAGCCGAAGATCACGGATTTCGGCGTGGCGCACTTGGCCGGGCAAAGCCGGCTGACCCGGACGGGCACTATGCTGGGGACCCCCTCCTACATGGCGCCGGAACAAGCCCAGGGACTTGCCGCCGACCGCCGCGCCGATGTGTGGGCTCTGGGCATCGTGCTTTACGAGATGGTGACCGGGCTACTGCCTTTCGGGGCGAAGCAGGAGCACGTCGTCGTCTACGACATCATCAACACGCCGCATGAGCCGGTGACGGCGCGGTGCGCGGGTGTTCCCATTGAATTCGATTACGTGCTGTCAAAGGCTTTGGCGAAGAACCCCGAGGATCGCTACCAAGGCGCCGCCGATCTAGTGGTCGATTTGCGGCGGCTGCACGAGCAGGTGGAGAGCGGCGGAACCGTCGCGACGAGCGCTGTCTCAACGGCGGCCGGGACTCGCCTTGCCGGCACCGAAATCGGCGCGCAACCGACTCAGATGAAGCCGGGCGCGAGCACGGCGACCCAGGGGCCGGGCGGTTGGGGCGAACCGATTTCCGCCTCGACGGCCGCCGACGCGCATTCGTCCGGAAAATGGGACCGTGTGCGCGGTTACCAGGCGGCGTTGCTGGTGACGACGTTGCTCGCTCTGATCGCGGTTGGTCTGTGGGTCCGCACACCGCCACCGCCCGAACCCTTCACGCTGAAGTTTTCCTTGATGCCCGGTATCGACGCCGATTATCCGGCGATTTCACCCGACGGTCGCAAGGTCGCCTACGTCCGGGGGCGGGCGCCGCAGAGTTCGATTTGGATGCACTCCCTCGACAGCGAGGACCCACGGGAACTGCCGGGCACCGACGGGGCGGATACGCTGTTTTGGTCGCCGGACAGTGCATCGCTGGCCTTCCAGACACGATGGGAGGTAAGACGGATCTCGGTCGACGGCGGGTCCGCCACCACCCTTTGTCCAAAGCCTCGGGAATCGTCGCTGGGAGGCTCGTGGAGCCCCGACGGCGGCTCAATCGCTTTCGTCGCCGAAAGCAGCGGAACTTCGGTCGTTTACGAAGTGCCGGCGCGCGGCGGCAACCCGACAACGCTATTCGAGGCGGGAGGCCGCGATGGCAGGCTCCTTGTCGCTTACCCTCGGTTTCTTCCGACCGAGTCGGGCGCCCGGTTTTTGCTTTTGCAGAGTGTTTCCGGCGACGGGAAATTGGAAATCGTGATCCTGAACACGGAGTCAGGCGAAGAACAGGTCCTCGGCGAAGGAACAAGGCCGGCGTATTCGTCGAGCGGGCACATCGTTTACCAAACTGCGGGGCGGCAGCCGGCGGTTTGGGCGCTGCCGTTTTCGCTCGGCAGCCTCGAAGTGACCGGCGCGGCTTTTCCCGTGGCTGAAAAAGGCAGCTACCCGACCGTGACGGCCGGGGGGTCGCTTTCCTATCTGGTTTCGCCGGCAAGCGGGACCGACCAGTTGATATGGCGCGGGCGCAACGGAGAAGAGATCGCAAGAGTGGGACGTCCGCAGGCCCGCATGAGCCATACCGCCCTCTCTCCCGATGGTCGCTTCGCGGCCGTTCGGGCGGCCGAGCGCGGTGTCTCCGACATTTGGATCCATGAGGCGGCGCGGCCGGTGGCAACTCGTGTAAGTGGAGGGCCGAGCACGGACATGCGCCCGGTTTGGTTTGCCTCGGGGGCCGAAGTCGCTTTTAACGCCGAGACGGCGGGCAACCTCGATATGTTTCGCGTGGCGGTGCATGGGGACGCCGAGCCGAAGGCAATCCTGGCGACGGAAGCGAGCGAGGGCGTCAGCGATATCTCGGTCGACGGCCGGTATCTGCTCTTCGTGCGGCGAGAAAACGACGACTCGGCCGGCGACCTGTGGTACCTGGAGCCGGGCTCGGGCGACGGCGTGGAAGCTCGGCCGTTCATGAAGACTCCCTTTGACGAAACCGACGGACAGTTTTCTCCCGACGGGCGGTTCGTGGCCTATCTATCCGACGAGTCGGGGGCACGGGAACTCTATGTTCGGCGTTTTCCCGCCGGCACCGGAAAGTGGCAGGTCTCGACACACGGCGCGCGGCAGCCGCTCTGGAGCCGCGACGGCGGCGAGATCTTTTACGTGGAAGCCGACACGCTGGTGGCCGTGAATGTAACCACGAACAGGGGGTTCTCGGTGGAGGCGTCGGAGCGGCTGTTCCGTTCCGATTACTTCCAAAACTCCGATTCGCACGTCTATGACGTTGCGGCTGACGGCCAACGTTTCCTCATCCCCGATGCCGCCCGAGGCAGCGAGCCTCCGCGGATTCGCGTCGTGCTCAACTGGTTCGAGGAATTCCGCGACAGACAATGAAACTCCTCGCACTGTAGACCCGGGGCGCCCGTTGGATGCCATGGGTTGCCGGGCGAAGCGGGCGAAGGGAAATCATGAAAGCATGTCGATGGGTCCTCGCGCTTGCCTTCGCGGCGGCTGCGTTCGCCGGCGACGCCGGCTTCAACGGTAAATGGGCGATCGAGGCGAAGCCTCCGCATCTGGGAGCGATGTGGCTCGAGGTTCGAGGCGCGGATGCCGGCGAAGTCAATGGACGGTTCGTGGGCGGTGTCGGCGGTCGCTCCCAGCCGTTGCTCGACGCCGAAATCGTGGACGGCGTCCTGCGCTTTCGGGTGGAGCGCTACTTTGAGCAAAGTCAAACTTGGGGCAAGGCAACGAATACGGTGCGCTTGGCGGGCGGCGGAATCGAGGGCACGACGAAGCGCGAGGGCGGCCCCGAGGTTCAATGGTCCGGACGACGTCCCGATCTGGTTGACGCCCACGACGACGGGAGCTGGAAACCGGGCGCGCCGGTTGTTTTATTCGACGGGACAGATTTGTCGGCCTGGCGATCCACGGAAGGGAAGAGCGGCAAATGGATTTTCGATGACGGCGTTCTTCGTAATCAGGGCAAGGCTCCGAACTTAATTTCGAACGAGCAGTTCTTGAACTTCCGGCTGCATATCGAGTTTCGCGTGGCGCCGGGAAGTAACAGCGGGATCGGTTTGCGTTCGAGGTATGAGGTGCAGATCCTCGACGATTTCGGCCGCCCGGCGAGCATTCACGGCAACGGCGCGGTGTACAGCACGATCAAACCTTCAGTGAACGCGAGCCTGTCGCCCGAGTCTCGCCAAGCCTACGAGATTACATTGATCGGTCGCGACGTGACGGTCGAGCTGAATGGAAAGCGCATCATCGACAAGCAGACGATCGACGGGCTTACCGCGATGGCGACCGATGCCCGAGAATCCGATCCGGGTCCGTTGACCTTGCAAGGCGACCACGGCCCGATCGAATTTTACAAGATTGTTATGACGCCGCTGGTGCGGTGACGGGAACAAGAAAGTTCCCGTCGAAAAGACGATCACCGGCCGAGAGCCGATCACCACCGAGGGACCCTACGGGACGCCGCTCTACACAAACTCCAAAGTGGCGGCGTGTTCTTCCACTTCGTCGTAGGTGACGGCGACCGGGGGGAGGCCTTGGCCGAGATTCGGCTGCCGGTCGAAGATCGCGAACAGGGCCATTTTGACCACGGCGTATTGCTCGGTGGCGTTCAATTCGCGTTCTCGCGCCGTCTGCCAGTCGGCCGTGATCCGAGTACTCAGAAAGACCCGGATCGGAAACCGGGAAACGCGGTCGGAGCTAACGGTGAACAGGTACTCCTGCCCGTCTTCGCCGTCGAGGCCGGCATCACGGAACCCTTCATAGAAGTACTGATAGACGTACCCGGTCTCGGCCGTGTAGGATTTTTCGCGCCGTACGGGAGGCCGGCCGCGCAACGGCGCCTCGGCGGGAGATTTCGCGAAGATTGTTTGCAACCACTTCATCGCATCATGGCAAGTGCGTGCCGAGGGTTCGCCAAGCGACGGGCGACCACGTTCTATTGTGACGCAAGGGTCGGAAAGACGAGGCCTTCACTGTAGTCCCGTGCCGACTAGCGGTTTGCCGCCTTCCCTCCCGCGATCTCGCCGATGCTCTCAAGCTTCTCGTCGGTCAGATAGGCGTAGCGGTTCACCCAAACACCGTGCCGAGCCGCGCGGTGGGCGACCTCCATTCGCTTTCGGAAATCGTCAAGCGGTCCGTAGCCGTGCGCCAGCACGTACACCGGCGTATCGCCGGCCGCTCGTTGTGCTTGCTCGATCTTCCTCGCCTGCGCACGCGCCCCGACCGGATGCGGTACGTCGGGCGGCGGGTAGTGGTAGTCCTCCAAGTTCGGCAGCCCGGCGTCATCGGCGATGTCGAGCAGGGCCACCAGAGCTCGGGTGAGCAACGGGCTCGATAACCCCTCGTTGGCCTTCAGGATCTGGTCTCCGTAGAAACGCAGGATCATCGGCCAGTGCATGGTGTAAAGCTTCACGCTGATCGCCGAGCTATGTTTCGCCGCCGCGCCGAAGTCCATGCCCGAAACGGCGGTGAACGGCGGAGAAACGCATTCGGCATCAGCTCCATGTGGTCCCCACCGGCTTCGTCCATCGCGCGGCGAAACCCGGCCAGCATGCGTTCGACGAGCCGAGCCTTGAACCGCAACCATTCACCAACGCCGGGTCGCTCGGCGAGAAAATCGAGCATGGCATAGCGTCCGCCGTCGGGGTCGGCCCACGACAGTAAATCGTCGTCGCCGAGGCCCCCGTGGAGTTTCGAGTAGAGCGCCCCAACGTCACGCCGCATCCGCTCGAAGTCGAAGCCCAGTCGGCCGGCCGCGCGTTCGGCGTGGGCGCTGAAATCGAGGAAAACCGAGTCGAGAAAATACGGCGGATACTCGGGCCAATCGACGCGGATGCCGTCGATGTCGGGGTAGTGGCGGATCAAGTCGCGCAGCAGCGCGTGCTCGTAGTCCAAGATGTGCGGGCTCGCCAAGCTGCCGTTTTTCGCCAAGCGTCGTGGCGGAATGCGACCGTCGGGCAGCAGGGCGCGATCGTCATCCAGCGGCCCGCCGAATTGTACGCGGTAGCCGGGTGGAATCGCGGCTTGCACTTGCAAATAAACTTTCAGATGCCGAGCCTGCGCCGCGCGGATGAATTCGTTGAGGATCTTCCCTTCGCGGCGGGTCAGATCCGTCGGCTCGGCGGGTTGATAGCGCAAACCCTTGTAGAGCGACCGGTCGGGAACGAAGCTGGGCGCGGTGCGCACCCAGACCTCGCGTTTCCCGAACAGCGGGCGGTCGAGCAATCGTACCGACCCGGCTCCGGCGTCGGCGGGCGGTTCGCGGTTGCCCGTTTCTCGATCCGCCTCTTCCATCAAATAGGGTGACGTCGCCACGGCGTTGGCGCCGACTTTCTCGACCAAGTTGTCGAGAACACCGTCGACGCCTTCGCTCTGGATGTACTCGGGAAGTACGGTGACGCCGAGGAATCGTTGTTGTCGTCCCATGGTCAGGTTACATCTCCCGAGGGCCGCCGCAGAGCGAACAAGCCAAGTCTTGGCCGCCGGAAGCGCCTCCCAGCAAAGACACCAGCCCGGCGGCAAGGCGCGCGAACAAACCTCTCGGCGGCGCGCCGCACAGCGGGCATCTCTTATCGCCGACAGCCGGCCCCACGCCGGTTCCGCTGATACCGCCCTCGAAAGACTCGTCCTCGGAAGGACGTTCGATTTGGGTCCGTGTGCCGGAAAGATCAAGCAGGTCGACCGCGAGCGTGGCGTCTTGATCGGTCACCTGCAGCCTAATACCGCCGAGGTACCCGCCGCCGGTACCGACGGTGCGAGCCACATTTTCGTCGAGCAGAGCGACGAAGATGCCGTGGGTTTCGAGCATACCCCGAGCCAGATGGGCTTCATGGGGCGAAGAGAAGCGAGCGACGGTGACGAGTACGTCCGCCATGGTGAAGTACCAGGGTATCGAATCGATGCACGGATCGCCGCCGGAACCGAAGGATCGAGAAGGCTTACGGGAAATCCATCCGCATGCCGGCGGCGACCAACAGATGATGTTTTCGCACTCCCGTGGCCCGGCTCACAAAGCTGACGTGCGGGCTGACTTCCATGTACCAAGTCACGGGTCCGTCGTCGATTTCGAGCAGTGAGCGATAAAAGACGCTGGGGACGCCGGTGATGCTTTCCGTGGTGGTATTGCCCGGGACATGGCGAGTTCCGGTCGCTCCCAAGCCGTGGCGGTAATAGAAAGTCGCCCCGCGCCGCGACGATCCAAGCCGGTGCCGTTTGGTCACCTGCAGCGTCCCCCAATCCCCGTGCTGCTTGACGTCGCGGATAAAATCGGCTTCGAACGTCGCCCCCCAAAGAATTGGGTATTCGATGCCGCCCATCAAATAGACCGAACGCGACCGAAACAGGCCCTCGGGGTTGGTGACGTAGGCGATGCCGCCGTAGCCCCGCACTCGGGCCAGCGGCTCGAACATGGCGCGCCCCATGAATACTTTTTCCTCGAACACGCGGGCATCGTGCAGCGAATACGACGTAGCCAGCTCGGCGTCCACCTTGCGGCACTGCACGTTGTGCAGGCGGGCGGCCAGAAGACTACGCTGCACCGGGGGCCCGTAGCCGCCTTCGGCGAGGACCAGACCGGTCGTGCGGCGATTGTCGTTGGCGAGCTCGGCGTTGACGGCGATGCCGGGGACATTGCAACCGCCTTGGGCCGGCCCCCCGTTCTCGACGCCGGGGAATTCACTCTTGGGACGATCGGGGAATCGCGCCTCCGGGGCGGCGGAGGGAAACTCGACAGGCCGCTCGATCGTTTGGCCGAGGGCGGCGGCCGCGAATATGACCAGCAACGCGGGCGCGGCGGCCGCTCGGACGAAAGCCGGCGGGCGCTTTCCCGAAAGCGGAGATCGAGTTGCCAAGTCTGGAGTCAAGCGCGGGACCTTCGGGGAACTTATCGCGCGGGTCGGCAACTTACTCAGCATGCCACACCGCCGCGGGACCTTGGCTCGTGAAACATTCCATAACCCGAGTTGGTCGAAACAGAGATGAACCGCGGAGGCTCGTCCAAGTTGCCTATTTCGGAAGCACCTAAGCGTGGACCGGGGTCCATGGCATGGGCGTAAGCCCCACCAACCCCGCCCCGAACTTCGATGGGCCGGTCGGCGATTAGAACGCAATTGCAAAAGAATCGATTTCGGCGGCGCGGGAGTTTTCGCCGAGAACACGCAAAAATAGAGATTGCGCGCCCACGGTCGTCGTGAGTTCGCTCCCACGAAAGCGTTTCGATGCGAGGTGTTGGGGTAAACGGCAACGGTCGAAGTAGGGCCTGCCGGCCGATCCCGAGCCGAGCCATTGTGTCGGCGAGAAGCCGAGGAGCGTCAACAAGATCGGGACCGTGCCAAGCATCGCTCCCGCGCAAAGGGCGCGTGAACGGGCCGCTTTGACACGAAGCAGGGCGGGGCCTTCTTGGCGAGTTGTGATGCGCGCGATGGGGTAAATGAGGGAAATGAGCGGGTCTACTCTTTAGCTTGCGCCGGCAAACGCCGATATGGATGTCGGGGAATCGAATCGGCCGGCTTCAGCGGTGTACCACGAGGAAGCAGGGGAGAGATAAGGAATTTCGGGTCCCTCGACCGTCCGCCAATCCAACCCGCCAAGCGGGCGCTAACCGCACGAACCTCAATCGTCGTCTTTTACCGTTGCCATGGGACTTCACAGAATCAAGAAGGGTTTGAATCTCCCCATCACGGGAGCCCCGGAACAGCAAGTCGAGGCGGCATTGCAGCCCCGCCGTGTGGCTTTGATCGCGGACGATTACGTCGGCATGAAGCCCACCATGCAAGTCTCGGTCGGCGACGATGTGCGGCGCGGACAACTGCTTTTCGAGGATAAGAAGAATCCCAGCGTTCGCTTCACGGCTCCCGCGAGCGGTCAAGTCACGGCTATCCATCGCGGCGAAAGGCGCGTGTTGCAGTCGGTCGTCATTCAACTCGACAGCGCGGAATTGGCGGGCGGCGGAGAGACCGTGTCGTTTTCTTCGTTCACGGGCCGCTCCCCGGGCGAGTTGGATCGCGGACAAGTCAAGGAACTGTTGATCGAGTCGGGGTTATGGACCGCGTTGCGCGGCCGGCCTTTCGGACGCGTGGCGGACCCGGAAAAGACGCCGCGTTCGATCTTCGTAACCGCCGTCGACACGAGTCCGCTGGCCGCGGAAGTCGATGTCGCGCTCTCCGGCAAGCAGCAGAGTTTCGAGCGCGGCTTAGAGGCATTGGCGAGGTTGACCGACGGACCGGTGTATGTTTGCAAGAGCCCCGACAGCGCCGTCTCGGTTCCGTCGGGCGGGCGCTTCACGGTCGAGGAATTCAGCGGCCCGCATCCTGCCGGCACGGTCGGCTTGCACATTCATTATTTGGATCCGGTTAACGCCGAAAAGCTTGTTTGGCATGCGAACTACCAAGATGTCGCGGCGTTCGGGAAGCTGTTCGCTTCCGGTGAGTTGGATGTCTCGCTGGTGATCTCGCTGGCGGGCCCTTCGGTCACGCGGCCGCGTTTGCTCGCGACCAGGATCGGCGCCTCGACCGACGACCTGGTCGAGCGCGAGTTGTCGAGCGGCGATAACCGCGTCATCTCCGGATCCGTCTTGGCCGGCCGCATGGCTTCGGGCGAAGTCTTTGGCTATCTGGGCCGCTATCATCAGCAGATTTCGGCGATTCCCGAGCAGCGCGGGCGACAGTTCCTGGGCTGGCTGACGCCGGGTGTTGACAGCTATTCGACGATTAATACGTTCGTCTCCAAACTGATCCCGGGGAAGAAATTCAGCCTCGGCAGCTCGACCAACGGTTCGGACCGCGCCATGGTGCCGATCGGTATGTACGAGCGCGTGATGCCGATGGACATCATGCCGACGTTTCTGTTGCGGGCGTTGCTCGTGAGCGACATCGAAGGCGCACAGCAATTGGGCTGCCTTGAATTGGACGAAGAAGACCTCGCCCTCTGCACGTTCGTATGCCCCAGCAAGGCCGAATACGGGCCGCTGTTGCGCAGCGTGCTGACGACAATCGAGAAGGAAGGCTAGAAGAGAGCTGATGCGGTTTTTGCGTTCGATTCTCGACTCGCAATCGAAGCACTTCCGCCCCGGCGGTCGCCTTGAAGTGCTCTACCCGCTGTTCGAGGCCGGGGAGACGTTTCTCTTCACGACCGGCAAGGTGACGCGTGGGGCTTCGCATGTTCGCGACGCGCTCGATCTCAAACGCATGATGATGACGGTGGTGGTGGCGCTGTTGCCGTGCGTCTTCATCGCGATGTATAACACCGGCTACCAAGCTCATCTCGCGATCGCCGGCGGCGCGTTGCCGCTCGATACTTGGCAGACCGAGGCCATGCGGGCGCTCGGTTATGCCTTTGCCCCCTCCGACCTCGCGGCCTGCCTGGTTCACGGGGCGCTCTACTATTTCCCGGTGCTGTTGGTCACGTTCCTGGTGGGCGGCAATTGCGAGGCGTTGTTCGCGATGGTTCGCAAGCATGAGATCAACGAAGGCTTCCTGGTAACTGGGATGCTCTTCCCGTTGATCCTGCCGCCGACGATTCCGCTGTGGCAGGTCGCGTTGGGAGTCGCCTTTGGGGTCGTCATCGGCAAGGAGATTTTCGGCGGCACGGGGGCGATGACCTTAAAGGTTACACACAATGCCATTTCTTCGCCGGAATCGGCGGATGGAGCTACGCTCTCCGTCTCGCCGGATGGAACGACGACCGACCCGTCTGGTCGGGCTCCTGTCCCTGTCAGTCGCTTTCGATCGCGGGAAAGCGAAAAGGCCATGCCGATCAACGACACTTGTGGCCCGCTTTTCACCGCCTCATCGCCGAGCGCGGGCCTGCAACGATCTTTGGAGAGCAGGTTAGCGGGTCGCTTGGACGTGAATGGTTCGCCGGAGTACGGGCTGACCGGAGCAGTCTGGATATGCCTGCGGGTGTGTCGATATCCCGGCTGCGAGCGTCGGCGCGCCGCACATCCGGCAGCGGCTTTGGTGGGTGGCCGACGACCAGCGCGAACGATCACAAGCCGCAGAATCCGTTACCGGAACATACGGCAGCGTATCTAGGAAAGCCGTCCCCGAGGATGCGGGACGAGGTATCGGGCTGGCCGACGCCGAATGTCCCGAACGGCGGGCGCTCGATCACACACGCCAAGATGCGGGGTTCGACGGCTTACCACAAGGGCAAGAAGGTTCAAGTCGGATTGGAAGCGGCGGCGAGGATGGCTGGCTGGACGACACCGCAGAGTCACGACGCTCAGGGCCGCTTCGCACGGAAAGGTGGGATGCAGAGCAATCCCGGGAAGGCGTTGGAACGGCGCAAGCAGGGTCACATGCTGAACCTCGACGACGCGGCAACGCTGGCGGGTTGGGCGACGCCGCGGTCTCGGGACTACAAGACGAACGGTGTGAGCTGGGCGCGGGAAGCGAAGGGCGTTTCCGACAGCTTGGATCACCAAGCGGCAACGGATTTTGGGACGCAGCCTCGTGGATACCGTGCGGGGACGGAAAAGCGCGGCGCGTTGAACCCGGCATTCACCCGCTGGCTTATGGGGCTACCGCCCGCGTGGGACGACTGCGCGCCTACGGCAATGCCATCGTCCCGCAAGTCGCGGCGGAGTTCATCAGGGCGTTCGAGAAAGTGAGATCAAATAACCATGGCTAGCCGCATCGAGTGGACCGAGGAGACCTGGAATCCCGTGACCGGCTGTGAGTAGCATGGCGGGATGGCAAAAATCTTGTGGAGGGTCACACTGGCTCTCTATTTCGCTTTCAAACTTTTCCAGGACATCCTTGGGATCGGCGGAGTGGCGCCCTTCAGGTAGCGTTTCGGGCCGAGCATCGGCTTTATCGAGATGCGCCCGGGATCTAGGGCCCCCAACCCCGATTCCTCTCATTCCAACTGGACCATACTTTGGGGGCAAGGTCAAATCCGCTCCACCGTTTCGGGGCTGCTCCGATTGGGATGGTGGAGCGGCGCCCGCGAACGATCCTCGAGACCTGGGCGGCCGTTTTGCTGATAGCGTTCGACCCATTTGTATCCGATGCGGCGTTGAATACCATAGCGGCGGCACAACGCCGTCATGGTGTCGTCTCGTCTCAGGTAATCGTTGATGAACAGCTCGCGTTGCGTCATGTGGTTTGTCGTTTCCCAAGGCATGAAACATTTGTACCACTCAATGTTTCCCTCGGACATCTGTTCACCATCTGCCCGGTATGATCTGTTCACCATGCGCCCGGTAAGTACCGCTGTCCGACGGCCGGGAATCGAACCCTGTGAAGCGCGGGGCGTGGCTGGCGCGGAAGATCATCGCCGAGCCGCCCGATGATCCTCCGCCCAACGTTCCAGACTTGGAGACGGATACCGAAGGTCTGTCGCTTCGAGAGCGACTCGAGCAGCACCGCAGTCAGCCCGGCTGCATGCAGTGTCACACTAAAATCGACCCGTGGGGGGATCGCTCTCTCTCGCTCGTTGCTTGAAAGGGCAGTTGCGTGACAGATGAGGATTGGCGACGATTGTCGAATGAATGTTGACTCTGGACTCCGGCGCACCCTGGGACTGATTTTATTTCTTTCCCTTGCCGCAACCACGCTCGGTCAGACAAGCAACGATCCCGCCCGGTACTATCGCCGCGCACAGCAGGCGATGGCCGACCGAGACTACGAAACGGCGGCGGAGGCCTGGAAAGCGATTATCGCCTCGGCTCCCGATCTCCCCGAAGCGCGGAGCAATCTCGGCCTGGTCTACCATCTCCAGCGGAAGTACGAACCCGCAATCGATCAATTCCAGGGGGCATTGAAACAGAACCCGCGACTTCTCTCGGCCAAAGTGTTCCTCGGGATCGACTACTACCTGACGTCTCGGCTCGGTCGCGCGATTGAGGCACTCGAAGCAGCCCGAGCTCTCGATCCAGCAAACGCCATGGGGCGGAAGTGGCTCGCCATGAGCTATCTCGAGACGGGGAGATACGCGGCCGCCATCAACGAGTTGCGCGAGTGCCGGCGCTTGGACCCCAAAGATCACGAGTTGGTTTTTTATTTGGGCCGAGCCTACCGAAAGTTGTCAACGAAAGCCTTTCTCGCGGTTCGTCGAGCGGGGCTGGATTCTCCTTGGTTGTTCCTTATGCGGGGCCGACAGTTTTCGCGGCAAGGTGACACACGGAAAGCCTTGGAGGAGTTGCGACACGCGGCCCGGATCGACACGCAAATCCCCGAGGTTCACTATCAGATCGCGGAGCTGCTCGAAGCCGAAGATCGCCTACTGGAAGCCACTGACGCTTACGCTCGCGAATTGGACAATTATCCCGCGCATGTTCGCTCGGCGGCCGGTTTGATCCGGGTGCTCGGGAAACTGGGTATGCACGCTGAAGCCGAGGTGATTCAAGAACGGGCGGAGAAGTTTCACGAAGAGTCCCCACGGGTCGTTAAGGATTGGGCGGCGGCAGCTTTGAAACAGCAGGGGGCGATGAGGCTTAGCGCCAAGGTTGAGAAGCACGTCCGCGAATCATTGCCTGGTTTCGAGACCCCAATCAGCCGCTCGTGGACAGCACGGACCCAAGACACATTGCTGTCCGGGCAGCCGCGAAAGGTCCTCCAACGGGCAAGCACCCACGAGGCCGGCGCGACAACGGACCAAGTCCGCTACTGGCGGGCACGCGCATACCTCGAACTCGGTCAACGGAACCAAGCGCTTGGACGGCTCGTTCTTCTCCACTCTGACGAGCCTGAGAATGCGGAGTTTGCCTTCTATCTCCAAGAGTGCGCGCAAGAACTCGCGATCGAGTCACTGCAATCGTTCGCATCCTTGCAACCGGGATCCTATCGCACTCATCAACTTCGGGCGGAGTATCATGCTGCCCGCGAAGAGGACGAGCAAGCCATCGAGGAGTACAACAAGGCTCTGGCACTGGCCCCCGGGGCCGCGCAACTTCATCTGGCGATCGGATCGCTCCATCGGAAGCAGAGGAAGTACGTCGAGGCGCTGGCTTCATTCGAGGCGGAACTAAGGAACGACTCTTATTCCGTCGCGGCGCTCCGCGGGGCCGGCGAAGTGTACTTTGTGACCGGCGCCGACGACGAGGCGGAAAAAGTCCTTGTCAAGGCGATCCTAATCAATCCCGCTTCCGCCAAGACGCACACGATGCTCGGCCGCGTCTACTTCAAAAAGGGCCGCTATGAAAGGTCGGTCGAGCATTTGCAGTCGGCCTTACACTTAGGGATCCGAGAGGACGAAAACCTCTATTACCACCTCGGACGCGCGTTCCGTATGTTGGGCAACCGAGAGGAAGCGGAGAAGAATCTCGCGATCGTGAAACGGCTGAAGGAAGCCCGCCGGTCCATTGCTCAGGAACGTCTGGACAGTTCTTTCGAAGAGCAATCCGGCCGCCCCGAGACGAACGCACGCTGAATCGGAACGAGGCCTGCCCCGTTACGCCGCCCGCCTACAACGGACTCTTCATTCGGGGGTCCAGCTCTTGGGCCTTGGCAAAGGCCTGCCTTGCTTGTTCGATCTCGTTCTTTTGCTGGAGACCCCATCCGAGGTGGTAGTGGGCAATGGCCAGCTTGGGATCCAACTCCGCGGCACGCTCGAATTCGTTGATTGCCGCATCGACGTCGCCCTGCTTTGCATAAGCCACTCCGAGATCGTCATGGCATTTGCCGGAACGATCGTTGATCTCCAGCGCCTTTCGGAAATCACCGATGGCGCCGTCCATGTCTCCTTTTTTGGCACGAACAAGACCCAGGCCGTGGCGCGCCAGGAAGTAGTCCGGCCGCAGGTCGAGAGCTTGGGTCAATTCGGCGACGGCTCGATCCAGGTCCCCTTTCCTCGATAGAGCAACACCGAGGAATTGGTGTGCTTCAGCGGAATCCGGCGCCAGTGCAACCGCCTGTTCGAACTCCGCGATTCCGCCGTCCAAATCTCCCGAGCCCACCTTCGCCAAGCCGTCTTCCAGATGAGTACCCGCCCGCAAACGGTCGTCACCCCTGCTTCTGATCGCATCGGCTTTCTTGAATTCCGCGAGAGCCTCTTCGCGCTTGCCGGTTTGCTTCAAGGCCGTTCCCAGTTGATGGTGAGCGGCGAGCAAACCTGGGTCGTGCTTTTGCGCCGCGCGAAGGTGATTGACTGCCTTCTCGGGCTGCCCTTCCTTGATAAGAGCGCTCCCCAACAACAGATGTGCTTCCGCGGAATCCGGCCATTCGCCGACCGCTTTCCGGTAGACCTCGATCGCCTCGCTCGTTCTGCCCGCGGACTCAAGCGCCTTCCCGAGCTGCTTATGACCATCTTCGTGGCTAGGACTATCCCGAATCAGAATGCGAAGTTCCGAGATCTCTTCCTCGAAGCGGCCTATTTGCTCGAACGCCAGAGCCAAGTTGTAGCGGGCGTCCACGAAAGTCGGGCGCAGCTCCAGCGCTTTCTTATACGCTTCTATCGCGTCGTTCCATTCGCCGAGCCGCGCAAGCGCGACGCCCAACCGATGGTGCGCTTCGACGTAGCGGGGACGGTATCGAACGGCTTCGCGAAAGGCCGTAACAGCCGCCAAATAGTCCTCTTTCTGAAAACGTACGCCGCCCACATGGTAATGAGCCGGGGCGTAGCCGGGTCCGGCCACCAAGGCCGACTCGAACTCTCGGAGCGCTCCTTCCAAGTCGCCCTGAGCGCCGTAGGCGACGCCCAACGCGTCATGAGCCTCGGCATAGTCCGGGCGCAGTTCCAAGGCTCTCCGGAATTGCTCGATGGAAGCTGAGACGTCGCCCCGACGACCGAGCAGACTCCCCAAGTGAAGGCGTGCCGCCGGATACTCCGAGTCCAGCCGGACAGCCGTTCGCACCGATTCGAGGGCTTCTTCAAGTTGCCCCTTCCGTCCCAACACCTCTCCCAGCGAGCTATGGGCTTCGGCGGAAGACGGGCGTAGATCGAGGGCTTTCCGAAAAGACGACACGGCTTGATCGAGATCTCGTTTCTCCCTATGAACCAAGCCCAGGCTGTAATGCGCCTCGAAAAAGTCGCGTCGAAGCTCCACCGCCCGACGCAAGGGCGTGATCGCGCGATCGGTCGAACCCGCTTTCATCAGCGAAGCGCCGAGGTAATAGTGGGCTTCCGGCCAATCGGCGGCGGACTCCGTCAGTCCCTCAAAAATGGAAACCGCCTCGGCGACGTTGCCTTCGCTCAGCTTCTGCTTGCCGAGAGACATCGTCGTGTCCGCCGCGGTATCGGCGAGGTCGGACTTGGTGAGAGCTTGCGCCTTTTCCTGTTCCTGCTTCGCCGCCGCGAGGTCACCCGTCCTTCGCAGAGCCGCGGCCAGCAGGCGACGCGGTTCCACGAGTTCCGGATCCAGCTCGACGGAGCTTCTCAATGCGCCGGCCGCCTCCTCGTATTGGTCGAGCTTAAGCAAGACGCGACCCAGATAATAATGAGCCGTCGCCGAATTTTCATCCAAGGCTACCGCCCGGCGGAGCGGCGCCGTGGCGGCGTTTAGGTCCCCGGTTCGTTCCAAAGCCTTGCCGAGGTTGCTGTGAGCAAGCGCCGCATCCGGTTCGATCACGATATACCGCCGTAGACTCGCGATCTCATTGACGGCATCGTCAACGTTCCGGTAGGCGACCGACAGGTTGAAATGCACGGCCGCGAAGTCGGGATTCAATTCAAGCGCCCGCTGATAGTGTTCGATCGCTTCGCGGGGGTTCCTCCTGACAATTGCGACGGCCAGTGAATTATGGGCTTCGGCCCAATCGGGCTTGAGTCGCACCGCTTCCCGCAGCGACGCAATCGATTCTTCCGTCTTCCTGACCTGGGCGAGCACGAGCCCGAGATTCCTGTGCGCTGCCGCGAAACCGGGTTTTTGACGGATAGCCTCTCGGAAGTGGAAAATCACCTCGCCGATGTCTCGACCTTTCTTGCCGAGCACGAGGCCGAGAGCATTGTGAGCTTCCGGGAAAACCGGCTTTTGTTCGACCGCTTGCCGAAGCCGGCGGATTGCCGCATCCAAATCTTGGCCGCGAAACCGAACGAGCCCGAGAGCATACTGCGCCTCCGGGAATTTCGGGCGGAGTCTGAGCGCTTCCTGAAGGGCTTGGGCCGCTTCCTCGTGCCGCCCCAGCTTCGCCAGCGACGAACCCAGTTCGTAGTGCGCGGCGGCGTCCTGGGGAGTCTCCCGGACACGTTCTCGGAGAGCACCGAGGTTGGAGGAAGTCGCCGCCGAAGAAGCGGTCGGATCCGAACTCGCGGAGTCGGCTTGGCCGAGCAGGTGGCTGGTCAGCGTTACGAGAAGAATCGGAACAAGCCCGGCCCGACAGCAACTCCGATAGCCCGCCGGCATGTTATCGACCAGGCCGCCTTCGTCGGAAAGAAATATACGAGCCACCAAGGCTATTCTACCCGCGCAACCGCGTCTCGCGGTCAGCACAACAACCCCCGCGGCGGGCGGTGACCGGCGGGTTATGCTGGGCGGGGCGTTGATTTGACCCGTACTCGGGACGGGGTCGTCAAACGACGACCCCGTGTCGGAAAATCTCGCCCGTCAAAAATGTATCTTCAACGCCAGCTGGATCACCCTCGGCAGGTTTTCCTGCACCGTCACTTGCCCGAACGAGCCGCTGCCGAACGTCATATTCGGTGCCTGAAACTGCGGGCGATTGAACGCGTTGAAGAACTCCGCCCGAAACTCGGCCCGTAAGGACTCCTTGATGGGGATGTGCTTGATAATCGTGAGATCGAGGTTCTTAATGCCGTCGATGCGGCAGCCGGGCAGGTTGCGGGGTGTCGTGCCGAAGGCGAACGGTTCCGGGGCGGCGAAGGCCGATGGGTTGACCCACTGCGCAATCTCATCCCCGCGCGGCCGGCTTGTCGACAGGCAAGGGTCACCCACCAAATCGGAGCGGTTGCTCCCACCGAAAGACCCCGTCCTATCCGGTGATATGAAATTCCGGCCAACTGGGAATCCGCTGGAAAACGTCAAGATACCGCCGACCTCCCAGCCACCGACAATCTTGTTCAGCACGGGATTCATACCCGCTCCAAAACGCTGTCCACGCCCGAAGGGCAGCGTGTACACCCAGCCGGCCACCATCCTGTGCTTGACGTCTTCCGCCGAGAGTGATCTTTCGTTCTCGAAAGTAACGTTGTCCTGGTAACCCGTCGCGGGTCCTAGGAAGCCGCTCTCGAACGAATCGGAATTCGTAATGTTCTCCGACAGGGTGTAGGCCAGCGTGAAAGTCAAGTCGTCCGTCGTCTTCTTGTAGGAGAGCTGCAGCGACTCGAAGCTGGCGTTAAAGTCATTCCCGTTGGGGCCTTTCCAAGGAGGCAGCGTGTTCAATGTCTCCGTGTACTGAGGTTGTTGCTTCAGCAGCTGGCCCAGCTGAACCTTCGGTCCACTGAGCGGCGAAGTCGGATCCGTGATGATGCCGAAGAAGGGATTGTCAACGGTATCGAATACCCTCTCCCGGAAGGAGCCGAAGTCTTGCTGCGCTATTTGGTCACTACAGAAGAAAAGGGCGCACGTTAGGGTTTTCTGGCGACTCGCTCCATAGGCCAGCGAGAGAACCGATCGGTCGGGCATCTCGTACTGGAATCCCAAATTCCACTGCCACTGATAGGGAGTTTCCGCAACCCCGTTGGCACTGCCGGCCCATATTCTCTGCCCCAGAGCCGTTCCGAGCCCGTCTCGATCGAAGGCCGGCTCGTTGAACCCGAAGGGAAAAGGATCATCGATCGTCACATTGGGATTGATTCCATCGATCGTTCCATTGATCGGGGTGGTTGCCCCATTGCCGGGCGGTCCGACGGCCACAACCGTCGCGGAGTTCGGATTCAAGCCGTAGATCCTAGCAAAGCCGCCGCGGATCACCAGTTTGTTCGTGGCGCGGTACGCGAAGCCCAGCCGCGGCGCAATGTTGTTCTTGTCGGTGCGGTCGACGCCTCGCCCGTAACCGGGCAGGCTTGGCCATGCTATGCCCCCCAGCAGCGGCCTGCCTACGAGGTTCTGGAAGTACTGATCCAGGGTCTGCCCATTGGTATTCGGACCGACGGAATCCGCGATCGGACTCCTCACCGTGCGGTCCAGACGCGAGAAGTGGTCGAAGCGGTCGTGGAAAGGCGGTTCCACCTCGTAGCGAATTCCCAGATTCAGAGTTAACCGCGGCGTGACACGCCAGTCATCTTGGAAATAAGCCCCGTAATAGTAGCTCTTCGTCGCGGTGCTGAATCCGGCACTCAGGAAGCCGCTGCGGGGCAGGCCGAGCATCATGTCGGCGATCGAATTGCCTGTGTTGGCGGTAGGAAGCAACGGGTCGGGGCCGTTAGTAAATCCGCCCGTGAAATCATATTGGCCTCCCTCGCCTTCGAACGCCCTTTGGTTCATCTCGCGGCGCTGGGCATTGAAGCCGAACTTCAGCGTGTGCGACCCACGACTCTTAATGAATCCGACCTGATAGGAGTAGTTCGCGGCCGGCTCGTCAATCGGAAAGCCGTCACTCAGCCGGCCGTAGCCGGACGGAGAGATAGTGGGGAAAGCCGGCCCTCCTGACCATTTGTTGACGTAGTCGATGATACCGCGGTTAACGAAGGGTCCGCCGAGGGACTCGACGTCAAAACCCAACTGCCCCTCTACACGTGGCGTGTAATCCCGGAACCAGGTGTGGTTGAACGCTTGGGTGATCATCAAGGTCGGTGCAGCGGTCCAAGTCCAGGAGAACACGGCGTTCCTGCCCGGTTGCTGGTCGTTGCGGTTGCTCAGGGCGGTGCTCTCCCCAGGTGTGTTATAGACTCGAACAATGGGTAGCAGGAGCAGACTTGCTGAATAGCGGCCCATGAACCTGTGGTTCTGGCCCATCTGGTAGTCGGACTTGATATCCCAGCGCCTCCAATCCACCCTACTCGCGCCGCCAATGTTGAGATTCGCAATATTGGTGCGCTCGCCGTTGGGTCCCCGCAGGCCGGGATTGTTCGGCGGGGCCCAGAAGGGACCGAGCCTCGTCCCGAACGGATTGATCATCGACGCGGGGATCTGGTTGTTCACAAACGGGCGCCGCTTGACCCGGTTATCCCCGTCGGTGAAAGTGTCGAACGGATTGTAGACATCGATCACGTCGCCGGCGGTGGTGTACAGGTCCGCGTAGTCTCCGGCCAGCTCACGGCTATCGGGCATCCGCGAGACGATCGTCAGCGCCCGCGCCTGGATCATCTTTTCCCAGTCACCGAAGAACCACAGTTTGTTCTTGAGGATGGGTCCGCCGAGAGTGCCCCCAAACTGATTCCGCCGCGCCTCGGTCTTCCCCACGCCGGCCCGATTCAGGAAGAAGGCATTCGCGTTCAAATTGTCGTTCTGGTGGAACAAGTAACCGTTGCCGTGAAACTCGTTGGTTCCGCCCTTTGTGACGTAGTTCAGCACGATGTTGGCGCGGCCGAACTCCGCCGAGTAATTATTGGTCATCACCTGGAATTCTTGGGTGATGTCGGGCGTCAGGACGATCGGCACCGAGTTGAAGGCGGCGTGGGTGAAGGTTATGTCAACACCGTCGACCATGACATTGGCCTGCGCCCGCACTCCGCCATTGGCGACAAAAGTAAGGCGGCCCTGGAAGGAGAGTCCCGAGCGGTCCAGCCCGCGCGTCTGGCTGCGGTGATCGGCGGTGACGCCGGGGACCAGGTTGACCAAGGAACTGGGATCCCGCATTAGCAGCGGCAGCTGCTTGACCGGTCTCTCCGTGACCACCTCGCTCAGCTCGGAGGTTTGAGTCGAGAGCGAAACGGCGGAAGCGGTGACCGTGACGATTTCTTGGACGGCACTGGGATTCAAGGTGACGTTGACGTCGTCCGTCTGGTTGATCTGGAGAATAATGTTCTCGACTGTTGCGATGGTGAAGCCGGGCTGCTCCGCCGTGAGTGTATAGGTGGCCGGACGCAGGAAAGAAAACCGGTAGTACCCTACCTCGTTCGATTCACCCTGGATGGACACATTGGTGGCCAGGTTCTCGAGGGTCAACTTGACGCCGGGAATCACTGCGCCCGTTTCGTCGGCGACCTGCCCGACTAGGGTAGCTGTCTGGGCGTAGACAGGCGCTTGCATCACAGGGGCCAATCCCGCCGCGAGAAAAAAGGTCAGAATAAGCTGACTCCGGCTTGACTTCGAATTCATGGAACCTCCTGACAAGATTGTAGCTGCGGTCCCGGTAACGATCACGGTGACGGTAACGGTAACGGTGACCCAATCCTATCGGAGCGGCGAGGCGAGTGTCAACACGCTTCTCCGCGAAATGTCGCTGCCAAGTGAATATGTCCTGATGGGTATTTACTTGACTCAGGTGACCACAAGATGTAGGATCGGGGAAATGGAAGATTATCCTCGGAATCTGGCCGAGTTCGAGGCGCGTTTCGCCACCGAGCAGGCCTGTCGAGAGTATCTGTGTCAACTCCGCTGGCCGGAGGGTTTTCGTTGTCCGCGATGCGGGCACGACAAAGCGTGGGCGGTGCGGACAGCGCTGCTGGAGTGCGCCGGCTGCGGGCATCAAGCTTCTCCAACGGCGGGCACAATATTTCAAGACACCCGCCAACCCCTCCAGAGTTGGTTTCGAGCCATGTGGTGGCTCACGAGCCAGAAGAACGGGGCGAGCGCGCTGGGCTTGCAGCGGGTGTTGGGCCTGGGCAGCTACAAAACGGCCTGGACTTGGTTGCATAAGCTCCGGCGCGCCATGGTGCGGCCCGGACGCGATCGGCTCAGCGGGCGCGTGGAGGTTGACGAGACTTACTTAGGAGGCTTGGAGGAGGGCGTGCGCGGTCGCCAAACCGACGCTAAGGCGCTGATTGTAGTAGCGGCCGAGGAAGATGGTGCCGGCATCGGGCGGGTTCGGATACGCACCATTCCCAACGCCTCCGGGGACAGCTTGATGGCCTTCGTCGGCGAGTCGATCGAACCCGGCAGCGTGGTCCATACCGACGGTTGGCTGGGATACGAACCGCTCGAAGGCGACGGCTATCGCCACGAGGTGAGCTACCTGGAGGGGCAACCGGCGCGCGCCTCGAAACTGCTCCCCCGGGTGCACCGCGTGGTGTCGTTAGTGAAGCGCTGGATACTGGGCACGCATCAAGGAGCGGTCAGTCACGAGCATCTCGACTCCTACCTCGACGAATTCGCCTCGGGTGTCTTGAAATATTGTGCCCGCCGTTGGAGAAGCTTGATGCCCGCAGCCGGCGCACTCCAGCAGCGCTGTCCGCACCCGCCCACGCTTTGTCGTGCCCGCATCGCGGACAACGAAAACCCTCCGGCCAGCGGAGTTGACACAGATACTCTCGACAGGCCTGCTCGGTGGCGAAACGCGCCTCGAACTCGGCCAGATTCCGAGGATAATCTTCCATTTCCCCGATCCTACATCTTGTGGTCACCTGAGTCAAGTAAATACCCATCTCAGGTTGTTTAGTTCGTCTTCTTCGAAGGTGGCTGGGGCCCATCCCCGGCGGGGTGCGGCGTATACAGTGCGTCCAGCCCGAGCGCGTCGCGGAACCACTTGGGCGTTCGGATTCGACGCAAGGTAAACCCTGTCACCAATTTTGATTATCAGCTCCACAATACTCCTCCTTCTCCCCGGCGATTCGTTGTCAGACGGGTTGGACAACGTCAAGTGAGGGGGACCTTGAATTTCGGGACTGGCAGGCCGGTATATCCAAGGTCGGTACTCAGCCTTCCAGAGCCCACCCTTCTGACAGGACTTCTGCCTGATCCAGGACTGTCTGCGTTGCCTTCTCCTGCTTGTCCGGAGGGTACCCGTGCTCACGCAAGATGCGCTTGACCAGCCGACGGAGGTTCGCCCGCACGTTCTCGCGCAGCGTCCAGTCGATGGCAACGTTGTTGCGCACGGTCCGGACTAGTTCGCGGGCGATGTCGCGCAGTGTCTCATCTCCCAGCACCTGAACCGCACTGTCATTGGTCTCAAGCGCGTCGTAGAAGGCGACTTCGTCTTCCGACAGCCCCAATTTCTCGCCGCGGGCGTTGGCTTCGCGCAGCTCCCGGGCAAGCTGAATCAGCTCCTCGATCACTTGTGCCGCTTCGACGGCGCGATTCTGATAACGGCGGAGGGTTTTTTCCAACATCTCGGCGAAAGATCGCGCCTGGACGACGTTCTTCCGCCGACGGCTGGCCAGCTCGCCCTTCAACAGCTTCTGCAACAACTCCACGGCAAGATTGCGCTGCGGCATGCCCCGCACCTCGGCAAGGAACTCTTCCGACAAGATCGAGATGTCGGGCTTCTCTAAGCCGGCGGCGGCGAAGATGTCGATCACACCTTCCGATGCCACCGCTCGCGAAATGATCTGGCGCACGGCGTGGTCTAGCTCTTCTTCCGGCCGCGCTTCGGCGATCGTACGCTTGGTCAGCACCGATTGCACGGCCTGAAAGAACGCCACGTCGTCGCGGATGCGGATCGCGTCCTCGTGGGGCACGGCCAGGGCGAAGGCCTGGGAAAGCTCGCGCACCGCCTGCACGCAGCGGTCCTTGCCATTCTCCTGGGCCAGGATGTGCTCCTGCACAGCCGGCAGCAGGCCCAGCCGTTCGGCCGGCGTGCCGTCGATCCACTTGGATCGGTCGAAGCCATGGAACAGGCCGCAGCACACCTCGTATTTCTCCAGCATCACCGCGACCGCTTCCGTCTGATCGAGCGCGGTCTTCCCGGTGCCGCCGCTTTCGGTGTAGGTCGCCAGCGCCTGTTTGAGCTCGTGGGCGAGCCCGAGATAGTCGACGACAAGACCGCCCGGTTTGTCCTTGAACACGCGATTGACCCGAGCGATGGCCTGCATCAGCCCGTGGCCGCGCATTGGCTTGTCCACGTACATGGTGTGCAGGCTCGGCGCGTCGAAGCCGGTGAGCCACATGTCGCGCACCAGCACGATGGTGAGCGGATCGCTGGCGTCACGGAACCGGTTTGCCAGGGCCTCGCGCCTGGGTTTGTTCCTGATGTGCGGCTGCCAGTCGGGCGGATCGGATGCGGCGCCAGTCATCACCACCTTAAGGCGCCCCTTGTCATCGTCTTCGTGGTGCCAATCGGGGCGCAGGCGCACTAACTCGCGATAGAGGTCGATGCAGATGCGCCGGCTCATGCAGACGACCATCGCCTTGCCGTCCAGGGCTTCGACCCGTTGGTCGAAATGCTCGACGATGTCCCGAGCGACGAGCGCGAGGCGCGGTTCAGCGCCAACGATTGCTTCGAGCTGCGCCCATCTGGTCTTGAGCTTCTCCCTGCGTTCGATCTCCTCACCCTCGGTCGCTTCCTCGAAGCCCGGGTCGATCCTCGGCCGTTCGCTTTCGTCGAGTGACAGCTTGGCGAGTCGGCTCTCGTAGTAGATTGGCACCGTCGCCCTGTCCTCGACCGAGCGTTGGATATCGTAGATGCTGATGTAGTCGCCGAAGACGGCGCGGGTGTTGGCGTCCTGAAGCTCTATGGGCGTTCCCGTGAAGCCGACGAAGGAGGCATTGGGCAGGGCATCGCGCATGTGGCGCGCATAGCCGTCGATGAAGTCGTATTGGCCGCGATGGGCCTCGTCGGCGACGACCACGATGTTGCGCCGCTCCGACAGCAACGGGTGCCGGTCCCCCTTCTCCTCGGGGAAGAACTTCTGAATCGTCGTGAAGACCACGCCACCGGCATTGACCGCGAGTTTGCTGCGCAAGTCTGCACGGCTTTCCGCCTGCGCCGGCGGCTGGCGCAACAGATCCTGGCAGCGCGCGAATGTGCCGAAGAGCTGGTCGTCCAGGTCGTTGCGGTCCGTCAGCACGACGATGGTAGGGTTCTCCATGGCTGGTTCCCTGATGATCGCCCCGGCGTAGAAAGCCATGGTCAGGCTCTTGCCCGAGCCTTGGGTGTGCCAGACCACGCCGATGCGCCGATCGCCGGGTTCCCCGCCCGACTTCCTGCCCGACTCGTACCGACCCAGGTCGTCGGCAACCCGATCCGCTGCGCCTGCCAGCTCAGCCGCGCGCAAGGTCTCTGTGACCGCCACCTGGACCGCGTGGAACTGGTGGTAGCCCGCCATCTTCTTGACCAGCGCACCACTGCCGTCATCCTCGAAGACGATGAAGTCGCGCAGGAGAGTAAGGAAGCGGCGCGGTGCGCACACCCCTTCGAGCATGACCTGCAATTGCAGCAGGTGCGGATCGGCTAAGGTCTCGCCAGAGATGGTGCGCCAAGGCTTAAACCATTCCCGCCCGGCTGTCAGCGTGCCCATCCGCGCCTCCACACCGTCCGAGACCATGAGCATCGCGTTCATCGAGAACAGAGTTGGAAGCTCGGCCTTGTAGGTTTGAAGCTGCTGCCAGGCGGTCCAGATCGTCGCACCCTCGTCCGCCGGGTTCTTGAGCTCCAAGACGCCGAGTGGCAGCCCATTGACAAATAGCACCACGTCGGGTCGGCGCTCGTGCTTGTTCTCGACGACTGTGAATTGGTTGACCGCAAGCCAGTCGTTGTTGGCGGGGTTGGCGAAATCGATTATTTGGGCCTGCGCACCTCGGATCGAACCCTCCTCGGCGCGGTGTTCGACTGTTACACCCTCCACGAGCATCCGATGCAAGACGCGGTTGCGGGATTCGGGGGTTGAACCCCCGGGGCGCATGACTTGGCGGAACGCGTCCTCCAGCGCTGCTTCAGGGAGATTGAGGTTGAGCCGAGCAAGCCCATCGCGCAGGCGCTGTACCAACACAACCGCGCCGTAATCCTCGCGCTCAGCATCTGGCGTATCGGGTGCGATGTCAGAACCATGGGCAATACGCCAATCCAGGCCCTCCAGCCAAGCGAGAGCGGCCTGTTCGACGACGGATTCCGCCACGCCAATGTTACTCATGACTGAACCTTTCCACCGGTTGAGACATTGGCGTCGGAATCGGCATCGTCGTCAAATTCTGCGAGGTAAATGCGATAGGATTCTGGCTCCAGCGTGAACAACACCTCGCTTGGGCGGAATTCAACATCAAAGATTCGGTAGGGACCGCATGTCTCGTCCACACTATCGTTAAAAGCAAAGTTGTCGTCGAAGGTCGCAGTCGGTGGGGCCGGCGTGCGGTCCAGCCGATGTGCGCGGTGAAGGAAGCCCACAACAGTATCTGCAGCCTCGGCGGCGAGCAGAGCCTGAACGCCCTCCATGCTAGGGCGCGCAGTACCCGAGCCATGCGAGGCGAAGCCGCAATGGTTGCGCAACTCGCAGATGCCCTGAATGGCAGTGCTAAGCCCGGACAGCATCTGCTTCAGGCTCTTGTGTACGTCGGCAGCATCGCTGGCGGTCGACGGGAGAAAGGTCAGGTTCTGGGTCACGGATTTGAAGAGCTTTGGAAGATCATCGTTCCTGGAATAGGTCACTGACCGCTCATCGAGCACCGTGCGGCAAGTGCTCTCAATTAGCGTCTTTGCTAGATCAAAGGCGAGGCCGGGATTCTCGACGACGGCCTGCTCGATGGCCTTCACCTGTTCCTCGATGTGCGCGAGCCCGCCTGTCATGGCATCGCGCGCGCCATGCATAACAAAAGGAGCAGTTGGGATCTCGGCCATCACAACATCCGTTTGAGGAAGTTCTCGGCGTCCTTCAGACGGAGGTCGCCGGAAATGAGTCTAGGCAGCAGCGCGTCGCGCAGGGCCGCGACTGTTTTGCTTTCTGCGCTGCAAGTACGCCGCCGCGCAAACCAAGGCGAAATCGTTCTTGTGAAACACCTGCAGATAGCAGCACCAGGGAACAAGAATGGCATGTTGTTCATTCTGCCCTGAGATAGCTTTGGCTGAACGGCGCCGGTAACATACGGAGCAACTGGCTCGAAGTGGAAATACAGATAAACTTGTTCTGTGCTGATCGGTCCCTTTCCTTGAAGGACATGGGCGTGGTTATTCACCCAAAATTTTCCCCAAACGTACTGAGTAACCGCCAATCCACTTTCGCGCATGACGGAACCGTCCTCTCCGACTAGGACGTAAACTCCATCGAACAGATAATCGTCGACATAATCCATTACCCCAGCCGCACCGTGATAGGGATATGACCCTTGTCGCTTTGCTCGCTCGGCTCCCGACACAGGAACGCGCTTCGCATCGAAATTGGCGACGTGCTCGCCTAGGGTTGTAGCTTCCCACCCCTCCGGAATCTCACCCATCTCGGAGTTCACGAGGCGGTCGGGAAAAAGATCAGCGATATGTTTTGGCAGGCCGGGATCACGGCCGTCCATCTTGGCGCGGACGGGTTCGAAGTCGACGAACCAGGACTTGAATAGCGCCCGCGCCATCGCCTCCAGCGTCTCGTTCATGCGCCGGTTCAGTTCGATCTTGTCGTCCAGCGTGCCCAGGATGTGGGCGATGGCGCGTTGGTCATTTACGTCTTTCGGTGCTCGCACATCGAAAGACTCAATCATTCCTTTTGTCAGAGCATTTCTCGTGCCACCAGACCCTGCCCATGACAGAAGCATCGTCTGTACTTCAGGGCACACGAGAAAGTAGCGGAGAAATTGCGGTGACAGCTTTGTCGGATCCGGCCGAATGATCGCAACATGTTGATTAACACGAGCGGGGAGCACATTCGGTGCTACTTGACACGCCCGTGCCACGGAATCACCCGTGATATTGAGAAGAACGTCATCTGCATGGACCTCGACGTTGTCGAGTTCAGCAGCCTGCTTATCGCTAATGAACGCTAGACCATCGTGTCGGAAACAATCATTGTGAACATTTTGACTTCTAATCAGCGCACAAGGTCCGTCCGACAAATAGACTTCTTTCCCGCCGCGCGGTGTTGCTCCACTTCCGATTTTTTCGCAAACGTCCCCAAGGCGCACTGCCCCCCAATCCTTACCCGCCATACCCAAGCTCCTTGAGGTTGACGGCGATAGCGGCATCCAGCTTTGCGGCGTCGGCCTGCTGCTCCCTCAACTGCGCGACGAGACGCTTCATCTTGTCCTCGAACGGTTCGCCGTCGTCCTCCTGCACTTCTGCGCCGACATAACGGCCGGGGGTTAGAACGTGGCCGTGCTTACGCACCTCTCCCAATAGAGCGCTCTTGCAGAACCCAGGGGTGTCGATGTAGTCGTCGGCGTCTTCCTCGCCGCGCCAGGCATGGTAGGTGTCGGCAATGCGGGCGATGTCCTCGTCGGTAAGCTCGCGGTGGGTGCGGTCGACCATGCGGCCGAGCTTGCGGGTGTCGATGAAGAGCACTTCGCCTCGGCGGTCGCGGAATTTGCCACCTCTGCGGTCGCGGGCGAGGAACCATAGGCAAGCCGGGATCTGGGTCGAATAGAAAAGCTGGCCTGGCAGCGCGACCATGCAGTCCACCAAGTCCGCTTCGATCAGACTTTTCCTGATGCCGCCCTCGCCCGACTGATTCGACGACATCGAGCCGTTGGCGAGTACGAAGCCGGCCGTGCCCCTCGGTGACAAGTGGTGGACGATGTGCTGCACCCAGGCGAAGTTGGCGTTGCCCTTAGGCGGCGCGCCGTATTGCCAGCGCTTGTCGTCGGCGAGTCGCTCGCCGCCCCAATCGGAGACGTTGAACGGCGGATTCGCCAGGATGAAGTCGGCCTTGAGGTCGGGATGACGGTCGTTGTGGAAGCTGTCGCCATGGGCGATCTGACCCCCGATACCCCTGATGGCGAGGTTCATCTTCGCAAGCCGCCAAGTCGTGTAGTTCGACTCCTGCCCGTAGATCGAGATGTCGACCTTGGCGCCTCGCGGAAGACTCCCGCCATTGCCGTTGCCGGTGGTGTGGGCGTCAATGAACTCGACCGACTGCACGAACATACCGGACGAACCGCAGCAGGGGTCGTAAACTCGGCCCTGATAGGGCTCAAGCATCTCGACCAGGAGCTTGACCACGCAGCGCGGCGTGTAGAACTCACCGCCCTTCTTGCCTTCGGCGCTCGCAAATTGCGACAGGAAATATTCGTAGATGCGGCCGAGTACATCTTTGGACCGGGCGTCCTCGTCGCCGACTTTGATGTTGCTGATCATGTCGATGAGCTGGCCAAGCCGCTGCTTATCGAGGGCGGGGCGCGCGTAGTCCTTGGGCAGCACATCCTTGAGCACGGGGTTGTCTCGCTCGATCCCGGTCATGGCGTCGTCGACGAGTTGCCCGATGGTGGCCTGCCGCGCTTGAGCTTTCAGATGGGCCCAACGGGCCTCCGGTGGCACCCAGAAAATGTTCTCGGCGGTGTACTCGTCGCGATCCTCGGCGGCGTCCGCGCCCCATTCGGCCAGAACGGCGGCATGGCGCTCCTCGAAGGCGTCGGAGATGTATTTCAGGAAGATCAAACCGAGGACAACGTGCTTGTACTCGGCTGCGTCCATCGAGCTTCGCAGGGCGTCGGCCATGCGCCAGAGTTCAGCCTCATATCCGGTCGTGGCGCTATGGGTGCCGGTTCTTGCGCCGCCGCCGGATTTCACCGTTGGTCCTCGTGCCATGCCCTCTCTCCTCGTCAAGCAGCGTTGCCGATGCTAGTCCCACTCCTCGTCGAAATTGCTGCCGCGATCCGGTACGCAGCTGTAACCGCGTGCATTTAAACGCACGCGTGCTTTTGGTAAACGCACGCCGTGCGTTTTATGCGTTTCTTTCATAGCGAACACTTCTTCCCCGAGTACCGACCCGACGGAGAACCCCCTCCGACTCCATCTTCTTCAACAGCCTGTACGCCTGGGGGTCGGAGATGGCGCAGAGTTCCGTCACGTCTCTGCGTGATATCGAACTATGATCTTCGAGGTACCGGCCTACTATCTCGTGATGTTGGACGGGTTCGGCGCGACCCCGACGTGCATCGGTGCGGTCGCCCAGGCGCAAACTTCCGAGAGTTGGAATACCTGACGCCCAGCAGTCCCCCGCATTTCGACGATGCCACTCTCGGACAGCTGTCGCAGGACGGTCCCGGCGTCACCCTTCCCCTCTGAATCGTTGTGGCTGCATCGGACACGGTCATGCGACGCTCATGCCCCAACGCGTTCAGGAGCAACAATTCATCCTGGGACAGCGGATGGCCCTCCCGACCCTGCTCCACCACCAGGCGCACAAAGCCGAGATTGGCCTCGCCACCGGGCAGTTCCAACACGATGCCCGTTTCCGTGCTCTTGTCGTAGGACGGAGCGGGACGACCCGTGCGAATCTGTTCCACGAAGATGGTATCGATGCCGCGCGCGGTACGCTCTACGATGCCGGCGCGCTTGAAGGCGTCCGCCAGTAGTGGATTCCGGGGACGCGGCTGGGTCACCAGCAAGTTGTCGAGACGCACACCATCCGGGAATCCGCCCGGATTTGAGATTTCGAGCCGGTCTTTGCGCCATTGCACGTGCACGGCGCCCAGGCGCGTGTAATCGCGATGTGTGAGCGCGTTTGCTACGCCCTCGCGGAAAGCCCGCTCAGGGTAATCCGGAACCCCGATACGGGTCACCCCGACGAGGATTTCCCGCTCCCGGTTGCGCGCCCGAAAGCGCGCCTCCAACTCCTGCATGACTCGGAGCAGTGGCCAGCGAAAGAAGTCGTTGACTTCCACTTCGGTCTCAGAGAGCACCTGAAAGGCGACCTCGTGCGCCGGCAGAGTTGAGGCCAGCACATCCTCTCGACCGAAGAGCAGCAATCCCAGGACTCTGACTGCCACATCGCCGTTTGTGTGTTCCACGGCGCCCAGTGCTTTGGCGAGTTCAAGATCGCTGAGACCGAGCAGCGCTTCATCTCCACGGTGCCGGTTTTCCCGGATCATGCGGCGGTAGCGCTCGAACTCCAACGGGTCCAGTGCATCAATCCCCACGGCGTCCAACCGGAGTGCGGAGTAGTCCAGCAGACCAAGATCAGCTTGCCGCGACTGCATCTCGTGGAAGTGAAACGGAACACAGGAAGGTTTGCCGTCCCCACCGACGACCCGGCGCAGGTAGTGTCCGTCCGACGTTCCGACCGGCTGGCGGAAGGCTGGAACCTCAATGATGAGAACCTCCCGCCCGTCGAGCGAAGCCAATTCAGCACGGGAAGACAGGGATGGGCGTGTTCGGTTTCCGATGAGCGCTTGGACGCGGATGGGATCGGTCCTGCCAGCTTCGTGGCGGGGTCGAGCTCCGGTCACGCGGCCGTCGTCCTCCACCCCAATCAGCAACCACGCAGCACCGTCATTGCTGCGGTTGGCGAGACAGACGACCGTTTCGACGAGTTCGCGGTCCGTAAACGCCGCCGCTTCTTCGCCTTTGAACTCCACGGCGAGTGTTTCTCCGCCCTCGACGAGCGCTCGGAGATGTTCTGGCGTCAAGTGACTCGTCCTCCGTACAACGCCGGGTACTCCCGAACCGTAATCGGCTCTTTCAGGCCATCCGCTCTCGGGTCACTTGGGTTCACTGTCATCCGTTTCGCCAGGGGGGTTCTCCAGCCACCGGTCGATGGCCTCTTTCCGAAATCGCCAATGACGACCGACTTTCTGGGATGGAATTTTGCCTTCACGGACCACTTTGTAGAGCGTCGACCTCGGGATCTTCAGGTAGGTGGACAGCTCTTCGATGGTCAGGACATCGTCCGGCTTCTCATCCATCCGGTTCACCCCTCCAGCCGCAAGACGACCGTTGCCAAAGACAGCTCATAATACCCATGTATATTACAGTTCTTGTCAATTAATGACAAGAATGTTCTTGGAGGGAGACTCCTGGGAGGAGGGGAAGGGCCGCTACTCCGGCCAGCAGCCGGACACGATCCGTCGCCGCTTGATGCCGGTCGTCTCGACCGTGTAGACCCAGGCGAGCTCGCGGGCGCCCTCCACGATGACAGGGACGAGCACGCGGCGATAGAGTCTGGAACCGACCGGACGGAAGCCCTCCAGGCGGTCGATGGCGGGGAGGCGGGATTCGGGGTCGTCGAAGGTGAGCAGCTCCCCGTACACGGCGCCCCAGGCGCCCGCTGTGGCGCTTTCCCGCTCGGGTCGGGAGCATAACCCCACCCGGCCGGACAGACGCCCCTGTGTGGCCACGTCGGCGAGCGGGTCGGCGGTCCCGCGGGCGAGGACGTCTTCATCCGGAACCTCGAGGAGCGGGAACCCCGGCCCCTCGTAGAGCCGGCCCAGGACCTGCGCCTCCCGGATTGCCAGGACCCCCTCGCAGAAGGCGTCGTGGTTCCAGTACCCGCGCTTGAGGGTGCCGTAGACGAAGAGCTTTCAGCATGCCGGATGTTTTCTCCTTCGGGGCTTCTCTGGGTTCTGTCGGCTTCTTTCTCGGCGTCATGGCGCCTCCTCGGCCGGGGCGGTCTTCCGCCGCCTGGCCTGCGCGACGAATTCGAACGGCTCGATGGAGAAGTCCCTCAGCATCCGGTGCCGGAACACCATCAGGCTCATCGGGGGAATGCTCAACTCGCACCAGCCGCGCTCCTCGGCGCGGCGCCGCTTCTGTCCCAGGATGATGCCGGCCTGCCCGCACATCAGAGTTTCCCTTCCTCGGGGTCGACCGCGAATCCCTTGAACAGCCCTTCGGTATACGGGCCGTGGTGGCCCTCGATCCAACGCGCCGTCTCCGGGAAGTCGAGCATCTCGGCGATCTTGATGACCGCGGGCCGGTCGAACATGTTGGTGAGTCCGGACCGTCTCACTGACTCGAGGCCTTGCCAGACGTCGGCGGGCAACGTGATCGGAGCCGCAGGCTCCGCCTCGACGTATTCCGCCAGGCCGTGGTCGATCAGGGAGGAGAGGAGGGCGCCCGCCTTCTCGTTGGGCGTATCGCCTTTGACGACCAATTCGATCCCGGCCAGCATTTTGGCGTTGCGCAGGACCATGCCGATGTAATCCTCGAGCGTCGTCTGATCGGAGAAGAGCGTCGCCCCCTGCATGGCCCGGACGACCTCGAGATCGGTCTTGCCGGTAAAGATTTCCCCTTCGCCCTGGAGCGGCTTGCCGTCCAGGTCGGTGTCCTTGATCCGCACTCTCATCGCGTGTTTTCTCCTTCGGTTTGGGCGGTGATCTCCTCATCAAAAGCCGGAGGCCGGGTTCGCGGCCCGGCCTCCGTGCTGATGGATTCCGCGTCGATGGCGGGTGGCGCCTCAGGCGCCGGTCTGCCAAGCCGGAAGGTGGAGTCCCCCGGCAGGGCGGCCAGCAGGTGCTTCCGCGTGGTCTTGAACTCATCCCCGATGAGTGCGAGGTGGAGCAAGAAGACCCGGAAGTCGTAGCGGGCGCTTCGGGGATCGAAGCGGCGCTTGCGGCTGGAGGCGGCGCGTCCGTTGAGCGCCTTGGTGGCGACGGCCAGCACCAGCTGGATGTAGGCCTTGACCTTGCCGGCGTGAAGCGTGGCTTGGAACCAGCGGAACTCGACCGTGCCCCGGTACCAGACGTTGTGCAGGTTCACCCCGTGGTAGCGGGTGCCGTCGAAGTGCTGCGGGTGGCGGTTGTGATAGCCGTACCAGATGCGGTTGAGCTCGTCCGTCGTGCGCGGCCTGTGGCGCTCGATGTCCCGAATCAGGTCATCGCGCACCGGCCGGGTGTAGCTCTGCTGCCGGTTCTCGCTGACGCCGAGCGCCGCGAGGATGAGCGGCTCCTGCTTGTAAACGATCTTGGCGAGGTTCCCGAGGGTGCGCCCGTTGAAGGGACGCGCGTCCACGTGGACGTGGATGCCGCAATGCCGGTCGACCTTGGCGCCGCATTTGCGGACCGCCCGGACGACCTCCTGGAGCGTCGGGATGTCCGCGTAGGACAGGACCGGGCTGACGACCTCGGCCCGCAAGTGGCCTGGGACATGGCCGAGCGAGCTGTCGGAGACGACCTTCCAGGTGCGCCCCTGCTCGTCCGTGACCTCCCACGGGTCGAACACCCCGGGCCGTCCCGGATGGTGGACGTTGCCGCCCACCACCGACTGGATGGCCTCGGCCACGCGTTGGCGTGTGCGTCGGACCGTCTCGATTTCGACGCCGAAGTGGATTTCGTGCAGATCCATGGTGCTCCTTGCTTTCCGTAAAGCCCTCGTTCGACAAGGGGTTCGGGGTTTGTGTTCACACACATGAACGCTTCTTCCCGAACAGAAAGCAAGGCGGTTCTGGAACTTAACTGATTGATATCAAATGTTTTATGTTCGTTCGACCGTAAGTTGCGGAAGGACCGGGACTTAGAGCACTGCAAGGAAACGCCGGTGTTCGTCAGGCACCCGGGGCGTCAGCGGCGAGGTGCTCGCGGTGGATGCGGAGGGTCTCGGTTTCCTCGCGGCGGATGCGCGCCATGACCGCCCGGAACGCCTCCGCCTCCTCGACTGACAGGCCGAGACCGGCCTCGACCCGCGCGAGACGGGCGTCCAGGTTGGCGAGCAGGTCGAGGGCGTGATCGCGCAGCACGGCTTCGCGCTTCTCCCGGGGCGAGGGGATGAGTTCGGTCAGGCCGCCTTGGCGTCGGGTGAGCATCGCGCCTCCGCCATCAGCTGAGCGTGGCGCCCAGGGTGTGGATGCGGGGGTAGACGAGGCGGTCGCCGGCGAGCTCGGCTTTGTAGCGCACCCGGTTCCCGGCCGGATCGGCGAAGGTGAGGGCGAGAGTGTATTCGGTCCACTCCTCGTCGACCTTTCTCGTCGCCTCGAGCGCCATCGACTCCCAGGTCTCGCCGCCGTCGTTGGAGGCGTACCAGTCGAGGGAGGCGCCGCTCGGGACGTCCATCCGGGCGTAGACCTTGGTCGAGGTCACGCCCTGGGTGAGTTCGTTCTCGCGGGTGACGTAGGCGCCGGCGGTTTGGTTGAGATAGCCGACCAGGTTCACGTCCCTGAAGTTCAGCGCCGGCGTGTCGTTGGCTTCGCCGCCGGCGAGCCGGGCCCGGACCAGGATGCTGGTGGCGAGGTTCGGCAGGTTCTCCTCCTCCGCCGGCACGATGGAGTCCCAGGTTGCCCCGCCGTCGGTCGAGTACTCCCAGGCGATGCGCGTGCCCTCGGGCACGGTCGAGTACTCGTCGAGGTTGAGCTCGCTGAACTCGACATTCTCGACCGGCTTGAAGCGGACCTCGCCCGCGGCCTCGAAGTCGTAGCCGTAGATTCTGAGTGTAAGGTCGGCAGCGTTGAGCGGCGTCCAGGTCTCGGCGTTGGAGCTTTCCAGCAGCACGCCCGGGGCGTAGGTCTGGCGCGTGATGGTGCCCCGGCGTCCGCGCCGCCCCAGAGTGGCGATGCGCACGCGGTACTGGTTGCTGTTGGTCAGGAGCACGACCGCGTAGCTCGTGTTCGCCTCGGCGTAGACGGGATCGTCGAAGGCGATGCGGGTTTCCTCGCGGAGTTCGATCTCGTCGGGCGAGAGGACCTTCTCGGCCAGCACGACCTCGTTGGGCAGGCCGGTGGTGACGCCGCGGATCTGAACGGTGACCGGGATGGCGACGTCCTTGCGGGTGAACTCGACGCCCACGGCCGAGACGACGCGGTTGCGGTCGAAGCTGAAGGTCTGGGCCAGGGGGTCGCGCTGTCGGCGGCGCCAGCGCCAGCGCCAGACGGTGCGCACGACGGGAACGCGGACGATCCGCGGCGGCGCCTGGCGCACGACCACGACGCGCTGGATGCGGGTGATCACCAGTGGGTCGTGCACCTGCAGGGTCGCCTGCGCGGAGCGCTCGCCGTCGCTCATCTCAACGATGCGGCTGCCGCTTCGGGCCCCGGCGGGCACGAGGAAGGACGCGCTCGCCCGTCCGACCGCGTCGGCGGCAATGCCCTCGGCGACCGTGCGCCCGTCGCAGCGCACGGTGATCCCCTCGGCGTCGGGCGTGAAGTTGGCTCCGGTCACGGCGATGCCGGTCTGTCCCCGGCGGCCGATATTGGGCGTCGTCTCCACCGTCGCCTCGGGCGGCTCGAAGACCGCGTAGGGGTTGACGTTCTTGTCCTCGGACCAGTCCGCCTGCTCGACCAGCACCGTTTCGGCGCCGGGCAGCAGGACCAGGCTCGCCCCGAACAGTGCCCGGCTGGCCGCGCGGTCCACCTCGAGCACGGTGGCCGAGGCGTCGCGGTCGGGACCCACGAACCGGCGCGCCGCGTCGATGCGAGCGCTCCACTCGTCGTGGGAGACGTCGGACTGGGCGTCGCTCGAGAAATCGTCCGAGTAGATGCCCTTCTTGGTCTCGGCATCGCGGTTCTGCAGTTCGCCCGCCATCTGCAGCTGCGCGTCGTTGTACTTGAGGTCCTCGACGTCCTGGATGATCTGGTGGACCTGGTCCATGGTCACGCGGGTCAACCCGAATTTGTTGATCCGCATGTCGACCGAGTCGGGCGGGCAGTCGATGCCGGCGAGGGCCAGCGCGCCTTCGGGCACGACCGGCAGCTTGGGCCTGTCGGCCGGCGCGCCCTCCAGGCGCTTGATCTCGTCGGTGGTGGCGTAGATCACGTCCCGGCGCCCCAGGAAGTAGTCGTAGTCGATGCTGAGGTTGGAGCCGTCCACGGGCGCGTCGCCCACGGTGCCGCGGCCGAAGTTGACGAGGCTGCGCTCGCCCGCGGCGATGCGGACCTCGGACATGGCGAGGCCGCTCGCGTTCTCGTTCGGAGGGTGCTGATCCACGGCCTCGGCGACGCCGTCGTCCACGTAACTGGTCGCGGCGGCCGCCAACTCCTCGAGCAGCTTGAAGTCGGCGGGACCGGCATTCGCGGCGGCGCGGTAGACGCGGTATCCGGTGGCGCCGCTGACCGGCCGCCACGCGAGGCGGTTGATGTCGCCGGCGCGGCTGTCGCGGGAGACGACTTTGTCCGCGTCGTAGGCGGTCTCGCCGCTCGCGTCCAGGGTGGTGACCAAGTAGAAGTATTCCGCCGCCGCGGGATGGTCAGACTCGCCGAACCAGCCGCCGTCCACGTAGTCGCTGCCCCGCGCCATCTGCCTGGTGTAGGTCCAGCGCACCGTATAAGTGGTGCCGATGGCCGGTTCGGTACCCGTGCCGAGCCAGTCCACGTGGTTGCCGGACTGCTGCCAGTCGGTGCCTTCGGTATAGACGGTGGCGCCCTGGCTCACCTCGAGGATCTCAACGACCGGGTTGGGCTCGAGCAGGTCCTCGCCGCCGCCCACCGAGCCGCGGGTGAGGTTGGCTACGACGGCGACGATGGCCTCGACCTGACGGGTCGCCGCGAGCGGCGCGCTGTTGAGCGGGTAGCGCCGTGTGCCGACGTGGTAGGTCTTCTGCTCGCCGCGCACCGGCCGGGTGGCGGCCGATTTCGGCACCACCGTCGTGGTGGGCAGGTCCTTTTGCAGGCGGTAGCCCTGGATGTAGGCGCGCCCGGCGTTGGTGACGACCTCGACGCTCTCGCCGTCGCTGCCGCCGATGAAGCTGTCGAGCCCGTCGACCAGGTAGCTGCCCGACTGGTCGAAGGTCCGCTCGGCCAGGTTGTCGAGCAGCGAGTTCAGCCCTTCGGCCGCCGCGAAGGCGAGTTGGTTCTCGGTGATGGAGGCGACCGTGATGCGGTCGCCCGGCAGGGTGCCCGCCAGGTCCCCGAGATGCATGCGGGACTTCTCCTGCACGGCGGCGGTCACCTCGCCGGTGGCCCGGTCGAACTGGTAGACGGGCACCACCCGGCGCGCGGTCACGTTGTTGGGCAGCGCATCGCCCGAGGTGTCGCGCTCGGTCAGGGCCAACACCCACTTCTCGCGCTCGGCCGTGGGCTCGCCGGTGGCCGGGTTGATGAGCGCGGCGTCGTGGTTGGCGCCGTAGTTGTACTTGAGCAGCTCGACGTAGACGGTGTCGGCGCCCGCGTCGGCGGCCGGATCGTAGGTGAGAAGCGCCCCGGGCACCCGCTCGATGGAGCCCTCGATGTAGACGGCGCCGTCGGACACGGCTAGGACGTTGCCGGTGACCGACACAGCGAGGCCCTCGATCACCGACCCCTCCCGGAAGAGCCGGTCGGCGATCCTGGCGCGCTCGCGGTGCAGGATGTCCTGCTGCTCGTTGAGCTCGGAGTCGAGCAGGTCGCGGTCCTGGTGGTAGCGCACCCGCTTGTAGTTCTTGGCGTCGTCGAAGGTTTCGCGTGAGATGGACATGGGACGGTCCTCCTAGATCTTGATGATTCCGACGAGTTCCACCCGCGTGTCGGAGATCTTGCTGAAGGCGGGGATGTTCTTCACTTCGTAGAGGTAGCCGGGGTGGAGCACTTCTCCAGTCGGATTGGTGTCGGGGTGATGGATGCCCTCGCCGGCGTAGTCCGAATCGTGCCCGTCGAGGTAGGCGACGTTGCCGCCGAAAAAGCCATACTCGCGGATGGTGATGCCGTTGGCCTCGCTCTCCTCAAAGCGGAAGTAGACGCCGAGGATGCGCGTCTCCTGGACGGTCTCCAGGTAATGCACGCCGTTGACGATCAGTGCCCCTTCAGGGTCTTCGGCAAGAAAGGTGCGCTTGTAAAACCGCTTACGGGCCCGCTCGTTCTTGAGCGCCGTCTGGTCGATGTCGGGCGCCGGTGGATTGAGGGGATCGGTAAACGTGTCGTCCCCCTCGCCGATGGCGCAGTGGGTGATCCCTTCGACCGGCTCCCCCAAGAGGAGCTTGGCCGCGAGGATGCGGCCGCTTTTGACGATCAGTCCCAAAGACATGGGCGTACCTCCTTCAAGTCTCGATCGGGTGGCTTTCCCGAATGAGCACGGCGAAGATGATCTGCCGGGTCACGGCTTTCCGCGCCTCGTTGCCGACCGACCGGTGGATGTGCGCGGCCAGGTCGCCTTCGACTTGCACCGGCCGCGTGATCCATTGCCCGCAGTCGGAGCGACGATCCAGTGCGCCTACGACCCGCGTGCCGACATCCACTTCGTTGGACATCGACACGACGATCCGGGCACGGACATCCACTTCGTTGGACATCGACGCGACGATCCGCACCCTCGCGTCCGCATCCTGCTGGATGCTCGTGCTCACTCGTCAAATCTCCTTCGATGGTCCTCATCCATCGATTTCCTATTCAATCGGGTTCTCGGTGCCCGTGATCTTGAGCCTGAGGTCCGTCTTGTTCTGCACTGCCGTCGAAGCCGGCACGGCACAGCGCCGCCAGATGGAAGTGGTGTCGTCGTGGTCCTTGTCGCCGACGGTGAGCGATGCGCCCGCTGTGGCCGCCTCCAGTCCCGCCTCGGTCAGCGACAGGGTGTACCAGTCGCTCTCGTCGCCGCCCGTCTCGTCGATCGGCTCGATGGCCAGATCGGTGTAGTCGTATCCGGAGTAGACCCTCGCCCCGGAGTCATGCGCGACAGCGGTCGTGTCGGCGTACCCGCGCGTCACGGTGAGCGTGGTGGTGCCGCCGGCGGCGGTGATCAACATCTGCTCACTGCCGATGATGATGACCTCGTCGTTGGCGAATCGGGCGGCGGCGAGCGACACCGACGTCGCGCCCGAGGCCAAGGCCGAGGCCAGGGTGGTCTGCACCCTTGGTCTTGGCCATCTCCTTGAGCTCGACCACGGTGAGTTGGTCGAGCCCACCTGGCGCGGGGACCTTCTTCAACTGCTCGGCCAGCTGCTGGGTGTGTTTGAGTGCCGCCTGCTTCTCGGCCAGCAGTCCGACCAGCTCTTGCTTGCTGCGTAGCAGACCGATCTTGTGTTCTTTCAGCTTGGCCTTGAGCGCCGCTCCCGAGAGGTCGGCGTGGCTGAGGCCCGGCTCCACCTGGTCGAGCAGCTGGATGAAGTCGGCCTTGGTGCGGGCGATGGAGACGCCGTTTTGCTTCGACAGGGTCTGCAGCTGCTTGACCGTGAGGCCGCCCAAGTCTCCGATCTGGCCGCTCTCGAAGGCCGCCTTGAGCTTGGCCGTCTCCTGGGACTTGGCCTTGGCCTGCTCCTCGATGGCCTGTGGCGGGAGGATGCAGGCGGAGCTGGACTTCGCCGGGGCCGCGATCGCCCTCAGGGGACCGAGCGACGCCTTCGCGCCCAGCTCGCCGCCGCAGATCTCCAGAGGCCAGGCCACCACACTGGTGCAGCGGCAATTGGGGTGGGCGGGCTGTGGCGGGAACCGGCCCGTAGCGAAGCGCCTGCCGTCGAGTGGACCGCAGACCGGGCAGACCCGCTCATCCTCCATCGTCATCCATTCGAGCTTCTCGACGCCGACCTCTTGGTGGAACTTGATGCGGCCCTGGTTGTGGGCGCGCAGCACCTCGGTGCGGGCGATCACCTCCATGCGGACCTGCGCCTTGCGGAACACCTTGGAGCCGGCGTGCCGGAACGATTCCGGGTGCTTCACCACGTGCCCCAGGTCGCGGGACAATGCTCTCGACGCCCTTGCCCGTCGCGATGCCGCTCATCACGGTGCGCCGGATTCCGTCGGCCAACTCGCGGTGGACATCGCCAGTGAGCACCAGGTTGTACTGGCTCATGAAGTCGAGCGCGTCGGTGTCGACCAGGGTGAAAGCGCGGGTGGCGAGCTTGTTGATCCCCTCGGGAGTAAGGTCGCGGTAGAAGGGCAGCTGGGCGGTGGAGAAATCCTCGATGCCGCCGGAGATGCCCTGGCGGAAGGAGGTCCGGGCCGCCTGGCGGAAGCGCAGGGTCTGCTCCCGGCCGAGGCGAGTCATGGTCTCGCGGATGTCGGTCTGGAGTTTCTTGAGGCCAACGAGCGCCGCCAGCTGGTTGTCGGGGAGCGAGCCGAGACTCTTGTAGCGAAGGATGGCGCCTCGCACCTGGTCCTCGGCGCCGGCGAGCATGCCGGTCAGCTCGGCGACCGTTGCTTCCGTGTAACGATTCCGGTGGCGGACGCTCCTAGCCGTGGCTTGCCTAATGGCCTCGGCCTGGGGCAGGGGTGGTGTGGAGGCGGCAAGTGCATCGAGCATGCCCTACGCCCCTCTGTCGAGCGTCGGGGTCTTGGGATCGAGGAAACGGCAGGCTGGAGTGTCGAACGTCACCTCGCTGCGGTGCACCCGGCAGTGGTTGCGCGCTTCTTCAAAGTGCACGCAGTCGTCACAGACCGCATCGCCGACATCCCCGCGGGCGCTGGGTCCTCCCCAGGCGGCCTCCGTCCCGGTTGGCGTGTGCTTCTCGGGGTCCAGGCCCAGCATCTTCTGGGCACGCTCGACACTCATGATCCCGGCCAGCACCATGTCGACAATCGGCTTGACCTGCTTGGTGTCAAACAGATCCACTGATTGACTTTCGCTGTCCCGGTTGGCGGCCTCGATGTCGGGGTCGAGGTCCATCTTGAGCTGGAGGCTGGAGCGGCTGATCAGCTTGCGGTCGTAAAGCTCGATGAGCAGGCGTTTGAAGTCGACCGCATCGGAAGGATCGAGATCGTTAAACAGGAACTGGAGCGTCTTGCCCTTCCACCCGTTCAGTTCCAGCCAGTCGTCAAACACCCAGTCGAGGATCGTCTTGGCGGTCTGGGTGATCTCCCGGATCATCACCAACATCTTCCTGAGGCTCACCGAGGCGGTGGCGAAGTTGGGACCGTCGCCGGTGACCAGGGACCGTGAGAGTCCCAGCGCCACCACGATGTCTTCCTTCACCTCCTTGACCTTGTCCTCGACGTTCAGCACTTGGCCGTCTGTGCCGTGAGTCTCGACCGTGACGTAGAAGGGCACGACCAGGCCGCTCTTGAGGTCCATCTTGTTGACCCGCTCGCGCACCTGCTCGAGCATCTTCTGGTCGGGCATGACCATCTTCTGGCCGAAGGCCCCGCCCACCTTGATGAGGCGAAACGGCGTGGCCCAGCGCTTGGCGATGGCCTGCTCGGCCCGGCGGTAGTCCCTGAGCAGTTCGATGGACTGAAACGCGGGCAGGACCAGCGAGTTGCCGCGCGGCGAAAAAGACGGGGCGTCCCACTTGAGATGCAGCACCTGCTCGACCGGGAGATCGAGACCCTCGCCCGCGCCGGGATGCTCCTCCGGGAACTGGCGCGCCTCGACCAGCTCCCCCTGGGCGTACTTGACCTTGACCGAGACTGGATTGACCGAGACCAACTCCTCCAGCGCCTTGCCGTCTTTGGTGTAGCGCTTGAACCCGACCCCGTCGCCCTTGACCAGGAGCTGCAGCACCATGTCCTTGACAAAGGCAAAGACACGCAGTTGGGCGGCGAGCTCTACGGCGCCGGACTTCACCTCCTCGTCGTCGCTCGCGATCTTGATCTCGTCGCCCACGGCGAAGGTGCGCCAGGAGTTGACGCAGTTCTTCACCAGCGGCTCCTCGAGGTAGTACTCCCAAGCCTTGCGGGCCCGCTCCTCCCAAGAAGCGGGGACCGCTTCGGTGGCGTTGATAGAACGGAATGCCGATGCGTCCAGCGCTGCGGCCGTGGCCAGGGGGACGAGCACGTCGGCGCCGGCTGCAAGCGACGGGGGATGGCTGCCCGCCGCTGCGGCTGAGGTAGCGGGTTGTGGGTCGGTTCGCGTTTCCATCAGGGTCCTCCCGGTCCGTGTGTTGCCCTTTCCGGCGCGACATTCGCGCCGTGTGGCGAGAACACCTCGCCCTAAGGGTTACTTACCGGAGGCAGGGGAAAAACGTCGGGCGGGCAGAAACGACGGGATTTGGGTCACAGGCGAATTGGGCGCAAAAACCCAACCTCATCTCGCCTGATTGTCACAGGCCGGGCTGCGAGGCGTCCTGGGCTGTACGCCGTCGGATGACAGGTTGGGAGGTAGTTTGTCTCGATGGAAGGGTGCCGACTCAGCTCTACGGACCGGGTGCGGTCCAGGTTGTTGGCCTTGGTTTTCCGCAGAAAAGAGCGGCGGCGAAGGACAACAGAAACTCGCCCGGCCGGGGGTCACTTAGTCCCGACGCGGATGATTTTCCGGCTTTCCGGAAGCCTTGTCCTTAGCACCGGGCTGCTGGCTTCCTGCCGGTCGGGTCCGATGCTTGAGCGGTACCTCGTAAATCCCTCCCATCCGCGAGCCGTAGAAAAATGCGCCCGCGATCGGAAGCGTGAATATTACGTGGCCCATTCTTGGTAATGCTATGTCCGCGCCGGGCGCGGCCAAGATGACTTCCACTAGCGTAAAGGTAACCCCCAGGGCGACCCACCCCGGTATTCGTTTCGAGAACGGACGACGGGTGAGAACCTTACGCACAGCCTGCTTCTGCAGAGTATGCAATTGCCCGTCCTTGAGCTTCAGCGTGATGGAATCGGCCGTGGCCGAGTCGAAGCGACCCTTGATCTTCCGGCTTCTTCCTTGGGGCGCTTTGTCCTTGTACAACTGCACCTCGGTTTTTGTTTTCGGGACCACGGCTTGCACTCTGGACCAGTCGGGCATGTGCCTTGCCGCGCAGGCCGGCAAGCCAGCCAGGAGCAGTAGGGCCACGAGTGCTCCGGCTGTGTTTTTCCTGAAAAACCTTCCGGGGTTTCTGGTGAGACTCGTCATGGCATCGTCAAGTTAACAGCCTGTCTGAGGTCAGTCAAAAAATCAAGGAGGGGGTTTGAAAATCACACAAACACCGGATCGGTCATCACCGGCACCAGGGACACCGTCTCCTCTCCGACCTGATCGAGATTGGCCTGTTCCCTCACCAGCATGGCGCACCGTACGGCGTCGACGATGTGATCGTTGCCCTTGGCGTAGACCACCCGACCGTCGTGCAGCGTATAGGTGTGGGTCGTGAACTGGTCCTCGATCTCCAAGTCCTCGACCGGGAACACCACCTGCCGGCGCTGCAACGCACCGTTGATGAGGCTGGTCATGAATTCCTTGGTGCGCTTTCTGACCTCCTTGCCGTCCCGGACGGCCAGGGTCGTCATGCCCCCGAAGTCGTAGCCGCGCAGCCGTCCGTCCAGTTGGAGGTCCCGGTACTTGTCCAGGGTCAAGAGCTCCTGCACCACAGCCAGGCCGTTGCCGCCGTTGTCCACCCCGATCCCGGTGGCCGCGTAGTAGCGGTCCAGCAAGCCGATCGTCTGGGCGATGTGGGGATAGGCGACGTGCTCCATGCGCACGCGAAGGATCAGCTTCAGAACGCGACGCTCCGGTAGCTCGACTTCCTGGAAGACCACGATCTCGGTGGGGTCGTTGGTGTAGCCCAGGTCGCCGCCGATCCAGAACACGCCGGTCTGCGGCATCAGGTTGAGCAGCATCTCCAGCCGGTCGTGGGAGGCCTCCTCGGTCTCGCAGCCCCGTAGCTCCTCCCCGCTGATCACGCATTTCTGGTACTCGACGACGTCCTGGCGGCAGAGGTTGAGGTACTCGACATTGAACGCGCCGTAGGAGGGTTTGCCGTGCTCGCCGGCCACCTCGTGCTGCCAGCCGGCGCTGTCCTTGCCGCCGTAGAACTCCTCGAGCTCCGCTGCGCGTTCTTCATTCCAGGTCGGACTCAACCAGGAGGGCCAGCGGAACACTTGGAACTGGGTCGAGCTGGTCAGCCGGTAGTAGGTGGTGTCGCGCAGGCCGTTGGGTGTTGAGTAGATGCGCAGCGTCCCGCCGGCCTTCAGGCACTGGCGCAGGGCCTTCCAGGCCCGTGCGGTCAGCCAAGCGCCTTCGTCCACCCAGACGCGGTCCACGTGCAGGGACCGGAAGGAGTCGCCATAAGCGCCCGCCGGACGGAAGTAGAGAATGGAGCCGTTGGTGAATTCCAGGCGGAAGTAGGGTTTGCGGTGGATCTTGGGCTTGCCGTACTTGCTCAGCGCGATGCTCGACATCAGGTCCGGGTTCGCGTCGAGCTGGAACTCGAACTCTTCGATCAGCGTGTCGAGGTGTCCCTGATGGGGCGCGCCGACGAGACCCTGGCTGCCGCGATGCGTGAAGGCGAAGTGCAGGGCATCGGTGCTGATACAGACGCTCTTGCCGACGTCGCGTCCGTCCAGGTGGATGATGTTGCGCGCTGGGCACCGCAGGTCGTCGATCTGATGCGGCCAGTAGACCCTCTCTTGGCCGTCCCGGTTGCGCAGGTAGGCCTGGCCCCAGAGCACCGGGTCGGCCAGGGTCTTAGCCACTTCAGGTTCTCTGGTGGATAGCGGAGCCATTCAGGGCAGCCTCGGTAAGAGCGCCGCCCGGATGACTGTCCCTACCAGCTCGGCCAACTCCCGCCGCGTGGCTTGCATCCGCTCCCGATCCCGGATCACGCCTTCGATGTCGGCGCGCGCTTGATCCAGCTCCTCCCAGGCGCGGTAGGTCCGCCGGGCGGTTGCGGCCCGGGTCCGCACCTCGTCCATCTTTCCTTCCGCCAGCACGGCACCGATCTCCATGAGCCGGCGCCCGACCGCGCGGACGGCTTCCCGGTTCTCTTCGAGAATCGTGGTCATCGCTTCTCCTTCTTCTTCTGCGGTTCCGCTTCGCTCCGCTCTTGCGGCGGCTTCTCACCCTGCGCCCAAGCCTCCAGGGCGGCCAACGCCTCGGCCAGACGCTCGCCGATTCCCTTAAGCCGCTCCCGCTCGGGGTGCTTCGCCTCCTCCAGGGTCTGGTTGGCCTCGGCCACGTATTCGGGCATGTGGCGGTTCATGGTTTGGATGGCGTGCTGGATACGCTGCGGCGGCCGCTTCGCTGCACAGCCTGCCAGGGAGGCCGCCAGGGTGAGGACCAGCACCGTCCGGGTCACGGTTTCAATCGGTCTTTTCATGAGATTCCTCCTCGCCCGCGTGTATGGCCTTGACTTCCGATCGACACGAAGCGTCCATGGTGTCGAGCGCATAAGCGTTTGTAGATCAACCATTTCAACCCACCGAAAAGGAGAGTACATCATGACCGACACCACTGCACGAGGCTGGGCAGGCCTACCTCGAACACCTGAAAAGCCAGGGCAAGAAGGAGCGCACGGTCTATACCTACGGCAAGGACTTCGAGCAGATCGAAGCCTTCTTCGGGGCCGACCGGAAGCTCAAAGGCATCTTGGCCCCCCACGTAGGCAAGTTCTTCCGCTCCGACGCGCTTCTGAAACTCGCCAGAGGCAAGCAGCGCGCCGAGCCCACCGTCAAGAAAACCATGCGGGTGCTGCGCATGTTCCTGGTCTGGGCCAAAGAGACCGGCCGGATCGACAAGCTGCCCCTGCCCAAGGGGACAGCCATGGGCCGGAACGTGAAAAAGGAAGGAGACTAGCAGCATGACGACGAGCGCGCTTCGGCTCCTGCCCAGTCCTGAGCCGCTGGAGCAGGCGGGCGAGGCCTTCGGTCGAAGACTGGCCGCCGAGGGTCGCTCCCCGAACACCACAAGTGCGTACCTGCGGGACCTGCGGCAGCTCACATCCGTCTTGCTGGAGCGCCACCCTGGGCTCACCCTGGCCCGCGTCACCAGCGCCATGCTGGATGAGGCGCTGACCTCGCCGGCGGTCGTTAACTCGGCCGCCGGGGCCCCCAGGGCACCGGCATCGCTGCATCGTTTCAAAGCGGCCGTCCGGTCGTTTTTCGCCTGGGCGGAGGAGACCGGGCAGGTGGCGGAGAACCCGGCGCGGTCGGTGACCTTGCGGCGGCTGCCGCGCACCACCCCCACCTTCCTGACCGAGGCCGAGAAGCGGCGGCTGTCCAAAGAGCTCCGGGGCAGCTCCTCCAAGCTCACCCGCCGGGACCGGATGATCGTTGAGTTGTTCCTGGGAACCGGCATCCGCCTACGGGAACTGGTCAGCCTGGACGTCGATGACGTGGACCTCGACGCTAAGCATCTCCGCGTCCGCGCCAAGGGCGGCGTGCCCCAGGTGAAGTTCCTAAAGTCCACGCTGCGCTCCCTCCTGCGCGCCTACCTGAACGAGCGCCGCTGCCAGGGCAATGGCGAATGCCGGGCGCTGTTCCTCTCCAACCGCGGCTTGCGCCTGTCTGCGGGGCAGGTCGCCAACCGCGTCAAGCACTGGCTGCGAAAGGCGCGCATCCGCAAGCGCATCAGTCCCCACGGTCTGCGCCACACCTTTGCCACTCACCTTTACAGCCGCACCGGCGACATCCTCGTAGTCCAGCGAGCCCTCGGGCACCGGGACCTGTCGACTACCGAGATCTACACCCACCTGGTCGACGACGCCCTGGAGGAAGCTATCGAACGACTGTAGACTGCACACCGGTCCAGAATCCAAGCGGTCCTTCGGGGCCGCTTTTCCATTCCTGGCGCGGGAGGGGCACTCACAAAAGCTCGGGACAGTGAGCTGACAGTGGCCTCCCTGGCCTTCCTGAACACAATTGCCGAATGTGAGCTGGGCAGCAGTGAAGCCTCCGAGTGAGGACCGGAAGGATTTGTTGACGACAGTTTCCGCTGCGTGGGATTCGATGGCGAGCGTCCGATCCAGGACGTGACCGGGAAAGCCTTTTTTGGCGCCGCGACGGTCCGTATTGCACACTTTTGGGCCGCTTTTTGCACCGTTTTTTCTGCGATTCCGAGCCCAGTGGAGACACGAGTACTCCACCCCCACGGCGAACCGACAGGCCGCCTCCGGGAAGCAGTTCACCACCGCTACGGGGAGGTCCCCTGCCTCCCTGCCGGACGGAACGGGGATGTGCCGCTGAGGGTCGCCGGCCCACTTGCCCGCTAGCGCCGGCACGACCTCTCGGAGGAGGTCCCGGTTAGCCGGTTCGGCCTGGCTGGTGACCTCCTCCTCGCGGACGATCTGGGTGGCCTTCTGGGAGCCGGGCGGACGCGCACGTCTCCGCAGCTGCCCCGACTGAGGCATGGACGCGGCCGTCATCCGCCGCTCCCAGGAGAGTGGCTTGCGCTCGGCAGGTCGGCGACGTGGGGTCCCGGGCCCCTCCTCCAACCGATGGCCGGGCGTGATGGGCGTTTGACCACAACTGCGGAATTGAGAAGAATACAGTGTTATGCTGGATTCCGCCAGAACGGATCGCCGTAAGTCTTTGTCTTTTCGGGGCCGTGTCCTTCCCCGGTCTGGTGTTATCCTCAATCATTTCCGCGTTTTCCGTCTCTTGCCCCGCTTTCGGGCCGGTTTCTTTTCCGACTCGGCCAGCTTTTCCAGCAGGGCCGTGGCCCACTCGGCCGGTGTGGTTCCGGGACCGCTGGGGACCTCGCCCTCGCGGGCGATCTTTGTGGCCTTCAAATCCTTGAGATGGCAGCGGATCATCCGGTCGAGTTTTTCCGAGGCGTCGATGTCCCCGTTGATCTGGGCACGTACCAGCTTCACCGAGTACACCGCCACCAGCTCGACCTGGAGGAAGTCCGAGCTCTTGTTGAACACGAAGTCGTTCTGCAGCCGCTCGATGATCTCCCGGAAAAGCTCCCGCTCCTCATCGTCCAGGCACTGATTGGCCCAGATGCCGTGGGTCATAGGATTGAGGTTGTTGTGGCGGCCGGTGCGCTTGGGCGGCTGGGCCTTCCCCTCGGCGCCGTGCCAAGTGTCGAGGTTTTGCTGGTCTTTCTTGTTCAATACCACCGATTCGGCTCCAACGATGTGTTCACGACGGGCTCTCTGGCTTCCCCACCTCGGGGTTCGGGGGGGAAGATGAATTTCGCGGCGCCAATGCGGGACGTCGAGCAGTCCCTGGTGCGCCTGGACGCATCCTTTTGTCTCGACAACGACAAGCGCTCCTGCGTGGTGCCCCCAAACGAGAAAGCCGTCTTTGGTTACTTACCGGAAAGTTTCGGAATGTGTCGGCTACGATGCGCGGTCCTCGGCCAGAATTTGACGCACCCTTTCCGGAGTGACGCTTATTGACTCGCACACACCGGCGGCGCGGTATAGTCCAGACTCAGCAATCGGAAGTAATTCTGCCCCAAGGCGATGTTCCGAAAAGCGGCATCATTCAAGTCACGAAGGATCCGACTCGTAACGTGCAGTTCCGTGCGATAGACATCGATGCCCTTGTCCCTCGAGGCCAAGAAGTCGGTTCCAGGCAGGATCCGTTCCGAGTAGTCGTTCAAGAACGCAACATAGAGTGCTCGCTTATCCGGCTGTGAGAAGTAGACATCGTCGATCACCCGCCAGGAAATATCCAACATCAGCTTCGGGTAGCGATCCAACAGCAACATCATCGTTTGGATGTGCTGGGCAGCGTCCATATCGACCAGTTCCCGGGACAGTCCCATATGAACCCAGATGATCGTATTGTTAGGATACAAACGCAGCACTTCCTGCATGAGGGGTAGGTATCGAATCGGGTTCTCGTCGTTGCCCAGATCCGCGTGAATCGCGAGCGGAATGTCCCGTTCCCGCAGCGTCTCCATGAAGTTTGCCCACTCCGTGAGTACGGCCATGGGGACAGGACCACGCCCGTTGCTAAACAACGCCTGTTTCACCAGATTTACCTCGCCCATCCACTGAAATGCGCCGGGGTACTCCTCCTCCAAGAGTTGCATGCCCGGGAGGATCGACTCCGGTCGTGACAAGTCCGGGAAGGTCATCGAGAGAGTCAGGTGGACACCTGGAGGGGCGTTCGCGACGTAGTTGGCGGCATTGACGAAATCGTTCTTCAGCGTCGGCGTCACCGGCGTCCCGGGACAGTCCAAGTAGTAGGTGCAGGACGAATCCGGTGGCAGCATCTGACCAATGCCAGAGACGTTGGCGAACAGGACGCCGGTCTCCTTGAGGTAGGAGACCATCTCCTCGAACGGGATCGCAGGACCTCCAAAAGGTCGGAAGTGCAGGTGGGTATCCACAACCGCAGTTTGCGGCTGGGCGGAGCGGTCGTAACAGGGTGGGTCGTCGGTCTGGAACATCTCCAACGTGGGTTGCGAGACGCAACCAGCGAGTCCCAAGACGCTGAACATAAACAGCAGGAAAAACGAGGATCTCCGCAGGTTGTCGCCCGTGAGCATCGATCGACATTGCATCATCGTCACACCTGTAGCGAATAGCCTTGGTTGCGTCTGCCTCTTCGTTGAGATTCCCTGTCGTGGCCGAGCTAGATTATCTGGGAACAAACAAAGGATAAGCAAGGAAGATGCCTGGCTACCATGGACAATGTCGATGAGTATTTTACCTGAAGATGGGTATTTACTTGACTCAGGTATTGGGAAATAGCCCCTACATGTTGTGGTCGTCCGTAGCGCGTGTCGCGGTGCCTCCGACCAGCGATTTGTAGGGTGCCGGTGGCACGGCGACGGCCTGTTGAACCAGGCGGTAAAAGAGCTTGCCTCGACTTCTGGACTTGCGGCGGTTGAAGCGGAAGGCGAATTCGTCGAGGTAGGAGTCGAGATGCTCGTGACTGACCGCTCCTTGATGCGTGCCCAGTATCCAGCGCTTCACTAACGACACCACGCGGTGCACCCGGGGGAGCAGTTTCGAGGCGCGCGCCGGTTGCCCCTCCAGGTAGCTCACCTCGTGGCGATAGCCGTCGCCTTCGAGCGGTTCGTATCCCAGCCAACCGTCGGTATGGACCACGCTGCCGGGTTCGATCGACTCGCCGACGAAGGCCATCAAGCTGTCCCCGGAGGCGTTGGGAATGGTGCGTATCCGAACCCGCCCGATGCCGGCACCATCTTCCTCGGCCGCTACTACAATCAGCGCCTTAGCGTCGGTTTGGCGACCGCGCACGCCCTCCTCCAAGCCTCCTAAGTAAGTCTCGTCAACCTCCACGCGCCCGCTGAGCCGATCGCGTCCGGGCCGCACCATGGCGCGCCGGAGCTTATGCAACCAAGTCCAGGCCGTTTTGTAGCTGCCCAGGCCCAACACCCGCTGCAAGCCCAGCGCGCTCGCCCCGTTCTTCTGGCTCGTGAGCCACCACATGGCTCGAAACCAACTCTGGAGGGGTTGGCGGGTGTCTTGAAATATTGTGCCCGCCGTTGGAGAAGCTTGATGCCCGCAGCCGGCGCACTCCAGCAGCGCTGTCCGCACCGCCCACGCTTTGTCGTGCCCGCATCGCGGACAACGAAAACCCTCCGGCCAGCGGAGTTGACACAGATACTCTCGACAGGCCTGCTCGGTGGCGAAACGCGCCTCGAACTCGGCCAGATTCCGAGGATAATCTTCCATTTCCCCGATCCTACATCTTGTGGTCACCTGAGTCAAGTAAATACTCATCTACCTGAATTATGCACAGATTCACTTTGCGAGTGTGGCTGCGTTCGTAGCGGGTTGGCGGTCGTCGTGAGGTGGTAGCTCGGCAACTGGCCTTTTGGCTTCTCCGTGTCCGGTTTCCCTTCCCGCCCAGAATCCGCGTCGTCAAAACCTCGCTCGGAAGTGACGTGTTTCCAGTGCGTTACGGCTAGTGCATAAAATTTTATGCATAGCGCATAGCCAGGCTCTCAGATCAGCGCCCTCCCGACCAGCGGCAGCAAGCCGCCGTAGGGAGTCGGCTTCCTGCCGCGGAAGTGGTAAGGCGTCGAAGCCCCGATTTTATTGGGCCGCGAGGCCGTCACGGCTGGGCCTTGTTGGACGGGCCTTTGGGAGCTATGCTGTTTTCGTCTGTGTTGCTCATAAGGGGTGCTCCTTTCCGACGACTCGCGCCCCCCACCGCTGCTTCAGCAACCTGCGGGCAAACCGGTCAATCTCCACATACAGCAGGGGCGTGCAGCCGAGTGGCGCCCAGGCCGCGCTGACCGCCTCGATGCCGCTGCACACGGAAACAAACGTGAACGGCCCTCCAAGGGCCCCGACCAGGCGTCCCCCGATCCAGCGCACGACCGGAACCGCCATGGAGTTGCCGAGTGCGCGGTAGCGGGGGCCGTCGGCGGTGCCGGGAATGGCGGTGTAGCCGTCCGGGAAACCCATCAGCCGCTCGCACTCCACCGGCGTCAGGCGGCGCACCAGGGTCTGATCCAGCACATGCGGCTTGTCCGCGCCGCCTTGGGACGCCCGCAAGGCCGATGGCAACTCCGAACACTCGGCGGTCGCTCCGCCCTCGCGGCCTCGGAGGGCCACGGCCACCGCAAGTTGACCGCCGCCGTTGTCGTGTCCCTTGCGGCTCGGCATCGAACGCAGGGTGGGCGCCAAGTTCACGGTTGCGGACGGCGTGACGTCTTTGCATCCGAAGGCGACGGGCAGGGGCGGCGCGGCCGATTTCGGTAACGTGTGGCAGAGTTCCGGGCGTGGGTTGCTGTGGTTCTCAGGACTCGTGACTTGAGCCGGGTCGGCTACCGCCACAAGTGGCGTGCCGCGTCCGGTGCCGTCCTCCGAGGCGTCGAACCCATCGCCCCGCAGGGTGTGCGCGACGTAGGTCTGGCGCGTCGGATCGTGCCGCTGGACCGAAGCTGTTAGGGCTTGTGAAACGACCCGGCCTGCACCTTCGAAGTCGCTGCCGAGTCCGCCACCCGCTCGAGAGCGAGCCGTAAATGTTCCGGCAACTTCTTCCCCCGCCTCTCGGCGCGGCGGAGTATCCCGGCGCACGCCTTGGGACTCAAAAAGTATTTCTCTGGGATGGATGCTCCCACCTCGAGGGCTTGCGACAACGAACACACGCTTGCGTCGTTGGGCCAGGCCGAAATATTGGGCATCGAGACACCGCCACGCGACTGCCCTGCGGGGTCCAGCAACCACACCCGCGTCTGTCCATCGCCGGCTTGGAACGAGGGGCCGATCAGATCCAGCCAGGCCTGCAAGAAAGCACCCGAAGGCGTTATCTCGGGAACTGAAGATGCCGGGGACGTTTTCCCAGACGACGAGGGGGCCGTCCTTCCCAAGATGGCGTCGAAGATTGTCAACTGCATTCGTAAACCTCACGAAGGCCAGGGTCAGGTTGCCGCGCGAGTCGGCCAGCCCCTGGCGCAGACCGGCCACCGAGAACGATTGGCACGGCGTGCCGCCGACGATGACCTGCGGCATGGGGATGCCGAACCGGCGAAGGTGCCGGACACGCAGGGCCTCGAAGTCGCCCCATAGCGGTGTCGTCGGCATGCGGGCCGCCGTTGTCATAAGGCGCCTCCCGAGCTGAGCAGCAGGGAGAGAAAGGTCTTGCGCGCATTCAGATGGCGCTTCTTGGCGCAGTTGGCAATGCCCCAGCGGTCCCCGACGATGACGACCGCCTCCTTGGCCCGGGTGACGCCCGTGTAGAAGAGATTGCGGTGGTGCATGAACGAGTGCGATTTATGCACCACCACGACCGCGCAGGGGAACTCCGAGCCTTGCGCCTTGTGGATGGTGAGCGCGTAGGCCAGCTCGATGTCGGCCTTGTTCGGCGAGCCGGATTTGATATTGACCGGCATGCCGTCAAACGTGATCCGCAGTGAGCCATCGCTGGCGACCTCGGTAACGGCGCCTACCGCGCCGTTCATCACCCCGAGGGCGTAGTTGTTGCGGGTTTGGATGACCTTGTCGTGAACGAGCAGCTGGGGCCGGCGTCCCGGCTTTGGAATGGGTGCCTCGACGCCCCAGAGCTTGGCCTGGATCAGCCGTTGCAATGCGATGTTGAGGGCGCGGGTGCCGAGTGGACCCTTGGTTATGATCGCCCACCAACACCACGGCGGTCCGCTCGAGATCGATGGATCGGAACAACTGCCAGGCCAGCGGAACGTCGACCATCGACAGTTCATCGACGATGACGACGTCCGCACAGATGGGGTCGTCGGGTCCGCGGGCGAACGACTTGCCGTCGAAACCGAGCAGCCGGTGGATGGTGCTGGCCCGGCGTCCGGAGAGCTCCTCGAGCCGCTGGGCCGCCTTGCCGGTGGGTGCGGCCAGGACGACTCGTGGTCCTCCTCCTCATAGATCTTGGTGAGCTCCGCCACCGTGTAGGACTTGCCGCTCCCCGCGCCGCCGCTGATCAGCGTGACAGTGTGGGAGAGCGCCGTCAGGACGGCCTCGTGTTGGCCCGGAAGGAGCGTGGGCGCCAGCTCGTCGATGAGATCGGGCAGTTCCTCCGCCTCGGGGAAATGCGTGTTGGGCGCCTCGCCCTGGGCGAGTGTCGCGGCCAGGTCCTCTTCCATCCGGCGGATGTCCGGCCGGGCCACCAGGAAACGGCTGCTGTGGGCCGCACAGGTGAGCGCGCCGCCGTCGATGAGGGATTTGAGCGACTGCTCGATAAGGGCCCGGCTGTCGAGTGCGTCCATGACGAGCAGCGCGTTGGCCCGCTCGATCAATTCCTCAAACTCCACCCAGCAATCGCCTTGATCGAGCGCCGCCTCAACGCAGTGGAGAATGCCGGCGCGGATGCGGGACGGATCGTCTTTGGCCGTCCCCATGCGGCGGGCGATCTTGTCGACCCGCTTGAAGCCGAAGCCGCGGATTTCCCGAACGATGAGATAGGGATCGGCTTGGAGCAGACCCAGGGCATCGTTGCCGAGCCTATCGACCAGACTCGTGACTTGATGGTGCGTGAGGCCGTAGGCTGCCAGCTGAGTCAGCGCCTGGTTGACCGCGCGGGTCTTGAGCCATTCCTCCCGCAGCCGCTTCACCGTCGCCAGGGGCAACTTCGCAGCCTCGGCGACGGCCTCCGGCTCTTCGACAATGGCCCGGCCGAAATCTTTGCTGAAGCGTTCAGCGATCCGTTTCGCCTTGACCGGTCCGATCCCCTTGATGTCCGGATGGTGAGCCAGGTAGTGGGCCAGGCCTTCCCCGTCCAGTTCCAGGTCGTAGACCACGCTGTCAACTTCCAGCTGCTGTCCGTACTGGGGATGCGTGACCCAATGGCCTTCCAGGATCACCTGATCCTGCTCGCGGGCGTAGAGCTTGCCGGCGAAGGAGATTGCATCGCCGTCGGGGGTGATCAGCCGGCCCGCCGAGAAACGCGCGCCAGCGTAGTACACGGCCTCGATCCGTCCGCGAATCTTGGTGACTGGGGTCGTTAAGGTTGCGGTTGCCATTGCGTTAATGCGATTCGGTGAAACCGACGCAAGTAGCCCTCGACGAACATCTGGGCGCCCTGCCGATCCGAGCAGAAAAAGACCGGGATACGGAAGTCGACGACGACGGACAAAACGGCTCCCACGACGGCGTTGGGATGGGCTCCGGAGCGATACCGCTCAGCCAGGATGTCGGCGAGGTTGGCCTCGACCACGATGCAGGCGGCCTTGAAATCTGCGAGCCGCTTGAGCTCCCTTCGGAACCGTTTCCGGGAACGAATGACAGTCGAGACCAGGTCCTCGAGGGTCTTTCGCTCCACCGCCACCTGGTGCTCCCATCCATCCAGCGAATAGTCCCCGGCGGGCAGGGCCCGGCGCGTGGCCGTCACGCCTTCCGAATCGAAGGTGTAGGGCTCCTGTTCCCTGGTGTCGACAACGACCGTGATCCGATCTGTCCCTGCCTGCCGCTCAGGACCCGGCGCAAGCCGGTTAGAACGGGGCGAGCGCATCCTGGGCCCCAGCCTCGGAGTTCTCGTCGTCCTCAATCACCAGGCGCCGGTTGAGGTAGACGTTTTCAAAATCCCCATTCGTCCGCTTGGTCACTTCGAGCTTCACGCCTGTGAGCTGGCCCAGGTGCTTGTACAGATCGGAGAGCTTTTCCAGATCCAGTCCACAGGTGTGCAGGTCGGTCTTGAGCCACTTGATGTTTTCGCGGCTGGCAATGATGTTGTTGCGCCACAGCAGGCGTCCCCGGAACCGGGGCGCGAGGATGCGCAGGGTCCACTTGAGCATTGGCTTGCCCGAGCTCTTCGCCCGGACCAGCTCCACCTGGTCGACGTTGACCTGGTACTTGCCGTCCGGGACCGGCTCGAACTCCCTCTCTTCGACCTCGGTCTCGACGTAGTCGTCCTCGAAGTCGGTCAGATCGATGTCCGCGCCAGGCGGGGTGTGCTGTTCGTACTCTTTGTTTGGCATGGTCCTTATCCTCCATTTCGGGGTGTGTTGGGCTGGGGCTTCGGATCGCCAGCCTTGGCCGCGGCCGCCGGCTTGGTGGCCTGAGCGGCGGGCCGGTTGAACGCTTCGGTGAACTTGGCGAAGTCGAGGTCGATGGTCTCGGGCAGACGGCCCGTCCGATCTCCGGCCTCGTAGTGCGGGCTGGGCTTGGTGCGCATGACACGCCGGTAGGTCGTCTTGCCCTCGTCGTCGGTCACGGCTTCCAGATCGCAGTAAAGAATGAGATCGACCATCCCCAGCACGATCTTGCGGGCCTTGTCGGGCAGGGTCGGAACGATTCGGGTGTATTTGCCCGTCCGGGTCTCGATCTCCCGCTCCACGGAATGGGAGACGAGGAAAAGACCATAGGGCAGGAAGGCTAGCTTGGTGAGGACGCGATGGAACTCGTTGTTGATCAGCGCCCAGCCCTTGCCGTAGCCCAGATCGGACTCGTGCTCGATCTTGAACTTGGCGCAGACGTGCTCGGCGCACATCCGGTAGGCGTTGTCGATGGTGTCGATGATGATGGTCTTGAACGAGTGCTTGCCTTCGGCGATCTCGCTGCCGGTGGCCAGCAGCTGGTCCCAGGACTGAATCGGCGCCTGGTAGACGTCCAAGGCGTTGAGCCCCGGCTCGGTGGCCAGAAACAGGGCGCCCTCCGAATGCGAGCACCAGGTCGTCTTGCCTATCTTCGATCGGCCGTATACGAGCACGGTCAAATCGGCCAGGTTTTCCTTTTTGGGTGTGGTCTTTTCTGGTAACACGATGTGTTCTCCTTTCATCTGGGTTTCCTAAAATGGGGGGTCGTCGTTGCTCGAGGATTCGCCCTCGTCGACGGCCTCCCGCAGCTCTTCGTGCGGCGGGACCTTCTGGTAGAGGTTCTCCGCAACGACCGGACTGCCACCGGACTGGCACAGCGGCAGGTAGGCGCAGGGGCGGCGGTAGTGAAAACAAAAAGCCGTGTTTTGGTAGAAGACCCCGCGCCGCCGGGCCTCGAGATACGCCTGGGTCAGCTCCCAGAGCTGGGCGTGCAGCTGCTCGAAGCGGTCGCGGGAGACGTAGAGCCGCTCCCGGTGGAACATCTGCGGGTCGGAGTACTTGGCCGCGAGTCGCTCCTGGAAGGCGTCGTCACTTTCCGGCAGCTTGCGCTTGGCCGAGGTTTTTCCGGTCTTCGACTTGGCAATCAGCGCCGCCCGGCGGGCCTCATACTCGACTTCGGTCTCACCAAGGCTCTGCACCAGCCGTGCCTTGACCAGCACGTTGTAGAGGACCCCGGCGAGCCGGATGCCCAGGGTCTGCTCGATATAGCGGGAATAGAGGACGATCTGAAAGTCGGTCCACAGCCGCTCGAGATAGTCCCCACCCAGCTGGGAGGCGGTCTTGTGTTCCAGCAGGTAGTGCTCGTCGCCGATTCGGACGACGCCATCGACCTTCCCCGCCAGGGTGAAGCTGCGGGATGAGGCGCCGGTAGCCGGATTGACAATCTTCCCTTCGAACGTCTTCTCGAGCGCAACAACCTCGAACTCCTCGTCGGTGTAACGGGTGGCGTAGCCTCGCATCATCGCGGTAGCCAAGTGCCAGTCGCGCTTCTCGTCGGCTTCTTGGTCTCGGTTCGGATAAGCCCGGTCGATGGTGTCGAGGACCGCGTCCAGTTGCCGGGTGGAGTGCCAGACTTCGAGGCACTGGTGGATCACGGTCCCCAAGGCCAAGTTGCGATCCCGCTCCAGTGGGACGAGCTCCTCGAGGTAACGCCACTCGAAAGCCTTGCGGCAGTTGCGGAACAGGCTCCACATCGAATAGGTCGAGATCGCCGGGGCGCCCATCACGCGGCTCCCTTGGCATTCATGGCCGCAGTGATCGGTGGAGGACCCGCGATCCGTTCGACCTTGAAAGCCTTCTCGCCGAACTCGCGGGTGAGAAAGCCGGTGAAGATACGGGCGATGGCCCGGCCCACTTCGGTCGCCGCATCCACCACGCAGGAACGCCTGTCGTTGTCGAGACAAAAGGATGCGTCCAGGCGCACCAGGGACCGTCCATGCAGGCATTCGGTGGCGAGCACGGCCAACAGCAGGGACTGCTCGACGTCCCCAAGCGGCACCGTGGCGGCGAAGTTGTAGCGATACAGTTCTCGATTCATTGCTTTGCCTCCTTTAGGTCTTGATCCGTTAGGAGGGCGCCCACATTGGTTACTTACCGGCGCCGAACGAAAAGTGTCGGGGGGCGTCACAAATAGTCCTTCAAGCCGGCGTCCTCGAAGATCTCGCGCAGCTTCTTGACCGACTGGTAGAGCGTTGCGCGCGGAACGCCCGTGTCGCGGGAGATCTCCGTGACCGATTCGGCCTTGAGGCGGCGGCATAGCTCGCCGAGCTCGGACGGCAGCGTTTCCAGCACCACGGCTACGTCGAGGGCCAGCGCGCGCAGCTCCTCCGGCGCTCTCGGCTCGACACCGATTCGCAGCAGGTAGTCCTCCTGGTCGAGGGTCTCTGCCCGCTCGACCGAGCGGCCCTCCTCCTCTTCCTCGAAGCGCTCGTTCAGCGAACACGGGCAGCGCCGGTAATCCCGTTTGTGGGCCGTCTGCTTCTCGATGAGAGTGGCGATCTTGTGCTCGACGACGCGGGCGATAAAGGTGTTCAGCTTCGCGCGGCTGGGGTCGTACTTCGGCAGCCGGCGCAGCAGATCGAGGATCAATTCCTGCTCCAGATCGTCACGATCCGCGACCGTAAAACCCGCCTGTCCCACTAATTGCCTTGCTTTGAATCGGATGATCTCGACGGCATATGCATTGACGTCGTCGTACTTGTTGCGCCCCATCGAGCCTCCTCGGGGCCGAGGAGGGGATCGCGTGGGTGTCGACCGGTACCGGGTCGGCCGCTCTCAAACGAAAAGAGCGGAAAACGCTATGGAGGACGCCGGTTTCGGCGACACCCACAACGACCTCCGCTCTGCGGCCGGCCAGCTGTCTGGTGTAGGGACCGTGTTTGTTACTTGTCAGGCTCGGGCTCAGACCCGAATCCCGTCCGCCACGGCCATGCGGACGGGAAGCCCGTTGTCAATCACGAGTTCCAGGATGAGGAACGACCGCTCCCGGTCGAAGACCTCGAACAGTTCCACTACCTTCTTCTTGAGCGCAAAACTGTTCGTAGCCCGGCGCGAATTTGCTCCGTTGGCCTTCCCGAACACGACTTGGCGCACCACCCCGGGCGGTGGATCGAGCACGGGCTCCCAGTCCCGTACTTCGAGCCGTTCGATCCGCCCGAAATTGACTTCCTGCATCAGCTCGACGAGGCGTCTCCGGGCAGGAGTCAGAGCCGCCTTGGTCGTCGCTTGCCGGGGGATGCTTTGGGGATCAATAGCGCTCCCAGGCTCCCCGGCATGATCTTGTTGTTTCATGCACTTACCTCCGTTGCCGAAGGCTTGATACGCTTCAAGCCTTTGAACTGAGATAAGTGTCAGGTTTGGGAAGATTTATGTTGAGGACAGGTTGAAAACAAATCAGACAGGTGGGGCCGGGGCGCTGTCGGGAAACCCGCGCAGGAGCAGGGGTTTCCGAACCCTGCGTCAATGGATCGGACAGGTTGAAAATAAATGAGACAGGTCTTCCGTAAAATGGCGATCTGCAGGGATTTTCAAGAACAACGGCAAGTGGTAGCCGGCTCAGGGGCTTGAGATCGACAACGCGTTTGAGAGCGATTCGTTAGAGGACGTGACGCAGGAATTGATTCACTGACTGCTACTCAGGGTCCTCAAGACCTGTCAGGCAGGAATGGACGAGCGGCGACGGTGAAGGGGTTGATGCGGTATCCGTGATCGTCCTCGCCCTGACCCTTCCAGCGGCAGGTTTGGACGATGTCCTCCCGGTCGATAGGCAGGCCGAGCTTCTTTTTCACGATGGTTTCGATGTCGGACTGCAGCCGGTTGAGCGTGCGACGGACGCTGGTCTCGTCGTAGATATACTCCCCCGTGCGCGTATGAAGCTCCTCCATCAGGCCCGCGAGATCGATGGGGCTGTGATCTTCGAGGGGCGTAGAGCTTCGCAAGTCGTCCTGAAACCGGTCCCACAGAATGCGGAATACCTCGAACCGTATTCCCGCCTGAGGGGACACTACGATCTCTCCCTCAATGCGGGCGGTATGGGGACCGCATTCGACGACGAACAGGCGCCCCGCCTGGTGGGGGGCCACCGGCTCAAAAAGGATCGGCAGCGCCCCCTTCGTATAGACCGGGATCGAGGCATGGCGCAGGGACGGCGGCGGACCGGACGTGGCGGCGCCTCCGATCCACTCCTTGACGTCGACCTCGCCACATACGAGATCGGCCAGGGAAGCCCGATGAATCCAATCCTCGTCGAGGAAGCGCTCATCGATGTCCGTCGGGTTCACGAGAGATAACACGTCGCTTGGGCGGCCGCCCAGTCGCGGGTGAGGAATGGCCGTTCCGTGCAGTAGTCGGCGATGCACAGGGTCACACCCAGGTCGCCGATATCGACCCGGAATACCCCTCGGGAGATCTCCTTGACGTTCGACTTGAGCTCGGCAAGCCGACTTCGGACAAATGCCAGAACGCCCTCCCGATCGACTTTGACGCGGAGTTCCCTGCGCCTCCGTTTCCTGTGGCGGAAGGGGAAAACCGGCCGTTCGCACTCCGGGCACCGAAAGTCGTGCCCAGCCTCGTCCAGTGCGTCATCAATGTAAACCCGGCCCGGACAGTGCCGGTTCTTCGGAGGAAAGTCCCGATCTTGGGGATCGGCGCAGAGCACGTATTCACGGATGCGCGTCTCCAGGATGCGGGTCTTCTCCAGGTCGGCTGCCGTATGGAGCAGCGCCGGCGGCGGCTCCCGATATACCGACCCGTCCCGCAAGAGCCGATCAACCTGTTCCCGGCTAACGCTTGAACCGCTTTTCCGTCGAGAGGACAGGGATGCCATGGATGTCTCTCATGTGATCTTCGAACGACCGCCGCTCCGACGCATTCAGCCGGTGGTCCGAGTACCGGACGATGTAGGCATCGTCGGCTTCCTCAACCTCGTTGAAGATCAGGCTGACGCGCTTCTTGTGGTAGTAGACCTTGATACTGTCGATGCTCTCGATGCCGCTCAGGACACCGCCCACGGCTTTCTCGAAGTGCCCGATGGCAACGCCAATCGCGTTCGAGTCGGGATCGGTGATCTTGATCTTGGGAGCGCCTTCCAACGGCGAGTTCGAGACCACCAACTCCACAAAGCGAAGTTGTTCTGCCTGGTCGTCCTTCAGGATGCTCAGAAACCGCCCCAGCTGCCTGCCGTACGTGATTCTGCTCTCGTTCTCGTACTCGCAGGGCTTGTCGAAGTATCGGGAGGCGAGGCGGTTGGCGATCTCGAGCGGAACGCTGACGCTCACCGAGGAGATGTTGACGCGTTTTGCACCGTCCTGAAAGTCGAGGATGATCCACTCGGGCCGATGGCCGTGAACCACGCCGCCCGACCGCAAAATGAGATCGGGGCGATGGGCACGGCGTATGAAAACCAGCTGGGAATCTCCGTGGGTCACCACCTCCTTGAACTCGCTCCTGCGCCCATCCCTCGCAGCCGCGTCGAAGTCGGCGAGCGTCCCCTTGACGGTGTCGGGGCGAAGGAATTCGTCAAAGGACTCGTTAGGGCGCCGAGCCGTCTCCCGGAGTTTCATCCGGGCGAAGCCGGACTTATGAATCTTGTCCAGGTGAAACACGACTCGCAGATCCTCCGGACGCCGGTGATAGATGGCAAAGAGCAGCGCCGTCTTGTCGAACTCATCGTCCTGGATGCGGCAGGTATTCAGGGCGTCTTCGGTCAGTACGCCCTTTGCAAAATCGATGGTGGCGATCTTGGACTTGAACTTGGCGAACTGATCAACGAGCAGATAGGGCACAAGATCGTCGTGGCTGGTTGATCGCAGGACGTTCTTCTTTTCTCGGACCGAGACGGTTCCGTCCGTACCGAGGTTGGCGCACAGGACGTTGACTTGCCTGCCTGTTCGCTTGCCGATCCACTCGTCCATGGCGCCGTTGCGGCGGGCCCGCGCGAGGAGGGGTTCAAGCGCCGTCTCCAGATCATCCTCCCAGAACTCCCGGGCAGCGGAACCTGACTCTTCGAGGGAATCCATGGTGAACGGGGTCATTGGCTCTTGGTCTCCGTCGTGCTGGGCTACCTGTGGTGCGTGGCAACCACCTTGCCCAGAATCCTGAGCTCGTCTTCCGGCCCGACCGTGATCGGCCGGTGGCCGGGGTTCTCCGGTCTCAACTCGATGGTCTCGTCTCGGATGTAAAGGCGCTTCACGGTCGCCTCCTCGCCCAGCAGGGCCACAACGATGTCCCCACTCTCCGCCAGCGGTTGTTGCCGAACCACGACTAGGTCGCCGTTGTGGATGCCGGCATCGATCATGCTGTCGCCTTGGATTTCCAGCGCAAAGCTGCAACCGCTACGGAGGGCCCGACTGTCGACCAGCACTTCGCCGATGATGTTCTCCTCGGCCAGGATCGGCTGGCCGGCGGCGACTTTGCCGACGATGGGAACGGCCCGCAGGCTGAGCACCTCCTCCGTCGGTTCCCGCAAGATGGTCAAGCCGCGCGCCTTTCTCGCCTCTCGCTTGACGTAGCCTTTGCGCACCAGCTGGCTGACTTGGTCGCGCACGCTCGGGGTCGATATCCCGAGAATGTCCGCGAGTTCCTGGATGGTCGGGGGAAACCCCTGCCGGCGGGTGAAACGGCGCAGCTCGCCCAATGTGCGCCGCTGCGGGCCGGTGATTTCCTCAACGCGTGGTCTGCCTCTCGACTGACTGCTCATGGCAAATCCTCTCTCAGGGGAGATTACAGTGGCTATGCCCAGGGACCGGAGACCAGGACTGTCGAGCAGTCCGGCCTATCGGACAACGCGGCTCACCTGGGTCAACGGGTCGAAGAGAACAGTATATAAACCTCCTATATAAGTAGTCAATTGACAAAAATAATAGGATGCCGGTGGCAGCTCACCGGACGGAGGCAGCCTGATGGCAGGAGTGTGTGGACAGCGCAAAAGCCTGCGGAGGTGAGACCGAACAGGAGCGCAAGGGCAAGGGCCGATAATCTGGCCCGACCCGAGGGTTGCTTGCTACTTCAGCCGCTGTGCGACCAGCCGCGCCCACGTCTTGCGCTGCCGGTTCCAGTGCGGCACGCTGGCGATGGGGCGAAGGTCCTTCTCGCGGATGGGATCGCGGCCCTGGAGGGTACGCGGCAGGAACAGCAGCGCCTCCTGAATGTCGGGCGCCAAGTGGAGCAGGCACATGATCTGCGAAATTCGAGCCTGCGTCACATAGCCGAGTCGTGCCAGGTCCGCATGGTCACTAACCTCGCCACGCCGGACCAAATCGTCGAAGCGGATGGCCAAGGCCATAATTCTCGAGACACGGGGCACGTTTCCCGGTTCGACCGCTCGGTCCTTGCCTCCATGATTGCGATTCCGGCCGTTGGCGGTGCGGAAGGTAAAGGAGACCTCAACCGAACTCGGCCCCGGGTTCGTTGAGCTGGATGGGGTTGCTCTCATGTTGTCGCCTCCTTTCCGGCGATGTCCCCTTCGCTGCAGAGCGCCTTGATGCCCACCGAGCGAAAGGCCACTGTAACCCTGCCGTCCCGCCCGTCGTACCCGACCCGCTCAATGAGCAGACGGATGATGCGCGCCTGCTCGCGAGGCGACAGCGACTCCCACACCGGATCGAAGTGCGCCAGGGCCTGGGTCAACTCGCTTTCGCCCACGGTTTCCCGCTCCAGCGCAATGACCTCTTCGCGGATGGCAGTGATCCGCTGCGCGGAGGCTCGGATTCGATCCTGCAGGTCGGCCAGCTGATCGGTCGTGGATCGGCCGTTGGAGCTTTCCGAACCGGCCCCGTGAACCAGCTTCTCGACGCTGGAGTACAGCTGCTTAAGCTCGCTTTCCTGTCGGCGCCGTTCGACCTCCAGTTCCGTCATTCGCCGGTCGCTCTGCTCACGCACCCCCTTGGTCGTCGCCTGGACGATCTCCTCGTTGCGCCCGACCCCGCGAATGTGTTCCACCACGGCGGTTTCAATCTCGTGAGCGTTGAGCGCCTTGCTCGGGCACGACGACCAGCCCCGCTGCTGGGCGTTGCGGCAGACGTAGTAGCGGTAGCGCTTTTTTTGCTTGCGGGTGTAGGCGTGCGCCATGCCGGATTCGCAGGGCGTGCAATACAACAGGCCCTTGAGCAGCGCCCCGTGCTTGTTGCGCACCTTCCGTCCTCCCGAGAGGCCGTTTCTGCGCAGCACCTCCTGGACCTGTTGCCACACGTCGGCATCGACGATAGCGTCGTGTTCGCCCTCGTAGAGGGTCCCTTCGTACCGCACCTTGCCGGTGTAGAGCACGTGGGTGAGAAGCCGATACAACGCGTTCTTGGTGAAGGGCTTGCCGCCGCGCTCATGGCCCTTCTTGGTGATCCACTGTTTGGTGACCCAGCCGCGGCGGTTGAGTTCCTGGACGACCGGGATCGCGGCCTGGTGTTCAAGATACAGATTGTAGATCGCCCGCACCTGAGCCGCCTCCTCCGGGTTGACGATCAACCGGCCCCCTTCCGGGGCCACGTCGTAGCCCAGGGCCGGCTGGCCCCCCACCCACTTGCCCTTGCGACGGGCCGCCGACATCTTGTCCTTGACGCGTTCGGAGATGATCTCCCGCTCAAACTGGGCAAAGGAGAGCAGGATGTTCATGGTGAGCCGCCCCATGGAGCTGGTCGTGTTGAACTGCTGGGTGACCGAGACGAAGCTCACTTTGTGGCGGTCGAAGAGCTCCATGATGCGGGCGAAGTCCAGCAGCGACCGGCTGAGACGATCCACCTTGTAGACCACCACGCAGTCGATCCGGCCGGATTCGATATCCGCGCATAGGCGCTCGAAGGCGGGCCGCTGCATGTTGCCGCCCGTGAAGCCACCGTCGTCGTAGCGGTCGGGCAGGCAACTCCAGCCCTCGTGCCGCTGACTGGCGATGTAGGCTTCGGCCGATTCCCGCTGCGCGTCGAGGCTGTTGAAATCCTGGTCGAGCCCTTCCTCCGTCGACTTGCGCGTGTAGATTGCGCAGCGGACGGCGTCGTTTTGAGTCGGGGCAGAAGCCGGGGTCATCGACGGAGCGGAGCGGAGACTTCTGTTCATTCGCTCACCCCCTGATGGTGACGCCCGCTCGCGGGTGCGTCACCACCGGTGAGGCTGAAGAACAAGAACCCGTTCCATTTGCTGCCCGTGATTTCCTTGGCGATGGCCGACAGAGACGGATAGCGCCGGTCCTCGAACTCGAAGCCCTCATCGAGCACCTTGACCACCACGTCGCGCCCCCGAAACTCCCGCACCAGCAGTGTGCCGGGCACGGGTAGTCGCGGATCTCGCGAGGGCGGGATGCGGCTCTTCGCCGTTCGAGCCCTCACCTCCGCTGAGCCGGGCCGGATCGGATCACGCGGGGCGCGCATTCTGAGATCGGCGTCGTTGGCCAGTTCCTCGGCCCGGCGGCGGGCCCGCTCGGAGAGGCCTCCCTCGGCCAGGGCCTGCAGGCGCCAGGCGATGCGCTTTTGCAGGGCCGCCTTGTGGTGGCAGCGGGTCTCCTCGCCGAAGACCTCCAGGTGCTTGTCCCGGAGCTGGCCCACGGTCAGTCGGGACAGCTCCTGGATTTGTTGATAGGTGCTTGCTTTCATCCAATTTCCTCCTGTTCATGGACTCACCCTCTGGCGGGCGGTCCCTCCGCCTCGCTGTCTCGGGGCGTTAACTCGTTCATTCATGAACGCTTCGGTGGCCCGAACGATCAAGTCTATTCTCCGTAAGCGCCTGAGAATGCTTGTCTTTCCCGGCCTCGTTCCCGGATGTGGGCGAGATTCTTTGGCTCTTCCGGAGGCGCAGGCAGCCTTGGGCCAGGATCGAGGCGATCTCCGCGATCACTTCATCGCGGGTGGGTGGGATGTTTGCGTTGGTCGGCATCCGGTCCTCCTTGGCGGGAGGCCGCGGAAGAGAAGGTGCTGTGGATGCCGCGTGGGACGGAAACGGTCGTCAGGAGCCGTTGGAGTCCGCTCGACACCGCACGATGGCGATGTCGCCGGCACCCACAACGGGCTCCGTTCTCACGGCCGCTGCCGCTGTCTGGTGATCCGCCGGACCCTCTTGGCCCGGCTTCTATATAGATACTTACCGGAGCGAGTGAAAAAGTGTCACTTTCGGTGGTCCGCGTGCAACCGGGCCGTTAAATAAAGCGGGATGTTAAATGGAGAATGGGAGAATCCGTAAACGATATCTTGGGGGGGCGTGCGCAACCCCCATGGTTGCACGCGCTATACCGGATGTCATTTACGAATCGGAGAATCGGAAAGAATGTGTAGGTCGGCGCAAGTGATTGGAAAAGCGCCAGATACGACAAGACCCCGTCGGGGCCGTCCGTCGGGGTCTTGCGTTAACTAACAGACCGCAAAAGTTCGCGGTTATGATTTTGGCTCCCCTTGCGCAACCCTCTTCATAACCACTCACCGTTCGGACCTAGAGAATAAGTTCTTCTGTGACAGCGACTTACGAAAATCTGGTAGCTCGCGGGAGGCGGAAGTGCAGTTGTCGCCGATTTCCCTTTTTCCGATCAGGCGAATTCGAGGCGGAAGCGTTATCAAGCACATTTCCGCCTGCCCAATCCAAAGCAGAGACGAAATCTACGAAGCCAATTAACGGTCCGGCTCGAATATCAGCTCTGGCACGATCACTTCCCAGGCATCGCATTTGATGCCGTTACGGTACTCTGGCTTAGATGCCTCGCGGCTCCATCCCACGACGGCCAGAACCGTGGCCGACCGGCACCGTGTTTCGGTCGGCGGCTTGAAGCTCTTGGCCAACCGTCCCACCACCATGCCTCCTTTGTTAAGCAACTCCCAGCGGCCGTTGTTCACAACTCTCGTTTGCAGTTGATCACCGCAAGAAAGCGCGGCGATGGCACGATGCACCGGTTGACGATTGCTCTGCCGTCCCGCAAAGCCGAGATCCACGTCTTCAAGCCTCGGCTGGATGAAGCGGTATTCCATCGCCTCGGCCGCCGAAGGGAGTTCACCCGATTCGCGATGCAAGACACAGGGCTTGTCGAGCAAGGCCGCCTGCAGTCGGTGCGGTCCCTCGAAGCGGGCCAGCGTCAGGGTCTTCTGGGCGCGCGTCATGGCCACGTAGTACAGTCTCCGGGCCTCATCCGGTTCCTCGCCTTGTCCGACGCGATTCCAACCGCCGTCCAGCACCACCACATGGTCGAACTCGAGACCCTTGGCGCGGTGAGTAGTCATCAGCAGAAGCCCGCGCTGACGCCGACGAATTTCCCGTCCCCATTCGGCCAGCCATTCGATGAAATGGTTCACGGGGGTCTCCGCGCTACCGTTTTCCAACGCGTGCTCCTCAATGGCTTGCCGCAGCAGCTCATTCCAGGGGTTGGACGCGCATGAGTCCGCCCTGCCGCGCAGGGCGGTGCCATCAACGACGCCGGGCTCCCGGTTGCGCAGCCATTCGACGAATGTGCGGATCTCGCGCAGACGCCAAAAGCCCGGGATTGCCTCGTTCCCCATCTGCGCAGGAATATGGTGCATTTCGCAGAACGCCCGTACCGGAACCAGATACTCCCACTCCCGCGCAATCACGGCGCACCGTGACCAGTCCCAATCGGGTAACAGGTCAGCGAGACGCAGCAGTTCCGCCATGGCGGTTCGCGCCTGCGAGACCGGATCGCGCCCCGCCGGCAGGATCTGCACCCGCCCTTGGGAGACCGGGTCCAACTTCTGCCAAGTTCCACCAAGCGGGTCTTTCGCGCGTGCCCGGTTGATGTGGATGGGATGCTCCCCCTTCATCCGCTCCCGCGCCGGCTCGATCATGGCGTTGGCTGCGTCGATGATGTGGCCGGTGGAACGGTAGTTGTCGGTGAGATAGATGGGTTTAGGTCCGTAATCTGCCTCGAAACGGCGGATGAACTCTACCGACGTGCCATTGAAGGCATAGATGTTCTGATCGTCGTCCCCGACCGCGAACAGAGTGAGATTGCCCGCCTCGTCATCGAGCGTTCGCCCTGCAAGCGCCGATATCAATGCGTACTGGTCTGCACCTATGTCCTGATATTCGTCAACCAGAATCCAGCGAAACCCTGCCAGCAACCGCTCACGCCGTTCGTCCGCCTCCTCCGGCGGAAGACCCTCACCGCGCAGCAGTTCCACCGCGCGGCGGATCACCTCCCGGAAGACCTCGTCGTTGGGACGCTCCGCCTGGCCCGTGAAACTGGCGCCGGCCAGCCGCATGGCCAGGGCGTGGCAGGTGAGCACGGTCACACCCCGCGCGTCGTGGCCGATGAGGTCTTCAAGCCGTCGGCGGATGTCGACCGCCGCGTGCCTGTTGTAGGCTAGAGCCAAGATACCGCGGGCGTTCTCCCGCCTCGCGCGCACCAGATAGGCGATGCGGTGCACCAGCACTCGCGTCTTGCCGGAGCCCGGGCCGGCGAGCACCAGCATGTTTGTCTGCTCCCGGTCGTCGGCGACAATGCGTTGCTGGATGGGATTTTTCAGGCTTTCGACGATTGCTCGCCACGAGTCGGGTGTCGTCTGCCGGCCGATTTCCCGGTCCCGGCCGGGCAGCCAGCGGCGCAGGAACTCTTCCTCTTCAGCGTGAAGTAATCCATCGCCAGGTACAGCGCCTCACTCATGGCGGCGAGGCCGCGTTCGGCGAACTCCACCATCACGTGGACCTGCAGGACCTGTCCCTTGTAATGAAGGGCAAGGGGTTCGAAGTCGGTCTTCGCAAAGCCACGTCGTTCCCGGTGCACCAGGCGGATGGTCATGGCCGGACGGAACACTGCCAGACCCTTGTTGAGGCGAATGACTTCCTGCTCGTGTAGCCACAGTAGGGCGCGGTCCAGCAATTTGGCAGGATTCTTTATCCTGGCCTTCAGAATCAGATCGGACTCAATCGCTTGAGTTAACTTCCCGAACGTAGTTTCGGCTAAGAGATCCATGCCTCGGCTTCCGGGTGGCAGGCAGTCGAGGAGATGATCCAGGAGGCGCTTCGCCGCTGCGCGCCGCAGCTGGGCGGTCTCCTCCAAGGCCTGCCACTCGCGCTGGAGGGTCACTCGCGCCGTCTCCGCGTCCTGCTTTCGCACCGACAGGCTGCCTGCGGCGCCATCCTCTCCACGTCCGTCGTAGGCGATGCTGCGGATGATGCGCCACAGCCGTTCCGGTAGGGGATCGGCTAGGCCTTCGTCCCGCAGCACCTGTGAGGCGATGCGCAGATGCAGCGACGACGTGTCTCCCTTGCTCAGGTCCGGTGCCGCTTCGCGCATGTGCGCGATCAGGGCAGTCTCCAGCTCCGTTGCCTCCTCCAGGCGCTTGAGGGAGGCACGCTTCACCCCCGCATGGACGAACGCGGTCAACGCCGTGTCGTTGCTGGCGATACCGAGCCTCTCGAGATCGTACAATGCGCCGCGCACTCCCTCGGGGCTCAGACCGGATACGCCCATCAGCTCGTCAGTAGTGACGCCTTCGTCGGCGCCAGCCTCGATCAGCGCCTCGGCGATCCGCAGCAACTGCCCGCGATAGGTCTCCGCGACGGATGCCCTTTCCAGCTTCGCGCGGGCCTCTTCCACCGAGCTCACCCGGAGAGATGAAGGAAACACCTGGACCGCGTTCTCCTCACGAGTCAGCAGCTCCGCCTCCTCCAACCAAGCGACGGCAGTCCTCACGCGGGTATCGTCCGTGGCAGAGTCGCGCTCGAAGGCCTTGTCCTCGTCCTCCCCTAGAATTTCGCCGGCTGTCGCCACCACCTCGCCGTCGAAACGCTTCTTGCGATCCAGGTTGCGCAGTGCTCGGAGAATGCCGTGGATCTCGGCCCTGGTGAGGCGCGAGCGGGCCGACATGCCAAATTGGCGTTCCATGTCGTCCGCCGCGTACAGCAGCACGCAACGCGCCGATGCACGGTCCCGTCCGGCGCGTCCTGCCTCCTGGAGATAATTTTCGAGCGAGCCCGGGATGTCGGCATGGACGACCAGACGCACGTCTGGTTTGTCTATGCCCATGCCGAAGGCGTTGGTCGCGGCGATTGCACGCAGTTCGCCTCTGATGAAACGCCGCTGCACGTCTTTCTTCGTCTCCGGCGGTAGGCCTGCGTGGAAATGTTCGGCTTCAATCCCCTTCAGTTGCAGGAACTCCGCGACTTTTTCGCTTTGCCGGCGCGTCGCGCAATAGACGATGGCGCCGCCCGGCATGGCCAATGGCAGGTAAGATGTCAAGACTTGGTGGATGTCGGCGAACTTCTCGCCAGCCGATGTCGGAATCACCTCAAACGTCAGATTGGAACGCTCGGCGCCGCCGTCGAATACCGTGAGCTCGATGTCGAGCCATTCTCGGAAATGCCCAACGATATCCTCCGTGACATCCGGCTTCGCGGTCGCGGTCAGGCACAGCACCGGCGGCACCGGTCCGTCGCCCGCCTTCTCCCGGATGAAGCGACCTACATAGCGGTAATCGGGCCGGAAATCGTGGCCCCATCTCGACAGGCAGTGTGCCTCGTCCAGGACCCAGCCGCCGATCTCGCGCTGGTCGAGCGCCCGACGCACGGAGCGGGCGCGGAGCTGCTCGGGGGAGATGATGAGTATGCCTGCATCGCCCAGCCGGACTCGGTCCAGGGCGTCGGCTCGCTCGGGCATCGACAGCATCCCGTTGACCGTCACGCACGAGCCAATCCCCTGGGCTTCCAATCCCGCCACCTGATCCGCCATCAACGCGACCAGTGGGGAAATCACCACCGTCAGAGCACCCGTCTTGTCGTAACGCGACAGGGCCGGGATCTGATAGCAGAGCGATTTACCCGTACCGGTGGGTAGAATCCCGAGCACATGCTTTCCTGCCATGGCCGCCTCGACGATGGCCCGCTGCATCGGCTGTCCATCCTCGCTCACCGGTTCGGGGCGGAAATCGGGGAAGCCGAACCAACGCGTGAGCTCATTGCGGGCATCGTGACGTTCGCGGCACCAAGTGCAGTCCGGATCGCCGCAGGCGGTATCCCTGAGCCGGCGTACCAGGCGACCGGCGTCCGGAAACTGATGACGTACCCAGGGCGGCATGACCGAATTGCCGCCCGCTACCGACAGCCATGCCAGCGCATAGGCCAGGGCCCAGCCGGACTTCGCCGCTTCCGCCGTGACCTCTCGCCCTTGCGTGGTGCAGGCGATATCGGCCAACCGCTCTCCGATTGCGGCCAGCGCCTCGGTTTCCGAAGGGCGACGGGAGCCCCGAAGCTCGGAGAAGAAATCGTCGAGGGCACGGTCTGTGCCCTCGGGTTCCGGTGTGCTCAGCCAATGCCATGCCGCCAGCAGGTCCGGCGCGGGGTCTCGCAGCGCGCGCCGCTGATCGCGAAAAACCTCCAGTGCGAGGCGCGCGTCGAGCTCCGGATCGTTCAGCTGTCCGCGCTTGAGCCCGCCGTCCTGATAATGCTTGACGAGGTGGTGATAGGGATTCCGGGGAAAGGCAAGGGGGCTGAGACACAGCGTATCGATGCTCGGGAGTTTCAGAAGCCGCAAGTCGGGCTTCGCCGCCGCGAGGCAGGGCAGATCGAAGGCGATCAAGTTGTGACCCAGAATAAAGGACGCTCCGTCGGCGAGGTCGTCCAGTCCCGCCAACGCCGCCGCCAAATTGCCTCCACGAAACACCATGCGCTGGCCGGTATCCGCGCGTACTCCGGCAAACGCGTGAATGCGGCTGTCCTCCCTGCCGACCTCGAGATCCAGCGAGAGGCAACAAGGCAAAAAGGCCTTGTTTTTCTTGGTATCGCGTTCGCCTGCTTCAGGTCCGACAAGCAAGTTGAGGGCACCCCACATATCTATCTATTTCCTTGTGCAGTCACCAAGATCCAAATCCCGTCTGCACTAGGAGTTAGTTGGCAGGACTCGATCCACAGAAACGAAGGGGGGGCATTGCGTGACCCTCACACTGCAGCTAGAGCTATTCCGTGCGGCTGCTGGTTGAGAAGATGCCCGAAGACCAAGGACGACTTTACGGTGATCTCGGCCTCGGAATACGCAGTCGGTAGCCCCGTCTCATCGCTGTACAGAAAGTCAAAGATCATTTGCTTCACGCGGTCCCGAGTCGCCTCCTTCTTCTGCCAGTCTCTGATGCGCGCGAGTTCCGCTTGGAGCTTCGCATGGAGCTCTATCGCAACTGTTTTGATTCGCTTGATCTCGGCCGGCCCGAGCTCGCTCTTCTTTAGCAGGTCGAACAACGCGAGCGTCGGCTCGTCGAGGCCTTCCCTAACCGCGCGCTCCTGCTCTTCATCAAGGTTGGCAACGAATCTCAGCAGCGCTTCAAATGTTCGCTCAATCGTCACGCGATCCTTTTCCCGATTGTATTCGGCGACTAGGTTCTCATAGTGCTGCTGGAAATCCGTCCTCAAAGGGTTCTGCGCGAGCATCACGGCGAGGCGTTTCTCTATCACGGCTTTGAGATTCTGCACCTGCGTGTTCTTCTGCGGCCTTTTCGGGAACTCCTGCCGCAGCCTGTCAAAGTCGATGGCCGAGATGTCATAGAGACGGCCGTCCTCGCCGCTCCCCGTATCCGCCACGTCGATGCTCTCACCGACGATCCCCTGCAGCTCCTTGATGATCTGCGAGATGTCGGCTTGTTCCCGGTCCTCCTGAAGACTCTTGTATACGATGCTGATCGCGTCATACGCTCGGCGGTGATCGTTAATGCCCGTCACGTTCAGACATGCCTTGAACTTCCGAAACACCGCCCGGGCCATGATCTCAAATCGTTTCCGGGTCTCGTCGTTCTCGTTGATGATCTCCTTGGCAGAGACGATTGCCGCGTTCCGCTCGAAGCCGCTTTTCTCGATGATGTCTTCAAGCCGGAAGTCCTTCGAGGCGAGAAAGGAGCGCACCATACCAATGGCTTCGAGGAGTTCTTCGAGCAACTCCTCCTGGGGCCTCGCAGGAGGGTCGGCCGTGCCACCGTCTTCTTCACCGGTGTGCCCGGCGAAGGTCGCAAGCGCGCTGCGGAGGTTCTTCAGGATGCCGCAGTAGTCGACGATAAGGCCGTTGTTCTTTCCCTCATGAACGCGGTTGGCCCGCGCGATGGCCTGCATCAGCGTGTGCGCCTTGAGCGGTTTGTCGAGATAGAGCGTAGAGAGGCTCTTCACGTCGAACCCGGTGAGCCACATCGCACAGACAATGGCGACGCGAAACGGATGCCCGTCTTTCTTGAATGCGCTTTCGACATCGATCCGCTCCCCGTCAGCGGTCTCAAAGCCCTCCTTGATGAGCTTTCGGTGGGGCGTGATATCGAGGTCCCAATTCCGGAACTTCGCGACCTCGCCCTGTTCCTCGCTCACAACGACCGCGATCTCCGTTTCCTTCATCCAGGTGAGCTGCCGCTCCAGCGCCAAGCGCTCTTCGTTGTCGGTCAGGCTGGAGATTTCGCCCTCGAGCTGGGCCGCGTGCTCGTTCCAGCGCTCCGTGATCAAGCCGTGCATCTTCACGGCGGTGACCTTGTCGATGGCGATGAACATCGCCTTGCCGCTTTCCCACCCGGTCGTGTAGTGCGTGATGAAATCCTCGGCGATGGTGTCGAGCCGCTCCGGCGCCGTGATGATGTGGTAGTCGCGCCGTAATTCGCGCTCCAGGCGCTGTTCGACATCGATGTCGCTCGTCTCGAACTCCTCGAGCTTCTCGGCGATCCGCTCGTTGAGCTTGTCGGTGGCTATACCGAGCTTCTCGCCCCGGGCGTCGTAGAAGAGCGGCACCGTCGCGCCGTCCTCCACCGCGCGCTGGAACCCGTACCTGGACACATAGTCGCCGAACACCCGTCGCGTGATCTCATCGTCCTTCATCAAGGGAGTGCCGGTGAAGGCGATATAGAGGGCGTTGGGGAGCGCATTGCGCTGGTTGAGCGCTAGGCGGCCGTATTGCGTCCGGTGGGCCTCGTCGACGACGACGATGATGTCGTCCCGGTCCGAGTACGGCTCGTCCGGCAAGACGTCTTCGTTGAATTTCTGAATGAGGGAGAAGACGTAGGTTTTGTGCTCGCCGAGCAGACGCTTCAGGTGCTTGCCGCTGTCGGCCCGCACCTCTTCGTGCTCCCCGACGACGCCGCAGCCGGCGTAGGTCCGGTAGATCTGATTGGCGAGATCGTCGCGGTCGCACAGCACCAGAAACGTGAAATTGCCGCCGATCTTGCGGTGCACCTTCCGGCTGAAGAAGACCATGGAATACGATTTGCCCGCCCCCTGCGTGTGCCAGTAGACGCCGAGCTTGCCCGCCGCTTCGTGACGCGCCTCGACCGACCGAATCGCTCGGTTCACGCCGAGATATTGCTGGTTCTGAGTGACGACCTTGATCAGCCTTTCGCCGCTGTCGTCGAAGAGAACGAAGTTTTCGAAGAGGTCGAGGAAGTTCGACTTCGTGCAAACGCCCTTGAGAAGCGTCTCCATATCGACGACGCCGGGCTCGTCTTCGTCAAGGCGCTTCCACTCGCGGAAGAACTCGAACGAGGCCGAGTAGCTGCCGAGCCGAGCATCGACGCCGTTGCCTAGAACGACGAAAGCGTTGTGATGGAAGATGTGGGCAACCGTGTCCTTGTAGTCGGCGAGGTTTTCGTCATAGGCACGGCGGACGTTCCGGTGGATGTTCTTGAGCTCCATGAACAACAACGGGATGCCGTTCGCGAAACCGACGATGTCGGCGCGGCGGCGGTACAGCGGCCCCTTGATCCAGAGTTCACGCACGGCGAGGAAGTGGTTGTTCTCCGCGTTGTCGAAATCGAATGCACGTAACGTCCGGGTTTCCATACCCCCGCGCGGGTCCGGATACGTCACCTTCACGCCGTTGCGTAGGAGTCCGTATTTTTCGAGGTTGGTCTGCAGCGTCGACTGGGCGGCGGTCACCTGGGTGATTTCACGGATCGCGTTGTCGTAGGCTCCGTCAGGTAGGCCGGGGTTGTAGTCTTCGAGCGCCTGGCGGAGATGGCGGGTTAACACAACTTCACCATCGTTCGTCCGCCCGAGTGTCCCGTCCGGTCCGAAGGTCTCGGTGTTGTGGGCATAGATCGATTGCCAGCCCAGCCGACCTTCGAGGTAGTCGGCGGTGGTCTGCTGGACGAGGTTGTCTTCGGTATAGGGCGAAGGGCTCATTGCGTCTGCCTCAAACGACCCTGCAACTCCCGGCCGCTGTCCGTCAGCCGATATTTCTGCTTGCTGCTGCGGGGTCTATCCGGGATGGTCATCTCGATGAGGCCCTCGGAAAGAGCCGGTTGCACGTATTCCTTGGCCAGGTTCGTCCGATCCTTCAGTCCCAGGCTCTGAAGGATTTCCGCTCGTGTCCGCTCACCGTCGAGGCAACGGATGAGGTTTCTGACTTGCAGGGTTACTTGTGGGGTACTTGCCGGGGACATGTCGGGTAGTTGCGGGGCGGCATGCCGGGTTCCCCGGTCCGCGGCATGTTCGATCTGCCGTGCGAACGTCGTCGTCACCCAATTCTCGGAGACATCGATCAGCGGCTCTGCGACTTCGTAGTCGCGGCACAACTGGCGGATGCGTCGGATGCCGCTGCCGATCTGCTCGACCAATCCCATGCGGTAGAACATCCCGAACAGGAGGGGATTCCGAGGGACGCTTTTCGTGCCCAAGTCCTCTTCGCGCATCCCCGCCGGCAGGCCGCCCGGCGTCACGATTTCCAAGCGGTCGCGGAAGACGTAGACCTGGACGTTCGCCGTGGATCGATAGTCCCGATGGGCGATGGCATTGACCAGCGCTTCCCGCAAGGCATCTTCAGGGAGCTCGAGCCGTTCGTCCCTTCCCCGTGCATGGGGTATCAAAGCCGTGTTGAGCTTGGCCTGCAGGTACTCCATGCAATCCTCGAAGATTGAATAGAGGTCGCCGGTAAACTCCTTCCGGTCGAGGATGTGGGTCTTAGTCGCGCCCCGAAGAACCGCGCAGGTCACCCCGGCCCGCAGGGTGTAGCGTGTGATGTCGTCGGCGAGCAGCCATGCACCCGCGTGCGTCATTTCTGCGGCTTTGACCAAATGCAGGTTCTCCAGCGTCGCAATCGGCTCCAGGCCATCGGGAAGCCCTGCCCGTTGAGCGAACCGCTCCCAGTTTTCCTCCGTCAGATCCCTCTCCAGATCGAAGCTTCGGCATGGTGTTTCGTCGAATCTGATGAGCCCTTCCTTGAAGAAAAACTCACGGATCTCCTCGCGCGACATCTGCTGGCTGCTCGCACGTCCTTCACCTTGAGGAAACGACTGTACGCGTGCCGAAGGAAGATCAGCCCCATGACAGGGAGGAAGTACTCATTGCTGGCGAAATTGGAGTTGGCCCGCAGGTTGTCCGCGCTGGACCAGAGCCGTTTCTCGATCTCTCCGATGTGTTCCAACTGTGTGTTTCCTCCGCCTCAGATTCTCGAACTCGGTGCGCAACGAGGAATTGACCTTGGACAAGAATCGGCGCCCGGGTTCGCTCGTTCGTTCGCGCGATGGGGCCCGCAAGGGGTTCTGCTATCACTCATGTCCTTGATCCCTGGTCTCGTCGGCTCCTCCTGATCTCACCCATTCGTCTACTTCCTCCTTGCGAAATTTCCAGAGGCGCCCCATCCGGTGTGCCGGCATCTGCTTTTCTGCGATCCACTTGTAGACCGTGTCCCGCTTGATCCCGAGGTAGGCTGCAATCTCGTCTACGGAGAACCACCGATCTTCCATCATTGCTCTGGCCATCCTCGTGAACCCAGCCGAGCCGTTCCGACGAGGGAGTCCGTGCTGGCGAAGCTTGACTGGCACATGTTCGTAGAAACAAGCTTAAAATAGGTGATATTGTGCCAGAATGTCAATCAAAGTTCTGGCCCCGCCTGAATGCGACGGCAGGAGAACGGTGCGACGGGCGACACATTGCACCTACATGGAAGGACCGACATCGTGGTCGGTTAGCCGCTACTCCGGCCAGCAGCCGGAGACGATCCGGCGCCGCTTGATGCCGGTCGTCTCGACCGTGTAGACCCAGGCGAGTTCGCGGGTGCCGTTCACCGTGACCGGGACCAGCACGCGTCGGTAGAGGCTGGAGCCGCCCGGGCGGAACCCTTCCAGGCGGTCGATGGCGGGTAGGCGGGATTCGGGGTCGTCGAAGGTGAGCAGCTCCCCGTACACGGCGCCCCAGGCGCCCGTTGCGGCGCATTCGGGCACCGGTCGGGGGTCTGACCCCACCCAATCGGACAGCCCCGCCTGTGTGGCCACGTCTGCCAACGGTTCGGCGGTCCCGAGGGCGAGGATGTCCTCGTCCGGAACCTCGAGGAGCGGAAAACCCGGCCCCTCGTAGAGTCGGCCGCGGACTTGGGCTTCCCGGATCTCCCCCACCCCCCGGCAAAAGCGGTCGTGGTTCCCGTACCCGCGCTTGAGCGTGCCGTAGACGAAGAGCTTCAGCATGCCGGATGTGTTCATCTTCGGGGACTCTCTGGGTTCTGTCGGCTGCTGCCTCAGCGTCATGGAGCCACCGCAGCCGGGGCGTTCTTGCGCCGCCTGGCCTGCGCGACGAACTCGAACCGCTCGATCGAGAAGTCCCACATATTCCGATGCCGGAACCGGATTAGGCTCATGGCGGGAACGGCCAGCTCGTGCCATCCTCGCTCCCCGTCCAGAGCCGCGTCCAGGTAGGCCGGATCGGAGGCATAGAGGACGGCCCGGTGCCGGGCATGGAAGCGCAGCTCGAGCGGCTTGTTCCCTTTGAGCACGAGGACGGTCTCGGGATCGAGCCGGGAGGCCAACACCGCCGCCATCTGCCCGCGGCAGAATCTGAGACGGTCCTTTAACCGGACGGTGTCAATCGGGCCACCTCTGGCGGCCCGGCCAGCCAGGCGGCAGAGCAGCTCGCTGTCCACCTCGGCGAAGCGCCGCAGCTTGAACCGCCGGAACAGGTAGTTGGCGTTGTAGATCGTGCCGTTGTGGGTGCCGAGGATGTCCCCGGCCCGGATCGGGTGGTTGTTCTCGTTGATCTGCTCGTCGCCGCGCGTGCGCCAGCGGGTGTGGCCGAGCAGCAGCGTCGTGCGGTTGTCGACCCCGCTCAGGACCTCATGGAACGCTTTGTCGCTCACGAATTGACTGGCCGGCACCGGCCGCTTGAAGAGCCGGTGCTCGCCGTCGCGTTTGAGCCAGGCCACTCCGGTGGCATGGGGTCCCCGGGGCTCGTTGAACACGAGGAGCTGAGTGAACAGCCAGGCGAGATGGTCGCGCTCCTCGGCGCGGCGCCGCTTCTGTCCCAGGATGATGCCGGCCTGCCCGCACATCAGAGTTTCCCTTCTTCGGGGTCGACCGCGAATCCCTTGAACAGCCCTTCGGTATACGGGCCGTGGTGGCCCTCGATCCAACGCGCCGTCTCCGGGAAGTCGAGCATCTCGGCGATCTTGATGACCGCGGGCCGGTCGAACATGTTGGTGAGTCCGGACCGTCTCACTGACTCGAGGCCTTGCCAGACGTCGGCGGGCAACGTGATCGGAGCCGCAGGCTCCGCCTCGACGTATTCCGCCAAGCCGTGGTCGATCAGGGAGGAGAGGAGGGCGCCCGCCTTCTCCTTGGGCGTGTCGCCTTTGACGGCCAGATCGATGCCGGAGAGCATCTTGGCGTTGCGCAGGAGCATGTCGAGGCAGTCCTCAATCGTCGTCTGATCGGAGAACAGCGTTGCGCCCCGCATGGCCTGGACGACCTCGAGCTCGGTCTTGCCGGTAAAGATTTCCCCTTCGCCCTGGAGTGGCTTGCCGTCCAGGTCGGTGTTCTTGATCCGAACTCTCATCGCGTTGTTTCTCCTTCGGTTGGGGTGTCGGCGTCCTCCTCAAACGCCGGAGGCCGGGTTTGCGGCCCGGCCCCCGTGGTGATGGAATCCGCCTCGACGGCGGGTGGCGCCTCGGGCGTCGGTCTCCCGAGCCGGAACGCCGAGTCCCCCGGCAGCGCGGCGAGCAGGTGCTTGCGCGCGGTCTTGAATTCGTCGCCGATCAACTCGAGGTGGAGCAGGAAAACCCGGAAGTCGTAGCGGGCGCTTCGGGGATCGAAGCGGCGCTTGCGGCTGGAGGCGGCGCGTCCATTGAGCGCCTTGGTGGCCACGGCCAGCACCAGCTGGATGTAGGCCTTGACCTTGCCCTATGCTTGCGCAACAAGGGTGGGGCACGCGTTTTGTGGCGCCGAGGCTCCGGCTTGAACGACCGGGAATCTTGCCGAGAATCCGAACGAAACCCGCCCACCAGTCCACGGAGGATCTCAGGACGCTTGAACGGAGGTCGGCCAGAAACGGGACGCGGTCTCGCGGAAACACGCACGGCGCGCGGCGACGATGAGCCGCAGACGGTGAAAGTAGCTACACTCCACACCGAACCTGCTGCCGCAGGTCGAGTGCGCCGTGCGTACCCGTCAGTTTTTAGGTGGACCAGCGGCTGCTGGCCGCTGGTCCGCCTTTCATATTCAACCCTTGACGCGGTTGAGCGCCCTCTTAGCGAGCACGGTAACCACACCGGCATAAAGGGAGGTGCTGACCCCATCGACGATGGCGTCCAGGTGACCGCCAACCTGCTGGATATTGCTCAGCACGTCCGTACTTGCGGCAGCGCCGACCGCCAGAGCAAGCACTAAGTAGGCCGTCGCGTCTTCAGCGTCGAGCGCCATCCCGCCATACACCAAGCCCAGAACGACCAGCACGAGTGGCACGATCCCAGCAGGAACTGCGTCCGCTGCCAGGGCCTGCACAATCGCCAAAAGCCAGACCAAGCCAACAATGATTCTGATTGCCATTTCAATCTCCTAGAAAAAGTAGCGTGTTACGGTCCGCGCCATCAGTCGGCCGTGCCAGTCACGGACGGAGTGACGAGACCGTAGGAATTGTACCACCGGTGTCAAGGAGTTCGTGAAAAAAAATAATCGCAGGCGCTCTTGCGCCGAGGATTTTCATCCGGAGGCGGGCTGAACTCTGGCCAACTGGGGCGAAGACTCACGACGCTGGCATGTCAAACCTGCGCCACGTGACAGTCCGTAGAGCCACGGCCAGCCGCATGTTCGCGAACGAGTCCTCGCCACCGCCGGCCCGGTTCCCAACGCGATCAGCCGCGCATCCGGCGCAAGGCGAGTAGAGTCCCGAAACCCTGCGGCTCTGTTCCTGCTCGAGGGCCAAGACCTCACGGGTCGCGGCCAGTTTCGACACTAGCTCAACCAGCATCAAGGAACCTCGCTTGCACACCGATACCGGCGTGTGGCGAGTCGCCCGTTCCGGGGATCTGGCGAGTTGAATGAGTCTAGAATAGCTATATGAAACGAGCCAGTGTGAGCGAAGCCAAGAATGGGCTTAGCGGTCTCCTCGATGAGGTGCGTAGCGGGGAGACGGTGCTCATTACGCATCACGGCAAGCCGGTGGCCCGGATCGAGGCGTACAGCGCGGCGGAACTGACCGCTCACGAGGCTGCTGCGGAGCTGGTGCGACTGGGAATAGCCGATCCTCCACGGGCCCCGCTCGATGTCGAGTGCTTCTTGTCCACAGACGTACCGGGCCTTGCCGAAGGCCTCAGCGCGAGCCGCCTCGTCGTCACGGAAAGGGAGGAAGCCGGTGACATACTGGGATTCTTCGGCCCTGGTTTCTCTGTTCGTCGAGGAACCGGGAAGCGAGAACAGGCGAGCGCTGCTTCGGCAGAACCCCAGCGTGATTACGTGGTGGGGAAGCAGAGTCGAGTGCGCGTCAGCGCTGAATCGCCTCCACCGAGAGGGAGGCATCAGCGATGCCGGGCTGGGCCGGTCGCTTGAGCGACTCCGGCGCCTCGCGGAGCACTGGTTGGAAATCCGGCCCCTGGAGCGAGTGCGGCGGCGGGAGACGGGTTACCGCTCTTTGATCACTGAAGTCCCTGACGGAGTCTCTCCATGACCACTGCGAGGCACTTACGTCTAGGAAAGGGTTTGGCCGCCGTGAACGGGGCCAGCGATCGCCTCTTCGGGTCTGGTCACAAGCGGGTCTCCTTGAAAGCGGCGGATGGTGTGACCACCGCTGTCTTCCGGCGCAGGCGCAAGGGGCCCGGCCGGGACCCAGTTGTGGACACTATATGGACCTGAAAGATCTTGCGCTTGCTTCCGCGTTGGAGGGATGGCTCCCGGACCGGCTGACGGCGATGACCTTGCCCAGGATGCGCAGTCCGTCGTCGGGGCCGATCGGCATCGGGCGAAGTTTCGGGTTCTCAGGCCGGAGCTCGATGCGCTCGTCACGGACGAAGAGCCGTTTGACGGTAGCTTCCTGATCGAGCAGCGCCACCACGATGTCCCCACTCTCCGCCAGCGGTTGTTGCCGAACCACGACCAGGTCGCCGTCGTCGATGTCGGCATCGATCATGCTGTCGCCTTGGACTTCCAGTGCGAAGCAGCGTCCATGGCGGGCGACCCGGCTGTCGACCAGCACTTCGCCGATGATGTTCTCCTCGGCCAGGATCGGCTGGCCGGCAGCGACTCTGCCGACGATGGGGACGGTCCGCAGGCTGAGCACCTCCTCCGTCGGTTCCCGCAAGATGGTCAAGCCGCGCGCCTTCCTCGCCTCTCGCTTGACGTAGCCTTTGCGCACCAGTTGGCTGACTTGGTCGCGCACGCTCGGGGTCGATATCCCGAGGATGTCCGCGAGTTCCTGGATGGTCGGGGGAAACCCCTGCCGGCCGGTGAAACGGCGCAGCTCGCCCAATGTGCGCCGCTGCGGGCCGGTGATTTCCTCAACGCGTGGTCTGCCTCTCGACTGACTGCTCATGGCAAATCCTCTCTCAGGGGAGATTACAGTGGCTATGCCCAGGGACCGGAGACCAGGACTGTCGAGCAGTCCGGCCTATCGGACAATGCGGCTCACCTGGGTCAACGGGTCGAAGAGGGTAGTATATAAAGCTCCTGATGGGTATTTACTTGACTCAGGTATTGGGAAATAGCCCCTACATGTTGTGGTCGTCCGTAGCGCGTGTCGCGGTGCCTCCGACCAGCGATTTGTAGGGTGCCGGTGGCACGGCGACGGCCTGTTGAACCAGGCGGTAAAAGAGCTTGCCTCGACTTCTGGACTTGCGGCGGTTGAAGCGGAAGGCGAATTCGTCGAGGTAGGAGTCGAGATGCTCGTGACTGACCGCTCCTTGATGCGTGCCCAGTATCCAGCGCTTCACTAACGACACCACGCGGTGCACCCGGGGGAGCAGTTTCGAGGCGCGCGCCGGTTGCCCCTCCAGGTAGCTCACCTCGTGGCGATAGCCGTCGCCTTCGAGCGGTTCGTATCCCAGCCAACCGTCGGTATGGACCACGCTGCCGGGTTCGATCGACTCGCCGACGAAGGCCATCAAGCTGTCCCCGGAGGCGTTGGGAATGGTGCGTATCCGAACCCGCCCGATGCCGGCACCATCTTCCTCGGCCGCTACTACAATCAGCGCCTTAGCGTCGGTTTGGCGACCGCGCACGCCCTCCCCCAAGCCTCCTAAGTAAGTCTCGTCAACCTCCACGCGCCCGCTGAGCCGATCGCGTCCGGGCCGCACCATGGCGCGCCGGAGCTTATGCAACCAAGTCCAGGCCGTTTTGTAGCTGCCCAGGCCCAACACCCGCTGCAAGCCCAGCGCGCTCGCCCCGTTCTTCTGGCTCGTGAGCCACCACATGGCTCGAAACCAACTCTGGAGGGGTTGGCGGGTGTCTTGAAATATTGTGCCCGCCGTTGGAGAAGCTTGATGCCCGCAGCCGGCGCACTCCAGCAGCGCTGTCCGCACCGCCCACGCTTTGTCGTGCCCGCATCGCGGACAACGAAAACCCTCCGGCCAGCGGAGTTGACACAGATACTCTCGACAGGCCTGCTCGGTGGCGAAACGCGCCTCGAACTCGGCCAGATTCCGAGGACAATCTTCCATTTCCCCGATCCTACATCTTGTGGTCACCTGAGTCAAGTAAATACCCATCAAGCTCCTATATAGGAAGTCAGTGGACAAAAATAATAGGATGCCGGTGGCAGCTCACCGGACGAAGGCAGCCTGATGGCAGGAGTGTGTGGACAGCGCAAAAGCCTGCGGAGGTGAGACCGAACAGGAGCGCAAGGGCAAGGGCCGATAATCTGGCCCGACCCGAGGGTTGCGGTTACTTCAGCCGCTGTGCGACCAGCCGCGCCCACATCCTGCGCTGACGGCTCCAGTGCGGCACGCCGGCGATGGGGCGAAGGTCCTTCTCGCGGATGGGATCGCGGCCCTGGAGGGTGCGCGGCAGGAACAGCAGCGCCTCCTGAATGTCGGGCGCCAAGTGGAGCAGGCACATGATCTGCGAAATTCGAGCCTGCGTCACATAGCCGAGTCGTGCCAGGTCCGCATAGTCACTAACCTCGCCACGCCGGACCAAATCGTCGAAGCGGATGGCCAAGGCCATAATTCTCGAGACACGGGGCACGTTCCCCGGTTCGACCGCTCGGTCCTTGCCTCCATGATTGCGATTCCGGCCGTTGGCGGTGCGGAAGGTAAAGGAGACCTCAACCGAACTCGGCCCCGGGTTCGTTGAGCTGGATGGGGTTGCTCTCATGTTGTCGCCTCCTTTCCGGCGATGTCCCCTTCGCTGCAGAGCGCCTTGATGCCCACCGAGCGAAAGGCCACTGTGACCCTGCCGTCCCGCCCGTCGTACCCGATCCGCTCAATGAGCAGCCGGATGATTCGCGCCTGCTCGCGAGGCGACAGCGACTCCCACACCGGATCGAAGTGCGCCAGGGCCTGGGTCAACTCGCTTTCGCCCACGGTTTCCCGCTCCAGCGCAATGACCTCTTCGCGGATGGCAGTGATCCGCTGCGCGGAGGCTCGGATTCGATCCTGCAGGTCGGCCAGCTGATCGGTCGTGGATCGGCCGTTGGAGCTTTCCGAACCGGCCCCGTGAACCAGCTTCTCGACGCTGGAATAGAGCTGCTTAAGCTCGCTTTCCTGTCGGCGCCGTTCGACCTCCAGTTCCGTCATTCGCCGGTCACTCTGCTCACGCACCCCCTTGATCGTCGTGGACGATCTCCTCGTTGCGCCCGACCCCGCGAATGTGTTCCACCACGGCGGTTTCAATCTCGTGAGCGTTGAGCGCCTTGCTCGGGCACGACGACCAGCCCCGCTGCTGGGCGTTGCGGCAGACGTAGTAGCGGTAGCGCTTTTTTTGCTTGCGGGTGTAGGCGTGCGCCATGCCGGATTCGCAGGGCGCGGGAGTCTCGGGGGCGCGACGTGGTGGTCAATACGTGGCCGTCGACCGCGCGGAAAAGGACGTGAGTAGCGGCTTGTTAGTCCGCACCGGCAATCACGGCGTGCGCGGGCAGGTTCCGGACCGACGGGGTTCGACAACGACGATCTGCGCGAGCGCGGCGTCCACCACAAAGACGGTTCGGCTTACTCCGCGTTCGAGTTTGCCGCAAGACCCCAAACACCAGTTCTTCTTAACGAGCACTACCGCTGCCACCCACACATCGCCCGCTGGTTCAACAAGACGTTCTACAAGGGTGAACTCACCGTATTGACGGATGTCTCTGATACATCCCAGCGTGATCGTGCCATCTACTGGTGCGATGTCGACGGCGCGGTAGTACGGCCCGCCACTGGAAGCTGGCTAAACCAGGCAGAGGCGGAGCAAACAGTGAAGCAACTTCGTGGCGTAATCGACTCCGGTTACAAAACCGTCGGCGTGGTGACTCCGTTCACCGCGCAGGCGCGACTCATCGATCAAATCGCCAAAACGCAATTCGGCCAGGATGTCCTGGACGACATCGATTTTGTGAGCGGAACCGCACACCGCTTGCAGGGAGACGAGCGTGATGCGATCGTTCTTTCCTCCGTGCTCTCTCCCGGCATGTCCAAGAGCGGCGCCCGTTGGATAGAAAAAGAGAGGAACCTCCTAAACGTAGCTGTCAGCCGCTCCCGTCGAGCTCTAATCGTTCTCGCCCACCCGCTCATAGGAGATTTGGGGAGTCCAACCCTGGCCTCCCTGCGGGTCTATCTGCGCGATGAGGTCGCCCGAAATGAGGGCGCTGGTTCGCCGTCCGTCGAGTTCCGCACGGACAGCACGTCTGAGAAACTCCTGCTCGACGCCATGCAACTCCGGGGACTCTTCCCCTACGCCAAGCCCGAGGTGGAGGGCTACGAGCTGGACTTTGCGCTGCTGGAACAGGGCATCAAGCTGCGTCGAGGTTGACGGCGATCATGCAACTCCGGGGACTCTTCCCCTACGCCAAGCCCGAGGTGGAGGGCTACGAGCTGGACAGCACCTTGACGCCGGAGGCAGACAACGGCGCCAGGACGTTACACGAGACCGCGTCCTAGTCAAACTCGGTTGGACAGTCCTACGGATACCGGCGTGGCGATGCCACGAGGAGATTGACTCAGTGATTGAAGAAATAAGGAACACACAGGACCGATTGCTTGACGAAGCCTCTTGGCTGACGTTTTAGCGCTGTCCGTCATCAAATTAGTTGAGGATGGGTATTTACTGGACTCAGGTGACCACAAGATGTAGGATCGGGGAAATGGAAGATTATCCTCGGAATCTGGCCGAGTTCGAGGCGCGTTTCGCCACCGAGCAGGCCTGTCGAGAGTATCTGTGTCAACTCCGCTGGCCGGAGGGTTTTCGTTGTCCGCGATGCGGGCACGACAAAGCGTGGGCGGTGCGGACAGCGCTGCTGGAGTGCGCCGGCTGCGGGCATCAAGCTTCTCCAACGGCGGGCACAATATTTCAAGACACCCGCCAACCCCTCCAGAGTTGGCTGGGATGGTTTCGAGCCATGTGGTGGCTCACGAGCCAGAAGAACGGGGCGAGCGCGCTGGGCTTGCAGCGGGTGTTGGGCCTGGGCAGCTACAAAACGGCCTGGACTTGGTTGCATAAGCTCCGGCGCGCCATGGTGCGGCCCGGACGCGATCGGCTCAGCGGGCGCGTGGAGGTTGACGAGACTTACTTAGGAGGCTTGGAGGAGGGCGTGCGCGGTCGCCAAACCGACGCTAAGGCGCTGATTGTAGTAGCGGCCGAGGAAGATGGTGCCGGCATCGGGCGGGTTCGGATACGCACCATTCCCAACGCCTCCGGGGACAGCTTGATGGCCTTCGTCGGCGAGTCGATCGAACCCGGCAGCGTGGTCCATACCGACGGTTGGCTGGGATACGAACCGCTCGAAGGCGACGGCTATCGCCACGAGGTGAGCTACCTGGAGGGGCAACCGGCGCGCGCCTCGAAACTGCTCCCCCGGGTGCACCGCGTGGTGTCGTTAGTGAAGCGCTGGATACTGGGCACGCATCAAGGAGCGGTCAGTCACGAGCATCTCGACTCCTACCTCGACGAATTCGCCTTCCGCTTCAACCGCCGCAAGTCCAGAAGTCGAGGCAAGCTCTTTTACCGCCTGGTTCAACAGGCCGTCGCCGTGCCACCGGCACCCTACAAATCGCTGGTCGGAGGCACCGCGACACGCGCTACGGACGACCACAACATGTAGGGGCTATTTCCCAATACCTGAGTCAAGTAAATACCCATCTCGGAGAATTCTTAGCCGACATCTTGGGTGGGCGTGCGCAACCCCCCATGGTTGCACGCGCCACCCCAAGTGGGAATTGCGAACTGAAGAATGGGCGTGGATGTGTGTGGCGAAGTAAGTGACTGAAAACACGCCACAAACAACAAGACCCCGATGGGTCGCCATTCGGGGTCTTGTTAACCTGTGGGGCCGAAGTTAGTAAACGGCCACTTGGAATTGGCTCCTCAGGTAGGACTCGAACCTACAACCCTCCGGTTAACAGCCGGATGCTCTACCAATTGAGCTACTGAGGAGTAGAAGAGGGGAGTCGCCTTTCGTATGTCCGTATGCTGGCAGAAACCTTCGAGAGTGTCAAACGACAAACGAAGCCTCGGGTAACGGCCGAGGGAAGCGAACAACTCGATCTTCCCTCCCTGATCTTCGCGCGATGTCCTGGGCTGACCTGCCCGCAATCCACCCTGGATATCTTTGGTGGTCAGCGGCCCAGCGAGAGGAGATTGGCGAAGATTCGATAGGCTCCGGGCACGCTGTAAGGGAGTTGCCGATGAACGGCATAGGCGAAATAAGTGTAGTAGCCCTTGCCGTATCGGGCGCTGAGCCACCCTCCTTTTTGTGGTTCCTGCCCCTGGTCTTGCGTTTCAATCAGGGGTACGTAGGCGTTGTCCCAACTGGAAAAGAATTTGGAGCCGCGCTGTTCCACCCAGCCGTCGAAATCGGCGGACGCGATCTTATTGGGTCCCCCGAAGACCGGGTGGTCGGGAGCCAGGATCTTCACCGGTGAATCCTGCTCCGAAACTTCTTGGGCCCTGCGCGGCAGCTCGGCTGGAAAGGCGGCCCACTTCCCGGGAACGAACTCCTGCGTTTGATAGAGAACGATCAAGTTCCCTCCCTGACGCGCGTAATCGAGGAGCCGCTGGTTGTAAGTAGTCAAGTCCTGGCGCACGGCATAGGCTCGCGTGCCGACCACGATAGCGCCGTAGGCGTCCAAATCTCCCGTGGCCAGGTCCTTGCTGTCCAGGAGAGTGACTTGGGCGCCCATCTGTTCGATCCCGCCGGGAACTTCGTCTCCCACGCCCATGACATAGCCCACCCGTAACCGAGGGGCGATCTTGACATCGACACCCCTGATCCGGGTCACCGAATCCCGGTACAAGTAGCGAATATCGTAGTCTCGATGGCGAATCATCCGATAACCCTGACGGTAGTCCCGGCCTCCTGCTCGGGCGACCACTTGGAGGTCGTAGGTCCCCGCGCTGAGTTGGGGTGCGGTGACCGAGAAACTGAAGTTCCGTCGCGCGTTGGCCTGCGAAAATTGGAAAGTTTGTCGGTCAGGCTGAGCGCGCCAACCGTCGGGCGCCTCCAGCACAAGCTCGCCTTGGCTTCCTCCACTCTGGTTATTGAGCAACTCCACTTCCAGCGAGATCCTATTCCGTCTCGACCCCAGCGGGACGATCAGATGAGCCGGGGAGACATTGACCACAAGGGCTGGCGCGACCTTCAGCTCGCGATATTCATATCCATAAGGGAGATTCGCCTCCCGGCGGTAGACCACGGCGCTCGCCGTGACCGACTGTCCCCCAATCGAGTAGTCGACCGCGGCCGAGAGCGCCGGTTTACGGCCGGCCAGATGCAGGTATTCGGGCTCCCGAATCTGGTAGCGGCTCTCGTGGATCGATCCTCGCTGAAAGTACCGTCGCGAAAGGCTTGCGTCCTGAGGCGTCGTGACGGCGAATGGAGTAGAGAGCTTTTCACCCGAATGCAGCGACTTGCCCGCTTGGGAGTCTCCCTCAATCTCCCAAGCCCCGGCGCCACCCAGGGATATCCGTTCGGTTTGAATCGGAAGACTGCTGGGATTGACGAGCGAAACCTCTACTTGGAATTTTTGACCGGGGACGACTACTCCCATGGTGGCTGCCGGCGAGAAGGGGGAACCGGGATCTCCAGAGCCCAGCGGCGCCGACAGGGCTCGAAACTGGAGCCCCAGAGCCGTATTGACGGCATCCTGAAACTGCCGCTCTTTGATCGTCAGCAGGAAGAGCGCCTCGCTGTGGCCCTTAGACAGCCGGATGGCCTCGCGGGTCTGGCTCAACCCCTGCACCAGGAAGGGCACGACCGCGGCGGGGTTGTGGACGTTGTAGGCCGCAACGGAGTCTTTTACCCGGCTCTCGATTTTCGAGAGCAACGCGGCAACGCCTTCGGGCGAAGTTTCGCCCAGGAGCCGGTAGATTCCTGAAATCGACGTATCGACGCCGTCAAAGAAACCGGCTTCCCTCTCCGGAGCCTCAACACGACTTTTTACCCTCTCGAAAAACTGGTGGTGAGCTCCCGGCCTTTCGCGTCGACGCCCGCTGTTCTGGGAGCGTTGAAAGCTCAGGCCCAGGGCTGAAAACTCCTGGTAGCTCTCTCCCAGCCAAGGGCTGAACGTCCCGGCGTTGACGTCGACGTTCCAGCGTTGATCGGGTGGCTCGCTTCTTCCGCCGAAAAAACGCCGCGGCCGGAGATTGCTCCGATAGAGCTTGAGAGGCTGCCATGGCCTGAGCCCCTCATCCCGGATCTGCTCAGGGAATTGATTGGGGTCGCCGGACAACGCAAAGGCTTCCTGGGTCACCGCCCCCGCGGTTTCATGGTTGCCGTGACCGTCTCTCGGACTCCCATGGAAGCGGGAGACGAGAACCAGCGGCCGGTTGATTCGAATGACCCGCACGACATCCCGCAGAACGTTCTCCCTCTTCCATTGCCGCATAGCCTCTCCCAGATTCTTCGAGTAGCCGTAGTCGATCAAAGTGGTGAAATACTGGTCGTCGAGACCGTAGTAGCGATCGGAAACGAGGAGTTCCTCGGTTCGAATCAGACCCAACCCGTCGAACAGCTCGGCCCCGATGGCATTGGCGCCACCCTCTCCGCGGTTGAGAGTCAGCAGGGAGGTGCGCACGCCTTGCCCGCGGCTGAGGTAGGTCAGAGTGCCCCCCTGTTCGTCATCCGGATGGGCCGTGGTGTAAAGCACGCTTGCCGTCGTCTGCAGCCGCAGCAGGCGCTGCCACAGGCCGGGGGCGCCCCGATCGACGGAGAGCGAATGCGGTCCGGTTCTGGCCTCGGCCAGCGTCAGAACCCGGTCGAGATCGGATCCGGATTGAGCCATCGCAGATTGCATCGAACCAGCCCAAGCGCACGCGGTCAGCAGGACGGGAACGATCAGGTCACCGACCCGGAACGGAAGTCGCATAATATCCTCCCCAAAAGTTCTAAGGATGTTGCCCTCGAATCGACACTTAAGAGTATAGAGTCGAAATCGGTTGAGGTGCAATCAATCGTGCGCATGCGGCAGCTTGCTCGGATACCCTTGCTCGTTCGGCCTTATGTCAGATAATCGAGCCAGGGAGAATGAGCTCGTTGGTACGCGTCAACCAGCTTCTCCGCCAACTCGCGGCGATCGACCAGCGGATTGGCGGTCAAGGCGTCAACCGCCAGCGGCCGCGATCCCCGCAGCGCGGCTGCCACGGTGATCCGCTCGAAATCCTTGACTCGAAGAACCAACTCTCTGATCTGCTCGGGGAGACCGCCTGCGGACAGCGGTCGCGCGCCGTTGCAGTCGATAGCGCAAGGCACTTCCACTGCGGTATCACGATCGAAGTCTCGTATGGCCCCCTGATTGGCCACGTCCAGCGGCATCACCCGTAGCTGGTTGTTGCCGATCGCGCCCATGACATCCAGGGCAATCCGCTCGTAGCCCACTGCGCTCTGGTACAGTCTTTCTCTTGCCACGTCCACCGCGTCTGCCGCGGCAGACGCGCCCTGCTCGAAGGCTCCTCCCGTTTCGATCGCCATATAGGAGGCGTTGCGGCTCGCCAGATACAGGTCGTAAGCCTCCAGCATCTTGGTCTCATTGCGGCCGCACTCGGCCAACGACTGCATCAGACGGTTTTCCAGCTTCCGGATCAGTTCGCCGCGGGTATTCCCGGAGGCCATTGTCTTGCGAAAGGCCTCACGGGGCGAATAATAGAAAAAGAGGTATTCCGTGGGCAGGAGACCCAGTTCTCTGAGAAACGTCTTCGAAAAGAAGGGGGTGGGATAAGCATCATCCAGTGCTTCGTCCGACGCCAGCAACTCCCGCAGAACGTCGCGCCCATCCACGAGGATGGCTCGGACCCAACCCAGATGATTCAGGCCGAGGTAGTCGAAAGATGCCGTTTGCAGTGGAATCTTCAGGGCCTCGGCGAGGTGCAGGAACTGTTCCCTGGGGGTATCACAGACGCCGATGCAACGCTCGCCCACTCCCTCCCGTATCAAGGCCTCGGCCATGATACCGACTGGATTGGTAAAGTTGATCATCCAGGCATGGGGGGCAAGCTCGGCGACTCTGCGAGCGTATGCCACGAGGATGGGGATGGTGCGCAAGGCCAGGGCGAACCCTCCGGGTCCGACCGTTTCCTGACCAGGCAACCCGTGATTGAGCGCGATTGTTTCGTCCTGAATCCGCCCTGGCATCCCACCGACTCGAATGCTCGAAACCACGAACGAGGCCCCGTCCAGCGCCTCTTCCAGGGTGGGCGGTCGTGATACCCGAAGCGTTCCGCCGGCCCTTCTGGCCATGGCCTCCGCGAGGCGGGCGATGGTTTCGCGACGCTCCGAATCGATGTCGAACAAGGACAGCTCGTTTACGGCGAGGGCCGTTTCCGGCCGGAACAGGCCGTTGGTAACCAGGGGGACGCGGACACCTGCACCCCCAAGAATTGTCAGCTTCATCCGAACCCTGCCTCTCGTTTGCCTGCCATAACGAACTGGTCAAGCGCTCGTTCGAATTCCTCTCGAGTGGGCAACGCCTGTACCCCTCCCGGCGAACGGGTCGACAATCCTCCACAGATATTTCCTGACAGCAGCGCCTCTTCCATTGTTTTTCCTGCCATCCAAGCGTGCAGGAACCCTCCGTTAAAGGCGTCGCCGGCCCCGGTGCTTTCGACCGCCTCGACCTCGATCCCCGCAACTCGAACCGGCGGGGCCGCGTTGTGAGAGACGATTGCGCCCGCTGCGCCCAGCTTGATGACCACTGTATTGCGCGGATGGGAAAAAAATGCCATCGCCTGTCGGCTCGACGAGGCCCCGGCATACTTGAGGGCTTCCATCTCATTGAGGAAGAGCACATCCAGCTTTCGGCGCATATCCTGGAAGCCTTGGGAACAGCCGGCTGCCGGGTCCCAACCCAGGTCCCAGGATACCGTGGCTCCGCTGCTCTGAAGACGCCCGACCGCGTTCAGGAACGGCTCCCACCGACTGGGAGTCAGAGCGAAGTGGACATGGCCGGCGAGGCTGAGCCGCTCCAGGGTTTCTGCCCTGAGCAGGTGCTCTTCTACAAATCGATTGGCGCCAGGGTGACTCAGAAAATATCGATCCGCCCGCGTGGAGACCGCCACCGTGAGTCCGCACATCACGTCCGTTCTGATCGGGGACCAGGAGAAGGAAACTCCAGTTTCCTCCAATTGTCTCCGGGCTGCGGCGCCCAGCATGGAGTCGCCCCAAACTGTCACCAACTCGGTGGGACGTCCCAGCAGGGCCGCTGTCGTAGCGGTGATCGCGGCGCCGCCGCCGAGCGAGATGGCAAAGTCGTCGGTTTTGATTTCCCGGCCCAGGGTCGGGAGTTCGTCCAGATCGAAGAAGATCAGATCCGTAAAAAACTCGCCGGCGCAGGCCAACTGTTCAGTGCTGGCGGGGCGTGTCATCCTTCTTGAGTTCCACAATGAAGCGGGTGGTCGCTGCGACTCTCTCGTCGACCGTTTGGTCCTCCCGGGCCTTCAATACCCTGTACCGTTGGAGAATCCGCCGCGCCTCCTGCGATCGGCCCAACCGCTGCAGCGCAAGTCCCAACCGGTAGTGAGCCGCCGCATGTTCCGGATCGAGTTGGACCGCCTGCTGGAGCGCCTCAACCGAAGCGGCCCAGTTCCGAAGCTCGAACTGTATCTCGCTCAGTAGCAGGTGCGCTTCCAGAAAGCGGGAGTTCTCTCGGGTCAGTCGAAGCAACACCTCGACCCGATCCGCCAACTGGCTTGCATCTCCTGACCGTGAAGCATGCCGGAAAGTTGCCAAAGCCTCGAAATAACGAGCCCAAGGATTCTCCTCTTCCCGGTTCCGCAGTTCCCGGAAGGAGCCCACGGCTTCATGGAAAGTCTCCTCCGACTTGTCGAAGGTTTGCGAGAGCAACTGGTAACCCATCAGTTCCTGGGGCTTCAACTCCACGGCTTTCAAGAAGGCCCGGGTGGCCTCCTCGTACTGCGTCAGGCCGAGCGCCGCAGCTCCGGCGCCAACCCAGAGATGCCAGGAGTCGGGGCGACTTTCGAGCCCGGCTGAAAAAACTTGAGCCGCGGCCTCCCAGTTCCAGTGAATCAGGAATTCGTGACCCAAGGCATAGAAGCTCGCCGGTGTGGGGTCCAGGACCACCGCCCGGCGGAAATGAGCGACTGCCTCGAGCGGCTTTTTCTGCGCCTCCAGCAGATCTCCCAGAAGCAGGCGGATTTCCGCGGTTTCTTCCAGAGCGAGGGCGGTGTTTGCCGTCCGGGTGGCCGCGGCCAACTTGGCCAGCCTTTTTTGTGCCAGCGCCAAGTTGAAATGGGCCGGATAGGAGGCAGGCAGTTGCTCCGTCACCAATCGGAGCAGTTCCTCGGCGGGTTCCGGCAGGTCCTGACTCAAAAGCAGCAGAGCCACCTGAAATTGCAGTTGCGAGCGGCCCTTCAGATGCGGCTTGATCGTTTGCAAGACTTCGTGCGTCCGGTCGGCGCGCCCCAGAGCGCGCTCAGTGAGCGATTTCAGGAACCGCAACTCGACACGTGACGCCGCCGGGTCTGCCAGTTGCTTCAAAACCGTGTCCACCGCTTCGTACTTCCCCAGCAAGAACCGGCAGTAGGCAAGCTGGTATGCATTTTCATAGACCTCCGATTGCATGGCGAAAGCCTTTTCCAACCAGGGGAGAGCCTGTTCGGGACGGCCCCGTTGCAAGAGCAGGGTCCCCAGATTGAAGTTTGCCGTGGGATGGTCCGGCTCTAATTCCAGCGCCTTCCGAAATTGCTCCGCGGCCTCCGCAGCTTGCCCCAGTCGCATCAAACTGGCGCCGAAGTTCGTCCGGAAAATAACCGAATCCGGCCGCAATTCCACGGCCCGCCGGAAGTGCAGGTTAGCCTCTTCCGGCTTTCGATTGAGATCGAGGACGATCGCCGTCAGATGTTGAATCTCGGCGACGGCGGGGTGGCGCCGCACGAGGGGTTCGATGACCTGAAGCGCCTGCGGATAGCTTCCGGCCCGAAAGTGCTCCAGGGCGCGATCGAATTCGGCGGCGGCGACGGCGGGAACTTGCGCTTCCGGCATGGCGGGCAGCGCCCGGAAGAAACTCAGCAAAACGAACCAGGTCGAGCAAGCCTGTAAAGCACGATGGCCAAGGGTCTTCCCTTGGAGTCTGTTCATCGCCTGGTTCTGGCCGCCCTTGCGTTGAGGAGCCATGAGAGGATCAGTTTACGGTATCTCGCTATTCCAAATCTGTAGCGCTGTGTCCAGCGGAGCTTCTCCTGCCGTCGTGTTGGGTGCAAAGAGCCGTTCAAAAGAGCCATTATAAATGGACACGGTGACGCTCTAGCCCGGATTTCTCACCGATTCGCGGAAACGGGGTTCGCGGGCGCTCGGGATGAGTTTTTCATGGCTTTGGGGAGGCATCGCCTCTCAGTGGCGTCGCCGTGAGGCGGAAACGGCCCTGGGCGCCCTCCGCGGCCCTGGCCGAGACGTTTTTGGTCCGTTTTTGCCCAAACCTCGATTGCCGCCCCTGTCGAGCCCTCTCCGCTTCAAGTATTACTTGAACCCGACCTGCCGTTTTCAGCAGCGCAGCGGCTCCCCCCGCTCCAGATTCTCGTACACTTGTTCGAACTCCCCGGCCCAGGCGTATCCCGTCGCCAGCGAAATCCACACCTTGCGCGCCGTGATCCGGATCCGCGCTCCGATCTTCAACAAGCGCAGACGGATCGTTCCGGCTTGCGCCCGCGCCATCTTGGTCCCCGCCAGCCCCAGCCGCCGCAGCGCTTCCAGCACACAGTACGCGATCGAAGAAAAATATAATCGGATCTGATTCGACCACAATTCGGCCGTCGATGTGCGGTCCGCGAACAGCTCTAGCTGTTGCTCCTTGATACGGTTTTCCATCTCCCCGCGGGCGCAGTAGATCATCTCGTAGAGCTGTTGCGCCGGCGCTTGCTCGGCCGTCAACGACGTCACCACGAAGCGCGGGTTCGCACCCTTCGACAAATACTCCGCCTTGGCCACCACTCGCCGCGCCCGCGGCCAACTCTCTCGCGTGCGGTAGCGGAAATCCGCAAACACCCGCGCTGCCTTGCCCGTCTTGGCGAAACGCCGCCGCGCCAGCTTCAGCCGTCTTTTGATGCGGCGCTGTAAACGCTCGTTGCGGGCCAGCCCGAACAAGTAGTCGACACCGTTTTGCTCGCACCAGCTCATGATCTCGTCGCGGCAAAAACCGCTGTCGGCCCGCAGCAGGATCTCAGCTTCGGGCCACACCTGACGCAGTTGTTCGACGATCCGCTGGACCTCTTCGAGCGACCCCGCCGCGGCGTCGATATTAAATTAGCTGGCCGCAGGCGCGCGCATAGCAACTGCTCCCCGGCGAAGATGTAGAGCGGCAAGTAGCAATAGTGTCCGTAGTAGCCGTGGAAAAATCGCCCTTCCTGATGGCCGTGCAGCGCGTCGTCGGTGGCGTCGAGATCGAGCACGATGCGCTCGGGCTGGCGCGGCTGGGACTGGATGTAGAGCGAGGTCAGCAGACGGTCGACCGCACTCGTGTCGAGAACGATCTTCTTGTAACGGCTTTGCGCGTCGGCGCTGGCCGGGGTTCGCTCGAGACGGTTGAGCGTGCTCTTGCCGGCACCGGCTTTGCTGCGGTCGCGGCGGCGGCGGCGGCGTTTGCCTTCGAGGTCTTGCTTGCCGCTGAGCAGAGCCAGCAGCGGGTCGGAGCGCAGCTGATCGTGATCGTTGAGGTCCTCATATCCCAGCGCCAGCCCGTAGACGCGTTGGGAGACCAGCTCCCGCACGCTGTGTTCGACTTGCTCGGGCTGGCGGTGATCGCGGAAGCAAGCGGCAAACTGCCGCACGATACCCGTGCGCTGTTCGGTCTGGCGCAACAGCATGGCACCGCCGTCGGAGGTGATCGTGCCGCCATCGAAACGGGCCACCACTTGGCGGCGGCCGTGGTGGGCGAAGGTGAAGCTGGTTTGGGTACACTCTGTCATGGCGAAGGTCGCTTTCTTGTTGGCTCAAAAATCTTGTGATCATTATGTTTATGCCACAAAAGGCGGCCTTCCGCCACCCCTACGGTGAGAAATCCGGGCTAGCGGGACCGCGGTCCGGGGACAAAGCGAGACTGCCTTGGGCCGCCCAATGAGCGTGGAACTCGATGCTCCTGTCCGGCGCGCTCAGTTCCTCTGCTACCGGGAGAACAGCGATGCCAGCGGATGGCTGAATTGTTCGGGAAGGCCGCATGAGACTTCCACCAAAGGTCAAACGCTGGTCGCGACCGCACCCGGGAGGAACGACTCGCTGGTCGGCAAGTGGTCGTCCGACGACGCCAGACCGCGAAACCGGTGACCGCCATGCCCCCCTGCCGCTGGCTCTATCTTTTCCCCTTGGTCGAGCTTTTCCTGTTTTTTGAGCCTCTTTTGCCGGGCCAGACCCCGTCGCAGCCGCGCTTTATCGAGTCGGCGGATGCTGCCGGCCTGAGCGGATTCCAGTTGATCAGCGGCGATCACCGGAAGCGCTACATTGTCGAAGCGACTTCCGCCGGCGTCTGTGTCTTCGACTACGACGTGGACGGCCGTCCCGATCTTTACTTCGTTAACGGCGGCCGCCTCGAGGAGTTCCAGCAAGGCAAACCCTCGCGCTTGCGCCACGCGCTGTTCCGCAACCGGGGAGGCCGCCGTTTCGAGGAGTTCACGGAAAAGGCGGGCGCCGGAGGGAACGGCCATTGGGGCATGGGTTGCTCGGTCACCGACTACGACGCCGACGGGTTTCCCGATCTCTACATTACTGCCTACGGCCCCAACCAACTGCTGCGCAATCAAGGTGATGGAACCTTCCAGGACGTCACCGAGCAGGCGGGCGTAAACGATGACCGCTGGTCGACCGGCTCGGCCTGGTCGGATGTCGACCTCGACGGGGATCTGGATCTTTTCGTTGCCAACTACATCGAGCTGGACCCCGGCAACCTGCCCCAACCGGGAAGTTCGGCCTACGGCTCAATGGGAAGCCGGGGTCTGGGTTGCCGGTATCTGGGTCTCCCTGTCATGTGCGGCCCGCGAGGGCTCAAAGGCGCCGGCAACTCCTTCTTCCTCAATCGGGGGGATGGCGCCTTCGAGGAGAGATCCCATGCCAGCGGGCTGAGCGACCCGCAGGCTTACTTTGGGCTCGGGGCGCTTTTCGCGGACTTGGACGACGACGGTCTGCCTGATCTCTTTGTAGCCAACGATGCGACGCCCAATCTGCTTTACAGGAACTTGGGCCAAGCCGGATTTGAAGAAGTCGGGCTCCTGTCGGGAGCGGCCTTCAACGGCCACGGAGTCGAACAGGCGGGGATGGGAGTCGCGGCCGGGGATTATCTCAATCATGGCCGTCTCTCTCTGTACGTCACCCACTTTTCCGGGGATTACAATACGCTTTATCGCAATGAGGGCCGCTTCAACTTCTCGGATGTCACGACTGGGGCTGGCTTGAACCGCCTTACGCTTTCCTATGTTGGCTGGGGGACGCTCTTTTTTGATTTCGATAACGATGGTTGGCTGGACATTTTCGTGGCCAATGGACACGTCTTTCCCAGCGTGGATCAGCTCCAACAGCCCTCCGTGGCGCCTTATCGCCAGGGAAGTCTCCTTTTTCGCAATCTGGGGAATGGCCGTTTCCAGGAACAGCCAGGTCTCCTGCGTCTCGAAAACGAGCAATCCAGCCGGGGAGCAGCCACCGCCGACTTCGACGGCGACGGGAGGCTGGACCTGATCCTCAACAACATCGACTCCGGGCCCACCCTCTTCTGGAACCAGACGACCGGAGGAAATAACTTCCTGAGAATCCGCTTAGCCGGCGGGGATGGCAATCGCCTGGCCCTGGGGGCGCGAGTCAGGGTTCGCGCCGGAGACCTGCTGCAACTGCGCGAAGTGCAGAGCGGCGGAAGCTACCTTTCTCAGAGCGAGCTGGTGCTCCATTTCGGGCTAGGCGCCCATACGCGAGCGGACTCGGTGGAAGTCACTTGGCCTGGAGGCCAAACCTCGACCTTGCAAGAGGTCAAGGCCGGTCAGGAGATTACGATTCGCCAGCCGGCTGCCGGCCGAACGGCCACTCGCCGGCCTGACGCGCCCTGATCATGTAGAGACCGATCCCCAGAGCCAGCACCAGCAGTCCCAACCCCACGATAGTGGCCCCCGTCGAGACAAGCACGAGGAGCCAGAGGATCGTGGCCACGATACTGGGCAGCGGGTAACCCCACATCTGGAAAGGCCGGCGGATATCGGGCCGGTAATTTCGAATCAGGGTAACGGCGGCAATTTGCCCCAGCACCTGGATAATGATCTGGATCACGATCAGCGCCTTGATGATGTTGCCCAGGTCAAGGAAACAGAAGACGGTTGAGGCCAACCCCAGCGTCAAGAGCGAGACGTGGGGGAAGCGCTTGGTCGGGTGCAGCTTGGCGAAAACCGAGAAGAACCGCTTGTCTTTGGCGGCAGCGTAGGGGATTCTCGAATAGCCGAGCAGCAAGGCGAAAACGGATGCGGCCGATGCGCCCAAGACCAGCCAGGTCAGCGCCTGGGCGGCCCAGGCCCCATAGATGATTTCCATGAAATCGGAGACTACGTGTTGCGAGTCCATCGCGTCGCGCCAGGGGACGACGCCGAGGATCGTGGTGTTCAGGAAGATGTAAAGAAACGCCACGAGGGCAATCGAGGCTATGACGGCGAAAGGGATGTTCCGGCTTGGGTTCTTGACCTCTCCTCCAAGGAAGCAGACATTGTTGTAACCGCCGTAGCCGTAGATGCCGATCAGCGCGGCGCCCCCCAGACCGGAAAAGAATCCCCAAGACCAGGAGAAGGCCCCCTCGGGAATATCCAGGAGCAGCTCGCTCCGGATGTGGAAGAGCCCCGAGACAATCACCCAGAGAATGGTTCCGACGGCGACCAGCATGAGAAGGAAAGAGAGCCGGCCGATCGTGCGAATTCCGCGGTAGAGCGCAAAGGTGATGACCAGGCAAAGACCCACCGCGATGAACTGGGTGGTCAGCGGGGAAAGCTCGGGTCCCAGATAGCGGGTGTACTGGGCAAACCCGACGGCCCCGGTCGCCACCGAAAGCGGGGCGGTGAAGAAGATCATCCAGACGAAGAGGAAAGACATCATGCGGCCCATCTTCCTGGGGCCGTAGGCTTCCCTGAGATAGAGGTAGGAGCCGCCCGCTCCGGGCATCGCGGCCCCCAACTCGGCCCAGACCAAGCCGTCGCAGACGGCCAGAGCCGCCCCCAACAGCCACCCCAGCATGGCATGGGGCCCGCCCATGGCCGCGATCAGAATGGGGATGGTGATAAAGGGTCCGATGCCGAGCATCTCGACCACGTTGGCCGAGACGGCTTCCTTCAGCCCCAGACCGCGTATCAGTCCCTCTCGCGAGCCTTCCGGGAAGACTTGCTCTGTCGGCATTCTGGACCGCCCTGCGGGTTTGCTCATTCTGAAAGGCGAGCCCGAGGGACTCGGACTCGCCTTTCAGAATGAGGGAAACTTTGATTAATAGGCTTACAAAGCCGCGCCGAACGTCTAGCTAATCGTTCCTTGTTGCCAGTGGGGTCCCGCCGCAAAGCGGCGGGCGGCTTCCCCAGCCTGCCCTGGGCAGGCCAGAGGCCTGCCCCACTGGACCGCGCCCCTCAGAAAAAAGCGGGCGGCGGCGATGACCCCGCCCGGCTGGGAAGTCAGCTAAAAAAGGAACTTCAAACCGAATTGAATCACCCGGGCTTCCCGCAACGGATCTAAGACCGAGTTCGTTTGGCCGAACCGACCGCTGGTCACGCTCCGATTCGGGTTACCGAACTGAGGCGTATTGAAGGCGTTGAAGAACTCCATCCGGACCTGCACTCTGGCGTTATCGCTCAGGTCGATGTTCTTGAAAAGAGAAAGGTCGAAGTTGTGATGCGGCCACCCGCTCAAGCTGGCGACCCCGCAGTTCCCGAAGGTCCCGTTCTGAGCCACCGCGAAAGCCGCCGTGTTGAAGAACCGTTCGACGGTCCGGGGGCCCTCCGGGTCTCCGATGCAGTCCGCCCGGGCGTTCTGGCTTCGCGTTCCGCTCCGGTCTTGGCCGCCGATCCCGATGGGGGCGCCCGAGGTGGAACTCCAGATGCCATTGAATTGCCAGCCCCCCAGGACGTGACGCGCGCCCCCGTCGCTCGGAAACGGGATCTCCCAAGTCCAATTCATCACGAGTCGATGCCTCCGGTCGAAGACCAGCAGTCCATAGTCGGCCGCCAGATCGTGGGCGTTCTGCGGCCGGACGTTGCTGGCGCCAGCGCCGCCCGAGAGATTGTCCTGCGTGTCCCCCAGAGCCTTGCTCCAGGTATAGCCCAAATTGAAGGCCAGGCCCGCGGTCATCGCGCGCCGCAGGCTCACCTGGAGCGCGTTGTAATTGGTGTTGCCGTTGCTGGCCAAATGGTCGCTCAACCGCGCCCAGTCAGGAAAGGGGAAGGTTACCGATTGGTCCGCGTTCAATATACCCTGATTCAACGGCTGGAGCTTGCGGATTCGGTTGGAGTCGCTGCCCACGTAGGAAAGATCCAGCAGATAATTCTCCTTGAGATGGAATTCGAACCCGAAGCTGTACTGTTGGGACCAGGGCGTCGTCCCGTCAAAGCTGCGGCTTCGGAGATCGATGGTCTGGGGATTGAATTCGCCGGTTCCCCCGGGGAAAGGATCGCGTAACAACCGCGTTGGCGGAGTGTCGAAAAACGACCTGTAGCCGCGGAACTCGATCAGTTGAGGGGGATTATACGGAAGCGCGGCCGAACTGCCCACGCGGTCGAGCGCCTGGTAGAAAATCGCATAGCCGCCTTTGATGACCGTGTGGTCCGCGACTCGATAGGCCGCTCCGAACCTGGGCGCCAAATTGTTGCGGTCGGGACGGACCAGAGCCCTGCTGAAAATGCCGTCCCCCTGAACTCGCTGCACGCACTCGAAGTCGCACGGGACTTGACCGAGGTCCCCCGGGTTGGCCGTCACCAAGGCCCCGCGGCCTCCATTGGCGTCGGGATCGAAATTGGAAACCAGATTATCCTTTTCAATAACCGGCGTGAAGTACTCGTATCTGACCCCATAGTTGAGCGTGAGTTTGGGAGTGGCCTTGAAGGAATCCTGAACATAGAACATGACGCCGTCGGTGTAGGTATGAGGCACCAGAGCCGAGGTGGCCCGGATTTCCCGAATAGTGCCCAGCAGTAGGTTGGCGACTCCGTCCCCGATAAAGAAATTGGGAACGCGGAGGGCGCCATTGGGCGCTCTGACGTCCAGATAGTCGTTGCTGGCCCGCTTATATTCGAATCCGAACTTGAGAAAATGATTTCCCTTGACCCAACTGAGGTTGTCCAGCAACTGAAAGACCTGAGACACCTGGAACTGGGGCCGCCACTCCGAGGTCCCGAGAATAGTGTAGCCGTCAACACGAATCGGAGGAAGACCGTAAGCGAAAGTGCCGGGCAGGTTATTCAGTCCGTATTCGGGTCCAACGTCGCCTTCGTGCGCGACGGGATCGGAAGTCGAGTAGATGCGGTTGAACCCGAAGCGAAGGCTGTTGAATAAGGAAGGACTGAAGATGCGGTTCCAGGTCAGCGCGGCCAGTTGCCCCCGCACGTAGCTGTTGGCCGTGAAGCCCCCCGTGGCCAGCGGGTTGGGGAACGGACCCTGCTCGACGATGGTGTCGGTCTGCAGAAAGCTGTAGGAAGCGTAAAAGAGGTCCTTGTCCGAGATATTGTGGTCGATCTTGACATCGAAGGAATTTTGCGTCAGCGGCACGTCGAGAGCGGACTGGTAGCCGAATTTACCGGAGTTGGCTTCGGGATACAGAGCAACCAACGCCATGCCGGCCGGGTCGGCGCACGGCCGTCCATCCGTTCGGATCGCCGTCAGATTGAGGACGTCGTTGTCTTCGTCCACGCAAGGCACGATCTCGGGATAGAAGGGCTCGCCGTCGTCATTCCGGTCGATCACCAGATCGCGGTCCCCGGTGAAGATGCCATTCTTCATTTGAGCCGTGGGAACCGTGCCGTTCGCGCCGCCGGCCTTGGTGGAGCCCGTTCGCTGATAATCGGCGAAGAAGAAAGTGCGGTTCTTGACGATCGGCCCGCCGAGGGTGAGGCCGTATTGGTTGCGGCGCTCTTTCCCTTTCTCCACGCCGGCTCTATTGTTGAAGAAGTTATTGGCGTTCAGCTTGTCGTTGCGAAGAAAATACCAGCCGGAACCATGAAAGTCGTTGGCGCCCGATTTGATCTCGGCATTGATGACCGCGCCTTGGCTCCACCCGAACTCGGCGTCATAGGTCCGAGTCTGGATCTTGAAGGATTGCAGAGCGTCGGGAGGAGGCTGGACGGCCTGCGGACTCCGTTCTTGGGCATTGGTCGTAAAGGTATTGTTGTCGACCCCGTTGAGGGCAAAATAGTTCTGGAGCGAAAAGTTGCCGTTGACGTTGATTCTGGCTTCGCGCGGATTGGATCCAGCCCCAGGCGCCGGGACCGCGCCCGGACTCAGCAGAATCAGGTCGGAGTAACGACGCCCGTCGAGCGGGAGGTCGGTAATCTCCTGGGAGCCGATGATGGTGCCAAGCTGGCCGCTTTCCGTCTGCACGCTCACGGCACTGGCTTCGACCTGCACTTCCTCGGCGATGTCACCGACTTCCAGGGTGAAGTCGACCTCGAGACGCTGCTGGATCGAGAGTTGAATCTCGTTTCTGACCCCGGCCTTGAAACCAGCCATTTCGGCTCGGACTTGGTATGTTCCGGGTCGCAGACCGGTGGCCTGGAAGACGCCGGCATCGTTGGTAGTCAGATCGACGGAGACGCCCAGCCCGGTCAACGTGACCGTGATCGCGGCGCCGGGGACCACGCCCCCCTGGGCGTCACGAACCGTCCCCAAAATTGTCCCGGTGTTAATCTGCGCGAGCGCAGAAAACGTGGAAAACAGACCCAAAAGTGAAACGACGAGAATTTTCATTCGCACAGTCGACTCCTTTGCGACCTCTGTTCAAACTGACCATTGTATACTCCCTTTTCCTCGGAATGTCAATACGGCGCGAATTATCCCAATAAAAATCAATTCGCCGAATCAATTCGCCTCCACCCCGCCAACTCTCTTTCGTCATCTGCTTTGCAGGGCGCCGGGGCCACCGTTATGTTTTGAAGCCTTTGGGCCGCCGAGTCGCGCCGCCGCAGGGCGTCGGCCTGTTCGATGGCCCAGGCGTAGCCGTCCCGCTGGTAGAGTTCGTTCATCTGGCGGGCTTGTTGCGTGTCTTGGATTTCCGACCCCTGGGCAGGCCAGAGGCCTGCCCCACTTCGCAGCCCCCGCGCCGCCGCCGTCAGCCCCTCCCATTCTTTGTCGAGTATCCTCTTGGCAGCGGCGCTGCCTCGCCCTCGCCTCATCGAAAGGAGTCGTCCATGACGCTGTGCGTCACAACGAGGCATGAAAAGGGGTGGGGCAGGCTTCCCAGCCTGCCCTGGGCAGGCCAGAGACCGCCCGCCGCAAAGCGGCGGGACCCCACTGGCAGTGTGCGCTTTTCCGGGAGACTCAGGCTGTCAGTCGTAGTAAGCCTGAGAGGTATTTTCGCGTAGGAGTAGTCCATGAGCGAGTTGTTTCGCAGATCCGTCACGGAGTTGGCCCGCCTCATCCGAAGCAGGGAAGTGAGTCCGGTTGAGGTCGTCGAAGCCCATCTTGCCCGCATCGAGCAGGTGAACCCGGTTCTCAACGCCATCACCGATTGTCAGGCCGAGCGCGCGCGCGACCAGGCTCGGCAGGCCGAACGCCGGATCGCGCAAGGAAGTTCCGTTGGCCGCGTGCACGGCGTCCCGTTGACGATCAAGAGCTCGATCGAAGTCAAGGGTTTTCGCTGCGAATGCGGGACCAAGCTGCGCGAGGGCATCGTGGCGGAGCGGGACGCCGCGTTGGTGATCAGCTTGAAAAGGGATGGCGCAGTCATCTTGGGAACGACGAACACGCCCGAATTTTTGATGGCCTATGAAAGCGACAACCATCTCTATGGCCGCACCAACAACCCCTGGAACCTCGAGTACACCGCCGGCGGGTCAAGCGGCGGCGAGGCGGCGGCGATTGCGTCGGGGTGTTCGGCGGGCGGATTCGGAAGCGACGGCGGCGGGTCGGTCCGCGTGCCGGCGCACTTCAGCGGTATTTGCGGTTTGAAGCCGACGCCGGGCGTCATCCCGCGCACGGGGCATTGGCCGGCCTGCCTGGGCCCCTCGGCTTTCCTGGGATTGATCGGGCCCATGGCTCGCACGGTGGAGGATGTTCGTCTGCTGCTCGAAGTCACAGCGGGAGTCGAACACCACGACCCCTCGGCCGCCCCGGTCGAGATGAGATCTCCCAGCGAGGCGCAAGTGCAGTCGGTCCGAGTCGGCTGGTTCGCCGCCGACGGCCGCCACCCGGTGACGCCGGAGACGCGCGAGGCCGTCGAACGCGCGGCGAAGGCGCTCGAAGACCAAGGGTTTCGCGTGGACGAAGTAGAGATCAAGGGACTGCGGCAAGCGCCGGAATTGTGGTGGACTCTGTTTGGAGTCGTGGCGGCCACGGCGCTCAAGCCGGTCGTGGCCGGACGAGAAAACGATCTGCACCCCTTCTCTTCGTCGCTGATGGCGACGCGGGAAGAAGCGGAGGCGATGACCTACGAGCGCTTTCTCGACGCCTGGGTCAACCGCGACCGGGTACGGGCCAAACTGCTCGGGCAGATGAAAGAATATCGGGTGCTGCTGTGCCCCGCAGCTTCGATGCCGGCCTTTCGACACGGCGAGCGCTGCTGGAGGATCGGGGGAGAGGTAGTGCGCTATCCCGAGCCGTTTGTTTATTCGCAGATCTTCAACTTGACGGGGAATCCGTGCGCCGTTGTCCCTGCCGGCCGGTCCGCCGAGGGGTTGCCGATCGGAGTGCAACTCGTGGGGCGTCCCTTTGAGGATGAAATCGTCCTCTCGGTGGCGGCAAAGATCGAAGAAGCCCTGGGCGGCTCGCCCGCTCCACCGGAGGATATCCTTTCTCCGACGCTGCTCTAAAAAAGCGGGGGCCGCGGCGGGCGCGGCGCGGAAGCCCATGTCCGCGAAGGAGTCAGCCGTTGCATCTCACGCCCAGGGACCGGAGACCAGGACTGTCGAGCAGTCCGGCCTATCGGACAACGCGGCTCACCTGGGTCAACGGGTCGAAGAGAACAGTATATAAACCTCCTATATAAGTAGTCAATTGACAAAAATAATAGGATGCCGGTGGCAGCTCACCGGACGGAGGCAGCCTGATGGCAGGAGTGTGTGGACAGCGCAAAAGCCTGCGGAGGTGAGACCGAACAGGAGCGCAAGGGCAAGGGCCGATAATCTGGCCCGACCCGAGGGTTGCGGTTACTTCAGCCGCTGTGCGACCAGCCGCGCCCACATCCTGCGCTGACGGCTCCAGTGCGGCACGCCGGCGATGGGGCGAAGGTCCTTGCTCGCGGATGGGATCGCGGCCCTGGAGGGTGCGTGGCAGGAACAGCAGCGCCTCCTGAATGTCGGGCGCCAAGTGGAGCAGGCACATGATCTGCGAAATTCGAGCCTGCGTCACATAGCCGAGTCGTGCCAGGTCCGCATAGTCACTAACCTCGCCACGCCGGACCAAATCGTCGAAGCGGATGGCCAAGGCCATAATTCTCGAGACACGGGGCACGTTCCCCGGTTCGACCGCTCGGTCCTTGCCTCCATGATTGCGATTCCGGCCGTTGGCGGTGCGGAAGGTAAAGGAGACCTCAACCGAACTCGGCCCCGGGTTCGTTGAGCTGGATGGGGTTGCTCTCATGTTGTCGCCTCCTTTCCGGCGATGTCCCCTTCGCTGCAGAGCGCCTTGATGCCCACCGAGCGAAAGGCCACTGTGACCCTGCCGTCCCGCCCGTCGTACCCGACCCGCTCAATGAGCAGACGGATGATGCGCGCCTGCTCGCGAGGCGACAGCGACTCCCACACCGGATCGAAGTGCGCCAGGGCCTGGGTCAACTCGCTTTCGCCCACGGTTTCCCGCTCCAGCGCAATGACCTCTTCGCGGATGGCAGTGATCCGCTGCGCGGAGGCTCGGATTCGATCCTGCAGGTCGGCCAGCTGATCGGTCGTGGATCGGCCGTTGGAGCTTTCCGAACCGGCCCCGTGAACCAGCTTCTCGACGCTGGAGTACAGCTGCTTAAGCTCGCTTTCCTGTCGGCGCCGTTCGACCTCCAGTTCCGTCATTCGCCGGTCGCTCTGCTCACGCACCCCCTTGGTCGTCGCCTGGACGATCTCCTCGTTGCGCCCGACCCCGCGAATGTGTTCCACCACGGCGGTTTCAATCTCGTGAGCGTTGAGCGCCTTGCTCGGGCACGACGACCAGCCCCGCTGTTGGGCGTTGCGGCAGACGTAGTAGCGGTAGCGCTTTTTTTGCTTGCGGGTGTAGGCGTGCGCCATGGCGGATTCGCAGGGCGTGCAATACAACAGGCCCTTGAGCAGCGCCCCGTGCTTGTTGTGCACCTTCCGTCCTCCCGAGAGGCCGTTTCTGCGCAGCACCTCCTGGACCTGTTGCCACACGTCGGCATCGACGATGGCGTCGTGTTCGCCCTCATAGAGGGTTCCTTCGTACCGCACCTTGCCGGTGTAGAGAACGTGGGTGAGAAGCCGATACAACGCGTTCTTGGTGAAGGGCTTGCCGCCGCGCTCATGGCCCTTCTTGGTGATCCACTGTTTGGTGACCCAGCCGCGGCGGTTGAGTTCCTGGACGACCGGGATCGCGGCCTGGTGTTCAAGATACAGATTGTAGATCGCCCGCACCTGAGCCGCCTCCTCCGGGTTGACGATCAACCGGCCCCCTTCCGGGGCCACGTCGTAGCCCAGGGCCGGCTGGCCCCCCACCCACTTGCCCTTGCGACGGGCCGCCGACATCTTGTCCTTGACGCGTTCGGAGATGATCTCCCGCTCGAACTGGGCAAAGGAGAGCAGGATGTTCATCGTGAGCCGGCCCATGGAGCTGGTCGTGTTGAACTGCTGGGTGACCGAGACGAAGCTCACCTTGTGGCGGTCGAAGAGCTCCATGATACGGGCGAAGTCCAGCAGCGACCGGCTGAGACGATCCACCTTGTAGACCACCACGCAGTCGATCCGGGAGGCCTCGATGTCGGCGCACAGGCGCTCAAGAGCAGGCCGGTGCATGTTGCCGCCGGTGAAGCCGCCATCGTCGTAGTAGTCGGGCAGGCAGCTCCAGCCCTCGTGCCGCTGACTGGCGATGTAGGCTTCGGCCGATTCCCGCTGCGCGTCGAGGCTGTTGAAATCCTGGTCGAGCCCTTCCTCCGTCGACTTGCGGGTGTAGATGGCGCAGCGGACGGCGTCGTTTTGAGTCGGGGCAGAAGCCGGGGTCATCGACGGAGCGGAGTGGAGACTTCTGTTCATTCGCTCACCCCCTGATGGTGACGCCCGCTCGCGAGTGCGTCACCACCGGTGAGGCTGAAGAACAAGAACCCGTTCCATTTGCTGCCCGTGATTTCCTTGGCGATGGCCGACAGAGACGGATAGCGCCGGTCCCAGCCCGGATCGGATCACGCGGGGCGCGCATTCTGAGATCGGCGTCGTTGGCCAGTTCCTCGGCACGCCGGCGGGCCCGCTCGGAGAGGCCGCCCTCGGCCAGGGCCTGCAAGCGCCAGGCGATGCGCTTTTGCAGGGCGGCCTTGTGGTGGCAGCGGCTCTCCTCGCCGAAGACCTCCAGGTGCTTGTCCCGGAGCTGGCCCACGGTCAGTCGGGACAGCTCCTGGATCTGTTGATAGGTGCTTGCTTTCATCCAATTTCCTCCTGTTCATGGACTCACCCTCTGGCGGGCGGTCCCTCCGCCTTGCCGTCTCGGGGCGTTAACTCGTTCATTCATGAACGCTTCGGTGGCCCGAACGATCAAGTCGATTCTCCGTAAGCGCCTGAGAATACTTGCCTTTCCCGGCCTCGTTCCCAATCTCGGGCGAGATTCGTCGGCTCTTCCGGAGGCGCAGGCAGCCTTGGGCCAGGATCGAGGCGATCTCCGCGATCACTTCATCGCGGGTGGGTGGGATGTTTGCGTTGGTCGGCATCCGGTCCTCCTTGGCGGGAGGCCGCGGAAGAGGAGGGGCTGTGGATGCCGCGTGGGACGGAAACGGTCGTCAGGAGCCGTTGGAGTCCGCTCGACACCGCACCAGGCGATGTCGCCGGCACCCACAACGGGCTCCGTTCTCACGGCCGCTGCCGCTGTCTGGTGATCCGCCGGACCCTCTTGGCCCGGCTTCTATATAGATACTTACCGGAGCGAGTGAAAAAGTGTCACTTTCGGTGGTCCGCGTGCAACCGGGCCGTTAAATAAAGCGGGATGTTAAATGGAGAATGGGAGAATCCGTAAACGATATCTTGGGGGGGCGTGCGCAACCCCCATGGTTGCACGCGCTACCCCGTGCTTCAGTGTCGAACCGGAGAATCGGAAAGAAGTTGTGTAGGTCGGCGCAAGTGATTGGAAAAGCGCCAGGATGGGTATTTACTTGACTCGGGTGACCACAAGATGTAGGATCGGGGAAATGGAAGATTATCCTCGGAATCTGGCCGAGTTCGAGGCGCGTTTCGCCACCGAGCAGGCCTGTCGAGAGTATCTGTGTCAACTCCGCTGGCCGGAGGGTTTTCGTTGTCCGCGATGCGGGCACGACAAAGCGTGGGCGGTGCGGACAGCGCTGCTGGAGTGCGCCGGCTGCGGGCATCAAGCTTCTCCAACGGCGGGCACAATATTTCAAGACACCCGCCAACCCCTCCAGAGTTGGTTTCGAGCCATGTGGTGGCTCACGAGCCAGAAGAACGGGGCGAGCGCGCTGGGCTTGCAGCGGGTGTTGGGCCTGGGCAGCTGCAAAACGGCCTGGACTTGGTTGCATAAGCTCCGGCGCGCCATGGTGCGGCCCGGACGCGATCGGCTCAGCGGGCGCGTGGAGGTTGACGAGACTTACTTAGGAGGCTTGGAGGAGGGCGTGCGCGGTCGCCAAACCGACGCTAAGGCGCTGATTGTAGTAGCGGCCGAGGAAGATGGTGCCGGCATCGGGCGGGTTCGGATACGCACCATTCCCAACGCCTCCGGGGACAGCTTGATGGCCTTCGTCGGCGAGTCGATCGAACCCGGCAGCGTGGTCCATACCGACGGTTGGCTGGGATACGAACCGCTCGAAGGCGACGGCTATCGCCACGAGGTGAGCTACCTGGAGGGGCAACCGGCGCGCGCCTCGAAACTGCTCCCCCGGGTGCACCGCGTGGTGTCGTTAGTGAAGCGCTGGATACTGGGCACGCATCAAGGAGCGGTCAGTCACGAGCATCTCGACTCCTACCTCGACGAATTCGCCTTCCGCTTCAACCGCCGCAAGTCCAGAAGTCGAGGCAAGCTCTTTTACCGCCTGGTTCAACAGGCCGTCGCCGTGCCACCGGCACCCTACAAATCGCTGGTCGGAGGCACCGCGACACGCGCTACGGACGACCACAACATGTAGGGGCTATTTCCCAATACCTGAGTCAAGTAAATACCCATCAGCGCCAGATACGACAAGACCCCGGCGGGGCCGTCCGTCGGGGTCTCGCGTTAACTAACAGACCGCAAAAGTTCGCGGTTATGATTTTGGCTCCTCAGGTAGGACTCGAACCTACAACCCTCCGGTTAACAGCCGGATGCTCTACCAATTGAGCTACTGAGGAGTCGAGGCGGAAACTGCTCTTTGTATGCTGGCAGAAAGTCCTGGAAAGTGTCAAACGAGACGCTCCGCTCATCCCTTCTTGGGCGGGCGGCTGGGACGCATCTCCACGCGGCTCGCCAGACTGCGGTCGGGCATGCGCAACAGGTGAACCACGGTTGCCGCGATGTCCGCGGGGTCGATTTTCCACTCGCCGCCTTCGGTTCCTCGTCCGGCGAAGTCTGTTTGCACGCTGCCGGGCATGATTGTGGTGACACGAATCTTGTCGTGCCGAACGTCAAGCATCATCGCTTCGGCGAAACCGTTGAGCCCGAACTTCGTCGCGTTGTAGGCGGCCCCGCCCGCGAAGGCGTGCTTTCCCGCCAGACTCCCGATGTTGACGATGAACCCGCCCCCGACTTTTTTCATCATCGGAATCGCCAGCCGCGAGCAGTAGAAGGGCCCGTTTAGATTGGTCTCGATCACTTCGCGCCATTGCTCGGGGCTCACTTCGTCGACCCGGCCAAAGCCCCGAACGCCGGCGTTATTGACCAAGATATCGAGACGGCCGAACGATTTCTCGATGGTCGAGTAGAGGTCTTCGACCTGTTCGAACCGCCCTACGTCGCAAGCGGCGCCGATGACGTTACCCAGCGGCCCTAGTTCGCCGACGGCCCTGTCGACGCCTTCGAGACCGCGCCCGCAGATCGCGACTGAAACACCTTCCTTCAATAATGTTTCAGAAATAGCTCGCCCTATGCCGCGGGTGCCGCCGGTAATCAGAGCGGCCTTTCCATGCAGCGATGAATTATTTGATGACATAATCAGTTGCCCCCCTCTCTCATACGTTAAAATAACATCGCGGCACGGCAGCAACCATGGAACGCGAACTCGAGCAAAAACTACAAGCAGCTCTCGATACGACCTTCGAACAGCGCGTCGACTTGCTGCGATCGGAAATGATCGAACAGTTGAGCGCAACGTGCGACGACATCCTATGGCCCGCGATGGACGATGCGCGCACGCACGCCGCGGAAGTGCTTTCAGCGGCTGCGCGGCGTATCCGCGCCGAAGAGTCCGTGACCGGTATCGCGGCCGCGTTGGTAGAGACCGCCTCGCACTATTGCGGTCGCTCGGCGTTGCTGATCCACAAGAACCACCGCCTGCTGGGATTCCAAGCCGAGGGTCTCGGCGTCGCTCAAAAGACGCGCTTCCAGCAGATCGGCATCGGCGCGTCGGAGGCGGCCGCCTTCGCGCACGCCATCGATACGAAAGACCCGGTCGTGACGATGGGATCGGTGAACGAGCTTTCCTTGGAAGTCGTCGAGATTCTCGAGCTGGACTCGGAAACACGTATTCACCTGTTCCCCGTCGTGTTGCGCGACAGCGTGCTGGCGTTGCTCTACACCGACGACCGCGGATTCAAGGGACAGCCGCAAACGGCCGCCATCGAGCTGCTGACCTTCTTGGCCGAAGCCTGGATCGAGGCCGTCGGCGCGCGAGGAAAACTGACTCCGATGGAGCAGCGAGCCGCCAGCTGAGCCACCGAAAGCTTCGCGCGGGACTTTCTCTCGACACCCCTCGGGCGATAGCATAGAGACAGACACATGGTCTGTTTCCGACATCGAAACGGCATCGTCGCCTTGGGCCTTTTCAGCCTGCTGTCGGCAGCCCGGCTCCTCAGTGTCCCTCCGCCCGTTCAGGGAGCCTCCGTATCGGCCGAGCTCGGTGAAAAGAGCCGCGCTTATCTGAAATCGAAGAGTCGGGCCGACCACGACCGCTTGGTCTCTATCGCGAAACAATCTCCTTCTGATTCAACCAAGGCCCTGGCGTTGTTCGCGGTCGGGATGGGCGACCGCGCGGAGGATAAGCATCGCGAGGCGGCGGAGCATTTCTCCCAAGCCGTTGACGGGTTAGGCGACCTGGCGCACTACGCCGCCCACTACCACGTCCAAAGCCTGGCCAAGGCCGAGCAGCATGTCGCGGCGGCCGAAGCGGCCGCCGGTTTCCTCAAGCGCTTCGGCGATAGCCGCTTCGCCGGCTTTGCGGCACAGGTGCGGGGCGAAAGCCTGATTCGCGCGGAGCGCCGCGCCGCGGCCCGCGGGTTTCTCGAATCGGCGAAGGGCGTGATGTCGGAGCCGACGCGGCTCTATGGGCTGGCGCGGATCATTCACCTGGACGGCAAACTCGTCGAGGCTGTTCGCGCGTACCGCCGCGTTTACTACCATTACCCGTTTTCCGACCAAGCGGAAGAGGCGGAGTCGCGGCTCAACGGGCTGCGCCGGCGGCTTGGCAAACGCTACCCGAAAGCACCGTCGGGTTGGCGGCTGGCGCGTGCCGAGGCGCTTCTCGGGTCACGCAAATACTCCCAAGCGTCGCCCGAGTACGCGCAGGCCGCCGCCGGGCTCGCCGCGGACGATCTCGAGCGGGCCAAGGTGCACTGGGCTTCGGCCGACTATGGCCGACGTCACACGACGCGTGCCTATCAGCGGCTGAGGCCGCTGAAGGTGAAAGATTCCGATTTGGCCGCCGAGCGCCTCTACCTCATGGGCGAGTGCGCGCGGCGACTCAAGAGGGTCAAGGAATTTCGTGCGCGGGCGGAGGAGTTGGGCGAGAAATATCCTCGCTCGAAGTGGTACGAGGAAGCGCTGTTTTCACTCGGCAACTATTATCTGCTCAAGAACGAAGCGAGGCTCTCGCGCCATTACTACGAGCGGGCCGCTCGGGCTTTTCCACAGGGCGAATTTTCGGCGCGGGCTCACTGGAAAGTGTGCTGGCGGGCCTATCTGGATCGCGACCCCCGAGCGCGGGTGCTGTTTGAGGAGCATGTCGCGCTCTATCCTCGTGCCGCCTCGGCGGGCGGGGCGATCTATTGGGCCGCGCGGCTCGATGAAAGGGCCGATCCGGCGCGCGCACGGCAGCTCTACGCCGCGCTGATCGAACATTTCCCGCACTACTACTACGGCTATCGCGCCCGGAGGAGACTGCGGGATTTGCCTCCCGAGAAAACCGGCGCCAAGGCAGCCGCTCCGACGTTTATCGCGTCGTTGCCCGGCCCTCGCAGGACGGCGCCCAAGCCCTCGAGCGATACCGAGGCGTTGCTTCGCCGGGGAGACATTCTCTATGCACTAGGGCTCGAGGAAGAAGCCGCGGCTGAGTTGCGGACTGGCGATTACAGGAAATCCGACGCCCCTTGGATCGGTCTGGAGCTGGCCGAGCAATACGCCGACCGCGGGCGACACCATCTCGGGCTGCGGATGATGAAGCGCTACGGCTTCGGGTATCTGCGGATGCGACTCAATTCGATGCCGCGCGAGTTTTGGCGCCGTTTGTTTCCGATGCCGTTTGAAAAGCGGCTCCGGGCCCGCGCCAAGCCCCATAAGCTCGACCCTTATCTGGTGGCGGCGTTGATCCGGCAAGAGTCGGAGTTCAACCCCGGCGCGACCTCACGCGCGGGGGCGCGAGGGCTGATGCAGATCATGCCCGGCACGGGGAAGGGTTTGGCGCGCCGGTTGGGCATCAAGGGATTTTCCAGCAGGCACCTTTACCGACCCGACACGAGTCTGCGCCTGGGCACGTTTCACTTTCGCCAAGTGCACGATCAGTTCGAGCGTCGGCTCGAGTATTCGCTGGCGGCGTACAATGCCGGCGAGCATCGTGTCGAGGAGTGGGCGACGTGGGAGGAGTTCGCCGACGCCGAGGAATTCGCCGAGACGATTCCGTTTACCGAGACGCGGGGGTACGTGCAAGCGGTCTATCGCAACGCCGAGGTTTATCGGGAGCTTTACGGCGGGGCGGGGGAGAAGATCGCGGCGCTTCGGGAGACGAGACCGTAAGCCCCGTTCAATCCCGCGCTTCGGTAACGCGGTTCTCGCACTCCGGAAATTCCCCACGATAGGGACAAGCTTCGCAGTCGAGCGGGTCGCCGTCGGGCCTGCGGACCGCGAGACCGCCGCAAGAGCCGCGTAGCGAGCGTTTCGCGACAATCGCGCCGACGGCCATGAGCAGCATGGCGAAGGCGATGGTGGCGACGGTGATGAGGAAGAGCGTCATTCCCTTGGGCTCTGACCGTTATTATCGTTCAAGTCGCCGCGGGATCCGTGCTCAACGCTTCCCAGGCTTGCCGAAGCTCTCCTCGAACGCAGGCGTTGTTTTCTCCGCGAAGCCGCCGGCCCCGTCGCGCACCAGAAACAGCGCCGCTAGGTCGTTCTCGACGGCGAAGCGAAATCCTTCGTCCTCGCCGAGCACCATCAGGGCCGTGGCGTAGCCGTCGGCTCGGACGCAGAGCGCGTCGAAAACACTCACCGAAGCCAAGCGATGATTCACCGGCCGGCCCGTGCGCGGGTCGATCGTGTGGGAATACCGCCGGCCGTCTTTCTCGTAGAAGTTGCGATAGTCTCCCGACGTCGCCAGCGCCATCTCCTCGAGCGGCAGCAGGCGATGCGGCTCGCGTCCGGCGGTTTGCGGGTGCTCGATGGCGACACGCCACGGCGTTCCTTCTTCATTGCGGCCGGCAGTGCGAATCTCGCCTCCCAGCTCGACCAGGTAGTTTTTGAAACCCATCGCGGCGAGTGCGTCGGCGGCTCGGTCGACGGCATATCCTTTGGCGATCGCCGACAGGTCGCAGCGCACTTCGGGCACGCGCTTCGCAATAGTCGAGGCTTCTTCGTTCAACTCGATCATGTGCCGGCCCAGGCGCGAGCGGAGCGCCTTGATCTCGCTCTCGGTGGGTATCGACGCTTCCTCGGAGATAGGGTCGATGCCGCCCGCGCCGAAACCCCAGGCAGCCACCAGCGGGCCGACCGTGATATCGAACGCGCCTCCGGTGGCCTTGCTGATCGCGCGAGCGTGGCGGAATACGGCAAACGTTTCGGCCGACACGGGAAACGGCTGCGCGCTCGCGAGTTCATTGAAAACCCTGGGCTATAATCCCGCCGCCGCTTCGCGGCTCAAGGTGAACCGAAGCAAGCGGCGAGGTCTTGAGTTGGGCTGCATCCACGAGAGAAAGCCGACCGTTTTGTTTGCCGACCGCCGCTACCCGAAATCGTCGAACAGAATATTTTCCGGCTCGACGCCGAGACCGTCCAGCATGTTCATGCATGCGGAAATCATCATCGGCGGCCCACACAGGTAGTACTCGATGTCTTCGGGGGCCGGATGATCCTTCAAGTAGTTGTCGAGCACGACCTGATGAATGAAGCCCGTGTAGCCGGTCCAATTATCTTCGGGCAAGGGCTCGGAGAGCGCCAAATGCCACTTGAAGTTGGGATTCTCTTCTTGGATCGCGTCGAAGTCATCGTCGTAGAAAGATTCACGGTAGCTGCGTGCCCCATACCAAAACGAAATCTTGCGATCAGTCCGCAAGCGCCGAAACTGATCGAAGATATGCGAGCGCATTGGGGCCATCCCCGCGCCGCCGCCGATGAAAACCATCTCGGCGTCGGTTTCCTTACCCAGGAAATCGCACGACCTCATGATTGACCGTAAGTATCGCAATACCAACACGTTACGCCCTGGGGTCACCGACATTGCCCAAATCTTTGCCCAAATGTGGGCCGCTTCCGGTACCGCGAGCCGAGGCAAGGGAAGGGCCACCGGCGGGCACGGCTAACAAGCGGCTCGTAGGTCTCAGGCCATCGGCGGGCGCTGACACTAGCCCCCCACCAGGCTCCCCGTACGCCAAAGCCGGCCCTCTCGATGGTACAATGCCACCATGCTACTGAAACGACATGGCGGCTCGATCGATCCGCCAAGGCTCGGCGAGCACCACGACGATCTGAGCGGGCTGACGGACGACCCGACACCGGACGAGATCAGGGCGGCTCGGGCCGAGCTGGGCTTGACCCAGACGGACTTCGGGGCGGCGCTTGGCTTGCGGGGGAAGCACCGCAAGAAGCAGGTGCACAACTGGGAGTACGGCCACTCGCGGATGCCGCGGGCGAGCGCGATGATCCTGCGTTCGCGGCTCAGAAAGCACCGCGAGATCGCCGCCGAGCGGGCTTGGTTAGACCCGCCGCCGCCGGAACAGGGCGATTTAGGCCGATAGAAGCCCCTCTGAGGCGTTTTCAGCCGTTTTCCGCCCCCTGCTTACCGCCTCGACCGCGCAAACCGCTCCTGAGCCGTCCTGTGCGCCGGGAACAAGGCGTTCTGGGCGCCTTCCCCTGCCTGCTGGAACCCTCGCCGGCAGCATCACCAGCCGCTACGACTCTTCCTCGGCCGAGGCCGGAACCAATCTCGCCGCACGGTATGAGAATGGCTCCGATTCACCCAGCGCAGACGTTCTGGATTCGTCTGGACGCTAGATTCTTGTTGCATGTTAAGTGGTATCGACAATTGTGACTTGTTTGTCAAGCGCAGGACTGGGGATCTCTGTTTCCTTGCGGCCGGCCTTTGGCTACGCGAAAAGTAGCGGCCGCTACGCCGGATGTAGCCCCGGCGGGCCGAAAAAGGCGTTTGTGCCACCTAATCGACTGAATCCAGGCGACCAGCACGTGCCTCGCTCCCGGCGACGGCCTGCCTAGATACCAGTCATAGACAGGCTCGACCTGGACAGCCCGGAACAGGTGCCGCCAGCCATCCCGGATCAAACGCGGGTTGAACACGTCGGGGAAGAAGCTGCGGCCGGCCAGGGCTTCGCCCGACACCTTGAACGTCGGCGTCAACCCGTTGACGAGCCGGCTGATCGGGGCTTGGACCACCGCCAGGGCCACGTCGCGCCAGGATCCCCGGCCCTTCGAAATGTGAGACAGCGCCGCCAGCACGTCGTCGAGTCCGAACCAGCCCATCAGATCGCTCAACGCTCCCGGCATGCGCAGCATTACGATCTCGCCGTCGTCCGACTTGCCCAAGATTCAGATGCAGCCTGCGGCGGTCCTCGTCCCTCAGTTCCTCTTCCAGATCGGGGAATAGAAGGTTGTTCCACATCCACGTCCCGACGGAGTACACCATCGCGCGCCAGGTCAGCCAAAGCGCCGCCCGCGTGCCCACCTTGGCGCCGAGGGCGGCCAGCGACGCGGCGCGCCCGAAGCCCTTCTGGGTGGCCACGATGTTCGACCCTATCCGGTAATAGCGCTTGGCGTTGATCTCCTGCCAGCTCCAGAACGGAATCACCCACTTTCTCAGCTTTTGGCCGAGGACGCTGATCGCGCTGTAGTCGCCCAGCGACTCACGGGAGATGTAGGCGGCGCGGTCGGCGTCAGAGGTGATGGCGTTGACCTGGTCAATACGACCGGCCCCGTAGCCGACCAGCGGCATCAGGTCTTCGTTCAGCCGTCCCGGGTTCTCCCGCCGCGCCGTCTGAATCTCTTCCCTCACGGCCAGATACATGGCGTAGCGCAGGAAGTTCTCGCGGAAGGTGGTCGATTTGGCCAGGAACTTCCATATCTTCCTCAGCGTCCGCTGGGAGAGGCCCGGTTTCACCAGCAGGCCCTCGATGTCGTTCTGGACGTCATAGACCTCGGAGATCGACCAGCCGCCGTCCAGCACCCCGCGCTCGGCGGCCTCCTGGAAGACGGCGCTGGGCGTGCCCTTCCTTACCGTCACGTCCCACAGCTCCAGAAACGCGGGCTCGAGGTACTTCCACTTGAGCGCCTTCGGGAAGGCCGCGATCACGCCGTCGAGATCGCCCGAGGTGTTCTGCAGGTTGTACTTGAAATAGCGCCTGGGGTTGATGAGCGTCCATTGCTTCCAGGCCCGGATCGACTTCTCATAGAGTTCAACGGTGGCGTAGTAGTCCGAGTCCTTGCTCCCGAACGAGTCGAGCGTGGCGGCCAGCTCCACCGGCAGCACCATCTCGAACTTCGGCCCGCCGACGACCCGCTGTTCCTTTATCCTGTCCATCATGGCCGCGACCTCCCCGGCGGGAAACATCCCGGCCATCCCTGAGTCTTCGAAGACCTCGGCTAGCTTTGACCGCATCCGGTCGAAGACGTGCTCGGGGATCGTCAGGGCCGCGAACATGTGGCGCCCGGGGTCGGGTTGCCAGGCCGCGAAGCCTTCCCACTCGGTCCCGCCGCCTCTTCGGATCGCCTTGAGAGCGTTCTCCATGTTGTCCGCCAGGATGTATTTCTCTCCCAGCTGATCCTTGAGGAACTGCCGCCGGGCGGTGACGGCGGCAAGAATGCGGTAGGCCGCGCCCGCCGCCTCGCCGTCGAGGTTTTGCGCCACCCAGACGACCAGCGGAAACGCCGAATCCTCGGTGGACTCCGTTACCCGCTCGGTATCCATCAGCAGCGTGTACTCGGCTTCGAGGTGCGACGGCACGTCGGCCTTGTCGAGCGTTGCCCTGAGCTTGCCGAACCCCGCCCCGATATTCTTGCGGAACCCCCGCAGCTGGTTCCGGATCGGCGTCTTCAGATTCTTTAAATCAAGGTCCTTCGAGTTTTCGTCGAGGAACTTTTGGATGTCCGCCGGTGTCTCAACGGCTTCGGCAAGGGTGGCGTCGATACCGATCAGGCGCAGCGCCTTGCGGAACTCCTCGACGACCAGCTGGTCCACCAGGGGTTTGTTGTGCTCCCGGATCGCCTTCTTCAGCTCGCCGCGATGGTTGTACTGGGACGATTCGGCGATCTGGGTGATCACCTTGGCCATCCGGATGTCGACCAGCGCCTTCATGAGCCACGCCGATTCGGCTTCGAGCAGATTGGTGTTGATCTCAAGGGTGGTGCCCATCCGTTTGGCCCACTTGGGCTTGCGGACCCCACGCACCCGGCTCGAGCGGATCATCTGGGCGTACTCGATCACCTGGTGCTTGATGTAGTTCCTGCGCTTCAGGCTCTCGGGGGAGAGCACGCCGGCCTCCACCATGCGCCTCGCCACGCGGCGCACGTAGACCTGGCGTTTTCGGACGCGGCTCGCCAGCTCGCGGTCGCCTTCCAAGGCCCGATTCACCTCGCGGTAGCTGGCCATTAAATCGTCGCTGCTCGACCAGAACGGCACCGCCATGCCTTCTCTGATGTCGTCATAGAAGTCGTCCATGAAGACCTTGCGGGTCATTAGGTCGAGCCTGTCGGCGTCGAGCCCCTTGGTCAGCTCGGTGAGATGCCGCACGGCCTCGCCGCTCGCCACCGACGGCGCCGCCTGGAGCGACCGCAGCCACTCGTGGGCGTCGGCGAACAGAGGTTTGCGCGGCAGGTCGCGGTAAGTCCTCACCCAGTCCTCGCGGAAGTTCTCCCAGGCTTCCTTGGCTCTCTCCACCATCGAGGGTCCGCTTGCCCGCAGGCCCTTCTGCCGCTCCTTGAAGCGCTCCTCGGCCCGGCGGCGGGATTCGCCGGGCTCGGGCCGCGACTCGCGCACCGCGCCCTGTTGCGGTGTGGTCGTCGGCGTACGTGTTCCCACCTCCCCCGAGACGACACGGGAGAAGATGTCCTCCGCCGAGGTCTGCCGGCCGCTCTTGAGCAGGGCGCTTCTCAGTTGCCTGAGCAGGCGCCGCAGCTTGGCGAAGATCCGTGCTACCGTTTCCCTCCAGCCGCGGGGAGCCGCCGACCAATCGGCGAAAGCGTCCGCGATGGCTTCCTCGGTGGCGGCAGGCTTGCCCTTCTCGAACAGTTCGGGGTAACGCTCCTCGATCCGGTAGCGGGCGATCCAGTCCTACTCTTGAGCCTCCCGCGTCAGGGTGTTCCATTCCACCTCGCTGAACAGGCCGTCGGCTTTCAGCGCGTGAATCGCTTCGTGGTGCAGCACCTTGAGCGGGTTCGAGGTCCCGAAGCCCGGGTCGAGCGCCACTTCGATCACGGAGTTGTAGGGACGGTAGCGGCCCTGGACGAACCCTCGGCGGCCGCTGATCGGAGCCTGGCTCGCCTTAAACGTGGTGTTGGGCGCGATCCGGTTGAGCGTGGCTGCGAGGATTTCGGGGAGCTCCGCGAATCGCGCGGCTTCCTCAGCGGTGAGGGTACGTTCCGCGACTGCCGCCTCCGGCGCGGGCCGCGATTCAGGCTCGGGTGAGGCCTTGGTCGATTTGCGCTGGGTCGTCTTTTTCTTGGCCTTGGACGTTTTCTTGAGCTTCTTCGGCTTCTTGGGTTGCTTGGACTGTTTGGTCTTGGCCGGTTCCGCCGGTGTCTCGACAGGCGCGGCCGGCTCTTCGCTTCTTGCCTCGCGCAGCATTTGCTCGATCGGTGGAGCTTCCGGCTCGCCCAGCAGCGTCGCCTGCCGCGGGTCGTAGCGCTCGGCCGACTGGAGATACCGCCTCAGCGCCTCCGTGATCCCCGCTTCCGATTCAAGGCGCTTGTAGCCGTCGGCTCCGGGGTCCTTGTAGAACATCCCCAGGAAGGCTTTCAGGCGCTCGCCGTGTTGCCCGCTTGGGGCCGCATCGCCTTCGGGGAACAGGGACCCTTGATTCAGCAGATCCGAAACCAGAACCCGCTCGCGCACGCCGCGGTCGATTAGATTAACGGCATCGAGCAGGGCCTTCGTCTGGTCGATATCGGGGTGCATCGTGCCCGCCTGGACGCTCTCCCTCATCCCGGCCCACTGGGGCGCCAGGTCGATCAAGACGTTGCGGATCGTGCGGCGGCCTGGATCGGCGGCTTCGGCGATGCGCTCGACCAGACGGCGGTCCGAGTAGGCTTTCGCCAGCAGCGCCGTCTCGATACGCTGAACCCCATCCGCCGTCAGGTCCCCTTGGGCGCTCACGAAAGTCGTCTGCTCGCCTGGGCCCACGACGTCGCGGACGAACGAGCGCACGAAGTTCCGGTTCTTTTCCAGGTCGACCGCGCCGCCCTCATAGAGGCCCACCAAGCCCCGCGGCATCGCTTCGGCGTCGGCGAACGCGCGTTCGGTGCGCGACAGGCTCATCACCGCCTGCTGATTCGCCTCCCGTGTGAGCCGTTCGCCGGGAGTCAGCTGAGAGCGGCGGATGCGTACCAGGACCGGCTTCCCGACACCCTCGACGGGGTAGCCCTTGCCGGCCAGATACTGCCGGTAGTTCTCCGCCGTGCCCTCCGAATAGGCCGTCTGCAAGGCGATTGTGCGGGCATTGCCGCTCTCGACCACGCCTCCGGGGTCTTTCGGCGCGGAGCAACCCAAGATTCCCCGGGCAGTTCTCGAGCACAAACACGCCGGGGTGATCCTCGTGGCCGCGCCGCGACCGCAGGGGATGAGGTTCCACCGCGCCGAAGCGTTCGGTGAAAGCCACTTGCGCTTTCGGCGGAACGCTCTGGTTTCGGAACACCAAGACCAGGTGATCGAGAAACGCTTGGCGAATCTCCAGAAACGTGGCTTCGCTCACCGGGCCGGATAGATCAACTTCGCCGATTTCGGCGCCGAGGGCGGAACTGAGAGGCTTGATGGTCATTCCAAAACAGTAGCGACAAGCATCCGCCGATTCTCCAGCCCGAGTTCGACCGCGGGGCCGTCGTCTCCGTGGACTCTTGTACCACGAAAGCGCGGGCGGCGGCAGGAGTCTTTCGCGGGAAACGCGATGAGAATAGCGGGCCGGGAAAGAGGTCGGGGTAGGCGGATCGACACAAGGACGATTTGGGCCGGTTGCGTTCGTTTCCGGTGCGCTAGGATGGGGACGCGCGACTTGAGGAGGTGTGGTGTGAGAGCCCTTTCGAACGTTGTTGTTTGTATGTTGCTGTCGACCGCCGCGGGCGGCTTCCTGTTCGCGGCCGAAGAGCAGCCTCTGATCGGCGAGGCGGCGCCGACTTTCGAGTTGCCTTCACTCGCCGGGGAGCGGATCAGCCTGGGGGACTATCGCGGGAAGACACTCGTGGTTCACTTTGGCGCCGGGTGGTGACCGTTTTGTAATGCGGAGGCTCCGCATCTCGAAAAGCTCTCGAACGACTACAAGGACCGCGGCGTCGGAGTTCTCGTGATCGACGTTTTGGAAACCGAGGCCGGCGCGCGCAAGTACGCGGAGCGCTCGAAATTTACGTTCCCGGTGTTGCACGATGCCGATGGGGCGGTCTCGGCAAGCTACGCACCGGTGGGAGTGCTCCCGGACCTGCCGCGCGATCAGGTGCCGATCGCGTCTAATCTCATCATTGACTCCGCGGGTCGAATCGTTTTCTACAGCTTGCTCGATTCCGTCAATTTTGACGCTAAGCTTGTGGCCCTGAAGGCAGCGCTTGAAGAGCTTCTTTCGAAACCTTGAGGGGGTTTCCCGCCGTCCTTTCGCCGTCTATCGCCGAAAGAGTTTTTCGGCGGAGTCCCATCGGGCTATGGTATTAGAGAACATTGGAGGTTTCCGATGAGTGATCGCTTTCTTACTGCGTTGTTGACGATGATTGTCGCGCTCTTGCTTGCGCCGCTGCCCGTGCTCGGCCAGGCCGCGACGGACGGTTGGACTCCGCCGCGAACAGCGGACGGCGCGCCGGACATACAAGGCATATTCACCTTCCGAACCGTCACGCCGCTACAGCGTGCTAAAGAGATGGCCGGGAAAGCGACACTGAACGCCGAAGAAGCGGCGGCCTATGAGGAGTATCGCAATCGACGCCTCAATCGTGATTTGTTTGATCCCATCACGGGGGCTCCGTGGGCCGGTTACGCGCCGAAAGCGAAGGGCGGCGTTTTGTCGTACAACGATTTTTGGTACGAGCGGGGAGTCGAGCTTACCAAGGACAAGCGGACGTCGCTGATCGTGGATCCGCCCGACGGGAGAATCCCCTTTACCGAAGAGGCGAAAAAGCAGCGCGCCAAGCGTCGGGCCATATCGAATTCGGGTTGGGCCGAATCGCATGAGGACCGCAGCTTGTTTGACCGCTGCATCATGGGTTTCAACTCCGGACCGCCGATGGTTTCCTCGACTTACAACAACAATGTTCAAATCCTGCAGGTTCCCGGATACGTCGTGATCTACAACGAGATGGTGCATAACACGCGCATCATCCCCACCGACGGGCGCCCGCATGGGGAACTGCGCCAATGGGCGGGCGACTCGCGCGGCCGTTGGGAGGGCGATACGCTGGTGGTGGATACGGTCAACTTCCTGCGCGAGACGAGTCTTCCGGGTTCGAGCGCGACTACTCACTTGGTCGAACGCTTTACGCGCGTTGACGTCGACACGGTCATGTACGAGTTCACCGTCGAGGACTCGAATTCTTACACGCGCCCCTGGACCGCGGTGATGCCCCTGCGAAGGACGGACGGGCCGCTTTATGAATACGCCTGCCACGAAGGGAACTACGGGCTTTACAATATTCTGGCGGGGGCGCGGGCTAAGGAGAAGGAGTCGGCGGGGGGGGAGCGATAGGGGGCAGAGGAAGCGCGAGGGTAACGGGTCCCAGAGGAGACGCTTTCGTGGCCCTTGTAGGTTGCTGTTGCCATTGTGGTTAGGTTGGCCTTGGCTTTGTTTCGTATTTCTTGGATTGAGTGGTCACGAAGGGCCGGCGACTTGGGGCTTTTTGCGATGAAGAAAAGCGATCGCCTCGATTCCGACAAGCTCGCCGACCTATGCCGCGTCAACCTGCTGCCGCGCGTGTGGATGCCGCCGCGCGAGCTGCGCGAATTGCGCCGCCTGCTGCGCTTTCGCCGACGCCTGGTCGAACAAGCGACCTGGTCGAAGAACCGCATCGCGACCTTGATGATGGAAATCGGCGAGCCCTACGCCAAGTCCAAACTGCACGGCAAACGCTACTTCTACCGCTTTCTCGATGATCTGAAGGCAAGCGAAACCGACCTTCTCCTGTTGGCCGCGAGCCGCGACCGTCTGGAGGATTCCGCCGAGCTCGCCCGGCTTGTCGAGAAACGCCTGCTCGAGCATCCGCTGTTGTGCGAGCGTGTGGCGAGGTTGCAAACGATCCCGGGCGTCGGGGCGATCACGGCGCTCACGTGGGCGGTCGAGATCGGCGACCCGCGGCGCTTTCGCTCGCTCGATCGCGCGGTGAGCTACTGCGGGCTCTGCGCGCGGCTCAACGAATCGGCGGGCAAGAGCAAACGCGGCCCGCTGTCGAAGCAACGCAACCCGCATCTGCAACACGTGCTGATCGAAGCCGCCAAGCTTGCGCCGCGCTGGAACGAGCCGTTGGCCGGGTTGTATCAAAGCGAACTCGAGCGCGGACATCGCAATCGCGCGACGATTCGCGTGGCCCGCAAGCTGGTGGCGATGCTGCTCGCCATCGACCGCCGCCAAAGCGGCTACGAAGCGCGAGACTAGCGACGTAGCGATGCGCTGAACGACTTTCCGCCGGGCCTCGGCGTTCGGTGACTCCGTAACGGCGCCGCCGCGGCGGCGCCCGAGACGGCATGGTGACTGTTTCGAGGCCGGCGGAATCGACTTTGTTGGACCCGAACTGAATCTTCCGCGACGGCGCGCCTTGGCGTGCCCGAGGCGGCTCATGGATGTCTGGTCGCGCCCGAGGCGGGCGGTGATCGAAGTGAATGCGATTCGGTGACGGGAGTTCGTAGGCGTGGCAAGACGCCACCAATCACGCGGACTCTGATCCGCCAACGCCGGACCTGCGTCGGGTGACGAGGGCCGTCCATCGCCCTCGAAAATCTTCCAATAAGCGGCTGAGCGGAACCCGTCAAGGGTTCGCTTCGCCGCCGCGCGCCCGTCGGAAGGGTTTTGAGCACTATCGTGTAGCTCTCCCCTTGCGCAACCCTCTTCATAACCACTCACCGTTAGGCCTTGTAGAATGAGTCAAGATGGGTATTTACTTGACTCAGGTGACCACAAGATGTAGGATCGGGGAAATGGAAGATTATCCTCGGAATCTGGCCGAGTTCGAGGCGCGTTTCGCCACCGAGCAGGCCTGTCGAGAGTATCTGTGTCAACTCCGCTGGCCGGAGGGTTTTCGTTGTCCGCGATGCGGGCACGACAAAGCGTGGGCGGTGCGGACAGCGCTGCTGGAGTGCGCCGGCTGCGGGCATCAAGCTTCTCCAACGGCGGGCACAATATTTCAAGACACCCGCCAACCCCTCCAGAGTTGGTTTCGAGCCATGTGGTGGCTCACGAGCCAGAAGAACGGGGCGAGCGCGCTGGGCTTGCAGCGGGTGTTGGGCCTGGGCAGCTACAAAACGGCCTGGACTTGGTTGCATAAGCTCCGGCGCGCCATGGTGCGGCCCGGACGCGATCGGCTCAGCGGGCGCGTGGAGGTTGACGAGACTTACTTAGGAGGCTTGGAGGAGGGCGTGCGCGGTCGCCAAACCGACGCTAAGGCGCTGATTGTAGTAGCGGCCGAGGAAGATGGTGCCGGCATCGGGCGGGTTCGGATACGCACCATTCCCAACGCCTCCGGGGACAGCTTGATGGCCTTCGTCGGCGAGTCGATCGAACCCGGCAGCGTGGTCCATACCGACGGTTGGCTGGGATACGAACCGCTCGAAGGCGACGGCTATCGCCACGAGGTGAGCTACCTGGAGGGGCAACCGGCGCGCGCCTCGAAACTGCTCCCCCGGGTGCACCGCGTGGTGTCGTTAGTGAAGCGCTGGATACTGGGCACGCATCAAGGAGCGGTCAGTCACGAGCATCTCGACTCCTACCTCGACGAATTCGCCTTCCGCTTCAACCGCCGCAAGTCCAGAAGTCGAGGCAAGCTCTTTTACCGCCTGGTTCAACAGGCCGTCGCCGTGCCACCGGCACCCTACAAATCGCTGGTCGGAGGCACCGCGACACGCGCTACGGACGACCACAACATGTAGGGGCTATTTCCCAATACCTGAGTCAAGTAAATACCCATCCAGAGTTAATCCAGCGAAGTCCGGCATCCCGGTCTCGATTGTAGACGAGTTATTGCCTTTTTGGGGATTTGTTTGCTTTGGGGCTGGTTGTGAGACAGGGGTGCGGCCGCTTCTTAGGGGCTGTGAAAAAATGGGGGACAATCGGTTCCGATGAAAGCGCGGCATTGATAATATCACCAGATGGGTATTTACTTGACTCAGGTGACCACAAGATGTAGGATCGGGGAAATGGAAGATTATCCTCGGAATCTGGCCGAGTTCGAGGCGCGTTTCGCCACCGAGCAGGCCTGTCGAGAGTATCTGTGTCAACTCCGCTGGCCGGAGGGTTTTCGTTGTCCGCGATGCGGGCACGACAAAGCGTGGGCGGTGCGGACAGCGCTGCTGGAGTGCGCCGGCTGCGGGCATCAAGCTTCTCCAACGGCGGGCACAATATTTCAAGACACCCGCCAACCCCTCCAGAGTTGGTTTCGAGCCATGTGGTGGCTCACGAGCCAGAAGAACGGGGCGAGCGCGCTGGGCTTGCAGCGGGTGTTGGGCCTGGGCAGCTACAAAACGGCCTGGACTTGGTTGCATAAGCTCCGGCGCGCCATGGTGCGGCCCGGACGCGATCGGCTCAGCGGGCGCGTGGAGGTTGACGAGACTTACTTAGGAGGCTTGGAGGAGGGCGTGCGCGGTCGCCAAACCGACGCTAAGGCGCTGATTGTAGTAGCGGCCGAGGAAGATGGTGCCGGCATCGGGCGGGTTCGGATACGCACCATTCCCAACGCCTCCGGGGACAGCTTGATGGCCTTCGTCGGCGAGTCGATCGAACCCGGCAGCGTGGTCCATACCGACGGTTGGCTGGGATACGAACCGCTCGAAGGCGACGGCTATCGCCACGAGGTGAGCTACCTGGAGGGGCAACCGGCGCGCGCCTCGAAACTGCTCCCCCGGGTGCACCGCGTGGTGTCGTTAGTGAAGCGCTGGATACTGGGCGCGCATCAAGGAGCGGTCAGTCACGAGCATCTCGACTCCTACCTCGACGAATTCGCCTTCCGCTTCAACCGCCGCAAGTCCAGAAGTCGAGGCAAGCTCTTTTACCGCCTGGTTCAACAGGCCGTCGCCGTGCCACCGGCACCCTACAAATCGCTGGTCGGAGGCACCGCGACACGCGCTACGGACGACCACAACATGTAGGGGCTATTTCCCAATACCTGAGTCAAGTAAATACCCATCCAAGTTTATTTTACCAGCCCTAAAAGGGCCGGCCTAACGGGAAACGCCAAGCCCGGTAAACCGGGCTTGAATGCTGCCCATGGGGGTCCGGGGTCACCGCCGACGTCTTCGATCGAAAGAGCCTCTGCCGAGTACGACTAACAGGTAGTCGCCGCGAAGCGATTTAGGCACAAGATTGCCGTCGGGCGGATTGGAGAACCGGGTGAGGGGCTCGGCCGGCCCCGCGAGCGTTGGTTGCCCCGGGCCATTCTAACGAAGTCCTTCGACCAGATAGAGGTCGGAGATGTTTCGCCCGTAGGTGTAGCAGTAGGACTGTTCGTCGGCCGAGATCTGGATTGCGTAGATCTCGATCACGCCTACCAGATCAGCAGGCGCAAGCACTTTCCAGAGAGATCTCTTTCCGGTGGCAAGGTTGATCGTGTAGACCATTCTTGGCGCTGCCTCAACAGGGCTGACAAAAATGGAGCGACCGTCGGAGCTCCAGGCAAGGAAATCGTCCTTCGGCTCGACACTCGGAATCTCGCGCGCCTCGCCGCCCGCTATTGGGAACAAGGACGGCGGACCGTCTGCCTCCCCGGCAATCCATTCGCCGGTCGGGGAGACCGCCCTTTGCCCCAGCAGAAAGCGGTATCCCTCCGGTGTGATGGGCCGGGGTTCGCCGCCTTCGATGTCTTGGATGTAGCAGCGGGCGCCTTGGCCCGATGCGCTGCCCGCAAAGACAATTTGCCAGCCGTCGGGCATCCAATCCATCGCCTCGTAGTTGCGAATGCCGTCGTTTTTGATCCGTACGGGCTCTCCGGCGCCGGTAGGGAGCAGAACGATCTCCGGGTGAGGCTCCACAGACATCGTCAGGGCCATGCTTCCTTCCGGAGACAGAGCCAAGGCTTGACCGTCGCCCAAACGCACGGCCGGTTCGCCCGAGGTTTTTCGCAAGTACACACCCCAGCGTTCCAGGCCGCCTCCCTCGCCAAACTCCGTTATCAGGATCGTTTCGCCATCCGAGCTCATGGCGTCCACTTCCGAGGCGTCGAACCAAGAAAGGTCCCGCTCGGCTGTCTGCCCGGGCGCCAGGCAGTTGATACCGGACCGGAAATTGACACGGTTCACCAACGCGCGTCCGTCCTCGGAGAGATCAAGCAGCCGTAGATCGACGGGAACCCGCTGAACGACGCGCTCGGCCCCCGACGGCGTCAGGGCGCGTATGGTCTTGCCTCCCATGTAACCTGTTTCATACCAGACCCCATCCGCATCAGAGGACCACGCAAGAACAAGGTTGTCCCCGCTTCCCTCGGCGTCGAAAACGGTCTTGTCTCCGTTCTTGTCGATCGTCGCGACTTCCCAAGTGCCCGCAAAGCCGAAGGGACGTTCGGAAAAGGCGATCCGGTCGCCCCCCGGCGAAATCCGAAAACTCGATATTCGGTCCGGCGTTTCGTGGAGCACAGTGCCGACAGGCAACTCAAGCCGCGTTCGGCCCTCGATCATCCGCGCAACACCCAACTGATCGTCCGGCGTCCAATCCGCGAACAGCACGTCTGTCAACACTTCACGCGGAGCGCCGCCGGCCAAGGAAGCCTGCAAAAGAGTGGCGGGATGGTTTTTGTTCCCGGCTCCAAAAGAAGCCGACAGATGCCAGGGTGGCCGAAGCGCCAGGGCCATCTCGCCGGTTTTCGATATCGCCAGGATGTCGGCATCTTGGATGTTCAGCGACCGCGACTCCGAGCTTTCCAGACGTGTTGAGAAGAGCTCCCGGCGTCCGCCGTCCCAAGCCGCGCTGTAGACGATCGTGTTGCCATCAGGAGCAAACCGGGCTGAGGTGACGGCTCCGCGGCGGAAGGTAAGCCGTTTGTAGGTTGGAAGGTCCGGGGCCGGGTCGGTGAATTGGGTTCCCGCGACAAAGGCGACGGCGAGCAAGATTAGCAGCCCGGCGGCGGCAAGAGACAGGGTCGTAGCGCGCCTTGGTTTCGGTGCCGGTTGTCGTTCCGGGGTCTGTTGGCTAACAGCGGTTTTGACGATCGCCGACGTCCCCGATTCGATCTTCTTCCGCAGCGCTCGCAGATCGACGATCATCTCATCCACGTGCTGGTAACGCTCGTCGCGATCCTTCGCCATGGCCTTCGCAACAATGCGGTCCAAATCGACCGGGACTCCCACCCGTAGCGCCGTTATGGGTTCGGGTTCCTGGTGGACGACCGAGTAAGCCACGGCATCCTCCCGTTCGCCCTCGAACGGCAGCCTGCCCGTCACCATCTCGTAGATCACGACCCCCAGCGACCAGATATCGGTCCGTCGGTCGGTCGGCTCGCGTCGAGCCTGCTCGGGCGACATATAGGCGGGAGTGCCCAAGATCATCGCGGTCTTGGTCAGTCTCGATTGCTCGGCGAGTTGAGCGAGGCCGAAGTCCATGATCTTCACTTGGCCTTCGGCGGTCAGCATCAGGTTGGCCGGTTTGATGTCGCGGTGAACGATCTCTTTGTCATGCGCCACCTGGAGACCCTGTGCGGTTTGAACGGCAACGTCCAAGACTTCATCGAGCTTGAGCGGCCGCTCGGCAATCTTGTTCTTCAGCGTTTGGCCTTCGAGGAAGGCCATGGCGATGAAGGTTTCGCCGTCCACCTCGTCGATCTCGTAGACCGGGCAGACGTTCTGGTGATCGAGGCGCGCGGCGGCCTTGGCTTCCCGCACAAAGCGGGCCTTATATTCGGGATCCTCTAGGGCGTGGGCGGCAAGGAATTTCAGAGCGACGGTGCGCTCGAGCTTGCTGTCTTGGGCCTTGTAGACGACACCCATTCCGCCCTCACCGAGCTTTGCGGTGATCTTGTAATGAGAGATGGTTTGCCCGATCACGACGTTCCGATTCTAGCGTGGCGCCAATGGCCCACGAGCGCGCCTTGCCGAACTTTCGCGGACTCTAAATCGTCTGCTCGCGGTGGATGATGTGACAGATGTTGCCTTCGATGTCGCGAAAAAAGGCCAGGCGGTTGCCGCCGGCGTTGACGCGATTTTCGATCTCGATGCCCTTGGACTCGAGATCGGCCTCGGCGGCGTCGAAGTCGTCCACCGAGATCGCGAGATGACGAATTCCCATGGTCTTCATTTCGTTCGGGGGACGATCGCCTTCGCCGGGGATAATTTCGAGCATCGTACCGTCGGGCGCCTTAACAAAGACATTGCCGCCGTAACGGTGACAGATCGGAAAGCCTAGATATTTCTCATACCAGGCGGCTAGGACTTCGGGGTCGGCCGAAGCGATTGCGGTGTGTTCCAGTCCTTTATACATGGGGCGGGCTCTCCTTGCTGTCTTTGAGATCGAGGCCGTCTTCGAGATACAAGTTTAGCCGAAACCAACCCAAACGGGCGCGTCGGCAAGCGCTTCATTTTTTCGGCCACCCGAGCCGCGCCGCCCTCGCGGCTGTGAAAAATTGGGGACTGTACCGAGCGCCGACCGAATCAGTTCCATTGAATCAATAATTGATCCTGGCGCGAAGTGGACTGTCCCCCATTTTTTCACAGCCGCGAAACGGCGCGGTCCTGTTGCGCGGAGGAGGTCCGCGCCGCGAGGCGACGCGGCTCGGGTCGTGCTCGGGTGGGCAGCGGAATCGAGAGGCGTACCGGCTCCAAAACACCGCCGCCGGCCACGCTCACGTCGCGCACCCTTCATCTGGGGCCGTTGGGCTCTGCTGTAAAGTGGATAAGGTGCGTGGACGAAGACGTTTTCGAGTCGGTGTGGCGGTCTCGGCGCTCCTCTACGCCGTCCTGACCGCCGGCGAGACCCCGGCCTCCGATTTACCTACCTACATCGACGTCACCGCGTCCTCCGGCCTCAACTTTCGCAACGAAGCTTCCCATACCTCCCAGAAATACTTGCTCGAGTCGATGGTCGGCGGCGTGGCGATGCTCGACTTCGACCGCGATGGTTTTCTCGATCTCTACTTCGTCAACGGCGCGGCTCTCGAAGACCCCATGCCCAAGGGCAAAATGCCCGACAAATCCGACCCGCGCTATTGGAATCGACTCTATCGCAACAACGGTGATTGGACCTTCACCGACGTAACCGAGAAGGCGGGTGTCGCCGGCGATTTCTACGGGCAAGGCGTGGTGGTCGGCGACTACGACAACGACGGTTTCCCGGATCTGTTTGTCGCCAACTACGGCGGCAATCTCTTGTACCGCAACCTCGGTGATTCGACCTTTGAAGACGTGACGAAAAAGGCTCGAGTCGCCGGCGGAGGTTGGTCGGTCGGCGGGGCTTTCTTCGACTACGACCAAGACGGGCTGCTTGACTTGATCGTCTCGCGGTATGTGGTCTGGGATTTTCAGGACAACCCCTATTGCGGGGAGCGCAAGCCGGACTATCGCTCCTATTGTCACCCGAAACACTTTGAGCCGATCTCTCACTTGCTTTACCGCAACCGCGGCGACGGCACCTTCGAGGATGTGAGCGAGAGCAGCGGGTTTGCCGCCGCGCCCGGCAAGGGGCTGGGCGTGGCGATCAACGATTACGACGTCGACGGGCTGCCCGACGTGCTGGTGGCGAACGACACGTTCCCGCAACAACTGTTTCGTAACCAAGGCGACGGGACGTTTTCCGAGGAAGCCCTGCTCGCCGGCGTCGCCTACGACGAAGACGGTAAGACGTTCGCCGGCATGGGGATCGACTTTCTCGACTACGACAACGACGGCCTGCCGGATGTCTTCATCAACGCCCTGGCGCACCAGAAATACGCCTTGTTCCGGAACATCGGCGAGCTATTCGAGTATCACTCCGGGCCGAGCGGTGTGAGCGGCATCAGCGCGCTGCACTCGGGCTGGGGCGCGAAGTTTTTCGACTACGACAACGACGGCCGCAAAGACATCTTCGTCGCCCAGGGACATGTAATGGACAACATCGAGCTGACGCAGCCCGATGTCAGCTACCTCGAGCCGCTCGCTTTGATGCGCAATACGACGACCGGTTTCGTCGACGTTTCGGACAAGACCGGCGCGGCTTTCACAGTTCCCCGCGCGGCGCGCGGCGCGGCGGTGGGCGATCTCGACAACGACGGCTTCCTTGACCTGGCGATCAATTGCAATACGCAGCCGGCGGTGATCCTGCGCAACGGCGGAGGCGAGAATCATTGGCTGACGATTGACCTCGTCGGCGAAAAAAGCAATCGAGACGGGATCGGCGCCCGCATTCGAGTCGTGACGGAGGCAACGGGCGAGCAATTCCGGTTTGTTTCCGCGGCAGGGAGTTATCTATCCTCCGGGGACAAGCGGGCGCACTTCGGTTTAGGCACGTCGACAAAGGCGGTCGTCGAAATCACCTGGCCGGGCGGCGAGGTGCGGAAACTCGAAGATGTCGTGGCGGATCAAGTAGTCAAGGTGACCGAGTCGGTGGAAGCGGGGCCATGAAGCGGCTCAGCACCCACGTCGGCGAAAAACGTCGACAGTGGCAGGATTGCTTACCCGGTACTTCGTTCCTAATCTCTTGGGCGGGCCGAATAGTGCTCGCTTCCCATCTCGTTGTCCTCGGCGTTGCTTTCGCCGTCTTTGCCTTTGCCAAACCCCGCGCGGATGACTTTTGCGGGGCGGCCGTTGCCCCGGGCATCCTCGCCCACATTCAGTGGACCTATGACAACTGGTCCGGGCGTTGGCTCGCGCATGGGGTGGAGGTGTTCCTGCTCTCCGCCTGGGACCCCACCGTTTCTTATCCCTTGATCGCGGGGGGCTTCGCGCTGTTTCACTTGATCTGCGCCGCGACCTTCGTCCGGGCTGTGCTGGGAAGAGAGGCGAAGCTCTCCACCGTTATCAGCATGGCGGCATCGTACTTCGTGCTGTTCTGGTCGATGCATCCGGCGCCGGGACAGAGCTTCTATTGGTTCACCGGATCGGTGGAGTATCAATTCAATCTCTCTTTGATCTTCTTGTTGTGGGCGCTGTTGTGGCGTGGATCGGAATGGCGTGGGATGCGGCTTGGGTTTGCCGCGGCGGGGGCGGCGGTTCTGGCATTCTTAACCCCCGCTGTCCACGAACTTGGCGGCTGCATTCTGATGGCTGCTCTCGTCGCCGGGGCCGGCCTTACTTGGAAGACCAAACGCCCCGGTGCGTGGCTATGGGCGTTGGCCGCCGCTTGCGGCATCATCGGTTTGCTCGTGACGGGACTCGCGCCCGGATACCAGCTCCGTCAGGCGATGGGCTTCCCGGACGGCTACAACCTCCCGCTGACGGTTTGGCTGACATTTTTGCAGGCGGTGAAAGCCGGCACTCGTTGGGTTTGTGACGTGAAGCTGTTGGCGGCAACAGGGCTTTTCGTGATGCATCCGGCCGTTCGAGCCCTGCGGCCGGCGTGGCTCGACCAAGAGAGAGCGGTGTGGAAATGGGCAGTGCCGGGAGTGTGGGCGTTGCTGCTGCTGATCGGCTTCGGCGTGCCGAGTTGGATCACCGGCGGCGAGATGGCCGGACGCACGCTGAGCGCGGTATTTTGGATTTTCTTGGTCGGGTGGTTCGCGAACGTCTTTGTGTTCACACGGGGGCTCGACCCCGAGTCGGTGCTCTCAAAGACCCATCTGCCGACGATAGGGTCATCGCTGCTCCTGCTTTATTCGCTCAGTATTGTCACGACGGGCAACACGCGAGTCGCCCTCCACGATCTCGTGCATCGAGCGGCGCCGTGGCGTAATGCGATCGAGCAACGCTACACCTTGGATTCGCGAAACAGGAGGCCGAAAACCCTCGCTGAACTTGGCGACGTTGCCGGACCGGCCCAGAATCTTCGGTCGCGAGCCGGAGGACATCACGGCTGATTCCGGACACTGGTCGAACACATGCTTTGCGAGGTTCTTTGATATCCCTCCCGTCCGCCTGGAAGATAGGACTCCCGGCCGGTGAAATCCTCAACGCCACCAACGCGGCCGTTCGTCGCCGTCGCGCTGATCAGCCTCAGCTTGGCGATCATCGTCTGCTTCGTGTCGAATAATCTGCGCGACCGTTATCAAAGCCGTACGCAAAACGTTAGTCAGCAGCTCGCTCTGTTCGCCGGAGAGTCGTACTCGGTCGGGGAGCAGGAGGCGCACTGGCCTCCGTTTCGAAGCAGGATTCTCTTTCCGGCGTTGCTGGCGTTGGTGATCAAGCTGGGCATCTTTCCGCCGGAAGCCTGGTTCGTTATCTTGCGCTTGGCGACCGCTTTCCAGGCGTTCCTGGTCTTTTCAGGGGTTTCGATCAAGGTCTTGGGAGCGTCCCCGAAGGTTGCCGCCTTCGGATCGGGCTGGTTGGCGCTGGGATTGATTCTTACGTTCAACCACGGTTGGGAACATCCGACCGACTTTCCCGACGTCATCTTCTTTTCTCTTCTCCTGGGCTCTTCGATTCGCGGCTGGAAAGCAGCGACTTTGGTGACGACCGTGGTGGCGAGTCTCAATCGCCAGACGGCCGCGTTCGCCGGAGTTCTTTGGTTGTGTCTTCACGGTTTCGGATCACGCAAGGAGTTTCGCCCGGCGGAAAGCGCCTACGCTGTTTTTCTCGTGGTGGCGAGCTACGTCACCAGTTGGCTGGCGAAATGGGTCGTCGGCGGTGATACCGAGTGGGGCTATTTAGTCAACGGCTACCTTACGATCGAGCAGTTTATCGAGTTCCTGGCTCATCCTTGGGCTTCGGGATGGCCAGTGCTGTTAGTCGCGCTGGTTCTGCCAACCGCGCTCTGGGTCTTCGCGAATCGCGGAGCTTTGACGAGCATCGACAAGCGGATCTTGCTCGCCGTGGGAATGACGATCGGCATCTCGTCGGTGATCGCCTTCATGGCGGAGTTGCGGAGCGTTTTTCTGGTGCCGCATGTGTTGGCGACCTTTGTGGCCGTCAGTGCGGAGTCGAGGGCACAAGGTTCGAGCGCTTCGAGCTAATCCGTAACCCCGCGCCGGCTCGATTTCGGATCTCATCTGTTATCATCAGGCGATTGGCGGCCCATGGCATTGTTTGACGAGGATAAGGGCTCGGAAGCGTCTCCCGCGCCGCGGCGAGTTCGCACCGAAGGCCTTTGGATTAAGTGCGATTCGTGCCGCGCGGTCATTTGGAAGAAGGACCTGGAAGCCAATGCGATGGTCTGTCCGAAATGCGCTTTCCATTTCAAGATCAACGCCCGCGGTCGCTTGAATTTGCTCTTTGACGGCGAACACTGGGAAGAGTTCGACGCGGGCCTTTGCAGCACCAACGCGCTGGAATTCGTCGATCAGCGCCCCTATCAAGAGCGCCTCGAAACCGCGCAAGCGGCGACGGGACTCAAGGACGCGGTGATCTGCGCCGAGGGCAAGATCAAGGGGCGTCCGGTGGTGGCCGCCGTGATGGAATATCGCTTCATCGGCGGCAGCATGGGCGCCGTCGTCGGCGAGAAGATCACGCGAGCCATCGAGCGGGCTCACGAGAAACAGCAGCCCCTCATCGTGGTGTCGGCTTCAGGCGGAGCGCGCATGATGGAAGGCGCGGTCAGCCTGATGCAGATGGCCAAAATTTCGAGCGCTTTGGTGAAGCTCGTCCAAGCGCGGCTCCCCTACGTCAGTGTATTGACTGACCCGACAACCGGCGGCGTGACGGCCAGCTACGCCATGCTGGGCGACCTCAACATCGCCGAGCCGGGTGCCTTGATCGGTTTCGCCGGCCCCCGCGTGATCGAACAAACGATTCGCCAAAAGCTTCCCAAGGGATTTCAGACCTCGGAATTCCTACTCGAACACGGCATGCTCGATGCCGTTGTGCCGCGCCCGGAAATGAAGGATTTTCTCGCCCGGGCCTTCGACTTTTTCCGCGGCCCGATCGAATGACCTATCCCGAGGCCGTTCGCTACCTCCTCTCGCTGCTGGGCGACATCCGCACCGCGAACTTCGGCCTCCTTCGTATGGAACGCCTCTTGGCGCTGCTCGGCAACCCTCATCATGTGTTTCGAGCGGTCCACGTGGCCGGAACGAACGGGAAGGGCTCAACGGCGGCCTTCATCGAAGCAGGCTTGCGAGCCTCGGGGCAAAGCGTGGGCCTCTATACCTCGCCCCACTTGGTGCGGTTCAACGAACGGGTACGCATCGAGGGCGAAGAAATATCGGATCCCGATTTGGCCCGCGCTGTGGAGGAAGTTCGCGCCGCCAACGAGCGTATCGCGGCGGGACGGGGCCCCGCCGAGCATCCAACGTTTTTCGAGTCGGTGACGGCCGCGGCGTTCACGGCGTTTCGAAATGCCGCTGTCGGGTGGGGCGTCGTCGAAGTCGGACTCGGGGGGCGGTTGGATGCGACGAATGTCCTCAAAGGCGAGCTGGGCGTGGTGACGTCGATTGATTTCGACCACGAGCGATTTCTGGGGAAAGATATGGCCTCAATCGCGGCGGAGAAGGCCGGGATCTTCAAGACAGGTATGCGCGTCGCGGTAGCTCGGCAGCACCCCGATGCCCAAGCGGCGCTCGAACAGCGGGCCGAGCAACTGGGCATTCCGCTGGTTCGAGCGGGCGTGGATTGGACCGCCGACGAGATCACTGACGAACGAGGCTGTTACGGCTTTCAGGCGCGGCGACACTCGAGCGCCGCGGAGAATGAAGACACCGGCGCGAGCAACGCCGAGGCGTCTCGCGGGATCGACGTCTCGCTGCAATTGCCGGGGGAACATCAAGTTGTCAATGCATTGACGGCGATCGCGGCGCTCGATCTGGCCGGAGTCGACGCGAGATCGATCGCGCGAGGTGTTTGCGCGACAAGGTGGCCGGGGCGGCTAGAACGCATTCCGGGTTCACCGGAAATTCTCTTGGACGCCGCGCATAATCCCGCCGGGGCGCGCACTCTGGCGGGGTTCCTCGAGCGGCACGAGCGCGGCCGGACGATTCATTTGATTTACGGCGCGGTGCGAGACAAAGCGGTTGACGAAATCGCCGGCGTGCTGTTCCCAAAGGTGGACCGAGTGATCCTGACGCGCTCGCGCGTAACGCGCTCGACGCGCCCGCAAACATTACTGGATCTGGTGGATCACCATCACGCGTCAATCTCGATAGCGCCGAATCTGGGCGAGGCGCTCGGCAAAGCAAGGAGCCGAGCCGCGCCCGAGGACTTAATTGTGATCGCGGGATCGATCTTCTTGGTGGGCGAGGCGGTTGAGATCGTGCGGGCGCCGGTCACGCTGTGAGGCTTCTTTGGCGCGGATGATCCGTGTCGGGCGGACAACGCCATTTGGGAAGTGCGGCTCGGGGCGAGGGACCCCCGGGGAAGATGAAACGCAAAGTTACAACGAGGGGCCTCGCTCCAAGCCACACAAAACGGGAAGTAATCGGACTTTGGCTGCAGCCGCTTGGGCAACGTCACGGCGATGTCGTCGATGCTGTTCCGCAGTGCCGACCACCCCATGCCCTGGTTGCTGGTCTTCTTGGTGACCATGACGACAACGGCCGATTTCGCCGGGATCGTCAACATGAAGTGATACACGTGCGGCGAGGAAATGAAAACCTCCTCGAAAGAGTCCTTGAATTCCTCTCCGCGCTGCTTGCTCAGCAACTCCTCGATGCGGCGGACATTCCTTCCTCGAAACATCTCGACGGCTGCCGCGGCGACGGCGTCCAAGTAGGACTGCATGAAGTGAGAGACCGTATGATGAACCGCGATCAACATTCCGGTTGCTAGATCCACGATGCCTACCGCCAGGCAGTCGTCCACCTTTCCATGAACTTCGGTGCAAATCTGTTGTGTGCTTGCCATGCGTTGCTCCTCTTAATTTTTGTTTCTTTTTCTTGCCGAGGGGTGACGGGCGGGGAGAATGCAACTGGAGTGCCAGTCGCGATTCGCGGTCTGAAACCGGCAAACCCAGGTGAGCCCGAAAACGAATTCAGGGGGACCCCCAGGGGCAAAAGGCCCGCCGCCAAGGCCGTGGGGCATTTGGCCCGCTTCTCTCTGTGCGCGGCCGGGAAGAAGGGTTGACGGGTTGCTACTCGATGTCGCCCATCCAGCGTCGAATGAACGGGCTCACAACGAGCGCGACAACGCCCGCGCCGCCGATCGTCAGCGCGACGTTCCAAAACAGAGCGTCGGGCGTGAGTTCTTCGAGGCGACCCGCCACCAGGCCCGCGAACAGGTTCCCCAACGCCGCGGCGATGAACCATACGCCCATCATCTGGCCCACCCGCCCCGCCGGCGCGAGCTTCGTGACCGAGGAGAGCCCAACCGGCGAAAGGCACAGCTCGCCGACGGTGTGCAGGAAGTAAGTCACTACCAGCCAAGCCGGCGAGACCAGTGCGCCTTCGCCCATACTCGCCGCGCCCCAGGAAAGGACGAAAAATCCGGCCGCGAGGCCGAACAACCCCAAGGCGAATTTCAGCGGCGTCGAGGGATTGGCTTTACGCGTGGCGAGCCAAGTCCAAAGCCACCCGAAAACGGGAGCGAAAAGCACAATGAAGAGCGGGTTGACGTTTTGCAGCCAGCTCGCCGGCATTTCCCACCCGGCGATATTGCGGTCGGTTAGGTCACGGGCGAATAAATTCATCGACGAGCCGGCTTGTTCAAAGCCCGACCAGAAGATCGCCGCCAACAGGTAGAGCCACACGATCACGGCGACGCGCTTCTTTTCGACGGTGTTCAACCCGGCTGCCGTGAACAAGTAAAGGAAAAACAAGCCGCTGAGAATCAGAATCCCGTAACCCAGCCAAGTCGCGATCTGCTGAACGCTCACTTCGATGGCGCCGCCCGCGCCTAGGAACACCAGCAGCGTGACCAAGGCCGCGACGACCCCGCTGATGCCGAAGAACTGGCGACTGCGGTGACGTAAAACCTCTTCACTGTCGTCGGTCTTCAGTACCCCGGCGTCGCCTAAGCGCCGATCGCCGACTCTATATTGGATAAGCCCCAGCACCATTCCAATCCCCGCCAACGAGAAGCCCCAATGGAAGTTGTATCCTTCGCCGATAAAGCCGCAGAGAATCGTTCCGAGAAAAGCGCCCAGGTTGATTCCCATATAGAAGATGGAAAACCCGGAGTCACGCCGCGCCCCACCTTCCGGGTAAAGATCAGCGACCATCGTGGAGACGTTCGGCTTCAGCAGCCCGGTCCCGAGCGAAATCAGAACGAGCCCGGCGTAAAACGTCGGGACCATCGGAATCGCCATCGAGAAATGACCCGCCGCAATGATGCAACCCCCCACGAAGACAGCGCGCTTTTGGCCCCATAACTGATCGGCCACCCAACCGCCGGGCAGCGTCAGCAAATAGACCATCGAGGTATAAAGCCCATAGATGGCCGTTGACTTCGCGATGTCGAATCCAAGCCCCGGGTTTTCACCGGCCGCCGCCGCCGTCATAAACAGCACGAGAAGAGCTCGCATGCCGTAGTAGCTGAAGCGCTCCCACATCTCGGTGAAGAACAATGTCGTCAGTCCGGGCGGGTGGCCTCCGAAACCGCCGCGCCGCGAGGCGGTTTGCGTTTCAGGTTCGTTGCCGGGGGTCGTTACGATTTGCGACATGACGAATTGGAGAGAGCGCTTGACGGGAAGGTTTGCGCCCACCGCCGCCTAACGATCAAGCGGACGGCGGAAGCGCATGGGATAAGACTGAGAACAAATGATAGCGCCGTGCGACAAGGCGGCGCTACCGCGTGTGGCCCGCGGGGCTGGGACGGGATGAAGACGCTCCTTGCTCGATGGGCCGATCGGTCAATCAGAATAGCTCACTGAGCGGAAGCGACCAGCCGGGGAACAGAGCAGACTCTTCCAGGACGGCATCAGCCGCAACGATGCGAACCGTTCCATCGGACCGGAAGCAATTGACCTCGCGGGCTGTGGGGTAGACGGTCCAGACAGCCCGGCCGCCCGCGGCGAGGTATTGCCCGACCTTGCGGGCGACGCCTTCGGCGTCGTCGGAGGGAGAAAGGATCTCCACGGCCAGATCCGGAGCGCCGCTGACATATTCGTCTTCGGGCGTGGAACTTATCCGCCCGGCGTCCAAGAACGAGACGTCGGGAATGCGCAGCGTCGGCGGGTCCTCCGCGAGCAAGTACGCGACTTCGGAATAGACCCCACCCAGGCCTTTTTCATAGCCAAACTTCGATAGCGCGAAGTTGATCCGCTGCGCAATCCGGCCGTGCCGGAACTTCGGAGTGGTCACGGTTGCCAATTCTCCTCGATCGAGCTCCCGACGAAGTTCGTCACTCGAACAAGCCGCCTAGTACCATTCGCCGGCCCAGATCGCCATACAGCACCTGATTTAACCCGTTTAGCCAATTTTACTGGCAGGTCATAGGTAAGATTGCGTATGCTAATGCGGTTGTGAGGTGTGCTGTGCCCGTTCCCCGGGCTAGGTGCGTCTTCCCATAGGCGGTTTCGGCGAAAAACCTCAGACTTCGAAACTGCCGGAGGAGTTCAGATCGATGCATAGACCCATTAAGTATCTCGAAAAGGGGATTACCAAAGTCGCCGCGTCCGCCTGGAATGGTTTCCAGCGCGTCAACCAAAAGTTCGACCCCAACCCCGCTTTCACCCCCGACTGGTCGGAAAAGCCCATGCTCAAGTCATGGGAGAAGAGCAAGCCGCCGCTGGGATGGCCGCGCCAAACCGATTCCCTCTGCCCCAAATGCGTGACCGAAGCGCGTGCCCGCATTCTCGACGGCGAAGTCGACTACAACATCCTGAAGGAGCAGAAAGTCGGCGAAGTCAAGGCTGTCATCATCGAGCGCGACGGCGAGATCTGGATGGTCAAGGACTGCCCCACGCACGGCAAGATCGAAGACCTCATGGCGATCGACTCGAAGTTCCTCGAGCACATCGAGTCGAACTTCCCGGGCCGCGACATCCGCGCGCACAACGACAAAGATCTGCACAATCACGGTTCCAGCACAGTCAAGTACGGCCGAGGCTCGGTTCTCACCGTCGACCTCACCAACCGCTGCAACATGATGTGCGACCCGTGTTTCATGGACGCCAACCAGGTCGGTTTTGTTCATGAGCTGGAATGGGACGAGATCAAGACGATTCTCGACAACGCCCTGAAGATCAAGCCCCGGCGTCAGATGTCGGTGCAGTTCTCGGGCGGCGAGCCCACCATGTCGCCGTTCTTCTTGAAGGCGGTTCGTTATGCTCGCTCGGTCGGTTTCAACAGCGTCCAAGCCGCCACCAACGGTATCGAGTTCGCCAAAAGCCGCGAGTTCACCGAGAAGGCCGCCGACGCCGGTTTGCGCTATGCCTACCTGCAGTTCGACGGTATCGGCAACGAGCCCAACTCGCACCGTGCGATCGGCAATCTGTTCGACATTAAGCTCAAGGCGATTGAGAACTTGCACGCCGCCGGCACCGAGGTTGTCCTGGTGACGACGCTCGTCAATAATGTCAACAACGAGCAGGTCGGCCCGATCATTCAATTCGCCCGCGACAACCCCGGAAAGATCGCCTTCATCGCCTTCCAGCCGGTTTCCTTCACCGGGCGCGACGAAGCGATCACCGATGAACGTCGCCTGCGGCAGCGCTACACGCTTTCGCACTTGGCGCGGGACGTCAAAGAGCAGGTCGGCATCACCGAGCCGAATCGCGATTGGTTCCCGATTTCGGTCATGAGCTCCTTCGTGGACGCCGCCGACGTGGCCCACGGGCCTGAATCACAGTGGGGCCAGGTGAACTGCGGTTGCCACCCCAATTGTGGAGTGGGCACGGCGCTGATGATCAACAAAGAGACCAAGGAGATGGCTCCGGTCGCCGAGTTCATCAACGTTCCGCAGTTCGTGCAGGACATTCGTCAGATCACCGACTCCGGCCGCTCGACCAAGTGGAGCAACGTACAGCTCGGATTGGCGCTGCTCAAGAACTACAACCCCTACAAAGCGCCCGCGAGCTTTGACTTGTTCGCGCTGCTCAAGAAGTTCGACAAGTCCTTCGGCCTCAGCGGAACGAACTACGGCAAGGGGGTATCGCGGCGCAACGATCCGTGGAACTTCCTCTTCGTGGCGGGTATGTGGTTCCAGGATCTGTTTAACTACGACTTCCGCCGCACCGAGATGTGCATCATTCCTTACGGGACGCAGGAAGGCGAAATCTCCTTCTGCGCGTATAACACCGGCGTCGGCTGGCGTAACATCATCGAGAAGATGCACATGACGGCCACGCTGAGCAAGTGGTACGGCGAGCACGGCAAGCACAACATCTACGCCGGCGGCCGTGACGTCGATCTGAATGACTACGAGCACCACTTGGCGATCAACGCCGAGCACGCCGCTCGCGGGGTGCAGGTCTCCGAGGGACCGGCCAACTCGCGCGAAGAGAAGAAAATCGAGCGCGACCGCAAGCTGGCCGAGGCGACGGCGAAGGGCGAAGCGGCCCCGGCCGTCAACGGCGGTGCGTCGAAGCGCAAGATCCTCACGCCCGAGGAAGAAGCGCGGATGATGAAGATGTACCGCGAACAAGTGCTCAAAGAGTCCCCGGCGCCTTCGCTGGTGCAAATCGGCGGACCGGCCAATGGCAATGGCGCGGCCAACGCCGCCAAGAGTCAAGATTAGGAAATGATCGGAGCGAGCGGCGACTAGCACCGGTCTCCATTGGGATTCTCGTTTTGGTTTTGGGTGAAAGACCCGCCGGCAACGGCGGGTCTTTTTGTTGGCCGGTCGAGTGAAGGCGAGCCCTAAGGGGACCCACCCGGCCCGCGGCTGTGTGGCTATGTTGTTGTGGCTGTGTGGCTGTGTGGCTGTGAAAAAATGGGGACCGTACCGAGCGCCGACCGAATAAGTTTGATTGAATCAGTAACCGCATCCGGCGCGAAGTGGACTTTAACGGTTTTCTCACAGCCCTCTGTGTCCCGAGGCTCGGTTTGGCCCTGCGCCCAAGTGGGTTGATCCGATTCCAGTTTGTCACCGCCATGGCCGATAACGCTTTATAGAGACCTCGGAGGGGATTAGCCATGGCGGCCCAAGACCGCACTTTTCGGATCGGTAACCGCACAATGCACGCCGTCTTGCTGCGCCAACCGTCACGCAGCCGTTGGAATGCCTTTTTCTGGGGTGGCGGCTTCTCGCAGGCGAACACATTCGCCCGCCGTGAGGGCGCTGAGCGCTGGCTGCGCCGGCTGGTCGAGCGTCACCTGCCGACCCTTGTGGGTTCCAGCCAAGCGACCGAGCACCAAGGGCGTTAGCCGGCCCCAATACCCTTCACGGAACGATCCTAACGCGTTCTCGACATCCAAAACCTTGTCCGACAAGACCACAAACCTCTTGAGCCGCGAAGCGGCGGCGGGAATGTAGCCTAGGGTGGAGCCGAAAGGCGGAACCCTGGGTAGAATCCTCCACCCGGAAGAGACCTGAAAGGGCGGCAGGAGCCTCGATGTATGAATTGCCGCGCATTCATCAGTGCATGTGTGTCCGTCTAACTCTCGTCCTCAGGCTCCGTTAGGAGCCCCTGAACATGGGCTCGGAGCTTCGTCCACACCTCATTGCTTCACGTCGTGTTTGCGCCGAAACATCGGCGGTTCGCTCTCCATAAAACCTTAAGTGAAGAGCATTGCGGCCGGCCCGGGCTAGAGCGTACAGGCCGGCAGCAACGGCCGCGCGTCAAGCGACACCCCGTACGCAAAATGAGCTGGTTACATCTGTAACAGGCTCGAAAGACACAACACCGGGAACCAGAGGGGAAGGTCGAGGCCGGGGATCTACGCCCTGTGAACAAGGCGTAGCCCCGTCTCGAAAGTCTGTTGCAAGGCGGCCGGTCCCCCGCGGGAAAACACTGCAGCCCCGTGCGGGACCAGTCTCTACATCTTCAGCGAATCAATGTGGATGCTGTCGCCGTCGACTTTGCCGGTCACGGTGACTTTGTGACCTTCGTGCCCTTTGGCGGCATCCTGATTGTCAATCTTGTAGACGCTCTTGTCGGCGTCGTTCACGAATACCATGGCTTGTCCGCCCTCGACGCACTTCTTGGCGCAGCCGGCATGGGCTTCTTTCGCGCCGTTGGCGCCGCACTTCGCATCGGAAATCCAGCCGACCATTTCACCAGCCAGAGCTGTACCGGCCACGAGCGTCAGCAGCATCATCAGAATCGCAACTTTTTTCATATCTATCCTCCTAAGATCAGACAACTAGTCTCCCAAAGAAAACTCTGTGCAATTGGGACATTATAGCCCTTTGGTCCGGAGTGGGCAACTTCTAAAACGTGCAAAAAGTTACGCTTCACCCGGCCGATGTTTCATCCCAAGTGCGGCTTCAGCACACCGACCAACTCGTGAACCGCGTCGGCGCTGTGGGCCAGCGCCGCTTTCTCGTCGTCGGTCAGGTCCAGTTCATAGATCTTTTCGATGCCCGACGCCCCAAGCTTCGTCGGCACGCCGACAAAAATGCCGTCGATGCCGTATTCGCCTTCGAGAAGCGCCGCGCACGGCAGAACCTTCTTCTTGTCCTTCAAGATCGACTCGACCATCTCGACCACCGCCGCCGACGGCGCATAGTAGGCGCTCCCGGTCTTCAAGTGCTTGACGATCTCCGCCCCGCCGTCGCGAGTGCGCTGCACGATTTGATCAATCGTCTCTTGGTCGAGAATGCTCGTAATCGGAATCCCCGCCACGCTCGTATAGCCGACCAGCGGCACCATCGTGTCACCGTGCCCGCCGAGCACAAAGGCCGAAACGTTTTGGACCGACACGTCGGCCGCCTCGGCGAGAAACGTCCGGAAGCGCGCCGTGTCGAGGATCCCCGCCATACCAATGACGCGGTTCTTTGAAAATCCGCTGACCTGGTACGCCACCTGGCACATCGCGTCGAGCGGATTCGAAACCACGATCAAAATCGCGTTAGGCGAATACTTTACCGCCGGCTCGACACACGCCTTGACGATCTCGTAGTTCTTCATCAGCAGATCGTCGCGGCTCATCCCCGGTTTACGTGGAAAACCCGCCGTCTGCACGATGATGTCGGAATTCGCCGTGTCCACATAGTCATTGGTGCCGGTGACCTTGACGTCCGATCCGCCCACCGGACACGACTCGAGCATGTCGAGGGCCTTGCCCTGCGGCACTCCTTCCACGATGTCGACTAAAACGACATCAGCCAGTTCCTTGTCGGCCAGTCGTTGCGCGCACCCCGCGCCCACATTGCCGGCTCCAATGACGGTTACTTTCGGTCTCATATTTCTTCTCCGGAAACAATTTCAACGGCGTGGTCTTTCACGACGCCGCCCATCGGAAACGGCAGCAATCAGGCTGCCATGTGTTTGGCGATTTCCTCGGCGAACTCGCTGGTCCTCACCTTCGTCGCCCCGTCCATCAGCCGATGCAGGTCATAGGTAACGGTCTTGGCGGCGATGGCTTTCTTTATCCCCTGTTCGATCAAGTCGGCGGCCTCGGGCCAGCCCATGAAACGGAACATCATAGCACCCGACAGGATCACGCTGCTGGGGTTGATCACATCCTTGTCGGCGTATTTGGGCGCCGTGCCGTGGGTGGCTTCAAAAACGCCGTACCCGTCGCCGATATTCGCCCCCGGCGCCATCCCGAGACCGCCCACTTGGGCCGCGCAGGCGTCGGAGAGATAGTCGCCGTTGAGGTTCGTCGTGGCAATCACGTCGTATTCGGCCGGGCGCAGCAAGACCTGCTGGAACATCGAATCGGCAATGCGGTCCTTGATTAGGATCTTGCCCTCCGGCACGTCGCCTTCGAGGTCGTTTTCGGCAATCACTCGGTCGGCGAATTCTTCCTTCGCCAGCTCGTACCCCCAATCGCAAAAGGCCCCCTCGGTGAACTTCTGAATATTCCCCTTGTGGACCAACGTCACGCTCTTGCGGTCGTTGTCGAGCGCGTATTGAATCGCACGGCGCACCAGGCGTTTCGAGCCCGTAACGCTAATCGGCTTGATGCCCACGCCCGAGTCCTCGCGGATGCTCTTGCCCATCTCGCCGTTCAAAAATTCGATCAGCTTGAGGGCTTCGTCGGTGCCTTGGCGCCATTCGATGCCCGCGTAAACATCCTCCGTGTTCTCGCGGAAGATCACGACGTCCAGCTTTTCGGGCGCCTTAACGGGTGAGGGGACACCCTCGAAATAGCGCACCGGACGCATGCAAACGTATAGCGTCAACAGTTGCCGCAGGGCCACGTTGAGGCTGCGAATACCGCCGCCCACCGGGGTTGTCAGCGGCCCCTTAATCGCAATGTGAAACTGCCGGATGGCGGCCAGCGTGTCGTCGGGCAGCCAGTTTTCAAATTCGTCGTAGGCTTTTTGGCCGGCAAAAATTTCGTACCAAACGATGCGCCTCTCGCCTCCGTAGGCGTTCTCGACGGCGGCGTCAAAGACGCGTTGCGAGGCCTTCCAGATATCGCGCCCTGTCCCATCCCCCTCAATAAAGGGAATGATCGGGTTGTTGGGGATGATGAATTGGCCGTCTCGGACCTCAATGCTTGCGCCGTCGGTCGGGACCGACAGGTTATTGAACGTCATGCATCCATCCCTTACGTTTTCCAAAAAGCGACTTCACCGGTCGAGCGCGAACCTTTTCGCTGCAACGTGCGAAACCCGCGCGATTTGCAATCAAGACCGGCTGTGAAGAGGAGCCGAACCCGGCGACAGCTCCGAACAGCCTCGCCCAAGCTGCGATAAACCGCGCCGGAGCCAACTATGAATGTAACAGGGCCGCGGCCAACCCGGCAATTACACCGACATGACGCTCGGATTCTTGCGTGCCCTGTCACCATTTCTTGGCGACATGTCCGCATCTTCCCGAATCCCTCTTTCTGTTCAATGAGGTATTACGGTGCCGAAACTGAAGCTGCGAATCTCCCAGCCGCGAAGCGGCGACAGGAATATAGCCCGGGGTGGAGCGAAGGCGAAACCCTGGGTACGAATCAAATCACCGTGAGCCCTGAAAGGGCGGCGGGAAGGCCGCTGACAACGACAACCCGCTGACTCTCTCGAGGCCTCAGGTCGCCCCCTCTTTCAGTGACCGCTTGATTTCCGCGAGGCTTCGAGTCTGTCCGGCCTTTACCTGGTCGAGCCCCTTGACGAGCATCTCGAACTCCCGGTCGTCGCAAAGAATCTCGATCGTCGCTATCAGATTTCCGATTAAGGTTCGCATGGCTGCGCCCGTTAAAGGACGGTGCGCCCGCGCCACACCGCACCGTCGTTGGCCAAGACTGCTTGCCTTATTGTACATTCACTATTCTTACTGTCCCGCGCCCGTCCAACGGTGACCTCTACAATAGAACCCATGGCGAAACAACCGACACGCCGCGACGCAATCAAGACCGTCGCCGCCGGGCTTGCCGTCCCCGCCGTCGGCTCCGCGGCCGCGACACCCCTCGTGCAGATCGCGACGGCCTATCGGCCCCGCAATTTCTCCAGCGACCAGTTCCGGCTCGTGACCACCTTGGTCGAGATGATCATCCCCGCGACCGACACTCCGGGCGCGGCCGCGGCCGGCGTCGATCGCATCGTCGATGAAACTTTGAGCGACGACCTCAAAACCCGGGCGAAATTCCGCCGCGGTCTCGCCCTGCTCGACGCCGAGAAATTCTCCGAGCGCGACGCGGAGGACCGAGTTCGAGTGCTCACCGAGTTCAGCAACAGCGAAGGGGAAAAGGGCGATTTCTTTACGCTGCTCAAAGACATGACCATCGACGGCTACTACTCGACCGAAATCGGAATGGTTCGCGAGTTGGGTTACCGCGGCAACACATTCCTTAAGGCGTTCCCCGGGTGCACTCACGAGGAGCACCAATAATGGCCGCCGAATTCGACCACGACGTGCTGGTGATCGGCAGCGGAGCGTCGGGCGGCATTACCGCTTGGAACTTTACGCGCCAAGGGGCCAAGGTCCTGATTCTCGATGCCGGTTCGAAATTCAATCGCGGCGATTTTTGGACCCATGTCTCGCCATGGCAAGCCCACGAGATGAGGCACCAAGGGAAGCGTCCACCGCAATTTCTTCTCTCCACCGACGAGCAGCCCTACGAGTGGGAGGACGATCGCTATTTCGATTTGTGGCGCGTCTGGGGCGTGGGCGGCAAGACGAACATTTGGGGCCGCGTTTCGCTGCGCTATTCCGACCTCAATTTCAAGGAACCCGAACGCGACGGCTGGGAAGTCGCCTGGCCGTTCACCTACGACGACATCGCGCCCTACTACGACAAGGTCGACCAACTCATCGGCGTCTGCGGCGGCGACGACAACGAGCCCTGGCTCCCCGGCAGCCGCCATCACATGCCACCGCCCAATCCCCGCTGCGGCGAGATGCTGCTCAAGAGAGCCGCCGCGCGGACCGGACACAAGATCGTTTCCGGCCGCCGCGCCGTCATCACCCGTGATCACCGCGGCTTCGCCGCCTGCCACTACTGCGGCGCTTGCGGTCGGGGTTGCGACACGGGGAGTTTCTTCAACTCCGCCGACCATTTGCTGCCCGAAGCCGTCGAAAGCGGCAACCTTAAGATCGTCGAAAACGCCGTCGTGGCGCGTGTTCTGGTGAATGACGAAGGTCTGGCCTCCGGCGTCCAATACTTTGACCGCTATACGGGCAAGGAGCGGGTCGTCTCGGCGAAACGAGTCGTCGTCGCCGCCTCGTGCGTCGATTCTACGCGCATCCTGCTCAATTCGAAATCGCGCCAATACCCCAGCGGCATCGGCAACGGCTCTGGTGTGATCGGTCGATACTTGTGCGAACAGGTACGCTTCCATCTCCAGGGGTTCGCGCCCGAATTGACGGGCCGCGAGGCCTCCAACGACGACGGCATCAGTGGTGGGCACATCTATCTGCCGCGCTTCGACCGACCCGGCGACAAGAAGGATTACCTGCGCGGCTACGGCGTTCAGCTCTGGGGCATCGGTTGTCAGAACAACGCCGCCTTCGCCAAGAACCTCCCCGGGTTCGGCTCCGATTTCAAAACGGCGGTCAAGAATCGCTACCCGGCGCTGATTCAATTGCACCCTTACGGGGAAGTGTTGCCGCGCGCTTCCAACCGCATCACCGTCGAAGGCACGCCGACGGATCGTTACGGGGTCCCCATCCCGCGCATCATCTATGACATCGGCGACAACGAACGCAAGATGATCGACAAGATGTACGACACCGCCGAGGAAATTCTCCACGAGATGAAAGCCGAGGCTTTGCCCTATAAGCGTGGGGAGATCGATCTGCTCGGCAGCGCCATTCACGAGCACGGGACTTGCCGCATGGGCAAAGACCCCAAACGCTCCGCGCTCAACGGCTTTTGCCAAATGCACGAAATCAAGAACCTCTTCGTCGTCGACGGCAGCGCCTTCCCGACCGCGACCGAAAAGAACCCCACCCTGACGATCCTGGCGACAGCTTGGCGAGCTTCCGATTACCTGGCCGAGCAAATGCGCAAGGGCGACGTGTAACCGCGGCGGGAGTCTTATTGAGTTCAGGCGCTGAGCAGAGTCCTCCGGCGAAACGCGCCCGGCCAAAGCCGCCCGGTCGACTTCCCGCGCATCAGTGCTATCGTGTGGGCAACGGAATCCGGGGGCCGTCGCGGCCTCGCTTGGAAACGCCGAGCCGATAGGAGAAACACCCGTGCGAAACAGAATATCTATTTCCGCCGCGGCGCTGCTCGCCGTCTTGCTGGGGCCGCCTGCCGCCGAGGCCCAACAACCCACCTTTTCCGAAGACCGTTTCCAGGGTCGCCATGCCTACATCCTCGAAAACGCCAAAATACGAGTCGCCGCTTTGCGGGGCGCCGGACACATCGCTGAAATCCGGTTGAAGTCCGACGATCCCAAGACCTCCGTCAACCCCCTGCTGATTCATCACTTTCAGACCATCGACCCGGGAGACTACGACCCCGCCAAGCATGACGCGATCTATGGCGGCCGCGACGACAAACTGCTGCAGGCCGGCTATATGGGGCACTTGCTCAACTTCCCGACCTTCGGCTCGCCCTCCGAGCGCGAGGTGGAGAACGGCTTAGGCGGGCACGGTGAAGCTCTGACCGCCGAATGGCGCAAGACGAACGTGGAAACAGACGAAGATAAGGTGCGGCTCTCCTACTCCGCCCATCTACCTAAGACGCAATACAAGGTCGGACGCAAGCTGACTCTCCCACGCGACGAGACAGTTCTTTACGTCGAGGAATGGGTCGAGAGTCAGACCGCTTTCGGGCGTCCGGCGCACTGGGTGCAGCATGTGACTTTCGGACCGCCGTTTGTCGCGCCGGGTCGCAACGTGCTCGACATGTCGGCCGTGCGGGGAGAAGTGCGTCGGCCTGTCGACCCCGGCAATACCCTGAAGCCCGGCCCCGTCCAATGGCCCGACGGAATCTCGCGCGATGGGAAGAAAGTCAGCCTGCGCGAAATGCAGACCGCGCCCCATGCCGGGACGTATTACGGCCTTTTGATGGACCCGGCGCGGGAGGAGTCGTATTTGACCTCGTACAACAAAGACCTGCGCGTGCTGATCGGCTACATTTGGCGCACCGAGAATTTCCCGTGGGTGGGCGATTGGCAGGAGAACCAACGCAATGATGTCGTACCGTGGAACGGCAAAGTCATCGCGCGGGGGTTGGAGTTCGGTACGACTCCGTTCGGGGGGCCGATGCAAAAGGTGGTTGCGGAGGGCGAGCTGTACGGCGTTCCGCAATACATCTGGATCGAGGGTCGAGAGCGTCTGACAGTGCGCTACCTGGCCTTCGTGACGGAGATTCCCGACGGCTATCACGGCGTAGCGAATGTCGAGTCAAAAGACGGGAAGATTCTCGTCACCGAACGTGAAACGGGGAAGGTGATCACGCTCAAAAGCGAGCGGCCTTGGTGAGTCGACCGTAGCTTCAGGCTCCGTCGCTTATAAGATCGCCGGAATTGGGAGGGACAGGCCCCGAGACCTGCCCCACTGGCGGCGGATGAGTTTACTGATCCCGGTTGCGCGGTCAGCCCTTGGTGTTGTCGATCCAGATACGGACCTGTTTGTCGCCGAGCTCGACAGCGACAATGTCGCCTCGCTCGTCTCGTAACTCGCCAGCGCCCCTTCCAGATCCAGTGTCGATCCTTCGCCGGCGAACAGCGCATCGACCAACGTAACCGGTACGTCGATACGAACACTCTTCGAGTCATCGGCGCCGCCGTGACCGTCGACACTGACGACGAGACGATCGCCTTCGCGAGCCACTCGGACGCTCTTGTCGTCGTCCTCGACCGAGACGAACTCAGCGTCGCCGGAGTTCTTGAGCTCGAGCCACATTTGCCGCAATTCCTCAACCGAGATGTCGTGATTCTTCAACTCCAGCCGGCCTTCGCTGACGATCTCGTCGGAAACAACGCCTAACGCAACTTGCGCCAGGCCGAAGGGTAGGTTGACGCGGACTTCCTTGTCGTCGTCACCGCCTTCGCTGACATGAATATGGATCCAGGGCCTTTCTTGTTGCGCCCAAACCCCCGCGACGAATACGGCCAGGCAGAGCGGCAACAGCACCATCAGAGAGATTTTTCGAGCAGTCATCGTGAGTTCTCCTTTCGATTCGTCCAACTTTGTTTGCCGACCGTGATGCGTCCCAACATCGCGACCGAATCGGACCTTGGTTGGATATACGGAGACGGCGGCTGGAAAGTTCGCGGCGAAAGTTATTCGGTTCGGGCCGGGAGCTGTTTGCGTAGCGCCTTCACTGCGTCAATGGCGAGCACTGCGGCGTGTTTTGATTCGTTCGAGAGGCCGCCGACGGCGTCTTCAACCTGTTGCCGGTCGATCGAATCAAGTTCGTCGGTTTGCCGGCCGCGAAGAAGTTCGGTCAGTGCCGAGCCGACGGCGATCGAGGCGGTACAGCCGCGGGTGAGGTATCGAATTTCGTCGATTCGGCCTTCGCGAATTTGCGCCGAAAGCCGCAGGATGTCGCCGCAGATCGGGTTAGAGACCTCAACGCGGACATCGGCGCCGCCGAGATCGCCGACGTTGCGAGGGTTTTGGAAATGGTCCAACAGCCGAGCGCTGTACATGACCTTCCATTGTAGGGTTGGCTACGGCTCTTTTCGAGACTTGCGGGGCGCATTCTTGGCCCGAGCCATGGCTTCGGCCAGAAACTTGGGCGGGCGGCCGCGGCGGCGTTTACCGTCCGAGAGACTCTCGACCGCCTGAATGACGTAGTCGATGCGCTCCAGCTCTTTTCGTAACTCTTGAATCGCCTTATGATGGGTATTTACTTGACTCAGGTATTGGGAAATAGCCCCTACATGTTGTGGTCGTCCGTAGCGCGTGTCGCGGTGCCTCCGACCAGCGATTTGTAGGGTGCCGGTGGCACGGCGACGGCCTGTTGAACCAGGCGGTAAAAGAGCTTGCCTCGACTTCTGGACTTGCGGCGGTTGAAGCGGAAGGCGAATTCGTCGAGGTAGGAGTCGAGATGCTCGTGACTGACCGCTCCTTGATGCGTGCCCAGTATCCAGCGCTTCACTAACGACACCACGCGGTGCACCCGGGGGAGCAGTTTCGAGGCGCGCGCCGGTTGCCCCTCCAGGTAGCTCACCTCGTGGCGATAGCCGTCGCCTTCGAGCGGTTCGTATCCCAGCCAACCGTCGGTATGGACCACGCTGCCGGGTTCGATCGACTCGCCGACGAAGGCCATCAAGCTGTCCCCGGAGGCGTTGGGAATGGTGCGTATCCGAACCCGCCCGATGCCGGCACCATCTTCCTCGGCCGCTACTACAATCAGCGCCTCAGCGTCGGTTTGGCGACCGCGCACGCCCTCCTCCAAGCCTCCTAAGTAAGTCTCGTCAACCTCCACGCGCCCGCTGAGCCGATCGCGTCCGGGCCGCACCATGGCGCGCCGGAGCTTATGCAACCAAGTCCAGGCCGTTTTGTAGCTGCCCAGGCCCAACACCCGCTGCAAGCCCAGCGCGCTCGCCCCGTTCTTCTGGCTCGTGAGCCACCACATGGCTCGAAACCAACTCTGGAGGGGTTGGCGGGTGTCTTGAAATATTGTGCCCGCCGTTGGAGAAGCTTGATGCCCGCAGCCGGCGCACTCCAGCAGCGCTGTCCGCACCGCCCACGCTTTGTCGTGCCCGCATCGCGGACAACGAAAACCCTCCGGCCAGCGGAGTTGACACAGATACTCTCGACAGGCCTGCTCGGTGGCGAAACGCGCCTCGAACTCGGCCAGATTCCGAGGATAATCTTCCATTTCCCCGATCCTACATCTTGTGGTCACCTGAGTCAAGTAAATACCCATCCGCCTTATAAATAGGCTCGCCCGCCATGATTGCCTCCGTCGCCCCTTGGTCGTGCCTCTGTCGTGGTTGTTATCGACGAGGGCGGACGAGGGCTTTACCGGTTTTTCGGCATCGACGAGTACCGGCGGTGCGGTTAGCGTTGGCGGCCGAGGGCCAAAAAATGAGAATGACGGTCGCGAGGCGGTAAAGCCGCCCTTGCGACCAGTCGATAAAAGTAACGGAGCCAGCTATGTCTACCTTGACCAAAAGCCCGGCCGAAACTTCGTCTTCGTCCGTAAGCCCCGCCACCGAGCACGACGTAAAGCCTTGGGCGCTGAAATCCCTGCCGCCGTTTCCCGCCGTGGCGTTGCAGTTGTTGAACCTTCTCGACGACGCCGACGTTCCGATGAAGAAGATCGTCGATTTGATGCGGGTCGACCCGGCGCTGTCGGCGGAAATCTTACGCGTTTCCAACTCAGCACTCTACGGATTGAGTCGCCGCATCGACAACGTCTCGCACGCCATCGTGGTTCTGGGCACCGAAGTCGTCAAGCGTTTGGCCTTGACGGTCGCCCTGGGGCGTTTCTCGCATAGTTTTCTGCGCAACAAGAGTCTGCGGATTTGTTGGGACCACAGCATTGCCTGCGCGTTGGTCGCCGAGGAACTGGCGATGGCGATGGATCAGCCCAAGGACCGCGCCTATACCGCGGGGCTTCTGCACGACGTGGGCCGGCTGGCGCTGCTGTCGTGCTACCCGGGCGAATACGGCAACCTGCTCGCCGTCGCGCGAGAGAACGATTTCGACGAACTCGAGTGTGAACGAGAGCTGTTCGACGTCGACCACTGCGCCGCCGGCGAATGGCTCGGCCGACACTGGAATCTGCCGCCGGAATTCGTCAACGCGATCGCTCACCACCACACCGCCGAAGCCAAGGACAAATCCTTGCTGTCGATCGTCACGGCCACGAATTCCGTCGCCGACGTCATCGGCTTTAACGTGCTCGATATACCGGGCGAAGCGACCGTCGCCGAAATTGTCGCCGGTCTGCCGCTCGACAATCGAGAAAAGATTGTCGAAAAATTTGAAGGTTTCGACGATGAAGTCCGCGCGGCGATCGGTGCCGTGACACCCGCCGGCTCCGGCCGCGGCTAGCCGCCAACCGTGAACCGTGAACCGGGGCCCATTTTCAACGCCCATTTTCAACGATGGACGCTACGCCTCGCCTGCGGCACGGCCTTGGCCCACCTCGGACCACTCGCGTAACCGGTCGTCGACATGCGGCCCCAAAAAATCCGAGACCACCGCAACGGAATCCGCGCCGGCGGTCAACACCCGCTCGGCGTTTCCCCGGTCGATGCCTCCGATCGCGACGAGCGGTTTGTCGGTTAGCCGCCGCAAGCGAGCGAGCTCCTCCACGCCGACCACGGGGTCTGGTTTTTGCTTCGAACTGGGCGAGAATATCGGCCCAATCGCCAGATAGTCCGCCGGCGCGAGATCAGCTTCGCGAAGCTGCCGCTCGTTGTGCGTCGAAAAACCGATGAACAAGTCTTTCCCGGCCGCCGACGCATTAAGCAGTACGCGCACCTCGGCGGGCGGAAGATCCTCCTGTCCCACGTGAACGCCGTCGGCTCCCAATAGCAAGGCGATGTCGGGACGGTCGTTGATGACGAACAGGACTCCGGCTTGCCGCAGAATCCGGCCAACCTCCGCCGCCGTTTCAAAAATCGCCCGCGTGTAGGGGCCCTTGTGGCGAAATTGTCCGATGCCCACTCGAGCACGCGCCAGCGCCCCCGCCAAGTCCTCCACGGCAACTCCTTGAGCCGCGGCCGCGGCCGTGTCAAGGATGGGATAAAACGTAGCGAGCTGAAGTTTCTTCATGCCGGAACCGGGACGAATACGGGAAGGGAATCGACCTGAGGGAGCAAGGCGCTTGTTTTTAATGGTTTACGTCGTCGAACTCAGCTCGCGTGACTCGCCTTGACCCCTTTTAGTCGGGAATTCGGAAACCATGCTGATACCCGAGTGAACCGTAGGTTGTAGTGGCAACTAGGTCGAAACCCGCAACCCGGCCTAGGCCAAAACTCGCATATTCAGCAAAGCTGGATCCATGATATCTAAAGGCAAGAAGGCGCGTGCGGTATCGCGCAAGCGACCTCCCAGGACTCCGGTCATGAGCAAGTTGACTGCCTTTACAGGTATCGGCACTTTGCAAGGAGCCGAGGAAAACATCGAGCTGCACGAGTGGCCCGCATGGCCGCGGTACGGCAAGGGGAAGTTCGAGCAGTTGGATGCCTACCAGGCGTCGTTCAGCGGGGAAGTGGATATCCCTCTTCTTTACCGCGGGCCGGTCAATGTAACCTTCGATCTATTGGACCGCGATCCCAGCTCAAGCGCCGGTCCCTGCCGGGTTACCGTGAACGGTTATACCGATTACGAGGCGAGATACGAAGTGCAGGGAAGCAAGCTCGTCTTCAACGCCAGCTTCGACGGGAAGCCCAGGACTGTGGTGATGTACCGCACCGGCCGGGAGCAGGATTGCACTATGGTCGAGGTCAAAGGGTACAAGGATAAGACCTTGCGCTTGCGTCCCGCCGAACATCCGGACGATGATGTCCGCCCGCCCAAGAAGTAACCCGCTTCGGCGCCCCGGGTGCACTCTCCGCCGCCACGTTCCTCTACACGGCTCTACATCGCTTCGCGCGCCCGAGAGCCTCGAAGGTGTACAATAAGCGTGTTTTAGCCTGCCGTTGCCCGCGGTTTCCTCATTCCTGTTGATCCATTGCTTGATGCGCCGCCAAGGCGGCTGAGGAAGTTCGCGCGCCCGCGCGGAACCACATTCTTATGTCAACACCGGAAACTTTTCGCGTCGGATTCACCGCCGACCTCGTTGGCGACACCAAGCGCTCGGGAGAGAACGCCGCGGCCCAAATTCTCGACCCGCTTCCCAATCTCGAATGGGACGTCCTACCCGATACCGGAGGCGTTGCGGACCCGGAGATCATTGATCAGTACGACGCTTTGATCGTCTTGGGATACCACTTTCCTCCCGAAGCTTTTGTCGGGGTCAAGCGCCTCGCTTGCTTGGCGCGCTGGGGGGTCGGGTTTGACCGCGTCGATGTTCCGGCCTGCACCGAAGCCGACGTTCTGCTCGCGATTACCCCCAACGGCGTGCGCCGGCCGGTTGCCGAGGGAATCATCACGCTGATATTGGCTCTCGCCAAGGACCTGCGGACCCTCGACATCCGCACTCGCGCCGGAGATTGGCGCCCCGATAAAAGCCGAGCCATCTGCGTCGAGGGACGAACTCTCGGTTCGGTGGGCGCGGGCAACATTGCCGGCGAATTGTTCCGCATGGCCCGCGGCATGGGCTTCGGCGGTTTGCTCGCCTGCGACCCGTTCGTCACCAAGGAACGCGCCGCCGAGATGGGTGTGGAATTAGTCGACCTTCCGACCCTGATGCGCGAAAGCGATTTCGTGACGATCAATGCACCGTTGAACGAGCACACCGAGGGCTTGGTCGGTGCCGAGGAACTGGCGTTAATGAAGCCCGGCGCATTCTTGATCAACACCGCCCGCGGCCCCGTCGTCGATGAGAAGGCACTGATCGAGGTGCTGCGACAAGGCAAGATCGCCGGCGCCGGCCTGGATGTCTTCGAGGAAGAGCCCGTACCGAAAGACAACCCGCTGCTCCAGCTCGACAACGTCATCGTCGCCCCCCATTCAATTGCCTGGACCGAGGAGAGTATCCGCGATATCGGACTCGACTGTTGCCGCAACGTTCGCAACGTGTACGAGGGGAAACCGCCTGATTTCCTAGCGAACCCGAAAGCGGCCGAACGGCCCGGCGTGCAAGCCAAACTCGCGCGGAGGAAGTCATGAAACCCAACCTGATCCGTCAACGCCTGGCCGAGGGCAAAGTGCCCGTGGGCCACATGATTATGGAATTCGCGACCCGCGGCATCGCCAAGATCGTGGAGTCGGCCGGGGTCGATTTCGTGCTGCTCGACATGGAACACGGCGGCCGCGATTTCGGCAGTATTTGCGATTTGCTGGTCTGGTTCAGGAGCACGCCGGTCACGGCGGTCGTACGCGTGCCCTCGGCCGAGTACCACTTCATCGCTCGCGTGATGGACGCCGGGGCGCAGGGTGTGATGGTTCCCAACGTTCGCTCCGTCGAACAGGCGAAACGAGTGATCACGGCGCTACGGTTCGCCCCCGACGGCGATCGCGGGCTCGGCCTGGGCGGCGCGCAAAACGACTACATGCGTCCCAAACCGGTCGAATACATGACGGAAGCGAATCAGTCCAACATCTTCCTCTGCCAAATCGAGAGCACCAAGGCCGTCGACAGCATTGACGACATCGCTTCTCTACCCGGCGTCGACAATCTGTGGGTCGGCCACTACGACCTGAGTCAATCGATGGGGATCGTCGGGCAGCTCGAAAATCCCGTTTTCGTGGATACCCTGCGCAAGGTCACCGACGCCGCCAGGCGGCATGGCAAGAGTGCGGGCATTCAGCCCGGCACGGTGGAGCAGGCGCGCGAGTGGATAGGCCTGGGGTTCAACGTGATTTCCTACAGCGCGGACCACGGAGTCTACTCAGCCGCGCTCAAAGCAGGCACCGAAGCCATCCGCGGGTTATAAGATCAGCAAGTCCGGGTCATTTCGGGCTTGCGGAGGTCGAGGCGTCCCCCTCGCAATACGCCACGTCCCTCTATTTTCGCTCGCCGTCGCGGAACTCTTCGTACCAATTCTGCACGACCCGAATCTTCGCCGGCTCGCCGCCCTCCACCGGCGCGGGCAGGACAAACCGTTGACCGTCGGCCGAGACGTCGTAAGAATGCGAATCCCCGACCGGAAGATGGGCAGCCTCAAAAAGCCTCGTTATGCCTTCCACCGAGAAATCCGGGCGCGTACGGACGGACGCGGCCACCAGGGTCGTTCCCTCGGCGTAATACAGCTCCGAGCCGTCACGGCGCCAACGCGGCTGGCCCGCGCCGTTCGTGGAAACCGGCCATTTGCGCTCGGCGTCGGGGAAGGGCGTCACGTAAAGCTCCTTGCGTCCCGACTCATCCGACACATAGGCCACGAAACGCCCGTCGGGCGAGAACTGCGCCGCGTGAATTCCATAAGGCCCCTCGAGAAACAAGACCTCCTCAAAACCCGAACCATCAGGCTTTCGCCGCAAATACCAAAGTTGCCCATTGGTGTCTTGACGCAGAAACAACAAGTGTTTGCCGTCCGGCGACCAATGAGTCGCCGATTCCGCGAGCGGACCTTCAATCAACGGCTTCGCCTGTCCCCGGCCGTTCGCGGGAACGGTGTAAGCATCCAAACTCTGACGGTCCGCGGTAAAGGTAATCCGGTCGCCCGCCGGCGACCAAATCGGGCGCATTCCCGGCGAATCCAATGTCAGGCGAGTTCTCACCGCGCGGGCCGTATCGTGAAGCCAGATGGTCAGCCGGTCTTGCTCAACTTCCACCACGGCGACGCGGCGCTCATCGGGAGACAAGGCCGCATGGACCATCAGGCCGCTTTGCGGTTGCCCGATACGACCCAATGCGGCGCCGTCGCGGCCGCGCCAACCCAACTGATAGCCCCCTCCGCGGGCGGACTCAAGGTAAACCAAGGTTCCGTCCGACGCTATGCTCGGGGCGCCGGCGTCCGAGACGATCGGAAAAGGTTCCCCGACGGCCTGGGCGTCATCGAGAGAGAACGGCAGGGCCCAAATCGAGCCGCTGCTCAAGGATTCCAAATTTCCGCGGGCACTTTGATAGAGGATGTGACCGGTCGGAGAATAAGCCGGCCGGCGGCCTTCCGCCAGAAAGGCCTCCTTCCCCGTGGTGAGATCGCGAAGAACAATTTTGGGGTCAAACTGGTTCACGCGCAGCAGCAGCAGTCGCCGACCCTTCACGGGGAGAAAGTGGGGATGCCCATACCAACCTCTTCCCTTCGTTTCCTCCGCGGAGATGAGTGGCTTGACCGCACCGCCTCGCGCGGGAATTTCCCAAAGCGTGCCGTCGGCAAGTCGGGGGAAGACAATCGAATTCCCATCCGGGCTCCAGGCGCCGTTGATTCTGCCACCCTTGTTCGGCACTTCCCTGAGAGTCACGACCGCCCCTCCGTCGATGGGCGCTTTCTTGAGATGTTGCGATGTGACAAAGCCTATGGAGTGGCTATCAGGAGACCAGAAGATGCTCCTAACGCCTTCCGTGCCGGCAATCTCCCGCGGCTCTTGTTGGTCCAGATCGAGCACCCACAACTTGCCGGTCGCCGGCCCCCCCTGGAGCCACGCGATGTGGCGTCCATCGGGTGAAGTTTCCGGTTTTCGAACAGCCGATGGAACAGCTGGCGAGAACCGCACTACCCGAGATCGGTCGGTCGTCGCGCTGTCGGGCCAAAAGATCGCCCCCGCGGCCAAGACCGCCGCAAGCACGCCGACCGCGATGTTCCGTTGGACAACCGGTCGCCGAAGCGCCGCGACCTCCGCGCCCCGCGGCACGGGGACTTCGGCTCCCACGCCTTAGGCGGCTCCCCGACGCACCGTGGATTTCTCCGTCGACATCGACTTGCGCAGCGCCCGAAGGTCCACGATCAACTCGTCGACATACTGATAGCGCTCAAGCCTTCGCCAGCGTCTTGCCGACGATCCGATCCAGCTCCATCGGCAGACCCGCCCGCATGGCCGTAATTGGCTCGGGTTCTTCGCTGCCGATCGCATACAGAATCGCCTCTTGCCGCTCGCCCTCAAAAGGCGCCCGCCCGGTGACCATTTCGTAGATCACCACGCCCAACGACCAAATGTCCGTGCGCCGGTCGGTCCGGCGGCGTTGGGTCTGCTCGGGCGACATGTAGACGGGCGTACCGAGGATCGTTCGCGTCTTGGTGAGCTTCGAGCCTTCCGAAAGCTGCGCCAGGCCGAAGTCCATGATTTTCACCGGACCGTCCTCGGTCAGCATCAGATTGGCCGGCTTGATGTCGCGGTGAACGATTTCTTTTCGGTGTGCTGATTGGAGCCCTTGGGCGGTTTGAACAGCAATGTCCAGAGTTTCATCGAGCTTGAGCGGGCGCTCGGCGATCTTTTCCTTTAGCGTGCGGCCTTCGAGGTAGGCCATCGCGAGAAAGGTTTCCCCGTCGACCTCGTCGATTTCGTAAACCGGGCAGACGTTTTGGTGATCGAGCCGCGCGGCGGCCTTGGCTTCCCGCACAAAGCGCGCCTTGTATTCGGGATCCTCGAGAGCGTGCGCGGCGAGGAACTTGAGAGCGACCGCTCGGTCGAGCTTGGTGTCTTGGGCCTTGTAGACAACACCCATCCCGCCTTCACCGATTTTCTCGGTGATGTTGTAGTGCGAGATGGCGCGACCAATCACGATGGCGGGGGACCTGAAAAGATTGTACAAGCGCACCGGGAGCAAACAATCCCGCCGGACCAACGCCTTGTTCGGCTACACGTCAAGCGGGAAATTATGCTGCTTGCGGTGGTGCGGGCCGTCGAATCGATTGGTTGACTTGAACAGCTCGTGCCGGCCGTCGCCGCCTTCGCCGGCGGCCACCGAGATCAGCCGCTCTTTCTCGCTGTCGGGAAGAGGTTTGAACCCCCGGGCGATGGCAACGTCCTGCTGGAGGTCTTCCATCGACATGATGCCGCAGCACAGAGTCGAAATCGGAAGACTTAGCGCATAGCGGATGCATTCTTCCGCGCTGATCTTCGTTTTCGTCGGAATGCGGCCCCTGGGACCTCCGCCGGCCAGGCTCTTCATACCGATGATGCCGACGTTCTTTTCAAGACACACCGGCACAACCTGCTTTTGGAAACTGCGGTAATGGGCGTCCATGACGTTGATGGGCATTTGCGATGTCGCCCAGTCATAGGGCTTGCCGAGCATCTTGAGGTGAATGCGGGGGTCTTTATGCCCGGTGAAGCCGACGTAGCGAACCTTGCCGGCCTTGACGGCTTCCATCGCGAATTTGAAACCGCCCTTTTCGAAGATCCAGTCGGGGTCGTTATCGTAGACCAATTCGTGGAACTGCCATAAGTCGAGACGGTCGGTGCGCAGGCGGCGAAGACTGTCTTCGAGGTTGCGCTTGGAGCCCTCGTAATCGCGCTCGCAGTTTTTCGTCATCAGGAAGACTTTGTCGCGGCGGCCGCCGTTGGAAAGCGCTTCGCCCATGACGTCTTCGGCCAAGCCGTCCGTATAGTCCCATGCGTTGTCGAAGAAAGTAACGCCTTCGTCGATGGCGGCATGCATGACGTCGATGGCCTTCTTGCGTTCTTTGCGGGCCACGCCGCCGATATGCCCACCGCCCAAAGCAATGATCGACACCTGTTCATTGGTGCGGCCCAGTTGGCGCGTCGGGATACCGTTTGGGCTGTCTTTCTGCGCCAGCGCTTGCTGCGCCAAGGCGGCGGTCATCGCGCTGCCGAAGGCGGTGCGGAAGAAATCGCGTCGAGAGCTTTCGTCGGCCATGGGTATCCTCCTTGTCGAGAGTCGTCACTATTCTACTCTTCGTGACGGTCGGCGTAAACCCGTAATCGTGAAACCGTGAACCGACCCTGCATCGTTTAGGCCTTCCCGGCACCGGTGCCGCCGCGAACCGCGAGTAACGAAAGCCAACAAAGAAACTAAATCGTCTTCGTCACCTTGCTCAGCGTCCGCGGCCGGTCCGGGTCCAGACCCTTTTGCTCCGCCAGAAACGCCGCGAACAGTTGCGCGGGAACGACGTACGGTATTGGCGTGAAGAGATCTTCCGGCATGCCGGACAAGCTCGGAATTCCGCCGCCAACGGCGATGTTTCGGGTGGCGAACGACGCCGGCACGCTCGACGCGGTCGCGCTGATAACCAGCGTTTCGGCCTGCAACGCCCGCAACTTTTCACAAAGCGCCACAACGCTCGGGAGGGCGGGGCCGGGCGGGGCGAATACGAAGACCGGAAAAGCCCGCTCGACCAACGCGATCGGACCGTGCAGGAAGTCGGCTCCGGAAAAACGCTCGGCGACCACGTAGCAGGTTTCCATCAACTTCAGAGAAAACTCGAAGGCGTTGGCGTAGTTGAGTCCCCGTCCGACGACGACGGCATTGCTCATGTAGCGGTAGCGCTCCGAGAGCAGCGCGATCGAATCCTTGCGGCGAAGGACTTTTTCCACGACGCCCGGCAGACGCCCCGCCGCGCGGGGCGCAATCGGAGCCCCCAGCGCATACGCCAGCAGATAGAGCATAAGCATCTGCCCGGTGTAGGTTTTCGTCGCGGCCACGCTTCGCTCTCGCCCGGCGCGTACCAGGAAAACTTCCTCAACGATGCGTGTGATCGAGCTTCGGGCACGATTTGTCACGGCGACAGTCAGTGCACCTTCTTGGCGAGCCACTTCCAAAAACAGGTTCGTATCGGTTGATTCGCCGGACTGCGAAATCCCGATCACTAACGCATTTTTTAAGTTGAGAGACGCTTCATAGACAGTTACGACCGATGGCGCGGCGAGCGAAACCGGTATCCCGGTCGTCATCTCGAGCAAATACCGCCCAAACAGAGCCGCGTTATCGGAGGTGCCGCGCGCGACCAGGACGATCAACCGCGGCGGCCGCTTTTGCATTTTCTTCTTGAACTTTTCGATCGGTCCGATCACGAGGTCAAAAGTTTTCTGAAGCACCTCGGGCTGCTGCTCGATCTCTCGAAGCATGTGAGACATTACGCACTATCTTCCCACAGCGCCCGGAAAACCCGAGTACCGGGTCGGGCCGGTTTTCAAGAATCACACGGAAGGGATGAACCGAAAGGTGCGTTGCTGGGAGGTCTTCGGGGACTGTGGCAAATCAGTGCGGCTTCCCTCGGCCCGCGCGAAGAGTTCGGCCGCCCGCGAGTCTTAACCCGCTTTTCTCATCGCATGGCGAGGCAATGTGGGGGTTAGCTCGCGGCGAGAGCCGGTTGCGGCGTCTCAGCCGGCAATGCCTCCGCCGATCGGCCCGGGCTCTTTCGAGAGTTCGCCTCCATTTCGGCGAAAGCCTGTAGAGCCCTCTTTCTTGCCCGGAACAGCCTGACTTTCAACGCGTTCGCCCGCACACCGTACACCTGCTCCAATTCATTCAACGAAAGGCCTTCCATTTCCTTGAGCAACAGCAGGCTGCGATCACCGGCCGGAATGTCGTCGAGCAGCCGGCCCAATAACTCCCGGTTTTCTTTGGATTGCTCTTCACGGTCGAATAAACGGCTGCTCACGGTCGCATCCAGATGATGGAGCTGCTCTTCATGCAGCGTGCTGAACGGCGTCTCGATGCGGCGGCGGCGTTTTCTCAGGTGGTCATAAACCGTGTTGACCGTCAGCCGGTAGAGCCACGACTCGAAGACTTCCGGCGAGCGAAGTTGAGCTAAAGAGCGAAACATCCGAACGAAAACGTCTTGGCCTACGTCTTCCACATCCGCCGGGTCGCCGAGCAGATGGTACACCGTGCCTAGAACGCGGCGGCGCTTACGACGCACGATTTCGTTGAACGCTTCGGCGGACCCCGACCGGGCTTGATTGACTAGGGTGGTTTCGACTTCCATCTCCCCGTGAATCCCCTCTCGCTGATATTGCGACTTTATCAACACGGCCGCCCCACGCCAAGAGTCCCGGGGTGAACTGCGAGCAGAAATGATGTGGCCCATTAAAGAACTGATTCAGCGTTACTTGATCCGCGATGTGGCCCCAAAAATGCCCTTGCGGAGTTCAACTTGAAGTCTTACACTGAGGAGGCAGTGTCGGAGCACTTTGGTCCTTTCACCATCGACCGGGAAAGTGGAGAGCTTTTCAAGGGTTCGGTGCGGGTCCATCTTCAGGAGCAACCTTTTCGTGTGCTGGTTGCCCTGCTGGATCGTCCCGGCGAGGTGGTCACCCGCGACCAACTGCGGGAGCGGCTCTGGCCCGACGATACCTTCGTCGATTTCGACCATGCTCTGACGACGGCCGTCAAGAAGCTTCGCCGTATATTGAACGACTCGGCGACCCACCCCCGCTACATCGAGACGCTTCCGAAACGAGGGTACCGTTTCGTCGCGCCCGTCGGGAGGCCGGAAGCTAACGGGACGGCGCTCCCTACCACGAATGGGTCCGAGGCCGTGTCCACCGTCAACCCGTCGCCCGAGGAATCCGGACCGGGGCCGATCGACGGTGAGGCGCACCGCCGGCTTCGTCGACAGCGCAACATCCTGCTCATTGCGGCTGTGGGGCTGGCGGTGGCGTTCGTGTGGGCTCGGACACACGACTCGGCCCCGCCCCATTCCGCCGACCTGAAGAAATTCGACGTCACGCCGAGGAACCTGCCTCAACCGGCCGGCCAACCTCCTTTCCGGGTGCCGGTCATCTCGCCCAACGGGCGCCACATCGCCTTTCTCAGCGGCGCAACCGTTGCGCGCATTTGGATCCGCGACCTCGACAAAGAGCTACCTCGCGCTCTGGAGCAGACCGAAGGCGCCACCGGAATGTTCTGGTCGCCTGACAGTCAATACCTTGTCTTCGGCAACCGCACCGATCTAAAACGGGTTTCCGTGCATGGGGGCGCGGCCGCGACCATCGCCCGGTTGTCGAATTCGCTCTTTGTCGGCGGCACATGGAGCCCCGACGAGTCGACGATCGTATTCAGCACGGGCTTGCCCCCGGTGCTGTACGAGGTCCCCGCGAAGGGCGGCGACCCGCGGCCGCTGATCGATCAAATCGTCACCGCCGCGGGCGGAGGCAATTCACGCCCCATTTTTCTGCCTTCGCCGGAGGGATCGCGAAGGGTCATTTTCGCCGTCGGCGGCCCCAGCGACAGCCAATTGTTCGCGCGCGACCTCGACAGCGGCGAACAAGTGCAATTGGGCCCGGGACGAAGGCCGGTCTATTCGCCCAGCGGCCACGTCATCTTCGAAGGCGTCGGCGCGGGCAGCGGCATTTGGGCGATGCCCTTCGGGGGAGGAAGCCTCGATTCATTCGGGGAGCCGTTCCCGATTGCCGACAGCGGGTCCCGAGCCTCGGTGTCGAGCGGCGGCACATTGGTGTACGTCGACGCCGCGCCCGCCGGGCCGCGACAACTGGTCTGGCGCGACCGCGAGGGCGGCTTACTCGCGCCAATCGGCCGTCCCCAAGATTGGATCTACGCGCCGCGACTCTCGCCCGACGGCCGCCGGGTCGCCGCGCGCGGCTTGGAACAAGGCAATCACGACGTTTGGATCCACGAAGTCGGCCGTGACATCAAGACGCGTGTGAGCTTCGACCCGGCCGTTGACGCCGATCCTGTCTGGCTGCCGTCGGGAAATGAGATTTCGTGGCGCACAACGCGGCAAGGCAACGCCGAGATCTACTATCGCCGCCTCGACCGCGACGGCAAGCCAAGCGCCCTGGTCGCCGGCGAGTTGACCGAGCGTCCGAATGATTGGTGCCCGGAAGGCTCCTGTCTCGTCTACACCGTAACCAGCCTCGAGACCCGCGGAGATATCTGGCTTGCCGAGCGCAGCGGAGAGGGCGACCGCTTCGAGGCACGAGACTTCCTAGCGACACCGTTCAATGAAGTGAGCGCCCAGCTTTCCGCCGACGGCCGTTTTCTTGCCTATTGTTCGGACGAATCAGGCGCCTACGAGGTGTATGTGCGCGCTTTTCCCGACGGTAAGCGCAGCCGTCAGGTTTCCCGCGGAGGGGGTTGCGCGCCGCGCTGGTCCCGCGACAGCCAAGAACTCTTCTACGTCAAGCAGGACCGCCTCATCGCCGTGCCGGTGATCACCAATCCCGATTTCGTCGCCGGCGAGGCGGAGCCGCTCTTCCGCGATCCAAGCCTGATCATGCGATCCCAATTGGTGGCGAACTACGACGTCGCCCCGGACGGTAATTCCTTCGTCTTGGTGAATACGCTCCCGGCCAAGGAAGAGGCCGCCCGCCCGCCAACGATCCACCTCGTTGAGAACTGGTCGCTTGAGTTCGGCAACGCACGCACCAAGCCCTAAAGGCTTTCAAGTTCGTCCAGTGCCTGAAAGGAAGGCCCGAAAACTTCGGCGCTCGGGCGCTGAGAAATGCGGGCTATGCCCGGCTTTGGTAGCTTCCGTCGACGGTACTGACGCGTACCTTCTCGCCCTCCTTGATGAAAGGCGGCACCTGCACGACGAGCCCGGTTTCGGTCGTCGCCGGCTTGGTCACGTTCGTCACCGTGGTGCCCTTGATTGCCGGAGCCGTCTCGACCACCGCCAAATCCACCGAGGAAGGCAGGCTCAGGCTGAACGGGTTGTCTTCATGGAAGAGAACTTTGATCGTCGTATTGGGAACGAGGTAGTTGACCTGCTCGCCCAGATCGTCCTTATTGATCGAGATTTGCTCGTAGGTCTCGGTATTCATGAAATGGTAGTCGCCGTCTTCGTAGAGGTATTCCATCGACTGCTCGTTCAGCTCTACCTTTTCCGTGAAATCCTCGGACGAGAATTTGTGCTCGATCATGGCGCCGCTCGCACGGCTGCGCATCTTGGCTTGCACGAAGCCGCGCTTGTTGCCGGGCGTACGATGATCCACGCTGAAAACGGTGTAGACGTCGCCCTTGAACTTGATGATCATTCCGGGGCGAAGCTGAGTTGCCTGAACGTCCAAACGAAGGTCCTCCGTGAGAGCTGCGCGAGTACCGATTTCGCGCGGCAAGGTAATTCGACTTTCCGCGCAATCGGCACTCATTATATCAACGGCCCCCTCCACGCCCCCCGGCCTTCATGGTGACTCCCGAGTGCACTCACAGTACCGCCAACTCCGCGAGATCGAGCTTTCCGGTGTAGATCGCCATACCCAACGCGGCGTGAATGTTGAGCCGCGCCAACTCGCGGATTTCCTCGATCGTCGTGATGCCTCCCGCGGCCGTGATCTCATGCGACGTTGCCTCGCGCAGCCGGCGAAACCAGTCCAGATCGGTCCCCTCGAGCATGCCTTCCTTGTCCACGTAGGTACACAAGAAACCGCCGCAATACGGTTCGATTCGCCGAATGACCTGTTCCGCCGTGAACGATGTCGCTTCGCGCCATCCTTTGACGACGATCCGGCCGCCCTTCGAGTCCAAGGCCGGGAGAATCCGCTCCGGCCCGACGGCCTCGGCCAGCTCGGCAAGGAACTCTTCGTCGACGCCTTCCGACGTGAAAGCCGCCGTCCCAATGATGACCTTCGCGGCCCCGGCCTCCACCAGCGTTCGCGCCCGCTCGACGGAGCGCACTCCGCCACCGACGCGGGTGGTCACCCGCGCGGCCAGATCGCGTACGACGGCGTCGTTCGAGCCTTTGCCCAGCGCTTGGTCGAGGTCGATGACTTGAATCTCGGGAAAGGCCGCGAACTTGGCAAGCATCACCAACGGCGCATCGCCCTCGAGAGCCTTTTCGCGTCCTTGAATCAGTTGAACAACTTTGCCGCCCATCAAATCGATGCAGGGGATCACCATGAAAATCTGATTCTACCGAGGCCGTCACGCCGGCGGCACGGAAACACAGCCGGCCGGGCCTTCACTACCACGCAGTCGGCGACACGGCGCGAACCTTCTCTGTTGACTTCCTCGCGGCTTTGTGCGATGAAGCAACCAGCCGGCGCCAATCGCAACCATGACCACGCAACAAGCTGATCGGAAGACCAAGACAACCCGGACCGGGGAAGCTCAATCCGTGAATTTCGGAGGCACCTATGAGCGGCTGCGGGCGATCCTGAAGCCGTTCGATCGCCGGCTCGACGTGCGCCGAGACGGCGTGGCCGGATACGAGTCTTGGTGCCATGGGAAACTGGACGGCCGCGAAATGTTTTTCGCGCGTGTCACCGAGCGCAAGCGTTATGTCTCATTCCACTTGTTCCCCGTTTATACGAACACGGAGCTGCTGGAGGGGATGTCGCCGGAACTCCGGAAACGGATGCAAGGCAAATCGTGCTTCAATTTCAGGCGGCTCGAAAAGCCGCTCGAGCGCGAGCTGCGAAAACTCACGAAGGCAGGCTTCGATTGCTACCGCAAGCGCGGACTGATCGCGGGGCCCGCGACGTAGTGGTGTGCGACGTCATGGCGGGAAGTTAACGCGCTTTTCTCACCGCGCGGCGAGGCAAAATGCGGCAGACGCCCGTCGCGCGACAAAAAAGCGGGCTAACCGTTCCGCGTCGTGGCGCGTCCCCATAGTAGGCGGCCGCGTGTGTTTGGCGGACGCCGGAATTCTCCCGAGAGCTGTGTTAAGGTGACTCTACTATGCAACTGCGCCGATACGTACTTCTCTCTTTTTCATTTTTTCTGTTCGCCTCGCTACTGAGCGCCGCGGGCCCGTTATCCAATCGCCGCGCGCCGGGCTTTTCGCTGCCGGATATAAGCCTGCAACACCACGACCTTTACAAGTACCGCGGCAAGGTGGTCATCCTGAACGTGATGCAGACGCAATGCCCGCACTGCAAGGTCTTTTCGAGGAATCTTGGACGCGTCGAAAACAAGTACGCCGGGAAGATTCGAGTCATCAACGTCGTCAACCCGCCCGACACCCAGAAGACCGTTCGGAGCTACCTGCTCGCCAACCGCACCAACCAGTTGGTCCTTTTCGACTGCGGGCAGGTGGCGGCTTCCTACCTGAAGGTCACGCCGGAAAATCCTACCTTTGACACGCCGCACTTCTTCGTGATCGACCAGCAAGGTTGGATCCAAGAGGACTACGCCCACAACGCCTTGAACCAAAGCATTTTCGAAGGCGAGGGAATCGACAGGATTATCGAAAAATACCTGCAGTAAAAGCAGCCCGGCTCGGCAGCAGGATGTTCGGGCGAAAATGGGGGACTGCCATTCGATTTTCGCCCGTCGAACCCCTTTGGCTCCAATGCCGTGGACGGCGAAAATCGGTGGCTGTACCCATTTTTCGCGTAGTCGGACCACGGGCCTCTAGCCGAAAACCCGCGCGATAGTTCGCTGGATGCCCTGAGCGGCTTCCCGGGGGTCTGGTGCGTTCTTGATAGGCCTACCAACGACGATGTAGTCGGCCCCGTTGCGAAACGCCTGTTCGACGTTGACGACGCGTTTTTGGTCGTCGACATTGGCGACGGGCCGGATGCCGGGCGTCACGACCAGAAATCGGGATCCCAGCTCTTCCCGTAAGCCGGGAGCTTCCAAGCCCGACGAGATGACCCCGTCGCACCCCACTGCGAGGGCCCTCCGCGCTCGCGAGAGGACTAATTCCCCCGGGTTGCACTGAAACCCCAAATCGTGGAGATCGCCTTCGTCGAGGCTCGTGAGCACGGTGACGGCGAGAACTTTCACGTCTTGCTTGGCCTCGCAAGCCGCCGCCAGAATATTCTCATTCCCGTGCACGGTGCAGAAGGTCGCGCCGCGGCCGTTCAGTCGTCGCACCGCCGAACCCACCGTTTGCGGAACGTCGAAGAATTTGAGGTCGACGAAGACTTGCTTGTCGCGGCTTTGGAGCTTGGCGAGCAATTCGAAATAGCCGCCGGCCATGAAGAGTTCAAGACCGATTTTGTAGAACCAGACACTGTCCCCCAGCCGGTCGATCATCGCCAACGCATCTTCGTGGGTCGGAACATCGAGCGCGAAGATCAGCCGCTCTCTAACAGGGATGTCTTTTTGGGAAAGAAAATTCGGCGCGCCGGCTCGGGACGCGGCTTCTTGGTTGGTGGAATCCGTCATGGTTTGTTCGTCGAGCCGAGCTTATCGCCTTTGCTTGCGGGTTCAACGCTCTGTCGGGTGCCCCGCGGGAGGCCGTTCCCCCCTTCCTCTGTTCCCGGGAGACCGCGACTCGGCCGCTGCGGCGCCGACCCGCCTCGAAGGCTCCCCAACATTCCCCGCATCGCCGTACTGAGATCCTTGGGAAACGTAATCGTGTATTCCAGGGCCTTACGCAGCTTCAACGCGTTACTAATCGCATCACGCCACGGGTAGGCGCTCGGCGTCGCGTCATAGATGAAATAGAACACCGGAATCCGCGCGCCGTCGGCCCCCGCCGGGCGCTCGACCGAAACTCTCTGATCGAGGACCAGCTTCGGGCCGAGGATGATGACGGCGTCGGGTTCGGGCTCTCGCGGGCCCAACTGCCGCTCGAGCAACGAGGCAAGAAAGCGCGGCCCGCTATCGTCATCGGCGAGTTGGGTGAAGTCGACCATGCCGCCTTCGATCGTTTCGACGGCCTCGCCCAGCCCCGGGAAGTCGATGCGCGAGACCGCATCTTGCTCAAAGATGACGCGCTCCTGCTGCATGTTGAACGCCGTCAGACCGAAGGTGCCGAAGCCCGGCTCCCTTGAGATGGCCCGCAAAATCGAGATCAAGTTCCGCAGGTCGTAGCTGCGCAGGCGAACATCGCGCGGATCGGTCGGCGTGAAATTCACCAAGACCTTGACGTGCAACAACCGCCGCGCCGGCGATCGCATGACCGGTGGATCCTCGGCGAAGATGTCGGGATTGCGCGAGGAAGCTCTGTAGGCGGTCGTCCGGCCCGCTAAGTCGGCGACGTCGGCGACATCCCGCGTCTCAATTTCCCAGTGATCGGCGCAAACTTCCTCGCGCACGTTACGCATCAACCAATCGACGCGGTAGCGCCCCGGCCCCAGCGTGTAGCTGCCGCCCAGCGTCGCGTTTCCCCCGGCGTCGGCATCAATGGCCGGAACCTTGTAACGGTCGAGAAAATAATAGGATTCGTCTCGCCCGTCGAGCGGACGGATGCGGAACAGAATTCGTAGGTTATCTCCACCGCCCGCCAAGGCGCGAAGAGGAATCTGGACCTGATAGCCGGCGAGAAACTGCAGGTCGAAACCGAGCCTCGGCGGCAACGGCGTCACGCGGCACGGCAAGTCGGCTCTGGTCGCCCCGCCGTTGAGTACGGCCCGATCGGTCCCGAGTAGATGCACTTGCGCGTCGATGAGCTTGGAGCGCATCAGCGTTTGCGAGGGAGACGGAAGGCCGCCGATCAGGACCAACAGACCCGCCGCCATCAGATTTCGCCCGCTGTTTGCGCCGTCCATCGAGATACGGTCGAATTATATCGAACCTCGAAAATCGCGCCCGTTTCGAAACCGGGCTGTGAAGAAATCGCGCGGCCCCGCGCGGCCCGTGAAAGGTAAGAAACGCAGGTCAATGCCGACCTGAGCCCCACCACTCATGCGGGGCCGATATACTTGAAAGGTCTTCCGCGAGATCCACCCGCTTCCTATTCTTTGCGATGATCGTCCCTGCGGACAGCATCCAGTCAAACCCAGACAACCGGCACGAGGAGAACCCCACTATGACAAGACTCATTCATTGGAAAACCCGAACATTAATCGCCGCGGCGACCTTATTGACAATTGGAGCGTTATTCGGTGAATCGGTGAAACCCGACAGTGTGATCCACGTTGTAACCGTAAAATGGGTCGACGACGCTTCGGAAGATCAGATCGCCGCGGCACTCAATGGCGTGGCGACCATGGCCGAAAAGCACGAAGGTATCACGCGCGTATGGACGCGTTCGATCAAGGCGCAGGGACAAGAGTCGGGCGTGACCGCGGCGTTTGTCATGGAATTCAAGAACGAGCAAGCGCTCGAGGACTACGCCGGCAGCGACGCCCAAAAGGAATGGTACGAAGTCTACCTTTCGATTCGCGACCGAAGCCGCACTTTCGACATCACGAACTAGGGGCGCTGCGTTTAGGAGGGCCGCCACAACCTCGTCGACCGCAAACGGACCGCCAACGTCCATGCATCGAGGGGTATGCATTCCTATGTCCGAGTCGTAAGCGGAATGCGGGCCTCGGTTGGGGCACGATTGCTGATTGCGGCGATCTTTTTAGTTGCTTCTAACTGGAGGCAGTACTTGTCGCACGCCCAGCCGGCGTGACGGGCCCGCCCATCGCCTCTTGCGGGGGGGAGGGAGCCGTAGGCCGCGTGGGCACCGGAGTTACATCCACATCAGGAGAAGGCGATGAGAAGCGAATTCCCCCAGCGCTCATTATTGCTGCTTGCCGCTCTGATCGGGTCCGCGGCAACCACCCTCACCAACTCAGCGGAAGCAGCGCCCTGGCCTATCTTCGGCGCGGCGCCGAACGTGCAAGCCGACCCAATCGGCGGACTGCCGCTCTATTTTCTCGAAGATGGGTATTTACTTGACTCAGGTATTGGGAAATAGCCCCTACATGTTGTGGTCGTCCGTAGCGCGTGTCGCGGTGCCTCCGACCAGCGATTTGTAGGGTGCCGGTGGCACGGCGACGGCCTGTTGAACCAGGCGGTAAAAGAGCTTGCCTCGACTTCTGGACTTGCGGCGGTTGAAGCGGAAGGCGAATTCGTCGAGGTAGGAGTCGAGATGCTCGTGACTGACCGCTCCTTGATGCGTGCCCAGTATCCAGCGCTTCACTAACGACACCACGCGGTGCACCCGGGGGAGCAGTTTCGAGGCGCGCGCCGGTTGCCCCTCCAGGTAGCTCACCTCGTGGCGATAGCCGTCGCCTTCGAGCGGTTCGTATCCCAGCCAACCGTCGGTATGGACCACGCTGCCGGGTTCGATCGACTCGCCGACGAAGGCCATCAAGCTGTCCCCGGAGGCGTTGGGAATGGTGCGTATCCGAACCCGCCCGATGCCGGCACCATCTTCCTCGGCCGCTACTACAATCAGCGCCTTAGCGTCGGTTTGGCGACCGCGCACGCCCTCCTCCAAGCCTCCTAAGTAAGTCTCGTCAACCTCCACGCGCCCGCTGAGCCGATCGCGTCCGGGCCGCACCATGGCGCGCCGGGGCTTATGCAACCAAGTCCAGGCCGTTTTGTAGCTGCCCAGGCCCAACACCCGCCGCAAGCCCAGCGCGCTCGCCCCGTTCTTCTGGCTCGTGAGCCACCACATGGCTCGAAACCAACTCTGGAGGGGTTGGCGGGTGTCTTGAAATATTGTGCCCGCCGTTGGAGAAGCTTGATGCCCGCAGCCGGCGCACTCCAGCAGCGCTGTCCGCACCGCCCACGCTTTGTCGTGCCCGCATCGCGGACAACGAAAACCCTCCGGCCAGCGGAGTTGACACAGATACTCTCGACAGGCCTGCTCGGTGGCGAAACGCGCCTCGAACTCGGCCAGATTCCGAGGATAATCTTCCATTTCCCCGATCCTACATCTTGTGGTCACCTGAGTCAAGTAAATACCCATCTTCTCGAAAACCGAGGGCAACTTGATCGACGGGTCGCCTTCTACTTGCCGGGCCGCGACAAGCAGATCTACTTCACTCGGGAAGGGATAACCTTTCGACTGCCGTCGCGGAGCGACGCCGGGCCCGGGCGGGCGCAAGCCTGGGCGGCGAAAATGATTTTTCTCGCTGTCGACCCGGATGTCCGATTGCACGGCGTCAACCCGGCCGAGGCGCGGTTTTATCACTGGAAGAGTTCAAGGCTACCTGGCGATCCGGACGTAGTCGCCGACGCCGTGAAAAGTTACCGCGGCGTACGCTACGAAGGGTTGTGGCCGGGGATCGACCTGGCGCTGTCGCTCGAAGGCAATCAACTCAAATACGAGTTCCATGTGGCTCCGGGCGCCGACCCCGATCGAATCCGATGGACCTATGACGGCGCCGAGACAGCCGTCACGACCACGGGTGAGCTGGAAATTACAACGCCCGCGGCCACGTTCCGCGACGGTCGTCCCTGGGCCTATCAACTCGACGGCGACGCGCGGCGACAGGTCGAGGCAGCTTATTACGCCTATCGTTGGGAGAGTGCCGGAGCCGGAGCCGCTTCTCGGAACACACTCTTCGAAGACCCGGCCGATCACGGGGAGAGGGTGGCGCCCTACGGCTTTCTGCTGGGGGACTATGACGCCGCCAAGCCGCTCGTGATCGATCCGGCCGTACTGATCTACGCCGGGTTCCTGGGCGGCAGCGGAGAGGACGCCGCCCGCGGCATCGCGATCGATGAGGACGGCCACGCGTACCTGATCGGCATGACCCGCTCCACCGACGCAGGCTTCCCGGCCACTGTCGGTCCGCAAAAGGCGCTCGCGGGGTCGGGTGACGTCTTCGTGGCGAAAATCGACCCATCGGGGACAAAACTCGTGTTTGCCGGTTACCTGGGCGGGTCGCAACTCGATGAGGGCGCGGATATCGCTCTTGACGGCGAAGGCAATCTCTATTTGACCGGGTTCACATGGTCCGCGGATTTCCCCGTGGTCGGCGGGCCCGACCTCACCCACAACGGCCGCATGGACGCCTTCGTCGCGAAGATCTCCGCCGACGGGAGCGAGGTTCTCTACAGCGGATTCTTAGGGGGCGTGGAACAAGACGAAGGTAGGGGCATCGCCGTTGATCGCGACGGCAATGCTTATCTTGCGGGCCGAACCCAGTCAACCGCGGCGACATTCCCCGCCGCCAAGGGTCCCGACCTGAGCCACAACGGCGGCAACACCGACGGCTTCGTGGCCAAAGTCAGCGCCGACGGCAGTACGATCGAGTATGCCGGGTATATCGGCGGCTCACGCTTCGATATCGCTGCGGCGGTGGCCGTGGACCACGAGGGGCACGCTTACGTGACTGGGTACACGACATCGAACGAGGAGAGCTTCCCGGTCGTGGGCGGTCCGCAGCAGACCTGGTCGGGGAGTGAAGACGCATTTCTCGCGAAGGTGACCCCGGATGGGGCCGGATTGGTTTATTCCGGCTATCTGGGCGGTCTGGGGGCCGAGCGAGGAGAAGACATCGCGCTCGATGCCCTCGGCAATATATACCTGGCGGGTTTTACAACTGCGGACAACCCATCCCGGCTTCCGCTCACCGTGGGGCCGAGTCTCGAGTTCGGCGGCGCGGTCGACGCCTTGGTGGCGAAGATCGGCCCCGACGGCTCGCAAGTTCTCTATGCGGGCTACATCGGCGGCGTCAGCGACGACCGCGCGACGTCGATCGCGGTTGACGGCCTGGGCAACGCCTATGTCGGTGGGACAACGTTGTCGGGCCCCGCGAGCTTCCCTGTCCTTGCCGGTCCCGACTTGACCCACGACGGCGGTCGCGACGCGTTTGTCGCTAAAGTCGCCGCTTCGGGCGCGGCGCTTCATTACGCGGGATATATCGGCGCTTTCGGGAACGAGTCGGTCACGGGCATCGCCGTGGACCCGGACGGCATCGCGTACGTGTCGGGAACCACCACGTCACCCGACCGCGAGCTGGTCGTCAGCGGGCCGGACTTTACTCCCAACATCGGGCCGGACGCCTTCGTCGCCAAGATCGGCGCGACGATCCTGCCCGAGAGCAGCGTGGTTAACGGCGCGAGTTTCGCGTTGGGGGCGATCGCGCCCGGTGAAATCGTTTCGATCTTCGGTTCCGGACTAGGGCCGGCGGAGGGCGAACAAGGGCGCCTCGAGTCGCCCCGCCGTGTCGCAACCGAGCTGGTCGGCGTCGAAGTATTTTTCGACGGCGTGCCGGCGCCGCTTTTCTTCGTCCGCGCCGACCAGATCAATGCCCAAGCGCCCTATTCACTCGACGGCAAGTCGGAGACCGAGGTCCATGTGCGGTTTCAGGACCGCGACTCGGAGCGGGTGGAGTTTGCCGTCGCCGCTGGCGCTCCCGGCATCTTCGCCTTTCCTCACGATCCGGGGCGCGCCGTCGTTTTCAATGAGAACGGCACACTCAATTCGTCGAGTAATCCCGCGATGCGGGGAGAGGTCGTTGTCTTCTTTGCGACCGGCGAGGGACAAACCATACCGCCGGGCGTGGATGGGCTGCTGGCGCCCGCGGTTCTATCAAAGCTGCCCCGACCCGAGCAGCCGGTGACGGTCACGATCGGGCGGCGCGACGCGCGGGTGATCTTCGCCGGATCGGCCCCTAACTTCGCCGGCCTTCTCCAAATCAACGCCCGCGTCCCGCTCGATTTGGGAAGCGATGCCGACCTCATGCTCAAGGTCGGCGCGGCACGCAGTCAACCGAATCTGTCGTTGTTCGCTTTCTAGCCTGCATTTCTCACCAAGTGTCGAGGCGAAGTGCATGAGAAGGCCGTCAGTAGGAGACGCGGGCGGCTTGGCGCGCGCAGGCGTACTTGAACGGTCGGTGAGCACGGCAAGCAAGCGCAACGAAGTAATGGCGGGCCTATCATGTGCTTCGACCGTCAGTTGGTGAGAAATACAGGTTAGTCCTCGGTCGTTACAAGCGCTCAACCTGTTGTTGACTTGAGAGCTCGATCAAGGCCAACCCTCTGAGAGCCGCCTCTCACCCGAGAGCGTCCAGCTCTTCGAGGCCCCAGGCCGGCAGCGCGCCTTTGCGGCCCGCCACCAAGGCTCCCACTCGATTCGCGAAATCGGCAACCCGCTCGACAGGCCACTCTTGATCGATTCCATGGAGCAACCCGGCCGTGAAAGCATCGCCCGCGCCGACCGTGTCGGCGACCTCCACCGCGTATCCGGGAGCTTCAACAAGGCTTCCTCCATGGAGTAGACAGCAGCCCTGCGGCCCGAGCGTCACGCAAACCGTTCGACAGCCAAATCGCGCCGCCGCCTCCCCGCAAAACGACGCCGCGTCTTTGGCGAGGCCGAACCAATCGCCCAGCCGGACGGCTTCCTCTTCGTTGACCTTGACCACGTCGGCCGTTTCCAAATAGGCGGCCACTAGGTCCGGCTCGTAGGAGTCCTTGCGCAGGTTGACGTCGTAGAGGCGTTGCGCGTCGGGATTCGTCTCGATCAATTGTCCTGTCAACCGCCTTGCGCGCGGATCCATGGAGTGCAGAGTGCCGAAACAGATCCACGACGGCCGCTTCTCGGCGTCGGCGTCGAGCGCTTGGGCGTCCAGAGTCGCCGCATCGTAGGCCGCCGGGCGGTGCAGCGTGTAGTCGGGGCTGCCGCGTTCATCAACGTAGACCGACACCCAGCCGGTCGGGTGCTCCTCGATTACCGCGATCGTTTCGGTGGAAAGCCCAACCTCGTGAGCTTCCGCGAGGGCGCGGAGGCCCCGCTCGTCGTTGCCGACCGCGCTGACGAAAGTCACGTCGTGGCCGAGCCTGGAAGCCTGCACGGCAAAGTTGAAAGGGGCGCCCCCCAGCCGCTCGGCGTCCGCGAAAACGTCCCAGAGAATCTCTCCCACAACAACAAGTCGCATGCCGACAACTATTATGCCGTTCGCGTTGCCGATTCGTTGGCTGTGAACGCGGACACCGCGGCACAGCCGCTCAAATTCTTTCGAGGGCATTCAAAAACCGTCGTTCAGCCGGCCCCAAGTCAACCGCACTCACGCTTGTTACAAGTGAAGCCGCGAATTTCCCTCCCCCCGAAGAGGGCGCTTGCGGAGGCGGCTTGCAACAAGCGCGTGCAACGTTTCCACCAATCACAGCAGCATCCCGCCGGCCCCCCGAACAGTTCCGCGGACGAGACCGCTCAACTCAAGCGGTGGCTTGAAGAGAACGACTACCCCGAGCGCGGTCTCCGGCGGCTGGCCGGGGCCATGCTGATCAACGCCATCGAAGACCTCACGGGTCGAGACCCGCACCGTCGCCTGGAAGTGCTGCGCTGGATTGGGCGGCAAGACCCCGGCGCGTTCAGCTTTGAGTCTTGCTGCGCGCTGCTGGGGCGCGACGCAGCCGGTATTCGCGAGCGCTTGGCCACCTCGCGGTTTTCGTCACGGTCGAGACTGGGCATGCGCATCGTCGCCAACCGTGCCGCCGGACCCTATCACGCCGAGGCGTAAGCCGGCGGCCGGAAAAGAGCGGAGTCGCACGCAACCGGTTGGGTAGGATTCGATAAGCGTCCGCTACCCGACCCCGCCGCTACGGGGCTATGAAAAATTGGGGACTCTACCGAGCGCCGACCGAATAAGTTCCATCAAATCAACAATTTCTTCTGGCGCGAAGTGGACTGTCCCCCGATTTTTCATAGCCCCTACGACACCCACACGACGTCCACGGCCCAAAACAGAAAGAAAACCAAGCCGATAACACCGTTGACCGTAAAGAACGCGGCGTTGACACGCGAAAAATCGTCCGGCTTGACCAAGCTGTGTTCGTAGATCAGCAAAGCGGCCACCACGGCGATGCCCGCCGCGCTCAGCAAGCCCAGCTCCAAGACCGAGGCGAGTGCCGCCAGCAATCCAACCATGACGACGTGAAAGACACGCGCCATCGAAAGAGCGCGCGCCACCCCAAACATTCGCGGAATACTGTGCAGGCCCTGAGCGGCATCAAACTCGCGGTCTTGGCAGGAGTAGATAATGTCGAAACCGGCTGTCCAAAACATCACTGCCGCGGTCAGCAGCAGAATCGCCGGGTCCAGCGTCCCGCGAATCGCGATCCACGCCGCCGCCGGGGCGATTCCCAACGCGAAGCCCAAAACCAAGTGCGACAACGACGTAAAACGCTTCGTGTAGGAATATCCGAATACAACCGCCAAGGCCGCCGGGGCAAGCTGCAAGCAAAGCGGATTCAACATCGCCGCCGCGAAGATCAGCACCCCGGACCAAAAAATAATAAAACCCCAGGCAAACGACTTCGAGAGCACTCCCGCCGGAATCGCGCGCATTTTCGTGCGAGGGTTGCGGGCGTCGATCTCGGCGTCGGCCACGCGATTAAAGGCCATCGCCGCCGACCGCGCCGCCACCATCGCCACGACGATCCAGGCCAATTTCGCGCCCGCGCTCGCGATGGCAAGGCCGCTCTCACGCAAGGCCAACAACGCCCCGGTCAGCGCAAACGGCAGCGCGAAGACCGAGTGCTCGAACTTGATCATTTCGAGCACAGTACGGAGTTTGTGGAGAAATCTCATGGCCCGCGTTGCAAAGAGCCACGCCACCGTAACGGCCTCAGCGCTTGCGGCGGGCTATTTCTTGCCCAAATTGATTGCGCTAAAGAACCCCAAATACTCGCCGTCGCCCGGCCGTCCGCCCGCCATGAGCCAGGCTCGAGCCAACGGCTGCGCCGCCCAGGCAAAATGCAGCTGATAGGCGGCGAATTGAGCTTCGGACTCCTGTGGCCCGGCTTGCGTAGCCCACCCTTCTTCTTTTTGGACTTCCGAGCTCGTTGACTCATAAGGAGGCCTTTCAGTGATCGCCGAGCCCTGACAAGACGCTGCGATTCGCGGCGCGGGGAGTATTCGTGCGTCGATTATACCTTTCCCGCCCGGTTGTCGCGAGACCTTCCCAAACCAACGAAAAGACACAGGTTAGCCGTTGGCCGCCGACCTGGGCCGGGCTTCGCCTCCCGGCCTGCCGGGCGCGCGTTATCATAAGGCTCGCCGAGCCAACAAGACCCAATGCGCATCCACGCCGTTTCTCTCTCTCCAATGTCCGATGCCCAGAAACAACGCTTGGGGGCTCTCGGGGATCTCGAATATCACGAGGCGGTTTTGGGCGATCCCAACGTGGGCGAGTTGTGCCGCGGGGCTGAAATTCTGGTGACGACGCCGCGGCTGAGCGCCGACATCGTCCCTTATCTCGACGCCTGCCGTATGATCTCGGTGCAGGCGGCCGGGGCCGATGCCGTGAACCTCGACGCCGCCCGCGGCAAGGGCATCACCATCAGCAACGTTCCCGAGTTCTGCACCGACGCCGTCGCCGAGCACGCTGTGTCCCTCGTGCTGGGCGTCGCCAAGCGCATCGAGGAAGGTCGCCCCCTGCTCAAGGCAGCGGGCTGGAACTCCGCGCTCGCCTACAAAACGCTTGGCCTGCGCGGAAAGACCCTGGGACTCTTCGGACTGGGGAAGATCGGAGGCCGTATCGCCGAGATCGCCCGTGACGGCTTCCGGATGCGCCTGATCGCAACGGTTCGCGACGCCTCGCGCGCCCGGGAGTTCGAAACCGTTTCCTGGGACCAACTGCTCGCCGAAAGCGACTTCCTCGTCATCGCCGCGCCGGCGACGCCGGAAACCCGCGGCATCTTCAACCGCGAAGCGTTCGCGCGGATGAAACCCGGGGCAGTGCTCGTCAACGTGAGCCGCGCCGCCTTGGTTGATGACGGCGCGCTGCTCGCGGCACTCGATGACGCCCGACTTGCCGGCGCGGCCGTCGACGTTTTCCAAAGTGAACCGCCCGCTCCCGACGACCCCTTGCTCGACCACCCCAAGGTTCTAGTAACACCGCACGTCGCCTGGGGAACCGAAGACGCCGTCGAACGCCTCCTCGACCTCAGCATCGCCAACGTCGAAGCCTTTCTCGCTGGAAACCCCATCAACGTCGTTTCACCGCAACCGAGCGATTGATAACACTCCAGTAGGAACAAACACTCGTGTTTGTCCTAGTCCGCGGTTGAGACAAGCTCTCAGCTTGTCTCGCCTCAAGGCAAGTTTCAGGGGTGGGGCGGCGGCTAGAGGCCGATTGCTATGCTAACGGCGATGACACTCTTCCCCCTCTATCGATCGTCGATATTGCTTGCCGTCCTCGCGTCCGTCTGCCTTCCGCTCGCCGCCGAAAATTGGCCCTTCTTCCGCGGCCCGAGCCGACAGGGTATGTCGTCGGATAAGAACGTCCCGCTCCAATGGGACGACACGAAAAGCGTCCTATGGGCGCAAGACATTCCCGGCAGCGGCTGGTCCTCTCCCATCGTTTGGGAAGACAAGGTCTTCGTCACCACCACCACCGAAGAAGGCGTTTCCTGCCGCGTCATCGCGCTCGACGCCGCCTCGGGTCGCGTCCTTTGGAACACCGAAGTCTTCCGCCAGGTGCCCGAATCCAATCGCCAACAAAATTCCTTCGCTACGCCGACGCCGGCCACCGACGGGCGGCTCGTCTACGCCGTGTTCAACGACGGCGGCATCGCCGCCGTCGACTACGAGGGGCAACTCGTTTGGACCCACCGCGACTTCCACTATTTCAGCCAACACGGGCTCGGCAATTCGCCGATCCTCTACAACGACCTGCTGATCATGACCTACGACGGCAGCAGCCGGGCGGGCGTCAAAATCGGGTGGAAAATCCCCTGGGACGGCGCCGCGTTGCGGGCCCTCGATACACGCACCGGAAAACTGCGCTGGGAAGGCAAGCGCGGCAAGTCGCGCATCGCCCACGTCACCCCCAACCTCATGAAGGTCGAGGGCCAAATGCAGTTGGTCAGCTCGGCGGGCGATGTGATCCAAGGGTTCGACCCCGCCGACGGGAAGCGTCTTTGGTCGGTCTACAGCCAGGGCGAGGGCGTGGTGCCCTCCGTCGTCGTCGGCGAGAATCTAGCCTATACGGCTTCGGGCTTTGAGGTCTCGACCATCCGAGCCGTCAAGCCGGGCGGAGAAATCGTCTGGGAACAAACGCGAGCCGTGCCGCACATCCCGTCTTTTTTGTATCTCGACCCCTACCTCTACTCGATTCACGAAAACGGGATCGCTTTGTGCATGCGGGCCGATAGCGGCGAGATCGTCTGGCAATCCCGCGTCGGCGGGGCCTACTGGTCATCGCCCGTGTTGGCCGGTGGGCGCATCCATTTCCTTTCCGAGGATTGCCTAACGACGGTGATCGAGCCCGGCGCCGAATACAAGACCGTTGCCTCGAATGCGCTACCCGGACGCTGCAAAGCTTCCATGGCGGTTTCCGATGGACGCTTCTACATCCGCACCGACACACAGCTTTTCAGCATCGGGCGTTGAGGGCAACTGCCCGCGGCCGGCCCGGTGCCGCCAAGAGTCCGCCAGCCGCCGACCAATTCAATCACCACTCGGTCGTTTCGCGCCGCGCACCGCCAGCTCACGCGTCAACTCCGTTACCCGAGTTTCGAGATCCCGAATCTTCGACAGCAGAAGGAGCAGACAAAATCCTCCGCCGGCGGCGCTGAGGTATAGCACCAGATCAGCACCGCGTCCCACGCCCACTTGGTTCGCCAACAGAGTCGCCGACCGCGGAAACGCCACCAGCATCGCTCCAACGGCCACAACCGCCAGAACCAGCATTCGATCCAATAAACGCGATCGAAGCATCCGGAAATAGATCACCACGGCCGCGACGAGCAGGAAAACCAGGATGGGTTGGATCAAGGTCATCCGAACAATTTCCTCATCACCAGGTCGAGTACGATATTGAAGGAATTACTCAACGGCTGTCCCTTGGAAGCGGAATAGTCGGAGTAACGAATCGTCGCCGGGACTTCACGGTAGCGCAACCCGGAGCGCCTGACTTCGCGCTGGATTTCCGTCGCATGCGCAAAGCCGTTCTCGCGCAAACGAATATTCATCATGGCCCGTCGTGACAGGGCTCGGAATCCGTTATGGGTGTCACGGAGCCAAAGACCACCCAACAGACGGGAAACGAGCATCCCCCCGCCCAGGACAACACGCCGCGCCCACGGCACGAGACGGCGGTCGGATTCACGAAGAAAACGTGACCCGAAAACTACGTCCGCTTCGCCCGCCTCGATCGGTGCCGTAAGATCGCCGATTTGATCGGCGGGGTGCTGCCCATCAGCGTCGAAATGGATAACGATCTCGGCGCCCTTCCGCAGAGCGTAGTCCATGCCGGTTTGCAGCGCCGCGCCCTGTCCCAGATTCAAGCGATGCCGGAGCGCGTGCACGGGAAGAGTTTGGAGCAGCTCCGCGGTGCGATCCGTCGACCCGTCGTCGACCACCACGACGGTATACCCTTGCCCGATGAGGGGCTCAAGGGTGGCGGCCAAGACGATAACCTCGTTGTAAGCCGCCACAATGACGAAAACTGAGCTTCGATCCATCGTCTCCCGGCGCGGATTTACCGCACTCGTCTACTCTATCGTAATCCCAACCAAGCGATTCCGGGTGAATTCGAATGGCTGCGCGACGTCAACCTGGAAAATGCCGCCGAGTAAGCGCGACGACGTAATGGCGGGCGCCTATCGTGTGCCTTGCCCGTCAGGCGATGAGAAACGCGGGCCGGCCTCGCCTCGGCTGCCGCTCCGGCGCCGGGCCGTTTGTATTACAATGCCCTGCAAACCTTTATGTCATCGACCTTCAATCGCCGGGAAGCGCTCAAACAGTTCGCCTTGTTCGCGGCGGCCTCGCCTCTACTCGAGGGACAGTTCATTCCCCGCGACGGACACCGCAGGATTCCGTCCCTCGATGAGATAGCCAATGTTTTCGAGTTCGAGCCGGTTGCTCGGGCGAAGATGAAGCAGGCCGACTACGACTTCGTCGCCGGAGCCGTCGAGGGCGAGTTCTCGTTGCGGCGCAATCGCAAGGCCTTCGATTGGGTGAGCATTCTTCCGCGCGGCGTGACCCACGTCGAGTCGATCGACACGTCGATCGTGATGCTGGGTCAGACCATGGAATACCCACTGCTGGTCGACCCCACCGCCGGCCACGAGCGCCTGCACCCGGGCGGTGAACCCGAGACCCATCGGGGAGCAAGCGCCGCCGAGACGACAATGGTCGTCAGCAACCAGGCCGGCTTCCCGATCGGCGAGATCGCGGCGGCGGCCGAAGGGCCGATTTGGCAGCAGCTCTACATCCACGGCAATCTCGACGCGGCTCGCGAGCGGGTAGGTCGTGCCGCGGACGCCGGTTGCGGGGCGATTTGTCATACCGTGGACGGGCAGTACAGCTCATACCGGGAACGCTTGATGCATGATCGCCACTTGAGGGCGCCGCGTCGCGGGTCGCGATCTCGCCGCCGCTCGCGGCGAAGGCGGGGAGCGGCGACCGCCGGCGCACCTCAACCGCCCAACTACGGGATACGGCCGGAAAGTCCCCAAGAGACCTGGGAATTCTACGACACGCTGCGATCATGGACCGACCTGCCGCTACTGGCGAAAGGATTGCTGACGGCCGAAGACGCCGAGTTGGCCGTCGAGCACGGCGTGGATGCCATCGTAGTTTCCAATCACGGGGCGCGCTATCTGGAATATACGCCGTCCACGATTGAAGTGCTGCCGGAAATCGTCGATGCCGTGGCGGGACGAATCCCCGTCCTGATCGACGGCGGATTTCGGCGCGGCGACGACGTCTTCAAGGCTTTGGCGATTGGCGCCGACGCGGTATTGGTGGGTCGTCCGCCGCTTTGGGGCCTGGGTGCGTTCGGCGCGGCGGGTGTTGAGCGGGTTTTGCGAATGATCCAAGCCGAGCTGGTGCTGACGATGGCCCGCACGGGGTGCTCGCGAATCACCGACATTGAGCGAAGCCTGGTGAAAATGGAATTTCCGTAAGGCCTCGCCCCCTCGAAATCGCCCGAGCCTTCCCTAGCGATCAAGCACCGATACAAGTGCACAACGACAAGTCCATGCCTCTAACCCGACGTCAAGCCGTTCGCCAATTATCGATGTGGGCGGCCGCTTCGCCGCTCTTCGCTGGCCCGCAAGAGGACGCGGCCCGAGCGGTTTTCGAGCCCGGCCGCGTGGCTCCGGTCGATGAACTCATCAACGCCTTCGAATATGAAGACGTCGCTCGCAAGCGACTTCCCGAGACGCTTTACGACCACATTGCCGGTGGCGCGGGCTCGGAGCGGACGCTGCGCCGCAACCGCGAATTTTTCGAACGCATTACCTTCCGGCCGAGAATGATGGTCGATGTCAGCAAGATGGATCTGTCGATCGAGTTGTTCGGGGACGAACAGTTCGCACCCATTATGGTCGGCCCCAGCGCGGGCCATCGTCGTCTGCACGCCGACGCCGAGGGTGCGACCGTGCAAGGGGCCGAGGAGGCTCAAAGCGCGGTGGTCGTCAGCCGGCGGTCGAGCTTGCCGATCGGGGAGATTGCCGCGCGGGCGCAAACACCGCTGTGGTTTCAGGCTGATGCCGAAAACAACGCCGACGTCACACGCGAGGAAGTGAAGCGCGCGGCCGATGCAGGGTGCCGGGTGATCTGCCTGACGATCGGAAACTCACAAGCCGGCGTGCTGGAGCGCGACCTCCACAACCGGAGAGAGACGGCGGGCTCGGAGCAAGGGCCGACCTGGCCTCCCGATCCGGCTAAGCTTCGCGAACGCGGTGGTCCGCGATTGGCTTGGGATGTGATCGACCGGGTCAAGGAATGGTCCGGACTCCCGGTCATTCTCAAAGGCGTGATGAGTCCCGACGAAGCGAACCAGGCGGTGACCAACGGCGTCGACGGGCTGGTCGTTTCCAACTACGGCGGCCGCGTGATCGACGGCGTGGCCGCGACGATCGAGGTATTGCCGTTGATCGCCGACGAAGTCGAGGGACGCGTTCCGATCTTCGTCGACGGCGGATTTCGGCGGGGTGTGGATATTCTCAAGGGTCTGGCGCTGGGAGCCGATGCGATTTGGATCGGGCGGCCGATCCTGTGGGCGCTGGCAGGCTACGGCGCCACGGGCGTTGAGACGCTGCTGCGGTTGTTGCAACAGGAGTTGGCATTGGCGATGGGTCTTTCCGGCAAACCGAACCTGGCGTCGATTGATCGCAGCTTGGTGAAGCTGCATCGCTGGTAGCCCGCGGGATGGCAGGGTCTCTATTCGACGACATCGAAGGCTTTGGGAATCAGAGGGCCCGTTGAGCCGTCGTTGGTGACCACCCGGGCTTCCAACTGATAACGCCCCGGCGTTAAGCCCGGCAGCTTGGCCCTCTCAATGAACTCGTCTTGAAAGGCCCCGGAATCAGGCCATGCGGGCGGCGCCTTTCTTGCGGAAAAGCACTTGCAGCTCACGGCGCCATTCGGCCCCCAGGCCGACTCGCTCAACCGCGATTTCCGGCGAGAAGTAGCGCAGTACGATTTCCGTTGTGGGGTGGAAATCGAAGGCGGGGGCGACGAGCAGCAGACGCGGGCTTGCCGAGGACAGCTCGATCCCCGGGAAATAGCCTCGCGCGGCAAATTCGCCGCGGTCCAGGTGCCACTTGGCGCGCATCCAATAGTCGAGGCTCTGTAGGGGTAGGTGAATGTCTTCGTCGACCTTCAGCTCCAACACGGCCAAGCGGCCGGCGCGGTCCGAAGCCAGCAGATCGACGATGCCGCGATTGGCTCCGGCCACCGCGGCGACGTGACTATACACCGGGTGCGGAAGCAGGCCGCCGCGAATGCGTTCGATGCCCCCTCGTACTTGCGACTCCAGCCAGCTTTCCGGGTAATTGCGGAAGAGCGGATTCAACGTATCCGGCGCATCGGACGATCGGAAGCGGGCAAGTTCCTCGGCCAGCCGAAACACTTCGTCGAACGTGCGGTCGGAAACAAGGACTTTGTCGCTCAACCCGTAGGTCACTGCCGGGCCGGTTTGGCGCGCGAACTCCATTCCGCGAATCCGAAAGGAACGGGCGCCGTCGGCTCGCTCGACGGTTTCAACGTACGGATAGGCGCTCAGATCGGCTAAGCGGGCGGCCGTCGCCGCCGGAGGTTCACAGGGCGCGGCGCGAACAGGCAGCCGCGTGGCGAGGTTGCCGAAGTCAGTTGGGTCGGTCGGGCTCAGGCCTCCCTGAGCGTCGAAGCCATAGAGTTCGAACCGTATCGCGTCGCGATTGAGGAAGGCCAGCCGGTTCGCCGTCGTTCGAGTGGATCGGTAAGGGAGGAAGATCTTCAGGCCGGCGACGACGCGCCGGTCCGCGCGCCGGCGCACCCAATCGAGCCAAATCAACCCGAAGGTCAAAATCCTCTCGCAGGCCGCGCGGTCGTCACGACACCCGATCACGGCCCACAGTTGGCTGCCGCGCCGCAATACTCCGCGTGTGTAGATCGGCGAGAAGGAATTTTCGAGATCGGCCGACGAGAGCAGTTTCTCGATGTTCCACTCGCTGAAGTCGCGTGTCAGGATCCGACGCAGGAATTCGCGGAACTCGATCTGCTGCGCGATGCGATTGAGTGCTTCGCGGTTCGCTCCGCTATCGCGCAAGGTGAGCGTCGAGGTCTTGGCGCCGAAGCGACGAACATTCAGCTCCAATCGGCCGACGCCTTGCGAGCGCACCGAGACGACCCGCCGAACGATATTTCCCTCATCGCCCCAGACTTGTAAGACACACTGCTTCCCGTGAACTTCCAGCGCGTAACCGCCCGGTTGGATGCGAATCGGTGCTTGCTCATCCTCGACAGCCAGCGGCCTCAGGCAGCCGCGAAGAAACCCCTCGATCACCGTGACAAGCTCGATTGGCGCGGGCTCTGGTTGGGATGAAACGGCGGGCATGATGGGCTCGGTCGATCGGAACCCGCGAGGCCGACACGGAGACGAACTTCATCCGGCATGAACGGGAGCAATAGGAAAACGAACGGAAGGAGTCAGGCGACTCCCAAAAAACCGATCCGCGGCGGGGAAGGGTGGGGGTGGAACGCGGGCCTCGCGCGACGGCTCTATTGTAGCAGGCGTACACGAAATTTCAGCCGCGCGGGTCGAACGGAACTCCTCGGAGCGAAGCAGCCGCGCGGACTCCTCCGGGCCCCTCTTCGGCTCGGCTCTGGTAGGATTCCCAGGGTATGCCCAACAAACGTCTCCCCATGTTTCCGTTGACCTTCTTGACGGCATGCGTGGTGATTTTCACTCCGCTCGGCTGCGGCGACGGCTCGCTCAGCCCCGAGCAACTCCCGCCGCCAATCACAATTCTTGGCGCGAAGCTGATCGACGGCTCGGGCGCCGAGCCGATCGACGACGCGGTGATCGTGATCCGCGGCACCCGCATCGAAACCGTCGGGCCGCGCTCCCACGCACCGGTTCCCAAGGGCGGCGACATCATCGACGGTCGAGGCTTGGTTGTCATCCCCGGTCTGATCGATCTGCATTGCCATTATTTCGGGGACCGCGCCGCCGTCGAGCGCCAATTGCGAGCGCAGCTCTCGTTTGGGGTGACGAGCGCGCGCAGCATCGGCGTCGACCCGCCCGCAACCCTCGAGGTGATCGCCGACGCGTTGTCGGGCAAAATTCCGGCTCCGCGGGTCTACACGGCCGGTTTGGGCTTCACCCATCCGGAAGGGCATCCGGTGGATCAAACCGCCGTCTACAGACCGGTCGACGAGGAAGAAGCCCGTGGACAAGTCCAACAACTAGCCGCCCGCGGAGTTGACTTCGTGAAAATGTGGGTCGAGTCACGCGGCGGGACAACGCCGAAGATCACTGCGGCGATTCGCGCGGCGATTGTCCAAGAAGCGGCGCGGCACGGAATCCCCCCTGTTGCTCACATTTCCGAGCAAGCCGATGTCGAGCAATTGGCCGAACTGGGCGTTACCGATTTTCTCCACACCGTGCGCGACCGCGAAACGATCGGGCCAAGCTTTGTCGAAATGTGCAAGAGCCGCGGGCTTTCCTTCACGCCGACGTTGGCGATTCACCATGCCGCATGGTATTGGGCTGAAAATCCCGAGCAACTGGATGCTCCTGGAATCAAGGAGGCGTTCGACCCGACAACGTTCGAGGCTCTCTCCGACGCCGAGGCCCGCGAAGCGTTGCTGAAAGAACCGGGCCTCGCCGAACAAAAGGCCGGCTATGCGCGAGCCGAGGCTTTTGTCCTACGAATGCAAAGAGAGGGGATTGCGATTGCCGCCGGTTCCGACGGCGGAGCGGGGAATGTCGCCGTCGGCTGGGGAACTCATCACGAAATCGAGTTGCTCGCCGCGGCGGGCCTGACGCCCATCGAGGCGTTGACCGCCGCCACCGGGTCCGCCGCCGCTCGGCTCGAAGGGGGAAACAGTGAACGAGGCCTACTCAAGGCGGGGAATGTGGCCGATTTGCTCGTCTTGGGAGCCGACCCGCTCGACGACATCCGCAACACCCGCAAGATCGAGCGCATCATGAAGGCTGGAAAGTGGATCCGCTGAGGGCGCCTCGCGTGCTCCCGGCAGCAGCCGATCCAGACACCGGTAAAAACGGGTGTCGTGTCCCTTCAATCACCTGCGCCGCGGTTCGCCCCCAAAATCGTCACAGCGGGGGTCGTAGATCGATTAACAGGGGATTATCGAATTCCCTCCAGAGCGCAACGGAACCCGATACTGCGACGCCGGTAGTCTCGACCCAGCGGAAACCTAAACGAATTCCTCAAGAACCGAGACCCGCCAAACCGAGAACCCCCTCGCGCGATACCCTCTTCCCCGGACGGGGGGCCCTTCGGATCCCTCGCGGGAGATCGCTTGTAGTAGTCGGCGTCGTTCCTATCCGCAACCCACTCCGCGACGTTCCCGCCCATGTCGCAGAGACTCCAGCCCGTTACCGCAAAGCTGCAAACCGGTGACGGGTTCTCCCAGGGGTCTTCTCCGCCGGGCGGCTCTCCCACGCCTCCGTCTTCTCGATAGTGCGCCTGTTCCCGCGAAATCGTGTTACCCCATGGATACAACTGTCCCTGCCGGCCACCACGACTCGCGTATTCCCACTCCGCCTCGGTGGGCAGCCGGTCCCCGGCCCATTCGCAGTAGGCCTTCGCCTCATACCATGTTACCTGCACCATAGGGCCATCCTTCGCTAGCCAGCCCGCGTCATAATCCGGCGCTTCCGGCATCCAAAGCTGCATCGCCTGGACAAATCGCTCGTAGGCTCCCACCGTTACTTCACTCTTGCCCAGCCAGAAACCCCGCGTAATCGTCACCTCATGGCGGGGTTTCTCTGCCTCGTCGCACTCATCGTCTCCGCGCACGCATCCCATCTGAAACGCCCCGGGCGGGATCCAAAGGTAGTCCAATCCGTCGACCGGGTTGCGGCGGACGTCACCAGGTTGGGGGGGCTGCGTGCAAGCCTGAGTCAATGCAACCAACAGAGTAAAGATCAAGACGAACGGCCGGCGAAGATATCTCATCGACGACCTCCACATGTACGGAAACCGTATCTCTCCGCGGCACATCCCAGCTGATCGGGCACGGTGTATAGCTTACACGCTCCACATTCTCGCTGCGAGAAAGCATGAACGATCAAGAAGACTCGGCCTCAGTGCCCACGGACCGTCTGATTCGTCTTTGGAGGGATGTGCTTCGAGAACAGGGATTTGAATTGCACTCACGACTCTGTGTACGAGATCAAGAGGCGATCTACATTTTGTCCCGCTGACGCCAGTCGTGGACGGAAAGAAATCAAAGGAGCCCGGTTGTTGTAGCGTTGATGTGACGCAAGGCAAGACTTTCTCGCAAGGAGTTGAAGGTGGGGGTATAGTTCAATTCGCCGGCAACACCACCTCTGGAAATGCCGAAAACACGGATGTCCGTGTCCCCCTCTAAACTATCTTCCGCGATCGGCACAATGACACGGAAACCGCTGTTTTGGACCAAGGGATAGCCCTTCCTCACATCGTCGCGTGGGAAAAAACGTGGCCGGTGATGGACCGCTTCCCCGCTGACAAATACGACAATTTCATCAACGGAGCTCCGAAGATCTGCGTCAACCGCCCAGCCTACCACCGACATGACTTCCGTTCCAGCGCGGACAGCGTCGGCGAAGCCCCGGACGGCGCGCCTCGAGCGATCGGCACGATCCGCCCATCACTCGAAACGATTCTTTCCTCTTGCTTCGACCCACCGCGCGGCGGCTCCAAAGAATAGCGAATACTGGGTGGCCGCACGAGCGGGAGAAGATTACCCTCGACAATGAAATCCGAGACCCTGAGCGCTCTTCGCGCGGCCGCGCGTAGGCCCCGAAACGGTGCACACGCTATGCGCTCCCCGGTTGAAGGGTCATAGCATCGGCAATTGGAGATAGGTCCCAGATGATTGACGAAATAACAACGTTCGGTAATGAAGCTGCCGTCTCGGAATACGGTCAACCCTTCCCCCCCACCAGTGAGATCTCTTCCAAGCATTACTTCGTTCTCCCCTTCAATGCCTAACAAACTCAGCAACGTAGGGGTGATATCGAGATGACCACCCACCTCAAGCCGCTTTCCGGCGGCTTCAGCCCCGGGAAGACGAATCATGAACGGAAGCCGCTTGATCAGTACGAACCGATCGTATTCGCCTTCGGGGGCCAATTCGGCTGGAAGGCCCACTTGCACCCTTGGACTCAATAAAGCCCTATGATCCCCGTACAACGCTACCACGCTTCTCTCCAACAGACCCTCGGCTTTGAGCAGATCCACCAAATGGCCAAAGGCGCTATCGAAATAGTGAACAGACTGCAAATAATCGCTCACCCAGGTTCCCTCCAGGCGGCCCAGGTCGAAGCGTCCGTACACCTCCGGTAGTTTGAAAGGATGGTGATTCGACGCAGTAAGCAAAAACGCCATAAACGGCTCTCCGTGTGCGGTTAGACGGGGAACCATCTGTTGGAACAACGATCTATCAGTGAGCCAATCATAGATCGTTTCCGTCATCGTGAACCGGTCTTCGTAAAACCCGCGCTCAAAACCATAGGCGGGGTGCAGCCGATTCATGCTCCAATAAGTCTCATCCGCCCCGGATGCCGACATAGTTGCATAACCGTGTCGGGAAAGGATTGTCGGTAGCGCGCGGAAGAAGTTGTCCCTGCGGCTGCCCGCCAGAGTCCCCCAGGCCTTCGGGTGCAGAGAGTTCAGCGCGGCAAATTCCCCGTCCGAAGTTATGCCGAGATGAGTCTGATCATAAAACGCCACAAGATGTAGGATCGGGGAAATGGAAGATTATCCTCGGAATCTGGCCGAGTTCGAGGCGCGTTTCGCCACCGAGCAGGCCTGTCGAGAGTATCTGTGTCAACTCCGCTGGCCGGAGGGTTTTCGTTGTCCGCGATGCGGGCACGACAAAGCGTGGGCGGTGCGGACAGCGCTGCTGGAGTGCGCCGGCTGCGGGCATCAAGCTTCTCCAACGGCGGGCACAATATTTCAAGACACCCGCCAACCCCTCCAGAGTTGGTTTCGAGCCATGTGGTGGCTCACGAGCCAGAAGAACGGGGCGAGCGCGCTGGGCTTGCAGCGGGTGTTGGGCCTGGGCAGCTACAAAACGGCCTGGACTTGGTTGCATAAGCTCCGGCGCGCCATGGTGCGGCCCGGACGCGATCGGCTCAGCGGGCGCGTGGAGGTTGACGAGACTTACTTAGGAGGCTTGGAGGAGGGCGTGCGCGGTCGCCAAACCGACGCTAAGGCGCTGATTGTAGTAGCGGCCGAGGAAGATAGTGCCGGCATCGGGCGGGTTCGGATACGCACCATTCCCAACGCCTCCGGGGACAGCTTGATGGCCTTCGTCGGCGAGTCGATCGAACCCGGCAGCGTGGTCCATACCGACGGTTGGCTGGGATACGAACCGCTCGAAGGCGACGGCTATCGCCACGAGGTGAGCTACCTGGAGGGGCAACCGGCGCGCGCCTCGAAACTGCTCCCCCGGGTGCACCGCGTGGTGTCGTTAGTGAAGCGCTGGATACTGGGCACGCATCAAGGAGCGGTCAGTCACGAGCATCTCGACTCCTACCTCGACGAATTCGCCTTCCGCTTCAACCGCCGCAAGTCCAGAAGTCGAGGCAAGCTCTTTTACCGCCTGGTTCAACAGGCCGTCGCCGTGCCACCGGCACCCTACAAATCGCTGGTCGGAGGCACCGCGACACGCGCTACGGACGACCACAACATGTAGGGGCTATTTCCCAATACCTGAGTCAAGTAAATACCCATCCGCCACAAAATTCAAGCTCTCCGCTGCGAAGGCAGAGAACCGGGGAGTAAGTTCTCGGCCGTTGATCCTCAATCCGATCGGGAAACTCTGTAGAGACTCCGCATTAATGAGGATCAAGTTGGAGCCCCTAGCGACTCCGAATAGCTCGGACCGAGGACTCATTGTTCCTGCGGTAACGACCGAGCGCACTTCCTCAATATCGGACGCAGTGTGCTCCAGCCGCGTGGTCCGACGATAACCGAGCAGGTCGACAACATGGTACGGGAGCAACCCGATGCGGGCGGCAACCGCACGCCCAACGTTCGTATGCGCCAACATATTCTCTCCGCCGCGAATAATAGGTTGTAGGCTTGGGTAAGCTGCCAGGGCGCCTAACACGATCAGACTGAGCGAAGCGCGAACGGCCAGTCGGCGAGGGGAAGGAGGAATAATACGGCAAGCTGTTATGTAACTCCTCGCCCATATTGCCCAGAGAACGCAATCCGCGAAGAAAAGGAGAAACGATGGATCAAGTTGGGATCTCCAGTCCCAGAGAACCTTCGGCAACAACGGAATCTTTTGGAAACTCGCCGTTGAGACGACATCGGTTGCTATTTGCAAATGAATCAGATCCATCGTCAGGGTCAGGGAAAGTGCGAGATTGAACAGGAATAGGAGGGCGAAACGAGCCACACGCGGAATAAACGGTAAGAAGAAGAGCGGAAGCGTAACACCCGCAATGCTCGATGTCGCTGCGAGCGAGTAGGAGCGCAGCCCGTCCACGGTTGAGCAAACGTAAAAGGACTTGATAGAGCCAATGATGACAAGGGCAATCAGCGGCGCCAGCTCGAGACCATGAGAGGACCGGAGAGCCCATGATGGCACCGAAAGGATACGATTACCGGCGGAACGCATATCTGTTCTTTCGATCGATTCTCGTCAGGGATCCATACGGTTCCGGCTGTCCATCGGGCAGCGTGCGATATAGGGAATGGGGTTGACTATGCTTTACTTATGGCTCTTATTCGGACCAACAGTGTAGTTCAGGGGCCGCCTCAATCGCAAGGTCCGCAGTCCGGGTAGAACGTTTGGGCCAGGATTTGCTTTTTTGCCGTCCTGGCAGGGGTAGGATAGCCGACCCCCGCCTGCCACCCAACGGTTTTCGCACTGCTGCCACGTTCGGTACTGCTTCGCTGCCGATCTGGCCTTGGAATGCTGCCCGATCATGGCGTTCCGGCGACGCCAGGGGGCTCTCGCCCGCACCACCGGGATCAACGATGTGCCGGGCGCGGTTTGAAGCGGCTGACATCGGGCTTGGCGACGACCTCGTCGCCCGCAAGCACGATCGCCCCGCCAGAAACGCGACACCGGCTTCGGAGGGTTCGGGAAAGCGCAAGTCTTCCGGGCGTTCCCAGGCCCACAAGAAAACAGACGGCGCTCCCGGAACACGATCAGCGGTGCGCGGATCGAAGGGGGAAACAGTGAACGGGGCCTACTCAAGGCGGGAAAGTGGATCCGTTGAGGGCAGCCGGCCGGAACAACACGATGACCCTGTGCCGCCGGAGCGGCCGCCTCGAAAGTTTCGCCGAGACCCGCGTCGGCGGGAGTCAGGCGGTGAGGAAATGCGGGTTAATACCAATACTTCGTCTTCTTGGCCCACTCGCTTTTCGGGTAGCGGCGGTGCAGCAGTTGAAACGCCGCTTTCGAGAAATCGGTGGTCGCCTCATCCACGCAGCCGAAACGCGTTGTCCGAACGGCGTGGTGAAGGGCTTCGGGAACTCGCGGATCGTCGGGGGCTTCCTTGGCCCACTGGATGACTTGGGCGCTCAAGTAGTTCGGGCCGGTTTCGATGGTCTTGAGTCTTTGGATTTCGCGTTCGGCTTCCGCTCGGTCGCCTTCAGTCAGGAAGGCCGGCCCATCGGCGGGGCTGTCGGCTTGTGCCGCGGGTGCTCGCCGGGCGCCGGGGTTTCTCCGTCGGTGATCGGCAAGCATTTGATGTTCCCGGTTCGACTTGAGCGAGTTCAACGTCTCTCCCATCCCACACCACCAGTTGTCTCGGAGACTGTCAATCTCCTCGATGGGCGTGGCACGCAGGGTCGAAACTCGAAGGTTCGGTCGGATGCCGGGATGCCGCAGCACGGCATAAAGAAACGCCCGCTTACGCTCGGCCGGATCCGGCGCCGCCGTGAACCGATCGAGGTCCCCGGCCGCGGTCGGCCAATGCTGTTTCACGAGCGGTGTAAGCCGTCTCTGGATCTCGGGCTCGTCGATCAATCCGGCGCGAGCCCATGCGGCGAGCGCTATCTCCTTGCGAATGTGCGGGGGGATCGATTCGCCGTGGGCGGCTTGTTCGAGCAACGTCAAGGGAAGCCCCGTGTTGAAAACCCGCAGGGAATCATGGTCGAGAAGAATCTTCGTCTCCGGAACTCTTGCGAAGTACCAACCGCCGCCTCCGGCGATGGCCCTCGGGGCGAAGCTTAGGAACTCGTCAAAGCCGCGAGCCAGCGGCATGCGAAGAGCCAGGAATTGGTTTCGCGAGACCGCCGGCAGCGTCGTATCGAGCAGCTCGTCGAGTTCGTCCCGCAACTCTTGCACCCGACCCAGGTCGGCGAGCAAGCGTAAACGATAGTAGGCGGCGGTAAGCCGCCCGGGCGACGTTCCCGGGACCGCCGCGGCGTCCTTGAGCACTTCGTCGAGATCCGGCTGATCGGCGTTGATCTTGGTCAACACGGCGACCAGCCAAGGCAGACTGCCGGTTCGCTTCCAATGAGCGATCGATCGATCAAGGGCGTCCTTGCCGGAAACGGGGAAAGTGCGGATCCAGCGGGTTAGATCATCCTCGAGATCGGAGCCGTGACCGCGGTCGAGCAGATAGTGGTAGTCGTTCCACACCCGCTTGATAGGGGTCTCCGGGTTCGGTTGGAGGAGCAGGCCGGCAAGCTCACCCATGCGCTCGGCGGGACGCAGCCGGGCCGCGACGAATCCTCTCAGCCCCTCGGCCGCGACGTGCCGTTCAGCTTGGTCGGGATCGTCGAGCACGGCTTCGAGAAGCTGCAGGGCCTTGGCGAAGCTTTCGTCATCGATGTGATCGCGCGGGGTTTCGAGCGTGGCTTTACGAATCCATGAGCGAGCGCCCAAGTAAGCGCCCCACGATCGCCAAGGCGAATCATTGTCGCGCCCGATGGCTTGGAAGCGGGCGGCCGCCTCGTCAAAGTGTCCGGCGTAGAAGTGGGCGGCGGCTATCTGATAGGCGCGATCGGCTCGGATCAAAGAGTCAAGATCCGCGCTTGCCTCGGCAGGGATATCCTCGCCGTTTTGACAATTGGAAAACACAAGGTCTTGTGCCTCGACCCAGGCTTTCACTTCCTCGCTTCCGGGTCCGAATTGCCGGCTGCGTTGTTCAAGAGTCGCCGCGGCGGTGCGAAAGGCGTGATCGGGGCAATTGAGGAAATACTGCCACTCTTCTCCCGGCACTTTTCGAAGTCCAAATCGCCGGTCGTGCTTTCGAGGGATGCCGGCTCCGCCGAGCGCGGACTCCCAAACGTCGATGCCCCGTTGAGGCCTCCCCTGGTTGTTGGCTCGGGTGGTCGTGGGCTGATATGCAGCCTTGGCTTGCTCGCTGAACCCGATCCCGGCCAAGTGCCTGTAGGCGAAGAAGAGGTAGGCGTGTCGAAACCCGGGCTTGACAATGCCGAGGTCTCCGCCAACGTATGCATCGAACGGCGGGTCGGGGCGGTCAAGGTGCGTGAAAAAGGGCGCGGGCCGCCCGCCGCCGCAGGCAAACTGGATCTCGATGACGATCGCGTAGGCCGCCAGGACGGTACAAACGACACACCAAAAACGTGCCTTGTTCGCGAAGTATGTTTTCACTGCCATGACTTGGCCTCCCGAATGACTTGTCGCGCCTTGGCGCGGCTCCACGGTCCGTCATGAAATATGTACGTTCGACGCCCCGCCGGCCTTTCGCCCAACGATTCGTAGGTCGCGATCCCGAGGCTTTGGCGGCACACCGGAAGCGAGAAGTCGCGGCCTTGGCCCAGCCGCACCCGGACGGCCGCTTCGTCGGGACCCATCTCAAACAACATGGGGATGGCGTCGACGATGGGTAGATCGCGAATCCAGGCGTCGCCGAGGCACCACGAAGCCAATGCGGTGATCATGAGCGGGGGTCGCGGTTGGCGACGCTGGTCGAGAGTAAGCAGCAAGTCGCGGTAGAACGCGCGCTCGGAAGTCGTCGCATCGAAATCGATCTGTACGGCATCGGCGCGATCAGAGAACGTCAACTGCTCGATCGCGTCAGCGGTTTGCCGGACCTGGCTCGAAGACAGGTCGGGTTCATCCGTTTCAACTCGCACCACCGGGATCAACGATGTGCCGGGGGCTGTTTGAAGCGGCTGAAATCGCGGCTTGACGACGACCTCGTCGCCCGCAAGCACGATCGTCCCCGCCAGGAATGCGACGCCGGCTTCAGAGGGATCGAGAAAGCGCAAGTCTTCCGGGCGCTCCCAGGCCCACAAGAAAACAGACGGCGTGCCCGGAACAGGATCGGCGGTGCGCGGCAAGGCCCAAGAGAGGACAAGAGTACCCAACAACCCGGCGCCCAAGCAGATCGAGACAACCCAACCGCCTCGACCGGCGGCCCGGCGGAGACGACGCAAAGCGGCGAGTGAGGAATCGCCCGACGGCATTCACTCCATGCTAATCGAAATACGTTTTCGTGCCAACGCTTTCTGGGGTTCTTTGTTACTCTTCGGGGACGAGGTCTATCGCGTCGCCGTCGTCATGTCCCAAGAGCTCGGTTTCCTCCCCGGGCCGGGAGCGTGAAGCAGCACTAGGGCTTGTCGCCTCGCTCCGGCCCCGGCAGGGGCCGCGGATAGTAGCCCCGGGCTTCACCCGGGGGTCGCGCCGCCGAAAATCGCGAAAAGCCCCGGACGGGGCGTAGGAACAATCGTTCGACGCGACATCTCCTAATCGCTTACTTCCGTCACCAACTTCGTGATCAATCCCGCGGGCGTATGGTCGAAAAGTCGCGGCTCGCCTTCGGGCGGGGCAGGCACCGCTTGGATCTCGTACGCAACTCGCTTGAGGCTGTGGCCGGCAGCGAATAGCGGCTTGTCGAAGTGACGGCAACAAAGAGCCAACGGCAGCGTGCCGACTTTGTGAAGGATCGTGCCCACCGAATCGAATGTGTCAATTCCGACGAGACCGCAGTCCACCTCCGGCACGACATTGCCCATGGCGGCGTCGGGGGTTAGGTGGACTTTGAGGCTCGGCAAACCGCCCGAGCGCAACTGCTCCGCGAGCCGGGCGCCCTCCCCGCCCGGGTGCGACTCGAGCGCATAGACCGTTGCGACTCCCAGCGCCTCGACGGCCGCTCGCACCGTCGTGCTATTGCTGAGCGTGATGATCGTCGAGCCCGGTGCGATTAAGGGCTTCAGGTTGCGGGCGATCAGGGCATTGCCCTCGACCAACGAACGCCGCGCTTGCTCGATGCGCGCGCGGGCGGGGTCATCTCCGCTTCGATCTGATACGAGCAGAGTGGCGACATTCGAAACCGTCGCGATGGCGCGGTGCATGGCCGACAGGCGGTCGGCCAACTCGTCGAGGTCTCGCCCGGCGGCGATCCAACCGTCGGCGATTGAGAGGGCCTCGAGCGCGAGGTCAACCGCGCCCGAGACACGGTTTCGTTCGAACCGATCGAGACGGGCGTCTAGATCGTTCGCGTCGATTGCCTGCTTGTTGGCGGGCATGTGTCGATATCACGGGCGGACCGGCCGCCCCCGGGCAATGGAAAGACGCTACATCTTCCTCGCCTTTATCGGCACGCCGCCCAGATGGAAGGTCAGCCCGGTCGGCCTGTCCTTGGCGTCGAGATCGAACACCATGCGGCCGGCGGTCCAGCGCAACGAGAACTCCTTCTTCGAATGGGTCATCAATTCGAGTTTCGGCGGGCCGATCACTACGAAGAACAGTTGCGTTCCCTCGCGCGTGATCTCGTAAAAGGCTCCGGGCGCCGTTTCATATTTGCCGACATAGCGATCGAGCACGTTCTCGCTCAACGTCACGAGCGGTGGCGTGTCGTCGCTCGTCGGGCCGGGCCGAACCCACTCGTCAAGCTCGCGGACCCAGACGTTGCGATAGCGAACCGGGTTGCCGTGGTCTTGTAACGACAGCGGCAGGCGGTCGGGATGCGGCCAGTACGGTTTGTTCTGCAGCCACTGCGTCGGTCCCCTTATCTCTTCGTTGTCTTGCACCAGTACGCCGTTGTGAACGACGGTGGCGCGGGCGGGCTTCGACACGCTGCCGTCGCGCTTGAAACGTGGACGGCGGAAGTAGATGTCATAGCTCTGCCATTCGCCCGGTCCGCGGCTGGCGTTCACCAAAGGGGGATACTGGCCGTAGATGGCTGCGGCCTGGCCGTCGGCGTACGTGCGGTTGTCGCGGGAATCGAGCACTTGCACCTCGTAGAGCCCCATCAGAAAGACGCCGCTGTTGCCGCGGCCCTGGCTCTTGCCCTGGACATTCGCCGGCGAAGCCCATTCCAAATGCAACTGGATGTCGCCGAATGTATCGCGCGAAAAGGCGTACCCGGCTCCCCGGACCGATTCCATATATCCGTCCTTGGCGATCCATTGCGACGGGGAGCCGTCGGCGGCGCGCCATTTGGAAAGATCACTGCCGTCAAACAACACGACGGCGTCGGAGGGCGGCGGGAAAGGAAGCTGCAAAGCCGACGAGACGACGCGCGGGGGCGTCCGTTTCATGTCGTGCGCTTTCCAGCGCGCCGGGTCTTGGGCGGCGAGGCCGCCGAGACAGAACAGCGCGAGTGTGAGCAGGGCGGCTGAGCGGCGGGCGGCAAGCGCGGTGGTCTTCCGATTGGAGTGTGGGTGGAGTTTCATTCGATGGTCCTTGGTGAATCGTGGGACAGATGTCTTTCAAGATAATCGCAAAATCGGACCGGTGGCGGCATCCTGGGGCCGGCAGGGATTCCGTCGGTGCGGCAGGTCTCCGGGCCTGCCCTGTCTCAACTCCTCATTGACGCCCCAGGTATCGCCCCGCCCGAGAAGATCTCGGCGGATGCACTCTCACCGATAAGCCCGCGTTACCCATTCAGCCACAACACTCGGCTTATCGAACCCCGCGACCTCGACCCGCACGTCCCAGACGAACTGCAACCCGCCCTCGATTTCATCGAGCGACTGCAAACCCACCCGCGCGCGGATCTTCGCACCCGCCGGCACGGGCGCGGGGAAGCGGACTCGGTTCAGTCCGTAGTTAATGCCGCGGTTGAAACCGGCGCTGACGTTCACCACGTCCTTGATGAAGGCCGAGAGTAGCGACAGGCTCAGGAACCCATGCGCCACCGTCGTTCCGTACGGCGATTCAGTCGCCGCGCGTTCGGCGTCGATGTGGATCCACTGGTGATCCTCGGTAGCGTCAGCGAAGACGTTGATGCGCTCTTGCGTCATTGTCTTCCAATCCGTGACGCCGACCTCGCCGCCAACCAAGCCGCGAAGTTGTTCAAGGTCGGTGATGACTTGGGCCGGCATATGCTCTCCTCGCCCGGTCTCGCCGGGCCTCGAACCAACAGCGGCAAAGCCGCGCCGCGGCCCGCCGACGATCGTACGCGCTTCCAGCGTCTTCATTCCCCTTGGGCGGGCCGGCGGTCGAGGGGGTTCGCTGTCGTCTACTTGCCCGCGATGGCGGCCAACTTATCGACGCCGGCTTGGGCGACCATGCCGTCTTGTTGCGCGGTGGCTCCGCTCACCCCGATCGAGCCCAGTAGGTCGTCGCTGGCGCGCAAGGGAATACCGCCTTCAAACGGAATCGCGCCGGGCAGGGCCAGCAGCGCTGTGGCGCCGTTGGACAACGCGTTCCCGAAGACCTTCGTGGGCCGGCGGTAAGAAACCGCGGACTCGGCTTTCTTGATGGCCACTTCGATGCTGCCACTCTGCGCGCCATCCATGCGTTCGAGATAGAGCAGGTTCCCGCCGTCGTCGAGAATAGCGATCACGACCTTCCAGCCGTTTTTCTTAGCGTGGGCTTCCGCCGCCGCCGCCACGTCCTTAGCGACTGAGAGCGTGAGGGCTTTCTTCGTCGCCAACCCGGCGGCCGAAGCGCCGAGCGCTGAAATCAAGAGCGTAATCAGGAAACGGCTACAGTGTTTCGTCATGGTTCTCACGGGGATCCTCCCTGTCATAAACGGCCCGCGGCGTAACTCCGGAAGCCCGAGCGGCCGAGCCCACACATCGTAACAAAAACATTCGACCCTAAACAGCCGCGACCCTCGGCGGCTCGGGCCGCCTCGGCTGCCCTTCGCCGCGTCCCGGAGAGCGTCAACTCGCCGTCATCCGCCGTCCGAAGACCCGGCCGAAAGATTCCACCAGCCGACGCATCACTTCCTCGCGGTCCGGCGCGCGACCCGTCAACCGCTCGACCGACGTCACCGGTTTGTCGATGCCGCAGGGAACGATGTACCCGAAGTGTTCGAGCTCGGGCGAGAGATTCAGCGCGAAACCGTGCGACGTCACCCAACGGCTGATATGCACGCCGATCGCGCCAAGCTTGGCATCGCCGACCCAACATCCCGTGCAACCGGCGACGCGCTCCGCCCGCACCCCGAAGGGACCGACGGCATCGATCATCACTTGCTCAAGGGCTCGCACATAGGCTGTGACATCGCGCTTCCAGCCGCGTAGGTCAACGATCGGGTAGCCGACGAGCTGTCCGGGGCCGTGGTAGGTCACATCGCCGCCGCGGTCGGTGCTATGGACTTCAATGCCGCGGCGGGCCAGATCAGCCTCGGGAAGCAACACATTGCCGGCTTTCGCATTGCGGCCCAGCGTAATCACCGGGGCGTGTTCGGCGAAAAGCAGTTGGTCGGAGATCGCGCCTGTTTTTCGGCCGGCAACAAGGTCTTGCTGTAGGGCGAAAGCGGCGCCGAAAGCGATCCGGCCAAGGTCGTGGTATTCACAGACGGGAAGGTCGCTGGCGGCATCGGGGAAGGTCGGCGACGGTGTTGCGGAAACGGCCATTTCAAGCGTTGATGGCCATCCCGTACACATCGTGGAAGGCCTCTTGCACGGCTTCGGAAAGCGTCGGGTGCGAGTGGATGGTCCGCGTAATCGACTCGACGGTGGCTTCCGAACTCATCGCGACAACGGCTTCCGAAATCATTTCCGTTGCCTGCGGACCGATAATGTGGACACCGAGAATTTCTTCCGTCTCCTCATCCGCGACGACCTTGACAAAGCCGTCATGGCGGCCCAGGATCGACGCCTTGCTGTTGCCCCGGAACGAGCATTTGCCGGTCTTGACCGTATAGCCCGCCTCGCGAGCGGCGGTTTCGGTCAGCCCGACGCTGCCGATTTGCGGTTCGCAATAGGTCGCCGCCGGACTGTGACGCCGGTTGATCGGCTCGATGTCGCGCCCGGCCATTCGCGACGCCGCGACGATGCCCTCCATCGACGCCACGTGAGCGAGTTGTGGGGTTCCGGCGACGATGTCTCCGATGGCGTAAAGACCCGGCTCGGCGGTTTGCATCCACTCGTCGGTCTTGACGAAACCCCGGTCGGTCTCGGCGGCGGTGTTGTCGAGCCCGACCTTGTCGGTGTTCGGTTTGCGGCCAACCGCCGCCAGCAGTTTTTCGGCGCTGACCTGCTGCTCGTTGCCCGCGGCGTCACGGAAGCGAACGACAACGCCGTCCGCGGTTTCCTCGGCCGCTTCGACGGCGACGCCGGTATGGGCCTCGATGCGGCGTTTGCGAAACGCTCGGGCGAGTTCCTTGGAAACTTCCTCGTCCTCGAGCGGCACGAGCCTGGGAAGCGCCTCGATCAATGTCACTTGGGAGCCGAAGCTGCGATAGAGCGACGCGAACTCCACACCCACCGCGCCGGCGCCGATAATCGCCAACGATTCCGGAATAGCTTCGAGGCTTAGGATTTCGACATTCGTCAGCAAACGCTCGCGAGGCAGGTCGATGCCCGGCAGTCGTCTCGCTTCCGACCCGGTCGCCAAGATGACGTTCTTGGCGCTCAATTCGCGGACGCCCTCCGGCCCGTCCACCGCAACGATCCCGCCGCCGGCCAGCTTCCCGAAACCCGCAATGCTTTCGATCTTGTGCTTCTTGAAGAGGAACTCGATGCCGCGGGCGTGGCCGTCGACGATTTGCTTCTTGCGCTGTTGCATCAACTCGAAATCAAGTTCGAGGCCGCTGTGGCGAATCCCGATTTGCTCGCCGTGCAGGGCCGTCTCATAAGCTTCGGCGAAATGCAGCAAAGTCTTGGTCGGGATACAGCCGACGTGCAGGCAGGTTCCGCCAAACGCCGGGGCCTTTTCGACCACCGCGACCTTGCAGCCGTACTGCGCGGCACGAATCGCGGCGACGTATCCGCCCGGACCGCTCCCAATCACGATGACGTCATGGGTCATAAGCCCAACCAGTCTATCAAAGCAGCAGTCTTCCCCCCGAATTGGCGGACTGCCGCGTTCTCGACATCCGAAACCGTGTCCGGTAAGAACTCTTGAGCCGCGAAGCGCCGGCCGGAATGTAGCCCGAAGGCGGAACCCCGAGTAGAATCCGCCACCCGTGCGAGCCCTGAAGGGGCGGCGGGAACCCCAATGTATGACGTGCCGCTGAGCGCGGCGAGCAAGGCCAACGACGTAATCGCGGGCCACTCGTGTGCATCGCCCGCCAAACGATGAGTAACCCGGGCTAGGACTTACCCCCTAAACAAAAACGGTACGACCCGTCCATTGTCGTTCCGCGGGCGGGAGCGGAATAATCTCTGCTAGGCATTCACCAAACTTGGCAACGGACAGAGGTTAGTTATGACGAAGAAACAACGAAGCATCTTCCAAACGCAGCTCGAAGACAAGCTTGTATCGCTCAGAGCGCCCTCCCTTCGAGACAGCGGAATCGAGATTCAGCAGACCGCCGATCCCATTGACGACGCGCAATCGCAAAGCCTGCGCGAATTGGCCTTGCAGGTGATGAATTCCGGATGGGAGACGACGCGAGCCGTCGAATCCGCTTTGGAACGCATCGAAACCGACGAATATGGCTGGTGCGAGGGTTGCGGCGAGTCGATCAACGCTCGAAGACTGCAAGCGGTGCCCTGGGCGACGCGCTGTGTGACCTGCCAGGAAGAGAGCGAAGAAGTCGTGGTCTGAAGCAAGACTTCCGGTCTGCTCCGACGGGCCAAGGTCGTCAACGCCGCCCCTGGCCCCGGTAGGCCGATCCGGCGGATTCGCGCGGAAACCTACCTTTGACTTCCCCGGTCACGGTCGTTGCCTGTCGTTGCTTGACCTGCCGACGAGCCCGGCGGACTGCGGCGAAGTCCCCTAGAAAGAAAAAGTTACACCCCTAAAGACATCGGTTATGATGGTAGGTCCGTCATGGTCCGGTGTGTTTCGGACATACTGCGTCCCGCGCCACGGTGTTGCGTGCGGGATCTGGTCGCGGGACTGGGTATCTCAAGGCATAGGGGGGGGTCGGCCGAGGATATGGAGCCACAAGGCGTCAAGCAGCCCACCGATCACACCGCGGATCGCGAACCTTCCACTTGGGAGCGACGCGCCCAAGCACTTGCCGAAGAGTTGCGGACAGCGCGCGAACGTCTGCATGCCGCCGAGCGTGCACGCGATGAATGGGTTGTCCGTTTCTATAACTCTCGGCCCCGCGCGTTGGTTCGTCGCTCGGTTCACGCGGTCTTGGATTTCGCTAAATCGCTGACGCCGGTTGCCGTACGGCTGCGATACCGCGATCGATACGTGCGTTACTACAGCCACTTATTCCCCCACGGCTATCGCGAATTTCAATCGGCTGACCTGCTGGCTCGATCGAGGGATGCTCCTTCAAACGACGTATCCGCCGTCGAGTCGGGGAATCGAGATCAATCCGATACCGCGGCGTCCGCCCGCGGGCTTTTCATTCCCACGCACCCGAGCTACCGGCGGAAGGTCAGCGTGGTCCTGCCGGTGTGGAATCAGACGGATCTCTTGCCGCACTCGGTCCGCGGCGTCTTGGCGCAGACCTACCCCAACTTCGAGTTGATCATCGTCGACGACGGATCGGACCAGGACTTGAGTTCCACGCCTGCCCCTTGGGCCGACGACCCGCGCGTACGCCTCATTCGCCGGCCGCACGAGGGCATTGCGGCGGCCTTGAACGCGGGCTTTAGGCTTCCGGCGAATTCTTCACCTGGACATCGGCCGACAACCTGATGAAGCCCGGGATGCTCTCCGCCCTGCTGGAATTTCTCTTGCGCCGGCCCTCGGTCGACATGGCCGATGCCAATATCGAGCTGATTGACGGCGATGGCGGCCCTCTACGGGGCTCGGAGGTCCGCGTGATGCATCAGCGGCCTCACGCCACCCACGAACTCGATCTGCCGCGAACCGCCGAAGCCCTCGGGCTCGAAACCGACAACTTTGTCGGGTCCTGTTTCCTCTACCGGCGTTCGGCGGCCCGCGCGGCCGGGGACTACGACGGCTCGCTGTTGGGCGCGGAAGATTACGACTATTGGCTGCGGCTGAGCGAGATCGGCGAAGTCCGGCGCATCGACAACGACGAATGCTTCTATGCCTATCGGGTCCACCATGATTCGCTGACGGGCCGAGACGAGCGTGGGACAATCCAAGAAAATATGCAGCTTGTTCGCGAACGCCACCTGGAGCGTTTGCGCTGCTTTCGGCGGCCGTTCCAGGTGTTTCTGCTTCACGAGGACGGCTGCGGAGCGCCCGTTGAGTGGGTGCAAACCTTGGCCGGCGATTTGGAACGGCAAGGGCAGCGCGTCAGCCTTGTCCGCATCGGCGGCGCGGGCCGCGAAGAGCTCGAGAGCTTTCCCGCGGCGCACGCCGGCGACCTGGGCGAAGTCGCCTCGCGCCTACGAGCAGCCGAATCAGCAAGCTCCGGGAAGGTGCTGCTCGTTTTGTTTCTCAACGACCCCTCCAAGGCTGCACGCGTCTTAGGACTGAAGCGCGCGTATCAAACTTTTTCCTATATCCCGACTGCGTCCGGCGACGGTTCGGAACGAGAGTTCCCAGAGGGCGGGCTCCTCGGCGGCTCGACCACGGTGCTGGATGCGCTGCCCGCCAACCGCCGCCGTGACGCCTCGCTGCTGATCCCTTCGCGGGGCGCCTCTTGGGGCGAAGCGTCCCTGGCTTTGAAAGCTCGCGGCAGCCGCTACACGATCCCAGAGTTAAGGGCCTCCACCAGACCGCTTGTGGTCTATGCCGGGCCGCTCGACTCGAGCATTCTCGATGTCGATGTCATCTTGTCGACGTCGGAGCGGCATCCTGATTTCGATTTCATGCTGGTCGGCGCCGGCAGCGAGGTGGGCGTGGATCGACGGCTTGGCGAACAAGGCAACTTGTTCGTATTAAGCGACAAGAAGTTCGAGAAATGGCACATCTATTTGTCGGGCGCGGCCGTCCTGTGGGCGCCCTTCCGAGCGGCGTCTGCTCCGGTGGATGCGATGCAGGATGTTCTATTAAGCTATCTGGCCGCCGGTAAACCCGTGCTGACGACCGACGCGGTTCGGGCGGCGGGTTTTGAGGACATGCCGAATGCCGTGATCGCTTCCGCGGATCAGTTCCCGGCGGCCGTGACGCGGGTACTCCAAATCACGCCCGATTGGCAAATCGCGGATGACTACCGACACGCCCGCGCACCGGCCGCCGCGGCCCAAACACTCATTCGGACCGCTAACGCACGGTTTCTGGGAAGCCCCAAGCTCGCCGAAGGCCGCGGCGACGGCGCGTAATGCCCGTTGACCCCCTTTGACCGACGTATCGCGAAACGAGCAGGCCGACTATGCTACAACAACCCTAGCCGGCTTTTGAAGGAGCAACCATGGCAACCGCCAACGATCAATCCAAATCGCGGGCCGCTGTTATCGGCCACAGCGGTCACGGAGAGTACGGCCATGGGCTCGATACCGTTTGGACGGTTTTCGACTCGGTGGAAATCGTGGCCGTGGCCGACCCCGACGACGCCGGCCGCGCCGCGGCGCAACAGCGAACCGGCGCCAAGCGCGCCTATCGCGATTACCGCGAAATGCTTGACCGCGAGAAGCCCGACTACGTCAGTATCGGGCCGCGCTGGCTCGATCAGCGGGTCGAGATGGTAACCGCTGTCGCCGAAGCCGGCGCGCACATTTATCTCGAAAAACCCTTCGCGCGAAATCTCGAGGAGGCCGATCGCATGATCGCCGCCATCGAGAAAAACAACGTCAAGGTCCAGACCGCTCACCAGATGCGGATGTCGCCTTACGCCGTTCGTGTCAAGGAACTGCTCGACGCCGGTGAGATCGGCACGATCCAAGAAGTCCGCCTGCGCGGGAAAGAAGACCACCGTGCCGGCGGCGAAGACCTGATGGTTCTCGGAACCCACCTGTTCGATCTGTCGCGCATGTTCCTCGGCGACCCGCACTGGGTTTTTGCCCATGTCACCCACGACGGAAACGACCTCACCGCTGGGGACGTTCGCGAACCCACGGAACCGGTCGGCCCTGTCGGCGGCAACGAAATCGCCGCCATGTTTGCCTTCGACAACGGCGTGCATGCTTACTTCGGCTCGAAGGCGAGCGACCACAAGGGGTCAAGCCGCTGGGGTACGCGCATCTACGGTAGCCGCGGCATTATTGACTTGCCGAATCAAACCTATCCCAAGGGGCAGCCCCGTATCCTGCGAACCCATCGCTGGATACCGAGCAAGAAACGCGCCTGGGAGCCGATCGAGGGCGCGCCTCATGCCGACTTGCCCGCCGAGGATCGCATGCTTTCAAACGCACTGATGGTTCAGGATCTGTTCGATGCCGTCAAGGACGACCGCAAGCCCGTTGCCGGCGCCCACGACGCCCGCTGGGCTATCGAGATGATCCTAGGGATCCACGAGTCGCAGAAGACGGGCGGGCGCGTCGAGTTGCCGCTCAAGAATCGCGCGCACCCGCTTGAGCGGTGGTAGCGTTGTAGGTCGGAGTAAGGAGTTTCCCCATGCCGTTCGTATCGATTCTCTTCGTAACCATTTGCTTGATCGCGCCGGTTTCGGCGGCTGACGTTCCACCGCCTTCCGGCGACACGATCGTCTCGGCCGACGCGCGGCTCGAGCTGTTGTTCACGCGCGAGGTCGATGTCGAGGGCGGGCTCACCGAAGGTCCGGCGGTCGCCCCCGACGGCAGCATCTATTTCTCCGATATCCTGCCGGAGACCAACAAGGGAATGATCCAGCGTTTCGACCCGGCGAGCGGCAAGACGACCGTCTTCTCCGACGACAGCGGTAAGGTGAACGGCTTGATCTTTAACGCCGCCGGCAACCTCGTCGGTGCGCAGGGCGCCGATTACGGATTGCGTCGTATCGCGAGTTGGGATATAGCGACCGGCCGCCAAACCGTTCTCGCCGACCGCTTCGAGGGGAAGCGCTTCAACGCCCCGAATGACGTTTGCCTCGACGACAAGGGGCGCGTCTATTTCAGCGACCCGCGCTACCTCGGCCACGAGCCTTTGGAGCTCGACCACCGTTCGGTTTATCGTGTCGACGACGCCGGCAAGGTGGTCGAGATCACCCGCGAGGTCAGCAAGCCCAACGGCGTGGCGCTCAGCCCCGACGGCTCGACCCTCTACGTCGCCGACCACGACAACGACACCGAAGGCAAAGGCAAGAAGATCATGCGAATCCATGCCTTCCCCCTAGACGCCGACGGGCTCGTCAAGGGACCGGGAAGCATACTGATCGACTTCGGGGAAGAGGCCGGCAGCGACGGTATGACGATCGACAAACGCGGCAATCTCTACTTAACGATTCGTACGCCCCGCCGGCCCGGCGTGATGGTCGTCAATCCCCAGGGAAAGAAGGTGGCTTATATCCCAACCGGGCCCGCCGGACAGCCCGCGGGCGACATGGGAGAGGGTCTGCCGAGCAACGTTGAATTCGGCAAGGGAAAGGAAGCCCACGTTCTTTACATCACCGTCGATACGAGTCTCTACCGGATTCCGCTCAAGGTGAAGGGCTATCACCGCCAGTATCGTTGATTCGATTAGACGCGGCCTCGGAGCGTATGGCGGTTCACCGCCCGCGGCCCGTCGCTTGCGCTCGGGACTCTGAATCTGGTTCATGAACTTTGCCCGCGGATATGAAATTGGGGCCGCCCCCGCCGAGACCATGAATCAACTCGATCCCGATGTCGTCCGCCTGCTCGAACAATTCGCGCGAGCAGGCCGACCGCCATTGAACACTCTGACCCCTGACGAAGCACGCGCTAACGCACAAGCACTCGTCGAGCTGCGTGGCGACCCGGTGCCCGTCGCCGCCGTCGAAAATGCGTCGTTCCCGGGACCGGCGGGGGAAATCTCGATTCGCGTGTATCGTCCCCCGGGCGAAGGACCGTTTCCGCTCTTGGTGTACTACCACGGCGGCGGCTGGGTCGTCTGTGATTTGGATACCCACGACAACGCTTGCCGTACCTTGTGCGCGGGCGCGCAATGCGTGACGGTTTCGGTCGGTTATCGCCTCGCCCCGGAACATAAATTCCCGGCCGCGTTCGACGACAGTTATGCCGCCGTGGAATGGGCCGGCGCAAACGCGGCCGGGCTGGGAGCCGACCCCGAACGCTTGGCCGTGGGCGGAGACAACGCGGGCGGCAACCTCGCCGCCGTGGTGGCGCTGTCGGCGCGCAACCGGCGAGGCCCGGCGATCCACCTTCAGCTTTTGATCTACCCCATCACAACCGTCGCTTCTCTCGATACGCCTTCCTACACGGAATTCGCCAAGGGATATTTCCTGGAGAAAGCCGGCATGGAATGGTTTCGCGATCATTACCTGACCGGCCCCGGAGACGCCGCGGATCCTCGCGTTTCACCGTTGGAAGTCGAAGACCTAAGCGGCTTGCCGGCGGCACAAATCATCACGGCCGGGTTCGACCCCTTGCGCGACGAAGGCGCGACCTATGCTCGTCGTCTCGAACAAGCCGGCGTCGCCGTGGACTATACGTGCTACGCCGACACGATCCACGGGTTCGCCAACATGACCGGCGCGCTTCCCGGCGCGAAGAAGGCGCTAACGGAAATCGCCGAGCAACTGGGCCCGGCGCTGGGTTCGTAGAAATCGACCGGCTTCGGTATCAAATCAAGAGTCGTTCGCCGCTGCTGTCCGTTCGCTTATTCCGAGCGGATTCGCGCCGGCGTCGCTACGAAGTGGTTTGTCTCGGGAGACGGACAGATAGATGACCAGTGTCATCACCACAAAGGCTCGATGACCAACATCCAGCCCGCAGTCGATGAAAGCGGAAATCATCCAATTATCGACGAACACGAACGGAACCCCTGACAGCACCGCGAAAACGGCAAACAGCAGCCCCATCAGCACAAACGAGAAGAGAATTGCCCACCGACTCCCTTCGGTTAGGGAGCGGCTACGGGTGAGCGCCTTCGGCTGATTGTCGGCTTCGATTGCGACAACAGGCTCGATGAGCGAAAACCAAATCCAGAATACGATTCCAGGAATGACAAACAGGAAGGTTCCGCCCAACGTGGCCATGCCGGCGAGCCAGCGGTTCCCGAAAGTCCTACCCCACTGACGGTAACCCCAGCGGAAAGACTCACCGACTCCCGGTTGTTCGCCGCTTTGGCGACGCTTGACCAGGGCGTGGATCAATGCCGGGACGACGAGCGAGCCGAAAACCGCTTCCAATAACATATCCGTGCGGATGATCCGCGCAATGTCTTCCTCGGCCCCCAAGCTGTAAAAGGCCCAGTTCTTGACAACTTCGATGGGCGCGAACACAACAAGGGGTTATCTTGGCGATCGTGCCGATGTTGTCGGCGAATTCCCTGATTGATCTCGAGACGATTGAACCCGCGTTGCCAAGCGGAGCCGAGTCAAAATGGATTGGCAGATGGGTGGGCAAACCTCGCGGATCTTTGTGGGTTCCGATCCGGCCTCCTGGCTTCGCAAACTGTACCACAGAACTCCGTGCCGGTTCATTGCTCAAGGGCGACCGCGACCTGCCGGGTTGCTTGGTCGGCCAATTGGGATAATGGGTCCTCGGGTAACGAAGCATTCAGCGAATCGAACTTCGTCGCCCACGTCAAGCCATCGGAAGCGCCCGTGTCTCAGCCGCCTGAAACCATCCCGGTTCGCCCCGCGCACGTTTTCGATGAGCGGGCTTTGTTCGACTATTTGGAAAGCAACATCGAGGACTTTCACGGCCCCGCCCAAGTTCGTCAGTTTTCCGGCGGGCAATCCAACCCGACCTTCACGGTTTCGACCGAGCAGCGTAAGTATGTCGTTCGCAAGAAGCCTCCCGGGAAGCTGCTGCCTCGCGCCCACGCCGTCGACCGCGAATACCGCGTGATGAAGGCGCTCGGCACGGTCGGCGTTCCGGTTCCGCATACCCATCTGTTATGCGAAGACGAGTCGATCATCGGCACGGCCTTCTATGTGATGGAGTACGTCGCCGGGCGAGTGCTGCGCGATCCCGGCTTGCCCGAGATGACGCCCGAGGAGCGCGGCATCGTCTACAACGCCATGAACGCCTGTCTGGCGAAAGTCCACACGGCGGATTTCGAGGCCTTGGGCCTGGCCGACTATGGCAAGCCCGGCAACTATTTCGCGCGTCAAATCAGCCGCTGGAGCCGCAATTACGTTGCCGCCGAGACGGAAAAGATCGAGCCGGTCGACCGCTTGATGGAATGGCTGCCCGAGAACATTCCCGCCGGCGACGAAGTCACCGTCGTGCACGGCGACTTTCGGCTCGAGAACATGATCTTTCATCCCACCGAGCCCGAGATCTTGGCGGTGCTCGACTGGGAGCTGTCAACGCTGGGACACCCGCTCGCCGACCTGGCTTACAACTGCTTGCCCTATCATTTGTCGCTGGGGGCGTCGGGCGGCTTGACGCCGGAAAAGCGCACTTTGGGAATTCCCTCCGAGCAAGAGTACGTCGCGGCTTATTGCCGCCGAACCGGGACGAAAATCGAGCGCTGGAATTTCTACCTGGCCTTTTCGCTGTTTCGTTCCGCTTCGATCGCCCAAGGGGTCTACAAGAGAGCCTTGGACGGCAACGCCGCTTCCGCTTCCGGCATCGAACTCGGCGCGCGCGTTCCCGAAACCGCCGCGAAGGCTTGGGATCTGGCTCGGGAATGCGAGTAACCCCCGTCAGCGGATGAGGGGCTGTGAATAATGGGGACTGTACCGAGCGCCAACCGAATAAGTTCCAATGAATCACTAATCGCATCCGGCGCGAAGTGGACTGTCCCCCATTTTTCACAGCCCCTGAGTAACGCGGCGTAGGTTGAGCCCTTGACCAAAAACATCATCGTCGGCACCGCCGGGCACATCGATCACGGCAAGACCGCGCTTGTGCGGGCATTGACGGGAATCGACGCCGATCGTCTCGAGGAAGAAAAGCGGCGAGGCATCACGATCGATTTGGGTTTCGCCCACCTTCCCATTGCCGACGGCGTGCAACTCGGCTTTGTCGATGTTCCCGGTCACGAGCGGTTTGTCAAAAACATGCTCGCCGGGGTCGGCGGCATCGATCTGCTGATGCTCGTCATCGCGGCCGACGAATCGATCATGCCGCAGACCAGGGAACACTTCGACATCTGCCGCTTGCTCGACGTTCGCCGCGGCTTGGTCGCTTTGACGAAGTCCGACCTGGTCGATCCCGATCTCGTCGAATTGGTCAAGCTTGAAGCCGAGGAATACCTCGCCGGGTCGTTTCTCGAAGGCGCGCCGATTTGTCCCGTCAGCTCGAAGACGGGGCGGGGCGTCGAGCCATTGCGCGATACATTGCGAGAATTGGCCCTCGACGCCGAGCCCAAAAACAGCCGCCACTATTTCCGCCTGCCCATCGACCGCGTCTTTGTGATGAAGGGTTTCGGGACTGTCGTCACCGGCACCTTGGTTTCAGGAACCCTCTCGATCGACTCCGAGGTCGAGGTGCTTCCCGCCGGCGAGCGTGTGCGCGTGCGCGGCCTCGAAGTCCACGGCGGGGACGTGCGCGAGGCGGTTGCCGGGCAGCGCACCGCCGTCAATCTTTCGAACATCGCGGCCAACCACCTTGGGCGCGGCATGGTGTTAACCGCCGCCGGAAAATTCGAGCCGACCCGGCGCATCGATTGTTCGCTGGACTTGCTGCCCTCGTCCAAGCCGCTCAAGTACGGCGCGCGTGTTCATTTCCACAGCGGCACGGCGGAGCTGGAAGGCCGCGTCTATTTTCTCGATCGGCGGAAGGCGCTCCAGCCCGGCGAACGCGCTTACACGCAATTGCGTTTTCGCGAACCGTTGCCGGTCTGGCGCGGCGACCGCTTTATCATTCGCCGGTTCTCACCCGTCATCACGATCGGCGGTGGAATCGTGCTCGACAATCAAGCTCCCAAGCATCGTGTCGACGAAGATTGGCTGCCGCGCGTCGAGGCCCTCGACGGCGGCGAGCCCGGGCCGGTTCTGGAGGTGTTACTGGGCGCCCCCCACGGCATCGGCGCAAGGGAAATCACGGCTCGCACCGCTTGGCTCGACGACGAGTTGGAAACAACGGCGCGAGCGCTTGAGAAGGCCGGCCGTATGATTCGCGCGCATGAAAGCCCGGCGCACTTCGTTCACCGCGATGACTTCCGCGCCGCGACAACGCGGACCCTCGACTTCTTGGCCGATTTCCACCGCGAAAACCCGTTGCTGCTCGGGGCCGCCAAGGAGGCGTTGCGGACGTCGTTGTTCCCTGAAGCGCCCCCGTTCTTTCTCGACGCACTATTAGCCCGCCTTGCGCGTGACAACAAGGCCGCCGTGGAAGGTGAAATCGTTCGCCTCGCGACCCACCGCGTCGTCCTACAGGAAGAAGAAGCGGCCGCCCGCGACAAGATTGTCGCCGCGTTTCACGAAGCCGGCCTCGCCGTGCCGGCCCTGCCCGAACTGCTCGAAAAATTACCCGTTGACCGCCCTCGCGCCCGGCGCATCCTCGAAGGCTTATTGAGAGAGGGCGTCTTGGTGAAGGTGACCGCCGAGCTCGTTTTTCACAGCGAAGCCCTCGACGAGCTGCGCGGCAAGCTGGCTCGGCAAAAGCAGGAATCCGACCGCCTCACCGTCCCCGCATTCAAGGACCTAGCCGGCATCAGCCGCAAATACGCGATTCCCCTACTCGAATACCTCGACCGCCAAAGACTGACCCGCCGCGTCGGCAAGGAACGAGTGATTTTGTGAGGAGCGAGGATTCGGCAAAGGAACCCGCGTCCGTTCTCGCCGCCCCAAACCGAGCCGCGCACGATTGAGAAGAGGCCCTGGGGTTGCTTCCTTAAAATGATCACTTCCGGCGGCTCCAGGCAGCGGCATCGCACACCGCTTACTTAAGGGGCTGTGAAAAAATGGGGGCTGTCCCAAGCGCCGATCGAATAAATTCCATTGAATCAATAACCGCATCCGGCGCGAAGCGGACTGTCCCCGATTTTTTCACAGCCCCTTAACGTGCGCGGCTCGGTTTGGGGGCGGTGTGCCCATGAAAAACAAAAGCCCCCGCCGCAACGCGGCGAGGGCTTTGCTCTACAAACAGTGGAAACGTTAGAACAGGATCTTCAACCCGAACTGGATCTGGCGCGCGGACTGTCCCGCGGCCAATCCGCCGATCGAGCCGAAGACGCCCGGTCCGGCGTCAAAGTTTGAATTCGGTTTCCCGAAGTTCACGTTGTTGAACGCGTTGAAAAACTCCGCACGGAACTGAACGCCGATGCGCTCGGTGACCTTGAAGTTCTTAAACAACCCGATGTCGAACTGGAACAGGCCCGAAGCGAGTAGAGCGTTACGGCCCAAGGTGCCGAAGGTAAAGGGATCGGGCTCGCCGAACGCCGCCAGATTGATGTACTGTTCCGGTCCTCCACGAACGCCCGAGAACGGGTCCCCAATGATGTTCGGTCTCTCGGCGCCGACACGCCCGCCGATGTTCGCGATGTCGCGCGGAACGGTCGTGTTGAACGCGGGGCCGCTGTTGGCCACCATGATTCCGGTCAGCTGCCAGCCGCCGAGGATTGCGTCCGCGGCCTTGTTCATGCCGGAGCCGTAGGCCTTCCCTCTTCCGAAGGGAATCTGCCAAACGTAATCGAATGTGAAGGTATGGGCACGGTGGAGATCCGACAATGCCCGGTCACCCAGAATATTGTGCGGGTTTTGAGCTGTCTGGCTGGCCGAGAAACCGGCCCCAAGGACGTCGATCGTCTTCCCCCAGGCATAATTGGCGCGGAAGGACAATCCGTCGGAGAAGCGCTTCTCGATCTTGAACTGCAGCCCGTGATAGATCGAAGAGGACTGGTTCCCCATTTCGCTCAAAGGCCCATATTGCGGGAACGGACGGCGCGGCTGAACTTCGCCGGGGCCCGGAAGGGCCGTATTGACGTTCGAGAAGGTCGAAAGCTTCAGACCTCTCGTGCCCACATAGCCGAGTTCGACCATCAACTCCTCCGTCAGCTGCCGCTGCACGTGCAAGTTCCACTGCTGCGTGTAACTGGTACGGTTGTGGCGCGGGACAATGTGTTGGGCATTGGGCGCGATAGGAGAGCCGAACTGGACGTCCAGATCAGGCGTAAACGCATTCTCGACGGTGTGGACCGGGAAGCGGTCATTGATGTTCCCGAAGTTTTCACTAATGGCGAACGGCCAGTTCCCTCGCACGCCCTGAGCCTCCCAGAGGTAGTTGGACATGTAGAAAACGCCGTAGCCGGCGCGAATGGTCGACTTGTCACCGAGACGATACGCCAGGCCGATCCGGGGAGCGAAGTTGTTGTGGTCGGGCTCAATGATTCCACGCCGCACGTTCGGGCCTTCACCCGTGATGGGGTTATCCCCATCCCAGAGAAATTCGCCCGTACCGATATCGATCGAGGCCAGCAGATTATCGCGGTGTTTCATCCACTCGATGTAGTCGTAACGCAGGCCGAGGTTGATCGTCAGGTTCGGGGTGGCCCTCCAGTCATCTTGGAAGTAGAAACTGTAGTCTTCCTTCCGCATGATGGCCGTCGTGCCGGCGCCGATGTTCCGCAAGGCAACGGTCGGCAGACCCAACAGATAGGAGGCAACGGCATTGCCGGTTGCCGCCGCGTTCTGAGGATCTTCGGTCGGGCGCTTGTCGAAGGTCATGTTCCCGGTAAAGAACCCGTCGTCCAAGTTGCGGTTGTGTTTGAACTCGAAGCCGACTTTGATGCTGTGATTGCCGACAATCTTGGTCATGCTCGCATAGGCGCTATAGCTGTCGTCGGGAAAGGGAAAGCCCGTCTGGCTGGGGCTGTTGTACCCCGAGATGCCCCACTGCGGAAACAGCGGCACGGCTTCGCTCTTCAAGATCGGGATGCCCTGGATGCCGTTGCCGGTAATAAACGACGCGATAGCTTCCTTGCCGCCCGGCGCGCTGTCGGCGATCTGAAGGTTGTTGCGGTGATAGGAGATCTTCATGTCGAGAATCGTCGTCGGGTTCAACGTGTGGGTGTCGCTGATCATGATATTGGTGAACGTGTTCACCAACAAGTTGTCCACCGTGAGATGGTTCGTCGGGCGGGGGTTTATAGAGTCGCTGAAGTTAAATCGTCCCGTGAGAATGTTGCTGTCGCCAAAGCGGTGGTCGACCTTGGCCATCCACTGATCGTTGTCAACCCGCGCTGCGTTGGTGTTGATCAGGTTCAACGCTTGGCCGGGCAGATTGGGAGACGTCCACAAGGTCTGCTGAAGCTGCTTGGTCGACTGGTTAAACCGGCTGGAAGGGATTTGGTTATTGGGGATCGGGTCCCGCGCCAAGCTCCCGTCGGCTAGTTCACGCGTCGTGTACGGATCGAAAATCGCACCCGCCGGATTGCCCTGGTGATCCATCGACAAGTCGCCGCCGAACATCGCCGAGCTGGGCACGACGCCCAGTAGAGTCGATTCACGGCTCCTGCGCTGACCTTCATACATAAAGAAGAAGAAGGTCCTGTTCTTGACGATCGGGCCGCCGACCGTGGCGCCGAACTGGTTTTGCCGGAACTCGGACTTGGGCGTTCCGGAACGATTCGAAAAGAACTCAGCGGCATCCAGGTTGTCATTGCGGAGAAACTCAAACGCCGACCCGTGGATCTCGTTGGTACCGGACTTGGTCACGATGTTGACGTTCGCGCCGGCCGCGGTCCCGAACTCGGACGAAGTGATGTTCGTCTGAATCTTGAATTCCTGAATCGCGTCGATCGAGGGCTGCAACCCGTAGGTCTTGAAGAAACTCTCGTTGTTGTTGACGCCGTCCAGGGTGTAGTTGTTGGCTTCGGAGCGAAGACCGCTGATCGACACCGCCGTGCCGGAAGTTTGGAACGCTGTCAGCGCACCCGCGCCGGCAACCGCGCCCGGCATCAGAATGGTGAGCTGCGTGAAGCTGCGGCCGTTCAGGGGCAGCTCGACTACTTTTTCGTTGTCGACGGTCGAAGCGACGGTCGAAGTATCCGTCTGAAGCTGCAACGCCGCGGCGCTGACTTCGACGATTTCCGTTACTTCACCGACCTTCAATGTGAGGTCGACGCGCAGCGTCTGGTTTACAGCGAGTTGAACGCCGGTTTGCAGCGCTTGGCTGAAGCCGGCCAATTCAGCCGAGACCGAGTAAACGGACGGCGGAAGCGACGGCACCGTGAAGCCGCCGGTATCATTACTCGTTACGGTGCGGACATTGCCCGTACCTTCATTGGTGATGGTGACCGCAACGCCGGGCACTACAGCACCACTCTCATCCGCGACGTTGCCGAGAATGGTCCCGAAGGACGTCTGGGCGGCAAGCGGAAAACTGCTAAGCAGCGTTACCAGTGTGACTAGGCACACAACTCTGAATTTCATGTATCCTCCAAAAGAATCAGTCGAGACGGGTGGCCTTACGATGAGGCGAGACGAGCGGTCATCAAGACCGTTCGACGACGCCCTGCCCCCCACGTTGACTACCATACAACGTTTGCCACCGAATAATCAAGTTAAAGGTGATCGTCGTCGATCGCTTGCCGGTCGGCCGAAGGTTTTGTTTTCAACAAGATATGGCGAGACGTGGCTGGCCCGCTTCACGGCATCGTCCTGTGGGCGTTGCCTACCAAATCACGGAGTCCGCCCCTTGGTCGATCCCAATCCCGGGATTGTTCCAAAAAAAGAAGAGATGGGTATTTACTTGACTCAGGTATTGGGAAATAGCCCCTACATGTTGTGGTCGTCCGTAGCGCGTGTCGCGGTGCCTCCGACCAGCGATTTGTAGGGTGCCGGTGGCACGGCGACGGCCTGTTGAACCAGGCGGTAAGAGAGCTTGCCTCGACTTCTGGACTTGCGGCGGTTGAAGCGGAAGGCGAATTCGTCGAGGTAGGAGTCGAGATGCTCGTGACTGACCGCTCCTTGATGCGTGCCCAGTATCCAGCGCTTCACTAACGACACCACGCGGTGCACCCGGGGGAGCAGTTTCGAGGCGCGCGCCGGTTGCCCCTCCAGGTAGCTCACCTCGTGGCGATAGCCGTCGCCTTCGAGCGGTTCGTATCCCAGCCAACCGTCGGTATGGACCACGCTGCCGGGTTCGATCGACTCGCCGACGAAGGCCATCAAGCTGTCCCCGGAGGCGTTGGGAATGGTGCGTATCCGAACCCGCCCGATGCCGGCACCATCTTCCTCGGCCGCTACTACAATCAGCGCCTCAGCGTCGGTTTGGCGACCGCGCACGCCCTCCTCCAAGCCTCCTAAGTAAGTCTCGTCAACCTCCACGCGCCCGCTGAGCCGATCGCGTCCGGGCCGCACCATGGCGCGCCGGAGCTTATGCAACCAAGTCCAGGCCGTTTTGTAGCTGCCCAGGCCCAACACCCGCTGCAAGCCCAGCGCGCTCGCCCCGTTCTTCTGGCTCGTGAGCCACCACATGGCTCGAAACCAACTCTGGAGGGGTTGGCGGGTGTCTTGAAATATTGTGCCCGCCGTTGGAGAAGCTTGATGCCCGCAGCCGGCGCACTCCAGCAGCGCTGTCCGCACCGCCCACGCTTTGTCGTGCCCGCATCGCGGACAACGAAAACCCTCCGGCCAGCGGAGTTGACACAGATACTCTCGACAGGCCTGCTCGGTGGCGAAACGCGCCTCGAACTCGGCCAGATTCCGAGGATAATCTTCCATTTCCCCGATCCTACATCTTGTGGTCACCTGAGTCAAGTAAATACCCATCAAAGAAGAAAACGGGAGACGACGTGCTGTATCGCACTCTTGGAGTTGCCGTCGGCGCTATCTCGCACTTTGCCTCGCCACGCGATGAGAAAAGCGGGCTATCAATCGAAGACGTAGTGAAGCACGGCCCGCAAATCGAGCCAAGCCTCGCGCTTGCGGTCTTGCGCGTACGGTCGCAGCAGAAACGACGGGTGATAGGTCGGCATCACCGGAATGCCGCGCCATTCGGTCCACTCCCCGCGTAGTTTCGTAATGCCGGTCGTGGTCTTGAGAACGAATTTCGCGGCCGTGCCCCCCAACAGACAAATGGCCTTGGGGCGAATCGCTTCCAATTGGCGCTCGAGAAACGGCCCGCAGGTCTTCATTTCGACCGGCTCGGGATTGCGGTTTCCCGGCGGCCGACACTTCACCACGTTGCAGATGTAGACATCGTCGCGTGAAATCGGAATCCCCTCGCGTTGCGCGGTGTTGTTGATCATCTGGGTCAACAGTTGCCCGGCGCGGCCGACAAAGGGCAATCCCTGGGCATCTTCATCGGCGCCCGGCCCTTCGCCCACGAAAACCAGCTTGGCTTGCGGGTTTCCGCTCCCGAAAACGATCTTGTTGCGGCCTTCGTGCAGCGCGCAGCGCGTGCACCCGACGAGTTCGGCTTCGATCTCCTGGAGCACGGCAAGCGGATTGGCGGGGGCCGCGGACGAAAACGCTTCCGCGGACCCAACCGGCGGCGGCATCGGAAGGGGCGAAGCAGGAGCGGCCGCCCCTCGCGGCTGCTTCGGCTCGGGGGCGGACGCCGCCGGGGCCGCCGCGCGCGTCGTCGTCGGTTTCGGATGCAGCAACCCCCGGCGCACCTCGGGCGGCAAATACACATCTTCGATTCCCAAATCGCGAAAGAAGCGCAGGTAGTCGGCGATCGGATTCGACATCAAGCTATCCCGAAACGAACAAATGTAGCACGAACGGCCGCGCCCGTTCCGACGCCGATCGTTCCCATCACACCGGGCCGCCGCGACAAGCGTCCGCCTAAGAAAATTCCGCGCCTTCCCCATTCGCGGCCGATAAGGGTCGAGAACGTCGTGATTGTCGCCCGGATCCGAACCTCCTCCCCGGCGTGACCGCGGGCGTTCTGTGTGTTGCGTGTTTCCGTCGAGAAGTGCGCCGCCGGCGAGTTGCTTGTTGTTCTGCCTCGGTAAGCGGTCGTGAAACCCTCGCGCAACCATCCCAACCCCCCTCACAACGGACCCGCCGGGTCGGCCTCCGGGGCACAAGCAGCGCCGGGTTCGTTGCGCTCCGGTTCCGGCGCGAGGAGATTTCCCCTCCTAAGGGAACAACAACCAAAGACTAGGTCGGGGACCTGATGTTGGTCGCCGTGACGGGAGAGTCCTTCTAGTACTACTAAGGATTATCCGCGTTTGTTTAGTCCCGCTAAGCTTCGGTCGATTCCCTGGGTTCCGATAACCCGTTTGTTTTACTTGACTTGTCTTGGGTATGGGGCTCTTCGGATCAGCGAAATTTCGGTCGAGGGTTTGGCGGCGATGTTGATTCCGCTGTGTCCGGTACTGCTGCATATCGCGCTGGTGGCCCCGCGGCGGCACGGGATTGCATCCAAGCACCCCTACGTTTTGGGCTGGATCTACGGCCTGCCGATCATGGCGTTGGTGATTCCTTGGCTGTTGCTGGGATTTAGCCCGGCCATGGGCGGGCACTTCGGCTGGGCGATCGGTTTCTTCGCCAACGAAGCGTTTCTCGCCGCGTCGGCCGCGTCGCAGGGGGCGATGGCTCTGGCCTGTTTCTCGCTTTGCTACATTCCCCTGGCACAGTTCGTGCGGGGACTGCGCGCCGAGGGCTGGCGGGCGGTGGGAAGCCGTCCGCTGACAACTCTTTTCGTGATCGCTTGCGTTCCGTTGTCGATGGGTGTGGGCGTGACGTTCTTGTCGGCGGCTTTGGGTCTGCCCAATATCATCCCTTCCCTAGCCCGCGTCGCATCGGAATCGGTGCTTCGGGCGGCGTCGCTGTCGGCGAACTTCATTGCCGTCGTGGTCTTTCCGCTGACGGCTCTGTGGTTTGGGTTCCGCGGCGTCCGCGATTTCATTCGCCAACCAGTGGGCCCCACACCCACGATGGCATCGGCCGAAGAGCAAGGCTAAACTCGCATCCACGAAGTCACTTCGGCGCCGAAAACGGCAACCGCCCTCGCCAATCGCTTGTGCGGCGGCACGCCGACTCACTACTCTAACAACAACAACGGATTGTGATATTCCGGGCGTTCCCGACTCGGAGCCCGCGACTGTCTTCGCCTAGCCCGCATGCTGATTTTGGCCTCCGCCTCTCCCCGACGACAGGAGATTCTTCGCAACGCCGCGATCCCCTTCGAGACGAGGCCGGCGGAGGTGGACGAATCTCACCGCGAGGGAGAAAGCGCCAACGATTATGTCCTCCGTCTCTCCGAGTCCAAAGCGCGGGCCGTCGCGCGGGCCGGGGAAACCGTCTTGGGAGCCGACACGGTTGTCGTCGTGGAAGGCCGCCTTCTCGGCAAGCCGGCCGATCGGGACGAAGCGAAGTCGATGCTGCGTTCGCTCTCCGGTCGCACCCACGAGGTTCTCACCGGCGTTTGTATTCTGCATGCCGGCCAGTGCCGAACTTTCGTCGAGCGGACCGCCGTGGATTTCAAGAAACTCAGCGATCGAGAACTGCAAGCCTACGTCGACAGCCCCGAACCGCTGGACAAAGCCGGTGCCTATGGCATCCAAGGTTCAGCATCAAAATTCGTCGAGCGCATCGAGGGCTGCTATTTCAACGTCGTAGGCCTCCCGATCGCACGCGTCTACGGGTTGCTGCAATCGCTCACAAGATAGACATTCAACCCAACGCCGTTCCAAACGGGGCTGTGAAAAATTGGGGACTGTACCGAGCGCCGACCGAATAAGTTCCATCAAATCAACAATGTCCCCTGGCGCGAAGTGGACTGTCCCCCATTTTTTCACAGCCCCCACCGTGCGCGGCTCGGTCCCCGACACTCCAACGCGATCCGATCACGACGCTAACTCCGGCAAGTCCCGAAAATAGTCCAGAGCGTCGGGGTTAGCCAACGCATCACGATTCTTCACTTCGCGCCCGTGGATCGTATGTCCCACCGCCAATTCCGCGAGCTTGCCGCTGAGGGTTCGCGGCAGGTCCGGCGCTTGAATCACTTTCGCCGGTACATGGCGCGGACTCGAGTCACGGCGAATCTGTTCTCGAATCCGCGCCGCTAAGTCTTCGCTCAATGCCGCTTCCTCCCGCAGTCTCACGAACAAAACCACCCGCGAATCGCCGTCCCAATCCTGACCAACCGCGAGAGCCTCGAGCACTTCCGGCAACTTCTCGACGGCGCGATAAATCTCCGCCGTTCCGATGCGAATGCCGCCCGGGTTGAGAACGCTGTCGGATCGCCCCCAGATCTTCATGCCGCCGCGCTCGGTCAACTCGCAGTAATCGCCGTGATGCCATACGCCGGGGAAGCGCTCGAAATAGGCGGCGTGGTATTTCTTGCCGTCCTGATCATTCCAGAATCCCACCGGCATCGAAGGAAACGCCGCCGTGCAGACCAACTCACCTTTTACGCCGGGCGGAAGCGACCGCCCCTCGTCGTCGAAAACCTCGACCTTCATGCCCAAGCCGCGTGTCTGCAACTCGCCGCGATAGACCGGCGCGGTGGGGTCGCCTAACGCGAAACAGGAAATCAGATCCGTGCCGCCGGAGATCGCTGCCAATTGCGCGTCGCTCTTGACTTTTTCATAGACGTACTCAAAGCCCTCGGCCGCCAACGGTGACCCGGTTGACATGATGGTCCGCACCGCGCCCAGGTCATGGCTCCGCCCCGGGGCGAGGCCCGCTTTTTCGACGGCCGCCAAATACTTCGCACTGGTGCCGAAAACCGTGATGCGCTCCTGCTCGGCCATGTCGAAGAGCTGCTCGGGGCCGGGGTGAAACGGCGAGCCGTCGTAGAGCACCACGGTTGCCCCGACGGCCAAGCTCGATATCAACCAATTCCACATCATCCAGCCGCAGGTCGTGAAGTAGAAAACACGGTCGTCGCGCTTCAGATCCGTGTGCAGCATCAACTCCTTGAGATGCTGCAGCAGCGTGCCGCCCGCCCCATGCACAATGCACTTCGGCGGTCCGGTCGTTCCCGACGAATACATGATGCAGAGCGGATGATCGAAGGGCAGCCGGTCGAATACGAGGCTCTCTTCTCCGCCGGCGGCAAGGAAGTCGTCATAGAGTTGCGCGTCCCGCAACCCTTCGAGCGACGGCGGCGCGACCGTATAGGGAACCACGACAATCCGCTCGATCGAGGGCACGTCGCCCTGGAGAGTCCGAACCCGGTCAAGCGTGTCGAACGTTTTTCCGTTATAGAAATAGCCGTCGGCGGCGAGGAGAACTTTCGGCTCGATTTGCCCGAAGCGGTCGCGCGCCCCCGACGTTCCGAAATCCGGCGAGCACGAGGACCAAAGCGCGCCGAGCGACGCCGCCGCCAGCATGGCGACCACCGTCTCGGGCCGGTTCGGCATATAGGCGACGACGCGATCCCCTCGGCCGACACCCGCCGCCCGCAGACCCGCGGCGAAGCGGGTGACTTGATCGCGGAGTTCGCCATAGGTCAGCGAGCATTGCCGACCCTGCTCGTTCCAAAAGACCAACGCTTCGCGGTCGTCGCTAAAGCGCAGCAAGTTTTCCGCGAAGTTGAGCCGCGTGTTGGGGAACCAACTTGCCCCGGGCATGCGGTCGAAATCACGGGCGACGGTTGACGGGTCGCCTTCCGCGATGACGCCCGTGAAACGCCACACGGAAGCCCAAAACTCTTCGGGCCGTTCGATCGACCAGCGATAGAGATCATCGGTTCCGAAGACCCCGGGAGGGGCCCACGATTGCCGAACTTGGTCGAGAAATGCCTTCAGGTTCGATCGAGCAACGGCCTCTTTGCCGGGTGTCCACAGGGGTTGCAATATTAACCTCGAAACGAATCATAAACCAGATCAACAGCCCCGAACAACCCCGCCGCGGTACTCGCAATGCCGGCGGTGCCGTTCATTTTGGAATTCTCTCGAGGACGCACACACGTTCCCCGGCCCCGGCCGGGGCTCCTAACGGAGCTTAGCGATAGCTACTTTCCGTTGCAAGAAGGCTGCTTCGGAGGCTGATTTGATCCGGGCCATTACCGAATAGCCGGGCCAAGTACGCGGCCGTCTTCGTCTTGTTCCCGCGCGCGATGGGAATTGCTACAGATGGGTATTTACTTGACTCAGGTGACCACAAGATGTAGGATCGGGGAAATGGAAGATTATCCTCGGAATCTGGCCGAGTTCGAGGCGCGTTTCGCCACCGAGCAGGCCTGTCGAGAGTATCTGTGTCAACTCCGCTGGCCGGAGGGTTTTCGTTGTCCGCGATGCGGGCACGACAAAGCGTGGGCGGTGCGGACAGCGCTGCTGGAGTGCGCCGGCTGCGGGCATCAAGCTTCTCCAACGGCGGGCACAATATTTCAAGACACCCGCCAACCCCTCCAGAGTTGGTTTCGAGCCATGTGGTGGCTCACGAGCCAGAAGAACGGGGCGAGCGCGCTGGGCTTGCAGCGGGTGTTGGGCCTGGGCAGCTACAAAACGGCCTGGACTTGGTTGCATAAGCTCCGGCGCGCCATGGTGCGGCCCGGACGCGATCGGCTCAGCGGGCGCGTGGAGGTTGACGAGACTTACTTAGGAGGCTTGGAGGAGGGCGTGCGCGGTCGCCAAACCGACGCTAAGGCGCTGATTGTAGTAGCGGCCGAGGAAGATGGTGCCGGCATCGGGCGGGTTCGGATACGCACCATTCCCAACGCCTCCGGGGACAGCTTGATGGCCTTCGTCGGCGAGTCGATCGAACCCGGCAGCGTGGTCCATACCGACGGTTGGCTGGGATACGAACCGCTCGAAGGCGACGGCTATCGCCACGAGGTGAGCTACCTGGAGGGGCAACCGGCGCGCGCCTCGAAACTGCTCCCCCGGGTGCACCGCGTGGTGTCGTTAGTGAAGCGCTGGATACTGGGCACGCATCAAGGAGCGGTCAGTCACGAGCATCTCGACTCCTACCTCGACGAATTCGCCTTCCGCTTCAACCGCCGCAAGTCCAGAAGTCGAGGCAAGCTCTTTTACCGCCTGGTTCAACAGGCCGTCGCCGTGCCACCGGCACCCTACAAATCGCTGGTCGGAGGCACCGCGACACGCGCTACGGACGACCACAACATGTAGGGGCTATTTCCCAATACCTGAGTCAAGTAAATACCCATCCAGGGGTATTCTGGAAAGTGGAAGAGTATGTGTCGGAATCATTCGTCGCGCTGATCGTGGACGTAAGCAAATGGCCGGCTGCGTCGATGGGCTTCGCCTTACTGGCGGTTACGGTTCTGCTCCTCCTCCCGCACGGTTTGTCTCTACCGTCCCGACGCCGGATTTCAACGGCGATGAATCTTTTTTTTGGAGTCACGGTTGGGACCCTGGCCTTCGGTCATTTGTTGGCCGTTACCACAAAGCTTCTGGTCGGGAACCTCGTCGGATCCATCGCGGAGTTCTACGCTATCGGCGTTGCGTTGGCCGTACCCTCTTGGTGGCTGGTCCTTCATACCTGGCGAACGTTTGGCTCGGACGACGCCGGCGGGCGCGCGACACTGATTCTCAATGGATGGCTTGCGACCACCATGGTGGTTCTGGGGATTCAAAGCCTGCCCCTAGTTGTGCCGGCCTTGTGCAACATCGGCTACCAACTGCACTCCCGCCGGCTCGTGGGCTGGGCGATGGTAAGTGCGGCGGTCGTTGTCAACCTGACCCTATTCATCGTGTCTTTGTTCATCCTGGCGAGCGGCCAGAGCTTCGAACAGCTCGCCGGGATGGACTAGCTACACTAGCTATAGCTAAGCTCGCTACCCTCGAAACCAATCACAAATCAAATCAACGGCCCGAACAACCCCGCCGCAGTACTCTTCCAAAAACCCGTCGTCGAGCGCGCCGTCCGCCGTTTGCCGCCGCGCCGCCGCCTGCGCCCTGGCCCCGTCGAAATCCACATAGGCGATGCGCGCGGTCAATTCTTGCTCCGGCCGGCCGAAATTGACTCCGGGCAAAATCGCGACACCGGTATCTTCGAGTAAGCGGGAGCAGAGCTCCTTGCTTGTTGTAACTCCCCGTTCGCGAAGCCTCTCCGCGCCGCCCGAAAAATCAAGGAACAAGTAGAAAGCACCTTGGGGCGTATCGACCACGACGCCTGCTTCACGAAGCTTACGCGCGGCGTATCCGCCGAGAGCGCTGAGTATCGCCCGCGCTTGCTCGAGATAAGCCTCGATCTCCGCCCCGCCCGAAAAGGCTCGCACGGCGGCGTATTGAATCGGCGCGCTCGTCGACGTGTAGGTCTCGCTCGCGACATTCGCCATGGCGTCGAGCAACCACTGTAACCCAGGCGGAAACGTAAACGTGCCCAATCGCCAACCGCCGGCGCCGCACCACTTGCTCAGTCCGCCCGAAACAATCGTTCCCTCGGGGTAGTAGCGAGCAATCGAAACGTGGCGGCCCTCATGATGTAACTCGGCGTAAATTTCATCCGCCAGCAGAATGACGCCGTGACGCCGCGCCGTCTGGGCCAGGGCTTTCAATTCGTCGCGCTCATAGCTGCCGCCGGTCGGATTTGCCGGGTAGTTGAGAATGACGATGCGGGGGCGTCCCGGATCGTCGCGGCATAGCGCTTCCAACTCGTCGGGCGTAAGCCGCCAACCGTCCCGCGCCTCGGTGTTCAACCAGCGTACATGCCGGCCGATGATGTGTGCTTGCGGCGCGTAGGAAACCCATGTCGGCGTGGGTATGACCAAATCCCCGTAGTAGACCAGCTGCAAAAGGAACATCAGTTCCTTCGAACCCGGCCCGATCAGCACGTTTTCCGGACCGCCGTCGATCTGCTGGCGCCGGTGATGATAAGCCGCCACCGCTCGGCGCAGCTCTTCGAGGCCCTTGACGGGTTGATAGTCCTTTTGGAAAGCGTTGGCTTGGAGGGCCTCGACGACCGGGGCGGGAACCGGAAACGGCGATTGCCCCAACCCCAGCTTGTAGACCGTGCGGCCGCGGCCGCGAAGCCGGTTCGATTCTTCGTTGACGGCGAGCGTGGCCGAGGCACCGAGTCCGCGCACGTTGAGGTTCAAGTGCACCGGCATCTTACGGTTGGCGTTTTTCTTGGCCATCGGCCTGCTGACCCTTCTTCCTCCGAAGGGCTTTCTCAAAGCGCGCGCCGCTTTGTCTGGGCTTCCGCGAACTCCACCGCCGGCGATCGTTCAAGCAATTCGATCAGTCGCCGAGCCGTTCGGTCCTCTTCGACTTCGACCACTTGAAGGGCCGCCAGTTCCGCGTCGTCTTCTTGAGGAAACAACCGCCGCACGTCGACCGCGCCCTCGTCGCAAAGCTGCGCCGCCAAGGCCTCGCGCGCCGGTGAGGGAGTATCCTCTCGAAACTTGAACTGCAATTTCACAGCCGTCCACAACCCCGCCGATCGCTGCCAGTATTATAGGCGCGGCGTCCAAGCAAGGCCGCGCTACGCGTTTTCAGGAAAACCTCCCCCGCGAGGGCCGGCCGAAACAGCACCCTTATAATGAATGACTGCCCACGGGGGCCTGTCCGGAGAACATCCCCTTTGTCCGCCGAAGATCGATTGTTTGAGCAGCGGGTTCAAAAGATTCGCGACATCGAGGCGCTCGGTTTCGAGCCCTATCCGGGCAAGTTCGCGTTTACCCATTCCCTCGCCCAAGTGCGCGACGGATATGACGCCGTCGAGGCCAAGCAGCTCGAAGAGCAAGAGCCCGCGGTCCGCGTCTGCGGCCGCTTGGCAACCATCCGGCGACAAGGCAAAGCCGGCTTTTGCCATATCGAGCAAGGGGGCGTCAAGGTGCAGGTCTACGTAAGGCAAGACGCCGTGGGCGAAACCCCTTTCGGCATCTACAAGAAGCTCGACGCAGGCGACATCATCGGCGTCGAGGGCTCGATGTTCCGCACTCGAACCGGCGAACTGACCGTGCGCGCCCAAAAACTCGAATTTCTCGCCAAGGCGATCCTGCCGATGCCCGAAAAATGGCACGGCCTCCAGGACGTCGAGACGCGCTATCGTCAGCGCTATCTCGACCTGATTGCCAATCCCGACGTGCGGCGCGTCTTCCTTCAGCGCAACAAGATGATCTCGGCGCTCCGAAACACCCTCGAGCGTCACAGCTTCGTTGAGGTCGAAACGCCGATGATGCAGCCGGTTCACGGCGGCGCGCTGGCGCGACCCTTCGCCACGCATCACAACGCGCTCGATGTCGACTTATATCTGCGCATCGCGCCCGAACTTTATCTCAAGCGCCTCATCGTCGGCGGCCTCGACCGCGTCTACGAAGTCAACCGCAACTTCCGCAACGAGGGCATCTCGTCGCACCACAACCCCGAGTTCACCATGCTCGAGTTCTATCAGGCTTATAGCGACTACCGCGACTTGATGGAACTCAGCGGCGAGTTGCTGCGGCAGGCGGCCGAAGCCGTCCACGACGGCAAAACCGAAGTCAGCTACGGCGAGCACACCGTCGATTTCGGCAAGCTGCGTTGCGCCACGATGAAAGAAGCGCTCGTCGAGCATTGGCCCAGCGGGGCCGGAAGCGTCCTGCTCGAGGATCTCGACGACCGTCAACGCGTCGAGGATATGGTCGAGGCCTACAATCGTGTGACGGAAAGTTCGCTGCCTCTCGAGGGCTCGCTCGGCGCCATGATCCTAAGGCTTTTCGAAGACGCCTGCGAACCCAATTTGATCCAGCCGACGCTGATCTACGACTATCCCGTCGAGGCCTCGCCGCTGTCGAAACAAAAGCCCGACGACCCCGACTGGGTCGAGCGTTTTGAAATCTACGCCGGCGGGATGGAAATCGCCAACGCCTACTCCGAGCTCAACGACCCGCGAGAGCAGCTTCGCCGCTTCCAATCGCAGGGTGCCGAACGCGAAGCCGGCGCCGAGGAAACTCACGCCATGGATGAGGACTACATCCGAGCGCTCTGCTACGGCATGCCGCCCACCGCCGGCGAAGGAATCGGCATCGACCGCCTGGCGATGGTGTTAACGAACTCGCCCTCCATCCGCGACGTGATCTTGTTCCCGCTGTTGCGCCCCGAGAGCGACATCGGCATCGCCGCGCGGCTTGACGGCCTCGACAATTCTTAACCGCCCATGTCATTCGAGTCTTTCGTCGGCGCGCGCTATCTCCGAGCCAAACGAAAGCAGAAGTTTATATCCGTCGTCACACTGATCGCCGTCATCGGCGTCGCCCTCGGCGTGATGGCGCTCGTCGTTGCGGTCGCGATCAACGTAGGCGTCCAACAAGACCTGCAACGCCACCTGCTCAGCGCGGTTTCTCACATCAATTTGCTTGAGAAACAACGCGGCTTCGGCATCGAAGACTGGCCGGAATTCGTCGAGCGCTTCGAAGGCGTCGATCACGTTGTCGCCGCCGCCCCCGCTCTCTACGGCGAGGTCATGATCACGGGCCCCGTGCGCGGTCGCGCCTCGGTGCTCAAGGGCATCGACCCCGAGGCCGAGTTACGGGTCGGCGCGTTGCTCGGCCAATTAACCGAGGGTTCGACCGACGACTTGGCCCCCGACGAAGGTCCTCCCGGAATCATTCTCGGGGAAAAACTGGCCCAGGAAATCGGGGCCGTTCTTCATTCGGTCGTCACCGTCGTCAGCCCGCAAGGCGAGATGACTCCCTTTGGCGTGATCCCCGGCTATAAGCGATTTTGGGTGGCCGGCATTTTCCATTCCGGCTTCTACGAATACAACCACCATTGGGCCTTCGCCCGCATCGAGGCCGTGCAGCAATCGCTCGCCCTCAGCGACGTCATCAACGCGGTCGAATTCAAGCTCGACGACCTACACCTCGCCGCCCAGGTGGGAGCCGAAATCGAGCAAGTCGCCGGAAACCGCTTCGCCGCCACCACCTGGATGGAGCGCAATCGCGACATCTTCAACGCCCTACAAGTCGAAAAACTCGTCACGACAATCACCATCGGTCTGATCATGCTCGTCGCCGCGCTGAACATTCTGACATCACTCGTGATGATCGTGATGGAAAAGAACCGCGACATCGCCGTGCTGATGTCGATGGGCGCCCGCCAGCGCCAGATCCGCAAGATTTTCGTCTACCAAGGCCTCGCCATCGGCACCGTCGGGACCGCCGCCGGCCTCGTCGCGGGACAAACCCTCTGCCGTGTTGCCGACGCCTATCGCCTCATCCCGCTCGACGCCGAGATCTACGGCCTCAGTTACGTGCCGTTCGCGGCAAATCCGCTCGACGCCGTCCTGATCGGCATCGCCGCCATTGCCCTCAGCTACGTCACTACTCTCTACCCCGCCTCAGCCGCCGCCCGCATCGCCCCCGTCGAAGTCTTACGCTACGAATAACCTCGGGTCGGAATCTCAAAGAAATCCCACACGGCCGGACAGAGGCGCGGACGGAAGTCCGCGCTCCCCCCCTGTACCCTTCCAGAGTGGCTGCCCAGCGCGGTAGTTCATAGAAGACCGGCCACCCGAGAGGAGCGCCCTTCGCCCCCTGCGTGATCGAACGCCTGGGGGGGACTTGCGCCCTCCCGGTGTGGTCCGCAACCGAAAGCCCAGTGGGGAGTTCGCGCCGTTTGTTCGAGCGCCAGTACAGGGGTGCCGTTGGTTGCGGCGGCTGGCGAAAGGAGTCTGTCTTGTCTGCATCTGCATTTCAATTCTTCGTCGGTATCGACTGGGCCACCGAGGCCCATCAAATCTGTCTGCTCGACACCCAGGGCGAGATCGTTCACGAACGCACCGTCGTTCATTCCGGTTCGGCGGTCGGCGAGTTCCTCAATCAACTGCTCGAGTTGACCGGCTGCCCGCCGGCTTCCATCGCGGTCGCGATCGAAGTCCCGCGTGGCGCGTTGGTCGAAACGCTGCTCGAACGGGGATTCTCGGCTTTCTTCCTTAACCCGAAACAACTCGATCGTTTCCGAGACCGGCATTTCCCGGCCGGCGCCAAAGACGACCGCCGTGACGCTTTCGTCTTGGCTTGCTCGCTGCGAACCGACCCGCATTGCTTCCATGCCATCGAGGTCGACGACCCGCTCGTGATGCGCCTGCGCGACCTCACTCGTCTCGACGATGAGTTGCGTAGCAGCTTCAACCGCAACAGCTGCCAACTTCGCGAGCAACTCTATCGCTACTACCCGCAGCTTTTGCGCTTGTCCCCAGCCGCCAACGAAGCTTGGCTCTGGGCCCTGCTGGAACTGGCTCCCAGCCCCGCAAAGGCTCGTCGACTGAAACCGGCACGAATCGAAAAGTTGCTTCGCGCCCACCGCATTCGCCGGCTCCAATCGGCCGACATCGTCAACGAACTGCGAGCGCCGGGATTCCAACTTGCTGCCGGAACGGCCGACGCAGCGAGCGAACACGCTCTTCTACTCATTCCTCATCTGCGACTCATCGCCCAGCAGCGAACCGAGCTGGCCAGGCGCCTCCAAACCCTGCTGGAGCAACTCGCTTCCCCGTCCGAGGACGACGAGGATCCTCACCAGCATCGCGACGTCGAGATCATCCTCTCCTTGCCCGGGGTCGGACGTGTCGTCGCCGCCACGATGCTGGCCGAGGCCTCACAGGCTCTCGCCCATCGAGACTACCCCGCTCTTCGAGCCTACTGCGGCAGCGCCCCGATCACGCGCCGCAGTGGCAAAAAGATCGCCGTCTTGATGCGTCGCGGCTGCAATGACCGTTTACGCAACGCGCTCTACCATTGGGCGAGAGTGAGCATCCAACACGACCCCCACAGTCGTCACCATTACCATCAGTTGCGCAGCCGAGGGCATTCTCACGGGCGCGCGTTGCGCGGTCTTGCGGACCGACTTCTGGCCGTGCTGTGCGCCATGCTTCGTCAGGGAACCCTGTATGACCCCGCCCGTCGTCAGCCGCCGGCCCAAGCGGCAGCTTGAACTACCGCGCTGGGCAGCCGCTCTGGAAGGGTACCGCCCTTCCTCAGCACTTGACAAACGGTGGGGAGTCCCCCCCCAAAGACTTGACTCCCCTCGCCCCACTCGCTACGATGCGTGGTCGCGGGTGCTCGACCGAAAAAAGGGGACTGCCATCCGATTTTCGCTCGTCGACGGTTCTGTTTTTCCAAAGTCCGCACAGGCAGCGAAAATCGGTGGCTGTCCCCTTTTTTCGCGCGCAAGGACACACAACACGACCGCCTAGGAGCACATCACCATGGCAAAAGAACTACGCATCGGAATGATCGGCTACGGTTTCATGGGACGCGCCCACTCCAACGCCTACAAGCGTCTCAACGATTTTTTCGACGTCGAACACCGCCCCGTCCTCAAGGTCGCCTGCGCCCGCAAACCCGACCAACTCCAGGCCTTCGCCGACCGCTGGGGCTACGAGCGCACTGAAAGCGACTGGCGCAAGCTCGTCGAAGCCGACGACGTGGACCTCATCGACATCGGCGTTCCCAATAACCTGCACCGCGACATCGCCGTGGCCGCCGCCAAGGCCGGCAAGATGATTTGCTGCGAAAAGCCCCTGGCCGTCAACGTCGCCGAGGCCGAGGAGATGACTCGCGCCGTCGAGGAAGCCGGCGTCCCCAACATGGTTTGGTACAACTACCGCCGCGTCCCCGCCATCGCCCTCGCCAAGCAGATCATCGACGAAGGCCGCATCGGTCGCCCCTTCCACTACCGCGCGACCTACCTTCAAGACTGGACGATCAACGAGAAAGTCCCCCAAGGCGGCGCCGCTCTGTGGCGCCTCGACATCAATGCCGCCGGCTCGGGCGTCACCGGCGACTTGCTGGCCCACTCGATCGACTCGGCCATGTGGTTGAACGGACCGATCAAGCGCGTCGTCGCGAGCACCGAGACTTTCGTGAAAGAGCGCGAGCACGTCGACACCGGCAAGGTCGAACCCGTCGGCATCGATGACGCGTGCATGTTCCTCGCCGAGTTCGCCAACGGTTCGATGGGGACATTCGAATCGACCCGCTACGCCCGCGGCCGCAAGAACTACAACACGCTCGAACTCAACGGTGCCGATGGCAGCGTCTTTTTCAACCTGGAAGACCCCGAGAACCTATCGTTCTTTGAGTACGCGCAACAGCAATCGGGCAAGAAAACTGAGGACCACCTCACCGGCTGGCGCAAGATTCACGTCAGCAATCCCGAGCACCCCTACATGGACAAATATTGGGTCCCGGGAACCACCATCGGCTACGAGCACACGTTCTTAAACGCCCTAGCCGACTTCGTCGCCGGCATCGAAAGCGGCACCCCCGCTCAACCCGACTTCCGCAACGCCCTGCAAACCCAAAAAGTCTGCGACGCCGTCATCGACTCGGCAAAGAGCGGCCAGTGGAAAGAAACCGCCGCGGAGTTGTAATCGAAAGGCAACCCTCGGCGGAATCACGCTTTCGCTTCTGCTGGTCGGGTTGCGAGAGGGCCGTCCCTTATTCAAGGCCACACCCGCGCATTGATGCGTAGGGCGTTACGGGTTACACTCAAAGGTGATACGGAACTTCCGACACCGGGGGGTTGAAACGCCTCTACGAACGTGGCGACGCAGGCCGAGTCCGCCCGGATTTGTTGGACCGTATTCGCTCGATCCTCGCGCGTTTGGATACAGCGGCGAGGATCCAAGACATGCGCATCGAAAGTTACCGACTCCACCGGTTGAAGGGCGATTTGAGTGGCTGTTGGTCGGTGACGGTTCGGGCTAATTGGCGCATCACATTCCGCTTCGAAGGCGGCGATGCGTTCGACGTTGATTTGGCTGATTACCACTAGATGGGTATTTACTTGACTCAGGTGACCACAAGATGTAGGATCGGGGAAATGGAAGATTATCCTCGGAATCTGGCCGAGTTCGAGGCGCGTTTCGCCACCGAGCAGGCCTGTCGAGAGTATCTGTGTCAACTCCGCTGGCCGGAGGGTTTTCGTTGTCCGCGATGCGGGCACGACAAAGCGTGGGCGGTGCGGACAGCGCTGCTGGAGTGCGCCGGCTGCGGGCATCAAGCTTCTCCAACGGCGGGCACAATATTTCAAGACACCCGCCAACCCCTCCAGAGTTGGTTTCGAGCCATGTGGTGGCTCACGAGCCAGAAGAACGGGGCGAGCGCGCTGGGCTTGCAGCGGGTGTTGGGCCTGGGCAGCTACAAAACGGCCTGGACTTGGTTGCATAAGCTCCGGCGCGCCATGGTGCGGCCCGGACGCGATCGGCTCAGCGGGCGCGTGGAGGTTGACGAGACTTACTTAGGAGGCTTGGAGGAGGGCGTGCGCGGTCGCCAAACCGACGCTGAGGCGCTGATTGTAGTAGCGGCCGAGGAAGATGGTGCCGGCATCGGGCGGGTTCGGATACGCACCATTCCCAACGCCTCCGGGGACAGCTTGATGGCCTTCGTCGGCGAGTCGATCGAACCCGGCAGCGTGGTCCATACCGACGGTTGGCTGGGATACGAACCGCTCGAAGGCGACGGCTATCGCCACGAGGTGAGCTACCTGGAGGGGCAACCGGCGCGCGCCTCGAAACTGCTCCCCCGGGTGCACCGCGTGGTGTCGTTAGTGAAGCGCTGGATACTGGGCACGCATCAAGGAGCGGTCAGTCACGAGCATCTCGACTCCTACCTCGACGAATTCGCCTTCCGCTTCAACCGCCGCAAGTCCAGAAGTCGAGGCAAGCTCTTTTACCGCCTGGTTCAACAGGCCGTCGCCGTGCCACCGGCACCCTACAAATCGCTGGTCGGAGGCACCGCGACACGCGCTTCGGACGACCACAACATGTAGGGGCTATTTCCCAATACCTGAGTCAAGTAAATACCCATCTACCACTAATAGGGAAAAGGAGACAACCGCCGTGCCAATGAAGAACCCGCCCCATCCCGGCCTTTCGGTCCGCGTGGACTGTTTGGAACCACTGGGTCTTTCGGTGACCGAAGCGGCGAAGGTGCTCGGCGTCAGCCGTGTCGCGCTGTCGCGGCTGGTCAACGGAAAGGCGGGCGTTTGGCCGGAGATGGCGATACGCCTATCGAAGGCATTCGGCTCGACGCCGGAGAGCTGGATCAGGATGCAAGCGGCCTACGATCTCGCGCAAGCCCAGGCACGTCAGGACCAAATCAAGGTCGAGCGTTACCGGCCTCGTCCCGCGGCTTAGGCTGCTCGGGAGGCTCATCTCGGGAACGAAGCAACCGCGGATCGAACCGGGTGCGGGCGCTCTTGCCGGCCAGTCTCCGCCGCGGGATGAAGACTCTTGGGCTGGTTCCGTGCCGGCTGGTTCCGTGCCTGTCACCGAACCGTGACAGATTCAACTGGGGCTGTCCCGGTTTCTCCCTCCGGTTTCCTCTTACGGAACTTCAAAGCGTGAACCGGACGTGATTTGGAGCTACGATTAAGTAGAGTTGTCGCAGGCAGAATGGACCTACTAACCAACGCGATCGAGTCGATACGAGTGGGGGTCGAAGACTACGAAGATGGTACCCACGGCCGCCTGCTCTCCGCAGTGCGCAGTATTCACGCTGGCATCCTGCTCCTTTACAAAGAGGCTTTGAGACAAGTTTCACCGGCAGACAGCAATGAGGTCTTAGTGAAGGCAAGGGTCGTGCCGAGCCGAAATGCTCAGGGCGATATTGAGTTCGTTGGCGATCGAAGAAAGACGGTGGATGTCCAACAGATTAAGGAGCGTTTCGAGGCGCTAGATATTGTCACTGACTGGCAGCGCTTTGATCGGATCACTGAGACGAGGAACGATATCGAGCACTATTACACGAAGGCCAACAAAAAGGCCCTCGAAGAGCCTGATTGCCGATGCCTTCGTTGTCGTGCGAAATTTCATCGCCACGGAGCTCGATCAGGATCCCTTGGAGCTTCTTGGTGACGAGACTTGGCAAGCGATGTTGGAAGTCTCTGAGGTCCACGAGGCCGAGTGGGAACAGTGCAAGGAATCGCTCGACGCTGTGGACTGGCAATCTGGCACTCTTGCGCGGGGCGTCCTGGCGCTGACATGCCTCTCGTGTGGTGGGAGTCTTCTTCGACCCGATAGCGATTGCAAGAGCTACAGAGACGACATGGTCTTGCGGTGCAGGGTCTGCGGCGACACCTCTGACGCGCGTGACTTTGTCCCGCAAGCGGTTGCAATTACTCTTGAGCCGGAGGTTTATGTTGCCGCCAAGGGCATATTGATTCGCGGGGGCACGAGTTCCATTGGCCTCGCGGCCGCGGTTCTGGCCAAGAGGTATGGAGCGACGGTTGCGGTCACAACCCGTCGCCCCGAGCGGGAAGCGATGTTACGTGAGAACGGAGCCGACCAAGTATTCGTTGATAACGGCGAATTGGCCGGCTCCGTTCGGCGGGTTTTCGATGGCGGAGTCGACCGTGTGCTCGAACTGGTCGGGACCACCACGCTGCTCGATTCGCTGAATGCGGCGGCTCGGCACGGCGTCGTGTGCATGACCGGCATGGTCGGCAATAAGTGGGACTTCGACAGGTTCGCGCCCATGGAGGCTATTCCCACAACGGTCAAGCTCACGACATACGCTGGAGAGGCGTCGGACTTCATGAAAACCCCGCTCCAGGACTTCGTTCAGGAGATTGAGGATGGACGTACCGTAATCCGCGTCGGCAAGGTATTCCGGCTCACCGAGATTGTCGAAGCGCATCGCTGCATGGAGGAGAACCGGGCGCAGGGCAAGATTGTTGTGCTCACTTGAAGGGCGTCATAGTTCGCGCCGTGCCAGATGCCTTGACGACTGGGATTGCGCATTTTTCTAGTGACTTGTCAGCGGTTGCCGGCACTCGCACGGACTGCGGCGGCGACCCAAACAGCGCCTCGTCGTTATTGTGTGTGGTGCGGATATTGCGCTGCCCGATGATCGTTCCGTTGGCGTCCAATCGCAACTTCGCTCCTCTTCGAGCCCACTGAGTCTCGCATAACATAGAGTCAATCAAGGCAAAGAGAAGAATGCTTCCAGAAGGCGGTGATCAAACGCGGCTTGCGGCGCATGCGGCGTAGCGCTTTGCGGGCGCGTTCGTCGAGTTCCCAGCAGTCCTTCGGACACACGTTGGGCAGCTCGTGCTGCTTCCAGTAGGCCCAGATGTATTTATTGGGGTACCTGAATGAAGTGGATACCCCACTTCCGGGACTTTCCGCAAGCGAGTACTAAATTGTCGCGGTGATCTCGCCCAGCTTCTTGGTGAGCAACTGATTCTCGCGATAATCAATGGGGATGATGACCAAGCTGGGGCCTTTTTCCAAGAAGGCTTTCTCCAACGTATCTTTCAATTCCACACTGCGCTCCACCCGGTGGCCCCGCCATCCGAAGGCATGCGCCAGTTCGAGCCAGTCAGGGTTTCCGAAGGCCAGGTCCGTACTGCGTTGGAGCTGGTTTTCCTGTTTCCAGGCGATCAGCCCGTAGCCGCCGTCCTCCCAGAGCAAGACGACCAGATTGCTGTTCAATCGCCGCGCGGTCTCCATCTCTTGCACGTTCATGAGAAACCCGCCATCGCCGGCGATCGCCAAAATGCGCCGATCGGGAAACACAAGGTTCGCCGCGATCGCGCCCGGCAGTGCGAAACCCATCGAGGAAAAACCATTCGGGATCAGGCAGGTGTTCGGCTCGTGGCAATGGTAGTGCCTCGCTATCCACATCTTGTGCGCTCCCACGTCTGACAACAAGATGTCGCAAGGGCCGAGCACTTGGCGCGCGTCCAACACCGCTTTTTGCGGCCGAATCGCGCCCTCCGTGTCGTCGTCCTTATGTTCTTCAAACTCGGCCTTCATCTCCGCACGAATCCTGCGCTGATACGAAAGATCAGACTCCGGCAACCCGTAATGATCGAGCCGCTCGTTGAGCATCCACAGGGTGTGTGCCAGATCGCCGATGAGCTCGACCTCCGGATGATAGTTCGCGTCGATCTCAGCCGGCAGGAAATCGGCGTGTATGATCGGTGTGTCTCCCTTTCGGTTCCAAAGCCGCGGCTGGTACTCGACCATGTCAAAGCCGAGCGTCATCACCAGATCGGCGTTATCGATTGCAAAAGACACTCGATCCTTAGTTCCCAGTCCGATCGTGTAAAGACAGTACTCGGCGTCCACGTCGACACAGCCCTTGGCCATAAAGGTGCTGATCACGCCGATGCCGGTGCGCCCGCAAAACCGCCGAAGCTGCTTGCTGGCACGTTTGCGGATGGCGCCGTTGCCGGCGAGGATGACCGGTCTTTTCGCCTTCTTCAACTGCTCGAACGCACGATCCACGATCTTGTCGTCCGGAACTGACCGGCGGAAACGCTTCGGCTTCAAGGGGTGGGTAGCCGCCTCCGCCTTGGCAATGTCTTCGGGAAGCTCGACGTGGACGGCGCCGGGCTTCTCCGTACGCGCCAGCCGGACTGCTTTTCGCACCACCTCCGGAATCGTGTTCGGATGCAGAATGCTGGTAGCCCACTTCGTGACCGGCGTGAACATCGCCACGACGTCCATGATTTGGTGCGATTCTTTGTGCAGCCGTTGCGACGAACCCTGCCCCGTCAGCACCAGCATGGGTGTACGATCCATGTTGGAGTCAGCGACTCCGGTGATGAGGTTCGTCGCCCCCGGGCCCAGCGTGCCCAGACAGCCAGCCGGATTGCCGGTGAGACGCCCGTAAACCTCGGCCATGAAGGCCGCCCCCTGCTCGTGCCGGGTGAGAATGAATCGGATCTTGTCTGACTCCGCCAGCGACATGACGAAATCCGCGTTCTCCTCCCCAGGCACGCCGAAGATGTACTCGATGCCTTCTTCTTCCAGACATTTAACAAATAGATCCGAGGTTTTCATCTGAATGAACGATGATGTCTGTTGGCCGCGGAACTTTTGGACTTCAGTTTAACAAGACCCCGAAGGTCCAAAAACTCGAACGTGCTCTGTTGTTGAGAGTTATGGTCGATACGAGAGACGTTCCATTGGGCGGCTGCTATGCCGGTCAGCGCTCCCATGCAGCAGGTTCTGGACCCATTCCGGTTCATTCTCATCCTGGCGGGATGGGTCAAACCAAGACCAACAGGACATCAGGACTAGCCCCTTCCCGTTCATTCGGAGCTAGCTCGCAAAGACAGCAACCCTGTCCCAAGAGCAGGCTCGCGGGTACGGTTCCGGGGTCAGCAATCTACTGATTCTTAAGTGGTTATCGCGACCGAGAAGCTCTCCGACGTAGTCCGTGTAGTTAATTTTGTAGCTGTCCAGAGCACCCCAAAACAACAAACCTCAACAGGCCGATATTTGTAAAGTGTTGATTCTAAAATAGTTAAAATGTGATGTTTATCACCGCACGCCTGCTCCCAAAGCAGGTTCCGCTTCGGGCCCCGAATCCTCTGTTTTCAACTACTTACGTTTCAATGACTTGCCGCCGACTTGTTGAAATCTGTTGAAACTTCTTGTTTTGTGAGGCTTTGGACAGCTACAAAATTAACTACAGTGCGAATTTGGGCCGTGCCACACATCGTAGTTCCGCTCGGTTAATCCCGTTCCGGAGTCTATGTGATGAATCTGCTTGCCGAGCCTCGGGTAACGGGTCAAGCACCTATAGCTTAGCTAGGGACAGTCTTTTACTTGACAATACACGACCACGTCAATTCGGATTCAAACGAGACAGGAAGTCCCCTCGAACCTGGGTCACACGGAAAGATGGTCGCGCACCTGGTCATCGGTCAATTCCTTGATGGCGCCGCCGGCCACGCAGCGGCCCTTCTCAAGGATGCGAAAGTCAGTGGCCACGCGCCGGGCGAAGAGCAGCTTCTGCTCGACCAGTACCACGGTCACTCCGGCCTCGCGGTTGAGCTTGATAATGATATCGCCGATTTCGTGGACGATGTTGGGCTGCAGACCTTCGGTCGGCTCATCAAGTATGAGCAGCTTCGGTTCGAGAACCAGGGCGCGTCCGATGGCCAGCTGTTGCTGTTGCCCTCCCGAGAGATCGCCGCCTCGTCGGCCCAACATCTGTTTCAGAACGGGAAACAGGTCGAAGATCCGCGCTGGGATCGTCCGTTGCCGGTCCCGGCGCGCGGCGAGTCCGACTTCGAGATTTTCCTGCACGGTCAACTGCGGAAAGATCTCACGTCCCTGAGGCACGTAGCCGATGCCGAGGCGCGCGCGACGTTCCGCCGGCGCGGTCAGCAGATCGGCGCCGGCAAATGTAATCTCACCGGAAACGACCGGAATCAAGCCCATAACGCATTTGAGCAAGGTCGTCTTACCCATGCCGTTCCGGCCCATAAGGCACATGCGCGAGCCCTCCGGAACTTCGAGATCGATATCCCAGAGCGTGCGGCTCCCGCCGTAGGCTTGGTTGAGACCCTTGATCGCAAGCAGGCTCATTCTCCTAAGTACACCTCGACGACTTGGGGATCGATCTGCACCTTCTCCATTTCACCTTCCGCGATCACGCGCCCTTCATGCAAGACAGCGACCCGGCCGGCTATCGACCGAACGAAGTCCATGTCGTGCTCCACGACGACCACCGAATGCTTCCCCGCGAGCGACAGCAACAGCTCTCCGGTACGCCCGATCTCCTGCGGTGTCATACCGGCCACGGGTTCGTCCACGAGCAGCAGGTCGGGGTCCTGCATGAGCAGCATCCCGATCTCGAGCCACTGCTTCTGGCCGTGCGCCAGTTCTCCGGCCGTGGCCGCGCGCTGGTCGTCAAGAGCAATGATCTGGAGCATTCCGTCGATCCGATCGCGCTGGGCACTGGTCAGCCGCGCCGTCAGAGTGTGCCACGGCGACTTGTCGTCGGCCAAGGCGAGCTCCAGGTTTTCGAAGACGCTCAAGAACTCGAAAACTGTCGGCTTTTGAAACTTTCGACCGATGCCTGCCTGCACGATCTCGGGTTCGGTTAGCGTGAGCAGGTCGATTACGTTACCGAACCACGCCCGCCCTTCGTCAGGACGGGTCTTGCCGGTGATGACATCCATCAACGTCGTCTTGCCCGCGCCGTTCGGACCGATGATACAGAGAAGCTCCCCGGGGTCGACATGCAGAGTGAGGTCATTGAGCGCCTTGAACCCATCGAAGCTGACAGTCAGATTCTCGAGATGCAGGATCTTGCCGAGCGTCAGCGGCGGCTTGCGCCGAACCGCCGCTTCGCGTAGCTCTCGCCACTCGCTACGGGTGTCCGCGGCCGGACTGGTTGAAGGAAAGAGCGAGTTCATTTGTCTCGATTCAGAGCCGGCAACAGACCTGCCAGGCCCCGCGGAAGAAAGACCGTGACGCCGACGAAGATCGCACCGAGCGCGTAGAGCCAGAGCTCGGGCAAGGCGCCGGTGAAGAACGTCTTGAGGTAGTTGACGAGGATAGCCCCGACCGCCGCGCCATAGAGCGTGCCACGTCCTCCTACCAACACCCAGACGACTACCTCGATGGAATTGATGGGCGCGAACTCGCTCGGGTTGATGATACCGACTTGGGGTACATACAGCGCACCGGCCACGCCCGACAGAATCGCCGAAAACACAAAGAGCCAGAGCTTATAGGATTCCACCCGATAGCCGAGGAATCGGGTTCGACTCTCAGCATCTCGGATGGAACGGATTACGCGGCCAGCCCGGGATCCGACGATCATCCGGCAGGCGCCGTAGCTCGCCGCCAGCGCTACCGCGGTCGCCACCAGCAGCGCCGAGCGCGTACTGTCAAGCTGCAGGTCGAAGCCGAGCAGCTCCTTGAAGTCGGTGAAACCGTTATTGCCGCCGAAACCCATGTCGTTCCGGAAGAAGGCGAGTAGCAACGCATAGCTGAGCGCCTGCGTCATGATGGAGAAGTACACGCCGGTCACCCTCGAACGGAACGCCAGCCAGCCGAAAACCCCGGCGAGGGCCGCGGGCACAAAGACCACCATGATCAAGGCGAACCAGAAGCGATCGAAACCGTACCAGAACCACGGCAACTCGCTCCAGTTGAGGAACACCATGAAGTCCGGGAGCACCGGGTGACCATAGACGCCCCGGGTGCCGATCTGACGCATGAGGTACATCCCCATCGCATAGCCGCCGAGCGCAAAGAACACTGCATGGCCGAGGCTGAGGATTCCGCAAACCCCCCAGATGAGATCCACAGCGGTCGCCAGGATCGCGTAGCAGAGGTATTTCCCGATCAGACCGACGACGTAGCTCGACAGATGTAGAGGCGACGATTCAGGAACCGTCAGGTTCAAAAGGGGTGCCAGGATCCCGACGGCGCCAAGAAGTACCAGGAATCCGAGGCTCGTGCGATCGGAGAAAAGCGCGGCGACAGGGTGTCTACCGATCTTCACACGCCCTCTCCTGCTCGCCCGGTCTGCGGGAACAACCCGCGCGGGCGGCGCTGGATGAATAGAATCACCGCTACGAGCACAAAGATCTTGCCGAGCACGGCCCCGGCGAACGGCTCGAGTATCTTGTTGACGATGCCGAGTGACATCCCGCCGATGAGCGTACCCCAGATATTGCCGACCCCACCGAAGACCACCACCAGAAAGGAGTCGATGATGTAAGACTGACCGAGATTGGGCCCGACATTACCGATCTGGCTGAGGGCCACGCCGGCCACTCCGGCAATACCCGACCCCAGACCAAAGGTCATGGCGTCGACCCACTGGCTGCGTACCCCCATAGCGCGCGCCATCAACCGGTTCTGCGCCACGGCACGAATTTCCAAGCCGACCCGAGTGCGCCCCAGGACCGCCAGCAGGACCCCGAATACAATTAATGTGAGCAACACGATGTAGAGGCGGTTGTAAGTCAGCGAGAAGACCTCGTTGATCTGCAAGGTGCCGCTCATCCAACTGGGTGTCATCACGGGGCGATTGTTCGCGGTGAACACGGACCGCACGACCTGTTGCAACACCAGGCTCACGCCGAAGGTAGCGAGCAGTGTATCGAGCGGTCGGCCATAGAGAAATCGAACGATCGTGCGCTCGATGAGCACCCCCACCGAGCCGGCCACGATGAACGCCGCGGGAATCGCCGCCAAAACAGAGATATTGACGTGCTCCGGCATAGCGAGCTGTACGACGTAGGTGGTGTAAGCCCCAAGCATCATGAGCTCGCCGTGGGCCATGTTGATCACGCCCATGACACCGAACGTGATGGTCAAGCCGATCGCGGCCAAGGCCAAGACCGACCCCAAACTGAGACCGAAGAACGCTGTCTCGATGATCGAATAGAAGGTACGCTCTCCCTCGATACTGCTCAAGACCTCGCCGGCGGCACGGCGCACATCCGCACTAGGTTCCAAGAAGCTTCCATCCTCCGCCTGATCGAGCAACACCGACAGGCGATTGAAAACTTCCGGATGCAAGCGATCGCCCAACGTCGCGACTGCGGAGAGGCGTCGGCTCGGGTCGTTTTCGTCGAGTGCCGCAAGCGCTAGGGCTGTTTCGATCTCGTAAGATACTCGCTCGTCCGTCTCCTCGTGCGCTCTGTCCCGCAGCAACCCGATCGCCGCGGCATCGAGCGAGCGGAGCATCTGCCGTACCGCATCCAGCCGGAGGTTGGCATCAGGGCTGGACAGGGAAAACCGCGAAATGACGGTGCGTAGGAACTTTCGCAGCGGATTGTTGGTGATGACCCGGCTCAGTTGGCTCGGCTGAGAGGACCCCGCGTCTTCCAGGGAGGCCGGGTCCAGGAGCGTAAATTCGGACAAGCCGTCGTCCGACGATTCCACGATGAACGGCTGCTGATCCCGGTCTCGAACGAAAAGGCGGCCATCGAGCAGGGCGGCAAGTACATCTCTGACACCGGGGTGCCCCGTATCGAGCAGACGCTCGGCGACCACTCGCTTTTCACGGAAGTTCGCGTTGCCGAACTCCGCCAGCAAAGCCCGAAACGCGTTGTCGTCTGTCTGGGCTCGCGTCAAGCCGGGAAACCCGAAATAGAAAACGGCGAGCAGCAGCCGGATTGACCGCCACTCGCCAAATTTTGCTACTTTTTTCACTAGTTGGCCAGTCAATTGATGCGGGTTATTCGTAGTTCTGGCCTGAACAAACGTTAGTCGCGGTATTGTAATTTCCGCACTTCAACTCCACCCAGTCCGCCGTGGTGTCTTCGCTGACCGGCAGATAATCGGACCAGGCGTCTCCCGCCACCTCGCCGTCGGTTTGCCAGACGACGTCGAACTGACCGTCGGCCCGCACCTCCCCGATATACACCGGCTTCGTGATGTGGTGATTCGGTAATACGCGAGCGACCCCACCGGTCAGGTTCGGCGTTTCGGTGCCGGGAAGCGCGGCCAACACCGCGTCGACATCGGTCGTTCCAGCCTTCTCGACCGCCTTGGCCCAAAGATTGAAGCCGATGAAGTGCGCTTCCATCGGATCGTTCGTCGTCCGGTCGGCATTGCCTACAAACTCCTTCCAGCCGCTGATGAATTCGCTGTTTATCGTCGAATCGATGCTCTGGAAATAGTTCCATGCGGCAAGGTGACCGACCAGCGGCTTGGTGTCGAGACCCGACAGTTCCTCTTCACCGACCGAAAACGCAACGACCGGAATGTCCTCGGCGGACACCTGCTGGTTACCGAGTTCCAGGTAGAACGGAATGTTGGCATCACCGTTGATCGTGGAGACCACCGCCGTCGGCTTGCCGGCGGACCCAAAGTCCCGGATGGCGGACACCCGCGTCTGCCAATCCGAGTGGCCAAACGGCGTATAGTTGATGGAAATATCTTCATCCGCCACGCCCTTTTGCTTCAGATACGCCTCGAGGATCTTGTTCGTGGTCCGGGGATATACGTAGTCGGTTCCTTCGAGGACCCAACGCGTGATACCCACTTCGTTCATAAGGTAGTCGATGGCCGGAATCGCCTGCTGATTTGGCGCGGCGCCGGTGTAGATGACGTTCTTCGACGACTCCTCGCCCTCGTACTGCACCGGGTAAAAGAGAAGACCGTTGTTCTCTTCAAACACGGGGAGCACCGATTTTCTGGACACCGACGTCCAGCACCCGAAGACGACGTCGACCTGCTCGGACTCGAGCAACTCGCGGGCCCGTTCGGCGAACAGGGGCCAGTCGGATGCCGGATCGACAACCACGGCCTCCAGCTGTCTTCCGAGCAGACCGCCCTTCGCGTTCTGCTCCTTGACCATCATGAGAACCGTGTCTTTCAGCGTGGTCTCGCTGATAGCCATGGTGCCCGAGAGCGAGTGCAGAACGCCGACCTTGATCGGATCTCCAGCCTCTTCCGTTTTGGTTTCGCCACAGCCGACGCTCCAAAGAGCGGCCGACAACAGCAGCGACAGACTACCCCTAACGCCGATACGTCCTAGGGCTTGAGAGAACTTCATCGAACCGCGAATACTCATGTACATCGATCTCAACCTCCTGAAATTGGCCCCGCTCCAAACACATTCCGCGTGTGGATCGGCCGACTATGTTGTGTCTAGAGAAACGGCTCGCCTGCACCAAGCCAGCAGCCGGCATCGACAGCAGGTACGCCACGACTCTGTAGCCGATAGAGTATGTGACCGCGGAAGCCCAAGTCCAAGAGAAACTTTGAATCCAGACCATAGAAATCTTTGATCCGCCCGCGTCAAGATCCCGCGCTTCCCCTTGAAATCAACCTTAAATAGGCGGTGGGGGCCGGAGCGACGGCTGTTCGGGCCGGAGTGTCGGCTCCCTTTATTCGTTGCATCAAATTTTTTGATTCGATTTACCTCAATCTCCGGTCTAAGCTTAGAAATCCGCACGGCGTCTCAACGGTTTCTCAGGGTGGCCGAGAGGTTTCTAACGCTTTTCATCGCCTTACTCAGCATCCGTAGGTCGTCCGGAAACGATTGAGAAAAAGGAGTTAAGCATGATCAGTTGTTCTACCCGGGGGAGAGTATCGACATCCGGATATGGAGTCCCCCGTTCACTCGGCGGCGCCATTCCACTTCCCGCTCGCACGGCCGCGGTGAGCGCGACCGGCACGTTTACGTGGGTTCTATTGCTCGCGTTCTCGTTGTTGTGCGGTCCGCTTCTGCAGGCTCAGGCAGGGGCGCGGCGGACCCAAGATACAGCCGAACAAAACGGCCCACAACAACAAATCGAGCTGCTCAAGCAGCACATCCGACTGCTGGAGGAAAGACTGCGGCGAGTGGAAACACTTCAACAACAGGGAACCGCGGAGCCTACCGTAAGTCGGGCCCTCTTCGAACCCGAATCAGAACCCTCAAACGGCCACGCCGCGACGGCGGAGATGGCCGCGGCAAGCCCGATGCCGGCTCCGCCGCCTCGGCCCGCTCCGCCGCCCCCGAGCCCTCAAGCAGCCCTACTGGAAGGGGGCAAGTATGACGGCGGCTTTGTTGTCATGGAGGGTAAAGAATTTTCTTTGAAAATTAATGGCTTCACGCAAACCCGCTTTACGAACTTCGTGCCTGACGCGGGCGCGACCAACAACAACTTTGATCTCGCGCTCGGGCGCGTAGCCTTCTCGGGCAACGTGTTCGATCCGAACGTCAGCTACTTCATGCAGTACGAGGCGACCACGTTCGGCAATACCAACGGCGTGAGCATGCTCGACTGGTGGATCGGTTATCAGATGGGCGACGCGGGGAAGTTCCACATGGGGCGCTTCATCCTGCCGTACAGCCGACAGTTCTACACTCACCCCGGCGAGTTGTTGTTTGCTGATCTCTCCGCCGCCGACTACGCCTTCAATCTACAGAGAGCCGTGGGAGCGGCCTTCGGCGGAAAAAGCGGCCGCGTAGGCTATCACATCGTCACAACGAACAGTATTCGTGCACTGGACGCCGGCGGCCAGCAAAACTTCGGCGGCGACATGGCGGTGCAGGGGCGGCTTGAGTTCGACATTCTGGAGCCTTACGGCTACCTCGAGTCGTCGCCCAATGTGGTCGATGACGCGCAATTTTCGCTCGGGCTCGCGGCGGCCTTTAATCCGATCGACCAGGCCTCGGGTTTTCAGAATGTTATGCCGGGTGATGAGACCTTGAACGTTACAATCGACACCGGCTATCGCCTCGGCCGCTTCGCTTTTCAGACCGCCGGCTACTACCGCAAGAACAACCTCAGACTCTCTCCCGTCGATTCCCACGACTGGGGTTATTACGGGCAGCTCGGTTATTTCATCGTTCCGAGCCAATGGGAGTTCGCGGCGCGTATCTCAGGCGTCTCGTTCGACCAACCCAACAACCCCGTCGTTGGCGGCAGCGTGACCGAGTACACGATCGGGCTCAACCGCTACCTGCATGGCCACCACGTGAAGGTCAACACGGACTACAGCTACCTCCGGCTGCACCCATTCTTTGCGGAAGACCGCGGAGACCATCGGGTACGCATTCAGTTTCAGATCTTGATGTAAGAGGCTAGCCCGCTTTTCTTATCGCGTGGCGTGGCAAAGTGCATGAGAGGCCCGTCAGTACGAGGCGCGCGCCGCTTGGCGACCCATCACTTGAACAAAGAGGCGTACTTGAACAGTACGGTGAGCACGGCAAGCAAGCGCAACGATGTAATGGGGGTCTATCGTGCGCTTTGCCCGTCAGGCGATGAGAAATGCGGGATAGCTGTACCCAGCGCTGACCGAAGCGTTTCCCTGAATCAATAACCCGTCCAGTGCGAAGCAGGCTCCGCCGAAAACAGGCCCGCAATCTCCTCGATGCAGAACACGCCCGCCGTGGCGCAAGTCACCAGGCGTACCGTGTCGCCACTCTTGGCGACATGTCTTCCCCTGCGGCCCCGCCCCCCTCCGGTCGCGAACACCCCTGCCGGCGTATCATCGAGAGGTGCCGGCGAAAAAGGTAAAAGAGCGGGCGCTTGACCTCGGATTCGACCTGGTGGGAGTCGCGAAAGCGCGTCCCACCCTCGAGGCGGCTTTCTATCCCCAGTGGCTCGAACGCGGTTTCGCCGGACGCATGGGCTATCTCGAGGGCCGGCGCGGCGAGATGCGGGCCGATCCGCGAAGCCTTCTCCCTTCGGCCCAGTCGGTGATTTCCGTTGGGGTTGTGTACAACACCGCGCATCCGTATTCGACCGAAATCGATTACGAAGGGCGCGGTTGGGTGTCGCGTTACGCCTGGGGCGAGGACTATCATCACGTGCTGAAGCGGCGGCTGGAGGCCCTGGTCGAGGTCTTGCGTCGAGATTTCGGGCCGTTCGAGACGAAGATTTGCGTCGATACCGCCCCGTTGCTGGAACGCGCCTACGCCCACCAGGCCGGGTTGGGATGGATCGGCCACAACACCTGCTTGATCAACCAGCAAGTGGGTTCCTGGGTTTTCTTGGGTGAGCTGCTGACGTCGCTCGATCTCGAACCGGACGACCCGGCGCCGTTTCGTTGCGGAAGCTGCACTCGCTGCATCGACGCCTGCCCCACCGATGCCCTCGTCCCCGCCGACGGCGAGGACGGCCCGGCTTACGCGCTCGATTCAACCCGCTGCATTTCCTATTGGAATATCGAATTGCGAGGCCCCATTCCCGAGAGTGCCCGTTCCGAAATGGGTGCGCACCTGTTCGGCTGCGACATCTGCCAAGACGTCTGCCCTTGGAATCGGCGCGCCGCGGTGACCGAGGCTGAGGAGTTTCAGCCGCGCAACGCGCTGCCGGAGTTAGAGGATCTGGCGGAGCTGAGTCCCGAGGAGTTTGATCGGCGTTTCCGCGGTACGCCGATTGAGCGTAGCCGTCACAGAGGGTTCTTGCGCAACGTGGCCGTGGCGATGGGCAACAGCGGCGAGCCAAAGTTCTTGGAACCCCTCGCCCGGATGGCGCTCTCCCCGGACCCGGTGATCGCCGAGCATGCTGAATGGGCGATGAGCGTCCTCAACGAGAAACAGAGCCCCGAACGCAAGTGAGGGGTCCGCGAGATCACTGAATTCACTTGCCGGCCGCTTGTTCTCTTACGACACCAGCTTCTTGACAACATTCCCGCCCACGTCGGTCAAGCGGAATGCGCGGCCCATGAAGTTGTAGGTGAGCCGTTTGTGTTCCAGGCCCAAGGCGTGCAGCATGGTCGCTTGCAGATCGTGGATGTGAACCGGGTCTTCGGCGATGTTCAGCCCGAGGTCGTCGGTTCGTCCGATCACCTGCCCGCCCCGGATGCCGCCGCCGGCGGCCCACATCGAAAAGCAGTTGGGGTGGTGGTCACGTCCGGCCGCCTCGTCGAGACGCTCGAGTTGCCCCATCGGCGTGCGGCCAAACTCCCCGCCCCACACGACCATGGTTTCATCGAGTAGGCCGCGCTGCTTCAGGTCACCGAGCAGAGCGCCGACCGGCGCGTCGGTGGCGCCGCAATACTCCCCCAGCTTTTCGTCGACTTTCTGATGGTGGTCCCAACTCGCATGGACCAGCAACACGACTCGCACGCCGCGCTCGACCATGCGGCGGGCCAGCAGGCAGTTTGTCCCGTAGGCGTTGGTGGCCTCTTCGCCGACGCCGTAGAAATCGAGCGTCGCTTTCGATTCATTCGAAAAATCAAGCAGCTCGGGGCCGGCCGTCTGCATCCGAAAGGCCAGCTCGTAAGAATGAATGCGCGAGGCGATTTCCAGATCGCCCGTATGTTGGTAGCGCGCCTCGTTGAGTTCGCGAATCGCATCGAGTCGGGCTCGCTGCGTCGTGGCGCTGACGCCGGGCGGGTTCGTGAGATAGAGAATCGGATCCCCGCTTCCGCGAAAGTTGACGCCTTGATAGGTGGAGGGCAGGAAGCCGCTCGACCAATTCGTCGAGCCCGCGCTGGCGCCTCGGCCGGAACTCAGCACCACGAATGCCGGCAGGTCGTCCGCCTCGCTGCCGAGGCCGTAGCTGACCCACGAACCCACCGTCGGCCGTCCGGCCATCGTGCTGCCGCTCATCAGCATGGCCTGCCCCGGGTGGTGATTAAACGCCTCGGTGTGCATCGAACGAATCACGCCGATGTCGTCGGCGTAGGAGGCGATGTGAGGAATGTAATCGGAAAATTCGGTGCCGCTTTGGCCGTACTTGCGAAATTCCCGCGGGCTGCCGAGAACCTTGGCCGAGGGCTTGATAAAAGCCAGCTTGAGGTCTTTCGTCAGCGAGGGCGGCAAGGCCTGCCCATGGCGCTTTTGCAGCTCGGGCTTGGGGTCGTAGAGATCGATTTGACTCGGCCCGCCGGCCATCAGCAGGAAAATGACGTTCTTGGCCTTGGGTGCGAAGTGCGGTTCGCGCGGGGCCAGCGGATTAACCTTCGGCAACTCACGCGGCTCGGCAAGGCCGTCACGCCCGAGCAAGTGAGCGAGAGCGACGGTCTCGATGCCGCCCGCCGCGAACTTAAAAAAGTGGCGCCTGGTCTGAATGCGTTGGAAGTCGCGGAGATTCATTTTGCGGTGAGCTGTCAACCGTGAGCTGTGAGCCGAAAATTCGCGGTTGGGATGCAGATGCTGTTTCGGCGGATGGCATCGCCGTATGCGCTCTTATAGATCGTTTCTCATTCTCTCGTAATAAACTCGTCCAGGTTGAGCAACACGCTGCTCAACCCCGTCCAGGCGGCGGTTTCAATGCGACTGATACCGGCCAGATCGACCGGGGCGACCTTCTCCGCGGCCCCTGGCTCTTGCTCGAAAATGCGCGTTTGACGGCGGTAATATCCACCGAGAGACTTAACTTCGCTATCGCTGGGCGGGCGCGCTAGAGCGACCTGAAACGCGTAGCGCAGCCGATCGTCGAAGTTGCGCTCGGCTTCGTTCAAGATGCGCACCGCGAAGGCCTGTGCCGCTTCCATGAACACCGGGTCATTCAACAAGTTCAACGACTGCAGAGGCGTATTCGAGCGCTCTCGGCGGCACAGCGCAACCTCACGCGCGGTGGCATCGAAGGCGGCCATTTGCGGATAAGGGATCGTCCGCTGCAGCAATACGTAGAGCCCCCTGCGGTACTTGTCTTTCCCCGTGCTCTCGGGCCACTCGATCGAATCGGCGTACGACAAATCGGTGACTCCCTTGGGCAGCGGAGGCCGCACGCTGGGGCCGCCGATCTTGGGATAAAGCAGCCCGCTGACCGTAAGAGTCGAATCGCGCAACAGCTCCGCCGGCAAGCGCAGCCGCCGTTGGCGCGCGAGCAGACGATTGTCCGGGTCGCGGGCGTCGAGTTCGGGACGCGCGGCCGACGATTGCCGATAGGCCGCCGACATCACGATCGTCTTATGGACTTTCTTCAAACTCCAGCCGCCCCCGACGAAGTCGGCCGCCAACCAATCGAGCAGTCCCGGATGCGAAGGCTCCTCGCCCTGGCTACCGAAGTTCTCCGATGTCAGCACTAACCCGGCCCCGAAATATTCCTGCCAGATACGATTCACGGTGACGCGCGGGGTAAGGGGGTTTTTTTCCGAAACGACCCACTCCGCCAGATCCACGCGCGAGGCTTTAGCGGTGTCGGGCAACGAGCCGAGAAACGCGGGCACGCCGGGCGAAACCTCGATGCCGGTCTTATTCCATGCGCCGCGAATATGGATATGGCTCTTGCGGTCTTCAGGGCTTTCGGCGATCGCCTGGGCTTCGCTGATCGAGGGAAACGCCTCCCTCTGCTGCTGGATCTTCTCGAAGATGTCCTCGTAGTTGAGTTCTTCGTTGAACTCCTTGGTGATGACGCGGTGGTAGTTCTTGACGAAGTGATCGATGATTCCGTCGGCCTCTTTGCGAGTACGATCGGCGGGGTCTTTTTCGACAATGCCGTGGCCGTTGTCGAGATACTTGCCGAGTGCGTCATAGGCGTGATCCCAGTCGGTCCACTTACCCGGATTGCGCGCCGCCAAACGCATCTTCTCTGCCCAGGGCGGCATCAGTTCGTAGACGCGATTGTCGCGCAGTAATTTGTCGCGTTCGACCCGGTATTGGGGAAGTCGCGATAGATAGGGGCCCATCTCGCCGTCCAAGGGAGCGTCGATATTGACCTCGTCGGCGTTGTTGAAGAAAGCAAACAGGCTGTAGTAATCCTTTTGCGTGATGGGATCGTATTTGTGGTCGTGGCATTGGGCGCAACCCACGGTTAGGCCCATCCAGACGGTGCCGACGGTATTGGCGCGGTCGACTACTTCCTCGAAGCGAAACTGCTCGATCTTGACGCCGCCCTCGCGGTTTTTGAGTGTATTTCGATGAAAGCCCGTCGCGACATTCTGCTCGGTGTCGGCGTTGGGCAGCAGGTCGCCGGCGATCTGCTCGATCGTGAACTGATCGAAGGGCATGTCGTCGTTGAGCGCGTTGATCACCCAGTGACGGTAACGCCAGGCATGCGGCCGAACGAGATCTTTTTCATAGCCGTCGCTATCGGCGTAGCGCGCCAAATCGAGCCACTGCATGGCCCATTTTTCACCGTAATGTTTCGAATCAAGCAGGCGATCGACCCAGGCCTCATAAGCATCGGGGCTCGGGTCGGCGGCATAGGCCGCGATCTCGTCGGGCGCCGGGGGCAGCCCGGTCAGGTCAAGGTGCAGGCGTCGAAACAGAGTGTACCGGTCGGCTTCCGGCGACGGCTCGACGCCCTCCTTTTCGAGCCTCGCGAGAACAAAACGGTCAATGGAATTCCGCGCCCATTTTTCGTCGGCCACATCGGGAGCGGCCGGCTTTTTCAACGGACGATAGGCCCAATGCGACAGACCACTCGAGTCGAAGGTGATTCCACCGTCCGAGCTTTCCGTTTCCTCGGGCCACGGCGCGCCCTGATCGATCCAAGCCCGCAACAGACCGATTTCGCGCCCCGTCAAACGATCGCCGACCGGCGGCATGATAACGTCTTTCACCATGCCGGCCGTGATGTGGACCAGTTTGCTCTCAGCGCTCTTGTGCGGAACAATGACGGCCCCGGAATAGCCGCCTTTCATCGCGGACGACCGGCGATCGAGCCGCAACCCGCTCAACTGTTGCGCTTCGCCGTGGCATACCGTACATCGAGAAGCGAACAAAGGTTGAATGTCGCGGGCGAAATCGACTTTACCCTCGACCGGCGCAGGCAGCTCGGCGGAAGTCTGCGCGACTCCGGCGGGGACTAGGAGAACAACCGGCAGGAGGAACCGCAAACAGGCGGTGCTTTTGCGAACGCGAATCATGACAAGTCTCCCGAAGAACCTCGGCGGCCTCCGGTTTGTTTTCTATTTTCCGAATACTTCGCGTTTATCTTTGCGTCCATTTTAGTACAGTTATGCCAACACTTGGTCAACAATCTTCCCGTCCACATCCGTCAACCGAAAATCGCGCCCCTGATGATGATAGGTCAGCTTCTCGTGGTCGAACCCCAGGCAATGCAGCACCGTGGCTTGCAGATCGTGCACGTGCACTTTGCCGCTGACCGTTTTTAGGCCGATCTCGTCGGTTTCGCCAATGATCGTCCCGGGTTTGACGCCGCCGCCGGCCAGCCACAGGCTGTAGCAGTCGGGATGATGGTCGCGCCCCGCGCCTTCGTCGGGACGATCGAGTTGAATCATCGGCGTGCGGCCAAACTCGCTGCTCCAGATCACCAGCGTCGAATCGAGCAGCCCGCGTTGCTTCAAGTCCTTGATTAGCGCCGCGGCCGGTTGGTCGACCATCGAGCAGTTTTCACGGTGATTCTTGTCGATTTCCTTGTGCGCGTCCCAGTCGCCGTGGTTCAGCATGACGAAGCGAACGCCGCGCTCGACCATCCGGCGCGCCAACAGGCAATTCGTCCCGAAGGCCCGAGTGGGTTCCTTCTCCGTGCCGTAGGAATCGAGGATATGTTGCGGCTCGTCGGAAAAGTCGAGCAGATCCGGCGCCGCCGTCTGCATCCGAAACGCCAATTCATAGGAATTGATGCGGGCCGCGATTTCGAGGTCGCCCGTCTCTTCGTAGCGCTTTTGATTGAGTTTGCGAATGACGTCGAGCCGCGAACGTTGCAACTCGCGGCTGACGCCTTCGTTATTCGCCAGATAGAGAATCGGCTCGCCGGTCGTGCGGAAGCGGGTTCCCTGATAGGCCGAGGGAAGAAAGCCGTTGCCCCAGATATTCGACCCGCCGTTGGGCCCCTTGCCCGAACCCAGCACCACGAACCCCGGCAGGTTCTCCGATTCGCTTCCCAATCCGTACGCCGCCCAGGCGCCGATCGACGGCCGCCCGAACTGCGTATGCCCGGTCGTCAACATCAGCACGCCCGGGTCGTGGTTAAACGTCTCCGTGTTCATCGTATGGATCATGCAGATGTCGTCGGCGCAACTGCCCAAGTGGGGCACCAACTCCGAGAAATCCATGCCGCTTTGGCCGTATTTCTTGAACTCGTAGGCGCCGGCCATGACCTTGGCGTTCGGCTTGATGAAGGCCAGCTTGAGGTCCTTGGTCATCGAGGGCGGCAGGGATTGGCCGTGCCATTTGCGCAGGCCGGGCTTGGGGGCGAAAAGGTCGAGCTGACTGGGAGCGCCCGACTGGTACATCAAAATGACGTTCTTCGCCTTGGGCTCGAAGTGCGGCCGGCGCGGAGCCATCGGGTTGAGGCCGGATATCTTCGAAGCAGCCGTGCGGCCTTCGATCCCGAGCAAGTGGGCCATCGCGGCCGTGCTGATCCCGGCTCCGCAGTTTTGCAAAAAACGGCGGCGAGATTGGATGGCGGCGAATTGGTCGATCGTCATCTTTTTCCGTTGCTCGGGGGTGTGAAAAAATGGGGACTGTACCAAGCGCCGACCGAAAAAGTTCCATTCAATCAATCAGCCTCGACGGCGCGAAGTGGACTGTCCCCCTTTTTTCACACCCCCCCTATTCCCGCGTCAAAAACTCGTCCAAATTCAGCAACACGCTGCTGATCCCCACCCACGCCGCGCCCTCTTCGGGAGCCAACTCCGCCATCTCCACGGGAAACAGCTTTCGCGCCCGTCCGGGATCGGCGGCCAGAATCGAGCGCTGCTCCGCAAGCGATGTTCGCAACCAATCCGTCTCGACCGGGTCCGGATCGCGCGCCAAACACAGTTTGAAGGCATGATTCAGCCGCTCGGTCGTCTCGTCAACCTCGCCCAACGTCCGCACGGCCAGCGCCTGCGCGGCTTCGATAAAGACCGGGTCGTTCAGCAAATTCAAAGCCTGCAGCGCCGTATTCGAGCGATCGCGGCGGCAGGCGGCGACGTAGCCGCTGGGCATATCGAAATTCGTCAACAAGGGATAGGGCGCCATGCGCTGGTACTGAATGTACATCCCGCGCCTGTATCGGTCCGCGCCTTCGCTCACTTTCCAGCCGCCGTCACCGGTCGCTCCCATGCGTTTCGCGCCGTCGGGTTGCGGCGGGCGAACGCTGCGGCCTCCAACCTTCGGATAGAGCAGACCGCTAACCGTCAACGTGGAATCTCGAATCAGCTCCGCGGCTAAACGGAAGCGGCCCTGGCGCGCCAGCAGCAGGTTTTCCGGGTCGCCTTCGGCGATGTCGGCCCGCGCATGCGAAGATTGCCGATAAGCCGCCGACATGACGATCGTCTTAATCGTTTTCTTGTAGCTCAACGTTTCGCGAAACTCAACAGCCAGCCAGTCGAGCAAGCCCGGGTGGGACGGGCGGTCTCCCTGGGAGCCGAGATTTTCCGACGTCGTCACGATGCCGCGGCCGAAAAGCTCCTGCCAAACGCGGTTGACCGTCACGCGCGGCGTGACAACGTTTTCAGGCGATGCCAGCCAACGCCCCAGATCGAGCCGCGTCGCGCGTCCCTCGGCCTCGAACGGATGTAGCCACGCCGGCGTCGCGGGATCGACTTCGACGCCGGCGTCTTTGAAGCTGCCTCGCAAAAAGACGTAGCTTTTGCGCGGGATGCGTTCGATGTGAATCGCCTGCGCCTCACTGAAGGGCGGTAACGACTTGTCGAGGTCCTTGAGCTTGTCTCGCAGCTCCTTGAAGCCCATCTCCTCCCACTTCTTCATGCCCACCACTTGGCGGTAATCGGCGACGAAGTGATCGATAATCCGCTTTTCCCATTTCAGCGAACGAAACTCGGGCGGTGTAAAAAGAATCGTCTCGCCGAGATCGACGAACGTTCGCAATTCATCGAAAGCCACATCCCAGTTGTTCGCCTCACCGGGATTCTTGGCGTGGTAGCGCACCTTCTCTTCCCACACGGCCTTTCGTTCCCGGATGTCGTGCTCGTCGAGCAGACGGTTACGCTCGGCCTGGTAGTCCGGCAGCGCGCGCAGGTAAGGGCCGCGCTCACCGGCGAGGGGGGCGTCGATGTTGATCTCTTCGGCGTCGTTGAAAAAGGCGAAGAGTTGATAGTATTCCTTCTGCGTCAGCGGATCATATTTGTGATCGTGACACTGCGCGCAGCCGGCGGTGATCCCTAACCACACCGTTCCCAAAGTATTGGTTCGGTTGACGACTTGCTCGAAGCGCCACTCTTCGGGGTCAGACCCGCCTTCCGTATTCGTCGGCGTATTGCGGTGAAAACCGGTCGCCACCCACTGCTCGACGCCGCGCTCGGGAATCAGGTCGCCCGCCATTTGCTCGATCGTGAATCGATCGAACGGCATGTCGCTGTTGAACGCGTTGATGACCCAATGCCGGTAGCGCCAAGCGTGCGGGCGAAATTGGTCGCCGCGAAACCCGTGGCTGTCGCCGTAGCGAGCCAGGTCCAGCCAATGGCGACCCCATCTTTCCCCATAGTGCGGCGAATCGAGCAACCGGTCCACAAGAGCTTCGTAAGCCGTCTCGGTATCGGCGGCGAGAAAGGCCTCCACGTCGTCCGGCGTAGGCGGCAAGCCCGTCAGGTCGAGGCTCAAGCGGCGAATCAGCGTCGGCTTGTCGGCTTCGGTGGAAGGCGCAATCCCCTTGGCCTCGAGCTTGGCGAGGATGAAGCGGTCAATCTCGTTGCGCCCCCAAGTAGTGTCGGAAACTCTGGGCGGAGTAGGCTGCTCGAGCGGCTGAAAAGCCCAGTGGGAAGATTTCGGGGCGCTTGTGACTTCCTCTTCGCCCCCGGCGGCCTCGGGCCACTCGGCGCCCTGATCGATCCAGCCGCGCAACAAGCCGATTTCCTCGTTCGACAGCCGATCCCCCGCCGGCGGCATGATCTTGCCTTCAACCCCCCCGGCGACCATTTGAACCAGCTTGCTCGCGGCACCGTCGCCCCGAACGATCACTGCTCCCGAATAGCCGCCTTTCAGCGCGTCCTCGCGGCGGTCGAGCCGCAGCCCGTTCATCTGAACCCGCGCACCATGGCAGACCTGGCAACTCGCGGCCAGTAGCGGCTGGATGTCGCGGGTGAAATCGACTGTTTCGGCCGCCGCCGGAGGGATCTGCGCCTGGAGCGATGCGGTCAACGCCGCGGCGACCGGCAAGCAGAGCGCCGCCGTTAGGAAACCCTTTCTACGTCGGTCCGCCATCATCGCTTCTCAGCCGAGCCCGGCCTCCCATTGCCGCAGCAAACGCTCGGAATCTCGCGCCACAACCTCGGGGCTCGGCTTGAACTTGAACACCTCAAGCGATACCCAGTGCTTGAATTGCACATCCTTGAGCGCCTGTAGCACGGGTATGAAATCATAGTCGCCGGTGCCGGGGTGTCGGCCGTCTATCTCATTGATGTGGACATGCTCGATATAGGGCAGATACTTCTTGATCACTTCGCCATGCCCCAGCGTCTCCGCCGCCGCATTGTGCGTGTCAAACATCGAACGCACCGCCGGGCTATTCACTTGATCGACGATCTCAACCGCTTCGGCCATCGTGTTGACGACATCGCAAAGGTGCGGCGCGAGCGGCTCCATCAGGATCTTCACTCCCCGCGCTTCAGCGTGCGGGGCCGCCTCGGCCAGGCCTTCAACCAGGCGCTTCTTCGCATCCGCGATTGTTGTTCCGCCCAATTTCGCCGAACGTTGCTTGCTCGACCCGAAGATCATGCGGGCGTTATCCCCCAAGTCGGCCGCCAGATCGATCAGCTTGCGGAATAACTCCCACCCTTCTCGGCGTTTCTCGGCGTCTTCGGTCGTGACATGGATTCCGGCCGGGACTTTGAGCAAGTTGTGCAGTCCAACGTACTCGACGCCTTCATCGGCCATGATGTGCCGCAAAGCGCGTCGGCGCGCGTCGGTAACCGTCGAGGGATCATCAGCCAGCGTAAAGGGTGAGATCTCGGTCCCGGTATAGCCGAAGCGGATCGTCCCCGCCATCTGGTCGCGGAAATTCCAACCGTCGAATGTTTCGTTGCAAATCGCCAGGCGAAAGCGATCGTCTTCGTCCCCGGCCCGCGCGCTCTCGACGGCGGCCGCGGCCCCGATCAGTCCCAAGAACTCTCTGCGGTTCGATTTCATAGGTACAAGCTGTCGACTCCTATAGTCTAAGTCCGACCGACAAGAGTTTCGTGCATTACGTTAAAAAACTCGCTCATTGCTTTGAGCCGCGAAGCGGCGACAGGAATTTAGCCCAGGGTGAAGCGAAGCGGAACCCTGGGTAGACACCCCACCAGGGCCCGAACCCTGAAAGGGTGGCGGGAACGAATCGGCGCCCATTTTCGCGGCGGTATTATGAAACCACGGATTCATAGCAATCGACTGCACCGACTCCCCTTCTTTCGCGCGAGCCTCTACAGGCTGAAGAGCTTCCGTGCGTTGTCCCGGTAAATCTTCGTCTTCGTCTCCGCGTCGAGGTCCAGGCTCTCGACATTCCTAATAATCAACTTTGGATCGACCCAGGGGTGATCGCTGGCGTAGAGCAACTGGTCGGGTCCCACGAAATCCAGCCCGTACTTCACACCCAACGGGATCGGCGACACAGCGTCGAGATAGATCTGCCGCAGGTATTCGCTCGGCGGCTTCGTGATATGGTCGGCGCCTCGCCCCAGCACCTGCGTCTGATGATCGATGCGCCCGATCAGGTAGGGCAACGTGCCGCCAACGTGCGGGCAGAGCAACTTCAATTTTGGGAACTCGTCGAGAATCCCCGCCAAAATCAGCCGCGACAACGCGATCGTCGTGTCGAACATCAGCCCCAGCCCGGCCACCATATAGTAGCCCTTGACCGCGTCGTAGGTCATCGGATACGCCGGGTGGAGCAGAATCGGAATGCCCATCTGCTCGGCACGCCCGAACAACCAACGGAACTGCGGCTCGTCGGGAAACTGTCGCGCCAGGTTCGAGTAGAGCAGGATGCCGCGAAAATCCAGCTTGTCGACGCAGCGGTCGAGTTCCGTGCGCGAAGCCGCTTCGTCTTGCAGCGGCAGCGTCGCCAACCCGAAAAAGCGGCTGGGGTGCGATCGGATCACGCCGCCGATGAAATCATGCGCCAGCCGCGCGACCTTCGGGCCGTTCGCTCCGAAACGCTCCGGGCCGGGATCGTTGATCGAAAGCGCTGTCATGGCGATCCCGGCTTCGTCCATCGCCGCCAACTTGGCGTCAACATCCATGTGGGCTTCCCGCACGCGCCGATGCCATTCGCCGGTGATCGTGTAGTAGGAGCCGTCTTTTTTGTACGCTCGCGGAAGGTCGTCGAGCGTCATCATGAAGTCCAGTACCGGCGGAGGGTACATGTGACTCTGGACGTCGATGCGGAAAGGCTTCGTTGTATCCGCCGATGCCGGCGCCCCCGCCGCCGAACCAATCGCCGCCGCCGCACCGGTGGTGGCCAGAAACTCGCGTCGGCTCGAACGGTTTGCGTTGGATGATTTTGCGTCCGCCATGGTGTTTTCGTTGGAGCCTCGCTCGCTGGTGTAGTGCGCCAATCAGATCGTAACTTATCGTGGGTTGTTTCGATACCGGGCGATGTGAGAGGCAGCGCGATCGACACGAGTGCGTGCAGGCGTGCAAATTGAGCCGCGTTTACGCGGCTTTGTCTTCCGTTAGGCCCGCCGTTTACGGCGGGTTGACGCCGCTGCTCGCGAATCTTCAGCCCGTTTCGACGGGCTTCCCTCCTCGAAACCAAATCGTAAGGTGCGCGATTACTCATCCAATACACTAGTTACCTTGTGTGTACACCCCGTACAACTCCTTTACGCCCGCCTCATCCGCGTCTCCGGGGTGAATCACAAAGCGATACCGGAACCGCAACTCGTCGCCCTCGGCGACTTCCATCTTCCCGTCTTCGGACTCATCGCCGGTGAAGTTTCGAATGCCAAAAGCATTCGCGGTACAGAAGCCGTACCCGCGCGCATGCCAGCGGCTTGGGTGGCGCGGATTGGCGGGGTGATCGAACATCGCCACGCCGATTTTCTCGCCCGCCAACGTAGTCGAATAATCGACCCAAGCCGCCTGTTTCCCCCAGATATTCTCGGTGCCCAGGAGACCGTCGGCATTGGTCAGCCAAGCGCCGTTTTCCTGTTTGAAGGCGTCGTCAAAGCGCATTCCGACAAAGGCCTCTTCGGTATCGCTCAACGTGAGCGCGACGCCGCGGTCGGCGACGATGGCGACGTCGACGTCGACAATCGCGTTTTCGCCCGAACCGCTGAACGTGAATTGCTGCCGCAAGGCCCCCAGCGATTCGCCTTCCGGGGTTTCGAGATCCAGTTCGACCCGCAGGGTCCCGGCGGCCTCGTCCGTCACCGGCGCCGCGCGCGGCTTGAGCCGGGCGGTTTCCTCGGGCGCTTTCTCGCGCCAGAAGTCGACGGCGTTGATGCCGTCGTGGCCCATGAAAAGGCCGCGATGCCAAACATGGTCGTCGCTTTCACCTTCGCGCGGCGCAACCGGCCAGCCGCGGGTCACATCCGTGCCCCGCAGTGAAACGACCGGGTGCAGAAAAGGCTTCGGCCACTCTTCTCCGAAGTGGTACGTAGTGAAGGGTTTGCCTTGGAGCGTGACGTGGATGAGATCGGCTTCGACCGCGAAGCCCACCTCCGGCGTCGGCGCGGCCGGTTCTATCTCGGGCGTCGGCGAACAAGCGACCGCAATCAGCAACAACAAGGCCGCCACGTCGGTGACCACGAAACGAGTCATTCCCCTCCCCAACGGGATTGGAACAAACAACCGGCCCAGTGCCGGGTCGCACCAACCCTTCGCGCCCCAGCTTGCCCGGGGCATCGTTAACATTATTTCAAACCGCGAAGCAATACCGCAAAGCCGAGGCGCTTTCGCCCCCTGCTACTCAGACCACGTGAAAAGACACCTTTCCGCGACCTTGTTGAGAAAGCTTCGATCCGCCTTAGCGGAGGAAACCACTGCAACCAGAGCCGCATCGCCACGGGGCTGTGAAAAATTGGGGACTGTACCGAGCGCCGACCGAATAAGTTCCATCAAATCAATAATTTCTCCTGGTGCGAAGTGGACTGTCCCCCATTTTTTCACAGCCCCCACGCGATGCGGTCACTCGAGAATAGTGCTTTGCAGCCAAACAAACTTTTTCACGCGGTCGTGGCACTACTGTGTCCGTAACGTTACATCCTTTGGGGGGAACCCGGCACCCCCCCGGGCTACAATGAAACCGCCGACGGCGAGGGTCGAAACAATGAGGTTGCGCCCGCCGCCGTTATCACCTATGCGCTCGCTTTCGACATGAATACGTCCTCAGGTACCCACGGCTCCGGGTTTCTCACCGTTCTCGGCATTCCCTTCGCCGTCAGCGGACTATGGGCTTTTTGGCAGGGCCTTCGCCTGATCGAAAGCGACAGCCTCGACACCGAAAAGCTCGCCGTGCTCATGCTTGTCGGGCTGATTTTTTTCGGTGCCGGCGTGGCGATGATCCTGCTCGGCCGCTATCTCAAAAGCAAGGGCCGCGAGGAGCAAGCGCTGCGGCAGCTACACCCCGACTCCCCCTGGATGTGGCGGCCCGACTGGGCGCAAGGGCGCGTCCGCGGCGCCTCGAAGAGTACGCTCGTCGTCAGTTGGGTCTTTGCCGTTTTCTGGAACCTGATCTCGGCGCCCCTGCTTTTCCAGCTACCCAAGGAATACGCCCGCGGCAACACAGTAGCTTTGATCGGACTGCTGTTCCCCCTTGTCGGGGTTGGGATGATTGTCTGGGCGGTTCGGGCCACCGCGAGGCACCGCAGGTTCGGCGCGCCTCGACCTTTGCGATGACCGCGCTGCCCGGTGTAATCGGCGGGCGCGTGCGGGGGACCATCGAAACCGCTCTTCAAACCCTCCCCGACAAGGGCGTCGCCCTCAAGCTGTCCTCCATTCGCCGCACGGTTTCCGGGGCCGGGAAGAACCGCACGACCCACGAACGTGTTCTGTGGCAAGAAGAATCGAACATCCCGAGAGAACGCCTGCAACCCGCCTACCAAGGCACGTCAATTCCGGTGGCGTTCGCGGTCCCCTACGAGTGCGAGCAGACCGACGGGAGCGACCCCAGCAGCAGCATCGTGTGGAGACTCGAAGCCGACGCGGATATCCCCGGGATCGATTTCAAGACACAGTTCGAGATTCCCGTTTTCAAGACAACGGAAAGCTCGCCCGAAGCCTCGGAAGATGAGGCGGGGTTCGGTTTCGCCCCCAAGTCAGAGCAGGCTTTCGACCCGCTCGAAGCCACGGTCATCGTTCGCCCCAGCCCCTTCGGTGGGACCGAGTACTACTTCGGGGCGGCGAGGAATTTCGGCGCCGCTGTCGGCATGACGGTCTTTCTGATCGTTTGGCTGGGAGCAATCTGGTTGCAGCTCTATCTGGGCGCGCCCATGTTGTTCCCGATCGTCTGCGGCTTGATCGGTGTATTGATCTTCGTCGCCACGATCGACCTATGGGTTAGCGTAACGCTGGTCCGCATTGAGGAGGGCACGGTGGCGATTCGCCGCACTGTGCTCGGTCTGGGTCGCCGTCGGGAAATTCCCTGCTCGGAAATCACCGCCGTCAAAGCCGAAATCGGCATGCAACAAGGCCAAACCGCAACCCAATCGGCCAAGGCCTACTACGACATCAAACTGCATCGAAAGGTCGGCCGCCCCAAACCCGCCGGCCGCGGCATTAGCAACAAACGAGAAGCCGAGTGGCTGGCTGCGGATATGTGGGCCAAGATCGAGGCGGGGTGAGAGACAATCTACCGCCCTTGGCCGTATCGGTCGGACTTCCGTAGGATGGGCAAATGCGTCGATTTGTTTACTTCGCAGCCGCGGTTTTCTCCGCGGCGTCGATCTGTGGCGCGGACCCGGGTATCGGCGGGATCGAATTCTTCGGTTATGGCGGCCTCGATGTAGCGGCGATCCGCAAAGCCTTGCCGGTGAAATGGGACGGCACCCGACCTAGCGAAATCCGAGCGAGTATACGGAATACTGTCAAGTCCATTGTCGGGACCGACCCGACGGACATTGCGATCGTGTGTTGCGATGAGGCCGGGAAGCGCCGTATCTACGTGGGGCTGGCCGGTGGTACGACCAGCAAAAAAATCCAATTCCGTGACGAACCTCGTCAATCCCCGCGCCTACCGGCGGAATTGTCGTCACTGCATGAGGAGCTGGAAAAGGCGCTGATCGACGCGGTAGAACGCGGCGGCGAGGCCATCGAAGAAGACACATCTCTCGGCTACGCCCTCACGCGTGACCCTACGGCGCGAGCCATCGAGCTTCAGATAAGAGAGTTCGCCGTGGCCCACGAACCACTCGTCTTTTCAGTGCTGACGGATTCTTCGGATGCTCGACAGCGCGCCGTTGCGGCTCAGACAGCCGGCTACGTCGAACACAGCTCCGAGCAGATCCGCGTCCTCTACGAAGCGGCCCGCGACCCGGACAAGAATGTCCGCAACAACGCGATTCGAGCGCTCGGCGTTCTGGTCGCCTCAGAAATCGAACTCGCCGCGCCCATACCGGAGTCCTTGTTTATCGAGCTTCTTTCTTCAGGAATATGGGCGGACCGGAACAAGGCGATTGCAGTCCTCGCGGAGCTGACACGATCACGAAACGCCCGAGTCCTGGCGGCAATCAAGGACCGAGCCCTGGACTCTCTGATCGAATGTGCACGTTGGCAATGGATCGGCCATGCCTATTGGCCGCGAGTGATTCTGGGCCGGCTTGTGGGCGTAGAAGAGAAAACTGTCGTGAAAAATGCGGCTAATCCTGCCTTTGTGGATTTCGCCTTGAGCAAACTTCGGGATTGAGCAGCGGCGCCGCAAGCATCGGCCCACCCCGCCGGCCCACCATGACCCGCACCCCCGGGGGCACCACACCTCCGCCCCGCGATGCCCCAATTGAGCCCCGGTTCGGTCAAGTTTTCGGCAGCATCACCACCGACAGCCAGAAGTTTTCGATCGAGCGGACGGCCTCGAGAAATTGGTCTAAGTCGACCGGCTTGGTGACGTAGCAGTTGGCGTGCAGATCGTAGCTTTGGACAAGACCGGGTTGACACCACCGCTATCCTGAGCAAGCAGTTCCCGGAATCCATCAAGAAAATTCCGGCTGTGCTCGAGCTAGCTGCAAGGAAATGTGCGAAACGAAGCCAATCGTGGCAAAGGGGATCGGCACAACCCGCCAAAAAACAACAACTTGGCGGAAAGTTTGGATCGCGAAATTGCGAAGCTTTCAAGGCCGTCTTTCTCATCGCGTGGCAAGGATATCGCCGAGCTCGACGAGCTGGTGGTCAGCGAAAGCATCCACCTTGTCCCAACCGATCGGCGCCGTAGCCAAGAAGCAGCCATAATTCTCCGTGGAGGTTTCGCATGATTACCGAAATCGAAAACTTGTTGGCAAGCTACGAGCGGGGCTCGATGAGTCGCCGCCAACTGATCACCGCATCGGCGAGAACAGCAACCTCGGCGGTAGCCGCCGCCGCGCCGGCGCAGGCCCCACTCCGCGCGGCCACGTTGAATCATGTCACCTTGGCGGTTTCCGATGTCGAGCGTTCCCATCGGTTCTATCGGGAGCTGCTCGCCATGTCGGTCGTCAGCCGCCAGACGAACGGCCTCAATCTGGGTGTCGGGCCGTCGAGCTTCCTTGGCCTCTACGATATTGGGTCCCCTCGCATCCATCACTTCTGTCTCGGCGTGGAGAACTTCGAGGCGGATTCAACCCTCAAAACGCTCGAGAAGAAAGGGATCAAGGGCCGAATCAGCCCGCGAGATGACGTCAAGGAACTCTATTTTGAAGATCCCGACGGAATCTCGGTTCAGCTTCAAGGCCCCGACTACAGGGGTTGATAGGGACAATCCGTTTGGAAACGAAACGAATAAATAATAGATAACAAAGGTGTTGACTGGCATTATGTTTTAAGTATTATGACTGACGTCATGAAAACTGAGCGGTTGGCTGGACACTGGCCGAAAAATAGATTGCGTCTATTCTCGGAAAATTATTATGGTATACGTAATAGACTTGACGCGCCGAGCTTCGCCACTTCGTCGGAATGCCAAACGAACCCAATGACGCCATCCATCCCGGCCGGGTCCTGAACGAGCAGTTCATGAAGCCGTTGGGGCTGAGCATCAACAAGTTGGCGCGCGACTTGGACGTCCCGCCCAACCGCATCCACGGCATCATCCACGAGAAGCGCTCGGTGACCGCCGACACGGCTTTGCGACTGGCGGTCTATTTCGACGTCTCGGCCGAATCGTGGCTCGGCCTGCAGCTCGACCACGACTTGCGGGTGGCCCGCCGGCTCCATGGCGACGACATCGCCCGAGCCGTCCGGACGCCCGGGTAGGTCGAGGAGCCTGGTAGCGACAAACCGTCGTGTTTGTCCCTACCGCCCCACTGCAAGCCGGCGGCTTAGTGCCGAAAGTGGCGGATGCCGGTGAAGACCATGGCCAGCCCCAGCCGATTGGCGGCGTCGATCACCTCTTGATCACGCTTCGATCCGCCGGGCTGCACGATCGCCGTGACGCCGTGCTTGGCGATCTCCTCGACGCCGTCGGCGAAGGGGAAGAAGGCGTCGGAGCCGACCACGGTCCCCTCGAGCGGCAGGACGGCCTTCGACGCCCCGATGCGGGCTGCGTCCACGCGGCTCATCTGGCCCGCTCCAACGCCGACCGTCTGCCCGCCGCGCACATAGACGATGGCGTTCGACTTCACGTGCTTGACGATCTTCCAGCCGAAAGCGAGCGCCTTCATCTCGTCGTCGGTCGGCGGACGTTCGGTGACGACTTGCAGCTGCTCCTCGACCCACGAAAGCCCGTCTTGGGACTGCGCCAGAAAGCCGCCCGAGATGCTCTTGATCGCCGGGCCGCCGGGCTCGGCGCCGACTTCGAGCAGCCTCAGGTTCTTCTTTTTGGTGAGAATATCGAGAGCCTCGGGGGCGTAACCCGGCGCGGCGATCGCCTCGACAAACAGCTTCGAGACGGCCTCGGCCGTCTCGCCGTCCAGCTCGCGGTTGAAGGCCGGCACCGAACCGAAAGCCGATACCGGGTCGCATTCGAGCGCCTTGCGAAAGGCCTCGGCGAGGGAAGTCTGCTCGGCGCAACCGCAGGGGTTGGTGTGTTTGATGACGGCGGCGGCGGGGTCGTCGAACTCTTGAATGAGCTGCCAGGCCGCGTCGAGATCCACCAGGTTGTTGAAGGAAAGCTCCTTGCCGTGAAGCTTCTTGGCCGAGGCGATTCCACCTTGGCCCGAGGCGTAGAGCGCGGCGCTTTGGTGCGGGTTCTCGCCGTAGCGCAGCTCCGCCGTCTTCGGGATTCGGACGTCGAGCGTCGCCGGCAAAGCGTCGGCTGCCTTGGGTTCCGGCGCACCCGACGGATCGATGCTCGCCAGCCTCGAGCTGATCGCACGGTCGTAGGCAGCCGTGAGCGCAAACGCTCGCTGGGCCAGATACCAGTGCGTCTCGGACGGTAAGCCACCGTCCCCCGCGTCAAGTTCGGCGCCAAGGCGTTCGTAGTCTTCCGGGTCCGTGACAATCGCGACGTCGCGGAAGTTCTTGGCCGCCGCGCGGATCATCGTCGGCCCGCCGATGTCGATGTTCTCGATGATCTCGTCGAAGGTCACGCCCTCGCGCGCGGCCGTCTTCTCGAACGCGTAGAGGTTGACGACGACCATGTCGATTGAGCTGATGCCGTGCTGCTTGATCGCGCTCATATGATCGGGGTTCGAGCGAATCGCCAAAATCCCGCCCGCTACTTTCGGGTGCAGAGTCTTGACGCGCCCGTCGAGCATCTCGGGAAAGCCGCTCAACTCGGCGACATCACGCACGGCGAGCCCGGCCTCGCGCAACAGCCGAGCGGTCCCTCCGGTTGAGATCAACTCGATCTCATGGGCGGCGAGTTTTCGGGCAAAGTCGACAAGGCCGGTCTTGTCGGTAACGCTGAGCAAGGCACGCTTCATGGGTAGCTACTCCTCGATGGGAAAGGCAATTCTCCCATCCCGATCGGGTCGTTGGCAAATGAGCGCCCATGTAGAGGCGCCGGCGGGACCCCGGCAAGACAAAAAGGGGGCCGGTTTAGGGTAAATATCTTGGTGGGTGTTGAACAAAGTGCATGTTAATCTGGAACTTACGGGGCCGAAGCGCGTTTCCTGTTCGGTCGCGGGCCCAAGCCCGAGACTAAGAGAGCGATTCCAACCCCGGCAACCGGAGCCGCCGCCGCCGCCGCTGTGTCGATGTCGAACACTAACCTCGTCGCCGAAGACCTCGCGGCTTTGTTCGCCGAGCAGGACTTCGCCGCGGATTTGGCGAAAGCGGCCTTGCTCGTCGCCAGGCTCGAATACCCCACCCTCGATATCGAGGATTCATTAAGCAAGTTGCAAGCCCTCGCTGAAACCGTCTCCCCAATGTTGGAAGCCGACCGCTCGCCGACCGGCGTCATTCAAACGCTCAACCGCTTCCTGTTCGACGAGGAAGGTTTCCAGGGCAATACGGAAGACTACTACGACCCACGCAACAGCTTGTTCAATGATGTGATCGAGCGGAAAGTGGGCATTCCGATCACGCTGTCAGTTGTTTACTTAGACCTCGCGCGACGACTCAACCTGCCTTTCTTCGGCGTTGGGCTGCCGGGCCATTTCGTGGTGAAGTACGACGACGGCGATGAGCTTTTCTTTGTCGACCCGTTTTACGGCGGTGAGATTCTCGACCGCCCCAGCTGCGTCGAGCGGGCGTTCTCGGTGTTGGGTAAACCTGTTTCCGTCAAAGACATCGACTTCGGCGCGGTCACCGAGCGAGCCGTTATCCAACGCATGCTGGGGAACTTGCGCGGCATCTACACCAGCGGCGAGCAGTACCGCAAGGCGGCGCAGGTCCTCTACCTGCTCAGCGCCCTCGATCCCACCGACGCCGAGCTACACAAACAGCGCGCGCTCATGCATTACCAGATTCGCGACTTGTCTCGGGCTCGGCGCGACTTCGAGCAGTACCTGGCGCTCTCTCCCGAAGCTTCCGACATCGATGAAGTAAAAAAGTACATCGCCGGCCTGCAGGCTCTACAGGCGATGATGAATTGAAATGCCGCCGCTGCGTGTCCTGATCGCCTTCGGAACCCGTCCCGAAGCGATCAAGCTTGCCCCCTTGGTTCGCCTCCTCGCCGCACAGCCTGAGCGGTTCGAAGCGCGCACTTGCGTCAGCGCCCAACATCGCGACTTGCTCCGTCAAGTGTTAGCGACGTTCGAGTTGACGCCGGACCACGATTTGGACCTGATGCAGCCCGACCAGACGCTGCCCCAACTCACCGGTCGAGTGCTGAGCGGGATGACCGACGTCCTCGCGCGAGAACGCCCCGATATCGTCCTCGTCCAAGGCGACACGACGACAGCGTTTGCCGCGGGGTTGGCGGCTTTCTATCAGGCGATCCCGATCGGCCACGTCGAGGCCGGCCTGCGCACCGGCCGCCGGCGCAGCCCTTTCCCCGAGGAAATGAACCGTCGCCTGACCGGCCGCCTGGCGGACCTGCACTTCGCTCCCACCCAGCGCGCCGCCGACAATCTCGCCGCGGAAGGCGTGCTGGCGGAGTCGATCTTTGTTACCGGCAACACCGGCGTCGATGCACTACTATGGACCCGCGATGCGATCGAAAGCGGCCGCGCGGCCGTTCCCGAATGGAGCTTCCTCGAATCAGGCCGCCGCCTGATTCTCGTCACGGCCCACCGCCGCGAAAGCTTCGGCCCGGGTTTGCAACGAATCTGCGAGGCGCTGATCGAGTTGGCGTCTCGCGACGACGTGCGGCTCGTCTACCCGGTTCATCCAAACCCGGCCGTGGCCGACCCGGTTCGGCGGCTGCTCGCGGAGACGCCCGGCATTACTCTTGTCGATCCGCTCGGGTACTTGGAGTTGATTGACTTGATGCGGCGGGCGCGCTTCATCCTGACCGATTCAGGCGGTATTCAAGAGGAAGCCCCATCGCTGGGTAAGCCCGTGCTGGTGCTGCGCGACAACACCGAACGCCCCGAAGCCGTCGAGGCCGGCACCGCCATTCTCACCGGCACCGACTCCGCCAAGATTGTCCGGGAAGCGTCGCGGCTGCTCGACGACGCGGCACATTATGAGCGCATGGCCCGCCGCCACAGCCCCTTCGGCGACGGCCTCGCGTGTCAACGAATCGCCGACGTGTTGCTGCGCCGCGACCCGCGCACCCTCAATCCGGCATAATCAGAATCGAACGCCGTGCCTGAATACACCGAAGAACACGCCCAAGCCGGTCTCGACGCCGAGCTTCCCTCGATCGAGACCTGGCCGAATCAATTCAAGGGCTATCGCATCACGATCGAGATTCCCGAGTTCACCTCGGTTTGCCCCAAGACCGGCCTGCCTGATTTCGGCAAGTTGACGCTCAGCTATCAGCCCGACCGGCTTTGCTTGGAATTGAAGTCGTTCAAATACTACGTTTTGGCCTACCGCGACTTGGGGATCTTCTACGAGAACGTCGTGAATCGCATGTTGGCCGACATCGTCGGAACGATCGACCCGGTCGAAGCGGAAATCGTGGGCGAGTTTACACCGCGAGGCGGTCTGCACTCCACCGTGACGGCGACCCACCGGCGCGCGACCTAGCAGCCCGCGGCGGAAGTATGTGGGGGCGGGCCGGCTAGATCAGCGCTTCCCAGCTTTGACGGAACCCCCCGGCGGAAGCTTGCTCCCACATTTGCAGGGCTTGCAGGGAAAAGATGGTCGCGGTCGTGTTGCCGTCGGGCGTGAGTCGGCTGTCCTTCCGCGCGAAAGCAAAGCCGCCGTCGATTTTGGGGTCCGAGGATTGCCGCTGAAACTCTTCGACCGCGGCCGCTTCGTTGCCCGCCTGCTGGTAGTCGAGCTCCATGATCCCGAGGCGGTCGGCAAACAGACGCAGACGCAGCAGTTGCGCCAGCACGTCGCAGCGCTGAAACTCGTGACCGACGTCTTGAGAAAGGTTTTCGATTTCGAGAATGCCGAATTGCAGCGCCCGGCTGCAGTCGGGGTCCAGACCCGCCTCGGGCAGCAGCCCTTCGAGGAAGTAGCAATAGGCGTGCAGGCGGCTCATTGTCATCTCGGCGGTCGGCTCGGGCTCGGCGAAGCCCTCATGCCGCTTGAGGCACCACCGCAACAGATCATCCGACATCGCCTTGAATTCTCCTAAGCCCGCGACATCGGCGAGCAACCGGAACGCCAACGCCGACTTGAGGTGATACACTCCCGCTTGTTGCCACCAGGGCTCGTCGGCTTCGTAGGGCATTTGCCGCGCCAGGTCGAAGACCGGAAAGAAAGACCCGTCCATCCGCGAAAGGTTTTCCTTAATGGCGATCCCACAGCGCTCGGCTTGCTCGGCGTACGCGGGTTCTTGGGTCGCTTTCCCGAGGTCAATCAGCGCGCGCAGGCCGGCGGTCGAATCGAGAAGATAGGACCAAGGCCGCAAGTCGCCCTCTTCCACCACCTCATGGTGAAACAGGCCGACCTCGTTGTCGAAGGCTTGATCCGACAAGAAGCGGCCCGCGGCTTGGGCACATTCGAGCGCGGTATCCGGATCGACTTCGGAGCTTTGCAGCAAGCCGCTGACGAAGTAGCTGGTGGCGGCGGTGGAAACGCTGGCGTACTTGCCGACCTCGGTGTGAAAGAAGCGTGACACCCCGCCGGACGCTTTTTGTATTCCCGAGCGCGTGAGCCATTGGAACCCGGAATAGATGCAGGAATTCATAACAACAAAGAAGAACAGAATAGCACGGGGTCCCCGGCGGCCCGGGCAGGTCGCCACAAACGGCATGATCGTCGCCTCCACTGCCCTCGATAACCCTTGCTCGATCACGGGACGGTCGGCGCCGGGAGACTGCCATGGTGACCGGACGCACTGGTCGGCAAAGATCGAGGGCAGTGCCGGAATCCGCATGAACTGAAGCAGAGTTCTTCGCGTCCCCGTTTGCAATGCGGCTGATTTTCCGAACGGTTGAACGCCGAATCGTTACGTGGTCAGCCGGCGGAACCAGCCACGATACGTCCCACGGCAAAAGCTAAGGCCGCGGCTGTGCCGCCGATTGCGAGGGTTTCGAGCCCTCCCCAATACCAGCGTTGGGCCGTGAACCCGGCCCTGGCCGCTCCAATCGCAAAGAACGCCGCGGCCGTCATGGCGACGCATGCCCGGTAGGGGCTCGATACCGACGCCGGCGTGAGACCGGGGAGTATAAACACGGAGAGCGGGACGAGCCCGAGAACCACAAAGGCCGTGAACGTCCATAGAGCGGCGCGCCAGGGCGAGGGTCCGTGCAGCGGCATCCCGAGTTCCTCTTGCATCATCGTATCCACCCATGGTTTCCGATCCGAGGTGATGGTGGTCACAATGTGCTCAAGGGGTTCGCCGGCGAAATCTTTGTTGGCGAAAATCCGGCGAATTTCCTCGCGCTCGCCTTCCGGGTGCATTTCGATATGGAACTCTTCGGCCGAACGCGCGTGTTCGCGTTGCTGCTGCTCGGCCCGGGTGCCGAGAAAATTCCCGACGGCCATGCTGAAGCCGTCTCCGATCAGATTGGCCGCGCCGAGAATGATGATTACCTCGGAAGACAACCCCGCCCCGCAACTCCGGAAACGATGGCAAGGTCGTCACCGTTCCGTCGATCGCTCCGTAGACGAAGTCGCGAAGGTAACTGTGGTTGGGAGCGGCGCTCAAACGTGCCCGGATCGCTCCCGGCGTATGCGTGGAGCGCAACTCGGATAGGGACGGAGGATCTGTAATGGACACGTTCTCCCTTTCGACGGGCCTGTCCGCGGCCCCGCGCCGCGAACGTCATACGTGAAATGCCGCCGATCGATCGCTTGTCCATTTATCATGTTGCAAACAGGGCTTACCGGGCAGATGGTGAACAGGCCATGCCGGGGACATGGTGAACAGATTCCCGGGGAAAACCGGGGTTGCAACAGTGTTCACCATGTGCCCGGCATAAAGCGGAAGACTGCCTTGGCGAGCGGGCGCGTCGGTCGTTAAGATCGGTAAGATAGGGGGCGATGCTGGCAAAGCAGAAGGAAAGCACGATGCCCAACCTAAGACGACGGAACGATTTGCCCGACGGCCCTACTGTCGGCGGGATGAACCGCCGCGGTTTCCTAGCCCTAGCCGGCTCCGCCGTCCTGCAGGGAGCGGCCAACGGGCGCACTTTCCTTGCCACCGGCAAGGAAACGTACATTCTCGATGCGGGCGGCAAGAAGATTTGGAACTACCCGGCGTCGACTCGAGACGGTTGGGTGCTGGGTAACGGCAACGTTCTGCTGGCAAAAAGCCCCACAAAGACCTACGGTGGCGGGGTCGTGGAAGTCGATCGCGCCGGAAAGACCGTCTTCGAGTTCAACGGGACTCAGTCCGAGGTCAACACCGTGCAGCCGCTCGCCGGCGACGCCATGCTCCTAACCGAGGCCGGCGACAACCCACGCATTCTGGAGATTGATCGAACAGGCAAGATCTTGGCGGAAATCCCGATCAATTGTCAGACCGAGAATCATCACCTACAGACACGCATGTCGCGAAAGCTGCCCAACGGGAATTACCTTGTCCCCCTGATGGGCGAGAAACAACTTCGCGAGTATACTCCGCAAGGAAAGATCGTTTGGTCGTTCGATACGCCGCACTGGCCCTTCACGGCGATTCGCCTTACCAACGGCAATACCCTGACGACCTTCACGCTGGCGAACGCCGCCGCGGAGATTGACCCCAAAGGCAACATCGTCTGGAGCGTCAGCAACGACGATTTACCGGGCGAACCCTACGACGACGCCTGCGGCGCCCAGCGGCTGGGCAATGGCAACACGGTGCTGACGAGCTATCACGCCAAGGCCGGCAAGATTAAGCTCTTCGAAATCGACCGCGAGAAGAACATCGTATGGAAACATGTCGATGCCAACGACCACGGCATCCACCATTTCCAAATCCTCAACCCGGATGGCTCCGCGGCCGCCGGGCCGACACTCAAGTAGGCCGAGCGACGCCGGAGGCGCTACTGGGCAAAGCTCTTCCGAAAATAGCCCGGCGAGCGTACGGTGCACTACATTGAGGATCGCCAACGTCGCAAATCTCGTGAGCCGCGAAGCGGCGGCGGGAACCGTAGCCCAGGGTGAAGCGAAGCGGAACCCTGGGTCGCCCCGCCACTACAGGAGAGCCCTGAAAGGGCGGCAGGAGCGTCCTCGCGCCCATTTTCATGGCGGTATTATGAACACCAACGTTCAGAGAGACGGACTGTCTGGAAATGGCGGCTGAAAATGCGGCTCAGACCAAAACCAAGGCCGTAAGTGATTGGAAATTGGAGCGGGAGACGGGGATTGAACCCGCGACATTCAGCTTGGGAAGCTGACGTTCTACCACTGAACTACTCCCGCTCTGGAGGGGCGCGCAACCTCTTCACCCCATCAAGTTTGACCGCATTTGAGGCGGCCCGGCTTCGCGGCGAACTAACTATAGCATAGCGTCCCGCGAGGCTTTCGGATCCAATTCGAGCGCTCGGTCGACGCGGCCGCACCCGGGCGCAAACCCCGCTTGAGATCGTCCTCTCAAGCCGCTCGCGCGGTGAGGACTTCGCGCGTCGCCGCCATAGCCGCCTCGCACTCTTCGCGGCTCACGTCATGGTGTGTGACTAATCGCATGCGGGTGCCGCTGAGGCCGTTCGCCAGCACGCCCTTTTCTTTCAAGCGCCCCGATAGCTCGCCCGCCGTCATGCCCGTCCTGGCGCAGTCAAAGAACACGATGTTGGTTTCGACCAAGGCCGGATCGATCGCCACGCCGGGCATCTCGATCAATGATTCGGCTAAGTAGCGCGCGTTGGCGTGATCGTCGGGTATCCGAGCCGGCGACTCTTCGAGCGCGACCAGACCGGCGGCGGCCAAGACGCCGACCTGCCGCATTCCGCCTCCCAAGCCTTTGCGAACGCGCCGAGCTTCTTGGATGAAATCGCTGTTGCCGGCAAGCATCGAGCCGACCGGCGCGCCCAGACCTTTCGAGAGGCAGAACATCACCGAGTCGGCGGGCGCGGCTACTTGGGCGGGGGTTGTTCCCAGAGCCGCCGCGGCGTTGAAAATCCGCGCGCCGTCCATGTGCACGGGGATGGAATCGGCGTGAGCTTTCTCGCAAATCTCGGCGACGGTCTTTTGCGGATAGACACGGCCGCCCGCGACGTTATGGGAGTTCTCGATCGCGATCAGCCCGGTGCCCTCAAAATGGTCGCTTCGACCACGAACCCGCGCGGAGACCATGTCCCAATCGAGAAGGCCGTCCTCGGTGGAGATGGTCCGCGTTAGGCAATTCGCCAGACTTGCCGGCCCACCCATTTCATAGAGCACGATGTGAGAGCGGTCGTCGCAGATGATTTCCCGCCCCGGTTGGGTGTGGGTGCGAATCGCGGTCTGATTGCCCATGGTCCCGGTCGGCACGAACAAGGCCGCCTGCTTCCCCAGCATTTCGGCGGCGCGTTCCTCGAGCCGGTTCACGGTGGGATCTTCGCCGTAGACATCGTCGCCCACCTCGGCTTCGAACATGGCGCGCCGCATGGCGGGGGTCGGTTTGGTCACGGTGTCGCTGCGCAGATCGATGAAGTTGCCGGACGTGCTCATGGGATGATCTTACCTTCGTTGCGGAGAGCGGTGGGCGTCGCCTCAGTCCGCCAGGAACTGCTGAAACACCTCATTGGAATACATCACGCCCTCGGCTGTCAGCCGCACGCGGCCGTTTTCGGTCTTTGACAGCCACCCGAGATCCCGCATCCAGTCCATACTTTCGCCGTAGTGCTTCCATTCCGGTTCGGTCGGTTCGACGCCCGCCATTTGCCGCAGACCCGTGATGAACTTGTCTTCGCTCCGGCGATCCGGACCCACTTCCAAGGATTCGATTTGGGGGCTTTCGCCGCGGCAGGCCCGCTCAACATATTCGGCGGCGGTAGCGACATTGGCCCAGCGGCGACGGCCGTCGAAGGAATGCGCGTCGGCGCCGAAGCCGAGGTAGGGCTGCATATTCCAGTATTTGAGATTGTGCCGTGATTCGCGGGCGGGGGCGGCGAAATTTGAGATTTCGTAGCGCCCGACACCCATATTCCCGAGACGCTCGACGGCTCGCTCATAGAAGGCGGCAATCTGATCTTCGCTCGGAACGTGTTCGGCTCCAAAACGATCTCCGCCGGCTCGTATTTCCTCGCCCAAACGACTTTCGTCGTCGACCTCGAGCATGTAGACCGACACGTGGGCCGGCCTCAATCGCTCCACCCAATCGAGCGACTCTTCCCAGCCCGCCTCGGTTTGGTGGGCCAAGCCCGCGATGAGATCGATATTGATGTTCTCGATGCCCGCCTCGCGCAGAATCGCGATCTCCCGCGCGACATCGTCGGGGGTATGCTTGCGCCCCGAGGCCGCGGCCTCGCGCGGGACGAAGGATTGTACGCCCAGGCTGACGCGGTTGGCGCCGAGCCGGGCCCAACCTCGGGCCTTTTCCGCGGTAACGGTCAAGGGAGAAGCCTCGATCGTCACCTCGGCTCCGTCATGGGGGCCGACAGCGTTGAAAACGCGTTCCAGTTGCGGGATGTGCAATAAGCTCGGCGTGCCGCCGCCGAAGTAAACGGAGTCAGGGGGCGAAGCGATTGCCCTGTCGCGGATTTCGGCCTCGAGGGCCCGCAGATAGGGTTCAGTGAGCCTGTCGGGAACGACACCGGACGAGAAGTTGCAGTAAGTGCATTTCTGCCGGCAGAAGGGAACAGAGATGTAGAGGCCGATCATCGCGCACCGCGCCCCCGGGCCGCCCGAGACTGCGTCACGCGCGGGTTCTTAAAGAACTCGAAAACGGTCTTGCCCCTATGAATCCGCGGATTCATGACACCGTTATGAGGGCGAGTGTCGACGGGCCGACGAGCTTGCTTGGAGTGACGGCTTGGACCTGCCGCTCTTTCACCACGTCGCGGACCTTCGACATCGATGACATCCGAGTCTATTTTCGGACGAGTTCGATTCGCGCCGGAGCGAGCCGCGGATTCAAAGGGACTTGCGCGGCCTGTATTTTGGGGCCACCCCGTTGTATCCCAGCCCTCAGCGCCATGAACTTTCGTCCGGTGATGGCGGAGCAAGAGACACCGTCCCTTGGACCCGTCCCCGCGGACCTCTCGCCGTAGTTCACCCGGATTCGGCGCCCGGGGGTCTCGCGAGCGCCGACTACCAGCGACCGCCGCGCCGGCCGCCGCCTCCGCCATCCCGATCGGGACGAGGGCGCGCCTCGTTGACGATCACATTGCGGCCCGCGATGTCGGCACCGTTGACGGCCGCGATGGCCTGTTCGGCTTCGCCGTCCTCTTCCATCTCCACAAAGCCGAAGCCGCGGGATTGTCCGGTTTCTCGGTCGCTGATGATTTGTACGGAAGCCACTGATCCGTGGGCGGCAAATGCATCCCGCACGTCGTCTTCGGTGGCCGCAAAGGCTAGGTTGCCTACGTAGAGTCTTTTCACTGAGTCTTCCTATCTAAATCTTGCCGGGGACCCGTCTCGTTCAACTCGGCCGCAAGAGCCGCGGCCGAACAGTCCGATCCAGGCACCCTGTATGCGCCGTCCAGCCTGATAGCCGACGGTATACGGTTAAGAGTAACATCCTCGGCCGCGTGGGAGCCGGTCGTGGAAGTGGGGCCACGCGAAAAAATGGGACAGGCAGAGCTGTTCGGTGTCCACCCGCGGCGGCAATCGAACAGTTCGACAATCGAATGGCCGCTCCGCTTTTTCGCCCGAACATCTTTATCCATGGGCTGATAGGCGGCGCCGCGCTGAGCTGGGACCATCCAAACCTATTCCTATTTCTTGCCGTAGGCAGCTGGAGAGCCCGCGCCCGGCCAAGTCCCTCCGGCCGCGATATAATGAAGCCGGTCGATGTGCGCCGGCCCCTTTCCGGTCGGTGGGCGGCCCGCGGACACGTCTTTCCCTTATGGTCAAGTACCTTCTCGGCATTCTCACAGGCGTGGCCTTGGTCTTTCTGTTGATCGGGACGATCGTCTTGATGGCCGTCACGATGGGAGGGGCCCCGCCCTCCATTGAAGATGACTCCGTGCTGGCGGTCCGCTTGAGCGGCCCGATCCCCGAGCACATCCCCGTGGCCTTTTCCTTTGGTCCATGGGATAACTCAGCGACGCCGACTTTGCTCAAGGTGCGCGAGGCGTTTCAAAAAGCCGCCCGGGACGATCAAATCCGTGCCGTCGCGCTGTACTGCGGCGGGCTGCGGGTCGGCTGGGCCAAGGCGCAGGAGATCCGCTGGGCGATCGAAGACTTCAAGAAATCGGGGAAGCCCGTCCGCGCGTTCCTGCGGGGCGCTTCGATGCTCGATTATTACGTCGCCGCGGCAGCCGATGAAATCTCCATGACGCCGGAAGCGGTTCTTGATGTGAAGGGCCTGCGGGCCGAGGTTTCTTTCTACAAAGATACGCTGGCCAAGATCGGTATTCAGGCCGAACTCGAGCGCATCGGCAAATACAAGAGCTTCGCGGAGCCCTGGTCGCGCTCCACGATGTCCGAGCCGTTTCGCGAAGTGATGAACTCGGTGCTGGACGAAGTGTACGGGCAGTTTCTCGAGGCGGTCGCTCCGGCGCGTGAGATGACGCCTGACGAGCTGCGCGCGGTGATTGACGAAGGCCCCTTCGTCCAAGAGCAAGCCATCGACTCAGGGTTGGTTGACGTACTGCAGTACGAAGACGAGTTTTTCGACGCGCTCAAACGGGACCTGGATGTCGAAGAACTCCACAAAGTCGGCGTTTCGCGCTACAGCAAAGTTTCCGGAGACGCTTTCGGACTGAGGGGCGAAACCCGGATCGCGGTGGTCTACGCGATCGGCAATATTGTTGGCGGAGAAGGCGAGTCGGACTCCATTTTCGGTTCGAGTGTTCTGGGGGCCGACAGCTTTTCGCGCACCTTGCGCAAGGTCAAGGACGACGAGGAAATCGAGGCCGTCATCGTGCGCATCGATTCTCCGGGCGGCGACGCCTTCGCGTCAGACCGGATGTGGCGTGAGATGAATCGGCTGCGGGAAGCAAAGCCGGTTATCGTTTCGATGTCGGACGTGGCCGCGTCGGGCGGTTACTACATCGCGATGGCCGACTCGCCGGTGCTGGCGTACCCGGGAACCACCACAGGATCGATCGGCGTCGTCTACGGCAAGTTCAACCTGCGCGGTCTCTATGACAAGTTAGGCATCCACAAGGAAATCATGACGCGCGGCCGTTACGCCGCCAGCCTCAGCGATTACAAAGGGTTCTCGCCCGAGGAGAGGGCAAAGGCGCGAGAGAGCGTGGAGGCGTTTTACGAGACGTTCGTTCGCAAAGTCGCCGAGTCGCGAGGGCGCGAATGGGACGAGATCGATGAACTGGCGCAAGGCCGGGTGTGGATGGGCAGCCAGGCTCACGAGAACGGATTGGTGGATGAACTCGGTGGTTTCGATCGTGCTATCGAAATGGTCAAGGAGGCCGCCGGTCTCGATCCGGAGGACGGCGTGACCCTGGTTCCTTACCCGGAGCCGAAACAATTCCTCGACATGCTGCTGGAAGGGGATTGGCCGAAGGTAGAATCCCCGGCCGCCGCCTACCTTCGCACGACCCTCGACCAACTCGGGGTATCGGTGCCGGCGCCGGCGCTGTTGCGCGGGGGTTTGATGCACATTCCCCCTTACTCGATTGAAATTCGCTAAGCTCGGCGGGCTACTCGATGATTTCCCTTGCTGTTCAGAGGGGGTCAGTCGGCGTCGTCGGATATCGGTTTGTATTCGCCCAGCATGTCGAGAATGGGCCGCGCCCCAACGGGCGCCTCGACCTCACCGCGCAGCAGGGATTTGATCGTGGGCTCGAAACCGTAGAGCTTACGGTTGCCCTTGTGGAACGGGCGCATCGTCGCACCGTCGAACGAAATCCCGGCGAAGATACCGCGTGATCGCGAGTAACCCAGGATATCAGCGCCGAACAGGGCGTCGGTGGACGCCGAGACCGACCGGCCGACGGGCCCGCCGGCCGCCGCGCCGTCGATGCCGATGGTCAGTTTTGTCCGCAGCACCTTGTCGATGCTTTCCGGCGTCATAAACAAGACCACCAGATCGCTCGAGCTGCCGCCGATCTGAAGGCCGATATTGCCGCCCTCGATGCGGAAACTGGCCGGGGCGCTCCAGCCGCCTTGGGGCAAGCGGCAAGTAACAAAGCCCTTGCCGTATTTGCCGCCGATCAGCAAAGCGGCTTTCCAGACCGAGGGAAATACGCCGAGACAATCGGCCTTGGCGATGACATCCGAGGAGATGTGTTTATCGGGAACGCCCAGGGCCGCCCGCAGCACGATTTCCGCCGTCGCCAAACGTTTCTCGGTGTTGTTCAATGGAGAATTCGCGGGATCGCGTTCGGGCGGCGCCGCGGCAGCGCAGGCCACCGCAAGACAGCCTATGATCGCCAATCGAGCCGACGGCCCCCCGAAACGAAACCCACCGACCGCGCTCCGCCTGGTTGCTCGAATCATGGGAACCGTCCTTTCGGCGTCCTATTGACGCTCGCTATCGATGTTCGGACGACGAATACTTGTTCAGCGTGTTGGTGAGTCGTCCGGTCGAGGCGGGCGCGGGGATCTCGCCCATCAGGATTTGCTTTGGCGAAACCTCGCGCCCGTAAATCTTCATATCCGCGTCACGATCGGGACGCAGCGTCGCGCCTTCCACCGAGACGCCGGCGAAAACGCCTCGCGCCCGGGAATAGGAAAGAATCTCGGCATGCATCTGCGCGTCGGTCTGCGCCTGCGCCGTGCGGCCGACAGGACCGCCCGCGACCGAGGCGTCGGCGCCAAGGGTGAACTTGCTGCTGAGCAGCTTTTCCTTGCCGCGCTCGTTCATCACAAGCAGAACGACGTCGGTCGAGCTGCCGCCGATCTGGAAACCGATGCTGCCGCCCTCGATCTTGATTGTCGAGGGGCCTGTCCAGCCCTTGCCGCCCTTGCCGCGGCATAGGATGACGCCCTTGCCGTACTTGGCGCCCAGACCGAAACCGGCTTTCTTCATGCCCGGGACAATCGCAACACAGTGGGCTCTCGAGAGAAGATCCCGGGGAATGGCTTTGTCCTTCGATTCCATGACTTCGCTGAGTACACGAGCGGCGCGATCCGCCCGTTCGACGGCCTTGTTGGCGCCTTCGAGCACGGCGGGCCCGGCCGCTACAACGAAACCCGCTCCCAGGAAGATCAAACTTCGTACTGCCATAGTCCCTCCGTAATCCACGTTCCACTTCTCAGCCTATTATGACCGACCGATGGGTAGACGGGTCGCCGAAGGCCACTCGAGATAGCCCAAACAATTTGTACTAGTAATCTTTTAGCACAACGGTGCCGGCCAAGGAGAAATTTATTGGCGTCCGGCATGCGAACGGGAGTGCCCGCCGCCGCCCTTCACTCGCTGTCGGGCTCCTCGTTTCGCCTTAGGACGACCCCAAACGACGCCAAGATCACGAGAAGCTTCACCATGTCCAACCCCGTGTAGGCGTGATGCAATCGCCAGAAAGGCACGGACTCGGGCGGCGGCGGGTCACGCGGCAGGAAATCGATAACGCGGCCGAGTCGAATCGTTTCCGGCACGATGTAGAACTGCAAAATCAAGCAAGTCACCAACAGCAAGACCGCTGTCGCCGGCAGAAACCGCCCCCCCAACTTCCACGCCGGCCACAGGAAGACCGCCGCCAGCACGATCTGCACCATTCCCCAACCGTGGAAGAACAGGCGATTGACCTCCGACGCCTGAAAGCGCATCACGAGCCGCAGATTGTCGGCCGAGAGAGCCGTCGCCGTCTCACCAAACGCCTCGGGCGGCGCCCCTAAGATCGCCTCGACAACCTGGAAATTCTTCATCGCGACCATCCACATAAAGAGCGTGCCGCCCGCCCAAGCGCCAAGCACGAAGGCCGCCAAGACTTTCTTGTTCATGCTGGTGATGATCGGACGCGGAGGACGGTGCCGTCAAGTGAACCAATTCAGCGACCCAGCGCCGGCACAAGATTTTGCGTGTGTGTCTATCACGCAATTCCACGACGGACTGCTAGAGTAGATGGATTGTTTTGGAGTAGTGAGCTAATCCTTCATCTCTCCATTCGGCAAGACGCGCCGCGGCCCCGAAGGTCTTGCTCGGACCGTCGCGCGCGTCGTCTTGGAATGCAATGTCGATCAAGGGCGGTCCGTCATCCGTTGAGCTTGCGGCCGGCGATTACAAAAAAAGGCTGAGGAGCGAGCAAGCTCACTTTCGAGACATCTCCAACGTCCACGACCTGCCGCCGATTTTCCACTATTGGTCGGACAAATACATTCGGCCGGCGGCCGAACAACTCGGTTTTGTAACCGCCGAAGATCTCTACACGGAGTATCTCGCGCGCGCGATCGAAGCGCTCGGCGAGGAAATACCCGTCTTTTTGAGCTTGGGTGCCGGCAACTGCGATACGGAGATTCGCGTAGCCCGACTCTTACGCGATAGGGGACATACGCGGTTCGTGATCGAGTGCCTGGACCTAAATCCGGTCATGCTGCAACGCGGACGCGACCTCGCACGCAAGTCGGGCCTGACGCACCATATAGCTTTCGTCAAGGGCGATTTCAATTATTGGAAGCCTACAAAACAGTACACGGCCATCATCGCCAATCAGGCGCTGCATCACGTTCTCAAACTCGAGACGCTCTTCGCGGAAGTGAAAAACTCGCTGCGTCCGGGCGGCTACTTTGTGGCGAACGACATGATCGGCCGAAATGGTCACCAGCGTTGGCCGGAAGCCCTCGAACATGTGCGGCGGTTTTGGCGCGAACTGCCCTTTGAATATCGCTGGAATTACGCTCTTGAACGGCACGAGGAAACGTACATCAACCATGACTGCTCGCGGGAAGGGTTCGAGGGAGTTCGAGCGCAAGACATCTTGCCGTTATTGTTGGAGCATTTCGATTTTCGTTTGTTCTTGGCTTTCGGCGGCGTGACCGAGGTGTTTGTCGACCGCGACTTCGGCCATAACTTTGATCCGTCACGCGCCTGGGATCGCGAGTTCATTGACCGAGTGCATGCTTTTAATGAGGAAGCGTTGCTCGGCGGATTACTGACGCCGACGCAAATGTACGCCGTCATGACGGTCGGACCTTGTACCGAGCGCCTCTATTCCCGAGGTCTCGTACCGGCACAATGCGTTCGTAAAGCTTTCTCGCCGCCCCCGTCCCGGACCGCCGCGGATACACAACAACCGTGGAGAGACCGGCTCTCGATCACAACTTCGTCGTTGCGGCCCATGGCGGAGAGCGGAGTAAGATTCCGGCAACTCTTGGACGCCGTCGGCGGCGAACCGCCTTGTATCTGGTCCGCGCGGGAACTGCCTCCCGGCCTTGACATCCGTTCTTCGGGACTTTTGACCGGCAGGATTTGGTCACCCGGGGTGTTCACACCGGTTATCACCGCGGCCGAAAAATCGTTCCCCGGAGCGACCGCGAAACAGCGCTTTACCATCATCGTCGATGAGGAGCGGATTGGGCGCGGCCCCGTCATTACCTCGTCCCACCGGCTCCCAAATGGAGTTGTGGGTGCAGCGCACCGTCAACGGCTCACTGCCTCCGGCGGGAAACCGCCCTATACTTGGTTGGTGATTGCCGGAAATATCCCGGCCGGCCTTGAACTCGACTCCCCCGGCGGCGTCATCTCGGGCAACCCGACGACCGAGGGAAGAGCGGTTTTCACCGTTCAGGTCGCCGACGACGCCGGAGACGCTGAAATCTCGGATCTTGCTCTCACGATCGAGCCGAAAAAGAGGACCGAGCCGGTTCATTCTCCCGCAAGCGTGTCCGCCTCCCGCTGAGAACCCATCCGTGGCTGATCATCAATGCATCGCCATCCGGAACGGAAATCACCATGACTTTACGGTCCGACAAAGGGGAAGGGCCGTCGCGAAGAACCTTGCAACACAGGCGTGACTCAACGAGCCTATCCGTGCCGGTCCGGCCGAAATGGAAATCCTGCCTTGGGCTGAGCCGAGTCGTTCCCCTCTCTCTCGCCTTCACTTACGCCTTCTTCTTTGAGTATCTGCCGCCCCTCAAGTGGGTCCGAATACCCTTTGACCTCGAGAGTTTTCACTATCCGCTAATCGACTACGCTTTCCGTGCCCTTCAAGAGGGGCGGTTCCCCGAGTGGGACCCTTCGATTTACTGCGGGCTCAGTTTTGCGGGCAATGTGCAGGCGGCCTTGTTCTACCCGCCCACGTGGCTCGTTTTCGCCGCGGATGGGTATTTACTTGACTCAGGTGACCACAAGATGTAGGATCGGGGAAATGGAAGATTATCCTCGGAATCTGGCCGAGTTCGAGGCGCGTTTCGCCACCGAGCAGGCCTGTCGAGAGTATCTGTGTCAACTCCGCTGGCCGGAGGGTTTTCGTTGTCCGCGATGCGGGCACGACAAAGCGTGGGCGGTGCGGACAGCGCTGCTGGAGTGCGCCGGCTGCGGGCATCAAGCTTCTCCAACGGCGGGCACAATATTTCAAGACACCCGCCAACCCCTCCAGAGTTGGTTTCGAGCCATGTGGTGGCTCACGAGCCAGAAGAACGGGGCGAGCGCGCTGGGCTTGCAGCGGGTGTTGGGCCTGGGCAGCTACAAAACGGCCTGGACTTGGTTGCATAAGCTCCGGCGCGCCATGGTGCGGCCCGGACGCGATCGGCTCAGCGGGCGCGTGGAGGTTGACGAGACTTACTTAGGAGGCTTGGAGGAGGGCGTGCGCGGTCGCCAAACCGACGCTAAGGCGCTGATTGTAGTAGCGGCCGAGGAAGATGGTGCCGGCATCGGGCGGGTTCGGATACGCACCATTCCCAACGCCTCCGGGGACAGCTTGATGGCCTTCGTCGGCGAGTCGATCGAACCTGGCAGCGTGGTCCATACCGACGGTTGGCTGGGATACGAACCGCTCGAAGGCGACCGCTATCGCCACGAGGTGAGCTACCTGGAGGGGCAACCGGCGCGCGCCTCGAAACTGCTCCCCCGGGTGCACCGCGTGGTGTCGTTAGTGAAGCGCTGGATACTGGGCACGCATCAAGGAGCGGTCAGTCACGAGCATCTCGACTCCTACCTCGACGAATTCGCCTTCCGCTTCAACCGCCGCAAGTCCAGAAGTCGAGGCAAGCTCTTTTACCGCCTGGTTCAACAGGCCGTCGCCGCGCTACGGACGACCACAACATGTAGGGGCTATTTCCCAATACCTGAGTCAAGTAAATACCCATCTCGCCGCGAATTGGGGGCGCGAGCGCGTTGTCTATCAAAGCTTCGAAATCCTCGCGATTGCCCACGTTTGGCTGGCGTTTCTGTTGTGCTACGTGTGGCTGCGGAAGAAAGCCCTCGGGGAGTTAGCCAGTGTCTTCGGCGCCGGTATTTTCGCCTTTAGCGGGTACATGCTTTTGCAATTGCAGCACTTCGGCGTGGTCGCCGGCATCGCTTGGACGCCGCTTGGATTGTGGGGCATCGACCAAGCCGCGGCCGGCAAGTGTTGGCGGCCTCTTTGGAAGCTTGTAGTAGCCTCTTCGCTCTGTTTCTTGGCCGGGTATACACCGACGTGGATCGTGTTCTGCGTGTGCGTCTTCGCGTACTCTCTGGCAAGCGGAGGGAGCTGGAGGTTAGGTCTCCGGACGGGATCGGCCCTCGCCGGATCCTTAATGATTGCGATGATTCAACTCTTGCCCGCGTGGGAGGCCGCGGGTTTCAAAGCGCCCGAACTGCGTTACGGAGTCGGGTTCAAGGACTGGGAGTTCTACGTCCCCTATTTCATCCCCAACTATTACAACTTCAACATGGGCGAACCGGTGGTGCATGCCCAAGAATATCTCTACCTCGGTGCGCCGGCGTTCTTCGGATTCGCCTGGCTGGTTCGCCGACAGCGGAAACGCGACGTGCTTCCCGCACTCGTCCTTGGTTTGGTTAGCGTGCTGTTCGTGACCAATCCGTTCGGGATTGTGTGGGCGGTGATCCGGCACTCAAGCCTCTTCGCACAGGTCTTCCGGGATTGGTATTTCCTCGCCGGGATTACACTGGCCGCCGCTCCGCTCGCCGCTTTCGGACTGGACGATTTCTTGGGCCGGAAGTCCCGAGGAGGCGCCGGTTGGGCGTCGTTCCTTAGCGTTCTGATGTTGATAGCGTGGTCGCTGCGTCAGTTTCTCGTTTGGCTTCCCGGAGGAGAACAATTTGACCCCGGTTGGCGGGCGTTGATCGAACCGCTCGTCATGCTCGGTCTTTTCACGCTCGGTCTTTACGTTGTTCGGTCAACATCACATGGGTTCGGGCGGACAGCAGTCGCCGCCGTTGTTCTGCTTGCGGTAGGCGTTGATTACAAGGTGTTCGGCACCAGCCGCCGGTTTAATGCGCAACCGGGAAGCCTAGCGGAGTTCTACGGGGAGGATTCTTTCCGAGGGATGCACGAGAGTGTGTACAAGAAACTCAGCCGCGCAAATCACTTCCGAGTCGCAATCGATATCCGGGAGACGCTCCCCCAGGCCTTGCGGCACTACGGTTTCCTTACACCACAAGGGTTTGACCCGTTCTTGCCGGATCAATACAAGAAGCAACTGGCCGGCGCGGCGAGGTACCGCGACGGTTTCTTTATCGACTTCGACCTCACGGACGTCGCGCTATTGCGGTCGCTGGGAACGCGGTATCTCATGACGAGCACCGTCGGCGCGCACTTCCAGGCTCTCGTGGAAGACGATCGATTCCAACTGCTCGAAGGTTCGGAGGGTTACTACCACCAGGTGTTTGAGCTTCTCGACCCCCGGCCGCCCTACAGCTGGGAACATCCGGGAGAGGGCCGTTCCGTGCAACTTGTCGACTGGCGGGCCCAACGGAGGGAGTTCTCCGCGGACTCGCCCGAGGGAGGGACGTTCGTTTTCGTTGAGCAGTACTTCCCCGGCTGGACCGCCACCGTCGATGGTCGGCCGACGGAAATCGCCCGATGGCAAGAAGCGTTTCAATCGATCTCGGTTCCGCCCGGCCGGCATGAGATCGTCTTCGAATTCCGGTCACGAACCCTTTGGTACGGTCTACTGATCTCGTTAGTCTCGATCGTGGCTCTGGTCCTTGCGTGCAGCCGACGGCCAGGTCTATAAGCCATCGGTCTGACACGGCACGACAAGCATCGCGGCATAGCGCGAATTGTCGATTTGTGCTGTAACCGATTGCGCTCAGCGTCTCCTCCAGCGACTATATTGAAAGACCTCTGCCCGCCGCGGGCGCGCCCGTCCAGCCGCAACGCGGAAACAAGCCATGCCGTCCCCCGCCGACCCGTTAGGTCACGACCTCGAGCTCCCGAAAACGAACCTCGCCGGACTGCTGCGGCACTTCGGACCCGGGATGATCCTGATGATGACCGGCATCGGCACCAGCCACCTGATCACCGCGCCGACCGCTGGAGGCCGTTTTGCCTACGCATTGCTGTGGTGCATCCCCATCGCCTACATTTCCAAATACTACGGCTTCGAAACGGCCTTCCGCTTTACGCACGCCACCGGCAAGAGCCTGATCGAGGCCTACGCCACGGCCTGGGGCAAGTGGCCGCTTTGGTACGTGTTGATCACGACCATCATCCAAAGCGCGATCGGCCAAGCCGGCCGTTTGATCGCGGCCTCGGCCGTGCTCTACTACTTCTTCGCCGCGACGTTCGGGATTGAACTCCCGATGGCCGTCTACGGCCTCGTGCTGGGGACGATCGCCGTCAGCGTCATCCTCGGCGGCAGCTATCGCGCTTTCGAATCGATCACGAAAATCCTGGCGGGCATTCTCTTCGTCTCGACGATGGTGGTCTACTTCGTCAAACCGGCCCCGGTCGAGAGCTTCGGGCACTTCTTCACGGCAAGCGCCCCGGAAGGCTCGTGGCTCATCATCGCCGCCTTCCTCGGGCTGCTGCCCACCGGCATCGACGTCTCGCTGCAAGCATCGGAATGGGGCAAGGCCAAGCGCGTCGGCATGGGCCGCGTCCGCCCCGACCTTGAAGCCGCCGGGTATGCCGGCACCTTCGACCCTTTCAACCCGCGCCGCGAAGACCTCGCCGTTCGCACGCATGAGCTGCCGGAGAACGTGCGCGAGTATTGCGCCCGCTGGTACAAGATCGGGTTATGGGACTTCCGCCTTGGGCACGTTGTGTCGTTCGTGCTGGCCTGCGTGTTCTTGCTGCTGGCGGCGGTGTGGCTCTACCCCAGTCCGGTCGAAGGCCGCGCCGTGATGGGAGAGATTGCCGGCATCTTCACCGAAAGCGTGGGCCCTTGGATGATGATGGTTTTCCTTGGCGGGGCCTTCGCGGCAACGTTCTCGACGGCCTTCAATTACTTCGACGGCTGGCCGCGAATCGTCGGAGCCTGCTGCCGCAATTTATTCCGTCCCACCGCCGAGCTGGAAGGGACCGCCCCAGCCGAACTCGGCGACGAGCATCGCAAGAAATGGTATTCCGAGTACAACATCTACCGCGCGGCGATGATCTTTTCACTGATCTCCGCTGTCGGGATCATCGCCGGCGTGCCCCGCCCGGTCTTTCTGGTGCTGATCGCCTCGGCGCTGGCGTTCTTCATCGCGCCGGTGATCTTCTTCTTGAACCTCTACTACTGCTTGACGGTGATCCCCAAACAGGACCGATTGTTCTACCCATCTCGTCTCGCCGTCTGGTTCAGCTGGGGCAGCTTGATCGTTTTCTCCGGACTGACCGTCGTTCTGATCCTGGCCCGACTCTTCGATGTGAAGCTGATCGGTTAGGTGTGAAAGCGCCCAGTGGAGCCGGTCTCCAGGCCTGCCCGGCGGCCCGGCCTCGCCGCCATATCCCCGAAACTGTTACAAGTAGGTAGGAGTGCATCATGGCAACGATTGAGATCGAAGTGAATCAAAATGGGCCGGCTACTTCGGAAGCCTCGGTGCGCGGACACCGCGTGGTTGTCGACCGTCCCGCGGCCAAGGGCGGCGACGACAAAGGCCCGATGGGGGGCGAGTTGATCTTGGCGGGGCTCGGTGGTTGTTTCATGAGCAATCTGCTCGCCGCGATCCGAGCGCGAGAGGCTGATGTGACCAATGCAAAGACCAAGGTCACGGCCACGATCGCGGACAACCCGGCCCGCTTCTCGGCGGTCGAGTTGAGTGTTTCGGCCGATTGCGAGGATCCCGCATTGCTTGAAAAATTGGTCACAATCGCGGAGCGCGGTTGCATCGCGGCCAACACATTGCGAGGCGGCCTCGATCTGACGGTAAAGATCGAACAGCCCGAAACAGCCGGAGCCGCCGGCTAGGCCTGCTTTTCTCGTCACGTGGCGAGGCAGAGCGCATGAGAGACCCGTCAGTACGAGGCGCGCGCCGCTTGGCGACCCATCTCTTAAGCAAAGAAGTGTACTTGAACAGTACGGTGAGCACGGCGGGCAAGCGCAACGACGTAATGGCGGGTCTATCGTGTGCTTTGCCCGTCAGGCGATGAGAAAGGCAGGCCGGCAGCCCGTGGCGAAAACCCAAGTCGTTTGCGGCATCCATGCCGTCTCGGAAGCTTTGCGCGCGGGCCGCCCGCTTGAGCGCGTCGTCGTGGCCCGAGGCGGCAAGAACCCCAGAGTGCAACAGCTCGTCGACGAATGTCGCCAAGCGCGCGTGCCGGTACGGTTTGAACCCCGCGGGAACCTCGATCGATTGGCCCGCGGCGAGAATCATCAAGGTGTCATCGCCGCGGCGGCGGCCACGGCCTATCGCGGACTCAAGGACGTCTTGGCCGAGCTGCGGGCCCCAGGCCTATTCGTCGTGCTCGACGGCGTGGAAGATCCGCATAACCTCGGGGCCGTCGTCCGTTCCGCCCACGCCGCCGGCGCGGACGCGTTGATCGTCCCCGAGCGCCGCTCGGCCCCACTCACGGAAACCGTCGCCAAGGCGGCGGCGGGAGCCCTCGAATACCTTCCGATCATCCGGGTCAAAAACGTCAATCGCTCCCTCGCCGCGCTCAAACAAGCCGGTTTCTGGATCTACGGTCTCGATGAACGCGGCACCCAGGATTACGACCAAGCCGACCTGGTAAATCCCACGGCTCTGGTGCTGGGTGGCGAAGGCAAAGGCCTCCACCGCCTCACCGCCGAGCGTTGCGACGCCCTGTTGCGCATTCCCATGGCCGGGCGTATCGCTTCGCTGAACGTCTCGGTCGCCGCCGGCGTTGCGTTGTTCGAGGTAGCCAAGCAACGCCGCAAGGCTTCGGAGAGTAGCGGCGCGGCCGATAGTGGTTGATGATGGGCAGGCCCGGAGACCTGCCCCACCGCGTTGCGTACCTAGGGTTCCGCCTTCGGCTTCACCCTAGGCTATGCCGCCGCTTCGCTGCTCAAGATGTTCGTGATCTTTCCGGACACACCGACGAGCGAGCACGGCGCCGGCCTGAAAAATTTATTCCCACGTTTGTCCTGTCGCCGGCTCTTTTCTCGCAAGTGAAAGTGAGGAGTAAATTGCGGCGCGGCCCTCTCCTCATACTCTTCTCCACTTTCCAACTCCGGGTCGCGCCGCGCTCCTCGGGACGAAACAATGAATGCCGTGATGCAATCCCCCTCACTGGCGCTGAACAAGACCGCGATGCTTTGCTCGATCGCATAGTGCAGGCCGCCTCCGACACGTTCATGCTTTTCGGCGTCCATCTGGGGACGCAACTCGGGTTCTATGATTAACTCGCCCGTGCCGGGTCGACAACCTCGACCGAATTAGCGCGCCGAACCGCCACGAATGAACGCTACGTGCGCGAGTGGCTCGAGCATCAGACCGTCACGGGAATATTGCGTGTCGAAAACCCGAGCGACTCGGCCGCGCTGCGGCGGTATTCGCTCCCCGAGGGGCACCGCGAAGTGCCGGCCGACCGCGAAAGCCTCAACTATCTCGCGCCGCCGGCCCAAGTCACCGTGGGGGCGGTCACACCGCTCGACGCTCTACTCACGGCCTTTCGCAGCGGGGACGGCGTGCCCTATGAAGACTACGGCGTGCACTTGGTGGAGGGTCAGGCCGGCATGAATCGCGCGGCGTTTCTCCATCAGCTTGGGCAACAGTGGCTGCCCTCGATCCCCGACATCCACCAACGTTTGCTGGCCGACCCGCCGGCCGCCGTCGCCGATGTGGGCTGCGGCGTCGGTTGGTCGAGCATGGGGATGGCAAAGTGCTACCCGAAGATCCTGGTTGACGGTTTCGATCTCGACGCTTTGTCGGTCGACATGGCCCGTCTCCATGCCCGCGAAGCCGGGTTGGAAGACCGTTTGCAGTTTCACGAGAAGGACGCCGGCCATCCCGACTTCGTGGGCAAATACGATTTGGTCACGGCCTTCGAGTGCATCCACGACGTGGCGGACCCGGTGAGTGTTCTCTCGGCGATGCGCGCTATGGCGGGCGCGGAAGGTTCCGTCATCGTGATGGATGAGAACTCGGCGAAACCTTCAGTCCACAGGGCACGGAGGTCGAGCCATTGATGTACGGCTTCAGTGTTTTCCACCGCTTGCCGGCCGGAATGACCGAGCAACCCTCGGCGGGTACGGGAACCGTGATGCGTCCGGAAACATTACGGGGCTACGCCCTCGAAGCCGGCTTTCGGGAGGTCGAGATTCTTCCCATTGACCACTTTTCCTTCCGTTTCTACCGGCTGCGGGTTTGACCCAGCCGCGGCTCCATCGGCAACCTGGACCCGCTGCTCTCCGTCTTTAAGAGTAGGTATCGATAAACGCACCGGTGGCGGTGTGCATGAGCCTGCCCCTCGCCTGCGTATTACGCGGTAGAATTTGACTGGGTGGCGTGTGGTACGGCACGGGTCGAGCCACATCGAACTCGCCCGAGAAGGAGCAACACCATGCAAGACGCTGTCATTGTCAACGCCCTTCGCACGCCGGTCGGAAAAGCTCCGCGCGGTACGCTGCGCACGACCCGCTCCGACGACATGGCCGCCACGGTGGTGAACGAGCTGCTGCAGCGTGTCCCCGAGCTGGACGTCAACGAAATCGACGATCTCGTCCTCGGCTGCGCGGTGCCGGAGGCCGAGCAGGGCGCGAACATGGCCCGCATTGTCGCTATGCGGTCGGGTCTGCCGGTCTCTGTCACCGGCATGACGATCAATCGCTTTTGCAGTTCGGGCTTGCAGGCGATCGCGCTGGCATCGGAAAGAATCCGTAGCGGCGGCGCGGATGTGATGCTCGCCGGCGGCGCGGAGTCGATGAGTCTGATGCAGCGCGGCGGTTCGAAAACCGCCCCGAATCCCTCCTTGGTCGACACGATGCCCGAGATCTATATCACCATGGGACTCACGGCCGAGAACGTGGTCAAGAAATATGGCATTTCCCGCGAAGAGCAAGACGCGTTTTCCTACCGCAGCCATCAAAACGCTTTGGCGGCTCAAACCGGGGGGAAGTTTGATGACGAGCTGGTACCGCTCGACCTCGAATTTGTTTGGGCCGACAACGGACGCCCCAACAGTCGCAAAATGCGCTTCGACAAAGACGAAGGTGTGCGCGCCGATACCAGCCCAGACAAGTTGGCCGGTCTACGCCCCGTCTTTCACGCGCGTGGCACGGTAACCGCGGGTAACTCTTCGCAGACCAGTGATGGAGCCGCCATGGCGCTGGTGATGTCGGAGTCGAAGGCTAAGGAGATGGGCCTCAAGCCCATGGCGCGGTTCGTGAGTTTCGCGACCGTCGGCGTTGCGCCCGAGATCATGGGCATTGGTCCGGTGGTGGCCATTCCCAAAGCGTTGAAAATGGCCGGGCTGAGCCTCGACGACATTGGCGTGATCGAGCTCAACGAAGCCTTCGCCGGACAAGCCCTCGCCGTGATCAAGGAAGTCGGGCTCAACGTCGATATCACTAACGTGAACGGCGGCGCCGTCGCTCTCGGGCACCCGCTGGGCGCGACCGGAGCCAAGCTGACCGCGACCATTCTGCGCGAAATGCAAAGACGTCAAGTGCGCTACGGGATGGTAACGATGTGCGTTGGCGGCGGTCAAGGAGCAGCGGGGATCTTCGAAAGGATCCAATAGCCATGTCCACCACAATTTCTCCCGCCGAAACCCACGTGGCGGTGCAGCCGGGCGGCGGCTTCCTGCTTGAGGACGTCACGGCCGCCGAAGTTTTCACGCCCGAGGATTTCTCCGAAGAGCACCGCCAAATCCAGGCTACGGCCTCTCGCTTTCTCGACGAGGAAGTGCTGCCGCAAGTCGACGCGCTCGAAAAACAGGAAGACGGTCTGTCGCGCCGCCTTGTCAAGAAGGCCGCCGAGCTGGGCCTCTGCTCGATTCTGGTTCCGGAAAAGTACGACGGCCTCGAACTCGGCTTGACCTCGCAGTTGATCGTCGCTGAACAGATGGGCCGCTATGCTTCGTTTTCGACGACCTACGGAGCCCAAGCCGGCATCGGCTTGTTGCCGTTGGTGTTCTTCGGCAACGAGGAACAAAAGCAACGCTATCTACCCAAGCTGATCACGGGCGAATGGATGGCCGCCTATTGCCTCAGCGAGCCCCAGGCGGGCAGCGACGCGTTGGCCGCGCGCACCCGAGCCGAGCTTTCCGCCGACGGGAAACACTACATCCTCAACGGCGAGAAGATGTGGATCTCCAACGGTGGCTGGGCGGATCTCTATACGATCTTCGCGAAAGTCGACGGCGAGCAATTCTCGACCTTCTTGGTCGAGCGCCAACTGGAAGGCGTCAAGCCGGGTGCCGAAGAGCACAAGATGGGCATTCGCGGCAGCTCGACGACGCCGGTGGTGCTTGAGAATGTCCACGTACCGGTCGAAAACGTGCTTGGGGAGATCGGCCGCGGCCACGTTATCGCGTTCAATATTTTGAACCTGGGCCGGATGAAGCTTGCCGTCTCTTGCGTCGGCGGCTCGAAAGACGTTCTGGCGGAAACGATTCGCTACGCCAAACAGCGCAAGGCCTTCGGACGTGCGATTGCCGAGTTCGGCCTGATGCAGCACAAGATGGCCGAGATGGCGGTTCGCATTTTCGCGGCTGAGTCGATGGTTTACCGCATTTCCGGAATGGTCGACGAACAGTTGGCTGATCATTCCTGGGATGACGAGGATGCCGCGAAGACCGTTCTCACGACCATCAAGGAGCGTGCCATCGAGTGTGCCATGGCGAAGGTCTACGGGTCGGAGGTGCTCGATTACGTGGTCGACGAAGGCGTGCAAATCCACGGCGGCTACGGTTTCCACCAGGATTACATGGTCGAGCGATCGTACCGTGATGCGCGGGTCAATCGAATCTTCGAGGGAACCAACGAAATCAATCGCCTGCTCGTCACCGGCATGATGCTCAAACGGGCGGCCAAGGGACGGCTCGACCTGCTTTCAGCCGTCAAGCAAGTGCAAGCCGACATCGAGGCCGGGAACCTAACGGACGACCTCGGTGAAGGACCATTGGCCGAACAGCGCCGGCTGGTCGCCCAGGCGAAAAAAGTCACGCTGGTGACGCTGGGCGTGGCGTACCAACGCTTTGGCGCGAAGCTCGAAGAAGAGCAAGAGGTGACGGCGGCGATCAGCGACATGCTGATCGACACCTATGCCGCGGAGTCGGCGCTGCTGAGGGCCGAAAAGCTTGCGGCCCGAGGACGCGGCGAGCAGGCGGCCGACATGGTTCGCGTGCTGGCGGGTGAAACGATCTCGAACGTTCGCACTTACGCCGTCACGGTGCTGGCGGCATCCGCCGAAGGTTCCGCGCTGGATATGCAGACGAAGATCCTGCACCGGCTGACGCGCTTCACGCCGGCGAACAAGATCGCGCTGCGGCGCGGAATCGCCGAGCGGTTGATCGAAGCCGAGAAGTTTGTGGTGTGAGGTTATGAAACCTCGGTTTCATGCACGGTATTCCCTTGCCCTAAACTCAGTCACGTAAGGCTCAAATCTATTTTGGCTCCTAAGTAATTGAAACTACACGCTGCTCGTCGTCGCTGATCCCGCTCGAACCGGGCAAATCCGGTTAGGTCGTGGACAATGATTGTAGCGGCCGTGTCGCCCTGCCCTTGAGTGACACCGTGGCGCGGCGCGTGCTCCTCGGTCGCGGCTCTCTTCTTCCCTAGAATCGTATTTTTTCTGGGATTAACGGCATCGATCATGCCAAAGTGGGTTGATTTCCGCCGAGAAGAGTAGTTGAGGCCGTGGTAGGATTGGGGGCATGTCCAGCGAGCACATCGCGGTTACCGGCCTCGCTCTGACCGCCGTCGGACTTGTCGTCAGTCTGTTGCTGCTGGTGTTTCGATCGGCGCGTCAATTGGGAGCTTTGGAAAATCAAGTCTCGACCAATACGGCGGAAGTGAAAGAGATGGCGACCAAGCATGACCTGGACAATCAGACCGCCGCATTGAGGGAGGAGTTTTCCGGGCAAACCAAGATACTGGACCTTAAGTTCACCGGTCAGACCGAGACAATGCGAGCTGAGTTCGCCGGCCAGACCGAAGTGATCAAAGCGGAAATCGCCGGTGTGGAAAAGCGCAATGGAGATCGCTTTGATCGCCTCGATAGTGAACTCGTCAATATGCGAGGCATCAAGGATGAGATCAAAGACTTGAAGACGACCTTACAGGTGCGATCGGAAAAAGGACTCGACTGAAACCCGCAACGACGACACACCGCGAAGAGAAACTAATCCTCCGCCAGCAGTCGCTTCAGCGTCGCCACTAGATCCGCCCGCGCCACCTCCTGTTGACCGAAACGGGCTTTCTTCCATTCCTCGTGGCCGCTCACTTCGCCGGCTTTCTCGCGGCCGATCTCCATTTCCTTCAGCGTCACGACGCCGCGCTCGGCTTCGTCCGAGCCCATGATGACGACATAAGGAATTTCAAGACGATCGGCTCGCTGGATCTGCTTACCCAAGCGCTTCGGTTTGCCGACGTGAATCTCGGCGGGGATGCCGGCTCGGCGCAGATCATAGGTAATGGCGAGATACTCGGACATCAAGTTCGCATCCATTGCCGTCACCAGCACTTGCGACGTACCGCGCCTCTGTCGCACGCGGCCTAGTTCCACCAACGCCGCCAAGAGTCGATCCACGCCCAACGACGCCCCGGTCGCGGGAATCCGCTGTCCGGTGAACCGAGTCACCAGATCGTCATAGCGACCGCCCGCGAACACAGAGCCGAACTGTGGAGCATCGAGCAGAACGGCCTCGAAAATAGGGCCGGTGTAGTAGGCCAGTCCGCGCGCGATGCTGACGTCGATCGCCACCCGGTCGCTTCCATAACCCAAACGGTCGAGATACGACGATATGCGGTCGATCACCGCCAACTCTTCCGCCGACCCTTCGACGTCGTGGAACAGCGTCCCCAGCTTCCCGAGCACCTCGCCGCGGTCGCCCTCGATCGCCAGAAACTCGTCGATCTGATCCACCTGAGCCTCGCTCAGTCCCACGCCCGCGATCGGGTCGCCCGAATCGTCCACGTAGCCGCTGGTTAACTCTTTGCGAACCTTCTCATGACCGGCTTTTTCGAGCTTGTCGAGGACGCGAAATACGTCGGCCCCCTTCTCCTCGCCGATGCCCGCGTGCAGTAACAAGAGGTTCAAGATCTTACGGCTCGAAAAACGGACCCGATAAGGCCCGACTTCGAGAGCATCGAGAGTGTCGCAAATCCCGGCCAGGATCTCGGTATCGGCGACTTCCGATTCCGCCCCCACCGAATCGAGATCGAATTGATAGAACTCACGAAACCGGCCCGGCGCGGGCTTGTCGGCGCGCCAAACAGGCGAAACCTGATAGCGGCGAAACGGAAAGACGAGGTCCTTATATTGCGAGACGACGCGCGACAAAGGCACCGTCAAATCGAAACGTAAACCGAGCGGTTCATCTTCCGGGTTGGTGACACGAAAGATTTGCCCTTGCGCCTCTTGACCCGCCGAGCCCGAGAGCACGTCGAGGTATTCGACCGCCGGCGTCTCGAGCGGCGTGAACCCGTAAAGTTCGTAGACCTTGCGAGCCGTATCGATCACATGTTGGCGAGCCAACAGATGGTCTGCGCGCAAGTCGCGCAACCCGCGCGATAGACGAGGTTCAATCATGATGCTTGGAAGTAGGGCCGTCAGCGGTTCACAGCGGACCGTAATTGCATCAGCGTAACATGACCGACCAAGGGGAGAATCGAGGCCGCATGGCTCAAAAAGTGGACCGGAGAGACCCACTTCATCGCCACGGGGACCAATCCACCGGGGACCCGAGCCCGTCTTCAGGCGGATCGCCGTCAGGCGCCCCCACTCGTTCGAGCTTACTCAATACGTTGGGCCCAGACTGACGAACCACCATCGAGACACGAGCGTCTTGCTCGGCGAGCCCATGCGCCTCGCCGCTTGGTCGACGGTAGCGCCGAAAGGTGAGAGCACCCTGATTCTCCAACAGAAAGGCGTCGTGGATCAGCAGACCCTCGGGGGGAGATCGATGCCGCCAATTCCGACACGGACTTAGCCCTCCTTAGGCTTTGGCGCCGGGGCCTCTCTAATCTGCACGAACTGCCAGCCGAAGCGCCCTTTGATGCACAAATGTCCGTTGGTCACTTGCTGATCGAGCGGGGAGGTCACCTTGACGATCTGATCGTTCTGGGTATGTAGGGTGAGTGTGCAGCCGACCCCGCAATAGGGACAGATTGTGTCGGTTTCGGCTTGCTCGGCCTCGTTCCAATTGTCGGCTTCGCGGAGGTCGTGTTCGCTCTTGAACATCAAGGCCCCGGTTGGACAAACTCCGATGCAGTTTCCGCAATAGACGCAGGCCGAGTCAGGGAGGGGATTATTGAACTCCGTCGAAATTCGGGCGTCGAAACCGCGCCCGGCAACGGCTATGGCGAACGTGTTCTGAGCATCGGTGCCGCAGGCTTCGACGCACTTATAGCAGAGAATGCATTTCGAGTAATCGCGCGTATAAAGCTCGTTGTCCACTTTGACCGGTTGGTGAACGTTATTCACCGTTGTCGGATCGGGCGCGGCGTGTTCACCGGGACGAGCAGCGTCTCGCACGCCGGCCTCAGCCGGCGCGGCCGCGGGGCCGTAACGCTCCGGCTTGGCGTCATAGCGCTCCATGTAGGAGAGCAGTTCTGGAGCGGTTGAAACATCCACCGACGAGGCCAGAAATTCCAGCACCATCTTGCGGCTGTGGCGCACGCGCTCCGAATCGGTGTGGACCACCATGCCCGGCTCCACCTTGCGCGAACACGCCGGCACCAGAGTTCGCGATTTCTCCAACTCAACGACGCAGATTCGGCAGACGTTAACCGGCGTCAGGCTTTCGAGATAGCAAAGCGTCGGCGTATCGATGCCGAGCTTGCGCCCGGCCTCGAGCAGCGTCGAGCCCTCGGGCACCGAGACGGCTTGACCGTCGATCGTAATCTCGACTTCGGGCTTGGGCTCCCTGGTCGGAATCACCGGGATCGGCCCGCGCGGAACGGGTGTCTTCAGATCGGGCGCGTCGGCGGGTGAAGTTGGTGAATTCATGGGTCTCAACAGACGATCATTTTTCCTTCATCTCCAAGTTCACGCCTCGGCGGCGCCGAACACATCCCACCGGTTCAGGGCCGATTCGACGGCGCTTGACGCCGTGTGGCCCAACCCGCAAATCGAGGCGTCGCGCATGACTTGGCTGAGTTCGCCGAGCATCACCAGCTCGTCTTGTTTCGATCCGTTCGTTTGATCCGTATGGAGGCGATGAAGCAGCTCCTCTTGGCGAACCGTGCCCACCCGGCAGGGCACGCACTGCCCGCACGACTCGTCTCGGAAGAAACGCGCGATGCGAAGCAGGATCTGCTTCATGTCCACCGTGTCGTCGAACAGCATCACAACCGCCGAACCGAGCGTCGCGCCGATCGCGCGAGTGCCTTCGAAAGTCAGCGGCGTGTTCAACTCGTCGGGCGTGACGAAGGCTCCGGCCGCGCCGCCCAGCAGGACCGCCTGCAAATTGCCGCTGCCCGCGACGCCTCCGGCGAGCTCGATCACCTCGGCGAGCGTGATGCCGAACCCGGCTTCGTAGACGCCTGGCCGCGCGACATGTCCCGAAACACAGAACAGCTTCGGCCCGGTCGACCGCTCGGTGCCGATCGCGCTGTACGCCGCGGCGCCTTCCAGCACGATGTGCGGCACGTTGACCAGCGTCTCGACATTGTTCACCAGAGTCGGCCGCTGAAACAACCCGGCTTGGGTGGGGAAAGGCGGCTTGTTGCGCGGCTCGCCGCGATAGCCCTCGATGGAGTTGAACAGCGCCGTCTCTTCGCCGCAAATGTAAGCGCCCGCGCCCTTGCGAATCTCGATATCGAAACCCAGGCCGCGCCCCATCACGTCGGCGCCCAGCAGCCCGGCCTGGCGGGCTCGGGTCAGGGCGTTCTCCAAACGTTCGATCGCGAGCGGATACTCCCCGCGAATGTAAATAAAGCCCTGTTCGCAACCAGTCGCGGTACCGGCGATCGTCATGGCTTCGACCAGCGCGAAGGGGTCACCCTCCATCACGACGCGATCCTTGAACGTCCCCGGCTCCGATTCGTCGGCGTTGCAAATTAGATAACAAGGACCTTCGGCTTCCGAAACCGCTTTCCATTTGATCGACGCCGGGAAGGCTGCTCCGCCGCGGCCGACCAGTTTCGAATCGGCGATCTCTTGGATCACCTGTCGCGGGCCGATTTCGAACGCCTTCTCCAACGCCTCATAGCCCCCGTGAGCGCGGTAGTCTTCGAGGCTTGTCGGATCAGCTTTCCCGATCCGCTTGAGCAGGCGCAAACCGGACTGCCCGGCTTGTGGAACCGACACGGCGGGATCGAAATCGTCGGGTCCGGCGGGCGCCCGGCCATTTGCCGAACCGAGTTCGCCCGCCACCGCGGACGCCTCGGTTGTCGGCAGCACTTTTTCCCAATGCCGCTCACCGGCCGCTGAAACCAACGCCGCCGGGGCTCGTTCGCATTGCCCCAGGCAGGGGCTGCACAGCCAAGTTGTTCGACCATCGGCGGACGCGCTTCCGGCCGGACCAAGGGTCTCTTCGAGCCGGTCGCAAATCTCCCCCGCGCCACGCGTCAGACAGGCAATGTCGTCACACACGTGGACGACCGCCGGCGGCCGAGGCTCGGTCGAAAGCAAGGCGTAGAAATCCGCCACTCCGAAGGCTTCCGCCGGAGGCACGTTGAGTCGGCGGCAAGCATAGTTGAGCGCACCGGGACTGATCCAACCCAGCCGCGATTGAATGCCGTGGAGAACCGGCAGCAGGCGGTGGCGTTCCGAACGCGAGGCGTGGCCCGTGGCCGCCATGCGGCCATCGCTTTCCACCGAACGATCACCGCCGGTCCAGCGCGATTCGGCGGGACCGAGAACATGGTCGACCGAGGAACGCTCCTCGTCGGTCGGGTCGTCGTGGGTGAAGCGGAGATCCATTGGTTTAGCCGTTAACCGTGAACCGAAAGCCGCGGACTCCGTCGCGTCGACCGATTATCGCTCGACGTCCTCCCGAACACAGCCCACCGAATACATAGTGCATTACAAGATCCTGAGCCGCCAACCGCGGATTGACCCCAAACCTCACGGGCCGATCTTCGGCTCACGGCTTACGGTTCACGGTTCACGGCGTCCCCACTTAGTCCCCGGCCAGAGCGGGTTCCGTTTCGGCGGCGGGTTCCGTTTCTTCCAGCTTGTCGATGCGAATCGCGGTGGCCTTGAATTCAGCGGTTCCTGATTTGGGGTCCACGGCGTCCACAGTCAACTTATTCGTTTCCACCTCGTCGGGGAAATGGAGCGTCATAAACGCCAAGCCCGCGCGCAGGGCCGGGTCAAAGCGCACCGGCGCGACAACCGACCCGCGACGCGAGGTCACACGCACGCGCTCTCCATCGCTCAGCCCGTATTGCTCACCGTCTTCCGGGGAGAGGTCCAACGATTCCCCGCGCCGCAGCGGAGACCGATAGGACCCCGTTTGCACGCCCGTGTTGTAGGAATCGAGCCTTCTTCCCGTCGTCAACCGCAACGGATATTCCTCGCTCAACGTATCAAAGGGCGCCTTGTTCTCGACGACGCTGAAGGGCGCGCGGGGGCCGATGATCGGTCTTTCCCACAAGCGCCCGTGCAGATACTTTTCGCCTGGATGCGTTTCGTCGAAACACGGCCAATGCAGTCCGCCTGACTCTTCGAGCCGCGCGTACGACATGCCGCCGTGCATCGGTGAGAGGCCGCGCAGCTCGTTCCAAACGGCTTCGGGATCAACCACACCCCAGTCATGCCCTTCGCGCCGCGCCATCTCGAAAAGAATCTCGACGTCGTCCCGAGCCTCGCCCGGTGGATCGAGCGCGCGCCGTACCCGCTGCACCTTGCGTTCGCTGCTGGTCACCGTGCCGTCGCTTTCCGACCACCCGGCCGCCGCCGGCAGGACCACATCGGCGATCTCGGCCGTCTTGGTCATTAGGATGTCTTGAACAACCAACGCATCGAGCCCTTCGAGCAGCTTTCGAGTTCGGTTGTGGTCGGCCTCCGACGCCATCGGGTTCTCTCCGATCACAAATAACGACGTGAGTTCGCCGCGCTCCATGGCGTCGAACATGCCGCTCAAATGCCAACCCTTCTTGGGCGGAATCGAGCAACCCCAGACCTTTTCAAACTTCGCTCGCAACTCATCGTTTTCGAGGTGCTGAAAGCCCGGCAGCCGATCCGGCAGCGCACCCATGTCGCCGCCGCCTTGCACATTGTTCTGGCCGCGCAAAGGATTGAGCCCCGACCCCCAACGCCCGACGTGACCGGTCAAGATCGATAAGTTGATCAGAGCCAGCACATTGTCGACCGCGTAGTGATGCTCGGTGATGCCGAGCGTCCAACAAAGTTCCGCCCTGGGGGCGGTGGCATAAGCGTGCGCCAGATCGCGAATTGCCTCGGCCGGGACGCCGGTGACCTTTTCGACGGACTCCAGGGTGAACGACTCGACATGCGCCTTATACGCCTCGAAACCGCTCGTGGCGTTTTCCACGAACTCTTCGTTGGCGAGGCCGGCGGCGATGATCTCGCGCCCGACGGCGTTCGCCAGCGCGATGTCCGAGCCGACGTCGAGTCCCAGCCAACGGTCGGCCCATTGGGCGGACCCGGTCCTGCGCGGGTCGACGACGTAGAGCTTCGCCCCGTTGTGAATACCCTTCAAGACATGGTGGAAAAAGATCGGATGCGTTTCACGCGCATTCGACCCCCACAGGATCACGAGGTCGGTTTCCTCGATCGCCTGGTAGGAGCTTGTTCCTCCACCCGCTCCGAATACTGTCGCCAGACCGACGACGCTCGGGGCGTGTCAAGTACGGTTGCAACTGTCGATATTGTTGCTGCCGTAGACGACGCGGGCGAACTTTTGGGAGATGTAATTCAGCTCGTTCGTGGTCTTCGAACAACTGAACACTCCAAAAGCTTGCGGCCCGTGCCCATCGACGGCGGCGCGAAATCCGCCGGTCGCGCGATCGAGCGCCTCGTCCCAGCTCGCGGGACGAAGCACGCCGTTTTCACGCACCAGCGGTTCGGTCAATCGAGAGTTGCGCTGCCTCGCTTCGGACATAGAGAACCATTGTAGACGATGGGGGTTTGAGGAGCGCCGTGAGGGGCTTGATTGGGAGCATCAGCCCATGCACTTTGCCTCGCCACGCGATGAGAAAAGGGCGTTAGGCTATCGTTTACTACCCGGCACATGGTATTCCGGTGAGTGGCGTGCTGATTGCAGGGTGGATCTTCGCGGAATTGTTCGAACTTCGACATTCTCGCCTGGTAATAACCGACATGATTTCTCATTCGATCGGATATTCGATGAAGCGGTCGGCGCTTTTGGTTTTGATGCTGTCGGCGGTGGTAGCGGGCGCTTTCGCGGCCCAGAAGGCGACCACCGCCGTCGATCCTCTGATCCGGCTGCAGCGTCAGCTCGATCGAGGCGAAGTCGAGCTGACGTTCGATGCGCGTTGGGGGTATTTGCCCTCTCTGCTCAAGGCGCTGAAGATACCCACATCGTCGCAGGTGCTGGTGTTCTCGAAGACCAGCGCCCAGTTTCGCCGAATCTCGCCGACCACGCCGCGCGCGATTTATTTCAACGACGAAGTGTACGTCGGATGGGTGCGGGGCGGACCGTTTGTTGAGATTTCCGCGGCTGATCCGAAAAACGGGGGCGTTTTCTATACGCTGGATCAGACGAAGACCGAGGCTCCGCGGTTGATCAAGGACCGCGGCGAATGCCTCTCGTGTCACGAGTCGGGCCGCACGTTGCGCATTCCGGGGCACTTGACGCGGTCGGTGTACCCCGGCGCCGACGGCACGCCGTTTTTTGAGTTGGGGACGATCGATGTGGATCAGACGACCGACATTTCCTCGCGCTTCGGCGGCTGGTATGTGACCGGGACCGTCGGGAGGTTGACTCATCGCGGCAACGCAACGATGGACGCGGCCGAGAAATTTCTTCATCTCGAGACCGGACCGGCTTCGGCGGTGACGGACCTGAGCGGCAACTTCGAGGTGAAGCGTTATCTGACGCCTCACAGCGACATCGTGGCGCATCTGGTATTGGGGCATCAAACCCAGATGCACAATTATGTTGCCTTGGCAAGCATCGAGACGCGCAAGGCGCTGGCCTATCGCAAGGAGATGCTGCGGTTGTTCGGAGAGACGTCGGAGGACCTGGAGGCTTCCGTCCGCCGGCGCATCGAGGGGCCGAGCGAAAAGCTGCTGCGGCATCTGCTTTTTGTGGACGAGGCACCGTTGCGGGGCGCGGTGCGGGGGACGACATCGTTCGCCGAGGATTTCCAAAAGATGGGGTTGCGCGACGAGCAAGGGCGGTCGTTGCGGGATTTGGATCTGGACCGGCGGTTGTTTCGCTATCCGTGCAGTTTCTTGATCTACTCGGGGGGCTTTCGGGCGTTGCCGGAGGCGGTTCGCCAGTATGTTTTTGCTCGCTTGGATGAAATTCTTAGCGGGCGCGACCGGAGTCGAGATTTCGAGCTTCTTTCCGACGAGGACCGGCGGGCGATTCGTGAAATTTTGATGGAGACGCTGCCGGAGGCGACGCGGAGTTGGGCGGTTCGGGCGGGGCGCTGATTTCGCGCGTCGGCTCGCGTCCGCGAGGACCGTCGCGCGGCCGGGGCGGAGAAAGGCCCGCGGATTACGCTATGTTTCTCGGCGGGCGGTTTCGGCGAAAGTCATGAGTTCAGGGAAGAACTCTTGGAAGTCCGATTCGATCCCGGCGTAGTTTTCTTCCAACATGCGGACGGCGTGGGGCAGTGGATTGGCCCGCGTCAAACGTCGGGAGAGACGTTTCAGGGTCTTGTCGACGGCGTCGAGGTCGCGGTACCCGGTAAGCCAATCTTGCTCGGCCATGATGGGGACGATTCGCTGCAACCGAGGTGGGAGTTGGGGGTGGTGGTCGAGCAAGACACGATAACGGTCTTTCGCGAACTCCTCGAGCCGCGCCGCTTCCGTGAAGTCCTCCCAACCGCGCGCTAGAAAGTGGTCGTAGAAAATGTCGACCAGGACTCCGGCATAGCGGCGATAGGGGGGGCGCATGCGGGCTTTGCCGCGGGCGACAACGGGATGAGCGTCGGTGAAAACGTCGATGCGGACGTGCAGGCGAATGCCGGCCTGGATCGCGTCGGAATATGCGGGAATCTGCCGGGGCCGTACGAAATCGCCCAGCAGGGCGCCGACGATCAAACCGGGGTCGTCGCCGGCGAGCAACAGGTGCGCAAGGTAGTTCACGGGGATTGGGGATCAGTGTAGCCGGTTGGCCGTACGCTCGAAGGGGATTTTCGGAAGAGTCCGTCTCTCTGAACGTGGGCGTTCATAATACCGCCATGAAAATTCGTTTCGGCCGAGGGTCCTTCATGGAAGAGAAGTCGCCATGAGCGGCGACGCGGCACGCAAGAGTGCGTGCGCCACGTCGGCCGGACTGCAACCTTAGGATAAATTCGAAAGGTTATTTTCGGAGGAGTCCCCGTTTTTTCACAGCCCCTTACGCGCGCGGCTCGGTTTGGGGGCGTTTCGGGACTAAGACGGTTCGCTGCAGAGTTAAGACGATTTCGTCGCGTTGGTTGAAGCCTCGGGATTCGATGAAGACAAGGCCCCGATCGGGCTTTGATTTCGACTCGCGTACGTCGACGACGCGGCTTTCGGCGTAAATCGTGTCGCCGTGGAAAACCGGCCCGACGTGTTTGATTTCCTTGTATTCGAGGTTGGCGATGGCGCGTCCGCTGATGTCGGCCACGCTCATGCCGACGACGATGCTGAAGACGAGCGGCCCGACGACCAAGCGCTCTTCGTGCTGCAATTGCTCGGCGTAGTGGGCGTCGATGTGGAGTGGGTTTTGGTTCATGGTCAGTAAGCTGAACCAGGTGTTGTCGGCCTCGGAGATGGTGCGGCCGGGCCAGTGCTTGAAGACTTGGCCGACTTCGAATTCTTCGTAATATTTGCCGAATGCCATGATGCGGCTACCAGGCGGTCATGGCGTCTTCGAACAGGGCGGCGAGGGCCTCTTCGTCGGCCGGGCGCGGCGAGAGTTTCGTCACGCGATGTTGCGGCAACGTGCCCTTGACTAGAGCGGGGATATCGCTCGACTGGTAACCGATCGCTTTTAACCCGTTGGGGACGTTCAAGAGTTGCATGAACGATATCACCTGATCCGCCAGCACCCTGCCGGCGTCCTCGAGCTTGACGCCCGCGACCGACGCGCCCAGCACTTCGGCGGCCTGTAAGTGCCGCTCGGGGCAGGCCTGACCCGTGAAGCGAAAAACGGCCGGGGAGTTTAAGATGACCGAAGTGCCGTGGGGTATGATCGGCCGATCGCCGGGGTAACCCGCGGGGCGGTAGGCCCGGACCATGCCCGAAACCGGATAGGACATCCCATGGGGCAGGTGGACTCCGGCGTTTCCAAAACCGACTCCGGCGTAGGAGGCCGCCAACAACATCATGCCGCGTGCTTCGTCGTTACCCGGATCGGCGACGGCGCGCGGCAAATAGGCCCGGACCATGCGCAAGGCCTCGAGCGACCAAATGTCGCTGATGGGATTCGAGCCTTGATAAGCGGGGCGAAGAATCGGGCGCTCGGGCCGCGGCCGGTCGGTATAGGGAACCGCCGTGTAGGATTCGACGGCGTGGCTGAGGACGTCGAGCCCGGTGGAGGCGGCTACGTCGGAGGGCAGGGTTCGGGTGTTGTCGGGGTCTAGGATCCCGAGGGTTGGTTTGAGGCGACGGTGCGCGATGCCGGTCTTGGCATGGAGTTCGGCGAAGTCGAAAATCGAGACGCCGGTTGTTTCGCTTCCCGTGCCGGCCGTCGTCGGAACGGCGAACAGCGGCTTGAGTGGGCCGGGCACCGGCAGTCCCTTGCCGATCGGCGGATTGACGTAGTCGAGAAAATCGGCCGGGTAGGTTGTGTAGAGATTCGCAGCCTTGGCCGTGTCGATCGTGGAGCCGCCCCCGACGGCGACAAAGGCTTCGAACTCACCCTGCTCGGCGGCGGCGATCGCGTCGCGGAACGACTGATCGGTTGGCTCGACGCGGACCTGGTCATAGAGCGTGTAGCGGATCTTGGAGTCGTCGAGAGAGGCGAGGGCTGTTTCGACCGGCGGCAGCTTGGCCAAATAAGGGTCGGTGAGAACCATAACACGGCCGATCTTGCGATCGACCAACTCGGGGCCAAGCTCGCGGGTCGCACCCGGGCCGAAGCGAATGTTCGAAGTCGCCATCTCGACGGCGTATTCGAGTTCCATGGGATGATTCCTTTCGATCGATAGAGCGGCGGAATGACCGAGCCTCAGTGCTAAGAGTTGGCCGATTTATCATACCGCCATGAAATGCGAACGCGGGCTCCTGTCGCCCTTTCAGGGCTCCCCCGTTGTCAGGAGTCACCCAGGGTTCCGCTTCGCTTCACCCTGGGCTATATCCCCGCCGCCGCTTCGCGGCTCACGAGGGATGACCCGCTAATTCCCGACGGCGGGCGGCTCCTCGATCTTGAGGATCTGATTGACCTTGACGTTCTCGAGCCGTTGCCAGCGGCCTCCGGGCCAAGTCACGGTGAGTTCGTCGATCGCCTCGGCATCGGCGAGGCCGAAGTGCGGGCGCCGGTCATGGTGCGATTGGTAGCTTCCTCCGGCGCGCACTTCCCTGATCCGCGTTTCGCCGCCGGTCTTGACGGTAACACGCGCGCCGACCGCGTTGCGGTTGGAGACGGTTCCGCGCAGGTCGAGCAAGATCCAGTTGCCTTCGCCGCCCGGGTTCATCAGCAGCGACGGCGGCGCGTCGAGGTTGGCGATGAGCAGGTCCAGCCGGCCGTCATTGTTGAAATCACCCGCCGCTAATCCGCGGCTCGATTCGGCTTCCTTGAAGGCCGGACCCAACGTCGCGCCTCGCTCGCTGAAGTTGCCCTTGCCGTCGTTCACAAACAGCGAATTCGGTTGGCGGTAAGGCGTGCCCAGCTCGTTGCGGTCCACTTCGGGGTAGACGTGGCCGTTGGCTATGGCGATGTCGAGATCGCCGTCGTTGTCGAAATCGGCGAAGGCAACGCCCCAACTCAGCGCCGTCCAGGTGGCCTCGCCGAGACCGGAGGCATAGGAGACGTCACGAAACTGCCCGCCGCCTTCGTTGCGGTAGAGAGCATGGTAGTCGTCGGAAAAGTTCGTCACGACCAGGTCAAAGTCGCCGTCATTGTCGTAGTCGCCGAAGTCGACCCCCATGCCGGCTTGCTCCTTGCCGTCGTCGCTCAAGGCCGTGCCGTTGAAAAGAGCGGCCTCGGTGAATGTCTTGTCGCCGTTGTTTTCGAAAAGGAAATTGGGAAGCGAGTCGTTGGCGACATAGATGTCGGAGTCGCCGTCGTTGTCGTAGTCGGTCCAAATGACTCCCAGTCCGTAGGCCGGCGGGGCTTCGCCGATACCTGAATCAGCCGTTCGGTCGCGGAAACTTCCGTCGCCGAGGTTTTCATAAAAGCGGTCGGCGGTGGCGGGCAACCCGCGCGGACCGCACTGTACGCGGATGCCGCGGTATCGGCATAGCTGCGTGTATTCGGGAAGGTCGTCGAGGCGGAACTCGAGGTAGTTCGTGACGTAAAGGTCGAGATCGCCGTCCGCGTCGTAGTCGGCGAAGGCGGCCGATGAACTCCACTCGCTTCCGGCGACGCCGGAGGAGCCGGCGGCCTCGCGAAACTTCCTGTCGCCGAGGTTCAGGTAGAGGCGGTTGGGACCGTAGTTGGTGACGTAGAGGTCGTCGAAGCCGTTGTTGTCGACATCGGCGACGGCGACGCCCATGCCCCAGGAGTGATCGCCCAGCCCGGCGCGGGCGGTGACGTCGGTGAAAGTCGCGTCGCCGTTGTTGCGATAGAGGTGATCGCTTGCCGGGTTGTCGCCGTTGCGCTCGGCCTCGATCGTGGAACCATTTACGAGGTAGACGTCAAGCCGGCCGTCGTTGTCGTAATCGATGAGGGCGACTCCGCCGCTCATCGATTCCAGGATGTAGGGTTTGTCGGGCGAGCCGGAAGTGAGTTTGGCGCGGAGGCCGGCTTCGGCGGCGACGTTGTGGAAGTTGCCTTGAAATTGCGCCTGCAAAGTCGCGGCGAAGACGACGACAGCCCAGAAGATCTTCATTGCAGGCACGACTCGTTGGAAACCCGCAATGGCGTCACGCGGCGGCGACGCTTTCCGCGTCGAGATTCTTCGCCAACATGAAGCGCGGCTTGTCGCCTCGAATCGGCGAACCCGCGTGGACCACCCAGGGATGCATCAAGACCACGTCGCCTGCATTTCCGCACAACTGTTCGACACGAACTTCGACATCGCCGACTCGGCCGCTCCGTTCCATGAGAGAATGGATGCGATCCGGATCATGCTCGTTACCCTCGGTCAGGCGCTTGAACCAAGGGAGCGATGCGTGCATGCGGTCCCGCACCTTGGCATATCCCGCGTTCCGCTCCTCGGCCGAAAGCGTCTTGACGTAGTCGGCGGCGCGGTCGCCGGCGATTCCCGGCAGACGGACGTAGCCGCGCGAAAGGAAAGTCTGCTTCTGCTCTTGGGTCAACATGGCGCAGCCGGTTTCATAATACCGCCATGAAAATGGGCGCCGGCGGCGCGAAGGGTCGGGCGAGGTTTCCGGTCGGGCGATATTGCATCGAATGAGTGCTCCTACGCCCCGTCCGGGGCTTCTCTTCATTTGTGGCGGGGTTGCTATCCATGCCCCTTTCCGGGGGCGGGGCGCGCGGACGCTCCTGCCGCCCTTTCAGGGCTCACCCGTGGTGGCGAGCGACCCAGGGTTCCGCCGTTCCGGCTCCACCCCGGGCTATATTCCCGCCGCCGCTTCGCGGCTCACGAGACCTGCGACTTGGGCGATCCGTAGAGCCATGTACCGCATACTTGTGGGCCATTTCGGAGGAGGTTCATTGCGTTGTAGAGCGCGCCTGGGCGGCGGCCTTCTTTTTCTCGAAGACCTCGAAATACTCGCGCGCTTTCTCGGGCCGCTTTTCGCGGGCGTGAATCTGCCCCAATACATAGTAGGGCTCGTAGAATTCGGGGTCGGCCTCGACGGCCTTCCGCAGTTGTTCGGCGGCGGCGGGCAGACGGCCCCGCGCCATCCATAGCTTGCCCAGCTCGTAGCGGGCCAGGGCATCGGCGGGATCGATCTCGATCGCTTTGCTCAGCATCGCGGCGGCGCGCTCCGCATCGTCGCCGGTTGGCGAACGCAGCGCCGCCAACGCCCGCCCCAACTCGGTGTAGTAGGAACCGGCGTCGGGTTTGAGCGTGATCGCCTGTTCGAGCGCCTCGGCAGCCTCGGCGGGCTTGCGCTGTTTCCAATAGGCCTGCCCCAGCAGGTAATGGGATTCGTGGCGCCGAGGGTTGAGATTGATCGCTCGCTTGAGCAGCCGCGCGGGCCGCGGGCTTTCCGGTTCGAGGTTTAGACAACTGAAAGCCAGGGCGTGGAGCAGGTCGGGCCGCTTGCCCTGATTGCCCGCTTCGTTGGCGCCTTCGTAACGGGCCGCGATGCGCAGCAACTCGACAGCGGTTCCATGGCGCCCGCGGCCGCTGAGCATCCGAGCGAACTCGAAGTATTGTCGGCCTTGCTCGGGGTCGGCGCGGTCCGCGGTCGAGGAGGGAGTCGGAGAGTTCGCCGTCTCTTGTTCGGCTTCGGCGCAGGAGTTGCGTCGCACGTCGTAGAAAACTTTTGGGCTCGACGACCCGGCCGTGAACCGCATCTTGGCGAGCCGGGCCTCGGCGGCGGCCGTCTTGCCCTGATCGAGCAATACGAACGCGAGATTCAAGTACGCATGAGGACTCGACGGTTCCCTGACGACGGCTCTTTCGAACAGGGCCTCGGCTTCTTCAAATCGGTCGAGCGCGGCCAGCGCCGACGCCAGTAAGCTCCAGGCTTCGGCTGTTCCCTCGCCGCCCGGGGCGGCGAGAGGATGGAGCAGTTCCACGGTCTGCTCATGTCGGTTGAGGAGGAAATTCGTCAGAGCCGTGAAGAGCCGAATCTCGTAGGAGTCGGGCGAGATTTCGAGGGCCGTTTCGAAGGCCTTAAGGGCATCACGGTAGAAGAGGTGTTGAAACAGCAACCGACCGACGCGAAACGCCAGGTCGCCGCCTGGCGGGCTCGGCGTGAGAACCGCGCGAGCGTTATCGAGTCCCGCCGTCGTTTTCCCCGAGGCGAATTGCGCCGCGGCGAGGTGGAACAGGACGCCGGTGTTGCGCAGGCCCAGCTCAACGGCCCGAGCGAGATGGTGGGCGGCTTTGGGGGGTTCGCCCAGACGCCGGTAGAGGATGCCGACGCGGTAATGGAGAGTCGGTTGCCGGGGCTCGGCGGTCAGCGATTTCTCGAACTGGTCAACGGCATCGCGGACGCGTTGCCGCGCTTCGTAGATCTCTCCCAATTCGTGATGCAGCAGCGCCGCTTTCGCGTCCGGATATTCGCCCGCCGCGACATCGGCGATCCATTGCTCGATGACGCGGGCGGCCTCGGGAAGATTGCCGGCGGCGCGCAGCGCACGAGCCGAAGCCAATTGCTGAGCGTTATCCGCGGCATCAACCGGGGGCGGAAACATCCAGCAGCCGGCAGCCATTAGCAAGGCCGCCGCCGCGCGAAGAGTGTGATCCAACACTTCGCTTCCCATTTTCCCCTTTTTGGGGACCACTTCGGCAACGGAACGATGGGCGAGGTGAATGGGGGGGGCGGCGGACGGAGATCGAGCGCTGCCGCGGCTGCGATTTTTTCCGGGTTTGGACATGGCTGAAGCCGTATGGGGAAGGCCGTTGAAACGGCCTGGTGGCGGACGACGAGCCGTTTGAACCGGCCCTTAAGGGCCGGCCTATAGCGACTCAAGCCCGGTGAATCGGGCTGGTCGTGGACTTCCGTCCACGCCTCTGATTCTGTGGCTCGGATGGTTGGAGGGATGTTTCACGCCGCTATAATGGCTTGGTGTCGGTTCCCTGTCGTCCTTTTTCGCCCCGTCGTCGTCGGCGGGCGGCCATGGCTCGCGGCTTGCTCGCCGCGGTTGCCGTCTTGCCGGTCATGGTTTGCTCTTCCCCCCGCGCCGTCGATTACTCGAGTATGGTGCTCATCGACGGCGGAGAGTTTTTGATGGGGACTGATGACGGTTACCCCTATGAAGGGCCTCCGCACCGCATCGTTGTCGATAGCTTTTATTTGGACCCGACGGAGGTGACGAATCGGCGATTTCGTGAATTCGTCTCGGCGACCGGGTACGTCACCGAATCGGAGAAGCAAGGGTCGTCGGGCATTTTCGACTCCGCGAGCGGGGAGTGGAGCCTGGTCGAAGGCGCTGATTGGCGGCGTCCCGCCGGCCCCGAATCCGACTTGGCCAGCCGAGACGACTACCCGGTGATCCATGTTTCGTGGGACGATGCGAGCGCTTTCGCCGCCTGGGCGGGCAAGCGTCTGCCGACCGAGGCCGAGTGGGAATACGCGGCCTCGGGGGCCGGCCAATATCCTTGGGGAGACGAGCTGAAGCCGGAGGGTCGGCATGTCGCGAACTGGTGGCAAGGAATTTTCCCGGCTCGCGACCTGCAAGAGGACGGATTTGCCGCCGTCGCTCCGGTCAAGCAATTCCCCGCTACCGGACCCGGGCTCTATGACATGGGTGGAAACGTCTGGGAGTGGGTGGCCGACTGGTACGCGCCTGATTACTACGGCCGCGCGCCGACCAGAAACCCAAGCGGCCCCGATGAGGGGCGCGAGAAGGTTCACCGCGGCGGTAGTTGGATGTGCAGCCGGAACTACTGCCGCGGTTTTCGGGTCGCGGCCCGGCAGAAGACCGCTCCCGACACGGGCCTCAACAATCTCGGCTTTCGCTGCGCCGCGGATTGAAGGCCTTCGAGGCTACAGGACCGGCTCGTACCTTTCCATCAGGGCTTCGATTTCCTTACGCTCTTGCGGACGCACATTCGGCAGCGGCGGGCGCACCGGGCCGGCGGGTTTGCCGAGCACCGCCATGGCGGCTTTCATCACCGCGACTTCATAACCTTTGCGCCGCGCCCGCAGCCCGTAGAGCGGCAAGACGTAGTTCGACATGAGGCGTTCGAGGCCGGCGTTGTCGAGCATGGAAGCGCGCTCGTGCAACTGCAAGGAAAGCCGCGGCGCGATGGCGGCGATGCTTGACGTGTAGCTGCGAATGCCGAGCGAATAGTAGGCGCGGACCATGTCGTCGCCGGCCCCGCCGATCCAGCGCAATCGATCGCCGACGCGCTCCATGATCATTTGGTAGGGCCGGATATCGGCCTGCCCTTCTTTCCAGGCCGTTAGGGTGGGAATGGCTTCGGCGAGGCGGTTGACCTCGCCGGGGCTGAAGCTCGCCCAGTCGCGATTGTAAATCAGCATGCCCAGAGGGGTGCTTTCCCCAACGGCTTGGTAGTAGTTCAGCATTCCCTCGAAGGGGGCGTTGGGGTAATAGGGCGGAAAGCAGAGAATGCCGTCGGCGCCGACGTCGGCGCTCTGCTTGGCGAGGTCGACGGCGATTTGGGCGCCGAAGCCGGTTCCGGCGATGACGGGCATCTTGCCGTCGACCTCTTGAACGACCGCTTCGACCACTTGGCGGTGTTCTTCGGCCGAGAGTGAATACATCTCGCCGGTGCCGCCCGCGGCGACGATCGCCGCCAGCGGGAATTGGGCCATCTCCGCGGTGTTGCGGCGCAGCCCGTCGATGTCGATTAATAGGTCGTCGGTGAAAGGAGTCACCGGAAAGGCGATCACGCCGGTGAGTTTCGAGCGCAGTTCACTGGGTTCCATCATGGCGGCGTCGAGAGGTTGTCCTCTGCTGATTCTACGGCAATGCGGACGTGAGGTTTTCGCCGTGCGCGGTTTCGCGGCGACAAAAAAACCGCGCACGCGTCCCGAAGAGCGGGCCCGCGTCGCGACGGCACCGGGGGCGTCCGAGGGGGCGAAAGCGTTAGGAGCGGATGTTTTTCGGAAGATTGACAGGCCGGAGTTCGCGACGCCGCGGCGGGATGGAAACATCCCGCCGCGGAAAGTGCGCGCGTCATTGCCGGGTCAGCGGCAGGCTTTTGCTTTGCTGCAATCGGGATCTTCGCAGTCGATCAATGTGTCTAGATCGTTGTCCGTACCATCGGAGCAACGCGGACCTTTCTCACTGGTCCCGGTGCCGCCGCAATCGGGATCGACGCCGTCGACGGCGCTGTCACAGTCGTTGTCGAGGCCGTCGGAGCAGCTCGTCTCCGGGGACTCGGTCACGGTGCAACCGCCGCCGCCGTCACCCTTGCAGACTTTGGCGCCGGTCTTGCCGCGACACTTCAGCGAGCAGCATTCCGCATCGGAGGAGCAGCCTACGTTCCCGAGAGCGCAAACCCCGGCGCAATCCGGATCGTCACCGTCGGCTAAGTTGTCGCAGTCGTTGTCGAGGCCGTCAAAGCACAGCCCGTCTTCATTGGCCGTGCAGCAAGAAGATGTGTCGTAGGCGTCGCAGGCCGAGCCGCAGCCCAGCGTGCCGCTGTCGAAGCCTAGATCGGTGCAACCCACGCCGCTGAGCTGGTCAACGTCGCAGAACTCCCCGCAATTGAGGATTCCGTCTCCGCAGGGCTCTCCGCAGTCGCTGGGGCAGCTGCACTTGTCTTCGGTTGGGTCGCAGGTGCCGTCGCCGCAGCCGAAGCAGCCGCTGACATCAAAGCCCGTGCATTCAGCGTTACAGGCCAATGTGCCGCCGTCGAAACCCTGCGCGATGCAGGTCTGCCCACCCAGCATTCCCGATTCGCACACTTCGGCGCATTCGACGGTGCTGTCTCCGCAGCTCGAGGTGCAGGGGTTGCAGTTGTAGATGGCGTCACGGCCGTCAATGTCGTCCGCGTCGAGCTGTTTGTCGTTGCAGGAGCTTACACTCGGGTACATGACGGCGGAGCCGACGCCGGAGTGTCCGAGCCCGATGAGGTGGCCGACTTCATGGCGGACTACCGGTTCGAGGTAAAACTCGCCGGAGCAGCCCGCGCCGCCGGGGTCTTCCCCTTGCGTTGTCCAGGAATAGCTGTCGTTGAAGTAGATATCCGCGTCCGCGGTCTTCCGAAAGACCTGGCCCGTGCACTCGTTTGTCACGGTCGTGTTAGTCCAGTAACTCCAGCGGGCTACCGCCAGGCAACTGCCGGTACAAAAATTGTCGGGATCGGTGAAGGAGAGGTAGCTGTTGTTGTCGTCCACGGCGGGAACGGCGCCGATCGACGTCGTGAGGATGCTCAACGTGTCGCCCGCGATCAACGGGTCGTTCCATTCCAAAAGGGCGTTGACGGACGCCGTCTTGCCGTTATCTCCGTCGCTGACGCTTGCCATGCCGGCGCTGGAGATGATGACGTGCCGGGGCAGGTCGGCATCAAACCAGCGAACCGGTGTGTTGGTGAGTTCATAGGCAACGGCTTGCGGCAGCGCGATGCTCGCGAGTAGGAAGAAAAGGATGGCTGTGGATTTCTTAGTCATGGCTACCTCGCTCCCGCTTGGCGAACTTGGTCGGTGAATTCTTGGATCGTCAGCCCGTCGCCTGAACCGCCTCGGAGGACTTGGCTTCCACCCGGGCCGGGGGTGAGTTGGGAAGTGCCTTGGAAGTATCCGATCACCTTGGCCGCCCCGTCGGGCCATTCGCCAATGAAGGTGACGACCGGGCCCGCCGCGGGAAACTCCGGCGCGCCGTCGATTTCCATCGTGAAGCCGTTCACGGTCCCACCGGGGACGCGCACTTCGATGCGGTCGGACGCTTGGCCGTGGATGGTCCGCGTGACGTCCAAGGTAACCGTGGTGAAGATCATGCTGCCACGTTGGTTCCAGCTGCTCTGGGAGCCGACCACGCGAGCGACCACGACTGATTTGGAACGCTCGGTCAGTTCATCGACCCCAAGTTTCAAGAAGGTCGACGCTGTTGCGAGCTGGTGTCCGGCTAGGATGCCGCCGATCATACAGGCGGTGAAAGAGAGTATCCGGTGATTTTTCTTTGTCATGAGCTTCCCTTTATCGATTCCCAGAAGCGAGTTCTCAATGGTCCGGGGCGATGCACGATTCGTTCCATCGGGGACCTTGTCACGCGCACGGAAGGCAATGGAGGAAGTGTAACTTTCGCGGGGCGCGTTTCCCAGTGGGAGAACGCCCTACTTCCGGGCGGTACTATTGATGGATGCGGGAGGCGACGGAAGGGCGCCCGACAAGAATTGGGGGAATAGGCGGCCGCGGCGGGGGAGATAATTTCGGTTGGCCGGGGCCCCGGGCTTCAGCCCGGGCTTCAGCCCGGGGTTCACGCCAAAACACGGCAAGCCCCGGACGGGGCGTAGGAGCATTCGTCCGATGCGACTTGACCCAGCCGAAACGTTCAGGTCGACGCCTCGCCCCCATTTTCATGGCGGTCTTATGAACGCCGGCGTTCAGAGAGACGGACTCTTCCGGTAAACTGGAAAATCGGCCGGTTTGATCGGTTGGTAACTGGTTCCCGATGAAGCCCCACCATTTCGCTTTGACCGGCCTGTGCGGCGCGCTGCTCATCACGGGGCTGATTTATTTCGCCGGTAAAAGCCGCATGGCCGTGCTCGATGGGGAGATCACCCAAGTACGCTCTCTCGGCGTCGAGCGAACCGCTTCGGTGGCGATTGTCGATTTTCGCGCCGGCAATCGGTCCGATGTCCTCTTTCAGGCCGGTGATCGCAAGGTAATCGTAGTGGGCGAACATGGGGGCCGCTACGACGGTAGGCTCAGCAGTTCATTTGACCTGAAGCAGTTGTTCAAGTATTTCCCGGCGCTGGGCACGATGAGTCACGAGCCCTACATCGAGGGGATCAAACTCGAACCCGGCCAATCGGTCGCCGGGATGCTGGCGGCGCGCTTTGCGATGTCGAAGGAAGACTTGGACATGCGCCGCGAGATCATCCTGCAAATTTACGATGTCGACGGCAGTTTGACCGAGTTGCGGTTGGTGGAGGAAGCGGAATAGACCGGCCGCCGTAGTCGATCGACGAAGCCATGCTTCAACCAGGCGACAAAGCTCCCCCATTTGAAGGGCCCACCGACGGCGGCAGCAGTGTCTCGCTCAAGAGCCTGCGGGGGCACAAGGTCATTCTGTATTTCTACCCCAAAGATGATACGCCCGGCTGCACGCGCGAGGCGTGTGAATTCAGGGACCATTTCCCGACGTTCGACGAAGGCGGCACGCGGATCATCGGCGTTAGCCCCGACAGCGCGGCGTCGCACGACAAATTCAAGACCAAGTTCGATTTGCCGTTTCCGTTACTGAGCGACCCCGATCACAAGATTGCCGAAACCTACGGCGTCTGGAAAGAGAAGTCCATGTACGGCCGCGAATATATGGGCGTCGAGCGGTCGACCTTTGTGATCGACGAGAAGGGTAAGATCGCGGCGGTCTACCGCAAGGTCAAGGTCAACGGCCATGTGCGGGTGTTGATCGACGGGCTGTAGGACGAGCGTTCCGACAACGCAAGTAAGGAAGAGCCCCGAACTAAAGTTCGGGGCTTCTTCGGTTTCGGCGTGGTCCGCGCCGGGACCCCGGCGATTAGCTGCCGCCTGCCGAGGCGACCGCGCGTCGCGGCTGGGCCTTGGGCGTGGCCAGGTATCCTACGACGCGGTTCCTGTCGATCTTGTTGACCACGATTTCGTAGGGCAGTTTCGACCCGATGACGTAGAATTGGACCGGTTCGAGCAGCGTCTTGTTCTTCTTCTCGATGCGCTTGTCGTCGGCCCAGATGTCGAGCGTATAACGATTGCGTTTGCGATCGGTCTTGCGTAACCTCATTTGAATCGAGCCTACACGCTGCGGTTGTTTCGACTTGGTCAGGTCGAACTCGTAATAGTTGCGCTCGCCGAGGTCGCGCAAAACCTGCAGCTCACCGGCATTGGTGGCGATCAGCCCGCTTTGCACGCCCATGTCGCCGCGGACGGTCTTCAAGTCGTCCATGGTTTGCCGGAGTTCGGCTCGGGTCTTCTCGACCTCGGTTTTGACGGTGTCGACTTCGCCGGTGAGCGAACCGAGACGGTTATCCGTCTTGCCGGCGACCTCGTTGAGCTTGGCCAACTCTCCGCCGACCGCGGTGAGCTTGGCGTCACGCTGCTTCGTCTCTTCTTCCAATTGCTTGGCGAGATTATTCGTGCGGCCCAATGCTCGCTGCTCGACTTCTTTCGCGGCCTTGGCTATGCCTTGTTCCGCGCCGGCCATAGCCCCTTGCAGTTCTTTCATGCCTTCGTCCACCGAGCGGCTGGCGCGGTTGACGGTGCCTTCGAGTTGGGCGATCTGCTCTTCGTGCTGCTCGAGCTTTGCGATGGCTTCGGCGGTTTGCGACTTGGCCGATCGCACCTCGAAAAACATATAAACGCTCATGCCGACGAGCAGGGCGAGAACCGAGAGCACGACGACGGGCAGTACTCGGGTTAGCGGCGAGGATTCTTCGATATCGAAATTCAGTTCTTCATTGTCCATGCTGATCTGTCTCCAGGTAAAATCTACCTATTGCCATTCTCTAACATCCCTTGGGACGTTTTCAAGCGCGCATTCGGTTTCGGAAAGTTGCGGGGGCTTGCCTAAGTCTCTTGGAATGACCAAATAGCTGAACCGTCGCCGCGGCACGATCGGAGCGCGAACCGCGGCGGCGGGGCGTGATCGGCGGCGGCGGGTGGAGATTCATCTTTGCTATCATCGGGCCTCCGCCATGCCTGAAACTCCCCGTATTTCGGTCGTCGTGCCGGTTCGCGACGAACAACAAAGCGTGGTCGAGTTGACCCGTCAACTGGAGCATGTGCTGGTGCGGTGGTACGAGGTCATTTTCGTCGATGACGGCAGCGGCGATTTGACCTGGGCGAAGTTGAAAGGGGTCCACGATCCCGGACGCATTCGACTGTTGCGCCTGAGTAAGCCATGCGGCAAGACGGCGGCTCTGATCGCGGGGTTTCAGGCGACGCGGGGCGAAATCGTGATCACGCTCGACGGAGACCTCCAGGATGATCCAAAAGAGATTCCGCGTTTTCTTGATCAACTGGCCGCGGGTTCCGATCTGGTTTGCGGCTGGAAAAAGAAGCGCCATGATCCGTTGACGAAGGTGGCCGCGTCTCGTATTTTCAATTTCGTCGTTGGACGACTCACGGGTCTTGGTTTGCATGACGTCAATTGCGGCTTCAAGGCGTTTCGCGGGGACGTAGCCCGGTCGCTGCACTTCTACGGCGAGATGCACCGCTTTATTCCCGCCATGGTCGCGTCGCAAGGCCACCGTGTTACGGAAATCGAGGTTGCCCACCACGCCCGCAAGCACGGCCGTTCGAAGTACGGCATGGGACGGCTGTTGAAGGGATTTGTTGATTTGGGGACGGTTCTGTTGTTGACTCGCTTCGAGGAGCGCCCGGCGCACGGGTTCGGCCTGATTGCGGCGACCTTGGCGAGCCTTGCCATTTTGTTGGGGGGAGGCTACCTGTTGCTGTCGTCGCCGCTTTGGTTGGTTGCCTCGGCGGTCGCCTGGGTGACGGCCGCGGTCTTTCTGGCGGCGGGTTGGATGGCGGAGGTTTTGTTGGCGGCCGCCCCGCGGTCTGATCGCCTGCCGCGGGCGCCGATTGCGGAACAGTTGGACTAGGGAACGGTTCGTCTGATCCAGCAATGAAACCCCAACGGATTTTTCGAGTCCTCAAGCTGCTCATACCGTTGGTTGTCGCCTTCTTCATCGGTCGGGCGATTTTCGAAAATTGGCGGCATGTTCGCGATGCTCCCTGGGATTTCGAGGGACGGCACCTGTTTCTCTCGTTTCTGCTCACGGTAGGCTGGTTTGTGTTTCGGCCGCTGGTTTGGGCCGTGATTCTGCGGCGCTTCGGGTACCCAATTTCGTTTGCGGCGGCCTATCGAACGGTTCGCCAAGCGGAGCTGAGCCGCTACGTGCCCGGGGGCGTGTGGCAATACGTCAGCCGCGTGTATTTGGCGGACCAGTGGGGCGTCCCGGCGGCGGCGACGATGGCGGCGACTTTAGTGGAGACGGTGCTGCTGATCTTGGCGGCGGTCGTTCCGGCTTTGTTAAGTTTTCGCGAAGCGCTCCCGAACTTAGCTCGATTTCAGATCGTGTTGTTGGTCCTGTTTCCGCTGGGCGCGCTGGGAATCCTGCACCCGCGCTTGTTGAATATGTGGGCGGGGTTTCTGGCCCGCAAACTCAAGCAGCCTTATAGCGAACTGAAGATCAACTGGTCGGCGATCGCCGGGATTTGGCTGGCCTACGTGTTCATGTGGCTGGTGGTGGGCCTGGGGATCGGGTTTTTCGTGCGCGGCGTGATCGAGATACCAACCGAACGGGTTCCCGCCGTGGGCAGTTTCTTTGCGGCGGCGTGGTTCATTGCGATCGTCTCGATGATCGCTCCGGCGGGCATGGGAATCCGTGACGGAGTGTTTGGGTTGTTGCTGAGTCAGATCATGCCCTTGGGCGCGGCCCTCACCGTGGCTGTCGGCACGCGGATGTGGATGACAATGCTGGAATTGTTTTGGACAGGTTTGGGGATGTGGTTTTTCGAAGCGCCGGGGGAGGGCGCGGGCCGGAAGGGCGGCGCGGAGCCGGGTTGAGCGTACGAGAATTCCGGGACGGTTGAAGCTTGGGCCGGCTTACGGCACAACGGCGGGCTCTCCGCGGTAATAGACCGCGTACTTTTCGAAACGATCGGGGCGATCTCGGTTCCACCACTCTTTGCGGCGAATGAAGCTGTGTTCCCAGACGAGCCGGTGTTGAGGAGTCAGGCCTTTGGGGCGTTTTCCTCGAGCGCTCCAAACGACGTACCAGTCTACGTCGGGATAATCGTCGAATTGGTCATCGGGGAGGCGTCCTCGGAATTGGCGGTTGTGCGGGACGTCGCTGTCGAGCAAGGCCACCCAGTTTAGATCGGGCAGGTGGAAGAAAATCGCCATGCCCTTAACGTTGCGGTAGAAGGCGACCTTTTCGTGAGGCCGGACGTTCTCCCGCAAATAATCGATCAGCGGTCCGTTCATCGAATCGTCGTTTTGCAGCTGGCGCGCGACAACGCGTCCGCCCCGCACTGGAAAGGTAAGGTTCGGCCAGATCAACAGCCCTCCGAAGAGCACCGCCGCGGGGACTCGGCGGCCGGCGCCGCTGAGAGCAGAGGTTGCCAGCCCTCCCAGCAACACCGCCGCCGGGATGATCTGGTAGTAATGGCGTTGCCTGGCTTCGTCTTTGCCGACAGCGGCGGTGAACAGCGGAGACACCAGTAAGACCAGTCCGCCGAGCAAGGCTGCTTGGGCAAGCACGCCTCGTCGGGAACGCCGCCAAAGAACGAACAAGGTTCCCGGAACCGTGATCCAAAGCGCCGCCAATAGCCAAAACACCGGCGGCAGGTCGGCGAGTTCACTCCGCGTATAGGGTACAAGCAAGGGGCTTAGGGCGACGAGCAACGACAGGCCCATGGCGGCTTTGATTGGTCGGGACAGCGTCTGCCCGGAGCGCCAAGCCGCATAAAAGCCCGCCGGAAGCAGAAACAACAGCGGCACTGTTTTCCAGAAATCCCGCCCGCGCCAGAACAGAGCGCGTTCGTAGGTCTCGAGGATGGTGAGGTTGGATCCCGGGGGCCAGTTGGCCGCGAAGTCGGAGTGCAGCATCCAGAACTCGATCCCGAGAATGATTCCAAGCCCGGCGGAGAGTGTAAAAAAGCCGCGCCGCAGCCGGTGATCGCCAACCAATAAGACGAAGAATCCGAGCGCGCCCCACATGCCGCCAAAGCTGATGTAATTGGCCTCGTACAACAGCACGCCCGCGACGCCGAGTCGCGCGTGGAAACCGCGCTCACCCGCGAGGGCGGGGTTCTTCAGATAGCGGCAAAATTCCAGCAGCAACCAAGCCGCGATCAGATAGACGAGGACGTAATAGCGGCATACTCTCGACGCATCCAAGAAGTTGATCGAGAGCAAGCCCAGGAACGGGAGCATGAAAGGCCGCAACCCCGTCCCGAATAAGAGCACGCCCAGCCGATACAGCACCCACAACGCCGCCGCGCCGCAAAGAGCGAAGGGCAGGCGGGCGGCGAGAGTGTTCGTGCCGAGCAGTTTGAAGGAAGCGGCGGCCACGTAAAACTGCAAATAGGAATGCATGGCCGGCAGCAGCTTGGAGTTGACGTCGTGGCCGTCGGCGGCTTGAACGATCAACTGATCGCCGTCGGTCGTCCAGGGCAGCCAGGTGCCGTTTTCGGCCATCAGACGACCCCAGTTCGCGGTTGTGGCCTCGTCGCGGTACAGCTTCACATTGTCGAGCCGCCAAAACAGCAGGAAGAGGGTCGAGGCGACGACTAGGGCGGCGAGGGCTGCGCGCATAGAGGGTGAGCTCCGTTGAGACATCGTCGCTCCGCACCACGCAAAAAAGGCAAGGCGGCCCACGACGTGAAAGCCCGGGTACTTTCGCTCAAGGCTCGACCCAGTATACAAACGGTTTCGTTACGGGCGGGGGTGAGGCGTTTCGTCCTTCGCGAGTCGGCTGCTTGAGGGCCCCGGGAGGATAGGACTATTTGGCAATCCGGCGCGCTAGGGCGGGGCGGATTTATTCGCTTCCCCCGCAACTTTTTGGTGGGTCGCGAGTTTATCTCAATCAAGAGGGCATGACACACGCTCTTGATCAATCGACGCTGAAGAAAAAGGAGAAGAATCATGAAGAACATCATCCACCGTTTGACCATCAGCATTGGCGCCGTGAGCCTGGGCGCCGGTCTTGCCCTGGCGGCCCACCCGAACGTCGCCGAGCGCCAGGTTAACCAACAACAGCGCATTCATGAGGGCATGCGGAGCGGCGAGCTGACGAAACGTGAAACCGCAAGGCTCGAACGCAATGCATCGCGGGTGCACCGCTCGATTGCTCGCGACCGCCGTGACGGCGGTGCTTCACGCCCCACGAACGCGCGAAAGCACAAAGAAAGTTGAACAAGCAGAGCCGCTCGATCTACCGGCAAAAGCACGACAGGCAGCGGCGGTAGATACGCGGAGGATTGCGGAAGTCGGCCCCGGAGGGACGAGGAATTAGGGTTCAGCTGATTCCGACGTCATTCCGGGGCTCATGTGTATGCGGGCCTCGGTCTTGACTTGCGTAGCCTCGACGCCGGGCGTACGACCCGGAATCGATTTTCGCGACACCCAACCCCTTCGACGAATCCGAGTCCCCCCATTGGCCGAGTCGCCGCCGGAGAAAAGCGACCCCAAGGTTCGTTAGGCCCGCGGCGGCTACAATGAGGGCTTGGCTGATCGCATTGCGGTCCCCACCATGAAACTGGCGATTCGCTTTCTCTTACCCTTCTGGCTGCCTTTGATCGCCATGGCGCAAACGAATTCGGAAAACCTTCATCAGATCTTCGCGGAATATTTCGAGGACCAACTACGAAGTTACCCGGAGTCGGCCACATCGCTGGGACGTACTGAATACAACGATCGATGGACGGATTGGTCACCCGACGCTCGCGACGCCCGCCGCGAAAAGCTTCTGGAGTATGAAGGTCGAGCGTCGGGAATCGCCACCGACTCGCTCAGCCCGCGAGACAGCCTTAGCCAGGCGCTTTTGCTGTTCGAGATCCGAGATTCACTGCAAGGGGAGGAGATTTCGACCTATCTAACCGGGTTGAATCAACTCTTCGGGCCACACACACGGATCTATCTCACCGTACGCAACATGCCGGCGCGCACGATGGCGGATTACGAAAACATCCTTCGGCGCCTCGAGGCCGTGGGGACTTACATTGACCAGCAGATCGTCGTCTACCGGGAAGCGATGGACGCGCGGTTGCGGCAGCCGCGATTGGTGATTGACCTGATCATGAAGCAGCTTGACGCGCAGGCGGCGCAAAGCGCGGACGAGACGGCTCTGTTGGCGGCATTTCGGAAATTTCCGGATACGTTCTTGGAATCGGATAAGCAGCGCTTGCTCGGAACCGCGACGGCCGCCTATAACGAATCCTTCCTGCCGGCCTGGAAGAAATTTCGGGGCTTCCTAGCGGAGGACTACCTCCCCGCCGTCCGGCCGGAAATCGGCGTGACGACCTTAGAGGATGGGCCGGAGCGCTACGCTTCGCTGATACGCCATTTCACAACGACCGATTTTACGGCGAAGCAGATCCACGAGTTGGGTCTGCTCGAAGTCGAGCGGATTGAGAAAGAGATGCTGGCGATCACGCGGGAAATCGGCTTTGAGGGAGACTTAGCGGAGTTTGAGAAGCAACTACGCGCGAATCCGGAGCAGCGCTTTACGAGCAAGGAAGACATGCTCGTCTATTGCCGCAATATCGCCAAGCTGGTGGACCCCGAGATGCCGCGGTTCTTCGCGCGGTTGCCGCGGGCGCCGGTGGGTATTCGTCCGATCGCCGCCGACCGAGAGGCCGAAACGCCTTCGAACTACGATAGCCCCGCCGCCGACGGCAGCCGCGCGGGCTGGTTCAACCTGCAGGCCTACAAACCGGAGGAAGAGATCAAGTTCGACAAGGCGGCGTTAGTGTTGCACGAAACCAACCCCGGGCATCATTTGCAAATCGCGTTGCAACTGGAGTTGGAGGGATTGCCGGAGTTTCGCAAGGTTTTCCATTCCACCGCTTACATTGAAGGCTGGGCGCTCTACGCGGAATCGCTGGGGGTGGAGATGGGCGTTTATCCCGACGCCGTGAGCCGTTTCGGCAAGCTCGAAAGCGAACGCTTTCGGGCGCGGCGCTTGGTGGTCGATACCGGCCTGCACGCTTTCGGGTGGACGCGCGAACGGGCCGTCGAGTACCTTGGCGACTCGGCCGAGATTGACCGCTATATCTCTTGGCCCGGGCAAGCCTTGGCCTATAAGATCGGCGAGCTAAAGATCAAGGAACTGCGCGGGCGGGCGGAAAAGGAACTCGGCGACGATTTCGATATCCGTGAATTTCACGACGTCGTGTTGCGCAATGGGGCGTTACCGCTGCAACTGCTCGAAGAGCAGGTCGCGACTTATATCGGCGAGGCAAAAGTCGACGATTAACAGAAGGCGGCCTTGTGAGTGACGGTTGGAAAAAGCTTCTTACGGCGGTTATGCGAGCGGCGCCCGGCGCCTGACCCGATGACCACGAATGATCCAGCGCAACCGGTCGCCCGCCCGGGCGTCGAGCGCGTTTTCGAGATCGCCGTTCTACTTCTCGCGGCGAACGGCTTCCTCGCCCTGACGACGGCGAACCGGCTCGATGTCTTCTCCATCCTTGTCATGGTCGTGGCGTTGGGCGGCCGGCTCTATTTGATTCTTAGCGGTCGGATTCAGCGGACTCCCCGCGCGGCGGTGCCGCTGATTTCACTGGGCTATGTCCTCTTCTTCGCGTTCGATTTTTGGGTCCTGAGCGGCTTCATCACCGCCTCTGTGCGGATGCTCTTTTTCTTCACGGCGCTACGCTTGATCACGGCCGAACGAAACCGCGACTACCTTTTGCTCGGCGTCATGTCGTTCTTGCATCTGATGGTGGTTTCGATGTTTGTAGCCGGGTTGGGGTTTGTGGTCGCCCTGGCGGGTTTCTTGCTGTTGGCGGTGTTGGCGTACACGGTGTTTGAGATTCGGCGTGGTTGCCGATCCGCCGCTGTCGTGATGAGGCCCCTGACCGACACGTCGGCCGGCCGATTGGGACGTCGGTTGGTCTTGCTGAGCGGTGTGCTCGCTGTTGGAATATTGGCTCTGAGCTTCGTGCTGTTTTTGGCGATTCCCAGAAGCTTCGCGACCAACTGGACCGCGCCGTTGCGTGGGGACTACACGGTCGGCTTTTCCGATGAGGTCAATCTCGGCACCACCGGCTCGGTCGCGATTGATCACACGCCGGTGCTGCGTGTGGAGGAAGCCTCGGGGACCGACCTGCGAAAGTTGAAATGGCGTGGGCTGGCGCTGCACCATTTCGACGGCGTCCGCTGGTCGAGTCCGGCAACGGAAGAAGTGCTCGTCGAGGCGCGCAAGGGGCAATACGTTTTGCCGAGGCGGGGGCGCGGAACCGCCGACGGCCCTCGCGTGCACTATGAAGTGGATGTCTCGCCGATGGCGACGCGTTTGTTGTTTATCGCCGGCGAGCCTGAGATGATCGCCGGCACGTTCAGCAAACTGTGGGTGACTAACGAAGGGGCTTACCGAGCGCCCTTGTTGCCGTACCAACCTCTTCGCTATCAGGTGTCGGGCCGTTTGCCCGGCGGCGATCCACCGCGAGCGGCCAATGTGGTCGAGCTTTTTTCAGATAAGTTTCGCGGCTTGTATCTCCACTTGCCGACGATCGACCCGCGTATCGAGGAATTGGCGCAACGTCTCGCCAAGCCCCACCGGGGCGCTCGGGCCCAAGCCGCCGCGATCGAACGCTATTTCCGCAACGAGTTCGGCTATTCCCTAGCCCTGCCCCAGCAGCGCGCCCAAGACCCGTTGGCGCACTTTGTCTTCGAACGTCGCGAAGGGCACTGCGAATATTTCGCCTCGGCGATGGCGGTGATGTTGCGTACTCTGGGGACGCCCGCGCGTCTGGTTAACGGCTTTCTGGGGGGCGTTTACAACCCGTTGTCGGGCCAACAAGTCATTCGATCGAGTGACGCGCATAGCTGGGTGGAGGCCTATTTGCCCGGGCGCGGGTGGGTGGAATTTGACCCGACGCCGCCCGGTCCCAATCAAGCCATGGGATTTTGGTCAACGTATTTTTGGATGTATTGGGACTTGGTCGAATCGGCCTGGAGTGGCTGGGTAGTCGACTACGATCGCGGGCAACAGGTGATGTTGGTTCGCGAAATGCGGACACGATCGCGGCGTGTGCTGGCGGACTTCGCGGCCGCCGTGGAGCAGGCGGGGGTTTCGTTGGCCGCGCTGTGGAATGACTGGCGAGCCGGGCTTGGGGGCGATCGCTTCGGCGGGCTCGACGAAGAGACCTTCGATGAAACCTCCCTCGGCATGGCTCTCGCGTTGATCGGTCTGATGATCGTCGCCGTCGCCCTAGTATGGGGAGCGCGGAAGTTGCGGCCCCGGCTGGTGCGCTATTACCGCGGCCGGCGCGTGCTGGCGGGGCGGGGACGCCTTTCTGACGCCGTATTTTTCTACGAGCGGGCGTTGGACCTCACCGGGCGACGAGGGTTCATCCGGCGAGCGTCGCAGACCGCGGAGGAATTCACCGCATCGGTCGAAGCCGAGGAGTTGCGGGGCATCTTTCAACAGATTACGAATGCGTATAGTCGGGCGCGCTTCGGCGGGGACCGGTCCGCGGAAAAACGCTTGCCGAAGTTGTTGCAGGTGCTGGAAAGAAGTCGCTAGTACTCAGACCACGTGAAAAGACACCTTTCCCCGACCTTGTTGAGACGGCTACGATCCGCCCTGGCGGAGGAAACCACTGCCAACCGGAGCCGCCTCGCCACGGGGCTGTGAAAAAATGGGGACTGTACCGAGCGCCGACCGAATCAGTTCCATTGAATCAGTAACCGCGTCCGGCGCGAAGTGGACTGTACCCAATTTTTTCAGAGCCCCTAACGTCCCCGGCTCAGTTTGGGAGCCCCAAGGGTCGTCGCGTTGGGGATCGGGCTTTGTGACAATAATCTGTCGCGTTAACATTGCCTATGCTCGCCAATCCCGTTGAAGGTCTTGCGGAAAAGCGTTCCAATCCCTGGTACCGCTTTCTGCTGCCGCCGCTGCCGATTTATCCTAATCCCGCCGAGCGGGATTTTCAGCCGCCGCTGGGACGCTGGAACCTTTACGTCGGCGGCGCGGGCTCGGCTGTTTCGGGCTACGTCAACGTCGATCTGTTTCCGCTCCCGGGCGTCGATGTGGTTTGTGACGCGGCTCGGCTGCCGTTTCGCGACGGGGTTTTCGCGCGCGTCGAGTTAGACGCCGTTCTCGAACACACCACCGACCCGCGAGCGATTGTCGACGACATTCGGCGCTGTCTGACCCAGGGTGGGTGGCTGCATGCGGTCGTTCCGTTTTGCCACCCCTTCCACGAATACCCGCGCGACTATTTTCGTTTCACGCCCGACGGCCTGGCGCTGGTCGTGGCGCCGCTCGAAGTGGTCTCGAGCGGCTGGAGAACCGGCCCCACCTCGACCATGCTTGTCTTCGTGTTGGAATACGCCAAGCTTTGGTTCAAGCACCGGACCCTAAAACGGGCAGTGCATTTCGGGCTCGGGTGGCTGCTCTTCCCGTTGCGCTATCTCGACGCCCTGTTGCTCCGCAAACCCGATGCCGGGCAGATCGGTAACCACTGTTTTGTGTGGGCTAAAAAGGGGACGAAAGCGAGGGAGAGGGCTACCAGCCCGCATTTCTCATCGCCTGACGGGCAAAGCATACGATAGGCCCGCCATTGCGTCGTTGCGCTTGCTTGCCGTGCACCAACGGAGTCGTGCCAACTCAACGGCTCGCTTCCAATTGCGAGCCATGCGCGCCCGCTTGCTCGGCCTTCGCGGCATTTGCCCATTTGCCCAAGACCGCCGCGGCCTCCGTTAGACTGTTGAAAGCGCAGGTGCATGTCGACCGCGAAAACCACAACAGGGGCGAACCCGGCGCGCCCTTCTTCAAAGCGCCATACGACGCTTTCCGGCGTCGAAGTGAAGCCGGTTTACAGCGCCGACGATCTCGACGATTTCGACCCTTCCCAAGACCTCGCCGAAGCCGGTGAGTTTCCCTACACCCGCGGGATCCATCCCGAGATGTACCGCGAGCGGCTCTGGACGATGCGGCAGTTTTCCGGCTTCGGCACGCCCGAACAGACCAACAGCCGCTCTCGTTTCTTGCTGTCGCAAGGCCAGACCGGGTTGTCAGTGGCCTTCGATCTGCCCACGTTGATGGGCTACGACAGCGACGATCCGCTTTCTGAAGGCGAGGTCGGCAAGTGCGGCGTGGCGATCTCCTCGCTCGCCGACATGGAGCGACTTTTCGACGGCATCCCGCTCGCCAAGGTGACAACCTCGATGACGATCACCTCGTCGGGCGCGATCCTGTGGGCGATGTATCTGGCCGCGGCCGAAAAGCAAGGGGCCGATTGGTCACGGCTTTCCGGGACGATTCAAAACGACATCCTCAAGGAATACATGGCGCAGAAGGAGTACATTTATCCTCCGCGCCCGTCGATGCGCTTGGTCGTCGACACGCTGGAGTTCGGCGCCAAGCACGCTCCGCGCTTCAACCCCATCTCGATCAGCGGCTATCACATCCGCGAAGCCGGCGCGACGGCCGTGCAGGAGCTGGCGTATACGCTGGGCGCCGGCATCGAGTATGTCCGCTGGGCCGTCGAGCGCGGGCTTGACGTCGATCAATTCGCGCCGCGGCTGAGTTTCTTCTTCGACGCCCATAGCGACTTTTTCGAGGAAATCGCCAAATTTCGAGCGGCCCGCAAGATTTGGGCCAAGGTCATGCGCGACCGTTTCGGCGCGAAGAATCCGCGGTCATGGAAACTGCGTTTTCACACGCAGACGGCGGGTGTGTCGTTGACGGCGCAACAGCCGCGCGTGAATCTCGTCCGCACCGCGGTGCAGGCGATGGCGGCCGTGCTCGGGGGGACGCAATCTCTGCACACCAACTCGCTCGATGAAGCCTACGCGCTACCCACCGAAGAAGCCGCGCTGCTGGCGCTACGCACGCAGCAGGTGATCGCGCATGAAACCGGCGTGACCGACGTGGTCGATCCTTTTGGCGGCAGTCATTTCATCGAACGACTGACGCTCGACATGGAAGAGAAGTGCTTTGAGGAATTCGACAAAATCGATGCTCTCGGAGGCATGGTCACCGCTGTCGAGCAGGGCTATCCCCAAGCCGAGATCGCTCGATCGAGTTACGAGTATCAGCGTGCCGTCGAGCGCGGCGAGAAGCTGATCGTCGGCGTCAACACCCAGGTCGACGACGAAGAGCAGCCTATCCCCACGCTCTACATCGACCATTCCATCGCCGAGCGGCAATCAGCATCGCTGGCCGCGTTGCGCGCCGAACGCGACGATGCCGGGGTCACCGAAGCGCTCGACCGACTCCGGCAAGCCGCCCAAGGCAACGACAATCTGATGCCGCCGATTCTTGACGCCGTCAGGGCCTACGCCACGCTGGGCGAGATGTGCGGCGTATTGAAAGAAGTCTTCGGGACCTACGAAGAATCGTCGTCGGTGTAGAAAGACATGCCGAAGTATCGTATCGCCGTACTGCCGGGTGACGGTATTGGGCCTGAAGTGATTGGGGAGTCTTTGCGCGTGCTCGATGTGGCGGGCTCGCGGTTCGACGACGTTTCGTTGGAGATTCGCAAATTTTCCGCCGGCGCCGCCGAGTTTCTACGCTCGGGTGACCCCTTCCCCGAAGAAACATTCGAGAAAGTGAAAGCCTGTGACGCGGTTCTGCTCGGGGCCATGGGGCTGCCGAGCGTGCGCGGACCGGGCGGGACCGAAATTGCGCCACAGCTCGATTTGCGTGAACGGCTTGACCTCTATTGCGGACTGCGGCCTACGAAGCTCTACCACGAGAATCTGACGCCGCTTCGGGGTTACAAGCCGGGCGGGCTCGACATCTTGATGGTTCGCGAGAACACCGAAGGGCTTTTTTGGAGCCGCAAGAACGCGTTTTCGCCCGATGCCGATGAGGTACTCGATGAAATGCGTATCTCGCGGACCGGCTCGGAGCGGCTCTTTCGGGCGGCCTTTCGCGAGGCGCGGCGGCGGGCGGCGGTCCGTACGGATGGCAGGCCCGCGAAAGTCACGCTCATTGATAAGTCGAACGTCTTGCCGTCGATGGCCTTTTTCCGGCAGGTCTTCGACAAAGTCGCCGAGGAGTTTGTCGACATGGAAACCGAACGGGTCTATGTCGACGCGGCGGCGCTGTTTCTGGTGCGGCGTCCCAAGGATTTCGACGTTCTGGTAACGGAAAACCTCTTTGGGGATATTTTGTCGGACCTGACGGCGGGGCTGGTCGGCGGCATAGGGCTGGCGCCCTCAGCCGACTTGGGAGACAAGCACGGGATGTTTCAGCCGGCCCACGGTTCGGCGCCCGATATCGCGGGACAGAGCGTCGCCAACCCGGTGGCGGCGATCTTGTCGATCGCGATGATGCTCGATTGGTTGGGCCACAGCGAGACGAGAAGCGCTGCCGCGGCGATCGAAGCGGCGGTAAGCAAGACACTCGCCGATCCCGCGGCACGGACGCCCGACCTGGGCGGGCGGTTGAACACAGCCGAAATGACCAAACGGGTTATGGATTGGATTTAATCTCGGGTTGCCGCTACCCCTCCGACCTAAGCCTTTCGGGGTACAATCGGCCTGAACCGGCCCGGCGAGTTGGCGACGAAGGGTCGGCTCGACCATCGAATCGATAACGGGAGATGACCACGATGAGACATTGGGCATTTTGGCGAGCTCTGCTGTTCTGCTTCTGCACGGTTTTCCTCGGGTCCGCCCAGGGCGCGGACCGGGCGAAATTGATCAAGGCGATGGTTCTAACCGGGCAGTGCAATCACGGGTGGCCGGTCAGCAGCGCCCATTCCAAAGACATCCTCGAGCAAACGGGCCTTTTCAAAGTGGATCTGGTCACGAGCCCGTCGAAGGGCGCTGATATGAGCGCGTTCGCCCCCAGGTTTTCCGCGTACGACGTCGTGGTGCTCGACTACTACGGGGACGACTGGCCAAAAAGCGTTCAGCAGTCGTTTGAACGATATGTGGAAAACGGCGGCGGATTGGTTTATGCCCATGCCACAAACCACGCGTTTACCGATTGGAAGGCGTTCAACGAAATCATCGGCATCGGCGGCTGGGGCGGACGCGATGAGAAGGTCGGTCCCTTCGTTCATTATCGCGACGGCAAGATATTCCTGGATAATCGTCCGGGCCACGCGGGGGAATGCGTGGACGCCCATGAATTCGCCGTCGTCACACGAGAACCCGATCACCCGATCATGCGCGGGCTGCCTTCGGTTTGGTTGCACGGGCGCGATGAATTGTATAGCAACCTGCGCGGGCCGGCGAAGAATCTGACCGTTCTGGCAACAGCCTATTCCGACCCCAAGTATGAGGCGCATTGGGGAGTCGAGAAGCACGGCACCGGCGAGCATGAACCGATGGCCTTTACGGTTCGCTACGGGAAGGGCCGCGTGTTTGGAACTCCGATGGGCCATGTGGATGCCGGCGCGAGCGTGGGTTCCGGACCCTGGCCCGCGATCGATTGCGTGGGTTTCACTACGCTGATGCAAAGGGGCGCGGAATGGGCCGCGACCGGCGAGGTCACGCAAGAGGCGCCCGAGGACTTTCCCTCCGAGCGCGAAGCGAAGTTTCGATAGCGACGCCGAGAAGACGAACGCCCGGCGCGCGAACCTCGCCCGCGACCGTCGCGGGATCAATGCGAGTCGACACCTACTTGACTAAGCAGAAAGGCTTGCTCCGTCGCGCTGTCTTTCACCACAACCGAGAAGGGCCGCCCGCCGGCATGGCCGCCCTTGGCATCAAAACGCAGTAGGATCGGCTGATCCGAGCGCGTAGCCCAACGAAGTTTCGCCGTCATCTTCAGAGCCTGCTGTCGTGGAACACGTGTGTCGCCTTCCCCGGTGGTCAACAGCACGGCCGGGTACTCCACGCCCTCCTCGACTCGTTCGTAGGGCGAGTACGCGCGTAGAAACTCGAAGTGCTCCGGCTTCGAACCATCGCCGTACTCGAGCAGCGCGGGTGGGTTATTGTTCTCCTTATACCGCCAGTAACGAACCATGTCGAGGTCGGGATAGGCACACACTACAGCCCTGAACAGATCCGGACGCTGCGTCAAGGCCGCGCCCACCAGCAGGCCCCCGTTGCTCGCGCCCCGGATCGCTAAACGTTGGGGATTTGTGTAGTTATTATCGATTAACCACTCCGCGGCGGCGATGAAGTCGTCAAAGACGTTTTGTTTGTTCGCCAGCATTCCGCCGCGATGCCAGGCGTCCCCGAACTCCCCGCCTCCTCGGAGGTTCGGCAGAGCGAAGGCGCCGCCCATTTCGGCCCACAGGACCGCGATGGGTCGGAACGCCGGCGTCATGGGGGCGTTGAATCCGCCGTAGCCGGTCAACAGGACCGGGCGGTCGCCGTCCGGCTCCAGACCTTTCTTGTGCACCAGGAACATCGGTACTCGGGTACCGTCCTTCGATGCGTACCATACCTGTTTCGTCTCGAAGTCGGCTGCGTCGACGGGCGCCCGCGGCGCAAACCACTCTTGTCGTTCCCGCGTCGTCGCGTCGTAGCGATAAATCTTCCCCGGATTGCTGAACGACGAATAACCCAAAAATGCTTCGTCGCTGTTCCAGCGTCCCGCAATCCATCCCGAGGAATTCTCGGGGAGTTTCACTTCGTCAACAGGCTTGCCTCCGAGCGTGAAGACGCGGATTTTCGTCGCGACGTTGTGCAGATAGTTGACGAATAACTTGCCGGCGATCACGGAGATCCACTGGATCGCGTCCTCACCCTCGGGAATGACTTCTCGCCAGTTATCCCGCGCCGGCTTCTCCACATCGATCATCAAAATGCGCCGATTGGGTGCTTTCCAGCCGGTCTGCACGGCGAGTAGGCGCGGACCGGCCCACACCGGTCGAAACAATGCCTCAACATCTCGTACAATTGCCCGCGGCGGTTGGTTGCCCGGCAGTTCTTTTACCCAGATCTCGTTGCGCGCCCACCCATGCTGAGCCGTAATCAGCAGGTAGCCCCCCTGGTCCGCAACCGAAGCGGACAGGAAGACGTCCGGGCCGTAGCCCTCTCCGAAGACCACGCGATCCTTGGACGAATCGGTCCCGATTTCGTGTCTGTAGATTCGTGCCCCGGCCTCTCGGTCGCGCAGGGAGTAGAAAAACGCACTCTTGTCCTTGGTGAACGACACGCCCGCGTAGAGCCCTTTGGGCAAACTGTCGGCGATATCTTGCCCGCTATCGACATCCAAAATTCGAATCCGAACCTCGTCCTGTCCGGAGCCGCGGACGCCGTAAGCCGCAAGTTTGCCGTCGTGAGAAACGCCGAACAGGTTTACCGAAACGGTCTTGTCGTCGCTGAGCGCGGAGGGGTCGATGAGAAGTTTGTCCTCGGAATCGATTCCGTCGCGGTAGTAAACCGACCAAAGATCCTCTTCCGCCCGCCGCTTGGAGAAAAAGTATCGACCGCCCCTTTCATAGGGCGCGTTCGTCCGATCGATCCGCATCAGTTCGCTTAAGCGTTGCCGCACGAGTTCGCGCCCCCCGAGCTGCTCAAAGTGACTGGCGCTGTAGGCATTTTCCGCCGCCAGCCAGCTCCTCGTCTCGGAGCTTTCCAAGTCCTCCAGCCAGTGGTAAGGGTCCGTCATCGGAACCCCGTGCATCACCTCCTCATGCTGAATACGCTGCGTTTCCGGGGAACTCAAGTTGGCGTCGACGCCGCATCCCGAAAGCAGAATGCACAGCAGCGCCATCCCCTTCGGCATGGGAGATCTCACGAGTTGGCTTAATGGAGACAATGGCATGGGTAAACGACCTGCTGTCTTCCGGGGACACGCTGATTCGTTGACAAGGCGACGCGGTCGCGCTTCCGGTCCGTCCGCGGCCGCCCCGGCTCGATCGCGCCATCCAGTATAGGCGGTCACCGTGAGAAGCGTTCGCATCAAACGATCGAACACTTCAAGCAATCCGTGCTACCGATAAAACGGCCCGCTTGTAAGCCAACGCGGCCCATAGTGTGGCGCGGGGCGGCCCACTTCCAGCGCTCCCAGGTCGGGGGCGTCGCCCGTGAAGTCGTCATTCACGGTCGGGATTCGAACCCCGGCATCGACCGCCTTGGAATCGGGCTTCAGGCGAAAATTCAATTCCGCCGCGTGGTAGACGGCATGCCGTTTCGACGGATCAGGCGGCGTCATCTCCTCGAAAATGTCGAAATCCAATTCCACGCCGTGCTGCTCCTGGCCGGTTGCCGCGCGCAATTCTTCGAGCGTGGCAAAAGTCTTCCAATCTTCGGGAGCCGGTTCGTACATCCGTCCGCCGCCCCGGGGCGCAAGCCAGCGATATTGCTCGGCAACTCCCTTGTTGGGCCGGAAGCCATTGTAGTCCGAACTATAAGCCTCGGTTGCGTTCGACCAGGTCATCACCCCGCGATCCAGGGTATCGCGTCCCAGAAACAGATTGTTGCGGTAGTGCATGTTGGCCGACGGGTCGCGCGCTGTCTGTTCGCCGATGATCGTGTTGTGATAGGCAAACAGTCCGGCGGCCTTGGCCGAAAACTTGAAGGCGACCCCGCTCGGGACGTGGTAAAGGATATTGCGGATGAAATAGGCCGGCCCCCCGAAGACGGGTTGCGAGCTATAGCCTCCGTGAGCCGCGTTCACGCCGCGGTTGTTGTAGACGCGGATGTTGTGCACACCCCCGTCGGTCTCGATGAAATCGTCGCCCGACATGTGAATGTCGTTGTTATGGATGTCGATCGACGACGCGCGCCGATCCGAGTCCTGCTCGGGCGTGCCGTAGGTCGACACGCCGATACCGTCGTGGAAGTAGGCGACGGCATTGTGGGCGATCACATGACCGGGCCCGTAGACCTTGACGGCGTAGTAGCTGCGCACTTCGTGCGAGCCGTAGGGACCGGCGCTCTTCCACAGCCGACCCGTCCAGCCGACAAGAAGGTTGCGCTGCTCGGTGCGGCCGAGAAAGATGTTGTCGGCGATATAGAAGTCGCTCGACCCGGCGTATTCGGTCCATACACCGGCGCCGACGTCTTCAAAGCGACAGTTCTTGACGGTCAGTCCCACTGCGCCCAACACTTCTTTCGCACCGGCGAAGATGGCGACGTCGGTGTTGCGGAAGGTGAGCCCGTCGAAGATGTGATGCGTCGAAGCCGTCACGTCGAACAGTCGATGATTACCCGCGCCGTCGAAGACGACCTCGCCGTCGCCGGCGGCTTTGATGGTGATGAGTTTTTCCGCCGTGCCCTTGAGGGTAAGCAGGTTGATGCCGTCGAACGGCGTCATCATCGGGTCGACATAGTTGAGGCGTTCGTTCCTGTAGAGGCCTGCGTGGACAAGGATCGTGTCACCGGGTTGGGCGCGCCGTTCCCAGACCATGTTCCAGTCGCCGAGCCCGGCGCCGTAGTAGGCCTGGAGCAGACTCGTAAAATGCGGCTCCGACCGCTCGCCCTCGTGATCGGGCGAGTAGACGTGCAGAGTGCGTCCCCCGGCGTAGGGTTGCGGCTCGGTGCGCGTCTTCACGCGCACGGTTTCGGTCGCGCGGCCCGACGTACCGTCGGGATCCGTCAGTTGAAAGCGGCATTCGTATTCCGTGCCCGCCTCAAGGTTGAGGATGCTCCCCGCGAAACCGTCAGGGACGGTGTAATCGAGATGCTCGCGTTTACGAAAAATGCGCTCGCCCCCGACGCGCACCAGCGGAAGTGCCGGGTGCCACGCCGATTCCCCGACTCGACGAAACTCGACCGACACCGAGGCGTCGCGATTAACGTCGCCGCTAATCACCCACTCGAAACCAAGGTTATGCAGCGTCGGATGCTCGACGGTAAAGCGACCGGCTTGGGTGCTGTTCTGAGCGTGGGCGGCGCGGGCGAGGAAGAGAATGAGAGACGTTCGTAGGAAATACATTACCGCCGATTCTAGACGAATTGTCGAACATACCGCGGGAAGCGTTCGACAGGCTTCTCACCGACGGTGCAGGCCAGGTTGACCACTATCTTCACGGTCATCCGAAGCGCCGAGGCAAGCATCGCCCAATGGCTCACGGTACATGAAGCGGTAATGTAAGCGGTCGGTGGTCCGTCGCTGATCGATAACAAACCTCCACGGCGGCAAAGGTCTTTCGCACGTAGTCGCCGGCTTCGGTTTCAAACTCGGCGCCCGTTCTTAAGCAATCCACAAAATGCTGCTGGGCAGCGCGGCAACTGTCGCCTTTGTAGCCTCCCAGCCCTTCGCCCCAAAAGACCTGCTCGGCGTCGCGAAACACGTCGCCGTTCCCCTTGAGCGTCAGCACGGCCTCGGAGCCCTCGATGCGCGTGCCGCCCATGACCTCGCCGGGGTCTTCAGGCTCGGCGGCTCGGCTGCCGTCGATAATCCCGGCGACCCCACTGCGGTGCTGCACCGTAATGAAGGCCGCGTCTTCACCGGCGATGCGCGGGTTGAGCTTCGAGGTGCGGCAGTAGAGTTCCTCGATGTCCCCGAAAAGAAAGCGCGCGGTGTCGAGGTGGTGAACAAGCGTCTCGAAAACGAGCAAACGGGGCATCTCGGCAAAGTAGGGTTGATTCGGATAAGGCTTCTCGCCGAGGCCGTCGCGTTGGCGCAGGTCCATGCGGTAACGGAAGGGGCGGCCGATATCTCCGGCCGAGATGAGCTCGGCGATTTTGCGATACCAAGCCTGCCAACGCCAATTTTCGTTGATCATCAAACGGATGCCGGCTGATTGCGCGGTCTCGACTATGCGAACACCTTCTTCCCACGTTTCCGCAACGGGTTTTTGGAGTAGGGTGTTGAGACCCCGGGCGGCCGTTTGTTCAATAAGAGCGCGGTGCGAGGCGGGTCGAGTGGCAATGTCGACAAAATCGGGCCTTTCGGCATCGAGCATTTCGTCGAGGTCGCGATAGGGCCGCGGATCGAAGTCGGCCGAGAATTTTTCGACCGTCGACCGGTCGAGGTCGCAAGCGGCCACGATGCGCGCGCCGTTGACGCGCGGCCACGCTTCCATCTGAATGCGGCTGAAAAAGCCACAGCCGACGATGACGCCGGTGAGGGGTTGTTCGGAAGAGGGCATGCTTGAACGGGATAGGCCCGATATGTCCTGCCGCCCTTTCAGGGCTCCACATTATTGGATTGTTACCCAGGGTTCAGCCTTCGGCTCCACCCTAGGCTATTTTCCCGGCGCCGCTTCGCGGCTGTTCGCGGCTCAGTTCTTCTTCACCAGAACAACCCAGTCTTTTCCGGGGTCCGAGGGAGCCCGGCCCAGCGACCGCTTACCCGGCCCCTTGATCGAGGCCACGCGGCCATGCTGCAGCTCGCCGCCGGCTCGCGGATCGTACCACTCCACCGAATACTCGCCTTCGGGCACTTCCAAGCGCGCCGTGCCGCCGGCGGGTAACTGCACCGCGTAGACTTCCCCGGGCTTGGCCAACACCCGCGCGCTCTTCGCGCGCGACGCCAAATCGTTATCCGGCGCCATCTCCCAAAACGGCAGATTCTCGTGGAAAAACTCAAGGGCATAGCGCGTCTGGTCCCACATGATGTCGCGCGAACGCCAGTCTTCGCAGTTCACATCCATATGAGGGTGCTGGTAGCCGAAATACCATTCGACACCCGACCCGCCGCCGATCAAATTCCCCCACAGCGCCTCGATGCGCGGGATGTCGTGAGTGGGGTCCTCCTCATCGGTCAGGACGCCGTCGGAGGCCTTCGGTTGTTCGTCGCCGAAAATCGCCCATTTGCGTCCCGCGTCGGCGGTCCGTTGCCGCAGGACGACAGCATCGTTGTTGTAGTTTTCCATCTTGCCTTGAATCGAGGAGACCTCAAAGTTAGCGTCGCCGAGCAGGCCGTTGTAATAGTCGGGGGCCTTGTTGTTATGCGTATGCACGGTGATCGGGTGATCGTAGGCGTCGAGCGCCCGAATGTGGTCGGCAATCGCTTTGCGATCGGCGTCGCCGACATTGTTTTCCTCGCCCTGATTCCAGACGACCGCCATGTGGTGTCCGAAACGAGCTACCAGTTCGCGGTAGTAGAGCCGGCGCTCGGGGTTGAGGCCGGGGCTGCCGCCGAGCTTGCCGTCATTCTCGGTTTCCTGAGTAATGACGTGGAGCAGAATCCCCAGCCTGTCCATGTGCGTGAAAACGATGTCCCATTGGTCGAGCTTGCTCGCGTCAAAACGGTCTCGGACCTCGTGCGAATTCCACATCCATGTGTCCATGCCGTCGCCGCCGTCAAGGTTGTAGGTGAGGAAGTAGACGCTGTTCATGCCCTCGCTCGCGAGGTAATTCAAAGCGCCAATGATGCCCTTGCCCTTACCGCCTTGCCAGGTGGGGTCGCCAGCCTTCCAATCATTCACATGCGGTTCGTATTTGTGGACAAAATCCACGCCCTCTTGCACGCCCGAGAGCACGCCCGTGTCGAACGTGTCGTCAAAGTCGGCATAGGCCAGGAAGTTCTCGGGGCTGTCGGCGCCGCCCTTGAGGAAGTATTCCTTGTTCCCCGCGAATTGCAAATGATGTTCGCCGACGTAGCGCAGCGCTCCCTTGGCGCGGAAATCGCTTCCCGACTTGTCGGAGGGGCCAATCTCGATAGTGCCGGTTTGCCCGTCGAAATCCGTGGGATCTCCCGCGTCGGCGTCGAGGCTCATCGCGACATCATCGCCGGTATGGAACGAGGCCGTGTAGGTCCACTTCCCGGCCTGATCGGGAGCAAAACGCACGCGCCACTTATCGCCTTCCTTGGCCGAGGTCTCGGCGGCATTGCCGTCCGCGGCGTAATAGCCGGGAACCGTGTGGGAGGCGCCGCCTTCATGCGAGAAGGTGACATTCAAACGGTAATTGCGAAAAGGGTTAGGATCGGCGTCTTCCGAAGTAGCCGGGCCCGTGAAGGTGATCGTCACCCCGTGCCATTGCTTCAGTTCCCCGCTGACCGTCGGCGACGGTGAGCTACAGCCGGCGGAAACGAAGAGAGCCGCGATGACGGCGCCCAACAAGGAAACTCGCTGAGATTCAGGAATCCGAGGGATTCCCCGGAGTATGTGATGTTTCATGACGACAATCGACGCTATTCGTAAAGGGCGGCGACTTGAGGACAAGCGCAAGTCCCGCACGTCACTCTGACTAAGGCCGGCGAGCCGAATCCTCGAATCAAGCCGCGGCTCGGTTGACGAGGAGTACGCAGGCTACCGGAAAGTATACAAGAACGAGAACGGCGTCTAGTTCTTTTTTAGAGGAAGGCAGTCCGTCGCCGACCAGGCGCCGTCAGCGGCCTTCCCCCTTAGGCTCCGTTAGGCTTGTTTAGCCATGGCCAACGCCAACTCTCCCACATCGATGTCCGGCACCCCTGGAAGTTGGGGCGGTGTCGGCCTACTCGAAAAATCGGCCGCGGATATCGTCGGCCGGGATGAAGCATGATTCCCGTCGGCCAAACCAGCGGTAACGGCGCGCCGCGAATGCGTCGTAGAAGTAATCCCGTAGTGGTTTCGGAACCAAAAGAAGAATCGAGAGCAGAGGCCATGGGCCCGAAAGGCTTCGGGCTATTCCCAAGGCCGCCGAACTCTTGGTGTGATAGCCATCGCCTTCGATCAGGACGACCGTACGATCCTCCGGCAGCCCGACCTGTTGCAAGAGGTCGGCCCCTTTCGCGGATTGCAGCGCCGCGAACCGAAAGCGCCCATGGTCTCTCGCCAAGATGAACCGGGCGCTACGGCTGCAAAAATTGCAAACTCCGTCGAACAGGATAATCGGGGCAGCGGCGGCGAGTCCCGGGCGGTGATCAATTTCAGTTGGGAAGTCCAAAACCAGACCGACGAGGGATCCGCGCCGGTGGATGCGAGTCAGGGCATCTCGGAATGGGCGGTATCGCTTCGCGTTGGCTGGGAGGCGGGGATTCGAACCCCGATAAACAGATCCAGAGACTGTCGTGTTACCGTTACACTACCTCCCAAGCGAGGCACGAAACTACTTTCGTCAGTATAGGACGAGAGGCGGGCATCGGCCAACCCGAAACCGTAAATCCGCAATGCGCCGGCGGGGTGGGTTCTCCGTGCGGGGAAGAGGAAGCGGTCCTTCAGCGCTGTCGTAGCGATGACATTGAAGCGGCAACGGGAATGTCGAGTTCGTTACCGCGAAATCCGTCAACGAGCAACGACACGCCAACGAGCTTACCGGTCGCCGAGCGAGGCACATTCACTCGAACCAAATAAAGCCCCAGGGCCGCGCCGTTATCCACGTGCAGCACCGCGAACCCCGGATCGAGGTCGACGGGAAGTTGCAAGGAGATTCGCTCGGCGTCGACTTCGATCAATCGCGCCGGCAAGCCGTCGAACGTGACCGAAGGTTTCGACGGCGACTCGACGCCCGTGCCGAGAGCGACGAGGTTCTTCCCCAGTAATGTCGCCAGCACTCCGGGCGAGAGGTTTAGTTCGCCCGTGGCGCTGTTGACCAATCCACCGAAGCGCAACATGGGGGCCGGGCCGTCGACAGGTCGCGAATCGAGAACTCGGAATCCTCCCTCTATGCCCGCCGCTTGGAGCCCGCTGGTCACGCTGACCGGGTAGTCGCCCGGCTGCGCCGCCGGACTGACGGTCACCACCGCCTGCAAGCGCCCGGGCGCCAAGACATGAACTTCCCGCGCGCTGATATCGGCGGTGCCGAAACCGACGACGGTATCCGCCGGCATGAAGGTCATGCCCTCGGCGCTGAACTCGATCAGCAAGTCGGTGTCGGGCGCGGCCGCGGTCTTCGAAAGATAGAGCGCCGCGGGCGGGCCTGGGGGGTAGGTAAATGTAATGTTGCCGTCGGGAAGAGTTTGCGCCGAGCTTTGGCCGTCGAAATTATAGACCGTCACAACGGCTTGGTGGTCCGGCGGTCCCGGCGGCGGTTCGACCACGATTTCACCAAGCAAGGGGTCGATACCGACGACAGCGGCCGGCGCGCCGTCGAAGAATACGGCCGAGCGGGCGTCGATCGAGGTGCCGCGAACGCCCCATAGGTTTTCGCCAAGGTCGAAACGAGGCGTGATCCAGTGAATCACCGGAGCCGAGGCGGTGGTCAATCGGACGCCGTTTGGCAGCACGTAGGCCTCGTTGTCGAAACGAAATAGCAAATGGACCCCCCCGGCGCGGTCGAATATGGAAAATCGGAAATCGAGGCGCGCAAATTGGGGCGCGATCGAGTAGGGGGTTGGAGGAAGAATGAAAAGCTGTCGGCCCACGGCCTCGACACTCATGCGGGCCAGGTTGTCCGCCAAGCCCGGCCCGGTCGCCAAGGCGAAGCCGGAGAGCTCGGTGTGGTCGAGAAAAGCCGGGTGAACCGCCGGCGCGGCGTTGCCGGGAAAGCTATAGGTCGTAACACTGTGCAGGGTGATGTCGCCGCGCGCGCGCGCGGCGAAGTCGATGCCGGCCGTGGTCTCGCCCTCCGCGACGAAGACGCGAGTGGAGGCCGTCCAGTCAAGGACGCCGCCGCGGAAATGGGTCTGGAACAGACCCGATGAGGGAACGGGGTCGCCGTCGGGGTCCAGGGGCAATACCAGGTTGGCGGGGCCGAGCCCGCTCTGGGTCGCGGCCGGCAGCGGATGCGCGTAGACAAAATACGCTCCCGGCGGCAAGCCCTCGATGACGTAACCGCCGTCGGGGTCGCTCAGCGCGCTCACGGCCGATCCGGCGGGTCCCAGGGCGACGACCGAGGCCAAGTGAATCGGCTGTCCGTCGGGCCTGACGACCCGACCGCTCAGGCTGCCGAAAGCTTGTGCGAATTCGCCGCTCGGATAGGCCAGCGAGAGCCCCGCCACATCGTCGACGCCCAGTGGCCGAGCACGGCTCGTGGAACGGGTGACGTCCGTGCTCATCGCCGAGCTCGCCAAGGAATGCTGTAGGCCCAGCGCATGACCGATTTCATGGACCAGGCTGTTAAAGAACAGCTCCGAAAACGTGGTGTAGGGGCGGGTTCCGCTTGTGAAATCGCTCGAAAGCACCACCAAGGAGCGAACGATCGGGACAAAGTCATCCCGAGGTTCGCCGCGCGTCACCGGGCCGCCGAGACCGATGACGCCGGGTGGTAATTCCTCGAAGACGATTTCGCCCGCGGGCGTCCGAGAGGGCAGAGGCGTTTCGCTGATTCCCCCATAGGCCACGCGCAAGGCGGAGGTGGGTACCGAGTTCCAGGCCGACAGCGCTTGGCGGACCTGACTAACCAGCCCCACGAAACTGTCATTTCCGACCAAACGAGGAGACTGATCGGAAACGAAGAAATAGACGGTGTCGTCGACGAGCGAGGCCGGATCGAATTTTTCGATCACGGCTTGGAAGCGGCCGTCCTGGGAACGGTAATGAACGAAGTGATAGTAGGCCGGGGCGATCGAAGCGGTGAAAAACAAGCTGATCGCGACAAGCCGCGGTACGCCGCGGCGGCGTCGTGCTCTCCTCGTGACTGGTGGGCGGTAGGGCATCAATGGGCGGTGATACGGCTTGCCTGGATACGGTACGCGTGCGGTGCGCTACGGGTCAGTTGGCGGGCGGCGTCCCTTCCGGCGCGGCCGCGTGATCCGAGAAAGCCGCGGCCCCGACGTGTGCCCGAAGCTCGTCCAATCCCATTTCAATCGGCGAGACGACGACGGGTTCGCCGGTCGAGGCCGAGAGCATGAGACCCCCGGAAAGTTGCTGGATGCCGCGCAGTCTCCCTTCGCTGTCTTGTTCGAGCCGCAGTAAGCCTTGGCTTAACCCCACGACGTGCAATCTTCCGCTCGGTCCGCGCCACAAGAAGAGCACGTACTCCGCGCCGGGCCGCAATTCGGGTACGCCGGCGAAGCGTTGCCGTAGGCTCCCTTGCCGGCCGCCCGGCGACCAGACTTCCAACTCGGCTCCGGCCCGGCCCTTCCAACGTTCCGAGACGACCAGACGCGTCACCGTGTACAGCAAGCTGCCGCTTGCAACCGTCCGACTCTCGGCGGCCCGGCCGCGCGCGACCAGGGTCGAATACTCGGCCATCTCATCGAGGCCGAGGTGCTCCAGGGTTGCCGAGCGCAGCGGAAAAAGTCCCAGTACGAGGATGGCAATTAGATACAGGGAGCGCATGCGAGGTCTCCAAGCAGCACGTGCGGCGCTAAACTTAAATTATTGCAAAAAAGAAGCTTACGCGTTCCGCGATCGTGAATTCGAAGCACTTTGACACGGCGGCGTCCCGGCAGGCCACAATAGCAACCAACCGGAAAACCAGCGCTTGAAGGCCCATGTCAGCTACTCTAAACTAGGTCCTATGGCTTTTTGTCAACAGTGCGGCACACCGCTAAGCGGGCGATTTTGCGGGCGCTGCGGGACTCCGGTTGACCCCAACAGCCCAACGGCCCCCACCTCCAAGGCACCCGAGGGTGACGGGACAAGGGCGGCGATGGCGTACTTTATTCTGCCGGCCGTTTACTATCTGCTGGCTGTTTTCCTTGGCCGCGTTCGTGCTTTGGGCCAAGACGGCAATAAGTGATGCCGACCCTGACCAAAGTTGAAGAGAAATTCATCCTCCACTGGGGAGAGATGGGAACCCGCTGGGGCATCAACCGGACCGTGGCTCAAATTCACGCGCTGCTCTATTTGTCCACCGATCCGCTCAACGCCGAGGACATCGCGCGCACCCTTTCGGTCGCGCGCTCCAACGTCTCGACCAGCTTGCGCGAGCTGCAAGGCTGGGGCATCGTGCGCGTCGTCCACGTGATGGGCGACCGCCGCGACCATTTCGAATCGATGAAGCAGGTGTGGGAAATGTTTCGTGTCGTGCTCGAACAGCGTAAGCGCCGCGAAATCGACCCTACCCTCGAGATGTTGCGGCAAGGTGTCGCCGAGCTCGAGCAAGACCCCTCGGCCGATCCCCACGCCAAGCAGCGATTCAAGGAAATGCTCGAATTCTTCGAGGGCAGCCTTTCTCTCTATGAAGAATTTAGGAGAATGCCGCCCAAGGCGCTCCGCGGCGTCCTGCGCATCAAAAGCAAGACACGGAAATTGGTGGATGCCCTGCTGGGTGGGTAATTTATTTTGTCGCGAATCACTTTCAGTGATTACAGAAAAGACCGATGGAGAGAATCCTTCCGTGCGGGCCGCTGGATAACGGGATTGGACGACGCTGAGTGAGAATCGGCGGAAATTCGGCCGAGGCAGCGGTTCAGCGCCGCGGAGAAACGGAGACAACATGCGCTTCAGGGATCTGTGGAGTCTCGAGGGAACCGTCGATCGCTCGACCTACGTGCTGGTCGGGCTGATCGGTTTCGCTCTCAAGCACAACATCGACCGCGCGGTGGCGACGTTTGGGTTCGCCAAACCTTGGGGATTCTTCAACTATTGGATCTCACCGTTCGAAATTTCTTCGATCGCCTCGCTCTCCGACGACCAGAGAGTCTTTCTGTTAACCATGGTCGCCGTGTCGCTGCCTTTTATCTGGGTTGGCGTCGTGTTGACATTGAAGCGTTTGCGGTCGATCGGCTTGCCGGGCTGGTGCGTTTGCTTTTTCTTCCTGCCGTTCTTGAATCTGCTCTTTTTCGTGCTGCTCGCGGCCCTGCCGGCAAACTCCGGGAGGGCCGCGTCGATTCACCCCGGGCCGGAGCTGACCGGGTTTGGGCGATTGATTCCGCAAACCGAAATCGGCGGTATGGCCATGGGGGTCGCCGCGGCAAACCTTTTGGCCGTACCGTTTACGGCGCTGGCCATCCAGGTCTTTTCGACTTACGGCTTCGGCTTGTTTGTGGGCATTCCTTTTTCGGTGGGCCTGATTTCGGTTCTAACATACGCTTATCACGCGCCACGGCGGATTGGTGCTTTGCTTTGTGGAAGCGACGTTGGCCGCCTTGGTTTGGTGTTTGCTGCTCTTCGGGCTTGCGATTGAAGGGGCCATTTGCATAATTATGGCCGCTCCACTGGCTCTGGTGCTCGCGTTCATCGGGGGGTTTACCGGATCACTGCTGTCCGGTTAAAAGTCGAATAGAATCAATTGGTTGGGGTCATAGGGGGATTCGTTTTGGGAGTCGGATGGCTGGAGTGCCTGTAAAATGGGCAGATGGGTATTTACTTGACTCAGGTATTGGGAAATGGCCCCTACATGTTGTGGTCGTCCGTAGCGCGTGTCGCGGTGCCTCCGACCAGCGATTTGTAGGGTGCCGGTGGCACGGCGACGGCCTGTTGAACCAGGCGGTAAAAGAGCTTGCCTCGACTTCTGGACTTGCGGCGGTTGAAGCGGAAGGCGAATTCGTCGAGGTAGGAGTCGAGATGCTCGTGACTGACCGCTCCTTGATGCGTGCCCAGTATCCAGCGCTTCACTAACGACACCACGCGGTGCACCCGGGGGAGCAGTTTCGAGGCGCGCGCCGGTTGCCCCTCCAGGTAGCTCACCTCGTGGCGATAGCCGTCGCCTTCGAGCGGTTCGTATCCCAGCCAACCGTCGGTATGGACCACGCTGCCGGGTTCGATCGACTCGCCGACGAAGGCCATCAAGCTGTCCCCGGAGGCGTTGGGAATGGTGCGTATCCGAACCCGCCCGATGCCGGCACCATCTTCCTCGGCCGCTACTACAATCAGCGCCTTAGCGTCGGTTTGGCGACCGCGCACGCCCTCCTCCAAGCCTCCTAAGTAAGTCTCGTCAACCTCCACGCGCCCGCTGAGCCGATCGCGTCCGGGCCGCACCATGGCGCGCCGGAGCTTATGCAACCAAGTCCAGGCCGTTTTGTAGCTGCCCAGGCCCAACACCCGCTGCAAGCCCAGCGCGCTCGCCCCGTTCTTCTGGCTCGTGAGCCACCACATGGCTCGAAACCAACTCTGGAGGGGTTGGCGGGTGTCTTGAAATATTGTGCCCGCCGTTGGAGAAGCTTGATGCCCGCAGCCGGCGCACTCCAGCAGCGCTGTCCGCACCGCCCACGCTTTGTCGTGCCCGCATCGCGGACAACGAAAACCCTCCGGCCAGCGGAGTTGACACAGATACTCTCGACAGGCCTGCTCGGTGGCGAAACGCGCCTCGAACTCGGCCAGATTCCGAGGATAATCTTCCATTTCCCCGATCCTACATCTTGTGGTCACCTGAGTCAAGTAAATACCCATCAATGGGCATTTTTTCGAATAACGTAAGGCTGAGAATCTGTAGAATCTGGTAAAGACTCGCTTTCAGCCCGAGGCGTTTCCGGACCACGGCGATGAGCACGTAAATCGAGACAGCGATCCAGATCTGCGTCTTGACGGCGTTCTCGCTGGTGCCGTAAAACGACTTGATTCGCAGATGTTGCTTGATCCACTTGAAGAAGAGTTCCACCTGCCAGCGCGATTTGTAGATCTGGGCGATGGTCAGTGCCGGCAGAGTGAAGTTATTGGTCAGGAATTTCAACCGCTTGTTAGTTTCGGCATCGAAATAACTCACCCGCCGTAGGGAGTCCGGGTACGCTTGGGCGGAGTTGAAGGAAGTCAAAATGACGGTGTGATCGGATCGCAGGCCTGTGCTCCTATCCACCGGGTGGGAGTAGCGACGCTGCAGCAAAACGTTCTTTTTGGTTCGTACCACGAAGAAGGCCGAACAGAGCGTGAACACGAAGAGGCGCCGAAAATCGACATAACCCCGATCCATGACGTAGAACGCGCCGGCCTCGGGAAGAAATTCATCCAGGATGTTGACGTCATGCACTTTGCCTCCAGTAATGCGGATAAACGTGGGAATATTGCCGTGCAGATCCAGCAGCGTGTGCATCTTCACGGCGGCCTTGTGCTGGCGGAATCCGGCCCACGGAAACAGCGACAGGCAGAGGTCGATTGTTGTCGAGTCGAGAGCGTACAGAGTCTGGTCCAAGTCCACACCGATCGGGTCGTGGGCATATAACGGCCGTGCCATGCCAATCAAGACCTGCGCGAAGTCCGCGTAGATCCGCCAGTCGCGCGACTCGTTCGCATCGGCCAGTGTCGAGCGCGCTACCCTGCCGCGGAATCCCATGTGGTAGAGTTTGCCGTGCATCGAACGCAGGCACGTCTCGATGTCGCGGAGGCTTTCCCGATAGGTCAGCTGGGCGAATGCCATCGAAAGAAACTGATCCCAGCAGGAGAAACTTTTCAGATAGGAGTCGCCGCGGTAGCGCAATACACATTTGTGAAACTCTTTGCTCGGCAGGTGCTCGATCAGTTGGGAGAAAACCGTACGGCCAAAGTTCATCCCCCATTGTGCCGCGTCGGGATGCTCCGCTCAGGCGGCCATTTACGGCCTCGGAATTTCAAATCGTTCCCGGACAAAACAGGCCATAAGACATTGAGCGGCAGAGACTTACCGTCCGTTGGTGCAACTTTCCCCGGACAGCACTGTTACCGGATATATCGTTCAGCTCGTGCGGCCCGGCGGCCGACCCGCCGCGCAAGTCTACCCGATGCTCATGCTGGCGCTACCGTCCCTGATCGCTGTCGAGAGCGCAACGCTGCCCGAGCCGCCGGTCTTTCCGGTGGCAACGGCTATCGAGATCAACGCCGATCCGCAACAGGTCTGGGACCACGTCGTCGCCTTCAGCGAATTGCCCGAACCAACCGACTGGCTGTTTCAGTTGGGGATCGCCTATCCCGAGCGGGCTGAAATTTTCGGCCGGGGCATCGGCGCCGAGCGGCATTGCGTCTTTTCGACCGGCTCATTTGTCGAGCCCATCGAGGTCTGGGACGAACCTTGCCTGCTGAAATTTTCGGTGACCTCGAATCCCCCTCCGATGCAGGAGTGGACCCCCTATGAAGATCTCCACCCGCCGCACTTAGAGGGGTTCTTTGTTTCGAACGGCGGGCAGTTCCTACTCCAGCCCCTACCGAATGGCGGAACCCGCCTCGAAGGAACCACCTGGTACCGTCACAGCCTCTGGCCGGCCGGGTATTGGAAACTCTGGTCGGACGAAATCATCCACCGCATTCATCTACGGGTGTTGCGCCATATCCAACACCTCGCCGAACATCAGGCGCAGCCGCGTTCGTGAAATGTCTTGGACCGACCCGGCCCCCGGTCGGGGGCAAGGCGGGTGTCCCCGATGGCCAGAACGTGGGGGACTGTGAGAGCCTCCGGCAGCCCCGTTTGATGGCAACAAGGTAAAGGCGAGGAAAATAATGGGTCCGCCGGACTATAAGCCGGTTTCTGTTCCCCGGCCGAGGCCGGAGCGGCAGCCATTCATCTAGATCCGCCGTTGCCGACGGATTCGAGCGACCTACCCGGAACTACGGCCGTCCTCACGAACCCCAGCAGCTCGGGAAATGGCAGGAAAGCCCGCGACCCCGATCGAGGATCGCTCGCCAGCCCGTGCTTCCGCTGCATTTCCAAAGACGCTGGGGTCCGATCGGCCGGCCGCTGGGCGCGGCGGGTCGCCGCTGGTTCCCTATTTGGTCTTGCTCCGCGTGGGGTTTACCCTGCCGTCCGAATTACTCCGGACGCGGTGCGCTCTTACCGCACCTTTTCACCCTTACCGCGCCCGAAGGCACGGCGGTATATTTTCTGCGGCACTTTCCGTAAACCGCCCTTTGAGAGCGGCCCCCCGGCCGTTAGCCGGCACGCTACCCTGTGGAGACCGGACTTTCCTCCCCGTCCCGAAGAACGCGGCGGCCGCCCGTCCGACGAACCCGACCTGATTGTAGCATCGAGATCAGCGGCCGCCGGGCCTTTCTCGTCGGTCCTCGGCGCCGTCACTGCGCTAAGATGATGAGTCTTTTCCTCCGCGGGAGTTTTCCATGTCGAATCCGTTGAAACACGCCAGCAGCGCCATCACGGACGGCCGTGACCGCGCTCCGGCGCGCTCCATGTTAAAGGCCATCGGCTTTACCGACGAAGACCTTGCCAAGCCGATCGTGGGCATCGCCAATACCTGGATCGAAACGATGCCCTGCAACTTCAACCTGCGCGACTTGGCCGTCAAGGTCAAGGAAGGCGTTCGGGCCGCCGGCGGCACGCCGATGGAGTTCAACACGATCGCCATCAGCGACGGTATCACGATGGGAACCGAGGGCATGAAAGCCTCGTTGGTGAGCCGCGAGCTGATCGCCGATTCGATGGAACTCGCCGGCTGCGGCTACATGTTCGACGCCATGATCGCGCTCGTCGCCTGCGACAAGACGATCCCCGGCGGCGCGATGGCGCTCGCGCGGCTCAACATCCCCTCCGTGCTGCTCTATGGCGGAACGATCATGCCGGGCCGTTTCCAGGGCCGCGACGTCACGATCCAAGACGTCTTCGAGGCCGTCGGACGCCACGCCGCCGGCAAGATGACCGACGAGGAGTTGCTTGCACTCGAAGACGTCGCCTGCCCGGGCGCCGGTGCTTGCGGGGGCCAGTACACGGCCAACACCATGGCCACCGTGATGGAAGTCATCGGCCTGTCGCCGATGGGCAGTGCCGGCGTCCCGGCGACCGACGAGCGCAAGAACGACATCGGCTACGACGCCGGGCGGATCGTCATGGACGCCCTGCGCGCGAACCTCCGGCCCAGCGACATACTGACCCGCAAGGCGTTTGAAAACGCGATTGCAAGCGTCGCGGCGACGGGGGGCTCGACCAACGCCGTGTTGCACCTTTTGGCCGTCGCGCGTGACGCCGGCGTCGAACTCTCGATCAACGATTTCGATGAAATCAGCCGCCGCACTCCTCTGCTGGTCGACCTCAAGCCCAGCGGAAAATACGTGGCCGCCGACGTCGACACCGCCGGCGGCATCCAATTGATCGCCCAACGGCTGGTCGAAGGCGGCTACGCCGATGGCTCGCAGATGACGGTGACCGGCAAAACGCTCGCCGACGCCTCCGCCGACGCGACCGAAAGCGAGGGGCAAGACGTCATTCACGCTGTCTCGGACCCCATCAAATCCACCGGCGGTCTGGTGATCTTGAAGGGGAATCTCGCCCCCGACGGTTGCGTGCTCAAGGTCGCCGGCCACGAGCGCAACCACCATCGCGGCCCGGCGCGCGTTTTCGACACCGAAGAAGCCGCCATGCGAGCCGTGACCGGCAAACAAATTCAGCCCGGCGACGTAATGGTCATTCGATACGAAGGCCCGGCCGGCGGACCCGGCATGCGGGAAATGCTCGGTGTCACGGCCGCGATTGTGGGCGAAGGTTTGGGCGAAAGCGTCGCCCTGATGACCGACGGCCGCTTTAGCGGAGCCACTCGCGGCGTCATGATCGGCCACGTGGCGCCGGAAGCGTTTCGAGGCGGTCCGATCGCCGCCGTCCAAGACGGCGACACGATCGTTATCGATGTCGACGAACGTCGACTCGACGTGGAACTCGACGACGCGGCCGTCGCCGAGCGTCTGGCCGGCTGGAAAGCACCCGCGAACCGCTATACATCGGGCGTCTTCGCTAAATACGCGGCCCTGGTCTCCTCCGCCGCCCTAGGCGCCGTAACCCAGCCCGACAGCTAGCAGCTCCGCCGAAAACCACTGGCGCGGCAACCTCTTGAGCCGCGAAGCGGCGGTAGAAATATGGCCCAGGGTGAAGCGAAGCGGAACCCTGGGTAGAAACCACCGCCCCGGCGAGCCCTGAAGGGGCGGCGGGAACTCCTGGCCCGATCGCCCTCCCACCCCTCATTTTCGTGGCCGCATTACATGAGTCTCGCGCCTTCGCCCCGCGGGTTGCCCCCACATCCCCACCCCCGCATCGGGCGGGACATCGTGCGTGAATTTGGGATGTCAGCAGCGTTTCAACCCGCCCCGCTACTCCACCGCGTCGGGAAACCGTCGCCGAATTTCTTCCAGCTTGTCGACCGTGATGCGCTCAAACACGGAAACTAAATCAGCGTCGAACTGCGTGCCCCGCATCTGGCGGATCTCTCCGCGGGCAGCGTCGAAGTCACGCCCGCGGCGGTAGGGGCGGTCGGACGTGATTGCGTCGAGCGTATCGATGATGCTGAAGATTCGTGCTCCGAGTGGTATGGCCTTGCCGCCAAGCTTTTGCGGATACCCTTCGCCGTCGAAGCGTTCATGGTGCGCCAGCACGAGATGAGACTCTTCGGCCAGCGCGGGAAACTCTGAAAGCAGCCGATGTCCGATCTGAGGATGGGTGCGAATCACTTGCCACTCCTCGTCGTTGAGCGCGGCGGGCTTCATCAAGACATTGTGCGGAATGCCGATCTTACCTATGTCGTGCAGCAAAGCCCCCAGCTCAAGGTGATCGAGCTGTTCCCCTTCCAAACCGCAGTGTTCGGCGAACAGGCGGCTGTAGGCGGCCACGCGCTTGGAATGTTGCAGAGTCTCGAAACGCTTGAAGCCGAGCTTGCCAAACAGCTCCCGCAATAACCCCGAAGTCGGCCCCTGATGACGCCGCGCGTCGATGTAATGCCGTAACGCCTCGAGCACGGCGGCTTCTTGCTCGAGCCGGTCCGATCGCAGGCATCTTTGGACCAGCGGCAGCACATCGCTCGGAGGAACAGGTTTTCGCAGCAGATCATCCGCGCCCGCCCGCACCGCTTCGATCGCCAACCCTAGTTCATGAAGGTGCGAGAGCAGGATCACTGGAAATCGCGGGTCAAGGGACTTCACCTCGCGAAGCAACTCGATGCCGCCCATGCCCGCCGGGTGCGAATCGGTGACCAGCAGATCGGCCGGTACGCCGCTTTGGCTCAGGTAGGATAGGGCCGCCAGGCTCTGACTGAAACACGCGCAGTCATAGCCCTCCTCACGCAGAACGTCCGCCAAGTCGTCTCGAGCGCCGTCGTCCTCGTCAACGAGAACGACGGTTGTATTTTGCTTGGGGTCCACAAGCGTGCCGGCGGTATCTTCTTACTAATCGTCAGCGCCGCCCGACGCGTTATAGGTAGCAGTAAGAATCGTGAAGAGGCAAAGATCGGCTCGGCGAAAACCGCCCGCCCTCAACCCGCGATCAGCCCGGCGATACAAGCCGTCATGAAATTTGCCATCGTGCCCGCCAACATCGCGCGCAGCCCTAGTTTCGCCAACTCATGACGCCGCTCGGGAATCAGCGACCCGATGCCGCCTACTTGAATCCCGATCGAGCCGAAGTTCGCGAACCCGCATAATGCGTAACTCGCGATCAGAGCCGACTTCGGGTCCAGGGCGTCGCGAATCGGACCAAGCTGCGCGTAGGCCACGAATTCGTTGAGCACCATCCGCGTCCCCAGCAGATTCCCGATCGTCGCGGCGTCCTTCCACGGCACCCCCAACAACCAGGCCGCCGGAGCGAAGACGGCTCCCAGCAAGCTCTCCAAGCTCGACGGCATAAAGCTCAATCCCGGCAACTCAGCGACCCAGCTCAGCAAGGCGTTCGAAACCGCGATCAGACCGATGAAGGCGATCAGCATCGCCCCGACGTTCAACGCCAGATAGAGCCCTTCACTCGTTCCGCGCGCGGCGGCGTCGATGACATTGACGTCGTCTTGCTCGTCGCTGTCGGGAACGCGGCCCAGCGTCTCGGGGGTTTCCGTTTCGGGCACGATCATCTTAGCCAATAGGATGCAAGCCGGCGCCGTTATGACGACCGCTGTCAATAGGTGCTCCGCCGGCACGCCGCCGATCCGCACATAGGCTATCAGCAACGCTCCCGAGATCGTCGCCATCCCCCCGGTCATCACCGTCATCAACTCCGAGCGCGTCAAGCGGCTCAGATAGGGACGAATCGTCAGCGGAGCCTCCGATTGACCCATAAACATGTTCGCGGCCACATTCAGCGATTCCGCCCCGCTCGCTCCCATCACGCGCTGCATCACCACGGCGATGCCCTTCACGACAAACTGCATGATGTGCAGGTGATAGAGCACCGCGAACAGAGCCGAGATGAATAGAATCAGCGGCAGGATCTGAAACGCGAAGACCGTCCCGGCGGGACCGTCCGATTTCGCCAATTCGCCGAAGACAAAGACGCTGCCCTGCTCGGCGTAGGTCATCGTGCGATTGACAACTCCGCCGATGGCGCGAAACACCGCCGCGAACGGCGTTTTGAGGAGGAGGACAGCAAGCAGGAGTTGCAACCCCAGCCCCCAAGCGATCAAGCGGGGCCGGATGGCTTTGCGGTCCAGCGAAAGAGCGTAAGCCGCGCCGAGCAGAAAGATGAGGCCCACAACTCCCATAGCCGGTCGCCGTTCCAGTCCAACCAAATGGTCACGGCCCGGCCGAACGGTCGCGGACCGAGGGGCTACTGTACCAGATCAAGCGCCAGCTCGCGAGCCTCGGGCTGAACGGCTGAAAGTCGGAAAGCGTCTTCGACAAGCTGGACGGCTTCCTGGACATTGGCCTCGTCGGTGTAGTACAGCGCGCAGAGTCGCGATCCCTCGACTACCTGATCGCCGACCTTGCATTGCAGAACAACGCCGACCGCATGATCGATTTCGTCGTCCATGCTGTCGCGCCCCGCGCCCAGCATCGAGGCGGCATGGCCGATGTCGTCGGCATTGATGCGGCTGATGAAGCCCGAACGCGGCGACGAGATAATATGCTCGCCCGTTGCGTTCGGCAAACGTTGGAAGTCGGTCAAAACCTCGGCGTCCCCGCCTTGGGCCGTGATGGCCGCGCTGAATTTCGCCAGCGCCGAGCCGTCGGCAAGCAGCTGCTGCGCTTGATCGCGAGCGCTGTCGATAGATCGAGTCGGCTCGCCGAGGAAAATCATGCGGGCCGCCACTTCCGTCGACAGACCCACCAAGTCGGGCGGGCCCTGGTTCTGCAGCGCTTGGGCCGCTTCCATCACTTCCAGCGCGTTACCGATCGTAAATCCAAGTGGTTCGTTCATGTCGGTCAACAGCGCTTGCACGCTGATGTTCATGCGCCGGCCGATACCGATCATCAGCTGCGCCAGGCGGCGCGCTTCGTTGCGCCCGGCAATCAAGGCTCCCCGGCCGACCTTGACGTCGAGCACCAGTCCGTCGAGTCCCTCGGCCAGCTTCTTCGACATGATCGAAGAGGCGATCAAGGCGAGCGAATCCACCGTCGCCGTGGCGTCCCGCAGCGCATAGAGCTTCTTGTCGACCGGAGCGATCTCGTTGCTTTGCCCCGCGTACACCAGTCCGTGTTCGCTGACTTGCTGCTGGAATTCCACCGGGCTTAGCGTCGTTCGCAGCCCGGGGATCGACTCCAACTTATCCAGCGTACCGCCGGTATGGCCCAAGCCCCGCCCGGAAATCATCGGCACCGCGATGCCCGCCGCCGCCGCGATCGGCGCCGCCACCAAACTAACCTTGTCGCCGACCCCGCCCGTGGAGTGCTTATCGACCTTGGGACGATCGATGCCGCTAAGGTCGAGCCGCTCACCGCATTTGAGCATCGCCGACGTGAGCGCGGTGGCTTCGTCGTCGGTGAATTCCGTGCAACAGCCTGCCATCAGGAAGGCCGCCATCTGGTATTCCTTGACCTCGCCGCGCGCGTAGGCGCTCACCAAGCGTTCGTAGTCTTCAAAGGATAGTTCTTCGCCGTCGCGTTTGCGGCGGACGAGGTCGACAATTCGCTCCATAAGACATACATCTTCCCTATGCTTTTCCTTAAGAAAAGCGGGAAGGCCCTTCTTTCACGTAAACTGTTCAGCCTAGCATTCAGTCACGGACGACGCAAGGAAGAAACAGCGCTTCCGGTGTAATTTCAAGCATTTGCGGCCTGATCAACACCGTCCGATGGAGGCTTTTACCCTACTTGCGGCCAAGCTCCGGCAACCGGCACCGGCACCCTATATTTGCCTTGAAACAGGTCTCGGAAAAGATCGAGCAGCTCGTCGTGCAGCAGCCCGTTGGTGGCCGCCAAATCGACCCCGCCCAGGGCGTACGGCCCTCCACGCATGTCGCCGACGGTTCCGCCGGCTTCGGTGATCATCAAAATGCCCGCGGCGGCATCCCAAGAGTGGAGGCCGAATTCCCAAAACCCGTCCAACCGGCCGCAAGCCACAAAGCACAGGTCGAGCGCCGCCGAACCCGCCCTTCGCGCGCCGTGGGTCAGCATCGAAACTTGATGGAAGAAATAGAGGTTCAAGCCAATCTCGGGTCGCCGGGCGCTGGGGAAGCCGGTCGCGAAGAGCCCTTCCTTGATCCCTTTCACCGAAGAGACGTGAATCTTGCGGTTGTTGAGGTATGCCCCCGACCCTTTTTCGGCCGTGAAGCACTCTTTGTGAATCGGATCATAGACCACGCCGGCGATGACCTCGCCCTTGTAGGCCAACCCCAAACTCACGTTGAACTGCGGGTACCCGTGCGCGAAATTCGTTGTGCCGTCGACCGGATCGACATGCCAGCAATAATCGGCGTCGCTGTCGAAATTGCTGCCCTCCTCCCCGATAATGCCGTGGTTGGGGAAACGCGCCCGTAGCTTTTCGACCACCAGCTTTTCCGACGCTCGATCAGCCGCCGTCACTAGATCCGCCGCGCCTTTGTATTCGATCTCCGGGCGGCGTTCACAATAATGCTCAATGATCGCGCCGGCCTCCCGGGCGATTTCGGCGGCTACGCCTACATAGTCGGATTCATGCACGAAATACCCTCGAAGAGCGGCCGGCGGTCCGAACTTGCCTCTACCACCTCGCCGCCAAAGCCGCCCCGACGGCGGCGTGTTGTCTCTGTCTCAGCTTAGCTTGGTCCCCGCGAGCGCGGCGTCCCACAAGATCGCGAACACCTTGAGCCGCGAAGCGGCGGCCGGAATATAGCCTAGGGTGGACCCGCAGGCGGAACCCCAGGTACGGAATCAAACGAAATCGAGCCCTGACAGGGCGAAAGGAAGTGCGATTGTCCCCCATTTTCGCGTGGTCGGACCTTCACCCAGGGCCAAAACGGTGCCGGCGGCGCCATTCTTGGCGACATCTCCGGCGGCCCATATGATTTGGCACCGCGCCCACGACGAGCCCCCCGCGACTCTATGAAAGAATAAGGGCTTCATCATGCCCTCCCGACTCCACGATAAAGTCGCTCTCGTCTCCGGTGCCGGTTGCGTCGCCGAGGGCTGGGGTAACGGCAAAGCGACCGCGGCGCTGTTTGCGCGCGAGGGAGCAAAGGTTTTCGCGGTGGACAAGAACGCCGCGGCCGCCGACGACACTCGTCGTGTGATCGAGCAGGAAGGCGGCGTCTGCGAGTCCCACCAAGCCGACGTCACGCGTTCCGACCAGGTTGAGGCCATGACGAAGGCCTGCATCGAGCGCTTCGGCCGCATCGACATCCTCCAGAACAACGTCGGCGGGTCGGCGCCCGGCGGGCCTGTCGAGATGAGCGAACAGGAGTGGGACGCTCAACTCAACTTCAACCTCAAGAGCGTTTTTCTGACCTGCAAATTCATCTTGCCCGTCATGGAGCGACAGGGCCGCGGCGCCATTGTGAACGTCGGCTCGATCGCCGGCCTTCGTTACTTAGGGCGGGATATGGCCGCCTACTACGCCGCCAAGGGCGGCCTGATCCAATTCACCCGAGCGCTCGCCATGCGTTACGCCAAACAGGGCATTCGCGCCAATTGCGTTATCCCCGGGCTCATGCACACCCCCCTCGTGGCCGGCCGAATCGCCGACCAGTACGGCAGCGGCGATATCGAGGAGATGGTCCGCTATCGCGATGCCGTCTGCCCGACCGGCAAGATGGGCGACGCCTGGGATGTCGCCTGCGCTTCGCTGTTCTTGGCTTCCGACGAAGCGAAATACGTCACCGCGACCGAGTTGGTCGTGGACGGCGGGCTGTCGTCAAAGTTCTGAGACGCCGCCCGTTGGCCCGGGGCAATTCCGCGAAGGTCGTATGTCCTTCGACATAGAGTGGTCGTGCGATATCAACTTGAGGCACTTTGGTACAACTGTACCCCCACCGAAATGAGTCGATTGATCTATTGCCGAAAAGCCCGTTTGCCGGCAAAATTGATCTTGTACCAGGGACGATTCGCTGGAGTCCGCAGGGGGGACAACTTCAGTGAAGTCCAGAAGGCCGGCTCTTCGGAGTCGGCCTTTTTATTCCCAAACCGCGCCGGGCGGGTGAAATATGCGGGGTTAGGCGCCGCGAAAGAATCGAGCACCCCTCCAACCTTGCGCCCGCATACACAATTCGCAACCTACGATGCAGAGCCCCGAGCGCAAGTGACCGGGCCACGAGCCGGCACGAGCCACGCGCTTAGCCACCGCTTTCCCATCGCGTAGCGAGCGGTGTCGCGATGAGACTGCTCAACTCCAAGGAAAATAGGCCGCCGGCTCGGTTTGGCGGGCCCGGGAATGGTACCGGAGGGCGGACTCGAACCGCCGACCTAGGGATTATGAGGCCCTCGCTCTGACCACCTGAGCTACTCCGGCTTTGGGGAAGAGAGTCCATTCATCGTATCGAGCGCATTTTCAGGGTGTCAAACCAGAGCGCTTCGTCACTTCATAGGGGCGGCCCGCGACAACCGCCTTTTCTTCTGGTCGAGAACCCCGCCGCGGGCGGACCGGTCCCACCGGGGCTGTGAAGAATTGGGGGCTGTACCGAGCGCCGACCGAATAAGTTCCATCAAATCAACAATTTCTCCTGGCGCGAAGTGGACTGTCCCCCATTTTTTCACAGCCCCACCGCGAGCGGCCTGATCAAGTCAGCCCGAGCTTCTCGGCCAAACCAATTCTTTGCAACTTACCGGTCGGGCCCTTCGGTATCTGATCGCGAAAGATAATTCGCCGAGGCACTTTGAAATCCGCCAGCCGCTCGCTGACGAACGAGCGCAGTTCCCGCTCGCCCACTTCATGCCCTTCCCGCAATACCACCGCGGCGGCAACCTCTTCTCCCAACTTCGGATGCGGCAAGGCAAACGTGACCGCTTGCCGCACGCTGGGATGGTCGAGCAACACCTCGTCCACCTCCCTCGGTGAGATCTTCTCGCCGCCGCGATTGATAATTTCCTTCAGCCGGCCGGTGATCGTTAAATAACCGTCGGGGTCGAGAAAACCTTGATCGCCGGTGCGGAACCATCCGTCCGTAAAGGCTTCGGCGTTTGCCGCGGGATTCTTCTCATAACCGGCCGTCACGTTCGGACCGCGAATTACGATCTCCCCGGTGGCGCCGGCGGCAAGCAGATTCCCTTGCCCGTCCATCACGGCGATCTCCGGGCCCGCCGCCGGGCCGACCGAGCCCGGTTTCCGCGCCAAGGGGGGCAGAGGGTTCGAGGCCATTTGGTGCGCCGCCTCGGTCATCCCGTAGGACTCGATCACCGGGGCGTTGAAGAGGCTTTCAAGCTCCGCCATCACTTGCGGCGGCAGCGACGCGGAGGAGGAGCGGATCAGGCGAAGCCGCGATTGCTCAACGATATCTCGATTGCGAAGCGCACGGCCCAAAATGGCTTGGTGCATCGTCGGGACCGCAGTATACCAAGTCGGCTCGAAGTCGCGCACCCATGAGAAAAAGCGCATGGCGTCGAAACCCGACGTGCAGACGATTTCGGCCCCCGCCGCGACCGACGCCAACACAGCTCCCATCAGGCCGTGAATATGAAACAACGGCATGATATTCAAGCAGCGATCGTCGGGCTCCAAGGCCAACGTCCCGGCGATGTGATGCGCCGATGCACAAATGTTCGCCCCGCTCAAGGGAACGATCTTGGGCCGCGACGTCGTTCCCGACGTATGCAGCACGAGCGCCGTGTCGCCGGGCTCGGCGAAGGCCGTGCGAGCGGGTCCCGCGCCCGGTCCGCGGCCGCCCTCCGGGCCCCGCAGGGAGAAGGCGCCCGCCGGCCCGCCCTCTTGGCCCGCCTCGAGCTCGATCACATTGACGCCGACCGCGGCGGCGGCGGCCACCGCCGGCGAGTCCCACCCGGCGGCCACAATCAGCGCTTTCGCGCTAAGGTCGTCCAAATAGAACTCGAATTCCTCGCGGCGGTAACCCGGATTGAGCGGCGCGCAGGCGGCTCCGGAGGCGATCGCGAGAAAGGCCGCCGCCAAGTTCGGCCCTTGCGGCAGCACCAGCGCCACGCGATCGTTGCGGCTGATCCCCCGCGCGTTCAACGCCGCGATCGTGCGGTTCACCTGCGTCAGCAAGGCTTGATATGTCATCGGCGGAGCGTCGAGACCCACCAAAGCCGCGCGCTTGGGTTGCTGCCGCGCTTGCTGCGCGACGAGCTTGTATACCGAGTCGAACGAAGCCTTCTCGGAGAAAATCCGCATGCCCGACATAAGAACCCATTATGGCGGTGTGTGCAAGGGGAACGTCGGAACCCACCGCCGGGAAGCGATTACCACCTAACTAAAGTTCTCAGCTCCGCGGCCGATGTGGCTAATAGGGGTAGCCGACATCTCTCCGGGTTCCGGCCGGTCCTCATTGTTACCAACCAGGAGACTCTATGCCCCAGGCTCCGCGCCTGACCCTCGTCGCACCGCAAAGTCATCCCAAACTCGCCGCCATCATCGAAAAGATGGAGTCACAGGGGTACGAGTGGACTCGTACCACCCGAGCCGACGACCTGCCCCGTCATTCCCCACGCCCGCAAGACCGCGATCGTCGTTTACAGCCGCCCCGGCGACGACACCGCCGAGCGAGTGCTGGCCCGCTTGGAATCTCGGGAACGAAAAAACCCCGTCATCGTCGTCGTTGACCGCACCGACTTCAGCCAATACTACGAGCTGATGTCGCGGGGCGCCTACGATTACTTCGAACTCCCCGAAGGCCCCGACGTCATCGCCGGCGCGGTCCGTTGGGCCGCGCAAACCCAGCCCGCCTAACCCGCTTTTCTCATCGCGTGGCGAGGCAAAGTACAGGAGAGGCCCGTCCGTCGGGGGCTCACCCCGCCTCGAGATTCCGCCGAAGCGATTCGAGAATCAGGTCGATCTTGGGGTACCGCGTCGCGTACACCACGCTCGATTCTTCAAATCCCTTCAGCTGTAGAGTGTGCCTGCTGAAAACATCCGGGACGTGCTTGCGAGAGATCAACTCGTAGTCAAGGAAGATGTCGCTGCGACTGGAGCGGCCGACGGTCCACACGGCACGGTCGACTAGCGGGAACTTGATCTCGCTTGCGCCCTTTCCCGAGATGAGGCACGGCGTCTGATTTGGTTGGTGGGTCACGCCAAATTGGAATCTTCCGGCACCCCGGAAGTTGACAGATCGCGAGAAACCGGCCGAGTCAAAAGCCCGCGGTCACGATTTCTTGGGAGACGCCCAAGCCGGCGCCGGTATGGTTCCGCGGACACAACCGGCTGAGAGCCGACCGTACCTGTTGGCAAAGACCGGGCCCGCCGGAGAGGCAATCGCTCCGCTCTCCCGTTAGACGACCGGGTTACTTAGCACGCCGATGCCGTCGATTTCGACTTCGACGACGTCGCCGGCCTTCATCGCGCTCGTCGAGCCGGGCGTGCCCGTGTAGATGACATCGCCGGGAACCAACGTTAGATAGCGGCTGATGAAGCTCACGACTTCCGCCGGACCGAAAAGTAAGTCGTTGATGCGTTGTTTCTGCTTGACCTCGCCGTTGAGGCGCAGTTGAATCCAGGCCTTGTCGTAGTCCAGCTCCGAGGCGATCGACGGGCCCAAGGGCGCGAAGGTATCGGACCCCTTGGCGCGCCACCACTGTACGTCTTTCTTGTCGCCCTGCGTGCCGTTCTGCCAATTGCGGTCGCTCACGTCGTTGCCGCAGGTATAGCCCAGGATGTAATCGGGCGCGTCTTCGGCCGAAACGTCGCGGGCGGTCTTGCCGATCACGATGACGAGTTCCGCCTCGTAGTGAACGTCTTTCGCGCCGGCCGGAATGACGATGTTGCCGCCGGGATGCTGTAGCGACGTCGGAGGTTTGTAGAAAATTTCGGGATTCGCGGGCGGTTCCCGCTCGCCGAGATGGCTCTTGTAATTCAGGCCGACGGCCAAGACCTTCGGCGGCTCGATGGGGTAGAGCAGCGTCACATCGTCGAGAGCCACTTTATCGCCGGCCGCTTCGCGGGCGCCGAAAAGGTCGCCCTCGATGGGCTGAATACTTGCGCCGTCGAGGATGCCGAAGGAAATCGCACCCCCCTGTTCGTAACGGACGTAATGAGTCACGGATGAACCCGACTGGGCCATAGCTGCACCTCCGGCCGCCATGGCGGCGAGAAACGTTCTGCGAGTGGTTGTCATTGCTTTCGGCCTCGCGCTTTCGTACTTCAGCCGGCGACGACCGGGTTGCGCAACACGCCGATGCCGTCGATTTCCACTTCCGCCGTGTCGCCCGCCTTCATGGCGCTGGTCTCACCGGGGGTTCCGGTGAAGATCACATCGCCGGGCAGCAGCGTAACGTATTGGCTGATGAAACTAACGGTCTCGGCCGGTTTGTGGATCAGGTCGGCCAGCGCCTGCTCCTGCTTAACCTCGCCGTTGAGGCGCAGGCGAATCATCGATTTTTCGAAATCGAGGCCCGTGGCGATCACCGGTCCCATCGGTGAAAACGTATCGGCGCCCTTGGCCCGCCACCATTGCATGTCGGCCTTGTCGCCTTGCGAGCCGCCTTGCCAGTTACGCTCGCTGACGTCGTGGCCGCAGGTGTATCCCAAGATATGTGCCGGCGCTTCCTCGGTCGAAATGCGTTGCGCTTTCTTGCCGATCACGATCACGAATTCCGCCTCGAAATGCAAATCTTTCGAATCGGCCGGGACAACGATCGGGTCGTAGGGGTGTTGCAGCGATGAGATAGGTTTGTAGAAAGGTTCCGGGTGGTCGGGAACGGGTTGATCTTCGTTGAGGTGGCTGCGATAGTTGCCGGCGAGCGCGAACACCTTCGACGGTTCGACCGGGTAGAGCAGTTTGACGTCGCTTGCCTCGACCGTCGCGCCGCTTGGCGTCCGCGCGCCGAATAAATCGCCCTCGATTTCCTCGATCGTATCCCCGTTCAAGATGCCGAACTTGACCGCGCCGTGTTCGTAGCGCACATAGCGCGTCACGCCCGCGTAGGGGTCGGGCCCCGAGCACGCCCAAGTCGCGAAACCGCCCGCAACCACGCCGAGAAATCCTCTTCTAGATGAACGCATCGGAACCTCTCCTAAGCCGTAACGGGGGTAGTGTAACACGCCGCGAACCGTGGCGTGAACGTCCACGCTTGCCGCGATCCGATTCATCGGTTCGCATCCCCAATTCGCAAGAACTCGCAAGCCGTCAATCGAAGACACGCCCCGATCACTCGGCTCGCGGCAAGGCTGGAGCCTCACGCCACATAATAGAAGTTTCCTCACCCTAAGCCGACCACCCCCCATGCCCGAACAAATCGTTAAACAACGCACCCGCGGTTTCATCTGCATCAACGCCCACCCCGAGGGCTGCGCCCGCCGCGTCGAGCAACAAATCGAGGTCATCGAACAGGCCAAACCCGCGGGCGTTGCCGGCCCCAAAAACGTCCTCGTCATCGGAAGTTCAACCGGTTACGGGTTGGCGACGCGGATCGCCGCCGCCTGGGGTTTCGGCGCCAAAACGCTCGGTGTCTTCTACGAGCGCCCGCCCCAAGGGAACAAAACCGCCTCGGCCGGCTATTACAACAGCGTCGCCTTCGAACACTCCGCGAAAGAAAGCGGACTGTGGGCCGCGAGCATCAACGCCGACGCTTTCTCCGAGGAAGGTAAACAGCGGACTCTCGACAAGGTCCGCTCGGAAATGGGTCCGCTCGATCTGGTGATCTACAGCGTCGCTTCTCCCCGCCGGACCCATCCGGCAACCGGCGAGACGATCACTTCCGTCCTCAAGACCATCGGCGAACCGTTTACCGGAAAAACAGTTGACATCGCCCGCGGCACGGTCGGCGAAGTGACGGTCGAACCGGCTTCCGAACCCGAAGTCGCCGCCACCGTCGCCGTCATGGGCGGCGAGGACTGGCAAATGTGGATCGACGCGCTCCTCGCCGACAACCTGCTGGCCGCCGGCGCGCGCACCCTCGCCTATTCCTATGTCGGTCCCGAGTTGACCTGGCCGATCTACCGTGAGGGAACCATCGGGGCGGCGAAGAAAGATCTCGAGCAAACAGCGCACCGGCTCAATGCCGACCTCGACGAGAAACTGGGCGGAGGAGCCTGGGTGTCGGTCAACAAAGCCGTCGTCACGCAGGCTTCGGCGGCGATCCCCGTCGTTCCGCTCTATCTCAGCTTGCTGCTTCGGGTGATGAAACCGAAAGGCCTTCACGAAGGCGTCATCGAGCAGATGCGTCGTCTGACGTTCGATTACTTGGCCGACGGACGCGAAGTAGCCACCGACGCCGATCGTTTGATCCGGCTCGATAATCTCGAAATGCGCCACGACGTACAAGCGGAAGTCGCCCAACTATGGGAAAGCGTGTCGACCGAAAACATCGACGCGATTTCCGATATCGCCGGATTCCGCCGCGAGTTCAACAACCTATTCGGTTTCGACGTCAATGGCGTGAATTACGAAGCTGCGACCGAAACGGAAATCCTGCTCTAACCCTGGGGTAAGTCGGGTTAACCCGCTTTTCTCATTGCATGGCGAGGCAAAGTGCATGAGAGGCCCGTCAGTGCGAGGCGCGTGCCGCTTGACGCGCGGAGGTGTACTTGAACATCTCCGCGGTCCCAACATCCCCGGTCTGCCATATGGCAAGAGGGTAGGGGCGGCGAGAACCCCAACGTATGAATGGCCGCGCATTCATCAGTGCATGTGTGTCCGGCTAACTAAGTCCCCCCGAGCGGGTGTCACAGCGTTTCTGGATTGTCCCATTTCCGGGTTAACAATTTTGAATTTGCCCGATAAAAATTATCTTCTTGCCTAACCGCCGATTGTCTCGTAGAGTCGAGGAGTGAAAGGGATCGAAGCTCCCATCGCTCGTCGGATCCAGTCGAAAGCGTCGATGCCGGGCGTGACTCGGGTCCGAGGCGACGGCTTTTAGAGTCGCTCCCTCACCTGTCCCATGGGGAGTAGGGCATCCCCCCCGCCCTACTCCCCCCTCCCCTCGCATCCGGCAAACAATCGCCTAAGCTCCCGGGCGCGGAGTTAACCGCACGCCCCTTGCACATAGCGGGCATTCCTCCGGGGCTCGGATAATGTTCGGCTCTTCCGCGAGGGCTTCAAGAGGCGTCGACGCTTCTTGCGCGAGTTGCGCGGGTGTCCTCCCCAACGCGAGTAGCGTCCCGATCGCAACTACGTCGGCGGAGCATTGAGCGAGTTCAACCATCGTTCCCCGTACCGCCGAGCCAGCGTTGATGACGTCGTTGACAATCGCCACGCGGCGGCCGGCTACGTTCCGGAGTTCGGCGGGCAAATGATAGCTGACCGGGAAGAGCCCCTCGACTTCGGTATTGCGGCGGGGCTGGGTGTAGACGAAGTCCACATCCATCTCCAAGGCGACAAGAAGCCCGACGAAAGCGCCCCCAACCAGCGGGCCGCAAATCATCTCGGGTCGATACGGTGAGAGCCGTTGCGCGAGCTCGGCGGCAAGCGGCCGGACGGCGGCCGGTGTTCGGCACAGGGATTCAAGATCGAGCCAAAGTTCTCCGTGATGCCCCGATTCCAGCTCGAAGTGACCGTGCCGCGGCTTCAGCAGACTTGCAAGATCTTCGCGCATTGCCGTTTCAAGGTCGGCACATAGTGAGAAATGCGAACCGGACCCGCATCGCGCACCAAAAAAATGCCCCCGGACGGTATAGGCCCGTCCGGGGGAACCTTAAAAATTACCGGCCGGCCGCATCGGGTCGTTCGTGACGGCACCCACCCTTGCTCCGCTGCCCGCCGTGGCGACCGCTTCCCCGCCGTGGCGACCGGCTAATGCTCCAAAATCTCAGCCCCGTCCGTCAAGGCCCGCAGGCTGTCCTCGTCCACGTCGAGGATCAGCGCCAGATAGCCCTGCGCCAAGGTCTGCAAGCCCAGGAATCCGTCGCTGATAAACGCGTAGCCGTGGCCGTACTGGAAGTCGCACGCCGCGATCACGTAACCCTGGAACTCCGGCGCCTCCCCGGACAGCAGCCAGACCCGCTGGTCGCCCGCTTCAATTACGTCGGTGATCACGCTCTCCGGCGCGGCTCCGCCGCCCGTCGTGCTGCCGTGGTAGTGAACCTCGCACGCCCCATCCTGCGGATCCGCCCCCGGACTCAACCAGTCTCCGAGCCCTCGATGAAGCGCGGCCGCGGCTCGTCGTCCTCCGCCGACATGCCCACCGTACTCAACGGCGCGAAGCTCACCGATACCTGACCCACGCCCGGCGCCGGAGAATCACTCTCGGTATCGGGCTCCCACCCGAACGTCATGCCGATATCGCAATCCTCCGTCACGACCGTCCAGTCATCGGTGACCTCGTAACCGATCGCGCCCGCGCCGCCGTCGATATCCACCTGGACCATGCCGAGCGGCGTGTCGGCCTCCGGATCGGTCTCACCCGCAACGTCGTCGCAGCCATCGCCGTTGACGTCGCACTCCACCGCGTCCAGCGCCAGGTGGTCGGCGTCATCGCCGCCCTCGCTGCAATCGGGCGTATCTTCCACATACACGTTCACCCCGTCGGGAATGTTGTGGAAGGCCAACAGGAAGTGCGTCGATTGCGTGGCCCCGGTCGCCCCGCCGTCGCCCGCCGCCGTCTCGGTCCCCGAGTCCGGCGCCGGATAGCCGTTTTCGACCTGCACCGAGCCGCTGATGGTGAACGACGGCGCCCCAATCGTCTTGAACGCGGTCGGGAAACCTTCGGTGATCGTCAACACGGCGCTCTCGGTGTCGCTCTCGCACTGCAGCCCGCTGGCCGTCTCGTCCTCGTCGACATTGCTCAGCAATCCCTTCAGCACCGCGCCTACGTTGCCCTCGTTGCGGTCCAACGTGATGGCGCTTTCGCCGTTGATCGTGACAATCGCCTGGATCTGCGTAAAGGCCAGATTCGGCACGTCGGGAATCCCCAACTCCGAAGCGTTGCCGCGCATGCTGGTCAACCGAATCGTCGTGAATTCGGGGAACGGACTGCCGTCGATCTCGCCGCTGTCGGCGCCGGGAATCGGCACCTGCACGCCCGTCCACTCGATCCGATTGTTCGCCACCCAAACTCCGAACTGCGGATCTTGGAACTCGGGGTTGGCCGGGTCGCAGCCGCCCCCGAAGCCGCTCGTGGCGCCCATGCGTCCGCCCTGATCGGACGGCGCGCCGCAGTTGTTCTCGTTGATGACGAGAACCGCGTCGCTCGTGTCGTTTTGGAAGTCGCCGTTAAAGTCCCGATTATTGGTAACGCTGACGCTGAGCGAGGCCGTGATATTGACCTCGATATAGCCGTCCTCGTCGGGAAGCGCGCCGGCCGGAATGATCTCGCAGGTCAGGATAATATCGCCAACCAATTCCGAGAGCCCCTCGGCCCGCACCAACGGCGTCACCGTCCCCAGACCGCAGGTGATGAGGCCCTCGCCGCCCTCCGGCGGCGGCAACACCTCGTCCTCGGTATTGGTGAAGGTACAGGTGACGTTATCATCCGTGATCAAGGTGACCGTAGCGCTGGTGCCGGTGTTGTTGGTGACTGTCCCACCGTTACAACTCAGCACCGAGGTAAAGTCCACCAACATTCCCGTCCCGTCGGACTCACTGATGAGGTAATCGCCCGGTTCGCCCACCACCTGGATGGACTCGTTGTCGGCGACGCTCGCGTCGCTGGTGTCCGCGGCACCGGGGCCGGCAATGTCTAGGCCGAACGTCTCGGTACCTTCAGTCGATTCAACCTGCTTGACGAGCGTCAAGGTGGCCGTGTCAGGCGGAATCTCGGTATTGGTAAAGGTACAGGTGACGTCGTCGCCTGCCTCCAGCGTCACATCTCCGCTCTCGTTATTCGCACCGGCATTGAACGTGAACGGCGTCGCCGTACCCGTCTCGACGCAGGCGAGAATGGTTGCATAGTTCGCCAGCATACCCGAGCCGTCCGTCGCGTCTGACTCGCTGAAGTTGTACAGGCCGATGTCGCCATCCACAACCTCGACGGTGCCGCCGTTGCCGACATTCATAGCGCTTGCGGCGTTCGCATCAGGGCCGTCAATAGCGAGGTCGAAGTTGTCGCCGGCGGGCGAAACCTGTTTCACCACCCGAAGAGTGGCTATATCCAGCGCCTGCTGAATGATGAAGAAGCTGTCTTTTCGCCGCCGCCGTTGCGCAGTATCGCCCGGAACTGGATTTCATCCGCGTCATCGAGGCCGGTCAGGATAATCGGCAGAAGACTATTGTCGGCAAACCCGCCGCCCGGGTTGCCGTTACAAAGCCTTGTCGGGTCCGTAACTGGGTCGCCGCCGATGAACTCGGTCAAGATCGACGACGCGCCATTCGGGTTCAGAATCACCTGGAAGAGCACCAGCGATTCCGCCGCCATGGGATCGGGGGAGCAGATACCCCCCGGATCAGCGATGCTGCCGGCCGCGTTGACGTCAATGCCGATCCTGAAAGCGTTCGTCGCGGCAATCGTGCGAACGAGCGCCACCGAATAGACGGGCGACAGGAGATCCCAACTGTTGTTCGTGTTCGACGCGTCCTGAGTGGTATCCGGGACCAGAGTAAAGTCGAATCCGACCGGGTTGCTACAGGAATTGTCCCCGATAACGCATGGACTCTGATCCGCGCTCTGCTGCGGCTTCGGATCGGGCGTGAGCTACGCCTGCATGACGCCGACCGAGAGGGCCAAACCGGCTACCAGACTGAAAATTCCGTGCTTGCTGTTCCTCATGCGCTCCTCGGCCCTTCCGTTTCTTTTGCCGTGCTCGTGATTCCCCGTTGGTAATGGAATCTGATGGGTATTTACTTGACTCAGGTGACCACAAGATGTAGGATCGGGGAAATGGAAGATTATCCTCGGAATCTGGCCGAGTTCGAGGCGCGTTTCGCCACCGAGCAGGCCTGTCGAGAGTATCTGTGTCAACTCCGCTGGCCGGAGGGTTTTCGTTGTCCGCGATGCGGGCACGACAAAGCGTGGGCGGTGCGGACAGCGCTGCTGGAGTGCGCCGGCTGCGGGCATCAAGCTTCTCCAACGGCGGGCACAATATTTCAAGACACCCGCCAACCCCTCCAGAGTTGGTTTCGAGCCATGTGGTGGCTCACGAGCCAGAAGAACGGGGCGAGCGCGCTGGGCTTGCAGCGGGTGTTGGGCCTGGGCAGCTACAAAACGGCCTGGACTTGGTTGCATAAGCTCCGGCGCGCCATGGTGCGGCCCGGACGCGATCGGCTCAGCGGGCGCGTGGAGGTTGACGAGACTTACTTAGGAGGCTTGGAGGAGGGCGTGCGCGGTCGCCAAACCGACGCTAAGGCGCTGATTGTAGTAGCGGCCGAGGAAGATGGTGCCGGCATCGGGCGGGTTCGGATACGCACCATTCCCAACGCCTCCGGGGACAGCTTGATGGCCTTCGTCGGCGAGTCGATCGAACCCGGCAGCGTGGTCCATACCGACGGTTGGCTGGGATACGAACCGCTCGAAGGCGACGGCTATCGCCACGAGGTGAGCTACCTGGAGGGGCAACCGGCGCGCGCCTCGAAACTGCTCCCCCGGGTGCACCGCGTGGTGTCGTTAGTGAAGCGCTGGATACTGGGCACGCATCAAGGAGCGGTCAGTCACGAGCATCTCGACTCCTACCTCGACGAATTCGCCTTCCGCTTCAACCGCCGCAAGTCCAGAAGTCGAGGCAAGCTCTTTTACCGCCTGGTTCAACAGGCCGTCGCCGTGCCACCGGCACCCTACAAATCGCTGGTCGGAGGCACCGCGACACGCGCTTCGGACGACCACAACATGTAGGGGCTATTTCCCAATACCTGAGTCAAGTAAATACCCATCTGGAATCTTTACGGCTCGGCACACTACAACCTATACCCCTGCGATTAACTAGTAAGACCGTAACATTGCTTTAAGCTTCAGCGCAACCAGGAGTCTAAAAGGGATGCTCGGGGTCCAGAGGAGAGTGGAGTTGAGTTTCCAAGGACTGTTGGCCGCGGCGCTTCGGCCTAGGCTGGGTTCCTGCAGCCCCCCTGGGTAGCCGGCCGCGACGCGGACCTAATTGCATCAAGCCAGCGCTTGCTCGATCACGTTGCCGCCAACATCGGTGAGGCGGAAGTCGCGGCCCATGTGGCGGTAGGTCAGCTTCGTGTGCTCTAGGCCCAGGCAGTGCAGAATGGTCGCCTGCAAATCGTGGAGGTGAATGGGGTCTTCGACGATCGTGAGTCCAAAGTCGTCGGTCTTGCCGATCACTTGACCGCCCTTGATGCCGCCGCCGGCCAACCACATCGTGAAGCCGTCGGGATGATGGTCGCGGCCGGCGCTATCAGCGTCATCGGGCTTGCGCATCTCGGCCATCGGAGTACGGCCGAACTCGCCGCCCCACACGACGAGCGTGTCGTCGAGCAGACCGCGCTGCTTGAGGTCCTTGAGCAGCGCCCCGACAGGCTTGTCGGTCTTGTCGCAGTTTTCTTTCAACTTCGTATTGAGCTCGGTGTGATCGTCCCAACTGGCGTGCGCCAACATGATAAAGCGGACGCCACGTTCAACCATACGCCGCGCCAGTAAGCAATTCGTGCCGTATTGGCGGGTGGTTTCCTGCTCGACGCTGTAGGAATCGAGGATGTGCTTGGGCTCGTCGGCAAAGTCCAACAAATCAGGGGCGGCGCTTTGCATGCGAAACGCCAGTTCATACGACGCGATACGGGAAGCGATTTCCATATCGCCGGTCTGTCGATGATGCTCTTCGTTGAGATCACGTAAGACGTCGAGAGTCGAGCGCTGCATTTGGCGGTCGACACCCTCGGGATTCGACAGATAGAGAATCGGATCCCCGGTGCTTCGGAAGACGACGCCTTGATGGGTAGAGGGCAGGAAACCGCTCGACCAGTTCGTGGAACCCCCGCTTGTGCCGCGGCCCGAGCTGAGAACAACGAAGCCGGGCAGGTCGCTTGACTCGCTACCGAGCCCATAGGTTGTCCAGGCGCCGACGGTGGGGCGGCCGACCAGCGGGCTGCCTGTCATCAATAACGATTGCCCCGGATGGTGGTTGAAAGCATCCGTGTGCATCGAGCGAATCATGCAAATATCGTCGGCGGCCTCGGCGGTATGGGGCAGCAAGTCACTGAACTCGAGGCCGCTCTCGCCGTGCTTCGCGAATTCGCGCGGGCTGGCAAACACGGCCGCGTTCGGTTTGATAAACGCCAACTTGAGATCTTTGGTTTTCGACAGCGGAAGCGGCTTGCCGTGCCACTTATGAAGCTCGGGCTTGGGATCGAACAAATCCATCTGGCTCGGTGCGCCGGCTTGGAACAGAAAGATGACGTTCTTGGCCCTGGGTGCGAAATGTGGGTCGCGCGGCGCAAGCGGGTTGACTATGCCGGCATCGGTTGTCGCTGTGCGGCCCTCGGCGCCCATCAGATGAGCCAACCCGGCGGCGCCGAGTCCGCCCAGACAGCGGTCCAGAAAATCACGGCGAGTTTGGATGGCTTTGAACTGCTCGAACGTCATGGTGCGTTGCTGCGTTGTCGACCCCGTCCTATTCCCTCGTAATAAACTCGTCCAAGTTGAGCACGACCCGGGCGACGGTGGTCCAGGCGGCGGTTTCGACCGAGGTGCGGCCTTCGATCGCGGCCGGGAAGATCGCGTCGCGTAGTTCCGGAGCATGCGCCAATCGCTCGGTCTGCTCGTGATAAAAGCCCAACAGGAGCTCCTGTTCGTTGTCGGTCGGCGGTCGCGCCAGTGTCAGTCGATAAGCGTAGTCCAGCCGACCAGCGAAATTCTGCGTGGGCGCTTGTTGCAAAACGCGAGCGGCCAAGGCTTGCGCCGATTCGAAGAACACGCCGTCGTTGAGTAAGTTCAGCGCTTGCAAGGGCGTATTCGAACGTTCCCGGCGACACTTCGTCACTTGCATGTCCGGCGAATCGAAGGTCATCAAAAACGGATACGGCACGGCCCGTTGGAAATGGATATAGAGACCCCGCCGGTACGCGTCGCCGCCGCGGCTGGTCCGCCATTTCACTTGCCCGGAATAGCCAAGAGCGGCAACGCCCTCCGGTTGCGGCGGCTTGACGCTCGGGCCGCCGAGGGTCGGGTCGAGCAAGCCGCTCGCGGCCAAGGCGCCGTCGCGAATCAACTCGGCGGGCAAACGCAAACGCGACTGACGGGCGAGCAAGACATTGTCGGCATCTTTTTCGGCAAGGTCGGGACGATCGTTCGAAGACTGCCGGTAGGTGGCCGACATGACAATCCGCTTGTGCAGCTTCTTCAAGCTCCAACCTTGGTCCATGAAGTCGACGGCCAGCCAGTCCAGCAATTTCGGGTGCGAGGGCTTATCGCCCTGAGTTCCAAAATCCTCCGAAGTCAAAACCAACCCGCGGCCGAAATATTCCTGCCAGACGCGGTTGACGGTGACACGCGCCGTCAGCGGATTTTCGCGAGAAACCAGCCACCTCGCCAAGTCGAGTCGCGTCGGAAGTCCCTCGCCGCCGGAACCGAGCGGCGGAAGGAAACCGGGCGCGTCGGGTTGGACGGCAATTCCCAATCGGTCCCAACCTCCGCGGATATGGATGTGCGTTTCGCGGGATTCCGGTAAATCCGCCACGCTTTGCGCCCGGCTCAGCGCCGGGAATTGATCGTCGAGAGCCTGAAGTTTCTTGCTGGCCTCTTTGAAACCCAGCTCTTCGTAATGTTCTTTCGAAACAACGCGGCCATAGTTCTTCAGGAAAAACCGCTTCAAAGTATAGGCCTGCCGGGGATCGCGCTGTGCGGGCGGGGTGCCGAGCACCTCGTGGCCCTTATCCATGTAAAGAGGCAGCACGTCGTAGCTCAAGTCCCAATCGGTCCACTTGCCGGGATTCTTAGCGGCCTCGAGCATCTTCGCTTCCCAGGGCGGTTGTAACTCGTGAACCTTATGTTCGGCGAGAATTTCGCGGCGCGTGCGGTCGTAGGCGGGACGCGCGGCCAAGTAGGGGCCCGCTTCGCCGGCCAACGGAGCGTCGATGTCGACTTCGTCGATGCTGTTGAAAAACGCGTAGAAGCGGTAATAGTCCGCCTGCGTGGTTGGGTCGTATTTGTGGTCGTGACACTGCGCGCAACCGAGCGAGAGGCCGAGCCAAACCGTGGCGACGGTGTTCGCGCGGTCGATCGTCTCCTCGAACCTGTACTGTTCGATATTCACGCCGCCCTCGCGGTTCTTCAACGTATTGCGGTGGAACCCGGCGGCCACGCGCTGCTCAATGCCGGCACCGGGAGCGAGGTCACCCGCAATCTGGTCAATCGTGAACTCGTCGAAAGGCATGTCACGGTTCAGCGCGTTGATCACCCAGTGGCGATAGCGCCAGGCGTGCGGCCGCGTGCGGTCCTTTTCATACCCGTCGCTGTCTGCATAGCGGGCCAAGTCAAGCCACGGACGGGCCCATTTTTCTCCGTAGTGTTCCGACTCGAGCAGTTCATCGACCAGTCGCTCGTAAGCGCCGGGACCGCGATCAGCCACGAAGCGCTCGACGGCTTCCGGGTCGGCGGGCAGTCCGGTCAGATCGAGGCTGACGCGCCGGGCCAGCGTCGCCTTGGGCGCGTCGCCGGAGGGCTTGATGCCTTCGGCTTCGAGTCTAGCGAGCACGAAGGAGTCGACATTGTTGCGGATCCACGAAGATTGCTCGACCTCCGGAAGGTCGGGCTTTCGCACGGGACGGAAAGCCCAGTGCGCGGGTTCCTTGTCGGCCGCGCGTTCGGGTTCGGCATCCGCGGCGGTTTCGGGCCACTCGGCGCCCTGGTCGATCCAAGCGCGGAGGAGGCCGATTTCCGCGCTCGACAACTTCGGGCCGGCCGGCGGCATGATCACCTTTTGGCCGACTCCGGCAACCAGGTGGATCAACTTGCTTTTCGCGCTGTCGCCGGGCAGGATGACCGGCCCCGCATAGCCGCCTCTGAGCGCGTCGGCCTTGCGGTCGAACCGTAAACCGTTCATTTGTTGCGCCGCGCCGTGACAAACAATACAACGCGATTCCAGAAGCGGTTGGATGTCACGGCTGAAATCGACCTGTCGCTCGGCGGCGGCGGGCAGCTCGCCTTCCGCGCCCAAAGCGCTCGGCGCCGTGAGCCCCATCGCCAAAATCGCCGACAACAACGCAGCGGCGCGAAGTCCGCTCGTACGCGACGATTGGCCCGTAATTCCATGCATTTCTGTGCTGCCTGTCACAGCCTGTTCTCCTCGGAAATGAACACTCGACCCCATTATATAGGCAGTTGGTCGCGGCACCCCTTGGAACGACAGCCGCCGGCAGCCGGCAACCCATATGCCGCGACGTCCGGAACTCTCCGCCGGCCGTGTCTTTCACGGCCTCGGGTTCTAAGGCCCTTCTCGATGCAATCGGTACTTCCGTCCCATTGAGAATTTCCGGCTTTGCCGTACTACTGAAAGAAGATGGAGGTAAATGGGATGACTGCTATCGAATGTCTTGTATTGGAATCCGTTCGGCGACTCAATCATGCGACGAAGCTGCAGATTGGCGGTTGCCTGACTGAAATGACTGGAAAGCCGGTGTCTCAGGAGAACGTCTTGCAGGCCATCGGCACGTTGGAGAACAAAGGACTGCTCTCGTCCTCGGACAAAGACCTCGTAACGCTTGTAGCCTGACCCGGAGCCTGACCCGCAATCCCCCCCCGGGTCCGACGGCTTACCGAACGGCTCGGCTGGGCTGACCAAGCTGTAGCCGCCCCTGTCCTCCCTACCCCCCCACCGACGCGCAACCTACAATAGGACTCATGCCGTTTCCCGCAAACCGGCCCCGGCGTCTGCGTGCGAGCGCGGTGATGCGCCGCGCCGTCCGCGAAACCCACCTGACGCCCGACGATTTCATTTATCCGCTTTTTGCCTGTCCCGGTGAGGGCGTCAAGAAGGAAATCGGGGCCATGCCGGGCAACTATCAGATGTCCGTCGATGAGATCGTCGTGGAATGCCGTGAGGTGCAGTCGCTCGGGATCCCGGGCGTCATTCTTTTCGGATTGCCGGAATCAAAAGACAGCGACGCCTCGGGGGCGTATGACGACGGCGGGATCGTACAACGGGCGACCCGAGCCATCAAAGCCGAGGTGCAAGACCTACTCGTGATCGCCGATTGCTGTTTGTGTGAGTACACCAGCCACGGCCACTGCGGACGCATCGTCGACAATGACGTCGACAACGACTCGACCTTGGAGCTGCTGACGAAAACCGCCCTTTCCCAAGCCCGAGCCGGAGCCGACATCATCGCTCCTTCCGACATGATGGACGGCCGCGTCGGCGCCATCCGCGAAACCCTCGATGAAAACGGGTTGAGCAAAGTCCCCATCATGTCTTACGCCGCCAAGTACGCTTCGGGTTTTTACGGACCTTTTCGCGAAGCCGCCGAGTCGGTGCCGCAATTCGGCGATCGCAACAGTTATCAAATGGACCCGGCCAACCAACGCGAGGCGATGCGCGAAATCGAGCTCGACATCGAAGAGGGCGCGGACATGATTATGGTCAAGCCGGCCATGCCTTACCTCGACGTCATCTACCGCGCCAAACAGGAATTCGACCTGCCCGTGGCGGCCTATCAGGTCAGTGGAGAGTTTTCGATGATTGTCGCGGCGGGCCGCAACGATTGGATTGACCAACAGCGCGTGATGATGGAGTCGTTGACGGCGATCAAGCGCGCCGGGGCGGACTTGATCTTGACCTACTTCGCCAAAGATGCCTCACGCCTTTTCTAAGTCCGGTTCGCCGAGCCGCTTTGTTCGGATCTTGACCTTCGTTTTCGCGTCGGTATTGGCGCAGGCATGCGGCGCTCTCACTGTCCACGCCGCTTCTCTTGCCGATCGCGTCGCCGAGATCACCGACACATCAGCCGCCGCGCGAGCGTTTTGGGGAATTCAGGTTGTCGACCTCGACGACGGCCGAATCATCTACGAGCAGCACCAAGACAAGCTATTCCTCCCCGCTTCGAACGGCAAGCTTTTTTCGACCGCCCTGGCGCTTTCTCGATTGGGTCCGGATTACTTTCACACCACGACGGTCGTCTCGAAGGCCGACGTGGACCCCGGCGGAACGTTGGCCGGCGATTTGGTGTTGCTCGGCGGTGGCGACCCAAACTTTTCCTCGCGACTGATCCCCTACAACCCCAAGAAAGAATTCGCCTCCGACCGCTTAGCGCCGCTGCGCGAACTGGCGCGTCAAGTCACGGCCGCGGGAATCAAGAAAATCGCCGGCGGCGTCATCGGCGACGACAGCCGTTATGTGTGGCAACGCCACTCGCCGGGCTGGTCGATCGACGACGGAATGTGGGGCTACGGCGCCCCAATCAGCGCGCTGTCGTTCAATGACAACACCATCACGATGCAGGTATTGCCCGGCCGCGCGGTTCGCGAAAACGCGCGCGTCGCCTTTCGGCCCGACATCGGCTATTTCGGGCTCGACAACCGGCTGCGAACCGCCGCCACACGGATGGTTCCGCGCGGCTTACATCTCGACCGCGCGCCGGGGGCCCGCGAGTTGGCGCTCTGGGGCGATATCTCGATTCATTCGCGAGGCCGAAAGATGACCGTCGCGGTCGACAACCCAGCGCTATTTGCCGCCCGCGCCTTCCACCATGTGCTCGGCGAAATGGGTGTTGAAATCGCCGGCGAAGCGGAAGCTCGCCACGCTTTGGGCCATCAGTTCCCCAGTCTCAAGCAGGTCGCCGACCCGAAGACCGAAACCTACCCCACCGAGCTGGCGGGCGTTCGCTCGGCGTCGTTGGCCGAGACCGTCAAGATCGTCAACAAGGTCAGTCAAAACCTGCACGCCGAAATGTTGCTTCGCGAAGTAGCCCGGCACCGGCGGGGAGTCGGCAGTTTCCAGGCCGGCCTCGAAGACCTCGCGGATTTTCTCGAACAGGACGTCGGGTTGCGCGAGCAAGAGTTCGTCCTCGCCGACGCCTCCGGGCTTTCCCGGCGCAATCTCGTCAGCCCCGCGGCAACCGTAAAGCTACTGACCCATATGTGGAAATCGGAGAACCGCGAAACCTTCGTCGCGAGCCTCCCGATTGCCGGGGAAGACGGCACGCTCGATTGGCGCTTCTCGCGGACTCCGGTGCGGGGGAGGATCCGCGCCAAGACCGGCACGCTGTCGCATGTCACCGCGATCTCCGGTTACATCGCAACAGCCGACGACCGCAACTTGGCTTTTTCGATCATAGTCAACAACTACGACGTGCAGGCCTCCTACATCCGCAATCTCGTCGACAAGATCTGCGTCGCCCTCACCGAGCCTGAACAACGAGGAAGCGTCGACGCGGAGGCCGCTTCGGTTCGATAACGGCTCAGCCAATCAAGCGTGGGAAAAGCGCTCGCCCGCAACGCTTACGCCGCGTTCAAGTCCAGCTTCATCAACTCCGCTTGGAAGTGGGTCGCCAGCCCATCGACCAGCGGCGTCAGCCCTCCGGTCATAACCGACTCGAGTTGATGCAGCGTGAGGCCGGGAACGCGATGGTCGGTCACGCGGCCCTGCGGGAAGTTGTAGGTGCGAATCTTCTCGCTGCGGTCGCCGCTGCGCACCATGCCGCGGCGACTCTCGGCCTGCTCGGCGTGTTGCTTTTCCATCTCGACTTCGTAGAGACGCGAGCGCAACACCTGCATCGCGCGAGCTCTGTTCTTGATCTGCGATTTCTCGTCCTGGCAGGTAACAACTAGGTTGGTCGGCAAGTGCGTGATACGAACCGCGGAATAGGTCGTGTTCACCGATTGCCCGCCCGGCCCCGAGGAGCAATACGTGTCGACGCGAATATCCTTCGCCTCGATCTCGATCTCGACATCGTCGACTTGCGGCATCACGGCCACCGTCACCGCCGAGGTGTGGATGCGGCCCTGAGTTTCAGTCTTCGGCACGCGCTGCACGCGATGGACGCCGGCTTCGTATTTGAGTTTGCTGTAGACGCGGCGGCCCGAAATCAACGAGATGGATTCCTTGAACCCGCCGACCTCGGAGGCGCTCGAGGAAATCATCTCCACTTTCCAGCCCTGGTCCTCGGCGTAGCGGCTGTACATGCGGAAAAGCTCGGCCGCGAACAGCGTCGCCTCGTCGCCGCCGGTGCCCGCTCGAATTTCCAGCACAACGCCCTTTTCGTCGTTCGGGTCCTTGGGCAACATCAGCTCTTTGATCTCTGTTTCAAGACCGGCACATCGCTGTTCCAGGCCCGCGATTTCCTGCTTAGCCAACTCGGCGACCTCGGCGTCGGGGTCATCGAGCATCGAACGGGTCTCCTCGAGTTCCGATTGCGACTCCTTCCAGGAACGATACTTCTCGACCACATCGCCAATTTCCGCCGCCGCTTTAGCCGTCTTGGTATAGCGATTCTGGTCCGACATCACAGCCGGATCGGCCATCTCATGGGAAAGCTCGTCGTAACGCGCTTCCAACTCGTCCATCTTCTTTTGCCACTGCATTGCCGATTCCTCGTAGGCCCTCTCTCACGCTGGTTCCGAGTCAAGCCCCGGTTAGGCGATAACGAGTTCGCCGTCCTGTTCCCGCTCGAGCGCCATCGCCGTTTCAAGCGACTGAATGGAAATGGCCACCTGATCGTCGTCGGGAGCCTTCGTCGTGATGTGCTGCAGCCACAACCCCGGAGCCACCATCCAAACCCACAGCGTCCCCTGTCGCTTGGCGGCGAAACGAATAATCTCGTAACTCACCCCCGCGATGACCGGGAGCATCGCCACCCGAACCAACAATTTCAAGGCGAAGCTTTCGACCGGAATCAAGGCATACGCCACGATGCTCATCAGCATCACCACAATCAGGAAGCTCGTGCCGCAGCGCGGGTGAAAAGTACGAAAGCTTTGTGAATTGTCGACCGTCAGCGGACGGCCTGATTCATAGTTGAAGACAACCTTGTGCTCGGCCCCGTGATACTCAAAAACCCGCCGGATGTCCTTCATGCGCGAAACAATCGTGAGGAAGGTCAGAAAAATCGCCATCCGCACAAGGCCGTCCATCAACGTGAACCCGAAATTGCCGTCGAGCCACGAAGTGTAACTCTGCAACTGGGTCGTAACGACCAGCGGGACGAACTTATAGAGGAAAATGAAAAACAGCAGCGAGAACGCCACGTTCAGCCCCATCATCCAACCGGAAATCTCGGCCGACTTCTCCGCCTCTTTTGGCTCGGAGCCGGCGCCCGACGCTTCGTGAGACCCCTCGACGGCGTTCGCTGCGGCATCGCCGTCGGCCTTCGCGGTCGTCTCCTCGACCAGAGCCTGGTTTGCCGAGAACCGCAACGTGCGAATCCCCAACCCCATGGCTTGTCCCAGGGTTGCCGGCCCGCGCACCACTGGCCAATCGAAGACAGGGTGCTTCTCCGAGACCCGCTCGAGCGTGCCGGTTTGCTGAACGATTTCGCCGTCCGGCCGACGCACCGTGACGCAATAGCTGTGCGGGGCGCGCATCATCACGCCCTCGATGACCGCCTGGCCGCCGATCAGCGGGTCGTCCCCGGCCTCGAGCACCGGCATCATTTGTAAGTGAGCCGCGAGGCGGAAAAATCGGCGGATTCTGTGTCGCGATGACGTCATGGTATTCGATCTCACGCTTGCTCCCATTTTACGATAAACTGACACCATGCTAAGAGGAATCGGGCGGTTGCTGCGTCCTGTTGTGCTGTGGACATTCCCCCGCGGCTCCTGGCAATACGACATCATGGCGGTGGCCATCCTGGTCTTCATCTTCCTGACGCCGAGGGAGTTTTTCCGCGACCAGCCGCGCCTACCGAGCGTCCAGCAGATCGAGGCCCTTTCCGAAGACCCGGCCGTCGAAGTGTTTTGGGTGGAGCCGTTTGTCATCGACGAGACCCCCGCCGCCGAAGTCGACGAGAAGCTTCGCGCCCTGCTGCGCCAAAGGACTGGCCAGACCCTGAGCATTGTCGATACACGGCCCTCGACCGACGAAGAAGGCGAGGTCCGCGCCTATCTGGTGTACGCCCGGCCGTAGTCGCGCGGGCTGTGAAAAAATGGGGCCTGTACCAGCCTGTACCCGATTTTTTCACAGCCCCGCCGCCTCCGGCCCTGCCCGCAAGTTCACGGAAACCCGATGCCGATCCGCCCAGTCTCACCCAATGTGCGTTGGTTTCTCCTCTGCGCTCTGATCACCCTCCTCGTTCCTTCCCTGCCCGCTGTCGAGTTGGACGTCTTGCTGACCCGCATGGATACGGCCTCGGAAGGTTTTCGCGCCATGCGGGCCGATGTCCGTTGGCTCAAGTACACCGACATCGTCGAAGACGAAAGCATTGAAGAGGGCGTCATCCGCGTCCTGCGGGACCGCAACAAGCAGTTCAACCTCTTGATTGAGTTTCAGAAGCCCTATCCGTACTTCGTTTCGGTGCACGGCACGAAGGTCGAGATCTACCGGCCCAAGATCGCAACGGTCGAAGAGTATGATTTATCGAAGTCACGGGAGATGCTCGAGCAAGCTTTGCTGCTCGGTTTCGGCACGGCCGGCCGAGTCTTACGCGAGAACTACGAGCTAGAGATGCAGGGAGAGGAAAAGGCCGCCGGCACGGCGGCGGTCAAGATTGAGCTGGTTCCCAAATCCGAAAAGGTGCGCGCCAACATGCCGCGGCTCGAAATGTGGATTTCCACTTCGGACTGGCAACCGGTACAAGAAAAAATCTACGGCGCCAACCCCGGAGATTACCGCCTCTATACCTACACAAACGTAAAAAGAAACCCGCCGATGAAGGAATCGGCCTTGAAGCTGAAGATTCCCGGCAAAGTCAAACGCATCTTCCCCCAACGCTAGCCTGCATTTCTCACCAAGTGTCGAGGTGAAGTGCATGAGAGGGCCGTCAGTACGAGGCGCGGGCCGCTTGGCGCGCGGAGGCGTACTTGAACGGTACGGTGAGCACGGCAAGCAAGCGCAACGAAGTAATGGCGGGCCTATCATGTGCTTCGGCCGTCAGTTGGTGAGAAATGCAGGCTGGAAGCCGCGCCGAGTAAACCGAGCCGCGCGCGTCGGGTCCGGCTGAAACTCATGTCCGCCGCCATCGCGCTATTCGCTAAAGCCCCGATCGCCGGCCGCGTCAAAACCCGCTTGCAGCCGCCGCTTACCCCCCAACAGGCCGCCGACCTGCACCGCGCGTTCGTCCTCGATATTTGGGAAAGCCTAAACAACATCCCCAACCTCTCGCTCCACCTCTACCGCGACGAAGCCTGGCCCGTCGGCGACGAACCGGCGCCCCCGGAAAAACGCGGCCGGCAACACGGCTCGGACCTAGGCGAGCGGATGTTGCACTGTTTCGAGGAACTCCAGGCACGCGGGCACGACCGGGTGCTCATCGTCGGCGGCGACAGCCCAACGCTCCCGTCCGCCTATCTCGAACAAGGTCTCGAACGGCTCCGTGACACCGACGCCGTTCTAGGGCCAAGCGAGGACGGCGGCTATTATGCCGTCGGCTGCCGCCAAGCCCCGCCACGCATGTTCGCGGACGTCCCATGGTCCGCGGCGTCTACCGGGGCGGAAACCGAGCGAGCTTTTGAACGCGCCGGCCTGCGCTGTGAGACATTACCCGAGTGGTATGACATCGACACCGCAACGGACCTTCGCCGGCTCGCCGTCGAGAGCAATCTTCCCAGGCACACAAAGGCATGGTTCGACCGCCACGACCCGTTCGCCGAGGATAGAGCCACACATGGATTAGATTAAGTTCGGTGACGGTACGCGCCATAATGTCCCGCCTCCTTCCATCCATACCACCAACAGAATCAGAGGCGTGGACGGAAGTCCACGCTCAGCCCTTTCCCCGAGCTGCAGGAGGGCTGGAGGCGAGCTGCAGAAGGACTGCAGGAGGGCTGGAGAAGGGCTGGAGGCCGTCCTAATTCCAATTTAGCGGCCTTATCCGGGGGGGCTTTAGCCACGCCCGAACCAAGGCGAAATCGCAGGCGGAGAACCCCTCGCGCCCGCGCCGCCAATTCTCCAAAATTGATGTCGCGCGCCCTTCGGTGACCGCCGTCACGCATCTATAATTGAAAGAACGACTTCGAAATCCGCAATGGCAACGCTTGAAGCAACCTTGAGCCGCGTGGTACCCGACGTTCTCGGACGCCGGGACTACGAAATTATCGGCGAACTGGTCGAGGAAGGCTCGAAAGTCCTCGATCTGGGTTGCGGCGAAGGCGAGTTGCTCGATTGGCTGGTCGAGCACAAAGACGTCCAGGCACGAGGCGTCGAGATCTCGCCCGACCAAGTCCGCAAATGCGTCGCCCGCGGACTCTCGGTCTTCCAAGGCGACATCGATCAGGGTCTGGCGGATTACCCGGATCAATGTTTCGACTACGTGATCCTGAGCCAGACCATGCAAGAGACGTTTCGCCCGCGCGACGTTCTCGATGAGATGGGGCGCGTCGCCAAGCGCATGATCGTGGCTTTCCCGAATTTCGCGCGTTGGTCGGTACCGCTTTCTCTCATGGTTTCGGGTCGCGCTCCCAAGACCCGTCACCTGCCCTACGAGTGGTACGACTCGCCGAACATCCACTTCGTGACGATCATTGACTTCGAGGAGACAGTGCGGCGGCTCGGGCTGAAGATCGAGCGTTCGTACTTTTTGCTGCGTGGCCGGCCGCTGCGCTTGCTCCCCAACCTGCGGGCGGAGATCGCCGTGTACCTAATCACGCGCGACGCCCCCCTGTACCCTTCCAGAGTGGCTGCCCAGCGCGGTAGTTCATAGAAGACCGGCCACCCGAGAGGAGCGCCCTTCGCCCCCTGCGTGATCGAACGCCTGGGGGGGACTTGCGCCCTCCCGGTGTGGTCCGCAACCGAAAGCCCAGTGGGGAGTTCGCGCCGTTTGTTCGAGCGCCAGTACAGGGGTGCCGTTGGTTGCGGCGGCTGGCGAAAGGAGTCTGTCTTGTCTGCATCTGCATTTCAATTCTTCGTCGGTATCGACTGGGCCACCGAGGCCCATCAAATCTGTCTGCTCGACACCCAGGGCGAGATCGTTCACGAACGCACCGTCGTTCATTCCGGTTCGGCGGTCGGCGAGTTCCTCAATCAACTGCTCGAGTTGACCGGCTGCCCGCCGGCTTCCATCGCGGTCGCGATCGAAGTCCCGCGTGGCGCGTTGGTCGAAACGCTGCTCGAACGGGGATTCTCGGCTTTCTTCCTTAACCCGAAACAACTCGATCGTTTCCGAGACCGGCATTTCCCGGCCGGCGCCAAAGACGACCGCCGTGACGCTTTCGTCTTGGCTTGCTCGCTGCGAACCGACCCGCATTGCTTCCATGCCATCGAGGTCGACGACCCGCTCGTGATGCGCCTGCGCGACCTCACTCGTCTCGACGATGAGTTGCGTAGCAGCTTCAACCGCAACAGCTGCCAACTTCGCGAGCAACTCTATCGCTACTACCCGCAGCTTTTGCGCTTGTCCCCAGCCGCCAACGAAGCTTGGCTCTGGGCCCTGCTGGAACTGGCTCCCAGCCCCGCAAAGGCTCGTCGACTGAAACCGGCACGAATCGAAAAGTTGCTTCGCGCCCACCGCATTCGCCGGCTCCAATCGGCCGACATCGTCAACGAACTGCGAGCGCCGGGATTCCAACTTGCTGCCGGAACGGCCGACGCAGCGAGCGAACACGCTCTTCTACTCATTCCTCATCTGCGACTCATCGCCCAGCAGCGAACCGAGCTGGCCAGGCGCCTCCAAACCCTGCTGGAGCAACTCGCTTCCCCGTCCGAGGACGACGAGGATCCTCACCAGCATCGCGACGTCGAGATCATCCTCTCCTTGCCCGGGGTCGGACGTGTCGTCGCCGCCACGATGCTGGCCGAGGCCTCACAGGCTCTCGCCCATCGAGACTACCCCGCTCTTCGAGCCTACTGCGGCAGCGCCCCGATCACGCGCCGCAGTGGCAAAAAGATCGCCGTCTTGATGCGTCGCGGCTGCAATGACCGTTTACGCAACGCGCTCTACCATTGGGCGAGAGTGAGCATCCAACACGACCCCCACAGTCGTCACCATTACCATCAGTTGCGCAGCCGAGGGCATTCTCACGGGCGCGCGTTGCGCGGTCTTGCGGACCGACTTCTGGCCGTGCTGTGCGCCATGCTTCGTCAGGGAACCCTGTATGACCCCGCCCGTCGTCAGCCGCCGGCCCAAGCGGCAGCTTGAACTACCGCGCTGGGCAGCCGCTCTGGAAGGGTACCGCCCTTCCTCAGCACTTGACAAACGGTGGGGAGTCCCCCCCGCGCCCTGAGGTCCGTTAGCCTGCATTTCTCACCACCTGGCGGGGCGAAGTGCGTGAGAGGCCTGTCAGTACGAGGCACGGGCCGCCTGGCGCGCGGAGGCGTACTTGAACCGTACGGTGAGCACGGCAGGCAACCGTAACGAAGTAATGACAGGCCTATTGCGTGCTTCGACCGTCAGGTGGTGAGAAATGCGGGTTAGACGTCAATTTGCCGTCACCCCTTGTTCCGGGGCACAATACATCTATGCGGCCTTGGTATCAAAACCCGGCGATACTCGTCCTGCTCTGCCTGCTGGTTCCACCCGTCGGCTTGGTCTTGCTCTGGCTGCAACCCGAGACCCGCGTCTTTCGCAAGATCTACGTATCGCTGGGCCTGCTGATCCTCACGGTGGTTCATCTATTCGCGGTCTATGGCTTGCGCGTCGAAATGGCCGGCAGTAGTACCGAGCTGATCTTTCGGTTCCACGATCCCGACGACCACTACCGCGACATTGAATCGAACCGTGCCGGCGAGACCGCGGTTGTCCGCGCGGCATCCCTGTCGGGCTCGACCTATTGGACCGACTACCGCGGGCCGGACCGCGACGGCCTTTACGACCAACAACCCATTCGCACGGATTGGGAAGGCGGCCGTTTGCCCCAGCTGTGGAGGCAGAAAATCGGAGGCGGCTACGCTTCCATGGTGATTGCGCAAGAGCGCATCTATACCATCGAGCAGCGCCGCGATCGTGAAGTGGTGGCCTGCTACGACCTGGCATCAGGAAGCGAGATATGGTCGTTCGGATGGGAAGCGTTGTTCCGGGAAGGCATGGGCGGCGATGGTCCCCGCGCCACGCCGACTTGGCACGAAGGCAAAATCTACGCCCTCGGAGCAACCGGCGAGCTTCACGGCATCGATGCTCAAAACGGCAAGCCGCTATGGAACGTCAACATTCTCGCCGATAACGGCGCGCCCAATCTGACCTGGGCCATGTCCGCCTCGCCGCTGATCGTCGACGACAAGGTCATCACTCTCCCCGGCGGGCCCGGCGGTCGCTCGGTCGTCGCCTACCACAAGGACACCGGAAAGCCGGTCTGGAAATCCCTCGACGATAACCAAGCCTACACAGCGCCGATGATCGCGACCGTTGCCGGGAAACGGCAACTGATCGTCGTCAGCGGCAAGCGAATGATGGGCCTGACGGTCGAAGACGGTTCGCTGTTGTGGGAGTATCCCTGGCGGACCTCCTACGACGCCAACTGTGCGCAACCGATCATCGTCGACGAAGAGCATATTTTCATCTCGGCCGGTTACGGACACGGCTCGGCGCTGGTCAACGTAACCGCCCAGGGCAACGGTTTCGGCGTCGAGGAAATCTGGTCCAACAACAGAATGAAAAACAAGTTCAACGCGCCCGTACTCCACGACGGCCACGTCTACGGTTTGGACGAAGGCATTCTGCAAGCGATCGATGTCCGCACCGGCGCCCAAAAATGGAAGGGCGGTCGTTACGGCTACGGACAAGTCCTATTAGCCGACGGGCATTTGATCGTCCTGACCGAGCGAGGGGAGGTCGCGCTCGTGAAAGCCACGCCGGAGGGTCATCAGGAGTTGGCGAAGTTTTCCGCGATCAAGGGTAAGACCTGGAACAACCCGGCCATTGCCGACGGCAAGCTGATCGTCCGCAACCAAACCGAGATGGCCTGCTACGATCTCTCGGGCGGCTCGTGACGACTCGACGCCTCCGCCCCGGTGTAAAATCGAACGGGTGCGATCACCCGCCCCCCCTTGACCGCTCGCAACCACTTCGACCGTGGACAACAAGAAAATCGCCGCCATTCTCGAAGAGACCGCCGACCTGATGGAGATCGCCGGAGCCGACGGCTTTCGCATCCGTAGCTACCGCAACGCCGCCCAGATCATCGACAGCTTCCCCGAACCCCTCGCCGCGATCCTTCGAGATCCCGAACGCAAGGTCACCGACATCAAGGGCATCGGTAAGGGCATCGCCTCGGCTCTCGGGGAACTCGTCGAGCGAGGCAGCTTCGCCCGCCGCGACGAGATGCTCGAGAAGTATCCGCCAACCGCGCTCGAGCTGTTGAAAATCAGCGGCCTCGGCCCGAAAAGCATCGCCGCCATCTACCACCATTTCCGGGTCTCGACGATCGACGGGCTGGAACAGCTTTGCCGCGACGAAAAACTGCGCGCCCTGCCCCGCATGGGCGAGAAATTCGAGCAGAAGATCTTGCGCGGCATCGAAAGCTATAGGCGCGGCGCCGGGCGATTCCTCATCAACTTCGCCGATCGCACGGCCGCCGAGATGATCGAGTATCTGGGTGTCGGCGAAGGGATCGACGAAATCACCTATGCCGGCAGCTTACGGCGCGGCAAGGAAACCATCGGCGACGTCGACTTGCTGGTCGCCGGCCCGAAAGCCGTCGACGTGCTCGACCACTTCGTCGATCATCCAGGGGTCGACGAAGTGCTCGCCCACGGCGACACGAAAGCAAGCGCCACGGTCGGCCGCGAAGGGCTGCAAATCGATGTCCGGGCGCTCGACACCGACAGCTACGGGGCGGCGCTCCAATATTTCACCGGCGGCAAAGAGCACAACGTCGCCCTACGCGACCGCGCCGTGCGCATGGGCCTGCGCCTCAACGAATACGGCCTCTATCGCAATGACGACGGCTCGAAGATCGCCGGCCGCGACGAAGCCGGCATTTACGAAGCCTTGGGATTGCCGTGGATCCCGCCCGAGCTGCGTGAAAACACCGGAGAAATCGAGGCCGCGCTCGACGACGCCTTGCCGAATCTCATCGAGCCCGAGCAAATCGTCGCTGATCTCCACATGCACACCACCGAGACCGACGGGCATTTCTCAATGAACGAAATGGCCGAGGCCGCGCGGGCAAAAGGCTATCGCTATATCGCGATCACCGATCACTCGAAAGCCCTGGCCATGGCGAACGGTCTTGATGAGAAGCGTCTGTTGAGCCAGATCGAGCAGGTTCGCGAAACATCCGGGCAGTGGGAAGACTTCACCATCCTCAGCGGCTGCGAGGTCGATATCCTTCGAGACGGCCGGCTCGATATCGACGACGAAGTCTTGGCCCAACTCGATGTCGTGATCGCCTCCGTCCACAGTCACATGAATCTGGAAGCCGCCGAGATGACCGACCGGCTGCTGCGGGTCGTGGAAAACCCCTACGTCAAAATCCTAGGGCACCCGACCGGCCGTTTGTTGTTGCGGCGCGACCCCTATGCCTACGACTTTGAACGCGTCGTTGCCGAGACGGGCCGGCGTGGCATTCGCATGGAAATCAACGCCAGTCCGGAAAGACTCGACCTCGGCGCCACGCAACTCCGCGCCGCCAAGGCCAAGGGCGTCAAGTTCGTCATCTCGACCGACGCCCATCACACCCGTCATTTCGACAACATGAAATACGGCGTCCTAACCGCCCGCCGCGGCTGGTTGACCGCCGCCGACGTGCTGAACACTCTGCCGCGAGAAGAGTTCCAAAACGCGCTGGCACGCTGAAGCGCCGTGTCCGTTCCACCCTCCGCATCCCAAACCGAGCCGCGCGCGTCAGGGGCTGTGAAAAAATGGGGACTCCTCCGAAAATCCTCTTCGAGCGTACGGCGGGTTACGATATAGCCCAATCAGGCCGCACCTGTCGTGCAGCCGCGGAGCGGCGACGGGAAAGTAGCCCCGGACGGGGCGTAGGAGCATTCGTCCGATGCGACTGGACCCAACCGAAACGTTCAGGTCGACGACTCGTCCCCATTTTCATGGCGGTCTTTTCTTCCGAAAATAGACTCGCGAGGTATGGCGCATTACGTTTAAGCCTTGTGAGGTCGCAAATATCCTTGAGCCGCGAAGCGGCGACCGGAATCATAGCCCAGGGTGAAGCGAAGCGGAACCCTGGGTATGCGCCCCCACCTGGCGGAGCCCTGAAGGGGCGGCGGGAACGTCCTCGCTCCCATTGTCATGGCGGTATTATGAATGTCGCGCTTTCATGGGAACCGACTGTTTTAATGCATAGGTGAGCCGGCGAAGAGGTCCTCCTGAGAGGGATAAAAAGCTAAGCGCAGCCGCCCAAGGCGGCGCCTTAGAACCCGAACTCAGGAGGACTGAAATGCACTATATCGGACTCGACGTCCACAAGCAAAGCGTCAGCTACTGCACCAAGACCGCCGCCGGGGAGTTGGTCGAGGAAGGTCGCATCGACGCCACCCGCGAAGCGCTCGCAAGTTGGGCCCAAACGCAACCGCCCTGGCGCGGGGCGATGGAAGCCACCTTGTTCAGCGGCTGGATCCACGACACGCTCGCGCCCTACGCCGACGACCTCGCCGTCGGACACCCCGCCGCCATGGAAGCCATCACGCGGGCCAAAAAGAAAAGCGATCGCCTCGATTCCGACAAGCTCGCCGACCTATGCCGCGTCAACCTGCTGCCGCGCGTGTGGATGCCGCCGCGCGAGCTGCGCGAATTGCGCCGCCTGCTGCGCTTTCGCCGACGCCTGGTCGAACAAGCGACCTGGTCGAAGAACCGCATCGCGACCTTGATGATGGAAATCGGCGAGCCCTACGCCAAGTCCAAACTGCACGGCAAACGCTACTTCTACCGCTTTCTCGATGATCTGAAGGCAAGCGAAACCGACCTTCTCCTGTTGGCCGCGAGCCGCGACCGTCTGGAGGATTCCGCCGAGCTCGCCCGGCTTGTCGAGAAACGCCTGCTCGAGCATCCGCTGTTGTGCGAGCGTGTGGCGAGGTTGCAAACGATCCCGGGCGTCGGGGCGATCACGGCGCTCACGTGGGCGGTCGAGATCGGCGACCCGCGGCGCTTTCGCTCGCTCGATCGCGCGGTGAGCTACTGCGGGCTCTGCGCGCGGCTCAACGAATCGGCGGGCAAGAGCAAACGCGGCCCGCTGTCGAAGCAACGCAACCCGCATCTGCAACACGTGCTGATCGAAGCCGCCAAGCTTGCGCCGCGCTGGAACGAGCCGTTGGCCGGGTTGTATCAAAGCGAACTCGAGCGCGGACATCGCAATCGCGCGACGATTCGCGTGGCCCGCAAGCTGGTGGCGATGCTGCTCGCCATCGACCGCCGCCAAAGCGGCTACGAAGCGCGAGACTAGCGACGTAGCGATGCGCTGAACGACTTTCCGCCGGGCCTCGGCGTTCGGTGACTCCGTAACGGCTCCGCCGCGGCGGCGCCCGAGACGGCATGGTGACTGTTTCGAGGCCGGCGGAATCGACTTTGTTGGACCCGAACTGAATCTTCCGCGACGGCGCGCCTTGGCGTGCCCGAGGCGGCTCATGGATGTCTGGTCGCGCCCGAGGCGGGCGGTGATCGAAGTGAATGCGATTCGGTGACGGGAGTTCGTAGGCGTGGCAAGACGCCACCAATCACGCGGACTCTGATCCGCCAACGCCGGACCTGCGTCGGGTGACGAGGGCCGTCCATCGCCCTCGAAAATCTTCCAATAAGCGGCTGAGCGGAACCCGTCAAGGGTTCGCTTCGCCGCCGCGCGCCCTTGACTGAACCCGCTCAGCCGCCCAACCCCCCTAATACGAGGGCGATGGACTCCGAGCGTCGCTCACCCGACCCGAATCGAGAGCGACGATTGCTTCGCCCTTTCTCCATCACCCATCCCTCACCAACAGCGGGCTGACTGCGTCCACCCCTTGCGGACACTTGACAGATACCTATCATGGATGTCACCGATTTTTTCACAGCCCCTCGGCAAGCGGTATGCGACGCGGCCGTTCAGCGCCAAAGGAAAACGGCGGATGCGCGACACCCGCCCAGGCTCTCTACGCCCGAGATCTCTCATGGCCTCGCCCCCGGATGGGGCATGGATAGTAGCCCCAGGTGGAGCGAAGCGGAACCCGGGGTCCCGACCCACAACACCAAGAAGCCCCGGACGGGGCGTAGGCGCAACTGTTCGACGCATCCCCGGCCAATCGGAACGTCCTCCTTAGCTTGTTTCTTGCCTCGGCCTCCGCGGTCCCAACATGCGCGTAGTGCCACATGGCAACAACCTAAGGGCGGCGGGATCGAAGCCTGTCATCCAACCCGCCTCGTTGTCGCACACTCAGAATCGAAATCTAAATCTCGGTTTCCGCCCGATGGATCCCTATCGATCCATTGACCGTGTTGAACGAGAACTCGGCGCCGCCTTTCCCGATCGTCTCATCGACCCATTTGGGCCCGACCACTTTCATCCCGTGCACCGTGAGCGGGAAATCGGTCTTGATGCTGCCGTTAACGGTTCTGGCGCTGAATCTACCCTCGACATCCGAGGGTAGATAGACGTCCACGGCGCCATTCACGGTCGCGAAGTCATGCTCTTTGCCACCCGAAACATCACCGTAATGGACCTCGACGTGGCCGTTGACCGTACCGGCTTCGACGGCCCCTTCGCAGTCGTCCACTCGCACCCCGCCGTTCACGGTCTTGGCATGAGCGTCGCCGGCCAAACTCTCGATCCGCACCATTCCGTTGACCGTCTCGGCCTCGACGTCGGCCGTCTCGGGAACCCGCAGTCGGTATTCCACCTCGCCTCCGCTTCCCCACCAGCCCAGTCCGCGAAAGCGCGTGCGTACGTCGACTCGCCGGCCCTCCCCCTCCACTTCGATTTCGAGCCGGTCGAGGGCGCGCGCGCTTGAGGCCGACTTACGCGCTTCGATATGAACTTCGTCGCGGTCCCACGTTTCAATTTGGATCGAGCCGTTGGTGTTCTCAATCGCAAGCCGCCCGTCAAGATCAAGCTGCACCGTCGTTTCAAACGTTTCGCGAACATCCTCGCCCCAGGGCAACTCGCCGCAAGCTGAAAACAGCACCACGGCGGCGACGATTACAGTACCTCGTAACATGACAGCCTCCCTCTCAGCGGTATCTACGTCGGCATCGCGGCATTTGTTCCCAACCGTATCCCAAACCGAGCCACGCGCGTCTCCGTGCTTCCGCCCGTCCTCGTCTCACACTACGCCGGTCGGGGGCGGTGAAGAAAATCGCGGAAGGTCCAAGTGCGCCCCATGGTATGATGCCTATCGTGTGCTTTGCCCGTCAGGCGATGAGAAATGCGGGCTAGCCGGCCCGCGGCCTCGCCGTCAAGGCCTTTTCGAAGGAGGGATCATGAAACGTCGTCATTTTGTCGGAGGTACGCTGACCGGGTTAACCGCCGCGGTCGTGCCCGGACCAAGCGCGAAACTGCAACCCGGGGACATCCCGAAACGCACTTTCGGCAAGACCGGCGAAAGGCTCACCGTGATCGGCCAAGCCGGCGGGCGCTTCCCGCTGAACACCTTCGACGAAGCCAAAGCCATCACCCGGCGCGCCTATGATCTCGGCATCAACTATTTCGACAACGCCCACGGCTATTGGCGTGGGCGCTCCGAGGAAGTCTACGGCGCTGTCTTGTCGGAAGTCCGCAAAGACGTCTTCATCACCACAAAATCGACCGATCGTACTCGCGAAGGCGCCGAAGCCGAACTGCACTTGTCGCTCAAACGCATGAAGCTCGACTACGTCGATCTGTGGCAAATTCACTCCGTCAACTCCGACGAGGATCTCGAAAAGATCTTCGCCCCCGGCGGCGCCATCGAAGCTTTCGACGCCGCCAAGAAAGCCGGCAAGTGCCGCTTTATCGGCTTCACCGGGCATCACGACCCGGCCGCTCACTTGAAGATGCTCGAGCTCTATGACGGCTACGACACGATTCTAATGCCGCTCAACGCGGCCGACCCCTCCTACATGAGCTTCGAGCACCAGGTTCTGCCGAAAGCCATCGAACGCGGCATGGGCATCCAGGGCATGAAGAGCACGGCCAACGCCAAGCTGTTGCAAATGTTCAGCGCGAAAAAGTGCATTCACTATGCCCTGAGTTTGCCGATTCACTGCTTGGCGGTGGGCTGCACGACCCTCGGACAAATCGAGGACGACGTGCGCTTCGCGCAAGAGTTCAAGCAGCTTGACCCGGCCGAAATGGCGCTGATGCGCGACAAAGCGCAAAAGCTGTCGGGCCCGCGGCTCGAGGACTGGAAACGCGATATCCTCACCGCCTCGCACGGCGGACGCAACTGGGACTATCAAGGAGCCTAGCCCCAATACCGTTCACCTAGCCATCCGGACGCGTTCTCGACATCCAAAACCTTGTCCGGCAAGACCGCAAACCTCGTGAGCCGCGAAGCGGCGGCCGGAATGTAGCCCAGGGTGGAGCCGAAGGCGGAACCCTGGGCGGAACCCCCACCCGGAAGAGCCCTGTAAGGGCGGCAGGAGCCTCAATTTATGAATTACCGCGTGTTCGTAAGTGCGTGTGAGTTCGGTCAACTCGCGCCCTCGGGCTCCGCCGTCGGGAGCCCCGAACATGGGCTCAGGGCTTTCGTCCACCTCATTGGTTCATGTCGTGTTTGCGACGAAACAACGCGGTTCGCTCTCCATAAAATCCTTAAGCGAAGAGCATTGGTCCTAGCGGCACGACCGCTTGAAAAAGTTTGTTTGGCGGCAAGGCACTATTCGTGAGTGACCGCATCGCGTGGCGATGCGGCTCTGGTTGGCTAGCGGTTTCCTCCGCGCCGGGGCAGCTCGTTCGTGTCCATTGCAAACCGTTGAACGCTTGGCCGCCGCAATGGCGCGTTGGAGTTGGGTAACGGACTCCGGGCCCCCAACGTCTTTGACTAGACTGGAACTAGGCGATATGCACCGCGTTCTCGCAGTGACGGCCGCCGCGCTGTGCCCGCTCTTTGTCGGCGCGGCTTGGGCCGACTCGGTTTCGCTGACGGAAGCCTCGGGGGTTGCGCGCGTGGGCGATGACCTTCTGGTCGTCGACGACGGACACCCGGGCGTCTATTTTCGGATTCCGCTGGACGGTCGCGTGGGGCCGACGATTCCTCTTGGCGGCGCCGAAGTGCAGAGGGTTTCGATTCAGTCGAGCCCCTTCGTGAGCGATCTGGAG
>CBDFIU010000004.1:0-1897691 GCA_965248235.1 Bryobacterales bacterium | reverse complement strand
CCCCGCTACGCCTCCATAGCTCGAGAAATGGCTGCATCCGGCGACTGGGTCACGCCGCGGCTGGGGGACGAGCCCTGGTTCGAAAAGCCGGCGCTGCTCTACTGGCTCGGCGCCCTATCGATAACGCTCGGCGTCGACGACGACCGCGCCACGCGCTTGCCCGCGGTGCTGATCAGCGTTGTTTTTCTCTTCTTTCTCCACCGCATTACTCGGCAACACTTCGGTTCGCCCAGCGCGGAATACGCCGTGCTGATTCTGGCGACTTCGGTTGGCTGGACGGCCTTCAGCCAGATCGGCGTCTTTGACTTGCCGCTGGCGGCAAGCCTGGCGGCCGCTCTGCTCGTACTTCTCCCGTGGGTGCAAGAGTCCGACCCTTCGACCCGCCGAGCCCTACCCTGGTTCGGTGCGCTACTGGGCGTTTCCGTCCTCGCCAAGGGCTTGGTCGGACCGGTCCTCGCCGCCCTCGCGCTGCTTCCGGTCTGCCGCGACCGCGGCTTCGGTTCGGTCACTCGCGATCTGGCCCGGCCCCCGAACCTGGCTGCCCTTTCTCGCCATAGCCGCTCCTTGGTACCTATTGTGTTACGCCCAAAACGGCTCGGTCTTTCTCGAGGAATTCGTCTGGCGGCATCATTTCGAGCGCTTCACCGACCCAACGCTGCGGCACGTCCAGCCGTTTTGGTTCTATGGACCCGTCTTGGCCCTCGGCGTTCTTCCTTGGACCCCGTTGGCGTTCGGGCGCCCCGCCACCTCGCTGCGAGGCGACCCGCGCGTCCGTTTCCTTCTCTTCTGGTGTCTGGGGACATTCTTTGTTGTTCTCGATCTCGACGAACAAACTACCCGGTTACGTGCTGCCGATATTTCCGCCGCTGGCGATCCTGGCGGCCCTGCAACTCGCCGATCAGCGTCCTCGTCGTGGCGTTCTCGTCGCGGCGGCTTTGTCGTTGGCCTTACTGCCGCCGGCGGAAGCGGTCTTGCCGCGCGCTCTATCCCATGGCTTGTTTTCCGCCTGGCCTCCCCAAGACATCGTTTGGGGGCGTGTCGCCCTGCCCGTTCTCGCCGCGGTCGCCATCGCCTGGGCGGCCGGTTCGGGTAGGCGATCGATGGCGGTCCTGCTGCTCGGCGTCACCGCCGTCGTCAATTTAAGTTACTTTCAAATCAATACTTTCCCCACCATCGACCGCGAAGCCGGCACCCGCTCGCTGTGGAAGGCGATCGAGCCGCATCAGTCGGAAACCTGCATCGGCGACGTCCGGCGTCACGTCGTCTACGGACTCGACTTTTACAGCGCCAACCGGCTGCCTCGCTGCGCCGAAACCTCCCATCCCTACCGCGTCACCGGCGACCCCGCCCGGCTGCTCGGCCCCCACTCGACGAGCCACGCCGAATTTTCCGTAACCTCACCCCCTCACACTGCGAAAGAAGGGACGGGGGGAGAGATTAGGTTAGCCCCCAGGGGGTAAGGAAACCATGAATGCCGGTATCAGGTCCAGGAATCAAGCTTCATCGCTGACCCACAAGGAAAAGGAGTTGCTGCGTCTGCTCGAAGACAACCCCGGCCGCTGCTTTTCCCGCTCCTATCTGTTGAAAACGATCTGGGGATACAGCGACAACGCGCGCACACGAACGGTCGACGTACACGTCAGCCGTCTGCGCAAGAAGCTGCGGCAAAGGCAGGACATTCTGATCCATACCGTTGTCAGGCAGGGCTATGTTCTGCAACGTAACGAAGGGGCGCGTCCCAAGCCTCATCTCGTACCCGTGGTTCCCATCAAAGAGGCCTTCCGTGCGAGAAAGGCCTACGCGGTCGGAATCTAGTCGGGGCCGCGCCGCTCTCTTCCCAACCCGATCCGCCGGGTAGACTGTAAGTGAGTGCCGGCCGCTGTTCCCAGGTGCCCCAACCCGACGATGCTCGCGAGAATCCTATTGACTCTGTGCCTTCTCGCGGCCTCGGGCTCGGCGACCCCGCGCTTCGGTGAACCCGACCACGAACTCTGGAACGGCCTGCTGGCCGAATTCGTGGACGCCGAAAGCCGAGTCGACTACGCGCGTCTCAAGAAGGAAGCCGCCGACCGCCTCGACGCCTATGCCGATCAGTTGGCCCGAGCGCCCCGGCCCGATCCGGCCGCGGCCGCGGGCAAGGCCCTGTTGATCAATGCCTACAATGCGCTGACGGTAGTTTGGATCGTCCAAAACTATCCCGCCAACAGCATCATGGCGACGCCTAATCCATTCCGCGAGGCTCGCCATACCGTCGCGGGCGAGAAAATATCACTCGACGAAATCGAATCACGGCTTCGGACCGGCGGCGATCCCCGGATCCACGCCGCCTTGGTCTGCGCCGCTCGAAGCTGTCCGCCGTTGCGCACCGAGGCTTATTTCCCCGAGCGGATCGACGAGCAACTCGACGAAAACACCCGCCGTTGGCTGGCCGATGCCGATTTGAACGAAATCGACGCCGCCGCCGGTCGCGCCCAATTGAGCCCGATTTTCAACTGGTACGACGACGATTTCGCCTCCTACCCGGGAGGGCTCGAAGGATTCGTTCGTCGCCACGCCTCGCCGGAAACCGTCGCCGCCCTAGAGGATCGCAAACTCCGCATCAGCTTCAAGGACTACAACTGGGGCTTGAACGATCAGTCCGATGTCGGCGCCGAGTACTCCAACTTCCGCCTCGCCGTTGACTGGGTCAAAAACTGGTTTCGCTAAGAGTCTCACCCCCTATGCGAGCAACAGAAGCAGAGGCGTGGACGGAAGTCCACGCTCAGCCCGGTGAACCGCGGTTCACCGGGCTTGGATTCGAAAATAGGCCGGTCCTTCAGGGCCGGCATGGGCATCCCGCCGCGTCAACCAGGCCGTTTCAACCGCCTTTTTCTTTCAGGCTTTAGCCGCGGTCGAACCAAAGGAAAATTTCAACCCGGGGAGCGCTCAAGCCCCCGCCGCCGATGCTCCCATATTCATCTCGCCCATCCCCGTCAATCCCCCCGCCAACCCCCTGTACCCTTCCAGAGTGGCTGCCCAGCGCGGTAGTTCATAGAAGACCGGCCACCCGAGAGGAGCGCCCTTCGCCCCCTGCGTGATCGAACGCCTGGGGGGGACTTGCGCCCTCCCGGTGTGGTCCGCAACCGAAAGCCCAGTGGGGAGTTCGCGCCGTTTGTTCGAGCGCCAGTACAGGGGTGCCGTTGGTTGCGGCGGCTGGCGAAAGGAGTCTGTCTTGTCTGCATCTGCATTTCAATTCTTCGTCGGTATCGACTGGGCCACCGAGGCCCATCAAATCTGTCTGCTCGACACCCAGGGCGAGATCGTTCACGAACGCACCGTCGTTCATTCCGGTTCGGCGGTCGGCGAGTTCCTCAATCAACTGCTCGAGTTGACCGGCTGCCCGCCGGCTTCCATCGCGGTCGCGATCGAAGTCCCGCGTGGCGCGTTGGTCGAAACGCTGCTCGAACGGGGATTCTCGGCTTTCTTCCTTAACCCGAAACAACTCGATCGTTTCCGAGACCGGCATTTCCCGGCCGGCGCCAAAGACGACCGCCGTGACGCTTTCGTCTTGGCTTGCTCGCTGCGAACCGACCCGCATTGCTTCCATGCCATCGAGGTCGACGACCCGCTCGTGATGCGCCTGCGCGACCTCACTCGTCTCGACGATGAGTTGCGTAGCAGCTTCAACCGCAACAGCTGCCAACTTCGCGAGCAACTCTATCGCTACTACCCGCAGCTTTTGCGCTTGTCCCCAGCCGCCAACGAAGCTTGGCTCTGGGCCCTGCTGGAACTGGCTCCCAGCCCCGCAAAGGCTCGTCGACTGAAACCGGCACGAATCGAAAAGTTGCTTCGCGCCCACCGCATTCGCCGGCTCCAATCGGCCGACATCGTCAACGAACTGCGAGCGCCGGGATTCCAACTTGCTGCCGGAACGGCCGACGCAGCGAGCGAACACGCTCTTCTACTCATTCCTCATCTGCGACTCATCGCCCAGCAGCGAACCGAGCTGGCCAGGCGCCTCCAAACCCTGCTGGAGCAACTCGCTTCCCCGTCCGAGGACGACGAGGATCCTCACCAGCATCGCGACGTCGAGATCATCCTCTCCTTGCCCGGGGTCGGACGTGTCGTCGCCGCCACGATGCTGGCCGAGGCCTCACAGGCTCTCGCCCATCGAGACTACCCCGCTCTTCGAGCCTACTGCGGCAGCGCCCCGATCACGCGCCGCAGTGGCAAAAAGATCGCCGTCTTGATGCGTCGCGGCTGCAATGACCGTTTACGCAACGCGCTCTACCATTGGGCGAGAGTGAGCATCCAACACGACCCCCACAGTCGTCACCATTACCATCAGTTGCGCAGCCGAGGGCATTCTCACGGGCGCGCGTTGCGCGGTCTTGCGGACCGACTTCTGGCCGTGCTGTGCGCCATGCTTCGTCAGGGAACCCTGTATGACCCCGCCCGTCGTCAGCCGCCGGCCCAAGCGGCAGCTTGAACTACCGCGCTGGGCAGCCGCTCTGGAAGGGTACCGCCCTTCCTCAGCACTTGACAAACGGTGGGGAGTCCCCCCCGCCGACACTCCCGCCGGCGGGAATGATAAACTCTCAGATCCTATGATCGAACTGTGCCCCTCCGCCGATTGGCGCCCTGCCTTTGAAAAATCTCTCGACTTCGCCCAACGGCAAGTCCGCGCCTTGATCGACCGCGACCCCGATTTCTACCCCATGTATACCCGGGACGGGCGCTGGCGTCATGACGGCGAAGCCTGGACCCATTGGTGCGACGGCTTCCTCCCCGGCATGATGTGGATCTTCCATCGTCGCACCGGCGACCCCGAGTGGGCCAAGCAAGCCGAACGCTACACAACCCCGCTCGAGCCCCGCAAGATGGACCGCAATGTCCACGACTTGGGATTCATCTTCTTCTCGACGTATCACCGCTGGTTCAAGCAAACCGGCGACCAAAAGCTCAACGACGTTGTCATTCAGGCCGGACGCACCTTGGGCAAGCGGTTTCAGGAAAAAGGGCGCTACCTCTCTTCGTTCATCGGGCCGGAATCGATCTTCATCGACGTGATGGCGAATGTCGGCATTATTTTCTACGCCGCGCTCAAAACCGGCGACGAAGCTCTGCTAAAGGTCGCCATGGACCACTGTTTGACGTCCCGGCGGGTACTGGTTCGCGGCGACGGCAGCAGCTCGCACGAAGGCATTTTCGATCTCGAAAGCGGCGAATTCCTTCGGCAATCGACCCACCAGGGTTGGCGCGGCGATTCCTGCTGGTCGCGCGGGCTGGCCTGGGCGATCTACGGCTTTACGGCCTCCTACCGTGCCGTCAAGGACCCCCGCTTTCTAACCACCGCGCAAGCCTGCGCCGATTTCTACATTCGCGAAACCCCGGCCGATGGCGTGCCTCCCATGGACTATGACACGCCCGCCGACGAGCCGCAATACCGTGAATCTTCCGCCGCGGCCATCACGGCGGCCGGTTTGCTGCAGCTCGCCAAGGCCGTCCCCGACCGGGCCAAGGGCGCGCTCTACGCCGCCACCGCCCACAGAATCCTGCTGACGCTCTCCGGACCCGACTACCTGGCTGAGGGAGTCGAAGGCTGGGAAGGCATTCTGCGCCAAGGGATCTATCACCTCCGCAAAGGCCTAGGCGTCAGCGAGTCCGTCATGTGGGGCGAGTATTTCTTCGTCGAAGCCCTCGACCGGGCTCTGCGGGATGTGGAGGTGAAGTAGACGGGTGTCGGTCAGCTTCAAAGGTTCTTGCCTCAGTGATGCATCATCATACTGAATCACAATGATGCATAATGTGATAGCCTCAGTGCAAGGGGGCAGGATGAAAGCTATCACGCTACGAAACCTTCCGCCGGATCTGAGCCGCCGTATAGAACGCAAAGCCAAAGAACAGGGCTCAAGCATGAATAAAACGGTGATCCGGATTCTTGAAGCGGCGTTGGGCACGTCAAAGAATCGAAACGCCACGCTTTCCCACGACCTGGACCACTTGGCGGGCTCGTGGTCAGAGGCCGAGGCCGCGGAGTTCGATGAAGATCTGGCCGCGCAACGGAAAATCGATCCTGAGCTGTGGCGATAGATGCGTGTACTGGTCGACACTTCCGCCTATTCGGCCTTCATGCGGGGCCACCCCGAGTTGCGGCTCGCACTCCAGCGCGCCGACAAGATTTACCTCAGCCCGGTCGTCTTAGGGGAACTCCGATCCGGTTTCCGGAGAGGTAAGCGTAGAGCCCGAAACGAAGAAGCTCTTAAAGAGTTTCTGGACACTCCGCGAGTTGAGATCCTACCGGTCTTCGACACCACCGCCGTCCGTTACGCGGAGATATTGAGCTATCTTCGAAGCGCCGGCACGCCGCTCCCCACGAACGACGTTTGGATCGCGGCCGGCGCAATGGAACACGGCTTACAAGTTCTCACGACGGACAGGCATTTTCTGTCGGTACCTCAGATTCTCGTGGACGTGCGGGAACCATGGCCGTAATGGGATTTTGGTCCGTGCAAATATGGGATTTCCAGGCGCCCTGGCAACGCTGGATGAGGACGGATGGAAAGCGATGTTTGACGACCGGCGGGATCCGGCCTGACGCTTCCGGAATGAAAGGCGGCCTTGGGGACGTGGCGTGAGGCGCCGGCCTTACCCCTCAACTCCGTCTACGATAGATATTACAGGACCGATCGAGGTGGGGATAGCGTGAACATTGGCCGCCTACTCGTCGCAACCGGCCTCGGTCTGGTGGCACTCGGGTTGCTGCTGATGGCGGCCGCGAAGCTCGGCTTCCCCGGCCTCGGAAAATTGCCCGGCGATATCGTGTATCGCGGACGAAACACAATCGTCTACTTCCCTATCGTCACCTGCATCTTGCTCAGTGTCGTCCTGACCCTGGTTCTGTCTCTGTTTCGAAAGGGATAGCCCGCGAGCAAGCCGCCGCGGACACGAGGCGTACGAGGAAGCGCGGATCGTCATTCCTTCTCATAAATCGCCATGCTCGACACTTTCCTGAACATCGGCCTGCTGATCTTGATCCTCGGAACCAGTGCCTGGGCAACCAATGCCTACGCGAGAGGCATGTACAACCGTTGCGACTCTTGCGGCACTCTCAACGCCAAGCGCAGAACGCAATGCCGCGGCTGCGGCGCTCAAATCCCCCCGACGTGACCGGACGCATCCTCTGGCGATCCACCGCCGCCGCGTGGTAACATGCGGCCTTGCTGATCCGCCGCCCCTCGGTTATCTCGGCCGTTCTGCTGACTGTTTGGCTCGCCTCGGCCGCGCCTTCGCTCCTCAAGCAATCCCAACGAACCGCCGCGGCGTGGACGCTGCTTTCCGACAAAGACGAACGCGAGAGGTCCCTCCTACTCGACCAACCGGCCTTCGCCGTCGGCCGCGAAATCGGTCCCGCTTGCGCTACTTGCTCTATCCGCGTCGCGTCCACACCTTCGACCGGACCTCGGCAACGGTTAAGAAATGCCCCTTTCTGGCGGTCTTTCGCGACACGGACCAAAACCTAGCCGTCGAGCCGTTCACCGGCCGGTGGCGACACGACGAACTGCGAGAGCGGGTCCACCTCCTTCAACTCCTGAACGAAAGCGCCGCTGTCGCCGTGTACGGGGTCCCCTAACGAGCACCAGCATGGCCTACGCCGGACTCTTGTTCACTTGGCTGCTCGGGATGGCGCTGCTGCCGTCCCGTCCCGTTATGCCGTCCGGACGCCTCCCCCTGGCCTTCGGCGCCGGCGTGTTCGCGATTTCGCTTCAGATGCTCGGCTACGATCTCATCGGGCTGCCATGGAACCGCTGGAGTTTGCTCGTCCCCTGGCTCGTCGTCATCGGGTGGCGTGGATACCGAGCCGGCGCGCGGGCGCTGTTGCCCGAGATCCCGTCGTTGCGGCGCCCTTGGGCGTTGCTTTCGATCTTGGTCTTCCTACCGATCGTCGCCTGGTTGCCGTACGAACGTCTGATGCCCCTGACTTCGGTGACCTGGGACGCCTGGGCCATCTGGCTATTCAAGGCGAAAGCCTTTTACCTCGATTCCGGCGTCAGCGGCTTTCTGGCGCGTGCCGATGAATTCGTTTACCACCAACCGGGCTACCCATTGCTGTTTCCCCTCTACGGAAGCTTTCTCTACGTCCTCGAGGGCGCTGTGAACGAATGGGCGGCCAAGGCGATCACGCCCTGCTTTCACTTGGCGACGATCGGTCTGTTTTATTCCCTCGGCAAACGTTTCGGACGACCCTCGACGGCCCTCGTATTCACGGTCATGGCGGCCTCGTCGACCGCGCTCGGTCGCATCGGATTCGAATACGCCGGCTATGCCGACATCATTCTGAGCTTCTATATCTTGGCTTCGGCGGGTCTTCTCGCCACTTGGTGGCGCGACTCGGAACCAGTTGACCTGGCCGCGGCCCTGTTGGCCGCCTCGGCCGCCGCCTGGACAAAGAATGAAGGTCAGCTCTTTCTTCTCGCCGTCGTTCTCCTCGCGGCGGCGCGTCTGCTCCATCGCCGAGATAGCTTCAAGGCGTGGCTTTGGCTATTGGGCCCGCCCGCGGCCGTGATGGGGACTTGGACCCTGCTTCTTTCGTCGTTCCGAGTGGAATCGGCCGGATTTTCGCTCTGGACGAACTTCCACCTTGATCTGTTTTGGACAGCTCTGGCTCACCTCGTCGACAGCGTGTTCCGATGGAACGAATTCCAACTGTCGGGCCCGCTCCTTCTCGCCGTCGTGGCGAGAGGAATCATCCTGCGGGCGCAACCGGCTCTGTGGATTCCCGTCTTCTTGGTCGCCTGGCAAATCGGCGGCGTGTTACTGGTCTACGCCGGCGGCGCGAACGACCTGGCATGGTGGCTGGGCACTTCCGCCGACCGCGTTCTCTCCCAACTCATCCCTGTTGCCCTGCTGCCCGCGATGTGGCTGTTCTCTGAATGGTCGGAGCGGCTGAATTCCGAGGGCGCCGGAGACCTTGATGGGACCCCGGCCGACTAACCGCCGAGCGGCCCCCGGCGGCGATATCATGAAATCGTGCGTCTCAACAAAGCCGTCATTCTCGCCGCCGGCCGCGGCACCCGCATGGGCTCGCTGACCGAAGACATCCCCAAGCCGATGCTCCCACTGCGGGGCAAACCCATCTTGGAGCACCAAATCGAACGACTCGAAGCGGTCGGCATCGAGCAAGTGCTCCTGATCACCGGTTACAAGGCGGAATTCGTCGAGGGACATTTCAACCGCCAGCCCCCAGCTTCAGCCACCGTCGTCTATCGTCGCCAAGCGACCCCAAACGGCACCGGCAGCGCCGCTCTGCTGGCCCGCGATTTCGTCGGCTCCGACGCCTTCTTGCTTACTTTTGGGGACATTCTTGTCGACCAGGCCGTCTATCGCGCCCTGCTCGAAAGGATGGATCGGTTCGATGCCGTGTTGACTGCGAAACACGTCGACGACCCGCATCGCGGCGCCGCCGTCTACACCGACGGCGACCGTGTGACTCGCCTTGTCGAGAAACCGCCGCCCGGCGAATCAGAGACCCATTGGATCAACGCCGGAATATACGGTTTTCGCTCGGCCGTGTTCAACGAGCTGGAACGAATCCCCCTATCGCCTCGCGGAGAGTACGAGTTGACGGACGCGGTTTCGCGCATGATTGCGAACGGCCTCGCTTTCGGGCTGCTCCCGATCGACGGCTTTTGGCGGGATGTCGGACGACCCGAAGATCTTTCCGCCGCCGCCGGCTTCGTCGCCCGGGAAGCGGAAACATAGAGGGCCGGTCGCGGCGCCGTGACGCCCGTCTTCACCCAACCCCGTGATTACCGGCGCGCAATGGGCGCTAGCCTGCAATTTCTCACCACGTGGCGAGGCGAAGTGCGTGAGAGGGCTGCCAGTACAAGGCACGGGCCGCCTGGCGCGCGGAGGCGTACTTGAACAGTACGGTGAGCACGGCAGGCAACCGTAACGCAGTAATGACAGGCCTATCGCGTGCTTCGACCGTCAGGTGGTGAGAAATGCAGGCTAGGACGTTGCTGAAGAACCCACCGAACGAGGCGTAAAGTAGCCCTTCGCCAATTCCGGCTTGAGTTCCAGCGCTTTTTCGAAGCTGGCGACCGCGGCGGTCGCGTCGCCCTCGGCCTGCAGGGCAACTCCCAGGTTCAAGTGCGCTTCCGCGAAATCCTGCCGCAACTCCAAGGCCCGCCGGTAGTAGCCGATCGCCTCTTGACGACGTCCGCCCGCTGCTCGAGTAGGCCCGCGTTGAAGAGAATCTCGGGAGAGTCCTTCTTGACTTCGGCCAGTTTCGAATAGATGTCGCGTAACTGATCCGTCTTCTGTTGCTCGCCGTAGACCACGTTCATCCCCGTCAGCCCGTCGGGGTCATCGGGGTTGAGTTCGAGTACTTTGATGAAGGCCGCTTCGGCTTTGTCGGTTTGTTCGTTCTTCAGATACGCGACGCCAAGATTCGACCAGGCCTGCGACCAATCCGGTTTGTGCTCCACGCACTTGGCATAGGCTTCGGCCGCTTCCGACCATTGATTGCTCTTATGCAGGGCAACACCGAGCCGGAAGAGAGGTTCGGGAGCGTTCGTCGTTTCGGCCAACTTGCCGTAGCAACGCACCGATCCGGCCCAGTCCTGCTCTTTTTCATACAGCACGGCGAGATTGTAAAGCGCCGCGGCCGAGGACTCGTCCTGTTCAAGCACCTTGGAGTAGACCGCCTTGGCTTCCGCATCCTTGCCCGTTTCCAAACAGCACGTGCCGAAGTTCAACAGCACGCCGGTTGACGCGTGCCCCAACCGTAGGCAGTGGCTGTAGGCCTTGATGGCGTCCTCGAAACGGGTCAGTTTTTGACAAACCAGCCCCAGGTTGTACCAGCCCTCGGCGGACTCCCCGGAAGCGGCGACGAGTTGGTTGTAATGCTCCCGCGCCTCTTCGAGTTTTTCCTGGCGAAAACAGGCGTACCCGAGGCCCTCGAAAGCGGCCGCGGAGTCGGGCGCGAGTTGCAGCAGCGACCGAAAGACGCTTTCCGCGTCGCCATACTTTTCCTGCTTCATGTAGACGCCGGCCAGATTGGCCAGTACCTCCTCGGACTTCGGATGTTGCTTCAGCGCGGCCGTGTAATACTCGACCGCCTTGTCGTGCTCTTCGGAAAGATGACAAGCGACACCCAGTCCGAACACGGCGGCGTAAGCATCCGGCTCGGACTTCAAGTAGGCCTTGTAGGCGACTTTGGCCCCCTCGGGATCGTTCAACTTTAGACTGCAGCCCGCCACGCCCAGGTAAGCGTCGACCAGCTCGGAATCCAATGCAATCGCGGCTCGAAACGCGCCTAGAGCCGCCTCGTAGTTTTCGATAGCCTGGAACGAAAGGCCGGCATTGAACTGGGCCGTCGCGTTCTCCGGCTCGAGTTTGAGCAATTCCGTATAGTATTCGGCCGCTTGCGCGAATTCCTTGCGGTCCAGGTAGATCTGCGCCATGGCCGTGTAGACCTCGCCCAGATCCTTGCCCTCCGCTTGGACGCTGCGGAGCTTCTCAAGCGCCTCGTCGAGCTCGCCGCGCAAGTAGCAACGCACGGCGGCGGCATACTGTTGATCGGCGGGCGCGGTGCGCTCCTCGGCCGGAGCGGCCCCTTCCTCGACCGGCGCGGGCCGCCCCTCGGCCGCCGCGAGAGCCTCCTCGATCCCGCCCGGAGGCAGACTTTCGCCTAAGTTCTCGACGATATCGAGGCCGATTGGTGTGTCCTCGATGCGTTCGGGCGCCGGGTTGACGGCCGATTCCGTAGAAGAGTCTTGATTGGTCTTGTTGGCTTCCAAGAAACCTAATTCTCCGAAGAACTTCATTTCTTTTTCCTCACGCAACGGCAATGCCGCTCTTTCGTCATGCTACCCTTGCTGTCCGTCCCTCGCCCGCCATCAGGCGTACTCACATGGGTCCAGGTCCGCGGGCGCGTAAACCGCCGCGGCGGGACCAATCGCATCCAAGTCCGTCTCGTCCGATTCCAGTTCCAAGACTGCAAACGGTTGCGGCTGACTTTCCTTTTCGTCGAGACCAAGCACCGGGAGAATCCCGGCCGTGTCCGACGGTTCGAATCCTTGCATTAACGCTTCTCCGGCGACCGACTTCAACAGAGAGCCGAACCGCGGGAACCGTCGTATACTCCGAATCGCCCCGCTCAACAACGCGGCCGGTATCCCGATCACCTTCCCAGGCTGTTGCCCGGCGTCCGTCCAGTTGGCGAAAACCGGCAGCCCTTGTTCGGCCATGGTTTCCAGATAGGCCCACGAGACCATCTCGGAAAGCGTCAGGCCGCGGCAGTAGGATTCGACCGATAAACTTTCAAGCCGCATTCCCGGCACGCGGCAATCGGAGGACGCCGGGATCAACTCTTCCGAGTACCGCGGCACGTCCGGCGCGATCCGGTGGGATTCCGGCGTTACCGATGAAATGATCCCGGCGAGCGTGATCCCCTGATACCACTGTTCGTCCCGTTCAACAGTGAATCGCGGGATTCGGCACCCTTCCGTCGGGAAAACCGGCTCTTGGCCGGCCACAATCGGCTCCACCTCACAGGTATCATCAAACTGCGGTTTCGGTGTCGTTGATTGGTCCGCTGTCCAGTCGATCGCCCGCAAGGCGTACGTCACGCTCGTCGAAGCCGCAAAAATCGTTCCGGCATCCGGCGGAACAACGCCGCCGGAAGGCGCCAACGCTTGCGTCGAGGAATCTTTGGGTCGCCACGCCGCTTCATCGATCTCGATCATCTCGATCATCTCGGGCAACTCGCTCATCGGCGACATCGCGGCGCTCGGCCCGCCGCCGGGGATCGGCTGTAGACCGAAACTCGGCATCGAGGGCGGCAACGACGGCGCCGTCGCCGAGACTGTTCCCGCCGCGGCCTCGATGCCGTCTTCCAGGCCCTCGATTTGTAGCGCTTGCCCCATATCGGAGAATCCGGGCTCGACGGTCAGCCGGCGCGCGCCGGCAGTCACAAACGAGCCGCCCGGACCCGCCGGTTTGCCGCTCGCGAAAAGGTTCAGCATGTCCCACACCCCGACCGGCGCGACCCGGTATTGCGGGGCGGGTTTGTGCGGTCTCCACTCCGCCCGCGATTCGGCCGATCCGCCGCTCCCCGGCGCCGCTTCGTCCCAAGCACGTTCGGCGAGCAGCGTCGACAACATCAGTTCGTTGCTGAAATCCAGCGTGCCTTCGCCCAACTCGCCGATGCGGACGGTGTTCGCGGGGGCCTCGAGTGATTCGGAGGCCTTGGGAGGCTGGGAGGCGCCGAGTCCGTCGAGCAGTTCCAGTAAAGACAATGTCGAACTCGCCGCGCTCGACGGCTGACTTGCCTCGGTCTCTTGGGGAGCATTCTCGATCTTTGGTAGGTCCGCGGCGGCTTGTGGCTCGCCTTCTTGCAAAGCGGAAATCGCGGAATACTCATCGCCGCCGCCCATCAACCGCTCGAAAATCGCGTCGTGCTCCGCGGATGCTTCGGCCGCGGCGACTTCCTCGACCTCACCTTCATCCGTCGCTGTTTCGTCCATGCCTTCGAGCAAGTCGGAAAGCGCGGGACGCTCATCGGCCACGCCCATCAACTGCCGCGGGATCAGGTCGCGGTCGCCGGATGCCGAGGCCGGCGCGGTCACATCCGGTTCGTCGAAAATCGGCGTGTCCGTCAAGGCCTTCATCAACGGCTGCAATGGATCGTTGAAGCCGCCCGAGACTTCCTCGGCCGATTCCACGGGAGCCAACTCGACCGGTTGCGTCGTTTCGGGGACGGGTTCTCTCGAATCCTCGATCCCCGGCGAAGCGGGCCGCGCGTTCGTGCCCTCGTCGAGGGAACCTTCATCTCGGGCAAGCGCGGCGGCCGGGGTAACGTCGGGAGCGGACTCCGGTGGAAAAGTCTCGATTCGCGCCGCGGGCAATTGGTGCGTGCGGTCGATGCGAGGCCTTGTATCAAGGGGCGTGGGCTGCGGCGTTGGGGCTCCCGTGAGCCGCGGCTCGAGATCAGGAGCAACCAGCCCGGAGTCGTCGTCGAAGCGCAGCGGTGGCGGCGGCGGCCGGTTCAGCAGTTCTTCCTGAGACTGCATCAAGCGATCAAGAGTTTGGCGTTTGTGTGCTTCGGCGTGCTCTTCCGAGCAGAATTCAGACTTCACCTTCCAATAACGGAGTCGTGAAATCTTTTTGCCGCAGAGCAAACACTGCATAATCGAAACCGCACTTGTGCCTAACCCGGGTGTTCGCTACCGCCACCCGAGCTTTAGGCCCATTTTGAATTTTGAGTCACCGGCTCTGAACAGACGATCCGAGACGTGCCCTAAACAGGAATCTAATGATACTTACACCTATCGGCTAATCTGAGGTTGGCCTTCAGTAATATGACTTACTTGGCGTAGGAGTATGCTGTCCGGTTCACGACGCCGAGGAGCTCCGAAAAACGCCGCTTCCGCGCGCCGGGAAGCTCCGGCCGCGCAATCTCCGCGCGCACGGCCCGCCGAGGGGAGGGTCGAAAGCTTCGCGCCGCGCCGGCGACACACCGCCGGAAGGCCCCGGTCCGCTGATGGACGATCCCGAGCAGACTTTATTGAACGCTGCCTTCGGGCCGCGTCTCGCCGTCCGGGACTTCCGCCAGAAACTGATCGACGATCTCGCGCTGTTGCTGCTCGGTAAGCGAAACCGCCACCAACCGGCCCGCCGCGCGAATCGCCAAATCGGCCGCCCCGGCACGGATCTCCGCCATCGCGGTCCGCTGTTCCGCCTCCAAGCGCCGCAAGCCCTGCTCGGTCACGCGCTTGGCCTCCGCCTTGGCGTCGCCGACCACCTGCCGACGCACCTGCTCGCCTTCTTGACGCGCCTGTTCGACGATCTGCTCGGCTTTCCGGAGCGCCTCGTCGCCGCGGCGTTGGTTCTCGGCCAACACCAGTTCGGTATCCCGCTGCGTCTTTTGCGCCTGCTCGAGAGCATCCTTGATGTTCTGCTCCCGATCATCGAGCGCCGCGAGCAACGGTTTCCAGGCGAACTTCCGCAGCACGACCAACAGCACGAAGAAGATCGCTATGGTCCAAATCATCAGCCCCGGTTCTAAACGGAGCAATGCATTGGCGCCCATCGTCGGCTCACTTGGTGAGGATGATCAGCAAGCAGCCGACCACCGCGATCACCGCCACGCCTTCGAGCAGGAACAAGGGCAGCTGAAACGCCGACTGAATGTCACGGGCGGCCTGGGGCTGACGCGCGATGCTCTCCACCGCCGCCGCCGTCAAACGGCCGATCCCCAAACCCGCGCCGACGACGACGATCCCGCCGCCCACCGCCGCGCCGAAATATTGGAGGCCGCCGCTCACTTCGCCGTCTTGCGCGAACGCCCCCGTCGGGGCTGCCAGGAAGAATGCGACCAGGAATAACAGAGCGAATGCTGATCGTTTGGGACTGAATCTCATTTGTGTAGTATCCTCCGAATCCGTTCTCAATGTGAGGAATGGACCACCATTCCAATGAACAATGCCGTCAATAAAGTAAAGACGTAAGCCTGAATGAATGCCACGATGATCTCGAGCAAGTAGATGGCCACCGCCAGCGGCACGGAAAAGAAAATGCCGACCAGAAAGCTCTCGAAGATGAAGATGAAAAAAATCATCACCAAAATGACGATATGCCCCGCCGTCATGTTCGCCGCGAGACGAATCATCAGCGCCATCGGTTTGACCAGCGTGCTGATCGTTTCAATGAAGATCAGCAGCGGCGCCAGCGCCATCGGCGTGCCCGCCGGGATCATGTGTTTGATGTAGCCGACCGGCCCCTGCACAATCAGCCCTGAAGCCAACATCAGGACCGACGTGCACAGCGCCAGGGCGCCGGTCATGTTGACGTTGCTGGTGGCCGTGTAGGCGCCCGGCACCAAACCCAATAGATTGCACGTCAGGATGAAGAAAAACAGCGTCAGCAGATAGGGCGTAAACATTCGCCCGAAGCGCTCGCCCATGTGCGCGATCGCGATTTCATCCCGCACGAAGAGCACCAAGAACTCAAGCGCGTTCGCGAGTCCCTTCGGAGCCGTTCCGTCGAGCCGCGACCTGCGAAAAGCCCAGCCGAACATCACGATCAGCAGACCGGCGGCGATCAGCATCATCAGCGAGCCCTTCGAAAATCCCCAGGACTCCATGCCCGGGTAATCATGATTGGCGACGTGATGGATTAACACGTCCGAGAGACTTTCTTCCCCACCATGCTCGGCGGCGGCCGCGGCCAATAGAGCGGGTGGCAATGCCAACGTCATCTTGTCTCAATCCGGCGGCGATAGCGCCGCGCCTCGAAAACCAAACCGCCCAGGTAGACAGCGATCAATGCCAGGGTAAACGGCCCGGGGTCCGCCCAACCGGCGCCCACGACGGCAATCAACACCGCAAGAACACAAACACTTCGAAGCGCCACGCTCGACAGCGAGATTTTCCAAAAATCCTCGACGGGCCGGCTCTTGCCGCGCCACATCAGCCACTCGGAAACGACAACCGTGCCCGCGCCGGCTAAGACGCCGAAAAATACTGACCCCGTCATGGTTTCCGTTGGCAACGGCCCCGATTCATCGCGCCGGGGTCTTCAGTCCCGCTTCATCCACATGATCTTGGCCAGGTTGTACAAGCCAACCGTCACGCCAACGAATAGGCCGATAATGATGGCCGCCGGGTTAGCGTCCCAGTAATCTCCAATCAAATAGCCCAGTAAAAGACAACCAAGGATGCTGCCGCTCAGCGTCCAACCGGCGTCGGCCGCGGCCGGGCCGGCGGCTCTCGACTGGGAACCCTGACGGCGATCATTCTTCATCGCTTCAAGGGCGCCAGGCTCCCCCCGCCTTTTCCCCGCCCCAACCGAGCCGCGACTGTTAGAAAGCGGTACGCGGCGAGGCCGCCCGACGGGATCTCACACGCTGTCGGGGCAGTGGAAGATTCCCAAAGACCGTAAACGTATACAATTTCAAGGTATCAAAACCTCTCCCAAAGGGGCAAGCCGGCGGCCGAGAAAGCGCGCCCGACATCAACGGCGGAGCCCCCGCCGGGGCCATGGGGTAGCAGCCCGCAGTGAAGCGAAGCGAAACCGCGGGTCAACCTAAAGACAACCGAGAGCCCCGGATGGTGCGGAAGACCCCTCGATCCCATTCGCGCCCCCAACGAAAACACGCTGCGGCCATTCGATTTTCGCTCGTCAAACAGCTTCGTTTCCAACGCCGACGGACCGCGAAATCCTTGGCTGTACCCTGTTTTCGCGCGGTCGCCTTTCACCATCGGGTTCTCCGCGCTGATATCGCGCTCCCCGTCGGGGTTGCACAAAACATTCTGATAGTGTTATGTTTGAAACGTTTCTAGCTAAATTGATTCGGAGGAACGTGACATCCGCCCAATTATCTGAACGTCGCCGATCGCAGCGGTTCGGCCTGCAGCTTCCTTTGGATGTAGTCCGTGTCAGCGATCGTGAGGTCAGCGTGGTGGGCAGGACGCGCAATATGAGTTCGTCCGGCGCTTATTTCATCGTTCGTGACGAACAGGTTGCGACGGGGTCGCCCATCGAGTTCGTCGTGACCTTGCGACAGACCAACCCCCAAGGGGAACAGATTCGGCTGCAGTGCCGCGGCCGCGTGATGCGATCGGAAAAAGTCGGGACCCTCGGACGCCAAGGCGTCGCGGCGACAATCGACCGCTATCAATTTCTGCGCGGCGCCTTAAACTAACCCGCTTTTCTCATCGCGTGGCGAGGCAAAGTGTGGGTTAGGACCCGATCACGCCGGCCGTTCCCCGATGCGGGCATGGCGGCTGTGTTTCCGGCTTGCCGGGTCGGTACGGCCAATGGATGTCCGTGCGGCGTTTTTTCTACGCTTCGGTTTCCCGCCCGTCCCCCATGCCTCTTGCGGAGTATCAGACTCCCATGCTCCGAATCACCAGCGCCGAATTCTTACTGCCGAAGCCGATGCAGTTGCAAAGCGCGTACTCGATGTCCCGTCGCCGCCCGACGTCGGGAACATAGTCGAGGTCGCATTCCGGGTCCGGTTCTTCGAGGTTGTTCGTCGGCGGCAACACGCCGTCGCGCATCGCCAGCAACGTTGCCGCCAGCCCCGCCGACCCGCTGGCGCCTTGGGGGTGGCCGATTTGCGATTTCAGCGACGAGCCGGCCAGCTTGTCGGCATGGGCCCCAAAGCACAGCCGCACCGCCCGCGTCTCGATCGGGTCGTTCAATTCGGTCGAGGTGCCGTGCAAATTCACATAGCTCACCGCCTCCCGCTCGATTTCGGCGTCCTCGATCGCCAGCCCCATCGCCCGCGCCGGCTCCTCGCCGTCTTGGTGCAGCCGAACTCGGTGATACGCCTCGCAAGTCGATCCGTAACCGGCGATCTCCCCATAGACGTGCACCCCGCGGGCCCGCGCCGCCTCGAGAGGTTCCAACACGAAAAACCAAGCCCCCTCGCCCAAAACGAAGCCGGCCCGATCTTTCGAAAACGGCCGCGACGCCTTTTCCGGCTCGTCATTCCACTTCGCCGCCAGAATCCTCATCAACTGGAACCCACGCAAGATCAAGTAGGAAATCGGTGCATCGACGCCGCCGGTGACAACCTTCTCGGCGCGGCCTTGGCGAATCCAATCGGCGGCATACCCCATCGCGTCGGTCGACGACGTGCAACCGGTTGAAACGATGTGGCTGGGTCCGCGAAAACCAAACGCCATCGAGACCTCGCTCGAAAGCGTCCCGATCGTCGACGTCGGAATCGTGTAGACGCTGACCTGTTTGACGCGGTTCTCGAAGTACTTTCGATATTGCTCTTCAGTGAACACCTGGCTGCCGCCGCCCGAGCCCACAATCACGCCCACGCCCCGCAGCTCCTCGATCGGCATCGACCCGGGACGCAGCCCGGCGTCATCCAGCGCCTCGCCCGCCGCCGCCCGCGCCAACGCCGCGGCCCGAGAGACATGAGGGCGATATTTCGGGTCAATGTAGGCGTCCTCGTCGAAGCCCCGAATCTCTCCGGCAATGCGCACTTGCAAGTCGTCGGGGTCAAAAGAAGAAATGCTCTTGACTCCGCTCACCCCGCGGCGAGTCGCATCCCAAAAAGCCTCCCGCCCGATGCCGTTCGGGCTGATGGCCCCCATGCCTGTGATAGCAACACGCCGCGTCATGTAACGCGTATAGTAGCCCAGCCGCCGGCCGCGATGTGGGTCGTGCCAAAAGGGTACTGGTATTTTCTTGAATGTACCGGTTCGGAAGTCCTACTCAAAAGGGCGATTCAGTTTGAACCCATCGGTCCATTGGTTTTTCACCGCCCACGAGAGAAAATGCCCGCTATGGACTGTGTTCGAGCCGAAGTGCATCAGATTGACGGCAAGTTCGTTCACCTCTTGAATGAAGAAGCGGCCTTTAGCGACGAGTGCTACGGCCTGATCGAAGGTGGCGGCATATGCTTGGCGAACTCTTTTCAATTGAGCGTACAGGTCGACTGCTGGCTCGACTCGATCTTTCAGCAACTCTATCCCGAGCACCATTGCGATTTGGGCTGCATCCGCCTGCCTAAATCAGAGTTCCTCGCGGGCCATGACGTACTGGAACGGCTCGTGGGCCGCGAACCGGTGTAGAGCCCCGCGCACACCCCCTCTTGGGAAATTCTGCGGCCGGCCCGCCGAGAATTCCCCGCGGTCGCCTGATCAAAGTGCTTGGCGGCTGTCTTATTGCCTAAGTACCAGCCACACCTATGCTCCTCGCCTACGGGAGCTGTAGTACAAGTGGGGCATTGTTTTCAGCGAGTTGCGGCCCGTACGATCGAAGACATGTCCATGTCTCCCGTTGGCGTTCGGCGAACGCCCTACCCCCGTCCCACTTTCTTGAAACGCACCCAGGGCGCCCGGGCGGCGTCTCTCCGAATTCTTTTCGTGTGCGCGGTCTCGTTGGGGCCGGCCGCGTCGCTGCTCTCCGCCGACCATGTCGAGGAAGAGGAAGCGCAACTGCGAGGCCTCAATTCCGCCGTTCTCCAGGTCCTTAGTGAACAACTAACAGCCTCACCCTCGCAGCAAGCCGCCTTGCGGAACCGCGCGGCCGTGGTCCTTGCCGAACGCGTCGAAACTCTCGAGCACCTGATCGAAGAGCATCCGCGGATCGCCTTGTCCTACGCTTTTTCCGAAGACCTGCTGACGCAACTCGCCGGAGCCTTCCCCAGCTCGGCCTCCCTCCTCGAAGAGCAAGGTGCCTGGAGCGGTGTGCTTCAGCAACTCGTCATCAACCAGGAATCGCTCGACACGCAAACGACCGTTACCGACCTGGTCGTCGGCGGTGAATCCTATCGGATCTATTTCACCGACGACGCGACCGGCGACGCCAAGAGCGGCGACCAGGCCGTCGTGACCGGTGTTCGCGCCGGAGGGTCCATTGCCGGGGTCGACACCGAAACCACCGGTTCGATCACCGCCGCCGACACCTGTAGCGACACCACGGGCGATCAGAAAATCGCCTTCCTAATGATCACCTTCCCCGACACGTCGTTCCCAACCGACGTGACACGCCCCGGCCTGCTTGACATCGGGTTTTCCGCCGCGCCCGCCTCCGTGAATACCTATTTCATCGAGAACTCCTACAACACCGCCTCCGCGACCACGGCTTCCGGGGACGTGTACCCGCTCGACGGTTCGTCCTATCTATTGGACCCCGCGCCCGACACCGACCCCTACGGCTGCTCGACCGCCGCCCGTGATTACAACCAAATCATCGACGCCGCTCTCAAGAAGGCTTCCGCGGACGGTTTCGTGCCCGAGAACTATCACCGCATCGCCTTCGTCCATCCCACCCCGGCCGGAGTCTCCTCGTGCTGGTATGGGCTCGGGTCGCTCGGCTGCTGGGGCGCCCGTCCCGACAATTCCGCCCCGGCGAGCTATTCCTGGCTGCACACCAATGCAATGGACAGCCGCGCCGAAGGCGTTCGCGTCGCCGCCCACGAAGTCGGCCACAACATGTGGCTGCATCACTCGGGTTCCCTCGACTTTGGCGCCGAACCATTGGGTCCGCCCGATCCCGCCGGCGGCAGCCACGGTGAGTACGGTGATCCGTACTCCGTGATGGGCAGCAGTAGAGGTCACTTCACGCCCTATCAAAAGAACCAGCTGGGCTGGTACGCAAGCGACTCGGGCAGCTACAGCGTGCAAACGGTCGATGCCAACGGGACGTTTTACCTGCACCCGGCGGAATCCTCGGCCACCGGAGTAAAGGGGCTGAAGATCAAACGCGGCACCGACACGACCAACAACAACTGGCTGTGGATCGAGTACCGCGACAACAGCGGCGATTTCGACACGACGACCACCACATCGTCCGACATGAGCGGCGCCTTGATTCGCTACGACGACTCGCGCAACGATTCGGGTACGCACCGCCACAAGACCTACTTGCTCGACTTCCACCCCGAAACAGGAACCTTTGGCGACCCCGCTCTTGCCGTCGGCGAGACCTGGAGCGACGCCTACAGTAACTTGACCTACACCTATACGCAATCCCCGGTCGAGACGGTCACCGTAACGGCCCTACCGGCGAACAAACAATGCCTGCTCTCCTGGGGCGGCGCCTGCACGGGGCTCGATCTCGCCACGCAAACTTCCTGCACCGTCGACGTCTCGGCCGACATGGGAATCTCGGCCGGTTTCGGGAAGTGCGCCGGCACTGGCGGCGGCGGCGGCGCGGACAAACCAGGCAACGGCAAGGGCCGCAACAAATAACCCCGGCGAATACGCTACCCCTGTCCCGGTCAGCACGGGCCGGGCACGGCGTCACAAACGCAACCACGCAATGGCGGGCCTATCGTGCTCTTCGCCCGTCAGGCGGTGAGAAATGCGGGGCGGCAGCCCGCGGCGGGAGTATGTTCGGGCGAAAATGAGGGGCTGCCATTCGATTTTCGCGTCGCGGAACCGCTTTGTGCCCAACACCGATAAACGGCGAAAATCGGTGGCTCCTCCGAAAATCCCCTTCGAGCGTACGGTGGGTTGCGATATAGCCCAATCAGGCCGCACCTGTCGTGCAGCCGTGGAGCGGCGACGGGAAAGTAGCCCCGGGCTTCAGCCATCTCGATCAGAGTCTCCTTTCGGGGGAACGTCGGCGGTTTCAATATCGCTCTTCCCGGAATTGCTTCATGCGGCGATCGAACTCGTCGGGCTCGACGACTTCCAAGAAAGTCCGCATTTGGTGATGGCCCAAGCCGCATAGCTCGGCACAGGCTACTTCGAAACGGCCCGTGGTGTCGGCGGTGAACTGAAACGGGATCATCATGCCCGGCACCGAATCCTGCTTGATGTGCAATTCGCGCATGAAAAAGCTGTGGAGTCCATCCTTGGCGCCGAGCAGCAAGACGATCGGCCGATTGACAGGGATGCTTGGCATCCAAACAAACTTTGATGGGTATTTACTTGACTCAGGTATTGGGAAATAGCCCCTACATGTTGTGGTCGTCCGTAGCGCGTGTCGCGGTGCCTCCGACCAGCGATTTGTAGGGTGCCGGTGGCACGGCGACGGCCTGTTGAACCAGGCGGTAAAAGAGCTTGCCTCGACTTCTGGACTTGCGGCGGTTGAAGCGGAAGGCGAATTCGTCGAGGTAGGAGTCGAGATGCTCGTGACTGACCGCTCCTTGATGCGTGCCCAGTATCCAGCGCTTCACTAACGACACCACGCGGTGCACCCGGGGGAGCAGTTTCGAGGCGCGCGCCGGTTGCCCCTCCAGGTAGCTCACCTCGTGGCGATAGCCGTCGCCTTCGAGCGGTTCGTATCCCAGCCAACCGTCGGTATGGACCACGCTGCCGGGTTCGATCGACTCGCCGACGAAGGCCATCAAGCTGTCCCCGGAGGCGTTGGGAATGGTGCGTATCCGAACCCGCCCGATGCCGGCACCATCTTCCTCGGCCGCTACTACAATCAGCGCCTTAGCGTCGGTTTGGCGACCGCGCACGCCCTCCTCCAAGCCTCCTAAGTAAGTCTCGTCAACCTCCACGCGCCCGCTGAGCCGATCGCGTCCGGGCCGCACCATGGCGCGCCGGAGCTTATGCAACCAAGTCCAGGCCGTTTTGTAGCTGCCCAGGCCCAACACCCGCTGCAAGCCCAGCGCGCTCGCCCCGTTCTTCTGGCTCGTGAGCCACCACATGGCTCGAAACCAACTCTGGAGGGGTTGGCGGGTGTCTTGAAATATTGTGCCCGCCGTTGGAGAAGCTTGATGCCCGCAGCCGGCGCACTCCAGCAGCGCTGTCCGCACCGCCCACGCTTTGTCGTGCCCGCATCGCGGACAACGAAAACCCTCCGGCCAGCGGAGTTGACACAGATACTCTCGACAGGCCTGCTCGGTGGCGAAACGCGCCTCGAACTCGGCCAGATTCCGAGGATAATCTTCCATTTCCCCGATCCTACATCTTGTGGTCACCTGAGTCAAGTAAATACCCGTCAACGCCAGAAGGAGCGCGTCGAAGCCGGCGTCGAGAGCGGTGAACTGACCAAGAAAGAGGCAGCGAAGCTCAAGGCACAAGAGGCTAAGCTCCATCGTGAGATCAAGAAAGATCGCAAGGACGGCGGCGGCCTGACCGCGAAAGAACGAGCGAAGATCAGCGCAAAGCAGGACAGGTTGAGCCGACGGATCGCCAAGCAAAAGCACGACAAGCAGAAGCGCAAGAACTAGTGCGCTGAATAGGCGGGTGCGAACCTCTTGCTGAACGACGACGACGTTCGCGGCCGGTCTTGTCCTTGTTTGCGCGCGGTGAGGTTGGCTCCAAGTCGGTCCGGGCGGTTGGCTTGAGGTTGCGCCAGGGCAGGCCTGGAGACCTGCCCCACTGTCGCGTTGTCTGCTCCAGCCCCACTGATTCGTGGTGGCTGGCCAGGTCGAAAGGGGAGCGGAGACGGGCAGGGCTTGGATCGTCGCTGAAAAACTTCTGAAAACGCTTGCCTTGCCGCGAAGTCCAATGCTACACTACGTCGGTATGCGTGAGGGGACGTGTCTCCGAGCGCACGGAACAGGTTAGGACGTCGGGAGGCAAGCTAGACCTTCCATTTCCGTTCCCGGCGTTTGCCTCGTTTGACAACTCAACAGTTTGGCCCAGGTTTGCGGGCGAATTCGTTTCGCGGAAGGCTGCCTGCGGTCGAATCGGGTTGAGGCCGGTCTTTGAAGGGATTTTCGGTGACGCGGGAAACTGGGTGGCTGGGAAGACGATCTTCGGGGCCCTGATCTTTGACAATCAGGTTGGACGTGCAGTTCGTTAGATGATTCCGAGTTTTAGTCGGAACGACAACTCTATTGTTTATCCTGGCCTTTTCGGGGATTCGTCCTCGGCTTGGAGGGGGAAGCCCGCAAGGGTGGAGCCGTTCGAGTGGTCAGGTCATAGTAATACAACGAGAGTTTGATCCCGGCTCAGAATCAACGCTGGCGGCGCGCCTAACACATGCAAGTCGAGCGAGAAAGCGGGCTTCGGCCCGTGAGTACAGCGGCAGACGGGTGAGTAACACGTGGATAACCTGCCCTTGAATGGGGAATAACTTCGGGAAACCGGAGCTAATACCGCATACGATCTTCAGCACACAAGTGAAGGAGATGAAAGCCTTCGGGCGTTCGAGGAGGGATCCGCGGCCGATTAGCTTGTTGGTAGGGTAACGGCCTACCAAGGCACCGATCGGTAGCCGGCCTGAGAGGGTGAACGGCCACACTGGCACTGAGACACGGGCCAGACTCCTACGGGAGGCAGCAGTGGGGAATCTTGGACAATGGGGGAAACCCTGATCCAGCGACGCCGCGTGACCGATGAAGCCTTTCGGGGTGTAAAGGTCTTTCGGCGGGGACAATGATGATGGTACCCGCATAAGCAGCTGCGGCTAACTACGTGCCAGCAGCCGCGGTAATACGTAGGCAGCAAGCGTTGTTCGGAATTACTGGGCGTAAAGCGAGTGTAGGCGGCCTGCCGTGTCCGTTGTGAAATCTCCCGGCTTAACTGGGAGGCTGCAACGGAAACTGGACGGCTCGAGTACGGAAGAGGAGAGTGGAATTCCTGGTGTAGCGGTGAAATGCGTAGATATCAGGAGGAACACCGGCGGTGAAGACGGCTCTCTGGACCGTGACTGACGCTGAGACTCGAAAGCGTGGGGAGCAAACAGGATTAGATACCCTGGTAGTCCACGCCCTAAACGATGCATACTTGGTGTGGGCTCTTCATTGAGTCCGTGCCGGAGCTAACGCGTTAAGTATGCCGCCTGGGGAGTACGGTCGCAAGGCTGAAACTCAAAGGAATTGACGGGGGCCCGCACAAGCGGTGGAGCATGTGGTTTAATTCGACGCAACGCGAAGAACCTTACCTGGGCTTGAACCGCGGGGGACCGCAACAGAAACGTTGTTTTTTCTTCGGAAACTCTCGTAGAGGTGCTGCATGGCTGTCGTCAGCTCGTGTCGTGAGATGTTGGGTTAAGTCCCGCAACGAGCGCAACCCTCGTTCGGTGTTGCTCGCCCTTTTTGGGCAGGACTCGCCGGAGACCGCCAGCGACAAGTTGGAGGAAGGTGGGGACGACGTCAAGTCATCATGGCCTTTATGTCCAGGGCTACACACGTGCTACAATGGGTGGTACAACGGGTTGCCAAGCTGCGAGGTGGAGCTAATCCCTAAAAACCATCCTCAGTTCGGATCGCAGGCTGCAACTCGCCTGCGTGAAGGTGGAATCGCTAGTAATGGCGCATCAGAACGGCGCCGTGAATACGTTCCCGGGCCTTGTACACACCGCCCGTCACATCACGAAAGTGGATTGTACTAGAAGTCCGTCAGCCAACCTTCGGGAGGCAGCGGCCCAAGGTGTGATTCATGATTGGGGTGAAGTCGTAACAAGGTAGCCGTAGGAGAACCTGCGGCTGGATCACCTCCTTTCTAAGAGAGGACGTGGGTCGATGTCCGTGAACCCTGTAGTTTTTGGGTTCTGTAAGCGGCAAGTCGTTCGACTCCATTCGTATCCGACTCTCTCTTTCTCGGTTTCGTTTAGTGAATTGATTCCCCTGTCGCCAGGCGGCGGGGGCACGTCCAACCGGCCTCGATTGATCGGCTCGTTTTTCTCGTCGAAAAGCGGGCTGGGGCTGGCTACCTTGCCGTGGGGCTGTAGCTCAGCTGGGAGAGCGCCTGATTTGCATTCAGGAGGTCGTCGGTTCGATCCCGATCAGCTCCACCAGCGACTTTCACGGTTTTCCGCCGAAAGCGGGCCTGTAGCTCAGCTGGTTAGAGCGCATCCCTGATAAGGATGAGGCCGCTGGTTCAAATCCAGCCAGGCCCACCAACGGTGCTGGCGAGGGTCCGGAGAAGGGTCCGGAGAAGGGTTGCGAGGATTTCGATTTCAGCCCTCGGGTGATCCCGGGCGGCATAAGAGGCGAAGGGCTGAAATCGGAAACTTCTCAGTTAGGTTTCCTTGATCTTTGACAATTGAATATCGTAGGGCACAAAACACAATGAGAGATCGCCGGGTCTTTGTTGTGTTCGTAAGCCGTACGTCGTGAGGGGTGACCCGCGAGGGGATCTTCGGACGGGGGGCGGTGAGCGAGTATGACGAAGAACCAAACGAGCGTTCCTGTATTCCGTTCTAGGTAGATTGTATGGTCAAGCTATTAAGGGCGTACGGAGGATGCCTTGGCGCAAGCAGGCGATGAAGGACGTGGCCAACTGCGAAAAGCCTCGGGGAGTTGTAAGCAAGCCGTGATCCGGGGATGTCCGAATGGGGAAACCCGGCCGGTGTGAACACCGGTCATCGTGGGCTGAATACATAGGCCCACGAAGCGAACCCAGGGAAGTGAACCATCTCAGTACCTGGAGGAAGAGAAAACAATAGTGATTCCGCTAGTAGCGGCGAGCGAACGCGGACCAGCCCAAACCAGGTGACCCGTAAGGGAAACTTGGGGTTGTAGGACCACATCATGGGACTTCGACGGTTAGCCGAACGGTTTGGAAAATCCGACCATAGAAGGTGACAGTCCTGTAGACGAAAATCGAAGAAGCTTAGTGGGATCCTGAGTACCGCGGGACACGTGAAATCCTGTGGGAACCCGCCGGGACCATCCGGCAAGGCTAAATACTCGCTTGCGACCGATAGTGAACTAGTACCGTGAGGGAAAGGTGAAAAGTACCCCTGCTAGGGGAGTGAAATAGTACCTGAAACCGTATGCCTACAAGCAGTGGGAGGGCTATGGTCCGCTTCGGCGGGCAATGCCTGACCTCGTGCCTTTTGCTTAATGAGCTGGCTAGTTATTCTCAGTGGCAAGGTTAAGCGTAAGCGAGCCGCAGCGAAAGCGAGTCTGAATAGGGCGTTGAGTCGCTGGGAATAGACGCGAAGCGGGATGATCTACCCTTGGCCAGGGTGAAGTCTGTGTAACAACAGATGGAGGCCCGAACCAGTGTCGGTTGAAAACGGCTTGGATGAGCTGAGGGTAGGGGTGAAAGGCTAATCAAATTCCGTAATATCTCGTTCTCTCCGAAATAGCTTTAGGGCTAGCCTCGCGTATCTGCGACGGTGGTAGAGCTCTGGATGGACTAGGGGGCTTCCCAGCTTACCGAATCCAACCAAACTGCGAATGCCGTTGACATCGAGCGCGGGAGTCAGACTGTGGGGGCTAAGCTTCATAGTCAAAAGGGAAACAACCCAGACCGCCGGCTAAGGTCCCGAAATTGACGTTAAGTGGGTAAGGAAGTCGAAAGGCCCTGACAGCCAGGAGGTTGGCTTAGAAGCAGCCATCCTTTAAAGAAAGCGTAATAGCTCACTGGTCAAGCCTTTCGGCGCCGAAAATGTATCGGGGCTCAAGCGTCGTACCGAAGCCGCGGATCCGGGGATTCCTTCGGGAATCCCGGGATGGTAGGAGAGCATTCTGAACCGGATGAAGCCGGACTGGAAAGACCGGTCGACGGTTTCGAAGAGACTCTGCCGGCATTAGTAGCGATAAACCAGGTAAGAACCCTGGTCGCCGTAAGTCTAAGGTTTCCTGAGCAAGGTTAATCCGCTCAGGGTTAGTCGGGACCTAAGGTGAGGCCGAAAGGCGTAGCTGATGGACGCGCGGTTAATATTCCGCGACTACCTTCGATTCGTTTGACGATGGGGGGACGCAGAAGGCTAAATGAGAGTGCTGATGGATATGCACTTAGGTCGTCATAAGGTGTCTTGGGCAGGCAAATCCACCCAAGAGTTATCACTGAAGGCGGACACGATCGGGAAACCGAACAAAGTCATGATGCCACGCTGCCGGGAAAAACCTCTAAGGAGAATCAAGGTACCCGTACCGTAAACGGACACACGTAGACGAGAAGAGAATTCTCAGGCGCTCGGGTGAAGGGTTGTTCAGGAACTCGGCAAATTCGCCCCGTAACTTCGGGAGAAGGGGCGCCTCCTTCACGGGAGGCCGCAGTGAAATGTTCCAGGCGACTGTTTAACAAAAACACAGGTCTCTGCTAAGTCGAAAACGACGTATAGGGGCTGACGCCTGCCCGGTGCCGGAAGGTTAAGGGGAGTGGTTAACTTCTTCGGAAGTGAAGCTCTGAACCGAAGCCCCGGTGAACGGCGGCCGTAACTATAACGGTCCTAAGGTAGCGAAATTCCTTGTCGGGTAAGTTCCGACCTGCACGAATGGCGTAACGATCTGGAAACTGTCTTAACAACCTGCCCGGCGAAGTTGTGGTCCCGGTGAAGACGCCGGGTGCCCGCCACAAGACGGAAAGACCCCGTGCACCTTTACTATAACTTACCAGTGAATCGTGGTCCAGTTTGCGCAGGATAGGTGGGAGGCTTTGAATCCGGGCTCTTGGGCTCGGAGGAGCCAACCGTGAGATACCACCCTGGCTGTGTTACGGTTCTAACCTGCTCCCCTGATCGGGGAGAGGGACACTGGTTGGTGGGTAGTTTGACTGGGGCGGTCGCCTCCTAAAATGTAACGGAGGCGCGCGATGCTCGGCTCAGACTGTTTGGAAATCAGTCGTAGAGTGCAATCGCATAAGCCGAGTTGACTGCGAGACCTACAAGTCGAGCAGGTGCGAAAGCAGGCGATAGTGATCCGGCGGTTCCGCATGGAAGGGCCGTCGCTCAACGGATAAAAGGTACGCCGGGGATAACAGGCTGATCTGGGCCAAGAGTTCATATCGACGCCCGGGTTTGGCACCTCGATGTCGGCTCATCGCATCCTGGGGGTGAAGAAGCTCCCAAGGGTTGGGCTGTTCGCCCATTAAAGCGGTACGTGAGCTGGGTTCAGAACGTCGTGAGACAGTTCGGTCCCTATCTGTGGTGGGCGTAGGAGATTTGAGGGAACCTGTTCTTAGTACGAGAGGACCGGAACGGACGAACCTCTTGTGAGCCAGTTGTCACGCCAGTGGCATCGCTGGGTAGCGAAGTTCGGTTGAGATAAGCGCTGAAAGCATATAAGCGCGAAACTTATCCCAAGATGAGATCTCCCAAGGGGCTAACCCCTAGGAAGGGCACTCGAAGACGACGAGTTTGATAGGACGGATGTGTAAGCGTGGTAACACGTTCAGCTAACCGTTACTAATCGCCCGTTCGGCTTGACCATAAATCTACCTCGAGCGGAATCAGGATCGACCGCGTCAGCGGTCGATCCGTGAACCGTAGCCGTGAACCGTGAACCGAAGGCCGCGAGGCGAAAAAATGGGGACTGCCACCCGATTTTCGTTCCTCGAAGCCTGAAGTTCCGATGCCGTTACAAAGCGAAAATCGGTGGCTGTCTCCATTTTTTCGCCTAGTCGGAACTTTCATCACGGCTCGCGGCGAACGGTTCCCAGGTAGCTCGTAAAGCGCGATCTCTTTTGTTGCTCGACCCTACGATATTCATCTCGTGTCGCTGACTCGTGTCGCCGAATTGCGGTGACGGGAAACCGACCGACACGAACCGCGCCGAATCGATGTGACCCCGCTGAACCGCACTGAACGGAATCGGGCAACACGTAAATTCGGCGTAACGTAATTCGGCGACACGGTTCACCAATTTCGGGTGGCCATAGCGAGGGGGTCACACCTGTTCCCATCCCGAACACAGTAGTTAAGCCCCTCAGCCCCGATGGTACTGCGCGGGCGACTGCGTGGGAGAGTAGGACGCCGCCCGATTAAAAATCCAAACCGCGTGAGGCCTGATCGCATTGTTGTGATCAGGCCTTTTCGCGTATTCTGGGAGATGATGCCTTCTGGGGCAACGGACCACGGAGGCGAGCGAGTAGCTCGCGGCACAGCTCCTAGTCCAAGAGTAATCGAACCTGATCAACGTCGATTAGGCCAGGAAAGATCCCTACACTCATCGCTACTTGCGGGTGGATTTCCGCTTCGGGCGAGGGTCGATCCAGAGGGCATCCTCGAAGATCTTGCGGAAAGCCGGGTCTTTGGATTTCACCATCGCGACGAGGTCGCCACCACGCGACTCGTCCCCATAGGCGAGATCGCGAATGCAATGCGCGATCTGCAGGGCCGGATGGTCGATATCGCGCGTTAACTTGGCGATCGTGGCGAACGGCGACTCTTCCTGCTTATCGTGATGGCCAAAGATGTAAAGGGTTGAATCGGCGAGGATCTGCCACCCCGCGAAAAAGCAATCGCTATCGGTTGGTTTAGCGCCTCGGCAGTGCTCCTCCACTTCCGCCCAGAGCCCCTCGTCGAATAAATCGGTCAGCTCGGGTATGCGAGGAAGGAGGTTGGTTCTGACAGCTTCGCCCCATTGCGGTTCCGGCTTGAGCTCAAAGACGCTGCCGATGTAGTCGCATAAGGTTGAGGCCACAGACGAGTCTTCAAGGGCCTCCCCCGAGAACGACTGGCCGCTTCCGACCTCACTCAGAGCCCGAGCCCGATCCAGAGCCCGATCCCGATCCAGAGCCTGACCCAGAGTCCCAGCCCAGCGAACAAGCGACTCATTTCGGCAATCGCTCGTCAATACGAGGTTGATCAACCGATGCAGAGCGGGTCCGTCATTCGAAACACCACATGTGAGCGCAACCGTGAAAACACCTTCAGCGGCGAGGTCATCTGACACAACGGAATCGACAAACTTGGTCATCGCGGCGGCAAAGTTCAAAGTTGGGTTTTCCAGAGACCAAATTTGCTGCCCAACTCGGTGGTTCGAATGGCACTTCTGAATGAGAGCCTTCGATGGCTCTCTAGCAGGTAGGAGGAAGAGCAGACCGAAAGGTGGACTCGCGTTCGGGAGCCCTTTGGTTACTGCCGCGGTGAGCTTATCCTGGGAGAATCGCGCGGCAATCGCGATGAGGAACAACCGCTCTTTTTCAGCCTTTTTTTGCCGCGAACGAAATCGCTACCGAGCCAATCCACAGCTTTGTCGCGGTTCGATTTGTCTTTCGAAACCCAGAACCGTAGCGGTTCGATGACGAGCTGAAGCCGGTCCGCCGACTCGGCGGACGCTGCGCGGCTGAATAATCGGCCGACAACTTCTTTGGACCGCTCTTCCGCCGGTGCGATTCCATCAAGCAAGCACCCACCCAGGAGCCTTGCGCAGTTGTCATCCTTCTCCTGTTTCAAGAGGTCGACCACTACGTGTTCCTGTGCCTGGTCATTACTAAGCGCCGCCGTGAACAGCCGGATCACCTCATGCCATCGAGCTTCCGAGCGTCTCCGCCCGAGGTCTCGCCAAACCGCCTCGATCCCTTTTCCCTCCGCCCGAGTCCGATAGAACGAGGCCGTGAGGTACTCCTGGAAGGTGAGATGGACAAAGCTATACCGTTGGTCCCCGACTTCGATGAGGAGGCCTGCGCGCTGTTTTACAAACTCGAGGAACTCTTCCGCAAGATCTCGCGGGTCGTCATCCGAATCGCGCGTCTTTTCGTTCGTTGCGATATGCTCGGTGAGGAAATCCGAGAGTTCGTCGTGGGGGGCAATGGCCCGCTGGTCTTCGCTGTTCGCCCCTCGGCACTGCATCCAGTGAGCTATAGCCTCCATCCGAGTGCGGTTCCGGCGTTCGATTTTGCCTTTCTTCGGGCTCTGCTCGTCCCTGTACTTCCAGTAATGCCACGTGTTCAGCAATGTCTCGGTGCATTTTTGGTAAAGAACAACACGCTCGTCGGGCAGGACGGCGTCAACACGGTGCACCAGCGCAATGATTGTCAACAACAGAGGGTTCCGCGCAAGATCGTGAATGGCGAGCTGGCCCCCACCCTCTAAGATCCGAGTAAGATCCTTAATATTCTGCTCTCGCAGAGCCGGCGCATCGACCCGCGCCGCATACCAGTCCTCGACGAAGCGCTTCATCTCGGGTAGTTCGAGCGGCGCGACCCTGTGGTGGCGATACTCCGACTCGCTGAACCGAAAGGGATTGGAGTATCCAACGACGCGAGAGGTAACGATAATGGTGTTCCCCGGGTACGTCGTCGCCAGTGCGCGGATGCGATTGCGAATGATTCTCTTGAAACGTTGCGGAAGTTCGTCGAGACCGTCGAACAGCAGAATCGCCTCTCCGTTCTCCAAGTAGTACTCGAAGAATGCAGAATCGGCGCTGTTAAGGGAAAAGTCGGCTTCAACCACCTCTTGGATGTAGTCCAAGAGAGGAAGGTTCTTGTCTTCTTTGAGGCGATCCGCGTAGTCCCTCAGAATCGCAACGACGGGGAGACGACGCTTGTCCTCCCGAGACCCATAACGCTCTTGCAACTCCGTCGAAAGCCCGGCAAGCGCCAGGAATTTCAAGAGTGTGGACTTGCCGGAGCCGGGGTCTCCGAGAACAACGTGTTTGCCTCCTCGTTCGAGGAGGTTCAGCGGGTCGTTTCGGGGAACATCCGGCTTGTTGACGTCCGCATCTGCATTGACTAGTCGAAGTGGAATGTAGATCCTATCAATCGGGACTCCCTTGGTTGCTTCCTCCTTGTAAACGGACATCCCGATGAAATGAATCTCGCGGTGGTGCTGGAGGAAGTTTTCGTCATAACGTCGCCGCGTGTCTTCAATCGTGCGCTTGCGAGCCGCTCCCTGGGGCAGCACGTCCGGATAGTAGAAGAGGCACAGCGAAGGTGTTTCCAGGAATAACGCCAGCAGCTTCTTATGACCCCAGTGCTCGACCTCAAAGGGCGTGCCCTTGCTTAAATCCTGAAGCCACGTGACGTCACCGCCGTCTTTCCGGCGCGCCGACTCTTTGAGGTCCTGGGGGGTGACAAGCACCCATCGGTCGATGGCGGGACCGCGCTTGCGTTTCTTTCCCTTACGGTCGTTCCATTTTTCAATGGTCATCTCAAGCGCGTGCTTGATCTGCTGACGTTGCCCGGACGTGAAAGGGGAAGAGAAGTATTTGTGTTGAAATCCGGTCCGTTCGTGAAGGGCATCCAGACCGGCGTAATCCCCCGCCGCGTCGTCGTAGATGACGGATGTCCCGCCCTTGCGCCTTGCCTCATGAAACAGAAGCAGATCGACGACGCGAGCGAATTCCTTGGCGGCCTCAGTGCCCGGGCCAAGAATTTCGTACAAGGTAGGGACGGTTGACAGTCTTTTTCTAACGCGTTTTGCCATGTTGCGGGCCGCCAGGGCTTGCCGTTTCCCGAGGTTAGATTAGCAGATATGGGTGTTGCCATTGGTGCCGACCAGGGCGGCCCAAGTATAATCGGGTAGCTTGATCAGGAATTGGAGGCCGGATTCATGAGCGAAATACGAGAAACCGCCGCCAGTTTGCGAGATACGGCGTTCCTAGAAGATCTCTTGGAGGCTTTTGTGGACCGCGGGCTGGGCAGCCTTCCCGGCCGAGAGACGACGATCGCTGTGGTGCAAATGCTTCTGCGACACCACCCGACTTGGAGTCAACAGTCTCCGGCGGACTACGAACTCGCCCGGCTTCTGCGGACGTCCCCTCGAAAAGTGCGTAACATTCGAGACGAGTTGAGCTACCGTGATGCCGGAAGGACGGATGAGTGGTGCCGAACGGAGCTTGTCCGAGTGCTCGAACGCGCGGAAAGGGTTCCAGATGGCGCTTACGTTACATTCGAGATCGACGACGGCCTCGTCCGTGATTATGCCCGGAAGTTGGTTCGAGAAAATTACGGGTTGTTCGAGTCCGGCATGAATGCATCAGTTGTGAAGCTCTCCGGCAAAACTTTCGCGACTCTGGCTATCGCGGTAATGCCTGCGAAAGCGCGTAACCAACTCTTGAGGCAAATACCGCTGCCGACGGGAAAGCCGGAGTCTGACGGCAAAGAGACGAAAAGCCCTGTCCGTCTTTTCATCGACAGTTTTGCCAAAAAGGCAGGGGAGCAGGCCGGGCGGCAGACATCCATGACAGGTATCTGTCAAGTGTCCGCAAGGGGTGGACGCAGTCAGCCCGCTGTTGGTGAGGGATGGGTGATGGAGAAAGGGCGAAGCAATCGTCGCTCTCGATTCGGGTCGGGTGAGCGACGCTCGGAGTCCATCGCCCTCGTATTAGGGGGGTTGGGCGGCTGAGCGGGTTCAGTCAAGGGCGCGCAGCGGCGAAGCGAACCCTTGACGGGTTCCGCTCAGCCGCTTATTGGAAGATTTTCGAGGGCGATGGACGGCCCTCGTCACCCGACGCAGGTCCGGCGTTGGCGGATCAGAGTCCGCGTGATTGGTGGCGTCTTGCCACGCCTACGAACTCCCGTCACCGAATCGCATTCACTTCGATCACCGCCCGCCTCGGGCGCGACCAGACATCCATGAGCCGCCTCGGGCACGCCAAGGCGCGCCGTCGCGGAAGATTCAGTTCGGGTCCAACAAAGTCGATTCCGCCGGCCTCGAAACAGTCACCATGCCGTCTCGGGCGCCGCCGCGGCGGAGCCGTTACGGAGTCACCGAACGCCGAGGCCCGGCGGAAAGTCGTTCAGCGCATCGCTACGTCGCTAGTCTCGCGCTTCGTAGCCGCTTTGGCGGCGGTCGATGGCGAGCAGCATCGCCACCAGCTTGCGGGCCACGCGAATCGTCGCGCGATTGCGATGTCCGCGCTCGAGTTCGCTTTGATACAACCCGGCCAACGGCTCGTTCCAGCGCGGCGCAAGCTTGGCGGCTTCGATCAGCACGTGTTGCAGATGCGGGTTGCGTTGCTTCGACAGCGGGCCGCGTTTGCTCTTGCCCGCCGATTCGTTGAGCCGCGCGCAGAGCCCGCAGTAGCTCACCGCGCGATCGAGCGAGCGAAAGCGCCGCGGGTCGCCGATCTCGACCGCCCACGTGAGCGCCGTGATCGCCCCGACGCCCGGGATCGTTTGCAACCTCGCCACACGCTCGCACAACAGCGGATGCTCGAGCAGGCGTTTCTCGACAAGCCGGGCGAGCTCGGCGGAATCCTCCAGACGGTCGCGGCTCGCGGCCAACAGGAGAAGGTCGGTTTCGCTTGCCTTCAGATCATCGAGAAAGCGGTAGAAGTAGCGTTTGCCGTGCAGTTTGGACTTGGCGTAGGGCTCGCCGATTTCCATCATCAAGGTCGCGATGCGGTTCTTCGACCAGGTCGCTTGTTCGACCAGGCGTCGGCGAAAGCGCAGCAGGCGGCGCAATTCGCGCAGCTCGCGCGGCGGCATCCACACGCGCGGCAGCAGGTTGACGCGGCATAGGTCGGCGAGCTTGTCGGAATCGAGGCGATCGCTTTTCTTTTTGGCCCGCGTGATGGCTTCCATGGCGGCGGGGTGTCCGACGGCGAGGTCGTCGGCGTAGGGCGCGAGCGTGTCGTGGATCCAGCCGCTGAACAAGGTGGCTTCCATCGCCCCGCGCCAGGGCGGTTGCGTTTGGGCCCAACTTGCGAGCGCTTCGCGGGTGGCGTCGATGCGACCTTCCTCGACCAACTCCCCGGCGGCGGTCTTGGTGCAGTAGCTGACGCTTTGCTTGTGGACGTCGAGTCCGATATAGTGCATTTCAGTCCTCCTGAGTTCGGGTTCTAAGGCGCCGCCTTGGGCGGCTGCGCTTAGCTTTTTATCCCTCTCAGGAGGACCTCTTCGCCGGCTCACCTATGCATTAAAACAGCCACCGAATAAAGAATCTTCATCCCACCGCCGCCTGGGAGATCGGGGACCGGGGGACATCGCGACAGCTCCCGCACTTGTCAAGACCGGTTGACAAGCTCGCTATCCTGAGGCCGGAGCCCCATACGCAAGACCATCAACGGCAAGCTGGGGAGGGAAAAAAGAACCGATCAGCGGTCCGACAAATTCTCCGGAAAAGAATTGTACGAAACGAAGCCAAGACGACCCTATGTCCCACGATATCAACTTGTTGAGAGACGCCTTGCCCGCCGGCCCCAAAGGGAGGATCATCGTCAAGCCAGATCCACGCTCGCGAGGGGACACCCCGTTCAAAGGCCCCGGTTGCTGAAACCGGTCGCAAGGCGATCGAGGCCCGGCGCTTGCGGCCGGAGATCGAGGCAAACGGGATTCCCGCCCCACGCCCCCGGCCAACCAGGCGACAAGACCGGCATCCGAACCCCGGACCGTCACCGGGAGGCCGGAACGTGGCACTCCAAAGAACCGCTCGAAAGGATTTTACAAAACGAAGCCAAGATGACACTATGTCTCATAATATCAATACGTTAAGAGAGGTCCTAAGCATCGGCCGGCCGCTCTCCAATGGAGAATCAACGCCAAACTGCCACCCGAGCCCGCGGGTCGAGATTTGTCGCCTGTCTACGACAGTCACCCTTTGCTGAAATGGGCTCCGGAACCTGCGGCAAGGCCCCCGCCAGGCGCTCCAGCAGCCGGCCTGACCCGGCACCCCGACGCGGCCCAGACCATTTTTGCGAAACAAACCCAAGATGAAGGTACTATCCTAAGGTTGTATCAGTACTTTGGATCCAGGCTACGTGGGGCCTTCCGCCCCGATCGGACTAGGCTCGGGCATGCTCGGAGCTCCTCGCCACAAAGCCCGGCGCGAACCAGGCACGGATCCACGGATCGATCGAGTGGAGTTGAAATTCAGATTAGGATATAATCCGGCCATGATAAGCAATCGTCCCACTCTCGCCGCCCTCTTTCTCGTAGCCGCGCTCGTCGTTCCCGTTGCCCTCGGCCAATTCAGCGGGAACCTGATCACCAAAGAGGTCGAGCTGGTTTCAGTCGATTACAAGCAGCGAATCATCAGTGTCGTCGACCGTTCATCGGGACAACGCTACGGCGCCCAGGTAGAAGAGAAGACCAAGCTCAAGGCCAAGAAAAAGTTGATCGGTGGAAAGGATAAACCGGTCCTGGAAGACTTCGAAGCCGGCGATCTCGCCCGAATCAGGGTCTTGATTAAGGACAGCGGGCAATACTGAAGGAGCTACGGCTTCTCAAGAAAGCGGAATGAAGGCCGGGGACACTCCGCGGTTCGACAAAGGCTCGCCCGCACACGGACGGCGCCCGAGAGACACAGCGCCCTTGTTGCAACCGACCCGGGAGCCGATGAGCCGATGCCCGAAGAGCGAATCGACCCACTCCTTTTGCTAAGCTGAACCCGGTGGCGACGCAAACCATGCTTACGGTCGATCAATATTTGCGAACGACCTTCGAACCGGACGCCGAGTACGTCGGCGGCCGAATCGTCGAGCGGAGCATGCCTGAATACCCACACAGCGCGGTGCAAGTCCGCCTTGTCCAATTGTTCACGCCGTTGAGCCGAAACCACGATCTTCACCTTGCCACGGAGTTGCGGGTGCGCCTCTCCCCGGACCATATTCGTATCCCCGACTTCGCGGTGTTTCGCGAAAAGCCGGCGGAACTCGTGCCTTCGACGCCGCCCTTCGTGATTGTGGAAATCGTCTCTCGCGAGGACCGGCATACAGAGATTCTCGAAAAGTTCGAGGAATACCGCGCGTGGGGCGTCCGGCACATTGGGCTTGCCGATCCCTGGCGCAAGCAGTTGTCGGCTTATGGGCCGGAAGGCTTGTCCGCGGTCAAATCGCTGCGCATTCCGGAACTTGATCTCGAAATTTCCCCCACTGATATCTTCGAGTAACCGAGCGCGTCAAGAAGGGCGCGGGTCGGCTCACGGCTCACGGTTCACGACCGCTCGCGTTGCTATACTACCCCCGTCATGGCCACCTCTGTTGCGATTCTCGGGTCCGGCAACATCGGCACCGACTTAATGATGAAGGCTCGTTCGTCGGGCGCGCTTCAGGTTCGAGCGCTGGTCGGGATCGACCCGGATTCCGACGGGCTGGCGCGGGCTCGTTCGATGGGTATTTCGACCACCCACGGGGGGCTCGATGATTTCGTTGGGATGCCGGAATTCGCGGACGTCCAAATCGTCTTCGACGCTACATCGGCGAAGACCCACAAGCGGCACCACGAAGTGCTCAGCGAACGCGGCAAGCGCATCATCGATTTAACTCCGGCGGCGATCGGGCCATATGTCATCCCCGTGGTCAATATGGGGGAGCATATCGACGCGCCCAATCTCAACATGGTCAGCTGCGGCGGGCAAGCGACCGTGCCGATCGTCGCGGCGGTGAATCAAGTGACGCCGGTGCACTATGCCGAGATCGTGGCGTCGATTGCGAGCAAATCGGCGGGTCCGGGGACGCGGGCGAATATTGATGAGTTCACCGACACCACGGCGCGGGCCCTCGAAGTAGTCGGGGGCGCGCGGCGGGGAAAAGCGATCATTGTCCTCAACCCGGCCGAGCCGCCGATGGTGATGCGCGATACGGTCTTCTGCTTGACCGACCTGGCCGACACAGCCGCCATCGGTCGCTCGATCGAGGCCTTCGTCGAGCGCGTGCGGCAATATGTTCCCGGGTATCGCTTGAAACAGGAAGTGCAGTTTGAGCCGATCGCGCCCGATCAGGGGCATGCGCTGCCCGAGCCGCTTCCCGGCGGGGGGCTGAAAGTTTCGGTCTACCTCGAGGTCGAAGGCGCGGCGCACTACCTGCCGGCCTTCGCCGGGAACCTGGACATCATGACCTCGGCGGCGCTGGCGACGGGCGAGCGGCTGGCCGAGCATCTTAAGCAGGAAGGAGTTCCGGCATGACCGAGCAACCACAACTCTATGTGCAAGATGTCACCTTGCGTGACGGCATGCACGCCATTCGTCACCAGTACACCGTCGAGCAGGCGTCGGCCATCGCCCGCGCGCTCGATGCCGCCGGAGTCGATGCGATCGAGATCAGCCACGGCGACGGTGTGGCCGGGTCGAGTTTCAATTACGGGGTCGGGGCGCACACCGATTACGAGTGGATCGCCGCCGTGGCCGAAAACGTCAAGCAGGCCAAGGTCACGGCTCTGTTACTGCCCGGTATCGGGACGATCGAGGATCTTAAACAGGCCTATCAGGCCGGTGCGCGTTCGGTGCGGGTGGCAACGCACTCGACCGAGGCCGACGTCGCCAAACAGCACATGGAGTGTGCCCGCGAGCTGGGTATGGACGTCGCGGGCTTCCTGATGATGGCGCACATGACGCCGCCCGACGAGCTGGCGCGCCAGGCGAAGTTGATGGAGTCCTACGGCGCGCATTGCGTCTATGTGACCGACAGCGCCGGCGCGCTGCTGATGCACGAGGTGGCGGAGAGATTCCAGGCTTTCAACGACGTTCTCAAGCCGGAGACACAGCGCGGCATGCACGCGCATCACAATCTGTCGTTGGGGGTGGCGAATACGCTCGTGGCCATTGAGCACGGCGCGCGGCGGGTTGATGCCTCGCTGGCGGGTATGGGCGCGGGCGCGGGAAATACGCCGCTCGAAGTTTTCATCGCCGTGGCGAATCGATTGGGTTTCGGGCACCGCTGCGACCTGTTTGCGCTGATGGACGCCGCCGAGGATTTGATTCGGCCTTTGCAAGACAGGCCGGTGCGGGTCGATCGCGAAACGCTTTCGCTGGGATACGCGGGCGTCTACTCGAGTTTTCTGCGGCACGCCGAAAAGGCTTCGGAGCAATACGGCATCGACACCCGCGAGATCTTGGTCGAGTTGGGCCGACGGCGTATGGTGGGCGGTCAGGAAGATATGATCGTCGACGTGGCGCTTGATTTGGCGAAGGCCAAGCAGGCCGAAGAAGACAAGGCCGCGAAGCAGGATCCGGCACCGGCGGGGTCAGTGCGGCCCTCTTGAAGCGGCGGAGACCTGTGCGGCGCCGGCACCTGGGCTGGTCGCAAGTTCGCGGCTCGGTCGCTACTGGGCGACCGCATCGCTATGCATCGCGTTAGTGCCAAAGCGCGCCTCCAAGAGAAGGGATTCTTGCTCGGATGCTTTGTCGAGATGCCCGCGCCCGAAGTTGTCGTGGGCCTGGGGCTGGCGGGTTTCGACCACGTCATCATTGACCGCGAGCACGCGGCTTTTTCAGGTGAGACGACGGCACACCTGATTCGTGCCGCCGAGGCCGCCGAGATTGCGCCGTTGGTGCGTGTGCGCAACAACGACGCAGGCGACATTTTGGAAGTCCTCGACCTCGGGGCGGTCGGTTTGCATATCCCCCAAATTTCGTCGCCTGACGATGCCTCCCGCGCCGTCGCGGCGACAAAGTTCCCGCCGCGAGGCGTGCGCGGTTTCAATCCCTTCGTGCGGGCCGCGCATCACGGCGGCCGAGCAGTCGACGAGTTCCGGCGCACTTCGGACGACGATACGCTGGTTGTGCTGCACGTCGAGGCACAAGAGTCGCTCGATCAGGTCGAGGAAATCCTGGCCGAAGAAGGCGTCGACGTTGCGTTTCTGGGTACCTACGACCTTTCTCAGGCGTTGGGAATCCCCGGGGAGGTTACGCACTCTCGGGTCCGCGAAGCCATGCGATCAATCGCCGCGGCGGCCGAGCGTCAAGGCGTCGCCGCCGGCTGTTTCGCGAATTCGCTCGAGCAGGCGAAGTTGTGGATGGGGGAAGGGGTGACGTACCTGGCGTATTCGGTGGACGCCGAGATTTTTCGGGGCCGTTGTGGGGAGATCCGCGCCGAGGTGGATCGGTTGCGAGAGGGGCTGAGATGAGGCAACGCCGGACGGCTCACGGACCCGCCCACGCAATCTGCCGGCGGTCGGACAGTGGAGTAGAAGCAACTGATTCCATAACAAATCGTGACAATCCCGCGAAAACATCACCTGGCAGCCAAGGAGAACTCAGATGAAACGATGGCTAATGATTGTCCCCTTGTTGCCGGCGGTGGTCGCACCGCCGGCCACCGCGCAGGACAAGCCGCCCATTATCGACATGCACCTGCACGTGCTGGGGCCGCTGCCTCGCACAGATTCCGGTCAGATCGCCCCGCGGCCTTGTCTGCCCCACTCATGGTGTGAAGGTGTGCCGACGGTCGCGAAAAAGGAAGAGGACGTATTGACGATGACGGTGGAGGCCATGCGTCGTCACAACATCGTTTTGGGTTTCCTTAGCGGACGGGCGGACCGAGTCTACGAGTGGGTCGAGGCTGAGCCGGATCGCTTCATCGCCTCTCCGTTCATATTTGATCCGAGCGAGGCGAATCTCGCGAACTTGAGAGACGCGTACCAGAGCGGGCGTCTTCAGGGTATGGGCGAGCTAGCCAATCAATACCGGGGAATTCCTCCCAACGATCCCGCTCTCGAACCGCTGTTCGCGTTGGCCGAGGAATTTGACGCGCCGACCCTCATTCATCTCCAAGGTATTGGCGGAGCTGATAAGCGTTTCGGAATATCCGCCGGGCGGCCGGAACTGCTCGAGGACGTCTTAAAGCGTCATCCCAAGCTGCGGATCTACCTCGAAAATACCGGGTTCCCCCGCTTGGCTGAAACGATTTCCTTGATGTACATGTACCCGCGGGTTTACGGAGACTTGTCCACGGTAACCTGGATCATACCGCGTCAAGCCTTTCACAACTACCTAAAAGGGCTCATCGACGCCGGGTTGGGGAAGCGTCTCATGTTCGGTTCCGACCAAATGCAGTGGCCCGAAACAATCGACCTTGCGATCGAAGCGATCGAATCCGCGCCCTTTCTCACCGAAGAGCAGAAACGCGACATCTTCTACAACAACGCGGCGCGGTTCCTGCGCCTGAGCGAGGAGACCATTGCGAAACACCATGGCCGGTAACGGGTACGAGTCCACGGAAGTAGACGGAAGCAAGTCTGATTTCAACGCCAACCTCGGAGGCAGATTCATGAAACGCATTCTCGCGATCGCTACGTTATTCGGGCTGGTTGGCTGTCAACAGTCCTCGGAAACAACCGCTGTGCATTTCCCGGCTCCCAAGCGGGTAGTGGATATGGGAGCGGCCGTCACCGAGGACCTTCCCGCCCGATTTTGGGGTGAACGTCCGCTCAAGGAGTTGGGGTTCGATCGGGGAAACTCCTTCGAAGACGTCGAAGCCTTCGAGCCAGTGTATTTCGTTGACTCCTATTACACGCTCTTCAATCACGGCGGGCCACACGTCGACGCACCCAAACACATGGGCTCGCCGGAGAATAAGGGCCTCGACCAATTCCCGCTATCCGTGTTTATGGGTCGTGTCCGCATCATCGATGTGTCCGACCTCGAACAGGGTTCGACCATTCCGCTATCGCGCATTCGTGAGGCCGGGGTTGAGCCCGCCGAAATCGCACTCGTCTACACGGGCTATCAGCCACCCACGCAGGCGGACGAGTACCCCGTATATTCGGTCCTTTCGGAGGATGCGGCGAACTACCTCGCCGAGCTTCCCGTTCGCGCCTTCGCAACGGATGCTCTGGGATGCGACAGTTTGACCGAGTTTGGCCGAAAAGCGGGGCAAGGCGAAACCGAGTATAGAATTCTTCTACCAATCCACCATGCGTTCCTCACCCGAGATATCTTGGCGTACGAGCAGCTCAACAACGTGGATCAGCTTCTGGGCGAGACGAACGTGTTCTTCGTCGGGGTTCCGCTGAACATAGTCGGCGGAAACGGTATGATTGTTCGCCCGGTGGCTTTTGTGTATTGAGGTCATGGGCGCCAACGTTTGCGTCCGCCAGACGCCGCTTGTCGAAGGTCGCGGCTGTTCGGCCCGCGGCAGTCATTTGTAGACTCGCTCCTGCTAGGGCTATTCTTGACACACCGTCGGTGTGCCGGTAACCTTGATAGTTGAAATCTCCTCGGTGTCGATAGCGCCTGGGGAGCCGGCAATCGGCCTGCATCCCCGCTTTCGGGACTCACTCATCGCCGGCGTTCGCGAGGCGTGTTCCGTTTGTTTGCTTTGGGCGGAATGCGTCGAGTCGCGGTAAGCTGCGTAAATTGCGCGGTGCGATGAGTTTCCGCACCGACCGGAGAAACGGCGAGGATTAACGTTCTCGGCAGGCCCGCCAAAGCTTTACAAAGAGACAGAATAGAGAGGGAAACCCACATGGCAGGAAAGAAAATTGTTTATGGAGAGGACTGCCGCCAGGCGATTCTCAGCGGCGTGAATAAACTGGCGAATACGGTTCGTATCACGCTCGGACCGAAGGGACGTAATGTTGTCCTCGAGAAGAAATTCGGCGGACCGACCGTCACCAAGGACGGCGTCACCGTAGCCAAGGAAATCGAGCTCGAGGACAGGCTCGAGAACATGGGCGCGCAAATGGTGCGCGAAGTCGCTTCGAAAACCAGCGACGTGGCCGGAGACGGCACTACGACCGCGACGATTCTGGCGCAGTCGATCTACCGTGACGGTATGAAGAGCGTCGCCGCCGGAGCCAACCCGATGGCCCTCAAGCGCGGCATCGAACGGGCGACGGCGGTTGTCGTCGACGCGCTGCACGAAGGCGCCAAGCCGGTCGAAGGCGAAGCGATTGCGCAGGTCGCCGCGATTTCGGCGAACAGTGATGAGACCATCGGTAACATCATCGCCGAGGCGATGGAAAAGGTCGGCAAGGACGGCGTCATCACGGTCGAAGAAGGGAAGACGATTGAGACCGAGCTCGAAGTAGTCGAGGGGATGCAATTCGACCGCGGCTATCTGTCGCCCTATTTCGTGACCGATCCGGAATCGATGGAGTGCGTCGTTGAAAACGCCCTGATCCTGATCCACGAAAAGAAGATTTCGAGTATGAAAGACCTGATTCCCCTGCTCGAGCAAGTTTCTCGCGCGAGCCGACCCTTGCTGATCATCGCCGAGGACGTGGAAGGCGAGGCGCTGGCGACTCTCGTGGTCAACAAGCTGCGCGGCACGATCAATGTGGCCGCCGTGAAATCTCCCGGGTTTGGCGACCGCCGAAAGGCGATGCTCGAGGATATCTCGATCCTCACCGGCGGCAAGGCGATCATGGAGGAGACCGGCATCAAGCTCGAGGGCGTCCAAATGGATGACCTGGGGCAGGCGAGCCGCGTGGTCATCGATAAGGACAACACGACCATCATCGAAGGTGCCGGCGGCAAGGAAGCCATCGAGGGACGCGTTAAGCAATTGCGGTCGCAAGTCGAGGACACGACTTCCGACTACGATCGCGAGAAGCTGCAAGAGCGGCTGGCGAAACTCGTCGGCGGTGTGGCCGTGATCAAAGTCGGCGCGGCGACCGAGACCGAGATGAAAGAAAAGAAAGCCCGCGTCGAGGATGCCATGCACGCCACGCGCGCAGCTGTCGAGGAAGGCATCGTTCCGGGCGGCGGCGTGGCTTTGTTACGCGCGGCGAGCGGGATTGCCGACCTGGATGCCGACGACGACGACGAGCGTCACGGCGCGGCGATCGTTCAGCGGGCCGTCGAAGCGCCGCTTCGCTGGATCGCCTTTAACGCCGGACTCGAAGGAGCGATCGTGATCGAGAAGGTACGGGGACAATCCGACGCCAACTTCGGTTTCAACGCACAGTCGGAAGAGTACGGCGACATGGTCGCCGCCGGGGTCATTGATCCAGTGAAAGTCACGCGCACGGCGCTTCAAAACGCTGCTTCGATCGCTTCGCTGATGTTGACGACCGAGGCGACGGTTCACGAGATCCCCGACGAGAATCCGCCCGCGCCGGCGATGCCTCCCGGGCACGAGGGCTTCTAGCCCGCATTTCTCATCGCCTGACGGGCCAAGCACACGATAGCCCGCCATTACGTCGTTGCGCTTGCTCGCCGTGCTCACCGTACTGTTCAAGTACGCTTGCGCGCGCCAAGCGGCGCGCGCCTTGTCCTGACGCGCCTCTCATACACTTTGCCTCGCCACGCGATGAGAAAAGCGGGCTAAGCGAGCGACTTCGATTGCCTAAGTAATTCGTGATGAAAACAAAGCCCCCGGCCGCTGCCGGGGGCTTTGTTGTTGGCGCGTCCGGCAGTCCACGCTCAAGGCTCGCACCGGGGTCCGCTACTCTCGGAATCTCGACGCTCTACAATCAACGGAGAGGACGACTTGGAAATCGATGCCGCACTTTCCCGGCAAGCCTTAGAGGCGGCGCTGGAACAATTCCCTGACTTCGCGAAGTTTGGGCCTCGGATTGAATGGCGTGCCTTGATGCGGGGCGGCGCTTTCATGGTGGCCTACGAAGAGTACCCTCCGAACGACCTGCCCGATACATGGGATTTCCAAAACGCTTTTGTTAAGGGCTACAAGCGATTGGCGGGAACGGGCTGAATCGCAACAGCGGACGCCCGCCCTTACTCATCGCTAATTCCCGGCGCATACTTGCTTTCGAGCGCCTTGACGACGGCCACGAATACGCGATTCACGGGGGTGGGGATACCTCCTCATTTCCCATCCCGTTCTGAAAACTGATCGCGACGGTGTCGGCACCGAACAAGTTCAGCGCGGCTCCCACGACGACGACATGATCGGGTTTCCAAGTTGACATGAGTGATTCCAGGTCCGTGTTAAGCACGGTCCCGGGGCGACGGAGCCGTTGAACCTGCCCTTGCCGGCCGGGACTAGTCACGCTTCTCGCGGCTCGCGCAAGACGATTGATTTGGGCCGCCATTTCGGGGAAGTGCGCGAGGAGCTTCGAAAAATCCCCTTTGCCCACGGCCAACGCGTCTACCGCGACGAGCGCACGGACATCGGCGTTGCGTGGAGCGTTGGAGAATATGGCCATTTCGCCGAAGTAATCTCCCGGTCCCAGCACGGCAAGCTGCCGGCCGCCGCGCAGAACCTCAACTTCCCCGTCCGTGATGACGTATACGCGGTCCCCAACGTCGCCCTCGGCGAAGATCAGGTCACCCTGCTCGAAGTGCTCGCCAACAATGTTGTCGGACGTCCGCAGCTGCAATTGGACGAGGTCGCCGGGAAACAGGAAAGCGGTAGCCCAGTCGAGGGCCAGGCGCAATTTGCGGTCCCACCCCGGAAGCTTCGACCAATAAATCGTACGCCACAGCAACCAAGCGGGTAGACCCGAAAAGGGAATGCCCATAACCTCGGCCACCGCGGAATGGTGGCCCAGCGAGCCCAGTTTCCCCAGTCCGGCGAAATTGAATTCCGAGGCGGGAGTTCCGCGCAACGCCGCGCGAATGTTTTCGGCCACTGTTCGAGCTTCGCGTACGGCATGCTGCGCGGTGGGTGGAGCGAATGAGCCATCCGGCATGGGGACGGCCGCGCAATCACCCAACGCCCAGACGCGCCCTTCCGAGCCCGCGACCTCCAGCCGGCGATTCACCGTGAGGCGGCCCTTTGTCTTGTTGCAATCCAATGTGGCCAGTACGGGCGCGGCCGCCGACGGGACCGTGCTGACCAGTGTTCGGGTCGCTATCGACTCGCCGTCGCTGAGCAGGGCCGCGTCGGCGGTGGCGGCGCGAATGCGCGCGTTCAGCTTCAACTCGACGCCCCGCCGCCGCAGCAACTTCTCCGCATAGGCGGCAAGTTTGGTGTGATCTCGGGCAAGATGCGGTCCCGCGAATGGATCAAGACACAACGGATTTCCTCGGGCCGCAGGGTGGTGAAATCGCGCGTCGCGCGTCGCGCGAAGTCGTTCAACTCGGCCAGCACTTCCACGCCGGAGAAACCGCCTCCGGCGACGACGAACGTCAAGAGCCTCCGACGAAATTCCTGATCCTGTTCGTTATCCGCTTCGCCGAGAGCCTGCAAGACACGGTTGCGAAGGCGCAGCGCGTCGCCGAGGGTTCGGAAAGGTAAACCATGCTCGGCCAAACCCGTCATGCCGGAGAAGTTCGTAACGCCGCCCGGAGCCAGCACGAGATAGTCGTAGTGGAGATCGAGGCCCTTGGGGCGCATGCCGGGCGCGAGCGAGACCACGCCGCGCGCAAGGTCGATTCCCTCGATGTCGCGCACGTAAAGCTTGGTGCGGGGGCATAGCCGCCGGATCGGCGAAACCGTGTCGAGCAACCCGATCGACCCCGAGATCACTTCCGGCAGCAGTGGCTGGAAAACGAAATAGTTTTCGCGGTTGACCAGACGGATCTCGGCTTCGTCGTCGCGAAGGAATTTCTCGAGAAAGCGAGCCGCGTAAACGCCGCCGAATCCTCCACCGACAATGACGATTCGTTTGGCGGGCATCAGAGAACAAAGTTAAGCGTGCTGTTGCCACTCTTCGATCCGCAATCGCCCACAGGCCCCGGGGCGCTCGACCGGCAACTGTCCTACAGTCTCCTCCACACGGCGGTTGAAGGCAACCAAACAACCCCGGCGTCTCAGGCGCAGCGAAAATGGGGGACAAATCCGCTTCGCGCCATCGACATCTATTGATCCAATGGAATTGCTCAGTCGGCGCTTGGGACAGTCTCCGATTTTTCACGGCACGCGCTATTTCAGCTCGACAGTGCGCCTCAATTGTCGCCTGCAAGGGATGCCCCCCTCGGGATCCGGACATATGACCTCGCGACGAGGCATGATCGTCGGATTGGCGGCGTCCGCGCAGGGGTCGTAAGTGGTTGGTCCTTAGTTTGAGGCGGCCTGCGTTGTCCGTGGGGATGAGAAGGGCAGGGTCGGTCAAGCGGTGACCGGAACCCTTTAAACACAACACGAAATCACGCACGCCCACTTCGGGGGCTTGTTGGCGCTGTGGGGCTTTACCCGGTTTATCGTGAATCGGAAGTGCTTGGAAGGCAGCCATTCCTTACCGCTGTCTAGGCCCACCGCCCTAGACAAGATAAGTACCACCGTCCTATTCCTTCCGTCGCGAGGAGTTGACACTATGAAACACAGACACGGGGAACACAACTATGCTGCTCACGAAAACGCTATCCGCACGGCAAGAACCTCTCGACCCGGCATTGCAACGGCTCGCCGGCGCCGTTCTCATTCAGGCACTGGAGGATCTCACTCGCGGTCCCAAGCGTTCGCGGGAAGAGGCCCTGCAGTGGATTTTGGGCCGCACCAAGGATGGGTTCAATTTCGAGTTGTGTTGCAACTTGCTGGGGCGCGAGTCCAACGACGTGTTGCGGCGCGTACAACGTTTCTTCTTCATCCCCACCGGCACGACGACTTCGCACGGCTCCTACGCCGAGTCCTTCTCTTACTTTGTGAGATAGCGGTTTCCCGCGCGGCGATTCCGATAGCGGCTCTCTCCTACGGACCCGCCCGGTGGATCCGCTTGCGATCGTTATGCGCCTACTTGCCCAGCGGGGGGTCAAGGACCGACGCCTCGCCTTGCCGCGGGTGGCTCGGCTCTTTGGCGGTCGCGAGTTTGAGCGATATGCCGGTCGCTAACCAAATGCCGATGAAAACGGCGACCGCGCCGAGGATCAGCCTCGATGTCACGGCTTCCCCCATCAGCACCGCGCTCAAGGCCACGCTGAACAGCGGCACGGCGAAGTTGAAGAACGTCAGCGGCCCCGGGGCGTGATGCCGCAGCAGGTGGGCCCAGATCGTAAACCCCAATCCGCCCACGATGACACCCTGATAGAGAACCGCCAAGACTGCTTTCCAGTCTATCGCTTCGCGCGGGGGCGACACGTCCCATAACGCGGCGGCAAGGAACAACGGCAGCGAAAACATCATCTGCCAGAAGGCGGTCTTTTCCGGTTCGATTCGCTGAACCACGCGTTGGGTGTAGATCGTTCGTATCGCGACGAGAATGCTCGATAGCAGCAACAAGAGGTTGCCCAACAGCGGAGCCGGGGCCAAGCGGGCCTCGGGACGTCCGAGAAAGACCACGCAAATTCCGGCGAACGCAATCGCAAGCCCCAGAATACGACGTTGCGAAAGGCGGTCTCCGGGGACGGCGAAATGCGCGAATAAGTTGGCGAAGATCGGGTTGCTGTTCATCAAGACAGTGGCGTAGGCGGGGGATGTGAAATCAGCGCCGTAGTGCATCAGACCGATTTGGGCGGTGAAGAGCAAACCAAGGCTCGCCAACGTCCGCTTTTCCCCCGGCCGGGTTCTTAGCCGAATGCCGCGTAGTCCCGACCAGCACCCGACCGCCGCCGCGCCGATCGCCATTCTCCCCAAGGCCGTCCAAAAGGGGGCGAAGGCCGTCAAGGCGAATTTCAACGCCACTTGGTTACCGCCGCGAATGATGGTGACGACGAGGGCGAGCAGGGCCGACTTACGTCCAATCGGGCGAATTGTGAAGGCGGTGCTCATCATTCACCAGGACGGGCATCATGTCGACAGGCATGACGTCGACCCTCGCTTAGGCGGCCGGTTTAGATGGCGCCCGATAGCCGTTTTTCTCTCCAGCGGGCTTCCAGCTTCGGCTGCAAGGTGACGATCAGAATTCCCATGGCCACGCCGCTGACGCCGATCATCAACGCGGGCGGGATAGCTTCTGAAAAGGCCCAGGCACTGGCAAGGACTCCGAAAATCGGTGTCGGGAATGCATAGACCGACAAAGCCCCCACGGGGGTACGCCGCAACAGCCGCGCCCAAACGATGAACAAGAACCCGGCCACCACGAAGCCCTGATAAAACAGTGCCAACAGCGGCTTCCAGTCCAGCGGACCCGTCAAGGGTGCCTCGAACAACCAGGCGGCCGGCCCGAAGATCGGCACGGCGAACAGGGTCTGCCAAAAGATCGTTCGTGCCGGATCGGTGCGCCGTACCAAGTGCTGGGTGTAGACCATCCGTACGGCAAACGAAAGAGCGGTGACGACCGAAATAATGTTGCCCAGGACGGGACGCGAGGCCAAGCGGGCGTCGGGCTCGCCGAGAAACGCCACGCAAATACCGGCGAAAGCCACCGTCAGCCCCAGGACCCGCAGCGGTGTGATGCGATCGTCGGGAGCGAAGAAGTGTGCCACGACGTTCGTAAAGATCGGGTGGCTGTTCATCAGCACCACGGCATAGGCGGCCGAGGTGAAGTAAGTCCCGAAGTTCAGCAAAGTGATTTGGACCACGAAGATCGCCCCCAAACCAGCCAGCTTCGGCCATTCCCCTGGGCCGGGCATCACGGATACGCCTTGCACCCGCACCCAGCCGTAGAGCACCGGCAAACCGGCCAGCAAGCGCCAAAAGGCGTTCCACAAGGGAGGAAAGGTGCCTAGGCTCAGCTTGAGCGCGACGACATTGCCGCCCCAAAACGCCGATAAGCCGAAAGCAGCCAGAGCGACTTTCCAATCGACGCCGTTCGACGGTAGTGGGGTTGTTGAAGCCGAGCTGCTCATGGCACGGCCTCGCGCTCAGGTTCAGTCGTCGGGACGGGCAACGAGTAGCCCGGGCGGGTGACGAGCAAGATGCCCGCCGTGACCGCCGCCAATCCGATCCAAAGCCGCGGAGTGATGGCTTCGCCGAAAAGCAGACTGCTGAAAAGGACCCCGAAGATCGGCGACACAAACCCGAACATTGACAGCTTCCCCGGGCTGTGGTGCTTGAGCAGCATCGTCCACCCGACGAAACAAAGCCCGGCGACAACCACGCCCTGGTACAGCACCGCCAGCAACGGCGCGGTCGGAATGGAGTCGCCCAACAAAGGGGGTTCGAGCAACCAAGCAGCGGCAAGAAACAATGGCAACGAAAAAATCGTCTGCCAAAGCACCGTGCGAATCGGCTCAATCGTTTGCACCAGCCGGTTCGTGTACACCAGCCGAACACCTAACAAAAACGACGTCAACAGAATCATCAAATTCCCGATCGTCGGCCGCTCGGCGAGCGCGGCTTCGGGACTGCCCAGGAAAACCGCGCAAATTCCGCCGAAAGCCGTCGCCAATCCGATCACGCGGCGCGTTGACAGCCGGTCCCCCGGCACGAAGAAGTGCGCCAGCAGATTCGCGAAGATCGGGTTGGCGTTGAGTAGGACGATGCCGTAGGCCGGCGAGGTCCAGTTGACGCCGACGTTCAGGATCGCGATCTGCACGGTGAACACGAGAGCGAGAATCCCCAACGGCCGGATCTCCTCTCGCTTGGGCAGCAGCGGCAAATCACGCCACCAGGCCCACAGCCCAACCGCCGCCGTCGAGATCAGAAAACGCCAGAAGGCGCTCCAGAAAGGAGGAAACGCAACCAGGCCCAGCTTGATGCCGACAACGTTGCCGCCCCACAGAATCGCCAGCCCCAGCGCCGCCAAGGCGCTCGACAGTCCGATTGGTTTCGCGCCCATCGATCCGCCCGCTTCGCGGTCGCGGCTTGCGCGCTTTGTGGATGCCTGTTGCACGGCTTCGCTTCTCTCAGTCCTCGGAGGACGAGACACCTCCCCGCTCGGAACTCGGCCCGGCGGCGCTTTCGACGTTCCGCCGCGGGCTATTCCCGCAGCGCGTCGCGCAAGATTTCGACCACGTGTTTAGGACGGCGGCTGGTGAAATGACCGATTTGTTGACGACAAGAAACGCCGCTGACCGCGATTTCGGTCCGAGGGCTCGCCGCTTCAACGGCGGGAAACAAACGCTGCCCGCCGATCTTTTCGGAAAGATCGTAATGCTCGGCTTCAAACCCGAATGACCCGGCCATGCCGCAGCATCCCGAATCGATTTCGGACACTTCCAAACCAGGCACCAAGCGCATGGCCTTCACGCTCGGCGCGCTGCCGATGTGTGCCTTTTGATGACAGTGGCCATGGAAGAGAACGCTGAGGACGCTGCGCCCCTCGTCTTCGGCCGGTGCGCGGAAGGGCAGGTCTAACTCCCCCTGCTCGCTCTTTTCCACGAGGAACTCGTCCACCATGCGACACTTCGCGGCGACCTGCTCGACATCGGGTCCGGAAACCAAATCGGCGTATTCGTCGCGGAACGTCAGCAGGCAGCTCGGCTCGCAACCCAGGATCGGAATCCCTTCGGCGGCGTAGGGTTTCAGAGCCCGCACGTTCGCTTCGGCGAGCCGGCGGGCGTCCTCGATCAAGCCCTTGGAAATCATCGGCCGGCCGCAGCATTGTTTTTCGGCCAAGATGACTTCGAACCCGGCTTTCTCGAGCACCTCCGCCGCCGCGCGGCCGACTTCGGGGTAGTTGTAATTCAAGAAGCAGTCGTCGAACAGCACGACTTGCCCGCGATCGCCATTTCCTTCACGCGGTCTTTGTCGAAACCAATCGCGAAAAGTTTCGGCGGCGAAGGGCGGCATTTGCCGACGGCGGTCAATGCCCGCGACCTGTTCGAGCAGCCATTTCACCGGTGCCAAACCCATCGTCAGGTTCGCCAGGGGCGCGAAACGGCTGCCCCAGCGATTGAGCGTTTCGACTCGCGCGAACAGCTTCGCCCGCAACGGCGTGCCGTGTTTTTTGTAGTAGTGGGCCAGGAATTCGTACTTGATCTTCGCCAGATCGACGTTCGAGGGGCACTCGCGCTTGCAGCCCTTGCACTCCAGACACAGGTCGAGCACGTCGTACATGCGCCGCGAAGTCAGCTCCTCGGGCGGCAAATCTCCCGACAACGCGGCGCGCAGGGCGTTCGCTCGGCCCCTTGTCGAATGCTCCTCTTCGAGAGTGGCGTGGTAGGAGGGGCACATAGTCCCCGCATCGCGCTTGCGGCAAACGCCCATGCCGTTGCACATCTCGACGGCGCGGGCAAAGCCGCCTTCGTTCGAAAAATCGAGGTGCGTCTCGATTTGGACCGTCTGATAGTCGGCGCCCCAGCGCAGATTGTCGGTAACCTCGGGCGCGCTGACGACCTTGCCGGGATTCATCAGATTATGCGGATCGAAAATCCGCTTCGCTTCGAGGAAGGCCTGGTAGATCTCCGGACCGAAAAGCACTTGATTGAACTTGCCGCGCGCGATGCCGTCGCCGTGCTCGCCGCTCATCGAGCCGCCGAATTCCATCACCAGCCGGCAAACCTGGTCGCCGATTTCGCGCATCTTGTGAACTTCGGAAGCCTGTTTCAAATCGACGGCGGGGCGGATATGCAGACAGCCCACCGAGGCATGGCCGTAGTAACCGCCGCGGGCGTCGTGGCTTTCGAGAATCTTGTGAAATCCCTTGAGGAAAGCCGGCAGGTGCTCGACCGGCACGGCCGGGTCTTCGACAAACGCAATCGGTTTCTTGTCGCCCTTCACGCCCATCAGCAAGCCCAGCGCCTGTTTACGAACCTGCCAGATGGATTGCTGCTTGGCCGGATCGGCCACGGCGATGTGGCCGAAACCGATTTGCCGTCGCTCGAGGTGGGCTTCGAGCCGCTCGATCTTCGAACGCACTTCCGACTCGTTCTCGCCATAGAACTCGACGACCATCACGATCGCGGCGTCAGGATCGAGGAAGTCCAACAGGCCGGCGAAATCGGGTGAGTTGCGGGCCTGGTTGAGGATAAAGTCGTCCATCAACTCGATCGCCGCCGGATGGTGTTCGATAATTTCTTGCGAAGCCTCAACCGATTCGATGAGCGACCGAAATTGAACAACCAGAATGCCTTTGCTTTTCGGCAAGGGGACGATGCGAACCTTGGCTTCGCTCACAACGGCCAAGGTTCCTTCGCTGCCGACGATCATCCGCGCCAAATTGAAGGGCCCGGGCGGGCTCGAGTATCCCGCGCCGAAATCGCCTCCGGGATTCGCGATCAGCTCGTCCAGGTTGTAGCCGCTCACGCGCCGCATCAGTTTCGGGAAGCGCTCGAGAATTTCGTCGCGGCGGGTTTCGCCCAGGGCAAGCAGGTCGCGGTAGAGGCGGTTTTCGAGTGCGTCGCCGCGGGAGCGAGCTTCCAATGCGCCGTTTTCGGCCGGGTTGAACACGGCTTCGGAGCCGTCGGAAAGCACGACCTTCAGCTCCAACACGTGGTCGATCGTTTTACCGTGGACGATCGAGTGCGAACCCGCCGAGTTGTTGCCGATCATGCCGCCGATCGTGGCCCGGCTGCTCGAGGACGTATCGGGGCCGAAGCCGAAACCGAGAGGCCGCAAGTAGTTGTTCAATTGGTCTTGCACGACACCGGGCTGGACGCGCACCCACTGCTCCTCGGTATTGCACTCGAGGATGTTGTGCATGTACTTCGCGAAATCGATCTGCACGGCGTGGCCGACGGTCTGTCCCGAGAGGCTCGTGCCGCCGCCGCGCGCCAAGATGGGGGCGCGGTTACGGGCGGCGACGCCGGTGAGCGCGGCGACATCCTCGGCGTGGCGCGGGATGACGACGCCGATCGGCTCGATTTGCCACACGCTCGCGTCGGTGCTGTAGAGAACCTTCGAATAGCGATCGAAGCGAACCTCTCCCTCGACTTCTTTGCGGAACTGCTCGGCCAAGTCGGGAGGATAGTTCTTCATGCACGAAAGGGGCAATCCCGTCCTTGCCGCCGAGACGGTTCACGATTGTCCGCCGGGGGGGGAGTCCGCCGCCTCTTGGCTCTCTGCGAAAGTGCGGGAAACGACCGGGGTTCGGCGGCGGCAAAACATCGGCGCCGAAGGTGGAGCAGCGCCGGAGAGAAACCGACCCGCCGGATACTCAGTTTACAACAACTTACGCAGCATCGACGACAGAGGGAAGCTCGCAAATTCTGAGTGGCTCGTGGTAGCGGCTGCAACACAGAACCGGTGTAACCGAATCTGAGTCTCTTTCTGGCGGCGGCGGCGGTGGTGGTTCCGGCGTGGGCAAGGGAAGACCTTCTATTGGGCGGAAGCCACAGCTGATCAGCGGGGATAGTACGCTCGATCTCCTCCTGGTCCTTCAGGAGTTTCTTTTGGTTTTGGTAAGCACCCCTTCCAGTTCTAGTGCCCGGAAGCGGTCCGACAACTCTGAAGCTTTCGCCAGGTGGCCTTCGCTAATGCGTTCGGCGGACCTCATCTCCGCCACGAGCGACTCAATACGGTAGAACAACTCCATGTAGCCGTAGTGGAGCTTTGAGTATCGGTCCATCTTATCGGCGCAGTCCGGGGTTTACGCGGCACGACGAAAGTCGACGGAGGTGCACGACACAAATATGGGGGAATCGGCGGCCCGGGCCGGAGCGGTTCCCTGCCTGAAATCTTCCCTTGGTTCGGCCATGGCTAGAGCCTTACGGGAAGCCGTTGAAATCGAAACGGCCTCGTGCCCGATAAGAGCCCTTTCAACCGGCCCTCGAAGTGAGAGGGACGTCCAACGACTTACACGGAATCGTACAATTACGAAGCCAAGAATTGGATTGGGTTGGGCGAGTTACCCGCACGTCGAAGGACTTCTGGAGCGTCTTCGCGACGAAACGTAACGTCGTCTGTCCGGAACCCGCGCAAGAGCGACGCTCACGCCAGCTCCCCGCGCATTACGGTCACCGCCTTACCGCCCAACAGCACTCGATCGCCCGCCACGCGCACGCATACCTCCCCACTGCGAGCGGATGCTTGGTAGGCCAGCATCTCGGTCTTCCCCAAGCGCTCGGTCCAGTAGGGCCCCAAGCAACAGTGCGCCGAGCCCGTCACCGGGTCTTCAGCGATCCCCGCCGCCGGCGCAAAAAAACGCGACACGAAATCGTATCGTCCCGCCGCGAGGCAAGTGACGATGACGCCCCGCGTGGGTATTCGCGCCAAAGAGGCCGAGTCGGGCGCCAGTTCGGCCAGGACTTGCTCGGACGCGACCTCGACCAGGTAGTCAAAGCGGCTCCGAAGGACCGCTTGCGGCTCGCACCCAAGCGCCTACGCCAACCCCTCGGGAATCGGGGTCGTTTCGGCCGGCGTCGCGGGAAAGTCCAACTCGATCCAGCCGGCCTCGCGCCGCGCCGTTAACCGACCGCCGCGAGTCTCGAAACGAGCCGTTGCTTTCTCGGGCAGGCGGCCGGTCTCCCACAGCACATGCGCGGCGGCGAGAGTCGCGTGGCCGCATAAGTCGACCTCCACTCGAGGAGTAAACCAGCGCAACGAAAAGCCGTCGCCGAAAGCCGTCACGAAGGCCGTTTCCGACAGATTCATCTCGGCCGCGACGTTTTGCATCCAGGCGTCGGGACGCGTACCGTCGAGCAGGCAAACGGCCGCCGGGTTCCCCGAAAACGGCCGGTCGCTAAAGGCATCGACTTGGTAAATCGGAATCCTCATCTCTCTATTGTGACGACGATGAAAGCACGCCGCGGACGGCCGTCAAGACGGGGCGGCGGGCCGGAATTTAGGCTATGCTGGTGTTTCGCGGGATGCACCCGGTGTCCCCGCGCCGCTCCAAGGAGGCCGATATGTCCAAAGTTCTGATTCCGGTCGGCGACGCCATCGAAGCCGTCGACACTCTATACCCTTATTTTCGTGTGCAAGAGGACGGTTTTGAGGCTGTCGTCGCCGGTCAAGACGCGCGCGTCTACGCCATGGTGATGCACGAGATTCCGCCGGGCTGGGATGTCACACGCGAGGGTCCCAGCTACCATATCGAAGCGACCGTTGCCTTCCGGGACGTCGATCCCAATGACTATGACGGCCTTTTCGTCTCCGGCGGCCGTGCGCCCGAGTACCTGCGCTATGACGAAGACTTGCTAAGGATCGTGCGTCATTTCTTCGAGGAGCAAAAACCCGTTGCCGTCGTCTGCCACGGCGTGGAGATCGTGGCCGCGGCGGACGTGATCCGTAACAAGAGAATGGCGACTGTGCCCAAGTGCCGGCACGATGTCGAATTTTGCGGAGGAACCTTCGCCGACGAAGGATGCGTCATCGACGGCAACATGGTCAGCGGCCGCACATGGCACGACCATCATCTCTACATGCCGGTCTTCATGCGAAACCTCATCGAATACCGCGCCGCGAGGGAAGCGCAAGCCGCGCCGGCCGCCGTGGCGACCTAGTTCGGCCGACGCGCTCGGTTCTTTCAATCGCGCGCGTTTCTATTGGCCGCAGGCCCGCAGTAACTCGGCTTTCCAGTCGCGGCCGGCCACGAAAACGCCCTCTTGGTCGATCGCCGCGAAGTCGCCGACGCTGATGCGCGTCTCGACGCCGTACCAGACGAACGGCATCCGCGGCCCCGCGAAAGAGTAGTCGTTTAGGTTGATGCCGTCCGACGCTTCATGGGTGTGGAACACCGGGATGTCGAGTGGGCCGGTCTCGATCTCGGCGTTGAGGGCAACCACGGCGATTGCGCCCGCTTCCTCGAATTGCCGCACAACCGTCCCGCTGAGCGGGGCGTAGCCTTCCCTGTGTTCCTCGAAGAAGAGCAGGACGACGCGGTCTTTGACTAGAGGCGCGACTCCGATCAGCCGTTCTTCCGTGTTCGAAACCGGGGCTTCGCGCGGCACGAGGACCATCGGCATCACTTCGCCCGAGATTGGTCCGACGGCGGGGCCGAGTCGCTTGATCCGGTCGAGGTAGCCGCCGGCGGCCTTGCTCGCGTTTTCAGCCAGGCAAGAGGTGGAAACAGGTTCCTCGGCGGGGGCAGGGGCGGCGAAGGCCACCAAACCCACAGCCGAGGCAACGGCCGCAACGACCCACAAGGCGGGCTGGGTCGGTTTTCGATCGGTCGGGTTCCATCTCATGGTGGTCGATCTGCCCGGGTCGGAAGGGGCGGCCGGTTTGGGGGCGGGCCGTTGTTCAACGTTGCCGTCTTGACCGTGTCGCCGCCGCCGGCCTCTACTTGTGAATCTTCACAATCAAATACGTGATCGATTTCCCCGGCGCGATGATGACATGGTGCGGCGTGGTCGGCGGAATGTTGACTGTATCGCCGGCCTTGAGCAGGATCTTCTTGCCGCCCTTGATCGTCGAGCCTCGTACTTCGCCCGGGCTGATCGTCTTGGCGTCCATGATTTCGCCGCCGACTTGCAGCGTCGCCTCGCCGGCTTGGACCACATAGAAGTCGGTGTCCGCGGCGTGCGACTCCGAGGTGCCGGTTCCGGTGCGATGCACCATCAGGGCGAAATGGCTGCCGAATTGGCCCAGCTCTTCAAGCGCCACGTGGTCCTTGACCTTGGCGGTAAGGGAGCTGCCATAGCCGTCCAACTGATCCTTGGGCCAATAGGTCGCGTGCTCTTCGGCGAACGCGGAGGGGATCAAGATGACGGTCAAGAAAAAGGCGAATCGTAGCATGGCGGTTTTCTCCTGTTGATGAAATTTCGATGTTGGTTAGTCTAGCGCGATCGCCGTCGGCGGGGTCGGGAACTCGCGTCACGGCACGGGCGCCAACTCTTCCAACTCGATACGCTGTTCGGTCCAGGCGGGCAGAGCCGAGGGGTGAGCCAACGACATCAGCTCCGCTTCCACGTCGCGCGCCTCCCGCGGCGCCAGGGCTTCGGCAATACGAAGATCAAAACTCGCAATTGCATCGGCTGACGGACGACTGTTGACCGACCGCAGATGCACTTTGTAATCGCCGCGGCGCGGGACCTCACCGTGATTGATCACAATCGCCCGAACTCGTATCGTTTCCGTTTCCAGGTCCCACCACGTGCGCAAGCCCGCGATTTCCAAATCTCCGTCGATGGCCGACGGCACGCCGCTGATTTCTTCCGGCACCTGCTCCAGCTCGACGTTCGAGGCCCCAAACCATTCGCTGTTCGTGTGATACAGCGCGGTTCCGACCGCACCCACGAGAAACGCCGCGAAGATCCACAAGAAAGCCGGAGGAACGCTCCAGACCGCCTTGCGCGGCCGAGGGCGCGGCCGGGGCCGCGGGGCGGTCGGCGGCGCTGAGTCGGCGCGCGGCGCCGCTTGGGCGCGAGGCGGCTCGGCGGCCTTCGCGCCGGCCGGCTCCGGGCGGGAAAGCGGCGGTGGCGAGACCGGAGCCGGGGAAGCTTTCGCCTCATCGGCGGCGGCGCAGTGGCTACATTCCGTTTCGCCGACGTCGAGTTCGCGGCCGCAGCGAGGACACTCGGTAGTGAACATATTTACTCCAAGGGAATTGTAGCATCGCCAAGCACCGGGTCTACCGCGCCGCGCTAGTACAATGATTTCAACGCCATGACGCCACGGCCATTCGTTTCCGCCGTCCGAGGGGCCCGACCCCGGATTTTCCGCGCGCCCGTGCTTTCGGCCTTCCTGTCGGGGGTCGCGACCTTATCCGTGAACGCCGCACCGGTCGATTACTCCGAGGCGGCTCGCACGATTGTGGACGCGCTCAAACCGCGGGCCGGCGAGGAAGTCATTGTCCGCTACGATCCGGGTTACTTCGAGGATCTGTTGCCCGCGCTGAGAAAGCGTCTGCTGGCCACCGGGATCGGCCGCCTCACCGACCTTGAATACCGTCCCGCCGGCGGAGCGGCCTTCGCACCCGAGGCCGGACGACCCCGTGCGCCGCAATTCGAGAGACTTTTGCGGGCGGCCGACATTTACATCCAGCTGCCGGAAAGAGTCGCTGTCGTGGGGACTCCGCCCGTCGAGGCCGCTCTGGTTCGCGAGTGGTTGAAAAAAGGGGGCAGGCGGCGTCAGATTCATTTCCATTGGTCACGTGGCAGTGTCCGAGCCGACGGCTTGGCGGGGGAACACACCTCGGCGCTCGATGAAATGTACCAACGAGCGTTACGCGTCGACGGAGCGGCGCTCGGCCGGGCTCAGGACGCCGTGATTCATTGGCTGCGGTTGGGAACGGCGCGAGTGCGCACCCCGGCCGGCACCGATCTACGCTTTCGGGTCGGGACGCGGCCGTTCAACAAGCAACAGGCTGACGCGTCGGCGATTCGCATGCTTTCGGCGAGAACTCTGATCGATCGCGAAATTGAGCTGCCCGCCGGTGTTTTACGCGTCGCACCGGTCGAAGAGTCGGTCGAGGGCGTGATTGTGATTCCCGAGGGCCGTTTTGACGGCGTGGTTGCCCGCGAAGTGACGCTGCGGTTTCGGCGCGGACAAATCATTGCGGTGACCGCGAAAGAAAACGAGCGGGCCGTGGAAGATTACTTGCAACGAAACGGAGCAGCCGCGAGAAAGTTTCGGGAGTTTGGATTGGGTTTCAATCCCGCTCTCACTCTCGAGCCCGACAGCGACATCCTGCCCTATTTCGGTTACGGAGAGGGCGTCGTGCGGCTCAGCTTGGGAGACAATACCGAGTTAGGCGGTAGGGTCACGGGCGGGTTTTCGCGTTGGTTCTTTTTCCCCGACGCCACGGTTGACGTAGTAAGCCGTACGATCGTCCGGGGAGGGAAGTTGGAGCCGACGTTCCGGTGAGGCCGTGCGGATCGCAACCCCACCAAGGCAAATGACCGCGTATCAGTCAACGTAGACGCTCAATGCCGGCGGCGCAACCGAAAATCAAACGACGACCCGATCTCCTCTCTGTCGATTAGCCCCGGTTGTCTACCGGCGGCGGGGCGATTTGGTCAAGGATTGAAAACCCCGGGGGTATTCCCACTTCGGCCGCATCAGGCTCAACGCCCAGCCGGACGTTCTTCGCAGCGCGGTATCATTGCATCCGGCCGCGGGCCGGCGCGCCGCGAGCGGGGTTAAGCCGTCATCGAACCGAGAAACTCGGCGTTGCTCCGGGTCTTGCTCATTTTGTTGAGCAGCAGCTCCATCGTGTCCACCGGGGACATTTGGCTGAGGACCTTGCGCAGCACCCAAACGCGATTGAGGTCTTCCTTCGACATCAGCAGCTCCTCTTTTCTGGTGCCGCTGCGATTGATGTCGATGGCCGGGAAAACACGCTTGTCGACCATCTTGCGGTCGAGGTGAATCTCCATATTGCCGGTGCCCTTGAATTCCTCGAAGATGATGTCGTCCATGCGGCTGCCGGTGTCGATCAGCGCCGTGGCGACGATCGTCAACGAACCGCCTTCCTCGATGTTGCGGGCGGCTCCGAAGAAACGCTTCGGGCGCTGCAGGGCGTTCGAGTCGACGCCGCCGGAGAGAATTTTGCCCGACGACGGCACGATGGTGTTGTAGGCGCGCGCCAGTCGCGTAATCGAGTCAAGCAGAATGACGACGTCGCGTTTGTGCTCGACCAAGCGTTTCGCCTTCTCAATCACCATCTCAGTCACCTGCACGTGGCGCGTTGCCGGCTCGTCGAAGGTCGAGCTGATGACTTCGCCCTTGACCGAGCGCTGCATGTCGGTCACTTCCTCGGGCCGCTCGTCGATCAACAGCACGATTAACATAACCTCGGGCTGGTTGGCTGTAACCGAATTGGCGATTGATTGCAGCAGCATCGTCTTGCCGGTTCTCGGCGGCGAGACGATGAGCCCGCGCTGGCCCTTGCCGATCGGCGTGAGTAAGTCCATCACCCGGCCGCTGTAGTTTTCCTTGACGGTCTCGAGGCGAATGCGGCCCTCCGGATATAGCGGCGTGAGGTTGTCGAAGAAAATCTTGTTCTTCGAGGCTTCGGGCGGCTCGAAGTTGATGGCTTCGACCTTGATCAGAGCGAAGTAACGTTCGCCGCTCTTGGGCTTTCGTACCTGGCCCGAAATGCTGTCGCCGGTGTGCAGGTCAAAGCGCCGAATTTGCGAGGGCGAGACGTAGATGTCGTCGGGGCCGGGCAAGTAGTTGTATTCGGGGGCGCGCAAGAACCCGAAACCCTCCGGCAAGGTCTCGAGTACGCCTTCGGAAAAGATCAAGCCGCTTTTTTCGGCCTGCCCCTGCAAAACCTTGAAAATCAGTTCTTGCTTGCGCAGCCCGGCCGTACTTTCCACGCCCAGTTCCTTGGCGCGTTCGGTGAGCTGCGTAATGTTCAATTCCTTGAGCGCCGCCAGGTCCAGTGCGGGCGTGTCTTCTTCGGTGCGGGTTGGCATGGTTTCCTCGGGAGGGTGGTTTGGGAGAGGTCGATCAGCCGGCGAGTGCTTCGCGGATCGAACTCCACAAAGCAGCGACGCCCTCTCCGCTTTTGGCGGAAAAAGGCAGCACCGGGTAGAAGTCTTTTTCGAGTGCCTGCAGAGTTTTCTCTCGCTCCGATGATCGAAGCTTGTCGGTCTTCGAGGCGACGATGGTGAAAGGCCGCCGGTTTACGTCCAGCCATTCGATCATTTGTCGGTCCATGTCCTTGGCTCCGTGTCGCGAATCCACGATGACTACTGTCAAGCGCAACGTTTCACGGTCGGTCAAGTAACTTTCCGCCAACTTCCGCCAACGGGCCATTTCCTGTTTGGGGACTCTCGCGTAGCCGTAACCGGGGAGGTCCACGAAATAAAAGGTTTGATCGACGCGGTAAAAATTGAGCTGTTGGGTTCGACCCGGTGTGCGGCTGACGTGGGCGAGCTGCTTCCGTGACGCGGGCGGCTCGCCCGCCTTCAGCTTGCTGTTCAACAACAGGGTGTTCAGCAGGCTGGATTTCCCTACGTTACTTCGCCCCACAAAGGCGATCTCCGGCAAGCCGTCGCGCGGAAACTGCCGCGACTCGGCGGCGCTAAGAACAAACTCGACTGCCATGAAAAGACCCAACGGGCGTTTGAGCGCCGCCGGCAAGACGACCCGCCGCTCGCCTGCCCTTCCTCGCAAGACACGAGCAGGCCGGGACTATTGCATGATCTTGCGGCTTTCCTCGGTGGCGGGCCGAGTTGATTCGACCGGCGGCGACACGGAGGTCAACCCTTCGAGGGGCTTCTCCAGGGCGATCATCAGCACTTCGTCCATCTGGCTGACGAAGTGCAGCTTCATTTCCCCGCGGATGTTTTCCGGGATATCCGGAATGTCCTTTTCGTTTTCCTTCGGCAGAATGGCTTCCAGGATGCCGTGGCGATGCGCGGCCAACAGCTTTTCCTTCAGGCCGCCAATGGGCAGCACCTTGCCCCGCAGCGTAATTTCCCCGGTCATGCTGACGTCACCGCGAACAGGAATGCGCGTCAGCGCGCTCACAAGCGTCGTCGTCAGCGTAATGCCGGCCGAGGGGCCGTCCTTCGGAATCGCGCCCTCCGGGATGTGGATGTGAATATCCAAGTGGCGATAGAAATCCTTGGGGAGCCCGAGGGTTTGCGAGCGCGAGCGCACGTAGCTCATCGCCGCCTTCGCCGATTCCTGCATGACGTCGCCCAGCTGGCCGGTCGTCGTCAAATTGCCTTTGCCGTCCATCAGCGTTGCTTCAATCGAAAGGATCTGACCACCCAATTCCGTCCAGGCCAGCCCCACCGCGGCGCCGATTTCGTTCTTCTTCTCGGCGGCTAAGTCACGGTATTTCGGGACACCTAGGTAATCGGCAATATTGTCCGGCGTAATGACGGTCTTCTTTCTTTTCTCGCCCTTCTTGCGGGAGACCACCTTACGGGCCGTTTTGCGGCAGCTATTGCCGATTTCGCGCTCGAGGTTCCGGACACCGGCCTCGCGGGTGTATTCCTGAATCAAGCTCGTCAGGCCGGCATCGCTGAACTCGAGATCGGAATTCTTGAGGCCGTTGGACTTGAGCTGTTTTTCGAACAAGTGACGCTTGGCGATTTCGAATTTTTCGTGCTCCGTGTACCCGCTCAAACGAATGATTTCAAGACGATCTTGCAGCGCCGGCGGCAGCGTATGCAGCACATTGGCCGTGGCGATGAAAAAGACTTTGCTGAGATCGTATTCAACGTCGAGGTAGTGATCCATGAACATGTGATTCTGTTCCGGATCAAGCACTTCCATCAGCGCCGCTGACGGGTCGCCGCGGAAATCGGTCGACATCTTGTCGATCTCGTCCAGCATGAAGACCGGGTTGTGCGTGCCGGCCTTCTTCATCATTTGCAAAATCTGACCCGGCAGGGCGCCGATGTAGGTGCGGCGGTGACCGCGAATCTCGGCCTCGTCGCGAACGCCGCCCAATGACAGGCGCACGAACTTACGTCCGGTCGCTTTCGCGATCGATTTGCCCAACGATGTCTTGCCTACCCCGGGAGGTCCCACGAAGCACAAAATCGAACCGCGTGGATTCTTGACCAGTCGGCGGACGGCCAGGAATTCCAAGATACGGTCCTTGACTTTATTGAGCCCGTAGTGATCGGTGTGCAGCACCTTCTCGGCGTGCTTGAGATCGCGCAGCTCGCGTGACTTCTTCTTCCACGGCACCGCGAGCAACCAATCGATGTAGTTGCGCGAGACGGTCGATTCGGCCGACATCGGCGGCATGTTCTCGAGGCGCCGCAATTCCGCTGTCGCCTTTTCGAGGGCGTCTTGGGTCATCCCGGCGCTTTCGATCTTCTTGCGCAGCTTGTCGAACTCGCTTTTCTCGCCGCGGCCGAGTTCTTTCTGGATGGCCTTGATCTTCTCGTTGAGGTAATACTCTTTCTGCGCCTTTTCCATCTGACGCTTTACGCGTCCTTGGATCGTGCGGTCCACGCCGAGCTTTTCGATTTCGATATCCAGCAATTCGGCGATGCGGGTCAGCCGTTCGATCGGATCGAAGATCTCGAGCAGAACCTGCTTCTCCGGGATCGTCAACTGCAGATTCGCGCCGACGGTATCGGCCAACTTGCCGGGATCATCCACGCGAACCGCGGCGATCATCGTTTCGTAGTTGAGGTTCTGACTTTGTTTGACGTACTGCTCAAACAGCGACGTCACGCGCCCGATCAGCGTCTCGACTTGCTGATCCGTCTCCGCGACAACGGTACCGGTCTCGAGCGTGGCGGAGTGAAACCCCTCGTCAATACTGACCGACAGCAGACGAGCTCGTTCGAGTCCCTCCACGAGAACCTTGATATTGCCGTCGGGCAGCTTGAGGCTTTGGACGATGTTGACGATCGTGCCCACCTGAAAGATCTGATCCGGGCCGGGGTCGTCAATCGAAGCGTCGTGTTGGGTAGCGAGAAAAATCTTCTTGTCCGTCGCGAGAGCCTGCTCGAGCGCGTGAACGCTCGACTCCCGCCCGACGACGAACGGTGTCATCATCTGCGGAAAGATTACGACGTCCCGGATGGGCATCATCGGGAGCTGAAGCTTGGAGGATTTTTCCTTGGATTTCGGCATAGCCTGCTCTCGGATTCGCCGCGACGCCGAAAATTTCGGCCGGCAATTTGATTGTAGTGGATCAGGGCAAGCGGAGCCTAGCCGGCCTTTTCGAGCAGGGTCAGGTTTACCTTGTGGTCCTCGACCATCTGCTTGGTCACGATAAACTCGCGAACTTTCTTATACGAAGGCAGATAGTACATCAGGTCGAGCATCATCTCTTCCATGATCATCCGCAAACCGCGCGCCCCGACTTTGCGTTCGAGCGCCAAATCCGCAATCGCCTCGAGGGCCGCGGATTCGAGCGTCAGCCGTACGTTTTCGTACTCGAAAAGCTTCTGGTACTGGCGCACCAGGGAGTTCTTCGGACGCGAAAGGATCTCGACCAGTGCCGGCTGATCCAAATCGCCCAGGACGGCGACCACGGGCATGCGGCCCACAAACTCGGGAATGAAGCCGTGACGGATCAGATCATGCGGCTGCACTTGCCCCAGCATGCCGAGATTGCGTTCTTGTTCTTTCTCGGCGGTCTTGATCTCGCTCTCCTCTTCCTCGGAGGTTGAGCGGAACCCGACAACGCGATGGTCCAACCGTCGTGCGACGATTTTCTCCAAACCCACGAACGCGCCGCCGCAGATGAACAGAATGTTCGTCGTGTCGACCGGCGTGAACTCTTGGTGCGGATGTTTGCGGCCGCCTTGCGGAGGAACGTTCGCCACCGTGCCTTCCAAGATCTTCAGCAGCGCCTGTTGCACGCCTTCGCCCGAGACGTCGCGTGTGATCGAGGGGTTTTCGTCTTTGCGGCTCAACTTATCGATCTCATCGATGTAGATGATGCCTTGCTGCGCCCGCTGCACGTCCCCGTCGGCGGCCTGCAGCAGTTTAAGGATGATGTTTTCAACATCTTCGCCAACATAACCGGCTTCCGTGAGGGTTGTGGCGTCCGCGATGGCGAACGGGACATCGAGAATACGGGCCAGGGTTTGCGCCAGCAAAGTCTTACCGGTGCCGGTGGGCCCGATCAACATGATGTTCGACTTTTGCAGCTCGACGTCGCTCGACCCGCGCTGCTTGTTCATGAAGATGCGCTTGTAGTGGTTATACACCGCGACGGCGAGTTTCTTCTTCGCCGCGTCTTGCCCGACCACGTACTGATCAAGCTGCTCTTTCAGCTCTTGGGGTTTGGCCAGTTTGAAGACATGCGCGCCGGGCTGCTCGGGCTTATCGTCTTCGAGGATCGAGTTGCACACCGCGACGCACTCGTCGCAGATGTAAGCTTTGGGGTAGTCGCCCGGCGTGGAAATCAACTTCCCGACGACTTCCTGGGTCTTGTGACAGAACGAACACCGCAAGGTGTCGTCCCCTCCGCTTCGTTTCACGAAACAACTCCTCTCGGATGCTTACCGGGACCGGGCGTTCGTCTCTCGAACCCGTCTCGCTTTCCAATTATCCTACGAGCGTACCAAAGTAGCAATCAAGTATTGCCCTTACTTGTGTATTCGGACCCCTTGGCCGAAGGTCATGGAATAGTTTCCGGCTTGTCGGCTACGGTCTCGGGGGAAACAGCATGAACGCTTCCAGACGACCCGTTCCGCCGCTCCGCAGCCGGTGAGGTGTCGCGGCGCGCGGTTGGGTTACGAGGTATTCGTCCCCGGCGGCGATCGGTCGGCCCTCCAGCTCACCCTTCCCCGACCACACCAGCAAGGCGTAGGACGAAGGCTCCTCCAAGAGCAGCTCCTCGTTGACCCGCACCCGTTTGCCACTGAACTTCGCCGTCATCCGGGGCGGAAAAATCCAATGCTGCTCGCCGCCGGAACCGCCCGCCCCGTCAATTCGTTCGGGAATCAGGCGATTGGCCTCCATGATTTCCGATGCCGTAGAACGCTGTAGATCGACAAATTGCAGCGTTTCCTCCATGCTTTGGAAGCCCGGATGGGTCTGTTCGGGCGTCTTGCGTCGACCCATGAATTCCCAATCGAGGTGCAGTGAGACATCGGAAGGCTGCTGGATTTCGAGCGTCAGCGCCGTGCCGGGCCGATGAGGCACGCCCGACGGCACGTACATCCCCTGCTCAAAAACTTGCGGCGTGACCGGCGAGAGTTCCAGCGCATGTTCCCCGCCCGCGGCGACCGCCCGCCCGAGATCGTCTTTCGTAACACCCGGAAAAAGCCCTAGGTGGGTGTAGGGAACCGGCCCTTTCGGCCGCGGCAAGAAATAGTATGCCTCCTCCTTACCCCAGCGGTGGCGCGAAAAATATTCCGGGTGACTCCGAACGTCCTTGTCTCGGGCGTGAAAGTGGAAGACGATCGGGTAGTGCGGGTCGAGAATCTTGTTGAGCACAGGGAACTCAGCACCGTACTTCGCGGTCAGGTCTTCTCCGAGAATCTCGGACGCGCGCGCTTGGATCGCCTCGCGGAGCGTCAGCGGCACGCCGGGGACATCGAGAAAGCTGAGCCCTTCGCCCGCGGCGGGATTCACATGCGCCGCTTCGACCGTCGAGGCGATCCAGCGCTCCGGCACCCAACGGTTGACCTCGGCGTGGTAGGTGTCGCCCGGTTCGCGGCCGAGTCCGAGACGCGCATGGTCCATGTAATAGCGCGTCACGAAGTTGGGCTTGAGTTTGAGAAAGCCCCCTGTTTCGGCCAAAACCGCGTCAACGCGGCTTTCCAATTTAGTCATAACTTCGTGCGCGCGAGCCGCCCGCTCTTCAGGGTCGCACACACCCAACTTAGGCGCTAAAATCAAGAACTCCCGGCTGCGGCTCGGCGGCCGAAGGCACCATGTCGACCTACCCCAGAATCGCCTCTTTCAAATATGTTGCCGCTTTCCGAGAGCGCCTCGAAGCCCTTAATCTCGCCATCGAGTGTGACGACGCCATCCTGCCGGCTCCCGAATCGCCGCTCGCCGCCGACCTCGATGTCGATGGTTTCAAGATTTCGAACCGTTGGGTGATCCATCCCATGGAAGGATGGGATGCCGAGGAAGACGGCAACGTCAGTGAATTGGTCCGTCGCCGCTGGCGCAATTTCGGCCGCGGCGGCGCGAAATGGATTTGGGGAGGCGAGGCCATGGCCGTGGTCCCCGAAGCCCGCGCCAACCCGCGCCAGCTCGTCATCAACGAGCACACTCGCGACGGTCTGGCTCGGTTGCACGAGGAATTGCTCGCCGCCCACCATGCCGAGTACGGCACGACGGAAGGCCTGCTGGTTGGCTTTCAACTCACCCACTCAGGCCGTTTTTGCCGTCCGACCAGCGCCGGTCTCGAACCGAAAATTCTCTACCGGCATCCGGTGCTGGACCGCAAGTTTCACTTGGCCGACGACTACCCCATCCTCACCGACGACGAGATCGCGCGCATCATCGACTGCTTCATCGCCTCGGCGCGCATTGCCGAGCAATGCGGAGCGCGCTTCGTCGACGTCAAACACTGCCACGGCTACCTGGGGCACGAATTTCTAAGCGCCTACTCGCGGCCCGGGCTTTATGGCGGATCGTTTGAAAATCGGACTCGGTTTCTGCGCGAAGTTGTCGCGGGTGTTCGCGCCGCCACGTCGCTGAAAATCGCGGTTCGCCTCAGCGCCTTTGATTTCGTCCCCTTCCGTCCGGATCCCGACCAAGGGGAAGGGACCACGCTCGGACCGGGAATCCCGGAAGACCACGGTGTAGAGGACTACAGGTACGCTTTCGGGGCCGACCGCGAGGAACCCGTGCGTTACGGGTTTGACGAGGCCGAGCAATTCCTCGCTCTGCTGCGCGACCTCGGCATCCGCATGGTGAACGTCTCGGCGGGCAGTCCTTACTACAACCCCCACATCCAACGTCCGGCGCTGTTCCCGCCCTCCGACGGCTATCAGCCGCCCGAAGATCCACTCGTCGGATGCGCCCGCCAGATCGAGTTCACCGCCGAAATCAAGAAGCGGTTTCCCGATCTCGTGATCGTCGGCACGGCGTATTCCTATTTGCAGGAATATCTACCGCACGTGGCGCAATGGGCGGTCCGCACGGGACGAGTCGACGCCGTCGGGCTGGGGCGCATGGTGTTGGCCTACCCGACGCTGCCGCGCGACACGCTGCGCGACGGCCGGATGGAAACCAAGCTGCTTTGTCGCACGTTCAGCGACTGCACGACCGGTCCGCGCAACGGTCTTGTTTCGGGCTGCTATCCGCTGGATCCCTACTATCGCAAGCGCCCTGAAGCGGCGGAACTCAAGCGCATCAAGGCTGACTTTCGGTAGGCGGGCGGTAGCGATGAGCCCTCGCGCCGATTTGAAGTTCCAACCCAGCCGGCGGGCCGGCCCGCATTTCTCATCGCCTGACGGGCAAAGCACACGATAGGCCCGCCATTACTTCGCTGCGCTTGCTTGCCGTGCTCACCGTACTGGTCAAGTACGCCTCTCTTGCTTAAGAAGTGGGGTGCCAAGCGGCGCGCGCCTCGTACTGACGGGCCTCTCCCGCACTTTGCCTCGCCACGCGATGAGAAAACGGGCTAGTTGGGTTTCGGGTCTTCGGCGTGGGAACCGAAGTTATCGAGAATCGGCTGCCGTCCCCCGAAGCCGTCGTCGACATTGTGCCAGTAGTCGATGCGGAGTTCCCCCAACTTCCAGCATAAGTAGACTTCGCGGTTGTTGAGCGCGGCCGGGAAATCGACCAGCCCGACATCAAGGTCTTTGATCAGGCAACCGATTTGCTGGAGGGCCTCGACGGCTTCGCGCAAATGTTCCATCGCCTCGTCCTTCTTATGGCGACGCTGTAGAACGGCCGCGGGGTCGATCTCGGCGCCGCCGGAGAGATGAATCCGGATGGCGATCTCTTGCAACTCGCGATCGATGGTCGCGGCTTCGCGCTTCGCTTCGACGGCCTGGTGCAGTCGCTGTTCCACAAGCGGAATCGCCCGCTCGGCTTCTTCCAGAGTGAACATTTTCGGCATAGGTCGATCGGTCCAACGGCAGCTGTCGGCGGGAAGCGATCAAGGGCGAAAATCAATTGGCCGCTTCCACCCGGGCACGGCGACGCGGGTCTTAAACTCCCATCACCTGCACCGACACGGAGCGGCTGCGGGGGCCGTCGAGCTCCGCGAGGATGATGCTTTGCCATGTCCCGAGCAGGACCTTGGCGTTGCGCACCTGTAGTGAAACGGATTGGCCCAGGAACAGGCCGCGCAAATGCGAAGCGGCGTTCTTGCGCTCACAATCGGAGTAGGCCGGATCATCGTGGCGCCAATGGCCGTCATGGCCGACGGCCTGTTCGAGCAGAGTGCGGATGTCGTGCAGCAACGCGTCCTGCCACTCGTTGATGAAGACCGCCGCGGTGGTGTGGAGCGATTGTAGGTGGACGACGCCGTTCTTCACCTCGCTCTTGCTGACGATCTCGTTGATGCGGTCGGTGACGTTGATCAGCTCAAACTTCTCGTTCGTAATCCAGTCGGCAATCCGAACGAAAGTCTTGACGCCGGCGGCAGCGCGTTGCTCAACCCTCAACTCGGACTTTTTGTCGCTCTTTGGTTTAGGACTTGCACCGGCGCTCATGGAATCGAACCCTCCTTGGGGAGAATCGAAACAGCCCGGCTGGGCGCTCGTTGGAACCACGACCCGCGGCTCGAAACCGGGTCTCCCAAACCGGCCGACCGCCGAACTGCACCGTATTATACCAGCAGGCTGCTCAATTCCTTGCGCGCCGACTACGGCGGCTGCGGCGACACAAATGTGGAAGCCCTTCTCGCAATGCGAACAATTAGAATCAAAGCCCTGAGCGCAAGCGACGGGTTAGCCCGGTTCAGCCGGCGTGGAGGGGCCGGGCCGGCGATTCTCCCATGGTTATGTCGCGCATCTACCACGGCGCGGCTGGGGGCCGTATCAGCCTCTTGCGCTATAATCAGCCGACAAATCCTCTTTCGAGCTGGAGATCGTTCCATGACGAAACATGCTGTGTTGCGCCTTGTCACCTTGCTGATTTGTGCCGGCGCGATGACCGCCGCCTACCAACTAACCAAGACGGAAACGTTGATGGCTAAATCAGCGACGTTGCTGGTCGAGTCGCTCAACCGTATGCAGAAATCGTATACCGTCTTCCCCTTCGCGTCATCGCATCGCACGGCATGGCACTACTTCCCCGAAGGCGGTTTCACGGCGGAATACGGCTATGTTCGAAACGGCATCACCTTCAACCAAATGGATCCCAAGCAGGCTCACTTCGCGAACGCCTTGCTCGGGGCCGGGCTGAGCAGCGCCGGTTTCGTCAAGGCCAAGAAAGTCATGGCGCTCGAAGAGATCGTCCGAGTGATCGAGGACGACACGAGCGGCCACCGCGACGCCAACCAATTTCACTTCACGATCTTCGGCGACCCCACTCCCGAAGGCACTTGGGGTTGGCGCGTCGAGGGGCATCACCTTTCGTTGCATTACACGATTAAGAACGGTGAGCTGGTTTCCTCAACACCCACGTTTTTCGGCGCCAACCCTCACGAAGTCGCCCAAGGACCCCACATCGGTTTTCGCGTATTGGACGCCGAGGAAGACACCGCCGTCGATTTGCTGAAGTCGCTCGACGCCGACCAAGTCAAGATGGCGATCTTTACCGACATCGCGCCTTATGACATCGTTACGATGGCCGACAAACGCGCCGAGATCGAGGGTAAGCCGCAAGGCATTCCGGCCTCGAAGCTGACGAACGAGCAATACGAAAAGCTGCTCGGTTTGATCGCGGTTTACGCCGGCAATATGCCGAATGACGTTGCCGCCCGACGCATGAAAGCGGCCCGCGACACGCCCAAAGACCGGTTGCATTTCGGATGGGCGGGCCGTCGGGACCGCATCGCTCCCAAGCCGGTTTCCGTCGGAGGCCGCACCACCGGCAACCGCGAAACCAACGGGAATTACTATCGCATTCAGTCGCCGACCTTCCTGATCGAGTACGACAACACACAGAACCAGAGCAATCACAGCCACTCGGTCTGGCGCGAATTTGAAAACGACTTCGGCCTTGATGTTTTGGCGCTGCACCACCGCCGGTTCGACCATAGGCGATCCATGGTCGAGAGCGCGGACTGACAGCCCCGGGGGGGCCGACACGAGCCGCGCCGGTTACGACATGGGGCGGCATCGTACGGAAGCGATCAAGCCGGCTCACACCCCTCCCGACCTCGGTGATATACTTTGGGCGGTATTTCTATCGACGCCAATGGGCTGTAAAGAAGTGGGGCCCTCCCCGATTTGTTCACAATCCTCTGGCGGCGTTGTTTTTATTACCTACATTCGTGTCCCGATCGGGGAGGCTTCCCATGGCGGACTTATGGATCATACGCACTGTTTTTCTCGCCGTTTTCGTCATCACGACCCATCATCTCAGGCCCTTCGGCCTGGAGCCGACTGAATCGCTGATTTTCGGAACCGCGTCGGGTCTGGCGATCATCGTTTTCGAAATTCGCCTCGGAAAGGTCACCTTAAAACGCTTGATCGGGGCCGCGATTGGTTCGGTCCTGGGCATCCTCGGCGCTTTCTTGATGAGCTTGGTGATGGCGTCGAGCTTGTCGTCGGACAGCGTTTCGTTCTTGCAACTGGGCGTGCTGTTGTTGATGGCGTATGTCGGCTTGGTGGTGGGCGGCGCCAAGGGCGACATGCTGAACTTGGCGGCGCTGGGCGGCCTGTTCGGCACTGACGGCGCCTCGGACCGCTCCCCGAAAATTCTCGATACCAGCGTCATCATCGACGGCCGCATCGCCGATGTAGTTGAAACCGGGTTTGTGGACGGCGTGTTGGTCATTCCCCAATTCGTTCTGTGGGAACTCCAATTGGTCGCCGACTCCGCCGATTCGTTGAAACGCAACCGCGGCCGCCGCGGGCTCGACATCTTGCAGCGGATTCAGAAAAATAAAGCCCTCGACGTCCAAATTCTGGAAGCGGATTATCCCAAGATTCAGGAAGTCGACCTCAAGCTGATCGAGTTGGCCAAGGATATGGACGGCAAGATCGTCACCAACGATTTCAACCTCAACAAGGTCGCTCAACTCCAAGGCGTAACCGTGCTCAACATCAACGAGTTGGCCAACACGCTCAAGCCGATCGTGTTGCCGGGCGAGACCATGAACGTCTTTGTCTCGAAAGAAGGGAAGGAATACAATCAGGGTGTCGCCTATCTCGACGACGGCACCATGGTAGTGGTCGACAACGCTCGCCGGATGATTTCGAAAAACATCGCGATCACGGTGACCAGCGTCCTACAGACCACGGCCGGAAAGATGATATTCGGGCGCTATGAGGAAAAAGGCGCGATGGAGCGCGCTCATGCCGATCGTCCCGGGCCCTCGCCGCGCTCCGGGCAGGGACCGCAGCGCATCGAGCACACCGCCGGACGTTGATAACCATGAAAGCCGCCGCCATCATACCGGCCGCCGGGCTGGGGACACGTATGGGGAAATCCTCCGCCGAGGTTTCCGGAACCAGCCGCAAGCAGTTCATGCTGCTTGCGGGCGAACCGATTCTCCAGCACACGGTCCGTAAGTTCGCCGAAGCCCTGCGGGTCGGCGAAATCTTGATCGCCCTGCGTCCTGAAGACACCGAAGCTTTTCAGCAGCAACTCGAACAACAAGGCTATGCCGTTCCGGTGCGCTTGGTTCCCGGTGGGCGCAACCGCCAAGAATCGGTGGCCAATTGCCTGGCTCTCGTATCCGCGGATACCGAAGTTGTCGCCGTGCACGATGCCGTTCGCCCGTTTGTGACGGCTGAACAGATCGAACAGGTTATCGAGGAGGCGGCTGAAAAGGGAGCCGTGATTCTCGGCTTACCACCCGTCGACACGGTAAAGAGAGTGGAGCGGGCGCTGATTCAATCGACTTTATTCCGCGAACAGATCGTCCTCGCGCAGACGCCCCAAGCTTTCCGGCTGGCTCTTCTGCGCCGGGCCTTCGAAAAAGCCGAGGCGGAGGGATTTGTGGGTACCGACGAAGCGAGTCTGGTCGAGCACCTCGGGGAGGATGTTCACGTGCTGCTCGGCAGCGACCGCAACATCAAGATCACGCGCCCGACCGATATGGCTTTGGCGCGACTCTTTTACAAAGAGGAAGCCGACCTGGAAAACGCGCAAAGGGAGTCGGCTTAGCCGGGTCGTCGGGAACGCGCCCGGTGGACGCCGACGCGTTCGCCGCGTCTTGCGCCTCGCGTCCCCAACCGCCATGAGTCTGGAATATCGCAGCGGGATCGGTTACGACTCGCACCGCCTGGTTGAGGGTCGGGAGTTGGTCTTAGGCGGTGTTGTGATTCCCTTCGAGAAGGGATTCCAAGGGCATTCCGACGGTGACATCGTCTTTCATGCCCTGACGGACGCCTTGTTGGGAGGGGCGGGGCTCGGCGACATCGGGCGATTCTTCCCCCCCTCGGACCCTCGTTGGAAAGACGCCGACAGCGCTATCTTTCTCGAACATGCCGCCGCCGCGGTTCGTGAACAGGGTTATCGCATCGTCAACGCCGACATCGTTGTTGTGCTGGAACAGCCGAAGCTGGCGCCCCATCGCGACTGTATCCGAGAAAGGATCGCAACCGTACTTGGCGTTGACGCCGATCGGATCAACGTCAAAGCCAAGACGGCCGAGGGGCTGGGCCCGGTGGGCGAAGGTCTGTCGGGGGAAGCCCACGCCGTGGTCCTGATTTCGTGCCTCGCGGACGACGAATAACGGTTTGTCCGTCGGTTCAGGGCTCTGATTTTTCAACCGGTTGCTATACTGGCTAGTTACTCGGCTCCTCCCCTTCCGTTCCCATGACGCGAGTTCGTTTTGCTCCCGCGCCGACCGGGTTTCTCCATATCGGCGGCGCGAGAACCTTCATCTTCAACTGGCTGTTCGCCCGTCAACAGGGCGGCAAAATCGTTTTGCGCATCGACGACACCGACGTCGAGCGCAGCACGAAAGAGGCCATCAAGTCCATCATCAGCGGGCTGTTGTTTCTCGAAATGCCGTGGGACGAGGATTACTATCAATCCGGCGCACGCGAGTTTCACGACAAAGGGGCCGCGCAGCTTCTGGCCTCCGGCGCGGCGTACCGCGATTTCACACCCCCGCGCGAGGATTCCGCCGCGGCCGACAAGCAAGCGGGCGCTTGGCTCGCGAACCCCGGGATGCGCGAGTTGAGCCGTGAGGAGAGTGACCGGCGAGCCGAGGCCGGCGAGCCCTTCGTGCTGCGTTTTCGGGTGCCGCGGGAGTCGGGCCGCGTGATCGAGTTCGAAGACATGATCTTCGGCAAGCAGTCGCGCAAGATCGAAGACATCGAGGATTTCGTCTTGCGCCGCGGCGACGGCTCGCCGACATATCACTTGGCTTCCTGCGTCGATGATCGCGAGCTGAAGATCAGCCACGTCATTCGCGGGCAAGATCATTTGACGAACACCTTCAAGCACATCCTGCTGTTTGAGGCGCTTGACTTCAAGTTGCCGACTTTCGGGCACCTGCCTTTGTTGCTGGGTCCGGACGGTTCGAAACTTTCCAAGCGCAAGCACGGCCCGATCGTGAGTTTGACGACCTATCGCGACCGCGGTTTTCTCGGGCGCGGGCTGGTGAACTACCTCAGCTTGCTCGGTTGGTCGGCCAAGGACGACCGCGAAATCTTCACGCCGGAAGAACTGCTCGAGGCCTTTTCGATCAGCGGCATCCAGCGCGGCAATGCCGTGGTTACCTTCGACGAGTCGGAGCAGCAAAGCTGGGCCGACGCGAAAGCGCTGTGGGTCAACGGTCAACACCTGCGGGCGATTGACCTCGAGGATCTCGTCCACTACGTCGAGAAGCAGTTGATCGCCGATGACCTGTGGAACCCCGAATTCGTGGGCGAGCGGCGTGAGTGGTTGATCAAGACGATCGATCTGCTGCGGGCGCGTTACGTGACGCTGCGCGATTTCAGCGATAAAGGCGCGGCGTATTTTTCCGATGAATTCGAGATCGAAGCGAAGGCCCGCGAGAACCTTGAAAATGAGGGCGCGCGGGAATTGCTGCACAAGTTGGCCGAGCGTCTCAAGCCCCTTGACGAGGACGACTTCAGCGAGGAAAACGTCGAGAAAGAAGTGCGCGGCTTGGCGGCCGAGCGGGCAGCGAAACCCGGTCTGATCATCAACGCCTCCCGCGCCGCGCTGACCGGGCAATCGGCGGGCCCGAGCGCCTATGCGATTTTCGCTACCCTGGGTCGCGACCGGGTCATCGAAAGGTTGGCCCGAGCCTGATGTTGACGCTGGGCATCGGCGGGCTATTGCACGACGGGGCCGCGGCACTGCTGCGCGACGGCGAGATCATCGCCGCCATCGAGGAAGAAAAGCTGTTGCGGCGCCCTCATCCCGGCGGGTTGCCGCAACACGCGGTGGATGCCTGCCTCGCCATCGCCGAAGTCGATACCGACGAACTCGATTGCGTGGCCTTGGCGCGGCCGCTGGGGGCGCCCGAGGGCTCGCCCTTTCATCTGCACGTCAAGTCGCTGTTTCCCAATAGCCGCATCGTGATCGCCGATCACCATGTCGCGCATGCCGCCGCGGCGTTTTATCCCTCGCCGTTTGAGAAAGCCGAAGTGCTGACGCTCGACCGCCGCGGCGATATGCGGTCGGGAGCGTGGTGGAGCGCCGAGGGGCCGCGGCTGGATTTGAGCGACGAGCTTTATGCTCCCGATTCGCCGGCGGCGTTTTACAGCCGTGTAACCGAATTGTTGGGCTTCCGCGGCGGGCGCGAAGAGCACAAAGTGCAATGGCTTTCGCGCGACGGCGGCCCGCGCTTCGTGGAACCGATGCTCGAGATGCTGGGTGGAGCCCGAGCGGGCCGTCCGCAGGTGGATCACGCTTGCTTCGATGCTTCCCGAAGCGCGCGTGGTGGTTTCAGCAATCGATTTTTCGAACGCTTAGGCCTTGAGCCGGGCGCGGAACTCTCCGAGGAAACACGAGCCGACCTCGCCGCCGGCGTGCAAGGCGCGGTTGAGGCGGTCGTTGTCGCGATGGTCGGCGAAGGCGAAAACCTCTGCTTGGGCGGCGGGCTGGCGTTGAACGCGCTGTTGGTCGACGCGGTCGAGCGCTCCGGGAAATTCAACAACGTCTGGGTGCAGCCGGTGGCGGGCAATGCCGGGACGGCGATCGGCTGTGCATTCTATGCTTGGCATCAGGTGCTGCGCCGAACCGAACGTAAGCCGATCGGTACGCTGTGTCTGGGGCCGGCCTACGACGGCGAGCAGGTGAAACAGGTTCTCGAGAACTGTAAACTGCGCTTCCAATACTTGATGACGGGCGACGAAGTCGTCAACACGGCGGTCGAAAAATTAGCTGATCATCAGATCCTCGCCTGGTTTCAAGGCCGCACGGAATTCGGCCCGCGCGCGCTGGGAAATCGCAGCATCCTAGCCTCGCCGCTGAATCCCTATTCGACCGAAAATCTCAACGTCTATATCAAGAAGCGCGAGCCGTTTCGAAAGTTCGCGGCCTCGGTCCCCCAGGAACTGGCTTCGGAATATTTCGACTGCGGAGCGAACGCCCGCCATCTCGCCACGGTGAGCCGCGTCAGGGAACCGCACCGGGAGACGTTTCAAGCGGCGCTGCTCGGCAGCGACCGTATTCGCGTCCACACGGTGCACCGCGAGGACAATCCGCTGTACTGGTCGCTGCTGCACGCCGCCGGGAAATCGAGCGGCTTGCCGGTGCTCTACAACACGTCGTTCAACTTGTTTGACGAGCCGCTGGTAAGCGACCCTCGGTCGGCCGTGCGGAGCTTCTACGCCTCGGGCATCGATGCCCTCTTTGTCGATCACTTTTTCCTAGAGAAGTAGCATCCCGACGGCGACCGCGCCGACGCCCTCAGCCGCCCCAGCCGCGCGGGCCGCGCAGCGGCACGAAGCGACAGCCGGTTACTACCCTGGTTTCGAGTTTCCGCCCCGTCTTTCGAATCAGCCGCAATTCCTGGGTCTCGGCCGAGCCGACAGGAATGACCAGCCGCCCTCCCTCGGGATCGAGTTGGTCAATCAGGGCCGCTGGGATGTCGGGCGCGGCGGCGGCCACCGAAATTGCTTGAAAGGGCGCCTGCTCGGGATACCCCGAAGTACCGTCCCCGCTAATGATTGTCACGCGGCCGCCGCATCCGGCGCGCGCGAGATTTTCGCGGGCGGTCTCGGCCAAGGTCTCTTCGAGCTCCATGGCGTAAACAGCCGAGGCCAACGCCGCCAGTACGGCCGCCGCGTACCCCGAGCCCGCGCCAACCTCGAGAACCTTTTCATGGCCGCCGAGGGCGAGTGCCTCCGCCATGGCGGCGACAATATACGGCTGCGAAATCGTCTGCCCGGCTCCGATCCGCTGGGGATCGTCGTCGTAGGCGCGAGGCCTATTCGGACCTGAAACAAATTCATGTCGTGGGATTCGTTCCATCGCATCGAGAACTCGATCGTCGCGAATGCCCCGCCGTTCGAGTTGGTCGACGACCATACGATGCCGCAACTCCGCCCAATTCTTCACTCTCCCAGTCTGTGTTGCATCCACGGTTCCAGTTCAACGCAGCCGTTTCTTGTAGAGGAAATCTCCCCCCACTAGGCCGTTCTCGTCGCGCGTAAAGATGACCGACCAGCGCCGATTCGGCGCCCACTCGACGCGCACGGCCTGTTGCTGCGCCGAGGAGAGATCGTAGCTGTAAATCAACGTCAAGTCGCTGGTGATTTGCTGCTCGGTGGCGATGCGCGCGCTTGTATCCGACTCGGCCCCGCCGACCTGTGGGTCTACCCGCAACCGGCTCACCCCGAAGAATCTGCGAAGGCGACTCGATACCGGCCGCGATAGGGCGTTTGAAAGCACCGTGCCGGCGCCGGCTTGTAACAGGTGCTGCTGCTCGACGGCCTGCCGGGCCGCGAAGACCGGGTCTTGGCTGGGTGCTCGCCCGGCGGCGATTAAACTCACTAGTTCGTTGAATTGCAGCGGCGGTTCGGAACGGAAACTGAGGTTCATGTTCCGCGCCGGCCCGGAGAGAAACAACGCTACGTCCACGTCACGCACGCGCGTTTCCAACTCGAAATTCACGTTCGGCTCAATGCGAAATGGATTGACGAAATCGATGTCGCCGCGATTGATGCGATAGGTCGTGCCATGAAACTCCACCCGCCCCTCGGTGATGCTGACTCGGCCCAGCAGCGACGGCTGCAGCGCCGTTCCGGTGACGCGCAGGTCGATGCGTGATTCCATATCGCGCACCAACGACGTTTCGACATCGAGGTTGGGGACCGACCCAACTTGGATATTGAGCTGTAAGTTCGACAACACAGGGCTACTCGGCGGCGTCACGGTCGGCTCACCGAGAGCCGCGAGAACAAGGCCCAAGTCCACTTCCGGGCTGATCGAGGCGCGGTGGATCACGACCTCTCCGCCGAGCAGCGCGCGCAGGCCCACGCCCGAAAGCGTCAAGTTGCCGTTGAGGATCGTCGAAACCGAATCTCGGTAGCGCACCCGCACGCGATCGGCCTTGGCGTCCACGCGGTAGCGCAGGGTGTCGTCGGCGAAGTCGGCATTGCCGGTGAGCCGCACGGTACCGCCGCCGGTCGTCGCTGTCACCTCGTCAATGCGGGCCCGCTCGCCGTCGAAGATTACACGCCCGTTGATTTGACTTAGTCCGTTGGGGAAGTCCTCCGAACGCAGCGTCCCGTCCTTGAGTTGCACGCGCCCTTCGATGATCGGGTTGTCGGGCGCCCCGCCCGTGTGGACCTCGATCGTGGAGCTTCCCGAGGCCGTGATTTCGGGGCGAAAACTTTCCACCGCCGCGAGGTTGAACGTGCCGGCGACATCGACATCCACTTTTCCCGGTTCGGCGAACAGGATCGTTCCATTGATTTCGATATCCGTGCCCTCGCCCAGCAGCCGCATGCGATCGAGCCGCAGACGTTGCTCGGCGAAACTCCAACGCATCGGGAAGGGATTCCAGATTTCGTAGTCGCGCTCGGACCCGGGAATTTCCGACAGCCCCGCTTCGAGCTTGGCGATGACGCCTTCAGCCCGAAAGTCCTCGAGACGCAGCGACGGATTCGAAAACGTGCAATTCCCCGCCACCTGCCCGGAAAGGCTTTCGAGCGGCAAGCCGACGAGTTGGGTCAGCGCGGCGGCGCTTACGTTTTCAAATCGGGCCTCGCCGGTGAGAGGGCCTCGCGGGGCCAGCGCGGCCTTGCCTTCGAAACGCCCGTCGAGAATATCGCCTTGCCAATCGAGCGCGACTTCGTCGTCGATGGTTTCAATCGCTCCCGACAATTTGCCTAGAGCGCGGCCGGCTATGGAGAGGTCGCCGATCTCCCAGTCGCCGCGCAACCGCAGTTGCTCGAAAATGTTCTCCTCCCCTAGCTTTCCCGAACCGTTCACGTCGAAGCGGACGACCCCGCCTATGTCTTCCGCCCCCGACTCCACAATGGGCAGGGCCGCCAGCGGCCAAGCGCGGGTCCGCAAACCGAGCTGGAATTGTTGTGTTTCCGAGTCGAAGCGGGCGTCGGCTTCCATCCTCGCATCGCCGTTGACCAAGACCATCTCTCGCAGGGTCAGCCGTCCGGGCGTATATTCGGCGGCCCCGGAAAAACGGTCGAAAGAAAGATCCCATGCGCGGCCGCTTTGAATCTCGAATTTGGCCGCCGTGTTCGGGTCGGCGGCCGTGCCGCGTAAGGCCAACGTGCCGCTCACGGTTCCGCTGACCGGACCCGGCTTGCCGACGGCCTCCAGAATTCGTGCCGTCGGCAAATTTTCGACAGCAAAATCGGCTGATAGTTCGAGGTCCGAGGCGATTCCACCGTCGCGGAGCGGCAGGTCAAGGGTGATGAGCGCCCGCCCTCCGCCGTCTTCCAACACGACCTCCCGCAAGCGTGCCATCGAAGCAGATAGGCTGACGTGCGTCGTCAAACGGTCAAACGGCGCGCCAAACAATCGCACGTCGCCGGCCCGCACGCGGCCGGCGAAACTCCAATCGTCCAGTTCCGGAGGTTTCCAACGCCCACGCAAGACACCGTCAAATGCCGACGCGCCGGCAATTTGCAAAGGAAGATCGCGCAAAGACAGGCCTCCCAATCGCGCCAAGGCGCGCACGTCATCGTCGGCGTCGAAAACCGCTTGTACCAGCAGCTCGGAGATTGCCGCCGGCCGCAGGTTTCCGCTGATCGTTGCCTGTGAAGAGGGCGTCGCCAGATCCAAACGCTCGATCACAAGATCTCCCGTCGCTTCCTGATAGCGGAGATCGGCCAGCCCTTTGAGCGGAATCCGCCCGGCGGGAACGTCGGCGACATCGGTCACAACGATCGACACGCCGGTTTCGAATGCTCCCGGCTCGCCGGCGACCTCGATGTTGGCGCTGAGCGAGCCGGCCCATGGAACGGTGAGACCGGCGTCGTTCGGCTCGGCGTCGTCGAGTGCCGGTCCCAGTGCGCTCAGTTCGAGCTCGGCGACATTCCCCGCGAAATGAAAGTTCGGCGTCGCGCGCGGGTTTTCAACTTGGAGCGAGCCGAGCAACTCGGTTCCGAACGCGCGAAACCGTATGGGGGCCGCGGTTAGCTTGTCCGCTCCGCCCCAGAACTTGCTCGATGCCGCCCCGCCTTCCAGGTGCAGCGGACCCAGGTCGCCGGTCAGGTCCCCTACTCGAACGTCGCCCCGATAGGCCACGCTCTCGATGTCGCCGCGCCACTCTACGCTCCCTTCCACGGTTGCCGAGCCAGCCGACAACCACGGCGCGTAAGACTTCACGAGCGCTGAGTCGAGCGCTAACTCCGCCGTGTAGTGAAACTCGGCGGCCGGGGCTTCACCGCCGGCGATCTCGCCATCCGCCCTTAGCGACGATTTTCCAACCGTCACCGTCGCCTCGGTTAGTTCCACGCGGTCTCGATAGACGAATAGCTGTGCCTGCAAGCGCGAGGGCAGCGAAGAGTTCTCGTCAACGCCTCCCACCGAGCCGCCCGCGAGAATGCTCGCCCAATAGCGTCCGGCGTCGCGCTCATAGCGCGTTTGGATATCCAACTCGTCCGCGGACAAAGACAGGTCGTAGCGCTCGCCGTCCCACACGATGCTCCCGCGATCGATCTCAAAGCGTCCGACGATGAGGTCAAAAAAGTTGCCGGCGGCGCCCGGCGGCGGCCGCGGCAGCCGCGGCAAGCCGTCCTCGGCGGCCTCGATCCGTAATCGCGGGGCGACTAGTTCCAACGAGTGCAGCGAATAGCGCCGCCGCAACAACGCGCCAAGCCCGAACTCCAGCCGCAGCAATTCAACCGCGAGAAGCGGCTCGGCGGTTTCCTCGGTGTGCAGGGACAGGTTCTCGATCTCGACGCTTCGTCCGAAAAGGGAGAACGAAAAGTCGTCCAGCTCAACCCGCGCCCCGGTCGCCTCTTCGAGTGAACTCACAACTTGATCGCGCACCTTCCGCTGAAACCAGTCACTGTGACTCAAGGCCCATAGCCCGGTTACGCCGAGCGACAACAGCCCGGCCAGTGTCGCTAGAGCCAATGTCCAGCGATTCCGCGGTATCTTGATCAGCGAGAAGGCCATGATTTCATGGAACTAATCGGGCCGGGCAGCGCGGCCCGCCGTCGCGGTTACATACTCTATCCGCGTCGCCGCCCGCACCAACTTCAACCAATCATCCAGCAATTCGTCGACTCTTTGTTGCAACACAACTTCGTGGAGCCGCCCACGAACCTCCACCAGCGGCGCCGGCTCGTGGCCCTCCAGCTGCCGCACCCGCGGCGTGTAGATGTCGTCGTAATACGCTCCCACGGCCTCGACGCTCACATCGAGCCCCGTGCGGAAACGAAAGTCAATGAAACGTAGAACATTCATTTGACGACCCAGGAAGTTTCGAAGCTCGTCCGCGGTCAACGAGTAACCATCGAGCGCTTCGAGAAATTCGAGTTCATCGGGGTAGTCCTGCTCGCGCACGGCTCGCAACTCTTGCTCGACCTCTTCATCCTTGACCGGTGGAAAGTTCGTCAGGCGCATCTCTTCGGCGATCAAGTTCACTTCAATCAGACGCTCGGTCACCCGCCGCCGAGCTTCCTCCGAGAGATCGACCCGACGCTGGTTGAGAAACGCTTCCCGGCGCGAATGAAGCTCGACTTCACTCGATGTCACCGCGCGGTTGCCGACCACCGCGACCACCCTGTCCAGTACTTCTCCGGCATTGCCGGCGGACGCCGACAGCCCCGCCGCCACGCATGTGAAAACGGTGACCGACAATCTTCTCATGACTCGGCGTCGGGTCAAAATCTTTGCCCCAGCGAAAAGTGAAACTGAAAACTCGAAATGCGCTGATTAGAAATCATGCCCCCGCCGGTGAGAAGTTCTTCGCGGCTGCCTTCGAAGCCGATAAACCGCGGCGGGTTCAGACTGTACCCCAGATCGAGCCGCACCGGTCCAACCGGCGTGCGATACCGCAAGCCGAAACCAACGGCGTGAACCATGTAATCGAACTCATAGCCCGCCGTCGCGCCGTCAGCGGTGATCGTGTCTTGGCGGCTCCGAAAACTGATGCGACGAAAACGCGAATAGACGTTGCCGGCGTCGTGGAACAATACGCCGCCGATATTTGCGCCGATCAACGGGAACCGCAATTCAACGCTGTTGACGAACAGCGCTCCCCCGCCGATCGGAAATCCCGTCGTCGGATCGCGAGGTCCGGCCTGGTTGACCGGGAAGCCTCGATGTGAGTTCGCCCCCCCGCCGAAAAATCGCTCCGACAGCGGAATACGCTGATCAGGGTTCGAAGCGAAATGGAATCCCGGCGAAGGCGATGAGACCGCCCGGCCGCGAGGAGCGATCAGCCCCAACTGCAGCGTCCGCGCCAGGACGAAACTCTTGCTCAACCGGTGATAACTACTGTTCTGCCCGAGGAATCGCGAGAAATCGGCCTGCGACCCCCATCCCCCCGACGCCAAGCCCAAATCAAAGGCGTTGAACATTCCCTTCGTCGCATCGGTTGGATCGTCGCGGCGGTCCTGAATGTACGTCCCCGAGAACAACGCCACGCGCACCGGTTGGGCTTGGAGGGGAATCAGCCCCGGCGTAATTTGCAGAGTGTCTTCGTCAATCGAGGTCCTCCGAAACGTGTAGCGATAGAGAACGGTCGAGGGCTTGCTGAGTTTTTGCTGCAACTGCAAAGCTCCCTCGGCGCGTCGTCCGGTAAACGTCCGCACATTGCGCGAGGTATCCACCAAACCACTGAAAATCATACGCCATTTGTCGGAGTTGAACGTTCGCGGCGCCTCGTAGGTAAGCAGCGCGCGTTGTTGCAAGTTCGAAAAGCGCGTGCGAACACTCGCCGTGTGGCCGATACCGCGAACGTTGAGCCGCGTCAGCTCCAGCGTGATCCGCGGGCTGAACGATGCCTCGCCGACCGGCGACGTCACGTCGGCTGTATTCCCGCCGATGCGCGCGAACTCCGCGCCGCCACCCACGCCGACCGTCCAGCGACGCGCTTCCTGTAACTGCAACAGAACATTCTTCGAGGGCTCATCGCCCTCCCGGTTTTGCAAATCGACGTCGACTCTCGAAAAGATTCCCAGGTCATAGAGGCGCCGCTGCGTTTCGAGCATGCGGCTCTGGGAAAGAGGCTCGCCCGGCGCCATGCGAATCTGGCTGTCGACCAACGAGCCCCGCGTGTGCTTGAGCCCGGAAACAATCGGCCGACGCACAAAGAGGCTTTCGCCCTCTTGAATCTCATAGTCGATAACGACCAACCGCGGCGCCGACCCCGGCTCGGCTCGCCAGGAAAAACGGGCGTCCTGAAAACCGTTGTCGAGGTACGTCCCGAGAATCAAATCGCGGTCGGTAGCAACGTTGAGTTCGCTGAAGACCTGTCCCGCGGCCGATGCCAGATCGGGATAGAACTGCTCGGCGGGAATACTTTCGGCGCCGCGGATGCGAACTCGCTCGACGAAAGTCGGTGCGCCCTCCTCGATTTGAATGAACACGGCCAGGTCGCCTTCGCGGCCGCGGTAGTCATCCTCCACGCGCGATTCTACTTTGACGTCGCGAAATCCGTTGCCAAGGTAAAGGTCCTCGATGGCCTGCCGATCGCGCGCCAGCAGCGTTTCGTTAAAGTGGCCCCGGCGAAGCGAGAAAGTCTTCTCCTGCACCAGCATCCGTTCCCGAATCGTTTCGAGATCAAAGAACGTGTGGCCTCGAATGTCGAGCCTCGCCATGCGATAGCGCGGACCGCGCTCGATGCGGTAAACCAACCCCACCTCGGCTTCCCGGCCGAGCTCTCGGTCTACCTCAACCCGCGCGTTAAAGTAGCCTCGCGATTGCAACACGTCGCGCAAATTGCGTCGGCCTTCCTCGAGCAAGTCGTCATCCACCACGCCTTCCTCGAAAACCGGGATGTATCGCCGCAGCTCGGCACGGGAAAACTCCGCCCCCTCGACCCTGACTCCGACGAGCGGCCCCGGATCGAAAAACAACACGAGGGTCACTTCGCCGCTCTCGGGTTCAAACTGCCTACCCGTCACGCGCACTTCCGATTGCCACCTTCCTCGGTGGTGAAAATGCTCCTCCAGCCGATCCAACCCTTTTTGGATATGGCGCTGATGAAAAGCCTTGCCGCGTCGCCATTGCGCAATGCGACGCAGCTCGTCGACCGTAGGTGAATCGGCCTGCCGCCCCGGCCCCGAAACGATCACATCCCCGATGGCGGCTCGGGATCCCGCCGCCACCCGAATCTCAATGTCTCTTTGCTGACTCTCGTCGTTGTCGGAGGTGTGAAAGGTGATGCTTGGCAGAAAGAAACCGTTATCCTCCAAGAGCCCGCGGAGGGCTTGTTCGGCCAGGGAACGCTTTTCCCCGATGTAGAGTTCGCCGAGTTCCAGCTTCGTTATGTTCACCAATTGGCTTTCCGTCGGCGGCCCGGGAACGCCGGTCACGCGAACCTCGCCGATAAACCAACTTGGCTCGGCGTGGAAGACCACGGCCAGCCCCCCCGCGACCGGGTCGGCCTCGGCGCGAATTCGCGAGGAATATCGGCCCGCGGCAAACAAGCCGAGGATCGTCTCGCGAATGTCGGACAATCGTAACGGTCGACCCACCTCGACCCGCACCACTCGAGCAAGATGACTTTGGGTCAGCGGCTGACGAGGTGGAACGAAGTCCACCCGTACGACGGTTTGTCCTTCGAAATCCGACGTCTCGGCGGGTGCGCCGAAACAGCCGCCGGCCGCCAACAAGATGAAAAGGGGAAAACGCACGGAATAACCCAGATTATAGGACGCGGGGACGGCGCGCCCGGTATACGGCCGATGTTCCCAAACAAACGGCGCGGGAACTGCGGCTTCGACCCAGTGGCGCGGCGAAGCGGGTCTCCAGGCCCGCCCAAACCATCGGCCGCGCTGCCCGGGCAGTCCGGAAGACCCGGCCTACCGCGTTCCCTAGTAACGAGCTTCTTGTGGGATCATCACTGATAGTGCCCCCGGCGTCCCGCCAGGCCGCCTCTTCCGAGATGACCGCCCAAGATCGCGAACGCTATTCCCGTCAAATCCTCTTCGCGGAAATCGGCGAACAGGGGCAGCAACGCCTACTCGACTCTCGCGCCGTCATTGTCGGCTGCGGCGCGCTCGGCAGCTTCCACGCGGCGGCGCTGGCGCGGGCCGGCGTCGGCGAAATTGTCATCATCGACCGTGACTACGTCGAGCCGAGCAACCTACAGCGGCAATGGCTCTTCGAGGAATCAGACGCCGAACAAATGCTTCCGAAAGCCGCCGCCGCGCGTGACCGGCTGGCCGGCGTCAACTCCGGCGTTCAGGTCGAAGCGGCGGTCGCCGACTTGACGCCCGAAAACGCCGAAAGCCTGCTGCTGCCCGCCGATGTCATCCTCGACGGCTTGGACAACTTCGAAACCCGCTACCTCATCAACGACGTCGCCGTGAAAAACGGCATCCCGTGGATCTACGGCGCCGCCGTCGGCGCCTATGGCTTGACGATGCCAATCTTGCCGGGCACGGCCGCCTGCCTGGCGTGTATCTTTCCCGGGCCTCCGGGCGGCGTGCAGCCGACTTGCGACACAGCGGGGATTCTCAATGCCGCGAGCGGCGCCGTTGCTTCCTTGCAAGTCGCCGACGCACTCAAGATCTTGGCGGGCCGCCGTGATGCCGTCGAGCCGCGCCTGCTTACTCTCGACGTTTGGAAAAGCTCGGTGCGCACCGTTTCGGCCGACAAGCCGGACCCTGCCTGCCGCGTTTGCGCCCAAAAGAAATTCGACCATCTCGGCCGCAAGCAACGCCGTGCCGCGATGCTCTGCGGACGAGACGCCGTTCAAATCAACGAACGCGAACGGCCGCTCGATCTCGCCGAGTTGCGCGGTTCGCTCGAGCCGCTTGGCGAGGTGCGCGCCAACGAATACGCCCTGTGTTTCCGCTGCCCGCCCCACGAGATGACGATCTTCGCCGACGGTAGGGCCATCATCAAAGGGACCGACGATATCGCTCTCGCCCGCGGCCTCTACGCCCGTTATGTCGGAATTTGAATCGGAATTCGAAAACCCGGAATCCGACGATGCCGAGCCGATCCGCATTCCCGTGGGGGATGTCTTCGATCTGCACACCGTCCCGCCGCGAGACGTCAAGCCCGTCGTCGAAGCGTATCTAGAAGAAGCGCACCGCCTCGGCTTATCCGCTCTACGCATCATCCACGGCCGCGGCATCGGCGTGCAGCGAAAGACCGTTCGCAAGGTGCTGGAGCGAACACCCTTCGTCGTCGACTACCGCGATGCCCCCGCCGAGGCGGGCGGCTGGGGCGCGACCCTTGTGACGCTGAGCTCACCCACCGCGGATTGTTAGCTCGAGTCAGCCGTGTCTATGATGAGGTGGCGGTACCGGCGCACTGCTCTGGTGAATGAGATTGTTAATGCTTTTGCCGAAGATTGATCCCCGCCTTCGAAGCGCGGCCTGGCTTTTCTGCGTCCTGCTCGCCGCCCCCCTAACCGCGCAGCAGCTTCCCGAACTCAAGTTCAAGCCGGCGGCCCCCGAGCAGCCGCTCCCCTTCAGCCACCAAAAGCACGTCGGCCAAGGCTTGGCGTGCGTCGAGTGTCACGCCATGCCCGATCCCGGTGACTACGCCGAAATTACAAGTTCCGACAAGTGCATGGCCTGCCATACATCGATTAAGACCGACAGTCCGGCGATTCAGAAACTCACCCAATTTCACAAAGCCGGTAAAGACATTCCCTGGGAGCCCGTCTACCTAATCGCCGACTATGTCTTTTTCAGTCACGCCGTACATGTGAAAGAAGTCGGCGCGCAATGCGCGGACTGTCACGGCCTCGTCGGTGAACGAAACGTATTGAGCAAGGAACGCGACATTTCGATGGCCGCTTGCATGACCTGTCACCGCGCCAAAGGCGGTTCGCTCGAATGCGACTACTGCCACGACCCCCGCTGAGCCGGCTAAAACTGACCGCTCGTAGGCCGCGAGGTCCAAGCATCACCGCTTTCCCCTTGGTGATCAAACCACCTCCCTGTTTTGCGGAGCGCGCCCCGGGCGTTCTATGCTCAACGAGTATGCGCGCGGCCCTCATCGTCTTCCTATTCCTAACCCTGGGGTCCTCGACCCCGACCGCCGGCCAGACCGTCAAGCCTTGCGGGTCGGCGCCGCTCTATGAAACTTGTGAGATCGAAATCGAGATCAGCCAAACCGCGGCCGAGGCGCACCCCAACCCCTACGTGAGCGTCGAATTGCGGGCCGAGTTCCGGTCGCCGAAAGGCGGCCGGACGCGCGTCATGCCGGCCTTCTGGGACGGCGGCCGCCGATTCGTCATTCGCTTCGCGCCGCTCAATCCGGGCCGCTGGGATTTCCGAATCGTCTCGAACCTACCCGAGCTTTCCGGCGAGACCGGCAGCTTCGACGCCGGCCCCGCGCGAACCCCCGGGTTCCTGCGCGTTCACAATCTGCGGTATTGGCGCTTTACCGCGCCCGAGACAACCCATTTTTGGATGGGCGACACTTGCTATCCATTCGCCACGATCCCCTGGGAGACCTTTACGAAACTCATCGACATTCGCGCCGAGCAGAAATTCACTCACATGCGCGGGTTTGTCCTAGGCAATCGCGAAACCGCCGCCCGCGTCTTGGCCGACCCCGAACGCCCCTTGGTCGCGCACTTCCAGGAAGTCGACCGCCGTGTCGAATACATGAATCAAAAAGGCATCATCGTCGACTTGATTCTCGGCGACGGTGCCGACCAACTCGCCGAGCTGCTGCCCCACCGCCGTCACCGCCAACGCTACGTGCGCTATCTGGCCGCCCGTTACTCCGCGTTCAATATCACCTGGCAAGGCGTTGAGCGCTTTGAGGAATATAAGCAAGGCCGCAAGCTTCTCCAAGAAATCGCCCGCTACCTCGGCAAGTGGGATCCCTATAAGCGCCCCCGCTCAAGTGCCGCCGCGACGACATCAAGTCCGCTGGCCGAAGATGACTGGATGAACTATGTCGTGCAGCGGTCTCACGACCCCGCGCTCGCGACCGTCGAGCATGAAATGGTCCCGGCGCCCTTCGTCAATATCGAAGTCGGTGTCGAGGACATCGGCGGCTCGATCCCCAACGGCGTCGATGCCGATACTCTGCGCAAGCGCATGTGGAACGCGGCCATCCGCGGACAATCGCTCACCTTCGCCAATTCAGGCACCTGGGTGCCGGCACTTCGAAGGTTGACGTTCGCTACGCCGATTCACCGGGCGCCCGCCAGTTGGGGCACCTCCATGACTTTTTCGCGCAGACGCGTTACTTCGACCTGCGGCCCTATTACCGCGTCGAGGGCGGACCGGCTTTGGCCCTCACCTTCTTTCGCCGTAACGATGAGACGCCGCGCGGGGTGGAGTTCATCGTCTATGTCGAAAAGCCGGGCCCAGTGGAATTGCGGCTGCCCAAGCATAAGTACACCGTGAGCTGGTTCAATCCAATCGACGGCACCTGGGTCGACCAAAAGGACGAGTTCAAAGGCGAGCGTTTCAACACCCCCGGGCCTCCCGACGACTCGCACGACTGGGTGCTTTATGTCCGGCGCGAGGGGCGCAAGCAGGCGATGAACAATTCGTTCCTGCTCGCCTGGCGCAAGATTCGTCCCAAGAAGATTGAGTCGACAATCGCCGACGTGCCGTTCGAAATTCAGCTACCCGACGAAGGTGAATTGGTCGCCGGCGGTGAGTTTCAATTCAACGCCACGCTCAAGAAAACCGGACGAACAGCGCGCAAGACCCAATGGCTGTGGCTGGCCGAGGTGGCCGGTTCCGGGGTGGCCGGTTCCGGCGTCGGCCCCCGCGTGCTGGGAACGACGCAATTCGGCTCCTTCACCATCCCCCCCGACCTGACGCGACGCTACCCGGCGACGCTGGGAATCCGCCTCGTCGGCGTCGACGGCCTGGGCCGGGTCTACGAGGCCTTCAAGTCGTTCCGACTCGTAAAGGAATAGGCAGCATTCGTGGGCGCACGAAATAGGAGCGGCCGGCCACAAAGCGTCCGAGCAAGTCGGGAAAGATGGATACTCCTCAGGCTCCGTAGGAGCCCTGGAATTTAGCCTGCGGCTTCAGCCGTGGGGAAATAGACGCCAAGTGATAAGCCCTGAAGGGGCGGCGGAACATTCGGCGGAACATGGCCACACTTTCGTGCACAGGCGGACTCGCGCCGGTTCCCAATCCTCTCTCATATTCACGTCCTTCCCCCACCTTTCATTCCCTCTCTCCGCAAATAGGGCACTCTTAACGCTACAATTTCAAACTGACCGTCTTTCCCCGCGCGATGATCGGCCAAACCATTTCTCACTACAAGATCACCGCCAAGCTCGGCGAAGGCGGGATGGGTGTCGTCTATAAGGCCGAGGACACCAAGCTCGACCGCCCCGTCGCGCTGAAATTCCTCGCGCCTCACCTTCTGCGCGATGACGAGGCCCGCAAGCGTTTCGAGCGCGAGGCCAAAGCCGCCGCCCGGCTCGACCACCCCAACATCTGCACCGTCTACGAAATCGACGAAGCCGACGGCCGAACTTCATCGTCATGGCCTTTCTCGAAGGCCGTCCGCTCGGCGCGAAGATCAAGGAAGGCCCGCTCAAACTGCCCGAAGCTCTCTCCGTAGCGATGCAAATGGCCGAGGGCTTAGAGGCTGCCCACGAAAAAGGCATCACCCACCGCGACATCAAGCCCGACAACTTGATGCTGATGGCGGGCTCTCGAGGCCTCGTCAAGATAATGGACTTCGGCTTGGCGCAACTTGCCGGAGGCTCGAAATTCACCCGCGAAGGCACCACGCTCGGCACGATGGCCTACATGTCGCCCGAGCAGGCGGCAGGCGCCGAGACCGACAGCCGCACCGACATCTGGTCGCTCGGCGTCGTGTTGTACGAAATGGTCGCCGGGCAACCGCCCTTCCGAGGCGATCACGACCAGGTCGTCGTTTACTCGCTCATGAACGAAGAGCCCGAGTCGCTGAGCGCGGTCCGCACAGGCGTCCCCAAGGAACTCGAAAGAATCGTCAACAAATGCCTGGCCAAGGAACCGGCGTCCCGGTATCAGGGCGTTGACGAGCTGCTGGTCGATCTGCGGGAGTTGCAAAAGACCCAGCAGGCCGAGGCAACCCGTGCCCGCCCGGCACCCGCGGCTGTGCAGGCTTCCCATCGCACCCCGTGGCTCCTCGCCGGTGCGGCAGTGCTCGTCGCCCTTGCCGTAACGGCCGGGGCTTTCCTGGGTCTCTTCGAGTCGGAAAGACCCGTGGCCGAGCAACCGTTGGAGGCCGTGCCCCTGACCAGCTACCCCGGCAGGGAAGACTACCCGACTTTCTCACCCGACGGCGCACTGGTTGCCTTCGCCTGGAACGGAGAAAGCCAAGACAACTTCGACATCTACATCAAGGAAGTCGATTCCGACAACCGCCAGAGGCTCACGACGGACCCGGCGCTCGACGGAACCCCAGCCTGGTCGCCCGACGGCCGGTTCATCGCGTTCCTCCGCCTCGAGCCGGGCGAAGACAAAGCCAAGGTAGTCATCATCCCTTCCATCGGCGGTCCCGAGCGTGTCGTGGGCGACTCCGTGCTGGTTCAACAATTTGGTTTCACTCTGATCCTGACGTGGACCCCGGACAGCAAGCGGCTGGTCGTGGTGAACCGGAGTTCTCCGGATGAGGCTAAAGCACTATTTCTCCTCTCGATCGAAACAGGCGAAACAACGCCCTTGACCTCGCCTACGGGCGCTTGGGGCGACGCCTCACCCGCGCTTTCGCCCGACGGAAAAACCTTGGCTTTCGTTAGGAAGGCAAGTTCTTTTGCCGACGATGTATTCCTGCTGTCGCTCAACGCCGATCTAAGTGCCGGTGGGGAACTACGACGGTTGACTTCGATTGGACAGGCCATGAGGGGCCTGAGCTGGAGTGCCGACGGAGAATCAATCGTTTTCAGCGCCGGCATTGATCGTGTTTCCGGGCGCCTTTGGAAGATTGCTGTTTCGGGCGGAGACGCTCAGCTGGTTGGCGCCGCGGGAGTGGGGTCAAGTTATCCGTCGATATCCAGGTCGGCCCGTCGGCTGGCGTACACCAGAACGACTGCCGACATGAACGTATGGGCGATCCGAGCGGGCGACGGCGGCAGCCCCGGTCCCGTCAGGCTGCTCGCCTCGACGCGCTTCGATGGAGCCGCATATTATTCTCCCGACGCCACGCAAATTACTTTCACTTCGGAGCGTACTGGAACGGCCGGGATTTGGTTGAGCGACGCGGACGGCCGCAATCCCGAGCCTCTTTTCTTACACCCGGAAGGAGCGTTCTCCGGTTCCGGACGGTTTTCCCCCGACGGCCGGCACCTCGCGTTTGACTCCTACCCCGACGACAACGGAGACATCTTCGTCATCAGCGCCTCGGGAGGCGAACCGTTCCGCCTGACCACTCACCCGACCGATGACCAGGTACCCAGTTGGTCCGGCGACGGAAAGTGGGTCTACTTCGGCTCGGCAAGAACCGGACGGTTTGAGATCTGGAAGGCGCCGGCCGGTGGAGGAGAGCCGGTGCAAGTCACAACCAACGGGGGACACTTTGCCTTGGAAGATCCCAACGGCGAGTTCCTTTACTACAACAAGACGTTGGACGACCGCGAGACCGCCCTGTGGAAGATTCTCCTGGGCGGCGGGGAAGAGTCCGAAGTCTTGGAGTCGGTTGTTCCTCGGAACTTCGCGGTCGCACTGGGAGGGATTTACTTCATGCAGGCGCCGGATGAGGACGAGTCCGACGGGGCCTACTCGATTCGGTTCCTAAATCTTGCGGACGGCCGCGTCGAACTTATTGCTCGCCTCCCGAGTAATACCGTCCAGCTGACACAAGGGCTCGACGTGTCACTCGACGGCCAATCGATCCTCTACTCGCAGGTCGACGACATTTCGAGCGACCTGATGCTGATCGAGGGCTTTGAGTAGGGTTACGAGATGGCGACTGCTCCAGTAGCTCGTGCCGGTCCTCGCCCACAGTCGAGCAAGCTCTCAGCTTGTCTCCCCGAACCGTTGCCGCGTATCAGCCGGTTTGATTCCCCGCCCATTGTTTGGTTGACCGCCGGCTTCGTTACTCAAGCTAAGTCTTTTCCGGAGCTCGACCCTCGTCCCGAACCCCTAACCTGCATTTCTCACCAACTGACGGCCGAAGCACATGATAGGTCCGCCATTACTTCGTTGCGCTTGCTTGCCGTGCTCACCGTACTGTTCAAGTACGCCTCCGCGCGCCAAGCGGCCCGCGCCTCGTACTGACGGCCCTCTCATGCACTTCGCCTCGACACTTGGTGAGAAATGCAGGCTAAGTGATTCTCCCACTTGACGTTCCGCCGCCTCGGTTCCAAGCTAACGAGAGAGGCCGGGAAAGGATTCTCTGACTCCCGCCGATGGAGCTTGGTGAACGCCGCATTCCCGTCTTAAACGGTTCCGCGCTGCCGCGACCGTCCCATCAAGCGCGGCGAGTCGCCGCGACGCCAGAGAGCCCTTCGCCGTCATGATCGTCGCCGTACCCAGCGAAACCTATCCCGGCGAAACGCGCGTGGCGTTGACGCCGGCGGACGCCGGGGCGCTTGTGAAAAGCGGCGTCGACGTGGTCGTGGAAGCCGGGGCCGGGGCCGGTGCTTGGCACACCGACGACGCCTACCGAGCGCGACAGGCGCGGGTAACCCCGGACCGCGGACAGTTGTTCGCCGAAGCCGACGTTGTCTTGATGGTTCGCGGTCCGGGCTCCGACCCGAACTTCCCCTCGGCCGACTTAGAGCGCCTCCAGCCCGGGGCGGTGCTGATCGCTTTTCTCGAACCCTTGGCCGAGCCGAGAAAAATGCTCGCGCCGGCCGAGCACGGGCTGACCGTGTTTTCGATGGAGCTGATTCCCCGCATCACGCGGGCGCAGCAAATGGATACGCTCAGTTCGATGGCGACTTTGGCCGGCTACGCGGCCGTTCTGATCGCCGCGCAAGCCGCGCCCCTCATGTTTCCGCTGATGATGACCGCCGCCGGAACGTTCACCGCGGCGAAGGTTTTCGTGATCGGCGCCGGAGTCGCCGGGCTCCAGGCGATCGCCACGGCGCGGCGGCTCGGCGCCGTCGTCGAGGCCTATGACTTGCGCCCCGCGGTCAAGGAACAGGTGGAGAGCCTGGGGGCGCGATTCGTCGAGTTGGACATCTCGACCGAGGAGGCCGAAACGGGAGGCGGCTACGCTCGCGAGCAGACGGACGACTTCTACCGCGTGCAGCGCGAACTGCTGGCCGAGCACCTGGCCAAGTCCGATGTCGTCATCACCACCGCCGCCGTTCCCGGCAAGCGCGCGCCCGAGTTGATTTCGAACGACATTTTCGAAAGCCTGCGGCCGGGGTCGGTGATCGTCGACTTGGCGGCGGAAAAAGGGGGCAATTGCGCCCTGACGAAACCCGGCGAGACGATCGAGGTCGACGGCGTCACGATCGTCGGCCCGGTGAACCTGGCGGCCGGCTTGCCGGTCGATGCAAGCCGCATGTATTCGAAAAACATTTCGACCTTTCTCGGCCTGCTCATCGTGGACGGCCAAGTGAAGGTCGATACCGAGGACGAGATCGTACGCGAGTCGCTGGTGGCGCACGGCGGCAAGGTGGTGAACCCCGCCGTGCTGCGGGCGCTGCGAGAGGGGTAGCAGCCCGTGGTGAAAGTCCGACTAAGCGAAAAAAGGGCACGGTCCGGTCCTATGAATCCGCCGTTTCATATCGTCGCCATGAAAATTCGTCTCAGTCGGGCACTCTCGGAGAAGACATACCGGCACGAATGCCGGTACGGCACGCAAGAATGCGTGCGCCACGTCGGGGCCGGCAGCCGAGGAGGGAAACGATGGAAGCTTTGATCATGTCGGTGACGGTGTTCGTGCTGGCGGTTTTCGTGGGTTTCGAGATCATCACAAAGGTTCCGCCGACGCTCCATACGCCGCTGATGTCGGGGGCGAACGCGATCTCGGGCATTACCCTGGTGGGCGCGATGATCGCGGCCGGGGCCGACCAAACGGTGGTCGCGACTCTGCTCGGGGTCGGCGCCGTCGTGTTGGCGACGGTCAACGTGGTGGGCGGCTTCTTGGTCACTCACCGCATGCTCTCGATGTTCAAGCGGAAAAACTAGCAGGAGCGGTTCGCGGTTCGACATGCAGTTGATCAACATCGCGTACTTGGTTGCTTCGGTCCTATTCACCGTCGGACTCAAGGGCCTAACCTCACCGCGGACGGCCGCGCGCGGTAATACGCTGGCGGCGCTCGGCATGCTGATCGCGGTGGCGGCGACGTTGCTCGACCACCATATCGTTCGTTTTGAATGGATCCTCGGCGGCGTCTTGCTGGGTGCGCTGATTGGTATCGTTGCCGCCACCAAGGTTCCCTTGACGGCCATGCCGGAGCTGGTCGCGGTCTTCAACGGTTTCGGCGGAGGCGCGTCGGCATTGGTGGCGGCGAGCGCCATTCTCACTCCCGAGACGTTGCCGGACGTGCCTGCGCTGCAGCTCTATACCGCCGGCGGCGTCAGCACCCTGATCGGGGGCGCCACCCTGACCGGCAGCTTGGTCGCTTGGCTCAAGCTCCAAGAGTTGGTGAAGATGCAGGCTCGCGGGCGCCCGATTAAGCTCGCCGGCCTGATCGCGGCGGGCGGTTCGGTCGCCGCGGCGGCCTACCTGGTCGTCAACCCGGGGGCCGAGTGGGCCCTTTGGGCCGCGCTGGCCTTGGCCTGCGCTTATGGAATCGGTTTTACGCTGCCGGTTGGCGGCGCGGACATGCCGGTCGTGATCGCGCTGCTGAACTCCTGCTCCGGGCTGGGGGCCGCCGCCACCGGATTCGTGCTCAACAATAACGTCCTCATCATCAGCGGGTCGTTGGTCGGCGCTTCGGGCTTCATTCTCACCCGCATCATGTGTCGAGCGATGAATCGATCGCTGTTGGACGTGCTGGCGGGAAATCTCGGCGACGGAGCCGCCGTCGTGGCCGGGGCGGAAGACGTTTATCAAGGCCAAGTGAAGAGCGCCTCGGCCGAGGAAGCCGCCATGATCCTCGAAACGGCCCGGAGTGTCACGATCGTCCCCGGCTACGGCATGGCGGTGGCGCAGGCGCAGCACGATGTCCGGAAATTGGCCGATCTGCTGAGCACTCGCAAGGTCAGCGTGCGATACGGCATTCACCCGGTCGCCGGACGCATGCCGGGCCATATGAACGTCCTGTTGGCCGAGGCGGGCGTGCCCTACGACGAGCTTTACGACATGGATCAGATCAACCCCACGTTTCCCGAGACCGACGTCGTGATCGTGCTCGGAGCCAACGACGTCGTCAACCCGGCCGCGCGAGACGACCCGGGCAGCCCGATCCACGGCATGCCCATTCTCGACGTCGACAAGGCCCGCACCGTGATGGTGGTCAAGCGCAGTCTGAGCCCGGGATTCGCCGGCATTCCCAATAAGCTGTTCGCGGCCCCGAATACGTTGATGCTCTTCGGCGACGGCAAGCAAGTCATGCGTGATCTCGTCGTCGGGGTCGAGGAGCTGGGGTCGGCGTAGGGCGGCGGGGCTCTGTAGAGCTTTGCGTGTCGGACGGGGCCCGCGGGGGTACCGGGATCTTCTCGTGGACGGTTGATTTTAAACCACTTCCATAACTTTTGGCTTCGTTTCGTCATTTCTCAATTCGGCGTGGAATCGTCGTTCTCTTCGGCCCCCCCACGACGCGTTGTATGCTGGATGGTTCCCGCCCGGCGGTGAGGAATCATGCCTTCGGAGAATTTCCAACGCTTAGTCGACATCATGGCGCGGTTGCGCGGCCCCGGCGGTTGTCCGTGGGACCGGGAGCAGACGATTCAGACGTTGCGGCGATACTTGGTCGAAGAGGCCTACGAAGTTCTCGACGCGATGGAGCGCGAGGACTGGCCGCACTTGGCCGAAGAGCTTGGCGATTTGCAGCTCCAAATCGTCTTCCAAGCCCAAATCGCGGCCGAAGCCGGAAACTTCACGATCGACGACGTGCTTTCGGCGATCCATGAGAAATTAGTGCGCCGACATCCGCATGTTTTCGCCGATGAGTCGGCGGCGACCTCCGGCCACGTTCTCAAGCGTTGGGAGGAGATCAAGGCGGACGAGGCGGAGGCGAAACGCAGCGACGCCGGGCCATCGAACGAGAGTGAGCCGGAGCCCCTGCTTGACCGCGTGCGGCGCAACCAGCCGGCGCTGCTCGAGGCAACGCAAGTCGGCAAGGCGGCGGCGAAGGTCGGTTTTGATTGGGACAACTTCGACGACTTGCCGGCCAAGCTCGCCGAAGAGGTCCGAGAGTTACAGCAGGCGCGCGAGTCGCCCGAGGAGGGGCGCGGTGAACGTCTCGAAGAGGAGCTGGGCGATCTTCTTTTTATGGCGGTCAACATTGCGCGCCACGTCAAAGTCGACCCCGAGTTGGCGTTGCGAGGGGCCAACAAGAAGTTTCGAGAGCGTTTCGGCTACATTGAGCGACGCCTCGCCGAGCAGGGCAAGTCGTTCGAAGAGTCCAGTCTCGACGAATTAGAGGAACTATGGCAAGAAGCGAAGAGTCCGCCAAGCGCGTAGACGACGTCGAAATCCGCTCCCTGCGGGATCACGCCGAGTACCGCGCGACGCTCGAAGTCCAGCGGCGCACCTGGGGCTTTTCCGAGAGTGACTGCGTCCCGCCGAGGTTGATGATTGTCGCCGTCGAAATTGGCGGCTTGGCGTTGGGGGCTTTTTCGGACGGGCAATTGATTGGTTTCAGCGTCACCTTCCCGGGTCGCGCCGAGGGCGACCATGACGAGGGGCCGTCGACGTTCTGGCACAGTCACATGACGGGAGTTTTGCCGGAGTGGCAAGACCGCGGCATCGGCCGGCGCATCAAGCTCGCGCAACGAGAGGAAGCATTGCGGGCGGGCGTCGAGGTGGTCGAGTGGACGTTTGATCCACTGGAAATTCGCAACGCCTATTTCAACATCGAGAGGTTGGGGATCATCGTTCGGCGTTTCCTGCCGAATCAGTACGGCATCACGTCGAGCCGCTTGCACGGCGGGCTGCCGACCGATCGTTTGGTCGCCGAATGGCACGTCGGGAGCGAGCGGGTTGGGGCCGTGATCGAGAAAGCTACGCGGAGCCGAGATGAAGTTGTCCGAACGATCGAGATCCCGCAACAGATCGCCGACCTGCGAGTCAACGACAGCGAGGCGGCGCGCGAAATTCAAACGCGGGTCAGAGAGCAGTTCCAACAGTCCTTCGCCGAGGGGCTGACGGTGGTGGGGTATCGGCTCGCGGAAAATACCGGGGCTTATGAGTTGGGCAGTCCCTAACGCGCGCGGCTACGGTTAGGGGAGCGCTCGGCGCGACAGTTCAGGCGCGCGGCGAAATTTGCGGCGTTGAGACCAGACCCTTCTCCAGATCGATCACGCGAATGGCATGATTATTCGTGTCGGCGACGAAGAGCTTGTCGCCCGCCGCGCTCAGGCCGGCCGGTTCGTGAAAACGCGCTTCGTCGAGTGGACCGTCTTCGAGGCCGGCCTCGCCGGTCCCGGCTAGGGTTCGGCTTTCGCGCGCGGCCGGATCGATCACCTTGATCTTGTGGTTGTAGGTGTCGGCGACGTAAATGCGGCCGTTGTGAAATTCGACGTCGAGGGGATGTTGCAGTCGTACCTCGTCGCCGCTTCCGTCCACGTCACCGTAGTCGAAAAGGCCTTGCCCGACGACGGTCTTGACGTGGCCTCCGCGGGGGTTTAGGTCAGCCGCGCGAATCGAGCTGACTTCGCTATCCGCGATAAATAGGACATCCCCGTCGCTCGATAGCCCGCTCGGCTGGGCCAAGGCGGCGGCCAACAGCGGGCCGTCGAGATGGTCTTCCCGGCCGCTGCCGGCGTGTCCGGCGAGGATGCCGCCCTCCGGGTCGAATCCCAAAATTTGGTGCGAGCCCGCCATGGCGATGAACAACACGCCGTGAGCCCATTCGAGGTCCCAAGGGGAGTTGAGCGCGCGCCCGCGAGCGTCGCCGGGAATCGCGTCGTGGTCGCGGCTCTGCGTACCGTCACCGGCGACGGTCGCGACGTGTTGGGTCGTGAGATTGATTTCGCGCAAAGCATGGTTTTCCGTGTCGGCGACGAACAGCCGCTCGCCGGCCAAGGCCATCCCCTGCGGGTGATTGAACGTGGCATCGGCGAAGCCGCCGTCATCGAGGCCGACGGTTCCCGAGCCGATCGTGTCGAGCGTCCGAAAATCTTCCAGCGAAACAATGACAACTCGGTTGTGGTTGGAATCCGACACGAACAACCGACCACCCGCGGGGTCCGCCAACACCTTCCCCGGAAACGACAGTATCGAATCCGCCGCCTCCGAACCCTCGAGCACGGCCGAGAGCGGCTTCCGATCGATCGAGCCGTCGGCGTCGAAATACGCCGTCATTTGCGCAATCACCGGATCGAATACGTCGTAGGCCCCTTCCCCCGAATGCACCCCGATCACCTTCCCATGCGGGTCGATCAGGACCAAGGTCGGCCAAGCACGGACGGCGTATTCGCGCCACATTCGCATCGAGTGATCGTTAACAACCGGGTGCTCGACTTCGTAACGCAGCACGGCCTTGCGGATGTTTTCGGTCTCGCGCTCGGTTGTGAATTTCGGCGTGTGAACGCCCACCACGACCAGCTCCTCGCCGTACTTTTTCTCCAATCGCTTCAAGTCCGGAAGCACATGCATGCAATTGATGCAACAGTAGGTCCAGAAATCGAGCAGGACAAGCTTGCCGCGTAGGTCTTCGAGCGAGAGCGGGCGATCGGTGTTGAGCCAATCGAGGCCTTGAGGGAAATCGGGAGCGTTGACGGTCCCGGGCTGAACGGGCATAGGCCTCATGATAGCCGAGGCCCCCGAAACCCAGTGACAATGAGCGCGCGAGCTACTAAACAGGCCGGTCTCGGCTAGGCCGAAGCATGCGCGACCTGGGCGGCGCCGTTCTTGTGTTCGGCCATGCGGACCGAAACTAATTGAGAAACGCCCGGCTGCTGCATAGTGACGCCGTAGAGAGTGTGGGCGGTCTCCATGGTGGTGCGGCTATGGGTAATCAAGATGAACTGCGTGCGTTCGCTCATCTCGCGCACCAGCCGGGAGAAGCGAGTGAGGTTCGCTTCGTCGAGCGGGGCATCCACCTCGTCGAGCACGCAAAACGGGCTGGGCCGGTGGCGGAAGGTCGCCATCAACAGGGCCACCGCCGTCAGCGACTTTTCACCGCCCGACAGCAAGGCGACATTTTGCAGACGTTTGCCCGGCGGCGAGGCAATGATGTCGACGCCCGACTCGCCGGCGTTTTCTTTGTCGGTGAGCCGCATCTCGGCCACGCCGCCGCCGAATAACGTCTGGAAGACTTCGCGGAAGTTCCGATTGATGGCGTCGAAGGTCTCTTGGAATTTCGAGCTCGATACGGTATCGATTTCCGCGATCGTCTGCTCGGTGGCCGCGATGGAGTCAAGCAGATCCTTTTGCTGCGTCTCGAGGAAATCGATTCTTTCCTTCGCCTCGGTGTATTCCTCCAGCGCCAACACGTTGACCGCGCCCAGGCTCTCCAGCTTGTCTTTGAGCTGCTGGTACTCCCTTTCGGCCGCGGCAAGCTGTTCGGCGGTCAACTCATCGGTCTGCTCCGGCAGCACTTCGGCGAGCGGGCGGCCCATTTCGCGAAGGCAGGTCTCTTCGAGATGCTTGAGGTCGGAGCGGATCTCGACCAACTTCATCTCGACCGCCGAGCGGCTCTCGCGGGCCTGATCCAATCGGTCTCGCGCCTCCTCGACGGCGGGTTCCGCCTCGGCGATCCGTTGACCCGACTTCTCGATCTGCTCGCGGAGACTCGCGACTTCTTCGGTCAACGCTTGATTCTTTTGCGCGTGGGAGTCGACGCGCCCGCTTAACTCGACGTTGTCGACCAGCAGTTGATCCGCCTCGGCCCGCCAACGCTCGGCTTGCTTGGCGGTCTCCCCATGACGGCGGGTGTGTTCCTCAACCGTTTGGCGGAGCCGCTCGAGCGCCTCGCCGGCTGACCGGCGGCGCTCGTCGAGCCCGGCCAACTCGGTGCGACAACGCACCTGCTCCTCGGCCAGGCCGGCCACTTCAGCGCGGCCGCTTTCGATTTTTCCCGAAAGCTCGTCGAGCGTCTTTTCGGTTTGCTGACGGCGCGATTCGAGTTGGTCGATCGTTTGCCGCTGCTGCTCCCTTTGCTCAGCCGATTTTTGGTTGCCGGCGTGCAGGCGCTCAAGTTCCGCGGCGGTGATCGAGAGCCGCTTTTCAGCGCGGGCGGCTTCCTCGTTGACTCCGCGCATCTCATGGTCGGCGGCGAGAGCATTCTTCTCAGCCGCGGCGAGAGTCGCGGAAACCGACTTGAGTTCTTCGGTATTCGACGCAATGGTCTGGTCGAGGCGGGCGACGGCTTCGGTGGTCTCGGCGACTCGCTGCTCGATGCGAGCCAGCTTGGGGCTGAGTTCCCGCAACTCGCGCTTTAGCGCCAACGGCCCGGCACTACCCAGCTTGCCGCCGCTCAGCGTGTAGCCGCGATAGCAACTCCCGTCGGGCATCAAAAAATGAAGGTCGGGATATTGGACGGCGAGGCGACGCGCCACCTGGTCGTCCTCGACCAAATAGCAACCGCGCAATCGCGGTAACAGCGTCGAAGCCGACCCTGACAAACCGTTGGTGAGGCGAATGGCGTCGGCCAACCGCCCGCTGACGCCGGTCTCGGGACCCAGCGCCGGCTCCTCGGCAAGCACGGGTGATTCCGGATGCACCAAAAACGTCGCATGGCCCTGCACGTCGCGGCGCAGCACGTCGATGCCTTCCCCGGCTTCCTCCCACTTGTGCACGACGACGTATTCCAACTCTTCGCGAAGAAACTCCTCGGTCGCCTTTTCAAAAGCCGGGTCGACCTCGACGTAGTCGGCCAAAATGCCGATCGGGTCGAAGCCCTCGACCGGCTGCCTCTCGATGGCGGCGAATAGATTCTTAATCGTCTCGGTGGTGTAGGTGTGATGGGAAAGGATTTCGTCGAGCGACTCGCGGCGGGCGCGTAACCGTGAAAACTCCTCCTGGAGTCGCTCGGTTTCAGACCGCAACTCACGGCTTTTCTGTTCGGCCGCGGCGAGGGTCTGCTCGATTTGGGAGCGCCGGGCAACAAGCGTCTTCATCTCGGCTTCGAGAGTTTCGAGCCGTTGCCCGATCTCGGCGCGCCGTTCGTTGAGGCGTGCCGCCTCTTGCCGCGTGGACGACTCCTCGTCCACTATGCGGGCGATTTGCCGCTCATTGCCGGCAAGAAATTCATCGATTTGCGCCAAGCGATTGCGCCCCTGGGACGCCTCGCCCAACAGACGGATGACCTCGACGCGACTCTTCTCGCGAATCTCTTCGCTCTCGTGGACAGCCTTGCGGGCGGCCTCGACCTGGGTCGTCTTTTCAGTGAGCCGGCCGCGGACCTGCTCGACCCGTTCGGCGGCCTCGGCGGCGGCCCTTTCGCCGCTTGCGACCTCGGCCCGCAATTGCTCGATGCGTTCGTCGAGCCGCTCCAATTCTTGATCGGCCCCTCGCTTACGGGCCTTGTTGTCCTCGGCGGTGCGCGCCTGCTGCTCGATGCGTGACCGCAGACGTTCGATTTCGAGCGTAAGCTGCGTCAGCTCGTCGCGGCGAAGGTGTAACGCCTGTTCGCTTTGCACCCGACGCTGCCGCAGCGAACTCAGTTCAGACTCGCGAGCTTGGAGCTTCTCTCCGCTCTCTCGCCAAGTTTTTTCGGCGGCCTGCTTGCGCTCGGTTTCGGCACGGAGCCGAGCGTCGAGAGCGTGATGACGGCCAGCGATCAACATCGACAGCCTCTCGCTCAACTCGCCGCGCAACTCTTCATAACGCCGCGCTTTCGACGCCTGCCGCTTCAGCGAGTTCACTTGCCGCGTGACCTCTTGGAAGATGTCGTTGACGCGGTTCAGGTTTTGGCGGGCGCCTTCGAGCTTGAGTTCGGCCAGCCTCTTGCGGGTCTTGAATTTCGTGATGCCGGCGGCTTCTTCGATGAAACTTCGCCGGTCGAGCGGCCGCGAGCTCAGAATCTGCTCGATGCGCCCTTGCTCGATGATGGCGTAGTGATTCGGCCCCAGACCGGTTCCCAGGAAAATATCTTGGATGTCGCGCAGCCGGCAAGCCTTGCCGTTGAGTAAGTATTGGCTTTCGCCCGAGCGGAAGAGCTTACGCGTGACGACAATCTCATGCGGGAGTTCCACCGCGGGGGAACGTTCCGTACCGTTGGCCGCGCCGTTCTCGCCATGGCTTGCCCCGTTGGCGCCATGGCTCGCCCCATTGGCGGCACCGTTCGCCCCGCCGTTCGTGGCCCCGTTGATCTTGATGTGCCCCGCCGAGGTGGGCGAGCGACTCGGCAGAACGACGCCCTCGGGGTCAAACAACGTCATGCTGACCTGCGCCAACCCCGACGGCTTGCGGTCACGCGCGCCGCTGAAAATAAACTCCTGCATGCGAGCGCCGCGTAATGTCTTCGCCGACTGCTCACCCAGCACCCAACTGATCGCGTCGCTGATGTTGGATTTTCCGCAGCCGTTCGGACCGACGATCGCCGCCACGCCGTCGCCGGTGAAACGCAACTCCTGGCGCTCGGAGAAAGACTTAAACCCGACCAGTTCCAGCTTTTTCAAGTGCAGCAAGACAGACGCCTTTTTTTGAAGCGGAGCGCCGCGGGGGATGTTATCCCCGGCAATCCGCCTCTTAAGGAACCATCGACCGAAACCGGGATTCTTAGAACCAGTCTAGCCCGGTTTTCTACCGGCGGCGGGACGAAAATCCCCCGCGGGCCTATCTTACCGCTCAATTCCGCGTTTGTAAAGCAGTTTCTACCAGATCTTGTGGAATGAATCCACCCCCCTACGACATATCGCGGGGGTCAGGAATACTTAAGTGATCTATTCAGTACGATATAATCGGTTGGGTCTGATGAAAAACTTTATCCGCCTTACTCCAAAACGCCTGTTCGTCGGACCGAGGCGTCCACTCTATCTCTCGATCGCCTGTTGGATCGTCGGCCTTAGTCTGGCCTCGGCCGGACCCGTCTCGCTCCAAGCACAGACGGCGAAGTTCCTTTCGAACATCCGCCAACTAACCCATGGAGGCCAGAACGCCGAGGCCTATTGGTCGCCCGACGGCGAACGATTGGTCTTTCAAGCGACGCGCGACGGCAATGGCTGCGATCAGATCTATGTCATGGCGGCCGACGGCTCCGACTTGCGCATGGTCTCGACCGGCAAGGGCGTCACCACCTGCGGCTATTTCCTGCCCGACGGCCGCGACATCGTCTACGCATCAACCCACGAGTCGGGCGCCGAGTGTCCGCCGCGGCCCGATCGCAGCCAAGGTTACGTTTGGCCGGTTCACGCCGGATACGAAATCTACCGCGTTGGCGTCGACGGCAAGGGTTTGCGCAAGCTCACCGACGGCGAAGGCTACGATGCCGAAGCCACGGTGAATTGGGCCCACAACAAGATCGTCTACACCTCGAAGGCTTCCGGCGACTTGGACCTATGGTCGATGGACCTCGACGGGTCGAACAAGAAACGCCTGACCACCTCCTCGGGTTACGACGGCGGAGCTTTCTTTTCGAGCAACGGCGGCCGACTCGTCTGGCGAGCGCATCATCCCGCCGACGCCGAGGGTGAGCGCCGCTATCGCGACCTGCTCGACCGTAACCTGACAACGCCGATGAAGATGGAGTTATTCGTCGCCGACGCCGACGGGTCGAACGCCCGCCGCATTACCGATTTCGGTTGTGCCGCCTTCGCGCCGCAGTTCACGCCCGACGGCAAACGCATCATCTTTTCGTCGAACAAGAATCAGTGCGACAGCCGCGAGTTCGAGTTGTTTATTGTCGATGCCGACGGCTCCAATCTGGAGCAAGTCACCGACTTCGGCGGGTTTACGTCGTTCGCTGAGTTTGCCCCCGACGGCCGCACGGTTGTCTTCACCTCAAGCCACAATGCCACGAGCCGCTACGAATTCAACATTTTCACGGCGGATTGGAAACCGGTGGGCGGCGACGGCGAACAATAGTGGGGCCGCCCGCGGCTCAATCACCAGCCCTTCCAACTACCGTCGGCATTGCGGTATTGCCGATACGCCATGCTCTCGTCGTAGGGCAGCGCGGCGATGACGTCCTCTTTGACCTCGATCCCCAAACCGGGACGGTCGCTCAGCTCCACGAAACCGTCTTTCAGCCGAAAGTCGTGGTCGACGAATTCACCGAAGCGCCGGAACCATTCGAGCGAGACCTCTTGGATTAGGAAATTCGGCACCACCGCGTCGGCCTGCATCAGCGCGGCGAAGTGCACCGGGCCTCCGGCATTGTGGGGGGCCATCAAGATCTGTGCCTCCTCGGCGAGACGCGAGACAGCGACGAAGTTTGTAATGCCGAAGCTGTGGCTGACGTCGGGCTGGAGGAAGGCGCAGGCTCGGGCGTCGATCACCTCCTTGAAATCACGATACGAGAAAAGCTTTTCGCCGGTCGCAATCGGCACAGGGCTTTTCAGGGCGACATCCTTGAGCGCCTCGACCGAGCCCCACTTGACGGGCTCTTCGAGAAACAGCGGCCGATAGGGAGCGACCATTTCGGCGAAGGCGATGCTCAGGGCGGGACTCGGACTGCCGTGGGTGTCGAGCATCAGCTCAACGTCGGGACCCACTTCCTCGCGCACCGCCCCCACGATTTCGGCGCAATGTTCGAGTTCGCGGCGATCCATCGGCCAGGTGCGCGACTCGAGCGGATTGCCCTTGAGACCCATCGTCCCGGCCGCGACCGACTCACGCGCCAGCCGCCGGGCTTTCTCAACGGACTCGAAGTTGAGCCCGCCGTGGTAGACCTTGATGCGTTTGCGCCGCCGCCCCCCGAGGATGCGGTAAACCGGTGTTTGCCAAGCCTTCCCGGCGATGTCGTAAAGCGCCATGTTGAGCGCGGCAATCGCGGTACCGATGACGGGTCCGCCTTTCCACGGCAGCCGATCGGTAATGTCTTCGCACAGCGCGGCGACATCGAGCGGATTACGCCCCACCAACAATGGCCGCCATTCGTGAATCGCCGCTTCGACCACCGGCGAGAGCCATTCAATACTGCCCTCGCCCCACCCATGGATGCCGGCATCGGTTTCGATCTTGACGAAAAGCCAGGTCTTGAACGCACTCGACATCGCGCCGCCGGTATTGGGGTCGATGGTGACCTTGACACCGGTGGGTACGTTGAACTTGTAAGTCTTGACGGCCGTGATCTTGAGAGAGCGATTGTCGCGGCGAGGGGCGGCGACCGCTTGCGCGGCGGCCGAGGCGGGCGCTAAGGGCCGGGCAGCCGCTGAAACCGAAGCTAGGCCGGCAAAGCTAAGAAAGCTGCGTCGATCAAGCGGGCGTGATTTCTTGGTGCGCCTGTTCATAGTCAACCTCCGGGCGGAAAAGGGCCTCCTTAGAGGCGGGACTAGCGCGTGGAGTCGCGATTCGAGCGGATCACTGAAAATCTTCCAGCATCACCAGATCGCTCCCCTCCCGAACCGAGTCTGAAAACAGAAACGATCGACCGTCGGGGGAAACGGATAGGCCTTGGGCCTTCCAGGCCATTTGGATTTCCGCGATGACAGCTTTCTCGCGCGTTTCGAAACGGTAGAACTGAAGATACGTGTCAAGGCTTGAAGGATGAGGGCCGAGCGTGGGGTGCGTTTGCGATATGAAATAAATGCCCTCTTCGACAACAACGAAGGAGACCATGACCGATTCCAGTACTTTTTCATCTCGGCCACCCTGGATCGGCATCCGCCAAAGGCTCGTTTCCCATTCCGGCATTTGGTCCTTAATGTAGTAGAGCCATTCTCCGTCGATGGACTCGATTGGTTTGGCTCCCCATGTCGTTGTTACTTGGACAGGATCTCCGCCGTCGGTGGGTACCTTCCACACTGCGTATTGGCCGCTGCGGTTCGAAGTGAAATAGATCCACTCTCCGTCCCGTGACCAGCTCGCTTGGAGATCTTCGGAAGGGTCGCTGATCACAGGCCGCGCGCCGCCGCCTTCCGAATCGACTACCCAGATATCCTCCGAACCTTCCCCGAATGCCGAATACATGATACTGCGACCATCCGGAGACCAACGAGGAGCGCGACACCCCGGCCGCGATGTTAACTGCACGGCATTGGAGCCGTCACTCTCGGATGCCCAGCATGCATCCATCCCGGAGCGGTTGGAATTGAATGCGATGCGGTCGCCGGCGGGGGAATATTCGCCATACATGTCCCGACGCGTTGCGTCGATTAACTTCGTCGACACCGGCTGCCCCGAACCGGCGGGAAGCTCCAACCGCGTGATTGCCGTGTCATAGAACTGCTCAGCGTATACAAGACGTTTGCCGTCACGAGATAGCGCCGGAGCCGGGAAAAACTCGCTCGAATTGAGGGGAGCTATCACTTCCGGCTCTTCCAACCCCGAAACCGCAACCCGGTACAACGATAGTCTGCCCCCGGGGCTGGCTGTGTAGATGACGCTCACGCCGTCCGACGTCCAACCTGCCGCGTCGGCCCAGTGAGTGAAAGTGAGCCGTTGAAGATCGGCCTGGGACGATCGATCTCGCGACGCATCAAGCATGTGAAGATCGCCCGCGGGCCCCCACGCCGGCAACCTCGTGAACACAAGCCGTTGTCCATCCGGAGAGAAAGAGGGGCTTGCATCGAGATAGGTCCCCGGCGAAGGCTCGATCAATTGTCGTTTTTCGCCGCTGTCTATTGAAACTACGAAAAGACTGCCTTTTTCCGCGGGCGGCGCTTTGTCGACGAAGACTAATTGCTTGCTGTCGGGCGACCAGGCCAGATGTCGTGTTTGGAAGGAAGCCACTGCCGATACTTCGGTCAACTTGCGCTCCCGGTTGCCGAATGGGTCTACCAAAAGGACTTCGGCATTCGATTCGTCCAGTTTGCGAAGAAACGCTATCCAGCGGCCGTCAGGTGACCAAACCGGATTGAATTCGTCCAACGGGTTGGCCGTAATCCGCCGTGGAGGATCGACGCCGATCAGCTTGACGTAGATGTCCCGAACCAGGGACGGTCCGCCACCCCAGACGAAAGTGACCTGACTGGCGTCAGGTGAAAAACTGGGTTGCATTTCAGCACCCGGATAACTCGTGAGGTACGGCTTCGTCGGCGCCGAAGGCCCCGGCGCGGGTTGCGGGCGCGAGCCCGAGGATCCCAACCAATAAGCCGCTCCCAAGACCACAATCGCCGCCGCGGCGGCCAAACCGCCGTAGAGGCCTCGCCGGCCGCTCCTGGGGGTGGACGGGAGCATCGCCGTTGCCGTCTTCGCCGCGGACCCTGTCCCGGCCCCCGACGCCCCGGGTCGCAGGGCCTTCAAATCGACCAGCATCTCCTCGATGTGCTGGTAGCGCTCGTCAGGGCTTTTCGCCATCGCCTTGCCGACAAGGCGGTCGAGATCAACCGGGACATCGACACGCTGAGCGGTCAGCGGTTCCGGCTCCTGGTGGCCGATCGCGTAGAGAACGCCCTCCAGGCGCTCTCCCTCGAACGGCAACTTGCCCGCGACCATCTCGTACAGCACTACCGCGAGCGACCAGATATCCGTGCGGCGATCGGTTGTCCTTTTTTGCGCCTGTTCGGGCGACATATAGGCGGGTGTTCCCAAGATCATCGCCGTCTTGGTCAGCTGCGAGCGTTCCGCCAGTTGGGCCAAACCGAAGTCCAGGATCTTGACCTGACCGCGCGGCGTGACCATCAAGTTGGCGCTTTTGATGTCGCGATGAACGATCGCTTTCTCGTGGGCCGCTTGAAGACCTTGGGCGGTTTGGATCGCGATGTCGACAGCCTCATCGAGCTTTAGCAGTCTGGCCTTGATTTTCTCTTTGACGCTTTCGCCCTCGACCAGCTCCATGGCGATAAACGGGGAACCGTCCGCCTCATCGATTTCGTAGATCGTGGAGATATTGGGGTGATTGAGAGACGCGGCCGCCCGAGCCTCTCGCAGGAAGCGAGCTTTGTGCTCTTGGTCTTCGAGGACGTCGGATCGCAGGAATTTCAGCGCGACCGGGCGTTGGAGCTTGGTATCCTCGGCCTGATAGACGACACCCATCCCGCCTTCGCCGAGTTTGGCGGTGATCTTGTAATGCGAAATGGTTTGGCCGATCACCAGTGTGTAGTGTACCCGGTTGCCGCAAGGCGTTGAAAGGCGAACGCGTGGGGCGGACGCGCAGAGTTGGTGACGTTGTTTTGACCGCGGCGCCGCACGCCAATCAGGCTTGCCGCTAAGCTGAAAGTTGCCGCCGCGCCGCGGTCGGCCCGCGCCCGTCACGTTCCCTATCAGCTCTTGGAAACCGAGGATTCCTGTATTCCGATGCAGACTGCGTTTATTCGCAACATTGCGATCATCGCTCATGTGGACCACGGCAAAACCACACTGGTTGACGCCATGTTCCGGCAGAGCGGGGTCTACGGCGAACGCGAGGATATCGCCGACCGAGCGCTTGACTCCGGCGAGTTGGAGCGCGAACGCGGTATCACCATCTTGGCCAAGACAACCGGCGTGCGCTATGGCGGCCACAAGATCAACATCGTCGACACCCCGGGACACGCCGACTTCGGCGGCGAAGTGGAGCGAGCGCTGAAGATTGTCGACGGAGTGATGCTGCTGGTGGACGCGAGCGAAGGCCCGCTGCCGCAGACGCGCTACGTCCTCATGAAGGTGCTCGAAGCGCATCTGACGCCAATCGTGGTGATCAACAAGATTGACCGCCAGGACGCCAGGATTCAAGAGGTCGTCGACGAAGTGTACGACCTCTTCATCGACCTCGACGCCGACGGAGATCAACTGGAGTTCCCCGTGCTCTACGCCGTCGCCCGTGACGGTGTCGCCAAGCTCGACCCCGACGACTCTTCAGAAGACTTGCGGCCGCTTTTCGAGACGATCATCAAGAGCGTGCCCGCGCCGACCGGGGACCCCGATGCCGTTTTGCAACTGCTTGTGGCGAATCTCGATTACAACGAGTACCTGGGCCGCATGGCGATCGGCCGAGTCTTTTCCGGAACGCTCAAGCAAGGCGACGAAGCTTCGATCTGTAAGCTCGACGGCTCGGTTGATCAGACCCGCGTCACCAAGATGTATTCGTTCGAGGGATTGAAGCGTGTCGAGGAGTCGGAGGCCTTGCCGGGCGATATCGTCGCTATCGCCGGCGTCGAGGGCATCACGATCGGCGAGACGGTCAGCGACGCCGAGAACCCCCGGCCGCTGCCGAAAATCCAGATCGACGAGCCGACGATCGCCATGACCTTTGCCGTGAATACGTCGCCCTTCGCCGGACGCGAGGGCAAGTACGTGACGTCGCGCAACCTTCGCGACCGGCTTGACCGCGAGTTGCTGACCAATGTTTCGATTCAGGTCGAGGCGGGCGACGGTCCCGAGTCGTTTCGGATCTCGGGGCGGGGTGAACTGCAACTGGCGATTTTGGTCGAAACGATGCGCCGCGAGGGCTTCGAGTTGATGGTAGGCAAGCCAGAGATCCTGACCAAGAAGATCGACGGCAAGCTGCACGAGCCCTTGGAGCACCTGACGGTCGATTGTCCCGAGGAGTTCGTCGGCGTGGTGATGGAGACGATGGGGTCGCGCAAGGGCAAGACTTCGAAGATGGTCAACCATGGCTCGGGCCGAGTGCGGATCGAGTACGAGATTCCATCACGGGGATTGATCGGGCTGCGCAGCCAAGTGCTGATCGATACCAAGGGCACGGCGATCTTGAATTCGCTCTTCGCCGGGTATGTCCCTTGGCGGGGAGATATCCCGATGCGGCCGACGGGGGCGCTGATTTCCGACCGTGCCGGCAAGACGACCGGCTACGCGATTTTCAATCTGCAAGAGCGCGGCGAGATGTTTGTCCGCCCGGGCCTTCATGTCTATGAAGGCATGATCGTGGGCGAGAACGCCCGCGACGCCGATTTGAACGTCAATATCGTTCGCGAAAAGAAACTGACGAACATGCGCTCATCCAATGCCGAGGAAGGGATTCGGCTGGTTCCGCCGCACCTGATGAACCTGGACCAAGCGATCGAGTTCGTCGGCGACGATGAATGGGTCGAAGTGACGCCGGCGGCGATCCGGTTACGGAAGAAAGTGCTCTCGGCAAGCTTCCGTAAGTAGGGGCGGACCGGGCCGCGGGGCGTTTTTTTTGCCGGCCTTGCCGCTGACCGGTTTGATCTTGTAGCTTCTGTGTTCAGGATAACGGGGTTGTCAAGCCGGCTTTGCAAGAGTGTCGAATGGCCGGCCTCACCCCTGGGATCGCGAAGGGTCGGCCGCGGCGGGGGCCGGCCGGAATGAGGTTAGGATCGACTTCGTTCCTCTCGCCCCGTCAGGGCTCGCCTGGGTGGCGGGTGCTACCCAGGGTTCCGCCGTTCCGGCTCCACCCCGGGGCTATCATCCTGCCGCCGCTTCGCGCCTCAAGGTTCGCGATCTTGCCGGACATGAACGCAATACACTGCAATCCACAATACTTCTCGAAGTCCATTTTCGGCATGGTTTTGGCGATTGGGTTCGTTTCGTCATTTTGGTATTTGATGGATATTTACTTGACTCAGGTGACCACAAGATGTAGGATCGGGGAAATGGAAGATTATCCTCGGAATCTGGCCGAGTTCGAGGCGCGTTTCGCCACCGAGCAGGCCTGTCGAGAGTATCTGTGTCAACTCCGCTGGCCGGAGGGTTTTCGTTGTCCGCGATGCGGGCACGACAAAGCGTGGGCGGTGCGGACAGCGCTGCTGGAGTGCGCCGGCTGCGGGCATCAAGCTTCTCCAACGGCGGGCACAATATTTCAAGACACCCGCCAACCCCTCCAGAGTTGGTTTCGAGCCATGTGGTGGCTCACGAGCCAGAAGAACGGGGCGAGCGCGCTGGGCTTGCAGCGGGTGTTGGGCCTGGGCAGCTACAAAACGGCCTGGACTTGGTTGCATAAGCTCCGGCGCGCCATGGTGCGGCCCGGACGCGATCGGCTCAGCGGGCGCGTGGAGGTTGACGAGACTTACTTAGGAGGCTTGGAGGAGGGCGTGCGCGGTCGCCAAACCGACGCTAAGGCGCTGATTGTAGTAGCGGCCGAGGAAGATGGTGCCGGCATCGGGCGGGTTCGGATACGCACCATTCCCAACGCCTCCGGGGACAGCTTGATGGCCTTCGTCGGCGAGTCGATCGAACCCGGCAGCGTGGTCCATACCGACGGTTGGCTGGGATACGAACCGCTCGAAGGCGACGGCTATCGCCACGAGGTGAGCTACCTGGAGGGGCAACCGGCGCGCGCCTCGAAACTGCTCCCCCGGGTGCACCGCGTGGTGTCGTTAGTGAAGCGCTGGATACTGGGCACGCATCAAGGAGCGGTCAGTCACGAGCATCTCGACTCCTACCTCGACGAATTCGCCTTCCGCTTCAACCGCCGCAAGTCCAGAAGTCGAGGCAAGCTCTTTTACCGCCTGGTTCGACAGGCCGTCGCCGTGCCACCGGCACCCTACAAATCGCTGGTCGGAGGCACCGCGACACGCGCTACGGACGACCACAACATGTAGGGGCTATTTCCCAATACCTGAGTCAAGTAAATACCCATCTGGTATTTTAGTGGTGGGCGCTGCTTGATTGGCGGGGAGTGGGGAGAGCGGGCCGGGCGGCGGATTGGGCCTCGTGACGGAGCTATCTCAGCTCGTCGGCATGGGGTTGGGTTTCCGTAAGATTTCCTGTTTTTCGCCGGGAATTCGGGGCTTTTCTGTTCTTCTAACTCGTTTATTTTGTGAGGTATGAGTGCCTGAATACGGGGATTGGCTTCGTTTAGAAAAAAGTCGACGGTTTTGGCAGTCTCTTTTTTCTCTCCTTGGCCTCGGTTTCTTGGTTCGTTGACTTGCGACCGCCGTGCTCAGGATAGCGGCGCTGTCAAGCGGTTTTGGGTCGGCGTTCGGAAGCTGCCCCCTGTACCCTTCCAGAGTGGCTGCCCAGCGCGGTAGTTCATAGAAGACCGGCCACCCGAGAGGAGCGCCCTTCGCCCCCTGCGTGATCGAACGCCTGGGGGGGACTTGCGCCCTCCCGGTGTGGTCCGCAACCGAAAGCCCAGTGGGGAGTTCGCGCCGTTTGTTCGAGCGCCAGTACAGGGGTGCCGTTGGTTGCGGCGGCTGGCGAAAGGAGTCTGTCTTGTCTGCATCTGCATTTCAATTCTTCGTCGGTATCGACTGGGCCACCGAGGCCCATCAAATCTGTCTGCTCGACACCCAGGGCGAGATCGTTCACGAACGCACCGTCGTTCATTCCGGTTCGGCGGTCGGCGAGTTCCTCAATCAACTGCTCGAGTTGACCGGCTGCCCGCCGGCTTCCATCGCGGTCGCGATCGAAGTCCCGCGTGGCGCGTTGGTCGAAACGCTGCTCGAACGGGGATTCTCGGCTTTCTTCCTTAACCCGAAACAACTCGATCGTTTCCGAGACCGGCATTTCCCGGCCGGCGCCAAAGACGACCGCCGTGACGCTTTCGTCTTGGCTTGCTCGCCGCGAACCGACCCGCATTGCTTCCATGCCATCGAGGTCGACGACCCGCTCGTGATGCGCCTGCGCGACCTCACTCGTCTCGACGATGAGTTGCGTAGCAGCTTCAACCGCAACAGCTGCCAACTTCGCGAGCAACTCTATCGCTACTACCCGCAGCTTTTGCGCTTGTCCCCAGCCGCCAACGAAGCTTGGCTCTGGGCCCTGCTGGAACTGGCTCCCAGCCCCGCAAAGGCTCGTCGACTGAAACCGGCACGAATCGAAAAGTTGCTTCGCGCCCACCGCATTCGCCGGCTCCAATCGGCCGACATCGTCAACGAACTGCGAGCGCCGGGATTCCAACTTGCTGCCGGAACGGCCGACGCAGCGAGCGAACACGCTCTTCTACTCATTCCTCATCTGCGACTCATCGCCCAGCAGCGAACCGAGCTGGCCAGGCGCCTCCAAACCCTGCTGGAGCAACTCGCTTCCCCGTCCGAGGACGACGAGGATCCTCACCAGCATCGCGACGTCGAGATCATCCTCTCCTTGCCCGGGGTCGGACGTGTCGTCGCCGCCACGATGCTGGCCGAGGCCTCACAGGCTCTCGCCCATCGAGACTACCCCGCTCTTCGAGCCTACTGCGGCAGCGCCCCGATCACGCGCCGCAGTGGCAAAAAGATCGCCGTCTTGATGCGTCGCGGCTGCAATGACCGTTTACGCAACGCGCTCTACCATTGGGCGAGAGTGAGCATCCAACACGACCCCCACAGTCGTCACCATTACCATCAGTTGCGCAGCCGAGGGCATTCTCACGGGCGCGCGTTGCGCGGTCTTGCGGACCGACTTCTGGCCGTGCTGTGCGCCATGCTTCGTCAGGGAACCCTGTATGACCCCGCCCGTCGTCAGCCGCCGGCCCAAGCGGCAGCTTGAACTACCGCGCTGGGCAGCCGCTCTGGAAGGGTACCGCCCTTCCTCAGCACTTGACAAACGGTGGGGAGTCCCCCCCGCGGCCTGAGGTCCGTTAGCCTGCATTTCTCACCACCTGGCGGGGCGAAGTGCGTGAGAGGCCTGTCAGTACGAGGCACGGGCCGCCTGGCGCGCGGAGGCGTACTTGAACCGTACGGTGAGCACGGCAGGCAACCGTAACGAAGTAATGACAGGCCTATTGCGTGCTTCGACCGTCAGGTGGTGAGAAATGCGGGTTAGACGTCAATTTGCCGTCACCCCTTGTTCCGGGGCACAATACATCTATGCGGCCTTGGTATCAAAACCCGGCGATACTCGTCCTGCTCTGCCTGCTGGTTCCACCCGTCGGCTTGGTCTTGCTCTGGCTGCAACCCGAGACCCGCGTCTTTCGCAAGATCTACGTATCGCTGGGCCTGCTGATCCTCACGGTGGTTCATCTATTCGCGGTCTATGGCTTGCGCGTCGAAATGGCCGGCAGTAGTACCGAGCTGATCTTTCGGTTCCACGATCCCGACGACCACTACCGCGACATTGAATCGAACCGTGCCGGCGAGACCGCGGTTGTCCGCGCGGCATCCCTGTCGGGCTCGACCTATTGGACCGACTACCGCGGGCCGGACCGCGACGGCCTTTACGACCAACAACCCATTCGCACGGATTGGGAAGGCGGCCGTTTGCCCCAGCTGTGGAGGCAGAAAATCGGAGGCGGCTACGCTTCCATGGTGATTGCGCAAGAGCGCATCTATACCATCGAGCAGCGCCGCGATCGTGAAGTGGTGGCCTGCTACGACCTGGCATCAGGAAGCGAGATATGGTCGTTCGGATGGGAAGCGTTGTTCCGGGAAGGCATGGGCGGCGATGGTCCCCGCGCCACGCCGACTTGGCACGAAGGCAAAATCTACGCCCTCGGAGCAACCGGCGAGCTTCACGGCATCGATGCTCAAAACGGCAAGCCGCTATGGAACGTCAACATTCTCGCCGATAACGGCGCGCCCAATCTGACCTGGGCCATGTCCGCCTCGCCGCTGATCGTCGACGACAAGGTCATCACTCTCCCCGGCGGGCCCGGCGGTCGCTCGGTCGTCGCCTACCACAAGGACACCGGAAAGCCGGTCTGGAAATCCCTCGACGATAACCAAGCCTACACAGCGCCGATGATCGCGACCGTTGCCGGGAAACGGCAACTGATCGTCGTCAGCGGCAAGCGAATGATGGGCCTGACGGTCGAAGACGGTTCGCTGTTGTGGGAGTATCCCTGGCGGACCTCCTACGACGCCAACTGTGCGCAACCGATCATCGTCGACGAAGAGCATATTTTCATCTCGGCCGGTTACGGACACGGCTCGGCGCTGGTCAACGTAACCGCCCAGGGCAACGGTTTCGGCGTCGAGGAAATCTGGTCCAACAACAGAATGAAAAACAAGTTCAACGCGCCCGTACTCCACGACGGCCACGTCTACGGTTTGGACGAAGGCATTCTGCAAGCGATCGATGTCCGCACCGGCGCCCAAAAATGGAAGGGCGGTCGTTACGGCTACGGACAAGTCCTATTAGCCGACGGGCATTTGATCGTCCTGACCGAGCGAGGGGAGGTCGCGCTCGTGAAAGCCACGCCGGAGGGTCATCAGGAGTTGGCGAAGTTTTCCGCGATCAAGGGTAAGACCTGGAACAACCCGGCCATTGCCGACGGCAAGCTGATCGTCCGCAACCAAACCGAGATGGCCTGCTACGATCTCTCGGGCGGCTCGTGACGACTCGACGCCTCCGCCCCGGTGTAAAATCGAACGGGTGCGATCACCCGCCCCCCCTTGACCGCTCGCAACCACTTCGACCGTGGACAACAAGAAAATCGCCGCCATTCTCGAAGAGACCGCCGACCTGATGGAGATCGCCGGAGCCGACGGCTTTCGCATCCGTAGCTACCGCAACGCCGCCCAGATCATCGACAGCTTCCCCGAACCCCTCGCCGCGATCCTTCGAGATCCCGAACGCAAGGTCACCGACATCAAGGGCATCGGTAAGGGCATCGCCTCGGCTCTCGGGGAACTCGTCGAGCGAGGCAGCTTCGCCCGCCGCGACGAGATGCTCGAGAAGTATCCGCCAACCGCGCTCGAGCTGTTGAAAATCAGCGGCCTCGGCCCGAAAAGCATCGCCGCCATCTACCACCATTTCCGGGTCTCGACGATCGACGGGCTGGAACAGCTTTGCCGCGACGAAAAACTGCGCGCCCTGCCCCGCATGGGCGAGAAATTCGAGCAGAAGATCTTGCGCGGCATCGAAAGCTATAGGCGCGGCGCCGGGCGATTCCTCATCAACTTCGCCGATCGCACGGCCGCCGAGATGATCGAGTATCTGGGTGTCGGCGAAGGGATCGACGAAATCACCTATGCCGGCAGCTTACGGCGCGGCAAGGAAACCATCGGCGACGTCGACTTGCTGGTCGCCGGCCCGAAAGCCGTCGACGTGCTCGACCACTTCGTCGATCATCCAGGGGTCGACGAAGTGCTCGCCCACGGCGACACGAAAGCAAGCGCCACGGTCGGCCGCGAAGGGCTGCAAATCGATGTCCGGGCGCTCGACACCGACAGCTACGGGGCGGCGCTCCAATATTTCACCGGCGGCAAAGAGCACAACGTCGCCCTACGCGACCGCGCCGTGCGCATGGGCCTGCGCCTCAACGAATACGGCCTCTATCGCAATGACGACGGCTCGAAGATCGCCGGCCGCGACGAAGCCGGCATTTACGAAGCCTTGGGATTGCCGTGGATCCCGCCCGAGCTGCGTGAAAACACCGGAGAAATCGAGGCCGCGCTCGACGACGCCTTGCCGAATCTCATCGAGCCCGAGCAAATCGTCGCTGATCTCCACATGCACACCACCGAGACCGACGGGCATTTCTCAATGAACGAAATGGCCGAGGCCGCGCGGGCAAAAGGCTATCGCTATATCGCGATCACCGATCACTCGAAAGCCCTGGCCATGGCGAACGGTCTTGATGAGAAGCGTCTGTTGAGCCAGATCGAGCAGGTTCGCGAAACATCCGGGCAGTGGGAAGACTTCACCATCCTCAGCGGCTGCGAGGTCGATATCCTTCGAGACGGCCGGCTCGATATCGACGACGAAGTCTTGGCCCAACTCGATGTCGTGATCGCCTCCGTCCACAGTCACATGAATCTGGAAGCCGCCGAGATGACCGACCGGCTGCTGCGGGTCGTGGAAAACCCCTACGTCAAAATCCTAGGGCACCCGACCGGCCGTTTGTTGTTGCGGCGCGACCCCTATGCCTACGACTTTGAACGCGTCGTTGCCGAGACGGGCCGGCGTGGCATTCGCATGGAAATCAACGCCAGTCCGGAAAGACTCGACCTCGGCGCCACGCAACTCCGCGCCGCCAAGGCCAAGGGCGTCAAGTTCGTCATCTCGACCGACGCCCATCACACCCGTCATTTCGACAACATGAAATACGGCGTCCTAACCGCCCGCCGCGGCTGGTTGACCGCCGCCGACGTGCTGAACACTCTGCCGCGAGAAGAGTTCCAAAACGCGCTGGCACGCTGAAGCGCCGTGTCCGTTCCACCCTCCGCATCCCAAACCGAGCCGCGCGCGTCAGGGGCTGTGAAAAAATGGGGACTCCTCCGAAAATCCTCTTCGAGCGTACGGCGGGTTACGATATAGCCCAATCAGGCCGCACCTGTCGTGCAGCCGCGGAGCGGCGACGGGAAAGTAGCCCCGGACGGGGCGTAGGAGCATTCGTCCGATGCGACTGGACCCAACCGAAACGTTCAGGTCGACGACTCGTCCCCATTTTCATGGCGGTCTTTTCTTCCGAAAATAGACTCGCGAGGTATGGCGCATTACGTTTAAGCCTTGTGAGGTCGCAAATATCCTTGAGCCGCGAAGCGGCGACCGGAATCATAGCCCAGGGTGAAGCGAAGCGGAACCCTGGGTATGCGCCCCCACCTGGCGGAGCCCTGAAGGGGCGGCGGGAACGTCCTCGCTCCCATTGTCATGGCGGTATTATGAATGTCGCGCTTTCATGGGAACCGACTGTTTTAATGCATAGGTGAGCCGGCGAAGAGGTCCTCCTGAGAGGGATAAAAAGCTAAGCGCAGCCGCCCAAGGCGGCGCCTTAGAACCCGAACTCAGGAGGACTGAAATGCACTATATCGGACTCGACGTCCACAAGCAAAGCGTCAGCTACTGCACCAAGACCGCCGCCGGGGAGTTGGTCGAGGAAGGTCGCATCGACGCCACCCGCGAAGCGCTCGCAAGTTGGGCCCAAACGCAACCGCCCTGGCGCGGGGCGATGGAAGCCACCTTGTTCAGCGGCTGGATCCACGACACGCTCGCGCCCTACGCCGACGACCTCGCCGTCGGACACCCCGCCGCCATGGAAGCCATCACGCGGGCCAAAAAGAAAAGCGATCGCCTCGATTCCGACAAGCTCGCCGACCTATGCCGCGTCAACCTGCTGCCGCGCGTGTGGATGCCGCCGCGCGAGCTGCGCGAATTGCGCCGCCTGCTGCGCTTTCGCCGACGCCTGGTCGAACAAGCGACCTGGTCGAAGAACCGCATCGCGACCTTGATGATGGAAATCGGCGAGCCCTACGCCAAGTCCAAACTGCACGGCAAACGCTACTTCTACCGCTTTCTCGATGATCTGAAGGCAAGCGAAACCGACCTTCTCCTGTTGGCCGCGAGCCGCGACCGTCTGGAGGATTCCGCCGAGCTCGCCCGGCTTGTCGAGAAACGCCTGCTCGAGCATCCGCTGTTGTGCGAGCGTGTGGCGAGGTTGCAAACGATCCCGGGCGTCGGGGCGATCACGGCGCTCACGTGGGCGGTCGAGATCGGCGACCCGCGGCGCTTTCGCTCGCTCGATCGCGCGGTGAGCTACTGCGGGCTCTGCGCGCGGCTCAACGAATCGGCGGGCAAGAGCAAACGCGGCCCGCTGTCGAAGCAACGCAACCCGCATCTGCAACACGTGCTGATCGAAGCCGCCAAGCTTGCGCCGCGCTGGAACGAGCCGTTGGCCGGGTTGTATCAAAGCGAACTCGAGCGCGGACATCGCAATCGCGCGACGATTCGCGTGGCCCGCAAGCTGGTGGCGATGCTGCTCGCCATCGACCGCCGCCAAAGCGGCTACGAAGCGCGAGACTAGCGACGTAGCGATGCGCTGAACGACTTTCCGCCGGGCCTCGGCGTTCGGTGACTCCGTAACGGCTCCGCCGCGGCGGCGCCCGAGACGGCATGGTGACTGTTTCGAGGCCGGCGGAATCGACTTTGTTGGACCCGAACTGAATCTTCCGCGACGGCGCGCCTTGGCGTGCCCGAGGCGGCTCATGGATGTCTGGTCGCGCCCGAGGCGGGCGGTGATCGAAGTGAATGCGATTCGGTGACGGGAGTTCGTAGGCGTGGCAAGACGCCACCAATCACGCGGACTCTGATCCGCCAACGCCGGACCTGCGTCGGGTGACGAGGGCCGTCCATCGCCCTCGAAAATCTTCCAATAAGCGGCTGAGCGGAACCCGTCAAGGGTTCGCTTCGCCGCTGCGCGCCCTTGACTGAACCCGCTCAGCCGCCCAACCCCCCTAATACGAGGGCGATGGACTCCGAGCGTCGCTCACCCGACCCGAATCGAGAGCGACGATTGCTTCGCCCTTTCTCCATCACCCATCCCTCACCAACAGCGGGCTGACTGCGTCCACCCCTTGCGGACACTTGACAGATACCTATCATGGATGTCACCGATTTTTTCACAGCCCCTCGGCAAGCGGTATGCGACGCGGCCGTTCAGCGCCAAAGGAAAACGGCGGATGCGCGACACCCGCCCAGGCTCTCTACGCCCGAGATCTCTCATGGCCTCGCCCCCGGATGGGGCATGGATAGTAGCCCCAGGTGGAGCGAAGCGGAACCCGGGGTCCCGACCCACAACACCAAGAAGCCCCGGACGGGGCGTAGGCGCAACTGTTCGACGCATCCCCGGCCAATCGGAACGTCCTCCTTAGCTTGTTTCTTGCCTCGGCCTCCGCGGTCCCAACATGCGCGTAGTGCCACATGGCAACAACCTAAGGGCGGCGGGATCGAAGCCTGTCATCCAACCCGCCTCGTTGTCGCACACTCAGAATCGAAATCTAAATCTCGGTTTCCGCCCGATGGATCCCTATCGATCCATTGACCGTGTTGAACGAGAACTCGGCGCCGCCTTTCCCGATCGTCTCATCGACCCATTTGGGCCCGACCACTTTCATCCCGTGCACCGTGAGCGGGAAATCGGTCTTGATGCTGCCGTTAACGGTTCTGGCGCTGAATCTACCCTCGACATCCGAGGGTAGATAGACGTCCACGGCGCCATTCACGGTCGCGAAGTCATGCTCTTTGCCACCCGAAACATCACCGTAATGGACCTCGACGTGGCCGTTGACCGTACCGGCTTCGACGGCCCCTTCGCAGTCGTCCACTCGCACCCCGCCGTTCACGGTCTTGGCATGAGCGTCGCCGGCCAAACTCTCGATCCGCACCATTCCGTTGACCGTCTCGGCCTCGACGTCGGCCGTCTCGGGAACCCGCAGTCGGTATTCCACCTCGCCTCCGCTTCCCCACCAGCCCAGTCCGCGAAAGCGCGTGCGTACGTCGACTCGCCGGCCCTCCCCCTCCACTTCGATTTCGAGCCGGTCGAGGGCGCGCGCGCTTGAGGCCGACTTACGCGCTTCGATATGAACTTCGTCGCGGTCCCACGTTTCAATTTGGATCGAGCCGTTGGTGTTCTCAATCGCAAGCCGCCCGTCAAGATCAAGCTGCACCGTCGTTTCAAACGTTTCGCGAACATCCTCGCCCCAGGGCAACTCGCCGCAAGCTGAAAACAGCACCACGGCGGCGACGATTACAGTACCTCGTAACATGACAGCCTCCCTCTCAGCGGTATCTACGTCGGCATCGCGGCATTTGTTCCCAACCGTATCCCAAACCGAGCCACGCGCGTCTCCGTGCTTCCGCCCGTCCTCGTCTCACACTACGCCGGTCGGGGGCGGTGAAGAAAATCGCGGAAGGTCCAAGTGCGCCCCATGGTATGATGCCTATCGTGTGCTTTGCCCGTCAGGCGATGAGAAATGCGGGCTAGCCGGCCCGCGGCCTCGCCGTCAAGGCCTTTTCGAAGGAGGGATCATGAAACGTCGTCATTTTGTCGGAGGTACGCTGACCGGGTTAACCGCCGCGGTCGTGCCCGGACCAAGCGCGAAACTGCAACCCGGGGACATCCCGAAACGCACTTTCGGCAAGACCGGCGAAAGGCTCACCGTGATCGGCCAAGCCGGCGGGCGCTTCCCGCTGAACACCTTCGACGAAGCCAAAGCCATCACCCGGCGCGCCTATGATCTCGGCATCAACTATTTCGACAACGCCCACGGCTATTGGCGTGGGCGCTCCGAGGAAGTCTACGGCGCTGTCTTGTCGGAAGTCCGCAAAGACGTCTTCATCACCACAAAATCGACCGATCGTACTCGCGAAGGCGCCGAAGCCGAACTGCACTTGTCGCTCAAACGCATGAAGCTCGACTACGTCGATCTGTGGCAAATTCACTCCGTCAACTCCGACGAGGATCTCGAAAAGATCTTCGCCCCCGGCGGCGCCATCGAAGCTTTCGACGCCGCCAAGAAAGCCGGCAAGTGCCGCTTTATCGGCTTCACCGGGCATCACGACCCGGCCGCTCACTTGAAGATGCTCGAGCTCTATGACGGCTACGACACGATTCTAATGCCGCTCAACGCGGCCGACCCCTCCTACATGAGCTTCGAGCACCAGGTTCTGCCGAAAGCCATCGAACGCGGCATGGGCATCCAGGGCATGAAGAGCACGGCCAACGCCAAGCTGTTGCAAATGTTCAGCGCGAAAAAGTGCATTCACTATGCCCTGAGTTTGCCGATTCACTGCTTGGCGGTGGGCTGCACGACCCTCGGACAAATCGAGGACGACGTGCGCTTCGCGCAAGAGTTCAAGCAGCTTGACCCGGCCGAAATGGCGCTGATGCGCGACAAAGCGCAAAAGCTGTCGGGCCCGCGGCTCGAGGACTGGAAACGCGATATCCTCACCGCCTCGCACGGCGGACGCAACTGGGACTATCAAGGAGCCTAGCCCCAATACCGTTCACCTAGCCATCCGGACGCGTTCTCGACATCCAAAACCTTGTCCGGCAAGACCGCAAACCTCGTGAGCCGCGAAGCGGCGGCCGGAATGTAGCCCAGGGTGGAGCCGAAGGCGGAACCCTGGGCGGAACCCCCACCCGGAAGAGCCCTGTAAGGGCGGCAGGAGCCTCAATTTATGAATTACCGCGTGTTCGTAAGTGCGTGTGAGTTCGGTCAACTCGCGCCCTCGGGCTCCGCCGTCGGGAGCCCCGAACATGGGCTCAGGGCTTTCGTCCACCTCATTGGTTCATGTCGTGTTTGCGACGAAACAACGCGGTTCGCTCTCCATAAAATCCTTAAGCGAAGAGCATTGGTCCTAGCGGCACGACCGCTTGAAAAAGTTTGTTTGGCGGCAAGGCACTATTCGTGAGTGACCGCATCGCGTGGCGATGCGGCTCTGGTTGGCTAGCGGTTTCCTCCGCGCCGGGGCAGCTCGTTCGTGTCCATTGCAAACCGTTGAACGCTTGGCCGCCGCAATGGCGCGTTGGAGTTGGGTAACGGACTCCGGGCCCCCAACGTCTTTGACTAGACTGGAACTAGGCGATATGCACCGCGTTCTCGCAGTGACGGCCGCCGCGCTGTGCCCGCTCTTTGTCGGCGCGGCTTGGGCCGACTCGGTTTCGCTGACGGAAGCCTCGGGGGTTGCGCGCGTGGGCGATGACCTTCTGGTCGTCGACGACGGACACCCGGGCGTCTATTTTCGGATTCCGCTGGACGGTCGCGTGGGGCCGACGATTCCTCTTGGCGGCGCCGAAGTGCAGAGGGTTTCGATTCAGTCGAGCCCCTTCGTGAGCGATCTGGAGTCGATCGAGGTGTTGCGCGACGGACGGGTCGTCGTGCTGTCGGAGCGGCTGCGGATGCTGCTGTGCTCCGATGGCGTGGTCGCGACCTACGGGGCCCCCTTCAGCGAGTTCGGCAAGCGCGGGCTGGAGGGCGTCGCGGTGCGGGCGGGTCGAGGCCGGTCATCGCTGGTGGCGGTGTTGTGGGAAGGCGGCTATCCCGAGTACGCTCACTTGCCGACTTCGCTGCAACTGAGCGCGGGTCGCACGGCGCTCAAGCCGCTGGTGGCGGTTCATACGGTGGGGAGCGGCCGACGAGGTTTGCTTGTCCCGACGAGAGACGCTGTGGAATTGGACGTCCCGCTACCGCCGGGAGAGGAGCCGCGGTCGCAACGTTTTCGAGCGCCCGACTTGGTCTGGCATCGCGGACGGAATAGAGAATGGGAGTTCATCGTGCTGCTCAGCTCAGGCAACTCGGCTGGCAACAGGGAGTACAAGCACCATTGGCTGCAACGTTTCTCGACAGCAGGCGAACGACTGGGTGAACCGCTTGACCTTGACAAGATCGCGCCGCCCGACATGCGCGGAACCAACTGGGAAGGCCTGGGTTGGTTCGAAGCGGGAAAGAGCCTGGTGGTGGTCAACGAAAGTCGTCCTCGGCCGAGCGGAGTCGCTTATGTTGTGGAGCTGCCGCCGGGTTGGCGGGGTGATACAAAAGAGTCGACCCGCTTTACACATCGCCTACGCCGCAAGACGGGGTACTTTATTGGAACGCCGACAGGGGGCCGCCCCGATGGCACGCTGGCCGAAGGGACCGCGGTGGCTCTGATCGAATCCGGACCGCGATACTGCTTGGTCCGTACCCAGGCCGATCTGGTCGCCTACGTGCGCCGCAAGAGCCTGCGGCCGAATGGCGCGAACTGACGGAAAAAATGGGGGACAGTCGGTTCCCATGAAAGCGTGGCATTCATAATATCGCCAGATGGGTATTTACTTGACTCAGGTGACCACAGGATGTAGGATCGGGGAAATGGAAGATTATCCTCGGAATCTGGCCGAGTTCGAGGCGCGTTTCGCCACCGAGCAGGCCTGTCGAGAGTATCTGTGTCAACTCCGCTGGCCGGAGGGTTTTCGTTGTCCGCGATGCGGGCACGACAAAGCGTGGGCGGTGCGGACAGCGCTGCTGGAGTGCGCCGGCTGCGGGCATCAAGCTTCTCCAACGGCGGGCACAATATTTCAAGACACCCGCCAACCCCTCCAGAGTTGGTTTCGAGCCATGTGGTGGCTCACGAGCCAGAAGAACGGGGCGAGCGCGCTGGGCTTGCAGCGGGTGTTGGGCCTGGGCAGCTGCAAAACGGCCTGGACTTGGTTGCATAAGCTCCGGCGCGCCATGGTGCGGCCCGGACGCGATCGGCTCAGCGGGCGCGTGGAGGTTGACGAGACTTACTTAGGAGGCTTGGAGGAGGGCGTGCGCGGTCGCCAAACCGACGCTAAGGCGCTGATTGTAGTAGCGGCCGAGGAAGATGGTGCCGGCATCGGGCGGGTTCGGATACGCACCATTCCCAACGCCTCCGGGGACAGCTTGATGGCCTTCGTCGGCGAGTCGATCGAACCCGGCAGCGTGGTCCATACCGACGGTTGGCTGGGATACGAACCGCTCGAAGGCGACGGCTATCGCCACGAGGTGAGCTACCTGGAGGGGCAACCGGCGCGCGCCTCGAAACTGCTCCCCCGGGTGCACCGCGTGGTGTCGTTAGTGAAGCGCTGGATACTGGGCACGCATCAAGGAGCGGTCAGTCACGAGCATCTCGACTCCTACCTCGACGAATTCGCCTTCCGCTTCAACCGCCGCAAGTCCAGAAGTCGAGGCAAGCTCTTTTACCGCCTGGTTCAACAGGCCGTCGCCGTGCCACCGGCACCCTACAAATCGCTGGTCGGAGGCACCGCGACACGCGCTACGGACGACCACAACATGTAGGGGCTATTTCCCAATACCTGAGTCAAGTAAATACCCATCTACCGCCATAACAATGGGAGCGAGGACGTCCCCGCCGCCCCTTCAGGGCTCCGCCAGGTGGGGGCGCATACCCCGGGGTTCCGCTTCGCTTCACGCTGGGCTATGATTCCGGTCGCCGCTTCGCGGCTCAAGGATATTTGCGACCTCACAAGGCTTAAACGTAATGCGCCATACCTCGCGAGTCTATTTTCGGAAGAAAAGACCGCCATGAAAATGGGGACGAGTCGTCGACCTGAACGTTTCGGTTGGGTCAAGTCGCATCGGACGAATGCTCCTACGCCCCGTCCGGGGCTTGCCGCTTTTTGGCGTGATCCCCGGGCTGAAGCCCGGGGCTACTTTCCCGTCGCCGCTCCGCGGCTGCACGACAGGTGCGGCCTGATCGGGCTATATCGCAACCCGCCGTACGCTCGAAGGGGATTTTCGGAAGGGTCCCCAATTTTTCACAGCCCCTGTGACGCGGGCGGTTCGGTTTGGGCTTAGCTCGCCGGCAGCGTTTTCTTCAGCTCGGCGGGATTGAAGTCGATACCCGAACGCGAATAAGCGAGCCTGCCGTCGCGGCGTAGTTGACTCATGTGTTGGGTAATAATCTCGCGCGATGTCCCGACATAGCGGGCCAGCAGCTCATGCGTGAGGGGCATCAGATGCAGCGTCATGGTTTCGTCGTGGGTGCCGAACTGATTGCCCAACCGAAGCAGCACTTTGACGAGTCTTTGTGCAATCTGATCGATGGCCAGGCTTTCGATTCGAGAATCCGCGTCATAAAGCTTGGTGGCGAAGGTGCGCAGCAGCGACGGTCCCAACTCCGGGGTGCGCATCATCAACGTCGCCAAGTCGTCGGCCGACCACTCCATGACGGCCGAATCTTCAAGCGCCACCGCCAACTCGCCCCGCACGCGGCGGCCCATCAGGCCGGATTCGCCGAAGAAGGCATCGGCGGAGCAGAAATCCAGCACGGTCTCGCGTCCCGCACTCGAAATCCGACTCAGCTTCACGGTACCCTCGACCACCAGCAGCAAGCTGTCGGCCGGGTCGTCGGGGCTGTAGATTGTCTCGTCGCGGTTGAAACGCTGTGCCTTGCGCCGCGGCAGGAAGACCAGCGGGTCATCCCAAATCGTCGTCGACATTGGAGCATTCATCACACCAACCGCCATGAGCGAACCTCCCGGCCGAGCGGCCTTCCGCTCGTACTCGACATGCGCGGCGATCAGCTTCACGCCGACTCCGCGCCGACATCTGAGTTAATAGACCCGGCAAGTCGCGGATAGGTTTCCCCGATTACCGGCGGGGCGGAGAAAGTTTACGTCGACCTTGCAGCGAATTGGGAGCCTTGAAGAGGTGAAAGAGACTGAAACAAAAGGATCTGAGAACGACGACGCATCGAACCGACAGGCCCCGACGGGTTTGGAGAAAAGCGGGTTAGGATCGATTCAGATGCTCCTCGAGGGTCTTCATCAACCGTTGTTTGACATCCTCGGGCAGGGGGTGACAATTGACGCCGCCGGAGATCTTGACGGTCCTTTTCGTTTCGTCAAAGACCAGCCAACAGTCGGGACACTTCGCCAAGTGCGCTTCGATGGAGATGCGCAACTCGGCGTCCAATTCCCCGTCGAGGAAGTTGCCGACATCGTCGAGAAACGTTTGGCAGTTAACCTTGCGCGTCGTTCCCATGGTGACCCAATACTTTTCGCAACCTGTCGCGCAACTGTAGGCGAGCGCGCAACAATCGAGACTTCACCGCCGAAACGGACAGCCCCAAACTCTCCGCCGTCTCTTCGGTGGAAAGACCGTCGATATCCCGCAGCACGAGCACCGTTCGATAGGATTCCGGGAGGCTGTCGATGCCTGTCGACAGCTGCCGCCGTAGTTCTGCTTGTCCGTACAGCTGCTCCGGGTCGGCGTCGCCGGAGGCAATCTCGCGGGGAATCGAGCCCTCGGCCGTATCGACTTGCTGATCGAGCGACAGAAACTTACCGTCTTTGCGCCGCCGCAGTTTCATCAGCGCCTGGTTGACGCCGATGCGAGTCAGCCAGGTGTGGAATTTCGCGTCGCCCCTAAACTGATCGAGGCGCGAGTAGGCTTTCAAGAACGTCTCTTGCAAGACGTCCTCGGCGTCGTGATCGTTTTTGGTGATGTGGCGGGCGGTGCGGTAGATCTTCGGGGCGTAACGATTCACCAGCTCGGTGAAGGCGGAACGGTCGCCCTGCTTGGCTTGGTTCGCCAGCGCGATATCGTCGAAAACGGCGATGTCGGTGGAATCGGCCATGAACGTGATCGGCGGGAGGGAATGCCGCCCTCTCACTATTTTCTCAGGTTCCACGGTTGCTCGCCACGCTGCGTTCCAAGGCGGATGCCTCAAGAAACCCAAAACCGCGTTGATGTCGCGCGCCCGTCAGCGCCACCCTGAAAATCGCGCGGCCGCCTCGGTAGTAACATAAGGAGTTTGCCCCGACTTCGCCGGCTATCGCCGCGGCCCCGGCCGGATTACGGAGGGCCATTCCTCGACCATGCATCATTCCAAAGAAGAAATTCTCAGCGCGCCGACCGATCCGTTTCTGATCGACGGCGACAGCAGCGCTTCCCATATCCTCGAAAAAATGGCGAAGACCGGCTTTCAAGGCCGCCAGCTCGGCCGCGCCTTCGAAGTGTGGAAGGCGATGATCTCGGACCCCGAATGCACGATTCTGATGGGCCTTTCCGGCGCCATGGTTCCGGCTGGCATGCGCCGGCTGGTGCGCTTCATGGTCGAGAAGCGGCTGATCGACGTATTGACCTCGACCGGCGCCAACTTTTTCCACGACATTCACGAGACCAAGGGCTTTTTTCACTACCAGGGTTCGAGTGACATGGACGACGAGAATCTTGGCGACCACATGGTCGACCGCATGTACGACGTGCTGGCCGACGAAGTGCGCTTCCGGGAGCACGATCTGTGGATCGGCGGCTTTGCTTCGAGGCTCGATCAATCGCGGGCCTATACGACGCGCGAATTTCTATACCTGCTGGGCAAGGAGATCGGCGCCGACGCCGACGAAGACGGCATTGTCAGCGGCGCGGCCAAGGCGGGGGTGCCGCTGTTTTGTCCGGCGATTGGGGACAGCTCGATCGGCATCGGCGTGGCGGAAAGTCGCCACCGGGGCGAAAACCGGCTGATGTTCGACATGATGGGCGACGTGCTGGAAATCACGAACCTGGTCGCCGATTCCCGCGCCACCGGCGTGATCTATTTCGGCGGGGGGACGCCCAAGAACTACGTCCAGCAGACCGAAGTGGTCGCGATCCTGATGAACAAGAACAAGACCGGGCACCGCTACGGCGTGCAGGTGGTCACCGATGCTCCCCACTGGGGCGGGCTCTCGGGTTGTACGTTCGAGGAATCGCAGAGTTGGGGCAAGCTGGCCAAGGGAGCGCAGATGGTCAACTGTTACTGCGACTCGACGATCGCGATGCCGTTGCTGGTCTCGGCGATGGCCGAACAAACCGAATTGATCAAAGCCCGCAAGGCTCCGCGGTTCGACATGGGGCCGTCGTTCAAGATTCAGCTTCAGGGATAGGGGAGCGCCGACCTCACTACGGCGCCGTCACGGACTTCGCCTCGACGGATGGTGAGAAACGCGGACTAATCGACCGATTCCTTCCACTGCTCCTCGAGGATCTTGGTGTACTCGCCGGAAGCGTAGAGGTCGAACGGGAACTGGTCGGCGGGAACAATAACGTATTTCGTGCCGTCGCGCCAGCACGAAAACGCGTAGTCGGCGTATCGGTAGTAGGAGCGTAGGTGGTCGGGCTGGAGTAGATCTTGCGGGGGCGGTTCGCGAAATTGGTTATACACGCCGATCCCGCGCGCGAAGATGCGGGCGTATTCGATGACGCCCCAACTACGCAGCTTTTGGGCCACGTCATCCGGCGCCTGCTTGATCAACAGGTGCGCGAATGTCGGCGCCGCGATACCCTTGCCGTTCAGTGCCGGGTCGCGCTTGCAGGCATCCACGCACTGATCGACCCATCGGAACACATCCTTGCCGACGTAAAACAGCATGCGCAGTTCGGCGTAGCGGCCTTCCAGCACATGGCGTTCCAGTTCGCGTTGGTTCTCCGCGTCCCGACCCTCCGTTTTCATCAACGAAAGAGAGGCCTTGGCGCTTTCGAGAACCTGAACCGTCGAGGACGATTCCGTAAACGGGTGGAGAATGAGCGGCGGCAGCGAATAAGTGCCCTCAAGTTCGAGCTTCTTGGGTTGTGACATGCGATTGACGCGACTATCAACTTATCGACAAGCGGTTTATGAACTTGGGGGGGTGATTCAAAGTTGCAGCAACTGATCACAGTATCGGCGGCAACCGGGTTTGCCGTCAAGTTGAGGTGTATTGGAGTACTATGACCAGGCATAGACAGGCTGGTCCGGGCGTCACGGCCCTCGCTTAGCCCCAATACCCTTCACGTAACGATCCTGACGCGTTCTCGACATCCAAAACCCATGCCTCGTGTCCCGCCCCCGGACGGGGCGTGGGAGCACTCATTTGATGCCATATCGACCAATAGGAGCCATGAGCTCGACCACCAGCCGACCTCTGACACTTCGACGCCTTGCCGCCCCAATAGCCCCGCATACGGCGAAAATGCACTCCAACCAGTGGAATCTCTCGCGACGACGGTTTTGCTTGCGGCGGGTTTCGACTGGGCCTATACTAGACACAAGTCGTTTCACCCGAACGGACCCATCCGCGTCGGCCCATGCTCACGATTCAAAAGAACAAGAAGAAGCTCGTGGCCGTCGAACGGCTCCAGTTAGCCCCGCAATTGCTCGATGAGTCGGTAAACCTGCGTGAACTCATTTCCAACAGCCCAAGCGAGTTTCTCGAGGAAATCGGCGAGCGACTGTTCGTCATCGGTACCGGTGTCGCCGTGGCGCAAGCTTCTTCGCTGAGCGCCGATATCGTGGCGCTTGACGAGGAGGGCCGAGCCGTCATCGGCGTGATTGACGACGGCCGGGGCGGGCCGCCGCCCCTCTTCCGCGCCATCACTTGCGCCGGGCTGGTTGCCACCTGGAAAAAACGAGACTTTTTCCGTCCTTTGAATCACGACGAGGTCGAAGAGCTTGAGGAGTTTCTCCCCACCGGAAAGCCGGTGAATCAGACCCAGCGGGTGCTGTTGATCGCGGAGCAATACAGCTTCGACGTCTTGGCCGCCGCGGAGTGGTTGGAGTCACGCCACGGAATCGACATCGGTTGTGTGCGCGCGGCGACCTTCTTCGAGCGAGGTTCGGGCCGAACGTTCTTCACCGGGCAGCGCATCCTGCCGACGGCCGAAGCGGCCTCCGCGCCGACGATTACCGCCATGGACGGCCATGAGGTCGAGTTGAACGAAACGCAGGCGGCTTCCGAGTTGGAAGTGTTGACGAAGCGTCTGGTGGACGAGACGTCAAACCGAGAACGGGCCGAGGAGGCGTTTCAGGCCAGCGAGGCCCGCTACCGCATCCTTTCGAAACTTTCGCCGGTTGGAATTTTTCACACCGACGCGACGGGCAACTTTCTCTATGTCAATGCGATGGTGCGATATCGGCGGCATCGATACCGATACCGCTCAAGGGCAAGGGTGGGCCCGCGTGATTCACCCCGACGACCGCGACCGCGTATTACAAGAATGGGCGGAAAGCATCGATCAAGGCACGCCCTTCAAGTCGGAGTACCGCTGCCTGAGAAACGACGGCGGCACCAGTTGGGTTCTCAGTGAGGCCTCGGTGCAGCCCGACGAGACGGGAAAGGTGATCGGCTACGTCGGCACCATGACGGAGTTGCATCGAACCGAAAGCGAAAGCCGCACCGGCAGGGCCGCGGCCGACAGTCGACAGATCGCTCACGATCGCAGCGCCTAGCGGGCGTCTTCTTCCGCGCATTCTTCGGTCGTTGGCGGGTTGTCGCGGTCGGCGGTTCCCGCTTCTTCTTCCCACTCCCCCAAATCTTCGCTCTGTTGATTGCGGGCTCCGCCTTTGGGCGCGCGGCGATCATGCATCGCGCCCGCCCCGGAGCGCTGCTTCGCGGGCGCGACATAGGGGTTGCGGGGTTTGATCTTCTTACCACTCATCGAGAAACTTTTCCCGGCGTTGTGCGGGCCTTGCGCTTATGATAGTGGCCCGCCGACGTCTTGGCCGAGCCGGTAGCGTAAATCTGAACCATCGAGCCCCGCCTGAAACCCAATACGTTCACGTAGCGATCCTGACGCGTTCTCGACATCCAAAACCGTGTCCGACAAGACCGCAAACCCTTGAGCCGCGAAGCGGCGGCCGGAATATAGCCTAGGGTGGAGCCGAAGGCGGAACCCTGGGGAGAATCCCCCACCCGTGCGAGCCCTGAAGGGGCGGTGGGAACCCCGATGTAGGAATGGCCCACTTCCTCGGTCCTGGGAAAATGGACCCCCAATGGAAAGCCCCGCGGGGGGCGCCGGGATAAGTTCCGCAATGCCCGTGTTCCCGCCGAAACAACGGTGGTCCGCTCTCCACGAAAATCGGCGGCGAAGACGACACCGTCCCCATATAATAGAGAGGCCTTTCTCAAGGCTTGGAGAGTATCATGACTCCTCGGACCGCCTCTCGTTTCTTCTTCGCGGCGTTCTGCGCGGCGTTTCTGTTTGACCTAGCCCCGTTGCTTGCGCAACCCGCCACGCCGCTGCAACCCCTCGCCCAGCAAGTCCGCCGTCTCGAAGACGCCATGAAGTACTTGGGACAACCCTTCCCCGACGACGTTCATCGCGGCATCAACGAGGCCGTCGCGATGGATAACGAGGACCGGGCGGTGGCGCGCCTTCAGCAACTGCTCGAGCCTTACGTGCTGGCCGAGGTCAACATCAACCCGGAAAGCCGCGTCAAGGTCGCCCCCGGCGCCGCCGACCCGGCTCTCGTCGAAAAGGGGACCAGGCTGTTCCTGGTGAAAATCAACAACGAGGCCGGCGTGCGCGCGGCGCTCGAAGTCGAAAGCCCTAATAGCGGCCCCACCTTTCTTCGCTCGCGCAGCGCCGAAGAGCATGAGGTCGAGCAGGAACTAACCTTCCAAGACGTCAAGGAGCGCTGGGCCGAGATTGCGGTCTACCGTAAGCCCCCGATGCAGGAACGCTTGTCGGGCCTTGGCATCGAATACCAAATCCTATCCATTTACTCGCGCGATCGCGGACAACGCTCCGCCAAGATCGCTTTCAACGTTGGGCAGGGGTCGCAAGACATCGGCTTCCGCAACGACATGCTCATCCTCTTCAACATCGCTCCGACACGCCCGATCACCCTTCGCGTCAAGGACGAGAATGGTCAGCCGACCATCGCCGGGTTCATTATCAGGGACCGCGCCGGGCGCATCTATCCCAACCCCTCCAAGCGCCTCGCACCCGACTTCCCCTTTCAGCCGCAGATCTACCGCGCCGACCGAGAGAACGTTCTGCTGCCCGCCGGCTATTACACGATGGAGTCTTCGGGCGGCCCCGAGTTTCATACCCGCACGAAGGAATTCGCCGTTCACGACGACGGTCCCGAGGAGCTGGCGTTTCAGTTGCAACGCTGGATCGACCCGTCGAAATACGGCTGGTGGTCGGGGGACCATCACATTCACGCCTCGGGGTGTTCGCATTACAAGAACCCGACCGAAGGCGTTCAACCCGAGGACATGCTGCGGCAAGTGCTCGGCGAGAACCTCAACATCGGTTCGGTGCTGACCTGGGGCCCGTCGTGGTACTACCAGAAACGCTTTTTCAGCGGCAAGGACGACGATCTTTCGAAGCCCGAGCGCCTGTTGCACTATGACGTCGAAGTCTCCGGCTTCCCCTCCAGCCACGCCGGGCACTTGGTCTTGTTGGGAATCAAAGAGGATGATTACCCCGGCACCGAGCGCGTCGAGCAATGGCCCTCCTGGGATTTGCCGGTGCTCCAATGGGGACAGTCGCAAGGCGGAATCGTCGGTTTCACGCACTCCGGTTGGGGCCTGGAGGTGCAAAGCGACAAGCTGCCGAACTACGAAATGCCGGGCTTTGACAGCATCGGCGCCAACGAGTACATCGTCGATGTGACGCACGACGCGGTGGACTTCATATCGATGGTGGATACGCCCTCGGTGTGGGAGTTGAACATTTGGTACCACGCGCTCAACACGGGCTTTCGCACGCGGGTGAGCGGCGAGACCGATTTTCCATGCATCTATGACGACAAGGTCGGACTCGGCCGCAGTTACGTCAAGCTCGACAAGCTGACTTACCGAAATTGGATCGAGGGCATTCGCGACGGCCGCGCCTACGTCGGCGACGGCAAGAGCCATTTGATCGACTTTCAGATCAACGGCGTGGAAGTGGGGACCCACGACAGTGAGGTGCTCGTCACCGCCGGCGAGAAGGTTCGTGTCGAGGTCAAGGCGGCGGCTATGCTCGACCGTTTTCCCGACCCGAAATTTCACAACCTGCGCTACGACGCCAAGCCGTATTGGGACGTCGAGCGGGCGCGTATTCCTCAGACCCGCGACGTCCCCGTCGAGTTGATCGTCAACGGCGAGTCGGTGGCGACACAAACGATTCGGGCGGACGGGCGCATTCACGATTTGGCTTTTGATGTTGAGATTGCGAAGAGTAGTTGGGTCGCTCTGCGTATCCTCCCCTCGTCGCACACCAATCCGATTTTCGTCGTCGCCGACGGCAAGCCGATCCGGGCTTCACGCCGCAGCGCCGAATGGTGCCTGGCTGCCGTCAATCAATGCTGGACGCAGAAGATCGTTCGCATTCGCGACGCCGAGAAAGAAGCCGCGCGCAAGGCCTATGATCACGCGCGCGCCGTGTACAAACAACGCATCGCCGAGAGCGAGTAAGCCCCGCTAGGGGCGCGATAAAAACGCGTGCGCGACATAAATGTCGGACGTCCCTCCAGCCATGCGAACAAGAGAATCAGAGCCCTGAGCGCAAGCGACGGGCCAAACGACCACGCACCAAACTCCGGGGCGCGGCAGCCCGGTTCACGGCCGGTTCACTGGGCTTGGTACGAGGGCTTTTCAATTTCAACGGCCTTCTCCCGTCAATCGCACTCCCCGCGGAAACCGTTCCGCTAAGTACGTCATCATGGGACTTATGGTCGCGACCTTCATAAGAGCCCTCCTCTGTCTATGCATCCCGGCCGGATTGTACGCGCAAGACGGCCTGCTCAACGAACTTGTTTTCCAACGAGTCGTCTCCGGGCTGGTGCGCCCCACATCGATTGCCAACGCAGGCGACGGCTCCGGGCGTTTGTTCGTGACCCAACAAGCCGGCTTAGTCCGCGTGATCGACGATGGCGTGCTGCTCGAAACACCCTTCCTTGACCTGAGCGAAACCGTCTCCTGCTGCGGCGAGCGGGGCCTGCTGAGCCTCGCGTTTCACCCTGAGTTCCAAAGCAATGGACGCCTCTTCGTCAGCTACACCGACGCCGCCGAGGATTCCATCGTCTCCGAGTTCCTCGTTTCGGCCGAAGACCCCAATCGCGCCGACCCCGCTTCGGAAACTCTCGTGATCCGCGTCGACCAACCGACCGACGAGCACAACGCCGGACAGCTGCAATTCGACGCGGACGGCTATCTCTACGTCAGCATCGGCGACGGCGGCCACGGGCACGAGTCCGAGGGAGCGCCGCAAAGCCTACTCTCGATGCTCGGCAAGATTTTGCGCCTCGATATCGATTCCGCGCGTCCCTATGCCATCCCGCCCGACAACCCCTTCGCGAAGCTTGATCATGCTCTCGGGGAAATTTGGGTGATGGGTTTGCGCAACCCCTGGCGTTTCAGTTTTGACCGCGAGACGGGCGACCTCTTCATCGGCGATGTCGGGCAACGGACCATCGAGGAAATCGACTACCAACCCGGCGGCAGTCCGGGGGGCGAAAACTACGGCTGGGACTTCAAGGAAGGTTCGTTGTGCGCAGGGTCGGGGGGCGACGCCCACGCGCCGGAAGGGGAAGGCCACGAGGAGGAGCACGACGAGCCCCACGGCGAAGGAGCCTGCAGTCCTCACGATGACGAGTTCACTGAGCCGATTCTCGAATACCACCACGAAATCGGCTGCTCGGTTACCGGCGGTTATCGCTATCGCGGCGCCGCGCTTCCGGCGCTCAATGGCGTTTATCTGTACGGAGATTATTGTTCCGGCATTGTCTTCGCGGCGGTGCAACAAGAGGGCGCGGAGTGGGTGCTCGCCGATCAACGGCCCAGTGGTTTCTCGATTACAACTTTCGGCGAGGACGAAGCGGGCGAGATCTACGTCGCCGACCTGCGGGGACATTTGTTTCGCATCGCTCCGCCAACCGAACCCCCGTCCATATCGTTGTTCTATCCAATCTCGGCCGTCGCCGGCGGAGCCGACTTCCCGCTCATCATGCAGGGCGAGAATTTCGTCAACGGCGTGGAAGTTCGCTTCCAAGACCAAATGCGTCCCAGCCGGGTGTTGGATAACCAACGGCTGGAAGCTGACATTTCGAGCTTCAATATCACGGCACCGGGGACGGCGGACGTATCCGTTGTGAATCCGAAACTGGAAGGCGCCGCCGCCGCCAACATCGATTTCCCGATCGCGGCCCCGCCGGCGGCCGACGCCCGCATCAATCCCGGCGGCCTTGTCGGCGCGGCCGGTTTCTTGGCGACACCCCTAGCCCCAGGGTCGCTGGTCTCACTTTTCGGGATGAACGTGGCGCTTTTCGAAGAGACCACGCGCGGCGTGCCTTTGACGACGACCTTGGGTGGAGCAACCGTACTTGTCGGAGAATCGATGCGAGCGCCGTTGGTGTATGCTTCACCCGCGCAAATCAATTTTCAGGTGCCGTGGGAGGTGCCCGCGGGCGAACCGGCGTCGTTTCGCGTGCAAGTCGGCCCAAACCCGAGCGCTCCCGAGACCACTCCGACAGCGGCCCATGCCCCCGCCGTCTTCACCATTGACACCGTACGCCCGGCCCAAGGGGCGATCCTGATCGCCAACACCGCCGGCATGATACCGGCGCCGATCGGGGCCGCGCCGAACGCTCGGCCGGTCGCGCGCGGCGAGCTGCTCGAGATCTTCGCGAACGGTATGGGGCCGGTCACCAACACGCCCGAAAGCGGGGACGTGGCCGTTTCCTTTCCGCTCTCCCGCACCGAAACCACGCCTGTCGTCACGATCGGCGGAGTCGCCGCTCGCGTATTCTTCTCGGGCCTGGCGCCCCGAGCCGTCGGGCTCAATCAGGTCAACGTCAAAGTGCCCGACGACGCGCCGATAGGCGACGACATACCGTTGGTCATTCGCATCGGTGAGATAGATGCGGTTCCGGTCATTATCGCGGTGGAGTGATTCGCTGTTATGGCTTTTGAAGAAATCCTCGCCATCGCGCCGATGTGGTACGTGGCGTTCCTGCTGTCGATCACGTGTCACGAAGCCGCTCATGCGCTGGTGGCGGAATGGGGAGGCGATTCGACCGCGGCCGCCGGCGGGCAAATCACCCTCAACCCGATACCGCACATTCAACGAGAGCCCTTTGGGACGGTCCTGGTTCCTATCATTTCGGTCGTCTGGATGGGCTGGATGCTCGGTTGGGCTTCCGCGGCGGTTGACCCCTATTGGCAACAACGCTACCCCAAGCGCGCCGCCTGGATGGCGCTGGCGGGCCCGGGGGCCAACTTGCTGCTGGCGATCGCCGCCGCGATTGTGATTCGCTTCTCGCTGGCCTTGGGTTACCTTGACCCGGGGACTTACAGCTTCACCGGTCTCGTGGTCGGATCGCCCGGCGACGTCTCTTCGGCGATCGCCACTTTTCTCAGCATCCTGTTCGCGCAGAACCTGCTGCTAATGGCCTTCAATCTGCTCCCGGTTCCGCCGCTCGACGGACATATCGCCGTGGGATTGTTCTTGAGCGAAACAATGACCCTGAAGTTCCTCGAGTTCGTTCGCCAACCGGGCTTCGGACTGATCGGCCTCTTAGTAGCCTGGAACCTGTTCGGCTACATGTTCGGCCCCGTCTTCCGCGTCGGCGTCAGCCTGCTCTACCTCGGCTACTAGCCTGCATTTCTCACCAAGTGTCGAGGCGAAGTGCATGAGAGGGCCGTCAGTACGAGACGCGGGCCGCTTGGCGCGCGGAGGCGTACTTGAACGGTACGGTGAGCACGGCAAGCAAGCGCAACGAAGTAATGGCGGGCCTATCATGTGCTTCGACCGTCAGTTGGTGAGAAATGCAGGCTAGCCCTATCATGTGACAAGCGACCCTGTGAGGGATAGACAGGCGCTTTTACGCGCCGGCTCCCGCCGCCCGGCAGGCGCGCTCGTAGACGTCGCGGAGGTGGGGCGTCCGGACGCCGACTTTCTCGGCCAACTCGATCACCGCTCCCACGATGGGCTCGATTTCGATGGGTCGGCCGGCCTCGATGTCTTGCAGCATCGACGTCTTGTGACCGCCGACTTGCGCCGCGCCCTCGAGGCGTTTCTGCGCGGAAATTCTGATTCGCACGCCGATGCCGGCGGCGGTTTCGATTACTTCCTCCATCACGGCTCGCGCCAACTCGCGCGTCGGCGAGTCGGCGAGCATCGCCCCGAGCGTCTTCCGCGTGATGGCGCTGATCGGGTTGAACGCCGCGTTGCCCAGCACCTTGACCCAGATGTCGTGCCGCATATCTTTGCGGATGGGCGCTTTGAGTCCCGCCCCCTCGAAGGTCTTCGAAAGACCGACAATGCGTTCGCTGCGTGAACCGTCCGGCTCGCCGAGCGGGAAGCGAACGCCCTCGACGTGTTCGATGACGCCGGGCTCGGCGACCGAGGCCGAGCAATAGGCAAGGCATCCGATCACGCGCCCCGCGTCGATTGCTTCGGCGATCACGCCGCCCGGGTCAACCGATTCAAGACGCTCGCCAGCGAGGGGTCCGTCGAGGCCGTGGAAATACCACCAGGGGACACCGTTTTGCGTCGTGACAACGATGGTGTCGGTTCCCAACAACGGGGCCAGTTTCGGGGCGATGGCCGTCAGGGCGTGAGACTTGACGCCGAGCACGACGACATCGACTTCGCCGATATCAGCCGGGTCATCGGTCGCCGGGGCATTCGTGGAAAAGTCGTCCAGGACAGCGCTGCGAACGCGTAGGCCGTTAGCTCGGATGGCCTCGATATGCGGTCCGCGGGCGATCAGCGAGACGTCCTCGCCGGCGACGGCGAGGCGGGCGCCGAGAAAGCCCCCGATCGCTCCGGCTCCGTAGATGGCGAATTTCATCGCCCACGGCCTCCGCGGAGCACGCCGCTCTTCCGGTATATTTCCTTAGCGCCCGGCAAGACCGCGAACCCCCTGAGCCGCGAAGCGGCGCCGGGAATATAGCCCCAGGCGGAGCCGAAACAGCACAACCCCAACCTCGCGGCCTCGGTCCCCGCCCCCGGATGGGGGCATGGATAGTAGCCCCGGGCCGAGCAGGATGCGGCCGGGCGGTTGAAAGTAGGTGTAGTTCTTATCGCTCATCATCTGGAATCTTCATAATAGCGAGCGGTTCAAGTAAGTCGGCCGATGGCGGATTCTTATCGGCGGCACCAGTGCGGCAGGTCTCCAGGCTATCGCTTTGCGGCCGGGATGTCCCCTCGCCTCGGTCCCCGCCCCCGGAGGGGCCACGGATAGTAGCCCCGGGCTTCTGCCCGGGCTTCAGCGGGCTTGAAAATCCCCCATAGACCGACCCCGTCCCCCATCCCGACTCAACACCTGCCCCAGGGCAAAACCGCGCCTGCCTTGAGCCGCGAAGCGGCGGCCGGAATATAGCCTAGGGTGCAGCCGAAGGCGGAACCCTAGGTACAAAATCAAACCGGCTTGAGCCCTGTAAGGGGCGACAGGAGCACCTGCTCTCCCCTATTCATCGCGGCATGATGAATCCGCGGATTCACCCTTCCCTTCTCGCAACCCCCCACCAGCCCGGATGTCCCCTCGCCTCGGCCCCCCCGCCCCCGGAGGGGGGCACGGATAGTAGCCCCGGGCTTCAGCCCGGGGTCACCGTCGCAAATCATCACAAGCCCCGGACGGGGCGCGGGAGCAACCGTTCCACGCAACCCCGGCCAATCCGACCCTCTCACCGTTTCGAACCGCCGCCCCACTCCTGGCGACGTCTTTCTCCCCAAACCCCCACCCCATCACGACCCGACTAAACGTTAACGGTTTACGGTTCACGGTTAGATGGGTATTTACTTGACTCAGGTGACCACAAGATGTAGGATCGGGGAAATGGAAGATTATCCTCGGAATCTGGCCGAGTTCGAGGCGCGTTTCGCCACCGAGCAGGCCTGTCGAGAGTATCTGTGTCAACTCCGCTGGCCGGAGGGTTTTCGTTGTCCGCGATGCGGGCACGACAAAGCGTGGGCGGTGCGGACAGCGCTGCTGGAGTGCGCCGGCTGCGGGCATCAAGCTTCTCCAACGGCGGGCACAATATTTCAAGACACCCGCCAACCCCTCCAGAGTTGGTTTCGAGCCATGTGGTGGCTCACGAGCCAGAAGAACGGGGCGAGCGCGCTGGGCTTGCAGCGGGTGTTGGGCCTGGGCAGCTACAAAACGGCCTGGACTTGGTTGCATAAGCTCCGGCGCGCCATGGTGCGGCCCGGACGCGATCGGCTCAGCGGGCGCGTGGAGGTTGACGAGACTTACTTAGGAGGCTTGGAGGAGGGCGTGCGCGGTCGCCAAACCGACGCTAAGGCGCTGATTGTAGTAGCGGCCGAGGAAGATGGTGCCGGCATCGGGCGGGTTCGGATACGCACCATTCCCAACGCCTCCGGGGACAGCTTGATGGCCTTCGTCGGCGAGTCGATCGAACCCGGCAGCGTGGTCCATACCGACGGTTGGCTGGGATACGAACCGCTCGAAGGCGACGGCTATCGCCACGAGGTGAGCTACCTGGAGGGGCAACCGGCGCGCGCCTCGAAACTGCTCCCCCGGGTGCACCGCGTGGTGTCGTTAGTGAAGCGCTGGATACTGGGCACGCATCAAGGAGCGGTCAGTCACGAGCATCTCGACTCCTACCTCGACGAATTCGCCTTCCGCTTCAACCGCCGCAAGTCCAGAAGTCGAGGCAAGCTCTTTTACCGCCTGGTTCAACAGGCCGTCGCCGTGCCACCGGCACCCTACAAATCGCTGGTCGGAGGCACCGCGACACGCGCTACGGACGACCACAACATGTAGGGGCTATTTCCCAATACCTGAGTCAAGTAAATACCCATCCACGGTTAATTTAACGGCCCAATCCCCCAATTCCCCAAAAACCCATCACGGCAAAACAAAGAATGATTGGTATTTACTTGACTCAGGTGACCACAAGATGTAGGATCGGGGAAATGGAAGATTATCCTCGGAATCTGGCCGAGTTCGAGGCGCGTTTCGCCACCGAGCAGGCCTGTCGAGAGTATCTGTGTCAACTCCGCTGGCCGGAGGGTTTTCGTTGTCCGCGATGCGGGCACGACAAAGCGTGGGCGGTGCGGACAGCGCTGCTGGAGTGCGCCGGCTGCGGGCATCAAGCTTCTCCAACGGCGGGCACAATATTTCAAGACACCCGCCAACCCCTCCAGAGTTGGTTTCGAGCCATGTGGTGGCTCACGAGCCAGAAGAACGGGGCGAGCGCGCTGGGCTTGCAGCGGGTGTTGGGCCTGGGCAGCTACAAAACGGCCTGGACTTGGTTGCATAAGCTCCGGCGCGCCATGGTGCGGCCCGGACGCGATCGGCTCAGCGGGCGCGTGGAGGTTGACGAGACTTACTTAGGAGGCTTGGAGGAGGGCGTGCGCGGTCGCCAAACCGACGCTAAGGCGCTGATTGTAGTAGCGGCCGAGGAAGATGGTGCCGGCATCGGGCGGGTTCGGATACGCACCATTCCCAACGCCTCCGGGGACAGCTTGATGGCCTTCGTCGGCGAGTCGATCGAACCCGGCAGCGTGGTCCATACCGACGGTTGGCTGGGATACGAACCGCTCGAAGGCGACGGCTATCGCCACGAGGTGAGCTACCTGGAGGGGCAACCGGCGCGCGCCTCGAAACTGCTCCCCCGGGTGCACCGCGTGGTGTCGTTAGTGAAGCGCTGGATACTGGGCACGCATCAAGGAGCGGTCAGTCACGAGCATCTCGACTCCTACCTCGACGAATTCGCCTTCCGCTTCAACCGCCGCAAGTCCAGAAGTCGAGGCAAGCTCTCTTACCGCCTGGTTCAACAGGCCGTCGCCGTGCCACCGGCACCCTACAAATCGCTGGTCGGAGGCACCGCGACACGCGCTACGGACGACCACAACATGTAGGGGCTATTTCCCAATATCTGAGTCAAGTAAATACCCATCCAGAGAATATTTCCCCCATCAAATCAACAACATAAGAAAATCAACCCCCGCTACCCGCACAACCCCACCGTATCCTATGGGGCATCAGCCCCTATTACCGGGCATCCTGCCCCCAAGGACTCTCCAAATGAGAACCGCTCAACAAATTCACGCCGGCCGCGAAAACGCCAAAAAATCAACCGGCCCCCGCACCCCCGCGGGCAAAGCCCGCTCATCCCAAAACGCGCTCAAACACGGCCTGCTCGCTCAAGACGCCGTCCTGCCCGGCGAAGACCCCGCCGACTTCGACCAACAGCTCGTCGGTCTCGAGGAGACCTATCTCCCCCGCAATCGCGTCGAAAAAGAAATCGTCCGTCAAATCGCCGACGCCATGTGGAGATTGCAGCGTCTCTCCCGCATCGAAACCGCCGTCATCGCCGCCGGCATCGAAAACTCCGGTGACTTGAACCGCGACACCGGCCCCATGCCCGAAGACCGCCCAAGCCTAACCCGAATCCTAGGCCACGCCATCCTTACAAGGACAAAACTTCTCAACAACCTGGCCCGCTACGACGCCCATCTCGGCCGCCGTTTCTACCGCGGCGTCGAGCTCATGATCGACATCCGCCGCGAGGAACGCAAAGACCGCGAGACCCGCGAAGCGGCCAACAGCGACACAACGCCGGTCCATTACCTGCCCGACGAAGCCGAACCCAACATTCAGACCAACCCCCCCGTCATCGGCTTCCGCCCCGCCGAAAAATTGGGGCCAATGTCAAAAGACGTCCCAAGCGCCGCCAAAAAAGGCACCCGCGAATCGAACCCCCTCGCCGGAGCAAAGCGGACCGCCCCCCAATTCTTCGGGAACCCAGAACAACGAAACGAAGCCAAGACCAACCTAACGTCTTCGCTAACAACGCATTACAAGCAACCAAAACCAACCAACCAATAACTAAGAGCCCGCCGCGACAACCCCCGGGCTCCAAGGCAACCAACAGAAAGGATCAAAATAACCCAAGATGGGTATTTACTTGACTCAGGTATTGGGAAATAGCCCCTACATGTTGTGGTCGTCCGTAGCGCGTGTCGCGGTGCCTCCGACCAGCGATTTGTAGGGTGCCGGTGGCACGGCGACGGCCTGTTGAACCAGGCGGTAAAAGAGCTTGCCTCGACTTCTGGACTTGCGGCGGTTGAAGCGGAAGGCGAATTCGTCGAGGTAGGAGTCGAGATGCTCGTGACTGACCGCTCCTTGATGCGTGCCCAGTATCCAGCGCTTCACTAACGACACCACGCGGTGCACCCGGGGGAGCAGTTTCGAGGCGCGCGCCGGTTGCCCCTCCAGGTAGCTCACCTCGTGGCGATAGCCGTCGCCTTCGAGCGGTTCGTATCCCAGCCAACCGTCGGTATGGACCACGCTGCCGGGTTCGATCGACTCGCCGACGAAGGCCATCAAGCTGTCCCCGGAGGCGTTGGGAATGGTGCGTATCCGAACCCGCCCGATGCCGGCACCATCTTCCTCGGCCGCTACTACAATCAGCGCCTTAGCGTCGGTTTGGCGACCGCGCACGCCCTCCTCCAAGCCTCCTAAGTAAGTCTCGTCAACCTCCACGCGCCCGCTGAGCCGATCGCGTCCGGGCCGCACCATGGCGCGCCGGAGCTTATGCAACCAAGTCCAGGCCGTTTTGTAGCTGCCCAGGCCCAACACCCGCTGCAAGCCCAGCGCGCTCGCCCCGTTCTTCTGGCTCGTGAGCCACCACATGGCTCGAAACCAACTCTGGAGGGGTTGGCGGGTGTCTTGAAATATTGTGCCCGCCGTTGGAGAAGCTTGATGCCCGCAGCCGGCGCACTCCAGCAGCGCTGTCCGCACCGCCCACGCTTTGTCGTGCCCGCATCGCGGACAACGAAAACCCTCCGGCCAGCGGAGTTGACACAGATACTCTCGACAGGCCTGCTCGGTGGCGAAACGCGCCTCGAACTCGGCCAGATTCCGAGGATAATCTTCCATTTCCCCGATCCTACATCTTGTGGTCACCTGAGTCAAGTAAATACCCATCAAACCCAAAAAAGCCACTCATCCCACCGCCACCCCCGACCATCGCCAACTCCCCACCAAGCCTAACGCCCGACCTGTCTCCAGTACTCAGACCACGTGAAGAGCCGCATCGCCTCGGGCTGTGAAAAATTGGGGACTGTACCGAGCGCCGACGGAGTAAGTTCCATCAAATCAACAATTTCTCCTGGTGCGAAGTGGACTGTCCCCCCGTTTTTTTACAGCCCCCACGCGATGCGGTCACTCGAGAATGGTGCTTTGCCGCCAAACAATCTTTTTCAAGCGGTCGTGTCTCTAGAGGGCCGTCGGTTGAGCTGTCGAGTCGGTGCTCCATGAGTCGGAATCGCTCCTGGAGGACCTGCCCCACTGCAAAGAAAACGGGGCCCGGAAGCAACAGCTTCCGGGCCCCGAGTTAAGGGTTAACTACGCCGCGCGACTAGAAGTCGACGCGAAGGCCGAACTGAATCGACCGCGGAATGTTGCACTGCCCGAAGATTTGCCCGAACGAACCGGCGCTCCAGTTGCCGTTCGGCGGGCAGTAGACCACGCGGTTGAAAATGTTTCCAAAGTTAGTCTCGAAGCGCATCTTGGCCTGCTCGCTCAGCCAAATATCCTTGAAGATGCTGAGATCCTCGGTGATATTTCTCGGACCGCGGACGGTACCGTCGTTGATGGGAGCGTTCCCAAAGTTGAACGAGCCCGGTTCGGTCCACGCGGACGAAGAGAGGTAGCGATCGGCGTTGGGGTCGAAACTGCCGCTCGTTCTCCCCTCGCCGCCGGCACGATTGGGACGCTTCTGGGGATTGAACAAAATGCCGCCCATATCATTCGCCATGAAGATGTTGAGAGGCCGTCCTTGGTCAACCCGAAAGACGCCGGAGAAACTCCAGCCGCCGACGAGCCTCGCCAGACCCGACTTCTTGTCCCTCATGAAGGGCAGTTGATAGGTCCAGGCCATGAAGGCACTGTGCCGCATGTCATCGGAGCTGAGCGTTTTCACGTGAGACTCGATCGGATTTTGGCGGCGGGCGCTACGCCCGTCCGCCCCCTGCGCGTTCTCGGTTCCCGTTCCGTCCAACTTGGCGAACGTGTAAGAAGCACGGAACTGCAACCCGTTAGCAAAGCGCTTGTCCAGCTTGGTCTGGATAGCGCGGTACATGCTTTGCCCGGTCGGCACACTCCTCCAACGGATACCCGTCACTTGCGGGAAAGGCCGCAACGCTTGGGCAACACTTCCGGAGAAGCCCGGATACGGTAGTCCGATGCCTGCCTCTTGGGCCGCCTGCGAGTTGATGTCGGAGTTCAACACGGCCGCCCCGAAATTGAGCACGTCGGGGTGGTTCATGTTGTTCAGCAGCCCCAGGGAAGTGGGGTGGTTGGTCAGCCGCGTCCCGCGGTTGCCGATGAGCGAGACATCGAGGACCATGTTGTCGCTGAGCTGGCGTTGGATGGTTATCGAGAAGTTCTGGAACCTCGGCAGGGTCAAGTCGTCCTCGGCCACGGCGATCGGGCTCTGGCCCAGTGAAACCGTGGGATCAACAAACGGCGGCCGAATGATCAAATCCCTCGGAATGCCGTCCTCCCATTGATACCGGGCGGTTCTACCGCCGCTTAGGTCGTTCGCAGCCGGGAAGTTCTCGAATCCGAGAATCGGAAGACCGGTGAACTGGCTGTTCGAAATCCCGGAGTAGTAAACGCCATAACCGCCGCGGATCACGCTCTTGTCGCTCAGCCGGTAGGCAAAGCCGAAGCGCGGCCCCCAGGCATCCTTGGGCGGTTTCTGGAACTTCCTCGAACCCGTCCGTCCCGGACCGTCGCCGGCGAAAAGCTGCGCGCCGAGGCGGCCGCCGGCGCCCGGATTGGGCGTGTTGATGTCGAAGGTCGAGTACTGATCATTGGTCTCGATCCGAGCCGTCTGGTAGTCCCAGCGCACACCGAAGCTGAGGGTCAGCTTATTGGTGAGCTTGGTGTCAATGTTCACCCAGGGGGCGACATAGCGCTCATAGAAGGTCGGCTCGGCGGCAATGTGGAACGTCCCTCTGTTGACTTGCCCCATCAGGAACGAAGCGAAGGGATCGCCGGTCTGACCGACGAAGTTTCCGCCGGCGTCGTAGGCCGCTGTGTGGATACGACTGAAGTTGAACGATCCGCCGGGCGAAGCGCCCCACTGCCGGAACGGATACTGGTGATGACGGAACTCGATGCCCATCTTGATGGTGTGCTTGCCCGAGACCCAAGTCAGGTCATTCGAAAACTGCCAACGGTTGTTGGTGTTGAACCCGGGACCGCCTTGTCTTCCGCCCCAGGGGTTACCCAGTCCGGAATAGGGGGTGTTGCCCGAGAAACTGATGGATGGCGGACCCGTGCCTTCTTCAATCAAACCTCCGCGGTCGGGCCCCCACAGCCTTTCGGGCCATTGCGTGCCGCCCGCCAGGGAGTTGCCGCCCATGTACCAGCGGTCGTAGGCCAGCGTGGTGTGGTTGATGATGTTGTTCGAGATGATCCAGTCAAATTGCTGGTGCAAGTGATGCGTCGCAATCGTCTGGTTGAAGCCTTGCCCGATGTAGTTGGTGTTCGACGCGAAGTCCGACGTGGAATTCACGGTACAGCCGCCGACACCGCCGCAACGGCGGGTGGAAGGCCGGTCATTCTCGAAGTAGCTGGTGGTTGACCGGAAGTTGTCGCTGAAAGCGTGATCAACTCGGAAAAGGACCGTTTGGATGTCAAACTGCCAGGTCTGGTCACCCGAGCCGCCGCTGACGTTGAACGCGGTACCCGCGCGATCCGGTGAGACCATGACATCGGCGATTTGCCGCGCCGCGGAGTCCAGCAACGGGTGCGTGGCGGGAATCACGTTATTCGCGAACGCGTCGCGGATGGGAACGTTGTTGATATCCCGGGTCGTGCTGGGGTCGTAGATGGCCCCATCCATGATCGGCCGGCCCAGGGCGTCGGTGCCGACTTGACCGCCCAGCAGAGCTCCGAAATCGCCGCGCTTGAAAGCATCGATCGGTGTGGTGTTCGTGAAACTCGGCAGCGTGCCGGAACGGAAATCGTAAATATCCCAGTTCAGGAAGAAAAAGGTCCTGTTACGGCCGTCGTAACCGGGGAGCCGAACCGGCCCGCCGATCGTGAAGCCGTAGTTGTTCTTGCGATCCTTCGGACGGAAGGTGCCGAAGAAGCCGCTGGCGTTCAACTTCTCATTCGAGAAGTATTCATACACTCCACCATGGAAGTCGTTGCTGCCCGACTTGCTGGTGTACTCGATGAATCCGCCGCTGGTGTGGCCGTACTGCGCGGAGTAGGTGGTGTTGATGACCTTCATCTCGCGGATACCTTCGATCGGCACGGCGCTCTCATGCGTCTGCTGGTGGCCTTCGGCGAAACCGAAAGCCGCGCCGTCGAAGAAGTTCTCGGTGGCCATGGTCTGGCCGCCGTTGATGCGCGAGTTGAATTGGCTGCCCTTGAACATCGGATCGCCGTTGGGTTCCATCGGCGTGTAACCGGGTTGCAGCAGCAGCAGCGACTCGGCCAACCGGATGTCGGCGCCCATGACGACGGGAAGATCCGAGTAATACTTCTCGTCGACGGTGTGGGTCACGTCGGCCTGCGCCACGTTGATCATTTCGGAGGTCGCGATGACCTCGATGGTTTCGGTGACAGCACCGAGTTCGAGAGTGGCATCCTGGCGGTAGATCTGACCACCGATCAGAATGATTCCGGCTCGTTGGAAAGTCTTGAAGCCGGCCCTTTCCACTCTTACCGTGTAGGTACCTAATACAAGCGGCGGCGACGTGTACGCGCCGGCCGCGTTGGATTCCAAAGCGGTGGTGAGACCGGTGCCCTCGTCCAGGACCGTAACGGCCGCGGCCGGAACGTATGAGCCTGTCGGGTCGGTGACAACGCCGGTAATTTGCGCACGGTCGGCTCTCTGCGCGGAGAGCGAACCAACGACAATCAACGATAGGACGAGCAGCCCTACCGCATAGCGGTTCATCATGCTGTGTTTTCCTCCCTAAGAAATTCCTGGTCAGCGCCGACCCCTGAAAAGAGCGCAAGCGCTTACAAGTTAACTTGCGTCCAGCCCAACTTAGCACTCTGGGTATGTGGTGTCAAGTGCGGTTTCCGGCGACTTGGGTATGCATTCGTACAGTCGTCCCCGGGCTTTCGCGGCGCTGCTATCCATAGCCCCCCCCGGGGGGCGGGGTCCTTCGCGTTGCGGCCCGGGCTTTTGAGGTTACAATCGGGCGATGATCTCGCTATTCAAGTTCGAGCGCTGATGCCGAATCAGGAGCAAAAATTGACGCTGGAAACCGTGGCCGAGCGGGCCGAGGTCTCGACGGCCACCGTTTCGCGGGTATTGAATAACGTCGGCGCCGTGCGGGCCTCGACGCGTGAACGCGTGATGGAAGTGGTGCGCGAGCTGCGCTATCACCCGAACGTTCACGCCCGTGCGCTGGCGTCGGGGCGAACACGGACATTGGGGCTCATCGTTTCGAACATCGAGAACCCCTACTTTCTGGACATCTACGCCGCCTTCGAAAAAATGGCGGATCGCCGCGGGTATGAAGTGTTGGTGGAAAGCACGGGCTATCGGCCGAGCAAATTGGCGGCCGGAGTGCGCTCGATGTTGGGACGCTCGTTGACGGGTCTGGGCGTGATCGTCTCGGAGATGGACGAAGCCTTGACCGCGGAATTGCGCGATAGCGACTTGCCTGTCGTCTTCCACGACATCGGTGAGGCCTCCCAGAGCGCGACCCATATCCGGATCGATTGGCGCGAGCCGATGGGGAAGATCGGGGAGCACCTTTATGAGTTGGGCCATCGCCGCATGGCGTTCGTCGGACACCACGTAGGGTTGGCGTCGCTGCAGGCGCGGCTCGAATCGTTTCTCAGAGCTGTTCGATCCTACGACGAGCCGGTGGAGTTTTCGACCGAGGCCGATGTCGACGGCCCCGAGGGTGGACGCAGGGCCGCCCGCAAGTTGTTGGAGTCGGGGTTCGAGCCGACGGCAATCTTGTGCGTGAATGATTTCATGGCGCTGGGCGTGCTCGAAGCGTTGCGGGAGAAAGGGCTGCGCGTACCCGAGCAAGTGTCGGTCACCGGGTTTGACAATATTCACTTGGCCGAGTTCACGCATCCCCCGTTGACGACGGTGGACGTTCCGCGAGATGAAATCGGAAAACTGACCTTTCAGGCGTTGGTCGAGGAAAGTGAAGGATCTCGGCCGAACCGTGAAATCACGGTTGCGCCGCAACTGGTGATTCGCGAATCGACGGGACCGGTTCGGGAGTCATAGCCCGCTTTTCTCATCGCGTGGCGAGGCAAAGTGCATGAGAGCCTGTCAGTACGAGGCGCGTGCCGCTTGGCGACCCATCTCTCAAGCAAAGAGGCGTACTTGAACAGTACGGTGAGCACGGCGAGCAAGCGCAACGAAGTAATGGCGGGCCTGTCGTGTGCTTTGCCCGTCAGGCGATGAGAAATGCGGGCTACTAGCGAGCAACCGACGTAAGGACTTGTTCGGGCGGCGTAGGTGAGCCGCCGAGAGCTTCTTCGATTTTGGCGGCGACCGACAGGGCTATCTCGTCCTCGAACGGGCGAGCGACCAGTTGCACGCCGATCGGCAGTCCCTCGGCGGATTGACCCGCGGGGACGACGGCGCCGGGGTTTCCTAATAGGTTGAAGATCTGTGAATAGACAAAGGGCTCGGGATAGCGCACCGTCTCGCCTTCGATCGTCCAGGAACGTTCGCCGTGACGAAACGCGGGGATGGAGGCGGTTGGACACAGTAGAACGCGATACTCCTCCATTTGCCCGAGCAGTTTCGAGCGCACGCGGTCGCGGTTGACCCAGGCATCGAGGAATCGTTCGTAGGTCATGGCTTCGGCCTCTTTTTGTGTTGCCATGAGCGACTTCGAGAAAGGATGCAGTTCGTCTTCCCGACCGGCGACGATCGGCTGAAGGGCGGTGGTCGCGACGACGGCGAAGAGGGTCCACCATAAATCGGGGGCTTGTTCGAGACCGGTGATCTTGACTTCCTCGACGGCAAGCCCTTGGTCCTCGAGCGCCTTGGCGGCGCGCTCGACGGCTTGGCGGGTTTCGGGCGTTACCGGATGCCGGCCGTCGTCGGCGAACCAACCGACCTTGACCGATTGCAACTCGGCTTCGCCGGCGGCGCGCATCTCGACCGGCGCGGCCGAGGGGTCGCGGTATTCGACACCGGCGGTGACTTCGAGCAACAAACGAACGTCCTCGACGGTGCGCGCCATGGGCCCGATCAATCCCAAGAAAGCCGAAGGGCCCAGGCAAGCGGGCCAGTGCCCGGTGCGCGGAATGACGCCGGGCGTGGGCTTCAAACCGCAAATGCCGCTGAAATGGGCGGGCACGCGAACCGATCCGCCGCCGTCGGAACCGAAGCCGCCCGCCGAACATCCCGAAGCAATCGCCGCCGCCTCGCCGCCGCTCGAACCGCCGGCGGTGTAGTCGAGATTCCAAGGGTTGTTGGTGCGGCCGTATATATGGTTGTCGCTCTCGTAGGCCATCAGGAACTCGGGGGTGTTGGTGGTGCCGAGTATGATTGCGCCGGCTTTTTTTAGGCTGGTGACCAAGGTCGCGTCGCGTTCGGCGACGACGCCTTCGCGGAGTTTCGTGCCGCACTCGCAACGGAAGCCCTCGACTTCGATCGAGCCCTTGATCGTTAGAGGAACGCCGTGCAGGGGGCCGGTTGGCGTGCCGGCGGTCAGTTGTTGTTCGGCCTGCCGTGCTTGATCGAGCGCGCGGTCGGCCTGTAGGTCGGTGATGGCGTTGAGGACCGGGTTGACTTGCTCGATGCGGGCGAGATGCGCTTCGAGAACGTCGACGGGGCTTAGTTCCTTGTTACGGATGCGACGGGCCAACTCGGCGGCGGATTGGTAGAACAGTTCAGTCATCGCGTCATTGCTTTCCTGGTTTGTGAACTTGCTTCTTCGTGTCGTCGACGCGGCCGTCGCGCAGCCCGACGACGGTATCGGTGACGGCGGCGGCCTCCATGCTGTGGGTGGCCATCAGGATCGTGGTTCCGCGCTCGTCGGCGGTGCGGCGCAGCAGCGTCATGACGACGTTGGCGGCGGCGGTATCGAGGTTGCCGATGGGTTCGTCGGCCAATAGAATTTTCGGAGCATGGACCAGCGCCCTCGCAATCGCGATGCGTTGCATCTGACCGCCGGAGAGTTGATGCGGCAGGCGATCGGCGTAGGACTCCATCTCGACCCATCGTAGGCTTTCGAGGGCGCGGCCGCGGCCGTTGGTTTCCCCGGCCAGCATGAGAGGAAGCTCGACGTTTTCGATGCCGGTCAAGGTCGGCAACAGATGAAAGAATTGGAAGACGAACCCGACCTTCGCGCGGCGTATATGGGTCAGCGCGCGGTCGTCGAGCGCCGAGGTGTCGGTGTCGTCGAGCAGAACCTTTCCCGAGGTTGGGAAATCCATCGCGCCGGCGAGATTCAGAAGCGTGGTTTTGCCGCAGCCGCTACGTCCGACCAGCGCCACGAACTCGCCCGCGGCGACGTCGAGTGAAACGTCGTCGAGCGCCGAGACGGTCTCTTGGTCGGCGCGGTATTGCTTGGTGACGTTCTCCAGGCGCAGGACGGGCAACCTCCAGAATACAGCGGCTGCTTGCGGCAAGGCCTGTCAAAGAGCTTTCATGGCGCGGCCGGCGGCGTGGGGGGCGAGCCGGTAAAATGAGGGGACTTCGACTTCTCGGCGGGCTGTCGCGGATGAGAATTAGAGGGAAGGGAGAATCTCATGTTCTTTGATCCTTTGTATTTGGTGTTTATGTTGCCGGGGTTGGCGCTTTCGTTGTGGGCGAGTTTTCGTACGAAGTCGGCGTTCAAGAAGTATTCGAAGGTCCCCTCGGCGACGGGGTATTCGGGCGCGCAAGCGGCTCAATTGCTGCTGCAGCGCGCGGGCATCGCGGACGTGAAGGTGGTGCGGACGCATGGGTTTTTGTCGGACCACTACAACCCGCTCAACAAGACCTTGGCGCTGTCGGAAGACGTCTACGATTCGGCCTCGCTGGCCGCGATCGGCGTAGCCACTCACGAGGCCGGACATGCCATTCAGCACGCGCGGAACTACGCTCCGTTATGGGTGCGCTCGATGCTGGTGCCGACGGCGAATATCGGCTCCTCGATCGGCTATTTCGTGATGCTGATCGGACTGTTCATGGCTTCGCAGAACATGGTCCTGGTCGGGGCCGTTCTCTTCTCGGCCGTTCTGCTTTTCCAGATTGTGACCTTGCCGGTGGAATTCGACGCCACCAAGCGAGCCAAGGAATTGGTCGTGGCGCAGGGGATCATTTCACCCCATGAGCGGGACGGAGTCGACCGTGTGTTGAATGCCGCCGCGATGACCTATGTGGCGGCCGCGGTGGGCACGCTGTTGACGTTGATCTACTTCTTGCTGCGGGCGGGGCTGTTGGGCGGGAGCGACGACTGATTGCGAGTGCCGGTCGCTACTTGGCCGGTCTTGCCTACTTGATCAATTTCTCCTGGCGCGAAGTGGACTGTCCCCCATTCTTCGCAGCCCCACTTGGCCGGGCTTGCCTACTTGATCGTTAGCGACACGACTTGGATTTCGTCGCCTTGGCGGTTGCCGCTGACGCGGATCTTGTAGTCTTTGTCCTTGCTCGCCGATTCGACCGCCGCGACAGCCTTTTCATTGCCGGCGTCGTCGAAGATGACGAAGTCCCCGGCGGCGGTCAAGATCCCGAAACCGCTTTGGATGCATATTTCCATCAGGGCGCAGGAGCGGTCGTGCTCGGCGGCGGCTTGGGCGCCTTGCTCGATGATTCCCGACGAGCATTCGCGGTCGACGAGGTAGCCTTCGAGCGTGACCTGCTCGGCCGGTGATGGGCTCGCGGCGAGGCATGCGATGAGAATGATTGAGGCGGTAAGGTTTTTCATGAAATGTCTCCCTTTGGTCCGGCCGAGGCTGCCCGGCCCTCGTCGGCAATAGGTCGAACGGCGCTCGGGACCCCTCACTTGCATTCGGGGCTCTGAAGCCGCCGCGGGCTACAGCAGCGTTCCTTGCTCGGGGGCGCCGTTTTCTTCGTCTTGGGAATGCGGCACGGCGCAGGCGGCCGCGATCTGGTCTCCATCCTCGACGTTGACCAAGGTAACACCCTGGGCCGAACGGCCGGTGGCGCGGATCTTACCCGACTCGATGCGGATGATCTTGCCGCCGCGCGTAATCAACATTAGGTCGATGTCCTTGGCGACCTTCATGATCGCAACGACGTTGCCGTTGCGCTTCGTGGTCTTGATGTTGATGACGCCTTTGCCGCCGCGTTGGGTTAGGCGGTATTGGTCGACCTTGGTGCGTTTGCCGTAACCGTTTTCAGTAATGCTGAGAACGAGCACGTCTTCGGGGACGGCGATCATGCCGACAACGCGATCGTCGGGGTCAATCCTGATGGCGCGCACGCCTCGTGCCGGCCGGCCCATGGCTCGCACCGCGTCCTCGTGAAATCGGATCGCCTTGCCCCGTTGGGTGGCGACGAAGATTTCGCGCCCCGGATCGGTCAGGCTGGCCGAGATTAGCTCGTCGCCCTCGTCGAGCGCCAGCGCGATGATGCCTCGCGAGAGCGGCCGCTTGAAAACACTCAAGTCGCATTTCTTGATCACGCCGTTGAGCGTGGCCATGACGATGTAGCGCCCTTCGGTGAACTCTTTCACCGGCAGGAAAGCCTGCACGGTTTCGTCGGGCTGGAAGTTCAACAGGTTGACGATGTTCTTGCCGCGGGCTGTAATGCCGACATCGGGAATGTCGTAGATGCGCAGCCAGTACACACGCCCGAGATTGGTGAAGACCAGGAAATAGGAATGGGTCGAGCCGATGATCAAGTGCTCGACGAAATCGTCGGTCCGCTTTCCCATCCCGATACGGCCGCGTCCGCCGCGGATTTGTTGGCGGTAGGTCGTCACCGGCGTGCGCTTCAGGTAGGAGTTGTGGGTGACCGTGATGACGACGTCTTCGTCGGCGATCAGGTCTTCCATCGACATTTGCGAGACGGGAGGTCCGATGTCGGTGCGGCGCTCGTCGGCGAATTTCCTTTTGATCTCCCGGAGTTCGGTGACGATGACTTTCCGCAGGACTTTGTCGGAATCCAAGATTTCGAGATGGCCGGCGATCTTCTTCTGAATCTCCGCCAGCTCCTCGATGATCTTCTGCTGCTCCATCGCCGTCAGGCGTTGCAGTTGCAGTTCAATGATGGCCTGGGCTTGGCGCTCGGTGAACTCAAAGCGGCCGATCAGCGCCTGCCGCGCCTCGGCCGGGCTCTTCGATTGCCGGATGAGTTGAATGACTTCGTCGAGATGATCGAGCGCCTTCTGGAACCCCAGCAACACATGCTCGCGGTCACGGGCCTTGCGCAGCAGGTAATTCGTTCGTCGGCGGACAACGTCGATACGGTGTTCGGCGAAAAGGCGCAGGTACTCGAGCAGACCCAGTTCCTTGGGCTGCCCGTTGACGATGGCCAGCACAATGATGCCGAAACCGGTTTGCAGCTGGGTGTGCTTGTAGAGGTTGTTGAGGACGACCTCGGGCTGCTCGCCGCGTTTCAGCTCGAAGACGATGCGCATGCCGTCGCGGTCGCTCTCGTCCCAGATGTTCGAGATGCCTTCGATCTTCTTATCGTTGACCAGCGCGGCGGTGTGCTCGATGAGCCTCGACTTGTTGACCTGGTAGGGAATCTCGTTGACGATAATTTGCTGCCGGTTGCCCTTTTCCTCGATCAAGGCCCGGGCGCGCGTGGTCACGTGACCGCGGCCGGTGCGGTAGGCATTGAGGAATCCCTCGGTCCCGCAGATCGTGCCGCCGGTGGGGAAGTCGGGGCCTTGCACGATTTCGAGCAGATCCTCGAGAGTCGTCTTGGGGCGGTTGATCACGGTGATCGCGGCGTCGATGATCTCTCCCAGATTGTGCGGCGGGATATTGGTCGCCATCCCGACGGCGATGCCGGTGCCGCCGTTGACGAGCAGATTCGGCGCGGCGGCGGGCAGGCATTCGGGCTCTTCGCTGGTGTCGTCGTAGTTGGGACGGAAGTCGACGGTATCCTTGTCGATATCGTCGAGCAGGGCCTCGGCCAGCGCGGTCATACGCGCTTCGGTGTAGCGCATCGCCGCCGGCGGATCGCCGTCGACCGAGCCGAAATTGCCCTGTCCGTCGACCAGGCGGCAGCGCATCGAAAACGGCTGCGCCATCCGGACCAAGGTGTCGTAGATCGAGGAATCGCCGTGGGGATGGTAGTTACCCATCACTTCGCCGACGATCTTGGCGGCCTTGCGGAAACCGCGGTTGGAACGCAGTCCGGCTTCGAGCATGCCGTAGAGGATGCGCCGCTGCACGGGCTTGAGCCCGTCGCGCACGTCGGGCAGGGCACGCCCGATGATTACGCTCATCGCGTAGTCGAGATAGGACTTTTTCATCTCGACTTCGATGTCGATGGGAATCAAATTCGGCGGCGGGGAACCGTTGCCTCCAAGAGGCAGTTGGGTGGGATTGGAAGGGGGCTGCTCGGCCAAAGAAACGTCCTTTCGTCAGAGCGTCAACAAGCGGGGTAAGTTATTCATTTATTGTAGCGTAGCGGAGACTCCGGAGGCAGCCTTCGAAGACCCAAAAAGGGCCACAATACGCCCTTTCACGTGGTTTCCGGGACAGATGGGTATTTACTTGACTCAGGTATTGGGAAATAGCCCCTACATGTTGTGGTCGTCCGTAGCGCGTGTCGCGGTGCCTCCGACCAGCGATTTGTAGGGTGCCGGTGGCACGGCGACGGCCTGTTGAACCAGGCGGTAAAAGAGCTTGCCTCGACTTCTGGACTTGCGGCGGTTGAAGCGGAAGGCGAATTCGTCGAGGTAGGAGTCGAGATGCTCGTGACTGACCGCTCCTTGATGCGTGCCCAGTATCCAGCGCTTCACTAACGACACCACGCGGTGCACCCGGGGGAGCAGTTTCGAGGCGCGCGCCGGTTGCCCCTCCAGGTAGCTCACCTCGTGGCGATAGCCGTCGCCTTCGAGCGGTTCGTATCCCAGCCAACCGTCGGTATGGACCACGCTGCCGGGTTCGATCGACTCGCCGACGAAGGCCATCAAGCTGTCCCCGGAGGCGTTGGGAATGGTGCGTATCCGAACCCGCCCGATGCCGGCACCATCTTCCTCGGCCGCTACTACAATCAGCGCCTTAGCGTCGGTTTGGCGACCGCGCACGCCCTCCTCCAAGCCTCCTAAGTAAGTCTCGTCAACCTCCACGCGCCCGCTGAGCCGATCGCGTCCGGGCCGCACCATGGCGCGCCGGAGCTTATGCAACCAAGTCCAGGCCGTTTTGTAGCTGCCCAGGCCCAACACCCGCTGCAAGCCCAGCGCGCTCGCCCCGTTCTTCTGGCTCGTGAGCCACCACATGGCTCGAAACCAACTCTGGAGGGGTTGGCGGGTGTCTTGAAATATTGTGCCCGCCGTTGGAGAAGCTTGATGCCCGCAGCCGGCGCACTCCAGCAGCGCTGTCCGCACCGCCCACGCTTTGTCGTGCCCGCATCGCGGACAACGAAAACCCTCCGGCCAGCGGAGTTGACACAGATACTCTCGACAGGCCTGCTCGGTGGCGAAACGCGCCTCGAACTCGGCCAGATTCCGAGGATAATCTTCCATTTCCCCGATCCTACATCTTGTGGTCACCTGAGTCAAGTAAATACCCATCCCGGGACAATATCGGGTTAAGGCGGCGAAGGACGGCGAAGTTCGCCGCCCGACGGCGGCCGGCGACGATTCGGTAGCGTGGAATCGCCTTGGGCCGACGAGGCGGCGGGGAAGAGAAGAGATGTCGCCATGAGTGGCCGACACGGCACGCTGAAGCATGCGCCACGTCGCGGTGATGAACCGTGATAGGGTGTTGAGTTCTTTTCAAGGGTTATGGAAGCACTTCCCGCGGGCGAGCAAAACCATGGCTATGGGCCGCGCCAACAGATCGGCTTGGCGCTGGGCCTGCTGCTGTTTGTCGTGATCCTGGTCGCGCCCACGCCCGACGGCATGCCGCCTGTCGCGCAGCGCACCGCCGCTGTCGCGGCGCTGATGGCCGTTTGGTGGATCACCGAGGCCGCCCCCATTCCGGTGACGGCGCTGCTGCCGTTGGCGCTCTATCCGGCTCTCGACATCATGCCCAGCCGCGAGGTCGGGCCGCATTTCGGCAACCACATCATCTTCCTTTTCGTGGGCGGGTTCATCATCGCCATTGCGATGGAAAAGTGGAATTTGCACCGCCGCGTAGCGCTGGGGACGATCCATCTATTCGGGACGCAGCCTGATCGACTGGTGCTCGGCTTCATGTGCGCCACGGCGTTTCTTTCGATGTGGATTTCAAACACCGCCACGACGATGATGATGCTGCCGATCGCGGCGGCCGTCGTCAACCAAATGGCGGAGTTGGCGCACATGGAAGGCGTATCGCCCGAGGAGACGCCGAAGAAAGTGCGCTCGACGTTCGGCGTGATCTTGCTTCTCGCGATCGCCTATTCGGCCAGCGTGGGCGGCATCGGGACATTGATCGGCTCGCCGACTACCGTTGCCTTCATTGGCTTCGCGCAAGATCGCTTCCCGGACGAACCGCCCATCGCGTTCGCCGATTGGAGCATGCTCTGCATTCCGATCGTCGTGATTTTCCTGCCGATCATGTGGCTCTACTTGTGTCGCTTCGGGGCCGAAGTGCCGCTGAGTCACATTCGATTCAACACCGGGCAGGACGTCATCAGCGAAGAACGGCGAAAGCTGGGGCCGATGCGGCAACCCGAGAAAATCGTCTTGGTCGTAGCATCGATGACCGGGTTCTTGTGGATCTTTCGCCGCCCGCTCGAGTTGGGCTCGTTGGTCATCCCGGGTTGGTCGAGCGCCTTTTCGACCCCCGGCAGCCTGCACGACGCCACGGTCGCGATCGCCATGGCCGTGTTGCTGTGTTTACTGCCGACATGGGTGGCGAGCGGAGACGGCGGGAAACCCCGGCTCCAATTCATCGTGGACTGGCCGACGATTCAGAAAGGGGTTCCGTGGGGGATCGTTGTTCTGTTGGGAGGCGGGTTTGCGCTGGCGGCGGGCATTCAAGACAGCGGCTTGGCGGCGTGGCTGGGCTCGCGGCTGACCATCGCCGGGGAACTGCCGGTGTGGGTGCTGGTGCCGCTAACGTGTTTGTTGTCGGTGTTGCTGACGGAAACCACTTCGAATATCGCGACGGTTTTGATGATTTCACCGGTGTTGGCGGCGACGGCGACCGAGATCGGCGTTCACCCTTACTTGTTGCTGATCCCGGCGGCGATCATCGCGTCGTTCGCTTTCATGTTGCCGGTGGCGACCCCGCCCAACGCCATTGTCTTCAGCAGTGGCTGGATCACGATTCCGCGCATGTTCAGGGCCGGAGTGATGCTGGATTTGATCGCCCTGGCGATAATTCCGTTGGCGGTCTATTTCATCGGGCAGTGGATTTTCCCGTTTCGGTAGAGGGCAGGCGGTCCGGCTAGTCGACAATCCCCGGCACCGGGAAGCGGCCGCAGAGGGCTTCCACATCGGCCTTCATCGCTTCGAGGGCTTGCTCATCTTCGTGCTTTTGCAAGGCTTCGGTGGTCCACCGGGCAAGCCGCTTCATTTCTTCCGCGGCCATGCCTCGGGTTGTCGCCGCGGGCGTTCCCAGGCGAATGCCGCTGGGGCGTAGCGGGGGGTTGGGGTCGTCGGGAATGATTTGCTTGTTGGTCGTGATCGAAACCGCGTCGAGGGTTTGCTCCGCCACTCGCCCGTTGATGCCGAAACTCTTGACCGTATCGACCACCATCATGTGATTCTCGGTTCCGCCGGTGATGAGCTCGGCGCCGCTATCGATCAGCGTGCGGGCCAGCACTTGCGCATTGTCGAGGACTTGGCGGCAGTATTCGCGGTACTCGGGTTCGAGCGCCTTGCCGAGTGTGATGGCGACGCCGGCGACGGCGTTCATGTGAGGCCCGCCCTGTAGGCCGGGGAAGACGCTCTTGTCGATCGCCTTAGCGTGTTCCGCCTTGCAAAGGATCATCCCTCCGCGGGGGCCTCGCATCGACTTGTGCGTGGTGGTGGTGACGAAATCGAACCCGGCGTCGCAGGGGTTGCGCATCGCGCCGCCGGCGATCAAACCACCAATGTGCGAAACGTCGGCCATGGTCAACGCGCCCACTTCATCGGCAATCTCCTTGAAGCGAGCGTAGTCGTAATCTCGGGGATAAGACGAATACCCGCACAAGACCATCTTGGGCTTGGCCTCGATCGCCGTCTTGCGTAAGGCGTCGAAATCGATGCGGCCTTGCTGTTCGGGTTGCGTCTTGTAGCGGACAAAATTATAGATCTTGCCCATGTGCGAAACCGGGGCCCCGTGGGTCAGGTGCCCGCCGTGGGAGAGATCCATGCCGAGAACCGTGTCGCCGGGTTTGAGAAAGGCCATGTAGACGGCTTGATTCATCGGCGAGCCGGAAAGCGGTTGGACGTTGACGTGCTCGGCGCGAAACAATTGTTTGGCGCGGTCGCGGGCGACGTTTTCGATGACGTCGGTGAACTGCTGTCCGCCGTAATAGCGGCGACCCGGGTAGCCTTCCGAATACTTATTCGTGAAAACGGACCCCAGCGCGGCGAGCACTTCCGGGTAGGTGTAATTTTCCGACGGAATCAGTTCGATGCCGGCCTGTTGGCGCTTTTCCTCGCCGACGAGAGCGTCATAGATGGTGGGGTCGTTGTCTCGAAGAAGATCGCGATTGGTTTTCATGGCCGCGGCTCCATTAGAATTGGGCGCGTCCGGAAAACAAAAACGCCCTGACCGGAAGATCAGCCCAGGCGAACGGCGCTTCTTCTGCGGAGCCGCGCTTCCTCGTGGTTGATTCCACGTTTTCGCCAGTCACGCGAGCCCGTTGACGGAACCCTCTTTATACCTCTCGGGCCGGCGCGACGCAAGCCAAGGCTTCGCGGCGAGTCGCGCCCCGGCCGGCGGATTCGGGGATCGGCAACGGTCAGAATTCCGGGTAGCGTTCGTAGGCTGAATGTTTATGACGCCGCTGTCTCGATAGGCCAAGCAACAACGCGCTGCCGCTGATCGCGAGGAAGCACCAGACCAAGAAGGGGAGCGCCAGGAGCACTTGATCGGAAGGAACCCGCAGCAGCAGGCCGCTTAGGTGACCGAGTCCCAGCAATAACGTCATCCACAAGCCGATTCGGATGCCTTTGCACACCAGCAAGGCGGCCAATCCGCTGATCCCGAGCAGCGCCACCGAGGCCGCCGCGCGTTGCTCGAAAGCACCGCCGAGCTGCCACCAGCTGACCAGGGCGATACAGGCGACGATAAGGAAACGAAGAAATACGATCATTACGCCCCCGAGCTTTTCACGCCACCCGTCTGCCTGCCGGCAACGTTTTCGCAGGACGGAGCGGGCATACCTCTTAATCGGCGTTCCACGTGGGTTTCATGAGAGGGCGGGGAACGGGTGGAGGCCGGAAATCACGACCATCCAGGTCTTTACCGCAAAAGGGGACATTCCTGCTTGGCGGCGACAATGACTTAGACCGCCTTGCGGTCGGCAGGTCCATGGGATATACTTTTGCCACCGCGCGAGTTTATCCCAAAAGTCCGGTAAAAGCAATTCATTTGCGGCATGGGTGGTTTCGAGGGTGAGAATTATGAAAAAGGGAACCTCTCTGGCGACGCTGCTAACGGTGTGCGTTATAGGGTTGTCGGCTCTTCAGGTGTCCTGTGCCAAGGTGCCTAAACAAGCCGTCACTCTGTCCACGGTGGTCGGAGAACGCATCTCGGCGGTTCAGAAATCTCATGAGGAATTTGTCAAGAGATATTTCGATTTAACGCGCGTGAGAGTGGAAGATTTCTTGCGGGATGGATCCCGGAGTTCCTCGAAACCCTCGTGCGAAAGGCCAACCTTGCGACGCGGCTGGAAAACGCAACGTCTCTCAGCGAAGAAGAAGTCGCTCGGCTACGAGAGGAACTCGGGAAGGTAGTCGCGGACGACAAGCTCGAGGCCGGCGTCAGCGCTGTGCGGCGTGTCTTGGGCGACGGCGAAGCTGAACAGGGCAGAATCACGATTCGGTTTGCCCAGGCGGCGATGGCGGAGATCGAAAGGCAGCGGGCGGAGCTGATCGCGCCTCTGGACCAACTCGAGGCCGACGCGTTGGCGCAACTTCGGGGTACTTACGCGGAGCTGATTCAGATGCAAAACAGCGTGACGGCGTTCGTGACGTCGGTTCGAAAAGTGCAGGTTGAGCAGAACGAAATTCTCAAACGACTCAATCTGCTCGAGACCCGCGACAGAGTTATCGAGCAAACCATCAAAGTCAACGATGCGATCGTCAAGGCCACGGCGGGAACGGGAAAGGCCATGGAGGTTATTGAAAAGGGTGAAAGCCATTAGCAGTGGATCCACAAGTACTGCTGGGCCGTTGACTCCGGCGGGGACGGGCTCAGCCCCGACGCCCAGCCCGTGAACATGGCTAAGAACAATGTAAAGGGAGGAAACGACAGTGTCGAGCACGGAAAACGAATTCACCGCCCTTGCGGCGGAAGCGAGGGAGGAAACCAACCGGAAACTTGCGGAGGAGCTTGCCGCCATCACTCCCATCAAAGCGGATGAACTGGCCGCGATGCTTCCGACACCGGGCGACAAGGAAGAGTTTGCACGCCTCATGGAGGCCGTGAACGCGGCAACTACACACAATGAGAAGGTAGCGGCCATCCGGTCGAACTTGGTTAAGTTCACAAAGCAAGCGGCCAAACTCATCAAGACAGCCCTGCGCTAGTCGGCCGAGGCTTCCTGGTTGCGGGCCAAGCGCAGTGTTAGGCCGGTTAGGAAAACGACGGCGAGGCCTAGTGCGATCCAGAGCAGGGTTTGTTGGACGCCGCTTCCCGAGGTTAGGCGGGAGGCGGGGGAGAAGGCATCGTTTTCGGCCAGGGGTTCGGTGTTGGTGGCGGCGCTGGGGACGGCTAAGACCAAATCTCTGACTCGCGCCAATTCGTAACTGGGCGCGACGGCTTCGGGGTGGCCCAGGAGCGAATAGTAAGTGCCGGCGGGGGCGGCGAAGTAGACGTCGGTCACCGGGAAACGGGCGTCGACCTCGCTCAACGCCAGCGGGGCGTCGTCGCAGTCTTGAATGATCAACTCCAATGAGACCACCCGGCGGGCCGGAAATTCGATCGTGATTGCGTTGGAACCGCCCGCGGCCGACGCATTGCCCATAGCCGGTCTCGATAGCCGTCCCTTTCCGAGCAGCCACTCCTGCTCGCCGTACTTTGCGCGCAGCTGGTAAGGGCGGTCGAGATAGGGTACGGGAGATTTAAGAACAAGACGGTCGAGTGTCGCCGGCGCGACGGGCGGAGAAAAATGGTAATGCGAGGCGGAGTCGATTGATTCGCGAGCTGAGATGGTCAGCGGATGAAACTCGTGGTCGGCGTCGCGCTCGAGGAGGTAGGCCCATTGCCGCGAGGCGTCGTCGATGATACGAAGGTCCGCCAGGTCGCTGCGTAGGCGGGCCAAGTCATCCAGGCCGAGCCGCAAACGGCTGAGGCCCTCGGGCGAGGGATCGGCCTCGATGCGGCGACGGTGCGTGAATTCTCGATAATCGATTTCGCACCGGGACGCATCGCAAAGCCGAGTACCGGGGCGGCGTCAAAAACCGGGTTGGCTTCGACGGGGCCCAGGCGGGCCTTCGCATAGCGCGCCTCGGAGCCCTCGGCGGGCGCGCGGCGGCTTGGATCGTTTGTTCGATGTCGTAGCGAGGGCGATGGGCCCGGCCGCCGCCGAAATAGAGGGTCCCGGCGGCTTGGTCCGGGCCTGCGGTTTCGAGCGCGAACACCAGTGCCGGGCGGCGAACGATCGCTTGAAAACGCAGATCTTCCAGTGGGGGGCTGTCACCGTTGCCGATCACGACCGTGAGCCGATTGCCGCGGGCGGGCGAGATCGGCACTTCGAGCTCCTCGGCGGTGGTAAAGCCGGGGACGCGGTAGACGGTTCGCCGGCCCAACTCTCGATCGCCTCCGCCCGGGCCCTGGTCTCGAACCTCCACGGGACGGTTCAACGTGGGCGTCGATGTCGTAACTTCGAGGGCGGCGGGGACGAGCCCACGCGGACGAGCCAACTCGATTGTCGTTTGCCCGGCGGTTTCGCCGCGGCCAACTTCGATGAGCTCGACGGCAACGCGCTCGTCGGGAATCAGCAGCGACTCTTCGTATCGAAAGCCGGGTTCGAGAAAGAAGCTCTCCTCGCCTTCGAGGGTGACGATCACGCGATCGAGCGAGGCACCCTCGATCGTGAGGTATGTTTTTTCACGCGATGGGGACGCCAGCCGAAAGATCGAAGCCCCGCTGCGAATTTCAGCGGTCCCGTCGCTGCGTCGGGTCTCCAGGGTCACGCGGCGCACGAAGCGCGGGCGGCTACTTTCGAAGACAAGGTTCCAGGCGCCGGTCCGCGAGGGTTCCGGCGGCGCGGCGAGTTCATAGGTTTCGCGGCGCAACGGCGGACCCGAGTCGCGCTCGACGGTTTGGCGGTCCACCTCGAGCAGCTCAGCGGGATAATTTCTCTCGAAGCTGCGCTCGGCCCCGCCCGCGAAGTCGCTGTCGATACGATAGGGGACCTCGCGGCCGGCGGCGTCGATGATCCGCAGATCAGCCAGGTCGGCTCGACAGGCCGACAACACTTCGGGCGCCAACTCGACGCGGGCCAAACGGCCGGTGGAGACATGGATATCAGCCCGTGAAGGAAATAAGGGGAGCAGATCCGCGGTTTGGGAAAGTGCGGGCGGCACCGCCGAGACAACCAAAAGGGGGATAAGGGTCATTGGAGACGACAAATGTAGTTTCAAGTGTCCTCCTCGGATTCCTCGCGCCGAAAGACGAAACGTTGATAGGCCAGCGATACCAGAATCAGGCTTAGCGCCAACCCGACCAGTGAGGCCACGCGGTAGAGATCCTCGAGTTGCCCGAGGTCGTGCAGGAAGACCTTGCCGATCGTCAGGATCAGGAAGCTAAGGCTGATCCAGCGCAGCCCGACACTCTTCCACGAAACGCCGATCGCGAGCAGGGTGAGAGCGTACAGCGCCCAGCCCAGCGATTGCGTCAAATCGCGCGCGGCCATGCGTTCGAACGAAATCGTGAGCTGTGTGGAAGTCGAGAAGAAATCGAAAATCGTGAGGTTGATCCAGACGAAAACCACGGCAATGGCCGCCACGCCGCAGGCTAACGCGCCGACCGGTTTGCCGGTTGCGTAGAGCGTCTCTTCCCAATCGAGGCTCCTCTCGACTTCGAGGCGGCGGAAATGCCAAGCCGCGCCGAGCAGGGCCGCCGCCGGGACGAGATAGGTGTACATCAGCCAATTGACGATCGGGAACCCGCCGCTGCGGTGGTAATCGAAAAGCTCGGCGTTGGCGACGAGGCGAATCGTCACCGCCGCCAACAGCGCCCAACTGAAGTATTTGAGGCCGGCGTGGTCAAGGCGCTTCCAAAGGGCCGCCAGCCCGACGCCTTGCAGCGCCCAGCCGATCGTGACCCATTCGTTTTCAAGCTGCAAGGGAATCGCCACCGCGACGAAGCCCATCGCGGTCGCGGAAAACCAAACCAGCCCGCTCTTGCGCATCCCGCTGTCGAGCACACCGAGATTGCGGGCCCGAAAAGCCGCCGTCAGCGAAAGGGCGGCGAGAGCGACGGGCAACAGGCCAATCGTCTCGGAGCCGAAACGTATTTCGTAGACTTCCTTCAACGATAGGAACCACAGGGGTCCGGCCAGCGCCGCCGCGCGCCACGCCCAAGGCTCACCGGCGAGAGCCGAGCGCGTTAGAAACGGCCACCAGGAGAACAGCAACACGGCCGCCACATGAAAGGCGAAGACGAGCAAAGCCTCGTCCGGGTTATTGCGGAGACGGTAAGCCGAGGAGGTCCACAACGCGTGGGCGACTGCTACGAGCAGCATCGCCCCAAAGTAGGTCGCACCAGAGGAAAGCCGCGTGGCGGCGAGCACGATCAGCAATCCCAAGACGATCGTTGTCGTGAAATAGAGGGCGGGCATCATCAGGGGCTCGAGCCATTCCAAGCAGAGCGTCAGCAGCACAAGGGCGGGCAACACCGCCGCGCCGGCTTCGGCGCAGCGTTTCCCGGAGCCGTCCTTACGGGAAACCGCCCACAGTTGGGTTGCGGCCCCACACAGGCCGACCCAAGCGAAGTACACCGGGAAAGCCGGGAAGGCCTCACGGCCGCGGAACGTCCCCAAAAAAAGCGACAGAGCCGCCCCCAAACCAAACGCCGCCGCCGTGCTCTTGTACTCCTCGCCAGGGCGGATCGACTGCCTCACGAGCAGGGCCGCGCCGCCGAGCCAGCCGACAAACCAGGGGCTGAACAACGGCGTGTTCCCGGCTGTCGAACCGATAACAAAAAGGAAGAAGAATCCCGCGGCGGCGATGATCGGGGCCCAGGGAGTGTCGTCATCCGGGTTCTCGGCCGCGGCGTTTCTTTGTACCCATTCCCAGAGAGCGTGAAAGACCAGCGCCAAAGCGAGCGAAACAACGACCCCCTCCCAGGCGAGAGCGGCGGTCCAGCGGGTGCGGATAATCCACGCAAAAACGACCGCCACGCTTCCCGACGCGGCCCCGGTCGCGAGGCCGGGCGCCGCTTCGACGCGGCTCAGCCAAACCGCCAGGCCCGAGAGCAGCAACAGCAGAATCCCGATCGGGTAGAGGTGCACACCAAGATCGGCGCGGCCCGCGAAATAGAGCCCAAAGGCAAAGGGCAGCAGGACGGCCGCCCCTCGGGTCAATTGGTCAAGCGTGGCCTCCGCGGGATCGGCATCCTCGTCGCGGCGCGCGCCCCAGTGTCCCGCAAGGCCGTAGAACACAGCGAACACGCCTAGGATGGCCAGCCCCAAAACGGTGCGCTCCGGCCCCATGCGCCCCAGGATCCAAAGCAATTGGTACAGAACGGTTCCGCCCAGACTCAGAGCCCCGAGCAGCGGCCATTTGCGAGCGCGCGCCAAGACCAGCAGCCCGACATCGAGCAACAAAATGTAGCTGAACAGGCCGATCGGATTGTCTTGTCCGGTCGAGAGCAGCAGCGGCGTCAGGAAGCCGCCGATCATCCCCAGCATGGCGATGACCAGGCCTCGGTAGCGCCACGAGAGCAGACCGCACGCGATCGTGATCAAGATCATCAGCCCGTATGCCGGCGTCGTCCCGATCAGCTCGTAAAGAATGCGCGCCGCCCACACCGAGGCGTAGAGGATGATGATGCCCGCGCCCGACAAAGCGTTCGCGGTCACTCCATAGCCGCGCTCGCGCATCTTCTCGGCGGCGAACAAACAACCGACTCCCGTCAAGAACCCGATCGCGACGCGAACAATCGGCGGAATTAGTCCCTGCTCGATCGAATACTTGAGAAACAGGATGGCGGCCAGCGCCATGACGATGCCGCCCAACACGGCGGCACCGCGAATGCCTAGCCACTGTTCCCAATTGACGCCGGGGGGCTCGATGGGCGGCGGACCGGCGGGCGGCGAAGTCGGGGGTGGCGGAGGCGGTTCCGGGGGCGGGGTTTGCGCTGAAGCTTGGGGCGGTCGGGGAGCCGCGGCGGCCGGCTCGGTTGCGGATGAAGCGGCGGCGGGCGGGGCCGCGGGAAGCGCGGTTTCTTCCGGCTCAGCGGAAGAAGGCGGTCGGATCGGCGGGCGCGCCGCCCGATCCGCCGCCCGGAACTGGGACGGAAACTTCGCGGGCGGCGTCGAAACGGCGGCGGCCGGGGAAACGGGCTCGGTCGCGGGCGGCTCGGTCGCCGATTCAGTTTCGGTCGCGGCTTCTTGTGCCGGCGGCTCCGCGCCCGACAAGCGGGCTCGGAGTGCGCTGACTTCGTCCTCGAGGCGCTTAACGCGCCCCGCCCAGTTGGTGTACAGTTCCCGAACGTCGTACTCGATCTCGTCGATGCGGCGACGGTCGAATAGGGCCTGTTGTTTGACGGACCGCAGCGAGAACAGTAACCACACCGGAACGATCAAGACGATCGCCAGCAGACCGGCTGCTAGGAAGAGGGCGAAATCGAAATACATCGTCCCGGCCTTGGTATGGCGCTAAATGCGTCGGCTTGCGAAGCGCGGGGCTAACCGTCAGCGACGGGTCCCCCCGGGGCGTGCCTGAGCCCGCCAGCCCAATAGTAACATTGAATTCCTCGGGGCAGAGGGTAAGCGGCGCGGAAACTGATGTTGCGGCGGCGAGTGCGAAAATCCGCCTTGCCGCGCAATTCTCACATCGAATCCAAGGGGTAGATCGGTCGGGGGATGCGCTCGAATGGTAATGCTTTGAGGTTGGCCGGGCTGATGCCGGGGGTATCGATCAGAATCACTCGGGTCGCGAAATCGTACTCGGAACGAAAACTATTGGCCGATTTGACGACGACGATGTGATAGTCGCGAGGTTCGAGGCCCTGACTGCGATAGACGTCGGGAGAAATCATATTGGCGGCGTTCTCGGTGACTACAGTAGTAGTTTTATTACCTTCTACTACGACAGTAGTTCCCATTTCGTTCAACATTCCCTTGTTGTAGGTCCCAGTGAAGCGGAAATGTCCATCGCTGATCGAGCGCACCGTACCATCGAGCAGCGCCGGAGTGTGGTTGGCTTTGTCGAATACACCTCCAACGGCACCGCGCAGGTGTCGGCCGACTCCCGCCTCGACGGCCTGAGCGACGAACTTGGGGTCACGAATCCACAGCAGCGCCGTGTGATGGGGGGCGAATTGCTCGAGCGGAAGCAGCAGTTCGGCGCTGTCGCCGGGCGCGCCCGCGGTTGGCGCGTCGGAGGTTTCGGCGAGGATGACGGGGCCGGCCGGCTCGCGCGCCGCCAGCTCGACCGCCTCTCTGGGACCGAGCAGCGGGACGGCGAAATCATCTCGCAGCCGCCAGAAGCGCTCGGCCATTCGCCGGGCGCAGTCGGCGGCCGCTGCTTCGTTGGCGTCGGCGACCGCCAGCGTGGCGCATCCCATCTCTTCGACGTCGAGCCAGGGCTGCACGCCGAAAGCCGAGACGGAGAGGACCTCGCCGCGATCGCGCATTTCGTACCCGCTGTCGAAGACTTTCTTCATCGGCCCGGCGGTGGTTTGCATGTTCTCGGCGCCGACGATGAGCGGCAGCTTCTTGAATGCCGTTACGGGCCGGACTTCTCCCCGCAGGGTGCGGATCAGCAGTTGCGCGGCGGCGACGCCGGTGGGATACATATCGATGTGGGGATAGGTTTGATAGCCGATGACGGCGTCGGCCGCCGCGGCGATCCGGGCGGTCAGGTTGGCGTGAAGGTCGAGGGTGACGACGAGTGGTTTGTCGGCGACGATGCGGCGCGCGGCCTCGACGATTCGTCCGTCGCAGTCGTCGGCGCCGCGGGCGCTCATTGAGCCGTGCAGCGCCAGCAGCAGCCCGTCGAGGGGACAGGCGGCTTCGAGTCGCCGGACGATCATTTCGAGAAGGCGCTCGAACGTTGCCGCCGAGAGGCGTCCGGCGGTCATGGCCCAGCCGGCGAACAGCGGTACAGCCTCGTCGCCGTGCTCGCCGAGGACGTCGAGAAATCCGCCGATCTCGGTTTGGGTGCCTGCCCAGCGATCGACGACATCGCCGCCCTCGGCGAGCCCGAAGTCCTCCCAACGCGTCTCGACCGGCGAGAAGGTGTTCGTTTCTTGGAGCAGATAGCCGACGCCGATGCGCATGGGATGGTCCGTTAACCGTGGGCCGTGAACCGTGAACCGTTAATGCTGGGAGGGGGTTGCTTCCGGTCGCGGTGGTTACGCTTAGGCGAAGACGCCGAGCCCCGCGAAATCGCCTTTCAAGATGGCCGCCGTGTTCGGGTGCCCCATCCACTCGGCGATCATTGTGGCGTAGACGCGGCGGAAGTCGGTGGTCATCTTGAGGTTGCCGTCGTCGAGGTCGGTCAGGCTGGGCGTCTTGCCGTAGAAGCCGCCTTGCACGCCTTTGCCGACGACGAACATTGGGCCCGCGGTGCCGTGGTCGGTTCCGCGGCCGGCGTTCTCTTCGACGCGGCGGCCGAACTCGGTGAACATCATCACGGCCACGTCGTTGCCGCGGCCGATGCGATCGAGGTCCGCCATGAAACCATTGACGGCGTCGGCGGTGTACATCAGCAGCCTGGCATGGAGGTCGGCTTGATGCACATGGGTGTCGAAAGCGTTGCCGCGGTAGCCGACGTAGTAGATGCGGGTCGGCAGATCGGCGGCGATCAGCGCCGCCACTTTGCGAAGGTCGGTCGCGAGTCCGACGCCAATACCGTAGTCGACGGGCGTGCTGTAAGAAGCCCAGGCGTCACGCACGAGGGCGCCGCTTTGGGCCGCGTTGTGGGCCGTGGAGCGAAGGAAGTCGAGGGCGGGGTTGGCCGTCTCGCGCCGGCGGCTGAAACCCCGCAACGCGGCTTTTTCCGCCTTGGTCCCCTGACGGCGAAGGCGCGATGGATTGTCGAAGACGAGCGGCGAATGGGTCTTGCCGCGCACGGCGAGTGATTGCGAGCTGCCGATGTTGATGATCGCGTTGGGCGTACCCTTTTCTGTATGGTTGTCGGCGAAGCGACCGACCCAGCCGAGCTTTTCTCCGCCATTCGGTACGCCGGTGTGCCAAAAGCCCATCGAGGAGAAGTGCGAGAGGCTGGGGTTGGGATAGCCGCAACCCTCGACGACCGCCATGCGGCCGTCTTTGTAGAGACGTTCGAATCCCACCAGAGAGGGATGGAAGCCGGCGTCGTCGGTGACCGCGATCGCCTCGCTCTTGGGGATTCCTAGAACCGGGCGGACTCGATAATACCCGTCGTTGCGGTAGGGTACGACTGTATTGAGGCCGTCGTTGCCTCCCGACAGCTCGACGACGACGAGGATGCGCTGGGCGGGCTTCTCGCGGTCCGCGGCCGCGAGCGCTTGCGAGGTACGGGCGAGCAGGAGCGGCAAGCCGGCGGTCACGCCGATTCCGTAAAGGCTCTCTCGGAGGAACTCGCGGCGTGAGCGGCCGCGGACGAATCGATTGTGTTTCATGTCGTCACCCCAGTTGATATTCGGGAGAGCTGAGAACGAGGTAGAGAACGCTTCGTAGGGCATCCTCTAAACCGTCGGAGGGGCCTTCGAGGGTCGCTGACCCGAGCCGCTCCTCGAGAAACGTGATGAGCGCTTGCCGATCCTCGGCGTCGAGCGGCGCCCGCAAGAACCGCAGCAGCAGGTTGTCAACCGCCGCGGCCGCCGTCTTCGCTCCTGTCGAGAGCACCATGGACGAAAGATCGATGTCGGCTGCATGACGGGGCACGAGCTTGATCCGCTTGAAGGCCAGCACGTAACCGCGGTAGCCGCCATAGCGCGTGTTGTAGTCTTCGTCGGCATCCGCCATCATGCTGACCGCGGAATCGCCGGCGCGAGTGGCATTGGTGATGTTCATGCCCTTCGCGAGGCGCTCGGCCACCTTTTGATAAATCCCCGGCATACGGCGATCCGGATGCCCATAGTCGGCTAACATCGGCGGGAAAAGGACGCGGCGCATGGCATTGCCGCGTTCGAGCAATGTCGCCGGCGTGATCCAAGTGCGGCCGCCGGACCATCCCGCGACATTCGGCGGGTAGAACAACAACTGCCCCAATCGGCCGGTTAGATCATTGAAATCGGGCGCCGTCGGGGCCTTCGCGAGGCCGAGTTTTCGGTAGGTGGAAACGAACAGTTGCACCGGGCTCTTGATTTGCGAAGCGACCGACGGCGGGCTATGGAAGTCTCGCGAGAGGAAGATGGCTTTCAGAAGCGGCTTCAGCTCGTAACCGGCGTCGCGAAGCACTTTGCCCAGCGCCGCGCGCGTCGCATCGGAAATTCGCTCGCGCACGAAAAACTGATAGAGCTTGGCGGCCATAAACTCGGCCGTCGCGGGTTGCGCCAGGATGATGTCGACGATTTCGTCGCCGTCGAAGTTCCCCTCGACGTCAAGAAATTTCTTCGGGCCGGCGTCGTGCTGATCAGCGTCAAAGCGGAACCGGAGAACGTCGTTGGTCCACCCGGTGAAGGCGCGCGATGCCTCGCGAATGTCCTTTTCGGTGTAGTTGCCGATGCCCATGGTGAAGAGTTCGAGAAGCTCGCGCCCGAAGTTTTCATTGGGGTGTTCTTTAACGTTTTCGCCGTTGTCGAGATACACCAGCATGGCCGGGTCGCGCATGATTCCCAGCAGCAGATCACGGAAGTTGCCGGTGGCTCGCGAGCGCAGCATGCGGTTCTGCGCGAGTAGCATGCGGTAGTCGCGCACTTTCACCTCGGAGGTCGCGAAGTGGCCGTGCCAGAAGAAGGTCATCTTCTCCTCGAGCGGCCGCGGCGTCTTCATCATTCGTTCGGCCCACCACAACGCCAAGCGTCGAGTTTCGAGAACATCGGCCCGCAGTCCGTAGAAGAACTTATCCACGACCGGCTGAATTCGACGGGAAGAGCCTTCCGACAGCACCTCGACGCCCATCGCCGAGTTTTTTTCGCGAGCGATACGGACCGCCTCGGCGCGGCTCGGGGGAAACGGATCCATGCCGGGGTCCCACATGCCCGATTCGTCAAAGTCGGCGAGGGCGGACGGATCAATCGACTCGTAATCGACGAGCCGCTTTACGGCTTCGCTTGGAGACATCGCGGCGAGCCGCCGAATTTCGTCGGGTGTGGCTCCGAAGCCGGAGCGTTCGATCAGGTGGGCCGCTCGTTCGTAGTTCCAATCGGCCGCGCCGATCGGGCGCGGATCATCGACCCACTCGGGCGATGTGGCGGCGGCGGCAAGCATCGGCATGGGAGCGGTTAGAGCAACGAAGACGATAAAAGCGAACCGAGCCCGAAGCCGGGAAGCGACGCCCGTGCGGTCTCCTCCCGATTTCTCAGCGAGCTTGTCGCGCGAATTTGTGCAACAGACCATAACGCGGCGGCAGGGCGGGAACGACCTGTCCAATTCTATCGCGGACGCGACTGGCTTGGTGCTATTTGCTTTCGTGCTGTTTATGATTGTTCCATGGCGCCTCAACTCGCAAACGTCTTCGCTCTGGTCGTCCTATTGTCCGCGCTGACGCTCGATGCCGCGGACCGTCCGAACATCGTCTTCGCGATCGCCGATGACTGGGGTCGTCCGCATGCGAGCGCCTATGGCGACAAGGGCATCAAGACGCCCGCTTTCGATCGATTGGCGCGGGAAGGTGTTTTGTTCGAGAACGCCTACATATCGTCTCCCTCCTGCACGCCGAGCCGTGGGGCGATTATTACCGGGCAGCAGTTTTGGCGACTGGGGGGGGCGGGCAACCTGTGGAGCGTGTGGCCCTCGAAGTTCGCCGAGTATCCGAAGCTGTTGGGCGGCGACGGCTATTTCGTCGGCAGCTATCGCAAGGGTTGGGGGCCGGGCAGTCATCCCTATAGCTCCGTGAACCCGGCCGGCAAGCGCTACGAAAGCGTCGACGCCTTCTTCGGGGCGCGGCCAAGCGACTCGCCGTTCTGTTTTTGGTTCGGAACGAGCGACCCGCACAGGCCCTACGCCAAGGGCAGCGGCGCTAGGAGTGAGATCGATCCGGGAAAAGTGCATCTGTTCGAGCACTACCCCGATGTCGAAGAGATTCGCGGGGACGTGGCCGACTACTACTGGGAGGTCGAGCGCTTTGACCGAGAAGTCGGCGAGTTGATCGCGCGCCTGGAGAAAACGGGTGAGCTCGACAACACGATTTTTGTGATGACCGGCGACCACGGCATGCCGTTCCCGCGCGCCAAGTCGAATCTGTATGATGCCGGCAGCGGGGTGCCGTTGGCGATCCGTTGGAAGGCGCGCGTGCCCGGGGGCCGCCGAGTGACCGATTTCGTTTCCACGACGGACTTGGCGCCGACATTCTTGGAAGCGGCGGGTTTGCGTGTGCCGGCCGAGATGACCGGCCGATCGCTGCTGGGGCTTTTGACGTCGAACGGGGCGGGCCGCGTGGAGCCGACGCGAGACCATGTGCTATTCGGCAAAGAACGTCACGTGCCGTCCCAGGAAGCACCCGACGCCGGGGGCTATCCGATGCGAGGGATCCGGACGGACGACTATCTCTACTTACGAAATTTCCGCGCGGATCGTTGGCCCGCCGGCACGCCCAACCACAAAGCGGCCTTTATCACGAACGGTTGGCTGGCCGACTGCGACAACGGCCCGACGAAGTCGTATCTGTGGACTCACCGTGATGACCCGGCGGTGAAGAAGTATTACGAACTGGCGTTTGGCATGCGTCCGGCCGAGGAATTGTACGATCTGAAAAAGGATCCCGGGCAGATTCACAATGTGGCGAATGTCGCCGAGTACGAGACGATTCGCAAGGATTTGGCGGTGCGTTTGGTTGAGGGGTTGAACGCGACGGGCGACCCGAGGATCGAGGGCCGCGGTGAGCTATTTGACTTGCCGCCCTACCTGGGCTGGGGTCCGACATTCCCGCAGGACTAGCCCGCATTTCTCATCGCCTGACGGGCAAAGCACACGATAGGCCCGCCATTACGTCGTTGCGCTTGCTCGCCGTGGAGGTTCGACTACGCCGAAAAAGGGGACAGTCAGTCCGTTTCCATGAATCCGCGGATTCATGACAGCGCCGTGAGCGAAGGCGTTCCTGTCGCCCCTACAGGGCTCAACCTGACTTGATTCCGTACCCAGGGTTCCGCCTTCGGCTCTACCCTAGGCTATATTCCCGCCGCCGCTTCGCGGCTCAAGAGATTTGCGACGTTGGCGATCCGCAACGTAGTGCACCGTACGCTCGAAGGGGATTTTCGGAGGAGCCGGCCGATTTCGCCCGACCATACTTGTGCCGGGGGCTGCCGGCTACTAGGGTCTCCAGGTCTTGGCCAACTCGGCGTAATCGGCGAACTGATCGTCGATCGACACGCCGACTTCTTCCGACCATGCGTCGAGCAGCCTTTGAAAAATCGGGCCGCGTTTGCCGTCGCCGACCGGGTAGAAATCAAAACGCGTAATCGGCACCATGCTGTAGGGCGTGCTGGTGAACCAGGCTTCGTCGGCTTGGCGAACATCGTAGGGCTCGATGTCGGCTTCCCGCACTTCCAAGCCTATGCGGGCGGCGGTATCCATGCAGGCGTGGCGCGAGACGCCTCGTAGGATGTTGTGCGGCTTGGGCGTATAAATGACTCCGCCTTTCGCCATGAAGAAGTTGTTGCCGGTCCCCTCGGTGAGAAAGCCTTGCTCGTCGGTGAGCACGGCCATCGCGCCGGGGTCCATGTGCTCGGCCTGCAGCTCGGCGACTCGGTAGAATAGGCGGCTGCGGTTTTTCGCCTTGGGATCGAGAAACCGCGAGGGAACCGATTGTTGCCTCGGCACGACAAAGTGCGCGCCGTCGCGGAAGCGTTCCCACATCATCCCGGTATGCCGAACCAGCGGAATGACGTGGATGCAAACGATCGGGCCTTGCCCCTCTTTCGCGATCGTGTCGTATTGCGGCATGCTTCCGCGCGTGACGTCGTGCATGATTTGGAAATCGAAGCCCTCGAGACGATCTTGGTTTCGCTTCATGGTCTCGATCGTCGCGGCTTCCATTTCATCGATCGTGAGGCCGCAGTCGATCTCGGCGTAGCGCAGTGATCCGTAGAGGCGTTCGAGATGTTCGCGCAGGCGGAAGGGTTTTCCCGCGAAAGTCCGCGTTATCTCAAACAGCATGTCGCCGTACATCAGGGCCCAGTCGAAGATCGAGAGGCGGGCTTCGCGCTCGGGAATGAAATCACCGTTCCAATAGACAAGGCGTTCGGGCATAGCAATACTCGTGCGCTCAAGGATACACGATCGCGGCAGTGCGCTCTTGCGTGGGCGAAAAGCGGAAAAAGGCAGAAGGTTCCTCCACGGCTGCCGTAAATTCTCAAGGATTGCGACAGGGTCACGCAATCCTTTTTGTCCACGGGCCCAAGAATCAATGGGTTGCGGAGGAATGAGCCTCGGGAGTGTTGCAATTAAGGGGGGAAGACGACAGATGATGGAAGCTGACAGCGGCGGTCAAGGCCCTCAACCAAGCACTGAGTGCCCTACGGCTCGCAAAGCACCCCGGCAAGACATTGGCAGGATCGAAAAGGGCTTTGACTTCTTGGGCTACCACTTCAGCCCGCAGGGTTGACGCCGGCCAGGCAGAGCATTGAAAACTTTCTAGAGCGTGCGATCCTGCTTTATGAGCAAGAGCCGGGCGACGAGATGGCTCCCGCCCGGCTTGGAGCGTACGTTCGGCGGTGGGAGGGTTGGGCGCGTGCAGGCCTCGGCGCTTGGATCGACCCGATCAGAGCGGCAAGGTTCTGCCCGCGTCCCGGCAGTCCAAATTCCGGCAAGGCCCAGGGTTGGATCACCGGTACTTTACAACGGTTACTCGGACATCGCCCTCGAGTGTCACCCGGCACTCAAGCCGAAATCGGTGGTTTATACTTCCTATCCACCTGCCAGACGGCCAGGACTAAGGGACTAAGATTACCGTCTCGCAGTCGACGGCGGTATCATTGATGCCCAAGCCGCCGCTACATCTGTCGACACCGAGGCCACCGTCCAGATCGTCGTCGCTTAATCCGCCGAACAGCCTGTCGTTGCCGGCTTCACCGAACAGGTCATCCGTGCCTTCGCCGCCGAACAGCCTGTCCCTGCCCTCGCCGCCGAACAGGTCATCGCTGCCGGCGTTGCCGAACAACCGGTCGTTGCCGGCGTCACCGAACAGGTCATCGCCGCCGGGTCCGCCGAACAGCTTGTCGTTGCCCTCGCCGCCATTGAGGCGATCGATATCGGCGTTGCCGAACAGCGAGTCGTTGCCCTCGTCGCCGTTCAAGTTATCGTCGCCGGCGTTGCCGACCAGCAAGTCCTTGCCGATGCCGCCGTGCAAGTCATCCGTGCCTGCACCGCCGAACAGCGCGTCCTTGCCGTCGTCACCGAACAGCGAATCCATGTTGTCGCCGCCGAACAGCAAGTCGTTGCCGATCCCGCCGTTCAGGATATCAACGCCGTCGCCGCCGAACAGCGCGTCGTTGCCCTCGTCGCCGTTGAGGGTATCTTGGTCATCGCCGCCGCAAATGAAGTCGATGCCGCCGAGGCCGCTGATGGTGTCGTCGCCGCCCAGGCCATGGATGACGTCCGGGCCGGCGGTGCCCGTCAGGGCGGCGTCGTCGCCGGGGGTGCCGAGGATATTGGGGAGCAGCCCGCCGCAGAGCAGCAGCTCATGGGCGAAGACGTCGCGGTCGCCGTTGGTGTCGCTCGGCACCAGGTTGGTGGCGCCGAAGTCGAAGGCGACGAGGCCGCCGAGGCCGCTGATGGCCGGCCTGATGCCGAGGCCGTCATTGTCGGTCGCCTCGGTGCCGGCGCTGTCCACGCTGACCCTGGTGGTGGTGCCGCTCAGCCAGTCGTGGACGAAGACGTCGCGGTCGCCGTTGGTGTCGCTCGGCACCAGGTTGGTGGCTCTGGAGGCGAAGGCGACTAGGTTGCCGAGGCCGCTGATGCCGAGGCCAAACCCATCGCTGTCTCCACCGATCGCCTGGTTGCCGGCACTGTCCACGCTGACCCTGATGGTGATGCCGGTATTGCTGTCGTGGACGAAGACGTCGTCGAGTATGAGGGTGTCGCCCAGCACCAGGTTGGCGGCGGCGGACTGGAAGGCGACATAGCGGCCGTTGTCGCTGACGTCAGGGAGTTCGCTGCTGCCGTCTCCCTCGGTGCCGAGGGCTCCTTGGTCAGCCAGGTTCGGCACGCTAACCCTGGTGGTGGTGCCGGTACCGCGGTCGTGGACGAAGACGTCTTTCAAGGCGTTGTTGTCGTTGAGCACCAGGTTGGTGGCGGCGGAGTCGAAGCTGACGAATTGGCCGTTGAAGTTGTTGGCTGGATTTTCGCTGTCACCGCCGATCGCCTCGGCGCCGAAGCTGTCCACGCTGACCCTGATAGTGGTGCCGGTATCGCGGTCGTGGACGAAGACGTCTTTCAAGGCGTTGTTGTCGTTCAGCACGAGGTTGGTGGCCAGGGAGTTGAAGGCGACGTAGCGACCGTTGCCGCTGATGGCGGGTCCGCCGCTGACACCGTCGGCCGCCTCCGCGCCGAAGCTGTCCACGCTGACCCTGGTGGTGATGCCGGTATCGCGGTCGTGGACGAAGACGTCGCTGCGGCTGTTGGTGTCGTTCAGCACCAGGTTGGTGGCCAGGGAGCTAAAGGCGACGTAGCGGCCGTCAGCGCTGATGCTGGGGGCGAGGCTGGCATTGTCTCCCTCGGTGCCGAGGGTACCCTGGTCAGCCAGGTTCGGCAGGCTGATCCTTTCGGTCGCGCCGGTCTGGCGGTCGCGGACGAAGACATCCCTGCAGGAGGGGGTGCCGATACACGTAGTATTGGTGTCGCCGACCACCAGGTTGTCGGCGAAGGAGTGAAAGGCAACATAACGGCCGTTGGCGCTGACGCTGGGGTGGGCGCTGTCATCGTTCCCCTCGGTGCCGGCGCTGTCCAGGCTGGCCCTGGTGGTATCGCCAGGGGCGGCGGAGGCGGGTAGGGGGAACAGCACTGCTGCCGCCAAGCCGGTGAGCACCGCGGCCGGCATGATCCAAAAACGACGCTGATGGATATTTACTTGACTCAGGTATTGGGAAATAGCCCCTACATGTTGTGGTCGTCCGTAGCGCGTGTCGCGGTGCCTCCGACCAGCGATTTGTAGGGTGCCGGTGGCACGGCGACGGCCTGTTGAACCAGGCGGTAAAAGAGCTTGCCTCGACTTCTGGACTTGCGGCGGTTGAAGCGGAAGGCGAATTCGTCGAGGTAGGAGTCGAGATGCTCGTGACTGACCGCTCCTTGATGCGTGCCCAGTATCCAGCGCTTCACTAACGACACCACGCGGTGCACCCGGGGGAGCAGTTTCGAGGCGCGCGCCGGTTGCCCCTCCAGGTAGCTCACCTCGTGGCGATAGCCGTCGCCTTCGAGCGGTTCGTATCCCAGCCAACCGTCGGTATGGACCACGCTGCCGGGTTCGATCGACTCGCCGACGAAGGCCATCAAGCTGTCCCCGGAGGCGTTGGGAATGGTGCGTATCCGAACCCGCCCGATGCCGGCACCATCTTCCTCGGCCGCTACTACAATCAGCGCCTTAGCGTCGGTTTGGCGACCGCGCACGCCCTCCTCCAAGCCTCCTAAGTAAGTCTCGTCAACCTCCACGCGCCCGCTGAGCCGATCGCGTCCGGGCCGCACCATGGCGCGCCGGAGCTTATGCAACCAAGTCCAGGCCGTTTTGTAGCTGCCCAGGCCCAACACCCGCTGCAAGCCCAGCGCGCTCGCCCCGTTCTTCTGGCTCGTGAGCCACCACATGGCTCGAAACCAACTCTGGAGGGGTTGGCGGGTGTCTTGAAATATTGTGCCCGCCGTTGGAGAAGCTTGATGCCCGCAGCCGGCGCACTCCAGCAGCGCTGTCCGCACCGCCCACGCTTTGTCGTGCCCGCATCGCGGACAACGAAAACCCTCCGGCCAGCGGAGTTGACACAGATACTCTCGACAGGCCTGCTCGGTGGCGAAACGCGCCTCGAACTCGGCCAGATTCCGAGGATAATCTTCCATTTCCCCGATCCTACATCTTGTGGTCACCTGAGTCAAGTAAATACCCATCAAACACCATATAGGTGAAGGCCGCCCCCTGTCAACATTACGAAATACAGGCTGTAATCAATTTCAAGCTCCAGGGGCACGGTATAAACAGAGGCTCGCACGTGACCGCAAACGACGCGCGCCCCGTGAACAACTTGTCGCAATTTTTAGGCGAAAGGCGACAGCCGGCGCCGGAGCGACTCTGTGGTGCCGATCCGATCGTCCCCGCGGTCACCGAGGTTTGCCGCCCACACTCAGCGCACCGCGGCAGCACCTTTCGCAAAGGCCGCGACTTTCCACAGCCGCAACTCGGACTGCGGAACCGTCCGGCCACCTCCCGGCAGGTCCTCGTCACTCGCAAAACGGGCCTCGAACTCCGTCAAGTTCCTCGGGAAGGAAGTTGTCCACGTCCATGCTTTCTGGCATAAGTGCAACAATACCAGTATGTTACGTGCCTAAGGCCGCCAACATTGCCCAAATCTTTGCCCAAATGTGACCCCCTCCTAGTGCCGCTCATTGGACTTTTTCGTCTTCCCGTTCCCGGTCTCTTTCGAGTGACTCCAGGTACCTCTCCGCCTTCCGCCCGACATGGGAAACATCGAGTTCGTCCACGATCCGATAGCGGTGAAGCATGTTTGAGTTCTTCCACCCGATGACGCGGCAGACGGTCGGTTCGTCGATGCCGGCGGATAGCAGATTCCGGGCTGCCGTCCGCCTCAGATCATGAAAGAGCAATCCGTCGAGTCCGGCATCCTTGACGACCTTGCTCCACGCGCTACCGTACTGGCCGGCCCCGGTGAGCCTCCGCCCGTCCTTGTGGATCAGCCACGGCACGTGCGGCCAGTACTTTTCGCGGTGGAACTCGGCCTCCCGCAAGCGCTTCTCTAGATCGCCGTAGATCGGCCAGAAGCCGACCTTCTTGTTCTTCGGTTGATTACCCGGCGGACGGATGATCTTCTTCTCCCAATCGACCTGCTCCCACTTTGCCGCGAGAATCGATCCCGCCCGAGCGCCGACGTGATAGCCGATGGCGAACAGCAACTTCAACCATTCAGGCTCCATGTACGCCATCAGCCGCTCGTAATCGGCCGCCGGCAGGAAGCCCTGCCGGGTGTTGTCGGCCTTGAGCGGTGAGACGCGCGGCACATGGGTGACGAGCGGCGGGTCCTCGGCCGCCGCCGCGCGAAGCGCCGAGGTGATGAGTGCGACGTACCTGTTGACGCTGGCCGCCGCAAGTCCGCTTTCCGCGAGACGATCCTGAAACTTCTCGATGTCCCTCCTGCGCAGCTTGATGACGCGGACCGCCGCCAGCTCATCGGCAAGTACCCTGGACATGCCGGCCCAGATCGCACTGAAACTTGCCGGGCGCTCGCGTTCGTAACGCTCAACCCGCCAGCGCACGATATCGCCCACGGTGCGCTGCATCAACCCTTCAGGCATGACTCCCGCGGCGGCGTCCGCCGTGCGGCGCTTGAGCTGCACCCGGACGTCGGATTCCGAGCCGCGCACGGTTTCTCTGCACGCGACGCCTTCGACCATCCACCGCAGTTCCCATGAATGGCGTCCGCGCTTGCGGTAGCTGCCGTCGCCATGCCGATTCTTCTTCTTTCGTTTAGCCATGGGATCAATTATAAAAGCGGGGTCAATCCACATGGCCCGCTTCCTTCTCACGCTCGACGAAGTCGTCCAAATCACACCGGTCGAACAGCATCTTGGAATCACCCGAACACACCCGGATGCGCTTCTCCCTCGCCAGCTTGCGGACAATCGCCTCGGGCCGGCCGATGTAGTGCCCCGCCTGTTTTGGTGTCGAGCAAGCGCGGCTCGACCATCGGACGGGAGTTGGTAATTTCCTCGCGCACTACCTTGCGCATCCTGCTCTCGACCAGATCACCCAGTGAGTTTTCAAGAGGTGATGGCGCCGTCTCCCAGCCGTTTCTCATCGTTCCTCCCCGCAGGCCTCGGCCAGACTCCGCAGCCCGACCTCGTAACCCTGGTCCCAGACCACATCCATCCTCGCGTTAGCTGCCCAAATGTAGCCAAAAACGAAGGCTGCTACGGCCAGCCAGGCCGGGATCGAGCCGTCAGAAGGGAACATCGTCCTCGTCCTCCGTTACCCCAGCGTCGCTTGAGGAACTGTTCTCGATGCTGCTATAGCCCGCAAAAACAACCTTGTTGGACTTTTTCTCCTTCCCTTCCCGCCGCTCGAAATGAGATTGATTTTCGACGGTGACGAGAACTTCCCGATCAATGAGTAGTTCCGGTTCGAGGTTCACTTTTCCCGCGACATCCAAACCGAGCGCACTGCAAAGCAGCTTCACCGCGGCAAGGCTGCCTCGCCGAAGCTGATGCGGTCGAAGATGAGCCTTCCCCGGCAGTCGCCCTCCTTGACAACGAACCGCAGTTTCCACATCTCGTCTCCGGCCTTCGTCCGTTCGTTCTGGTCGATCGCCGCCAAGCGGCAGGGATAGTCTCCCGGCGCCAGCGGGGAAAAATCTTGCGCATCGTCCACACTCGAAAAATCACATTCGGGCATTAGAAATCCTCACCTTCCTTTCCGCCTACGAAGGCGGGCACTTGCCTCGGGCTTTACGAATCTTGCCCTTCCACCCGGCCCTCCACCAACTCCAAGCAAACCCCAGTCCCATTGGCGTTCCATCGGGCCACACTGGGTTGAGCTTTCTCTTGATCCAGAGGCCCCAACCAGGATTGACTGCGAACAGGAAGAGAACCGTGACAATCGATGCACGAATCGCCCAAGGCAGCCACTCCCCGCTGTTTAGCCAGTAGTCCCAATTCAACATGTGATTCAACCAACGTCGCCACTGACGCAAATCCTCCGGAACTCCAGCGGCACCGATGATAGCGAGAGCCAAAAGGACAACACGACAACAAATCTGTAATGTCCGCATCCCACCATGCTATCGTCCGGCCTGTTTCTGATTGGGAAGTTGCTGCGGTCATATTGGCTTCTCACGCTGCGTTAGCCTCCCTTAGCCGCAGAGCGGCCTGTTCCAAGGTAATGCCGGGGTCGTTCTCCATCACCGGCCTTAGATAGTCGAGCTTCAGCTCCCAGTCGTCGCGTTGCGCGATGGCACGCTCGATATTCAGCTCCCGCTCGACGAGTGCCTTCTCAAGATGGGGCCATTTGGCCTTGCGGGTGGCGATGTATTTGTATTCGTTTCGCTCCTCGAAAGCGATAGCAAGCGGGGCGTCCATGCCGGGAAGGTAGAGTTGATCTTCCTGGTCTTGACTGATCTCCGTCACCTCGCGGAGAAGATGCTTGACCATGGTGCTTGCGCCTTTCAGCGCAAGCGCTTCCCCGTATTGCTCGAACACGTCGGGATGCAGCTGCCTGGCGTGGGCGACGATCCGGTCGATCCCCACAGGATCACCGCCTGCCAGGTGAAGATGGATCGATTCTTTCAGGACCTCTCGAATCGTGCCGTTCATCGCCATATCTCCTTGAATCGCTTCAAATAGTCGAAGGCGCCCTCCAGGTGATTCTCGACCCGGAAACGCCGGTAATCGGAAATCTCCGACGCCAGCTGCTCCGGCTCAACGGGCATGGAATTCAGGTCCTCAATAGCGTGAAAGAAGGTGCCCTGCCGGTGGCCCTGCTCGACCTCTTGCGCGATCTGTTCTTCCGGCTTCGGGCTGTGGTAGTAGCCATCCCGGGCCGGCACGTCTCGTTGCTCGGTAATGGCGATGCGCTTGGCCTCTTTCGCTGTGGGTAGCTGCTGCTTCTTGTCCTTGACCACTTTTCGAAGGGCGTCTGCGATGTGGGTCTCCCCGTCACGGACCTTCTGAAGCAGTGCGGGGTCGGCCTCATGGACTTTCTTTGCCGCCGAGACGTAGTCGCGGTTGGTGTCGAACATACGGGCGGCTTGATCCGTTGCTCGTTGCGGAACTTCTGTCAAATTTTTGACAGAAGTTAAATCAGTACGTTTGCCCTGGCGTTCTTTGGCCTCAGCCTCAAGCATCGGCAGAATTTCAACAGCGATAGCCGCCCGTTGGGAACTCGTGAGGTGCCTCCGGTGCAGATTGAGGCTGAGAACGACTGAAAGCGGGGATCCGCCCTTGCCGTCCCACTTTCGAAACGCCGGTTCGATGCCGATCTCGCGGCAGACGCGGAAGCGATTGCGGCCGTCGAGGATTTGGCCGTCGCAAAGCAGGATGGGTTCGCGCAGACCGTGTACCTGGATATCGTAGAGAAGCTCTTGGTACTCCTCGCCTCGCATCATGGGAAAGACGGAGGCGGCTGGGTGATATTGCAACTCAGCGCCCATCAGGCCGCTTCCTTTTTCGATGGCTCGGGCCGTGGAATTTCAGACGGCCACGCCAGATCGCTAGGCCAGTGGTTGGAGAACCAGAGAGCAAAACGTGCTGCACGGCGAGTGGTTAGATCGTGACCTCGTTCCAGTCTAGTGAGGGCATCTCCTGAGCCGGTCATATAGGTCGACACTGTCGATAGAGTGTGGCCCACTTTGTCGGCGTACAGTCGGGCTAACCGCAGGACATCGTCGCTATGCATAGCAACAAGTATCCGCTATGAGTAGCGAATTGTCAACAGTGTTTCGCTATCGGCGAGAATACTCTGTCGCTAGAATGAGCGAATGATGGTCAGGATCGCGGAAGTAATTCGCCAGGAACTAGAGCGGCGTCAGATCACACCTTTTCGGGCGGCGGTTGATGCAGGGATGCCCGAGAATGCGATCAGGTACGTTCTGGAGGGTAGGGATACCAAAGCAGGGCGGCTAGTCGAAATTTGCGAGGCCCTCGGCTTAGAGTTTTACGTCGGCCCACCCCGCGAGCCTTCCACCCCCTCGCCCTCCGCCCCCACCGGGGCGGCGAAAGCCATCAGGCAGCGGTTCTCCAACGAGGATCTGCGTAGGGAGATAAACGCCGTACGCAGCGAAATGGCGGAGGCCCTGGATGAGGTGATCTCGCGGTTGCCGCGCCCGGTCCAAGGTCTCGATGCACTTGCCGAGCCGGAGTCAGGCAAGGTCGTCGAATTCCCCGACCCCGACGCCGAGATTTGCGGCCTCCCCTACCGTGTCAACATTGGCGGAGCGGCCGGGCCGGGTGCGTTCGTGGACGATGAGAACGTTATCAAGTTGATCGGCTTTCGCCGCGACTGGCTGCGCAAGCATGGCATCAACCCCGACAAGTGCAGCCTGATCGACGTGCTGGGGAATTCGATGGAGCCGGAGCTGCGGGACAAAGCGATCATCCTAATCGATCACCAGCGGACCCGCCGCCTCGCCGGACGCATCTTCGCCGTGCGCTCCGACGACGGTTTGCAAATCAAGAGGCTGGAGCACGACAACCACGACTGGCTACTGGTAAGCGACCACGAGCGCTACAAGCCGGTCAGGTGGCCGAGGGAAGCGGAGGTCATCGGCCAGGTGATGTGGGCGGGGAGGACGCTGTGAGGGGATCAGGACGAATGAATGCCCTGCACTGATTCGGTATTCGATGATGACGACCAAACTCTACAGCGACGAAGAACTCAATGGCACGGCGGCGCATCCACGGCGTCGTTTTATAGGCCTCTCACTTGCACTGGCCACCATCATAAGCGGGTGTACATCGTCCGATCAAAGTGAACCCGCCGGCGTCCCCCGTGTCGCAGTAACTCTATCTGGCCCCACACCCTCAGCCAACGTATCTCCTGCCCCTAGCTTCCAACTTCCAGAGGCCGCCGTGGTCCCTTCCGAATCGCCAGAGCCCCTTGAAACAACCCACATAAGCCGAGTGGATGCCGTCACTCTAGGCGACGGACACACAGTCGCCGTCGAAGCTCACACGCGCGCGGCGCCGTCTATGGCGGAGGACTATATTTATCTCCAGCCTGGCGGCTCGATTCGCATCTCCATCACCGAAGCGGACGACCTCAGCTCGCGATGGGAGGCGGTTATCGTGTCGCCCACGCAGTACGAGGTTCGAATAGAAGTCGAGGATATACGTCCGGACTCGGTTGTTGTCCGGCAATGTCACCCAGACTACGGTTTCTGCAACAAATCGATCAAGCTGTTCTTCGACTTGGAATCGAGAACGGCGCTCGGCCGTGCTGAATTTCAGCCACTTAGAGCCCCCGGCTTCGTAGTCCTTGACAACACGCTCTACTCGGTTGCCGTATCCGAGGACCGTGGCGACGACCTCCGTGACTATGTTGTCGCCCGCTACGATGCCGACGGCCCGGTTCTCATCATCGATGGCATCGCGCGGGACGCGGCGATCGCTGCCGTTCCGGAAACATCTGCGATCCGTTCGCCGGAAACGGACAATCCCTTTCTGGAAAGTGGGCCTCTGGATCCGGCGATCACGCCCCAAGCCCTGCCTACCGATTGGATTCCGATCTTCTCCGAACCTCCTCTGTGGCTTGGCTATTCAAGCAACATTCACGGCATTGTCGAACAGATCGGCAACTCATACTATCTGTACGCCCTGTCGCAATCCACGCCCGAAGAGTTTGCTCAACGCAGGCCCGCGGCTAATTCCCGGATGTCCTTTGCACCGGGGTATGGACCGACGATTGAAGAGAGCATCGGCCCCTACACAATGTCTAAGAATAGGCTATGGTTCGGCAAAACGTTTTATGACGGTGAGGGGCACGTCGGAATTGGAGCGTTCGGTTATTTCGACTTAAACGAACGAACTTACACGCTGTTTTCACCGCCCGCCATCGCCGACTGGTCCGCATCCGCGATTCTCGTCGAGGAGGACTCCGTCTGGGTTGGCCTCGTCCGGCGCCCAGAAGGTGCGCGTTACAGCGGTGGGTTGCTCCGGTATGATCGAACAACCGGTGGAACCCGAGTCTATCCCATCGATCATGTGATCGGGCAGATTCAGCGCTGGAACGACGCACTCTATCTTGGCACGCAGGCAGGAGGAATCTACCTGGTTCGAGAGGGAATAACACTGGCCCGTTACGTCTTCGAACCCGCTCTCAATGGCGGCTTCGAGATACTCGCGGTGAACAATTAAATGCTCTCAAAGAGCTTCGTGGCATACCCAAGCGTGTCACCAATCCGGGCGCACGGTGGCTGGAAAAGCCGACCGGTAATCCCGTTCATCGCCAGCGCTCATTCAAGGCTATCGGCGCGCCTCACGATCAATGGCTGCACAACTGGGTCTTCGTCGACCGTCTATCGAAGCAGTGTACGTCTTAACAGGGCTACGCCGATGCCCAGAACAATCTCGGGGTTATGTACGCCGACGGTCGGGGCGTGCCGCGGGACGATGTATCCGCGCACATGTGGCTAAACCTTTGCCGCCGCGACCGGCGACGAGAATGCTCGCAAGGCCCGTGAGATTGTTGCCGCCAGCATGACGCGCGAACAGATCGCCGAGGCGCAAGCGCGGGCGCGGGAATGGGCTAATCGATAGCCTCACGCCTGTGTCTGGTCGTCGAGCAGCTGGTGTGCCCGACGACTTTCATCAGCTCCATCGGAGTTTTATTGCCGATGGCGCTATGTGGCACTTGAACTCGGATCAGGCAGATAAAACTTTAGAAGACCGTCAATGATTTCTCGGCAATCCATAAGTTGGGTTGCCTTGCGTAAGAACTCCGATTCTGCACTCAAGAAGTCGGTTCTATCGTCCGGGACATGGAATACGGTGTTTCGGAATCGCGAGCAGGCAGCGAGGACATCCCCGCTGATCCGCTGTTCAAGCTCTAGTCGTCTCAGGTCATGCTTTTTGGAAGTAATCTTCTTAGATGGGTATTTACTTGACTCAGGTATTGGGAAATAGCCCCTACATGTTGTGGTCGTCCGTAGCGCGTGTCGCGGTGCCTCCGACCAGCGATTTGTAGGGTGCCGGTGGCACGGCGACGGCCTGTTGAACCAGGCGGTAAAAGAGCTTGCCTCGACTTCTGGACTTGCGGCGGTTGAAGCGGAAGGCGAATTCGTCGAGGTAGGAGTCGAGATGCTCGTGACTGACCGCTCCTTGATGCGTGCCCAGTATCCAGCGCTTCACTAACGACACCACGCGGTGCACCCGGGGGAGCAGTTTCGAGGCGCGCGCCGGTTGCCCCTCCAGGTAGCTCACCTCGTGGCGATAGCCGTCGCCTTCGAGCGGTTCGTATCCCAGCCAACCGTCGGTATGGACCACGCTGCCGGGTTCGATCGACTCGCCGACGAAGGCCATCAAGCTGTCCCCGGAGGCGTTGGGAATGGTGCGTATCCGAACCCGCCCGATGCCGGCACCATCTTCCTCGGCCGCTACTACAATCAGCGCCTTAGCGTCGGTTTGGCGACCGCGCACGCCCTCCTCCAAGCCTCCTAAGTAAGTCTCGTCAACCTCCACGCGCCCGCTGAGCCGATCGCGTCCGGGCCGCACCATGGCGCGCCGGAGCTTATGCAACCAAGTCCAGGCCGTTTTGTAGCTGCCCAGGCCCAACACCCGCTGCAAGCCCAGCGCGCTCGCCCCGTTCTTCTGGCTCGTGAGCCACCACATGGCTCGAAACCAACTCTGGAGGGGTTGGCGGGTGTCTTGAAATATTGTGCCCGCCGTTGGAGAAGCTTGATGCCCGCAGCCGGCGCACTCCAGCAGCGCTGTCCGCACCGCCCACGCTTTGTCGTGCCCGCATCGCGGACAACGAAAACCCTCCGGCCAGCGGAGTTGACACAGATACTCTCGACAGGCCTGCTCGGTGGCGAAACGCGCCTCGAACTCGGCCAGATTCCGAGGATAATCTTCCATTTCCCCGATCCTACATCTTGTGGTCACCTGAGTCCAGTAAATACCCATCTCTTCTTATATTGATTTAGAGGCTCCGCAAGAAGAGCAATACATACTCTACTTGAGGATGCCAGCAGTGCGGCCCGCTGGTAGTCCCTCACAGTTTCCATGGACAGCGTCTGGCGCACGAATTCTTGCATCAAATCATCTCTACTGACGACCTCCGCACGGGACATACCAGGGAACCTGGAATCGAGGTCATCAACGATTGCCGTGTAGGATTCATTGAGGATGGGTATTTACTTGACTCAGGTATTGGGAAATAGCCCCTACATGTTGTGGTCGTCCGTAGCGCGTGTCGCGGTGCCTCCGACCGCGATTTGTAGGGTGCCGGTGGCACGGCGACGGCCTGTTGAACCAGGCGGTAAAAGAGCTTGCCTCGACTTCTGGACTTGCGGCGGTTGAAGCGGAAGGCGAATTCGTCGAGGTAGGAGTCGAGATGCTCGTGACTGACCGCTCCTTGATGCGTGCCCAGTATCCAGCGCTTCACTAACGACACCACGCGGTGCACCCGGGGGAGCAGTTTCGAGGCGCGCGCCGGTTGCCCCTCCAGGTAGCTCACCTCGTGGCGATAGCCGTCGCCTTCGAGCGGTTCGTATCCCAGCCAACCGTCGGTATGGACCACGCTGCCGGGTTCGATCGACTCGCCGACGAAGGCCATCAAGCTGTCCCCGGAGGCGTTGGGAATGGTGCGTATCCGAACCCGCCCGATGCCGGCACCATCTTCCTCGGCCGCTACTACAATCAGCGCCTTAGCGTCGGTTTGGCGACCGCGCACGCCCTCCTCCAAGCCTCCTAAGTAAGTCTCGTCAACCTCCACGCGCCCGCTGAGCCGATCGCGTCCGGGCCGCACCATGGCGCGCCGGAGCTTATGCAACCAAGTCCAGGCCGTTTTGTAGCTGCCCAGGCCCAACACCCGCTGCAAGCCCAGCGCGCTCGCCCCGTTCTTCTGGCTCGTGAGCCACCACATGGCTCGAAACCAACTCTGGAGGGGTTGGCGGGTGTCTTGAAATATTGTGCCCGCCGTTGGAGAAGCTTGATGCCCGCAGCCGGCGCACTCCAGCAGCGCTGTCCGCACCGCCCACGCTTTGTCGTGCCCGCATCGCGGACAACGAAAACCCTCCGGCCAGCGGAGTTGACACAGATACTCTCGACAGGCCTGCTCGGTGGCGAAACGCGCCTCGAACTCGGCCAGATTCCGAGGATAATCTTCCATTTCCCCGATCCTACATCTTGTGGTCACCTGAGTCAAGTAAATACCCATCTCATTGAGTATTATGAATGACCGAAATAGGAGGCCGATATATCCAGACCGTTTCCCTTGTAGGTATTCGGGAAGCACCTGTCCGGTCCACGCTGGCTGGTCCTTTCTCGCCGGGCTAGACAGGAAAGATGACAACTCTTTGTGTATCGGGGTCTGAACGGAACCTTGGCTGGATGAATAAGGACGTTCTGGAAGAGCTTGACCGAGTATGTCGACTGCCTCTTCCCATTGAGACAATGTCCGCCGCTGCGCTGTTGTTAACTCATAGTCAGGTTCGACACTTAGAGGAAGCGATTCGCTGGATTCTAAAAACCCGTCCAGCCAACTTGTGATTGCTGCCTTTGTATCGGCGTCCGTGGTCTTGTCGATAATATCAGTCACCCTTTGGATGTGCCTTCGTTTGAATTCAAACACTTCCTTATATGACTGTCTCGATATTTCGTCGGCGAGCGATGTTCTCAGAGTCTCTTGAAACCACTCCAAGTATTCGTCGATAAGATTCTGCAATCGGACCAAATAGATCTTAGGGTCTGCCGAACTTTTCCGTGCATTATTCATAAACTGATGAAGATTTTCTTCATAGGTCGTCTCCTTCAGAGGATGCAGGAGGGAGTGTCGAGCTTTCCTTCGGGATGTGACCACAGAAGGATGAGACAGAAAGTAGTCCTCCAAAGGTTCGTACGTGAGGGAGGGGTGCTTGTCCGAGATCCTTTTGTAGTTATCGATCTCCGCGTCGAGTAGGCACATGTATATTTCCCACGGCACCCATGTTGCTGCTTGCAGGAGCCAGCGGTTCATGTGGTTGCTGTGCAATCCTTGGTCTTCCAGCATTTTGTTGAGTATACTGTTGCGAGATGCTTCTTCCGAGAGATCGGTTATGCCCAACTGTAGGATGGTTCGAGATAGGTGGTCCATGTTGCGGAAGGCTATCACTCGTATGCCTTCCGCAATTCCACAGCGGTGCTCCCGCAGTTTCGCGTAGTATTTTAGGAGGTTGAGGTCAACGCTGTTCATCAGGATTTCCGATTTGGCTGCTCTGACGGCACCAGTCTATACCCTCACCCGGCGAAGCACAACCATTTCTCCACCCGGAAGAGGCGGCGGCTGAGGCGGGACCGATCGAGCCTTAGGGAGGCCCATAAGAATGTCATTTGATCAATGGATCCAGATCGCCGTGGCCGCAGGAAGTTGGCTGGCAGCTATTGGGACAATTTTCGCTGCCCTTGTAGCGCTGTGGCTGGCTCGGCGTTCCGAAGGAGTGCCGCTAAAGGCAAGAGCGAGTTTTTTGCGCAGTGTCGTTGATCACGTAGCAATAAGAAGTCTAGTGCTTGACGTCACAAAGATAGGTGACCGGACGGTAACTATCAATAGCACAAGCTGGCGCATTGGTAGAGGCAAGAGCGAACGGCACTACTTGCATGAGCTTGCGCCATCATCGCCGCATCGATTTGGGAAGAGATGGGTATTTACTTGACTCAGGTATTGGGAAATAGCCCCTACATGTTGTGGTCGTCCGTAGCGCGTGTCGCGGTGCCTCCGACCAGCGATTTGTAGGGTGCCGGTGGCACGGCGACGGCCTGTTGAACCAGGCGGTAAAAGAGCTTGCCTCGACTTCTGGACTTGCGGCGGCTGAAGCGGAAGGCGAATTCGTCGAGGTAGGAGTCGAGATGCTCGTGACTGACCGCTCCTTGATGCGTGCCCAGTATCCAGCGCTTCACTAACGACACCACGCGGTGCACCCGGGGGAGCAGTTTCGAGGCGCGCGCCGGTTGCCCCTCCAGGTAGCTCACCTCGTGGCGATAGCCGTCGCCTTCGAGCGGTTCGTATCCCAGCCAACCGTCGGTATGGACCACGCTGCCGGGTTCGATCGACTCGCCGACGAAGGCCATCAAGCTGTCCCCGGAGGCGTTGGGAATGGTGCGTATCCGAACCCGCCCGATGCCGGCACCATCTTCCTCGGCCGCTACTACAATCAGCGCCTTAGCGTCGGTTTGGCGACCGCGCACGCCCTCCTCCAAGCCTCCTAAGTAAGTCTCGTCAACCTCCACGCGCCCGCTGAGCCGATCGCGTCCGGGCCGCACCATGGCGCGCCGGAGCTTATGCAACCAAGTCCAGGCCGTTTTGTAGCTGCCCAGGCCCAACACCCGCTGCAAGCCCAGCGCGCTCGCCCCGTTCTTCTGGCTCGTGAGCCACCACATGGCTCGAAACCAACTCTGGAGGGGTTGGCGGGTGTCTTGAAATATTGTGCCCGCCGTTGGAGAAGCTTGATGCCCGCAGCCGGCGCACTCCAGCAGCGCTGTCCGCACCGCCCACGCTTTGTCGTGCCCGCATCGCGGACAACGAAAACCCTCCGGCCAGCGGAGTTGACACAGATACTCTCGACAGGCCTGCTCGGTGGCGAAACGCGCCTCGAACTCGGCCAGATTCCGAGGATAATCTTCCATTTCCCCGATCCTACATCTTGTGGTCACCTGAGTCAAGTAAATACCCATCTGGGAAGAAACTGGAGTATGGCGAAACAGGCGTGTTCATTCTTGAGAGCTCCAGTCTTGCGGGATGGTCAGGTCAGACGATAAGAGAACTTGCTGGCCACCTCGCGGAAGAAGGGTTTTCAGACAAGTCACTGAAGAAACTGCGAGTCCAAATTCACACATCAGTCGGTCATACGGAAAATGTTGTACCAGACGAGGCGGTGCTGCAGAAACTTAAAGAGGAGATAGAGGCCATTTCGGGTGAATCCACTTCTAACCCCTGAGAGCCCTAGGTGTATTCACCCGCATTTTCAATTTGATGTTTGACATCCCGACCTTCCAGCGGCCTTCAGCGTCTTTATTCATAGGGGCTAGAGCCCGCTGAGGATGCCATGGAGGCCAACACCCAATGGGTGAAAAACAAACCAAGCCATTCCAGCTAAGTTTCAACGGCTCGTTGAAAGTCGATTTCCAGGGATCTCACGTCACTTCCGACGGTGGCCTGATTTTGGTTCGCGAACTGGACGAACGGCTCGCTCTCGGAGAACTGATTGACGAGCATCTCAGCGACTCCCGGCAAGGCACCAACAAGCAGTTCACGCTCGCTGATCTGTTGCGGCAGTCGGTCTACAGCCGCTTGGCAGGCTACGAGGACCTCAACGACGCCGAGCGGGTTTCGATCGATCCGACGTTTCGGCTGATCGGCTCGCAGAAGATCTGGGATCGCGGTGCGGCCTTAACCTCGACGCTGCACGGCTTCGAGACGGAGATGCTGGCGAGCGAAGAGAACCTGCTGGGGCTGATGGCGCTGAACCGAGAGCTGGTCGGGCAAGCGGAGGCGTTCGACGACTCCGAGCGGGTCGTTCTGGACATGGACTCCACCGAGAGTCCGGTCCATGGCCAACAGGAAGGCAGTGCCTACAACGGGCACTTCGAGTCGGTCTGCTACCACCCGTTGTTGTTGTTCAACCAGCATGGTGATTGTCTGGCGGCGAAGCTGCGTCCAGGCAACGTGCACAGCGCTGAGGACTGGAACGAGTTGCTGCTGCCGGAGATTGAGCGCCAACAGGCTGCGGGCAAACAGGTCACCTTCCGGGGCGATGCGGCCTTTGCTAAGCCGGAGATTTATGAGTCTTCGGAGGAACGCGGAGTACAGTACGCCATTCGCATTCCGGCCAACAAGAGCTTGGAATTGGAGATCGAAGACATCTTGTTTCGGCCGCCGGGAAGGCCCTCCCGGAAGCCCTTGGTGCGCTACAAGAGTTTTCGCTATCAGGCGGAGAGTTGGTGGAAGGCGAGGCGGATCGTCGCCAAGGTCGAGCATCACCAGGGCGAGCTGTTCCCGCGGGTCGGATTCATCGTGACGAGCATGAGCTTGCCAAGCCGCTCGGTGGTGCGCTTCTACAACAAGCGCGGCACGGCGGAGCAGTGGATCAAGGAAGGCAAACAGGCCACGCATTGGACAAGGCTGTCGTGCCATCGCTTCCGGGCCAACGAAGTGCGACTGCAGCTCAGCGTGCTGGCCTACAACCTGGGCAACTTGTGGCGGCGGCTCGGACTGCCGCACAGCATCAAGAGTTGGTCGCTGACGAGCTTGCAACACAGGTTGATGAAGACCGGCGGTCGGCTGGTCAAGCACGCGCGGTATTACTGGCTGCTGCTGGCCGAAGGCCATCTGAACCGCAGGCTGTTCGGCGACATGCTGCGTCGGATCTGGGCGCTGCCTGTGCCGGGTGGTTAGGGCCCTCCCTTTCGGGTAGGAAATCTGGGCGTTGAGGAAGGAGGGTCGGAGGGGTGTGCGACCAATTGGCTGAGCCGCAGCGAGACGGGCTCACCGGACGACAAGAACAGGCCACGGGACCCCTTCGGATGCCGTCGTGGCCTGCCTTACGGGGCAAAGTCGTTGCATTCAGGAGAAGAGAGCGAGTACCATGTTGGAGTCGGAGTTCCAAATTGGAAATTCTGGGTAAGGTGATCTTCGTGAGGTTTGCAATTTCGATCGCTGCGCTCGTTTTGATTGGGGCTTGGGGCTGCGGCAACGGCCAACAGCCGGTTCAGCGGTACACCCCTCCCGAGACACAAGCGAACAACGTCACCATTGAGCGCCCCCCCCCTGCCGAGGAAGACGCAAAGAATGTCATCCTATTCCTCGGCGACGGCACAGGAGTTGCTACGGTCCACGCCGCCAGCGTCTTTGGTCACGGGAAACCGCAGGCCTTCTACATCCACTCCATGCCTCACGTTGGTTTGTCGGAAACGTCAGCGGCATCCACCTGGAACACCGACTCGGCTGCCGGCATGACGGCCATCGTTACGGGTCAAAAAACTCACACCGGTGTTGTTTCGCAAGGCCCTGACAGCGAGCGCGGCATCCGCGACGGGACGCCGCTGAAAACGATTCTGGAGTACGCGGAAGAGCGCGGCCTAGCTACCGGCGTGGTCTCCAACAGCCCCATTACGGATGCGACACCGGCGGCCTGTTATGCGCACAGCAACGATCGCAGAAAGTGGGGAGAGGTCTTCTCTCAAATCGTCCACCCGCGCTTCGGGGATGGAGTGGATGTTGTGATCGGTCCCGGACGTGAGCCCATCATGACGCAGACCTCGGAGATCGGATTCGACGTTGCGGCTAAGCTCGCTGCGCGGGGCTACAAGTTCCTCGACCGGCCCGACAACCTAGGCGGGGCCGACGCGGGGACGGACCGCCTGGTGGCTCTATTTGGGAAAGAGCCTCAGGACTTTGACCTCGCCCAAGCCGCTGACACGGCTCTTACAATCCTCGAACGTAACTCCAACGGGTTTTTTCTGATGGTCGAGTCGAACAACCACTACACCGACATCCGCAAGTCCCTCGATCTGATGGTGCGTTTCGATGAGATCATCCGCCGAACCGCGGAGCGCATGAAAGGGACTCAAACGTTGATCTTGTTTACGGCTGACCATTCGTATGATCTGCATTTCCCTCTTAGCGCAGTGAAGGGGGAAGACATTTTGCCTTCCATGGCCGTCGTGGGGAAACACACCGCCGAAGAAGTGTTGGTTCTCGCTCAGGGACCAGGCGCTGAAAGAGTGCACGGGTTTTTCCCGAATACCCATCTGTTTCACGTCATGATGTCTGCTTACGGGTGGGCGCCGGACTAAGTACTCCATTTCACAACCACATTCACGTTTCGGACGAATACACGAGGACACAACACGCTGCAAGGCTTGTCCAAACATAGGTTGCATGGCGGCGAGGGAACCTGGTTTTTGAGAGGATGCTGAGCTGACCTGCCCCCACGAACGAGTCCACCCTCTAAGTTAGACTCGGAGCCATTTGAAGTGCACTCCAAGGGATAAGATCCAGTGCCTGAGACCTAGGTAGTTTGGCCTCTGGTGCCGGCGGCCGATAGGCCAAGGCGCTGTGAGGCCGGATCTGATTGTAATCCCTTCGCCAGCGTTCTACCAACACCTTGGCTTCCCCAAGCGTGTCGAAGATCTCCATGTTCAGCAGCTCATCCCGTAGTTTCCCGATTCATGGCTTCCTCGCTGTAGAACCAAGTCAGAGTCTCACCTCATCGCCGACAGCGTGAACGGCACGCTCTCGCCTTCGCGTGAGGAGGTCCTGGTGGCGAAGGAGACCAGCAGGCGGTCGGCGACGCTGCGGCCGAGCAGGTACGCCGCCGCCGTGTTCTTGTAGCCCGTCGAACCGACGAGGCCCTGCTCATCAATGGAAACCGCCTGATTCTCGGCGATCGAGCCGCCCACCGTGGCGGCGGATGCGTTGTAAAGGGTCTTGGCGCGAAACCTGACGATCCCGGGAACGTCCGCCGCGACGCCCCGCGAAACCTCAGCCAGTAGCCAGCTGTCGCCGTCAAATGCCCGCCCGGGAAGATCGCGGTCGAGGTAGAAGGTGGCCTCGGTCGTGGCTGTCAGGTCGTCGGTGTGCTCCGACTCGTCGTATTCGTGAAGGTCGAGCACGATTTCATACACGGGGTCCGCCGTCGCAACTGCGGTCTTGACCTTGTATTCAATCCACTTGGTGGCGCTGAAATAGGCGGTTACCAAGTCACCGGCGGCGAGCGCCTGCCAGGCCGCCAGGACATCGTTACCGTCCGAGTCGTTCTGATGGAACTGGAGCTTGAGGCCATTGGTCTTAAGGTCGGCCCAGCTTTGTGTGCCGTCGGTCTGGCCGCTTTTGATGAAGCGGTAACCTCCGTCGTCTGACGAGGTGAGCGCGGCGGTCGCGTTCGAGGCGTAGCGGGCCTCGCTGCGGTTGCCGTTTGCGTTGCCCGGTTTGCCGTCCCCGAGGCCCAGGTAGAAGTCCGCCTCCTGCCATACCCGGCTGGCGATGGCCTGGAGCGCGATATCGGCGGAAAACAATTCGGCGAGGACTGCGGCGGCGGGCCTTGCGAATGGGAGATGGATGGGCATATTAGGCCGCCTCCGTGACCACGATCACGCTGTGGCCCTGCCCTTCGGCCCAGCACCACAGGCCCTCGCCGGTCCGCGGCGTGATGCCGACCAGCGCGAGGTTCCGGAGTACATGCCCGCCGTCTGAGGGATCCGGGGCGGTAGCGGCCTCGTGCAGCCTGACGACGGAGGGCGAAGGCGAGGGATCGGTGACCTGGAGCATGTAAGGGTCTCCGGCGGTCAGCGACAGCTCGCTCACCAGATTGGTTGGAGTTGGGGTCACGTGGTAGATCTGTGTCGGCATGGGAGCCACCCCCTTTCGTTGTCGTGGTTTGTCATGAATCCATGGCCTCCTCAACCGCCGTGAACACGGCGCTGTATTTGATGCCGAAGATCTTGAGCGACCTGGCGTCGGCCTCGGGCAGGGTTCCCGCCAGCGCCAGGGTGTTGTCGGAGCGGCGGGCCAGCGCCAGGATGGCGCGGTCGCCGAATTCCGTCACCACCTGTAGCGGAATGACGGCGGCGGAATAGGCGAGCGCCACCCGGTAGAGCACGTCCTCGGCATCGTCGAGCATGTAGAACGCGCCGTCGTGGACAGCGAGGCCGGCGGGAGTGACGGCCACATCGCTGCCAAGGTTGAAGTTTGAGGCGCTTGACAGGGGCGTCGCAACGCCGGTGGTAGTGTCGAGGGTGTAAAGCTTCTTGTTCGTCCGCCCCAACATGTAGAGCGTGGCGCCGTCCGAGGCGAGACCCGCGGGGCTCTGCTCGCCCACCCCGAAGTCCGTGGCGCTGCCGATGCGCGTGGCGGTGGCGCGCAAAGTGTCGATGCTGTAGAGGCCTCTGCGGCTGCTGCTGGGAGAGACACCATAAAGCGTGCCCCCGAGCGAGGCGAGGCCGTGTATCGTTTCACTCATGTACCCGACCAGCGCTGCCCGGCCGGCTGTGTTGAGGGTGTAGAGCTTGTTACCGAGGACCAGATACAGCGTGCTGTCGTGCCAGGCCAGCGCCGTTGGGGTGCTGGGGCTGCTCACTTCAAAATTAGCGCTTCCGGGATTCGATGCTACGCCGGTCGTGGCGTTAAGGGTGTAGCGCCGGTAGTTTCTCCCGACCATGTAGAGATTGTTGCCGTCGGAGGCGAGTCCGCCCGGGTCGCTCTCGCCGACCCCGAATTGCGTCGCTGTTCCGATCCGGCGCGCGTAGGCAGGAAACTCCACATCGCCCGTGTGAGCCTGAAGCGATTCAAGCAGCGCCTTCGAGAAACGGAAGACGTTCAGCGGCCCATAGATCGCGTGCGCCGAACCGACTGTGCCGATATCTATGACGATCTCAAGCTCGTGGTAGCCGGTCCAGGTGTCGACGGCGATGTCCACCGCGGGAGTGGTGTCCAAGATGTCGATGTCGCCGCTATAGAGCTCGTCGCGGACGTAGCCCGGCCCCAGGCCCACCTGTTGTTCCACCGTCTCTCCGGCGGTGTTCTTGCGCCTGATCTTCAGCTTGTCAGCCGTTGTTTTCGTTACCGAGAAGACGATCTCGCCGTCGAGATCAACGGCGTCGGCGACAGGCTGGCCCGCTATCGTGCGCTTGAGCTTGTCAAAGATTCGTGTCGGCATTGTTTAGCCCACCGTGAGCGTCGCGCCCGAGATCGAGTCGCCCTGCAAGTCGTTCGAAACCCAAAGGTCGTAAGAGTCGCCGTCGATCATGACGGCGGCCGCGGTCCTGTGAAAGGCGCTGATCGAGTTCCCCAGCCCGAGCGAGATCAGGATCAGGGGCGCGCCGCCGTACTGCACGTTGGTGCCCGCCCGCACGATGCCCCAGGTCAGCGCCTCCCTCGTCTCGCCGGCCTGCTCGCCCTGGCGCTCCACGATGTCGCGCAGCACGTCGTCCTTCGACGTATCCTGCACCACGTCCGTGATCCCGACCCAGTCGCCGTACTGTTGAATCTGCGCGGAGATCGTGTCGTACCCGAAATCGGAACCTTGCGGCGTGACGCCCTCGACCAGCGGAATGGTCTTGGGTTGGAAAGGCTGAGAGCGCCGGAACTCGATGACCTTGGTCTGTTTCTTGGGGAGCGGCTTGGTCAGCCCGAAGCGCTCCAGAATAATCACCGGCATGGCGTGCGAGAGCAGCTTGCGGCTGTACCAGCCGGCCGTGGCGTTCCCGATATCCCCGTAGGTGTTCAATCCTTGTGGCATGTAGAAATCTCCTCGTGGGCCGGCTCACACACCCGCACTTCCGGTAGCAAGACCGGGCACGGCGCGATGATCCGTCCGTTCTTTACGCCGCTCGGAACTGCCCGTTGGCGGCCCGCGGCTGACGGTTCATGTATGTTTTGGTTTCGCGTCCGGCTTCGTCCCACCCATCGTCGAAGCTGTCCGCCGCGCCCCTGATTTTCGGAGCGGAAGCGGATGAAGCACTCGGCACGCCCGCCGCCGACGCGAGTTGCGCGGCGCGGCGTTTCGATGGGGCGGGGAGTAGGGCCGGTACGCTGGTGTCAGCTTGCTCTCTGCCGGGCCCTTGCGGGGACGGCGAGCCATTCACTGACGATCGGAACGAGGAGAGCATTTCAATCAGATCGACGGGGTTATCGGTTTGCTGGAAAGCGGCCTGCCGGTATCCGGGCTGTTGGTCCATCCATCGGGTAAACTCTTCGCTCCCGATGTCTTCCCTCCAGCCAGGCACCGCTTGGTCCACTTCCGCCAGCTTCGCCTCGAATCCCAGCCGCCGTTCGGCATCGACGCGCTCGGCCAGTTTCAGCTCGGTTTCGTCAAGCCGGGCCTGAAACGGGGTGAGCACCTCTTCCAGCGATTCCGCCAGGTCGGGATCGACGTCACGCACGCCCTTCAACCGCTCCGCCAGGGGAGGCGCCGTCGCGCCTTCCTGTGGTTGCCGCGGAGCAGTACTGAGGGGGGCTCGAACGCCGGCCGTCCCGGTGGGGATCACCTGTTGCCGGACTTCTGAGGCTTGGATTCGCCTGAGTCTGCCTTCTGCTGCTCTTAACTCTTGCTCGTTCTTGGCGAAACGCTCCTCAAGTTCCTCATGCTTTCGCTTGTAGTCCTCGATGGAGATCTCCGCCTGCGCCGGGCCTTCTTCAGACGGGGGAGGTCCGGGGGTCCCCGTGTCCGCCGCCGGGAGGGCGGAAGACGCTTCCGGCTCTGGATCTACCTCACCGCCGGCGGACGAGGGGTCCGGGGACGGCTCGGTTTCAGGGATTCGATCCGAGGTGGAAGCGGAATCGGCTGCCGGGGCCTTCGGCCCGGTAGAAGCCGCATCCCAGCCGGAGGCAAACTGCTCCTCAGCAGTTTGAGTCTGCCCGGGATGATCTACTTCGGCTTCGTGGCTTTCGGGAGCCTGCATCGATTCCTAAACTCACGATGGCATACCTAATGTAAAAAATCAAGTCTACAGTTAAATGTTTTGGGTTTCAGGTAGTTTACGCAGTCTACGAAGGGTTTCGAGCTGCCCCCGGATGAACTGCGTCTTGCGCTCCTCGGTCGTCTCCGAGCACAAGGCCTTGGTCAGACTCTTCTCTTGCTCCGCGATGTGGCTGAGCAGAGCCTGCCAGGTCGAACTGTCGATGTCGATCATCACAAACCCGATCCGTGGCGGTCCTTGTGGGCGATCTCGGCCGCCATCAGCCGCTCCTTGCTCTGCATCTGGACCCGCACCTTCTCGAGATCAGCGGCGATCTTCTCGACCGATATCTCCTGCTGGGTTGCCAGCCGCAAGACCTCGGTCTGCATCTGCATCTCGACCACCCGCAAGGCGTTGTCGAGCTTCATCTGCTCCAGTTGGAGCTTCAATTCGGTCTCGGGATCGGGCCGGCCGGCTTCCTCCTGGTCGAGCTGCTTGATCTCTTCCTCGGTCAGCACCGCTTCGTCTTTGGACAGCTGAAGCGCCTGGAACAGCCGCCGGGCCAGCGCGGGCACCCGGATCAGCTTCCCCAGCAAGGGATTCGTCGCCGCCAGATTGAGAATCATCAGCAGGTTCTGGGCCTGCAGCTCCCTGACCAGCAGCACCGAGGAACCGCGCGCCGACACCTGCATGTCCCCCTTGATCTCGTCCTTGGGCGAAAACTGCATGTTCCAGTTGTAGAGCCGCCGGATGTTGGGGATCGTGAACTCGGCGTCGAAACCGCGGGCGGCGTTGCGGAACACGATGTTGACGGCGTTGACCAGCAGGCTCATGCCGTGCGCCGTCTGCGTGACGTGCGCCCCCTGGTCGCCCTGGGCGATCAGCGGCAGGTTCGTCTCGTCGTCGGAAAACGACCGCGCCATCTCGATGATCCTCGACAGCTCCTGGGTCGAGCCGTCGAGCTTGACGGCTTCGATGGCCGGCCGCTCGGTCTCGACGTCGCGGTACCAGACCTTGCGCGGCCGGATCGACCAGTCGCCGTCCGCCGGCCGGATGGCGCCGCGGTCCAAGATGAACATCGGCACGCCCGAGAGCGACCCGTTCTCGATCGTCATGCGCCAGGCGGCATTGAGCGCCTTCTGCGGGTCGCGCATCATCGTCGGGATGCCGTCGCCCCCCAGCCCCGTCGCCTGCGGGTCGAGCCGGAAGATCGAATACACCGGCTCTTCCGAATCCAGGTGATGAATGCCGAAGCGCAGGATGCGGTCCTGGGAGAACCAGATCACCCCCTCGATGCCGCTGAGCGGATCGGCGCTCATGTCCACCGTGTCCAGGATGTCGCCCTTATCGTACTTTCGACACAGCACCTCGAGCGTTTCCGCCGGAATCGGCCCGTGATACTCGAACACGTTATAGCGCCCCTCGGCCCCTTCCTCTCCCTGGTCGCTGATGGCGCGCAGGCACTTCGTGTAGTCGCTGAACTCGCCCGGCTCGGGATCCTCCTTCAAGAGCCGGCGGATCGGATCGGCGAGGAAACCGCGGCGTCCGGCCAGCCTCTGGAGCGCCTTGCGGCTCATGCGGTGCAGCTCGAAGACGAACTCCGCGTCCTCCATCGACGCCGCGTTCATGTCGGGAAAGAAGTTCCACGCGTCGACCCATTCGAAAGCGGGCCTGGGGTCGCCCTCTCGCTCGATTTTCCACTCCTCAGCGTCCAAGCCCCACTGCTGCCGCTGGCGCCAGTCGGCGAACGGCCCCTTCGCCACGCCCGTGCCCAGCAGGCAGGCCTGGTCGATTACCTTGCGGCCGATTTCCGCGTAGCCCGACTCTTCCAGCTGGTCGGCGACCTCCATCCGCATCTGGTCCGCCCGCTTGCGGGCTTCCTGGCGGATGGCCTTGGCCTGCTCAATAGCCTGCTGCTCGATCCCGACGGCCTCTTGCCGTTCCTGCGTCCTCGCGGCGAGCTCCTCGATCTCGGGCGCCGGCGTCGCCTGGATGTCCCAGTTCGGCTCGTCGTTCGGGAACAGAATGTCGTTCAGCCGCGCCCGCATGACCCTGGTTTTCGGGCGCGTCAAGTTGACGAACAGCTTCGAAGACCCCTTCTCATCCTCCAGCCGCTTCTCCGTCTCCTCGTCGTAGAAGCCGTAGTACTGCCTGGTATCCTCGTACCAGCGCTGCTCGATGACCTGCCGACGGCGCGCCTGCTCCGCTACCTTGCCGTGGAGTTCAGTCGCGAACGCCGCGCAGGGGTCGGCGGACTGAACTTCGTTGTTCTCCGGCCCCACTACCGCAACTGCGTCAACCGCCATCAGAATCCCGCCCTTTGGTCGGCCACCCCGCCCGCCATCGTCCTCATCGGCCCGCCCGTTGCCATCCGCTCGGTCCGCGCCAACCGCAAGCCGCTCATCACCAGATACCTCATGGCGTCCATCAGGTGATCGCTCTTCTTCACCACCCGGCCCTTGTCGTCGCGGCGGTAAATCGAGAACTCGAATCGGAAACTCTGCAACGTGCGGAACACCTTCAGCCGCCCCGTCGTCATGCGGTCATAGCACTCCTGGATGCCCGTCTCGACGCTGTTGTCGGCTTCCTGGAGCCTGAGCCCCGCCCTCCGGTAGCGCTCCATCATCGACACCCCGTCGGCGGGGTTGGCGCCGATCGAAGAAGGATCGACCACGCCCGGGATCCACTCGCCCCTGGCCTTGACCGCCGCGGCGTGCAGCAGCGGCTCCGCATGCGCCCGGTAGTACTCCGAGTAGAGATACACCACATCCGAGTCGCGGTCGTGAGCCGCCCATAGCGCCGCCGTGCGTCTCCAGCCCGGATCGAGCGCGTACACCCTAGTCCAGATCCCGGGCGGGACGAACGGCTCGACCGTCAGCGCCTCGATGTCCATGGGATAGATCCGCCCGCGCCCCAGCGTCGGCTCGCCCCGGAACCTCGCCGCCCGCAGATAGGGCGGCGTCGCCTCCCACAGCTCCCGGCGGGCCTTCTTGGTCAGGTGCGGCGCGGCGTCCCAGCCGATCTGGATGGCGTGGCGGGATTGGGAAACCTCGGGCATCAGTGCTCCGTGTACTCGTCGTCCTCGATCTCGACCGGAGGCCGCAACTCCTCGGGCAGAAAGCGCGTCACCACCTCCGTCAGCCCGTCCAGCGGCGTGAACGTCAGATACACCATCCCGTCCACCGTCCCCGTGCGCATCAGGCACTCGCCGTAGATGTCCTCGGGCGGCTCCTCGTCGAGCCAGATCACGTGCTGCGCCGTGCCCTCGAACGCCCGCCGGCCCTGCTCGTAAGCCTTCACCCCCAGAACACTGTGCTCCAGCCGCGAATCCCGGTAGCGGATTCCCACCTCGCTGATCAGCCCCGGGAAACCCGCCCGGAACGTCGCCGACTCATGCATGATCCTGTCGGCCGGAATCATGCCCTTCCCAGCCAACCGGTTGCGGTCGCGCTCGTCCTTGTGTACCCCGCCGAACAGCTTCTCCTGCAGAATGACCTTGGTCGTGTCGTTCGTCTTGCCCGCCGCCCAGGCGTTGACCGGACTATCGAAGCGCCGGCCCTCCCACCAATCCGGGTAGAGACCCGTCAGATGAGCCGACATCTCGTAGGCGCCCATCTCCGTCTTGCCGACCCGGTTGCCTCCCAGCACCGCCCGCTCCCGAGCCCACTTGCCCGCCGCGAAATGCTCCATGTGCTTGCGGTAGGCGTGCCGCGACAACGGCCCGTCCGCGGGATAGAGATCGAAATAGCGGTCCCGCTTGGCCTGCTTCCCGTAGGCCTCGAGCACCACCCCCAGCTTGCGCCGCTCATCGGGCGAGAGCCGCTCGACCACCCCGGGTTCCCGCGCCATCCGGGCTACCTGCTCGGCGGTCTCGCGCATCGCGTTTGCCGTGGTTTGAGCCATTGGGGTTGGAGACCGGGTGCCGCAGGGGAAAACGGCGTCACCTGCCGAAGCACCGGCTCGGTTCCGGCCCGGCCCCCAAAAGCCCCCTGCAAGGGGGTTCAACTAGGAGTGTAACTTCCAGCAACACATGAAAGTCAAGCTGTTAGTCTGTTCTTTTTGCAATAGTTATAAATTGCTAAGATTCAAGGCCCTCCGCCCTCTCCGTTCACGGGACAAGATGTCTCGAAGTACTTCGGCACGGCAAAGCCAATCGTCGTGCCGTCGGCCGTCACGATCCGGTTGTCGTCGGTGATCGTGAGACGGGGCCAGCTTGTGTACTCGGCGAACTCCGCGTGCTCGGCAACGGGCAACGCTACTTCCCCCGAGCAGAGCTGACCATCCATGGAGATCGAAAAGGCGCATTGCCAAGTGGTGGCAAACCGGGAATCAGGGGGTTGAAACGGATTCGACAAGTATGTGATGACATCGGCGAGTCGTGTGCGAAAGACGTGCGCGCTACCGGCAACGTAGCTTGCTCCAGGAGACTTCAGCAGTCGAGCCGGCACGGCTGTGGCAAACCGCTCACAGTAACGGAGCATACTATCGTACGCAGGGTCGTGCAGGTCTACGCTGTTTCGCCTACACGTTACCAACGCCACAGCCGCCAGCAGTAACAGTGTAAATCGTTTGGCGGTCAGAACTCTCCTCCCTCCTCAACACTCTCCGCCCGCTCCGGCGTCACCTGGATCGTCTTTTCCTTCATCGCCTCCATGACCTCCTCCGCCAGCGCCTTCACCTGCTCCGGCCTCAGATCGAGCGGCGACGCCTCGCCCTTCGCCCCGCGCTCGTCCTCCCGCCAGCCCCGCCGCGCCTTCAGCCAGAAAATCGCCGCCGCCACGCTCGCGCCCTTGCGCTTGCCCGTCACCGGGTCCACCACGCCCACCGCCATGTCAAAGAGCGATTGCGCGACTTCGGCGTCCGCGTCCAGCGCCTTCGCCCGCGCCTTCCTCAACTCCGGATACGTCTCGATCCAGCGGCCCAGCGTCCGCGGCTCGATGCCGATGATCTCAGCCACCTGATCGGCCTTGTAGCCCGCCAGAAACGCCCGGTAGACGATCCCGGGATGGATGACCGGGTTGAAGACCTGAACCCTCCGCTCCCCGCCGATCCGCTCCCTGGCGGCTCCTGGCGGACGTACCAGCTGGGACGGGCGGCGCTACGGCCCGCCGGGGGAGGACCCTGAAAAACCCCCGGATCTCGACCCGGGCGAGCAGGAAGCCCTGGCGTTCGTCGATGCCGTTGTCACTCTCGGCACGCTGACGTTGGGCCCGGACGATCTCGCCGGGAAGGTCCCCAACTGGCGGCGGGATGAGGTCGAAAACCACCTGGGCAACGCCATCAGCTGCCTATGGGCCTTCGATAATGAATGGAATCAGCCGGACGATGGCCCGCCAACGTGACTTCGCACGTTATCATTCGTATTTCTGGGTGCTGCCTGTAGGCTTCGTGCGGCCTCACGGATGCGCCGCCGGGGAAGGCTGCGCTACCATCTAATCACAGCGAGGAGGAACGATGAGCGGGGAAATGATAGCGATTCTGGCCGTGGGCGTGGCGCTCGCGGGTTTGATCCTTACCAGCAACCGTGGGTTGCGGCAGGACATGAGACAGCTGGAGGCGCAGCTTCGGGCTGACATGACGCAACTTCGGGCTGACATGACGAAGATGGAAGCGCAACTGCGGGATGACATCAAGCAGCTGGCGGATCGCGTGGGGCGGCTGGAATACGGCCAAGCCAAGCTCGAGGGGCTGCTCGAAGGCTTGCGGGAGGCCATCACCGGACGGACGGCAGCGGGCTAGAAGCCATGAGCGTATGGAGGCAGACCGTTTCCCTCGCCGCCGGGACCGACAGGGACACCCGCGTCCTTCCAGGTCTCGACCAGTGCCCAATCGAGCGGTGAAAGCTGGAACAGAGGCGTCCCTCGGTGAAGAAGGAGTCGGCTGAGTACTGTGCATCGGATCTCCGCGCGGACAGAATCGACAGTGAGTGCGTCGAAACGCGCCATAGGGTCGGCAAGTCCGTTTACGTAGGCGTCCTTGAGCCTGGCGAGAAGCTCGGCCTCGTAGGCTTCGAGTGGGTCATTCTCCTGGGGGTCGCGGGTGCGGTCGGCGTCTTCGCGAAGTTGGGCGTGCCTTCTTTGCTCGGCCTTGATGAAAACGGTTTGGCCTTCGCGACCGATCTCGAGGCGCAGGTCTTTGTTCGTAAGTTCCTCGTCCTTTGCTTGTTTGGCCTTGGCGGCTTTGAGCTTGACGAGAAGTTGCTGTTCGAGCTTGCCGAGTTCTTTTTTCTCGGGGCCGTCTTGCAAGCGCTCCTCGTACTGCTTGATTTTTTCTTCGGCCTTGGCGGCGAAAGCTTCGTCCTTGTAGGGGACTTCGGGGCGCGTGACGGCGCCCTGTCAGTCCTCGACTTGGATAGCGTTGAAGAACGCTTGTAGGCGGTAGAAGTCCCGTTGCGGGATGGGGTCGTATTTGTGGTCGTGGCAGCGGGCGCAACCGACAGTGAGGCCGAGGAAGATCGAGGCGGTCGAAGTCGTAACCTCGCTGAGATAGTTTTGGCGAACTTCAGCGGCGACGAGATTCGAGCGGTCCCAGGGGGCGATGCGTAGAAAGCCGGTTGGGATGTAGCCCCGCGGATTGGGTACGTAGTTGTTGCGCGTCTTGCTGTGTTCGTCGCCGCCGGCGAGCTGTTGAATCACGAACTCGTGGTAGGGCATATCGGCATTGAACGCGCGAATGACCCAATCTCGGTAGCGCCAGGCGTTGCCGATAGCGCCGTCGCCTTCGAGGCCGCTGGTCTCGCCGTAGCGCACGAGGTCGAGCCAGTGCCGGCCCCAACGTTCGCCGTAGCGGGGATCGTCGAGGAGCTTGTCAACGAGGTCTGGGTAGGCATTCGGGGAGTCGTCGTAGAGGAATGCTTCGCGAGGGTGCGCTTCGAAGCGGGCGGTGCGGGCGCGAGTTCGTTGTCATCCAATTTGGCGGCAACAAAGGCGTCGACAGCGTTGCGAACCCACGCAGGGTTCTTCACAGCGGGCGGCTCGTGCTTGACGGGTTTCTCGAAGGGCCAACGCCATTCCGTGTCCGTCGCGTTAGCTACTTCGGGAAGCAACCCACGAATCCATTCTTCGATGCGGGCGATTTCGGTGGATGCGAGTGCGCCTCCCAACGGCATACGCGGGGAGATTTCGCCGCGCAGGGCTCGGATAAGCGGACTCTGTTCGGGGTGTCCGGGAACTACGGCGCGGCCGTGCTTGTTGCCTCCGGCGATGACCGCTTCGAGGTTTTCTATGGAGAAACCACTGGGCTTAGCTTCCGCCGAGTGGCAGCCGGCGCACTTTGCGGAAAGCAGCGGTGCGATGTCGGCATCAAAGGAGGGACTGGGGGCGGACAGCGCAATTCCCAGCGCGCCGCAGATACAGAGGACCACAATAGAGCCGACTCGGTGCATGGAAGGGTTGGCGAGTTCCGGGTTCGCCCCTATTGTATTGCGAAGGTTCGGACCAGCCCGGATGGGCACAACGGTCTGCCGTACGTCACAAGTCGTGCTTCGCATCGCTTCAACCTGGAGTGGAAAAATCGCACCCTCCAAGTTTTTACACAAGCAGCTTGACATCACCACGAAGACACAACTCTTTGTTCGGGTCGTCGCCTCCGGTATACTGGAGCGGGTTTTTCGCGAAGCCCGGTTCCATTCGCGCGCGGGGAGGTTCGTTTGAGACCGATCAAGGACGTCAAGGAAGGCGAGTCGAAGTCGGGGACTCGCCGCCGCTTTATTACGTTTGGCGCAGCTCTCAGCGGTGTGCTGGGCGCCTGCAAGAAGCCCGAGTCCGCCGACGAGGCTCCGCGACTGTTGGGGGAGCCGACTCGCGGATACGGCGCCCGATCGGTCTACGAGAAAGCCGCTCGCCACTTGCGCACGACGAAAACGCCGGAGGCCGCCTCGAGCCGAACGCCCCTTGCCGACTCGCACGGGATGATTACGCCGTCCGCTTTGCATTTCGAAAGGCACCACGCCGGAGTTCCGAATATCGATCCGGCCGAGCATAAGCTCCTTATTCACGGGATGGTCGAGCGACCCTTGATCCTTTCAGTAGATGAAATCAAGCGTTTGCCGTCGGTCTCGCGTATCTATTTCATTGAGTGCTCGGGCAACAGCGGTGGAGAGTGGGGTCCTAAGACGGCTCCCGAGGTCCGACTGAGCCACGGGCTTGCCAGTTGCAGCGAGTGGACGGGCGTGCCGCTGTCGTTGCTCTTGAACGAGAGCGGAGTCGATGCGGAAGCCACGTGGTTGTTGGCCGAGGGCGCCGACGCCTGCAAGATGCAAAGGAGTATTCCTATCGAAAAGGGGATGAAAGATGCGATCGTCGCCTACGCGCAGAACGGCGAGGCGGTGCGGCCGGAACAGGGCTATCCGCTCAGGCTCGTGGTGCCGGGGTGGGAGGGGAACCAGAACCTCAAGTGGCTGAGGCGAATCAAGGTTTCCGATCAGCCTCACATGACCAAGGACGAGACCTCGAAGTACACGGAGTTGTTGCCGGACGGTCGGTCAAGGCAATTCAGCTTCGAAATGGAAGTAAAGTCGGTGATTACTTATCCTTCCGGGAGGCAAAAGCTCACGGGCGCCGGGTATTACGAGGTTCGCGGTCTTGCTTGGTCCGGCCGCGGCGCGATCGAGCGGGTTGAAGTCTCGACGGATGGTGGAGAGAGCTGGGCGGCCGCCGAAGTTCAGGAGCCACGTTTACCGATGGCGTTCAGTCGGTTTCGCTTTCCTTGGCGCTGGGCCGGCAGCGAGACCGTTTTACAGTCGCGGGCTGTCGACGATCAGGGGTACGTCCAACCCTCTACCCAGGCACTGATTGCCGCGCGAGGGCGAAACTCGCTCTATCACCACAACGGCATCAAGGCTTGGAAGGTCTCCCCCGATGGATGGGTGAATGCAGCCGACGGATAGCGGTGCTGGTGTGTTCCACTCGACGCGTGGGGTCGGCAGTGCGTCAGCAGCGGGCTACGGTTTTCAGGCGTGAGCAGACGACGCCCCAAGCCAAGTGAGCGGCCCAAACGGAAGCCGCCCGCGGCGAAGGCGCCCCCCCCGCCCCGAAGATCCGCGCTCTTTCTGACCCTAATCGGACTCGTCATAGGGGCAGTGTTTCTGTGGTTCTCCCGGGGCTCCGATTCATCCGACAAGAACATCATCACTTGCGGCGACGGCCCGCGGGAAACCGTCGAAATCGCGGATTTCACGGCGGAATACGCGCCTGTCGCAGCCGCATTGGAAAGCCGACTCAGCGAGAGTCTGGAGCGCTCCGCCGAACTGGACCCCACTTTAGCGCGATCTCTGAAGGGCGCCGTCGGGCAAAGCCGCGAGTTTCGGGAATTCCTCGTGGCGAAGTATAACCGCTGCGTCGTCTCCGGCAAGCAATTTGCGGAGTTGAGCGGACATATTCGAGAGGCCGACGCGCAGGCCGCGCAAATCGACGATCTCCTTCACGATGAGCAAGGGTCGCCCGGCGGCAGTCTCAGCAGCGTCGCGGACGAGTATGTCGAGTGGATTGGGGCATTGGCGGGGGGCGTCAGCAACATCAGCCGGGACCTCCAGAGCCGAGGAAACTTCCCCGAAGCTCTTCAGTTCGCGCAACGCGCCCTGGCGATGACAGAGGCAATCCACGGCCGCGAGCATCCGAACGTAGCCATAGCCGCGAACAACATCGGCGCGATTCTACAAGCTCAGGGAGATCTCGCCACGGCGCTGGAACACGCTCGACGCGCTTTGGCGATCGACGAAAAACTTTATGGTCCGGAGCACGCCGACGTGGCGCGGGATCTCAACAATGTCGCCGTGATTCTCAAGGAGCAGGGCAACCTGGTTGAAGCCCTGGAACACGCGCGGCGAGCGTTGGGGGTCAACGAAAAAACCTACGGACCGGAGCATGAAAGCGTGGTTCGCGACGCGATTAACATCGGCGCGATTCTGCTGGCACAAGGCGATCCGGTCGGGGCTCTAGAGTTCAGCCGTCGGGCCCTGGCGGCCGCTGAGAACGCACTGGGTGCTGAACACCCGAGCGTTGCCCTGGCCGCGGCTGCCGGCGGGGAAGCTCTTCAAGCCCAAGGTAACTTCGAAGCCGCTTTGCGATACACCCGCCAAGCTCTCGCCATTGACCGAAAGACCCACGGGAATCGACATCCGACGGTGGCTCGCGGATATTTCAACATGAGCCGGGCGCTCCACGCCCAGGGTGAATTGTCGGATGCGTTGCAGTACGCCCGAAGGTCCCTCGATATCAGCGAGCAGGTCTACCGCACGGATCACCCTCACCTGGCCGCCGCTGTCGGAAACGTCGGCGACATCCTGCTCGCGCAAGGGGACTTGACCGGTGCGCTGGCGTACAATCACCGAGCGCTCGCGATTGTCGAGCGAGCGCTGGGACCGCAGCACCCCAACGTGGCGATTCCCGTGAGCAAGATTGGCTCGATTCTCAAGCAACAGGGTGACTTGCCGGGAGCCCTCGAATACACGCAACGCGCTTTGACGATCCTGGAGTCGACCTACGGCCCGGCTCATCCGAATACGAAGGCAATGGCGCGGAATCTAAACGGTATCCGGCGGGCAATGAAGTAAGGCGGCGTGGTTTACTTGCCTTTAAGCCCGAAGCAGTACACGTTGGAATCGTAGTCAACGCTGTAAATACGACCTTCGGCGACGGCCAACCCGCTGAAGTGTACCCAGGTTTCCATCGCCTCGCCGCTGTTGTAGAGTTCTTTCCCTGTTCGGGCATCGAGCGCGTGGAGAACCGCGGGCTTCGTGTTGGAAGTACGCCCGCCCACCTCTCCCGACCTATTCCACTCACCCCTCTGATCGGGGTTTTCGCCGGTCTCGAGGACGAAGACCACCCCGTTCGCAATAGCGACAGGATCGGGCACCTTGAAGTTCGCTGAAATCCAAACGGGCTCCAGGGCCGGCTTGTTGGTTTCACCGTCCGCGACAACCTTGAAAGCCATGACGCTGCCGTCCTGGCCGGCGCCATGGTCTACGGGGAATTCCGGCGCCGACTCCGATACGGCCCCGTAGAGGGGAACGTAGAGCCAGGTGTCGCCCTCTTCGTCCCGCCACATCGAGAGCCCTCCCCAAATCCCATAAGAAGAACTGGACTTCGGATCGTTCCCCAATTTGATCCCCGCCAGCAGGGGCGTCTGATGATCCTTACCGCCGAGCGAGTCGGCGTCGAGCAGATACAAAACGCCTTCTTTCGCGCCGCTGGCGAGCAGATTGTAATCCCGCCAGCCGAACCAGACCGGGCTGGCGGAACCGTAATCCAGGTCTTCCCGAAAAACCTCCCACCAATTGTGGGGTAGGAAATAATCCACGAGATCGAGTTTGTCGAGGGAGGCGGCGACAACGGTGTTCGAGTAATCGCCCAGGGCGCGATCGAAAGGGCCGTCCGCCGTGGAACCGTAAACGCGGCCATCTTCGCCAATGATGGGGCCGCCCCGGCCCCAGACGCCCCCGGTGGTGGTGTTGGAGAGAAGGAGTTGCCGCACGACGGGATGATGCCGATCTTTGATATCCATGGAATAGAATCCACCCAGCCCGCCGCCACAGCCCTGAGCCAGTGTCGTATAGATCGTGTCGCCGACAAGATTGAGGCTCCAACTCTTCGCAAAGGGAGCGACAAACTGCACCGGCCCGAACCGGACCTTCCCGCTGCCCATGTCCAACCCGTAGAGAGCACCGTCCTCGGCGAGCGTATAGAGGATGCCCGAACGCTTGTCGAAGGTCGGTGTCGCGCTGACGCCGTTGGGGCAATAGACCGTCCCTTGCAGCCCGACGTTGTTGGGCAGCGCGTAGGACCGAACCTCCCACTCCCACAACAGCTCGCCCGTGTCGGAATCGAGCGCAAAAACCTTCCCTTCTCTGCCGGCTACGTAGACGACATCCTTCACACCGAGGCGCGTCGACACGTCCACGGCCACAATAGGAGCCGTCAACGCGAAGAGCATGGAACCCTGATTGTCGACCTTCGTTTTCCATTTCAACTCGAGATTGGATACCGTTTCCGGACTGAGCGATCGCTCGTCGACAGCCCAACCCGTTCGTTGTGGATCGTGTCCGAACGTCGGCCACTCACCGCCTTTCGTTACAACCGCCTGCGCAAGGCAGAAACAGAGTAGACAGATTAAACGTGATGCTTGTCGCATGAGGCTCTAGTATGCCTGAGTTGCAGGGTATGAAATAAGAGGGCGGGCCGTGAGGCCCGCCCTTTAGCCGATTCCCTGAAAGTTCCCAGGCAAGTGGGGAAGAATCCCGCCCGGGTCAGAAGTGAATCTTCAACGCTATCTGAATGATCCGCGGTTCGTTCTCCTGGCTGGTCACCTGCCCAAAGTTGCCGCCTCCAAAGGTCATACTGGGGTGCCGAAACTGGGTCCGATTGAAAGCATTGAAGAACTCGGCACGGAACTCCGCCCTCACCGACTCCTTGATGGGAATGTGCTTCGTAATGGAAATGTCGAAGTTCTTCCAGCCGTCCCCGCGGCAATTCAGGTTGCGGGGCGCGCTTCCAAACGTGAAGGGTTCCGGATGCTGGAACGCGTTCTCGTCCACCCATCTTGAGATTCTCTCCGACCGAGACCGGCCGCTGGAAAGGCAGGCATCGCCGACCAAATCAGGCCGCGCGGTACCACCGTCCGAGAACGCTCCCGTTCTGTTCGGTGACACGCCGATGTCGCCTAATGGGAATCCGCTGGAGACCGTCATAATCCCGGACACCTCCCAGCCGCCGACAATCTTGTCGAGTGCGGGGGACATGCCCGAACCAAAGCGTTGGCCGCGGCCGAAGGGAAGCTCGTAGACCCAACCGGAAACCAAGCGGTGGGTCGTGTCTTCCGCCGAATGCGACTTTTCCCCCTCAAAGGAAACCTGGTTTTGCTGAGCTGTGTTCGGCCCTAAAAAGCCGGCTTCAAACGAATCCACATTCGTGGGGAATTTCGAGAATGTGTACGCTAGCTGCAGACTTAGGCCGGCTCTGGTGGACTTCTTATAGCCGATCTGCAAGGACTCGAAGGTGCTTCTAAACTCACTCTGAGTGGGGCCCGAATAGGAGGGTAGGGTGGCGACTCGGGACGTGAATTGAGGGTTTTGCTTCAACAAGCGTCCCAGCTGTACCTCAGGCAGACTCAACGGCGAAGTAGGGTCTGTAATGATCCCGAAGAACGGATTCGGCACCGACTCAAACACCCTCTCCCGAAAGCGGGTGAAGTCCTTCTCCGCTATCTGGTCCCCGCAGTTGAATATGGCGTAGTGCAGGCGCTCGCCCCGGCTGGCGCCGTAGGCGACGGAGAGAACGGATTGGTCCTGAAGCTCATACTCAAATCCAAAGTTCCACTGCCACAAATAAGGCGTATGGGTGGTGCCGTTGGCAGCGCCGACGATTAATGGCGCGCCTACAAGAGTCAGCAGTCCTTGGGAATCGAAGATCGGATCGTTGAACCCGGCCGGGAAAGGATCGTCAATGGTCGTGGCGGGATTGATCCCGTCAACGCTACCTACCAGCTGCGTGTTCGCCACATTGCCCGGAGGGCCCACGGCCGAAACGGTGGAGGTAGCCGGGCTGACCGCGTAGATCTTGGCCAGGCCGCCCCGCATGACCAGTTTGTCGGTCAGCCGATAGGCGAATCCCAATCGAGGCGCAAGGTTGCTGTAGTCCCCTTTGTCGATGCCCCGGTCATATCCGGGAGAGCTGGGCCAGACGACGGCGCCCAGCAGCGGCCTGCCTACCAGGTCTTGGAAGTAGTCGTTTAGTGTTCCGCTGCCGGTGTTTGGGCCGCTCATCTGTGCTAAAGGAGTCACCGCGTCGATGCTCCAGCGGGAGAAGTGGTCGAAACGATCGGTGAAGGGTCTTTCAAACTCGTAGCGGACTCCGAGGTTGAGGGTCAGGCGAGGCGTCACACGCCAGTCGTCCTGCAAATACCAACCCAAATACTTGCTCCTCGTGGCTGTGGTAAAACCTGAAGCCATGCCGCCACCGCCCGGAAAACCGAGCAACATGTCGGCAAGCCCGTTGCCTGTGTTCGCATCGGGGAGGAACGGGTTGGGGCCCTGGGTGAATCGGCCCGAGAAGCTGTAGCTCCCCCCGGTACCGGAGGACTTTCTCTGATTTGTGTCACGGACGTTCCCCTGGAAGCCGACCTTCAGCGTGTGCGAGCCGCTCGTCTTGATGACTCCTACCGAGTAACCGAAGTTGTGATGCGGCTCGTCGACGGTGTTGTTGGTGCCCAACGAGGCGTAGCCGCTGGTTCCGACAGCGGGAAATGCAGTCCCGCCGGCAAACGTATTAACCCAGTTCAGAAGGTCTGGGTCGTTGAACGGCCCGCCCAAAGGTCTGACGTCAAAGCCCGAAGCGCCCGGCACCCGAGAGGAATCGCAGAGGACGAAGGTGTAGTTGAAACCCTGTGTGATCACCATGGTGGGCGAAGCTGTCCAGCTCCAGGAAAGAACGCTGTTCCAACCGGGGTTCCTGTTGTTCTCGCCGAAATTGTCCGCCTCCGTGCCGTACACCCGGAATGTCGGAAGTTCAAACACGTTACTTGAATAACGATACATGAAGCGGTGATTCTGAGTGGCCTGGTAGTCCCCTTTGATGTCCCACCGCCTCCAGCTCGTGTTCGTCGTTAGAGGAAACTGGAGGTTCCCGATTTCGGTTCGCTCGCCGTTGGGACCCTTGAGTCCGGCGTTGTTCGGACCGGATCCCCAGAAGGGAAGGAGCCTCGGCCCGAAAGGGTTGATCATGGAAGCCGGGATCTGGTTATTGGGAAACGGGCTGCGTATTGGTGTTCCGTCCGCACTGGTGGACACGTCCAGTGGGTTGTAGATGTTTTTCACTTCTCCGGCGGTGGTATGGAGGTCGGAGAGGTCCCCTCCCATCTCGCGCGCCGTTGGAACGCGCGTGAAGATGGATCTCGGTCTCGGTTGAAGCATCCGCTCAAAATCTCCGAAGAACCACGCCCTGTTCTTCACAATGGGCCCACCGCCGGCGGCCCCGAACTGATTGCGCTTGGACTCGGCTTTCGGCTGCCCCGCTCTGTTGAGGAAGAAGTCGTTGGCGTTGAGGTTGTCGTTCTGATGGAACTCATACACAACACCGTGATACTCGTTGGTACCGCTCTTGGTGATGATATTCAGAACGGAATTGCCCCGGCCGTACTCCGCCGAGTAGTTGTAAGGCCGGCAGGCCGCCTAACGCGCCCCGTGAGATGCAGCGCTCATTTCGCCAATTCCTTGAAGCGCCCTCGGATGATGGCGCTGCGAGTTTCTTTCAGCTTCTTCACGATGGCTAGATGCTTTGCTGCTTCCTCGCGGTTCCCCAACATCCCAAACGCCCGTCCGAGCAGATAGTGCACGGTCGCGCCGTCTCCGATACCGAAGCGCAGAGCGGTTTGCAGATGCTCGACCGATTTAGCGAAATCCCGTTGCTTGAAATAAACTTGACCAAGCACCTTGTGAGCGGCGGCGGACTTCGCGTTGATGCCGACCGCCTTGGATAAGACCCGTTGCGCTTCGGCGATCTTTCCGGTGAGGTAATAGGCTTCGCCGGTTCGCGCCAAGGCCGGAACTGAATAGGGGTCGTTCTTCAATTCGGCTTCCAAGGCGACGATCGCCTCCTCGTATCGCCGCCGCTTTATGTGGAGGGTTCCGATTTCCAGATGAAGCTGCGCAGCCTCGGGATTGAGGGCCAAGGCCTGCCGGTACGCCTCGATCGCCTCGCCGTCCTCTTCGCGAGCGGCGTGGTGCTCGGCCCGGAGTTGGTGCGTGCGGTAGGAGTTCGGCTCGAGCGAGGCGAACGATTCCAGGGACTGCGCCGAGAGTCTTTCGGCGCATTTCTGGACGTAGAAAGCAAACTCCGCGTCGGCCGGGTGTCGGTTGTGCAGGGTTAGAAACCCTTGCAGCGCTTCCTCGAGTCGGCCGAGGTCGAGGTGAGCGCGAGCCTGCTGGTATTCGATCTGATCGGCGTTTCCGTCGGCGGCGGCCCGCCGGACGAGTCCCAGGGCCTCCGCGGGCTCACCGGCGAGCAACGCGGCATTCGCCTTCACGCTCCAGGATGCGTCAGCGCCAGCCTGCAGGTCGGGTAGTGCTTCCCTAATCCGCTGTGCATCTTTAGCGGCTACAGGGTCCTGTCGGGCCGCCGGCGAATCGGTTGCCGCCGCGGCCAGGGCTCGCAGGGCCGCCGGGCGGTCGCCGTGCAGCTCCTCCGCCCGTCGACGGATTTGAGTCGCTGCGGTTTCCATTCCGACTTGAGTCATGACGCGTACCAGCCCGGCGGCCGCAAGCAGGTGGCTGGGGAAGTTCTGCACTTCCCGGATATAGCTCTCGACAGCCTTCAGCGGCTCATCCCGCGCTTCGAGCAACTTGCCGATCCTATAGTGAACGCCGGGCAACTGCGGTTCCATGCGCGCGGCGTGCCGCAATTCCTCCAGAGCCTTTCCGGTATCGCCTTGCTGCGTAAACTGCTCCCCGCGAAACAGGTAGAACCAAGCAGAATCGAACCTATCCTGCCGCACCACGAAGAAGGCTTGCGTCGACAGCTTGCGATAGGTTCGGCCCAAATGAAAGATCAGCTCGTGATCACTCGAATCGAGCCGTTGACACTCCTTGAACTCTGTAATGGCTTCGCCAAGGTTGCCCGCCTGAAGGTGGCTCAACGCCAGCCACTTTCGAGCCTCGGCGTTTCGAGGATCCATCTCCACGGCCTCGGTCAGCTCGTCGATCGCCAATTCGGGCCGCGACGTCAGGTAATAGTCCATGCCGAGCAATATTTTCGCGGCCGGCAGCCGCGGGTTCCGTCGTAAAGCCTCGCGAAACTCTCGGATCGCCGGCTCATACTTGCGCTGCAAGTGATAGATCATTCCCAGGTTGGCGCGAGCCTCGGGAAGATCAGGCATTAAGGCGCTAATCGCTCTCCACGCCTCGGCGGCCGTCTCGTAGTCTTTCCTCTCCAGCGCCTGTTGTGCGCGCCGATAATGCTGTTCGGCATCATCGCGGGTGGGCTGCTGCCCGAAAGCGGTCAACGCGAAAAGAAGGGAAAGGGCCGCTAGAACGATGGAAAGCCGGGTCCGGCCCCCCGGCCGCGCGGCTACGAGCCAGTCTGTCCGCGCGAACCCGGCGGCGGTCTGTGGTTTCGAGACGGCTTTCATCGGGGATCAACACCCTGTTGATCTGTCAGTCGGTTGATCTGATGGTATAAGGTGTGACCGCCTCGATCAACCTGGGGCATGCGAGACCAACCTGAGAAGCGTTCCCTGGACTGTTGCATCGATGCCGCGACGCGGCTATGCCGGCATCGCTGGGGCCGGCCGAAACGGATATCCTGGTAGAAATTCCCGCAAGTGGGGTATCCACTTCATTCAGGTACACCCTATGGGTTGTGGCCTCGCGGCTCCGGAACAGGAATGTGAGATTGCGAGTGGCCGCCAAGCCGACCCACACGCGAATTCATTGCGGTGGCAGCCTTCGGGCGGCAACTCCGAGAATCGGACGCGCTACGCAGCCCCACGCCGCGCCAGAGCAGTAACCTCGGGATTCGCTTCTTGGTAGATGCTTTCGCGCGACCACAACATCTTGTGGCTACCTGAGTCAAATGGATACCCCACTTTCCCGCATTTTACGAGGAGCCGCTTTTCATGCAGTGCCCAACCGCGGATCGAATACTCCAGCCTGTCGTGGGATCTGCTCTCTTTTGCCTCTTGGCTGCCTGCAACACACAGGGGCCAGCCACAAGTTCCACCAAAGAGACAGCCCCCGCCACCTCGGCTGCGCCACAACGAACTATCGACGTGGGAATTGTCGTCGGAGACATGACACGCTCCCTCAACTTCTATCGCGACCTCATCGGCCTGCCGGTCGTGTCTGAGTTCCGGATTGGGCAGGTGGGTGAGCCGGTAGTGAGTCGCATCGGCGACGGGAAGATGGTCTGGCTCGCGTATCGCGAGTCGTTCATCAAGCTGGTTGAGATGGACGTGGAGCCCCCCGGACGCAGTCCCGCCAGCCTCTCGAAGGCTATCCGCTACAGGTTTATTACCGTACCCGTCCCCGACATCGAAGCGCTTATGGCGAAGATGGAACAGGCCAAAGCGCCCGTTGTTATCCCGCTGGTCGAATTCGCCGACGGCGTTAAGATTTCGATGGTCGAGGATCCCGACGGTAACGTGGTCGAGTTCGTTGAGCCCGCGGCGGCGCGAGGGTCGTGATCCAGGCCGACCGACCGACATCAGGGTTACACTACCGGTGTGAGTAGGTCCCAGCGGAGGCGGTTGTGACGTCAAACGGGACCCGAGTCGGGAATTGAGCCGGCCGTGCCGTCCAGTTTGCATCCGCGGGCCTTACCTTTTGCACTCGGCGTGGTTGTGTGGGTGGCCGCGGGTCCGGCCTCGGGGGTCGCGAACGACCAACACCCCGCGAATAACGACGCGCTCCCGTCGCTTCGCGACGTCACTCGGGAAGCCGGCCTCAACTACAAGATCACCTGCGGAGATCCGGTCACCGAATCTCTCATAGACGTGAACGGGCAGGGCGCCTGCTTTCTCGATTACGACGGCGATGGGCGCCTCGACGTCTATCTGGCCAACGGCTCCTCGCGTTCCCTCGACCGTGCAGGCAAGGTTTTCTGTCGAAAAGTCTTCGCCCGCCCTCTTTGGTGTGATGATGACCGAGAGAAGTTTCGCATCGCTTTGCAAGGCGAGATGAACGAACTCTCGCCCGCGGTATCCGCACCGATGGGCCAGCATGACGCGATACTGCTCCGGCGCCCTTTCCTCGACGAGCGGCACCAAGCCGACCCAGTCCGGCCCCATCTTCTTCGCCATCTGCTCGAAGGTTGGAGGGTCTTTTGTGAACTTTCGGAAGACGGTGCAGTGGAGGTGGTCGCCCAGACCGACTCGAATGATGGCGACCACTCGAGCATACAGCGAATCGATGTACGTCTCTTGAGCAGCGTGGTCAAGTTCATGAGGCGCGGTGCGGATCTGCACGGCCATCCAAACGCCCGAACAGACCATTAAGAAGACAGCCGCAGCCGCCAGCCGTCGGCCCCATCCAAACGTGTTCTTGGCCCCGAACCTTTTTGGACCCTCGGCCGTGCTCGAGTTCGAGATGACGAAGCGGCCTACTCGCCGCGGCTCGGTCGACTCGGGGCCCCGGGAAGCGCTTGAGGCCGCCCCTTCAGAGATTCGGGCCATGAGCCGGCTTTTCAGCAGAGCGGAAGGGCTGACTGGCTCGCTCGCCATCCCCAGACGGCCGACCACTTCTTCGAACGAGAAGAGGTCAGCCTCGCAAACGGGGCACCCTCCCTCCAAGTGCTCTGCGTAAGCGTCCCGTTCCTGGGGAGTCAACACGCCAAGCGCCGCGAGTGCGGCCCACTCGCAGGTTTCGCCGGAACGATTCTGATGATGTTGCCCGTTCATAGCGCACCGATCCGGGGCTGTAATGATTCCCGAAGGCGAAGCATACCGAGGCGGATTCGCGTCTTCACCGTGCCAAGCGGCTCGCCGAGGCGCTGCGCGATCTGAGAGTGGCTGAATCCCAAAAAGTAGGCTAACTCGATGGCCTCGCGCTGCGGCGGCTGAAGCGCTCCCATCGCAGCCTGAACCGCCGGCCGACACTCGGAGGCCAAGCTGCTCTGCTCCGGCGTCAGTGCGCGATCCGGCACTTCAGCGACCGCCGCCGGCGGGCCCTCCTGTTCGCGCTGCCGGCGTCCCTTCGACCGGAGCCGATCAATCGCCCGGCTGCGCGCCATATTCAGCAGCCAAGCCAAAGCGCTACCGCGCCCTGGGCTATAGCGACCCGCTTGCTTCCAGACCTGAACGTAAACGTCCAGCGTGACCTCCTCGGCACTCGGTTGGTCTCCAAGAATGCGCAATCCCAAGCCAAAGACGTACCGGGCCGTGGCGTCGTACAATTCCGCCAAAGCGCCCTGGTCGCCCTGGGCCGTTCGGGCCAGGAGATCCGCCCACAACTCGTGCGCGCGGGAATCCTCAGCTTGAGCCCTCGGCGCTGTCACGCAAGTCCCCATCTACAGAATGAGTACGAAACGGCACGTCCCATTGGATTCATCTATCCGGCAACCTGTTGAATAATCTTGGCGAACCTGGGAATACAGCTTCCTTTCGACCTACACGAGAAGGTCATCGGATCACAGCAGCAGAGTGCGTTCGACGAGCCAATGGGCTGCCAGAATCACAATGCCTGCCGAGGTTAGCCGAGCGCAAAGTTCGAAGGAGGTCGAGCGACGTCGGAATTGCCAAATGAGCGGAAGGGCAATCATCGCTAGAGCAACTTGACCGAGCTCAACGCCGAGGTTGAACGAGAGAAGCGGCACTACGACTCCGGCACCGCTGCCCAAGCCAATCTCACGAAGAATGGAGGCGAACCCGAAGCCGTGCACCAGGCCGAACAGGAATGTGATGATCCAGCGCCGCCCGAGCCTTCGGTCGAGCAGGTTTTCCGCACCAACGTAGATGATCGACAGGGCGATCATTGCCTCCACGAATCCTGAAGAAAGCTCCACAAGACCAAAGACCGCGACGGCCAGCGTGATCGAGTGCGCCACTGTAAACGAGGTGATAATCTTCGCCGAGGCGACCAGACCGCCTCCGCCGATCAGTAGGGCCAACAGGAACAGCAGATGATCGTACCCGGTGACAATGTGTTCGACACCCAGGGTAAAGAAGTCGCCGAACGCGACTCTCGAATCAGCGCGAGCCGCAGGGCGCAGATGAACCGTCGCGGATGAGTTCTCGGCGTCGAGTAGCCGCTTCTCGATTGTTTGTCCGTTGAGGTCGACGATGGCCAGATATTGCCGGTGACCGAAGGGGAGTCCCGTTAGCCACCGAGAACGAATGAACAGTCGCTCACCCGCCGCGGGCTCGAATAAGAGTCTGGTGTGGATGTTGTCTTCTTCAACTTGCAGGGATGCGTCAGCTTCCTTGATGGGGATCGCTCGATTATCGACGGCGATCTCGAAAGAGTCCATCATCGCGCTCGTTAACTTCGTCCTTGCACTGTCGAATTCTCCCGGGCTGACTTCCCCATCACGGTCCGCATCGAGGGGAACCAGAACTTCGACATCGGTTGGAGAAAACGTGACCCGGGCTTCCAATCCCGTGTCCGTAACCCGCACAACGGCTGTGCTCAGACCCGGGTCGTGACCGCGCAGCACCTGCGCGGACAAGATCACAGCAGCGATCAGGAGACGTGTGGGAAAGGACGTAGGCATAAAGCGTTTTCCAAAAGGGGGCAGGCAGCCAGCGGCTGCCTGCCTCTGGGTTGGGGCGGTCCAAGCTAACGGACCCCTTAATGGTGTTTGTGGTTCCGGCCATTCAACGGCGTACCCGCGTAAGGGAACACCTTGTTGTAGGAAATGTCATTGGCGGTGACCCGATCGATATCGTCAACGCCGCTTACGTCGACGCCGCCAAGCGCCAACACAGCGAGCACCGCGATATCAAGCACGTCGTCGCCAAAGCGTCGACCGTTAGGAAAACCACCGAATGCGCTATCTCCTCCCAGGATATTGCCGAAGCTGCTGGGAAGCACATCGCCGCCAAATAGACTTATCCGCGAGAATCCCGCGTCGTCAGCCACAACCTGCATCGACGGATTCGAGCCGCCGCCCGCGAGACGGGCAGCCGGCGTGGAAAGGTCCACCCGAATCATGTCGGGGATGAAGATGGCCGTTAGATCGGGAGTAATCGGAGGGTTGAGGCCCAGAGTCGCCGACACCACCGCCACGAGTTGAACGTTCGAGGCGTATTGGCCGAAAAGGGCCGCGTCTTGGGTAGGATTGGTCCGGCTGTAGAGGTCTTTATCCTCGATCGCGATCAGGGCTTCGCAGAACAGCGGGTTCCCCTGGCGTGCGACCTGAGCGAAGTCCGCGGACCGCCGGTACGTCGGATGCCTGACTGCGAAGGATCGTCAGCCGCGGGCGGCTCGTAGTGGCGTACACGCCGACGATTTGTTCGTCCCCTCCGATCACGCTCAAGGGGATATCCAGGACGATCGTATGACTGAAACGTTGAAGCCTCCCTGGCTGTCGAACGGTTTGTTGCGTCCGCCAAACGTGAGGTCGACATCAAAGATCGACTGGATATCGGCATAGAAGCCGTCGTCCCGCTGGCCCGCAAACACGCGGTAGGGGGCGGCGCCGACTTCGTAGACCGAAGCGGTCGTGTAGTCGTCCAAGGCCGACGCGGAATCGACGCCTTCCTTGGCCGGCATTTCGCCGTCATCCCCCTGGTTGTACTTCGGCGTTACCAGGCCCTGATTGTTGGGCGGTACGATCAGCGGCTCGCCGGACATCCTTCCAAGCGAGGTCATCCCACCCGTCCGACGGTCCCACTTGTTCACAGTGTAGGTTTGCGTCAAGTTCTGGCAAGCATCGTCGACGGCCATAACGACGCAGGTGTAGGACTGCAAGATGGTCTGGTCGTTCTTGTAGGTCGTATCGAACCGAAAGCGGTAACTGATCGTCTTGCGCCCCGTCGCGACGTCGTCACCGAGCGCGACGTGAATTTCGTACAGAACGTTGTCATCGAAATTGTATTTGTTCGGTCCGATGCCCGGCTCCTCGAACGGATAGACGGCAAGAGCTGTCGTCACGTACTCCACGCCGTCATTGGAACTGCAGAAGGCGTAGACATCCGTGGTATTGGCCGGGTCGTCGAAAGTGATCAACGGGGCATCCATGTGGCTCGATGCCCGCAATAAGGTACTGCCCGAGGCGAGCGATAGGATTGCGACGCCAAGTGGTAGGTAGGTTCGTTGTCTCATAGCTTGTTCTCCTTTTCTGGTGTAGTGGTTCAACCTGTAGCGGAAATCGGCTACAGCGAAGTTCTTTGTGTGAATAAGACCGGCGCGAAGGGCGGCGAGTTGCCTTGTTTTCCCGCTGTGTGCCTGTCTGCTCGCCACCGGCGCCGTGCAGGCGGCTCAGAACCAGGTCCTCTCTGTCAGTTCTTCCGAGACCAAGTGGTTCCGCGAGATGCTCAGCGGTCAACGAATCAACGCCTTCCTTGCCGATGGCACCCAACTGCGGGGCCGGGTCAAGGAGGTCCAGGACGGTCTCTTGACGGTAGACATCAAGAAGAGCAACGGCCCCAATCCGGTGCCGCGTGGACTTCAGGACATCCCCACGGATCGGATCTCCACCGTGCAGTTCACCCGGCATCACGGGTACAAGAGAGCCCTTCTCGGAACGCTGTTTTTCCTGGGCGGCCTAGGTCTAGGACTGGGCGTTGTCACGGAGTGGGAAAATCAGGGAGACAAGGTGACGGCGGCGGCGATTGGAGTATGGAGCGGCATGACGGCACTCGGCTACCTGTGGGGAAGAAACAAGGACAAGAAGAACATCACCGTCAAGCTCGAACATCCACCTAGGAGCAGAATAGATCAAACCCATGAGCACTAGGTCTGCGCGAAAATTTCCGGTTTGCATGGGTACTGCTCGCCCGCAACCTCCGTGATCAACCAATCCCCAGGCTCGGCGGTCATGGTGCCTTCCAGGGTCTTGATCGTGGTTTTCTCGGTCAACCGGACTGCCTGAACGACTAACGGGCTTTTTCCGATACAGTCCCATGTCAATCCCGCCGCGCCTGCTTGTGACCTCCAACATAGGTCTCCCTCCACCAGTCGATCGCGCGCCGCAGGCTGCGCTCTTCGGTGGGCGTCAGTGTCCGCAGGAACGCCCGGCGCTCCCGGCTGTTCAGCATGCCGAGCGGATGGGCGCGCTTCAGCATGGCCCGCATCATATCCGGTTTCACTTTTAGCCGCCTGAGTTCCTGACGGTATCTCACGGCGGCCTCGGTGTCCTTGAACTTGAGCGCCATGCGGTAGTAGAAGTAGGCGTTGCCCCGCCGGCTCGCGTAGAGCGGCGCGCCTTCCTCGCCCTCGACCGCCCGCAGCCATTGATACGCCTCGCCCCGGATCTTGGCGTAGGCGCTGTAGCCGGTGTGCCGCGCGTCGACAAACGTCGTCATCAGCACGTGCCCCGCTCCCGGCGACGGCCTGCCTAGATACCAGTCATAGACAGGCTCGACCTGGACAGCCCGGAACAGGTGCCGCCAGCCGTCCCGGATCAAACGCGGGTTGAACACGTCGGGGAAGAAGCTGCGGCCGGCCAGGGCTTTCGCCCGGCACCTTGAACGTCGGCGTCAACCCGTTGACGAGCCGGCTGATCGGGGCTTGGACCACCGCCAGGGCCACGTCGCGCCAGGATCCCCGGCCTTTCGAAATGTGAGACAGCGCGGCCAGCACGTCGTCGTAACCGAACCAGCCCATCAGATCGCTCAACGCTCCCGGCATGCGCAGCATTTTGATCTCGCCGTCGTCTGACTTGCCCAAGATCAGATGCAGCCTGCGGCGGTCCTCGTCCCTCAGTTCCTCCTCCAAATCGGGGAATAGAAGGTTGTTCCACATCCACGTCCCGACGGAGTACACCATCAGGCGCCAGGTCAGCCAAAGCGCCGCCCGCGTGCCCACCTTGGCGCCGAGGGCGGCCAGCGACGCGGCGCGCCCGAAGCCCTTCCGGGTGGCCACGATGTTCGACCCTATCCGGTAATAGCGCTTGGCGTTGATCTCCTGCCAACTCCAGAACGGAATCACCCACTTTCTAAGCTTTTTGGCCGAGAACGCTGATCGCGCCATAGTCGCCCAGCGACTCACGGGAGATGTAGGCGGCGCGGTCGGCGTCGGAGGTGATGGCGTTGACCTGGTCGATACGACCGGCCCCGTAGCCGACCAGCGGCATCAGGTCTTCGTTCAGCCGTCCCGGGTTCTCCCGCCGCGCCGTCTGAATCTCTTCCCTCACGGCCAGATACATGGCGTAGCGCAGGAAGTTCTCGCGGAAGGTGGTCGATTTGGCCAGGAACTTCCATATCTTCCTCAGCGTCCGCTGGGAGAGGCCCGGTTTCACCAGCAGGCCCTCGATGTCGTTCTGGACGTCATAGACCTCGGAGATCGACCAGCCGCCGTCCAGCACGCCGCGCTCGGCGGCCTCCTGGAAGACGGCGCTGGGCGTGCCCTTCCTTACCGTCACGTCCCACAGCTCCAGAAACGCGGGCTCGAGGTACTTCCACTTGAGCGCCTTCGGGAAGGCCGCGATCACGCCGTCGAGATCGCCCGAGGTGTTCTGCAGGTTGTACTTGAAATAGCGCCTGGGGTTGATGAGCGTCCATTGCTTCCAGGCCCGGATCGACTTCTCATAGAGTTCAACGGTGGCGTAGTAGTCCGAGTCCTTGCTCCCGAACGAGTCGAGCGTGGCGGCCAGCTCCACCGGCAGCACCATCTCGAACTTCGGCCCGCCGACGACCCGCTGTTCCTTTATCCTGTCCATCATGGCCGCGACCTCCCCGGCGGGAAACATCCCGGCCATCCCTGAGTCTTCGAAGACCTCGGCTAGCTTTGACCGCATCCGGTCGAAGACGTGCTCGGGGATCGTCAGGGCCGTGAACATGTGGCGCCCGGGGTCGGGTTGCCAGGCCGCGAAGCCTTCCCACTCGGTCCCGCCGCCTCTTCGGATCGCCTTGAGAGCGTTCTCCATGTTGTCCGCCAGGATGTATTTCTCTCCCAGCTGATCCTTGAGGAACTGCCGCCGGGCGGTGACGGCGGCAAGAATGCGGTAGGCCGCGCCCGCCGCCTCGCCGTCGAGGTTTTGCGCCACCCAGACGACCAGCGGAAACGCCGAATCCTCGGTGGACTCCGTTACCCGCTCGGTATCCATCAGCAGCGTGTACTCGGCTTCGAGGTGCGACGGCACGTCGGCCTTGTCGAGCGTTGCCCTGAGCTTGCCGAACCCCGCCCCGATATTCTTGCGGAACCCCCGCAGCTGGTTCCGGATCGGCGTCTTCAGATTCTTTAAATCAAGGTCCTTCGAGTTTTCGTCGAGGAACTTTTGGATGTCCGCCGGTGTCTCAACGGCTTCGGCAAGGGTGGCGTCGATACCGATCAGGCGCAGCGCCTTGCGGAACTCCTCGACGACAGCTGGTCCACCAGGGGCTTGTTGTGCTCCCGGATCGCCTTCTTCAGCTCGCCGCGATGGTTGTACTGGGACGATTCGGCGATCTGGGTGATCACCTTGGCCATCCGGATGTCGACCAGCGCCTTCATTAGGCGCTCCCCACTGTTTTTCGTCTCCGCGGGCTAAAAGGGATGAGGTCGTGCGATTTCCTGGGGTAGGAACATGGCCGTCAATGTGTACGTTATCGTGCCTAATCGCATCGTTTTGGAAAGATTTTGAGGCAGGGGGGAAGCGTCCGTTGAAGCTTTCAATAAAAGCGTTCTGTACGGGTTTACCCGGCTCGATGAAGTCCCGGCGCACCTTCGCTTCCAGCGCCCAAGCCTCCACGGCCCGCGATTGAAACTCCGGTCCGTTGTCGCTCAAGATCGCCTCCGGACGGCCGCGTTCGGCGGCCACGCGTTCCAACACCCGTCGCACCCTTGCGCCTCCCAACGACGTGTCAACTTCGATCGCCAGGCATTCTCACGTGAACTCGTCGACCAGGGTTAAGTTGCGAAACGAGCGCCCCGAGGCCAACCCGTCGCTGACGAAATCCATCGACCAACGCTGGTTGACGCGTTGGGGCGCGGCCGAGGGCGTGCCGGCGCGACGCAGCTTACGGCGGGTTTTACGACCGAGCGCCAACCCTTCTTCGCGGTAAAGTCGATGCACCCGCTTGGGGTTGACCGAGCGGCCTTCGCGCCGCAATAACGCCGTCAGGCGCCGATAGCCGAAGCGCGGCCTCTCGGCGGCCAACTCGCGTAAGCGCTTCCGCAGGGCTTGCTCGTCGGTGCGAGGCCGCGCCTGATAACGCTTGGTCGAGCGCGCCAGTCGGATCAGCCCGCAGGCTTTGCGTTCACCGCGGTGATGGTGTTCGATCAGGTGGTTCACCGCGTCACGCCGTGCCTGGGGCTCTAGAAGTTTTTTGACAACACGTCCTGGAGCGCTTGTTTGTCGAGGCTGAGGTCGGCGACCAGTTGTTTGAGTTTGCGGTTCTCGTCTTCGAGTTGCCGCAGTCTCTTGGCCTCGGAGAGTTCGAGCCCGCCGTACTTGGCTTTCCAACGGTAAAAGGTCTGCTCGCTGATGCCGTGTTGACGGCAGATCTCGGCCGTCTTGACGCCGGCCTGGGCTTGCTTCAAGACGCCAATGATTTGTTCTTCGCTGTGTCGTTTGCCTTGCATTCTTGCTCCTTTCCACCGGCCCCGCCCCCGGCGGCGAAGCCGCCGGGCTCCTCTCATTTACCATGGTCCAGTTTTCGGGGGCAAGGTCACGCGGAATCGTGCGGCAGGTCGCGGACCTTTGGGATCCGGCCCTGCTCGACTCACTGACGGACGAACACATCTTCGTGTTTCCACACGACCATGCTTTCTGCTATTCCGAATGGCACTCGTTGTTGACACTGGTCCGGGGTATCGTCTCCCCCGGCCGGCCCTCGCACCATCTTTCACAGGTAGCACGGGAGTGCGGCGTGCCGGTTGTCGGACATGTGAAGGCTGACCTGAGCCGCATCCCTGACGGAGCACAAATCTACGTCAATGGCGCGTCGGGTGCTGTCCGCTTACTTGACAAGTAGCGTAGGGGATTGGCAAAACGATCTCCGGTCCGACTATCAAGCTCAGCGGCACTGTCAAGTTGACGGCGGGCGGCGACGATTGACTGCGTGGTTTCAGCGTGTCCACGCTACGATCCGCTTTCTTCGGCTCGCCGGGCTCGCGGTGGGAAGGTCGCGCGCATAAGCGCCGGAACGGTTTGAACCAAAAAACGAGCAGACGCCGGGCGAATTAGAGCTCCTGAATCAGCACGTCCCGGAACTCGACTGTCATCTGCGGGCCGACGTGGAGCTGGAAACCGATTTGGCCGGTGTCGTCCCCGTAGTAGTCGACGAGATCGGCGGTCACTTCGCCGTTGATCTCGACAATCAGGTGGTTCCCTTTGCAGATGATCACGACGTCGTTCCAGTCGCCGTGCCTAACGAGTTCGAGACGTTTCCGGGGGTCGTCGATTCCGAACAGGAAGCCTCGGTTCAGTTCTTCGCCGTAGATCTGTCCCCACCAGGGAAGACGGTTGCTTCCGGTGTCGAAGACGGCCATGTCAATTTGGTACCCTTCCATGCCCGTCGCCGAAATATGGCTGCGAATCTGGATCCCCGAATTCCCCGTCTCGGGCCTCATGCGAACCCTCGTCCTCAGAATGAAATCCGAATAATCCTTTTTCGTCAAAAGGAATTGTTAGCTGAGGTGCCACTGATTTCGCCGTCCTTGACCGACCAGAAGCTGTTCGACTCTCGCCATTGGTCCGAAGCGTCTCCCTGAAATAAGGGCCGGAATCCTTGGGGGTTACGCGCCATCTCCCGTAGTTGTTTAGTCTCCCGGGCCCACGTATCCTCGGTGAGTCGTTCAAACGGTGGATTTTCGGCCTTCCATTCGTCGACGGATTGTTCTTTCAAGTCACCGGCGGGAGGACTGGTGGGCCAGTGAACCTTCCCGAGCGGGCGAAGTTGGAGATCCTTGAACGGGGCCTCGCGGGGTCCCTCGATCTGGAAGCCGATCGAACCTACATCTTGTGGTCACCTGAGTCAAGTAAATACCCATCTAACTCTGAACGAAATTGTCAAATGGATTGGCTACCTGATCGTTGTCGGGGTTCTCTACGCGCTAGTGAGAGGTGGGGATGAGCTCCTGAAAGAGGGAGGAAGGGCATTTTGGCTCAAGGTCTTTCCTTTTCTCCGAAAGTTTCTAAAAGAGAAGGACGATCCCACGCCGATTCCGGCACTACCGCCGGTCCCCGCGGCCGCCGACGTAGCGGTCCCAGCCGGCTCCGCGGGTCTTGTCCCCCAACTCCCCAACCCAGTACCCGACTTCGTAGGCCGCGCCGCCGATATCGAGAAAATCACGGCGTGCTTAAAAGAGCAACGCGGCGCGGCCATTAGCGCCATCGGCGGACAAGGCGGCGTCGGCAAGACCGAGCTGGCCTACTACGTCGCCCGAGAGGTCCGCGATCACTACCCCGACGGACAAGTCCAAATCAACCTGCGCGGCCTCGACGCCAAACGCACCACCCCCGCCGAGGCCATGCGCGACGTGCTGCTCGCTCTCATCCCGAACCAAAAGCTCCCCGACAACGACCAACATCTCGCCGGGATCTATCAAGGCCTGCTTGCCGGGCGGCGAGTGCTGATCTTGGCCGACAACGCGAAAGACAGCGCCCAGGTCGCCTCGCTGGCGCCTAAGCCGCCCTCGGCGATGCTAATTACCTCGCGGCAGTCGATCCCCTTGCCCGGCGTCGAGCCCGTCGATCTCGACCAGCTTTCCCCAGACGAGGCCGCCAAGCTGCTGCGGAAGAATGTGGGCGACGACCGCGCGACCGACGACGAGATCGCCCGCCTGGCCGAGTTGTGCGGCTACCTGCCGTTGGCGTTGCGGGCGGCCGGCGAGCGCATGGCCGGATCGAAGGCTCTGTCAACCCCGGCCTATATCGAGAAGCTTAAGCGCGATCGCGGAGACTTGCGCTATCTGGGCCGCGAGGTCATGGCCGTCTTGGCGGAGAGCGTCGAGGCGCTCGGGCATGACCAAGCCGAACTGGTCGAGAAATGGCGCTCGCTGGCGGTGTTCCCCGCGCCGTTCGATCGCCCGGCCGCGGAGGCCATCGGGGAACTCGACGGCGAGGAGCTGGAGGTCCTGGTCAGCCGCAACCTGGTTCTCTTCGACGAGAAGGAAGAGCGCTTTCGGCTGCACGACTTGTTTCGCGACTTGGCCCGCGAGGGCTTGACGCAGGAAAACGAGTACGCTGCGGCGAAGCGCCACGCAGGGCGTTTTCTGCACGTAGCGGGCGCGGCCCACGATCGCTACCTCGAAGGCGACGAAGGCGACGAAGGCGTCCTTGACGGGTTGCGATTGTTCGATCGCGAACGGACGCGCATCGAAGCCGGGCAAGCCTGGGCCGCCGCGCACGCGGAAGATGATGACCAAGCGGCGCTACTCGCACAAGAGTATCCTCTTCGGGCCGCCCACATCCTCAACCTCCGGCTGCATGCCCGCGACCAAATCGCCTGGCTCGAAACCTCCACCCAAGCCGCGCACAAACTGGGGAACCGAAACAGGAAGGCATGGCGCTGGGGAACCTGGGCCTCGCCTATGGCGATTTAGGGAAGCCGCGCAAGGCGATCGAGTACTACGAGCAGTATCTCGCCATCGCCCGCGAGACCGGCGACCGCCGCGGCGAGGGCACTGCGCTGGGGAACCTGGGCGCCGCCTATAGCGCTTTAGGGGAGACGCGCAAGGCGATCGACTACTACGAGCAGCATCTCGACATCGCCCGCGAGACCGGCGACCGCCGCGGCGAGGGCGCGACGCTGGGGAACCTGGGCGTCGCCTATCGCGAATTAGGGGAGACGCGCAAGGCGATCGAGTACTACGAGCAGCATCTCGCCATCGCTCGCGAGACCGGCGACCGCCGCGGCGAGGGCGATGCCCTTCACAATCGCGCGACCGCGCTTGACGACTTGGGACGTCGCGAAGAGGCAATCGCCGATGCCCGCACCGCCCTGGCGATTTACGAAGAGATCGAAGACCCCAACGCCGAAAAGACCCGCCAAATGCTCGCCCACCTGGGCGCGCCCCCCGACGAGTAGAGGCCGGCCGGTCGGGCCGGTTTGTATTCGCGGTTCCGCTTGTTTTTGGGCGGGAGCGGTTTTGGAGGAGATTAGGAGTTGGCCCGTTGCTCGCGCTCTGGGCTCCGAAACTCAGACCACGTGAAAAGACACCTTTCCCCGACCTTGTTAAGAAGGCTTCGATCCGCCATGACGAAGGAAACCACAGCCAACCAGAGCCGCATCGCCACGGGGCTGTGAAAAATTGGGGACTGCACCGAGCGCCAACCGAATAAGTTCCACCAAATCAAGAATTTCTCCTGGCGCGAAGTGGACTGTCCCCCATTTTTTCCCCACGCGATGCGGTCACTCAAGAATTGTGCTTTCGAACCAAACAAACTTTTTCACGCGGTCGTGGCACTAGACCCTCCTTCAGGGCGGCAAACCCGCCAACCAAACCTCCTCAAGCTCAAAGACCGGCCGCCCCCGGCCGGTCCCCTCTTCAACCCGGCTCACGGCCAACGGCGCACGGCTAACGGTTCACGTAAATCGGCGACACGTAATTCGGCGACACGGAATGCGACACGCAATTCCATCACGTAAGAATCAAAAATATTTCCCCTGTATTCCCAACAACTTAGAAAATCCAACCCCCCGTTACCCCTTCCCCCCCTGCCGTATCCTGGTAACGAGGAAGCCATGGCCACCAATAACCAATCCGCGCCAATCGCGAAAACGCCAAAAGTTCCACTGGACCCCGCACCGCCGCCGGCAAGACCCGCTCGCCCAAAAACGCTCTCAAGCACGGCCTGCTCTCCCAAGACGCCGTCCTGCCCGGCGAAGACCCCGCCGACTTCGACTGCCAACTCACCGCCCTCGAAGACTGGGTTTCCCCCCGCAATCCTCTCGAACGCGAAATCTGCCGCCAAATCACCGACGCCTCTTGGCGCATGCAGCGCCTCTCCCGCATCGAGACCGCCATCATCACCGCCAACATCAACCACGCCCGCCGCCACAACCGCCAGTTCGACCGCCGACATCAAGCTCGACCGCCAAGGCCACACCAAGCTGCTCGGCGCAGCCATGATCGGCAACACCAACTCCGTCGTCCAACTCTCCCGCTATGACGGACATCTCACCCGCCGTTTCTACCGCGCCGTCGAACTACTCACCGACATTCGCCAAGGCGATCAAAAATCCCGCCAGGCCCGCGAGGCCCGCAACAAAGGCGATTACGGCTTCGACGTCTACGACCCCACCGCCCCACCCGAGCTACAGCACCGCTACGTCCCCGCCAACCCCGAAGTCATCAACCGCCTAGCCTCGGACCGCGCCGTCCCAGACCGCGCCGTCGAAGAGCACGCCGTCCCAAACCGAGCCGCGCGCGTAAGCAAGCGGTATCCGACGACCCCCCAAGACCATACGGAAACCAGCGGACCCGAAACATCCCAAGACCCCGCTCCCACCGCCCACCGCGTCCGAACCAGCCACTCGGCCCCCACAACCACCCCCGTCACCAACCCCGCGAAAGCCCCGCCACCCCTACGTTAGCCGCCAAACGCGGCTCCACAACAACCAACAACCCCCACCCAAACGCCACACCTCCATCCAAATCTTCGAAAAAAACCCCAAAAAACCAAATCCAATCAATCCCCCGCCCAAAAACCCCTCAACCCCGCCTCAACCCCGCCCCAACCCAAGCCCAGCCCCCCCAATCCACTCTCCTACCCCCTGTACCCTTCCAGAGTGGCTGCCCAGCGCGGTAGTTCATAGAAGACCGGCCACCCGAGAGGAGCGCCCTTCGCCCCCTGCGTGATCGAACGCCTGGGGGGGACTTGCGCCCTCCCGGTGTGGTCCGCAACCGAAAGCCCAGTGGGGAGTTCGCGCCGTTTGTTCGAGCGCCAGTACAGGGGTGCCGTTGGTTGCGGCGGCTGGCGAAAGGAGTCTGTCTTGTCTGCATCTGCATTTCAATTCTTCGTCGGTATCGACTGGGCCACCGAGGCCCATCAAATCTGTCTGCTCGACACCCAGGGCGAGATCGTTCACGAACGCACCGTCGTTCATTCCGGTTCGGCGGTCGGCGAGTTCCTCAATCAACTGCTCGAGTTGACCGGCTGCCCGCCGGCTTCCATCGCGGTCGCGATCGAAGTCCCGCGTGGCGCGTTGGTCGAAACGCTGCTCGAACGGGGATTCTCGGCTTTCTTCCTTAACCCGAAACAACTCGATCGTTTCCGAGACCGGCATTTCCCGGCCGGCGCCAAAGACGACCGCCGTGACGCTTTCGTCTTGGCTTGCTCGCTGCGAACCGACCCGCATTGCTTCCATGCCATCGAGGTCGACGACCCGCTCGTGATGCGCCTGCGCGACCTCACTCGTCTCGACGATGAGTTGCGTAGCAGCTTCAACCGCAACAGCTGCCAACTTCGCGAGCAACTCTATCGCTACTACCCGCAGCTTTTGCGCTTGTCCCCAGCCGCCAACGAAGCTTGGCTCTGGGCCCTGCTGGAACTGGCTCCCAGCCCCGCAAAGGCTCGTCGACTGAAACCGGCACGAATCGAAAAGTTGCTTCGCGCCCACCGCATTCGCCGGCTCCAATCGGCCGACATCGTCAACGAACTGCGAGCGCCGGGATTCCAACTTGCTGCCGGAACGGCCGACGCAGCGAGCGAACACGCTCTTCTACTCATTCCTCATCTGCGACTCATCGCCCAGCAGCGAACCGAGCTGGCCAGGCGCCTCCAAACCCTGCTGGAGCAACTCGCTTCCCCGTCCGAGGACGACGAGGATCCTCACCAGCATCGCGACGTCGAGATCATCCTCTCCTTGCCCGGGGTCGGACGTGTCGTCGCCGCCACGATGCTGGCCGAGGCCTCACAGGCTCTCGCCCATCGAGACTACCCCGCTCTTCGAGCCTACTGCGGCAGCGCCCCGATCACGCGCCGCAGTGGCAAAAAGATCGCCGTCTTGATGCGTCGCGGCTGCAATGACCGTTTACGCAACGCGCTCTACCATTGGGCGAGAGTGAGCATCCAACACGACCCCCACAGTCGTCACCATTACCATCAGTTGCGCAGCCGAGGGCATTCTCACGGGCGCGCGTTGCGCGGTCTTGCGGACCGACTTCTGGCCGTGCTGTGCGCCATGCTTCGTCAGGGAACCCTGTATGACCCCGCCCGTCGTCAGCCGCCGGCCCAAGCGGCAGCTTGAACTACCGCGCTGGGCAGCCGCTCTGGAAGGGTACCGCCCTTCCTCAGCACTTGACAAACGGTGGGGAGTCCCCCCCACCAGCCCATTCCAGAGCATCCAAACCATCGCCAACCCCGTCCCAATAATCACATAACCAAAGCCATATCAATAACTTAAACCATCCAACCCGCCCCCCAAAAACAACCATACGAACCCAATTCATCCACGACGCCTAACCCAAGACCCGACCCGACGCGGCGTGAGCCGCCAGGCTTGCCGCGCCCCGAGTCATCGGGGCGTCTCCCCGCATCGCCCCCTTCGCCAACGTCGCAAATCCCGTTGAGCCGCGAAGCGGCGGCAGGAATATAGCCTAGGGTGGAGCCGAAGGCGGAACCCTGGGTAGCCCCCCCACCCATGCGAGCCCTGAAGGGGCGGTAGGAACCCAACGGAAAGCCCAGGGAACAACGGTGGCCCGCGGGGCGTCTTACACTGGAGAAAGCCATGCCGGTATTCACACGTCGATTCCTCTCCGCTTCATTTGTAACCGTATTGCTTGCCGTCTCGATCGGGGCCGGGTGGGCGCAGCGCGTCGAGCCTCGGGTGCATACGCTCAAGAACGGGATGAAATTTCTGCTCGTTCCGCGCCAAGGCGACCCCAATATCTCTTGCGGTTGGGTCGCCAAGGTGGGCTCGGTCAACGAACGCCCCGGGGTGACGGGGGTGGCGCACCTATTCGAGCACATGATGTTCAAGGGAACCCACGTGGTCGGGACGTCGGATATCGAGCAAGACTTGAAGATCATCGAGCGGCTCGACGCCGTCAAGAGCGAGATTCGCCAACAGGAAGAGGATCTGATCGAGCAACATCGGCGCGGGTTAATCGATGATCCTAAAGACCCGGCGGCGCGCACGGAGCGTCACAAGGAATTGCTGGCGGAGTTCGACGAGCTGCTCTCGCGGCAGAAGAAGCTTCTCATCAAAGACGATTTCAGTCGCATCTATCGCACCGCCGGCGGCTCGGGCATGAATGCCGGAACGAGTTGGGACTATACGATCTATTTCGTCAACGTCCCGGCTAATAAGCTCGAGCTGTGGTTTTGGATGGAGGCGGACCGGCTGGTGAATCCGGTGTTTCGGGAATTCTATAGCGAGCGCGACGTGGTGCATGAAGAGCGCCGCATGCGGGTTGACTCGACGCCGACAGGGAAACTGGAGGAGCAGTTTGATGCGATGTTCTGGCAGTCGTCACCCTACAGTTGGCCGATCATCGGTTGGCCGAGCGACCTGGAAGGCATCACCCGAGAGGAAGCGATGGACTTCTTTTCGGTCTACTACGCGCCGAATAACTTGACGGCTGCGCTGGTCGGAGATTTCGAGCCCGACGAGGCGATTGCGTTGGCCGAGCGGTATTTCGGGCGGCTCGAGCGAGGCTCGCGGCGTCCCGAGCCGGTCCGCACCCGTGAGATCGAGCAGCTTGCCCGGAAGCGCCTGACAGGGTATGCCGAAACGGTTCCGAGCGTGAGCATCCGGTATCACACCGTCGCCGACGCGCATGTGGATGAACCGGCCTTGCTGATGCTGTCGGGCGTCCTCAACGGGCGCACCGGGCGGCTCTATGAATCGGTCGTCCTCGAACAGAAAGTCGCCACCCGTGCGAGCGCGGCTGTGTCGGGGTTGAAATTCGACGGGTATTTCAGCATCGGGGGCGTTGCGGCCGAGGGCCATACGCCCGAAGAAGTGGAAAAGGCGCTGGACAAGGAGGTCGAGGCGATACAGCAGACCTTGGTCAGCGAGCGCGAAATTCAGAAAGTCAAGAACCAACAGCTCGCCGGCGACTTTCGGCGCTTGCGGTCGAAGACCAGCCTGATGATGCAATTGCTGGTCTACGACGCGATGGGCAATTGGGAGAACATCAACAAGTTCTCCGACCGCATCCAAGCGGTTACGCGAGAAGATATTCAGCGGGTTGCGAAGAAATACTTCCGGCCTGAGAATCGAACGGTCGCCGTTTACTACACCAAACCGGGGGGCAAAGGGCCGCCGGGTCCGGGCGGCGGGCCGGGGGGTGCGCGATGAAGTCGCTACAAGGAATGAAACGGCGCGATTGGCTGCGATGGGCCGGCGGGGCGGCGCTGGCTCCGGGTTCGCTCTTTGGGGCGGAAGGCGACATTCCCGCGCACCCGAGCGAACTCGAGTACGCCGGCCTCGATTTCGAGCCGCCGCAAGCCGCGGAGCATCGTCACGAGCTGCCTCATGGGGGGGTCGCTTATCTGGTGGAGGACCATCAACTACCGCTCATTCGGCTGGGTGTAACGGTTCGCACGGGCGGCTACCTGGTTCCCGACGAGCATCTCGGTTTGGCTTCGATGACGGGGTCGCAGATGCGCGCCGGGGGGACGGAATCGATGTCGGCCCGGGAGTTCGACGAAGAGGCGGCGTTTCTGGCCACGGAAATTAACAGCCGCATCGGCGGGACATCGGCTCGCGCCGGGCTTGATTGCCTGAAGCAAAACCTCGAACCGTCGCTGGCCATGTATTTCGACATGTTGCGGACCCCGGCCTTTGACTCCGAACGACTGGAGTTGGCGCGGCGGCGAAGCCTACAAAGCATGCAGCGGCGCAACGACCGCACCGACGGCATCGAGGGCCGCGAGTTTGGGCGCTTGATGCGCGGCGACGACCACTTTTCGGCGAAGTCGACCACCAAGGCCACGATCGAAGCCGTCACGCCGGAGCTGATGAAGGCGTTTCACGCCCGCTACTATCACCCCTCGTCGTTGATTTTCGCGGCGGCGGGAGATTTCGACTCGAAGGATCTGGTGAAGCGACTGGGTGACTTCCTCGACGAGGGTTGGCCGAGCGAAAAGCCCGCGGTGCCCGCGGTGCCCGCGCCCCAATTCCAGCCGGTCCCGGGATTGGCGATGGTCGACAAGCCCGATGTTAATCAATCGCGTGTTTCGATCGGTCATTTGGGCATTCAACGCGACAACCCCGATCACATCGCGGTGATGATCATGAACTCGATTTTGGGCGGCGGCGGATTTACGTCGCGCATCATGACGCGGGTTCGCTCCGATGAGGGTCTGGCGTATTCGGCGGGCTCGAGTTTTCGGGCGGGCACGTACTACCCCGGCGTGTTTCGGGCATCGTTTCAGTCGAAGAACTCGAGTTGCGCCCAGGCGACCGCGATCGTGCTCGAGGAGGTCAAGCGAATTCGCGAGGACAAGGTTTCTCAACTGGAATTGGACACGGCGAAGAACTACATCATTGGAATCTTTCCGCGCTTCTTCGCCACGGCTTCGATGGTGGTGGGCACCTTCGCCGACGATGAGTATACGGATCGCGAGAAGGATTATTGGACCCACTATCGAGACCGCGTGGCGGCGGTCACCGTCGACGACGTTCTGAGAGTGGCTCAAGAGTACCTGCGGCCCGAGGAGGCCGCCATTCTCGCCGTGGGGAATGTGGAAGAGATGCTGGCGGGCAATCCGGATAAGCCCGAATACAAGTTTGAGAACTTCGCCAAGGACGGCGAGGTTCGGCGCATTCCCTTACCCGATCCGATGACGATGGAATACCCGGAGTAGGGCCAACGGTCAGCACGAACGATAGAATGACTAGTTCGTATGACTGACGCCGCCAAGACCCGCTTGTTCTCCGGGATGCAGCCGACGGGGAATCTCCACATCGGTAATTACCTGGGGGCGCTCAAGACCTGGTCGCGCATCCAGTACGATTACGAACCGATCTATTGCATCGTCGACCAGCACGCCATCACGGTTTATCAGGAGCCCGCCGAACTTCAGGAAAAGATCGAGGACGTGGCCGCGATCTATATCGCGGCGGGCATCGACCCGGAGCACTCGGCGGTATTCGTGCAGTCGATGATCCCGGCGCATGTCGAGTTGGCTTGGGTCTTCACCTGCGTGACGCCGATGGGCTGGCTCGGCCGCATGACGCAGTTCAAGGCCAAGGCGGAACAGCAGGAATCGGTTGGGACCGGGTTGTTCGTCTACCCGGCGCTGATGGCGGCGGATATTCTGATCTACCAGGCCGGTGTCGTTCCGGTCGGGGAGGATCAGGCGCAGCATCTGGAGCTGACCCGCGACATCGCGGCGCGTTTCAACTCACAGTACGGGGAGACCTTCGTCGTTCCGAAAACGGAGTTGCCGATGGTGGGCGCGCGCATCATGGGGCTCGACGACCCGACACAGAAAATGAGCAAATCGGCGCCGGGGTCGAACCATTCGATCGGCGTGCTCGATCCGCCCTCGCGCATCAAGAAGCTCATCGGGCGCGCCGTCACCGACACCAAGCCGGCCGTGGACTTCGACGACCTGGGTGAAGGCGTCGCGAACTTGATCACGATTTATCAGGCTTTCAGCGGGGCGGGCAACGAGGAGACGCGAGAGAAATTCAGCGGCTCGCAATACGGCGCGCTCAAGAAAGCAGTGACCGAGGCGGTGGTCGAAAAGTTGGAGCCGATCCAAGAGAAATTTCACGAATTGACGGACGATCGCGATGTGATTCGCGAGATCCTGCGGCGCGGGGCGGAGCGCGTCGCCCCGATCGCCGAAGACACGATGCGGACGGTTCGCAAGCGGGTGGGGCTTTACTCGGGCTGAGGGGGGGGCTGAAGTCCCAAACCGAGCCGCGCGCGCCGGATGCGGTTACCGATGCAATGGAACTTATTCGGTCGGCGCTCGGCACAGTCCCCATTTTTCGCAGCCCCTCAGGCGAGTTGACCGGAGACGTCCTTCCTTAATCATGGCCGGCAAGAGAGCAAAGCGAGATCGACGCAGACGGGGGCCGGCCCCGCGGACGCCTATCGTCCCCGAGGTCGCGGCCGGTGAGCCCAAACCCCTTCCCCGACCGCGCGGGCTCGGGTTGGGCGGCGTCATGGCTATCGGCGCCGCAGCCGGAGCTGTTCTCGTAGGCGGGCTTTATCTTTCCGTTGATTCCGAGAGCGGCGCCCCACACGACACGGCGACGCTTGACGAGACCGCCGCCCTTTCGGACACACCCGTACTGGCAATTGAAGAAGCCGCCACTGAGCCCGCCGCGCCGGCGCCGGTTCCGCGGGAACCCACCGAGGAAGCACCGGTTTCGGCACTGCCCGGGTCGGCTCAAACCCCGTCACCCGCGCCGGCCGAAGACTTTGCCGCCCGCATCCAGATCTTGCAGCAGCAAATCCGAATGCGGCCCAACGACGGAGTTAATCGCTCGTTGTTGGCGTCTTTGCTCGAGGCGCAAGGGGATTTCGTGGGGGCCGAAGAGCATTACCGCCGCGCCGTTGATGATGCACCCGACTATGCTCGCGGGCGACACGACTACGGAATTTTTCTGGTGCAACGACGTGGTCGAGTCGACGAAGCGCGACGTCACCTGCAGGCCGCCGTCGAGCTTGCCCCCGACTCGGCGCAGATTCATGTCGGGTTAGGCTTCGTTCACGGGGAGAGCGGCGACATGACGGCGGCGATGGGGGAGTTCAACCGCGCTTTGGAACTCGATCCATTGCATGTCGAAGCGCACTTTTACCTGGCCAACGCGCTCGATGAGAGCGGGCGCCTAGGGGAGTCCGCCGAGCAGTATCGCGAGGTGTCCCGTTTGCAGCCGGGATACTACGCGGCGCACTACGGCCTGGGCGCTGTTTTGGCCAAGCAAGGCGATCTCGACGGCGCGTCGGAGCAGTTCCGTTTGACGATGATCTCTCCCAGCGCCGAACTTCGAAGCCTCGCCGAGAAGGCGATCGGTTACCTCGAAGAGGAACGCCAAGCGCAACAGCGGCAGGCTGAGACGGCGACCGGGCTGCCGTCGGAAGCGACGCCGGGGGCGCCGTCGGTTGTTGAGTAGTGGCGGGGTGTTTGGCGGTCTGATCAGAATCGGCTTTGGGTTTGCGGGTTTGCGTTTCCACCACTGTTCTTCCGGCTTCCCGCCGCCCCTTCAGGGCTCCGCTTCGCTTCACCCTGGGCTATGATTCCCGCCGCCGCTTCGCGGCTCAAGAGATTCGCGACGTTGGTGATCCACAACGTAATGCGCCGTACTCTCGCTGGGCTATTTTCGGAGGAGCCTTACGGGAAAGGCCGTTGAAATTGAAACGGCCTCTCAGTCTCGATCCTTTCGTAAACGGTATTACGGTGAACAGGGCTGAGCGTGGACTTCGGTCCACGCCTCGGATTCTGCATTCGAACGGCTGGAAGGACTTGCACATTTAGGTCGCGCGCCCATGGTCGGCTACGTTATTGGTTTGCCGCCGCGGCTTTCTTCGCGGCGGCCGCTTGATCTAGCGCAACATAGAGTGCGCGGGTGGTTTGCTCGTCTTCCGGGTCGAGGCGCGCTGCTTCCTGGAGTTCCGCGATACCTTCGTCCCAACGCACCAGGCGGCAAAGCAGCAGACCCAGATTGCGTCGGAACCCGGGATGAAAAGGGTTCAATTCGAGAGCCTGGCGGTATTTCTCGAGTGCCGCCGATAGGTTGCCTTGCTTCCTCGGTGATCGCGGTTCCCAGCTCGGAAGTGGACTGCTGGAGCAGTGCCGCTTCGGCGGTTACTTCGACTGTCTCGGTAACCGAACCCACCGCGAGCGAGAAGTTGTGGGTCAGGGTTTGGTTGACGTTGACCGCGAATTGCGGTTGAATGGCCGTGCTGAACCCTTCGGCCGTAACGCTTGTCGAGTAGTTGCCGGGCGCCACGTTGGGAAAAACGTAGTAGCCGCCGGCGTTCGTCTCGATGGTGATCTCGGCTCCGGTACCGACGTTTGTCAGAGAGACGGTAGCACCGGGTATAACAGCCTGGGTCTCATCGGCGACGGTGCCGTTGACGGATCCGAAAGCTGTCTGCCCGTAAGCAGCCGTTGAGCCCAGGCACAACAGTGCCAGGACCACGGCAAATTGAAAACATAATTCCTGCATACGATTTCTCTGCATACGATTCTCTAACCTCCTTGTAATCAACAGTGATTGCGATAAGGTGTACCCCAGGCGCTTCACGGCACCTACGGCTATTTTTAAGCGGAGATGGGTATTTACTTGACTCAGGTGACCACAAGATGTAGGATCGGGGAAATGGAAGATTATCCTCGGAATCTGGCCGAGTTCGAGGCGCGTTTCGCCACCGAGCAGGCCTGTCGAGAGTATCTGTGTCAACTCCGCTGGCCGGAGGGTTTTCGTTGTCCGCGATGCGGGCACGACAAAGCGTGGGCGGTGCGGACAGCGCTGCTGGAGTGCGCCGGCTGCGGGCATCAAGCTTCTCCAACGGCGGGCACAATATTTCAAGACACCCGCCAACCCCTCCAGAGTTGGTTTCGAGCCATGTGGTGGCTCACGAGCCAGAAGAACGGGGCGAGCGCGCTGGGCTTGCAGCGGGTGTTGGGCCTGGGCAGCTACAAAACGGCCTGGACTTGGTTGCATAAGCTCCGGCGCGCCATGGTGCGGCCCGGACGCGATCGGCTCAGCGGGCGCGTGGAGGTTGACGAGAGACTTACTTAGGAGGCTTGGAGGAGGGCGTGCGCGGTCGCCAAACCGACGCTAAGGCGCTGATTGTAGTAGCGGCCGAGGAAGATGGTGCCGGCATCGGGCGGGTTCGGATACGCACCATTCCCAACGCCTCCGGGGACAGCTTGATGGCCTTCGTCGGCGAGTCGATCGAACCCGGCAGCGTGGTCCATACCGACGGTTGGCTGGGATACGAACCGCTCGAAGGCGACGGCTATCGCCACGAGGTGAGCTACCTGGAGGGGCAACCGGCGCGCGCCTCGAAACTGCTCCCCCGGGTGCACCGCGTGGTGTCGTTAGTGAAGCGCTGGATACTGGGCACGCATCAAGGAGCGGTCAGTCACGAGCATCTCGACTCCTACCTCGACGAATTCGCCTTCCGCTTCAACCGCCGCAAGTCCAGAAGTCGAGGCAAGCTCTTTTACCGCCTGGTTCAACAGGCCGTCGCCGTGCCACCGGCACCCTACAAATCGCTGGTCGGAGGCACCGCGACACGCGCTACGGACGACCACAACATGTAGGGGCTATTTCCCAATACCTGAGTCAAGTAAATACCCATCAACGAGTATTTTAGACCGGAAACCGGCCCTCAAAGGCCGGCCTATTGGGGACTCAAGCCCGGTGAACGGCTACCGCGGCCCGGAATTTGGGCGCGGTTCGCTCGCGCGATCAGAGTTTACTGAGGCGCTTGCGCGATGCCCTCGCGCACGCCGTCGAAGGTGTAGTCGACGCCCAACCAGGAGTCGTCCCAGGGATGATCGAGCGGCGCCACGCCGGGTAAATCCGCCAGGTTCTGGATCTCTGTAAGCGGACACCCTCAACATCCATCCCGGGGTTCGCCTGCAGGATCCGGGCGGCCACTCCGGCCACCAGCGGAGCCGCGAAGCTGGTGCCGCGCGCTTCCATCCAGCCCAGCGGAGCCGGGATCTTCCTTAGGTACATGCCGTTGATTTCGTCAGGCTCGGGCGGCTCGGTTGACGGAGATGTCGTGGAGAGCGTTCCGTAGAATAGCCCGGTGCATCCCCCGATGGCATCCGTGCGCTCGGCGCCCGGCGCGGAAATGGTCACGCCCGGCCCGTCGGTTGTAAAAGAGGCAGCGGTGTCGGCCAGCACTTGCGTGTCGGCCGGAGCGAAGAACGAATTACAAATGCCCAGGCCGTCGGAGGCTACCGTGGCCGCGACGGCGATTGTTTCCGGCCAGGCCGCTGGCATCAGCGAAGAGATTTCGAGGGACGGGGTATTGCCGGCGGAAACGACCACAACGATGTTCAGATTGTACAGATCGATAATGCGGTCGTGGAACAGCTGATCGATCACCTCGTCTTCGAACGGTCCTCCGAGGCTCATGTTGACGACTCGAATAGGGGGCGTGAGCGCGGGGCCTTTGACGACGATCCACTCCAACGCCTTGATGATGTCGGTGGTGGCGATCGCGCCGTCGTCAGCTGCGTCGACCTTGACGGCATAAAGGGTCGCGTGAGGAGCGACGCCAAGAACGCCGTAGTTGTTGTCCAGGGCGGCGATACGCCCGGCGACGTGGGTTCCGTGCCCCCATACGTCGTTCGCCGACGCTCCCTCGACAGAGCCGTTATAGGATGTTCCGTTGTCGTAGACGCCGGGCCCCGTTTGGACCGCGGGCACATCCGGCGCCGGATTGAGGTCTTCGTGGGCGAAGTAAATTCCTGTATCCAGAACGGCGACGCCGATCCCCAGGCCGTTCGATGTGGCCGTCGGAATCCCGACTCGAATGACGCCGTCGGCGGGTTGTTGCCTGGTGCCGCGTTCGTTGGGCGGAGGCGGCAGAGGCGGGCCGGGGGGTGGGGCGGTCGTCACATCGCCGACGTTCGAGAAAGCAGAGCTTCCGTCGACGTTGGTGGCTCTAACGCGATAACGGTAGGCCGTGGAAGCGCTCAGACCGGTATTCGAATAGAGCACGGTGTCCGCGGCGAGAGTGGCGATCGGGCTAAACGAATTGCAACCGTCCCCGGTGCAGCGATCGAGTTCGAAGTTGTCTTCGTTGTCCGCGTTGTCGACCCACCCGACGCTAACCGAAGTATCGGAAAGTGGAGCCGGCGGCAAGGCCGGTGGGCGCGGCGGGCGGCAGACTGCTTCCGATGACGACCACTTCGATGTTGGACCAATCAGACGCCGGCCCGGCGGCGGCATTGGTCGCGCGGACGCGATAACCGTGGCTGCCCGCGCCCGGGTCGTTGTAGACGGTCACGTCCGGGGTCGTCACGAAAATCTGACCGAAATCGCCGCAGCTGACTCCAGTGCAGCGCTCAATCTCGAAGCCGCCTTCCTGACCGGGACCGCTGGAGTTGTCCGCCCACGTCAGATCGACATCAGGGTCGTTCAAGAGGGCGGACAGGTTCGTCGGGGCCGCCGGTGGCGGGTCCCCCACCACGACCGTGTCGATGTTGGACCACTGCGATGACGCACCATTCCCGCTATTCGTGGCACGGACACGATAACTGTGGTTGCCGTCACCCGGGGCTACGTCGATGTAGTCTGTCGCATCCGGCAGCGTTGTGGAAAGCCACGCGAAATCGCCGCAGCCGACACCCGTACAGCGCTGAATTTCGAAGCCGCCTTCCTGGCCGTTGCCGATGGAGTTATCGCTCCAACTCAGATCGACGTTCGAGCCGTTGAGACCGGCGATCAGATTGGTGGGTGCGGCCGGTTTCTTTGCGAACAGGTGGAGTACGCCCTCGGGACTGACGGTGGCGACCGAGCGGTTATTGCGCAAAGCGTTCAGCGCACCCTCACTGGGAACGATGACTGTGGCGGCGTTGGCGAGGTTGAAATTGTGCCGCACGAATGCGCCGGCTTGCGCCGCGATCTCGGCTCTGTGGGCATGGCTGGTTCCGGGGGAAAAGGTGATCAGGAAGCGGTTGCTGAAGGGGTTCCCGCCGTTGGCGCCCGGCGCGGCCCGCGCGGGCGACTCCTGCCCCGACTGCACAATATCTTGCGCCATGGCCGCGGGATACGCGAACAGCAGCGCGCCGACGACGAAAACGACGTTAGCGGCGGTTGCACGAGCCCGACCCTGGAGACAGCTTTTCGAATTGACTTTGAAGACACCCGACCAAGTTTTGTTCGACATGGGCTTAGTTCCCAATGAGCGGAAGACCACTCAACCGCGCCCCGACGGCAGTGGAACGACAGGGCCTTAAGTGCCAACTCCCTAACAACCTTTACACTGATTGGAAGATAAGTCAATGAACCCAGGGGCTAATTTTCTCGTGGGACTTTGGTACCGGCACCCTGCCGGGCGACATAACCCCGTGAGGCGGCCGGCGCCGCGACGGGGGGGCATGTCCGCGGGCGGATTACAAGGATTTTACAACTTGGTTAGAACGAATTCGGCTTACGGTGCGTCCAACCCCATAAGACGCCCGAGAGAATCATGAACCGTTCGGCCACAGTTTTGATTGTTCCGCTGCTGTCGTTGCTGGTGGCGGGGTTGTTCGCTCCGCAAATCGACGATACCGCCCCGGCTGCACCGGCTGAGACATTCCAGGCCGGCATGGTCGAATGGTTGTTCTCGGCGGCTTCTGATTTCACGAACCAAGGGGTCGGCCCCTGCTCTCGCACCACGGGTTACGAAACTTTCCCAGAGCTTCAAGTCTTCGCGGGCTTGGTCGCGGCGGATTCCGTTGAAAACTTGGATTAGGGCTACGGCCTATTGGCGACTCAAGCCCGGTGAACCGAGCTGAGCGTGGACTTCCGTCCACGCCTCTGATTCTGCTGGTTGGAGGGTTTATTTCGCGCTCTCGCCGGGTGCGTGCGTCTAGGTTCCGCTCATCATTGGGATCAGCTCGAAGAAGATCTTGATCAGGATCGGTCCGACGGTCACGACGAAAAGCGACGGCAGGATGCAGAAGAAGATCGGGAAGACGAGTTTGATGCCCATCTTGGCGGCCTTTTCCTCCGCCCGTTGACGGGCGGTGGTGCGCATAAACTCCGAATGCGTGCGCAGGGTTTCGGCGATGCTGGTGCCGAAGCGGTCCGCCTGAATCAAAGTCGAGACGAGTTTCTTCATGTCGTCGACGCCGGTGCGGTCCCCGAGATTACGCAAAGCCTCGGCGCGACGTTTGCCGTGGCGCATCTCAAGGTTCGTCACGGCGAATTCACTGCTGATTTCGGAGTGGCCCTGGCGCAGCTCTTGGCTCACCTGCAAGATACTTTGATCGAGCCCTAGTCCGGACTCGACACAGACAACCATCAAGTCCAGGGCATTCGGCAAAGCTCGCTCGATGCGCCGTTTGCGGCGCTTTACCATTTTCAAGACAAATTCATTAGGCCCGAGGAATCCCAGCCCGGCCGAGAGCACGGTCAGCCCGATGCGGTTCTCGGTGGTGACTCCCCAATGAGTCAAGGCGATCCAGCTCAACGCGGGCAGGCCCAGCGCCAGCACGACTTTGAGTCCATAGAAGATCTTCAGAGCCGTCGAGGAACGGTAGCCGGCGTTATAGAGACGTTGCTCCGACGTGGTCAGGTCCGACGGCGAGGCCGGGACCAAGTTGCCGACTCTTTCAAGGATTTGCCGGAAGGCCAGGCTGGGGTGCACGGGCGCGGCCTCGCCGCCCTCGTTGAGACGGTCGAGCATCGTCTTCGGGTTGACCCAGAATTTGATTCCGAACAGATAAAGGCAGCAGGTCACCATGACGAACAGGGCGATGGACATGACTAAGACCATGATTCCTCCTAGACCTCGACTTTCACGATTTGCCGCATGACCAAATAGCCGAGCGCTTGCAGGCCGAGCGCCAACAGGGCCATCCATTGGCCCATTTCGTCTTCGATGAAGAACTGCATGTGCTCGCGGTGAACGAACCACATCAGGATGCCGACGACGGCCGGGATGGCGGTCAGCACGATGCTCGAAAGTTTTCCGTGCGCGCTGATGGTTCGGATCTGGCCGCGCAGCTTGAAGCGGTCGCGGATCAAACCGGCCAACTTGTCGAGAATCTCCGCCAAGTTGCCGCCGGTACGTTTTTGCAGCAGAACGGCGGCGATAAAGAACCTGACGTCCATCAAGGGCATGCGCTCGCCGAATTTCTCGAGCGCCGTCTGCATCGGCAAGCCGAGGTTTTGCTCTTCGAAGGTGCGTCGAAATTCACCGCCGAGCGGGTTGGGGAACTCCTGATGCACCATTTCGAGCGAAACCGAGAAGGCGTGGCCCGAACGCATGGCGCGAGCGATGAACTGCAGCGAGTCGGGGAACTGCGACTCGAAGGCCGCGACGCGTTTCTTCCGCAGGCGGCGAATGTAAACAAAGGGCGCGACGCCGGCCGCCCCGGCCGCCGCGATGGACGGCATTACGCCGAACGGCGTCAAGTACCAGACGGCGTTGAACGCCGCCAAAGTCGCGAGCAACGCCCCGACGCCAGACTTGGCCGGGCACCCAGGCCAACCCGGCCTGTTCGGTCAACGAACGCAATTGGCGGTCAATATTGAACTTCTCAAGGACGCCGCGCAGCAGGCGCCCCTTGGAACTCTGGTCGGGAAGAAACAGAGGCGTCGCCACTTGCGTGGTCGTCGCCGCCTCTTCGGTCACATTTGAAATCCGGTCCCGTACCCTGGCGGTTTCGCGCTGCAGCAAGGTACGGTGGACCAGCAAATAGGTGCCCGCCGTGAGTGTCAAGGTCACGACGAAAAGGATCATCATTATCGTCAACGTCTTCCTCCTTGCGGTTTCGCCTGCTTGTTAGCCGACCTCGACGATGGATTCGAAAACGTCCGCCGACAGACGCAACCCCGAGGCCAACATCTTTTCGTAAAAGCGAGGCCGGATCCCGGTGGCCGCAAAACGGCCATGGACGCGGCCTTCCGGTGAAATTCCACGTTTTTCGAACACGAAGAGGTCTTGCAGCGTGACGACGTCGCCTTCCATGTGGCCCACTTCGGTGAGGCAAGTCACTTTGCGTGTTCCGTCGCTGAGGCGGGCGGTTTGCACGATGACGTCGATGGCCGAGGAGATCTGGTGGCGGATCGATACGAGGTTGAGGTTCGAAGTGGCCATCGTGACCATGACCTCGAGGCGGGCGACGACGTCGCGGGGCGAATTAGCGTGCACGGTGGTCATCGACCCGTCGTGTCCGGTATTCATCGCCTGCAACATGTCGAGGGCTTCCTCGCTGCGGCACTCACCGACGATGATGCGGTCGGGGCGCATGCGGAGAGCGTTGATCAGCAGCTCGCGCTGACGAATGGCGCCGCCGCCTTCCATATTGGGAGGGCGTGTTTCGAGGCGCACCAAGTGCGGCTGTTTGAGCTGCAGCTCGGCGGCGTCTTCGATCGTGACGACCCGCTCGTCCGGCGCGATAAACGCTGAAAGAGCGTTGAGTAGAGTCGTCTTTCCCGAACCGGTCCCGCCGGCGACCACGATATTCAGGCGGCACTTGACGGCCGCTTCGAGGAGCTCGAGCATGGGCCCCGTCATTGAATTCTTGTCCACCAGATCGGCCGGCAGGAGCTTGTCGGTGCCGAAGCGGCGAATCGACAGCAGCGGTCCGTCGACGGCGAGCGGCGGAATCACAGCGTTGACGCGCGAGCCGTCCTCGAGACGAGCGTCGACCATCGGGGACGACTCATCGATGCGGCGGCCGACCTGCGAGACGATCTTGTCGATGATGCGGTACAGATGCCCGGCATCCTTGTGAAGGTGACGCCGGTCAGTTCGAGTTTGCCGTGCCGCTCGATGTAGACCTGCTCGTGGGTGTTGACCAAGATGTCGCTGACGGTCTCATCGTGGAGCAACGGTTCTAGCGGTCCCAGACCGAAGACCTCGTCGAGAACTTCCGCGACGATCTGATTTCGCTCGGTGGCGCTGAGCAGAGTTTGTTCTTCGTCGATAAGAGAAGACAGCGCGCCGTGAACTTCGCGCCTTAGCTTCTCGGTTTCGATCGACGCGAGAGCATCGAGGTTGATCTTGTCGAGCAGCTTACGGTGCAGCGTGAACTTTAGTTCCTGATGCTGGGGGCCGATACTGCCGGCGGGCTTCGCGGCGCCTAAACGGCGCAGCTGGCTGGGTGCGTCGGGAGTCACCGGGGAAGCCGGTGACGCCGGAGCCTCGATCAAGGGCATTCGTCCTCCTCGGACATTTGCTATGGGGGGCCCGTCGGGCCACCAACGCGAAAGGTCCGATTACCTTATCGGCTGCACGCGGCGGAACTTACTGGGATGTGAGCTAGTGCGACGACCGTTTGAAAAAGTCTGGATGGGTATTTACTTGACTCAGGTATTGGGAAATAGCCCCTACATGTTGTGGTCGTCCGTAGCGCGTGTCGCGGTGCCTCCGACCAGCGATTTGTAGGGTGCCGGTGGCACGGCGACGGCCTGTTGAACCAGGCGGTAAAAGAGCTTGCCTCGACTTCTGGACTTGCGGCGGTTGAAGCGGAAGGCGAATTCGTCGAGGTAGGAGTCGAGATGCTCGTGACTGACCGCTCCTTGATGCGTGCCCAGTATCCAGCGCTTCACTAACGACACCACGCGGTGCACCCGGGGGAGCAGTTTCGAGGCGCGCGCCGGTTGCCCCTCCAGGTAGCTCACCTCGTGGCGATAGCCGTCGCCTTCGAGCGGTTCGTATCCCAGCCAACCGTCGGTATGGACCACGCTGCCGGGTTCGATCGACTCGCCGACGAAGGCCATCAAGCTGTCCCCGGAGGCGTTGGGAATGGTGCGTATCCGAACCCGCCCGATGCCGGCACCATCTTCCTCGGCCGCTACTACAATCAGCGCCTTAGCGTCGGTTTGGCGACCGCGCACGCCCTCCTCCAAGCCTCCTAAGTAAGTCTCGTCAACCTCCACGCGCCCGCTGAGCCGATCGCGTCCGGGCCGCACCATGGCGCGCCGGAGCTTATGCAACCAAGTCCAGGCCGTTTTGTAGCTGCCCAGGCCCAACACCCGCTGCAAGCCCAGCGCGCTCGCCCCGTTCTTCTGGCTCGTGAGCCACCACATGGCTCGAAACCAACTCTGGAGGGGTTGGCGGGTGTCTTGAAATATTGTGCCCGCCGTTGGAGAAGCTTGATGCCCGCAGCCGGCGCACTCCAGCAGCGCTGTCCGCACCGCCCACGCTTTGTCGTGCCCGCATCGCGGACAACGAAAACCCTCCGGCCAGCGGAGTTGACACAGATACTCTCGACAGGCCTGCTCGGTGGCGAAACGCGCCTCGAACTCGGCCAGATTCCGAGGATAATCTTCCATTTCCCCGATCCTACATCTTGTGGTCACCTGAGTCAAGTAAATACCCATCAAAGTTTATTTGGCCGCCAGGCACTATTCTTGAGTGACCGCATCGCGTGGGGGCTGTGAAAAATGGGGGACAGTCCACTTCGCGCCAGGAGAAATTGTTGATTTGATGGAACCTATTCGGTCGGCGCTCGGGACAGTCCCCAATTTTCACAGCCCCGCGGCGATGCGGCTCAGTTTTTCAAGTGGTTTCCTCGGCACCGTGAGAAAGCGGGCTAACGCCCGGGGGGCGCGGTCTTTTTCGTGCCGCGGCGAATGATGGTGAGGTCTAGATTGCCGCGGTCGTCGACGATGGTTTTGTTGAGGCGCGGCAACACCTCCTCGAGGGTTTCGATGTAGAGGCGGGTGCGGGTGACTTCGGGGTTCTTTACGTATTCGCGGGCGAGTTGGGTGAAGCGCGCCGTGTCGCCGCCGGCTTCGTTGATCTTACGTTCGCGGTAGGCGAGGGCGGCCTCGATCATTTGGCTTGCCTCGCCTCGTGCTCGGGGAAGCAGATCGTTGGCGTAGCCTTGGGCCTCGCTGACGATGCGGGCCGCGTCGGCGCGCGAGCCCGCGACATCGCGAAAGGCATCGGCGGCTTCCGGGGGCGGCGAGACCCTCTCGATATTGACCGTCGATAAGATGACGCCCAATTGGTAGGCGTCAACGCGCTGTTGCGCACCGAGACGCACGGCCTCTTGCAGAGCGACCTTTTCCGTCGTCAACACGTCGTCGACGGTGCGGGAAGCGATGCCGCGGCCCAGCTCGGCCTCGACGGCGGCACCGACGGCGGCGGCCGGGTCGGCGACCTGAAACAGATAATCGCGCGGGGTCGCCACGCTGTATTGAACGACGGTTCTTACGTGGATGACATTGCGATCTCCGGTGAGGAATTGCGATTGCAGCGGCTCGACGCGGCCCAGAACAGCATCGGCCGGGTCGCCGCCGATGACGCTTCTCCGCAATTGCCGGACCTTGAGCTTGTGGGCTTCGGCGATGGGATAGGGCCAGGTGAGATGCAGACCCGGCATGACGCGCTCTCGGCTGACGGCGCCGAAGACGGTGATGACGGCTTGTTCGTCGGCCGGAACGACGTAGACCCCCGTGAGCAGCCATAAGGCCGCGGCGCCGAGCGCGATGCGGCGGGGTTTTGACACCGCCGGGCGAGGGTCGGGCGCGGGTGTCGGCGGGGCCGCGGCGGGGGCCGGTGGCGGCGTTGCTCGGGTTGGTTGGAGGGCGGTGCTCATTTCGTGGACGGTGCGCCATTCAACGCGTCTGTTCATTGCCCCCGCGTTAGCAGCCGCAGCAGCTCGGAATCGGAACTCAACACCACGGTTGTTTGGTCATCAAGCGCCTTGCGATAGGCCTCGAGCGTGCGCACCAGTTTGTAGAAGCGGGGGTTGCGGGAATAGGCTTGTCCGTAGACGCGCGCGGCTTCGGCGTCGCCCGCGCCCTTGATTTGCTCGGCCTCTTTATAGGCCAGCGACAACGTCTCTTCGCTTTGTCGATCGGCGTCGGCGCGAATGCGCAGGGCTTGCTCCTCGCCCTCGGCGCGGTAGCGGCGCGCGATGCGCTCGCGTTCGGCCCGCATGCGCGCGAAGACGCTTTGCTTGTTTTGTTCGGGCAAATTCAGGCGCTTGATACGGACATCGACGACGTCGATGCCGTATTCGGTCAGCGCGCGGCTGCCGGTCAGCTCGGTTAGCTTGTCGAGCAGGGAACTCGTGCGGACGGTTTGGGCATCCGACGAGACGATGGCGTCGAGGTCGTGATTGCCGATCGCGGCGGCGAGTCCGGCCCAGGCGATATCGTGCAGGCGCATTTCGGCCGCCACGGAGTCGCCGACCGATTCCAGGAAAGTTTTGGGGTCGGCGATGCGCCACAAGACGTAACTTTCGATGACTAGGTTCTTTTTGTCGCGGGTGAGAAATTCCGAGGGCCGCGGATTGTAAACACGCAGGCGACGGTCAAAGTAACGCGCGGATTGAAAGGGCCATTTCGCGTGCAGACCGGCTTCGGTGACTGTAGCGACCGGCCGGCCGAATTGGGTTACCAGCACGAACTCGGTTTCGCGAACCGTGAAGAAAGCGGCCCACAGCGCGAGCAGCAAGGCAACGACGCCGACGTGAAGGCGATACTCGCGAAGACGAACCATCCAATCGCGGATGCTTAGGCGGGAGGCTCGCGCGGGCTCGTCGCCGCGGGCGCGGCCGTCGTGGGAATGACCGTCGTGGTCGTGACCGGGGTAATCGTGCATTAGGGTTCCTCTCGCGGAATCGGCAGCGGGAGCGGTGGTTCGACGATCGCCGCGCCGGCGGGCGCCAGTTCGACGCCGTCTTCGATGGAATAGACGCCGCGCCGTCCGCGGGCCCTCGGATCGAAGATCAACTTGCGGCGTCGCGGCAGAACCTCCTCGATGGTTTCGAGATAAAGGCGCGTGCGGGTCGTTTCGGGGGCGGCGCGGTAGGCGCGTTCCAAGAGGGTGAACCGCGCGGCGTCGCCCGAGGCGTGGTTCACGCGCCTTGCCTTGTAAGCGGCGGCCTGTCGAGTGCGCGCCTCGGCTTGTCCGCGTGCCAGGGCGACACGCTCGTTGCGGTAGCCTTCGGCTTCGTTGATGCGGCGGCTCTTCTCTTCGATCGCCCCGGCCACCCCGCGAAAGGCGTCAACGACTTCGACCGAGGGGTGGACGTCCTGCAGACCGACGGCGAGCACTCGCGCCCCAACACGGTAGCGCTCGAGCCGCTCTTGCAGTTGTTTGGCGGCCCGCTGCTCGACCCCGCGGCGCTCGGTGGTCAGCAGATCGTCGAGGGCGGTTTGGTTGACGATTGTTCGCATGACCGACTCGGCGGCGACGCGAATGGTTGTCTCGGGCGCGAACTGTTCGAACAGATAGTCGCCGGGGTCCGCGAGGACATAGTGCACGGCGACGTGGGCCTCGACCATGTTTTGGTCGCCGGTCAGCAGCAGCGATTCCTCGGGCTGGAATTGCAACATCCCGCCGCGGTGTTGGACATTCCACTCGTAGGAGGGCGGTTCGTCGAATTTCGTGCCGGGGGTCGTGCGAAAACCGATTTCGAGCACCCGCACGCGCCGGGCAGCGACGCGCGTGAGCGTCTCAATCGGCGCAGGCAGCTTGTAGTGAAGGCCCGGCTCTTTGTAAGGTTCCAGCTTGCGGCCGAAACGTTCGATGACGCCCAGTTGCCGGGGTTCGATGACGTAGACGCCGCTTGCGACCCAAACCGCCGCCGCGACCCCAAGCAGGGGCTTGACCAGACGTCGCCGCCACTCCCAGAGCCAGGCGAAACCGGCCGCCGGATCGAGCCTCCCCAGCGCCGGCAGGACCTTCTCCCACAGACGGGTCAAACCCAACTTCATTGCCCACCTTTGCCACCGCGGTAAAGCGCCGCGCGGCCGCTCGACCTTGAGCAGCCGAACTGAGTTGAGCATGACCAACAACGACGCGATCTGATGCGTGATCGCCGCGCCGATCGGACCCAATAGCCCCTTGCTTGCCGCCAGCACGGCCACGACGTTGACGATACCGGCGAAGACGATGATGTTTTGCCACACCGTCGCGACGGCGCGGCGACTGACTTCGAGCAGCCGAGGGAGTTTTTCGAGAGATTTGTTGAGATCGACGACGTCCGCCGCCTCGGCCGCGATGTCGGCGCCCGAGCCGGCCACGGCCACGCCGACATCGGCCGCCGCCAGCGCTGGGGCGTCGTTGACGCCGTCGCCGACCATCAGCACATGCCGGCCCTGGGCTTGCAGCTGCCGCACGCGGTCCAGTTTTTCTTCCGGCAGCAGTTCGGCCTCGACGTGCGCGATGCCGACTTCGTGCCCCATCGCCTCGGCTGCTCGGCGGCGATCGCCGGTGAGCAGAACGATATTGCCGACGCCCAAGTGCTCGATGGCGTGAACAGCTTCCGCGGCCCCTTCACGCGCCGAGTCGCGCAGCAAAATCGCCCCCATGAGCGCGTCGTCGCGCGACACCAAGACGGCGGTCGCCCCCGCATGGTCGGCTGCTTCGAGGAACGCTTTGGCGCTTTCCATTGCTCGGCCGGAAATAAAGCCTTCGTTTCCCGCGCGGACGATCTCCCCCGCGATACGGCATTCGGCTCCGCGACCGGGAACGACGCGGGCCTCGCTCGACGCCGGGACCTCGAACCCGCGCTCGACGGCTGATCGGACGATGACCTTCGCCAGCGGATGGTCGGACCCGGCCTCGGCCGCCGCGCCCATGCGCAAGACTTCGCTCTCGTCGTGATTGTCGGCGGTTAGAATTTCGAGAATTTCGAAACGGCCCGAGGTCAGCGTGCCCGTCTTGTCGAAGACGACGGTGTCGATCTTCGCGCCGCTTTCGAGGATCGCCCCGCCGCGAACGAGAATTCCCCGGCGCGCCAATCCACCGATTGCCGCCACCATCGCCGCGGGCGCGGCCAAGATCAAGGCGCAGGGGCAGCCGACGATCAGGACGGCGACGGTACGCATCCAATCGCCGGTGAAGTAGTAGGTTCCCCCGGCGGCCAGCAACAGGGCCGGCAGGAAGTATTTGGCGTAGCGGTCAGCGGTGCGCACCATCGGGGCGCGGTGCTTTTTCGCTTCGCGAACCAGCTCGACGACACGTGCCAGCGTGGAGTTCTCGGCCGCCCCGGAGACCCGCACATGCAGCAACCCGTGGCCGTTGAGCGTCCCGGAGTAGACTTCGTCGCCCTCGGCTTTTTCCCGCGGCAACGATTCGCCCGTGATCGGGCTTTCGTCGACGCTCGATTGTCCGCTCGCCACGAGGCCGTCGGCGGAGATTCTCTCTCCGGCGCGGACGATGATCAAGTCGCCGATCTCGAGATCTTCCACATGAACGTCCTGCTCGACGCCGTCGCTGAGCCGGCGGGCGGTATGCGGTAACTGTTCGACAAAACGTTCGATCGCGGCTTCGGTGCGCCCGGCGGCGTAGGCCTCCAAGCCCTCGCCGACGAGCATGATGAACATGGCCTCGGCGGCGACCAGGTATTCGCCGACCGTCAGCGCGGCGAGCGCGGCGATCGAGATGGCGACGTCGGCGGAGATCTTGCGCTCCATCAACCCGCCGATCGTGTTGTAGAAAGTTTTGTATCCGGCGAGGAAGGTTAGCAGGATCGCCGTATCGACGGCGATGCCGGTGAAGGGAAGCGGGATGCTCGAAAATAGATCGGTCGCGTTCAGCAGCAGTAAGAGGCCGATAAACGCGGTGAAACCGATGTACCGGACCCGCTCCCGCCGGTCGCGATTGAACGCGTGGTCTTCGCTGACGACGTGCAACGTGTTCCAACATAGCAGAACCGCACGGTTGTTTTTCCAACATTCGCCCGTGCGGGTCGCGGGTCGAGACGAATAGACTGATTGGTCATGAGGTCATGGTTTCGCGGGTTTTTCCTGTCTCTCCTGTTGGCGCCGATCTTTGTTTTCGGGCAGGGCGGGCCGCCCGGCGGGAACGTCGCGAAGATCGTGCGCTTTGACTCGGACCCTTCGCTGTTTTTCGCGGCGAGCAATGCGGGCGTTTTGCGCAGCACTGACGGCGGACTCGGCTGGAGCGAGCAAAACGAAGGTCTGTTGACGCTCAATATCATCACCGCGGCCGCCCAAAGCCCGGAGCTTGTCTACGCCGGAACGAATGGCGCGGGGGTGTTTCGATCGCGAGACAGCGGACCTTGGGAGCAGGTGAGCAACGGTATCGACAGCCCTGTGATCCTTTCACTTGTCGTGCACCCCGAGGACGAAAATATCGTCTACGCGGGCACGCGCAACGGCGGCATCTTTAAGACCACCGACGCCGGGGATCAATGGACCGCCGTCACCGAGGGCTTGGCCAGAACGGAAGACGGTCTCCTCGAAGGCGACTATCGGGATTTCGCCATTGACCCCAACGACCCGGAAATTGTCTACGTCTCGCACGGGAGTCTACAGCAGCCCTCGGTGGGGTTCCTGTTTAAGACCGTGGACGGTGGTCAGCATTGGGCGGGCTCGCAGGGCCCCGCTACATTCAGCGTCGCGCTCTCGCCCGATGACAGCCAGGTGCTTTACCTGGGAACGTCGCTGGGGCTCATCCGATCGACCAACGGCGGGCAGTCATTTGACGCGCCGTTACTGCCGACCACGATTGTCGATGTTGAAACAGCCGCCGGCGGGGCGGTCTATGCTCTATCACGTTTCTCGGGAGCCGCCAAGAGTTTCGATGGCGGGGATACCTGGCTTGCGGCGTCGCTCGGAATGCCGCGGAGCGAACTCCTCACGTTGACCGTCGCGCCGGGTGACCCCGCCGTGCTTTTCGTGGGCGCGAACGGGCTGGGTATCCTGCGCTCGACGGATGGCGGCGCGAGTTGGCCGCAAAGCTCCGACGGGTTTAACGCCGCCGACGCGCGAGCCATCTCGGTCAACCCGGCCGATTCCTCGAATGTTTTGGCCGCGACTTTCGGCGGCGGTATGTTTCGGTCGGCCGACGGCGGCGCGGATTGGCGGGAGTCGCGCGAAGGGCTGACGGCTTTCAATGTGTCGGTCTTGGAGTTTGCTCCCGGCGATCCTTCGGTGGTCTACGCCGGATCGATCAATCCCTTCGATCCGAATGGGGGGAACCGGTTCATTCCCCCCGACGGCGCTTTCCTACGCAGCACCGACGGCGGAGTTACTTGGGAAGAAATCGCGCGGCCGGCGGGCGTTACGGCCCTCGCTGTCCACCCGAGCGACGGGCGCACCGTCTTCATCGCCTTGGAAACCGGCGTGTTTCGCAGCCAAGATCGCGGGGAGACTTTCGAGCTTCGCGGCGGCAACGACTTGCGCGGCCTTTCGATTGTTGACCTTGCCCTTGATCCGCGCCGACCCGATCGGCTCTATGTCATTGCCGCGGATGACTTTGGCTTCTTCCCGCAGTACTACATCGCGCGTTCCGGCGATGCCGGTGACGATTGGAAATTCGTCGGAGCCGGTTCGTTCATCCCGCTGGTCTCGATTGCCGTCGACCCCACCCATTCGGACCGCCTTTACGTCGGCGCGCAGGGCGGCTTCTTTCGCAGCAACAACCGGGGCGGAGATTTCGACGACAAAAACAACGGCCTGCCGGGGGATGGCGCGGTCATTGTCTCCGAGATCGTTACCGACGCGCGCGACGGTGGGACACTTTACATCATTGCGAGCGGCGTGGTCTTCAAGAGCAGCAATCGCGGGGATTTCTGGAGCTTGGCCTACAGCGGTATGGAGGGGTTTCTGGTGCGCACGCTGGAGGTCGACCCCGGGCAATCCGGCGTACTTTATGCGGGCACGAGCGTGGGCGGCGTCTTCAAGACCGTCAATGGAGGCGATTCGTGGGAAGCGGTGGGCGCGACATCGGCCGGCAAACCTTTCATCTTCTCGGGTGGGATTGTCGGGGGCGCGGACTTTACCGGTGGAGGGATCGCCCCCGGGGAGATCGTTTCGATCTTTGGCGCGCACATGGGGCCGCCCAAGGGCGACACCACGGAATTTGACGTTGAGACGGGACGCTTGCCGACAACGTTCTTGGGTACGACGGTATTCTTCGGGGACATCGCCGCGCCGCTGTTTTTTGTGCGAGGGAATCAGATCAATGCGCAGGTTCCGTATGAGGTGTCGGGTCGTGCGAGCGTGAACGTGCGGATCGTCGCCGAGGGCGGGGAAGGGAACACGGTTTCGGTGCCCGTGGTCGCCTCGCATCCGGGGATTTTCAAGGTGCGCAACCAGGATTTTTCGAGCAATGACTCGGGGAATCCGGAGGCGCCCGGGCGGTTCCTACTGCTATTCGTGACAGGGCAAGGGCTGGTGCAGCCGGAAATCGCGACTGGTGCGCCGGCACCCGGGATGCCGCCTTTTCCGGCGCCGGTGCTGGAAGTTTCGGTGAGCATCGGCGGCACAGACTCGCCTCGTGTCGCCTCCGTTCTCGCGCCGGGCTTTGTCGGTCTATTACAGGTGAACGCGCAGATACCGCTCGACGCGGAATCGGGTGTGCACGACGCGCTGGTGACGATCGGCGACCAGACGAGCGCGAAGCCAGTGAGTGTGTTTGTGGAGTGAATTCCGTCGCAGTCGGATTCCGCCTCTTCAGCCCCGCGTGCGGACGGGGATTCCTTCTTTGTCGAGGATCTGTTTGAGGTCGTCGACGATGTAGGTGCCGTAGTGGAAGATCGAGGCCGCCAGCGCGGCGTCGGCTTCGCCGTCGGTCAGCACGCGGACGAAATCCTCGGGGCGGCCGCCGCCTCCGCTGGCGATGATCGGGATGTGAGTGTTGCGCGAAATGGTGCGCGTCAGTTCGCAGTCGAAACCCTCCTGAGTTCCGTCGCAGTCCATCGACGTGAGCAGGATTTCGCCGGCCCCGAGTTCCTCTCCGCGGCGGGCCCATTCGACCGCGTCGATGCCGGTATCCTTGCGGCCGCCGTAGGTAAAGACGTTCCACGCCCCCGGTTCTCGTCGGCGGGCGTCAATGGCGAGGACCGTTGCCTGCGCCCCGAATTCCTCGGAAAGTTCGGTGATCAGCTCGGGACGCTCGACGGCCGCCGTGTTGATGGAAACTTTGTCGGCGCCGACGGTGAGAATCGTGCGGGCGTCGGCGATCGAGCGAATACCGCCCCCGACCGTCAGGGGGATGAAGACCTTGCGGGCGGTTTCCTCAACGACGTGAACCATCGTTTCGCGGTGGTCGCTGGAAGCGGTGATGTCGAGGAAAACCAACTCGTCGGCCCCGTCGCGGTTATAGACGTCGGCCAGCTCGACCGGGTCGCCCGCGTCGCGGAGCTGAACGAAGTTGACGCCCTTGACGACGCGGCCGTCGGTGACGTCGAGGCAGGGGATGATGCGTTTTGCGAGCATGGTTTTCTTTGTCGGCGGGGTCGGCTTGGGTGGGAGTTTTCGGCCGTCGATGGGCAGGTCTGGAGATCCGCCCCAGCGCGGCGTCGGAAGTTATGCAAGTTCAGGTCCCGTGTCGAAAAGGACGTAGGCCAAGACAGCATGCGGTCTTTGTCCCATGATTTCCGGCCGCCCTGCCTTCCGCCCTGTTGGCACTCTGCTTATTTTACCGGGCGGGCCGGGGCAAGAAAGCAAGCCTTAGCCGTTCTCCAGGGGGTGCGCGAGATCGATGTGGAGAACCGACGGCCGGAGCCCGGCGTTTCCCTGCCTGATGTCTTCGCTTGATTCGACCATGGCTAAAGCCACATGGGAGAAGGCTGTTGAAACGGCCTCGTTGTCGGCGGTGGGACGCTCATACGGGCTCTGAAGGACCGGCCTACTTTGCAATCCAAGCCCGGTGAACCGACGGTGAACCGGGAGCGTGGACTTCCGTCCACGCCTCTGATTCTGTTGCTCGCATTGTGAGAAGGGCTCGCACATTTATGTCGCACACGCATTCCGCGGTAATCTTGCGCAAGGATGTTGATATAGAATACAGGTGGGTGGTAACGTGGCGGTCTGCTTGCGCGCCTGTAAAGATCGAGTGTATTTTGCGCGCCGGGGCCGTCGCATCAGCCCCACCGGGGAACCCTCATGACGAATCTTGGTACGAATCTCACACGACGTCAATCGATCCGCTCTTTGGCCGCCGGCGGTTTGTTGCTTCCGGGCCTGCTTTCGGAGATGCTTCAAGGCGCGGCGAGCGGCGACTCGGCCAATCCCTTGGCGGCGAAAGCTCCGCACTTCGCGCCGAAGGCCAAGCGCGTCATCTTTCTGTTCATGACGGGGGGCGTTTCGCATCAGGACACGTTCGACCCGAAACCCTTCATGAAGAAGAAGCACGGCGAGCGTTACAACAAACGATCGTTTTACAAAGGCGCCGATTGGGATTTCAAACGCTACGGGGAAAGCGGTATTCCCATCAGCGATCTGTTCCCTCACATGGGCACGGTGGCCGACGATCTGTGCGTCGTGCGTTCGATGAAGAACATCAACGGCGACCATTTCGGAGCGACGATCGGCATTCACACCGGGTCGGCGACGTTCAACCGCCCGAGTATCGGTTCGTGGGTCAGCTATGGGCTGGGGACGGAAAACCTCAATCTGCCTTCCTTCATGGTGATCGCGCCGGAGCTTCCCTACGCGGGCGGTCAGGTCTTTGGTTCGGACTTCCTGCCGGTGTTTCATCAGGGCACGCGCATTGTTCCCGGCGACGAGCCGATTCCCAACATGCATCGCCGCGCGGGGACGAGTCGACTGCAGGAAACCGAGCTCGACATGCTGGAGTATTTCAACCGGCAACACCTGAAGGGCCGTGAAAACGACGGCATGCTGAAGGCGCGGATCAAATCGTTCGAGACGGCCTTCGGGATGCAGATGCAGGCGCCCGAGGCGTTCGATTTCTCGAAGGAATCCGACGCCACCTTGAAGCTCTACGGGATCGACCGCGGCAGTACCACGGGCTTTGGCTGGCAATGCCTGGCCGCGCGCCGAATGGCCGAGCGGGGAGTGCGCTTTATCGAGTTGATCGACGGCGGCACGCGCATTGACTACAACTGGGATACCCATTCCCACATGCAGCGCTACAACGCGCTGGCGAAGAATGTTGACCAACCGATCGCGGGCCTGATCAACGATCTGAAATCGCGCGGGATGTTCGACGATACGCTGATCGTTTGGACGACGGAATTCGGCCGGGCGCCCTTTGTTCCCGATCCCTCGGCGGAAGGTCGCGGTCACCACGCCAAGTCGTACTGCTCGTGGCTCGCCGGCGCCGGGGTCAACGGCGGCACGACCTACGGGGAGAGCGACGAGATGGGCGATGAGGTCGCCGAAAACGTCGTTACGGTGCACGACTTCCAGGCGACGATTCTTCACCTGCTCGGTTTCGACCACACCAAGCTGACCTACCGCCACGCCGGTCGCGATTACCGGCTGACCGACGTTCACGGCCGGGTGGTGAATGAACTGCTGAGCTGACCGGCGTGGCGGACATCGGCGACGATTGCCCCGCTTCAGGTCATGGATTTTCAGCCTTCGATCGTGCGCCCCGGACGCGGCGGAATCGGACGATCTCTCCTACGCCCCCTCCGGGGCTTCTCGTGAATTGGGAAGGGGACTATCCCGCGCCCCCTCCGGGGGCTCGCGCCGGCCGCGGGCCGGCACTGGGGAGAATGAGACCGCCGACACCGCTCGCGGCCGAAAAATCCGTTGTCGTTACATTAGCCTCGGCGAAGTGCGAGTTGGGGAAACCGTCGCGCTACAAATCCCATGACCGGGCATCCGAGCGACCAATCTCTGAAACTCCGCCGCTACTCGAAATCCGCTAGAGTCTTGCGAATCAAGTCGGACACATAGTGCCCCATGCGGGGGGCGACCGAGGCCGACTCGGTGGGCAACTTCGCCAGGGTTGCCGCGGCGCCGCGCGCACGCTCGTCCATGGCGTCGATGGCGTTGAGGGCCGCCACCGAAACGTACAGGCCGTTGCGCTCGAGATGCGCCAATTCGAGCAGCGCCGCCAGCGCCTTTTCAGCGTCCGAGTCGGTGCCGTAAACACCCAGCGCCTGCGCCGCCACTGTCCGCACAAAAGGTGACGGGTCGACGAGCGCCTCGCGGAGGCCGCCTTCGAAGCGGCCGACGGCCGCGCGGCCCCGCATCAAGACCCCCAGGGCCGCCCAGTAGCGAACCGCGCTGTCGGCAGCTCGCAGACCCTTTTGTAGTTCCTCATCGACGCCCGGCTTGAGCGAGGAAGCGACGTCGGCCATGCTTTCGATCGCTTCGTAGGGATAGCGGCGCTCGTCGCGGGCGGCCTCGTAGGGCGTCATCCCTTGGGAGCGGCTGTGGATCTCGCCCTCGGGCAGAAAACCCAGGTCTCGAATCCGGCTCTGCCAGGAACCGAGGACTTCGCGCATCCGACGGGCGATCGGGCGACCGCGGGGCAAATCGGCCAGGTTGTGAATCTCGTCGGGGTCGGCCTCGAGATCGTACAGTTCCTCGGCCGGTTTCGCGCGCCAGAAACGGGATTGCGCGGCGTTCAATTTGCCCTCTTTGAACAGCGAACGCCACACCCGCGTCGTCGGCGTTTTGAACATGTAGTCGACGTGTTGCCCGTAGAGCTTATGCGGCTTGTGGTTGCGGACATAGAGAAATCGCTTGTCCCGCACCGCGCGCGTCATGTCGTAGCGCTCGTCCATCCGGTCGCGAAAGGCGAACTGATAGTCGGGCGCGGGAACGGCATGAGGCCCCAGAAAGGCACCGCCTTGGAAGTGCTTGGGCGGCTCGATTCCGGCCAGGCTGAGCACGGTCGGCGCGAGGTCGATGAAACCGACCAGCCGGTCGCTTTCTCCGCCGGGCTTATAGCGGGGCCCCGCCAGGTCGCGGTACTTTCGCGGCACGTAGACGATCAGCGGAACGAGCAGCCCGGAGTTGTAGGTCCAACGCTTGCCGCGAGGCATTCCGGGGCCGTGGTCGGCATAAAAGAAAACGATCGTGTCGTCGGCCGACCCTTCGGCCGCCAGCTCGGCGAGCAGGTTCCCGGCCAGAGTGTCGACTTCGGTGACCTTGTCGTAATACTGTGCCCAATCGAGCCGGACTTCGGCCGTATCCGGATGATAGGCCGGCACTCGAACCTTAGCCGGGTCGTGTTTCAACTTGTGGGGCCGCGCGCGAATTCGACTTTCGTGGCTCTGGGTGAAATTGAAAACGGCGAAGAAGGGCTGCTCCCCGACGCGCCGGCGCCAGTGCGCATAGCTGCTTGATTCATCCCACACACGCCCGGGTTTCTCGACGTTGTAATCCTCTTTCGAATTGTTGGTGCAATAGTAGCCCGCCTCGCGCAGATATTGCGGATAGAGCTTCATCGAGCCCGGCAGGCGAACTCGGGAGCGCATATGGTGCGCGCCGCTCGAGGGCGGATAGACGCCGGAAATAATCGTCGTCCGCGCCGGAGCGCAGACCGGAGCCGTCGACCAAGCGTTGCGATAGAGCATGCCGCGCCCGGCCAGCCGGTCGAGGTTTGGGGTGTTGGCGTAGTCGTCGCCGTAGGCACCGAGGTGGGGGCCGTGGTCTTCGGAGGTAATCCAAAGGATGTTAGGGCGCTCGGCGGCGGCGCGAATCGTCCCGCCGAACAAGAGCGGAATGACGACCATCGAGACCAGAATCGAAAAGCCGTGACGCGGCGGCAGTCGCATCCCCCAAGTGTACCCGTCCGGGGGGGCTGTAAAAAAATCGGGTACAGTCCACTTCGGCTTGGCCCCGCTTTACGGCATCATCCGGGACGCCATCGAGCGGGGACACCGCGGAAACAGCTGCATTGACGGCGTCCTTGCCGCCGAGGGTTTCATAGAGAGTAGCCATTCAAGATATCCTTATCGAAGAGATTAAACAAGTAAATCGAATACCAGTTTAAGGGTACCGGTACTGCAAATTGCCCTGGGATACTTATCGGCCCGCGAGGCTCGTAGGAATAGCCGGCAGCCCGATTTGGATGGGCTTCTTTCGGCGGAGGATGGATCTCGGTACGGACTTTCTACCCCAGCCAACGCGAGAAAGCCTCACGGCCGGCGTAGTGGGCGCTCGCACCGAGTTCGGCTTCGATTTCGAGCAGGCGATTGTATTTCGCGACGCGGTCGCTGCGGCAAGTGGAGCCGGTCTTGATCTGTCCGCCGCCGCAGGCCGCGGCGAGATCGGCGATCGTGGTGTCCTCGGTTTCACCCGAGCGGTGCGAAATGATGAAGGTGTAGTTGTTGCTCCGCGCCATCTCGATGCAGTCGAGAGTTTCGGTCACGGTGCCGATTTGGTTCAGCTTGATGAGAATGGAATTGGCCAAACCGTCGTTGATGCCCTGTTGGAAAATCGTCGGGTTGGTGACGAAAAGGTCGTCGCCCACCAGTTGCAGTTTCTCGCCCAACGCGCCGCCCTCGGCCTTCCAGCCGGCATGATCGATCTCTGAAAATCCGTCTTCGAGGGAGAGCAACGGATAGCGCTCGGCCCATTCGCGCCACATGGCGCCCATCTCCGCCGCCGATTTGCGACTGCCGTCGGACTGGCTGAAGACATATTCGCCGTCCTCGAAAAACTCGCTGGCCGCGGCGTCCATCGCAATGGCGATCTCGTCGCCGGGGCGATAGCCGGCTGTCTCGATCGCCTCGACGAGCAGTTCCATGGGCTCTTCGTTCGATTTGAGGCTGGGCGCGAAACCGCCTTCGTCGCCAGTCGCCGTTTCATAGCCTTTCTTCTTGAGAAGCCCCTTCAGGGTGTGAAACGTCTCGACGGCCGCGCGCAGGGCGTCGCGAAACGTCGGCAGTCCCAACGGCAAAACCATGAACTCTTGGATGTCGACGTTATTGTCGGCATGTTGGCCGCCGTTGAGAATGTTCAGCATTGGTACCGGCAGCGTGTAGGCGTCCTGCTCGCGGAGTGAGCGATAGAGGGGTATGCCCTTCTCAGCCGCCGAAGCGTGGGCCGCGGCCATGGAAACTCCAAGGACGGCATTGGCGCCGAGGCGACCTTTGTTGTCGCTGCCGTCGAGTTCGACGAGCTTTCGGTCAAGCCCGGCTTGGTCGGAACCGTCGAAACCTCGCAAGGCTTCGAGGATCTCGCCGTTGACGTTGCTTACGGCCTTGAGAACGCCCTTACCGAGAAAGCGGCCCTTGTCGCCGTCGCGTAGCTCGACGGCCTCGTTGATGCCGGTCGAAGCGCCGGAGGGAACTCGCGCCACGCCCCGGGCGCCGCTCGCGAGCGTCGCCGCCACTTGGACGGTGGGGTTTCCGCGGGAGTCAAGAATTTCAAGAGCTTCGAGGTGACGAATTGCGGACATAGCGATTTTCCGTGAGAAAGAGGTCGCCCGAGGGTAGGCGACTCGGCTCGAACCAGGGAGGGAAGAACTCAGGTTAGCACGGAGACGGGTTCGGCAGGCCGTGGGCGCGCGACATCAATGTGGAGGAGCGGCGGCCGGGGATCGAGCGCTTCCCCGGCTGCGACTTTTTCTTGGTTCGGACATGGCTAAAGCCACATGGGGGAAGACCGTTGAAACGGCCTCGCATGCCACGAAGAGCTCTTCTAAACCGGCCCTATCCGGCTCTATTATCCGGCCCTACAAGGGCCGACCTATTTGCGAACCGAAGCCCGGTGGACCGCGGTGAACCGGGCTGAGCGTGGACTTCCGTCCACGCCTCTGCTTCTATTGCTTGCTGGGCCGGTGGGTCCTTGATGGAGGCCGGATCCGCGCGCCGCCGGCCGAATACGCCTTTGGCACGTGTCAGTTTAGCCCGGTAAGAATTTCCCGGTGAGGCCGAATCTGACGGGCACATGGGTAAACTTTACACACCTGGATGGAACTTTTGGCCTGAAAACAGCGAATTTACCCTGTAGAGCGGTTTGGCAAACCAATTGCTGAATCAACGTCCAAGACAGCCATGAGAACAATCGGCATCAGCAACCGCGGGCTCACCGTCATCGCACTGCTCGTCTTCGTGCTTTGGGGTGTGATCTTCGCGGAACACGCTCTCATGGCCCAAGCCCGCCGCGACTACGAACATTTTCGCCGAGTCCAACCCGCCAAAGCCCCGATCCACGAACCATCCACTCCAGCCGCGATGCCCAACCCACTGGCAGTGCCTGCCGTCAACGTCACCGTAACCTGAGTTCGAGCCAAGCGGTAAAGATCGGCCGAGTTCAACCCGGCACGGTAAATCCCTGCGGACGACACCCGTCCGTGAAGCGGATTTCCACGGATAAGTATCTGTTTTGAAATGAGTTAAAAGCTGATCCGGCGAGAGAGTCGGCAGCGGGTTGGTTCGCGTTGGCGCATCCCGAAAGGGTTGGGCTTATAAGGGGTCGTACGACCATGGATAGTACAAAAGTTTCCTTTGTCACCGCAAAATAGGGGTTGCGCAAATCCGATAGTACCAGTACTATACTTGTAGCCTGCCCGGGAGGCTCGATAAATTCGTTCCTGGTACAAAACAATGAGTCGTCAAACACAACATGCGAATTCGTCCCGAGGGCCGAAGGTACTCACTGGTCTTGTGACGACGACCGCGGGGAAAATCGACTTTCTTCCCGACGGTTCGTTCGTGACGACGCAGTGGTTTTCGATCATGATGCTGCCACTGCTTCCACTCCGCAGCTACCGAGTTCTGGAGGGCCAACATCTGCCCCGCGGCTGTTACCGAGTTTGCCTCGATGTGGGACTCCATTTGCGGCAGATCGTGAACGTCTACTTGTTCATGGCCTTCTGCTTGGCGTGGGCGGCGCTGGCGCCGCTCACGATCAGCGAGTATCTGCTCGACAGACCGATTTGGGTGTTTCTCGGCGCTTTGGGGCTTTCATTGTGGGCGCCGACGGTGTTTTTGCGGGCGGTTCGGCGTCGCGCACGACAGCGAAGCCGATTGCAAGAGGTGCACGAGCCGCAAGCCTACCGGGCGCGCGCTTAGTTCAGACATGCCCCCAGGGGGCCGTGAAGAAGGTTCCTCCCTGCCTTACTTCACGGTCGCCGGCGGCGCGGCGGTTCCGACTCCGCCGCGCCGCGCGCCTAGGCGGCGAAGTCGAACATATCCCGCAACTGGTGGACTTGGGCGGTGGGCTCGGCGAGTTCGCTGTAGATGTTTTCGAGCGTAACCGCATCGATAGAGGCCCGATGAAGCGCCTGCGCGTCGATTGACTCCATCACCAGTTCAAAGGCGAGGCCGCGACGCCACCCCAGGCCCAACGAAATACCCACGTGAACGATGGCCAGAAACTCTTGCCCGGGTAAATCGCCCGCGCCGCCGTTTCGCAGGCTCTCGGTGGGTTGCTCCCAATACTCGGCCGCCTCGGCCAGCATGGCGGGTAAACGCCAGGCCTCGATCAGCCAGCGCCCCACGCGCCGCGCATCCACACCGAAAACCTCGGTCTGGGCAGCCCGCCGATCGCCTCCTTTGGCGCTTTGGATGGCCCATTCATACTGCTTTCGGAACTGCGAGAGAAGGACGAAGTCTCCGACGTTATGGAGCAAGCCGCCGACCAGGACTTCATCCGATTCGATGAAGGGGAGGGATTCGCCGACGGCTTTGCAGCCCGCCGCCGCCGCGAGCGAGTCTTCCCAGATTTCGTCCGCCAGAGGATCGGTGCCGGCGAGCCGGTGGAACAGGCCGGCGACGAACATCTGAAGCAGCATCATTCGTAACTTGACCTGACCGACGACGGTAACGGCGCGGGAGATCGTCGTCACCTCGGACCGGACGGCGTAGAAGGCCGAGTTTGCAAGCCGCAGCAATTGCGCGCAAAGCGACGGTTCGACCGAAAGCACGCGGTCCAGCTCTTGAAACGAGCAGAGCGGGTCCTCGGTCATGCGGAGGGCTTCCTGCAAAATCGGATGCGACGCCGGCAGCCCCTTGAGCTTTTGCACGGCCGCGCGGACCCGCCGCGGATCGACCGAGATATCCGTTTGGGGCGCGACGGCTGTTGCGGCGGAAAATGGAATGTGAGGACTCACTAATTTCTTATCGGCGCGGAGCCGGGAAATTAGAGCGAGACGACTGAAGAAATCGAGTTCCCCCTAAAAGCGTGAAAAACGAGGCGACGCCCGGAGGGTTAGGCACGCCGGATTCGGCCGTGAAGAGAAGCCGGCGGATCGAGCTTAGCGGGGCGTCACCGCGGCGAGGAGCCTGGGGCAACTCCGTCGCAATTCGCCGGACCGCGGACAAAAATATCCCATCCGGGAAGATTGGGGTGGTGGATCTTGCATCCGAATTCCGGAAGGCGTCTGAGCGGCGAGATGTTTCGCCCATAGGCGTCGCTCGTCTGATGATTGCTTCCCAACACGGCAATCTTCCGCATCTCAGGCGGCAGGTGTGCCCGAAAATGTGATTCGCTGACGGGTAGGCCCGCCGCCTCGCGTTCCATCATGCCCCAGACCGTATGGTAGGACCGCCGCTCGGTCATTAAGGAAGCCAAGGGACGCCACGGGAAGTAGATCGTTCCCGGGTCGGCGAGCGCCGCTTGATACGCTGTCGCGGAGGGAGGCGGGCCACGGAAGGCCACGCCGTACAACCGACCGACAAGCCCGATTCCGGCCGGGATCGCCAGCCAAACCAACAAGACGGCCATGGCGCCCTCCAGCACCCGCCGGGGTCGCTTCCCGGCTAACGAAGGTCTCTCGGAAACCGCCAGAAACAGCATCACGAGTCCCAACGAAAGGAAATAATCGACCAGCCCATAGTTGTTGGCGCTGCCGCCGGCTTTGATGCGTCCCAAACAGGCCATGGGCAACATCAACAGGGAGGCCCCGACGAACAGAGGCCAACCGTGACCGTTTCGAATCGCCTCGCCCCACTTCAAAGCACGTTCCGGCCAAGAGGACCCAGAGGGGTCACTGGTCGATGGGTCACGACCTTCGAGGACCATCAGGCACGCCAAACCAACCAGCGGCAGGCAGAGCATTTTGACCATTTCCGTGACCCGCGCGCCGTCGTGAAGCAAGATACCCGGATAGCGCGCGTGTTGGGACGGAATCGTGACCATGGCTCGCCACAGATCCTCAGCCCCATAGAGCGCCGAAAAAACGATCGCCAGGATCGACGAAAACGCGACCCCTAAGAAGAACACCCAAGCAGCGCCTCGACGGGCCCCACGGACAAGAAGGTAGAGCGCGGGGATTAGCAAGATCGGCGCGACGGTTTGCTTCGCCCACACCGCCAACGAAGCCGCCGCGGCCGCCGCGACCAAATAGAGGGAAAAGGCCTTCCCCAACGGGTGACGCCATATCGCATACAGCGCTAAACAACTCAATCCCAGGGCGGCGGCGTCGGTGTGAATCATCCAAACTCCGGCCATCGCCGCCGCGGCGTGAAAGTGCAAAGCAGTCAACGTGAAAAGCGGCAACGCCCAGGAGGGTTTACCGGCCACCGCGGCGCCATGACGAATCACTAGCGCCGCCGGGCCGAGCGCGACCGTCGAGCTGATCAGGCCGGCCGTGAACAAGGCCGGAGTGGGCGTCGACCACAAAGCCGCGGGTGCGTAGAGAAGAAAACCGACGGGGCCGTATATGATGCCGGTGACGGCTCCGGAATCCGCGGAACCGTATAGGTCCATGCCGTGGGCCAGCGCGTAGGCCCGCGAGAACCGCACGTCATTCCATACGTAGAAAAGCGCTTCGAAAGCTCGCGTGACGATGCCAAGCGCGACCAGCAAGAGGCAAGCCCAGCGAAACAGACGCGAAGTAATCACGTCTCGCCGTCTCCGTGGAACTCGAAGACGATATACTTCGCGCGGTCCGATCCGACGTTCTTCATCCCATGTGCCTGATGGGCGCCGTAGAAGATGACTGAATTCGGGCCGACGCGCTCGCCTAGGGTTACGAGAGTTCCCTCGATAACGAGAATCGCCACCTCGTGCTTATCTCGATGCGGCGGGTACCCGCCGCCGGGCTGCAACACGGTGGACGCGACCAGAACCAAACAAGTGATTGCCCCGATCCAAAGCAGTCTCCGTACGTCGTCTCGCCGGAGGCCCAAGCGTAGCCCGGAATTCAGCATCGATGGAAATAGTCTAACGACTGCGCCGTCTCCGGGCTGAGTTTGCAATGAAAGGCAGGCCCGGCAATGAGCCGGTTATTCGGCGAGCTTGATCCGAAAGTTGTAGATCAATTCCGGGCGGTTATCGAACGAGCTGACCGTTCGGACGCGGCTGGTGGCGTCGTTGTACATGGCCTTGATCTCGTAGTCGACATTGGGGTCGAGATTGTGGAAATAGTAGCCGCCGTCGGTCGTGGAAAAGAAGGACTTGACCACAAGAGTCCGGGTGTTCTTGAGCTGCACGACGGCGCCTCGAATCGGGTTTTCCCGCACGTCGGTCACCAAGCCCTTGACGGTGCGGGTCTTCTCCTTCTTTTTCTTCTTCTTGTCGCCGAACAACTGCGCGGCCGCGGGATCAGCCGCCACCGTGAGCAACGCCGCCGAAGGCAACAAAGCGAGCCATCGTCTTCGATTCATCGCATCTTCCCCCTGGGTCCTTCTCAATCCTCGCCGATCGCGAATCTCGCCGGGCCCCGCGCGATCGCGACATGTGGCTTCGACGCGCCACGATCCGGCAACGTTACTTGCGCGGTCCTTTCTCGGCGGCCAGCCGGAAGTTGACGGACACGCGCTCCATGCCGTAAATCTCTACTTCTTTTTCGAGTGCCGCGAACCCTTTCGCCCTCGCGGTCACCAGATACACCGCCTCGCCGGCGGGAATCGGCACCGTGAATTCGCCGCGTCGGTCGGTCGTTCCCCGCCGTTTCTTTTTTGGCGCGGCCTTATCAACCACCGTGATCTCCACTCCGGGGAAAGAGAACCCCAGGCCCCGGAAAACAGTTCCGATAATAATGGCCGTCTGTTCGGGTTTCCGCTTCTTTTTTCGCGCCGCGAGCGTTCCGCAAAACGGCACGAAGGCGCCAACCGCACAAAGCGCGGTGCGTCTCGCGACTCGGTCCGTCATCCGCATGCGACCCCCAATTATGGCGGCGCCCATGGCCTCGGGCCGCCGACAGTTCTTTACAGTACCACTTGCCGTCGGCAGCGGCCTGATCGCTTGCCCGGCGCGCTCAAGTTGGCTTCCCCGGCGCGTCAGGCGATGAGAAACGCGGGCCGGCGCCTTTGGTATGATCAACTCGGCCGTCGAGGCGCGGCCCGGCACCCGGTTCATTGCCCGCCCGCGGGCCTTTTCTTCATGCGACATATCCGCTTTCTGCTGCTGCTGACCGTCGTTTTGGTTGTCGCGGCGGTGGTGTGGGATTTTCTGGACTCGCGCCGCGGCGCGGTAGAGGGGCGCATTCAGGAGCTAAAAGTAATCCCCTCCGAGCTGGTTTCGCAAGCGAGTCGTTGGAACTGGTCGCAATCGTCGGCAGAGCGGCAAAAAGTCGAGCTCTTCGCCGATTCGTTCCGCCAATCCACCGAGACCCACCTTTTCGACCTCAAGGGAGTCGAGTTACGAATCTTCCATGAAAATGGGAAGCGCTACGATCAGGTGATTAGCGGCGGCGCGCGCTTTGACAGTCGCACCGAAGAGCTCTACAGCGAAGGCGATGTAACGCTGATTTTGGGCCGAGATATCGAGTCGAATCCGGATCAGGTCGAATCGGCGACGAAGATTCACAGCTCCGGCGTTACCTTTCAAGCCAAGACCGGGGTTTGTGTTACCGACCGCCCCACCGTCTATGAATTCGAAGGCGGTTCGGGCAGCTCGGTCGGCGCTTTCTACGATTCCGTCAATCGCTTCTTTCGCATGGACAAGCAAGTCTATGTGCGCCGCGACCCGCCCTCCGCGGGGCGTTCGCCGCTCGAGATCCGTTCGCGGGAACTGCACTATCACGAGGTCGTCCAGCGAGTCGATCTCATCGGCGACGTCACACTGACGGAAGGCGCGCGCGAGGCGCGGGCCGAGCAGGCGAGTGTTTACTTGGATCAAGGCGAGGTGCGCCGCATTGAGATGACGCAATCGTCGGGCCGAGAGCGAGCGGCCGGGCGCACGGTCAGCTTCGAGGCGGGCGCGGCCACGCTTTGGTACGGGCCGCGTCAATTACTCGAAAAGGTCGTCGGCCAAACCAAGGCCCGCCTCCGTTCCGTCACCGAGAGCTCTTCGCTGACGGCGTGGGGCGAGCGCTTGGAACTGGTCTATACGCACCTTCCGGAGCGGGAAGAAAGTGTGTTGCGGGAAGCGGATGTCCGTGAACGCGCCGGCATTGAAACGGCGTCCGGCCGGAGTGACCCAATTGCCCGCGTCGGTGATTCCGGGCACGCGGCGGAGCCTCGGCCGGCACGGCGACGCGTGCTGTCGGAGTGGATTCACCTGACGATGCGGCCGGGCGGAGAAGAAGTGGACCGCGTCGAGACTCTCGCGCCGGGAACCCTTGCACTGATTCCCGGCTCGGCGGATCAATGGCGGCGCCGCATGAATGCTCGGCGCATCCGGATGCACTACGGCGCTTCCCACCGTATGAAGAAGCTTGTCGCGCTGGGCGACGTGGAGGTCGTCAGCACCCCGCCGGCGGTTGACGACGACGAAACCGAAGCCGCGCGGGAGCCGCTGTTGAGCTGGAGCAACAATCTCGAAGCCGACTTCAACGACTCCGGGGAGGCCGTCGGGATCAAGCAGTGGGAAGACTTTCGCTTTCAACAAGGGACCCGGGAAGGCCGTGCCAAGCAAGCGGATATCGATCTTCGGGCGGGTGTGACACGCTTGTCGAACCGGGCGCGGATCTGGGATGAGGCCGGGTCCGTCAACGCGGATACGATCGTGCTCGAGGAAGGCACAGGGCGCATGGAAGCACACGGCAATGTTTCGTCGATGCACCAGGAAGGGGTCTCGGAAACATCGGAAACATTGGGAAAGTCCGAGAGCCTGTTCTCCTCCGCCGAGCCGGTGCTGGCGACGTCGGAACACTTGGTTTCCGAGCAAGAGCAAGGTCTGTTGCGGTACCAGGGGCGGGCACGGCTTTGGCAGGGGACGAACCGCATCGAGGCCCGCGACATCACGATTGACCGGCGCGCCAAGAGTTTGGCGGCGCGCGGGAATGTGCGTAGCGTGATTCGTCATCGAGGCGGTGAGCGAAGCGCCGCGGCGTCGGAAGCCGGCGAAGAGACGCCGGTATGGGTGAGCGCCGATTCATTGGATTACGACGAGGTATCCGGCAAGGCCGTCTATCGCAACCAAGCGAAGCTGATCCACGAGGATTTAACGGTCCTGTCGGACGAAATAGAGGGTTTGCTCGGGGGCGGTGAAGAGGAGGGCGGCGGCGAGGAATTGCAGGTTGCTTTCGCGCGAGGGAAGGTGCGGATCTTCAAGGCCGCCGCCGAGAGCAGCCCCCAGCGTCAAGGGTTCGGCCGCGAGGCGGAGTACCGTCCGTCCGAGGACCGCGTCGAACTCAGCGGATCGCCGGCGCGGTTGCGCGCCGCCGACGGGCGCGAGACGCGCGGCGCCCGGTTAACCTACGATATGGGCCGGGACAGGGTCTTGGTTCATGGAGACAAGCAACAGCGCGTCCACAGCTACCGCCCCAACACCCGGCCGACTCCCTGAACGGAATTCCATGGGCGCCCTTCGAACCGAAGATCTTTCCAAGAGCTATCGCGGCCGCAAGGTTGTCGACGAGGTATCGGTTTCGCTGGACCCCGGCGAGGTGGTTGGCCTGCTGGGGCCCAACGGAGCCGGCAAAACGACCTCGTTTCGCATGATCGTGGGCCTGATCAGCCCCGACTCGGGCCGCGTTTTCTTCAATGACCAGGACATCACCGCCACGCCGATGTACCAGCGGGCGCGGCTCGGCATCAGCTACCTGCCGCAAGAGGCCTCGGTTTTCCGTAAGCTCACCGTCGAGGATAATTTGCTGGCGATTCTACAGACGCTCAAGATGTCCAAGCGAGAGCGCCTCGAAAAGGTCGATGACTTGATTGACCAAATGGGGCTCGAAAAAGTGCGCCGCAGCAAGGGCTATCAGCTTTCCGGCGGGGAGCGCCGACGAGTCGAGATCGCTCGGGCGCTGGTGATTTCACCTTCTTTCTTGCTGCTCGACGAACCGTTTTCCGGGATCGACCCCAAGCAGGTTCTCGAACTGCAACGCATTATCTCGGAACTCAAACAGGCGGGGATCGGCATTCTCGTCACCGACCACAACGTTCGCGAAACGTTAAGCGTGACCGATCGAGCCTACATCCTCCACAACGGCGAGGTGTTTCGGGCCGGGCCGCCGGCGGAACTGGAATCCGACCCCGAGGTCCGGCGAGTCTATCTGGGCGAGTCGTTTCGCTTCGACGGCGCGATTGACCGCGAAGCGCCGTAAACGGCTTGTGACAATCCGGACGGACGCGGAAAATCCGTCTTTGCGGCCCCCCGAAAAACTGATATGATTCGAGGATACCTCCTACCGGGTGCCCACCTCCCTGCCACTGAGAGGACTGATCCAAGATGCTCTTGATTCGTACACTCGCTCTGTGCCTGCTCGTCTTGTTGATGGGCGCGGACCGGGCGAAAGCCGGTGGCCACGTTTTCCTGTTTTCCAAGGACACCCACGTAATCACCGTTCTCGACAGTGAAGATTTAAGTCCGGTAACAACCTTGGGCGGCACGAGAGCGCCCCGCGAAGTGATTGCCTCGCCGGACGGCAAGAAATACTACATCGTGAGCGCGTCTTCGACGGAGACCATTCTCGTGGTGGACGTCGAAACGCTGACCATCACGAAGAGGATCAGCCTGGGGGCGAACCCACGGGTCGTCGAGATGACGCCCGACGGCCGGTACCTTCTCATCGCGGCCGGCTCTTTGCGCATTCTGGACGTCGAAACCGATCAGGAGGTCGGATCGGGGATCGCGGTGGGTCAAGGTCCGACCGAAATTTTGGTGGACAGTCCCTCGGCGAAGGCCTATGTGCTGGCCGGCGGCGGCGACGTCGTCACCATTGTCGACATCGGCACGCTTGCGGTCGAACAGACTCTCGACGTCTCCAACGTCACCTCGATTGCCTTGACGCCGGATGATTTTCGACTCCTGGCATTGTCTGAAGACACGCTCCGTAATTTCCGGACCGCGGATTTGGAGGAAATCAGTTCGGCCGACTCTAGTTCCATATTTATTAACGGCGATGTGTTGCCTTTGCCGAACAGCACGCAGGCTTTCGCGCGCAACTCATCGGGACACCCTTCGAGCACGTCGGAGATCTTCGATTTGGATCTTCGCGAGTCGACGATTGTCGGCGGCGTCGGAAAGCACCGCTTCGTTGAAGTGGTCATCTTGAGCGATGAACGAGCGATCGGCCTGCTCAGTGTCACAGGCGAGTTGGCGGACATTGACTTGACGACCTCACCGGCGGCCGTCGAAATCTTGCCCTTCGCGGAGAACACGGGAAACCTCTCGCTCTCGCCGAACAAGCGTTTCCTCTTCGCGGCGTCGGAGGACGATGCGACGGTGACGAAGATCGACCTCGATACCAACTCGGTTGTTGCCTCGGTCGCCGTCCCGATCAGACCCTCCCGACACGCGACCGCGTTCGGCCCCTCGCTGTTGCCGCCCGACCTGATTACGGTGAACGGCGGCGACGGCCAATTCATTCCTCCCGACGTCGTCGTACCGGTGCCGATTTCGGTCAAAGTAACGGACAGCGAAGGCAGTCCGATCGCCGGTATACCTGTCTTGTTCACGGCGGAAAGCTCGCCTGTCGAAGTCTCGATCGAGCCGGCGGGTTCGGGCCTGACGAATATCCTGGGGATCGCCTCTGTTGTCGTCACCACGTTTCCGCTTGATGTGCCGGAAGAAGGGGAGGAGGAGACGCTTGAGCAAGAGATCGATGTCATTGAACCGATTGTGCTGACGGCGAGGACGGTGGGTTTGGATCCCCAGCCGATTCAATTGAACTTGATTAAGGCGACCGGCATCATCAAGGTCGAGGGCGACTTCCAGCTCGTCGCGCCGTTGGAAGAATTCCGGGAGCCTTTCAAGGTTTTAATAACGGACGAGACCGGTTTCCCCCTGCCTCCGGGCGCCGTCGTCACGTTTGCCGAGTTTCGGGCCAGCTGCAATCTCAACTCGGTTCCCACCGACGCCAACGGTTTCGCCAGCGTGCGATGTCGGGCCGCGGCCCTTTCCGAAGGGGGGGAGCGAGTCAGTCGGGTTCGCTGAACATCCGGTTGCACGGTTTCTCGGAACTGGGTTTTGCCCGCTTCACTTTCGACATCTCGGCCGGCGCGAACCTGCTCAAGATGATTAAAGTCGCGGGCGACGGGCAAACCGCCGCGGCCGGCGAGCCACTGCCCGAACCGCTGGTCTTCCGTATGGAGTCGCCTTTCGGCGCGACCGGCGAGGTTGGAGTCAGGATTCGACAGGTAGCGGGACCGCTGGCAACCGTGAGTCCCACTTTTATGACGACGCTTCCATTTTTCAATCGTTCGATTCAAGTCACGCTCGGCCCCAACGCCGGGAATGTCTCGATTCAAGCGGAAGCGCTCTCGCCGAAAGCCCCGACGGTGACCTTCAACGTCACCGCGACCGGGGGGTTGCCGGAGAGTTTTCAGATCGAGGGCGACGGGCAGAGCGGCCGCGTGGGCAAGGAACTGCCCCTACCCCTGAGAATGCGCGTCATCAATGAATCAGGCGGCATCGTGCCGTTTCCCGAGGTCACCTGGGCGGTCACCGACGGAAAGGCGACGCTGATCACGGCGACGGACCCCGACGGGGCCACCGCCCGCGTGGTCATGGGAGACGAGCCCGGTACGGTAAACGTTAGCGCCTCGATCTCCGGGTTGACGGCGGTTTTCGAGTTAATGGCCACGCCGCCCGAGCCGGTGTCGATCTCGACGGTTTCAGGCCAGAATCAGATCCTCTCGGCGGGCACGATTTCCGAGCCGTTGATCGCCTAAGTCAATGAGATCGACAACGTTCCGGCCTCGAATGTTTCGGTCGAGTTTTCCGGCCCTAGCTTCGTGGTCTTGCACCCGCTGGACGGCAGCGCGCCGGGGAACCCGGTCATCCAAGCCTCCGACGCCGACGGCCAAGCGGCGGTGCGAGTGGAGCTTCCGATCGTGGCGGGCGTGGGCCTGGGACCCGGTTCGGCCGATCAGTTCAGCCGAACGATCTCGATCGTCGCCTCGGTGGACAACACGCTGTCGACGACGTTCGTTTTGGGTTCGATCGGGCGGACCCCGTCGTTTGTTTCCCAGGGCATCGTCAATGCGGCCACGTTCCGGCCGGGCATCGTTCCAGGCAGTTTGGCCTCATTGTTTGGAGAGGGTCTGTCGGAGGGAATCTCCGAAACGGAGTTGGCCGGCGGCGTGACCTCGTACCAAGGAACGACGGTGTTGATTGGCGGCATTCCGTCGCCGTTGCTTTCGATTACAGGTTCACCTGTTGAGCAAATCAACCTCCAGGTTCCGTTCGAGGTCGATTTCGCGATCGGAGATTTCATAACCATCGAGGTGGAAAATAACGGCACGCGGACCACCGTGGGCGGTGTGCCGGTCTTCTCGACTCAGCCGGGCATTTTCGAGATCCCGGATCCCGCCGGCGGTACCGTGGGCGCGGTGCTCGACGCTCGCACCTTCGTACCGATCACTACCGCCAACCCGGCGGTGAGAGGCCGGCCATTGTCGGTGTTCTTCACGGGGGGCGGTGAGCTGCAGCCTACTGTTTTGACCGGAGTGTTAGGAACGTCTCCACCGGCACTGATGACGGAAACCGTGGTCGTCGGCGTTGACGACAAGGGCGCGAATGTTTCGTTCCAGGGCTACGCGCCGGGGTTCTTGGGGCTTTACCAGGTCAACTTCGATCCTCCCGAAGACGCCGATTGCGGGATTCGCAGTCTGGTGATTCGGGTCGGGGGCGCGTTCAGCTTGGACAGCAAGACCGTGATCCAGTGCCCCTAGCCCAGGCCTTCAGCGACATTGACACTGTCGAGCTGAAACACTATCCTTGGTGCTGCGCGGCGTCATAGCCGCCGTCCCGAACCGCGGGGGCTCTTGACGCGCGCGCTGGTTTTCACCATGGCAGACGGTGTGATCCGAGTGATGGTCTCGCGCCACTCGGCTTTCTATAGCCCGCTGATCTCGACCCTCGCGCGCGGCGAGTTGACACGGTTGGGGATCGGGACAACCTACGACGTCTTGCAGCCCGGGCAGCGCTCCCACGCTCTGCTTCGCGAGGGCGAGACCGACGTCATGCAGTCGGCTGTCGGGTCCAATTGGGGGCCGATGGAGCAGGGCGCGAGCGATCTGCCCGTCCATTTCGCCCAAATCAACCGCCGCGACGGATTCTTTCTTGCCGGCCGCGAACCCGACGACGCCTTTGACTGGAAAAAGCTCGAAGGCTCGACTCTGCTCGCCGACCATGGGCGGCAGCCGTTGTTGATGTTGCGCTACGCGGCCCATTCCCAAGGCGTGGATTGGAGCAAGATCGAAGCCGTGGACGCCGGCGATGTCGAGGAAATCGACGCGGCGTTTCGTTCCGGGTTGGGCCGATACGTTCATCAGCAGGGGCCCGCGCCGCAACAGCTCGAGAAAGAAGGACTGGGCCACGTTGTCGCCTCGGTCGGCGAAGCGATGCCCGAAGTCGCTTTCAGCAGTTTGCTGGCGACCCGGGAGTTCTTGGCGACCGACGCCGCGCGGGCTTTCACTAAGGTCTACCGCGAGACGCGCGAGTGGGTGGCCGCGGCGCCGCCCGAAGAGGTTGCCGCGATCGAGGCGTCTTTCTTCCCCGATATCGACCGCAATGTTTTGGCGGCGACCATCGGCCGTTATCAGCAAAGCGGGACTTGGGCGGGAGACATCGCGATCTCTCGTGATCTCTACGAGCAGGCCCTGAATGTTTTTGAATACGGCGGGGCCGTGACGCAGAGGCACGCTTACGAGGACGTCGTCGTGGAGCCGCCCGCGTGACGGGCTGTGAAGAAATCGGGGACAGTCCGGTTCGCGCCGGATGCGGTTATTGATTCAATGGAATTTATTCGGTCGGCGCTTGGGACAGTCCCCATTTTTTCACAGCCCCTGAGTGAGGGGCCGCGAAAGAACGGGCACGCTCGGTTTGCATGAATTCGCGGATTTGTAAGACCGCCATGAAGATGGGTGTTGGGGCGTTCCTCTCGCCCCTTCAGGGTTCGCGCGGGAAGGAGGCTGCCCAGGGTTCCGCCTTTGACTTCACCTTGGGCTATATTCCCGCCGCCGCTTCGCGGCTCAAGGGGTTCGCGATCTTTCCGGGCATAGCGCTTCTCTTGCTCGCGGCGGGCTGCTCGACGGGCACGCGATCGTCCGGGTACTCGGGTGCGCTGACCATCCCCGTCCAACTGCCCGACGGGGCCGTCATTGACGCCGAACCGGCGACGACGCCGCAGCAGCAAGCTCGGGGATTGATGTTCCGAAGCGAACTGGCCCCCGACCGCGGCATGATCTTCCTGTTCCCCGACGAATCTCCGCGCGGGTTTTGGATGTACAACACTCTGATACCGCTCGACATCATTTGGATGAACGCGGATCGCCGCATCGTCTTCATTTCCGCCCACACGCCGCCGTGTCCGTCGCCCAACCGAGCCGAATGTCCCAACTACGGCGGCGGTTTTGCGGCACAATACGTACTGGAGCTGGCCGCCGGGCAGGCCGCCGGCCGCAGGCTCAAAGTTGGCGACCGGATCACCTTTTAGTTATCCTCCGAGTACATGACCGAACATCAAATTCGCGAGTTGCTCGAAGCCGTGCGGGACGGCGAGCGCTCGCCCGACCAAGCGATGGAAGACCTGCAGCATCTTCCTTTCGAGGACTTGGGCTTCGCCAAGGTCGACCACCACCGAGCCCTGCGCCACGGCATGCCGGAAGTCGTTCTCGCGCGCGGCAAGACGACGGCGGAGACCGTCGAGATTTCCGGGAAGCTGCTTGAGCGTTCCGACAATCTACTCGTCACGCGGGCTTCCGAGGAAACGGCCGCGGCGATCCAAGAACTCGATGACAGGGCGGAGTTCTTCCCTCGTTCGGGCGCGGTTCGTGTTTGGGGTGATCGCCAAATTCGCGGCAAGGCTAAGATCGCGGTCATTTGCGCGGGGACGGCCGACCTTTTCGTGGCCGAGGAAGCTCGCGTTACCGCCGAAGTGATGGGCAACGAGGTCGAGACGATTTATGATGTCGGCGTCGCGGGCATCCATCGCCTGCTGTCGAATATCGACCGCTTCAAGAGCGCTCGCGCCATTATCTGTTGCGCGGGCATGGAAGGCGCTTTGCCGAGCGCCGTGGGGGGGTTGGTGGCGGTGCCGGTAATCGCCGTCCCCACGAGCGTCGGCTACGGCGCGAGCTTCAGCGGGTTGGCGGCTCTGCTCGGCATGTTGAACAGTTGCTCGAGCAACGTCAGCGTGGTCAATATCGACAACGGCTTCGGCGCCGCCTACGTGGCAACGCTGATCAATCGAGTGTAGGGAGCAGTCTGTTTCCATGAATCCGCGGATTGTTGATACCGCCACGAAAGTGGGTGCCGGGGTGTTCCCGCCGCCCTTTCAGGGCTCGCACGGGTGGGGGATCCTATCCAGGGTTCCGCCTTCGGCTTCACCCTGGACTATATTCCGCCCGCCGCTTCGCGGCTTTAGAGGTTTGCGACCTCGCCGGGCAAGCGCGTAGGACATAATACTCGTGAAGGCTGTTTTCGGACGAGATCAACCGTGTTTCCCTCGCCGGCCGCTCCCCATCTTCGCCGCCTGACGCTGTGGGCCTTGGCTCTGTTTAGCGGACTTTTGTTGGTCCTCAGTTTCCCTGCTTTTAACTATTCGCTCTTATCCGCTGTCGCGATTGTTCCGTTGCTGGTGGCGTTGACGCAGGCGCGCGGCCGCGCGGAACAGTGGTTGCTCGGGACCTTGGCGGGCTGCGTTTTCTGGGGTGGAACCTGCTACTGGGTCTACGATGTGATGCACCGTTACGCGCACTTGTCGGCCCCGGCGGCGGCGGCGATTTTCATTGGCTTTTTCGTCGCCAAGGGGATGCACACGGGCCTGTTTGCTCTCTTGGCCGCGCCGCTGCTCAAGCGTTCGTGGGCGATTCCGGCCGTCTCGGCGGCCTGGGTCGCGGTCGAGGGGACGCACCAATTTATCTTTACTTGGCTGCATTTGGGCAACGCCGCGGCGGGTATGTCGGTCGTGGCGCGAGCGGCGCCCTACACGGGGGTCTACGGTCCATCGTTCCTGTTGATGATGATGAACACGGCGGCGGCGCTGGCCATCCTGCGACGACCCCGGCGCGAACTGGCTTGGTTGCTTGTCGTGCCACTGCTCTATGCGCTGCCGGCGGTTCCCGAACGTCGGGCCGGCGTGGAAACCGCGCGTCTGATTCAGCCGAATATCCACCCCGACGAGGTCGTTGAAGGGCGATGGACGCGCCGTCGGGCAACCGAGCATTGGTCCCGCATGGCGGCGCTGTCGATGGGTGTCGAGGGCGAATTCGAAATCGAGAGACCCTCGCTGATCGTGTGGCCTGAATACACAATCCCGGCTTACTATTTCGACGACCCGGCTTTCGAGCAATTCGTCACCGAACTCGCGCGCGAGACCGGCGCGTACATGATCTTCAATACCGTGGAATTTCATCGCGACGAAGACGGCACGCGGCCGCTGAACTCCGCCGTGACGCTTGACCCCGACGGCAACTTGATCGCGCACTACTCGAAACGCTTCCTGGTGCCGTTCGGCGAATTCGTGCCCTGGCCGTTCTCTCTGTTCATCGATCGCATCACCGTCGAGGCGGGCGATTTTCTGCCCGGCGACGGGCTTTCCGTCGCGACGGTGGGAGACCACCGGATTGGAACGTTCATTTGCTACGAATCGGTATTCGCCAACGGGGTGCGCGACTTCACCGCCGCCGGCGCCGAAGTGCTCGTGAACATATCGAACGACAGTTGGTACGGGCGCACGGCGGCGCGGCATCAGCATTTGTTGATCGCCCGTATGAGGGCGATCGAGAACCGGCGATGGCTGCTGCGGGCGACCAACGACGGCATCACTTCGATCATCGACCCGGCGGGTCGGCTCCAGGGGTGGTTACCGTCTTTCGAGGAAGGCGTGCTCACCGGGCGGTTCAGCTATGAGTCGGAATTGACGTGGTTCAGCCGCTTCGGAGAATGGTTTTGGTGGCTGTCGATTGTCGGGACGGCCGTGGCGCTGTCTTGGCGTCGTTTCGGGTGAGGACGTGTAGTTCTCAGCGTGGACTCACGCTCCAACGAAACCGGGGTGGTGGAGGAGGCCGCGTGTCGAATACGTCGAGACGCACTCGAATCGCTACCTCCCGTACCCCTATCGGAGCCGCGTGCTGCGCGCCCCTCTATTCGGAATCTCGTCGGACCGGGGGAATGCCTACGCGTAGCGACACACGGTCGACGTTATCGCCGATGCGATTGACCTCGGTTTCGAGCCCTTCGAAGCGCATCTGGAACTCTTGGGCTTGTTCGCGGGCCATGTCCCTCATGTCCCCGCTCATCATGGGTATATCGCTGAAGTCTCCTTCGACAATACGACCGGCGGGCGGCGGGATGAAACCGGGAGCGTCGATGAATCCGCCAAATACGCCGCCGAAAATCGCGGGGCCTTCGATCAGATTCAGCCCGGCGGCGAGTCCGGCGATGGGAGCTACGCGTAGAGAGGTCTGTAAGAGCTCCAACTTGTCCACCTGTTCGGGAGACATGTTTAGAGTCGTCGGCACGCCTAACCGCTGTTGTTGGATCACTTCCTGCAAGTCCCGACGGATGCGCCGGGCGTCCAACGTCAACTGTCCGATCATGGTCGGATCGGGAGAATCCGATCTGAGCGCCTCCTCCATGGCGCGGGCATTTTCCCCCAACGCGCGGGCCAGGGGCTCGAATTGCCGTCCCCGTTCGACCTGGAAGGCAAGCAAAGCTTGCACCTGTTCGTCGTCTAATTCCAGAAACTGAATCACGGGAAGAAGCCGCGCGGTTCGCGGGTCCACGCGATCGGGTCCGTCTCCGTCCCGCGTTTGCGCCCAAGCGGCGGCCGGGAGAAGAAGGATAGAGCAAGAGACAAAAGTGAGTAACCTGCGTTTCATTTGGGTATTTACTTGACTCAGGTATTGGGAAATAGCCCCTACATGTTGTGGTCGTCCGTAGCGCGTGTCGCGGTGCCTCCGACCAGCGATTTGTAGGGTGCCGGTGGCACGGCGACGGCCTGTTGAACCAGGCGGTAAAAGAGCTTGCCTCGACTTCTGGACTTGCGGCGGTTGAAGCGGAAGGCGAATTCGTCGAGGTAGGAGTCGAGATGCTCGTGACTGACCGCTCCTTGATGCGTGCCCAGTATCCAGCGCTTCACTAACGACACCACGCGGTGCACCCGGGGGAGCAGTTTCGAGGCGCGCGCCGGTTGCCCCTCCAGGTAGCTCACCTCGTGGCGATAGCCGTCGCCTTCGAGCGGTTCGTATCCCAGCCAACCGTCGGTATGGACCACGCTGCCGGGTTCGATCGACTCGCCGACGAAGGCCATCAAGCTGTCCCCGGAGGCGTTGGGAATGGTGCGTATCCGAACCCGCCCGATGCCGGCACCATCTTCCTCGGCCGCTACTACAATCAGCGCCTTAGCGTCGGTTTGGCGACCGCGCACGCCCTCCTCCAAGCCTCCTAAGTAAGTCTCGTCAACCTCCACGCGCCCGCTGAGCCGATCGCGTCCGGGCCGCACCATGGCGCGCCGGAGCTTATGCAACCAAGTCCAGGCCGTTTTGTAGCTGCCCAGGCCCAACACCCGCTGCAAGCCCAGCGCGCTCGCCCCGTTCTTCTGGCTCGTGAGCCACCACATGGCTCGAAACCAACTCTGGAGGGGTTGGCGGGTGTCTTGAAATATTGTGCCCGCCGTTGGAGAAGCTTGATGCCCGCAGCCGGCGCACTCCAGCAGCGCTGTCCGCACCGCCCACGCTTTGTCGTGCCCGCATCGCGGACAACGAAAACCCTCCGGCCAGCGGAGTTGACACAGATACTCTCGACAGGCCTGCTCGGTGGCGAAACGCGCCTCGAACTCGGCCAGATTCCGAGGATAATCTTCCATTTCCCCGATCCTACATCTTGTGGTCACCTGAGTCAAGTAAATACCCATCCTTGATCATTCTGTTAGCGGGTCCGGGTGCTCTTTCCGACGAGGCCCGGACCCGAGTTTATGCGCGATCGTGCCAGTTGATACGACGTGAGTTCGGCTTAGAAGGTCGTTTCGCCGTCTCCGCCGCTAAACCCGCCGCGGTGGCCGCCGAAGCGCCGCATGCCGAAACCGCGCATGCCGAAACCACCCGGACCGCCGGGGCCGCGAAAGCCCTTCTCGGGCGGGGCAGAAGGCCCATCCCGGTTGCTTGTCGAATGGCCTGTCCATTTCGCGCCCACTTTGTAATTCGTTCAGGGCCGCTTGTTGGTTCTCATCGAGTAGACCGCGGGCTTGGTCTTCGAACTGTTGCCTGAGAGCTTTGATCTCATCCCGCCTGGCCTTCATGTCGACTAGGAATTGCCCGGCCACCGCGGGGCTGGGGCTCTCCTTCGACATTTCCTCGCGAAGCTGCTTACCCATCTCACGGATTTCGCCGCCTATGGGACGCATGGCTTGAAACTGCGTTCGTCGCAGGTCCCTCAGGGCGGTGACTTGCTCGGGGGTTAGATTGAGGGCCGCGATCAGCGCATCGGGCGATCGCCGAGGCCGATCGCCGAACCCGTCTTGTGCGAGGGCCGCTCCGGCCGTCATGACGCAAGCTATCGTTACTGCTATCCACGTTTTCATCGCTTTTCTCCTTCTTGAATTCTCGGTCAGTGATAATGACGTTCACTTGTTGAGACGTAAGAATAACCCGCAAGGGTATATCGCGACGGTTAAATGGAAGTAAAACCTACTTTGCAAGCTTTTAACATTCCGGGCGCCGGCGGTTCCGGTGGGCTCGCGCTCGCCGAAGCCCGACGCCACAAAGCCGCAAGGTCCTTCGACTTTACTCCGGTATCATGAATAGGTCATGCAGGTCGAGAGATCGACAGCTCCGACGGTTTTCGAAAAGGCGGCGGCTCTCGAGCAATCGCTCGCTTCCGTCATTCGCGGCAAACCGGAAGCGGTGCGTCTGGCGGTCGTTTGCCTGCTTGCCCGCGGTCACCTGCTGATCGAAGACGTCCCCGGCGTCGGCAAAACTACACTGGCGCAGACCTTGGCCCAAAGTCTCGCTTGCGGTTTCCATCGCATTCAGTTCACCAGCGACATGCTGCCGAGCGATGTGTTGGGCGTGACCGTGTACAGCGCCGGGCGCGAGGAATTCGAGTTCAAACCGGGTCCGATTTTCACCAATATTTTGTTGGCCGACGAAATTAATCGCACCACGCCGAAAACGCAATCCGCTCTGCTCGAGGCCATGAACGAGCGGCAAGCGACCATCGAAGGTCGTTCTTATCCGCTGCCCGAACCCTTCATGGTCGTCGCCACGCAGAACCCGATCGAGTACCACGGGACGTATCCGCTGCCGGAGTCGCAGTTGGATCGTTTCTTGATGCGGATTCAGATGGGTTACCCCGACCCGGCGAGCGAACGCGAGATCTTGCGGTCGAACCACCCCGCCGCGAGGAACGCTGTCGAGCCCGTCGCCGAGGCGCGCGACGTGATCGAGTTGCAGGCCCAGGTCGAGCAAGTGAGGGTCGATGATGCTGTCGTCGATTACCTGATGGCGATTGTCGAGATGACGCGAAGCCACGAGCGTCTGGCGTTGGGCGTAAGCCCGCGCGGTTCGATCGCGCTCTATCGGGCCGCCCAAGCGCTGGCTTTCGTGGAAGGGCTGGACTATTGCACGCCTCACCACATCAAGCGTTTGGCGGTCCCCGTCTTCGCGCACCGGTCCGCGCCCGACACGCGGTTTGGAAGCGGCCGCGCCGGCGAGCGCAGCACCCAAGCGCTTGAGGAAATTCTGGAAACCGTGGAGGTCCCTCTCTAACGAGTTCCGTGTCGGACACGGAACCCGTAACTCCCCCAACGACCTCTCTCCCGCCTCGCTACTCCGCTCGGATGTGTAACACTCTAGCCAGCAACGATGGCTCTCGTCGATAACCGCAAGCAACGCATAACCCTCCTTTGCGCTCTCTACGTCGCCCAGGGGATTCCCTGGGGGTTTATGACGATAGCGCTGATCAGCTATCTGACTGATCGCGGCGTTGGGGATGCCGAGGCCGGGGAACTCACGGCTTTGGTTCTTTAGCCCTGGACGTTCAAGATTGTGTGGGGGCCGTTGATCGACACGATGGCGATTCCGTCGATGGGGAGACGGCGTCCGTGGATCATCTTGGCAGAGTTTCTGATGGCCGTCTCGCTGTTGGGTTTGCTCACGATGGGTGATCTGACAGAGAACCTCAGGCTGCTGGGGTGGATGTTTTTCATTCACAATTGCTTCGCTTCGTTGCAAGACGTCTCCACCGACGCGCTCGCGCTCGACGTGCCGCCGCCCGGCGAGCAAGGTCGGGCGAATGGCCTGATGTGGGGTTCGAAGCTGGTGGGGAAGGGAATTGGCGGGGCCGGTTTGGCGATGGCGATCGACGCTTGGGGGCTGCCGTCGGCGGTCTTCATTCAATTCGTGACGTTGTTGCTGATCATGCTTTTTCCGCTGATGCTTCTCGAGAGGCCCGGTGAACGGCGGTTGCCGTGGAGCCGTGCGTCGGTTGCTCCGGGGGCGTCGGGCGTCGGCGATGACGTTGCCGGCTTGCGCGGGTTGGGCGAGGTGATCGGCGACTTGCGGCGAGCGTTTGCGATGGTGACGACGTCGGTGTTCTTCCTCTTTGGCGTGATTGCCTTGGTTGCTTGGGGCATTGTCGAGGTTGCGACGAAGACGCTTTACACGCAGCAACTCAGGTGGAGTTTTGTCGAGGTTTCTCAAGTGGCGGGAATGGCTGTTTTTGTCGAAATGTTCGGGGCGCTGGTGGGCGGACATTTCGCCGACCATTTCTCTCGCAGGAAGGTGATGGCGGTCGGCCTGGGCGGTTACGGGCTGCTGGCGCTCATCTTCGCCGCGTTTGCGGGCCGATGGGGCGAGAGCTGGTTCGCAACGGGTTATCTGTTCTTGAACCCGGGGCTTCTCGCGGTGGGGTCGGTGGGTTTCTTGGCGATGTCGATGCGACTTTCCTGGACGAAGGCGGCGGCCACGATGTTTACGATCTACCTGACCACGGCGAATATCGGTCATGTGGCGGGTAATTGGATGGTGGGGCTGCTGCGGGAGAACCTTGGCTTTTCCTATGAGCTGACGTTCGCGTTCGCGGGCGTGGCGGTGATCTTGCCGCTGTTTCTGCTGCTGTTGGTGAGGCCCGAAGAGGTTGATGAAGCCAGGAATGCGTGAGGGGAAAAGCTGAATGGCCGGTCTTCGCTCCGCCCTCATTGTTCACGGCGGGGGACCGAGCGTTTGCCTTAACGCGTCGCTGGTAGGGGTGATCGAACGTTGGCGGGAACTGTTTCCCGGGGCGCGGCTGTACGGTGCGCGGCACGGTCCCGAGGGTTTGCTGAGCGGCGACTGGATCGACCTTGGTGAGTTGCCGCGGGAACGCGTTGCAGCGATTCGACGAACGCCGGGGTCGGCGATTGGTTCGAGTCGCCGGGCTATCGGGCGGATGGAGGCCGAGCGAGCGGTCGCGCTGCTTGCCGAACGGGGTGTCGATTGTGTCGTCTACACCGGCGGCAATGGCTCGATGGGCACGGCCCGGAGATTGGCCGAGGTTGCTGTCGACGGGCACCCCGAGCTGCTGGTCGTTGGCATTCCCAACACCGTCGATAACGATGTCGCGGGCACGGACCATACGCCGGGGTTTGCTTCTGCGGCGCGCTTTTATGCGAATGCGCTACGGGATGTCGGAGAAGACAACCGCTCGCTGCCCTCGCCGATTACGGTTGTCGAAATTATCGGCCGCAACGTCGGCTGGGTGACAGCCGCGACGGCATTGGCGCGGGGCAGTGCCGGCGGGGCGCCGCATTTGATCTACGTTCCGGAGAGGCCGCCGGAGTTGCGGGAGATCGTCGAAGCGGCGCGAACCTCGGTCGAGAGGCGCGGCCGTTGCGTGATCGCGGTGTGCGAAGGCTTGCGGGATCCGCGGGGCGAGCCGTTTGGCGCGGAATTGGATCGGGCCGGGGATCGACATCATGAGTTGGCCCGCAACCTGGCCGATACGCTGGCGCGGCGGGTTTCCTCCGAGACGGGGTTGCGCGCCCGCGCGGAACGGCCGGGTCTGGTGGGGCGCTCGTTTTCCATGGCGGCGGCGGAGATTGATTTCGAGGAGTCCGCCCTGTTGGGACGCGCCGCGGTCGATGCCGCGGCGGCGGGGCGGACGGGAGTGATGGTCGGGTTGCGGCGTGAAGCGGGCGGGGCGTATCGGTGCGGCGTCGAGTTGGTTGGGCTGGACGAAGTGGCGGGCGTGGAGCGAACGATGCCGCCGGAGTGGGCGCCGTTTGGCGAGGAAAGGATCGCGCCGGCTTTCGAGGAGTATCTGTGCCCTCTGGTGGGGGCGATTGAGGAGTTCGAGGCCTGGACGGGCGAAGCGGTGTGACATCAAGGGCGCGGCTCCGCCGGATACGCTCTATCGCATTTCCAATTCCGCGAGCGTCTGAACGACGACGTGCATCACGATGGCGAAGCTTTGGGCGCTGAGTTTGTCGAGAGTGTCTTCTTCGGTATGCCAGTAGCGATTGGCCGGGCCGTACCGAAAATCGATCAGGTCGGCGGCGGGGATGCCGGCTTCGACGAAGGGAATATGGTCGTCGGCGACGTAACGAAGCGGCCGCGAAGGGAACATCGCGCCGTGCCCAAGCCGCGCGGCGGCTCGCCAAATCAACTGCCGCAGCCAAGACGTTGAGCCGCCCTCCGGCAAAATTCGCAAGTCGCGGTCGCCGATCATATCGACGTTGATGAGGGCTTGGATGCGGGCCGCCGTTCCGTCTTGCACCCAGGTCGCCGCTAACTTTCGGCTGCCGTAGGTGCTGTCGGCGTTGCTCCAGCGAACGAAAGATTCCTCGCCATCGAAAAACACGAGCCAGATGCTGTTACGGCGCTTGCGCGGTGCTGATTTGTTTTTGGGTTCGGAAGGGGACTCGGCTTCATCATCGGCCAATAGCTCGGCCAGCGCCAATAAAAACCCGGTGGAGGAGCCGCCGTCGTTGGCCCCCACGAAACGGAGGCCGTCGCGATGATAGGTGTCGTAATGCCCCGAGACCACAATGGCCCGCTCGGAAGTCCCCGGGAACCTGGCGATGATGTTGCTCATCGGGACCGGGCCTTTTGGCGTTTCGGCCGTGAAATTAAGAAAGTGGAGCGAGCCGCCGACAGCCTCGACGAGCGGTCGAACAGTGCGGGTGATGAGTTGCTTCTGCTGCTGGTGAGCGCGGGACCCGGGCGGCCGCGGACCCAGCTCGACGACCTTGCGGGTCCACTCGAGAGCGCGGCGGCCTGCTTGTTGGAACGGCGCCGGGACGGCTGCTTCCTGAGAGCCGGCCCCGAACGGCCATGTCGCCAGGCACAGTCCGGCGATTACAACTTTTCGACCCGGCATAGATAACCCAGTGTAAAGTTCTTCTCGCGATCCAGCCGGTCGAAGAGGGGCAGCACCAGGGCGCACGCCGTTGCCGCCGCCGCGACGAAAGGGAAAAGGATCCAACCGGGTCCCCGCATGAAAAATGTCGCGGCGTTGAGGCAACGTCGCGCGGCCAGTGTGAAAAAGCCTCCCAGCGGTTCGATACGGGGCGCGGCGAAACCGGCTTGCCCGAGCAGTCTTTCGAGCCCGAATCGGGTGAATCGAAAATAGTCGTGGGGCGCCTGATGTACTTCCCATTGTTGCGGAACAACCAGCAGCAGGCGGCCGCCGGGTTTGAGGACTCGGGCGATTTCACACAGCACGCGCGCGGGGTCGGGCGTATGTTCGAGCACGACGATGTTGAGCGCGGCTTCAAATGAAGCGTCGTTGTACGGCAGCGCCGCCAAGTCGGCCCGGGCGTCGATCCTGGAATAGTCCCAACTCGGATCACCGAGCGCATGGTCCACGCCGACATACGCGCAACTGTTGAAACGGACGCGGTAGGCGGCTTGCCCGCAACCGGCGTCGAGAACCGTCGCTCGGGGAGGGAGCGATGCGGCGAAGGACTCGACCGCATCATCGATCCGCGACTCGACGGTCAGCAAACGCCGAGCAAGGAAGGCGGGCAGGATTCGGACCAAGCGCGCGGGGGACACTATTCGTCCTCAACCAAAGCGGCCTCCACCAGGATAGTCGAGCCGGCCTGGGCGGCGGCTTCCCAAAGCGCGAAAGGCAGTGAAAGGACGACCACTCCGAGATAGAGGATGCTCTTGACCGTGCCGACCAACACCGGCTCCCGCACCTTCCGGACGCGGCGAACGACGGGCTCCCAACTAGGGAATAGGCTGGTGGCGAGAGAAGCCGGATTATCACGCAACGAAAAAAACTTGCGGCGCACAACGCGGAAACCGCATCCGGCGAGCAGATCTTCCAAGCCGTCTGCTCGGAAGTGGAAGAGATGGCGAGGTATATCGAGCGCGCTCCAGCGCCGGCCCAGCAACAGGAATTGCCACGACCCCGCGTTGGGGACTTGGACGAAGAGTCTGCCGCCGGGTTGCAGAAGTTGCCGCGCCGCCAGGAGAAACTCCACCGGATCGGGTACGTGTTCGAGAACGTGCAACAGTGACACCGCGGCAAGCGACCCGGCCGCGAAGGGGGCATCGGGAAAGGTCGCGCAAACCGCCGGTGCTCCGGCCGCGCCGGTGATCTTGGCGGCTCGCGGCGAGACGTCGAGTCCGGCCGCGCGCAAGCCGCGGCGCCGCAACGCTGCCACCAGCGACCCGCCGCCCGAGCCGACATCAAGAATCGGCCCCGGCGGCATCGCGGAAGCGGCCATGAAGTGAACGTGGTCCCACATGACGAAGCGGCGGTACCCTTCCGTCAGCCGGCCGGCCGGTGAATCATCGGCTTGCCACCAATATTCGTCGGGGTAGAAAGACGCGAGTTCGGAGAGCGTCGGTTGGGGAAACAGCCGAATCAAAGCGCAGCCGGCGCACTCGATCACCGAAAACGTTTTCCGGGTCGTGCGGTAGAGCGGGTCGGAGTCCTGCAACAAGATGACGTAGGACTGACTTTCGCAGCGGGGACACGCGAAACCTGTGTCCGGCGACGGGTCGTACACTTATTGAGCCTTCCCAACGAGGTCGGCGAGGGGGATCCGAAAACGCCGAATCATCCGGGCGGTTTCCGAAGCGGACAGCTTACGTTGGCTTCGAGTTTCTCGACGCTTTCTCAGCATCGTTGGAAGCCCCCGCAGCGCCGCCCAATGCGCCCTGACGAGGCATTGTAGCAGTCGCGCCGGCGAAGTCGACGAGACAGCGCGCGAGATCTCTCCGCGGCCCCCTGCCCAGGCCGCCGCCGTGGCGAGCAAACGAGCCGCCGTGTAGAGCGGGTTGAGGATCAGCAGGCGCAGCGGGAACAACTTTACCGCCAACCAAATTCGATTGCGCTCGATGAGAAACAGGCGTTGCTCGGAATGGCGTCCGAGAGTCGCGCCGAGGCGATGTCGAACGACGGCGGTCGGGACGGAAAGGCAACGCCATCCCGCAATGCGGGCTCGCAATCCCAACTCGGCGTCGTCGGCGTAGGCGAAGAAGTCCTCGTCGAATCCCCCGATCTGCTCGAAAAGCGAGCGCCGATAGAAGGCGGCGCAACCGTCGGGCCAGGCGATTTCCTCGAAGTGGTCGTACTGTCCGCGGTCGATTTCGCCGGAACCTCGGCCGCGGTTCTGACCGTCGAGATAGATCAGATGACCGGATTTGTCAATCACGTCGGGCGAGTCGTACGCCAGTACTTTCGACGCGGCCATGCCGAATTTCGGCCGGCTCTCGAGTGCCTTGACCAGTTCGGAGAGCCAGGCGGGATCGGCCACCGCGTCGTTGTTGAGCAGGGCGACATAGGTTCCGCGGCAAAGAGTTAGGGCTTGGTTGTTGGCCGTACAGAAACCAACATTTGTTTTGTTTTCAATGATTTGGATACCTGGAAGCGGAAAATCCTTTAACCGGGCGGTCGAGCCGTCGGTCGAGCCGTTATCCACGACGACCACCTCGAACGGTCGGTAGTACTGACGTTGTAGCGAGCCTAGGCAGTCCTCGAGCAAATCACGGCGGTTGCAGTTGACGACAATGACCGAGACCAAAGCGGTGCCGGGGGCGCTAACTTGGTGCAAGCAAGACAAAATTTTTTCCGCCGAGGCCCTTGTGGTGCGGTGAAGAATAGTATAACCTTATAGCTTTCAGTACTAGGCCACCTATGTCTGGGTTCGGCGAAAACCTTAGGGCAGAGCGGTTAGCACGGGGTATCACGCTGGAGCAGATCTCCCGAGCGACCAATATCGGCGTTCGATTTCTCGAAGCAATAGAACGCGAGGAGTTCCATGCACTTCCGGGCGGAGTCTTCAACGTAAACTTTGTCCGTCAATACGCGACGGCGGTTGAGTTGGACCCGCGGGAAACCGTCGCAGCCTTCCAAAAAGTCTGTCCGCCTTGCGAGCTGAAACTCGAGGAACACTTCGGGGTGGAGGCGGCGACCAACACGCGTCAGCTTGTGGCGGCGCGCATAGCGGAAGAATTCACTGATTTTTGGCGCGGTAATCGAGGTCTTCTCTCCACGGTGGGCGTTGCCTGTCTGCTGTTTGCGGTCGGTCTGACTCTGTACTCGATTTGGCCCGATAGTTTGGGGACCTCGCCGGCCGAGGCGCCGCAACTGACAGCGGGCACGGAAGACAACGCTACTGAAACCCTCGCCGCGATCGACGCGGCGGAGGAGGTCGGCACGGAGCCGGTGCGCGTGGGTATCGAGATCGTCGACACCGTTTGGATTCGCGCGGTCGCCGACGGTCGTCGCGTTTTTGAACGCACGTTGCGAGTGGGCGAGAAGCGCAGCATCGCCGCCAGCGAATCGGTGCAATTATTGGTTGGAAACGCCGGTGGGGTGGCGATTGCTCTTAACGGCAGGATTCTACCGCCGATTGGCGAGCGTGGTCAGGTGCGGCGGGTTGTGCTTACGCCTTCGGGGATGGAGATCGTGGCGCCTCCTCGTCCGCCTGCCGCGGAAGTGGCGGCGGCGACGGCGATGCCGGTTCTTTCCCAAATGCCCGGAGCCTCGGCTCGGACCATTTTCACGCGCATCCAAGATTAGGTTCCGCTTTCCTCTCCCTTCGCGGTGTCCGCCGCGGCTTTGATCCGAAGATAGTCGTGCTAGTAGCCTGCATTTCTCACCAACTGACGGTCGAAGCACATGATAGGCCCGCCATTACTTCGTTGCGCTTGCTTGCCGTGCTCACCGTACCGTTTAAGTACGCCTCTCTTGCCTAAGAAATGGGGCGCCAAGCGGCCCGCGTCTCGTACTGACGGCCCTCTCATGCACTTCGTCTCGACACTTGGTGAGAAATGCAGGCTTGATCCGTCCGCGTGTTCGGGGCTTATTTTGATCGACCTCGGCCTCGCGTAGTATCCTCTCCTGTGGGACGCTACCCGCGAGAGGATGCCTGCATGAACACCAACCGACGCCGATTCGCACAAACCTTCGCCGCCGCCGCTCTTGCTCCCGCCGGTGCCGCGGCGGTTCCGGCCGCGAGAGAAAAACGACATCGTATTCGAAAAGTGGAAGTCTTGCCAACCGCGGTCGAGTTTCGTTCGGCCTTCAATATTGGAGTAGGCAAGGTGGGCGGGAAAGGTGTCCCGGGCAAACATGTGTTCGTCCGCGCCGAGACGGTAGACGGGCAGGTGGGCTGGGGGGCGACCAATACGATTCCCAACTGGAGCTATGAAACGGTCGAAGCCGTGACGGCCACTCTGCGGCACTATTTGGTTCCCTTAGCGGTGGGGAAGACGCCGTTTCAATTGAATGCGCTCAAGAAGGAGATGGACATCAAGATACGCCCGGCGGTGAGCAACGGCGCGCCTTTCGCCAAGAGCGCTCTGGAAATCGCGTTTCTTGACCTAGCCGGGAAGATCGCGGGACAGCCGGTACACGCTTTGCTGGGAGGCAAGGTTCATGACACGATCGATCTCTGCTATGCGGTGAGCATCGCCGAGCCCGATGCGATGGCGGAAGAAGTCAAGCGCTGGCCCGCCTGTAAGTGTTTCAAGGTAAAGGTTTCCGGCGATACGGACAAGGACCTCGACCGGCTGGATGCGATTTCCGAGGCTCGCCCGGACGCTGTGATCTGGCTCGACGCCAATCAGTCGTATCAACCGATCGAGCTGGATCGGTTTTTCACCGCCCTACGGCGTTTCAAGAACATTCGTTGCTTTGAACAACCGGTTCGCAGCGAAGATTGGTTGGGACTACGACGGGCCCGCGAGAAGAGCCCCTATCCGATTGCTATCGACGAGGGGTGCTTTTCTTCGTTTGACGTGGCGCGCATGGCGAGGCTCGACGCGGCCGACCTGGTCGTTTTGAAAGTTTCCAAGAGCGCGGGCGTGACGAATTGCGCGAAAAGCGCCGCTGTCGCCGAGGCCAACGGCCTTGGGCTTTTGGGAAGCGGGCTCACCGACGCCGGGGTCAGCTTCATGGCGTCGATTCACCTCTACTCCGTTCTTGACTTGCTGCTGCCGCCGGAGTTGAACGGCCCGCAATTCCTGACCGACATGATGGTGGACGGCATTGAGATGGACGGGGTGACGGTGAAAGTCCCCGACGGACCGGGCCTGGGGATCGACGTCTCGGAAGACAAGATTCGGGCGAATCAGTTGAAGCTTGCGTGACATACGACCGTTGGAATTCGGTTTCGCGGATAGACTTCGTGCGTCGGCGAGCGAACACGCTTGGGCAGGTTGATACAATACCCGTGCGATCCGATCGTTGCCGTTACCTTCTCACCCCATGGCACAGCGCCGGTTTTGGAGTGTGGAGGCCGAGCAACAAGACAAACCACGGAGGCACCGCGGGGGTAACCGGCGGCGCGTGGGTGTGAGAGGGTTCTATTGGCGGGGTTACATCTAACGAACGTTCCCACGCCCCGTCCGGGGCTTGTCGTGATTTGTGGCGGGGACCTGCCCTAGCGCAACATTCAAGGAATTGCATTCTATGTCTATCGCGGAAAGTTTCCTGCCCGAACTTGAACACGAAGCCGCCACTACGCGTCGCGTGCTCGAGCGTGTTCCCGAGGATCAGTTGAGCTGGAAGCCTCACGAGAAATCCATGTCGCTGGGTCGCTTGGCCACCCACACGGCGATGGTTACCGGAGATGTCGCCGATTTTATATCCCCCGAGGAGATGAAGCTTACTCCCGAATCGATGAAACCCGTGGCACTCGGGTCGATTCAAGAGATACTCGACGCCGCGGACAGCAGCGTCGCCAGGGCGAAAGAGTACTTGGCGGGCTTGGACGACGAGACCGCCGGGGCGACCTGGAAGCTCAGCATGGATGGAAAGCAATTGATGGAAATGCCGCGACTGGTTGTGATTCGCTCGTTGATGTTCAACCACTGGTATCACCACCGCGGTCAGCTTACCGTTTACCTGCGACTGCTGAACGTTCCGGTGCCCTCGGTCTACGGGCCCAGCGCGGACGAAAGCCCGTTCGGTTAGACGAGGCGGCCGGCTTTGACGCCGCGATAGGAGGTGACGTTTTGCGATGGCTCACTTGGATTGTTGTTGCCCTGACGCTGTCGTCGACGGCGTGGGCCGACGTGGTGGAACAAGGTCCCAAGGATTCCGCGCCCTCCGGCCTATCGGCGGGCGTCGCTCGCGCCGACATCACTCCCCCGGTCGGCGTGGCGCAAATGAACTGGGGTTCGCAGACGCATGTGCGGGCGGTCGGCAACGACCCGATCGGCATGAAGGCGACGGCGCTGGTTCTTTCCCACGGCGACCAAAAATTCGCGATGGTCGATATCGACCGGATTTTCGTTCAGGGGCTCGAACCGGCTATCGAACGAGCCTCGAAGCTGACCGGCATTCCCGCGACGAATATTCGACTGGCCGCGACGCACACGCACGCGGGCGTGCTCGTGAACGGAGCGAAGGGCCCGGCGGGGCTGGACCTGTCTCCTCTGGTCGAGATGGCGGAGCGGTATCGTCTGCAGATCATCGACAAGGTCGTCGGCGCCATCGTCGCGGCCGACGGTCGGTTGCAACCGGCCCACATGCACGCGGGGAGGGGAACCGGGTCGATCAATATCAATCGTCGCGTCCGCGCACGTGACGGGAATCCTCCCGCGGTTGGGCGCAACCCAGCCGGTTTTGTTGACCGCGAGCTGGTTGTCTTTCGAATTGACGACTCCCGCGGCAATCCACTCGCCGTGCTTGCCAACTACCCCTGCCACGGGACCGTGCTGGCTTACGAGAACAAATTCATCTCGCCCGACTTTGTCGGGACCGTGCGCACAACCGTTGAGGACGCCATGCCCGGCGCTCTCTGCCTTTTCTTTCAAGGCGCGGCGGGAAACCAAGGGCCGATCGAAGGCTTCAGCGGCGATCTTGGGGTGGCCCGTCGGTTGGGCAAGATCCTGGGACATGAAGTCGCCGCCATCGCTCACAAGATCGAAACCGTTCGCCGCGAACCGACGTTTGAAGGGTTCGTCGAATCGACGGCATACCAAGCCAAACAGCATTGGCGCGTCAAAGGGCCGCGCCCGGCGGGTTTTCGATTCGGCGAGGTCAAGGTGGAAGTGCCGCGGCGGACCTACTCGGACGAGGAAGTCCGGGGCATGGGGGAACGCCTGCGCCGAGCCGAAGGCCAATTGGCGTCACTGGGAAGCACGGCTGAACCCTGGGAGCGTCATCAGGTCAAGGCACGCGTTCGGCGCTTCGCCGACTTGTTGGCGCAACGACGAAGGGCCGTCGATCCCTCTCCAGTCGTCGTCGAAGTGCAGGCTTTGCGGATCGGCGAACTGGCGATCGTGGCCATGCCGGGCGAGCCTTTCGCCGAGATTGGGATGGCTGTGCGTAAGGCCTCGCCCTTCGCGGTTACGATGTTTTGCGGTTATTCGGACGGAGCAGGAGGCGACTATATTCCCACTTCCGAGGAATACGCTTTCGGCGGTTATGAGGTCGAACGGACTCCCTACGGCCCCAAGGCGGCGGTCGAAATTATCGAGGCGGCGTCGAAGTTGCTGCGAAGCTTGCGGTAGCCGGCCGCCCCGCGGCGCTGTATTCATGAGGCAGAATCAGAGACGGGCCGGGGCGCGACGGCTTCGAGTAGAACCAAGACTATCCCAAATGCGCGACAGTTCGGGGAAACGCGGTTCCGTAGTGCCTGGCGGCTTCGTGCCCTTGGCCCGTCGCTTGCGCTCAGGGCTCTGAATCCGGTCCTTGGATTGCTTGAAGGTGTTGCGAGTGGGTGCTCCGTTCTGAGATTCTCGGGAAATGTCGGACGTTCCCCAGTTTGATCCCCAAAAAAAGAAGATTCTCTTTTTTTCGCGTGGGCGCGGGAGAGGGCACGCCATTCCCGACGCGCAAATCGCCGACGAGATTCTTGCGCGACGTGACGATATCGATATTCAGTTCATCTCGTACTCGACCGGCGCGAAGACGTTGATCGAATTGGGCTACAAGCCCTTCGATATCGAGCTTCCCGAGCGCAATCCCATCTACGAGACCCTCATCATGTCGGCGCAGCTGATCGGTTCGATGGAGCCGGATCTGGTGGTTTCGCACGAGGAATTTTCGGCGATCACGGCGGCGCGGATCTTCGGCGTGCCTACACTTTTCATTACCGATTGGTTTTCGGAAGCTTGGCAGCCCGCGATGCAGATGATCAAATTCACCGACCAAGTAGTGTTTATCGATGAGTCGGGCGTGTTCGAGGAGCCGCCGGAACTGCAAGGCAAAGTGACCTACGTTGGGCCGGTGTTGCCGGAATTCGACCACACGCGCGTCGACCGCGCCAAGGCTCGGGGAGAACTCGGCATCGCGCTGGACGCAACGGTCGTGGCGATGTTGATCTACCCCGGGCGGCGCTCGGAAGAAGTCGCGCCTATCTTCGATTTGCTGATGCCGGCTTTCGACGCGCTGGACGCGCCGAACAAAGTATTGCTCGTCAACACGTCGGAAGATTATGCCGCCATGGTCGAACGAACGGCGGGCCGAAGCGACGTGATGATTCTCAACGAAGATCCCCGCGGCGCGCTGTTGATGGCCGCGACCGACGTGGCGATTACGAAAGGCAACCGCAATCTGGTTCTGGAATTGGCCGCTCTAGGAATTCCCTCGGTGACCGTTACGCACGGGCTCAACCGCATTGACGACATGCGCAGCGTGAAGCTCGACAACAACATCACCGCCAAGGCCGCCGAACTCGACAGCGCGACGTTGGCCGCGCATCTGGCCGATCGATTGGCGGCCTATGGTACCGTGCAGCCCCGCTTTGGTATCGAGGATCCCGACAGCGGCGGTATTCAGGCGACAGTGCAACACATCCTCGATGCCCTGGCCAAGACGGGGGCCGCTCAAGCCGCCGGGGCTTAGCATCCCGTTAGTATCTCGCGGCATTCGCACTCGTCCCCGGATCTCTTCGATGTCAAGTCGGTAGGAGGGTTTGCGGGCCAATTGGCCGCGGGCGAATTCGATCAGGTCGCGGTTGCCGCCGAGGACATCGGCTTGGGTCAGCGGGCGAATGATCTCGGGCCTGACGCCTACGTCCTCAAGCGGCTCGCCCGCGTGGCGACCTACGCGCAGCGAACGTCGCAAGGCCACGCCCATCGCCGTGCCGTCGGGCAACGGCTCCAGCAGGCCGCGTGAGGCGGGCCGCAGATGATCGACGACCTCGCGGTGCATCCAACGGTTCGCCCCGCCCGCGCCGGTGTTCGAGTCCACGCCGATGATCGGGCCGATCGCGTGGTCCTGGAAACCGGCGGCAAAGATGTCGGCCGCGCTGTAACACAAAGCGTCGGTGATCAGCGCGGTCGGGCCGTGATAAATCTGTCCGGTATCGTTTGCCTGTTCGCGGCGCGTGAGTTGCTTGCCGTTGGAAAGTACCCGCCCGGACTCGAAACGCATGTCCAGGAAATCCAGCGGGCCGTCGGCGGCGACGCGACGCATCAGCGGCGTATTGATGCAGTGGAAGGGTTCAGGTGTCACCGGCCTGGGCGTCAACATTTGAAGAATCCGTTCGGCCGCCGGGACCGAACCTCCGGGATTGCCGCGAATGTCAACGATCAATCCGTCCGGCGCGGACCGAGCGGCCATCGAGAGAATACGGTGAAACTCCCCTAGGAAATCTTTCACGGAATGTTTTCCGGCGTGATCGAAGCTACGGATTCTTACATAAGCAAAGCGCGGCTCGGTCGGGGCCGCCACGGCGAGCGGCACTTGAAACTCGAAAATTTCAGGAAATATCGAGGTGGTCGACAAATCAATCTCGCCGCCGGTCCCTTGGGCGTCCGCCGCCTCGGTCGGGCGGCTCCCCCCTCGGACCCGCAAGTTGTCTCGGAAACGGCCTGCTTTCAGCTCGGTGTGGTTCTTGCTCTCGCACCAGAGGGCCTTGCGCGCCTCGTGCGTTTCCGCGACCGATTCACAGACACTCGAGGAAAGCGCCGTCTCGCCGCTGAAGAGCATTCGTGTTCGGCCTTGCCACACTCCCCACGGCATCATGATTTGGCGCGGTTGCGAGCGGTCCTCGCCCTCGCCTTGCCCAATGGGTAGATAGGTGACCGTGACCCAATCTTCGTCCGGCGGCAAGGAAAAGGCCAAAGGGCGGACCGTCAAACGCGCCAATCCTCGCGCCAGGCGCGAGGCCGAATTATTCCCCGGCTCGCGCTCGGCGTTATCGAGGACCGCCTTTTCGATCGGCACGCCGCTCCAGTGCGTAACTTGCACGCCGGCTCGATCGAGGGCAGCCGATCGGCCAACAGTCGTAATCTTTGATGTTGTGGTCGTCCGTAGCGCGTGTCGCGGTGCCTCCGACCAGCGATTTGTAGGGTGCCGGTGGCACGGCGACGGCCTGTTGAACCAGGCGGTAAAAGAGCTTGCCTCGACTTCTGGACTTGCGGCGGTTGAAGCGGAAGGCGAATTCGTCGAGGTAGGAGTCGAGATGCTCGTGACTGACCGCTCCTTGATGCGTGCCCAGTATCCAGCGCTTCACTAACGACACCACGCGGTGCACCCGGGGGAGCAGTTTCGAGGCGCGCGCCGGTTGCCCCTCCAGGTAGCTCACCTCGTGGCGATAGCCGTCGCCTTCGAGCGGTTCGTATCCCAGCCAACCGTCGGTATGGACCACGCTGCCGGGTTCGATCGACTCGCCGACGAAGGCCATCAAGCTGTCCCCGGAGGCGTTGGGAATGGTGCGTATCCGAACCCGCCCGATGCCGGCACCATCTTCCTCGGCCGCTACTACAATCAGCGCCTTAGCGTCGGTTTGGCGACCGCGCACGCCCTCCTCCAAGCCTCCTAAGTAAGTCTCGTCAACCTCCACGCGCCCGCTGAGCCGATCGCGTCCGGGCCGCACCATGGCGCGCCGGAGCTTATGCAACCAAGTCCAGGCCGTTTTGTAGCTGCCCAGGCCCAACACCCGCTGCAAGCCCAGCGCGCTCGCCCCGTTCTTCTGGCTCGTGAGCCACCACATGGCTCGAAACCAACTCTGGAGGGGTTGGCGGGTGTCTTGAAATATTGTGCCCGCCGTTGGAGAAGCTTGATGCCCGCAGCCGGCGCACTCCAGCAGCGCTGTCCGCACCGCCCACGCTTTGTCGTGCCCGCATCGCGGACAACGAAAACCCTCCGGCCAGCGGAGTTGACACAGATACTCTCGACAGGCCTGCTCGGTGGCGAAACGCGCCTCGAACTCGGCCAGATTCCGAGGATAATCTTCCATTTCCCCGATCCTACATCTTGTGGTCACCTGAGTCAAGTAAATACCCATCCCGATGTTAATTGATTCGTTGGTCGTCGCCGCCAAGGCGGAAAACGACGAGGCCGCCAAGAAGCAGATCAGGGCACAGGTCACCGAAGCTTTGCAAACCGCGGCGGCTCCGCTCGGCATCCGCGTTGCTCCCGAACCGGAGTGGTGCTAGCGAGCGTGGCGAGGCCGGGGGATCCACCCGCGGGGCATTGACTTGAAGGACTCTGCCTCATCCTTTCCCGGCCTCTCCGTCGTCCGGGCGGCGGGTCTCGGTGCGCTATCCTTGGGTTGCGGATCCCGTGCTTCGTGCGAAACGGTACGTTGACGATAACCGGGAAATGAGATGATTTTCTTGCCGGGCGGAGAACTCGTCTCATTCGAAGGGAAGTAGTGTTCGAGCAGTCGCTGATTGACGATCGGTCGCGGAGGGTCGGTACGGGGGCGTTGGCGACTTCCGTTGTCGTCCAACTTTGCTTTCTCTTGATCTTGGCCGTGATTCCGCTGCTCTATACCGCCGAGTTGCCGGTCGGGCGCTTATTGGCCGAGAGTTGGCTGCTCGCGCCGCCGCCACTGCCGCCGCCCGCCGCCGCGGCCGCGCCGGAGATCGTGCCGGCACCCCTGATCGAGCGCTTTGAGAGAGAGTTGCAACAGCCTCGCGCCATTCCCGATCAAGTCGCGATCATCGACGACGGCGCCGCGCAACCGGCACCGGTTTTGTCGCGGGCCGTGGGTGTTGTGGGACTGGGAGAGGCGGGGACGAGCGGCATCTTCGGGATGGGGCGGCTCGGCCTGTCGAATGTCCCTCCTCCCCGCAGGATCCGCAGAGGCGGGCATGTTCAAGAGGCTCTTTTGGTCACGCGGGTTCGCCCGCTGTTTCCCGCCGAGGCGATCGAGCAGTCGATTTCGGGCTTCGTCGTCTTGGAAGCGATCATCGGCGTGGACGGCTCGATCCACGAAGTCAAGGTGATCAGCGGCGACCCGTTGCTCGCCGCGAGTACGGTGGAAGCGGTGAAGCAATGGCGCTACCGCCCGACCGCGCTCAACGGGACGGCGGTCGAGGTGATTACGCGAATCGAGGTCACTTTCAGATTCCAAGAGCCCGAAACCGCCGACGGCAAAAAGGGCAAGAAAAAGAACAAGAAAAAGAGGAGCTAGCCCGAGAGTTGACCGAACGTACATGCACCTATGAACGTGCGGCGATTCACAAATTGAGGCTCCCGCCGCCCTTACAGGGCTCTTCCGGGTGGGGGTTCTACCCAGGGTTCCGCCTTCGGCTGCACGCGGGGCTATATTCCGGCCGCCGCTTCGCGGCTCAAGAGGTTCGCGGTCTTGTCGGACAGGGTTTTGGATGTTTAGAACGCGTCAGGAAAACGGGCTAGGCGCCACGACCGCATGAAAAAGTCAGGATGGGTATTTACTTGACTCAGGTGACCACAAGATATAGGATCGGGGAAATGGAAGATTATCCTCGGAATCTGGCCGAGTTCGAGGCGCGTTTCGCCACCGAGCAGGCCTGTCGAGAGTATCTGTGTCAACTCCGCTGGCCGGAGGGTTTTCGTTGTCCGCGATGCGGGCACGACAAAGCGTGGGCGGTGCGGACAGCGCTGCTGGAGTGCGCCGGCTGCGGGCATCAAGCTTCTCCAACGGCGGGCACAATATTTCAAGACACCCGCCAACCCCTCCAGAGTTGGTTTCGAGCCATGTGGTGGCTCACGAGCCAGAAGAACGGGGCGAGCGCGCTGGGCTTGCAGCGGGTGTTGGGCCTGGGCAGCTGCAAAACGGCCTGGACTTGGTTGCATAAGCTCCGGCGCGCCATGGTGCGGCCCGGACGCGATCGGCTCAGCGGGCGCGTGGAGGTTGACGAGACTTACTTAGGAGGCTTGGAGGAGGGCGTGCGCGGTCGCCAAACCGACGCTAAGGCGCTGATTGTAGTAGCGGCCGAGGAAGATGGTGCCGGCATCGGGCGGGTTCGGATACGCACCATTCCCAACGCCTCCGGGGACAGCTTGATGGCCTTCGTCGGCGAGTCGATCGAACCCGGCAGCGTGGTCCATACCGACGGTTGGCTGGGATACGAACCGCTCGAAGGCGACGGCTATCGCCACGAGGTGAGCTACCTGGAGGGGCAACCGGCGCGCGCCTCGAAACTGCTCCCCCGGGTGCACCGCGTGGTGTCGTTAGTGAAGCGCTGGATACTGGGCACGCATCAAGGAGCGGTCAGTCACGAGCATCTCGACTCCTACCTCGACGAATTCGCCTTCCGCTTCAACCGCCGCAAGTCCAGAAGTCGAGGCAAGCTCTTTTACCGCCTGGTTCAACAGGCCGTCGCCGTGCCACCGGCACCCTACAAATCGCTGGTCGGAGGCACCGCGACACGCGCTACGGACGACCACAACATGTAGGGGCTATTTCCCAATACCTGAGTCAAGTAAATACCCATCAAAGTTTGTTTGGCTGTAAAGCACTATTCCTGAGTGCCCGCATCGCGTGGCGATGCGGCTCTGGTTGGTGGTGGTTTCCTCCGCAATGGCAGATCGAAGCCTTCTCAACAAGGTCCGCGACCCTTCTTGTTTGATTCCGACTACGGTGATTCGCCGACATAGTAGCCGGCGCGGGCTTGGACTTTCAGGTCTTTTCTCTTGGCGCGCAATTGAATCTTGCGAAAGCCTTCGGCGCCGGGATCTTGATTCGAGTGATAACCGACGCTGTACTGATTGCGGAGTTCCTGCTGAATCTGATCGAAGATCTCTTTGAGGGCCATTTTCTTCTTCACTTCAAAAACATTGCCCCCGGTAGCCTTGGCGAACTTGTTCAATGTCGAGCCTCCGCCTCCGCCCGATGCGCCCGCGCGGAAGTAGAATTCGCGGTCGAAATAACGGATACCGTAGACGACCACATCGGCGCGGTGAGCGGCTTCGACGGCTTCTTCGCGTTTGACGCGGCTGCCGTAGTCGTTGCCGTCGGAAATCAGCACGACGGCTTTGCGGCCGACCTGCCCCTTGAGAACTTCCCGGGCCGCCAAATAAATCGAGTCGAATAGAGCCGTTCCCACCGGCCGCCGCGATTGCGGGACGGGCCCGGGATGCAGGCCGCCGCGGCTTCCCTGCACTCGGAGCCGTTGCAATGCCGTCCGTAGCAGCTTGCCGGAGTTTGTGAGGTCCTGCAATAACTCGATGTCGACGTCGAAGCTGATTAAGAAGGCAAGGTCTTTGTCTTGCCGCAAGACCTCCTCGAAAAACCGCGCGGCTGCTTGTTTCTGCGGACCGATCACGCGCTCTTGGCTGACCGACGTATCGACCAATAACCCGATGGTTAGGGGCAGGTCGGCTTGCCGGGAGAAGTAGCGAATCTCCTGCGGCCTGCCGTCCTCCTCGATGATGAAGTCGTCCCGCGTCAGGTCGCTGATGATCTGACCCCGCTTGTCGCGGACAGTGGCGAGAACATTGACGACTTGCACGTCAACCGAGATGGTGGTCACGTCGTCTTCGGTTTTGTCCTGGCCGGGCAAGAACGGCGCCGACAACAAGGCCGATAAAAGGGCGGCCGTCGCGCCGGCCGCGAACCGACGGATCGCGGGTCGGCCAAGGCCTCGGGAAGAATGTCGAGATGCCGGCAGCATAGCAGTGAGAAAGACGGCTCGGACGGGCTTGTCGTTTCGACGGCCGTCGGGCCGCCGTCGAGCCCATTGTATCAGCGGGCCGCGGCGGCCCCGGTTGACTGTCGCCGGTCGCGGGCTTCGACTTCGAGTCCGCGTTTCATCTCGCCCGCCGTCACGAAGGAATAGCCGTCGTCGCGCAAGGTTTCGATGATCCGGGGCAGCGCCGCGATGGTCTCGCGGCGGTCGGCCCGTAGGTCAGTGGTTTCGCCGTCGTGGAGGCAGATGATTCCGCCCTGGTCGACGCCCCCGAGGACGCGTCTCACGATGCGCTCTGTGGGGAATTGCCAGTCCCATCCGATCACGCTCCACAGCACGGCCGTCAGCCCGAGAGCCGGCTGAATACGAGCCAGGCTCGGCGCGCGCACGCCGTAGGGCGGGCGAAACAAGGCGGGCCGCCGGCCGATCGTGTCTTCGATCACGTTCTGGGTGTCTTCCAACTCACGGCGCACGCGGTCTTCTCCATAGGCGAGAAGGGCCGGATGAAAGTAGGTGTGATTGCCGATTTCGTGCCCGGCGGCCGCTGTCGCTCTTGTGATTTCGGGCAGCCGTTCGACATTGGCTCCGCAACAAAAGAAATCGGCTTGAATCCCGTAATGCTCGAGCACGGCAAGCACGCCGGGGGTCGATTCGCTGGGCCCGTCGTCGAATGTCAGTGTGATGCGGCGCTGATTCCGCGGTCCGCGGTGAAATCCTCGTCCCCAATTTTGTGACAGCGGACAAGCCGCGCTGTACGCAGTGTAGGAAGCCGCGGCACCCGCGGCCACGGCAAGAAGTCGGCCCAACACGGAAGCGATTGTAGCAGTCCGGGCGGAATCGGTCCGCGCAACTCATTATCCGGCAGCCCCCGGCGTCGCTAAAGATCGTCCTCATTACGACCGAAGCGAATGATTAGGTGCATTTGACGGCTTGCACGGAATCGGGGCCGGGCCTATACTGGTTTTTCCGAGTTGGAGCCGAGTCTTGGAAACCACATCGTCCATGCGAGGCATCGACCCCGAACTTCACTCGCCGCAGCGCGAAGCGGCGATCTTCTACGGCATGTTTCTGCGCGGCCGTTCAGCCGAGGAACTGCGCCGCGAAATCGACATCTCCCCGAAACTTTTTAGCAAGTGGATGCGAGCCCGCGAATACGGCCCGGCCTTTCGCAACAACCTCCGCCGCATGTACGCCTACCGCAAGCAAGTACTCGCTATTTTCGACGCACTGGTCACAACCGAGCAGTTCGCCGACCAGCGCCGAGAACAGTAGGGTTGTTCGGCGAGACCCCGGACCGGGGCCAAGGCCCGCGGTCGGCCTTGGGGCGCGCGACATAAGTGTGGAGAGCCGACGGCCCGGGTCCCAGCGTTTCCCTGCCTGAAGTCTTCCCTTGGTTCGATCATGGCTAAAGCCACATGGGAGAAGGCGGTTGAAATTGAAACGGCCTCGCGCCGGACGACCAGCCCTTTAAGCCGGTCCTCAAAGGGCCGGCCGGCCTATTTGCGACTCAAACCCGGTGAACCGGGCTGAGCGCGGACTTCCGTCCACGCCTCTGATTCTGCTGCTCGGATGGTTGGCGGGATGGTCCACGTTTATGTCGTGCACCCTCGACCTTGCGAGGGGAAACCAAGTTTCGTTTACGATCTCTACGATCTTCCCCTTACCCCTAATCGGTACGACTTCTCTATGGCGGCCGAACGCTTGGGGCGAACATAATAAAAATGTTCCTTTTCCCAAGGAGACACCGCACGTCATGAACGAGTTCCTCGACCGCGGCCGCCGCCTCTTGAAAGATTGCCGGGCGCAGGACCTGGTCGAATACGCATTGCTCGCCGGCTTTGTCACGATGACCCTGAGTGCCGCGTTTCCCGCTGTCTCGCGGCCGTGGAGAAGGCTCGCCACAAAAATGGCCAAGATAGCGGCCCTTGCCGCCGGTACCAGTAGCGGCGTCAGTTGCTGACGGCGGCCGAACTTTTTGTGGGCTCCGCCGCCCACCCTCCTGTTTGCTGTCTCTTGTAAGATCAGTCCTACGCTCCGTTGGCCCGTCTCGGCGTGTTCGAGGCGAGGCGTTCGCTCCAGGTGATCCCCGTGACGCAGGACTCGAAATTGCTTCGGCTCTTGGACGCGCCGCGCCGCGTCCCGTGGCTCTACCTCGCGGCGGCCCTGTGCATGACCTTTCCGTTGGTGTTGCAGATGCGGTCCGCACTGCCGGCGGGCTCGGGCGACGTATGGCAGAACTACTGGAATTTTTGGTGGTGGAAAACCGCCTTGATCGACCTGCAACAGTCGCCCTATCACTCGCAATATCTGTTTCACCCCGCCGGTGCTGATCTCACCTTCCACACACACTCGCCGTTCAACATGATTGTCGGGATGCCGGTGAACCTGATTTGGGGCGAGGCGGCCGCTTACAACTTTTGTATCTTGCTCGGGCTATGGGTGGCCGGTTGGGGCATGTATCTGCTGGTCAAGGACCTCACCGAAGACAGCCGCGCCGCTTTTCTCACCGGAATCATCTTTGCGTATTTTCCTCAACATCTGGAACAGACTCTCGAGCACCTCAACCTGGCGTCGCTGCAGTTTCTGCCCTTGACTGTGTGGTTCTTTTTTCGCACGGTTCGCGGGGCGGCCAAGCGTAACGTTGTCGGCCTGGGCGCTTGCTTCGCCTTGAACGCACTGTGCAGTTGGCACCTCGGGTTGCTGTTGCTCCTGTTGCTCGGGTTTGCGGGCTTGTGGGAGTTGGCGCGCGCGAAGCAGGGTCGCCGGGCGCTGCTCATCCGTTGGGGCGCCGCCGCTATCTTGGCGGCGGTGCTGATCGCGCCGGCGGCTTGGCCGATGATTGCCGAAGGCATTTCCGGCGAAAACTATTTCCGCAAGCCGGCGGTTGATCGCGGGATCGACGGAGCTTATCTGTTCACGCCGCCCTACGCCCATCCTTTCTGGGGAGAGCGAATGGCCGAGGCCTATGCCGACCGCGCTTACGACGCGGCCGGATTCATGAGCTATCTCGGGTTCGTTCCGGTTGTGCTCGCGGTTCTCGGGCTTTGGGGCCGCCGGCGGGGCGCACTGTTTTGGGCGTGCGTGGGGTTGGGCGGGCTGGTTCTCTCGCTAGGGGCCCACCCGTGGTGGAACGGTGTGCTCCACGAAAACATTTCGCTGCCCTTCGCCCTCTGGCCGGCTCTTCCGCCGCTTGACATGTTGCGCGTGGCGAACCGGTTTTTGATCTTGACGAGCCTGGCGTTGGCGGTCTTGGCCGGATTCGGCGCGTCGCGGACGATTTGCGGGGACGGCAAGTTCCTGGTTGTTTGCGGGCTTGTGATGTTGGAATATCTCTGGGTTCCGTTCCCGATGCAACCAGTCGAAATCTCGCCGCTCCACGAAAAGCTTGCCGTCGCCGAGGGAGACGGTGCGGTCCTCGACATTCCGTTTCACCAGCGCAACCGCACGGCGCACAACCTTCGGGCGCAGACAGTTCACCGGCGTCCGATCGCGGGCGGCTATCTTTCGACGCTTCCGCCCTCGGTCGAGGCGGCGATCCGCTCGGAACCGGCGTTGGCCGACCTAGCCGGCGTTCCCCGCATGGAGCGTCCGCTTGATGACGCGCGCTTACGAGAACTGGGGTTTGATTGGGTCGTCTTGCACAAAAACCGCCGCGAAAGCCGCGGGCGAGAGCTGACGAAGGAGGTTGCGCCGGGGGATATTCTGGGGGCGAAGCGCGTACGGCGGCTGGGCGGGATCCCCGACGAGATCTTCGACGAGATCCGGCGACAACTGACCGCGCAATGCGGGCCGCCGTTCCTGGAAGACGACGAGATCGCGGTGTTTGATCTCAGGGGCGGGGCGAATACGTCCGCAGTCCGCTAGTGCCACGACCGCATGAAAAAGTTTGTTTGGCTGCAAAGCACTATTCTTGAGTGACCGCATCGCGTGGGGGCTGTGAAAAAATGGGGGACAGTCCACTTCGCGCCAGGAGAAATTGTGGATTTGATGGAACTTATTCGGTCGGCGCTCGGTACAGTCCCCAATTTTTCACAGCCCCGTGGCGATGCGGCTCTGGTTGGCAGTGGTTTCCTCCGCAATGGCGGATCGAAGCCTTCTCAACAAGGTCGGGGAAAGGTGTCTTTTCACAGCGGCGTAAGTCCTACCACGCGAAAAAAGGGTACAGCCACCGATTTTCGCTGTCGACCGGTGTCGGAGATAGAGCGGTTCAACGAGCGAAAATCGAATGGCAGTCCCCCATTTTCGCCGAACAGACTCTTGCCACAGGCTGCTAAACGAACTGGTACTCGCCGGGGCGCGGCAGCGGCGGGACGTCCACTTCCGCCTCCAAATCGAAGCGTTTGGGCATCAGATCGAGCTTCGATTTCATGATCATGTCCCACGTGACCTCGATACCCGCGTAGGCGGCTTCGCGGGCCATGATGGCGGTCATGGTGCTTTCGGCCACGGTCATGGCGCGGTTGATGTAGGGGCCCTCGCCGAGAATGCTGTTGACCATCTCGACGTGTTCATGGACGTAGGGGCTGACGTCGGCTTTTTGGCCCAGGTCGCGGCAATCGCTGCTGCCTTTCGTTCCGACGACGAGCTCGTTGACGCGGCGAACCTTGCGTTCCGGGTACTGGCGGCAATGGCTGGTCATGCGGGCGCCGTTGGGATACACGAAGTCCGAGAACAAATGATCGTAGATGTTGCCGTAGATCATTTCGCGCGGCCGCCAAGCCGCGCCGCCTGATGCGACGACGCTGATCGGGTGACTGCCCATGACCCAGTTGATCACGTCGATGTTATGGAGATGCTGCTCGACAACTTGGTCGCCGCAGATCCAGACATAGGAATACCAGGCGCGATGCTGCCACTCCAGGCCTTTCTTTTTGTTGAGAAACTCCTTGCCCTTGATGACCGGGCCGCTGACCCAGTTGGCGTAGGTCGCGACGACATCGCCGATTTCTCCGTTCTGGATCTTCTCGACCGATTGCACGTACTCTTGCTGCGAACGCCGCTGAGCGCCGGTCATGACGGTCAGCTTCTTGCGTTCCGACTCGCGCGCCGCTTCCATGAATCGGCGAACGCCGACCGGATCGGTGCCCATTGGTTTTTCGGCGAAGACGTGTTTGCCGGCCTGGACCGCCGCCTCGAAGTGAATCGGACGCCAGCCGGGAGGCGCGGTCAGCATGACGATATCGAGGTCGCTGTTGATGATCTTCTTGTAGGAGTCGAAACCGGTATGCCGGCGGTCGGGAGCGACTTTGACGCGGTCCGTGATTTCGGGGAATTCCTCGCCGCCGCGCAGGCGACGGATGGACTTTTCAAGCTGGTCTTCGAACAGGTCGCCCATGGCGACGAGCTCGACGTTTGAATTGCCGCTCAGCAGATCGTTGACGGCGCGGGTCCCGCGGCCGCCGCAGCCGATGATCCCGGCCTTGAGTTTTTCCTTGCCCGCGCCTCGGACGAGATCGGGTTTGATGATTTGGAAACCGGCGGCGACTCCCGCCGCGGTCGAGGATTTCAAGAAGGAACGTCGCGATTCCGCTTGGGTTGTGTCGGACATCAACAATACCTTTCCCGGCCTTACGAGAGCGCTTCCGTCGAGCCGTTACCACGCCGTCACGCGAGGGTTTGCACCTGGACCATTATGGGTGCAAACAACGGGCGGCGTCCATTCGATGCCGTCGTCGGGGCATCCGATCCGCCGGGCGCGGCGCTGGGCCGCGTGCGATAGACTGAGAACGTTCCGAGGTCAATCCCGCGGGTGTTGACCCTCGGACGCGGAAGAGCTGATGGCAATCGAAATCGATCGTAAATGGGTGGGGATCTACCTGGCCGCGGCGGTGCTGATCGTTGCCGCCGACCGTGTCACGAAGGTCGCTATCGCCGCCTCGATGCCGCTACACAGTGTTAGGCCGGTGATCGACGGCTTTTTCGACCTGGTCCACACGCGCAACACCGGCATGGCGTTTAGTCTGCTGGCCGACGCGTCGCCGGCGATCCGCGAGATCGTGATTCCCGCGTTGTCGGTGGCGGCGGTTGCGCTGGTGGTGGTGCTGTTTTTCCAGGCCGAACCCGGTGCACGGCGCTTTCAGTTCGGGCTGACGTTGGTTCTCGCCGGGGCCGTGGGAAATCTCTACGACCGCGCGGTGTACGGTTTCGTGGTGGACTTTCTAGACTTCGCTGTTGCCGGCTATCACTGGCCGGCGTTCAACGTCGCCGACAGCTCGATCACGACGGGGGCGGGCCTATTAGTGCTCGATTCCTTCTCGACCGCCCGGCAAGCCGCGAAAGCAGAGCAGTCCGCGTAATCATCGGGTTCGTTTTCGAATATGTGTCCCCGGCTTTTCACGATCGGTTCGTTTTCGATGCCGACCTACGGCTTGTTGGTCGCCGCGGGATTCTTGGTGGGCTTGTGGGTTGTCGGCCGCTTGGCCCGACGTGTCGGCATGGACGCCGATCAGGTCGGCAATCTCGCGGTGTACGTCTTCCTGGCGGCGATCGTCGGGGCCAAGGGTTTCATGATCCTAGCCAATGCCGACTATTACTTTTCTTCCCCCGGCCGCATCTTTTCGCTTTCCGCCCTACAAGCCGGCGGTGTGTTTTACGGCGGATTGCTGGCGGCGCTCGGGACGGCGGTTTGGTTCACTCGCAAATACGGTTTGCCGGGTCTGGCGACGGCGGATGTCTTCGCGCCGGGGCTGGCGATCGGTCACGGCATCGGACGTTTGGGCTGTTTCGCGGCGGGCTGTTGTTGGGGCAAGGAATCGTCGTTGCCCTGGGCGGTGAGCTTTACCGATCCGGTGGCGCATGAGTTCGTGGGGGTGCCGTTGCATGTCCACCTGCACCCGACGCAACTTTATGAATCGTTCGGCACGCTGGCGGTGGGATTTTTCTTGCTTTGGCTGTTCGGCAAGGCGCACGGATCGGGAACGATCATCGGCTGGTATTTGGTGCTTTATTCGACGTTCCGGTTTTGGGTGGAATTTCTGCGCGACACCTCCGAGCGTGTCTTCCCCGGCGGCGGCCCCTTGAGCACGACGCAATGGGTGGCGCTGGCGCTGGTGGCGGCGGGGGTGGTTGTTCTCGTGCGCCGCGGAGGCGCCGAGCAAGCGGTCGACACGAAATCGTCGAAGTGATTGCATTCTATCCCGCTAGACCCAGCAAGCGATCGACCCGACGGCTGACATCTTCTAGGTAAGCGCGGTCGCCGGCTTTGAGTTCCACGGTGGCCGTGCCCGTGTAACCGACTTCCGCGAAGGCCTTGCGAACCTCCCCCCAATTGATGTCGCCATCGCCGAGATTGACGAACTGCCGCGTCCGCCTTACGTAGTCTTTCAGATGCACCTTGACGATGCGTTTGCCGGCTTGGCGGATCCAATGCTGCGGAACGCCGTAGTGCACCATATTGCCGACATCGACATAGGCTTGAATCAGGGGGTGTTCGAACTCGTCGATATATTGCACGAAGTCTCGCGCCGTTAACAGAAACTTGTTCCAAACCTCCTCGACCGCGATGATGACGTCGAGCTTTTCAGCGAGCGGGATCAGCTCGCGAATTTGCTTTTGCGAACGCTCCCAAGCCTGCTCGTAAGTCGTGTCGTCACGGACGACGGCCGGCACGAGCAACACGGCGTCGGCGCCGTACAATTTGGCCTGCTGAAGCGATGCCCGCATGCCTCGCATGCTCGTTTCGACTTCCTCGGCCATGGGACTCGATAGGGGATAGCGCCAGTGCGCTTGGTTCATTACCGAGTGGATACGCAACCCGGCTGTGTCAGCGGCGTTCTTGATCTTGGCGGCCTCGTCGTCGCCATCGACCGTTTGCACTTCCATTTCCTTGAACCCGATGTCGGCGGCGAGCTTGAAACGGTCAAGGTAAGGCAATTGCTTGGGCAGCATCGAGATCAAGACGGCTTTGGTGATCGAGGCCGACTCTTGGGCCGAGGCGGCGTAAGGCGCCGCCGCGACCGCTGGCAGCAAGGCCGCCGAGGCGCCGAGAAAATCGCGTCGTGAAATCATGCGAGCCTCCTGGGAACTGTCCCTCTCGACACTGGATTATAGGCTATTTCGCGGGCTTGCTATGATCGAAATATTACCTAACGTTTGAACGGTCGGGCCGCGCTCTTGTGAGGAAACGCGGCCCAGGATGGTCATTGCGGCCTGACGCCATTGTCCGTTCATGGCCGCCCCGCGGGAATAATCGCGATGATTCAGACTCTGTTCGGCCCTCCACCGGAGCCAACCGTCCTCGAACGCTTTAAAAAAGGCGTTTCGAAGACGCGTGATCAATTGGTTGATCAGATCGACGATCTTCTCCAAGGTGAGAAGGAGATCGACGAGGACGTTCTCGAAGAGCTTGAAATGATGCTGATCGGCACCGACATCGGCGTTCTAACGACGGCGGAAATCCTCGATGACGTCCGTGAGCAGCTCGACCGCGATCAATTGGCCGACGGCGAAGAGCTGAAAACCCGCATCGCTCGGCATCTGCTGGATGCGCTCAAGGGGTCGGCCGACGAGCCGAGGAAACCCGTCTCGGGACCGGAAGTCATCTTGGTTGTCGGCGTCAACGGCGTGGGCAAGACGACCACGATCGGCAAGTTGGCGCATCGTTTCAATGCGGAAGGGCGAAGCGTGTTGCTCTGTGCCGGCGATACGTTTCGAGCGGCCGCCGCCGAGCAACTCGAAGCGTGGGGCTACCGGACGTCATCGGAGGTCATCAGACAGCGAGCCGGAGCCGACCCGAGCGCGGTTGTCTTCGATGCCTTGGAGGCGGCCAAGGCCCGCGGCAGCGATGTGGTCATCGTGGATACCGCCGGCCGCTTGCATACCAAGTCGAATTTGATGGCCGAGCTTGAAAAGATGACGCGCACGACGGGGCGGCTGATTCCCGGCGCGCCGCACCAAGTCCTGCTCGTGCTCGACGCGGTGACCGGGCAAAACGGACTCGAACAAGCGCGTCAGTTCACCAAGAGCGCGGCGGTCACCGGCTTGGTTGTCGCCAAGCTCGACGGGACCGCGAAAGGCGGCATTGCCGTCGCCATCGCGCGAGAGCTGAAGTTGCCCATTCGCTACGTCGGGCTGGGCGAGCAAGCGGATGACCTGATGCCTTTTGACGCCGAAACCTTCGTGCGGTCGCTGTTTGAAACCGAAACGCCGACGAGCAAAACAACCCCCCACACAAACAAATGACCGCCGAAGAGCAACAACTGCTTCGCCGAACCATCGACCTCGCGGCCCAAGGCCGGGGCTTGGCCGCGCCCAATCCCGTTGTCGGCGCGATCGTTTTCGACGCCCAAGGCAAAGAAGTGGGGATTGGTTTCTATACATGGGATGTCGCCAAGCATGCCGAAGTGATCGCGCTCGAGGAAGCCGGCGAGTCCGCTCGTGGCGGGACGCTCTATGTCAGCCTCGAGCCCTGCTGCTTTGAAGGTCGCACTCCGGCGTGCACCGAAGCCATCTTGCAAGCCGGAGTGCGGCGCGTTGTCGCGGCGACCGAGGACCCGCACCCCGAAGTGAGCGGACGAGGTTTCGAAGCGCTTGAGAAAGCGGGTGTCGAAGTCGTGCGGGTCCCGGATTCCGCGCCCGACCTCGCCGCCGAAGCAGGCCGCCGGAACGAGGCCGCTTTTCATTTCAGCCGCACGGGCAAGCCTTTCGTTACGCTCAAGTCCGCCGTTACCCTCGACGGCAAGATCGCGGCGCCCGACGACAATCGCGGCTGGATTACCAGCGACGTCGCGCGCGACCACGTGCAGCAGGTTCGCCACGACCACGATGCGATCCTCACCGGCATCGGCACGGTGCTCGCCGACGATTGTCTGTTGACCGACCGCACGGGTCTTCCTCGCCGGCGGCCGTTGCTGCGCATCGTGGTCGATTCGCTTTCGCGCCTGCCGTTGAATTCCAAGCTCGCTGAGTCATTCGACGACGATCTGGTCGTGATGACCACATCGGCCGCGCCGGCAAAGCGAAAACAGGCGCTCGCGGACCTCGGGATTCCGGTCCACGTTTTCGACGGCGAACGAGGCAGGGTGAGCTTGCTTGGGGTGGTCGAATGGCTGGGGCGTCAACAAAGGACATCGTTATTGATCGAGGCCGGGGCCAAGCTGAATTGGGCGCTACTCGATTCCGGGATCGTCGATAAGATTCTGCTCTATTACGCGCCGAAGATCTTGGGCGGGGTCGATTCGATTCCCATGGTCGGCGGCGTGGGGCGCCGCAGTCGCCAAGGCGCGCTGCGGCTTCGCGATCTACGCACGTTTTCAGTAGGTCCCAACGAGTTCGCCGTTGAAGCATATCCGGACCGATCGGCCGAGCCCGAGGCGGCGGCGGGGTAGCGTCGGCTCGGATGGGCAGGCCTGGAGACCCGCCCCACTGCGAGACCACCCGGAGGGCCACTGCGAGACTGGGCGGGGGGCCCGGAGAGCTTCATTCCCTCGGTTGGCCGCGGAGTCATGGGAAAGTTAGTACAGGCCGACTGTCGGTGCGGGGAAGAGCATCATGTTCACAGGCATCGTTGAGGAAACCGGAACCGTCGAAGGCTTGGAACGTCAAGCCGGTGGTGCTCGGCTGATCATTCGAGGCCGCGAGGTGCTTTCCGATCTCGAGATCGGCGGCAGCATAGCCGTCAACGGTGTTTGCCTGACCGCGATCTCGATCACCCCCGAAGGCTTCGGCGCCGATCTCTCCCCCGAAACCTTGGAAAGATCCAACCTGGGGCTCTTGCGTCCCGGGGACAGAGTCAACCTCGAGCGGCCCCTGCTGCCCACCGATCGCCTCAGCGGCCATTTCGTCCAGGGCCACGTGGATGGCGTGGGCGAATTGGTCGCGCTCGAACCGTTGCCGGACGGCAACTGGTGGTTGAGTGTCCGCGCCCCCGAGGATCTGCTGCGTTATCTCGTTTTCAAGGGCAGCATCGCGATCGACGGCATCAGCCTGACTATCGCGTCCCTGAAAGGCGACGTCATCAGCGTGGCGATCATTCCGCACACGTATGAACGGACCAACCTGGCTGGGCCGCGAGTTGGCGGGAAGGTCAATCTCGAGTGCGACGTCATCGCCAAGCACGTCGAAAAACTGCTTGAAACCGCGGACCGAGCTCCGAAATCCTCGCTGCGAATCGACGATCTCAAGGAACAGGGTTACTGACCTGGATCCCCCCGTGTTAGCCGTTTTTTTGGAAACGGTTCTCCTCGTTCATGTCTTCATTTGTCACGCCCCGCCGGCTTTTGTTGCGGATCGCTCCGCGGCCGTGACATCCTTTTGAAATCGGCCTGACCTGTTGGAGGAGTACCCCAGCGTGAGTTTTCGGTATTGGTGGTTCAGAAACACCCGGCTCAACGCCGAACAGCGGCGCTGTTGGGATGTGGAAGGTTATCTGATTCTGCCTCGCTTCTTCGACGATCAAGAAGTGAAACAGGTGCTCGATGTCCACGAGGGGCGTGTGGCGGGAGCGGCCCGAGCGAGTTGTCGTGGACGATCTAGTCACCGGAAACCGCAAGTTGATCGCCGACGTTTCCGAGGACGACAGCAAACATCCACACAAAGTCAACGATCTCTTCCTCGAATATGAATCGATTCGCGGGACCAGCCTCCACCCCAGGCTGGTGCCGATTTTGCACGCCTTGCTGCCGGGGAAAGCGGTGCTCTGTAACACCTTGAGCTTGGACTACGGCTCACAGCAGTCGGCTCACGTCGATTCGATGTACATGACGCCTACAACGATCGGTCATCTCGTCGCGACCTGGATCGCCCTTGAAGACGTCAGCTCCGGTGCGGGCCCGCTCCACTATTATCCCGGCAGCCACAAGATCGAGCCTTACCTGTTTTCCAACGGCGGGCGCAGTCAAATCAACGGTGAGCAACCACTTTGGCGGCAGTATATCGAGAAGGAAATCGAAAAACGAAAAATCAAGCCGCGTTCTTTCTCCGCCGCCAAAGGTGACGTTTTCATCTGGCATTCCGAGCTGTTGCATGGGGCAGAGGAGCGGACCGACCCGGCACTGACCAGGAAGACGCTCGTCAGCCACTACTACACCGACACCGATTGCCTTCAAATCGGGCTTCTCACACGTCCCCTCAACGGGCCTTTTGGATGCTCCGCGACCCGCAGCCCGTGCCCGGGAAGTGAGGTCCGCGAAGAAATCCGGAACCGTCACCTTTCGGCATGGTTTTGCGTCGACTCGAAACCGTCATGCCGACGGTGCGCTTCGAAGTGAAGTTGCCAAGACCCCACGCAAGCCGAGAAGATGAAGGAGTTCGGACCAGGTCATGGCGAACGTAAGAATGTGCCCAAATTGCAGGGCCTTGCTCGACCCGAAACTCGGGGTCTGCTCTTATTGCGGCATTGAGCTGGGCAAGCCGCGCCGCGAACCGGGACCGATCAGCAAGCTTATCCCCCAAGAGAATTTCACGACCATGGTCATTCTCCTGGTGAATTTCGGGCTGTTTATCGCCACCATGCTGATGACGATGAAGGGCTCGGATGGCGGCGGTTTCCTGATGAGTATCGACGGCCGAATCCTGCGGCTGTTCGGCGCCAAGGACACTTTCTTTATCGCCCACGGCGAGTGGTGGCGGCTGATTACGGCCGGCTTCCTGCACGCCGGCGTGCTCCATATCGTGATGAATTCTTGGGTGCTGTTTGATCTCGGAATGCACGCCGAGGAAGTTTTCGGGACGTCACGGTTTCTGGTGATTTATTTTGTGTCGAGCTTCTTCGGGTTCGTAGCGAGCCTTTTCTGGTCCCCCTATGCCATTTCCGTGGGCGCCTCGGCCGCCGCCTGCGGGCTGATCGGAGCTATGATCGCGCACGGCTATCGCAGCGGCGGTTCCTTCCGCTCGTTCTACATTCGCTGGGCGGTCATTATCGTCTTGATCGGGTTGATGCCCGGATTACCCATCGACAACGCCGCGCATCTGGGGGGCATGGCCGCGGGCTTCGTGATCGCCTACTTCGCCGGGACCCCGCGCTACGCGCACCCGGTTGAGTCGATTTGGAGGACAGCCGCCGCGGCCGTTTTACTGATCGTCGCTTATTCTTTCTACCAAGCCTACGAGTCGATGATGGCCACGCCGTTTTTCTAGCCCGTGGTCGCTGCGGCCACCGCCGCGACGGCCGCGGTCTCGGACCGCAGAATATTCGCCCCCAAACCAACCGTCACGAATCCCTGACTTTGTGCCGCCGCCCGTTCTCGATCGCTCCAGCCGCCTTCGGGCCCCACTAGCAAAACGACTTCTCGGGTTGAGTCCGAATCCGCTTCTTGCAGAGCCTGGGACAAAGAGAGCCCGTCGCGGTCGAGGATAAAACGGTCCGAATCTTCGGCCCTTGCGACGGCTTGATCGAGATTTGCCGGCGGCTCGATTCCGGGCGGCACCATGCGGCGCGCCTGTTGCGCGGCTTCGTCGGCGATGCGGCGCCAACGGTCGGTTCGTTTTGCCGCCGCGGCCGCGAGTCCCCGCTCGCTTCTGTCGGCGAGCAGCGGCACGATCGACGTCACACCCAGCTCGGTCGTCTTTTCGATTGCCCATTCGAAACGAGCGAACTTGATCAGCGAAAGCAGCAGGCAGACAGGCCGGCCCGGCGGAGGGGGCTCGATTTCGGTCTCGATCGCGAATTCGACCGACTTGCCGCTGACCGCGGCCACGCGGGCGGTGTAGAGTCTCTCCTGATCGCTGACTTCGACGCGCTCATCGGGTCGCAGCCTCGCCACTCGCGCCAGATGATGGGCGCGTTCGCCGCCGACGGCCGCCTTTCCGGCGACAACGGCGTCCACGAATACTCGACGAAGCGACATCGGGTTGACCGACTTGGGAGCCCTTCCCTGTGTCCCCTCAAGCGCGGTAGGGGAGGCGAAAGACCCTCTATCATAGCGCCCGAGCCCGGCGATTCCCGTCTGCTTGACACCCCCCCGGAGGGTTGCCATAATTTGCCTTACGTTCCGGCCCGGCCGATCCTGATGGCGAGTATGTACGAATGATCGCCCACTTGCGGGGCAAGTTGCACGACAAACAGCCGAACCTTGTCACGATCGATGTCGGCGGGGTGGGGTACGCAGTCATCATCCCGGTATCCACGTATTCCCAGTTGGGTCAGGCCGGCGCGGATATATCCCTCGAAATCCATACGCACGTCCGCGAAGACGCGTTATCCCTTTTCGGCTTTAGTACGCGCCGCGAAAAGGGCATCTTCGAGAAGTTGATCACAGTCGGCGGGATCGGCCCGCGATTGGCGATTACGATATTATCGGGATTGCCGGCGGACGAGCTGGCGGCCGCGATTCGAACCGCTGACGTCGGCCGCTTGACGCGCATCCCCGGCGTCGGCAAGAAGACGGGTGAGCGGATCGTCCTCGAGTTACGGGAAAAGCTCGGCGCGCTCGAGCCGGAGGGCGCCGATTCGGCGGCGGCCGGAGGAGACGGGAGCGACGCCACGCAGCGGGAAGTGATCTCGGCGTTGCTCAATCTGGGCTGTTCGCGCGAGGCGGCGCGCACGGCGGTGGACAAGGCGTTGGGGGAAGACGGCGAAACGGCCTTTGAGCCGTTGTTCCGCCGCTCTCTGGAGTTGATCTCGCGGTAGCCGGGCGGCGCCCCGAGCCGGGGCAAGGTGTTCGATGTCGGAGACGCGCATCGTTTCAGGAACGGCCGAAGAGGAGGATCGACAATTCGACCTCAGCCTGCGGCCGCAAGGCTTAACGGAATTCATCGGCCAGTCCAAGCTCAAAGAGGTTTTGGGCATTGCGATCGAGGCGGCTAAGGGGCGCGGCGAGGCGATGGATCATGTCTTGCTCTATGGCCCGCCGGGATTGGGCAAGACCACGCTGGCCGGTATCATCGCGAACGAACTGGGCGTGCGGATCGACTTCACGTCCGGTCCGGTGTTGCAGAAGAAGCTTGACCTGACCGGCGCGCTGACGACTCTCGACGAGAGGCAGGTGTTCTTTGTCGATGAGGTTCACCGCTTGCTTGCCGACGTGGAGGAAATGCTGTATTCGGCACTCGAGGACTACCGCGTGGATTTGATGGTCGGGTCGGGGCCGGGCGCTCGGACGCACTCGATTCCGCTCGCTCCGTTTACGGCGATCGGCGCGACGACCCGGGCCGGGCTGATCAGCGGACCCCTGCGTAGCCGCTTCGGCTTAACGCTGCGGCTGAATCCGTATGAAACGGCGGAGCTGATGCGGATTGTCTACCGATCGGCGCGGCTGTTGGAAGTGGAAATCGACGAAGGCGGCGCCGAGGAGATCGCCAAGCGCAGCCGCGGGACGCCGCGCGTGGCCAACCGCTTGCTGCGCAGGGTGCGCGACTACTCGCAGGTTCGCGCCGACGGCGTGGTCCAGCGCGAGATCGCGCAAACCGCGCTCGACTTGCTCGAGGTAGATAACTACGGGCTCGACGAAATCGACCAGAAGCTGATGCGGACGATTTTGAAAAAATACGGCGGCGGCCCGGTCGGCCTCAACACCATCGCGGCGTCGATCGGAGAAGACCCCAATACGATTGAAGAGGTCTATGAGCCCTACCTAATGCAATTAGGGTTTCTGGACCGCACGCCTCGGGGAAGAGTCGGCACGCGGTCCGCGTTTGAGTATTTCGAGATTGAGTTGCCGCGAGGACCGCAGGCGAGTCTGGGATTCTAGCAGCACCTGGTCGGCGAAGGCCTGCGCGATGCATGGATCGAGACAAGGGAATTTGAAAACAAGATGAGCGTCGCCCGTTACATTGCCATCGAAGGCCCGCTGCGCGTGGGCAAGACCAGTCTGGCGCACGCGTTGGCCGAACGGCTCCACGCCCGGCCATTGCTCGACGCGGAGGATAACCCTTTTTTGGGTCCCTTCTACCGAGGGGAAGGGGGCTCGGCGTTTCGGGCCCAGATGTACTTCTTGATGTCGCGTTACCAGCGCATCCATGATGCCGACATCCCGCATTCGCACACGCCCATCGTGGCCGACCATCTTTTCGAGAAAGATAAACTCTTCGCCTATATCAACCTCAACGACGACGAAGCGGCTGTCTACGACCGTTACTATCGTCACTTCAAAGAGCAGCTCCAGACGCCGGATCTGGTGGTTTACCTCAAAGCTCCCACGAGCGTGTTACGGGAACGGATCGAGCGAAAGAACGTCGCCGATGAAGCCCACATCGCCGACGAATACATCGACGAAGTGGTGCGTGCCTACGAACACTTCTTTGCCCACTACAATGCCGCCGACGTCCTAGTTGTCGACACGTCGAAGTCCGACTTTGTTCATCGAGAACAGGATCTCGAGGAATTATTGGAAGAGCTTAGCCGGCCGGTTCAGGGGACGCAGTATTTCCTGCCCTTGGGGTCGTAGGGGTAGGGAGGGATTCCGTTGCGCTTGGCGTGTCGCAAAACTTCGTCTCCCCGAAACCGCTGCGCCCTTGGCCGGTCGCTTGCGCTCTGGGCGCTGTATCTTTGTCGTGAATCCTATTCCTTGTCTTCGGGTGGTTGGACGATTCCTACCGTGCCACCGGGGGCGGCGTAGCTGTCGCGTACGGCGATCACTTTTTCGTCCTCGAAGGTGACGAAGGTCAGGTTGCCGGGGGGGATGCCGTAGATCCAATCCTCGGTTTCGACGCCGTCTCGGAAGTCACGCACCTTGCGGTCGGGGCGCCCCTTGGCGAGCAGAACCATATCGCGATTCATGCCTTCGAGGACGCGCTTATCCGTAATGGCTTCTTGGAACTCTTCGGGCAGTTTTTCCATGTACAGCTCCGTGGCGGAGCGTTGCGTGAAGTCGATGATTGGTTCCATCATCTTCTTGAGTTTTTCGGGCTCCACTTCCGGGACCCCTCCCTCGAAGACCAGCGCCAGTTTCGTTCCGCCCGGGGCGTGGACGCCTTGCCCGGCGCCGAGCGTTGTTCCTTGCCGCATGGTGCCGCTCATTTGCACCCGATGCCACCACTTGCGTCCGCCCTTGAGGCCGTGGTTGATGACCATGATGATGCGGTCCTTCTTAAACTCGATGCTGGTGATTTGCACCAAGTCGCCCAAGCGAGCCGCCGGACCGAACTTGTCCATGGCGTCGCCCCATTGATCGGGATCGTAGCGCCCCTTGGTCGAGATACCCAGAGCTTTCTTAGAGCGCGGGATGATGACCTTGGCGGTGCCGTACTCGGCGGTCAATTGCCGCACGATGCGGGCGCGTTGCTCGACGCTGATCTTGGCCTGGAGCGTCAGCGCGCTTCCCAAAGCCAACATGCCTAGAGCGAAACTCAAATGCCTTCGCATGAATACCTACTGTCCGAGCCATTCCGACGGGCTGCTACTATTCTTCTTCCGACAACAGCTTTCGGCTGTCCCGCGCAAGCGGCAGTTTCCAAATGACGCAGGCCGCGACGACTACGACGGCGGTCGCCGAAAGCCCGGCTTCCGGTCCGTAGGCGCCGCCGGTCCACAGCTCCGGGCCGACCGGCGTCACGTACAGTGCCGTCAACTTGATTTTAAGCCCACTGACGTTGGCTCCGGACACCGCCAGCGCGAAATTCCAGCCGACATGCAGACCGTAGGGCAGCCACAACGTACGATGTCGCACAAGAGCGACACCGAACAGGACTCCAAACAGCACGGTGTTGACCAACGCGGGCCCGGAGAATTCGGGGTTGCTATGGTGAATCCACCCGAAAATTCCGCCCGTCGCCGCGACCGCCGCCCATGGATGCGTCGCTCGAGCCAGCATCTGAAACCCATAGCCTCGAAAGAGCAACTCTTCTCCGGCCGACCCGACAAGGACGGTCAACACACCCACAAGCAGCGCGGGCTGCCATAGCGGTCCGGCGTAGTTTTCGAGTCGGCCGGTCGAAATTTCCACCCACCCCAGCGCCCAGTGAACGCTCAGAATGATCGTGACCAGTGCCGCACCCACGCCCACGCCCCATCCCGCGGCCGCGACGGCTCGGCGATTGGGCGCGGCCGCGATAACGCCCCACGGCCGCGGTTGTGGGAAGCGCAGCAACAGGAAAGTGACCACCGCGACAGGCGGGAACAGAGAGAAGACCGATCTCGTAATGCGGTCCATTGGCAGTGGCGACAAAAGCCAGCCGCAGGCCTGCGCCAGTAACATCGTCAGCAGCGTGAAAAGCCCGAGTTGACTCAATGCCATCACCGAGCGCCGCCACGACGGACCAGGGGAAACACGTGCTTGACTCGAAAGGGCGGCGCCGTGGTCGAGTGGCGCTTTCTCGGTGAGTTCGGCTGTAAGGTTTTCTTCCCGCGGGACCATGACGATCTGAAGATTGTCGCAGAGCGGGCCTGGGAGGGGGAGGCCGGCACCCAGGCGGCGCTTTCAACATGTCGAGTCACCGCATCCGGCGACACAACTTGGTTTCCTTGAGCCCGCCGCGTTCGCGGATCGGCGAATCACAAAAGCGCGGGTGACGATTGTTGCCGGGGGCGTCTAACCCGCATTTCTCATCGCCTGACGGGCAAAGCACACGATAGGCCCGCCATTACTTCGTTGCGCTTGCGCGCCGTGCTCACCGTACTGTTCACGTACGCCTGCGCGCGCCAAGCGGCGCTCGCCTCGTACTGACGGGCCTCTCCCGCGCTTTGCCTCGCCACGCGATGAGAAAAGCGGGCTAACGAGTCCCGACCGGGACTCAGTTTCTCGATCCTCAACCCGCTTTATAGTCGAGGACGTCTTCTCCGGGGTTGAACACGGTCAGATCAGCCGCGGAGGCGGCCGCGGCGAGGCGCTCGCTGATTTGTTCAAACTCGCCCTTATCCCAACTGACCGAGGAAATCGAGATTGTGCCGTCTTGCTCGATCAAAAAGCTACTCGGCACATGGGTGATTCCGTAGGCATTCGAAACCGGGAAATTTTCGTCTTCCGAATCGAACAGTTGGGGCGGCTCGAGGTCGAATTCGCGGTTGAAGGCGGCCGTGCCTTCCGGCTCATTCTGCGAGACCGCCCAAAACGTGACCGGGCTTTCGACGGCAGCCTTCCGCAGACGATCGAAAAACGGCAAGGCGTATTGGCAGGTGGGGCAGGTGACCTTGAAAAACGTCAGCAGCACCGGCCCCTTTTCGAGCGCGGCGCGTAGCGACCGCATCTCGCCGTCGCGGTCGGGCAGTGAAAAATCAGGGGCCTTCGAGCCCGGTTCAAGCGCGGCCATGTATTTCTCCCGCCGGCAAATCGTCCCACAAACCGAAGGGTCGAGGATGCGACCTCATTCTACCAGTGGTTATCTAGGAGGATTGATGGAACAGGGGGGCTGTTCAAGTGCTCAAAGTGTTGGGGACGTCGTGCTTGGCCGTTCGGAGGACCGCCGAGCGGTTCAGCCGCCGGAGCTTTCGCGCTTGCGTGCCTCAAGGGCTTTGAGGATAAGTTCGACTTGCTGTTGCAGCGGAAGAGTTCCTTGGGGGCCGAGAGACCTCAGAATTGACTCAACTTGGTCGTGTTTTGCATAAGACGGTTCCGGGCCGAACAAGTGGTCCACCCGTTTGCTGAGTTGTTCAATGGAATGTTGTAAGGCCTTGATCTGATCTTGGAGAAGGCGTGTCGTGTTGTCGAGTTGCGTTTGCGTGGCGATTTCCCCCCGCAGCTCATTCACATCGTCACGGAGGCCCTTTTGTTCCATTATGAACTTTCCGATGCGAATGAAGACACCCACGATGGCGATGACCGCGACAACAGCGGCGGCGAACAGACCCAACGTTTGAACGGACAAGGACTCCACGATTTCGGCTCCCCGAGCGCGGCAAAAACGTACCTAATCACATGGCACGGAAACCGGGGACGTGAAATTCGAGGGATGGGTATTTACTTGACTCAGGTGACCACAAGATGTAGGATCGGGGAAATGGAAGATTATCCTCGGAATCTGGCCGAGTTCGAGGCGCGTTTCGCCACCGAGCAGGCCTGTCGAGAGTATCTGTGTCAACTCCGCTGGCCGGAGGGTTTTCGTTGTCCGCGATGCGGGCACGACAAAGCGTGGGCGGTGCGGACAGCGCTGCTGGAGTGCGCCGGCTGCGGGCATCAAGCTTCTCCAACGGCGGGCACAATATTTCAAGACACCCGCCAACCCCTCCAGAGTTGGTTTCGAGCCATGTGGTGGCTCACGAGCCAGAAGAACGGGGCGAGCGCGCTGGGCTTGCAGCGGGTGTTGGGCCTGGGCAGCTACAAAACGGCCTGGACTTGGTTGCATAAGCTCCGGCGCGCCATGGTGCGGCCCGGACGCGATCGGCTCAGCGGGCGCGTGGAGGTTGACGAGACTTACTTAGGAGGCTTGGAGGAGGGCGTGCGCGGTCGCCAAACCGACGCTAAGGCGCTGATTGTAGTAGCGGCCGAGGAAGATGGTGCCGGCATCGGGCGGGTTCGGATACGCACCATTCCCAACGCCTCCGGGGACAGCTTGATGGCCTTCGTCGGCGAGTCGATCGAACCCGGCAGCGTGGTCCATACCGACGGTTGGCTGGGATACGAACCGCTCGAAGGCGACGGCTATCGCCACGAGGTGAGCTACCTGGAGGGGCAACCGGCGCGCGCCTCGAAACTGCTCCCCCGGGTGCACCGCGTGGTGTCGTTAGTGAAGCGCTGGATACTGGGCACGCATCAAGGAGCGGTCAGTCACGAGCATCTCGACTCCTACCTCGACGAATTCGCCTTCCGCTTCAACCGCCGCAAGTCCAGAAGTCGAGGCAAGCTCTTTTACCGCCTGGTTCAACAGGCCGTCGCCGTGCCACCGGCACCCTACAAATCGCTGGTCGGAGGCACCGCGACACGCGCTACGGACGACCACAACATGTAGGGGCTATTTCCCAATACCTGAGTCAAGTAAATATCCATCATTCGAGGATCAGGCTGTCATGGCTTCAATCGTCACGGGCCGTGGAGAGGATTAGTAAGGCCGCACGGGTTGGCCTCGTTGCCGCCGCCTTGGAGGGGCCTTTCGCTATCCTGGTGGTGAGCGCGGGCCACCGCAAGGGCCGTAACGTACCGCGAACGGACTTGAAAATATGCCGACTTCAACCCAAACCTACAGGGGATCGAATAGCGATTTCGCGGCTAAGCCGCGCCGACGCTTGGCGGGCCGATTCGCGGTAGGCGGCGCGCTTTTCATGGTCGCGACGATCTCGATCGCGTCGTCGCAATCGCTGACTTTCGAGGAGTTTCAACCGGTTTCGACGCTTGTCGTGGAGCAGCATCCGACACCGAGAGCGAAGTTTCCCGTGATCGACATTCACAGCCATCACTGGGATGCGGAAGGTAAGAAGCTGGATAGTATCGTTCGAGAAATGGACGAACAAAATCTCCGGTTACTCGTCAATCTCAGCGGCGGGAGCGGGGAGAAACTCAAGCAATTCGTCGCGAACTATACGAAGGGGCATCCGGGGCGTTTCGCGATTTTCGCGAACTTGAATTTTGAAGGAATCGATGACAAGAGTTGGGGTTCCGAGGCCGCCGCGCAGCTCGAGCGCGACGTCGAAAACGGCGCCCAAGGCCTAAAGGTCTACAAGAATTTGGGCCTCAGTGTTTTCTACAAAGACGGCCGCCGGATGCCGGTCGATGATCCCGCGATCGACCCGGTTTGGCGAATGTGCGCGAAGTTGAAGATCCCGGTCTTGATCCACGTCGCCGAGCCCGCTCCTTTCTTTGAACCCGTCGACAGCAAGAATGAACGCTGGCTCGAGCTGAAAATGTTTCCGCGGCGGCGGCGCCCGCCCGACAAGTTTCCGCGTTTCGAGGAACTCAACGGCGAGCGCGACCGCTTGGTAGGGCGTCATCCCGGCGTCAACTTCATCATTGCTCACCTGGGCTGGCACGGAAACGATTTGGGGCGTCTGGAGAGACTTTTCGCGAAGTACCCGAATTTCTACACCGAGATGGCGGCGGTCTTGGCCGAGTTGGGGCGGCAGCCCTTCACGGCGCGGGAGTTCTTGATTCGTAACAAAGACCGGGTGCTATTCGGGAAAGACACGTACAGGGCTTCGGAGTTTCCCTACTACTGGCGCGTGCTCGAAACCCGCGACGAGTATTTCGATTACTATCGACGGCGTCACGCGCATTGGAAAATGTACGGGCTCGACCTGCCCGACGAAACGCTCAAACATATTTACTACAAGAACGCCTTGCGGCTGGTTCCCGGCATTGACCCCTCCGGTTACCCCGAGTAGGCGGGAAGTACCGCTGCCGGGTGCGGCGGATTTGGGCTATTGCCGGCGACAAAGAAAGCGAAAAGACTCGTGAAATATTGGCTCGGAATCGATATTGGAACCGGCGGGTCGCGCGCCCTGCTGGTGGATGCCGAGGGGCATATCGCCGCCGGCGTTACCGCGGTTCATGAAGACATCCAAATGGCTCAGCCTCTGTGGGCCGAGCAACGGCCTCAAAACTGGTGGGACGCGGCCGTCGAAGCTATCCAAGGCGTGCTCGCGAAAGCTGGCGCAACCGGCGATGACATTGCCGGGATCGGGCTTTCCGGGCAGATGCACGGGTTGGTGTTGCTGGACGCGGAGAATCAGGTCGTTCGGCCGGCGCTGATCTGGTGCGACCAGCGTTGCCAGGAGCAGGTCGATTGGATCAACTCCGTCGCCGGCGAAAAGATGGTACTCGAGCAGACGGCCAATCCGGTGTTGACCGGCTTCACGGCGCCGAAACTGATTTGGGTTCGCGACCATGACCCGGCAAGCTACGAGAAGACGCGCCGGGTTTTGCTTCCCAAGGACTATGCGCGGTTTTGCCTGACCGGAGAATTCGCCGGGGACGTCTCGGACGCCTCGGGCACGGCGCTGTTCGATGTCGTGAATCGGCGTTGGGCCGAACCGTTGATCGAAAAGCTTGGGATCGATCGTTCCGTGTTGCCGCGTGTGGTGGAGTCTTGCGAGGTGTCCGGTGCGATCAGCGCCGAAGCCGCCGCTAAAACGGGTCTCAAGGCGGGCACGCCGGTGGTGGGCGGGGCGGGGGACCAAGCCGCCGGCGCGGTGGGCTCGGGGATTGTCGACCCCGGGATGGTTTCGTGCACGATAGGGACATCGGGCGTCGTTTTTTCTCACCTCGACAAGGTCGATTACGATCCCCAAGGACGGGTCCATACCTTCTGTCACGCGGTTCCGGGCAAGTGGCATGTGATGGGCGTGACGCAGGGCGCCGGGCTGAGTCTCCAGTGGTTTCGCAATCAACTCGGCTCCGATGCCGTGGCGATGGCGGAAGACAAAGGCGTGGACCCATATGACTTGTTGATCGAAGAGGCGGCGGGTGCGCCGGCGGGCAGCGAGGGCTTGTTCTGGCTGCCTTACTTGATGGGCGAACGCACGCCGCACCTCGATGCCCAGGCGCGCGGAGGCTGGGTTGGCTTGACGGCGAAGCACACGCGGGCGCATCTGATTCGTTCGGTGATCGAGGGGGTTTCCTACAGCCTCAAGGATTGCCTGGCGATCGTCGAGTCGCTGGGCGTGGATGTGGAAGTGGTACGTGCGTCGGGTGGAGGCGCCCGCAGTCCCTTCTGGCGGCAAGTGCTGGCGAACGTCTTTGACCGGCCGATCGCGACGCTCGAGACGCAGGAAGGCTCGGCCTACGGCGCGGCGCTATTGGGGATGGTCGGCAGCGGGCATCACTCGAGTGTGAGCGAGGCGTGTAAGGCGTCGATTCGCGAGCAGGACCGCGTGGCTCCCGAGGCAGGGGCGAGCGCCGGGTATCAGAAGGGATATGAGGTTTTCGAAAGTCTCTACCCGGCCCTCAAGCAGTCTTATCGTGATATCGCTTCCCTGTGAACCGATTTACTTTCGCACCGCTGTGAAGTTCATGGAGCAGAGACAGAGCCCTGAGCGCAAGCGACGGGCCAAGCGCACCGAACCGCTAATCACCCACCTAACCGCCACGCGTTGCCTACCGCGTCTTCCCGAACTGTCGTGCGCTTCGGGCTTGTCTTGGGTCTACTCGAAACCGTTGTGCCCGGGCCCGTCGCTTGCGCTCAGGACGCTGTCTCTGCGTGGGCGGATCTACCACACCTCGCGGCCGCTGCCTCATTCCCCGGCTAGACGCGTAGTCAGTTCAGCCAGGCGCCGCAAGCGCTCCGCCGCTTCGCCCGAATCGATCGAGCGGCCCGCTTCTCCGGCCCCGGCCCGAAAGTCCTCGGCGCGCCCGGCGGCAACCAGCGCGGCCGCGGCGTTGGCGACGACAATGTCGCGACGGGGGCCTGGGCGGCCTGCGAGAATGTCTCGGATAATGGCCGCGTTGACTTCCACGTCTCCACCGGCGAGGTCTTCGGGGCGGGCTTCGGGGAGTCCGAAATCGGCGGCGGTAACTTTGCCGAGACTCACTTCGCCGTCGCGGACTTCCGCGACGGTTGTCGCCCCGGTGGTCGTGATTTCATCGAGGCCGTCTTCGCCGTAAACGACAAACCCCCGGCGCAGGCCGAGTCTGGCGAGAGCATCGGCGATCATCGGAACCAAGCTCTCGGCAAACACGCCCACGACTTGGGCGCCGGCGCCGGCGGGGTTTGTCAACGGTCCCAACACGTTGAAAATGGTGCGTAGTTTGAGTTGCGCCCGCACGGGCTGCGCATATTTCATCGCCGGGTGAAAGCGCGGCGCGAACATAAATCCGACCCCGACCTGCTCGATCGATCGAGCGACGTGCTCGGGGCCGAGCGCGACCCGCACCCCAAGGGCCTCGAGAACATCGGCGCTGCCGCAACGGCTCGAAATCGAGCGGTTGCCGTGTTTGGCCACGGGGACCCCGGCGCCGGCGACAACGAGGGCGGTGGCGGTCGAAATGTTGAAGGTGCCGGCACCATCGCCGCCGGTTCCGCAGGTGTCGACGAGTTTGTCGCGGTCGAGGGCGGTGAGCGGGACGGCGGCCGCATGTCGCCGCATGGAGCGTGCGCACCCGACGACTTCGTCGACGGTTTCCCCCTTCATGCGGAGGGCGACAAGCAGCGCGCCGATCAAGGCCGGATCGAGTTCGCCGTCGAGGATTTCGTTCATCGCGGCCGAAGCTTCTTCGGCGGTTAGGTTGGTCTTTTCGGCTGCTTTATGCAGGGCTTCGAGCGCGGCGCTCATGGACGTTCGGCCTCCCGGGTTTCCGTTGCCTTCGCGCGGAATGATCCCTTATAGTGAGGGTTCTTATTTCGCGATTCCCCGATCGTACCACGGGGTTTCTCATCCCATGAAAGTCCACGAATATCAGGCGAAGGAGATCCTTCGTCAACACAACGTCCCGGTCCCGCGAGGAAAGGTCGCCTTCTCGGCCGATGAGGCGAAGGCGGCGGCCGAGGAGTTGGGCGGTCGAGTGGTTGTCAAGGCGCAGATTCACGCCGGTGGACGCGGCAAGGGCGGCGGCGTCAAGATTGCCGAGAGCGCCGACGAGGCGGCCCAACTGGCCGAACAAATCATCGGGATGACGCTGGTCACGCATCAGACCGGGCCGGAGGGAAGGCTCGTCAAACGGGTATTGATCGAGGAAACGCTTCCTATCGAGAGGGAGCTTTATTTGGGCGTTGCGCTCGACCGTGCTTTGGGGAAACCGGTATTCATGGCGTCGTCGGCCGGCGGGATGGAAATCGAGCAAGTTGCCGCCGATACGCCGGAGTTGATCTTAAAAGAAACGATCGAACCCGGCCTGGGGCTCTCGGCCTTCCAACCTCGGCGTTTGGCCTTTGGGATGGGCGTCCCGAGCGATTTGATCGTGGCGGCGGCGAACGCGATGACGGCGTTGGCGGAGGCCTACGACGGGACCGACGCGAACTTGGTCGAGATCAACCCGTTTGTCCTCACCAGTGACGGGAAAGCGGTGGCGCTTGACGCCAAGATGGATTTCGACGATAACGCCTTGTTCCGTCACCCGGAATTGAAGGACTTGCGGGATCTGGGAGAAGAGGAACCGCTCGAGACCGACGCCCACAACCACGGGCTCAACTACATCAAGCTCGACGGCAACATCGGCTGCATGGTCAACGGCGCCGGCCTTGCCATGGCGACGATGGACATCATCCAATATGCCGGCGGGATGCCCGCGAATTTCCTCGACGCCGGCGGCGGCGCCAGCGCCGATCAAGTGAAAAACGGGTTTCGCATTATCCTTTCCGACGCCAACGTCAAAGCGATCTTGATCAACATCTTCGGCGGCATCTTAAAGGTCGACACGTTGGCCGAGGGCGTCGTGGCGGCGGCGAAGGAACTGGCGATCGAGGTTCCGATCGTGCTGCGCCTGGAAGGGACGAATGTCGAGCAAGGCCGTCAGATCTTGGCCGATTCCGGGATGGATTTCATTGTGGCCGGCAACATGAAAGAGGCGGCTGAGAAGGTCGTGGCGGCCGCAGGATAGGGACCGCGCATTCCCTATCTTTCGCACCCCCGGCAAACGAGAAACGCATGAGCATATTGGTTGATGAAAACACGCGCGTGTTGGTCCAAGGGTTCGGACGCGCCGGGCAATTTCATGCCGAGCAGTGCATGAAATACGGCACGAAAGTCGTGGGCGCGGTTCGGCCGGGCAAGGGCGGCGAGGAAGTGATCGGCGTCCCGCTTTTCAATACCGTCCGAGAGGCGATGTCGGCCGTGGAGCCGAATGCGTCGATTATTTTTGTGCCGGCCGCGGGGGCGGCCGACGCCGTCATGGAAGCCGGCGAGGCGGGTATTGAGCTGGTCGTGGCGATTACCGAAGGCATTCCCGCGCGGGACATGGTGCGAACGGCGTCGTATCTGCGCGACCGTCCGACGCGGCTGATCGGGCCGAATTGCCCCGGCATCATTTCGCCGGGCAAATGCAAGCTGGGGATCATGCCCGGACATATCCATCAGCAAGGCCATGTGGCGGTGGTTTCGCGCTCGGGAACGTTGACCTACGAAGCGGTCGGGCAATTGAGCGCGTTAGGCATCGGGCAGTCGACTTGTATCGGGATTGGGGGCGACCCGATTATCGGGACGTCGTTCATCGACGCGTTGGCGCTGCTTAACGAAGACCCCGACACCCACGGCATCATCATGATCGGGGAAATCGGGGGGACGGCCGAGGAAGAAGCCGCCGCGTTTATCAAAGAGAACGTGAAGACGCCGGTGGCGGCGTTTATCGCGGGTCGGACGGCGCCTCCGGGTCGCCGCATGGGGCACGCCGGAGCGATTATTTCCGGCGGCAAGGGGACGGCGACCGAGAAGGTCGCCGCGCTCGAGGCGGCCGGCATCGCCGTTGCCTCGACGCCCGCGGAGATGGGTTCGACGCTGGCGGGGCTGTTGTAGGTTGGTGATGGGCAGGCCTGGAGACCTGCCCTACTGCTTGACTGCGGCTTCCTAAGCAACTCCGCCGGCACAGGCTTGAGAGCCGCTCCCGACTGTTGACTTGGACCGGCACGAGTACCGGTCGCTACCCGGATTTTTCAAGGATCAGTAATAGAGAAATGGCCATTGAACGAACATTGACGATTATCAAACCCGACTCCGTTGCGGCGGGGAATGCCGGACACATCATCGCCGCGCTCGAGGCCGCGGGTTTCCGCGTTCTCGGCATGAAGAAAATCCGCCTGTCGCGGGCCAATGCCGAGGCTTTCTATCAGGTCCACCGCGAAAGGCCGTTCTTCGAATCGTTGGTGACGTTTATGACCGAAGGTCCGGTGGTGCCGATGGCGCTCGAACGCGAGGACGCCATCGCCAAACTGCGCGAGCTTATGGGCGCGACCAACTCGAGCGAAGCGGCCGAGGGCACGATCCGCAACCGTTTTGGAACCGATATTGAGCGCAACGCCGTTCACGGTTCCGACGCACCCGAGACGGCCGCGGTCGAGCTGAAATTTTTCTTCAGCGAAATGGAACTTCAGGGCTAACGGGACCTGTCGGGTGGTAAGTACGCGTCAGGAGAGCAATTCAACGGTTCAGACAAGCTCTCTCATATAGCCCCCACAAGCGCCAGACGCCGCCGTGAGCCGTTTTTCGCCCTTGGTATACTTCGGTGTGCCGCCTCTTGATTCCTTGCTGACGGAACAGCCGAACCCCTCATCGGAACGAATCGACAGCGTTTCCACTTCCGAGCTGCTGGCGATCATCAACCGTGAAGATCGCCGCGTAGCCGAAGCCGTCGAGCAGGAAATTCCCCGGATTACGCGCACGGTGGACGCCGTCGTCGAACGTTTCGGCGAAGGCGGCCGTTTGTTTTACGCCGGGGCCGGAACCAGCGGGAGATTAGGCGTTCTCGACGCCGCTGAATGCCCGCCGACGTTTGGCGTGGATTCGGATCGAGTCCAGGCGGTTTTGGCCGGCGGGCCCCAGGCGGTGTGGGCTTCAAGGGAAGGCGCCGAAGACGACGACGCCGCGGCCGAGGTTGATCTCGCGGCGCGGGGGTTTTCCTCAAGTGACGCGCTGGTGGCCGTCTCGGCAAGCGGTCGGACGCCCTACGCGTTGGGAGCGGCGCGTTTCGCGAAGTCGCTGGGTGCGTTCAGCGCCGGGATCAGTTGCAACCCACAGAGCGAGTTGGCCGGCTTGGTGGATGTCGCGATCACGCCCGTGGTCGGGCCGGAAGTGATAACCGGTTCAACACGCATGAAGGCGGGTACGGCGCAAAAATTGGTGTTCAACATGATTTCGTCGGGCGTGATGGTGCGGATGGGCTACGTACTCGGCAACCGCATGGTCAACGTCCAACTCAAGAGCGAAAAGCTGCGGCAACGCGCCGAGCGTATTGTTGCCGAGGTTTCCGGATGCAGCGGCGAACGGGCGCGGGAAGTGATCGAGGCGTCGGGAGGACGGGTGCGCATGGCGGTGGTGATGGCGAAGCGGGGACTGAGCGCCGCCGAGGCCGAGGCGGCTTTGACCAAGGCGGGCGACAATCTTTGGCGAGTGATCGGGAAAGAAGCCGAATAGCCAATCGCCCTCGATTTGTGATGAAAATTTCGAAGCGGCCGGGCGGAGGCACGGACGGATTAAGGTCTGATGGATAAGTTCGTGATTGAAGGCGGGCATGCGCTGAGCGGGGAAATCCCGGTCAGCGGATCGAAGAACGCGGCGTTGCCGGCGCTGGCCGCTACCCTGCTGACCGAGCAAACCGTCGAGTTAGGCCGGATTCCCGAGGTGCGGGATATTCGCACCATGATTCGGCTGCTCGAGCATAACGGCGTCAACGTTGAGAGATCAGGGGGGCGGTATCGTTTTGACGCCGGTGCGATTGCCGACGCCGAAGCCCCCTATGATCTGGTCAAAACGATGCGGGCGTCGAGTCTCGTTTTGGGTCCGCTGGTGGCGCGGACCGGACGGGCCAGGGTCTCGATGCCGGGAGGTTGCGCCATCGGAGCGCGCCCGATCAACCTGCATATGAACGCGCTGGAAAAGTTGGGTGCGAGCATTTCCCAGCAGCACGGCTACGTTGAGGCGACGGCCCCGCGAGGTTTACGGGGCGGCCGCATACATTTCGATCGCGTTACCGTGACCGGGACCGAAGATGTCATGATGGCGGCGGTGCTCGCCGAAGGCGAAACAGTCCTCGAAAACGCCGCCCGCGAACCCGAGGTCGTCGACCTGGCCCAGTTGCTTACCAAGATGGGCGCTTCGATCGAGGGGGCGGGTTCGCCGACGATCCGGATTCAAGGAGTTGCCGGGCTCGGCGGAGCGACGCATTCGATCATTCCCGACCGTATCGAAGCGGGAACGTTTCTGATCGCTGGCCTGGCCGCCGGCCGCGGACTCACGGTGACTGGGGCCGAGGTCGGCCACCTGGAAGCGCTGATCGAAAGGATCAAGGAAGCGGGGGCGGAAATCGCGTATCCCGGCGCGGGCGCGATTTGCGTCGAGGCCCCGGATAGTTTGCGGTCGGTCGATATTTCCACGCAAGAGCATCCCGGATTCCCAACCGACATGCAGGCGCAGTGGATGGCGCTGATGACGCAGGCCGATGGCGAGTCGAGGATTGTCGAAAATATCTTCGAGAACCGCTTTATGCACGTCTCCGAGCTGGTTCGCATGGGAGCGGACATCTCGCTGGCCGGCAACCAAGCGTCGGTGCGCGGCAAGACGGGCCTGAGTGGAGCGGCGGTGATGGCCTCCGATCTGCGGGCCAGCGCCGGTTTGCTGATCGCGGCGCTGGCGGCGACGGGCGAGACGGTCATCGATCGCGTTTACCACATCGATCGAGGGTACGAGGGCATCGAGCGCAAATTGGCCTCGGCGGGAGCTGGGATTCGGCGCGAGTCCTAGGCCGGGCTAGGCTGGGGCGCCGTCGGTTCCGTCAACTGGATCCGCCCCGGGCGCCGATCGGGGAATCGCGGCGTTGGGTATAATGCGCGCGGCGGCCGCGACCGGCTATTTTCCGAGGCCGTCGACTTATGCGGGAACCCGACCCACAAGCTTCGCCTCGTTCGTCCGACGCCGAACTCCTTGATGCGGCGCGTGCCGGCGAAACAGCCCGCGGACATGCGGGGGATCCGCGCGGCCGCTACGCACACTTCCCAGCGCGTTTTGAACGGGAGCAGCGGATGGACGCCCACGGCCTGCACCAAGCGGTATTGGATTTGCGAAGCCCATCGGCGATCGATCCGCCGGTCCCCCCGACCCTGCGCGGTCGTCTGGGGCACTGGATCGTGCGCGGACAAGCGCGATTCTTTTGGTGGCTGCCGCGGGCTTTCAATCTGCAGACCCGCGCCATCGCGGCCGCCTACGAGACGTTGCGGGCTGAACATCGACGAGTGACGTTACTTGAAGAGAAGTACGCGGCGGCGGCGGCGGCGTTTGAAAAACGTCTTCGGAAACTGGAAACCCGAGCGCGCACGGACGCCGGGGAGGACGAAACGGATTGAGCAAGCGGCGGGTCGATCAATTTGCCCCCAGTGTTCCGGAGCGCGACGCGATCGGCAACGAAGTGATGGCGCTCGATCGCCTGCTGCGGTCGCTCGGATACGAAACACGCATCTTCGCCGCGAACGAGTCCGTGAATCGGGGCATTCGGAATTGGACCGGCTACCGCGATTCGCCGGGCGACCTGCTGCTGGTTCATTATTCGCACGGGTCGGACGCTTACGGGCCCTTGCTCGAAGCAGCGCCGGCAAGCGTTTTTCTCTACCACAACAACACACCGATTCGGTTCCTGTTGGGTCTCGAGGAGAGCCTTCCGCGAGCGGCCCGGCAGGGATTCGAAGACTTGCCGCGCTACGCCGGCGTTGCCGGAAAGGTCGTGGCGCATTCCGAATTCAGCGCTTCGGACTTGCGCCGCGCCGGTTATGCGGACGTTCAAGTCATTCCTTACCTGCTTCAAGAAGATCTGTACTCACAGCGCCCGGACCAGAGCATCCTCGATCGATATCGCGGTGACGACTGCCGCGATCTCCTTATGGTCGGTCGCGTCGTGCCCCATAAGAAGATTGAAGACGGGTTGTTTGTCCTCGACTACCTGAAGCGGCAGGTAGATGCGGCGCGGAGGCTTTTCGTGGTTGGAAGCAGCGCGTACGCCGCGTCGTATCGCCAGTCGTTGGACTCGCTCATCGAGGAAATGGATCTACAGGATGTGGTCTTTACGGGCTCGGTGTCGCTGAGCGAGTTGGCGGCCTATTATCAGTTGGCCGACGTGCTGCTTTTTTTGAGCGAGCACGAGGGGTTTGGCGTGCCTTTGGTGGAGGGGATGCGGATGGATTTGCCGGTGCTGGCGCGAGCGTCGGACGCGGCGCGGGAGGTCCTCGGCGATGCCGGAGTGCTCTTTGAAACGACGGATTGGCCGCTGGTCGCGGAAACGGCCGAACTGGTCATGGCGGAGACACCGTGGCGAGAGCAAGTGCTGGCGGGACAGCGGCGAAGGCGTGAATACTTTTCCGCGGCGGAGGGCGAAAGGCGCTGGAAAGAGTTCTTGACCCGGTTGTGAGAGTTGCGTGCCGCCTGCCGCTGCCGGCCCCGGCCCGTCCTGCTGTTCTCAGTCACCGCGGCGCCCTACCGCAATAGATCTTCCAACTGGATACGCGCGTCCGTTTTCTTGTCGCGGTATTTGACGATGACCGGGGTGTAGAGCGAGAGATTCCAGTCCTTGCCCGCGCCGGCGGCGATCGGCCGCGAGCCGGCGACCACGACGGCGCCCCCGGGAATGATCAAGGGCTGGTCGGCGGTCGCGCGGTGGACCGTCTCGGCGGCGATGTCGTACACCGGCGTCGAGCGCGTAAGAATGACGCCCGCCCCGAGCACGGCGCCTTTTTTGACGATCGTGCCCTCGTAGACGCCGCAATTGCCGCCGACCAGGACGTTGTCCTCGACAATGACGGGTAGCGCGCCGATCGGTTCCAAAACACCGCCGATCTGCGCGGCGGCGCTCAAGTGGCAGTGCTTTCCGATTTGAGCGCAACTGCCGACCAAGGCGTGCGAGTCGACCATCGAACCGTCGTCGACGTAGGCTCCGACGTTGACGTACATCGGCGGCATGCAAGTGACGCTCTTGCCGAGGTAGCAGCCGTCGCGAACGCTCGATCCGCCCGGGACGACGCGTATGCCGTCGCTGACGCTGAGGCTCTTGAGCGGGTAAGTCGATTTGTCGAAGAAGGGGAAACGCCCGTCTTCGCTCGACATGTCGACTGTGCGGCCCATGCGAAAGCCGACCAAGATGCCGCGTTTGACCCAGGGATTGACCGTCCACCCCAGGGGCGAGTCGGCGTCGGGCTGAGCGGCGCGGGCTTGGCCGGAATTCAAGGCGAGCTTGAATTCCTGGAAGGTCTCCATGTCTCGGTTCGAGTAGTCCTCGGGGTTCTTTTCGAACAGGTCGTTGATTTGAGTCTCGAGCATGATGTTGGTTTACAACGTGGTCAATATGTTGAAAGTCTTATCTTGAAGACGCGATGTGATCGTGGGGTCGACACGATCTTCGACGGTTCTAAGCCTCAATCCGCGGAGGCGGCTATTGGGGCGATCAGGCCGACGGATTCCAGCACGGCGGCGATCTTTTCTTGGCTTTCCGGGCACGGGGGAACCATCGGCAGGCGATAGTTCATCCCGATCAATCCCATCATGGCCAGCGCGACTTTGACGGGCCCGGGGTTGCTTTCGACGAAGTTGATTTCCATCAGGGTGTGATAGCGGCGATGGATCTCGCGTGCGGCGACGAAGTCTCCCGCCAGGCACAGGTCGCAGAGCTTCGCCATCGCCCCCGGTATCTCATTGGCCACGACGGAAATCACGCCGGCACCGCCGAGGCTCATCAAAGGCAACGTCACCGAGTCGTCGCCCGAGAGCACGGCGAAGTCGTCGGAAGCATGTTGACAGACCGCGGCCATCTGTCCGATGTCGCCCGAAGCCTCTTTCACTCCGACGATGTTCTCGATCGAGGCGAGCTTCGCGAGCGTGTCGGGGGTTACGTTGGTCCCGGTGCGGCTGGGAACGTTGTAAACGATGATGGGCAATCGCGTGGCCGCTCCAATGGCCGAATAGTGCTCATAGAGGCCCTCGGGGGTGGGCCGGTTGTAGTAAGGCGTGACCGAAAGCAGGCCGTCGGCGCCCATGGATTCGAGTGTATGCGCCAGCTCGATGATTTCCCGGGTGTTGTACCCGCCGGCACCGGCCAGCACGGGGACCTTGCCCTTGGCTTCCTCGATAACGATCTCGACGACGCGCAGGTGCTCGGTCTTGCTCAGTGTGGGGTTTTCACCCGTGGTGCCGCAGGGAACCAGGAAGTGAATGCCTTGCTCGATTTGCCGCGCGGTCAGACGTCGCAGAGCCTCTTCGTCGAGCGAGCCGTCGGATTGAAACGGAGTGACTAGGGCTGTGCCGCATCCTCGGAACATAACCGTCTCCTTGGGTACATCGAGATCGGATCGGACGGCGCTTCGGGAGTGCCCGATCGCCTCACCAAAACCGGCCTGACGGACCGCAGTTTACTCTACCAGAGAAAGCGTGAAGCGTCACTACCGGGTGCGACCTTTGCGCGACTTAAGGGAAGATTGGCGACTCCGGCTCGATCACTTCCCCGCCCCTGTACCTTTTCTTTGTACGGTCGTGGCTAAAGCCACACCGGAAAAGACCGTTGAAACGGCCTCGTGTAGGACGACGATCCATTTCAACCGGCCCTACAAGGGCCGGCCTATTTTCAATCCAAGCCCGGTGAACCGGGCTGAGCGTGGACTTCCGTCCACGCCTCTGATTGTGTTGCTCGAATGGCGGAGACGCGCGCTCCCACATTTATCACTCCACTTGCTTCCAGATCGAGGAGAACTCGTATAGCCCCTGCTTGCCGACGACCCAGCGGGCCGCCCGCATGGCGCCACGGGCGAAGCCGACGCGGCTGCGCGCGGTGTGCGAGAGCCGGATGGTATCGGCCTCCGAATCGAAGCCGATTTCGTGCGTGCCCGGCATGGCGCCGACGCGATTGGTCGCGACGTCGATGTCGCGGGAGTAACCGCTCTCTTCCATGACCCTAAGCAGCCGCAACATGGTGCCGGAAGGGGCGTCCTTTTTCATGTTATGGTGGACTTCGTAGGCCCAGGCGTCGTAGTCGGGTTGCGCGGCGAGGATCTTGGCGGCGGCTTCGACAATGCCGTAGAATGCCAGCACGCCGACCGAGAAGTTAGCGCCGTGAACGAGTCCGGTGCCGTGGCGATCGACGGCTGTTTTTACGCGCTCCAATTCATCGAGCCAGCCGGTCGTGCCGATGACAAGATTGACGCCCAACGCGGCGATCTTTTCGGCATTCGACGGGACCACGGGGGGGATTGAAAAGTCAACCGCGATCGGGATGCCGCTGAAGTTTTCGGCCGTGATGCCCTCGCCGTCGATGTTGTTGAACTCGTCGAGTTTCAAGGCAACCTCGAAACCGAACTCGGGCGCCAGTTGTTCGAGCAGGCGGCCCATCTTGCCGTAGCCGACCAGGGCCAGCTTGGTTGTCGTCGCGGCGGGATCACTCATATCAGGCGAATACCTCTTGGTCGACCTCGGAAAAGAACGCTTTGTGGAGACCCTCGACGGCCGTTTGCAGATCGGCCTCGTCGATCACGAAGCTTACGTTGAGACGCGACGCGCCTTGGGAGATCATGCGAATGTTCACATTCTCAATCGCGGAGAAAATCTTGGCGGCGGTGCCGGGGGTGTAGCGCAGATTATCACCGACGAGGCAGATGATCGCTTGTCCTGAATCATGGATGACTTCGGCGAATTTCTCAAGCTCGTCGGTGATTTCGGCGATGCGATCGGTTCGGTCGATGGTCAGCGATACCTCGACTTCGGAGGTGCTGACCATGTCGACCGCTGTTTCGAATCGATTGAAGACCTCGAAAATCTTGGCCAGGAAGCCGTGGGCCATGAGCATGCGCGTCGAGCGGATGTCGACGACGGTGATGTGCTCTTTGTAAGCGATCGATTTGACGACGGCGAACGACGGCGGGCATTGGCTGACGATTCTGGTGCCCTCGATTTCTGGTTTGCGCGAGTTCAGCACGCGCACCGGGATATCGTTCTCAATCGCCGGGATGACCGTGGAGGGGTGCAGCACGCGCGCTCCGAAATAGGCCAACTCCGATGCCTCGGCGAACGACATGACGCGCAGACGGCGAGCGTCGGGGATCATCGAAGGGTCCGCCGTCATGACGCCGTCGACATCGGTCCAAATCTGGATCTCGTCGGCTTCGAGAGCGGCCCCGACGATGGATGCCGTGAAGTCGGAGCCTCCGCGACCGATGGTCGAGGTGATACCCGATTCGGTCGAGGCGATGAAGCCGCCCATGACAACGGCGTCGTTTTCTTCGTGCAGCGGAGGGATGACGTCTCGCAAGCGGGCGTTGGTTACGTCCAACCGCGGCGATGCTTGGGTGAAGCGGTCGTCGGTGACGATCACGTCGCGCGAGTCGAGCCGCGCCGCCCGCAACCCTTTGCGGCGCAGCGCCAGGGTGACGATGAAACTCGAAAGTCGTTCCCCGAAACTCGTAACCGCGTCGGCCGACCGCGGGGTGAGTTCGCCGAGCGTCGCCAACCCGCCAACCATTTCCCGAAGTTCGCGGAAATGCGTTTCCAGGAATGCCTCGAGTTCCGGTTGCGATTCGGTTGGGACGGCGGCCGCCGCTTCTTCGCGATGGTATTGTTCGAGTTTCTCGACCGCCTTCATCGCATCGGCGCGACGGCCCTCGGCGGCGTCATTGGCGATTTCAACAAGGCGGTCGGTGGTTTTGCCCATAGCCGACACAACGATCACGAGCGGGACTTGTGCTCGCGAAACGATAAGGCCGGCAACGCGGGCGAGGGCATCGGCGTCGGCGAGCGAACTGCCGCCGAATTTCATAACGTTCATGGGTATCTAACACGTTAGTGTAGTTCGCCAATCATAGCGCAACATACAAGAGCCGATTTTTCGTTGGACGCTCGCGGAAGATCGCCGACACTTCGGGCCGGACGGTTCTCCACCCGCCGTGAGCGCACCGGTCTACTGAAGAACTCAAGAGACAGAGTCCAAGACAAATCGAGAGGCCGCGCCCGGACGCTTAGCCCGCTTTCTGACGCGGTGTGCGCGCCGCGGCTGAGCGGCTGAGAATGACGATGTCGACGCGACGGTTGCGGGCACGCCCGCCGGCGGTGTCGTTGGCGGCGAGTGGGCGCAGGTCGCCGTAGCCCACGACCGACACGCGCTCCGCCGGGACACCGAAACGACCCGTGAGCAGCTTCATCACCTCAATGGCGCGCCAACTGGATAATTCCCAATTGGAGGTGAATTCGTGGTTGTGGATCGGCACGTCATCGGTGTGACCTTCGAGTCGAATGGATCGATCGCCCGCCGCGGCTACGGCTTCACCTACCTCGACGAGCAGCGCGTCCGCGCCGGTTCGAAACGAGGCTTTTCCGATCGGGAAGAACGCGGCCTCTTGCAGGCTGAGAACCAAACCGCGCGGCTGCAGCGTGACAGCCACCTTGCCGTCTTCGACCATGGCCGAGAGCTTGTCCTCCAGCTGTTCCTTGACGGCAACCAGCTCTTCGGCGGGGTCAGGCGGCGCGGAGACCGCATCGCCGCCTTCCGGCTCGGCCCTTTCAGTCGCCGCCGGGAGTGGATCGCCTCCGAGGTGGTTTTGATAGGCCTCGGAGAGCCGCGCCATATTCGCGCTGTCGACCTGAGAGGCGGCGAACAGCACGACGAAAAAGGCGAACAAGAGCGTGATGAAATCGGCGTAGGAAACCAGCCACCGTTCGGCGTTGTCCCGAGGCTGCCGCGCACGCCGCATGCCGGCTCGGCCGAGCGGTCTATTCATTGCCCTCCGTGTCGGCCTTGTCGCGTTCTTTAGGGTCTAGGTAGGCTTCCAGGCGGCTTCGGATCAAGCGCGGGTTGAGGCCTTCGGCGAGGCTCACGGCCCCTTCGAGCATGAGCATCTTCGCGGTTTCCATGCGGTGCGCTCGGCCGGCGATTTTCTTGGCCCCCGGCAGCAAGAGAAGGTTGGCCGCGCCGACGCCGTAGATAGTGGCGACGAAAGCCACGGCAATCCCCTTCCCCACTTCGTCGATATCCTGCAGATGCTTCATTACTTGAATCAGGCCCAACACCGCCCCGATAATGCCAATCGTCGGAGCGAAGCCCCCGGCGATCTCGAGGACTCGAGCCTCCGCCTCCCGTCGCGCGACGTCCAGATCGATTTCGTTTTCGAGAACTTGGCGCAGATCTCTCGGCTCTGTGCCGTCAACGGCGAGCGTGACCGCCTTCTTGAGAAAAGGGTCGGAGATCTCGCGGATTTCCTTATCCAGGGACACGATGCCCAGCCTGCGCGCCTTCCGCGCCAATTCGACGATCTGCTCGACCACGGGGCGGACGTTGTAGCGCGGTTCGGCAAATAGATGAAAGACTTGTCCGATGGCGCCCCACACCGTTCCCATGGGTTGCGCAACCAGCGTGGCGCCCATCGTTCCGCCGAAGACAATCAAGGCGGCGGTGGGTTGCAAGATTTCGAGGACCGAACCGCCCTCGAGAACCAGACCCGCGCTGATGCCGCCCACCGCCAGCAAAAGGCCCAGCAGTGTAGCCCAATCGGTTTTCATGCTTTGCCGTCCTCGGCATTCGGTCGACAAAGTCTCGCCATGAATCCCTCGCCCTTCTTCATATCGGCCCGCGGACGGCAATGTTGGAGCACGGGGAGTGCGATTGCGGGCGGCCCGCCTTAGCTCGCTTCTTGCCACGGCGTTTTTTGCGCCCTTTGCCTCGTCAAGTGATGAGAAACGAGGGCCGGGCGCCGGGCGCCCGCCGGTTCCGGTTCCCCCCCCCACGGCCCCGGGACCTCCGGTATTTCAGGCCTACGGTCTTGGTTCGGACGAGAACCTCATAGAAATTTTCGATACCCCCCCATGCTCAACGACGGGGGCGGCCGGCCTCCATTCACCGCATTCCTTTCCCGGACATGCCCAAAGCCTTCGATTCCGGGTTCGGCGCCGGTTTGCCGGCCCGAACCGAACAATCGATAAAAATTTTCAATCGGGGCGATAGAAACCTTCTTCTTGTTTCGCTCCGCGCGCGTTGCAAGAATAAGGTCGCTGCTGATGTGACCACGTCGTCCATCTAATCTCAGCGCTCGGCACGGGTGTTCTTGCCAAGGGGCAATGTTAACGAAATGGAGTAGAGAAAATGAGATTTAGTGCTTGGTTGCGTTTCACAACGGTCGGTTTGGTTTTGTGCGCGCCTATGTTGGCGCAGGGCGGGGACGAAGTCGATAGCGGAGACAACGCCTGGGTTCTTGTTTGCTCGGCTCTGATCTTGATGATGACCGGACCGGGGTTGGCGTTGTTCTACGGAGGTTTGGTTCGCAAGAAGAACATGCTGGGCACCCTAATGCAGTGCTTGGCGATGATGGGCGCCATCACTGTGTTGTGGGCCCTGGTCGGATACAGCTTGGCGTTCTCCGACGGCAACTCGTTTATAGGCGGATTTGATTACGCCCTGCTTAACGGCGTCGGGCAAGAGGCCAAAGGGTCGATATCCCATCTGACGTTCATGGTTTTTCAACTGATGTTCGCCATCATCACACCGGCGCTGATTACCGGCGCCTTCGCCGAGCGGATGAAATTCAGCGGGATGCTGGCGTTCCTGATCTTGTGGGCGATCATCGTCTACTTCCCGATGGCTCACATGGTTTGGGGCCCGGGCGGTCTGATGAACGCCTTTGACGGCGGCGCAATTCCCTGCCTCGACTTCGCCGGCGGTACGGTCGTGCATATCTCGTCGGGAGTTTCGGCCTTGGTCTGCGCTCTGTATCTTGGAAAACGGAAAGGCTACGCCCGCGAAAGCATGAAACCGCACAACCTGCCGCTGAGTTTTATTGGCGCCTGCTTGCTGTGGGTCGGCTGGTTCGGTTTCAACGCCGGCAGCGCCTTGGCAGCGAACGGCTTGGCGGCGGCGGCCTTCGTCAATACGCACTTTGCGGCGGCGGCGGCGCTGTTGGCGTGGCTGCTGGCGGAAAAGATGCGCGACGGCAAGGCCAGCACGTTGGGCGGCATCACTGGAGCGGTAGCCGGTCTGGTGGCGATCACGCCCGCGTCCGGGTTCGTAACCCCGATGGCGGCTCTGATCATCGGCGCATTGGCGGGTTTTATCTGCTACTGGGCCGTTGCCATCCTTAAAGCGAAGCTCGGCTACGACGATTCCCTGGATGCTTTCGGCGTCCACGGCGTGGGCGGCACGGTTGGCGCGATCCTGACAGGCGTCTTCGCCAACAGGATGGTGGATGGCTCTTCCTCGGGCCTCTTGGACGGCAACGCGCAGCAGTTGGTCAATAACGCTTCGGGAGCGCTGTTGACCTGGGTCCTGGCCGCCGTCGGCACGTTTGTCATCCTCAAGGTGGTCGACGCCGTGATCGGACTGCGTGTCACCGAGACCGATGAAGTGGAAGGCCTCGACATTAGCCAACACGGTGAGGAAGCCTATAATCTCGAAAGTTAGTTACGGAAGGAGTATGGAATGAAAAGAATAGAAGCCATCATTCAGCCATTCAAGCTCGACGACGTTCGGGAGGCTCTCAAGGAAGCCGGCGTCAACGGCATGACGATGTACGACGTGCGCGGTCACGGGCGCCAGAAGGGCCACAAGGAGGTCTATCGAGGCCAAGAGTACGAAGTGGATCTCCTTCCGAAAGTCAAGCTGGAAGTGATCGTCAGCGACGAGCGGGTCCCGGAAACCGCCGAGGCCATCATCCAGGCGGCGCGGACCGGTAAAATCGGAGATGGGAAGGTTTTCATCTATCCCGTCGAGCAGGCGATTCGCATCCGCAACAACGATACCGGCGAAGCCGCGCTGTAGTTAGCGGCTGATTCATTTCCGTCGAGGGGAACTTTCTCCCGCGTCGCGTCGGCGGCGCGGGGGGGAGTTCTCTCGACCGGCCCACATCAGAAGCCGACGCGGGCCATGCGCTGTGATCTTGCTTGTGTGAAACTCTTCGCCAACGCCGCATAGCCCTCATTCTTCATGCCCGAACCCCGGCCGGCCACGACCTCCGATTCCCTCGGTCAGATTAGGGCACGCTTTCTCGCCGACGGTGACAGTCTCGCGAATGTGGCGGCGACCTCCGCCCTGACCGATGGAGTCGTGACGCGGTGTTTTGACGAAACGTTCGTCGATGCCGAACGCAGCGGCGTTTCGCTGGTCGCCGTGGGCGGCTATGGACGCGCGCAACTGTTCCCGCATTCCGACGTCGATCTGCTCTTGCTTGTCGAACGGCCCGGACAGACCGCGGCGTACAAGGACCAAGTCTCCGCCTTGCTCACTGAACTGTGGGACGCCGACTTGCGCGTCTCGCACTCGGTCCGTTCGCCCGCCGAATGTACTCGTGTCGCGCCCGACAACGCGGAGTTGAACATCAGCCTGCTCGACACCCGCTTCCTGGCGGGTGATCAGAGCCTCTACGAGGACCTTCGCTACCGCCAGCTTCCGCGCTTCTATCTGCGGGAACAACGAACCCTGCTGAACAACCTGGTCGAGCTGGCCCACCAACGCCACGTGCTTGCCGGGCAGACCATCTATCACCTCGAGCCCGACGTCAAGGAGTACCCCGGCGGGTTGCGTGATTTTCAACTGGCCTGCTGGATTGCCCAGCTCACGAATATGTCGGCCGTTCTCTTGCCCGAGAGCGAGGAATGTCTGCCGACCGAGAACGCCGAACTTCTCGCCGAGGCCAAGCGTTTTCTCTTTTCGGTCCGAAGCCATCTGCACTACTTCAGGGGTCGCGACAAGAACAAACTGGATTTCGAAAGCCAAGACGAGGTCGCCGGCGCCGGCGCCGGCAAGGCGTTTCGGTCGGCCCAAAACACCTCCGAATGGATGCGTGATTACTTTCGCAACGTGCGGGTCATCTACCGGCTGGCGATGCGCATGATCGAGGAGAACGCGACCCAAGGCCAGTCGCTTTTCACCTTCTTCCGGGACCGCAAATCACGGCTTTCGAACAACGATTTCGTGGTTCGCCGCGGCCGTGTTTACTTACGCGGCAGCCAGGCGCTCACCGCGCAGCCCGAGCTCATGCCGCCGTTGTTTGCTTTCGTCTCGCGCCACGGAGTTCCCTTGGCGGTGGAGACGGAGAAGCGCGTCGAAAAAGCAGTGGAAGGGTTTACCGCCTATGCTCGCGAAGGTCGTGATTTGTGGCCGGTCATCGCCGAGATTCTATCGCTGCCTTTTGCCTACGAAGCGCTCACGGCGATGCACGAGACGGGGGCGCTGACGGCGCTGTTTCCCGAATTCGAAAACATCGATTGCCTCGTCGTCCGCGATTTCTACCATCGCTTCACGGTGGACGAACATACTTTCGTCACCATCCAGACGTTGCACGATCTGGGGTCGGCGGAAGATCCGCTGACCCAACGGTACGTGCGCTTGGCAGCCGAGTTGGACCGCCCCGAGGTTCTCCACTTCGCTCTGCTGTTTCACGACGTGGGCAAGGGGGCCCCAAAGAGCGGCGGCCATTCCGAAAGAAGTCTCGAGTTGGCCGACATCGCGATGGAGCGCATCCAGATGGAGGAGGGAGATCGCGAAACCGTGCGCTTCCTGATTCGCCACCACCTGGCGATGTCCCAGACGATGAGCGGCCGTGATTTACGCGCCCCGGAAACGATTGAGCAAACCGCCGCGTTGGCGGAGACGACCGAACGCCTCAAGGCGCTGACTCTGATGACCTTCGCCGACATCAGCGCCGTCAACCCGAAGGCGATGACCGACTGGCGCAAAGAGCTGCTCTGGCAGCTCTATATCACGACCGATCGAGCCCTCAGCCGAGATGTCGAGGAGCATCGCATCCACGTCGACGCCTCCGAGGCTCTGATGGAGCAGGCTTCCGACGATGAACGCGACGCCCTTCGCGAGTTTCTCGAGGGCTTTCCGCGGCGATACTTGCGCACGCATAGAACGGAACAAATTCTTGAGCAATTTTGGTTAAGCCTCACACTGAAAAAGAAATCAGCCGCGGCAAGCTTGACCCGCCGAAACTCGCTCTATGAAGTCGTCGTGATTGCGCGTGACCGGCCGTTCTTGTTTGCATCCCTATGCGCGACCTTCTCCGGGTTCGGACTCAATATCGAAAAGGCCGAGGCCTTTGCCAATGAGAACGGCCTGGTGCTCGACACTTTTGTCGTCTCCGACCCCGGACGATCGCTTGAATTGAACCCGGGCGAAGATACGCGGGTGAAGAAGGCGCTGATTGAAACGGCGAAGGGAACGGCCGATTCGGATGAGCTGCCGGCCCGTGAAAATCCCTTTGGAGGCAAGCGCCGGCCGGGCTTCAAGCCGATCGTTTCCTACGACAACGACACTTCTCCGCGTGCCACGTTATTCCACGTCAACGCGGAGGACCGCACCGGTCTGTTGTTCGATTTGGCCGCGAAGTTCTCCCAGCACGAATGCAATATCGAAGTCGTGCTCATCGACACCCAGGGGCATCGCGCCCTGGACGTTTTCTATCTGGTCGGGCCCGATGGCCGCAAACTGCCCGCCGACGCCTGCGAGCAGCTCAAGAGCGAGCTGATCGAAGCCGTCTCCGAGCCGGCGGCTTAGGCTGAATGCTCTTCACGTAAGATCCTTAACGCTGGAAGAGATATCAATCCTGCGGTGTGGTGGCGGCGTTCGGGCGGCTCGCGGCGATTCCGCGAGTAGCGTTGACTCCCGGGCCCCGCTCGGGGCCCTGGAATTTGGCCCGCTGCTTCCGCCGTAGGAAAGAGGGACAAAATGAAAGCCCTGAAGGGGCGGCGGAAAATCATCCCCGGAAACGCAGTTCGGGCCGCTTCCGGGAACCACATCCAGTCTGGACTCCAACTCGTCGTTTGGGGTGTATCGCCGCGTACAGACAGGAGCGAGGATCATCCAACGCCGCTCGCGGAGACGGCTTGATCGGCCCTCGCGCGGGATCATGGCGACGAGAAACTTGCCGCCGTGCCCGAAATTCCAGCCTATGCGATGTCCAGTCCGGCCTTTTGCGCGGCGGCGCGGAGAGTGCGGTCGGCGGTCGCGAGCGGAAGTTGCCGGCGGAGAGCCAGTTCGAGATAGGATGCATCGTAAACGGTGAGCCCGTAGCGGCCGGCCAACTCTTTGACCGTGCCGAAAGTGCGTGCCGGCGGCTGGTGGTCAAGCGTAATGGGCAGAGATCGAAGGACTTCGATCACCGCGAGGACTTCGGCCGGCGTAAGTCGCCCTCGGCGCTCCAGACTCCACAACGCATTGGCCGCCTCCGAGGGCCAAAGGCAGGGGACGATCGCCGCGCTCCCGGAAGCCATCCGATCCAATAGCTTTTCGGTTGCCGCCGAGGCTTGCCGCGGCAGGCACCAAGCCAGGGTTACGGAGGCGTCGACGACAAAGAGCGTCAATATTTCCTCCCGTCCTCTATGAGGTCGCGAATCCCGGCTCCGGCCGAAAATCCTTTGCGGATCCGTCGCAGCCTGGCTACCGCGTCGGGCGGAGAGAGGGTTTCGCGATCGTCGACAGGGACCAGCATGGCGGTCGGCACGCCCCTTTTCGTGATCGTGATACGTTCCCCGCGGCGAACTCGATCGAGAAGTTCGGAAAAATGGGTCTTGGCCTCGAAGGCCCCGATGGCATCCATACAACTAGTCTACCAACTGGTTTATTGAGAGGCCACTTCTTCCCGGTTTGCGGCCCACGAGAAGAGCCAGTTCGCGCCATTTCCAGTAGCAGTCGACGTCCGCGAATCCGATCTCGCGCAGCCACTCCAGTTGCGTGTGCACATCCAGCAGTTTGTTCGAAGGATCCTCTTCGCCTGTAGTGACGCATATCGCTTGCAGGAACCGCTCATGCGCGGCGGGCGACGGCGATGCGACATGTTCCAAGTTGCAGAAGACTCCCGCGGGCTCCAACGCCGCCCAGATCTCCTCGTACAGCCGGCGCTTTCGTTCGTCGGTCAGATGATGAATCGCGAAGCTCGACACCACCACGTCGAACGTACCAAGGACCGGCAGGGGGATACTCAGATCGTGCTCGACAACTTTCGTTCCCGGTGTCGCGCCGAACCGGGCACGCAACTGTTCCAGCATCGCCGGCGAAAAGTCCACCGCAACCCCGTCGGCGGTTGACCTGGCACGCAACACCAAATCCAATAAGCGCCCATCGCCGGCACCAAGGTCCAACACCCGCCGGGCCAACGGTGGAATCTCCTCAAGCAAGGCGGCTTCGCCGGAGGAGCGGTGAGGAAGTTGGTCGGCGCGCGCGAGGTAAGAGGATACGTGTTCCGCTGACTGCCATTCGTTCTCATCTTTCGGCATTGGATAATTCGACCAAGGGGTGGGGCCCGCCCGGCTCTTCTAATGAAATCTCCTCCGGTGATTTCCGGGAACATGGCGGCGCGGCCCGAGTGCCGCGCTGTCAGGCGCGGGCGTGGTCGGCCTGCCAATCGGTGACCATCTGTTTGATGGGCTTGGGATCTTGGATGTCTTCGGCGAGAACCTTGCGGACCAGGGCCGGCATCTCGGCATCCGAGGCGAAACGCAGCCCAATCAGTTGCGGAATGGTGAGCTTGAGGATGTCGCCCTGCATTTCGGGCGGCAAGATCCGCGCGAGGCGCAGCCGCATTTCCAATCGAATGACGCGGTCTTGGACTTTAAGGGCATAGGTCCGGGCGACGAAACCGGTCCACAAGGCGCCCATGCCAACGAGCAGAGCACCGGTTCCGATCAGACACAGACCCTCGGTCGTCGTTACCTGGAACAGCCCGACGACCGCGGAAATGATACCCGCCAGCGACAGCAAGAAAGCGATGAAGAGCTTCTTAGGGAAGACGGCGTGGTTTTCGAAGTTTTGGGAAATGGCTTCAGCCATTGGCTACCAGCTCCTTTTGCGTGCTTTGTCCGGGGTATCCTAGCACGATCGGCCGACGGCGGGAGAGAGGACGCCACGCGGGTTTCGGCGGCGCGAGGCTTCGATCGAAAGTTTTTATGGAGTGAACTTTTCCCCGAGGGCCGCTGATTCGTGTGTTACGATTTGAGTCTCTTGTCTCAGAGCCGAGGGGTAGCTGTAGCCGCCTTTCGAGAGGACCATGTCGACCCGCCGAACACCCGAGGAAGTGCTCCAATTCGCGCGCGATAACGAAGCGCGCATGCTGGACGTGCGCTTCGCGGACCTGCCGGGGCTGTGGCAGCACGTGACGTTTCCCATCGCGCAGCTCAAGGAGACGACCTTCGAGGACGGCTTCGGGTTCGATGGTTCGAGCATTCGCGGCTGGCAGGCGATCAGCGAAAGTGACATGCTGATTGTCCCCGACCCGAATACGGCGATGATGGACCCGTTCACCGACGTCCCGACGTTAGTGATGATCGCCAACATCGTCGATCCCGTCACGAAACAGCACTACGAGCGCGACCCGCGTTGGATTGCTCATAAGGCCGAGCAATACTTGCAATACACGGACATCGGCGATACGGCGTTTTTCGGCCCCGAGGCCGAGTTTTTCATCTTCGACAATATTCGCTTCGACCAGTCGCATAACTACGGTTTCTATTACATCGACGCCGAGGAAGGCCGTTGGAACTCCAGCCGCAAGCGCGACAACCTCGGCTACCGGCCGCGTTACAAAGAAGGCTATTTCCCCGTCCCGCCAACCGATCATCACCAGAACATCCGCACCGAGATGGTGACGACGATGCAGGATTGCGGGCTCGAGATCGAGTGCCACCATCACGAAGTCGCCACCGGCGGGCAAGGCGAGATTGACCAGAAATACGACTCATTGGTGAATGCGGCCGACAGTTTGATGATTTACAAGTACGTTGTGCGCAACGTTGCATTTCGTCACGGGCACACTGTCACTTTCATGCCGAAGCCGCTATGGAACGACAACGGCAGCGGCATGCACGTGCACCAGAGCCTTTGGAAAGACGAGGAGCCGCTTTTCGCCGGCGATCAGTACGCCGGGTTGAGCGACACGGCGCTTTATTACATCGGCGGTCTACTCAAGCACGCCCCGGCGTTGGTCGCCTTCGCCGCGCCGACGACGAACAGCTATAAGCGCCTCGTGCCGGGCTTCGAAGCACCGGTCAACTTGGCCTATTCGCGGCGCAACCGCTCGGCCGCCTGCCGGATTCCGATGTATTCGTCGGAGCCGCGGAGCAAGCGGGTCGAGTTTCGCCCCCCCGATCCGTCGGCCAACCCCTACCTGGCCTTCGCGGCGATGCTGATGGCGGGGCTCGACGGGATTCAGAATCAGATTGACCCGGGCGAGCCGCTCGACAAGGATATCTACGATCTTTCGGCCGAGGAGATGCGGCAAGTGCCCTCTCTGCCGGCCTCGCTCGAGGACGCCTTGGACGCCCTCCAGCGCGATCACGAATTCTTGACGCGCCAGGACGTCTTCACCGAGGAAGTGCTTGAGACCTGGATTGACTACAAGATGCGGAACGAAGTGGACGCGGTGCGTCAGCGCCCGCATCCTTATGAGTTCGCTCTGTATTACGACATTTAGTTTTAGGAATCTTATCGCAAGGAAAAGGAGACACAACGTATGCCTAACACGCCAGAGGATGTCCAAAAAATCGCCGCCGACGGAGGCGCTCAAGTAGTGGACTTCAAGTTCATCGACCTGCCCGGAGTCTGGCAGCACTTTTCGATTCCGGTCGAGGACCTGCAGCCGGACATTTTCGAAGACGGACTCGGCTTCGACGGATCGAGTGTCCGAGGCTTCCAGCAGATTCACGAGAGCGACATGCTGCTGATGCCCGATCCCGATACGGCCTACATGGACCCCATGCGCGAAGCTCCGACGATGAGCATCATCTGTAACGTCGAAGACCCGCTCACTCGCCAGCCCTACAGCCGCGACCCCCGTCACATCGCGAAAAAGGCCGAGACGTTCCTCGAAGGGACCGGGATCGCCGACACCAGCTACTGGGGACCGGAGCCGGAGTTTTACATCTTTAATGATGTTCGCTACAGCCAAACGGCCAACAGCGGGTCTTATTCGGTGGACTCGACGGAAGGCGCGTGGAATACCGGCCGAGAAGAAGAGGGCGGCAACCTCGGTTATAAGCTACGCCACAAGGAGGGGTACTTCCCGGTTCCCCCGGCCGACAGCATGCAGGATATCCGCACCAAGATGATGCTCGCGATGAAAGCCTTCAACGTGAAGATCGAGGTGCATCACCACGAAGTCGGCACGGCGGGCCAGGCCGAGATCGACATGCGTTACAACTCGCTGACGGCGATGGCCGACAGCGTGATGTATTACAAGTACGTCATTCGCAATGTCGCCAAGGCGAACGGACTTTCCGTAACCTTCATGCCGAAGCCCCTGTTTGGGGATAACGGCAGCGGTATGCACGTTCACCAGAGTTTGTGGAACGGCGCAACGAATGTGTTCTTCGACGAGGGCGGCTACGCCTTGCTGAGCGATACGGCGATGCACTATATCGGCGGCTTGCTCAAGCACACGCCCGCGCTGCTGGCGTTCACCAACCCGACCACGAACTCCTATCGCCGGCTGGTTCCCGGTTTCGAAGCGCCGGTCAACCTGGCCTACTCGATGCGCAACCGCTCGGCGGCCTGCCGCATTCCGGTCTATTCGACGAGCCCGAAGGCGAAGCGGATCGAGTACCGCTGCCCCGATCCTTCCTGCAACCCCTACCTGGCGTTCTCGGCCATGTTGATGGCGGGACTCGACGGCGTGATCAACAAGATCGACCCGGGTTCGGCGATGGATAAGGACCTCTACGATCTGCCGCCCGAAGAGAAGGCTCAACTCAAGACGACCCCCGGCTCCCTGGGCGACGTGCTGAACGCCCTCGAGGACGATCACGAATTCCTGCTGCGCGGCGACGTGTTCACGCAAGACGTGGTCGATACCTGGATCAGCTACAAGCGCGAAGCCGAGTTGGAGCAGGTCAACCTGCGGCCCGTGCCCTATGAGTTTTATCTTTACTACGACCTGTAGAAGCGGGTTGTAGAGATTACGATCCGTAGGGATAGCGATTTGTAGATGAAACCCACGCGGGCTCGGCGAAAGCCGAGCCCGCGAGCACGGAAAGTCGTAGCCTGTTTCAATGTATAGCGTAGAGATGGAAAAATCCTCCTGGCGGCAAGATAGCATAGACGGCGCGGAAGTCGTCTCGCTCAAACCACCAGGAGGAAAAAATGAACGATCTCTTCCCCGACTTTCCCGATCTCCCCCCGCCCGATCTCCCCGCCGATCTCCCCGTCCCCGATCTCCCCTCTAGGGCGAAAGTCCCGACCTAGTCAGTGTAGATGTCGCTCCCGCACGCAGGTAGCGCCGCCCCTGTACCGACTGTTAGGTGGCTATTCTCCCACGTCCTCCATGGGAATCACCAGCGTCTTTAACCGATTTGCAAGCTTCTCTCGCAGGTCAACAATGTCGGCGTAGACAATGTGGTTCAGATCCCTTGTGTCGAATGGTATCTGCCCCATGTCACGCGTACAAAGGACAATACTTTTTCCGGTTGCGTGGGAAATTCCGAGTTCATAATAGACGTTGGGGTTGGGTTCCGAGACTTCGGCAACGATGACATCGGATGTCCGGACAAGGTCGAGAATTTGATCCATGATCCTTCCGTTGAATTCGACTTCGTCAGCCCGACGGCACACGTAGCCATGCTTGGCGAGAGTCTCGCGAATTCCGAGCATATAGGTGTCTCGGTATTCATCCTGAAAAGGCATGATGACAAACGTGGTTTGCTGTCTCGGTTTCCCTCGCTTCGCCTCTGGTATCGGAGGGAATGGTCGGGGAGGCGGTGGTTGTGGATGCGCTTTGGCACGCAAATCGCCAATGTCAAGTAGTTCAAGGCCTGCGGCCTCAGCAACAAGCCGAGCGTCCTTGCTGAAGCCGGAAGATGAGACAAGGATGGCGTGATCGGCAAGCTTGCTTGCCTTCGCAAACTCAAGAACCGCCGCCAACTGGCGCACATACTGGTTGCCAACAGGCTTCCGGTGGAACTTGCACTCGACGATAATGCGTAGCTTCTTGCCGGAAGTTGTCTTCTCCGATAGCAGGATGTCAACCTGGTTTCCAGCGAGATTGTAGTCCCTCTGCGCCTCAAGACCAAGGATGCGGAACAGGTGAGCCACTTCCTCCTCGAAAGCCTGCCAGTTCTGCGTCGTGATGCGGGTTTTACCCGTAGTGCCATCGATCTCGACATTCGCGCCAAACGTCTTGAGGATGTCCCTACCGATCAGCGCTAGACGACCACCACCCCTCGACAAAGGGGAATGCTCCCAATCAACAACCGCCTGAGCGGTGACGGTCGCCACACCTGTTGTCGTCCCGCCATCGACCAATCTGGCCGACAGTGCAACATTAATAAAACAGTATGGGGCCTGCCGGATCACCGCATGAGCCATCGACGCCGAAGTCGCGGATTTAATGAGTCCGTTCTGCACAAGCCACTCGTACGAGATGAACGTGATCAGTGCACCGGTGTCGAAATCCCCGGTTAGAGTCTGTCCCTCAGGCTCAAACCGGAGTGTAAGACGTGGGTACGGCATTTCTTCTCGCCGTTTCATCCGGCGTCCTCCGCGTCATCCATATCTTTCACGCAAACAGGCGAAGACCGGAAGCTGCCCCGATCTTGCCGAATCTTTTCCCGAATCAGGGACGCGATCGACGCAAGGGCGAGCCCGTTTGGCCACGGAAGCAACCTGAGGACGGTTCTAAATAACCGTTGTATCCTGTCTACTCTTTGTTCTCGCTGACACGCGTTTGGCCAAGCAGCTTCATGTACGTCTTTTCCGTGTCACGGTTGTCCCAAGTTGCCTTGATGTGATCACGTAGCTTCGGCAGATCACGTTCTACCGTCGTGGGCCATAGATTCGGATCGTAGTCGAACACGCGAAGCATGTTGTCGACGTCGAATATCTGCTCGGTCCCCTGCGCCCGTATCAGCGCAACTGGCTTATCAAAGGCCATCCGCATTCCAAGCTCGAACAAAACGTTTGGGTTGTGCTCTGTCAGATTTGCCACAACCAGATCCGCGTTCAGCAGATCATTGACGATCGTTGACTGAATGACGTCGGTTCCTTGCCGGTTCGCGGTAGTTACAGTAAATCCTGCATCCCGCCCGGCGGGTGAAACCAGGCTCCCCAATACTTCAGTAAAGAATCCCTTCCCATGTTCGCTGCCACGCTCCTTGAATGGCATGAGATGGGTATTTACTTGACTCAGGTATTGGGAAATAGCCCCTACATGTTGTGGTCGTCCGTAGCGCGTGTCGCGGTGCCTCCGACCAGCGATTTGTAGGGTGCCGGTGGCACGGCGACGGCCTGTTGAACCAGGCGGTAAAAGAGCTTGCCTCGACTTCTGGACTTGCGGCGGTTGAAGCGGAAGGCGAATTCGTCGAGGTAGGAGTCGAGATGCTCGTGACTGACCGCTCCTTGATGCGTGCCCAGTATCCAGCGCTTCACTAACGACACCACGCGGTGCACCCGGGGGAGCAGTTTCGAGGCGCGCGCCGGTTGCCCCTCCAGGTAGCTCACCTCGTGGCGATAGCCGTCGCCTTCGAGCGGTTCGTATCCCAGCCAACCGTCGGTATGGACCACGCTGCCGGGTTCGATCGACTCGCCGACGAAGGCCATCAAGCTGTCCCCGGAGGCGTTGGGAATGGTGCGTATCCGAACCCGCCCGATGCCGGCACCATCTTCCTCGGCCGCTACTACAATCAGCGCCTTAGCGTCGGTTTGGCGACCGCGCACGCCCTCCTCCAAGCCTCCTAAGTAAGTCTCGTCAACCTCCACGCGCCCGCTGAGCCGATCGCGTCCGGGCCGCACCATGGCGCGCCGGAGCTTATGCAACCAAGTCCAGGCCGTTTTGTAGCTGCCCAGGCCCAACACCCGCTGCAAGCCCAGCGCGCTCGCCCCGTTCTTCTGGCTCGTGAGCCACCACATGGCTCGAAACCAACTCTGGAGGGGTTGGCGGGTGTCTTGAAATATTGTGCCCGCCGTTGGAGAAGCTTGATGCCCGCAGCCGGCGCACTCCAGCAGCGCTGTCCGCACCGCCCACGCTTTGTCGTGCCCGCATCGCGGACAACGAAAACCCTCCGGCCAGCGGAGTTGACACAGATACTCTCGACAGGCCTGCTCGGTGGCGAAACGCGCCTCGAACTCGGCCAGATTCCGAGGATAATCTTCCATTTCCCCGATCCTACATCTTGTGGTCACCTGAGTCAAGTAAATACCCATCTACTTCATTTCGGGAAGGGAACTTCCCTGGTAGTATTCGAGGACCTTGTTGAAGATACTCACTCGTCTGAAGGCTTCCAGTTTCAGCCTGTGTTCGGCCTCTTTGTCCCCGGCGTACACGAGTTCCTTGCCGAACTCAGTCAGAGATATTTGCGCACTGTCCCTACCGCCTTGGGTTAGGCCAAAGTCACGCGATGCCGCTGCGATGTAGAAAAACCGCATGGCGGTTTTCGCCCGCATTTCCAATTTGATTCAGACCTCTCGACCTTCCGGCGGCCTTGAGCGTCTTTATTCATAGGGGCTAGAGCCCGCTGAGGACGCCATGGAGGCCAACACCCAATGGGTGAAAAACAAACCAAGCCATTCCAGCTAAGTTTCAACGGCTCGTTGAAAGTCGATTTCCAGGGATCGCACGTCACTTCCGACGGTGGCCTGATTTTGGTTCGCGAACTGGACGAACGGCTCGCTCTCGGAGAACTGATTGACGAGCATCTCAGCGACTCCCGGCAAGGCACCAACAAGCAGTTCACGCTCGCTGATCTGTTGCGGCAGTCGATCTACAGCCGCTTGGCAGGCTACGAGGACGTCAACGACGCCGTCCGAGTGTCGGCTGACCCGACGTTTCGCTTGATCGGCTCGCAGAAGATCTGGGATCGCGGTGCGGCCTTAACCTCGACGCTGCACGGCTTCGAGACGGAGATGCTGGCGAGCGAAGAGAACCTGCTGGGGCTGATGGCGCTGAACCGAGAGCTGGTCGGGCAAGCGGAGGCGTTCGACGACTCCGAGCGGGTCGTTCTGGACATGGACTCCACCGAGAGTCCGGTCCATGGCCAACAGGAAGGCAGTGCCTACAACGGACACTTCGAGTCGGTCTGCTACCACCCGTTGCTTTTGTTCAACGGTCATGGTGATTGCCTCGCTGCCAAGCTGCGTCCCGGCAACGTGCACAGCGCCGAGGACTGGGATGAGCTATTGTTGCCGGAGATCGAGCGCCAACAGGCTGCGGGCAAGCAGGTCGCCTTCCGGGGCGATGCCGCCTTTGCCAAGCCGGAGATCTACGAGGCGCTGGAGGAGCGCGGCGCGGACTACGCGATCCGCATTCCGGCCAATAAGAACCTGGAGCTGGAGATCGAAGACATCCTGTTTCGTCCGCCGGGGAGGCCCGGCCGCAAGCCGCTAGTGCGCTACAAGAGCTTTCGCTATCAGGCGGAGAGCTGGAAGGGGCCGAGACGAGTTGTCGCCAAGGTCGAGCACCACCAGGGCGAGCTATTCGCGCGCGTCGGTTTTATCGTGACGAACATGAGCTTGCCAAGCCGGTCGGTGGTGCGTTTCTACAACAAGCGCGGCACGGCGGAGCAGTGGATCAAAGAAGGTAAGCAAGCGACGCACTGGACGCGGCTGTCGTGCCATCGCTTCCGGGCGAACGAGGTGCGCTTGCAGTTAAGCGTGCCGGCCTACAACCTGGGCAACCTGTGGCGGCGACTCGGGTTGCCGCACAGGATCAAGACGTGGTCACTGACGAGCTTGCAGCAGCGGTTGATGAAGACCGGCGGCAGATTGGTCAAGCACGCGCGGTACTACTGGTTGCTCTTGGCCGAGGGACATCTGAACCGGCGGCTGTTTGGCGACATGCTGCGGAGGATCTGGGCGCTGCCTGTGCCGGGTGGTTAGCACCGCACTTGGCGAATGCGAAATCTGTGTACTGAGGACGGAAGCTCGGAGGGGTGTCCGCGAAATTGACTTCGCAGCGGCGGATCAGCCCCCATGAGGGGCAAGAAGGGGGCTCGATCGGTCCCGCCTCAGCCGCCGCCTCTTTCGGGTGGAGAAATGGTTGCGCTTCGCCGGGTGAGGGTGTAGACTCGTGCCGTCAGAGGAGCCAAATCGGAAATCCTGGTTTCGACATGTCAAGCGCTTCGGCAACCTGCTCAGGTGGCCACGGGTTCCCACCGTTCTTATCCTTTAGGGCCTGCGGAACTTGCAAGGCTTCTTCCAGCGGCACGCGTGGATATGGGCGGTTGATTGTCGCTCCTCGGCGCTTTTTCGCCTTCTTCGATGCTTTCTTTGCAGCGTTCTTCTTTTTCGCCATTTCCGGGACCTTTCCGCCGCGATAAACTACCCTCCTGGGGCGGAGATCGGGGACAACTCCCGAATAAAGAATCTTCACCCTGCCCGCTGGAACCGGCCCCGCAATAGCCCCTCCAAGGGCGTTCACGCAGATCTAACGCACCTCGATTAATACTGTGCCGGTCCCGCAAGGGCCGGACCCAGTCCCAACGCGCAACCTCCTCCGGGGCGAACGACCGGCAAGACCGGTCGTTCGGGGGCCTGGCGCGGCCGTGCTGCTCGGACTATGACGAAAATTTGGTCGCTGCCATCGTGGACACACGATAGCGCCCACCTCTCGAACTCGCCCTGACCCGGTCCGACACGACCGTGCTCAACTCGGCCAAAACCGGCTTGACAAGCCCGTTATCCTGAGCCCGAAACACCCAAATCCAGGACCGTCAACCGTAAGCACGGGAAAGAAAATAGGAACCAAAGCCGCAGCCCGCCAAATGCCGTGAAGCGAATGTTGCGAAACGAAGCCAAGATGATTCTATCCACCGTGATATCAACATGTTAAGAGAACCCCTCCAGATCGGCCGGTCCCGCTCAAGGGGCGAGAATCAACGCCAAACCGACAGCCGAGCCGGCAGGTCGAGACTCGTTGACAGCCGCCCCTTGCTGAGACCGCCGCGGGCACCCACGGCCCCGACTCGCCGCGTGCCCATAGCCGTCCAGGCGACCTCTGCCCGCGGCATCCCAACCCAGCCTCAAACCATCCGTGCGAAACGAACCCAAGATGAACCGTCGGAATGTTCGAGGGGCGCACGCCGATGTGTTCTGCCTCCGCCGACCCTGCGATGATAGGAAAGGCCGTGCACGACCCGCGGCTCATAGTTGACGGCTCACGGCTTTACCGAAATGCGTCTCCCTGGAACATTTTTTCTGCGGAACCTGGTCAACAATCGCAGCCTTGTGTACCAGTTGGTGCGGCGCGATTTCGAGCAGCGCTATGTGGGCTCGGCCGTGGGGTGGTTGTGGGGCGTCGTTCATCCGTTGGTGCTGCTGGCCGTCTATACGTTTGTCTTCGCCTACGCCTTCGGCATGCGCTTGCCGCGCGGCGAGGTGACCGACAGCTATCCGCTGTTTCTCTTCGCGGGAATGCTGCCGTGGCTGCTGTTTTCGGAAACCTTGCAGCGGTCGTCGTCTTCGCTGGTGGAGTACGCGAATCTGATCAAGAAGACGGTTTTCCCGGCTGAGGTCGTCCCGCTCAGTATTTTTCTTTCCACTTGGATCAGCCATATGTTGGCGCTGGTGCTGCTGATCGTCATTGTTGGGGTTCGCGACCATCACATCAGCGCGGCGTTGTTGTTGCTGCCGGGTTACTTTGTTTTGGTTGGGCTGCTGAGTCTCGGGCTGGCGTGGATCGCGGCGGCCCTCAACGTGTATCTTCGGGACACGGCGCAGGTGCTTTCGGTCATTCTCACGGCGTGGTTTTGGCTAACGCCGATCTTTTTGTTTGAAGGGCAGTTTCCGGAAGCCGTGTCGGGCGTGCTGCGGTTGAACCCGCTGACTTATGTCGTGCGGGGTTACCGCGAATGCATTCTTGGCGCGGGACTGCCCTCGGCGACGGACTTTTTGGCGCTTGCGGCATTCGCGGTGACGGCCTTCGTGGCGGGCGGGCTTTTTTTCCGGTATACCAAGCGGGGTTTCGCGGATGTGCTTTGATCGGGAGCCGTTGGCCGTGAACCGTGAACCGAACGAGTCGAATCGGTTGAACTTCAGTTCGGCAGCAAAGATGATAGAAGAGGATCGAACATTGCCGGCGCGGCCCACGGTTAACGGCTAACGGTTCACGGTTCACCAACTCATGTCCCTCGCCTTCCATAATGTTTCGAAAAGCTACCCGGTGTACGCGGCGCCGGGCGACCGGCTCAAGGAACTCGTTTTCCTGGGGCGGCGGAGTTTTCACCGTGACTTTTGGGCGTTGCGGGATTGTTCGTTTGAAATCCCGAAGGGCAGCACGTTTTGCGTGGTCGGGGAAAACGGTTCGGGCAAGAGCACGGCGCTGCAACTGGCCGCGGGCATCTTCGGACCAACGAGCGGCCGGGTGGAGGTGCACGGTCGTGTCTCGTCGTTGCTCGAATTGGGAGCGGGCTTCAATGCTGAATTCAGCGGGCGCGAGAATGTCTTTCTGAATGGGGCGATTCTGGGCCTCTCGACCCAGGAGGTTCGCGATCGCTTCGACGAGATTACCGAGTTCGCCGAGATCGGGGAATTCATCGATCAACCGGTGAAGACGTATTCTTCGGGGATGCTGGTACGGCTGGCGTTCGCCGTGGCGATTCATGTGGACCCGGAAATCTTGCTGGTTGACGAAGCTCTCTCGGTCGGCGACTACTACTTCCGGCAACGCTGCATGCGGAAGATTCACGAGCTGCGCCGGCACGAAGTGACCATCGTTTTCGTCTCGCACAGCATGGCTGACGTCAAGGCCATCGGGACCGAAGTCTTGTGGCTCGACCACGGGCGCGTTGTCGAAATCGGCGATCCGGCTTCGGTGATCGGAAAATATCTTGCCCACATGGCGGAAAAGGACGCCGCCTACGTCAAGCTGCACGAGGTGGAGAATTGCGGGGAAGACGATTCGGCGCCGTCGATCGCGCCTGAAGTTATCGAGACCCTTCCGCACGTCGATTTTCGCCACGGCAATCGGCGGGCCGAAATCCTGGGCATCGCCGTTGTCGACGACCAAGGCCGCCCGGTCCAGCTACTCGAACCGCATGCCTCGTTGCGGGTTCGCATCAGCGTGCGGGCCCGCGAGTCGCTGGTGTCGCCCAATGTCGGCTTTATTTTGCGGAATCACCTGGGCGTCGATTTCGCGGGCATCAATACCTTGAGCGAGGGCGTCGAAGTGCCTCCGATGTCGCCGGGTGATATTCACACCGTCGATTTCGCCTTCGAGTTGCCGGAACTGCACCCCGACCATTTTTCGTTCACCCCGGCGGTCGCCAACGGTCCGTTGGATGGATATGAGACCTGCGACTGGGTGGACAACGCGCTGACGTTGCCGATGGCCAGCGGCGACAGCACGGTGTACGGTTATATCCGATTGCCGAGCCGGGTCGAGATCAACACTCGCCTGGCGGACTCGCTGGTGAGTGAGAGGCTGTGAAGGAATCGGGGACAGCCCATGTCGATGAATCCGCGGATTCATGCTACCGCCATGAAAATGGGCATTGACGGGCCGAAGGCTCGATCGCGAGGCTCCCGCCGCCCTTTCAGGGCTCGCGCCGATGGAGATTCAACCCAGGGTTCCGCCGTTCCGGCTCCACCCTGGGCTATATTCCCGCCGCCGCTTCGCGGCTGTAGAGGTTTGCGGTTTCAGCGGGCGCAAACGGAATCTACGATACCCGCGAAAGGGGATTTTCGGAAGAGTCCGTTTCGCGCCGGGCGAGTAATTGATGCAAAGGAATTTGTTCGGGCGGCGCTCGGCCACAGCCCCCATTTTTTTCCGGTCGCTGAGCCGGCCATCTCCTCATGGAATCGATGATTGCGTTTTTTCGGGCTGTCGTTGAATTCGTCCTGCTGCTCACCGCGGCGCCGTTGCTTACCGCGGCGGCGGCGTTATCGCTTGCGGTCAATGATCTACTCGTTTCGGTGACGGGTCGCGGGCGGAAAGACGACCCGCCCGATGAAGGCGGAAAAGTCGACTGTTCGGCCGTCAGCGTGGTGATCCCTACCTGGGACGGCCGCGAACACCTTGAACGCAACTTGCCGTCGGTCATCGCCGCACTCGCGGACAACCCGGAGCATGAAATTCTCGTCGTCGATAACGCCTCGACCGACGGCACGCGGGAAATGATCGGACGGCAGTTCCCGAAAGTACGCGTTCTGGCGTTGGAAACCAACCTCGGCTTTGGGGGTGGGTCGAACGCCGGCTTGCGCGCGGCTCGCCATGATGTCGTTGTCCTGCTCAACAACGACATGCGCGTCGAGCCTGACTTTCTCACCCCCCTGATCGAGGGCTTTCGTGACGCGCGGGTCTTCGCGGTGTCATCGCAGATCTTTTTTACCGATCCGGCCAAGCGGCGCGAGGAAACCGGACTGACGCAGGCCTCGTGGCGCAATGGGCGTCTGTCGGTAGGTCACGTGATCGACGAGAGGGTTCGGGATCTGTTTCCCACCTTCTACGCGGGCGGCGGTTCGTCGGCCTACGACCGGCGAAAGTTTCTCGCGCTTGGAGGCTTCGACCCGCTCTGGGAACCTTTCTATTTGGAAGACACCGACATCAGCTACAACGCTTGGAAGCGGGGCTGGATGGTTCTCTACCAGCCTCGAAGCATTGTTCACCACGATCATCGCGGGACGATCGGGAAGCATTTTTCGGCCGCGTTCATCCGCCGTGCGCTCGAAAAGAACCATCTGCTCTTCGCCTGGAAGAACCTACACGATTGGCGGCTGTTGGGCGTGCATTTCGTCTGGCTCTACGCCGGGCTGTGGATTCGGTTGTCGGTCGGGGAGGAAACGGCCCGCGCGAACTCGGGGGCACTATGGCGTGCTTTTCGCCAACTGGGGCGGGCCCTTGCCTCGCGCAACCGTGCCCGCCGCTTTGCGGTAGTCGATGACAGGGAGGCTTTTCGGCGGCCGTTGGGCGGATATTTCCGAGATCGCTTTCAGCAGCCCGATCCGGACCGCGACAAGCTCAATGTCTTGTTCGCGTCGCCCTACCCGATCGAACCGCCTTTGCACGGCGGGGCGCTGTTCATGAACCAGACCGTGCGGTACCTGGCGCCGTTGACGCGCTTGCACGTCCTCGCGATGCTGGACGAGGAGAGCGACCTGGCGGGGAACCGCGGGCTCGAGAAAATCTGTGCCGACGCGGAGTTCGTCGTGCGCGGGCGCGAGCGCTTGGGGGGCCTGGGGGGCCTTGTGCCGCACGCGGCCCGGGAGTTTGCGAGCGACGACTTTCGGTGGCGCCTGCACCGCGGCGTCTACGTCAACGAGATTGACGTTATTCAGCTCGACTACACGCAACTGGCCGGATACGCCGAGTCATTTGACCGCATCGCGACATTTCTATTCGAGCACGACGTCTACTTTCAGTCGGTGGCGAGCGGCTTGCGCACGGTTTCGAGCCCGGCGGAAAAGCTGCTGCACAGCTATGAATATCTGCGCGCGCTGCGGTTTGAGTTGGGGGCGTTGCGGCGCTTCGACGGCGTACAGACTTGCACGACCGAAAACCGGCGTTACCTGGAATCGTTTCTAGGGGCGAGGTCGAACGGCGCCGGCGAGGAACTCGACAACGGAAACGGTATCCCACCGATTCGTGACGATTTGCGCGCGGCCATTGATTTGGCGCGCTACCCCTACAGCGACGAGGGACGTGAGCCGGATACGCTGCTTTTCGTCGGCAGTTTTCAACACCCGCCCAACCGGCACGCTCTCGCGCATTTCATCGAACGTGTGTTGCCGGCTGTCCGTGAGGCGCGGCCGGCCGCTCGCTTGCTGGTGGCCGGCGCGCAAGCGCCTCCGAATTTCGCGGCGACGATGAGCGCGCCGGGCGTGGAGTTTCTGGGGCGGGTTGAGGACATTCGAGAGCTGTATGCGCGTTGCGCCGTCTTCGTTTGTCCGATCTTGAGCGGGTCGGGGATTCGCGTGAAGCTGCTCGAGGCGTTCGCGGCGGGGATTCCCGCGGTCTCGACGGCTCTGGGGGCGGAAGGTCTGGCGAGCGAGAGCGGTGAAATCGTCGAGTTGGCCGAGACGCCCGATAGTTTCGCGGCCGCCACGCTGTCGCTGCTCGACGACCCCCGGCGAGCTCGCGAAATGGCCCGCCGCGCCCGCCGCGAGGTCGAGCAAAACTGGTCCGCCGAGCGGCGCACGGCCAAGCTCGAGCGGCACTACCGCGAAGTGCTGCGCCGGAAACTTCATCAGGCGGCCGGCACGACCCGGTCGACGTGATAAACACACGGAAAACGAACCTCTCGCCGGATTTTTTCACTGAAGTTTTTGCCCGCTGAACTGCCCGAACGTTGGTACTTAGGTGCCGGCGGGTCTACGTTTGCGCGGTACCCGCCGGCGTCGTAGGTAGGATGATCTACCCTGCCTTTCAGCCCGAATCGAGTACCGGCGTCGGACGTTTGATCGACTCGAAAGGAATGTTCTAACCGACTCATTCTTAGGCTCATAAGAGCAGGCGAGAACTTTCCGCCGGAAATAGTATTCGTAGCCTTTTCGTTATACGCAAGTCGCCTCCGTGACGCGCAGAACCGATTTCAAGGGGTTGCGCGACTGGAAATCCCAGATGGATGAGGGCGACGTGGAACTATTCGAAACCCTCGCCGGCCCTCTGCTCGCCGAGCTCGGATACGACACGCCGAGCGGATCTGCGTCGCCCGAAATCTCGCAACGCGCCGCGTGGTGCCGTGAGTTCTCGGAGAGAGAAAAGAAATAGTGTCACCGCCGCCGGTCAGTCTTTTTCGGCGCGCAGTTTCTTGACGGCTTTCGCGACCCTGAGCGTGATGGGGCTTGTGGCGGCCCAACGGTCTTCGATCTTCGATTCGGCGGAAATCTTGAAATAGCCGAGGCCGGCCTCGGCGACCGCTTGGAGGCGAATCGCGATTTGGTCGTCATTGCGGTTGACGACCTCGAAGGAAACACCCGTCGGCAGGCCTTTGATTTCGACGGCCGCGCCTTCGGGGAACTCTACGCCGCGGATGTCGAAGTCCGCCGCCCCGCCTTGCTCGACCGTGACTGACGATGTGAGCGCCGAGAGGGCAACCTTCGTTGGCTCAACGACGGTCAGCGTAATGCCGGACAAGGGCCGCCGGATGAAATTCCACAGGTCGAGCAGAGGCCCCATTTGCGAGCACGTGTTGGCTTCTATGACCCGCCGGTCGGGGCTTGATTTCTCGTCCGCTTTCACGCCCAAGCCGCGAATCGGGTAGACGCCCGGGGCAACGCTTTCGGGAACCCGAATCTTGAAAACGATTTCGGGGATGAGCATGTCCGCGCCGTCGGCATTGGGCTCGAAAGTTTGGTCTTTTCGAAAGTTGCCGCGCGGTGACTCGACACCTTCAGGCAGCCCTTCGAACCATACCGCGACTTCGCCGTCGAAACCCGTTTCCCGCGGCATATGAACTTTGATTTCCGCTTCGCCGCCGCGCTCAATGGTGAAGTTTTTCGGTGTTGTGAAGAGTTGGAAGGCAGGCAAGCGGTCGTCGGCTTTCAAGCGATAGCGATAGGACGGCCCGCCGCGCCGAGTGCGGTCCTTCACAGTCAGCACGAGGGGACCGTCTTCGGTGGGCGTGTAGAAGAGACTGCTGTCGGGATTGCCGATCAGGTTGCCATAGGCGCCCACGGTGTCGTCGTTTTCGGCGACTTTCTTTCCCGAGGCGTCGTAGAGCGTGAGCACGGGGTCGAGCAAGGGAATGCCGAGTTGCGTGGACAGGGTCCAAAAATGCAAGGGCTCCGCGGCGATACCGTGAACCGGATAACGGTCCTTCTCGCCCTTGCCCAATAAGCCGCCGTTGATGGCGTAGGCTCGTTCCGGCCGCGGAGCTCCCGAGGCCTCGTCTGCGCTGTATTCGACAGCGCCGGCAATCTCGAAATGCGTTCCCTCGACGATGCCGCGCGGCCCCTCGGCCCAAAGCCGCCACAGCCCGGGCCGCGTGTCGGGGGGCACGTCGAACTCCACGGCGACCGTTTCGTTTTCGCGGCGCGCGACACGGCCCTCGATGCGCGCGATATCGGCGGCCTTGGGGGGATCCTGGGCGATTCGAATCGGCATCGTGTAGGGGTAGGTCATGCGCATGTATTCGGCCAAGCGCACCTCGGTGAGGTAGACATTCTCGATCGATTCGAGCGCCGTTCCGTGAAGCTCGATCTCGCTGCTCGCGCCCGCTTGCGCCCCCAGCGGCGTCACGTAGTCAATGGTCGGCAGACTTGAAAGGCGTAGGGTATAGGTCGCATTCGCCACGAAGCTGTGGCCGCGGGGCCCGCGATAGCGATCGACCACGATGTGGTAGGTTCCGGCGGCCTCGAAGGTATGGTCGAGAAACGGCGTTTCGAGGTAGTCGTTACGGTCGTCGTTATGGGCGATGCGGCGGCCTTTGGAATCGAGAAGCTCCATCTTGCATTCGAGCAGCGAGCCGTGTTCGATCGCTCGCAAATCCATCACGCGACGTTCGCCGGCTTGGACCGTGATGGAATAAACGTCGATGTCTTTCGCGGGGGCTAATCGCGCTTGGATTTCGGCATCGCCCGAGACCGGCTGCGCTTGGAGAGTGGAATCGTTCGGCTCGGATTCGGTGACATCGGGGAATTGACCGACGTTGAAAAGAATTGTCGTCGATAAGCCGTCGAGCGAGTGTAATCGCAGCAAGTGCGGCCCGAGCGCCGCATTTGGGTCGACCGCGACCTTGCCTTCGACCCGTCCCGTACTCCGCTGCGTGGTCTCGACCCAGGTCAACTCATCGCAGTCGAACTCGACCTTCGTGGAGTTGGAAAGATTGCGACCCCGTAGTTCGACGGTTACGGTCGCGCCGCGGCGGGCGCCCAGCGGGAATACACGGTCGAGTTGGGGCCTGCCGTCATAAGCCGCGACCGGAGTTACCAACAGCGGGCTTAGCAAGAGGACGATAAGTAGGCCGAGCACGACATCAGCTCCACAGTTCGGTGACGGGTTCGCCTTCGGCGCTGATCTTGACCGGGCGGGCTCCGGCCATATAGATCTTGCCGCGGTCGATGCCCAAGGCTTCATACACCGTCGCTCCCAAGTCTTCGACCGAGACCGGCCTGTCGATGGGATCGGACGCGATTTTGTCGGTCGCGCCGATCACCGCGCCGCCTTGAATGCCCGCTCCAGCCAGCGCGACGGAACCCGCGCGGGGCCAATGGTCGCGTCCGCCCGAGAAATTGACTTTGGGCGTACGTCCGAAATCGCCGACCACCAGCACCAGCGTGGTGTCGAGCAAACCGCGTTCCTCGAGATCGGTGACCAAGGTAGCGAAGGCTTTGTCGAATTCGGGGACGATCCTCTTATTGGTCGGCTCGTTATTCACATGGGTGTCGTAACCCCACTGAAAGACCGTCGCCAAACGCACACCCGATTCGATCAAACGCCGCGCCAGCAACGTCCCCTGGCCGATCAACGTGCGGCCGTAACGATCCCGCAGCTTGTCGGGTTCGGCGGTGAGGTCAAAGGCCTTCTTGGCCGCCGGCGATGAGATCAGATCGAGGGCTTTCTGGGAAAACTCGTCCATGCTCTCGACCAGTGGCGACTCTTCGATCTTCTTGAAATGCGAGTCGATCGAGGCCAACAGTCGCGAGCGCACCCCGGCTTCATCGAGCGAGATGCCGGTGGGCAATGTTAAATCACGGACGGAGAATCGCTTGCCGCTGGGGTCGCCGGTGAGAAACGGATCGAACGTCGGCCCCAAGAAGCCCGCTTCCGCGCTGAGGTCGGCGTCGGGAATCACGACATAGGGCGGCAGCCCGTGTTGCGCGCCTCTCTCCTTGGCGAGCACGGAGCCGAAACAAGGTTGCAGCAATTCGTTGCGCGGCCTGGTGCCGCTGAAAATGTGCTGACGGGCGCGCTCGTGAATAGCTTCCACCGAATGCATCGAGCGGATCACCGCGAACTTGTCTGCGATCTTCGCCGACTCCGGCAGCAACTCGGTGAACTGCGTGCCCGGGACGGCCGTTGAGATCGGCTTGAAGCTGCTTCGAATGTCGGAGGGCGCGTCGGGCTTGGGATCAAATGTGTCGAGCTGGCTCGATCCCCCGGCTTGAAACAGAACAATGCAGGAGGTCGCTCGACTCACCGACGCGGCCTGCAAAGCAGGCAACGTCAAACCACCAAACGCCAGCCCGCCGATTTTCAGAAACTCCCGGCGGCTGTAGGGCGACAAGCTTGGTCTATGTCGGCTCATCTTTCTCTCCTTGCCCGAGCGTCGCGGGCCGCATCAGTGGGGCAGGTCTCCAGGCCCGCCCATCCCATTCATTCTCGACCCACGCCGTCAATGGTTCAGCAAAAACTCCTTGGAGTTGAGCACGGCCCACAGCACGTTCTCCAGCGCTCGGCGGCGTTCGCGTCCTATTTCACGCTCCGATGCGAGGAACGCCGTCACGTTATTTCGTTCTCTTTCATTCGGCGGGCGGGCGTAAGCTCTTTCGTAAATTTCCGCCAGGATCTCGGAATCGTCGCGGCCCTCGGCCAGGAGCTTCCCGAGAATATTATCCTCGGCCTCGACCTTCTCGCGGACCGTCCGGCCGTTCATCATGTGCAAGGCCTGTGCCAGCGTCGGCGATTTTGAGCGGTCCTTGATGATGTCGCGCCGAGGCGTGCCGAAAGCCCGCAGAAAGTACTCGGGCGAATCAGGAACGTAGATATCCTTCGCGCGAGTCCCCACCGGATAGACCTCGGGTTCAGCCATGCCGAAGCCGGCCGCGAAAATGTGGGGCGAGTCGGTCACATCCGAGATGGCGTCCAGCAGGACTTCCGACGTCAGACGCCGCGGGGCGTAATTCGCGAAGAGCGTTTTCTCGATCGGCGACGGGCCGCTGCGCTTCGACTCCGATTGATACACCCGCGAGTTGAGAATCAGCCGATGCAGCGGCCGCAAGCGAAAGCCGTTCTGAATGAAGTGGGTCGCCAATCGGTTGAGCAGCTCCGGATTGCTCGGCATGTTCGTCGAACGAAAATCGTCAAACGGCTCAACGATGCCGCTTTGGAAATACTCGTTCCACAAGCGGTTGACCGTGGCGCGCGCGAAAAAGGGATTATCGGCCGCGGTAACCCAATCGGCCAGTACTTGGCGACGATCCGTGCCTTCGGGAATCTCCGGGGTCGCGCCGGCAAGGAACTTCGGGGCCATCGGCTTTTTCGTAATTGGATGTTCCACCTCGCCTTCGTCATCGACGTACCAGGTGCGGCGGTATTCCCCGTAGCCGTGCTTGACTTTCAAGCGGCCGAAAAACGCCGCGAAGGCGTAAAAATCGTCCTGCGTGAAGTTCTCGAGCGGATGGTTGTGGCACTCAGCGCACTCCATCCGAACGCCCAACAACAGCCGCGTGACCGATGGCGTGACCTTGATAGTGCTGAACTCCTTCAGCATGAAATCGGTGGCGGGGTGCCAGAAGTTCGCCTCGGGAACGACCATCGTGTCGCCGGTACTGGTGAGAAACGATCGCACCAGATCGTCGTAGCCGCCCTCTCCGGCCAGCCAATCGCGCATCCAATCCTTGAAGACGCCCATCGAGCGGCCCTGGGAATGGAGTTGGTTGTTGCGGTACCAGTCCTCGAATTTCACCAGCCAGTGGCTGACGTAGTCGTCGCCGGCGAGAATCTCGTCGATCAGCCGAGCGCGTTTGTCGGGGGCATGGTCGTTCAGGAAGCGCGCGGTCCGCTCGCGCGTCGGCAGAATACCGGCGGCGTCAAGGTAGACACGGCGAATGAACTCGCGATCGGAGGTCCGCGGGGCAGGGGGAATGTTCATCTCGCGCATTTTGCGGAAGACGATTTCATCGATGAAATTATCGGCTTCGACGGTTGGGTAGTCGTCGCCGGCGGGCTCGTCGATGACGCCGATTTGGGATGTGGCGACCTTGCCCGTCGCGCGCGCCATGACGCTGGTCAGGCCCGGGCCGACGGCTGAGACGCTGCCGTCGCTCGATATTTTCGCGACCTCGTCATCAGCGACCATAAATCGGACCTGCTCGGTCATGTCGCGCGTGGTGCCGTCGGTGAGCCGTCCCATGGCGACGAACTTCTGTGTTGCCTGCTTGCCGGCCAAAACGCGATGGCGCGGGTAGAGATCCAGGTGGGTGAGTCGTGCTCCGCTGTCGTCGAGTCGAGCGCCTTGTTCGAGCCACTTATGGAGGGTTTCGTATTCCTCGGACTCAGGGGTCATCAGATGCCCGCCGCCGTGCGCGACCTCGAAGGTGGGCTTTTTCAGAAGCAGACTTTCGGCGGGACTTTCGAGATTCACGCGGCGGCCTTCGTGCTCGTGGATGATCATCTTATGATCGGCCGCCGTGTCGTAGCCGAACAGCGACAGTTTGAAACCGTTCTTGCCGGCGGGGGAGCCGTGACAGCCCGAACCGTTGCAACCTTTCGTGGTCAAGATGGAAACGACGTCGCGCGAGAAACTCACGGCCAATTCGCCGGAGCCTTGGCGGACTTCGACGGAAAACTGCTGGGTCAGGCCGGCGAACCGAACTTCAATCGGGGCTCGGCCGCGGGCTTTTGCGATCAACAATCCGCGCGCCGCGTCGACCGCGACGGTCTCGGGCCGCGCCGAGATAACGCGTGCTTCGGCCGTGACGTCGGCTGAATTGCCCTGATCATCGATGGCGGAGACAATGAATTGCTGCGACGCTCCGGGGCCGGCGAGGGCGGGCGCGGGGGGTTCCAAGCGCAGCTCTTTCCAGGCATGGGAAACGGCGGGCGCGGGGGGGGGCCGCAGTCGCCGGCGTAAGCAAGCTGACCACGGCAAGGGCACACAATACACCGGTGCCGCGCGCTGAAAAGACAGCGCTGCAATGCCGATTACGCCCCCATTGCATCATGGCCAAGTAAGCGCCGGAATACACGCTTCCGAGTCCATATTACCTTGTCACGGCATGCGAAGGATAGTTTTGGGATCTTGAGGCGGCGGCCGCCCGGTTGGACGTCGCAGCCGGGCCCGACAATATGCGGGAATAGCTCGGGGCGGTAGCGAAGGGAACTCGGTCGAGATGTTCTTCAGTTCGGGCTGTCGCTTGGGCTACCGCTCAGCAACTCCGCGATTTGCTTGTAACCCTTTCGGGAGGCGATCGCCAGCGCGTTTGCGCCGTCGATCGTGCGGGCTTCGCTGTCGGCGCGGCGGGCAAGCAAGCGCCGGACGCATTCGGTCTGTCCGCGCGCGGCGGCGATCAGCAAGGGGGTGAAGCCGCGCTCGTCTCGCGCGTTTACGTCGGCTCCGGCGGTCGCCAGCGCATCGAGTAAAACCGTATTGCCTTCGGCGGCGGCCAACATCAGGGCCGTCACGCCCCCCGCCCTGGCCAGGTTGGGGTTCGCGCCCCGATCGAGCAACGCCGCGGCCGCCACACCGTTGCCTTCCGATGTGGCGAAGAGCAGAGCGGTGTTGCCCTCTTGGTCGGCGGCGTCGATCTTCGCGCTCGATTCGGCCAGGATCTCGACGACCCGGGCGTTGCCGGCGAAGGCCGCCATCATCAACGCCGTGCGGCCGTCGGGCGTATTTGCGTTCGGGTCGGCACCCCGTGCCAGCAGGGTCCGCACCGTGGTAGCGTGATCCTCGCCGGCCGCCAACATCAACGCGGTCGCGCCCGCGGCCGTGGCGAGGTTGGCCTCGGCGCCTTGGGTGATCAAAGCCTCGACGGTCGAGGTGTGGCCCTTGGACGCGGCCAACATCAACGGTGTATTGCCGTCGGAATCGCGGCCGTCCGGGCTTGCCCCATCGCCAATGAGAAGCTCCACGCTGTGGGCTCGTCCGGTGGCGGCAACGATGCGTAGCAATTGATCGAGATCCTCTTCGGCGCCTGTTTTCTCGAGCCGACGGGCGGTCTCATCGTGGCCGGCCGCGGCGGCGTGAACGAGCGCCGTCCTGCCGGCTGCGTCGCGGAGTGTGGGATCGGCCCCTTTCGCAAGCAGGGTTTCGATGACTTCGGTGTGTCCTTCGGCGGCGGCGAACAGCAGCGCGGAACGGCCGTCGCTCGCGCGGGCGTCGGCCTGTGCGCCACGATCGAGTAATCGCCCGACGAAATCAGCGCGCCCGGCGGAGGCGGCCGCCATCAGCGCCGTCAGCCCGCCGCGGGTTTTCAGGGTCACGTCGGCGCCGGCTTCGAGCAGGACTTCGATGGCGGCTCGGTCGCGCTTCAAGACCGCCATGATCAAGGCCGTTCGGCCGTCTTCGGATCGGGCGTTGATGTCGACTCCCTTCTCGATCAGAAGCCGGGTCATCGCGGGCAAACCCTTCTCGACGGCCAGCATGAGCGCGCTACGTCCCTCGCTGCCGGGCGTGTCGGCACGGCCCCCGGCCAAGAGAAAGCGCTCCACCGCGGCGATCTGCCCCTCCCAAGCCGCCATTAAAAGGGGAGTCCAGCCCTCGACGCTTCGAGCATTGGGGTCGGATCCGGCCTGGAGCAAGGCCTCGACTACCCCTATGCGTCCCTCGACCGCCGCCAGCATCAAGGCGGTGACTCCGCCGCGCTCGATGCGGCCGCTCTGGACGGCGATGGGCTCGTCTTGCCGGCTTTTGCGGTCGAGCTCGGCGTCGCGCGCGATCAGCAGATCCACGACCTCTTGGTGGCCATGCAATGAAGCAGCCATCAAAACCGTGAAGCCTCGGCGATCGGCCGTGTCCGGGTCCGCGCCCGCCCTAAGAGCTTCGCGGGCTTGCTCGATAAGACCGTTTCGGGCGGCGAAACGCAGGTTTTCGCCGGGCGTGGATTCGGCGCCGGCCTCACGCAGTATCGAGACGACTTCGGAACGCCCCATCGCGGCCGCCTGAACGAACGCCGTCTCGCCGATTTCGTCGACGGCATTCATTTCCGCGCCCGCCTCGATGAGCGCATTGACGATTTCGGCGTGGCCGTTCGACGCGGCGAACATCAGAGCGGTGCGGCCGTCGAGCGCTCGCCGGTTGACCTTCGCACCGGCCTGGAGCAAGGTCGCTACCGCCCGAGTCGAACCCTTGGCCGAGGCCAGCATCAATGCGGTCACTCCGCCGATGGAAACCGAAGATTCACCGGAAACCGCCTTGGCGCTCTCGTTCCCGGCGGCATCGACGCGCGCGCCGCGGTCAAGCAGCAGTTTCACGAGTCGATTGTTTCCACGAAAAGCCGCCGCCATCAGCGGAGTTTGGCCGGAGTGATCGGCGGCGTTGGGGTTGGCGCCCTTTTCCAACAACGCCCGCGTGATGCCCGGATGCCCGGCCGCCACCGCCGCCAACAAAGCCGTTTGTCCGTTATTATTCGCCGCCGCGAGGTTGGGGTCCGCCGCGAGCAGTGTACCGACGGCTGCCACGCGCGCCTCGGCCGCCGCCAGCATCAGCGCCGTTCGGCCGACATTGTCCGCGGCGTTAACGTCGGCGTCGGCGCCGAGCAACGAAGCGACCGGACCATTGTGTCCCCGCGTGGCGGCGGTCATCAAGGCGGCGATGCCTCGATCGTCCTTTGCGTCGGGATCGGCTCCGGCGGCCAGCAGGGCTTCGACGCTCGGGAGGTGGCCGTGAAAGGCCGCCGTGATCAGGCCCGTGGTTCCGTTATCGGCGCGTGCGTCGGCATCGGCGCCGGCTTTGAGCAGAGCCCGGATTCGGTCGACGTCACCGGCCTCGGCCGCCTTGAGCAGAGCGACTTCATTGGGATGGAGTTGGGCCGGGAGTGACGTGGTCGCCAGACAGAGCGCGCAGGCGGCCGCGACAACCAGCCCTAGTCGCGGCCCCATCGGGTTCCGCCGCGATCTGTCCTCGTTCCTCACCATTTCATCATTCCAACATACCACCCCCGCGGCGACACGGCGTACCCCGTGGCGCGCCCGAGAAGTGCCGGCGGGGCTGGAATCCTTGTCCGCTACTCCGATCGGGTGTTAATCGGTGGCGGCCCGAGTTGCAGCACGCCGTTTCGCTCGGCGCGGTCCCGCATTTCGACGATCGGCGCGTAGGCACCGAGGGGAACTTGTTGCGCGCCTCGCAGCAAGAGTTTCTCCCTGACGAGGTGGAGACTGGGGTCTTCGAGGATCTCGGTCAGGGCTTCGCGAATCTTCGCCATCCGATCGTCAGGAGCGTGGATGCTTGTGACAAACGGCGGGGCCGGGACTCGGGGCGTCTCGAGCAAAATCCGAATGCCTTGCAAGTCGGCGGGACGATAGCGCTCGATCAAAGCGTAGGAAACGCAATCGATCGAGGCCGTGTCCGCCCGCCCTTCTCGGACCATGGCGATGCTGTTCTTGTGCGATCCGCTCAGCCGCACGCTTCCGAAGATAGGGTTTCCCCTCTCCCAACGCCGCCACCAAGGCACGGATTACTTTCATCCCCGAGTGGGATGTAGGTGTATTGACGGCGAGACGAGCGCCGCGCGGATCCGCGAGCCGGGCATGGCGGGAGTGCTAATGCACGATGACAAAGCTGCAATGCTCGCAGCCGCGGCAGCCGGGCGCCGCATAGAGAGGAGTCGCGACGAGTCGGAGCTGTTCGCGAAACCCAAGCACGACGTCGTAGCCGCGGGCTTGGCTGAAGAGTAGTCGCGGAGAACGCCACTGATCCTCGTGAGGGAGTGCGCGATCGAGCTCGCCGGGGACATCGTCGAGTCCGCGAGCGCGGAGGGCTTGGGCGAGACCGCGCCAGAACTCGTCGGTGGACCTGATCTCCGCGAAGTCGTACCAGAGAAGGCTTGCGAAATGCATGGAGACGAATCGAGCCGGGAGCGCGGAGCGGTGCGTTCAGTTTAGAGAACATCGGCGGCGATCGGCCTATTCTTGAAATTTAAGGTATTTAATAAGTGGTGAGCGCGGAAGGAATCGAACCTTCAACCTAGTGATTAAGAGTCACTTGCTCTGCCAATTGAGCTACGCGCCCAGCCTATGCGGGGGTGTCTGGAAGGGGGTTGTGGTAGCTCCCTCCTTCAGACGAGATGTCATTATATCAACTCGTTCGACGGGTAACGAAACGGTCCGCGAGCCGCGGCCTGAGCGGCTGATGCGGCCTGTGGCGGCAACACGCGCACCGATCCAAATCGACGGATTGATTGTTTCCGGTCGCGTCCTCGGGCCCTGTTACAAACGCACGATCTTTTCGTCGGCGTTGCCCGGGTAGCGGTTACGCGTGTCGACCAGCCTGGGGCAGGCTTCGAGCAGACCGCCATAGTCGAGCTCGGAATGGTCGGCGACGATCACGGCGCAATCGCACGCCGCGGCGGCCTCGAGCAGGTCCGCGGACTCGCGTACCCGGCCGTCGATCTCAAGGCTTGGGACAAACGGGTCGGTGTAGCTGATGATTCCCCCGCGGTCCTCGATCAACTTGATGATGTCGAGCGCCGGGGACTCGCGCGTGTCGGAAACATCGCGCTTATAGGCCACGCCGACGATGTGGATGCGGGAGCCCTTCACCGGCTTCGAGCAATCGTTGAGCGCGGCCTGTACCTTGTCGGCTACAAAGCGCGGCATCTGGCTGTTGATCTGCGCCGCCAACTCGATCAGCCGAGCCTCGTGCCCGGTCTGCTTCGTCTTCCAGGAAAGGTAAATCGGGTCAACCGGGATGCAATGCCCGCCCAACCCCGGGCCGGGATAAAACGGCATGAAGCCGAAGGGTTTCGTCGCGGCGGCTTCGATCACTTCCCAGACGTCGATATTCATGTGGTCGCACATCAGCGCCATTTCGTTCGCCAGGCCGATGTTGATCATGCGGAAGGTGTTTTCCATCAGCTTGACCATCTCGGCCACGCGGGTGGAGCTGACCGCCACGACTTGGTCCATCACTTGGGAGTAGAAGAGCCGCCCCATCTCGGTGCAGGTCGGGGTGACGCCGCCGATCACCTTGGGGATGTTGCGGGTCTTGTATTTGGCGTTGCCCGGGTCGACACGTTCGGGTGAAAAGCAGAGGAAGAAGTCACGGCCCGCCTTGAGCCCCGAGCGATCGAGCACGGGCAAGATGGCTTCCTCGGTGGTTCCCGGGTAGGTTGTCGATTCCAAGATGACCAGCATGCCGGGGCGCAGCCGCTCGGCGAGTTGATCGACCGCCGCCAGGACGTGGCTCAGGTCGGGATCACGCGTTTTGCGCAACGGGGTCGGGACGCTGATGCTGACCGTGTCGCACTTGGCGAGCGCGGCGAACGATCCGGTGATCGAGGCATTCTCGGAGCCGACCCACTTTGCAAAGGCCTCGGCCTCCACGTCGGGAATCGAACATCGCCCGGCCCGCAGTTGCGCGACCTTGACGTCATCCCGATCGACGCCGGTGACGGCATAGCCGGCGCGGCAGAGTTCGACGGCGAGCGGCAGCCCGACGTATCCCAGCCCGATGACACCGGCGCGAGCGGTACGCGAGCTAATCTTTTCGGCTAAGACAGCGGCCGGGTCGATCGGAGCGGGCGCTTCGAGTGCGGTTCCCATTGTTCTAATTATCCCATCGTGAACGGAAAAGGGGGATATGCAATCGATCGAACGAAGCCGCGGAATGCTTTAATGGCGGGGCTTGAGCGCCGGCCTACCCCCGCACCTTGCGCGCCAAGGCGCGGGCCGCGGCCTTGGTCGCTTGGTCTTCGCCGTTGAGGGCCGGTTGCAGGCACTCGCGGGTTCGCTCGAGAACCATTTTGCGCCGAGCGGGGTCGTCGAGGCGGCCCGGTTCGAGAGCGGCGGCGGCCTGTTGCAGCGTATTCGCGACGCCTAGCAGAAAACGGGACTTATCGACCGTGACGGGAAGGGATTCGAAGCGAGTTCCGGCGTCGGCCGGCTCCTCGATGCCGGCGGCGTCCATGGTCTGAAGAATGAAATGGCGATCCAACGTTCTCGCGGCGGCCGCTTCGAGGACGTCCTCACCCGCCATGTTACCCACCTTGATGCGGCGAAGGATCGGCGATTTAGACGTACCGGCATGGGGTAGGGGAAAGCCGAGATCAACGGTTTCCGACGCCTCGGTCTTCTGCTCGAATTCCGTCACGGCGTCGAGAAAGGCCAGAAGCCGCGTCTTGGTCTGCCGGCGGTATTGTGATACGCAGATTTTGTAGTTTTTCGATTCCCACCGCGGCACGAAATAAATGCCCTCGGAACACGACTCCTCCCACTCCATCGCGGCGCGGGTCATCGCGCCTAGAATCGTGACCTTCCAAGCCGACGCGCGTTCGGCATAAGGGGTATCGCGGGAGAGAAGATCTGTCAGGTACGCCAGCGTGTCGGCGTAATCTCCTTTTTCGAATTGTCGGTGAGCCTGGACCCAAAACTCCGATCCCGCGGGCGCGGGCGTACACGCGGGCAGGGCGATGATCAACAGCGGAACCGAGGCGATTTTCAACAACAACTTCTCCACGGGCTTATCTTCGGAGCATAGCAGCCGGGCGTGATTGGACGGCTCACGAACGAAAGACGGTTTGCACGCCGGCCAGGTTGCCTCGGGCCGTTAGCGGAGAGGGAGATTGAGAGGACGGGTTGCCGGGCAGGCCTGGAGACCTGCCCCACTCGGGCACGGTAAGATTGCCTCTATGGGCTTGCGGAGTCTCCTCATCGCCAATCGCGGTGAAATCGCGGTCCGCGTTATCCGCGCGGCGACTGAACTGGGCGTGCGGGCGGTGGCGGTCTATTCCGAGGACGACGAGTCGTCGCTGCACACTCGCAAGGCCGATCAGGCCGTTGCTCTCGTGGGGCAGGGGGCGCGGGCGTATCTCGACATCGACCAACTGATCGCCGCCGCCCAAGACGCCGGTTGCGACGCTGTCCACCCGGGGTACGGATTTCTGAGTGAAAGCGCGGAGTTCGCCCGCCGCTGCGGCGAGCAGGGGCTCACGTTTGTTGGGCCGCGGCCCGAGACGCTCGAGCTTTTCGGCGACAAAGCGCGGGCGCGCGCGATGGCCGAGAGTTGCCTGGTTCCCGTGTTGCCCGGCACTTCGGGGGCGACGAGCCTCGACGAAGCCCGCGAGTTTTTCGAGTCGCTCGGCGGCACGCCGATGATGATCAAAGCGTTGGTGGGCGGGGGCGGCCGCGGCATGCGTGCCGTAGCGAGGGTCGAGGAGATCGAGTCGGCCTATGAGCGTAGCCGTTCGGAAGCCGTAAAGGCTTTTGGCGTCGGAGACGTTTACGTGGAGCGACTGGTCCGCGAGGCACGCCATATTGAAGTGCAGATCGTGGGGGACGGGTCGGGGGCGGTCATCCACTTGGGCGAGCGCGAATGCAGCATTCAAAGAAGACATCAGAAACTCGTCGAGATCGCTCCGGCGCCCGGGCTGGCTGAAGCGATGCGCGAAGAGCTGTGCGGAGCGGCCGTGCGGCTGGCCGAACAGGCGCGCTATCAAAACCTCGGGACCTTTGAGTTTCTCGTTGACAGGGCCGCGGGAGGGGGCGGCGAGTCGGCCTTTTCGTTCATCGAAGCCAATGCTCGTTTGCAGGTGGAACATACGGTGACCGAGGAGGTCACCGGCGTGGACCTTGTGCAATTGCAGTTGAGGCTGGCCGGCGGCAGCTCGCTCGACGAGTTGGGAATCGAGTCGGCGGTGAAACCCGGCAGCCACGCCCTCCAAGTGCGAGTCAACATGGAGCGAATGGGCGCCGACGGCGCCGCGCGGCCTTCGGGCGGAACGCTCACTGCCTTCAAGCCGCCTCGGGGCGAGGGGATTCGCACCGACTCGTACGGCTACGCGGGATACAGCACCAATCCGCGCTTCGATTCCCTGTTGGCGAAACTCGTCGTTCACCGGAAGTCGGACGGGCTCGAGGGCGTTATCGACCGAACCCGCGAGGCTTTGGGACGGTTCAAGATCGAGGGCGTCGCGACGAACGTTGAGTTCCTGCAAAGCGTCTTGGATCATCCCGAATTTCGGGCCGGCCACTGGTACACGCGCTTTATCGAAGACCACATCGGGGATCTGGCGACCGACGATCCAGCGAGTGGTTCGGAGTCCCCCGGGCCGGGCGCGGACCCCGCGACCGCGGGAGCTCGGGTGGACGCTTCCGACCCGTTGGCCGTGCTTGATTACGGCCGATCGGTCGGGCATCGGCCCGGCGCCGGCGGTGTTGTTGGTTCGGCGGCGACGCCGTCGGATTTCGGCATCGAGGGTCCGGAAAGAGCGACGCCGACCGCGGCGCCGATGCAGGGGACGATCGTCGATATCGAGGTCGCCGAGGGCGATGCGGTTCACGAGGGTCGTCCGCTGTTGATTATGGAATCCATGAAGATGGAGCACGTTATCGCGGCGGATCGGGGCGGCATCGTGCGGCGGATCGCGGTCACGGTGGGGGATTCGGTTTATGAAGGCCACCCGCTTATTTTCATTGAGGAGGGAGAAGTGAAAGTCCCTGATGCCGATGACGTCGAACAGCGCGATTTGGATCACATTCGGGCCGACCTGGCGGAGAATATCGAGCGCCACGAGATTGGGCTTGACGCGGCACGCTCCGAGGCGATCGCCAAACGCCGCGACAGGGGGCATCGTACGGCACGCGAAAACGTAGCCGATTTGTGCGACCCCGACTCTTTCGTCGAGTACGGGGCGCTGGTGCTCGCCGCGCAGCGGCAGCGTCGTTCGCTCGATGACTTGATGAAAAACGCCCCGGCCGACGGCATGGTCGCCGGCTTCGGCCGCGTGAACGGCGATCAGTTCGGTCACGACCGGGCGCGCTGCATCGTGATGTCCTACGACTACATGGTGATGGCCGGCACGCAGGGCTTCAAGAACCATTACAAGAAAGACCGGATGTTCGACTTGGCCGAGAAATGGCAACTCCCGGTGGTCTTTTTCGCCGAAGGCGGCGGTGGACGCCCGGGCGATACCGAATGGTCGTCGCCCGCCGGCTTGGATGTGCCCGCGTTCTATCTTTGGGGCAAGCTCAGCGGCCTGGTGCCGATGGTGGGCATCACAAACGGACGTTGTTTTGCCGGAAACGCGGTCATTCTCGGCTGTTGCGACGTCATCATCGCCACCGAAGGATCGAACATCGGGATGGGTGGTCCGGCAATGATCGAGGGCGGCGGGCTGGGAGTCTTCACGCCCGAGGAAGTGGGGCCAATGGACGTTCAGGTCCCCAACGGCGTGGTGGATATTCCCGTCGCCGACGAAGCCGAGGCGGTCGAAGCGGCCAAGAAGTACCTTTCCTACTTTCAGGGTTCGCTGGAAGAGTGGAAATGCGCCGACCAACGCTTGCTGCGCGACATCGTTCCGGAGAATCGACTGCGGGTTTACGACATTCGGCAGGTCATGGAAACCCTCGCGGACAAAGATTCGGTGCTGGAAATCCGCCGTCATTTCGGCGTGGGGGTCGTGACGGCCTTCGCGCGGGTCGAGGGTCGCCCGATCGGCATCATCGCGAACAATCCGAATCACCTGGGCGGCGCCATCGACGCCGACGCGGCGGATAAATCAACGCGTTTCATGCAGCTCTGCGATGCCTTCGACATTCCCATCCTGATGTTGTGCGACACGCCGGGGAATATGGTCGGGCCCGAGGTGGAGAAGACCGCGTTGGTGCGTCATGCTTGCCGAATGTACGTCACCGCCGCGAGCGTCACGGTCCCGTTTTTCACGATCGTCCTGCGGAAGGGCTACGGGCTTGGAGCGCAAGCGATGGCGGGCGGCAGCTTCAAGGCTCCGTTGTTTGTGGTGTCGTGGCCGACGGGCGAGTTCGGGGGCATGGGGCTCGAAGGCGCCGTCAAACTGGGTTACCGCAAGCAGTTGGCCGAGCTGGAAGATCCCGACGAACGCAAAGCCCTCTACGACAAGTTGGTCGCCGAGATGTACGAGAAGGGCAAGGCGATCAGTATGGCGTCCTATTTCGAGTTTGACGACGTGATTGACCCCGCCGAGTCACGGCGCTGGATCATGAACGCGTTGACATCGGTACCGGCGCCGGAGCCGCGCAAGGGGAAGAAGCGGCCTTGCATTGACACATGGTAGGGCGGGGGGCTGGTTGACCGCCGCGGCGCTTAATTGAAGAACAGCACTTTCGGGCGGGTGTCTTTCCAGTTCACGTCCATTTCCTTGGCGTGAATCCTGTAATCGGCGTGTAGTCCCAGCGCCACTTCGGGAATGGCCACCGGATCGTCGGCCATGTGGTAGGTGCAAACGGCCATGCGGGGGCGAAAACGACGGATCGTCGCCGCGCCGCCGGCCAGCGCTTGGCGTTCGGCGCCCTCAATATCCATCTTGATGAAATCGACGCGCTCGATTCCCAACTCCTCGATGATGCTGTCAAGCGGGCGCACCGGGACCGTGATGGAATGGGAGATCCCTTCCATGTGAAACAGCGTGGGGCGGCTGGTGATGTGGTCGTGGAGGCTCAATTCCAGTTCGGACTCTTCGTTCCAAACTCCGGCTTTGACGATCGTGACCTTACCTTCGGCGATCTCGGGGGCGAGATTGCGCTCTAAGCTGAGAATGTTGTCGGGGTTGGGCTCAATCGAGATCACGCGCGCCGCGCCGCGCTTTAGAGCCCAGCGCGAAAACACGCCGATGTGGGCGCCGGCGTCGATAACGGTATCACCCGGTTGGATCGATTCTTCGTTTCCCTGGTAGGTTTGGTCGATGTCGATTTCCCAAATCAGCCAAGCGAGCGACTCACGGCCGTCTTCTTCGCCGATCCAAAAGTCTCCGAGTTGAGTGCGGTATTGCTGAAAGGGGTGGCCTTCGATCTCTTCCTCGCCGAGCAAGGTGAGCGATTCGAGTAATTCGCTGTGCTCGCCCTCGGGGAAGAAGCAATGCCCGCGGTCCAGCGCCGCGAACCAGATGTCGTTCCATGCAACGTAGGGCTGTCGGCCCGTCACCTTATCGACCACGTAGCCGGCCCGCCACCATGTCGAGCAGCCGCGTTGGTCGCCCCGTGACCAGAAAAGCGCCACGCACACGAACACGACCGCGACAGCCCAACCCTTCCACTCGCGATTGACCACCAGAGCGCCGATCGCCGCCAGCAGGAAAGGGACGGCGTAGATGTCGTGAAAATCGACGAATTCGCCCAAGGCGAAGGTGAGAAACATGACGACCAGCAGGCCGTAGCTGACGTGGGTTCGGGTCATCAAGAGACTTTCCGGGAGCAGGGGATTGACGCACAGCCCCTCCTTTACCAATGCTACTAGATATCCTCGTTGGACCGGACGCGTGCAGCCGACCCGCAAGCGGAAGGTAATGAACGTTCATGTTTTCCCGCCGTACAGACTGGAACCGGTCACCGAACCGTCTCGCAACGGCACTGGCCGCTCGGCGCGAAAAAGGGTTGCCCGTCATTGATTTGACCGAGTCGAATCCGACGCGCCGCGGCTTCGACTACCCCGAGACGGAAATCCGGGCGGCGCTCAGCCGGCCCGCCGTCTTGCAATATCAGCCCGCGCCGTTGGGCATGCCGGGGGCCCGCGAGGCGGTCGCCGCCTATTACGAGCGACGAGGGATTTCCGTGCCGCCCCAGCGCGTCGCTCTGACGACGGGAAGCAGCGAAGCCTACTCACAGCTTTTCAGACTGCTGACCAATCCGGGCGACGAGGTTTTGACGGCTGCCCCCGGATACCCGCTGCTCGACTTCCTGGCTGATCTCAACGACGTTCGGTTGGTGCGTTACCCGCTCGTCTACGAGGGTCGTTGGCGCTTGGACCTCGATGCCTTGGAGCAGGCGATCACCGCGAGCAGCCGCGTTCTGGTCGTTGTCAGCCCGAACAACCCGGTCGGCTGCCTCCTCGATCGCGACCAGCTCGACGGGGTGGCGAATCTGTGTCGTCGGCACGGCCTGGCGCTGGTTGTGGACGAAGTGTTCGCTGACTTTGCTTGGGCGACCGACGCGTCACCGGCTCCCAGCGCGGTCACCGTCGCTGCTTGCCTCACGTTCACGCTCAATGGGTTGTCGAAGAGCGCCGCTCTTCCGCAAATGAAGCTGGGTTGGATTGTCGCCGGCGGTCCGCCCGATCTGCTTTCCGAGGCTCTCGATCGACTCGAGGTCATCGCCGATACGTATCTCTCGGTCTCGACGCCGGTGCAGTGCGCGGCCGCGACGCTGATCGAGCAAGGGGACGTGATTCGTCCTTCGATCCTCGATCGTATTCGCGAAAACAGCGACCTTCTCGATTCTTATCTGGATGCCGATCGTCCCTGCGATCGCCTCGCGGCCGAGGGCGGCTGGTATGCGGTTCTGAGAATTCCCGCTGTCCAAAGCGACGAGGCCCGCGCTCTCGATCTGCTGGAAAACCAGGGAGTTTTCGTTCACCCCGGCAGCTTCTACGATTTCCCCGCCGGCGCCCATATCGTACTCAGCTTGATCACGCCGCCCCCAGTATGGGCCGCCGGGCTTGCACTCCTGTTTACGAACCCAACTTTCCACGCATCTTGAACCAGCTCTCGGCCGGACGCCGGCGGGGTCGAGAATCGGGTGCCTGTTGGTAAGTCAATTGCAACTATGGGGGCGCGATTGGCTCCGCGGGGGATATCCGCATGAGCAACTCAGTTGCATTTCGAATGCTGACGGTGACCTCCGATTCGCGCCCGAATCTAGGGGGTAACACCTTATATTTATGAACACAATACCCTAAGTTGAAAACACTTCCCGAAAAACGCGTTTTCCAGTTGACACTGAGTTGCAAGTTTCAGTATCTTCGTAGGAGAGCCTCTAGTTGCAACTGAGTTGCAGTTGCGGGATCGTGATTGGGTCGGCTTGGGCCGGCCGCGACACCTTCGATTGGTTCCTTCATCATGCGGCTGAAACTGCCAACAGCGGGAGGGGTGTGGTTGCCGGCCGCGCTAGCCGTTTTGCACCTTGGCGGCACTGCCGTCGCGGATACCGCGGCTTCGACATCCGCGCTAAAACCGTCGGTCGAAACCGCCGTCGCGGCGATCGATCAACAGATTGAAGATCTGCGCGCCAAGTTGGCTGAAGTGCATCAACAAATCGAGGAACTGGCCGCGCTTCGCAACGCCGCGTTCGCCGAGCCGGCCCGAGCGAGCGCGGCGCAACCGTCGACGCGCCCGGCCGACCCTCCGCGGGCGGCCGCGGGCGGGCTCTACGACAGTCTGACCGCCGAGAAGGATCCACGCCCGGCCTCGACGGCCCTGCGCCCCGGGTCCGGGTTGTTTGGCGACGCGATCAAGGTCGGCGGGTACGGGTCGTTTCGCTTCGAAACCAACAACATTGACCTGGGACCGCAAGTCGGCGACTTGCCGCGCTTGAAACGCGGTTTTAGCTCCTTCGATTTTCGGCGCTTCGTGGTCACCCTCGACGCCAAGCCGACTGATCGGCTGCGCTTCTACGCAGAAGTCGAGATGGAGCGGCTCAACGAGATCGAGGTCGAGCGGAACGCCATTCCCGAAAATCGAGGACGCGCCGACCGCAATCGCGCCGGGGTGCGCTTCATTCAAGAAGTCGAGGGGAGCAGCGGTGGCGAGCTGGCCGTCGAGCAGGCCTGGGCGCAGTTTGATTTCAACGACAAGATCGGCGCCCGCATGGGGGTCGTGCTTCCTCCGGTGGGCCGTTTTAATCTGCTGCACGAAGACAATTACTGGGACTTGCCGCGGCGGCCGCTGGCGGCTCGCGGCGGCCCGGCCCTGCCGGTGAAGTCGGCTTGGCGCGAGCTGGGCGCGGGCGTTGTCGGCAACATTCCATGGGGGCAAGGCTTTTTCGACTACCAGGCGTATGTCGTCAACGGCGCGCAACTTGATTTCGCCATGGAAGAAGTCGTCTCGCTACGCGAGGGCCGCAACCTGCTCGAACTGGAACCGGAGCTTTCGTTTTCCTCCGGGGCCTTCAACGGCACGAATACGGCCAATGCTTTCACTTGGCGCACGGCTTTCCGTCCGCGTCTGGGGTATGAGTTCGCTTTCTCGGGCTATCACGGCGAGTACACGCCCGACTATCTGCTTCAGGACGGCTGGGTTAACACCTTGGCTTTCGACGGCAAGACGACGCTGGGCAATTTCGAGATCGAGGGCGAATATATCTTTACGAACTTCGGCGCGATGCGCGACGTGCTCAACGACATGGGCCGCCAGATGGTTGACGCCGCCGCCAAGACGACCAGCGCGGAAACGGCGACTCTCGAAACCGAGCTTGAAGGCGAATTCAAGGGGCCGTTCACGAATCGCCGCAACGGCTTCTGGGTGGACTTCAAATACCGGCTGCGGCCCAAGTGGCTCCGGGACGGCTTTCTCGGCCGAGGCTTCGGGGACCCCGAGTTGATCCCGATCGTGCGCCTTGAGCGCGTCAAGTTCGGCGACTCCCTGACCGCCTTTGATTTCGCCGCGGGAAACATCACGCGGCTCGACACAGAAGACTTAGCGCAGGCGAGAATGTCGCTCGGCCTAGCCTATCGCCCGACGCCTTCGGTGGTGTTTTCCGCCGCTTGGGAGCACAACCGGCGGACATCGGGGAGTCACTTGATCTTCCCGAGGCCGGTCGGAACCGACCCGCTGGGGGACCGCTCTTTCGACAGTTTCGTCATGGGGACGGCGTTTGGCTTCTAGAGGAATCATGAGCACGGCGATTTCGATGAGTGTTCGAGGGTTGGTCGTCGCGGCCGCCTCGGCGCTGTGTCTCGCCTCGACCGTGTTGACGGCGGAAAGAGTCGATGTCTACCTCAGTCTCGAAGAGGCGCCCAAGGTGATGTTTCCCAAGGCCGACCGCATCGAGCGCAAGGACGTCCCTTCCGACGAAGCGCTGCGCGTCCGCATCAAACAGCGCATCGGACGGCTGAAGCCGAGCATTTGGGAGCCATTCTACGTCAGCTTCACGGCTTACAAGCAAGACCGGATCATTGGGCACGCGGTGGTTTGCGAGGAGATCGGCAAGCACCGCCCCATCACGTTCATTGTCGCCACCACGCCCGACCTTGCCGTCAAGGATGTTGCGGTGATGATGTATCGCGAATCGATCGGCGGCGAGGTTCGGCATCAAGCCTTTCTGCGGCAGTTCGCGCGCAAAAATCTCGAGGACCCAATTGCCGCGCGGTGGGATATCAAGAACATCTCCGGCGCGACGCTGTCGGTGCGGGCGATGAGCCGGGGCGTTCGTAAAGCCTTGGCCTTTCTCGAAGAGACTTACGGGGAAACGGCATCGGCCTCATGGAGCGAGGCAACCGAGGTGCTGCCATGACCCGAATGCGTAGCGCCCTGATTGCCGGGCTGCTGGTTGGCTTGGTTGCCGCGGCCGGCTGGGCGGAATCACCCGAGATCGGCTTGCCCCAAGACATCGCCGGGCCGGCGGCGAGCACGGAAGAACACTTTGTGCAGCGCGCCCATTACGTGATGGGCACAATCTTCGAGATCCGAGGCTACGGCAAAGATCGCGAACAGACAGCGGAAGCCTTCGAGGCCGCCTTTGCGGAAATTCGCAAGGCTGACGAGTTGCTGAGCCATTACCGCGACGACAGCGCCTTGACGCGCTTGAACCGCGAGGCGGCTCGCGGGCTGATCGAGGTTGAGCCCGGGCTTTACGACGTCCTGGCGCTCTCGCGGAAATTCTCCGAGCTTTCAGACGGCGCCTTCGACGTTACCGCCGGGGCGTTGGTCGGTCTGTGGGAAGAAGCCGAACAAGCCGGTCGGCCGCCGGCCGATGAGGAGCGGCAAGAGATTCTGCGCCATGTCGGTTGGCGAAGAGTCGAATTGCTCGACGGCGGAGGGGTCCGTTTCCGCACTGCCGGCGTGAGGGTGAATTTCGGCGCGATCGGCAAGGGTTGGGCGCTCGACCGGGCGCTTGTGGTCCTCAAGCGCCGCGGCGTTCGCAACGCTTTGTTGAGCGCGGGGACGAGTACGGTTTATGCGCTGGGCAGCGATCGCTCCGGGCGGGGATGGCGAATTTCGTTGCGCGATCCGCTTCGGCCCGATGCGGAAGATGTTGAAGACGATGAAGAAGCAGCGGCTTTCTATGTCCGCGACGGCGCGGTTTCGACCTCGGCCGACTACGAACGGTCGCTAGTGATTAGAGACAAGCGCTACAGCCACATCATCGATCCGCGCAACGGTCTGCCGGTAGGCGCGGTACAACAGGCGGCCGGCGGGAAAATCTTGAGCGCGACGGTTCAGGCTCCGGGCGCGGCCGAGGCCGATGCGCTTTCGACGGCGGTTTTCGTGATGGGATTGGACAAGGGGCGAGACTTCCTGAAGCGTGTCGGCCGACAAGGCAGGCTGATCGGTCTTGTGGGCGGCGAGGTCCGACAGCACTGCGTCGGCCCGTTTGGGAAAAGGGATAGATGCTTGGCGAAAGGGATAGAAAATGCAGGGTAACGGCAACGGCAACGGTATTCGAGCGAAGAAGTTAAACGCGGCCTTCCGCCGCTGGCGCGGGGTCCACCTCATCACCGGGTTCGTGGTGGCGCTGTGGCTGGTGTTGATGGCGATTACCGGAGTCTTGATCAATCATCAGGAAGATTTCGGGCTGATCGACATCGAGGTTTCGAACGCCTATTTGACCCCGCATTACAGCAATGAATACCATCCCGATTCGAACGGCCTGCACGTTGTGATCGGCGACCTGCACTCGGGGGCCTTCTTTGGTCCGATCGGGCGCTATATCGGAGACTTGATCGCCCTGCTGATCCTCATCTCCGTGGGCTCGGGCCTGTACTCCTACTGGGTCAAGAGGCGCTTGGGCTCGCGCCGGAGCGGCGAGACGGAATCCGGCGAGTATCCGTTGCTACAGGATGTTCCGCCCATCGCCGTCGAGCCCCAGCCAACCATGGCGACTTCGCTGCAACAGATGCGCGAGTAGGTTTCCGCGACGCCGTTGTCGGCGGCAAGTGTCCGATGCAAGCCCACAGTGGGACAGATCTCCGGGCCTCCCCAGCCCTGCAATCCGTGGGTTGCATCACCCCGCCGCGCCGTGCCGCTCGAGAACCGGCGCTACGGCGCTTTCAATCGCCGCCGCCGTTTCTTCGATCGCGCCGCCGGCATCGATCGTCTTGATGCGGTCGGGTTGTTGACGAGCCAGTTCAAGGTACCCGGCGCGAACTTGCTCGAAAAACGCCAAGCCCTCCTTCTCCATGCGACTTTCGTCCACGGTTTCTTGCTCGTTGCGCTTCAACGCGCGCCTCACGCCGGTTGCGGGGTCGATGTCGAGCAGTAAGGTCAAGTCGGGTTGAATGCCCGAGCAAGCCACGCTCTCGATGGCGCGCACAACCTCGACGCCCAGGCCGCGCCCGTAGCCCTGATAGGCCGCGGTGGCGTCGGTGAAGCGATCGGCGATCACGATCTTGCCGGCATCGAGCGCGGGCATGATGACTTCGGCGATATTTTGAGCGCGAGAAGCGAAGTAGAGCAGCAGTTCGGGAATCGGCCGCAAGTCCTGATTGGCCGCTTCGAGAAGAATCTCACGAATGCGCCGGCCCAGCCGCGTTCCGCCCGGTTCTTGCGCAACGACGACCGAATACCCCTTGGCTTCGAGGCTCTGCCGCAAACGCTCCAATTGGGTCGTTTTGCCGCTGCCGTCAACGCCTTCCAGGCTGATGAAAATGCCGTTGCGCAAGCTGCAATTATAGCGTTCCGACCGTCATCGATCGCCGCGCTTGGAAGACGCCGGAGTCGTTGGCGGGAGGCGCTCCCACTGTCCACAACCGCCGGCGCCTGCGAATTCGAGACGGCCCGGTATACTGGTTACTCGCATGTCCGAGCCTTCTCCGGAAACAACCCAACAAGCGGCTTCGCGCAAAGCCACGATGATAGTTTCGGCCCTCTCGGTGCTGATCGTCTTGATGATGTTTCTGTTCTGGCGCGGGACATGGTTCGGACGTGAACTCACGAACGCCGAGATCGGCGAATATCTCACCGACGAGGAGCACCCCCGCCGCGCGCAACACGCGCTATCACGGATTTCCGACCGTCTGAACCGCGACGACCGTTCGGTCACAAGATGGTACCCGGCCGTGATCGCCCTCGCCGACCATTCCCTGACTCAACTCAGGGCCAACGTCGCTTGGGTGATGGGGCAGGACAACACCGAGCCCGCTTTCCACGCAAAGCTCCGCGAACTCCTCGCGGACCCGGAGCCGCTGGTGCGCCGCAATGCCGCTCTGTCGCTGACTCGCTTCCGCGACAACGCCGGACATTCCGAGTTGCGCGCCATGCTCGACGACTACATCGTGCTCAGCCCGCACCAAGGCGTCTTCGTGAACCGCTTGGATGAGGGTGATGTCGTTGCCGCCGGCACTCTCATCGCGCGGGTCGAAGTCGAGGGGGAAGAAGAGGCGTTGGAAATCCGCTCTCCGGTTCCCGGTCTTGTCGAGGAACGTTTGCTGGAAGACGGCGCCGAGATCACCCCCGACACCGAGGTCGTGCGGCTCGGCCCCGACGCATCGCATATTTTCGAGGCCCTGCGCGGCCTCTACTTGATCGGAACCGAGGAAGACATTGAAGCCGTACGGCGATACTATCGACCGCGAGAGGACATGTCGGCGGGCGTCGCCCAACAGGCGCAACTCACCGTCGCGGCCATTCGCGAAAGAACTTCCCAACAGACGCAGCCGGCGGTGCCTGTCGAATAGGCTCAGCCTTTTTCGCGACGATCGGCCAGCAGTTGCTCGATGCCCACCAAATCCGTTGGGTAGTCCCCCGTGTAGCAGGAATAGCAGTACTCTTCTCGGTTGTCTTGGACGGCTTGCTGTAAGCCTTCAAGCGAGAGGTATGCCAGCGAGTCGGCTTCGGTGTGATCGCGAATCTTATCGACGGTGTGGTTGGCCGCGATCAGTTCGTTTTTATCCGGCGTATCGACCCCGTAGTAGCACGGCGAAACCGTCGGGGGGCAGGAGATACGCAGGTGCACTTCCTTGGCTCCGGCTTGCCGCATGATGCGGACAATCTTTCGGCTGGTCGTGCCCCGAACCAGCGAATCGTCCACCAGAACGACCCGTTTCCCCTTGATGATGCCGCGTACCGGATTGAGCTTGAGTTTCACGCCGAAGTCGCGAATCGATTGCTTGGGCTCGATAAACGTGCGGCCGACGTAGTGATTGCGAATCAGCCCCATGCGGTAGGGGATTCCCGATTCGGCCGCATAGCCGATCGCGGCGTCCACGCCGGAGTCGGGCAGCGGCACGACGATATCGGCATCCACGGGAGACTCGCGGGCGAGCAAGTGGCCGAGCATTTCGCGCGATTCTTGCACCGAACGCCCGAAGACGATCGAGTCGGGCCGCGAGAAGTAAACATGTTCGAAAGCGCATTGGCAGCGCTTGCGAGCCGGGGCGAAGCGCTCGCGGTGCAGCCCCTCCGCGTCCACCGTGATCATCTCGCCCGGTTCGACGTCATCCACATAGGTCGCGCCGATCAAATCGAAGGCACAGGTCTCGGAAGCAAAGACGTAGGCGCTGTGGCCGTCGTGTTCGAGTCGTCCGAAGGCCAGCGGCCGAAACCCGTGCGGGTCACGAGCCACGATCAGCCGGTCTTTCGCCAGCAGCGCCAACGAATAGGCGCCCTCCATGCGCAACAGCGATTCCCGCAGCGCATGCTTGAGCCGATCTTCCCGCGATCGCGCCATCAGATGAATGATGACCTCGGTGTCACTACTGGCTTGAAAAATCGACCCTGACATTTCGAGCTCGCGGCGAACATCGATGGCGTTGGTCAGGTTGCCGTTATGAGCAACGGCGATTTGTCCCTTACTGCACTCGACGAAAAACGGCTGGGCGTTGAGTCGCGCGCTCTGCCCCGCCGTCGAATAGCGGGTGTGGCCGATTGCCATCTTGCCGCGGAGTTCTTTGAGGACGGACTCGGTGAAGATCTCCGCCACCAAGCCCATGTCCTTGCGGCAGTGCAGTTTTTCGCCGTCGCTCGAACAGATGCCGGCGCTTTCCTGGCCTCGATGTTGCAGGGCATAGAGGCCCAGGTAGGCGAGGTTGGCGGCTTCCGGATGGCCGTAGATGCCGAAGACGCCGCACTCTTCGTGGAACTTGTCGGACAACACGGTCGCTTTCATTATCGCGCCAGGATCCTTTCGAGTGACGTGGCCCAGATTTCTTGCAACTCGTCCACAGGCCGATCGAACAGCTTCGTCCCGTTTACGGACACGGAGAGCCGACCCTCGACGGTTTCTCCGATCTCGATCGCCTCGACGTCGCAATCGGCTGCCGCCGCGAGGACATCGCCGAGGGCGTCTTCCGCAACCGACAGCAAGATCCGCGACGGCGCTTCGTGAAACAGCAAATAGTGCGCCGGGATCGCGGAATCAAGCTCGATCGCCGCTCCGATGCCCGCGGAGCCAAACGACGATTCCGCGGCGGCGACGGCCGGCCCGCCGTCACTGAGGTCGTGCGCCGATTCCGCCAAGCCCGCCTTCACGATGCGGCGGGCCGCCGAATGCACGCGCTTCTCATAATCCATATCGAGCGCGGGAGGCAATCCCCAGACCTCGCCGACGATAACCTTGGCGTATTGCGAACTCCCAAAACGCCGCTCGATTTGCGCGTCGGCGCCGGCCGTGCCCGGCAGAAGTCCGCCCAGCAAGACCAGTCGGCGTCCGGGTTGTCGGAAATGAATGCCCGGCGGAGGGTCTTGGTGATCGACCAATCCGACGATGCCCATCACCGGCGTCGGGTAGATGCCTTCTCCCAAGGTTTCGTTATAGAGGCTGACGTTGCCGCCGGTAATCGGTGTTTCGAAATGTCGGCAAGCCTCGCCGATCCCTTCGATGGCTTCGATGAGCTGGGCCATGATCTCGGGTTTTTCCGGGTTGCCGAAATTTAGGCAGTTCGTCGCCGCCATCGGCTCCGCCCCGACCGTGGCGAGATTGCGGCAACACTCGGCCACGGCCAGCTTGGCGCCTTCGCGAGGGTCGAGCGCGCAGAATCGCCCGTTGCCGTCGAGCGCCATGGCCAGCGAAACGCCGGCTTCCTTGACGCGGACCACCGCCGCGTCGCCTCCGGGGCCCGCCGTGGTATTCGTGCGAACCATGTAATCGTATTGCGCGAAGACCCAGCGCTTGGAGCAGATGTCAGGCGAGGCAAGCAGTGTCGCGAGCGCGTCGCCGAAGCCCGCGGTTTCCGACAGATCGATCTCGGGGCCGTCGAGCGGCGCGGTTCGCGGCGGCGTCGAGGCCGGCCGGTCGTAGAGCGGCGCGTCGTCGGTCAGCAGTGGATTGGGAATCTCGGCGACCACCTCGCCTTGATTCTTGACGCGCAGCAGGCCGTCGCCGGTGACCACGCCGATCTCGGCCGCGTCCAAACCCCATTTGCGGAAGACGTCATAGACCTCCTGCTCGCGGCCGCGCTCGGCGACGAGCAGCATCCGCTCTTGCGATTCCGACAGCATGATCTCGTAGGGCGTCATGCCGCTTTCGCGCTGCGGGACGTGTTTCAGTTCAATCTCGATGCCGCTGCCGCCGCGCCCGCCCATCTCGCAGGTCGAGCAGGTCAGCCCGGCGGCCCCCATGTCTTGAATGCCCTCGATAGCGCCGGTTTCCATCGCTTCGAGACAAGCTTCGAGCAGCAGCTTTTCGAGAAATGGGTCCCCGACTTGGACATTGGGACGCTTCTCTTCCGATTCCTCGTCGAATTCGCTCGACGCCATCGAGGCTCCGTGGATGCCGTCCTTACCCGTTTTGGCTCCGACATAGATGACCGGGTTGCCGACGCCCGACGCTTGCCCGAAGAAAATCTTGTCCTTGCGAAAGATGCCTAAGGCGAAAGCATTGACCAGCGGATTGCCATCGTAGCCGGGTTCGAAAATACACTCGCCGCCGATGGTGGGGACGCCGAAGCAATTGCCGTAGTGGCTGATGCCGCCAACGACTCCGCTGACGATATGGCGGTTGCGGGGGCCGCTTTCGGGGTCGTCGAGTTCGCCGAAGCGCAGGGAATCCATCACGGCGATCGGCCGTGCTCCCATGGTGAAGATGTCGCGGAGAATGCCGCCGACGCCTGTCGCGGCTCCTTGAAACGGTTCGATGAAGCTGGGATGGTTGTGCGACTCGATTTTGAACGCCGCGGCCCAACCGCCGCCGATGTCGATAATGCCGGCGTTTTCACCGGGGCCGACGAGCACGCTGCCGCCCTCGGTCGGCAGCTTTTTCAAATGCAGCCGCGAACTCTTGTAGGAGCAGTGCTCGCTCCACATCACGCTGATAATGCCCAGCTCCGTGAAGGTCGGCTCGCGGCCGAGGTGTTCGAGGATGCGGCTGTACTCTTCCGGGGTCAGCCCGTGTTGTGCGATTAGATCGGCGGTCAACGTGGCCATCGTGCTATTTCGATCAGCGAGCCGCGCCGACCATGGCGGCGGTCATGGAATGAAATACGGCCAGTCCGTCGGTCGACCCCATGGCGGGGTCCGACGCCCGCTCGGGGTGCGGCATCATGCCCATCACGTTGCGGCCTTCGCTTAAAACGCCCGCGATGTTGCGTAGCGAGCCGTTGGGGTTGGCTTCGTCGGTGATGCGGCCGGCGGCGTCGCAATAACGGAACGCCACGCGGTCTTGGTTTTCGAGCTGATCGAGGGTGGCTTCGTCGGCGTGGTAGCAGCCGTCGCCGTGGGCGATGGGAACCGCCAACGGGCGATCAGCTTCCACTGCGTTGGTGAAAGGCGAGTCACGCGTCGCCGTTTTCAGATGAACGGTTCGGCAGGCGAAGCGAAGGTCGCGGTTGCGGATCAACGCGCCGGGCAACAGGCCGCTTTCGACCAACACTTGAAAGCCGTTGCAGATGCCCAGTACGAGCCCGCCCGAGTCGGCGAACTTCTTGACCGCTCCGATCACGGGTGAAAAACGCGCGATCGCCCCGGGCCGCAGATAATCCCCGTAGGAGAACCCGCCCGGCAGCAGCACGGCGTCGAGGCCCGACAGGTCCTCGGACTCATGCCAGACAAGCGAGGCCTCGCGGCCGAGGTTGGTCTCCACCGCATAGTAGGCATCGTGATCGCAGTTGGAACCGGGAAACAAGACAACGCCGAATTTCATAGGTCCTTTCCTGGGAACCGAGAGGGCGAATCACACGGGACTCGTTCCGCAAACGATGAAGAAAAGAATCCGGACGCAACACGGGGGTGAGAGGAATTTCCGAAGAGTCCGATCACCCGAGTGAGGTTCACGATCGCTGATATTTCCTGGGAAGCTTGAAGGGAAGCTCCAGTGTAACATTTCGGCGAACCGAGGGGATTGACCGCGGCCGGCGGGGCGTACGGCATAAATGTGGCACATCCTTCCAACCATACGAGCAGCAGAAGCGCTTGGATAAACACGAGTGTTCGTCGCTACTGGTTTTGCGCTCGTTTGTCGCTGCCGGTTGGGGGAGCTTGGGCGAGTACCGCCGCCGCTTCGCGGCTCAAGGCATGCGCTGTTTGCCGGGCTTGAAGGTGATGCGTGTCGGGGCTTGCAGGCTGTTTTCGGAAGGGTGGCTTCTGGGATGCGTGGGCCTGGTACGGCGGGCCACAAAAAGGTCTGGCGGTGCTGACTACAATAGGAACACCATGCTCACCCGCCGAGATTTTCTTGCCGCCGCGGCGGCGGTGCCGGCCGCGCGTCTGACGGCGGCCGAGAAAAGCGACCGTGACAAGTTGGCTGACCAAGCGCTCGGCCTCGCCAAGAAAGCCGGGGCGGAGTACGCCGATATTCGCATCAGCCGCTACGACGATCAGGGCCTTTTCACGCGCGAGCGCCAGGTGCGGAACGTCGTTTCGAGCTCGAGCTACGGCTATGGCGTGCGGGTGCTGAAGAAGGGCGCTTGGGGGTTTTCGGCAAGCAACGATTTTCGCGAAGAGGCGTTGGCCGAGGTGGTGGCGAACGCCGTGGAAATCGCGGAGGCGAACGCGACGATTCAGACCCGGCCGGTGCGGCTCGCGCCGCTCAAGGCCCATACGGGGACGTGGAAGTCGGCGTACAAGGTTGATCCCTTCACGATTCCGATTGAACGCAAGGTCGATTTGTTGCTCAAGGTCAATGAAGCGGCGCTGGCGGTGAAGGGCGTAAGCTTCGTTTCGAGCTACGCGCGGGCGGTGCGGGAAGACCGTTATTTCGCATCGAGCCTGGGCTCGCGGATTCAGCAAGACATTGTTCGCTCGTATGGGACGTTCCGCGTGACGGCGGTCGATCGGGCGAAAGGGGATTCGCAATCCCGCAACTCGCTGATGCAGCCGACGCAGCGCGGGTGGGAAGCGATCGAGGAGCATCCTTTTATCGCCGAAGCCGAACAGGCAGGCGAGGAGGCCGTGGCCAAACTCAAGGCGCCGTCCGTGGAGCCGGGTGAGTACGATCTATTGCTCGACCCGACGAACTTGTGGTTGACGATTCACGAAAGCTGCGGGCACCCGACCGAGCTGGACCGCGCATTGGGCTACGAGGCCAACTATGCCGGGACAAGTTTTCTCACGCCCGACAAACTCGGCAAGTTTCGCTATGGCTCGAAGTGGGTCAACATGGTCGCCGACCGTACTCAGCCGACCGGTCTCGCGACGGTCGCCTATGACGACGACGGGGCGCCGGCCGAGCGTTGGCATTTGATCCGCGATGGAATTTTCGTCGACTACCAGACGACGCGCGAGCAGGAGGGCTTGGTCAAGGGGATCAAGGCGCATGCTTGCGCGCACGCCGATAGTTGGTCGAGCGTGGTCTTTCAGCGAATGCCGAATGTTTCGCTCGATCCGGGTGACAGCAAGCTCACCGAGGAGGAGTTGATGGCCGACATCAAGAAGGGCATTTTGGTCCTGGGCCGGGGCAGCTATTCGATCGATCAGCAGCGCTACAACTTCCAGTTCGGCGGGCAACTGTTCTGGGAGATCAAGAACGGCAAGAAGAATCAGTTGCTGCGCGATGTGGCCTACCAGTCGCGCACGCCGGAATTCTGGAACGCTTGCGACGGGGTCGCCGGCCGCGAGGAGTATCTTCTGGGCGGAGCGTTCCGCGACGGCAAGGGCGAGCCGGGACAGATCAACGCCGTCAGCCACGGCTGTACGCCCAGCCGCTTCCGCGGGATTAACGTGATCAACACCGGGGGGAAAGCATGACCGGCGACCAGGCGCGGGAGTTAACCAAAAGCGCGCTCGAGGCCGCCGAAGTTCCCGAGGTCGAGATTACGCTGAGCGACCGGCGTCACGGCTTTCTGCGCTTCGCCCGAAACGCGCCGACAACGAGCGGGCTGACGCGGGTAGGCGAGGCGGCCGTGACGGCCTGGAAAGGCAAACGCAAGGCGACGGTCGAGGGCAGCGTCGATCTGGGGAACCCGGCCAACGCGCGCTCGGAATTGCGGGCTCTGACGGCGCGAGCCGAGGAGTTGGCCGCCATCTCGCCCGAAGAGCGCGAATACATGCCGCTGCTCGGTCCCCAAGAATATCTGGAAGTAAACGCCTTCGATGCCGAGACCGGGGAGCTAGCGGCGAAGAGGCGGGCGAAATCCGCGGCCGACGCGATCACCGAGGCCAAGCAACGCAAGGTCATCGCGGCGGGCTTTTTCGAAAACAGCGTCGACGAGTACGCGGTCGCCAACTCGGCGGGGCTATTCGCCTACCATCGCGGCACGGACGCGACGTTTTCAGTGACGGCGAGAACGCCCGACGACAAGGGCTCGGGATATACGAAGACCAGTTCTCATCGGGTCGGGAGCATCGATTTCAAAGAGACCGTCGCGACAGCCTCGAAAAAGGCAGTCGACTCGCGTGACGGCCGTGAAATGAAGCCGGGCGAGTATCCGGCCATTCTCGAACCCCAAGCGGTCGGAGATTTGATCGGCCGCATGATGCCGAGAATTCTCGACGCGCGCTTGGCGGACGAAGGTCGCAGCGTATTCTCCGCGGCGGAGGGCAAGACGCGGCTTGGGGAACGGATTTTCGATCCGCGCGTGAATATTTTCACGGACCCGGCGCACGCCGTCATTCCGTCGGCGCCGTTTGGATGGGGCGGGCTTCCGGGGCGCAAGGCGGATTTGGTGCGGGAAGGGGTGCTGAAGAATTTACGGTATTCGCGTTTTTGGGCGCAAAAGCAAAAGAAGACGCCGGGGCCGCCGTTGCCGAATCTGATCATGCAAGGTTCCGACACTTCGCTTGGAAAGTTGATTGCTTCCACTGAACGCGGGGTACTGGTGACGCGGTTTTGGTATATCCGCTCGGTCGATCCGAGGCAGGCGTTGTATACAGGTTTGACGCGGGACGGGTTGTTTTGGATCGAGGACGGCAAGGTGCGCCGGCCGCTGAAGAACTTCCGCTTCAATGAGAGTCCGTATCGGCTGCTCGCCGAGATCGATGCGCTGGGGCAGACTCAACCGACGGCGGGCTGGTCGGGGCCTTTGTCCTACCGCATGCTGCTGCCGGCTTTGCGGGTGAAGAGCTTTCGGTTTAGCTCGATTTCCGACGCGGTGTAGAGGCGAAAGAAGCGCCGGGGTCTTCGCCGCATCTCGACATGGGTTTCCTTCGCAGTCTCGTTCGTTCCTCCTCGCAGCGGCTGCGAATTGTCGTGCTGGGCTACTTGGTGCGCGGCCGTTACGGCGGCATGGCTTGGCATTATCTCCATTACGTGAAGGGGCTGGCGGCACTGGGCCACGACGTTTATTTCTGCGAGGACAGCACGGATCAGGCCCTTTGCCATCAGCCCGAGCAAGACATCCAGACGACGGACGCGGAAGCGGGGTTAACGTTCGCCGGCGATGCGCTCAATGCCATAGGATTTGGATCGCGCTGGGCCTATTACGACGCTCACGGGGGAGGGTGGAAAGGTCCCTGTGCCGAGAAGATGGTCGGGATTTGCAAGGACGCCGATCTGCTGATCAATATCTCGGGGTGGATCAACCCGATGCGCCCTTGGCTGGCTGAAATTCCCGTAAGGGCCTTCATCGATACCGACCCGGGCTTTACGCAAATCCGGCACCTGACCACGCCGGCGTTTCTCGATGAAGCGCGTAAGCACACGGTGTTCTTCTCTTTTGGCGAAAACATCGGGAAACCGGTTTGCACGATTCCCGATGCCGGTCTGCCCTGGCAGCCGACCCGGCAGCCGGTGACGCTTGATGGCTGGCCGGTCGCCGAGCCGCCGCCCGACGGTAGGATCACGACTGTGCTGTCGTGGAATAGTTTCGGCGCCATGGAATACGGCGGCGCGCACTATGGCATGAAAGACGAATCACTCAAAGGGCTGGGGGATTTGCCGCGCAGGACCGGCGCCGTCGGGAACTTCAGGTCTGCATGATTCCCGACCAACAGCGAGAATGGTTGGCCGAACAAGGTTGGATCGTGCGCGGCGGCCATGATCAGGTGCCGACTCCACGCAGCTACCAGGAGTTCATCCGCCAATCAAGGGCGGAAATAGGCATCGCCAAACATGGCTATGTGGTGTCCCAATGCGGCTGGTTCAGCGAGCGCACGGCCGCGTACTTGGCGAGTGGGCGCCCCGCGTTGGTTCAGCAGACCGGGTTTTCCGAATGGCTTTCGGCCGAGGGGGGAGTGATCCCCTTCCTAGGAGCGGCAGACGCCCTGGCGGCACTCGAAGACCTTGAGGGTCGTTACGACGCCCACTGCCGCGCGGCGCGAGAGATCGCCGAGGAATATTTCGAGGCGGGGAATGTGCTGAACCGGCTGGTTGAGAAGGCCATGGCGAGTTGACGAGGGAAAGAACTTGTCACCATGACCGACGTTTACGGGCTAAAAGATCGAATCCGGCGGACTTTCGCGCATGTCGAATTTCCGGGGAACGGGTGCCCGCGGGGCAGCAACGAAGGCGAAGAGCCCTATCTACTCGCGGAGGATTTCAAGGACAAGGACGACTGGACGAAGATTACCGCGCAATTTCTCGATCAAGCGCCGGATGGGTATGCTGCGGCCTTGAATTTTTTCTCCGACGAGGCTTTTCAGTTTTACTTGCCGGCGTATCTCATTGCCGACATCGACGGCGGGTTGATGTCGCAGGACCCCTCTTTTCAGTTGCCCCACGGGCTTTTCGAGGCGTCGAAGGATCAGAAGATCAATCCCCGACGTTACGGCGAGCGCACGTGGGCTCACCACGCCCATCACAAGTTTGCCGTGTTCAATCAGGAGCAGGCGGCGGCCATCGCCGATTATCTTGCTTTCAAGCGGGACCACACCGAGATGGTTGATTTTGAGAAAGAGCGGATCGACCAGGCGCTTGAGAACTATTGGCTGGAGCGGGCGGGGTTGGAATGAGACGTCTCGAAGAGCGAGGCGGGAGTTTTCCGCCGCCCTTTCAGGGCTCACTCCGGTGGGAGATCCCACCCAGGGTTTCGCCGTTCCGGCTCCACCCTGGGCTACATTCCGGCCGCCGCTTCTCGGCTGTGGAGATTAGCGGTCTCGGCAACGTAAGTAACGCTCGTGCGCTTGAAGGGAGACATTTCGGAAGAGACTCCCAGCCCGGGCTAATCGCGGACCTCGGCCCAGAAGCTCAGTTGGACGGCGGCTTGCAGGGGCATCTCCGAGATGCCGAGCGCGGTGCGGGTGTGGCGGCCTCGTTCTTCGAAGACTTCCATCAATAAGTCGGATGCGCCGTTGAGGACTTGCGGTTGCTCGGTGAAGTCTTGGGCCGAGAACACGTTTCCTTCCAGCCGGACGACCTGTACGACCTTTTCCAGATCACCGACGGCCGCTCGAATTTGCGCCAGGCCGTTGATGGTCGTCAGACGGGCGGCTTGATAGCCTTGCTCGGTTGTCAGCCGGTCGCCGAGACGGCCGGTGTATTTCATCACCGATCCCTCCCAAGGAAGTTGGCCCGAGGTGACGACGAGATTGCCCGCGCGGACCCAGGCCACGTAGTTCGCCACGGCGGGCGGCGCGGCGGGCAGTGTGATTCCGAGACGAGCAAGATTTTCTTCGGCGGTCATGATGTTCATCACATCCTATCGAGTTTCGTCGCGGGATCTTGGGTTGGAGAGGTCTCACCGTCGCGCGCCAAGCGGCGCGCGCCTCGTGACGCGATGAGAAAAGCGTGCCGGCGTGGAGCTAGCCGCGTAGGGCGTCGAGGTCGGTGAAGGTTCGCAGACAGCTTCGGAGCGTGCCGGCGGAGTTGAACAGCGGCTCTTCGTGGATGAGGACCTTTCTCCTCGAGCCGAGGCGACCGGTCAATTGGGCCTCGCCCAACGACGACGCGGCTTTCCTGGATGGCTCGGAGGCACTTTCCGTCCGCCTCAAGAAGGAATCGTAGGGCTTGCCGATGAGATCTTCCGAACCGGCGACCTCCAACATCCGACACATCGAAGCATTGAGGGAAATGGTGCGCCCATCGGCGCTGGTATGCCAAATGCCTCGCTCGGCGGGCGTTTGCCGCTCGGGAACCTCCTCGAACGCCAAACCGATTTTGTAGTTGCCGTCAGCCAGTTTCCTGCAACTCGCGACCTTGGCCCCTCGCCCGTAGAGGTCGACGGGGAACTCGTCGAGGGTGCCGCCGGTGGAGAGGCGAGAGCCGATGGAAAGCGGCATCGGAGAGTAAATCCCCAGGCCGCCTTGGCTCACGTCGGCGACCCGGACTTGAATGGTTTGTAATCCCTTTTCGCGATCTAAACAGCAAACCGTCACCGCGCCCGGGGTTTCGAGTTCGGTTCTTCGCCATTGCCGCCGTTCTTCAATGGTGGGTTCCATGGGTTCCTCCAGATAGCTCTCTACCTGTATCGACGGTTGAGGTGAAGCGCGTGAGTGGCGGAACGGCTTTAGGCGTTTGGGATTTGAGAGGCTATGCGGTAATCCGTTGGACGATTGAAAGGCATTTTTGGAGGAGGCGCTATTCGGGGTCGGCTTGGCGGAGAAAATCCAAGAACTGCGTGACGGCTGGGGAGAATTTTTTGCCGCGGCGGTGAATAATGCCTACCGGGCGGACGAGACCCTCGGCCTCCACGGCCAAGGTGACGAGCCTGCCTTCAATCGCTTCGTGACGAACGGTTCGCTCGGGCAGAATGCTGATGCCCGAACCGATCGTGAGCGCTTCCTTGATCATCTGAATGTTGTCGAATTCGAGGACGACTTTGCGGTGGACGCCGTGGTCGCGAAAGAACCGGTCGAGGACCTTGCGAATCGACAGATCGGGGTCGAAACTGACGAATTCCTCCCCTTCGAGATCAGCCGGCTTGAGAGACCGCTTGCGGGCCAGGCGGTGGGCGGGATGGCGAGCACCATGCGCTCGGAGCGCCAAGGGATCGATTTCAGGTCTTTGCCGGGGTTGGGGTAGCTAATTAAGCCGAGGTCGGCGCGGTCTTCCGAGACCGCTTGGTAGACCTTGTCGGGGCGCATGTAATCGAGATGGATATTGGCCTGGGCGTGCTGTTCCTCGAAGCGCTCTTTCATGCGGGCCATTTGGTAGAGGCCGGTCGAATAGATCGAAGCAACGCGCACGGTTCCGGCCAATTCCTTACGAAGGGCTTCGAGTTGGGATTCCATCTCCCGATAACGGCGGACGATGTCGCGGGCGGCGGCGGCGTAGATCTTGCCGGCGGCGGTGAGCTTTAGCGGGCGCTTGGTGCGGTCGAGCAGTTCGACGCGCAGTTGCTTTTCGAGTTGGCGAACGAGTTGGCTGGCGGCGGACTGGCTGATGCCGTTGATCTGGGCGGCGCGGCTGATGCTGCTGGTTTGTGCAATGTCGCGAATGACTTTGAACTGGGAAACGCCCACGTCTTATAAGTATAGCTTATGATGGGTATTTACTTGACTCAGGTATTGGGAAATAGCCCCTACATGTTGTGGTCGTCCGTAGCGCGTGTCGCGGTGCCTCCGACCAGCGATTTGTAGGGTGCCGGTGGCACGGCGACGGCCTGTTGAACCAGGCGGTAAAAGAGCTTGCCTCGACTTCTGGACTTGCGGCGGTTGAAGCGGAAGGCGAATTCGTCGAGGTAGGAGTCGAGATGCTCGTGACTGACCGCTCCTTGATGCGTGCCCAGTATCCAGCGCTTCACTAACGACACCACGCGGTGCACCCGGGGGAGCAGTTTCGAGGCGCGCGCCGGTTGCCCCTCCAGGTAGCTCACCTCGTGGCGATAGCCGTCGCCTTCGAGCGGTTCGTATCCCAGCCAACCGTCGGTATGGACCACGCTGCCGGGTTCGATCGACTCGCCGACGAAGGCCATCAAGCTGTCCCCGGAGGCGTTGGGAATGGTGCGTATCCGAACCCGCCCGATGCCGGCACCATCTTCCTCGGCCGCTACTACAATCAGCGCCTTAGCGTCGGTTTGGCGACCGCGCACGCCCTCCTCCAAGCCTCCTAAGTAAGTCTCGTCAACCTCCACGCGCCCGCTGAGCCGATCGCGTCCGGGCCGCACCATGGCGCGCCGGAGCTTATGCAACCAAGTCCAGGCCGTTTTGTAGCTGCCCAGGCCCAACACCCGCTGCAAGCCCAGCGCGCTCGCCCCGTTCTTCTGGCTCGTGAGCCACCACATGGCTCGAAACCAACTCTGGAGGGGTTGGCGGGTGTCTTGAAATATTGTGCCCGCCGTTGGAGAAGCTTGATGCCCGCAGCCGGCGCACTCCAGCAGCGCTGTCCGCACCGCCCACGCTTTGTCGTGCCCGCATCGCGGACAACGAAAACCCTCCGGCCAGCGGAGTTGACACAGATACTCTCGACAGGCCTGCTCGGTGGCGAAACGCGCCTCGAACTCGGCCAGATTCCGAGGATAATCTTCCATTTCCCCGATCCTACATCTTGTGGTCACCTGAGTTAAGTAAATACCCATCCTAGCTTATTTTTATAGAGGTAGAAGAGCAGGACGGCTAATTATTGTCGTCGCGCGGGCGTGGGGCCTCGGCGGTTCAGGAGGGCTCCGAGGGGGAGCGGGTGCTATACCGCCGCGCCGGGCGGGCGCAGGTCGGTGACGAGGTTGGAATCGAGTAGGAATCGGCGTACGGGCGCGGCCTCCGCGCCTTCCAGAGTGATGGTGAGAGCGACGTCGTGGTGGGGGCCGAGGAGCCGAACATCAACGCGGTCAAGCTCGTCGTAGAGACGAACGTAGGAGATCGCCGCGAGATTGATGATGCGGTTACGAATGCGAACAAACTGGGGATTCATCAAAGGACCTTTCGGGTTTCGTTTTCGCCGCGGCGGCGATGGTTCAGAGCACAGGCGATGAAAAAAGCGAGCTAGGCGAATATTTTACTACGTCGCGCGGAGTCGCGGGAGTTGGGTACGGCGGAAACGGCACGGGCGCGAGCGCTTCCTTGGCGGACAAAGGCCGTTGAAATTGAAACGGCCTCGTACCCCTCCCAACGATGAGCACGATCTACACTTTGCCGCCCCGATTGCCGATCAAGATAGACAGGCATTGCCGCGCGCGCGGGGCTTTCGTTCGCCGCCGGAAGAAGGGAGACCAGCCCGATCGCCAAGCAGAACATTCGTCGTCGGCCGCTGTTTCGCAGCCGCCAAGGGCTCTGGCGCGGTCGCGCGGCGGGGTCGGACGGGGAGGCGTCCCCGAAGATCACCGCGTGCCTGATCGCGCGTGACGAGGAGGGAGCGATCGGGGGGTGTCTGGAGTCGCTCGCGGGCGCCGTTGATGAGGTCGTGGTGGTGGACACGGGTTCCGCGGACCGCACCAAACAAACGGCCCGGCGTCACGGCGCGCGGGTGGCCGACTTCCCCTGGGTGGACGATTTTTCGGCGGCGCGCAACCACGCTCTGGATCTGGCGCGGGGGGAGTGGATTCTCGTTGTCGATTGCGACGAAGCTCTGCACGGCCCGTCGCGCGAGCGCTTGCGTGAAACCGTGCGCGAGTGCTCGGCGGACGGTTTTTTCGTGGACTTGGTGGACGCGGAATCGAGGAACGCTCAATCCCGGCGCCCCGGAGCGGCCGACTTGGACGACGCGGAAGTCGCCGGCGCGCGTTGGCGGGCGCTGCGGCTTTTTCGCCGTGACTCGGGTATACGCTATCGCGGAAGGATCCATGAACGTCCGCTGTTTCCCGACGCCGGGGAGCACCACGTCGAAGAGGCTCGCGGGATTACGATCGTGCACAGCGGATATCAGAGCGCCGCCGGGCGCGGGGCCAAGGCCGAACGCAATCTACAGCTGATCGAAACCGCGCTGGCCGAGACGCCGGAAGATGACGTGGTCGAGCGCAGCTTGTACCAATTCTATCGAGCGTTCGGTTCGCCGCCGCCGGAGCGCGACAGGCGGGTGGCGGCATGGGTTCAATTCGTGGAGGCCGAGCGGACACTCCAGCAGCCGCCGGTCGCGCCTTGGATACCGTCGGGGCTGGCGCAGTATGCTTGGTGGCTGAGCGATCAGCGACGCCACCCGGAAGCCGAGGTTCGCGCGCGCCGCCTGCTGGCGCGCTTCGGTCCGTCGCCGCCGCTGTTTCTCGCGGTGGCGCGGGCGCGTGCCGCGGCGGGAGATTACGAAGCGGCCGAGGAGGCGGCGGCCGAGATCCTCACCGACGATCCACAAATCGCCGCTCCGTATCGACATTTCCCCCTCGACGTCCAGCTGGTGGGTCGGCGGGCCCACTATTTGCGGGCGGAAATCGCCGAGCGCGAAGGACGGCTCGAGGAGGCGCAAGCCGGTTATGCTCGGCTGGTGGAGCTGGACCCGGGTCATCTGCCGGCGGTGTTGCGGTTGGCCTGTGTCCAAGCGCAGCGCGAACGCTTCGCCGAGGCGGCCGAGACCCTTCGGGCGCACCCGCGCCTCCGCGAGCAGAATCTGCCCGAGATCGATTGCCTTAACTTGGCGCTGAGTTTGATCGTCAATTCACCGAGGACGTCGAAACTGGAGCAACGGGTGCGGCAATGGTCGCCACGCAGCGAGGTGGCGACGCGTTTTCTCGATCAGGTTGACCAGCACACACCCGAGAGCCCTTGGTGCATTTCGGACTTTCCCGAGATTCACGAAGGATTGCGAGTATCGCTGCCATGAACATGCCAACTCCCGCCGCGGCCGGCCGCGAAGCGCGGCTGACGCGCCACCGTAACCGCATCAGCCTGTGCATGATCGTCAAGAACGAGGAGCAGTTTTTGGATGGCTGCTTGGAGTCGGTGCTGGGCGTGGTGGACGAAATCGTGGTGGTCGACACGGGTTCGACCGACGAGACAGCCCGGATCGCGCATTCCCACGGGGCGCGGGTGATTGACTTCCCCTGGACCGAGCACTTCGCCGAAGCCCGCAACCAGGCGATTGAGGCGACGGAGGGAGATTTCATGCTCACTCTCGACGCGGACGAACGCCTGGACCCGGCCACGGCCCACCATCTGCGCGAGGCGGTGGACCGAGCGGAATTTGACGTTGCCTACCTGCAATTCGCCAACGCCGACGAGAAGGGCCCGACGGGTCGCCGTTGGATTGCCCCGCGGCTTTATCGGCTGACGCCGGGGCTGCGCTATATTGGCCGCGTTCATGAACAGGTCGCGCAGCCGCTGGCGGCGGTTCGCTCGCTTACGCTCAAGGCGCTGGTTCTCCACTACGGTTATCGCCAAGACGTCTTCCTCGAGCGAGGCAAAACGGAGCGCAACACGCGTTTGCTCGAAGCGGCTCTGGAAGACCCCGAAGCGGCGAACCCGCTGGTGCGTTCGAACTACCTCTACCATCACGCCCACATGGCCCGGGGCGCGGAACTGCTCGAGCGTTTCGAAAACTTTGTCGGCTACGTGCGCGAGCAATGGCCTGATGAACCGCCGGCCGTGCCTTGGGTCACGGCCGGCATCGCCGAGTGCAGCCGGTTACTCCACGACGCCGGGCGCTTCGCCGAGGCCGGCGAGTTGGCTGAAGAATTATTGCTGCGGCACGGCCCATCGCCGCTACTGGAATTGATTCGCTGCCGGGCGTGGATTGCCTCGGGCCGGGTGGAGGAGGCCGGGGAACGACTTCGCGCCGTTAGCGCCGAGGACGCCGAGATTGCTCCGGCGCATCAACAGTATTCGATGGACCTTCCGCTGGTCCGGGGACGGGCGCGCTTTCTGTTGGGCTTGATCGAGGAATCGCGGGCCAACGACGCGGCCGCCGCCGACCACTTCCTGGCCGCGTACAACGAGGAACCGGATCAAGAAGTCTTCTGGAGCACACTGCTTTGCATGTTCGCGCGACTGGGGCGGTACCGCGATGCGCTGGATTTGCTTGAACATTCCGGCCAACCCGCCGACAACACCCGTCCCTCGCTCGACTGCCTTGCTCTGGCGTTGGCGGTGCTGGCGAAGTCGACGGGCGGCCTGGCGTTCTGGGGCGAGAAAGTGCGATGCCTCGCCGAGGATTTCAGCGGCGCCGAACGTCTGCTCGACCAGCTTGAAAGTCTGCAGCCCGACCGCGACGCCCTCTTGGTAGATTTCCCCGATATTCAGCAAGCCGTGACGAACCGCGCTGACCCGGCGACCTTCCGTCTACCCCAGACCGTTCGGCGGAGCGAACTGGCGATCGTCGAGCCGCCCGCGCCCGCCGGCGGGGACCATCGCTTGCCGGTGATTGAGCCGGCGGCCGTTCACTAGTCACGCGCTCGGCAAGAGCCGCGGACGTCTCGGCGACAAAACGATAGGACTAAAGGCTTACCCCTAGGTCGTTGAGGTACCGATCGTAGTCCGTACCATCCAGGTCCTGCGTATACACACGGCCCGCTTTTGGTACTTCCTGCCTATGGACCGAAGGGTCCGCCCGCCAGCACCATAAAGGAGAGGGAATTCCTCATCCCCCGAGGAAGAAATTCTCCAAAAAAGCGATGGCACAGCAAGAAGTAATTCGAGTCGCGCTGGCGGACGATCATCCTGTCTTTCGGGACAGCGTACGGCAGTTGCTTTCATTAGAGCCGGGTTTTGAGATCGTCGGGGAAGTCGGCGACGGGGCGGACGTGTCTCCTCTGTTGCGTGAAAACCGTCCCGACATCTTGCTGCTCGACCTGCAGATGCCGGGTCTCGACGGCCAGACGACATTGCTGCGGTTGCGCTCCGACGCCTCCGCGACGAAGGTCATCGTTCTCACCGCGTCCGACGATCCGCAACAGCACGTCCGCGCGATCGGCTACGGAGCATCGGCGATTGTGCTCAAACAGATGGCGACGTTGGAGCTGACCGAAAGCATTCGGCGCGTTCATCGCGGCGAAGTGTGGTTGGACAGTGGAACCACCGCGGCGTTGATGAGCAGCCTCCGCAAAGACACCCAAGAAGTCGGACCAACGCTGACCAACAGGCAGCGGGAGGTCGTGGCCTTGGTCGCCGAGGGGCACACCAACAGCCAAATCGCCGAGGCGTTGTTTCTCAGCGAGCAAACCGTGAAGAACCATCTTTACCAAATCAACGAAAAGTTGGGGCTTTCCGGGCGCGTGGAACTGGCCCATTACGCGATTGAGCACGGCTTGACGAAGCACTAACCCGCATTCCTCACCACCGGAAATTTCAATTCCTCGTCAAGCTTCCGGGCCGAATGATCGGGCTCGGCCGCGGCCGCCGCTGACCTGAAACCGCCGCGGCGATAAGGGCTGAGCGCGGACTTCCGTCGGCGCCTTGGTTTCTGTTGCTCGTGTTGCGAGAGGGACTTTTGCATTTCTGTCGTATACCGGAGAATGACGGCGGGCGACCGATAGTGTATGCTATTTGTCGAAATTGACTCCCACCCGAAAACGGAGATATCGAATGAAAACCCTTCTCATACTGCTTCTCGCCACGACCACCACTCTTTACGCCCAAACCAAAAAAATCGTCGTCATGGGCATGTCCGAAGCGCTCGTCAAAGAGCTTCGCGACGCCAGTCCCAAGAACGTGAATCTGGTCCATATCCCGAACCCCGGCGACAGCGCCGATGTGGTCGCGATCGTGGCCGACGCCCCCTCCGAGTCGGCGCGCAAGCAGGCCCTTCTCAAGGAGGTGTCCGACGCCGACGCGATCATCGGTTCGCCGTCTCGGGAAGTCTTCCAGGCCGCCAAGAAGCTGAAGTGGGTGCAAATCACCAGCGCCGGCGTCAAGCCCTACCTGCATCCGGAGATCGTCAACAGCGACGCCGTCATGACCAACGCCAAGACGCTCTCTTCGTCCGCCATCGCCGACCACGCCTTTAGCATGCTGCTGGCCTTCACCCGCAAAATCAACCACTTCATTAAGGTCCAACCGCAAGAAGGGTGGGAGCGAAAGAACTTCCAACTGCAAGAGCTCTACAACAAGACCGCCGTCGTCGTCGGCACCGGCGGCATCGGGTCCAACGTCGCGCAACGCGCGAAGGCCTTCGGCATGACGGTCATCGGCGTAGACCCGAAGGAGTTTCCGCCGCGGCCGAGCTTCGACCGCATGGTCTATCCCGACCGCCTCGACGAAGTGATCCCGGAAGCAGATGTCCTTTTTCTGTGCGTACCGCATACGAAAGACAGCGAAGGCATGATCGGCCCGGGCCAGTTCGAGCGGATGAAGCGCGGCAGCTACTTCATCGCCGTGTCGCGCGGCAAGATCTACAACCAGGCGGCCCTCATCAAGGCGCTCGACAGCGACCGTCTCGCCGGGGCCGGGCTCGACGTCACCGACCCCGAGCCGCTGCCGAAGGGAAACGCCCTTTGGAAATTCGACAACGTGATCATCACGCCGCATGTCGCCACGCAGGGTGAAAGCGGAACGCCGCTGCGCCTGAAGCTCTACAAGGAAAACATCGCCCGCTTCGCCGCCGGGGAGCAACTGCGCAACGTCGTGGACATGGTGAAGGAGTATTGACGGCGAGCCGCGGCGACTGACATGGACGGTTCGTTTCCGTGAATCCGCGGATTCATGGGACGGCTATGGAATCGCGGGCAGGGGCTCCTACCGCGTCTTTCCCGGCACCGCTTCGCGGCTCAAGAGATCTATGATCTCACCGGCCTTGAAGGTAGTGCATCATAGGTTCGCGGGACCCTTATTCGAATGGTCGGGAGACTCGCTTCCGAGCTATGTGACTACGCCGACTACAGCCTTGGCGTCCGCGGCAGTTCTTGTTGTCGGCGGATTCGTGTCGGACGCGCGGGGGCAAACCTGGGACGACTTCATTACCAAGACGCCGATCGGCGAGAACGAGACTCTCGTCGTCGGTTTCATGGGTGGCCGAGAGGCCTGGGACAACGAAAAACGCTCTCCCCGCAAGCTCGCTCTCAAGCTTCGTTCGCCGCGGGTTCCGGGTTTGCATGTGGAAACCCTGGCAAACCGCCGACGCCCTTTAGCCGCGGAGTTGATCAGGCGGGCCTTCGACCGGGATCGAAACGGACTCGTGGACGCCCGGGAAAGAGCCCAAGCACACGTCGTCATTTACGGGTTGAGTTTCGGGGGCGCGGCTACCGTCAAGCTTGCGCGAGACCTCCACGGGCTCGACATCCCGGTGCTGCTGACAGTTCAGATCGACAGCGTGGGCCGCGCTGACGGCGTCATCCCGCCCAATGTGCGCCGCGCCGCGAACTTCTACCAGAAAAACGGCATCGTCATTCGAGGAGAGGGTCCGATCCGTGCCGAGGACGACGCGCACACGACCATCCTAGTCGACTGCCGGGTGAACTATGACGAGCGCAAAATCGACGTATCTCACGTCAATTGGTTCAAGAAGTTGATGCGAACGGCACACACCTACATCAGCTACGACCCCGAGGTTTGGAGCCGCGTGGAACAATTGATCCTGGTGGAATCGGGCTTCCCCCCGGACGATACGGCGATGATCAGGCCGCCCTGCCCGCCACCCTGAGGACTCGCCGCGCTTCCGCAAGGGCCGTCGCGGCAGTTTACCGCGGCAAGTCAGTCCCGCTCCCGCTCGCGGAACTCTTCGAACCAATTCTCGACGACGCGGATCTGGACTTCCTGCTTGCCCTCTTCGTCGGCTACCGGGGTCGCAAGAAGGAATCGCCGGCCGTCGGCCGAGACGTCGTATTGGGGGTAGGCCCACGCCGGCGGCGGCACCAAGGCGCGGTGCTCGAATAGCCGGGTCACCGAACCCACCGAAAAGTCGGGGCGGGTCGACACCTCAACGGCCACCAGCGTAGTCCCTTCCACGTAGAAGATCTCGGTGCCGTCCCGACTCCAGCGCGGCTGCGAACCGCCGTTGGTCGATACCGATATCCTTGCGCCTCCTTCGGGAAGGACCTCACATAGATTTCATTCCGGCCGGACTCGTTGGAGCGGTAAACCAGAAAACGGCCGTCCGGGGACAGCTTGCCAAGATACTCCCAATGAGGGGTTTGCAAATAGGTGTGCGACTCCCACTCGCCGTTGTCCCCGTTGCGTTCCAAATACGAGATGCCGGCACCGAGTTCCGGATCGAATACCACATAAACGATATACCGGCCGTCGCGGGACCAGTCGGTGGGAACATCGCTGTACGGACCGGTCACCAGGGGTTTCGGCTCGCCGGTACCATCGGCCTTCAGCAAGAAAATGTCGTTTTGACCCGCCTTGTCGGAAGCGAACACAAGTTCGTCTCCCGTGGGTGACCAGATCGGCGCTGCGTCGGTACCCTCGGAAAAGGTCAAACGGCTCTTCACGCCGCGGCTGATTTCCCAGATCCACAGATCATAATTACCGCTTTCCGATGTCGAGACCGCCACGCGCTTTTCGCCCGGGGATAATGTTGGATCGATGGTGTCTATTGACGACCCGATCTCGCCGATCCTCTTTCCCTGGCGGTCGAACCACCCGACCACTGCCTGGTATCGCCCCCTGCCGCCGAGGTAGACCAACGTTTGGTCGGCAGCCACAGTTGGCCCGCTGCCGCTTTGTGTAATCGGGAACGCTTCGCCGGTTGCGCTCAAGGTGCTCAGCGAAAAAGGCAATGCCCAGAGTTCGGCCGTACCGATACTCGGCTGATAGATCAGGTGTCCGCTTGAGGAATAAACCGGATGGGACCCTGGCCCCAAAACCACGCGGCGGCCACCGGCTAAATCCTGGACGATCAGGGTTCTTTCGACGGCCGGGCCGAATGAGTAAACCAAGACGCGAGGGCCCGGCTCGGAGGGCAGGAAATGCGGTCGGCCCAAGAACTGGGTTCGGCCTCCTTCCACGGAGTTGGGTTGCTCCTTCTCGATCACCAGATTTGCCGTGCCTCCGCGGGCGGCCACTTCGTAGATTTCCCGGTTGCCGGAGCTGAAAGCGATCGACTGACCGTCGGCGCTCCATGAGCCACCGGCAAAGACCGCGGACGGAAGCGGGCAAAGCCGGATTGGGATGCCGCCGGCGACCGCGATCTTCTTCAACTCGCCGCCAGCGGCGAACGCAACAAAGTCGCTATCAGGCGACCAGAAGGGCAGTACCGCCCCGTCGGTACCTTCCAAGACGCGGGGCCGCGATTGGTCGAGATCGTGAATCCAAAGTTTGCCCTCCGCGCCGGTACCGGTGTAGGCGATGTGCTTTCCAGTGGGCGAGAGGGCGACGCCGGCCTCGGTTGGGCCCGTCGGCACATCGACCGCCGGCGTGATGGCGAACCGGCGCAGGGGCGTTTCAGGAGCGGGTTGCCTAAAGTGGACGAACGCCAGCGCCAACAAGGCAACCGCCGCGGCGGCGAACAGCGCCTGATAAAGCCGCAATTGTCTCCGCAGGGCCGTTTCCGTCGACGGAACCGGTTCCAACTCGGCCTGAACCGAGCCCGCGGTAGTCATTACGCCAGTCGTGCCGGCGGTTGCCGCAGCCGTCTCAATTCCCGTCCGATCCGCCACCGTAGCAACTCGGGAAGGCAGGATGGTCGATTTTCCGGACTTCAGCTTCTCTTGGAGCGTTCCCAGATCGATCACCAACTCGTCGGCGTGCTGGTAGCGTTGACCGGTGTTCTTGGAGAGGCATTTGTTGACGAGCAACTCCAGCTCGACCGGGATGTGCGTTCGCATGCCGGTCAGCGGCTCGGGTTCCTCGTGCATGATCTCGTAGACCAGCGCCTGATCGTACAAGGCCTTAAACGGTCTCTGCCCGCAAACCATTTCGTAGAGCACGCAGCCCAAGGCCCAAATGTCGGTGCAGTGGTCGACCTCGGCTCCCTCGGCTTGCTCGGGCGACATGTAGGCGACCGTCCCGAGCATCATGTCGAGCTTGGTGAGCTTAGAGCCCTCGGTCAGCAAAGCGAGCCCGAAGTCCATGACGGTGACGTGACCCTTGTCGTCGACGATCACGTTGCCCGGTTTGACGTCGCGGTGGACGATGTTCTTCTCGTGGGCGGCCGCCAAACCTTTGCCGATTTGTTGGGCGATGTCGAGGGCCTCGGGGATCTTCAGCGGAACCGGATCGATCCGCTTGTCGAGCGTGTCGCCCTCGATGAAGGCCATGGCGAGAAAGGTCCGTCCGTCGACCTCGGCGATCTCGTGGATCGGGCAGACGTTGGGGTGATGCAGCGCGGCGGCGGCTTGGGCTTCTCGATCGAAGCGCTTGCGGGCATCTTCGTCCTTGAGCAGATGGGCGGCTAGAAACTTCAACGCCACGGCGCGCTTGAGCTTGGTGTCCTCGGCTTTGTAAACGACACCCATCCCGCCCTCGCCGAGCTTGGCGGTGATTTTGTAGTGCGAGATGGTTTGGCCGATCATGACGAGGTTCCGGATCGCTTTTGGAGATTGTAGCGCTTTGGGGAGGGGATAGGGCGGGTCGGGGTGGGGGATTTTGGGTTCGTTTCGTGGTTTTCGGGTCGGTCGTGAAGATCACGTTGGCGGGAAGGCCGACGCGGCACGCCTGAAGACGCGAGCCACGTCGGGGTGGCCGGTTCCGGGCTGGAGGCATCGGCATATCGGTGCGCGGTAGGAGGTTGTAAGCTGTTGCGTTAAAGGCATTTAGGTTGGTTTTGGGTTTGTTTCGCATTGCTTGCCTTGGAAGCGTTGCGGAGAGGGGGTTGGGTTCGCTTGGCTGTCTGTTTGGGCGGTAAAGAGATGGTGTGACGAACGACAGGGTACGCCTGGAGGCGGGCTGGACGGCGGGGCGCGCCACGTGGTCGCCACCGGAGTGAGTTCGCTTCCCGGCGGTTGCCAACGATGGTTCGTCGGAGCACGCTCCGCGTCTCTTTTGTGGCTTGTAAGTCATTGTTTCCTTGGTGGTTAGGAGAGATTTGGGTTTGTTTCGCGCTTTTTGGCTTGGTGTCAGGCCGTGGGGCTGTTTGGGGGCTGATTTCATCGTTGACGTCGTGGGGTTTTTTTCTGGGGAGAGCCGGACGTAAGGTCGAGTCGTGGGGCAGCCTCCGGGCTCAGGATAACGGCGGTGTCAAGGGGAAACCTCCCGGCCGTAAGCCGATTTCTGTCGCCGCTTCGCGGCTCAAGAACTTGAGGGGGCGTTCTCAGCCGGAACGTATTGCCGTATACGTTCGGGGCGCTATGTTCGGAGTGGTCCCCGTTGTTTCACAGTGCCTTCGGGGCCGTGAAAAAATGGGGGACAGTCCACTTTGCGCCAGACGAGATTGTTGATTTGATGGAACTTATCCGGACAGCGCTTGGTAAAATCCCCAATTTTTCAACATTTTTTCACAGTGCCTTCGGCGGGCGGCTCGGATTAGGGGCTTATTTGGGCACCGGCCTGATCGCGGGAGGCGCGCATGGCTAGGGCGACGCGGGTGGCTAGGGCGGAGTCTCGCGGGAGGCAGTGATCAGGTGGGCGGCCGGCTTGGCAAGCGTCGACGAAAGCCGCGAGTTCGGCTTGAAAACCGGCTCCCTGCTTCACCTCCACGGGTTTGCTCCCAGCGTGGGGATCGTAATAAGTCAGCGAAGTTTGTCCGCTATGAAAGTCGAGAATGCCGGCTTCTCCCACGATCGTGAAGTCCATGGAGAAAGGGAACTCACCGCGGCCCTGCCAGCCGCCGGACACGCTGACCGCGGGGCCTTGGTCATAGGTAAGCCGCGTGTCGACGACGTCGATGCCCCGAGACACATCTTCGGTCCCGACGGCACTGAGGGAAGCGGGCCGGCCGAAAAGGTACAAGGCGTAATCGAGGTCGTGAATCAGCAGATCGAAAATTCCCCCACCGCTCTTGGCCCGCTCGCTCAGCCAGGCGCTCCAATTGGGGCAAGCACAGCGCCTGCGGAACGAGGCCGCACGAATCGTTCCCAGTCGGCCCGCGCGAATCCAACTCCGTGCCGCGGCATATTCGGGCCAAAAGCGAATTACCTGCGCCACCATGAGGACCTTGCCCGCGCTCTCGGCGGCCGCAATCATCGCATCGCACTCGGCCGCGCTCAGCGCCATGGGCTTTTCCACCAGGACGTGCTTGCCGGCTTCGAGCGCCGCGATCGCGAGCGAGGCATGCCGGTAGGTCGGGACACATAAGTCGACGGCGTCTAGGTCCGGATCGGCGAACAGTTCCTCGGGCGTGCCGTATCGCGCGACGCCGCTGAGATCGAGCGGCTCGGCGGCAACGTCGAGGTTGCCCGACACGGCACCCAGATCACCCTCTCGCTTGCGGGCGTCGCTGCTCGCGACAGCAACGATTTGCGCGGAAGGGACGGCGCGATAAGCTTGCAAGTGGGTGCCCCCCATGAACCCGAGGCCGACGACGCCGATCTTCATCTGTTTGCTCCTCGTTCAAGTTTAGTCGTGTCGGCCCAGGCGGCAGGGTCAGCCGGAAGGGAAAGGGACGTGGTCCTATCGCGTGCGTTGCCATTCGGCCCCTTAAGCGCGTGGCTCGGTTTGGAGTGATTTGGGCGAGGAGCTTATTCGCGACTTCGCCGCCGCTTCAAGGCTTGTGGCATGCGCGGTTTGGCCGCAGGCTGTCGGGCTTGGTGCGCATCGCGCTATATTCACTGCATGTCATTAGCGGTCTCGACGTCGCGACTCGATCGGGCTGAGAATTTGCTGTCTATCGCAATTCTTGGGGCGATGGCGCTGTTGCCGATGATTGAAGTGGTAGGGCGGGCGGTTGTCGGGCACGGGATTCCCGGGTCGATTCCGCTGGTGCAACACCTGACGCTTTGGATCGCGTTGGCGGGGGCGGCGCTGGCTTCGCGTTCCGATCGCCACCTGGCGCTTTCAACGCAAAGCTTTCTGCCGGAACGTTTCCAGGCGCCGGTGCGGCTATTCACGTCGACGTTGGCCTTCGGCGTGGTGTCGTGTCTGGTGGCGGCAAGCGTGGACTTGGTTCTGATCGAGCGCCGCGCGGGAGACATTGTCGCCTGGGGCATTCCACGCTGGTTCTTCTTGGTGGCGCTGCCGGCCGGGTTCGGCGTGGTGGCGGTCCGAACACTTCTTCATGCCGCCGACTCCATTAAGGGGCGCGTGATTGCGCTGAGCGGGCTTGCGATTCCGTTGGTGTTCGGGTTTTGGGAGCCGCTCATTGATATCGATTTGGTCTTGCCGCTGAGTCTGGTGATCCTCGCGGCAACCGTTCTGGGGATGCCGATCTTCACAGCGATCGCGGGTGCGGCGCTGTTGCTCTTCTTCTACGATTTCACGCCGGCGAACGCAGTGCCGGGAGAGACCTATCGTCTTAGCTCGTCTTCGATGCTGCCGGCGATTCCCTTGTTCGCGTTGGGGGGCTATATCTTGGCCGAGGGTGGATCGAGCAAGCGACTGATGCGCCTTTTCTCGGCATTCGTCGGCTGGATGCCGGGTGGGCTGGCGATCGTGACGACTTGCGTACTGGCTTTCTTCACTCCGCTGACGGGTGCGTCGGGAATCACGATTCTTTCGATGGGCGGATTGCTCTTGCCGGTGTTGACCGAATCGCGCTACCCGGAGAAGACTTCGCTCGGGTTGGTGACGGTTTCGGGATCGATCGGCTTGTTGTTTTTCCCGAGTCTGCCGGTGATCCTTTACGGCTATTACGCGAACCAGCCGATTGATCAGCTCTTTGTCGCGGGCTTGATTCCGGGGATTTTGCTGGTCGCGGTAGTAGCGGCTTTGGGGGCGCAGCGCGGCTGGTCGCAGGGGGCGAAACGAACACCCTTCGATTGGCGCGAAGCTCGCTCGGCGGTGTGGGAGGGAAAGTGGGAGCTGATGCTGCCGGTCGTCATCCTGGGGGGCATTTTGGGCGGGCTGACGACGTTGGTGGAGGCGTCGGCGCTGACGGTGCTCTACGCTCTCGGCACTGAATGCGTGGTCCATCGCGACCTGAGCGTAAAGAAAGATTTGCCGGGCGTTTTCGCCGAGTGCGCCACGCTGGTCGGCGGCTTCATGATCATTCTGAGCGTCGCGCTGGGGTTCACGCAGTATTTGATCTTGGCGGAGATCCCGACGGCGGCGCTCGACTGGGTGAGGACGCACATCGATTCGCCGATCGTCTTTCTGCTGGCGTTGAACGTCCTGTTGATCATTGTCGGCGCGCTGATGGATATCTACTCGGCGATCGTGGTCATCGTGCCGTTGATCTACCCGATGGCGGCGTCTTACGGCATCGATCCGATTCACTTGGGGATCGTTTTTCTAGCCAATATGGAGTTGGGGTATTTGATGCCGCCCATGGGCGAGAATCTCTTCCTCTCGTCTTTTCGATTTAACAAGCCGCTGACGGAGGTTTATCGCTCGACGTTTCCGTATATGGTGATTTTGTTGGCCGCGGTTCTGTTGATTACCTACGTGCCGGCGTTGTCGTTGGGGTTGGTGGAGCTGGTGGGGTTGCGTTGAGTGTGGACCGTTGGCCGTGAACCGTTGGCCGTGAGCCGAAGAGGCTTGGGGCGGCGTGGAACGGTTGCTCCTATGCCCCGTCCGGGGCTTGTTGGCCTTTTGGGATGGGGACGCCGGGTTGCGCTTCGCTCCACCGGGGCTACTATCCAAGCCCTCTTCCGGGGGCGGGCACGGGGTGGTGAGACATCGCGGCCCCGCAAAGCTTGCCATGCGTAGGTGGGGTATTTTCGAGAGATTACTAGGCGGTGTCTTCGAAGAAGTTTCCCATGTGGCGGAACTTTTGGAAGCGGTCTTCGACGAGTTGTTCGGCGCTGAGGGCGGAGAGTTCGCTAAACGTCTCGGCCAGCACGACGGAGAGATTTTGCGCGGCTTGGTCGAAATCGGTGTGGGCGCCGGTGCCGGGCTCATCGACAATGCGGTCGACCAGGCCCAAGCGCAGTAGGTCTTGGGCGGTCAGCTTGAGGGCTCCGGCGGCTTGCTCGGCTTGCGATGCATCGCGCCAGACGATGGCGGCGCAACTCTCGGGCGAAATGACGCTGTAGACGGCATTCTCTAGAATCAGTACGCGATTGCCGACGCCTAGGGCCAACGCTCCGCCGCTGCCGCCCTCGCCGATGCAAGTCACGATGATGGGCACGGCCATCTGGGCCATCGAGCGTAGGTTGCGGGCGATGGCCTCGGCCTGTCCGCGCTCCTCGGCATCGATGCCGGGGTAGGCGCCCGGCGTGTCGAGAAAAGTGAAGATAGGGCGATTGAATTTCGCGGCCATCCGCATCACGCGTAGGGCCTTGCGGTATCCCTCGGGCTTGGACATTCCAAAATTGCGGTGGAGTTTCTGTTTGGTGTCTCGGCCCTTCTGCTGGCCAATGACCACGACGGGGGCGCCTTGAAACAGGGCGTAACCGGAGATGATGGCTGGGTCGTCGGCGAACAAGCGGTCGCCGCGGATTTCTTGGAATGCCGTAAAAATTCGGCTGATGTAGTCAAGCGTGTGGGGCCGCTCGGGGTGCCGGGCGAGTTGAACGCGCTCCCACGCCGATTGCCGAGGATTGACGGCTTCACCAGAATCGTTTGCCATCTGAAAGTTTTCGAAAGATGCGGCCGGTCCGGGGATGCCCGCGGCGGGTTTAATGCGACTCAATCGGTCACAAGGAACAATTATCGCAGTTCCGCGGGGATGTGGTGTCGGCGGGGATGAGAGGGCGGTGGTAGGTCAGTTGTGTTTTGGGTGAGCGGCCAGCCGCGAGCCGAAGAGCCGAAGAGCCGAAGAGGCCTGGGGGCTGCGGCGGGAAGGAGGGGGAGGTGTCGCCAGGGGTGGCGACACGGCACGCCAAGGCGTGCGCCGCGGGGGGGACTCCCCACCGTTTGTCAAGTGCTGAGGAAGGGCGGTACCCTTCCAGAGCGGCTGCCCAGCGCGGTAGTTCAAGCTGCCGCTTGGGCCGGCGGCTGACGACGGGCGGGGTCATACAGGGTTCCCTGACGAAGCATGGCGCACAGCACGGCCAGAAGTCGGTCCGCAAGACCGCGCAACGCGCGCCCGTGAGAATGCCCTCGGCTGCGCAACTGATGGTAATGGTGACGACTGTGGGGGTCGTGTTGGATGCTCACTCTCGCCCAATGGTAGAGCGCGTTGCGTAAACGGTCATTGCAGCCGCGACGCATCAAGACGGCGATCTTTTTGCCACTGCGGCGCGTGATCGGGGCGCTGCCGCAGTAGGCTCGAAGAGCGGGGTAGTCTCGATGGGCGAGAGCCTGTGAGGCCTCGGCCAGCATCGTGGCGGCGACGACACGTCCGACCCCGGGCAAGGAGAGGATGATCTCGACGTCGCGATGCTGGTGAGGATCCTCGTCGTCCTCGGACGGGGAAGCGAGTTGCTCCAGCAGGGTTTGGAGGCGCCTGGCCAGCTCGGTTCGCTGCTGGGCGATGAGTCGCAGATGAGGAATGAGTAGAAGAGCGTGTTCGCTCGCTGCGTCGGCCGTTCCGGCAGCAAGTTGGAATCCCGGCGCTCGCAGTTCGTTGACGATGTCGGCCGATTGGAGCCGGCGAATGCGGTGGGCGCGAAGCAACTTTTCGATTCGTGCCGGTTTCAGTCGACGAGCCTTTGCGGGGCTGGGAGCCAGTTCCAGCAGGGCCCAGAGCCAAGCTTCGTTGGCGGCTGGGGACAAGCGCAAAAGCTGCGGGTAGTAGCGATAGAGTTGCTCGCGAAGTTGGCAGCTGTTGCGGTTGAAGCTGCTACGCAACTCATCGTCGAGACGAGTGAGGTCGCGCAGGCGCATCACGAGCGGGTCGTCGACCTCGATGGCATGGAAGCAATGCGGGTCGGTTCGCGGCGAGCAAGCCAAGACGAAAGCGTCACGGCGGTCGTCTTTGGCGCCGGCCGGGAAATGCCGGTCTCGGAAACGATCGAGTTGTTTCGGGTTAAGGAAGAAAGCCGAGAATCCCCGTTCGAGCAGCGTTTCGACCAACGCGCCACGCGGGACTTCGATCGCGACCGCGATGGAAGCCGGCGGGCAGCCGGTCAACTCGAGCAGTTGATTGAGGAACTCGCCGACCGCCGAACCGGAATGAACGACGGTGCGTTCGTGAACGATCTCGCCCTGGGTGTCGAGCAGACAGATTTGATGGGCCTCGGTGGCCCAGTCGATACCGACGAAGAATTGAAATGCAGATGCAGACAAGACAGACTCCTTTCGCCAGCCGCCGCAACCAACGGCACCCCTGTACTGGCGCTCGAACAAACGGCGCGAACTCCCCACTGGGCTTTCGGTTGCGGACCACACCGGGAGGGCGCAAGTCCCCCCCAGGCGTTCGATCACGCAGGGGGCGAAGGGCGCTCCTCTCGGGTGGCCGGTCTTCTATGAACTACCGCGCTGGGCAGCCACTCTGGAAGGGTACAGGGGGCGAAGGGCGCTCCTCTCGGGTGGCCGGTCTTCTATGAACTACCGCGCTGGGCAGCCACTCTGGAAGGGTACAGGGGCGCCATCTACCCCAACACGGGCGATCGCGCTATTCTGAAGGGAACAATTCGCCATGGAAAACCTCGGCTACCTTGCGTTGATTCTGGCTCTCTGCCTTTCGCTCTACGCGATCGTTGCGTCGCTGACCGGGAGGCTACGGAGCAATCTTCTGCTCGAAGTCAGCGCGCAGCGCGCCGTACTCGCCGCCTGGGTGCTGCTCACGGTTGCCTCCGGGTCGCTGCTTTATCTGATTCTCACCAACGACTTTCGCATCAGCTACGTGGTCTCGCGCAGCAACGCCGACATGGCGATCCTTTACAAGTTCGCCGCCTGGTGGGGGGGGCAGGAAGGTTCCATCCTGTTTTGGACCTGGATTCTGGCGAGCTATTCGTTCATCGCCGTCTATACGGCCCGCAAGAAGCACGCCGGGATGATCTCCTACGTCGTGGCGATCATGATGGCGATTCAGGCGTTTTACCTGGTCCTCCTCATTTTCATCGCGAACCCCTTCCAAGTCCTGATGTCGGGGCCGCAGATGACTTCGACCCCCGACGGCCAGGGGCTCAATCCTCTCTTGCAGCATCCGTTGATGGCGATCCATCCGCCGATGCTCTATCTCGGGTTTGTCGGTTTCGCCGTGCCCTTCGCCTTCGCGATGGCATCGTTGATTACGCGCCAAAGCGGCGATAGCTGGATTCACACTACCCGCGTCTGGACCATGATCACCTGGCTGTTCCAGAGCATCGGTGTTCTGCTGGGCGCGCGTTGGGCGTACGCGGTGTTGGGCTGGGGCGGCTATTGGGGTTGGGACCCCGTCGAGAATGCGTCCCTACTGCCCTGGATCACTGGGACGGCCTTTCTCCACTCAGTGATGATGCAGGAAAAGAAGGGCATGATGAAGGGCTGGAACATCGTCCTGATCTCGGCGACCTTCTTTCTGTGCATCTTCGGCACGATGATGACCCGCAGCGGCATCGTTAGTTCGGTGCATGCTTTCGCGCAGTCGCCGATCGGCAACTGGTTTGTCGGTTTTCTGACCATCTCGGTCGCCTTGACGATTTTCCTGATCCTCAACCGTCTTGACTACCTCAAGAGCGAGAGCCAACTCGAGTCGGTCGTCTCGCGGGAGTCGAGCTTTCTGTTCAACAACGTCATCTTGCTGGCCAGTTGCTTCGCCGTGTTGTGGGGAACCCTGTTCCCGGTGATCAGCGAGGCGGTAACGAATGAGAAGATCAGTGTCGGCCCGCCGTTCTTTAACAAGGTCAACATCCCGATCGGCTTGCTGCTGCTGTTTCTGACCGGCGTGGGACCGCTGTTTGCCTGGCGCCGCACTTCGGTCGAAAGCCTGCGCAGAAACTTCCAGTGGCCCGCGATTAGCGCGCTGGCGGTCGGCGTCGTCTTGGTGGCGCTGGGCATGCGCGAGTTCTACGCCCTGATTTGCTTTATCCTTTGCGCCTTCGTCGGGTTGACGATCACGATCGAGTTCGTCAAGGGCACAAAGCTGATTCAGCGCAAGCAGGAGACCGGCTTTGTCCCGGCGCTGGTCGAGCTGACCCACCGCAATACTCGCCGCTACGGCGGCTATGTCGTGCATATGGGCATCGTGTTTATGTTCATCGGGTTCGCCGGTTCGGCCTTCAACGAACACGGAAAGGGCGAGGTGCCGGTCGGTGACGGATTGGAGGTCGGCGGATACGAGTTTCATCTCACCGACATCAAGGAAGAGAACAACGCCAACTACGTGAGTCAGATAGCGCACGTGGAGCTGTACCGTGACGGCGAGTGGCTCGAGGTGATGCTGCCCGAGCGGCGCAACTATCACGCCAGTGGCACCGGCACCACTGAAGTCGCGATCCGGCCGCGCATCGGTGAAGACGTCTACGTTGTCTTTTCGGGCATCTCGACTGTGACCGATACGCCGGTCATCGAAGTCTATATCAACCCCTTGGTGAATTGGATTTGGATCGGGGCGTTCGTCTTGGTCTTTGGCACGTTGATCGCGCTGGTGCCGGCGAAGATCAAACCGATTCGCACTCGCATTCTAGGAACGACGAAGAAAACTCATGCGGTTCCGGTGGAAACTACTTAGCCTGTTTATCTTGCTCGCGGTCCCGACCTTCGCGACGCCCAACGTCACCAAGGGTGATCCGAAGTACCAGCAATTCCGCGAGGTCGGCGACCAGTTGAAGTGTCAGTGCGAATCGCACTGCTCCTATACCGTTAGCGGCTGCAATATGACCGGCTGCTCGTTTCGGGCGGCGATGACGATGGAGATCAACAATGATCTCGACAAGGGTATGGCGGCCGGTGACATTATCGAACGCCTGATCGCGACGTACGGCTCGGAGTTGCGCAACTCGCCTCGCGCGGAAGGCTTCGGGTTGTTCGGTTGGGCGATGCCCTTCGTGGCGTTGGCGGCGGGCTTGATCGCCGCGCCGTTTGTCGTCAAGCGCTTGAAGGCGCGGCAAGTGGTCGCGGCCGTCCCCGCGCCGGTCGATCCGGCGGTGTTGTCCCAATACGAGCAGCAGATCGAAGAAGACCTGAAAGATCTTGACTGACCCGCGCCGTGTCGCAAGATCGCCGCGCCGGCTCTGACTCTTTAGCACCTTCCTCATGTTGATTCTCGCCGCCGTTCTACTTGTCGCCTTTGCCCTGCTGATGCCTCTTCTTGTCGGGAAAGGGTCGCTGCCCGAGATCGAGCCGAAATCGCCCACGCGTCACTTGGAAGAGCGCAAGGCGGCCATCTACGAAAACCTGCGCGATCTACAAGGCGAATACCGCATGGGCAAGTTGTCCGACGAGGACTACCAGCAAACGAAGAGGGACCTGCAAAAAGGCCTTGCCGTTGTGCTTGCCGAGATTGATCGCATCGAAGGGGAGCCCCCGCCGGCGCCGGCCGAGTCACCCGAGACCGCCCCCTCCCCCGGAGACTAATCCCCCGACAATCGGGTCGCGATGAGAGATTCGCGCCAACCCTCCTCTGGTCGCCACGTCGACCGGGCGGCGGTGTCTGCTACGGTGGTCGCATGAAATCGAAATTCCGCGGTTTCCGTCCAGAGACGCGGAAATTCCTCCTCAAGCTGAAACGCAACAATCGGCGCGAGTGGTTTCGGCCCCGCAAAGAGACCTTTGACGAAGTTGTCAAGGCCCCCATGACCGAACTTGTTCTCTCGCTTGGCGAAGCCTTGCGGGATATCGCTCCCGAGCTCAACACCGACCCCAAGAAAGCCGTGTACCGTATTTACCGGGATACACGTTTCAGCAGAGACAAAACTCCCTACAAGACGTGGATTGCCGCCGTCTTCAGTCCACGCGGTTTCCCAAAGCACGCGGCGGCGGGAGCGTATTTCCACATCGGACCCGATGAAATTCTGGCGGGTGGCGGCATCTACGCGCCCGGCCCAACCGAGTTGCGGGCGCTACGCGAGCACATCGGCGACAACGCCGAGGAGTTTCGCGCGATCCTCGCCAACAGAACGTTCCACAAGACATTCGGCGAAATGAGCGGGGAGCGCCTGAAGCGCGTACCCAAGGGGTTCGCGGCCGATCATCCGGCGGCGGATCTGCTCGTCCACAAGCAATTCCTAGCCGGCACGAACTTGGACCCCGCCTTGGCGGAGACTCCCAAGCTCTATTCGCAACTCGTGAAGGTCTTCACAACGCTGACGCCGTTCCTACGATTTCTCAACACGCCGTTGCGGCCCGCGAAGTAAGGCCGGGCGAGAAGCTTGCCGGAACCGATGGTTCCGACTAATGCTGTCCCCACTTCATCTTGTGGCGTAGGACGTCGAAAAAGGCCGGCTTTCGCGGTTGCACAATGCGCACTTGGTGGTCGGCGCTGCTGACTCGGATGCGATCGTGTAAACGTAGATAGAGGCCGACCTGGCCGTCCACGGTCAAGTAGGAATCGTCATCGCCGCGCTGGATCACGACTTCAATTGTCGAGGTCTCGGGCAAAACGACTGGGCGGTTCGTCAACGTGTGGGGACAAATCGGCGTGACGCAAATCGCCTCCACCGACGGAAAAATCACGGGGCCCCCGGCCGCCAACGAATACGCCGTCGATCCGGTCGGGGTCGAGACAATCAGCCCGTCGGCTCGGTAGCTGCAAACGAACTCATCATCGACATAGGCGTCGAGCAGCAACAAACGCGCCACGGCGGCCTTGTTGACGACAACGTCGTTGAGCGCGCGATAGCTGCCGATCAGCTCGCCCTCGCGGACAATTTCGACGCGTAACACGATCCGGCATTGGGAGTGGAAATCCCCGGCCAAGACACGGTCCAAGTGGTCATCGAGTTCTTCGGGCCCGGTGGTCATCATGAACCCCAGCCCGCCTAGGTTGACCGCCAAGATGGGGACGTTGCGCGGCCCGATTCCACGCGCAACCGAGAGCAAAGTACCGTCGCCCCCGAGAACGATCATCAAGTCGAAAGCCTCGGGAAGATCTTGGCGATCGAAGCCGCCTTCGCGGCCCAGGTACCGCGCGGCGACCCTGTCGAGGCTGACGCGAACGTTGCGCTCCTCCAGCCGGGCGAGCAGCTTTTCGAGCAACTCGGGACAATCGTCCCGGCTCGGCTTGGCGACAATGCCGACAGACTCGATCATGGTTCAAGGTGTCTTTTCCGAGCCGTAAAGCAGGAATTCACGGTTTCCTTCCGCACCGCGAATCGGACTCTCGATTTCTTGAATCTTCGCGAAGCCGATTTCTTTCATCGCGCCTCTGACTTTCTCGACTACTTGGCGGTGCAGAATCGGGTCATCGACAATGCCGCCTTTTCCGACCAGACCGCGCCCGACTTCAAATTGAGGCTTGGCGAGAACAACCAATTCCGCATCGGGACCAAGCAGCCGTCCCAACGCCGGGAGAATCAGCGTAACAGATATGAAACTGACGTCACAGCAGGCGAACGCGGGGGCTTCGGGAACATGACCATTGTCGAGGCCTCTGGCATTGACCTTTTCCAGTACCACGACACGGTCGTCGTCGCGCAGCCGCCAATCGAGCTGATTGGTGCCGACGTCCACCGTGTAGACCTTTCGCGCGCCCGCCTGCAGTAAGCAGTCGGTAAAACCGCCGGTCGAGGCGCCGACGTCGAGGCAGATTTCCCCCGCGACATCGATCGAAAACTCCCGCAAGGCCGCCTCGAGTTTGAGGCCGCCGCGGCCGACGTAGCGAAGCCCCTCTCCGATCAGCCGCGGAACCGCTTCCGCGGCAACCAATTGCCCGGCCTTTTCGATCTTCTGTTCATCGACAAGCACACGGCCGGCCATCACCATCGCTTGCGCTTTTTGCCGCGACTCGGCCAGGCCTTGCTCGACCAACAAACGATCGATGCGAATGCGTGGCTTCATGAGGTACGCCGAATGATCTTTTCCGCGATCTCGCGCAGGCGTCGTGCGCGGTCGCCAAAACGCTCCAGATTGTGGCAGGCCTCGTTGAAATGTTCGTCGGCGCGACGGTGTGAAACGTCCAATCCATAGAGAGCGGGGAAGGTCGCTTTTCGTTGGTCGGCATCTTTGCCGGCCGTTTTTCCCAGCGCCTCGGAGGTTTGCGTGACGTCGAGAATGTCATCCACTATTTGGAAAGCAAAGCCGATTTCACGCCCATAGTTGGCGAGCGCCTCGAAGTCCTCTTCGCCCGCGTCGGCGTAAACGGCACCCATGCGAACTGAAGCTCCTATCAGCGCCCCGGTCTTGGAGCGGTGAATATAGTGCAGCTCGTCGCCGGCGATTTCGCGACCTTCCGCTTCCAGGTCGGCGACCTGACCGCCGATCATGCCCTCGACGGTACCGGCGGCTCGGGACAGTTCCCCGACAAGTCGAACTTGGGTGCCGGGTGAGGGGCCCTCAAGCTCGGCCAGAACCTGAAAGGCTCGCGTCAGCAACGCGTCGCCCGCGAGAATCGCCATGGCCTCGCCAAATACCTTGTGGCAGGTCGGCCTGCCGCGGCGCAGGTCGTCGTTATCCAGCGCGGGTAGATCGTCGTGAATCAACGAATAGGTGTGGATGAGTTCCAGCGAACAAGCCGTCGCCGTCAAGCCCGCCGCGCCGTCATCGGGGCCGGCGATGGAGAGTTCTCGACCGAGGACCGCTTCGGCCGCGGCGATACAAAGAATCGGGCGAAGGCGCTTTCCCCCCGCGAACAAGCTGTGGCGCATGGCGCGGTGGATGGTCGCGGGCCGTTCGTCCTCGCCGGGAACGAGCCGGTCGAGCGCTCGCTCGACTAGAGCGGCGTTGGAGCCCAGGTATTCGGCCAGGTTCACAAGTCTGACTCGCCGTCGAGATCAAACAGCTCGGCTTCGATCTCCCCGTCTTTCTTGAGAAGAATTTCGACCTTGTGCTCGGCCTCGCGAAGCTGCTTATGGCAAGACTCGCTCAGCTTGACGCCTTTCTCAAACAGCTCCAACGATTTTTCGAGCGACAGTTCGCCGTCTTCGAGTTTCTTGACGACCTGCTCAAGCTGGTCGAGGCCGTCTTCAAACGAGGGTTCCTTCTTCTTCTGCGCCATGTATAGGGTTATTGTAGTCGCGTAAGGATCAAACCGAGCTGCTGCGCCTGTCCGCTGCTTCCCGTGCTCGCGGCCTTGCGCGTTTCTCGGGCGGGGTGGCGGCCGCGATTTGGTTCTGGGAAGGTGGCGGCGAGACCGCGATGGCGGAAGCTAGTGGGAGTCGAACCCACCCTTGCCGCGGAACAGCAAACATCGGATTTGAAGTCCGAGCCCGGCACCGGCCAAGTCTAGCTTCCGGATAGGCTATTCTAGCAGCCGATTGGACTTGGTCATTTTTGGGGATACCGACGTCCAAGCGAAAAGGCAAAGTTCCAAGGCGAAGGATCGCCGCCCCCATCCCAATGGATCGTGTACTCTGGGGCAAAGGTGATGCGGGAAATCCTCTACGCTCTCGGCGCTATGCTCCTGTCCGCCTGCGGTGCTCAGGTACGCGTCGCGGAGCCGGTGGACGTCGCGATCGAGGTCGGCCGGCCCTTCCCTGATTTGGTTCTGCCCGCGATCGAGGACGGCAGTTCGTCATCGATAGCTCGGTTCCGAGGCAAGAAGACGCTGCTGCACGTCTTCGCATCCTGGTGAGCGGGCTGCCGTAAACACGTGCCCGGGTGGCACGCGGCAGTCAAGGATCTCTACGAAGCCGGTGAACTGCAAATCGTCGGGATCATCCAAGAGCAGCACGCCGATCGCTGCCGGCTCTTCATGCAGTGGAAGCAGATGGATTGGCCGATCTTGGTCGATTCGCTGAACCTGCTCGAGGTTTCCGTGGTCCCCATCACCGTGGCGATCGACGAGTATGGCATCGTTCGAGAAACGGGGCTGCGGGTCGATGAGGCGGAAAAATTTCGAAGCGGCTTCATGCGGACCGTTTTCCCGGCACCGGCCCCGACGAAGACGGTCGAGCATCCACGGCAATGGCCGGCACCCGTGGAACCCGCCGACTCCGCACCCGGGGCGGACTGGCGCGAGTTCGCGGATATGATCGTCCGATCGAATGACCTTAATCGGATCGACGAAGCGATTGCGGCCTATCGGCGAGTTATCGAGCTAACGCCTCAAGACGGTTGGGCTGAATTTCATCTCGGCGTGGCGTTGCGGAAACGCTACGATTCGGACCGCCGACAGAAAGGCGACTTCCAGGCCGCGGTGGATCATTGGAAGGCCGCGCTCGACATTGACCCGAATCAATACATTCGGCGACGGCGCATCCAACAATACGGGCCGCGGCTCGACAAGCCCTATCCTTTCTACGACTGGGTACCGCGGGCGCGGCAGGAGATCATTGAGCGCGAGGAGACGCCGATCGAGTTGACGGTCGAGCCGGGCGGAGCCGAGTTCGCCGAGCCGTTAGAGGAATTCGCCCGCGCCGAGACGGTGACCACATCGCCTGACCCCGAGGGGCGGATCCATCGCGACGAGAAGGGATTCATTGTGCTCGAAACGACTGTTGTCCCTCGCTCGATCGAGCCGGGTGAGGCGTCACGCATCCATTTGAACTTCCGTCCCCGCGAAGAGATCAAGGCGCACTGGAATAACGAAGCGGATGGGCTCGAAGTCTGGCTGAACGAGCCGGCGGACTGCGAACTTGACGGGGCCCACCGAAACCCGCCAAACCCGCCCCAAGCCGTCAGCTTGGAAGAACGCCGCGCCGAATTCGAGATCCGCTGCGACGAAGATGTGGCGGCCGGTTCTCGACTGCTGAGCGGCTACGCCCTCTATTACGTTTGCGAAGACGTAAACGGGAGATGCCTGTACCGGCGGCGGGATTTTGAAAGCACCTTTGAGGTGCGGTAGGTAGGCACAAGAAGGCCGGCTCACCACGTTCATTTCGCTGTGCTTCAGAGTCAAATGATCTACAATGTAGATTGTGAGTGGGAGTGGGAGGGCGGTGCGAATGAGGGCGCGAGTATCCAAATGGGGAAATAGCTTGGCGATTCGGCTGCCGAAAGCGGTGGCGACCGGTCTAGAGGTGCATCAGGGTGAGGCGGTCGAGCTTACGATCGAAGGGAATACGGTTGTCATGCGGGCGTGCCGGCCGCGCTTTACGATTGAGCAATTGGTGGCGGACATGCGTCTGGAAGCCGAGGAAGAGGTGCTCGATGACGTCCGTGCGCCCGTGGTTGGGCGGGAACTTCTGTGAAGCCTCTCCCCGGGCGAGGAGACCTGGTTTGGGTGGACTTCACGCCGCAAGCCGGTCACGAGCGATCCGGCCACCGTCCCGCACTCGTGATTTCCCCGCGAATTTATCACGAACGTTCGAAGATGGCCGTGGTTTGTCCGATCACCTCAAACACTCAGCCGTGGCCGTGGAAGGTTATCCTGCCGGAGGGATCCCGGATAGCCGGAGCGATTTTGGTCGACCAATTGCGATCGATCGACCGGGACAGCCGAAATCTAAGGATTGCCGGTCAAGCACCCGAAACCGTTGTTGACGAGGCACGGGCGAAACTGGCGGCGTTGTTCGGGATCGGGGTATAGGCATGCGCAGCGGCGCGTGGCCTAGTGTCAGCACGAGCCGAGATCTCGACTACTTCCAAAACGACCTGGGCGGAGGGTAGACTACGCTATGTTGCCTGAGTTGTCGGCTATACCTGTTATCGTTTTTTCCGTGGATCGAAATGATGAGACACCAAACTCTGATTCCCGTTGTCGTGGCGCTGTTTGCGAGCATACTGTCGGCGGAATCGCCGCGCTTCAACCGCGACATTCGCCCCATTCTTTCCGAGAATTGTTTCGCCTGCCACGGCCCCGATAAAAACACCCGCCAGGCTGGTTTGCGGCTCGATCGACGTGACGAGGCCCTGGCAAAGGGTGCCATCAAGCCCGGCGACATCGAGGGCAGCAAGATGGTCGCCCGCATTCGCAGCGAGCAAGAAGCGCTGCGTATGCCGCCGGTCTGGTCCGACAAGAAGCTGACCGCCGAGCAAGAGGAAACCCTGGTCGAGTGGGTCAGGCAGGGCGCCGAGTACGAAGGACATTGGGCCTACTTGCCGCCGGAACGCTCCGAGGCTCCGGGGGGCGCCGCGGCAATCGATTTCTTTATCGGCAAGGGCCTCGCGAGCAAAGACTTGGCACCCGTTGACGAGGCCGACCGGCGCACTCTCGCCCGACGCCTCAGTTTCGACCTGACCGGGCTGCCCCCGGATCCCGCGCTTGTCACGGCCTTTGAAAAAGACCGCGATCCGCAGGCCTACGAAAAACTGCTCGACCGGCTGCTCACCTCGCGGCGTTTCGGGGAACGAATGGCGGTCCATTGGCTCGATTTGGTTCGCTACGCCGATACGGTCGGGTTCCACGGCGACGTGGCGGTCAACGTGTACCCCTTTCGCGATTACGTCATTCGGTCTTTCAACGAAAACAAGCCGTTCGACGTGTTCACGCGCGAACAAATCGGCGGTGACCTGATCCCCGGCGCCGGTCCCGACCAATTGGTCGGCAGCGCCTACAACCGCTTGAGCCGCATGACGAACGAAGGGGGTTCGCAGGCCAAGGAATACCTGGCCAGATACGCCGCCGATCGGGTTCGCACGACGTCGACGGTTTGGCTTGGTTCGACTCTGGGGTGCGCCGAGTGTCACGACCACAAGTTCGACCCGTTCGCGACCAAGGACTTCTACGCCATGCAGGCCTTCTTCGCCGACATCGAAGAGGAGGGGGTGTTCGAGGGGTATGGTGACTGGGGGTCGAAGATCCAGGTGCCTTCGCTCGAGTCCCGCGAGACAATTTCTTCCATCGACAAACAGATCGAAGAGCTTCGCGCCGAAGGTCGAGGCAAGGTCGAGGCGAGCGACGAGAACTTGCGTGAGTTCGCGGGCCGGCTGCGGACCAATCTGGAAAGCTGGACGGTGCTCGCACCATCGTCGGTGACCAACGATTGCAGCGATCCCAACATCGAGGGCTGCGACACGTTCGAATTGCCGAGCGAAGAGGGCGTCATTCGCCTGCGAGAGAAAAGTGAGATCAAGACGCTGACCGTCGTGGAAAAGGCGGAGATTCCGCTCGATTCGGGTCCGCTGACCTCGCTGATGATCGAAGTCTTCGAAGCCGAAAACTCGATGAACTTTTTCTTGGCGGAGTTCGAAGTCGAGCTATTGCGAGCCGGCGAACCCGCGCGCTCGATTCCAATCAGAACGTTCCTGCCCGACTGGGAAAGCTTCGGGGTGATGCTGCGCGACACCGTCGACGGCAATCACCATACCGGCTGGGGCGGCAAACCCTGCGAAGAGGGCGTGCGTCGAGCGGTTTTCATCCTCAAAGAGGCCATCAATGCGCGCCAGGGCGACCGCCTGGTTATAACGACGATCTTCGACCGCATTTTCGGACTCAAGGGATTTCCCCTCGAACACCGCTTGTGGGCCGGGAACGCGGATTTCCCCCAGGTCCCCTCGCGAGATGAGTTGCGGCCGGCGCTCATGAGCGAGGGCGATTGGAGCGCGGCGGACCGCGAACGGCTCGTCAAAGCGTTTGCACGAGCCGGCGAGGACAATGCGAATCACCTGGCCATTAGCAAGCTTGAACGGCAAAAGAAAACACTGATCGACTCGGCCGACGAATGCTTGGTGACCAAGGCTGTCGAGCCGCGCGAGATTCGTGTCCTACCGCGAGGCAATTGGATGGACACCTCGGGTGAAGTCGTCGGACCGCAAGCCCCGCGCTTCCTCTCCACCATCCCCTCTACAGGCAAGCGCTTGACACGGCTCGACCTGGCCGATTGGTTGGTAAACCGCGAGAATCCGTTGACCGCGCGGGTTTTCGTCAACCGTCTTTGGAAGATGTTCTTCGGAACTGGGATTTCAAAGGTGCTCAATGACATCGGCTCGCAAGGCGAACCTCCGGTCAATCAGGAACTGCTCGACTGGCTGGCCGTCGAGTTCATGGAAAGCGGGTGGGACGTCAAACACACGATCCGCGCCATGCTGCTGTCGAAACCCTACCGCCGAGCAAGTGAACCGAACGAGGCGCTCGCCCGGGCCGACCCCTCCAACCGCCTGCATGGGCGACAAACCGCTCGGCGGCTCGAAGCCGAGTTCATTCGCGACAACGCACTCAAGGTAAGCGGCCTGCTCAACGACGAGATCGGAGGCCGCAGCGCTAAGCCCTACCAGCCCGCCGATTACTACATCGAGTTGAATTTCCCGAAGAGGCGCTACCACGCCGACTTCAACGAGAATCAGTTTCGACGCGGCCTCTATGTTCATTGGCAGCGGACCTACCTGCACCCGGCGATGATGGCGTTCGACGCCCCGTCGCGCGAAGAGTGCGCGGCCGACCGCTCGGTTTCGAACACGCCGCTGCAGGCGCTGACGCTGCTCAACGACCCGACTTTCGTGGAAGCGGCCAAGGCGTTTGGAGCGCGCATTCTGGGCTCGGAGGCGAGCGAGGATGCCAAACGCCTCGATTTCGCCTTCCAGGAGGCCTTTTCCCGCAAAGCCGACCCGCGGGAACGGGACGTGCTTTTGGAGTTGCTCGAGCAGCATCGTCAGTATTTCAAAGCTGACCCGTCTCAAACGGCCGAGTTACTCGAGACCGGGATTTCCACGGTTCCCTTGGACCTCGAAACCGCCGAGCTGGCCGCCTGGACCACAATCGCCCGAGCGCTGCTCAACAAACACGAGTTTGTCATGCGATACTAGCGCGAGTCAGGCCCATGTGATGTTCCGGGGGCTGCCAGCCTAGCCGGAGAAGGGACGTACAACGAAAGTGGGCCATTTCTTAACAGGTTCTGTTCTGAGGTTGGGTTTGTCGGCGAGGCTCCTCGCCGTCTTTCTGCTGGTGATTCCCTTGGCGGCGGCTGACTGGCCGATGTTTCGCGGGCCGAACGGTTCCGGGGTATCCCAAACAGCGCGTCCGCCAGTGGATCCGGGCGCCGAGGGAACGTTGCTTTGGAAGATCGCGGTTCCCGCCGGCAAGTCGTCGCCGATCGTTGTGGGCGACCGAATCTTCTTGACCGCCTGGAAGGCTGACGAGCGCCTGGTCTTGTGCCTGGAACGCTCGACGAGCCGCGAGCTTTGGCGCCGAAGCATCACCGTCGAGCGGAAAGAAGCGCGGCACGATTACAACGACCCCGCGTCGCCGAGTCCGGCCTCGGACGGCGAGGCCGTCTACGCTTTCTTCTCTGAATACGGGCTTACGGCTCACGGCCTGGACGGCAACCCGTTGTGGACAACCGAACTGGGCCCTTTCGAGGCGCTCCACGGGATGGCCGCGTCGCCGATCGTGGCGGGCGATAAGGTCGTGCTCCTGGCCGACCAGAACGAAAACTCCTATCTTGCGGCTTTCGCGAAGTCGGACGGCGAGCTCTTGTGGAAGCAAGGGCGGCTCGACCTGGGCGGAGGATTCGCCACACCCGTCATCTACAAGGTCGACGGCTCGCCCGCTCGCGTACTCACATCCGGTCCCAGGGAGGTGGCGGCCTATTCACTGGAGGACGGCAAGAGGCATTGGTGGGTGGGCGGCATGCCCTTTCAGCCTTTGCAGACGCCGGTGATCGGGGAGGACTCCTTGTTCGTGCTGGCCCGCGGCGTTATGGACACGATGCCCTCGTACGAGTCGTTTGTCGCCATGGCGGACGGCAATAAGGATGGGAAACTCACGGTGGTGGATTTTCCGGTCGAGACGGGAGGCCCGCGCTCGTTCGAGAGCATGGACGCCGATGGTAACGGGTGGCTGCAAGAAGAAGAATATGCCGCGGCGGCCAAGTTGGTCCAAGGTGGAAGCGTTCTGATGACGGTGAAGCTCGGGGGCGCCGGAGATCGCACGGAAGCGAAAGGGTGGCTTTTCAAACGCTCGCTCCGGAAGTCTCCTCACCATTACTCTTCCCCCGTAGCCGCCGGCGGCCACATCTATATCGTCAGTCTGGGAGGGAAGATCTCCGTGCTGCGGGCGGGACCGGAAATTGACGTCGTGGCGACCCATGATCTCGGCGAGGATTGTTACGCCACCCCGGCCTTGGCGGGAAAAGAGCTGTACGTACGAACAAACGAGTCCCTTTTTGCGTTCTCTAACAGCGAGCGCTAAACCCGTGCGGAATTTACGCCGACAGAGGCTCGGCGACCCGGTCGTCTGACGCGTAAGCGTCGACAAGTCTCAATCCATTCGTTGGGAATATCCATGGACTCGAACTCACCACTTCGTTTAGGACTCCGCTGGGGCTTAGCCCTGGGCGGGTTCCTCGTTCTCTACGGCCTTGTGTTTCGACTGGCCAGCTTCCACTACACATCGCCGTGGACCTGGATTTTCTACATCGCGCTGCCGGTGGGGGCCACTTTCGCAATGCGAGCGGCATCGCGGGCGGTGTCCCCGATCTCCTTCAAGCGGCTCGTTGGTACCGGTGCAATCACGGTAATCCTGGGAAGCGCAATCTACTGCGTCTTCGTCTACGGTTACAACGGCTTCATCGACGATTCCCTGCTGCGCGACGTGCGGGCGGATCAAACAGCGGCCCTGGCGGCACGGTCGCTCGACCCCGAAAGCTACGCCGCGGCTCTCGAAAACGTCGAAGCGTTCACCGAGCCGGGGGCGTTCTCCGCGGCCGTCTTCCTGCAGCTTTCCTTGGTGGGTGTTTTGGCGTCGCTCATCCCGGCCGCAATCCACCGTCGGAAATCGCGCGGTCCGGCGTCGTGACGGTCAGATAGGGCGTTGACTGACAGAGTTTCGAACTCGATCGAGGAAAACCTGCTAGCCCGCGTTCGCTTCTCAGGCGGTTGTCCCAACCTGACCCTAAGATCCGTTCCCGGTCATCTGCACATGGGGCTAAAGCGAGCCGCCCGGGACGCGGGGAAGAGTCTCAACGCTTATCTCATTGCGTTGCTCGAACCAACAGTGGAGGAGCGTCCCCTACATCATGCGCTTGATGATGCGGTCGGATTGCTCTTTCGTGACGGCGGGGTCGCGTTTGGCCATCGGGACGCCGCTTTCGAGCACCGGTTCCAACTCATCCAGCGCCGGGCGATCAATGTCGTAGAAGAGGCCGGTGTAGATTGTGTCGCCCCATTCCATGGCCTTTTCACAAGCGGCCTTCCAGTCGCCGGCGTCGTGGTTTTCGTCCTCGAGCTTCTTTATGCGCGGACGGAAGAAGGCGTAATCGTTGTCGTGGTTGAAGGTGACGCAGGGGCTGAAGATGTCGATGATGGAAAAGCCGCGGTGCTCGATGGCTTTTTGCATCAACATTTGTAATTGCTTCGGGTCGCCGCTGTAGCCGCGGGCAACGAAGGTGGCGCCGTTCATGATCGACGAGGTGATCGGGTTCAAGGGCTGCTCGACGCTTCCGAAGGGCGTGCTTTTCGTCTTCATCCCCTCGCAACTGGTCGGTGAGACCTGGCCGGTCGTTAGGCCGTAGATCTGGTTGTTCATCACGAAGTAGTTGAGATCGACGTTGCGCCGGGCGCTATGGATCCAGTGGTTGCCGCCGATCCCGTAGCCGTCGCCGTCGCCGCCTACGCCGACAACGGTCAAGCTGTGGTTCGCCATCTTGACGCCGGTGGCGACGGTCAAAATGCGGCCGTGCAGGGTGTGCATGCCGTAGGCGTTGAAGAAGCCCGTAAAGTTCGACGAGCAGCCGATGCCGCTGACTACGCACATATTGTGCGGCTGAATCCGCATGTAGGCGGCAACCTTTTGCAGGGTGGTGAGAACGCCGAAGTCGCCGCAACCGGGACACCAGTCGGGGTCGACCTTGCCCTTGTAGTCTTTCGGTTTGAGTTGAACCAGTTCTTCTTCGCCAGGAATGGTGGTTGTGCCGGCTGCCATGATGTCTCCTTCTCTTTTCGTCTACTCGTGTAATGTTCTCTTCGACTTAAAGCCGTATTGTTAAACCAAGATCTCCTGGTAGGGGATCGAATGATTCGTCTCGCCCGCCAACTGTTCTTGGACACAGCCAACGATGTGATGCGGCATGAAGGGCTCTCCGTCGTACTTACGGATATGGCCGTCGACATCGACTCCGGTTTCGCCTCGCGTAAAGCGGTGAAACTGTCCGGAGAAGTTGTTTTCCACGATAATCGAGCGCTTGGCGCCCTTGACGGCGTTAATGAACGTGTCGTTGTGGAAAGGAGAGATCCAGGTGAAATGCAGGTGGTTGGCGCTGACGCCTTGGTCGCGAAGTTGCTCGCAGGCCTCTTGGATGACGCCGTAAGTCGAGCCGAATCCGATCAATGTAACGTCGGCGTCCGCGGGCCCTTCAATCTCGGGCGCCGGAATCTGATCGACGATGCCGACCATCTTCTTGGCGCGCTTTTCAACCATCTTGCGGCGCTTATGCGGATTGGTGAACTCGTCACTGATCAACACGCCGTCTTCCTCGTGTTCGTCGGTGGCGACGACGTGAACATAGCCCGGGGTGCCGGGAACGGCTCGGGGCGAGACCCCGTCATCGGTGTCGAGATAGCGCTTGTAGCCATTCGGCTCGGAGCCCTCGGTGATCAGCTTGCCGCGGTCGATAGCGGGCTGCATGTTGACTTTTTCGGGGTCGACGCTGAAGGTGCCTTCGGAAATCAACAAGTCGGAGAGCACGATGGCCGGGCACTGGCATTTGTCGGTCAAGTCGAAGACGCGCGGCATGGTTTCGAAAGCATCGAGAGCGCTCTTGGGGGCGAAGATGAATCTCTCGAAATCCCCTTGGCTCGCCCCGAGCATTTGCCACAGATCGCCCTGCTCGGTCTTGGTGGGAACTCCGGTCGAGGGGCCGGCACGCTGTACGTTGATGAAAACCACGGGGATTTCCATCATCGCGGCCGCGCCCAGCGCTTCGGTCATCAGCGCGAAACCGCCGCCGGAGGTGGCGCACATGGTGCGCGTACCGGTGTGGGCCGCGCCGATGGCCATGTTAGCGACCCCGATTTCATCCTCGACTTGGCGCACCATGATGCCCATCTCGCGCGCGTTGCGAGCCATCCAATGGAGTACGCCGGTGGCGGGGCTCATCGGATAAGCACAGTAAAATTTCACGCCGGCCGAAGCGCCGCCCATCGCCAGGGCGTCGTTGCCGGTCCAGACCGCTTGCGGCCTCTCGCCTTCCGGCACGGGATCGGGGAAGGGCGTCAAATTGCTTTCCGCGTAGTCAAAGCCGGCCCTGGCCACTTTGACGTTCTGATCGACAACTTCTTCCCCTTTGCGCTTGAATTGCAAGGTGAGGGCATCGGCGAGGGTTTGAAAATCGAGGCCTTGGAGAGACATCATCGCGCCCAACGCGACGGTGTTTTGGACCAGCTTGTTGCGGTCGTTATCGGTGAGTTCCTTGATCGGCAGGCCGCACAATTGTACGCCCTCGGGCACATCGCCGGCGACGATCGTGTCGCTGTTGTAAATCGCCCGCGCGCCCGGTCCGAGCAGGCGCAGGTGGCGATTCATCGTGTCCTGATTGAGACAGACCAACAGGTCGATCTTATCGCCATGGTTGCCGACCTCTTGGTCGCTGACGCGAATCGTCAGGAAAATGTGGCCGCCGCGAATAATCGACTGGTAAGCGTTGTAGGCGTAGAGATGAAGGCCGCGGCGAACGAAACTGCGGGCTAAAATATTGCCCGGCGTCGCGATACCTTGGCCGGCCGCGCCGCCGATGGCGAGGGCAAAATCAAAATTCCCAGTACTCATGAAAGCTCCTCGAAAATTCAGGGACAAACAACTATCTTACCGCTTGTCACGCCGCCAAGCACGGCTCGGCGGAGGAAAGACGAGGAAAGACCTCTCCCCGACAATTCAACCAAAAAGGATCGCGTTCATCCGGAGGGGATCGGCGACAGGGCCAAGAGGTTCACATCGGTGCGATTGCTTAATTCTCTATTCTACGGATGATGGGTATTTACTTGACTCAGGTATTGGGAAATGGCCCCTACATGTTGTGGTCGTCCGTAGCGCGTGTCGCGGTGCCTCCGACCAGCGATTTGTAGGGTGCCGGTGGCACGGCGACGGCCTGTTGAACCAGGCGGTAAAAGAGCTTGCCTCGACTTCTGGACTTGCGGCGGTTGAAGCGGAAGGCGAATTCGTCGAGGTAGGAGTCGAGATGCTCGTGACTGACCGCTCCTTGATGCGTGCCCAGTATCCAGCGCTTCACTAACGACACCACGCGGTGCACCCGGGGGAGCAGTTTCGAGGCGCGCGCCGGTTGCCCCTCCAGGTAGCTCACCTCGTGGCGATAGCCGTCGCCTTCGAGCGGTTCGTATCCCAGCCAACCGTCGGTATGGACCACGCTGCCGGGTTCGATCGACTCGCCGACGAAGGCCATCAAGCTGTCCCCGGAGGCGTTGGGAATGGTGCGTATCCGAACCCGCCCGATGCCGGCACCATCTTCCTCGGCCGCTACTACAATCAGCGCCTTAGCGTCGGTTTGGCGACCGCGCACGCCCTCCTCCAAGCCTCCTAAGTAAGTCTCGTCAACCTCCACGCGCCCGCTGAGCCGATCGCGTCCGGGCCGCACCATGGCGCGCCGGAGCTTATGCAACCAAGTCCAGGCCGTTTTGTAGCTGCCCAGGCCCAACACCCGCTGCAAGCCCAGCGCGCTCGCCCCGTTCTTCTGGCTCGTGAGCCACCACATGGCTCGAAACCAACTCTGGAGGGGTTGGCGGGTGTCTTGAAATATTGTGCCCGCCGTTGGAGAAGCTTGATGCCCGCAGCCGGCGCACTCCAGCAGCGCTGTCCGCACCGCCCACGCTTTGTCGTGCCCGCATCGCGGACAACGAAAACCCTCCGGCCAGCGGAGTTGACACAGATACTCTCGACAGGCCTGCTCGGTGGCGAAACGCGCCTCGAACTCGGCCAGATTCCGAGGATAATCTTCCATTTCCCCGATCCTACATCTTGTGGTCACCTGAGTCAAGTAAATACCCATCCTACGGATTTTGAACGGACGGGGCAATGACCGGAAGGTATGGGGACCGAAAAGACGGCGATCATGTGCGTTCACGGAGCCCGAGGGATCGTTCGCAATGTCCCCGTTCCGGTGTACAATTGAGCCTTCGGAAACTCCGCCATGATCGGCCAAACCATCTCGCACTACAAAATCACCGAAAAACTCGGTGAAGGCGGGATGGGCGTCGTCTACAAGGCCGAGGATACGAAACTCAAGCGCACGGTCGCACTCAAATTCCTGAGCGCGCGCGCGGTGGGTGACGGAGAACATCGCGCCCGCTTCCAGCGCGAGGCCCAAGCCGCCGCGGCCCTTAATCATCCCAACGTCTGCACCATCCACGAAGTCGACGATTGCGACGGACGTCTTTTCATCGCGATGGAGTTCGTCGAGGGCGACACCGTCAGCGAAAAGGCGGACGCCGGTCCGGTCAAGCTCGACTAGGCGATCGACATCGCGATTCAATCGGCACGCGGGCTGGCGGCGGCCCATGAGCGCGAGATCGTTCATCGCGACGTGAAGGGCGCCAACATCATGGTGGTGCCCGAAAAGACCGGCCGGGCGCGCCAAGTCAAGTTGATGGATTTCGGGCTGGCCTACCTGACGACTGCCGCCACCAATCTCACCAAGGAAGGCACGACGCTCGGGACAACCTCTTATATGTCGCCCGAGCAGGCATCGGGGGAAAAGGTCGATCAGCGGGCCGACATCTGGGCGCTGGGCGTTGTGCTCTACGAGATGATCGCGGGTCGCCTGCCGTTCCACGGCGAGTATGAGCAGGCGGTGCTCTACCAGATCATGCACGAAGCGCCGGAGCCGTTAACGGCGGTTCGCACGGGAGTCCCCCAAGAGTTGGAGCGGATTGTCGAGAAGGCGTTGGCGAAAGTGCCCGCGGAGCGGTACCAGCACGTCGCCGACCTGCTGGTGGATTTGGAGGCGCTTGAGCGGGCACGGGCGTCGGGGTCGGCTGTCCGCGCGGTGCCGACTGAGCCGAAGAAAGCCGCGCCGGCAGCGCTCTACGCGGCGGCGGCGGTTGGAGTGGCCGCCGTGGCCGCGGTGGCGTACTTGGCCTTGGGACCGGGCGAGCCCGAGCCCAGTGAGCCTCTCCGCGCGCGGGCTCTGACGAGCTATCCGGGCTCGGAGTTCTCGCCCGCGGTGTCGCCCGACGGGAAGCGCGTCGCTTTTAGTTGGCAACGCGAGGGCGAGGACGCCGCCGATATCTACACGCTCGAGCTTGGCGCGACCGAGCCGGCTCAACTGACCAACACGCCGGAGGACGAGACCAGCGCGGCGTGGTCTCCGGACGGCGCCTCCATTGCTTTTGTGCGCACTACCCTGGGAAGGGGAGGCGTCCGATGGGGCGGGCGTAGCGCCCTGGCTGTGATACCGGCCGTTGGCGGCCCCGCGCGGGTAATCGAAGGCGTGCGACCCACAAGGTTAAGGCCCTGGGCGCTGGCCCCGCGCGTTGCTTGGACCCCAAGCGGAAGGGCCTTGATCGTCGCCCATCGAGAGCAACCGGACGAGCCTCTCCATATAGTCCGCGTTTCGCTCGACAGCGGCGAGGTCGAAGCCCTCACTACGGGCGGGCCGGCGGGTTCCGCGAGCTATGATCCTGCGTTGTCGCCCGACGGTGGGACTTTGGCTTTCGTTCGAGGGATAGGTACAACAGGTTTGTTCACGGCAGCCGTCGCGCCCGACGGTGCAATCGCTTCCGAACCGCAACCCGCGGGCGGCGACTTGGAGGGCTGGGAATTGTGCCCTGTGTGGACAGCCGGCGGCGAGGAGCTCATCTTCGCCGCCTCCGGGAATGTGCTGCCGGGAGGTCTTTGGCGGGTCACACCGTCAGGATCCGATCCGCCTCGCGAACTCGAGAGCTTGGGCCCCAATGCCTCCTGCGCGTCCGTGTTCCCCGACGGCCGTCGGATCGTCTTCACGCAATCGAGTGTGGACTTCAACATTTGGCGAGTGGAAATCTCTCCCAACGGCGATGCGGCGGGCGGCGGACGCCGCTTCCTTTCGTCGACCCTGTACGATGCTTCTCCACATTACTCCCCCGATGGCCGTCACATCGTCTTTGAATCCGACCGGGGCGGCACGAAGGGAATCTGGGTCGCAAACGCGGACGGCTCCAACGCGAGGGTCGTGTTCATGGACGAAGCCCGGCCCGCCGGCTCTCCCGCATGGTCTCCCGACGGCCGGCGTATCGTCTTCGACGCGATGACGGAAGGTCAGTCGGAAATCTACGTTGTCAACGCAGCCGGCGGACCGCCCTTGCGGCTCACCCACGATCCGGGGGTGGACGTTATCAGCACCTGGTCTCGGGATGGGCGGTGGGTTTACTTTAACAGAGGAGACGGGAATATCTGGAAAGTTTCCGGCGCGGGGGGCGAACCGGAACAAGTAACCCACATTGCGGGCCGCGATAGATACCCCATTGAGTCCCCTGACGACAAATGGCTCTACTTTTCTCATCAAGAGGAAGAGGTTCAACGGCTCATGCGTATGCCTATCGGCGGTGGAGAGCCGGAGCCGGTCGCAAGCGATGTAAATCCGTGGTCATTTGCCGTCACGGAGCGCGGCGTCTACCTCATTAAAAGCGGCGCCGGCAGGGAAGAGTCAGCCTACTCGATCGTCTTTCTTGATCCCTCTACCGGCGAGGAATCGATCATTGCCGAATTGCCTGCGGGAACGCGGCCGTTCGTGGCCTTAACCGTCTCTCCCGACGGCCGCACCCTGCTCTACGACCGGATCGACCAAGCGGGCGCCGACCTGATGCTGGTCGAGAATTTTCAGTAGCGGGGCAGCCTCTTCCGGTTTTGGGGTCGCCGAGCGTCGTTGTTCAGAAGATCGGCTCGGCAATTTCGAAGGGGACGGAAGCGCGGTAGGTCGGCTCGCCTTCGGTCGTCAGCCAGGCGTCGGCAACATACGTTCCCGGGGGCAGTGGCTCATTCCTGCCGGCTTCGAGTGGCGCCTCGGCGGCGAAGCTCCGGCGGCCCGGGCTTAACTCGATCGTTCCCAGCGCCTGCACAAACAGCTTGTTCGCCGACCAACGATAAACCTCTTCTCGTTGGATATTGCGAATCACCAGGTCGAAACGTTGACCGCTGGGGAAATTCAGCACCAACGGCGCCGACGTCGAGTTACGGATCGTCATACGGGCGCGCAGCATGGGAATACCGCGCTCGGGGTCGACTGGCGGAAACAAGTCCGGCACATAGACGGGCCGATCGATCGAGAGATTGAAGGCCACTTCCGCGGCTGAGATGACCGCGCCGCCGACACGGGCCTCGACCAGCACGAGCGATCGCGGCCCGGCGATCGTGATCTCGGTGCGGCGCAACAACCCGACACCCGCGGCGAAAACCTCTTCCTCGATACCGGCGTCGGAGCAAAATGTCGAGCCGTAGCGGATTGAGAGCGCCGGCTCAAAACTCCCGGCCGGCACATCGGCTTTCGTGTCGCGGGATGCAAGATTCGCCATTCCAATGCAATCAATGGGCAGCTCCGAATCCCAGATTCCGCCCTCCTCGGCGGCGAAGTCATACCAAAGATGGTCGCTGCCGGTATCCTCTCGATACTCGACAAGACGACCTTGGGGTGTCCGCCGAACCAGTACCGGATCGGGCGTGTAGCCCTCCAGCCGGTAGTAGCTCACGCCGTCGAGGTCGATTTGCTTGGTGACGGCGACGCGCAGCGATCCGCCGCCCGCCCGTCCTTCGATTTCATAGAGCCAGGAATTGCCGACCGCGAGCGGGAAGTAGGCCGGCGTTTCCGCCAATTGCACCGTGCGGCTGCGCACGGGCCACTGCCCGTCGGCGTCGGGAACCCCAACGAACAAGGGCACCAAGGCAAGCAGAAAGGCGCTATAGTCGAAAATGAGCATATGATTTCTCGGCAAGAGGAAAGCGGAGGGCCTCTACAAAAGAATACGCGGTTAGGGCCGGGATGGGTATTTACTTGACTCAGGTATTGGGAAATAGCCCCTACATGTTGTGGTCGTCCGTAGCGCGTGTCGCGGTGCCTCCGACCAGCGATTTGTAGGGTGCCGGTGGCACGGCGACGGCCTGTTGAACCAGGCGGTAAAAGAGCTTGCCTCGACTTCTGGACTTGCGGCGGTTGAAGCGGAAGGCGAATTCGTCGAGGTAGGAGTCGAGATGCTCGTGACTGACCGCTCCTTGATGCGTGCCCAGCCCGCCCGATGCCGGCACCATCTTCCTCGGCCGCTACTACAATCAGCGCCTTAGCGTCGGTTTGGCGACCGCGCACGCCCTCCTCCAAGCCTCCTAAGTAAGTCTCGTCAACCTCCACGCGCCCGCTGAGCCGATCGCGTCCGGGCCGCACCATGGCGCGCCGGAGCTTATGCAACCAAGTCCAGGCCGTTTTGTAGCTGCCCAGGCCCAACACCCGCTGCAAGCCCAGCGCGCTCGCCCCGTTCTTCTGGCTCGTGAGCCACCACATGGCTCGAAACCAACTCTGGAGGGGTTGGCGGGTGTCTTGAAATATTGTGCCCGCCGTTGGAGAAGCTTGATGCCCGCAGCCGGCGCACTCCAGCAGCGCTGTCCGCACCGCCCACGCTTTGTCGTGCCCGCATCGCGGACAACGAAAACCCTCCGGCCAGCGGAGTTGACACAGATACTCTCGACAGGCCTGCTCGGTGGCGAAACGCGCCTCGAACTCGGCCAGATTCCGAGGATAATCTTCCATTTCCCCGATCCTACATCTTGTGGTCACCTGAGTCAAGTAAATACCCATCAGGGCCGGAATGGTGACATCGACACGGGTCTTTTATCCCACAAGGAGCCGAACGATCGCCCGGCTTGTGAACGTTCTGCTATGGTTGCTTCTTTGCCCATTGGCGCCGAAACGTCAAACCGAGCCACGACCGTAAGGAAGCGGTATCCGATGAAGCCGCGCAACCGAAAGGATCCCAACGGAAGCGCAATCGCCGGGACGCAGCCCGGCAAATCGGATCCGCTCGATCCCCCGACAGCTCCGCGGTGTTCGCCGCCCACCTCATCGAGAAAACAAGATGCGAATAGCTTTCATCACTTTGACCCTTGTCCTCCTGTCCCTTCCCCCGGCCCAAGCCCAACAGGTCGACTGGGACCAGGTCGCCGCCGAGACCATCGAGCACTTTATCGCCCTGCTCAAGATCGACACCAGCAACCCGCCCGGCAACGAGACCGAAGCGGCGAAGTACCTCCAGCGAATCCTCGCGGCCGAAGGCATCGATTCACAACTGTTCGCCCTCGAACCCGACCGCGCCAATCTCGTCGCCCGCTTGAAAGGCGACGGATCAAAACGACCGCTGCTCATCATGGGCCACACCGACGTTGTCGGCGCCCAAAAAGAGCGCTGGAGCGTCGATCCTTTCGCCGCGGTGCGCAAGGACGGCTACATCTACGGCCGAGGCGGCGTCGACGACAAGGACAATGTAACCTCCGGCCTGATGCTGATGTTGCTGCTCAAGCGCCTCAACGTCCCGCTGGTACGCGACGTGATTTTTCTCGCGGAATCAGGCGAAGAAGCGACGCCCCATGTCGGTATCGACTTCATGGTGGCCAAACACTGGGAAGAGATCGAAGCCGAGTATTGCCTCGCGGAAGGCGGCTCGGTCACTGTAAGAAACGGGCGCGTGCAATACGTCTCCATCGCCACGACGGAAAAGGTTCCGGCTCGCGCGCGTCTCATCGCTCGCGGTACGGCCGGACACGGGTCGATCCCACGCCAAGACAACGCCGTGGCACGCCTCTCGACGGCTATCTCGAAGGTTGCCGCCTGGCAGCCGCCGATGCGTCTCAACGATACGACCCGTGAATATTTCGAGCGCTTGGCGGGACTGAGCTCGCCCGATGCCGCCACCCGCTACAAGCAGCTCGTCGACCCGAAACGGCAGCGTCAAATCGAGCGCTACTTGGTCGAGCACGAGCCGTTTCACAATTCCATGCTGCGAACGTCGGTGGTCCCGACCATGCTCCAAGGCGGATTTCGCATCAACGTCATCCCGTCGCAAGCCGAAGCCGGGTTGGACATCCGAGCGTTGCCCAACGAGAAGATCGACGAGTTTTACGCCGATTTGCTGGGCGTTGTGAACGATCCCGACATTGAACTCGTCCCCTACACACGAACCCGCCCGCCCGCCGACCCCTCGCGCATGGACAACGAGATGTTCCACGCCCTTGAAAAGGTCACGAAGCAACTTTTCCCCGGAGCGATCACGTTACCCTTGATGCTGACCGGGGCAACGGATATGGCGCAAATCCGCGCCAAGGGCATGCAAGCCTACGGGTTTGGCCCCATCCGCAACCCCGAGGATTTCGCAGCCGGCCGCGGGCCGCACGGCGACGATGAACGGATATCGGAAGAGGCTCTGACGAAACTGGTGCAGTTTCTCTGGTACGCCGTTCTCGAAGTAGCGGCGCAAGAGTAGGCTGCGGCTCGGGAAGCTCGCGCCGAACGCGCCGGCAGCAGAAGAAGGAGATTTCAACTTGGCTTTTTACGAACTCAGACAATACAAAATCCGCCCCGGCAAGATGGACGAATGGATTCAATTCATGGAAGGGACAATTCTCCCCTTCCAAATCTCGAAAGGTATGGTTGTCACCGGAAGCTATCGCGGCGAGGAAGACGACAGCGTCTATATATGGATGCGGCGTTTTGAGAGCGAGGAGCAGCGCGAGCAGCTCTACAAAGCCGTCTACGAAAACGATGAGTGGAAAGAAACGATCGGCCCGCGAATTCCCGATCTGATCGACTGCTCGGCCGTGCAAGTGACCCGCATCGTGCCGACGCCAAAGTCGGTGGCGCAGTAGGGGGCGACTCCAAGGTGGTTCTCACGCAATACCCGACCTTGCGCGGCGTTGATAAATCGTACCCTCGGCGCAATCAATGCCGATAAGTCCCTTCCCTTCGCAGTCCGCAGGCAATTAAGTAGACCATTCGGCCTTCGACGTCATAACGAAAACGAAATCGACCCGGTCGGATGCGATCCTGTCCCTCCCCGGCATGGACACCGACGACCTTCTTGATGGGATGGGAACGGCTGTGGTTGTAAGGATCAGTTTCCAGAATGGCCGTTCAAGCAGCGAGGCGAGCCGCAAGGTCCGCGTGTCGGCGCGCAAGCTTCTTGAAGGAACGTACAAAAAGCGCAGTGATGCGGAGGGAAAAGCCCGGTGTCATTGCTTCCGACTGCGATTGCGTTTCGATGTCCGATCGACGGTTTGCCCGAGCTCGGCGAGAAAGTCCTCGACAGGTCGTGTTCGCCCGGCGCGGATGTCCTCATTACTTTCCCGAATCTCTTCTTGCACCTCGGGGTCTCGCGCGTCAAGATAGTCCTCCAGCTCGTCCACATCCATGAGTCCCGCGACGGGGATACCGTCTCGTTCGAGAATGAAATATTCCTTGTTGACGTGAACGCGTTTGATCACCGCGCCAAGGTGATGACGGGCCTTGGTCAAAGGTATCCGATGGACCGTTGCCGGGCTGTTTTTTCGCAATGTAAGCTCCCCATGTTTAAGGTTATTTAACGTTGAACACTCTCACCGTAGCACCTTGAGCAAATTCCGCGCTGCATCGAACGGCAGGCAAAAGCCTCGGGCGTTGCACTCCCGGACCAGGATTCGTGAATCCCACACCATCCACTACCATGAGAGCGGCATGCTTCCTCACGCCGAAAGATCCGGACGCGGTCGGCCGAACCGAGGCGATACCCCCGGCACCTCAAAAGAGTCGCGGAGCCTGAAGGCCGTCTGGCCCGAAGTCCGCGCGCTCATCGCGCCCCGCAAGCGCATGCTCGCGCTCGGGTTGGCCCTGATTGCGATCAACCGGGCGGCGGGTCTGGTGCTGCCCACCTCGACGAAATACCTAATCGACGACATCATTGGCGCCGATCAGTTCGACTTGCTCGGTCCGCTCATCCTGGCGGTGCTCGCCGCCACCATGATTCAGGGCGCCACCGACTACGGCTTAACCCACTTACTCTCGAAATCCGGACAGCGCTTGATCGCCGAGCTGCGCCGAAAGGTGCAGAGCCATGTCGGACGTCTTCCGGTGGCCTACTACGACGCCAACAAGACAGGCGCGCTCGTGTCGCGCATCATGAGCGACGTCGAGGGCGTCCGCAACCTCGTCGGTACCGGCCTGGTCGGCTTGGTCGGCGGGATTCTGAGCGCCGTCGTCGCACTCGTCGTCTTGGTCACGATCAGTCCCACTCTCACCGGCGTGGCCATGGTGGTCGTGCTCGTTTTCGTTTTTGTTCTTCAGAAAGCGTTCACGGTTCTGCGTCCGATCTTTCGCGAGCGCGGGCAAATTCGATCCGACGTAACCGGACGCTTGTCGGAATCGCTCTCCGGCGTCAGGGTCGTCAAGGGCTATCACGCCGAGGAACGCGAGGCTCAAGTCTTCTCCAAAGGCGTACAGCGCTTGCTCGATAACGTCTTGAAGACCTTGACGGGAACCGCCCTACTGAGCCTTTCCGCGACGATGTTGCTCGGGATCGTCGGAGCCTTGGTCATGTACATGGGCGCCCGGCAAATCGCGGCCGGCGTTTTGACGTTGGGCGACCTGATGATGTTCACGGCCTTTATCGCCTTCCTCGTCGCGCCGTTGTTTCAAATGGTCAATATCGGCACGCAGGTCACCGAGGCCTTCGCCGGCCTCGAGCGCACTCGCGAAGTCTTGAACCAACGCCACGAAGACGACGACCCCGAACGCACCGAGGCTCTCGGGCCGATTCGCGGCGACGTCCGCTTCGAGAACGTCTCGTTCGCCTACGAAGAGGGCAAGCCGGTTCTCGAAGAGGTTTCCTTTGACGTCGCGCCGGGAACGGTGACGGCCCTGGTCGGCCCGTCGGGCTCGGGCAAATCGACCATCATCGGTCTGATCTCCGCCTTTCACAAGCCGGGGTCGGGGAACGTAACCGTCGACGGCGTCGATCTTTCGACCGTTCGTCTCGAAGACTACCGAACCCAGCTTGGCGTCGTGCTCCAAGAGAACTTCCTATTCGACGGAAGCATCGAAGAAAACGTGATGTTCGGCAATCCCAATGCAACGCGGGAAGACATGTTGGCCGCTTGCCGCATTGCTCGGGTCGATGAATTCACCGAGCGCTTTGAAGATCAATACGAAACGATCGTCGGCGAACGCGGCGTGAAGCTTTCCGGCGGACAGCGGCAGCGCGTTTCGATTGCCCGCGCGATCTTGGCCGAACCCCGAATCCTCATCCTCGACGAGGCGACATCGAGCCTCGATTCCGAATCCGAGGAGATGATTCAATTCGGCTTGGCGCACCTCATGAAAGGGCGCACGACCTTCGTCATCGCGCACCGCCTTTCGACCATTCGGCGGGCCGATCAAATCCTCGTGGTCGAGGACGGCCGCATCGCCGAGCGCGGCAATCACGACTCTCTCTACGAAGCCAAGGGACGGTATTACGACCTTTACACCAAGCAACACGGCCTCGAATCGAATCTCTTCCTAGCACCCGGCGAAGGCGACGCAATCCCCGAGGATGGCGAAAACGGGCCGGGCAAAGACGGCGGCCTTCAGGAAGCGATGCGGATGATCCGTTCGTAGAAACGGCGGCGGATCTACTCGGCTACTCCACCGATGCGATGAAGAAGGAATACGATTTCTCAGAAGGGAAACGTGGCAGGTTTCACCGACCGGGGGGCGAACTAAACATCCCCGTATACCTCGACCCGGATGTTGCCGCGGTCGTCCGGAAACGCGCCGGCAAGACCAACACAGACATAGGAGCCACCGTCAACGAGTGGCTGCGTAGCGACGTCACATCGCGGAAGCGACCCCGCCCGGCGAAGGGCGAGTAGGACATATCTCCTTGAGGGGCGGATCTCAAAACCGCCCGTGGCGGTGAAAAGCCTCCAGCGGATCGACGCCCTCGAGAATATCCCCGCGAACCAGGCCCTCCGTCTCCACAACTTGCTCGGCCTTGGCGAGCACATCTTCCGCAGCCGATAGCGGAACCACAATCACACCGTCCCGATCGCCAACAATGTAATCGCCGGGGCGAATCTCCACCGCGCCGATCTGAATCGGCACATTGTAGTCAACCATCCTCCATCGGCCGACAATGTCGATCGGCGTCCGGTACCGCGCGAAAACCGGAAAGCCCAGCTTCAAGATATAGTCCGTGTCGCGGACACCGCCGTCGATGACGGCCCCCCGCGCGCCGCGGTACTGCGCCGTCTGGGCGGATAGTTCCCCAAGGTGGGCCGCGACGTTGTCGTTGGGTAGGCTCACCAACACTTCGCCGGGTTTGACCGAGCCGAGCATCTTCAACAAGGGCTCGAAGATGACCGCGGGATCCTCGCTTTCCGTCGGCTCCCCCAAGATGGTCAGCGCGCGCCCGGCAATCTTCGAGCCGGGACGAATCGCCTGGATTTCATGGGGCAATGCTTGGTCGTGTAACCCCATTTCGTCGAGGATGTCGCTCAGCGCACCGGTGTAAGGAAGAGCGGCGAAGCGCTCAATGAGGTTGGAGTGGGTGCTCGACATAGTGCCTACTTTGTACCAGCCTACGCAACTCCCCCGCATTCCGCGAAGCGGCGGGCCGAAAATCACCCAAGCATGATCCATCGTGTAGTAAGCTCTCTATATGCGGTCCAGGGCGATTGACAAGCCTGCGGTATGGCTGCTCGTTGCAACCGCTGCTCTGCTCCCCTCCGCGTCGCCCGCCGACGTCGATAGCCTACGCATCGAGCCCCTTCCGATTTTCGTCGAAGGCCCCGGATCATCCCAGCGTTTCATCGTCACCGGCATCACGTCGGCCGGCGCCGAAACCGACGTCACCGCTTCCTGCGAAGTCTCAACGCAAGATGGATCGATCGTCTCGGCCGAGGCCGGAAAGGTTGTCGGACGTTCCGAAGGAATCACGACAATCACCCTCGTTTGCGGCGGGGCGTCCACCACGGCCAAAATCCGCGTCGGCGCCGGAGCAAGACGAATGGCCGTCGATTTCACACGAGACGTCCTTTCGGTTCTCACGACGAAAGGTTGCAACGGCTCGTCGTGCCACGGATCGCCGGCGGGCCAAAACGGCCTCAAGCTGTCTCTCTATGGAGCCGATCCCAAGGCCGATCACGAAGTGATCGTCGAGCGCGACCATAGCCGTCGCGTCAATCTCCGCCGGCCCGCCGAGTCTCTCCTGCTCGCCAAACCGTCATTCCAAATCGCCCATGGCGGAGGGCATTTGATGACTCCCGAATCGGACGAGTACCAGACGCTCCTCAGATGGCTCGATCAAGGTGCTCCATTCAGCTCCGGGGGAACACGCCTCGAATCGCTCGAGCTTTACCCCCGAGAGCGCATCCTCGCCGGAGCCGGATCGACGCAGCCCGTCACGGTCATCGGTCGGCTTTCCGACGGCACGACCCGTGACGTCACCGACGAAGTTCGATTCGCCGTGACCGACGAAGCCGTGATCTCGCCGGTCGAACATGGCCGAGTGACAGCCCAAGGCCGCGGCCTCGCGACGCTGGCAGCTCGCGCGTTCGGGAAGGTTGCGACGTCGCAGTGGATCGTGATCGAGAATCACCAACAAGACCAGGTATCCACTCCCGAGCCCAACGCCTTTCCCTCTAACTTTATCGACGAGCACGTTTTCGCAAAGCTGCGCCACGCCGCCATCGAGCCTTTCCCTGCGTCCACCGATCGGGTTTTCGTCCGCCGCGTCTACCTTGACGCCATCGGGATTCTCCCAACGGCCGGGGAAGTCGCGACCTTCCTCGCCGACCCGCGCGACAACAAGCGATCCCGACTGATCGACGCCCTGCTCGATCGTCCTGAATACGTCGATCACTGGATGGTCAAACTCGAGGATTGGTTCCGCAACTCGCAGTATTACTCGCAGGGTCGAACCAACGGCGCCTTCAAACGCTACCTGCGCGAGTTCGTCCGCCGTGATCTGCCCTACGACGAAGCCGTCCGCGAAATGCTGACCGCCGTCGGCGACACGACCGTACGCCCGGCGGGAAACTTCTGGCACCCGGCGATGGATTTTATGCTCAAGAAGTTTGAGATCAACAAGGCCGTCCCAACGATCACGCGCCTGTTCCTGGGGAAGCGCCTCGAGTGCGCCGAGTGCCACAACCACCCGCTCGAGAATCTCACGCAAGACGACTTCCGCGGCATGGCGGCCTTCCTGGCGCGCACTCAGGTCAAGCACGGCTACGGACAATATCGGCGCACCTGGTACAACACGCGCGAAGGCGAAGTCTTGCACCCGGTCACGAAGCAGCCGGTCGCGCCGAAATTCCTGAAAGGGGTAACCCCCGAGATTGGCGACGGCGTCGATCGCCGCGGTGTTCTCGCCGACTGGATCACTCGCGATCAGAAGATGCAGTTCGGTCGGGCGACGGTGAATCGCGTTTGGGCGGAATATTTCGGCGCCGGGATCGTGGACCCTTTCGATGATTTTCGGTCGACCAACGCGCCGACGCACCCGGCGCTTCTCGATCGCCTGGCCGAACATTTCATCGATAGCGGATTCCGCTTCAAAGCCTTGCATCGCTTACTGCTCAACTCGAAAACGTATCAGTTGAGCTCTCACACCCCCGATCGCTCCGGCGGCGAGGACCCGCTCGAAGACCGCTTGTTCGCTCGCTATACGCCGCGGCAACTGCCAGCGGAAGTACTGCTCGACGCGATCGTCCAAGTGACTCAAGTGCCGCAAAAGTTTCGCAACTATCCGGTGGGCATCTCCTCGAAAAACCTCATCGCGAGTATCGGAGCCCCCTATTTCCTGACAACCTTCGGCTTCCCCCGCCGAGACACGATGGAGCCCCGCGCCGGAGCCCCGTCGCTGAGTCAAGCGCTGCACCTGATGAACGGCGACCGCATTCGCGGCAAAGTCGAAACCCCAAGCAACATTCTCAGTGAGCTTTTCGAACAAGCCTTGGATGACGGCCAAATCCTCGAAACACTTTATCCGCGGGCCTACGCTCGTCGCCCCACGGCGGTGCAAAGCGAGAGAATCAGGCGCTATCTGGCTTCTGAAAAAGCGGCCGGCCGCGAGCGACGACGGGCCTGGGAACATGTGCTGTGGGCAATCCTTAACTCGAAAGAATTTCAACTTAATCAGTAAGCCGAAGCGCTACACTGGAGATCGATGCGACTGGATGACATTCGTTCCTTGAACGGGCTGAGCCGCCGCGATTTCCTGCGATTGGGTGGGACGGTATTCGGCGGCATCAGCCTGCCCGGCATCCTCGAGGCCTCCCAAGGAAAGAAAGACATCTCCTGCCTGATTTTCTTCCAATCCGGCGGGGCCTGCCAGCACGACTCTTTCGACCCTAAGCCCGACGCCCCGCGCGAAATCCGAGGCAGTTTCGGGACGATTCCCACCCGGATTCCGGGCGTGCATTTCAGCGAACTGCTGCCGCGTTCGGCCAAGGCGGCCGACAAGTTCACCGTGATTCGGTCGCTCTATTCGAAAGAAGCGATCCACGAGAGAGCCAAGCAATTTATCTACTCGGGAGCGCGTCCCAACAATGCTTTCAAGCATCCGGTCTACGGTTCGGTGGTCGCCAAGGAGTTCGGCTCGAAAAACGGCTTGCCGCCGTTTGTCGTGATCCCGCGCAAGGACATTTCGGCCGAAGCGGGATTTCTTGGCCCGGCGTATGATCCTTTCATCACGGGCGACCCGGCGAAGAAGAATTTCTCGGTCCAAGATTTAAGCGTGCGCACCGGCCTGAGTCTCGAAGAAGCCGCCGGCCGAGCCGAATTGCTGGCGGCCATTGACGAAGACATTCGAGCCGTCGAAAAATCACAGCTCGTCGAGGGTATGGACCACTTCTATCAGAAGGCTTTCGATCTCGTATCATCGCCGGCGGCGAAAAAGGCCTTCGACCTCGGCGCGGAACCCGACGTACTACGCGACACCTACGGCCGCACCACGGCCGGCCAGGGAGCCCTGCTAGGTCGTCGTCTCATCGAATCGGGCGTCCGTTTAGTGACGATATTTCACGGCGGGTACGATACCCACAGCGACAACGACGCGACCAACGAGCGCTTGTACCCGGAATTCGATCAGGCGTTTACGACGCTACTCGAGGACATGGAACAGCGCGGGTTGCTCGACAGCACACTCGTGCTCGCGCTGGGCGAATTCGGACGCACGCCGAAGATCAACTTTTCCGCCGGACGGGATCATTGGCCCGGAGTCTTTTCGATCGCGGCCGCCGGCGTCGGCATCCCCGGGGGACAAGTCATCGGCTCCAGCGACTCTCGCGGCGCGGAGCCAAGGGACCGACCCGTCTCGATCGGCGAATTGGGCGCGACGATCTACAAGAAGTTGGGAATCGACTACAAGAAGGACTATCACACCAACGGCCGCCCGGTTCAGATCATCCCCGAAGGCGAGCCGATCCCCGAGCTGTTCGGCTGAGCGGCCGCCCTGTCGGCCACAATCGTTATGGCACTTCGGTTTCGAATACTCCTTCTCTCCGCGGCGGTCTTCCTACCGCTCGGGATCGCCGCGGCGTCCGACCTTCCCTCCCCCTGGGTCGAGCGTATCACGCCGTTCGGGGCCTTGCGCGGCTCGACGATCGACGTCGAGTTGACGGGCCGCTATCTCTCAAACGCCGTCTCGGTCGAGTTCGACTGCGACGATATCGAATGGATCGAAATTCTCGAAGCCCACTCGGGAAGCGTACGCGGTCGCCTGCGGGTCGCCGACGAAGCAGCGCTCGGACCGCACATAGTTTCCGTCATCACCCAAGACGGCCGCGCCAACGCCCGCCTCTTCAACGTGACGCAATTCCCCGCCACCGCCGAAGTCGAGCCCAACAACCGATTGCTCAACGCCCAAGCGCTCACCCTCGGCCCCCAAATCGTTCACGGGAATCTCCCCAAAGGCCCCGACATCGACACATACGTTTTCGAGGCCCATGCCGGCGATCGTTGGAACTTCGACTTGCGGTCAATCGAATTCGGTTCGCATCTCGAATGCGAAATGGCGCTGCTGGACGCCGCTGGGAGAGAAGTCGCCTTCAACGACGATCGCGACGACTACGTGGAAACTCCCTATCTCGACCACACGTTCGAGCAAGCCGGAACGTATTACCTCAAGCTCGATCAATACCGTGGGCCGCAGGGCGTCAATTGCGCCCAAAACTGCGGCTACATGTTGCGCATCACGAAGTTACCGTTGATCTTGGGAGCCTCGCCCTTAGGCGCGCGGGTGGGCACGGAGGCACGCATTACAATTCACGGCGAGAGGTTGGAATCGGTCGAGAGAATCTTTCTCACCCAAGTCCGCGGCGCAGAATATTATCGGCTGACCTTCCCGTTCTCGATCCCCCTGCGTGCCGAGCAAGATCCTCGTCGCGGCCCGCTCGTGCCTCGCATCCAAGGTGCGATCACCGCAAGGTCGACGACACGCTTGGAAGCGACTTTCCCGATTGCCGCCGATGCCCGCCTGGGATTATGGCGATTGTGGGTCAAGAGCCCCGACGGCGCCAGCGACGGCCTGAGCTTGGAACTCACCGACGAGCCGGAAATTTCCGAAGCCGATATCAGGTCGCGACGGACACGCGAACCGATCGAAGCCAACCAGGGCCCGCTCACCATCAACGGTCAACTCGAAAACGACCAAGAGCAGGACAGCTATCGCCTCCGAGCCAAAGCCGGAATCCCGTTGCGTTTCCGAACCCTGGCCGTGCAACTCGGCCTACCTTACATCGATACGGTCCTCGAGTTGTTTGACTCAAAAGGCAAACTCCTCGCCGAGCACGACGACATGATGACCGGCCAAGGAACCGTCATTGGCAATCCCGACAGCAGCCTGGTCTACACTCCGCAAAAGGACGAAACTCTGCGCTTGGTCGTCCGCGACCGCATCGACCGCGGCGGGCCGACCTATGCCTATCGCTTGAAAATCGACAATCGCGAAGCTGGGTTTCGGCTGCTCGTCGACCCCGATAACATCAACGCCGCGCAGAGTGAAAAGGCAAAGTGGACCGTGCTGATGATTCGTGATCCCGGCTTTGACGGGGCGGTAGACATCGAGGTCGTCGGGCTTCCCGACGGCATCGAACCGCCCAGCGGAAAATTCCGTGCCGATCAGTTCTTCGGTCCCTCGGGCGACGGCGACAACGTGATCATCCCGGAACTTGTCCTCGAAACGAACATACCCGCGAATCTACCTCTCGGCGATCACCCGCTACGAATCATCGGCCGCACGGCCGGCGCCGCGGAACCAACGACCGTCGTCGAGGCGTTCAGCACGCTGTGGATCGGAGCCCCCCGCAAGCGAAACGACATTCGCCGCCCGGTACCGCGATCCGCTATTACCGTCGTCAAGTCGTTCGCCCCGCGTCTGAGGGCGGACCCTGCCTTGCTGTCGCGCCTTGGTCGTATCAGCCTGCACGAAGGCGGCTCCGCTTTGCTCGAATTGGCCGCTGGAAACCTTCCGGCCGACGCCCGCATCCAATTGGCCGGCGCGCCGCCCGGTTTGACATTCGATGTCGTCGAACGCAACGACGACTCCCTTACACTAGAACTTCGCGCTGACGAAGAGTCGGCCCCCATCGAAGGCCGCGTCAGCGTCGAGGCCGAAATAGACGGCCGCCGCGCCATGACCGCGCCCATTCGCATAACCGTAACCAGGAACCTCAACATCGGTTCCCGCTAGCCGCTCCGAAACAGCAAGCCCATGAAACTTCTCTTTATCGGCGATATTGTCGGCAAACCCGGACGCCGTGTCGTGGTCGAAAAACTCGACGCCGCCATCGCGGAACACGACATCGACCTCGTCATCGCCAATTGCGAAAACGCCGCCGCCGGTTTCGGCATCAACCCGACGCTGGCCGACGGCTTATTCAAGACCGGTGCCGATGTGCTCACTTCCGGTAATCACATCTGGGACAAGAAAGAGATCCTGCCCTACCTCGACAGCAAAGCCGAAATCCTGCGGCCCGCCAATTATCCCGAGGGGACACCCGGGCACGGGCTCTACATCGGAACCACCTCGGGCGGCATTCCCTACGCCGTCATGAACCTGCAAGGGCGCGTTTATCTGCCCGCGACCGACTGTCCTTTTCGCAAGGCCGACACGCTGATCGACGAGATCCCCTCCGATGTCCGAGTGCGGTTCGTCGATTTTCACGCCGAAGTGACAAGCGAAAAAGTTGCACTCGGCTGGTATCTGGACGGTCGAGTCTCCGCCGTCGTCGGAACCCACACCCACGTCCCCACCGCCGACGAGCGCGTCCTGCCCGAAGGAACCGCTTACATGACCGACGTCGGTATGACCGGGCCTTATGAGTCCGTCATCGGCATGGGGCGGGAGGCCTCGATCCAACGCTTTCTGCACGCCACGCCCACGCGTTTCGAGCCGGCCACCGGCGACGTGCGATTCTCGGGGGTCGTGATCGACGTCGACCCCAAAACCGGCAAAGCGCAATCGATCGAACGTTTGAGCGTTCGGCGGGATTGACGGCCCAGCCGGCAACAAATCCGGCGAGCATCGCGGCAGGTGTGGTTTTTTCGGAGATCTTCCGACATGATGAGTAAGGTTCCGTCTTCGTACCCGGGCCACCGGTCGCTGCCCGGAATACCGACCTCGCTCCATGCGCCATCTTCCATTCAGCTTTAGCCTCGCTGTCTTCGTCGTCAAGATGACGATCTTGGCCGCTCAAGTCCATTTGTTCGTGCTGTTGCGCCGCGAGCTTCCCAGGCTCCGGCCCGGGATCGGACGATGGGCGGCGTACGTTGTGGCGGGGATCGCATTCCTGCTGGTTGCCGGCTCACCGATGTTCGGCGACGAAATGGGATTTTTCGGTCTCGGACCGGCGCCGCGTTTGTGGCGCTTGTGGGGCGGAGTTTGGGTCGTCGGGTCGTTTGCCGGCTATTCGATGATCGGGGCCCGGATCGGGTGGCAAAGATTTCACCGCCCGAGAACGCCCCCCGCGCAAAACCCGGCCCGCGAGGAAACAACCCTACGCCCGGCGCGCCGCGAGTTGCTCACCCAAGCCGCGCGCGTGGCTTTGGCCGCTCCTTTCGCGGTGGCCGGCTACGGGACATTCATCGGGCGCTCCAACTTCGAAGTTCGTGAAGTCGATATCGCTCTTCCCGATCTGCCAAAATCACTCGAAGGTCTACGGCTGGCGCAGCTCACCGACATTCATTTCGGCCTCGACATGACGGCCCTCGAACTTGAACGCGTCGTCGCCATGACCAACGAAGCGCGGCCCCATGTGGCCTTGGTGACCGGCGATCTCATAACCGAGTCCGGCGATCCGCTCGATAAATGCCTCGATATCGTCTCGGACCTGCGAGCCGACGCGGGCGTTTGGGCCTGCATGGGGAACCATGAACGTTACGCGGAGAGCGAAAGTTTCTGCGAATCTTACGCCCGTGACCGCGGCATTTCTTACCTGCGCAACGCCGCGCGGTCTTTGCGGTTCGGGGACGCCCACCTGAATCTGTGCGGGGTGGACTATCAGCGCACTTCTCTTCCCTATCTCCATAAGGCGGAGGAACTCATGGACGAACAGGCCATTAACGTCCTCCTCAGCCATAACCCTGATGTTTTTCCAACCGCTTCTAAGCTAGGATATGATTTGGTCGTCGGCGGACATACCCACGGCGGCCAAGTGACCGTTGAGATCGTCGAACAGTGGGCCAACCCGGGTCGCTTCTTTACCCCCTTTGTGGCCGGGGAGTACCGCCTCGATCGCTCGGTACTGTACGTTAGCCGCGGCATCGGCACCGTGAATTTGCCGATGCGCGTGGGAGCCATGCCCGAGATCAGCATCCTCACGTTACGGCGCGCCTAAGCGCCAATCGGTCTTGCCCATGAGATATCTCATCCTGAGCGATATTCACGCCAATAAAGACGCCCTCGACGCGGTCCTCGAATCCGCCGAGGACAAAGATTACGAAGAGATCTGCTGCCTCGGCGACATCGTCGGCTACGGAGCCGAGCCCAACGAAGTCACCGACTGGGTTCGCGAAAATGTTCCCTACGTCATTCGCGGCAACCACGACAAGACCTGCTGCGGTTTGGAAGAGGCCACGTCGTTCAACGCCGTGGCGCGATTGGCGGTCGAATGGACGCTCGGCACGCTGACGCCGGAAAATCGCGATTATCTGCTCAACCTGGTCCAAGGGCCGATGACTCAGAACGGTTTCCTGATGGCCCACGGCTCGGTCGCCGACGAAGATGAATATGTTGTCGATCCCTACGATGCGCTGATGCAATTCCCGCACGTTGACGGTCGACTGGTCTTCTTCGGCCACACCCATCTGCAAGGCGGCTTCATTCTCTGGGGCGAAGACGGGCGATTGGGCTACGAACCGATCGGTCCCGCGCCTAACACCGTCGAGACGACGCCCGGACGCAGCTACCTGATCAACCCCGGCTCGGTCGGCCAACCCCGCGATTTGAATTGGAAAGCGGCCTACGCCGTCTTCGACTCCGAAAACCAACGCGTGGAATATTTTCGCTGCGAATATCCGCTGGAATCGGCACAGAAGAAAATTCGAGACGCCGGGTTACCGGGAGCGTTGGCGTCACGGCTGGCCGAAGGTCGCTAGCGCTTCGCGCATAGTCGAATTGGAATGTCGCTCTCCGCCGGCGAACGGCTTACAGTTCTTTGATTGCCTTATTCCGCGCCAGGCACCCCAGCGCGATGATTCCCAATATCGCGCCATTCACCGCGACAATCAGCGGCGCGCCGAAGCGGCTTGCCAACGACCCGGCGGCCAAATTCCCCAGCGGCATCGCCCCCCGAAACGCCGTATTCTGAACGCTCATGATCCGGCCCCGCATCTGCTCGGGGGCGAGCAACTGAATCAGCGAATTCATCATGGCGAAAACGGCTAAGATCGCGCCGCCCGCCAAGAAAGAAAAGAACAAGGCCAAGGGAAGCCACGTGGAAAGGGCAAAGCTTACCGTCGTCACGCCCAGGATCAGCTGCATCAGCAGGGTCTTGCTACCTTTGCGGGGCATATTGCCGAGCCAAGCCACAAACAAAGCCCCGGTGACCGCGCCCGCCCCGAAAACCGCGCCCATCAAGCTGTACCCCTGCGCGTCGAGACCGAACGTTTCTCGCGCGAAAATAGGCAGCAGCGTCAACAACGGAATCGCCAGAAACGCCGTCCCCAACGACAGGATCATCAACGAAAACAATGCCCTGTGGTGAAACACAAATGCCAGCCCTTCCTTGATGCTGTGCCACACCTGCGTCTCCGTTTTCTTCGGGACAAAGCGAATGCGCACCATCAGCAAGACCACCACGACGGACAGAAAGGTCACCGCATTCACGCCGAAGCAGGCCGCCGCGCCGAGACGGTCGAAAATGAGGCCTCCGATGGGCCGCCCCACCACACTCGCCAAATTAAACTGAATCGACATCAGCGCAATGGCGTTGGGCAAGTCCTTTGCATCGACCAGCGACGGAATCAGGGCTTGATACGCCGGTCCCCCGAAGGCTTGCCCCACCCCACTGAGAAATGCCGCCGCCATGATGTGCCAGACTTCGATCATGTCCATCCACAGCAGCAAGGCTAGGATCAACGCGGAGGCCATCTGAATATACTGCGACATCGCCAGCAACTTGCGGCGGTCCATGCGGTCGGCCGCCGCGCCGCCCAGCAGCGAGAGCAGCAAGATCGGCGCGCCGGCCAGGAAAGCCGTCAACCCCAGCAAGAACGCCGAATCGGTCATGGTATACACCAGCCAACTCTGCGCGACCTCTTGGACAAAAAACCCCGTCGTCGATGTGAACGCCCCGGTCCACATCAACCGGAAGTTACGGTATTGAAAGGCGCGGAAGGTCGTGCCGAGGATTCCCTGTTTGGGAGAAGGCGGAGCAATGTCGACTTCAGAGCGGGAATCGTTCATCCGTGATTGGTGATGCGGACAGCCGCCGACCCTGAACGGCCGGTGAGTGGGGAAACCTAATTTTCGCACAGGGACCGCCCCACGTGAAACCCACCCGGGGGGGCGCGACATAAATGTGAAAGCCCTTCTCGCGATGCGAACAATAGCATCCCCGGGGAAAACGCGCCCAGGCCCCTACCATGGGGGGCCTGAGTGGGCTTGAACGCAACTCCCTCCCCAGCCGGCCCGTTTGCCCTACACTAAAAGGGGTCGCGTTCGCGCTTCCGGCCACGTCCGCCGCTCACCAATCCGCCTGTCATTTCCAGGTTTTTGCATTTCCGGTTCCCGATGGACACTCGACCCGGCGGGCACCTTCGGCCGGCCTCCCTGAGAAGCAGCGGATCGAAGAGAGCGAAAAGGAGAACTCACCCCGCCATGGCAGTCAAAGTCGGCATCAACGGATTCGGGCGCATCGGACGAAACGTCTTCCGCGCCTCCATGGACAACCCAGACATCGAAATCGTCGGCATCAACGACATCACCGATACGAAGACCCTCGCGCACCTACTCAAGCACGATTCGGTGATGGGCAATCTGAGCGTCGATGTGACCGCGGGCGACAACAGCATCGACGTCGCCGGCCGCTCGTTGAAAGTCTTCGCCGAGCGCGATCCAGGGCGGATCCCATGGGGATCCATCGGCGCGCAAATCGTCATTGAATCGACAGGCTTGTTCACCAAATCCGAGGACGCCTCGAAACATCTCGGCGACAGTGTCAAGAAGGTCATCATCTCGGCGCCGGCGAAGGGCGAGGACTTGACCGTGGTTCTCGGCGTCAACGACGACCAGTACGACCCGTCGGCGCATACCGTGGTCTCGAATGCCTCCTGCACGACGAACTGTCTTGCGCCGGTCACCAAGGTGTTGCACGACAAGTTCGGAATCAGCAAGGCAACGATGACCACCATCCACAGCTATACCAACGACCAGCACACACTGGACCTACCGCATAGCGATCTTCGAAGGGCTCGCGCCGCCGCTCTCAACATGATTCCGACCAGCACCGGCGCCGCCAAGGCTATCGGCCTGGTCATGCCCGATCTCAAGGGCAAGTGCGACGGCTTCTCGATTCGCGTGCCCACGCCGAACGTCTCGGTGGTCGACCTCGTGGCCGTGCTCGACAAGCCCGCCACCGCCGAGGAAGTCAACGCCGGCCTGAAGGCAGCCTCCGAGAGTGGTCCGCTCCAGGGCATTCTCGGGTATACCGAGGAGCCGCTGGTCTCGAGCGACTTCCTGCGCGACCCGCGCTCGTCGATTGTCGACGCCACGATGACGCGTGTCCTCGACGGCGATCTGGTGAAGGTGCTCGCCTGGTATGACAACGAGTGGGGCTACTCGAATCGGGTCGTTGACCTGGCGTTGCTGATGGCCGAAAAGGGCTTGCACTAACGCGCCGGCGGCGATGTCTTACCAATCCATCCGCGACCTTGACCTGGCCGGCAAACGAGTTTTCATTCGCGTTGATTTCAACGTCCCGCTCGACGAAAGCGGCACCGAAATCACCAGCGACACCCGCATCCGCGCGGCGCTGCCGACAATCGAGCTTGCCCTCGAAAAGGGCGCGTCGGTCATCGCGGCGTCTCACCTGGGACGACCCAAGGGGAAACCCAACCCCAAGATGCGGATGGACCCAGTCGCCCGACGCCTCCGGGAGTTGCTCGGCCGAGAGGTGAAAAAAGCCGATGACTGCGTCGGGGCCGACGTAGAGGGCCTCGCCGCCGGTCTGTCGCCGGGGGACACCCTCTTACTCGAGAACCTGCGCTTCCACGCTGCCGAGGAAGCGAATGACCCCGACTTCGCGGCGCGCTTGGCGTCGTTGTGCGACGTCTACGTCAGCGACGCTTTCGGCGCGGCGCACCGGGCCCACGCTTCCACGGAGGGCATGGCTCGGCTGGTCCCCGAACGCGCGGCGGGCCTGGTGGTGGAACGCGAACTGAAATACCTGGCGATGGCGGTGTCCGCCCCCGAGCGCCCCTATGTCGCGATCGTCGGGGGCGCCAAGATTTCCGGCAAGATCGATGTGCTCGAAAGCTTTCTGGAGCGTGCCGACAAAGTCTTGATCGGCGGCGCGATGACTTATACGTTCCTTCGCGCCCAGGGGATCGAGGTCGGCTCGTCGCTCGTCGAAGAGGACAAGCTCGAAGTAGCTCGAACCACGGCGGCCGGCGCCGGAGACAAATTGCTGCTGCCTCGTGACCACATCATCGCGGCCGATCTCAGCGTGAAAGCCGAAACGAGAGTGGTCGACGGCGACACGGAGCCCATACCTCCCGGAATGAAGGGGCTCGATATTGGTCCGGCGACCGTGGCGCTCTACCGCGCGGTCATCGCCGAGGCGAAGTTCATCGTTTGGAACGGACCGATGGGGGTATTCGAAATTGAGCCCTTCGCGCAAGGCACCTTAGAGGTCGCGCGGGCGGTCGCGGCCTCGGACGCGGTCAGCATCATCGGCGGCGGGGATTCCGAAAAGGCCGTTCGAGCGGCGGGCGTTGGAGACGGAATCACGCATATCTCGACCGGCGGCGGCGCCTCGCTGGAATTTCTCGCCGGCCGCAAACTCCCCGGCGTCGAAGCCCTGGGCGGCGTCTAGGCCGTATAAGCCGCCCCCTCATTCGAGCGGGAACCTGGTGGCGATCGAAGGTGTCGAAGGCGCACGTCCGTCGTTAAGGCGAACCGTCCTCGGTAGAGACAGACACTCGTGTTTGTCCCAGCCCGCGGTTGAGACAAGCTCTCAGCTTGTCTCTCGCAGCGGCCTAAGCCCTTCCTCGACCCGCCCCTCTTGACCGTCAGGGCGAGAAGCCGCTGGGCAGAATGCGCTACGACGGCGTTTTCAGCCGTAACGGCTTGACGCGGTATTTCAAAATGCACCAAAAAGCCCGCACTCCGTCGCTGACGCCGATCTTCTTGCCCTCTTCGTACGTTCGCCCGTGATAGGAGATGCCGACCTCGTAGATCCGCGCGCCCGACCGCGCCAACTTGGCGGTCACCTCGGGCTCGAAGCCGAATCGGTCCTCTTCCAAAGGGATCGACTGGATCAACTCACGACGGAAAACCTTATAGCAAGTCTCCATGTCGGTGAGATTGAGATCCGTCATCATGTTCGACAGCAGCGTGAGAAACTTGTTCCCCAGGGAATGCCAGAAGTAGAGGACGCGGTGCTCCTGGGTCGTTGCAAAACGTGATCCGAAGACCGCGTCCGCCTTGCCCTTCTCAAGCGGATGGAGCAGTTTCGGATAATCCTCGGGGTCGTACTCGAGGTCGGCGTCTTGGACGATCACGTAGTCGCCTCGCGCGGCCCCGATGCCGGTCCGCAAGGCCCGGCCCTTGCCGTGATTCTGCTCGTGATGAAATACCGTCACATTCTCGCTCTCGGCCTCCAGGCGAGCTAAGCGGTCACGCGTACCGTCGGTCGAAAAATCGTCAACGATGATGATCTCCTTGTCGATGGGCGACGCTTGGACGCGGCTGACGATTTCAGCAATTGTTTCCGCTTCGTTGTAAACGGGAATGACGACGGTAAGTTTCATGGGATCTTTCAGTGACGGCCGCCTCTGCCGCGGTGGAACCTTGACTCGCGAAAAGCCGCGGTGCTACGCTGCGATCGCGATGCTGAAACCATCTGACGGCCGGCCCGCGGGCTCTTGGCCGCGCGTTCTATTTCTTCTCTTCCTTGTCGTCGGTGCATGCGCGCCGGCTTCGGGCGCCGAGCCCGGTTTTATTTCACTGTTCGACGGCAAGACCCTCGACGGATGGAAACTGATCGGTAAAACGGGCGACGGATACTACGTCCGCAACGGCACGATCGTCTGCCCACCAGGCGGAGGGGGCAATCTTCTTTCCGAAAAAAAATACGCCGATTTCATCCTACGGTTCGAATTCAAACTCGAGGAAGGATCAAACAACGGTCTCGCCATTCGATCGCCGCTCCAGGCAACCAACCTAGCCTATGAGGGCATGGAACTGCAAATCATCGACAATGCCGCCAAGCGCTACCGAGACATCCACCCCTGGCAAAAGCACGGCTCGCTGTATCACGTCTTCGGAGCCAAGACCGGATTCCTGAAGCCCGCCGGAGAGTGGAACAGCCAGGAAGTCGTCGTCGAGGGCCGACGGGTCAAGGTAATTCTCAACAGCCATTTGATATTGGACGCGGACTTGGATGCGGTGACCGACCCCGCAATCCGCGCTCAGCACCCCGGGCTACAGCGGACATCCGGTCACATAGGCTTCTTGGGACACGACGAACCGATCGAGTTTCGCAACATCCGGATCAAGGTGCTGTAGGCCGGAGCAAACGACGATCAGAAAATCCAGGTGACGCCGAACATCGGTGTCCAGTTGTGAAGAATCGATCCGATATCAGCGCCCACACTCGGGGTGATCACCTGGTCGGGCGACTGGGTAATAAAGTCTCGAACTTCCACTCGGAAGCAGACATTGTCGCCGATGCGGAAGCGGACGCCAATCCCGAAATCGCCCGTAGGCACGGTTTGATTGGACTTCGTGAGCAGTGCTAGGTCGGCCCCGGGCGCATCGGGCTCTTCCGAACCTGTGCCCTGATAGACGCGGAACCCGGCGCCGAAAGCGACAAAAGGCCTCACGTTCGCGTTATTGTCGGTGAGGTAATAGAGCACGTCATAGTGAACCGTGTGCGACTGTCCGCCGAGAGAGTGCGATTTGGCTCCCGCGTCGAGTTCGTAGTCGTTCTTGGAATAGAAGTAGCGTAACTCGCCGCCCCACCGTCCCGTTCCCATCGTTTGCCCAAGAATGAAGCCGCCTCCTGCTCCGATGCCGGGTCCAACGTTGCCCGATCCGGCGGGGGAAGAAACGGATGTCTTCTGATACACGCTGAGAAGGCCGAGGGCTCCGCCGTAATTCTCAGCCTGTAATGGGGCCGCAAACAGCCAACCCCAGCCCAAAGCGAGGGTAGTGAGCAGTACCAGGTTTTTCTTCGTCATGCTTTCCTCAAATGGAATACCGCGGGGCTACGGCGTCGGGTCCGGTTCAAAACAAGGGGGAACCGGACCCAAACGCGAATCACTCGACAACTCTGACGGTTATGGTGGATGACACGCCGCCGGAATTAATCTCGACCGGAACCTGGAGACCCAAGGGGCTACCTCCCGGAACCTCGACGTTGATCTGGTAGAGTCCCACGAAGCCCGGAGTGAGCCCGGAGTACATGATTCGGCCGGCAACGCCGCCGAAAGTAACTTGGGGTTCGATTACGGTGATCGAAAGTGGATCGGTCGCCGCCGGGTAACCGGGGAACGCGATCGAGGTAACCGGCCCCAAACCAGTGCTGTAAATCACGGCGATTTCATGCGGGCGCAAAGGGCTTGACAGCGTAGCCAATTTGTTGTCTTCTCGAATCACGGCGACAAAGGTGTTGCCGCTCGGCCCCGACGTCGAGAAAACCGCGGGCGCCGCCGTATGGACGGTGGTCAAGAAGATGTCGCTCAGGCCTCCCTGCGTGTGAACCTGTATTCCGGCATTCCCGCCGAAGAACGGCAGCTGGGCGTTGATTTGCTCGGGAGACACGAACAGCAACGGCAAGTTCCCGCCGTTGGACGTCACGCAAACTTCCGTCAAACGGTTAGGAAGCGGCGTATCGGTCGCCTTGGCCGTTTGGCCCGAGAGGTTTTCACCGAAGATGGAAATCAATCCGCCCGCACCCAATTTCTGGGAAAAATCAGCGGCGTTGGTCACACCGGCAATGCGCGGAATCTGCAACGTGGCGTCGAAAGAAGGCGGGAATTCGACGACTCCGGCACTGCTTGTCGAAACCAGGCGTCCGTCCTGTAGCGCCGTCAACGAGCGATAGAAAGCCAACCGCGGGCTTGGCGCGGGAGGCGGCTCCACCATCCGGACCTGGTCGGTGAGCCGAGTCGGGTCGCGGGGATCGTGACGCTGCAAAGCGCCGGTGTCGACCTGAAACCTCGGACGAATCGAACGAATAGCCGTCGTGTCGGGGAGAACAGCGAAACCCGCCGACGCCTGACCCGCCGCGTCACCCGGCAAGGTCGCGATCTCCACCGGCGACGAGTTGAGAACATGATTGTCCACCAGGAAGAAGTTCAAACCGACGCCGATCGCTCCCGAGAGACCGGGCAGATCATCCCGGGTCAATGTGATCCTCGACGAGAGTGCTTCCCAAAAATGAACCCCTCCGGTCGATTCGGCGATCAAGACACCGGAGCCGTCAGGAGCGCCGGCGACCGCTGAATCGGTCGCGAAACTGTTGGTAAAGATGCCCAGGGTATCGGGATTCGTTACGATCTTGTGGGCCCAATTCAACAGTCCGATCTCACTGCCGCCGTCTGAGGATTCCATGGTGAGAAGGATATTCCCCGCGTCAGCTGCCAAGGAAAGGGGGTAGCGACCGCCGCCCAGCGACTCCCACCCTAGGAAAATCGTGGTCTGGACCTGCAAGGAAGTCAGGTTGATCACGGTCATCGATTCCGACTGCGCGTTGGCCACGATGAGGTATCCGCCATCAGGGCTCATGAGCATCCAAGTCGGCGTGTTGCCGACCGAGATCCTGCCGTTAAGCCGGAAGGAGCCATCGAAAGCCAGCACCTCAAATCCTTCTGATCCAGGACATAGAAACGGTCCCGGAAAGGATCGGCGAGGATATCGACAAAGCGACCCGGCACAGTATACAAAGTGCCCTTCTGGTCCACATCCCGCACATTGGCGAAAATCTCGGCGGTGCGCGGAATATTGACGGCAAATGGGTATTTACTTGACTCAGGTATTGGGAAATAGCCCCTACATGTTGTGGTCGTCCGTAGCGCGTGTCGCGGTGCCTCCGACCAGCGATTTGTAGGGTGCCGGTGGCACGGCGACGGCCTGTTGAACCAGGCGGTAAAAGAGCTTGCCTCGACTTCTGGACTTGCGGCGGTTGAAGCGGAAGGCGAATTCGTCGAGGTAGGAGTCGAGATGCTCGTGACTGACCGCTCCTTGATGCGTGCCCAGTATCCAGCGCTTCACTAACGACACCACGCGGTGCACCCGGGGGAGCAGTTTCGAGGCGCGCGCCGGTTGCCCCTCCAGGTAGCTCACCTCGTGGCGATAGCCGTCGCCTTCGAGCGGTTCGTATCCCAGCCAACCGTCGGTATGGACCACGCTGCCGGGTTCGATCGACTCGCCGACGAAGGCCATCAAGCTGTCCCCGGAGGCGTTGGGAATGGTGCGTATCCGAACCCGCCCGATGCCGGCACCATCTTCCTCGGCCGCTACTACAATCAGCGCCTTAGCGTCGGTTTGGCGACCGCGCACGCCCTCCTCCAAGCCTCCTAAGTAAGTCTCGTCAACCTCCACGCGCCCGCTGAGCCGATCGCGTCCGGGCCGCACCATGGCGCGCCGGAGCTTATGCAACCAAGTCCAGGCCGTTTTGTAGCTGCCCAGGCCCAACACCCGCCGCAAGCCCAGCGCGCTCGCCCCGTTCTTCTGGCTCGTGAGCCACCACATGGCTCGAAACCAACTCTGGAGGGGTTGGCGGGTGTCTTGAAATATTGTGCCCGCCGTTGGAGAAGCTTGATGCCCGCAGCCGGCGCACTCCAGCAGCGCTGTCCGCACCGCCCACGCTTTGTCGTGCCCGCATCGCGGACAACGAAAACCCTCCGGCCAGCGGAGTTGACACAGATACTCTCGACAGGCCTGCTCGGTGGCGAAACGCGCCTCGAACTCGGCCAGATTCCGAGGATAATCTTCCATTTCCCCGATCCTACATCTTGTGGTCACCTGAGTCAAGTAAATATCCATCTGACGGCATTCGTCTGCAAGACAACCGGGAAAACACTGGTGCCCTGGACAGGACCGAGAGCCCCGGATCGACACTCACACGGACGTCGGCCGGCGTCGTGCCGGTATGCGGCTCAAACAGAACGGCCGGACGACCGGAACTGCGCTGGTCTAGCACGGAAAGGCTGAACTGTGCCGGGCTTCCGCCGGGACTTTCGATACGCATAGTCTGAGCCTGGACGTCCCGATTACAGAAATCGAATTGGAAGAACAAGCGGCGGTCGTCAGGATGATATTCCATGAGGGGCGCTTCGACGAGTTCATCGAGAGCGAGGTGGATCAGCCCCGACTGTCCGATCGCATAGAGATTCCGGCCCTCTTTGTCGGATGCCAAACGTCCACCGAGCCGCTCGGGCAACAACAACTGGGTCCGCGGCAGCATGTTGTCCAGCTCCATCACCTCCAACAAGCCCGGAGCCGGACCGCCGGTGATAACGGGGTCGACGCCCGCGGGCTTATCGAAAGAAATATAGACGGTTCCGGTCACGGGATCAATGACGCTGCCGCCGATCAGCCCGTCAGCGCCCACTACGGCCTCAGGCGTGTCGGCAACGACGCGCAGGCGGCGGTTGAAGAGTAGGTGCCCGGCCATGAAGAATTGCCCGTCGCCCGAGGCGCTTACTTGATTGAACGCCGGCGAGTTGATGAGAGTGTCATTCGTCCGGAACGTGATCAAACCCTTCGGCAACGAAACCTGGTAGGCAAGAATGAAGGAATCCGTCATCCCGAAAATCACCGTACCGTCCGCGTTACGAGCCATACTCGCCGTATTGATACTGCGCGGGAAGGTAGCGGTTGAGACCGGCAGACTGATATCGGCGGCGGCGGCACCTTCCAAATCGCTGAAGTCCACGAGGTCTCGGAATGCGCCGTCGTCGGGATCGAAAAAGACGAGCCCGGTCGAAGTAATAATCACGGCTTCACCGTTCTTGGCGAAGGTGACCGCCAGCGGCGTCGCCGTCATCGGATAATGGAGCCGATCGACCGGATCGTTCAAGTTGACCGCCGTTACGCCGGAGAGCTGCGATACGCCCGAGGTAACCGGGGCGTTCAGAGTAACCAGAAAACGGCTGTCAACCGACATCGCCATCCCGACCATGGCGGCGGGTTGCGGCGTGGTGACAAAAGAACCGATGCGCTGGTTGGTCGCCATGGAAACCACTTCCACGCGGCTGGCACTGAAGTTGCCGGCGTATACCAAGCCCCGCGCCTCATCGATGGCAACATCGTTGATGATGCCGGGTAGAGGAATTACTGTTCCGAAGGTCGTCCCGCCGGATACATGCCCCTGCGCCCAAAGCGAGGAACCACCAAAGCCGGACATCGCTAAGGCGGCGGCAAGTCCAATCGTTACCAGGGATCGCTTCTTCATACCTATTGCTCCAATCGTCTCCGCAATTTAGAGCGGTCGCCACGACCAGGGATGACGCTCCGCCGAATATAGCGGGGTCACGGGGGTAACCCTCCCCGGTCGGGCGGTTGCCCGCCCTAATGTCTTCTACCGGTTCGCCCTGTGTCGACGGCGCCACAAATCAATGCCGGCGGCGCCACCGCTCAAAGAGCTCAAATCAATTCGACAACCACACTTTCCATCTGCTTCTCCTCACCGTCAACCCTCCGCGTTCAGTCGGCTTCAACCGTTCGCCCTTCTAGATATTGAGGCCCGGCAAAAAGTCGCGAACCACCTTGACTACGATGGGCCCGACCGTGACCACGAACAACGAAGGGAGAATGAAGAAAAAGATCGGGAAAACCAATTTCACGCCGATTTTTGCCGCCTTTTCTTCAATTTCCTGCCTCATTTGGACTCTCATGAAGTCCGAAAAACTCCGCAGCGTCTGAGAAATACTGGTGCCGAAGCGGTCGGCTTGAATCAACACGCTGACCAGCTTTTTCACTTCGTCCACATCGGTTCGCTCTCCGAAATTGTGGAGAGATTCGGAGCGCCGCTTCCCGGCGCGCATCTCCAAATTCATGACCGCCAACTCGTCGCTGATCTCGACATGCGCGGTCTGCAGCTCTTTACTGACCTGCATCAACGCTTGATCGAGGCCCAGGCCCGACTCCACGCAAATGACAAGCATATCCAGGGCGTTCGGCAAGCCTCTCTTAATCGCCTTCTGGCGTTTGACAGCCAGGCGGTTCAGCATGAAGTTCGGGCCGGCCCACCCGAGAAAGCCGGCGGCGCCGATCTGAAAGATCGTCATTTCGCTCTGCAACTCGAGACCGAACAACAGACCCGCGCTGATCATGGTAAGAATCGCCGCCAAAGTCCCCTTCATGCCGTAGAGTATTTTCAGCGCGGACTGGCTGCGAATCCCCGCCGCCAGCAAGCGCCGCTGCAAAATCCCGGTATCCGTCGGACTGGCCGGTATACTATTGCCGATCTTGGTGAGCACGTCGCGAAATGCCAATCCCGGTTCACGGACGACATGCTGAGCGAGCTCCACCTCACCGATAACCCGTTCCAGAGCAGCCTTGGGCTGCACCCAAAACTTGAACCCCAGGACCGAGAGCAAGACCGTAATGATCAAGAACAGAAAAAGGGAGGCGATGAATGCACTCATGGTTCTTCCTTACTTCCCCTAGACGCCGAGGTTGACGATCTTTCGGATCGAAACAAATCCCAAGAACTGCAAAACAATACAAACCGCCATCAAGATCTTCCCGTCCGGGTCATCGAAGAAAAACAGTATGTAACTGGGATTCGTATAGAACATCAAAATGCCGACGGACAGCGGAATCATCGACAGCACCAGACCGGAGATTCTTCCGTGGGCACTGACGGCGCGGATACGGCCGCGCAGCTTGAAGCGTTCGCGGATCAAATAGGCCAAGTTGTCCAGCAGAGAGGCCAGGTTGCCGCCTGTCCGCTTCTGCAGAAGCACCGCGGACACAAAGAAATGGACATCCAACAACGGCACGCGAGTTCCCAGACGCTCCAAGGCCATCTCAAGAGGCAGCCCCAGATTTTGCTCGTCGAAGGTCCGCCGAAACTCATCGGCCAAAGGCGCGGCGTATTCTTTATGCAACAGTTCGAGAGAAACCGAAAAGGCGTTCCCGAACGCATGGCGCGAGCCACGGATTCCAGAGCATCGGGGAATTGAGCTTCGAAAGCGGCCAAGCGCTTCTTACGCTTTTGCTGCAAAAACAGGAACGGGGCGCCGGCGCCCGCGATCACGCCGATCGGCGAAATCATCTGCCCGCACGGGACCACATACCAGAACACATTGAATCCGAGTACGGCGAGCAGCAGCGATAGATAGACGTGCGAGCCGGATCCCAATCCATTCCGGCTTGCTCGATGTAGTCGCGCAACCTTTCCGTCAGGTCCTTGCCGAGCACGTAGCGGGCAAAGACATCCCTCTTCTCCTGTTCGTCTCCTTTGATCAGCGAGGCGGTGTCCGTCTTGCTGGTCGTCGTCTTGCCGGCGACCAGGGTCTTCATCTGGTCGACTTCGCGCTTTTTGAGGCGACTATTGGCGATGACCACGGTGAGGATCATCACGACCGCCAGGATAACGAAAAAGATCATGAATAAGGTCATCGCGTTACTCCTATTCGCCGATCTCGACAATCTCTTCGAAAGTATCGGTCGGAAGCCGCACGCCCGCCGCGAGAAGCTTCTCGTAGAAACGGGGGCGAATCCCGGTCGCGGCAAAGCGTCCCATCACCCGGCCCTCCGACGAGACGCCGAGTTTTTCGAATACGAACAAATCCTGCAGCATGACCATGTCGCCTTCCATGGTCGTGACCTCGGTCAGGCTGCGACAGCGTCGAGTCCCGTCACTGAGTCGCTCGACTTGCACGATCAAATCGACGGCCGAGGCGATCTGGCTTCGAATCGCGGTGACCGGCAGGTTGGCGGCCGCCAGATTGATCATGACTTCGAGTCTTGTGATGACGTCGCGAGGGGTATTCGCGTGAATAGTGGTCATCGATCCGTCGTGACCGGTATTCATCGCCTGCAACATGTCCAGCGCTTCCTCGCCACGACACTCCCCGATGACGATGCGGTCGGGCCGCATACGCAGCGCGTTAATCAGCAACTCACGCTGTCGGATCGCGCCCTCGCCCTCGATATTGGGAGGCCGCGTTTCAAGCCTCACGACGTGGGGCTGCTTCAGCTGCAACTCAGCCGCGTCCTCGATCGTGACGACCCGCTCGGTCGGGGAAATATAGGCCGACAACGCGTTGAGCATCGTCGTTTTGCCCGAACCCGTTCCGCCCGAGACGACCACGTTGAGACGCGAGCTGACGGCTCCCTTGAGCAGATCCATCATCCCTTGAGTAATCGACTTTTTGGCCACCAGGTCTTCGGGCATCAGCTTGTCGGTGCCGAACCGGCGAATCGACATCAGCGGGCCGTCGACAGCTAAGGGCGGGATCACGGCGTTAACACGAGAACCATCGGACAGCCGAGCATCCACCATCGGGGAAGACTCATCGATTCGGCGACCGACCTGCGAAACGATCTTGTCGATGATGCGATAGAGATGGTTGTCGTCCTTGAAGGTGACGCTGGTCAGCTCGATCGAGTTGGCCTTTGCGCTCGATGTAGACTTGGCGATGGGTATTGACCAAGATGTCACTGATGGTCGGATCCTGCAGAAGAGGCTCGAGCGGCCCGAGGCCGAAGACTTCATCCAGCACCTCGTCACAGATCTGCTGCCTTTCGAGCGAACTGAGCAAGGTCGACTCTTCGTCCATCAACGACATCAAGGCGTTGCGGACTTCCAACCTCACTTTTTCGTTTTCGATACTGGCAAGCGCCTCAAGGTTGATTTTGTCGAGCAGACGGCGATGCAAACGAAACTTGAGTTCCTGATACTCGGGATTTAACGTCAACCGCCCGCGCGACGTTCCGCGCCGCAGACGGTCTTCCCAAGTCGCTTCACCCGTTGTCTGAATGTCGGTCATCATCGCCATTGGTTATCTCTCTCCGTAATCGTCCGCTCGTCGACGCTTAACCCTGAGACAACAGGGCCGAAAGCTTCAAAGATCCGATTCCCTTTTTCTTCTCCCCGCCGGGTGTTGCGTACAGCTGTTGCGTAAACCCTTTCAGGGAACGCCCCAGATCGCTGTTCGAGGGCACCGGCTTGCCGGTCGTCTGCGCTCGGTGAAGGGCGCCGTGATCCTCCGGCAAAACCGAACTGATGGGAAAGGCGAAGACCTTCTCCATGTCCTCGGTGCCCAGCCCTTGTCGCCGGCGCATACGATTCACAATCAGCGACATCCGATCGCGCCCGATCTGCATCTGCTCAAGGTAGACGATCAGTTTTCTGGTCAAATGCAGGGACGGCAATTCCGCGCCTGAAACCACAAGAACCTTGTCCGCTTCCCCGAGAGCCAGCTGGGAAACTCGATCATAGGCGGCCGGAAGATCCAGAATCACGACGTCATAAACCCCGCGCGCATACTCCACCAGATCGTGAATCCTATGACCCTCGATGGTCGCCGGCTCGGGCTTGTCGGGACCGGCCAGCAGGTCCAAATTTTCGCGGCTCGTCACCAGGGCGCTCCACAGAGTCGCGTCGATTTTCTCGGAATGGCGAACCGCATCCAAGACGCTGTAACTGCCATTCACGCGGGCAACGAAGGAAAGCGTTCCGCCGGTCAGATCGAGATCGATGATGAGAACTTTCCGCTTCTCGTCCTCGGCTCCCACGCAGGCCGAGTTATAGGCAAGCGTCGTGGCCCCCTGGCCGGCTTTGGCGCCTACAAAAGCGAAGACTTGACCGCGATTGGGCGCGGATTGACTATCGGACTGACGAAGCCGCAGGATACGAGTAATCACGGCCGACTGCGACTCCACGTCAAACGGAGCGCACAGGAATTCGGTCGCGCCGGCCCGCAACGAACGAATAATCACGGCGGCGTCATTGTGCTCATGCAACCCGACTACGTGGATCGCGGGCCGAATGGCGGCCACCACGGAAATGAGATCCACGGCCTTCTCCGCGTCCGCGCTCAAATCCAACAGCACCACGTCAGGCCGCAACTGCCGCAGACGGCTGTCCAGTTGGCGAGCGTTTGGATAGCCATCGAGGTCGGACACGAGGTGAAATGCCCCCGTTTCGGGAATCGTCGCGACGAAACGCTGCGACAGACCGCGGTTCGGGCAGATCAGAACGGTGATTAAATCCGCTCGATGACTGAGTTCCTGGGGTGCCATATTGCTCGCTTCAAACGCGTCGTCGGAGACGCGACCATCGATCTACTGATTCGCCTTCTCCGCCTTCAGCCGCTCCACGTAGTCGGCCAACGGCTCCATGAACTCCACCGGCATCGGCACGGAGGACAGCGCCTCGCCGACATCGATCACTTCAGGAAACTCCGGCGTAACGAACACCATCAGCTCCGAGCTTTGCTTCTCTCGCTGATAACTCTTGAAAATCCGCCCAAGCAAGGGGATACTCGACAACCCGGGAATTCGATTGAACGTGTCCCCGATGCGATTGTCAAGCAACCCGCCCACCATGAAGCTTTGCCCCGGCATCAGTTCGACCTCGGTCTCGACACGCCGAGTACTCAACGCCGGTACGGAAAAGCCTTGAATCTGGACCGCGTTCGCGAAATCCAGAGCACTGACCTCGGGATTGACCTGCATCTTGATCGATCCTCGTTCCGTGATCTTCGGGAGGAAGTCGAAGCGGATCCCGAACTCGCGGAACTGGATCGTGACCGACCCGGCACTCGAGCCGCCCTGCACGACCGGCACGGGAAATTCACCGCCCACGAGGAAATGAGCTTCCTTACCGTCGGTCGTAATCACGTTCGGCTCCGCCAAGATCTGAATGAGATTCTTGGTATGCAACGCCTTGATCGCGGCGCCAAGATTCAAATCGGGGCGAAACGCGAAAACGCTCAGGATGTCCTGCAACTGGAAAGTGAAAGTCTGCCCAGCGAGCGTGGCGGGAATGCTTCCATCCAGACTGCTCAAACGCGGAGAACCAAACTGCTGGGTGTTTATCTGACCCAGCGTATTGAGACCGCCGGTACTGAGGATCGCCGCTCCGAATTCGTTCTGCGCTTGACGGTCCACTTCCGCGAACTTGACCCGCAACATGATCTGCCGTTCGGCGGGCGCCGGCGGAATCTCGACATTGTTGATAATCGTCGCCCCCAGGCCGCTCACCATGGCGACGATCCGTTCCAGAACCTGCGCGTTCGATGCCTTGCCCATCAGGGTGACGATACCCTTAGCTGGCCGACAAGCGAACCTGTTCCCCGGGGAACGAGACGCGAATGTGCTCTTGGATCTGCTCGACGTTCATCTTGACGTTGAGCGTGAAGAAGTTCCGATCGCCGGAGCGCGACCAGATCACCATGCTCGTCAGCCCGGGAGCTTTGCCGTTGATCAACATCTCACGGGTCGAAATGACGATCGCATCGGCGACGGCGTCGTCAGCGATCGCGATACGGCGAATTTCATCGGGGTGATCCAACACGACCGAACGCCCGACAGTGAGCGGGATCTCATCTCCCGCCGGCGGCTGCTGGATCGGTTCGGCGGCGTACGCCGTCGCACCGAAACACAACAGTCCCGTCAGGACAACGATCCATAGATTCCGTACCGGCCTCGGAAACCGCATTTTCTTGATCATTCGCCAATCAGGCAGGCCCGTTTTCGTACACGGGCTTAATAACAACAAGGTTGGGGGACACAGGGACATAGGGGCACCTTGGTAACTTAGTTCGTGGAACGGGAAAATTTCTGCACCGAACGCTTATTCCCTCGAATCATCTCCACTTGCGCCGGAGGGGGCGGAGGAGGAGGAGGCGGGGGAAGCGCGGCGCCGGTCGCGGCGCTCGCTGGCGTACCTTCGCCCACAGATCGCTTTGCCTGACGGGCTTGCGGGCCTTCGCGGTCACTTCCTCATCCATCGGATTGCGCAGAACCAGATGGATACGGCCCGCTTGTGTCGCCAGCGTCAACAGTTCGCTCTCATTCGGAGCTAAAAGCATATTGAGGACCGGGACGTTCTGCGGCTTGCCGTCGGGATCCATTTGGAGACGATGTCCGGTCGACAGCACCGTGACGTTCTCGAGAACCGTCGTGGTGATCTGCTCTTTGGCTCCCTTGGGCTGCCCTGTCAGCAGAATATCGACCTCCGACCCGGGATTGATATAGCCCGACACTCCCGTCACCTGATTAATCGCGATCGCCACCGCTCGCTTCCCTTCCGGGATCAGCGGCGCCAGCCCTACGCCCGCGCCTTTTTCGGTCACTCGACCGGCGAGAATCGGCTCGTTCTCAAGAATCGGGCTTACCACGGAGCGGTCGATCATCACTACCGAATGCGCCCCGGGGGTACGCTTCAGCCGGGAAATCCATCGCCCGCAAATCTTCATACGTAATGACCTTCCCGATCGGGAGATCTTGCTGGGCGACAATCAGCACCTTCTTCGGCACTTCCGCCTGCACCTGTCGGCGCCCGACCGTAATCTGGTAGAAAATCGCGGTGATGACCAAAGCCACCACGACCGCCATCAAAATGACCGTAGATGGGTACTTACTTGACTCAGGTGACCACAAGATGTAGGATCGGGGAAATGGAAGATTATCCTCGGAATCTGGCCGAGTTCGAGGCGCGTTTCGCCACCGAGCAGGCCTGTCGAGAGTATCTGTGTCAACTCCGCTGGCCGGAGGGTTTTCGTTGTCCGCGATGCGGGCACGACAAAGCGTGGGCGGTGCGGACAGCGCTGCTGGAGTGCGCCGGCTGCGGGCATCAAGCTTCTCCAACGGCGGGCACAATATTTCAAGACACCCGCCAACCCCTCCAGAGTTGGTTTCGAGCCATGTGGTGGCTCACGAGCCAGAAGAACGGGGCGAGCGCGCTGGGCTTGCAGCGGGTGTTGGGCCTGGGCAGCTACAAAACGGCCTGGACTTGGTTGCATAAGCTCCGGCGCGCCATGGTGCGGCCCGGACGCGATCGGCTCAGCGGGCGCGTGGAGGTTGACGAGACTTACTTAGGAGGCTTGGAGGAGGGCGTGCGCGGTCGCCAAACCGACGCTAAGGCGCTGATTGTAGTAGCGGCCGAGGAAGATGGTGCCGGCATCGGGCGGGTTCGGATACGCACCATTCCCAACGCCTCCGGGGACAGCTTGATGGCCTTCGTCGGCGAGTCGATCGAACCCGGCAGCGTGGTCCATACCGACGGTTGGCTGGGATACGAACCGCTCGAAGGCGACGGCTATCGCCACGAGGTGAGCTACCTGGAGGGGCAACCGGCGCGCGCCTCGAAACTGCTCCCCCGGGTGCACCGCGTGGTGTCGTTAGTGAAGCGCTGGATACTGGGCACGCATCAAGGAGCGGTCAGTCACGAGCATCTCGACTCCTACCTCGACGAATTCGCCTTCCGCTTCAACCGCCGCAAGTCCAGAAGTCGAGGCAAGCTCTTTTACCGCCTGGTTCAACAGGCCGTCGCCGTGCCACCGGCACCCTACAAATCGCTGGTCGGAGGCACCGCGACACGCGCTACGGACGACCACAACATGAAGGGGCTATTTCCCAATACCTGAGTCAAGTAAATACCCATCTGACCGTAATTAATCGTTTATCCATAATTCACCCCTGGCTCAAAAAATCAGCTCTACTCAAAAACGAGAGCAACACGCCCACCGTGATGGCGGGAGCGTAAGGAATCGAACTCTTCAGGGCCGAGTCCGCGATGCCGGAACCGAACTTCTTCTTAGCCCAATGAACAACGACGAACGCCAACGCCATCAGCCCGCCGGCCAGCGCCGCCATGATCGCGGCGATCACGATCTGTTGGCTTCCGATGATCGCGCCGAACCCGGCCATCAACTTGATATCTCCTCCGCCCATTCCGCCCAGCATGAAGAAGATCAGGAAAACCGCGAATCCGATCACGCCACCCAGCAGAGAGTCCCAGACGCCGCCGAGACCGTGGAGCACCGCCTGCGCCGCCACGCCGGATACAAACGCGGCCAACGCAATGGGGTTCGACACCTTGCGCCGCCACAAATCCTCGGCGGTCGCCAACAGGCCGAACAGAGCACAGAGTCCGAGAAGCCAGTACACTATTTTTGGTCTCCGAGTCCGCTCGTCCGGCGCGACCCTAGTCTCCGCGGGCGAATACGCCGCCGCCCCAACGAGTCGGAACTCCTCGATGTTCCCATTGAATACCATCCTGGTCCTGAATTGAAATTCACAGAATCCTGCGGTTTCAACCGTATCCTTACTTAACCCAGCCTAAGAGAAGACCCCCGGAAATTGCCGTAAGTCCCCCCGGGGTATGGTAGCGTATCCCAGTCATCGCCAAGTCCTGTATGCCATGGCTTTTCCAGCCTTCACCGGCCGCGACTCGAGCGCGGCTCGGCGGCGGCTTTTCAATTTCGAACCCTCTCGAAATAAACAGCTAGCCCATCATCGTAGACAACTTCCCAATCCGGATGCACCTTCATCGCGCTGGTTAGCGACCAGTTGAGCGGCAACAACGCCGAATCGAAATCGTCGCGCTTCACAATCTCCAGCCAGCGCCACCCCGATCCAATCAGCTGTAGGTAATCCTCGCGCAGCTCGGGCGTGTAGAAATCGCTCCTGCCGTCGAAGAACACCTTGCGGTTGGGATAAAAGCGATAGATGGGTATTTACTTGACTCATGTGACCACAAGATGTAGGATCGGGGAAATGGAAGATTATCCTCGGAATCTGGCCGAGTTCGAGGCGCGTTTCGCCACCGAGCAGGCCTGTCGAGAGTATCTGTGTCAACTCCGCTGGCCGGAGGGTTTTCGTTGTCCGCGATGCGGGCACGACAAAGCGTGGGCGGTGCGGACAGCGCTGCTGGAGTGCGCCGGCTGCGGGCATCAAGCTTCTCCAACGGCGGGCACAATATTTCAAGACACCCGCCAACCCCTCCAGAGTTGGTTTCGAGCCATGTGGTGGCTCACGAGCCAGAAGAACGGGGCGAGCGCGCTGGGCTTGCAGCGGGTGTTGGGCCTGGGCAGCTACAAAACGGCCTGGACTTGGTTGCATAAGCTCCGGCGCGCCATGGTGCGGCCCGGACGCGATCGGCTCAGCGGGCGCGTGGAGGTTGACGAGACTTACTTAGGAGGCTTGGAGGAGGGCGTGCGCGGTCGCCAAACCGACGCTAAGGCGCTGATTGTAGTAGCGGCCGAGGAAGATAGTGCCGGCATCGGGCGGGTTCGGATACGCACCATTCCCAACGCCTCCGGGGACAGCTTGATGGCCTTCGTCGGCGAGTCGATCGAACCCGGCAGCGTGGTCCATACCGACGGTTGGCTGGGATACGAACCGCTCGAAGGCGACGGCTATCGCCACGAGGTGAGCTACCTGGAGGGGCAACCGGCGCGCGCCTCGAAACTGCTCCCCCGGGTGCACCGCGTGGTGTCGTTAGTGAAGCGCTGGATACTGGGCACGCATCAAGGAGCGGTCAGTCACGAGCATCTCGACTCCTACCTCGACGAATTCGCCTTCCGCTTCAACCGCCGCAAGTCCAGAAGTCGAGGCAAGCTCTTTTACCGCCTGGTTCAACAGGCCGTCGCCGTGCCACCGGCACCCTACAAATCGCTGGTCGGAGGCACCGCGACACGCGCTACGGACGACCACAACATGTAGGGGCTATTTCCCAATACCTGAGTCAAGTAAATACCCATCAAGCGATAAATCCCAGATAACTGGGTGTAGTAGAGCATTGTCTGAGAAAATCCGCTCCCCACCCCCGGCGAGTCCGGCACCCAGGCCCGCTGCCCGGACCAAATAGCGATCATGCCCAATACCGCCAGGCCGCAGCCCGCCGCGGCCGGCCCCCGCCACGTCCGCCCCCGGAGCAAGGCAAAGGCTCCAATCCCAAAGGCCACGCCAATACCCACCGACCGTGTGGCGACGGCTAAGCCAATAGCCGCGACCACAAACCACCACCGCCCGGAGTTCCCCGACGTTTCATCGTCCTTCGCCAACACCGCCCAAGCCCCGACGCAAGCCCAGATACCGAGCGCCATAAAGGGCATGTCGCTCAGCAAGCTGGTGGACAGAACGAGCGTTAAGGGATGCGCCGCGCAGACGGCGGTCAAGCCCAGGCATGCCGGGTCAGCCAAACCCAACTGGCGAAACAAAAAAAAACAACCCGCCAGGAAAACACACCCGGCCAGTGCCGAAGCCCAAAATCCCGCAATCAAGTTATCGGGGAAGACGGGCCATACGCGCCAAATCAGCGACAGCATCCACGGGTAAAGCGGCGGATACTTCGTTTGCGCCGGATCGCCCGGCACGCTCGGCAACACCGCGCCTCGCCCTTCTGCTAGAGCGCGGGCCGAACTCAAATAAATCGAGTCGTCGTGGAACGCCCCGAAATTGTCGGGTGACCACCGCGGGTTTGCAAGAAAAAGGAAAACCAGCAGGAGACCGGCGAGACCGTGGATCGGGCGGTTGAACACCATCACCGCCCGCTCATCCTCGCCCAACGCGCGAGTTACGGCATCGCCAGGGCCACGGGCTGCGGAACCGTCTCACTATCGAATTCTAGCGTGCCGCCCCGCAGTTTGCGACCGTACATGGCAAGCTCGAAGCGGTCCTTAACCCCCGTCTTCTCAAAGATGTGCATCAGGTGAACTTTGACGGTCCCGGTGGTGATGGTAAGCTCTTCGGCGATTTGCTTGTTCTTCATGCCCCGCATGACGAGGCTGAGGATCTCTTCTTCCCGCAGCGTCAGGCGCGGAGTGGAGCGTCGGTTGATGAAGCCGACAAATTGATTCGAGACCGAACTCTCGATCCAAATATTCCCGTTCGAGACCGTTCTGAGACACTCGACGATCACGTCGACCGGCAAGGTCTTCTTCAGGATTCCGCGCGCCCCTACCTGCAATGCGCGAAAAGATTCCACTTCGGAAATTTCAGCCGCCCACAATACCGGCTCGGTCTCCGGCACCCGAGCCTTGATGTCCGACACCAGCTGAAAGACCGCCTTGGTCCCGAACGCCTTGTCCAGCAGGCAAACCTTAGGCGTCTCCTCGGCCACAAAATCGAATACAGAGCGCAGATCATCCACCGATCCGATGAACTCAACATCATCAACGCCGGACAAACTGCTCTTCAAGCCCTCAAGGACAATCGGTTGTGATTCGCAAGCACAGACTCGGATCATCAAACACCTCTCGCGTACTGTAAATACTAGTACTATCTTCCGCGAGGCTCCTCGAGCAATTCTATTCGCACCTTAGGGCCTCAAGAAAAATCTCTTACTCAGAAGCCGGGGAGCGCAGCGCCGATGTACGGGGGGCTCGGCCCAGAAGAACCCGTATCAAGACATTCCCGGCGGCGCTTGATGGAGCGCTTTCCGGTACAGTTCGACCGTTGCGGGTGGGGCGTGGCGGCGCACCATGTGTTGCTTGGCGCGCTTTCCCAAGACCTCTCTTAACTCGTTCTCTTTCACCAACACACGCAGCATCTCAGCGAGCATTTCGACTTCCGTTTCGCCCGCGTCGACCTTCCAAAACACATCGTCGGGATAGTCGGCATTCTCCTCCCCGGCGGTCACCAGGACGGGCTTTCCCGCAGCCGCCAGTTTCACGACGATTCCCGACGTTTCACCGGCCGACGGATGCCTTAGACTGACCGCGACATCCGTAATGGCGGCCAATCGCCAAAACTCGTCCTCCGGCACGAAGGGCCGACAAATCGCGGGCAGCTCGGCGAGCAGGGGCTCGATCGCGAGGCGGTAGGTTTCGGACACGAAATCGCCGACCAGCAGCAATCGATAGGGCGCCTCAATCGTGCGAACGGCCCGCAACAGCGACCGCAACCGCTTGGTCGGCCGCTGGTAACCGAATGTCCCGATCACGACCGCGTCAGGGGGGATGCCGAGCCGCTCCCGGATCGCCGCGCGGGCGGGGCCGTCGGGTAATTGGGGCTCTGGCGCGAAATGGGGGATCTCGACGATCGGCGGCGCCGGGCCCTCCGCGACCGCCTGGCGGGCGAGTCGAGCGGCCCCCGGGTTATGCACGATCACCAGGCGAGAGTTTTCGACAATCCGGCGCAACATGGGATAGCGAAAATAGCGAGCGTCACTCGCCGACGCCGCTCGCGCCCGCCAGAGTTCGTCGGCGAACTGCCGCATCCATTCGCCGTAGTTGTAGACGAATTCCGCGACGTAAGCATCACGGTCGAGCCGCCCTAGCAGGAAGTGCTGCAAGACCGCATCGTGGAGAACGACCACGCCGGGTCTCTTCAGCGCCAGATCGTAAATCTCGCCGTGCAGCGGGTTGTTGCCGAGGTGATAGAGGCAGACGTCGTAGTCGGCCGCTCTATCTTCGTCCAGCGTCGAGACGAGGTCGACGCGGATGGCGCGCGAAAGTTCCCGAGCCAGCGTGACGGAGTAGTCGGCGACTCCGGTTGGGGCCGGAGGCAAAGGAGAAACCAACGCGACCTTCACCGCGAGGGCCTCTTGCCGAAAATCGCGGTGCCGACACGAACCATCGTGGAGCCCTCTTCGACAGCCGCTTCGAGATCACGGCTCATCCCCATCGAGATTTCAGTCACTCCGTAGCGCTCGGCGAGCTGTCGCAGGCGTTGGAAATAAGGGCGAGTCTTCTCGGGATCTTCAAGCCAAGGCGGCATTCCCATCAACCCCCGTAGTCGGAGATGGGGGCAAGCTTCGGTGAATTGCTTGACGGCGGCGATGTCGGCTTCCCCCAGTCCGCTCTTGCTCTCTTCCTCGGATAGTTTGACCTCGAGAAAGACGTCGAGGTCGCGCCCGGCGTCATCGAGGCGCCGTGCGATCTTTTCGCTGTGAACGGTTTGGATGACGTCGAACAGTTCGGAAGCGGCGGTGGTTTTGTTCGATTGCAGCCTTCCGATCATGTGGAAGACGGCACCGGGAAGGGGCGGTAGATCGGCTCGTTTGCGCTGAAATTCCTGCAGGTAGTTCTCGCCGAAATGCCGCTGTCCGGCCTCGTAAGCAGCCACGATATCCTGGGCGGGCTTCACTTTCGAGACGGCCACGATCGTAATTTCATCGGGGTCGCGCCCGGCGTTGCGAGCCGCCTCGGCGACTCGCTCTCGAACTCGCGCCAATCTTTCGGTGATCAAGTTCCCATTCTAGCCCTCGTGCGGTTTAGTGTCGGGGGCTGGGTTTCGACGCGCTCGCGCAACTTTACTTGGGGTCGGGCGGGCTCGTCCGATAAGAACCGTGCAAAAATCGAGAACCCCTCAAATCTTGCCCCGGCGTACACATTCGCAACCATAAGATTCAGAGCCCCGAGCGCAAGCGACGGGCCAAGGGCAGTGCAACTGCGAACCGCTTCGGCACTGCGGTCTGCTCCGACCGTAGGGAATCCCGCCTACTCGAAATCGCTACGCCCTTGGCCCGTCGCTTGCGCTCGGGGCTCTGAATCCGCGTCTCCAGTGTGTGCGCGATGGGAGCATATTTTCACGGCACCTAAGGTTCGAGGCTTGGTTTGGGTTGCGTGGCTCGGCTCGATTCGGTCGTCGTCAAGGCGGTCGCCCGTTCTCGAATAGCCGGATCGGGGTGCTCGCGAAGACGGGTTCGATCAACCTCGTCAATGCTTGCGATGTCGACCGAGCCCGCCTCGGCCGCGGCAAGCCATACGCTGATCCACTCAGGGCGACGAAGCAGGGTTCGCATCGCGCGGTTGCGCGTTTCCGGCGAAAACCCCGACCACCCCGCGGTCAACATCTCTCCCACGGCGGGATCATCAAATTGCCCCACCGCCTCGACCGCCGCGTCTTTGACCTCTCGCGGTGAAGACGACTCGATGATTGCGCCCAGAGTGGACCCGACGGCCCGCAAGCTGCCGCCCCGCAAGTAGCCGACCGCCCGCGCGCGCTTCTCGATCGGAAGACTTTCGTCGCGAGCGCTCACCAGCGCCATACTCGTGAACTCGGGGAACACGAGGTATTGACAGGCATTGGCCGCGGCCGTCCGCACAGCCTCGCTGCGATGACGCAGCAAACTCGCTAGAACATGCTCCGCCGAGGGGACTCGGAGACGTTTCTCGCTCGGACGCCCCAAACCCTTCGCCAGCCCTTCGAGGGTCGTCTCCAGCCACGGATCGCGACGAATCACCGGGCTGCCGTCCAAGGTGATCAGCAGCATGGTCACGTCGTTGGCTCCCCGCCCCGCTCCGATCCGAGACGTTAAGCCCGCGATGAATTGTCGCTTCTCGGCTGTCGGTTCGGTGAAGAAATCGCGGTGTCGCACGAGCATCCGCGTCAAGACTTGCAGCGAACGCGGTCCGGCCGAGACGAGAAGCGCCGCCCGCATCCGGCGATCCTCGACACCCGCGGAAGCAAGCTTGGCCAGAGGCCGGTGATTGCCGTCGATCTTTCCGAGGGTCAGGGCAAGTTGAAAACGCGCCCGCGGGTCCGTCTCGCCGAGACGGGCCGTGACCGCGTTTCCCAACTCGGGCAGAAAGTCCTCCGCCAAGCGCAGGGCATGTTCGCGAATGCGCGGATCGTCATCGCGCAAGGCCGAACGCACCAGGGCGGCGTCGAGAGAGTCCAGTCCTTTGAGCGTCCATAAGGCGTGTAGGCGAGCCGGAGGCGATGCGGCGTTCACGGCCTGTTGCTCGATGCTCGGGACCACCGCGCGGTCGGCCCGCTCGATGAGCAGGCGCTGCGCGCCGCGCCGGTGCCGGCCGTTCGCGTGGCCGAGCATCTCGACCAACTCTTCGGCGTCGGCCTCGCCCGGCAGCTTGCGGGGCGAGGCCGCTCGGCCCGCGACGATGCGGTAGATTCTGCCGCGGTCATTGCCCCGATCGAAATCGATCTCGACTTCCTGCTTGATCGCTTCCGGGATAGAATCGGGATCCTCGATGTAGTCGCGATAGAAATCGACAACGTAGAGATTGCCGTCGGGCCCGTTGGCGAAGTTCACCGGGCGAAACCAGGCGTCGGTCGAGGCTAGAAACTCGCGGCCTTGCGGGGAACGGTCCGCGCGGAAAGTGACGCCCTGGGACGAAAGCACGTCGCGATGGACCAAGTTCGCGGCCGTGTCGGCGGTAAAGACGCTGCCGGCATACTCGGTGGGAAACGAGTCGCCAAGATATACCGTCGCTCCGGCGGCGGCGGAAAAATGTCGCGCTGGTTGGTGTGCCCGCCCGGGTTGGGAATCTTCATCACTCCGTTGCCTTGCCTCGGTTGGCCGGTTACGCCATTTCCGCTCTTCGGTGAGCGGGAAGATCACCGTTGCGGCGGCGTCGTGGGCGGTCACGTCTTCGAGCGGCGAAGGCAACTCGAAAAGCGTTTTCCCCGAGAGGTAGCGAGCCGGGAACACGGCATGCCGTAAGTGCGATATGCCGTCCGTGACGAAGCGGTTGCCCCAGGCGTCGAACGACATGCCCGACTGCGAGGGTCCCGCGACAGCCTCGAAAAGCCCATCGATCGGATGAAAACGAAAGTCGCCGCCGCCGACCCGGACCGCCGGCCGCTCGGGCCATTTGGGTGAAGTAATTTCGCCTTCCCTGCCGCCGTTGGCGGCGTAGATCCAGTTATCGACACCGAGGCGCAGACTCCCGACAGCGACCGCGGAGGACGCTCCGGTCGAGACCAACCCTTCAAACCAAACTTCGTGCTCATCAGCCTTGCCGTCACCGTTTGTGTCTCGGAGATAGAGGATTTCACGGGCAGCGGCAACGAACACACCGCCGCGCCAGGGCAGAACGCTGCTCGCCTGGCGGAGTTCGTCGGCGAACACCGAAGCCGTCTCGAAACGCCCGTCGCTGTCTCGGTCTTCGAGAAATCGGATGCGGCCGCGGGGCGGTTCGGCCTCCGGCGGGTCGAATGGCAAGTCGGGCATCTCGGCGACCCACAAATTGCCGTTTTCATCGAAAGCGATGGCAACAGGATCGATGACTTCGGGTTCGGCGGCGACCGTCTCGATGCGAAAACCTTCGACGATTTCCAAGCTTTCGAGCGCCCGCGCGGGCTCCAGAGGGTCGCTGTCGTAGGGGCCTTTCGAGGGAGAAGACTCCGAGCAGGCGGCGAAGGAAATCGCCAGGGCGGGCAAGCATCCAAGGAGAACTTTTCGCGGAGTATTGACGAACGCCCGCAAGGTCTACCCATTGTCGCAGACCGAGGCGCTGTTAGAATGAATCCGGCTCGGCCCGGAGAAAACACCATGAGCGATCGTTTCGGCTTCAACGCGCCGGGAGACAAACCCCTCGAAGACTACATTCGCTGGGCGGGAGAGAACGGCTTCCGCTACATCGATTTCAACGCCGACCGCGAGCCCAACTCCCTCGCCTCATTCAACAACCGGCGTATCACCGACGTGCGCCGCCTCTGCGAAAAGCACCGCGTTGAAGTGGGCCTGCACCCGACCTCCGCCATCAGCAACGCCGAGGACGTACCGATCGTTCGCGAAGCCGTCGACGAATATCTATTCGCGAATCTCGATTTGGCTCAGCGGCTCGGGGCGGGTTGGCTGGTCGCGCACGGCGGCTACCATTTTGGGGATTTCGAACGGCGACTGCCGGCGGCTATCTCGCGCATTCGGCGGCTCCTCGATCGCGCCGAGCAAAAGCACATCGACATCTTTCTCGAAAATCACAACAAGGAGCCTGATCGGTCGGAGATTCACTACTTGCCGCACAACGTCGAAGAGATGCGGCGGTTCTGGGACGCGCTCGATTCACCCAACTTAAAATGGGCTTTCAACGCCCCGCATGGGCACCTGGTTCCGGAGGGTTGGGCCGGCTTTCTTGACGCCTTTGGAGCGGACAAGATCGGGCAAGTGCGCCTCAACGACAATACCGGCGAATACGAAGTCCACCTGGTGCCGGGAGAGGGGAACATCGACTTCCCCGCCCTTTTCGGACGGCTGAAGAAAGAGGGTTACGAGAGCTGGTTTAGTCTCGGTTTTGGAGACGAGGCGGACAAGATTCGCGTGCGGGATCAGTTTGAAAAACTGCTGTAGGCTTTTCCGAACCGTCCTCCGCAAGACGGCGGCGGCGAACGCCGTTCGTTCACTCCGGTCAACCCCTGAATCGCACGGTTGTTCCTAAGCCCGCAGCATCGCCAAGTCGGTGAAACTCCGCAGATAGCCCTTGAGCTCGCCGTCGTGACGGAACAGCGGCTCTTCCTCCACGAAGACGTGATGCACCTTGCCCTTTTCTCCCACCAACTCCGCCTCCGAGCAAAAGGGATGCAGCGATGCGCGTCCATGGTGGTTTCGAGCGATTCATGGACGAACGAGCCGTAGGGCCGCGCGACGAGATCTTCCGAGCTGGGGATCTCCAACATCGCGCACATCGGCCGGTTGATGGCGAGGGTGTGACCATAGGGGGTCGTGTGCCAAACGCCGCGCCGCTTCTCGGGCTCGCCCGACGTCGTTTCGACGGCGAGTCCGATCTGGCAGCGGCCGCCGTCGACATGGCGGCATTGAGTGACCGTGGCGCGGGCGTTCGCCATCGTACTGCTGACGGATACGCGTGATCCGACCTTGAAATCCACCGGCGACTCGACACCCAAGCCGCCTTGACTAACGTCACAAACCTCGACCGAGATCAGTTGGGCCTTTCCCTTATCATCGAGGTAACAGAGATTGACGTGTCCCTGCTTGTCGATTTTCGCCCTCGGCCAGCGGCGATGCTCGCGAATGGCTACTTATTCCATGTCTTCACGCCCCCCTACCATAGGTTTATCGGCCGGGGAGAGGGCGAATTTGAGAAGAAATCCGCGGCCGCTGGACAATCCCGGCCGGGTCTGACAATCTGAAGCTGATCGATCTGAAGCTAATCGATGCTCCAGCGTTGCTCACGGATCCGAGCAGCGACAGGGACCTGGTCCCAGCCGGGCTTTGAGATGGGAACTTTCAGAAACGCGAAAGGCCTTTCCGAACGGCTCTCGTTCGGAAATCGCAAGTCAATGGACCGCCGTCAATTCTTGTGGCAGTCGGGAGGCGGTCTAGGCGGCGTGGCGCTGGCACATCTGCTCGGCCATTCCGGCGCGCTCGCCGCAACCCCCGAGTCCCGCGAAGACCTCAACGGCGGGCTGCATCACCGGGCCAAGGCCAAGCGCGTCGTGCAGCTATTCATGTCCGGCGCGGCGAGCCAGTGCGACACGTTTGATTACAAACCGCTGCTGATCCAAAAGAACGGCGAGAAATTCGATCCCGGGGGCAAGGTCGAGCTGTTCCAAAGCGAGCCCGGGCCGGTGATGCAAAGCCCCTGGGAATGGAAGCAGCACGGCGAATCGGGCAAGTGGGTCAGCAGCCTCGTGCCGCACCTGGCCGGCTGTGTCGACGATATCGCTTTTCTGCCTTCGATGATCTCGAAATCGAACGTCCACGGGCCGGCCACCTTCATGCAAAACACGGGGTTTGTCGTGCCGGGCTTCCCCAGCATGGGTGCTTGGGTTTCTTACGGGCTGGGGTCGATGACCGACGAGTTGCCGACGTTCGTCGTCGTCCCCGACACCCGCGGCTTCGCACCCAACGGGCCGGGCAATCATTCGGCGGGGTTTCTCCCGGCCTCGAATCAAGGAACCATGATGCGGGTCGGCCGGCCGAATGCGATTCACGATTTGTTTCCTCCCGAAACGGCGAAGTTCATCACGCCCGCCGCCGAGGCCGACACGCTCGAAACCCTCGAAAAACTCAACCGCGTGCATCTCGGCGAGCGTCCCGGTGATTCGCGGCTCGAAGCACGCATTCAGTCTTATGAGATGGCGGCCAAGCTGCAAGTCAGCGCGCCGGAAGTGCTGGATGTCTCCGGCGAGTCGGAAGCGACGAAAAAGCTCTATGGGCTCGACCAAGACATCACCGCCGATTTCGGCCTCAGTTGCCTGGTCGCGCGGCGTCTGCTCGAACGCGGCGTTCGCTTTATTCAGCTATGGAGCGGCGCCGACAACGGTTTCCCGCGTCGCAATTGGGACAGCCATGAAGACCTCGTCAAGGATCACGGCGGCATGGCCAAGGGCATGGACCAACCCGCCGGGGCCTTGCTCAAAGACCTAAAAGCCCGCGGCTTGCTCGATGATACGATCGTCTATTGGACCACCGAGTTCGGGCGCATGCCCTGCAGCCAGGGAGCCAAGGGACGTGATCACAACCCCTTCACCTTTACGAGTTGGCTTGCCGGCGGCGGCGTGCGAGGCGGCGTCACGTATGGGGCGAGCGATGAATGGTCCTACCAAGCCGCCGAGAACCCGATCTATTGCTACGACGCCCATGCCACGGTCTTGCACCTGCTCGGCATCGATCACAAAAGGCTCACCTTCCGCCACAACGGCATCGACCGCCGCTTGACCGACGTTCACGGCGAAGTGATTCACGAGATCGTGAGCTAGATCCCCGCGGCCGGATTTCGCCGACCGGAGAACAACGGCGCCGTGGAGCGCTCTCAGCGGCGTTCTCGGACGAAGATGTCGTCCCAATAGATCGCGCCGGATCCACCTACCCGCTCCAGGGCGAGATCGATCGTGCCGTCGGCATCGGGCTCAAAGTCCACCGCGAAGGCCTCGAAATGTTCCGTGGATACCGTTCGCGGCCCGTCTTGCAGGCGGCCGTCACCCAATTTTAAGACGGCGCGCGCATCGGCTTCCGACGCGGCGCGCCCCCAGGCGATTACCTGGTAGCGTTTCTTGGGGTCGAGGTTGGCAATCGGTTGAGAAACACCTCCGGCCGCGCCGCTTTGCGCCAAACTTTGGGAGCCGCTGAACACCATCTCATTTTCGATGGCCGTCTCGGCTTCTCCGTACGAAACCCAGGGCGCCAGGGAAGCGTCCTCGAAGCCGCCGTTGGGCGTCCCGGTTTCGCGCACGGTCACGTCGTCGAAATAGGCCGGGCCGTCGCCCCCATGGTAGGTGAGGTGAATGCGGACGACCCCTGTTTTCGACGGCGTAAAGGGCACGGTGAGCAGTTCGAATTCGGAAGCCGACACTCGGCGTATGGCCGACGAGCTCTTGTGCTCGTTTTGATTGTCGTGCAATCCCAGGGCCGCCATGGCCGACCGGCCCTCGGCGGATCGCACCCACGCCCTGACTTCGTAGAGACGCCCGGGGCTTAGCCCGGTCACATCCTGATACAGGTACCCGACCCCGCCGCTGAGTTCGAGACTGCCTCTACCCGTGCGTACCGGTGAGTTCGTGACCTTGGCCTGCACTGTCGACGATCGCTTCCAAGGATGAAGAAAGGGGTTCTCGAAATCCGCGTTGGCAACAGGGGGATTCAATTGCAGCCTCGGGGTCAAGGCCACCTCGCTCCAGCTCACCCGACCCAAACCGCCTGTGTACCCGAGATCGATTCGCATCCTAGCGTTGCTGTTCGCGGCAAAATCGGCGATGAACGTCCGCTCCTCGCCGGCGGCGAGTTGGATGGGGCCGCTCATCACCGCGGCGTGGCGACTGCCTCCTTGGACGGCGAGGTAGATTTCGCCTTCATCGCCTTCAATCATCTTGGCGCGCGCGGATACACGGTACGTCTCGCCCGGCGTCAAGTCGGTGATGTCGAGCGATTGCCGGCCTTCGGCGGTTACCATCACGGCTTCGCCATACCTCACGCCGGCTTGATCCTGGTACGCTGACTCGCGGTCCTTGAAACGCAGCTTGACAACGAAGTGCCGCGCGATAGGCTTAATGAGAAATCGCGGGCTGAATTTCCGCCGCAACTGCCGGACGGCGGGTCGGTAGGTGAACGTAAGAGCTGCTGTTTCTCCCGGTGGAATTACCGCCGGCGTCAGCATGACATCCACGCCCTTGATCGCCTTGGACAAATGGCGAACGGTCAACTTACCCCGTGACCGGTTTTCGATCGAGATGGTTTTGGTCATCGGCCCGGGAGAGCTGGTCGGAAACTCGATCGCATCGCGGTCGAGATGGAACATTTTTCCGACCGATTTCACGCTCGGCCGAGGCGCGGTTTCGATGGGCATGCGCGGCGCCATTGTGGGCTCGGTGACCGTTTTTGGGCCGAAGGGCGTATCGATGACCTCGCCCGGCTTGGGCTGGGGAAAGTGGGCGTACCACACCCCGTCAACCAGTTTCCATGGCGTGGAAGCCGGGAAGGGGACGGGCTTACTGCCCATCATGGGCATCATCGTCAAGAGGGTAGCTAAGACCTGCGCGCTCTTGACGTCGTCGGCAAAGGTGATCCTCTTGATCGAAAAGCCCATATTGCGGACTTTGTTCATCACATAGAAGGTTTCCTTGGATTCCTCGGTGACGAAGGCTTCCGCTTGACGAAACTTGCCTTGCCCAAACAGCGTGAAGTACTCCGAGACACGTGCGCGGAGCGCCTCTTCGACCCCCGGCGGCGCGTTTTGAAAAGGCTGCTGGGACCAAGCCGAGGAGGCTGTTAGAAACAGGAGGAACCCGAAGGATTTGATTCGCGTTTTCATGGGGAAAACCCTAACCGAGACAACCAAATTATAGCAGTCCTTCTTTTGCCGCTCCGTCCGCTGAACGGTGCTCGAAGGGCCTCGGGCCACATGTCGGCGAGCGTTCCGGCGGAGCTTCAAGCGGGCTTCCGAAAATCGCGGTGCACAACCTTGGCGCGGCAGCCGGCGGCCGCCAGATTGCGTGCGATCGCATCGGCGATAAACACGGAGCGGTGCCGCCCCCCCGTACAGCCGAAGCTAATCGTCAGATAGCTCTTGCCCTCTTTGCCGTAATGCGGCATTAGGTAGACCAGCAATTCCGAGATGCGGCCGACGAACTCCCCGGTCTGCGGGAAAGAGCGAATATATCGAGCGACCTTCGGGTGCTTACCCGTGAGGCCCTTGCAGCCCGGTACGTAGTTTGGATTCGGCAGAAAGCGCACATCGAACACCAAATCGCTGTCGGTCGGCACGCCGTGTTTGAACCCGAAGCTGCGCACGGTCACAAGAAGCTCCGGCTGTTTGGCCGACCCGCTGAACCTCGAAATAATGAGACGGCGCAGATCGTGAACCGTTAGCCCCGACGTGTCGATCGTCAGGTCCGCTAATTTTTCGATCGGCGCCAGAGCCTTTCTCTCGGCTTGGAGATTTTCGACGACGTTGCCGGCGGTTCCCAACGGGTGAGGACGACGGGTTTCGCTGAAGCGCCGCTGTAAAACTTCATCGCTGCTCTCCAGGTAAACGAGCTGAACCCGCGTCTCACGGCGCAAATCCCGAAACATCTTCGGAAAGCGCCGCAACGCCTTGCCTTCTCGGATGTCCACAACCAACGCCGCCCGCGAGATCTCTTGGGACTGACGGCACAACTGCGCGAAAGTGGGAATCAGGTCGATCGGGAGATTATCGACCGCGTAGTAACCGATATCTTCGAGAATCTTGAGGACCGAGGCCTTCCCCGAACCGCTGAGACCGGTCAGGATCACCAATCCCGGAGGCCCCGCGTCGGCAAGATCGCCGGTCGGCTCCGCGGTGGACCGCTTCGTCGCTTTTTTTCGCACAATCCGACTCATCGAAACGGGGCGCCGCGCGCTTCAGGGGCTGTGAAAAAATTGGGCACAGTCCACTTCGCGCCGGACGCGGTTACTGATTCAATGGAACTTATTCGGTCGGTGCTCGGCACAGTCCCCATTTCTTCACAGCCCCTCAGGCGCCGACATCCACCAGTTCCAAACGGCCGTCACGGCGCCGAAACAGCACCTGCAAGCGGCCGCTCTCCGCGTCCCGGAAGGTTACCTGGTCACGATCACTCTCTTCGATCCGCATCTGCGCTTCCTCAACCGTTAGAGGCTTGGGGGCGACCGAGTCGCCGTGGACGATCGAGCGGCGCGCGCGTTCTTCATCGGCCCGCGGCGCCGCCGCGGTGGGCTCCGGACTCGACGCCGGCACCCGGCGGTTGCGTTCCGCGCGGCGCCCGTCAATCAACTTGTGCTTGTTTTTGACGGCCTGCTTTTCGAGCTTGTCGACCGCGCCCAGCACCGCCGCCAACGGCTCGGCGCTCGAAGCCGTCACGACCAGCGTATGATGCAAAGCCTGCAACGTGACCTCGGCCTCGCACAGATGACGCTGACGCGAAAGGATCACATGAGCTTCCAAATCGCGGTTCGGATTGAGAATCTTGTGGATCTTCTCGAACTTGCGTTGGACTTTGCGCTTCTCCTGCTCGGAGATTTCGGCGTTTCTGGAAGTGTACGTAACCTGCATGGAATCGTTTTCATTTCCTCGTCTAGAGGCGCTTGCGGCGCCGATGGGTGGATGGAATATTCAAATCTTCTCGATATTTCGCAACCGTCCGGCGTGTGACCTCGATGCCCTGCTCTCTGAGCATCCCGCTGATGTGATCGTCGGTCAGCGGCTTGGCCGGATTTTCCTGCTCGATCATCTGCTTGACGCGCCGCTTGAGCAATAGCAGAGGAATCGAGTTTCCGGCTGGCCCTTGGACTCCCTCGGAAAAGAAAAACCGTAATTCGTAAACCCCGTGGGGCGTGTGGGCGTACTTGTTCGCCACCGCGCGGCTCACCGTCGAGGGATGCACGCCGATCTCCTCGGCGACATCCTTGATCATCATCGGCCGAAGGTGCTCGATGCCGTTAGCCAGGAACGCGCCCTGCCGCCGCACAATCGCGTCGCACACGCCCTCGATGGTGTGTTTGCGCTGTTCGATGTTGCGCAGCAGTTGGATCGCCGCGTGATAGCGGTCCTTAACGTAGTCGCGCACTTCCTTGGTCGCCTTGCCTTTTTGCAGCAGCTGACGGTACTGACGGTTCAGCCGTAGATCGGGCAAATCGTCCTCGTTCAGGACCACCCGGAAACCGTCCTGCGTCTTGACGAAATAGACGTCCGGTTCAACGGTGCGGGTTTTGGACGCCGCGTAGTGCTGCCCCGGACGTGGGTCCAGTCCCCGAATCAGCCGCAGCGCGATGTCCACATGGCCCTGCGGCCTCCCCAGCCGCGACGCGATTTCCCCGTTGTGTCTGTTCTCGAGTAGCTCGAGGTGGTGCGCGACGATCTCTCCGGCCACGCCTTCGTCGGCGTCGCAAGACCGCAATTGAATCATCAGGCATTCGCCCACGCTCCGCGCCCCGACGCCCAACGGGTCGAACTCTTGGACTAAGCGCAGTGCCTCTTCCGCCTGCGGCTGGGAAGCTCCCGAGGCGGCGGCGACTTCTTCGAGCGGCGAGGTCAGGTAGCCGTCCTCGTCGAGATTCCCGATCACAGCCTCCACCGTAGCCGACACCGGTTCGCTCGCCAAACTGAGGCTTAGCTGCCACAGCAAATGATCGGTCAATGTCGTCGGTTGCGAGAGAAAGGTTTCAAACGACGGACGGTCGATGACCTCCATCGCAAAAGGGGTGTGGGGTCCCGGGTCGAGGTAGTCGTTGAAGAAGGAATTGAAATCAATCTCGTCGAAAGGATCTTTGGATTCCGCCGCCGCGGGCTCTGGAGCGGCGTCGGCGGCCGGGGTCCTTTCCGCCGGGTCCGGCGCCGCCGCCGCGACAGCGTCGGGAACCGATTCAGCCGCGACGGCGTCGTCCGCCTTGGCCCCCGAAACCTCCCAGCTCTCCTCCTCGGCCGAGTCGTCTGCGTTGACGGAACCTTCGGGGTCCACGCCGGCTTCGAGAACCGGATTGGACTCGAGTTCCTGAGTGATTTCCTCTTTCAGATCGAGCTTGTTAAGCGCCAGCAGTTTGACCAGTTGCCGCAGGCTCTGCGTTAAGACAGGCTTCTGGGCAAGCTTGAGGCCCAGTCTTTGCTGCAACAACATATTAATCGAACGCCCCGAGCCATTCGATGACCGTCGGATGAGCACAAGCGGAAAAAATCGCCGCCTTCGCGTTCATCATTCGGCCCCCGCGACCGCGTTCCCGGCGGTCCGCATCGACTGCGTCGACGCCGTCCGAAAGCGACGCGAAATGACGTCGACGAACCGAAAGCTCAGTATATCAAGCAGGTGGAAAACCGCCCTGCCTGCCCAGTCTATGTCGAAGCCGGCCTACCTCGAACAGGCCGACATCTCGTCAATGTCGAGGGTTCCCGCCGTGGCGTGAGCCGGCAGGCTTGCCCTGTCGCCAGTCCGAGCCACATCGCTCTTCCGACCATAGCCGCGAAAGCATTCTGCATGAAGTTGACGCAGAGAGAGATTGCGAACCTCTTGCGCCGCGAAGCGGCGTCAGGAATATAGCCCGGGGTGGAGCCGGAACGGCGAAACCCGGGTGGCTCCCCCCCAAGCGGACGAGCCCTGTAAGGGCGGCGGGAATCTCACGCCCCACCCCGCAGCCCATCTCCGCCCATTGTCATAACCGTCTCACCGACCATGGAAACAGACTGCTTACTCGCCCTGCTCGAGTTTCCAGCCGATCTGCCGCAGCATGCCCATCAGGAACCGGGCATCCGTCGGAGCCAGCCGTAGTCGCCCGATCCAGCGGCGTACCTTAAGCAACCGCGACGAGCCCTGATCGGGCAGCACGAAGCCGCTCCGGTCAAGGACGGGCATCAATAATTTCAGGATCAAGTCCCGCTCGCCCGCGCTGATCGAAGCCGGGGTTTTCAGCCGAGGAACCGCCCGCGCCACTCGTGCGATTTCATAGCAGCACAGCGCCACCGCCTGCCCCAGATTCATCGACGGGCAATCGTCCTCGGTCGGAATATGCAACACCCAGTCGCAATGGCCGAGTTGTTCGTTCGACAAACCCGACTTTTCCGAGCCGAACACCAACGCCGCCGGCCGGTCATCGAGATGGGTTCGCAAGGCGTGCCCGGCGTCGGGCAACGCACGCCGCACCTGACGCTGCACCCGGCCCTCGACTCCCGAGGCGCCCACGATCAACGAGGCCTCCCCCAGCGCCTCCGCCAGATCCGACGTCACTCGGGCCTTGCGCAGCACCTCCCCCGCGCCGACCGCCGAGCGAGCCTTGCGGAAGGCCGCGTCGTAGGGGTTGACCAGCCACAGTTGGGAAAAGCCGAAATTGAACATCGCCCGCGCCGCCGCGCCGATATTGAGCGAGTTGCGGGACTGAACCAGAACGACCCTGAGATTCCCTTGCCAAGCCATGGCGACGCCGGCCGGTCGGCGATCTTAATACGGGGGGCCGAGGCGCGAAAACTCGAAGTTCAGCGGATCAAGTCCGCGAGCGCGCAGCTGCTTGACGCAGTCTTGGATGCTGTCGCCGAGCGCCTCGATGCGCTGCAACGGCAGCGTCTTGGGGGTATAGATTTCCTGGGCCGTGAATTTTCCAATCAGCGCTTCGCGCTCGTCGAGCGTCAAGCGGTCGACCGAACGGCCGATGAATTTCTCCGAATCTAGCGTTGCCGCGGGCATACCGCCATTGCATCAAATCACGAGCCCGGAAGCAAGCCGCCACCTTGAATTTTGACGGGCGGGAAGACGATCCGGTTCGCTCACCCGGAAGGGAGAATCTTGAAAATGTCGTTGTAAATCACAAACCCGAACAACAACATCAAGAACACCAAGCCGACTTGCACGACGCGTTCCTTGACCGCGATGCTGATATCGCGCCGCATCACCGATTCCAGCAACAGCATCGTGATCATCCCGCCGTCGAGAATCGGAATCGGGAGCAGATTGAAAATACCCAGGTTCAAACTGATCGCCGCCATCATGGTCACCAGGTATGGCAGGCCCGCTCGCGCCGCGTCTCCTGAAATCCGCGCAATGCCGATCGGCCCTTCCAGCGATTTGGGCGACATCCGCCTCTCGACCAGACCGCTAAGAAAGCCGAAAATGAGCGTGGCGTTCTTGCGATTTTGGTCATAGGACTGCGCCATCGCGTCCACCAACCCGAGCTGCGTCGTGATCGTCTCGTCCTCGGGAATCAGCTCGACGCCGATACGCCAGGCGGGCTTGATGGTTTCCGTGGAATCGTAGACCGGCGTGACTTCGAGCGCAACGACCTGCTCGCCGCGTCGCACTTCCAGTTGCATCGGCTCCCCGCCCACTCGCTGGATGACATCGGGAACCTTGCGCCACGAATTGACGGGATCGCCGTTGAGGGTCAGCAGCAGATCGTCTTTCTGAATCCCCGCCTGCTCCGCCGGCAGCCCGGGCGTCGTCTCGCCCAGGCGAACCCCGGTCGATTCGTTCCAACCGGCCCGGCCGATGCCCGTCGTTTCATCGGCCGCGACAGGAACTGAAAAAACCAGTTCCGCGTCGTCGCGCATCACCGTGACGGCAAGGGTTTTATAGGGAGCCGCGATCTCGGTCAGTCGCACCGACTCCCAATCGGGGACCGGCGTGCCGTCGAGCGCCGTGATCAGGTCGCCCTCGAGAATGCCCGCCTTTTCCGCCGGCGAATCGATCGAGACATAGCCGATCAGCGGAGGCTCGAGCTGCACGGCCCGACGTTCATAGTGAACCATGAAAAGTCCGGCCAGCAGAACAAACGCCAGAATGACGTTGAACGTCGGACCCATCAACGCGATGATCATGCGCTGCCAGCGCGGCTTGGCCATGAATTCATCCGGGGCGCCGCTGGGCTCGCCCGCATTTTCGCCCGCCATCTTGACGAACCCGCCCAGCGGCAGCAGGCAGACTTTGTAGTCCGTATCCCCCCGCTTGAATCCGAACAAGCGCGGACCGAACCCGAAAGCGAAGGCCAACACGCGAACCTTGAAATAGCGCGCCGCCCAAAAATGCCCCAACTCATGGATCAGCACCATGACGCCGAGCACAAAGACGAACGCCGCAATATTTTGAATAGCTGCCATCGCAGTTATGAATCCCGGACTCAGGAGGCGAAAACGGCCGGTTGTCGCCCGATGTGATCGCGTGCCATCCGACGCGCCTCTCGATCGATCTCAAGAACTTCCGCGGCCGAACTCGCTTGTCGCCCGCCTACCCGAGCGAGAGTATCTCCCACGACGCGAGGCAGATCGGGAAAGCCGATTCGGCCGCCAAGAAACGCCTCGACAGCTACCTCATCGGCCGCATTGAGTACACATCCCGCCGTCCCACCGGCATGAAGCGCTTGGTACGCCAAGCCGAGCAGAGGGAACTTTTCCCGGTCGGGAGGCTCAAAGTCTAATTGTCTCACACAATCCCACCGCAGCCGGCGGTCGGCGGGCCCCACTTGCCTGCGCGGATAGCTGAGAGCGTAGCGGATCGGGAGCTTCATATCCGGCGGCGCCAATTGCGCAATGACCGAACCGTCTTGGAACTCGAGTAGGGCATGAACAATCGATTGCGGGTGCACCACGACTTCGATCTGCTCGGGGCGGAAATCGAAAAGCCAACAGGCCTCGATAACCTCAAACCCCTTATTCATCAACGTCGCTGAGTCAATCGTGACACGCGCGCCCATCTTCCAAGTAGGGTGATCGAGGGCTTGCTCGGGTGTGACGGCGTCAAATTCCGATTTCGGCAACGTGCGGAAGGGCCCGCCCGATGCCGTTAGAATCAACCGCGAGACTTCCCGTGCCACCCCGGCATGCAGACACTGATGAACCCCGTTATGCTCGCTGTCGACCGGCAGCATCTCGGCGCCCGATTCCCGTGCCGCCGCCATGACGATGTCGCCGGCGGCGACCAAGACTTCCTTATTCGCCAGCGCGACCCGCTTGCCGCGCCGTACGGCCTCGAAAGTCGCTTCAAGGCCGGCTACCCCAACGGCCGCCGAGACGACAATATCGGGATCGACCGCCGAAACAGCGGCCATATTGCCCTCCGGCCCGTACAGCGCCTCGGGCGGGTCGCCGTGCCAATCACCCCTCGCCCTAAGCTTTTCGAGGAATTCGTCCCGAGAAGCTTCATCGGCCAACGAGACCAGCCGCGGACGGAAACCGACCGTCTGCGCGACGAGTTCGTCGACATTCCGGCCGGCGGCGAGGGCGAGGACTTCGCACTCCCCCTCCATCTCCTCGATCACTTGCAGCGTGTTGCGCCCGATCGACCCCGTCGAGCCCAAGATAGAGATGCGCTTCATAAACCCAGTAAGACAGTAACTATCGTCAACGCTAGCACACCGCCCTCTCCCAAACCGAGCAGCGACCAGAAGGGGCCGCCCCCCCTACAGCAGCGTCGAATCAAGCGGTTGCGCTTCCAGCCGTGACGTCGAATCCGCACCCGACGTCTCTTGATCAAGATAAGCGCGTAGTTCGCGCTCCGAACCGTCGAAATGCTCGTCGATGAGACGGTGCACGGCGTGCTCGCGTTCCGATTGACGATCGAGAACCGGTTCGTAGACAAAGCCGCGGCCCCTCTTGCGGCGCGAAACCGCGCCCTTTTGAGCCAGCCGATCAAGCAAGGTCAGAACCGTCGTATAGGCCAGGTCGCGCTCCGATTCCATGGCTTGCCGCACTTCGGCCACCGTGCCGCTCTCCAATCTCCAAAGCGATCGCATCGCCGCTAATTCGAGCGGGGGTAACAGGCGGGGAGCAGTCTCGGCGGTACCGGCGGCGGACATATATCTCGCGCGAAAAACAAAGTCCGAGCCCAAGCGGCGCGGATTTTCTCTATTCTCGCCCGCAAACCTCGGGAAAACAAGACCCCTTCGCCTGGCAACGGAAACCCAAACCGAGCCGCGACCGTGAAGCAGCGGTATCCGACGAGGCCATGTAACCCCGAAACCAGTGGCCGAAGCGCAATACCCAGGACCGCGTCCGTAGCAGCGAAACAAGCCCGGTCCGCTACTCTTCGCCCTTCGTGGAGTCCAGCGCCGATTGCAACTGCTCGCCAAACAACGACCGCGACTCAGCACCTTTGTTCTTCGGCGGTCGCGCGGTCGCGGCCGGCACCGTCTTGGCCGCGGCCGAAGCCTCGGGAGCGCCGCCTTCGGGTCCCGCTCCAGTCAAGAATCGCTCCTTATTCAGCAAACTACGCTCGAGCGAAGGGTTATATGGCGTCCAACCGCTCTCTTCCTCCCGATACGCGGCGATCGACACGCGCATGCTTTCGAGCTTCGAATCCATGTCGTCGAGGTAGTGCAGCAACAGCGCTTCGGGAAATGACGGCAGTTTCGGGGACCCGAACTCATACTTGCCGTGGTGACTGAGAATCAAGTGCTCGACCAGCGTCTTCAGCTTCGCGGGAAAATCCGCCAACTCCGAGCACTTTCGATCAATCAGCTGCAGCACGATCGGAATATGCCCCAGGAGCTGTCCCTCGTCGCTGTACTGAAATGTCCGTTCGTAGTGCAGTTCGTGAATCTTGCCCAAGTCGTGCAACACCACGCCCGTCAGCACCAGCTCCACATCGATGAAATCGTAGTGGCTGCCTACCCGCTCGGCGAGTTGCATCAAGGACGTGACGTGTTCCAGCAATCCCCCGATAAAAGCATGGTGCAGCGACTTCGCCGCCGGCGCGCGTTTGTAGCGTTCGGCGACATCCTCGTCGTGCAGAAAGGCTTCCAGCAATCGCTTGAGATCCGAGTTCTTGAAATCAGCCACGCGCGCCAGCAGCGCGTTGAACATCTCATCCACGTTCTTGTCGGTATGGGGAAGGTAATCGCCGATCCGAATTTCTGATTCCTCGGCCGGACGCAGCCGCTGGATCGTGATCTGCGGCTTCATGCGGTAGATCTGAATGAAACCGGCTACCTTGACGAAGTCGCCGCTCGCGAACGTGTCAACAACATCCTCGATGCCGTCCCACATCTTGGCGTCCAACCGTCCGGTCCGATCCGACAGAACGAGCGAAAGGTAAGGCTCGCCCGACTTTTTCAGTCGAACGTCCTTGGTTTGCACGAGGAAAAAGTCAGTGACGTTTTCGTTCGCCTGTAGGTCCTTGACGAATCTGTTTTTCGGGGACATGTCTCGGAAGGCGCCCGCCACGTTCGAATCGCTTAGAGGAAACGGTAGTGACAAACACTCGTGTTTGTCCTAGTCCAAAGTTCAGACAAGCTCTCGGCTTGTCCGCCCGCGCCAAGCTTTCGGATCAGTCGTCGGCTTCTTTGTCTTTCTTATCCTTCTTGTTGTCTTTGTCCTTGTCTTTGTTGCCGCCGCCGGGGAGCGGGATGACCCAAAGCAAGCGCCGTTTCTTCTTCTTCGCGAGAACTTCCTCGCGCGTCGTGGTGACTGGAGCCAGCTTGGCGGGATCGCTCCAGGATGTATCCTTGCCCGCTACCGCCGCGCTGTCGGAATAGCCGGGACGAATTTCGATGTACGCTTCCTCGCGCAGCTTGGTCAGAAACTTTCTCACCTCGGGCTCGAAGCGCGGCGCCATCAGGCGGTTCCGAATCTCTTCTTGCACCTCCGACAGTTCCGCTTGGCCTTCTCGATATATCGTTTCCACTTTCAGGATCAAATACCCGTTCGGCGTCTTCATCGGATCGGTGATGTGTCCGCGCCGCTTGTCGAAAACGGCATCCTCGATTTCCTTGCGCAAATCGCCGCGCCGCCAGATCCCAATATCGCCTCCCAAGGGCGCCGTGCGCTCGTTTTCCGAGTGCCGCTTCGCCAACTCGCGAAAAGGCTCGCCTCGGACGAGGCGCTTGTGCAGCGTCTCCACCCTTTTCTCGACGGCCTTGAGTTCCTCGCCGCTCTTGCCCGCGGTGGAGATCAGCAATTCGAGCAGCTGCACGCCTTCCTTGCGGACGAACTCCCCCTTATGCTCGGCGTAATACTCTTCGATTTCGGCGCGGGCAATGACAATGCGCGAGCCCACTTCCTGCCCCATCACCGCTTGCGAGAGGAACGAGTCCCGCATGCGGTCCATCATGTCTTCCGCCGGCGAGCCGGTTTGATCGAAGATCCAGTCTTCCCACTCGTCGACCGTTTCGATCTTGTACTGCTCCATCATCTCGTCGCGCTGCTTGAGGATCTGGGCCTCGACGCTGATGCCCATTTCCTTGCCGCGTTGCACCATCAGGCGGCGATCGACCAGATCCCGCAACGAGTCCTTTTGTCGCTTCTCGAGCAGCTCTCGCTTCTGCTCGTCACTCAGGTCCTTGGCATTGCGCACCTGCATTCGCAGTTCGTTGATCGTGGCGTCGTACTCGGATCGCAGCAGAATATCGCCGTTGATCTTGGCGATGATCTCTTCCACGATCACGACATCGGCGCCAAGCGACGCCGCGAGAACGCAAGTCGCCGCGAGGAGAAACACAATTCGACTCTTCATGGTGTGTCGCCGTCCTTGACTCGGCCCAACCGTAGGGGTGCCGCCGAGGGTGGGTTCGCCGAACGGCCAACGGTCGCTCGGACAACGTGATTGACTCTTCCCTATACGTTACTATCTTCGCACGCCCGGCGACCACGGGTTCAATACAACGGCCGCGCCGGTATAGTAGTCTTATCGCACCGCCGCACCGCCGGTTTCATCATGCAGTTCCCCGGGAAAAAGAAACCACCCCTTGGCGTCATATTCGACTCCGCCATGGGACGAACGATCGACGACGTTCTCGCCTTGGCTTTTCTCCATGGTCTGACCGCGAAGCCCGAGCCGGAGGTGCGCGTTGTTTCGGTCACGGTCAGCCACGGCAATTTGCAAGCCGCGGCCTTCTGCGATGCGGTGGCCTGGTTCTTCACGGACTGGAAACAGCGCGAGCTGCCGACGAAATTCCGCCGTCGAAGACGGGCCCTGCCGGTCGGGTTATTGACCGAAGGCGAGTCGCCGCCGGATGCGCCAATGCTCACGGCCGCGCTCTCGCGTCGCGACCCTTCCGGAGAGCCCGCCTACCGACATACGATCAAAAAGCCCACCGACACGGCCGATACGGCCGCCGTCATCCGTAACGCCTTGAGCGCTCTCCACGATCAAAACGGCGTCGTGATTCTGACTGGTCCGGCAACGAATCTCGCTCGCGTCCTCGGCTTGCGCGGAATTCAGGAATGGATCGAAAAGAAGGTGTGCCTGTTGGTGGTCGCCGCCGGGCGCCGGCCGGAAGGCGGCCCGGATGACAACATTGCGCACGACGTGGCCGCGGCCCGCAAGCTTTTTGCCGAATGGCCCACCCCGATCGTCGTCGCGGGTAATGAGGTTGGAAGTGAAATTCCCTACCCGGCATCGAGCATCGAGAACGATTTTGGCTGGGCTCCCAACCACCCGGTTGTGGACGCCTACCGCGCCTTTCAGCCGATGCCCTACGACGCACCGAGTGGGGCGATCGCGGTCGCGCTCTACGCCGTTCGTCCCGACGAAGGCTACTTTCAACTCTCGGAGCCCGGCGAGATCGCGCTCCTCGACGACGGCCGCACGAAATTCACCCCTTCCGAGGATGGCCGGCACCGCTACTTGACCGTCGACCCCGACCAAAAGCAGCGCGTGATCGAGGCTTATAGGGACGCCGTTTCATCGATGCCCGCCCCGCAAGAGACCACCAAATATCTCCGCGAAATCGTGGAAGAAGTACGAAAGCGAGAAGCAGCCGAACAAGCCAAGAAAGCTGACCAGAGTACAGAGAAACCGTCCCCAAAAAATTGACTGCCGCCGATGTGGGAGCACGAAGTCCGCGACTGCCCATCAGTGGGGCGGGAAACCGAGCCGCGTGTCAGGGGCTCTCTCGAAAATAGGGATGTAAGTCCCTTGTTTTCATCGTTCGTTGTGGTCGGCTTGGCGACCATGATTGGCTGTGAAAAAATCGGGGACAGTCCACTTCGCGCCTGGATGTGGGTACCGATTCAATGGAACTTATTCGGTCGGCGCTCGGCACCGTCCCCATTTTTTCACAGCCCCTAAGTAAGCGGTAAGCGACGCCGCGCAAGCCCCGCCTAGCCCGGTTCACCCGCGGTCACCGGGCTTGAGCGGCAAATAGGCCGGCCCTTGTAGCGCCGGTTCCGGTTCAAAGCACTCGTCGTTTCCTCATCTCGGTCGCCCAACCACTTTGCTATCATCAGCGAAGTGACGGCGGCGGCGGCCCGAAGCGACGTCAATCGCAAGCCGATACAGCGCTGCTTTCGTCAGCCCGGGAGGCTCCCATGAAACGTTCCATCGCTTGGTGGCTGGCGCCCTTGATGGTCGCCCATGTCTTCGCCGCCGCGCCCATGCTCGAAAAGCTCGAGCCGCGCGGCGCTCAGCGCGGCAAGGCCGTTAAACTGACCCTCGTCGGCACAGGCCTCACCTCCGACGCGGAAATACTAACCTCGCTGCCCGCGGGCGTCACGGCATTGACGCCGCCCAAGCGCGAAGGGCGAGCCGGCCGCGAACTCCCGTTCTTGCTCGAAATCTCCGCCGACGCGGCGATCGACACCTACCCAATCCGCATCCGCACCCGTGACGGCCTTTCGAATGTGCTGCTGTTCACGCTCGGCTCTTTCCCCGAAACGGTCGAAGCCGAGACGGAGGCCGAGATCGACGAGCCGCTCAACAATTCCGTCGCGACCGCCGAAAAGGTCACAACTCCCGTCATCGTCAACGGCAACCTCGGGCCCGGCGACCGCGACTTCTATCGCCTCGAAGCCGAAGCCGGGAAGCGACTCATCTTCGAGGTGGAAGCCCGCCGCGCCGGTTCGGCGATTGACCCGGTTCTGCGCATACTCGATGCCGACGGAAACGTCGTCGCCCGCAATGCGGACGCCCCGGGCCTGGGAGTCGACGCACGAGTCCAGGTCGTTTTCGACAAGACCGGCCCCTACTTCGTCGAAGTGCACGAAGCCAAATTCAGCGCCTTGTGCCAAAACTTCTACCGCCTCAAGATCGGCGATTTCAGCTATGCCGACGGTGTTTTCCCGCTTGGCTGGCGGCGCGGAGGCAAAGTGAAAGCCGAGCTGTTCGGCGGGAACCTGGCCAAGACGACCGAAATACGTCCCGATCTGTCCGCCGTCGACGAACAAGCCCGCTCCATCCGAATCCCCATTCCCGGCAAGCCCGGCGCCCTGCCGCTCAACTTCGCCGTCGGTCCCGATGCCGAAACCTTCGAGCCTCGTAAGGCCAAGAATCGCACTCTCCAGCCCGGCGTGGTGGTCAACGGACGCATCAGCGAGACAGGCGAAGTCGATCGCTATTCACTCGCCGTCGAGCCCGGCGAAGTTTGGCGCTTCGAGATGGGCGCCGCCTCGCTCGGCACCTCATCGCTCTATGCCCTGCTTACGCTCCATAACGGGGCAGGCGTGAAGCTGGCTTCGGCGGGCGACATTCCTCCGAAAGACAATATCTACGCCGTGGTTTCGAGCATGGAGCCGGGCGAGGACCCCTTCTTGGTCCTCACCATCCCCGACGGCGCCCGCAAACTCTACGTCACCGTCGAAGACCTGCTCGGCCGCGGCGGACGCGAGTTTGCCTATCGCTTGCTGGCCAAGCGCGAACCGGGCGATTTCCAACTGACCGTCACGACCCCTTACCTCAACATCCCGGAACGCGGAACCGCCATCTTCTCGGTGCTCGCCACTCGCCGCGGCTATCAGGGCGCGATCAAGATTGAAATCCCCAACCTCCCCGACGACATCGAGATGGGCGGCGGACATATCGCTCCCACGCCGGCCGGCGCCGAGGGAGGCATTCGATTCCGCCGCGCGCTTGTCACCTTGACGCCCAAACCGGGCGCGCCCGCGCGCATGCTTGATCTGGATGTCTGGGGTGTGGCAAAGTCCCAAGGCACTACCTTCCGCCGGCACGCCCTCAGCCCGGCGGTCGTCAGCGTGGCGGCCGATGCCGGGGCGGTTCCGTTGACCCCGGATGACATCGAAGCCCCCTTGATGAACACCGCGCTCGCGGCGACCGTTGCTCCCGAAGAGCCCGCCGTGCTCGAAGTTCTCACACCCCGTCTGGTGCGCCTGATCATGGGCCAAAACCACGAGTTGTCATGGAGCTTCCACGCCCGTCAACCCGGCATCCGGCCGCCCGAGGATATCGAAGCCCGGCTCGGTATCGCGACCTTCGTCAAGCGCGGCGAGCGCAAGAAATACGCCAAGGAGGGCAAGATGACCCTCGTGACTTCCGAGAGCGCCGGTTTCGGCACCGAGTTCGCCGACTTGCCGATGCGTTTCGACTTGCTGCTCAGCGGCAAGATCAAAGTCGACGGCCAAGACCGTATCGTCTACGCGCCGATGGTGACTTTCGAAATGGTGCTCGGGTACGGCGTCGATCTGCCGACGGAACTTACGCTGCGCCCCGGCGAGACCGTGACCCTGGCCGGTTCGGTGACCCGCGAGCCCGGTTTCGACTCCCCCATTGGCGTGAAACTCGACGGTCTTCCCGCGGAGGTTTCCTGCAAGGAAGCCGAAATCACGACCGCCGCCGAGTTCGAGTTGAGCTGCACCGCCGGCGACAAAGTCGCGCTCGGCCGCTATGACATTCAGATCACGGCGTCTTCGACCTTGCCGGACTCGGAGAAAAAGCACGTCCCGCTCAAAATGAAGCCCATCGAGGCGAAGCTCAAAGTCGAAGACGCCAAGACCACCGTGGCAAGCGCCGCGCGATAGCTCGGAGGTAAGACGGGCTAGCGCCCCCCGCCTCGGCTCCTCCCTCGTCTCGCTTCCAGCGGAACCGACGACTGGCGGCTGAGTTCCGAATACCGCCGCGCCTCCTGCTCGTCTCCTAATCGCCGGTGGATCCGCGCCAGCAAATAGTGAACTTGCAGATCAAGGATTACCCCCGCCGGGTCCTCCAGCGCCAAGGCTCGCTCGGCGTCATCGCGGGCGGCTTTCAGGTTGCCTAGCTTCAGGTTCAGCTTACCGCGCTCATACCGCGCCGACCGCGCGCGCGGTGTCTCCGTAACGGCCTTGTCGAGGTGCTTTTTAGCCTCGCCCAGACGATTCTGTTTCATCAGGAAACGCCCGTAGTTGTAATAGAGAAAGGCGTCAAAACGCTCCCCCCGATTGAGCGCAAGACCTTTCTTATAGGCCCATTCGGCTCGCTTGACGTCGCCGGTCGGCTCGAGATTAAGGGCCAGGTAATCGTAGGCCCGCGGATCGTCCGGTGTCAGCCGGACAACCTTTTCAAAGGCCGCGGCGGCTTTATGGTTCTGCTGTCGTCCGTCGTGGAAAACACCGAGCTGATAGTGCGCCTCGGGGTTCTCCGGCGCCAACCGAACCGCTTCGGTCAGCGCCGCCCGCGCTTCGGACACTTCTCCCTTAAGCCCCAGAATGCGCCCCCGCAGCAGCACCGCTTCGGCCAGGCCCGGGTCGAGCGCGAACGCTCGTTGCGCCGCGGCTTCGGCTTGCCCATAGCGGCCGCTATCCAACAGAAACCGCCCGAAATGGGCAAAACCTCGCGCATCGCTCGGGGCCGCGGTCGTGTGGCGCGTGTATAGCTCCGCCGCTTGTTGCGGATTCCGGCTTGCCTCGGCAAACCGCGCCGAGAGCAGCAGAATTTCCGCGCACCCGGCGGCATCCAGGGACGAAAGCACCTGTTGCGCCAAGGCGAGATTCCGTCCGTCCAAAGCCTTGTTTGCTCGGGCCAGATCAGCCCTGACCTTATCGCACCCGGCCCCATGCAACGGCATGGCGGACGCGAGAACCAACAGCGAACAGTCTATCAGCGCGACGAAACCGGCCGAGGCCGATCTTGAATGTCCCATCTTGCCCATACCCAGCTTGCTCCCAGGAGTATAGTCCGAAATCCCACATGAGAGAACCGCCGATAGCGGCTCGACCTCAATGGAGGAACTTGCCGTCTTGTCTTCTTGCGGCGTCTTTGTCGCGTCTGTATCCGCTGGGAACAGAGTCGTGTTCCCCCCTCGAAACGCCGCGGCGGCCGACTCAACCTCGCAACCGTCGTGACCCGTCTCTTAAGCTCCCGGCTCTGAGTCAACCTTACAAATCCGGTGTGCCCGACCGCCACGCCCGGCATCAAGGGTCCCCGTTCCGTGCCAAAATGGGAAGGACCCTATACCCCGTCAAGGGCCCTTAGCTCAGCGGTTAGAGCCGCGGACTCATAATCCGTAGGTCGCAGGTTCGAATCCTGCAGGGCCCACCAACCTTTCCAACAACTTACGGCTCATTGAAGCCGCTCGGTAACGGGCGAGGTAGCCACGGAGGTAGCCACGGGATCGAAAACCTCATCCATCTTGGCGGCAACTTCACGACGCATCGACGGTACGACGTGCGCGTACGTGTCCATCGTCAAGCTAATTTGGCTATGCCCGAGCGTTTCCATGATGAGCCTCATGTGGACGCCCTTGGAGAGCAGCAGCGACGCGCACGAGTGGCGTAAATCGTGAAAGCGCATCCTGCGCAGTCCTGCCCGCTCCAGGAGTCGATGCAGCCGATGGGTGACGTTCGGGCTGTCGAGCGGAGTCCCGATCGTCGTCGTGAACACCAAGTTGTAAGAGTGGCGCCACCGCGAGCCGGCCCATTCCCGCTCTTGTTCCTGGCGAGCCTTGTGGGCCAACAGAGCGACGGTCACAAATTGCGGCAGGTGGAGCGTCCTTCGGCTTCGAGCGGTTTTCGGTTCGACGAGTTGAAGTTTCTTCTCGACTCGCTGGAGAGCGCACTTAACGGTAAGCGTTCCGCGCTCGAAGTCGATCGAGTCCCATTGCAGCCCAAGGGTCTCGCCTTGTCGAAGGCCAAGACCGACGGACAGAACGTAGAGAGCTTCAAGGCGGTCACCCCTGACGGCCTCGAAAAACGTAGGCACCTCCTCGGGCGACATCACATGGACGGGCCGTCGCTCAACACGGGGCACCTCCACGAGCTTTGCGACATTTCGGGGAACCAACGCCCACTTTTCGGCTTGGCCAAGGGCGGCGCGGAGTGTGGCGTGGATGTGCTGGACACTGCGCGGGCTCAGTCCGGATTCCCGTCGATCTTTGATAAACGCCTGGATGTGCTGCGGGCCGAGCTTGGTGAGACGTATGCGGCCGATGCCGGGGATCAGGTGATGACGAACGATCCAAGAGTAGCTCTCAAACGTTCGGGGGCGCACGCGTGGCTTGGCTGACTCCTGGAGCCAATGGGTAAGGAATTGCCCGACCGTCTGGCGGTCGGGCGCGATCGGCAGGCCAAGCTGCTGGGTCCGTAGTGCCGCTTTGAGCTTTTCAGAGACCTCGGAGCGGGTCTTGCCCGTGAAGGTCTTGCGGGTCCGCTTGCCGGCTTTCCATCCGACGCTGACCGCCGCTCTCCAGAACCCGATTCAAACCGCTCGATTCCCGGTGCACGATGCCCGTTGTAACAATGATTCTGCTGGCCGCTCTTTGTGTTTTCTTCCTTGCGGGTGGATCCATTGCTTCCGCCGGCACCCTGCCCACCTTCGCGGAAAACATCCAGCCCATTCTGGAAGCTAACTGCCTCGTCTGCCACGGCGCGGACGCGCCGCAGCAAGGTCTCGACCTGCGCACCGCGCCTGCCATCTTGAGGGGAGGGAACTCCGGACCCGCCATCGAAATCGGGTCTTCCACGAAGAGCCTTTTAGTGGAGCGGATTGTTGCCGGCACCATGCCGCCCGGGGACGCGAAACTCGCCGAGAGTGAAATCGAGGCGATTCGGCGATGGATCGATGAAGGCGCCGCGCGCGAGGCCGCCGGACTGGGCTTGGAGCTTGTCACCGAGCGTGATGTGCTGCCGATCTTTCAAGCGCGCTGCGTGGCCTGCCACGGCAAACGCGAGCAGCGCGGAGGCTTGGATCTTCGAACGCAACAGGCGCGGCTGAAAGGCGGCAAGTCGGGTCCGGCGCTCGTGCCCGGCAAGCCCGATGAGAGCCTGATCATCCAAAAGGTCGAGGCGGACGAGATGCCGCCCGCGGACATACAACACCTTTACGCGGTCCGCAAACCCACCGCCGCGGAAGTCGCGACGCTGAGAAAGTGGGTGGCGGCCGGGGCTCCGGCCGTTCCCGAGGAAGATGCGTCGGAGGATCCGGCGCGACACCTATCTCCAGATGATCGAAAGCATTGGGCGTTCCTGCCGCCCGCGCGGCCGAACGTTCCGCGGGTCAAGCATCAAGAGTCGGCGACTAATCCGATCGATGCCTTTCTTTTGCGGAAGCTTGAGGAGAAAGGGTTGGCTTATTCCGAGCAGGCGGCTCCGGCGACGCTGTTGCGGCGGGCCTACCTTGACCTGACCGGGATGCCGCCGACACCGCGAGAGGTCGAAAGCTACATCGAAGACGATCCCGCGGACCGTTACCAGCGTCTGATCGAGCGCTTGCTCAGTTCACCCGACTACGGCGAGCGCTGGGCGCGCCATTGGCTCGACGTCGCGGGCTACATCGACACCGAGGGCTTCGGCGAAGGTGCGCCGTTACGCCCGCACTCATGGCGCTTCCGAGACTATGTGATTCGGGCCTTCAACGAGGACAAGCCGTTCGACGAGTTCCTGACCGAACAGATTGCCGGCGACGAACTCGCGCCCTGGAAGGATAAGGAGGCGACGCCGGAAATCGTCAGTCGGCTGGCGGCCACCGGTTTCCTGCGAACGGCGGAGGACCCGACGTGGGAAATCGGATTCGCGTTTCTCGGCGAACGCATGAACCTCATTGCCGACGAGGTGCAGATCCTCGGGTCGGGTGTTTTGGGGCTCACCATGGGTTGCGCCCGCTGCCACGACCACAAATACGATCCGATTACACAGCGCGATTACTACGCGCTGGGCGCGATTCTCCAAACGGCCTACGATCCCTACGATTGGCTGCAGCCGAAAGACCGGCGTCTTTCCGTTGCCTTGGAGAGCGAGAAGAAAGAGTTGGAGGAGTTCAACGCTCCGCTGAAAGCCGACAAAGAGCGGCTCGAAAAGTCGCTCAAGGAAAAGGAAGCTCCCTACCGGGCCAGGCTACTCGAGGAACGCCTGAGCCGCTTGCCCGAAGCCGCTCGGGAAGACCTGCGGGGACTGTCGAAGATTCCCGAAGAGGAGCGAACGGAAATCCAGAAGTATCTGTCGAAGAAGTTCAAGCAAACTCTTGCTATTTCTACGCGCGCGCTCAAGCAGGAATTCGAGGCCCTTAAGACGATTGCCGAGCCGATCGAAAAACAGATCCGCGAGATTTCGAAAAAGCTCAAGCCCGAGCCCGGCGTGCGGGCGATGGTGGACATGGGAGGCGAGCCCTCGACGAGTTACATCCTGCGGCGGGGGAGCGCCCTGAACCCGGGACGGCCGGTGGCGCCGGGAGTTCCCGCGGTGCTCACGGGCCACGTCGCCCCTTATGAAGTAACTGCTCCCTGGCCCGGGTCGGACTCAAGCGGGCGTAGGCTGGCCTTGGCGCGCTGGCTGACTGATCCGAATCACCCGCTGACGGCCCGGGTGATGGTCAACCGCGTGTGGATGCGCCATTTCGGGCGGGGGATCGTGGCGTCCGCGGGCGATTTCGGGCGCATGGGCACTCCGCCGTCGCATCCGGAACTGCTCGATTGGCTGGCCGCGGAGTTTGTTCGCGGCGGCTGGAGCGTCAAGCACATGCATCGCCTCATGATGACGTCGGCGGCGTATCGTCAGGCTTCCCGAAAGCACGACCCGGCTCAGGACCCCGAAAACGTCTTGCTGTCTCGGATGACGATGCGACGGATGGACGCCGAGCAACTCTACGATTCGATCTTGAAGGTTACGGGGCGGCTCGACCCGAAGCGCTTCGGCCCGCCCGAGGACCTGGCGGTGGACGAGGGCGGCGAGTCGAAGGCCGTCGGCTCGACCGAGGGCTATCGCCGCGCTGTCTACACTCTGCAAAAGCCGCACACGCCGATTACGTTGCTGGACGCGTTTGACTTTCCGCAAATGATGCCGAACTGCATTGAGCGCGGCCGCTCCAACGTCCCGACACAGGCGTTGCAGTTGATGAATAGCGACAGCATGTGGGAACTGTCGCGCTACATGGCCGGTAGGATTATCGATGACGTGGGCGGCGGCCGACAGGCACAGGTCAAAGCGGTCTTTATGGGGACCCTGTCGCGTTCTCCGACGGAATTCGAGATGCGCGAGTCCTTGGCGGCGCTTGGCGAGCTGCGGCGCCATTGGCCCGAGCGGCTCAAGAACGACCGGCGGGACGCGCCGATCGAATCAACCGCTCGCTGGTTGGCGTTGGCGAACCTGTGCCACACGCTTCTGAATTCAGCGGAGTTTGCTTTTATTGACTAAGGCGCGCTTATGTTGCGAATGAACACAACTGAATCCGACCTGGAACGCAAGCGAAGGGCGCTTTCGCGCCGCGATTTCTTCTCCCGCATCAGCGACGGTCTGCACGGGGCCGGGCTGGCGTACTTGTTGGGGTCCGACTTGTTCTCCGCCAACCCCGCGCTTGCGGCCCACGCGGAACCGCCTGTTTTCGACCTGATTCCGAAAGCCCCTCATTTCGAGCCCAAGGCCAAGGCGGTGATTCAGCTGTTTATGCACGGCGGTCCGAGCCAGGTCGACCTGTTTGACCCGAAGCCGGACTTGACGAAATACGTGGGCAAGAGACCGAGTCGTGACCTGACGGCCGCGGTGGTCAGCCCGCTGCAGAACGCGGGTATTTTGCCCTCTCCCTACAAGTTTTCGAAACACGGGGAGTCGGGGCTCGAGTTCTCGGAGTTGCTGCCGCATATGAGTGAGTGCGCGGACGACATCGCGATGATTCGGTCGATGTTTACCGAAACACCGAATCACGAGCCGGCGCTCAGCATGATTCACGGCGGCAGGCCACTCGGCACGCGACCCACGATTGGCTCCTGGGTTGCCTACGGTCTCGGTTCCGAGAATCAAAACCTGCCCGCCTACGTCGTATTGGATGACCCCAAGGGCATGCCGATTTCGGGAATCAAGAACTGGCAGTCGGCTTTTCTGCCGCCGATCTACCAAGGAACTCGATTTCGCTCGGAGGGCTCGCCGGTCCTGAATCTCCAGCCGCGTCCGGAGTGGCCCGACGCGGTTCTCGATGTCGAGCGGCGTCTGTTGCGGCGGCTCGACCGGACGCACTTGGAAATGCGTCCCCATGAGCCCGATCTGCCGGCGCGCATATCGAGCTACGAGTTGGCGGCGCGAATGCAGTTGGCGGCGAACGACGCCTTGGATTTGTCCCAGGAAGACGAAAAGACGAAGGATCTGTACGGTCTCAATGACGACGTCAGCCGATCGTACGGCACGCGTTGTCTGATGGCTCGGCGGCTTGTCGAGCGCGGCGTTCGCTTCGTCCAGCTTTACATCGAGAATCAGATCTGGGACACTCACACCAAGCTCGACGAAGGCCTGCGCTACAGTTGCGGGAAGACCGACAAGCCCGCCGCGGCGCTGTTGAAGGATCTCAGGCAGCGCGGCCTGCTCGACGACACGCTGGTGATTTGGGGCGGCGAATTCGGTCGGCTGCCGTTGGGTCAAGGCGACCCCAACGACACGGCCGCGCTGGGGCGGGATCACGGCCCCAACGGATTCACTCTGTGGATGGCGGGCGGCGGAGTCAAGGGCGGCACCGTTTACGGTGCTACCGATGAGTTGGGCAACCACGCCGTGGAAAACCCCGTCAGTGTGCACGACTTCCACGCCACGATCCTGAATCTTTTGGGGATGAACTTCCGCGACTTGGTCTACACTCGGCACGGCCTCGGCGAACGGCTGACGGATCAGTTCCCGGCGCGCGTGATCCAAGAGCTGATCGCTTGATAGAGGCTGAATCGCCGGAATGGTCGCGCGGTGAGCGATCGATTCATTGCCCACACCGCCAAGCCGCCCACTCTCCGCCACCCGTTCCCCGCGCATGTCCGATTGAGCATGCCTCACGATCTTGCAGGCGTTGGGCTTTGATGGTACGGTCAGAAACGGCAAGATACTGTGTCTGCGGAAGTGACAGCAGGACGGGAGCAAGCGGGGCCCGCGCAGCGGCAAGGACTGGGTTCCGGTCTTGTGCAGCGGCGGGACCGGCGCCTCCTCGCCATGGCACGTTTCCTGTTTTCGGCACTCCTAGGGACGGCGGTGCTTTGCGGCGCCACGAGCCTCGAGACGCTGTTGCCTCGCGTCGCCGAGATGATCCAGGCAAACCGGCTCGCCGAAGCGGCTGAGCTTCTCGACGGCGCGCTCACGGAGTTCCCGAAAGATCCACGGCTCCACAACTTCCAGGGAGTGATCGACGCCGGGCGGGGTGAATCTGAGTCCGCGGAGAAAGCGTTTCGAAGCGCTATCGCCTTGGCGCCCGAATTCATCGGCGCCTATCTCAATCTCGGCCGACTCTATCAAGAAAGATCGGGTGCCGACCCTACCGCGACCGACAAGGCTCTGGAAACCTACCAAGAGTTGCTGCGGTTCGCTCCCCACAACGAGCAGGCCCTCTACCAAACGGCCGCGTTGATGCTCCGAAACGACGAATTCCAGGGCGCCCTGGAGCACATTGCCAGGCTTCCGGGCGAGGCGCAGGAGCGTGCCATGGTTGTCGCGGTTCGGTGTGGGGCTTTGACGGGCGTCGGCAATCTCGAAGAGGCGGAGAAGGCGGCGCGGCAATTGGCGGCGATGCCCGAGCTGTCGGAACTCGATGTGCTCCCCATCTTGCCGGTGTTGGAATCAAAGTCGCGGACGGATCTCGCGGTGTTGCTTCTCGATAGTCTCGCCCGGCGGAACAAGGCCTCCCCTGCCGCCCTGTATCGTCTAGGTCTTCTCCAAAGGAAGCAAGGAAATTTGACTCGAGCCCGCTCGACACTGGAGCGGGCTTTTCGCGAGCGTCCGAAGGAGACGGGTCTATTGATCGAGCTGGCTCAAATCGCCCATGACCAGCAGGACTATGAAGGTGCGCTTGGCTACCTGGCTCACGCTCGTGACCTCCAGCCCGACGACGCCGGAATCCATTTTTTCTTCGGGATGGTTTGCGTGGAAATGGACTTGCCTTTGGAAGCCAAGGACTCTTTGCGGAAGGCGGTGAACCTGGCGCCGGACAGGCCCTACTACAACTATGCGCTGGGAGCCGTGCTGTTGACGGACAAAGACGCGAGCGCTTCGATCGATTACTTCGGGAAGTTTCGAGCGCTGCGGCCCGATGATCCCCGCGGGCACTTCGGCATGGGCCTGGCCTATTACCACAACCGCCGACCCAACCGAGCGAGGGAGGAGCTGGAAAAGGCGGCGGGGCGCACCGAAACCGCCGCGGGGGCCAACTACTACCTAGGCCGGATCGCCATGCAGGCGCACGACAACGCAGCAGCCGCGGACTACTTCCGCAAAGCGATCGAGGCGAACTCCGCCTACGCCGAAGCACATGCCGACCTGGGCCTTGTCTACACTCGGCTCAAGAAATTCAAGCCGGCCGGCGAGGCAGTCCACCACGCCGTCGAGCTGGCCCCGGATGGGTACCGGCCCAACCTCAATCTGCTTGTCTATTATCAGCGGACGAAGGATGACCGGGCCGAAGCTCAGCGCAAGAAATTCGACCGGATCAAGGAGGTCCGGTCGGAACAGGCGCAGTTGCTTTTGCGGCGCGTGGAAGTGCGTCCCCCGGAGTGACGATTGGCGGTCCGACCTTAGCCCGCGTTTCTCGCCGGCTGACGGCCGAAATACACAATACCAGGAGCGCCGCCCCGATTCCTCGGGACGGCGCCCCTCCTAAGAATAAGAACCCGTTGCGGGTCTTGCTAAAACTCCAATCTCGCGCCGATTTGGATCGCGCGGGGCTTGGTGACCGCGCCGTTCCATAAGCCAAAGTTCGGGGCGGAGAGGTTATTGCCAAAAGCCATCGAGCCAAACTGGCCGCTGGCAGTGAAATGGTGCTGGTTAAAGAGGTTGAAGAACCCCGCCTGAATCTGGAAGTTCACGTTCTCCCTGATTCGGGTGTTCTTGATGAGCGTCAGATTCGTGTTGCTGAAACCCAACATCCTGACGTTGCTGACGCGGGGCCCGGCGCCGGTATAGAAGTTGAACGACTCGACGGATTCGAACGCGTCTCTGTTGAACAACGGCTTACCCGCGCCGGGGTCAAAACCGTCCTTGCCGGTGGCGAAGGGGTTGGCCCCTTCCCTCAGCGCCGGGATGCAAGCCGCGCGAAGTTGCCCGGGCACGTTGCACTGGCCGGAGCGGAAAAACGCCGGCAGACCCGAAGACGTCCGGAACGTGCCGCTGACCTGCCAACCGCCAATGACCCTGTCGAGGGGCCCACTGTCGCTGCCAAATCGTTTCCCGCGCCCAAAAGGCAACTCGTAGACAAAGGCCACCGAAAGCAAATGCGGAACGTCGTCGTGCGACAGAGACTTGGCCCGGTGGCGATCGAACGGCGAGAACACTCCCGACACGCCGGTCCAAGTGGTGTTTCCTTCGTGGCCGTGGTAGCTGGTGGACAGGTTCTTCGAGATCGTATAGGAGAGTAAGAGGAAGGTACCCTCCGCGAAGCTCTTCTCCAACTTGAGCTGCATCGAGTGGTAAGCCGAAGTGCCGGCGTACTCGTTTCCCGATTGCATTCCGCCGCAGAATTGGGGATAGGGTATCAGGGCTTGCGCGACCGACGGAGCGCAACCCCTCATTTGCCCGACCCAGCCATCGTAGGGCAGGGGGACGCCGTGTAGGGACGCCTGGCCCGGTTGAAACTCATCGAAGAGCTGATTGCCCATCGAAAGGAACTGTGGGTCAAGCGTGTTGATTGGGGCGATCGCGGAGGGGAGCCGCGTCCCCTGATTGGCAACATAAGCGACACTAAGCGAGGTGTCTGAGTTTAACTGCCGCTCGACTGTCAAGTTCCACTGTTGCGCGTAGGGCAGACGGTTTCCTCTAAAGTCGCGGTACAGAATCCCTTGACCGTTCCGGCCGCCCGCATCGATAAACGGCGGACGCACGAAGTCCTGGGGGAACCCCTGGCTCAGGATCATGGCCGGTTCCAGCCCGCCCAGTGTGCTCCCAAAGCTCGGCCTCGCCGAGAATCCGGCCGTCGAGATGCCGCCGCCCCAGCCGCCATAGTAAGCCTGGGAAAAGTAGATGCCGTAGCCCGCACGAACGACAGTTGTGGGGTTGACGGTGTAGGCGATACCAAACCGGGGAGAGAATGCCTTCTTGAAGACATCCTCTGGATAACGCTTTCCGAAGCTCGCCTCGCCCCATTCGGTGCCGGCGAAGGCCATAGCACCGGGCCGCCCGCCGGCAGCCGGGTTCGGCTTGTGCGGGTCGAAGAACGAATTCTCGTTTGTTGTTGTCCAACTCGGGCGGTGCATATCCCAACGGACTCCCAGGCTGAGCGTTAGCTTGGGAGTAGCCCTCCACGTGTCGCCCAGATGCACAATGTAGGCGTCCTGCCGCTTGCTAGTACTCTCAATCCCTCTGACGAACGCACTTGTACTTCCAACCTGTTCGAGCAAGAAGCTGGCGATCGGGCTTCCGCTTGTGACATCCAGCAGGCCCGTGGCGCCGCGAGAGAAGCTGAAAGTTCCATTGAGGTTCCCCCTCTCGGGTGCGATTTCCTGGAGGAAGCGGTACTCTCCTCCAAACTTGATCGTGTGTTTGCCTTTGACCCAGGTCGTCAAGTTGGTGAAGATGAAGTTCTGCGTTTTATGCTGGTTGCCCCTAGCCTCGCCGGAGCCGGAACCTAAACTGAAGAAGCCGTCAGAGAAGTTGATGTCGGGTGGAATATTGTGCTCAACCCCTGGAATCTTTGGAAGCTCATCCACGAACTGCGCATTCACGGCTTCATCGGCGAGGTACCAATGCAGGATCCCCCAGTTGAAGGCGTTAATCAACGTGGGGCTGAAGGTGTGGTCCCAATTAGCGCGCCAGAGATCCCTTTCGAGGAACTCGGGCGGCGTCCAGCCTCGGCCGCAAATGATCCTCGGCAGCTCGCACGGAGGCTCAAAAGTGGGGTGTCTTTGAGGCCGGATCATCAATGCAAAATGATCATTGTCACCCTGATAATGGTCGAGCTTGAACATCTGCATCCCCGTCGCCAGATTCGTTTCGCTGGAATCCAGCGGGAACCCCGCCGCCAAAAAGTTGTTTATGGGCTGATTGTTGGTAGGAGTCGGCAGATGCTGGAACCACTCGTGGGCCAATGAGTTCTGGATCCGGTTCGGACTGATTACGTTGGGAACGCCCATGTGCGCGAACTGATCGCGAGAAATCGTGCCATCCGGGAGCGTCCGGGTGGTCAATGGATCGAAGATCGGAATGATGTTCCCTACGCCGTCCGTCCAATCGCTGAAATCGCCCTGGCGCTGCTTGAGAGACGGGATCGAAACCGTCGGCCGGAATGCACCGCCTCGAATCCGAAATTGCTCGTTGAGGTAATAGAAGAAGGTTTTCTTCCCGAGTCCGGGAACCGGACCGCCCAGAGCGCCTCCCCAGTTGTTTTCAATGTCCTTGCCCTTTTCGTCAGAGCCGTATTGGCGCGCGTTCAGCGCCGTGTTGAAGTGATACCAGAAGAGGCCTCCGTGGTATTCGTTTGTGCCCGACTTGCTTTGAGCCTGAATCACGGCTGAGTTGGTGGAGCCATATTGCGGCTCGTAGTTCGAGGTCAGTACCTTGATTTCGGAAACCATTTCCGGGCTGACAGCGAAGTCTTCAAAGGCGATCATGCCGTTGTTAGCAATCGTGCCCTGGATCATGCTGATGCCGTCCATCAACGCCTCGTCGGCCGCCTGCAAACCGCCATTGAAGCGCGCTGTGAAACCGTCGTCCGTGCCTCCGGTGCTGGCGCCGGGAACCAACAAGACGAAGTCCGAGGCCCTGCGGGGCCCGCCGCCGAGCAGCAGCGGCAAATCCTGCAGCACTTCTGGGGCTATCCCCCCCTGCTGTGTGGCGTCCTGGAAGTTGATTTGAGCCGTGGTGGCCGATACCGTAACCGTTTCCGTGGTAGCGCCCAACTCGAGTTGCAAGTCGGCGCGCACCGACTGGTTGACCCGCACCGAAACCTGAGTCTGGGCGGTTCGGAATCCCGTGGCGCTTACCGTCACGGAGTAGTTGCCTGGTAAAGCGTCCGGGAAGGCATAGAATCCATCGGCGCTGGTGACGAACGTCCTTTCAATGCCGGTCGCCAGGCTTGACAAAATGACCTCTGCGTCGGGTACCGAGGCCTCGCTCGGGTCACTGACGGTACCGTTCACTACACCACGACCCTGCGCCCAAACCGACGCGGGCACAAGAGCCAGGGCAATGAAAGCGAGCACGGCAATTCTTGCCGCCGCTTGAACTACGTTGCTGTTCGACATGTAATCCTCCCGCTCGAATCAAGGCAAGCCAAACCGGGTTAAAGACCGAAACACCGGAACAAGCCGGTCGGGACCTGTTGCGTTGACTTTTTCCCTCAACGACGCCAGCTAACTCTTTAGCTGAGCATCGCGTAGTCTAGTGTACATCGCACGATGTTCGGTTGTCAAGCAGTGTTATGATTCTCCTACGGCTGACGATTCGAGATGTAACCAAAGAACACCAAGGTTTCAAAAGAGGCCCCAGCGGTGAAGGTGGAGGACGGAGAACCGCTCACGTTGGAGATGCCGGCGCGGGCGGTCGTGACTTTTCGAGGGCTGTAAGGTTGAACTTTGTTGGTTTGGATGGGAGGCGAAATGAACCGACGTAAATTTGTCGGATCGCTTGGAGCGGGCGGGGCCGGCTGGCTTGCCGCCGGAGGTCCGCGGCGTGCCGCCGGGCAGGCGCAAAGCACGACAGGCACGGGCAACTCGACTGTGGCGCAGGCATCTCCAGGGCAACTGGAACCAACCAACATCACGCTGCACACCGATTTCCAGATCGCCGACGCGGACCCGCGCATTTTCGGGGGCTTCCTGGAACATATCGGCCGGGCGGTCTACGAGGGTGTCTATCATCCCGAGTGTTCTTGCGCCGATGAAGATGGTTTCCGCACCGACGTCTTGGGCGCGCTGCGCCGGCTGAGGATGAGCGTCATCCGGTGGCCCGGCGGTGACTTTGCCTCGGGGTATCACTGGCGACAAGCGGCCCAAGGTTCTGGACCGCACCTGGAACAGTATCGAACCCAACCACTTTGGCACCAACGAGTTCATCGAAGCCTGCCGCAAGATCGGGTGTGCGCCCATGATCACCGTGAACCTCGGCATCGGCACGCCCGAAGAGGGCGCGCACTGGGTGGAGTACTGCAACGGTCCCCGGGGCACGAAATACGCTGATCAGCGCGTGGCCCACGGCTATGCCGAACCCCACGGCGTCAAGCTCTGGTGCCTCGGCAATGAGATGGACAAACCCACTCAACAAGGCCACCTCCCGGCCCATCTCTACGCCATTCGTGCCCATCAGGCGGCGAACCTGATTCGAAAAGCGGACCGCTCGGTGGAACTACTCGCCGCCGGCTCCCGCGGCACCGACGAGACCTGGTACGGCATACCCACCTATTTGGAATGGGACCGCCAGGTGCTGGAAGTGGTGGGTGACTGGGCCGATTATCTCAGTATTCATCGCTATGTCGGCAACCGTACCGATACCGCCGATTTTCTCGCCATTACCAACACCATCGACCGTCAGATCGAGGAGATGGATGCCGCCTGCCGCTTCACGCAGGGCAAGCGGCATTCCAAAAAACGCACGTACCTGAGCATGGACGAATGGAATGTTTGGTATCGAACGATGGGAAAGCGGCCTCGCGAGCACAGGCGGTTTGCCCCTCATCTGTACGAGGAAGAGTACAACCTCGAAGATGCCCTGGTGGTGGCCGGCTTCTTCAACAGTTTCATCCGCCACGCCGACGTGCTCAAGATCGCGGCCATCTCGATGATTGCCAATGTGATCGCGCCCCTCACGACGCGCGGCAACGAGATGCTCGTGCAGTCCATCTTCTATCCCTTTGAAATGATCTCGAAGCGTCGCGAGGGTGTTTCCTTACAGCCGGTGGTCAAGGGGCCGAAATACGAAGCCACCGAGAACGGCGTGGTGAACTACATCGACACGTCCGCCATCCTCGGCGACGGCCGGCTGCACCTGTTCACGACGAACCGCAGCCGGCGAAATAGCGCGAGAGTCCATGTCGACCTGGCGGACCGTAAGATCGTTTCTATGGAGAGCGCCGAGGTGCTCACCGGACCCGATGCCAAGGCGGGCAACTCGTTTGCACAACCCGACGTGGTCCGGTCCCGGCCATTCAAAGATGTGGAGATCGCCGAAGGCGGGGGCGTGGTAACGCTGCCGCCCCTGTCGTTCGCGGCGACAACGTTTCGACTGGGATGAAGGTCGGCCGGGCCCCCAACTCGGTCATGTAGTCTACTTCCAAGTTGATACGTTTCGCATGCGATTTGGCGAGACCCGCGTTACAGTGAATGGAATGTCTTAGCACTGCTGATCGGCGCCCCTGGCGCGCACTCGGAAATTCCGTGTCACGAGAACAGAGGAAGCCGGGGTCCGGAGGGCTCGACTCATGAAGGCGAAAATCCCCCTCAAATCCTATGGAGCCCTGCCTGCCCCCTTGCTTACCCCGGATCTGACCCGGCTCGTGAAGACAGGGAAGGTCTACAGCCTGTCCTATCCGATCCATGCCGGGACGCCCTCCGCCGGCACCACGTCTCCTTTCTCGATGCGCCCGAATCGACGGCATGAAGACTTCTCCGTCGAGGGATCCTTTGGTGAAGCCACCGAGATCGTCACGATGTCTTCCCATACCGCGACCCACATTGAAGCTCTCTGCCATATCTCCGAGGAGATCGGCGGCCGGCCCCTACTGTATAAGGACATACCCGCGGCTGAAGTGGCCGCCGACGCCGGCTTCAAGCAGCTTGGCGTGGAATGTTGCCCGCCGATCATTACGAGAGGACTCCTGCTTGACATCGCCGGCAGCAAAGATCTGGATGTTCTCCCCGACAGCTACGGCATTACCGAGCGCGACATGCAGGACTGTTGCCGCCGGCAGGGGGTCGAAATCAAACCGGGAGACTGCCTGCTGGTACGGACCGGGTTCTCCAGATATCGCGATACCGAGCGAGAAAGGTTCGTCACCGTAGGGGCCGGCCCGACCCCGGAGGCCTGCCGCTGGCTGGCGGGGAAGGGGATTATTCTGACCGGCTCCGATACGATGTCGTACGAGCAAGTACCCAGCCCGCACCTGGGCCACTTGGAACTGATTCGCCGGCGCGGAATTCCAATGATGAAGCAAGTGAATTTGGAGGAAGCCACCCGCGATCAGGTTTTCGAGTTCCTGTTCGTCGCTTTGCCCTTGAAACTGATGGGGGCAACCGCGTCGCCGATAAGTCCAATAGGAATTCGTTGAGAAGTGTCCGGCATTGATCGCCGGCTTTCACCGAATATTCACGGGTCGAGGGTTCTAGATAGCTAAACCGATGCCCCGCGGGCACCACCATTCCCCACCGCCTTCTAGCTCTTGCTGAAGCTCCCGGTAGATGACGCGAGCCTCGGCGATCATCTCGCGCATCGCGTCTCGATTGCGCCGGAAAACTTCCGGAGCGTCCCACTCGGCGTCATGACCGGGGTCTATCTCGCCGCGGTCGAACAGTCGTTCCACCTCGTCGAGGGTCTCTAGTCGTTTTTTCAGCAGGGTAGGAGCCTGAGCAATGTTCCAGTGCCGCTTTCCGTCGACCACCACGTAGATCGGACTGGCATGGGTCTCGGCGGTTCGCGCGGCCACCCACATGCTTTCGTTCGCCGGTAACTTAAAGTGAAACTCAGCCGAGCCGCCTCGGGGCTCGACCGAACGAATGACCTCGCCGTTGACAACCAGTTCGAGGCGACTCAGTGACACCACGTTCGGCGCTCCCACCGAGGCTTTTGCGTAAATGTCAAGCTCCTTTCCTCGCGCCGGCTGCAGGACTTGCCCCGGCCGATGACCGTCGACCGTGAACTCCAGCATCGGCCCCACGGTCACGAAAGTTCGCCCCTGTTTGACGGCGTCAAACCATCCGTCCGCATCGAGTTCTTCACCCGTAAACGCGTACACGCGCGAATCTCCGAGTGTGCCCGCCCAAGGCACATCGGTTCCCGCCACCGCCGGCAGCCGGAAGCCTAGGTTAAGGAACTCGTAATAGAGATCGGTGCTCCGTATCTGACCGAACTCACAAATCTCGACGAAGTCCACTTTTCCACGAGGAACGTTGAGCGTCATATCGCGGTCCACTCGGTACAGATTCATGTTCACGTGAGCGTATCCCGACAAGCCTCCCTTACTCCTAGCCTCATCGAATGCCACGCTGTAGAGGTAGTAGCGGCTCATATCGCGCGCGGGTGACTGAATGTTGAGCGAGATGGTGTAGCCGATGATGTTGGTGCGGGGATCTTCCTGCCCGGGAACCACCACTCCTCCCTCGTGCCGGACGCGGCCTTGTTTCCCGAAAGCATACTGCTCGAAATATGTTCGGCGGCCGTCTCCCATTCGCAAGATGTTGCCCACTCGAAGATCCTCGGCCCGGGCCCAAAACTCCAGTCGTTCGTTGGCCTCGCGGTTGGGACGCGCGTAATGAATGTGGCAGTCACCGGAATGCCATCCGCGAGCGGACATGTCGCTCCATCGCTCGAGCGCCAAGACCTGACGCCGAGGTGCTTCCTCCGCCACGCGGAACGTTCGATCGATAGGAAGGTATTCCGGTCCTTTGCTGGCGAGTAGACGGTAGTCGCCTGGCGGCAGCTCCACCTGAAAGCGGCCTTTCACGAAAAAGCATCGCCGGAAGCCATCTTCGCCGGGCCAGTACCTGGTGGTGGTCAGCTCCCGATACTTCTCCGGCGCGTAGTCATATCCGCCGCCAGTGAAATCCAGAGCGCTGTCCGGAACGATGAAGTGCCCGCCGGCGGAATACAAACCCACTGCTGCCTCGGTGGCGGCACCGCCCTGATCTTGCACCTCGATTTCCACCGCCTTGCGGACCGGCGCCTCCACCGTCAGGTCCACCTTTGCCGCGAGCTTGTACCCGGAAACGAACTCCACGGTGAATCTGCTGGTCCGTTCCGGCGCGTGCGTCAACTCGGCGGCGAAGAAGAGCGGTTTTCGATCCGGGAGGTCAACATGAATCCGCTTCCCCCACCGCAAGTCGACCTCTCTAGAGACGAATCCGGGCGCGGCCTGTGAGTCCGCGGGCCTGTAGACGAGCAGCAAGACCGAGCCGAAGCGAGCTTGCATCAGGCGGCTAACGCCGGCGGATTCTTCCGCTCCCAGCTTTACTAAACCTGGCGCCCGCGGCAGCGCTCGGGCGAGCCGTTTCGTCGCCTCTTCGTAGAGTTTGTCGGCGCGGGCACGGCGTGCTTGGACTTCCTCGCGCATCGCGGGGCCCCGGGATTCGAGCTCCCCCCAGAGGGTTCTGTCCGCCACGTCGAAATCGCGCAGAACCTCGAGAATCTCCTTGCGAACCGCCGGCCCGATCGCTTCCGGATAATCGTCGACCAAGAGTTTGCCGAAGGTTCGAGCGTTCCTCGACTCGGATAGCCAGGCTGACGACGCCTGAACGCCGAGAGGATCGGTCCTCCAAGGCGCCCAGAGAATCATCCAAATCAGCGCGAAAAGCGGAACGAAACGGATGCTGTACGCGACTACGGATGGCGCTTTCATGGGTCCGCAATCTACAAAGGGATTTCTGATAGCCTATCCAACCCAGCGGCGGAGGTCCGTGCGGGCGGCGCATAGGACCGCCGGCCTGCCTCGCACCGTACAAAACCCGAGAGCGGAATCTACACTACGGAGAATCCTGCTTATCCACTTCCGGCTCACCCGGGACGGCATGAGTAACGAATCGAACCGCCTATCCGTGAGTCGTCGCGACTCTCTGAACCAGGATTTCCTTTTTGGCCGCCCCGGCGCATGTAGGGTAGCCAATCCGCGGCCGTGACGCAACGGTTTTCGCACTACTGGGCCGTGCTCGCAATCTGTAATGGACGGTAACATCGCCGACCTGGCCCGGCCGACCCACGGCACCCGGCGCCGGCGTTCCCGTCAGCGGCTGAGGACCACTGCGTTTTCAGCGATTCGATGGACAGCCCGGCAAGGCCGCCGGTGTCATTGAGCCGCGGCGGAGCCCATGCTCGACTTGGGTTCGCCCGCGGAGGGCTCAATGCCCCAACTGGTGGCAGAAGACGCAGTCGTTGGAGACGTCGCGCTCGGCGTGGCAATTCATGCAGCGCACCATGCCGGTCGAGACCTCTTTCGCGAGCACTTCCCGCCGGGCCACCGGACCGTGGCACGTCCCGCATTCCTCACCCGCCTTCAGGTGGCGGGCGTGGCTGAAGAAGACGAAGTCAGGGATTGCGTATACGCGAACCCATTTGATTTTTTCGCCTTGTTGGTGGAACTCGGCCAAGCGTTGAACCGCCGGGCTCTCCGTAGCGATCGCCCGATGGCACAACATGCATTTCTCCGACTGGGGCAGGCCGGCCCGCTCTTTCTTCGCGGCGCCCGCATGGCAGTCCTTGCAGAACAACCCGGCTTCGGCGTGCTGTTTGTGACTGAACGGAATGGGCTGGGTCTCGACCGCGGCGGGCAGCTTCTCGTCCTTGGGCTTGTAGAACTCGGGAATACGGCTTTGCCAAGCCGGCAGAAGGAATGACAGCAGGAAGAGGAGCGCGCCCGTCCTCAGCGTCACTCGACGGAAGCGTTGGTTGTAGGTTGGTGAAACCATGGCCGGCGTACAGGCGCGGGTCGCAACAGCTCCGTGCCGTTACGGCAGAGCGAAGGCAACCAATTTGCCCGTGAATTTCTTGTCGTACTTGTTCCCGCCGCCGGCGGCGATTACGACAAACTGCTTGCCCGTGTTCTTACCGAGGTAGGTCATCGGAGAGGCCATGCCGCTCGCCGGCAGCCTTGTCTCCCACAGGGTCACTCCGGTGTCTTTGTCGAAAGCGCGAAACCGCCGGTCGTTCGTGGCGGCGATGAAGACGAGTCCGCCGGCCGTCACGATCGGTCCGCCCAGGTTGGGCGCGCCGGTCGGCGGGACGCCCCGGGCCGTAAGCTCGTCAAACTCTCCGAGAGTGACGCGCCATCGAAAGCCTCCGGTGTTCAAGTCGATCGCGGTCAACGATCCCCACGGAGGTTTCTGACAGGGATAGCGATTCTTGTCCCAAAAGAACTCGTTTTTCACGGAACGCAGACGATACGGGAGCGTGGCCCCCTCGGGCCGCTCCACAATGCGGAACAGTCCGCCCACGTCCATGGAGTTGATGTAGAGCACGTCCTGTTGCGGGTCGAACGCGGCACCGCCCCAATTGGCGCCGCCGTTCAAGCCGGGGAACAAGACCGTCGGCTTTTCGCCGATGGGAGAAAAAACGCCCGGTAACAGAACGGCGTCTTCGATCATGCCCAGGCATTCTTCACGGGACTCGGCCGTGACATCGGTGATTTCATCGGCCGTCATGGATTGCCGCGTGAAAGGCGCGGGCCGGACCGGGAAAGGCTGTGTGGGCCACGCCTCCTCTCCGGGGACTTCGCTTGGGGGAACGGGACGCTCTTCCACCTCGAACAGCGGCTCGCCCGTCAAACGGTGCAGCACGAAGACGAACCCTTGCTTGGTCACCTGGGCCACGGCCGGCACGTCCTCGCCGTCGCGTCGCACCGTCACCAGCATCGGCTGCGCGGGAAGGTCCCAGTCCCAAAGGTCGTGGTGGATGGTCTGGAAATGCCACTTCCGCTCGCCGCTGTCGCAATCAAGCGCGACCACGGCGTCACTGAAGAGGTTCTTCCCGATGCGATCGCCTCCGTAGAAGTCATTCGAGGGGGAGGTCAGCGGAGCGAAAACAAGGCTGTTCTCTTCATCCACGCTGAGCACCGACCAAACGTTGACACCGCCGCGGTCTTTCCATGAATCGCCTGCCCAGGTGTCGTGGCCGAATTCTCCCGGACGGGGGACCGTGCGAAACCTCCACAGTTGTTCGCCGGTGCGAGCGTCCAAGGCTCGAATGTCTCCACTCGGCCCCAGGGCCGCGCCGTCGGTGACCCAACCGCCGGCGACAATCACGTCTCCGCAGATTGACACCGGCGACGTCAGACCGTACTTGCCGCGGGCGAACTTCTCGGTCAGCTCCGCGGCCATGTCGACGACGCCTCCCTCGCCGAACTTCGGGTCGGGCTTGCCCGTGGCCGCATCGATCGAGAAGAGGCGACCGTGCTGATCTCCCAGGAAGATTCGCTTGCGCTCACCATCGGACCAATACGTGACGCCCCGGTTGATAAAGAGATTGAGGCGCATCGTGCGGTCGATCTTTGGATCGAAATCCCACAGCGGTCTTCCTTTTTCCGCGTCAAGGGCAAATAGGTGAGCGAAAGGCGAAGCAAAGTACAGGACGCCGTCCACGACGATCGGGGTGCTTTCAAAGGCCGAGCGGCTGGGGTACTTTGTGCCGTCACTGTATTCTTCCGTGTCGAAGATCCAGGCGACTTGCAACTCGTTGACGTTTCGCCGATTGATCCCGTCAAGGGGGGAGTACTTCGTTCCGCCGGGGTCCCCGCCGTAATGGGGCCATTCCTGGGAAGAGGCTCCGGGAGACAGCAACAGGACGAATGCGGCTATGAAAACCGATTGTCGGATCGAGCTTCGGAAGATCAACGGATTGCCCTCCCTCGGTTCCCGGACGGATTCCACGGCTCGCCCGGGCCTGACGAATCTCTGCGGCCAAGAGATTCTCTGATTCCGTTTCGACGCGAGTCGGAAACCGATTCCCCCCCACCCAACCGGATGATTACAGTGCAAGGAGTCAAGTGTCAAGTTCGCGGTGTTCCCCAAGAACGTTCTATCCTAAGACCGTTCATGTTTGCCGCTCGATGGTTGAGAACGCCGGAAGCGCGGTACTCCGGTCGGCTCGCGGTTAGCTGCTTTCTGACGGCCGCCTTTGCGAGCGCCGCGGGCCAAGGGCCGCCGGCCGGCGAAGAAGCTCGAACCGCCTCCGCCTCCTCGTTCACATTGCCGGACGGTGTGTCTTCCGAGCTGAGGACGGCTCTCCAGGCGGGAAACGATAACCGGCTGGAGCCGCTCTTGCTCGAAGAGATCGAGCGGCGTCCCGATTCGCCGGAGCTTCTGTCGGCGTTGGGTGGAGTTTTCTTTCGCAAAGGCAAGCACCTCAACGCGGCTATCGCTTTCAAGAAATCCGACGCTCTGGCGCCGCTCGATGATTCGAGCCGCTTCACGCTCGCCATGGCTTATGTCGTGCTGGGCCGGCGCGATTGGGCCCGGCCGGAGATCGAGAAGCTAACCGGCGCGAACCCGGACGAAGCCTTGTATCTTTATTGGCTGGGACGACTCGATTACGACGACCAGCGGTTTGCCGAGGCGATCGAGAAGTTCAAGGGAGCCATTCGCCTCGACCCCGGCTTTGCGCGAGCCTATGACCGGGTGGGCCTCTGTTACGAGGCATTGGGCCGGTTCGACGAGGCCGTTGACGTCTATCGAGAGGCGGTCGAACTGAACCGCAACGGAGCTCGCCCGTCTGCCTGGCCGCCCGTGAACCTCGGCACGGTTCTCTATCGCCTGGATCGGCTCGAAGAGGCGGAAGCCTACCTGCGGGAGGCCGTCGAGTACGACCCGCGCTTCTCCCGCGCGCGCTATCAGATGGGTATGTTGCTCGACAGGCAGGGCAAGCGGGAAGAGGCCATCGGACACCTCGAACAGGCCGCGAAACTCGACCCGGATGATCCCAAACCGCACTACGCCATGGGACGCGTCTACCGGGCTCTCGGCGAGAAGGAACAGGCTCGCGTGGCCCTCGAGACCTTCAAGGAACTCGAGAAGCAAAAGACCGAAGAGAAAACAAATGAGTGACGGGCCAACCCCTCGGCAGCGCTACGCGCAAGGATTGCGGACCGCGCGACGTACCGGCCGATTGCTTCTCATCGGTTGCTGGTTTGCGGCGGCAATTACCGGTCAAGACTCTCCGAAACTTTCGGCGAGCGAAAAAGCCCTCTATCGGGGCGAACCCGCTACTGCCGCCGAGTTCGCGGAGAAATACATCCGAGAGCATCCGCAAGAGGCGGCCGGCCATGTGCGGCTCGCCCAGGCCAAGCTTGCCCAGGGCGACTATGGAGCGGCCTATCGCGAGCTGCGAGAGGGCCTGCGAATCGACCCCGAAAGTGTCGACGCCCTCTACCATCTCACCAAGCTCAGCTTGATTCTTTCTCAGGTCGAGTATCAGAAGCTTTTCGCGATGGCGCCCGACTCGCACCGCGTTCATCAGCTTATGGCGGAAGCCAACCTGGCGCGGCGAAAGTATGTCGAGGCTGCGCGGGAATACCGGAAAGCACTTCAGGCAAATCCGGAATCCGTCGTCGTTCTCAACGCTTTGGGCTATCTGAGACGGACCCGGTCCGAGCTCTCGCAGCCGAAGGAAGCCGCGGCGGGCAGGTTTAGGGAAGCCGCTCTTTATTACCAGCGGGCGCTGAAAGTCGACCCTTTAAGTTACGACGCCCACTACGGGCTGGCCGTTTGCAGGCTTGAGCTTGCGGATCTCGTCCATCCGAAACTGCAAGGGAACGAAATGAAACAAGCCGAGCGGCACTTTCGCCAGGCTGTGTCCGCGGACTCTCGATCCGCTGTCGCGCGGCTCGGGCTGGGGAGAGCGCTCCTGGCGGCCGGGCGCTGGGAGGCGGCCGTCAAGGAGTTGACGCGCGCGGCGGAACTGGAGCCTCGCCTGAGGCAGGCCTATGTTCTGTTGGGTCGCGCTTATCAGCGCCTCGGGCGCCGTGAAGAAGCCAAAGAGGCCTTCGAAAGAGAGAGGCTTTTGCGGGCCGAGTTCGAAGCCGACCAGCGACTCCTTTCGCGAGAAGATATCCCTGGGCTCGGCCTGGAGGGTGAGGAGGGCCGGCGGTAAGCCCGGGGTAAGTGATGGCGTCGCTGTCGGCAAATCCGAGCAGGCCTGAACGCTCGCGGCTCTTCGCGGGCCGGATCCTGCTCCTTTTCGTTTCGCTTTCCATCGGAGTGGTGACGGCGGCCGAAGACGAGTTGTCGAGCCACCTGCAACCAGTCTTTCGGCGTGGCGTTGCCGCGCTGCGGGCGGCGGATTGGGCTGCCGCTGAACAGGCCTTTGGGCAAGTGCTCGAACAGGGGGGCAAGCGCATCTTCGTTCACCACAACCTGGGCATCGCCTACCAAGAGCAGGGGAAGCACGAGGCGGCCGTCGAGCAGTTCCGGGCAGCGATCAGGCTGAAGCCGGAAGACGTCCCGCCGCGCCTGCTGCTCGGCAAGAGCCTGCTTGTCCTGCAAAGGATCGACGAGGCCATCAACGATCTCGAAAAAGCGCTCGCGCTCGCGCCCGGAGATGCCGCGGTCCGGCTGCAACTCGCCGCCGCCTACGAGCGTGGAGGAAACAGCCTCGGGATGACCGACCAGTACCGCGCGCTGAGGGAGCGGCAGGCGGAGGATCCCGAATACGCCTACCGGCTTGGCAGGGCTTACACACAGCTCGCCGTGTGGTGCGTCGAAAAAATGAAACAGCTCAATCCTCGCTCGGCGCGAGTGTATCAGGCTCTGGGAGAAAACTATTTCGCTCAAGGCAGGCTGGACTTGGCCGAAGACTTCCTGCGTCGCGCCGCCGAAATCGATCCCCGTCAGCCTGGTGTTCACTGGTCGCTCGCGCAGGTCCAACTGCGGCAAGGCAAACGCACGGAAGCGGTTCAGGCGATTGAAAAGGAGTTGGCGATCGTGCCTGAAAGCGCCATGGCACTCGCCCTGTACCGGAAACTGACGACCAGCGGGCGACCGTAATCACCAGCGCGTCGCTGAGCCTCCTCCGAAAATCGCCTCAAGCTTACGGTGGACCATGGTATAGCCCGAAAAATCCGCAACCACCGTAGCCGCGAAGCGGCGACGGGAGCCCTAGCCCCGGGTGAAGCGAAGCGGAACCCGGGGTAGAACGCCACCATGGGGAGGAGCCCTGGGGGGGCGGCAGGAACGCCGTCGACACCCATTTTTATGGCGGTATTATAAATGCCGCGCGTTCAGAGAAACGGGCTCCTATGAGAGCAAGCATGAAGACGGTTGAGGCGATCCGGTCGCTCAGCGCGACACATCCTCACTGACCAACGAGCGAACACCTCCACCCCATGTACAGTCCCGTGGCGATCCGGGTGAACCCCCGGCCCGTGTACGCCCGGTCTCAGCTACCCCGCAGCCTGGATCAGAAACAGCAACGTCAGGCTATAGCCGAAGCTGACGACCAACAGGACCAGCCCAACGGTCCGCTCCTCGTAGGTCTTGAACCAAAGATAGATTCCGGTTCCGCCCAGGACGAGCAGTGCTAGAGAAACCACGCCGACGAGCGCTCCCCAAGCATTGGCAAGCGGATAGTCATGCCACAGCCCGCCCGCATGATGAATGTGGATCAGCATTCCGGCGAAGCCCGCCTGCGACGTTGCCACGCGGGCCCGGCTGTCCGAGAAGGAATAGCGTACTTCGTGCTCCGTGCCCGTTCGATAGATACGCAACCCGAATCCTTCCTCCGATTCGCTGACATCCCGCAACTCACCGCGCAGCCCGTGCTCGTCCATAAGATACTTTGCCAGGGCTCGCGGGTCGGCAGCTCTATCGGGCGGTACCTCCAACTCTTGCTGAGTGACGCGCTCTCGTTCTGCCCCGGGGTGCGACATCAGAACTGCGCTCAGCGCATACACGGCCAACGAGACTAACGTGAAGAGCCCCGACGCCAGATGAATGTCGCGGATGAGCCGGTACACACGCTATTTTGACAGAACGTACAAAACGATGAAAAAGCCGCTGCCAAGAGCCAGCGCATACAGGCCCAACCGGAGCGCGGGGCGGGACGCCAACCACAGATACGCGCCCGATAGCGACATCAACAGCAGCGACCAAGTCGAGAACTCTATGTAATAAGCCCAGAACCGCACGAGCGGATCTGAGGCGTTGCCAGCCGGGGTCGTCTCATGGAGGTTGCTGAAACGCTGCCAGATGCTCTGGTGTTCCTTGCGGATCTCAAGCCGGTCTTCCCCCTCGTGGACAATCACGCGTCGCGGCCCGTTCACCGTGTAGAAACTGATCAGCAGGTTGTTATCCCGATTGCGCTCAACCGCCCAAACCGGCGGCGGATCGGACAGTGGAATCCGCAGTGTCGCGTAGATCCGGTCCGCTAATTGGCGGTCTGAAAGGTTGGCAGGCACCTGGAATCGGACATAGGAAACGTCTACGCCATTGGGCCGGCGTTCCTCGGGCGATCGCCGAAAAGTCGCGTTCAGACCGGCGATGCCGAAGATCGTGAAGCTAACGAAGCTCAATAGCCCCGTATACATATGGATCTTTTTCAGCAGTCCGTGTTTGGGTAGGGGCATGGAGGTTGCTGCCGAGCAATTGTAGCACCGACTCGGTCGGTTTGAATCACCTCGAGTTCGGGGTTTGTGGGCGCTTGCCTGTCCGGACGAACGCGCCGTTCACGGTGACGATGCCGGCTTGGACCCTGCCGATGGAAGCTTGTCGCGCCGCCTCGGCACTCCTATAAATGGGCTTAGATCACCTCACGGCGTCGGAGGCCTATTCCACGATGCCCTTGCCTTCTTCAATCCTGATGTAACGATCGACCGGCACTTCTTTGAAGCGCTCGACCTTTGTGCTCGGCAGTGGCCAGTGCACTTCGACCCACTCGAGATCGGTCGCGGACCCCAGCCCGATGACCTCCCGAGGATCGTGCGAGGACAGGTAGCTTCCCCCGCCGCTCTTGAGCCGTGAATGCACCGTTCCATTCACCGACCACGAGATCCGTGCCCCGATAGCGTCACGGTTACAGCCCACGCCCACAAGCCGGATTCCCACCCAGTGATTCTGCTTGCCGGAGTTGTTCTTCAGCAGCAAGGGAGGTTGCCCGTTGTTCGACACAGCAACGTCGGTGCGGCCGTCATTGTCGAAATCCCCGACCGCCAGTCCTCGCGCTGAAAAGGCTTTCTGAAACACGGGCCCGGCATGAGAGGTGATGTCACGCAGCCGGTCGCCGTCGTTGTGGAACAGCAGCATCGGTTCGCGGTACTTGATGTCGACACGATAAGACTCGATCATGTCGTCGGGATGACCGTTCGCCACAAACAGGTCGAGGTACCCATCGTTGTCGAAGTCGAAGAATTTCAGGCCCCAACCACTCATGAAGCGAGTGGCTTCGGCGACTCCGTGATCAAAGGCCACGTCGCGAAACGATTCATCTCCGTTGTTTTGGTAGAGCGCATGGAGTTCCTGATCGATGTTGGCCACGAACAGATCTTGCCGGCCGTCACGGTTGAAATCGGCGGCATCAACGCCCATACCGGAACGCGCTTGGCCGTCAGCGCTGAAAGCCACTTCCGCTCCCAGCCCGAACTCTTCCCATTCGTTTTTCCCGCGGTTGACAAAGAGAAAATTCCGAACCGTGTCGTTGGCGACAAACAGATCCATGCGGCCGTCGTTGTTGATGTCGGTGGCTACCACACCCAGGGACTTCCCGAGCGCCGCCGCGATGTCGGTCCCCTCGCCGACCTCCGTGAAGGTGCCGTCACCGTTGTTGTGAAATAGCAGGCTCGCCGTGGGCTGGAAGACGCTGGGAATGCAATAGTACCGCCGGCCGAGGTCATTGTTGCCGCAGAAGACGTGTTTGTCCAACCCGAACTCGACGAAGCTGCAGACGAAGAGATCGAGCAAACCGTCGTTGTCATAGTCGAACCAGACGGCGCTCGTCGTCCAGCCGGGGGCGGCGACCCCGGCTTTGTCGGTCACGTCGGTGAAGGTTCCGTCACCGTTGTTGTGGTAGAGAATACAGCGGCCGTAGGAAGTGACGAACAAATCGGGGAAGCCGTCGTTGTCGTAATCGCCCACGGCCACACCCATGCCGAACGTGCCGCCCGCCACGCCCGCGTCTTCGGTCACGTCGGTGAAGGTTCCGTCGCGGTTGTTCTTGTAAAGGGCGTTGCGGGGCGGCTTCCGCGGCTTGAAGAAATCACAGGGACCACTATTGACGAAGTAGAGATCCATCCAGCCATCGTTGTCGTAGTCCACAAACGCGCAGCCGGCTCCGACTGTCTCGGGCAGGTACCTGTGCTCCGACATCGCATTCTCGTGGACCCAGCGGATACCGCTTTTTGAGGGAGAAACTTCCACGAACACCGGTTCCGGGCCATCGTCCGCGAACAAGCGTAGCGGTAGCTGGGCCAATCCCATCAGGCTGGCGGCAAGGAACCGGCGCCGCGGAATAATGCTCCTCATGCCGACACGATTGTAGCCGAACACCGCGGCCTCACGATCAGTCATGAGCGCGTCGACAACACGGTCCCTCGCCGGCTAGCCGGAAAGGCGACATTGACAGTCAACGCGTTTGAGGTCGACCTGCCTTTTCTTGCTCTACTTCCCGGAAGACTTCACGGAAAAGCAAAGATTCTTTTCGTTTATGTGGATGGATACCCATCCGACGGATGCGGAGGGCAGGGGTCTGGCTGAGTTCGACGCTTTTGTTTCCGGGCTGCGGATTCGAGCTTTGGCTCCCGGCCAACCGCAGGATGCTGGCCAAATCACAGAGAGCCAAAAGAGCGTCTCACCCCTCATTCGGGCTGTAGAAGCCGGTCGTCTGGAAACCGTACAAGACTTGCTTGCGCAGGGCGCTGATCCGAACGCCAAACCATCAGCTTTGATGTTGGCTGCCAATAAGAAACATATAAAAATCGTCCGAACCCTGATCGCTAGCGGTGCGGACGTGAACGCTCGTTCCGAGAGCGGGGTAACCTCTCTTCAAGTTGCGGTCTATTGGCGTCACACGCCGATCGTGAAGGCCTTAGTCGAGGCTGGTGTCGATGTGGTGGATCCGGCGGCATGGTCGCTGGCGCAAAAGAATGGCTATACCGCGACGTTGCAGAAACTTGCGGCAAAGCCCGTCACAGACCCCCAGAAGCGGTACGAATCGAAGGGATTCTCGGTCCTACCGCCGGCAGGAAAGAAATGGTCTGTCAAGCTCGGGTACACATGGTGTCGTATTCGACAAGGATACACGCACGGGCGGGCGACGGACTGCAGTGGCCTTTGTTGAATTTAAACCCTTGGGGTGGTCTGGCACTACCAGATTGACAAAAGAGCAGTTTCTTGTTGCCATGGAGGCATCGCTCGGCGGCCTGTTCAAGAACGAGCGCTACAAGGCAGTAGATCATAGGGTTTCACGAAACGTCGTCAAAGAAGCCGCGTGCCTCAAATCGGAGTCGACCGTTGAAGATCACGGCGTGCCTATGCGCCTGGCGAGGTCTTTATTATCGCAGCCAAGGATAACTACTGCCTCCATCCAGACTCGAGTCAGGCCATGTTGGTTAAGGTCTCGCACAGTCAGCGATATCCCAGAGGTAAGAGTCCTCTCGCGATTGAAGCTGAACTCGAGTCTTTTCTCAACAGCCTGACGTTCTTAGCAGTTAACGATCCGTCGAATGAGGAATGACCATGCGTCGCAGACGCCGATGCTCAGTACAGCAAAGGCTGGGCATACGGAGAACGGACGTGGGGTAGTTCACGATTACACGGAAGCTCTCAAGTGGTACCGGCTCTCCGCCGAGCAGGGTCACGCGAACGCCCAGTACAACCTTGCCTGGTTGCACCAGAGCGGCCGTGGCGTGCCGCAGGACGACGTCGAGGCGTATATGTGGTTTGACTTGGCTGCCCTCCAAGGCGACCCAGGAGAACCGTGATAAAGCCGTCAACCGCAGGGACTGCGCCGCTAGCAAGATGACCCCCGAGCAGATCGTCCAGGCTAGGGATCTCGCCCGCGAGTGGAAGCCGCGAGGCAGGACTAACTCCCTCGAAACGAACTACATAGGGGCTCGTCCGCCGTTAGATGTTGATATATCCGGTTCGCATGAGAAATCCGCACCTTGAGGGCCTGAACTCGCGTCGAGAAGCTCCTAACGAGCCTGGTCCTAAGACACTTCCGGACGCCACCGACTTGACATCCACAAGATTTGCGTGTATTTCTGGTTGAAAGTGGATTCGCCTTTTGTTCGCAAGCACCGGGTTTGCATTCGACACCCCGCGCACCCGACAAAAAAAGGGGGGCTGGTGTCGGCGACCGAGGTGGACCACATCCTGCCGATCGAGGACGGTGGCGCGATGTACGAAGAAGCGAACCTGCAACCGCTTTGCAAGCCCCACCACTCGAGAAAGACGGCGAGGGACAAAGCAAACCGCCAACGTACCCAGGTGCTGACGTAGGGGAGGGCGGGTCGAAAATCTAGAGATCGTTTGCTGTAGACCAAGCGGACAGCTACGGTTACACGTAATTGGGTTCGGCATATAGAAAAATTCGCCATGGTAAAACCGCCGCAACACCTGAGCCGCGAAGCGAAGGGCTGGTGGCGTAAGCTGCTTACGGAGTGGGAGTTGGGCGACGATGCGCTTTTACTGCTTCCGCCGCGCTGGAGAGCTTCGACCGCTGCAATCAGGCTCGTGAACTGCTCGACAAGGACGGTTTGACGGTCTCAGACCGCTTCGGACAAGCGAAAATACACCCCGCGGCAGCCATCGAACGCGATGCGCGGCTGCAAATGGTTCGCTGTTGGCGAGCGCTCAATCTCGACGTGGAGCCACCGCGCGACCGGCCGGGACGGCCGCCGGGACGCTAGCCCATGCCTACCATCCGACGTCGCCGACGAGTTCGCCGAGAGTTGCCGCCGCGAGCCAAATTGCTCTTTGGGATCTCGAGGCCAGAATCGCTTATCGGCGCTCACGGTGGTTTCCGGGATGAGCGGGAAGCCCGCGAAGGGTGGGAGCACCATCGGGAAGCGATCATCCGTCGCGAAAATCGGCACCCGGATCGAGAGCTTTTTGTGCCGCCCCCATTTTGGTATTACGATGCCCCCCACATCGACGCGCAGCGGCGCCGTGTCCCTGACAGGACGTATCGCGGCGGCTACCGCAAGGCGGAGAGCGACGCAGCCTTGGCGGCACGCTTCGGGTTGCACACTCCCGCCGATCTGATCAAGTACCGGCGTCCGAAGACGGTGCCGCCTCCGCGCAAGGCGAAGGCGGCTGCCGTGGTCGAGTTCCCCGTGGGGTAGGGGCGGCGGTTTTCGTTGGCCGCCGCCCACCCTCCGTATCGCTGGCACAGGGTAAACGAAGTGGCCAGAACCGTTCGACTTCGACTGCTGCTTCCAAACGTCGTAAATCTCCGGCTCGAAGTCGGTGTGCTCGGCGGCGGATCTTAAACGTTTTGGCAGGCTTGCCGTTTTGTTTAAAACCCTACTGACTGACATCTGCGTAGCCTCGACTGCCTCCGCGATTTGCTGTTGCGTCCAGCAGGCCAACCAACACTAGTGCCAAGTTGGCACCAGTGAAGGGGAAATCCCGCGAGTTCTCCCTTTTCCTCTTGTTCCGGGAAGTTCCCGGAAGCGGTCGTCTTTTTCTTCCCTCTGCCTTTGGTTGGGCCAGCTGTCGCTTTCTTTCCGGAAAGCATTCGTTCCTTCGCCGCTGCTTTTTCCCGCTCTTCAAGCGCCTGATGGATCGCGTACTGCTCGCTCGGCCGGTTGGCTTCGCGGCCTTCTCGCGAGACTTCCCTTTAACCTGTGCAAACTTTGCACCCGTTTTCCCGCGTCCTTGGCTCAGGCGTTGCCGTTCTTTCGCCGCTGCCCTCCCTTTACGCCACCCACATCCGCCTCGACAACACCCTGAGCGCGTCCCTGTGCCTTTCCGGGTCCTCGGCCGCCTGTCGCAGCCGTAGGCGCGTCCTGTCGGCTTCTATGCCGGCCAAATGGCAGCAGACCGCGAAGGGGATCAGAGCGGGCGCTCCGTCGAGCCAAGCGAGAATTTCGGGCGTGTCGCGACCGCTCAACAGGTCGTTAGCGGCTTAGGCGAGCAGGGCGGCGGCGAGTCGGTTCACCTTATGGCGAGTGTAGCACCGGAGATAGAACAGACATGATGGAGAATGGTTCAGGAAAAAAGGTAGCCACGCAGGTAGCCACGCCGATAGATTTCCGGGTGTTTCGGTGGACGAACCGAGACGACAACGGCTCTAAGTTATTGAAATATAGACATCGGACAAAACCATGGACGTGGGACGGTCGATCTCATAATCCGTAGGTCGCAGGTTCGAATCCTGCAGGGCCCACCACATCACCCAGGGACTCGCAATTCGACGCGGGCGCGCAACGGTTGCGAACAAGTCCGTCATTCCCCAATCCACTCATGACCAAGACCTCGACCATCGGCTCCGGCCCCTAGGTTTGTCTTGCGCCAGAGGCGGGCTTAGTAGACTAATAAGTCACGAGGTAACCCATGCCGTTGGTCGAGCCGTTTCGCGGGATGATGGGTATTTACTTGACTCAGGTATTGGGAAATAGCCCCTACATGTTGTGGTCGTCCGTAGCGCGTGTCGCGGTGCCTCCGACCAGCGATTTGTAGGGTGCCGGTGGCACGGCGACGGCCTGTTGAACCAGGCGGTAAAAGAGCTTGCCTCGACTTCTGGACTTGCGGCGGTTGAAGCGGAAGGCGAATTCGTCGAGGTAGGAGTCGAGATGCTCGTGACTGACCGCTCCTTGATGCGTGCCCAGTATCCAGCGCTTCACTAACGACACCACGCGGTGCACCCGGGGGAGCAGTTTCGAGGCGCGCGCCGGTTGCCCCTCCAGGTAGCTCACCTCGTGGCGATAGCCGTCGCCTTCGAGCGGTTCGTATCCCAGCCAACCGTCGGTATGGACCACGCTGCCGGGTTCGATCGACTCGCCGACGAAGGCCATCAAGCTGTCCCCGGAGGCGTTGGGAATGGTGCGTATCCGAACCCGCCCGATGCCGGCACCATCTTCCTCGGCCGCTACTACAATCAGCGCCTTAGCGTCGGTTTGGCGACCGCGCACGCCCTCCTCCAAGCCTCCTAAGTAAGTCTCGTCAACCTCCACGCGCCCGCTGAGCCGATCGCGTCCGGGCCGCACCATGGCGCGCCGGAGCTTATGCAACCAAGTCCAGGCCGTTTTGTAGCTGCCCAGGCCCAACACCCGCTGCAAGCCCAGCGCGCTCGCCCCGTTCTTCTGGCTCGTGAGCCACCACATGGCTCGAAACCAACTCTGGAGGGGTTGGCGGGTGTCTTGAAATATTGTGCCCGCCGTTGGAGAAGCTTGATGCCCGCAGCCGGCGCACTCCAGCAGCGCTGTCCGCACCGCCCACGCTTTGTCGTGCCCGCATCGCGGACAACGAAAACCCTCCGGCCAGCGGAGTTGACACAGATACTCTCGACAGGCCTGCTCGGTGGCGAAACGCGCCTCGAACTCGGCCAGATTCCGAGGATAATCTTCCATTTCCCCGATCCTACATCTTGTGGTCACCTGAGTCAAGTAAATACCCATCCGCGGGATTTTACCCGCGATGCAATTACCGTACGACGAAAACTACAAGGTCGACGAAGGAGAGTTACGCCGCTTCGCCGCGCGTCTCGCGGCAATCGAGGGCATCGGAGGCCTGGTCCCCAACGGGCACACCGGCGAGGTCTTCGCGCTGACTCCCGCCGAGCGCGCCGAGGTCACGCGCATCGTGGCGGACGAGGTCGGCGCGCGAGTGCCCGTGATCACCGGTATTTGTTGCGAAGGCATTGACGAGGCCCGCGAGCACGCTGAAATGGCGCAGCGTGCCGGGGCCGCGGGACTGCTGATCATGCCGCCCCATTACTGGCTGCGTTTCGGCATGCGTCCCGAGCATGTCGTCGCGCACTTCGAAGCGGTGAGCCGGGCCGTCGACATCAACCTGATCGTCCACATCTACCCGGCTTGGACTCGGGCGACCTATTCCGAAGATCTGCTCGCTGAGTTGGCACGGCTCGACGCGGTGACGACGTTCAAGATCGGGACGCGCGAGATGTCGAAGTACGACCGCGACATCCGGGCCGTCCGCGCGGCCGACCCGAGTTGTACGATCTTGACGTGCCATGACGAATATCTGTTGGCGTCGATGGTGCAAGGCGTGGACGGGCCTTGGTCGGGTTTGCGTCTTTTATCCCGGAGTGGATCGTTGCGCTGTATCGAGCGGTTTGCGAGGGCGATCTCAACACGGCTCGGGAAATTCAGAACCGCATCTTCCCCCTCAAGGAAATTGTCTACGGAAGCGGTGAATCGTCGAGGGATGCGCACTCGCGCATGAAGACGGCGATGATGCTGGCCGGGTTGTTGAAGTCAAACCGCGTTCGGCCGCCGATCAACGTCCCTACCGACGCGCTGTTCGAACGGATCCGCGAGACGGTGGACGAAGCCGGATTGTTAGCAGGGCGGGGGCTGCCCGTTGGCGCGGATTAGCGCCGACGCCGCGCGGAAGCCTCAACCGGATGCGGGTTACCGGGACCTGGGCAACGCCAAGAGATATTCGGATTGGTGGAGGTCGCCGGAGTGATGAATTCCTTCGACTGGTTCGGATCGCCTTGGGGTTGGGGTGGCTGGGTTTCCAGATCTACATCATCTTCTTTCCGCAAGCTCCTCTCTTTCAACGGCCGCTCCACCTGACGCTCGCCTTGGCGGTGCTGCTGCTGACGAAGCCTCTCGCGGGCACTCACTCTAAGCCGTCCATCAATCGAGCTGTCGACCTGGCACTCCTGCTTGCGGTCGTCGCGGTCCTGCTGTATTACATGCTCTCGGCGGCCGCCTGACGGAGCGAATCGAGGGGATTGACAAAATATTGCCCGTCGATGTCGGTTTCGGCGTCTTGCTGATCCTTCTGCTGCTCGAAGGCGTGCGGCGGACGGTCGGCTGGTCGCTACTGAGTGTTTTGTTGCTTTTTTCAGCGTACGGCCTCGCAGGCAACGTCATGCCCGGGTGGTTGCGTTTCGGCGGTTTCGAAGTCACCGAAGGCATCGAGATTCTCACGATGACGGTCAACGGCGTGCTGGGGATCACGACCGCTACGTCACTGCAGTTCGTCTTTTATTTCGTCCTGTTTGGAGCGGTTTATTCCGCGATCGGCGGCGGGCGCTTGTTCATCGACATTGGACTCAAGGCCGCCGGCCGCCACAAAGGCGGCGCCGCGAAGGCCGCCGTGATCTCGAGCAGCCTGATGGGGTCAATCAGCGGCAGCGCGGTCGCCAACGTGGCCACCACCGGTGTCTTCACCATCCCCCTGATGAGGCGGGCCGGCTATTCCGCGCCGATGGCGGGGGCGGTAGAGGCGATCGCCTCCACCGGCGGACAACTGATGCCGCCGATCATGGGCGTAGCGGCCTTTGTCGTGGCCGAGATGCTGCAAGTCAACTACGCCCGAGTGGCTCTGGCGGGCTTGATTCCCGCGTTGGCCTCCCCCGCTTGTACCTGTTGATTCCCCCCGCGGTCCTGGTAGGCGTGTTGTTGGCCGGATATTCGGCGACCTACTCCGCCGTGGCGGCCTCGGCGAGCTGCATTGTGGTTGCGTCTTTCCGGCGGAAAACACGTCTCGGTCTCGCCCAAATCATCGAAACCGTCGACGGCGCGGTTCGTCAAGCGGCGCAGGTGGCCGTTCCCATCGCGGCGATCGGCATCATCATCGCGGTCGCGATCCAATCCAATCTAGCCCTCAAGTTCTCTTCTCAGCTCATTGCCGACGGCGGCGGGACGATCTACGGCGCCATGGGCTTCATCATTCTCGGCTGCATCATCATGGGAATGGGTCTGCCGACGGTCGCGGCATATATTATCGGCGCGATCTTGTTCGTGCCGGCGCTGTTGAAACTCGGGATTCCCGAAATGTCGGCGCACTTCTTTGTCATGTATTACTGCGTCTTGTCTATGGTTACGCCGCCGGTCGCGTTGGCGTCCTATACCGCCGCCGGGATTGCGGGCGCCGGGGTCATGCAAACCAGTCTCCTGGCGTTCCGCTTGAGTCTCGTGTCGTTCTTTATTCCCTTCGCTTTCGCCTTCGACCCTCGTTTGCTCGGCCAGGGATCGCTGCTCGGCGTCCTGGGCGCAACTGTATCGCTATTGGCCGGGACGGTGTTTTGGGTCGCCGCGCCGGCGGGCTATTTGGGAGGTCCGTTGAATCCGCTGGAGCGGCTTCTGTCGGCTGTGTGCGGGCTGGGATTGATATTTTCCGTCGCGGGTTCGACGCAGTGGTTGATTGTCGTTGGCTGTTCGGCGGTTGTGTTGCTTTGGATACTGTTGCGCAAGCAACGGCTCAGGACGGCGTCTTAACTCTCGCGGCCGGCTTAGCTTCCCGATTCGGGGCGTAGTATGCCTCTTTCCTACTCCTCCTATTTCTCAGTCGGCGGTAAAAGATCACCCCCAGATGGGTATTTACTTGACTCAGGTGACCACAAGATGTAGGATCGGGGAAATGGAAGATTATCCTCGGAATCTGGCCGAGTTCGAGGCGCGTTTCGCCACCGCTTGATGGCCTTCGTCGGCGAGTCGATCGAACCCGGCAGCGTGGTCCATACCGACGGTTGGCTGGGATACGAACCGCTCGAAGGCGACGGCTATCGCCACGAGGTGAGCTACCTGGAGGGGCAACCGGCGCGCGCCTCGAAACTGCTCCCCCGGGTGCACCGCGTGGTGTCGTTAGTGAAGCGCTGGATACTGGGCACGCATCAAGGAGCGGTCAGTCACGAGCATCTCGACTCCTACCTCGACGAATTCGCCTTCCGCTTCAACCGCCGCAAGTCCAGAAGTCGAGGCAAGCTCTTTTACCGCCTGGTTCAACAGGCCGTCGCCGTGCCACCGGCACCCTACAAATCGCTGGTCGGAGGCACCGCGACACGCGCTACGGACGACCACAACATGTAGGGGCTATTTCCCAATACCTGAGTCAAGTAAATACCCATCAGGCCCGTTTTGGGTAATCAATGCAGCGCCAAACCGGCGATACTCGTATGGGTGGGGCTCTCACCCATTTCACGTGGCTCATGGTGCGACAGCGGACCGGGTGTTAGGGAATCCGCACTATCGAGAATGGTGCAAAAGTTCCATGGCCTTACCTCGACCTCCGGTGGCAGAATTGAGTAGACGCCGCGGTCAGCATCAGGTTTCAAATTCTCACGCACCTGCTCTCCCCCAACAAAGGTGCGCGATACGGCTGCCAGCCGGCCCGGAAATCGCCCGATCGGGTAGTTTGACCGCCGGTAAGGCCTCCGCGGCGTCGGATTTGAGATGGCATTTCAAGAACCAATGTCTTCGGGCCCGCGGCTGATCTCCTCCGCGCGCACTTTCTTGTCGGAAGGCCGGAAGCGATTGCCGGACCTTGTCGAAAGAATTTCAGAAGCGGCGCAAAGCGTTTGGAAATTCGCGGAAGAAACAGCAGCCAAAGTGAGTTCCACGGCCGGCGATAACCCGCCCGCGAGCGACATCGAACTCCAGATGGAGAATAGTCGCGATCGCTCCTTAAGCAGATCTCTCAAGATCGTTCTTCCTCTCCTCGCTTTCCTGTTTGCCGGATACGCTGTCTATCTGATCTCCGCGCACGAGCCAACCCAATGGGTTCCGATTGTGATCTTGGGGGTGCTCTATTTGGTGCTCGCCGGCGCCTTGTTTACGGAAGTGATTCCCGCCTCGGGGTCACACGCGGTAGGCCTCACGGCAGGCTGCCTATTAATCATCGGACTTTCGCTGTTACGAGGGCCCGCCGAGCAATTCAGCGCGGTCCTGGTCGCGCTCGTCCCCACTGCCGCGGCGTTGATCTTCATCTCGCTCCGCTGGTTTGCGCCGCTGGCGATTTTTGCCGCCGCCGCGGCCTGGTTCCTGGCATGGCTCACGGTCGCCTTTAATCCATCTTATCTCGTCGGCCTCGCTGCCCTGCTTGCGTCCCGGCCGGCCGCTCTCGTGCTCAAGCTGCGAGTGAACCGACATCACCGCTCCTTCCATCGAAAGCTGAAGGAAAAACGTCACCACCGAGAGTTCAAGCAAAACAAAGACCGTTACGACCTGGCGGTAGAGAGCGGTAATGAAGGGCTGTGGTATTGGGACCTCAAAGCCAACAAGATTCATCTCTCTTCCCAATGGAAAGCGATGCTCGGTTACGAAGACCATGAGATCGGCACCGATCCCGAGGAATGGTTCGGGCGAGTCCACACTTTCTATCTCAGCTCGCTGAGGAAAGATCTGGACGCGCATCTGCACGGCAAGACGCCCCATTTCGAAAGTCAATATCGCATCCGGCACCGCGACGGCAGCTATCGATGGGTCTTGGTGCGAGGCCAAGCAAAGAGAAATAAGTGGTCCGAGCCGACGCAATTCGCGGGGTCGCAGACCGACATCACCGTGCTGGTCGAAGTCGAAAAAGGGCTCATCCATGACGCCATGCACGACCGGCTCACCGGCCTGCCCAATCGCAACTTTCTCATGAGGCAGTTGGACCGCGCCAGCCAGCGCGGCCAACTATTCGCCGTGCTGTTTCTTGACCTCGACCGCTTCAAAATCGTCAATGACAGCCTGGGCCACGCCGTGGGGGACGAACTGCTGCGTGTCGTCGCGCAAAGGTTGAAGCCCAGCGTGCGTCAGGGTGATCTGGTCGCCCGTCTGGGTGGAGACGAGTTTGTCGTCTTGCTCAATAAAGTGACCGACCAGACGGAAGCCGAAACCTGCGCGCAACGCATCCTCGATACCTTGGCGTCTCCGCTGGAAGTCGACGGGCACAGGGTTTCCCCGGCGGGCAGCATCGGCATCGCACTGAGTGAAGGTTCGATTACGGCCGGCGATCTGCTCAGGAACGCGGACATCGCGATGTACGAGGCCAAGACGCATAAAGAGGGCTTCAGCGTCTTCAATGCGGGCATGCACGGGCGCATGCTGCGAATTTGGGAGCTTCAAGAGGGGCTCGCGAAAGCGGTTAGCCGCGGCGAAATGTTGCTTCATTACCAGCCGCTCGTATCCATGGATACGCTGCATATCGAGGGCTGCGAGGCATTGGTCCGTTGGAAACGCTCCGACGGCGAACTCGTCTCGCCCGCCGATTTCATTCCACAAGCCGAGGAAATGGGCTTGATCGGAGAAATCGGCCTGTGGGTGCTCCGAAACGCGCGCAAACAACAAGCGAAATGGCGGCAACTCGGCTACCAACAGCACAAGGTCTCGGTGAACGTTTCGGTCCGCCAGCTCAAGGAGCCGAGCTTTAGCGACACCGTGAAGAAAGTCTTGGAAGAAACGAGTTTGCCCCCCCACTGCCTGGAACTGGAAGTGACCGAGAGCACCTTGGTGGAGGGCGAATCGGAGGCCGTCCAAAATTTGGTTGAGCTCTCCAAGCATGGGGTCGGAATCGCCATTGATGATTTCGGAACCGGTTACTCGTGCTTAGACTATCTACGGCGGCTTCCTTTGACGACGTTGAAATTCGACCGTGCCTTCGTCGCCGAAATACTCGAGGACGCGAAGGCGGCGGCCCTACTCGAGGGCTTGATCGGTACCGCCCACCGACTCGACCTGAGGGTGACCGCCGAGGGTGTCGAGCGAATGGAACAATTGCCCATGTTGCGGGACTTCGGGTGCAACACGATTCAAGGGTTCGTCGTCAGCCGGCCCCTACGAGAGTCGACGTTCTCCCACCTTCTCCAAGCGGATCGTGATCACGCCATCTTGCAGCCGTTTGAAGACCTGCAACTTCATCAAGCGCACGCGCTGGGCGCACCCGAGAACGACAGCGAAAATCGAGGTCTGGGCCAACTCGGGAGACAGCCGGAAGAGCCCATCGAGACCGATAGCGAGCTGACAGCGGCGTCATAAGGACGCCAACCTCCCCTGCCCTTTTTCCGTTGAATACGGAATTCCCCCGCCGTCGATGCTTCGTTCGAGACTCCCGCCCACCTGGCCGATAAGGAAAACGTGAAGCCCGCCCGACACGAGGTACTCAGCGCCCAGCCACGTTGGAATTTGGTTTCGGACCTGCGCGGCTCGATGCGCCGCATGATGGCTCGGGGCCATCGGCCGGGAACCTTCCTGCTGGCCCGGCTCACCGACGGCCGCATCAAGCTCGTCGAGCTCGGCGGTCGACCCGAGGAGGCCCCCTTGCGTCTCGCGGTTCTCAAGAACGAGCACGGCCCCGTCAATCTCGCCGTAGTCGTCTCCGTCAGCTTCTCGGGAGGCGAATGGGTCATGACCGCCGAAGAGCCCGGGTCCGCCAACCGGCGGACCGAGCCGGCCCCACACCCGGCTCGGTTCTTGCGCGGCGTCCCGACACTGGGGAGTTGAGGGTCCGAGGAGCGTACACCTCGGCGACGCGAAAAAAGCGACTTCTCCGCGTCCCCATCAGCCACACAGCGGATTCCCGTACCGCCCCGTTGTAGAATCGAGGCATGTTGCAGGGCCGCTACGCCGCCTTTTGTATCGTGTATCTATTGACGCTCGGCGTCGGCGGCGTCTTCACGGCCGGCGCGATCTGGAACAGCGTCACGGACTACCGGCCTCCTCCCCCTCATCACCCCGACCTCGAGCCCGGCCCCGCACTCACCAACCGGTTGGTCCTCGTTGTCTTGGACGGCATTCGCGCCGACGTCGTCCAAGAAATGGAATTCCTCAAGCAGGCGGCCGAGCATGGAGCCTCCTGGACGCTCGAAACCGTTCAGCCCTCGCTTTCGAACCCCGCCCGCGCCGTGCTGTCGACCGGGACGTGGCCCGAGCTCAGCGGCGTCACCAACAACGGCAAATACTCCCCGCCCCCCGTCGATTCGATCTTCTCACTCGCTCGCCGGGCCGGCATCCCGACTGTTGCCGCGGGCTCGAGCTTTTGGAGGCGCGCTTTCGGAAATCACATCGATGACCTGATCACCAACCGTGCTAAGAGGTTGCGTCATGGCGCGCCGCCCGCCGAACTGACCGCATGGCAGCAAGGGTTATGCACGGACTACATCGAAGCGCTGCGCCGGCACGACAGCGGCCTGCTCGTCACGGGGTTGTTTGCCGCCGACGCCGCCGGGCACGACTTCGGCGGCGAGTCGACGGAATACGTCGAGGTCGCCCGAGCGGTTGACGCCTGCCTGGCATCGCTCGTCGAGGCCCTTGACGACGGGAAAACCACTTTCGTCGTCACCTCCGATCACGGCCACATTCACCACCGCGGCCATGGCGGCCACGGCGGGCTCGAACCCGAGGTAACGCTGTGTTCCCTTGGTTGCTTGGGGCCCCCGCATTCGCCCGATCAGGGGCGGTTCGGCCGAGCAGCTTGATGTGGCTCCCACAATCTGCGCGCTGCTCGGTTTGCCCCTGCCGGCAACCGCCCAGGGGCGCATCTTGATCGAGGCCGTCGAGGCGCCGGACCCGCTGCTCGCTCAACTGCGCTCACTCGAAAGCCGGCAAAGTGAAATCGCCGCCGCCCACATCGCCGATCCGGTGGAAGGTCGAAAACTCGAACGCCGCGAACGCAGTCCGCGCGCTGTCGGCCTGCTGATTCTCTTTAGCGTGGTTGTTTTCGGAACCGGCTTTTGCCGACCCCGAAGTTTTCTGCTGCCGGTAGCCGGGTTGGCCGTCTACTACCTGCTCTATTACGTGGGTTTCTGGGCGACCGGATTGGGCTATTCGCTTAGCGTCGTGGGGCGAGAGGAGTATTTGCTGAACTTCTTCGGCCGAAACTTGGCCGCCGCCGCCGCGGCGCTTCTCATCACCGGATACGCCGGCTCGCTACGGGCTGGCCCGGGCGGATCGGCGAAGCTGTTTCTCGACTTGGGCATGCTCGTCACCGCGAGCCTGGCATTACAGGTCGTCGTCCTCGATTTGCAGCACGGGCTCTTCATGAACCGCTTCATGCCCCCGCTCGACATCGCTTTCAAGGCCTACCTTGATTTGACCCAGCTCTTCGCCGCGGCCCTGACGGCCTCGATCGGGTTTGCGATTCAACGCACTATCGAAGCACGCGCGGCGGCGTCCTGAAAAAAGGCGGGCCGGCGACATCTCCCCTCCGATAGGAGAACGCCCGAACGAGTCTCTCCGGCGGTATGATGAATGCCGCTTTCACAGAAACGAAACTCTTGCAAAATCCCCTTTCGACCGGTTTGGTATGACGTTTTTCCAGGAGAAATTACATACGGCCGGCGCCGCGAAGCGCCGACAGGAATATCGCCTAGGATCCATCCCAATAGCGGTAAACGCTGGAAGCGCGGCGCGAAACAGACCATCACCCCGGTCGCTGCTCGGCGCGGCGGTGCTTGCCCTTCTAGTGGCCGGCGGCTGTGACCGACCCGTCGAAAAACCCAACGTCGTCGTCATCTTTCTCGACCAGATGGCTTTCTATGCGCTGGGCAGCTACGGCAATTCCTTCGTTCGCACGCCTCATATGGACCGCTTGGCCGCAAGCGGTGTTCGCTTTGAATTGGGGATCACGAATAACCCGCTGTGTACGCCGGCTCGCGCCGCGCTGCTGAGCGGCCAATACAGCCGCACGGCGCTCGGCGCGGTCGGCAACGAACCCGCCGACGAAGGGTCGCTCGACGAGCGTACGGCCCTTCTCGACCCGACCCTGCCGGAGCTTTTCCAACAAGCCGGATACCATACCGCCGCCATCGGCAAGTGGCACATGCCCTCGGACCCGTTTCTGCTTGGGTTCGACTACGCCCTGCACGCGGCCGACCCCTCCGAGAAATACTACGGCCGCACGTTCGTCGAAAACGACCGAAGCAAATCGGAGCTGTCGGTCGACAACGCCCGCGAGACATTCGTCGAGGGGTTTATCTTCGATTTTCTCAGCGACAAGGTCCGCGAGTTCATCACCGACCGGGCCGATGCCCATACTCGCGACGATACACCGTTCTTCCTCTACTACACGATTGAGCTTCCGCACATGCCGATCGGCCCCGGGAACCTGCCCGACAAGTACGTGACGATGTACGATCCAGAGACCGTCCCACTACGGCCCAATGTCTTTATCGACGGCAAACCGGCCTACGACGAGTGGTGGTTCAAGGTCTATACGATCTGGGATTACATTTTCCGGAACGTCCCTACGCCGGTGCCGGATCGTGAGTCAGACAAGCTGCCCGAGGGGTTTAATCTCCGCGATCTCACGGCTTATTACTACGGTGCGGTCACCGCGGCCGACGACTTGGTCGGCGACGTCATGACGGCCCTCGAAGAGGCCGGCGTCGCCGACAACACGATCGTCGTCTTATCTTCCGATCACGGGGAAAACCTCGGCAGCCATCATTGGTTCAACAAGGATCTGCTGTTGGAGGAGTCCTACCGCGTGCCGATGGTCTATCGCTATCCGGCGGGTCTGGAGCCGCGAATCAATCGCGGGCAGATCGCCTCGATGATCGACGTCATGCCGACACTGCTCGATCTGGCCGGCCTCGAAGCAGCCGAGCACGTCGATGGGCAGAGCTTGCTGCCGGTCTTGCGCGGCGAGACGGAAACCTTGGCGCGGAACCAGGCCATCATCGAGACGGAGTTCTATCACATCGGGATTCGCACCCCGACACATCTCTATGGGATGGAAATCCGCGACACGGAATTCATCGACGAATGGCCGTATTTTTCGAACGCGCCGGGAGCGGAGAGGATTTGCCTTTTCGATCTCGAAAGAGACCCCTACCAGTACCGTAATCTCGCGGGGCGGGGGGAGCATGCCGAGGTGGAGACTGAACTGCGGCGTAAGCTGACCGCCTGGAACGATGGAACGCCCTGGCCGGCAGGCAAACCGCCGGCGCTGCCGGATTGGATGCGGAAACGGTAGGCACAATCTGATCGTCTTGGGCGGTCGCGGGTTCGGGAGGGCAACCGGCTGAGAGCCGGCCGCGACTTTGGGCTGGGACCGGCACGAGTGCCGGTCGCTACTGAGATGCCGGGCTACTGAGCTACGGTGGTCGACTCGCCACGCTGTGCTACAATTTTCCCGTCACGGGGGATGCCTGACATAGGAGGATTTTGTGTCGGATCGATCTACTCGCCGTCGTGACTTTCTGGCCGCCGCAGGAGCCGCTCCGATGGTGCTCGCCCAATCGGCCAAGGGCGCCAACGACCGCATCACCTTCGCGCTGATCGGCGCGGGCGGACGCGGACGCGGCGTTACCCATACGTTCATTGAATTCGGCGGCGCGAAGTGCTTGGCCGTCGCCGACGTCTACAAGCCCAATCTCGAGAAAGGCCTCGACGTCGCCGGCGCCGATGCCAAGGGCTATGTCGACTATCAAGAGATCTTGGCCCGTGACGATATCGACGCGGTTCTGATCGCCACCCCCGACCACCATCACGTGCCGATGATGCTCAACGCCGTCCACGCCGGCAAGGATGTCTATTGCGAAAAGCCCATGACGCATTCGATCGGCGAAGGCGTGCGGGTGATTCGCGAAGTGCGCTCCACCGATCGGATTGTGCAGATCGGCATGCAGCGCCGCAGCACGCCTTGGATTCGGGAAGCAAAGAAGATGGTCGACGACGGCCTGATCGGCGAGATTTATTCCGCCAAGGCGCAGTGGAATTGGATCTTCGCCCGGCCGCTCGACAACTCGGCTCTTGAAGGCGAGCTTGACTGGGAACGCTTCCAAGGCCGCGCCCCGCACCGTCCGCTCGAACCAATGCGGTTTCGCTCCTGGCGCAACTTCTGGGGTTATTCGGGCGGCAACCTGACCGATCAAGGTACCCACCTGATGGACGTCATCCAGTGGCTCTCGAATCAGGGCACGCCGAAAGCGGCAACCTGCGTGGGCAAGGTTTTCGCCACCACCGGCGCCGAGACCCCCGACGTTTTTTCGGCGGCTTACGAATACCGCGACATGATCGCCACCTGGACGCTCAACTATAACAACGACTTCGAGAACGGCTGGACCATTCGCTTCGAGGGAACCGAGGGCACCTTGGTCTTGAACAATGCCGGATATAAGGTCTACGACGCGCCCTGGAAGAATAATCGCGAGCCGGTCTTGGTCCACGAAGGCCGACTGCCGACGCCGCCGCACGTGACGAACTTTCTTGATTGCGTCAAGTCGCGCGAGCAACCCAATGCACCCGTTGAGGTCGGACATTCCGCGGTCTGCGCGCCGCATTTGGCGAACATTGCCTTTCACACAAAACGTACGGCTTACTTGAACCCGTTGGCGACCGAGGCTTACTGACATCCGGCTGTCGCCGAACAACAGCCGTAACCCGAGCGTGCCGGGCGTCTTATCGTACAGTGGGGAGACGTACACTGCGGAATCTTCGCGATCAAGCATCCATCGTCTCGCCGACCCCCATGGCCCCCGCGCTATGCGACAGTGCAACAAGACGCCGCGTTCGGATTGTCCGCAACCGGCTTCGCTGCAACGGCTTACAAGAAATAGATTTTTCGCAACTTTTCCCAGTGACCCGGGTTTCTAATGAGGTGGAAGTATCGGCCGCGGTGGAGCAAGACACCCGATTGATGCTCCAGGTGAAGGAGGGGGACGGGACAAGCTTCGAGGTCTTGCTCGGAAAATATCGGCGGCCGGTGGTGAGTTACTTGAACCGCATGGTCCAAAATCAGTCCATTGCCGAAGAGCTGGCGCAGGAAGTTTTCCTCCGTGTCTACCGGGCGCGGGGCAGCTACGAGCCGACGGCGAAGTTCACGACCTGGCTGTTCAAAATCGCCACCCGCCTGGCGCTCAATTCGGTTCGGGACCGCCGGCACGAAAAGCTGCACAAGAGCTTATCGGAAGCGGTGGAAGACCGGCAGCCGCTCGACGTGCCGGACCGCCGGCGTAACCGCGAGCAGGAAATGGTCGCCGAAACACGTTTACAGCTCGTACGCGACGCGATCGCGGCTCTGCCGGAGAAACAACGCGCGGCGGTCCTGATGCACAAGTACGAAGAGTTGGACTATGCCCAGATTGCCGAGGTTCTGGGTTGCTCGGTTTCAGCGGTGAAGTCGTTGTTGTTTCGGGCCTATGAGATGCTGCGGTCCAGGCTTGCCCACCTGGCCGTGCAACAGACGATACCGTCCTGAGAGAGACGGGGCCAAAGGGAGGCCGCGTTGCGGGAACGAAGAGGCGGGAAGAAGAGAGGCGGAAGAAGCGGAGGAGTGTCATGACTCGCGAACAAGCACTGGAGATCATCCTCGATCCCCGAGCCGTGCCCGCGGAGGGGACCTCGGAGCATCGAGAGTTGATCGCTTTTCTCGAACGCTCGCCGGAGTGCCGTGAGATCTACCAGCGGCAGCAGCAAGTTTGGGAATCGCTCGATCTGTGGGAAGAAGTCGAACCCTCGGCCGGATTCGATCGTCGCTTGATGGCGGAGGTCGAGCGCGGCGGCGCGGCTTTGCCGTGGTTCGCGCCGTGGACACGGCATTGGAGACCGAGCTTCGCGGTGGGTCTGGCGGCACTGGTGCTGATCGCCACGGCGATCACCGGCAGGCAGCCCGGCTTGGTTCCCGAGCCGCGCGAGATCGCCGAGGATCTCGAGTACATCGAGGAGATCCACGAAACGCTGGACGATTTGGAAATGTTGGCCGACTTTGATGTCTTGCCGTTAGGAGGCTGAAGAGAGGCTGGACGATGAAAACGAGATCCATCCTAACCGGGGCGGCTTGGGTGCTCGGCGGCGTATTGCTGCTCGGCGGCGCCGCGCCTCGTCTCGATGCCCAAGCCGACCGCGCAATTCGCCGCGCCACGCGCGATGCGACGCGGAAGCGCCCGCCTCTCGTAGGGCCCGGCCGCGGCGTGCTTCCGGCTCACAAACGTCCCGGCGACCGCCGCCCGGGTGTCGGCCAAAGAAATCGGGGGCCCGGCCGCGGACCCGGATTGGTCGAAAGACTGATGCGTATGCCCGCGCCGCAACGCCGCCGTTTTCTACGGAATAATTCGAGGTTTCAACGCCTTCCCGAACGCGAGCGGAGGCTCATTCACCAGCGGTTACAAGAGTTCAGCCGCATGAATCCCAATGAGCGTTCGTTGATGCTCGAGCGCTATCACCTGTTCCGTCGCTTGCCTCCGCATAAGCAACAACAAGCCCGCGGACTTTATCAGCAGTGGAGGGACATCCCCCAACCGCGTCGCCGAGAGTTGCTCGACGAACTCAAGGAACTCCGTCACGCGAAGCCCGAGGCTCGTCGCCGCCGATTCGCCGACGAGGCCTTTGCCCAACACTACACCAAATCGGAACGTCACCTGCTCCGGAATCTGACCGAGCTGCCCCCCCGCCCTCCCATCGATTAACCCCGCATTTTCGATGCCGCGGCACACTGGCGCACGCGCTCTTGCGTCCCGTGTCGCCACTCCTGGCGACATGTCTTCCAAATGCCGGCTCAACCCGCGCGAAAGACATCCTCGCCGCCGAACCCGGCCTCCTCCAGCCGACTCTCCAGAATCTGTTCCTGCCGAAACATCGCTCGAAAGTCCCGCGAAGCCCCCTCCAGCGCCCTACGCGGAATCAATCCAATTAATTCCGTGCCCGCGATGGCCACGCCCTTTCCGCCGGCTTCGGCGCGAATCGCCTCGAAGACCTCGTGAGGCCGAGTTTGCTCGAAGTCCGTCAGATTCATCGAAACTTGCGTCCGATTGCGCCGAGTAAGCGCCAAGCCCAAAGCCTTGACCGCCGGCAACCCGCCTGACGACTCTCGAAGATGCTCCGCGACCCCCCGGGCAATCGAGAGATCCTCAGTCGCCAACTCGACGTTGTAAGCAATCAGGAACGGGCGCACGCCGACCGCGCACGCCCCGGCCGTAGGATGCAACGCGGGACCGCCGATGTCGGGCCGCCGAGAGACATCGGCGGGCAGGGCGTCACGCAGCCTCTCGATGCCGCCGCGCCGTATGCGTTCGAGTTGCCGACGATCTTCCCGCCGGGCCGCCGCGCCGTAGAGATAGCCGGGCAGGCCCAGTTCGTTCCAAAGCCGATCCGCGGTTCGCTCGGCAAGGCTGACGCACTCTTGCCGCGTTGTCTCTCGCAACGGCACAAAGGGGATTACATCGATCGCTCCGATGCGCGGGTGCACCCCGGCGTGGCGCCGCAAGTCGATCCGTTCGACCGCCGTCGCCGCGGCCCGCAAGACGGCCTCGCCGACCGCTTCCGGTTCACCCACGAAGGTGAAGACCGAACGATGGTGATCGGGGTCCGCGCTTTCGTCGAGCAAAGCCACGCCCGCCACCGAACGAATCGTTTCCGAGATGGCTCTGACGGTCTCCGGATTTCGGCCCTCGGAAAAATTGGGGACGCACTCGACCAGCCTGCTTTTCTCATCGCGTGGCGAGGCAAAGTGCATGAGAGGCCCGTCAGTACGAGGCATGCGCCGCTTGGCGCGCGCAGGCGTACTTGAACAGTACGGTGAGCACGGCGAGCAAACGCAACGAAGTAATGGCGGGCCTATCGTGCATGTTGCCCATCAGGCGGTGAGAAACGCGGGCCCGACGCTGCCGGCGTTTCATCGTCTTCTCGCGCCGGCGGGAGAGCGACCGACCTTGGTCACTCGGTGCGGACGAGAACGTCGTGCGCAACGCCAAGGTCCCTCGCGGCGGGTGTCACGATCGTGCCGTTGTCGATGTAGATTTTCTCGTCCTTGTGAATCGCCCGTCGCACGTCGTCTTCACTGACGAATGGAACGACGTTGACTTCCGGCGCCGGTGGTGCCGGAGAAACATCCACCACCGGCGGCAGTGGTGGGGGGACGGCGGAGCGGCGTCCGTTCAAAAAGCGGTCGACGACCGAGGCAACGGCACCGGCCGGGGCGGTCGCGGTTGCCTCGGCGGGCGCCCGTGTCGCTGGCGTCGCGGAAGAAGAAATCGAAATACCGCGCTGCTCGAGATAACGACCGACGGCATCGCTGATGTCGGACTTGCCCGCGCTCGGCGAGCGGGGCGCGGATGTCGCCGCCGCGGCCGCCGCGACCACGGGCTTTGCTCGCGGAATCGGCTTGCCCGCGAAATAGGCCTTGGCTTCTTCGCTCTCGAACGCTGTCTCGGGGTCCCGCACGTGGTAGGCAATTCGCTTGATGTTGATCAGATGCATTGGGCCGACGTTGTCGCTGGTGACATTGCCCGCAATCGCGCCGCAACCAAGCGTCATGGCGGGAAACACGTTCGTCGTGATACCCGTTGACCCCTGCGGCGCCGGCGTATTGACCAGCACGCGGAAGGCCGGCATGCGTAGCCCAAACTCCCGAATGCGCTCGTCATTGTGCGAGTAGATGACCGTCGTGTGGCCGCGCCCGCCGAAGTTCAAGATCGTCTCGCATGCGTCCAAGCTTTCGGCGAAATCACGCACGAAGTAAGCCGTCAACACCGGCGACAACTTCTCGGCCGACATGGGATGCTCGCGGCCCACGCCGTCGAGCTCCACCGCTAGAATGCGGGTTCCTTCCGGAACGCTGAAACCCGCCATTTGAGCGATCTTGCCGGGAGCTTGGCCGACGCAATCGGGGTTGATCGCGAAGTTCGGCTTGATCATGAGTTTTCGCAGAGCCTCGCTCTGCTCGTCATTGCACAGAAACGCTCCGTTGGCCTTGAGCGCCGCCAAGACTTTGTCGCGATTGACGGTTTCGGCAACTACCGTCTGTTCGCTCGAGCAAACCGTCCCGTAGTCAAACGACTTACCGTCCACCACCGACGCAATAGCTTTCTCCACGTCGGCCGAGGATTCTATCAAGACCGCGACGTTTCCCGGCCCCACGCCCAACGCCGGCTTACCGCTCGAATACGCTGCCCGTACGATTCCCGCGCCACCGGTGGACAGGATCACCCCCGTCAACTTGTGCGTCATCAGTTCATTGGTGCCCGGCAAACTCGCGTCGTTGAGACACTGCACGATGCCTTCGGGCGCGCCCGCCGCGACAGCCGCCCGGGCCAACAACGACGCCGACTCGCAAGTGCACTGCACGGCCCGCGGATGCGGCGACAGCACAATACCATTGCGCCCCTTGAGGCAAATCAGAATTTTGTAGAAAGCCGTCGAAGTCGGGTTCGTGGTCGGCAGAATCGCCCCCACGATGCCCACCGGCTCGGCGATCTCGATCAGACCTTTTTCCGGGTCTTCACGAATGATGCCGACCGTTTTCAGTGGCCGAATCGCCTTGTGCAGCAGATCGGAATTCAGCAGGTTCTTGGCGACCTTGTCGCGAACGTTACCGTAACCGGTCTCTTCCACCGCGCGCCGCGCCAGCGGCTCGGCGTTGGCCCGCGCCACGGCGGCGACATGGTCCACGATGGCATCGACCTGTTCCTGCGTATAGTTCTTGTACTCGAGGAACGCCTTATGCGCCAGCTCGATTTTCGTTCGAACTTCTTGAATCGATCGTAGATCTTTGTCTTCCAACATGGACGACATTCCGCGGGTACCGATCAAAGCAACCGGGGGGCCGGCCGCCTTGGCGGACTCAGCAACCGGGTTCTTGCCTGGCGGCAAGAAACTCGGCAAGCACGACAACTCCTCTACTTCTTACCGCCCTTAGCGGGGAGATTCTTCGGGGTGAGTTTTTCCGCTTCATCGTGCGGATTAGGAATGACGTGGACCGCGACCAACTCGCCCACTCGCCGAGCGGCGGCCGCACCGGCATCGGTGGCGGCCTTAACCGCCCCGACATCGCCGCGACAGGTGACCAAAATTAAAGCCGCTCCAACGTTTTCCTTCCCTTCGAGGGCCACGTTGGCGGCTTTGACCATAGCGTCGGCGGCCTCAATGGCGCCGGTAAGCCCCTTGGTTTCAATCATACCGAGAGCTTCCATCAGTTCTCCTTGCCTGTCCTTGTTTCGAACGAACGTAACCCGTGACGTTACCATATCCGGCGGGTCGTTCTCAAATCGAAGCGGGCAGAGCGCCGGGGCGGGGTGAGTACGCCGAGTCCGGGCCCGTCAAGTCCTCAAACAAGTTCCCTACTCCAGCTCGTAAATCCGCAGCCGGCCTTCCCGCTCGGCAGTCACTCGCCGCGTTCGCCCCGGCCGCGCGGCCAACAACCGGCGCAGCGTCGCGGTATTCGTCGGTTCCCTTCCGTTCACCCACAAAACCACATCACCCGCCCGCAATCCGGCTTGCTCCGCCGGACTCCCCGGCACCACGAACTCAATCGTCACTCCCCGCCGGGGCGCGCGAAAATTCAGTCCCGCCCCATTTGCTTGCGCCTCCGACGGCGACACGGTTCCTCCCCTCGCCGAAAGCTTGAAGCTCACCGCGCGTGATCCTCTTCTTCCCCGCAACTCAACCGTCTCGCGCGCCACCGGCAGAACCAGGGGCATCAAATCATCGAGCGTCTTGACCTCGGCTTCATCAAGCCCCGTGAGACGATCGCCGGGTCTCATCCCGGCGCGGTCCGCCGCCTCTCCCACCCAAACTTCGGTCACTGCCACACCGGCGGCGGTCTCCTCGCCCTCTTGCTGCTCCAAGGCAGCCGCCCGGAAACCGTAACGCGCCGTCAACTGCGCTCCAAACGACCCGGCTTCCTCAAGAGCCGCCTGCACGTCCGACGACGCCATCACCGTCAGCCGGTCCCCGCATCGGATGACGACACCCAGCAGATAGCCGTCCAGATCGAACAGCCCCGCCCCTAACATCGTCTCGTTGAAATTAACGCTGTAGGTGATCTCCTCGAAGCTGAACTCGCCGCACGTCGTAGGCGACGAGCCGCCATAGATCCCCGGCGCGAAGGTGTAGCTCCCATCATCGCGACGGGCCACCGCCACCAGCCAATCCCCGGCCAGCAACACCTCGGGCGGCGCTCTTCGAACGGGTTGAAAAGCCTCGCTCGCGCCCACCCGCAACGACACAATCGGAAATAGCGGAGAAGCCGTGGCGCGCCGGGCTTCGGCCTCAAACTGCTCGGCTGTACGAACCAACGTAACGGCGGGGAATTGCTCCCGGCCCGCGGCGGTGACAAGCGTTCCGTTGACGTCCCAAATCAACGCTGTCGAACGATGGCCGACCACCCACGTCAGGTGCCGGGAAGCGTTGGCGGCGGTTTCGGAAAAAAAGGCCGCCATTTCTTGAACGTTGCGCCGCTGCGTCATCCGCTGCAAGCGCATCAACTCGGCCGGCGAAGAGACCGACGCTGCATCCCCGCCACCCCGATCCGGGCGAGCCCAAGTCCCCAAAACCAAGATGAGTCCCGCTGCCGCGGCGAGCAGCGCGATGTATTTTCGATCCGTCGTCAAGTTGGACATAGCACGAGCGCGGAAACCGCGCCGAGCCCGAAGCACGAGGCCCCCAGGCCGCCCCACTTCCGAGACCTCTTATTTTCCCACAAGGCGCAAGCCCGCCCCCCGCCAATGCCAAGTGCTCAACCGTAGGGCGAGTCGAGTGGTTCGCCGATCCCGCCGTCAATGCCCGCCGCGGTTGTGTTGGGTGTGCGACATAAATGTGCGAGCCCTTCTCACAATGCAAGCAACAGTAGCAGAGGCGTGGACGGAAGTCCACGCTCAGCCCGGTTCACCGCGGTTCCGCGGGCTTGGGTTCGCCAATAGGTCGGCCCTTATAGGGCCGGTTTCCGGTTTAGAGCCCTCGTCGTTCGATGCGAGGCCGTTTCAACGGCCTTTTCCCGCGAGGCTTTAGCCATAGCCTAACCAACCGATAATTTCACGTAGCGACCCTCGGGGCCGGGTCGCCGATTCTCCCACATTGATGTCGCGCACCCGTTGTGTTTGACCCTTTCCCGCGACACCCAGTATCATGGGCGATGTACTTGTCCGGGAGAAACACTATGCGCCGCATCGCTTTGCTCGCCGCCTTTATCTTGCTGGCCTCGTTCACCTTGCCGCCGCTGGGTTCCAACAGCCGCGGCACCTATGAAGTTGTTCACGGATGGCCCGTGCTGCCCGACGGCTACACGCTCGGCCAAGCCGCCGGAGTCGAGGTCGACTCGCACAACCACGTTTGGGTGTTCCATCGCGGCAAACACCCCGTGCTGTGCATCGACGGCGATAGCGGCGAGATTCTACAGAAGTGGGGCGACGGACTGTTCGACAGCCCCCATGGCCTGACCGTCGACCCGGACGACAATATCTGGGTGACCGACAATGTCTCGCACCTGGTTTCGAAGTTCAGTCATGAAGGCAAACCGCTCATGACGCTCGGCGTGAAAGGCGTAGCCGGGCAAGACGGCAAGCACTTCAACAAGCCCACCGATGTGGCCGTTGCCCCCAACGGCGACATCTACGTCACCGACGGCTACGGCAATAGCCGCGTCGCCAAGTTCGACAAGAACGGCAAATTCCTCCTCGAATGGGGACAAAAGGGCGAGAGTGACGGCGAGTTCCAGACCCCGCACGCCGTCGCCCTCGACGATGACGGGAAAGTCTACATTGCCGACCGCGAGAACGTCCGGCTACAGGTCTTCGACAGCAACGGCAAATTCCTCGAGGTCTGGAAGAACCCCGAGCTGGGCCGCCCCTGGGGCGTTGACTTCCAAGACGGACATCTCTTCATCGCCGACGGCGGCGATTTGGGCATAGACCCGCCGGTCCGCAATCGCGCGCTGAAGCTCGATCTCGACGGCAACGTCCTCGCCAAATGGGGATCCTTCGGCGGCCAAGACGGGCAATTCTATTGGGCCCATCACATCTCGGCCGGCGCGAACAACGACGTTTACGTCGTCGACGTCAACAGCGGCATGCGCGTGCAGAAATTCGTGGCGCGCTAAGGGCGGGCGCTCAGTAGTGGAATCGCTGCTGTTTGCGGCGAGACTCTTCATAAGCTTTGCGCCGCTCTTGGGTCTTCGCGTCCCCGGAGACCTCGGCCGGGGCAACATCCCACCACATCTCGGAACCCGGAGCGTAGTGGTGCGATTCCGTTTGCGCCACGATAACGCACGGGCCCGTCTCCGAGCGGGCTTCGCGCAACGCTTGGCAGACTTCCGACGGCGTGTTTGCCGCCCAGGTCCGCGCCCCCATCCCGGCGGCGGTCTTGGCGAGGTCGAGAGTGACGTAGTCACCCGACAGACGGTTGGCCTCGGTATCGCGCGCGCGGAACTCGTTGCCGAAATCCTCTCCCGAAGACGCCATCTGCAATTGACGAATGCATTGGTAACCGCGGTTCTCGGAAATCACTACCGTTATCTTCATGTTTTCCTGTAGGGCGGTCACCAGCTCGGTGGGGTTCATCAGGAAGGTCCCATCCCCAATGAATACGTACACCTCGCCGTCGTCCTGCGACATGCGAACGCCGAGTCCCGCCGGCAGCTCGTAGCCCATGCAGGAAAATCCGAACTCAAGGTGACAGTGGCGGCCTCCCGTTGCGTCCCACAGCCGCAACAAGTCACCGGGGATACCGCCGGCCGCGGCCACAACCGTGTCGCCCGGCTGGGCGGACTCGTTGACGGCGGCGATGAGCTGCGCTTGGCTCATGATCTCGCCGGGAGTTGCCTGAAAGGCTTCTTCCCGGAGTGTATGCTGCCAGGCCTCGCGGGCCGTCGCGATCTCATCGCGATAGTCGTCGCTGGTTCGAATCCCCGCTGACCGACAAGCGCTCAGCAGCCGGCTCAAGGATTCGCGAGCATCCGCGGTAATCGCGAGCGCGCCCTGTTTGTACGCGTCGTGACTGGCGACGTTGATGCTGACAAACTTCACGTCCGGGTTCTGAAACGCCGATTGCGAACCCGTCGCGAAATCGCCCAGACGAGTTCCCACACTGATCACCAAATCGGCTTCGGCGGCGATTTTCGTCGCCGCGCGGGTGCCGCAGACTCCGACGCCGCCCAACAGCATTGCCGACTCTTCCTGAACCGCGCTCTTGCCGCCGAAAGTTTCGCCGACCGGAATCCCGACGCGTTCGCAAAACTCTTGCAGCTCTTTCCAAGCCTGCGAGTAGTGAACGCCGCCGCCGGCGATCAGCAGCGGTCGGCGGGCGTTTTGGATGAGAGTAACCGCATCGGTGATTCGCTGGGGATCGGGAATCCGCCGCTCCACCGGCCAAGTCTTTTCGTGGAAGAAGTTGGCCGGGTAATCATAGGCATGGGACTGCACGTCTTGCGGCAGAGCGACGACAACCGCGCCTGTATCCACCGGATCGGTCAACACGCGCATCGCCTCGGGAAGCGCGGTCAACAGTTGCTCGGGTCTCGAGATGCGATCAAAGAACCGGCTCACCGGACGAAAGCAGTCATTCACGCTGACGTCAGCCGACACGGGATGCTCGAGCTGCTGCAGCACCGGCCCCTGATGGCGAGTGGCGTAGTAGTCGGAAGGCAGCAGCAGCACCGGCAGCCGATTGATCGTCGCGGCCGCCGCGCCCGTGATCATATTCGTGGACCCGGGACCAATCGAGGCCGTGCAGGCAAGCGTGGAAAGGCGCAGGTTGGCCTTCGCGAAGCCCGACGCGGTATGGACCATCGATTGTTCGTTGCAGGGCTGGTAATAGGGCAGGTCGTCGCCGTATTGGTGCAGCGCTTGGCTCAGCGCCGATACATTGCCGTGGCCGAAGATGCCGAAGATGCCCGGGATCAGCCTTTTCCTAGCACCGTCCCGCTCACTGTATTGGACCTGGAGGTATTTCACCAGCGCTTGCGCCGCGGTGAGCCGAACGGTTTCGTCTGAATTCGCCATCGCTCTCTCCTTGCTCTAGCTGACATGTCCACACGACCGCCCGGATCGTTCACGGGCTAACCGCCGCGTGCGATTCGGGATACCGTCGCTCCCCGGCGGCTCGGACTGAAGTAAGAAATCATCTTGCCGGCGCGGGTCCCTCCGGACACCAAGTTGCGGTCCGATGCGATGCCGGCAGTCGACCGAAAACGGCAGGGCTGCCGGCCAGATTAGCATAGGCTTCGAGAAAGTGTCAAAACGCGTGCGCGGCATCAATGCGGAAGCCCCTCTCGCAATGCAAGCAATAGAATCATAGGCGCGGACGAAAGTCCGCGCTCAGCCGGTTTCACCGGGCTTGGGCTCGCGAATAGGCCGATCCGTGTAGAGCCGGTTTCCGGTTTAAAGCCCTCGTCGCCCAACCCAAGCCGATACAACGGCCTGGATGAAAAAAATCCTTCTCCTCATGACATCGATTGTTATCAGTATCTACGCGTTTAGAGGTAGAATTGGACCGTCGTGGTCGGCTCAACCATCTCGCACTACAAGATCACCGAGAAGCTCGGCGAGGGCGGCATGGGTGTGGTCTATAAGGCCGAGGACACCAAGCTCAACCGCATGGTTGCTCTGAAGTTCCTCCGTTCCGATGCCCTACAGGACCACGAGCACAAGGAGCGCTTTTTCCGCGAAGCCCAAGCCGCCGCCGGACTCAACCATCCCAATATCTCCACAATCCACGAAATCGACGAGGCGGAAGGTTCCCCCTTCATTGCCATGGAGTTTGTCGAGGGCGAGACCGTCAAGGAGAAGATCAAGGCGCGTCCCCTAAAACTCGACGAAGCTTTCGACATTGCCGTACAGACAGCACACGGTCTCCAGGCCGCTCACGAGAAGGGAATCGTCCATCGAGATATCAAGAGTTCCAATTTGATCGTTACGCCCAAGGGCCAAGTCAAAGTTATGGACTTCGGTCTGGCGCAGTTGGCCGAGCGGTCTCAATTAACGAAGACGGCAACGATACTGGGTACCCCGGCCTACATGTCCCCAGAGCAGGCCCGGAAGAGCGCCACGGACCGGCGGACCGACATTTGGTCCCTGGGGGGGGTCGTGATCTATGAAATGGTTACGGGCAAGCTGCCGTTTGACCGCGAGCGCCTGGAGGGCGTTCTCTACGCGATCGGAAATGACGAGCCGGAGCCTGTTACGGCCCAACGCGCGGGCCTGCCCATGGAGTTGGAATGGATCGTCGGCAAGGCCCTGGCAAAGGATGCGGACGAGCGCTACCAGCACGTCGAGGAGATAAGCGTCGACGGGAGATCGGTGACGGGAGATCGGTGACGGGAGATGGTCGAGATCGGTGACATCCATGACAGGTATCTGTCAAGTGTCCGCAAGGGGTGGACGCAGTCAGCCCGCTGTTGGTGAGGGATGGGTGATGGAGAAAGGGCGAAGCAATCGTCGCTCTCGATTCGGGTCGGGTGAGCGACGCTCGGAGTCCATCGCCCTCGTATTAGGGGGGTTGGGCGGCTGAGCGGGTTCAGTCAAGGGCGCGCAGCGGCGAAGCGAACCCTTGACGGGTTCCGCTCAGCCGCTTATTGGAAGATTTTCGAGGGCGATGGACGGCCCTCGTCACCCGACGCAGGTCCGGCGTTGGCGGATCAGAGTCCGCGTGATTGGTGGCGTCTTGCCACGCCTACGAACTCCCGTCACCGAATCGCATTCACTTCGATCACCGCCCGCCTCGGGCGCGACCAGACATCCATGAGCCGCCTCGGGCACGCCAAGGCGCGCCGTCGCGGAAGATTCAGTTCGGGTCCAACAAAGTCGATTCCGCCGGCCTCGAAACAGTCACCATGCCGTCTCGGGCGCCGCCGCGGCGGCGCCGTTACGGAGTCACCGAACGCCGAGGCCCGGCGGAAAGTCGTTCAGCGCATCGCTACGTCGCTAGTCTCGCGCTTCGTAGCCGCTTTGGCGGCGGTCGATGGCGAGCAGCATCGCCACCAGCTTGCGGGCCACGCGAATCGTCGCGCGATTGCGATGTCCGCGCTCGAGTTCGCTTTGATACAACCCGGCCAACGGCTCGTTCCAGCGCGGCGCAAGCTTGGCGGCTTCGATCAGCACGTGTTGCAGATGCGGGTTGCGTTGCTTCGACAGCGGGCCGCGTTTGCTCTTGCCCGCCGATTCGTTGAGCCGCGCGCAGAGCCCGCAGTAGCTCACCGCGCGATCGAGCGAGCGAAAGCGCCGCGGGTCGCCGATCTCGACCGCCCACGTGAGCGCCGTGATCGCCCCGACGCCCGGGATCGTTTGCAACCTCGCCACACGCTCGCACAACAGCGGATGCTCGAGCAGGCGTTTCTCGACAAGCCGGGCGAGCTCGGCGGAATCCTCCAGACGGTCGCGGCTCGCGGCCAACAGGAGAAGGTCGGTTTCGCTTGCCTTCAGATCATCGAGAAAGCGGTAGAAGTAGCGTTTGCCGTGCAGTTTGGACTTGGCGTAGGGCTCGCCGATTTCCATCATCAAGGTCGCGATGCGGTTCTTCGACCAGGTCGCTTGTTCGACCAGGCGTCGGCGAAAGCGCAGCAGGCGGCGCAATTCGCGCAGCTCGCGCGGCGGCATCCACACGCGCGGCAGCAGGTTGACGCGGCATAGGTCGGCGAGCTTGTCGGAATCGAGGCGATCGCTTTTCTTTTTGGCCCGCGTGATGGCTTCCATGGCGGCGGGGTGTCCGACGGCGAGGTCGTCGGCGTAGGGCGCGAGCGTGTCGTGGATCCAGCCGCTGAACAAGGTGGCTTCCATCGCCCCGCGCCAGGGCGGTTGCGTTTGGGCCCAACTTGCGAGCGCTTCGCGGGTGGCGTCGATGCGACCTTCCTCGACCAACTCCCCGGCGGCGGTCTTGGTGCAGTAGCTGACGCTTTGCTTGTGGACGTCGAGTCCGATATAGTGCATTTCAGTCCTCCTGAGTTCGGGTTCTAAGGCGCCGCCTTGGGCGGCTGCGCTTAGCTTTTTATCCCTCTCAGGAGGACCTCTTCGCCGGCTCACCTATGCATTAAAACAGCCACGTAACCCGGGTCACATGCCTCCGGCGGCGGATTTCAGTGCCTTCGGCGCGGGGCCTGGAGGGAGTGACCGCAAGCGCCTGCCCTGTTGCGCTTCCATCTGTTCGATGAATTGTTCGTCCCCCAACGGCAGCCCGGAATAGGTCGCTTCACGTACTTCGTCGGCCCGCTCGTCCTTCGACTCGGCTCGCAAACGTTGTTCCCAATCGCTCGCCAAGCCTGTCCGGTGCCATTCCCCGGGGTCGATTAGGCGGTCGCTCATGGCGTCTCCGCAGTGCGCCGAGGCGCTCGACCAAGGGTACTCGGGCCCTTCGCCTACGATGCCCGCGCGGACCGGATTCAGGTCGACATAGGCCAACGCCATGACCAGGTGTGTGGGGCCTAAGGGACAGGAATAAAAGCGGTTCTGCCACAAATGACCGATTCGTCCGTATTGTTTGTTGAAGCGAACCGAGTAGCGCCAATGGGCTCGACCGATCGTCCGCGCGAGCGACGTCGCGTGCTTCGGTATGGCGACCAAATGGACGTGGTTGGTCATCAAGCAGTAGCCCAGAACAGTCAGGCCGTGCTGCTCGGATTGTGCGCGTAGAGCTTCGACGTAGAACCGCCGGTCTTCGTCGAGCAGGAAGACGTCCTGACGGTTGTTGCCCCTCTGGGTGATGTGGTGCGGAACGCCCTCCGCCACCACCCGGGCTTGGCGTGACATTTGGTGGTGAGGTCAGATTACCACAGTTAGCTGCCTGTCACCGATCCCGACCGTCACCGATCCCGACCAGCTGCCTGTCACCGATCCCGGTCCCGATCCCGGTCACCGATCCCGACCAATCCCCCGTCACCGATCCCCCCCGGAGGGCGGGGGTTGTTTACCGATCTGATCGTCGGGGCGCTAAAAGGCGGTGCCGCAGACGTGCGCGGGAACGTGTCTGCTGCGTCCATCTATGCTTACGTCGAGGCGGCTCTCGGATCCTGGGATCAGCGCCCGATTTATAAGACTCACGCCAGCACGCTGCCCCCGGTGCGCAACTGTCAACCGAGCGTTTCTGATGATCTGCTCCGCGAACTCCCCAAGTTTTTCGGAATGTGCAATGGCGCAATCGAACTGGATCCGTCGTGCGAGCAAACTCACGTTGAGGCGGATGTTGAGAAGGTAGCGTTGTTCGAGAAGTTCAAAAAGCTGAGAGATGCTCGGCTGTTGTCTGTTGACTCAGAACAGGATTTGTACTATGCCGCATTGAATTCAAATTCCGTGCGCCTAACGTCACTGGGGCAATTCTATTGGAAGTTGGCGAAGAGGGGATTGCTCTAGGTTTTGAGTGCGTCCCAACCAAGACCTTTGGAAAGAATGGTTCCTCAGCTGTCGGGGGCGGAATTCACCAAGCCGCCACAGAGCCGTCCTCGTGAAAAACCCGGGCCATCGGCCGCGTCCCTTTGAAGGGGTTTTTGGCTAGGGCGGTTTCATTTATCTCGAATCCTAGGCCGGGTTTTTCGGGTAATGGAAAATATCCGTCGACCATTCGCATGGTTGGGAAGCCGAGCCAGTCTTCCCAGAGTTTTTCCTTGAATGTCGGCTCGATTCCGGAGCAGATTTCCTGCACCAGGAAATTGGGCATGGCGGCGTCGACGTGTAATGTGGCCATGCCGGCGATGGGGCCTTCGCAGGCGTGGGGGGCCATCAGGCAGCCCGAGGCCTCGGCCATGGCTCCGACTTTCCACAGCGCGGTGAGGCCGCCGACGTGCGCGAGGTCGCATTGCAGAATGTCGACCGTGCCGTCTTCTAATAGTTGTTGAGTCGAGTAGTGGGCGACGAGGCGTTCGCCAGTGGCGATGGGGGTGGTGGTGCGGCGCGCGATGCGGCGCATGGCCTTGTAGTTCTCCGGCGGACAGGGCTCTTCGATGAACATTAGATTCAGCGGCTCGGCTTCCCGGCAAAGGATGGTCGCCACGGTCGGGCTGGTTTTGGCGTGGAAGTCGATGCCGATGTCGATCTTGTCGCCGAGTCCTTCGCGCAGGCCGGCCATGTGCTTGACGGCGGCGTCGATGGTTTCGTTGGTTTCGATCCATTCGTAATAGCCGGGGATGCCGCTCTTGAAAGCGGTGACGCCGAGCCGCTCGGCCGACTCGCGCAGCGCGGCGAGTTCTTCCTTGGTCCCGGCGCGGGCGTGATAGTAGCCGCGCACGCCTCGGGGATCGACGGGGCCGCCGAGCAGACGGTAGACGGGTTGGCCGAGCACTTTGCCGCGGATATCCCACAGCGCCTGGTCGATGCCGGCGATGGCGGAGCCGAGGATGGGGCCGGCGCGGTAAAAGGCGTGGATATACATGTCCTGCCAGATGTGCTCGACGCGCATGGGGTCTTGGCCGATGTAGAAGGGTTTCAAGTCGTCGAGCGTGGCGAGCGTAGCGCCCGCTTTGCCCTCAAGCGTCGCCTCGCCCCAGCCCACCACGCCGGCGTCGGTTTCGAGCTTGATGAAGACGTAGGGCCGGTCGGAATCCTCTTCCCAAGTGACACCGAAGGTCTTCATGCCGGTGATTTTGATTTTTCCCGGGGATGGTGGGAGGGCAGCGGCGAGGGCCGGGGAGAGAGTGGAGGCAAGAGCCGGCGAACAGCCGCGGTCGGCGGCTTGGGCTTTCTGACGGGCGGCGGCGGCGAGCAGGGCGCCTCCGAAAAACTGTCGGCGATTCATGTGGTTACCTCGTATTTCTCGATCGCGTCCTCGTTGATTTCGATGCCGAGGCCGGGGGCTGTGGGCAGGTTGAGAAAGCCGTCGGTGGCCTGCTCGATCGTGCTGCCGGCGAGGTCTTGGCGCATTTTGCGGTCGGCGGCGTCGGGCGGGAAGGGCACTTCAAGCAGGACGAAATTGGGCGTCGAGGCGGCGATGTGCAAACCGGCGGCGGTGGCGATGGGGCCTCCGCGATTGGCGGGGGCGACGGCGGTGTAGTAGGCCTCGGCGAGCACGGCGGCGCGGCGGGCTTGGCTGATGCCCAGCAGCGCGATGTCCGGGCGTAGCACGTCGATGGCTTCCATCCGCAACAGGTCCTGAAACTTGGCATTGTCGGTGATTGCCCGTCCCCAGCCGACCGGGGTTGCCGACTCACCGGTGATCTTGCGTAGGGCTTCTTCGTTGGTTTCGGTGGTGGGTTCGTCGATCCAGAGGGGCCGGAATCTTTCGAAACGCGCGGCGAGCCCGGCGGCTTCGGCGGCGGTGGTGCGGCCCGCGCAGTCGAGGACGAGGTCGTCGGCCCCGGCGTCGCGGAGTTTTTCGGCCAAGTCGAGCGTGTCGGCGTAGAACTGTCTGCCGCGAGTGGGACCGGCGGGAATTTGGATGGGGAGCGAGAAGGCACGAAAGCCGGCGGCGCGGGCTTGATCGAGGGACGCTTTGAGTTCGTCGAACGAAGAGCCGCTGAGAGGGGCGTAGGCTCGGGCTTTGTCGCGGGTGCGTCCGCTGAGGACTTGATAGATGGGGGCGTCGGCGATCTTGCCTTTGATGTCGAGCAGGGCGATATCGACGGCGGCCAGGACTTCCGCGGGAAGATCGTTCAACGAACGGCGAACGGCCTCGGAGGCGAGGGCGTCGAGTCCCAACACGGTTTTGCGGCCGGCCATCACGCGTGCAACGGCGGTCGCCGGGTTGGGGCGGGCGTGGGTTTCGCCGTAGCCCACGGTCCCTTGGTTGGTTTCGACGCGGACGATGACGTAGGTCGCACCGCCGGCGGGCTCGCGCACGGCTCGGGCGGTGAGGTCGGCAATAGCGATGTCGGGTTTTGCGGCCGGCGGTGGCGCGGGGCGGGCCGCCATTGCCGCCAGCGTCAAGCGTCTTGCGGTGCGAACGGTTGACATGGTTTGTTCCTTCGAGTCGTCGTTAGCGAGGATTCGGCAGCGGGCAACCGGCGAATTGGGGTCGGGGCGCTCTTGAGAAAGGGTAACCGGCGGGGAGGAGATGTTCAAGGGGCGGCTGTTTGGGGGTCGGGGCTGAGTGGCGTATTGTGGCCGGAGCGCTGACTTCCTTGTGTGGGAACGTATGAAATTCGTTTCGGCCGGCCGATTGCTTCAGAAGAGACGTCGCCGGGAGTGGCGACACGGCAGGCTAAAGCGTGCGCCACGTCGGGGGATTCGGCATTGAGGAGATTGCGGGCTATCCCAGCGATCATGCGAATGGCGATGATCTTTTCGGTGAGTGAATCGGGATGCTTGGCCCGGTCGTTTCGCTACACGGGTCCGTCAATCGGCGGCAGCGACGATCGCCAGCCTTCGTTTAACATCCCGGAAAGTCCGTTGACCAAACTGATGTTGGAGGGCCGGTTGGCGATGTTGCGTGTTTCATGGGGGTCGAGTTCGTAGTCGTAAAGCTCCGACGTCAAGAAGTTGGTGTCGAAGGCTCTCCACTCGGTGAAGCGGTAGCGTTGGGTGCGCATCGAATGCCCCATGCCGGGGCCGACGCCGGGGATTTCCCTGGGGTACTGGCTGAAGACCGCTCGCTTCCAAAGCCGTTCGGGGTCGTCAAACAGCGGCACGAAGCTCGAGCCCTCAAGCCCCGACGGACGCGAGACACCGCAAAGCTCGCACAGTGACGGAAAGATGTCGACAAATTCGGTGAGCGCGCCGGTCTTGCGCCCGGCATTGCGTTGCCCCGGGACGCTGACGACGAGGGGCGAGCGCGTGGCGGCCTCGAAATTCGTGTGCTTGTTCCAAAGGCCGTGTTCGCCGAGGTGATAGCCATGGTCGCCCCACAAGACAATCACGGTGTTTTCGCGCAAGCCTTGGCTGTCGAGCGTGTCAATGAGTCGACCGATTTGGGCGTCCACGTAACTGATTGACGCGTAATAGCCTCGCACGAGTTCGCGGGCCTTTTTTTCAGAAATGGATCCCTCGGCCGGGATGTCGCTATAGCCGCGCAGCTCGTCGGAATCGTGCAGCGCGAAGAGCGGAACGCTGTGCGGCCAGGCGGTGTTTTCGGTCAAATCGATCTTGTCGGCCGGATAGAGATCGTAATATTTCTTCGGGGCGACGAAGGGAAGATGCGGTTTCAGGAACCCGGCGCCGATGAAAAAGCGCCGATTGCGCAACTCTTTCAGGGCCGCGCCGGCGGCATCGGCGATTTGGCCGTCGGGTAGAGATGCGTCGGGGACGTCGCGCGACTCCCAACTGGGCATGCCCCAACCCGAACCCGGCGGCCGCGGTTGCCGCTTGGCGGGGTCGTAGTAGACGCGTTCGGGGGAGACCCAGTTGGCGGCGCGCAACTCATCCCATTTTTGCCGCGCCGATGAGTTGTTGGCCTCGCTGTTCCACTGTTTGCTGTCGGGCATCCATGCCGGAATGCTCCAGGAGGGGAAATCATCGAGCTGTGGTTTGTGGAAGACTTTCCCGAATGCCGTCGAGGCGTATCCGGCGCGCCGAAATTGCTCGGGCAGGGTCCGAGCGCCAGGCAGGTACCGCCGAAAATGCGTTTCGAGGTCGTAGACGCGGGTGGTATCGGGTCGTCGCCCGGTCAGCAGCGAGGTGCGTGAAGGGCTGCAAACCGCTTGCTGGCAATAGGCGCCCGTAAAGGTGAGCCCGTCCGCCGCCAAGCGGTCGATATTCGGCGTGTGAACGGTTCTGTTTCCATAGCAACCCAAATCGGGGCGCAGATCGTCGACCCCGATGAACAGAACGTTCCACAGCGGCGGTTTCGGTTTGCGGGCGCCGAAGAGGGCGGGCGCCCCACTGGCTACCGACGCGGCGGCGGCGGCCTGAAAACCTTTTCGCAAGAATGCTCGGCGGGAGTGCGAATCCATAAACCAATCGCGAGTACGCCGCGGGATTTCGCGACTCTATTCAGCGTAGCGCAATGGCGGTGACCGGCACTCGTGCCGACCTTGTTCGACAGTATAGGCCGACGCGCTGCCGGTTGTGGAGCGGCGGGGTCCGATCGGTTACATCACGCTCGTCGGGTCGATGTCGATGACCAAGGCGGTTGCGGGCCAGTTCTCGTCGACGGCGAAACGGCGGGCGCGGGTGACGACCTTGGCGACCAGCTTGCGATTTCTGCCCTTGAGGATGAACTGATATCGATAATCCGTCTTGAGCCGCACGACCGGGGCGGCGGCGGGGCCCATCAACCGCACCCCGTCGGGGACGTTTTCGTGCAAGTGTCGGCCGAGCTTTCCGCTTAGCGCCAAGGCCTCTTCGAGCTTCTTCGAACGCACCAGCAAAACGGCCATCGGCGCCAGAGGAGGGTAGTGCAGTTGGCGGCGGAAGTTCAACTCCTTCTTGTAGAAACCGTCGTAGTCTTGCGCGGCCGCGAAACGAATCGCGTAGTGGTCGGGGTTGATGGTTTGGAACAAAACCTTGCCCTTGAGATCTCCGCGCCCGGCGCGGCCGGCGACTTGGGTGAGCAGTTGGAAAGTCCTTTCGGCGGCACGAAAATCGGGCATGCCGAGGCCGACGTCGGCGGTGACGACGCCGACCAAGGTGACGTTGGGGATGTCGTGTCCCTTGGCGATCATCTGGGTGCCGACGAGAATGTCGTAGCGGCCTTCGCGAAACGCCCCCAGCACGGATTCATAGTGTTCGCGACCGCGCACGGTATCGCGGTCGAGCCTCGCGATGCGTGCTTTCGGCAAGCGTTGGCGTAGGTAGTCTTCGACTTTCTCCGCCCCGCTGCCCATGAAATAGATGTATTCGCTCTCGCATTTCGGGCAGGCCTTGGGCACCGGTTCGGCGTAGTCGCAGTAATGGCAAGAGAGCTTTTGCTCGCGGCGGTGAAAGGTCAGCGTTACCGAGCAGTTTTGGCACTCGATGCGTTCGCCGCAGGAGCGGCAGACCACGAAACTTGAGAACCCGCGCCGGTTGAGCAACATCATGACCTGCTCGCCGGCGTCGAGGCGGGCTCGCAGCGCCTCTTCCAAAGCTCGCGAAAAGAGGTCTTGGCGCTTGGTCTCGACGAACTCGAGACGCATGTCGATGATGTCGACCTCGGGGAGCGGACGTCGCTCGATTCTTTCCGGCATGCTCAGTAAGTCGTATTTGCCGCGCTCGGCGTTGTAGCGCGTTTCGAGACTCGGCGTCGCCGACCCGAGAATGACGGTGGCTCCGGCGCGTTGTCCTCGCACTACGGCCACGTCGCGTCCGTGGTAGCGCGGCGTTTCGTCTTGCTTGTAACTGTTGTCGTGTTCTTCGTCGACGATGACGAGGCCTAGGTCGACCAGGGGGGCGAAGACCGCCGAGCGGGTTCCCACCGCGACTCGCGCTTTCCCCTCGCGCAGCCGCTTCCATTGGTCCGATCGTTCGAGGCCGGAAAAGGCGCTGTGGAGAATCGCTACGAGGTCTCCGAAACGGGCGAAAAATTGTCCCGCCACGGCGGGTGTCAGGGCGATTTCGGGGACCATAAGCAAGGCGCTCTTCCCGAGCCGCAAAGCTTCCTCGATCGCCCGCAGATAGACTTCCGTTTTGCCTGAGCCGGTAACGCCGTGGATCAGGAACGTCCTGTATTTTCCGTCTTGAAGCGACGAGCGGAGAGCGTCGAAAGCGGATTCCTGATCGTCATTGAGCGAGACGCGGGCGCGCGCCGGAGAGTGCTCGGCGCTCTTGGCGGCGGGCGTGCCGAAATCACGCCATAGGTTGACGACACCCGCCTTCGCCAGAGTCGCGGCGACGCGCTTGACGTCTTTGCGCTCTTCCGTCAGGGCGTCGACGCGATGTGGACCGGGGTCGCGTTGTAGATAGTCGATCAGCCAACTCTCGCCTCGGGTGGTTTTTTCGAGAGCTGTGTCGAGCACGCCCGCCGCCAGCATCAGCGTTCCCGAACGCGCCCGTAACGGATCGCTTTGCTTGACGACCGGATCGCTTGCCACCCACCCCTTGCGTCGCAAATTCCGCACCACCGGCACAACGCCCGCAATCTTACGCTTGAGATAAGCCTCGCTGAGGGGCCGCTTGCCGAGAGCTCGGAGCACCTGCACGACCCGATCGTCATCGTCTTCGTCGGCGAGTTGGCCGGCGGCCTCTTGCCCCGCGGCGGTGAGTGAGAGCAGCTTGCCGGCTCGGATCGTGCCGCCGAGCGGCAACATCGTTTTGAGAACCTCGCCCAGCGGAGCGCTATAATATTCGGCGATCCAACGGCCCAGCTTGAGCAGTTCCGGAGTGAGTGCCGGTTCGTCGTCCAGCAGGCGGATGATATCGCGGACTTTTCCGGGGGGCGGGCTCTTGTGTTGCTCAAGAACGACCCCGGTCAGCTTACGGGACCCGAACGGCGCCAGGACGCGCGCACCGGGCCGGGCGCGTTCCCGCAAGGGCTCGGGCAAGCGGTAGGTGAACGGCTGATCGACGGGAACGGGAAGAGCAACGTCGCAAAAGGCGGGCCCGGAGTCAGGCATCAATGCATTCGATTTTAGCGGATCGTTCAGCGGCTGAACTTTTTCGGCGGAACCGGCGCGTGTCCGGGCCGCGCGGGCCCATTTTTGCACCGCCCACGCAAATGAAAACAACCACGGACGGTCGCCGATCGTGATCACCCAGATCGCACTCTTGCTGCTTCTGCTCGCGTCGCTCGCGTATTTCCTGCGAACGGTCTACACTCGCTTGGAGAAAATGCGCCGGGCCGAGCCGCCTCTTCCGCGTATCGACCTCGGGCGTCGCCTGGTTTCGACCTTTCTCGAGGTCATGCTCCAGACTCGCGTCATTCACGACCGGCCGGTTGCGGGGCTCCTGCATGCGCTGGTGATGTGGGGCTTCTTCGCTTTTGGATGGGTCAGTATCGAGCACATCCACCAGGGCTTCGTCGGGCTGGAAGAGGCCGCGGCGGATCAGAGTTGGTACGGAACATTCGCCGCCGTCTGGGCTATCGCCGTGTTGGTGGGCATCGTCGGCCTTGCCTATCGCCGCTTTATAGTGCGGCCGCCAACATTGGGAAAGATCTCGCCGTCGTCGGGCTACGTGGCGGCGCTGATTGTTCTGCTGATGGTGACCTACCTGGCCGGCCGGCAAGGCTTGGAAGCGGGCTCGACGCCATGGATTATCAACTGGTGGCTGCATACGGTTTCGCTCGCCGGCATGTTGTTGCTGATCCCCAACTCGAAGCACTTGCATCTCGTGATCGGGCCGATTGCGATCTTGTTCCGAGGCGAGACGACGAGCAGCATGCGCCCGCTACGCGAGGAAGACGACGACGATTTCGGGATGCTCCACTTTGGCGACCTTTCGGCAAAAGACATTCTCGATGTGAATTCTTGCGTGGAGTGCGGCCGCTGCGGCGATGCTTGTCCAGCGAACGCCGTTGGCGGGACGCTGAATCCGAAGGAAGTCATTCTGCAAATGCAGCACGGGCTGTTGGCGGGCGCGGAAGTGATCGCCGGAACGACTGCCGAGGTTGAGCGCGGCGAAGCCTGGATTCGCGAAGACGATCTTTTCCAGTGCCTCTCTTGCGGCGCCTGCGAGCAGATTTGCCCGGTCGGCATCGAGCATGTCGGGGCGAAAATTCTCGACCTGCGGCGCGGGCTGGTCAGCGAAGGCCGGACCCACAATGACAAAGTGTCGGACCTGTTCACGGCGATGGAGCGGGCCCCGCATAATCCCTGGAAGGTTTCTCACGACACGCGGGCGAAATTCATCGAGGGCGAGGAGTTCCCAATCTTGGACGGAACCGCCGAGTGGCTGCTGTGGCTTGGCTGCGGCAACAGTTACGACCCGCATGGGCAAGATGTGGCCCGCGCGATGGCGAAGATCCTCGATGCCGCCGGAGTTTCTTGGGGTGTTCTCCAGCGCGAGACCTGCTGCGGCGAGCCGGCGCGCCGGGCGGGGAATGAACACCTCTACATGGAGCTTTCCGAAAAAGTCATCGGGTCGTTCGCGTCGCACAACGTGAAGAACTTAGTGACCTGCTGTCCGCATTGCACGCGTATGCTGGATGTCGATTACCGGCAAAACGAGGCGTTTGAGAAGTTGGGTATCCGAGTCGTTCATCACACCGAGTTGATCGAGGAGCTGCGCCACAAGCTCACGGTGCAACCGTCCTCGGAGCCCGTCGTCTACCACGACCCCTGCTATCTGGCGCGCGGCCGCGGCGTTACCGAGCAACCGCGCGCCGTGCTGGATGCTTGCGGCGTTGAGCTGACCGAGCCGGTGCGCCATGGGAAGGACGTGTTCTGTTGCGGCGCCGGAGGAGCGCAAATCTTCATCGCCGACGACAAGGTCGAGCTGCCCGGGGGCCGCATCAATCACAAGCGCTTTGCCGAGCTTGCCGCCACCGGAGCCTCGACGGTGGCCGTGGCTTGTCCCTATTGCCCGATTATGCTGAGTGACGCGGCGCAGCACGCCGGCCGCGACGATGTTCGCGTGGCGGACGTGGCGGAACTGCTGGCGGAGCGGCTGCCGTCGTGATCGTTGCGGTCTTTGCGTCTCCTCGGGTCAAGGGGTGGGCGCGCTGCCCGGCCCGGTTTTACCCATTGCCGTGACAGCGCACCCGGTTGGAGGAGAGACTAATGTACTTATCGGTCGCATTCGGGCGGGTTTGATGGATTCCGCCGGCGGTGGGGCATTCAGCGCGTTTCAATAACAGACCGGGATGTCGTGTTAGGCTAGGCATCGAGAGAGGGATTTTCATGCGCCGAATTGCGGTCATTGCGGGTTTCGTCGTCGGGCTGGTCGCGGCCCTCGGCACGGCCCCATCCCAGCAGCACGAGATCGGATCGATTCCGCCTGGGTTCACGTCAATTTTTAATCATCAGAACATCGCCGGTTGGCACATCAGTATGACCACCCATCAGGGCAATACACGTGAATGGCGTGTACTTGACGACGTGCTCACGGGACGCCAGAGCCCCCAGGGCAACGGCGGGGTGTTGCTCAGCGATAAGCGCTACAAAGACTTCGAAGTCTATCTGGAAATCAAGCCCGATTGGGGCTGCGACGGGGGACTGTTTCTGCGTTCGAACGGAGCCGGTCAGGCTTACCAGGTGATGATCGATTATCTGGAAGGTGAGAATGTCGGCGGCATTTACGGGGAACGGTTGGAAGGTGTGAACAGGACGCCCTCGGAAGGCTGGCAAGAGGTCTGGCGCAAGGACGACTGGAACGCGCTGCGTGCGCGGATCACGGGGAATCCTCCGCGCATCACCGTCTGGCTCAATGGGAAGCAGGTGACCGTTTTCCAAGACACCGCCAATCACGCCGCCGGCGGGGCCGAGGACGGCATGATCGCCGTCCAGGTGCATTCGGGCTCGCGCTGGGCCGGGGAAGAGAGCTACCACCGCTTTCGGAACATCGCGGTGAAGGAATTGGAGTAGCGCGACTCGGAGCGCGGTGGTTACGCGCCGCCGGTCGGTTAGGCGCCGTCTGCCGATCGAAACACCGCGGCTCGCGGCATCCCGCGAGTACACGTATGATCCCCGGCCGCGTGGGGCGTATTCAGCGGTTTCTCCTCCCTTCGTCGCCACTCACGCTATGCTCAAATTGAAGTAACCGAGGGCCGCTCGCTCGGGTCAATGGATAGAGGTGACCGATGCCTGGAACTCCGCGTTTGTTGCTATTGCTTTCCTTGCTGATGCCGGCGGCTCTTTTGGCCCAAATACCCGTCACCGAAATCCAGATCTACACCGATCTCGCCGAGGCGCGGGTGCGGCCCCATGAGTCTCTGGTTATTCAAATGCGGGCATACGGCGAAGTCGCCGAGGCCCCCGACAGCGAGCCGAAACGGGTGCGCCTGCAGCGAAATGCCGGAGGCTTCGAATTAAGAGACAAAGACGCCGGTTGGCTGTCAAAACTCTTTCGCTTCCAAGGTCGTGAGGATGAGGATTTCTATCAGGAACGCGGCCAAGGTCTGGGGGCGGTCTTACTGAGTCGGGCGACCGGTCAATTTACGCTCCAGGACGCTGTGCTGTTTACCGCCGGCGAGAATTCCGGGCGCTTTCAGGTCGAAACGACTCTCGACGGCAAGACCGCTTCGATCGAAATCGAAGTGGCCGAGAATGCCGCGAGCCGCAAGCCGGACGAGCGCACAACTTTTCCGGCCGAATCTCCTTCTCGTGACAGGTACCGACACTTGGCTGAACACTACGCGCCCAAGGTGGCCGGGGAAACTTGGTTCCAGCCGAAAAGCGACTATCTCGCGCGATTTGACCTCGATGGCGACTGGCGGGGAGACAACAATTGGGATCGCGCTGAAGTCGGCTCCTCGCAGGGCTATGTGTACTACGCCGCGATGGAGACCTCCACGCATTGGTTTCTGATCTACAACTTCTTCCACCCGCGTGATTACTCCGACAAGTGCGTCGCCGGCACGTGTCACGAAAACGACAACGAGGGTATGATCTTGACCGTCGAGCGCGATGGCTCGGAGTTCGGCCGACTCCAAACCATGGAGACGCTGGCGCACAACAATATCTATTCCTACCGCAACGACCGCGCGGTCAAAAAGGGTGTCCACCGCCTTGACGGCAAAGTCGAGTTCAGCGACGGCGCGCACCCGGTGGTGTTTATCGAATCCGGCGGACACGGCGTTTACGGCACCGACGGCGGTCACTCGCGCTACTCGGTTCGGGATGACGAATTTTCCGAGGGCACCGGCGTGACCTACGTTTTCAAGGGCAAGGCCGAGCGGCCTCGGCACCCGGACGATCGCAACGTGGGCTATGAGCTACTGCCTATCTATGAGCATTGGTGGCTGCGCGCGCATGGCCCGTCGAAACAAGGTCGGGCTTTCGACGCCTATTACGCCTACGCACCCCAAGGCGGTCGGCCCCGTCCGCGGCTTGCCGAAATCGCCGGGGCTTTTCTTGGCCGTAAGCACGGTTCCAACAAAGCTAAACCGTTCTGGGGATGGCACGACACCCGCACTCGCAAACGCAAGGTGCTCGCCACCGGCCAGTGGGGACTGGATCCGGCGTACGCGGCATCAAGGAATTTGCGCTTTCCCGGGCGCTTTTCGCTGGACTACACCTACAACCCGTATTTGGGAATCGCCGAGCCGGCCGCGACCGACCCGGTTTCGACGCCGCTGACCGCGGCCACGCCCGCGCGGACCCGGGTGGCGGACACCACCGCGTCCGGCGGGGCCGGAGCGGACAGCTTTTCCGGCCTGACGAGTTTTCAACCGACGCGTGCCGGCGGATATGACGAAGGTTCGAGGAAAGGTCAGTTCGACTTGCGCCTGCACGTCGACGGCGAGCTGGATGTCTTCGTCCGAGCGGCCAGTGTCGGTTATCGCGCCTTGAACGGCGGGCCGCCGCGTAACGACGGCTCCGAATTCACGCAGCCTCTGCCGAGGGCGGCGTTTCGACAGTTCAAACTCGAGAAAAAGGACGGGCGTGGCAAGATCACCCTGGTCGAGCCGCCCACGCCGGAAAATGGCTATACCGCGAAGTTACGGATTTCCGATCCGAAGGGCGGGGAAGACCGTTATCATGCTCGGCTGAGTTGGGAACGAGGCGAGTTGGCGCCGTCCGAGCCGACGCGACAACCGGCGGCTGAAGCGCCCACTCTCCCCGACGACCCGCGGGCCGCTTCGCGCGGCAGCACGATCTTGGCGAAACACATGGAGGCGGTGCGCCGCGGGGCTCGGCTGGAGCCCGCGCCTCCGGCAACCTCCCCACAGCCCGCGGCGCCTGCCCCGGCACCGGCTTCCCCTTCCGCGGGAACGGCCGCTTCCACGCCCGCTGTGCCCGGCACCGAAATCTTTTCCGACAACAACGATCCGTCGAGCTACGACGACCGCAACGAAGGCCTGTTCGAATTTCGCGGCCGCGTCGACGGCACCGTGCGGTTGCGCATCCGGGCCGATCGCGTGATGGCGGAAAACACCGCCGGCCGCCCGATTGGTGTCGAGAGCTTTTCGTTCTCGCAGCCCGTGCCGGCATCGAGGGTTCGCGATATGGGTGTCGAGAAGAAGGACGGCCGAGGCAAGGTCGTTTTGCTCGAAAGACCCTGGGAAGGTAATCACTACCTCGCCGTCATCGAAATTTCCGACCCCAAGCGAGGAGACGATCGCTATCATTTTCGAGTGAAGTGGCGGCGGTAAGATGGTTCCAACGTTGCACGGAAGCCCGACCTCCACCGCGGGACCGTGATGAAAGAAACGACACGCATCGGCGTCTGTGTTCTCGCCTTTCTCGCGAGCGGAGTCGCGGCCCGCGCGCAACTCGAACCGAGAGCTTCGGTCAAGGATTACCTATCGGCCTGTCGGGTCCAAGACGGAGCGATCGGCGCCGACTACCTGCGTCGCAGCCTGCCGACACCTCAGGGAATCCGGTTCATTCCCGGTATGCTTATTTTCGAGATCGGCGTCTTTCCCGAGCGCGGAAAAGCGATTGCTCTCGGGTCGAGCGATTTCCAACTCAATTGGAAGAAAGCGGATCTGCCGCTGCTTCCTGTTCACGCGCAATACGTTGTTGCCTCCTTGCTGCGCCCCGAGTACAGCCAAGGGAACCGCGGAACGACGGTGTCCGTCGGACGCCCGAATCAGCGCACGGGCGGGTTTGAAGGCGTGACAATCGGCGGGCCTCCGCGCTTTCCGCGCTTCCCCGACGACCCACGTCGCGACGGCCCGCCTTTGCCGAGAGCGCCCGCCGAACCCCGCGTTGCGCCCAACCCTCCCCACGCCGACGAACGGCCCGACAGAATTCTGTCCATCCACGCCCTTTCAGCCGATCCCGCCGATCACCCCTCGGGCGGGTACGTCTATTTCGCTTACAAAGGCAAATTGAAAAAACTGAAGGGGCTCGTCCTGACAATTCGCGACGGCGAAGACAAGTGCAACCTCAGGATGCGCGACTGAGCAGCTCATCGCGGTTGTCTTATTAGTCACCGACCCGAGGCCGGTCATGTAAGCCTCCTCACAGAGTTTACAGAGTTATCGGTAACTGCTCCGTCTAAGTGCCGAAGGAGTCAGCAGAGGGCACAAGAAAATGACCGTTGAACATTTTTTCCTGATCCTGGCCGGCGGCGGACCGCTGTGGCTCTTTGTCTACGGTGTCGCATACACCTTGCTGTCATAAACCGAGCCGAAATTCTTGGGGGCTCCTGCGCGTCAGGACCCGTCATCCGGCGGGCATCCGATTTGGAGCGACTACACGGCATCGGGCTAAGGGGCCCGCAGCATTCGAATTCGCAGCGGTGGCTCACAGCTCGTCGCGCCCGACCCCGGTTGAAAAGATTCATCTCGTGAACCTACCCAATATCAACTGTGCTACGATGCCGTCTCCCCGGCTCGCGCCCGTTGAACCATGGTCCCCCTTCGCTCGCACGGCGCTGTCCATCCCGGTATTCAATGGGGGCCTTTCACCCTGCGCGTTCCTTTCGTCCACGTCGGCGTTGAAATTCCCGAACTGATTCAGGGCTTGCTGGTGGCCGGGGCCACGGGGCTCTCGATCGTGCCGCTCTATATGGAGTGGTGGGGGATGAGCTTCGAAACCGCCGTGGCCATGTGCATCGTCTCGTCGATGGTCGTTTGCGCGGGACCGATCGTTTTCGGTGACCCCTATTGCGCGGGCTGGTTGACGCCCGCCCTGCCACTGGTTCTCCGCCAGGCGATGGAGTACGAGACCGTCCCCGAACGCACGGCGTTTGTCACGGCGGTCGTGTTGCTGGTGGCGGCGACTTTTCTGCTGATGGGCGTCTCGGGTTTGAGCAACTGGTTTCTGCGAGCGGTGCCAAGGACGCTCAAGGCGGGGATCATTCTCGGCGCCGGCATGAGCGCCGTCTACGGGGAGTTCATTCCTCGTTCGGGCGCTCGTCCCTCGCGGATCGAAGCTCTGCCGGTTTGCATTCTGCTCGCGGTCTGCGTCTCGCTGCTGCTGCTGTTTTCCGAACCCCTCGAACGTTGGAAGAAGCGTTACCGCGGTGTCGCCTTTCTCGGCGCGCTCGGCATTGCGCCCGGCTTTTTCGCGGCGATGGTCGTCGGCCCCTGGGTCGGCGAGGTGAGTTATCGGGGCTTCCAGTCGTATTTCGTCGACGCCGAGACCGGACAGTGGATCTTCAATCCCGGCGACATCTTCTTTCTCCCCGAGTTTGGGACGCTCCTTGGCGGTTTCAGTACGCTCTCCCAGGGCTTGCCGAGCTTGGAATTTTTCGCCGCCGCTCTGCCGTTGGCCGTGGCGGCATACGTCGTCGGATTCGGCGACATCATCACCGGTACGGCGATTGTCGGCGACGCGGCCCGCGAGCGCCCCGACGAACACGTCCCCGTCGATGAGCGCCGCACGCATCTCACGATCGGCTGCCGCAATCTGCTGATGGCCGTCCTGGCCGGGCCGTTCTTTCCTCTTCAAGGCCCCTTGTGGACGGGTGCAACCGTTGTTGTGGCCGAGCGTTACCGGCGCGGCCGAAAGGAGATGGACTCGATCTTCAGCGGTATTTTCAGCTATTTGCTCTTTGGTCTGCCGATTTTCTATTTCATCCGGCCCTTGCTGGAGCTGTTTCGCCCGGTGCTCGACGTTGCGTTTTCGTTGACGCTGATTTTGACCGGGTTTGCGTGCGCTTACGTCGCGCTCGCCATGCCGCGTGACCGCATCGAGCGCGGGCTGATCGTGTTGATCGGCATGGTGATTATGTATTTCTCGACTTTTGTGGGTCTGGTGGTCGGCTTCGCGGCCTCGGTGGCACTGCTGGGACGGCGGGCTTGGGAAAGCGAGCCGGAGGGGGAAAGCGGCAAGGGTTAGGGCAGCGTGGACAGGCTGGCCAGTGCGGCAGCCTTTCGCAACCGTTGGTCGGTTGTTGCCAGAGCGTCGACGCCTAACTGCAGCGCAGTCGCCAAATGAATCGCGTCGAGGCTGCGAATGATCAGCGGGGCCGAACGCGCGGCTGCCTCCGCCAGAAAGATCTCAATCCGCTTTGTGATATTGTCGCCGTGCGGAATGAGGACGACACGGCTGCTCTGGACATCCTCGCTGAATACTTCAAAGATTTCCGACGCTTCCCCTTTATCCAATTCTCCCAATTGTTCCTTGCGATGCAAGGAACACAGAATTTCGCTCGAGGTAATCGCCGACGTGAAGATATTAGCGTCTTGTTGTAGGGCCAGCAGATCGAAGAACTCGGATGAATCCCGCTCCGCGAAGTACAGCTTAAAGAGCGCCGACGTGTCCCAATAGGTCATCGGCGTCAAACCAAGTCTTCGCGCAGCTCATCGAGTATTTCCTCGATAGGAGTGACCGGCCCTTTTGGGGCATGGCGCTTGTGTAGCGCTCGAAGATCTCTTATCCACTCGGCTCGATCGTCCTTGGGGAGCTTTTTCACACCGGTCAACCGGGCTTTTGGTTTTCCCCGAACGGTGATCAGAACATCCTCTCCACTTGCGGCCAAATCCACGAGTTCGGAAAGCTTGGCCTTGCTTTCGCGCAAATTCTTGATCATGTAACTATTGTAGTCACTTTGATGGAAGACCGCTGCGGCCGGAACTCCCGCGATGGCGGAAATCCGGCGTCTCACTGGAGACGGATAGGAACCCCGTCAAGGCGCGCCTCAGGCCGGCCCGTTGCCTTCGCGGTCCGCCCGATCCGTCTTCGAGGCCTTGTTCGATTCTTCGAGAAGCCGCTCGATCCGTTCCAGCCGGTGCTTGATCTCCAACAATTCCTTGTCCGAATCGCTGCCGACGAAATAGGCGCTGATCGAGGCCGCCAATGTCGAGAGCAAACCCAGTCCGCTGAGCATCAACACGACCGCGAGCACGCGTCCCACCGGCGTGGTTGGTGCAATGTCGCCGTACCCCACCGTCGTCACCGTCACAATCGCCCACCACAGACTGTCGGTGAATTCCGCGTGTGCCGTTTCGCCCTCCACGACAGTAAGCAGCGCCGCGGCTGAAACCGTCAGCAGCGCGGTCAGCGCCGCCACGTAGATAAGACTCTGGCCGGCCAACGAGGTGCGCATGGCGCGCAGACCTCGTCCGGTTACGGCCAGCATCCGTACCAGCCGCAACAGGCGCGTGACCCGCGCGACCCGAACCGACGCCAACAAATCAGGCAAGAGCGGGAAGGAGAGGACGACCACGGCTACGCTCAGCCACTGACGCCGTGTGTAGTCCAAGCGTCGCCGCGCCGTCACCAGTCCGAAGAGAAATTCAACGAGGAAGGCCGCCCAAATAAACCAATCGGTCGCGATGACCGCCGGGTGGTCAACGCCTTTTTCTTGCAGGATGACAATGGGAATCGTCGCCAAGGCGGCCAGGACGATGAGAACATCCAAGCGCTGTCGCCAGCGTTGTTCGAGATGGAGGTATTCGATCCGAATTTCGTCGCTCATCCGGCCTGCCCGCGAAGTTCCTTATTGTCGGCGTTGTGGTGGGGAGATTTCCACCGTGTGTCGGGAAGGGTAAGGGGAGGCGGCGTCTGATCGTCGCCGCGCGGACCGCTACGAACCTTCGCTCACCCGCCGAGTCGACCATTGATTGACGCCGTAGAAAACGGCGATCAGAAGAACCGCTCCGATCACCGCCGCCACGGCGTTTTCTTGCAGGAAGTCCGCCGTTTGGTCGCCGTAGCGAAGAGCCACGAAAGCCTCGCCGAAATAGCGCACGCATCGAGCGAAGACGATTACCGCCACGAATTGCCCGACCTTCATTTGGAATACGCCGCCCGCAATGACGAAAAGCTTCATCGGCAGCGGCAAGGGCACCATCGTCGGAATCAGCAAAACCAGAGCGCCGAATTGATCGATCTGTTGGTGCATCTTATCGATGCCGGTCTTCGAAGCCTTCTTTTCGAGCATCGCCCGGCCGGCCCGCCGCGCCGTGTGGAAGAGAATCAGCGACCCCAGCGCCGATCCGACGACCGCCAGCGCCGCGCCCCAATAGGCTGTTTCGGGGGCCGCGATGGCTTGCGCGATGAGCAGGGCGTCAACCCCCTGCGGCATGGGCACGGCAACGGAGTCCAGCAGCGAAATCAAGAAGACGCCGAACGGACCCAAGGCGGTCAGCCATGATGCCAGATCTTTCAACACTTGAAACTACTTCCTTATCGAGAGGAGCGTGAGCCGCCGAGGGCGCCGGGCCCGCGGATTCCGCTCTTGAAAATCCAAAGCGAATTTCGCCCCCGCCGCCTATACCGTCTTATCCGGGGCATAACAAAGGTTTTGCAAACGGCATTCCACGCATCGCGGCTTACGCGCCACACACACGGAGCGGCCGAAGTGGATGATCTGGTGCGAGAAGAGAATCCAGCGCTTCGTGGGCAACAGGGCCATCAAGTCTTGCTCGATCTTTTTCGGATCGTCGCGCCGAGTCAAATCCAATCGCCGCGAGATGCGCTGCACGTGTGTATCCACCACCACGCCCGTCGCCTTCCCGAACCAAGTGCCGAGGACGACGTTGGCCGTCTTTCGCGCGACGCCGGGCAGGGCCAGCAGCTGCTCCATCGTTTGCGGCACGCGGCCGCCGTACTCGGCGATGATCTTCCGGGCCGCGCCGCTCAACGACTTGGCCTTGTTACGAAAAAAACCGGTCGATTTGATTTCCTTCTCGATGTCGCCGGGCGCGGCGGCGGCCATGTCTTCGATCGTCGGATATTTTTCGAACAACCCCGGCGTCACTTGGTTGACTCGCTTGTCGGTGCATTGGGCCGAAAGAATCGTGGCGGCGAGCAGTTCCCAAGCGCTTGCGTGGCCTAGGGCGCACTCGACGTCCGGGTAGTCTTGATTGAGTCGCCGCAGGATGGTGCTGATGCGTCGTTTGCGCTCTTCGGCGGTCTTTGGTTTCTTAACGCCGGCGGTGGGTTTCGCGGCTCGAGGTTTCGGTTTCGCGGCGCGTTTCATGAGGAGCCGGGGCGGGGCCGGCAGGGAGTTTTTGTTCGCCCGAGTGGTACAGTGACCGGGTTGCCCGGCCGTTTCCAGGGTAAACAGCGATCATAGCATGCCTTCCCGAGGACCACTGCTCGTCCTGCTTGCCGCCGCGGCCGCGCTGAGCCCCTGCCTGTGGGCCTCGTTTCACCTCGACGATTATTCTCTGTTCAGTGACCCGATTTTGAGCGAGTGGTCGGGATCGTGGGAAGTGTTTCGGCTCGAACGCACGCGGCCTTTGACCTGCTTCACGTTTTGGCTGAACCTGCAACTCGGTGGACGCGAGCCGCTTGGCTTCCACCTTGTGAACCTGTTACTGCACCTCGGGGCGGTGTGGGTTGCCTGGAGTGTTTTCCGCCGCTTGGTCGGTGAAGGCGCCGCGCTTGCGGCGATGCTGATTTTCGCCTTGCACCCGATTCAAACCGAAGCGGTCACCTACGTCTTCGCGCGCGCGACGTTGCTGGCGACGTTGCTGTGTCTGCTTTGTTGGAAAGCGTGGGTTGACGAGAAGTACGCGGTCGCTATCGGCTGGTTCGCCCTCAGCTTGCTTGCCAAGGAGGAAGCCGCGGCGTTCCCGATTTTTCTCCTCGGCGTTGAATATTTTGTCAACGGCAAGAGCCTCGCGGATTTCGCGGCATTGCGGAAGCCCCTGGCGTGGATGGTCGCCTTGGTCGCGGCGGCCGGCGGCCGGCTCGCCTACGCGGCCCAAGTCACCCAGGGCGCCGGCGTTGGCTTTGACCTTGCCGAGGTTTCCCTCCGCGAATATGTCTTAACCCAGCCGCGCGTAATCTTGGAATACTTGCGGCTCGTCGCTTGGCCGATCGGCCTCAACTTTGACCGAGATTTTCCGGTTTCCCCCGGCTTGGAGAGCGCAACCGTCGAGGCCGGGACGGCGCTGATCTTGATGGCGTGCGCCGCGCTGCTTTACGCCCGCAAGTTTGAGGCGGCCTTTTGGGCGGTTGGGTTCTTGATTTTGATCGCCCCGACGTCGAGTATCGTTCCGCTGGCGGATGTGTTCGCGGAACGACGCGTCTATTTGCCGATGCTCAGCCTGAGCTTGGCGGCGGGACTTCTGCTGAAGAGGCGGACGCGGTTTCTGTTGCCGTTGGTGGCGCTCGTCCTAGGCGGCCTCACTTTCGACCGCGCCCGCTTTTGGCGGAGCGAAGAAACGCTCTGGCGCGATACGGTTGCGAAGTCTCCCGGGAAAGTTCGTCCGAAACTGCAATTGGCGCGGGCGTTGGAGCCGGGCGGGCGCGCGGTATGGGAGCAGAGGAAGGGGCTGTTGCTTGAGGCGCGCCGTCTGGCGCCGGACGCAAGCGATGTAACGACCGAAATCGGAGTGTTCTATTTGCGCTCCGGCCGCGCCGCCGACGCTCGCCGTGAATTTCAAGCTGTTCTCGATGCCGATCCGATCGACCCTCAGGCTCTCGCGAACTACGGTGCCGCGCTCTATTTGTTGGGGAATCTTGAAGGCGCAAGGGAATCGTTCGCGCGCGCGTTGAGTGCCGATCCGTGTAACTTCGACGCCCGCAACAACGCGGTGCTGCTCGATACGGCGACCCATGGAAGTGGGACGAGCGAGATGCTGTACGCGGTTCCCGATCGCTGCCGTTTCACGCCCGAGCAAGAGGCGCTACTGGAGTCGAGTCGAAGGGCGGGGCCGCTAGACTAGGAACTATGGAGCGGCGAGCGAAAGTCTTCTCTTCGTTTGAAGAAGAGGAAAAGGCGACGAGGGAATACTATCTTTCCCTGACTCCCCAACAGCGCTTGGATATCTTGTTCGAGCTGATCGAACAGTCTCGCGATCCCAACGATGAAGCTTCACAAAGATTTGAGAGAGTTTATCGCGTTACTCAACTCTCACAAGGTTGACTACGTCATCGTCGGGGCTTACGCTTTGGCCTTTCACGGGCGGCCACGCAATACGGGTGATCTCGACATCCTCGTCCGCTGCTCCCAAGCGAATGCGTAGAAGATCGAGTCAGCGCTTCAAGCGTGCGGTTTCGGACGAGTGGGCATCGCCGCCGCTGATTTCGCCGTAGCCAACCATATCGTCCAACTCGGCCGTCCACCGCATCGCATTGATCTCATCACGTCGCTGACCGGCGTCGAATTCGCGGAGATTTGGGACTCGCGTATCGAGTCCGATCTGGACGGCCTTCCGGTCTCGTTCATTGGGCTCGATTCGTTCGTGAAAAACAAGAAGGCGACCGACCGTACACAAGATAGGGCCGACCTAGAGGCTCTTGGAATTTCGGATTGAGTGCGCTGATCCCCGCCAAACCGTAACCCGAAGTCAGACGCCAAGAAGACCCAAACAAACCTTGGCCCGCTTTTCCGCCGACACGCAGGCAACACAAGCCCCCCTTCCCGCGTCCCATATAGAATAGGAAGCCATGAGTGAGAGTCCTCAACCGGCCCCCGCGCGGGTGCTGATCGTCGACGACGAGGAAGATCAACGACGAGCCTTGGCCAGTTTGGCGTCGTCGTGGGGATTCAGCGTCGAAACCGCCTGCGATGGGCACGATGCCCTGGAAAAGCTCGCCGAATTTCGGGCGCATGTGCTCGTCACCGACCTCAACATGCCGCGCATGGACGGTTTCGAGCTGTTACGGCAATTGAGCGTGCAGGGGGATTCTCCGGCTTCGATCGTGTTGACGGCTTTCGGGAGCATGGAGAACGCCATCAAGACGGTCCATGACCTGGGTGCGTTTTGGTTCCTCGAAAAACCGATTCAACCGACGGCGCTAAAGGTGCTGCTCGAACGCGCCGCGTCGCAGGGCAAGCTCACCGAGGAAACCGACCTGCTGCACCGCCAATTGAGCTACCAAGGATTGCTCGACGGCTTGGCCGGTACGTCGGCTCCGATGCGGGAAGTTTTCTCGATGACGCGCCAAGTCGCCCCGTCGAGCGCCGCCGTGTTGGTCACCGGAGAGAGCGGCACCGGGAAGGAGTTAGTCGCCCGAGCCGTCCATGATCTCAGCCCTCGGCGCGGTGGGCCGTTTGTCGCCATCAATAGCGCCGCCATGCCGGAGACACTGATGGAGAGCGAGCTTTTCGGGCACGAAAAGGGCGCATTCACGGGAGCCGTGCAGCGCCGGGCGGGCTGTTTCGAAATGGCCGACGGCGGCACCCTTCTGCTGGACGAAATCGGCGACATGCCGATCGGGACTCAGGCCAAGTTGTTGCGCGTACTCGAAGACTCGCGCGTGCGGCGTCTGGGCGGCGCGCGGGAGATCGAAGTCGACGTTCGCGTGATCGCGGCGACCAACAAGAATATGGACAAGGCGCTCGCCGAAGGGTCGCTGCGCGAAGACCTCTACTATCGCCTCAACGTTTTTCATATTCCGCTTCCTCCACTACGGGAACATATGGATGACCTGCTGGTTATCAGTGAAACCCTCGTCCAAACCTTAAACAAAAAACACGACTGTAAGGTAGTCGATCTACACCCCGAAGTCGTGGAACGATTTCGGCGCTACAACTGGCCGGGCAATGTGCGGGAACTTCGTAATGTGCTCGAGCGGGCGGTCATCCTGGCGGGGGAGGGCACGATCCTGCCGTCGCATCTGGTGGGCGGCTTAGCGCCCGGGCAGAGGCCCGAAGCGGCGCGGGCCGCGGCGGACCCGAACGCCGTCATGCTGCCGGTGGGAACAACCGTGCGCGAGGCCGAGAAAGCGCTGATCTTGAAGACTCTCGATCACACCGACAACAATAAGACGCGAGCGGCGCAAATCCTTTCGGTCAGCCTCAAGACGCTGCACAACAAGCTGAAGGAATATAGTTCGTGGGAGTCGGAACCGGAAGCGTAGCGCCCGAGCGGCGCGGCGCCGCTCTCCGCGAAGCGGCCCGTTTTTCGATCGCGTTAGTAGGTCAAGCCCGAAGCCATGTCTGTAAAGAATCGGCTCCGTTTTTCGATCATTGCGCTGGTCGTGATCGTGGTCGTCGCACTTTCGATCCTCCACATTCGAAGCGTGGTGGAAGCGCGCTTTGAAGACTCCTTCAATTTGGCCTCGATCGGGGCGACACAGGTCGAAAGCTTCATCCTCCAAATTGTCGATGAGCAGACGAGACGGCGCGACCCGCCGCCGACGACGCTCGAGGAGGTCAAGCGGGTTTGGGTTGAGATTGTCGAGCAAGATGACGGTTTGGCCGTCCTGCTGCAAAAGCTGACCGGTAACTCGCCTGCCATGGTCGAGGTGTTGGTCAGCGGGGCCGGCGATCGAGTGCTGTCGGCGTCGATCCCATCCCGCAAGGGCCAGAAGGTTCGTGCGCGGCCGAGTCTGGAGGAGTTCACCGGACAGCCCTGGTGGCGCAAGCTTGAAGACGTTCTGGGGGCGAGTCGTGATTACGAAGTGACGAAACCGCTCGGAATCACCGGGGAAGAGGAGGCGATCTTCGCGGTTCGCGTGGTGCTCTCGTCGGTGTTGATGCGGGCGGAGATTCTGCCGAGTCTGCGGACCCTGGCGCTGGTTTCCGCCATTTCCTTAGTATTTTCGGTGCTGCTGGCGATGGTGGCCGCGAAGATCGCTTTTCGGCCCTTGGCGCGGATCGGCGACGTGATCGACCGAATAAGCCGCGGCGAGCCGGCCGCCGAAAAGCAGCGACACAGCGGCGAATCGAGTGAAGTGTCGGCGGTCGAGTCAAAGCTGAGCGTCTTGGGCGAACAGTTTCGCGGGGAGCGAGCGGACCGCGAACAATTGCAAGCCAATGTCGATCGGCTGCTCGATCGGCTCGAGGAAGCCGTGTTGCTGTTCGGTCCCGACGACAATTTATTGATGGCCGGCCGCGCGGCGCAGCGTTTATTGGGCGGTCGTTGGGAATGGATGGGTTCTTCGGTCGACGAAGTGTTTTCCGCCTCCTCCGATTTGGGCGCACTCGTCCAAAGCGCGGTTCGGCTCAATCAGACGGTGACCGATCGGGTGGTGACGTACGATCGGCCCGACTCGGCGACCGTCCAAATGGTCGTCAACGTGGAAGTGGTCGAGGACTTTGTGACACATGAACGGCGCGGCACGATGGTGACGCTGCGGGACGCCGGACCGCGGAGGCAGATCGAGTCGCGGTTGGATGTGGCGTCGCGGCTGGCCTCGATCAGTCGCCTCACCAGCGGGGCCGCTCACGAAATCAAGAATCCTTTGAACTCGATTGCGCTTCATTTGGAAGTGCTGAAGACGAAGCTCGAGGGCGCGGGCGTGGAGACCGAAGGCGAGATCGAGGTCATCTCGCGGGAAATCACTCGACTCGACCGCGTCGTCAAGAGTTTTTTGGACTTTACGCGACCCGTCGAGCCGACGATGGTTCGAATGGATCTGGCGGAACTGGTCGACGACGTAGCGGCTTTGGTTGTTCCCGACGCCGAGCGTCGCCGGGTGAGCATCCAAGCCAGTCGCGACGACTCGCCGGCGTGGATTCGGGGTGATAAGGATCTGCTGACTCAAGCTCTTCTCAATGTTGTCGTGAACGGCGTGGACGCCATGCCCGAGGGCGGCCGGTTGGAAATTTCGACGACGTCGACCCAGGAGGGTCCGCAAGTTGCCATTCGAGACCACGGGGACGGGATTCCCGAGGATATCCGCGACAAGATCTACAACCTATATTTCACGACCAAGGGGCAGGGATCGGGTATCGGGTTGGCGATGACGTTTCGGGTTGTCCAATTGCACGGTGGTACAATTGGGTTCGAAACTTGGCCGGGCAAGGGAACCGAGTTCCAACTGAGGTTTTCGACGGCATCGGAGGAGCAAGCGGCGAGCGAACGGGGAATCGACCCATGATCCGCGAACGGTCCGCGGCAGGAGCGGTCGCCGCCGTTTTCCTTACGTTGAGCGGAGTCGGCTGCGGAACGAAGACGGTCGCTACGCCTCCCGCGCCCGAACCCGTCGTGGAAGCCGCGGCGCCGGCGCCGAGCCGGTCTGTCGGTTCGGTTGTGGAGACCCAAAACTCGGGGCCGCTGCCGGCCGCCGCGCCGCTTTCGGTCGAGGCCGTGCCTGAGGGGCCCGAGCCGCTGGCGGGCGAAGCGGGGCGCTTACCGAAGGGCGCCGAGACTGAGCCCCTTCGGGAGAAGACCTCGGCCGACCAGGGGGCCGATGAAGGCGGCGGGGCGCCTAAGGTAACGACGTCTCTCGGAGTGCTGCCGCGGCTGGGACCCGTCTTGACACGGGAACAGCGCAGAGAACGGAATCGTCTGATTGGCGGGGATTTGGATGCCGCGAGACGTATCGTGGCGAGAATCGTCGGCGGTGACTTGACGGCGGAACAGATTAATGCCGTGCGCCGGATTCGAGAGTTCTTACGGCAAGCCGACGAGGCGCGATCGCGCGACCCGGCTTTGGCGCGCAACTTGGCCGGTCGTGCCGTGTTGTTGGCGAGAGACCTGGCCGCGAGCCTGCCGTAGTGAGCAGCTTTTGTTAGGGGCGTTCTGATCTTAGGGTGGAGATTCACCGAGAAAGACTATCGTGGCGCAGTCATTGCTTGGATCGACGAACGGCGGGAAGGCCGGCGCTCCGCGCGCGGGCTGGTGGCAGCGAATTCGCGGTAAGTCAGGCGCTTCCGACGGGTCCATGGTCGGCGTGGATATCGGCTCCAAGAGGACGAAAGTGATCGTTCTTCGCCGAGCCGAAGGAGCGATCTCTCTCGAAAAGGCGGCCTTGTTTCCCACCGCTCCCGAGGCCACCACGGCCGGGGAGTTTACCAACGGCTTGGCGGTGGCCGAACAGCTGGAAACCATCTGGTCGGCTCACGACATCAAAACCTCTCGCGCCGCCGTGGCGGTGAGTGGAGACAGGGTCTTTTGCCAATCTTACCGCCCGACTGCTCATTCCGCCGAGGAGATCGAGTCGGCGGTTCGGAGCGAAGTGGAAAGCGTGACGCCCTATGCGCTGAAGACCGCGACACTCGACTACGACTTCATCTCCGGTCCGGATGGGGACGAGCTGTTGTGGGTCTGCGTGCCGACCGAGCAAGTCGAGTGGGTACGTGAGGTGATTGATTTCGCGGGCAAGACGGCGGAAGTAGTCGATGCCGAGGCCTGTGCGTTAACAAATGCTTTCGCGGTGAACAACAAGCCCCGGAAAGACGCGGGGACGCTCCTATTGCACGCCGGGGCCGGAACGCTCAACGCCTGTTTGGCGCGCGGCGACGTGCTGTTTTGCTCGCGGACGGCCCGTATGCACGACAGAGGATCCCAAGACGGGCACGAAGCTCCCTGGATTTCCTCGGAAGCTCATCGACTGTGGGATGTGCTGAGCGAACAAACGCAAATGGACGGCGTGGAGTCGATCTGGGTTTCCGGCGGCCGCGCCCGCCATGAAGTTGTCGATGCGATCAGCGAGCGGTTTGAGGTTCAAGCAGCCCTATTTGATCCCTTTCGGGAAATTGATTTGCCGGCCGAAAGCGAGGCGATAGGGATCGCCGAGGAGCATCGGGCCGGTTGCGCGGTCGCTGTCGGTCTCGCCTTGCGTGGTTTCGAAGACTTATGATTCGAGTCAACCTATTGCGGCCGCGTATTTCCGCGGTTCCCGACGCTACCAAGCCCGGCCGTAAGCCCAAGAAGCGGACGTTGTTTATTTCCGGATATGAAGCGACGCTGGGCGGATTGCTGCTGGCCGGCGGCGCAACGGCGATGTACTTCTATTTCGACGGACAGGTGGGCCGGGATGACCCGGAGCGGGCTTCGCCGGCGGGTGCCGTCGCCCCGGACGATCTCTCCGCCGATGCGGCCGATGTCGCCGAACCGGCCGAGGCCGCCCCCGACGGCGCGGGCGAAGCGTCAAACGGCGGCACGGCGGCCCCTGCTGCTCCGGCGTCGGCCCCTGCCGAACCCGCCGCATCGCCTCCGGCTGAGCGCGCCGCCGCCGTTGCGAAGCGACCGGCCCAGGCTAGGCCCTCCCCAACCGACCAGGCCTCGTCCGGTTCGGCTTCTTCGCCGTTGCGGTTGAGCGATCTCAAAATCTCCAACCGCGGCGGGGATCTCAAAATGACCGTGGCTCTGAGCGGTCGACCCTCCTACAACAAGTTTCAACTCGACAACCCGAAACGCATCGTGATCGACGTTGCCAATGCGCGTGTCGGCTTGCCACGTTCGAGCCTCGTTGAGAACGTCGATCACGCCTTGGTGAGACGGATTCGAGTGGGGCAATTCAAACAAGATCCCTGGGTCGCGCGGCTTGTGCTCGACGTCACGAGCTTCCCCAATTTGCTCTTGTTCCCGCACTCGGGCGGATTGGATATCCAAGTATCGAAAAGCGGCCAATGAGCACGGCGGCAACGACCAAAAAACGGGGGAAAAGTCCCTATCCGGGACGTCGAGCCCGCTTGCGTAAGTTGCTCGCCTCCGAGGACCAGGAGTATTTCTTCGTCTCCGGCCTCTCGAATATCCGCTACCTGACGGGGTTTCACGGAAGCAACGGTATCGTTCTCATCGCTCCCGAGGCAACCGTGCTCTACACGGACGGCCGCTATGCGATCCAGGCTCGACAGCAGGCCGCTGATGTGGACATTCAAGTGTTCAGTGAGGGATTTCTTTCCGGCGTCATCAAGGATCTCAAGCGCCGCAAGATACGGCGTCTGGGCTTTGAACGCAACCGGCTTTCCTTCGCTGAGTACCAGTATCTTCGAGAAAACCTCCGCGGATGCCGTTTGAGCCCTCTGACACAGCTGGTCGAGGCGCAACGCGCCATCAAGAGTCCCGATGAAGTGGAGAGAATTCGGCGCTCCGTAGTGCTTAATTCGAAGGCGTTCGACAATGTGTGCCGACGAGCGCGGCCGGAATGGAGTGAATCGCACATGGCCGCGGAGATCGAGTACGAAATGTCCTCTTTAGGCGCAACAGGCAAGGCTTTCGACACAATTGTCGCAAGTGGTCCACGCTCCGCACTGCCTCACGCAACACCTGGAAAGCATCATCTGCGCCGAAATGCGCCGATCGTCGTCGATCAGGGTGCTATACTCGATGGTTATACGAGTGACATGACTCGTATGGTTTGTTTTGGAGAGCCTGGTGCCCGGTTCAGAGAACTGCATCGGGCTGTTCGGGAGGCTCAGGCCGCCGCTGCGGCTGCGGTCAAGGCTGGTGTCAAGGCCCGAACGGTCGATCGCGAGGCGCGTCGGGTTCTGCGAAAGTTTAAGCTGGAAAAGGCTTTTCCGCATTCCACCGGCCACGGCTTGGGCTTGGAAATACACGAGCCGCCGCGGGTCGGTCCCGCCGAAGAGGCGCGGTTGGTGACCGGAATGGTGATTACGATCGAACCCGGCGCCTATCTGGAAGATGTGGGAGGCGTTCGCATCGAGGATGTTGTGGCTGTGACGCCGACCGGTTGCCGAGTATTGACGAAAACTTCGCGGCAACTGCGCGTCCTGTGATCTTCTCCCGAGCCGAGCGTTCATTGATCGATTCGTTCGCGGCGCGCTAAACCATGGATCTGAGAAAAATCAAAGCATTGATCGAGGCGGTGACCGAGGGTGATATCGCCGAACTCGAGGTCGAGTCGAAAGAGGGCACCGTCCGCATTCGACGCGATCCCCGCAATGAAGACGCGGCGACGCCGTATGTCGTCATGTCTAATCCCGCCCTGGGGTCGCGGGAAGCCGCCCCGGCGGCCTTACCCGCCCCGCTTGAACAGCCGGTCATTCCCCCTTCCGCGCCGGCAGCGGATTCCGCGGCCGACGATGATCAGGACGCCGAGGTCGTCACCTCGCCCATTGTGGGAACTTTCTACGAATCGCCATCGCCCGACGCATCGGCTTTCGTCGAGGTTGGCGATATCGTCAAGGCAGGACAGGTTCTTTGCATTATCGAGGCGATGAAGCTGATGAACGAAATCGAAGCTGAAGTCGGCGGCGTCGTGATCAAGCGATTCGTTTCCAATGGCCAGCCTGTCGAATACGGCGAGAAACTGTTCGCCGTCAAACCCAGCGCCTGAGGGGCTGTAAAACAGACCGGGAACAGTTCACTTCACGCCGAGCGGATTGTTGATTCGATGGAACTTGCTCGGACCACGCTTGGCACAGCCCCCATTTTTTCACGAGAGTCGCGCTTTCCATGATTCGAAAACTGCTTGTTGCCAATCGCGGAGAAATCGCCCTGCGGGTGATTACCGCTTGTAAGGATCTGGGGATCCGCACGGTCGCCGTGTATTCGGAAGCCGACCGCGAATCGCTGCACGTCCGCCACGCCGATGAAGCGCTCTGCATCGGCCCGCCGCGAAGCGCCGAGAGCTATCTCAATGTGCCGGCGGTGATCAGCGCCGCCGAAGTCACCGATGCCGACGCCATTCACCCGGGTTATGGTTTCCTGGCCGAGGACGCCTCGTTCGCCGAGATCTGCGAGGTCTCGGGCATTACGTTCATCGGCCCCGATCCCGAAATTACCCGCCTGATGGGCGATAAGGCCGAAGCTCGCCGCGCGGTCAAGAAGGCCGGTCTGCCGATTTTGCCCGGCACCGAGAACCCGATTCATTCCGTGGACGAGGCGCGGCGCGCGGCCGACGAAATCGGCTACCCGGTGATTATCAAGGCCGCGGCGGGCGGGGGAGGACGCGGCATGCGCGTCGTCGCGAGCCCCAAGCGTTTGGAGGAACTGTTTCACCAGGCGCAGCACGAAGCCGCCGTCAGTTTCCACTCCTCCGACGTTTATTTGGAAAAATTTGTCGAGCGGCCCCGGCATATCGAGTTTCAGGTCCTCGGCGACCGTCACGGCAAAGTGGTCGCGCTAGGTGAACGGGAATGTTCGATCCAGCGACGGCATCAGAAGTTGATCGAAGAGGCTCCTTCGCCCACGCTCGACGCCGCGACTCGCGACGATCTCTCCGAAAGAATTGGGGCCGCGCTCTCTGAAATCGGTTATTCCAACGCCGGGACCGTCGAGTTTCTAATGGATGAAGACGGCCAACTTCATTTCATCGAAATGAACGCCCGCATCCAGGTGGAACACCCCGTGACCGAGGCAATCACGGGGATCGATCTGGTGAAGAGCCAGATTCTGCTGGCTGACGGCGAGCATCTTTCCGCCGTCGTGCCCGAGAAGATCGAGGTCCGCGGCCACGCCATCGAGTGCCGTGTTAATGCCGAGAACCCCGAAACATTCGCGCCCTCGGCCGGGCGCATCACGAACATGATTCCGCCGGGCGGCATCGGTGTCAGGGTCGACACGGCGGCCTATAGCGGCTGGTTCGTGCCGCCTTATTATGATTCCTTGGTGGCGAAGTTAATCGTCCACGGACGGGATCGGACCGAAGCCGTGACTCGAATGCAGAGGGCTCTCGATCTGTTCGTTGTCGAGGGGATTCACACGTCGATTCCGCTGCATCAGAGGATCATGGCCGACCCCGATTTTTCGTTGGGTAATTTCGATACGCATTTTATTGAACGCCTGCTTGGCTGACTCAGTCAGCGGCAAACGCCCCATGGCGCAAATCCCATCTCCGCGCAAGACGTGGCACACGTCCATGCCGCCTCCCCAGGGCCCGAGCCGAGTCACCCACGCCCTGGGCATCCTCGCGCTCGCCTGTCTCGCCGCCAATGCCTTCAGCGCCGATTGGCCACAGTTTCTGGGGCCCAACCGTGACGGCGTCTATCCCGCGCGCGACCTCGCGAAAACCTGGCCGCCCCAAGGTCCCTCGCAAGTGTGGGAACGACCGGTCGGCGAGGGCTACAGCAACCCGGTCGTTGCCAACGGTCGCGTGATCCTGGTCCACCGTGAGGGCGATCAAGATGTCGTGGAGGCGCTCGACGCCGAAACGGGCGACGAGATTTGGTCCTTTTCCTACCCCACCGATTACCGCGATGACTTCGGTTTCAGCGACGGGCCGCGCGCAAGCCCGGTGGTTGTCGGCGGACAAGTCTATACTTTCGGGGCCCAGGGCCTGTTGCATTGTCTACAGTTTGCCTCGGGCCGTAAACTCTGGAGCCTTGACACACACCGCGATTTCGATGTGCGCAAAGGTTTCTTCGGAGCGTCGGGAACTCCGCTGGTCGAAGGATCGCGAATCTTTTTGAATGTCGGGGGCAGTGGCGGCGCGGGGCTCATCGCGCTGGACAAGGACACCGGTCGGCTGCTTTGGAAAACAGGCTCCGACGAGGCTTCCTACGCTTCTCCCGTGAAGACTCGCTTGGGAGAAGAATCGGCCGTTCTCTTCTTTACGCGAAATGGATTGGTTGGGGTGCGACCCCGGACGGGCGAAGTCTTGCTCGAACATCGCTGGCGGGCGCGCAGCCGCAATTCGGTGAACGCGGCCACGCCTCTCGTTGTCGACGACACGGTTTTTCTCTCGTCAAGTTATGGAACCGGCGCGACGGTCGTGCGGTTGCAAGACGGGGCAGTGCACACCCTGTGGGCGTCGGACGACGTGTTGACCAACCACTACGCGACAAGCGTTCACAAGGACGGCGTGCTGTACGGGTTTCACGGTCGGCAGGAATACTCGCCGAGCTTTCGCGCGGCCGACTGGAAGACCGGCAAAGTCCACTGGAGCGAGGAGCACTTCGGCGGCGGTTCGGTGATCGTGGCGGGCGACCGCTTATTGATTCAGCGCGAAAACGGCGAACTCGTCATAGCGTCCGCGACGCCGGAGCGGTTCGAAGTGATCTCACGGGCGCAAATTCTTCAAGGAACCGTGCGGGCGTACGCCGCCCTGGCGAACGGACTCTACTACGTCCGCAACCGCGATAGCTTGGTTTGCGTGAAGTTGAAATAGGTTTCCGAGCCGCGCCCAATTCATACGCGGAAACAAAGCCCCAGGCGCTTCCGCGAATGACAAATCAAATATCCTCGGCTGCTTCGACGCGGTCGCGGTCGAGCGCTTGACGGATCGTGCGGGTCAGCTCGGCAGGCCGGTACGGCTTGCCGATCAGCTTCCGAACCCCCACTTCCCTGACCTGGTCCTCCGTGACCATCTTGCCGAAACCGGTTCCCAGAATGATCGGCAAATCGGGGCGAATCGCGATCAACTCCCGCGCCAACTGGATGCCGGTCATCTGAGGCATCGTAATATCGGAAAACACGAGATGGTAGCGATCCGGCTGGGCTCGAAACAGCTCCAGCGCCTCCCGGCCCGACGTCCGAGATGTGACCGTAAAGCCCGACAGAGCCCTGAGCGCAAGCGACGGGTTAGCCCGGTTCAGCGGGCTTGGGTTCACTTAATCAAAAGACGCGTACTTGAACAGTACGGTGAGCACGGCGAGCAAGCGCAATGACGTAATGGCGGGCCTATCGTGTACTTTGCCCGTCAGGCGGTGAGAGATGCGGGTTAGTGCTTGTCGATATCCAAGCGCAGGATATTGCCCTCGTCCGTCGAGGCGAGGATGGATTCGGGTGCGTACTTGCCGGCCATCATCCGCGTGCCCGCCACAATGCCGCCTCCGACAATCATGAGACACACCAGAAGGCAGCAGAAGATGATGATATCGATAAGCAGCGTGGCCAAATTTTCACTGCGCGTCATCTCACGATGATGAGGCGTAACTTCGGCGGCGTAGCGAACGCGCGCCAACAGACGCTGCGCCTCGTCGGCGGAAGGTGGATCGGGCACTATCGCCACCAATGGGCCGGAACGTTTGGCGACCACGGCGTCCAACTGGTTGAAGGCCTCTAATTGGTCCCGTGCGATTTGCGGTGTGGGGTAGCTGAAAAGCAGCAGTTCGTGCTCGCCGTTTGGGGTGGCGTAGCGGCCGTAGTGGGCTTCGGTTCCGAAATGAAAGGCGGCCGTTGACGGCGGAATTTTCGGCGCGACCTGCTCGAGCCCCGCCGGTCCGAGGATGTGTTTCGCCGAATAAGGAACGATTTGGTCGGTCGGGAAATAGGCCAGCAAAGGAGGCGGCGCCGTCATTTGCACGCGCGGCAAAAAAGCCAACATCAACTCGACATGTTCGTCAACCGGCTCGGCGCCCCGCATTTCGATCACGTAGTTGCCGAAACGGATCAGCGTCCGGTCGCCGCTTTGAACCGCGCCCTCGCCGTAAGGCCGCGCGACACCCTCCCCAGGCTGCAGCCATAGGAAAACCGCGAACGCTCCGGTGGGGTCCTGGAAACGCCGGGCCGTGATATCCACCGATGGGCCGGCCTCGGTGACGTAGCGCGCCGTTTCGCCTTCTTCGAAGCCGAACTCCAGGTAGAGGTCTCTGTTGTCGGGGGTGTAGGGCTCGACGCTCTTGCGCTCAAACTCGCCCAACGCCTCGGGCAGCAGCGCCGCCCCGGCCCACAGCGGGAAGAGCAACAAAAGCGAAACAATTCTTGTCATGCAGTGGGACAGGTCTCCAGGCCTGCCCATTCTATTCGTCAACCGAGCGATTGTGTCGAACCATCAAGCCGCCCGGCCGCAACACTTCTTATATTTCTTGCCGCTACCGCAAGGGCAGGGCTGATTGCGGCCGACTTTTTGACCGCGCACGACTTGCTTGACCTCGGGCTGCGCGTCGCCTGCCCCGGCCATCTGAACATGCTGCATCTCGCGCTCTTTCTTGCGCAAAATGTCGCGGGAAACTTCTTCCAGGCTTGATCCCGATTCGGTCGTGACCTTTTCGGGGCGAGACCGCACCGGGCGGGGCCCGAGGGTCTCGACGTCCTCCTCGATCCCCGAGCCCGGGGAGGGTTCGGCCAGTTGCAAATTGAAGAGGAATCGAACGGCCTCGTCCTCGAACCGCGCCATCATATCCTGGAAAAGCTGGAAAGACTCTTTCTTGTACTCGACCAAGGGATCACGCTGGCCGTAACCACGCAAGCTGATCCCTTCCTTGAGGTGATCCATCGAGAGCAGATGGTCTTTCCATTGCCCGTCGAGCAACTGCAGTAGGATCATGCGCTCGGTATAGCGCAGCCGCTCGGCGCCGATGGCTTTTTCCTTTTGCTCGTAGAGATCGCGGAGGTGCTCGAAGATCACGTTCGTGATGCCGTCGGGCCCCAAGCCCTCGATATCGAGGCCGTCGATCTTTTCGCCGAAATGCCCGGTGATGTCGGTTCCCAGCCCCGCCAAGTCCCAGGTATCGGGATGAGTTTTCTCCGGGCAGCGCGTATGGACGGTGTCTTCGACCAGGTCTTCGGCCAAACCGATGACGTATTCCTTCTGGTCATTGCCTTCGAGCAGCTTGCGGCGCATGCCGTAGACGGCTTCACGCTGCTTGTTCATCACGTCGTCGTATTCGAGTAGGTGTTTGCGGGCAGCGAAGTTCTGGGCCTCGACGTTCTTTTGCGCCGCCTCGATGCGCTTGGAGATCAGCCCCGATTCGATCGGGACGTCCTCTTCCATGCCCAGCTTGAGCATCAGGTTTTGCATCTTCTCGCCGCCGAAGATGCGCATGAGATCATCTTGCAGCGAGAGGTAGAAACGCGAGCTTCCGGGATCGCCCTGGCGTCCGGCGCGGCCGCGAAGCTGATTGTCGATGCGGCGCGATTCGTGGCGCTCGGTGCCGACGATGTGGAGCCCGCCGAGAGCGACGACTTCGTCATGTTCGGCGTCGGTTTGCGCTTTGCAGGCCTGTAGTTCAGCGTCCCATTCCTCCGGGGTCAGATCATCGCGATTCTTGCCCTTCTTAAGAAGTGACTGTCGGGCCCGAAACTCCGGATTACCGCCCAACAGAATGTCCGTCCCGCGGCCCGCCATATTCGTCGAGACCGTGATGGCCCCTTTGCTGCCGGCTTGCGCGACGATCAAAGCCTCACGGTCGTGCTGCTTGGCGTTCAGGACCTCGTGCTTGACGCCCATTTTCTTGAGGATCTTCGAAAGCTTCTCGGATCGTTCGATCGAGATCGTCCCGACCAGCACGGGTTGCCCGGCCTCGTGACATTCCTTGATTTCGATCGCCGCGTTGCGGAATTTTTCTTCCTCGGTGCGGTAAACAACATCCGCATATTCGGTCCGAATCAACTCTTTGTTGGTTGGGATGACGATAACTTCGAGTTTGTAAATATTCCCGAACTCCGCCGCCTCGGTGTCGGCCGTACCCGTCATCCCCGACAGCTTCGTGTACATTCGAAAATAGTTCTGGAACGTGACCGTTGCCAGCGTCTGATTTTCCTTTTGGATCTTGACGCGTTCCTTGGCTTCGACGGCTTGGTGCAGCCCATCACTCCAGCGGCGGCCCGGCATCAGGCGCCCCGTGAATTCATCGACGATGATGACCTGGCCCTCTTTGACGACGTAGTCCTTATCGCGCTGAAAGAGCGAATGGGCCTTGAGAGCCTGCTCAACGCAGTGCTTAACTTCGTAGTTAACGAGGTCGTTGATATTGCCGATGCCGAGGGCCTTTTCGATCTTCTCCTCGCCTTGCTCGGTCAGAAATGCCGTGCGGTGTTTTTCCTCGAGAATGTAGTCGCCCGTATAAGTGCGGTCGCGGGGCTCGTCGCCTTCGATCACCTCGCCTTGCTCGAGTTTCGGGATGGCGCGATTGACTTTGTAGTACTTGTCGGTGGACTCTTCGCTCGGCCCGGAAATGATCAGCGGCGTGCGTGCTTCGTCGACCAGGATCGAATCGACTTCGTCGACGATGGCGTAATGGTGAGGACGCTGCACGCAATCCTCGTTCTCGAACTTCATGTTGTCGCGCAGGTAGTCGAAGCCGAATTCGTTGTTGGTGCCGTAGGTGATGTCGGCCGCGTAGGCTTGTCGCCGTTCCTTGTCGGTCAGCCCGTGGACAATTACGCCGACCGAAAGCCCTAGAAAACCGTACAGCCTGCCCATCCACTCCGAGTCGCGGCGCGCCAGGTAATCGTTGACGGTGATGACGTGGACGCCTTTCCCCTCGACGGCGTTGAGGTAGGCCGGCAGAGTGGCGACCAACGTCTTGCCCTCGCCCGTTTTCATCTCCGCGATCTGCCCGCGGTGCAAGACGACGCCGCCGATCAGTTGCACGTCGTAGTGCCGCATGCCGAGTACGCGGCGGCCGGCCTCGCGGCAGACCGCGAAGGCTTCGGGCAGTAAATCGTCGAGAGTTTCACCTTGTTCGAAGCGCTGTTTGAATTCGCCTGTTTTCGCCCGCAGTTCTTCGTCCGAGGTTTGTTCGACGCCCAATTCGAAGGCGTTAATCGACTCGACAAGCGGCGCCATCCGCTTGATTTCACGCTCGTGCTTGGTCCCGAAGACCTTCGTGAAAAAATTGTCGATCATGACGTGGGGGGGCGAGAAAGAACGCTGACCCTATTGTAACCCGAAGAGCCACCGAGGCTTGCTCCGCCAACTTCGGAGGGATGTGAGGTGTGCAACATAAATGCGGAACATCCCTCTCGCAATGCGAGCGCTCCGCCCGGTTCACCGCGGTTCACCGGGCTTGGGTTCGCAAATAGGCGGTCCTCGTAGGGCCGGTTTCCGGCTTCCGGTTTAGAGCCCTCGTCGTTCGGTACGAGGCCGTTTCACGGGTTATACCGTGATCCGCCGGTCGATCCGTTCGCCGCGGGGTGTGGTTCTTACGACGCGAAGGGTAGAATTGCGGCAGGGGACGTCCCCGAGTCGCGGAATTACAAAACGGTCGCGGAAACCGTGAAAGCATGCCTAACCTCTCCCACCAGCTTCGGCCGCTGATCTATCTATCGAGTAATCCGATTAGCTTCTTCGGCGTCTTGCTGACGACAACCGGCGGCGTGGCGTGGCTGTTTATCCTGCCGATAAACGGGCGCCCGGGCGGGCCATCCCTATCTGGGGATCCTATTTTTTCTGGTTCTGCCGGCTGTATTCGTCGTTGGGCTCATTCTGATTCCGATCGGGATGGGTATTTACTTGACTCAGGTGACCACAAGATGTAGGATCGGGGAAATGGAAGATTATCCTCGGAATCTGGCCGAGTTCGAGGCGCGTTTCGCCACCGAGCAGGCCTGTCGAGAGTATCTGTGTCAACTCCGCTGGCCGGAGGGTTTTCGTTGTCCGCGATGCGGGCACGACAAAGCGTGGGCGGTGCGGACAGCGCTGCTGGAGTGCGCCGGCTGCGGGCATCAAGCTTCTCCAACGGCGGGCACAATATTTCAAGACACCCGCCAACCCCTCCAGAGTTGGTTTCGAGCCATGTGGTGGCTCACGAGCCAGAAGAACGGGGCGAGCGCGCTGGGCTTGCAGCGGGTGTTGGGCCTGGGCAGCTACAAAACGGCCTGGACTTGGTTGCATAAGCTCCGGCGCGCCATGGTGCGGCCCGGACGCGATCGGCTCAGCGGGCGCGTGGAGGTTGACGAGACTTACTTAGGAGGCTTGGAGGAGGGCGTGCGCGGTCGCCAAACCGACGCTAAGGCGCTGATTGTAGTAGCGGCCGAGGAAGATGGTGCCGGCATCGGGCGGGTTCGGATACGCACCATTCCCAACGCCTCCGGGGACAGCTTGATGGCCTTCGTCGGCGAGTCGATCGAACCCGGCAGCGTGGTCCATACCGACGGTTGGCTGGGATACGAACCGCTCGAAGGCGACGGCTATCGCCACGAGGTGAGCTACCTGGAGGGGCAACCGGCGCGCGCCTCGAAACTGCTCCCCCGGGTGCACCGCGTGGTGTCGTTAGTGAAGCGCTGGATACTGGGCACGCATCAAGGAGCGGTCAGTCACGAGCATCTCGACTCCTACCTCGACGAATTCGCCTTCCGCTTCAACCGCCGCAAGTCCAGAAGTCGAGGCAAGCTCTTTTACCGCCTGGTTCAACAGGCCGTCGCCGTGCCACCGGCACCCTACAAATCGCTGGTCGGAGGCACCGCGACACGCGCTACGGACGACCACAACATGTAGGGGCTATTTCCCAATACCTGAGTCAAGTAAATATCCATCCCGATCGGTATTCGGTTGCGCGGACGCAAGCGCCGCCGGCGGGGCACTTATCCGGAAGAATTTCCCGCCGTCAATTGGGCCAATCCCGCTTTTCGGCAGATTACTTCGTTCGTCGCGGCGGCTACGATCGCGAACATCATCATTGGCGGACACCTCTCCTACACGGCGGTCGACTACATGGATACCGCCCGATTCCGCGGGCAAACTTGCCACGTGATGGAGCCGGAATTCACCGCCTACAAGCTTTCGGCGCACTCTCAGGTCGGCTGCGTGGACTGCCATGTCGGAGGAGGTGCGATCCGCCTTGTGGGCCAAATGGCGCGGAGCGGGTCAGCTCATCAGCATGGTCACCGCGTCTTACGCGCGACCGATTCCAACACCGATTCATCATTTGCGTCCGGCCGACAAAACCTGCGAAAACTGCCATGAAGCGCAACGCCCGTTCGGGGACAAATTGCGGATCTTCCGGCAATTCGCCGACGACGAGTCCAATACGTCTTCTTACACCGTCCTGCTCATGCGGCTCGGCGGCGGGTCTCGAGGAGGGGGCATCCACGGCGCCCATCTCGGGAACGGGGTTGCGATCGAATACCTTTCCGACCCCGAGCGAGAGACGATCTCGTGGGTGGGTTTCAGCGATGCCTCGGGCCGTTTGACCGAATACGCCGAAGGTTGGAATCCCGAGCAAGCCGAAGGCTTCATGCGGCGATCGATGGATTGTACCGATTGCCATAACCGCCCGGCCCACACGTTTCAAGACCCCGCGCGCGCCGTCGACGAGGCTCTCTATCTCAAGACGGTGGATCGTGAGTTGCCCTTCATCAAGCGCGATGCGCTCAAGGTCCTCCGAGGACCTTATCAGACACGTGAGCAGGCGGGCCCCCGGATCAAAGAGGCCGTCACGGACTTTTATGCTCGCGAATACCCCGAGGTGGCCGCCGCGCGCGGCGAGTAATCAAGGAAACCGCGGAAGCCGTGGCGCGCATCTATCTTGCGAATGTGTTTCCGGGCATGAGCGTCGGCTGGGGGACCTATCCGAATCACATCGGACACACCGATTCACCCGGTTGTTTTCGCTGCCACGATGATCTCCGTACCACCCCGGACGACAAAACTCTCTCCCAGGATTGCGATGTTTGCCACGAATTGTTGGCCATCGAGGAGGAATCCCCGGGCGTACTCGAAGGCCTGGGAATGCTCTGAACCACGCCGCCGGCAACCGGTCCCGGTCACACGGGCCTGCCCACCCCATCCAGGGCGAGCGAATACTAACCGGCCGCTTTCCAACCCTCTCGGATGTGCCGCAGGCCCATCACCGCGACGTCTTCTTCCTTCTCGAAAAACGGACGCCAAAGGTGTAAGGGTTGGATGATCCCAGGGACTTTCAACCCAAAGGACTCGATCGTCAACCAGCGGTCATACCCGCTTTCGCGCAGACTTTGAAAAACGTCCGGCCGCACGGCTTGCCCTTGGCCGGGAACGCCTCGATGGTTTTCCGAAATATGAACATGGACAATGTGCTCGGCGACCGCGGTCCACGCTCGGCCGGTGCGGTGCTCCTCGATATTGGAGTGATGGGTGTCGGCCAGTAAACCGACGTTCGACAGATCCACGTCGCGACAGAATCGCCCCGCCGCGCGCACCGTGTTCATCAAGAACATTTCAAAGCGGTTTAAGGGCTCGACGGCGAGATCCACGTGCATGGTGGCGGCGTGCTCGCCGGCCTCGCGAATCACGTCAACGGCGCGCTTCCATTCGTCCTTGGTCGGTCCGGCGCCTGTAAAACGGCCCAAGCCCGCCTGGAAGGGGCCGACCAGAACACGGCCGCCGAGGTTGCGCGTCTTATCGATGCTGCTCTTGATCAGATCGACCGCGGCGCGGCGCAACTTGGGATCGGGGCTGAGCGGGTCGGCTTGGTCGGCGCCGTACGCCAAAAGGGCTGTTCGCGCGAGCCCAAGGTTGTCGAGGATCTTGGCTGATTCGCGGATCTCTTCGTCGCTCATCGCAATCACGGGGTATTCGACGCCGTCAAATCCCCACTTCTTGATTTTTTCGATCAGGCCGGCGTGCTCGGCTGTGGGATGGTCGGTCCACAGCAAGAGATTGATTCCAATTTTCATGACTTCTCCTTGGGCGCGCAGCGCACCTCGCTCGCCCGCGGTCTTACCGGCAGGGTCCGCCGTCCGAGCTGACGGCAACCGTCACCACGTTGCTGGGTACGCCGTCGATAAAGATTTGAACCTCAATCGAACACCCCTCGGGTGTGTCGGAAGGAAGCTGCGAATTGGCTTGGTAGAGGTGCGGAGAGTCGGGGCTCAGGCCCACAAAGCTCGGTTTCACGGATCGCGACCCGATGCGAATTTGCGCGTTGTTCGCAAGCCGGTTGATCCCGCTGGCGGCAAAGCCATCGGCAACGAAAGTTTCCGTGGGACCGAAACCGGTACCGAAAATCGTGATGAACTGTCGGGGTTTGGCGGCGGACTGGAATGTGTTGAGCGTCACGCCCCGGTCATCGGCCACATTCTGGATCGCTCCCGGTCCGGTTCCGTCTTCCGATTGAGAAACCAGGACCGGCCGTACAGTGGTGACGCGAACGGTTTCCGCGGGACCGGTAAGTCCATCGGCCGTCACCACGACATCCGCGGTCGGACCCTCAACTGCTTGCGGTACGACCACGACGAGCGGATTGGGACTGACGAAAACGATCGGCGCGGGCAAGCCTCCAATCCTGACGGAAGTTCCGTTCAACTCGAACTGGAAGGGAACCGTGGAGGCCTCCTGCGTTCCTACGGCAAGGCTCTCTCCGAAAATAGAGACGAACATTCCACCCGCCAACTCCCCGCCCGGCCGGTCATTGCTCGTGAAGTCGGCGGAATTGACGATCCCCCGCGAGAAGATCAGCGGCGTTCCTTGCACCACGATCATCAGCTTCACCGCCACCGTCGTGGGAGGATCCGACGAGCCGACCGTCGCAATCGTGACCGTCCCCTCGTGATCGCCCAGCCCCAGACCGAGCGGGTTAATCGTCACAAGGATGGCCGAGGGGGTTTTCCCCGCTTTTTGGGAGAGTTGCAGCCATGGGACGTTAACCGACGCCGTCCACTCAGCCTCTTCGTGTCGAGGTCACTAAAGGCGACGACAGCAGCTGGAAATTGTCGAGACCGGCCGTTTCCCTACCGGGCGCCTCATCCGCGCTGACCTCGATTCGTTGGACGGCTTTTAGGGTTTCGGCGAAGGTAAGGGAACCACCCAAGCTGAGCCACTGTAAGGGGTCGAAGGGGACGATATAGTGATCCCAGCCCGTCGTGGGCAGTCGTCCGCGAAAACGGTATGCCCCGCCGAAGCCGACGATACGCACCTCGATTTCCCGATTCGTTGCTTCGTCGGAGGAGTGATAACGATCGAACTCAAAGCGCCCCTCGGAGCCGAGCGCGGCCAAGTCCCCGAGGTACTTCCCCGGGGCGACAAAGAAATCGCGTTTCTCCTCGTCGAAATCACGAAGCCTCAGGAAACCGCCCGGGTTGCCTCCTCGAGTGGCATGCTCGAAATTCTGGGAAGCGCGCACTTCACCGAACGTCGCGCCGGGTGTGCGCGGGATCAAAAGAGGCGAGCCGGGGAAATTGTGTTTCCAGCCGTCCGTCCCATTTTCGAAATCCGACATCACCGGGACGACCGGAATCGGGACATCACCAAGCAGCTCGACGTTATCGATGGTCGTTTCTCCCGGCCCGGCGCCGAAGGCCGCTCGAATTTCAAATCGCAGCACCTCCGCGAGCACCTCGTCGAAGGAAGCTTGTCCCCCAACTCTCTGCCAGTCCGATTCGGCGAAGACCACCGCATAGGGTGAGAACTTTCTTTCGGGCGCTGACGCTTTCCAGCTATAGGCGCTCTCTCGCCCGAACATTTTCACCTCAACCACGTTTCTGGCGAGCCCGTCGTCGGGTCGATGTTTCAGCTCGAATTGGAGCTGCGCGCGGGGTCCCAGCATGGCTAGGTTCCCGAGGTATTTCGACGGCGCCACGAAGGCGTCCGAACTCGTGCCGGTGATCAGGAGTCCCCGTGAGTCGTCGCTGCCGAGCTCCGTGGTCATCAGCGTGGATTCGGGATTGCCGAGGGTTCGCAGAGAAACCTCAGGGTCCGGCGCGGGGTAGTTGATCGTCCACCCATCCATCCCGGTTTCGAAATCGGAGGCGGCGAGGGTAATAAGGCCTTCAACATCCGCTCCCTCGACCAGCGTCGCCACGAACGTGCCCGTGACCGCCTCGTTTCCCTCAAAGCCGTGCGTCGCGATGAAATATCGCCCTTCTTCGAGAGCGGGAACACTGTCATCGTCTATGGTGATCTGTTCGACACCGCGCGGTCCCCGGGAAAGGTGGTCGGCGATAACATCACCCTCGGCGTCAAGTTCCACATCCTGGCCGAACCGAGCGAACAGATCCAACCGCGTGCCGGACGGGGAACCGGCAAAGTCGATGATCAGCCGCGCGGTACCCACCGGGACGTCGACGACGAAACCGCGATCGCCATGGAAAAGGGTGACCTCCGGGGTCCCCGGATACTCGATAACGGAGGGTTCTCCGGGCACCAGTTCAACCGGCTGCGACCAGACCGGCAGCGCGGCGCAACCCGCGAAAAGGAGCAAGCGGCGGAAGATTGAATCATTCATAGTCAAGCGGCGGAAACACCGAAGTCCCTCGAATTGTATCCACTGTGGGTCCCCGCGGTAAATGAGCGGATCGTACTACTCGTACCGGCGGCCGCTGAGGTGTTTTTCAAGGGTGCTCTCCGTCAACGTGAAGCCGAGGCCGGGTTTGTCGGAAAGGCATAGCTCGCCGTTCTCGAAGCGCTCAGCCGGATCGATGAGCGTGGCGCGCCAGTCCACCTCGCCCCAGGCGTGTTCCAGCACGGAAAAGTTCGGGAGCGTCGCCGCCAAGTGGGCTGAAGCGGCCATCGGCACGGGGCCGCTGGGATTGTGAGGTGAAACCTCGATACCTTGGGCCCGGGCTTGCGCGGCGATTTCTCGAGCTTCGTGAATGCCTCCGCAATGCTTGACGTCGGGCATGATGACATCCACCGCGCGGGCTTGACACAAGGGCTCGAAGCCCTCTCGGCCAAAAAGGATTTCTCCACCCGCCAGCCGCTGCGGGACGGCCTTGCCAATGGCCAAGGTATCTTCAATCGCCTCGAGCGCGGGAGAAACCCAAACTGTGCGAGGCCTCGCCGATTCCCGTCAGTCCCGCGCCCGCCCGCAGGCGGATGAAGATCCAGTTTCCGCGCGGGCTTACGCTGACCGCGAAAATCTCCAGACCGTCGATGGCGGGCTCGATCATCGCTCTCGACCTCTCGCCGAGGGATGTCGGGTGTCGATCGGACTTCACTGAAAAATCAATTCGACATCAACGGTCTTCTCTTGCTCGTTGATGCGTACCTTGGAGTCCGTCTTGGAGAGGTTGTCGAACATGCCCCGGATGCGTTTCAAAAAGGCATTGGGGTAGCTTCCGTTAAAGGGGTCGCCCTGGGCGAAGATCCAACGCTTCTTGACCGCCGCATCGCCTTCAATGTCGAGCCCCGTGATGGTCAGCTTACCGAAGCGGTAAAGCGCTCCCGGCCGGACCTCGATCACGACGTCGACCTCGCGGTCTTCGTCGCGAACCTTGCGATCGTAACGCGCGAAGACACGCATATATCCCGATGCTTTCATTCTTTGCTCAATATCGGCGAGAGCTTTTTCCACAAGCGACATGTCGGCCGTTTCGCCCCTGTGGAAAAGGATCATCCCCGCCAGCTCATTAGTATCGAGGGACCGGTTTTCCGCGAAACCAATGTCCCCGAATTTGTACACGGGGCCTTGTTCGACGTGGACTCGGACCAAGATGCCCTCGGTTTCCGCGTCGGGTTCGGCGGTACAAGGACAGAACACCACCCCGAGATATCCCTTCGCCTCGTAGAGCGGCCTGACATTGTGACGCAGAAGCTCCTTGAGGCGAGGTTGCGAGAAGGGAACGCCCATGGCCGCTTGATTGAACCGCCGCTGCAAATCGAGCGGCGAAAGCTCTCCGGTGTTCTCGAACGTCACGAACGCAATCGTCTTGATCGCGGAGGGCGGTTGAAAAACAAGGTCGAATTCCTCTTCACTCTCGCCGCGCGGCGTCAATCGACCGATAACCTTCGCTTCTTTCCCTTGTTGGACGCGATGGTGTTCAAGGATACTGCCGATCAACTTGATCATCGGGCCGTCGGCGGGCGCCTTGCCGGTGTAGAGCGGGACTTTCTCGCGCAGCAACTGGTGAAGGGTCTCGGGCGGTTCCTCCATGCCCTCGAATCGAATCGGGTAAAACTCCCGCAACTCCGTCACTTGGAAGGTGACCTGATAACCGTCGCCTTGGGCGCCGTATTGAAATTCGAGCGACTCGAAAACGCCGCTGTCGTTGAGGCGTTTCAGGGCTTTCTGAAAGTCAATCGGCGTTGCGGCTTCACCGATTTTCAGACCGGTCGCTACGAGGATTTCTTCGTGGGAGAAGATATCGTTTCCGATGACCTGAACCGCGTGCAGGGGGAAGGAGTCGGGCGCCGCCTCGCTCTGTTTGTCGGCGGCCGCGGGCGCCGCGGCGAGCGAACTCAAGTAGATGGCCGCCGCCGTCATCAAGGCTGTTGCCGGTCGGGCCCGCATAGGCCTTCAGTATCTCAAGAAAAGTCGGACCAGACGATCGTGTGTTGTGCGTTGCCAAACGCCGGCTATGCGACTCATGCAGCGGGCCGCGTGGGCGTGCGGTCGAACCGGGCCGGCCCGTCCATATCCGATCGAGATGGGTATTGACTTGACTCATGTGACCACAAGATGTAGGATCGGGGAAATGGAAGATTATCCTCGGAATCTGGCCGAGTTCGAGGCGCGTTTCGCCACCGAGCAGGCCTGTCGAGAGTATCTGTGTCAACTCCGCTGGCCGGAGGGTTTTCGTTGTCCGCGATGCGGGCACGACAAAGCGTGGGCGGTGCGGACAGCGCTGCTGGAGTGCGCCGGCTGCGGGCATCAAGCTTCTCCAACGGCGGGCACAATATTTCAAGACACCCGCCAACCCCTCCAGAGTTGGTTTCGAGCCATGTGGTGGCTCACGAGCCAGAAGAACGGGGCGAGCGCGCTGGGCTTGCAGCGGGTGTTGGGCCTGGGCAGCTACAAAACGGCCTGGACTTGGTTGCATAAGCTCCGGCGCGCCATGGTGCGGCCCGGACGCGATCGGCTCAGCGGGCGCGTGGAGGTTGACGAGACTTACTTAGGAGGCTTGGAGGAGGGCGTGCGCGGTCGCCAAACCGACGCTAAGGCGCTGATTGTAGTAGCGGCCGAGGAAGATGGTGCCGGCATCGGGCGGGTTCGGATACGACCATTCCCAACGCCTCCGGGGACAGCTTGATGGCCTTCGTCGGCGAGTCGATCGAACCCGGCAGCGTGGTCCATACCGACGGTTGGCTGGGATACGAACCGCTCGAAGGCGACGGCTATCGCCACGAGGTGAGCTACCTGGAGGGGCAACCGGCGCGCGCCTCGAAACTGCTCCCCCGGGTGCACCGCGTGGTGTCGTTAGTGAAGCGCTGGATACTGGGCACGCATCAAGGAGCGGTCAGTCACGAGCATCTCGACTCCTACCTCGACGAATTCGCCTTCCGCTTCAACCGCCGCAAGTCCAGAAGTCGAGGCAAGCTCTTTTACCGCCTGGTTCAACAGGCCGTCGCCGTGCCACCGGCACCCTACAAATCGCTGGTCGGAGGCACCGCGACACGCGCTACGGACGACCACAACATGTAGGGGCTATTTCCCAATACCTGAGTCAAGTAAATATCCATCCCGATCGATATCGCGCCGGGTGTGTTAGGATCAGAAACTGTCCGTAACCTAATAATGCAGCACTGACCATAGAACATCTTGCTATTCAATAGCATTGAATTTGCCGTCTTCCTGCCTATCGTCGTCGGCATCTACTACAGTCTCGAAAAGCGACTCCAAAATTTATTCCTCGTTGCCGCCGGTTTCTTCTATTACGGCTGGTGGGATTGGCGGTTCTGCGGCCTGTTGGCCTTCTCCATCCTGCTCGACTACAACTGCGCTTTGAGCCTTCGCCGTGATCCGCGGCGTGCCAGGTCTTACCTGCACTGAGCTTGGCGGGCAACCTCGGCGTGCTGGGTTTCTTCAAGTACTTCGATTTTTTCGCGGCCTCGTTCGCCGAGTTGCTTTCGTCGGTGGGCATGTCCGCCGATCCTCCCCTGCTGGACGTCATTCTGCCCGTCGGCATCTCGTTTTACACCTTTCAAACGCTGGCCTATACGATCGATGTCTACCGCGGCAAGATCGAGCCGAGCCGCGATCTCGCCGTCGTGGCGCTCTATGTGAGCTTTTTTCCGCAACTTGTCGCCGGTCCGATTGAACGCCCGGGAAGATTACTCGGCCAGTTCGAGCGGCCCCGGTTGGTCGACGCGTCGAAGACCGCGAGCGGCTTGTTCCTCATCTTGCTGGGGCTGTTCAAGAAGATCGCCATCGCCGACGCGACGGCGCATCGAGTGGACCTGATTTTCAGCAGCGCGGCTGACGCATCGTGGGTAGTGTTACTGGAAGGGGCGTGGCTGTTCTCGTTCCAAATCTATTGCGACTTCTCCGGGTATAGCGATATTGCCCGGGGCGCGGCCAGGCTGTTCGGCATCGACTTGATGCGGAATTTCAACCGGCCCTACCTCGCCGCCAACATCACTGAGTTTTGGCGGCGGTGGCACATCTCCTTGTCGACCTGGCTGCGTGACTATCTCTACATTCCGCTCGGGGGCAACCGCAACGGAGTCTTCAACACCTATCGAAACTTGCTGCTGACGATGGTTCTGGGTGGTTTGTGGCATGGCGCCAATTGGACTTTCGTGATCTGGGGCGCGTTGCACGGCGTCTATTTGTCCCTGCACAAGGTCATGCTCGGCCGGCAAGGGACGGCTCCGTCGCACGAGCAAACGCCGCGCGAACTTACGGCGCGGCTGCTGGGGAAGAGGTTGGTGACTTTCCACCTGGTCCTGGTGGCCTGGATCTTCTTTCGCGCGACGACAGCCGCTTCGGCTGTGCAATACCTCGCGGGGATTCTCTCCCTTCGCGGTGGTGTCGACGCCGTCTTGCGGGACCCCTACGGAACACTGTCGCTGCTGCGGCGAACGGCCGCGGTGGTCTTTTACGGAGCGCTCGTGCTGGGGGCCGATCTTCCGCGCCATCGCAAGGGGCGCCGCGAGGCGTTAAGTGCTTGGCGAGGTCCGATTCGCGGCGCGGCCTACGCGACGATGGTTCTTCTGATGATCCTGCTTCAGCCCGACAATGAAACTCCTTTTATCTATTTTCAGTTTTGAGACGCTCGTGGAGCGGCCAAGGTTCTCGCGCGCCGCGCTGACGGCGCTGCTCCTGCTCGCGGGCCTTGAGATTGGCGTGCGGATCGGTATCGCTCAGGGGCTGCTTGAGCGGGATTATTCCTTGCACCGGCTCACTCGAGATTATCTCGACAAACTACGCCGCGAGCGCCCCGATGTCTGGATGCTTGGAAACTCGATAGCCGGCCGCGGCTTGGACGCCGAGATCATCTCCCAAGGAAGTGCGCGGAGCGCCGTCGTATTGGCGCACGGCTCCGCGTCGGCGGCGGGTTCGGTCGCCATGATGCGCTTCTAGGATCGAGTACCCTACATCCCGCGCGAGGCGGCTTTCTTTGTCAACATCGATGACTTCAATCGCAACGGTCAGCGCGCATCGGCTTCGATCCGCTATAGGGCGTGGGCCGACCGCGGTTCCCCCTTCGATTTTGATCGTTGGTTGGCGCTCAGGGCCGCCCGCGGCTCGATAGTCGATCGCATCCAACTCGGAGCGGCTCGACTTCTACTGCCGTTCAGCAACCCGGCGCGCAAGGCCGCCGTGCCGATCTACGACGGACGAGCGATCCGTGTGGACCATACGCAGTTCCTGGACATTGTCAGGGACTTCGAAATGGATTTGGACGTGCTCGGGCGCTTGGCGACCCTCGGCCGCCGCGGCGGCTTCGCGGTCAGGATCGTTCTCATGCCCGTGACCGACCGCTACGCGGAATTCCATGACAAGTTGCTTCCCTCTCAACCGTATGAGAGGATTCGGGCCCGGCTCGCCGCGGCTTGCCGCAACCACGAGATCCCTTTCTTCGACCTCGGGGACCCAACCGACGACTACCATTTGTTCAAGGACCCCTATCATCTCAACGCCGCGGGCAAGACGAAGCTCAGCCACTATTTGGCGCGAGAGTTGTTCGCCGCACGCGTCGAGCGGGCCGCGAAATAGGGTGACCCGCTCAGCCTCGCCGGCCGCCCAGCCTGCTCTTCGCATCGCGTGGAACTGCTTTCCGCCGTCTCGCGAGGGCCGCCTTGAGCGTCCGTGTTGCTCGCGGTCTCGCGCTCCGATTAAGAGACAATAGGGCAGGCCATGAATTTCGAACTCACCCCCGAGCAGGAGGCACTCCGTCGGTCGGTGCGCGAATTCGCGGAAGCCGAAATCAAGCCTCATGTCATGGAATGGGACGAGGCTCAGGCTCTGCCCGACGAAATTATCCGCCAAGTCGCCGACTTGGGTCTGTTCGGAATGATTTTTCCCGAGGACCTGGGCGGTAGCGGGATGGGCTATATCGAGTACGCCATCGCTGTTGAGGAACTGGCGCGCGTCGATCCCTCGGTGGCTTTATTGGTCGCCGCGCAGATTTCGCTCTGCACCAACCACATCTATGTGATGGGTAACGACGAGCAACGTCGCAAGTACGTGCCGAAGCTGGCCGCGGGCGAGTGGATCGGCTGCTGGTCGCTCACCGAACCGCACGCCGGCTCCGATGCCGCCGGCACGCGCTGCCGCGCCGAAGACAAAGGCGATCACTGGTTGCTGAACGGCTCGAAAACCTTCACGACCAATGCCCAGATCGCCGATGTTTGCGTGGCCATGGCGGCGACCAACCCCGACAAAGCTGAAAAAGGCATTTCCGCCTTCATCATTGAAAAGGGCGCCGAGGGGTTTCGCGTCGGCCGCAAGGAAAACAAGCTGGGGATGCGCGCCAGCGTCACCGGCGAAGTGCTTTTCGAGAACTGCAAACTGCCGCGCGATCAGATTCTCGGGGCGCCCGGTCACGGCTTTACCGGCGCGATGAGAACTCTCGACGGCGGCCGGGTTTCGATCGCCGCGCTTTCCGTCGGTTTGGCGCAGGGTGCTTATGAAGCGGCGCTTGATTACGCCCGCCAACGCGAGCAATTTGGCCGCAAGATCGCCGAGTTCCAGGCGATCCAACACAAGCTCGCCGACATGGCGACCGAGATCGAAGCCGCGCGCCTGCTCACCTACCAAGCCGGTTGGCATCTCGACCAAGGCCGCCGCGTCACCAAGATTTCCTCGATGGCCAAGCTCTATGCCAGCGAGGCCGCCGTGCGAGCCGCCAACGAAGGCGTGCAGATCTTCGGCGGCTACGGATTCGTCAAGGATTACCCGGCCGAAAAGTTCTACCGTGATGTCAAGGTGCTGACCATCGGCGAAGGCACCAGCGAAATTCAGCGCAACATCATCGCCCGCGAGATTCTCAAAACCTGAGATGCTGGAACGGTGGAGCTGGCTCATTGGGTGGAACAAATCCGGGGTGGGGAACCGCGCTCGCTCGCTCGTGCCCTGACGGAAATCGAAAACCGCGGCCCGCGCTCCGAAGCTCTCCTCAAGGCGCTGTTTCCTTACTCGGGTAAGGCTCTGCGGATTGGCGTCACCGGGGCCCCCGGGGTCGGCAAGAGCACTCTCGTCAACCAACTCGCCGCTCACCTGCGCCGACAAGGCCGCACGGTTGCGATTGTCGCCGTCGATCCCACCAGCCCTTATACGGGAGGCTCGATTCTCGGCGATCGCGTCCGCATGCAGTCGCACCACGCCGATGCCGGAGTGTTTGTTCGCTCGATGGCGACACGCGGGGTGCTGGGCGGGCTGGCCCCGGCGGCGGCGGACGTTGTCACCGCGCTTGAGGCATCCGGCCGTGACCTGGTGCTGATCGAAACCGTCGGTGTCGGGCAGGCGGAGATCGACATCATCAAATGGGCCTCGATCACGGCGCTGGTTCTCACTCCGGCCATGGGCGACGACGTCCAAACCATGAAGGCCGGCGTCATCGAGATCGCCGACGTTTTCGTGGTCAACAAATCGGACCAGCCCGGCGCCGACCGGATCGAGGGGCAGCTCGAAGCCCTGTTGTCGCTGCTCCCCGAGGATCAGCCGCGGCCCCCGATCGTGCGCACGATTGCAGTCGAGGATGAGGGCGTCGATCGCCTCCTCGATGCCCTGCAATCGCTACCCCGGTCAAACGCCCGTCACGCGGCCGCATGGAAAGAGCGTCTGGTCGAGATGGTGAAGCAACGCTTAGCCGAGCGAGTCTTGGGGCGGGTTGACGATTCGCGGCTTGAGCAGATGGCTCGCGACATAGCCGAGGGCCGCCAAAACCCCTACGACCTTGTCGAAACGATTGTCGGCGAAATCGCCGAGTGAAACTAATCGTCCGAATTGGCCGGCCTACTCCGCGAAATCAACCTGAGCGATATACAGATCCGGTAACGCCTGGTTCCATTCCAGGGAAACGTCGTCAAAAGCCAGACGGAAAGATCGTGTCTCCCCGGGCGGCAGTTCGTTCCCCCGCCGACCCACGATTCTCACTAACTCCCGCCCAACCTCTTGTCCGTGGGGTTCGCGAAAGACGCAGTGGATATCGACGGCGCGCAGCGCGCGAGTTCCCTGGTTGGTGAGTTTGCCTTCGATGGCAACGATGGTTTGCTCGAGAAAGCTTTCCTCGGCGCCCATCTCGACATCGCTTAGCGCCAGTTGGGGCAAGTAGGCTTTGGCTTCTTCGGAGAGCTGCGGCACCAAGGGCGCGCGGTCCATCCAGTCTTGGTGCAAGAAATACGCACCGACTCCACCCACAATCGCCGCCAACGCGAACACCACCACGCCGACCGGCAGTCCGCCGGGTTTCTTGTCAGCCGATTCGAGCATCAAATTACAAACAAAGGACCGAGCGCACGCCCGCTTCTACCCCGCGAAGCCCCCCGCCTTCTCAAAAGCGTCGGCGACCCGCAGCATCTTCGCTTCCTCGAAGTGGCTCGTCAGAATCTGCATGCCCACCGGCAGCCCCGCCGACGACGTGCCGCAAGGAACGCTGACCCCCGCGATACCCGCCAAACTAGCCGTGATCGTATAAATGTCGGAGAGGTACATTTCCAGCGGATCAGCCGTCTTTTCTCCCAACTTGAAAGCCGGGAAGGGCGACACCGGCGTCACGATCGCGTCCACTTGTGCAAAAGCCTTGGTGAAGCCGGCGGCAATCAGAGCGCGCACTTTCTGCGCCTTCAAATAGTAGGCGTCGTAGTAGCCGGCGCTGAGAACATACGTGCCCAAAATGATGCGGCGCTTCACCTCGGCCCCGAATCCCTCGCCCCGCGTGTTGCGGTACATCTGATCCAGGCTCTCCACGTCCTTCGCGCGCGTGGTGTAGCGCACTCCGTCATAGCGGGCCAGGTTCGCGCTCGCCTCGGCGGTACAAATCAAATAGTACGAGGCGACGGCGTATTCGGTGTTGGGCAGGCTGATGTCGACCACCTCGCAGCCCAGTTTCTTGAGAACGTCGAGTCCGTGCTGAATACGTCCGCCCACTTCCGCGTCCAGGCCGTCGCCGAAGTATTCTTTCGGTACGCCGATCTTCAGCCCCTTGATATCGCCGCTCAACGCGGCGGCGTAATCATCGACCGGCGCCGCCGCCGAGGTGGCGTCCATCGGGTCGCGGCCGGAGATCACTTCCAGAACCGTCGCCGAATCCTTCACCGTCCGCGAAAACGGTCCAATGTGATCGAGCGAGCTGGCGAAGGCCGTTAAGCCGTAACGAGAGACACGGCCGTAGGTGGGGAGCACGCCGACCACTCCGCAAAATGACGCCGGTTGCCGGATAGAGCCTCCGGTGTCTGAGCCGAGTGAGATCGGCACGAAACCGCCGGCGACCGCCGCGGCCGACCCGCCGCTCGAGCCTCCCGGCACGTGGTCGGGAGCCGCCGGATTCCTCACCGGAAAGAACGCCGAGTTCTCGTTCGACGACCCCATCGCGAATTCGTCGCAGTTTGTCTTGCCGATAATGACCGCGCCCGCTTCCTTGATGCGAGTGATTGCCGTGGCATCGTACTGAGCGACGTAATTTTCGAGCAATCGCGACGCGCAAGTCGTCTTCAGACCTTCGGTGAGAATCACGTCTTTGACGGCAATCGGCACGCCGGACAATTTCCCCAGCGGCTTTCCCGCCGCCAGATCGGCGTCCACTCGCTTGGCGGTGGCGATTGCTTGTTCCGGTGAAAAATGCAGAAAGGCTCCGAACTGCTCGTTCTCGGCCTCGGAGACCCGCAGAGCTTCCCGCGCCAGTTCCGCCGCGCTGAAGGTGCCGGCGGTCAATCCCGATTGCACCGCGTCGATTGTGAGTTGTTTGTAGTTTTCCATCGTCGGCCGGCACCTCGTCCGACGGGCGCATGGCTATCGATTCGGGTAGGGTACGCAGCCTCCGGCGCAAGGCTCGAGGCGGACGAAATGTTTGTTCCGCCGCCGTCCTGCCGCTCGCCTACCGTTCAATGACGCGCGGAACCTTAAACTGCCCCGCGCCCGATTGCGGCGCCGAACGCAGCACGACATCGCGGTCGAAACTCTCGCGGTGTTCGTCCGCCCGCAACATCGACGTTTCGCTCCCCGCGTAGATTACCTGCGCCATCGGCTCGACTTCAGAGGTATCCAGTTCGTCGAGCTTCTCCACGTAGGTCAGGATCTCTTCCAAGTCGGCGGCATACTTGTGTACTTCGTCCTCGGTCAGCGTCAAATTCCCGAGGTCGGCGATATACCGCACTTCCTTTTCGGTGATTTTCACTTGGCTAACGCTTTCTTTTTCGAGCGCCGGTAGAGGCGGCGCAGGTGCGGGTCGTCGATGCCGGCGGCTTCGTCGTTGAGAACTTGACCGGCGGCTGACTCGGCGCGACCCGGTCCGCGTCGGTTCGGAACCGCGACACGAAAATCGACATCCTCGATCAGATCCGATCCCATGGCGCGATTCACCTTGGCGGCGATCTTGCGGCTCATTGACGCCAATTCGCGCCGCCACTCCTGCCCCTCCACATCGACAATGAGCCGCTTACCCAACAGCCGTATCGGCCGCGCATTCGCGGCGATCCGCGGACCCACCGCCCCCGCCCAGCAGGAGCAGGCGAGTTGCTCGGTTTCTTCCTCCGCGAAACCGCGCTCACGGCGAAATGCGTCCGGAAGAATCTCTCGAATGGAGTCCAAAACCAATGCCTCGCGGTTGCGACGGAAGCGTCTATTCTATCACGCGCGCGGCCGGCCGCCCTCGCCCCGCCCAAGCCTCCCGAAGCACGCTTGGCGCGGCGTGTATTAGCCCTCGCGCTCGCGCACCATCTGCTCCAAAGCAACCTGCGGGCAAATCTGGTTGTGGATGTAATCGACGAGGTTCGTCCCCAGTCCCCGCAGTCTCTTCTCGATAGCCGGGTCCAAGCAAACGCCCTGCTCGTCGAATACTTTGTGGACGCCGGCGATCGACACCGGTCCCGGTAACACAATCGCGCCCACGTGCGAACAGACGCTGCGAAGGTGCTCCAGCGACTTGATGGCGCCAATCGCGCCGGCGGCGACGCCGAGCAGCGCAACCGGTTTGCCGCTCAGAACCGACGGATACCCCAACTGCTCGATGAAAAGCTTGATCACGCTGCTGTAGCTGCCGTGGTACTCCGGCGTGGCCAAGACAATCCCGGTTGCCGCGGTCACCTTGGCCTGCAACTCTTCCATGGTCGAGCGATCAGCGGCCGTGCCCGGCAGCGGCATCCGTAGCCGGGCCGGGTCGATGACATCGACCGCGACGTTGCCGCGCGACCGGATCTCGTCGGCGACGTAAGCCAGCGCCTTGGCGGTTTGGTTTCCCGGCCGCACGCTGCCGCCCGCGCACAGCACTCGGAATTCTCCTGAGGTTGAAGTCATCGGCTCCTCCCGAAAGCAGTAACGCCCTCCCGGTCGCGGCCCCCGGTCGGGCTAATTATCGTGGTAATAGACGAATTCGATCACATGCCCGTCGGGATCGCGGCAAAAGATCTGATCCATGCCCAAATTGCTGTTGCCGCCCTCGCCGTACTCGATGCCGTTATCGTCGAGGATCTTCTTGACCGCCTCGACACTTCGCACTTCCAGCGCCATGTGATCGGACTGGCCGAGCCCATGGGCGCCTTTCTCGGCATTCGAAGATTCAGCGATGAGATGCAGTTGCCGGTCGCCGATCGCATACCAAGCCCCAGAGAACCGGAAGCCCGGCCTCTCGATTTCCGGCAAGCCCAACACGCCGCCGAAAAACCGTTTCGAAACCTCCAGATCCCGAATCGCGAAAGAGACATGGTGCAGCTTGACAAGATCGATCATGGCAACCTCCCGAGCACCCTCCGGCACTCGCCCCCACAGCATAGCCGCTGAGTGGAGACAGCCGCAAACCAATGCCTCTCCCAGCGTCTATCCACAGGGCGGTCGACGCACAGCACAACAGAAACCGGCTGTTGTGTCTAGGGGTATCTCCCTTTTAGATGCCGCTATCATGTCTTGCAAAGTGTTATCATTATGGCATGATTCGAACACAGGTTCAGTTGTCTGAACGACAGGTGCGAGAGCTACGCAAGCTTTCCGCGACCCAGGGTCAATCGATGGCCAAGTTGATTCGACAAGGCGTCGACTTGTACCTCGATACTCGGCGTGGCCCCAGCGACCAGGAAAGGCGGCAGCGGGCACTCGATGTCGCGGGGCGTTTCTCCTCTGGCCTCGGCGATGTCAGTTCGGAACATGACCGGTATCTTGCCGACGCTTATTATTCGACAGGCGACACGGCCCCGGACGAGGATCCGGGCACGTGAGTTGCTTCGTCGATACCTCCGCAGTCTACGCCGTACTCGACCGCACAGATCACAATCATGAGCGCGCCGCCACCGAGTGGCGGAACATCCTGAACGACGGCACACGGCTGATCACGCACAATTATGTCGTCGTTGAAAGCATAGCCCTTGTACAGCGCCGCCTGGGGATGACCGCGGTGCGCGTGTTCCGCGAGGAGGTCCTCCCGCTGATCACCACCGAGTGGATTGACCCCGCGCAACATCATACAGCCCTGGAGATGGTCTTGCTCGCGGGGCGTAAGAAGCTTAGCGTCGTCGATTGTGCTAGTTTCGTCCTGATGCGGGAATTGGGAATCTCCGAGGCCTTCTGTGTTGACCGCCACTTCCGCGAGCAAGGCTTCCGGGTGAGGCCTTCGTAACACGACGGCTCGGTCGGATTGTCTATCGGCGCGATGCCTGGGAGGTCATCTCCTGGAACCTTGATAAGGTATAGGAATATGACCCCCGAGCAGGTCAGCGCGGTCGTCAATGAAATCCGCGAAGGCGTCAAGCGGCGTCACGAAAAAACCGTCCCCGATCTGCCTGATTTCACGCTTCCCGCCCTCGACTCGCTCGGTCATGCCCGCGATATAGCCGAGGGACAAGTCGCTGCTATCGGGACTGTCAACCCTCGCCCTCCGGGGTTTGTCAACAATCTGATTCAAGCCGCGAAGCGCCGCGTTGCCCGCGCACTCAACTGGTTCGTGAGGGATCAGGTCGACTTCAATCAAGCTGTTCTACGACACATGGACGCGCAATTGGAAGTCGCCATTGAGCAAAATCACGCCATTCTCCGTGTGGCGCGAGCAGTCGGGGCTCCCGAGTCGGATTTAAAGCACCAAGTCGACGAGATGCTCGACCACTGGAAACAATGGCGGCCCGCGTTCGAGGAAAAGCTCACCCGCTCCGAAATCGAGCTTCTTCACAGCATCCGAGAGATCGAGGGGGGTGCGCGAGCGCGAGAGCAGGCCTCCGAATCCCGATCCGCCGCCTTGCACCAAGATTACCTCCAAGCCCTCGATCGCGTGAAGGCCGAATACCGCCAAGCGCTCGATCAAACCAATCGCGAGATCCAAGACCGCTTCTGGAAGGATATCGAAACCCTCAAGGCCGACCAAGACCGCCTGGTCCACACCGAGCTACGTCTGATCCGGCAAAGAACCGCCCTGCAAGCGCCCCCGACGAGCCAACCGGAAACCGCGCAACCGTCCGACTCGAAGGTGGCGCCCATCGCTTCTGCGCCGGTCCTGTTCGACTATAGTCGCTTCGGGGAGCGTTTCCGCGGGGATGAGGGTTATGTTCGGCAGTCTCAAGCGTTTTACATTCCTTACTTCAAGGATTGCCACAAGATTGTCGATCTCGGTTGCGGTCGTGGAGAGTTTCTCCAACTAGCTCGCGAGAAAGGCCTCGACGCCGTTGGTGTCGACTCCAACCCGGAAGCCGTCGCCGCCTGTCGCGAAAAGGGCCTCGATATCCGTCCTGTTGATTTATTCACTTTTCTAGCCGACCAACCGGACGGTTCGTTGGACGGCGTTCTCTGCTCGCATGTTGTCGAACATTTGCCTGCCCACCGTCTGCCCGAGATGATTCGATTGGTCGGCGCCAAGCTCGGGGCCGGCGGTGTCTTCGCCGTGGAAACCCCCAACCCGGGCTGCTTGGCGATTTTCGCCGGAGATTTCTACTTGGATCCAACTCATCAACGCCCCGTCCCTTCCCAACAATTGCACTTCTATCTCGAGGAAGCCGGCTTTACTTCCATTGAGATTCATGAGAGGCATCCTGCTCCCGAGGCCTTTCCCGAATTAGCGGCGCTCGACGAGATCGAGGGGCTGCGCGAGTTTCGAAGCAAGTTCTTTGGCGGCCTCGACTACGCCGCCGTGGCGCGGAAGATGGAACTCTGATGGAATTCACCGGGGAGCGGGTCATCCCGGGGCAAACCGACCCCGACCTTTTGAATGAACATATCGCCCGCTACGGCTTCGCGGAATCACTTGTCAGCGAACGAAGGGTTCTCGACGCCGGGTGCGGCGTCGGTTACGGCGCCAAGCGTTTGGCTCGCCGCGCGACGTCGGTCGCGGCCGTCGACGTCGCCTTGGAGCCGTTGCGCCTGTGTCGCTCCGAGTACGCGGCCGCCAATCTGAGCCAATGCCAAGGCGACTGCGCCCGATTGCCGTTCGCCTCGGAATCCTTCGACGTAGTCGTTGCTTTCGAGGCCATCGAACATCTCGAGGATCCCGGAGCCTTTCTCGATGAGACGGCTCGGGTCCTGGTTCCGTCGGGCCAATTGATCGTCTCGACGCCTAATCGCGACTACTACGCCGAATCGCGGGCTGAAGCAAATCCTTTTCATGTTCGGGAATTCAATTACGTCGAGTTTCGCGAAGAGCTCGAACAGCGTTTTCCCCATGTGACCCTGTTTCTGGAAAACCACAACAACGCCATCACCTTCACCCCGCTCGAGGTCAAGGGTGTGCGGACGACACTCGAGACCGCTGTCCCCGAGCCCGCGCAAGCCCATTTTTTTGTCGCCGTCTGTTCGAGGCAGCCGCTCTATGGTTCTCCGGCTTTTGTCTATCTGCCGCGGTCGGGTAATGTGTTGCGAGACCGCGAGAAACATATTCACCTACTCAAACAAGAGGTGATGCAAAAGGAGCAGTGGCTGGCCGAGACGACGAAAGAGTTGAAGCAGCTTGACGAGATTCACCGCGCTGAACAGCGCGAAGCGCAAGAAGCCGTCACCGCTCTCGAAAAAGAAAACGAAGAGAAGGTCCGTTGGGCCAAGCAGATCAAAGCGCGTTTCGACAAGGAACTGCTCCAACGAACGAAATGGGCTGAGTCGCTCGAGGCCGACGTAGAGGAGGCGCGAGACAACTTGGAGGGGGCCGAAGCGCGGGCTGCTGAGAGAACCGAATGGGCCCAGCGCCTCGACCGTGAGCTGGCTGAGGCCCGCGAGCAGTTAGCGAAGATCTACGGCTCAATCGCCTATCGCGTGGGAAAGCGTGTGGGCCTGGCCCCGCTGCCGCCAACGCCCAAAAACGACGCTTAAAGAAAGAGCCTCGATAGTAGAAACAGAGCCCCGAACGCAAGGGACCGTGCTCACCCCAAAAGCAAGAGTGCCTCCGGCACGGCCGGCCGCCCTCGGCCTCCTCCTCGTCGCCTGCCTCCTGCTCGCCGTCGGTTGCGGCGGCAAGAAGCGTGTGAAGCTGCCTCCGCCCGTTCCCGCCCAACTCGGCTGGACGCAACAAGGCATCGCCAGCTGGTACGGCCGCCCTTACCACGGCCGCATCACCAGCAACGGCGAGCGTTACGACATGAACAAGATCTCGGCCGCCCACAAACGGCTGCCCTTCGATACCTGGGTCCGCGTCAAGAATCTCAACAACCGCAAAACCGTCGATGTTCGCATCAATGATCGCGGCCCGTTCGTCAAGGGCCGCATCATCGATCTGTCGCGGGCGGCGGCCAAGAAAATCGAGATGATCGGTCCGGGAACCGCGCGCGTGCGGATCGAAGTGGTTGCCACACCGGGTATGCGATATCGTCCCGGGCAAAGGGGCCGCCCTCGTGAACAACCGGCCGCGCCGCCGCCCGTGCCCATTCCCGCCGTCGTGCCCGCGGCCGATCTAACAGCGCCGCAACCGCAACATGAACCCGATCGGGAAGCAGAGCAAGCCGGCCCCGATCCCTGCGCCGTCGCGGCCTTTTTCGGTGTGCAAGTCGGATCTTTCTTCGTCCTCGAAAACGCCGAGTTGCTCCACGACAAAGTGGCCGCCCTCCACGACGACTCCCGAATCGTCAAAAGCAGCCTTGCCGAGGGAACTCGCTATCGGGTCATCGTCGGCCGTTTTGCCCGGCCCGCCGCCGCGCGAGGGCTCAAGCAGCAGTTGGCCGATTCCGGTGTCGACGGGTTTGTCAGTGAGTTCGAGCAGCCCCCGCCACCCGATTGTCTATAATAAGTACTTAGTTATCACGGGCGGCATGGAAAACCGCCGTGACGACATTACCGAAGATCTCATCAACAACCTTCCGTGCAACAGAACCTGTTGTTCGACGACGCGCCCAACGACTTTGGACTGATCGGCCGTTCCCCTCGGATCCAACGCGTCCTGCGAACCATTCGAAAACTGCACAACGATTCGTCGACCGTGCTCATCACCGGAGAGAGCGGCGTCGGCAAGGAACTCGTCGCGAGGGCGGTCCATTCCGTCTCTTCGTTGGCGAACAAGAAGTTTCTTGCCGTGGATTCGGCTTCGTTGGTCGGTTCGCTGATGGAGAGCGAGTTGTTCGGCCATGAAGAGCCCGATGAAACTCAAATACCCGAGCACCAACACGATTTTCGTCACCATCAAGCGTTCGATGGCGTTGTAGATCTTCCCACCGAAAATCAGCGGCACAAACGCCGTCAAGAAAACCCCGTATCCCAAGTTGCGGACCAGCGAATCGTCCCCCGCGTCGGGCAGTCTTCCGAGAAAAGCGGCCGCCAACGGGACAGCGGCGTTCGAGGCCAAGTAGGGCCAAACACCGCCCATATCGGCAAGCACATAGAAGGGCGCCCACAGCTTCGGTCCCGGCTTCGTACGCATGAAGCCCACCATGATCGGCTCGCCGGTGTAGAGCGTATAGCGCATCACCGCCAAGTTATAGAAAACCTGAAACAGGATGCTCAACGTGGCCAACCACATCACTTGGCCGCCGTAGCGGGCCGTGACGATAGGGCCGAAAAGCCATTCACCTCCCCCAATATTGGACCCCGCCAACACCAGTCCGGGACCGATCAGCGCCGTCCAATTTCTGAGACCAAAAGGAGGAGGCGCGGGCAACTCGGCGGTATCCCAAGCCGGGAAATGACGACTGGTCTCTTGTTGAATCGCGCGCTCTTCGTCCCCAAGCATGCCGAAAATCATACCAGATCAGTTCTTAAGCAACGCCCCGAACCGTCACACGCTATCCGAAGACCGAGCATCGTCGGCGCCCCTGTACCCTTCCAGAGTGGCTGCCCAGCGCGGTAGTTCATAGAAGACCGGCCACCCGAGAGGAGCGCCCTTCGCCCCCTGCGTGATCGAACGCCTGGGGGGGACTTGCGCCCTCCCGGTGTGGTCCGCAACCGAAAGCCCAGTGGGGAGTTCGCGCCGTTTGTTCGAGCGCCAGTACAGGGGTGCCGTTGGTTGCGGCGGCTGGCGAAAGGAGTCTGTCTTGTCTGCATCTGCATTTCAATTCTTCGTCGGTATCGACTGGGCCACCGAGGCCCATCAAATCTGTCTGCTCGACACCCAGGGCGAGATCGTTCACGAACGCACCGTCGTTCATTCCGGTTCGGCGGTCGGCGAGTTCCTCAATCAACTGCTCGAGTTGACCGGCTGCCCGCCGGCTTCCATCGCGGTCGCGATCGAAGTCCCGCGTGGCGCGTTGGTCGAAACGCTGCTCGAACGGGGATTCTCGGCTTTCTTCCTTAACCCGAAACAACTCGATCGTTTCCGAGACCGGCATTTCCCGGCCGGCGCCAAAGACGACCGCCGTGACGCTTTCGTCTTGGCTTGCTCGCTGCGAACCGACCCGCATTGCTTCCATGCCATCGAGGTCGACGACCCGCTCGTGATGCGCCTGCGCGACCTCACTCGTCTCGACGATGAGTTGCGTAGCAGCTTCAACCGCAACAGCTGCCAACTTCGCGAGCAACTCTATCGCTACTACCCGCAGCTTTTGCGCTTGTCCCCAGCCGCCAACGAAGCTTGGCTCTGGGCCCTGCTGGAACTGGCTCCCAGCCCCGCAAAGGCTCGTCGACTGAAACCGGCACGAATCGAAAAGTTGCTTCGCGCCCACCGCATTCGCCGGCTCCAATCGGCCGACATCGTCAACGAACTGCGAGCGCCGGGATTCCAACTTGCTGCCGGAACGGCCGACGCAGCGAGCGAACACGCTCTTCTACTCATTCCTCATCTGCGACTCATCGCCCAGCAGCGAACCGAGCTGGCCAGGCGCCTCCAAACCCTGCTGGAGCAACTCGCTTCCCCGTCCGAGGACGACGAGGATCCTCACCAGCATCGCGACGTCGAGATCATCCTCTCCTTGCCCGGGGTCGGACGTGTCGTCGCCGCCACGATGCTGGCCGAGGCCTCACAGGCTCTCGCCCATCGAGACTACCCCGCTCTTCGAGCCTACTGCGGCAGCGCCCCGATCACGCGCCGCAGTGGCAAAAAGATCGCCGTCTTGATGCGTCGCGGCTGCAATGACCGTTTACGCAACGCGCTCTACCATTGGGCGAGAGTGAGCATCCAACACGACCCCCACAGTCGTCACCATTACCATCAGTTGCGCAGCCGAGGGCATTCTCACGGGCGCGCGTTGCGCGGTCTTGCGGACCGACTTCTGGCCGTGCTGTGCGCCATGCTTCGTCAGGGAACCCTGTATGACCCCGCCCGTCGTCAGCCGCCGGCCCAAGCGGCAGCTTGAACTACCGCGCTGGGCAGCCGCTCTGGAAGGGTACCGCCCTTCCTCAGCACTTGACAAACGGTGGGGAGTCCCCCCCGCGCCCTGAAGCCCCTATTGCCGCGCGGGAATGTGGGCGCAACGGGAAAGGAACGTCGATCTCCTCGCGATTCGTTTCGTGACCGAGCACGATCGAGGAGCAGTACATTAGTCCCCTGCGACCTAGAATTTTGGCCCGATTACATTGACGAACCTGTGGCGGAGGCGTATGAAGAAAGTCCCAGGTGTGGGATCAAAGAGGCAAAATGGCTTAGGGTCCCTGGTTCCTGATCGTAGGTGACCTGAGACGGATGTTTCCAAGTCTGATCGCGGACGGCGCCGCGACCGACAATCACTCGAATCAGGCTCCCCTACATCTCGATCTGCTGACGAACATTGACGCCTGCATCGATGCGTTCTACACGGCGACAGGCGAATTACTCGTTGAAGACTGCGTCACCACCTTTACCGAATCCGATTTCGCGCGAACGTTCGAGCCCAACGCGACCGCCGGCACGGACCACGGTTGGGGCAGCCCTATGTTCGTTCTCGGCGGAGCCGTGCAGGGCGGGATCTACGGGACGTTTCCAACCTTGGACCCGGCCGGCCCCGACAGCACGGACCAGCGAGGCCGCTGGATTCCCACGACGTCGCTCGACACCTTCGGCGCAACCCTCGCGCGCTGGTTCGGCGTGGCCGAAGTAGATTTCCCGACCGTGTTCCCCAACCTCGCCAACTTCCCCTCAAGCAACATGGGGTTCATGGGCTAGAAAGCCGTCCGCATTTAACTCTGATGTGGTGTGAGGCTCCCTCCTTGCCGCGCCCCGAGTCATCGGGGCGTGTCTGTATTGACGAGTTGCGAGTTCCCCCGAAATCCGGGGAGACGAACCGACGAAACGGTTCGCGGCGCGCCGCCGGCGTACGCCACGTCGCTCGCGGGTACCTCTCCGCGGGTTGGTGGCAAACTGAAAGCTATTCCGTTTCCCAAGCGCCGCGGTAGTCGAGCTTGTCGTCGCCAATGCAGACTGGCAGTTGATCGGCGGCGGGCGGCGGGCGTTTGTTGCGGCAGCCGAACTTGGCGGTGCATTGGTCCAGGCGGTCTTTGTAGGGGCAGCGCTCGGTGGAAAGTTCTTCGGCGCGCTGCATCATCCGAGAAAAGATCTCGGTGATCTGATCCAGCCTCTTCTTATACTCTTCATGCTCGATTGGCCGCATAACGGGGATCACTCGGCCTCGGCGGCCTTCTCCTCGATGAGTCGCTTGGCGAGCGTCACGCACTCCATGGCGTCCTTGCCGTAGCCGTCGGCGCCCATGTCGTCGGCGAATTCCGGGCTGACCGGGGCTCCGCCGACCATGATCTTCACATCGTCACGTACGCCCTCGTCGATGAATGCCTCGATCGTGACGGCCATATTGGGCATCGTCGTCGTGAGCAGTGCCGACATGCCCATCAACGACGCTTCGTTCTCTTCCACTGCCTCGAGAAACTCGTCCGCGCTCGTATCCACGCCCAAGTCGATCACTTCGAACCCGGAGCCCCGCAGCATCATGATGCAAAGGTTCTTCCCGATATCGTGAAGGTCGCCTTTGACCGTACCCATCACGACCTTGCCCTCCGGCTCAATGCCGGAAGCCGACAAGATGGGCTCGATGTGAGCCATGCCCGCCTTCATCGCGCGGGCGCAGCCGAGGACTTCCGGGACGTAAATGAAGTTCTCGCGAAACTTGATGCCGACGATGCGCATGGCGGCGATCAGACCGTCGTCCATGACCTCGAGGGCCTCGGTGCCTTCGCTAAGAGCCTTCCGGGTCAACTCGTCGACGAGCTCGTGCTTGCGGTCGACCAAAGCCGCGCCGATCTCCTGCATCTCAGGCCGGATCTTGACGAAGGTGTCGATGAGCGGCTCGCGCTCTTCGGGTTTCGCAACATATTGATCAATTTCGTCGCGGATGAACTCGTTCGAAATATCGCTGAGGGAAGGCATCTGTCGTTAGGTTATTGGAAGGACGAACCGGGCGCGCTCAGTTGGCGGTAGTGTGTTCGCGGTGCCAGTCTCTCACGGTTCGAGGAATCTCTTTCAGATTCTCGATCGAGGTCTGCAGCGGAATGGCACACTCAGGGCCGATCAACGGAACGCCCGCCTCGAGGTTTCGCGTCACTTCGCCGCGGACTTCCTCGGGGCCTCTTGCGTAAAGCGTTTCCGGATTATTGATATTTCCTACCAAGGCAATGCGGTCGCCTACGATCGCCATCGACTCGGCGGCGGCATTCTTCGAGTCGTAGTGAAAAGCCGCCATGCCGCTTTGCGCGATGTAGTCCATGCGATCGACCGTACGCCCGCAGATGTGCAAGATCAGCGGCACGGGCAAAGCCTCGACAAGCTCTTGGTGCAGCTCGAGCAAATAGCGCTTGTAATACTCCCCGCTGACGAGGTCGCCGGTGGCGTGATCGGGCAGCGTCAGGGCATCCGCCCCGGCCTCGATCTGCGCCATGCCGAAATCGATCGTCGCTTTCTTCATGCGGTCCAGACAAAGCTTTGTCTTGCCGGGATCATCCATCGACATCAGTAAGAAAGGCTCGACGCCGAAGCAGTGATAGCCCAGCGTCCAGGGGCCCATTGTCTTGCCGATGATCGCTGTTTCGTCGCCGTATTCCTTCTTGAGGATCTTAATGGCCTCCGTGACGCACTTGGTATCTTGGTGCGTCAGGAAATCCGACGGAAGCTGAATGTCGTCGGGCTCCACCCAGATCGGCTCGCGCATGCGGACCGTCGGCCAATTGTCCTTCTGCTCCCACTGCATTTTGCAGCCCAGCGCGGAAGACTCCTGGATGATCGAGAAGACGGGCATGATCGTATCGAAACCGAGTTCTGTATAGCCCGTCGCCGCCAAGCGCGCCATCAGTTCCGGCTCCCGATTGGCGGCGGGGAAGGGCGCGTCGACTAGATCCATCAATTCGACCGTGGCGACGGATGTCGGGTTGCACACGGGGGTTCGGTCGACCGGTTCGCCGCGCAGAGCCGCCAGCACCCGCTCGCGCGAGGTCATTGGTGCGACCTCCATCGCTTTGCTATTCATGTCATGCCCCCGGCCGCCCGCTTAGACGCAATCCTGCCGCCGCGATGCGGGCTCTACCGCTCTTGCGCACTCGGCGCCAATAGTTGCCCCTTTGTCGCCGCCATCTCCTGTTGGCGGATGAAACTCCGAACATTCAGTGCTCGCGGTAAGAGCAAGCCTACGAGTTCATCGTGCGGCCGACCGCAGGCGAAAGCAACCGTGGAGGTCTCCTCATCTACCCACTCGAGCTCGGCAAGCTTCACCAAGCCCGCGGCGATGGCGGCGCGGCGGTCGGCGACCTTCTGCTTCTCGCCGTCCGTACTTAGCTGATAGCGCCCTTCACCCAAGCTCCTCGCGGTCACGTTGGCGCTCGACTTCTTGTCGAAGACATGCAATGGCCGAGGAGTGATGTCATCCGCCGGCGGCGCCTTACAGGCCTCGATGAAGAGCCTCTTCATCGCCGCCATATGCGTCGCTCCACAGGGATACCGCAGGCACTCGCCGCTATTCGAAGACGGCTGCATTCCACCCAGCATTGCCATCGCTCGCGTCACGAAAGCCACTCGTTGCGGGGCACCCTCGATTCCGCTATAAGTGTGAACCATCAGTTCCGGACCTGTGTCGTGATCCTGTTGATAGAGCGCGATCGAAATGTCGTGAAAATGGGGATCCATGGAGACCAGCTCGATGCGCCGGCCGATATTGCTTGTATTCCCCACGATTCCGAGCACTGTCGGCCGATGAGTATTCTGTTTTCGTCGGCGACCCGATCCTGACGGCGTGCAATCAAGCCACTATAGCAACGCGTGCGTTTCGGCGACAAACGGACCCTGCCGAGGCTCCTGTCGGTCGGGCGGAACGATGTGCGCGGCATCTCGTCGCAGCCGCGGAAGGGCGGGAACCGGAGAGTGATTTTCGATCCCGATCTTAGATCGGCGATCGGGCGAGGTCTTCACCCCGCTTATCAATCCGACGCGTCAGGGCGGAGCGAAAAGCAATGAGCTCGTTTTTCGACGCGTTCGGTACGACGTAGGCTTGGATTGTGTTCGACCCCTGCTTCAAGATCTTCCCGTCCACGAACACGATCCAACCGCTGTAGAGAAACTTGCGCTCTCGACTGCCCAGGACGCGGGCTACATCCGGGCGTCGAACGGTTCCGGGCGAGGTGACCGCGACAATTTCCCCGTTGACGGAGATAGCGATTTCGAACCGTCCGCGGAGAGGCACGACCGCGGCGGGACCATACACCTTCCAAGGTCGGACGGACCCGCTTTCAAAGGCGCCGTTGTCCAAGTCCGCGGACTGCACGCGTACGTCGTCCCAGTACAGTGTTCCCGGCGCGCCGGTATGGTGGAGGTGAATGCGCGCCCGCCCGGTGTTACTTGCGAGGAATTTGACGGTAAAGGGTTCAAACCGGGAGCGCGACACCGCCCTTGGACCGTCCTGCGCGCGGTTGCCGCCTTGGGTGTCGCCGAGCCTGAGGATGGCTTTAGCTCGAGCTGAATCCGAACGCACCGAGGCAGTCGTTTTATAGACTCCCCCCGGCGTGAGACCGGCAATTTCTTGCGATACGCCCCCCTTCCCGCGTAGCGCCAAACTCCAGCCGCCCGACCGCACGACTGTCTTGTTGAGCTCGGCTCGGATGGGGGAACGATCCACGGAAACAGTCCACCCGTGGACCTGAAGCGTAGGTTCCTCCAAATGCGGCGCCGGGCTCGCGACAACGTGCCCCCGAATCCCTTTGTGCGATTTGACGGTGAACTCGTCGATCTTCCTGCCCACCAACCGCGACTTGTAGGGATCGGGCAAAGGTTCCCGCCCAGGCAAGCCAAGATCGTGCAAAACCCCCAATGTGTCTTCGTACGACAACTCCGCGGGGGAAGAGGCCTCGCCCAGCCGGTCTTTCAACGACTCATCGATTTCAGCTCTCTCGATCGACCGCGAGACAACCCTCTCGTTTGTCTCATCCCACCGGAACAGGTAAACCGGGGAAGAACGGTTTTCGAAAACGTCTTGAATGACAGCCTTCTTCGCACTCCGCCAGTTGGGGCAACAAAATAGATCGGGTGACTCGATCTCTCGAACTCTCGTGTTGTCCTGATCGATCTCCCACGAAGATATGTTCAGGCGGATGAAGAAGACGTTCGGGAAGGCGTGCTTCGGTCGGCCGGCGCCGCGGCGGCCAAGAGCGGCATCGCGAAGAAGAGGATGACGGCCCAAGCCGCGAATAGCGGGTGCTTTCGTTTGTGCGGTTTCATGGTGGGCCGGGGACCCCAGCGCCGACGGCGATTCGCCGCAACCCGGTCTCCGGGCGACAATCGCCGGGCGTATACTGTGAAGGGCCCGCGATGGGCTTCATCCATGCTGAAACAGTGCAAGGCTGCCGCCGCTTTCGCGCTTGCCGTCATTCTGCCGGCCGCAACGGCGGGCGCTCAGTCCGCGAATTCTTACGTTGCCCCTCGCACGCCGGACGGCAACCCGGATTTCAATGGAATCTGGCAGGCCCTTGGGTCGGCGCACTGGGATATCGAGGGGCATGGGGCGCGCCATGGTCCGATCGAGGCGCTCGGCGCGCTTGGGGCCGTTCCGGCGGGGCTCGGCGTCGTTGAGGGAGGCAAGATTCCGTATCAGTCGTGGGCGGCGGAGAAGCGCGCGGAGAACCTGCGGAATTGGCTCAAGCTCGACCCGGCGGTCAAGTGCTTCATGCCCGGAATTCCCCGCGCGAGCTACATGCCGTTTCCGTTCCAGATCGTGCAAACCCCAAAGACGATCCTTATGGCGTATGAGTTCGCGAGCACGAGCCGCGTCATTCGCTTGGATCGTCCCGGGACGGAAGCTCTGGCGCCCTCATGGATGGGCTATTCGCTGGGCCGTTGGGAGGGCGAAACCCTGGCCGTCGATGTGACCGAGCAGGTGCCCGACACTTGGTTCGACAGCTCGGGCAACTTTCACAGCGAGCAGCTTCGGGTCGAAGAACGCTACACGCCGATCGGGCCGAACGCTTTGCATTACGAAGTCACCATCGAAGACCCGAAGGTCTTCACGCGGCCTTGGAAGATGAGCATGCCGCTCTATCGCCGGCTCGAACCCAACGCGCGGATCTTGGAGTTCAAGTGCGTGCCTTTCGCCGAGGGGGCTATGTATGGGCATCTCAGCCGGGATGAGGAGCCGACCGAGCCCCCCGCCGAATCGGAGTCGCCTCAGTAAGGAGTCAAGCCATGGTTGCGCGAAACTTAGCCCGCCGTCAAACCGCCAACCCGCGAGCGAGGCGGCTTACGAGCGCCCTCGTTGTCGCCCTGGTCGCGACGCTCTCGCCCCTCGCGCTCGCCGAAGATGCTCCCAAGACGTCCTGGGGCGCGCCCGACCTGCGAGGCACTTGGGACTTCAAATCGCTTACGCCCTTTGAGCGCCCCGCCGAATTCAAGGACAAGGAGTTTCTCACGCCGGAAGAAGTGGCGGAGTGGGAGGAGAAGAAGCGTAAGGAACGCGTGGAGCGTTGGGAACAAAGGAACCGCGAAGCGGTCCAAGGCCAAAGCGACGTTGACGTCGGCTACAACTCGATCTTCCTCGATTTGGGCGAAAAGATGACCGGCACGATGAGGACATCGCTCGTCGTCGACCCTCCGGACGGTCGCATTCCCTCGCGAACCGAGGACGCCAAGCGTCGTGCGGCCGAGCGTCATGCCCGCTGGGGCAAACTGCCCGCCGGGCCGCAAGACCGCAATGCGCTCGAGCGCTGCATCATGGGATTCAATTCGGGACCGCCGATGAACCCCGGAGCGTACAACAACTTCCTGGAGGTTTTCCAGACTCCCAACCATGTCGCGCTGCTCAACGAGATGATCAACGATCACCGCATCATCCCGCTCGACGGCCGTCCCCATCTGCCGGAGGACATTCGTTTATGGAAGGGCGATTCGCGCGGTCATTGGGAGGGTGACACGCTGGTCGTTAGGACCAAGAACTTCACCGAGCACACGAATTTCAGGGGGTCGGGTCCGAATATGATCCTTGAAGAGCGTTTTACGCGAACCGGCCCCGATGCGTTGCTTTACGAGTACACGGTGAATGATCCCGAATCGTTCGAGAAACCGTGGTCGGTTGCGGTGGAGATGAAGGCGACCGACGACCCGCTGCTCGAGTACGCCTGCCACGAGGGGAACCGTGCCATGGCGCTGATGCTGCGCGGGGCGCGGGTCCGCGAGCGGACGGGCCAAGGCAAGGGTGCGAAAGACTGGCTTGCCAGCTGGTATGGCGGCGCCAAGGCCGTGACGGCGGCGGAAAAGCGGCTGAAGGAAGAAGCGGAGAAAGAGAGGGGTCGGCAAGAGCAGTGAGCTTGGTGCGGTCCCAACTTTCCACCGGCCCCTATCGAGAAGCGCGCGACACGAACATTGCGTCTTAACGGCCCTTTGGCTCTCTGGGGTCGGCTCCATCAAGCGGCGCCCCTGTTCCCGACGATCCCATGAATAGGTTGCGCCCGTTGGGAAGAGTGATGTCACGGCCGCTGCCCTTGCAGTTTGGATCACACAACTGGTCCTTGCTCTGGTAGCCGCGCACGGTTACTTCGGTGCCGGGTATCAGCAATTTCTTGGTGAGCCCCCGCCGCAGGAGAGTATTGGGCGTGCCCGCCTCGAGTTCCCAGACCAGGGCTTTACCTTCCACTTCGGTCGCGACGTGTATCCAGGCATGGGGATTGATCCACTCGACCTTCACGACCTTGCCGATGACTCGAATGGGCGCGTCGGCATCGAACTCGGCGGAGAAGGCGTGGTGGGCGTAAGCGAAACGCGCGACCGCGAGCAAGGCGACCAACACCGTGAACGTGGTGAATTGACGGTTCATCTCGACCTCCGACTTTACCATCATAGCGACAGATACGTGGACGTCAACGGGTGTCGCTAGAATGTCAGGACAGCGAAGGGGAAATTATGCGGTTCGGCGCTCAGGTCAATTGTTACCGGACTACGTGGGATCACATCCGGACCGTGATCGAGTTGATGGAAGCGGGCTGCTGGAACAGCCTATGGTTCGCCGACCACCACTTGCCTCCGCCCGGACGCCGGGAGGAGGAGCCGCTTGCCGCCCACGAGGCCTTTTCGCTGATCTCGGCCGCCGCCGGCATCACCGAACGGTTGCGGCTGGGGCATCTTGTGCTCGGCAATACCTTTCGCAATCCCGCGCTGGTCGCCAAGATGGCCACGACCGTTGATCAGATCTCGCACGGACGCTTTACTCTGTCGATCGGCGCCGCCTGGTTCCAGCGCGAGCATGAAGCCTACGGCTGGAACTTTCCCGAGATGCGAGAACGCTCCGATCGGCTCGAGGAGGCGTGCGCCCTATTGCGGGCCTTGTTCACCGCGAACGGCCCGGTCGACTTCAACGGTCGCTATTACAAATTGGACCAAGCGCCGCTCTCGCCCGGCTGCTTTCAGAAACCCCGCATCCCCATCCTTGTCGGCGGTACCGGCGAACGCCGCACTCTGCGAACTCTGGCGATGCACGGCGACATCTTTAACCTCGACGGCTGGGCTGGCGGTCCGATGACGTTGGACTATTACCATCACAAAGTCGGCGTGTTGGAACGTCATTGTGAGAATGTCGGACGCGATCCGGCCGAGATCAGACGCACCATCCTGATGCCCGTCATGGTGACCGAGGATGAAACCGCCGCCGCCGCGTTCATCGCGGGCCGCAAGCTGGGAGAGGGGACCGTTGCCGGGCCGCGGAGCTACGTCATCGACCGTATTGCCGAGTTCGTTGACGCCGGAGTCGACGAGATCATGTTTGGCGGATTGCCCACGCCCGAGATCGAACAATACCGCCGTTTCGAGGAGGAAGTGCTCTCGGCGTTTGACTGACTGAGTGGTCGCTTGTCCGGCCGCCACCGTCTTCACGACCGGCGCACCGCAGCCATGAATTCAGCCGGTAGACCTTGCCCGCTCCCATTCTCCGCTGGGTTGGAATTCGGGGACAAGTCGAGCTAAGTGGCTAACCACGGACGAATTGTCGCGTCTGGCGACCAGCTGTCCCAGCTCTTCGAGCCAGGCGTCGATCGAGAGTTGTCCGACCGTCTCCGCGTGGGTGGACGGAGCTTGGACGATCCTGATCTTTTCGTGGTGGGCCGGTAACAGAGTTTCTCTCTCTCGAGTCAGCTCCTCGAAGAGTTTGTCGCCGGGACGAAGGCCGGTGTAGCGGATCTCGATATCATCGCCCGGCTTCAGGCCGCGCAGCCGAATCATCCGCTCCGCCAAATCGGCGATGCGGATCGGCCGACCCATATCAAGGACAAAGATCCGAGACCCCTCGCCGACGGTCGAGACCTCGAGAACCAATTGGGCCGCCTCGGCCATGGTCATGAAATAGCGCCGCACTTCGGGATGGGTCACCGTGACCGGTCCGCCGCCGGCGATTTGTTCCTCGAACAGCGGCGCCACGCTACCGCTGCTGCCCAGAACGTTGCCGAAACGAACGGAGACGAACTTCGACCCTTCGGCCCCCACTCTGTTCCCGGCCGAGGCAACGACAATCTCGGCGGCGCGCTTGGTCAGACCCATCACGTTGGCGGGGTTGACCGCCTTGTCGGAGGAAATCATCAGGAACGAGGCCACGCCGTGTTCGCGTGCCGCCTCGACCAGGTTCCAGGTGCCGAGAACATTCGTCGCGGCGGCCTCTACGGGATGCCGTTCCATGAGTGGCACGTGTTTATAGGCGGCGGCGTGAAGAACCAAATCGACCGGCTCGCGGTCGAGCAAATCGCCAATGCCGCGCCGGTCCCGAATGTTGACGATATGGGAGGCCGCGGATAGGGCGGGGAAGCGGCCTCGCAGTTCACCGTGCAGTCCCAATAGCGATCCTTCGGCCTGATCGAGAAGTAGTAGTCGTCGGGGCTCGAAGGCGGCGATGCGCCGACATAACTCCGAGCCGATCGATCCGGCGGCGCCGGTGACCAAAATCGAACGCCCCCGGATTCCCTCGCGCATGCGGCTTTCGTCGAGCTGAACCGGCTCGCGTCCCAGCAGTTCCACGGCCGAAACCGACGCTTCGGTGGTGACCGGCATTCGGACTGATCCTCGTCCAGGGTAGTGACCGGTTCTCGAGTCGGTCGGGTCGCGATCGTCCGAGGTTCCGCGGCCCCGCTCGGGTCGGGCGACATGGGTCCGCTTGTGCCCGGCAACGACTTGCTTGACCGCCTCGACCGTTAAGCGCACCTGCTGATCGGTCATGGCCGGATAGAGGGGCAGCGAAATCGAGCGCTCGTAAATCTCCAAGGCTCGCGGGCAGGTCGCGATGTCGAGGCCGATTTCATCGGCGAAATAGCGGTGCAGCGGAATGGGAATGAAGTGAACGCTCGTTCCGATCCCGAGCCGCCGCAGCTCTTCCATGAACTCGGCGCGCGTTAGGGTCAGCCGCTCAAGCCGCAATCGAACGGCATAAAGGTGCCGGGAGTGGCGGCCGTTTTCGGCGGCGGCGGGGAGTTCGATTTCGTCGACGTCCGAAAAGGCCTCGCTATAGATGCGGGCGTAACGCGCGCGCGTTTCAATGAAGTGCTCGATCTTGGCGAGCTGGTGAATCCCGATCGCCGCCTGAATGTCGCTCATGTTGTATTTGAAGCCGCTGTCTACGACTTCATAGCGCCAATTGGCGTGGTCGGCGGAACGTTCCCAAATGTCGCGGCTGATGCCGTGCAAGCTCCGACGGCGCATGCGTTCGGCCAGGTCGTCGTCTTGGGTGGTGACCATGCCGCCTTCGCCCGTGGTGATACTCTTGGTGGCGTAAAAGCTGAAGGCGACAGCATCGCTCGCGGTCGCGCAGGCGTCGTTATAGCCGCCGATGAGCGATCCGCGGTAATGAGTGCCGATGGCGTGTGCCGCGTCTTCGACGACCAACAGACCGTGCCCGCGTGCTGTTCGCCAAATACGGTCCATACGGCAGGGCGCCCCCCCGAGATGGACCGGCAGAATGGCACGTGTGCGCGCGGTGATCCGCGCGTTGATCGAGTCGGGGTCGATATTACCGTCGGCGCCGACATCGGCCAAGACGGGCGTCGCTCCCACTTGGAGAATCGTATGAACCGTGGCGGCGAATGTCAGCGCCGTGGTGATGACTTCGTCGCCGGGACCGACGCCCAGGCCGGCCAGGGCCAAATGCAGCCCGGCTGTGCAGGAATTGACGGCGAGAGCGTGCCGGGAAGCGACGTACTCGCGGAATTCGGTTTCGAACCGCGCGGTTTTTGGCCCCGTCGTGATCCATCCGGAACGTAGTGTGTCGGCAACCTCGTCGATCTCCCGGCGACCGATTTCGGGAACATGAAAAGGGATAGGATCGCGAATCAAGAGATTGCCCTTCTACCCTGTATAGCGTAATCGATCGGGCCGGAAATTTTTACGGATCCATCGGCTCGCGGTTGGCGGCAACGCCGATGGCTATGCCGACTCGTTCGGAATCGAATCGGTTGGGGAGCAGCGAGTACCAGATTGCGAGGGCGATCAGCTTGACGTCAAGCCCAAAGCGGCGGTGCTCCAAGTACACAAGATTGAGGCGCAACTTGTCGGGGAGAATATGCTCTCGGTAGCAGCATTCGGGATTGGCGGAACGGGCCAGAATCTCCTCTTCGTCGCGGTAGAGCAAGCTCGCCAGGTCGGTGATTCCAGGGCGCGCATCGAGAACGAATTGCCGCCGCGGATCGGCCGCCTCGATGTACTCCGGGAGTTCGGGCCGGGGGCCGACCAGGCTCATCTCGCCGCGCACTACGTTCCAAAGCTGCGGAATCTCATCGATTTTGTACCGCCGCAACACCCGCCCCAGCGGGGTGACTCGCCCGTCGCCCGCGACCGTTATCCGCGGACCGGGAGCGGCCTGCATGGAACGAAACTTGAGTAATGTGAAGGGGCGCCCGAAACGCCCAATCCGCCGTTGACGGAAGAAGATCGGGAGGCCGTCGATGGCGGCCGCCGCGACGGCGACTACGATCAGCAACGGGGCCAGGATGATGAGGCCGATTCCCGCGGCGGCCCGATCGAATACGACGCGGGCGATTTCAGAGCCGCCGATGCCGTCCTTCCTCGATCCTTCAACGCTCATGCACCGGCCTTTTGTATGACACCGAGATAGTGCGTTCTCAAGAAGGGCGCTTTTTCGAGGACTAGGGCGGCCGTCCACGAAATCGGAACCAGCGCGCGCGCAATCGGGGGCGCCAAGGTAACCTTTTGTAGTTTGACGTGGCAGCCGGGGAAAAGGCCGCGAATCTCAGCGGCCTCGACTCCGCGCACGTTGGGGTTTCGGGGGTTGTCGTAGCGGAAGTCGTACCACAAGACCAAGCCCTCGGGCTTGAGAACCCGCAACATCTCGGAAGCGAGCTGTTGTTTCACAGCCGCCGATAGGATCGATGTAAACACCGTAAATTGGCTGACCACGTCAAAGGACGCGTCGGGGCAGGGCAAATCACGGGCGTCGCCAAGGTGAATGTCGGATCGAGGCAGGGCTTCGCGGGCCGCTTGGACGCGGCCCTCCACTAGGTCGACGCCTGTCAGGTTGGCGGGACGCGCGCCCCACTGCAGGAACTCGATCAAACGCGATCCGGAGCCGCAACCGATTTCAAGGATCGTTCTGTCGCCCAACGGGAACATGCCGTTTTCGACAAGCGCGCGAATCGAGGCTCGAGCCGTCTGCGAGCGAGAGAACCGGTTGACGGGCCGATTGTCGGCGTGGAAATCGCGCGGGATCTCGCGGTCTCGGCGCTCAAACTCAGCGCGAATGCGGGCGATTTCCGACGCTTCGGAGACTTCCATCGCGAAGAGTCTATCATGACCCCGGCTCGACACGGTTTCATCCCCCCGAGGCCAACGGCTTTCCTCAAGCAAACGCGTCGGCACCCTTGGCTCGACTCCGCTCGGCTTTGCTCGACAAGGCGAATTCGCGCGGGTTCGATCCGATGCTACAATAATCAGCCCGCCGCCGGTCACCTTCACTTTCTCCAAAAGACCATCCTGGGGGACTCCGCAACGCGATCGACGGTACGACCTACAGGCAAGCCATGGCGAACGAAACCACACCTCTAGTCGCTGTCATCATGGGCAGTAAATCGGATTGGTCCACGATGCGGCACGCGCACGAGACCCTGGAACGCTTCGGAGTTCCGCACGAGTGCAAAGTGATGTCGGCGCACCGCACGCCCGATATCACAATGGAATACGCTTCTTCCGCCGAAGAGCGCGGCATGCAGGTGATGATCGCCGCCGCCGGAGGGGCCGCGCACCTCGCCGGCGTGATCGCGGCGCATACCCTGCTGCCGGTGCTGGGCGTGCCGATCGAAAGCGCCGCCCTCAAAGGGATGGATTCACTGTTGGCCACGGTCCAGATGCCGGGTGGAATCCCCGTCGGCACGCTTGCCATCGGCAAGCCCGGGGCCATAAACGCCGCGCTCCTAGCGGTCCATATCCTTTCAAACAGCGACCCCGAACTCCGCGAGAAATTACGAACCTTTCGTGCCGAACAAGCTGAGAAAGTCCGGCAAGCAACCCTCGATTAGCCGATCCATTGGACCCCAGCGAAAGCGACGGTCTCCAAGCTCCCGGACACCGCGTCCGTCGTCTAATCGGCACTGTCGATCCGCGAGCGCTGCCGCACCGCGCGGCGCATCTTTTTCGCTTGGCGGTCACTGAAGAGCAAGCGCCCCTGGGCGGCCTTCTCGAGGTCCGTGTGAAGCCAATCTCCCAGCATGATGCCCTTCTTCGAATAGCTGCCTTTGCCCAGCAGCAGATGGCCCACTTCATGCGCGATCAGGTGACCGAGCATGCGCGCTCCAAAGGCTTCGTCATCGCCGGCGATGGCCCCGGCGGCGTCGATATACACGCTCGCGAATACCCCGAACGACCCGTCTTTGGGAATCAGAGCTACTCCGAACGCCGCCGGGCTGGAGGGCCTTGGACGCGCCATCGAGCGGGGGATGATTCGCGCCGCCAGGCTTGCCGGGCCGGCTAGCTTGCAATTCGGGAATTGCGGGATCTGTTCCGGCTCGGTCGGGCAACCCGGCCATTCGGTCTCGATGCCGGCGGCGCGAAAGATGCGGGCGGCCTCGCGTCGGGCCGCGGCGAGAGTGCGCGGCGCGGCGCCGGCGTGGTTGTAGATGTTGACGGTAAGCGTCGGCGTGTCTTCGCCGGTCCGGGATGACGACCGATTCGCGGGCGTCTCGGCTCCCGATAAGGACGAAAGAGCGAACAGTACCAACCCAAGTGCATAGAGCGAATGTTGTGAAAGTGATTTGACCATTTCTCGGCCTCCGTTGAGGCCGAGAATGGGTCAGATCAGCCGCTACCTCCATACACAGCGGCACAATGGGAGATGCAAGCGAGCCTAATCGTTTCTCAATGGGTAACTCGTTCATTTGAAATCGCTTTGATGGGTATTTACTTGACTCAGGTATTGGGAAATAGCCCCTACATGTTGTGGTCGTCCGTAGCGCGTGTCGCGGTGCCTCCGACCAGCGATTTGTAGGGTGCCGGTGGCACGGCGACGGCCTGTTGAACCAGGCGGTAAAAGAGCTTGCCTCGACTTCTGGACTTGCGGCGGTTGAAGCGGAAGGCGAATTCGTCGAGGTAGGAGTCGAGATGCTCGTGACTGACCGCTCCTTGATGCGTGCCCAGTATCCAGCGCTTCACTAACGACACCACGCGGTGCACCCGGGGGAGCAGTTTCGAGGCGCGCGCCGGTTGCCCCTCCAGGTAGCTCACCTCGTGGCGATAGCCGTCGCCTTCGAGCGGTTCGTATCCCAGCCAACCGTCGGTATGGACCACGCTGCCGGGTTCGATCGACTCGCCGACGAAGGCCATCAAGCTGTCCCCGGAGGCGTTGGGAATGGTGCGTATCCGAACCCGCCCGATGCCGGCACCATCTTCCTCGGCCGCTACTACAATCAGCGCCTTAGCGTCGGTTTGGCGACCGCGCACGCCCTCCTCCAAGCCTCCTAAGTAAGTCTCGTCAACCTCCACGCGCCCGCTGAGCCGATCGCGTCCGGGCCGCACCATGGCGCGCCGGAGCTTATGCAACCAAGTCCAGGCCGTTTTGTAGCTGCCCAGGCCCAACACCCGCTGCAAGCCCAGCGCGCTCGCCCCGTTCTTCTGGCTCGTGAGCCACCACATGGCTCGAAACCAACTCTGGAGGGGTTGGCGGGTGTCTTGAAATATTGTGCCCGCCGTTGGAGAAGCTTGATGCCCGCAGCCGGCGCACTCCAGCAGCGCTGTCCGCACCGCCCACGCTTTGTCGTGCCCGCATCGCGGACAACGAAAACCCTCCGGCCAGCGGAGTTGACACAGATACTCTCGACAGGCCTGCTCGGTGGCGAAACGCGCCTCGAACTCGGCCAGATTCCGAGGATAATCTTCCATTTCCCCGATCCTACATCTTGTGGTCACCTGAGTAAAGTAAATACCCATCAACGCTTATTTCGAGGAATACAAAGTCGTGGAGGAGGAATATGCGGTGATATAATGCCCCCAGGCTTGGGGAGCGCCGGAATGCCCGCAAATCCGCCAGACGCCCGCGTAATTCGCTTCGGGGTTTTTGAGGCCGATTTGCGTTCGGGGGAGCTGCGCAAAAGCGGCGTCAGGATCAGGCTGCGGGAGCAGGCTTTTCAGGTGTTGGCGGCACTGCTCGAAAACCCCGGGGAGGTCGTCACCCGCGAGGAACTTCGCGACCGGCTCTGGCCCGACGGCACCTTCGTCGACTTCGACCACAGTCTCAACGCGGCGGTCAACAGCATTCGCGAGGTCCTCGGCGACTCGGCGGCGAGCCCCCGCTTCGTCGAGACGCTGCCGCGGCGGGGGTATCGGTTTATCACTCCGGTGGAAAAGCCCGGCGGGGCGACACCGGGGCCTGTTGCCGAGTTGCCGCGGACCCAAGCAACCGCCGATCCCGACACGAGCGGTGGGCCGGGATCACCCGACGAGCCCAAACGGCACTCCCGATCTTTCTACGTGGGACTCGCCGGTGCTGTGGCGGCGCTCATCGCCGTGCTCGCCTTCTTCGGCACGCAGACAGGGGACGAACCGGCCGCCACCGATACCGAGAGCGCCGTTGCCACCGAACGCCCCTCGATCGCCGTCCTGCCGCTCCAAAACGTCGGTGGTGGTGAGGAGAACGACTATTTCAGTGACGGCGTTACGGACGACATCATCGCCCAGCTCTCCAAGATCCGCGCATTGAAGGTCATCTCGCGCATCTCATCGGTGCAATACAAGAACACGAGCAAAGGGTTGGACCGGATTGGCGAGGAACTGGGTGTCGGGACCGTGTTGCAAGGCAGCGTGCGGCGTTCAGACGACCGCATCCGCATCGTCGCTCAATTGATGGCGGTCGAAAGCGACGAAACGCTGTGGGCTCAAACCTACGACCGCGACTTGACCGACGTCTTCGCCGTTCAAAGTGAGGTCGCACAGCAGATCGCCGAGGCTCTGCATGCCGAACTATCGGGCGAAGAAATCGTACGAGTGGACAACAAAGGAACGGCCAACCTGGAGGCTTACGAGTTCCTGCTGAGGGGTCGATACGAATTCGACCGATACACGAAAGCGGGCTGGGAACAAGCCCTCGATAACTTCCACAAGGCAGTCGAACTCGACCCCAATTACGCGCAAGCACGTGCGGGGATCGCCCGATGCTACCTATGGCTCTTCGAACCGCGAATGGCAAGGGAAGCTGTAGCGAGGGCTCTCGAGATCGACGAAACCCTTGCCGAGGCTCACGTGTCGCTGGGGTGGGTTCGATTGAGCGATTGGGACTGGGAGGGAGCTAACAAGGCGTTGTTGCGCGGAATCGAACTTGATCCCAATTCAGCCGAAGCCTACCGAGGCTACGCCGGCTACTTGTTTACCACGGGGTCGACGGCCGAGGCGGTGGAAGCCGTTCAAAAGGCCCGCGAGCTGAATCCTCTCTCGCTCCGAATAAGCGCACAACTCGGATGGGCGCTGCGGTTGGACCGCCGATACGACGAGGCAATCAGACACTTCAAGAGCATCACGATGTTGGATCCGAGCTTCCATGAAGCTTGGCGAGGACTCGGTTACGTCTACGTAGCCAAAGGGATGTACCGCGAAGCGATCGAATCAATCCAAACGTCCATCGAAATCGGTGGGTTGCCGCCTGAATCGGACCTTGGCGCTCTAGGCCACGCTTATGCCCGTTTGGGAGAACAGGGAGGGCGCTGGAGATTCTGGATCAAATCAAAGCGAGTCCGAGCCCCAGAACAGGGGCCTTCTATGTGGCGCAAGTCTACACGGGACTGGGGGACAATGACAAAGCCCTGGATTGGCTGGAGCGGGGTTACGAACGGTATGTCCGGTGGCTTCCCTCAATGAATGTTTCGCCCTTTTTTGATTCCCTGCGTTCCGAACCCCGCTTTCAAGTTCTGCTGAAGAAGATGGGGCTGGCAGACTGACCATTTTCTCGCCGAGGCAAAGCGGCACGACTATGTCCGAGACCAACAACGCGCGTCTAATCCGCTTCGGGGTTTTCGAGGCCGACCTACGCTCGGGGGAGCTGCGCAAGAGCGGCGTCAGGATTAGCTGCGGGGGCAGGCTTTTCAGGTGCTCGCGGTGTTGCTCGAGCGCCCTGGTGAGGTCGTCTCGCGAGAGGAGTTACGCGACCACCTGTGGCCCGACGGCACTTTCGTCGACTTCGATCACAGCCTCAACGCGGCGGTCAACAGCATTCGCGAGGTGCTGGGGGACTCCGCCGCGAACCCGCGATTTGTCGAGACGCTGCCGCGGCGGGGGTATCGGTTTATTGCTCCGGTGGAACAGATGGGCGGGGCGGTTCGGGGGGGGCGCGGAGCCGTTAGCCGCGGCGCAAGCGACCTCAGGGTCCCTAGCGGCCCTTGATAGGGCGACTCTCGGGCCGGCCGCGGCGAGCGAACAGGACCCGCTCGAGGCTCCCCAACAGCGCGTCGGCCCGCGGCGGGCAGGGTGGGCGGTTTCGCTGGCGGTTCTTTTTGTCTTGGCCGCAAGCTACCGGTTACTGAACCGGCCCGAGCCCGAGCCGGAGGCCTGCCCGTCCCCAAGGAAAACGTACCTTACCAGTTACCCGGGCCGGGAAATCCAGCCGAGTTTCTCCCCCGATGCCAGTCAAGTAACCTTTGCTTGGGGTGGCGAACGGCCGGAGGCTTCCGACATCTACGTCAAGCTGATCGACGTAGAACCGCCACGCCGCATCACTACCAACCCGCTACAGGAATACAACCCGGTGTGGTCGCCCGACGGCCGCTGGATCGCCTTCCTCCGAAAGCTGAATGCATCGAGTTCCGAGGTCTTCTTGATAGACCCCTTCGGCAACCGCGAACGCAAGCTGACCAAGATCTCCGTTGTCGCTTCTTTCCGGACGCGATATCTAGCCTGGTCTCCCGACAGCAAGGACTTGGTCTTTGTCGACAAGTCTCCCCCCGCGGAGGGCGGTAGTCTCTTCCTGATCTCGATCGACACCGGCGAGAAACGGCAGCTCACCGCGCCGCCGCCCGGGACTTTTCTCGATGCGAGCCCCGCCTTCTCTCCCGATGGGCGCCGGCTTGCATTCGTCCGCTTCGCATCGGCGTCGCCGCTAGGCGATCTCTACGTGCTGGATCCGTCGCGGGATCGATCGTCCGAGGCGGACCTTCAACGGCTTACCTTTGATAAGCGGTCCTTCGATGTGGTGGGTTGGACGCCGAGTGGAACGCATATCATCTATGCAGCAGGTGCAGCGAGAGAACGAGTCTTGTTGCAGGTCGCGGTTTCCGGAGGTGGCGAGCCGGAGTCGTTGGCCTCGTTGGGTACGGCCGGGTTTTTCCCTGCTCCGGTACTCTCCGACGACGGCAAGCGTCTGGCGTATGGCGACGAGGTTTGGGATACCCAGATCACGCAGCTCGAGCTTCCCGACGGCGCGGGCCGGCCGATTTTGACGAAGTTGATCGACACTACGCGCATGGAATTACAGGCCGAATACTCCCCGGACGGCAGCAACATCGTTTTCGCTTCCGACCGTTCGGGGGACGTTGAGGTTTGGCGGAGCGACCGTGACGGCTCCAATCCCGTGCAGTTGACATCCATGTCGTGGAGCTGGAGCGCCGGCATTCGTTGGTCCCCGGACGGCCGGCGCATTGTGTTTAACGCCTTCATAGGAGGCTCGACTGACATCTGGGCGGTCGACTCCGAAGGTGGCGCTCCGCGACTTCTGATCGGCGGCGGATCTTCCGAGGACTTATACCCGAACTTTTCCCGTGACGGAGAGTAAGTGTTGGAATCGGTGATGCGCAATTACGTCGTTGTCGAGGAGGGCATCTACTTCATATCCCGAACGCACCCGACCCTGGGGCGGTCCGAATCGCACGCGTACATTCAGTTCTACCGCTTTGCAACGCGTGAAATGGAGGTCGTCGCACAAGTCGAATTCGGCTGGAAGGATCAAGGCTTTTCCGTTTCACCCGACAGCCGATCGTTTCTGTTTACGGATAACGTCCGGACGGGGAGCGACCTGGTGATGCTGGAAGATTTTCAGTGATTGTGGGTCATGACGCAAACAAAACTCACCCTGAAGAACTTGACCGCGCGGCCATTGGTGCTGAAACTCAAACGCCCGGTCATCGCGCGCATCGCGACCTTCACGGATTGGCCGCTGATCCTGATCGATCTCGAGACCGAGGAGGGCATCGTGGGGCGCGGCTATCTCGAGCCCTATACGACCAAGACGATGACGTATCTGGTGCCGGCTCTTCATGATCTCGGGGCCATGTTGAAAGGCCGATCGGTGGCCCCGGCGGATCTTTACGAGGTCGCCCGCAAGAGTCTTCACTTCGTGGGCTACGAGGGCATGTCGATGATCGCGGTTTCCGGGTTGGATATGGCGGCCTGGGACGCGTTGGCCAGGGCCGCCGATGTGCCGCTGTGCGTGCTGCTGGGAGGTTCGGTGGGCCCGGTGAAAGCGTACAACAGCAACGGACTTTGGCTGAGAACACCCGCCGAGATCGCCGATGAGGCGGTCGAGTTGCGCGACGAGGGAGATTTCGAGGGTCTCAAGTTGCGGCTGGGCCGCGAGCGGATCTCCGAAGATCTCGCCACCATCGAAGAGGTTCGCAAGAAGGTCGGCGACGACGTCCGCTTGATGGTCGATTTCAATCAGGGGCTTGATCTCGCCGAGGCGATGCATCGTTGCCGTGGAATCGACGACTTGGGGCTCGCATGGATCGAGGAACCGATTGTCTACGACAACCTTGACGGTTACGCCAAGCTGGCCGCCGATCTGAAAACGCCGCTTCAGATCGGCGAGAATTTCTATGGTCCGCGAGAGCTTCTCAAGGCGTTGCAAAGGAAGGCCTGCGACCTGGTGATGCCGGACTTCATGCGGATTGGCGGTGTGACGGGCTGGATGAGGGCGGCGGCGATCGCGGCCGCCTGGGGCGTACCGATGTCAACCCACCTGTATCCGGAAGTGGCGGCGCATGTGATGCGGGTGACCGAGACGGCGCATTGGCTGGAATGGCAGGACTGGGCCGATCCGATCTTGCAGAGGCCTTATGAGGTGAAAGACAGCCGGCTTCAGATTCCCAATGTTCCCGTAGGCCGTCAGCCCCTCGGCGAGCTCGATCAGACCCACCTGATCGCGTAACACGCCGATAGCGGCATTACCGACAAGCTTCGCGGTGACTGTCCGCGGCTCGAATTGATCGATGAATCCGAGGTTCGGGAGGTATTTGGTAACGGGCATTAAGGGTTGCCCTTCCAAGATGCCCGAAGCGGAAGTGCGGGTCAGGATGTTGACCGCCACGGTCGGGTCCGTGCCCACGGTGTCGATAGGCACCATGGTCGCGGTGATCTTACGGTTCGGGTCCTTGCGGTCAATCGACTTATGGCAGCCTCGGCATGTCTTTTCGAAGATCATGCCACCCCGTTGTGCCTTGTCGCGGTCGATGGGCCCGAGGATCTCTTCGGGCCATTTCGGAGATCGGAGCGTCGTCAGGATTTCTTCCAATCGCTTTAGGTTTTCGACATCGATGTGATGTTTGTAGCGAACCTTCTTGGCGCCGGCTACGTCTACTTCCTCGATTTTCACGTTGCCGAATACGCCGATGACTTGCCCGATGTTGCGGGTGTAGGGGCCGATACCGGCGTTGACCGCCGCGCCGCTCCATTGCAGCAGGTCGAGCCGCGGCGCGTCCCACACGATCGGGTACGAGACCGGAGCTTCCGACGGCGTTGCGTTGGCCGGAACGCCAACGGAAAATACCGCTACCTCGTTGAAGATATGACCGAAAGCGTCGAGGCGGGCGTAGCCGCTTGGATGACGCGGGTGATTGATCTTGATGCGTTGGAGCGTGCGTGCCGTGACCTGAGCCAATTCTTTCTTCAACTCGGCCGGCTGCGTCGTCTCCGCGCCGGCCCCCAGCACGCGATCCGCAAAGCGGGCGAACTTGTCTTTGTCTTCGAGCGTCTGTTGCAGGGACTCGCCTATTTCAGAGACGATAAGTTTCTTGCTGTTGTACTCAATCTGACCGGTATGGCACGACGCGCACGTGAAGCCGAAATAACCTCTGCCCGAGTCAGCGTCGTTGTCTTCGACGAACCCGATCGGGAGTCCGTCGGGGTTCCACTTGGGGTGGGCGGGCCAGATGATAAACCGTAAGCGCTCCATATTAGCGTCGGAGCGCACGAGTTCTTCGCTATCGGTTCGTTCTAACGCCGAATACCAGTCGTAGGGCATGACCCGGGAGCCTTGAGACGTGTACCACCATTCCAAGCTGGTCGCTTGGTCCCAGCCCTGGTCCAGCAGTCGGTCCGGGGCGGGAGCGCTCTCTCGTTCGTAAGTCCGGTCGGAACCGGAGCAACCGAACAAAATGAGAATTCCGCAGCCGAAAGCGCATAATTGGCTTTTCATTCGCATCCTCCTCGACGACCGGCGTACGTCGCGGACGCGAAGAGGTCTAGCATATCGACTGGATCGCCATCTCGCTCGATTGAACGCGCTGTCGCTTGCCTTCGACGTCGTTTGCATTTCTACTTTGGCTTACGGTTCGACGATCATCCAGCGAAAGGACGATACGTCGACGCATCGAGGTGAAAAGAACGACGCGGTGGGGTGTTGTTGGCGGGTCTTATACCGGGTAGAATCGGACTGGACTCCGGCTAACCTGGTTCCGCCTTGGGGCGATGACTCAGTCTCGAATTTGGTTGGCTGGAACGTTTCCATGCAATCTCACATGCAACAGCAAATAGTTCGGCCTTTGATTTTCCTGGCGCTTCTCGGGATTGCCTTTGCGGCGGCCCTTGCCTCGGAGCAAGGTTTTGTTCCGATTTTCGACGGCGTGAGCCTCGAAGGATGGCGCGCGCTGCCTGCCGAGCGATCGGGTGACTGGATGGTCCGTGACGGCGTGCTGGTCGGTCGGACCGAGGGCGTGGGGTCCGATTTGATTTGGACGGGTGGCGAGCTGAGCGATTTTGAACTCAAGCTTTCTTACCGCATCAGTTCACCGGCGAACTCGGGAATTCATATCCGCGGGCTGGTGGGGCAATCGGAGACGCATCGGATCAGCGGTTACCACGCCGACTTCGGACATGTCGGAATCGGGGCCCACACGCTGGGTGGTTGGGACTTTCACGGTTATTGGCGAGGCCATAATCTGGTCGACCGAGGCGCGCTCGTCACCATCGATGAGGCGGGTGAGAAAACGTTCGCCGGACTGGAGGACGCTCTGACGCCCGCCGACATTCTTATCGACGGGTGGAACGAGGTCCATGTGATTGTCGAAGGCAATCGCTTTGTGTTCACCATCAACGGCAAGGCGGCCTCCGGGGTTGTTGACAATGAGTCGTCGAAGCGCATCGACCGCGGCGTGATCGGTTTGCAAATGCACAGCGGCAAACCGATGTGGGTGGAGTTCAAGAATATCGTTCTCAAGAGTGCCGGCGACGGGGAAAGTACGCCCTGAATTAAGGACATCAAGCCGGGAGCCTTTGAGCCGGTAGGCGGGGGGGGATGGCTACCCGCAGCCGCCCATGTTGCCGAATTGGTCACGGTCCCTGGTCCAGCCCACCACCCCGTCTTGCGTCTCGACCTTGACCCACCAAATGCCCCAAAGGTCTTCTCGGGTGGGAACGGGACCAATATACTCGCCCCAGCAACGTTTGTCGGGAAACCGGCAATGGTCGTGAACGTTCCCCGAGACGTCTAGTTCGAATACCTTTCCTTCGACCCAACAGCGACCGATGCCTTCGCCGAGACGGTCCAGCAGAGAGACGATGGAACCGGCTTTGATCTTCGAGTAGGAGTCTGGGTGGCGAACACCGACGGGAACGGGTGTGATGTGCACTTCGCCGGTGAGTCCTTCGACTTTTTCTCCCTTACGAACGCGGCCAACGATCGTTTGACTGTTTGGCTTGTCGTAGAGGACCGTATCGGCGAGGACATCCCAGATGCGAAACATACAACATTCGAACGGACAAGCGTTTTTGGCAATGTGCGGTGATTGGGGTCTTCGGTTGGAGGGTAGGTTGTCGAGCTGTTGTTGAAACTGCTGTTGTCGCTGAGTCATGCGGGCTCGGTCCGCGGCGAGGCTTTTCGCGAGGGCGGACTGCTGGAACATCGGCGTCTTGGTCAGCCGGTGAAGGGTATTGCCCTCGGTGAGAAGGCGCCGATCGACCTCGTTGTTTTTCTTGTCGTAGAGATACTCTAGAATTGCGACGGCCTCGGCGTTCTTGCCGATTTCCACGTAGGATGGGTATTTACTTGACTCAGGTGACCACAAGATGTAGGATCGGGGAAATGGAAGATTATCCTCGGAATCTGGCCGAGTTCGAGGCGCGTTTCGCCACCGAGCAGGCCTGTCGAGAGTATCTGTGTCAACTCCGCTGGCCGGAGGGTTTTCGTTGTCCGCGATGCGGGCACGACAAAGCGTGGGCGGTGCGGACAGCGCTGCTGGAGTGCGCCGGCTGCGGGCATCAAGCTTCTCCAACGGCGGGCACAATATTTCAAGACACCCGCCAACCCCTCCAGAGTTGGTTTCGAGCCATGTGGTGGCTCACGAGCCAGAAGAACGGGGCGAGCGCGCTGGGCTTGCAGCGGGTGTTGGGCCTGGGCAGCTACAAAACGGCCTGGACTTGGTTGCATAAGCTCCGGCGCGCCATGGCACGCGTCGAGACCGACACCTCCGGCGTCAATCAATCGCTGACCAGCAACCAACTGGGCGGCTTGATGCAGCGTGGCCGCGACATTGTGGCTTTGCTAACCGTTCTCCCCGGCGTTTCACAGACCGCCAGCAGCGATGCTCTCGGCGGCAACTGGGGAACGAACACCCCGAACTTCTCCGGTGCTCGTGCGGGTTGGAACAACTTCATGTTAGACGGCCATCCGGGCAACGACATCGATGCGACGCAGACGTTCCACGTTTCCGTCAGCATGGATGCCATCCAAGAGGTCAGCGTCAAGGCGACCGCGTATCAAGCCGAATATGGACGCGTGCCGGGAGCACACGTCAACATCATTTCTAAATCCGGAACTAATGAGTTCCACGGCAGCGCGTACTGGTTCAAGCGTCACGAAATGTTCAACGCGAACACGTTCGACAACAACCGATTCGGCCTCGAGAAGCCGGTCTCGCGTTTCTTGACCACGGGCGGGGTTTTCGGCGGGCCGATCAAAGGACAAGCTTTTTTTCTTCGTCAGCCGCGAGGATTGGAGGATCAAGTGCCCCGGTCGTCTCTTCCGTTCAACCGTACCGACCGCCATGGAGCGCAACGGCGACTTCTCGGCGACGATCGAGCAGAACGGCAGCCTGATTCCGATCACCGACCCCAATACGGGTGACCCGACCCGAACAATGTGGTTCCGTCGAGCCAGATCAATCGAGAAGGTCAGGGATTGCTGAATTTCATCCCGGACGCCAACGCGCCGGGCCGGTTCCAATCCGAGGGGATTAACTATGTATTCCAAGAAGCCGCCCAGCAGCCGAAGGGGCAGTGGCAATTCAAGTTTGACTACACACCGACACCCAGCGATCGGATCACTTTCCGACCGCGTTTCTGGGATTCGGATTTGCAGGCTCAGTTCTCGACGGTTGCGTTCAACCCTTTTAATACGAGCATGATGGGTATTTACTTGACTCAGGTGACCACAAGATGTAGGATCGGGGAAATGGAAGATTATCCTCGGAATCTGGCCGAGTTCGAGGCGCGTTTCGCCACCGAGCAGGCCTGTCGAGAGTATCTGTGTCAACTCCGCTGGCCGGAGGGTTTTCGTTGTCCGCGATGCGGGCACGACAAAGCGTGGGCGGTGCGGACAGCGCTGCTGGAGTGCGCCGGCTGCGGGCATCAAGCTTCTCCAACGGCGGGCACAATATTTCAAGACACCCGCCAACCCCTCCAGAGTTGGTTTCGAGCCATGTGGTGGCTCACGAGCCAGAAGAACGGGGCGAGCGCGCTGGGCTTGCAGCGGGTGTTGGGCCTGGGCAGCTACAAAACGGCCTGGACTTGGTTGCATAAGCTCCGGCGCGCCATGGTGCGGCCCGGACGCGATCGGCTCAGCGGGCGCGTGGAGGTTGACGAGACTTACTTAGGAGGCTTGGAGGAGGGCGTGCGCGGTCGCCAAACCGACGCTAAGGCGCTGATTGTAGTAGCGGCCGAGGAAGATGGTGCCGGCATCGGGCGGGTTCGGATACGCACCATTCCCAACGCCTCCGGGGACAGCTTGATGGCCTTCGTCGGCGAGTCGATCGAACCCGGCAGCGTGGTCCATACCGACGGTTGGCTGGGATACGAACCGCTCGAAGGCGACGGCTATCGCCACGAGGTGAGCTACCTGGAGGGGCAACCGGCGCGCGCCTCGAAACTGCTCCCCCGGGTGCACCGCGTGGTGTCGTTAGTGAAGCGCTGGATACTGGGCACGCATCAAGGAGCGGTCAGTCACGAGCATCTCGACTCCTACCTCGACGAATTCGCCTTCCGCTTCAACCGCCGCAAGTCCAGAAGTCGAGGCAAGCTCTTTTACCGCCTGGTTCAACAGGCCGTCGCCGTGCCACCGGCACCCTACAAATCGCTGGTCGGAGGCACCGCGACACGCGCTACGGACGACCACAACATGTAGGGGCTATTTCCCAATACCTGAGTCAAGTAAATACCCATTACGAGCATCTTCAAGCAGCCGCACCACTACAACTACATCAACCGCAACTATCAGGGTACGTATACCAGGACCCTTTCGCCGACTCTGATCAACGAGTTCAGCTTCGGCTACGGTCAAAGCCGCGAGTCGAGCGCTCTCAACGATCAGTTTCAGCTCAACAACATCCGAAGGGAGAATAACCCCGGTTTGGAGACCCTTGGTCAGCTTTTCCCGAGCGCCAATCCTCTGAACCTGGTCCCCTCGCTGTCGTTCGGGGGTATCCCGAATCCGCCGGCGGTCCAATACGACCCGCGCGTGCCGATCGCGGCACACGATGAGCGGCCCGTGATGCACGACAACGTGAGCTGGATCAAGGGCGACCATACGTTTAAGTTCGGCGTGTATTACGAGCTGAACGATGCCAGTGAAGGTCCACGCTCAAGCGCCGGTCTGCACACCGATACCTTTAACTTCCAGCGCAGTAGTCTGAACCCGTTCGACACCAATCACCCGTTCAGCAACGCGATTACGGGCAACTTTTTCAGTTACGGCGAATCGAGCGGGCAAACAGAAGGTTTGGCGAGGACCTACACGGTGGAATGGTTTGTCCAGGACAGCTGGAAGGTGACGCCTAGGCTCACCTTGGACCTCGGCGTACGATTCTCCTCATTTACGCCCTGGCGGCTTCGGGAGAACGAAGGGTCGGCCTTCGCGATCGATCGCTTTGTCGGCGGCACCATACCGAAGCTTTATCAACCCGGCATCAACGCCAGCGGTCAGCGCACCGCGTTCGATCCGGTAGGTGGCGGTTTCTTCCCGTCGCCATTCATCGGAGCCTTTGTTCCCGGCACGGGCGATAACCTCAACGGCGTGGTTGTCGGAGACGGAAAAGATGATTACCTCCATGGGTATCGCGAACGCCCGGCGCCCGTGGTGCAACCGCGCTTCGGTTTTGCTTATGACCCCTTCGGCCATGGTAAGACGGCGATTCGTGGTTCGTTCGCGGTCAACACGCAGGCGGTCTTTGGATCGCAGGGTTCCATGTGGGCGGTAACGACTGCCCCTCCGATCCTCCAGAGCCCCAGCATCTTCTTCGACAACATGGATACGTTCCTCAACGCGGGCGCTGTCACCTTCCCCGCCGGGGAGTTTTACTCCTTCGACCCCGAATTCAACCCTCCGCTGGTTTATCAGTGGAATTTCGGGGTTCAACAGGATGTCGGCGGCGGCACCGTGCTGGATGTCAGTTATGTCGGCAACTCCGGACACCGCTTGTATCAAACCCGGCAAATCAACACGATTGCTCCGGGGGCGCGCTTCCAGGATGCGGCCGTCGACCCGACCACGGGCGGTGTTCTGCGCGATACCTTCCTTCGCCCATATTTTGGGTTTGAGGGCATCCGCTATCAGGAGAACAGCGGCTGGTCAAACTACAACTCCTTGCAGGTCAGCTTGAACAAGCGCTTCTCGTCGGGGCTGCAGTACGGTGTCGCCTATACCTGGTCGAAAGCCATGGGCCTGGGCGGCGGCGATCGTGACGGCCTGCCGATTTATCGGGACACTCGCAGCTACCTCTACGGGAAGACGCCGTTCGATCAAACCCACATGCTGGTGATCAACTACTTGTACAACCTGCCGAACGCGCAGGTATTCGCCAAGAGTGCGGTGGGCCGCGCGGTCTTCCACAACTGGGAGGTTGCCGGTATCATCTCGATGGCTAGTGGTTTCCCGCAAGGGATCGGCTTGAGCTACACGGACGGAGTCGATCGCTGGGGCGGCGGCGACGCGCCACGCGTCAATATGGCCGAAAACCCGATCATCAGCAACAAGAGCTTCGACCGCTGGTTTAACACCAACTCGGTCTCGGCGCCCGGGTTCGGAGATTTCGGGAACGCCCCTCGGGATGTTTTCCGCAGACCCGGCCTCAACGTCTGGGACTTCACCGTGTACAAAAACATTCCGGTGCACGAGAGAGCGCGCTTCCAGTTGCGCTGGGAGTTCTACAATTTGTTCAATCACACCCAGTTCGACGGAGTGGACAACGGCGCCCGCTTCACGCCGGACGGTCAGCAGATCAACAGCAACTTCGGGCGCGTCACATCGGCTCGACAGTCGCGCCAGATGCAGGTCTCGATTCGGTTCGAGTTCTGATCGGGCGGTTGATCTTAGTTCAAGGTAGTAACCATCCTGGGCCTCCGTTGGGGGCCCAGGATTTTTTTTCCGCGCGCGGCCCGATTTTGGAGTGGAGCAGGCCTTTGGTGGAAACAAACAGTCATGTTTGTCCCAGCCCGCGGTTGAGACAAGCTCTCAGCTTGTCTCGCCCCCGATCGAGTTTTGGGTCAGGGCCGGCAAGCGCGACCCTCCGCCGCATGCCGACAACGAACCTATTAGGTGACAATAGAGACGGAGTCGATTCTGAATGAAGGCGGGAACCAAGATCGCCGTGCCCGTACTCGCCTTGGCGGCTTGCGCTCTCCAAGGGCAGTCTTCCGCTGATGGCGGGAGACTGGCCGAGTTCCAAGAGGCGGAGCAAGCATTTTCGGAAAAACGCTTCGGCACGGCGGCGGCGGGTTACGCCAAGCTGGCCGAATTGAGCCCGGATTCGGTTGAAATTCACGCCAAGTTGGGGCTCAGCCGATTCTTTGAGCGCAAGTGCGAGCGAGCGGTTCCGGCCTTTCGCAAAGCATTGGAGCTTCGACCGGGTTTGGCGACGGCGGAAGTGTTGCTGGCGATGTGTCTTTCCGAGATGAGTCGCTTCGCCGAGGCGCTGCCGGGGTTGGAGAAGGGATTCAAGGACCCGCCGAACTACGAGGGCAGCCGTCGCGTCGTGGGCCTTGAACTGCAAAGAACCTACCTCGGCCTCGAAAAATACGCCGAAGCCGCGCGCCTGACCGGAGAACTTCATCTCGCTTATCTCGACGACCCCGAGGTGTTGTTTCACGCCAATAGAACCTATCGCGAACTGGCGTTGCACTCCGTCGAACAACTCGCCAAAGCCGCCCCGAATTCAGTCTGGGTTCACGAGGTGATGGGCGAGAATTATCTAAGCCGTGAGTTCTATGATCTGGCGATCACCGAGTACAACAAAGCCCTCGAAAAAGATCCCGCCCGCTCCGGGCTGCATTTCCGACTCGGGCAAGCAATGTTGGGCCGGGCGGAAGATCCAAGCCAAGCCGACGACGCCCTCGAACAATTTCAGATGGAGTTGAACCACAACCCGAATCATGCCGCGGCGGCGTTGCAAGCCGGAGAGATCTATCGCGGCAAGTCGCAACCCGCCGAGGCGCTGTCCTATCTTGAGCTTTCGGTTCGGCTGCGGCCCAACTTCGAGGAGAGTCTGCTGTCGTTGGCGCGTGTGCTGATGGAACTCGAGCGTCCGGCGGAAGCAAAGAAGTATCTGGAACAGGCCGTGGCCTCCAATGGCGAAAACGCGACTTCTCGCTACTTGCTGGCGCGAGTGTATCGCCGGGTCGGGGACGACGAAGGCCGCCGCGAGCAGCTGCGGGTCTATCGCCGATTGCAAGCGGAACGCAGAGACCTGGACCAATCCATTTTGTCGGGGGGTAGGCCCGAGCCGGCCGCTCAACAACTCAAGTCGGAAGGGCCTTGAAGCCCGATAGGAAAGCTTTGATGAAACGAAATCTTATTTCTTTATTCCTGCTGCTGACGACTGCATTGCCGTGTTTGGCGGGCGACTGGTCGACGTTCGCCTACGATCAGCGGCGCAGCGGCTGGGCGCGGGATGAAGTGATTCTCAACCGCGATAACGTTGCGAACCTGACACTCAAGTGGAAGAAGACGGTCGAGAACGAAACGAAATCGCTGACCGCGCTGACCGCGCCGATCGTTATCACCGATGTGCGAACCGCCGACGGCGAGAAAGACCTTGTCTATGTCGCCGGCAGTGGCGACGTCTTCTATGCCATCGATACGGCCAACGGCGAGATCGTTTGGAAGAAGAAATTCGCGACCCAGATTCAAGCCAAATCCGAAGGCGGGTGGCTCTGCCCCAAGGGCCTCAACGCGACGCCCACGGTGGATGTCAAGAAGAACACGATTTACGTCATTGCCGTCGACGGAAAGTTCTACGGGCTTGATCTCGGAACCGGCAGGGAAAAATTTCGGGCTCAGCAGTTTGTCCCGGCGTTCACGAAAACTTGGAGCTTGAACCGCATCGGCGACGTTCTCTACACGCCGATTTCACAAAACTGCGGGGAAACCCCCTCCGGTGTGGCGTCGATCGACATCAGCGACCCCACCGCGATTGTGATTCGCCACTGGCGATCCACGCCTCGTTACGCCTCCGGAGTGTGGGGCCGCGCCGGTGTGGCGATCGGCAAGGACGGCTCGATCTATGCCGGCACCGGGGACGGCCCCTTCAACGCCGCCCAGGGCCTCTATGGCAATACGATGTTCCGCCTCAACCCGGAGACCCTCAAGCTCGAGGACTACTTCACACCGCCCAACTGGGATTACGTCTATAAGCGCGATTTCGACATCACCGTATCGGCGACCGTCTTCGAATACGGTGACCGGGAACTGATGGTCATCGGCGGCAAGGAGGGCGTGGTTTACCTGATCGACACGGCGAACATGGGCGGCGCGACGCATCATAAGAACCTTTACACGACGCCGCTGCTTTCCAATGAAGAAGAGTGGTTCGAGGCGAAGGGATTGTGGGGTGCTTTTTCCCACTATATCGACGATCAGGGGCGCAACTGGATTTACGTGCCCAGCTGGGGCGCGGTGGCGAAGCAAGCTCCCTCGTTCCCGATGACGAACGGCCCCAATCCCAACGGCTCGGTCATGGCCTTCACCGTCGCCGACCATCCCGACAGCGGCAAGCCTCATCTCAAGCCCGCGTGGGTGAGCGGTGATTTCGCCGTTCCCGAGCCGGTCGTGGTTGCCAACGATGTCGTGTTCGCTCTTTCGAACGGCGAGAACGCCCGGCAGTCGATCAACGCTGGAATAATGCCGTTCGGGAAATTCGACTCCGATGAGCTGCTGGAGGACTCGGTTCGCACGGATAACAAGAAGACTGCTGAACTGCGCGCTCTCGACGCGCTAACCGGCAAGACGCTGTACGACTCGGGTCCCGACGTTTTCAACTCTTGGGCCCACTTCAGCGGCATCGCCGTGGCTGAGGGCCAGGTGTACGCGGTCGACTTTTCGTCGACTGTTTATTGCTTCGCGTTAAAGAAGGAAGAGTAAATCGGGCTGGCGGCGCGCGCGGATTCGACCGGCATTTGCATATGGTGACTCGACGACAGTTTGTCGGTGCCCTGGGCGGCGCGGCGGCGGCGGGCTTGCCTGCGCGCGAGTTGCACGGCGGCGCGAAGCGGGTGATGGAATGGACCTTCTCGTCCTCGAAGGTCTACGACAATCCTTTCGAGGATGTCGAGGTTGACGTTATCGTCAGCGGGCCGGGCGGCGAGCAGCGCGTCCCGGCTTTCTGGGCCGGTGACGACACCTGGAAGGTGCGCTACGCGGCGGAGCGGCCGGGCCGGTATAGCTTCCGAACCGAATCGAGCGACCGCGCTAACGGCGGGTTGCACGGCGTCACCGGGACGCTCGAAGTCGAACCCTACAACGGCGCGAACGAGCTTTATCGCCGGGGCGCGCTTCGGGTCTCGCCAAACAAGCGCTACCTCGAACACGCCGACGGTACTCCCTTTTTCTGGCTGGGCGATACCTGGTGGATGGGGCTGGTGGAGCGGCTTCGTTGGCCCGGGGATTTTCGTGAACTAGCCGCCGACCGCGTCGCCAAGGGCTTCAACGTCATCCAAATCGTCGCGGGCCTATACCCGGATATGACGCCGCTCGACCCGCGCGGCGCGAACGAAGGTGGTCTTTCTTGGGAGAAGGATTTTGCCCGCGTCAACCCGCGTTTTTTCGACATGGCTGATCTGCGGATTCAGCACTTGGTCGATGTCGGGCTGATGCCGTGCATCTTGGGATGTTGGGGCTACTATCTCGGCGTGATGGGCCCCGAAAAGATGCGCCGCCACTGGCGTTATTTGATTGCTCGGTGGGGTGCCTACCCGGTGGTTTGGTGCTTGGCCGGGGAGGGCAGCATGCCGTGGTATCTCTCCGAGCGCAAGGATGCCGAGCGCGCTGAACTCGAGCGAGGGTGGACGGACATGGCCCGCTATGTCCGCCGTACCGACCCCTACCACCGTTTGATCACCGTGCATCCGTCGCGCGCGGGGCGAGACGTTGTGACCGACCCGAGCGTGCTCGATTTCGACATGCTGCAGACCGGGCATAGCGATTACGCCGCCATTCCTCGCACAGTGACGGAAGTGACCAAGGCTCGCCGCCGCGAACCGTTGATGCCCTACATCAATTCCGAGGTTTGCTATGAGGGCATTCTCGGGCGCTCGCGCCATGATATCCAACGCTTCATGTTTTGGGCGAGCGTCTTGAATGGGACCTGCGGGCACACTTACGGCGCCAACGGTATCTGGCAGGTCAATCTGCCGGGCAAGCCCTTCGGGCCGTCTCCTCATGGGCGCAATTGGGGGAACACCCCCTGGCGGGAAGCGGCGGCGTATCGCGGCAGCGGTCAGCTCGGCCTAGCCGCGCGTCTATTGCGTCGCCTTCCGTGGCATGAGATGGAGCCGCATCCTGAATGGGTCACCCCGCACTGGACCAGCGACAACTATGAGCTTCCCTACGCCGCCGGCATTCCCGGTCGGCTGCGCGTCGTGTACATCCCCACCATGTGGAACCCACCGAAGTTGACGGCTCTCGAGTCGGGCGTGTCGTATCGCGTGACCTTGTTTAATCCCGGTAACGGTGAAGAGAGCGACCTCGGGACAATTCAAGGGAATGAGAGCGGCGAGCATCAGCTCGATTTCTTCCCTTTCCAAAGGGACTGGGTTGTCGTGTTGGAGTCCTCGTAGGACGGCGTGAAAGAATGCCGGCACGTCGGATCGCAGACTTTCTTTCAGCTCGTCTCGGCGACTTGGCCTACGTCGTTTCGGGTCGGATTGCATACCTTTGCCTCTTGGCGGCTCTGTTGGGGACTTGGGAGCCGGCGTTGACGCAAACGGCTGACGAAGCCTTCTCGCGAGGGGTACGGCTGCAACGAGAGGGGGACCTCCAAGGCGCCGGGCGGGCCTACGAAGAGGCGCTCAAAGCCGCCCCCCAGCGCATCGACGCATTGTCCAACCTAGCGCTCATTCACCTCAACCTCGGCCGGCCTGAAGAAGCTGTCGCCAATTTCGAAAGGGTCCGAGCGGCGGCGCCACGACACCCCGGCATCCCTTATTTTCTGGGCTTGGCGTATTTTCAATCCGGACGTTTCGTCGAGGCGGAAAAACAACTTTCCGGCGTCATCGCCGCGCAACCCGGTAACGCCAAGGCGCGCCATTTACACGGCCTCTGCCTGCTCAAATTGCAAAAATTGGACGCCGGTATCGCGGCCCTCGAAAAGGTCATCGCGGCTGATCCGTCGAATCGATCCGCCGCCTACACGCTTGGCTCGGCTTATATCAGCGTCGGGCGTGTCGACGCCGCCGATCGATTGGTGAAGCAAGCCCTCGCGGCCGACCAATCGCCCCAAGCGCGCTTGATCGCCGGATCGGTTCAGTTGGCCAAGAGAGACTATCAGGGAGCGCTGCGGACTCTTCAACAAGCCGAGCAAGCCAACAGCAAGCTCCCCTTGCTGCACTCGCAATTGGGCGTGGCGCTGCTCCACGCCGGCTATTCCGAGCAGGCCATGAAGCAGTTCGAGTCGGAACTGACGATCAGTCCCAACGACTACAATGCCAATGCTTTTCTGGGATGGCTTAAGCAACAAGACGGCGAATCCGACCGCGCCGAAAAGTTGCTGCGGCGGGCCTATGCCGTGAAACAAAGCGACAATGGCGTACGGTATCTTCTGGCGCAGGTCCATCACTCTCGCGGGGAGTGGGAACCGGCCGGCGACCTGCTTGAGCAGGTCGTCGAGACCCAGCCGGACTTTATGCCGGCGCACGTCATGCTGGCTCGGGTGTACGCCAAGTTGAAACGTCGAGAAGACTTCCGGCGCGAGCGGCAAATCATCAAGCAACTCACCGCGAAGCAACAAGAGAAGGACCTCAAGGGAGTGGATCACCTTTACGACGGCAGTGCTCTCAACCTCCCGGCGGCGGGCGCATCCCCCGCCGAACGGGGAGCAAAGTAATCCGATGCGAAAACGTTTCCATGCAACGGCGAAGGCCGAGCTCGGCCCGTGCCCCAGCCAGTGGATCTACGTCATGGCGAGCCTGGCGATTGTATCGAGTGTTGGCTTGTCCGCCGCTCAAGCCGCTGATGAGACGACGCCGAGGGCATCCGACGCGGTGCTCTTCCGCGAAGTTCCCGCGTCGGAAAGCGGCATCACATGGGTCCACGAAAATGCTATGTCCGAGGAACGGCACCTACCCGAGACGGTCGGGGCCGGCTGCGCTTTCTTCGACTACGACAACGACGGATGGATGGATATCTATCTAGTCAACAGCGGCTCGGCCGATTTTTACAAACCTCCCGGTGAAGTCCGTAACGCCCTCTATCGCAACAATCGCGACGGCAGCTTCACCGACGTCACCGAAGAAGCCGGCGTCGAGGGTGGCCGCTTCGGCATGGGCGCGGCGGCGGCCGACTACGACGGCGACGGCGATACCGATCTCTACGTCACCAACTACGGGCGGAATCTTCTCTACCGCAATCGCGGCGACTCAACTTTCGAGGATGTCGGGAAAGCGGCGGGGCTTGATGTCTCGGGGTGGTTCACCCACGCCGTTTGGTTCGATTACGACGCCGACGCCGATTTGGATCTCTTCGTTTCGAGCTTCGTCTCCTACAGCCTGGGCGAAGCGAAATACTGCGGCGACAACAGCATCGGGCGGCGGCATTACTGCATTCCGCGATCGTTCGAGCCCACGCCGAGTCGTCTGTTCCGTAACGACGGCGGGGGCAGGTTCAGCGACGTGAGCGTGCTGTCGGGAATCGCGTCGGTCGAAGGAAAATCTTTTGGCGCGGTTGCCACCGATATCAATAACGACGGTCGACTCGATTTGTTCGTCGCCAATGATACGGTGGCCAATTTCTTGTTCGTCAATCAGGGCGACGGGATCTTTGCGGAAGAGGGCCTGCTCTACGGCGTAGCGTATAGCGACGCCGGCAACGCACGCTCGGGCATGGGCGTCGATGCCGTCGATTACGACGGGGACGGTTGGCAGGATTTGTTCGTCGCCAACATCGACCAAGAGATGTTCAGCCTCTACCGCAACTTAGACGGCGAAGACTTCCAGGACGCCTCGATCGAGGTGCGTCGCGAAACCCGCTTGCTGAGCGGATGGGGGTTGAAGTTCCTCGACTACGACAACGACGGCGACCCCGACTTGATTCTGTCCAACGGGCATCCCGACGACATGATCAACCTATTCAAGCCGTTAGTGAGCTATAAGGAACCGCTCGTGCTTTTGGAAAATCGCGGCGATGACTACAAGAATGTCAGCGCGACCGCCGGCCCCGTTTTTTCGAAGAAGTTCGCCTCGCGAGGCTTGGCGGCGGGCGACTACGACAATGACGGTGATTTGGATATACTCGTCTCGAACAACGGCGAGGCGCCGCTGCTGATCGAGAACCAAGCGGCGCGCGAGAACCATTGGATCGGCTTGCGGCTATCGGCGACGAAAAGCAATTCGGAGGCCGTTGGCGCCGTCATTACCTGGGAAGCCGGCGGCCAAAAGCGGCGACGTTTCAAGACCGCCGGCGGCAGTTACCTGGCGTCGCACGACCCGCGGGAAATTTTGGGGCTCGGCGCTTCTCTCAAAGCCGATTCGGTTCGAATCGAATGGCCGAGCGGCGAAGTCGACGAGCTGTCGGACGTCCCCGTCGATCAGTATTCGGTCATTGTCGAGGGCAAGGGAATCGAACCGTGATCGGTGGAATGAAAGCAGGAAAGGGAGCTTGAGGATGAAGAACAAGATTGTATGCGCTTCGGCACTTCTTATGGCGGTCATCGGATTAGCGGCCGCGGACAGGGAGCAACTCAACGACGGAGAGCCCCATGGAGATCCTCCGTACTTGATCGAGGACGGCTGGACTCCGTTGCTCAACGGAAAAGATATTTCAGGCTGGCATGCCGACTGGGAGCCGAAACTGCCGGGGGCCGAAGTGCCCGCCCGCTACAAAGACATGAAACAAGGCGGTTGGTTCACCGCTCGCGGCGTCTCGTGGGAAAGACTTCTCGGACCGACGCTGCTGAAGGGAAGAGAAGAACCCGGCGGGACGATCATCAACGGTAACGGCAGCGCCGGGCATCTCATCAGCGACGAAAAGCACGGCGACATCGAACTCTACGTGGAATTCATGCTCGCCAAGGGATCGAATTCCGGCGTCTACTTGCATAGCCTTTAGGAGGTGCAGGTTTTCGACAGTTGGGCATCCGAATTTCCCGTGAAGAGTTCGGATTGCGGCGGAATTTATCACCGTTGGATCGACGGTCGGGCGGTTGGCGGATCGGCCCCGAAAAGGAATGCGAGCCGTCCTCCCGGTCAATGGCAGTCATATCACATTTGGTTCCAGGCGCCGCGATTTGACGCCAACGGCAAAAAGACTGCAAATGCTAAGTTCCACCGTGTGTTGCACAACGGCTTTTTTGTGCAAGAAAACGTGGAAGTCGAAGGCGGCACCCACGCCCACATGCCGATCGAGGAAGCCGCGCTCAACTCGCTGCGCTTCCACAAGGCGACCACGGGCCGGTGGCGTACCGCAATATCCATTGGCGACCGATGCGCCCGATTGTTACGCGGTAATTGGCCGCGGGACGCGGAGAATGTTCGGATGCGCGGCGGGCTTCAATTCTGTTTGACGCGCAGCCGCTCGGCGTGGACCCGGGCGACATCACCCATGTAGTGCTCGAAACGAAACTCCCGCGCGGCCTTTGTGATGTGGAGTTTCGCGGCATCAGGGTCGCCGAGCGCTTCGTGATAGAGCCCGATGTAAAGATGAGCGTAAAACAGCGCGGCATCTCGTCGCGCCGATGACCCTGAAGCGCCCTTGGCGGCGGCCAGAACGTCTTCCACTTGGGCCTCGCCCCGCAACAACGCATAGACCGTCATCATGGGGACTCGCGAGTCGGGACCGACGGGCAACAGCGCCTCGCGGGCCGCCTCGACGCCGTCTTGGGCGGCTTTGCAGAGAAAATGCCAGAAGGCGTTTTCGACATCGTCGGCGTTGACCGCCCGGTGGCGCTCGAACTGCCCGATGCATGCCGCGAGTCGCCCGGCGTAGTAGTAGGAAATACCGCGTTGCCAATGATAGGGGTCGCTAGGCGGATCGAGTTCGACGGCCTTGTCGAAATCGCTGATCGACTTGTCGATCCGTCCCATCTTGAAGTGCAGGGCGCCGCGCCGATTGTGAATCTCGCTCATCCGTGGGAAAGCTTCGAGCGCGTGCGTGTAATCGCCTAGGGCGTCGGCCCAACGCCCGGCGCCCTCGTATATGACGGCCCGACTCAGCCGAGCGCGCGCGGTGTCGGCGCTTCCATCGGAGGATGCAGCCTCGACAGCCTGATCGGCCAACCTGACGGCCTCGTCGAGACGCCCCGCCTGATGGGCCTCGCGAGCCCGCCCGAGCAGTGCCTCGGACGTTTCGGCCTGCGGCGCCGCTGTCGCGACGACCGACAACAGCATCACAACCGCAAGTCCGGCCGCCAGGAACGACCCGCCACGAACCCCGCGGCCGGAGCGCCTATGGCGCCGTTGCCCAGTAGCAACCGGCAATCGTGTCGGTCCTCGCCCAAAGTACCGACCGACACTCATGTCGGCCCGGCCGGAACTCCTCATCAATCCCGTCACTGGGGGAGTACTTGCGGTCCCAAAGCCCCCTCGATGCAAATGAAAGCCTCCGTTTCTCATCATTTTCGCCGCGGTGGGCCGATCTGCCGTCCTGGGCCTGAGTGAAGCCCATTCTTGCACAGCGCCGCCCCACGCACCAACCGACGTTTCCTAATCAGTGTTGGAGGAATCTACCCTGTTTTGGGAGTTTGAGAAGGGAATCGCGCCGGCCTGCCCGCTGAGCCCGGTCATGGGGGCTTTTTTCCCGCGGGCCGTGGTTCAGGCGCTCGGAAAGCGGGGGCTGTTCTACGTGCGATTCATGGACGACATCGTAGTCTTGGCGCCCACGCGATGGAAGCTGAGAGCGGCGGTCAAGGCACTCAACCAAGCACTGGGCACGCCCTACGGCTCGCAAAGCGCCCCGGCAAGACATTCATTGGCAGGATTGAAAAGGGCTTTGACTTCTTGGGTTACCGCTTCAGCCCGCGGGGGCTGACGCCGGCCCGGCAGACGATGCTAAACTTTCTAGAGCGTGCTATCCGGCTTTATGAGCAAGAGCCGGGCGAGAACTTGGTAAGCGCCCGGCTTGGAGCGTACGTGCAGCGGTGGGCGGGTTGGGCGCGTGCGGGCCTAGCCGGCCGATGGTATCGTATGTGCCTGTGTGATCGCTGAGCCGGTGGGCACCTACAAACCGGCCTCGCATTCCGCGGCCCGGCATTCCGCCCTCACTAACGACACCCAGGCCGCGTAATCCGCCTGCGACAGGTCGTTGACGACCGTATTCGCGCAGGGCCCCCCGGGTATCCCCTGAAACGATACGGTACATTTTAAGTTCTGCGGCGGTTCGTTCAAAAATCCCTGGGATGGGTATTTACTTGACTCAGGTGACCACAAGATGTAGGATCGGGGAAATGGAAGATTATCCTCGGAATCTGGCCGAGTTCGAGGCGCGTTTCGCCACCGAGCAGGCCTGTCGAGAGTATCTGTGTCAACTCCGCTGGCCGGAGGGTTTTCGTTGTCCGCGATGCGGGCACGACAAAGCGTGGGCGGTGCGGACAGCGCTGCTGGAGTGCGCCGGCTGCGGGCATCAAGCTTCTCCAACGGCGGGCACAATATTTCAAGACACCCGCCAACCCCTCCAGAGTTGGTTTCGAGCCATGTGGTGGCTCACGAGCCAGAAGAACGGGGCGAGCGCGCTGGGCTTGCAGCGGGTGTTGGGCCTGGGCAGCTACAAAACGGCCTGGACTTGGTTGCATAAGCTCCGGCGCGCCATGGTGCGGCCCGGACGCGATCGGCTCAGCGGGCGCGTGGAGGTTGACGAGACTTACTTAGGAGGCTTGGAGGAGGGCGTGCGCGGTCGCCAAACCGACGCTAAGGCGCTGATTGTAGTAGCGGCCGAGGAAGATGGTGCCGGCATCGGGCGGGTTCGGATACGCACCATTCCCAACGCCTCCGGGGACAGCTTGATGGCCTTCGTCGGCGAGTCGATCGAACCCGGCAGCGTGGTCCATACCGACGGTTGGCTGGGATACGAACCGCTCGAAGGCGACGGCTATCGCCACGAGGTGAGCTACCTGGAGGGGCAACCGGCGCGCGCCTCGAAACTGCTCCCCCGGGTGCACCGCGTGGTGTCGTTAGTGAAGCGCTGGATACTGGGCACGCATCAAGGAGCGGTCAGTCACGAGCATCTCGACTCCTACCTCGACGAATTCGCCTTCCGCTTCAACCGCCGCAAGTCCAGAAGTCGAGGCAAGCTCTTTTACCGCCTGGTTCAACAGGCCGTCGCCGTGCCACCGGCACCCTACAAATCGCTGGTCGGAGGCACCGCGACACGCGCTACGGACGACCACAACATGTAGGGGCTATTTCCCAATACCTGAGTCAAGTAAATACCCATCATCAATAAAAACCTGCTGGCATACTTTGGTGAGTTCATTAGGTAAATCCTCCGTCCTTCGCGATTATTATGCCAGCCTTGATGCCGGCCCATCCAAGGCCGTATTGGGGCTTCCCATCATAGACCAAACATCCACGCAATGCAAGTTTTGCCGTGTCCGGTTGTCCGGTCCACCGTCGACGGCCGCATGACGCGCCGGCTTACTGTGTGTTTTTGCGATCGAAGGCCCGCCGCGGAACAGGTCGGCCCGACTCAATGAGATATCATGACCAGAGCAGTTGTTTCGTCGCGGCGGCGGATGGGCTTCGGTGGGGAGGCTTGGCTGTCAGCTCGAAGCCGCCCAGCATCCGATGCTTTCCGACTATTGGGAAACCCATTTCGCCGAACGTGTCCGCCAAGGTCGCGCCGAGGATTTCCTCGTCCCGGCTTTCCGTTCCGTCCTTGCACGCACAATTCGCCTGCTCGTGCTGACGGCCGCGACGGCGATTCTCTCGCTCCCCCTACCCCTTTGGGCGAGTGAGGCAGAGGCCGACTCCGCCTCTGAACTCGCCGTGAGGCCGACGCAACCCGCGAACGGCTCGGCGCCGGGCCTTTCGGGCGGCAACGCGGTCGTAGCGGAAACAGCCGCCCCTAATGCCGCGAGCGCGGCCGAGCTCGCGAGCGCGGAAGCCGCTGCTGAAGCTGCCGCGGGACTCGCCGCTGAAACCGCCGAGGCGGCCGCCGCCGTCGGAGCCGCGTCGACGCCCGAGACCTCCGCCAACGCCGAGCGCACCGCCCTCAACCTACTCGGGGAAGTCGATTCTTCCTCGGGCGAGAGTCGCCGCAACGAGAATGTCGACATCACGCTTATCGACAACAACGTTCTCAAGGAACTCAACCGGCGCATGGGGACAACGGCCACGGTGGTACGGACTTTTAGTGCCGAAAAGGGCTATTTCGGCAGCGAGTTCGGGGCCGCGCCGAGCGCGCCTGCCCACCTAAAGCCCACGAGGGGATCGGGCTTTCACGGCAGCATTTACGAATCGCACGGGAACAGTATTTTCTCCGCCCGCTCCTTCTTTCAGGTCGGCGGAGTTAAGCCTGCCCGCTCGAACGACTACGGTTTCCAAGTGGGCTTGCCGTTGTGGCGCGGCGCGAACTTTTCCGTCGACGCGAGCCAACAGCGTAATCGCGGCAGTGTCAACGGGAATATCCTGGTCCCGACACCGGAAGAGCGCATCCCGCTGGCGACCGATCCCGGCCGGCTCGCTTTCGTCAGCCGCATCCTCGATTCGTTCCCCGATGAAGCGCCCAACCGCACCGATATTAATCCGCGCGCGCTCAACACCAACGCTCCCCAGAGCATCAATAACGACACCATCGCCACGCGCCTCGACCAGGGGCTTGGCGACTGGGACCGCCTCTTTCTACACCACCGCTTCAAGGCGCAAAAAGTTGACGCCTTCCAACTCGTCAGGGGCCAAAACCCCAACACGACCACAAGGTCTCATGTCGGGCGCCTGACCTGGAACCGCACCTGGTCGGCCACGACCACGTCCGATGTTTCGGTGGGCTACAACCGCATCACTTCGCTGCTGGCCCAAGACGAAACCGCGATCGGCCCGCTCGTTTACACGGGGAGGCAGTTGCAGACGCTGGGAGGCACCTCAAGCATCCCCTTCGATAGAGCCCACAACCGATTTCGTTACGAGGGTTCAGTGCGACAGGCCAGGGGGCGTCATCTTTTGACCTTCGGCGCGGGGGCCGTACGCGGCCAAATCAACGGAACCGAGAGTTCCGGGCACATCGGGATGTGGCGGTTCAGCAGCGATTTCGAGGATGAATTCGGCAACACCCGAGACACGATCACCAACCTGCGTTTGGGAACGCCCAGCGGCTTTCACCTAGGCATCGGCAACACGCACCGCGGCTTTCGCGACTGGCGTATGCTCTACTACGTCGGCGATCAATGGAACGTCAACGCCAAGCTGAACTTAACCTTTGGGTTACGCTACGAACCGGTCACGAGCCCCATCGAGGTCGACGGCCTTTCCTCCGTCCCCTACGATTGCGACTGCAACAACTACGCGCCAAGCTTCGGTTTCGCTTACCGGCTTGGCGATGGTTGGGGCGTGCTGCGAGGTGCTTACGGGTTGCATTACGGGGAGGTCTCGCACGCGACCTACACGAACGCCCGCTTCAACCCGCCCGGCAACCTTACATTGCGGATCACGGCTCCCGATGTTCTCGATCCGCTCGCCGGGGTGAGCGTTGATCCCGGCGCGCAGAGCACCTTCTATGACCTTTCTCCCGACTTGGCTTCCCCTTACTCGCATCAATATAACTTCAGTTGGGAGCTGACCCCCGCGAAAGATTGGACTTTGCGACTGGGTTACTTGGGAAGCCGCGCTCACCGTTTGCTTTCGGTCTGGGCATTCAATCGCGCCCGGGTGATCGAGGGGCTGCCCTTGACGACGGAAAACGTCAACGAACGCCGTCCCGACCAGCGCTACTTCGACCTGCGCCGCATCCTCAATGGATCGCGCGGCTACTACGACGCCGCCAAGGTCCAGTTGACCGCGCGCCGCTGGCATGGCCTGTCGATGGACGCTTCCTATTGGTTTAGCAAGGCCATCGACCTGGGCGGAAATTACTCCAGCACGGCGGACCGCCGCGACGGCCATATGAGCCGCAGCCAAACCGAATTGGACGTCCATGGGGACGTCAAGGCCCTCAGCGTTTTCGATCAACCTCACGCCGCGCTTTGGCGTTTTTCCTATGAGACGCCTCGGTTGCCGGGAATGCATCGTCTGGCGCGCGCGGTGCTCGGGCGCTGGACGATGGGTTCGGTGCTGCTGCTGAAGGCCGGGACGCCCTTTTCCCTCACGGCCGGATCCGACGGCCCCGGCACGGGCAATGTCGACGGGACAAGCGGCGATCGCCCGCACATTCTGGACCCTTCGATTCTCGGCAACAGTGTCGATCACCCCGACACCTCCGCCCGGCAATTACCGATCTCGGCACTCGCCTTTATCCGCCCCGAGGAGCGCGCCGGCACGCTTGGCCGCAATACTTTCCGCAAAGACGGCATCCGCAATATCAACCTTTCGCTGGAACGCGCTTGGAAAGTCGGCGGCGAGAAGACACTGCGATTCCGCGTCGAGTCGATCAATTTCTTTAATACCGCGCAGTTCGCCCAACCGGGAACGGATTTAAGCAGCGGAAACTTCGGGCAGATTACCAACACCCTTAACGACGGCCGCACCTTCCGTTTTCTGCTGCGCTTTGCGTTCTAGCCGGACGCCGCGAGGTTGGGCCGGCGTTTACCTTTGGTCCGCATAACAAAGTAAACTACACCTTTGTGATCGGCGAATCCTTTTCTCATTACAAAATACTCGCCAAACTCGGCGAGGGCGGGATGGGTGTTGTCTATAAAGCCGAGGACACCCGGCTCGACCGCCACGTCGCGCTCAAATTCCTCGCCCAGGAACTCACCCGCGACGAGGAAAGCCGCAAGCGCTTTCTGCGCGAAGCCAAGGCGGCCGCCGGCATCAACCATCCCAACGTCTGCGTCGTCCACGAAATCGGCGATCTCGAGGGACGCGATTTCCTCGCCCTCGAATACATCGAGGGCGAAACCCTCGACGCCCGCATCGAACCGGGGCCGCTCACGATCGAGGACGCCCTCGGCATCGCCCGCTAAACAGCCGACGGCCTCGTCGCCGCCCACGAGAAGAACGTCGTTCATCGCGACATCAAGCCGGGTAACCTGATGATCACCCCCGACGGCCGGGTAAAGATCCTCGATTTCGGCTTGGCCTTGCTGACCGAGAAATCGAAGCTCACCCAACTCGACACCGCCGTCGGCACGGCCGCCTACATGAGCCCCGAGCAAATGCAGGCGCTCGAGGTGGACCACCGTACCGACGTCTGGGCGCTTGGTTGCGTGCTCTATGAAATGGTCGCCGGACGGCGCGCGTTTCGAGGCGAATACCCCCAAGTGATGGCCTATGAGATCGTCCACGAGGAACCCGAGCCGCTCACGGGCCTGCGAACCGGCGTGCCGATGGATCTCGAATTCATCGTCAACAAGTGCTTGGAAAAGGACCCGGGCAAGCGCTATGGGCGAGTCGCCGACCTGGGCGTCGACTTGGGCAACTTGGCCGAGAAGATCAAGTCGGGGCGGTCGAGGGTGTCGCGTAGCGTGGCCGCCGCGCCCGCCGCGACGGATGTCCGCTCGGCCTGGTCGAAGGAGCTTGCGCCGGTCGACAACCCGCTTGGCCAGTACCGCGTCATCGAGGGTCTCGACTCGGTGGGCGACAGCGTTGCGTTTCGCGCCGAAGACGTGCAGCTCAAGCGGTCGGTGACGATCAATGTCGTGCCGGAATCGGCGGCGCGCGAAGCCGAGCGGCGGCGGCGCTGGAAAGACCGGAGCTTTGTGGGTGCGGTTGTATTGCTGGTTGCCGTGGTAGTGGGCTTATGGGTGCGGGAGCCGGTCGCGGAACAACAGCCGCGCGCTCTGCGCCGATTTGCGTTGACACCTTCAGTCGGAGTGCAAACCTTCACGGTGCAACGTAATGCGGCCATTTCGCCGAATGGTCGGCATATCGCCTTTATCGCACCGGATTCGGCCGGGCTTTGGGTGTGGGACCTCGATCAACGCGAGCCGCGAGCCATTGAAGGGACAACAGGCGCGGGCAATCCTTTTTGGTCGCCGAGAAGCGACTTCATAGGGTTCGCTGCCGATGGAGAACTGAGAAAGGTAGCGGTCACTGGCGGTCCCTCGATCCCGTTGTGCGGTATTAGAGGACGGGATGGGTATTTACTTGACTCAGGTATTGGGAAATAGCCCCTACATGTTGTGGTCGTCCGTAGCGCGTGTCGCGGTGCCTCCGACCAGCGATTTGTAGGGTGCCGGTGGCACGGCGACGGCCTGTTGAACCAGGCGGTAAAAGAGCTTGCCTCGACTTCTGGACTTGCGGCGGTTGAAGCGGAAGGCGAATTCGTCGAGGTAGGAGTCGAGATGCTCGTGACTGACCGCTCCTTGATGCGTGCCCAGTATCCAGCGCTTCACTAACGACACCACGCGGTGCACCCGGGGGAGCAGTTTCGAGGCGCGCGCCGGTTGCCCCTCCAGGTAGCTCACCTCGTGGCGATAGCCGTCGCCTTCGAGCGGTTCGTATCCCAGCCAACCGTCGGTATGGACCACGCTGCCGGGTTCGATCGACTCGCCGACGAAGGCCATCAAGCTGTCCCCGGAGGCGTTGGGAATGGTGCGTATCCGAACCCGCCCGATGCCGGCACCATCTTCCTCGGCCGCTACTACAATCAGCGCCTCAGCGTCGGTTTGGCGACCGCGCACGCCCTCCTCCAAGCCTCCTAAGTAAGTCTCGTCAACCTCCACGCGCCCGCTGAGCCGATCGCGTCCGGGCCGCACCATGGCGCGCCGGAGCTTATGCAACCAAGTCCAGGCCGTTTTGTAGCTGCCCAGGCCCAACACCCGCTGCAAGCCCAGCGCGCTCGCCCCGTTCTTCTGGCTCGTGAGCCACCACATGGCTCGAAACCAACTCTGGAGGGGTTGGCGGGTGTCTTGAAATATTGTGCCCGCCGTTGGAGAAGCTTGATGCCCGCAGCCGGCGCACTCCAGCAGCGCTGTCCGCACCGCCCACGCTTTGTCGTGCCCGCATCGCGGACAACGAAAACCCTCCGGCCAGCGGAGTTGACACAGATACTCTCGACAGGCCTGCTCGGTGGCGAAACGCGCCTCGAACTCGGCCAGATTCCGAGGATAATCTTCCATTTCCCCGATCCTACATCTTGTGGTCACCTGAGTCAAGTAAATACCCATCAAGGACGGAACTAACGCAGGCTCCGCGTGGAGCCCCGACGGGGAAGCGATTGTCTTCAGTGCACATGTAGGCGGGGGAGTGTTTGGCCTTTATGAGGTTCCCGCTCAGGGTGGGGTCCCTAAGCTGTTGCTACGGCCGGAAGGTTTCGAGGATGAGCTGGGCAAAGGGGTTAGTCTTAGCCGCCCACATTTCCTGCCCGCGCCGGCAGGGCGCCGAATCGTGGTCTTCGCGGCCGGTCCCCTGAGCGTGCATTCCTTAGTCGTGCAGGATCTGGAAACCGGGCGTCGAGAAATTCTCGGCAAGGGCACGAACCCCTCCTATTCGGCCAGCGGTCACCTCGTTTATCAGGCTTCCCTGTTGACCGAATATGACCTCTGGGCAATGCCTTTTTCCCTCGATACACAGCGCGCCGAGGGTGAGGCGTTTCCGATTGCCGAGGACGCCTTCCAAGCAACGGTAGCCGACGATGAGACCCTGGTCTACCTCGACACTCCCCCAACGGACAGAGGACGATTGGTATGGGTTGATCGAAGCGGTCGCAAGTTGCGAGAAGTAGACCTCGCGGGGCAGCTTGCCTCCCCTGCGCTTTCCCCGGACGGCCGTCGCGTCGCCCTGTCGCTGACCGAGGGAGGGAACCAGGATATTTGGGTCTTTGACATGGTCCGCGGCGTCAAGACGCGCTTGACGAACGCGGCATCGGCCGAGTGGCGACCGGTGTGGTCGCCCAACGGGGAACAAATCGCCTTCCTCACGTTCCGGTCGGGCAGTGGGGACATTTATCTTCGTCGATCCGACGGCGCCGGTGAGGCGACGCCGCTGTTGGCGACGCCCGATTTCGACATTCTGTCGGACTGGTCGAGGGACGGGAGGTATTTGCTTTTTCACGTTGATGGGGTGTACGACATCGGATGGGTTGAGCTCGAAGAAGAAGGGAGCAGCCGGCAACCCCATCGGACCATCAAAAGTCAGGCCGCCGAATCCGTGCCGAAACTTTCCCCAAACGGCCGCTTCGTTGCCTACACCTCGACTGAGTCGGGCCGCATTGAGCTATACGTACGCCCGTTTCCCGAAGGCGACGGACGGGTGACGGTCTCGACGAACGGCGGGACCAGAATGCGCTGGAGTCGCGACGGCAAGGAGCTTTTCTACGTCGAGGGAGAAACCTTGATCGCGGTCGAGGTTTCGACCGAGGGGGAATTTTCGATTGGGAAGACGACACGCTTGTTTGATCACCCCGGCCTGCGCCCGGGTTTCAATTACGCACCATACGACGTCTCGGCTGACGGCAAGCGGTTCATCCTCGTCGAGCCGCTCACCGAGACGGGCGAGGTCCCCAAGCCGACCATCCGTGTGGTTGAGAACTGGGCGGAGGAATTCCGCGGGCGCGGGGCGGAAGGCCCTTAAGGCGTACCGGGCTTACGGCTACACTGAGGATTCACCATGCCGGTCTTGATCCTCGTAGATTTGCAGGAGGACTTCATGCCGGGCGGGGCGCTGGCTGTTCCGGGGGGCGACGAGGTTGTGTCAGTCGCCAACCGTCTCGGCGATGTCTTCGCGGCTTCCAACTTAGTCGTCGCCACCCAGGATTGGCATCCGGCCGATCACGGCAGTTTCGCTTCGCAACATCCCGGCACTCGGCCCGGCGACGTGATCGAGCTTGACGGCCTGCGTCAAGAGTTGTGGCCGGATCACTGTGTCGAGGGGACCCCCGGCGCCGAGTTTCACCCTGCGCTCGATCAAGACAACATCAGGCGCGTTTTCCGAAAAGGCTCCGACCCCGCCATCGACAGCTACAGCACGTTCTTCGATAACGCCCGCCGCAAGTCGACCGGGCTGGCCGACTTTCTCCGAGAGAGCAACGTCAATCAGGTCTACATCATGGGATTGGCGACCGACTACTGCGTAAAATTCAGCGTCCTCGACGCGCTGTCGCTCGGTTTCAAAACCTGCGTGATCGAGGACGGCTGCCGCGGCATCAACCTGCAAGCGGGCGACGTCGAAAGCGCTTTCGAAGCCATGAGGGCCGGCGGCGCCGAGCTGGTTTCCAGCCGTGACGCCCTCTCCCGCCTCACAGCCGGAGGAGCCGCCGCCTCGTGAGCAAGCCTCGTCCCGAGGACGGCCGTCTGGGAGCCGGCCGCTTCCTGACCCTGGAACGCCGCAACGGCTGGGAATTCGTCAATCGTCCCGGCGTCGATGATGTCGCCGTGATCATTGCTGTCACCGACGACGACCAAGCCGTTTTCGTCGAGCAATACCGAGAGCCGGTCCGCGCCAAGATGATCGAATGGGCCGCCGGCCTGGTCGGCGACGAAGAGGGCGACGACGGCGAACAGTTGATCGAAGCCGCCAATCGCGAACTCGTGGAAGAAACCGGCTTTCGTGCCGCCAAACTCACCGTGCTTGGCCGGGGGCCTTCCTCGGGCGGGCTAACGACCGAAGTGGTCACTTTTCTCCGCGCCGAGGGCTTGCAACGAGTCGGCGAGGGCGGGGGAGTCGGCGGAGAAGAAATCGCGGTTCATCTGGTGCCCCTCGCCAAGGTCGACTCGTGGCTGCGCTTGCGCGAGGACGACGGTTTTCTAATCGACCCAAAAGTCTACGCCGGCCTCTATTGGCTCGAACATCCCAAACCAAGTCGCGACCGTGAGGAAGCGGTATCCGACGCGGCAACTTAAGAAGCACGACAATCGGTGATCCTCAAAACGTCACGCCGGCCCTCCTTCCCCCGAAATCCACAAATCATCGCTTTGCACCCTACTTTTCAAGTGTTTTCCCCCCCATCTCTTGACGCGGCGCTTCCCAGTCGTTCATCATTGTGAAGCTACGGAGGGAGCCACGCGCATGCAAAAAGCGATCAAAGTGACTGTGAACGGGCGGGAGTACGAGCGCGAAGTCGAACCGCGCACGCTTCTGGTCCACTTTCTACGAGAAGAATTAGGGCTGACTGGAACGCACATCGGCTGCGAAACAACGGTCTGCGGCGCCTGCACGGTGATGCTGGAAGGCCGCACGGTCAAATCCTGCACGGTGTTGGCCGTCCAGGCCGACGGCGAGAACGTCGAGACCATCGAGAGCCTGGCCACTAATGGCAACCTGCACCCGATTCAAGAAGGGTTCTGGAATGAACACGGGCTTCAGTGCGGTTTCTGCACGCCCGGCATGATCATGTCGGTCAAGCAGTTGTTGGGCGACAATCCCAACCCGTCGCGCGACGAAATCCGGCACGCCATCGAAGGCAATCTTTGCCGTTGCACCGGCTATCAGCACATTGTGAAATCCGTTGAATCGGCCGCCAAGGCCATGGCGCAAGGATAAGGGGAAGAACCATGGCGACGACAACCACTCCGACAACCAAAGGCTATGTGGGGCAGCGCATTCGGCGCACCGAAGACCCCCGTTTGATCACCGGCACGGCGACTTACGTCGACGACGTCACTCGCCCCGGCATGCTCTACGCCGCGGTCTTGCGCAGTCCTCACGTGGCCGCCAAGATCACGAGCATTTCGATCGAGAAAGCCGCGTCGCTGCCCGGCGTCTCCGCTGTCTATACCGGCGAGGACATCAAGGAAGTCGGCCCGGTTCCCTGCGCCGGCTCGATGCCTACGCTGCGCATACCGCACCATGCGATCTTGGCGCAAGGCCGCGTGTATTACGTCGGCCACCCGGTGGCGGCGGTCGTTGCGAGTGACCGCTACGTCGCGCAGGATGCCGTCGACCAAATCGAGGTCGAATACGAGCCGACCGACTATGTCGCCGACCCCGAGAAAGCCCTCGAGGACGGCACGGTCAAAGTCCATCCGGAATACGACGATAACGTCGCCTTTACCTTCCACGCCGAGGGCGGCGACACCGACGCGGCTTTTGAAGCCGCCGACGTCGTCGTCAGCGAACGGGTCACGGTGCCGCGCCTGGCGCCCTCGCCGATAGAAACGCGCGGCGTCGTCGCCGAATACGACGAAGGGACGAAGGATCTGCTGGTCTATTCCTCGACCCAAATCCCGCACCTGCTCAAAACGCAATTGGCCGTGCAGTTGAACCTGCCGGAAAATCACGTTCGCGTGATTGCGCCCGAGGTCGGCGGCGGCTTCGGCAGCAAATGCAACGTCTGGGCCGAGGAAGCCTTGGCTTGCTTCGCGGCGATCGATCTCAAACAGCCCATCAAGTGGATCGAGAATCGTCGCGAGAGCATCAACGTAGTCGCTCACGGCCGCGGCCACATCGATCATCTCGAAATGGCGGCAACCAGCGACGGCATGATCACGGCACTGCGCTTCAAGATCTTGCAGGACATCGGCGCCCATCATCAGTTGCTGACCCCGATCATCCCGACGCTCGCCGTCATCATGATCCCGGGTCTCTACAAGATCAAGAACTTCACCGCCGATCTCACCGGGGCCTTCACGAATCTGCCCCCGACTGATCTTTACCGCGGAGCCGGACGTCCCGAGGCGACCTACGTGCTTGAGCGCGTCGTCGATAAGCTCGCCGACAAGCTGGGCATGGACCCCGCCGAACTGCGTCTGAAGAATTTCCCCTCCGCCGACGAGTTCCCCTTCGAAACAGCGACGGGTCTCAGTTACGACAGCGGCGACTACGCCAAGGCCTTCAATATCGCGCTCGATAACGTCGGCTACAAAGACTTTCTCGCCGAGCAAGAGCAAGCCCGTTCGGAGGGCCGCCTGCTCGGCCTCGGCATCTCGACCTACGGCGAAGTCTGCGCCTTCGGGCCTTCCCCGGCGCTGCCGGCCGGCGGTTGGGAAAGCGCGACCGTCCGCGTCGAGCCGACCGGCAAGGTTACCGTCATGTCGGGGGCCTCGCCCCACGGGCAGGGCGGGGAAACGGCCTACGCTCAGCTGGCGGCGGACGCCCTGGGTGTCACCATCGACGATGTCGTTGTGGTTCACGGCGACACCGGCAAGGTTCACTGGGGTGTGGGGACGTTCGGCAGTCGCGGCATGGCGATCGGCGGCACCGCCGTTCACCTCGCGCTCCAGGACGTTGTCGCCAAGGGCAAGAAATACGCCGCCCACATCATCGGTACTTCTCCCGACAGCGTGGAGTTCGCGGGAGGTGTCTTCTCCTCCAGTGAAACCGAGACGACGCTCACCTTCCAAGCCCTGGCCTTCGAGGCCGCCGTGGCGCAGAAGTTGCCGCCCGACACGGAACCCGGCCTTTCGGCGACGCGATTCTTCGAACCGCCAAACTTCGCCTTCCCTTTCGGTGCGCATATTTGCACCGTCGAAGTCGACTCCGATACCGGCCAGGTGAAAATCCTGCGCTATGTCGCCGTCGACGACATTGGTAACGTCATCAACCCCATGCTGGTCGACGGCCAATTGCACGGCGGGGTAGCGCAAGGTCTGGGTCCGGCGTTTCTCGAAGAGGTTGTCTTCAGCGAGGACGGCCAGCTGCTCACGGGCACCTTCATGGACTATGCGATTCCCAAGGCCAAGGACATGCCCTGGATCGAATCGGAAAGGACCGTGACGCCCTCGCCCGTCAATCCGCTCGGCGCCAAGGGCGTTGGAGAAGCCGGAACCATCGGCTCGCTCCCCGCCTTCGTTAACGCCGTCGTCGATGCGCTGTCCCACATGGGCGTCGATCACATCGACATTCCGATGACACCGCAAAAAGTCTGGAATCTGATCAACGAAAGGAGCCAGTCGTGATTGCTTCTAGTTTTGACTACACCGCTCCGGAAACCCTTTCCGACGCCCTGAAGGCCTTGTCCGACGACCCCGAGGCGAAAGTTCTCGCCGGCGGACAGAGCTTGATCCCGATCATGAAGCTGCGGCTCGCCGCGCCCACCCAAGTCGTCGACCTGGGCGGCATCGCCGATCTGCACTTCATCGTCGAGGAAGGCGGCGTCATTCGTGTCGGATCGATGACGACTCACGAGCAGGTGGAGCACTCCGACTTGTTACGCGAGAAGTGCCCCATGCTCGCCGCGGCCGCGGCCGGTATCGGCGACGTCCAAGTACGCAATCGCGGCACCATCGGCGGCGCGGTGGCTCACGCCGACCCGGCGGCCGACTACCCGGCGGCCTTGCAGGCTCTCGAAGCCAGTGTCAAGGTCGTGGGCTCGGGCGGCGAACGCATTGTCGCCATTGACGACTTCATCGTGGACGCTCTCACGACGGCGCTCGAGCCCGGCGAGATCGTCACCGAGATTCAAGTCCCGGCTGAGTCGGCGGGCGTCGGCACGGCCTACGAGACCATCGTTCAGCCGGCGTCGGGTTATGCCGTTGTCGGCGCGGCGGCGCGTATCGGCGTCAGCGGCGGTACGATTTCATTCGCGCGCATCGGGATGACCGGCGTGGGCTCGAAGGCTTATCGTGCCTCGGCGGTGGAAAGTGCTCTCGAGGGCCAACCAGCCAACGATGACACCTATCGGGCGGCGGCGCAATCCGCGGCCGCGGGCGTCGATGCACTCGAGGACCTGCACGCCTCGGCCGAATACCGTGCCCACCTGGCAACGGTTTTCGCTCGTCGGGCGATCGCGGCCGCCGCCGGACGCGCTCAATGAAGATCAAGGGTCAGCACAAGCTGGCGGCCCCGCGGCAACAAGTTTGGGAAGCGTTGCTCGACCCCGAGGTTCTGGCGCGCACGCTTCCCGGCTGCGAGTCTCTTGATCCGATCGGCGAGAACCAATACAAGATGAAAATGAAGCTGGCCCTGGCGGCGGTTCAGGGCTTGTTCGACGGCAAGGTTGCGCTCGAAGATCCCCAACCACCCGAGAGCTATCGGCTGGTCGTCGAGGGAACCGGCAAGATCGGCTTCCTCAACGGCGGCGGGCGATTTCGTCTGGAGGAAGCCGGCGCCGATGAAACGCTTGTTCACTACGAAGGTGACGTTCGCGTCGGCGGCATGATCGCCTCGGTCGGCCAGCGCCTCATGGACATGACCTCGAAGATGATGATTCGGAAGTTTTTCGCCGCCTTGTCGACGGTTCTTTCTGAAAAAAAGGGTTGACGGAAGCCGCGGAAAATCCCTTAGCCGCGGCGTTGCGGTCTGTTCCGGCCGCGGCCGGGAAAGCGACCGTCCGGCGATGCGCGGGCCGACGCGCGATCCGTGAAGGCGTGATGAGAAGAGCCCTTTTCCAACAAGCGAAAATCTCTTTCTCGCGCTCCGTGGAGCGATTTCTCGATCGAGCCGGTTGGTCTTGCTCGGGGGTGACGGCAATCACACGGTACACGAAAAGCCCTATTTATAGGGTCTTAGGAGACTTGAACTGGGAGTACCTCTGTACCGCGCCGACACCCCGCGCGAAGTGCGGCTCGTTGCCACGATCGGGCACCTTGTGGGCGCCGAAATCAAAATGGCGCAGCTTGAGGGCGAGGTTTCCGACCTAGCCGATAAGCTTGAAACCCGTAAGGTGCTGGAGCGGGCAAAGGGCATTCTGCAACGGCAAATGGGGATCACCGAAGAGGAGGCTTATCTCACGCTGCAAAAGGAAAGCCGTCAAAGGCGCCGCTCGATGAAGGAAGTCGCTTCGGCCCTGATCATGTCCGATGAGGTGATGCGCAGGCAACAGGAAGCCTCGCGCGGCTCCTGAACCACGCTCGCTGTCGTGCCCTCCTCTTGTCGATGGCTTGCTCCCGCGAAGAGATCGTCGGACGCCATATAAGTTATATCAGTGCTGTCCGGGGAAAGTTGCACCAACGGACGGTAAGTCTCTGCCGCTCAATGTCTTATGGCCTGTTTTGTCCGGGAACGATTTGAAATTCCGAGGCCGTAAATGGCCGCCTGAGCGGAGCATCCCGACGCGGCACAATGGGGGATGAACTTTGGCCGTACGGTTTTCTCCCAACTGATCGAGCACCTGCCGAGCAAAGAGTTTCACAAATGTGTATTGCGCTACCGCGGCGACTCCTATCTGAAAAGTTTCTCCTGCTGGGATCAGTTTCTTTCGATGGCATTCGCCCAGCTGACCTATCGGGAAAGCCTCCGCGACATCGAGACGTGCCTGCGTTCGATGCACGGCAAACTCTACCACATGGGATTCCGCGGCAGGGTAGCGCGCTCGACACTGGCCGATGCGAACGAGTCGCGCGACTGGCGGATCTACGCGGACTTCGCGCAGGTCTTGATTGGCATGGCACGGCCGTTATATGCCCACGACCCGATCGGTGTGGACTTGGACCAGACTCTGTACGCTCTCGACTCGACAACAATCGACCTCTGCCTGTCGCTGTTTCCGTGGGCCGGATTCCGCCAGCACAAGGCCGCCGTGAAGATGCACACGCTGCTGGATCTGCACGGCAATATTCCCACGTTTATCCGCATTACTGGAGGCAAAGTGCATGACGTCAACATCCTGGATGAATTTCTTCCCGAGGCCGGCGCGTTCTACGTCATGGATCGGGGTTATGTCGATTTTCGGCGCCTCTTCGTGTTCACGCTCTGTTCGGCCTTCTTCGTGGTACGAACCAAAAAGAACGTTTTGCTGCAGCGTCGCTACTCCCACCCGGTGGATAGGAGCACAGGCCTGCGATCCGATCACACCGTCATTTTGACTTCCTTCAACTCCGCCCAAGCGTACCCGGACTCCCTACGGCGGGTGAGTTATTTCGATGCCGAAACTAACAAGCGGTTGAAATTCCTGACCAATAACTTCACTCTGCCGGCACTGACCATCGCCCAGATCTACAAATCGCGCTGGCAGGTGGAACTCTTCTTCAAGTGGATCAAGCAACATCTGCGAATCAAGTCGTTTTACGGCACCAGCGAGAACGCCGTCAAGACGCAGATCTGGATCGCTGTCTCGATTTACGTGCTCATCGCCGTGGTCCGGAAACGCCTCGGGCTGAAAGCGAGTCTTTACCAGATTCTACAGATTCTCAGCCTTACGTTATTCGAAAAAATGCCCATTTTACAGGCACTCCAGCCATCCGACTCCCAAAACGAATCCCCCTATGACCCCAACCAATTGATTCTATTCGACTTTTAACCGGACAGCAGTGAAGTTATATAGAATCAATGATTTGCCTGGCTTTACCGTCGGAGCCGGGAAAAATGTCCAAACAAACCCAGATGGGTATTTACTTGACTCAGGTATTGGGAAATAGCCCCTACATGTTGTGGTCGTCCGTAGCGCGTGTCGCGGTGCCTCCGACCAGCGATTTGTAGGGTGCCGGTGGCACGGCGACGGCCTGTTGAACCAGGCGGTAAAAGAGCTTGCCTCGACTTCTGGACTTGCGGCGGTTGAAGCGGAAGGCGAATTCGTCGAGGTAGGAGTCGAGATGCTCGTGACTGACCGCTCCTTGATGCGTGCCCAGTATCCAGCGCTTCACTAACGACACCACGCGGTGCACCCGGGGGAGCAGTTTCGAGGCGCGCGCCGGTTGCCCCTCCAGGTAGCTCACCTCGTGGCGATAGCCGTCGCCTTCGAGCGGTTCGTATCCCAGCCAACCGTCGGTATGGACCACGCTGCCGGGTTCGATCGACTCGCCGACGAAGGCCATCAAGCTGTCCCCGGAGGCGTTGGGAATGGTGCGTATCCGAACCCGCCCGATGCCGGCACCATCTTCCTCGGCCGCTACTACAATCAGCGCCTTAGCGTCGGTTTGGCGACCGCGCACGCCCTCCTCCAAGCCTCCTAAGTAAGTCTCGTCAACCTCCACGCGCCCGCTGAGCCGATCGCGTCCGGGCCGCACCATGGCGCGCCGGAGCTTATGCAACCAAGTCCAGGCCGTTTTGTAGCTGCCCAGGCCCAACACCCGCTGCAAGCCCAGCGCGCTCGCCCCGTTCTTCTGGCTCGTGAGCCACCACATGGCTCGAAACCAACTCTGGAGGGGTTGGCGGGTGTCTTGAAATATTGTGCCCGCCGTTGGAGAAGCTTGATGCCCGCAGCCGGCGCACTCCAGCAGCGCTGTCCGCACCGCCCACGCTTTGTCGTGCCCGCATCGCGGACAACGAAAACCCTCCGGCCAGCGGAGTTGACACAGATACTCTCGACAGGCCTGCTCGGTGGCGAAACGCGCCTCGAACTCGGCCAGATTCCGAGGATAATCTTCCATTTCCCCGATCCTACATCTTGTGGTCACCTGAGTCAAGTAAATACCCATCCAAACCCATTTTCATGGGCGTTCAACAATCCAATCAGGTAACACCCGCCGCCAGGGTTCCAATGACTTGTCGGGCCGGGACGCATTCTCGGGCTGAAAATCCGTAGACCCACCAGGGGGAGTGCACGCCCGGCCGCTTGTCCTGGGGTGCACCGACAGCCGTACATTTTTCGGATACCAAAGCACTTTTTCGTAAGAGTCCGCCCCGCCCCTGTCGATAGAGAAACTTTGGAGGTAGTCTGATGAATCGTTTCTTTTCTACGTTTTCGATCTGGATCGCCGCAACGATGGTCGTCGCACAGGCGGCTTCTCCGCTGGGGTCCATTCACGCGTCCGGTGAAGTAGCAGTCAGTGGTACGCGGCTTTCGACCGCCGGCGTTCCCTCGTGGCCCGTTGTTGTCGGCGACCGGGTCGCAACCGAGGCCGGAGGCGTCGCCACGATCAACTCGCCCTTAATGGGACGAGTGGAAATTCGGCAGAATTCGAGTGTTCGTTTGGCCGACGGTCACGTCGAGCTGGAGCAGGGTGCCGTTGGTTCTCAGCGGTTGGCGGTGCGCTTCGGCGAAGTAACCGTGGAGGCACGCGATCGCGACGCCTCTTCGAATTGGTTCGTTGTGGCTAACCGTCCCGGACAGCAGCTGATAGCGGCTCACCGCGGCGACGTTTGGATTCGCGGCGCCGGGGTCTCGCCGCTGTTGCTGCCGGCGGGCTCCTACGCGGTGCCGGCATCGCCGGAGGGCTCGGGAAAAGCCGGGGGCGACGGAGCAAAGGACAAGAAAGACCGTCGTAAGAAGGCGGGCGCCGCCACGGCGGGCGCGGCGGCCGGGTGGACCATTGGTTCGCTCAGTCACGCGGCCAGCATCGCGGTGATCGCCGGAGCGGGCGCGGCCGCCGCTACCGGAGCCGCGGTCGGGTTCACCGGCAACGACGAAATCGCGCCGGTGCGTTCGGACAGCGCGCCCTAGGCCGCTGCCGGAAGAGTATCAGAGCGACGGGCCGGTGGCACGCAAGCCGCCGGCCCCAGTCCCCGTACGGCTACGAATTTCGGCGTCGCCCGGATCTACCCGAAACTGTCGTGCCCTTGGCCCCTCGCTTGCGTTCGGGCTCGCGTAATGAATCACGACGATCTTTGTTGACTAAGTTGCCATTTGCTCTCGCCGGCTTTTTGCTTGTCTATTCGCTCGCCTCGATCTTCGGTGAGACGACGACCTCCGGGAACCTTTCCGCGAATCTCAAGTATTGCGGGTTGCTGCCCTGTGCTCGTGAGCTGCCGGAACTGGCTCAAGGCGCGCTTTCGAAGAACGGCCAAATCGACGACTCCGTCACGCTCGCCGCTTTCCGTGAGGCGCTCGACCGTGACCCGGCTTCGCCCTTCCGGTGGTACGACCTCGGCGAGGCCTATCTGCGAATGGGCGGGGAGCTGGAGGCGCGCCAATACTTCGAGCAAGCCGTCAAGCGGGGCTCGTTTGCCCCGCGCATCCTCATGCGGGCGGCGAATTTCTATTTCGTTGTCGGAGAGACCCGGATTGCGCTCGGTCTCAGCGCGCGCTGCCTGGCCGGGACTCGCGACTACGACGCAACCGTCTTTCGGCAATATGAACGTCTGCGGGTCCCCCTCGACGATATCCTCGAACACGGTCTGCCGCGGCATCCGGAAGCGGCCCGGTCGTGGTTCCTCTTCCTGATGCGCCCCGGCGCGGCGCCCGGCAACGATGCCGCTCTTGAGGCAAGTTGGCAAACCATGGTCGATCGAGGTTTCACCGACGACGATCTGCTCAGCCGTTACGTCTCCCTGTTGCTGCGGCGCAAGCGTTACGAGGAAGCCGTCGAGGCGCAAGCACCGTTCTATGGCCGTGGCTTGGCTCGCCCCGGCAATGACTCCCTCGCGGCGCCCGCTACGAATCTGCTGTTCAACCCCGGGTTTGAACGCACTCCGAGCGGCTCCCCGCTCGATTGGCGGATCCGGCCGATGGAAGGCGTGGAAGTCGCGCGAGAGGCCCACCAACCGGCGCGAGGGAAGACAGCGCTACGGATCGAGTTTCGCGAAGCCGGCAACCCCGATTATCACCACGTCTCGCGGCGAGTCGTCGTTGGAGGCGATCGCCTCGCCTTCCGCGCCGTCGTGCGCGCGGAGGGCCTCGGCGGCGATCAGGGGATCGACTTTCAGATCGTCGACGCCGAAGCGCCTCATCGGTTCGACGTGAGAACGCGAAACATTCGAGGAACGACTCCTTGGATGACCCTCGAAACCGAGATCGCCGCTCCGCCCGACACGCGGTTGCTTGAAGTCCGAGTGCACCGCGCGCGGTCGCTCAAGTTCGACAATCAACTGAGCGGAACCTTGTGGATTGACGACGTCTCGCTCCGCCCTCTACGACGCTACTCGGCCGAGACGGGGCCGCCGCCTTCGGTAAGGTAAGCCATCAACGATTCGCGATCGCGCATCCCGATCAATGCCGTCCGCGACAGCGTGTGGAGGTAGAGTCCCGCGCCCCCGATCGCCGCCAGGGCCAATACGCCCGCGAAGGCCTCTTCTCCGAAGCCGATACGACGCGCGACAAAGGCCGCTCCGATGGGTGCAAGCGAAAGCGGAAACAGCAGGAACTGGATGACGGCGCTTAATCCGTGGCCCATGCCGGCGCGCGAGACGCGATCCGGGTTCGAGGCGGTCGGAAACCGCACGGACGTGTGATTGCCGACCGATAGCAGGTACAGCATCGCGATCGCGCCGACCACCGCGGCCTCGAGAACTTCGCTGGGGCCGGTTGGAAGCCCGATCATGGCGCACACCAAAGTGATCAGAACAAGCTCGGCGGCGGCGAAGACCAAGGTGGCCAAGTTCTTGGCGATCAAGAGTTCCCGGAACTCCACGGGGAGCCAAAAATAGAAGCGCGCCGATTGACGGTCAAACCCAAAGCGGTTGAGAAACATCACCGGACCCAATAGGAGAAAAGCATAGAGCGTGATGAAGGTCACGGCACTCTGCTCAAACCAGCCTCCAAAGGAGTCGTGCCACTTGCGCATGATGGGAACCCAGGCGATCACCCCAAACGTGAAACCCATGAAAAACGGCAGTCGAAAGCGCGGGCTGCGCCAAAGATACTTGAGTTCCTTTTCCACCAGCGCGCCCACCGGGTCGCCGCACCAGGCGGTCAGACGCCGCAGCAGCTTTTCAGTGAGCTTGACCCTCTGGCCGCCGCCCATCGATTCTCCCTCGGCGCCGCCGACTTGGACACGACGGTAGCCGACCAAAAACTGGCGATAGCCGAAAAAGGCCGCGGCCAGAACCATGGCGGTAAGTAGAGCCCAATCGGCCCACTCGCCCGCGCCGCCGCCGGCCTTGCCCGCGACGCCGGAAGGAAGCACCCAATAGGGAATGCCTCGCGCGTTCTCGAAGAAGCTTCTCATGGAGCCTCGGGCGACCTTGCTCCATATCAAAACCTGCGGCAGAATGGCGCAAGCGATCAAGGCGATCAGTGCGATCTCTCGCACGCGGCGGCGCTGAAACAGCCTCTCGATAAGATTGCGGATGCCCGCTGAGAGGAAGACGTTGAAAGCGCCGAAAAGCAGGAAGGCCGCACCCAGCGCCATCGCATGCGGAGAGCCCGCCGTGACCAGCCCCACGAACAAGCCGCCCAGCAGCAACACGATCTCGGCTCCCGTTCCCAGCCGCAACAGGCACTCGGCGGCGAACAGTGTTAGCGAAGACACCGGATAGATCGAGACCTTCGACATTTCGAGCGAGACGCCCAGCGACAGCGTCATCAAGGGGGCCAGTTGCCAGTAGGCGAGGGTGAACAGCAGAATGCCGCCCAGCGCGTTCTCGACGTCCTCGCGCCCGATTAGGTTGGGAATGGCCGCCGCTCCGAACGCCGCCAGCGTCCACACGCCGTACCAAAAGACGCCGAACAGAATTGATCCGGTCAGCCGCGGCCGCCCGCCCTCGCCTCGCATCGTGTTCCACAGCGAGCGGAATTGGACCAGCACGAGCGCCCAAATTTGCTGCGGAGCCGTCACGTCTCCAGCCACGCAAGCGATTGCAGTTCTCGCTCACCGCCCACGACACGAACGAAGGCGTCTTCAAGTGTTTCCTCGGCGGCGCTCAGATCGTCCACCGAACCCTCGACGATGAGTCGGCCTTGATCGATGATGGCCACGCGATCGCACAGGCGCTCGACCACTTCCAGTACATGCGAAGTCAGAAAAACCGTGGCGCCTTGCTTGACCTGCTGCAGCAGTATCTCCTTCATCATGCGCGCCCCCACCGGGTCCACGCCTTCGAAAGGTTCGTCGAGCAGAAACAGCTTCGGACGATGGATCAGCGCCGCGGCCAAGGCCAAGCGCTTCTTCATGCCCTTCGAGTATCCGGCGACAAGCGAGGAGTCCATCGAGTCCAACTCGAACAGCCCCATCAACTCCCGCGAACGCTCCGCCGCCGTTTCGCGAGGCAGCCCGTACATGCGGCCCACGAAGTCAAGGAATTCGAGCCCCGTCAGTCGGTCGAAGAGAACGGATTCGTCGGGTACGACGCCGATTTGTCGTTTTAACTCCGAGAGCCGGTCGGGGATCTTCAAGCCCAGCACTTCGACTTCGCCGGCGGTTGCCTCGAGCAGTCCGATCAAGATGTGGATGGTAGTGGTCTTCCCGGCGCCGTTCGGTCCTAGGAATCCGAAGAAGCTGCCCTGGGGACCTCGATGTCGAGCCCTTGGAGGGCGGGTTTGGAGCCGTAGAACTTCGTCAGCCCTTGAGTGCGCATCGCCGACGCCATACGCCCAGTCTATCGGATCGCGGTGAGAATGCCCTCGTGGTTTTACCCTATTTGCCGAGCTTGCGGATCTCCCTGACCTCGGCGTACTCCGGTGAGACAACTCGACGGACCGCCAACCTCCGTGTTAAGGCGCCGACGGGTACTCCGGGTCAGAAGGGAAGCGCCTCGCTGTTTAGCTTGACCCAGGCTTGATGGAGTTCGCGGAGACGCGTAGTCAAGGGGCCGCTTCGGCCGTCTCCGATGCGGCGGCCGTCGACTTCAAGCACCGGCGTCAACTCGCCCATCGTTCCTGTCGTGAACATTTCATCGGCGGTGTAGACCTCGGAGAGCGAGATGTTGCGTTCGATGAGCGGAATCTCATCGCGGCGGGCAATCGCGATTACCGTTCCTCGCGTGATGCCGGGCAGGCAGCTGTCGGCGTGGGGCGTCAAGACCGCTCCCCGTTTTACGAGAAAGACGTTGGTGGCGTTGGTCTCGGAGACGAATCCGTTCAGGTCGAGCATCAGGGCATCGCCGATGCCGGCATGGTTGGCTTCGATCTTGGCCAGGATGTTGTTGATCAGATTGTTGTGGTGGATCTTCGAATCAATGCACTGTGGGTTATTGCGGCGGACCGACGAGGTGATCAGGCGGATTCCGGATTCGTCGTAGACCGGAAGTTTCCATTCCGCCAAGACGATCAGACAGGAGCCGTATTGATTGAAATGCGGGCTCATCCCCGAGGTCACTTTCATCCCCCGCGTCAGCGTCAGACGAATGTGGGCGCCGTCGCGCATGCCGTTGGCCTCGAGGGTTGCGAAGACGGCGTCTTTAACCGCGGCGCGCTCGGGAACCTCCGCGAAGGCCATGGCGTGGGCGGAAGCAAAGAGGCGATCGAGGTGAGCGTCGAAGTCGGCGATACGGCCGTCGTAGACGCGCAACCCTTCCCAGACCGCGTCACCGCCTTGGACCGAGCTGTCGAAAACCGAGACCTTGGCCTCGTCGCGGTGTTTGAGTCCGTCGCCGACCCAGACCTGGATGTCGGCGTTGCGGGGGTCGGGAAGTTGAGCGGGCATAAGACACAGATTAGCGCGGCCGGGAGTTGCGGCGAGGGACGCCGGTTTTCGGTTGGGGCGGCTACCGGCTGAGCGCCCGTCGCCGCCGAGTGCGTTATGGGAGACTCGCTACAATGTGACTCACGGAGTGATGCCTTCCCCGACAGCTCAGGAACATAAGGACAAAGCCTCTCGGCGCGGGCCGGTCCGGGTCGCGGTCGTCACCGTCAGCGACACTCGTACGCGCGAGACCGACAAGAGCGGCAACTACCTCTGCGACCGGATTATGGCGGCGGGGCACCTGCTCCATTCCGCTCGGATTCTCAAAGATGAGCCGCGGCGGCTCGAAGCCGTCCTGGATGAGCTGGCCGCGGGCGATGCCCAAGTCATTCTTTTCAACGGCGGCACCGGGATATCCAACCGCGACACCACGTTTGACGTTCTCAGCGGCAAACTTGAAAAGACTCTGCCGGGTTTCGGGGAGCTGTTCCGTCTCCTCAGCTTTGAGGAAATTGGGGCGTCCGCGATGATGTCGCGTGCGACGGCGGGCGTTTATCGTGGCAAGGTGATCGTATCCACGCCCGGATCTCCGGCGGCGGTTCGCTTGGCTTGGGAGAAGCTGCTCTGCGCGGAACTCGAGCATTTGGCTTGGGAGGTTGTTCGGTAGTGAGACTCGGTCGGAATGGCTCTCGGATCACCGTATCGCGATTAACGCCACCTCGACCATAACGGGCTGTTCCTGTTCGGGCTGTAGCGTCGCCACGGTCGTTCGCGCCGGCGGGCTCTCGGCGAACACCTTTCGAAACTCGCCGTTCATCCCTTGGAAGTCTTCGACGTTGCGTAGGTAGACATTGGCGTTGACGACGTGCTCGAAACCGATCCCCGCTTGGCGTAAGTCCTCTCCCAACTTCGCGAGCGTCGCGCTCATCTGGGATGCGATGTCGCCGCCCGCCTCGGGGGCCGAGCGTGTCGCGAGATAGACGGCCTCGCCGTCACCCCTCTCGGCGAACAAAGTGATCTCCGTCGCGATGCCTCCCGGCAGGCGCGGCAGGCAAATTCGCGATCGCGGATAATCGATGCCCTCCGGAAACGCCGCGGCAAAGGCCCGGTCAACGGCCGGCGCGCTGTCGCAACCCAGGTAATAGGCATTTGCGTACACGACGTCGTCGTCCGAGAGCCCCGCGGCCGCGATGACTTGCCCGATGTTTTCAAGCGCTTGAACGGCTTGGGCCTCGACCGATTCGGGAAGCCCGTTCTGGGCCGGGTCGCGCCCGCCCTGCCCGGAAAGATAGAGATCGTCAGCGGCCATGACGCCGGGGGAATATGGCCCCAAGGCTCCCGGGAGCGACCCCTCCGGCGGCCGTACCACGCTGATGCGCGATTTGTCCCGAAACGCAATGCAACTCACCTCGACCCGGAAGCCGCCCGCCAGCCGCGCGACTTCCACCGTCGTCCGCGCCGGAAAATAATCAGCCGGGAAGAAGCCGGCATAGGTGTCGTTCATCGGCTTGTAATTGTCCATGTCGTCAAGCAGGACATGACACTTGACGAGATGGCCGAAATCAAGCTCGGCGGCCGTTAGAATTCGCCCAACGTTCTCCATCGCGACCCGAGTCTCTTCCTCGATCGCTTCGGGGACCTCCCGCGTCTGTGGGTCGCGGCCCACCTGTCCCGCCAGATAGAGAGTGTCACCGGCCAGGATGCCGGGGCTGAAAGGACCGCCGACGGGGAACTCGGGCGGCTGAATGACGTGACGTTGGACCGCGAAGGCCGTTTCAACCGCGGCCGGTTCACCGGACTCGCCGTCCGTTCCGCAACCGGTCGAGCCGAGCAGCAAACACATCGACGCGACGCTAACCGCGACAGAAAACCGAGCAAATCGATATCGCAACACTTTGATCCCAACGCCAACCGAAGTTTAGGAGAAGTTCGGAGCCGCACCGAGCCCCGGCCGCTCGCCTTAACGCCCGCCCGTCTCAAACACCAAGAAATACTGGTGCGGCAAGAAGTTGAACTCCGCCCCGAGCCGAAAGCCCGCGTCGCGCATCTCCGCGACCATCGCCTCGCGGGCGATCTTCATCTCGACGCCGGGTCCGACGGGCAATTCACGCTTGAAAAAGTCCACCACGGCCAAACGTCCGCCGGGGCGCAGAGCCGCCGCGAGCTTCTTGTAGTAGCCCGCGCGATTCTCGACATGGTGCAGCACATTGCAGATGAAAACAAGATCCACGGAACCCGCCGCCAATTTCGGATCGTCGGGAGCCGCCGGCACCGCCTCCATGTTTTTCAAATTCTCCTTGGAAGCCCGTTCGCGAAGATGCCCGATCAGCCCATGATCGATGTCAACGGCATAAACCTTGCCGTTTGTCCCCACCGCTCGCGCGAAGCGGGTCGAAAAATAGCCGGATCCGGCACCGATATCGGCGACCGCCTCGCCGGCTTTCAGTGACAGGGCGCCGACCACCTCGTCGGGTTTTTGCCAAGCCCCGCGCGACGGCGACTCCAGACGTTCCAGCCACTCATCCACCGACCACTCGTGATGGTGCATCGGCCGAGAGTGTTTCTTGTGTTCGCCCTGCTCTTTGTGCTTCCCGTGTTTGTGTGCATTGTCTTCTTGTGTCGCGGCCGAGACAAGCAAGCCCGGCAACACGAGTCCCGCCCAAACAACCCAACACCGCATGGTCGGAGCTTACCAAAGACGCTCCCGCCGCGGGACACAACACGTCAGCTCAGCCCGGCGTCCGCAAAACCCTATGACATAATCAAGGGTCTATGGCCGACCAAAAAGTCCGCCTGACAGCCGGCGTGAAGACCGCTGGTTGAGCAAGCAAGCTGAATCCCGCCTTGCTCGACCGGGTCCTCGGCAGGTTGCCGCGGCAAGACAATCCTAAGGTGCTTGTCGGATTCGATAAATCCGACGATGCGGGAGTGTATCTACTCGACGACTCCACCGCTCTTGTTGAAACCGTCGACTTCTTCACGCCCATCGTCGACGATCCCGCGACTTTCGGAGCCGTTGCGGCCGCCAATGCGTTAAGCGACGTCTACGCCATGGGCGGCAAGCCGATCACCGCCTTGGCCGTTGCCTGCTATCCCTCGAACGGCGACCCGGACGTGCTCGAACAAATCATGGCGGGCGGGTTGGCGAAGATCCGGGAAGCCGGATGCGCCGTCATTGGCGGACACAGCGTCGCCGACGACGAAATCAAGTTCGGCTACGCGGTCATCGGTCTGGTCCACCCCAAGAAAGTCCGTACTAACGCCGGGGCCCGCGTCGGCGATGAGTTAATCCTCACGAAACAGCTCGGAACCGGTGTGATCGCCACCGCCCTCAAACGCGGCCTTGCGAGCGATGAGCACGTCGCGGCTATGATCGAGTCGATGACCGCGTTAAATGCCGTGGCGGGTGCTGCCGTCAGCCGCGAAGGCGTCCATGCAGCCACGGACGTCACGGGCTTCGGCCTACTAGGACACGCACGCGAGCTGGCCGAGGGAAGCGATGTCGGACTCGAGATCGATCACCAAGCGGTCGCCTGGTTGCCCGGGGCGCTCGACTACGCCCAACAGGGCACGTTCCCCGGAGGCCAGAAGAACAACCGCGCCTTCGCGGAATGCGCCGTGACGGTGGACCCGGATGTCCCTGATGTGATCGAGGGGCTGCTTTACGATCCGCAAACTTCGGGCGGCATGCTGATCTCGGTCGCCCCGGAAGCCTCTCAGGGCTTATTGGTCGAGCTAGTGGAAGGGGGCGTCCCGGCCGCGAAGGTCGGCGCCGTTGTCGCCCCGACCTCTCCGAAAATTCACGTTCTCTGAACGCGGACACGAGCGAAACTCGGCGGCTGCGCCCTTCCTTCCCGTAATCGGACTTACGCCGCGGGGTCCTACAGCTCTTCGCCCGTGATGGTGACGTAGGCCTCTTGATACTTCTCGGAGGTATTGGCCACGACCTCAGGCGGCAATACCGGACCGGGCGGCTGTTTATTGAACTTGACCGATTCCAGATAATCGCGAACGTACTGCTTGTCGTAGGAAGGCTGGTCTCGTCCGGGCTGGTAGGTTTCGAGCGGCCAATATCGCGAGGAGTCGGGAGTCAAGACCTCGTCGCCCAAAACGATCTCGCCGTCCAATAAGCCGAATTCGAACTTCGTATCCGCCAGCACCAACCCGCGGGCTAGCGCGTGTTGTTGCGCCCGTGAGTAGATATCCAACGTCAGGTCGCGTAACTTTTCGCAAAGCTCGGTCCCGACAATGTCGCAAGCTTGCTCGAAACTGATGTTCTCGTCGTGGCCTTCTTCCGCTTTCGTCGCGGGGGTAAAAATCGGCTCCGGAAGCAGCGCGTTCGAACGCAGCCCCGGCTGCAACTGGATACCGCAGACCGTGCCCTGGGCCTGATATTCCTTCCACCCCGACCCGGCCAAGTACCCTCGGGCGACGCACTCGATCGGAAACATTTCGAGCTTCTTGACGAGCATCGAGCGGCCTTCGAGTTGGTCGCGAAACTGGTGTAACTCCCGCGGGTATTCATCGACGTTGGCCGTGATGAAATGCGTTGGAATCACGTCTTTCAAGAAATCAAACCAAAAGACGGAAAGCTTCGTGAGCACTTCGCCCTTGCGGGGAATCCCGTTGGGCAAGACCACGTCGAAGGCCGAAATTCGGTCCGAGGCGATGAAGAGAATGTTTTCGCCGGCCTGATACACGTCGCGGACTTTGCCGCGCGCGACGAGCTCGACGCCGGGGAGGTTGCTTGCAAGTAGAACAGAAGATCCGTTTTCAGACATGCGTGCCTTTTCAATCCGTGGAGATGAGTAACCGGGGTAAGTTGACGATCATACCGACCCTGGGGCAACGGAGGCAAGCGAAGCCTCCGGTCTCGGCCAAACTGCGTGCGAACACTCGATCCGGGCTGAGCCGGCGGGCACTACTGGAAGTTCACCGTGACGGTGTTGGTCGGCAGGCCCTCAACAGTCAAGACCAAATCCACTTCGCCGCGACCTTGGAAGATATCTCGATCCAATGGGCCAATGTTGACCTGGTCGAGCCCCACGAACTCGGGCTGGGCTATTGCTCCAATCACCTTCACGTTGGCACCACCTACTGTCGCAATGACGTCCCTACGGCTCGCCCGGCCCCGAATCCCGGTACCGAAAAGCAGCAGATATACCTCCTGCTCCCCGGACCCCAAATCAATCGGGACGGACTGCCGCGTCGTTCGGTCGAAGATCAGGTCGATCGTATCGGGACCTTCCGCTTCGGTCCGTTGAAAGGCCGCCGACGCAACGCCTTGCCCGCTGCCGTCCGCCGAAAAAATGCCCGGGCCTATCCTTCCGACCTCGAAAGATCCGAGGAAAGGGACGCCGGAAGCGCGATTCACTCGCACATCGGCCGGCCCCAAAGCCGTTCCCACTGGAATTAGCAAATTGATCTGCGTGGGCGTGACGGCGAACAACGACGCCGGCCTGGTGACGCCCGAGCTGTCGGTAATGTCGACGCTTGTGTCGTCTAAAACATTCGGCAACCCGGAGCCGGCCGGCGCTACAACGATCGACGACGCAAGGTTGATCCCGAAAACCGTCGCAATCGATTCCGGGGCTACGGGATCGAGCGCGAAGCTCGCGCCGTTGGTCATCGCGATCGGGACGGCGGCGTAAATCACGTTCACAGCTCCTCTCGCGCCGTTTTCACCCGGCACGCCGATTGCAATGTCGTCGCCCCCGTCGCCGTTGTAATCCGCGACGGCAAGGGCCGTGCCGTAGTTGTCGCCATCATCAGGCTTGCTGATGTCTTGCCGCCAAAGTTGGTTGCCTTCGTTGGTCAGATCATCCGCCGAGCCGTGGATGATATGGATCACTCCCTGGCCGTCATCTTCTCCCGGCGCGCCGATCGCCAAATCGGCGAAACCGTCAACGTTGAAATCGCCGGAGCGAAGCTCCGCCCCGAAGGCGTTATTCGATTCGGCCTCATCGAGAATGCCGTTGTCGCCTTGTCGCCAGCGCTGGTTACCCGCGCTTACGAGTCGACCGCTTGAACCATAGATCACGATCACCGAGCCGCCGTCTTCCCCGGGAAGCCCGACCGCCAGGTCGTCGAAGCCGTCCGCATTGTAGTCAGCGGCATCCACGGCGCTCCCGAAACGGTTGTTGCGCTCCGCTCCGCCGGTGATGTCATCTTGCTGTTGCGACCAACGTTGGTTGCCGTTGGCGTTCAGACTCCCGCTTGAACCGTAGATGACATTGACGGCGCCGCGGCCGGAGTTCTCGCCAGGCACGCCCACGGCCAAATCGTCAAAGCCGTCGCCGTCGAAATCGCCCGCAACCAGGTCGTTTCCGAAAGCGTCATTGTCCTCGCGCTTGTCTTCTAATCCATCATCGTTTTGTCGCCAGCGTTGGTTGCCGTTGCCGCTGAGACCGCCGCCGGACCCATAGATCACATTGACGACACCCTTATTGTTGTTTTCTCCGGGCACGCCCACCGCCAGGTCGTCAAAACCGTTGCCGTTGAAATCGCCCGCGGCCAGGGCAATCCCGAAAAAGTCGCCCGGGTCGTCGTCGTCACGGATGTCGTCGCTGCCCTGACGCCAGCGTTTCGACCCGTTCCCGTTGAGGCCGTTCGCCGACCCGTTGATGACGAAAACGGCACCGCGAAAGCCGTTTTCTCCGGGAGCCCCCACGGCTAAGTCGTCAAAGCCGTCGCCGTTGAAATCGCCGGCGGCCACCTTCAAGCCGAAGGAGTCTTCGCTTTCCGAATCATCGGGGACCCCGTCCTTGCCCTGCCGAAAGCGCTGGTTCCCTTGGCTCGTCAGTAAGTCGACCGAGCCGTAGATGACAATGACCGAGCCCCCGTTTTCGCCGGGCATCCCGATCGCCAAGTCCGCAAAGCCGTCGTTGTTGAAATCACCGGCGTCGACGCTGCGGCCAAAACTATTGCCGCGCTCGGCTCCGCCCGTAATGTCCTCTTGCTCTTGGGAAAAGAACTGATTGTAATCCGGCGTCAATTGCGCCGGCAGATCAGTCGCGAAGGCGGCAACGAGCAAGCACGCCAACGGCACGGGAAAGATTGACGAGCGACAACGAGGTGAAAATCGGAATGACGGCATGAAGACGGTTCTTACCCGACTATCTCATTTTCAGCCGCCGATCACTCCTTGCGCAACGAACTCTTGATGGCGGGGCCAATCGGTAACAATAGGGGCTCCGTTGGCGCGCCGGCGCGGCGGGTTCCTCATGCGGCGACCCTTTTTGAGTTGTTTCCCGGCCCTTCGCCTGCTCCGGGTACTCGTCGGCTTCTTAGTTGTTCCCTGGTTCAGCGCGCCGGCGACCGCGCAATTGCGGGATTGGCAGGTCCGCGGCCGGATGCAATATCGTGCCCTGCACGACAGCCGAAGCGGCGGCGAGGACGTTTTGCGGCGGGCAAGACTTTGGACGAACGGCTTCGTCGCCCCCCATGTCAGCATGCGATTTCAGTACGACTTCGTCTCCGAACGCGTGCTTGATTCTTGGGTGGCCTATGAACCTTCGGCGGCCCTGGAAGTCCGGCTGGGGCAGAGTTGGTTGCCGTTTACCGGCGACTTCACGACGGCGCCCTTCTTTCTCGATACGATCGACTTTTCGGCGGGATCGAGTCTGATGCCGCCGCGGGAAAGAGGTCTCTGCGTTCTCGGTGAGTACAAGGGCATGGAGTATAACGTCTCCGTCGTGAGGGGAAACGGATTTCATCCCGACGAGAATTCACACAAGGATGTCTTCGGCTTTATCAAGGTTCCCTTTCTGAGCGACAAGCTTCGGCTCGGTGGCGGGCATTATGAAGGCCGAGCGGGGCCCGACGGGCGCCTCACGATCGAACGTCGAACGGTCGCTGATTTCGAAGCGCGCCCGCATCGCCGGTTGACGTTGAAAGGAGCTTATCTTCGAGGTATTGACGATCGACTGATCACAAACGCCCACTGGATACGAGCCTTGGTCCACTTACGGAAGCGAGTCGACTTGATTGGGGAATACGACGCCTTCCTGCAAGGGCCCGCCACCAGCAAGTGGATCACCGCTGGGGTTAATTTCCATTTCCCCCTGCCGCGGTCGAACGTGAAAGTGCATTTTCGCCGCTTCACGACCCCGGTTCCCTACAGCGAAGTGAAGATGCAGCTGCAGATCATTGCTCAAATTCCCTGGAAGTAAACGGCTTTTGCGACCGGCGCTCGATTTCTCCCATTTGCCTTGCCCCGCGGTGCTGAGCTTCGCCCGGCGGATCGGCTACCATAAGAACCCACCGCCATGAATGTTCGATATATATCCGCCGCCGCTTCGATGCTCGCCCTCGGGATGATCGTGGTCGTCAGCGTTCCGCCCTCGGCCTTTCAGATGGACCCCGCCGCGGCCAAGAAGCTCCAAGAGCTGCGCAATCTCGGCAAGGCGATGTACGAAAACCCGGGCACGCAAACCCAGGCCGTCGACGCGCTGCGCCAAGCCGCCGAACTCAATCCCAACTCGGCGCAAGATCGCCTCAACTACGGCCTATCCATGCTGCGCGCCGGTCAAGCCGAGGAGGGCATTGTCGAAATCGAACGCGCCCGCGAACTCAATCCGAAGCTGCCGCACACCTATTTCAATCTCGGGATTGAGTTCAAGAAACGCAACGAGGTCGAGCGGGCCGTCCGCGAGCTTGAGCAGATGGCGCGCTTGGTTCCCGACGAGCCGAAGACGCACTACAACCTCGGCGTGCTTTACAAGTTGCGGGAAGATCTTGATCGCGCCGTCGCATCGTTTGAGCGCACCATTGAACTCGGCCCCAATTTGGCGGCACCGCATTTCCAGCTCTACAACACCCTGCGCCGTAGCGACCACGAACGCGCCCGGGAGCACCTGAACCGCTTCCGCGAAATCAAGGAATTGACCGAAGACGCGGCCGTCGGCGAAGACGTCAATTGGAGTTTCTATTCGGAACTCCACGATCCGCCGGCCCCCGCCCCGCCGGCGAGGGAGGCCGACGAGATTCGGTTCCAAACCACGGGCGAGGGCGCGCAGCTTGGAGCCGCGCCGCTGGGGATGCTGCTGCTACCGGCCAACGCCGAAAACCCACCCCGTGTTGTCGCTTGGTCCGGGCACGGCCTGCTGCTCGACGCGCCCGACGATCAATCGCTGGCGGTTCCCATCCTCGGCCTACGCCAAGCTGCCGCGGGTGACATGAATAACGACGGCCGCTCGGATCTCTGCCTGGCCGGTTCCGAGGGGGCAAGCCTGCTGCCGGGAGCAACGGGCGACGCTCCTGCTTTCGGACCACCGCAAACCCTCGCCGAGGGCGATTTCAATGCCTGCCTATGGGTCGATTACGACCACGACTACGATCTTGACCTGCTCGCCGTCGGCTCCGATCAAGTTTTGCTCCGCAACAACGGCGACGGCACGTTCGCCGATGTATCGGATTCCTTCCCGTTTGCCGAAGGCGTGGGCCTGGGTGCCACCTGGCTCGAGCTGTGGGAGAACAACAGTTTCAATATCGTGGTGGCCTACACCGACAAGGTCGTCGTCTACGAGGACCGCAAGCTGGGCCTGTTCCGTCCTGAAACCGTTTCAGGCGCGAGGCCCGGTGAAGGCCCCCTCAAGCTAGAGGTTATCGACGCCAATCACGACGGCTTCTTGGACGTGGCAATGACCCGAGTCATGACCGGAGCAATGACCGGAGCAATGACCGGAGCAATGACCGGAGCGGCCGGAACTCGGTTTCTCCACAACGTGGATGGGCGTTTGCGGGCCGGCGTCACATTGCCCGTCGCCTCGGCCTGGGCCGATTGGAGCAACCGAGGATCTCTCGACGCCCTCTCAGAGGGCGGCGCGCTGCACAATCTCGGGCGATTTGAGTTCAAACCGACCGAAACTGCGGGCCTTCCCGAAAACCTCGCCTTCGCGACGGCCGCCGATTTCAACGGCGACGGCCGCCCCGACCTGGCGGCCATTGACACCTCGGGCAAACTTCACTACCTCTCCAACGAAACCGAAGCGGGCAACAACTGGGTGACCTTGGGCTTCCACGGCGTCAAGAACAACATCTTGACCGAGGGCGCCCGCATCGAAGTCAAGGCGGGGCGCATCTTCCGCAAGGCTGTCTATGCCGGCTATCCACTGACCTTCGGACTTGGCGGCGCTGAGCAGATCGATACCGTCCGCATCACCTGGCCTAACGGCTTGATTCAAAACGAATCCGAACAAGGCGTCAATCAAGCACTTAATCTGGAAGAAAAGCCGCGCCTGTCGGGATCGTGCCCGATGGTCTACACCTGGAACGGCGAGGAATTCGAGTTCATCAGCGAAGTTCTGGGCGTCGCTCCGCTCGGGGCCGCGGCCGGCGGCGGGCAATTCTTCGCGGTCGATCACGACGAATACGTATGGATCCGCGGCGAACGCCTCAAACCGCGCGACGGTTTCTACGACGTCCGCATCACCGAGGAATTGCGCGAGGTCGCCTACCTCGACCAAATCAAACTACTGGCCGTCGATCATCCGGCCGAGGTCGACGTTTTCACCAGCGAAAAGTTCAAGGGCCCGCCCTTCCCCGAGTTTCAGGTCTACGAAGTCCGCGAACGCACCTACCCCGTTTCCGCCGTCGACGAACATGGCCATGACGTGCTCGACCGGGTTACGAAATTAGACCGGCGCTATGTCGACGACTTCCGCCGCAATTTCGCCAACCTCGCCGAGCACCACTCACTGACCCTCGACTTCTCGGGCGCGAAAGGCGATTTGGTGTTGTTCCTGCACGGCTGGGTCGATTGGGCCGATGCAAGTCGCATTGTCGCCGGGTCCCAGAGCAAGTCAAACAATCTGCACATGCCCGTGCTCGAAGTCAAAGACCGCCAAGGGCGCTGGGTGACCGCCGATCCGGATATGGGCCTGCCCGCCGGAGGCCCGCGCACGATCGCCCTCGATTTGAGCGGGAAGTTTCTCTCCGATTCGCGCGAAGTGCGGATTTCCTCCAACATGGTCGTCTATTGGGATGAAGCGTTCGTGGCGCCGAAACAAACGGCACGGCGCGACAAGGGTCAAACCCGCCTCACGGAACTCCAACCCGCTTCGGCCGTCATGGACTTCCGCGGCTTTGCCCAAGTCGTCCTTCATCCGCGCCGACGTCAGCCCGAAAGCTACATTTACGCCTCGGTTAGCCCCACGACGTTGTGGAATCCCACGCGGGGTAACTACACCCGTTACGGCGACGTGCGGGAACTGTTGACAACCATCGACGATCGTTTCGCGATTCTCGGCGCGGGCGATGAAATCGACCTGCGCTTCGCCGCCGACCGGCTGCCCGAACTGCCCGCCGGTTGGCGCCGCGATTTCTTGCTGATGGTCGACGGCTGGGCCAAAGAGAACGAGGCCAACACCGCTTTTGGAGACAGTGTGGAGCCCTTGCCCTTCCATGCCATGTCGGGCTACCCCTATGGGCGGGAAGAAAACTACCCCGACAGCGAACTTCATCGGGCGTATCTGAGAAAATATAATGTGCGGCCCGCGCTTCGATTGATCCGGCCGCTTGTGGAACGGTGAGCAAGTCTCGAGCAGTTGCCGTCGGCTTTCTTTTTCTCGTCGTAAACTCGGGCTGGATCTGGGCCTTCCCCGAAGCCAGCGTCGCCTACCTGACGAGCGTTCTGGTCCACATCGGCCTCGGGTTGGCCCTCACCGCCGGCGTTTGGGTGCTGCGCGAAGACGCCGTCGCGGCGCTGCGTAAGAATGGACGGCTCGCGCTCGCCAGCGTCTCGGCGGCGGCCGCGCTCGGCTCGGTGCTGTGCGTCGTCGGCGCCACGCGGCCCAACCAATCGATCGTTATCGCGCACGGAGCTTTCGGCTTCCTCGGGGCGTTGCTGGTCATCCTTTGGGCTTGGAAGAGCCGGCGAAGTTTTGCGCGCTTGTTGGCGATCGCGTTGGGCGCCGCTCTGGCTCTGCCCGTGATCAGTTCGGTGCGCCTGGAATGGTTCCCGCGCGCCGAAGACCGCATCATCAATCCCAACACCGCGCCCCTCAGCATGGACTACGAGGGCGGCGGCCGTGACAGCCCCTTTTTTCCTTCCGCGTCCGTCACCAACACCGGCGGCCTGATTCCGTCAGGCTTTTTCATGGACTCGAAGGTTTGCGGCGCGTGCCACGAAGACATCTACGAGCAGTGGAACAGTTCGATGCACCATTTCTCGTCGTTCAACAATCAGTTCTACCGCAAGTCCATTGAGTACATGCAGGAGACGGCGGGGATTGAGGCCTCGAAGTGGTGTGCCGGGTGCCACGACCACGCGATGTTTTTCAACGGGCGCTTTGAGAAGCCGGCGAAGGATCAAATTGACACGCCGGAGGCTCAAGCCGGGCTCGGTTGCATGTCCTGCCATTCGATTACACACGTCCCCAACACCATGGGCAACGGCGGTTTCACAATGACCTATCCGCCGCTGCATGACCTGATGTCGAGCGACAATTGGCTGATTCGCTCGCTGCACGATTACGTCATCAACACCGCTCCGGCCGCTCATCGCAATGCGTTCATGAAGCCCTTCATGCGCCTCGATAAGTCGGAGTTTTGCTCGACGTGCCACAAAGTGCATCTCGACGTGCCGGTCAACAATTACCGCTGGTTCCGCGGTTTCAATGAGTACGACTCGTGGCAGGCGAGCGGCGTCTCGGGTTTCGGGGCGAGGTCGTTCTACTATCCCGAGCAGTCCGCCGACTGCGGCGATTGCCACATGCCGCTGGTCGCTTCCGGCGACCCGGGCAACATCGACGGCTACGTGCATTCGCATCGTTTCCCGGCCGCGAACACCGCCGTGCCGTACGTGAACCAAGACCAAGTGCAGCTTGACGTCGTGAAGAAGTTTCTTCAGGACGGTATCGTGACCGTCGATATTTTCGCCGTCTCGCCGGTCGAAGAGGATGACGCCTCGGTTTCGATGCGCCGGCGGGCGGGCGAAACGCCGATGTTGTCCACCGGTTTCGCGGTGGGCGAGGAGGCTGAGAGCGGCGCCCGGTCGGTTGTGCTGCGGGAAGTCGGCGAGATCGCCGCGCCGATTGATCGCGCCGCGCCGGTTCTCGCCCCCGGCGACAACGTCAAGGTGGATGTCGTCGTCCGCACGCGCAAGGTCGGGCATTTTTTCCCCGGCGGTACGGTCGATTCATTTGACGTCTGGGTTGAACTGCAGGCGGTCGACGCAACCGGACGCATCATCTACTGGAGCGGAAAGGTCGAGGACGACGGCCGCGGACCGGTCGAGCCGGGCGCGCACTTTTACCGCGCCTTCTTGCTCGACGAACACAGCAACCCGATCAACAAGCGCAACGCCTTCCAGGCGCGCAGCCTGCTTTACGCGCAGTTGATTCCCCCGGGCGCGGCCGACACGGCGCACTTCCGCATGACAATACCGCCCGACGCGCAAGGTCCGATTCGTCTCTTGGCAAAACTCAACTACCGCAAATTTTCGCACTATTACACGCAGTTTTCCTATGCCGGGCAACCGGACCCGGCCGACGATTCCCCCTTCGGCAAAGATTTCGATGACCGCCGCTTTCTTTTCCTGCCCGAAAACATCCCCGCCAATGTTGCCGGGCAGATCAAGGACAGGATCCCGACGCTGCCGATCGTCGCGCTGGCCGCGGCTGAAGCCGAAATCCATTTGGGGCGTCAGGAAACCGACTGGGGACCGAGGGTCACCCGAGAGGACTACACACGCTGGAATGACTACGGGATCGGTCTGCTGCGTCAGGGCGATCTCAAAGGCGCGGAGTACGCCTTCCAACGCGTCACCGAAGCTAACCCCGACTTTGCCGACGGTTGGCTCAATATCGCCCGCGCTTTGATTCAGGAGGGCCAAACCGAGGCCGCGAAACCGTTCGTTCAACGCGCCCTGGCCATCGACGACAGTTTAGGGCGGATTCATTTCTTTCACTCGAAAGTGCAACGCGCCGAGGGCGACTATGACGGCGCTCTGGCTTCGCTGCGAAAGGCCGAGAGTACGTATCCGAAAGATCGCGTGGTTCTCAACGAGATCGCGCAGATTCTCTTCCGCAAGCGCCAATACCAGGACGCGCTCGACGTGCTTGACCGCGTGGCGCGCATCGATCCGGAAGACCTACAGATGCATTACACGCGAATGCTCTGCTACCGCGGTCTCGGCGACGCCGAAAGCGCCGACCGCGAGGAGACGCTCTTCCGGCGCTTCAAGGCCGACGAAGCCTCCCAAACCATCACCGCCCGCATTCGCCGACTCAGTCCTGAAGACAACAACGAGCGGCAGCCCATTCACGAGCATGTGACAGTCGACCTGCCCCCGGGGTTGCGGGTTCAGCAAACCGGTGGACCGGCCGCCCCAATCGGCGGCGGGTTATAGAACTCGCGTACGAGGCCCCGAGTCTCCGCGTTGCCGAGCCCCCCAGGCGGTCGGCTAACGGTTCACGGCTCACGGAACATCACACCCTGATGCCGAAGCGCCAGGCAATGTAGCCCAGAGCTTCGCGGGCGTAGTGTTTTCCGCGTGTCCAGAAGTCGTCGTGGCCCGGCGTGCGCGGCGAGCCGTAAACCGTAAGTCCGCGTTCCTCGAGCATCCGCTTGATGCGGTGGATGTGATAGCCGTCGCTGACCACGATGCAGGACGCGAGTTCCATGCGGTCCATGATCTCCGCCACCGCCGCGGCGCTGTGCATCGTCGATTGCCCTTGCGTTTCCGCCGTGATGAATTCCGCGGGCACGCCCTGCTCGGAAAGATACTCGCGGCTGACATCGCCTTCGGAAAACTCGGCGCCGCGGCCATGGCCGCCGGTCGTGATGATGCGGGGCGCCAGTTCGCGCCTGTAGAGATCGAGCGCGTGATCCAGCCGAGCTTTCAACACCGGCGACGGCCGCCCGCGGTATTGCGCCGCTCCCAGCACAACGATCGCGTCGGCCGGTCGCGCCTCATCCGTGCGCGCGTAGTGCCGAACTTCGAAAACGACAAACCCGAAATAGCCCGCGCCCGCCGCGATCATGGTCGCCAGGAGTAGCGCGACGGCAGCCCAAGGCCGCTTGGACCTCGGCGGCGGAGGGTCTATACCAGGTGTTTCTCCAATTGCGCCCAAGACACAGCTCCCGGTCGAAGGATGCGCGCTCGGCCCGTCAAATTCAGAATCGTCGACGGCTGCCGCCAACGGGACCGTCCGCCATCCACAATATAGTAGACTCGTTTGCCCAACTGAAGTTGCACTTCCCGGGCCGTTGTCGCCGCCGAACGTCCGGAAAGATTCGCGCTCGTGCCGGTCAGCGGTCGCCCCGCGGCCCGAATCAACGACCGCACAAGCCGAGACGCCGGCAACCGAACCGCGACCGTTCCCGTGCCGGCGGTGATCGTCTTGGGTACGGCCGCACTCGCCGGTAAGACGATCGTCAACGGTCCGGGCCAAAAGCGGGCGGCGATTCGGTCAAACGTTTTCGGGAGATCCTGAGCGACCAACGCAAGCTGCTCACGCGAATCAATCAAGAGTAAAATTGGATTTGACTCGGGGCGCCGCTTGATGGCGAAAAGTCGTTCAACCGCCGCTGGATCAAACGGGTTCGCCACCAACCCGTAGACCGTATCGGTCGGCGCGGCGATGACTTGTCCGGCTCCGATCGCCGCCGCTACGCGACGCACCGCAGCCCATCGGGGACGGTGCGGGTTGACGCGAATCATCGCGCCTCTAGGGGGTCCGACGGGCATTCTCACCGCCCCACTCACGGGGCTTCAACTACGGAATCGCTCCGACGCGGCCACAAGCTCCCTCAGTCCGATGTCTGAGCGGATTTCGCGAGCCTTCGTCGATTCCTCGTCGACAACACCGATTTCCACGTCAATCAACTCCGCGCCTGCTCGCCGCGCGGTGTCGAGCTCGACGGTCACGTAGTTGTCGGTCACCGCGAACACTTTGGTCCCGCCCGCTCGCTCCAGCGTGACAGCCTCGAAACGCTTCCCGACAAGCGACCGCCGAAACGCCAGATTCTTCTCGGCCGCCAATTCCCGCAAGATTCGATTACGTTCTTTCTTAACGGGAGGCGCGATGTGACCGGGCATCTCCCGCGCCGCTGTGTCGGGACGAGCCGAATAAGTAAACACGTGTAGATACGTAAATGGAAGATCGGCGACAAGCCCGCGCGTTGCCTCGAAATCTTCGTCCGTCTCCCCAGGGAAACCGACCATCACATCCGCGCCAATGGCGGCCTTGGGCATCAAGCGCCGCGCTCGTTCCACGCGGTCGGCGTAATGGCGCGCTCGATAACGTCGCCGCATCGCTTTCAAAACCCTATCCGATCCCGACTGCATGGGAATGTGCACATGCTTGGCGATGCGATCGGACGAAGCCGTGAGATCGAGCAGGTCGTTCGTCCAGTCCATCGGCTCGATTGAACTGAGGCGCAACTTGCGAATGTCGGTCTCGTCCAGCACACGGCGCAGCAAAGCCGCCGGCCGCGGTCGGCCGTCCAAATCGCGTCCCCAGCGCCCTAAGTTGATGCCCGTCAGGACCACTTCCGGGTAATGCCGAGCCAAGCGGCGAATGCTCGATAGAACGCTCTCCGCCTCGGCGCTGCGACTGTGCCCCCTTACGGTCGGAATAATGCAGAAACCGCAACGGTTGTTGCAGCCGTCTTGGATTTTCAAGTTCGGGCGACTGCGGTCGCGTCCGGCGTCGACCACTTGCGCCGCAAGCCGGGACACGTTCTCGAAAGTCTCGCCGACCAGCACACCGCCATCGCGAATCTCACCGTGGAACGCCGGTCCGCGCGGAGCGAGTTCGGAAGCAATCCGTACCAGTTGCGGCGCGACAATCTCGCCGATCGCGCTCTTGTGAGAATTGCCGACGACCCACTTGACGCCCTCCAGCGCGGCCAACTCATCGGGCCGGCGCTGGGCGTAGCAGCCGGTGACCAGAATCTCGGCCTCGGGATTTTCCCGATGAATGCGCCGAATTGTCTGACGAGCGTCCTGGTCGGCCTGGTGAGTGACGGTACAGGTGTTGACGATGACAACGTCGGAAGCCGAAGCCGCGCTACCGGCCTCCAACCCACGCGCCGCCAATTCCGCTTCCAGTCCCGCCCCGTCGGCCTGCGTCGCACGGCAACCGAAATTACGGACGAAAAATGTTCGCGGGTTGGGCATGGCGGCGGGAGGAGGGCGATCGAAGCCTCTTGACGGACCAAGACTCATTCTACCGAGAGGCTGAACGGACAACCACCCCCGACGTGGCGCACGCTTTCAGCGTGCCGTGTCGGCACTCGTGCCGACATCTCTTCTCACGCCCTCCTACGCCCCAGCCGTGTTCGCGGCATCACCACCCCTTCTGCTTATCCACGACGTTGAGCAAAGGCAGACCTTCCGAAAACCGCCGGATATTGTCGCGCGCGATTCCTAACATCCGTCCTCGGTCCTGATCAGACCGTCCGGCGATATGAGGGGTCACGATGACGTTGTCAAACTGCCAAAGCGCGTGGCCCTCGGGCAACGGTTCCGGGTCGGTCACGTCCACGCCGGCCGCGCTGAGTCTTTGGCTGTCGAGCGCCTTTACAAGCGAATCCAGATCATACGTGCTGCCCCGGCTGACGGCGATGAAAAACGCGCCTTTCTTCATCAGGTCGAATTGGCTCGGGCCGATCATCTTGTGACTCTTCGGCGTGTGCGGCGCGGCCATGAAGATCACGTCGGCCTCGGGCAGCACATCGTCCAGGCTGTCGGGCTTGACGACATTGGCAAGGAAGGGCGAAAAAGGCACATCCTCGGGATCGACGCCGATCACTTTCATCCCGAAGGCCCAGGCGCGCTGGGCGATCTGCATCCCGATGCCGCCCACTCCGATGAGGACGGCCGTTTTGCCGCGCAACTCGATCAGCTTATCGGTGCGACGTGTCCACTTGCCGCGTTGGCGGTCGCCAATGAACCTCGGCAGGTCGCGCGTGTGGGCCAGCAACATAGCCATGGCGTGATCGGCGATTTCCGGCCCTTGGACGATTTGGTTGTTCGTCAACACGATGTCGCTGTCGCGCAGATCATTCCCTCCGGAAAGATGCAGCACCTTCTCAACGCCGGCACTGAGGGTTTGCGCCCATTCCAGTTTCTTGCCCGCGCGAACGTGTTCGGGCTTGATGTTGCCGATGAAACCTTGCGCGTCGGCGATGTGATCCATCACCGTATCCTTCGTCACTCCGACGAGCTTGGCGTTCGGCGCGCCTTTCCCCCAGTCGGCGATCACTTCCTCCGACTGGTTCATCACGAGAATCTTCTTGGTCTCGGCGCCCAGCGCCAAAACGGAAAGGGTCAAGACGAAAATCAATCTATACATGGCGGTCCTCCGGGAACTTGTCGATTCTACCGCAGTGAGAAGGCCGACGCTACTGCCCCGAAAAAACGACCCTCCAATTTCGGGGCCTCGGCCGGCCGCCTTTTGTGGAGTGTTGGGCGGAACTTCCGGCCAATTCGGTCGATACACCAGATGGGCGGAGCTTGTCGAGGGTTGCACACAGGCATAATGAGATACAGGGGAAGTGGCTCATGACGCAGGAGGCGAGCACTCGCGTGGCACATCGTTGTTCCAGCTGTGGAGCTTTGCTTATCAAGGTGCCCACCTTGCAATGCGCGGACTGCGGTACGGCTCATCCTCTTCGCGCCTTCTACTACAAATCCGGCTCGACCTACGTTGCGGAGTGTCTCGATCTGAACCTCATTTCGGAGGGCCCCACCCCTGAAAACGCAATTCAGCGTCTCCAGGAAGCCATGTCCGGGTATCTCTCGATCGCATTTGAGGGAGACGCAAACGGGTTAGTGTTGCGTCCCGCGCCGGCAAGTCGATGGATCCGTTATTATTGGCACTCCTTGAAACGAAAAATCCGCCGCCACGAATCGCACAACCACTCCTTGACCTACGAACCCAGCGGGCGCTTGCAGCACTGTCCCTAGCCCTTCCCTGGCCCGCTTTTCTTATCGCGTGGCGAGGCAAAGTGCATGAGAGGCCGTCAGGCGATGAGAAATGCGGGCTAGATCTTCTTGGCCGTTCGCTTGGTGGCCGAGTAGAATTCCCGCCTCGTGAATCCCGACTGCTCGATCATGCTCTTTATCAATCGGCGACTGAACTGTGCGTGCGCCGTGTCCACCGTTACGATTCGCCGTTGATTAACCACCTCGTCTGGAGGCCTTTCATAGTGCGAGTGGGAACCTTCCTGTCGTTTCATCTTGAATCCGAGCTTCAGCAAGATGCCCTCACGTCGGATGGTGTCAGCGGCGGATAGCGGCGGAGCCCCATCGCTCCCTACTTCTTACCAGCCACAATCGCAAGAATCGTCTTCCCGAACTTGCCCGCCAGGCGCGGACCAATGCCAGGAACTTGCAACAACTCCGCCTCGTTCGCGGGGTGGTAGCGGGCAATGGCGTGGAGAGTACGATCGGGAAACACCCGAAACGCCGGCGTGCGTTGCACTCTCGCTTGGATCAAACGCCAATTCCGCAGCCGCTCGATCAAATCAGCGTCGGCGCGCGCTTCCGACATCCCATCAGGAGCCGCCGCCCCCGCCGCGGCCTTCGCTCGGCGTTTGCCCGTCGCGGCAACCTTCCGCTTCGCCGCCTTCTTCTTTCTCTTGCGCGGCGCCCGAGGGGCCTCGGCGGCCAAGGTCACGAAATCCCCCGCCGACGTCGTCAGACTTCGGCCCTCCTCGCTCAAGAAAACGCGCCGGTATTCAATGCGACGACCCTCTTTCTCGAAGGCGTCGACAACCGTCTTGACAAGACCGGCGCGGGCCGCTCCCGCCAGCAATTTTTCGAACGCCTTACGCTCCAGCAGCGCCGCCGACAGCGCCTGCTCGTGGAGGCGGCCGACGGAGAGGCCGTCGCGCGCCTTGAGGGTCTTGACCATGTCGTCAATAGCGATCTTTTCCTCGGCGCTCGGTGAACGGTAGCGCTGTACGACGCACGCCTCGGGAGCGCAGATGTCACACACGCCGCACGGCTTTTGCGAGTCTTCTTGGTCGCCGAAGTGTCGTACCAGCTCCAACATCCGACACTCATTCGCCTCGGCGAAGTGAACAATATGATCGAGCTGACCCAGCTTGTGGTCGGACTGTCTCTGATAGCCCGGCTTCCAACCGTCGCGGCCGCGTTGAATATTTTCCTCCGGATCGATCAGCGCGCCACCTTGAATCCACAATTTCTCGATCGCCTTTTCAAAGACAATCGGGTCCATCTTCAAGCGACGCTCGATATTGCGTCGCGGTTCGGGCTCGGCGCGAAGTTGTTTGTAGATCTCCTCCAGCTCGGCGATCGGCGGGTAGTCACGTTCGTGAAAAAATTCGTGGGTCTTGCGGTCCGACCAAGAATACATCAGCACGGCCCGGGAAGGCTTGCCGTCGCGGCCGGCGCGGCCGATTTCCTGATAGTAGGCTTCGATACTGCCCGGCAAACCCGTATGAGCAACCGTGCGGACATCGGGTTTGTCAATCCCCATCCCGAAAGCGATCGTCGCGACAATCACTTCATACCCGCCCCCCAGAAAGCCCGCCTGCACTTGGTCGCGCACCCGCGGCAGCATCCCGGCGTGATAGGCGGCGGCGGGAAACAGCGCGGATAGCTCCGCCGCCACCGCCTCGGCCGACTTTCTGGTCGGCGCATAAACGATCGCCGGACGCCGCGCGGCATCCTCCAGCAATTTTGCCACCGCCGGGGGCCGCTGACTCGGCGTCAGTTCAACCACTTCCACCGCGATGTTTTCACGGCGAAAACCGTGAATCGATCGCAGCCCGTTTTCCAACGCCAATTGTTCGGCGATGTCGTCTTGGACCAGAGGCGTCGCCGTCGCCGTCATGGCGATCACAGGCGCGGGCCGCAGCATCGGCAGCCGCTCCCCAAGTCGCCGGTACTCGGGGCGAAAATCATGTCCCCATTGGGAAATGCAATGGGCTTCGTCGATGGCGATCAGCGCCGGAGTGCGCTTAGCGAGCATTTCGGGAAAGCCGGGCACCGCCAGCCGCTCCGGGGCAATAAAGAGAAAATCGAGATCACCCGCCAGGTAGCGAAAGCAAACTTCACGGCTCGCCTCACGGTCACGCCCCGAATGAATGCGCTCGGCGCGAAAGCCCATCTGCTTCAGCTTCCCGACTTGGTCTTCCATCAGCGCGATCAACGGGCTGACTACAAGCGTCACCCCCTCGCGGGCATACCCGGGTAGCTGGTAGCAGAGCGATTTTCCGGCCCCGGTCGGCATCACCAGCAGGACGTCCCTCCCGCCCCGCACGGCCTCGCACACATCCTGTTGATACTTCCGAAACCCTTCAAAACCGAAGGCCGATTGCAACAGGTCGAGTAGATCGCCGGTCCACTTCCCATTGCGGGCAGGCACATTCCCGCCCGCGGATGCTTGCACAACGTGGCCGTTACTCGCGTCGGCGGGCGGGCCCGGGCCGACAGAGGGAATCGGAGCGGTAATCGCCGGCGCTTGCTCGAAACCGGCTGCCCCGCGGGTTCCCACATGCGCCGCCGCGGCCGCTTGTGGCTCACGCATCGCCTTGGCGGGAAGGCCCTCGAAGGGTTTAGCTCTCGGACCGCCGACAACCTCTCGGACATAGTCTTCGATGCGCCTCATAAAGCTGTCAAACTCCACCTCGCCGCGTTCCATCTTGCGCAATTCGGCTTCCCATTCCCCCGTCATGGCCGGACTCTTAACCGCCGGGTGCACCGAGCCGATCAACTGAATCCCTTTCTCCAATGCTTCGAGAGACTTGCCCTTTCGGGCGATGTATTCGCGCCGCAGTAACGTTTCAATAATCGCGGCGCGCGTGGCGGGGGTGCCCAGCCCGCGATCTTTCATCGCGTCGGAAAGCTCCTTTTCCTCGAGGGTCTTCCCGGCGGATTCCATCGCCGTCAGCAACGTGCCTTCCGTGAAACGCCGCGGCGGCCGAGTTTTCTTCGTCACAGCCTCGGCGTCGCTCACAAGTCGCGGTTGCCCTTCGGCAAGTCCGGCGGGCAGTTGCTGTTGCGGTTCCTGTCCGGACCCGCGAGACGAAACGCCTGTTCTCGGGAACGGAGCGTCCAGCACTTTCCAGCCCGCCTGCTCGACCGACGTGCCGGAGCTGAAAAAGCGGTCAACCATCAGTTCCGACCCGTCTTCACCCGGTGACGTCACGGAGGTGATCACATTAGTCACCGCGAGAATGTGGTCCTTGTGCCAAGCGCTCAGCAGACGTCGGCAAACCAGATCGTAGATCTTCGCCTCGTCGCCGCCCGCCGGGAGCGACGACCGCACCGTCGTGGGAATAATGGCGTGGTGATCGCTGACCTTGGCGTCGTCGACGAAGCGCCGGTTCAGCGGTCGGCTGCCGGTCCCGGGGGCGAGCGCATCCTGATAGGGCTCGGCGACGGCCGCGACGACTTGGTCGAGGGTCGCCGCCACATCCTTGGACAAATGTCGGCTGTCGGTACGCGGGTAGGTCAGCAGCTTGTGCTTTTCGTAAAGCGTCTGTGCCAATTCGAGAGTTCGTTTCGCGCTGAAACCGTAGAGCCGATTCGCGTGACGTTGCAACTCGGTGAGGTCGTAGAAACGCGGCGGGCCAATGCGCTTCGTCTCGCGCTCGATCGACTCGATGCGCGCATCACCGGCCCGCGCGCGCCCGATGATCTGTTGCGCAAGCTCCCCGTCGGCGGGGAGCCGCGTATCGCGTTTCGCCTCGTGGGATGACTTCGCGTCTTGACCTTCAGCCGGGGTGAGTTTCTCCGAGGCCGCCTCTGTCCCCGTTTCGCTCTCGGCGCCTTGCTGAAAATACGTGCCGCGATAAGCGCCGTCCTCGGCAGCTTTCTCGGCTGGCTCGAACGTCGCCAAAACTTCCAAATAATCTTCAGTTAAGAAATTCCGAATCGCCAGCTCCCGCTCGACCAACATCGCCAGCGTCGGTGTTTGTACACGCCCAACGGAAAGATTCACATTGCAGTCAAGGGTATAGGCTCGCGAGAGGTTCATCCCGACCAGCCAATCGGCGCGACTGCGGGCGCGCGCGGCGTCGGCTAGGCGGTCATAGGCGCTCGAAGGCCGCAGAGTGCGTAAACCTTCTCGAATCGCGTCGGGTGTCAGTGACGAGATCCACAAGCGGTCGACTTCTTTGTTGCAACCGGCGGCTTCGTAGATGTAGCGAAAAATCAGTTCGCCCTCGCGGCCGGCGTCCGTGGCGGCGACGACACGGCCGACCTTGGGGCTCGTGAGAATTCTGCGCACGACCTCGAACTGGTCGCGGCTCTGTTCGTAGACGACCAGCGGCCACTCGCTTGGCAACAGCGGCAGCGTGTCGCGTCGCCAAACGCGCCAGTCCGCATTCATCTCATGCGGCTCGGCGAGGGCGACTAGATGGCCGATGGCCCAGGTTACGATGTAGCCATTGCCGTGACGGTATCCATCGCCGCGTTTGTGGGCGCCGAGGATGTCAGCAAGATCACGAGCAACAGAAGGCTTCTCGGCGACAACGGCCGCGGCCTTGACGGAAGAGGTTGGCACTGAATTAAGAACATTTTACCGCGCGGCCCGTTGGGTGTGGCCGCGAGCCATGAGCCGAAGTTCTTAGACCAGTCTCCAATGCGGCGCGCCGGCATGCGGAGCCGCCGCCGATCGGCTCACGGTTAAGGGTTCACCGTTCCATCGGAACATCTTTCACCAGCAGGCGAGCGAAACCGAAGGTTCCCTTCTCGGCAAGGACCTTGGCGAATTGCTGCTCGGCGAGCTCAAGGTAGCCTTCGCCTTCGGTCATTTCGTCTGCGCTTTCGTAGAGGCGTCCGGCTTGGCGAGCCGTCTTGAGCAACTGCTGAATCATCATCGCCTCGAATTCCTTCGCGGCGGCTTCAAGTCGTTGGCGGCTCTGGTCGGAAGAGTTTTTCGCCCCTTGCGGGGATAAGGAGACAGCTGGGTTCGGAATGTTGACGATTATGGACATGGCTTGCGTCGTGAGCGATTAGCGGTTAATCGTGAACCATTACCAGTGAGTCGTTAACCGTCAGCCGACCTAGCGCTCGCTTCCGGCCGCGGCGTGGTGCCTGCCGTTGTGGTGAGCCCCGGACGCTGTAACCTCGACGCTTCCCGGAATTCCATACCGGAACCGATCAGCAGCATCTTCGGTTCACGGTTCACCGCTCACGGCTCACGGCCAATCAGATCACCTCCAGCCGGGCATCAAGCGCCCCTGCGGCGGCGATGCTCTGCATGATGGCGATGATGTCGCGCGGCGTCGAGCCGATCGACATCAAGGCTTTGACGAGCTCTTCGACGTTCGCTCCTTCTCTTAACGAAACTTGCCTCGCCTGCTCCTCGGTCACCTCCACGCCGACTTGCGGTGTGATCGCGGTTTGTCCGCCCGACAGCGGTCCCGGTTGCGACACGGCGTAGTCGGTTACGACTTGGACGGTGAGATTCCCGTGCAATACCGCCACGGGCGCGACCCTCACGTCGCTGCCGATGACGACCGTTCCGGTCCGCTCGTTGAGCACAACCGCGGCCGTCCTGTCGGTCGGCACGTCGAGGCCGTCGATGGCCGCGATGAATTCGACCGGGTAAGCGCGGAAGTCCTGGGGCATCGTCACCAACACCGTGGCGGAGTTTTCGGCCTTCGCCACCGTGCCGGCGAACTTTCCGTTCAACACTTCGGTCAACCGCGAAGCTGTCACGAAATCAGGCCGCCGCAATTGCAAACGGAAACCGGCGGGATTCGGCTCAACCGTTGGGGCGGGCCTCTCGACCGTCGCACCCATGGGAACGCGTCCTACGGTCGGATGATTGACCTGCACTCCGGTTCCGCCGGTTCCCGCGCTGAAACCTCCGATCGACACTGGTCCCTGACCGACGGCGTAGACTTCGCCATTCGCGGCCTTCATCGAAGTCAGCAACAGCGTGCCGCCCTGCAATGTCGCGGCGTCGCCGATCGAGGAAACGGTCAAGTCGATCTTCGTTCCCGGCGTGGCAAACGGCGGCAGGTTGGCCGTCACCATCACCGCGGCCACGTTGTTGACCCGCAGGGCGGTAGGTGCGACGTTGACGCCCATTTTCTGTAATAGGTTGGACAAATTCTGTGCTGAAAAAACGGTCTGCTGGCGGTCACCCGTCCCATTGAGTCCAACGACCAACCCGTATCCAATCAACATGTTGTCACGCACACCCTCAATGGATACCAGATCCTTGAGGCGAGCGGCCGGAGCCGGCAGCGCAAGCGTCGCCAGCAGAAGCAGTGGAATCATCGGTTTGAGCAAAGTCATGGTTTTTCGTGTCGACTGGGTACGTTTCGCCGAATTACGTGTCGCCGTGCCGCCGAATTACGTTGCTCCGAATCACGGCTCAGCCCGGCCAAAACGTGATTCGGCGACACGGAGCTAAAACGGCAATATCTTTTTCAGGACGCGCATCAATATGTTCGGCCGGCGTATAGCGTCGTTCACAATACCCTTGCCGTTGATGCGGAGTTCCATCATCGCTACTCGGTCCGACCGCACGCTGTTGTCGGCGGCCAGATCGGTGGGACGGACTATTCCTCTCATCCAAACAGTTTGTTTTTCAGAATTTACGATCACTTCCTTAATGCCTTCAATCACCAAGTTTCCGCTGGGCATGACATGCGTAACGTGGGCTGTGATCGTCGCCGTCACGCTGGTTTGCCGGGTCGTGCTTCCCCGTCCGTCAAGGGTCGATTCCCCGGAGTGCTGTGCCAGATTCGCCAACGCCCCCGCCGGATTCAGCACCCCAAACAACGATGAAACGCTACTCGACGCATCCGACGTCCGCGAAGATGATGTCGACCCGCTGCTCAACGCGCTGGCTTGCTCGATGACGCGAATCGTGATCAAGTCTCCAGCGACCGCCGCTTTGGGGTCCCTTCCCAATTCGGCCAGATAAGACCGGCTGTTGAAGAGCGACCCTTTCGAAGAGCGCCCGCCGCCCGACGAGTTCAACGATTCTTGAATGTGCCGCTCCAGGGTCTGCTCGCTCGACTGCCCAGCGCAAACGCCGGCCGCGACTCCGCACAAAACCACGATCCAAGCCGCCGACCGCCCACGGATCCGCGAGTTAGCCCCCCGACTTCTCTCCCTCATCGGGCCCACTCCACTTCGGCGTGATTGGAATCCAACACACGCGCCGACACCCGGCTACCCGACTCCAGGTTGCGGCACGCGATGACGTCACCCACGGCGGCGGCCTCCTCGGCGCGCCCCGGCACCCGCAGCATAATCAGGCCCGAGCGTAGCTGGAGCTCGATTAAATCCCCGCGGCGAACCGCCCGATTCTTGACCAATAGATCGGTCCTTAAGGCGTCTCCGCGATTCAATGAATACTTCAAGGACATTCCGTCAACTGCTTCATGTGAAATGAGAAATTTCTCAGGATTACCCGGCAAGGGGCCTTCGCGAAACTCGAAGTCCTCGGAGCGCAGCGGGACCTTGGCGTGAAGCTTCTCCCGGGCTATGGCATATCGCCCGACAATCGAAATCGTCGCGTGTAGCCAGAGTGTTCCCCCGCGACCACCTTCCTCGCGCCATCGCAGCGCCACCGACGAGGGCCGATTCAACCGTTGGAATGAACCGGCGGCTTCGAAGCTCAGATCACCGGAAGGCACGCGAAGCTCCTCGAATCCCACGAGCACTACTTCGACAGTCCCCGGCTCGATGCGATAGTAAGAGGCCACGGCTTCACGCAGCCGCTCCTCCGCCTCGGCCGGTCCGAGTGTCCTCATGTGACGGGAGATCAAAAGCACCTCGGGCATTTCATCCCTGGTCAGATCAACGCCGAAGCGACGCCCCCAGCCCATCAGGCGGCTTGCGCCCACTCGCCGTTCGATGCCGGGCAGCGGAGCATAGGCGATCATCTGGGCGGGTTCGACCTCACCCCAACCCGGCAGAACCGAAGCCAGGTCGCCCGCCGTTACACGGTCGTGGTCAAGAGCCAGACGAACCGTTTCCGACGCCGACACGACGCCGCACGTCAATAAGGCAAGAAACACCGCCCTCGTGGGGCGAATCCATTTTCGCTGCCGGCCAAAAAACCTCACCGATGCTTTCGTCAAGGAAATCAATTTACTCACGACCCCTCCTTGAGCTAGCGGCTCAACGAATTGGCTTCCTGGTACATCTCATCCGCCGTACGAACAACACGGGCATTGGCTTCATAAGCGCGCTGGCTCATGATCATGGCGATGAATTCCTCGACCACGCTGACGTTGGAATTCTCAAGAAACCCCTGCTGCAAACTGCCCAGTCCGTCCTGTCCGCCGGGCAATCCGACCGCCGGATCGCCCAATGCCTGCGTCGGCTGAAACAGATTCTTTCCCAACGCCAGCAGCCCGGCCGGGTTTTGGAAACCGGCTAGCTGAATGATGCCGCCCTGCTGCGCTTCGATCTGCCCGACTTGCGTATAGCTAACGGTGCCGTCGGAGGCGATCATTATGTCAAGAGCCTCTCGAGGAATCGTGATGTTCGGCTCGAGGGGGTCGCCGTTCGGAGTCACGAAGTTCCCATCGCGGTCGACATGAAATGCCCCCGCCCGCGTATAGGCCAATTCACCACTCGGCAGCCTTACTTGAAAGAATCCCTTGCCCTGAATGACGACATCGAGCGGGTTGGTGGTCGATACGAAATCACCCTGCTTGAAGATGACTTCGTTCGAAACCACGCGTGTCCCCAAACCGAGCTGCAATCCCGACGGCACTACCGTCTGTTGACCGGCTTGCGTACCCGGCGCCACCAAATTCTGATAAAGCAAATCTTGAAACTGCACGCGCCGCTGCTTGAAACCAGTGGTGTTGGCGTTCGCGAGATTATTCGCGATATTGTCAATGCTCATCTGCTGAGCGATCATGCCGCTGGCGGCGCTGAAAAGTGCTCGAATCATGAAAACTCCTTTGTTGCGATGGGCCGCGAGTCGATAATCGCAAGTTGTCGCGTCGGTTTCCGCTACGACGTTCGGCCCAATTCATCGACCGCTCGACCGTTCATCTGCTCTCCGATCAGCGACGCGATGTGCCGCATCATCTCGAAGTGACGGCCGGCGGTAATCAAGTTGATCGCTTCTTCCGAGGCGTTGATGTTCGAGGCCTCAAGCCTCCCTTGCAGAACGCCCGTGCTCTCGGCCAGTTTTGGCGCCGCGGCTTCGCCCGCGGTGAAATAGTTATTCCCTGACTTCGAAAGCGCCCTCGGCGCCTCGAATTCGACTACTCGTAGTTGGCCGGCTTCCAGCCCGTCCACAAGCACCCGCCCGTCGGGCTCGATCCGTACCTCGCCGTTTTCCGGCAGCACGATCCCTTTTTGGTCGGTTCCCAATACCGCATAACCATCAACCGTCGCCAGTTGGCCACTCACTAATCGCCGCAGACTTCCATTGCGCGTGTAGAGAGTCCCCCCAGGTGAACGAACCGCCAGGAAACCCGGACCCGACAAAGCGACGTCAAGCGGAGATTCCGTCGCCATCAGCGGCCCCTGCGAAAAATCGACGATAGACGCCTCGACCACCGGCATGAGACTTAATAGGTCGTCTTCGCCTCCAAAGCGGGTCCGCTCGGTCGTGAACAGACGATAGAACTCTCGATCGGCCTTGAACGCATTCGTCGAGGCATTGGCAATGTTGTTACCCAGAACGTCGAGCGTCTCGAGACGCGCCTTCATTCCGGCCGCAACCGTCAATAGTGCTTGATCCATTGCAGCGACGAATGCAATCGCCATGCCGTCTTGGGATCACCGCAAGTTGCTGTAGTTTCAACACGCGGGGCAAAACCAAAGTGTGGAAATCTTGTCTGTTGACAGGATTTCGTCGCTCCCAGGGTCGGCTAACCACTTGATTCTTCAACGCTCGACGTTTGGCCGTTGGCGTGCCCAATCTCGCGGCGTTGCCGCTATCCCTCCCAGTCGGCGTCCCTGCTTCCGCGGCGCCTCCGCCAAGCCGTCCGCCGGGGAACGCCTCCTCGCCCGCCTCGGCTCGACGCTCGACTTCGCGAGATGCGCTGTCATTCGGCGGAGCGTCGGCCTCCGATCCGGAGCGCGGCGGTTCGGCAACGGCATCGAAACAGCGGGTCCCGGACCGACACGCGGATAAGAGCGACGCGGCTACCCGTACCCCCACGCGTGGCCGGTCAACGGATCGTCGGGCAGTCGAGCAACCGGCTAGCGCTCAAGCCGTCGGCGACGAAGCGCCGCGTGAGACGGAAACCGAACCTGAATCCAACTCCGCATTTCATAATGCTGTCGAAACAGCCAGGAAGCTCATCGAAGAAGCCGAGCGCCCAACGCCGAGGACGCGAAGCGCGAATTCGATCAACCGGCAACCTGCATTAGACCCCGTGGCCGTCCCCAGCCTCGGGGAGGACGGCGCCGCCGAAACGAGTGAAACCCCGCCGGGGCGGGGCGCTGTTGCGCTTCCGCGACTACGCTTCGACGAAACCGCTATTCCGGCCGGGTTGTGGTCCGGGAAGGGGGATGTTCCTCTCCCCAACCGCGTCGATTCGAGCTTTCAGATGGTTGGAGACGGGACCAAAACTCGATCGGACCGAAAGGGGCGCCTGCCCCCCCCGGTGATTCGGTCCGCGCCGGCCCCGTCCGCCGCGGCCCCATCCGCCCCGGGCCGCGGCCCCATCCGCGCCGGCCCCGGCCCCATCCGCCCCGGCCCCGGCCGCGTCCGCGCCGGCCCCGTCCGCCCCGGTCTCGTCCGCTACGGCGTCTTCCGTGCCGACCCGTTTCGAGCAGATTGAAGAGGCGGTCTCCGGCTCCCGCGGATCTCTTCCTCCAGACTCGATCACCCATCAAAGGCCGGGATCGCTTCTTGTGGAAAACTCAGTACCAGTCACCGCCTCACTCCTGGAGAGTCCGACGATCTTTCCGCCGGTCGAGCCGAAGATGCGGGCAGCCTCGCCAGCGCCCCCAATCGCCTCGGCCCGATCGATCGCCCGCAACCGTGCTCCCAGGGCACAACTCCGGTTCTCCCACGAATTACTTGGAATCACGGCCCGCCGGCGGAGAGGCCGTGCTTTCGCAACCCGCGCCAAAGCCCGGCCAAGACCCTCTGCCAATGTCGCGCGCCGCTACGGCTCCTCCGTCCGCCAACGAAGGGGCCGAGGCTGTTGAGCGGTTCGTCGAAATGGCGGCTCTTCAGCGCCAATCCTCATCCACGCAAATGAATATCCTCTTGCGTGACAGCCGTCTCGGGCGACTCTCTCTACGTTTGGTCGAACGAGCCGGGTTCATCGACACCATCGTGCGCACAGACAGGGGGCGCACGGGAAACCTGATCAACGACACATTGCCGCGGCTCTTCGAATCGCTCGCCGACCGGGGGCTGCAGGCCCAGGCGGCCCCCTCCAATGGGTCGGCCGGGTATGGAGATACGCACCATCAGCAGCAAGGCGGACGCCGCCAACAGCGATCTTTCCGGTCTAGGCAACCGACCGGTCGCCAAGCCCGGTCGTTTCAATTGGAGGTCGAGCGCTCCGTCTGATGACGCGCCGGCCTCCTAGGAGAAGGAAACCTATGCCGAAAACAACGTCTCGCACCGACCAAGGAACTCCCAGCTCGGTCTGGTTGAAGATTCTCGACCGCACAGCTTCCCCTTCCGGGCCGCAAGCCCCTCTCTCAGCCGGCGCTGCGGCGGATGCGTCCACATCGGCGCCCGAAGCGAGCCCGCGGCGGCAATCCCCCGCTGTAGCGGCCGCGGCCGCGGGGGAACACTTCGAACCCCAACAACCCGTTCGGACGGAAGAGGGGGTTGCCGACAAACATTTTCGGCAACGCCGCCCGCTCGACCGCCGCTCGTCCGTGAAAGATTCCAACAGGAGGATTGACTAATGACAGGCTCGGTAACCGACACCACCGCCGCGGCGAGCGTCGACACGGAACAGATTCGACGCCCGCTCGCATCGAACGACACTACTCGCGACATGTTCTTGCAACTGCTCATCGCGCAGATCCAAAACCAGGACCCGCTCAGCCCGATGGATCCAACCCAGTTCGTCTCCCAGCTCGCCCAGTTTTCCGAGATGGAGCAGACGCTGGCGATGCGCAAGACGCTGGAAGGCATTCACGGCCTGCTCCAAGCCGAAGCCGCCTTGGCTGAAGCGCGGGCCGCTCCGCTTGACAGCGAAGCCTGAAACCAATGAGCAAGTCATCGCGGGCCGCCTCCTTTCAGCTGACATAGCAACGATCCAAACAATAAGACACAGACCAAACCGAAGATTTGAAGTAAGGAGATTTCTTCCCATGCCCAGTGCATTTCTAACCGCTCTATCCGGTCTTCGCTCTCATGCCCGAGCCGTGGAGGTGATCGCGAATAACCTCGCCAACCTCAACACATTCGCTTTCAAGGGAAGCCGAGCTGAGTTTCGCGACCTTTTTTATCAAACAATCGGCTTGAGTCGGTCCGGCGTTGCCTCGCAGGCGGGCCTCGGGGTCGCGCCGATCACCGTCTCTCGTCGTTTCGAACAAGGTACCGTCCAAAACACCGGCGGCCTTCTCGACGCCGCGATCCAAGGCGAGGGCTTCTTTATCGTCAAGGACAACGATCTAACCCAATACAGCCGCGCCGGCAACTTCCAACTCAACACCGAACGTGTGTTGGTCACCATTAACGGCGAAGTCGTGCAGGGCTGGAACCGCAATCCAACAACCGAGGTCGTCAACACCAACCTACCCATTGCGGACATCAGCTTGGCCGGCAACGACACGCTCGAGCCGGACACTACATCCGAAATCAGTATCACCGCGAACCTGTCGAAAAACCTTACGACAGACTTCACCGTGCCGCTGCAGGTGTTCGATTCGCTCGGCGAGTCGCACATTCTAACGCTGACCTTTACTCCCGTTATTCCGCCCACTAGCGCCGCCGGGGAATTCAGCGTAACCGTGACGATCCCCGCGGATGACGTTCTCGACGGATCGAACGCCACGCCCGCGACCGATCCGAACATTCTGATCGACGGCGGCGTACCCGCGGCTGTTTCGATGGAGTTCGATGGCAAGGGAATCCTCATCAACCCCAATGGTGCGGGGAATCCCTATCAATTAAGACATCAATACCACGACCGCCGGCTACACGTTCGCCAACGGCGCCGACCCTTTGCAGATTGATTGGAGCCTGCTCGATTCGTTGCTGCAACCGACACTGACGAACTTCGCGACCGATTCGTCGGTCTCCGACCTGGCGCAAGACGGCTCGCCACCCGCGCAGTTGACCTCGATTTCGATCGCCGACGGCGGCAAAATCAACGGCCTCGACAGCGACGGCAGAACCTTGACCTTGGCACAGCTCTCACTGGCGCGCTTTACAAACCCGCAGACGCTTCTCTCGGTCGGCAACAACAACTACGTCCCGACCTCGGCTTCAGGGCTCCCGGTAACCGGGCCGGCGAACACGGGAGGACTCGGGTCGGTGCTCGGACTATCGCTTGAGTTCTCGAATGTCGATATTGCCCAAGAGTTCACGAATTTGTTGACGTTTCAGCGAGGCTTCCAGGCCAACTCGCGGGTGATTACCACGGCCGACGAGTTGAACCAAGAGGCGCTGAACTTGAAGCGATAGACGGCAACAGGCGGTTCCCGAGCGTTGATTGAGAGCCGTTCGGCGAGTCGCCAATCAGCAGACCGGACACGGAGGGTGGCAATATGGCAGGGTTCCAACTCCGGTTGCCGCTCCCAACCCGGAGCTGGCGGCCCTCGGCGCTCCTCCCGATGCGATCGACTCGTTTCGCGAGATACCCGTCAAGATCTCCGTCCAACTGGACCGCAAAAGAGTCAGGGTCGCCAACGTGTTGGATTTTAGAGTCGGTTCCGTTATCGAGTTGTCGAGATCAGCGGGAGAGAACGTGGATCTATTGATGGAAGGGATGACGGTAGGCAACGGAGAAATCGTCGTCATAGAAGACACCATGGGCCTTCGTATCACCGATCTGCGGATTCCCGACGACAGGGGCGACGATTAACAAACATCCCTCGCCAACCCATTCGCGAAATCGACCTTCAACTCAAGATGCTCGACTCCGTACTGGCCCTTTTGTTCGTCTTCGCGCTGCTGGCCGGGTGCTTGTGGCTGCTGAGGCAATGGGGTTCGAAGCAAGCAGGCGGAGGCAACCTCGCGGTGGTCGAAACCCTCGCCATCGGGCCGAATAAGACGCTTTCGCTCGTGCGTGTCGGGCCGCGCTTATTCTTGCTCGCGGCGACGAATGAGCGCGTGTCGCTGGTCAGCGAGCTAAACCCTGACGAGTTGGCGGATTGCCCGGCGCCGGAAACCAAAGCTTCTCTGCTGTCGGGGCTGTTGTCGAATCGTTTGCGGCGACCATCCGAAGGGATATCGGAGCCTTCGTGACGCTTCGGGCGTACGCGGGACGAGCCGAGCTTTCGTCGCTCCAGGTTGGCCTCGATCAATCAAACGCTCGGCGACGAACTCTCCATCTTCCAGCCGTCCTATGCTTTATCACGCTCTTTCTGATCAGCGCGAGCGTTGCGCCGGCGCAGAACCCGACACCGCCCGCGCCGCCCACAGCCCCGCAACTCGGCATTTCGTTCGGCGACAACCCCGATCAATTGGGAACCACGTTACAGATTCTGCTCTTGCTGACGCTGCTGACGCTGTTGCCCGCCGCCATCGCGTCGTTGACGCCGTTCTTGCGGATTCTCATCGTCTTGCATTTCTTGCGTCAAGCGGTCGGCACGCAAACCGCGCCGAGCAACCAGAACTTGATCGGCCTGACGTTGTTTCTGACCGTGGTGTTGATGCGCCCGGTTGCCGATCAAATCCATGTCGAGGCGATCGTGCCTTTACAGAAGCAGGAAATCGGACACATCGAGGCGCTGGAGCGTGCCGGACGTCCGTTGAAGAAGTTCTTGGCGAAATACGTGCGCGACAAGGATGTGGCGCTGTTTCTTGATATCACCGACAAGCCTCGACCAAAGAACTTGGACGATATCGAGCTGACGGTTTTGATGCCCGCGTATGTGCTTTCGGAACTGAAGACCGCCTTTCAGATCGGGGCGGTGTTGTTCTTGCCGTTCTTGGTCATCGATCTGTTAGTCGCCTCGGTAACCTTGTCGCTCGGCATGATCCAACTCCCGCCGATCATGATTTCCGCACCGTTCAAACTACTCCTGTTCGTCCTGGTGGACGGCTGGAATCTAGTCGTGGGATCGCTGGTAAGAGGGTTCTGAATTCCGTGTCGCCGATTCACGTGTCGCCGGGGTACGCGCCCACGAAAGCACCTCCGTCGATGTTGCTCTCGGGAGCGTTGAAGTATAACGCGGGGATGGGTATTTACTTGACTCAGGTATTGGGAAATAGCCCCTACATGTTGTGGTCGTCCGTAGCGCGTGTCGCGGTGCCTCCGACCAGCGATTTGTAGGGTGCCGGTGGCACGGCGACGGCCTGTTGAACCAGGCGGTAAAAGAGCTTGCCTCGACTTCTGGACTTGCGGCGGTTGAAGCGGAAGGCGAATTCGTCGAGGTAGGAGTCGAGATGCTCGTGACTGACCGCTCCTTGATGCGTGCCCAGTATCCAGCGCTTCACTAACGACACCACGCGGTGCACCCGGGGGAGCAGTTTCGAGGCGCGCGCCGGTTGCCCCTCCAGGTAGCTCACCTCGTGGCGATAGCCGTCGCCTTCGAGCGGTTCGTATCCCAGCCAACCGTCGGTATGGACCACGCTGCCGGGTTCGATCGACTCGCCGACGAAGGCCATCAAGCTGTCCCCGGAGGCGTTGGGAATGGTGCGTATCCGAACCCGCCCGATGCCGGCACCATCTTCCTCGGCCGCTACTACAATCAGCGCCTTAGCGTCGGTTTGGCGACCGCGCACGCCCTCCTCCAAGCCTCCTAAGTAAGTCTCGTCAACCTCCACGCGCCCGCTGAGCCGATCGCGTCCGGGCCGCACCATGGCGCGCCGGAGCTTATGCAACCAAGTCCAGGCCGTTTTGTAGCTGCCCAGGCCCAACACCCGCTGCAAGCCCAGCGCGCTCGCCCCGTTCTTCTGGCTCGTGAGCCACCACATGGCTCGAAACCAACTCTGGAGGGGTTGGCGGGTGTCTTGAAATATTGTGCCCGCCGTTGGAGAAGCTTGATGCCCGCAGCCGGCGCACTCCAGCAGCGCTGTCCGCACCGCCCACGCTTTGTCGTGCCCGCATCGCGGACAACGAAAACCCTCCGGCCAGCGGAGTTGACACAGATACTCTCGACAGGCCTGCTCGGTGGCGAAACGCGCCTCGAACTCGGCCAGATTCCGAGGATAATCTTCCATTTCCCCGATCCTACATCTTGTGGTCACCTGAGTCAAGTAAATACCCATCAACGCGGGAAATACGACGGAGAACATGGCCGTTAACGTAATCCGGCGTTACGTGGATCGGCGACACGAAATATGACCCCCGATACCGCTGTTGAAGTCATCCGAGGCGCGTTTTGGATCACCCTGGTCGTCGGCGGTCCGCTATTGTTGGCCGGATTTTTCGCCGGGATTCTCGTCAGCGTCGTGCAAATCCTCACGTCGATGCAGGACCCCGCCTTCACCACCGTGCCGAGACTCGTCGTTTTCCTGGTCGCCGCCATGCTGTTGGGACCGTGGATGGCGGACAGATTGATCGGATACACAACAGAGCTACTAGGCGGTCTGGAGAAATTTGCGCGGTAGGGGTCCGTGTCGCCGAATCACGTGTCGCCAAGGTACGGACTGCCGGCTACAGGGCACGCGATGGGCGACGGGTAGCGAACTTCTCGGCGTAGCCATACCTCGGCACAACCTGATTGGGCGCGGGCTGATTCGCGGAAACGTACCCCGACGACACGTACCCCGGCGACACGCAAAATGATCGACATCCCTCTCCCCTGGGTCATCAACGCTGTTCTCCTGCTTGCGCGTACGGCCGGTCTCGTGACTTTTGTGCCCCTGCCCGGGAGCCGTCAGTTCCCGGCCCTCCCCAAGGCGGTCTTGGCGTTGACGCTGGCTGTCTTGCTCCTGCGGCTCTGCTTACGTTGACCGGCCTGATCCTTTCCGAAGCCATCTTCGGACTCGCGGTTGGCGTCGCGGTGGCGTTACTCCTGGAGGTCTTCGGCTTGGCGGCACAGATTCTCGGATTCCAAGCCGGCTATTCCTATGTCAATATGGTCGACCCGACGACACAGGTTGACGCCTCGATTCTCAACGTCTTGTTCGCCCTGCTGGGCAGCTTGCTGTTCTTCTCCTTCGACCTGCACCTCTACTTGGTTCGGGCATTCGCCGCAAGCTTGGAATCGTGGCCGCTGGGCCATTTCCAAACCCGGCCGGCGGACGCCTTGATGATGGTGCGCCTCGGAGGCTCGGTCTTTGAGACCGCCGTCCGCTCTGCCTTGCCCGTGATGGCGGTGCTGTTGCTCATCGATCTCACTCTGGGGCTGCTCAACCAGGTGAACAGCCGCCTTCAACTACTGACCCTGGCGTTTCCCGCGAAGATCGTCGGCGCTGTCGCCATCCTCTATCCCGTGACGCTGCTTGCGCCGCGGCTCTTTTACAGCTTGGCCGAACGAACTCGGGCTGTGATCGAGGCGCTTGTCCAACCGTAGAGGGTTACGCAAATGAGATAGCCCCGCCTCGCCGCCGTCAATACGCTTTTGAGTCTTCGCCATGCCCGCCGACAAATCGCAACGCAGCGAGCAACCGACTCCGCGACGCAAGCAAAAGGCGCGTGAAGAGGGTCAAGTTGCCTCCAGTCGTGAATTCACCTCCGCGCTCCAGTTCGCCGCGGCGGTCGCGCTGGTCGTCATCTATGGCGGCGATGTCCTCGAATCTCTCCGTCTCGCCATGCGGGGCCTGGTCGCCTATGCGTTTCGACCTTCGATCACCATAGAGGAATTTCGCGTTCTGTTCGTGACGGTGGCCTTCAAACCGATGGCGTTTCTGGGGATCTACGCCGGCGTGTTGCTGACAATCGGTCTGCTGACCCAGTTGGCGCAAACCGGCTTCGCCTTGTCCCCGAAACGCTTGCAGCCGGATATCAAACGCCTCAACCCGCGTCCGAAACTCTCTCAACTACCCGGCGACAATCTGTCGCAGACGCTCAAGGCATTCATCCTCATTCCCGTCGCCGGAATCGTTTTTTGGTGGCTGCTCTCCGAAGAACTCGGCGGGCTTCTCGAACTCCCGAAAATGCCCCTCGCCGCCGGCGTGGCAAGAGTCGGGGACGTACTCGGCGAGCTGCTGATGAAGGCCGCCGTCGTCTTGTTGTTTCTCGGGACGTTTGATCTCTATCGACAGCGCCGCAAGACCTTCAAGAAGCTCATGATGACCAAGCAGGAGGTCAAGCAAGAGCAGAAAGACCTCGAGGGCAATCCGCAAATCAAGGCCCGCCTGCGCAAACTGCAGCGCGACATGATTCGTCAACGGATGATGTCACAGGTCCCCGAAGCCACCGTCGTCGTCACCAACCCGACGCACTACGCCGTCGCGCTCAAGTACTTGCCCGAAGACATGCCGGCCCCCGTCATCGTGGCCAAGGGGCTCGATTACTTGGCCTTGCGCATCCGCGACAAGGCCGAGGAACACGGTATCCCAATCGTCGAGAACCCGCCGCTGGCCCAGGCTCTCTATAAGAGTGCCGAGGTGGGAAGCGAAATCTCTCCTCATCTTTACCGCGCGGTGGCTGAAATTTTGGCTTACATCTACCGATTAAGTCGAGAGGCCTTCTAACCGTTGATCCGGTTTCACGGGTCTGAGCTGGATTTCTCGTGACGAGCGAACAAGCCATTACCGCGCCGACAGCGGCACGCCTGAACGTGGCCCTACCTCTGGCGGTCATGATGGTCGTCTTGATGATGGTGTTGCCGATCCCGCCGTTCGCGCTGGATTTACTCATTTCACTCAACATCACGCTGTCCGTCATCACGCTGATCGCGACGATGTATATCACTCGGCCGGTCGAGTTCAGCGTCTATCCCTCTTTGCTGTTGCTGCTTACTCTGTTGCGTTTGTCACTGAATATCTCAAGCACGCGGCTGATTCTGACCGGCGGTCATGAGGGAACTCAGGCCGCCGGCGACGTGATCGAGGCATTCGGCAATTTCGTCGTGGGCGGAAACTTCGTCGTCGGCGTGGTGATCTTCGTTTTGCTCGTGGCGATCCAATATGTCGTCATCAACCACGGTGCCGTTCGCATCTCCGAAGTCACCGCGCGCTTTACGCTCGACGCGCTGCCCGGCAAGCAAATGAGCATCGATTCGGATCTGAACGCCGGATTGATTGACGAGCACGAAGCCCGGCGGCGGCGTCAAGAAGTAACTCGAGAGGCCGAGTTCTACGGCGCGATGGACGGCGCGGTGCGATTCACACAGCGCGACGCGATCGCGAGCATCATCATCACCGCCGTCAACATCATGGCGGGCTTTCTGACGGGCGCTCTGCAGCATGGGTTGGCCTTGGGAGAGGCGCTCGAAACCTACACCGTCTTGACGGTCGGCGACGGACTCGTGACGATCGTCCCGGCGCTGCTGATCTCGGTTTCCGGCGCCATGATCACGACCCGCGCGGCCGGGGAAGCGCAGCTTGGAGCCGACTTCGGCAAGCAAATGTTTTCGCAGCCGCGGCCGCTGCTCATCGCTTCCGGCGTGCTCACGACGATGGCTGTCATTCCCGGGCTGCCGACCCTGCCTTTCCTGTTGCTCGGCCTCGGCGTCGGGGGCATCGGCTGGAACTTGATGCAACAGCCTCCTGCCGAGCCTCCAAGCTCTCAGACTCCCGCCTTGCCGGCTGAAGGCGAGAACATCAACCGTCTCTTGCGCGTCGAGCCGATCGCGGTGGAGGTCGGGCTGGGTCTCGTCAAGCTTGTGGATGCATCGCAGGGCGGAACGTTGTTGCAGCGGATCAGCGGAGTGCGCAAGCAGCTGGCCTCCGAACTGGGTTTCGTGCTGCCTCCGGTGCGCGTCACCGACAACCTCTCGCTACAGGCGCGCGAGTACGTCGTACAACTGAAGGGTGCCGAAATCGCCCGCTTCGAGCTACAGCTTAATTCCGAACTGGCGATTAACCCCGGCGAAGCGCAAGGCCGCCTTGACGGCACGCCCACTCACGAACCGGCGTTCGGGCTGCCGGCAACCTGGATCGCACCCGACCAAGTCGACAAGGCGCGCGTGATGGGCTCCACCGTCGTCGACCCCGCCAATGTCGTCGCCACCCATCTAACCGAGTTGGTTCGCGCCCACGCTCACGAATTGCTGACGCGCCAAGACACCAACCGCTTCCTCGACCGCATTCGCGAGGACCATCCCAAGCTGATCGAGGACCTCGTTCCGAAGTTGCTCAGTCTCTCCATCGTGCAGCGCGTCTTACAGAGCTTGCTGCGCGAACGCGTCTCCACCCGCGACGCCGTTTCGATTCTCGAGGCTTTGGCGGAAGGCGGAGCGGCCACCAAGAACCCGACCTTGCTCACCGAGTTCGTTCGTCAGGCGCTGCCCCGTACGGTCGTGAAACCCTACCTCAACGAAAAAGGAGAACTGCCGGTCTACTATCTCGACCCGCGCATCGAACAGTCGGTACAAAGCGCCATCGAACACACCGAGGTGACTTCGCGAATCGCGCTCGCGCCCGCCACGACTACCGACATCGTCGAACGCATTCAAAAAACGGTGGAAACACCACGCGGGCCCGTGGTGCTGCTGTGTTCAGCCGGAGTTCGCTTCGCCGTCCGTCAGCTCGTCGAAGCAGGCTTGTCGCGGCTTGCCGTGCTTTCGCACGCCGAAGTGCCGCCCACCACCAAGGTCGTCTCGTTGGGGGTCGTGCAATGACGAAGCCGGTGACAAACAATCCCGTCGCCCTCGCGGTTCCGTCCTCACCGCGCCGGGCCCTCTGTGAGGAGAGAGTCCGATGAAGCTCAGAACCTATCGGGCCCCGACGGTCCAGGCGGCCATGAAACGCGCGGCGGCGGAACTGGGAGACCAAGCGATCTTCATTGGCTCGCGAGAAAATCCGAGCGAAGCCGCCGACAAAGACCGCCATGACGTCACTTTCGCTCTGTTCGACCCCGAGGAGACGCGAAAGCGAGCCGCCGCGGCGAGCCGCGGACATCTTCGAGAACAGGCCCCGGCGACCGCCGTCGACCAGACCCAGGCCGCGGACTCTCGGCCCGCTACAGGCGGCTCGGCATCACCAACTCGGGCCGCCGAAGCGCGCGCCCCGCGAATCGATCGACCACATTGGAAGAAGTTCGTCCCGGCCGAGCTGACGGCGAGGTTGACCGCCGACCGAGCACCCGCGATTCCCCCGGCTCGCTCCACGGCACCGCCGCTATCAGCCGGAGTAACACCCGGGGCAACATCCTCGGCGGCTGCTCAGCCCGCCCTCGCTCCCACAACCCCCGCCTCGGAACCCGCGCCCCCCGCAACGCAAGGCGACAACCTCCGGGACGCTCTTCCTCGACCGGCTTCGTCACCGGTCGCCGCCCCGCCGTCGAGCCGCTTCGCCGCCGGAGTCGATGCCGAGTTGCAACGGATTCGCCGCCTGATTACCGCCGAGCTGGCGACGAAGCCCTTCGCGGGAATGGCCGACTCCGGCTATTTCAACGATCCATCGAGAGCCGACCTGTTGGCTCGTTTGCTGGCGGCGGAATTCGATCCCGAGTTGTGTCGACAACTCTTGTCGACGCTCTCCGATGCCGACGCGACTGACCCTCAACGGACGGCTTCGTGGTTGCGGACCCGCCTGGCGGATCTGGTCGAGACGGCTCCTCAATTCGAGTCGACCGCCCGGGACCGGCCGCTGATCACGGCCTTTGTCGGCCCGCATGGCTCGGGTAAGACGTCGGCGGCGCTGAAATTGGCGCTCCGCCTGGCGGTCGGTGAAAATCGCAACGTCCATCTCGTAACGGTGACCGGCGAACGCATCGCCGCCGCCGAGCCGACGGCGACTTACGCCCGCTTGGCCCGCCTTCCCTACACCCTGGTGGGCCGCGAGGTCAATCTTCTCGATAGCCTACGCTCCGTCGCCGCGGGCGACTCGCCGCGGCCCGACGTCGTCTTCGTCGACCTGCCCGGCTACACCAACGCGACCAGGGAACAGGGTGAAGCGACGGCCGCCCAACTGGCCGCTCTCGACAACGTGCGGACCTACCTTGTGCTCGATGCGACCAAGAAGGAAAGCGCGCGGCGGCGCGCGGCCGAATTCCACGAGATTTTCAGCCCCTCGAAGTTGCTCTTTACTCGACTCGACGAAGGGCCCGCGTACGGCGCCGTTATCGCCGACTCCCGCCGCACCGGCCTGCCCCTCGGCTTTCTTTCGACGGGTCCGAGCATCCCCGACGACATCGAAGCCGCCGACACAAACCGCATCGCGGACCGAATCCTCAGCATGGAAGGAAACGGAACTTAATCCTATGTACCCGAAAGCATCGACCGAATTGCTCGAGAGAGACGTCGAACGCGACCAGCTCATTCTCGACCACCTGACGCAGGTCAAGCTGATCGCTTCGCGCATTCGCGAGAAACTGCCCGAGAGCGTCTGCCTCGACGATCTCGTCAGCGCCGGCGTGCTGGGGCTGATCGAGGCTGTCGACAAGTTTGACGCCTCCCTCAACGTCAAACTCAAGACCTACGCCGAACACAAGATTCGAGGCGCGATTCTCGACAGTCTTCGCAGTCTCGACTGGGTGCCGCGCAACAAGCGTCGTAAGGCGAAGATGATCGAGTCCGCCATCGTGGCCGCCGAGAAAAACCTCAAACGCACGCCCGACGAAGACGAAGTCGCCGCCCAACTCGGCGTCGACATCAAGGAGTACCGTCAGTGGCTGGTCGAGGTACGCGGCATCAACCTCGCGCCGCTTGAGCAAGGCAACCCCAACGACGGTGAAGGCACCGATCTGCTGCGATTCGTCTCCGACAACGAAGAGGAATGGCCCTCTCAGTTGTTTGAGCGCGCCGAGCTTGAAACCTTGATCGCCGGCATGATCGAACGCCTGCCGACCGTCGAGCGCACCATCATCACGCTCTATTACCACAAGGAGCTCACGCTGAGGCAAATCTCTCGTATCGTTCACTTGCATGAGACCCGCGTTTCACAACTCAAGTCGCAAGCCATCTTGCGCATGCGCGGCGTGATTCACGGCAAGTGGCCCAAGTAGCAGCCCTAGGTGAGCAAGCGACTCTCGATCATCGCGCCGCGAAGACAAATGGAACCCCATGGACCCCAAACTCTCCCAAGACGAAATTGATCGCCTATTCCAGGAATACTCCGAAGGAGCGAATGACCCGGACGGCGCCGCCATGGCCGCCGTCACCTATGATTTTCGGCGCCCCGATCGGATCCCCAAAGAGCAACTCCGCTCCATCCACTTGATGCATGACTTTCTGGGGCGCAATCTAGCCTCTTCCTTGGGAGCCTATCTGCGCGCGTACATCACGGCGAGTCTGGTATCGGTCGAGCAAATTTCCTTTGGCGAATTTCAGCAATACCTTCCCACCCCCACTGCCATTTCCAACGTCAGCATGAAGCCGATGGAGGGTAACGCCGTACTCGAGATGAACCCTTCGCTCGTCTTCCCCATGCTCGACATAGATGCTGGGGGGCACCGGAGAGGCGGTCTCGGTGGAAGTCCGCGAGCTGACCGAGATCGAACTCAGCATCCTCGAAGGCGTTGTCCGTATCGTGCTGCACGACCTCAAGGAGGCTTGGGCTCCGGTTGCCGACATCGACTTCAACATCCAAGGCACCGAAACCCAACCGCAGCTCATGCAGATCCTCTCCCCCAATGAAGCCGTCGTCGCCATCGGTTTTGAAATCACATTGGGAGAGAGCCGCGGCATGATGAACCTCGGCATCCCCTCGATCGTCGTGAAGATGATGGGCCAAAAGTTCGAACAGCAATGGTCCATCCAACGCCGCACCGGCTCCGACGTCGAACAAAACGAGATGCGGTCGCTACTCAACCGTGTCCCGCTGGCGCTCGAGGCTCGCATGACCGGCGCCACTATTCAGGTAAAAGACCTTCTGGCCCTCGAGATCGAAGACGTGGTTTCCTTGGACATTCCCGTTCGCCGTCCCGCCGAGCTGCGGGTCAACGGACGCAGCAAGTTTCTGGCGGAGATCGTCGCTGACGGCAACCACCGCGGCGTTGTCGTTACCGGGGAAAAGAGGGTCAGCTAGAGGTGGCGGCATTGAACCGAGAATCGTGGATTGAGGACCGCCTCGGCCATTGGCTGACGTTCGAGTGGGCGCGCGGCCTCAGCGAGGTTCTTTCCGCCCCCGACCTGACCGGCGCGGCCGACGAAGTCACCTTTGATCCCAACCATCCCAAGCCGGAATCGTGGCCGGAGTGGGCCGACCCTTTGTGGCTCACTCTGCCGATCGACGTCGCCGATGCCGCCGCCGTCAGCGTCGGTTGTCCCCTGGCAACGGCGCATCGGCTCGCCGCCCTGATCATGGGCGACGACGACATTGACACCGATGCCGTTCGCGAAACCTATGTCGAGCTCGTCAACCAAGTGGCGAGCGCGATTTCGCCCACCGCGGGTAGAAAATTCGGAAGCAGCGTGAGGATCGGGCAGGCCTCGGTTCAAGAGGAAGGTGCGGGCGCCGAGGACGCGGAACTGGCCGTCGAATACACTTTTTCGGTCGATGGAACGGCTCATCCGCTTGTCCTCGCTCTGAGCCCCGCCGCCCTTGAGGCAATCCAAGCAGCCGACAAACCCCAAGTCGCCGAAGCGGCCTCGGCCGGCGCGGAAGGCGCCGCCGGCGGAGCGCCCGAAGCGCCCCACTCCTCCGGTTCCGCCGAACCGCCTTCCCAAGGCCTGACGCTTGATCCGGCGGCGCAGAAGAATCTCGCCATGCTGTTCGAGGTCGACCTGGATCTCAGCGTCAGCTTCGGAACCACGGAGATGCCCCTGCAGGACGTCTTGAAACTGGCCTCGGGATCGATCGTCGAATTGAATCGCTCCGTCAATGAGCCTGTCGACGTCCTGGTCAACAACTGCGTCGTCGCCCGCGGAGACGTCGTCGTCATCGACGGCAATTACGGCATTCGCATCACCGAAATCGTCAGCCGCAAGGAACGCATCCAGTCCATCTTCTAATCCGATGCCGACCGCCTGCCGCATCACGATTTCGCGACCTTTACGTCGCCCGTGCCGCGCCAATAAGGAGACCCGTTGAATGGATCGCCCCATTGATCTCGCCCTCGTCATCTATGTCCACGCGGTCGTCGGATTCGGCGTCTACATTTGCTACCGGGCCTTTGATCGCCTTCGCGCGCGGATCGGCGCCCTCGAACTACGTCAGCCCGACCGCGCCCAACACTTCGAGGATCTTGTTGTGTCCGCCACCGAAGACTTCGATGCGGACGGGCGGACGGGCCCCGGCGTCCGCGGGCTGATCCAACAACCCTCCCCCATCCGCCGGGCCGCCCCAACCACTGCGCCCTCAACGCCCGAAACCGAGTTTCTACGCCGACTCGATCGTCTCAGAACCGCCAAAACCAAGGCCGCCGCGAACTGACGCGGCTTAGCAGCCCGCGGCAGACCTATGTTCGGGCGAAAACGGGGGACTGCTCCGAAAATACCCCGCGAACCTACGACCCATCACAACCAAGAGTGTTGAAGCCGCTCATCTCCTCAGCCGCGAAGCGGCGGCGGGAACCGTAGCCCAGGGTGAAGCGAAGCGGAACCCTGGGTGGAACCCCCGCACGGGCGAGCCCTGAAAGGGCGACAGGAACGCCTTTCCCCCGTTTTTCGCGTAGTCGCACTTTCACCACGGGCCGTAGCCCGTCACCCGCCGGCCGCCCCCAAGCGCCCGATCACCTCTTCGGCTTCCCGTACGATGCTTCGAACTACTTCCCCGGCGCCCACGACCTCCCGAATCAAGCCGGCGCTCTGCCCCGCCGGCAACACGCCGTTATCCACATCCCCCTCCAAACGCCCCCGCCGCGAAGCATCCGTTCCCACTCGGATCGCTTGTAGCGGATAACCCTCGATTTCGTCTTCGCGCTCGACCCAATAGTCCGTGAAATCATTCCGGATCATGCGGCAAGGTTTGCCGCTGTGGGCGCGGCTGACGACGGTGCCGTCTTCACCGATCTCGGTGATGCGTTCTTTGTATCTCGCGTGAGCCTGCGCTTCCTCGGTCGCGATAAACCGCGTTCCGAGCCAAACGCCCTGGGCCCCCAGGGCCAGCGCCGCCGCCAATCCGCGTCCGTCCGCCAGCCCGCCGCCGGCAAGCAGGGATGTCCACCGCGTCGACCACGGCCGTTCCCACCCGCCCGACGTGGCCTCCCCCATCCGACCCCGACGCAATCACCGCGTCCACTCCGTCTCGAGCCGCCTTCACCGCGTGCCGAACCGCCCCGACAACCGACATCACCACGATGCCCCGCCGGTGAGCTTCCGGCACCACCCCGCGCGGGCTCCCCAGCCCCGAAATCAGTACCGGAACGCGCTCTTCCAACGCTACCCGCGCCAACCCCTCCACGGCGTCGGTGTAGCGAGAAACTTCTCCGCCCTCGCTCTGGACGGCGCCGAAGAGAATATCCACCCCGAAAGGTTTCGCCGTCAGTGAGCGCACCAGACCTACCTGCTCTCCTAACTCCTCGGGCGCCATGTCCGTTCCCGCGCCGACGACGCCTAAACCCCCGGCCTCCGAAACAGCGGCGGCGAGCCGCGCGTGGGCGACCATCCCCATACCGGCTTGGAAAACCGGGTATTCGATACCGAGCTGTTCGCAAATGGGCGTCCTGAGACAACCGGACGGAAAAGCCTTGCTGACCATAAGGAACGTTCGGACCTACGAAACAGCCTCATCTTCCATGGCGGCGAGATGCAAGTCCTACTCCTCCCCGTCGCGGTCAAGCCGCTGTTTCCAGCGCTCCAATAGCCCCAGCGCTTCAATCGGGCGTACGGAATCTAAATCCATGCGACGCAACTCGTCGGCTACCTCCCGTTCGGCGGGATCTTGAAAGAATACCGTCTGGGTCGGGCTCGGATGCGCTCCGGGCGACAGTTCTTCAGACAACGATTGCTCGCTCTGCTCGTGGCGCGCCAAGACCTTGCGCGCTCGTTCGATCACCTCGATCGGCAAGCCCGCCAAGCGCGCCACCTCAATCCCGTAACTGCGGTCGGCGCGGCCGGCCTCGACCTTCCTCAGGAAAATCACCCGATCTCCGGCTTCCTTGACGGAGACGTGCAGGTTCGTCACGCCCGACAGCAACTCGGCTAATTCGGTCAGCTCGTGATAGTGGGTCGCGAAAAGCGTCTTCGCGCGGCAACGCGTGTGGATGTGTTCCACCACGGCCCAAGCGATCGCCAGCCCGTCAAAGGTTGCCGTTCCCCGGCCCACCTCGTCGAGCAGAATCAAACTATCCGCCGTCGCCGTATTGAGAATCTCGGCCGTCTCGGTCATCTCGACCATGAAGGTAGACCGCCCCATCGCGAGATTGTCGGCCGCTCCGATACGCGTAAAGATACGGTCGATGACCGGGAGCGAGGCGCGCGCCGCCGGCACGAACGAACCCATCTGCGCCAAGATCGCGATCAAAGCCGTTTGCCGCAGATAGGTCGACTTACCTCCCATATTGGGCCCGGTGATAATGGCCAGCAGATGATCGGAGTTGTTGAGATAAACGTCGTTGGCAATGAAACGCTCAGCGGATTGTCGCTCGGCCAAGCGCTCGACGACCGGATGTCTTCCCGCCTCGATTTGAATCTTTCCGCTGGTATTAAAGCCGGGACGAACGTAGTCGCTCTCGGCGGCGAGTTCGGCCAGTCCGCGCAACACGTCCAGCTCGGCCAGCGCCACCGCCGCCGCTCGAACCCGCCGCGCCTCGGCCGTCACCGCCGCCCGCAACTCCTCGAAGCGAGCCTTCTCGCGCTCGAGGATGCGCTCTTCCGCCTCCAGAACTTTCTGCTCGTATTCCTTAAGTTCGGGCGTAATGAATCGCTCGGCGTTCACCAGCGTTTGCTTGCGGTCGTAGTCCTCGGGGACAAGGTGCATATTCGCCTTGGTGACCTCGATGTAGAACCCGAAGACATTGTTGAAGCGCACCTTGAGCGATGAAATGCCGGTCCGTTCGCGTTCGCGCGATTCCATTTGCGCGATGTAGCCGCGGCTGTTCTTGCGAATCTCGCGCAACTCATCAAGCTCGGTGTCGATGCCGTGGCGAATCACTCCGCCTTCGCTGAGGTGAATCGGCGGCTCGTCGGCCAGCGTCGATAGAATGCGGCCGCTGACGTCGGTCAGCTCGTCGAGTCGCTCATGCAAGTCGCGCATGCGCGAGGACCCCAGCTTCCCGATCCGCGCGCGAATGGCGGGCAGCCTGTCGAGCGATACGCCCAGGCCGACCACGTCGCGAGGATTCGCGGTTCCCAGCGTGACTTTGGCGAGCAGGCGTTCGATGTCGAGGATCTTCGTGAGTTCCGCTTCGATTTCGCTGCGAACGATCGGGCCGGCGGCCAACTCCCCCACGCCGTCGAGCCGCGAATCGATCTCTTCGATCGAGAGAGAAGGCCTCAGCAGCCATTGCCGCAGCAAACGCTTGCCCATCGGCGTGCGAGTTCGGTCGATGACGGCGATCAGCGCCGCGCCGCCCTCGGCCGCGAACAACGGTTCGATCAACTCCAGATGCCGAACCGTCACCGCGTCGAGCGCCATCCAATCGTGTTGGACGTAAAGCCGCGGCGTATCCAAATGCTCCAGCGCCGCGCGTTGGGTGTCGCGCAGATAATGCAGGACGGCCCCGGCGGCGGCCACCGCCGCGGGATGATCCTTCGCTCCGAGCCCGTCGAGGGTGTGCAGCTTGAAGTGCGAACAGAGCGTTCTCGCCGCATAGTCAAAGTCGAAGATCCAGCTCTCGAGTTCCGTCCGTAGGCGTTGCCCGGCGCGGACTCCATTCTCGGAGGCCGGTTCGGCGAAGAGCGGTCCGGCGGAAGGTTCGAGCACCTCGCGGGCGCCGATCTGATCAAGCGCCGCCTCGATCTCGTACTCGGGCAGCTCGGTCATGCGGAATTCGCCCGTCGAGACGTCCACATACGCCAGGCCGGAGTGATCACCTTGCGCGGCCGCGGCGGCGAGATAGTTGTTCCTCCCGGCTTCGAGCATCCCGGTGTCGGTGGCCGTGCCCGGGGTGATGACGCGCGTGATGGCGCGCCGAACGAGTTTCTTGGTTTTCTTGGCGTCCTCGACTTGGTCGGCGATGGCGACCTTGTGCCCCTTGCCGATCAGCTTGCTGAGATAGCCGTCGATGCTGTGCGCCGGGACGCCGCACATCGGAATCGCCTGCCCTTTTTCCTTGTTGCGCGAGGTCAGCGTAATGTCGAGATCGCGCGCCGCGGTCACGGCGTCGTCGAAGAACAGCTCGAAAAAATCGCCCAGCCGAAACAGCAGCAGGTGATCCGGCTTTTCCTGTTTCAGCGCGTGGTATTGACGCATCAACGGCGTGGAAGATTGGGTTGACGCCATGGCGTGAGAGCGAATCCGATTATACCGGAGCAGGGAATCGCGGGCCGCTGTCGAGGGAAGTTTCCGTGCCGTCGGCGCGCTCGTCGGATATCATGCGGAGAGGGAGGTGGGAATGCCGAACGTTCAAAAACTTAACGACGAGGAGATCACGGTCGCCCTCGCGGAGCTGTCGGGATGGCGCCTGGTCGAGGGCAAACTGCACAAAGATTTTCTGTTCGACGATTTCGTGACCGCCTTTGGATTCATGACCTCGGTAGCGCTTGTAGCCGAGTCGAGCAATCATCACCCGGAGTGGTTCAACGTCTACAACCAAGTGAAAGTCGATCTCGCCACCCACGACGCCGGGGGCATCACCCGGAAAGACGTGGACCTGGCTCAACGCATGAACGTACTTGCCTCGAAACCAGCGGCCACGTAGAACAGCCGAAAAGGCCGCGCGCCTAGAATAGAAGGACAGGGGGCTTCCCGCTGCCCCGCGGCGCCTCCGGAACCGTTCCACGGATTGCGGCATCGGCGCCGGATTTTACAATATGCCCTCGGAACCGACGCAACCGCCCCCGCCCACGAACGAAAACGACCGCGGGCTCGTCGAGGTTGACCGCCGCGAAGCGATCAAAGTGCTCGCGGCGGGCTCGGCGGCTTTTTTCCCTTTGGCCCAACTGGCTTCCCCGCCGGCGGTGCAAGCCGCCGCCGCGGCCGCTTCCGCCGACGATTGGGCGCCGCGATTCCTCTCCAGACGGCAAGACGAGTTGGTGACGACTATCGCTGAATTGATCTTGCCCCAAACCGACACCCCGGGTGCTCGCGCGGCCCTCGTCAACCGTCATATCGATCTCGTTCTCGATGACGAAACGCCCCCGGTGCAACGAGCTTTCCTTGATGGGCTTTCCTGGGTGGAAACCGAGAGCCGCCAACGCTTCAACGCCGACTTCCTCGATATCAACGAAAAACAGCAAATCGAATTGCTCACCGAAATGTCGGAGTCCTCGGGCGCTCAGCGCTCTCGGGGTCATGCTTTCTTCCTCGAGATCCGGCAGCGAACGGTTTTCGCCTACTACACGTCGAAGATCGGTATTCATGACGAGTTGGAATATAAAGGCAAGACGCCGCTGCCGGAATGGACCGGCTGCCCTCACCCCGAGCACCACGACGTGGAGGGCGAATCCGCTCCCGAATCGAAAGAGGGTGAAGCGTGAGCCGCGAAGTCTACGACGTGCTGATTGTCGGCAGCGGGGCGAGCGGCGGCATCGCGGCGAAGGTACTCGCCGACCACGGGCTCAAGACGTTGCTGCTCGAAGCAGGCCCCGGTATCAGCCGAGCCGATTACTTGACGCATTCGTTCCCTTACGACTTTCCCTTTCGGGGGCGCGGCAGCCCAAGCAAGATTCGCAAAGACGGCCCAAGGGCGGCGCGAGAGAGTACGCCGTTTCCGGGCTATTACGCCGAACTCAGCGAGCACCCCTACACCACGCCGCCCGACAATCCGTTCGATTGGTCTTTCCGTTCGCGCATTCTCGGCGGACGGACACTCCATTGGGGCCGCCAATCGCTGCGCTTCGCCGACTTCGATTTCAAGCCCGCCTCGATCGACGGCGAGGGCATCGACTGGCCCTTCAGCTACCAGGATCTCGAGCCCTATTACGACAGGGTCGAGGAATACATCGGCGTGCAGGGCCTTTACGAAGGGTTATCGCAAATCCCCGACGGCAAGTTTCAGCCCGCCTTTGCCTACAACTGCTTCGAGCATCTGATGCGAAAAGCGGCCCGCCGGATGGATCGCCGTCTGACCGCCTTGCGTGTCGCTCAACTCAGCCGCTCTCATCGCGGACGTCCGGCCTGCCATTGCTGCGGCAGTTGTGGTTCCGGCTGCGATGTCGACGCTTTCTTCTCGACGCCGGCCGTCTCCCTTCCGGACGCCTTGGCGACCGGCAACTTGACGCTCCAAACCGACTCGGTCGTACGTCACGTGATGGTCGACGAAGAAGCGCGGGCCGCGGGCGTCGGTTACTTTGATCGCGTCAAAAAGGACTATCGCGAAGCCTTCGCCAAGGTGATTGTCCTGGCCGGATCAACGATCGAGTCCGCGCGCATCATGCTCAACTCGACGTCGCGTCGGTTTTCGACCGGCATTGCCAATAGCAGCGGCGTCGTGGGCCGCTACTTGATGGACCAGACCGAACCCGGTGGCGTTCTGGCGGTGCTTCCGGAACTGATCGGCGGCGAAATCCTCAACGAAGACGGCAAATCGAACGGCTCCTATATTCCGCGCTACCACAATCTCGACCCCAAGAAGCCGCATCCCGATTTTCTTCGCGGCTACGGAATCATGGTCAAGGGCGGAGCCTCTATTTATCCCGGGCATGCCGGGCGAATCGGCGGGTTCGGGGCCGACTACAAGCGCCGCATCAAGGAACTGCATCCCGCCCTCGTGCGTGTCTACCCGCGCGGCGAGACGTTGCCCAACTATGACAGTCGCGTCGAGATCGACGGCAATCTCGTCGACGCCTGGGGCATTCCGGTTCCGCGCATTCACTACGCCCGCACCGATAACGACTTCAAGATGGCGAAACACGCCATGGACGACGTCTTCGAGTTAATGGATCACGCCGGGGCCGAGATTCTCCACGTCAACCGCAAAATGGCCGAGCCGGGCAACGTCGCGCATGAAGTGGGCACGGTCCGCATGGGCGACGACCCGAAAACGAGCGTCCTCAACGGTCACAACCAAGCCCACGACGTCAAGAACCTGTTCGTCGTCGATGGCGCGTGTTTCCCGAGTTCAGCCTGCCAGAACCCCACCCTGACTTTCATGGCCGTCGCCTGGCGCGCAAGTGACTACCTCGCCGAGCAATTCCGGCAAGGCGAGTTGTGACCCGAACCGCTCGGTTTTGGTCTCGATACATGAGGTCCGCATGTTTGGCAACAGCGGCCCTGAAAACGAGTCACGTCAGTGAAGGACTTGTAAGGTCCCAGATCTTCTGGACCGAGACGAGCTTGGGCCCCACGCAGGGTGAGAGATGTCCTAAGGGTCATTGGATGGATCAAAATCGTGCGCTTACCGACGAGGACTGTTCCTTTTCAGCTCGTCTCCGGCGGCAACCAGGACCTTGGCGAAGTCCGCCGCTTCTTTGTCCGTGAAGTGGAAATTTCCTTGTTGATGGTCATGGACTACGAGTCCAACCCAGTCGTCTAAGCTCCCTAAGGTGCATTCAGAGGCGGCGAATCCGTGAGCCTGTTGCATCCAGAACAACTCCGAGCCGTGACAACGGTCCGGTGTATCGCAGTCCTCTGATGGAGACTCGGACGGAAACTTCGCGACCTCGCCTAGACCGTTGATCGCTCGATTGAGATGTTCTTCTCGCGTGTAAATCCGACCTCCGCGATCGCCCTCGGTCAGGTCGATTCGAATGCCGCGCATTCGTCGGTTCCTTTTCCCCGTCACCTCGACCGTCAAGGCCGTGACTACGGCCCGAGCTCGATCGCTGTCGATGCGGCCGGCCTCTTGCGACCAAATGACCTGTGCGGTGGACGTTTCGGCGAAGCGTCTGAAGGCTTCCAGCTGTGACGCCGTCGGGCGGGGAGATTGGCCCGACGCGAACCCGGCCAAGCAGACGGCGAGCACCGGCACACACCATGCAAACCGCACATCGAATCCTCCTTCCGTCTTCGTTCACGGGCACGAGGCCCAACCCGAACCGCTCGAAGCCGGCGGTCAATCTAAGATCGCCGGGCCCCAGGGGTTATCGATCGCCATCTTCCAACTACCGTCGGGTTGACGCCTTATAACGTCGACGGCAATGCCCGCCATCGACACGGGCTCGCCGTCGGGTCCGGTTCCGGTCATCGTCCATGTGCCGTAGTTGGTTCCGATGTCGCCGGCAAGGAGTGTCTCGCTCTTGACCAGCGTCAGGGTCGGCTTCATCGCGAAGAAGTTATTCAAGGATTCACGAATCGCGTCTGTTCCATGAACCACTTTCCCGGGTTCGTCGACAAAGGCGGCGTCGGCCTCATAGTGCGCCAGAACTCCCTCTATATCGCCCGCGTTGAACTTCGCGAAGAAATCATCGAGCATTTCCTGCGGTGTGCTTGCTGCCATTGACATTGTTCCTTCCTGAGCCTGAAACTCGCCCTCGTGGTTGTTGCGAGCTACAGTATACACTGGCGTCCGCCGGATGTCGAAATGAGGCCGGGATAACCGGCCCGACGCTCTAGGAGGATAGTGATGTCGCTGAATCGGCGTGTGTTTATGGGTTCGCTGGCGGGGGCGCTTCCGTTGCGAGGGCAACGGTCGGATGTGGAAGTCGCCGTCGACCTCGATCGGGAGACGGGGACCATCAACCCCTTGATCTACGGCCACTTCGCCGAGCACATTGGCCGCGTGGTCTACGAGGGTACCTGGGTTGGCCCCGACTCGAAGATTCCCAACCAAGAGGGTTACCGACTGGATGCGCTCGAAGCTCTGAAGCGCGTGCGCCCGTCGGTCATCCGTTGGCCGGGGGGCTGTTTCGCGGATACCTATCATTGGGAAGACGGCGTGGGCCCGATCGCGGACCGCCGGCCGACGACGAACCACTGGTGGAGACGCGACGAACCGAACACCTTTGGAACCGCCGAGTTCATTCGATGGTGCCGCTTGTTGGGCGCCGAACCCTACCCCAGCGTCAACGTCGGGTCGGGAACCGTCACCGAAGCTCTGAACTGGCTGGAGTATTGCAATGGAACCGGAAGCGCGGGCTACGCGGATCTGCGGCGGCGTCACGGCCGCGAGCAGCCCTACGGCGTGGAATGGTGGGGTATCGGCAATGAGAACTGGGGTTGCGGCGGCTTGTTTACGCCCCAGGAATTCGCGCAGCGGTTTCGCCAATACGCGGTGTACTTCAAGCGCCTTGGGTTGACCGAAGACTTGCAACTCGTTGCCGCCGGACACAATGCGCCGGGATGGAATAGGAAGTTCTTGCAGGCCGTGGGGCCGGGGTTGCCGTATCTCGACCACGTCTCTTTCCATCGCTATTTCCGTCGAGGGCACAGCACGGAATTCACCGACGAGCAGTATTTGGAATTGATGCTCGATGTGGGCGATTTCGAAAAGCTGATTCTCGAATCCATCGAGGCGATTGACGCCGTGGCGCCGTTCCGAGCCAAGATGCGCGTCTTTGGGCCGCTTAAGCCGCAGCCGATCGGACTGGTCATCGATGAATGGGGAAGCTGGCACGGCGATCCGGTGATCGAGCAGGGTTTCGCCCAACGCGGTGTTCTGCGCGAAGCCGTCTTCGCGGCGAGTTGCTTGAATCTGTTTCACCAATACGCCCAGCGCATCACGATGACGAACATCGCTCAAGTGGCGAACTGTCTGCACGCGCTGATCCTGACCGAGGGGCCGAAGATGGCGCTGACGCCCACCTACCATGTGTATGAGATGTACAGGGAGCATCAGGGGGCAAGGGCGATTCAGACCGACATCAAGAACGCCCCGGTGATGATTTTTGGGGAGCGCAGCCGTTCGAGTATCAGCGTGTCGGCGTCGCGGAAGGGGCGCGAGGTCTTGTTGACCGTCGTCAATCAAAGCCCGGGAGAAACACTCGAGGCCGCGGTCGACATTCTCGGGGGCGAGGTTGAGCAGGCGACGGGGAGATCGCTTTTCGGGCCGAGCGTCCGGGCGGAGAATACTGTCGATAACCCCGAGGTGGTTGTTCCTCGAGAGGCGAAGATTCGAGTGGCGGGTAACCGCCTGCGGCTCGAGTTGCCTGCGGGAAGCGTGCACGCGGTGACGGTTCGCTTGAAGGGTGCGTGACGGAAGCGCGCCGGTGAGCCGATGGGTGTGCGACATAAATACGCGAGCCCTTCTCACAACGCGAACAATAGACACAGAGGCGTGGACGGAAGTCCACGCTCTGGAGTTTCTACATTTTGGCGTGGACGCAAGTCCGCGCTCAGCCCGGTTCGCCGACCATGCCGAAACCCTCCGTCCTATTCCTTTGCACCGGCAATTCCTGCCGCAGCCAGATGGCCGAAGGGCTGTTACGAGGGCTCGGGGACGACCGCTTCGAGGCCGCGAGTGCCGGCACGAGACCGGTGGGGCTCAATCCCCTGGCCGTCCGGGCCATGGCGGAACTCGGCCTGGATATCTCGGGCCACGCCTCGAAACACGTCGATTCCTTGGCCGATGACCAATTCGCCTATGTCGTCACCGTCTGTGACAACGCGCGGGAGACCTGTCCGACCTTCCCGGCTGACGTGGAAAGTCTTCACTGGAGTTTCGATGACCCCGCCGAGGCTGAAGGCGACGACGAAGAGCGTATGCCGGTCTTCCGCCGCGTCCGCGATGAGATCGTCGCTAGGGTTCGGGAGTTCATCGCCACGTCCGAGTAAACAGCTTTTCGAATGCTGTCGGGTCGCCTGGCCCCTGTACCCTTCCAGAGTGGCTGCCCAGCGCGGTAGTTCATAGAAGACCGGCCACCCGAGAGGAGCGCCCTTCGCCCCCTGCGTGATCGAACGCCTGGGGGGGACTTGCGCCCTCCCGGTGTGGTCCGCAACCGAAAGCCCAGTGGGGAGTTCGCGCCGTTTGTTCGAGCGCCAGTACAGGGGTGCCGTTGGTTGCGGCGGCTGGCGAAAGGAGTCTGTCTTGTCTGCATCTGCATTTCAATTCTTCGTCGGTATCGACTGGGCCACCGAGGCCCATCAAATCTGTCTGCTCGACACCCAGGGCGAGATCGTTCACGAACGCACCGTCGTTCATTCCGGTTCGGCGGTCGGCGAGTTCCTCAATCAACTGCTCGAGTTGACCGGCTGCCCGCCGGCTTCCATCGCGGTCGCGATCGAAGTCCCGCGTGGCGCGTTGGTCGAAACGCTGCTCGAACGGGGATTCTCGGCTTTCTTCCTTAACCCGAAACAACTCGATCGTTTCCGAGACCGGCATTTCCCGGCCGGCGCCAAAGACGACTGCCGTGACGCTTTCGTCTTGGCTTGCTCGCTGCGAACCGACCCGCATTGCTTCCATGCCATCGAGGTCGACGACCCGCTCGTGATGCGCCTGCGCGACCTCACTCGTCTCGACGATGAGTTGCGTAGCAGCTTCAACCGCAACAGCTGCCAACTTCGCGAGCAACTCTATCGCTACTACCCGCAGCTTTTGCGCTTGTCCCCAGCCGCCAACGAAGCTTGGCTCTGGGCCCTGCTGGAACTGGCTCCCAGCCCCGCAAAGGCTCGTCGACTGAAACCGGCACGAATCGAAAAGTTGCTTCGCGCCCACCGCATTCGCCGGCTCCAATCGGCCGACATCGTCAACGAACTGCGAGCGCCGGGATTCCAACTTGCTGCCGGAACGGCCGACGCAGCGAGCGAACACGCTCTTCTACTCATTCCTCATCTGCGACTCATCGCCCAGCAGCGAACCGAGCTGGCCAGGCGCCTCCAAACCCTGCTGGAGCAACTCGCTTCCCCGTCCGAGGACGACGAGGATCCTCACCAGCATCGCGACGTCGAGATCATCCTCTCCTTGCCCGGGGTCGGACGTGTCGTCGCCGCCACGATGCTGGCCGAGGCCTCACAGGTTCTCGCCCATCGAGACTACCCCGCTCTTCGAGCCTACTGCGGCAGCGCCCCGATCACGCGCCGCAGTGGCAAAAAGATCGCCGTCTTGATGCGTCGCGGCTGCAATGACCGTTTACGCAACGCGCTCTACCATTGGGCGAGAGTGAGCATCCAACACGACCCCCACAGTCGTCACCATTACCATCAGTTGCGCAACCGAGGGCATTCTCACGGGCGCGCGTTGCGCGGTCTTGCGGACCGACTTCTGGCCGTGCTGTGCGCCATGCTTCGTCAGGGAACCCTGTATGACCCCGCCCGTCGTCAGCCGCCGGCCCAAGCGGCAGCTTGAACTACCGCGCTGGGCAGCCGCTCTGGAAGGGTACCGCCCTTCCTCAGCACTTGACAAACGGTGGGGAGTCCCCCCCGGGGGGGCGTCGGCCGGTCCCTTGGTTACAGGCGATGAGAAATGCGGGTTAGTAGATGAAAGTCGCGGCCTACCGCCCGCGAGGCTTTCTGTTTTCGAAGAACGCCGCGATCCTTTCGCGGGCTTCGTCACCCGCGCGGGCGGCGGCCAGGCGCGAGGCGGTGTCGGCAAGCGTCGCCTCGTCGATGGGCTTGTCGCTCACCGCCGCGATGAGGTCTTTGGCGGCGCGAACGGCCGCCGGACCCGACTGCAATAACTCTTGCACGATTCTCTCCACCGCCGCGCCGAGATCTTCCGGCGAGGTCACTTCATGGACCAGTCCCAGCCGGCGGGCTTCGGCGGCCGTGAATCGCTCAGCCGTCACGAAATAGCGCCGCGCCGCGCGTGCGCCCATCGCCCTGACGACAAACGGGCTAATCGCCGCCGGGATCAACCCCAGCCGCGTTTCCGAAAAGCAAAAAAACGCGTCCTCCGACGCCACCGCAATGTCGCAGCAGGCCGTCAAGCCGACCCCGCCGCCGAAGGCCGCGCCTTGGACCTTGGCGATCGTCGGTGCTCGCAGGCGGTCGAGCGCGCGGAGCATCTCCGACAAGCGAAGCGCATCCTGGAAGTTTTCTTCTTCGGAATAGTCGGCCATGCGGCGCATCCATTGGAGATCACCGCCCGCCGAGAAACTCTTGCCGTTTGCCGCCAACACCACCGCTCGCACGCCGTCGGCTTCATCGAGACGTTGCAACTCCCCCGTCAAGCGAGCGATCAGTGCGTCGTCGAAAGCATTGTGGACTTCAGGACGATTGAGAGTCAACGTCACAACGCCGTTTGGCGAGGCTTCGGTCAGCAAGGGTTCAGAAGACATGAGGAGAGGGTTGCTCTGGCGCCGCTCCGCGCATGGCGGAGCCTGACTCGACGATGAGAAATGCCGGCTGGGATCTCAAACGGTCGAGGAGCCGTAGCCTTCGGTAAGATCGCCGGAGGTCGTACCCTCTTCGCCTTGCTCGGAGGCGGCTTCAGCAGCGGCCTTTTCGGCCCGGTCGATTTCTCGTGTGCCCGTCCAAGTGTGCAGGATACGGTGGATCACCGTGATGTTCGACAGCACCGCCAACACCCACAGCACCGGCGCCATGCGATTGACCAGCGCCCCGATGATGATGAGGACGATTCTTTCCGGGCGCTCGAGGAAACCAACCTTGCAGCTCGGCATCACATTTTCCGCGCGCGCCCGCGAGTAGCTGACCATCACCGAACCGGTCATCACCACCGCCGTCAAAACGATATAGCCGAAGCGATTGATCGAAGCGTAATAAACCAGCAGACCCATCAACAGGATCAGGTCCGAATAGCGGTCCAGCACCGAATCGAGGAACCCGCCGAAGCGCGTGACCCGATTGCTGGTGCGCGCTACCGGACCGTCCACCAAGTCAAAGACGGCTCCGCACAGCACGACAACGCCGGCGGATGTGAACTCTCCGCGTGAAAACAGCCAGGCGGCAACGCCGTTGATGGTGAGTCCAATGGCGGTCAGGAAATTGGGGTGGATCCGCGCGCCGCTGAGCAGGCGGACGATGCCCCCCAGAATCCAATCGGCGCCGGAACCGATCGCTCGACCGATAGTCATACTTCTCTAGTTTACGCTTCGACCTGATCGTGAATCGTCGTAAGTTTCAAAATCTCGAATTCTTTTTCGCCCGCCGGCGTGCGAACCTCGGCGACATCGCCCACCTGCTTGCCGAGCAACCCGCGGCCGATCGGTGAGGTCGTCGAGATCTTGCCGTTGGGAACATCGGTCTCTTCCGAGGTGACAAGGTTGTATTCGATCTCCTTGTCGCCGCCGATGTCAAGGACGACCACGGTGGAGCCCAGCCCGACCGAGTCCGCGGAAATCTTGCTGACATCGATCATACTCAGATCCGAAAGTCTTTTCTTGAACTGCCGGAGCCGAGCGCTGACGAGGTCTTGACGCTCTTTCGCGGCGGAGTACTCGGCATTCTCGCTCAAGTCGCCCAGTTCGCGCGCCTTCTGAATCTCTTTCGGGAGCTCATGAAGCAACTCGTGCTCGAGAGCCTTGATCTCCGTTTCAAGCTTCGCCAGGAAGTCGATTGCCATAAAGTTCTACCGCAATGGGAGACCGAGCCCGTTTCGTACCAATCAAGCAGCGGGCTGTGCCGGGAACCTCCCACCATTATAGAACCTCGCCCAAACGGGAGAGATTGGACCAACAGGTTGTGGATGGGGACTGTGGGAAGGCGGCGTATCTGGCCGGCCGGGGCGAAACGCTACACCAGGCCCAAATCCAAGCGCCTTACATCCGGTCCGGCCTCCTCAAAGGCAGCGGGGAATCGTTGCCTCACCAGCGGATCATGCCCCGGTACCACCAACCGTCGCTCCCCCGCCAATTTCGCGAGCAAATCGTACCCTTTGAGCATATCCTCCACATCCACGACCAACGGAAACGGGTTGCGAGTCTCGTAGTTTTCGTAGAAATGCGCCGCGTCCGATGCAAGCACCAACGGGCCTTGGGCCGTTTCGACTCGAACGACCTGCAATCCCCGGCTGTGCCCACCCACCTTATGGACGCTCACGCCCGGCGCGATTTCCGCGTCGCCGTCATGAAAGACCACCTTGCCCTGATAAACCCGCCGCACCATTTGGCAAACGTGTTCCGCCGTGAACGGCTTCTGTAATCGTTCGTGACACATGCACGAGCCGGTAGCGTAGATCATCTCGGCCTCTTGCAGATGGAAACGCGCGTTTGGGAATTGCTCCAGACCCCCGGCGTGGTCGTAATGCAGATGCGTGATGATGGCCGTATCCACGCTCTCGGGCGCGACCCCGATCGCCGCCGCCGCTCGCGCCGGCTCCAGAAAGATCGGACGGTCTCGGCGCGCCCCCTCACTCGCGTTAAATCCGGTGTCCACCAGAATGGTGCGCTGTTCGTTCCTTACGACCCAAATGAAATAGTCCAAGGGGTAGCGGACGTCGTGGGTCGTGTCAAAGATGAAGGAATCGCCGCGCGTGCGCTCGGCCGCCTCGGCGTAGCGGATCGCGTACACCTCGTAGTGGTTGAGATTCGACATACCTTCTCCTTACTCGGAACGCAAAACCGTTTTCACCCCACGCGGTTCGCCGCGGCTCCGAGCGCCGGCCGCGCACGCCGGCCGGCTATGATTTCGCCGACCAATAGGCGACTCCGTCGGGCTGCTTGCGTTCCACGCGACCATGACCCCGCAAGTGCTCCAGGTGAGAAAGCGCCTCGGCCATCGCGAAGCGCCGATCGATCAGCGACCGCTCCTCGCCCCAAACAACGCCCGCCACCGCATAGGCATGCAGCTCTTTTCCCTCGACAACGCCGTGAATCTTGTCAAGCCGTCGCGCATGGTGTTGTTCCACTCCGGCGACGCACTCAACGTGACCGCTAAACGGGTCGCCGTGCGAAGGGAGAATTCGCTCCACCTCCAGCGCGCCCAATCGTCCCAGTGACTCCAAATACTCCGACAACGGGTCTCCCCCGTAGAAAGGATGCACGCCGATATGCGGCGTGATTCGTTCCAACAAGGCGTCGGTCGAGATCAGCACCCGGGCATCGGCGTTGTGGAAACTCAGCAAGGCGGGCGAATGCCCCGGTGTTACCAGAACCTCGAACCGGCCGCCCTCGTACGAAAGTTCGTCCCCCTCGCCGATCTCCAGATCGGGAATAAACCGCTCCATATCGTTCGCCACCGCCCGGGCGCCCTTTTTCATCCTGGCGATGTGCTCTTCGGGAACGCCGTTTTCGCTGAGGTAAGTTTCCGTCTTCACGAAGAAATCGCCGCCGTCGCGCGGCGCCACCAGCGCGGCTTCGGTCGGATGCATCCGAACCGGCGCCCCGGACCGCCGCCGGATTTCCGCCGCCGCGCCGACATGGTCGGGGTGCATGTGACTGATCACAATCTCTCGAATCGAACCCCACTCGAGCCCCAATTCTCCCAACGCTTCCGCGAGCGCCCCCAACGAGTCCTCGGTCTTCAGGCCCGTATCGATCAGCACATAACCGTTGTCCCGGCGCAGCAAGAAGACGTTCACAATCGCGAGCGGCCAAGGCAGCGGTAAACGAATCAGCCAAATGCCGTCGGCCACGTTTTCAACGAGAGGTGCGTGGGCTTTGCTCATGGGGAATCACGAGGCTCGGCCTCGTCATTTCAATATGGCACAGCGCCGCGCGAAGTTAACGCCGACCGGCCGTTTCGCCCATTCGCCTGCCCCACGCGGTCGCTCGGCAACACAACCACATCAAAGAATGGGAAGGGCAAGGTCTGCATCGTTTGCGACGGCGATTGCGCGAGCAGTACGGCTGACACCTCCGTAGCCGTCGATGTAGCGGAGGATGCGGCGCAGGGTGACGGTTGCCCTTCCACCTTTGGCGGCAAGAAGAGCGCCAAAGGCAAGGTCGAGCTTAGTGACGGCAACGGGTTCAGCATGGATGTCGGTATCAACTTCCAGACCAACGCCTGTGATTAGGCTATAGGGTCCGTGTCGACAGAAGCTGAAATTTGATGTACGGATGACTCCCGGATCTTACCGAGCCTAGACCCTGAGGTCGGGCTCGGCGGATTCGGGAGTTCGTCTTTCCGGCCTGTTGTGCAGCTGCGGAGCGGCGACGGGAAAGTAGCCCCGGGCTTCAGCCCGGGGTTCACGCCAAAAAGCGGCAAGCCCCGGACGGGGCGTAGGAGCATTCGTCCGATGCGACGTGATCCAACCGAAACGTTCAGGTCGACGACTCGCCCCCGTTTTCATGGCGGTCTTATGAACGCCCAACGTTCAGAGAGACGGAATCCTCCGAAAATCCCCTTCGAGCGTACGGTGGGTTACGGTATAGCCCGATCAGGCCGCACCTGTCGTGCAGCCGCGAAGCGGCGGCGGGAATCATAGCCCAGGGTGAAGCGAAGCGGAACCCTGGGTATGCGCCCCCACCTGGCGGAGCCCTGAAGGGGCGGCGGGAACGTCCCCGCTCCCATTCTTATGGCGGTAGATGGGTATTTACTTGACTCAGGTATTGGGAAATAGCCCCTACATGTTGTGGTCGTCCGTAGCGCGTGTCGCGGTGCCTCCGACCAGCGATTTGTAGGGTGCCGGTGGCACGGCGACGGCCTGTTGAACCAGGCGGTAAAAGAGCTTGCCTCGACTTCTGGACTTGCGGCGGTTGAAGCGGAAGGCGAATTCGTCGAGGTAGGAGTCGAGATGCTCGTGACTGACCGCTCCTTGATGCGTGCCCAGTATCCAGCGCTTCACTAACGACACCACGCGGTGCACCCGGGGGAGCAGTTTCGAGGCGCGCGCCGGTTGCCCCTCCAGGTAGCTCACCTCGTGGCGATAGCCGTCGCCTTCGAGCGGTTCGTATCCCAGCCAACCGTCGGTATGGACCACGCTGCCGGGTTCGATCGACTCGCCGACGAAGGCCATCAAGCTGTCCCCGGAGGCGTTGGGAATGGTGCGTATCCGAACCCGCCCGATGCCGGCACCATCTTCCTCGGCCGCTACTACAATCAGCGCCTTAGCGTCGGTTTGGCGACCGCGCACGCCCTCCTCCAAGCCTCCTAAGTAAGTCTCGTCAACCTCCACGCGCCCGCTGAGCCGATCGCGTCCGGGCCGCACCATGGCGCGCCGGAGCTTATGCAACCAAGTCCAGGCCGTTTTGTAGCTGCCCAGGCCCAACACCCGCTGCAAGCCCAGCGCGCTCGCCCCGTTCTTCTGGCTCGTGAGCCACCACATGGCTCGAAACCAACTCTGGAGGGGTTGGCGGGTGTCTTGAAATATTGTGCCCGCCGTTGGAGAAGCTTGATGCCCGCAGCCGGCGCACTCCAGCAGCGCTGTCCGCACCGCCCACGCTTTGTCGTGCCCGCATCGCGGACAACGAAAACCCTCCGGCCAGCGGAGTTGACACAGATACTCTCGACAGGCCTGCTCGGTGGCGAAACGCGCCTCGAACTCGGCCAGATTCCGAGGATAATCTTCCATTTCCCCGATCCTACATCTTGTGGTCACCTGAGTCAAGTAAATACCCATCAAACACCAAACGAACCCAATTGCCAAGTTAACCGCCACGAATACAACGGCATAGCAACCGCAACCGCGACCCACAAATCAACAAGGAGATAACGAAAACCCCAACCCCGCCGCCGCCAACAAAGCAGCAAACCGACAACAACACCAACCAACCGACCCAGCCCGGCCACTGCCCATCGATCGCCCCCCACGAGCCGCCGAGCCCCCATGAATCCAACGCCCGCCGTGTCTCTTCCTCTCCCCCCAGGCGAGCCAAGGAATCTAATCGCGATCCACCCCAGTCCCTTGTAGGCCGCCCGCCGCCGCCCGGTCCTCAGCCTAGGAAAGCGAGCACGCCCGACGGGCTCGCGGCCCGCGCCTCGCGGCGCCCCAGCCGGCCTTCGGCGGGGCTTCGGCTACAATGTGTCGTTGCGTGTGTTGTGATCGGCGTTGCGGCGGCCGGCAGCGCCTGCCCATCCCGCGCGATTGAACGAGAGCCCCTCATGTCCGCCGCCTACGGGATCCACAACACCCCTCAACTGGAACGTCTCCGCGAATTGTTCGAAGAGATTCGTGGAAGGAATCAGTTTCAATCGGCCCGATTGGGAAGCGTTCCGAAAATCGACGAAGAGGCATTTCTTCACCTGCCTCTGCTCACCAAGCAAGAGCTGGCCGCCGACCAAATCGCTCATCCGCCGTTTGGCTCCAACCTGACTTATCCGTTGGAGCGCTACAGCCGCTACCACCAAACGTCGGGGACAACCGGCGAGCCGCTGCGTGTTCTCGACACGCCCGAAACCTGGGATTGGTGGGGCCGTTGTTGGCTGGAAGTGTTGCGAAGCGCTGGCGTGACCGCGCACGATCGAGCGTTCTTCGCCTTTTCCTTCGCGCCTTTCATCGGGTTTTGGTCGGCCTATCACGGAGTCTCGATGCTGGGCGCGATGACGATCTCGGGCGGCGGAGCCGATTCGGCCCGTCGCCTGAAATTGATCGAGGAAACCGGGCCGACGGTATTGCTTTCGACTCCCACCTACGCCTTGCACTTGGCCGAAGTCGCCGAGCGCGAAGGCGTCGACTTGGCGTCGGCAACCATTACGAGGACCATCCACGCCGGGGAGCCGGGCGCGGGGATTCCGGCCACTCGACGACGAATCGAGCGGGCCTGGGGAGCGAAGGTCTTCGACCACGCCGGTGCGAGTGAGATCGGAGCCTTCGGCGTCGGCGATGAGGAGGGCCTGGGGCTCTACGTCAACGAAGACGAGTTCATCGCGGAAGTGATTGACCCTGAAACTCTCGAACCCGTCGAGCAGGGCGCCGACGGCGAGTTGGTTATCACCAATCTCGGGCGCGGCGCCTGGCCGGTGATTCGCTACCGCACTGGTGACCGGGTGCGGGCGACCAGAGTCTCATCCGGGGAAAGGCAGGGCAGGCTTTTGCTCGAAGGCGGCATTCTCGGCCGAGTCGACGACATGGTCACCGTCCGAGGCGTTAACGTCTACCCTTCCGCAATCGAAGACGTGATTCGTTCAATCGAGGGCGCGGCGGAGTTTCGGATTGTCGCCTCGACCTTTGCCGAGATGGATGAAGTCGGGATCGAAGTGGAGGGCGACGGCGCTTTCAGCGAGGCGGTCGCGCGCGCGATTCGCGACAAGATCGGGATTCGAGTGGATGTGAAAAGCGTCGAGGCGGGCTCACTGCCGCGATGGGAAGCCAAGGCGATGCGCTTCGAGGACAGGCGGGGCAAGTAGAGAAAGGTTGTGGGTCTGCCCGGTGTTACGCATTTAAGTTATGAGGTTCGGCAACGGCTGCGTGTGCGACATAAACGTGGAAGTCCTTCTCGCAATTCGACAATAGAATCAGAGCCCTGAGCGCAAGCGACGGGCCGAGCGACTGCGCACTAAATTGCGGGGCTTGGGTTCGCAAAGAGCCGCCGATGACCCCCACATTTATGTCGCGCACCCCCAACCGCTCTTGATTCAAAGATTGCCGAGTGCGACGATAAATCCCGGGAACGCTTCAGCCCGGATCTCCGGTATTGGGTCTCGGCGACCTCACGGGCCGGCGATCGCTATGTTCGACGTATCCCCTTCCATCTCGCTGGGCATGCGGATCGTAAGCGGAATCTGATCGCCTGCCTGGGCCCCCAAAGGTACCCGGGCGTTAATCTGATACAACCCTGAAAAGCCGGGTGCCAGGCCGGAGAAATCAACTATCGCCTGGATTCCTCCGATCGTCACCACGGGCGTCCCAACCGTGTTGTACCCGCCGGGGGCTAGCTCTCCCGCCGGTAGGGGATCGCCCGCCGGATCGCCACCCGGCGTGGCCTTGCCCAGACCGGTAACGAAGATCTGTAGTATCACGCCCGGAGACACCGGCTCCCCGCAATCGGCTAAAGGAGCCACCCCGTCCGCTTTGCAGTTCGTCGGGATGCCCAGCGTGACCGCTGTCGAAGCGGGAATGGCCAGATGCCTGGTCGGCCCACGATTCGGGACGTCGGGGTCGAAGGCAACCAAAGCCGCTGCGTACATGCGCCCCACCGGGTCGGCGCGATAAATACCCGTGCTCGCCGGCGCCATCGGCAGGATGAACACATCGCTGGTTCCCGCCGAATTGGTGACCTCCACTTGAACCTGGCCCATCTCGGGCAGATTTGTCGGCGCCAGGACGTTGATCTGCGGGAAGGGAGTGTCTCCAAACACGCCAAACAGCGGCGCGGCCGTACCGTCAAACAGAACCGATACGCCCTCCGCCTCAAATTGAGTGGAAGGGAACAGAAAACCGTCGTTCAGCATGCCGAAGTTCTGGCCGAAAACGGCCAGGATGGAACCAGGCGCCGCCGGTGCGTTCGGGGCAAAACTGGCGCTGCTAACGATGCCTCCGACGGTGGGTCCCATCCCGGAGTCAGGCTCAGAGACTATCAACGTAACGGGAATCACAACTGGTGTCGCCTGGAGTCGCCGCAAGAGCGTTGCCGCCTCATCCAGCTCCGAAATAGTGATCGTACCGTTGTAGGTGTTTGCGGCAAGGCCTTCCGTGTTAACCGAGACCTCGATCGGGTCGGCCTCACCCATCGACTCACCTTGGTCGGGCGAAACCCACAGCCATGGTTTATCGGTCATGAGGCCGTAATGGAGAGTCCCCGATCCGGTGTTCCGCACCTCGATAGTTTGAGGCGGCGGGTTCGACCCAACGTCGGCCGTAAAGGTGAAGGCTGCTGACGAGATTCCGATTTCGGGCGGACTTGGACCTGGTGTCACCGTCGCCGTGATCGTCCCGTCCACGTCTATTCCCGTTGTGAACAGCCCTAAGGCAATAAAGTACGTTCCGCCCTCAAGAGGCTGCCGCGATTCAGGTGTTACAACGATCATTTCCTTTCCGGTGAGGCCGGTCGAGGAATAGTCAGCCACCACCTGTTCGACGGCCCAGCCGTGATGGTCTGAGACTGGCGGGTTCGAGATGCTTTCGACAAAGACGCACCCCGGCGAGGTTTCCTCGATCGCGGCTTGGAAGGCATCGAGGTCGCATGGGTCGGCGTAGGTGATCTCGACGCCCATCGGCTCGAAGATCTCGCCGAGCATGCGAAAGGTGTCGCCGAGGAGCGCGTTCCCGGCGACGATGGACTTCCGGCGGTCGGTCATCGCGGCCGACAAGGCGACGTAGAGCGCGGCCATTCCGGAAGCTGCGGCGCAGGCTGCGTCGGCGCCTTCCAAGGCCGCGACGAGTTCTTCGAGGGCCTCGTTGGTCGGGTTGCCGTAGCGCGCGTAGCCTTGCCCTTGGACCTCCGCGGCGAATACCTTTTCGATGTCTTCCAAGCAGGCGTAGAAATAGCTCGACGCGTTGTGGATCGGCGTCGTCACGGGCGTAAATTCAGCGGGCGCTTTGCGGTCTCCGGCGTGGACGGCTCGAGTAGCGGGTTTCATGATGGGTCCGTTTTCGGCCGCGGCTCGGTGACGGTTTCCGGCGATTGGTCGCCCAGGCCGCCGACCAATAGCGACCGCACTCGCTTGAACAAGGCTTGGAACATCGAAGGCGTCATTTCGCTATGGTCTTCGAGCAGTTCGAAGAAATCCCGTCCTTCGATCTTGAGCAGCCAACTCTCTTCGACCGCGGTGGCGGTCACGACGCTCGGTTGGTCGTCGAAGAACGCCCAGTTGCCCACCGTTTCGTCTTCACCCACGGCAATCATGGCCTGCCCGCCGCGACTCATTTCGACTCGCCCGGCCAGCACGACGAACAAGGCGTCGGAAGGCGCGTTTTCGCGAAACAGAACATCGCCCGACTGCTGGCGGACTTGCGAGGCAATCGAGGCCACCAGCGCCAGTTCGTCGGTGCGCAAGTCGCTGAACAACTCGACCTTTTGCAGGCGAATGGCTCGTTCGAGCGTGGTGAGAGTCTCCATGATTTCGGACATCGTCGGAAGTCGAGCGCTTACGGCGCGGCGTTACCAGACCCGGCGCCCACCGGCAGCCGAGCATAGGCCCTCGAGGCCGTTTCGGCGAGGAAGGGATCGGAGCTATCGGCCAACCCTCCGATTTTCTCACGCAAGCCTTTCATCTGGGCATCGGCCGCGGCGTGGCAGGCGCAGGCCTGCACCCAGGTGTCATGCGTTTCCATGAGTTTCCAGAGCATATTCGGGAAGCTAACGGGCCGCAGCGCGAACAGAGTCCGGCTGGTGTCGATCATGCGGCGCTGAGCGGAGTTTTCAAGGACCGGGAGAAGCATCTGACGAAACGGGTTCGTGAGGCGGCTGTCGAGAAACTCGACGGCGTTCGAGCGCAGATCGGCGCGGCCGGAAGCGATCCAATAGCGGGCGTCGAGTATCTCACGCTGGGGATAGATCAGGCCGAGCAAATCGAACACGGCGTCGAGGCGCTCTTGCAGCCGTTCTTCCATCGTGCGGCGTAGGAAGCGCACACCGGCGCTTGCCTGCTGCTCAGGAATGGCGTAGAGCGATAGCTTGTCTTCGTAATAGCGGCGCAACTCTTCTTGCAGCCCCTGAGCGATGCTTTCGGCCGGGAAGACGATGGCAGAGTCCTTGGCGCGCATGCGCCCCAGGGCGCGTAATATTTCCAGGCTGACTCGGCGGTCTACTCGCTGCCATCCGTCGATTAAGGCTTTGACGGCTCGGGGGCCGCCGATAAGAGCGATCACGCGCGGCAAGCGCCGTCGCGCGCTGAGTCCGACGGCGGGGTCATCCATCGCCACGATCAGCCGGTCGAGTACCGCGAGGCCTATTGCGGCCAAGGCGGCGCGGGCCTCGCGGCGCAAGCTGTGACGTCCCAGAGCTTCGATCAGCAGCGGGGCGGCGTTGAGTGGACAAATCGCCGCGGAGCTCAGCAGAGCCGCGCGTTGCACCTCGTTGTCTTCGTCGCCGAGGAAGCCGGTCAAACTCTTCTCGATCTCACGATCGGGGGGAACGAAGCCTAACAAACGCGCGGCGGTAGCTCGCCGCGGGGCATCCTCCGCGGCGGCGGCTTCGAGGTAGTCGTTGAAGACGGCGCGAGCCGCTTCGGCTTCGGGTCCGCCATGCGACGTCAGCCGCGCCGCCGCAGTGGCGGCCAAGTCACGGTCTTCGCTCGCCAGCAGGCGTGACATGGACTTGCGAGCCGCCGGGAGATCTTGCTCTTCCAAGTAATCGAGCGCCACCCGACGGCTGTCGAAGTCGGTTTCGAGTTCGAGGAACCGCAGGGCGTCCGCTTCGTAACCGGGAATCTTACCCGACGACGCCGCGGCCATGGCCTTGCGTCGAATCACGTCCGACTCGTGCGTGATCAAGTTGGAGAGGTGCGCCCGACTCGCGGAAGCGCCGCTGAATCGCATCCAGTCCACGGCGGTCTCGACGGTCCGCAAGTCGGAGGCCTCGAACATCTCGCCGAGCTGCTCGGCCGAGGCGGAGCCGGCCAACTGTTCCATGACTTGCTCGGAACGGAGGTCCTTGCGCCCAATGCTGCGGCGCAGGTGGACGACGTATTCCCGCCGCAACCACACCGTCGATACCAGCCAGGGAATCACGCAAAGGAGGCTGACGAGAGCAACTTCCGGTAAGCCAAGTTGCCAAACGCCGACCAGCAGCAACAGGACAACGCTCGCCAGACCGTCGGCCGTTCGGCTCACCGCCATGTCGAGAAAGCTTTTGACCCGTTTGCGAGTTTCCGCGGCCATCGGCACATAGAGCAATTCGACCGAGGCGCGGTCGAGCGAATGCCGTAACCCTTGATCGCATCCTCTGGCGAACACCGCCGAGCCCAACACCGGGGCGAACCAGAGCAGCGCGGCGCCGGCCAACATCGAGGCCGGCAGGAAGAACAACGCGACGCCGAGTCCGACCCAACGCAGCAAACGCCCTGTAAACAGCGTGTGAAAGAGAAACGAGGCGACCGCGATGTAGCCGTAAAAGTCGCCGAAGAACTGCGTCATGCGGGCCGGATCGTCGATGAAGTGAGCTTGGGCCACGGCCTTGAATTGATACTTGACCAACGTGCTGACCAGAAACGACAGGAAGAGAGCGGCGGTGATTAGCGACAGGTAGCGCGTGCGGCGCACCAGGCGGAAACTCTCGGAAAACGAAGCCTTGACGGGAGACCGGCCGGTGTCGACCGACTTTGTCTTCTCCGCGCCCCACGTCAGACGACAGACGATCACGCCGGAGATCGTGACGAAGCCGGCCGCGGCGAGCAGGATCGATTCGGTGCCCAAGTTCCGCCGCGCCCAGTCGCGAACTGCCCCCCGAGCGCGGCGCCAAGAATGCCGCCCGCCCCGATCAGCGAAAACAGACGCTTGGCCTGCCGTGTATCGAACAACCCGGCCGCCAGCGACCAGACCTGACTCGGAATCAACACGGCGAAGAGGCCGACCCAGACGTAAAGCAGACCCCGAGCGCCGAACACATCGCGCTGCAATAGATACCAAATCCCGACCAGGTTCAGCACCAAGAAAGCCTGCGTCAGCAGAGTCAAGCGTTCGAGCGAGATGCGATTCCCCAAACGCAGGTAGAGGCCCACGACGCCGCCGACCAAGATGGTGACGGCGAGATCGACGACGGGGAGCCGCTTGGCGTCGAACTGGCTAAGGAAAAGCGAGTCGGCGGCGGTCTTGAGGCAAACGACCGATGCGATACCGAGGAGTAGGTAGAGGCTCATCCCCAACGTGAGGCGCACTTCGGCGCGTTCGACGTTGAAATAGTCACGGATGCGTTCGGAAACGGTCGCCTTGGGAGAAGAGGAAGCCACGAGAAATGCTCGGCCGGGGCCGAGGCAGCTTCCATTATATGGCGACGTGTCGCGGGGGCAGGTGTCGCCGCATTACGTGTCGCCGGAGTCGGCGAGTTCCCGCCGCCGCTTCGCGGCTCAAGATGTTTCGACCTCTAGGTTCCTTCGAGCCAGGTCGAGAGGTATTTCACTTGCTCGGGGGTGAGCTCGTCGATCGTGACGCCCATCGCCGCGAGCTTGCGGCGTGCGACTTCCTTGTCGATTTCCTCGGGCACGGTGTGAACGCCGATCTCGAGGTCGCTCTTGTTGACGACCAGATGGCGCGCGGCCAACGCTTGGTTGGCGAAGCTCATGTCCATCACGACGGCGGGGTGGCCCTCGGCGGCGCTGAGGTTGACCAAACGGCCGTCGGCCAGAATGAAAATCTTGCTGTCGCCGAGCGTATATTCCTCGACGAATTCACGAACGAAACGGCGGCCCGACGACATGGCGTCGAGCGACTCAAGGTCGATCTCCACGTTGAAGTGGCCGGAGTTGCAAACGATCGCCCCGCTCTTCATTGCTTCGAAGTGATGCTTGGCGATGACGTGCTTGTCGCCGGTGACGGTGACGAAGATGTCGCCGATCGGCGCGGCCTCGATCATCGGCATCACGCGGAAACCATCCATCACGGCTTCGAGCGCCTTGGTGGGGTCGACTTCGGTGACGATGACGTTGGCCCCTAATCCACGAGCCCGATTCGCCACGCCGCGGCCGCACCAGCCGTACCCGGCCACGACGACGTTCAACCCGGCGATCAACACGTTCGTCGCGCGAATGATGCCGTCTAGCGTCGATTGGCCGGTGCCGTAGCGGTTATCAAACAAATGCTTCGTCATCGCGTCGTTGACGGCGACGATGGGGTATTTCAGAACGCCTTCCTCGGCCATCGCGCGCAAGCGGATCACGCCGGTGGTGGTTTCCTCGGTACCGCCGAAAACGCCTTCGGCCACGTCTTGCCGGTCGGTATGCAGGGCATGAACCAAGTCGGCGCCGTCGTCCATGGTGATATGCGGCTTGTGATCGAGCGCGGCGGCGATGTGGGAATAGTAGGTCTCGTTGTCTTCGCCCTTGATGGCGTAGACGGGGATGCCGTAATCGTGCACCAGAGAGGCCGCCACGTCATCTTGTGTGGAAAGCGGATTCGAGGCGCAGAGCACAACTTCGGCGCCGCCGTCTCGCAGCGCGATCACGAGGTTGGCGGTCTCGGTGGTGACGTGCAGGCAGCCCGAAACGCGGACGCCCTTGAAAGGCTGTTCGGTGACGAACTCCTCGCGAACCGACTCCAGCACGGGCATCCATGTGCCGGCCCATTCAATGCGTTTCTTTCCGGTCGCGGCCAGTTCAGGATCCTTGACATGGCCGGGCGTTATCGTTGCGGTAGACATGAGTCCTCAATTCTTTGTAATAGAAGAGCGCCGGTCGGCAGCTCAGGCTTTGGCCGTAGTGATACCGGCCTCGAACTTCAGCACTTCGGCTTTATCGGCCTTCTCCCAAGTGAAGCCCTCGTCTTCGCGGCCGAAATGGCCGTAAGCCGAGGTCGCCTTGAAGATGGGCCGTCGCAGGTCGAGATAATCGATGATCCCCTTGGGAGTCAGCGGGAACGTTTCGCGTACGATATCGGCCAACTTCTCTTCGTCGACCTTGCCGGTTCCAAACGTGTCGACCATCACCGAAACCGGGTCGGCCACGCCGATGGCATAGGCCAATTGCACTTCACATTGGTCAGCGAGCCCGGCCGCGACGATGTTCTTGGCAATATGGCGGGCCATATAACAGGCTGATCGATCAACCTTCGTCGGGTCTTTACCCGAAAAGGCGCCGCCGCCGTGGCGGCCCATGCCGCCATAGGTGTCGACAATGATCTTGCGGCCGGTCAATCCGGTGTCGCCGTGCGGGCCTCCGACCACGAAACGGCCGGTCGGATTGATGTGGTACTTCGTGTCGGCGTCGACCATCCAACCGGGAATGACCGGGCGAATGACATGATCCAAGATTTCACGTTGAATTTGCGCCAGCTCGACGCGCTCGCTGTGCTGGGTCGAGATGACGACGGCGTCGATGCGGGTCGGCTTGCCGCCCTCATACTCCACCGTCACCTGGGATTTGCCGTCGGGACGCAGATAGTCAAGCTCGTCGGTCTTGCGCACCTCGGTCAACTTCGCGACCAGCTTGTGCGCCAAGCTGATCGGCAGCGGCATCAATTCCTCGGTCTCGTTCGAGGCGTAACCGAACATCAACCCCTGGTCGCCGGCGCCGCCCGGATCCACGCCCATGGCGATGTCGGGAGATTGCTCGTCGACCGTGCTGACCACCGCGCAAGTGTGGCAGTCGAAACCGAAGTCGGCCTGCGTGTAGCCCACGTCGCGAATCGTCTCTCGCGCAACTTTGGGGTAATCGATCCAACCCTTCGTCGTGATTTCTCCGGCGATCATGCACAGCCCGGTCGTGACCAGGGTCTCGCAGGCCACGCGCCCGCTGGAATCCTGCTCCAAAACCGCGTCGAGCACGGCGTCGGAAATCCGGTCAGCCAGCTTGTCGGGATGCCCCTCGGTAACCGATTCCGAGGTAAACAGATGCTTGTCGGTGCGTGCCAATCCTAGTCCTCCAATGCAAATTGTCCGTTGTGGGCCGGCCGAGAAATTCCCAGGCGGATGCGGGTAGGGCTGCGAATGAGCCTGTCTTGTCAAGCTAACAAAATCGACCCAGACCCGTCAAACGGTAGGCTTGGCGTCAGCTCCTGGTCGGGCGTTGGGGACGGGGGCAACAGTCGGGCGGGCAGAAGTCGGGCGAGGGACCGAGTTTCCCCAGAGCAATGCGCTCGGGCGCGGGCGTCATTCTCTCGAGCACCAGTTCTCGGACCATTTGGACGAATCGGGGATGCACCCCGACCGTCCCGGCGCGGACCATCTTGAAACCCAACTCATCGCACAGCTCACGGGCTTCGGTGTCGAGGTCGTAGAGCACTTCCATGTGATCGGAGATGAAACCGATGGGCACGACGACGGCGCCCGGCGATCGGCGCCCATCGAGTTCACGCAGATAGTCGCCGATGTCGGGTTCCAACCAGGCTTGTGTCGGGGGGCCGCTACGGCTCTGGTAGACGAGCCGCCAATCGCCGCGGGCCACTCCCTCGGCGACCAGCCGCGAAGCCTCCTCCAGTTGCTCGACATAACGCGAGTTCGAGGCCATCGACAGCGGGATGCTGTGGGCGGTGAAAACCAGCTCGACGTCGCCGCGCGTCTGGGTTGGGAATTCTTCGAGGGCGCGAGCCGAATTTTCGATCATCGGCTCGATATAGCCCTCGTGGTTGAAGAAGGCGCGAATCTTGTCCACCACCGGCGCCGACTCACCGACCTCCCCGCGGGCTCGCGCGATGTCGTCCAGATATTGCCGACAACTCGAATAAGAGCTGTAGGCGGAGGTTGTGAAACCCAGGGCGCGCCGAACGCCGTCGGCGGCCATACGCCGCAGGGTGTCGGCCAATAGGGGATGCCAGTTTCGATTCCCCCAATAGACGGGCAGGGCGGGGCCGTTGGCGGCGAGTTCTTTTTCGAGCGCTTCGATCAGGGCTCGGTTTTGATCGTTGATCGGGCTCTTGCCCTTGAAATGGTAGTAGTGCTCGGCGACTTGGAGCATCCGTTCGCGAGGGACGTTGCGACCCCGCAGGACGTTTTCGAGGAACGGAATCACGTCGTCGGGGCCCTCGGGGCCGCCGAAGGAGACGACAACGAGGGCGTCGTAGGATGATGTGTCGAGCGTGACCATCGGACCTGAGTCTTCCCAGTATGACTTCTAACAGCCTGGCCGCCGGCGGTGGGGAGCCCTGCAGGCCCTATAGGGCCTGCCTAATGGAACTCAAGCCCGATGAAGCGGGCTAAAGTGAGTCCCTCACGGTCTATCGGTGCAGTCCGAAGACGAAGATGCCGTTCTTGGCGCTGATGGCGATGTATTGGCGGCCGTTGTGGAAGTAGGTCATCGGGGAGGTTCGGATCGTGCCTCCCGTGTTGAAGTGCCACAGCAGCTTGCCTGTTTTCGCGTCGGCGGCCATGAAGTTGCCGACCCGGCTCGAGAAGAACACGAGTCCGCCCGCCGTCGTCATCGTTCCCGCGAAGCTCACTTGCTGTGCCTCGTCGCCTAGAAAGGGAACCTCCCAGCGGACCTTGCCGCTGCGGAAGTCGATTGCCCGAATCACTTGCCGAGCCTCTATCTCGCGATGGTTGATGCTGTGGCCGGTGCGGTAGTACATCCCGCAGGCGTCGCGGGCCGATACATAAAAGAGCTCCGTCAAAGGGTTGAACGAGGGTGCCTGCCAGTTTGTCGCGCCGTGGATATCGGGGCAGACGAGAGTTCCCTGAAAGCTTGGCGGTGAATCCTCTTCGAGCACCGGCCGGCCGTCGGGCGCGATTGTTTTCGCCCAGGTCTGCTTGGCGAAAGGCTCGGCGAGCAACATCTCGCCGGTGCCGCGGTCGAGCACGTAGAAGAAGCCGTTGCGGCTCGCCTGCAGCAGGAGTTTGCGGGGTTTGCCGTCCCAATCGGCGTCGACAAGCACGGGGGTTTGGTTGCCGTCCCAGTCGTGCTCGTCGTGCGGCGTGAACTGAAAGTGCCATACGAGGTCGCCGTTGTCGGGATTCATGGCGAGCAGCGAGGCGGTGTAAAGGTTGTCTCCTTCACGGTCGCGCCCGTCGAAGTCTTTTGGGCCCGGGTTGCCGGTTGTCCAGTAGATCAAGTTCAGCTCGGGGTCGTAGGTCCCGGTGGTCCAGGGCGCGCCGCCTCCGGTTTTCCAGGCGTCGGTGTCGTCGGGCCAGGTTTCCGATCCGGGTTCTCCGGGAGCGGGCACGGTGAAGAAGCGCCATACGCGGTCGCCCGTTTCAGCGTCGAAGGCGTGCAAGGCGCCGCGCAGCAGGCCGGTGTCGCCGCCGCGGGTGCCGAGCAGGACGCGGTTGCGAACGACGAACGCTGCTCCGGTCGCTCCGAAACAGTTCTGCTCATCGGTGAGAAGTGTTCTCCACAGCTCGGCTCCATTGCGGGCATCGATCGCCACCACGTGGCAGTCGAATGTTCCCAGGTAGAGTCGCCGGCCGGAAAGCCCGAAACCCCGGCTCCAGTTGGGCGGGTGACCGTCGCCGCTTTGCTCATGGGTGTATTCGTATCGCCACAGAACGCGGCCGCTGCCGGCATCGAGGGCGTGGGCGATCAATCCGCCGTTCGGCACGTACATGACACCGTCGCGAACCAGCGGCGTGGGCTCGGTACGATGCGGAGGAGGCACGAACTGAAACGCCCACTGGACGACCAGGTCGCCGACGTTGGAGACGTTGATCCGGTCGAGCGGACTGTAGCGCCGGCCGGTGTTGTCGCGGTCATAACTGAGCCAGTTTTCGGGAGCGCGATAGCGGTCCTCGACGAGCGTATCCATGTCGGCCGCGGCGGCGAGAGACAGGCAGGCGACGGTGCCGCAAATCCACGATATGTATGACCGCGTCATATTTAGTAATTGGAAAAATTGCGCCGCACCGGGATGTAGGGGTCTCTCCGCTGATCGAGGTAGGCGAGCAGGTTCCGCAACTGCTCGTCGGAAAGCTTACCGCGGTAGTCGGCGGGCATGACCGACTCGGGCGGCTTGTGGAACTCGGCTAGATCACCGCGATCGAGCAGGCGAAACCGCCCGTCTCGCATCAGGATCTGGACGGAAAAGGTGTCCTCGTTCTTGAGTATCCCCTCGATGCGATCGCCGCCGCGGGTCACGGCGAAGACGGCCTCGTAGCCGACGGGCCGCGCGGCGTCGGGGTCGAGAACATCGCTTCGGATCTCGTCGGAGGTCTTTTGAGCGGCGATGCTGTCGAGGCGCGGCCCCAGGAAACCGCCGGAGCCGGCGACCTGATGGCAGCCCGCGCAGCCGACGTTTTCAAAGACCTCGCGGCCGGCCTCGGGATCCCCGGGAAGCGGGGGCTCGAAACCCGGCCGAGCCAGGCTGTGCAGGTAGGTGACGAGTTGCCAGATTCGCGTCGGCGCCAGATTCCTTTGAGGCGGCATTTCCGTTCCGGGAAAGCCTTCGGAGATGACTTTGAACAGCCCGGCGTCACGGCCTCGCACGGTGCGGCTCGTAACGAGATTCGCCGCCATGCTTCCCCGGGCGTCCTGGCCGTGGCAGACCGCGCAGCGCTCGAGGTAGAGCGCTCGTCCGGCTTGCACGGCGGCCGGATCACGGGTGAGTGGGTTTGTTCGCTCCTCGGCGGGTGTGGTTTGCGCGAAGGCTGCGGCGAGCAGGACCGCGCCGGCGAGCGTAACCTTGGCGGTTGTCTTGAATGGCGAAGACAGCATCCGGTGGTAGCCGGCATTGTAGTACGTTGTGACCCGGCGCTGCCGGACGGGGGGACTATGGCTGATTTTCCCATTGCCGTCATTACCGACGAATTCACGCAAGCCATGGAGATGATGTGCCGCACCGCGGTCGACATGGGTATTCCAGGGCTTGAAGTTCGCACCGTGTGGAACAAGAACGTCGTCGACCTGAGCGACTCGGAAATCGAGCAAGTCGGGAAGCTGACGCGCGCCGCGAAGCTGACCGTCTGCTCGATCGCTTCGCCGGTGTTCAAGTGCACGCTGCCGGGAGGCGGCGACATCGACCACCGCTTTGAGCAGGACGCCTTTCATTCCGCGCACACCTACGACGACCAGCCGCGAATTCTGGGACGGGCGCTGGATATCGCCGAAGCCTTGGGCGCCGACATCGTGCGTGTTTTCAGTTTCTGGCGGACGGTGGAACCGAGCGCGGTCACCGAACGCGTTGTTGAGAATCTGGGGCCGGCCGTGGAGAAAGCCGCTTCCCAGAGGATTCGAATCGGCCTCGAAAATGAACACGCCTGCAACGTAGCGACCGGCGCGGAAACCGACGCCGTGCTCTCGGCGATCGACCATCCGAACCTCGGCATTGTCTGGGACCCGGCCAACGCCTACGTCTCGGCGGAAAACCCGTTTCCCGAGGGTTACGAGCGGCTTCCCGAGGGACGGGTTCTGCATGTTCACGCCAAAGACGGCGTCATGCCCGCGGGCGGCGATCGTATGCAATGGGGCGAGTTGGGGACGGGCGAGGTCGACTGGCCTGGCCAGTTGAATCGGTTGGCGGCGGACGGCTATGGCGGCATGATCAGCCTGGAGACGCATTGGGGAGGGCCGAACGGGCGCAAGTTCGAGGGCAGCAAGATCTGCGCGCGAAATCTACAGCGGTTGGTCCGGGAGGCGTAGCGGCCCGTGGCCCATTCAGGGCGTCGCACCGAACGACGACCCTCATGAACCGGCCCTAATAGGACCGCCTATTGGCGGTTCAAGCCCGTTGAACCGGGCTGCCGCGCTGCGGAGTTTGATGCGCGACCGCTTGGCCCGTCGCTTGCGCTCAGGGCTCTGATTCTATTGTTCGCATTGCGAGAAGGGCTTCCACGTTTATGTCGCACACCCGATCTTTATTTCGCCGGCGCGTCGGCGGGTGGAAATGGTAGCCTGTTACTTTTGATTCACCAATCTCCAACCTCCGTCAACCGGGTTGTTCCCAGGTGGTTTTCTCGAAAATTCTTCCGGCTAAGATGCCGCCCTAACCGCGTCTTGTTATTTCAACGACCATGGACACTCTGATACCCCTCACTCCCATCATTGGTCTCTGCGGCCTTGTCTGTGCCCTGATCATTTTCATCCTTAACGATCGACGCCCGCCCGGCAATGAGACGATGCGCGAGCTGTCGCAATCGATTCACGACGGGGCGATGGCGTTTCTGAAACGCGAGTACAGCATTCTGATCGCTTTTGTCATCGTCGTCGCCGCCCTCATTGCTTGGCAGCTGAACCGCGAAACGGCTCTGTGTTTCGTCACCGGCGCGGCGTGTTCGATTTTGGCCGGATTTATCGGGATGAAATCGGCCACGCGCGCCAATACGCAGACTTGCGAGGCGGCGCGCAGCGAAGGGGTCGAAAGTGCCTTGATGGTCGCGTTTCAAGGCGGAGCCGTGATGGGACTCGCCCTGGCTGGGCTGGGGCTGCTGGGCGTCGGCGTCTTCGCGCAGGTTTTCGCCGGCGTCGAACAGGCCGTCTACATCAACGGATTCGCGATGGGCGCGAGTTCAATCGCCTTATTCGCGCGCGTTGGCGGCGGGATCTACACCAAGGCCGCCGATGTCGGCAGTGACTTGGTCGGCAAAGTCGAAGCCGGCATCCCCGAGGACGACCCGCGCAACCCCGGCGTGATCGCTGACAACGTGGGCGACAATGTTGGCGACGTGGCCGGGATGGGAGCGGATATTTTCGAGTCCTACGTAGGGTCCATGATCGCCACGATGGCGATCGCGGCGACATTGGGCGCCGAGACGTTGGCGATGCTGGGCGGCGAGGGGGCTCGCGAAGCCTTGATGGCTTTGCCGCTGGTGCTGGCCGGGGTCGGCCTGATTTGTTCGGTGGTCGGCATCATCTCGATTCGCCTCTTGAGCGGGATGGGGCCGGCCGCGGCTTTGCGCTATTCGGCTTGGTTGGCGGCGGCGTTGTTTCTGGCGGCGGCCTACGGGGTCGTCGGCGCTTCGGTCATCAGCAACGGCGTCTTCTGGGCCATCGTGGCGGGCACTGTCGGCGGCGTTGCGATCGGCTATGTCACCGAATACTACACCTCGATGAAGCCCGTTCTCGGCATCGCCGAAGCTTCGAAGACCGGCGCGGCGACCAACATCATTGAAGGCCTGGCGGTGGGCTTTCGGAGCTGCACCTGGCCGGTATTGATGATCTGCGCCGCGATCTACGTCGCGCACGGCGTGGCAGGGCTCTACGGCATTGGGCTGGCGGCGGTCAGCATGCTGGCCACCGTGGGCATCACGATGAGCGTTGACGCCTACGGGCCGATTGCCGACAACGCCGGCGGTATTTCAGAAATGGCCGGTTTGGGACCGAAGGTCCGCGCCATCACCGATACTCTTGATTCGCTGGGCAATACGACCGCCGCGATGGGCAAGGGGTTTGCGATCGGATCGGCCGCGTTGGCCGCGCTGGCGCTGTTTTCGGCCTATACGCAAGCGGTCGATGCCATTCGCCTGGCCAACGGGTTGCCGGCCGTCAATATTCAAGTCAATGACGCGCGCGTGGTGATCGGCTTGCTGATCGGCGGCATCCTGCCCTTCTTTATCGCCGCCCAGACGATGTCCGCCGTCGGACGCGCCGCCGGCAAGATGGTCGAGGAAATCCGCCGTCAGTTTCGCGAAATCAAAGGACTGTTGGCGGGCGAAGAAGGCGTGAAGCCCGACGCCGCCCGTTGCGTGGATATTGCCACGTCGGCCGCTCTGAAAGAAATGGTCGCACCCGGACTGGTAGCGGTTCTGGCGCCGGTGGCAATGGGTTACGTGCTCGGCCCCGAGGCGCTGGGCGGTATGTTGGCGGGAGCGACGGTGACCGGCGTTCTGCTGGCGCTTTTCATGGCCAACGCCGGGGGAGCTTGGGACAACGCCAAGAAGCTGATCGAAAAGGGTGAGATGGAAGGCGAAGTGAAGGGTTCCGAGGCCCACAAAGCGACCGTGGTCGGCGATACGGTTGGCGATCCTTTCAAGGATACGTCAGGGCCGTCGATGAATATTCTGATCAAGCTGATGTCGATCGTGGCCCTCGTGATCGCCCCGCTGATCGCCCTCTGATCGAGGACCCCGAGAACCGCGGAAGGCCGGCTCGCCGGACACGACCCAGCGGCCGCGGCCTCATTGGAGCTTCCATCGAGTCATATGCCATTGGTAATATAAGGACATATGTCGAGTCGCTGCGAACCATCTCGACGGTCCACGGCGAATCACCTCGCGGCACTGGGCCGAACGAGGTCGCGAGAACGGCTCTCGATGGATAAGTTAAAACCCCGTAAGTAGTTAGGTGAATCCCTGATTCCCCCATGACGGTCTTAGATCGCACTATGAGCCTTGGAAGCTGATACGATCGGCCGAACCTCCCCCTGCCCCCCAACGTCATTCTTGCGCCTACTCGCCCTATTACTCATGGCCTCGGTGTCGCCGCTGGCGGCCGCCACGGCACTGACGAACGCGCATCCCATCATCGTGAGCCTGCCGGCGGTCGAGGAGGAGATGACCGTCCTCAACGGCGAAGGCAGCTATACGATCTTCGTCCCCGAGGGAGCAACGCGATTGGTTGTGGAATTCGTCACGTCGCCAAGCGCCCCCGTCGCGTTGGCCGTCGAGTTCGGACAAGACGTGGGAACCGACGGCCTCGGGAACTTCCTGTCGGACTTTCGCCAAAAGCCCAATCCGCGCGGCGTGGCCAGGATTGACATCAATACGGCGCAGGATGGGTATTTACTTGACTCAGGTGACCACAAGATGTAGGATCGGGGAAATGGAAGATTATCCTCGGAATCTGGCCGAGTTCGAGGCGCGTTTCGCCACCGAGCAGGCCTGTCGAGAGTATCTGTGTCAACTCCGCTGGCCGGAGGGTTTTCGTTGTCCGCGATGCGGGCACGACAAAGCGTGGGCGGTGCGGACAGCGCTGCTGGAGTGCGCCGGCTGCGGGCATCAAGCTTCTCCAACGGCGGGCACAATATTTCAAGACACCCGCCAACCCCTCCAGAGTTGGTTTCGAGCCATGTGGTGGCTCACGAGCCAGAAGAACGGGGCGAGCGCGCTGGGCTTGCAGCGGGTGTTGGGCCTGGGCAGCTACAAAACGGCCTGGACTTGGTTGCATAAGCTCCGGCGCGCCATGGTGCGGCCCGGACGCGATCGGCTCAGCGGGCGCGTGGAGGTTGACGAGACTTACTTAGGAGGCTTGGAGGAGGGCGTGCGCGGTCGCCAAACCGACGCTAAGGCGCTGATTGTAGTAGCGGCCGAGGAAGATGGTGCCGGCATCGGGCGGGTTCGGATACGCACCATTCCCAACGCCTCCGGGGACAGCTTGATGGCCTTCGTCGGCGAGTCGATCGAACCCGGCAGCGTGGTCCATACCGACGGTTGGCTGGGATACGAACCGCTCGAAGGCGACGGCTATCGCCACGAGGTGAGCTACCTGGAGGGGCAACCGGCGCGCGCCTCGAAACTGCTCCCCCGGGTGCACCGCGTGGTGTCGTTAGTGAAGCGCTGGATACTGGGCACGCATCAAGGAGCGGTCAGTCACGAGCATCTCGACTCCTACCTCGACGAATTCGCCTTCCGCTTCAACCGCCGCAAGTCCAGAAGTCGAGGCAAGCTCTTTTACCGCCTGGTTCAACAGGCCGTCGCCGTGCCACCGGCACCCTACAAATCGCTGGTCGGAGGCACCGCGACACGCGCTACGGACGACCACAACATGTAGGGGCTATTTCCCAATACCTGAGTCAAGTAAATACCCATCCGGCGCAGTTTCCGAAAATCAAAGCGGGGACTTACTTCATCGCGTTTTATTTCAACGTGCCGACGGAGAGTCCGATCGAGGGAACGCTGACGGCCACGGTCACGGGGCCGATGATCGATCCGGTGAAAGTCATCGCCGAGTCCACGTTTGATGAAGACCTGGAAGGCTGGACCCGCAACGACACACCCAGCCCCTACGCCGGAACCAATGTCGGCGACGACGCCTCAAGCCTCGAGTTTTTCGCCACCGGAGGAAATCCCGACGGTCGGGCGCGGCTGCGCGATTGAAATGACCCGGCTTTGGAATGGTTCGTCGCCCTGGACGAATTTCTGGTGGATTTTCTCTCGCTCGACGAGCCGCGCCTCACGTTTGACCTGGCGATGCTCACAGCGTTCAAGGACGGAAACTTCTTCGTGGAAGTGCGTCTTTTCGGCGACCTCGGATCGTGGCGCTGGGTCTCTCTCGGCCCTCCCGACCCCAACGAAAATTGGGAAACGTATTCTATTACCATGGTCGAGGAAAATTGGCGTATCTTCGAAGGCGATTTTATGGCTTTCGAGCAGGTGTTTTCCAACCCGAAACGCCTGGAAATCCGAGCCAGTTACACCCCGGGGGCCGGCAACCGGACTTCCCTTGACAACGTCAAGATTCTCGTGCGCGGCGACTTCGCGTTGCCGGTTTTGCCCGCCATCACGTCATTTTCGGCCGGCATGGACAGTTGGTCCCGCAACTATCCCGCTTCGGAGCGAATCGACCTGGGCACGGAGGGCGACAAGAATGCCCAGTTGATCTGGAACGAGTTTGAAGGCAACCCGGAAGGCTTCGTGCGCATGGTCGAAAACGGCGGACCGGCGCCGGACGCCTTTGTCGTGCCGGAACTCTATCTCGGCAATTATCACGGTCTGGATGCCCCACGTTTCGAATTCGACTATCGCCATTCATCTCTGTCGGGAGCCGCCAAAGCGGTCGAAATTTTGCTGATCGGGACTGATACGGCGTTTCGCTGGACGGGCGTGTTCCCGGGCGACCCGTGGAGTCGGCAAATCGCGTTTCTGGACGAAAGCGCCTGGACGCGCGTCGAGGGCGACCGGTCTTTCTTCGGGACCCTCGGTTTCGTCAAACGGATTGAAATCAGTGCTGATTTGGCTGAGGGAGCGGAGCTGAACTCGGTTGATAATTTCGCGCTCTTCACCGCCGATACGCCCGCGGTGATCCAGAACATCAGCGCCCTGCCCTCGAGCCTGACCTTTGCCGGTGTCGCAACCGGACCGAATCCCGAAGGCGCGAAGCTGAATGTTACGGCTTCGAGCGGTGAACTTCGCTGGGAAGCGACGGTGGAAGGCTCGCTCGCCGACCGCATTTCGATTTCCCCCGAAGAGGGCGACACGCCGACGGAAGTCAGCGTTCAAATCGACACCCAGGGGGTGCCGGCGCAAATCGGCGAGGTGGCGACGATTACCTTTACCGCTAGATGGGTATTTACTTGACTCAGGTGACCACAAGATGTAGGATCGGGGAAATGGAAGATTATCCTCGGAATCTGGCCGAGTTCGAGGCGCGTTTCGCCACCGAGCAGGCCTGTCGAGAGTATCTGTGTCAACTCCGCTGGCCGGAGGGTTTTCGTTGTCCGCGATGCGGGCACGACAAAGCGTGGGCGGTGCGGACAGCGCTGCTGGAGTGCGCCGGCTGCGGGCATCAAGCTTCTCCAACGGCGGGCACAATATTTCAAGACACCCGCCAACCCCTCCAGAGTTGGTTTCGAGCCATGTGGTGGCTCACGAGCCAGAAGAACGGGGCGAGCGCGCTGGGCTTGCAGCGGGTGTTGGGCCTGGGCAGCTACAAAACGGCCTGGACTTGGTTGCATAAGCTCCGGCGCGCCATGGTGCGGCCCGGACGCGATCGGCTCAGCGGGCGCGTGGAGGTTGACGAGACTTACTTAGGAGGCTTGGAGGAGGGCGTGCGCGGTCGCCAAACCGACGCTAAGGCGCTGATTGTAGTAGCGGCCGAGGAAGATGGTGCCGGCATCGGGCGGGTTCGGATACGCACCATTCCCAACGCCTCCGGGGACAGCTTGATGGCCTTCGTCGGCGAGTCGATCGAACCCGGCAGCGTGGTCCATACCGACGGTTGGCTGGGATACGAACCGCTCGAAGGCGACGGCTATCGCCACGAGGTGAGCTACCTGGAGGGGCAACCGGCGCGCGCCTCGAAACTGCTCCCCCGGGTGCACCGCGTGGTGTCGTTAGTGAAGCGGCTGGATACTGGGCACGCATCAAGGAGCGGTCAGTCACGAGCATCTCGACTCCTACCTCGACGAATTCGCCTTCCGCTTCAACCGCCGCAAGTCCAGAAGTCGAGGCAAGCTCTTTTACCGCCTGGTTCAACAGGCCGTCGCCGTGCCACCGGCACCCTACAAATCGCTGGTCGGAGGCACCGCGACACGCGCTACGGACGACCACAACATGTAGGGGCTATTTCCCAATACCTGAGTCAAGTAAATACCCATCTACCGCTATTGGGGTGACGACGGATACCTTCGTGGTTCCGGTGACGCTGATTTTGGGCGACCAGCCCAACCCAACGCCGGAGATTTTCGACAACGGGATTGTCAATTCGGCGAGCTATACGACCAATTTTTCGGGCGGCGTGCTCGGCTCGATTTTCGGCCGCTTGCTCGGCGGGACCGAGGACGGCACGAAGGCTTCCTTCATTGGGCGAAACATGGACACGCTGCCGACGCAGATCAACGGCGTTCGGGTTTTGGTCTTCACGCCGGAAGGCTTGCTGATTTCCGAAGCGCCCCTGACTTACCTCGGCGACAACCAGATCAACATCCAGTTGCCTTTCGAAGCGGCCGGCATGGGCTTGGTCAAGATCGCGGTGGACAACAGCGGCGCCCGCGGCGCGATGCAAAGCATTCCGGTGGCGAACGCCTCCCCGGGGATCTTCACCTACAACGGCGGCCGAGCGGCCGTGGTCGATCAGCACGGCGATTTCATTACACCGAGCAATCCGGCCGACCGTAACACGATCGTCACGGTCTACATGACGGGTCAGGGACCGGTCTCCCCGGTACTTGCCAGCGGACAGGCCGCCACGGCGATCCCTCTGATCCGAGCGCCGCTCCATGCGAGCGTCCAAATCGCTGGTCACGAGGCCGAAGTTCAGTTCCTCGGCATGACGCCGGAGCTGGTGGGCGTTTTGCAACTGAACGTGCGTCCGAGTTTCTTCACGCCCAGTGGCGACCAGTCCATTCTGGTCAACATCGGCGGGCATGAATCGAACATCGCCACAATTGCGATGGAATAGACCTCCCGTTTTGAAAAGTCGGCGGGTTTCGCTGCCCGCCGTGTCCGCGCGGGGTACGAAGTGGGGCGCCCTGTAGTAGGTCGCCCTTGCTCCGTAACCGGCTGAGACCCGGTCAAGACTGTCGACTTGGACCGGCCACGAGTGCCGGTCACCACCCTTCCCCTGAACGCTCTCGCCGGTGTAACCCCGGATACGACCCCCTCGTTGGTACCGGTTACGAAATGTGGCTTTCGCGTCATGTGTTTCGCCTAGGACTTGCCGCAAACTGGCTCTATCAAGCGACACGCCGGCGGCCCAAATCAAGGGGCCGCACTTTGAACCGGCGGCGTCGCACAAGGAGCCGCCATGTTTGCCAAGTCCCTCACCACGCTGAAGTTCCTTTTTGCTTGCACCCTCGCGGTGGGCACATTGTTGATGCTCCCGGCCCCGGCTCAAGCGGCCGACGCGGCGGTCGCGCCGCCGCTCGATTTCGACCGGGCCGACACTTACGAAGCTCCGGCGGTGCGTTATAGGCCCTACCTGACCTCACGGCCAGGCACGGACACCCGAGAGCGCGGCAAGAAGCGCTGGAAGAAAGCCTGGATCGCCTCCTGGATCGCCTTCGCGGCCGTCAACCTTCTTGACGCCCACTCGTCGATGGGGCGTCGCGAGTTGAACCCGTTGCTGCGCAATGCCGACGGAACTTTCAGTGGTCGCAAGGCCGCGATGATCAAAGCCGCGGTCGGCGGAGGGTTCTTTGCCTTCCAATGGTGGACTCAGCGGAGAAACCCCGAGGCCAACCACTACAAGGCGTTCACGATCGCCAATAGCGCCGCGGCGGCGAGTTTCGGGGTGGTCGCGATGCGGAACTACGGCAACGCCAAGGTGACGGGGCGTTCGTTGCAAGCGGGCGCGGTTGCGTATTTGCGGAACCCCGCGGCCGTTGATTCGCGGCCTTGATTGGGGACGTCGGCGCGTAGGACAAACACCAGCCGCCGCAACCAACGGCACCCCTGTACTGGCGCTCGAACAAACGGCGCGAACTCCCCACTGGGCTTTCGGTTGCGGACCACACCGGGAGGGCGCAAGTCCCCCCCAGGCGTTCGATCACGCAGGGGGCGAAGGGCGCTCCTCTCGGGTGGCCGGTCTTCTATGAACTACCGCGCTGGGCAGCCACTCTGGAAGGGTACAGGGGGCGGAATCTACACGCCCCAGCAGTAGTCCTCGACGGTCTTTTCGAGGCTCTTGTCGGTTTCGGCCAAGCGGAGCAGCTCCAGGCGAATCGAGTCGACCAAGGCGTTCCAACTGGCTTCGAGAACGTCGTCGGAAACGCCGACGGTCGTCCAGTTGGTCTTGTGGTCGCTCCACTCAACGAGGACGCGGACTTTGGCGGCGGTGCCGCGATTCGGTTCCAGCACGCGGACCTTGTAATCCTTCAATCGAATATCGGCGATTTGCGGATAGGTCTGCGATAGGCACTTGCGCAAGCACGCCGACATGGCGTCGAAAGGCCCGGAAGCGTCCGAGGTGGCGGTGTGCAGCCCGTCCCTCGCGCGCACCGTCATCTCGACTTTGCATTCGGTGTGTTTGCCGTCCTTCTTCTCGCTGACGAGGTTCATGTTCTCCAGCTCGAAGAAGAAGTGATCGGGCTGCAACACCTCTCGCACCAGCAGCTCGAAGCTGCCCTCGGCGGATTCCAACTCGTAGCCTTCGTACTCGAGCTGCTTGATGCGGTCGAGCAGTTGCCGGCGCTTGGCGTCGTCGAGCAACTCTTCAAGACCCTTTTCCTTGAGCGTGTAGAAAATATTGCTGCGTCCGGAAAGGTCGCTGATCAAAACGCGACGGCGATTGCCGACCGTTTCGGGCTCGATATGCTCGTAGGTGGAGGCGTCTTTCAAGACGGCGCTGACGTGGATGCCGCCCTTGTGAGCGAAGGCGCTGCGGCCGACAAATGGTCGGTCGTTGGGAAGCGACAGATTCGCCGTCTCGCTGACGAAATTCGCGACTCCCGTGAGATGCTCGACCCTCTCCTTGCCGACGGTCGTGTGGCCCAGTTTAAGTTCGAGGATCGGGATGATCGAACACAGGTTGGCGTTGCCGCAACGTTCGCCGTAGCCGTTGATGGTTCCTTGCACATGGGTAGCGCCCAACTCAACGGCCGTGACGGCATTGGCCGCCGCGAGGTCGGAATCGTTGTGCGTGTGAATCCCGATGACGCCGTCAAAGCGTTTACGAATCTCGCTGAAGATTTCGCCCAATCGATGGGTTACCGTGCCGCCGTTGGTATCGCAAAGCACCATGGCGTCGGCTCCGGCTTCGTGGGCGGCTTCGAGAGTGCGCAGAGCGAAATCGGAGTTGGCTTCGTAGCCGTCGAAAAAATGCTCGGCGTCGTAGAGAACTTCGCGGTCGTGCTTCTTGAGATAAGCGACCGTTTCGGAAATCATCGCCAGATTTTGCTCTTCGTCGACGCCCAGAGCCTGGCGCGTGTGCAGCTCCCAACTCTTGCCGAAAATCGTGATGACGGGCGTTTCGGCCTCGAGCAGGGCGATGACGTTGGGGTCTTCCTCGACCGTGTTGCGGGCGTAGCGCGTCGAACCGAAAGCGGTCAAGCGAGCATGCTTGAGCTCGATATCCTTGGCCAGCCGAAAGAACTCCTTGTCGCGGGGATTCGAACCCGGCCAACCGCCCTCGATGTAGTCGATCCCCAGCTCGTCGAGTTTGTGAGCGATCTGCAATTTGTCATCGACGGAGAAAGAGACGTGCTCCCCCTGCGTGCCGTCGCGCAGCGTCGTGTCGTAAATGAAGACTCGCATGGCTTGCTTTCCTTTTGGACCCTACTGATCCGCTTCTGGAAACAATCGGGGCCGGTTCCGTTTTCTTGAATACGCGGCATTCACAAGGCTGCCGCGAAAATGAATGTCAACAGCCTCCCGCCGCCCTTTCAGGGCTCAACCTACTGTGCGTCGAAACCGAACGTCGCTTCATCGTTATCTGACTCCGTGCCCTCGCCTTCGGCTCCATCCTGGGCTATATTCCCGCCGTCGCTTCGCGGCTCAAGGCAAATTAAACAACTAGCTCGATGCGCCCTTCTTCTTCAAGAAGGACATCATCTCCCGCAGGTTTCCGCCCACTTGCTCGACCAATTGGTCTTGCTGCGCTTTGCGGGTGTCGAGAAACTTTTGCCGTCCGGCTTTGCTTTCGTCGATCCATTCCTTGGCGAATTGGCCCGACTGCACTTCGGCGAGGACTTGCTTCATGTTCTCGCGCACGTGATCGTCGATTACCCGCGGTCCGCGCGAGTAGTCGCCGTATTCCGCCGTATCGCTGACCGAGTAGCGCATGTAGCTGAGACCGCCTTCATAAACCAGATCGACGATCAACTTCAGCTCGTGCAGGCACTCGAAGTAGGCGATTTCGGGCTGATAGCCCGCTTCGACCAAGGTTTCGAAACCGGCGCGAATCAGCTCCGCGCAACCGCCGCACAGCACCGACTGTTCACCGAATAGATCGCTCTCGGTCTCTTCCTTGAAGGTCGTCTCGATCACGCCGGCCTTGAGGCAACCGAGCGCCAGCCCATAGGCCAACGCCTGCTGCTTGGCTTTGCCCGAGGCGTCCTGATGAACGGCCAACAAGCCGGGCACGCCGACGCCCTCGGTGAAGAGTTCGCGAACGCGGTGGCCGGGGGCCTTGGGGGCGATCATCGAGACATCGACGTTCGCCGGCGCTTCGATCTGCCCGTAGTGAATATTGAACCCGTGGGCGAACATGATCGTGTTGCCGGCCTCGAGCCCGGGTTCGATTTCGTCCTTGAAGAGATCGCCCTGGATGTGGTCGGAAACCAAGATCATGATCACGTCGGCGGCCTTGGAAGCGTCGGCGGTGGTCATCACCTTCAGCCCGGCGGCTTCGGCCTTGGGCCACGATTGGCTGCCGGCGTAGAGTCCCACGACGACATCGACGCCGTTGTCCTTGAGATTCAAGGCGTGTGCGTGCCCTTGGCTGCCGTAACCGATGATGGCCGCGGTCTTGCCCGCGAGATCATCGAGAGTGGCGTCTTTTTCGTAGTAAATGGTTGCCATCTATTGCTCCTGTTTTGTCTATCGACTCGACGCGGCGCCGGTCTCGCTGACCGATCCTCTTGTAACTCCGCATCCCCGGGGGCGCCCCCCGCTTAAACTTCCCCGCGACGGCTAGGCCTTCAGCACCCCTTTTGTGTCGCCGTTGCGGCCGGTAATTTCCATAAACGCTTCGTGCGATTTCGTCATCGGCGAACGCGACATCGCCATCGCGCCGGAACGAATCATCTGAACATCGCCGTAATTATGCAACAGCGAGATCAACGCATCGAGCTTTTCGCCCGCGCCCGTCACCTCGATCGTATAGGACGACGGCGAGGCGTCCACCACGTGTGCCCGGAAAATGTCGGCTTCTTTCAGCAAAGCCGGACGCATCTCGGGCGAGACGTCGATCTTAATTAGCGCCATCTCGCGGCACACGGCCTGCGACTCGGTCAGATCGACGGTCTCCACGACATTGACAAGCCGCTTGATCTGTTTGATCAACAGCGACTGCATCGCCGGATCGACGTCGACGACGATCGTCATGCTCGAAAGCGTCGGGTCGAGAGTACGCGCCACCGTCAGACTTTCGATATTGTAGCCACGCGCCGTCAGCACGCCGGCCACCCGCATCAGCGCGCCGGGTTTGTTTTCCACCAGTAGGGATATCAGTTGATTCATGGTCAATCTCCCACTGTGACCGGCTTGGGCGGTTCGAGGATCATCTCATTCACCGCGCCGCCGGAGGGAATCATCGGGAAAACGTTTTCCTCGGGCGTTACCTTGACGTCGAGTAGGAAAGGCCCGGGCTCGGCCATGGCCTGCTCGAACGCGTCGTCGAGATCACCCGGCTTTTCGACGATGCGTCCCTTGATGCCGAAGGCGGCGCCGAGCAGTTCGCAGTTGGGGAAGCAATCCATCTCAATCTGGCTGTAACGCTTGTTGTAGAAAAGCTCCTGCCACTGCCGCACCATCCCCAGCGTACCGTTGTTGAGAACAACCATTTTCAGGGGCAGCTTGTTGCTGGCGATGGTCGCCAACTCCGGCAGGCTCATCATGAATCCGCCGTCGCCGACCAACGCGAAAACCACCTTGTCGGGCCGGCCGAACTGCGCTCCGATCGCCGCCGGCAAACCGAAGCCCATCGCGCCCAAACCGCCCGAAACCACCCACTGCCGCGGGCCGTTGAAACGCATGTACTGCGCGGCCCACATCTGGTGCTGCCCGACATCGACCGACATGACGGCCTCGCCGCCCGAGATCGCGTCGATTTTCTGCACCAACGCTTGCGGCTTGATTTCGTCATTGCTCGGCTGGTAGCCGTAGGGGTGCTCGCGCATCCAGCCGGTGATCTTCTCTCGCCAGGCCGAACGCGACGCCTGATTGCGGCCGCCGCGCGAGTCCTTGGTTTCTTTCAGGCGCTCGGTCAGCCGCCGCACCACATGCTTGACGTCGCCCACGATGCCGACGTCGGGTTTGCGATTTTTCCCCATTTCAGCCGGGTCGATGTCGACGTGCAGCACACGGGCATTCGGGGCGAAGGCATCCAATCGGCCGGTGACGCGGTCGTCGAACCTGACGCCAAGCGCAATCAGTGCATCGCATTCGGTCACGCCCATGTTGGCCGCGTAGCTGCCGTGCATCCCCAACATGCTGATGTAGTTCGGGTGGCCGCTCGGAATCGCGCCCAGCCCCATCACCGTCGTCGCTGTTGGGGCGTCGAGGGTTTCGGCAAAGTCAGCAAGCTCGGCCGAGGCTCCCGAGGCGATCACGCCGCCCCCGGCGTAGATATAGGGCCGCTCGGCTCGCCATAGAAACTCAATGGCGGCGTCGATCTCGTCGTCATCGGCGTCGAGACGCAACTCGTAACCGCGCATTTCCTCGATTTGATCCGCCGGACGATATGTGGCGTTGGCGAGCAGAACGTCCTTGGTGGTGTCGACCAAGACCGGCCCTGGGCGTCCCGAGGACGCCACGTAGAAGGCTTCGTGGATCGTGTCGGCCAGCTCGTTGATGTCCTTGACGAGATAGTTGTGCTTGGTCGCGCCGCGCGTGATGCCGAAAGTATCGGCTTCCTGAAACGCGTCGCGCCCGATCAACTTGCTGGGGACTTGTCCGGTAATCGCGACAATCGGAATCGAGTCCATTAGGGCGTCGACGAGGCCCGTGGTTAGATTCGTCGCCCCCGGACCCGAGGTCGCCATGCACACGCCGACCTTGCCGGTCGTTCGAGCATAGCCCTCGGCCGCGAAACTCGCATTCTCCTCGTGCCGCATCAGAACGTGCTTCAACGGATGATCGTAAAGCACGTCATAGATGGGAAGGGTTACGCCTCCGGGGTAACCGAAGACGATCTCGACGCCTTCCCGCGTCAAGCTTTCCAATAAGATTTGCGCACCCGACATCAACGACATAATTTTCTCTCCTCGCCACTGACCGCCCGAGAACACCGTGATCGGTTTCTTCGTGGCGGTCTCAAAACAAAAAAAGACCACACAACCGGTTAGCTCGCCCCGGTCAGTGGCCTCTGAATTCTTGTCTTCAGAAGCCCTTAACCGGGGCTGCGTACACTGACAAGAATAATGACGTTGTTAATGCGAACAATCGCTAGGCGGGGTTTGTCGATCGAGAGAGGGGTGGCGGAAGTCGAGGAAAGTGGCTTGGGCGCAGGGGCGGCCGCGCCGTGTCGACACAACGACGTGCGACCTTCTTGTTGTCCTTTGGATTGTTTCACGGTTCGGACTTCCCCGTAGAACGCTCTCGGTCTACGTGTACCAGTTTACAGGGCGCCGAAGCGCGGTCAAGGGGGGTACGTGACGCCGGGCGTACGTGGCGCCGAATTACGTGGGCCGTGAGTCGTTATCCGAGTCGAGAGGGGACCGGCCTATGGGCGTTCTCAAGTCCGTTGAACCGGGCTCCTGTCGCCAAGGTCGGTGGCTCTGGCTCACGGTTCACGGTTAACGTACTTCGGCGACACGTACTTCGGCGACACGGTCTACGAAACGTAATTCGGCGCCACTGCCTCGACATCCCGGGTCCGGTTTGCTATCTTCTCCGCAGCGTGGTGATTCGGCCGCGCCTTTTTCCAACCGTCGAGGAGTAAGCCCGTGTCCGAGCCGATTCAAGCTAGCCCGCCGCCCGTCGTGGGCGCGGGGGATTTTCAGTACCGCCCTGTTCCCGGCTGGGAGACGATGCCGGAAGATTGGCGCTTCATCGATGTCGCCGGAATCGCCGTGGATTCCCAAGATCGCCTGTTCGTCTTTAATCGCGGCGAGCACCCGATCATCGTGTTTGACCGCGACGGCAACGTCGTCCGCGCTTGGGGCGAAGGCGACTTCGTGCGGCCCCACGGTCTGCACATCGGCCCCGACGACATGGTCTACGCGACCGACGACGATGGCCATACGGTGCGCAAATACACGCCCGAGGGCGAGTTGGTAATGGCGCTCGGCGACGGCACTCCCAGTGAAACCGGGATGCGCGATTTCGACTACCGGCAGGTCACGCACGGCGGTGAGCCGTTCAATTACCCGACCAACATCGCCCTGACACCCGACGGATCGATCTACGTCACCGACGGTTACGGCAATGCGCGTGTCCACAAGTTTTCGCCTGAGGGGGAGTTGCAATTATCTTGGGGCGGTCCCGGCGCGGGCCCCGGAGAGTTCAACCTGCCCCACGGCATCGCCCTCGACAGCGCCGGCCGAGTCTATGTCGCCGACCGCGAAAACAGCCGCGTGCAGATCTTTTCGGCGGAAGGCGAATTCATCACCGAGTGGACGCACGTTTCTCGTCCCATGCAAGTATTCATCGATTCCGCCGACAACGTCTACGTCGCCGAAGTCGGCCGCAAAGCCGGTCTGTTCCCGTGGCAGGAGAGCGGGCCGAACCCCTCGGGCGGTCGCGTCAGCATCCTCACCACCAACGGCGAGATCGTCACTCGATGGGGCAACGGAGACAACCCCGGCACGCCCGGCGATTTCTTCGCGCCGCACGACATCTGCATCGACTCCGCTGGCAGCATCTATGTCGGCGAGGTTGTCTGGTCGGCGGGGGGACGCGACGGCGTGGTTCCAGCGACTTGCCCCGCTCTGCACAAGTTCGCGCGCATCTGAGCCGCGCGTGTATCTTGGACCGCCGATTTTCGCCTTTTCCCCATACACCCGCGACGGGTAAGCTCACCTGACCATGTCGTCTCTCGCCTTCATCGACTACTTCCTGATCGCCGTCTACCTCGCCGCCGTCACCGCGATCGGGATACGCGCCGCGCGTAAGCAAAAAACAACCAGCGAATACTTCGTCGCCAATCGTCGCATTCCGGGCTACGCCGTGGGCTTCACGATGATGGCGACAACGATCAGCAGCGCGACCTTCGTCGCCATTCCCGGGTCGGTGTTCGCTCGGGATTGGTGGCAGTTGTTCTATATGTCGGCGGCGCTGATTGTGTTGGTCTTTGTCGCCAAGTACGTTGTGCCCTTCTACCGTCGGGTCGTCCGCATGAGCGTTTATGAATACCTCGAACGTCGCTTCGGGTATCCGGCGCGGCTCTATGGCTCGGTGGGTTTCGTGTTTCAGCGGATTTCCGACCTCGGCTATACGCTTTACACGACGGCCATCGCGATCGAAGTGATCGCCGGTTGGGGCCTCACCGAGGTCATCGTCGGGGTGGGTGCGTTTACGTTGCTCTACACCTTGATTGGGGGCATCGAGGCGTCGATTTGGACTTCGGTGATCCAGGGCGTGCTGATGATCGGGGGAGCGTTTGTCATTATGATCGCGATTGTGCTCGAATCCGGCGTCGGCGCGGGAGCGATCTTTTCGCACGCCTGGAACGCCGGGAAATACGGCATTGGGAACCTCGAATTCAGCGCGCGCAGCCTCTATTTCGACGAGCCCACGGCTTGGATCTATTTCGTCGCCGGGCTGGCGCAATTCGTGCGCTACTACACGACCGAGCAGAGCATGGTCCAGCGCTACCTGGTGGCGCGCTCGGATGCCGATGCCCGGCGAGGCGTGCGGTTGGGCATTCTTTCGACCGTCCCCACTTGGTTTGCCTTCGGCGTGATTGGCTGCAGTCTGTGGTCGTTCTATGAGTTGAGCGGCGAGCAGCTGCCCGCGACCGTCAGCGGACAACCCGATACAATCTTGCCCTACTTCATCGCGACGCATTTCCCGGCCGGGTTGATGGGATTGATCTTGGCGGCTCTGCTTTCATCGGCGATGTCGTCGGTCAGCGCCGATCTCAACAGCATCGCCACGGTGTTGACGAAAGACCACTTCGTTCGTCTCAGGCCCAAGACGGCCGACCAGGTGCAGTTGATGTTCGGGCGCGCCGCGGTTTTCGTGGGCGGGGTGGTCGCGACGGGCGTGGCGCTGGCGTTGACTCTGACGCGTTCGACGGCGTCCTATGAAATTGCCGCGTTGCTGGTTTCCGTGTTGGCCGGTGGAATGCTGGGATTGTTTGCGTTGGGATTTCTATCAACCCGGGCTACCGAACTGGGAGCCAACACGGGAATCATTGTGTGCTTGGCGTTCGTTGGTTGGGCGACGCTGACGGGCGCGCTCAACTACGACATCGGTTTCAATTTCGAAATGACTCCGATGCTGGTCGGGCTTTTCAGCAATGGAATCTTGTTCGCGGTCGGGTATTTGGTGAGTGTTTTCTTCGGCGGCGCGCGGCCTGATCTCACGGGTCTGACGGCGCGGAACTCTTGTGAGAGTGCCGGCTAACGAATGACGGCGCCGGCGTCCACGCCCGCTCAGCCCGAGATCCGCGCCCGCCGCAGACGCAGGCTGTTTGTCACAACCGACACGCTTGAGAAGGCCATGGCGGCCGAGGCGATAATCGGCGAAAGCAGCCATCCGGTCCAGGAATAGAAGACCCCGGCGGCAATCGGGATCCCCACGACGTTGTAGGCGAATGCCCAGAAGAGGTTCTGGCGAATCGTACGCATCGTTCGCTTGGAAAGCTCGATGGCGGCGCTTACGCCGCTTAGCTCATTGCGCACCAAAACCAGGTCCGCCGTCTCGAGCGCTACGTCGGTGCCCGCGCCGAGCGCGATACCGAGATCGGCCGCGGCCAGCGCGGGAGCGTCGTTGATGCCGTCGCCGACCATGGCGACAGCGCGGCCCGGTTGCCACAGCTTCTTCACTTCGTCGGCTTTACCCTCGGGCAGCACTTCCGCCAGTACGTTGTCGATACCCACGTCGGCCGCCACCGCTTCGGCCACTTGACGGGTGTCACCGGTGATCATGACGGTCCGGACGCCGTCGGCGTGAAGGGCGGCGATTGTCGCGGCGGCGCCGGGCTTGACCGGATCGCCAATGCCGATCAGCCCGACCAAGACACCGTCGGCCGCGACAAAGACAGCGGTCATGCCCTTACTCGCGAGCTGTTGTCGCGGATCGGCGGCCGCGGTCGTGTCGATGCCGCGTTCGCGCATCAGGCGTTCGTTTCCGAGCAGCCAGTCACGGCCGCGCAGCTTCGCTTCCACGCCGTAACCGACCAGTGCCTTGAAGGATTCGGTCTTCTCCAACACCAACCCTCGCGACTCGGCTTCACTCACAACGGCTCGGGCCAAAGAGTGCTCGGACAGGTTTTCGATTGACGCCGCGGCCCCCAGCAAGACGTTTTCCGACGTTGCCCGGAACGCGATGACGTTCGTCACTTGCGGCTTGCCGGCCGTGATCGTCCCCGTTTTGTCGAACACAATCGTGCGAATTTTCTCGGCGACCTCGATCGCCCCCCCGCTCTTGATCAAGATTCCGTTTTCCGCCCCTCGTCCAATGCCGACCATGACCGCCGTCGGCGTGGCCAGACCCATCGCACACGGGCAGGCAATGATCAAGACGGCGACGGCATTGAGCAGCGCCATTCTGAGCGCCTCTTCAGGGGGCGCGGTGAAATACCAAGCGAAAAACGTTATGGCCGCAATGGCGATGACAACGGGCGTGAAGTATCCGCTGATCACATCAGCGAGGCGTGCGATGGGAGCCTTGGACTGCTGCGCTTGTTTCACCAAAAGGATGATCCGCGCCAACGCCGTATCGCCGCCGACGTGTCGCGCCTCGAAACGGAAGCTGCCGGTCTGATTGATCGTCGCTCCGTAAACGCTCGCGCCGCGGCTCTTTTCGACCGGCAGGCTCTCGCCTGTCAGCATCGCTTCGTCGACCGACGAGGCGCCCTCGGTCACGATGCCGTCCACGGGGATCTTTTCGCCCGGCCTCACGACCACGATGTCGCCGACCACGACTTTATCGAGAGGCACGTCGATCTCGGCCCCGTCGCGCACGACTCGCGCGGTCTTCGCCTGTAGGTCGAGCAATTTGCGAATGGCCGAGGACGTCCGCCCGCGGGCTCGCGCTTCGAGAACCCGCCCGAGCAGGATCAGCGTGATGATCGCCGCCGCTGTTTCGAAATACACCGGAGCTTGGTGCGCCCCCGGGGCCGCTACCCAGGAAGGCGCCGCCGTCGCGGCCGTCGAGTACAGAAACGTCGACCCGGTTCCGATGGCGATCAACGTATTCATATCCGACGTAAAGTGACGCGCCGCCGCCCAAGCCGCGCGATAAAAGCGGCTGCCGCCATAGCAGAGCACGGGCAAGGTGAGCGCGAGCTGGACCCAGTTCATTCCGCTGAACGAGATCGCGCCATGCGACATGGCGAGCACTAACAACGGCACGGTGAAGACCGCCGACACGATGAATTTTCGCGTCCACTCGCGGGCTTCCTCGTGCTCGTACTCCCCGGCCGGAGTTTCTTCCGCCGCCGTCCGGCGCGCCGTGTACCCGGCTTCGGCAACGGCCCGCGTCAGCCGCTCGACGGAAACGCGCGCGGTATCGTATCCGACCCTGGCCCTCCCGGTTGCTAGGTTGACCTCGGCGCTCTCGACACCGGGCTCGGCGAGTAGTTGTTTTTCGATCGTGTGAACACAGCCGGCGCAGGTCATGCCGGTGATGACGAGTTCGGCAACGGCGTGTTCGTCGGCTGCTTCGGGAACCGTCTCCAAGGGGACGACCGGCTCGGGGGACGGCGTTTCGACCGGAATCGGGGCAACAGGCCCCCCTAACGTCACCAACGGCCTGCCAACCGGCTTCGCCACAACGGGTAAACCGAGAGGTGGTGCTTCCGCCGCCCCGTTCAAGGGCTGATAGCCGGCCTCGCGAACGGCATCGGCGAGCTGCTCGCGGGTAACTCGTTGGGGATCGAAATCGATCGTGGCCGCGCCTTCGGCCAAATCGACATCAGCGCCGACCACGCCGGCGACCGCCAGTAAGCCTCGCTCGACGCTGCCGACACATCCTTGACAGGTCATTCCGCCTATGGGCAACCGCAAGGTCGCGGTCGACGGTGTCCGCGATGGTGATGTGGGGGCCGACATGATTCACCTCCCGCGCCCGGGGGCACGGCGGCCGCCGACGGAGGGCGGGTGCAGCGTGCCTTCCTCCAAGCTCTCGATCAGGCCGCAGATCATGCCCTCTTGCTCGCCGCGGCGATCCCAGGCGTCGACGGTTTTTTTCAATTCGTTTCGGTAGCGCCGCAGCTCGACGAGTCTGCGGTCGAGTTCGGCCAAGCGCTCGGCGGCGATGCGGCGGACGTCCGAGCAGGGTCGCTTACCCTGAGCGGCTTCGGAGATAATGCGGGCAATCTCATCGAGCGAAAAGCCCACCGCTTGGGCCTTCTTGATAAACGACAGCCGCTCGAAAACCGACTCGTCGTAGATGCGATAGCCCGATGCCGTACGTCCCAGGGGCGTGATCAACCCACGGTTTTCGTAGAAACGGAGAGTCTCGACGCCGGCTCCGGATTTGCGAGCGACATCGCCGATCTTGAGCGGTTGCGAGAGTCGATGAGTGGTTTCCGGGGTTCCCATGCTTTTAGTATAGACTCTGTAGTTAACTATAGAGTCAAGGCCCGGTTTGGAATGGCACAAGCACGCCGGCGGGCTGCCCAGCCGTTCAGATCGTCAGCGAGGTGATGGGGATGGGGGAGCGGCGGCCGGCGACGACGACGATGCCGCTTTCGGTGACGTGGTGGTTCTTTCGGTCGAGTTCGAGGTCGAATCCGATTTCGGTGCCGGCGGGGATGTGGGCGTTCTTGTCAACGATCACGCGGTGTAGTTTGGCGCCGGCCCCGATCAGGGCGTTTTCCATGATGATCGAGTCGTTCACTTGCGCCCCGCGCTCGGCCACGACGCGGCGTCCCAGCACGGAGTCGGTGACGTCGGCTCCCAACACGCGGCAACCTTCGCAAATGATCGAGTTCGCCACCGAGCCGGTCTCGGTCCCGTCGGAGGCGAATTGCGCGGGGCCGACCGGGTATTCGGCCGTCCTGAGGGGCCAGCGATGGTTGTAAAGGTTTAGCGGCGGCTTCTCCGAACGCAAGTCCATCGTGGCTTCATAATAGGCCTCGATGGTTCCGACATCACGCCAATAACCGCGATTCTCGGGCGCTTCGCCGGGCACGACGTTGCTGAGAAAATCGTAGGCGTAGATCGGGAATTCCCCGATCATCTCGGGCAGCATGTCGCCACCAAAGTCGTGGCCGCTGTCGGGCTTGGCGGCGTCTCGGCGTAACTCGTCCAGCAAGACCTCGGCGTCGAATATGTAGTTCCCCATGGAGGCCAGCGCCCAGCCGGGCCGGCCGGGTATTTCAGGCGGGTTCGAGATTTTCTCGTGAAAGCCGATGATACGCCAGTCCTCGTCGAGTTCGATGGTTCCGAAGCGGGCCGCCTCTTCAACCCAGATTGGCAAAGCCGCCACGGTGCCCTTGGCGCCCTTCTCGTCGTGATAGGCGGCCATCTGGGTGACGTCCATGCGGTAGATGTGATCGGCGCCGAAAACCGCGACGAGATCGGGGCTTGCCAGCTCGACCAAGTGGATGTTCTGGTAAATAGCGTCGGAAGTACCTTCGTACCAATGCTCGCCCTGGCGCATCTGTGCCGGGACGGGGATGATGAACTGATCTTTGAGCAAATTGGCGAATTGCCAGCCGTCGCGCAGATGTTGCAACAAAGACTGGGCCTTGAATTGGGTCAGGATGTAGATGGAATAGATGCCGGAGTTAATGAGGTTGCTGAGAACGAAATCGACAATCCGGTATTTGCCGCCGAACGGCACCGCCGGTTTGGAGCGTTCTTTGGTAAGGGGCTGCAGGCGGTTTCCCTTCCCGCCGGCTAAGACCATCGCCAAAATATGGGCTTGCATGCCTTTGGAGGGTAGCACATGGGCTTCCAAACCGATTCAGGCCGCCAAGACATGGGTGCGCGACGTAAATTTACGTGGAGAATCGGCGGTCCGGCCCCAAGGACCGCCCTATTGGCGAACCCAAGCCCGCTGAACCGGGCTGCCGCGCCCAGGAGTTCCCGCGCGGCCGCTCGGACCGTCGATTGCGCTCTTGTTCGCGTTGCGAGAAGGGCTCGGACATTTATGTTGCACGCTCGGAGCGAGTCGCACGCTTGGGCGCGGGCGGCGTAGCATGGAAGCTCACGAAACGGCGCCGGTAAGCGATTAGGCGCGGCGCGACCTGCTAATAGACGGACGTAGTTCGTCTTCAGTCAACTGTTTGGGAGGATAACAATGATGCTCATGGATGCTGTACGCCGAGGCTTGCGGAGCGCGGCTTTGTTGACCGTGCCGCTGGTGATGGCCCCGGCGGTGCCGGCCCATGCCGACACGGGCGCCGTGCCCGTCACCCGCGCGGAAGACGTCGGCATGTCCACCGAACGCCTGGAAGCGATCGGCGTCGGCATGCGTCGCCTCATTGACGAGAAAAGATTCCCGGAACCGTCACCCTGGTCGCGAGGCGCGGCAAGGTCGTTCACTTCGAAGCCAACGGGCTGCGTGACGTGGAGGCCAAACTGCCCATGCGCAAGGACACGATCTTCCGGCTTTACTCTCAGAGCAAGCCCGTCACCGGCGTCGCCGTCATGATTCTGTTCGAGGAGGGGCACTTTCTGCTCAACGATCCTATATCGAAGTTCCTGCCCGAGTTTGCCGACATGCATGTCTACCTCGGCGAGAAGGAGGGCGAAGTCCGAACTGAGCCCGCGCGCCCGATCACCATCCACCACCTCCTCACCCACACCTCGGGCTTGACTTATGACTTTTTCTCGAGCCCCGTTGCACAGCTCTACAAGGATGCCGGCGTGAAGGCTGTGGCTCATGGCGACGGAGAGACTTTACTCAGTTTTCTCAGCGCTCCCGCGGCGAAGCAACGTAGCTTGGCGGAGTGGTGCGAGTCGCTCGCCAGGCTTCCGCTCGTCGCCCAGCCGGGCACGGAGTGGAACTACAGCGTGGGAATGGACGTGCTGGGCCGACTGATCGAGGTCGTTTCCGGCAGGTCGTTCCGCGAGTTTCTCAAGGAGCGAATCTTTGATCCGCTCGGGATGGCCGACACCGATTTCTACGTGCCCGACAGCCAGCTCGACCGTTTCGCGGTCAACTACTCCCCGAAAGAGGGGGGTGGTTTGGAACTCCTTGACGACCCCGAGACCAGCGCGTACCGCAAGTTACCGGCGATCAAGATGGGAGGCTCGGGGCTTGTCGGCACTGTTTCCGATTACCTGCGCTTTGCTCAGATGTTGGTGAACAAAGGCGAATACGACGGCAAGCGAATTCTAGGCGCCAAGACGGTCGAATTCATGGCGTCGAACCACCTGACGCCCGACTTCCCGCACGACCCGCTGAGCAGCCTGTTCGGTCGAGGAGGGACGGCGAGACATTGGGGCTTCGGGTTCGGGTTGACGGTGTCGGTCGTCACTAACCCGGCGACCGCCGGGCTTCCGGTATCGAAAGGGACTTTCGGATGGGGCGGCGCCGCGACCACGCATTTCTGGGTGGACCACGAGGAGGAGCTACTCGGCATCGTGCATACGCAGCTCCTACCCGACGGAACCTACCCCGTGCGCGAGCTGATGCAGCTGTTGACCTATCAGGCCGTTATTGACTGACCCGAGTGAGAGCGGAACCGCCCATCCGACATCCAGCTCGCCGATGCCGCGGAGCATCGTCAGCCGTCACTCGAGAGTAAAGCCGATCAAGGCCAAACACATCTCGTCGGTGGTTTGCGGCCCCCAGCGCACGGCTTTGGGAGGGTTATTCGGATTATGAGGATTCGAGGACGAGTTGTCGTATAGGGAGGTTAACTCCAACCGGCTCGACGGAGCGAGCGAGATGGGTTCCTTGAAGTAATAAGTGTCCTGCCATTCAAAATCCCAATCGTCAATGTAGATCAACGGTTCGACTTTCCCGCCGGGAAGAATCAGATCCAGCTTGATCTCGCGACCCAGCAGATGCATATGCGGCGTGACGTTGAAGATCGTCGCGCTGACCAGCGGCGGCACCGTCACCGCCGCCTTCACCTCGTACCGCTTTGCCCCGGGCGGGATTTCGAACCCGGTGTTCACGAGCGGTAGAACCAGAAACTGCTTGGGAGACGGGTGGCTGCTGAAGAAAAGACCGACCCTGGTTTGATCGGATTGCGGGGTCCCGTCGGGGTGATAGTGAACTTGCACGACGATCCGGCTGCCGGCCGAGACCGTATAGGCGGCGTCCTCGGGCAAGTCCCGCGGCCGATTGCCGGGAGCCCAGCCTCCCAGAAATCCGGTCGGCGTGAAACCGGGGTCGCCGAAGCATTCATAACCGGGCTGGGCTTGGCCGGGCGGCTCCAAAGCCGCGGACAGATTCAAGGGGTCGGGAAACAGGAGCACGTGGTGGACAATACGTCGATTCCCGGGCCTGGCCTCGACAGCACCGACAAATCGGTCCTCGAGCAAACCGGACGGGATGCTGAAGCAACGGTAATCATCTTCCCCGAAGGGATCGGGCGCGTAGGGACGATCAAGCGCAATCACCAGGTCAGGTTCACCGAGTGTCCATTGGTTGGAAAAAACCAACGGCTCGGGCAAATCTCGCGGGTCGCCTTCAGGCGCGCCCCCATCGACCCAACGGGCGATCAAGTCGATTTCGCGGTCGATCAGCCGCCTCTCCCCCTGGAATCCCCCAACGCCCGGCACGGGTTTCCAAGGCGGCATGTACCTGTATTGGGTCTGCTCTCGGATGGCCTCGGCGTAGGGAAACGCGGTTTCATAGCTCATCAACGAAAAGGGCGCCACTTCGCCGGGATGGTGGCACTCCTGGCAATTCTGTTGAAAGATGGGCGCGATCTGATTGCTGAATGTGACTTCAGCAACCGACGCGGAACGAGCGGTGCTGCGGGATCTCGCCGGCACGCGAGGTTGTTGGGCGAAGAGCGTGCCGGCGATGACCGGGAGCGCGAGCAACAAGCGAAGAACGATAGCGAACATATCCGTTGCGTCTATCCTAAGCGATCCTAAGCGAGAAACATGGACGGGCGGCCGACGTCATGCCCAGGGCCGAGAGTGGACTATGGCTGATCATCCGCTCCGGATTCAACCGGCTGCATCAGCCAGATGTTGCCGCTCCAGCGGCATCACGATTTTGTCGCGGGCGACGGAGATTTCCCTCCCCCCGCCACGACCTGAGACCACCCAGAGATGGGGGCCTCAGCCAGCACGATCGTGGCCGCGAAACCAGCGCCTCTACCGATAGTTCTCAACATAGATGTCCACGTGGTCCGTGTCTCGCGTGTAGACGATGGACTTGCCGTCCGCGGACCATCCGCCATTGTGGGCGTGCCAGACGTCACGGCCCTCCGTAAGGCGTTCGGGCGCACCAATGGCCCTAGGAAGCCCGTCCTTATCGTCGGAATCCTCCAGCCGTAGAAGCCAAAGGGAGTTCTGTTGCATGCTCGGGCCGCCCAAGAAGGTTACCCCGGCGCCGTCCGGCGAAGCAGCCAGCTCAGCAAGGGGTTCGTCGAACAGAACCGTGGTCTGCTTGGTCTTGAGATTGATAGCTTTCAAAGGATGAGACCCTTTTTCATCGGCTCGAGAGGGGTGTAGATCACACGCCGACTATCCTTGTACCAGGCAAAGTCGGCCACTCCCGAGAGCACCGGCTCCGCGTCGCCTGTTTCAACATTGACTGTCCATAGCGCCCATCCTTCTTTGCCGGCCGCAACGAACCCGATCAGTCGCCCGTCGGGTGACCACCGGGGCGCTGCGCCGACCCTCCTTGCGCCGATCCCACCGGAACAACGCGATCGCTGAGCTTGCGCGCGGGACCGCCGGCGAGGGCGGCCAACCACATCTTCGGTTCTCCATCGCGGTCCGAGACGAAGACAAGTTGGCTGCCATCCGGCGACCAATCCGGTACGTTATCCTCCGCGGGATGGCGCGCCAATTGTCTTTCTTTACCGGTCGTTAGGTCCAAAACCCAGATGTCGAAATTACCCGTCCGATTCGACTGGTAGGCGACTATATTTCCGCTCGGCGACAAGCGCGGGAAATAGTTGCGACCAGTGTGACGGGGCAGCCGCCTCTCGGTGCCGGTCGCCAGCTCCCGCAGATATAGGTCTTGTTGTTGACTCCCCTGTGCGTAAGCAAGCTTCCCTTTGCTGGAGATCGTGGGACCACCATGCATTTCCGGACCCGTCGTTATCTGTTTCAACGCCCCGGAAGAAAGAGTAATCTCCCAGACGTTCATCGCTCCGGCTCTGTTGGAATCGAACGCCACCCGTCGATTATCCGGTGACCAGGCTGGGTATGTGTTGTGGAACTCATCTACCAGCAAGGGTTGCGGCTCTCGCGACCCTGCCGTCAAAAGCCAAAGGCCGCCTGTAATTCCCCGTCGCCGCATAAAGACAATCGATTCTCCATCGAAGGACCAAGACGCCTGGAAGTCTTCGTTGTCGGGTGGAGGATCAGTGAGTTGAGTTTCCTCGCCCGCGTCCACCTGGACTTTCCAAAGTGCAATTCTCCCATGCGGCTGCAAGCGCGAGAAAAGCAACTCCTTCCCGTCGGGCGACCACGGGTTGGTGCCCAGCGCCCTCCAGCTGTCAACGAATCGCGCCAGCCAAGGGATTTTCGTTTCGACCAGTTTCGTTCTGGGGCCGCCCAGGGGCGGAACCAGGTAAACGTTCTTGCCCCGCCCTTCATCCGATAGGTAGGCCAGCCGGCTGCCATCAGGTGACCAACGAGAGACGAAGTCGTCGGCGGGGCTGTCGGTCACGCGAACAGGTTCCCCGCCGGCCGAGGGCATCACGAAGATTTGCAGACTGCCTCCTTGGACGTGGCTGAAGGAGATGAAACTTCCATCCGGTGACCAGCTCGGCCACCACTCGGGGCCGACAAAACTTGTCAGTGGAGTCACCCGCCGCACCGAGTCGGATCGCTGTCGATCGGAAGAGTTCCAGAGCAAGACCGCCGCGAAAGCGGTTACTACCAGAGCCAACGCGACGCCGGCTGCGCGCATACTCCACCGAAGCTTGAAGCGTGGTTTCAGCGCAGCGATCTTTTCGTCGCGACGGCCCCCAGCCGTCGAACTCATGCCCCTAACGGATCCGACAAAGCGGTAGCCCCGCCGCGGCAAGGTCTCGATGAAATGGGGATGGGTGGCCGAGTCACCCAGGGTGTCGCGCAGCTTGCGAATGGCCGTGTTCAGGCTTTGATCAAAGTCTACGAAGGTATCGTCGGACCAAACCTCGTCCCGCAGTTCTTCGCGGGTGACGAGATCCCCGGGCCGCTGCAGCAACACCTTCAACACCTGGAAGGGCTGCTGCTCGAGTTTGACGCGGACGCCGCTTTTGCGCAGCTCACCCGTCGCTAGGTCGGCCTCGAAGACGCCGAAGCGCACGACGCGACCTGTTGATGGTAGATCGGACACCGACGGCTCCCCTCCCGGCGCATGCCCGGTTGAAAGGAATTATAGCGCCTTGGGGTGTTGCGAGCGGTTGGTGGCGGTTTGGGGGCGGGCGGCGCGACTGCAAACATCGGAGAATCGGGCGGTCCGATCCGAGCGGCTTTATGTCAGGAATTTCCCGGGTGGTTGGGCTGTGGATAAAGCCTTGCGGGGAGATGCTGTTGGAACGCCCACAACCGAACTGCAATCGCTTCGATCAACGCCCGCCTCGGCCTACGCCGCTAAGGACACCACAGCCGCATTGCCTCGCGGCTGTGAAAAAATGGGGGACAGTCCACTTCGCGCCGGGTGGGAGTATTGATTCAATGGAACTTATTCGGTCGGCGCTCGGTACAGTCCCCCATTCTTTCACAGCCCCCTCGCGGCGCGGCTCGGGAGGTTCAAAATTGAATCTAATTTGAAGTTTCGCGGGGACGCGTCTGTTCGAATTCAATCGCCGTACCGGGTTTCTTGCCTCAATGAGCCGGCGCGGCCGGTGGCGGCGAAGACGTTTGTGGTTTCGATGAAGGCCGTCGAGCTATTTCTCAAACACCATGTCCGGGCCGATGCGGTGTTTCCGGCGCAACTTGTCAAATAACCCGCGATAGCTGAGCGTCACGTAACCGGTCGGCTGAAAGCCCAACCTGTGAGCTGTTTTGTCAATCCACGCCGCGGGACCTTCGAGTTCCAGAAAATTGCCGACCGGCGTCTCATCGACGAGGATCTTTCCCCGCTCGCCTTGCTTGGCGAACTCGCTTCGGTATTTTTCGTAGCGCCAGGTCAAGCGATAATCGAGCGCCTCTAGAATCTTCATCAGCGAGTCCGCGTCGGCGGTTTCGATTTCGAACTCGTCTCTGACTTTGTGGGCCTTTCCGTGGGCGGAGGGGCCTTTGACGGTGAGCCATGCCGTCGAGCCGACGCGGCGGACCCGCAGCAAGCGGTTGTTGCGTCTCAGCGAGCCGTCTTTGCGGTCGAAGACCCAGTTGCGCTCGAGGCGGCGTCGCTTGGTGACGCGCCAACCCAGGCGCCGAAGTTGGCGTTTGATCGCCGCGAGGTCAACGACGGGGAGTTTGATTTCCGTTTCGACGGCCATGAGTTCATTGCAACATTCTTCAGCCGAGGCGATGAACAGCGATGGTTCCGGAATTGGTTAGGCGCGGTTCGGAAGCCCGTATGTGGCGTTCCTTCCGCCCCTTCAGGGCTCTCCGCCGTGGGGTTTCTACCCAGGGTTCCGCCTTCGGCTCCACCCCGGTCTATATTCCTGTCGCCGCTTCGCGGCTGCGGAGATTCGCGGTTTCACCGCTTCCAACGCAATACCCCATGCAGGTGAACAGCTAGCGGTCGCGGTCGACGACCCAATCGGCGACGGAGTAGAGGGCCCGCTTGTAGTCGGACTCGGGCAGAACGGCCAATTGCTTGATCGCGGCATCGGTGTATTCGAGAGCGCGGCGTTGGGTTGCTTTGATGCCGTCGTATTTGTCCACCAGGGCGCGAATCGAGTCGAAAGGCGCCGTCTCGTAGTTGCTGTCACTCAGAACGGTTTCCACCAACCCGCGCTCTTTGTCGTCGCAACGCGCCAGCGCCAGGATCAACGGCAGCGTCACCTTGCCCTCGCGCAGGTCGCCGCCCACCGGTTTGCCGAGCACGGCTTCGTCGGCGTTGAAGTCGAGAATGTCGTCGACAAGCTGGAAAGCCATGCCGAGATTCCAGCCGTAGTCGGCCAAGGGCTGTTCGAGTTCCGAGTCGCCCGAGGCCACCGCTCCCAATCGCGCGCAAACCGAAAACAGGCAGGCGGTCTTACGGCGTACCAGTTGCGAGTGCTCCTCTTCGCTAACGTCGATGCGGCCGACCCATTCCTTTTGCATCAGCTCGCCCTCGACCATCATCTGGGTGAGGTCGATGAGCAGATCGAGCACATAAAAATTGCGCTGCCGCAGCGCCAGGTTAAAGGCCTGCATGTAGAGCCAGTCGCCGGCGAGGACGCTGGTCTGGTTGCCCCATTGTTGGTTGGAGGAAGGTCGGCCGCGCCTCACTTCGGCTCCGTCGATCACATCGTCGTGAACCAGCGTGGCGGTGTGGATGATTTCGACGACGGCCCCTAAACGAATCGCCGCGTCGCCGCGCTCGCCGCAGGCTCCGGCCGCCAGCAAGAGCAGGGCCGGGCGCAGGCGCTTGCCGCCGCCGTCCTGGAGGTGGCGGCCGATGGCGGTCACGGCTTCGACCGAGCAAACGGTGTCGACGCCGATGGCTTTCTCGACACGGCCCAGGTCATCGGCGATGAGCGCCATCACCTCAAGGCGCGACATCGGCTGCGTTTTGATCGACTGCATGAGCGGCCTACGGAAGAGTCCCAGTTTATCGTTCCTTGACGGGCGGGGGCAAATCGAAGAGTCGGCAAAAATTCGCCGTCGTCGCCTCGGCGGCCTCTTCCTCGCTGATATCGAGGACCTCGGCGAGCTTGCGAGCGGACTCGACGACGTAGCGCGGTTCGTTGCGGCGGACCTTGCGAAACGGGTGAGGCGTGAGGTAGGGGGCGTCGGTTTCGACCAGCAAACGGTCGAGCGGCAGCCCGGCCGCGGTGCGACGCAGGTCCTCGGAGCGCGGGAAGGTCAAGATGCCCCCGAAAGCAATCAGAAACCCCGCGTCAAGCGATCGTCGAGCCTGTTCGTCGTTGCCGGAAAAGCAGTGCATGATGCCGCCGAGCCCGCTCGGACGCCAATGGGTTTCCAGCAGATCGAGCGTGTCGTCCCAGGCCTCGCGCGTGTGGATGATGATCGGTTTTCCGGCGCCGCGGGCGATTTCCATTTGGCGAACGAAAACGTCGCGTTGGACGTCGCGCGGGGAATTGTCGTAATGGTAGTCGAGGCCGATTTCACCCAGAGCAAGGACCTTCTCGTGCTTACAAAGCGCCGCCAGGCGATCGTAGGTTTCCGGTTCGGCCTTACCGGCGTCGTGGGGATGAATGCCCACCGTGGCATGAACTTCGGGAAAGTGTTCCGCCAACCGGACGGCGACCTCAAGATCGGGCGGGCCGTCGCCGGTGCCGATCGTCAGCATGCGGCCGACGCCGGCCTGGCGGGCTCGAGCGACGACGTCGTCGCGATCTTCGTCAAAACGGGTATCGTCGAGATGGCAATGGGAATCGACGATCACGAAAGGCGGGCTCCGACCGGCGCATCCTCGGGGAAGCCAACCAACGAGGGATTGCCGCCCTCGAGCGTGGCCGCGACGATCATGCCGTTCGATTCGATACCGCGCATCTTGCGGGGCTTGAGGTTGGCGACGATCGCTACTTTTCGTCCGATTAGAGATTCCGGTTCATAGGCGGCGGCAATGCCGGCGACGATCGTGCGCGGTTCGGCCTCGCCGATGTCGACGGTCAGATGCAGCAGGCGATCGGTCTTGGGGACGCGCTCGGCGGTCTTGACCTGACCCACCCGTATCTCGACCTTGATGAAGTCTTCGATGCCGATTTTCGGCTCGGGTTCGGGGACCGGCGGAGCTTCGGGTTTGTTCTCGGCCGCGACTTCGGGGCTCGGTTCGGGCGCGGCTTCCGGCGTGGGGGTCTGGCCCATGATTTCAGCTTGTTCTTCCAAGGCTTCTTTCTCCAATTCCCTCATCTTGTCGATGGATTCGGCTACGTCGAGGCGCGGGAACACGGCCGTCGATTCGCCGACCTTCGTCCCGGCGCGCAGCCCGCCCCAATTCAGATCGGCGAGCTGCAAATCAGGCAACGGCTCGGTTTGACCTAACTGTTCCCATATGCGACAGGCGGCGCGCGGCATCACCGGATACAACAAGGCGCAGGTGATGCGAAGCACCTCGGCGGAGTCATAGAGCGTTTCGCGCAACAGTCGCTCGTCGTCTGCTCCGTCGCTTTTCGCCAACACCCAGGGCTTTCGCTCGACGATGTATTTATCCACTTTGCCGATCAGCGCCCAGATTGCTTCGAGGCCGCGGGAAAACTCGAATTTCTCAAATAACTCGGGCACCTCGACGATCGCCGCTTTCGCCGCCTTGGCGATTTCCCCGTCGCCGTCACGCTGGGGAACCTCGCCCTCGAAATACTTGTGGAGCATCGACAACGTACGGCTGACGAGATTGCCGAGGCCGTTCGCCAGGTCCGAGTTGTAGCGACCTACGAGCGAGTCGTAACTGAAGGTGCCGTCTTGCCCGAAAACAATCTCGCGCAGTAGGTAATACCGTAACGTCTCGATCCCGACGACCTTGTCGATCGGCGTCGCGCGAACGATATTTCCCTTGCTCTTGCTCATCTTGTCTTGTTGGAAGAGCAACCAGCCGTGAGCATAGACGCGTTTCGGCAGCGGCAGTTCGGCGGCCATCAGAAACGCCGGCCAATAGACGGCGTGGAAGCGAATAATTTCCTTGCCGACCACGTGGATGTCGGCGGGCCAGAGCCTGTCGGGCGCTTCCATGCTTTCGTCGTTGCCGCCGTAACCGACGGCGGTCATGTAACCGATCAGGGCGTCGAACCAAACGTAGAAAACCTGCCGCGCGTCCGCGGCACTCTCCGATGCCGGCAGCGGGATGCCCCACTTGAGGCTTGAACGCGAAATGGAGAGATCTCTCAGCCCGCCCTTGACGAACGAGATCACTTCGTTGCGCCGCGCGGCTGGCTGCATGAATCCGGGGTCATCCTCGTAGAGTTTCAGCAGGCGGTCTTGAAAGGCTGAAAGCTTGAAAAAGTAGTTTTCCTCGGTGACGGTTTCGGTTTCGCGGCCGCAGTCGGGGCAAGGGTCGCCCGGCTCGGCCTCGTTGACGTAGAGTTCGCAGGAAACGCAGTACTGGCCGGTGTAGCTGCCCTTCTCGATAGCGCCGTTTTTCTTGCAGCGCTCGAAAAGCCACTGCACGGTCTTGTGGTGGCGTTTGTCGGAAGTACGGATGAACGAGTCGTAATCGATCGCAAGCTCGTCCCACTGCTTGCGAAATGCCGCGGCGACGCGGTCGGTGAACTCTTGCGGGCTCCAGCCGGCTTGCTTGGCCGAACGCTCGACCTTTTGCCCATGCTCGTCGGTGCCGGTGGTGAGCGTGACTTCGTCGCCCCGCATGCGCCGGAACCGCTTGATCGTATCGGCAACGATCGTGGTATAGGTGTGGCCGATATGCGGCGTCGCGTTGACGTAGTAGAGCGGCGTGGTCAGGTAGTATTTCATTCGCGTTGGTTGGGGCGTTCGGCGGGTCGCCTGTTCACGGGACGAAATTAATCGTCGGCGCTTTCACTCTTGCTTCGCCAATATTCGTAGCCGGCCTGCTGCAGGACGTCCTTGAGCGGGACGCCCTTTTCGAGGGCGACTTGCTTGCAGTCTTCGTATTCGGGCGTGACGTTGCGGACGGTCCCGTTCTGTGAGGCGATTTTCACGCGAACCGAGCCGTATTTCGTCTCGACATCTTCCCAGCGGCGCTCGAGGACGCGGCGCTCGGCGGGGTAGCTGCGAATGCCCAGCGTCGTGGTTTCGGCGAACAGCATTTCGCTGAGCTTTTCACGGTCCTCGGGAGCGCTCAAGACCGAGATCATGAACCCGGGGCGATCCTTCTTCATGAAGACGGGCGTCAGCGTTACGTCCAGGGCGTCGGCGTCGAGGAGGCGCTCGCGGACATAGCCGGCAAGCTGCGGAGTCATGTCGTCGACATTGGCCTCGATCACGTGGACTTGAACGGCCTCGGACGCCGCGCTGTTTTCGCCCACCGTGATGCGCAGCAGATTCGCGCGTTCCTTGAAATCGCGATCACCGGCCCCGTAGCCGACACTCTCGCTGGTCATCGCCGGCATGGGACCGAATTCCTCGGCCAGCTCCGTCACGATCGCCGCGCCGGTCGGGGTGGTCAACTCGACCGCCGGGCCGTCGGAATAAGTCGGGACGTTGGTGAGCAGCGCCGCCGTGGCCGGGGCCGGAACCGGCATCACACCGTGGGCGGCCTTGACCGTTCCGCCGCCGACGTTGAGCGGTGAACAGTAGATCTTCTCGACGCCGAGCAAACGAAAGCCGGCACAGGCTCCCACGATGTCGGCGATCGAATCGAGCGCGCCTACCTCGTGAAAGTGAATCTTCTCGACAGGCACTTGGTGGATGGCGGCCTCGACTTCGCCCAGGCGCCGGAAGACGCGGCGACTGCGGTCTTTGGTGCCCTCATCGAGGCTGCTCGCGGCGATGATTTCCTCGATGCGGCTCAGCGAGCGGTGATGATGATCGTGGGCTACATCGACGATGGCGTTGGTCCCGCCGATCGCCGCGCGGCGGCAGGGCTCGAAGCGCACGTCGACCCCGTCGAGGCCGAGTTTGGCGATTTCGTCCTTCAGGGCCTCGCCGTCCACACCGACATCGACCAGCGCGCCGAGCAACATGTCGCCACTTACGCCCGAGAAGCAATCGAGGTAGCAAACTTTCATCTGACGCCGTTTGAGGACCTGGAAATCGGGCCGGAAGTCCCGTGGTACAAGTGACTTGCGGCACCGGCCGACCCTTATCGTAGCAGACGTTTTGATTCGAATTGGCCGGGCTTGGATCGAGCAAACGCTTGCTACGCCCGGTCCGGGGCTTATTGTGATTTCCGGCCCTTGGCCCGTCGCTTTCGTTCCGGGCTCGGTATCCGTGTTGGGATGTGTGTGCCCTCCCGACTTCACAAGAATCGCGGGCGCGGTATCTAGGCAAGCAATCGGTGGACCACTTCGCCGTGGACGTCGGTCAGACGGAAGTCGCGGCCGGCGTGGCGATAGGTGAGTTTCTTGTGGTCGAGGCCCATTAGGTGCAGAATGGTCGCGTGCAGATCGTGGAAGTGGACTTTATCCTCGACGCTGTAATAGCCGTACTCGTCGGTACGGCCGTAGGTTAAGCCGGGTTTGATTCCGCCGCCGGCAAGCCACATCGTGAAGCCGTGCGGGTTGTGATCGCGGCCGTCGGTGTTTTCCGCCGTGGGCGTGCGGCCGAACTCGCCTCCCCAGATGACGAGAGTTTCATCGAGCAGGCCGCGGCTTTTCAAGTCGGTGAGTAGGCCGGCGATGGGCTTGTCGATTTCGCCGGACTTCTTCGCTATGTTTTCCTTCAGCTTGAGATGGTGATCCCATCCGTTGCTGTTGCATTGCACGAAGCGTACGCCGCGCTCGCAGAACCGGCGCGCCAAGAGGCATTGCCGGCCGAAGTCCTCGGTGGCCTCGTCGTCTAATCCGTAAAGGCGGCGGGTCGCGGGAGTTTCCCCGCTGATATCCATGACCCGCGGAGCCTCGGCTTGCATGCGAAACGCCAACTCAAATGTGGCGATACGGCTTTCCAACTCGCTTTCATAACCCACGCGCTCGGTGTGGTGTCGCGACAGGTCGCCGAGCATGTCCAACTCAAGGCGTTGGAGATCGGCGCGATTTTTTTCACTGCCAATGAAGGGGAACTTGGCGTCCTTGGCTTTGGTGTTCCCGTAGCCGAGCGGCGTTCCCTGGTGAGCGGCCGGCAAGAAAGCGGAGCTGAAGTTATTGGCGCCGCCTTCGGCCAAGGCTTGGCCCATGGTGATGTAGCCGGGGAGATCTTGATTCTCCGACCCGAGCCCGTAGGTGAGCCAGGAGCCCATCGCCGGCCGAATGAACGTATCGCTTCCGGTGTGCCACTCGAGAACAGCTCCGCCGTGCCGGGGGTTCGAACAATGCATCGAGCGGATGATGCACATCTCGTCCACCTTGCCGGCCAGATGGGGGAAGACTTCGCTGACCCAAGCGCCGCTCTCGCCGTGCTGTTTGAACTCAAAGGGCGAACCGATCAAGTTGCCGCTACGCCGGGGAAATGAGACCACGCGGGGTTGGTCAAAGGGCAAGGGCTTGCCGTTGTCTCGACCAAGTTGCGGCTTGGGGTCGAAGGTATCGAGGTGCGACGGCCCCCCGAACATAAAAAGCATGATGACCCGCTTGGCGCGCGGGGCGAAATGAGACGCGCGCGGGGCAAGCGGATTTCCCGAGGCGGCCAAGGCTTCCTCGGCCAACAGGGCAGAAAGCGCCACGGAGCCGAAACCCGCGCCCATTTGATCGAGGAATTCTCTGCGTGAAGACCGCGCCATCGGATTTGGCCTCATTCTACTCCACCGGCTCACATCACGTAGACAAACTCATTGGACGACAGCAGCACGCGGCAGAGCGCCTGCCAGGCTGACGGCCGCTCCGTGGCGGACTCGCCCTCGGTCGCCCCAACCGCCTGCTCGTAGCGTTTTAGGAAACCCATGGCGCGCTTTGATTCATCGCGATCGGGCGGCCGCAGATGAACCAGCCGATAGGCCGCCCGGAGGCGATCGACATTGCGCTCGTTTTCGCGGACGATTCGTTCGGCCAGCGACCGCGACGCCTGCTCCATCAACTTGCTGTTCATCATGAACAGGGCTTGCGGGGCGACGGTGGTGGTCTGGCGTCTGCCCTGAATCGTGGAAGGGTTGGCGAAATCGAAGGTCTCAAACACTTCGTAGAGCGCGCTCCGAAGCACGGGCAGGTAGACGCCGCGGCGGTTCGAGGCATAGAGCGCCGGATCGCGCGACTTGCCGTCGCCGTTGAGGTTTACGAAGTTGTCGTGCGGCATGGCCCTGCCGCCGCGACGGTCGTCCAAGTTTCCCGCCACGGCCAGCAGCGAATCGCGGACGACTTCGGCTTCCATGCGACGGCGGTGCATTCTCCACAGCAGCCGGTTTTCGGGGTCGATGACGGCATGGGCGGCGTTCGGTCGGCTGCTCATCCGATAGGCGTCGGAGAGCATGATCAGCCTATGCACGGCCTTGACCGACCAACCGCTTTCGACAAATCGGGCGGCCAACCAATCGAGCAGCGCCGGGTTATCGGGACGGTCTCCCAAGAGACCGAAATTGTCGGTCGTGCGCACGATGCCTTCGCCGAAGTGTCCCTTCCAGATGCGGTTGACCATGACGCGGGCGGTGAGCGGGTGGTCGGGGCGCGAGAGCCACCGGGCGAGTTCGAGGCGGCCGCTGCGGTTGGGCGCGATGGAGCGCTCGCGGCCTCCAAGAATAGCGGGGAAACCGCGCGGCGCGGGTGCGCCCGGCGTGAGGTGACTTCCGCGAATCATCACCGGCAGGTCGGCGATTTCACCTTCTCCGACGGCCATGGCCTTGGGAATGCATTCGTATTCCTGCTTGGCGATTCGGATCGCTTCCTCATGTTCGTCGAAAACTTCTTGAGGAATTGTGGCCAGGTTCGAATTGGTCACGAAATCGTCGTGAAAGTCGTACTTGTCCTCGATCTCGCTGAGACGCCGTTCGTCGCTTTCGCTGTAGAGAGCGACAGCATTGAGCTTGGACGTCACACGATACGTCAGCACGGTTTTCGTGCTCGTGAAAATGCCCAGCAGCGAGTAGTAGTTTTCGGTCGGGATGGGATCGAACTTATGGTCGTGACAGCGGGCGCAGTCGATCGTCAATCCCATGAAGGCGCGGACGGTGGTCGCTAACTGTTCGTCGGCAAAGTCGAGCTTTTGTTTGACGGCGTCGTCCTCGCCGACCATCTTCGGACCGAGCATCAGGAAGCCGGTTGCGATCAGCGATTCGGCGCGATTGTCGTCGCCCCAGTCGGTCATCAGGTCGCCGGCAAGTTGTTCACGCACGAAGCGGTCGTAAGGCTTGTCGTCGTTGAAAGCTTGAATGACGTAATCGCGGTAGCGCCAGGCGTCGCCGTGGACGATGTTGTCGTCCATGCCGTTGCTGTCGGCGTAACGGGCGACGTCGAGCCAGTGGCGTCCCCAGCGTTCGCCGTAGCGCGGTGAGGCGAGCAAGCGAGTGACGATTTTCGTGAATGCGTCGCGTGATTCGTCGGCCACAAAGGCGTCGACTTGGGCGGGCGTGGGGGGGAGGCCGTGCAGATCGATCGTGGCGCGCCGGATGAGCGTACGCTTATCGGCCGGGTCGGCGGGCGTGAGGCCCTTGGCGTCGAGAGCGGCAAGCAAAAAGCGGTCGATGGGCGAGCGGGGCTGTTTCGAGCCAGCTGCTTTCGGAAGCGTGGGCTCGCGGACGGGCTGAAAGGCCCAGTGGTCGATTTGGGCTTGGCTGTAGCCCGGTTTTTCGCGAGGTGCCGCGCGCGCCGGATCCGGTTGTAGCGAAAGCGCTGAGCCGGGCCACCGCGCGCCGGCTTTGACCCATCGAGTCAGCGCCGCGATCTCGGCTCTGGGGAGCTTTTTCTTCGGCGGCATCTGCACAAAGGTGTCGTGGTTAACCGCGTGGATGAAAAGGCTGCGATTGGGTTCGCCGGGTACCACCGCGGGGCCGGAACGTCCGCCGCGCAACATGCCCGCGAGCGAGTCAAGCCGTAGGCCGGCCTGCCCCTCGCCGGCCGAGGGGCCATGGCAGGGGTAGCAATTGTTCGCCAGGATGGGGCGGACTTGTTTTTCGAAAAAGTCGTCGGCTTGCCCGTAGGCGAGGACCGGCATCGCGACGGTGGCCCAAGCGAAGAAGAATGCTTTGAAGCCGGGGTTGTCGTGGAATGTGGTGTCGGGATTTCTCACGCAAAAATCAGAGGTCAAGGCGAGCGTAACACAGTTGATGCCGCTGTTCGCGAAGACGTCCGTTGGCGATCACTTGTTGACTGGCCGCTTGATTTCGCCTACTTCAATTCGATCGGCCGCGGCGTCTTCGGGTTGTGGGAGCAAGTACGGGCTTGACCGGGCCGCATCGCTGGGCAAGAGCGAAATCAACTCGGCGTACGGGGTGCCGGTTCGCGCGCGAAATTGAGCCCTTTGGAAGGAAAAGCCCGATTTGGCCAAGGCGCGCTCAAAACCCGCGGTCGCTTTAGGGAAGTGTCGCTTGCCTGCCGCGTTCGTTAGATAAAGATCCCCGACTTGGAACTGCTCGGGCCAAGGTTTCCCGAGGGCGGCATTTTCGGCGTCGGCCGCCCAGAATAACTCCGCGGCCTTGATTTCACCGTTGGAAGAACGAATAGGTTGTTGTGCAAGCCCCAATCGAGGATCTTCACTTCGCGGCCGTGCTTATGGGTTTCGAGGTAATCGCTTACGAAATAGATCGCATCGGACCAGGAGTCGGTTCCGCCGGTCCGTTCAAGCCCGCGAATCAGCGCCACGCTCCAAAACATCGCCGCGCCAAAGTAGACGATCGCGAAAGCGCCGGCGACAACCTTGCCTGCTCGATAGCGAGTCGTCAGCCGGCCCAACGCCAAGACGACAACGACCGCCGCCGCCGGCAATAGAGTAACCAGGTGGTGGTGCGCGACGGGCAATTGCGAGAACGTCATGATGGCCGCGAAGGTCAGGCAAAACAGGGCCGCGAGACGGTGCTGGAGCGCCGCGGGCGTCTCGTCTCTTCCGAGCAACGCCGCGACAAGCCCAAACAGCACGCCCGCGCCGAGGACGGCCGAGAGCCAAAGCGGCGTCGTTGCCGGGCCGTCCCAAACGGCGAGACATTGGCGGTCGCACAAGACCGTGTCGAGCAGCATCGGCATCCGTGCTCGAAACAGTGTGGCCGGATTCAAGTCGAGGCGCGCCTGCTGAACGAAAGCCAGGGTTCCTCCGCGAGACAGTAACTCATACACGACTACCGGGAAACAGCCGATCAGGCCCCCGGCAGCGAGCGCACCGATTTGCCCTCATTTCGGGCGACCTCATCGCGCAGATAGACCCGCAGGGAGGCCAGGGTTGGACTCCCCAAATCTCCTATGAGCGGGTGGCCGAGAACGATTAGAGCTCGTTGCCGCCGGGGAATCCAAACCGAACGGCGAAGCACCAGCACGGCGGCAATCCCCGCCGACAAGAGCAGCCAAGTGAAATTGAGCCGGTTCCACACCGCTATCCCCGCCACCAGCCCGACCAAGCAGGCCCGTCCCGTCCCGGGGGACTTCAAATAGGCATTGATTGAAAGCGCAAGCGCGCCGAGAGATGCTGTCCAAACCGCGATGTTGCTTTGGTCCAGAACCGTATGGAACAGGAACGAGGGATGAACCGCGAGGGCAAGCGCCGTGAATGCCCCCACCGCGGGGTGGATTTGCTCTCGCAGCAATCGCGCGAGGGCCCAAATCCCGAAAGCGCTCAGCAGAGCCGCGAAGACTCTCGCGACGAACGGATCGGCCCCCCACAAGGCAAAGACGGGAAGCAGCAAGAAATAACGGCCGGCCCCGATGTAGGGCATGATCATCACGGGCCACCAGCGCCCCGCGACTTCGATCCACCCGCCCGGTTCGTAATGGGCGAACCTCGGCTTGCCCTCCGAGTGCAGCATGTGGACGGCGCCGTGTTGATAAATCGCTTCGTCGTAGTGGAGGCCGACGTCTTGCCACGCAATGCCCAAGGCGAGCAGTAGGTGGAGCAAGATTGCCGCCGCGGTGACGAGCGACCACAGCTTGCTGTTGGGGTGATTGGCGACGCGCACGGGGTCAGGCTGGGAGCTATTGTTCGCTGTAAGGGCGGTCCGTGGCGAGACGGCTTAGCGACTCTTGGCCGCTTGCCGGGCGGCTTTCTCTTCGGCCCGCGCTCCGCCGAGAACGAGCTCGACCGCCGTGTTGCCCTCAGGGCAGGCGTACTCGTACATCCGATAGTCCGGGCTGCGACTTAGCGGCATCGCGATTTTCCACGGGCTCGTATAAATCTCGGGATCCTCGATCGTGACCTCGTAGTTGATCGTGTCGGCATTGACGCGGCTGAAGCGCTCGACCACATGCAAGGCCTCGGTCTGTGGGATGCCCTTGATGCGGCGGGAGGCGGAGTTGGACGCGATCCAGCCCTTGTTGGTAAAATTCGTCGTTTCGATTACCAACGTATCGGCTTCCCAGCGACCCCGCGAATCGCCCATCCAAAGACGGATTTTCGGGCTGACATGCGGACGCCCGTCGAGCGGAATGACGCGCGTATCGTGGATCATCTCGTAAACAATGACGACATAACCGGGGATCTGCAGAATGTGATAAGCGTTGTTGTACCCGGCCGGGAAGATCGAGCCCGGCACCCCGCGCGTGATGCAACGATCCCACACGCTCATGTAGTCGTAGGAATCTTTCGCATGCGCCTTGTCGTAATCCCGTTTCGCTTCCGCGGACGGTCTTGTCGGGACGCGGCCGTCGGGCGGATCAACGACCAGCGAGGTCTGGCGAGTAGAGAGAAATCGCGTGCCTGCGTCGAGCCAAATCTGGTTGTACGCGCCGACGCTGCCCGGAGCGGACTTGCCGTCTCCGGCGGCGCGCCGTTGAGCGATCCGCCCTTCGATTTCCGCTGCTTCCTCTTCTGTCAAGAACCGTTTCCCCCGGCTTTCAACGGGCCGTTCAAAAGGGGTGATGGTTTCGTTCGTCCAGATGGATTGCAGGTCGGGATCGCCCCAGGGGGTGCGCGGGTGAGTCCACGCTTGGTCCGCCGCCGGCGCGGTTTGGGCGGAGGCGGGAGCAGGTGCAAATAAAGCGACTGCGATCAGGCTGACGACGAGCCGGATGGAAACGGGAGATCGATGGCGCATCCTGTTGTGCATTGTTCTTGGTCGGGGTTCGGCAATCTTCTCCGCGAAACAACTTTAGCGAATCCAATGGGTCTCGTGGCACACTTCGCAAGAGTCGATGATTTGGTTGCCGGCTTCGGTGATGCCGTCGACGTCCTTGGCTTCGGCGGCCTTGAGCGCGGCCGCGCCGGCATCGACCATCGCCAACGACGTCTTCATCCAGACGGCGTCCTTGGCGCGGCTTCCGATCATGAGCAAGTTGCCGGATTCCGCCAAGATCACGGCGCTGTTGCGAACGGCCGTCCACCCCATCTCGTCTTGGGGCGGTTGCCTGGCGACGTTGAACAAAGCATTCGAAGCGGGAATGACCATGGCCTGCATGAGCTGCGTGATATCGGCAACCGGCTTGGGGGCGGGCTGTTGGGTCATTGCGACGTTTACGAAAAGCAGGGCGATCATGATGAAGACAAACGAAACAAGGATGCGCTGATCATAACTCCTCCTGTTTGCGGCTGTCTCCCGGAAACGATCGCCCGATTCAGTTCGCGCGAATGCTCCCAGCCTCTCTGTTTTGCTCGGTGAACTTCCAGTGTGCGCCCCGGCCCGACGGCATCCAAAACTTCCGCGTTCACGGTAGGGCGGTCCGTTACGGAATCTTCCGTTCCCTGAGCGCGGCCTCTTCGGCGGCCTTGTCGGTGGCGCGCGCGCCCCTCGAGCATGGGCACCATACTGTAGTTCCCTTCATGACAAGCGTACTCGAACATCGGTTGGCCGGTCTTCTTCATGGGAATCGCCGCGGACCAGGGCTCGGTGAAAGACTTGGGATCGTCGATCGTGTATTCGTAAACGCGCCGGACGACTCAGTAAGGCGTATACACCCGCCTCATTGTCGTTGTCAAGGCCGGCGGGCGGGCTTGCTAGGCTTGGGTGACTCCTCTGAAAATCCCCCTTCGAGCGCACGGTGGGTTACGGTATGGCCCAGTCAGGCCGCACCTGTCGTGCAGCCGCGGAGCGGCGACGGGAAAGTAGCCCGGGCTTCAGCCCGGGCTGAAGCCCGGGGTCCACGCCAAAAAATGGCAAGCCCCGGACGGGGCGTAGGAGCATTCGTCCGATGCGACGGAGGCGTACTTGAACGGTACGGTGAGCACGGCAAGCAAGCGAAACGAAGTAATGGCGGGCCTATCATGTGCTTCGGCCGTCAGTTGGTGACAAATGCAGGTTAGGCCTAAGCGTGATCTTCCCCATCTACAGGCGGCCGCGACGTCAAGCGCCGGGTGTGTCGCCGTAGCCGCCGCCAGGCTTGCGTGATCGAGCTGACGCTCAACAAGAGGCCGCCGACCAACAGAAAGATCACCACAACATCCCACAACGGGCGCCGGTAATAGAGGAATCGAAAGTCCAGGTTGTGCAGGCCGTGATAGAGCCAGCGGTTGAGACGGGTGAGCCGCTCTTCTTTTCGCGGGATCAAGCCGCGATAGGGGTCGACATAGAGCCAGGTCCGCCCGGGATCGTCAAAACGTAGACGCAAGACCGGCAGAGGCAGGGCGCGGTCTCGGCTGTAGTAATAGTCGGCGTATTCGTTGAGCCAGGCGGCGTCGGTAACTCCGCTGTCGGGCATGGCCGTGCGCGCCGCGGCAAGCACGTCGTTATCGGCGAAGCGAGTGAAAGTTCCTCGCTCAGGCCCGATGACCGAGACGGCGAGATGTTCGAACGCTTGCACCGGCGAGAGAAACGTCGCCGGACCGGCGCGCGGCCCGGAGGAGCTTGCGTCGCGGGAGGGGGCGCGATAGGCGACGACAAAAGGCTCGCCCTGAAACTGCATCACCTCAAGTTCTTTCGGCCGGAAGGAAGACGTGATGGCGTCGGCCGCGACGTGAATTCGCTCGGGCGTCAGCAGCTCGAGACGCAGCGGACCGCCCGACACCGCTTCCGCCTGCTCGCGAGTCGGCATATTGCCCGGGTGCCACCTCCAGGGATCGAGCGAAAGACAGCCGCTGAGGATCCAAGTAAAACTCGTGAGTCCGAAGACCAGCCCCGCGTGGTGGTGCCAACGCATCCAGCCCGCGTAAGGAGAGCGGGCGGAATCCCCCTTCACGCGATAGCGGGTCTTCACCGAAAACCGCCAAATCCCCCAAACAAGCCCCGACAGCGAAAGCAGGCACCCGGCGACGGACAACCCGATGACGGAATTGATCCACAGGGCCGAATGGCGTCGAAAGGGTGTGAAGTAGAGCCAGTGAAGCACGCTCCCCAAATAACCCCAGAGGCGGCCCGAGCGCGTCGTCCGCATCACGACTTCGCCGGTGCGGTCGGAAAGGTAGATCTCGGTACTTTTCGAGTCGCCGAGCGCGACGCGATGCGTCGGGGATAAGGAGCGAACACCGAGCGCCCATTGGTCGGCGTCGGCCAGGTGCGCGTCGTAGCGAGCGCTTGCGGCGAATTCCGGCGCGAATTGGCGCGTGAGAGTCATCGCCTGCTCGGCGGTCAGGCCGTCGAGAGGTCGGCCGTTGTCGGCGAAAACGGCGGACCACTCGCTGCCGCGCGCGAAGCGGTAAACCGGCCGTTCGCCGAGCATGCCAATGCGAAGACGGTCGGGACGGAATCCGATGCTTTGGGCGGCGTCGATGGGAGCGACGGCGAGATTCGTGAGATCAAGGGCCGGAAGCCGGCTCATACGCTGCTCGGGCGTCAGGCTTGGCAAACGCTTGTACATCATCACCACGCCCGAACCGAACCACATGATGAAGAGCAGTCCCCCGGCGATGCCCAACCAGCGATGAGCGTAGATCAGCGCCTTTCGGAGGGCGTATCGCGGCATGCGGAGAGCCATCAAAAGTCTCTTATCAAAAAACGAACGAAGTTGTTACCAGGACCTGACGCGGCCGGCCGATGTCCGCCGACTGACCGCTCGAGATGTCGCCGTTCCAGAAATACTCGGCATCGAAGAGATTGTGCGCGGCAAGCGTCAGACGCAGCGGCCCGCGACGCCAGGTCACGGCGGCATCCACCAGCGTATAGGGGTCGAGTTCGAAGGTGTTGCGTTGGTCGATTTGCACGGTGCCGACGTGTTTGACGTCAAGCGTGAAATCGAGGAACGACCGCGGGGAGAAAACCGCGCCGCCGTTGATCACCCGATCGGGCGAGATCGGCAGGCGGTTGCCGGTCAGCACGGTGTCGCCGCTCGAGGCTTCGATCACGAAATCGTCGAAACGGTTTCTGTAAAACGAAGCGTTGAGGTACGTCGTCAATTTGCGGCCGGGCTGCCAGCGGACAGCGGTTTCGAAGCCCTTGTATTTGTGCTCGCCCGCATTAGTGGGAAGAAAGAACGGCCCTTGGCGAACCGTCGTGACAATGCCGTCGCGGTGCATTTGGAAATAAGCGCCCTCGAAGGAAAACCTTCCGCCGAGGACGCTGCCTTTGATACCCGCTTCGTAGTTGTCGATATCTTCGGGAATCAGTTCGATCTGTTCGTCGCTCGGCCGTAATTGGCTGGGTCGACGCGGCGGCAGGAAGGCTTCGGAGTAGGTTGCGTAGACATTGTCGATGGGGCCGCCGTCGTCTTCGACGCCCATAAGCCGAAACGTCGAGCTGATTTTCGGACTGAATGCGTCGAAGGTGTCTTCGACCCTTGGGTCCCCGTCGCGAAACGTAAGCGTGTTGTCGAGCGAGAGGCGATCGTATCGGCCGCCCACCGTCATCACCCAGCGGCTTGTCGGCTCGATCATGTATTGCGCGAAAAGGCCGGTGATGCCCAAGTTATAGTCATTGCCGCCGAAGCGAAAGAACCGCCACTCGTCGCGCGGTGGGAAGATCGGGTTCAGATAATTCAGTGTCCAACCGAATAGATCAGGGTCGGTGAAGATCAGATTGCCCGCGCTGAAACCGGCGGTTCGTTCGTAAGAGCCGCCGACAATCAGGGAACTCTTCACAGAGCCGAGTCGCGGCGCGGCTTCGAGTCGCACTTCCTGATAGAAAATGTCCTCGTCGGTTTCGAGCTCGAAAGGAAACATGCTGAGCGTGCCGGCTTCCAGATCGAAAGGGCCTCCGATGACGTCGCCGTCGTCGATGAACTTGTATTGAATCGGGCGGTACCCGAAAACCTCGACCACCCGGACTCGCTCCGCAAGTTCCCGCGTGTAATTGACGGTGAGTCGGGTTTCCGCCTGGCGGTAGTTTGGACCGGGGAAGTTCAGGCTCGTTCGGCGTTGAAAACGGGGATCGAGATCGCTTAGCAACTTTCCGCCGATGATGGGAACGTTGGTGGGGGTGCTGTTGTCGGATACCACTCCGTTGATGCTGACGCTTCCGAAGGATTTCCGGTCGGGCACGAAGGTGAGCTTACCGAAGGCCGCCGTTTCGTCGACATTGAAATCGATGGGGCCGGTGAAATAACCGCCAGATGGGTATTTACTTGACTCAGGTGACCACAAGATGTAGGATCGGGGAAATGGAAGATTATCCTCGGAATCTGGCCGAGTTCGAGGCGCGTTTCGCCACCGAGCAGGCCTGTCGAGAGTATCTGTGTCAACTCCGCTGGCCGGAGGGTTTTCGTTGTCCGCGATGCGGGCACGACAAAGCGTGGGCGGTGCGGACAGCGCTGCTGGAGTGCGCCGGCTGCGGGCATCAAGCTTCTCCAACGGCGGGCACAATATTTCAAGACACCCGCCAACCCCTCCAGAGTTGGTTTCGAGCCATGTGGTGGCTCACGAGCCAGAAGAACGGGGCGAGCGCGCTGGGCTTGCAGCGGGTGTTGGGCCTGGGCAGCTACAAAACGGCCTGGACTTGGTTGCATAAGCTCCGGCGCGCCATGGTGCGGCCCGGACGCGATCGGCTCAGCGGGCGCGTGGAGGTTGACGAGACTTACTTAGGAGGCTTGGAGGAGGGCGTGCGCGGTCGCCAAACCGACGCTAAGGCGCTGATTGTAGTAGCGGCCGAGGAAGATGGTGCCGGCATCGGGCGGGTTCGGATACGCACCATTCCCAACGCCTCCGGGGACAGCTTGATGGCCTTCGTCGGCGAGTCGATCGAACCCGGCAGCGTGGTCCATACCGACGGTTGGCTGGGATACGAACCGCTCGAAGGCGACGGCTATCGCCACGAGGTGAGCTACCTGGAGGGGCAACCGGCGCGCGCCTCGAAACTGCTCCCCCGGGTGCACCGCGTGGTGTCGTTAGTGAAGCGCTGGATACTGGGCACGCATCAAGGAGCGGTCAGTCACGAGCATCTCGACTCCTACCTCGACGAATTCGCCTTCCGCTTCAACCGCCGCAAGTCCAGAAGTCGAGGCAAGCTCTTTTACCGCCTGGTTCAACAGGCCGTCGCCGTGCCACCGGCACCCTACAAATCGCTGGTCGGAGGCACCGCGACACGCGCTACGGACGACCACAACATGTAGGGGCTATTTCCCAATACCTGAGTCAAGTAAATACCCATCAACCGCCATTATGCTCTCGTGCAATCGAGACGTAGTAGCCGACCCGCCGACCGATCGGCCCCGAGGCTCTGCCCAGGCCCTTCAAGGTTCCGAATTCGCCCGCGGTAAAATCCGCGCCGAAACGGTGCTCGGGTGTCGGGGAGGCGGTGAGCACGTTGATCGCTCCGCCCACCGCCGTGAGGCCGTAGAGGGCGGAATTGGGTCCGCGCACGACCTCGATACTGTCGACGTCGTTGATTGGGAGGTTGACGACCCGGGCACTGTTGCGCGAGTCGGTTTGCGGCACGCCGTCGATTAACAGCAGCGTGTTGGTGAACTCATTGCCGTCGCGTGGCATTCCGCGCAGCGCGACGGATTCGAAGGAACCGGCCTGAGTGCTGATGACCAAGCCGGGGATGTGGGCAAGGGCTTGTGTCAGCTCTTGGTCGCCGCGGCGGTCGATGGTTTCGCGGTCCACGATGTCGGTGTGCGCCGGAACCTCGCCGATGCTCAGAGCCGATTTGGTCGCCGTCACTTGGATGCGTTCCATGAGATTCGGAGTCGCCTCGAGTTCGACGCGAAGTTCCAATGGTTCATCGGCGTTGACCCGCAGCCCGGGAACCCGCAGTTTCAGGAAACCGGGGGCTTGGACGACGATCGTCGTTTCCGCCGCGGGGACGTCGCGGACGGCAAAGCGGCCGACGGCATTGGCGACGGCGCGCAACGCCGTGCCCTCGACCTTGATGACCGCGCCGGGGACGGCCGCGCCCCCGGCCCTCTCGACGACGACGCCTTGGATGCCGCCGAGGGGCGCGTCTTTGGCCGGGGACGTCAATGGACCCAACATCGTTCCGATGGCAACCCACAAGACAAGCTCGAAAGGAGGCCGCTTGAAAGCGCTTTCCCTCCGAAATCTTGCGGCCGAACAAATGTCCATCGTGGGCTCGTGATTGTATCTTTGGTTGGAGTAGACTTGTTCTGTGTGCAGTTGGGTCGTTCCAAGAATCCGTTACTGTACAAAAATTCGTATGGAGAGCAGAAACCCCGCCGACCCACAGCCTTAGGGTAGGTTCATAAGTTGCAAGAAGCGTGCCGTTTCAACCGTCTCTTGCCAAGACCGTGTAGGTGTATTTTGACCTGGAAAATCGGACTCATTCTCCCAGCGCTGTTCACGGCGGCTTGCGGTGGGTCGACTGACTCCCCGACGAGCGCCCAACCACCGTTTCAGCCGATTTCGAGCGTCGAACAAATCATGCATGACGTGGTCTTCCCGAACGCCGACGCAGTCTGGGACTCGGTCGGTACCATCATCACGCTAGAGGGCACCGAAGAGATTTACCCCCGAACCGAGGACGAGTGGATTGCGCTCCAAGGCCATGCCCGGACCCTGATGGAAGCGGGCAACCTGATCATGATGGAAGGCCGCGCCAAGGACACCGACAAGTGGATGGAACGGGCGACGGCCCTCATTGAAGCCTCTCAAAAAGTTCTCGAGGCAGCCGAGGCCCAAGACTCGCAGGCGGTATTCGACCGCGGAGAACTCATCTACAACGCCTGCCAAGACTGCCACTGGGACTATAACTACGAAGTCGACCCGTCGATCATTCGTATTCATTAGCCCGCTTTTCTCATCGCGTGCCGAGGCAAAGTGCCTGAGAGCGCGTCAGTACGAGTCGCGCGCCGCTTGGCGACCCATCTCTCAAGCACTTAATCAGAAGACGCGTACTTGAACAGTACCTTGAGCACGGCGAGCAAGCGCAGCGAAGCAGTGGCGGGCCTATCGTGTGTCTTGCCCGTCAGGCGATGAGAAATGCGGGCCGGCGCTCCCCGCCGAGCGTCGCTCATTGCGAGTCGACGCCCAGGCCTGTCATCGTCCCCGAAGAACTCGAATCGAGGGTGTGGTATCTTGATGGCTTCGGCTCGCCCCATGCCTACCATCCAGACCAAAGCACAGTTGATGACGGGCTCGGAAATCGACCGCACGTTGGTGCGTTTGGCCCATGAAGTGATTGATAAAAATGACCCCGGCGCGCGGCTTGCGGTTGTGGGGATTCATCGGCGGGGAGCGGTGCTGGGGGATCGGCTGGCGGCCAAAATCAGCCAATTGGAAAGCCGCGAGATCCCCAGCGGCAGTCTCGACATCAGCCTTTACCGCGACGATCTGTCGACGGTCGCCGACCACCCGGTCGTCAACGGCGTGCAAATCCCTTTTTCGACCGACGGTGTGGACGTCATTCTTGTCGATGATGTGCTGTACACGGGCCGTACGGTGCGGACGGCGCTCGACGCCTTGCTGGGGAAGGAAAATCCTCGCACCGTTCAGCTCTGCACGTTCATCGACCGAGGGCACCGTGAACTCCCCATCGAAGCGCGCTTCGTGGGCAAACATGTGGAGACCTCGGATTCCGAGATCATCGAAGTGAAGCTCGAACCGGTGGACGGCGAAGAGCGCGTCCTTCTGGTGGAAAAAGTGGATTGAATCGCCCTTGACGAGCGGCGCGCGGTTCAGTGCGAGCCTTCTCGCGCGGGATCGTGCCGGGCGACGGCACAAGAAGCAACATCCGATGGTACTCTCTCCTCCAGCCTCCGTCGCACCCGCCGAATTGGCGCGGCGAAGCTTGCTCGGCATCGAAAACCTGGCCCGTGAGGACCTTGAGTGGTTGCTGGCGCGAGGGCGTCATCACCAGCCGATGCAATCGGAAGCGGTCAAGAAGCTCGACACGTTGCACGGCAAAACGATCGTCAACCTGTTTTTCGAGTCTTCGACGCGCACCCGAGCCAGTTTTGAGATCGCGGCGAAGCGGATGGGGGCCGACGCGGTTTCGATCTCCGCGCAAGGGTCGAGCATGTCAAAAGGTGAATCGCTGGTTGACACGCTCAATACGTTGTCGGCGATGCGTCCCGACGTGATCGTGATGCGCCACGCCGCCTCGGGCGCGCCGCATTTCCTGTCTCGGTTCCTCTCGACGCCGATTGTCAACGCCGGCGACGGCCGTCACGAACATCCCACGCAAGCGCTGCTCGACGCGCTCACGATTCTCGATAACAGGCCCTCGCTCGAAGGGTTGCGGGTTGCCATTATTGGGGATATCGCCCACAGCCGCGTCGCGCGTTCGAACGCCCACCTGCTGACGAAGTTCGGCGTGGACCTGGTGCTGTGCGGCCCGGCGACGATGTTGCCCGGCGACTTGGTCCACCTGGCGCCGGGCATTCGCCTGACTCACAGCATCGACGAAGCGGTGACGGACGCCGATGTGATCATGATGCTGCGCGTGCAGCTCGAACGGCAGAATATGCTGCCGTTCCCCAAAAACGAGTACTTTCAGTTTTACGGGCTGGGAATCGAACATCTGAAACACGCCAAGCCCGACGCCATCGTGATGCACCCGGGGCCGATTAATCGCGGCCGCGAGCTGTCGTCGGAAGTCGCCGACTTTCCGCGCTCGGTGATTCTCAATCAAGTGGAAAACGGTGTGGCGGTTCGCATGGCGGTGCTGGAGCGAGCCTGTGGGATGTCGTGAGGCGGCGCGCCGGTGAAGTGATCGAGGGGCCGCCTTTGCCTGTAATTTTTCGATGACAAAACTGCTGATCAAAAACGGCCGCGTGGTCGATCCGGACTCGGGTCACGACGGCCCGGCCGACGTGCTGATCGAAGACGGCCGCATCGTGGCCGTGGATACCGCCATCGATGCACCCGGCGCCGAAGTCCGCGATGCCTCGGGGCTCGTCGTGGCGCCCGGTTTCCTCGATATTCACGTTCACTTGCGCGAACCCGGCATCGAGCACGCCGAGACGATCGAGACCGGTGCGCGGGCGGCGGCGGCGGGCGGTTTCACAACAGTATGCTGCATGCCGAATACGATTCCGGTGAACGACAGCCCGACGGTCACCAGTTTTATCGTCGAGCGGGCACGCCGCAGGGCGATCGTGAACGTTTTCCCAATCGGCGCCATTTCCAAGGGCAGCGAGGGCGAGCAGCTCGCCGAGATCGGGGCGATGAAAGAGGCCGGCGCCGTGGCGATTTCCGACGACGGGCTGCCGCTGATGAACTCGGCCGTGATGCGGCGGGCAATGCAGTACGCCGGATCGTTCGACATGACGGTGATCGACCATTGCGAGGATTTGAACCTCAGCATGGGCGGCGACATTCACGAGGGCGCGCAGGCGGTAAGGCTGGGGTTGGGCGGTATCCCCTCAAGCTCGGAAGACGTGATGGTGGCCAGGGACGCGATCCTGAGCGAGGCGACCGGCGCGCGCTGCCACATCGCGCACATTTCGACGCGGAATTCGATCGGCATCGTGCGGCATGCCCGCAAGCTGGGCATCCCGATCACTTGCGAGGTTTCGCCGCATCACTTCACGCTGGCCGATACGGATATTCCCGGCTACGACAGCCACTATAAGATGCGCCCTCCGCTACGGGGCGAGCGCGACATCGAGGCGGCGATCGAGGGTTTGGTGGAGGGCGTGATCGACGCCATCGCGACCGACCATGCTCCGCACACGGGCAATATGAAGGCCCAGGAATTTGAGCGCTGTCCTTTCGGGGTGACCGGTCTCGAAACGGCGATCGGATTGTCGCTCGAGCGGCTGGTGCACCCGGGTACGATCAGCTTGATGCGCATGGTGGAGTTGTTTACGACCGGTCCGGCCAAGGTAATCGGGCTTGAGCAGGGGACGTTACGGAAGGGTGCCGCCGCCGATATTACGATCTTGGACCTGGAGCGCGGCTGGGTTTTCGAGGCCGCGAAGTCTCACTCGAAGAGCAAGAACTCCCCCTTCGATCGACGAGAATTTCAAGGTGGAGCGGTCGAGACGATCGTCGGTGGAAAAACCGTTTGGAGCGCCGAGGGGGGCTTCGCGGAAGTAACGGAGTAAGGCGGCATCTCGACACCCGGGGGGCGGCATTCCCGCCGCCCTTACCTGCTTGCCATATGGTACACCGGGGATGTTGAGACTGCGGAGGCCGAGGCAAGAAAACAAGCCGAGGAGGCGTTGCGAGGCACCCGCCGGCGGTTCGAACAGGTGAGACGGTCCGATTGGCCGGGGCTGCATCGAACAGGTGCTCCACGGCTTCCACTCGCGGAAAGGCGTGATAGATTAGAGGCTTGTTTCGGTCGCGCCTCGGATATCGTTTCCGCCAAGCGAAGCTCGGGGGGATTCTTTTCGCGCCCCGCATGATCATGATCTCCGACTCCCGCTTCGCCATGGTTCGCCGACTCCGGCGGCTCGCGTTGCCGTTCATCGCCGTCACCCTCTCGTTGCCGGCCCAGCAACCCCCGGCCGACGCCGAAGCCCCCGCGCCGGCCGAACCCACCTCGCGAGCCGAGGCCATCGAGCAGGCGCGTAGTGAAAAAGCCAAGAAACTGACCAAACCGATCTCGGGCAAGATCGAAAAGGTCATGCACAAGGTGGAAGACACCAACTACCTGGAACGGCTGGCGGCCGGGCTGGGAGGCTGGCGGGCGCGCTTCGGCGGCTTGGCCACGGGGCAAGGCTTCGCGCTCGGCCCCGGGTACTCCTTCCGAACGGCCGGCGGCGACCTAAAGGTGTCGACTTTCGTGGTCGCGTCGGCCAAGAAGGCCTATCAGTTCGAACTCTTGGCCGATCTCCCCAACCTCGCTGGCGGAAAATTTCCTGTCCATCTGGCGGCTGTTCACAGCAATTTCCCGGAGATGGATTACTACGGACCCGGGCCGGACTCCCGTGTCGAGGGTGAATCCGCCTATAGGTTGGAGCGAACGTCGTTCGACGCCGACGCGGCTTTCCGGCCCGCTGAGTTTCTTCGAATGGGATTCACCGGCGGATATTTGCAATTCAACATCGGTCCCGGCCCGCCGGGTGACGAGTCGGCCGACCAACTTTACAGCCCCGCGGTCAGCCCGGGGATTCTGCGGCAGACCGATTTTTTGCGCGCCGGCGGGTTTGTGGAGGTCGACTTCCGCGACATCGAGGGCGGTCCGCGCTCGGGTGGATTCTACTCGGCGCGCTTTCTTTACTACGACGACCAGCGCATCGATCTGCACACGTTTCGGCGGCTCGATCTCGAAGTGCAGCAATACATCCCGTTCTTCAACGACAAACGGGTCTTCGCGCTGCGCGGTCGCACGGTGATGACGTGGTCGATCGACGGGCAGTCCGTACCCTTGCTACATGCAGCCCTACCTGGGGGGCTCGGAGGACTTGCGTGGTTTTCGCACTTACCGTTTCTATGACGACAATCACGTCATCTTCAACGCCGAATACCGCTGGGAATCGTTCCCGGGTTTGGACATGGCGCTGTTTTTCGATGCCGGGAAAGTAACGCCCCGCCGTACCCAGATCAATTTCCACAGCCTGGAGACGTCGTATGGAATCGGCTTTCGATTCAACGGCAGGAACAAGGTCTTTCTTCGGCTTGATTTCGGATTCAGCCGCGAGGGATATCAGATATGGTTCAGATGGGTATTTACTTGACTCAGGTATTGGGAAATAGCCCCTACATGTTGTGGTCGTCCGTAGCGCGTGTCGCGGTGCCTCCGACCAGCGATTTGTAGGGTGCCGGTGGCACGGCGACGGCCTGTTGAACCAGGCGGTAAAAGAGCTTGCCTCGACTTCTGGACTTGCGGCGGTTGAAGCGGAAGGCGAATTCGTCGAGGTAGGAGTCGAGATGCTCGTGACTGACCGCTCCTTGATGCGTGCCCAGTATCCAGCGCTTCACTAACGACACCACGCGGTGCACCCGGGGGAGCAGTTTCGAGGCGCGCGCCGGTTGCCCCTCCAGGTAGCTCACCTCGTGGCGATAGCCGTCGCCTTCGAGCGGTTCGTATCCCAGCCAACCGTCGGTATGGACCACGCTGCCGGGTTCGATCGACTCGCCGACGAAGGCCATCAAGCTGTCCCCGGAGGCGTTGGGAATGGTGCGTATCCGAACCCGCCCGATGCCGGCACCATCTTCCTCGGCCGCTACTACAATCAGCGCCTCAGCGTCGGTTTGGCGACCGCGCACGCCCTCCTCCAAGCCTCCTAAGTAAGTCTCGTCAACCTCCACGCGCCCGCTGAGCCGATCGCGTCCGGGCCGCACCATGGCGCGCCGGAGCTTATGCAACCAAGTCCAGGCCGTTTTGTAGCTGCCCAGGCCCAACACCCGCCGCAAGCCCAGCGCGCTCGCCCCGTTCTTCTGGCTCGTGAGCCACCACATGGCTCGAAACCAACTCTGGAGGGGTTGGCGGGTGTCTTGAAATATTGTGCCCGCCGTTGGAGAAGCTTGATGCCCGCAGCCGGCGCACTCCAGCAGCGCTGTCCGCACCGCCCACGCTTTGTCGTGCCCGCATCGCGGACAACGAAAACCCTCCGGCCAGCGGAGTTGACACAGATACTCTCGACAGGCCTGCTCGGTGGCGAAACGCGCCTCGAACTCGGCCAGATTCCGAGGATAATCTTCCATTTCCCCGATCCTACATCTTGTGGTCACCTGAGTCAAGTAAATACCCATCATGGTTCAAATTCGGGAACCCGTTCTAAGGACGCAGCGATGAAAAAAGCCTTCTTGTTGTTTCTGATCTTGGCGTTGCCCGCCGGCGCGAAGAAGTTCTACGACGACGACCCGCTTCCGCGCGAGCCGCCGCCGATGGCCGCCGAAATGGTCGAAGAGCGCCGGCTGTCGATGTATTACGACTATTTCCTACAGACCTTCGGCAAGCCGGCCGAAGCGCAGCCCAAGCCCAAGGAGATCAAGAAAGGCGCGAAGCCGATTCCCGCGCACGCGGTGAATACACTGGGCGAGGTTCTCGACAGCACCTGGTTTACGAACCGCATCGGCACGCGGCCGATGAGCGTCGACGAGGTCGTGCGCGGCCCGCGGCGGGACAATGCCCCCTCGCAAGAAGGGAAGTGGTCGATCGTCGGCGCGAAGACGGCGGGCGTGACACCGGGCTTCACGATCAAGGACGCGACGGGCAAGCGATACATTCTTAAATTCGACCCCATGACGAACCCGGAAATGGCCACGTCGGTCGATGTCGTCGGGTCGTTGTTTTTTCATGCTCTCGGGTACCACGTCCCGGAAAATTACATTGTCTATTTCGACCGCGCCAAGTTGGTGATCGGCGAAGGAACGACGCTCACCGATCTCAAGGGCCGAGAGCAGCCGATGCAAGAGGAAGACGTCGAGAAGATTCTGGAGCGTGTTCCACGAACAGCAAACGGGCGCTTTCGCGGTCTTGCCAGCTATTATCTCGGCGGCCGTCCGGCCGGCGAGTTCCGCTATCACGGTACGCGGCCCGACGACCCCAACGACATTGTGCCTCACGAACACCGCCGCGACCTGCGCGGTCTCTTTGTTTTTTGCGCTTGGCTGGGGCATGACGACTCCCGCGCCATCAATACGCTCGACATGGTGGTCGAGGAAAACGGTGTGCCGTTTATTCGCCACCACCTGGTGGATTTCGGCTCGATTCTGGGCAGCGCCAGCGTCTACTCGAATAGCTCGCGCTCGGGCAACGAACACCCTTTTCGAATGGGGCAAGGCCTCCAAGCAAGTCCTAACTCTCGGCTTCGCGCCGCCGCGCTACCATAGGCTCAAATACAACTACTTCCCGTCGGTCGGGAAGTTCGACTATCGCGTTTTCGACCCCGAGCTATGGACCACCGAGGAGCCGAATCCGGCCTTTAAGAATCGCCTGCCCGACGATGCTTTTTGGGCGGCGAAGAAGGTGATGGCTTTCTCCGATCAGCACATTCGGGCGATCATCGAGCAAGGACAATATAGTGATCCCGAAGCGGTCGAATGGTTGATCGAATGCCTCATCAAGAGGCGCGATATCGTCGGAAAGAAATATTTCACCGCTGTGTTGGCACTCGACGATTTTCGTGCCGCGGGGGGCCGACTCGACTTCGAGAACCTGGCCGTCAAGCACGGTTTCGCCGAGCCCGAAGAGTATCAAGTCGCATGGTCGAAATTTGACAATGACGCCGAAAATCACTCGCCGATCGAGGGCGCAACGAGTCTTGATTTGCCGCGCGAGGTCGTCGAGGGCGGGGAAGGGGCCTACTTCGCCGCGCGGATCTAAGGAGCCGATTCCGCCAAGACGGTGACGGTGTACTTACGCAAGAGCGGCGCGTCGTTACCCGTCGTCGGGATCGATCGAACGTGGTGAAGCGAGCCCGCTGGCGACAGTCGTGACCGCCTCCCGGGGCTCTCAAGCCGGTCTTACGCGTGGGGGCGTCCCGCGCCTCCCGAAGGCGGTGAGATCCTCCCCAAGACCCCCGCGTGCGCCGGGCTCTCCGGCTACTTCGCCGGAGCGGCGCAATGTTCCTGGTAGGCCTGCTGTAGAATGGCCGCGATTTGTGACGGATCGCGCCCTTCGATCTCCTGGCGGTGGAGCATGTAGACCGGCTTCCCGTCGCGAAATAGCGCGACCGAAGGCGAAGACGGCGGATAGTTCGACAGGATTTGTCGTAAGTGGGCTACGGCTTCGACATCACCGCCCGCGAAAACCGTGGCGACTTTGTCGGGTTTGATTTCGCTTTCCAGCGACCGCGCGACTCCGGGTCGCGCCGACCCGGCGGCACAGCCGCACACCGAGTTGACAACCATTAAAACGGTCCCGCTGTCGGGGGTAAGCAACTCGTCGACCTGCTCGGGGGTACGCGTCTCGATGACCCCCAATCGAGACAACTCTTCGCGCATCGGCGAAAGCAGATATTCCGGATAAGCCACAGGCATCTCCCTCCTGAAACTTCAAGTTTAGCAAGACCCGGCAAGCGGGGCACGCCCGGAGTCGACAACGCAGCCGACGGGAGAGGGCGAAACCGGTGGGCTGCCGGAGCCGCGCCATGGGCCTTGGTCAAGCCCCGGGCCGCCGCACGTTTGAGCGCCGTGAGGGTGTTCATGTCGAGTGGCACCCGAGACGGCGCGGCCATATTCTTCGCGGTCTTGCGAGGTCGTTGCGGCCGCTCGTCGAATGCGATTGTCGAATGCGGTCAGTATAATGTCGTGACCACGGGATGTCGAAAACTACCTTGATCTCGATCCTCTTTGGCCTGGCTGTGCTGGGCCTGTTGATTTATTCCACGATGGGGCTGCAGCAATACTCTTGCGAGGTGTGCATGACGTTTGAAGGCCAAACCAGATGCAGCATAGCCCGCGCCCCCACATCGGCGGAGGCCACCCGCACGGCCACCGATGTTGCCTGCGCCCCGATTTCTTCCGGAATGACCGAGAGCATTCGGTGCAGCAATACGCCGCCCGACAGTGTCGAGTGTTCTGAAAACTAGCCCGCTTTTCTCATCGCCTGACGGGCCTCTCATGCACTTTGCCTCGCCACGCGATGAGAAAAACGGGCTGGGCCGTCGTTTCAGGGAAATCAGCTCGCCAGCCGGTGTCGCGGCGCATCGGCGCGCGGCAAGACGAAAAGCGACCTCTGCCGCGGCAGGTTGTCGGTGATCGGCGCCAACTCCGGGTATCTGTCGAGAAGTTTAGGGGGGACATTCACGCGCTCGCTCGAAGTCATGCTCATCAGCTGCAGGGCATTGACGGCGGCCTGGCCGCGAAACGAATTGGTGGTCACGACGAAGGTGGTCGCCGCGTAGCGAGACACGGCTTCGATCCGAGGCCGCCAGGTTTCCAGTTGCGCCGCGGAATAGAGATAGTTGTGGCGGGCTCGAGGCGGCATGAATCCGTGCGGCGAATTGGACGTATCTCCGAACGGGAACCATTCCTCATAGTTGCGCCCGTGAAGCCGAACATAGCCGATCGGAGAAGTAACGTGCGCCGTCGGAGGCATGGCGTGAGGCAGCCGCGGCTGATCCATGTTGGCGAATCCGATCTGGTGGTCGGCCAGTCCGCGCAGTGCCGCGGGGTCATTCCAGTCGGTGTGCGGCAACTCCGCGACCAAAGGCAGGTCCTGAAACGCCTTCCGCAGGCGCTCGAGGTATTGCCGGTTTTCGCGAGTCGCCCGGAAACCGACAGGGAACTGCATCAACACCGCCCCCAGCCGCCCGGCCTCCAGCAACGGCGCCAAGCCGGCTTGGAAGGCCGCTACATCGTCGCGGTTGAGAATCCGTTCGTGGGTGAAGACGTGGTACATCTTGGCGGTGAACTGAAAGCGAGGGATATCCTCGACCTTCTTCACCCACAAACGGGACAGCTCGGGCCTGACAGGCCGGTAGAAAGAAGTGTTGATCTCGATCAGAGGGAAATAATGCGCCAAATAGGACAGTTCGTGAAACCCTCGCGGTCGGGGCGTCGGATACACGACCCCGTTCCAGTCCTGGTGCGACCAGCCGGCCGGGCCGACTTTGACTTGACAGCTTGAAGATTCCCTGAAAATTCCCATAGTGTTCCTATTTTGTTCGCCTATGTATAGTGTACGGATTTCGGGTCTGACGGTCAACCCCTTTTTTGAGGAGAGCTCTAGCCTGCATTTCTCACCACCTGGCGGGGCGAAGTGCGTGAGAGGCCTGTCAGTACGAGGCACGGGCCGCCTGGCGCCCCTTCCTTAACCAAAGAGGCGTACTTGAACAGTACGGTGAGCACGGCAGGCAACCGTAACGCAGTAATGACAGGCCTATTGCGTGCTTCGACCGTCAGGTGGTGAGAAATGCGGGCTAGAAAATACTCGATCGGCGCGTAGCTTGCCGGGGTTCTTGGGCCGGCCGAGATGGTGGGCCGGCCGAAATGGTGCGTCGGTTCGCGAGTAGAGCCGGCCGCAGCGGAGACGACCGCGTTGAAAAAAAGTTCGAAACCGGTGTAACCCGCCTAGGGTAGGTTGCGCCCTATCACATGTAATCCCGTAGAGGCGGGCGCATTCACCCCAACTCCCCAAGAGTGCGCCCGCCGTTTACCCCCTCATTACGCTTGCGGCCTTTGATTCGGAACGGCTATGCTGCGGACTCCGCGGCCGGCGCGCCGGTCCGCAATCGTATCGTGACTGAGAACGGAGTGATGAGATGAACCAAACCGGGATGGCGTGGCTGATTTACGCCCTGATCACCGTGGGAGCGTGGGGTGTCTACGGGATTTTCCTGCACAGCGGACAGATGGGCATGGGGGATCCGGTCAACGGCCGCTACAAAGCCTTTCTCTTTGTGGGGATCGCCTACTTTCTGACAGCCGTATTGGCGCCGCTGGTCGTTCTGCTGATGAACGGCGCCGACTGGAACTTCCCGGTCAAAGGCGCGTCGCTGTCATTGATCGCGGGGATCTTCGGCGCCATCGGCGCCTTTTGCGTGCTGTTGGCCTTCGGTGCGAAGGGAACGCCGGCGGTAGTGATGTCGATTATTTTCGCCGGAGCCCCGATCATCAACGCCGTCGTCGCGATAACGATGCATCCGCCGGCGGGAGGCTGGGCGGGGATTCGCTGGCAATTCGTGGCCGGAATACTGCTTGCCGCGGTCGGGGGATGTTTGGTGACGCTTTACAAACCAAATCCCGCGAAACCGAACCCGGCCCCAATAGCGGCGGTCGCACAGGCGGAATCGGGGCGGTAATCCCCTCCAACGACGTTTACGACGGCGTCAACATCACGCGCATCGTCGCCATCACGGGGACCGCCAGCGACATCACGGCCAGCAGGGCGCCGACCATCATACCGGCGCGACCCCATACGGCCCCGGGATATTCGCCCGGTTGCCGGTCCTTTCTCTTGGTCACCGCGGCCCCCAGAGCCAACGGCACGGCGGCCAGCAGCAAAGTGATTCCCGCCCGCCCCGCCAATAGGGCCAGCAGAATGTCAAGGTTCGTCAGCCACAGGACGATGAAGGTGAGCAGCAGAACGCCGTCAAAGACGGTGACCCCGGCGGTAACCAGCACCAGTGTGGACATGCCGGCCGCGGCCGGTGTCTCGGACTCGGGAGGCGCGAGGATCTGGTCGCGGATCTCTTGCGGTATGTCGGCGGGAAATTCGAAATCCTCCCCGCCGCCGTCAGGCACTCGACCCGCGTCGGCGACGGTTGAATCGATTTCGCTTTTGTTTTTCTCCTCGCTGCTCATCAAGCTATTCCTCTCCGCCCTTCTCCGCCTTTTCCTTCAGGTCGCATATCAGGCGGTCGAACGCCTGGTGATAGGCGTCGTGGTCTTTCCAGTTGGTGAAATCTCCGATGTGACGGGTGCGCCGGATCTTGGCGGCCCAGGCGCTGTTGGTTTCCATCACGACGTCGTCCAGTCGAATGGGAAAGAGCATCAGACGCTTGCGACGCTTCTCCTCCTCGAAGGCGGCCTCGACTTCATCACCGACCCACTCGCTCTCGACCGACTCTTCCGAGAAGATCAGCAACAGTTTTTCGTAGAGGCGAATCTAGTCGTAGATGGTCTTGCGAATCGGGTCTCCAATCTTCATGTCCGCCGAAGCGAGCCAGCAGCGAATCCCCTTGTTCTGAAGGTCAGCATATAGCCGATCCGCAAACGCTTGGTCTTTCGTCGAGTAACTGATGAAACAGGAATAGAACTGGATCAGATCACCCTGCAAGACGGGGATGTTGTCGATGATGAAATCGGGGAGACCACATCCGCGCAGAAACTCCATCGGCAGCTTTCCAGATCTCGCAAGGGTGCGGTGGTCAACTGTGCTTGGCCGGCATGCCTGCATGAGTTCAATCCTTCGGCACTGGTTAGGTTGGTGTTGCCGAAAGCCGTCGCGTTAAGCGACGCCCCACTCAGGTTCGCTCTACTCAGGTCTGCATCCTGAAGGTTGACTCCGCCCAGATCCGCTTCAGACAGGTTTGCATGCTGAAGCCTCGCCCCGAGGAGGTTCCCGTGGTATAAAGAAGCTTCGACCAGGTTCGCTCCATGGAAATCCGCTGCGACTAGATACGCCCCGCCTAACCAGGCCCTCCGGAGATTGGCGTAGGCGAAGTTCACCCCCCAGAGATTTGCATTTGCGAAATTCATCTCGCTGAAGTTCGCAGCGTTGAGGTCTACCGCCGGGTTCACGTTCTCTTGCCTCCATTCATTCCAGACCTCGATCCCCTGCTCGAGGATGTCGAGATGTTCTTGGTTTGCCACGGTCTCAATTATGCCGGTGATGGGTATTTACTTAACTCAGGTGACCACAAGATGTAGGATCGGGGAAATGGAAGATTATCCTCGGAATCTGGCCGAGTTCGAGGCGCGTTTCGCCACCGAGCAGGCCTGTCGAGAGTATCTGTGTCAACTCCGCTGGCCGGAGGGTTTTCGTTGTCCGCGATGCGGGCACGACAAAGCGTGGGCGGTGCGGACAGCGCTGCTGGAGTGCGCCGGCTGCGGGCATCAAGCTTCTCCAACGGCGGGCACAATATTTCAAGACACCCGCCAACCCCTCCAGAGTTGGTTTCGAGCCATGTGGTGGCTCACGAGCCAGAAGAACGGGGCGAGCGCGCTGGGCTTGCAGCGGGTGTTGGGCCTGGGCAGCTACAAAACGGCCTGGACTTGGTTGCATAAGCTCCGGCGCGCCATGGTGCGGCCCGGACGCGATCGGCTCAGCGGGCGCGTGGAGGTTGACGAGACTTACTTAGGAGGCTTGGAGGAGGGCGTGCGCGGTCGCCAAACCGACGCTAAGGCGCTGATTGTAGTAGCGGCCGAGGAAGATGGTGCCGGCATCGGGCGGGTTCGGATACGCACCATTCCCAACGCCTCCGGGGACAGCTTGATGGCCTTCGTCGGCGAGTCGATCGAACCCGGCAGCGTGGTCCATACCGACGGTTGGCTGGGATACGAACCGCTCGAAGGCGACGGCTATCGCCACGAGGTGAGCTACCTGGAGGGGCAACCGGCGCGCGCCTCGAAACTGCTCCCCCGGGTGCACCGCGTGGTGTCGTTAGTGAAGCGCTGGATACTGGGCACGCATCAAGGAGCGGTCAGTCACGAGCATCTCGACTCCTACCTCGACGAATTCGCCTTCCGCTTCAACCGCCGCAAGTCCAGAAGTCGGGGCAAGCTCTTTTACCGCCTGGTTCAACAGGCCGTCGCCGTGCCACCGGCACCCTACAAATCGCTGGTCGGAGGCACCGCGACACGCGCTACGGACGACCACAACATGTAGGGGCTATTTCCCAATACCTGAGTCAAGTAAATACCCATCATGCCGGTTTTTCGATCAGATAGCTGCTTCTTGCGTAGATGACCATCCCCTCTCGGTCACGGCTCGGAACATTACGGTGCCGTCACGCAACCCGGATATCGACGCTCCCCGCCGTCGCGTTAACGACGTTGTCACCCGTCGCCGTGAACCGAGCGAGCACGTTGCGCTCCGCGTTGCTGCTCGACTTATACATATCCGTGTCTTGAAACGCCATGTCGCCCACCGCCTGAAAGATATCGAACGCCGAGGTGTAGAACGTGGTGCTCGACGAGTCGCCGATGCTGACCGTCATTGCCGACAGCGTGCCGCCCGTGAACGCCGCCGAGTGCTTGACGAAAACCCCGCTGACCTTGTGACCGCTTTGCAGCTCGAAGAGCGTTTCGTCTTCCGTTGCCGCCGCCGCCGTTAGATCCGTTTCCGGGATCGTGAAGGTCGTACAGCGCTCGTCCGGCGGCAGCGCGACAGCATGGAAGTCGGTCCCGTCATAGACCCATTCAGCAGCATCGCGGGCCGACTTGAGAGGCACCACGACAAACGTATGCTTGAAGCTCGACGGGCACGTCACCTTGCGCCCGCCCGTCGCGTCCTGACAGACGATCACGCGTAAAGTGTTGACCGGAAAGCAGGTCTCGGGCCGCGGGAGTGCCGTCTAGCCGTCGCCCGCCGGAAAGAACGGCCGGTACTGCTCCGGCAGCCGCACGGGTTTGCCCTCCAGGTCGCAGACCAGGTGCAGGGTTTCGCCGGTTGCCAGAAGCTGATCGTCCTCGCCGCGCAGCATCTCGTAAGCAAAACGCACCGTGCGGGAACGCGACTCAGTGACCCAGGTCAGAACCCTTACCTCGTCGTCGAAACGCGCCGCCGCCCGGTATTTGCAGTGCGCTTCGGTGACGGTCAGCATCACGCCGTCCTCGCGCTCCATGTCGCGATATTCGAAACCCGATTGGCTGCAATAGGCGACGCGGCCGACCTCCATCCACACCAAATAGTTGGCGTAGTAGACAATCCCCATCTGATCGGTCTCGGCGTAGCGCACCCTTACGCGCGTTTCGATTCTCCGCATGGTTCCAAGTATAGGGTGGGTGCGCTAAGATGGACCAACAGATCGAAACCCATCCGATCCGGCTCGCATGGCGGTTGTTGCCCGTCAACATATCAAGCGGATGAGGGGCGGGGCGAACGCCCACTTATTACTGGCTGACGACGATCGCTATTACGTTGTCAAATTCCGCAATAACCCGCAGCACCAGCACATTCTGGTGAATGAGTTGCTCTGCTGCGTCTTGCTGAAGTATCTCCAGCTCCCGGTGCCGGCGTGGCAAATCGTCGATGTGCCGCCAGGGCTGGTGGAGGAAACGCCCCAGTTGACGATGGAAGCGGGGCGCCGCTTGCTGCGTTGCGAGAGCGGGCTCCACTTCGGGTCGTGCTACCCCGGTGATCCCGCTCGGCGCGCCGTGTATGACTACTTGCCGCTTTCCCTGCTGCGGCTGGTGTTGAATGTCGATACTTTTCGGGGGATGGTGGCGTTCGACAAATGGGTCAGCAACGCCGACGGCCGACAAGTGATCTTCTTCCGTGACCGCGCGAAGAATTGGCTGCGGGCGGGCCGCCCGGCCCCTGAGTCGGCGATTTCACCCCGCTTCGCTGGTTTACGTCGCGAACATGATCGACCACGGCTTCGCTTTCAACGCCCAAAACTGGGATTTTTCCGATACGGCTGAGTTGGGGCTCTACAACCGCTGGGATGTCTATGGGGATGTCACCGGATTCGAAAGTTTCGAACCCTGGCTGGACCGCATTGTGTCGTGTCCAACGTCGATCTTGGACGAAGCCTACCGCACCACGCCGCCGCAATGGTATGACCGCTCGTGGGATCAACTGGAGAGTCTGCTCGAGCGTCTCTATCAACGCCGCGCCCTGGTTCCCGACCTGGTGCGGGGAGCGAAAAAGGCGGCTCGCGACCCGTTCCCGAACTGGCGGACGACGGAAGGTGTGGTGAAGACCGCGAACAGCTTGAGCCGCGAAGCGGCGGCGGGAATATAGCCCGGGGTGGAGCCGAAGGCGGAACCCTGGGTGCGGAATCAAATCGGGTTGAGCCCTGAAAGGGCGGCGGTAGCAGCGCTCCGGCCGCGGGCCGGCAACCGCGGAATAACGACGGAGCCACGAAGGAGTAACAACGATGAACCAATACAGCTTTCAGTTGTTGCGCTATGTTCCCAATATTGTCGCGGGCGAGTTTGTGAATATCGGGCTGCTGCTGTTCGACCGCGACGAGCGGCTGATCGGGGCGCGCTTCGCGCCCGATTTTCGGCGTTTGCGGTGCAATCCGTCCGTCGACCACCACTATCTGGAGTGCCTTCGCCAGGAGTTTGAAGAGAAGCTCCTGCTCGGCGAAGCCTTCGCGCCCTACGTCGAGGGGCTGCGGGCTGATCTGTCGAACACGTTGCAGTTGAGCGACCGGCGGGTGTTCGCCGGATCGGAAGCGGCCGCCGAGGTGGAACGTCTCACCAACGCCTACCTGGCGACCCCGCGGCGCGCGGAGATCGAAGGCGAGGGGCGCGAGCCGCGGCCGGGCACCCGCCATGCCTTGCGGCGTCACATGGAGGAGAGTTTCCGGCGCCATGCCTTGTTGGGGGATGATCGCATGCGCAAGCAAGTCAGCGTGTCGTATGGGGGGCCGCGCTTGCGCTTCACCTTCGACTACGGCTACCAGCCCAACGGCGCGGTCAAATACGTCCACGCCCTGGCGCTGCGCAACGACGTCTCCGACGCCTCGAAACTGTGTTTCGCGTTCGACAGAATACGGGCGGCGACCGCCGACCCTCCCGAGCTGATCGCGGTCGTCGACGACGCCTTCCCCGACGATACCCGGGAGTTGCTGGCATCGTCGTCGGTGGCGACCTGCGTGGTCTCCGAGCTCGACCGGATGGCCTACTCGATTCAGCGCGAATTGCGGATTTGATCCTCCGGTGTCTCGGCGGCGCGCCCCCCGCGCCACGCCAACCCGGCCGCGAACCCCCTCCTCCAGCGGCTGCGGCGATATCTCCGGAATCTCGGACATCCTCCGATCCATCACGTGAGCTCAAAAAATATTTCCCGAACAGAATCAACGGTTTAGTGAAACGGCCCCGGGTTGCGCTTGCACCCCGACCTTATTCTGGTAACCGGGGCGTTCCACGGCGACACCGGATGGGCGACAGCTATCTCCCGTCCGCATTTCTCTCGACGAGATCGCCCAGAAGGAAACAAACACACAATGGCAAAACGAAGCGAAACTCTACAGCAACGACTCGACCGCATCGAAAAACGGGCGCCGCAACGAAAGAAGCGGATCATCGTCGTCACCACAGGCGCTTCGCGCGACAAAAAGCCGGAAGCCGACGCCGAGGATTTCCCAACCGACGAAACCGATCCTTCCAACGGCAAAGCAAAATGACAAAGTGTCAGCGCCACGCGCGCCCGCGCTGTCGAGCGGATCAACGTCCGGAGCGAAGTGGACTGGCCCCATTTTTTCGGCGGCCACCAATCCACGACCCCAAGAAATCAAAATCCACGAAACAAAGCCAAAACCGAGCCAACGCCCGAAGGTCACGCCCAGTGGGGCAGGTCTCCAGGCCTGCCCGGCGAGTAGCCTAAAAGCCCACAGGTCTGCAAGAAAAGAGGCACCGGGTAGCTCCCCAAAACCGAAAAATACAAAACGAACCCAAGTTCGACCTAACACCAGTTATAGCAATACTTACGAAGCGATAGAAGCCCAGCGAACAACTCAGAAATTGAGAAGAACCTGCGATAGGCGAAGGTCGCCCTTGAGAAATCGCAAGGCCTCGAAGGAGACCAAAAAAAGATAAACACCCGCAACTCACTCGCCGGATCGCCGGAAATGATCTGACGCCCCACCGTCGGCCAAGTACTTCACGATCGTACGCCCGCGGTGTAACGCCCGCGGACCGAATGATGTACCCGGCGGACCCTGGCCGGCCCGAGTCGGCCTGACACCCGACGGGACCTGGAAGGCGCGGGGGCATGCGTGGCCGTCGGGCCGTCTCGCCCGTCGCGGCGAAATTTCTTCTCCCGGTGCCCCGCCGTCGGGTGCCCGCAAATGCCCTTTTGCTTTACATTCTCGCGCGGCCCACGCTACGATACGAAGTTCGCATGGTCAAGACTGAAAGGGAGTATCGTCAAGACATTGTCGACGTCGGCAGGCTCGTCTTCGAGAAGGGATGGGTGGCCGCCAATGACGGCAACATCTCCATTCGCCTGGATCACGAGCGCATCCTCGCCACGCCCACGGGCGTTAGCAAGGGGATGATGAAACCCGACGATTTGATCATCGTAGACAATGACGGCAACAAGATCGCCGGGCGTCTGGAGCGGACGTCGGAAATCGCGATGCACTTGACGATTTACAAGTTGCGTCCCGATGCGTTGTCGGTCGTACACGCTCATCCGCCGGTGGCCACGGGCTTCGCGGCCGCCGGGCTCTCGCTGAATAAGGCGCTGTTGCCCGAGGTTGTGATCGGGCTTGGGTGTGTTCCGCTGGCCGACTACGGGTTGCCGGGAACACCGGCGCTGACCGAGCCGATGCTGCCGCTGATTCCCAAATACGATGCCATCTTGTTGGCCAACCATGGGGCCGTCAGCTACGGTAAAGACGTTCATCAAGCGTATTTCCGCATGGAAACCGTGGAACATTTCGCCCGCATCAATTTTGTCGCCGAGATGCTGGGCGGTGCCCGTTCGCTGCCGCGCGGCGAAGTAGATAAGCTTTTCGAGGCGCGGGGCCGCTATGGAGTGCAGTCAAATGCCGTACAGCAGCCCGGCTGTCCGATTTCGGCCGAGGACGTCGCGGGCGGCGTCCGCGGAGCCGACGGCCAAGAGCGTTTTACCGTCACCCGCGACGAGTTGATGCAGCTGGTCGACGATGCCGTGCGGGCAAGGCAATAGAATCCCGAGGAGGTAGGAAATTCAAATGGGCGAAGCCCTGGGAATGATTGAAACACGAGGCTTGGTCGCTTTGATCGAAGCGGGCGATGCCATGGTCAAGGCCGCCAATGTAACGTTGGTGGGCTGGGAAAAAATCGGGTCGGGTTATGTCACCGTGATGTGTCGCGGTGATGTCGCCGCCGTGAAGGCCGCCACCGACTCGGGCGCGGCCGCGGCTCGTCGAGTCGGCGAGCTGCTCGCGGTCCACGTAATTCCGCGACCTCACACCAGCCTGGACGATATTTTCAATATCTCCGCCAAGTAAGTCCGGCTGAATAAGGACGCCTCGCATGATCCTTGCGCACGTCGCAGGTACCGTTGTCGCTACGCGGAAGGACCCTCGCCTGGAGGGCCGGACTCTGCTCGTCTTGCGGATCGAGTCGCCGCGGGGCGATAAGCGGGATGCCTTTCTAGTAGCCGTTGATACGGTCGGCGCCGGCGTCGGCGAGCAAGTGATCGCCGTGCAGGGCAGTTCGGCCCGCTTGGCGACGGGCTGCAAAGACACCCCGGTCGATACCGCGATCGTCGGCATTGTCGATGCGATCGACCTCGAGGAATCCGACGAGAGTGGGGACTGACCGTGCGTCTGGGCCGTGTCGTCGGCAAGTTGTGGTGCTCGGTCAAAGACGAATCCTTGGAGGGTCGTAAGTTGTTGGTAATTCAACCAATTACGGCCGACGGCAAGGATGCCGGCCAGGCCTTGGTGGCCCTTGACGCGATTGGCGCCGGCGCGGGAGAAACCATCTATTGGTGCCGCGGACGCGAGGCCGCTCTGGCCTTCCTTCCCGACCTTGTCGGGTCCGACGCATCGGTCGTCGGGATCGTCGACACTCTCAACGCAAGCGCCGCTTCGGCGCAAGAAGGCGCTCGATGATCATCGGGCGCGTTGTCGGCGAGACCATCGCTACCCAAAAGCATCCGAGCCACGAAGGCCTCAAATTGTTGATTGTGGCGCCCACCGACCCGCAGGGAGAACCGCTTGAGGATACCGCCCCTTTCTTGGCCGTCGACTCGGTCGACGCCGGCGTCGGCGATCAGGTTTTGCTCGCGATCGACGGTTGGACCGCCATGTCGTCTGTGGACCGTCCCGGTTCCCCCATTGACGCGGCTGTTGTCGGCGTCATCGATCACATCGAAATCGCCTGAGGAAGCGGATTCCTCGGGAAATGGCCTTCGGGAGTATTGTGCATCAGGTGGATACCCGACAAGATCGCGAGTGAGTCCGGCGGAGTCATGGAAGCTTTCTCGTAAAGCCTTGAACCGCGCTTGACGGTTGCGGCCGATCAACCCGTCCATTCCCGCCAGCGGCGAATCAGGCGATCCACGAGACTCGGCGGCGGGCCGGGGGGTTTCTTCGCTTCGCGAACCAACCGAAGCTGCCCACGAGGCGAGCCTGCCGGCTCTTGCTCGATGAGGTACACCCGCGACTGCAACAACAAATACGTTCGCCGCAACTGCTTCCCTTTGTGGCCGACCACGAACCGGAAGCCCGGCCCGGTCCCCCGTTTGGCCTCAACCTTGGGAAGGAATTCGACCGGGAGATAGCCCGTCAGGCCCCGCTCGACCCGAAGTGTCTGATAGGCGTTGGTACGCCGACTCCATTGAAAAACGCGGATGATCGAGAAGTCGTGGGGCTGCTTCGCCATCCCGGCCTGTGCCCAAAACCAGGTCGGCTTCTTTTCGCCCGAACGGGTCGACACCTCGTCCAAGGGCAGGTAGGCGCTGATCCGCCGTCTCTCCGCATACTGTTTGACTTCATCGGGAATGCCCGAATAGACGCCGGTCGTCAGCACCCAACCCGGCTGACCGCCGGTCGTACGCACCAAATACCAATCGTCGAGACCGGTCGGCGCCGGCGCGGGGCGACCGGGCCGAGGCTCATGCGGCAGCCGTTCGACCAATCTGTGACGCAGCATGTCGGCCCCCTTGTCGGCCTGTAATTGATAGAGCGTCGGCGACCAACGATGCGGCTCGAGGTGAACATTTAACGTGCTGAAAGCGTGCACCTGCCCCTGTGTCGGGTCTTGCGCGGTTTGCTCGCGTAATTGCTCCATCAGCCCTCGTACTTCCGGCGTGATGAGCTTCGATTCCTGCGTCCAACCCTCAACGCCGCTTTCGGTTCGGAGCTTCACGAAGCGGCGGCGTCGGGCGACGATCCCCACTCGGGTTCCCAGCTTCAAAGTTGCAACGACGGGGGCTTCCGGGTCCAATTCCTTGATGATTTCGATCGTATTACGCGCCACGAAGGCCGATTCGAGCGAGGCTGTTTCGGAGGGTGAGCCGCAAACCGCCGCCAGCCCAATCACGACAATCCCGGCAAGGGCGTGAAGATCGTTCCGTGACGCCGCGAAAGGCGCGGGCGTTTTCTCTATGATGGAACGACTTACCGGCATGTCGGTTCCAAGATCCAAAGAACCCGCCCGCTGCCGCGACTGCGGCGGAAATCTGCCGCCGCTCGCCAACGCGTCGTCGCGGGACGATTCATCGCCCGATCAGTATTGTCCTCTCTGCGCGGAAGCGGTTGCCGCGCCTACCGCTTGCCCGCATTGCGGGTCGCTCGTCTGCCCCCGCTGCGGCTCTCCAGTGGAGCAAGTCGACGAACTCGGGATGGGCTGACTTCTTCGAGATCTCACAACACCACGATCGGATGATACAGCAACGGCAATCTTGCCTCGGCGATCGCCAGCAGCCTGCCGTCGGGGGCAATCGCCTTCACGAGCTTCGCGCCCTTCCCGTTGCCGAAGGCTGACACGCGAAAATCGCGCCCATGGGCGATGAGAGTCGCGGTCGTCGCGTCCACCCGCTCCGACGGTAGCTCGGGCAGCAAGGTTTCCGGCGGCAGCAGCGCTTCCTCGAGCCTTCCCTCTTCTCGCATCGTTTCCAATTGCTCGAACGTTCGAGCGTTTTCGATCGTAAACTCGCCCATCGCCAGTCGCCGCAGGCCTTCCACATGGGCTCCTACGCTCAGCTCGATGCCCAGGTCATGGGCCAGCGACCGCAGATACGTGCCCTTTGAGCAGCGCACCCGAACTCGAGTGCGGTCTCCCTCCACGTCCAATAGATCGAATTCATGCACTTCGATCTCGACCGGGTCGAGATTCACAGGCTTGTTCTTGCGGGCCAGTTTGTATGCCCGCACACCGCCGATCTTCTTCGCGGAAATCGGCGGCGGCGTTTGCATCAGACGGCCGCGGAATCGGGGCAGCACGACCTCGAGTTGTTCCCGAGTAAGCTCGACCTGCTTGGGTTCGGAGGCGGGCTCGCCGTCCATGTCGTAGCTATCGGTCGCGAAACCAAAGCGAAATACCGATTCATACACTCGTTCGTGATGCGAGAAGAAGCGCGCCAGCCGCGTCGCCCGACCGATCAGCATCGGCAATACGCCCGTCCCGAGCGGGTCGAGTGTTCCGAGGTGGCCTATCTTTTTGATGCCCGTCAGGCGCCGCAGACGCTGCACCGCTTCGTGCGAGGAAATACCGGCCGGTTTGTCGAGGACCAGAATACCATCCATGAAGGGCTATTTTACCGGGAACCGAGAAGGCAGCACCGCTCGGCGGTGTTCGCGATCAATCGGGTCGGCAAACCGATTCCTCGCGCCCGACGGGGCCGGCAGCCCATGGCGGAAGTAATCTCTTGAGCCGCGAAGCGGCGGCGGGCATATAGCCCACGGTGGAGCCGAAGGCGGAACTCTTGTGAAATTCTCATCCGGGCGAGCCCTGAAAGGGCGGCAGGAGCGCCCTCGTCCCCATTTTCATGGCGGTCTTATGAAACCGCGGATTCATAGAAACGGAGTGTGCCCCTTTTGGCGTAGTCGGACTCTCACCACGGGCTGCTGGTTCTAGCCGCCGGCTTGTAGGACTTCCTCGACCGTGGCGTCGTCGTGAACCATCGCGCAAAGCGCTCGAAGAATCTCGGCGGGTTCGGGATGCTGCCAAATAATGCGACCGAAGACGATGCCCGATGCACCGGCCTCGACTACCTCCTCGACCAAGCGCAGCGACCCTTCCAATCCGCTGCCGCGCTGCGGGCCGCCCGCCACGAGCACGGGACGACCCGTGGCGGCCACGATTTCGCGAAAACGCTGCGGGTCGCCGGGATAGCGGGTCTTAATTGCGTCAGCGCCCAGCTCGGCGCCGACTCGCGAAGCCATGGCGACATCGGAGGCAATATCGCCCGGCAGCGTGCCGCTGCCGTTGCCGCTGAAGTCCATGTGATTCTCCATCATGCGTTGGCTCAGCATTTCGGCGACCACCGGCATGCCCCAACGACGACCCTCGGTGGCCACGGATCCGACTTTTTCTAGTTCCTCGCGCTCGTGCTCGGCGCCCACGGTGGCATTGATCACAACCGCGTCCACGCCCAGCGTCGCCGCATGCTCGACACTGCAAAACTGCTCCATGGGGCCGCCGCCCAATGTCGTCACGCAACCGTCAATACGCAGGATGATGGCCAAATCACCCACAACATCAAGACACTGTTCCAAAACGCCGGGGGTGATGAGAATCCCGTCGGCTCCAGCTTGCGCGGCCATCTTGACAACTGCGACCGGATCTTCCAAACCCGGCACAACGCCTGCGGCATTGCCATGGTCGACGGCTACGATAACGACGCGCCCTTGCCGCATCAGGCGCCGCATTCGCAGAGTTTTCCCCAAGGACATGAACTTCATATTGTATACCTTTGTCTTAAGATTTACTAAAAATATGACAATTGTTTTGCAAATCGCCGAGATTGTTTAGCATGACCTCCGACCGAGATTCCGTACCGGAGGCCGACAAGTGTAAGCCATCTTACCTGTCAAGCTGTTTCTAACCCTTCTTCGAGCGGCATGGCCAATGGTTCGTCGACCAAGAAATCCAATCCTTTCATATGGTCGACGGCTTGGGAAATCGCGCTCTGTTTCGTCGGCTCAACGGTGATCACGAACGGCAAGTCATCTTTTTCGTGACTGGGCTCTTGCAGAACCGCATCGAGACTGATGCCCGCGGACGCCAGTATCGACCCAAGGCTCGCGATAATTCCCGGCTGGTCTTTCACGCGGAAGCGCAAATAGTGCGGTCGGATTTGGCTGTCAATCGGAATCGGCGCGTGTTGCTTCAGCCGCGAGTGCGCGAAGGGGGAAACGCGTTGCGGACTGCCGCTGACAATCTCACGCGCCACCCGCATCAGGTCACTCACCACGGCGACGCCGGTCGGTGTCGGTCCCGCGCCGCGGCCGTAGTAAAACGTATCGGCTCCATGGACCCCGCGTACCCATATGGCGTTGTAGGAACCGTCCACCGACGCCAAGATTGTCCTTCGCGGAACCAATGCCGGCCGCACCGAGAGCAACAACCCGTGGTCACTCTGCTCCGCCGAGGCGATCAAACGAACCGTTTGCCCCAGGCGGTTGGCGTACGCGAAATCAATCGGGCGAATCCGCCGAATACCTTCCCGGTAAATGTCTTGGGGCGCCACCCTCACGCCGAATGCCAGCGCCGACAACAAAGCGAGTTTCGATTGCGCGTCGTAGCCGTCGACATCGGCGCTGGGGTCCGCCTCGGCGTAACCCAATCGTTGCGCCTCGGTCAGGATCGACTCCAGCGGGTTGCCGCTGCGTTCCATCTCGGTCAGGATGTAGTTGCAGGTTCCGTTGAGAATGCCGATCATCGCCTCGATGCGGTCACCGGAAATGCCTTCCCGCAGCACCGAGTGAATCGGAATCCCGCCCGCGACGCTCGCCTCCATCGCCAGACAAATATCGGCCTCGACGCCGCGATCGGATAGCTCCGCGCCGCGAGCGGCCATCAGTTCCTTATTCGCCGTGACCACGGATTTGCCGCGAGCGATGGCGCCCTCGATGATCTCGGCGGCGACCGTGGTCCCGCCGATCAGCTCGGCGACGACGTGGATGTCGGGGTTCTCGACAACCTCTTGCCAGCGTGTCGCCCGCGCGGCTTGCGGGAAAAGGGCGGCTTCCTCGGGCGCTTGATCGAGAACCGAGCGAGAGCAAATGGCCTTGACGACCAGCGGAAAACCCAATTTGGCTTCGATTTGAGCGGCGTTGTCAGCCAGGATGCGAAGGGTGCCGCGGCCCACATTTCCCAGGCCCACAACACCAAGATTTATTGCAGCCACAGGCCTTCATTATAGGGAAGGACAATCACGAGCCATGGCGCCGTCTTGTCCAATACAAGACGAGCCTGAGTCGGATGTATTCGGGAACGCCGGGGCGCTCAGGAAAAGGAGCTTGACCGGTGAGACGCTTGATCTCGACGAGGACATCATCCTTGTGGCGAAGCAGATGGCGCGACAGCGCGGTACGACGGCCGGCCGTGTTGTTTCAGAGCTTGTCCGCGAGGCTCTGCAACCGAAACCCGGCGCCAAAACGCGAAACGGCGTTCCCCTTTTTACACCGAAAAAGGGGGCTAAGAAGCCGCACCTCGACCTAGTCAATCAATTCCGGGACGAAGGATGACGAATGAGCGCTGTTCTGCTGGATGTGAACGTCCTCGTAGCGCTGTTTGACCCGAATCATCCCAGCCACGAGGACGCCCATCGCTGGTTCGGGGCAAATCGAAAACAAGGCTGGGCCACTTGTCCGCATACGATCAATGCCTGTGTTCGTGTGCTTAGCAACCTGTCGTACCCTTCCTTCGATGCCGGGGCCCCCGACGTGATCGCTCATATCAGGCGTCTGTGTGCCGGGCCCGGCCACGAACTTTGGAACGTCGTTGTGTCTTTACTGGACGACAGCTTGTTTGACGCTCCCTACATTCTCGGCCACCGAAACATCACCGATGTTTATCTGCTCGGTATGGCAGTGCGCCGGGGCGGAAGACTGGTGACTTTCGACGGCTCGATTCCTCTCAGAAGTGTGGTTGGAGCGCGTGCCGCCCACTTGGAGATTCTGGGAGGTTGACCGCAACCGTCCGCTTTGGCGCCGGCCGACGCTGCTCCACGCGTCGAGCCTTGCCGCCCTTCCCGGCCGGATTCCGGTCATCGATCGATGTTTTCGGCTTGACCGCTTCATAAGGCCGTGAATCGGCTTCCCGTCGGAAAGCACGCCACAGCGGCTCGGCGGCGGCGTCGAATTGCGTCATCGGACGCAGCCCGAGGATCAGCTCGATCGTCCGCAAGACCGAAGTCGTCGAGTAGCGCTGGGAATCGACAAACCCGCGTTTCGCGTAGGGTGACGCGATCAGCGCCACCGAGCGGTGTGAGTCGACGTGATCGGCGCCGTCCTGCGCGTCATCTTCAACGACGAAAACCGCGGTCTCGGGCCAAAACCGGCTTCGGCTCACGCCTTCAATCAATCGCCCCAACGCGTAATCGTGTTCGGCCATCATGGCGCGGGCCGTCAGCTTCCCCGGCGCGCGTCCGGCCGTGTGGTCTCCCGGCAATCGGACCAGCAGCAGCCGAGACAGTTCCCCGGAGTCTTCAAAGCGGGCCAGATCGCGCAAGAAAACATCCACCCGCGCCGCGTCGGCGACGTCCAGGTCAAACGGAGGGAAGTCTCGCGCCGTATGTGCTGTCAAGCCGGGATCTTTGACAACCGGTCCTCGCTTCGTCGACGCCGTCCAGACTCCGTAGTTGCGGACGCTCAGGCCGGCTCCCAGCGCATTCGACCACAAATAGCGTGCCGGTGGAATGGCCGTCGGGTCACCGCCCTCGAAATCGAAAACCTTCCGCCGGCGGCCGTAATAGCCCGGCCACAGCTTTTGGATGAAGTCGGTCGCCATCGCCGAGACCGACCACGACAATCCGTCGGCGCTCACGTCGCCATCGGCGTGGAAATTGTCGAAGAGCACGAATTCACGGCTGAGCTTGTGATGGTTGGGCGTCACCGCCTCGCCGAAAACCGCCAAAGCCTCGTCGCCCCGTCCGCTCTCGATATCGCCCAACACTTGGTCGTAGGTGCGGTTTTCCTTGATGACGTAGATCACGTGCCGGATCGGAGACGCTAGCCCGGGGCGATTCGGAATCGGGTTGCCGTCCGGTACGCCGGCGTCGCTCAAGAGACTCTCGTCAAACAAGGAATTGTCGATCACCCGGCGAGTGAGTCGGTCGAGCTCGGCCGCGCCCGGCGGCGGCAAGATTCCGAGTGAGCCGGTTTGACGCGTCGCGACGTAGTCCGCCTCGGCGCTGCGCCGCGTCGGGTCGGGGCCGCCGGGCAGAGCGTAAGAGCCGGCGCCCTTGCCGCTGAGATAAAGCAGCGTGCCGTCGTCGGTGACGGCGACGTCGGTCGGGTACCAGCCGGTCGGAATCGCCCCGGCGACCCCGGATCGCCTTTCCGAGACGTCCACCATAACGACGGCATTGTTGTCCGACGTGACGACGTAGAGGTAGCGGCCTTTCGGGCCCATCGCCAGCGCCGTCGGCGTCGAACCCGCCGGAGCATGCGGCGTGGGTGAAACGACAATTCGTTCCAGGGGACGCACGCGGTCGCCCTCGGTCAAACCGAGGCTCCAAACACTGTTCGTATTGGCGCAGGCAACGAACAGCCTGGCAATGATCGGCGAATCGTCCAAGAGCGGGTTATCGGAGGCGACTTCCGAAGCGGGCTCCGAGGCTTTGTCGTCGCTGGTTTCCGGGCGAATCAGCATATCGGTCGGATGCGGGCCGACGGGTACCTTTTCGAGCAGCCGTCCGTCGTCGAGACTGTAGATGCCGATCGACGATTCAGCCCAATGGCTGATGAAGAGCGTCTTGCCGCTGGGACTCATTAGCAGGCGATAGGGTCGAAAGCCGGTCGCGAACTCTTTTACGACGAAGCCGGTCGAGGCGTTCATCACCGTGACGCGGTTGCGGAACAAATTGGCAACGTAGAGAAAGCGGCCGTCAGGGGAAAGCGCCACATCGCCGACGTGATCAGAGGGGCGGCGCTCGGTCGCCGGGCGCACCGGGAAGGTACGGCCGGCGGTGAGCTCACCGTCTTGAAACTTGAACTCGAAAACCGCGGCTTCAGAGCCCCCGCCGACGTAGAGCTTGTCGCCCGGGGCGTTGAACGTCAACCCATGCCAGGCGTCGGTGACCGGGAAGCGGGCTGTCTCTTCACCCGCCGCGGTGTCGATGACGCTCAGCGTCGGCGGCAGGAATCCGCCGTTCAGCACGACGGCGTGTTTCCCCCGCGGTGCGAGCGCGATCGACATCGGCAGCGTGCTGAGCGGCACTTGGCGTCCCGCCGGCGTGAGCCGCCAACCGTTGGGCAAAGTAACCGGAATCGTTGCGCCGTTTTCGCGCGCCGTGTCGGCGGGAGCCGATTCCTGTTGCGCAAACGAACCGATCGCGGCCCAAAGCAAAGCCACGACCGCCACGACCAAGATTTTCCGACTGACAAGAGTGCTGGACATTACGTGGTGCTCACGTGAAACCGCAAATCTCTAGAGCCCCGAAGGGACACAAGGAACGCCTCCCAGTACCCATTTCCCGCGTAGTTGGACTTTCACCATGGCCGGCTAGAACAAGCGACGCAAATCGGCAAATCCGTCGACCACATGGAACCGCTCGGCGGGCTCGGGAACATCCTCGTGTTCCAGCGACCAAGTGCGCGCATGCGGTACGAACACAGCTCCCATGCCGGCCTCGAGCGCGGGGTTGATGTCGGATTTCGGGCTATTGCCGATCATCCAGGTCGTCTCGGGTTTGGCGTCCTTTTCGGCCAGCAACCCCACATACCCGGCCACGTCCTTCTCCTTGACGATGCGGCAGGAAACGAAATGCTTCCTCAGGCCCGAGCGATCGATCTTGCCGTGTTGCTCGTCGGGATGCCCTTTTGAATAGAGCGTCAGCGTATGCCTTCCGGCCAGATAGGCCAGAGTTTCCTCCACGCCTTCAAACACCTCCATGGGCCTGTCGAGAATGCGGTCGGCAATCGCCTTGACGGCGTGCATGTTCCGCTCGGTCCAATGGTGTTCGGCGAGGTGCTGGTAGCACTGCTGCATATTGCGCCCGAAGTTCGCCGAGCCGTAACCATGAGTTTGGATGTTGACCAACTCGATTTCGTCAAGCACTTCGCGAACCTGTGTCGGCGAAAGATTCGAGTGGTTCAGCAGATCGACGAATTCGTCAAAGGCCTCTTCGAAATAGATATTGTTCTCCCACAGCGTGTCGTCGGCGTCGATGAGGAGCCAAAGCTGCGACATGGGGAGCCTCAAAAACCGGGAGACACGCCGAAAGCCGCGCGTCAACAAGCTGAAACTAGAATTGTAGCGAGAACGCAAAGCCCACTCGCTCCTGCGCCCGGCCCCCTTCACCGCGCGTCCCGAAGCTGATAGAATTTTTCACCAAGAGGGCCGCGAAACATTCCGTGATGGAAACGTTCGTGACGGTCGTCTTGTAGATTCGAACGGACGGCAATGGCGTATCGCCTCATTGATTTGTTCTCGGGAGCGGGCGGGCTGACGCTGGGTTTCAGCCGGCGATCCGGCCGTGATTTCTCACCGGTTTGGGCCAACGACATGGACCCCGACGCCGCGGCTTCCTACAACCTGAACTTCCCAGACCATTGCGTCGTCGGCGCCATCGACGACCTGCTGCGCGGTTCGGACGTTCAAATTCCCAAGGCCGACATTGTGATTGGCGGCCCCCCATGCCAAGGGTTCAGTCTGCTCAACAAGAACCGCCGCAACGACGCGCGTAAGCAGCTCTGGCGTCCGTTCTTGGAAGTAACGGCGAGGTCGGGGGCGGGTGTTTTCGTGATGGAAAACGTGCCGCATATCCTCGGAACCTCCGAGCATCGCGAAATCATCGCCGCCGCGGAAGCCATGGGATTCCAGACCGCCTCGGGAGTTCTTCTCGCCGGCGACTACGGCGTGCCCCAAAACCGCCGGAGGGCATTCATCATCGGCTGCCGCTTTGCCGACCCGAGGGAGTGTTTTCCGCCGCCGAAAATCTGTTTCAATCCCCGAAACGGCCATATCGTCGCGGCGGGTGATTATGTCGGCAAACCTCGGCCCTGGCGAACGGTTCGCGACGCCATCGGCGACTTGCCGGGACCGGAGGGTACGTCGCTGCTCGACATTCCGCCGCCGCTCGATCTGCACTTCGGCCGTTCCCCGACCGAAAAGAGCCGCCTGCGGTATCGAGCCATTCCCGAAGAAGGGATGAACCGCTTCGACTTGCAGCGCCGAGCCCCCGAGCTAACCCCGGCTTGCTGGATCCGCAAGAAGACCGGAGGTACGGATCTATTCGGGCGCCTTTGGTGGGACCGGCCGGCTTTTACGATTCGCACCGAGTTTTTCAAACCCGAGAAAGGCCGCTACCTGCACCCGTCCCAGCATCGCCCGATTACGCACCGAGAAGCGGCTCGGCTGCAATCTTTCCCGGATTGGTTTCGCTTTCGCGGCTCGAAGATTCAAGTCGCCAAGCAGATCGGGAATGCGGTTCCCCCCGGGCTGGCGGCTCAAGTCGCGGAGTGTGTCGAGGAACTGATGAAACGTGGCTGACACGCTGACGCCCGAGCAACGACGCCTTTGCATGTCGCGCGTCAAGGGCAAGAATACCTCGCCCGAGCGCATCGTTCGGAGCTTTGTGCATCGGCTTGGTTACCGCTTTCGCCTGCACGTCCCCGATCTTCCCAGCAAGCCCGATATTGTTTTTCCCCGCCACGGGAAAGTCATCTTTGTTCATGGTTGCTTTTGGCACGGGCACAAGCGTTGCCCGCGGTCAGGACGCCCGGCGACCAACAAAGCGTTCTGGAGGAAGAAGCTCGACGGGAACATCGAGCGCGACGAGAAAAACCGGCGCCGCTTGCGGCGAATGGGGTTCCACGTCTTGGTCGTGTGGGAATGCCAAGTCAAATCCGGGGTGTTCGAGCGGCGAGTAACGAAGTTTCTGGAGGGCTGAAAACGCCGGCCGCGGGAGTCAGCGGCTGCTCCCTTTCAAGTGTACGGCCGATTATGGTACAGCCCTCTAAAATCACAAACCGCTGCAGCCGCGGAGCGGCGACCGGAGCCCTAGCCCCGGGCTTCAGCCCGGGGTATCCGCCAAAAATGCAAGAAGCCCCGGATGGGGCGTAGGAACAATCGACCGACACAACCCCTTCCAAATAAAAGACTTAAGGCCGTCCAGCACCCCAACTGACGGCACCCAACAACGGTCCGCGCCAACCGACCGCGCGCCCAACGGACGCCACCCAACAGCGGCCCGCGCCTCCAGCCCCGTTCACGGCCGTGCACGGGGCTTGCCGTCTCTCCCTAGGCCCGCCGTTTTACGGCCGGTGTCCACTCTCCCCACTCTCACCCGGTACAGCCCGTTTCAACGGGCTTCCGACACGCTACTGTAGACAAAACAACGAAACGAACCCAAAACACACTGATCACTTGTAATATCAGCGATTTACAGACCGTGTTAGCGTTGCCAGCTATCTTGCCCGTCGCTCAGCCACTCCAGGTTGAAGCGGGCTACGGTCAGGTACTGCACATGCGTGCCGCGGTCGGTCGGAGTGCCGCGTTCGTAGATGAGGTAGATGGTTCCGTCGGGTCCCACCGCCAGGTCGGAGTAGCCGCTGACGCCGGGCTCGATCGGACGACTCACGGGCCAGGTCTCCCCTTCGTCGTAGCTCAGGCGCACGGTCACGTTTTGGCGTTTGAAGTTGCCCTCGGGCTTCGCGGGATCACGCGGCTCGTCGCTGTCGGGGTTGGCGAAGAGAATCCGGTTACGGCCGTGTTCGGCCTCGCGGGAGAGCCGAACCAAGCTGCCCATGCAAATCGGCTCGATCAGCTCGGGATGGAACTCGGGAGCCGTCCAGCCGGTCGCGCCGTCGGCGCTGAGGGAAACGGCGCGGCGATGTTCGGGAGACTCGTTGCGGATGTTTAGCATCACCTGCCCGTCGGCCAGCTCGACAGCGAGGGTTTCGCTGGGGTTTTTCAAGTCCGGGTGCCGCGCTACGACATCGCCGCGTTCCCAGCTCTTGCCGTCATCGTCGCTGTAGATGACCGAAACTATCGAGGGACGATGAGCATGGCCCCCGGTTCCGTCGGAGAGCCACACCGGGACAAGCAGACGGCCGCTGCTGAGCCGAATGCCGTGGCCGGGGCCGGTGGCGATCACTTTCCAGTCGTATTCGGCGCGGAACTGTTCGAATGTCGCGGTGATGTCGACGGGCTCGGTGAAGGTCTGCCCGTCGTCGTCGCTGCGCATGTAGTAAGCCCGCGCGTACTCGACGCAAAACAGGAAGTGCAGCGCACCGGTTTCCGGGTCGGCGATGGGGACGATGTTGTTGTAGGTGACTTCGCCGGGCTTGGCCAGGTCTTGTGCAAAGGCGACGGGGTTTTGTTGAATCTCGCCCTCGATGTGCGCGATCACGCGGGGAGGTTCCCAGGTGCGGCCGCCGTCGACGCTGCGGCGCATGACGATATTCTGAGTTCCCCAGTCTCCGTAGGCGCTCTTGCGCGCCTCGGCGAAGGCAAAGACCGTGCCTTTCGCGGAAACCGTGATGGCGGGAACACGGTAATGCTCGTAGCCGTCGGTTCCGGCTTCAAACAGATTGATCTTTTCGAGAAACGGTTGCGCGGTCGGAGGTTCGTACTTCAAATTGCAAGCGGCGAGAAGCACGGCGAGCATGACGGCCGGCGCGGAGAAAGTGTTCTTCATAGCGGGTCCGTTTGTAATGAGCCTACTGAAGATAGCAAAGCGGGATGCGACGCGTTGGCTCCCGGCCGGTCTCCGGAATTCGGGTATTCGAAACAGGGGCGTCGACGAAAGTCGACGCTCAGCCGCGGGCCTCCAGAGGATTCTATGCGGGAGGCGTTGGCCGGTGCGGCATCCGCACGCGCTCTCCTGCACGGTGCTTAGCGACGATTAAGGAAGATGCCACACCAGATATGCGGCGACGGCCGTTCCGGCAAACGCGGCTCCATAGCAGAAAAAATTGATGGGCGCGCTGAGATGTTTGACCTGGAATCCATCGTAGAGCGTATAGCGGAATCGATGGGCCCAATGGAACAGAGAAAGAGAGCAGAGTCCGAGTAGACCAACTCGGGCCAAGGGCAGGCCGGCTAACGCCCGGACCCTTTCGTAACTGGGGGCGTCGAGCCAGCCCAGGGGGAACGCCAGCCCAAACAGGAATAGCAGCATCGGGATCAGAAGCGCCGCAAGCACACCGCCGGCGCTAAACAGTATCCAGAAAAACGGTTCGTTCGACCTTTTCGCCATTCAGACTCCAAGAAGCATCCAAGCCACTCCCGCTGACGCAACGACCCACGCAATATAGTTACTGCCCGTAATGACCAAGTCGGGTATGCGTTTGCTTCCCAGGCGGACTACCATCGCCTTGGCGGCCAGGTTGAACCAGGTGACGGCGTGGAGCAGCACGAAGCAAAAAGAAATCCCGTTCAGGGCGATAAGCGTCGGAGTCCGAAGCCATTCCTGGAGTTCTTGATAGGCTTCCGGGCCCTGGGTCAATGCACGCATCAGCAGCATGAGGATGATGACGAACCACGCGACGAAGACACTGCTGATCTCCCGGAGCATGAATTTCAGATCGGACCGGCGCTTCAGCCACCAGTAGGTCGAGATGGGCGCCCGGTACCATCGGGGATGAAATTCGGATGGAGAGGCCGGCTGTTTCACTTTCCCCCCCACGGCATCAGCATGGATTTCATCCACTCTTTGGAAGCCGTCAACTTGTATTGCTGAATGGCTCCGGCGGGATCCACATTCTTCGGGCAGACCTGAGTACATTCTCCGACAAATGTACAACTCCAAATCCCCTCATCCTGCGAGAGGACGTCCAAGCGTTCGCTTGATCCCTCGTCCCGGGAATCCATGTTGTAACGCTGCGCCAAGGCGATGGCCGCCGGACCTATGAAGGTCGGGTCGAGCCCGTAGACCGGGCACGCGGCGTAGCACAACATACAATTGATGCACATGCTGAATTGCTTGTAGACGTCCAACTCCTCGGGAGTCTGAAGGAACTCTCCTTCCTCCAGCGGCTTCTCCTCGTTGCGAACGATCCACGGTTTCACTTCCGAAAGCTTCTCCAGAAAGTCGGACATGTCGATAATGAGATCCCGAATCACAGGGAAGTTCTTCAGGGGCTCAACGCGGATCGGCCCGGGGGCATAGGTCGAAAGGAAGGTCGCGCAAGTCAACTTGGGCTCCCCGTTCACAGTCATGCCGCAACTGCCGCAGATCCCCATGCGGCACGACCAGCGAAACGACAGAGATCCGTCCAGTTTGTCCTTGACATAGTTCAAGGCATCGAGAATCACCCAGTCGCCGTTGAGGGGGACCTCATACTGTTGGAAAGCCGGTTCTGTATCGGTCTCCGGGCGGTATCGGGCGACTTCGAGTGTAATTGTTTCAGCCATCTGCACTGCCTCGCTGTCCTGTCCGACCGTTTGCTTACCTTCCGTAAACCCGCTCGGCGGGGGGCAAGCGAGTGATGGTTACGGGCAGATACTCCATACGCGATGACCCGTCGTCGTTACGGAATATCAGTGAATGAGTGAGGAACTGGTGATCATCCCTCGCCGGAAAGTCCGTACGCTGGTGGGCTCCGCGAGACTCCTTCCGATGCAAAGCGCATTGAACGATGGTCTCGGCCACGTCGAGCATAAACGAAAGTTCGCACGCCGCTGCCAGCTCGGTGTTGAAGGTCCGGCTATGGTCATCGAGGCTAACGTTCTCGAATCGTTCCTGGAGTCGCCCCAGCTTGTCAACCGCCTCGGCCAGGGAAGAACCGGCACGGTAGATTCCAACGCTTTCCTCCATCGTCTGCTGCATCTCCTCTCGGATGACGGAAATGCGCTCACCGCCCCCGGTCTTCGACAAAAACCGCTCCTCCAACCTTTGCTGCTCATCCATCGCCTGGGACAAGATCCCACGCGTTGGCGTCTTCCGGCCCGATACAAACGCGGCCGCCGCTTGCCCGGCTCGCGCTCCAAAAACCAACAGTTCGGTCAGCGAATTCGAACCCAGGCGATTGGCGCCGTTGATACTGACGCAGGCCGCCTCACCCGCCGCATACAAGCCTTCCAGCGGCGTGGCTCCGTTGATGTCGGTGTGAACGCCGCCCATCACGTAGTGGACAACGGGCCTCACCGGAATCAGTTCCTTGATCGGGTCGATGTTTTGGTATTTGAGGCACAACTCCCGAACAAACGGAAGCCTGGTAGTAATAACCCGCTCTCCCAGGTGCCTAAGATCCAAGTGAACCACCGGCCCATAAGGCCCTTCGACGGTCCGGCCTTTCTCCTGCTCTTGAACGAATGCCTGCGACAAGCGGTCACGCGGACCCAATTCCATACTGCGAAGAACAGGTTTTTCTTCGGGCGTCCCCAGGTCATAGTCCTGTAGGTAACGATACCCGTCCTTGTTCAGCAGATAACCGCCTTCAGCCCGGGTTGCCTCGGTGATCAGGATCCCGGTAAAAGGGAGGCCGGTCGGATGATACTGGACGAACTCCATGTCCTTCAATGGAGCACCCACTCGGTACGCCAGCGCCATCCCATCACCATTCTTGATGCTGGCGTTCGTCGTGTAGGGGAAGACCTTGCCGCATCCCCCGGTGCAAAGAATCACCGCTTCCGACGTGAAGGCCCGGATCTTTCCCGATGCGAGTTCGATGGCAACGAGACCCTGAACCCGCCCGTCATCGACCAGCAGTTTGGTGACAAAGTACTCATCGTATCGCGTAATGCCGCTGTACTTGAGAGAGGTCTGGAACAGGGTATGGAGCATGTGGAAGCCGGTCTTGTCGGCGGCGAACCACGTCCTCTTTTTCTTCATTCCCCCGAAAGGACGAACCGCGATGTGCCCGTCCTTTTGCCGGCTCCAGGGACAGCCCCAGTGCTCCAACCGCAACAATTCTTCCGGCGCTTCGTTGGCAAAGGCTTCCACGGCATCCTGGTCACTCAGCCAGTCCCCGCCGGAGATCGTGTCGTAAATGTGGTCATCGATGCTGTCATCGTCGGCGCTGACAGCCGCGGCCCCTCCTTCGGCGGAGACGGTGTGGCTTCGCATGGGGTACACCTTCGAAACCACGCCCACGCTGAGTTTAGGATTAGCTTCCGAAATCGCGATGGCTGCGCGCAGACCCGCGCCGCCGCCACCGACAATCAGAACGTCGTGAGAAGAATTGATATCCATCGACCGATCTCAGATCATACCCCTACCCTCTCCATCTTTTCAAGCGGTCCTTCGCCAAAACGACGTAGCCGTTTGAATTGAGGAGGCTGCGTCGAAGCTCACTGGACCGCCGGGTCGGCTGCTCGCGGAAGTGTTCCCAAACTCCGTTAAAGGTTGGGGCGGCGAGTTGAGTTCACCTTACGCCACTTTCCGCTTCAAAGCGGCAATAGCGCTACTGGTGCGGCCGGCCCGGAAGCGATTAGCACTTTACGGCAAGGAGGATGGACCGGCCCTTCAACCGGTGATGGAACTTTTCGAATCCGTCGTCGGCTCTCTTAGGCGCCGCCCAACAGTTCCTTGAGAGTCCGCATTCCTTGCGGTTTGGCCGTGCTGCGTTCGACGGCCGAGAACCCTTTGGCGAATCGCGCGATGCTCTTGCCGAGAGTCGAGTTGTCGGCCAACATCGCGCCGTCGCGCAAGGCGCGGTGCACCGCTTGCGGGTCATCGGGGAAGGTGGAGTCGACCGAAGCCCGGAAGATTTTCTCCATGTCGGCCAGAGTGAACTCGGAGCGTTTCTCGATTCGGTTGACGAGAATGCGGAACTGATCGCGGGTGTAGCCGCTTTCCTCGAGAGTCAGAATCGAGCGCCGCATCAGATACAACGACGGCATGTCGCCGGAGCAGACGAGATAGATATTGTTTGCCACCGGGAGGGTTGCCAGCGAGGGCACTTCCCAAACGCCGCCGAGGTCGACGACCACGTAGTCGTAGGCCGAGCGCGCGAATTCCAGTACCTCTTGCACCGGGAGCGTGTCGTTGAGGGAAATTTCGGGTTTTTCGGGGGCGGCAGCAGGTCGATGCCGTTACGCTCGCTGATGAGAGATCCCCACAACGAGGGATCGAGTTGATCGGAATGCTGGAGGGCGTCAAGGACGCTGTAGGGATGGTTCGAGCGAAATAGAAACGAAAGCAGGCCCGTGGTCAGGTCTAAGTCAACCAGCAAGACTCGTTGCTCGCCGCTCTTGGCGATATGACAGGCGACCGTGCCGGCGAGGGTAGTGGCCCCGCTGCCGCCCTTGGCCGGGGCGAAAGCCAAAATTTGCCCGCGATGAGGAGTTTCGTCGGCCGTGTCGGCGACCCTGCGACGGAGCATCCGCTGGACCGCCTGACGAATATCGTCGACGGAAAAGGGGCTCGAAAAGAACTCCGCGGCGCCGCTGCGCAGGCAGCGTAGGATCAGCTCGGGGTCGTTGCGGCGGCAGATCGCCGCCGCCGAAACGCCCGGCCAGTAATCGACGATCTGCCCCAGTAAGGCCAAAGCCTGCTCGGGCCGAGAGCCGACATCGATGAAGACGACATCGGGGTGGACGCGATCCACGCGCTCGCGTAACTCACCGGCCGAGGGATAATCCGTGAGCCGCGCGGCAAGCCGCACCTCCGAGACCTCGCCGATCGCCGTCGCGAACTCGTCGAGCAGACCGCCGTCGGACCCTATCGAAAGGGCCGTCAGGGTTTTTGATGCCGCGCCTCTCAAACCGTTCCGTACTCCCCCGACTTGTCCCGGCGGCCGAAGGCCGGCGCGGACCCATGGGATGGTTTCGCCTTACGTGTGACTGCCGGTCGAGTCGGGCGTCATCTACGGGACGCTCCGGCTAAACGACTGCACCGACTTGCGGTTCCCGCGTATCACTTCGACGTTCCGCCGCGGGGGCGGAACGACCCGGATGACCGAAGGAGGAGCGGGCTTAACCGGCCTCGGCTTGAGGACGGGCTTGAAATCAAGGGCGAACAATTCCGGTTCCCTGACGCCCTTCGTCTTGGTCGCCACCTCGTCCATGACATTGCGGAGGACGAGCTGGATCTGCCCGTGAGCCTTGGCAAGGGTCAGCAGTTCCGCTTGTTCGGGGGAAAGCAGCAGTGTGACGACCGGCACGCGCTGCGGTCTTCCGGATGCGTCAGGCGCCAGATGTCCCCGGCGGAGATGACGCGCACGTTACTCAAGATCGTTTTCGTCAAGCGCGTACCCTGGCCGCCGCCTCCGGTCCGACCGGTCAGCAGGACATCCACTCTGGCCTCGGGCAGGACGAATCCGGCCACGCTGTTGACGTCGTCGACTCGCACCGCCATGGCGCGCATCCCGGGCGGCACTTTGGGCGACAGGCCGACACCGGATCCGGGCGGCGCCAGCCGACGGTCGACAACCGGTTCTTGCACCAGCACGCGACTCACGATTACGCGGCCGATCACATCGTTGATGTCTTGAAAGGCTCCGGGAGGAATCCTATCGCCGGGCCATTCCTCCAAACGTAAATCTTGGCTTGCGATCTCCGCTCCGATCGACAGGTCCTTTGCCGCGACGACAACTTCTTTGGACGCGGCGAGTAGGGCAGGCCGGTCATCCCGGCCTCGAACTGCAACCTGGTAGAAAATACCGGTTACCAACAACGCCATTCCGGCGGAAACTGCTAGGGCTAATACGACACGGGAATTCATCGCTTGTTCTATCGGCGGCCTCGGCTGTCACGGTTAGTGGGCGCTCGAATCCTTGTTTCGTTCAGGCGGGTTTTCGTCCCGAATCCGGCGAATGGGGGTGCTGCGGCGCATGACGATCCAGGTCAGGCGGCCGCTTCGACCAGCTTGGAGGCCAGCCGCGAGTAGATCGTCAGCATGCTTTCCGTCATGCCCGGCAGAAACAATACCGACGCCACGGCTACCATTCCGGCGAGCAATGCGTACTCGACCAGGTCCTGCGCGTGTTCGTCGTTCCAGAGGCGAAACTTCCAAAGATGCCACATAAGCCGGTGCCCAACTCCTTCCTCTTACCCGAAAACTTTCCGGCCGTTCGAATGCCGCCGCCCCGCCGGGGAGCGGCGGCTCCGAACGTACCGCCCGCCTGTCCTAGGCCGCGGCGGCTGACAGCACGCTCGCCATCTTCGAGAAGATGACGCTGATGCTGCTGCTGATGCCGGGCAGCAATGCTCCGGCGGCGACCGCCACGAAACCCGCCAGCAGGGCGTATTCCACGAGATCCTGACCTTCTTCGTCTTGGGCCAGGTTATGAAGCCGCTGAAGCAGTAATGTGAATTTCTCTTTCATTTGGACTCCCTTGTTGTTGCAAATCCCGGTCGCGCCGCAGACCCCGACTTGTGGGGCCGACAGAGTTTACCGGCGGCCATGCTCTACGGCCGTTCCTGCTCTTATCGGCCCGAACATGAAGTCTTTTACGCGGGCGGGCGATTCTCCGGTCGCCGTTGGGGAGGGGAGGGGGAATGTTCCCCGGCGTAAACTCAAGGAAATCGGCGCGACCGACGATGGAAGAGGCAGAAGGAAGACTCGCCCGGCGCGAACAGCGTCGAAGTGTGGAGGGTGGTAGCCGATGATTTCCGTCTTTCTATGCGATCCACAGCCGATCGTTCAACAGGGGCTTGAAGCCGTCCTCGCCGGCTCGGAAGCGATCGAGTTGATCGGGGCGTGTGGTTCGCTCGAAGATGCGTCGATCCAGATCCCGAAATTGGAGCCCGTCGTGGCCCTCGTCGACCGGTCTTTCGGCATGCACCAAGTTCTCGAGTGGGTCGCGCGACTACGCAGAGCCTGTCCCGACACCGAGGTCGTGCTTTGGGCGGCCGCCATTTCCGATGTCGAGTCCTTTCGCGTGTTGCAATGCGGAGCGCGCGGCATCGTCAAGAAAACGGCCGCGACGGAAACGCTGCTCGAGTGTCTGCGGGCCGTCTCCGAGAAACAACTGTGGACCGAGAGTCTGCTCTTGTCGAAGGAGTCTCCTCTGGGTCGCCCGCGTAATCGCCCCCTGACTCCCCGCGAGCAGCAAGTGGCCGCGCTCGTCGCCAAGGGCATGAAGAACCGCGAAATCGGCGAGGCGCTTCAGATCGCCACCGGCACGGTTAAGATCCATTTGATGCACATCTTCGAAAAGACCGGCATCCGAGACCGCTTTGAGTTGGCCCTGCAAGGGCTGCGACTGGCGTGCGAGAGAGAGCCGGAATCGTTCGGCTCCGCTCCCCTGGGCTCGACCGTCGAAAGCGACGAGCACGCACCCGTCGAAGTGGCGAATTCCGCCCGCTAGGCGAATCCTCGACAACGCTGTAGAAAGTCCCACCCTCATCGGAGGCACATATGTCGGCGTTGGGACCAATCCGTCCCGCTTTCCGCTCCGCGTCCCGGCCGTGTCGCTGAGGCCCCTGAAAAACTCGGCACGGAAACGACCAAGCGCGCAAACTCCCAGCCCGTAGCCCCCGACCGCCTAACCCGGATGTAGTCTGCGCGATTGGCGGTAACTCCACGACCGGAATGGAGCCCAGTTTGACAGCACCGCTATCCTGAGTTCGGAGACCCGGAGACGAAGGCCGGCGCTGGTCACCACGCCTGAAAAAAACACCCCGCGAAGCGGTCTGGCGGAGATTCCGCGAAACGAAGCCAAGGTGTCGCTATGTTCCGCGACATCAGCAGTTTAAAGGGGGAGCCCTGCCCATCGGCGCGCGCCGAACAGCTTACGCGACACCCGGACCGGCTTTTGCACCGGGTCACTACCTCCTCGGCCAGGAGAACAGGTCGTTGACGAACGGACCGAGACGTATTGGCGAAACGAAGCCAAGACGATACTATGTCATCCGATATCAACATGTTAGGACACACTCTTAGCGCCGGCCGTCGGGCCTTGAGAGTGGAGAATCATGGTCGCCTCACCGCAGCCGGCCGGGTGAGGTGATCCCGATCCCCGGCCGGGCCCAAGGCATTTTCGCGAAACGAACCCAAGGTGGACTTAACCCCTGGCATATCAAAGAAATGGGGCCATTCTCTTGGGCCGCCGCGGTTGCGAGTCGAGAGCGGACTACGTCGCGCATTCCTCGGCCGCTTGGCGCCTCTGGCGCACCATGGCGCGGCGGTTCTTGGTCGCGGCGACCGCGCTGCCCATCGCGGCGACCATCCACCCGGCCAGACTCGCGTAGGCCGCCCCATGCAGACCGTGGACCGGAATCCAGGCTGACCCCGCGACCCAGGTCACGATCGTCGCCGCCAAATAGATCGGCACCTGCGCTCGGAACAGCCCGGAGGCGGTCAGAACAAATCCCAGCGCCGAACAGATCAATGTCGCGCACAGTGCCAAACCTATCCATGGCAGCGTCGACGCGTGGTTGGCGTAGGCCGGGTTGTAGACGGTCCGCAGAAGAGCTTCTCCCCACCAAAATGAGGAGCAGACAGCGCCGAGGCCCAAAACGGCGGCGGCGCCTAACAGCAGACGGACACGATGCCGAAAAGCCGCCGGGTCCTGCGTTCTCCAAAGCGCCAGATTACCGAGTGAGGTTTGGCCCAAGGCCTGCATGACGAAGCCGGCCGGCATCAACAACTGGGCCATTCCCGTGTAATACGCAACCTCCTCGAGGCCTTGGTGGCGTTCCAGCAGGATGCGGGGCAGATGCAGGTTCAAGCTGATCAGGGCGGCCGCGAACCCGAGCGGAGCGGCGCGAACCGCCAGCCGACTTGCCCGCCGCGGGAAGTCGGCCCAGGGGACGGACAGCCACGCTGTTTCTCGCCGCCGGCGACAGAGCGGGATCTCGAACCCCAGCAAGACGATCGCCGATGACGCGGCTGTCAGCGCCAGCGCCCACGTCAGGTCGTCCCACAGAGCCAGGCCGATCCCAAGGGTCGCCCACGAAGCCCCGGCGCGCAGCACGACCGCCGCTGTAATGCTTCTCCACCGGCCCGCGCGTTGCCAGGTTCCGTGGGCGATGTCGCCGCCGTTTTCAAGCCCTTTGACGACCGCCACCAGAAACACCGTCGCGGCCGCGGACACGAAGGCGTTTGAGAATCGCAACCATATCGCGATGCCGGCAAGTGCCGTCGCGGTCGCCACGAGACGAAGGCCGAAGTAGTCTCTGATGCTGAATTCGCTATCGCCCCCGGCCACCAACAGCGAGCGTGTTTGCAATCTGGCCAGCAGCATCACCGGCGAAACGGCGGCCAAGGCGAGGCCGAAAGCGCCGGCCATTTCGGCTGAGCCCAGTTTGACGATGACGATAAAGAAGGCCGCCGGGGAAAGCGCGGCGACGGCGTTGGACGCCAACGCCAAGCCGGCATCGCCATGTGGGCGGATGTCGAGAGGAGCGGCGCCCGCTTGTCGGGACATACAGTACCCGATCGGAGTTTTTCGCGATTTCTGCAGCGCGATCGCGGCCGCGCCGGGGTTGCGGGCCGAGGCCGCTCGTTTGTCTCGCACGGGCGCAAGACCGCTCTTGTGGCGGCGAGAGAACCGCGCTCATCGGCTCGAACGACCGGGAGGCGCCTTAGCGGAACCCGTTGCGGATCGAGTTGAGCAAGTTCCGATGAAAGTCACAAAGCTTGCCGTCGCGGGCGGGGTGCCCGCATTTTTGGCAGCTGCCCCCGTTCGTGGAGGGCTGCTGAAAGCCGTTGCCGTTCCGGCCGGCTTGTGACCCGCTCTTGCGGTTCTTGCGGTTCTTGTTCTTGGGGGGCCTACCGGACTTGCGGCCCGGAAAGTTCCCCGAGGTTTCACGTGGCATAAGGTTCAAGCGAAAAGTTTCGGTGATTGCCAACTGTTGTCGGCGAATCACCAACGAAAAGACCAACGGCCGCGGGACCCCAGTAGAAATGTAAACCAGCCGGCGCGGCCCGAAAGACTACCTAGCGCCCTGGAGGGATGGCGCCCGTTACAAATTGAAGGCCAAGTTGAAGAATACATCAGACCGATGCTCGGCATCAAGCGGCTAAATCTTTTTTGGAACAGTAGTCCTCCATCTTTTGGAACTGTTCTAGGGTCTTCCGCTAACGTAAGCCCCTCCGCGCGGCTCGTGTGACATGCGGGGAGCTTATTGTATAAGACGTCCGGCCTGGCCGTTTCGTTGCAGCCGGAAACGGGTCAAGGGTCATGTCCAACACCGAAACGTCCCAACGAGTCTATCGGTCGTGACGGGCTCAACTTGAGGCAGCCCCGCCGGCGGGGTCTCGACGGGGCGTCCAACCGCCCATTGGGGCCGTCTTGATGCGTTCGCGGAAATCTGTCGCGATGGCCGAAGCAAGGGGTATACGATTCGCTCCTCGGCGGATTGCCTGATTGCCGCGATAGCCATTGAACAGGGCGTTCCGGTTTGGCACCAAGACCGAGACTTTACGCGCATCGCGAAGTATACCCGCCTGGAGATCTGGGATGATCACGGGCCTCGTTTCCCGTCGCCGAACGGCGGTAGCGCGACCTAAGTCGGCCGCTTTCTACTTGGCCGGCCGCGGGCGCGGGGTCGCGTCGCCGTCGGTCAATCCCAGCACCCAGCGCGCCGCTTCGAGCCACATCTTCTGGATGTCCTCCCGATCCCAGGTTCCGAAGATGTGACCGAGCGGGCTGACGAAGACGCGACCCTTCCCCGACTCGCGCGCCCACGCCATCGCGAAATCCAAATCTTCGCGGACGACCGGTCCTAGAGGCGGGTTCTCCAGGTCGACCGAGTCGACATCGAGCGTCATGAGGACGCGCACATTATCCCGAGAGAACTTGACGATCTGATAAATCTCTTCCTCGATTTCAAAACTCGGCGGAAAGTGTTCCGTTGCCGGAAAGCCGCGATCCTCGACGTTGATCTTCACTTTCCGCAACCAGGGATGGTTGATGAAGACGCCGCCGATCATCTCGGTGAACTCCGGCCAACCGCCTTGGTTTTCGATGGACATGTTGCCGCCGGCGGAGAACTTCCAGCGATTGTGGTCGGTACCGCTATGGGCGACGAGCAAACCCTTGCCGTCCTCGCGAACAAAGGAAAGTAAGTCGGCTCGCTGTTGCTCGGTCAACGGAAAATCACCCTGCGTGAAGAACATGACGGCGTCGAAATAGTTGAGGTTCTTGGCGTTGATGTATTGAGGGATCTTCTGTTTGCTCACGAGCCGGAAATCGGTCCGAAACATCACGTCGAACAAGCCCGATTCCTCGCCCAGTTTCGCCATCGTATACATCGCTTTCGAGACGGCGTCATGGGCGTAATAACGCTGCCCGCCGAGGAAGAGAATGTGCTTGCGGTCAGCCGTGAACTTTTCGTTCGGGTCGGTGGATTGCGCCGGCAGGAGGGCTCCCGCGATGCTGAGCAGCAGAACGAGGATTGCCAAGAATTTCGTCATCTGTGTTTCTCCTAAACCGGGTTTATGCCTGCCTTATTCGGTCCTGTTTCCAGCCCTGAAACTTTGCGCTAGAGCATGTCGTCGCGGGCCTCGATTTCCATGCGCAGCAGGGCGGCGCTGAAGGTCTTGCCTTGGGCGTCGGTTCGTAGCGAGACGGTGCCGCCGCCGCCGAGCGATTCATGGAGCAGAAAGTTGAGGGCCCTCAAGTTGGGCAACTCGAACCTTTCCACGCTTCCCCCGCACAACTCCGCGAAGTGCTCTTTGACCCGCTCCGCGGTGACTTGTTCGACCAGCAAAGGATAGAAGCGTTCTTCCCGGGCGATCAACCCGATGTTGACGGTATCGCCTTTGTCACCCGAGCGGGCGTGCGCGACGTCGAGAAGGCGGATTTTCATGACGGCAACAGGAGACCCGGCGCGGGAGACCCTCAGCTCACTTCGCCTGCGGATAGCACCCCAGCACGACCAGCAGCTCGGTCATCTCCGACAGATGTGACATCGCATTGCGGCAGCGCTCTTCCTCGGGCGAACCGACGAAATCGACATAGAAAAGATATTCCCAGGGTCGCCCCCGCAGCGGGCGAGACTCGATCTTCATCAGATTGACGTCGCGCAGGGCGAAGGCGCTCATGCACTTGAAAAGCGCGCCCGGAGTGTTCTTCGTTGAAAAAACGATCGACGTCTGGAGCGGGCCCTCCGGCCGCTTTCGCGGCGCCTTGCGAGCCAACAGGAAGAACCGCGTGAAATTGCGATGATCGTCCTCGATCGAACGGCGCAGGATCTTGCCGCCGTAGTATTCGGCGGCGGCGGCCGAGGCGATCGCGGCCATCGACGAGTCGTCTTCCCGCAAGACGTGTTCGACGCTGCCGGCGGTGTCGTAGAACATCTCCGACTTGAGTTGCGGGTTTTGCTCGAAGAACCGCAAGCACTGCCCCAGGGCCACCGGATGCGACAGCACGCGCCGAATGCCCGAGAACTTTGCCTTGGGTCGGACGATCAGGTTGTGCACGATGCGCACCCGCGTTTCGGCGATGATGGGCAGTCGAAACTTCAGCAGGTGATCGTAATTTTCATGAACCGATCCGGCGAGCGTATTTTCAATCGGCACGACGGCGTGACGGACCTTGCCGTCGGCGAGAGCGCGGAAGACTTCCTCGAAGCGTTCGCGAGGGACGTATTGCAAATCCAGCCCGAGCAATCGCCGCGAGGCCTCTTCGCTAAAAGCCCCCCGCGCTCCCTGGAATGCAACTTTCGTACGCGCCACCGCTCCATTATACGGCTCGGGGGCGGGGCATCCGGAAGGTTTCGATTCCGGCCCGCTCGGGAACCGAACAGCCCGCTCTTCGAAAGGATGTTAAATGTATCGGACGGCAACGTTGACCGTCATCACCTTCTCGTTGCGCTTCAACTCCGGGAGACCCGGGCAAGAGACATCGTAGCCGTATTGGAGGCTATCAATCTGAATTAGAAAGGTAGCCATCAAGTCACCGCTTTGCTTTTTTCGACTTGATCACCAGCGGCGTGCCCTCGAAATCAAAGGCCGCTCGGAGTTGATTCTTGAGAAAACGCTCGAAGGAAAAATGAAATTTCTTCGCGCCGCCGGCGAAGAATACAAACGTCGGCGGGGCGGTCGTGGCCTGCGTGACGTAGCGAATGACAGGCTTGCGAAATCCCGGGAAGGTCGCTCGGTCGAAGTCGACTTCCCCGAGAAAACGATTCAACTCGCCCGTCGTCACCCGCCGGTTCGCGGCCTGATAGACTTTGCGGATGTTTCGGAAGATCTCGCCGGTTCCTTGTCCGGTCAGAGCTGAAATAAACAAGACCGGGGCATAGTCGAGGAATTTCATGGCGCGGCGGACTTTTTCGGTGAAGTCGGCGACAGCCGCCCGTTTCGAGCGCGCGGCGGGCGCTTGGTCCCACTTGTTAACCACCACGATCATGGCCTTCCCGGCGTCGTGGGCATAGCCGGCGATCTTGGCGTCGAGCGCCGCCACGCCTTCGTCGGCGTCGACAAGGGTGAGGACCACGTCGGCCAGCCGGATGTGGCGTTGCGCCATCACGATGCTGAGCTTCTCGGCCCCCTCTTCCGTTCTCCCCTTGCGGCGAATGCCGGCCGTGTCCACGATTTGATATTGCGTCCCGCCGCGCTCGATCAGTTCATCGACGGCGTCGCGCGTCGTGCCGGGCGTCGCGGAGACGATCGAGCGGTCGACACCTGTCAGCCGATTGATCAGGGTGGACTTGCCGACGTTCGGCCGTCCGATGATGGCCACCCGGATGGGCCTTTCCCCAGGTTCCTCCTCGGCGGCGGGGAATTCCGCGGTGGCGTGATCGAGCAGCGCCTCGACGCCGCGGTCGTGTTCGGCCGAGACGGCGAAGACGGGTTCGATGCCCAACTCGTGGAATTGCGCGGCCAGGGTGTCGCGTTCCGGCGTATCGCACTTGTTGACTACCAGCGAAACCGGCTTGCCGGTGCGCCGCAACAGATCGGCCAACTCGCGGTCGGTGGCGCTGATCTCCGAGCGCCCGTCGACGAGGAAAATCAGATGCGAAGCCGCCTCGACGGCAACCCGCACTTGCTCGCCGATCAGCCGCGGGAATTCGTCCGTTTCCCCGAAGAGCATGCCGCCGGTGTCGGTCACTTCGAAGGGCCGCCCGCGCCACCGCGCTTCGAGGCGGATGCGGTCGCGCGTCATGCCCGGCTGATCGCCGACGATCGAGCGGCGGCTAACCGTGATGCGGTTGAAAAGAGTGGATTTACCGACGTTCGGACGCCCCACGATCACGAGCGTCGGCGGAGCGGCGACCTTCATGGAGACTCATGATAGCATCGGGTTAGGCTCTCACCCCGCGCGGAGAATTTACCGGGGCCGATCGATATGCGACTGCGCGCCGCCAATAACCGTCTCAAGGTCGAGCACTCGATCATCGAGGGTTTGCGGCGCGTTCTCGAGGATCTGCTGGCCGCGACGCCGGCCATCCAGTCGATTATTCCCGGCAGGATTCGCAAGGTTCGCGATGCGCGGGGGCTTGTGAAGGTTCGCGTCACCACGCCGACCCAAACCGGGTGGAAGGCGATCGCCCTGGCCGCCGGCGCGCGACAGGAACTTTTCATCACGACGAAAATGACTCAGGAAGAGACGGTTCGGGCGATTGGCGAGGCCTTGCGGCGGCAGTAGTTTTCCAGTGAGCTTACTCTCAGTTCGCTATCCGGTCGCTGCGCTTCTAATAGTAATCCGCGCAGCTCATGTAATAGCCGCAGCGATCACACAGCAGCTTGCAGCGCATCTCGGTCAATCGTTTCGAGCAGCAGGGGCAGTAGAGGCAAACCGCTTCGGGCTTGGTTGACGTTGTGGTTGGGGGCGCCGCGTTGTTCGGTTGATTTTCTTGCATCGTTGGGGGGGGACTCCCCACCGTTTGTCAAGTGCTGAGGAAGGGCGGTACCTTTCCAGAGCGGCTGCCCAGCGCGGTAGTTCAAGCTGCCGCTTGGGCCGGCGGCTGACGACGGGCGGGGTCATACAGGGTTCCCTGACGAAGCATGGCGCACAGCACGGCCAGAAGTCGGTCCGCAAGACCGCGCAACGCGCGCCCGTGAGAATGCCCTCGGCTGCGCAACTGATGGTAATGGTGACGACTGTGGGGGTCGTGTTGGATGCTCACTCTCGCCCAATGGTAGAGCGCGTTGCGTAAACGGTCATTGCAGCCGCGACGCATCAAGACGGCGATCTTTTTGCCACTGCGGCGCGTGATCGGGGCGCTGCCGCAGTAGGCTCGAAGAGCGGGGTAGTCTCGATGGGCGAGAGCCTGTGAGGCCTCGGCCAGCATCGTGGCGGCGACGACACGTCCGACCCCGGGCAAGGAGAGGATGATCTCGACGTCGCGATGCTGGTGAGGATCCTCGTCGTCCTCGGACGGGGAAGCGAGTTGCTCCAGCAGGGTTTGGAGGCGCGCCTGGCCAGCTCGGTTCGCTGCTGGGCGATGAGTCGCAGATGAGGAATGAGTAGAAGAGCGTGTTCGCTCGCTGCGTCGGCCGTTCCGGCAGCAAGTTGGAATCCCGGCGCTCGCAGTTCGTTGACGATGTCGGCCGATTGGAGCCGGCGAATGCGGTGGGCGCGAAGCAACTTTTCGATTCGTGCCGGTTTCAGTCGACGAGCCTTTGCGGGGCTGGGAGCCAGTTCCAGCAGGGCCCAGAGCCAAGCTTCGTTGGCGGCTGGGGACAAGCGCAAAAGCTGCGGGTAGTAGCGATAGAGTTGCTCGCGAAGTTGGCAGCTGTTGCGGTTGAAGCTGCTACGCAACTCATCGTCGAGACGAGTGAGGTCGCGCAGGCGCATCACGAGCGGGTCGTCGACCTCGATGGCATGGAAGCAATGCGGGTCGGTTCGCGGCGAGCAAGCCAAGACGAAAGCGTCACGGCGGTCGTCTTTGGCGCCGGCCGGGAAATGCCGGTCTCGGAAACGATCGAGTTGTTTCGGGTTAAGGAAGAAAGCCGAGAATCCCCGTTCGAGCAGCGTTTCGACCAACGCGCCACGCGGGACTTCGATCGCGACCGCGATGGAAGCCGGCGGGCAGCCGGTCAACTCGAGCAGTTGATTGAGGAACTCGCCGACCGCCGAACCGGAATGAACGACGGTGCGTTCGTGAACGATCTCGCCCTGGGTGTCGAGCAGACAGATTTGATGGGCCTCGGTGGCCCAGTCGATACCGACGAAGAATTGAAATGCAGATGCAGACAAGACAGACTCCTTTCGCCAGCCGCCGCAACCAACGGCACCCCTGTACTGGCGCTCGAACAAACGGCGCGAACTCCCCACTGGGCTTTCGGTTGCGGACCACACCGGGAGGGCGCAAGTCCCCCCAAGGCGTTCGATCGCAGGGGGCGAAGGGCGCTCCTCTCGGGTGGCCGGTCTTCTATGAACTACCGCGCTGGGCAGCCACTCTGGAAGGGTACAGGGGAGGGAGATCTCGGCGAGCGATTGTGCGCTCGACGATGAACCGATTCTATCAAGTCATGCGAGCTCAACGGGGACCTTGGCGCGGATTCTTCCTTGCGAGAAAACAGCAACAAACAAGTTGACGCGGGCCGCGCTCAAATCTCGAGCAAATAGCCTTGCTTGCCGACATTCGACGCGTGGGTCGCGCCCAGCGCGACGGTCACGCCCGCCGCTTCGTGAATGTGTCCGCAAAAGAAATGCTCGGGTTGGCGGCGGTCGATGAACTCGCGCACGGCCCGGCTGCCCGCGTGCCCGCCGTTTCCCAGCTGGTCGAGTTTCGTCTCGTGGGGCGGGGCGTGACAGACCAACACCAACGGGGTCAGCTCGGCGAAGACTCCGAGCTTATCGCCGAGTTCCTGTTCGGTGTATTCGCCGGGAGTGTTGAAGGGCGTCGGGTTCGAATACCCCAGTCCGGCGAAGTGATAACCGCCGACGTCGAAGACCTTCTCATGGAAATCGCGCAAGCCGAATTGCCCGCAGAATCGCGTGATGTGTTCGGACGATTCGTGGTTGCCGGGCAATACCCAGACACGTTCGGCGAGGGGCTCGAGAATGCGGCCGCAATCGGAAAGTCCCCTCGACCAGGTGACCAAGTCGCCGGCGGCGATGTAGATGTCGGCGGGCGTATCGACGAGCTCTTGCAGCCTACCGAGGTCGCCGTGAATGTCGGAGAAAATTAGAATTTTCATGGGCCGGCTTTGTGCCGTAGCGCGAGCTTTTGCAGTTCGACCGCCCAGAACACCACGCTTGAAGCGAGGATGCATAGGAGCAGTTGTTTCCCGGGACCGCCCGACCGTATCTTCCACGGGCCGGTGTAAGTCTTGGCGGCGGCTTCGACGAGTGCGCCTTCGGTCGGGTCACCGACCACGCGAAAACCGCCGGCCGCCTCTTCGTGGAGGGCATCCCGCCGCACGAAGTCGTCCTCGTAGCTCAAATGTTCAAACGGCTCATTCTTCGGTTTGCGCGACGGCGGGCGGTCGAACATACCGCGTTTGAAGTCTACTCCGAAGAAGAACTCGAGCATCTGGTGGGTGGTTTCTTCGACCGCGTCATCTATCATATCGTTAAGGGATATGAGACGCGGCGGGCTCGGGAGTCGTCAACCGAAGAGCTGAAGGCGGTGCCGTAAGGGTTTCTCGCAACAAACGGGGCGCCTGAAGAGCTTGGTGTTTGGACGAGCCTTTTGTCAGCATTCAGCCCGACAATCGCCAGGTCGCCTGCCGCAGCACGGCGCCGGGCTTGTCGCGCGTCATCTTGAACCAAGCTTCGTCGCGGCCGCGGCTGTTGTAATGCGGTAAATCGCCCGCCGGGCTGTCAAGCAGTTCGTACCACGCGGTCACGAAGCGTCCCGAACCGAGTTCGACCGTCGAGGGATACCCTAAGTCCGTCGACGTGGCGTCGTCGGAGAGGAGCATTGCCGCCGACCAATTTCGCCCGTGATCGTCGCTGAGGCGTGCTTGATTGCCGAGCGGCTTGGCGCGCTGGCCGTAACTCATCAGCAAGCGGTCGTCGCCGAGTCGCAGCAAGTGCGAAGGGTACCCGTCGACGCCGATCGCCTGCGGGGTTGACCAGGTCTTTCCGCCGTCCGACGATTCCGATTGCAGCGTTTGGCGATGGTGGGTCGGGTTGTGATTGCGGATGTGAGCGATGATTCTCCCGTCGGCGGCTTCGACGGCGTGCAGCTCGTGATACTCGTTGAAATCGTCGCCGGAACGGGTGGGGATTTCCGCCAGCCAACGCCAACTCTTGCCGTCGTCGACCGATTCGCAGGCGCCGATGCGGCCCCGACGCTGCCCGGCCCTTCCATACCAGAACAACTTTCCGGCATAGAGCAGTCGGCCGTCGGAAAGCTGAATCGGGCCGTGCGGGCTGTTGACCGGGCAACGGTAGCGCTTGGACCATGACCGTCCGCCGTCGGTCGAGCGGATCATCCAACTACCCAGTTCGATTTCGCGCTCGGCCGGGCCTACGCGCTCGTGCACCGCTTGCCAGCGTCGGATTTTCTCGGCGGGCCAGGCCTCATCCGAACCGGGTTTCGCCGCCAACGCCTTGCGGAGCCGTTCTTCATAGGCGACGGAGGTAAACGTTGTGATGAGCAACGACCCTGCCGCGGTCTCCAACACTCCGGCGTCGCGGTCGTCTATCGGCCCGTCGATGACGACGCGCGGAAAGGTCCAGGTTTCGCCGCCATCGCGCGAGCGCATCAACTCAACCCGTCCAAAGGGGCAAACGTGCGACTCCCGCCCGGCCGAGGAGACCAGCAGCAACTCTCCATTCGCCCGGCGGGCCAGCGTTGGCCAACCATGGTAGAGATGAGGCCGGTGAGTGATCACCCGCCTCGACTCGACGACCGCTTGGGGGTCGGCCGCGCGGCCGCGGCCGACCAGGGCCGCGAAGCCCGCCGCCATGCCGCCCCGCCGCAAAACGTTCCTCCGCGAAATCGTCGGTTTCATGTCGAACCTCCCGTCGCGTCGCCCTGCATTATCGCCGAAACAGGGATGTGTTGGCGGGAAGTTTCGAACCCCAAAGCGAGGCGGCCTCTTAAGAAATTCTTCGGAAGACCCGATGAGAGACTTGGAGCACTTCGGGAGGGATGGGCATGGAGACGAAGCCGTCAATTCGCGAGAACCGCCGCTGGGAACGCTGCAAACTCGAAAATCCACAAGACTTGGAGATCTGCTACGTAGACGCCGAAAAGGCCCTGCGCATCATGTCAGCGAGGGTTCTCGACGTTAGCGACGGAGGCGTAGCTTTGCAATCTCCGGTCGAGCTGTTGCCGGGGACATTGCTCTATTCGAGCGGGATGGGTATTTACTTGACTCAGGTGACCACAAGATGTAGGATCGGGGAAATGGAAGATTATCCTCGGAATCTGGCCGAGTTCGAGGCGCGTTTCGCCACCGAGCAGGCCTGTCGAGAGTATCTGTGTCAACTCCGCTGGCCGGAGGGTTTTCGTTGGTCCGCGATGCGGGCACGACAAAGCGTGGGCGGTGCGGACAGCGCTGCTGGAGTGCGCCGGCTGCGGGCATCAAGCTTCTCCAACGGCGGGCACAATATTTCAAGACACCCGCCAACCCCTCCAGAGTTGGTTTCGAGCCATGTGGTGGCTCACGAGCCAGAAGAACGGGGCGAGCGCGCTGGGCTTGCAGCGGGTGTTGGGCCTGGGCAGCTACAAAACGGCCTGGACTTGGTTGCATAAGCTCCGGCGCGCCATGGTGCGGCCCGGACGCGATCGGCTCAGCGGGCGCGTGGAGGTTGACGAGACTTACTTAGGGCTTGGAGGAGGGCGTGCGCGGTCGCCAAACCGACGCTAAGGCGCTGATTGTAGTAGCGGCCGAGGAAGATGGTGCCGGCATCGGGCGGGTTCGGATACGCACCATTCCCAACGCCTCCGGGGACAGCTTGATGGCCTTCGTCGGCGAGTCGATCGAACCCGGCAGCGTGGTCCATACCGACGGTTGGCTGGGATACGAACCGCTCGAAGGCGACGGCTATCGCCACGAGGTGAGCTACCTGGAGGGGCAACCGGCGCGCGCCTCGAAACTGCTCCCCCGGGTGCACCGCGTGGTGTCGTTAGTGAAGCGCTGGATACTGGGCACGCATCAAGGAGCGGTCAGTCACGAGCATCTCGACTCCTACCTCGACGAATTCGCCTTCCGCTTCAACCGCCGCAAGTCCAGAAGTCGAGGCAAGCTCTTTTACCGCCTGGTTCAACAGGCCGTCGCCGTGCCACCGGCACCCTACAAATCGCTGGTCGGAGGCACCGCGACACGCGCTACGGACGACCACAACATGTAGGGGCTATTTCCCAATACCTGAGTCAAGTAAATACCCATCAAGGGCGAAAACATGACTCTCCCCATCGGGATATCAACCGCCACCCCGAAATCGAAGTTGCTCACCGCGGTGTTGTGAATGATCAGGTTCTGGTTTACGCCCAAACCGACCGTCGGCCGAACCACGACTCGCCGCTTGAGCGCAAACGGATGTCCGGCGGACCAGTAGTAGTACGTACCATTGCGCGCGTGGAAGTCTCGATACACCCGAAATGACGGGTGCAGCCAACTCTCGTGCTCGACTCCAACGAAAATTTCTTGGGTGTAGCGGGGATAGACCCCGTGGCCGCTGTCTCCCCCTGCCGTCGCCGTCGCCGCGAATATCCCGCGCGCCGGCAGCGAGGCGTGATGCACTTCGGGGGCATGGTCCCCACTCGATTTCTTGGTGGGAGCGATGTCGGGGAAAGTGTAATGAATGTACCCGACGATGCTCTTGAACTTTCCGAAATGCCGCTCGTACTCGACCTCGATTTCGTGCTCGGTCCAATTCTGAGAGTGAGGGCTGGTATGAGCGATATTGCTCCAAGACGATACCCCGAAGCCCTTGTAGTGAAAGCCGATCTTCGGCTGAAGCGCGGGCGTGTCATTCTCCACGAAACCACGCCACAGGCGCCGATTGGCGAAGCCGACCTCGAACTGTAGCGGTCCGTGATGCGATTCCTCCCCGTGCGAGTCGTCGTGACCGCTGTCGTGAGCGGCGGCGTGCGCGGACTCTTCGTGGTGCTCATCTTCGCGCGCCTCGTCGGTGGCGTGCATCGGGATGGAACCGAGACAGATCGCGACGCCGCTCGTGATCAGAAATCTTGTGGTGAGTTGATTCATGGCAGTGGGCCCCCTGATGACCCTTCGTATGAAACCCACATCGGCCGTGAATCGCTTTTATAGACTCCGGCCGGCCGACTATGTCGTCGAGCGGGAGGTGGCCAGAAACCTCCGCCGGCCGCAAGGCGATCGAGGAATACGCCGGCCCGGCAACGTCCGCCGGCTGCAACACCTGCTCGAAAGACTTGTTATCTTGAGCCCTGTCGATACCGTCGAAGGAGGGGCCGTCCGCGAAGCCCTCGCAAGCATCGAGCCTCGCCGAAAGCCGGTCGAATCTCTTGCCGATGCGAAAGAAGAGCAAATCCTCAAAGTCCTGGCGGCCACAGGCGATCAACAGGCACCGAAAAGTAGTTACGGAGCCCAGAGCGCACGCGACGAGCCACCGCGCGATACAAGCAAGTGCCGGCTTTACCGTGCCGTACCACGTAGATTGTGATATTGGTCGTCAGGGAGCACGAACATCGCCCGAGAGAAAGTCCAGCCCGATGTCTCAACCATCTTCTTCGCAACCCTCGCCAGTTCGGAAGGCCGGGTTTCTGTGTAATCGTGAGGTAACGAAAAACCATCACCGTCCGGCTCTCCTTCGGTCACCGTCACTACATCGTTGACAGCGCCGACATACTTGACATCAGTCCGCGCGTCGACGCGCCATAGCGTGGATCGCAACTCGTAGCAGTCCAGTTCCGGGGCAACCCAAACTTCAAAGGATGCCCCCGACCATCCGTAGCTATGCTTGAGCACCTCGTAGCCGAGAATGTTGTTGCGTTCCGTCTCCGGCTCCGCTTCCAACGCCGACAGTAGGATCGAACAGCGCCGCGGAGCCGCCACGCTCCACATGAAGGCTCCAGGTTCGTCTTCTTGGGGAAGCCGGTGCGAGCTGATCAGGTGATGTTCCGGCAGGACAGCCGCGTAGACATCGGCCGCGCGATCGTCGACCGTCCTGAACTGAACCCTTTCCGGTTGGCGGCTGGGCCCCGCGACTTGTCCGCGGCTCCATTTAGCCTTCGATCCGTCGCCGCGGAAGTTATCCACGACCGTCCCCGCTCCACGTTCCACGCCGTTCTTGTCGAAGATCTTGAGATGCCTCGTCGCCGTAAAGGCCTTCTGCACCCAGTGAGCTGTATCCTGTGTCCCATCGACTCCGTCACGCTCCCATAACACTGCATAGGCAACAAAGCCGAGGGCGACCAGAGCGCCGGCTGTCGCTATCATTCTCCACCTTGTGGGAAACGGCATTTTTTCGTCCTCCCGTTCGGCTCGCTCCGCCCGGCAAGAAAGGGCTATCTCAGACGGAGTGCCGAACCTCCTTATCGCCTGCTGCTCAGCTTCTGTCTCGGGAATGCCGCTTGCCTTCAACTGTTCCACGGCTTCGAGCAAGTGATCTTCCGCCTCGGCGAGAATTCGGTCTCGGACCCCGGAATCCCCCGGCAACTGATCTCCTAACTCGGCCAGGAACGCGCGTATGTCAAGGCGAGGGGTCACGAGGCCGGCTCCAGCGTGGTCGTCACGGCTCGTGAAAACTTCGGCCACTCTTGGCGATGTTGCGCTAGGGCCCGACGCCCTTTCAGGGTGAGTCTATACAGACAGCGGCGGCGGCCAGCATGATTCGACCACCGGCTAGCGAGAAATCCCGCCCGTTCCAGCCGATGCAGCGCTGGGTAAACGGTCCCCTCCGGCAGCTCAAACGCCCCTCCGCTGCGCTTGCGCAGCTCTTGAATGACGGCGTACCCATGCGTCGCCTGCGATTCCACGGAGGCGAAGATAAGGAAGTCGAGGTGGCCCTTCAGGAGCTGACCGTGCATACCTAGTTATGCTAGGGTGTGGTCGAAGCTCTTGTCAAATCCCGCAGAGTTCAAAATGACTGACAAAAGCGCATCGGGAAGGCCGAAGCCCGCAAGAGAAAGCGCCCGGCCGGCGGTGGCGCCATGGGCTCAGCGATGGCAATCGGGATCGGCGTCGGCGCTGCGATCGGCGCCGCCAACGACAATGTTGCGACCTGGGTCGGTGTAGGGGTGGCTGTTGGAAACGACCGAATCCGCGCTATCGCCGCGGCCGATGGCGGCGCAACTCTCAGTCGTACCGCACGTCCACGAATCTGCCCTCCGCAACCGACTCCTCAGTCGCTTCGATGATCCGTAGGGCAGCCGCGGCGTCTCCCAAGCTCGAAAGAGGAGGCTCGCCTTTTTCCAAACAGCGCGTCAGGAAGTACTCGTAGGTGTATAGGAAACTGTCGCGATACGCGGCTCGATCCCATCCCGGCAGCGGCGCGTCGCCATAACGGACGTCGTCCCACGAATACGTCACGCCGCCTTCGGTCCCCAGAACCTTGTAATAGACGGTCCAGGGACTGCTGGTATTGTCGTCGGCCCCGAAACTTCCCCACAGGTTGCCGATGGCGCCTCCGGGCATCTCGCAGACGATCATCGCCTGGTCGTTCGACTTCTTGTCGTCAAAATGAACGTTCGACGCGGCCGCCGAAACGCGAATCGGCCTACCGCCGAGAAACAGCAGTACGTAGGCGTGATGGGCGTGCAGTTCCCGCAACAGCAGCTCGGGACGCCCATCGGCCATCGCGGCCGGGTGCTTCTCGTTGTAGATCATCCACAAACTGGAAAGCTTCCCCAACTTGCCTTGATCGATTAGCTTCTTCGCCCGCTGGATCGCGGGGGCGTAAATGTAGTTGTGGACCGGGACGCAGAGACGCTCGGCGCGGGCGGCGGCGGCTTCGAGAGTGTGAATTTCATCCACCGTGTGCGCGACCGGCTTTTCCACCAAAACGTGTTTGCCGGCTTCCAAGCAGGCCAGCGCCAGAGCGTTATGGTTTTTTACGGGCGTTAGAACGGAAACGACCTCGACGGCCGGATCCCCAAGCACCTCGTCGACCGATCGATACGCTTGGATATCGAACTCGGCGGCAAACCGCGCTACGTTCTCCGGGTTGCGGCTAAAGGCCCCGAGCAAGCGTGCCCCATTGAGTTGCTTCACCGCCGGTGCGTGCATCCGAGCGACGCCGCCCGTCCCGAGAAAAGCGATGCCTGTTTTTGATCCGGCCATGGAAACACCCGTGTGCGAAGGGGCCCGCCCCGGCCGCGGCTCAATCCCGACCGTCGCGTGAAGACTACATTGTAACCGCGTCGGCCCGCACACCCCGCCATCCGCTAAGTTTCTGACGGGTCTGACCTTATATACTGAAATGGCAGCCAATCGGATTTTCGCGGAAGCACTTCTCGGCGGCCGCCTTGGTCCGATTCCCCTCAGGCTTGCCGTGGTGGATAGAACCGCGCGAGCTGTTCGTTTAGCCGAATGGGCGGAATGCGCAATCTCCCCGACGTCCCCACCCTGGATGTCTTTCTTGGGCTCGTTTCCGCTGTTCTGCTGTTGCTGGCTCTCGTCTATGTCGCCCGTGAGCGGCCGCAAGCGTTCAGCGGTTTTCGGAGAAGGCCGCGGCGGAGTGAACATCCCGCCGTCTTTCAAGATGTCTTTCTGCCTGAATCCAATCGAGGACTGAGTTTCATCTCATCGCTGTTTTGCCACGTGGTGGGCTTTTCGATGGTCCCCTGGATGCAATTTGCCGTGCCGCGGGTAGCGATGCCCGACCCGGAGGCGCACGAAATCGTAGAGTTGAATTACCGCATCCCCGACATTCCCGTGGTTGCACCCGAAGACCTCTACGAAGAGGAGGAAGACGCTTCCGAAGAACGTGACAACGGCGGAAGTGAAGAAGAGGGAAGCAGTCCTAAGCCCGCCGACCCCGCTGCCGAGAAAACCCCGGAAAGGGGCAAAGAGGCGCAAGAGGCCCCGGCTCCACCACCCGAGATCGTCGCCGCGCCCGAACCGCCGAAACCGGCGCCGGAAGTCTTCCTACAGACCTTCAAGGTCATGTTGCCGGAAATTGTCGGCAAAGACCGTTCGCTCAAGGAGATCATCCTGCAAACGGACTCTCTTCTCGAATTGCCCCCCGAGTACGCGCCGCAATTGCCACCCGTTTTGGCTTGGACTCCCAACCCTCGACCGCTCGAAAGCGGCATGGTCGTGGAACCGGGACACCAGCAACCCCAGACCCCTGAACGCTGGGAACTGCCCGAGCAGGTCTCGCAACTCGCGGCCCCAAACCGTGAAACCGTCTTGGCGGAACTCAGCGTGACGCCCGTGCCGAAGGTTATCGATGACCCGGCACTGCCGGTCCCGGCGGCCAACGTCGTCCCGCTCGCCGGCCTCGAGATGCCCGAGCCGGTGCGGCCCGACCTGCCTTCGCTGGCCGAGGGCGAAGCGCAAACCACTCTCATTGCGCTCAGCCAGGCGCCGAACCCGCTGACTCCCTCATTTCTGTTGGAAATGGGCTTGCGCTTGGGATCGCTCGACAGCGCGATGGAAGAGCCCGAGGACTCCCCCGCCCCGAACGAGGCCGACCAAGAAGAGCCCGAGCCGCCCGACGAGTCCGAACAGCCTCCCGATGATCAGCCGATTGAAACGGCCGTGGACGCCGCGGACGAGATCCCCGACCCCACGCCCGAGCCGGCCGATGCCCCGCCGACGATTGTCGAGAGCGACGCCCCGTTCACCGACCAGGAAGCGGAGCCGTTCCCGGCGGAGTTCGACCTTTTCGCCGCGGAGGGTGTTTCCGATGTGGCCGAAATGACACCACCGGCGGTAGACCCCGAGGCGGAGGACGCGGGCCGGGGTGGAACCACGACGGAAGGCACGGGCGAAGACGAAACCGACGCCGTCGAAGAGGTCGAGATAGTCTCGGCGCGGGTGGGGAGCCGGGTGACCCAAGGGTCGGCGGGCCCGTCATCCTGGAGCTCCCCGGCTCCGGGGGGCCGGGCACGGGAAGCGAAGGCGAGGGCGAAGGCAAAGAGTCGCCCGAAAAGAACGAAGGCGACGGCAAGGGGACGAGACCGGGCAGCGGCACGCTGAAGCCCTTGCCGAGAAAGCAGTACGGTATTATTTTGGTGTCGAATATCCAGACGACGCTGGCCAACACATCGGGTATTCTCAAGGGCAACCCTATCTATACAATTCACCTCGATGTTCCCGAAGCGCCGCGGAAATGGACGTTGCAGTTTTGTATTCCCGGTTCCGGCTCGCGAAAATTCGATACCTCGACCGGCGTGATTCGGATACTGCCCAAGAAGAAGGTCGCACCGCCGTTCCCGCGCGAGCAGAAACCGCTGCGGCTCGAGTCGGTGCCGGCGGCGCGGGAGCGGCCCTCCGAAGTCGTGATTTACGCCGTTGTCGACGAAGAGGGTGAATTGGGCAACCTGAGGGTTGTGCACGGCGCCGACCCGCAAACGGATAACACGATCCTGGCCCATTTGGAGTCGTGGGAATTCTTGCCGGCCTTTCGCGGGGAAGAGCCGATTCTCGTGGAGGCGCTGTTCGGCATTCCGCTCCCGTAGTGCGAATCGGGCGCTTGTGATATCCTGCTAGCAAAGCCTTGTTCATCGTTGGATTCCCCGGCCCTTCGGCCTCATCGCGGTACGAATTTTTGTCATGAAGTGTTGTTTCTCCGGTAGAGAAACCCCGGCTGAAAAGCTTTTTATTCTGTACTACCCTCCCGCGATGGTGCATCAGAAATGGGAGAAATCGGTGTATGCGTCCGCGCGCGCGGGTGAAGCTTTGCGCGAGACGGCGGACCGATTGCGCGGATTCTTCGGCCGCTACGTGCTGGGGCGCAAACCGATCCTGGGCTCGCTGGTGGGCCTGGCGGGCTTGGTGCTGTTCGCTTCGTGGCTGGAAATGGCCGGCTCGGGCTGGGAGCAGGCCGGGTTCGCGCGCCGTTGGGGACAACTTTTCGTCGCCTTGATGTTGGTGTCGTTCGGGTCTTTCCACCTGCGGCGGTTTCTGCGGCGCTTACGGCGTTGGCGAGACAGCGGGCGCGAGACCGTGCGGGCGGAACTCGAAGAGATCGAAAACCAGATTGGCAAGTTGCCCGACGACCCGACGGCGCAAGAGGCCGCGGATATCATGCGGCGACGATGCCCCGAGGTGCTCTCTCTGCTGGCTTTCGACGGCACCTACTTCCACGCCTTCACTTACCTTGATTTCGTTATGTTCTCCGAGCTGAAGCACCCCGCCAGCCAAGAAGAACTACCCGATAAGCACAGCTTGAACCGAGACGCCTACTACGTGGGGGACTTGGTCTACGACAACTGGCGGATCTTCCACAAGGACGACCGCGAGATCGAGGACCCCCGCTTTGTCGGCAGCGGCGGAAAACGCGGCGTTATCTAACGCCACCCCCTTTCCGCAGCCCGCCCGTCGGCGCGCGCCCTGCTTGCACGCCCCGTTGGAGACTGCTCTAATAGAGCCGTTGCATTCATCGAAGGAGGGACCGAGAGATGCGTCTTTTCACACTATTTCTTTTGGCGGCGGGCTTCGTTGCCATGGCGCCGGCGGACGTCGTTTCGACCTCCGCCGGGGACGTCAAGATAACGCCGGTCCATCACGGCAGCGTGATGCTCGAAATCGGCGGCAAGGTCTGGCACGTTGATCCCTGGAGTCAAGGCGATTATTCGTCGCTGCCCAAGGCGGACGTCATTCTGATTACCGATATCCACGGGGACCACATGGACCCCAAGGCCATTGCGACCGTCAAGAAAAGCACCACCACCATCGTGGCGCCGGCGGCTGTGGCGAAGACCGTCACCGAAGCCAAGGTGATCGGCAACGGCGAGCAGATCACCCTCGGCGGCGTGAAGGTGGAAGCCGTGCCGATGTATAACCTCAAGCGCGGGCCCGAGCCCGGAAAGCTCTACCACGACAAGGGGCGCGGCAACGGCTATGTGCTCAACATCGGCGGCAAGCGCATTTATTTTTCCGGTGACACCGAAGCGCACGCCGAGATGAAAGCGTTGCAAGACATCGACGTCGCGTTCATGACCATGAACCTTCCCTACACGATGCCTCCCGAGGAAGCGGCGGAAGGCGTCAAGGGCTTTCGGCCGAAGGTGGTCTACCCCTATCATTACCGGGGCTCGGATTTGAAGGTCTTCGTCGACGCCTTACAGGGCGAGAGCGGGATCGAAGTCCGGCTGCGGGAGTGGTATTAGCCCGCGGCGTGCCCCCCCGGATGCCAATCGTCGAAACCCGGCTTGTCCACGGGCTCGGGACGCGGTCCTGGTTGGGGGCGGCGGCAACATATGGCAAAACCGCGACTGATTCTCAACTCGCCTCTCGCGTTTCTCTTGATCTGCCTGTCCGCGTGTTCATCCCAGCCTCCCGAGCCGTCCCGCAAGAAACCGAACTTCATCATCGTCTTCGCCGACGATCAAGGCTACGGCGATCTCGGCGTCTTTGGCGCGACTGACTTCAAAACTCCGCGCATTGATCAAATGGCCCGCAAGGGAATGCGATTCACCAATTTCTACGCCCAACCCGTCTGCGGCCCGTCGCGCACGGCGCTTCTCACCGGCAGCTATCCGATTCGCGTCGCCGAGTACGGTAACGAAAAGCGTTTCTTCCCCTACGTCCACGAGAAAGAAATCCTGCTGCCGAAAATGCTCCAGCAAGCCGGCTACGCCACCGGCATGATCGGCAAGGTCGACATCACCCAACGCCGCCGGGGATTCAAACCCGAGTTGAGCCCCGTGCGCCGGGGATTCGATTCCTGGTTCGGCGTCGTCGGAGCCAACGACGACGGCGAAGTGCATTGGGTATACCGCGACGAAGAGAGGATCGAGGAATCGGCCGCGGTCGACGATCTCACTCGTCGCTACACCGACGAAGCCCTCGCCTTTATTCGCAACAACAAAGACCGTCCCTTCTTTCTCTACGTCGCGCACACCATGGCGCACGTCGTTCTCGGTGCGACCGAGCCGTTTCGCGGACGTTCCGAGCGCGGTCTCTACGGCGACGTGATCGAAGAGCTGGATGCAAGCACCGGAGAAATTGTCGACCTGCTCAAACAGCTCAACCTCGACCAAGACACGATCGTCGTCTACACCTCCGACAACGGCCCCTGGAGCAATCACTCGTTGCCGCAATTCACCGCCGACATCACCGAGCACGCCGGCTCCGCCGGGCCCTTGCGAGGAGCCAAAGGCACCAACTGGGAAGGCGGCGTGCGCGTTCCCGCGGTGATGTGGGGACCCGGCCGCATCCCCGCCGGCGCCGTGAACAGCGAAGTGGCAACCACAATGGATTTACTGCCGACCTTCATCAAGATGGCCGGGGCCCGGTTGCCGCCGGATCGCACCCTCGACGGCCGCGACATTTCGCCGTTGATGCTTGGCGAGACCGGCGCAAAAACTCCGCACGAAGCGATTTACTACTACAGCGAGACCCACCTGCAGGCGGTGCGCTCGGGTCCGTGGAAACTCGTGTTTCCGCGTCCGGGATTCAAAGAGAACGAATGGTTACTCTCACGCGACGGAGCCTTCGTGGGCGAAATCCTCCAGCCGGTCACCGAACTCGCGCTTTACAACCTCGAGTCGGACATCGGCGAGCAAGACAACGTCGCGTCCGAGCACTCCGGCGAAGTCAAGCGCCTTACCGCCCTCGCCGAAAAAGCCCGCGAGGAATTAGGCGACTACGACCGCATCGGCGGCGGCGTCCGCTTTTTCGAAGACGGCCCCCAATGGCCGCGTCGGCAACAGTGGATCAAGTAGTCGGGGAGTTCTCCGCGGCCGCGTGTCCGCGCAATGGGACGGGAGTGCTACGATGGCGTCGTCTCAAACCCTCCGCGCACTACGGAATTCCCATGAAAGTCACCTCCATTGAAACGCTGCATTGCGACGCCGGTTGGCGCAACTTTTCCTTCGTCAAATTGACCTCCGACACCGGACTTGTCGGCTGGAGCGAGTTCCAAGAAGGCTTCGGCTCGCCCGGAGTCACGGCCGCTATCGAAGGCTTGAAGCCCGTCGTTCTCGGCAAGGATCCGCGTCACACCGAGGCGATCTACTGGGATCTCTACGCGGCGATTCGCCCCGCCGCCGGCGGTATCGCGGGCGAAGCCGTCGCCGCCATCGAGAACGCTCTGCTCGACTTGAAAGCAAAGCACTACGCCGTGCCCGTTTTCGAGCTGCTCGGCGGGGCACTGCGAGAACGCATCCGCGTCTATTGGTCGCACTGCGGCACCTATCGCATTTCCCGCCCCGACGTCCATGACTGTCCGCGCCTTGAGTCCCTCGACGACGTGAGAGCCCAGGGGCGCGAAGTCGCCGAAAAAGGCTTCACCGCGCTCAAGACGAACATTTTCCAATTCGGTCCCGAACCTCGGCTTTTCGCCCCGGGGTTCAATCGCCCCGGCGGCTATCACGAGCTCAACGCCGAACGCAGCATAATCACCGCCCTCGTCGCGCAACTCGAAGCTTTCCGCGAAGGCGCCGGACCCGACATCGACATCCTGCTCGACCTGAATTTCAACTTCAAGACCGAGGGCTATATCCAGCTTGTACAAGCGCTCGCGCCGCTGGGGCTGTTTTGGATCGAGATCGACAGCTACGATCCCAAGGCCCTTGCGTCGATAAGACAGCGAAGCGCCACGCCGATCAGCTCGTGCGAGACCCTGGTCGGGCTTCGCGAGTTCAAACCCTATTTCGAAAATCAATCGATGGATGTCGCGATTATCGACGCGATCTGGAACGGTGTTTGGCAGTCGATGAAGATCGCCGCCGCCGCCGAAGCGTACGAAGTCAACATCGCCCCGCACAACTTCTACGGCCATCTCTCAACGATGATGAACGCGCATTTTGTCGCGGCGGTTCCAAATTTCCGCATCATGGAAATTGATATCGACGAGGTGCCCTGGCGCAACGAGCTGTTCGCGGCGGCGCCTGAAATCGAGGACGGCTATTTGACCGTGCCGACAACCCCCGGCTGGGGAACCGAGCCCAACGAGCAAGCCCTCAAGGCATACCCGCCCAGACAAACCGACGGCCTCCTCGGCCTTGCCAAACCCGCCGCCGCGGCGGAAACCCCTCCGGCCTAACAGGGCCGATCTGCTCCGTCGCGGGCAATCAATCTCCGGCAAGTCGATCTCGGACTTCCGCTCGGATCACTTCGCCCTGACGCCTGGTGAACTTCAGTGAACCCTCGTCGGCCATCCGCAGCCGCCTCTTGCCCCAAGGGAAACGCATCAAACCCGACGACGAGTGACTCCCGGGACCCAGGAACAGGTGACCCAATTCATGGGCCATCACATGCCCCAGGATCTCCGCCTTCGAAGGACGAAGCAGATAGGCGAGTTCTTCCGCCCGGTGCGCGAACACGTTCGCGCGGACCCCAAATTCCCGGCCCCTGGTCGGCAAGGCGTACCCAAACGTCTTGCTGTTGAATCCCAACTTCTCGGTCATCTCCTTCGAGAGAATTTGCAGATTCAACGCCGCCGGCCCGTTGCCCAGCGCGGCGCATTCCGGGTATCGCCCGGCCTCGTCGGATCGTAAGGGGCAGTCGACCCACGTTGTCTCGATGCCGATCTTGCGGTAGATCTTAGCCGCTTGGCTTCGAACAACGTTTTCCGACTTACGCCGGCGTAATTGTAGACCTTTACCGCGAAGACCGGATCGCGATCCGCCGTGCCGGGGTCGGCGGCCTCGAGGGTGCGGATTCCGGCTGCCGCTATCAGCGGCAATCCAAGAATCGCCGCGCGGCGGGTGAGCCCGCGGACGCTCCCGACCCAACGGGGATAACCTTGTCGCGGGCGGCAATTTACTTCTCGCTTTCCGAACCGTGACCGTAAGGGAACGGTCAGCCGGTACGATCGGCTGGGCCTTGATTCCTGACCGCCGGTATTTCCAGTGATTCCTCTCATCGCACTCACCTCCGGGGTTGATGAGTGCGAGTTTTGGCGAGTTCAGGCCGCTAGGCCATGGAGAGTCGCTGAAGAGGGGCTGAACGCCTTCTGTCGGTTGCAATTCGTTGATTTACAATGGACTTACTGGACAGGATGTAGAGTGCCGGGAGGCCTTGGCGGGGACGCTTTGGGCGTCGGTCCGGTCATGGCGCTCACCTGGGCGATCGAGATCGGCGACCGACGCACTTTCGCCGGATCAATCGAGCTCGCAAGCTCGCCGCCGTTGGAACCGGGAGTTAGCGCAAGGGTGAATCTGCACGCGCCCTCTGCTTCATCCGCGTACTACCCGAGCCGCGCCGCCTCGGGGCTCTCTCGATCTTCTCCATTGACATCCAACAGCGCCGGCTCCCAGTGGGGCAGGTCTCCAGGCCTGCCCAATCCTCAACCCGCTCCAATTGAAGCTTCAGGCTAAGCATTTTCGCCGCCTTCCTGAAACTCGAGCACCGTCTTAATCTCGCCGGCCCCGCGCCCGAGAAAAGCCGGACCGGAGGCTTCCCAATGGATCCGGTGGGTAATGACTTGATCGAGCAATCCGGGTTGCTCGCCGTGAATTCGTCCGAGGTCCTCGGCCGCCTTGCGCCACGATCCGGGGTCGGCGCTGATTGTCGCCAGCCACACCTGGTTCTTGAGAATCGCCTGCGTAAACAAGCCGCCGACATCGATTTCCCGCGGATGCCCCGCGCGGGAACTTCCGACCAACACCACGATACTGTTCGCCGTCAGATGCGGGAGATGCTCAAACGCGGCCGTCGGGTGTCCGGTGCAATCGATTAAACCGTCGAAGTCGCCGCCCGCCAACTGCCCCGAGACAACGTAGTCCGCGCCGGCGTCTTTCACGATGCCCGCCTGCCGACTGTCCGTCTCTTCGATCGAAACCGTCGTCACGCTGTAGCCTTCCACCCGCGCGATCAGCGACGTCAGAATGCCAATCGGGCCCGCTCCCAAAACCAGCAGCTTCCCTCGTTTGCGCCTCCCGAAAAGCGCCTCTTCGGCGTCCGCCATGCGAGTCAGCGCTTTTTCGACCACCGAAACCGGCTCCATCAAAACCGCCACCGGCTCCAATTCCGGCGAGACCCGAAACAAATACGGCGAGTGCTCGACCACCAATTCCGCGAAGAACCCATGCACCCCGTGGATCCCGCGTTCAAGCCAGCCGCCCGTTTCGCACAAGTCCGCGCGATCCCGGCCACACTGCTCGCAGCCTTCGACGCAAGGGCGGCGCGGCGACGCGGACACAAGATCGCCCGGTTGCAACGTCGAGACCCCGCCGCCGATTTCCACCACGCGTCCCAACGATTCGTGTCCGGTGACGAGGAAGTCAGCTTCGTTGGGCGTGGCGCCGACGCGGCCGGCGACCACGGCGCGGTCGGTGGCGCAGATGCCCCCGCGCAGCATCTCCACCATCACGTGGTCCGCGGACGAAAGCGAAGGATCGGGAACGCGGATAATCTCAACGGCGCCCCGAGCGGGCTGAAAGGCAAGAGCTTTCATCGAGTCTTTCGATAGTAGCGGAAGTCCGTCGGGCGGCGACTGGGGGGGCACGCCCCCGGTAGCGACCGGCACTCGTGCCGGTCCAAGCCCATGGTTTGATCGGCTCTCAGCCGGCCAGCACACGCCCGCCGCGACTACCGTACTATGCGGACAGGCCTCTCTCTCGTGCGATCATGAAAGTCCGCCGATGATGTGTAGTTAGAAGGACCAAATTGTGAAATCCCTCCTTGTCCTTTCCGTCTTCTTATGCCTGACGCTTTCCGCACCGGCTTCATTGAACGCCGGCGTCGTCATGGTCAACAGCCACGAGTCATTTCAGCATGCCGAGCAAGCGACGACGACGAAAGTCTTTGTCGATTCCGACCGCGTTCGCATCGAGACCGAAGGCGAAATGGGCCGTAGCGTGATGATCTTTCGCGGCGACAAGCAGACGATGTGGATCATTGCTCCCGACAAGAAGTCTTATCAAGAATTGACCAAGGAACAAGTCGATCGCTTCGGGGAACAAGTGGGCGACCGAATGGCGGAGATGCGCAAGCAGATGGAAGAGCAACTCAAGAATATGCCTCCCGAGCGCCGCGCGATGGTCGAGAAAATGATGAAATCCCGCATGGGCGGCATGCCCGCGGCCACCGCCCCGACTTCGAAGACCGGATACAGTCTCGTCGCTTCGGGACAACAGGTCAATCAATGGACGTGTGATAAATACGAGGGCGTGCGCGACGGCGAGAAGCGGCGCGACATCTGGACCGTGCCGCCCGGCGAGGTGGGCTTCGAGGCCTCCGACTTCGAGGTCATGAAACAGATGGCGGAATTCATCAAAGGCTTATCACAATTCGGGGGCGGGCAAGCCGAACAGCAAACCCCGTTTCGCGTGGGAGCCGGAGGCGACGGCCCGGACTTTTCCGGCGTGCCGGTACGCCAGATCGGCTACCGGGACGGCCGACCCAGCTCCCGGAGCGAGATCAAGGAATTTCGCCGCGAGGACTTCGATGCGGCGATCTTCGAAGTGCCGGGCGGTTACAAGAAGCAGTCAATGTTCGGCGGCGCGGGCAAGAACCCGTTTCAACGTTAAGCCGGCCGACCGGTCGCGCAAAAGTCCCTATACCCCAAGAAACAGCGGCCGAATGTGCCGCTCGTAGAGATTCTCGGTCACATTCTTCGCGATCGTCTCTTCGCACTCGACGAGCATGCCGTAATAGCGCTCACCCATCTTCGCCGCGACTTTGTAACCCACGTGCAACAGTTGGCGCAGGCTCGCGTTGTATTCGGCGCGAGTGGGATCGTGACGCAACGCGGCCGTATATTGGTCGGCCGTCCAGTTGGCAACCTCGGCGGGAGTGGGCAGCTTCGCCGGATCAATGTCGATGACGGCGGCATAGGGGGCGCACAGGGCGTCTTGCTGCTGGTGGGCGTCGGCGTAGACTTCCTTGGCCAGAGCCAGCCCGTCGCCCTCGGCTTCGGCGAGGCCGATCAACTCTTCGAGCCATGTCGTCCCGGCCGTCTTTAAATGAACGCCCGCCCCCGTATCCGCCAAGGCGCGCCGGATCGGAGCATAAATTGAAAACTTGTCGCTGCCCGAGTGAACGCTTGACTTGAGGTTGCTCGGCAGCCCATAGCGTTCGACGGCATGAGCGATCACGGCCAGGTCGTCGCGGAATTCCTTTTCAAACCGCGCGACATCGCCAACATAATCGACGCCCTTGTTGAAGCGCCCGGTGAACTTCGGAGCAATCGTTTGGATCGGAATTCCTTCGTCGGCGATAGCGGCGAGAATCACTAAAAGCTCGGGCGGCGTCTGCGGGTTGTCGGTCTCATCCATCGAGACCTCGGGGATGAAGTTTCCCGCTCCCTTACGGCCCTCGATATGGCGGTAAATCCCACCCGCCTCGTGCACCGCGGCCAGATATTGCGAGACCACGCCCCCGACGCTGTCGCGCGACGTATCGAAAGGTTCCTCGATGCCGCTGATTTCGATTCGTCCGATCAACTCGGGATGCCTATCGAGAAAAGCATCGACATCCCCGGCCGAGGAAGGTTCACCGATCGAGTCGGCTACGTCGATCGTGTAGAAATCCGACGAATCAAGATAGCCGTCGACCGTTCCCATATTGATGTGGTCGGCGTCGACATGATGCGGAGCTTTCCAACCCAGCGCCGCCACCGCTTCATCCGCCGCGACCCGCACGCTCTCCGGCCGCGAGCCGACGATATTATGTTCGCGGTGCGACTTATTCCACACCGGGACGATGTCGGCGCCCTGCTCGGCCCCAAGCACGCAAGCTTGCAATTGCGCCTTGGCCTGATGCGCGAAGCGGTCGCCTACGCCGAAAGAGTATTTACTGAGTTGAAGAGGCTGCGTCATGAGTTGTTTCGAAAAAAGGAGAGGCCGCCGCTCACTTTTTCAAATTCACCGACAACGTTCTCCGGCAAAGGGTCGTCGAAATCGGGGGCGATCCACACCTTCCCTTTCGCCTGACCGGGAATGCGTCGCTGCGGCTTTCCGGAAAGCGTCTTGTCCGCTGAAGATTTGTCGTTGTCCGCCGCCACTGTGTTCCTCGGACTGACGACGAAACCGTCGTCCGTCAAGCGCGGTCCGTCCCTAATACCGATACAACTCCCGCGCCTTCTCGCTAACCGTCTCGGCATTCGGCAGAAACGCCTTCTCCAGCGACGGACTAAACGGTACCGGCGTATCCGGCGGCGCAATGCGCGTCAACGGCCCGTCGAGGTAGTCAAAAGCGTGTTCGCCGATGATTGCCGCCAGCTCGCCCCCCAAGCCGCCCGTCAAGGTGTCTTCGTGGAGCAGAATCACCTTGCTCGTTTTCTTCGCGGTGGCGATCACGGCCTCGCGATCGATCGGCATCAGCGTCCGTAGGTCAACGATCTCCATGTCGATGCCTTCACCCGCGAGCGTTTCGGCCGCTTCGAGCGCCACATGCACCATCGCGCCGTAAGTGATCACGCTCAAGTCGCGGCCCTCGCGCCGCACCGCCGCTTTGCCCAGCGGCACCGTGTAGTCTTCCTCGGGGACATCGCCTTTCACGCGCCGATAGAGATGCTTGTGCTCCAGAAAAATCACCGGGTCGTTGTCGCGGATCGCGGCCTTGATCAGCCCCTTCGCGTCGTACGCCGTCGACGGTTCGACGACCTTTAGACCCGGCGTGTGCACATAGGGCATTTCCGGGTTCTGCGAGTGAAACGGACCGCCGCTGAATCCACCGCCGGTAGGCGCGCGAATCACCAGCGGCACTTCGGCCCCCCAACGGTAACGGCACTTCGCCGCGAAGTTCGTAATCTGATCGAAAGCACACGCCATGAAGTCGGAAAACTGCATTTCGACCACCGGACGTAACCCGTTGATCGCGGCTCCCGTGCCCGCCCCGGCAATCGCCGACTCGGAAATCGGCGTATCGATCACCCGCCGTTCCCCAAAACGATCGAGAAAGCCCTTGGTGACCTTGAACGCGCCTCCGTACACGCCCACATCCTCGCCCATGATGAAAACCGATTCATCCCGCTCCATCTCCTCGATCAGGCCTTGGCGAATCGCTTCCACGTAGGTCATTTCAGGCATGAAATCTCCCTGCGAAATAGGTGCCGGGGGGGGGACACGGACAGCGAAGCCGGCCGGGCGGCGGCGGTACCGTCACATCGTCTCGTAAACATCGTCTTCGAGCGTAGCCGGGTCGGGCGGCGGTTCTTGCAATGCCCACTCGACGGCCGCGTCGATTTCCTCGAGCACGTCGTGCCGCAGTTGCTTGAAATCGGACTCGCCCGCCCAATCCTTCTCGACCATGTGTTTTTGTAGGCGCAGGATCGGATCTTTCTTCGACCACTCTTCGCGCATCTCGCGCGGCACATACGACGCGTCGTCGTGCGCCGAATGCCCGCTCATGCGGAAGGTTTTGCACTCGATCAGATAGGGCCCCTCGCCGGAACGGGCATGTTCCATCCCACGCCGGGCCGCCTCGTAAACGGCGATCACGTCATTGCCGTCCACGATCTCGGCCGGCATGCGGTAGCCCGGGGCGCGCTCGACCACGTCGGCAATCGTCATCTGCTGCTCGATCGGAGTCGAGTAGGCGTAAAGGTTGTTGTTGCAGAAATAGACAATCGGCAGCTTTTGCACCGTCGCGAAGTTGATGCCTTCGTGCCAATCGCCGCGGCTGGTCGCGCCGTCGCCCCAGTAATTGAAAACAACTCCCCGCTCGCCGCGATATTTCATCGACAACGCAATCCCGCCGGCCACCGGGATGCTGGCGCCGATACTGCTGATGATCGGGAGAATGCGCCGCTCGACGCAACCCATGTGCATATTGCCGTCGCGGCCGCCGGTCGGCCCCGCGGCACGACCCAAATACTGCACCAAGATCTCGCGCGGCGTCATACCGCGAATGATCAACGCCGCCATATCGCGATGCGAGGCGCACAGGTAGTCATCGTCGTCCAGCAAGACCGCGCTGCCCGCCGGAATCGCTTCCTGACCTCGGCCGGTATAGCAACCGCCCAGGATCTTGCCTTGACGATAGAGCTTGAGTTCGATGCGGTCTTCTAGTTCCCGCATCATGACCATAGCGTGGAGAAACTGGTTACAAAGCTCCGGTGTAACCTCCCGAACGGCCGGAGCCAGGGCTGGGGCACTCATACCATCCATGGACATTACCGAAATTGAAGCGGTTTTGCAACCACCACGAACCAGTAGTGGCCAAGAAAATTTTCGGACGATCTCGTCCTCGACCGAGCTTGGCCGCTTCCCAAGTACCGCCCGCGGCACAGTCGGGCGCGCCCAACAGCCTCCTGTTGAGGCAAGCCCGATCCCGTGGTATCCTAAAACCCGTGTCGAAAACAGTGCGCCCTCAAACCCCTGTTGGTTGGCGCAAGGGGAGTCAAATTCGGCCTCCAACCGGCACGGCTTGAAACAAGTTGCTCTGATTCAGCAACTTCCAAACTCTAGGCCCGTAGCTCAGTTTTGGTTAGAGCGCTACCTTGACACGGTAGAGGTCTCGGGTTCGAGTCCCGACGGGCCTACCATCTAAAGAGAGTGTTTGCAGTGACTTAGGCATGCTCGGTGCCGTGTCTTTCTCGCCAAATGTCAGCGCAATGTCAGCAAGACTTAGCGTAAACTGTGTTTGATGAACCGACTCGCCGCGGAATGGTTCCAGTGGAAGTACGGATTGACGACGCCTGAGCGGGTGCTGTCGATTTTCGGCGTACCTTCGGGGTTTTCGAAAGGCATGACAGATGGCGAGTAGCCTACTGTGGGCTGCGTGGGTAAATACCACCCATATCATAAGGCGTCGCCGCTTCAAAAATCTCCATTCGTACGACCCGCATGCGGCTGGAGTTTTCCTGGGTGGAGGGCCAGGGATGGTGAAGCTCCCGGGCGGTGCGCGATACGAGATCACGTTCAGCGTGCAGCCGACTACTCGACAACGCGGGCTCTTATGATCAGAAAGAGCCCCCGATTCTTCCCCGGGACGCCGGCCTTTCCGATGACAACGGTTTGGCCGTCTTGAATCGTGACCCCGCTATTAATCCACGCATCCACGTAGCGATACTGGTTTGGAGATTCGGGATTGTCAACGTGAGGCCACCGTAGGTTCAAATTGATCTCATCCAGTGCGATGACGCGCCGGTCGCCGATCCTCGAAATCGACCCGGTTGTCACGCTAAACTCGTAGGTCGGGTTGCGGCCCACGCTGCTGTTGGAGATGACACCGTAAATCTTGGCTCCACGGCTGGGTCGGACACGTACAGTGAAAATCTCAAGCAGGCGGTAGCCTGGATAGGGAAACGCCTCTCGGAGTTCACGAACGACGGGTTGGAGCAAACCCGGGAGTTTCGCCGAAGAGTCTTCTTCGTCGGCCGTGCCCAGGAGGTAGGCTGTAATCTCCGCCTCGGCGCTCACTTCTTCTCCGGTTTGTCCCGGAATATCCACTGCCCGAACTGCCTCCTCCAAAACGGCTATGGAGGACGCGGGGCCATACGCCGTGATCAATCCTAGAGCGCAACTACTCCTAACCCGCATCGAGCCGAACTTGAAAAACAAGGATGCCACCTTATCAGGGGCCACGTGCCGCACGGGGATTACCTTCGTGACCATGGGCTCCGTCGGGGCCGGGCTGGCGGCGACGGCTTGCGCAACGGCGTGAGCGAATCGCAAGGCTATGTCGGAGTTGATCAAGCTGGCCGGTGAAGTTTTTGCCCCGTCCTCGCTGTGCTTGTCGGCCCAAACTGCAGGGACGTTGAAGCCAACCCCCACAAACAAACCGAGCGCAATCAGCGACCTTAGTTTACGTATTTGAAGCATGGGTCTAATCTCCGTTCTGCCCGACGATCCAATAAAGGACGATCTCCGGATCCTTCGTCGCCAACTTCAAAACCATGCCGTCGGGCTCGGGTTCTCCGTCCTCCGGGGTCGTCCATGAGCTGACCAAGACTTCCTCAACCTGGACATCACGACGGTCCGAATCATGGATCTCGACCCCAAGTCCCGTCGGCGCCCTACCGGGATCCGCGGCATCTACAGACGCCGTTGTTGCCTCGCCCATGACCGGGTCGCGCGGAGGCTCCGCAACGGCCGCCATGTTGCTGCTCGGAGGGCTTACCTAGATCTTCCGCTAAAGGCTGGCCTGGCGGGACAGTCTCGATTTCAGGTGCCTCGTCGGCACTTGCGGTCGGCGTTGATCCGTGGCCGTCACCTGACAGCGCGGGCGATGTCCCGGCAACCTCGACAGAACTTCCGTCGGTCTCTCCAGCTGAGGGCATCCAGTTTGCCCAGCCTATAAGACCCAGCGCGGCAACAATAGCGACCGAAGCATACTCCCAACTGCGAGCGGGAGCCAGCCATCGGCGCAATCCCCTCCTGGGATTCTTCGCCTCCGCCTCGAGTTGGTCAAGGACACTCGATCGAATATTGCCGAGGCGGACGGGGTCAACCATTTCTCGATTAAGCGACTTGAGAGACCGTTGGCTTTCCGTCAATTCCTCGGCAAGCCTCCGGCAGCGCGCACAGGTTTCGAGATGCCCCCGCGCCGGGCGTTCCTCCAGGCTTGAAAGATCGCCTTCCACGTAGAGACCGATGAGCTTATCGAAACCCGCGCAAGTCACTTGGACCTCCTCAAGAATTCTTCGCGCCACGACTTGAGCTTCCCTCGCGCCGAGCTGATTTGTGACCGAACCGTTGTCTGGGAAGACCGCAGAACTGCGGTGACATCTTTGGTCGAGAGTCCTTCAAGATCGCGCAAAACCAGCGCGGTGCGTTCTTTGTCAGGCAAGCGTCGAAGCGCCGCTGCTAGAAAACGCAGTTCCTCGGCCTGGAGAGTTTGCGCGAGCGGATCGGGCTCGCGTCCGGCTGGTTCGCGGGCGGCAATCGATAACTCTTCGAGCGGGAGGGCGCATGAAGGCCGGGTGCCGGTGCGGCTGCTCCAAGATGAGCTTCGCGGCGGCCAAATTGGCACGGTCCCACTTGTCGCGTTGCGCGCGGCCGGGGTATCGGGGGTGCGGGGGTATTTCATTTCATCTCGCTGTTCCTGAAGGGTTCTGAAGGGTTTGAATAGTTTTCCGGAAACTTTCTACATGAAGGGGTACAGGGAAAAGTTCCCGGAAAACCCTTCAAACTATGCAGAACCCTTCAGGATTGGGGTCGTAGGCCGATGCCTGAGTAGCAAATACCCCTTTCGTCCTTTCTTTCCGGTAGCCGCGCTCGGTGAGTCGGCGCCCGAACGCCGTTCCTGAGATGATTTGCTCGCCTGTTTCGTCTGCCCAAGCCTTGAAGGCGGCGTACAAGTCTTTCGCTCGTCCGGTCGCGTAGTCGCCGGTAACGCAGCGTTCCTCGATGAACCGGCCGACTGCGTCGGACTCGTGCCGGTACTCTGCTGTCGCCGCCGTGACGGACTCGGGGAAGGCGAGCCCGTCCCGCAGGTAGGCCAAGCAGCCGGCGACGCACCACGCGAGAATGCCTTCACGCTCGTCGATCAAGGCGTTTTTCAAATTGCGATCTTCGTACCCTTCAAAACTCACATCGAACGGCACGAGTTTGATCCGCGACCAGATAGCCGGGTCGGTGCCGCGAACCATCGGCTTGTGATTCGTCGCGAGCCAGATTTTGTGGCTCGGCAGGAACTCCCACGAGTTTTCATACAGCCGGCGCGCGCGAACCTTGTCGCCGCCGGTGAGCCACTTCAACAGGCTTTCGGCGAGCGCCGCGCCCTCGCGGGACTCTTGCGCGCCGACAAAGCGCTTTCCTGCCATATGGGCGATGTCGTCACGCGGCCCGCTGTCGTCGCGATGTTGGACGAAGGTCGAAAAGTCGGCCGTCCCAGCGTAGTCGCCGAGCACGTCATCGACGAGCTTGATTAGCGTTCCCTTGCCGTTGCGGCCAGTGCCGTGGAGTAGGAAAAGGCATTCTTCGCGCGTGCTGCCGGTCAACGAATAGCCGACGGCGCGTTGGATGAAGGGCACCAAGTCGGGATGGGGTTCGAAGACTTCGGCGAGAAATTTCCGCCATCGCGGTGCCGGTGCTTCGGGCTCAAAACGAACCGGCGCGATCTTGGTTGTCAGGTCGTCCCGATCGTGCGGGCGAAGCTTGCCGGTGCGTAAATCGACAACGCCGTTGTCGACACAGAGTGCCCACGGGTCGGCGTCCAATTCTGATGGTTGGACAAGCACGTCGGCGTGGTTCGCCGCCAACGCTACCATGCTGTCGAGGCGGGCCCGGCTTTCCGATTTGATGGCCCATTCCGCGAAAGCCTTCCGCCGCGCGCGGTCGTCGACTTGGGCCGCGACATCGTAAAGCAAACGAACGGTATCGACGGCACGGCGGTAGACCGCGCCCGAGTCGTCGACCTGCCAGCGGCGGCGGTCCCAGCAAAGCCATTTTTTCCAGGCGTGGCAGTCGTAGGTCCGGAAGCCGGGCACGATAGTAGGCGGCCACGTCGGCCGGCGAGAGGGCGATCACTACGACCCCCTTCGCAGGATCCAGTGGACGACGGTGTGGAAGAGCCGCCACCGCCATGGCGGCACGCGGCGGCCGGCCTGCTCGAAGCGGAAGCAGACGCCTTCCCATGCGGTCCCGAGATCGTAGTCGCGGCGGCTCACGCCAGCGCCTCGGCCTGCTTATCGAGCCAGGCGGCTACCAAATTTTTTCGATAGAGCACGAGTTTGCCGGCCACCTTGTGGCGGGGCGGGCCTACGCGTCGCGTGTGCCAACGGTCGATCGTTCGGGTGGATCGCCCAAGCTCGCGGGCGAGTTCGTCTTTCGTGTAGTATTGGTCGCGGATTGTTGAGCCGCTATCGGTTTGTGTCGGCATCTGTCGTAACCTCTAACGACAGAAGTAGACGAGTGCGACTGGCAACTCCTATCCCGCATTTCCAATTTGATTCAGACCTCTCGACCTTCCGGCGGCCTTGAGCGTCTTTATTCATAGGGGCTAGAGCCCGCTGAGGACGCCATGGAGGCCAACACCCAATGGGTGAAAAACAAACCAAGCCATTCCAGCTAAGTTTCAACGGCTCGTTGAAAGTCGATTTCCAGGGATCGCACGTCACTTCCGACGGTGGCCTGATTTTGGTTCGCGAACTGGACGAACGGCTCGCTCTCGGAGAACTGATTGACGAGCATCTCAGCGACTCCCGGCAAGGCACCAACAAGCAGTTCACGCTCGCTGATCTGTTGCGGCAGTCGATCTACAGCCGCTTGGCAGGCTACGAGGACGTCAACGACGCCGTCCGAGTGTCGGCTGACCCGACGTTTCGCTTGATCGGCTCGCAGAAGATCTGGGATCGCGGTGCGGCCTTAACCTCGACGCTGCACGGCTTCGAGACGGAGATGCTGGCGAGCGAAGAGAACCTGCTGGGGCTGATGGCGCTGAACCGAGAGCTGGTCGGGCAAGCGGAGGCGTTCGACGACTCCGAGCGGGTCGTTCTGGACATGGACTCCACCGAGAGTCCGGTCCATGGCCAACAGGAAGGCAGTGCCTACAACGGACACTTCGAGTCGGTCTGCTACCACCCGTTGCTTTTGTTCAACGGTCATGGTGATTGCCTCGCTGCCAAGCTGCGTCCCGGCAACGTGCACAGCGCCGAGGACTGGGATGAGCTATTGTTGCCGGAGATCGAGCGCCAACAGGCTGCGGGCAAGCAGGTCGCCTTCCGGGGCGATGCCGCCTTTGCCAAGCCGGAGATCTACGAGGCGCTGGAGGAGCGCGGCGCGGACTACGCGATCCGCATTCCGGCCAATAAGAACCTGGAGCTGGAGATCGAAGACATCCTGTTTCGTCCGCCGGGGAGGCCCGGCCGCAAGCCGCTAGTGCGCTACAAGAGCTTTCGCTATCAGGCGGAGAGCTGGAAGGGGCCGAGACGAGTTGTCGCCAAGGTCGAGCACCACCAGGGCGAGCTATTCGCGCGCGTCGGTTTTATCGTGACGAACATGAGCTTGCCAAGCCGGTCGGTGGTGCGTTTCTACAACAAGCGCGGCACGGCGGAGCAGTGGATCAAAGAAGGTAAGCAAGCGACGCACTGGACGCGGCTGTCGTGCCATCGCTTCCGGGCGAACGAGGTGCGCTTGCAGTTAAGCGTGCCGGCCTACAACCTGGGCAACCTGTGGCGGCGACTCGGGTTGCCGCACAGGATCAAGACGTGGTCACTGACGAGCTTGCAGCAGCGGTTGATGAAGACCGGCGGCAGATTGGTCAAGCACGCGCGGTACTACTGGTTGCTCTTGGCCGAGGGACATCTGAACCGGCGGCTGTTTGGCGACATGCTGCGGAGGATCTGGGCGCTGCCTGTGCCGGGTGGTTAGCGTTGCGGGCGAGGATCAACAGTTTTTGGCTCCAAAAAGGTTTCGCAGGGAGCAGTGTCGGCCGGAGCGCCGTTCAGTCCGCTCAATCAACGTCTGTGAGCGGACGGACGAGCCCTGGCGCCTGCCGGCGGAGGTGATGTGCAGGGTTCAGCGCGAAAAGACGTGGTATTCGGCGCAGCGGGGGTGTATCCTGTGACCGTGCCAGGGCCAAAATGGAAATCCTGGCTCAAGCTAGTCCCGCCAGGGGCGAATGTCAAGCACTCTTCTTATATAGGATCGGCACGACGCTGACGATCGGTTAGCCGACCTAAAAATGGCACAATAACTCAGTAAGCAGGTCGTACATGCATTGGCCGTCATGTGGGATTCAGCTACTCAGCAGCTTCGGTTTCCATGTCGGGAAGACGGCGGCCCGCAGCAAGCCGGCACCGGCAACCATTTTCGGAGGGTTACATTGACCGCGCGATTCCCGATCTCCCATAAACCACCTCTTTACCCCCATGTGCTTGCGTGGGCCGCTTCCCTGGCGCTCTTCGGATGTACGGCGGAAGTTCCGGAAGCCGCCTCCACCGGCGGCACTATCTCGGCGCAACAGCCGTGGCCGCGGCATGTCGTTGCCGAGGGCTATAAGAACCACACGGTCGCCGGCGCCGATTTCACGGGCGACGGGCTGCCGGACGTGATCAGTAACGGGGCCGGCAAGACGCGTCTCTACGTTGCTCCCGATTGGAGCGAAATCGTGATCGCGGCCCATGACACCGACACGCCGCCCTTCTTGATCCACAGTGAAGTGATGGACGTGGACGACGACGGTGATCCCGACTTCATCGGAGCGGTGTACAAACCAGGGCCGATCTTCTGGCTCGAGCGCCCCGATAAGCCTACCGAGGATGCCTGGCCCTTCCACCTGATCGACGACGCTGTCAACGGAACGCACGGCTTGATCGTGGGCGACGTCGACGGAGACGGCGCGCCGGACCTTGCGGGCAATAGCGCGCAGCCGGTAGACACACAGTACCCCGAGTCGCTGGTGTGGTGGAAGGTCCCCGCGAACCCGCGCGAAGCCGAGCGTTGGGAGCGTCATGTCTTCGCCGACAAAGACGCCCCGGGCCTGAGCCATTATCTGGGACTGGGCGACGTCAACGGCGACGGTCTGACGGACGCGGCCTCGGCCGCCAAGATTCCTCCCGACGGCAATTGGTTCGCTTGGTGGGAACAGCCCGCCGGCGGAGGCCTACCCTGGGAGAAACACATCCTCGCGACCGGCCAGGAAGGCGCGACGAACATCCTCATGGCCGAGCTGAACGGCGACGGCCTAACGGACTTCATTGCCACCCGCGGGCATGGTAAAGGCGTGCTCTGGTTCGAGGCGCCTGAATTCACCCTGCACGAGATCAACACCGACCTCACGGGTCCGCACGACCTGGCAATCGGCGACATCGACCAAGACGGCGATATCGACGCGGTGACTTGCGCCAAGGACGACTTCACGGCCGCCTGGTTTGAGAACGACGGCCATGGCGGCTTCACCACGCACATCATCCATGAAGACCAGGCTGCTTATGATATCCGGCTCGTCGACATGGATGTCGACGGCGACCTCGACGTTTTGATCGCCGGCCAAGACAGTGAGAACGTTGTGTGGTACGAGAACCGCGTGGCGCGGTAAACCACGCGCCTAGCTTGCAGCCTCGGGGTTCTACTCGTCGAACGGTACGACCGCCAAGTCGGTGCGCCGAAAGTCGTTGCCTTTGCACAGCACGGGCTCTCCCCTAGTCTTCGCGAGAGCGTACACGCAACAATCACCGAAGTTCAGCGCCGCGGGATGATTGCCCTTCCCGAATCGGCGCCATGCCAGACGCGCTGTTTCGGCTTGTCGGCTGTCAAAAGGGACAACTTCGATTCCGGCCGTATAGACAAGTAAGTCGAGGTCCGCTCCGCCATCCGGCCCGTAACGCCCCTCGATCACCATTGCCGCCTCGAGCGCGGTAAGAGCCGACATGAGACGGGTGCCTCCGGTCTGCAGCGCCCCTAGAAACCAAGCTTTTTCGGGCTCGCCGCCGAGGATCGCCGCGATCGCGGACGTGTCGACGACCATGACTCCCTACCTGGGTAGACCGTGCTCGTCGTAGCCGATGATTTCGTCGTCGGTTCGAGAATCAAGGACCGGCCGACGGGCGCAACGATCGGCGATTTCGGTCAGCTTCTCTCGAACGGTCGGATCGGGGCGGCGGCACTGTTCGCGAGATAGCCGCTCTTTGAGCGAACTCCTCACCGTTTCGGTTAGTGATTCGCCGGTTAGATCAGCAAGACAGCGCGCCAAGCGATAGGCCTCGGGGTCCTTAATGTTGAGAGGCGGCAATTTGCTTGTCGACCTGTTTGTTACCATCCTCCATATTATACATTGAGTCTCGCAAAATAACATGACACCTTTTGAGGTTGCCGTACGTAGTTCTATGTATGGAAACACCAAAAGGAAAGCGCCGCGATTTCGAAGCGCTGGAGAAACGCCGCTTCGAGGCGATGCGCTGGCTCGATCAAGGACTCAATCAGTCCGAAACCGCCCGGCGGCTCAAAGTCGCCCGACAAACCGTCAGTGAGTGGCGGCGACGCTACCGCGATCAAGGCGAGCCCGGGCTCCGCGCCGCCGGCCGCGCCGGCCGCAAGCCGCTGTTAGCCCCCACCCAGCTCGAACGCCTCGAGACCCTGCTGCTCGAAGGCCCCGAGGCGCACGGCTTCCCAACGCCGTTGTAGACCTGTCCGCGCGTGGTGCGTCTGATCCAAGACGAGTTTGGCGTGCGCTATCACCAAGGCCATGTGTGGAAAATCCCGCGGGCGCTCGACTGGAGCCCGCAACGGCCCGTCGGCCAAGCGCGCGAGCGCAACGAGCAGGGCATCCGCGAGTGGAAGCGCAACCAGTGGCCCGCCATTAAAAAAAAGCCCCAACACAAGGTCGCACGATCGTCTTCATCGACGAAAGCGGATTGAGCCAGAAGCCGCATCGCTGCCGCAGCTGGGCGCCGCGCGGGCAGACGCCGCTGCTGGAGTTCAACTTCAACTGGAAAAAGCTTTCCGTTTCGGCCGGGCTGACGTTGCGCAACTTCTACTTCCGGCTCTATCCCGGCGCGATCGGCCAACTCGAAGTCATCGACTTCCTGAAGGCTTTGGTCCGTCACATCGACGGCCCGTTGTTGATCGTCTGGGACCGCCTGCCGGCGCACCGCAGCCGGATGGTGCAAGAGTTCATCGCACTGTCGGAGGGTCACATCGTGACCGAGTATTTGCCGGCTTATGCGCCGGAGTTGAATCCGGTGGAATACAGCTGGGCGTACTGGAAGCAGCACGAGTTGCCCAATGTGTGTCCGAAGGACTATTGGGAGTTGGACGAGCGAGCCCGCAAGGCGCCGCGGCGCATGCGCCGCAAACCCCGTTTGATCACCGCCTTTTGGAAACAGTCTTCTCTTGCTCTCGACTGACAGGATATTATGCGAGACTCAATAGTGTGCGACTATCTGCTGCCAGAGCTCGGCCGGAATGACTTGATCGAAGCAAGATGGGTATTTACTTGACTCAGGTATTGGGAAATAGCCCCTACATGTTGTGGTCGTCCGAAGCGCGTGTCGCGGTGCCTCCGACCAGCGATTTGTAGGGTGCCGGTGGCACGGCGACGGCCTGTTGAACCAGGCGGTAAAAGAGCTTGCCTCGACTTCTGGACTTGCGGCGGTTGAAGCGGAAGGCGAATTCGTCGAGGTAGGAGTCGAGATGCTCGTGACTGACCGCTCCTTGATGCGTGCCCAGTATCCAGCGCTTCACTAACGACACCACGCGGTGCACCCGGGGGAGCAGTTTCGAGGCGCGCGCCGGTTGCCCCTCCAGGTAGCTCACCTCGTGGCGATAGCCGTCGCCTTCGAGCGGTTCGTATCCCAGCCAACCGTCGGTATGGACCACGCTGCCGGGTTCGATCGACTCGCCGACGAAGGCCATCAAGCCGTCCCCGGAGGCGTTGGGAATGGTGCGTATCCGAACCCGCCCGATGCCGGCACCATCTTCCTCGGCCGCTACTACAATCAGCGCCTTAGCGTCGGTTTGGCGACCGCGCACGCCCTCCTCCAAGCCTCCTAAGTAAGTCTCGTCAACCTCCACGCGCCCGCTGAGCCGATCGCGTCCGGGCCGCACCATGGCGCGCCGGAGCTTATGCAACCAAGTCCAGGCCGTTTTGTAGCTGCCCAGGCCCAACACCCGCTGCAAGCCCAGCGCGCTCGCCCCGTTCTTCTGGCTCGTGAGCCACCACATGGCTCGAAACCAACTCTGGAGGGGTTGGCGGGTGTCTTGAAATATTGTGCCCGCCGTTGGAGAAGCTTGATGCCCGCAGCCGGCGCACTCCAGCAGCGCTGTCCGCACCGCCCACGCTTTGTCGTGCCCGCATCGCGGACAACGAAAACCCTCCGGCCAGCGGAGTTGACACAGATACTCTCGACAGGCCTGCTCGGTGGCGAAACGCGCCTCGAACTCGGCCAGATTCCGAGGATAATCTTCCATTTCCCCGATCCTACATCTTGTGGTCACCTGAGTCAAGTAAATACCCATCCGAAGCAATTACGAGGCCCACGCTTAAACATAGCGTGGCTGGTGTTGGTGCGCCAAGCTGGCATTTTCGGTTTTCCTATGAGCCTAGTGTGCCTAAAAGGATCACGGACGACTTGCTGGCAGCCAACCTCTCCGGCGGCATCCTTCCCGCCTTGCAAATCGTTTGCGATCGACTGTGGGAAAGCACCTAAAAAAAAGAAGGCACCTGGATCATTTCCGAAGACGATTATGAATACCTGGGAGGGGTGGAGGGCCAGATCGAACAGCAAGTGGCGCAATCGCTGATGGAAGGCGCGCGCCAGAACGGAGTGTCCGGCTCGCTGATCGTAGATGAAGCGGTGCGCTGGGGAGATGTGCTGGGGATGGTTGCTCGGACGCAAGTCGACGGCACTTCGACCACGGAGCGCCAGCGGGTCGACGTCCTGGAGTTAGCGGCCCAAACGGCGAAATGCCGGGTTCCCTTCGCGACGATGATGGGGTATTTATCCGACGATGAACGCAGGATCCTCCGGCGCGAAGAAGTCCGGACGCGGGAGAACCAGACCATCACCTGCTACACACTGGGACACGACGCGGTGGGCCTCGTCTTGAACAAGTGGAAAGTGCAGCGAGCGGAGGCGAAAGCCCGCACGCGCCGCGCCACATTCAGCATGACGGTCGTGGGCGTGATGATAACAGTAGCGAGTCTGGGATACATGCTCGTGAGGGGGGGCCTTCACCAGCGAGGGCGCTTGGCTTTTTGTGGCCTACGGTGTCGTTTTCTGCGTGTACGGCTTGCTGATGACGCGCATCAGATACTGGATCTACAACCCAGGGTTCTGGAAATTGTTTGTGCCATTCCTACGCCCGATGTTGGGCTCACATTGGAGCGAGTGGCGAAAGGACGTGTTTTTCCGCGCGCTCGTTCAAATCGATCCTAGGCTCAAGAAAACATTCCATTCGTAGAACTGCCCTCGAACAGTCCACTAGACGATAGATCATATTATCGTCCGCGCGGTTTGCGCGCCCGTGCGGCTTTTCGTGTTATGTCTTCCGAAATTGTCCCGGTCGGCGCTGCAACGCTATTTGGGGGCATTGGCTCACGGGCCCGTACGTATTCGGCTCGGCTTGGGCGGCTCGTTTTTGGAGGGCCTCGGAGTGTCGAGCCAAGCTTCGTATTGCTCCGCCACATTTTCGAGGTTACGCAGCAGCGTGGGGTCTTCGCGGCTCTTGCGGAATTCGGGAACGATGTTCTTGACGCGCTCCCAAACGAGGAAGAGTTCGCCGCCGGTTTCGAAGAACAATTCGGCATGCAAGACGTTGCTCGTGATGAAGGACGCAGCCAATTCCCAGTAGGTAACCACGGTGAGGAAGAGACCGTTTTCCTCGGAACCGGCGGGACAGAGTTTGTTGAATTCCTTGACCGTTTTGGCCTCAAACTTAGATGCGAACCAGGCCCGCGCCTCGCGCAATTTCTCCTCGCGCCGCAACTCGTACAGTCGAATCACCAGGTTGACATCGTCGTAGGTGGCGCAAGTTTTCTTCATGATTTGAGCGAGTGCGGTCACTGATTTCCGGCGCGAGCGCTCCCAGGAGCATCATCGGCAGGATCGGGCAACTACTTGTTATACTCGTTTTGGCTGTCCGGCCGCTGGTTCATCTCTGCAAACCTACCGACCGCTGAACCCAATCGCAATGGCAGAAGAAACCGCAAGCACGACGGCGAAGGCCGCCCCCGACAAGGCTGAAGAAAAGGCCGAAGAGCCGGATTCCCATCTGTTGACGACTCTCGCCGACGGAACGAAGCTGAAACGCCGCGTTCCGCGTCAGCGCGCCTGCAACAACCCCGGCAAAAACAACAACATTTGCCGCGGGCACCTGAAGCGTTGGTACGAGTACGGCGACGGAGTTTCCTCTCGCCTGGAAGCGGGCGACGAAGTCTACCGCTGCGAGCGCTGCCAAACTCTCTATCTACCGAACCAGGAAGAAGTCGCCCGAACGGGAACTCTCTCGTTCTAACCCGCATTTCTCACAAGCGGGTCGCGGCGACACGGGCCTGCCCCCGCGGGACACACACCGGCGCGACCGTCCCCATGTAAGTGATTGATAACAAAAGTCGACAATAGGGCGGCGGTTTTGGCCCGCGAAATGCTCGCCTATGGGGCGAAGCGGTGAATATGACACCTCTTCTGCCTCTTCGAAACTCGACTCCGCCGGATTCGGCGCGGCAGTTACGACGGCTCGTAAAATCGCCCGGCAGGGCGGTGGATACCGGGTAGACGAGGCGCGGCGTTGCGCGAGCCGGGTTTGGCGGAGTCGATGGATGGGTTTGCTTCCCCCAGAGGGGGCGTGGATCCGTAGGCGGCGGGTGACTTTTCGACTGTTGTTCAGACGCGGACGGGGTCGGGAAGTATGAGCGGGCACACTCTCACCCGCCGCCGCGGAGGATCGTCCCCACGAGCCACCAGGGCTCATGCGGTCCGGTGTGTGATTCCGACCCGAGTCTCCTCCCTCTCGGTCATACACCGGGCCGTTTTTCGTGCCGCGGGCTCAGGGGCTGTGAAAAAATCGGGTACAGTCCACTTCGCGCCGGATGCGGTTACTGATTCAATGGAACTTATTCGGTCGGCGCTCGGTACAGTCCGCATTTTTTCACAGCCCCTCAGAAGCTGTAGCGCATCTGAAATTCCATCACCCGCGCGCCGACCAACACGCTTCCCAGGCGACCGAATTGCGGCGAGCCGATGGTGTGGCTTCCCGAGAAAAACGACGGATGATTGAGGGCATTGGCGATCTTGACGCCGAGCAGAATCGAATGGGTTTCCTTGAACCGAATCGTTCGGTCCAACGCCAAATCGAAAGCCAAGGCGGAGGGACCGGAAAACAGTCGTTGCTGTAGGCCGCCCAACTCGCCGGGCCCCGGGTGAAAGAAGATTTGCCCCGCGAAAGGATCGTCGCCGTCGGCGGCCACGCCGCTATTGTCGCGCGGACTGATGGCCGAGGCATCGATGAAGAATGGCCCGTCGTCGGTCATGCGGAGTCCCACGACTTGATCCAGTTCGCCTTTCGTCAGGGCAGTCGAGGCGGTGTTCTTAAAAGAGCGCGCGGTTCGGTTCAAGGTCCCCCGGCCCGAAAGGATCGACAGCGGCGCGCCGGACTGCCAAGTCAAGATAGAAGACAACGTCCAACCCTCAACCAGCCGACGCGCCTTCGAAGGATTCAAGGCCTGCCCCGCGCCGAAGGGCAGCGGCCAAACGAAATTGGCGTTGAAAACGTGATTGACGTCGAAGGTCGCGCGGGCGCGTTCGAGTTGCGGCCGCGCGAAATCGAGGAAGGGGTCGAAACGAACGCCGGTGCCGCTTGAATCCGTCAGAACTTTTCCAAACGTGTAGTTGGCTTGGAACTGCAACCCGCTCGCGGCGCGTCGGCGCAGTTCCACCTGCAGGGCGTGGTAGCTGCTGTTTGAGAAATTCGTAATCAAATCGGCGACCAGCGTGTCGGGATTGCGACGGAAGCGCACGTCGCTTTCCGCCAAGAAAAGATCCGAGTTGAAGATGTAGAGCGCGGCCAGCGCCCCGGCCTCGCCGGATCGGATTAGCGAGCGAATACCCGGGTCTGAAATCAGCCCGCCCTGGTCGAGCCGCGGAAAGACCGCCAGGGGTTGGCTTCCCAAGATGGCCGGATTGAACTCGGGATCAAACTCTCCAAAACGATCGAGGGCCAGAAAGCCGTTGTTCCGCGCCCGAATTACGTCCTCCAAGAAACCGTTCTCCCGAACAATCACCTGATTGAAATCGAAGCCGCGCAACAGCTTCGTCCCCTTGTTGCCGACGTAGCGTACATCGAAGACGGTGTTACGCATCACTTCGTGTTGGATGCCGAAGTTCCACTGCTGCACATAGGGGGTGCGCAGGTCGGGATTGACGGCGAAAAGCGCCGAGCCGGGGTTGGCAGCCAGGTTTTCGCTCGATCGGCGGGGGACCTTGAACTCAGGCGTTTCAAACGAGGGCAGGGCGTCGCTCAATCGCAGGTTCAGGTTCCGAAGATTCGGGAAAGCCTGCAAACCGTCATTGGCGCCGGTGGCATTGTCGGTGGTCTGCATCAACTCGTCAACTACGTAGTTAATGCTGTAGCCGGCGCGCAAGGCCGTCTTACCGTTACCGAACAGGTCATAGGCGATACCGATGTTCGGTGAGAAATTGTTGAGATCTCTACCGTAGAGCGGTCGCCCAACCGCCGAGCCCGCGAAGTCGATGGTCGCGTCGCTCATCAGCGTTTCGACGACGCCTCCCGGCCCGATCACGGGGCTCAAGGTAAGCCCGTCGCGCTCTTCGACGCGGCCGACGTCTTCCCAGCGCACGCCCACATTCACGGTCAGCCGCGGGCGAACGCGCCAGGAATCGGTGAGGTAGAAGGCGTGGCTGTTGAGTCTGAAATTACGCCGCAGTTCGGCGCCGGGAATAAATCCCTGGTCGCGCGACGGAACGTTGAAGGTCCGTGAACCGCTTGACACCAGGCCGCCGAGAGTCGCGAGCAGTGCCTCGGCCGCCGCCATATCGGCCCCGGAGATCCCGCCGGGAAAGAATCGCGTGCTCAACGCGAAGGGGCTATCGAGGCTGACGCCGAGACTGAAGCCCGGCGTTGTCCCGGCACTATTGAAACTTTCGACGTAAACACGCTGCGACCAAGCGCCGAAACGCAGGTTGTGATTGCCCCGCTGATACGACGTGTTGTTCATGAAATTGAAGGTGTCGGTGAACCGGCCCTGGGGCTCAAAGTTGACGACGGGATTCGTAAACGAGAAACCGCCGATCAACGGCGAGCCGCGCTGTTCGAAGGTGCGAAATTCTCCCGGCGCCATGTTAAAGCCCCCGCGCAGCTCGTTCGACCATCGCGGGCTCGGGCTCCAGCGCCAACCGAGCGAGAGCAATTGCGTATGGCTGAATTCCTTGATGACCGGAACGCGGTGGAAGCCGTTGCCGATGTCGGCACGGTCGGGCTCGTCGCGGGAATATTGGTAGGTTCCGCTAATGATGTGTTTCGTTGAAGCCACGTAGTCGAGACGGTTGGTGACAGCATCGCGATCACCGTTATTTTGGGCGTTGAAGCGGTATCCGGCGGTATTGCGCAGCAGGCCGCGGTCGCTGTCGCCGGCGTCGAAATTGTTGATCCGCTCCGGCCCCGGAACCGAAGCCAGAATGTTCGTCACCTCGGGATCTTCATTGATAGCGACAGCTCGCAAGACATTGATCTTTTGGACACGGTTTTGGTTGTCGCGATAGGTGAAGATGCCTCGGCGAGCCTCGGGGGTGAGGATCACGGAATTGACCAACGTTTCGGCGCGTTGCCGAAACCCTTCGTAGTTCGTATAGAACAGCAGCTTGTTCTTCACGATCGGCCCCGACAGCGAGCCGCCGAATTGGTTCAAATTCAGCAAGGGCTTGGGCAGACCCGTCTTATTGCTGAACCACTCATTCGCGGAGAATTTCGAATTGCGGTTATGCAAATAAACGTTGCCGTGAAAATCGCGGGTTCCCGACGGCGTGCTGAAGTTCACTTGAGACGACCCGCCGCCGACCGCGGAGCTCCCGTTCTGTGTCGTGATCGTGAACTCGCTGATTTGGTCAATCAGCACGCGGTTGGGAATGAAATCCAGCGCGTCAGAGCGAATGAAATTGTCTTGGATGTTGATGCCGTCGAGGGTGACGTTGCTGAAAGACGTCCGCATGCCGTTGATGACGGTTGGGTTGGCTCCCGCGTAGGCGGTGCCGGCCTCGAGAGAAACCAGGGAAAGCGGATTTCGTCCGATCAGCGGCAGATGCTGGATCTGCTCTTTGGTGACCGTCGAGGTTAACTCGGCGGTCGTCGTTTGCACTTGGTTGACGCCCGCCTCGACTTCGACGACCTCGCTGATTTCCCCCAACTCGAGCCGCACCGGCGGCAGCGACGTCTCGCCGGCAATGTCGACCTTGACTTGTGTCGCGACGTGACGGCGAAAACCCGGGGCCTCGATTTCGACGGCGTAGGTCCCGGCCGTCAAGTCGATCACCGAGAAGCTCCCCGAGGACCAGGTCGTAACACTGAAAACGGCCCCGGAAGCGTCGCTGCGAACGGTAACCGCCGCGTCTTGGACGGCGGCTCCGCTGGGGTCGAGCACCGTACCTGAAAGACGCCCCGCGGCGGTTTGGGCCGAGAGGTGGAGGGGGGCAAGCAAAAACAACGTAACGACGGCAAGACATGCCGGGCCGGGGGGCTTGCTCCACCGGCACCCCACCGCTCTTCCGGGTCGAAAAAGAAGTCTTACCACGGGCCCTAAGCTCAAGAATAGAGGAAAACCGCCGATGACGCCAAAAAGGCGGCAGATGGGTATTTACTTGACTCAGGTGACCACAAGATGTAGGATCGGGGAAATGGAAGATTATCCTCGGAATCTGGCCGAGTTCGAGGCGCGTTTCGCCACCGAGCAGGCCTGTCGAGAGTATCTGTGTCAACTCCGCTGGCCGGAGGGTTTTCGTTGTCCGCGATGCGGGCACGACAAAGCGTGGGCGGTGCGGACAGCGCTGCTGGAGTGCGCCGGCTGCGGGCATCAAGCTTCTCCAACGGCGGGCACAATATTTCAAGACACCCGCCAACCCCTCCAGAGTTGGTTTCGAGCCATGTGGTGGCTCACGAGCCAGAAGAACGGGGCGAGCGCGCTGGGCTTGCAGCGGGTGTTGGGCCTGGGCAGCTACAAAACGGCCTGGACTTGGTTGCATAAGCTCCGGCGCGCCATGGTGCGGCCCGGACGCGATCGGCTCAGCGGGCGCGTGGAGGTTGACGAGACTTACTTAGGAGGCTTGGAGGAGGGCGTGCGCGGTCGCCAAACCGACGCTAAGGCGCTGATTGTAGTAGCGGCCGAGGAAGATGGTGCCGGCATCGGGCGGGTTCGGATACGCACCATTCCCAACGCCTCCGGGGACAGCTTGATGGCCTTCGTCGGCGAGTCGATCGAACCCGGCAGCGTGGTCCATACCGACGGTTGGCTGGGATACGAACCGCTCGAAGGCGACGGCTATCGCCACGAGGTGAGCTACCTGGAGGGGCAACCGGCGCGCGCCTCGAAACTGCTCCCCCGGGTGCACCGCGTGGTGTCGTTAGTGAAGCCGCTGGATACTGGGCACGCATCAAGGAGCGGTCAGTCACGAGCATCTCGACTCCTACCTCGACGAATTCGCCTTCCGCTTCAACCGCCGCAAGTCCAGAAGTCGAGGCAAGCTCTTTTACCGCCTGGTTCAACAGGCCGTCGCCGTGCCACCGGCACCCTACAAATCGCTGGTCGGAGGCACCGCGACACGCGCTACGGACGACCACAACATGTAGGGGCTATTTCCCAATATTCCCAATACCTGAGTCAAGTAAATACCCATCAGGCGGTAAATTTTGCATTGCCTTGAAGTTAGCCGAGAAGTTGACGACGGTGGGTGGCTCACGTGAAGACAGGTTCGTTACAATCGAGACTTCCATGAAAATCGCAATCGGAGCTGATCACGGCGGCTTCCCGCTTAAGGAAGAGTTGGCCGGCATCCTCCGTCTGGCGGGACACGAGGTCGAAGACCTCGGAGCCCACCAATACGATTCCGAGGACGACTACCCGGATTTCGCTCTAGCCGTGGCGCGGGCTGTCGTTGGCGGCAAGGCCCGGCGAGGCATTGTTGTCTGCGGCAGCGGCGTGGGGGCGTCGGTAGCCGCCAATAAAGTCAAAGGGGCGCGGGCGGCATTGTGTCACGACACTTACTCCGCGCACCAAGGCGTCGAGCATGATGATTTAAACGTCCTGTGCCTGGGCGGGCGCGTCATCGGCGTGGAGTTGGCGAAAAAAATTGTCGAAACCTACCTCGGAGCGGAATTCAGCGGCGAAGAGCGCCATCAACGGCGACTTTCGAAGATCATCGCGGCGGAGTAGCGGCGGTTAGCCGCCAATCGGCCCACGAGGCCTCGCGAGAACGTTTACCCTAAAGGTCAGGTTCCGGGATCGCTGTCTCGCCATGGCCAATATCCTCTACCTTCACGGTTTCGCGTCAAGTCCGGAATCCACCAAGGCCCGCTACTTTCACCGCAACTTCGCCTTAATCGGCGGAACGGTTCATACCCCCGATCTGGCCCCGGACTTCGAAAGGATGACGATCTCGAGTCAGCTCGATGTCGTCGATCAAGCCGTCCGCGAACTCGAGCCCATGATGATGATCGGGTCGAGCATGGGCGGCTACTTGGCGGCCTTGTACGCGGCAAAGCATCCCGAGACAATTCGGCGGCTCGTCCTGCTCGCTCCGGCGTTCGCCTGCGCCCGACGGATGGCGGAAGATTTAGGCGCCGAGGAAATGGCGCGCTGGAAGCAAACAGGCACTCGCGAGGTCCATCATCCGGCGGCTATGGATTTCGTCCCGATCGGCTACGGGCTCTATGAAGACGCCTTGCGATACGACGAGTTTCCGGACGTTCCCCAGCGCACGCACATCTACCACGGCCACATGGACGATGTCGTCCCGCCGCAATTTTCGGTGGAATTTTCATGGGGGCGTCCAAACGTCGAACTGGAGTTAGTCGACGCGGATCATCAGTTGCTCGATGCGCTGGAATTCATCTGGGAGCGGATCTCGGTTTTCTATCAGGATTTTGAACCTCTTGCCGACTAACATGCGTAACAAAAAGCAAGAGCCGATGGAAAACGCGCCCCGAGATTTGGTGGACGCGGCGCTTCGTGACCCGGAGGCGTTTGGGGGGATCATCGACCGTCATAAGGCGATGGTCTTTAGTCTCGTGTTTCATTTCTTTCAGAGCCGCGGGCTCGCCGAGGATATAGCGCAGGACGTCTATTTGGAGTTGCATAAGAACTTGCATCGAATCGTCTCCGATATCCATCTATCGTTTTGGCTGCGGCAAACGACGACGCGCAAATGTATCGATTACAGCCGGCGGTTGAAGCATCGTCGCTACCAACCGTTGGAAGAGGTGGATGAGCCGAGGGTTGAGGCCGCCCCGCGCGACCCGCTGTTGGCGGAATCATTGTGGACCAAGGTCGCGGCATTGCCCGACAAAATGCGATTGGTGATCATCCTGCGTTTTCAGGAGGACTTGAAGCTGACCGAGATTTCGGAAACTCTCGATATCCCGGTGAATACGGTGAAGACCACGCTGCGGCGGGGGTTGGCCCGCCTGCGCGAAAAATCACAGGGCTTGGAATGGGAGGTGTCTTATGGATCGACGCAACGATGAGCCTCTAACCGAACTGTCGTCCGCCGATGGCTCGATTGCTCAAGAGCTTCGGTCCCGACTTGCTCGGAAAACGCCGCCCGCCGATTTCACCGCCCGCGTGATGGCGCGCATCGAGCGGGATGCGATGAGTGATCATCCGGCTCCGCCGGCGGTCAGAGCGTTACCGAAACCCCGCTGGGTCTTGGCCGGTGCTTTGGCGGCATCGCTCGCGGCCGCGGTTTTCGTTGCCCGAGAAGGGGTTTTCGGCACGTCGTCATCCGAGATCGAGGCCGAAACGCAGCTCTTGCTTTCCTTGCAGTTGGCGGGCGAGAAAATCAACAAAGCGCGGGACGCCGTGTTGCGTCTCCCTCAGGAGAATGCACCCCGGGAGGATGAACGATGAAGACTGCAGGATGGCTGGTCAGCGTGTTCCTGCTCGTGGCGCCGGGATGGGGCCAAGCGGCCGACGAGCAAGCGCAGCTCAGCATCGACTTGCCTGAACTCGAGCGACGAGCCGACGAGGTAGTCGAGGTCAACCTCGAGGGGCGTTCGCTCCACGTGGGACAGAAACTGCTGATCTTGCGCAAGGGCGTAAGCCGTTCGGTGAAGGAATTCGTGAAAGGCCTCAAGGGCGTCTATGTGCGGCGTTTCTGGTTCGCCCGTAAGACGGCGTATTCGCGCGAAGACTCCGACCCGATCCGCAAGCAGCTCAAGGACGACGGATGGGTGCCGATGATCGATGTCCGCGACCGGCGAAAGACCGAAACCGTGGCGATCTACTCTTACGTGGAAAACGAAAAAATAGCCGGCGTCACCGTCGTTTCCGAGGGGCCTCGGGAGTTGACGGTCATCAACATTGTCGGTCCGGTCGACTTAGAAGCCCTCTCGGAATTGGGCGGCCAAATGGGCCTGCCGGTGATGAAGCTGGCCACGCGTGACCTGCCCAAGAAGAAAGCCCTGCCCGATCCGCGATAAGAAGAAGCCGCCGAAGCCCCCGACGTGGCGTGAGGCCCGGCCTTGCCGCCTCGCGAGGCGTCCGGAATTTGGAGACACGAACCGACGAATCGGTTCGCGGCAAGCGTGGACGCTCACGCCACGTCGCCTCCGGGGCGCGCTTTCGGAACTCCGGCCACCGAAAAGTGGCTCTTGGGAATTTCCCGCACGATCACCCGTACGCTTTCCGGAGGCGCTTCCAACGTTCGCACCGCCGCATCGGTGACTTCGCGCATCAGCGCCTCTTTCTTCTCGTAACTGCGTCCTTCCACAATCGTAATGTCGATAATCGGCATGGGCGGATCTCCTTTCGATTGGACACCCGATCCTATCACGCGGCTCCAAGCGAGCCATGGCGAAATGTCTTGTCCGCCAAACGCCCAAAGCCGACCCAGCAGCGCCGGCTGCTCGAGCAGGCAATGGATTTCTAGATCCCGAGTCGACTTGCTAACCTGATTTCAGAATTGGGCCTCATGAAAACAACTCTCCCGCCGCTCGCAATCGTCGCCGTTTCACTCGCCGCATGCGGCGGCTCCGACCCGTCCCCGAAATCCATGGACATTCAAGACAGCCTCGACAACTACACCACCTTTCGGCTGGAAGCCGACCTCGACGCTTTGACCGAGAAGCAACGTCAAATGCTGCCCCTGTTGATCGAAGCCGCCCACATCATGGACGGCCTGTTTCAACAGCAAGCCTACAGCGACAAGAGCGAGTTGCTGTCGGGCATCGACGACCCCGCCATCCGCCGCTACATTGAGATCAATTACGGCCCATGGGACCGGCTGGCCGGCAATGAACCTTTCGTCGACGGCGTCGGTCCGAAACCGCTCGGCGCCGGATTCTATCCCGCCGACATCACGAAAGAGGAGTTCGATGCGGCCGTTGCCTCCTCGCCTGACGCCGGCAAGGCCCTCCGCGACCTCTATACGCTGGTGCGCCGAGATGACGCGGGCAGCCTAGTCGCCGTGCCCTATCGCGAGGCTTTTAGCGAGGAACTGCAATCCGCCGCCGACAAACTTCGCCAAGCAGCGGAACTGGCCGAAGACCCCGGCCTCAAGCGCTATCTCGATCTACGAGCCAACGCCCTTGTAAGCGACGACTACCAGTCCAGCGATTTCGCCTGGATGGAAATGAAAGACAACGTGATCGACGTCGTGATCGGCCCCATCGAGACCTACGAAGACCGCCTTTTCGGTTACAAGGCCGCCTTCGAAGCGTATGTGCTGATCAAAGACAAGCAATGGAGCGACCGGCTCGACAAGTACACGCAATTCCTGCCCGAGCTACAACGGGGCCTGCCCGTCCCCGAAGCCTACAAGCAGGAAACCCCGGGCACCGATTCCGACCTCAACGCCTACGACGTGATCTATTACGCCGGGGATTGCAACGCCGGGTCGAAAACCATCGCCATCAACCTTCCCAACGACGAAGAAGTTCAGTTGAAGATGGGCGCTCGGCGGTTGCAACTCAAGAACGCCATGCGCGCGAAGTTCGACAAGATTCTCGTGCCGATCGCGGATGTTCTGATCGCCGAAGATCAGCGTAAACATGTTTCCTTCGACGCTTTTTTCGCTAACACGATGTTCCATGAAGTTGCCCACGGGCTCGGCATCAAGACGACTCTCAAGGGTCAGGGGACGGTTCGCGAGGCGATGAAGGAACATGCCTCCTCCCTCGAGGAAGGCAAGGCCGACATTCTCGGGCTCTACATGGTGACGAAGCTGCACGCCAAAGGCGAGTTGGGCGAAGCCGACTTGATGGATAACTACGTTACCTTCCTTGCCGGCATTTTTAGGTCGATCCGGTTCGGGGCCGCCAGCGCGCATGGGGTGGCGAATTTGCTGCGGTTCCATTTTTTCCAGAAAGCCGAGGCCTTTTCACGCGACGAAGAAAGCGGCGCCTATCGCGTGCAATTCGAAAAAATGGAAGAGGCTGTCGGCGCGTTGTCGCGCAAGATCCTCATGCTCCAAGGCGACGGCGACTACGACGGCGCAAAAACCTTCGTCGACGAAATGGGAAGTATCGGTCCCGGTCTCGAAGCCGATCTCGATCGCCTCGAAACTGCGGGCATCCCCGTGGACGTGGTCTTCGAACAGGGTCTCTGAGGCCCCGATGGTCAGAGAGCGTGCTTCTTGACCATCTCCTTGGTTACCGACGTTCCGAAGCCGGGTTTGTCGGAAGGATAGTAATACCCGTCGCGAAACCGGCCGCTCATCGCGTCCATCAGCTCGGTCCCGTTATCGCCGGTGCCGAAACTTTCTGCCAGCGGACAATGGGGGGTGGAAAAGACCAGACTCAACCCGTAAAGGCTGCCGCCGCGGTGCGGAATGATCGGCAAGGAGTGTTCGGCGGCCATCGCCGCGATTCTTCGCAGCGACGTCAAACCACCCGACCATGTAATGTCGGGCTGCAAGATCTCGACAGCTTTGTGGCGCAGCAACTCCGCGAAACCGAATCGCGTGTACTCGTGTTCGCCCGAAGCAATACGCGTGCTGTCTACTTCGCGGACAAGCCGGGCGTAGCCCATCACGTCGTCGGGCAATAGCGGCTCCTCGATCCAGCGAAGACGAACTTCTTCGAGGCGGCGAGCCATTAGGACCGCGTAGTCGACGTTATCCCAACGGCCCAGGCAATCGATCATCAAGGAACTCTCGGGGCCGATGGCCCGACGGGCGCGAGTGAGCGTCTCGACGGTGCGTTTCATGCCGGCCGCTCCCTGATCGACGCCTTCGCGAACCGGCATCTTGAAATGGTGGAACCCGAGACGCAGTCCGACTTCCGGATCGGCGCTGGTGAAATAGGCCGGGACCTTGTCCTTGGTGAGGCCGCCGATCAGGCTGTGAACGGGTTTTCCGGCATGTTTCCCGGCAATGTCCCAGAGTGCATTGTCAATGCCGCTGAGCGCCATCACAAAGACGCCTCGTCGGCCGTAGAACTGCCCCGAGGTGTACATCTGATCCCAAAGCAATTCGACATTGAGCGGATTCGTCCCGAGCAGCAGATGCCGTAGATGGCCGTCGATGATTGCCGCCGCCACGCGACCTCCACCGCCAAGACCGTAGCCGGTGATGCCTTGATCGGTGCAGACGACGACCATGACGGCGCCGACGAGTTGCGCGAAGGGGCCGTAGTAACGCCGTCGCCGAGGGTCCCGGTCGGAGGAGAAGTCGGGACGTTTGCCTTGCTCGGTCTTTGTCCAAAGCCGCACCGGGTAGGCGTGAACCGAGGTGATTTTTAGAGGCGTCGCGGCGTCTTGCGCGGTTGCGGCCGAGGGTCGAGAGCCGACCCAAGATGCGGCAGCGGCGGCCGAAACGCCACTGAGCATTTGTCGGCGCGTGAGACGCGCGGGCGTAGTCGATGGGTAGGCGAATTTCATGTGGGCCCGAAAATCACGCCCAGTGTATCACTACGGCCGTCGGGGATCGGGCGGGCGGCCGCCAACGGCACGATTGATCCGGGATGGGTTTCAGTCCGTGGCCGCGGCACGCCAACCATAGGCTCAGGCCGGGCCCGTGTTTCCCTCGCGAGACCGCCGCCGGCATGGTGTGATAAGTTCAAAGTAGATTCAGGCGAGGGTTAGCTCGTCCCCTCCAAGATGGCTGACAAAAAAGACATGTTGTCCTCAATTCCGCCGCCGCAACTTTGGGCGGCGCCGCTTTTACTCGCTTGGCTCGTGCCCGGCGGCGGGCATTTCTACCTCAAACGCTGGAATCGCGGTGCGCTGCTGCTTTTCGCCGTTGCGGGAATGTTCATTTTCGGTCTGCTGATGCGGGGACGCATGTTCGAGCCGGAAGTCGGCGACCTATTCACCACGGTCGTCAACTGCGGGGGCTACATTGGCGACATCGCGACCGGCGCGCTTTACTTTCTCGCGAAGTGGCTGGGATATCACCAAGAGCAGCTCGCCACCGCCGCGGCCGATTACGGCACGAAGTTTCTCGTCTGTGCCGGATTGCTGAACATCCTGGCCATCGTGGACGCTTTTGAAATTTCCGTTGGAGAGAAATCCTGATGTATCTTTCGCTCTCCCACTTCGAAGCGGCGTTGCTGTTTGCTCTTTTCACCTCGATCGTCATGGGCGTTGTCGGCCGAAATTCCGACCCTGAGCGATTGCACTACGGCCTGAAGGTTTTCGGGTATTTCGTGGCCGTAATCTTCGGCCTGGGCTGGGTGATGTACCTGGGCCACGGCTGATCTCGTCGGGAAAAAATGGGGGACAGTCCACTTCGCGCCGGATGTGATTATCGATTCAATGGAAGTTATGCGGTCGGCGCTCGGTACAGTCCCCAATTTTTCATTTTCCCGCAGACCTAGGCGGCCCGCCTCCGCCCGAATCCGTCGTAACAGCGAGCAGTGCGTGAGCGCGTGCAAACTTGTATCCTGTGCGCGTGGGCAAATTATCGAAAGCCGTACTGGTATTCGTGGGGGCCTACTTGGTCCTCATGTTGGGGAGCGGGCTGGTGATTCAATTCGCCGTCTCCGGATCGGCGTCGGAGACGATTCGCGCTCAGCTTGAAGAGAACATCCCGGTACCGGTTTCGCTGGGCGCGGGTGACTTCGATCTTTGGCAATGGTTGTTGCTTCGTCCGGCGATTTCCTTGGCCGATATCTCGATCGGCAACCCCGAAGGTTTCACGGCGCCGAATATTTTTGAAGCCGACGCCGTCGCGGCGCAGGTGTCGCTTTTGTCCCTGTTCGGTGAACGCGTCGAAGTGCGGAGCATCCGAATCTCTCGGCCGGTGATCCACGTGGAAAAAGACGGGCGTGGAAGAACCAACCTACAAGTGCTCGCCGAACAATTGGCTCAAGCGGCCAAGGCGGCGCCCACCGAAGAGTCCTCGGCGGAAGCGACCCAAGGGCGCTCGCTTGCGATCGACGGCTTCTACATCAATGCGGGCGAGGTGCGCTACCACGATCCGGCTTGGGGCGAAGAGCCTGTCAGCATCGAAAATATTTACCTGCAACTGTTCGACTTCGCGTCCGACTCGACATGCCGCCTTTCTTTGGAGGCTTCCTTATTCGGAGGCAGCCGATCGGGTATTCAATTCGAGGGCCGGGGAGGACCTTTCCGTGCAACTCGAGCACCGGCGGCCGGCGAACTCTCGTTCGACCTCGTACCATCCGAAATTCCGGCCGGCTTGCGTGAGGCCTATTTTGGGGAGCTGTTGCGCGAAGCGCCTTCCGGCAGCCGCGTGGCCTTTACGACTCAGATGGAAGGCGATTTGATGGGCGATTTTTCGGGAGACGGCCGCATCGCGTTTACCGATTTCTCCGTGGGAGACGATGCGGACAATCAGCTTCCCCTCAACGGCGAGGTCCCCTTGAATCTCTCCGCGAAACACCTCATTACGAATCCCGCGTTTACGGTCACCGTGCCCGGTGGAGAGATTTCGCTCGGTAGCGGGATATGGAAGGGGCCCGCTGAAATATCCTATGCCGACGGCCGCGTGCGAGGCCGTCTCGGCGGGTCGATCAGCGGTGTCGAAATCGACGAGTTGGTCAGTGCTTTGACCACGGCGCACGAAAAGATTGCCGGAACCTTGGCGATGCCGCAATTCGAGCTTCGGTTTTCCGGCCGCGATGCCGATGCCCTACGGAACTCACTTCAGGGAACCGCCCGACTCACGCTTGAGGACGGCAACATCAGCCTATTCAACATGCTCGCGACGCTCGAAAAACACGCCAACAAGCTACTCGGCAGCGAGGAATCGGAAGAAGGAGAAACCGAGTTTACGCGACTCGAAAGCGACTTGGAAATTCGTGACCAACAGCTCTTCGTCAAGGGGTTGATTATCGAAAGCGCCGCCGCCCGGATCCGAGGCCAAGGCACCATCACGTTTGAGAAAGTTCTCCGTTTCGACTTGCGAACAACCGTCGAGGGAGGCCTCGCCGCCGCTCTCGGCGCGCGTCCCGACGCCGATGGAAAACAACAGGCTACGATTCCCGTGAAAGTCCGCGGCACGGTCGACTCGCCCAAGGTCTACCCCGACATCAAGAGCATCGTCAAAGATAAAGCCAAGCGCTTCTTCGATTCATTCTTGAATCCCGAACCTCCACCCGAAACCGAGCCGCAACCGTGAGGGGCTGTGAAAAATCGGGGACAGTCGATTCGTATGAAAGCGCGGCGTTCATACGACCGCCATGAAAATGGGGGCGAGGCGTCGACCTGAACGTTTCGGTTGGGTCCAGTCGCATCGGACGAATGCTCCTACGCCCCGTCCGGGGCTTGCCGTTTTTTGGCGTGAAACCCCGGGCTGAAGCCCGGGGCTACTTTCCCGTCGCCGCTCCGCGGCTGCACGACAGGTGCGGCCTGATTGGGCTATGTCGTAACCCGCCGTACGCTCGAAGGGGATTTTCGGAAGGGTCCCCAATTTTTCACAGCTCCTGAGGAAGCGGTATGCGATGAGGTCTCTCCGCCCTCGAAACAGTGGTGGACCCGCCGCCGCGCGCCGAGCAATCGATCGAGCAGCAAAGTCGGTCGCTCCTTCCCGAGTGAGAGCGTCTCTCTGCTCCGGTATCGTTCCTTGGCATTGAGGAGGCATAGATCGGTAGCGGCTGAATCTCAAAGCCTGTAAGGCACGCGAACGTCATGTCGGTCGGCCGGAAAATCTTTCGTATTTCGCGTTACCAACAGAGCGTCGTTGACTTTCGCACCGGCCCAGATGATCGCGTCCGGGAGGGCAATTTTTTCATCTCGCCGAAGGGCGACCGCGATCTCACTAACCTCTTGGTCGATAGGGACTAACGGAAAACGCCGAAGAAAACGGCGCGCCCTTCGCTCATCGGCTCCCGGCTTCGCACCGACCAAGACTTCCATCCAACTAATCGGACTCAGCAGGATCACATCGTGTCGGCCGAGTTCGAGCCGAGCTTGGTCGAACCCTTCGAGGTAATCGATCAAAATATTCGTGTCGACGACAACCTTCATCGCGACCACTCACGACGAAGTTTTCTCTGGTAAGTCACCCCGTCGATCTTGCGATCCCGCCACATTCCAAAGGCGTCGTCGTCCGAGGCCGGTGCCTCGTCGACAAGATACGACGCGATCGCGCGACGAATAGCTTCAGCGCGCGAGATGCCTTCACGGCGACACAATTCGGCCAGCGAATCGACCTGTTCCTTGGGAAGATCAACAATTGTTCTCATGATGTTTGATATCATTATCTGATATCAGTATAGGTATGGCAAGGCATAATCCCAGCCGGCTGTGCCTCCCTGCTCGCTTTAGGCCAATCGAGTTCGTCGGGTAGGCGGAGCCGCGCGCCCGGTAATATATTGGTAGGAACGATAGTTTCCGCGATCCTCGGAGCGGTGCGCGGCGGTCCGCTCCGACCATCGACGCAGCATCATGATCCGCAAAATCGTCAAATACGGAGACCCCGTTCTCGAAACCGTCTGCGAGCCCATCACCGAGTTCAATACCCCCGAACTCCACGAGCTCGTCGCCGACATGTTCGAAACGATGTACGACCACGGCGGTGTAGGCTTGGCCGCGCCGCAGATCGGGCTGCCCAAGCGCCTCACCGTCATCGATTCCACCGCCGGAGAAGAGCCCGACAAGAAACTGGTTCTGATCAACCCGGAAATCACAACCGCCGAGGGCAAGCAGGTCGGCGAGGAAGGTTGTCTTTCAATTCCCGGTTTTCGCGAAGACGTTAGGCGCGCTTCCCAAGTCACCGTGCGCGCGCAAGACACCAAGGGCGAATGGTTCGAGGCGGAAGGCGAGGAGTTACTGGCCCGCGCGATCCAGCACGAAAACGATCACCTCAACGGAGTCCTTTTCCTCAAACACATCAGCCGACTCAAGCGCGAAATCATCCTCCGCAAGATCAGGAAGCTGCGGCGAAACGGCGAGTGGGATTAGCCCCCATGCGTGTTGTCTTCATGGGGACCCCCGCGTTCGCGGTAGCCACTCTTGACGCGCTTCACGAGCGTGGTGACGACATCGCTTTGGTCTTCACCCAGCCCGATCGCCCCGTAGGCCGCGGCCGTAAACTCTCCGCGCCCGCGGTGAAAGCCCGCGCCCTGGAGTTGGGGCTGGAGGTTTTTCAACCCCATCGAGTCAAGGACGCCGCGTCGATCGCGCGCATCGACAGCATTAGACCCGACGCGATTGTCGTCGTCGGTTACGGGCAGATCATTCCGGCCGCGATCTTCGACTTCCCGGGCCTGGGGAGCATCAACGTCCATGCCTCGCTGCTGCCGCGCTATCGCGGAGCCGCGCCCATCAACTGGGCCATCGCTCGAGGGGAAACCGTCACCGGCGTGACGACCATGCGAATCGCTAAACGCCTCGACGCGGGCGACATGCTGCTCAAGCGCGAGACCCCGATCGGCCCGCTTGAGACCGCTTCGGAATTATCGGCCCGACTGGCCCCCATGGGTGCCGACTTGCTGCTCGAAACCCTCGATGCGCTCGCGGCGGGTACCGTCACAGGCGAAACGCAAAACGAGCAAGAGTCCACCTATGCGCCGATCATGAAACGCGAGGACGGCTTGATCGATTGGAGCCTCCCTGCGTCCGAGATTTTCAACCGCCTGCGCGGCTTCGACCCCTGGCCGGGCAGCTATACGCGCTTTCGCGGGAAACGCTTGCATATTCGTTGGGGGCCGGCTGTCGACAAAGCCGCGGGCGAACCCGGTGAAATCACTTCCATCGATTCCGGTTTTCGAGTTGGCTGTGGCGGTGCTACCTCGCTTTCCGTTGAGGCCGTCCAACTCGAAGGCAAGAAGCGCGTGGCCGCCGCCGAATTTTTGCGCGGATACCGTCCCGCGCCGGGTGAAAAGTTAGGAGAATAGTCTTCGTGATTCCTCAGGGCTTTCGATTTGCCGCAACCTACGCGGGTATACGCAAACATCCCGACGACGATTTGACGCTGATGGTTTCCGACGTGCCGGCCTCGGTGGCCGGCGTGTTCACGCAAAACCAAGTGTGCGCCGCGCCGGTGACTGTCTCCAAGAAGCATCTGGAAAAAAGCGGAGGCGTCTGCCGCGCCATCGTCGCCAACGCCGGCAACGCCAATTGCGCCACGCCCACGATGAACAAAGTCGTGACGGCTACCGTTCGCGCCGCCGCGAGGCTTCTCAAAGCGCCGGTGAACCAAGTGCTGGTAGCCTCGACCGGCGTCATCGGCGAACCTATGGACGAAAAGTTGATCCTCGACGCCCTGCCGGGACTCAACGCCGCGTTGGCGCCTGAAGGCTTCGAACCCTCGGCGGCCTCCATCATGACCACCGACACCTACCCCAAAACCGCGTCGGCCGAAATCGAAAGCGCCGCGGGGACGATCCGGATCGCCGGCATGGCCAAGGGCGCCGGGATGATTCATCCCAACATGGCGACGATGCTCAGCTTCCTGTTCACCGACGCCCGGATCGAGCCGACCGACTTGCGAAAGATGCTGCGCGCGGCGGTCGAAAACAGCTTCAACCGCATTTCCGTCGACGGCGACACCTCAACCAACGACACCGTCTTGTTGCTCGCCAACGGCGCGTCGGGAGTTCGACTCGCCAGCCGTGACCGCCGCGGCTTCCAAGAAGCGCTCAACAAGCTGGCCGAAGAGTTGGCCGTCGGTATTGTCGGCGACGGCGAGGGCTCCAAGAAAGTTCTCACGATTGAAATCGAAGGCGCGGCGACCAACGCTCAGGCGGTGCGTCTGGCCCGCGCCATCGCCAACTCGCCGCTGGTCAAAACCGCGCTTGCCGGCGCCGATCCCAACTGGGGCCGCGTTCTCTCCTCGGCGGGAGCGGCGGGCGTGCCCTTTGACGCCACCAAAGTCGACGTCCATCTCAACGGGCACTTGATCTGCCGACGGGGAGTGCGGTCGGATTTCGTCGAGGCCGAAGTGCAAACCACCATGGAGCTTGACGAATCGACCCTGCGATTCCGCATCCGAGGCGGGGGCAAGGGGCGCGCTCGTTTTTGGACCTGCGACTTCACCAAGGAATACATCGACATCAACGCCGAGTATCGTACGTGAACTCTCTCACCCAATCGGTCCCTCCGCGTGCGCGTCGACGCGTCTCGCGCCCCGGTCCAGGGTACCGACCATACCGACGACGCACTCTGGGCCGGATTGCCTTTGTGGCGGCCGTCGCCTTGGCGCCCTCCCTCGTAGGGCCGGCCCGCCTGAGCGCTCAGGACACCGACCCCTCACGCAAAGCGATAACCCGAATGCTCAACGACGCCGGGCGCGCCCTCAGCGCCCGCAACGCGACCCGATTCCTTTCCTATTTCGACAAGCAAAGCGTCAGCGAGTACGCGCGACTCGAAACTCACGTCGCGGCATTGTCGGCGCAAGCCGACATCGCCTCGTCGCTCCGAATCACCAATTGGGAATCCGTTGACGCGGGCTATCGAGCCACCATCGATTGGATCTTGCAATTGACCCTGGTCGGCGCGCCCGGCCGCGTCGAATCCCGCCGCGCCTCCGTTCGTATAGCCGTCGCACAAGCCGGAAAATCTAAGAAGCGCTGGAAGCTCACGGCGCTTGACCCGGTCGACTTCTTCCGACCGCTGTAACAAGAATCCTCGAGTTTCACGAAGCATGACAGGCGTAGATTTGTCTTTTATTCGCCTTCGTGGCATAATATCAAAACAAAACCAACGACAAACGTTTTCATCCTGAAGGCTGCAAGGCACCAGAACTAAAGGGTTTATCTTGCAGACGCTGTAGGTGTCACGATCCAGTGTATTTTCACATGTTTTCCACAGGGCCTAACCGATTTATTTTCAATGGTTTGCCGCGTACTCTGGGCGAAAAACCCATGCCGCTTTTGCCGGTCCACAGCGTAAGACGCAGAAAACAAAGTGGGTTCAGGCAACGGAAAATTTTCTGCTACATCACCGCCCGCGGCCGGCATACTAGCCCAATCAACTGAAGCTTCGCATGGCTACGAACGGTACAGCTCTCGCCCTTGAAAGAGGTCTCCCGACCAACCTCGAAGCCGAGCAATTCGTGCTCGGTTCCGTCCTTCTCGACGACACGCTCTTTCCGCAGGTAGCCGGTGCCGTCGATTCCGGTGATTTCAACGTCGAAAAGCACCGTCGCATCTTCCTGCGCATGGAGGATTTGCATGCCCGCGGCGAGCGCATCGAATACCTCACCCTGGTCAACGAGCTCGAAAAACACACCCAACTCGAATCGGTTGACGGCATCGCCTACATCTCTTCGCTGACCGACGGGCTCCCGCGTCTGGATTCGATCGACAGTTACCTGAAGATCGTCAAAGACAAGTCGCTGCTGCGAAATCTGATCTTCACCGCCCAGAACATCATCAACAATTGCATGGACGGCGGCGAGGAAGCCGAGGATCTGATCGCCGAAGCCGAATCGGCCGTCATGCGGGTCGGCGACGCCCAATTGCGCTCGGGATTGTCGAACCCGCGCCAAATCGTGGAGGAGTACGCCGGAGGCGTGGCCGCCTTCCTCGACCCCAGCAAGCGTGTGCGGGGGATCTCGACTCCGTTTCTCGAATTTGACGAGCGCACGACCGGCCTTCATGCCGGCGAGCTGATTGTTGTCGCCGCGCGCCCCGCCATGGGCAAGACCGCCTTTGCGCTCAACATCGCGCAGCACGTCGCTTCCAACCGTCCCGACAAGCCGGGCCAACCCGTGGCGATTTTTTCTCTTGAAATGGGGAAAGAGTCACTGCTGACGCGAATGCTGTGCGCCACCGCGCGGGTCGATAGCCATCGTTTCCGAGGAGGCTATTTGAACCAAGACGAACGCCGCCGCCTCAGCGCCGCGTTAAGCCAACTCGTCGACGCGAAACTCTTCATCGACGATTCCGCGGGGACGACGATGATGGACATCAGCGCCAAGTGCCGGCGTCTTAAGTCGGAGCACGGCCTGGCCCTGATCATCGTCGACTACATTCAGTTGATGTCGGCCAAGGGCCGTTATGACAGCCGCGTACAAGAGATTTCGGCCTTGACTCGGGGGCTGAAATTGTTGGCGAAAGATCTGGGCGTACCCGTCGTCGCTCTCTCGCAGCTAAGTCGCGCCCCCGAAATACGTACCGGCGACCATCGCCCGCAGTTGAGCGACCTGCGCGAGAGCGGTTCGATCGAGCAAGACGCCGACTTGGTCGGCTTCATCTTTCGCGAGGAAGTCTACAAGCCCGATCGCGAAGACTTGCACGGCGTGGCGGAACTGATTATCGGTAAACAGCGCAACGGTCCGACCGGCAAGATCAAACTGGCCTTCCTCCACAAGTACGTGAAGTTCGAAAACCTCTCCGAGGGCCCCCTCGACGACCCCGAACCCGAGGCCCCCGCGGACGACGCCCCATTCTAAACCTCACCTTCCATTTTCCCCGAAGGACGTCCCACATTTATGTCGTACAGCCCACAACCGGATTGAAACGAAAGGAAGAGGGGCCGCAGCTCCCGATGATCCTTGCCGTTGCCCGGCGGCCTTGCGTGGTCTCGCGCAGGCGCGAATGCACCACGAATAGCCCGCCGTTATAATGGTCCAAAGGGCGTAATCTCCATCTAGATAGTAGAGATTCGACTGATCGAGGGGTGATGTCATGGCCACAACCGTAACCGACGTCAACAGCGACCGTTGGGCGCACCTGCCGGAGGAAATGCGCAACGAAATCGACGTCTACGAGACCGAGCTCCGCCGTGTTCAGGCCGGGCAGATGCCCGAGAACATCTTTCTCGAGTTTCGCCTGCGGCACGGGGTCTACGGACAGCGTCAAGAAGGCGTCCAGATGCAGCGCATCAAGATCCCGATGGGCTTACTGGATAACGCCAAGATGCACGCTCTGGCCGACCTATCGGAAGAATACGCCGACGGCGTCAGCCATGTGACGACGCGCCAGGATATTCAGTATCACTTCGTCGACATCAACGACACGCCCAATCTGATGCGCCGCCTCGCCGAGGCGGGCATCACCACCAAGGAAGCTTGCGGCAATGTTGTTCGCAATGTGACCAGTTGCCCCGAATCGGGCGTGTGCCGCGATGAAGCCTTTGACGTGACGCCCTACGCCCAAGCGATGGCGTACTTCCTGCTGCGGCATCCGGACGCGCAAAATTTCGGGCGCAAGTTCAAGATCGCGTTTTCGGGTTGCGAGGACCACGCTTGCGGGTTGGCGATGATGCACGACATCGGCGCCGTGGCGAAGATTCAAGAGGTGGACGGGAAGCCGGTACAGGGCTTCCAAGTCTTCCTCGGCGGCGGTCTCGGGTCGTTGCCTCATCTGGCGGCGCTCTACAAGGATTTCGTTCCCGCCGACGACATGCTGCCGTTGGCGCAAGCTTGCGCCCGCGTTTTCGCGCGTTTGGGCGAGAAGCAGAATCGAGCCAAGGCGCGCATGAAGTTTCTCGTCGCCCGGCTGGGGATGGAGGAGTTCTCGCGGTTGCTGGAAGAGGAACTCGCGCGGCTGCCCCAAGACGAGCGCTGGAGCCGGGAGTTCGCGGAAGCCAAGGCCGCCTATGCCGATGAGCCGCTCAAGCCGGGATCGGAGTTGATGGTTCCCGCCGACGCCGACGCCGAACTGTCGCGCTGGCTCGACGTCAACGTGCGGCCCCAACAGCAGGCCGGTTACTCGATGGTCGAGATCTTCCTGCCGCTTGGCGACATCTCGGCGGACCAATTGCGGGGTCTGGCCAAGCTTTGCGAAAAGCACGTCAAGGATACAGTGCGGACGACGGTCAGCCAGAATTTTCTCGTCCGTTGGGTACCGAACGGAGATCTACCGGCTTTCCATGAAGGGCTCAAGGCTCTTGAGATTGCCGCGGCGGGCGCGGGTCGGCTGGCCGACGTGACGGCTTGCCCGGGTACCGATTCCTGCAAGCTCGGCATCACTTCGTCGCGCGGAATGGCGGCGGTGCTGCAAGAGAAATTCGCCAACGGCATGAGCGACATCGCCGATCGAGACGATTTGAAGATTAAGATCAGCGGGTGCTTTAACTCCTGCGGCCAGCACCATATCGCCGACATCGGTTTCTTCGGGTCGGTGCAGCGCAAGGGAAACAACATCGCGCCGGTGGTGCAGGTGGTCTTGGGCGGAACGACGAAGCAGAACGCCAAGTCGTTCGGTCTGACGGTGGGCAAAGTGGCCACCAAGAACGCTCCGGACGTGGTGCGCAGGCTGAGCGATTTTTATAGTGCTGAAAAGGACGGCGACGAGACGCTGGCTGATGTCGTCAACCGCGTCGGCAAAGCGCGGCTCAAGACGGAGCTGGGCGAGCTGGTGCAACTGCCGACGCATGAGGAGAACCCGGAATTCTACCGCGACTCCCGCCAACCCTGGGACTACACGAAGAACATCGGCGTGGGCGAATGTGCCGGTGAAGTCGTCGACCAGGCCGAGTTTATGCTCGAGGATGCCGACCGTCTCAATTTCGAGGCGTCGCTGGCGCTGGACGAGGGTCAGCACAAAGAGGCGGCGGAGCTTTCCTATCAAGCGGTGACGAAAGCAGCCGACGGGATCTTGTTCACGCGTGGGCTGCTGCTTTCCGACAAATACGATACCGTTAAGGAATTTCGGTCGCACTTCTACGACGGGGGCCTATTCTGGAAGCCATTCGCCGAGAACTTCTTCCGCACCGAGGAGGAAGGGATCGACGACGTCACGCCGGAGCGCGCTCGACAGCGGGTCGAAGAGGCTACGCTGTTTATCGAGCAGGCGCAGACGGTCTACAGTCAGTCGTAGGCGGAGCGGGTCCGCACGACGAATCGGCGAACGGCCCCGCCGCCGGCAGGGTCGCCATCTCGTAGAGCAGCATGGCAATCGATCTCCAACGAATCCACCTCAAGCTACTTGCCGAGGCTCCGGCCGATTTCAGCGTGGATCCGTTCCTGGCCGTTTTCGCGCGGCTGCGCCACGATAAGGCTAACCCGGAAGACTGGGTCGATATGGCCGATTACGCCCACATGCCGAAGGGCGCGGGGATGCTGCTTGCCGGCCACCGGGCGAATTTCTCGATTGATCTAGGTGATCCCGGTCCCGGGTTTCTCTATGCCGGGAAGTCGGGCCACGAGGGCGCGATTGACGAGCGGGTTCTCGAAACCTTCCGCCGCTGTATCGCGTTGGTCGAACCGCTACTCGCCGAACCCGAATATCCTTCGGCGCTACAACCGGCTTGGGGCTCTTGGGAGCTGGTTGTCAATGACCGCTTGGAAGCTCCGAATACGGATGCAACCGACGCCGAGTTGCGGTCGGGCATCGAGACGGCTCTCGATCGATTGTTCGGGGGCAACTACACGGCCGAGCGAGAACCGGATCCCGGGCGGCGCTACGGATTCTCCATCCGAGCGGGCCAAGCGCCGACTCTCGAAGACCTCAAAAGCAAGCTAAGTTGAGGCGCTCCCATCTAAATCGGATATTCGCCAATTAAGTACCGATACATTTTTAAACCGTACCGAAACTAAACCGGATTTCTGCAACCCTGGAGTACTGTTTTCGCCCGCTTTTGTTGTTTTCGCTGAAATATATCTTGCCCTCGAATCAGTCTGAAGGCAAAATGGACTAGGGAATTCGTAGGGCAGCGGGCCCTCCCCCGAGAACGGAGCCTCGCATGAAAACGGGCACAATTTTGGGCCGAGTAGAAACGTCACGGGCGTATCCGGGTTTGACTGCCGGGGAGATGGCGCTTCCCGCAAGGAGAACGGCGTTGACGGGGCTGGTGGAATCGGTCCGCGCCATGCCGCAGCCGACGTTTTGGTGGCGTTACCGGGTCGCGCAACTCTGGAGCAATCGCCGCTTTCGTCAAATCGGATTCATTGGCCTGATGCTGATCTTTGCCGCGAGCTTCAGCTCGGAGTTGACAACTTGGGGCGGCAGTACGCTTGCAAGCGTGCGGGCCCCCGCGGCAGCGTATTTTCGGACTTTACAGCAACCGGTAAAGGAACGCGCGGCATTTTTCATTCGAGACGAGTTTGAAAAAGGTCTTGAGCAGTGGGACGGCGTGGGATCCTCTCTGAACCCGGGAGGGTACATGCGCGTCAACGGCTTGACCTTTCACAAGCGGACCATGAACCGGCGCGACTATCGGCTGGATTTTGATTTCCGGATCGACGCGGGCCTGTTGGGCTGGGTTGTGCGCGCGGCGGATGACAAGAACTACTACGCTTTTGAATTGCGCCGCGATAATGCGCGAGGCAATAGCGGATATCAATTGAGCCGCTACGTTTTTTCCAACGGCCGCAGAGAAGCGTCTTCCTTGACGAACCGATACCTGGGCGCGGCCGGTAAAGGCTTGAATCACATGTCCGTGCGCGTGAACGGTGAGACTATTCAGACGCTTTTGAACGGTTCCGGGGTCGACCTTTGGAAAGCCGACCGGTACACCCAGGGCGGTGTCGGATTCTTCGGCGGCGCCCAAGACGCCGCTTTTATCCGCCGCGTTACGGTGCGGGGCAACGAAGACGGATTAGGACTGTTTCTCTACGGGACCATGGAGACCATGCGTTCGGTCCGCGAGTTCCTGGCGGCGCCGTTGGCGTTTGCGCTGAAACCCGTTCCCAGCGGTCCGGCGTTTTAGCCGCCGTCTCTTTTTGGGGAATTGTCCCGAGACACAGGGGCGAAGATCCTCGCTTCCGCGGCCGCCGCAAGTGCCTGCCTCGCTACGCCGGAATGATCGTGGGAACTTTTCAGTGCCCGGCGGTGTCTTCGATTTGTAGGGAACATACGTAGAGCATAAGTCGTTTGCTGGGGCGGGAACAGCCTGGTAATCTAAGGGCGTCCCCTCCTTGAAGAATGGGAGAGACGGGTGCACGACTTTGTAGTTAACTCGCTGTGTCCGACCGAGGACGTGGCGCTGATTCAGGGGTTGCGGCTGGGCACGCCGCAGGCCTTTGAAACTCTTCTGGAACTCTACGAACGACCGGTCTATCGGTTTGTCTATCGCCTGCTTCGGGATCCCGGCGACGCTCCCGACGTTACGCAAGACGTTTTTGTGAAGGTGTTTCGGAAGGTCGGCGAATTTCGCGGCGACTGCAGTCTCAAGACGTGGATCTATCGCATCGCTGTTCGCGAAGCCTCGAATCGCCGGCGCTGGTTTCTACGGCATCGGAACAGCGAGGTCTCCGCCGAGGCTTTGGCCGCGGGGGACTTGGCCGGCGCGGATTGGATGATCGATCGTCGCGGCACGCCTTATGATCTTGTGGTGCGCAAGGAACTGAGTATGGTGATCGCCGAGGCCTTGGGAGAGTTGGATGAACGTTTACGCGTGGCGGTCGTTCTGCGCGACGTCGAGGGTCTACGTTACAGCGAAATAGCCGATACGTTACAAATATCCCTCGGCACGGTGAAGTCCCGCATTTTGCGCGGGCGCGAGGCTTTGAAAACGAAGCTGCAGCGGCGGCTGGCGGTCGACCAGCCGGGCGGCTATGTGGTGCAGCCGGAGTAAGTGATGAATTGCGGTTGGGCAAGGCGAAATCTCACAGCCTACGTGGAAGGCGAGTTGAGGCTCGTTTCGACGTGGCTGATGCGCGGCCATCTGAGCGGCTGCGAGGCTTGTTTCCGGCGCTGCGAAGGGGAAGACGGCCTGGTGCCGGAGGTGCGGAGCCTGCAGGCGATCGCCGTGCCGCCCGGTCTGCGGACCAAGGTGCTTGTTGCCCTCTCCCATGCCAATGAAAGCTCCTGGAGTCGTTGGAGAGTGCGCCTCCGCAACGCCATGCGGCCTATCGCCGTGCCGGCGACGGGCGGTGTGTTCGCGGCCGTGATTCTGTTCTTCGGGTTAATGGCGAATTTCAATTTCGTGCCGCCCGCGCTTGACGCCGACATTCCCTTGACCTATTTGACCCGGTCGCTTATTACCGGGCCGAGCGTAAGCATCGCCCCGTCGTTCGCCGTGGCAAGCTATATCGGCGTGGAAGCGTTCGTGGACGGCCACGGGTACGTTTACGACTTTCGGATCATCAGGTTGTCCGACAGCTATCAGGAGCCCGACCGGATTTTGCGGGCGCAATTGGCGCAAGCGTTGCTGAGCGCGCGTTTCGATCCGGCCACTCACTTCGGCCGTCCGACGTTGGGCCGAGTTTTGCTGAGTTTTCGCCCGACAACTCAGGTTTACGTTCAGGGTTGATCGCCGAGTGCGGTCGTCTTTCTTAACTCGCGTTGGTTTTCACGGCGGGGGATGGCCGCGGATCGTGGCTTACGGCTTTGCGCACGTTGAACTTCAGTCCCTCCAGACTCGATAGATCGTGATCGCCGTTTTGCCCGTTTTTGTTGTGGTCCCGCCACCAGCCTTCGATCTGATGGGCCGGTTTGGCTTTGCTGAACAGCCAACCTTGCCCTTGCGGGCATCCTAGGGAACGCAGCAGATCCAAATTGACTTTTCGTCTCAATGCCTTCGACGATAACGTCCAGGCCCAAGCCGCGTCCCAAGCCCGTGAGTGACGAGATGACTTGGCCGGTTCGCTCGCGGTCGTCGGCGAGACGCACGACGAAAGAACGATCGATCTTCAGGGTGTGGACGGCGAATCGACAGAGATAGCTCAGCGAGGAGTACCCGGTTCCGAAATCGTCCACGGCAATGCGAACGCCCAGGCTTCGAAGACTCTCGATCGCTTTCGACGCCGCCTCGGGGTTTTCCATCAGGACGCTTTCGGTGACCTCCAGCTCCAGGTACTCCGGCGGCAATTTGGTCTTTTTCAGAGTATCGCGGACGACATCGGAGAAGTTCGATGCGTGAAGCTGACTGGGAGAAACGTTGACGCAGACCCGCATTCCCGTGAGTCCGGCGGCATGCCAGGCCTGGTTCTGGCGGCAAGCACTTTGTAGCGCCCACTCGCCGATCGGCAAGATCAAACCGGTTTGTTCGGCGGCGGGAATAAATTCCAAGGGAGAAACCATGCCGCGTTCGGGGTGATTCCACCGAATGAGCGCCTCGCAGCCGGCGATCTTCCCGCCGTTGAGTTCCACGATCGGTTGGTAGAACATCACGAACTCGTTTCGCTCCAATGCACCCCGCAGATCCTCTTCCAGTTGCAGACCCGAGATGGCGTGGGTATGCCTGCGGATGTCGGTGAGTTCGTTGTAGCCTTTTCCCAGGGCCTTGGAGCGATACATCGCCGTGTCGGCGTCCAGTAACATGTCTTCGGGTCGCCGATAGCCCGTCGTGCTACAGGCGATTCCGATGCCGGCCGTTGCGGCAACGACTTCGCCTTCCATTCTCATGGGCTCGGCCAGCGTGGTTCTGAGCCGAGCGGCACTTTCCTCGGCCTCGGACTGATTCTTGATTTTGGCGAGGAAGACGGCGAATTGGTCGCCCCCGAGCCGAGCCGCAACATCGCCGGGGCCAAGTTCCTCCCGCAATTTCCGAGCGGTTTGGATTAAGAATTGGTCCCCGGTAGCGTGTCCGAATCGGCTGTTGAGCTTCTTAAAGCGGTCGAGGCCGATCGACAACACCGCGAACGCACTCCGCCGCCGGTGCGCCCAGCCATGGGCGCGGTTCAGGACTTTCATGAAATAGATGCGGTTCGGCAACTCCGTCAGCGAATCGTGAAGAGCCTGATCGCGCAGGCGTTTGTCGGCGTGCCGGCGTTCGCTGAACATTTGTCCGAACAGAACCACGGTGAGGCAAAGCAACAGGCTCACGGAAAATTCCGAATGGGTAGGCCCCAGTGCGACCACCCAACTGCCGGTCAGCAAGGCCACTGCCTGGTACAGAGTTACCAGGATCAGTAAGCCCCGTAGAGGTGTACCTCCCCAGCGCTGCTTTTTCCCGCGAACGGCGAAACAGAGCATCGTGACGACAAGCACGGTCAAGACCGAGACTTGCATCACCATCGCGTCCGATTCCGACAGATGAGGAATCATGGGTTGCAGCGCCATGATCAGCAACAGCAGAGGAAGGAAGGCAAGCCGCCAGTCACGCGAACGGACGACCATAACGATCGTCCAACCCATGGCTAATAGTCGGATAAGCACCGACGGGATTGTGAGAAACGACCCCATTGCCCGAGTAGAACGGTGACTGCTCTATAACTCGAAGAGGCTTGACGCAACGGGCCGACAAGGTCCGACGTTGGACAGGCGGAAACCGGCGAACCACACCGAGTCGCGCCGGGGCGTGCCAAAGCCTATTCGAGCCGATAGTCTTAGAGTGAATTGAACTTCCCGTCCGGTCAATGGCCCTGGAGGCGTAAAACAGGCGGGGGTATTCTACTACGCTCTTAAGGGGTTCGCCGTAAGACCAAGCCACCCAACCTGGTATGGCGTCTCGACGAGATCCGAGCCGAAGGGAGAGTAAGTTTGCAATGGACACCTGGATTGCCGTGCTCTCTCGCGGCCCGGAGTAGGGGCGTACTCCGTATTCCAATCAAAGATCCTTCGTCAGTTCGCGCGAGCGAGCGCCGGCGGCTTCGACCGCGGCGCGCAGAGCGGCTCGCACGCCCCCTTTTTCAAGTTCCCCCAGCCCCGCAACCGTCGTGCCGGCGGGTGTGGAGACTTCATCGCGAAGCACCGCCGGGTGCTTGCCGGTTTCGAGCAGAAGCTTCGCCGAGCCCATCAGCGTTTGTTCGGCTAACTGCACGGCTAAATCCGCCGGCAGGCCGAGGCTGACTCCTCCGGCGGCCAAGGCTTCGGCGACCAGCGCGACGTAGGCGGGTCCGCTGCCGGAAAGCGCCGTGACGGCGTGCATCATTTCTTCGTTGACCCAGAACACGCGCCCGACGGTCCCGAAGATTTCCTCGGCGACTTCTCGGTCGGCGGGTTGGGCCGCGTCGTTGAAGCAGATCGCCGTCGCCGACGCCCCCACCGTCATCGCCAGATTCGGCATGGCGCGAAAGGTACGCATCGAGGCGAAACCGGCATCCTCGATCGTAGCCAACGGGACAGCGGCGGCCAGCGAGATGAGGATTTGATCGGGGCGCAGAAAGTCCCGCATATCGCCCAGCACCTTGCGAATTTGATAAGGCTTGACCGACAACAGGATCACGTCGGCCCACTTAGCGGCCTCCGCATTGCCGCCCGCGCTGACGGAGATGCCGAGTTGCTCTCCGATCTGGTCGGCCGGCAGCGAGGGGTGCACGGTGGCGCGAATGTCGTCGGGGGCGAGCTGCTTGGCTTCGAGTAGACCGCGGATCAACGACCCGCCTAAATTTCCGGCGCCGATGACGGCAAGCTTTCGATCGAGAGACATGGGCACATTGTAGCGAGGTCGCGGGTGGCGCAAAGCAGTACAATGTCTTTCGTCCCTCTGCCGCGGTTTGTCCATCGAACCGCCGGCCGTTGGAACCCCCATAAGAAATCCCCACAGGAAAACCATGCCCGACAAGAACAGCAATCCCAACTCGCAAGTCAATCGACGCGAGTTCGCCAAGCTTTCCGTTGCCGCGGCCGCGTCGGCGGCAGTCGGCGGCAATGCCGCCGCGCACGAAAATAGCGCCAATGTGGTCGACAACTTCGAACGCGGCGATTCGTTCTATCACGGCCACGGCTGGGAATCGTTGAATCCCGGCTATTGGAAACTCGAAGGGAACGCGCTGCGGCGCCGCATTCGCACTCGCGGCGACAAGGCGCGGCACACCGGTTTTCCGTTTCATAAATACATGGAAACCGAGTACGAATCGAGTCCGCCGTACGGCATGATTTGGCGGCGTGATTGGAGGCTGAAAGGGAACTATCGAGTGTCGATCGACGCGGTGGTGCGCTCGCTGCCCGATGGCAATCCCGAGCCGGGCTATTCGTTGATGGGGATCTGCTTCGGCGGGCGGACGTTATTTGAAAGCTGGAACGGGGGCGGCGAGGAAGGCGACGCCTGTTGGTACGCCGTCTGGCGCGATGACGGCGGCTTCGGCGTGTATGACCACACGACCGACGATGCCAAAGCCGTTCAGCTTGATTCCACCAAAGAGGGCCCGGCGCTCAAGGCCGGTGACCGAGTCACGATCGACGTGGAAATCTCGGGTCGCGACGCCAACCAAGCCACAGTGACCGCTACCTTAAAGGCCGCCGGATCACAAGCTAAAGTCACTTGTAAAGACGTCGAACGAGAAAAATTCGTTGAAGGCTTCGTGGGGCTCGTTGGGCGCGGCGATCTCGATTTCGAAGTGAGCGAATTTCGGCTCGACCCGGGCGACAATACCGCGCTCGACGAGCCTGTCAATGAATTGCAGGTCTGCTATCCGCTTGGCGACACCCTGCGGCAAGTCGATGGGGAATGGCATTGCCGTTTTATCGCCATCTTCCGGCAGGAGGGTCGTAGCGCGGAAATTCGTATCGGAACCGCCGAACGGCCCGAGGCGGGTTGGGAAGACCTCCCGCGGGCGGGGAGAGGGAGAATTCTGACCAACGGTTTTCGACGCGCGACCGCGGTGATCGATTGCGTGCTGCCGGCCAATCCCGCCGACAACGAGATGTATTACACGGTTTGGAAGGACGGCGAGAATGTCACCGCCGACCCGCGTCCGAGTGCCCGAAGCTACGTCGGCCGTCTGCCGCGACTGACCGCGCCCTATCGCCTCTGCGGGCTCAGTTGCCACGCCATCAGCGGCACAAAGCCCGGCATGGAACGCACGGCGAAATTCCAGGAGAACTGGATTCACGATCAGCCCTTGGTCGACGCCTTCCTCTACACCGAGCTTTTCGAATTCCAGGTCATGCTCTGGGAGGACGACGTTTGGTATCTCGAACTCGTTCTCTACACCACCAGCACCGACGACGCTTACAGGATCATCACCACGACGGTTGGCAACCCGATCACGCGCTGGCAGATGATGAGGCACTGGAACGTGATCAATCCCGGCGACCACGACCACGGCATGGACGACGTCAAGGGTCCCGAGCAAATCGCGATTCGAACCCAGCCGGGCCTGGGCCAAGACATCGAGTACATGCAGCGGAATTTCCAGATTGTGCAGCATCTCATCACGGGCGACGACAGCCCCTCGGGCGTCGAAAACCCGAAACGCTGGCGGCGCTGGAAGATGCCCGAGGGGGATTTTTCGTTGCTGATCGCCGATTCACGGCTCTGGCGCACATCGCAAGACACCCATATCTGGGAAACCGAGGGCTGGACGGGCAAGGGCCATATCTACGACCGCAAAGATCCGACCCGGAGTTTGCTCGGAGAGGAGCAGTTCGCCTGGTTGCAGGAAACCGTGCGGACCGACACGTCGGCGCTGATCTGCGTCACCGGCATCAACGGCATGCATACGATTTGGCAGCCCTCGGCCGAAGCAGAGCAACGTGACCGCATCGCCGCCGATTATGCGGGCTGGGTCAAGGCGGGTTGCGACCGTGTGATCGAACTGTTGAGTTCGCGCGCGGGAATCGTCAGCGTCTACGGGGATGTCCACATCGGCTCGATTGTGCGCAACCGCGACGCGCGGCTTTATGAGTGCTCTTTCGGACCGATTGGCCGGACTGGGGGCCGGGCTCCCAAAAGCGGCTTCGGGCGACGTATGACCGACTACGACGGCCGCGAGCTCGACATGATCGCCTTCTACCATCAGGACTACGAGTCGCCGGATCTGAGAAAGCAGACGAATCCGGGCTATTGGAATTTTCTGGAAATGGAGTTTGATCCGCGGCCCGAGGACGCAAAAATCGGCTTGTGGATCAGGCGCTTGGTCGAGCCGCCCGGGTCCGAGCCTCGCGGCGACGGCTCAGTGTATGTAGGGGCGTCGGCTACAGGGCGTCCGATCGATTGCCGCTTACCGCGGATCAAGACACTGCCCAATGCCGAGGTTCGGTTCGCAACGATGGCGGGGCGGCCGCTACGGGGTGCCCGGAGTCGCGCCGACGGCAGCGTGGCGGTAGCGGGGCTGGTTGGTGTCGCGGCGGGTGATCGAGTGATGATGACGGCTCATGACGGGGAAAAGGTTGAGGCGCGGGTTGTGCGGACCATGTAGGTTCCGCGACGCCGGCGGGGCCCATCGCACACCGGCCCGCCCCACCGCCGGACGAATTTTGCGCCCGGCAGTACAATAGAAGTGAAACCTCGCGGCACCGAGTTGCGATCTAACTTTTTATGAGTACCGATACGCCTTCGCGGCCCCCTCCACAGCCCGACGAGCCCCGGGGCAGTGAGTTTACGTTTGCCGACCGCATCACCAGCGATACCATCAAGTCCCGTTTCAAGCGCAATTCGACGCGCGCGGCGATTCCGCTGATGCTGGGAGTTCTGGGACTGATCTACTATCTGCAGGGCGGCAATATCTCGATGAATTTGCCGGTCCCGGAAGTTTCCTATTCGTTGTTGCCGAATGACGGACGGACGGACGGGGTTCCCGTAGCGATCAAGGTGAATCAGGTCGCCGTCTTCATGATCAACGACCCGCTCGACCGCGGCGCCGGGGCGGTGCGGGCCAAGCAACTGGTTGATCAGCTCCAACAGATCATCGACATCGCGGTCGAGGAGCCCGGTAAGACATTGCGTATCGACAACGACTCGGCCAAGTTGCCGGTCATTATTTTGACCAAGGAAGACGGGACCGAACCTCAACCTGTGGTCGCTATCGCACCCGAAGACCTCGTCCTCGCCGGCGACGACGACGCCAAGCGCATAGCGCGAACCTGGGCCGAACGGCTCACTGATACGATCAAGGTGTTGGCCTTCGGCGAAGAGCCGAAATTCACCTCGGGCAGCCCGTTTTGGGAAGCGCTGCAGCAATTGTATACCGGCGCGCGCATGGAGAAGGGACTGATTACCGAAGATTCGCTCAACGAGTCGTTCGAGGCCCTACCCCCTCGTCAGCGCCTGGCGCTCGAAACCCTCCCCACCCAACCACCCGAAGACCTCGCGCCGGCTTCGCTGGTCGCCGAAGTCTCAGGGGAGTAGGTCGACAAAGCGGCGGATATCGTCGTCGTTTTGGTAGAAGTGCGGCGCCGCCCGAATGCCACCCGCGCGCGGCGACACCGAAACTCCCTTGCTCGCCATCTTCGCGGCTGTTTCGACGGCGTCGATACCCGGTTTGACGAGAGTCACGATGCCCGAGCCGCAATGCTCGTCGCGGGCCGTCATCGGCTGGTAGCCTTTTCCACGGGCTTCCGCGACGATCAGATCGGCAAGGTGGTGGATTCGGGTGGTCATGCGCTCGACCCCTATCTCAAGAAGAAGGTCCAACGATGACTGCAAGCCGTGACAACCACAGGTGTTAGGAGTTCCGCATTCATAACGGGCCGCGCCGGATGCGAGCTTCTCGTCCAGGCTGTATACGGGCCAGCCCTCGACATTCGTCCAGCCGAATTCGATGGGTTCAACTTGGGGGATTAGGTCGCGGTCGACAAAGAGAATCCCCAGGCCTTCGGGGCCGAGCAGCCATTTGTGCGAGGCGGCGGAGAGGGCGTGGATGCGGGATTTCTTGACGTCCACCGAAAACGGCCCCAGGCCCTGCACCGCGTCAACGACGAGCAGGCAATCATGGCGGCGGCAGATCTCGCCGACGGCGTCCAGGTCGATTCGGAACCCGCTGAGGTATTGCACGAAGCTGATGGCGAGCAGACGCGCGCCGCGGCAGGCGCGGTCGAGGTCGTCGAGTTCGACGCGGCCGTCGCGCTGCTTGACCCAGCGCAGTTTCACGCCCCGCCGATCGAGGCGCTTCCAGGGGAAATAATTGGCCGGAAATTCGCCGCTGACGCCGACGACGACGTCGCCGGGCTTCCAATCGAGGCCGTTAGCGATGACGGCGAGACCCTCGGAAGTGTTCTTGACGATGGCGATTTCTTCGGGTGTGGCATGGAGCAATGCAGCCGAGGAACGCCGCAGGGCTTCGCCGTTTTCCACCCATTCGCGGTAGTGAGTCGAGCCGTGGCGGTGCTGATCGTCGATCAAGCCGCGCATAGCCTCCGCCGTGCGGCGGGGCAGGGGACTGACCGAGGCGTGGTTGAGATAGGTGTAACTTTCGGTGACGGGGAACTCGTTGCGGTAGACGGAGAGGGCTTCCATGGCGGTAACTAATAGTACCGGAGGCGGCAGGAAAAACGTTTTTCGATTTGGGCGGACGGAGTATACTCATAGTGGCCGTTTTCTATGCTTGATAAGGGGAATCGGAGGCTCTCGATGACTGTGCGGACCGCAGCGACTTTTCTGGTGCTGGTGTTGGCGACTTCGCTGACGGCGGCGCCGAAGAACGACGGATCGAAGAAGAAGCCCAAGAACAAGCGACAAGACGTCGAAGCGATCGGCGATCGCGATGTCGGCAAGGGCATGAACTTCTACTCCATCGAGAAGGAGATCGCGCTCGGCAAGCGAATGGCTCAGCAGATCGAGCGCCATTCCAAGATCGTCGACGATCCTGTCGTCGCCGAATACGTCAATCGGGTGGGGCAAAACCTGGTGCGGAATTCCGACGCCAAGGTGCCTTTCACCATCAAGTTGATCGACAGCCAACAAGTTAATGCCTTCACCTTGCCGGGGGGATTTTTCTTCGTCAACTCGGGGTTGATGTTGCGAGCCGAGAGCGAGTCGGAGTTGGCCGGCGTGATGGCGCATGAAATCGCTCATGTCGCCGCCCGTCACGGCACGCGTCAAGCCACGCGCGGGCAAGTGATCAACCTCGCGACCATCCCGCTGATTTTCATGGGCGGTTGGACAGGGTACGGTATCCGCCAAGCGGCGGGCTTTGCGATTCCGATCGGTTTCTTGCGCTTCTCGCGCAAGTTTGAAACCGAAGCCGATCTCCTTGGGTTGCAGTATCTCTACAAGTCCGGATATGACCCGACGGCCTTCGTCGATTTCTTCGAGAAGATGCAGGCCGACGAGAAACGTAAGCCCGGAACGATGGCGAAGCTTTTCTCGAGTCATCCACCGCATGGCGACCGCATCGTCAAAACCCAAAAGACGATCGACGAGTTGCTTCCGAACAAGAGAGAGTACGTCGTGAGCACGTCGGAGTTTTTGGACGTGAAAGAGCGCCTGACGGCTCTGACTCGCCGCGGCAAGGAAGCGCGAGAAGATCCGAATCGTCCGAAGCTGCGGCGCGCACCTTCCGGCGGTACCGTGCCGGTGGAAGAGGGCGACGTGGACTCCGACGCCGATGCCGGGGATGAAGACGATCGCCCGACGCTGAAGAGGCGTTAGACCGAATTTCTCATCGCCTGACGGGCAAAACACACGATAGGCCCGCCCGCTTCATTCGAGAAAGCTCTTCACCACGAGGAGACCAAAACCGCGCCTTGGACCTCCGATCCTAAGCGCCGGTTTTGCGTGCCGAGACTTTATTCCCTCCAGCGAGCTCCGAAGCTTGGTTGCCGCGACCCGGGTCGCCTATAATCAGCCAGTACTCTAGGAGGCAAGACATGTCGAAAACACGCGGCGTTCATCGCAGAGACTTCGTCAAGGGGGCCGTGGGCGCCGGTGCATTCGCGGGTCTTGCCGCGACAGCCGCGGCCGCTCCACCGGCACAATCCTCAGCGCAGGCATCGGATCAACCGACAGCGTCTAACGACCGCGTCAACGTCGCGCTGATCGGCGTCGGCGGGCGCGGCACGAGCTTGATGAAGTTGGTGCTCGATATGACCGACCGGCGCGGGGACGTCAAAATCGCCGCGGTTTGCGATGTCTACGAAAAGCGCAAACAACTGGCGCAAGAGGCGACCAAGGCCGAGTTCGCGACGCTGGACTACCGCGAAGTTTTGGCACGACCCGATATCGACGCCGTCATCGTAGCCACCCCGGACCATTGGCATGCTCCGATCGCGCTGGCGGCGATGGAAGCCGGCAAGGACGTCTATCTCGAAAAGCCGATGACGCATACGATCGAGGAAGCCAAGCAAGTCGTGGCGAAGGTTCGAGAAAGCGGACGAGTGCTGCAAGTCGGCTCGCAAACGACATCGAGCGACCAATGGTGGAAGGCGCGCAAGGCCATCCAAGACGGCATGATCGGCAAGCTGATATCGAGCCAGGGTTCTTACCATCGCAATTCGCTGGCGGGCGAATGGAACACTACGCCGGATCGCGGCAATCGTAATTGGGTGATCGACCCCGATGCCGGCCCAGACGGCAAGGGCGTCAACTACATCGATTGGAAGACCTGGCTGGGGTCGGCGCAAGAGCGGGATTTCGATCCCCAACGCTATTTCCGATTTCGCAAATTCTGGGACTACTCGGGCGGCGTCGCGACCGATCTTTTCTATCACGTAGTAGCCCCGTTGCAAATTTGCTGGGGCGAGGCGCAGTTTCCCTATCGTGTGATGGCATCGGGGGGCATCTATGCCTTTCCCGATCGCGAGGTGCCCGACACGTTCAACTTATTGGCCGATTTCGCGAAAGGGCACTCGCTGGTGCTGAGTTCTTCGATGGCCAACTCGACCCATATTCCCGGACTGATTCGGGGACAGAAGGGAACCATCGTGATGGTCGAACACGGACAGTTCGAGGGATACACGGACCACATCAATGTCAGCGCCGAAAAGATCTATCGCGACGAGTTCATCGACAAATACGGCTACGCCGCGGTGGACATTCCTGTCGAGGATCGCGGACGAGACGCCCACATGGCGAATTTCCTCGAATGCGTCCGGACTCGCGAGAAACCGCGCCTCGATGCCGATACGGGGTATCGGGCGCAAGTGACGATCTCGATGGCGGTGCAAAGCTATCGAGAGGGCAAGGTGCTCTATTTCGACCCGAATAAGGAAGTGGTGGTCGACAGTCCGCCGTCGGCGTAGATTCTGGGGCGACTGACGGAGGTGCGATTCTCCGAAGCGGCGCCGCTGAGCCGCGAAGCGAAGGCGGGAACTTGATGGTTGTATTGTCTTCGAAACGATGAGACCTCACACTCGAAGCGGCAAGCCGATGTTGGCGGTGCGTATCGTCGTACTGCAGGCCGCTCTGCTGGCCGCCGCCGGGGCTCAATTCCTCGAACCCGACAATAACTGGCGGCAGTTGCTGCGGGAGGGGCGTGCCCTCTCCGAGCAGCAGAAATTTCTTGAAGCCGAAGACACGTTGGTCAAGGCGCTCAAGGAGGCCGAGCGTTTCGGTACCGACGATCCGCGCGTCGCGGCCTGCCTCAATGCGCTGGCGTTGCTCTATCAGTTGCAAGGGAATGGCGAGGCCGCCGAGCCATTGTTCAAAAAGGCTCTGGGGATTCTCCAGGAGCGGCTGGGGCCGACGGCCCCGGCGATCGGCAAAGGCTATTTCAATCTGGGTGAGTTCTACCGCACGGAAGGTCGGATCGAGGAGGCCGAGGCGGCCTTTGATCAGTTGGTGATGATCGTGGAGGCGAACGAGGGCACGGAGATGATTCCCGCGATCAGTCATCTGGCTCTGGCGTATTTTATTGACGGCCACTACGAGCAGGCGCGGAAGCTGTTGCGCAAATCAGCCGAACTGTCCGAGAAGCGTTTCGGCCCCGAAGATGCTCGGACGGCGCGGGTATGGAGCGATCTGGGCGTAGTCCATCTGGCGGCGGGGAAAGCAGGGCGAGCGGAGGCTCCTCTGCGACGCGCGCTCGAGATTCGAGAAAAGATCGAGGGTGCCGAGGCGGACCGGGCAGTGACATTGGGACACCTGGCGAAGGCCTACTCGGCGCGGCTTCACTACGCCGAGGCGGAACGGACTTTCCAACGCTCGATCGAGATGCATGAGCAGGCGGCGACACCCAATCAGCGCGAGTTCGCGACGGTACTCAACAATCTCGGAGAGCACTACCATCAACAACGAGAGTTGAAGCAGGCGGAGCAAAGCCTTACGAACGCTCGCGGTCTGTGGGAAAAACTTGTCGGTGCCGAGCACGCCGAGACCGCGACGACGCTTTTCAACCTGGCCTCGCTCTATCGAGACATGGGACGAGCCGCCGATGCGGGCCCATTGCTGGCGCGCTCGGTGGAAGTGTTCGAAAAGACGCTCGGCTCCGGCCATCCCAAGACCACCTTGGCCAAGACCGCATTGGCCAACAATGCGATGGCAAGAAACGCCGGAGCAAGCCGGAAAAAGTGACCCGGACCGCCGGCGACGGAATGCTATAGTTGCGGAGACGCGTTTTCGGCCGGCCGTTGGGTTCAAAGCGGCTGTATTGAAAGCGACGTATTCGTTGCGAGCCCTTTGGCTCAGCCGCATTCTGTTTGGAGATCCCGCCATGCTGTTTAGACTTTCCCCCTTAACGATCGCGGCCGCCGCTATCGCCGTTCTTGGTGTTAGTTGCGGCGGCGAACCGCAGCCGGCTCCGGCCGAGGAGGAGGCGCCGGCGCCGAAAACACAGGCTGCGGAGCTAATCGCTTCCGACGCCGGTTGGGGAAACACCGAAGGCCCGGCGACCGATTCCGCCGGGACGCTCTATTTCACCTCGCGCGGCACGTACAAAGGCATCGTCGCTTGGACCGAGGAGAGCGGCGGCGGCGAATACGCGGCCGTTGCGACCGAGGCCGGCCCCGGCGGGCTGTGGATCGACGAAGCGGACAACATTTTCCTGACCGCCACTCTCGAGCGCAAGATCTTGAAAGTCGATCCGAATAAGGAAGTCACGACCGTCGCCGCGGATTTCGAGGTGCTGCCCGCCCGAGGTCAGCACCGGCCCCAATGACATCGCCGCGGCCCGCAACGGGACGATCTATTTCACCGTGCCGAATGGATATTTCGGCGATTCCCCGAACGGGACGGTCTACTTCACCACGCCCGAGGGAAAGACAGCGGTCTTCAGCGACGCCGTCACCGGGCCCAACGGCATCGTGCTCGGGGCCGATCAGAAGACGCTCTACGTCTCGCACAACATTTCGAAGGACAGTTCGAAGATCGTCGGCTGGGCGCTCAATGAGGACGGCTCAGCCGGCGCGATGACCGAGCGGGCGGCGATCAACGACTGCGTTGCCGACGGCATGGCGGTGGACCGCGAGGACGCGATTTGGCTGACCTGCTACAGCTTCGGCACGGCCTACCGAGTGACAACCGACGGCAAGATCAGCGACACGATCACGACCGAGCAAAAAGCCCTGACCAATGCGGTTTTCGGACGCGGCAAAGACAACCACACGTTGTATTTGACGAGTTCCGACATGGAACGCGTGACCGGCTACATCTACCGAGCTACGGTGCCGGTGCCGGGGTTGCGCTAGCTGAGGACGAGCTGGGACTAACTGCCCATCCAGCGCCGGCCTCCGTGCCCGAGTTGCACGGTTCGGCTTTGGCTGTACTCTACCAATCGGCTACGGATCCGTCGTCGTCGTAATAGGGTTCGGGGTTGCGCCAGTCGTGATCGATCTTGTCGGCCAGGGCGTTTTCGTCGAGTTCGATGCCTAGTCCGGGTTTGGTCGGTAGGTCGACGTAGCCGTCGCGAAACGTCAGCGGTTCTTTGAGATAACCTTCTCCGAGCGAGCGAAATTCCTGGCACATGAAATTCGGAATCGTTGCATCGAGATGGACGCACGCCGCGGTGGCGATGGGGCCCAAGGGATTGTGCGGGGCGACGGCTCCGTAGTAGGCCTCGGCCATGCCCGCGATCAGACGCGTCTCCATGATCCCGCCGGCGTGACATAGGTCGGGTTGCAGGATACTCGCCGCGCCTTTCTCGAGTACCTCCCGGAAACCCCACTTCGTGAATACTCGCTCACCGGTGGCGATCGGTAAGTGGGTCCCGCGGGCGATCTCGGCCATGATGTCGTGGTTCTGGCAGTTCACCGGCTCTTCGATGAACATCGGTTGATAAGGCTCGAGCGCCTTGATCAGCAGCTTCGCCGTTTGCGGGCTTACCTTCCCGTGAAAGTCGATGCCGATGTCCACTTCGTCGCCGCCGGCTTCGCGCAGCAGTCGAAAGTCGTCGGCGATTTGCCCGACGAAGGCTTTGTTCTCGACGATGCGCGGAGAGCGCCCGCCTCCCACGCCGACCTTGAATGCAGTGAAGCCCCGCCGGATGTGATCCCGGATCGCGTCAGGCGTGGTGCCGCCGCGGTAGAGCCGTACTCGGTCGCGGGTGGGCCCGCCGAGCAAGCGATAGACGGGAACCCCGTAGGATTTCCCCGTGATATCCCACATCGCCTGTTCGACGCCGCTCAGTGCGCTGGTCAGCAGCGGCCCGCCGCGATAGAAGGAGTGGCGATAGAGCGCTTGCCAATGGTGCATGACTTGGCGCGGATCTTTGCCGATCAGATATCCCTCCATCTCTTCGACGGCTTGTTTGCAGGTGAGCGCGCGGCCTTCGAGGATGGGCTCGCCGAGTCCGGTAATGCCGGCGTTGGTGTGCATGCGCAAGAAAAGCCAACGCGGTTTTACCAAGAACATCTCGAGCTTGGTGATTTTCAAATCGTCGTTGGACGCGACGGCCGCCTGCGCCGAAGATACCGCCGCCGCGACGGCTGATTGCGCCCCGGCCGCGAGCGAGCCGACGCCGAGGGCCGTGGCGGTGCCGGTTAAGATGGATCTGCGTTCCATGCCGCTGTCTTTGGTGTGGTTCATGGTTTCTCCTTGGCGGGCGAGTCGGGCGCTCGGCTGGGGGGGCGCGAAGCCGCTTCTATTGCGAGGCCACTGTAGCACTGCTCGCGGATCGGTTTGGAGAGCCTCGGCCCATCGAACTTGCGGTCAGGCGAGCAGTTTGTTCACGACTTCGCCGCCGACGTCGGTTAGGCGGAAGTCGCGGCCTCGGAAGCGGAAGGTCAGCGCGGTGTGATCGAGGCCCAGCAGATGAAGCACCGTCGCTTGTAAGTCGTGCACATGGACTTTGTCACGGATCGTTTCAAAGCCCAACTCGTCGGTCTCGCCGACGGTCTGGCCCGGCTTGATGCCGGCTCCGGCAAGCCACATTGTGAAGGCGTCGATGTGATGGTTGCGGCCGACCGTGTCGCGGATCTCGCCCATCGGCGTGCGTCCGAACTCGCCGCCCCAAACGACGAGTGTGTCCTCGAATAAACCGCGTTGCTTGAGGTCTTTGATCAACGCCGCGCAGGCCCGGTCGGTTTCGAGGCAAACGTCGTCGAGAGATTGGTTGAGGTTTTCGGTTTGGCCGCCGTGGTGGTCCCAGTTGGTGTGATAGAGCTGAACGAACCGCGTTCCGCGCTCGACCAACCTTCGCGCCAACAAGCAATTGTTCGCGAACGATTTGGCGCCGGGCTCGGCACCGTACATATCGAGCGTTTCCTTCGACTCGCTTGCGACGTCGATCAACTCCGGTCCGCTCGTCTGCATCCGAAACGCCATCTCATAAGACGCGATGCGCGTGGCGATTTCAGGGTCGCGCGTCTTGTCGAGCCGTTGGCGATTCAGCTCACGAATGGCGTCGATGCTGCGCTGCTGCCGGGCTGCGTTCATGCCGGGCGGGTTCGACAAGTTCAAGATCGGGTCGCCGCCGCTCTGGAAGGGGACGCCTTGATGGGCAGTCGGCAGGAAGCCGCTCGACCAATTGAGCGCTCCCCCGCGCGGCCCCCTGGGCCCTGATTGCAATACGACGAATCCGGGCAAGTCCTCCGACTCACTGCCGATGCCGTAGGTGACCCACGATCCCATGCTGGGCCGTCCGAAGATCGGCGACCCGGTATTCATCATGATCTTGGCCGGGGCGTGGTTGAAGTTTTCCGTCCAGACCGATCGGACGAAAGCGAGATCGTCGACCACCTGCGCGGTGTGCGGCAGGCACTCGGAAACCCAGGCTCCCGACTGCCCGTGCTGTTGGAACTTTCGCCTCGTCCCAAGAAGCTTCGGCGGCGCGTCTTGGAAGCTTTCCATGAAGGCGAAGCGTTTGCCTTCGAGAAACGAATCCGGGATCACCTGACCGCTGTATTCCTGTAGTTTCGGCTTGGGTTGGAAGAGTTCGAATTGGCTGGGGCCGCCGGCCATAAAGAGGTAGATGACGCTCTTGGCCTTGGGCGCGTAGTGCGGGTCTTTCGCGGCCATGGGGCTCACGGCCGCGCTCAAATCGGCGGTTTCGCTCGCCGCCGAGAGTCCGTCTTTCAACGCCAACGAGGCCAGCGCGGCTTTGCCGACACCCAGGCCGCAATCTTGGAAGAAGTGGCGGCGCGTGCGTTCAGCGGACAGTTTCTTGTCAAGGTCCATGGGTCGCATCTCCGGCTATTCCTTCTTGCGGGCCTACTCCCTTGTGATGAACTCATCTAAGTTCATCAAGACGCGGCCGGCGGCGGTCCAAGCGGCCAACAGCGCAACGTCATCATCGAGTGTTTCGTCGGACCGAGAAAACTCCGCCGCATCACGGGCGTTGTTCCCGAAATCCTCGACCATGTCGGTAACAAAGCCTTGGAGGTATTCCGTTTCGTCTCCGTCGGGTTCGCGGGCGAGCGTGAGCTGGTAGGCTCGGCGAACGCGCTCGGGCAGCGTGTCGGCTTCGCGAAGGACGCGGGCGGCCAGCGCCCTGGCCATTTCACCGAAGGCCTCGTCGTTGAGCAGCGTGAGCGCCTGCAGCGGCGTGTTGGATCGGTTGCGTCGAGTGCAGGTCATCGTCGAATCGGGGGCGTCGAATAGGACCAGTCCCGGGTGCGGGGCGGCGCGCCAGAAATGGGTGTACAGGCCGCGCCGGTAGCGGTTCGTACCCTTGTCGGCTTGCCATTGGCGGTCCACTTGGGTCTGTTGACCGACGCCGGCGGGTTGCGGAGGAAAGACGCTCGGGCCGCCGAGTTCCCGTGCCAGCAGGCCCGATACCGCCAAACCGGAATCGCGGATAATCTCGGCCTCGAGTCGAACGCGGCTCTGGCGAGCGAGCAGGCGATTGCGCGGGTCGCGAGTACTCAGCTCGGCCCGATGATGCGACGCTTGCCGATAGGTCGCCGAGGTGACAATCAGTCGATGCACTTGCTTTAGGCTCCAGCCCTTGCCTACAAATTCGGACGCCAGCCAGTCGAGCAATTCGGGATGCGACGGGAGCGTGCCTTGGGTGCCGAAATCGTTCTCGGTTTCGACGATTCCGATTCCGAAGTAGCGTTGCCAAATTCGATTGACGGTGACGCGCGGGGTCAGCGGGTTCGTTTCGTCGACCAGCCAGCGGGCGAGGTCCAAACGGGTGATGCTCTCGCTTGACGGCATAGGAGGCAGCACGGCGGGAGTGCCGGGCTGCACGGTATCGCCTTTTCTGAGGAAGTCGCCGTTGATGTGGATATAGGCCTCGCGCGGGGACGGCAACTCGCGCATCACCAAAGTGCTCTTGATTTTCGGGGCGGCCTCTTTGACGGCAACCAGGCCTCTCAAGCGGGAGGCATACCCGGAATCCCATTCCGACAAGTAAGTCTTGACGACCATCTGATCGACGTAGTTTCGATCCGACCGCGGCCTTGCGAAGATTTCGAGAATGTGCGTTGGGATCTTCGTACGTTCCGGCTCCGCAAGGCCCGCCCGCCATTCCTTGTGGCGCTGCTCGGTCGCGGCTCGGTAGTCGTCCAGGTCTTTTTCGAGTAGATCGACTTGATGGCGATTGGCGTCGCGGGCCGCGATCTCTTCCGGCGATGCAAACTCTAAGATGGGTTCGTAGGCGCGTTGCCGACCTGCCTCGCTCTTATAGGCACCACTCAGTTCATCCACGTTGTTGAAAAACGAAAACAGGCGGTAGAACTCTCGCTGTGTAATCGGGTCGAACTTGTGATCGTGGCAGCGGGCGCAGCCCACCGTGAGGCCTAGGAAGACGGCCCCGGTGGTGTTGAGGCGATCGACCACGGCTTCCACGCGATACTGCTCGAAATCGATTCCGCCTTCGAGGTTGAGCAAGGTGTTGCGGTGAAAACCGGTCGCGACGATCTGCTCTTTCGTGGCGTTGGGGAGCATGTCGCCGGCGATCTGCTCGATCGCGAACTGATCGAACGGCATGTCGGTGTTCAGAGCGTTGATCACCCAATCGCGGTACATCCAAATCAAGCGCGGCCCGTCAATGTTGTAGCCGTCGGAGTCGGCGTAACGGGCGGCGTCGAGCCAGTGGCGTCCCCAACGTTCCCCGTAATGCGGCGACGCAAGCAGGCGGTCGACGAGTCGCCCATAGGCGTCCGGGCGGGCATCTTCGACAAAGGCAGCCGTTTCCTTGGGGCTGGGGGGGAAACCGGTGATGTCGAGGCTGAGTCGACGAATCAGAGTTAGGCGATCCGCTTCGGCGGAGGGAGTTATCCGCTCGCTTTCGAGCCGCGCTAGAACGAATCGATCTATGCCATTGCGCACCCAGGCTGTTTGCCGAACCGCGGGAGGGTTGGGTTTGCGAACCGGGCGAAAAGACCAATGGCCGGTTTTGTCGCCCGCCGCCTCAGTCGTGGTTGCCCAAACGGCATCTTGGCGGACCCAGTCGGCGAAAAGCTCGACTTGCTCGGGCTCAAGGGGTCCGCCGGGGGGCATTTGCAAATCGTGAGAGCGGCGAAGAGCTTGCACAATCAAGCTTTGGTCCGGCTCGCCGGGGACGATGGCCGGGCCGCGTGAACCGCCGGTAAGCGCGGCTTCGCGGCTGGTCAGCGCCAGGCCGCTCATCTTGACCTTGTCGCTATGACAAGGCATGCAGCGCGACGCCAGGATGGGTTGGATGTCGCGGTCGAATAAGGAGCTGTCGGGCTCGGCGGCGATCGCTACTGTCGGAATAACTTGAACAACGGCGAGCAGGACCGCTGTCAGCAGAAGGCCGGCCCGGCTGCGTAGATCCCCGGAGTGCATCACGGCCTTATTGTACTCCGAACCGGTCGTTTCGAGGCACTTGAAACGCCCCGCACTTGGGGGCCGACAGCTCGTGGCTGGCCCTTGCTGTTGGCCCGTCGCTTGCGCTCGGGGCTCTGTCTCTTGTTCCCGAGGCAGTCTCGCGCATTCGTTTTCGTGGGCACTGATACGTCACGTCCTTCCGCGATCGGTAAGAATAGAGACATGCGCGAGGTGTTGCGGTCTTGGCCGTTGTTCTACTCATCGTTTAGGCTCTCTGGTTTGCGCGGGCGCGGTTGCGCGATCTTGCCGGCGGCTTGCTTGCTCATGGTTGCGTGCGGCTCGGGTGACGGCGACAACTCGGGCGGCGTCGGCCCCAGCGCCGAAGTCGACGTGATCTTCACCGACGTCACGGCCTCGGCGGGGATTCGCTTCGAGCACCATCACGGGCGATCGGGCAAGAAGTATCTGCCCGAAACCCTCGGTTCCGGGTGCGCGTTCCTCGACTACAACTCCGACGGAGACCCCGACATCTTTTTCGTCAACAGTAAACCCTGGGACGCCGACCCGACCGAGAAGCCCACGTCGATGCTCTATCGCAACAACGGCGACGGGACATTCACCGACGCCACGGCGGAATCCGGGCTCGCGGTCGAGTTCTACGGACTCGGCGCCGCGCCGGGCGACTACGACAATGACGGCCGCGTCGATCTCTACGTCACCGCGCTCGGCGACGACCGGTTATTCCATAACGAAGGCAACGGCAAGTTCGCCGAAGTGACGGAGCAATCGGGTATCGATAATCCCGCCTTTGGGACCAGCGCCGCTTGGCTCGACTACGACAAAGACGGCTTGCTCGATCTCTTCGTCGCCAACTATGTCGATTGGACCCGCGAAGAAGATCTGTGGTGCTCGCTCGACGGGGAAAGCAAGTCCTACTGCACGCCGGAGTCCTATAACGGCGTCTCCTCGCGGCTTTATCACAACGTGGGCGAGGGCAAGTTCGAGGATGTGACCGAGGCGGCCGGCATGCTCGACGACACGACCAAGGCGCTCGGCATTGCTGTTTTCGATTTCGATCTCGACGGGTTCTCCGATATCTTCCAGGCCAATGACACGCAGCCCAACAAGCTCTACCGCAACCGCGGAGACGGGACTTTCGAGAACCTCGGTCTCACGGCCGGCGTGGCCTTCGCCGAAGACGGCAAAGCCAGGGGCGCGATGGGCGTTGACGCGGCGGACTACGATCGCTCCGGCCGCCCGCATCTGCTCGTCGGCAACTTCTCAAACGAGATGCTGTCGCTATTTCACAACGAAGGCAGCGGCCTGTTTGTCGATGATGCTCCGACCAGCGCTGTCGGCCGCGACAGCTTGCTTTCACTGACCTTCGGCGCTTTCTTTTTCGACTACGACCTGGACGGGTTTCTCGACATCTTCGCCGCCAACGGACACCTGGAAGAAGAGATCGGGAAGGTACAGCCCAAAGTCAGCTACGAACAAGCACCGTTGTTGTTTCGCAATCGGGGCGGCGGAGATTTCGCCCTGGTCAACGACCGCATCGGTTCGAGCCTAACGCGACCGATTGTCGCTCGCGGCGCCGCCTACGCCGACTATGATTCCGACGGCGATCTCGACATCGTCGTTACGACCAACAACGGCCCGGCGTATCTATTTCGTAACGACGGCGCCAACAGCAACTCCTACTTGCGCTTCAAGCTCGTGGGGCAAGCTTCGAACCGGGACGCGATTGGCGCGGTGGTGCGGGTTACGAGCGCGTCGGGCGAGCAATGGCAAACCGTCCACAGCGGATCGAGCTACGCCTCGCAAAGCGAGTTGGTGTTGACCTTCGGGCTGGGAAGCGATCTGACGGCCGAGCGCGTTGCGGTGGAATGGCCGTCGGGCAAGATGCAGACTTTCGAGCATGTCGAGACGAACCGCAAGTTGACGATTTTCGAGGATTTCGGAATTCGGGAAGAGTGAGGTGTCGGAGCCCAGCAACGCCGACAACCCCATTTCGCGCGCAAGACCCAAACCGAGTCGCGCGCGTCAGGGGCTGTGAAAAGAACGGCGTGGGCACGGTTTTGAGCGAATGCGATTAGTCGGTCTTCGGCGGCGCCCGGTCCGTGCGCTCGCCGCTTTTCACGGCACTTCGCGCCGACGCCGCGCGCCGCCGCGCGCCGCCCGCACCCGCCGGCTGTGGGGCTCGGCTTGCTCTTCTTCCGCATCGTCTCGACCACTTCTCGCGCCGCCGTCAAGTGCCGCCGACCGCCGCATCGAACTCGTTGAACGCCGCGAACGAATCCGCGTGCCGTCGACCATGACTTGCTCCAGATCCACCAACCCGGCTTGGCTCAACAACGCCAACAGTTGCGTGAACAGATGGTCGAGCGCTTCGCCGTGCGCGGAACGAAAATCCGACAGCGTTTTGTGATGGATCGTTTCCAAACCGTCCCCGAACTCCCCCAGGATAGCGGCGGTTCAAGGCCGGTCTTGCCGTGGTCCGGGACTTCTCAAGCTCCATCGTTGTCGTGAAGGTTCTTTATTTGGTGGCTGTTTTAATGCATAGGTGAGCCGGCGAAGAGGTCCTCCTGAGAGGGATAAAAAGCTAAGCGCAGCCGCCCAAGGCGGCGCCTTAGAACCCGAACTCAGGAGGACTGAAATGCACTATATCGGACTCGACGTCCACAAGCAAAGCGTCAGCTACTGCACCAAGACCGCCGCCGGGGAGTTGGTCGAGGAAGGTCGCATCGACGCCACCCGCGAAGCGCTCGCAAGTTGGGCCCAAACGCAACCGCCCTGGCGCGGGGCGATGGAAGCCACCTTGTTCAGCGGCTGGATCCACGACACGCTCGCGCCCTACGCCGACGACCTCGCCGTCGGACACCCCGCCGCCATGGAAGCCATCACGCGGGCCAAAAAGAAAAGCGATCGCCTCGATTCCGACAAGCTCGCCGACCTATGCCGCGTCAACCTGCTGCCGCGCGTGTGGATGCCGCCGCGCGAGCTGCGCGAATTGCGCCGCCTGCTGCGCTTTCGCCGACGCCTGGTCGAACAAGCGACCTGGTCGAAGAACCGCATCGCGACCTTGATGATGGAAATCGGCGAGCCCTACGCCAAGTCCAAACTGCACGGCAAACGCTACTTCTACCGCTTTCTCGATGATCTGAAGGCAAGCGAAACCGACCTTCTCCTGTTGGCCGCGAGCCGCGACCGTCTGGAGGATTCCGCCGAGCTCGCCCGGCTTGTCGAGAAACGCCTGCTCGAGCATCCGCTGTTGTGCGAGCGTGTGGCGAGGTTGCAAACGATCCCGGGCGTCGGGGCGATCACGGCGCTCACGTGGGCGGTCGAGATCGGCGACCCGCGGCGCTTTCGCTCGCTCGATCGCGCGGTGAGCTACTGCGGGCTCTGCGCGCGGCTCAACGAATCGGCGGGCAAGAGCAAACGCGGCCCGCTGTCGAAGCAACGCAACCCGCATCTGCAACACGTGCTGATCGAAGCCGCCAAGCTTGCGCCGCGCTGGAACGAGCCGTTGGCCGGGTTGTATCAAAGCGAACTCGAGCGCGGACATCGCAATCGCGCGACGATTCGCGTGGCCCGCAAGCTGGTGGCGATGCTGCTCGCCATCGACCGCCGCCAAAGCGGCTACGAAGCGCGAGACTAGCGACGTAGCGATGCGCTGAACGACTTTCCGCCGGGCCTCGGCGTTCGGTGACTCCGTAACGGCGCCGCCGCGGCGGCGCCCGAGACGGCATGGTGACTGTTTCGAGGCCGGCGGAATCGACTTTGTTGGACCCGAACTGAATCTTCCGCGACGGCGCGCCTTGGCGTGCCCGAGGCGGCTCATGGATGTCTGGTCGCGCCCGAGGCGGGCGGTGATCGAAGTGAATGCGATTCGGTGACGGGAGTTCGTAGGCGTGGCAAGACGCCACCAATCACGCGGACTCTGATCCGCCAACGCCGGACCTGCGTCGGGTGACGAGGGCCGTCCATCGCCCTCGAAAATCTTCCAATAAGCGGCTGAGCGGAACCCGTCAAGGGTTCGCTTCGCCGCTGCGCGCCCTTGACTGAACCCGCTCAGCCGCCCAACCCCCCTAATACGAGGGCGATGGACTCCGAGCGTCGCTCACCCGACCCGAATCGAGAGCGACGATTGCTTCGCCCTTTCTCCATCACCCATCCCTCACCAACAGCGGGCTGACTGCGTCCACCCCTTGCGGACACTTGACAGATACCTGTCATGGATGTCACCGAACCCTGCCGAACCCTGACCATAGATCTCGTTCCGGAAAACCCGACCGACAAAGTTGCTAGCCGCTACAGCATCAAAGACTTCTTAAGTGTTTCAGCGAGGACAGTGATCGAAGCCAAGTACGTGAGAGAATCGGGTCATGGTAAGTCGATAACGAAGGAACTTCACGACGATATCGAGAACTACCGGCACCATCCTGCATGTAGGAATCTTGTGTTCTTTATCTACGACCCTGATTCCTTGATCCCGGGGACCAGGGGGCACTTGTTAGGCAGATAGCTGTGGAGCGTGTTTACGACGGTGTACCCTTGTCTTGCCACCTAGTCCTGAAACCCTGAGCGGTGTTGTTCGCGGAGTTGGCCACTCAGGGGATCGCAAGGGGCAGCTCCCGAATTCGGGCAAAAGTGACCTAAATGCTCCCAATGAGCTGCAAAACAAAAAAAGCCCCGGCCCGCCTCGTGCAAAGGCGGGCCGGGGCCGTAATGTTGAACTGCTCAGGCGGGGTCGTAGCACGACCGCGAAGCCGTGCACGTATCTTCGTCGACCACGTCGCCGTCGGGGCCCAGCGGCCCTTGCGAAAACACGCACCAGTAGATGCGCGTATTCGACTCGGGGACGGTCGGGTCGTGGTCGGCGTCGATGAACATGCCCTTCCAACGTAGGCCGTCGCAACGGCTCTTGAGGACCTTCAGGCCGCCTTTCATCATGGTTGGATTCTCCTTTCGGGCGCCTTGCAGCGGCTCGTGCGGGAAAAAAGGGGCGGTTGGGCCGTGTGATTTCGCAGTTTCATCATACCGCCGTGAAAACAGGTGCGAGTCGTCAACGTGATCATTCGGTTAACTCGGGTCGCATCGGGCGATTGCTCCTACGCCCCATCCGGGGCTTGCCGCCTTTTGACGGGTACCCCGGGCTGAAGCCCGAGGCTACTTTCCCGTCGCCGCTCCGCGGCTGCAAGCCCGTTGGAGGTTCCATGGACGCGAAAAAATGGGACAGCCAACCGATTTCCGCTCCACTGGTACTGAACATCACATGGTTCGGGGGGCGGAAATCGGTGGCAATCCCCCTTTTTCGCCCCGAACTTCCCTTGCCACGAACTGCCGGCCGCTCCTCTGACTTCTCTTGCACCGGACATGTCGCCACGAGTGGCGACACGGCACGCTAAAGCGTGCGCCACGGGCTACCCACGCATTCCGCGAACTACTAGACGCTCCTTCCGGCCGCCGCTAAAATGGCGCGCTTCACCGCGACGCTTGCCAGGCGCACCTTGTGCTTGTTGCCGCTCAAGGGCGTGGCTCCCGCTACCGCCGCCTGTCCGGCGGCCGCGGCCGTCTCGTCGTTGATAGCCTTGCCCTTCAAAGCTTCCCCGGCTTCGGCGGATCGCCAAGGCGTCGGCGCCACGTGTCCCAGCACCACGCGGGCACTTTCGACCGTGCTACCTCTCATCTTGATCGCCACCGCCGCCGCCGCCAGCGGCCAATCGAGCAGCTGCCGCTCGCGGACCTCATAGGTGGCATTGGCCGTGTTCCCCGAAGGAATCACGATCGCCGTGAGAATCTCATTGGGTTTCAGCGATAGCTCGCGCTCGTCGGCCCCGGCCGGGGTGTGATAGAGCTTCTCGACGGCCAGGTCACGTTCGCCCTCGGGCCCGGCGATCTTGGCCATGGCGTCGAGCGCGATCAGCGCCGGCGCCAAGCTCGAAGCATTGACGAAATAGGCCGGTCCCGCATTCCCGAGAATGGCGTGATACTTATTCTCGCCGTCGGGAACAAGCGACTTGCCCGCCGCATCCTGCCCCAGCAGCCCGAAGCCGTTGCGGAAATACCAGCAACGCGGACGCTGCAGCAGTTCGCCGCCGACCGTGCCCATCGACTGCATCTGTCCGCCGCCAATGCCGTCGGCGGCTTGGATCAACGCAGGGTACTGAGCGCGAATCTGCGGGTTGTCGAGTAACTCGCCGATCGTGGCCATCGCGCCTATGCGAAGCCCGGCCTCCGAAGACCCGATGCCGTAAAGGTCACCGACATTCTTGAGGCTGACCAAGCGATTCGGCGTCTGGATACGCTCCTTCATCAAGCTGAGCAGATCGGTGCCGCCGGCGAGAACCTCGGACTCTCCCGCCGTTGCCGACAGGAGGCCCACCACCTCGCTGACCGAATGTGGAGCTGCGTATTCAAAGGATTCCATTACGCTTTTCCTCCCTTCTCGAGAGCCGCGATAACGCGGTCGGGCGTCATCGGCAGAGTCGGAACTCGAACACCGATGGCATTTTGGACCGCGTTGGCGATGGCCGCGCCGGGCGAAATCGCCGGCGGCTCGCCGAGCCCGATGACGCCGCGATCGTCGTAATCGCCGGTCATCATGTGGACTTCGAGCTCGCCGATATCGCCGATGCCGGCCAACTTGTTGAACTCCATGTCGGCGTTCAAAAAGCGACCGGTCGCTTGATCATAGATCCGCTCTTCCCAAAGGGCCCAGCAGATGCCCATGATCATCGATCCCAAGACTTGGCTTTCGGCGGTTGTTAGATCAATGATCAAACCGCAATCCTGCACCGACACCATCTTGTTCATGGTGACGACGCCGGTTTCGACATCCACCGAAACATCGGCCATCTGGACTCCGGCCACGCCGCTGTCGGCGAGCTTCCCTCCGTCGCGGTCGGGCTGCTTGCCCATGCCGGTCAGAGTACGGGCCCCAAGCTTTTTACAAGCCTGGCGCCAGGCGATGCGTTTGTCGGTTCCGGGGACTTCGAGATAGCCGTCCTTGGCGACAATCGCATCAGCGTCGGCGCCCAGCACGGGAGCAATCTCTTTCTTCAACTCCTCGAGGGCGTTGACGGCCGCTCGGCGGGTCGAGGAGGATACCCCCCCTACCGTCGTGCTTCCGCCGGAAGCTCCCGAAGGAGCCAAGATCGAGTCGCCCATGTGGACGTCGACGCCTTCGATCGGCAGGCCCATCGTTTCAGCCAACACGATCGCAACCACCGTGCGCGTCCCGGAGCCCAAGTCCTGTGTGCCCAGCGCCGCGACGGGGGTGCCGTCGGGATGAATCGTCACCTGGCAGTTGCTGTCGTGCGGACGGCCGCCCCAGGTGTGCATCGAAAGTCCGACGCCGCGTTTCAGCGGCCCGCGCTTTTGATCGCCCGGCGCGTGGAACTTGTTGCGCCAGCCGATCATGTCGGCGGCGATTCCAAGCTCTTTGCGATAGACGTCGGGACGCGCGGTGAGGTTGAGGTTCTTGATCACGAGATCCAGAGGATCCATGTCAAGCTTGGCCGCCAGGTCGGTGTAGGCCGGCCAGGTCAGCACGGCGGCTTGCGGATGATTGGGCGCGCGCCACGCTCGGGCCGGACCCGTGTTGGTGGAAACGCTCAAATGCCGGACTTTCTGGTTTTCCGGCGCGACGACGTAAGGCAGCGGCGGTGCGCCGCGGCTGGTGACGCCGCCGGTCGACCAGGTTTCCGACTGATAGGCGACCAGGGTGCCGTCCTTCTTGGCGCCGACTTTGATCTTGCCGTAGTCGGAAGGACGTCCACCGGCGATTTGCAGCTCTTCGTCGCGATCGAGCATCAACTTGACCGGGTGTCCGGTCTTTTTCGAAAGCTGAGCGCAAGCCACGCCCCAGCTATCGATCGCGAACTTGCTGCCGAAGCCGCCGCCCATCACCGGAGTGATGACGCGAACTTGCGAGGGCTTGACTTCGCCGACGCTTTCGTCGCGGGCCAAGTTCTTCGCGAGATCCGCGCCAATGCGACCGACGGCCTGGGTGGAGGCGTAGACGATGATTTCGTCGCCCGTCCAGTCAACCACTTGGCCATGCGATTCCAAGCAACAGTGAGTGATGGTCGCCAGCCCGTAGTAGCCCTCGTGGGTTACGTCGGCCGAAGCAAACGCGCCTTCGGGGTCGCCTTCGGACTTGTCGGCGGCCGGTTTGACGCGGCTGCCGGCTTGATCGATGTTCTCTTCCTTCACCAGGTGGGGAAGAACTTCGTAGTCGATCTTCACCGCGACTACGGCATCGCGGGCCAGTTCCTCGGTGTCGGCGGCGATGGCAAGGATTTCCTGACCGTTCCATTGCAGCTCGGTACCCTCGCCATTGATAATCTGGACTCCGCGAACGCCCTTGATGGCTTCGGCCGGGCCGGTGTCGATCTTCGTGATGCGGGCGTGAGCGTGAGGGCTGGTCACCAGGCGCGCGACCAGCATCCCAGGAAGGTTGCGGTCATAGGCGTAGGTAGCTCGCCCGGTGACTTTGTCGGGCCCGTCGAGACGGGAGATATTTTTGCCGATGAGCCTGCGGTCTTCCGCGGCCGGCCAATCATAATTAGTCGCCACTGGAGCCTCCTCTCAATTCGCCGGCGGCGTCGAGCACCGCTTGCCGGACGCCTACGTACGTGCCGCAACGGCAGATATTGCCGCTGAGTCCTTTTTCGACTTCGGCCCGCGTGGGGTTGGGGTTCTTATCGAGAAACGCCTTGCAGGCGACAACGAAGCCCGGGGTGCAGAAGCCGCACTGTTGGGCGTCGTTGGCGACGAAGTGTTTCTGAACGGCGTGCAACTCGTCGCCGGTGGCGAGAGCCTCAACCGTTTCGATATCGCGGCCCTCGGCCTCGATTGCCAGCATGGTGCAGGCATAGATGGGATTTCCGTCGACCATCACGGTGCAGGCGCCGCAGGTCGCGCGGTCGCAAACTTTCTTGGCACCGGTATAGTCGAGATGGTTTCGCAGCGCATCTAGTAAGGTCACTCGTGGTTCGAGATTGACCTTGTGAGCTTTCCCGTTGATCCGCAAGTTGAGCGGTACCGCGCCGGGACCAACCACGCCGTGCTGGTCCGCTTTGGCCTCGGGAGCAAGCGCCCCCGCGCCGACCGCGCCCGTGGAGACGCCGACGCCTTGCAGAAATGTACGGCGGGAGAAGCCGTTCGTGCGCTGTTGAGTTTTGTCCTGACCTTCCGTGGTCTTATTGGAACTCACCAGACACCTTCCTTTCCGTCGAAAATCTGTCCGAGCGCACGCTGAGGGCGCGCCGACCGGACCGTAATACTATACCCAAGTCGGAGAGGGCGGGTAAAGGTGTTTGGGGCGGATATAGACAAAATTACGAATATTCCGTGCCGACGCAACACGGTGATGAGGTGATCGCCGCGCGTATCCCGTCTGGGGGATTACCGGGCGGCCTTTTCCGCGGCCAACTGATCGAGGTAGCGCCGCTCGTACTCTTCAACGAACTTGCGGTAGCCTTGCGGGTCGATGAAGGGGTTCAATTTCGCACCGGCCTTCATCCGCTCCCGTTTTTCGTGCATGCCGTGCTGCTCGGCGTGTTGCGAAAGAAAGACGTCGCCGCGGAGACTCTTGAGCTGTTGAAACGTTTGGGCGTAGGCTCGGGCGATCTCGGGGAAGTTCGTGTATTCGACCAGCCGCACGCCGTCGTTGATCGAAACGCCGCCCACGAAGACGACCTGCAAATCACGGCCGTTCTCGCTGACGTTCATCGTCCAAGTCGTGCAGCCTTTGGTGTGACCGGGGTTATGATGCGCCGTTAAGGTACTGCCGCCGAGGGTGACCGTGTCGCGGTCCCGCAAAACGCGGTCGACTTTCGCGGGCGGCCAGGAAGACATTCCTTCCCCGCGGAAGTCGTCTTTTCCGCCGCCTTCGATGATCTCGGCGTCGCCCACCATGGCCATGATGCGCGCGCCGGTCCGCCGCTGAACGGCCCGGTGTCCGGCGACATGATCGCTGTGCGCGTGGCTTGAAATGAGAATCTTGATGTCCTCGAAACGGAAGCCGAGCCGGGTCACGCTTTCGCGAACCAACGGAACGGTCTGCTCGTAGCCGCTATCGATGAGGATATGACCTTGGGGCGTCGTGATCAGATGAGCCGACAGGCCGCTGGGGCCGACGTAGTAGATGTTGGCGACGATGCGAAACGGCTCGTAGGGCCGGTTCCATTCGGCGGCTTGGCCTGTGAGTTGCGCCGACGCGGCGGTCAGGGCGGCGACGATGAGGCAGAGGAGACGGAAGAACACGATGGGATTATACCGCGCGTCCGCCCGATCAGGATGCAATAGCTTATTCGGATCGGAAAAGACGGCGTTACGGCTGCCATCACCCACCACGGGACACAGCGCCGGCCGCCTCCAAGTCGTCAATCTCAGTCTCGGAGAAGCCCCAGTCGGCAAGTGCCTCGCGGCTGTGCTCGCCGGGCGTCGGCGGCGAAGCTTGGATTTCCGGCGGCGTCCGGGAAAAACGTGGAGCGGGCGCGGGCTGGCTCTTGCCGTCGCGGGTGACGAAAGTCTCGCGGGCCTTGAGGTGGTGATGTGCCGGGGCCTCGGCGAGTGACATCACGGGCGCGAAGCAAAGGTCCGACCCTTCCATGATTTCGCACCATTCATCGCGGGTCTTTTGTCGGAATACTTCGGTCAGCCGTTGCTTCAAGCGCGGCCACATCGACTGGTCCATCTGTCGCGCGAATTCGGGGTCGCCGGCAAGGCCGGTTTTATCGAGGAGTTCCGCGTAGAAGCGCGGCTCAATCGAACCGATCGAGACGTACTTGCCGTCGGCCGTCTCGTAAACCTCGTAGAAGTGCGCTCCCGAGTCGAGAATATTCACCCCGCGGCGGTCTTCCCAAAGCCCGGCGGCGAAGAACGCGAAGGGCATCGCCATCAACAATGACGCTCCGTCCACCATGGCGGCGTCAACGACTTGTCCCTTGCCCGATCGCGATGTTTCGAGCAGCCCGCAGACCATACCGAAAGCCAGCAGCATGCCACCGCCGCCGAAGTCCCCTATCAAGTTCAGCGGCGGCACGGGTTTTCCGCCCTCGCGTCCGATGGCGTGGAGGACGCCGCTTAGCGCGATGTAGTTCAGGTCATGCCCCGCCGCGCGCGCCAGCGGCCCGTCTTGGCCCCAGCCGGTCATGCGCCCGTAAACCAGTTTCTTATTGACCTCGAAACAGGCATCCGGGCCCAGCCCCAGCCTTTCCATGACGCCGGGGCGAAAACCCTCGATCAGCCCGTCGGCTTGTTTGACGAGCCGCAGGACGGCTTGCACGCCTTCGGGTCTTTTCAAGTCGATGGCGATGGAGCGGCGGCCGCGGTTCAGAACGTTTTTCTTCGGGTCCATGCGGCCGGCTGTGCCCCCGACCTTGCCCGAGGGCCTGTCGATGCGCACGATCTCGGCGCCCATGTCCGATAAAACCATCGCCGCGAAGGGCCCGGGTCCGATGCCGGCGATCTCGACTAGACGGATACCTTGAAGCGGTCCCATGAGTTGAAAACTCCCTTGCGCCGGCTGATGCGGAAAACGACGCTCGCTGCCGGGTCAGGCCGCCGCCGACGATATTGCCTGAGTGTGTCCGTGTCCGATGATAGCTGACGGGTTTTGCTTGCCGCCGTCCGGAGCTGTGAAAACAATCGCGGAGAGGCCGCTTCCATGGAACAGCGGTTTCATAATACCGCGATGAAAATCGGTGTCGGCGACGAGGCAGGTTGGATGGCCGGCTTCGTTCCTGTCGCCCTGTCAGGGCTCGACTTGGTTTGGTTCCGTACCCTGGGGTTCCGCATTCGGCTCACCCCAGGCTATATTCCCGCCGCCGTTTCGCGGCTCGAGGTGTTTGTGGTCTTGTCGGATTTAACGTAATGCAAAGACTATTGAAGGCTTTTTCTGGAGGAGGAAGATGTCGCCGGGAGTGGCGACACGGCACGCTAAAGCGTGCGCCAGGTCGGGTCCGCGTTTTTTTAGAGCGTCTCAGGGTGCATTGTGCTCCCACATCCGCGGCTGTGGATCCTTGCCGTCGGGCGAGCCTCCGGCTATCACAAGTCGGTCGCCGATGATGGCGGCCGCTGGCGACGACAAGGACATCGGCAGCTCGCCAAGCTCACTCCACTCGCCGGCGGCCGAGAGCACCCGGATCGAGGCTTCGACCATCCGATTATCCGGACCGCCCGTCATCCCGCCGATCATGAAAACTCGGCCGCCGCTCAGGAACGTACTGCCCTCGGCGTGGGAATGCGGCGCCGGCAGTTCGGGGCCGCTGGTCCAGGAGTCCGTTGCCGGATCGTAGACGTCGGTGCGCGATTGGTCGGTTTGTCCACTGTCGTGGTTGAACTGTCCGCCCATGGCATGGATCTTACCGCCGAGAGTGACTGTGCCGAACTGATTGCGAGCCGCCGGCATGGGGGCGGCGGGCTTCCATTCACCGGAACCTTCGACAGCCGCGTCGAGGTCGAGCACCCAATGGTCCGCCGAGTCGGTGTCGCGGTCGGACATGAGTCCCCCAATGTAATGCAGCCGGCGGCCAACGAGCGCAAGGCCGCCTCCGGCGCGCGGTTCGGGCAGCGAGGGGCCGGCGGCGTAGGTGTCGCTGTCGATGTCGTACCTCCACACCTCGTCGATGGCCTTGCCGGGGTAGCCGTCCTTGAAGCCTCCCGCGATCCACACCGAGCGGCCGTCGAGGACGGTGTTGATGTGGGTGATTGCGCTCGGCAGATCGGCGAGTTGGCGCCAGGTCTTGTTGGCGGGATCGTAGACGGCGGCGCGCTTGCTCGACTTGGTCCCCATGGTGTATCCGCCGAAAAGGTAGAGAGCATCGTCGATCACAACGGTTCCGGACTCCCACAGCGCCACGGGCATGTCGGGGATTTCCCGCCACGAGTCCATTGCGAGGGACGCCTCGCCCAGACTTTCCGGCGGCTCCGAACTTTCCTCGGGCGAGGGCGTCGCGCACGACCAGAGTAACGTGAGCATGACGAGGGCGAACGCCGCGCGGAAGCCGTGTTGAAAGAGTCGGTTGTTTGTCGGTGTCGTCATCGTTTTCTCTCTCTATCTTCTTCCTTGGCGGCTCAGACGAAGTCCGGCGCAGGTAGCCGGCGTGGGTTTCAGCTCGTCGTGCACGTTGGATTACGCGAAAAAGGGGTCCAGTCGGTGCCGTTCCGTTTCGATGAATCGCGGGTTCATTGTAGCGCCATCAAGATCGGTGTCCGCGGCCTTCCCGCCGCCCCTACCTTCAGCCCGGCGACGCTTCCGGCTTGGACTGTCGCCGTTTGCGCGGCCTCGATTACGGCTGTCAGTCAATCCTCTCGTATCGCAGGACGCCTCGGGAGCCGCCGACTTGGGCTCCGAAGATATGCTTGCCGTACACAGCTACTCCTTCGGCTCCGCTTGTCACGATGTTGAGCTTGGGCTTGGGATCGGGGATAAACGCTGTCACCTTGCCGGTTCGGGCGTCGCCGATGTAGATGCCTCGCTCGACACCCGGGTTGCGAGGTTTGCCGGTCCCGTCGGGATCGTAGCCGGAATCCGAGTCCGCCACGTAGATCGTGTCGTTTTCGTCAATATAGATCCCGCTCGGCGAACCGAACTGCGTCCATGTGGCCAGGTGGTTGCCGGCTTGGTCCAAGATTTGAATTCTCTGATTAGCGCGATCGCCGACAAAGATACGACCCTGTGAGTCCAGGGCCAGAGCATGAATCCCCTGAAACTCGCCGGGGCCGGTGCCTTTCTTGCCCCAAGCCTCGACAAACTTGCCGTCTTTGGTGAACTTCACGACGCGGTTGTTTCCGCCATGGCCGTGGTTATGGCCGTCGCCGACGAGGATCTGGCCGTCCGTCAGGACTAAGACGTCGGACGGACAACTAAAGGAATTTTCTCCTTCGCCGGCCACGCCCGCCGTGCCGAGTTTCATCAGCGGGCGCCCCTCGGGGCTGAACTTGTGAACCTGATGGCCCTTGCCGTTTTCCCGGCCGGTCTCGCACGAGGTGTCAACCGCATCGGTCACCCAGACGTTCCCTTGACGATCCACGTGGATACCGTGGGGCCAAATAAACAATCCCGCCCCGAAGCTCCGGATCAACCCGCCGTCCGGGTTGAAGAGCATGATTGGATCCAAATCGCTGTCCGCGCAACGGCCCTTGCCGCAGCGCTCAAAAACCCAGATTTTCCCCGTCAAATCCCCGTTGCCGTCGCGATGGGGGTAGACGGCGCTCGTGGATCCCCAACGTCGTCCCTCGGGGAGTTCCCCCCATCGTTCGCCGGCGCCATACGGATTCGGCGCATCGTTCTGGGCGGCGACCGGCGACCCGAGGGCGATCAGCCAGAGCGTCATTGCGGCTGTGGTTTTTTTCATTACTCTCCCCGGGTTGCGACCAATGGATCTTTGGCCATTTGTTGCTTGAGCACCGAGGAAATTCTAGCAAAACGCTTTAGGTCGGGAATTTTCGGCGCCCGACGGGCGACGCTTGGAGGGTCGGACGTTGCGTGGATCGGTGCGGGTGTTATGCAGGGAGAGGAGGGGGCCGGCGCCAAATGCCTGATTTGGAGTTGGTTTTGTCGAAGGGCGGGGGCGGTTGGACGGCGACTTTGTAGAGGGGCCGAGGTTGTTTGGAGGAAGAGACGTCGCCAGGAGTGGCGACACGGCACGCTGAAGCGTGCGCCACATCTGGGGGCGCGATGTGGGTGGGCTAGTAGGTCGCGCGGCCGCCGCTGACGTCGTAGACTTGGCCGGTGACGAAGGAGCAGTCCGGGCTTGCCAGGAAGTGCACCACGGCGGCGACTTCCTCGACGGTGCCGGTGCGGCCTCGGGGGATACGGGAGGTCATGTACTCGACTTGCTCGGTGGTGATTTGGTCGAGGATCGGAGTGCGGATTACCGTCGGCGTGACGGCGTTGACGCAGATGTTTTCGGTGGCGACCTCTTTGGCCATGGACTTCGACATGGCGATGACTCCGGCCTTCGATGCCGAATAGGCCGTCATGTTGGGGTTGCCTTCCTTGCCCGCCAGCGAGGCGATGTTGACGACCCGTCCGTAGTTGTGTTCGCGCATGTGGGGCATCACGGCGCGGCAGCATAGAAAGACACCGCTCAGGTTGACCCGGATGACGCTTTCCCAGTCTTCGTCGCTCTGCTCCCAAACCGGAGCGGCGCGGCCGGCGATACCGGCGTTGTTGACCAGGATGTCGATCTTGCCGCCGCGTTCAACGACGGTCTTGACGGCGGCTTCGACCGAGGCGTTATCGGAGACGTCGAGGGCTACAGCGTAGGCCTTCGCGCCGTCGGCGGTGAGCTTGTCGGTGGCCACGCCCGCTTTGTCAAGCGCCAAATCGGTTAGAGCAACTTCGGCGCCGGCGCGGGCGAGACGGGACGCAATGCCCTCGCCGATGCCTTGAGCCGCGCCGGTGACGAGGGCGGTTTGCCCGGAAAGATCGAAATTCATGATTTGGATGGTGCCTAAGCGTCGTCGTTGGCTTCCGCTTCAGCCGCGTCGTCGTCGGAGTCTTCCGCGTCGTCGTCGGACTCGGTCGAATCAGTCGCTTCCGAGGCTGCTTCGGCTGACGCTTCGGTGCTTTCCGCGGCTTCGGCCGAGGCTTCCTCCTCGAGAGGTTCATCTACTTGATCGGCTTCGTGTTCACGGCCCTCGGCGAGGACGCGGACCTTGATCGGCAGATCGATATCACGATGCAGATGCACCTTGACGTCATGTTCTCCGACCATGCGAATGGGCCGGTCGACGAGGATCTTGTGGCGGTCCACCGTGTAGCCGAGTTTTTCGATTTCGGCGGCAATGTCGCGTGAGGTCACCGAACCGAACAATTGATCGGCTTCGCCGGCACGAGCGACAATCCGAATCGAGAGCCCGGAAAGAACCTCGGCCAGCTTCTCGGCGTCACCGCGCATTTGCGCGGCTTCGCGGTCGGCCGCCGCTTGCATCTGACCGATCTGATTCCTATTAGCCGTTGTCGCCGGAATGGCGAGCTGCTTGGGGTAAAGATAGTTGCGGGCGTACCCGGGCGCGACGCGTACGACATCGCCCTTTGAACCCAGCTTCAAAATCTCATTCGTGAGAATGACTTCCACCATCGTTGTCGGTCCTCTATTTCGCGGGGAATCCGGTTAGGATTTCTCCGCCACGTTTTCCACCCTTGGAGCCGTCACGGAGTCACGGTCGCCGGCGAACGGCAACAAGGCGATGTTGCGCGCGCGCTTAATGGCGATCTTGAGCTTGCGTTGATGCATGGCGCTGAGGCCTGTGTGGCGGCGGGGTAGAATCTTTCCGCGGTCGCCAATGAATTGTTTCAGCGTCTGGGCGTCCTTGTAATTGATGTCGTCGATCTTGTTGACGCTGAAAAAGTCGACCTTCTTGCGTCTGAAAAAACGACGGCCGCCGGGACGTCCACCGCCGCCGCGCGGGCGGTCGCGGGGTCCGCGATCTCCGCGAGGAGGCGGGCGATCGCCGCCGCGAGAATCTGCTTGCGGGCGGGGCGCGCCGGCCTTGGGAGCCTCGGCCGTCGTATCCGGAGCTTTCGTAGCGCCCTCGGTTTTTGCATCGCCGGCAGCCGGTTTTGCTTCAGCGGCGGGGGCGGTCGCGGTTTCAGTCTTCGGCGGTGTTTCCGCTTTCGGCGCTGTTTCGGGAGTGTCTTCTTTTTCAGCCATGATTCCTCCGTGTTTTCCTTGTTAGCTTGCCGGCTGGGCGGGGGCCGCGGGAGCAGCCGGAGCCGTGGGAGCGGCGGGCCGTGCACGATCCGAGCGTCCGGGCCGGTCATCGCGATCGCCCTTTTTGGCCGCGCGCGCTTCGCGTTTCGCGCGAAGTTTATCGACCCGCTTCAAGGTCTCGTCGATGCGGACGGTTAAGTACTTGATCACGGTATCGGCCACCTTGAGGCGACGCTCGATTTCTTTCGAAAGCCCGGCGTTGGACTCGACGGAGTATTGGACCAGGATGTAGTGCCCCTCCTTGTACCGTTTGACGCGATAGGCGAGCTTGCGCTTACCCCATCGCTCGACTTTGTCGACGGTTCCCTGTCCGTCGGTAATGGTCGTTGTGACTTGGTCAATCGCGGCGTCAATTTCTTCATCCGGGGCTTCCGGACGGAGGATGAATATCGTTTCGTAAATTCTCATTGTGTTTCTTGCTCTCCATCGGCGCGACGGTTGATCTCCGTCATGGCCTTAGCGGCGCCGTCGGATAAATAGAGTCGGACCGCTTGGGCGGCTCGATCAAGAAAGTCATCCAACTGCTCTAAGCGTTCCTTTCCAAACGGACGCAGAACAAAATCCGCTCCGCTACCAACAGGGCGGCCGGGGTTGATTCCCAACCGCAATCTGGGAAACTCGTCGGTTCCCAACTTGTCAATCACCGACGTCACACCGTTGTGGCCGCCGGCCGATCCGCTGAGCCGCAGCCGCAGAGTTTCCCACGGCAACGCCAACTCGTCGAAAATCAACAACACGTCGGCGGGCTCGACCTCATACCGAGCCAGCAACGCTTTCACGGGCCCTCCGCTGAGATTCATAAACGACAGCGGCTTGGCCAGAACCACCGGCCGTCCGGCGATTTCTCCCCGGCCGACCAAACTGCTTTCCTCCGGACGCGTGACCCGAATCGCTTCCAAGGAGGCCAGACGGTCAATCGTCAAGAAACCCAAGTTATGCGGCGTCAGCCGATATTCGGGTCCGGGGTTCCCAAGTCCAGCAATCAACAACGGCGTGCCGCGATCGGATCCCATCGGCATCGAGTCCCCGGTTCGGCGGCGCGAATCGTCCGTAATACGAACGCCGGCAAAGCGGCCGTTCGCCGGCCGTTACGACTCGCTCTTGCCCTCTTCCTTGGACTTCTCCGCCGCCTCGCCCTCGGCCGCGGGAGCCTCGGCGCCCTCGACGCCCTCGACACCCTCTTCTTCTTCGGTCGTCTCTTCCTGCTCGACCTTCGGCGCGATGACGTGCACAATCACTCGCTCGGGACGGCTCAAATAGCTATAAGTCTCCGCCTCGGGCAAATCTCTCACGCGAATCGCGTCTCCAATGCTTAGTTCGGTGATATCGATTTCAATCGCCGTGGGAACATCGAGCGGCAGGCATTCGACTTCAATCTCGCGGCTGATGACCTCCACGAGCCCGGCCTGCTCCTTGACGCCGATAGCGACGCCCATCGGCGCGACCGGCACGCGAGCATGGACCTTCTTCTTGAGGTCGATGCGTTGCAAGTCGACGTGCAGCAAAATTCCCCGAACGGGATCCGCCTGCCAGTCCACCGCCATGGCGGGCGATTCCTCGACGCCGACCTTGAGATTCAAGATCTGGTTATGGCCCGCCGGCGACTTGAGAAGCGTCGTCATCTTCTTGGTGTCAACGGAGACGGCGACGGCGTCCTGTCCCAAACCGTAGATCACGCCGGGGACCTTGCCTCGCGTGCGTAAACGCCTCGCGGCGTTCTTGCCGCGCTCTTCGCGGATGCTGACTTCAAAATCCAATTGGTTCTGCAAAATCTTCTCCCGGAGTCTCGCCCCGAAGTTCCCCGCCCTGGGGGCCGCGCGCTCATCGCGCTGTCGTTGTCTCCCGGGCGTTAGAGAAACAGTCGGCTTACCGATGTCTCTTCGTAAATCGATTCGATCGCGCCGGCCAACATGGGGGCGACGCTGAGTTGGCGAATCTTATCGCACGCCGCCGCTCGCGGCGACAGGGGAATCGAATCGCTCACCACAAGCTCGGTAAGCTCCGACGCCTCAATGTGATCCAGAGCCTTGCCCGACAACACCGGATGCGTGCAGCAGGCATACACCCCAAGCGCGCCCTGCGCCCGCAGAGCGGCCACCGCTTTTACTAGTGTACCTGCCGTATCCACCAAATCGTCGACAATCAAGCAGGTTCTTCCCTTGACATCGCCGATGACGTGCATCACTTCGGCGACATTGGCTTGCGAGCGGCGCTTATCGATAATCGCCAGTGGGGCCGCCAACCTCTTGCCGTACGCCCGGGCTCGCTCGACCCCCCCGGCGTCCGGGGAGACCACCGTCAGATTGGGCAAATCCAGGGTCTTCAAATACACCACCATCACGGGCGCGGCGAAGAGATGATCGACCGGGATGTCGAAGAAGCCTTGGATCTGGCCCGCGTGCAGGTCGAGCGAAAGAACGCGATCGGCGCCGGCCCTGACGATCAGGCCGGCGACGAGTTTGGCTGAAATCGGTACGCGCGGCTTGTCTTTGCGATCTTGACGGGAATAGCCGTAATAGGGCATCACGGCGGTGATACGCTTGGCCGAGGCCCTCCGCAGGGCGTCGGTCATCAGCAGCAGTTCCATCAAATTGCGGTCGACCGGCGTGCAGGTCGGCTGGACAACAAAGACGTCCATGCCGCGGACATTCTCCTTGATCTGGAGATAAATTTCGCCGTCGGAGAAGGTCTTGACCGAACAGTCGCCCAACGAAACGCCGAGTTCTTCGCAGATGTGTTTGCTCAACGCGGAGTTGGCCGAACCGGTAAAGACGCGCAGGCGATTGAGCGATTTCTTTCGCACGGGCTGGGGTGAAGCCATGATGCCGATTCAACTGTCGCGACGCCAAATCGAGCGGCAGGCGCGCCGATCGAGAGTCTTGGCGACATAAGCAATCCCGCCAAAAGCGCCCAGGGATTTTCGAGCCTTCAAAGCCGCCTTGCGAGTGGCGAAAATACCGAACAGAGCCGACCCGCTACCCGAAAGAAAGGCCGCCGACGCCCCTAACCGTAAGAGGCGCTGCTTCCAGATTCGTAGTTCGGGATGGGTCTCGAAAATGACGGCTTCGAAGTCGTTCGGCGGCAGTTGGGCGACGCTTGGCGCCAGGACGCCCTCAGGCCCGAAAATATTGGCACGGAAACCACTTATGATATGTTGCCGACGCGCACCTGTCAATTCCAAGCCCCTTTGCGAACGGCTCTCAGCGAGACGACGGTAGGCGTCGAGAGTTGCAACCCGGGACTCGGGGGCGAGCAGCACCAACCAGCGCCGCGGCGGATCGGGTAAAGGATAGATTTCCTCGCCGCGGCCGACGCCGACGGCCGTGCCGCCGAGCAGAAAAAACGGAACGTCACTGCCGATTTGCGCTGCGATTTCATCGAGTAGTTGCGTGGAGGGCTGGGGACGCAGCAAGAGCCTCAGGGCGGAGAGGACAGCGGCGGCATCGCTCGACCCACCTCCCAAGCCCGCGCCGGCGGGAATCTTCTTTTCGAGAGTGATGCGGACACGACCCAGATACTTTCCCGCGTCAAGCAGGGCACGCGCGGCCCGGGCCGCCGAGTTGTCGGGACCGCTGAGCTCGGCGACGTTGCAATCGAGCGACACCTCCGCATCGCCTCGGCGGGTGTAGCCGACAGTGAGGAGGTCGCAAAGCGAAACGGTCTGGAAGACGGTCCGCAGCTCGTGGTAGCCGTCGGCTCGACGATCGAGGATACGCAGGCCGAGGTTGATCTTCGCCGGCGCCGAACCGCTGAGCGTGGGCATGCCTATTCGTCGTACTGAAGCAGCGAAAAGATGTCGCGGTCGGGCAACTTATCGCGGCCGTGCAAGAACGTCAGCTCGACGATGAAGCCGAGCCCGGCCACCTTTCCACCGAGCTTTTCGACGAGTTGACAACTGGCCGCGGCTGTGCCGCCGGTGGCGAGCAGATCATCGATGATCAGCACGCGCTCGCCGGGTTCGACGGCGTCTTTGTGAAGGTGCAGGCTGCCTTGGCCGTATTCGAGGTCGTAGGTCACGTCGACGGTTTCGGCGGGCAGTTTGCCGGGCTTGCGGACGGGGATGAAGCCGGTCCCGAGCCGAGTGGCGAGCATGGGGCCGAAGACAAAGCCGCGGGCTTCGATTCCCAGGACGACATCGGGTTTAAGGTCTTCGCAACAGCGCACCATTTCGTCGGAGAGGATGCGGAAGCCGTCGGGGTCTTTCAACAGGGTTGTGATGTCGTAGAACAAGATCCCGGGTTTTGGGAAATCGGGGACTTCGCGGATGAGTTTCTTGAGTTGGTCCATGATGGAGCGATTGGACGCCGGCGGCGCTCTAATATTCGATTGTAAACGCCGGACGGGGCTCGACGGGGGCTTCGGATTTCTCGACCCGGTCGACGTGACCCCAACGCGGGCCGGCGGCGAGGTGCTTTTCGAGTTGCCGGAGCTTTTCAGGCGGACCGACGGCGTAGACTTCGACCGAGCCGTCGAAGCAGTTCTTGACGTGCCGGTCAAGCCCAGGTCGCTCGCCGCGCGCTCGACGAAGAAACGGAACCCGACGCCCTGCACGCGACCTCGCACGCGGTAGCGGCCGGCCGCGGCGGAATGTCGAGTTGGATCGATGCGGCCCATGCAGGAAATCCTTACACGTCGGTGGAAGAAATTGCCAGTGGGGCGGGCGGGATGAGGAGGTGGCGAGGGGTAAGTGGTTTGTATTCAGAAGAGTGTCGGATTGGCCGGCAGTGTGCAAAGTCAGCGGACATCGAACCTGTGGTGTTCGCGAAAGGAGTTGACGTATGGCGCAGTCCGGCGTGGTGATGGGAATCTTGATCGTTTCATTCGGATTGGCATTGATGGTGGAGCGGGCTTTATTGGGAGGGCTGATCCGGATTATGGGGCGGCCGCGAGGCGAGCGCGGGTAGTAGCGGCCGGCTGCGGCGGGTGACTCCGCGGACAACGAATGGGAGTGCTTGCCGTAACTGCGGGCAGGGACAAACCTGAGTGTTTGTCGCTACCGGCTCAGGCGAGGCGGCAGTGGTAGGATGGTAGCAATTCGACAGATCTTGTCGACCACATATCGCAAGCAGTTTCTTGAGGTGATTATGGATTACGCGAGCGTCGAATCGCCGGTCGGTCCCATTCATATCCTGGCCAACGCGGACGGCTTGGCGGCGCTGTATTTTGACGAGCAAGTAGAGGATATGGAATCACGTTTCCCCTCCTCCACGCGCGAGCCGGGTCGAGGAAACCCGTGGTTGATGCGCGCCGAAGCCTTTGCCGCCTGTTATTTCGCCGGCGACGTCGACTATGTTTCTGAAATCAAGTTGGCGGCCGAGGGAACAGAACTTCAACGCGAAGTCTGGCAGGCTTTGGCGACAATTCCGCCCGGCGAAACGCGGACCTATGGGCGAATTGCCGAGCAAATCAAGCGGCCGGAGGCGGCGCGGGCGGTTGGCGCGGCAGTGGGACGCAACCCGATCTCGTTACTGATTCCCTGCCATCGGGTCGTGGGCTCGGGGGGCAAGTTGACCGGATACGCCGGTGGACTCGCGGTAAAGCGATTCTTGCTCGAACACGAAGAGCAATCGGTCGATGCAAGCGCTTGAGAAATTGCAACATGGTCTGTGCCTCCTAACGCTTGTCGCGGCAGGCTCGGCGCAGCTCTGGGCACAGGCCCCTCCGGCGGGCTTGGAACAGCCGATAGCTCTGATCGTTTCCTCGCTGGGCGGCGAGGTCTATCCGGAAGGACAAGACAGCGGGTTCCGGGCGGCGGCGGGGGGCGTTCTATTCCCTGGTGACCGGCTGCGGGCCGGCGACGCGGGCACGACTTTCTTGTTTTGTCCCGAGAAGGCGGAGTACACCCTCGCGGCGGGGTCGGAAGTCGCTTTCAGCGCCGAAAAAGTACGCACGGTAAGCTGGGAAGCGTCGATGGGCGGCGGAGCCGCGCTTTGCTCGTTACCTCCATTGCCGCGCGGCGTGACGGCGGCGCGTTTCCACAACGGCGGTTCGCTATCACGCGATTTGTTGGAGCAGGAGCCGGCGGCTTCCGAGTTCGCTGCTCGGGTGGCGGGCCTGCCGGTAGATAAGCGGGCTGCTTTGGGAGGGGAACTAGCCGCGATTGACGGCGCGCTGGAACGCGATCCGGAGAGCTTGCCGGCGAGGGTTGCGCGAGCGGCTTTATTCGAGCGCTACGGGTTGTCGATCGACGCGCGCGCCGAATACCGGGCGATCCTGGCGAAATGGCCGGATGCGGTGTGGGCGGGCACGCGGCTGTTTGTTCACGACGAGGCGGCGGCGGAAGACTCGTTGCGCGAGGCCTCGGTGGGAGGGTCGGCCGGGGAAGGCGGCGCGAGTTACGCCCTGCTGGTTGGCGTTTCGGATTATCAAAACCCGCGTATCAATCCGCTCCGTTTCGCGCACGAAGACGCGCTCTTGTTTCGAAAGCATCTGCTTAGCGAACGTGGCGGCGCTTTGGCGGAAGAAAACGTCCAATTGTTGATCAATGAACAGGCGACGACGTCGGCTGTTCGATTGGCCTTCGATGCTCTTCTCAAAGCGCAAGCCGGGCCGGACGACACGGTGCTGGTTTTCGTTGCCAGCCACGGCACCGTTGATCCGACGACGCGCGAGGGTTTCATTGTCACCTACGACAGCGACCCGCAAGACCTGGCCGCCACGGGACTGCCGATGGCCGACTTGCAAGAGCTTGTGCAGACGAAGCTTGCCACGGTGGGACGGGTGCAGATTTATGTGGATGTCTGCCACGCGGGGACGATCGGCACGATTCGCGCCAAGGGCAATCGCATCAACAGCGTGATGGAAAGGCTTGGCGAGGCTGACGGTGAAATCGTCGGTTTCATGGCCAGCCGCCCGCGCGAGGTGTCCTACGAAGGCCCACAGTACGGCGGCGGGCACGGCGCCTTCAGCTATTTCCTGCTCAACGCTTTGAACGGCGCCGCGGATTACGACCAGGACGGAACCGTCAATATCTCCGACCTGATCGACTATGTGGAATCGCGAGTCGAGGAGGGGACCTACAATCGACAACACCCTCGAGACTTCGGGGTTTTCGACAACAATCTGACGGTCTCCGATCTTGGCAAGCCGGGCGTGGAGATTCCGGAATGGACCGGGGTGGCGGCCGCGGGCGAAACGGCGGGGGACGCTGCGGGACGCAGTCTTTCGGCGCGCTCGATTGTCCCGCCGGCACCGCCGATTCCGCGCGGGCGAAGGGATTTGGCGGCGGATATCCTACTTTTCCAAGACGCGGTTAAGAACGATCGCTTGCTGCCCGGCGACCGCGACAATGCGTTTCAGGCGCTCGGGGGGCTGCGGCGGAGTTTGCCCAAGCCGCGTTATCTCGAGCAGTCGAACCTGCTGCGTTCGGCGCTTGAAATCAAGGGGCAGCAAGTGTTGCTGCGGTATCTGCAGGGCGATCAGATTCCTCAAACGCGGGAGGACTTTCTCGCCGGGGCGGCGTACCTGGAACAGGCGAAGGTGCTCACGCCGGAGTCTTTGTTGCTGGAGGCGCGGGCGGCGTTTTGCTTGGGGCGCGTCGCGATCTTCGACAAGGACTACTCGCGAGCGCGGACTTTGCTCGAACGGGCGGCGAAGCTCGACCCGGCCGGGGCCTATTCTTTCAATGCCTTGGGAATCGCGTATCTCGAACAGGCTGACTATGAATGCGCGGCCGCGGCCTTCCGGGATGCCATCCGGCGCGCGGGGCGGTGGGCTTATCCCTATCACAATTTGGCGCTGACGTATCTTCAGAGAGGAGATTACACGAACGCGGTTGCGACTTATCGAGAGGCCATCGAGCAGGCCCCGGATTTCGCTTATCTTTCCTACAACGTGGGATTGGTTTACCAGAAACTGAATCGCGGGCGGGAGGCGGAAAAAGCGTTTATCGAGGCAGAACGTAAGGCCGCGAATCTTGACGAACGCGCTCGTGCGCGACACACCGCGCTGGCTCGTAACGCTCGGGGCTATTCGAAGGCCGCCGGGGGCAAGGCTCGTCAGGCCGAGCGGCTCTATCGCGAGGCGCTGGGGCTGGATGAGGGGCTGCTCGAAGCACGCCACAATTTGGCCGTCTTGCTGAGCGGAGGGCGCGAGGGACGATTCGACGAGGCGCTTGGGCTTTGGCGAGAGAACCTGTCGCGGGAGGCCGGCTACTTGCCTTCGAGGCTGAGTTTGGCGCGGGCGCTGGAGCGTGTTGAGAGGTTCGATGAGGCGGCCGTCGCGTATGAAAAGGTGGTCGAGCTGCAACCCGGGTACAGCGCGGCGCGGCTGCGGCTGGCGGATATTTATCTTGCATCGCAAAACGCCGCCAAGGCCCTCGATCATTTGGAAAAGGCGCGAGAGGCGCAGCCGGGGAATGCGCGCGTGCATGAGAAGATCGGTGACGCGCTGACTCAATCAGGTGACCGAAGCGGGGCCGAGGCGGCCTACCGCCGCGCGATCGAGAGGTCGGGCGATAAGAAGACGCGGAAGCGGATTCAGCGCAAATTGCGGGAATAGCATGGCGCCGACTTTCGAACCTTCCGAACATTTCGAGTTAGCTATCGAGCGCATCGACCGGGCCAACGCCGAGGACCCGAACATCGAGATGAATGAGGGCGCGGAGCAGCCCAAGGAATTGCTCTATTCCCGGCGAATGACGGCCGCCCTTGATCGCCTTCGGCCCGATGCGCCCGAGACGGTTCGCTTGGCCGTGCGGGCGCAGCATATTCAGCGTTGGAAGATTCCGCGCGCCGACTACCCGAAGGATCGTCAGGGCTATCGGCGTTGGCGGACGGATTTGGGGAGGTTTCATGCCGAGACGGCTGGCGGGATCTTGCGTGAGGTTGGATATGACGCGGCATTCGTCGAGCGGGTTGGGGCGCTGTTACGCAAAGAGAGGCTGAAGGTGGATCCGGAGTGCCAATTGCTGGAGGACGTGATCTGCCTGGTTTTCCTGGAGCACTATTTGGGAGATTTCGCCGGGCAGCACGAGGAGGAGAAGCTGTTGGATATTGTTCGCAAGACCTGGCGGAAGATGTCGGAGCGAGGGCGCGAGGCGGCGCTTGGGTTGGAATTGCCGGAGCACTTGCGGGAGTTGGTGGGTAAGGCGTTGGCGAAGTAGGTCGTTGGTTCTTGGGGGAGGTTTCTTTGGTTTGCGGTCCCCGAGTTTCAGTGCGTCCACTGCCCTTTATTTGTAGAAGCTGAGGTTGTCGAGTTCCAGCCAGGCGGCTTGGCCGGGGGCGCGGCGCAATTCAAACAGCAGCTTTGTTAAATCGTCGCCTTTCCAGGGCACGCGGCGGCGGGCCTTCGGTTGTTGGAGTTGTTCGAAGGCGATGCGGACGAGCTTCCAGGCTGCGTCGGCTTCAAAGCGGGATTCGTAGTAGTCGTAGTCGCGGATAGGGCGGGTCGCCACGATGAAGCGGTATTCGCCTTCGCCGCGCGCCTCGAACTCGATGCCGCGATAGGCGCTTGCATCGGCCGGTTCGACGGCTCCGGGACGCAACGGCAGATCGGCGCTGACGAACGGCTTTTGGGCATGCGACATGCGGGCGGTTATCGACACGGCGCGGGCACCGTTTTCTCGTCGAATTCGTGTGAACATCGATCGTGAGGGATTCGGTCCCCGCTCGGTTCGGTTTACCCAGCGAGTGCCGATCGCGCTGTGACGGTCCGGCTTTTCGAAGTCATCGATCAGCGGCCTGACCGGACGGGCGGGGATGGGCGTGGGGTCGACGGATTGGATGGCGCGGGCCAAAGCCGGGCGGTCGATTTCCTCGCCGGCGAGAAAAACTCGTTCGATGTTTTCAATGTCGGCGATATCGCGATGCGGTGATCCGGCGACGAGAACGAGGTCGGCGAATTTGCCGGCGGTGATCGTTCCCCGTTTGTCATCCACGCGTAAAGCCCGGGCGCTGTTGCCGGTGGCGGCGGCGATGGCCTCGAGCGGCGTCAGCCCGGCGTGAACAAGCAGGCGTAACTCGCGAAGAGTCGACCAGCCGTGATAGGCGCGCGCCACGCCGGCGTCGGTTCCGGCGGCGAAGCGCACTCCGCCGGCTTTCAGTTTGCGATTGTTATCAACCAGGTGACGCCAACGCCGGGAGCGGGCCGTTCCGTTTCCGTTGCCCGAGACTTGATAGGGCCTGACCAGCGGCGAAAACAGCGTCGGGGGGGACAGGGGCGGCTCGGCGGCCTCGCGAACGGCGGGGTCAAGCACGGCGCGCAGCAGCGGCGTGAGCAAGTCGGAACCGCGCAAGTGGTAGACCGCCAAGGTCGGCACGTAGGTAACAGCGTTGGCCTTGAGTAGGTCGATCCATTCTTGATCGGCGGGGCGGTCGCCGGCGCCGTGGGCGATGACGTCGACTCCGGCACGGGCGGCGATCTTGCTCCGCTCGACGGTGACTGTGTGAGTCATCACACGGAGCCCGGCGTGGTGGGAGGCTTCGACGATGGATCGCAACGTTTCCTCGTTCATGCTCGTCATCTCGGGCGCATATCCGTAACGCCAGCCGTCGGTGAAAACCTTGACGGCGTCGGGGCGATAGGGCAGCAAGCGCGCCACGGCGGCGCGGGCTTCGGCCGGGGTGGTGACGACGGCGGTAAAGAAATCGCCGCGGCCGCCTTCGATGCCGTGACCGGCGGGGGTCGCGATGCGCGCCGCCAGGTGAACTCGAGGACCTTTGACGGTGCCGCTATCCAACAACCGCCGCATGGGAGCGAAGGTTTCCGGATAGGAGCCAAAATCGACGACCGTCGTAACCCCGCAGTAGAGATATGCCTTGAGGTTTTTGCCCCAGTCCCCGGAGAGGCCCCATGCGGCGGCATAGGGCAGGTGGGTGTGCAAATCGAAAAGGCCCGGGATGAGAGTTTTTCCCTCGGCGTCGATGACGTGCGCGGCCGGTGGAACGGGGATGTCGGGGCCGACGGCCTCAATGAGGTCGCCGTTGATGAGGACGGTTCCGCGAAAGGGCTCGGCACCGCTGCCGTCCACGATCAGGGCGTTGATCATGGCGGTACGGTCGGCGGCGGAGGCGCTCGAGAGAGCGAGGGCGGCCACCCAGACGGCGATGGACGGGCGCAAGAGCCATCGGCGCGTCCGGGGTGGGGCGTTGAGCATGGGCAATCGTTATCTTCTCACGGATGTGGGGAAGGACCCGGGACAGGAAGCTCTGATATTCTGGGGGCGTTGAAGAGTTTCGACCAGCCCGGTGTTTGATCGCCACCAACGTAAAGCCGCCGTTCTTTTTGCCGTCGCCGATGTCTTACTGACCATCTGCGCGTTCGAGGCGGCGTATCAGACCCGGGTCGTGCTGCCTCTCGATCGCGTTTTCTTCATTGTCGCCCCGACGAAAGCGCTTCTGCTCGCCTTCACGCTGCTGTTGTGGCTGGGCCTGGGATCGTGGATCGGCGTCTATCGCAGGCTCTACGGAACGAATGCGGTGGCGGCCGTCAGCGACACGCTCGCCCAAGTATCGCTCGGCACGCTGGGCTTCGTGGCCTTCCAGTATCTGATCGACCCGAACCTCGACGTCAGCCGCCTTTTTGTCGGGCTATTCGCCCTTTACAATCTGGTGTTTCTGTTGCTCTATCGCTTGCTCGCCGGAAGAGTGCGCGGCTTTATCCGGCGGGAGTTTGGGGCGCAAGTCTATTACGTGATCGTGGGCGTCGAGAACAACGCTCGAGAGATGGGACGCCGTCTCGAAGCGGCGCGCGAGTACGGCATTCAGTTGCTTGCCTTTGTCGACGCCTCGGACGACGGGGCGCCGCCGATTCGTCTCGGGCGCGAATACCCGGTCCATTCCCGATCCAAGCTTCCCTCGCTATTGCGTGAACATGTGATCGATGAAATCATCTTCGCCGTCGATCGCGACAAGTTGGCCGACCTCGAGGAGATTTTCTTGCTGTGCGACGAAGAGGGCGTGCGCACGCGGGTGGTGATGGATATCTTTCCGCACGTCCACAGCCGCGTCTATTTAGAACGCTTCAGCGGCATTCCGCTGCTGACGTTTTCCTCGACGCCGCACGATGAGTTGCGTTTATTCATGAAACGGGCGATTGATGTCACGGCTTCGGTTGCCGCCTTGATCGTTTTGGCGGCGCCGTTCGGCGTTTTGGCGGCCGTCGTGAAGCTGACGTCCGCGGGGCCGGTCATTTTCCGCCAGGTGCGTTGTGGGTTGAACGGCCGCCGATTTACGTTCTACAAATTCCGTTCGATGGTCGACAAGGCGGAAAGCATGAAGGCCGATCTGGTTCACCTGAACGAAAAAGACGGCCCGGTTTTCAAAATCTCCGACGATCCGCGACTGACTCGGGTAGGCGGCTATCTGCGGCGCTTTTCGATCGACGAGTTGCCGCAGTTGTGGAACATTCTCCGCGGCGATATGTCGCTCGTGGGGCCGCGGCCGGCCGTGCCAACCGAGATCGAACAATATGAAACATGGCAGAGGCGACGTTTGCGCATGCGTCCCGGGTTGACCTGCCTATGGGCCGTGCGCGGGCGCGACGAACTGGATTTCGAAACCTGGATGCGATTGGATCTCGAGTACATAGACAAGTGGTCGCTGGGCCTCGATCTGAAGATCATTCTGCAGACGATTCCACGCGTACTGGCGGGCCGCGACGCGAATTGAGAGTGAGGCGGGGGAAACGGGCGGGGAGCGGCGGCGATCGGCTACTCTTCCACGTTGATTTTGAGGGCCTTGAGAAAGGCCTGATCCTGATCGGTGAAGGTCAATTCGGTGGGCAATCGGGAGAGCTCGGGCGAGGGCGACGATTCCTCTCCCTCTCGTTTGTTGAAGCCGATCGTCGCTTCGATGACGAGAAACACGTCGTAGCCGGTTTCGCGGATTTCTCCAATCACTTCGGCCAAGCTTTCCGAATCCGACAAAGACTCGTTGATGACATTGCCGAGCTGTTGAATGAGCTCTTTGAGGCGATCGTCCAAGGCGACTCTCCGTTTCGATGCTCGACCCGGAGTCGGCGGAGAACCTACGCCCCACCCCGGGTGTCGATCTCATTCAATCAGATTTGCGCGGCGGGGTGCAATGGCTCTCTGGTACCTCTTATCGGCGGGAGCCTGGCGGAAATGGCATTTGTAGAATTAGAGCCCGGAGCATGTGCGACGGGCCAGGAGTACAACGGTTCGAGCAGGCTCGGATCATACGGCGATGAAAGACGATTCCCGGAGACGCCATTCCGGAGCACCTCGCGTTTGGTTACGCTTGACCCGTCGCTTGCGCTCGGGGCTCTGAATCCGCGTTATGAAGGGAGCTACTTGCCGCCCAGAATTTCTCCGTGCGGTTTTCCGAGGGTGATTTCCTTGTAGGCTGCGGTCACTTGGTCACCGAGTCGGTCGCCGACCCAATTGGATACGTCGTCGGAAAGGCGAATCGAAGTCGTTACGGCACCGTCCTTGGTTTCGGTGATGTCTTCGAGTTTACGGCCCGCATCGACGGCCGATTGTACGGCCTGCGTCAACTCGCGAAAGAAGCGCAGTTGGCCGTCCATCAGTTCTCGCCCCCCGAAAGCCCCGTGCCCGGGGAGAACACGGTCGACGTCGAGACGCCGCGCCGCTTCGATGACATTCGGCCAGTTCAGTGTATTGCCGTCTCCGGTGTAGTTAAACGGCCCGTTGACGATGGCGTCACTGGTACAGAGAATACGCTCCTTCGACAGAAACACGAAGCCGTCGCCGCGAGTATGGGCCCAGCCGAAAAAGTGAAATTCCACCCGCCGCGTTTCGTCCTCGAGTATGTATGGGCTATCACGGAAAGTCTCGCGGGGCGGCTCGGCGGATTGGAGATGCAGCTCGGCGACGCCGGGGCGGTCTTGGGCGGCTTCGCGCCAGCGTTGGGGCTCGTAGCGTTTCATCTCTTCGGCCACGCCGACATAAGCAAGCGTCGTCGCGCCCGCGCCGGTCCAAACCGGATTGCCGTAGGCATGGTCGCCATGATGGTGCGTGTCGAAGACATACCGCACCGGTTTCTTCGAAAGCTTCTTGATGTCATCGAGGACAAGGCGCGCGCCGCTCGGGAAATTGGCATCCACTACGATGAGGTAGTCCTTCATTTCGATGATGATGTTGTTGCAGTGGCCCATGGCCGCCTGCTCGCCCTCGCGGAACCAAACGCCGGGCGCGATTGTTTTGACGGTTCCCGGTTGACCCTCACCGGGGTTAGCCTCGCTTTGGTAGGCCCAAAACGTGAACGAAGCCAACAGAACGAAGGGGAGTACCCAAAAGAGCCGTTTCCCACGCATCATAACCACCTCTCGGAGGGATAAGCTTTCCGCAGACCGAACAGTGTAGCGAAATCGAACCGGGCATGCCAAGGCCCGGAAGCAAATCCGGGGATTTTGGTAGGCCGGGGAGGTCTGGTGGACGGCGATGTTACAATCGTCCGTTGCCGAGACTCGCGCCAAAGTCCTATGTTTCGCAAGATCCTGATCGCTAATCGCGGAGAGATCGCCGTACGAGTGATCCGTACGTGCCGGGAGATGGGAATCCCGACAGTCGCGGTGTTTTCCGACGTCGACCGAGCCGCCCGGCATGTCCGGATGGCCGACGAGGCGGTGCGTATAGGCCTGCCCCCGGCGACGGAGAGTTACCTCTCGATTGACCGCATTTTGAAGGCCGCGGAGAAAACAGGCGCCGACGCCGTTCATCCCGGCTATGGGTTCTTGAGCGAGAACGCGGATTTTGCCGAAGCCTGCGAAGGCGCCGGGGTCAAGTTTATCGGTCCCAGCGCTCGCGCGATGCGCCTGATGGGATCGAAGACCCGCGCCCGAGAGACCGCCGCGGCGGCCGGCGTGCCGCTGGTTCCCGGCACCATGAGCGCTGTCGAAGATCCCGACGAGGCGCTTGATAGCGCCGCCGAAATCGGCTTTCCAGTGATGCTCAAGGCCGCGGCGGGAGGAGGCGGCAAGGGGATGCGCCTAGTGCGCTCGGCCGCCGAATGGGAGTCGTATTTCGCCCAAGCGCGCGGCGAGGCCCTGGCGTCCTTTGGAAACGGCGACATCTACGTCGAAAAGGCAATTGAGACGCCGCGCCATATCGAGGTGCAAATCCTGGCCGACGAGCACGGCCAAGTCATTCACCTGGGCGAGCGGGAGTGCTCGTTGCAACGTCGACATCAAAAAGTCGTCGAAGAAACTCCCTCGCCGTTGATCGATCCCGAACCCGGGGTGCGCGACAAGCTAACCGCCGCCGCCGTGCGCGCCGCCGCCGCGGCCGGCTACAGCAATGCCGGGACGGTGGAATTCCTGATGGACGGCGAGTGCAATTTCTACTTTCTCGAAATGAATACGCGGCTGCAGGTGGAGCACCCGGTAACGGAGATGGTCACCGGCTTGGATTTGGTGAAGGAGCAGATTCTGATCGCCGCGGGCGAGCCGTTAGGGTATCGCCAAAGCGACATCCGTTTCCAGGGCAGCGCGATTGAATGCCGCATTTACGCCGAAGATCCCGACAACGGCTTTCTGCCCTCGCCGGGTCTGATCACGGCCATCGAGCGGCCCTCGGGTTCGGGGGTTCGAGTGGATTCCGGCGCCGACGCAGGTTGGCGGGTGCCGCTCGAATACGATCCGCTGATCGCCAAGCTGGCTGTCTGGGCGCCGACGCGGCCGGAGGCGATTGCGCGGCTGCGGGGGGCCTTGGCCGAGTACCATATCGCCGGGATCCGCACGACCATCGGATTCTTCCGCGACCTTGTGGAAGACCCCGCTTTTTGTGCTGGCGTCATCGATACCGGGTTTATCGAACGCTTTTTGTCGAACCGGCAGGAGGCCGCGGAGTCCGGCGTTGACGGGGAAGAAGAAGCGGCGATCTTGGCGGCCGGACTTCGTTTTCGAAGTGCCGCCGATGCGCCGGACAGGTCTCACTCCATCCGAAGCGCCTGGCGCTCCGCCGCGAAACGAGCGTCGTTGCGATAGCCATGGGTTCTCGGTCTAGGCCGCCCCATTTGGAAGGCTCGTGAGGAGCATGAAACTGATCGTCGAGTTGGACGGAGTCGAGCGCGAACTGGCGATGGCTGCCGGCACGCCTGAAGCGCCCTGCTCCTTCACTATCGACGGCACCTACCACATCGCCGACGTCGAAGCCGTCGGAGCTGACGCCTATTCGATTCTCATTGGCGACAAGAGTCTCGAGGTACGCTTCGAAACGGTCGGAGGCAGAGAGTTCGCCCACGTCAACGGGCGGCGATTCGCCGTCGCCGTGCGCGACCCACGCCGTTCCTCCGCGCGAAGATCCGGGCTCGCCGCCGAGGGTCGCCAGGAAGTTGTTTCCCCGATGCCGGGCAAGCTGATCGATGTCTTAGTCGCCGCCGGAGACGACGTGGAGGCCGGTCAGGGATTGGCCATCGTCGAGGCCATGAAGATGCAAAATGAGATCCGTTCGCCGAAAACCGGCAAGGTGACCGCGTTACCGATCGACAAAGGCGCGTCGGTCGCCGCCGGAGACGTCTTGGCTGTGGTGGAATGAGGGGACGAGATGAAGCCGAATCCCAATTGTCCCCACTGTGACGGCACCGGTTGGAAACAGGTCGTCAACGACGGCGTCGAAGCGGTCGAGCGGTGCGATTGCTTTCAGAGTGAGCGAGGGGACACGCTGGTCTCTCGGGCGCAAATCCCGGAGCGATTTCGCGAGGCCGATTTCGATAACTTTTCTCCGGGCAGCCCGCGCGAGAACCCGATTGCCCACGAAGCCCTGATCAAGGTGATGCTGGGGGCGAAGGCCTACGCCCGCGATTACCCCTCGCTGTCGCGATTAGGCCTGCTGCTTCAGGGGGGCACCGGCGTCGGTAAGACACATCTGGCGACGGCGGTGCTGCGGCAATTGCTGTCACGCGGGTTTGAGTGTGTCTTTTTTGACTACCAAACTTTGCTTGACCGAATTCGCCAGAGTTACAATCCGACCGCCGGGGCCGCCGACAAACAGGCCTACCGAGCAGCCCTCGACACCGAAGTCGTCTTGATCGACGACCTGGGTTCGCATCGCGTTACCGATTGGGTGGAAGACACGGTCACGGCGATCATTAATCACCGCTACAACGAGCGCAAGGCTCTGATCGTGACGACCAACCTTCCCGATCCCGTCCTGGGCGACAGCAGCGTCGAGAAGGACGCGATAGGAAAGTACAACGTCAAAGATACCCTCGCCGACCGCATAGGAGCCCGTGCGCGTTCGCGTATTTACGAGATGTGCCGAGTGATCCAGGTGCCGGGACGAGACTACCGGTTGCGAAACGTTGGGGCTCCGCGGTAATCGCCCTGTATATCGAGTTTCCAAGCATAAAATGTCAGATGGGTATTTACTTGACTCAGGTGACCACAAGATGTAGGATCGGGGAAATGGAAGATTATCCTCGGAATCTGGCCGAGTTCGAGGCGCGTTTCGCCACCGAGCAGGCCTGTCGAGAGTATCTGTGTCAACTCCGCTGGCCGGAGGGTTTTCGTTGTCCGCGATGCGGGCACGACAAAGCGTGGGCGGTGCGGACAGCGCTGCTGGAGTGCGCCGGCTGCGGGCATCAAGCTTCTCCAACGGCGGGCACAATATTTCAAGACACCCGCCAACCCCTCCAGAGTTGGTTTCGAGCCATGTGGTGGCTCACGAGCCAGAAGAACGGGGCGAGCGCGCTGGGCTTGCAGCGGGTGTTGGGCCTGGGCAGCTACAAAACGGCCTGGACTTGGTTGCATAAGCTCCGGCGCGCCATGGTGCGGCCCGGACGCGATCGGCTCAGCGGGCGCGTGGAGGTTGACGAGACTTACTTAGGAGGCTTGGAGGAGGGCGTGCGCGGTCGCCAAACCGACGCTAAGGCGCTGATTGTAGTAGCGGCCGAGGAAGATGGTGCCGGCATCGGGCGGGTTCGGATACGCACCATTCCCAACGCCTCCGGGGACAGCTTGATGGCCTTCGTCGGCGAGTCGATCGAACCCGGCAGCGTGGTCCATACCGACGGTTGGCTGGGATACGAACCGCTCGAAGGCGACGGCTATCGCCACGAGGTGAGCTACCTGGAGGGGCAACCGGCGCGCGCCTCGAAACTGCTCCCCCGGGTGCACCGCGTGGTGTCGTTAGTGAAGCGCTGGATACTGGGCACGCATCAAGGAGCGGTCAGTCACGAGCATCTCGACTCCTACCTCGACGAATTCGCCTTCCGCTTCAACCGCCGCAAGTCCAGAAGTCGAGGCAAGCTCTTTTACCGCCTGGTTCAACAGGCCGTCGCCGTGCCACCGGCACCCTACAAATCGCTGGTCGGAGGCACCGCGACACGCGCTACGGACGACCACAACATGTAGGGGCTATTTCCCAATACCTGAGTCAAGTAAGTACCCATCAAATGTCATTTTGAGTACAGGGGCTCCCAGCATCTTTATCTAATCTTTACACGGTTTGCTCATTAGCTTCATCGATGGCGATTAAGATGACAACAGACGGGTGAACTCGTCGTGATGGGCACTCCGATATTGTATGAAGCCGGCTGGGCGGCCGGTAGTACGCGCTCACCTTCCCGCCCCCCTCACAGATTTGCGGGCTACGTTCGGGGATTACTAAGTAGCTAATCGTACGGTCACGGCGCGTTGAAGCGCCGACTGGGGAACGACCGTATTGTTCGGACACGCCTTCGACCTGAACGGCCATGCGGCGGGGACATCCCGTAATGTCGCCGGGGACTTACGTTGCGCCGCCGGATCCGTCGGCCCGGCGTGGCGTTTTTCGCGATGAACCGCGAGCCGGTTCGGGTATTTCCCCCGGCCTTCGCGCCAATCGTAACAAGGTGAGCGACAAAACACGAAGAAAACTTGCCTCGGAGGGGAAGGCTCCTGGGGCGGTTCGCCCCGCTTACGCCCTAGCGATGGCCGCTATCGTGTTGAGCTGGCTGGTGGCCTGGTTCGCCTATCAATCAAGCCAAGAACAGATTCTAGACACGATTTATCGCAGCAACTTGAACTTGGCTCGCACCCTGGCGGCCGCGGCCGGGGACGCTGCGGCTCCCCGGAGGGCCGACACGGTCAAGGCCGTTGAGAAGCTGTGGCACAACACCGAGCAGCGCTTTGCGGGCAGCTACCTCTGCGTGTTGCCGCCCGACGGCACGCTTCTCTTGCACACGGCAAGGCCTGAGTGGGTGGGCGCGCAGCGCGGCGGCGCCGTGATCGAGACGGATTGGCCCCACGGCCCCCGAACTCCGCGAGAGCTGGCCGCGGTGCAACGCGATTGGACCGGGCGATTTACGAATCTCGCGGGGCGGGAACAGGTTGCGGCCTTTGCGTATGCCCCCGCGTTAGACGCCCTAGTGGCCATTCATATACCGGCGAGCACGTGGACGCCGAAATCCATGCCGCGGCAAGACCTTGGGCGGTCGGCTTGGCAATCATCACATTCTTATTGTTGCCCGCCGCGGTCGCTTTGTTCCGGGTAGCCGATTCAGCGCAACGCAATCGGTTGCGGCATACCGAGGATCAATTGCTTCGAACCCGATTTTCGATGGACCAGGCTGACGTCGCCATTTTGTGGTTTTCTCCCGAGGGCCGAATCGTCGACGCCAACGCCAGGGCGGGAAGGATTCTGGGCAAGGACCAAGAGCAGTTGCTTTCGATGAACGTGCGAGATATCAACCCCGATTTCCAGCCTCGCCGACAACGGGCCCATTGGCGGGAATTGCGGCGGCGGGGTCGGCGGCGATTTGAGGCGACCATCCGAACGGCCGAAGCAGAGGCCTTGCCGGTTGAATGCCGTTCCCACTATGTGCGATTCGAGGGTGCTGAATACGATTGCACGATTGGCTACGACATCACCGAACCCAAGGACACCGAGGCGCGGCTGCGCCAACGCCAAAAGATCGAAGCCCTCGGGACATTGGCGGGCGGCATCGCGCACGACTTCAACAACATTCTCACCTCGATCCTTGGTTTTTCGCGACTGGCCGCCGCCGGTCTCCCGAAAGAAAGCCCAGCTTACGAAAATCTACTGGAAGTCCAGTCGGCGGGACGGCGGGCGGAAGATCTGGTGCGCCGGATTCTGACGTTCAGCCGCCGAGACGAGCAGGAGCGGCGGCCGGTTGAAATCGGGCCGAGAGTCGAGGAGGCCCTCAAGCTCATGAGAGCTTCCCTGCCGTCCACGGTTCGGCTGGAGTCGAAGATTGATCCCGAATGCGGCGTGGTCTTGGCGGACCCGACCCAGATCCACCAGGTCGTCGTGAACCTGTGTACGAACGCCTACCAGGCCATGGGGGAATCGGGCGGAAAATCGTCTATCCGGCTCGAGCGGGTCCGGGTCGGTCCGGCTCTGTGCCGGAAAATCGGAGGGCTTCGCGAGGGTCAATACGTTCGGCTCAGCGTCGCCGATACGGGCCCGGGAATCGCCCCTTCCCTACGAGACAAGATTTTCGAGCCCTTCTTTACGACCAAGGCGCCCGGGGAGGGAACGGGTCTCGGGTTGTCGGTAGTGCAAGGAATCGTAGAGTTGCATGAAGGCGTCATCTGGGTCGACGAAGGAACCGCCGGAGCGGCCTTTCACGTTTTCTTGCCGTGCATGGATGACGAGGCCGTTGTCAGCGAGGCGAATGCGATTGCGGCGGACCATTCGGGCAGCGGGCACATTCTCTTGGTGGACGATGAAGAAACGGTGGCGCGACTGTGCCGCCGGATGCTGACGCGACTCGGTTATCGGGTCACCGCCGTCAGTGACCGCAGAGAGGCTTGTACCCTGGTGCGACAGGACCCGCGGCTGTTCGATCTCGTCGACTGATGTTACAATGCCTCACCTGACGGGGCCGCAACTGACCGCCGAGTTGAATCGTGTTCGCCCGGATCTTCCGACTGTGCTGATGAGCGGGTTCAGCGGCGCTGTTTCCGGCTCTAGGGCCGGCGATCACGGTGCGCACGCTGTGATCGCCAAGCCCTTTTCGGCGGAAGATCTGAGCGCGACCGTGAGGGGGGTGTTGGACGAAGGCCGGAAGGACGATGGTTAGATGAGAGTGTCTAACATTCTAGTCATTGATGACGACGAGAAGGTGCGGGACCTTCTACGCCAAACGCTCGAAAAAAGCGGATATCCGGTCCTCACCGCGTCCGACGGCCACGAGGCGTTGAAGCTGATTGACAGTCAAGTCATCGACCTGGTCATCACTGACATCGTGATGCCGGAACAGGACGGTTGCGAGGTGTTGGAGCGATTGCGCCGTACTCGTTCCAAATTCCAGTGATCGCGATCTCGGGAGGAGGAGCCATAGACGGCCGCCATTACTTAGCGGTGGCCGAGCAACTCGGCGTGCGGCGTACGTTCGCCAAACCCTTCGACCTCGATGAGTTCACCCGCGCGGTCGCGGAAATCGTTCCGCTCGACATTCCCGTCGGGCCTTAGCCTTCCACGCGAGCAAGACTTATTCCGTTGCGCGGGCGGTCTCATGGCCGCCTCTCAGGCAAATTGCTGGAGCGAAGGGGTGATGATCAACTCCGGCACGGTCGCGCGCGGCGGGAGCGTCGCCACGAAAAGCGCGGCGTGGGCGAGATCCTCGGGCTGCAACATCGCGGCCCGCTTGTCCGGCGGCGGCACCACCGGCCGGTCATCGAGAATCGGGGTGTTCACTTCTCCGGGACAGATATTGCAGGAGCGAATTCCGTTCTCCCCTTCCTCGAGTCCGACCATGAGACTCAATGCCGCCGCTCCGAATTTCGAGGCGCTGTAGGCGGTCCCGCCCAGCACGCTCGCCCGTACGCCCGCAACCGACGTCACGTTGATGATGAGTCCGTCGCGGCGACTTCGCATATGAGGAAGCACGGCGTGAATCGAGTGAAAGACTCCGCGTAGATTGACGTCCACGATGCGGTCGAAGTCTTCGGTGGATAGTTCGTGGAGCGCGCGCTTGGCAACATTCGTGCCGGCGTTGTTTACCAGAATGTCGACTCCGCCCAACACCTGCTTGGCCTGTTCCACGGCCGCTCGGACGGCGTCACGATCGGCGACATCGACGGCTTGCGGCAGCAAGCGCTCAGCGGCTTCGCCGGCCTTGTCGCGGGCGCGTTCGAGCTTGTCGAGGTTGCGGCCCCAGGTCGCGACGGTTGCGCCTTCTCGGGCAAAGCAGACCGCCACGGCCTCTCCGATACCGCTGCCCGCACCGGTGACAATGGCTCCCTTACCTTCCAGTTTCATGCTTGGTCCCTTCTTGTCGGCGGTCTCCGACGTTTCGGGAGTATATCAGGATATCGCGAGGAAAGAGAGTCGGGACGCCCCCTCCGGCATCTATTCGGTCCTAAAGCGGATTTCCGGAAAATCGCGGGAGGCAATGAGGCCTATCGCGCGGGTGAGCGGAAAGTGCGTCACCGCACACACCTCACTGAGGGGAGTGGATTCGAATCGAGGATTACGATCTACGCAGCGGTCCGCAGTTTGTACTTCTTGATCGCAACGGCGACATTGCCTTTTAAGCAGCGCACCGTTACTCCCTGGACAACAAGATTGACGTCGGGGCCCTTGCCCAAGGCGGATCCCATTCGCACGACAAGCTCGATGCGCCTGCCTACTTTGAGATCTTCTTCCGCATGGAAGAGAACGCCGCGACGGCTGATGTTCAGTGTGCGGCCGGCCCCCACGACAGGGCCCGCCGTACCTCGGATCTTGTACTCGAGCGGTCGGTGGATCTCGTACCTATTTGGGCGCTCCAGCATCTCAGCCCTTAGTCTTCTACAAATACCACCGTAAGCACAATAGGACTATCGGTCTAAATTGGAAGTACTAAGGTACCAACATGGGGCATTGGTCCAGGCGGAAACGGGCAGTCGGAGCACCTTGGGTTCACCGGGTTGCCGCGGGCGGGCGGCTTTCGGTCATGCGAACCAGCGTGATCGAAAACGGGCCGCGGTCGGAATCAAACCCCAACTGCATCGCCTCATTGCCTCCGCACACTTTTAGGGTGAAACTCTTGCCCTCGACGACCGAGTGGGCGGAAAGCTGGGTTCCACTGGGAAACATGGACTTGAGGTTCCCGGCGATCATATTTGTAATTTCCCCAATCGCGTCGCGAACGTCGTCGTTGACTTCGTCGGGAGCTTCAATGCCCACAAGCGCGGCCGCGAAAGCCGCGGCCTGTTGAGGGCCGCATCCGAGCAACAGAGCCCCCTTCCACGGGCCGGCGAAGTGGATGCAACCCACGACGGGATGGTCGGCGGGGACGGGCGTTATGTCCGCGAGTGGTTGTGCGTCGATGCGCAGCATCGTGGAAAAAACTTCCCGCACAACATCGGAGGCGGCTTGCTTATGATTTTCCAGTTCCGTTTGGGTCTCGATCATCGCTGGTCCCTTTGGTGTCCTTTGGTGCTGGTTTTGTGCGCGCCCGTCATCGTCGATACGGCTCACTTGGCGGGCTTTTGGTACAAGATAGCTCGACCCAGCTTACGACGGTCGAAGGTGTCGTCCACGTTGAGAGTGGTTTCACCTGAATTATGCGCAGGATGAGTATTTACTTGACTCAGGTATTGGGAAATAGCCCCTACATGTTGTGGTCGTCCATAGCGCGTGTCGCGGTGCCTCCGACCAGCGATTTGTAGGGTGCCGGTGGCACGGCGACGGCCTGTTGAACCAGGCGGTAAAAGAGCTTGCCTCGACTTCTGGACTTGCGGCGGTTGAAGCGGAAGGCGAATTCGTCGAGGTAGGAGTCGAGATGCTCGTGACTGACCGCTCCTTGATGCGTGCCCAGTATCCAGCGCTTCACTAACGACACCACGCGGTGCACCCGGGGGAGCAGTTTCGAGGCGCGCGCCGGTTGCCCCTCCAGGTAGCTCACCTCGTGGCGATAGCCGTCGCCTTCGAGCGGTTCGTATCCCAGCCAACCGTCGGTATGGACCACGCTGCCGGGTTCGATCGACTCGCCGACGAAGGCCATCAAGCTGTCCCCGGAGGCGTTGGGAATGGTGCGTATCCGAACCCGCCCGATGCCGGCACCATCTTCCTCGGCCGCTACTACAATCAGCGCCTCAGCGTCGGTTTGGCGACCGCGCACGCCCTCCTCCAAGCCTCCTAAGTAAGTCTCGTCAACCTCCACGCGCCCGCTGAGCCGATCGCGTCCGGGCCGCACCATGGCGCGCCGGAGCTTATGCAACCAAGTCCAGGCCGTTTTGTAGCTGCCCAGGCCCAACACCCGCTGCAAGCCCAGCGCGCTCGCCCCGTTCTTCTGGCTCGTGAGCCACCACATGGCTCGAAACCAACTCTGGAGGGGTTGGCGGGTGTCTTGAAATATTGTGCCCGCCGTTGGAGAAGCTTGATGCCCGCAGCCGGCGCACTCCAGCAGCGCTGTCCGCACCGCCCACGCTTTGTCGTGCCCGCATCGCGGACAACGAAAACCCTCCGGCCAGCGGAGTTGACACAGATACTCTCGACAGGCCTGCTCGGTGGCGAAACGCGCCTCGAACTCGGCCAGATTCCGAGGATAATCTTCCATTTCCCCGATCCTACATCTTGTGGTCACCTGAGTCAAGTAAATACCCATCATGCGCAGATTCGGCGTAGCCGTCGCCGATGGAGTTGTGGCGGTAGCGGCAGTCGTGTCAACACAGTGATTTAGCAAGTCGTCCTTTCTGCTGTTTCCCTCCCAGTTTGAGCCGCCTCCCAATCCCGGCGGGCAAAAGCGGGCTCACAAGCGGCATGTTCTCAGTAGCTTGCGGCAAGTGCATAAAATTCTATGCACAGCGCCCCTCAACGCAGCGCACCCTCCACCACCGGCGCGCAGCTTGATCCCGGCGGCGCCATCGCCCGCAGCCGCCGCATCAGCCGCTCGAACAGTCCCTGCTCCTGGTACTGATCGCTGTAGCTGATGCCCGTTCTACCGGCATGCCGCCAGATCTTGGCCGCCACGAACAGAAAGCGCAGCCGCGCCGTCGCCAGGGTGGTGTGCCGCAGCTTCTCCGGGGTGGCGTCGGCTTCGCGTTGGAACAGCAGCAGCCAGCAGTTGAGGTTGTAGGCCAGCATGACCAACTGAAAGTGATTGCGGTTCATGTCAAAGCGGCGCGAAGGATGGGCCGCCAGTCCGGCGTCGTTGTTGGCTTCTTTGATAAGGTTCTCCGCCCCGGCGCGCTGATTGTAAAACCACACCACCACCGCGATCGGCTCGGCGAGATTGGTCACAAACACGCGGTAGGTGTAAGCGCTGGTTTCAAACAACTGATATGGGTATTTACTTGACTCAGGTATTGGGAAATAGCCCCTACATGTTGTGGTCGTCCGTAGCGCGTGTCGCGGTGCCTCCGACCAGCGATTTGTAGGGTGCCGGTGGCACGGCGACGGCCTGTTGAACCAGGCGGTAAAAGAGCTTGCCTCGACTTCTGGACTTGCGGCGGTTGAAGCGGAAGGCGAATTCGTCGAGGTAGGAGTCGAGATGCTCGTGACTGACCGCTCCTTGATGCGTGCCCAGCCCGCCCGATGCCGGCACCATCTTCCTCGGCCGCTACTACAATCAGCGCCTTAGCGTCGGTTTGGCGACCGCGCACGCCCTCCTCCAAGCCTCCTAAGTAAGTCTCGTCAACCTCCACGCGCCCGCTGAGCCGATCGCGTCCGGGCCGCACCATGGCGCGCCGGAGCTTATGCAACCAAGTCCAGGCCGTTTTGTAGCTGCCCAGGCCCAACACCCGCTGCAAGCCCAGCGCGCTCGCCCCGTTCTTCTGGCTCGTGAGCCACCACATGGCTCGAAACCAACTCTGGAGGGGTTGGCGGGTGTCTTGAAATATTGTGCCCGCCGTTGGAGAAGCTTGATGCCCGCAGCCGGCGCACTCCAGCAGCGCTGTCCGCACCGCCCACGCTTTGTCGTGCCCGCATCGCGGACAACGAAAACCCTCCGGCCAGCGGAGTTGACACAGATACTCTCGACAGGCCTGCTCGGTGGCGAAACGCGCCTCGAACTCGGCCAGATTCCGAGGATAATCTTCCATTTCCCCGATCCTACATCTTGTGGTCACCTGAGTCAAGTAAATACCCATCACAACTGATATTGCTTGACCTCGTCGGTTTCCGGCTCCTTTTCATAACGCAGCGCGACAAAGCGGCAGGCCCTGCCCCAGCCTTGCGGCTGGTAGAGGAATTCGCATTCCGCAGCAGCGTCGCTGTGGGGCGAGGGCTTCCATTCGGCTTGCTGCAACTGCTCGACCAGTCGCCTGGTCTTGCGCGCCACGAGGACGAACTGACAACGCGCTTGTTCGTAGGCTTCCACCGCTTCCCAGCAATAAAAGCCGGGATGGGTATTTACTTAACTCAGGTATTGGGAAATAGCCCCTACATGTTGTGGTCGTCCGTAGCGCGTGTCGCGGTGCCTCCGACCAGCGATTTGTAGGGTGCCGGTGGCACGGCGACGGCCTGTTGAACCAGGCGGTAAAAGAGCTTGCCTCGACTTCTGGACTTGCGGCGGTTGAAGCGGAAGGCGAATTCGTCGAGGTAGGAGTCGAGATGCTCGTGACTGACCGCTCCTTGATGCGTGCCCAGCCCGCCCGATGCCGGCACCATCTTCCTCGGCCGCTACTACAATCAGCGCCTCAGCGTCGGTTTGGCGACCGCGCACGCCCTCCTCCAAGCCTCCTAAGTAAGTCTCGTCAACCTCCACGCGCCCGCTGAGCCGATCGCGTCCGGGCCGCACCATGGCGCGCCGGAGCTTATGCAACCAAGTCCAGGCCGTTTTGTAGCTGCCCAGGCCCAACACCCGCTGCAAGCCCAGCGCGCTCGCCCCGTTCTTCTGGCTCGTGAGCCACCACATCGCTCGAAACCAACTCTGGAGGGGTTGGCGGGTGTCTTGAAATATTGTGCCCGCCGTTGGAGAAGCTTGATGCCCGCAGCCGGCGCACTCCAGCAGCGCTGTCCGCACTGCCCACGCTTTGTCGTGCCCGCATCGCGGACAACGAAAACCCTCCGGCCAGCGGAGTTGACACAGATACTCTCGACAGGCCTGCTCGGTGGCGAAACGCCCCTCGAACTCGGCCAGATTCCGAGGATAATCTTCCATTTCCCCGATCCTACATCTTGTGGTCACCTGAGTCAAGTAAATACCCATCAAAGCCGGAATCGGCCCGCGCGAAAATCTTCTTCACGCCGGCTGGCAAAGCCCGGAAAGCGCTCTCCAGGTGCGCCACAATCTCTTTGCCCGTGGGCCGGTCGCCATGGCGCAACCCGCCCATCAGGTATTCGCGCGTCTCGGCCAGGAAAGTCAGTATCGGCTGGTAGCTGCGCTTGCCCTTGTTTTTGGGGTTGTAGCTCTTGCGTCCGCCCATCTGTCGGCCATAGAGCGTGTGCACGGTGGTGTCGGTGTCCAGGGTCACCGTGGTCAACCGCACGTTGGCCGCCGTCCAGACTCGTTCCCGCAGTTGGCGCTGCATCGACAGGATCTGCCGCGCCACGTTCAGATGCAGCGAGGCCAGAAAGCGCCACAGCGTGGATTGCGGCGGCAGCCGCGTCACTTTTAAGATGCCGGTCAGGATGGGGTCGCGAGCGATGAAGCGGAGTTGGTGGAGCCGCGCAAAGCCGACATAGAGGCCCAGCACGAGGGCCAGCACAAACTGGTAGAGGCTCATCACACGGGTGATTCGTTTGACGCTAAGGGTTTCTTCCACCAGCGCTTGGAAGTCGAGTCTTTCGAGCAGGGTGGCGACCGGCAGCAGGCCGCCGTAGGGAGTCAGATTCTTGCCGCGGAAGTTATAGGGCGTGGAAGCCCCTATTTTATTGGGCTGCGGGGCCCTCGCGTCCAGGCCTTGTTTGACGGGCCTTGGGGAGCTATGCTGTTTTCGTTTGGTAACCATTTGGGTGACCTCCTTGGGGTGGGTTGGCGAAGCTGGAATCTTTGCCAGCCTACCTTTTCACCCCATGTTTTCGGGGGTCCCCAAATGGTCCCTTGCGGCTCAACCCTCCTCAGGTGCACCCCGCAGTGCATAATTCAGGTTTCACTGGACCCCAAAACCAAGTATCCGCCGGGTTGCAGGGTCTGCTTGATTTGTTTCAAGACTCTGCGTTTCGTTTCGATGTCGAAATAGATCAGGATGGGTATTTACTTGACTCAGGTATTGGGAAATAGCCCCTACATGTTGTGGTCGTCCGTAGCGCGTGTCGCGGTGCCTCCGACCAGCGATTTGTAGGGTGCCGGTGGCACGGCGACGGCCTGTTGAACCAGGCGGTAAAAGAGCTTGCCTCGACTTCTGGACTTGCGGCGGTTGAAGCGGAAGGCGAATTCGTCGAGGTAGGAGTCGAGATGCTCGTGACTGACCGCTCCTTGATGCGTGCCCAGTATCCAGCGCTTCACTAACGACACCACGCGGTGCACCCGGGGGAGCAGTTTCGAGGCGCGCGCCGGTTGCCCCTCCAGGTAGCTCACCTCGTGGCGATAGCCGTCGCCTTCGAGCGGTTCGTATCCCAGCCAACCGTCGGTATGGACCACGCTGCCGGGTTCGATCGACTCGCCGACGAAGGCCATCAAGCTGTCCCCGGAGGCGTTGGGAATGGTGCGTATCCGAACCCGCCCGATGCCGGCACCATCTTCCTCGGCCGCTACTACAATCAGCGCCTCAGCGTCGGTTTGGCGACCGCGCACGCCCTCCTCCAAGCCTCCTAAGTAAGTCTCGTCAACCTCCACGCGCCCGCTGAGCCGATCGCGTCCGGGCCGCACCATGGCGCGCCGGAGCTTATGCAACCAAGTCCAGGCCGTTTTGTAGCTGCCCAGGCCCAACACCCGCTGCAAGCCCAGCGCGCTCGCCCCGTTCTTCTGGCTCGTGAGCCACCACATGGCTCGAAACCAACTCTGGAGGGGTTGGCGGGTGTCTTGAAATATTGTGCCCGCCGTTGGAGAAGCTTGATGCCCGCAGCCGGCGCACTCCAGCAGCGCTGTCCGCACCGCCCACGCTTTGTCGTGCCCGCATCGCGGACAACGAAAACCCTCCGGCCAGCGGAGTTGACACAGATACTCTCGACAGGCCTGCTCGGTGGCGAAACGCGCCTCGAACTCGGCCAGATTCCGAGGATAATCTTCCATTTCCCCGATCCTACATCTTGTGGTCACCTGAGTCAAGTAAATACCCATCTAGATCAGAACGTTGCGGCAGAAGACGACGTCAAAGCTGCCCAGAGAAAGAGAGTTGTCCTTAAGGTTGAATTTGCGCCACTTGACCATGGACCGCAACTCCGGTTTGACCTGCCACTCCAAGTTATGTCGTGTGAAGTACTTGACGAGGTATTTGGCCGGGAGTCCGCGGTTGACTTCCAATTGAAGAAAGCGGCCCTCGGCGGCCTTGGCCAACATCTCGTCGGAAAGATCGGTTCCGAGAATTTCGATTTCCCGTGCGTGGAAACCCAGCTCGAGCCACAGCATGGCGACACTGTAGGGCTCCTGGCCGGACGAACACGCCGCCGACCAGAGCCGCAAGGGACGCTTGAAGGCGAGCTTTTCCCGGATCTCGGGAATGATGGTTTCGCGCAGAGCGTCGAAGGGCGAAACATCCCGAAAGAACAATGTTTCGTTGGTCGTCATCGCTTCAACGACTTTGTTTCGAACGCGATGTCCGTTTGTGGCGCGAATCAAATTGCACAAAGCGTCGAGCGAGGTAGCCCCTTCGCTGCGGGCGACCGGGAGCAAGCGCGCTTCGACGAGGTAGCTTTTCGAATCGTCCAACACAATGCCGGAGTCGTGGTAGACGGTCTGGCACAGGAAGCGATAGTTGTCGGTGGTGATTTTTTGGAGTTCCGATTCGGAATGACTAGTTAGAGGCATAACGATCTTAGACTCTTTTCAAGATCTCGGAAGCGACTTTGTCTAGGGGCGCGACAACATCCGCCAGGCCCGCTTCGGCAACAAAACCGGGCATTCCCCACACGACGCTGGAGGGTTTGTCCTGGACGATTACCGACGCGCCCTTGGCTTTGAGTTGCTTGGTTCCGTTTAATCCGTCTTGTCCCATTCCGGTGAGAACGACCGCCAAAGCCCTGCGGCCGTAGACCTCCGCGGCTGACTCAAAGAGCCGATCCACGGCGGGACGGCACGAATTCACTGGGGGAGAGTTGTCAAGATTGGCGGTCACAAAGCCGTTCTGTTGCCGCAGAACGAGATGAGAACCGCCGGGCGCCACAAGAGCCTTGCCGGGTTCCAGTTTCACGCCGTCGGCGGCCTCGGCGACCGATAACGGGCTGCAGCCGTCAAGACGCTCGGCCAGCAGGCGCGTAAAAATTGGCGGCATATGTTGCACCACGACAACCGGGCAGGCCAAGTGACGAGGAAACGACGGAAATACCTCGGCAAGAGCGTTCGGGCCGCCGGTCGAAACCCCGATTAAGACAATGTCCTTTGGGCCGACGGGCGCAATCGGTCTGAATGGCGGCGTAGAGGGGGCGACCACTCTCGATCGCTCGCCGGGGGGCGGCGACGCCAACCGAAAGAACTGTCGGATCTTGAGGGCCAGCTCCGCTCGTAGTTGTCCCAGTGAATTATCGAGTGACCCGCCGTTTGCGGCCTTGGTCATGTAATCGTTCGCCCCAAGCGTCAGCGCCTCCAACGTGTGGCCGGCGCCGCGTTCGGTCAAGGTCGAGAACATGATGACGACCAAGTCGGGATATTGCCGTCGAATGCGCCGCAGTGCTTCGAGACCATCCATCCGCGGCATTTCGATGTCGAGCGTAACGATGTCGGGGTTCACCTGGGGAATCTTGGTCAGCGCTAATTCGCCGTTCGAGGCGACGCCCACGACTTCCAGATCGTCCTCTTCGGAGAGAGCCCGGGTGATCAGCCGCCGCATCACGACGGAATCGTCCACGACGAGGACGCGAATGTTACGTCCAGCGGGGATAACTCGGGTGGAGCGAATGGACATTGCGGAGGCCGGCCGACGTCTTGGCGGCGTGGTTTCCGGATCCCCGTCAGTTCATGATGCCAAGGATGCGGAGTTTGTCTTCGATAATCTCTTTCGTGAACGGTTTCATGACGTACTCATTCGCGCCGGCGTCGAGCGCCTTGCTCATCTGGTCGACCGACGTTTCCGTCGTAACCATCACAACCAAGGAAGCTGAAAAACGATCGTCGCGGCGGACTTCGGTGACGAAGTCGAGTCCGTTCATGCGAGGCATATTCCAGTCCACCAGCATGAGTTGAACCGGCGGACCTAGTTCGTTTAATCTCTGCAGCGCCTCGGCGCCGTCGGAAGCCTCACACACATCAAAACCCAACTCCCGCATCGTCTGGCCCAAGATTCGTCGAATCGCTCGCGAATCGTCGATAACGATGGCCTTTTCCATTGATCCACGGTCTCCCTTCAGCGGGCTCTTCCGCAGCTCCGACTCCCGCCTTCGGGCGACGTGCGGCCGGTCCTGGTTGGTATCACCCTTCCCGCCGGCCGAGCCCTACTAGTATTTATCGGCTACCTGTTCGTAGGCTTTACGTCCGTATCAACCATGTCCCGAATAAAAGTTTAAGTCTCACTTTTGATATACTGTTCAACTGGTTGCACCAAAACAGTTTAGAGTGTTTTTACTGAATCCGGATAGATGGGTATTGACTTGACTCAGGTGACCACAAGATGTAGGATCGGGGAAATGGAAGATTATCCTCGGAATCTGGCCGAGTTCGAGGCGCGTTTCGCCACCGAGCAGGCCTGTCGAGAGTATCTGTGTCAACTCCGCTGGCCGGAGGGTTTTCGTTGTCCGCGATGCGGGCACGACAAAGCGTGGGCGGTGCGGACAGCGCTGCTGGAGTGCGCCGGCTGCGGGCATCAAGCTTCTCCAACGGCGGGCACAATATTTCAAGACACCCGCCAACCTCTCCAGAGTTGGTTTCGAGCCATGTGGTGGCTCACGAGCCAGAAGAACGGGGCGAGCGCGCTGGCTTGCAGCGGGTGTTGGGCCTGGGCAGCTACAAAACGGCCTGGACTTGGTTGCATAAGCTCCGGCGCGCCATGGTGCGGCCCGGACGCGATCGGCTCAGCGGGCGCGTGGAGGTTGACGAGACTTACTTAGGAGGCTTGGAGGAGGGCGTGCGCGGTCGCCAAACCGACGCTAAGGCGCTGATTGTAGTAGCGGCCGAGGAAGATGGTGCCGGCATCGGGCGGGTTCGGATACGCACCATTCCCAACGCCTCCGGGGACAGCTTGATGGCCTTCGTCGGCGAGTCGATCGAACCCGGCAGCGTGGTCCATACCGACGGTTGGCTGGGATACGAACCGCTCGAAGGCGACGGCTATCGCCACGAGGTGAGCTACCTGGAGGGGCAACCGGCGCGCGCCTCGAAACTGCTCCCCCGGGTGCACCGCGTGGTGTCGTTAGTGAAGCGCTGGATACTGGGCACGCATCAAGGAGCGGTCAGTCACGAGCATCTCGACTCCTACCTCGACGAATTCGCCTTCCGCTTCAACCGCCGCAAGTCCAGAAGTCGAGGCAAGCTCTTTTACGCCATGAAAATTCTGTTTCGGTCGCTGCCGTGTCAGCCCTCTCGCCTGGCTATTCCGAGATCTGTATGTCACGCAGAGTACGTTCAGAGGGCCTATTTTCGGAGGAGGCTTGGCGACTTCGACTGTCACGTTCGGGTGGGGGCTGATAGTGGCGTTCGCGCCGGTACGCCGCGAGGCTGCGCTTGTCGGGAGTCCGAGTAGGGTAAGGGGCTGTGAAACAATAAAGGACAGCCACGTCGCGCCTGGCTGGCCGATGCCGGCTAAGGGAACCAATGCCCCAAAACGATTCGATTTTGCGCTACTCGCAAGACCGCCTAGGCGACCTGATCGAGTGGATCGGCGATCTAGTGCGCATCGAGTCTCCGACCGACGATAAATCGGCTGTCGATCGTGCGGTCGAATACGTCGCGGACCAGGTCGCCCCGTTCGCCAAGGTCAAGATTCGTCGTCAACGCCTCTACGGCAATCACCTGCGAGTGGAATTCAACCTCCCGGGGCGCCGAAAGACTTCGCAGGTGCTGGGCTTGGGCCATCTCGACACGGTTTGGCCGATCGGAACGCTCGAGCGCATGCCACTCAAGCAGGCCGAGGGGCGGCTGTGGGGGCCGGGCGTATTCGATATGAAATCGGGTGTCGCGTTTTTCGTCTTCGCCGCCGAGACACTGAGAGAACTCGACGTCGCGGTTCCCCATCGATTCGTCATGCAACTGAACTCCGACGAGGAAATCGGCAGCCCGACCTCGCGACCCTTCACCGAAGCGGAAGCGAAGAAGAGCAAGGCCGTACTGGTCGCCGAACCGAGCGCCGGGCTCGACGGGCGAGCTAAGACGGCGCGCAAGGGCGGCGGTACGTATACCGTAAGCGTGACGGGCCGGGCGGCGCATTCCGGGCTCGATTTTTCGTCGGGGGTAAGCGCCGTGCTTGAGCTGTCGCGGCAACTATTGAAAATCGCCGAATGGACGGATCTGGAAAAAGGCGTCACGGTAAATCCCGGCGTCATCCAAGGCGGAACACGGTCGAACGTAGTTCCCGAAGCGGCTCGGGCCGAGGTGGATGTGCGCGCCCCGCGCCCCGCCGATGCGCGAAATATCGAACGGAAGTTTCGAAGCCTCAAGCCAATCGACGGGCGCACCCGCCTGACCCTCGAAGGCGGCGTCGGCCGGCCTCCGTTGGTGCGCTCGCGAAGTGTCCTCAAGCTCTACCGGCAAGCCCGCGAACTGGCCGCCGAGATGGGCGTCGAGTTGGGAGAGGCGCAAGTGGGTGGCGGCTCGGACGGCAATTTCACGGCGGCAATGGGAATCCCTACTCTCGACGGGATGGGCGGGGTCGGCGAGGGCGCCCACGCGGTCAACGAGAGCATTCTGGTCAATCGCATGGCCGATCGAACCGCGTTGCTGGCAAAGCTGATCGCCGCGATTGACTGAAGTGGCATCGCGGCTTGACGACGTTCTCCTAGTTCCACGACCGCATGAAAAAGTTTGTTTGGCTGCATAGCACTATTCTTGAGTGATCGCATCGCGCGACGATGCGGCTCTGGTTGGCAGTAGTTTCCTCCGCAATGGCAGATCGGAGCCTTCTCAACAAGGTCGGGGAAAGGTGTCTTTGCACGTGGGCCGAGTGCTAGACCGCGTTGGCCGCCAGTCTCCGCCGTACCGACTTCGCCGCCAGCGCCGTGACCTCCACGCCTTCAGGTTTGTCGTTCCGCTCCAAGACGCGGGCATGTTCGTAGAGAAAGCTCAACTTTTCGCCGTCTTGATGGGAAAAGCGATAGCGAACCTCCTCCACGTCATCGCCGGGGAGCAGGCGGTCGATGGCATTGCATAAGGCGTCGAGACCTTGCCCTCGGAGCGCCGAAACGGCAACGGAATCCTCTTCTTGCGCAACCGCTTCGCCGCGGGTTTCGGCTTCTACCTCTCCCGCTTCGAGAAGATCGACTTTGTTGAGTACCAGCAAACGGGGTTTGTCGCCCGCTCCCAGTTCATCAAGAACGTTTTCGACCTCGCTGATGTACTCGGCCCGGTAGGGGGAAGCGATATCCACCACATGCAGGATCATGGCGGCTTCAGTCACTTCCTCGAGAGTCGCTCGAAACGCCTGAATCAGGGCTGGCGGCAGGCGTGAGATAAAGCCGACGGTGTCGCTCAAGAGAATGCGCCGGTGCGAGGGAAGGTCGAGCACCCGAAGCGTTGGGTCGAGGGTCGCGAACATACGGCTGTCGGCGATGACTTCAGCCGCGGTGAGCCTATTGAAGAGCGTCGACTTCCCGGCATTCGTATAGCCCGCCAGCGCGACCGTCGGCAGCGGAACCCCGGACCTCTTCTTGCGTTGCAGCTTGCGCGTGGTGCGAACCGACTCGAGTTGCGCTTTCAGCTTTTCCATGCGGTGACTGATGCGGCGGCGGTCGGTCTCGAGCTTGGTCTCACCCGGTCCTCGAGTACCGATACCGGCGCCCAATCTCGACATCGCTACGCCGCGGCCGGTCAGCCGAGGCAGCATGTATTGCAACTGCGCCAGCTCGACTTGCAGTCGCCCTTCACGGGTTCGTGCGTGGCGCGCGAAGATGTCCAAGATCAGTTGCGTGCGGTCGAGAATGCGACAGTTGACGGCCTTTTCGAGGTTTCGTTGCTGAGTCGGCGACAGATCGCGGTCGAAGACGACCACGTCGGCCTCAACCTCGGCCGCCCAGGCCCGTAGCTCCTCGACCTTGCCGCGTCCGATGACGGTGGCGGGATCGGGAGCATCGCGGGTCTGGGTCGTTTCACCGAGAACTTCCGCGCCCGCTCCCTGGGCCAACTCGGCGAGCTCGTGCAGCGACTCCTCGGCCGAAAGCCGCACGGCTTCCGCGCCCCCGTTCCGTGAGCGGCCCGAGCGCAACTCCACCCCGACTAATAGACAGGTCTCTCGATCTTGTTCCGTAGTTAGACGTACCGATTCTTTCATGCGATTTCCCCCCCCAAGGACAAAGACAGATTCCCCATCCCCCGGGGAGCGGAGAAAGGGGCCTTCCCAAAAGGGCCGTTTCGATGAACTAACGGTTGCGCATGTCGGTAATCTCGGTGTTTATGAAAGCTAATCGCCCCGGACCGATGGGGCGTCTACGACAGGCTGATTCGCCGCGGCGGGGCCCGGTGATGCCGGGAACTCGCCGGCGGAGCGTTCCGTGCTTCGATAGACGCCGCCACCTTGACGAGGCACGACGACCGTCGAGATCGCGTGCTTGAAAATCAGTTGCTCTTGGTGGTGGGTTTCAAACACGATACAGTACTTATCGAATCCCTTGACACGCCCGATGAGCTTTACGCCGCTCGTTAAAAAGATTGGATGGATATTTACTTGACTCAGGTATTGGGAAATAGCCCCTACATGTTGTGGTCGTCCGTAGCGCGTGTCGCGGTGCCTCCGACCAGCGATTTGTAGGGTGCCGGTGGCACGGCGACGGCCTGTTGAACCAGGCGGTAAAAGAGCTTGCCTCGACTTCTGGACTTGCGGCGGTTGAAGCGGAAGGCGAATTCGTCGAGGTAGGAGTCGAGATGCTCGTGACCGCTCCTTGATGCGTGCCCAGTATCCAGCGCTTCACTAACGACACCACGCGGTGCACCCGGGGGAGCAGTTTCGAGGCGCGCGCCGGTTGCCCCTCCAGGTAGCTCACCTCGTGGCGATAGCCGTCGCCTTCGAGCGGTTCGTATCCCAGCCAACCGTCGGTATGGACCACGCTGCCGGGTTCGATCGACTCGCCGACGAAGGCCATCAAGCTGTCCCCGGAGGCGTTGGGAATGGTGCGTATCCGAACCCGCCCGATGCCGGCACCATCTTCCTCGGCCGCTACTACAATCAGCGCCTCAGCGTCGGTTTGGCGACCGCGCACGCCCTCCTCCAAGCCTCCTAAGTAAGTCTCGTCAACCTCCACGCGCCCGCTGAGCCGATCGCGTCCGGGCCGCACCATGGCGCGCCGGAGCTTATGCAACCAAGTCCAGGCCGTTTTGTAGCTGCCCAGGCCCAACACCCGCTGCAAGCCCAGCGCGCTCGCCCCGTTCTTCTGGCTCGTGAGCCACCACATGGCTCGAAACCAACTCTGGAGGGGTTGGCGGGTGTCTTGAAATATTGTGCCCGCCGTTGGAGAAGCTTGATGCCCGCAGCCGGCGCACTCCAGCAGCGCTGTCCGCACCGCCCACGCTTTGTCGTGCCCGCATCGCGGACAACGAAAACCCTCCGGCCAGCGGAGTTGACACAGATACTCTCGACAGGCCTGCTCGGTGGCGAAACGCGCCTCGAACTCGGCCAGATTCCGAGGATAATCTTCCATTTCCCCGATCCTACATCTTGTGGTCACCTGAGTCAAGTCAATACCCATCAAAGATTGTAACGGTTGAACGATCCTTGCGGGCGTTGTTGAGAAATGCGTCTTGTATATTTTGATTTGCCATCGCTGTTTCCCTGACGCGTGTGTGACTACAGGGGGGCCCGACTGTCCTCATCATACTAAGGCGAGTTTTCGCCGGCGAGACAAATCCGACGTACTCATGGGCAAGTTTTTGGGGCTCGGTTGAAGCCCCTAGGGGGCGTTGTTTCGTGCCGAAACTGCCCCAAAACACTACTTTCAAGGCTGGCAGGACAAGTTGTGAGAAACGCAGATGAGATCCGATGCCGCGTGCCCAATGGGAAGGCTCGCCTTGGCGTCGGGAGGCTCCTGACGCCATGAAGGCCAGGTAGTGTTTACGGCCTGCCGAAGTATTGATCGGAGGGCGCGTCGAAGAATACGTGGATGCGGCCAGTGCGCGTTTTCTCGGTCCCATCTTGCTCTCGAAGAACCGAAACGTCGGCCAGGAAATGCGTGGAGCCGCGCGGCACCGGATAGTGCAGCAACGCCGGAGCGGGAATTTCCATGATCGGGACCGCGTCCGGCTCCTCGGTTTCCCGGCGATGGTCGGGTACCGGTCGAGAGCCGCCGGGTCCGATGAAATTCCCATGAGTTTCCTCGTGCAGCGGCGCCTGGTACCCCGATTCTCCCAGGAATCGCGGATTCTGAAAACGAAAGCGCCCGAGAGCAGCTGCGGCTCGGACCTGGTCACCGCTATCGCTTCCGACACTTGGAAATGATGAATCGGCCTCGAAGACAAAGTAGATGTGACGATAACGATTAGGTGGAATTTCGACCTTCAGATCAAACGGCCGCGCGGCGTCGAGGCGGATCGGCGGCGTGCTGTGGACCGGTTCGGCGTTACCCGCGGGATCGAGCCCGGCTTCTTGCTCCCAATGCGGGGGTTTTTCGTAGTCCTGATTCGCGGCGATTTCCTCCCATGTGGGTTTAGCGGACTCTACACCGGCGGGGGGTACTTCGAGCCCCGCCACCCAAGCAACGCCGTTGAGGACAGCCTTTCGAAAGTTGTCGTCCCGATAGTTGCGATGGTGGTGCGCGCCGGTAAACCCGAACCCGCGCCCCCCACCGGGACGTTCGTAAGCCCAAGCGACGGCCTGGCGGTCACCGCGAAGCACGCTCGCGGTGACGTCGGGGTTGTTCGAACTGGGGCCGTCGTTGCGCAGCAGGGTGCTCATCGGGGGATGGGTTTCAAGAATCGGCGCGACCCCTTTTCGGTCGGGAACGAAGCGCATGTGGAAATACCATTCGTCGTAGGCCGAAAAGGGTTCAAGTCCGTTGGCGGCGGGATGGTCGGGAAAGTCTGAAAAGGCGGCCTCCCAGTCAGGATTGATCGACCAGCCCTTTTCGTGGTTCCCGCCGATCCAGCGGCGAACGGCTTCGGCGGGGGGTCCTTCGGGTGGTTCGACGGCGTAGTGAATCAGGGCAATGCCCAAGCCGCGCCCGGCCAACTTGTCAACCTCATCGAGATGCGAAAGAGCGACGTGCCTACTACCTTCACAGGCCATCACCAAAGCATCGGCGTTGGCGAGTGTCTCGGGGGCGGGCCAGACGTCCTTTTCCATGACGACGGTTTCGAGCTGAGGCCACTGTTGTTTGAGAGATCGCTCGATTAGCAACAGGCCGGCTCGATGCTCGTGCATGCCGTAGCCGTGGCTGCGCTCGCCGGGCACGAAGACGATTTTCACGGGGTCGGGAGCGCACCCGGAAAGCAGGAAGGCCGACAACGCGATCAGCGCAAGAATAGACGGTCGGGGCCGACCGTGGACGAATCTCATTGCCCGATCTCCATTTGCCATTCGCGGGAGCCCGCGCCCCCTACGACTGCAGCCTCAATATGAACCAAACCATTCCCACCACAAAGAGCGTCACGGCGCCGGCGCGCACCGGCTTCAACCGCGGCAAGCCTCGCTCGATGCGGCTCAACAACAGGGCGAACACGACCAGCAACACGACCTCCGCCACGCTAACCCCGGCAAGCACGAAAACGGGATCCATCTCCGATTGCTCGAGAAAGCCCCCGAAGTAGAAACCGTGAAAAACTCCCATCGCGGCGGCGACCATCCAGCGATATCCGGCTTCGGGAAGCAGTAATATTTCAACTGCCAAGTAGGCGACGGTCAGCGCTCCCGCCGCTTCCAAAAAACGCGCCGAGGGCTGCCACGACTTGGCGGCGACAACGACGGCCGACGCCGATTCAGCCAGCAGAAACGCCACCGCCAGCCACAGCAGTTCCTTGCGGCTGCGTCCGGCTAAAACGAGTCCCAGGACAAACAGAATTTGAATCGGCCCCGCGATGACGCGCATCAACCCGGCGCCGACTTCCGACCAAGCCACCTCGGCGGCGGTGGGCGGGACAAAGTTGATGGTGGTTTGCGTGAACCCAAAATCGAAGACGAACTGCTCGGTGACCTCACCGCGCAGGGCGCGAAGCAGATGGACATGGTTGGGCACGGTGACGGAGGCGAAGTCACACTCGACGTCGAGTTCGTCGATAGGCTCGCTGAATTGAAACGCGGCGCGGCAAACGTACCATCCGCCGCTCTTGTCTTCCTCGCAAGACGCGTTTTCGGGTTCGGCTTGCTTTCCACCACTGCCAACGTGGAAGTTCTCGAGCAGCGTCTTTTGAGGCTCCTCCAAATGGGCCACCTCGTAGAGCGGCATGCGAAGCTCGTATTCGGCCCGAGCGCCTTCAACCCGGAGTTCCCCGTTGCTGAGACTCATCACGTGAGCGGCCGAGGGCGCGGGCGCAAGAAGGGCGAGAATCAAGCCCGCTGACACGCACAGCCAAGAGATGAAACGGATTTCGGAAACAAGTGGAGTGTTTGGAGAACGCACGGCCAATCGCGGGAGGATCGCCTTCCATCTTACAATTGCCGGGTGAATGAAGTGTGATGTAAACCGAGCCGGGAGCGGAATCGAGCCTTTCCCGGCGAATCGGGTTTGCGGTTCGGCTGGTTATCGACCGAAGCGCGATGACGGACTGCGGCTGTCAGCGGCGTCCAAAGCGCCCGCCGCCTCGGGAGGTGCCGCTGGAACGTCCGCCGCCGCTGGAGCGTGCGCCGGCCGACGACCCGCGGGAGATGTTTCCGCCTCGGCTCGCGCCGCCGAAGCTGCCGCCGGAGCGGGGGGCAGGGGAACGCCTTACAGAGCCGCCGAAGCCGCCGCCGGATCGCGATCTGCCTACCGTGGGCCGCGAACCTCCGAAGGAAGGTGCTCTGCCGGCTCCTATCGATCCGCGCGTGCGTCTCGCCCCACTCGCGGGGCTGGAGACGCGCGGTGCCGATCGGCCGAATCCTTGGGAAGCCGAGCGGCTACCTTGGCGGAAGGTCGGTGCGCGGGATGTCGTTCTTGGCGTGAAGGCACTACGCGATCCGGCCGCGGAACGTCGGCCGCCGGGTGTGTTCCCGGCCGGGGCGTTCGCCGACGATACGCGCGAGCGGCCGCGGGGCCGGAATGTTGAACGGCGATTAGCGCGGCTGCCCTCGACCGGGTCCGCTTGGCGGAACGACCTTGACGAACCGCCACCGGCCGCATTCGTTCCCGATGAGCGGCCGGCGCGGTTGCCGGTGACCGGTTGGGGAAGATTGAAGCGACGGGAGGCCGTACCTTGCCCGCCGGCGCCGGTTCTGACGCGCGAACGACCGCGCGGCGCGAAGCCTCGCGGGTTCGCTGTGTTGGTTGGCGCTGCGCGGCGGGAAGGCGCTCCGCTAGTGCGGGTTGGGTTCGAACGTGGCGCGGAATTCCGGTCCAGCCGGGCACCGGAGTTTCCTCCCGTCGACACGGTCGGTTGGGCAGCTCTCGCCGGGCCCTGCCTCGACCCGGCTCGCGCGCCGCGCCCGAAGCCTCGCCAGTTCGTTGAGCTTGCGCCTTGCGGGGTCGTATTCGCCCGTCCCGACGACGCACGGGACCTCGACCGGGAGCCGAACGTACCTTGTGTGCCCGTCCGGTTTCCGGCTCGCGGCGCGGCCGGAGTGCCGTTCTGTGTTCTCGCCGTTTCGCGAGTCGGCGAGTTTCGGCCGACCGCGCGGGTGGATCGTGAGCCACTCACCGCACCGCGTCCCGGCGTTGTGGAGGCGCCGCCGTTGCGAACGCCGCTGAAATTCCGCCAGGCGCTATTCCGCCTATCGGCTTGACCGAGCGTGCCGCCGTTCGGCGCGGCCGCTCGGGAGGCGGACCCGCTTCGGCCGCGGGTAGCGGTGCTGTTGCCGCTACGATTGCCGCCGCCGGAGACAGCACCCGCTGACGGCCGCGCGTCGGCGGTCGACCGTGTGTCGGCAACTCGAGCGCCGCCGGTCCCGGAACGGGTGCGCGCGGTGGCAGGTGCGCGGCGATTGGCCGGTTGGGAGGCACCGAAGGCTTGGACGGAGCGCGACACCTCCTGGCGCTGCTGTTCAAAGGATATACGCGGCGAGCGGCCGCGGTTCGGCTGTCGCGAGAAGAAATTCCGCGATTGCGTAGCGCCGGCCGAGGCGGCGCGATCGTTGGCTGTGCGCACGGTGCGGCCGCGGCTTTCTGGCTCGGGGACGACCGGCACCCGACCGCGCATCAAACGTGCCTGGCGCAGCTCGGCTTGCCGCGGCGAGCGCGGATTGCGGACGCGCCCGCGCGCAAAGTTTTGCGCATCGACCATGGTGACGCCGTTGCGAGCGCGGGCGTTGCGATAGTTGTTGTAGATATTGACGCTGTTATCCACGACGATCGTGTTGTTGCCTCCACCGTGTCGGCGGCCATGGCCGTGACGCCCGCCGTACCAGGCGTAGTACGGCTCGTGAGGGGCCAGCGGGACCCAGCCGATGTTGCCGAACCCGAATCCCAAGCCGGCACGAAAACCGCCGTGGCCGCCATAACCGAAGAACGCCACCAGCGCCGGCCTCCAATAGTGCCGCCGATAGCGATGTCCCGGGTACCAGCCCCAGCCGTGGGCGTGGTGGTGATACCAGCGCCCATAGTGGTAGGGAGCCCAGCCCCAGGGTTCATAGCCGACCCAGCTCCAACCGTAGTAATCGAGCCAAGTCCAGCGACCGTGGCGATAGGGCGACCATCCGAACGAAACGCTCGGGAACCAACTGTAGCCGTACCCGGCAACGTATTGCCAGTTGCCGTGATCGTCGAGGTCTTCGACACCGTAAATGTCTTGGCTGACGTAACGGCGGCTCTTGGATTTTCGAAGCTGCTTTTCACGCCGTTCGTTCCAGCGATCCCAGTCGTCTTTCGAAGCGGCGTCGACGACGTGAAATTCGGGGTTGCCGTCGGAGTCGGCGCGCACGACCATGGTCTTGCCTTGCCGTAGCTGCTCGGTTCCGACCTTCGAGGCGATTTCCGCTTTCCCTCGGCGGACGGTAATCACGGTGCGGCCGTCAAATCCGACCTCGACGCGGTACATTCCGCGCTCGAGGGGTCGGATGGCGACGTCGGGTGTTTCGATGTCGACGTCGGCTTCACCGTCTTTGAGTTCGTTATAAGTGAGCGTCCCACGATTCATCTGAAGGCGGAAGCGCCGGTTGCCCAACTCGGTCAGATTGACCTCGGAATCCCCGGAGAGGCGGGCGAAATTTCTGGAGTCGAGCTGCACTTCGGTGCGGGCCGAGCGCCCGGTCGCCACCGCGTCGCCTTCGACGAGAGGCGTATTCACGCGGGCCTCGACCCAGTCACCCGAGTCGCCGCGCCGCAGCGTTACTTCGCCGTTCGTCAGGCTGATGCGGGCAACGCCGAGCTCAGTCCGAGCCTCGGGCGCCGCCGCGGCGGGCCAAGCCGGCGCGCTCAGAAGGGCAGTGGCTATCCCAATCCCCAATTTTTGTCGCATTGTCATGGCCCCTGCTTTATGACGGTCCTCTCGCTAGGTACGTTGCACGCGGTCGGCCATGGATGCCGGCGTTGTAATGACAGGGGTTACAAGACGCGGACGCTTCATGGGGCCGGTGGATAACCACCGTCTTGGTGAATAGCGACCAGGCGCGCTTTCGATGCGGCGTTCGGGGAGCGGGCCGGCAAGCGGTTTGCGACAGGAATGATGGAGGCCGTTTGAGGAATTACGCTCTGTTTGATTGGGTTCGAAATGCCGATGTAATGAAGTTTAGGGTGCCGACGAAAATGAGTGGCGGGGCCGTCAGGCGGGCCCAGGAGGATGTGGAAGCGGCAGCGTGTGCGATCTTGCCGGACATGAACGGAATGCACAGTACTCTCGAAGGCTATTTTCGCAAGAGGCCGTTGGAGAACAAAGAGTGAGGCCGAAATTTCTCACAATTATGCTCGCGGGAGGAGCGGGCGAAAGGCTCTATCCGCTGACCAGCGAGATTGCCAAGCCGGCGGTTCCGTTTGGGGGGATCTATCGCATCATCGACATCACGCTGTCGAATTGCTTGAACTCGGGGTTGCGCCGGATCTACATCTTGACGCAGCACAAAGCGCTGACGCTGAACCGTCATATTCGCCAATCGTGGAATATCCTCTCGCCCGAAGTGGGTGAGATGATCGAGGTCCTGCCGCCGACCAGGCGAGTGAGCCAAGACTGGTATTTGGGCACGGCCGACGCGGTGTTTCAAAACGCGCGCAGCATCGAGGCCGATGATCCCGAGGGTGTGCTGATTCTCGCGGCGGACCACGTCTATAAGATGAATTACCAGCGGATGTTCGATTGGCACCGCGAACAAGGGGCCGACGTGACGGTCGGGACAACGCCGGTGACTCCGCTCGAGGCCAAGCGCTTTGGTGTTGTGGAGGCCGACGACGAGTCTCGCATTCAAGGATTCGAGGAAAAACCGCAACATGGCTCTCCGGCGCGGTCGAGATGTAATCCCGCGATGTGCAGCGCATCGATGGGGATCTACGTTTTCTCGACGCGCGCTCTGCTCGACGCACTCGACGCGGACCACGCTTCGGGCAAGAGCGCGCACGATTTCGGCAAGGACGTGTTACCGCGGATGGTTGCCGAGGGCCGCCGCGTGTTCGCTTACGATTTTCTCGACGAGAACCGCAAGGAGTCGCCCTACTGGCGCGACATTGGCACTCTGGACGCTTATTTCGAGGCGAGATGGGTATTTACTTGACTCAGGTATTGGGAAATAGCCGCTACATGTTGTGGTCGTCCGTAGCGCGTGTCGCGGTGCCTCCGACCAGCGATTTGTAGGGTGCCGGTGGCACGGCGACGGCCTGTTGAACCAGGCGGTAAAAGAGCTTGCCTCGACTTCTGGACTTGCGGCGGTTGAAGCGGAAGGCGAATTCGTCGAGGTAGGAGTCGAGATGCTCGTGACTGACCGCTCCTTGATGCGTGCCCAGTATCCAGCGCTTCACTAACGACACCACGCGGTGCACCCGGGGGAGCAGTTTCGAGGCGCGCGCCGGTTGCCCCTCCAGGTAGCTCACCTCGTGGCGATAGCCGTCGCCTTCGAGCGGTTCGTATCCCAGCCAACCGTCGGTATGGACCACGCTGCCGGGTTCGATCGACTCGCCGACGAAGGCCATCAAGCTGTCCCCGGAGGCGTTGGGAATGGTGCGTATCCGAACCCGCCCGATGCCGGCACCATCTTCCTCGGCCGCTACTACAATCAGCGCCTTAGCGTCGGTTTGGCGACCGCGCACGCCCTCCTCCAAGCCTCCTAAGTAAGTCTCGTCAACCTCCACGCGCCCGCTGAGCCGATCGCGTCCGGGCCGCACCATGGCGCGCCGGAGCTTATGCAACCAAGTCCAGGCCGTTTTGTAGCTGCCCAGGCCCAACACCCGCTGCAAGCCCAGCGCGCTCGCCCCGTTCTTCTGGCTCGTGAGCCACCACATGGCTCGAAACCAACTCTGGAGAGGTTGGCGGGTGTCTTGAAATATTGTGCCCGCCGTTGGAGAAGCTTGATGCCCGCAGCCGGCGCACTCCAGCAGCGCTGTCCGCACCGCCCACGCTTTGTCGTGCCCGCATCGCGGACAACGAAAACCCTCCGGCCAGCGGAGTTGACACAGATACTCTCGACAGGCCTGCTCGGTGGCGAAACGCGCCTCGAACTCGGCCAGATTCCGAGGATAATCTTCCATTTCCCCGATCCTACATCTTGTGGTCACCTGAGTCAAGTAAATACCAATCCGAGGCGAATATGGATCTGGTCGATCCCGACCCGGTCTTCAATCTCTATGACGATTCGTGGCCGCTGAGGACTTATCAGCCACAGTATCCCCCGGCGAAGTTCGTCTTCTCCGAACAGGGACGCCGGATGGGCGTCGGTGTCAACTCGATGGTGTGCGCGGGTTGCGTGGTCACGGGCGAACGGGTGATGAACAGCATTCTTTCGCCGGGAGTTCGGGTGAACGGGTACGCCGAGGTCGAGCAAGCCATCTTGTTTCCGGGAGTCCGCGTTGGCCGCCACTCTCGGATACGGCGGGCGATTGTGGATACGGGCGTTCGACTGCCCGAGCGCACCGAGATCGGCCTTGACCCGGCGGAAGATCGGCGCCGCGGGCATTTCGTGACGGACTCGGGGGTGGTCGTGGTGCACGCCGGATCGCCGGGCGTGGCGGGGCGGAAGGGAGTGCAAACGGAGTCTCGAACGCAGGGGACGGCGCAAGTTCGAAATGTGGCTCGGAAGCGAGAGTCGCTGCTCGTCGGGCGGCGGGATACGGTTCGGGCCAATGAGGCTGCGAACCCGGCGGATTCGTCGCGCGGGCTAGCCGTCGCGCATGTCGCGCCGCAAGGTCATACCGCCGTCGACGGTGATCACTTGACCGGTGATATAGCTGTCGGGTTCGAGTAGGAAACGGACGGTTCGCGCGACATCCTCGGCGCGGCCGAAACGCGGGATGATCCCTTCGGCGACAAAGCGGTCGTACTTGCCCGAGCGCAAGCTGGTTTGAGCCATGCCGGCCATGGTGGCGCCCGGCGCGACGACGTTGACGCGAATGTTAGGTCGGCCTCCACACTCCTTGGCCAACACTTTGGCCCCCTGCACCAGCGCGGCCTTGGCGGCTCCATAGGCGGTGGAGCCTTCGAACGGGTAGCCTCCCTGCATGCTCGAAAAAAGGACGATTGAGCCGGGTGTTGCTTCTTCGCGCATGTGGTCGGCGGCGTCGCGCGCGAGCAGAAGGGGCCCGAGATAGTTCACGTCCATGGACGATTGCAGCACCGATTCGGAGGCCCCTCGGGCGGGGTCGCCGGTGAAGACCGCGAGTCCGAAGAGCGGACCGAGTTCACGGGCCGCGTCCAAGAGAGTAGTGCGTCCCCGCTGCCGGCGGATGTCGGCGCCGCAAAGAGTAATCGTTCCGGAGCCTTGGGCGAGCTTTCCTCGAAGCTGCTCGGCGCGAGCGCGGTTTTCGTGGTACCCAACGACGACATGCGCGCCTTCTCGGACGAGCAAGGCCGCCGCGGCGGCGCCGAGACCCCCCGAGCCGCCCGCCAAGACAACGACCTTTTGATCGAGGGAATCGGCCGGGAAGCTGAATTCCGCGTTTTCGTAGCCGCGGGCAAGGGTTTCATCGAAGAAGGAAGATGACATGTTGGGCTTGCACCTCGAAGGCGTTTCGACTTTGGCTAGTATAGTGACAAGCTGCTCGCCCGATTCTTCGTTGGGCCGAAGTCGCGAGCGGACTGGGCGGTTGTTCGAGCGGGTCGACGGCGAGCCGGTTTCGCGTTTCTCCTCTCATGGGTCTTGACGGATTTTTCGGGAACTCCCGCGTGGTCGACTTACTGCGCGGCATGGTGGCGGAGCAACGCTTGCCGCAGACGCTGCTCTTTAATGGTCCGCGAGGAGTGGGAAAGGCGACAGCCGCTCGCTTCTTGGCGGCGGCCGCGAACTGCGACCAGGGGCCGACGGCGGACCCCTGCGGAACTTGCTCGAATTGTCGGCGGATGATGGTGGCCGATCTGGCGAGCGAGCCGATGGAGCAGCTTTTCGCCGAGCGGCTCAAGATGCCCGCGGCGAAGCGCCTAGACAACCCGCTGATCGTTTCCACTCATCCCGACTTGCTGATTTTTCCGCCTGACGGCCCGTTGCGGATGATCACGATGGAGCAGGCGCGGCGTTTGCGCGACGCGGCTCGCTTTGGTCCTTCGGAGGGGCGCTGGCGGTTCTTCGTGGTCGATCAGGCTGATCGGGCCAACGATGAAGCGGCGAACTCTTTGCTCAAGACGCTGGAGGAACCGGCGCCGTCGCTGACGATCATCCTCACGGCCGAAAATCCCTACGATCTGTTGCCGACGATTCGTTCGCGGGCGATTCCGTTTCACTTCGGGGCGCTTTCGGGCGAGGAAATGGAGCAATTTTTCGCGGCGCGTCCCGAGATCGACTCGGCCGATCGGGAGCGCCTGGCCGGCTGGGCGCGGGGGAGTCCGGGGAGGGCGTTGAGCCTGGATGTGGAAGCGTACACGCGGCGGCGCGAGGCAATGCTCACGTTGCTCGGGACCGGGGCGGGCGAAAACTCCTTTGTCGAACTGTTGCCGGCGACCGAGAGCGTAGCCCGGCGGGGCGGGGAACCGCTCGAAGCCTTGGCGGAGTCACTCTACGGGTTGTTGCAAGATCTGATTCATTGCAAACTGGGTCGCGATGATTTGATCAACAGCGATCTGGCGGAGCGAATCGCGGGTCTGTCGCGCCGGATCTCTTTTCCATGGGTCGAAAAGGCCGTCGCGGAAATCGACGAGATGCGGCGATTGGAACGCCGCAACATCCAGAAGCAGATTGCGCTGGAATCGTTGGCGCTGACGTTGCGCGCGGATGCCGCCCGGAGTTGAGCGGGGCCGTGTGTGCGAGCGACGGCGTTGCCGGCGGGGCGCGATTTGTGATATCCATAAAGTAAGTCGGCTGGCAGAACGGTTTTGCGCTTCTGTTCGCGAATTTTCGCCCTCCTCTTTCGATCGGACGAAATCGGAATCCTCCGTTGGATTTCTCTTACCGGACGTATAGGCGCCGCGAGTGTTGTCGGCCTGTTGTAACTCCCTCACCGGAGCAGGTTCAGTTGGAAAGGGTTGTGCATGAAGGACTCCGCCGAATCTTCCCACCGCAGGCTGATTCGCCCATCTCTCGGAGAAGTGAAGGAGCAAATGAGCCGGCAAAAACGGCCCCCGCGGAGCCAACGTCAAAAGCGTTCGGCGCCGCCGGATCAAACGCATGCCGAGAGCTACTACTACGTCAAGCAGATGCAGAACCGGACGCCGATGGTGTTGGTGCTGCGGGACGGTGAAGAGTTATGCGGAACCATCGAATGGTATGACCGGGCTTGTGTGAAACTGAGCCGTAGCGATGGACCGAACCTACTGATTTACAAAGACGGGATCAAGTATCTCTACAAGCGGGACGAAGCCGAGGACGGCGCGGACGATGCGACGGACGATGTGGCGGGCGATGAGGATGCGTCCGACAGCGTCGGCAATGAGAACGTCGGCGGCGGAGCGAACGGGCAGGCGTCTTGAGGACGCCGACAGGGCGCGCGATGGTGGCCCGGTTGCGGGAGCCGACCGTGAGGTTCCTTTGCCCGCTACAGTAAGAGACTCATCCTGAAAGGAATCATTTTATGTCTACCGAAGCAATCCAAGAAGGCGGCCTGGTTGAGGCCATCGCGGCGGTGCGCCGCTACCGCATTCCCGCCGGCGCCGTCGGCGTGGTCAAAGGCATCCGTGATAAAGGCAATGCCCTCGATATCGAATTCCCCGAAATCGGCCTGACCGAGAATATCGAAACCTACCACTTCCGCGTGGCTCAGGAAACCGATTCCTAGACGGAAAATTCATTTGGACGGGTTGAGGAAAGGGCAGGCCTGGAGACCTGCCCCACTGAATGCCGACGGCCGGCGGTCCCATCGGTCGATCAGACGCTGATCACGGGGCACTTCGCTTCTCGGATCAGCCCGAGGGCGTGGGTGCGCAGTCGCCCGAGCACGCCTAGGTCGGGGCTGCGTCCGATGACCAGAACATCGCCTTAGGCCTCGTGGGCCGTATCGCGTACGTAGCGGATCGGATCGGCGCTGCAAACGTGGACCTCGGCCTTGCAGCCGACTTTGGCGATCAACTCGTTAACCTTCTCGCGCGCCGCGCGGGTCAACATGTCGGTCGTGTCGGTCGGATACCAATCCCCGTAGGAGCCGCCGAATTCCAGCTGGGGCGCCGCGTGGATGACGATGAGATCCTCCTCCCAAGCTTTCGAGAAATCCCAGGCCCAACGCAGCACCTCTTCGCTGTGTTCGTTGAGATCGATCGCGCAGGCCACTCGTTTATAGGGTTCGGGATTAAACGGCATGAGCTCGGCGACGTGAGCGCCGGTGAAGACAGGGCACCCGACATCGTGCAGCACTTTGGTAGTTACCGAACCGAGGATGAAGCGCCGAAAGGGTCCATAGCCGTGGGTGGGCATCATGATCATGTCCACCGAACGAAGAGGAACGAGGTCGACGATCGTTTTGGCCGGGTCGCCCTTAAGGACCATTTTCTCGGACGGAACACCTGCCGCCGCGCGCGCTACCAAAGGCATCGAGTTCCTTGTTGCATAGCGCCTCGGCTTGCGTGTCCCAGGGCCATATCCCGGCGGTGTGATAGCCCGCTTCGAAGGTGGCGTGGCCGTCGTCGGAAGCCCGTCTACCAATTTCTGCTCGACGCCCTGCGGCAAGGCCGGGTGACCCGGATCCCGGGGTCGAATCCCCCTCCCGAGGCTCCGGACGCCTGCGTTCTGCTCAGTAAGGACGGACTCGAACGTCCCGTGGTCGGAAGCGCCGCGCCGATCCGCGACCACCTTGACCGTGTCGCCGGGGCTGTTGTCGCCTTTGGAACGACCCGCTTCGCGGCCGAACGAGCCGAGCCCCGCGAAGAGACGCCGGTTGTCGCGCAAGAAACGAACGTCGTGGCCGATTCACCTGTCATGCGGGATCTTCTGCAATTTACGCGGCGGATTGCGGCGAGCGGCGTCTCGTCGATTCTGTTGCAGGGGGAGAGCGGCACCGGGAAAGACGTTTTGGCGAAGTTTCTGCGCCAAAATAGTCCTCGCGGCGCCCGTCCGTTTGTGGCGATCAATTGCGCCGCCATTCCGGAAACGCTGCTGGAAAGCGAGCTGTTCGGGTACGAGAAGGGAGCGTTCACCGACGCGCGGGCTCAGAAGAAAGGCATCCTTGATCTAGCCGACGGCGGCACGGTGTTTCTCGACGAGATCGGGGAGCTTCCTCTGCCGCTGCAATCGAAACTGTTGCGGGTACTCGAAGAGCAGTCGTTTCGGCGTCTTGGGGTATCAAGGACGTTGAGGTGGATGTCCGGATCGTTACCGCTACGAATAAGAACTTAGGCCGCGCGGTGCGGGAACAGCAATTTCGCGAGGGATGGGTATTGACTTGACTCATGTGACCACAAGATGTAGGATCGGGGAAATGGAAGATTATCCTCGGAATCTGGCCGAGTTCGAGGCGCGTTTCGCCACCGAGCAGGCCTGTCGAGAGTATCTGTGTCAACTCCGCTGGCCGGAGGGTTTTCGTTGTCCGCGATGCGGGCACGACAAAGCGTGGGCGGTGCGGACAGCGCTGCTGGAGTGCGCCGGCTGCGGGCATCAAGCTTCTCCAACGGCGGGCACAATATTTCAAGACACCCGCCAACCCCTCCAGAGTTGGTTTCGAGCCATGTGGTGGCTCACGAGCCAGAAGAACGGGGCGAGCGCGCTGGGCTTGCAGCGGGTGTTGGGCCTGGGCAGCTACAAAACGGCCTGGACTTGGTTGCATAAGCTCCGGCGCGCCATGGTGCGGCCCGGACGCGATCGGCTCAGCGGGCGCGTGGAGGTTGACGAGACTTACTTAGGAGGCTTGGAGGAGGGCGTGCGCGGTCGCCAAACCGACGCTAAGGCGCTGATTGTAGTAGCGGCCGAGGAAGATGGTGCCGGCATCGGGCGGGTTCGGATACGCACCATTCCCAACGCCTCCGGGGACAGCTTGATGGCCTTCGTCGGCGAGTCGATCGAACCCGGCAGCGTGGTCCATACCGACGGTTGGCTGGGATACGAACCGCTCGAAGGCGACGGCTATCGCCACGAGGTGAGCTACCTGGAGGGGCAACCGGCGCGCGCCTCGAAACTGCTCCCCCGGGTGCACCGCGTGGTGTCGTTAGTGAAGCGCTGGATACTGGGCACGCATCAAGGAGCGGTCAGTCACGAGCATCTCGACTCCTACCTCGACGAATTCGCCTTCCGCTTCAACCGCCGCAAGTCCAGAAGTCGAGGCAAGCTCTTTTACCGCCTGGTTCAACAGGCCGTCGCCGTGCCACCGGCACCCTACAAATCGCTGGTCGGAGGCACCGCGACACGCGCTACGGACGACCACAACATGTAGGGGCTATTTCCCAATACCTGAGTCAAGTAAATACCCATCTCGCGAGGATTTGTTCTATCGGTTGAATGTGATCCAGATCTATATACCGCCGCTGCGAGAACACCGTGAGGATATTATTCCTCTCACCGCGCACTTTATCGCCCGGTACAACGAAAAGTTCAAGCGCGAGATCCAAGGGATTTCCGACCAAGCGCGTGACCGGCTGTTGGCTCACGATTGGCCCCGGCAATGTGCGCGAGTTGCGAAACGCAATTGAGCGCGCGATGGTGCTCGAGGAGTCAGCGGTCTTGCAGGCCTCGACCCTGGCCGCCGGGCTGGAGGACCGTGCGGCGTTCTCGGCCGCTTCCCCGAGCGTGCCGCGGGTCCCGAACTTGGATATGCCGCTGGAGCAGGTAGAAAAGACGCTGCTTGAACGCGCTCTCAACGATACCAGCGGTAACCAAACCCAGGCCGCCCAAAAACTCGGCATCAGCCGCGATACGCTGCGCTACAGGATGAAGAAGTTTCGTATCGGACGATAAAGCCGAGTCCGACGGCCGCGAGCCCCAACGGTCCTGACGGATATGGACTTCCGGGCCGCATTTTTCATCGCCTGACGGGCGAAGGACACGATAGGTTCGACATTACGTCGTTTCGCCGGCTCGCCGTGCTCACCGTACTGTTCAAGTACGCGTCGTTTGATTAAGTGCTTAAGAGATGGGGCGGCAAGCGGCGTGCGCCTCATACTGACAGGCCTCTCATTCACTTAGCCTCGACATGCGACGAGAAAAGCGGGCTACTAGTGATTGGAAGGGCGGAAGTTCGCGGCGATGGCGTCGGCGTTCAGGGGCAACTCCTCCGTGCCGGAACCGCGGGTAACGAAAAGTGTAGGCGCGGCCGCGGCAATCGAACCGATTGTTTCGGTTTTGTAGCGTGCCCGATCGTCGGTGGACGGCGCGGAAAGGCCGCCGATCTCAACGCCCACGCGAACACCCCGTTCGCGGAGTTGCTCGGCAAAATCGATTGCCGCCGGCAGGGCCTTTTCCGACTCGGCGAGTAGGACGATTTGATACGGCGTGGGCACTTGCCAGGAGCCGCGGCGCAGGAAGGCGTCCACAAGCGCGTCGAAACGAAAGGCGCATCCGACGGAGGGCATGGGAGGTCCGCCGAACAATTCGACTAAACGGTCGTAGCGTCCCCCGCCGCAATAGAGAACCGAGCCGTTTGCCGGCCCGGATGTGATCTCGAAAACCGTGCTGGTGTAAAAAGTAAGGCCGCGGGCAATCCCGAGCACGACTTCGAAGTTCTCGATGCCGTACATCTCGACACGCCGGCACACGCTGAGCAGTTCATCGAGCGCGCCCATGGCGGGCGTCTCCGCGAGTAGATCGAGGGCTTGCCCGCGCAACGTTTCAAGAGGACCGCGAAGGCGCGACGTTTTGATCAACAGTTCCGCGGTTTCCTCCGGTATCAAACCTTCCACCTTCCACAAACGGCGGAAAGTAACTTCGGCTTCGGCCGGAAGGCGTTCGGCGTATTCTTCCGAGCCGATTTGCGGCTTTTCGGCGATCGAGTCGGGGCCCTTGTAGTCGGTCTGTGCTTGCAGGGCCGCCAGTTCCATGCGCTCGGATTTCAGATCCTCCACAACCGCGTCGTCGGAGCCGCTTCTCAGGCGACGACATTTCTCATGGATGCCGATCAATTGATCGAGGTGCCCGATCACGGCCGCGCGGTCCTCAGAGTCAAGTTCGCCGGGCAGTAGGTCGCGAAAGATTCCGATGCTGCCGATCTTCAACGCGAAATCGTCGATGCCGAGCCCCCGCAAGACGCGTCCCGCGGCGGCAACGACCTCCGCGTCGGCATCGGGGCCGGAGGCGTCCAGGCACTCGAAACCGGCCTGCAAGAATTCTCGGTAGCGCCCCGAGTGCGGGCGACAATACCGAAAACAAGGACCGAAATAAAACAGTTTGTGCGGCACCTGTTCCGCCGCCAGGGCGCCGGAACTCATCAAACGGCAAACGGGCGCCGTCATTTCCGGGCGAAGGGCGAACTCCTCGTGGTCACAGTGGAACGTCAGCATCGAGCCCTTGATTTCCGGGCCTGAGCGCGCGGAAAACAGTTCCACGTGCTCGAAAATCGGGGTCTGCACTTCTCGGAAGCCGTAGGACTCGGCCGCCTTCACGAACCGCGCGCGGACATGGTTGCGCGCGGCTGTCTCGCCCGGTAGAAAATCGCGCGTGGCGCGTGGGAGTTCAAACTTCGACATGGCTGTTGAGATCCGGATTCGCTATCCAGCGTTCGCGTGGTCGCGACCGGCCGGCGACGATGACTCTCTCGGGCGAGCGTTTACAAAACGGGGAACGGAAAACGCGATTTGGGGGTGCCGACGCGGGAACTTTCTTTATAACAGAGGGGTTGGAAACCCGCAAGCAGCCAGGCGACAGCGGCTCATGGGGTTTGCGGCGCGGCCTCAACGTTGGCCGGAGTACCCGGTTGTCAATCAGCCGGCTCGCCGTCGCGTCCCTTGCGATATTCCTCGCGCACTTTTCGGGCGAAACCGGCCAGTCCCGACTTGGCGTTTTCAATTTCCGGTTGGGCGTCTCGCCAAGCTTTGCGGGCGCGGGGCTTGACGTCGTCCTCGAACACCCGCGAGGCCTTGGCGCGGGCTTCGGGGTTCGCGGCCAATTCTTGCGCGGCGCGAATGACCAATCGGCGGAGAAAATTCATCGGGATTGTTGCGTTCAGTATACGAAAATCGCACCAATGCGACCAGCCCCGCCCTCCGGCGGCGACAGTCGCTACACCAACACCGCCGGGTTCACAAGCTTGCCGATCTCGGGTACCTCGATCGTAACGACATCACCCGGCGCCAGGGCCGCCTCTTGGGTGACGATGATTCCGGTGCCGGTGAGGATCACGGTGGCGGCGGGGACGGGATTACTCTTGAGTAGGCAGTCGACGAGGTCCTCGATGTTGCGGCGCAGCTGGTCGGTCGAGACCGACCCTTCAAAGGTCGTCTCGCCATCGCGCGTGATCGTGCAGCTCATGTCGAGGTTATAGGGATCGGGAATTTCATCGGGCGTGACGAGCATCGGCCCTAGTGAACAACACGCCGTATAGACCTTCGACTGCGGCAAATAGAGTGGATTTTCGCGCTCGATATCCCAGGCGGAAACGTCGTCGCCGAGAGTGTAACCAAGCACCGTTCCCTTGCCGTTGATGACGACGGCTAACTCGGGTTCCGGGGCGGTAAAGGTCGAATCGGAGCGAATGCCGATTGGTTCTCCCGAGCCGACGCAGACGCGCTCGGTTCCCTTGAAGAAAATCTCGGGCCGATGATCGGTATCGTGGACGTAGCTGTAAAACCCTTCGCGCGTGCCGTGCTCGGCGTCACGAAACGCGGCGCTCGGGGCGTAGGTGCAGCCGCAGGCCCAGACTTCCGACGGGCTTACGGGAATCGCCGCCGACCCGGGCTGGGCCTCGGCGGAGGCGAGATCAGCGGCAAGATCGGCGAGCCCGCGCCGGGCAGTTTCCGTCTCTCGGATGAGCGACGCGAGGGTGTGTCCCGGGATCGGACGAAAATGGCCGTTCTCGGCGATCGCCGCGGTCAGGTTACCTCCGGCGTCTTTAATTTGCGCGAGTTTCATAGGGTTTTGTTTCGCGGTAGCGACCGGCTCTCAGCCGATCCCGCCGCTAATATTTCAAATAGACTGTCTTGAAGTCCGTATAGAAATCCATCGCGGCCGGTCCCTGTTCCTTGGGGCCGAAGCTGGAGTCTTTCGTGCCCCCAAACGGCAGCTGGTATTCCACGCCGGCGCTGGGCAGATTGACCGTCAGCAGACCGGCTTCAATCTTTTGGACATACTCGAATATACGTGAAATGTTCTTCGTCTGAATCGATGCCGACAGCCCGAAAGCGACGTTGTTGGCGACCTCAATGGCGTGATCGAAATCTCGCGCGCGCATCACGGCCAGTACCGGTCCGAAAATTTCCTCCTGCGCGATGCGCATATTTTCCTCGACGCCGGTGTAGACCGTCGGTTCGAAAAAGTAGCCGTGGTCGTAATCTCCGCCGGTGAGGCGGTTGCCGCCGACCTCGAGTTTCGCTCCGTCCCGGGCGGCGATGTCGATGTAGCGGATGTTGGTATCGAGTTGCGCCTGATCGATCGCAGGGCCGATATCGATGCCGGGTTCAAGGCCGTTGCCGACTTTGAGAGCTTTGGTTTTGTCGATCAGCGCGGCGACAAAGGCGTCGTAGATGCCGTCCTCGACGATGACGCGGCTGGTCGCCGTGCATTTTTGGCCGGTGGAGCCGAACGCCGCGTTGATTGTGTTGCCGACGGCGCTGTTCAAATCCGCGTCGGCGAGAACAATCGTCGGATTCTTGCCGCCCATTTCGAGTTGAATCCGCAGGCGGCGCTCCGACGCCCGCGCGTGGAGCCAATTCCCGGTATCGCACGATCCGGTAAACGAAACGGCCTTGAGCGGCTTCGCGCCGATCAGGGCCTCGCCCAACTCGGCACCCGAGCCGGCCACGAAATTCACAACGCCCTTGGGAATACCAACCGCGTCGCAGGCCTCGGCCAAGCGCCACGCGCTGAGCGGCGAGGCCGAGGCCGGTTTCAATACGACCGTGTTGCCCGCGATCAGCGCCGGAGCCAGTTTCCACGCTGGAATCGCGCTCGGAAAATTCCACGGCGTAACAAGCCCGACCACTCCTATCGGCTTGCGAATCGCGTACATGAAAACGCGGTCGCGTTCGGAGGGCACCAGCATGCCGGGCATGCGCGATCCCTCGCCGCCGAAATAGCGGAAGATGTTGATCGACCGCATGGTTTCGCCCTTAGCTTCGGGTAGGGTCTTGCCTTCTTCACGGGTCATCTGCTCGCCGAGTTCGTCCAGTCGGCTTTCCAGCCAGTCGGCGATCTTGAACAGGAACGCCCCGCGGGCCGGAGCGGTCGTCGAAGCCCAGGTCGGGAAGGCGGCTTCGGCGGCATCGGTCGCGGCCGTAATGTCGGCGGCCGAGCCCTTGGCGAACGTGCCGACGAGTTCGCGCGTATCCGCGGGATTGCGATTTTCAAAGGTCGCCTCGGTGGAAACCCATTCGCCGTTGATGTAGTTGGGGTAGTTTTTCGCTTCAGCCATTGCGGTTGTCGATCCTAATCAGATCGGCCCGGGTGGAGCCGAGAATTTCTATCTTCTCATGTTCAAAATAGAGAGGGAGGAACCGAATCCGGGCGAAAGTCCCCAAAGTTTTCGCCCCTTCGTAAGGTATGCGAGCGCCGTGAGACGAAGCGACAACCGTGGACAATTGAGAATGTGCTCGACCGGGAAGATCAAGATACGGTGACGCCTAATGACTGGATTCGCCGGGGGCCGGCCTTGGTCAACGTCGGAAATTACGATCGTTTTCCCTTCGCGGGTGATCGTAATCGTATCCCCATTCTTGGAGAGCGCGGCTTGTCGGTCAAAGCCGCCACGGTCGAAACGGCCGCCGCCGCGGTCGCGGTGCCTAAGACAATCCACTCCGCGACGGGCGGTACATGTTCCCGACGACCCAGCCTTGGCCTAAGCGCGGACCCGGCGATTCGAGCGCCGCAAGGACGGCCGAAGAGTTGCGGTCTTCGGAGAAGCAGGGGGGGGAAGTCGAAAGCAGAGTCGTATGCCGCCTACCGGTTTTCGGCTGGTTCCGGGATCGTCGGCTATTTGTCGCCAAGCGAATTCCAGGACCTTCGTAGCGGGCAGGGATGCGGAAAGACCGACAAGATCGATGTTTTTCCTTGCGTAGGCCCCACTCGTTAACCGACAATAAGGGCGCATCAGCCAACGGGAGGAATTAGCCATGTTGACTCGTAGAGCGTTATTCGGTGGTTTGGCGGGAGGGGCCTTGCTTGCGCGCAACGCCTCGGCGGCGGCCCCGCGAACGGTGGGCGAAGGAGACGGCCACGACTATCCGATTCGGATGCGCCGTAACGTCGAGATTCTCTACCGGTCGCCCGACGGCAACCCCAACGGGCTCGAAGCGACTCCGGAGGGGCTATGGGTCGGCGAGCAGATCACCGACCGCGCTTATCTGCTCGACTGGGAAACGGGCAAACCGCTGACGATGCACGAGACGCAGTCGTCGAATACGAGCGGTCTCGCGGCCGGGGGCGGCTACGTGTTCATGGCGGCCAACGGACCGCCCATTCTGCGCGATCGGCGTCCGCACGATATCGAGAAAGGCGGTCGCATCGTCAAGCTCGACGCCAAGACCGGCAAGCACGTCAAGAATTACAAGACGCCGAACGGCGGCGGGCTGCACGGGCTTCTCTGGGCGCAAGACTCTTTGTGGATCACGCAATTTGGTCCCAACGCGATCTTGCGGTCCGATGCCGACATGAACGTTTCGAGTTCGTTCCCGATACCGCTTGAGCGCGCCCACGGATTAGCCTGGGACGGCAAATACGTGTGGTGCATGTTTTCGAACGATTTCCGGGTGCTCAAGTTTGATCCCCAGACGGGCCGCGTCGTCGAGGCGGTGCAATTGAACAGCCACGACCCCGATCCTCATGGGATGACCTGGCATCAGGGACACCTCTACTATTGCGACGCCGGCGTCGCGCCCGGGCACAAAGACAGTAAGAGCAAGTACGCGGGCTCGATCTGCCGCATTGAACTCTGATGGCGGTTCGGGTAGCGGCCACTCGGTATGCGCCGCACCCCCACGGGCTGGCACTACCTTTCGTTCTCGGGCTCTCAATCCTTGCGATTGCCCTCGTCCTGCCCTCTCTCCGGGCCGAAGGCAAGATTATGCGTCCGGTCGACGGCGCCGCGTTCGCTGACGGCAAAGTCGACGTCGTCGCCACCGCGCCGGCGGGAAAGCTCGAACTCGACGGTAAGGCTGTTTCGGCGAAAGAACCCTTCAATGACGTCTTCCATGCCGTCGTGCAAGCCCCGCCGGGGCGGCATAAGCTTGCGCTAGTCTGGGAAGGTGGCCGTGAAGAAGTGCGGTTCTTCGTCGGCGAGGGGGCTCCCGCCGAGTTCAAGCCCTTTTTCCAACATCCCCCGCTCGCCGATGTCGCCTGCACGCAGTGCCACGGGGTCAGCCGCCGGGGACGATTTCGTTTCAAAGGCGGGTGTTTCGGGTGCCATCAAGAAACGGCTTTCACTTCAACCCACGAACATCCCGTGCATGAGCTTCAAGAGTGCGGGATGTGTCACAACGCCCACGGCGAAACGACCAAGGCCATGCTGACAATGCCGAAGGAGATCCTCTGCAAGCAATGTCACAATTGATCTCCGCGTCCGCCCGCTGAATAAGGCGAGTTAAGTTCGGCCAATCTTGAAATTTTCGGTTAGGTCCCGTCCTCGACTCGGCGCTTGATCAGCATTACGTTTTGTCCTTTTTGGACAATATCGCCATGCTGGTTGACGAGTTCGATGTCGAGTTTGACGATGCCTTGCTCGGGCCGTGAATTGGACGGCCTTTTTTCGGCGACGCGGAGCTTGGCGGTGACGGTGTCGCCCACGAAGATCGGTCCCACAAAATCCCAAGACCAGTGTAGCGACGCCACGCCTTCCACTTGGAAAGTCGAGCGATTCTTGAGGCCGTCGGTGACAGCCAACCCCAATAAGCCATGGGCCACGCGCTGGCCGAATTGGGTTTGTCGCGCGAACTCGTCGTTGGTGTGCAGTTCGAAGAAGTCCATCGAGAGGCCGGCAAAGCCCATCACATGCCAGTCGGTGATGGTGATGCCGGGAGATTCGTGGGTCTCTCCGATCTCGATTTCGTCCAGGTAGCGTTTCGGCACTTGCGTTTCTCTTGGGATCTTTCTACACCTTGTCAACGGCGATGATCGTGAGGTCGTCGGCGAGGGCTCGGGGGCGACCGAAGGCTAGAGCCTGTTCGACCAACTCGCTGAGAACTTGTTGCGTCGGTTTGCCGCGGAGCGACGCCAGCGTCTCCCATAAAGCCTCGTCTTCGAACAAGTCATCTACATCGTTGCGAATTTCCCCCAAGCCGTCCGAACAGATGAGCAGGCGTTCTCCCTGGGAGAGTTGAAATCGGCGGCTGTCGTAGTCGTCGGTTTTCGAGGCGGGGAACATCCCCAACGGCAACCCCGACATCGGAATTTGTTCGACAGGTTTCTCGGGGCCTTCGGTAAGCAAGAAGGGATGAGGGAGACCGGCGTTGGCGATCGACAAGCCCGGTGTCGCCGATTCGAGACGGAAGACCACGGCCACGGCGTACATGCCGCTTGGCAGATAGCGGTGCAACTCCGCATTCATGGTGCGCAACAGCTCTTGCATATCGTCGATGCGACCCGCTGCTTGCTGAAAGATAGCTTTCAACAACATTGACGTTAGGGAAGCTTGGACGCCGTGCCCGCTGACGTCGCAAACCAACCAAGTGGCGTTGCCGTCGCGCAGGTGTACGTCGTAGAAATCTCCACCAACGGCTTCGCTGGGCCGGTAGACGGCGTTGACGCGGTAGCCCTCGATGTCGGGGAAATTCGCGGGCAGCAGGCTTTGTTGCACGCGTGCCGCCATATCGAGTTCAAGTTTCAAGGAGCGATGCCGGTCGGAGAGATCGGAATGTTGCCGCATCAACCGCTCGAACTCTTGGATCTTGCCGCTGAGCAGCCTTCGCAAGCTTCTTTCCTCGAGGGCGTTGCGGACGAGCAGGAGCAAGTGGTCATTGTCCCAGGGTTTTTCGAGGTAGTGGTAGAGGCCGGCCTCATTGACGGCGCGGATGGCGTTCTGTTTGTCGGCGAAACCGGTGAGCAAGATCCGGGCGGCGTCGGGTTGGAGGCGGCGGGCTACGGCGAGGAAGTCGATGCCGTTCATGGTCGGCATCAAGAAATCGGAAATGATCAGGTCCACCGAGTTGCGTTCCAACTCGGAAACGGCTTTTTTCGGGTCGGTGTGGACGCTCACCGTATATTCGGTCTCCAGCGTGAACAGACTTTTGAGCGCGCCGAGGACAAGCGAGTCGTCATCGACGGCCAGGATGCGGGGTTGGGTTGGGTCGGCGGCGGGCATGAGATACGGTGGGCCGCGCGGCGGCGGGCGACCGATGTGTCGGTGGGAGCCGGATATTTATTCTATCCCGCCGCCGATGGATGGAGGACTATGACGGCGGGGTTGTTTGAACTTTCGTCACGAAGGTTGCCGCGGTGGCGGCTGCCTCATCCTTTTTTTCCGTGCCGGCGACCCTATAATAGGGATTCGGTTCCGTTGGGATGAGTTTCGATGCAAGCGCCGCCCGTCTCCGCTCCGCCGTTGAACGCGGCCGGAGGCGTGTTCTGGGTCGCCATGCCCTTCATGAAGGTTTGTTGGCGGCGGGAATCGGCATGGGCGGCTTGGTGGTGTTGCTGACGGCGGGGACCGGTTGGTTTCCGGCCTGGTTGTTGATCCCGGTTGGGTTGGCGGGTTTGTTGGCGGGCGTAGTCCGCTGGCGCCGCGGCCGTCCCAGCGGTTATTCGGTGGCCCAGCGGATCGACCGGGCTTGGGCGACGAACGACCAACTCGCGACGGCCTACTATTTTCTGGATCAAAGTGAGCGCTCGGGGTGGGTGCGGGAGCAGCGAGAGCGCGCCGAGCGCGTCGCGGATCGCGGAGACGTCGCCGCGGCTTTCCCCTACGAGATTCCCGCCTCGGCATGGGCGCTGGGAGCCGTTACCTTGCTGACGGTGCTGATGCTGGTGATCCGCGCCGGTTCGCAAGAAACATTTTCGCTCCATGAATCTTTGCCGGCTCTGGTGGCGGAAGCCTTGCTTCCACCCGCGGTAAACCCGGAAGAACAAGCGACGGAAGTGCCGCCCCCTTCCCCCGAAGACCAGGCGGCGGTTTCTCTAGAATCAGACGAAGAAGCCGAAAAACTCGCGGCCGAAGGCGTGCCGGAGATCGAGGCCGTCGAAGCGGACGGGCCGGGGGATGAAATCCCCGAGGACCTCGGCGCGCCGGAAGTAGAGGGGCTATCGTTCGATGAAGCCGCCGGTGACGAAATGGCGCCGGCCGAGGCGGCCGCCGACGGCGAACAGGGAGAAGATCTCGAATCACAGGCGGACGCCGGTGAAGGGCCCGGCGAAGAGATGAACGAGGAAGGCGATAGCTTGTTGGACCGGCTGCGGGACGCTTTCCAGAACATGCTTTCCTCGATGAACATGGAGCCGCCCCAATTAGGTCCTTCGTCGGACAAAGGCTCGGGGCAGCAAGCCGAAGAGGGAACGCAGGCTCCCGGCGAGGGGCAAGAAGTTCCCGGGGCGGAGGCGTCCGAGGAAGGCGCCGAGGCTTCCGGCGAGCAAGCGTCCTCGAAAGAGATCGGCGAGCAATTTTCCGTGGAGGAAGGCGCGGCCGAGGGCGAGCAACGGCAAGGGGAAAGCTCGGTCGCCACGGCGGGTACCGGCGAGGGCTCGAAGGAGTTCGCCGAGGCCCAGCGCGCCGAGGCGATGGGCAAGTTGACGGAGCTTTTTCAACAGCGCGCGGAAGAAATCGAGGGGGAATTCACGATCGAGACCGGGTCGGCGCGGGAGGTCGCCCGGACTCCGTATTCTCCTCGTGAGAGCGGACATCGTGACCCGGGAGCGGTGTTGAGCCGCGATGAAATCCCTATCGCGTACCGCTCCTATGTTCAGAGATATTTTCAAACGATTCAGCAAAAGGCGGCAGAGTAAGATTCATGGTTTCCACCGAAGCACACCTGGAACAAATTACGGCACGAACCGATCGTCTGCGTGATGAGATCGGCAAGATTATCGTGGGCCACGAGAATGTCGTCGAAAGCGTCCTGATCGCGCTGGTGGCCGGCGGCCACATCTTGCTCGAAGGCGTGCCGGGATTGGGCAAGACGACCTTGCTAAGAACGCTGGGGCGCGCCATGCATTTGGATTATTCGCGCATTCAGTTCACGCCGGATCTGATGCCGGCGGATATCGTCGGCAGCGTGATGCTCGACGCCGACACGATCGGCTCGAAGAAATTGCGCTTCGAGCCGGGACCGATTTTTGCTCACTTGGTACTGGCCGACGAGATCAACCGCGCGACGCCGCGAACGCAATCGGCCTTGCTGGAAGCGATGCAGGAGCGGACGGTCACCAGCGGTACGACGACTTATCCCTTGGAAGATCCCTTCTTGGTTATGGCGACGCAGAACCCCCTCGAAATGGAGGGAACCTATCCGCTGCCGGAAGCGCAGCTGGATCGCTTTCTGCTGAAGATCTTGGTCGAGTACCCCAGCAAGTCGGAACTCGAGCAAATCGTCGAGCGCACACTGGCGGCCGAGCAACCGCTGGTCGAGCAGGTGGTCAATCGCGAGGAAATCCTGGAAGTCAAGAGCGCGGCCAATGACGTGCTGGTCGCGCCGCATGTGCAAGACTTCGCGATTCGCCTCGTGCTGGCCACGCAGCCGGATGAGCAAAACGGCCACGAGGCCGCGAGGAAGTATATCCGCTACGGCAGCTCACCGCGCGGTGCGCAAGCGCTGATCCAAGGCGGCCGAGTGCGCGCGCTGATGCGCAGTCGATTGAACGTGAGCATTCACGATGTACGAGCTTTGGCGTTGCCGGCATTGCGGCATCGCATCATTCTCAATTTCGACGCGCATGCCGAGGGCAAGACGCCCGATCAGGTGTTGACGGAGATTTTGGATTCGCTGTCGGAAGGACCATAGTGGGCATAGCCGCGGTCGGTTTGTTTTGCTACGAAGCTGATCGCCGAGATGCTTCGGTGGAGGTTTTCGAATGCGCCCGATGGACTTGAAAATGACCAGCCCCGCTTGCGGGTGGTTCCGCGCCGCCGGTCTTGCCGGTTTATTGGTGTTCGCCGCGGCGTGCGGCATCCCTTCCGACCAGGCCGCCAAGCCCAAGAAAGCGCCGCCGCCTGTTGCCAAGCCTAACGATCTAGGTCACCTTTTCTCGCTCGACGGCCGCGAGAAAATCGAACTTGTCGACAACCACCTGCTCGGCAAGGACTATCTACCCGGCGGGAATCTTGCGGAGTACAAACGCAAGGGGCGCTCGTACAAACAGTTTCTCGTTCGGGCTTCGACGCCCGACAAGGCAATGTTACTGATGATGGATTTCAAAGGCGATCTCAAGGACGCCAAGTTCGTTCCGCATCTGGGAGGATACTTTGGCTTGGACGGCGAAACCACGGTGCTGGTCTTGCAACGGGGGCATTCGCTGGCCGGAGTCGCCGGTTTGCCGGAACAGGAAGCGGATCACGTCTTGCGTGAATTCGCGCCCCGATTGGACTAGCGGCTCGTCGCACAGGGCCCTCGGATAGGCGTGCAAGGGCTCCGGCTCGGTGGGCTGTCACGTTCGTTGAAAATTTCTAAATGTAACAAGAGTCAACGACATAACGGTTGCTCCGGGCGGAAACGCGCGGGTAACATGTTAAATTGAAAGTGTAGTCCGGCATTGGTCGCGCGGCCGCCATCGCGGACTGATACCGTGTAACGGCCGGCCTCTTGACTTCGTCCTACAGGCAGGCTAGCTGTCTCCAGAGTCGCCCGCAAGATGGAAAGCAACCAACGAGATCGGCTTACCGAGTCCGGTGAGATGTCGCCCGAGCCCGGAACCGGCGGTGCGTCCGCGCGATCGATTGGGGCCGCGCTGCGGGGCGTGGAACTGGGTTCCTTGACAACGCCCTCGCTCCACGAACCTTGGTTTGTTTCACTGAAGAAGCAGATTGGCGAACTGCTGGGTAAGCAGGAGCCGTTACCGAAATATCGCGGCGCTCCGATTCGTCGCGGAGATGAGGAAGCGCGACTCGCGCTACTGAATCTTGGCGTGCTTCACGAGCCTTGGTTCGTTTCGCTGAAACGGCAGTACAAGGCCTTCCAGGCGGACAAGAAACTTCCGCCGTTGCGAGTCTCTTCGAAGCCCGTGCGGGTGAAGAGCATCTGGGGCGCTTACGACCATAAGCAAGAGGGAGTCAGCACCTCGGCGGCGGTGCATGTTGTCGTCGTCGCTCTCATCTTTCTCACTTCCTCCGGGGTGCCGCTGCTCACGTCGCAGGGGAGTTCGATCGACCTGGTGCTCGATTTCGACATCTCTCCCTATATGGTCGACCTGATGAGGGCGCCGCCCGGGAAGAAGAGCGGAGGAGGAGGCGGCGGCGGCGCGAATTCCCCCTTGCCGCCGAGCAGGGGCAAGCTGCCGAAGTTTTCGATGCAGCAGTTGGCTCCGCCCACGCCGGTGATCAAGAACCTTGATCCGGAGCTATCGGTTGAACCGACGGTCATTGTGCAAGATTACGCCCAAGCTCCGCGGATCAATATGAAGATGTTTGGCGACCCCTTCGGGAAGGTCGGGCCGCCTTCGACCGGGCCGGGTACGGGAGGCGGTATCGGCACGGGCCGTGGAACGGGCGTCGGCTCGGGCCGGGGCGCGGGTGTTGGGCCGGGTTCGGGCGGCGGCATTGGCGGCGGCGTGTTCCGGATCGGCGGAGGAGTGTCGGCTCCTCGTTTGACATACAAAGTCGAGCCTGAGTATTCGGAAGAGGCCCGTAAGGCGAAGTATCAGGGAACGGTTGTACTCGCGATCGAAGTGTGGCCGGACGGCAAGGCGCACAACATTCGGGTGGTCCGCAGTCTGGGGCTCGGTCTTGACGAAAAAGCCATCAATGCCGTCCAACAATGGCGTTTCGTTCCCGGCAAGAAAGACAAATTGCCGGTGAAGGTTCGCGCCAACGTCGAAGTCAACTTCCGGCTTCTGTAGCCCGCGCGCCGGGTCCTACGATTCATCCTGTTTCCTTGTTTTCCATTTTGGCGCGACAGTGCGCCGAACTGCGCGGGCTTCCTGTCGCTCAGGGCTCGCCCCGGGGGGGCCAAGCAGGGTTCCGCTTCGCTTCTCCCCGGGCCATATTCCCGCCTCCGCTTCGCGGCGGTGGAGGTTTGCGGTTCACCAGGCAAAATGTACTGCTGTAGTCACTCGAAAGGAGATCTTCGGAAGATGCCTACAAGATTCTTTGTAACGGCCGCGTGGGGGGCTTCGTCCCAAGATTATCCGCAGGGGAGTTGCCGACAAGATGGAAACCAACCCACGAGATCAGACCGCCGAGGCCGGCGAGACACCGCGCGAGCTCGGAACGGAACCGGCGCCCGCGCGATCGTTGGGGCCCGCGCCTCCCGGTGTGGTGCTCGGTTCGCTCACGGTGGCTTCTCTCCACGAGCCATGGTTTGTTTCTCTCAAAAAGCAGATTGTCGAGTTGCTCGGGACACAGCCGCCGTTGCCGAAATATCAAGGCGCTCCGATTCGGCGCGGCGACGAAGAGGCGCGGCTCGCGCTGCTGAATCTTCGCGCGCTTCACGAACCTTGGTTCGTTTCCCTGAAGCGGCAACTCAAGGCTTCGCGGGCGGATAAGAAACTTCCGCCGTTGAAGATCTCTTCGAAGCCGGTTCGCGTCAACAGCAAGGAGTCGGCACGTCGGCGGCGGTGCACGTCGTGTTGGTCGCTCTCGTATTCCTTACCTCCGCGGCGGTTCCGGTGATTTCGCGCCACGGCAGCTCAATCGACTTGGTGATGGATTTCGACATCTCTCCATTCATGGCGGATCTACTCAAGGCGCCGCCGAGTGGAAAGAGCGGCGGCGGCGGTGGAGGCGGACAGAATTCACCATTGCCACCGAGCAAAGGCAAATTACCTCGGTTTTCGATGACGCAATTGGCACCGCCGACTCCCGTGATCAAGAACCTCGACCCGAAATTGTCGGTCGAGCCGACGGTTATCGTTCAGGACTACGCCCAAGCGCCGAAGATCAATATGAAGATGTTCGGCGATCCCTACGGGAAGGTTGGGCCGCCGTCCGCCGGGCCGGGTACGGGTGGTGGTATCGGTACGGGCCGCGGAACGGGCGTCGGCGCGGGCCGCGGCGCTGGTGTGGGACCGGGATCGGGCGGCGGCATCGGCGGCGGTGTATTTCGAATCGGCGGCGGCGTCTCGGCGCCTCGCTTGACCTACAAAGTGGAACCCGAGTATTCGGAACAAGCGCGCAAGGCCAAATATCAAGGAACGGTCGTGCTGGCGATCGAAGTGTGGCCCGACGGCACGGCGCACAATATTCGCGTGGTCCGCAGCTTGGGTTTGGGTTTGGACCAAAAAGCGATCGACGCCGTGCAGCAGTGGCGTTTTGTTCCCGGCAAGAAAGACCGGCTGCCGGTGAGAGTCCGTGCCAACGTGGAAGTAAATTTCCGGCTGCTCTGAAACTTCAATTGGGGCCGCCTTCCAACCTTATCTCGATCGAAAAGATTGGCGACGCGCTACGCTCAAGAGTATGGCGACGCGTCGGCAAAAGGATCTCTTCCGTCGAGGGATTGATCTGTTTAACAGCGAAGAATTCTTCGAGTGTCATGAAGTCCTCGAAGAGCTTTGGACGCCGACCCGTCAGCCGGAGCGTTGGTTTCTCCAAAGCTTGATTCACTTTGCCGTCGGCTTCTATCACCATCGGTGCGACAACTCGACCGGCGCGGTTCGTCAGCTCAACAAGGGGATCAAGAAAATCCAGGGCTACTTGCCGGTCTGGGGTGGAATCGAGACGGCCGTCATCGAAGCCGAAGCCCGCCACTGCTTAGCTTTGGTTGAGGCTGGAAAGCGGATCGAATCCTTTCCTAAGATCAAACCCCATGCGCCTTATGCGCCGGGGCCGGCTCCGCGCTCTGCCTAACGTTCCCGAAGTTTGGCGGGCCACTCGACCTGCGCGTCTCGGCTACGATATTCTTTTGAGTCTGCGTCGGATCGGACGCCGCCGGTACACTATTTCGCCGGGCGTTCGACGCAATGGACTCGCCGCCGCCGTAACCCGCTGCTTGGCGGGAACGAATAAATCGGTGTGACGGCCGAATCCCTCGCACTTCCGACGCCCTATTGGGTCGCGGTGAAAGTCAATACAACGGCGCAGCCTGACCGGGAAAGCGCGAAGGCGGCTGACTCCGCCCAAGAGGCGGAGGAGCTTAAGCAGTTGATGCTGGGCTACCAGAACGCGGACCGCGAGGCGGCGGCTGAGTTGGTCCGCCGTCTTTCTCCGAAGCTGGGTCGGTTTCTTGCCGGTCCGGTCTATACACGGTCGTTCGCCGACGACATGCTGCAAGAGTGTTGGTTGCGAATTCACCGGTCGCGAGCCGCCTACCGGCCGGGAACGCCGGTTTTGCCCTGGGTGTACGCGATCGCGCGCCATACGCGGATCGATTCTTATCGACGCCGCCGGAAAATCGACATGCGAGAAACGGCGCTCGAACAGATCAGCGACACCGACGCACGGGCGTCAACGCCGGCGAAAACGCCCGACCGCGACCTTTGGAAGCTGGTCGAGCGGCTGCCGGCCGGGCAGCGGGAGGTCATTCTCATGCTCAAGGTCTCGGGAATGACGCTCGAGGAAACGGCGCGGGCCACCGGGTCCACGGTCGGTGCCGTTAAGCAAAAGGCACATCGGGCGTATGTGAAATTGAGGGAGATGATTGAGAGCCAGTCGAAGGAACGTGTGGGATGACGTGTAGCGAAGTCGGGACGGAACTCACCCAGGCGGCGCGGAAAACGCGCTCGGACCTTTCGGCCGAAGTGCTTCGGCACCTCGAGGGTTGCGAGCATTGCCGCAAGGTGTGGGAATTTCTGGTCGGTTCCTCTGAATCCGATCCAGTGGGCGAAGAACAACGCGCGGAAATCACCCGATCGGTCACGGAATCTCTCGAGCCGGTTACTCCCTTGCCCGGTTCCAGGCTGCTCACGCTGGGATTCTTGCTGATCTTTGGTTTGCTGTCGGCGGCGTTTGTTTCGTGGGCGGGGATTGGCGGGACCGCCACGCTGGGTTGGGTGCAGTTCGCGGGCGTGTTGGGAATTGTCGGAGCCGCGGCATTCCTATTGGCGGTGACCTTAAGCCGTGAAATGGTGCCGGGAGAGAAACGCCTTTTGACTCCGGCGCGGCTTTTCTTGCTTTCGTTGGTCCCTTTGTTCGTGACGGTCTTCTTTGTGTTCCCGTGGGAATCGGGGAACAATCCGGCTCCGCAAAGTTGGCATTGTTTCAAGGCGGGTTGTATGTTTTCGCTACCGGCCGCGGGGCTCGTCGTGCTGGTGTTGCGGCGGGGGGCGGTTCTTTCGCTCGGAGTTGTCGGCGCGGGAGCGGGATTGCTGGCGGGCTTGGTGGGAGTGGTTGTTCTGCACTTTGCGTGCGGAATTCCGAACGCACCTCACATTGCGTTGGCGCACCTGGGCGTGCCCTTGCTTGGGGCTGTCATCGGAGGTCTAATGGGCCGCGGCTTGCGGCTTGTTCGCCCATGGCACGGGAGTTAACGGATGTTGCCGCTTTGAGAGGCGTACATGCTCTGAGGGCGATCGCACTGATCGCCGCTCACCTGGTTTGCGCCTGTGCGGGAGGAAGTGCCGACGACTCGAAAGACTACACACAGTGGCGAGGCAAGAACCGAGACGGCTCGGCAAGCGCGTTCACGGAACCGATACTGTGGCCGGATGCGCTATCGCGCAGGTGGACGGTTGAAGTTGGTGCAGGCTACGGAACGCCCTTGGTGATTGGGCAGACCGTCTATTCTTTCACGCGACTTGACGGCGACGAAGTGATGGCGGCGCTTGCCGCGGCCACGGGCAAGGAACTCTGGAATACGCGCTATCCCGCTCGTTATACTCCCGGGAGCCCCGCGGCGGCTCATGGCGCGGGTCCGAAAGCGACGCCCGTATTTCACGACGGCAAGTTGTTTACGCTGGGAATCACCGGCATTTTAACCGCGTTTGACGCTTCGACCGGGAAGCTGCTCTGGCAGACAGCCGCTCCGTCAGAGCATCCTTTTTTCGGCGCGGCCTCCTCGCCGGTTGCCGACGACGGCGTCGTTATCGCACATCCCGGCAACTACGGCCCATTGACTGCCTTTGGTTCCGACACCGGCCACGCCATCTGGACAGCCGGGGAGGGCGGTTTCTTTGCGTCGCCCATCATCGCCAATCTCGCGGGAATTCAACAAGTCATCTCCGTGACCCCCCAAGAACGTCATCGGCGTGTCGATAGCAGACGGTCAAGTGTTGTGGCAGTATGCCTGGGACGGCGGCGCCGGTGGAACCATGCCGGTCCTGCATGGCGAAACTGTGATCGTCAGTGGGCACAATCTGGGTGTGGCTGCCTTTAAGCCGACCAGGCCCGGCGGCAATTGGAAAGCCGAGGCCGTGTGGGAAACGAAAGACGTGTCGATGTACTTGAGCAACCCGGTCGTGATCGACGACACGCTATTCGGTCTGTCGCATCGCGCTCGCGGCCAATTTTTCGCGCTCGATGCGACGACCGGGGAAGTCTTGTGGCTCGGTCAGCCACGAGAGGCGGATAACACGGCGGTGGTGAAGGCCGGCAATCTTCTCTTTCTTCTAAACGACGATGCGGAACTCATTGTCGCCAGAAGCAGCCGTGCCGAATTCGAACCGCTACGACGCTACGCCGTTTCCGACAGCGCCACCTGGGCGCAGCCGGCCATATCGGGCAATCGGATAGTCGTTAAGGACGTCTCTTCGTTGACGCTTTGGACATTGAATTGAAAGGCCGGAGTCCGTTACAAGTTCGGGGGGCGCACACGACGCCTAGGCCCGCGAACTCTGCGCTTTGCCCAGGCGGTCCCCGATGGGGACGAAATCGCGTTCGTCGGGTCCCAGATAGACTTGGCGGGGGCGGGTGATGCGTTTTTCCGGGTCGGCCATTAACTCTTCCCAGTGGGCGAGCCATCCGGCTGTGCGCGGGATCGCGAACAGCACGGTGAACATCTCGGGCTGGAAGCCCATCGCTTGGTAGATGATGCCGGAGTAGAAATCGACGTTCGGGTATAGCCGACGCTTGACGAAGTAGTCGTCATCGAGCGCGATTTTTTCGAGCTCGATGGCCAGGTCGATTTTGGGGTTTTTGCCGGTGACTTCGAAGACCTCGTCGGCGATGCGCTTGATGATGCGGGCGCGCGGGTCGTAGTTCTTATAGACGCGGTGTCCGAAGCCCATCAGACGGCGCTCGCCGGCCTTGACCTGCTTGATGAATTCGGAAATGTGATCGACTGATCCGATCTCATCCAACATTTGCAGAACAGCCTCGTTGGCTCCGCCGTGCAACGGCCCATAGAGCGCTCCCGCCGCCGCCGCCGTCGAAATATAAGGGTCGGCGTTGGCGCTGGCCACGGTGCGCATCGTGCTGGTCGAGCAGTTTTGCTCGTGATCGGCGTGGAGAATGAACAGCACGTCGAGAGCCTTGGCGAGCACGGGGCTGGTCTTGTATTTCAGCTCGGTGCGCCGCCACAGCATGTTCATGAAATTTTCGGTATAGCTGAGGTCGTTATCCGGGTAGGCGTAGGGCAACCCGAGGCTGTGGCGATAGGCATAGGCCGCCATGGTCGGCATTTTGCCGATTAGGCGCAACTGCTGTTGCCGGCGGTTCGATTTGCTTTGGATGTTCTTGGCGTCGGGGTAGAAGGTCGACAGCGCGGCGACGGTCGAGATGAGCGTGCCCATCGGGTGGGCGTCATAGAGAAAGCCGTCGACGAACTTCTTGATGTTTTCGTGCACCATCATGTGGTGCTTGATTTCATCGTGCCAACTCTCGAGTTCGTGCTGCGTCGGCAGGTCGCCGTGCAAGAGCAAATAGGCGACTTCGATATAAGTGCAGTTCTCAGCCAGCTGTTCGATCGGGTAGCCGCGATAACGCAGGATTCCCTTATCGCCGTCGATATAGGTGATGCGGCTGGTGCAAGACGCCGTGTTGGTGAAGCCGGGATCGTAGCCCATCATCCCAAACTCTTCGGGATCTTCCTTGATCGGACGCAGGTCGAGGGCTCGGACCGTGCTGTTTTCGATCGGCAGTTGGTAGGATTTCGAAGTACGGCTGTCGGTGATGTTGAGAGTCGGTGCGCTCAAAGAAACCTCCGGCGGAAAATCCCCGATCGGCCATCGCGAATAATGGGGAAAACAAAGAGGATAGCAGAATTACGGCGGTGATGACCTGATACGCTAAGCGGTGCGTCGGTCGGGCGTTATTTCGGGCGTTATACAGGCCCGATCCGCGCGGGCCCGGACTCGAGGGGAGATTTCAATATGGCAACAGCGAACGAGTCGATTTCAACGGTCGCCGAGCAGGTCCTCGTGGAGTTGCGAGACGGGATTAAGTACATCACTTTGAATGCCCCCGAGCGCCTAAACGCCGTCGACCGTCCGATGGCCGAGCGCTTCCGCGACACCGTGATCGAGAGCGCCGAGGACGATTGCAAGGTGGTGGTCATCACGGGCGCAGGCGGTCATTTTTGCTCCGGGGCGGACGTCAACGCGCTACGGAGTCCCGGTGGCGGGTTCGAGAACACAATTGATTTCTTGGAAGAAGTATCGAATCCTATTGTCTTGAATTTACGAGAGATGGCTAAGCCTGTGATTGCAGCGATTCCGGGAGTGGCGGCGGGGATTGGATGCAACTTCGCGCTGGCGGCGGATATTCGCATCGCGAGCACGAAGGCGCGCTTCGGAGAAGTATTTTCGCGGATAGGCCTGATTCCCGACGGAGGGGGGACGTACCTTTTGCCGAGAATGATCGGTTACGCGCGGGCTTATGAGTTAATGGTGACGGCCGAAGTCTTCGGAGCAGAGAAGGCTCGGGAGTTGGGCATAGTGAACGCGGTGGTCGCGCCCGACAAGCTTGATGCAACCGTCGAGACTTGGGCGAGGGGTTTGGCCACCGGACCGTCTCTTTCCTTTGCCGGCATTAAGCGGGCTCTCAATTTCGCCGAGACGCACTCGCTGGCCGAGGCGCTCGATTACGAAGGTGTCGAGCAGAAGAAGTGTATCGTGTCGGAAGATTTTCGGGAAGGGACTCAGGCGTTTCTGGAGAAGCGCAAGCCGCGGTTTCAGGGGCGGTAGGGGGTCGCGGTTCCGGCTACGCGAAAACATGTCAGTCACGGGTTGTGAAGTCAGGGAGAGGCGACGCATGCGAAAGATTCGTTTTCTTAGTTTGTTAATTGGCGCGGTTGTTGTCGTGCCGACGGCGGTCTTTGGGCAGCTCGACGGTGTGGTGGACCTGCATGTCCATTCGGCGCCTGACAGCCGGATGCGCAGTGTGGATGCGATCGAGGTGGCGCGCTTGGCGCGGCGGCACGGCGTTCGGGCGTTGCTGTTGAAGAACCACTACACGCAAACGGCTTCGCTGGCTTACATCGTGGGGCAGGCTGTCCCCGGAGTCGAACTGTACGGCGGCATCGCGTTGAATCGCAGCGTAGGAGGCATTAACCCTGTCGCGGTTGAGCACATGGCGGCAACGACGGGCGAGCTGGGGCGGGTGGTTTGGATGCCGACGTTCGATTCCGAACATTACACGCGGACGTTCGCGCCCAACCCGAACTTTGTCCCCATTAGTCGCGACGGGACGCTGCTGCCGGAAGTGAAACAGGTGCTGGCGCTAATGGCGGACCGCAACTTGGCGCTGGCGACGGGGCACTCGAGCCCGGAGGAATCGATTCTGCTCATCGAGGCGGGCAAGGAAGCGGGTATTGATCGCATGATCGTGACGCATCCGATGCTGCCGCCGGTGGGTATGCCGATCGAGTTGCAAAAGAAGGCCGCGGAGTTGGGGGCTTTCTTGGAATATCCGTTCAACGCTCTGATGCCGGATGGCGGAGTGGATTATGACGATCTTGTCAAGACACTGCGAGCGGTGGGGCCCGAGCGCGCGATTCTGTCGAGTGATTTGGGGCAACCGATGAATCCGGTGCATACCGACGGGCTGGTCAATTACTTTGAGCGGCTCAGGCAGAGTGGATTCACGCGGAGTGAGATTGATCGCATGGCCAAGCTCAACCCGGCTCGGTTTCTGGGTCTGCCGTTGCAATAGGCGGTCAAGAAGGGCTACGTCAATCCCATCGGGAAATGATCGAGGGCGGTGACGCCTTCGGGGGTGACGAGGTAGTCGTGTTCCAGACGAATGCCGCCTTGTAACGCTTCCGAGTAAAGCGCGGGCTCGCAGGCCAAAACCTCGCGGTCCAGCACCGGCTCTTCGCTGCCGGGCGTCAGCCAGGGCAGTTCCCAACCGCTCAGACCGATGCCGTGACCGGCGTGGTGCCAAAACGACCCGCGAGCTGCTTCGAAAGCGTCGAGGTGTTCCTTGACCGCTGCGTAGATTTCCTTGGTCGGGACGCCGGGGCGGATCGCTTTCCGTACGATGTCGTGAGTTTCCATGACGTGTCCCCAGGCGTCTTGCTGGAGTTGGCTTGGGCGGCCGACGACGAAGGTTCGGGTGATATCGCAGACGTAGCCGTTGTAGCTTGCACCGGTGTCGACGATGAATAGATCGCCCAGCCGGATGCGCCGGTCCGTAGGGGGGCCGACGCCCTGAACGGCTCGCGCGCCGGATACGAAATCTCCCCGGATTGAAACGGCGGACTGGGCCTTGGCGACCACGGCCTCGCAATAGGCTGAGTACAGCTTGTATTCCGTCACGCTGTCGTCGAGTTTCTCCCTGACGGCTTCGAGGCCGGCTTCGGCCAGGGCGACGGTTTGGCGGATACACTCGACTTCATCCGGGTCTTTTTGTCGGCGCATGCGATCGATGGTCGGGGTTAGGTTGGCGGCCGGTTTCCGCGCCCAATCGCTGAGTGCTTCCGTTGCCCAAAGCTTCGCGGACTCTCTCTCGAGGCCGAAGGATCCACCTCCCGGTTGCAGTCGGGAAGCGGCTTCCCTGACGTGGTCGGAGACGGCTTGATCCCAGCTTGTGGGGCCGGCAACGGCGTCGATTCGATGGTGCCGATAGAGCACGACTTCGTCGGCGGCGGCCTGGGGCGCGGCGGCCGATGCTCCGACGGACGCATGGGTCACCAAGACAGACTTTCCCGAGCCGTGGAGAACGAACGCGTGCGGGGTTTCGGTGTCGACGAATAGGCCCGAAAAGTAGTAGACCGTCTTGGGGTTGGTGACGACGGCCAGATCGAGCTGCGAATCTTCCATGACAGCGAGCAGGCGTTTCTGTCGTTCACGGCAATTCTCGGGCTTGAGCATAAGGTCCGATTGTAGCAAGCGGTTTAGGAAACCCCGATCCGGCCCGCCTCCCGGCGGCGCGAGGCTGGCGGGCCTCTCCGTGATAGCCTAAACACCGATTGGATTGACGATGGCCGCGCCCGCAAGCACCGTGGTTGCGGATGCCCGCTTTTGTGTTTCCTGAATGGAATGGGCAGGCGGTGGTGTTCATTTTTCCCGTCGCGATCGCACCCGCGATTGAGCACTTCGGCGACGTGCCGGCGATCGGGTCGCTGACCGGCCGCGACTATCCCGAGAACCCCGGCCTGCACCGAACGCTGTTGGGAGACGGGTTGGCGACCAGTCTGGCGGCGTTTCTGGGCGGACCTCCGAATACTACCTACTCGGAGGTCACGGGCGCGGTTGCTCTAACCGGCGTCTACAATCCCGCCGTGATGACATGGGCGGCGATCGCGGCTATCCTGCTTCATTTGTGGGAAAGGTCGGCGGTGTCCTCCAGAGTATTCCCACGCCGGTGATGGGAGGCATTCTGGTGCTGCTTTTCGGCGCCATCACGGTCATCGGGATCAACACGCTGGTGAAGTCCGGCGAGGATTTTATGGCGCCGCGCAATCTGGTGATTGTCTCGCTGATCTTGATTCCCGGGGTTGGCGGGTTGAGTTGGGGCGTAGGCGAGTTTGCGATGAAGGGGATCGGCGCGGCCGCGATTCTCGGGGTCGCGGCGAATCTTATCTTGCCCTTGCCCCGCTCAAGGACCGGCTGAGAGCCTCCATTTCTTCACGGTCGGTGAGGGTCGCGGCGGGTTTAATCGCCCGCGCAGTGGCCGCTGTGGGTTGGGTCGTCTTGCAGGACCCAGGCGCTGTCGAAGCCGTCGTTGCGACAGGTGCAGAGTTGTTGGTCGGTGGTGCTGTAGTATTCGGCGCCGGCGAGTTGTCCCGTGCAGGACTCGGGCGGGGAAGTGGCTTGGAGCGGCACGGCAAGGCCGGACTTTCTCACCGATCGCAGTAACTTGCCTTTGAGTGAACGCCATTCGTTGAAGGCTGTGCGGTCGCGGCCGCCTTGGAACAGCACCAGGTCTTCAAAGAGCGAGCGGCCCAGAGCGACGTGCAGGCGGGTGCCGTTGCGGCCATAGGCGAAGTGCGTGATGCGTTGGTCGTGATGGGGCACGGTATAGCCGAGGTCGTTGACCAGATTCTTGTATTTGCGGCTGACGCGGGTTCCCGTGATCTGGATGTATGGGTGGGCTCCGGGCCCGGAATTGGTGACTCGAATCCAGTCATCGCGGGTGGCGGACGAGATGGAGGTACCGCCGACGATCGTGAGCAGCAGGGCGGATTTCGAACCGTCAATCGAAATCACCGGATCGGAGCGAGCCAGGGTCTGCTCGACTTTCATGTCCAACAGAACCAATGACGCGCCGCCGCTTTGCACGCCGGTGATCTCAAGGAACACGGGATTGCGATCGCTGGAAAGACTGCTGATGATTATGCCGCTCGTGATGGCGTCGAGGTGAACGGCGCTTTTTCCGCTGTCAAACACGGAGACGCCCTCGACGCGGCCGCCGCCGGCTTGGCTGCCGGTGATTTCCAGCCCGGACTCACGGCAGCGGGACAAAATAAGGTTTCGCAATAGACTCGCTTCGCCCATGCGAGCGACCTTGATGCAGTCCGTTGAGGCGGTGGCTTGAGGGTGCCCGGCGACGCGCAGATTTTCAATCGTGCCGTAATGCCACCAACCGTTCGAGGATTCGCTTGCGGCGTGGACGACTGGACCCTGTAACTCCGGCGCGGCGATGAGGTTCGTATGGCCCGGATTGCTCCATGCCGAGCCGATCAGTCGACCCGAGGGACGAACAACGAGAGTTTCCGAGACGACGAAGGTGACCGGCGGCAGCCGCAACGTGACGCCCGAGGGAACCGTTACGGCCGAGAGGCGCTGCGGTGTCGGCAGGCCCCCGGCATCGACGATCCCGACACCCCTGGGCAGGTCTTGGATAGCGTTGGTGATCTTTTGTCCCGCGTCGAGGCCCGGAAATAGGTGCGCGTAGCGAGTGTGGAGGATGGGAGCCGCGGAGCCCTCACCGGCTCCCAGGCCGAGGGCGACCGTCGCCGCGGCGATTCGGATCGCCGCGATTCCAAAGTGTAGGCGGCGCGAGCAGGCACCCGTGCTCAGTTTGATGCGATATCGTTCCATAAGATTCCACTTTTTTCCGGCAGCTGCGCTCAGCGCGCAGCGTCGGCTGAGTCGGCAGACGCACCGTGTGTTCGGCGGCTGTGCTCAGCCTGCGGCGTCGGCCGAGTCGGCAAGGCGCACCGGGATTGCCGAGGGCCTGGGATTTTCCGCCGAGGCCTTCGGTCGAAAGTTCTTTCGTTCGCCTGTTATTCGATCGGCGCTATGCCGGGGGAGCAATAGGATTCTAGTGCTGTTGGGTCATAAACTTCGATGAGCGTTGACCGGCGGCAAGTTCGGAAGGAGCGTGGGAACAGCGCAACCCCTATCCGCTCACGCACAAGAGACGCGTGAGTCAGCTATTGAAACAAGAAAACCTCTTGCCACCCTCAGGCTATCAGCGGTGTCAAGCGCGGCATTGGCGTTCGCGCGAGACTCGCCATGGTTATGGAATGTTCCGCCGCGTTCCATGAGAGTCGGACCGCGGCTCGGTTTGCCATTCCCCGCGCGGTCGGCGCGGTACAATCGAGGCAACGCCCCTGTACCCTTCCAGAGTGGCTGCCCAGCGCGGTAGTTCATAGAAGACCGGCCACCCGAGAGGAGCGCCCTTCGCCCCCTGCGTGATCGAACGCCTGGGGGGGACTTGCGCCCTCCCGGTGTGGTCCGCAACCGAAAGCCCAGTGGGGAGTTCGCGCCGTTTGTTCGAGCGCCAGTACAGGGGTGCCGTTGGTTGCGGCGGCTGGCGAAAGGAGTCTGTCTTGTCTGCATCTGCATTTCAATTCTTCGTCGGTATCGACTGGGCCACCGAGGCCCATCAAATCTGTCTGCTCGACACCCAGGGCGAGATCGTTCACGAACGCACCGTCGTTCATTCCGGTTCGGCGGTCGGCGAGTTCCTCAATCAACTGCTCGAGTTGACCGGCTGCCCGCCGGCTTCCATCGCGGTCGCGATCGAAGTCCCGCGTGGCGCGTTGGTCGAAACGCTGCTCGAACGGGGATTCTCGGCTTTCTTCCTTAACCCGAAACAACTCGATCGTTTCCGAGACCGGCATTTCCCGGCCGGCGCCAAAGACGACCGCCGTGACGCTTTCGTCTTGGCTTGCTCGCCGCGAACCGACCCGCATTGCTTCCATGCCATCGAGGTCGACGACCCGCTCGTGATGCGCCTGCGCGACCTCACTCGTCTCGACGATGAGTTGCGTAGCAGCTTCAACCGCAACAGCTGCCAACTTCGCGAGCAACTCTATCGCTACTACCCGCAGCTTTTGCGCTTGTCCCCAGCCGCCAACGAAGCTTGGCTCTGGGCCCTGCTGGAACTGGCTCCCAGCCCCGCAAAGGCTCGTCGACTGAAACCGGCACGAATCGAAAAGTTGCTTCGCGCCCACCGCATTCGCCGGCTCCAATCGGCCGACATCGTCAACGAACTGCGAGCGCCGGGATTCCAACTTGCTGCCGGAACGGCCGACGCAGCGAGCGAACACGCTCTTCTACTCATTCCTCATCTGCGACTCATCGCCCAGCAGCGAACCGAGCTGGCCAGGCGCCTCCAAACCCTGCTGGAGCAACTCGCTTCCCCGTCCGAGGACGACGAGGATCCTCACCAGCATCGCGACGTCGAGATCATCCTCTCCTTGCCCGGGGTCGGACGTGTCGTCGCCGCCACGATGCTGGCCGAGGCCTCACAGGCTCTCGCCCATCGAGACTACCCCGCTCTTCGAGCCTACTGCGGCAGCGCCCCGATCACGCGCCGCAGTGGCAAAAAGATCGCCGTCTTGATGCGTCGCGGCTGCAATGACCGTTTACGCAACGCGCTCTACCATTGGGCGAGAGTGAGCATCCAACACGACCCCCACAGTCGTCACCATTACCATCAGTTGCGCAGCCGAGGGCATTCTCACGGGCGCGCGTTGCGCGGTCTTGCGGACCGACTTCTGGCCGTGCTGTGCGCCATGCTTCGTCAGGGAACCCTGTATGACCCCGCCCGTCGTCAGCCGCCGGCCCAAGCGGCAGCTTGAACTACCGCGCTGGGCAGCCGCTCTGGAAGGGTACCGCCCTTCCTCAGCACTTGACAAACGGTGGGGAGTCCCCCCCGCATGGTCGGCCAAACCATATCTCATTACAAGATCACCGCCAAGCTCGGCGAGGGCGGCATGGGGGTCGTGTATAAAGCGGAGGACACGAAACTCGACCGTCCGGTGGCGCTGAAGTTTCTCGCCGCTCATCTTGTTGAGGAGCAAGAAGCCCGCGACCGTTTCACGCGAGAGGCGAAAGCGGCGGCGGCGCTCGACCACCCCAACATTTGCACGGTCCATGAAATCGACGAGGCGGTCGGCCGCACCTTCCTGGCGATGGCCTACATCGAGGGCCGAACCGTCAAGGACAAGGTCAAAGAGCGGCCCCTCAAGCTTGAGGAGGCGCTCGACATCGCCGTGCAATCGGCGGGGGGCCTTCAGGCCGCGCACAAGAAAGGCGTTGTTCACCGAGACATCAAAAGCGCCAATTTAATGGTCACGCCCGAAGGGGTCGTCAAGATCATGGATTTCGGTTTGGCGCAATTGGCCGAGCATTCGTAACTGACCAAGACGGCGACGATCCTCGGTACTCCCGCCTACATGTCGCCCGAGCAAGCTCGCCGCGAGCGCGCCGATCGTCGCGCGGATATTTGGTCACTCGGCGTTGTGATCTATGAGATGGTTACCGGCCGATTGCCGTTCGAGGGGGAGCGGCAAGAGGCCGTTCTCTACGCCATCGCCAACGAGGAGCCGGAGCCGATCACCGCTTTGCGGGCCGGTTTGCCGATGGAGCTGGAGCGAATTGTCGCCAAGAGTTTGGAGAAAGACCGAGAGGATCGTTACCAGCACGTCGAAGACATGCTCGTCGATCTGCGACGACTCAGCAAGGAGTTGTCGTCAGGGGGATCGGCCGGTTCGCCGGCGAGTGTAGGAATAAAGCGGGCCGGAGCCGAAGGATCCGGCCAACTAACCGCGGCCGGCGGAAATTCCCTGTCTTCCGCCCCTCAGGCTGACAGGCGTCGCGTAGGGACGTGGGTTCCGTGGGTGCTCTTCGCGGCGGCTCTTGGGGTGATCTTGGTGATGGGGTTGTGGTCCGAACAGGCCCCGGAGCTTCCACTGCGGCGCTTCTCTTTCACTGCCGGCTCCGACGTTCGCTATGCCGTGATTTCGCCCAATGGCCGCCACATCGTCTATCAGCGCGGTGGTGTGTTGGCTACAGAGGCAAGACTGTGGGTGCGGGACCTCGACCGCGACGAACCACGCGAACTCGGAGAGGGAATGTTCCCCTTTTGGTCTCCCGACAGCGAATATGTCGGCTTCTTTACGGGAGAGGAGCTCAAGAAAGTGCCGGTCGAGGGCGGGCCGGCGCTTCGTGTTTGCGCGCTACCGACATCCGCGCGGTTCGTATTTCCCTCGGGTGCATGGAGTCCCGAAGGCGAGCGAATCCTTTTCAATATTGGGCAGGGACTCCACGAAGTCTCTTCGGCGGGCGGCACTCCAAAACTCCTCTTGGGTCCACAGACCGATCGCCGGTGGAGTCTCCGGATGTCTCCGGCGGCTGCGGGCTCCACCTTGTTGCTGTTCGGCCGCGGTTCGTTTAGTGAAGACAGTGAAGACAAAGACCTCGTGATCCATGACCTGGAGAGCGGTGATGAAGAGCTGCCGGCCCAAGGGCGCGATCCCTTTGTTTCAGCGGGCGGACACATCCTTTACTCGTCTCGAAATTCCGGGATCTTGGCGTTGCCGTTTGCATCTCAAACCGGTAAGGCTACGGGCGAACCTTTCGCGGTGACGGCGCGGGGTCGCTTTCCGAGCGTTGAACGACGGCACGTTGGTTTACCTCGAGCAAGGGGAGACGCGCAACAGCATCGTCGTTTCTCGGGACCGCGAAGGCCGAAAGCTCGAAACGCTCGGGCAGACCGCCGGCCCGATTGCCAGCGTCTCCCGCTCACCGAACGGTGATCTCGTGGCCGTCGAAGCGAACGTGAGGGAAACCTTGACGTATGGGTTGTGGAGGTCGCGCGCGCCGTGCCGACTCGATTCACGTTCGGGCGCAACAACGACGGAATGGCGGTGTGGTCGCCCAACGGAAACCGGATCGCCTTCTTCTCACGACGGCGCGAAGGGAACGCCGATATCTATGTGAAATCGTCCGGCGGCGGCGGGGACGCGCGGCCGGTGGTTGCGACGGAGCTGAATGAGTGGCCAAGCGACTGGTCTCGCGACGGCAAATACCTTCTCTACTCGATAAATGACCCGAAGTCGGGGTTCGACATCGCGTACCTGAAGATTGACGACAAGGGCGAAAGGGAAGCGGTTCGGTTTCTTCACACGGAATTTGCCGAAAAGGCGGCGAGGTTTTCACCCGACGGCCGTTTCGTGGCCTATGAGTCCACGGAATCGGGGCGCTACGAGGTCTACGTCCAGGCGTTTCCCGACGGTGGCGGAAAACGTCAGGTATCGAGCGGCGGCGGCGGCGACCCGCGCTGGCGCGAGGACGGCAAGGAGCTGTATTACAGGAACGAAACCGAGCTTTTCGCCGTGCCGGTGACAGTTTCGCCAAACTTTTCGATGGGCGCTCCGAAGAGTTTGTTTCGGGACGAGTCTCTGATCGACGGGGCTTTGTGGGGCCGCTATGGCGTATCCCCTGACGGCGAGCGCTTTTACCTGCGGGAAAGCGTGGGCGAAGGCCGCGAGCCGGTCATCCGCGTCGTCCAAAACTGGCTCGCCGAATTCCCCGACCGGCGGTAACGTATTGTCAGCGGCGCTGTTCGAGTGTCACCGTGGCGGCGATTTCCTTGCCTTCGCGCAGCACCTTCACTTCCACAACATCTCCGACCTTGTGGGCTCGGAGGGCGTGCGTGAAATCGTAGAGGTTTTGCACGGGGCTGCCGCCGAACTCGATCAAAATATCGTTCGCCTTGACGCCCGCCTTGTCGGCAGGCGACCCGGGCTGGATGTCGGCGAACTTGACACCGGTTTCAACGGGTCCGAAATCAGGCACCGACCCGAACCACGGCCCGTAGCCCCCGCCCGTACCGCCGACATGGCTGCCGTGGGAGGCGCGTTCCACCTTGACGAATTGTGGGCGGTCGTCAACCTCGATTAAGCTCGCCGCGACATCGCCGATTAGGTTGACCAGTTCGCTCGCCGAGGCACTGTCGATTTTGTCCCAGGTGTCGGAGGGCTTGTGGTAATCGCCGTGCAAGCCGGAAAAAAAGAAAAGGACAGGGACGTCTTTTCCTACAAAGGAAGTGTGGTCGCTGGCGCTGTAGCCCGACTTCGACCAATCGATCTGAAAGTCGTAATCTTTGCTCACCTCGCCGACAAGGTCTTCGAGGCCCGCTCCCGTCCCGACGCCGCCCAGATAGACGCGACGTTTCTGGACGCGTCCGATCATGTCCATGTTGAGCATCGCAACGGCGTCGCCGATCTCAAGAGTGGGGTTGTTGACCCAATGCGCTGAACCGAGCAAACCGATCTCCTCCCCGGCGAACGCCAGAAACAGGACACCGCGTTCGAGCGAGCCCGTGCCCGCGCGGCGGGCAAACAGCCTCGCCAACTCCAAAAGACCCGCTGTGCCCGAGGCGTTGTCATCGGCGCCGTGGTGGATTTGGCCTACTTTTCTTGGCGCGAGTGAATTTTGGCCCCCGAGCCCGAGGTGGTCGTAGTGTGCGCCAATGACGATGTACTCGTCGCTCTTCCCCGGAATGTAACCGGCAACGTTGTGCACGGCGGCCTTCTCGCGCTTGATGGCGATCTCGATCGAAATCTGTAGCGAATCGCCAAAGGAGAAAGATCGCGGACTCTGCTTCTCGTCGATGGCGTCTTGAAGGCTCGCCAGCGTTTCTCCCTCTTCCTCAAGCCAGCCGTTGACGAGCTCGTTCTTGACCTGGGCCATCAGGATGCCCGCGTCGTCGGGGCCGCTGACGGCCCCGAATTTCATCAGCAAGTCGTCCTTCTCGCCTTCCATGCGACCATTGACGAGCAGGACAGCCTTCGCCCCGCGATTGCGGGCCTCGATGGCCTTCGTGATCAGATGGGCGTGATGGGTGTGGGGCCGCGACTTGCCGTCGTTCTCGGAAAACCGCTTGGGTTCGTAGCGAATGACAACGACGATCTTGTCCTTGACGTCCAGATGAAAGTAGTCGTCGTAGTCAAACTCATCCGCCGCCGCGCCGTATCCGGCGAAGACGACCGGGCCGCTCACCGAACCGCTGGAGGAAAAGTTCACCGGAACATAGTCTTCGCCCGGGCGAAGTGAAACTGACTTCTCGTCCTGGAGCACGATCAGACGATTGCCCCCTGCCATCGTCGCCCCGGTGGTTACCGTGAAGGGTTGGAGGTAAGAACCGCTCTCGCCCATGGGTTTGAGGCCGTATTCCCTGAAGCGCTCGGCGATGTAGTGGGCGGCTTGTTCCAAGCCGGCCGAGCCGGCGTCGCGGCCTTCGCGTTCGGGGGCGGCGAGGTACTTGACGTGTTCGAGATAGCGCCCCGGGTCGGCTTCGGCCAACTTGGCCGCGACGCTCGGAAGCGGCAGCAAGAAAACCAGAACAAGCAGGGGAGCGGTAATCCGTCGTGGGGAAAAAGATCGCATGAGACTCTCTCGGATCGGTAACCGCCTTTCGCGGCTCGCTCAGGCCGACCGGGCGGCCGCGAACCGCCGGCGGCCTATTCAAAGCCCGGAATTTGCGGCGTAATTGAGCAATTGCAATCATCGCCGGCGTTGTGAACAACTTCCTGGTAGGTCAACTCGCTGTCAATGATTTGCTTCAGGCGCGGCCACTTCACCGACCCCACCCTGCGGCCGTTGACGAACATCGTCGGCGTCGAGCGAACTCCGACGCCGGCGCCTTCTTGTATGGCGTCCTTGAGTTTCGCCGCGCTCTCTTCCGACTCGAGGCATTGCGAGACCTGAAGCGCGTCGATATTGTGTTCAGCGAGAAACCCATTCAACTTTTCGTGGAAGTTTTGCGGATTGATTTCCTTCTGGGCGGCAAAAGCCCAGTCGAAATACTCCCAGTAAAGGTCGGGATTATCCTCGTCCCGAAGACATTGCCCGGCGATGGCGGCCGGTCCGGCCCACTTGTGTTTTGGGAGCGGGAAATCGCGATAGTAGACCCGCACGTCATAGGGATACTGTTCCAACAACTGCGTCCGCAGCATCCGTGCCTCGCGAGCGCAGTGAGAGCACTGAAAATCGCTATAGACGACAATGGCGACGGGCGCGCCCTCGGTGCCGAAACCCGGTAAGTCGAGCATATCGATTTTGTCGAGATTGATACGGAAGGGGTTGCCGTCAATTTGGTAGCGAGCCCCGTCGAGGATGTGTTTACCGTCTTCACTAACGAGAAAGACCTTGACCTGCGAGGCCAAGCGGAAGGAAACTTTCACGTCCGTCCTGAGCAGGCCGGTGATATCGGAGGGCGTGAAGTCTCCGACTTCAACCTTGAATTCCGGGGCCCAAATATAGAGATGGCGCAGATAGAATTCCAACTGCGTTTTGTCGAGAGCGTTCGTGGGAGGCTCGGGGAGGGCTTTTGGGGTTTCGCCGGGGGAGGAGGGGGCCTCCGTGCCCGGCGCGGCCTCCTGCGCCCAGGCGCCCGAGGCCCATAGACACAGGCCGAGTACCATACACAGTCTCAGCATTTTGTGGCATCCATGGTCCTATTCTACCCCACGGGATGGCGGGCTCCAACGAGCTTGAACCGGCTGCCGGGCTCGAAATCCGGGAGCGGCGCGGGTTCATTGCGAGAAGGCGCCGTTCAGGACAAACCTCGAAGCTCATCGGACGTCGTGTCGACCGCGGTTGCGGGTTCTTCGTGATAGGAGAATGCGGCCGCCGTCGGCTTTTCTTCCGAGAACACCTGGTACACTTTTCAGTTCGTGGCGCGGCGGTGATTGGAATAAACAGGGTCGGAATGAATTTCCTGAGAAAAGGCCGGTGGTTTTCGAGCTTGCGGAAAACACAGCAGCAGATCCCCGGAGGTATTTGGGGGGCTAGGATGTGGATCGATCACCCGGCGAATCATGTTGTTATTCAGGACGAAATCACTCGAATTGCCGGATGGTTCTATTGCGAGGAACCTCCGAGTGAGCTTACTCTGCGACTGGCGGATCAGCCCCTTGAATGTATTGAGATCGACCGCCCGGATGTGGCCCGCATATACCCCGATGGGGTTTCCCGCGGATTCTGTACGTTTGTCGATTTGTCGAAATACCTTGAGCATCGCGGCCGCGAGTCGCTGTCGTTTTCATTCTTTTGCGGAGATCGCCTATTGCTGTCGAAGGATTTTCAAATCCATCCCGAGGCTTGGCAAGGGGCGGAACGACTGCCCGAGGTGCGCCGCCGCAAGAGGCAGTGGTTGATCGAGCATTTCTCCATCTCTTCGGGCGTCCGCGCCACCCGTACCAGCTCGCGGGCTTCTTGGTTGACCTCGATGCGGTGATCGATCAGAACGGCCAACGAAAGCCGTTTCACCTCGCCCCGTTCGAGATCCAGACGCGTCACCGTGCGGCTCGTCTGGAAATTCGTTGTTTCGAGAATGCGAGAAGCCGAGTTCGCCGCGATCTCCGGCGCGGCCGGTTCCCGCGGAAGGCTCGAAGCCGTTCCGGGTACGCCCTTTGCCTCAACCGGCCGGGCGTTCTCCTCCGAACGCTGCTTCGTGATCACGACCGTATTGGGGTCCAGCACTTCCTCGGTTTGCTCGCCCCGATTCCAGTCCACCTCGGCGACGGCGTTCGAGCGTACTCGATCGAAGCCGATATAGGGCTCGAGCGTCGCCAGGACTCGATGGTTGATGTCCTTTTCCAACTTGCGCCGATACTCGAGCTGCTCTCCGCTGAAGCCGTCCCCATCCGGGCCGGGGCGCGCCAAGACCCTGCCAGCGGTGTCTACGATAACGACTTTATTCGGGTCTAGATGGGTATTGACTTGACTCAGGTGACCACAAGATGTAGGATCGGGGAAATGGAAGATTATCCTCGGAATCTGGCCGAGTTCGAGGCGCGTTTCGCCACCGAGCAGGCCTGTCGAGAGTATCTGTGTCAACTCCGCTGGCCGGAGGGTTTTCGTTGTCCGCGATGCGGGCACGACAAAGCGTGGGCGGTGCGGACAGCGCTGCTGGAGTGCGCCGGCTGCGGGCATCAAGCTTCTCCAACGGCGGGCACAATATTTCAAGACACCCGCCAACCCCTCCAGAGTTGGTTTCGAGCCATGTGGTGGCTCACGAGCCAGAAGAACGGGGCGAGCGCGCTGGGCTTGCAGCGGGTGTTGGGCCTGGGCAGCTACAAAACGGCCTGGACTTGGTTGCATAAGCTCCGGCGCGCCATGGTGCGGCCCGGACGCGATCGGCTCAGCGGGCGCGTGGAGGTTGACGAGACTTACTTAGGAGGCTTGGAGGAGGGCGTGCGCGGTCGCCAAACCGACGCTAAGGCGCTGATTGTAGTAGCGGCCGAGGAAGATGGTGCCGGCATCGGGCGGGTTCGGATACGCACCATTCCCAACGCCTCCGGGGACAGCTTGATGGCCTTCGTCGGCGAGTCGATCGAACCCGGCAGCGTGGTCCATACCGACGGTTGGCTGGGATACGAACCGCTCGAAGGCGACGGCTATCGCCACGAGGTGAGCTACCTGGAGGGGCAACCGGCGCGCGCCTCGAAACTGCTCCCCCGGGTGCACCGCGTGGTGTCGTTAGTGAAGCGCTGGATACTGGGCACGCATCAAGGAGCGGTCAGTCACGAGCATCTCGACTCCTACCTCGACGAATTCGCCTTCCGCTTCAACCGCCGCAAGTCCAGAAGTCGAGGCAAGCTCTTTTACCGCCTGGTTCAACAGGCCGTCGCCGTGCCACCGGCACCCTACAAATCGCTGGTCGGAGGCACCGCGACACGCGCTACGGACGACCACAACATGTAGGGGCTATTTCCCAATACCTGAGTCAAGTAAATACCCATCCGGGTCTAAATCCTCGACCGCGCTGGCGACCAGGTAGGAGATTCCATTCACTCGCTCTTCGGAAAGCGAGGCACTCCGACGCAGATGCAGGATCAAAGAAGCTTTCGCCGGCTGCTCATCTTCCAGAAAGACCGACTGCCGAGGCAAGCTGATGTGAACCCTCGCCCGCTCTACTTCGGAAAGCGAAACGATTGACCGTTCCAACTCACCTTCCAGGGCGCGACGATAATTGACGTGTTCGGCAAACTCCGTGGCTCCGAATCTGGCATTGTCGAAAAGTTCAAACCCGAGCCGCCCGTATTGCGGCAGCCCGTCGGACGCCAATTGCAACCGCACTTCCGCCAGGTGCGGCTCGGGAACCAAGATCGTTGTCCCTCCCGAAGCCAGGCGGTAGGGTACCTGGAGTTCCTTCAGCCTCTCGACGGCCGCTCCGGCTTCCTTCTCGGTCAACTGTGTGTAAAGCGGAAGAAAGGCACGGTCGGCCATGTGCTCTCGAAAAGCGTAGAGACCGCCAAAGACCAACACGGCCGAACCGAGCAAGACAATCCTGCGGCGCGGGCTGAGTCCGCGCCAAAAAATCAGGATTTGGCCAAAATACTGGTTTAGGAATTCAACGACCCTCGGATTCACGAGTCGCCTCCCGGCGGTAAGACCGCACTATCGCCGGGACAATCCCAAGCGGCAATAAGACAGCTCGGGCGATGCCGAACCGGGAAGGGAACAGATCGAGGTTGGATCTGCCGCTGTCGTCAGACGGGTCATTACACCTGCATGCGCATCACTTCTTGATACGCGTCAACCACCTTGTTTCGAAGACTCATCATCAAATTCGTCGCCAAACCGGCCTTGATGGGTATTTACTTGACTCAGGTATTGGGAAATAGCCCCTACATGTTGTGGTCGTCCGTAGCGCGTGTCGCGGTGCCTCCGACCAGCGATTTGTAGGGTGCCGGTGGCACGGCGACGGCCTGTTGAACCAGGCGGTAAAAGAGCTTGCCTCGACTTCTGGACTTGCGGCGGTTGAAGCGGAAGGCGAATTCGTCGAGGTAGGAGTCGAGATGCTCGTGACTGACCGCTCCTTGATGCGTGCCCAGTATCCAGCGCTTCACTAACGACACCACGCGGTGCACCCGGGGGAGCAGTTTCGAGGCGCGCGCCGGTTGCCCCTCCAGGTAGCTCACCTCGTGGCGATAGCCGTCGCCTTCGAGCGGTTCGTATCCCAGCCAACCGTCGGTATGGACCACGCTGCCGGGTTCGATCGACTCGCCGACGAAGGCCATCAAGCTGTCCCCGGAGGCGTTGGGAATGGTGCGTATCCGAACCCGCCCGATGCCGGCACCATCTTCCTCGGCCGCTACTACAATCAGCGCCTTAGCGTCGGTTTGGCGACCGCGCACGCCCTCCTCCAAGCCTCCTAAGTAAGTCTCGTCAACCTCCACGCGCCCGCTGAGCCGATCGCGTCCGGGCCGCACCATGGCGCGCCGGAGCTTATGCAACCAAGTCCAGGCCGTTTTGTAGCTGCCCAGGCCCAACACCCGCCGCAAGCCCAGCGCGCTCGCCCCGTTCTTCTGGCTCGTGAGCCACCACATGGCTCGAAACCAACTCTGGAGGGGTTGGCGGGTGTCTTGAAATATTGTGCCCGCCGTTGGAGAAGCTTGATGCCCGCAGCCGGCGCACTCCAGCAGCGCTGTCCGCACCGCCCACGCTTTGTCGTGCCCGCATCGCGGACAACGAAAACCCTCCGGCCAGCGGAGTTGACACAGATACTCTCGACAGGCCTGCTCGGTGGCGAAACGCGCCTCGAACTCGGCCAGATTCCGAGGATAATCTTCCATTTCCCCGATCCTACATCTTGTGGTCACCTGAGTCAAGTAAATACCCATCCTCTGTGGATATCAATCGGATTCATGAGGCGTTTGTTTTACAGGGCCGTCGTCCACGCGCCTAACTTCCGGCCGATATCGATCGTGCGGGCCACCATTTCCTTGACTGACGTGATCACAGCCAAATTGGCCAGATAGGACCGCACGGCCGCGGTCAGGTCCACCATGTCTTCAACGGGGTTGAAAGACGGGTAGGCCACATAGCCCTTGCCGTCGGCGTCGGGGTGATGCGGTTGATAACGCATCTCCGGCGCTGCGTCGTCCACGCTCAGCTCGGCAATCCGGACCCCTTGGGTCTCCCGATCAAAAGACCGATCCAGCGGCCTAACCACCCTCGCCAGCACGGTTCCAAACGGCGTCACCGGCTGCCGCTCGGCCTCGAAAACCACCCGCCGCCTGCGGTAGGGTCCGCCGTCGGCCGCGCGGGTGGTCTCGGCGTTGGCGATATTCTGCGCCAACACTTCGACACGGGTTCGCTGCGCCGAAAGGCCTGAGGAGCTGACGTCAAGAATCGAGAATAGACTCATGCTGTTGTGGTTTAGGTGATGGCCGTAAATGGTTGTTGATACATGGACTATGGGTTCCGGTATGTCCAGTTATCGTCCTTCTCGAATCGCTGTTTTCACGGCTTGGATCTTGCCTCGCAGCATCTGCGCCGCGAGGTTGAAACGAATACCGGTGTCGGCGAGCAGTTGCAATTCCCGGTCAAGGCTCACGTTGTTGCCGTCGTTTTTCACCCTAAGGCCGTCGACCTCGTGAACGGTGATGGACGGAAGCGGATCAGCGCCGGGTTGATCGAAGGCCCGCGCCATTTCGCGGCCGAAGTCGATATCTCGAGTACGGTAGCCCGGCGTATCGGCGTTAGCGATATTCGCCGCGACGAGCCTTTGTCGACTCGTCAGCAGGTCCATATAGCGGGCCACCAGCAGGGATTGATCGCCAATCAGCACGCCGACCGGGTTGCATCGACGTTGCCAAAGCTAAGTCGTTTATGGTCAACGGCGGCGTGCCGTCGTACGCGACAACTTTTCGTCTCCGCGGGAAAAACTTGCCGCGGTGGGGAGCGTGAGACGAATCGGGGCAGCCCGCCGCCACACTGCCAATGGCCGCCCAGGCCCGTACGACTACACTAAAGAAAGAGCCCCTGGAAGACCATCGATGACCCTCGACGAACTAGACCGAGATTTTGCCATCCTGCGTGATCGCGTTAGAACGATCCGGGGGTATCTTTGACGTCGCCTCGAAGAAACCCCAACTAGAGAAAATCGAGAAACAGATCGCCGATCCGGCTTTCTGGAACGCACCCGAAAAGACTGAGCCGGTGATGCGCGAACGCAAGCGCCTGTCCCGCGCCCTCGAAGCCGAGCAAGGCCTCGCCGATACGACCAGCGACATTGAAACGCTGCTCGAGTTGGCCCGCGAGGGCGAGTCCGTACTACCGGAAATCGATGCCGAAATGACGGCGCTCGGCGAGCGGGCCGACCGCATTGAGACCGAGGCGTTGCTTTCCGGCGACAACGACTATCGCAACGCCATCGTGGTCCTGCATGCCGGGGCGGGCGGCACCGAGGCCCAAGACTGGACCGAAATGCTGCTCAGGATGTACCTCCGCTGGGCCGAGCGCCAAGGTTTCAAGGCCGAGTTGACCGACAGCGTTCCGGGTGAAGAGGCGGGGTTGAAATCAGCGACCTTCACCGTGGCCGGGGAAAACGTTTACGGCTTGTTACGGTCGGAGGTCGGCGTCCATCGGCTGGTGCGCATCTCTCCGTTCGACTCGAACGCCCGGCGGCACACCTCTTTCGCGTCCGTCTTCATCTATCCCGAAATTGACGAGGAGATCGAGGTGGAGGTCCGTGCCGAGGACTTGCGTGTCGACACCTACCGAGCGGGGGGCGCCGGGGGGCAGCACGTCAATATGACCGACTCGGCCGTGCGGATTACCCACCTTCCCACCGGCATTGTCGTGCAGTGCCAAAATGAGCGTTCGCAGCACAAGAACAAGGCGTCGGCGATGAAGGTACTCCAGGCGCGCCTGTACGACCACGAGATGAAGAAGAAGCAGGCCGAAGCGGACAAACTCGAATCTCAAAAAGCCGATATCAATTTTGGCAGCCAGATTCGCAACTACGTCCTACAGCCCTATCGCCTCGTAAAGGACCTGCGCAGCAAACTTGAAAAAGGCGACGTTGACCGCGTTCTCGACGGCGACCTCGCGGGCTTCATGCACGCCTACCTTGTCTACGCAAAAACCGGCAAGACCGCGGGCGAAGACCGCGAAATGGACTAGCGGCCGGCAGGGAACGGTGGGGGAGCCGTAGGCGACACCCCAGGTGCGCAACCCGCGGAGGTCACCCGCCAAGCCATGCCGAGAGCCTTGATCTTTCGCGGATCAGCCCATCCTGACTGAAGTGGTGAACACAAGAATGGGCCCATGAATCTTCGAACGCCATCTCCATATCACCCGTCACCGAGGTCGTACCTAGTCCGATTTCCGCGTAGGTAAACTCGAAACTGCCGCTAGGACGCGCCAGCGCAACGTGGAACGGTTGGCCGTTAAACTCGTTGATTATCGGTTTGCCGCTGCTCCGCATGATGCCCGGTATGTCAACCCTTGCGGTTCTAAGTTCCAAGTTCGCTTCGAGACCAATCGGCAGGAACAATGTCTCGCAAAATTCCGAGCATGTGGACGCGAATACGGAGAAAAAATTGCTCCGTGGTTCGCATGCCGCGCCTGAGATAATTGTTTCAAGCGCGACCCGTTGAGCTTCATCCGCGCGTTCGTCGATAACAATCTGGCGTTTGCCCTTTCCCTCCGCGATTTCGCCGGGCCACTTGTACAGCCCCGCCCAATTCAGCCCCGCGAGCGGCGTATCGTTGAAATGACCTTCTACGATGTTTCCGACGAAGGCCGACTGACAATAGCCATAGGTGCTCGGCAAGTTGAACTGGCAACCACAATTTACAGCGCAATTGCAATTATCGTAAGTTTCACTCTTGAATAGCCATTGATCAGCCATCTCGCCGATCCTCCCCTAATCCATCATCTATCGTACGTCTTACAAGGTATCCTGGGGCGTCACCGATGTCCAGCCCTGACAGGGCAAAAGGAAGAAATCTCGCGGGATGGGTATTTACTTGACTCAGGTGACCACAAGATGTAGGATCGGGGAAATGGAAGATTATCCTCGGAATCTGGCCGAGTTCGAGGCGCGTTTCGCCACCGAGCAGGCCTGTCGAGAGTATCTGTGTCAACTCCGCTGGCCGGAGGGTTTTCGTTGTCCGCGATGCGGGCACGACAAAGCGTGGGCGGTGCGGACAGCGCTGCTGGAGTGCGCCGGCTGCGGGCATCAAGCTTCTCCAACGGCGGGCACAATATTTCAAGACACCCGCCAACCCCTCCAGAGTTGGTTTCGAGCCATGTGGTGGCTCACGAGCCAGAAGAACGGGGCGAGCGCGCTGGGCTTGCGGCGGGTGTTGGGCCTGGGCAGCTACAAAACGGCCTGGACTTGGTTGCATAAGCTCCGGCGCGCCATGGTGCGGCCCGGACGCGATCGGCTCAGCGGGCGCGTGGAGGTTGACGAGACTTACTTAGGAGGCTTGGAGGAGGGCGTGCGCGGTCGCCAAACCGACGCTAAGGCGCTGATTGTAGTAGCGGCCGAGGAAGATGGTGCCGGCATCGGGCGGGTTCGGATACGCACCATTCCCAACGCCTCCGGGGACAGCTTGATGGCCTTCGTCGGCGAGTCGATCGAACCCGGCAGCGTGGTCCATACCGACGGTTGGCTGGGATACGAACCGCTCGAAGGCGACGGCTATCGCCACGAGGTGAGCTACCTGGAGGGGCAACCGGCGCGCGCCTCGAAACTGCTCCCCCGGGTGCACCGCGTGGTGTCGTTAGTGAAGCGCTGGATACTGGGCACGCATCAAGGAGCGGTCAGTCACGAGCATCTCGACTCCTACCTCGACGAATTCGCCTTCCGCTTCAACCGCCGCAAGTCCAGAAGTCGAGGCAAGCTCTTTTACCGCCTGGTTCAACAGGCCGTCGCCGTGCCACCGGCACCCTACAAATCGCTGGTCGGAGGCACCGCGACACGCGCTACGGACGACCACAACATGTAGGGGCTATTTCCCAATACCTGAGTCAAGTAAATACCCATCACTCGCGGATTCACGGATGCGCGGATGCGCGGATGCGCGACGGCGTAGTCGGACATTCGCTGCGGACCACTTCGAGGCGCGCCGTTCCGCGATTGCCCTAAATGTGCATCACAACCATCTTCGTCTCGGTCATCTCCTGCACGGCGTACTTAGGGCCTTCCTTGCCAAAACCGCTGTCCTTGAGCCCGCCGTAGGGCATCAGGTCGGCGCGCCATTGCGAGCCCCAATTGATGTGCAGATTCCCCGAATCGACCTCGCGGGCGAAACGCATGGCGTTGTCGAGGCTCTCGGTGAAGATCGCGGCGGAGAGGCCGTAATTGCTCTGGTTAGCGAGCGCGATCGCTTCGTCTACGTCCGAGACCGGTGTGAGAGCGACGGCGGGACCGAAAACTTCGTCGGCCGAGATACGCATCTCGGGGCGTACATCGGTCAAGATACTCGGCGCCAGTACAGCTCCGTTCCGCTGTCCGCCGGTGACGACGTTGGCACCCTGACCGGCGGCTTCCTCGATCCACTCGGCGACGCGAACGGCGTCGTGCTCTCGCACCATCGGACCGACCTTGGTTCCCGCCGATAACGGATCCCCCGTCGTCAGACCTTCGACGATGGGCTTCAATGCATCGATGAGATCGCCGTAGACCGAGCGATGGGTGAGAATGCGCTGCGCGCTGATGCATACCTGGCCGGCATTCGCGAAACCTGTCACGGCGATGGCCGCCGCGGCTTTACCGAGGTCGGCGTCGGGCAGCACGATGACCGGGGCGTTGCTTCCCAGCTCCATCGTCACTTTTTTCAGCCCGGCCGTATGGCAAATACGTTCGCCGACGTCGCGGCTTCCCGTAAAGCTGATCTTTCTGACACGCGGGTCGGCGCACAATGTTGTTCCGATTTCGCCGCCCGAGCCCGTCAAGCATTGGATACCTTCCGGCGGCAGTCCGGCGTCGAGCATGATTTGTGTCAGCTTCAACGCTGACAAAGGCGTGTCCGTCGCGGGCTTGATGATGACCGTGTTGCCGCCGGCAATGGCGGGGCCGATCTTGTGCACCACCAAATTGAGAGGAAAGTTGAATGGCGTGATCGCAAGGACCACGCCGCAGGGCACGCGCAACGTAAATCCGAAGCGACTACCCGCGCCCGGCGCCCCGTCGAGTGGGACCACCTCGGACCCGAGCCGCTTAGCCTCTTCCGCCGATCCGATCATCGTTTCGGCGGCGCGAGAAACTTCCAGAGTCGCCTCGGGGAGGATCTTCCCCTCTTCGAGCGTGATCGTTCGAGCCAGATCCTCGGTACGCTCTTCCATCAACTTCGCCGCGCGCATCAAGATGTGATAGCGTTCATAACCCGAGATCTTCCGAATCACCTTGGCGCCTTCGACGGCGTACGCCAGCGCGGCTTCAACCTGGTCCGAACTCGCGCGAGGGACTGTGTCGACTTGCTCGTTATTGAAAGGGTTGATGACGGGAATCGCCTCCGACCCGTCGACCCAACTTCCAGCTGTAAACATTTGCATGGCGGTTTCCTTTCTCTCAGCGGACCCGATCAGCGGGAGCCGCGATGTCAATAAGCCCAGCGCCAAAGCGCCGCGCCCGATGTGAACCCGGCTCCAACGGCGGCCATCAAAACCAAGTCGCCCTTCTTAATACGACCCGACTGCAAGGCGTCGCGCGTAGCCAGCGGAATCGTCCCGGCCGTCGTATTGCCGTATTCACTGATGTTGATGACGGCTTTCTCCGGCGGCACGCCAAGACGCGAGGCGACGGCGTTGATGATGCGCGCATTAGCTTGATGGGGGATGAGAATATCCACGTCGTCGGGCGTCAAGCCGTTGCGCCGCAATACTTCCTGGCAGACTTCATACATTTGGCGGACCGCATAACGATAGACTTGCTGGCCTTCTTGGTGGACGAAGTGTTGGCGCTGGTCAACCGTCTCGTGGGACGCCGGTGTGCGACTGCCGCCCGCGGGCATACATAGGAAATTACCGCCGGAGCCGTCGACCTCATGCTGGAAATCGATCAGCCCCTCGTCGCCGCTTTCCGCCGGCTCGAGCAGCATCGCCCCGGCCCCGTCTCCGAATAAAACGCAGGTGGCCCGGTCTTGGTAGTCCACGATGCGCGACATGGTGTCGGCGCCAATGACCAAAACTCGCTTTTGGGAGCCCGACGCCACCAATTGCGCCCCCGTCGTCAATCCGTAAAGCAACCCGGAACAGGCGGCGATCAGGTCGAAGCCCCATGCTCCCTTGGCGCCAATGCGGTCTTGCACCAGGCAGGCGGTAGACGGGAAAAGCATGTCCGGGGTCACCGTGCAAACAATGATGGTGTCGACGTCGCTTCCCGACAAGCCACGCCCGGCTAAGGCCACGTTGGCCGCCTCGACCGCCAGATCCGAAGTCGCCACATCCGGCGCGGCAATGTGGCGTTGACGAATGCCGGTCCGCGAGACGATCCACTCTTCGTTGGTGTCGACGCTTTTCTGAAGGTCGGCATTCGTCAGCGTGCCCGGCGGAACGTAGCAGCCGACCGAACTGATCTTGACTCTTTGAACGGGTTGGGAGTTTTGCACGGCGGTCTTATACTTCGATTTCAATTTCGTCGCCGCTGACTCGTACCGCGTAACACGTCAAGTCGCCACGCCCTGGGCCGGCGATGGCTTGACCGGTCTTGAAGTTGAAGCGGGCGCCGTGCCAGGGGCAGGTCAGCTCCTCGCCCTGAAGCGACCCTTCGCACATCGGTCCCCCGACATGCGTGCATTCGTTGGCCACGGCGTAATAACCCTCGTCCGCGTGCACGAGAGCGATGTTCTTACCTTCGGCTTGGACGAGCTTGGCGGAATTGTGAGGCAGTTCGCCCGCTTTAGCGGCTTTGACGTAGATTCCCATGATGTGCCTTGGCTCAACGCCGACTGTCACAGCGGCGTGGCGGCGAGTTCAAAACCTGTCATGATAGCATCCGACCGGACCCCGAAGAACGGAATCGCGGCGCGTCCGGCTTCGTCTTTCCGACGGAGCGCTGTGACTGTGAAGGATGAACGACAAGATCAAGCTGGTGAGTCGGCCGGCTTTTGACTTTCGCGGCGTCGCAATTGGATTGCAGCTGATTATCGCGGCTGCGTCCGACGAGTGCCGCCGCGGAAAGTTTGGTTACACTTGGGGCTGATGAGTCCGACTGCTCCTAATTCAGACACACTGGAACGCGTCGTGCCCGACGAGATCGAGGACGAAGGCGCTACGGGACGCGCGACCTTGGATCTTCATCTTGAACGCTATCGTTTCGCGGCGCGCCACGGTAGACCGGGCAGGATTCTTGATATTGCTTGCGGAGTCGGTTATGGAACAAGATTACTGGCGGAGCAGACGGAAGGAGACGCTGAGGTGATCGGAGTCGACCTCTCGGCGGAGGCGGTCGACTATGCGAGGCGTCGATACGGACTACCGAATATCCAGTTCGTCCAGGGTGACGCGACAGAGTTTCACGATGACCAACGATTTGATACGATCGTGAGCCTCGAGACCGTCGAGCACGTTGAGGACCCACGACGTTTTTTCAAGCACCTAGTTTTCCTATTGAAGCCGAACGGCGTCTTGGTAGCTTCCGTTCCCTCCACACCCTCCGTTGACGCCAACCCTAACCATCTGAACGACTTTACCGAGCAGTCGTTCCGGGCGTTGGGCAGGATGAACCACCTTCGCGAAATCAACTGCTTGCGGCAGATCCAACCCTTTGATCCAATCGCGGTCTTGAAGGGCTCGGAGAAGCGAGCGGCCGGAATCCGACGGAACCTACCGCGGTTCTATCTGGCGAATCCGGAGAAGCTTTTGTGGCGAGTCTGGTCGACTCTCCGCCATGGATTCCAGAATCACTATATTACCGTCGCCTGGTCTTCTTGACAAATACGGCCAGGCTCGGAAGCCTCTACTCGTCCGGCGGGTACCGCGGGGCGCCGCTCGAAGCCCACTTGACGCGTCAACTCAGGCGGTCGCCGCCAAACGCACGGTCTCGCCTGATTCCGCCGATTCGTAGGCGGCGAAGACCAACCCGAGCACCCGGCGGGCGTGGAGCATGGGTTGCTCATTGAACTCGCCGGCCTGGATCTGTTCCGCGAAGATACGCAAATGACTCGCTGCGGCCAGGGCGAACGCCGGACGTTCTTCGCGGACATAGGCATGCGACCGGCCGCCGGCTTCCTTCCTCGCCTCTCCTCCCTTGACGAAACTAAATTGACTCGTCAGGCGCCCCAGCCGACGTGACCACTCGACCGATGCCCGCGCCACTCCGCCCAGCGCCAGACTGAGCGAGGCTCGCTCGCAATCCAGTTGGATATCCAAGTAGTGTTCGCGGGCGTGGGTCACGCGATTCAGCCACAGCGTTGCGATGCGCTCGCCGGGAAAACGCAGCGTGACCTGCACCAATACATCCGAGTCGAATTCCCGGCGGGCTCTGGGCGTATGCGCCGTTAGAGATTCAGGAAAGTCGTCGAAGAGATAGCAAATCAGATCAAGTGCGTGGGTGCCGAATTCGTAGAGCGTCGAGCGCTTGAGCGCCTTGCGCCAGTCGACCTTTTCGGCTTCGGGAGGATGAAACATCTGCTGATGACATTGGATCGCGAAAATATCGCCGAACTCCCCCGCCTTGACCCGACGCCGCGTCTCGACGTAGATCGGCATATGGCGATATTGGTTGTTGACGCGCAGCATCCGGCGGGCGCGGCGAGAGGCCTCGATCAGCTCGTCGGCTTCCTCTAGAGAAGACGTAAAGGGTTTCTCGCACAGCACATGAGCCCGCGCCTCCAACGCGGCACGGCAGAGCTCGTAATGAGAATCGGGCGGCGTGCCACAATCACCAGATCGGGTTGTTCCTCGGCGAGCAAGGCGCCGGCGTCCTCGTACGCCCGCGGAATCCCAAAGCGATAGACAAGCCGGTAGCGAACCTCGTCAATCGGCTCGCAGGCGGCGACGACGTCGATTTCGGAAACGGCGCGGCAGGCTGGCAGATGGATTCGCTCGGCTGCTCCACCGAGGCCGAAAATAGCGGTTCGCAACATGAGTCGAGGAGAGTCGGAGGCTGTGCGCGTCAGGCGGCCGCGACGGACAACGGCGCGTTAGTTGTCCTTCTTTTCCTCTTCCTTCTTCTTGTTCGCTTCTTGTTGGGCGGCTTGGACTTCTTTTGCCTTTTCGACTTCAGCTAAGTCCCAACCGGTCTCGATTTCGAGCTCGGGAATGGCTTGCTGAAGCGCGCCAATGCCCTGCTCGGTGACCTTGCTTTTCCAGACATAGAGCTTCTTGAGGCTCTTGAGCCCGGTTAAGTGCTTGAGCCCGGCGTCGCTGACCTGCGTGCCGTAGAGATTCAGATAGACCAGCTTGGTAAGTCCCTTGAGGTGCGCTAACCCCGTGTCGCCGAGTCCGGTGTTCTCCAGGTGAAGCCGTTCGAGGGTCGCCAGACCGGCCAGATGCGCCAACCCGGCATCGCTGACGCCGGTTCGTCCCAGTCGCACCTCGTAGACCTTCGAAAGCTTCGCCACCGCCGCGAGATGTTCGTCCTTAATCTTGTCGCCGGCGAGTTGAAAATTCACGTCCAACCGATCGTCGTTAAGGGCGATTTCTCGCGCCGTGCCGCCGGCTTGCTCGATCTTCGCGATAGCTTCCTTTTCCACTTCGGACCGTTCGGCTGCGGGCGCCGGGCCCACGACGTACAGGCCGCAAGCAACGATAACAGCCATCGATCGTGTCTTCATCGAAACCTCCTTGCGCGGAAAGAATCGGTTGAGCGAATCCCTACGCCTCTCCGATAGCGTCAAGTCGCCCAAAATCGCCGACTCACAACTACTATGCGACGCCGAGCGCGTGTTCCGCAACGCTTCGACGCCCCAGCGCCGGGCGTCAAGTCGCCAAAGCAGCCTTGCAGCCGTCGGCGAAGGGTCCCTACACTGGACGATTGACCGACTCTCCCTCGGTGCCGGGCCTGTCCGTGATTGTTCCGGTGCACAACGCCGCCGCCCATCTCGAGCGCTGCATAGCGGCGATTTTCAGTTCCCGCTTCCCTGATTTTGAATGTATCGTTGTGGACGACGGCTCAACGGATGGGTCGGCGGAAGTAGCCGAGCGCCTTGGCTGTCGCGTCTTTCGGCTGCCGACGAACCAAGGTCCCGCGACTGCCCGCAACCTGGCGGCCAAGCAAGCGCGGGCGGAGATTCTGTTCTTCACCGACGCCGATGTCGCCCGCACACCCGATACGCTCGGCCGTGTCAAGAATCACTTCGCCCAACCCTCCTCACCAGACGCTGTGATCGGCTCCTATGACGACGACCCTCCCGGGCCGGGCTTCTTGTCGCAATACAAGACTCTGCAGCAACACTTCGTCCACCAAACCAGTTCCCAACAAGCTATTGCTTTTTGGAGCGGCTGCGGTGCGGTACGCCGGGAACTTTTCATGCGCCTAGGAGGTTTCTCACAGGTCTATGCGTGCCCGTCGGTTGAGGACATCGAGTTCGGATATCGTTTGACTGCCGATGGGGCGAGGATTCTGCTCGACAAAGGGCTCCAGGTCAAACACTGGAAGCAGTGGACGCTCGGGACGCTTCTCCGAACCGACATTTTTGACCGCGGCGTGCCGTGGACGGAGTTGATTCTTAGTAGCTCATCCATGCCCCGCGACCTCAATCTCAAAGTGTCGCAACGCTTGAGCGTCGTGCTGATACATCTTGCCGCGGCCGCTTTGGCGGCCTGGGCGATTTGCTTCCGCGATTCGCCGGTAGGGTTCGTGACGCCGCTTGCCGCAAGCGCGGCCGTCGCCGCGATGAACGTCCGCTTCTACGCTTTTCTGGCGCGCCGACGCGGCATCTGGTTTGCCCTGCGGGCGATCCCCATTCATTTCCTGTATTACTACTACAGCGGCATTGCGTTCGTGATCGGCACCCTTCGATATGAGTGGAAGCGATGGTTCGAGGCGTCCAGCCGCGGCGGGAAGACGAATCACACGAGCGATAAATAGTCCGTCCCGTGAACCGGAAACATGAGAAATACCGGCGATCTCGGAGTCGAACGCCATGAGTGATAGTTCGGTGCCGAAAATCTCGACGCCCGAGTATTACAACCGGCTCGAGGCGCTCGAAGATGCCCACCCCTGGACCGAAGCGATGCGGCAAACCACCTTTGCCTTGCTGGAACGGTTCGGGTCAAACGCGCCTTCCGCGCGTTTTCTTGACGCTGGCTGCGGTACCGGATTGTTCTTGAAGCAAGCCGAGAGCCGCCGGCCGGGTTGCATGGCGATGGGCTGTGATGCGTCCATGGATGGCCTGCGGCGCGCACGGCGTCGGGGTCCGGTTCGTCTAGCGGCGGCTAAGGTGAGCGAGCTACCGTCTTGCAACACTTGGGCTCCGCCCAGGCACGAGCAGCGATCGATGAGCTTTATCGCGTATTGAACGACGAGGGGGTATTGCTCATTCGCGCCGCGGCGCGCCGCGGATGGGGGCGAAAGCGCCACCAAGATACCGGCGACTACCGACAATGGGAGCCCCATAAACTCCGACAACTGCTCGAAGTGAGCGGCTTTCATGTCGTCTTCGTGACCTTGACCAACTTCCTGCCGGCGATTTGGGCTGATTGGCGCGGATGGGCGTTCGACGAGGCGCCGCGAGGCGACGAGGGGCTGTGTTTGCGACCCTTGTCGCGCGAAAGTTTCAAGGGGCGTCTACTTGCGGCGTATTGGCGCATCGAGCGCCGCTGGATTCTCGAATACGGCGGCCGGCCCCTATTGGGTCACACGGTGTTTTGCGTCGCCCGCAAGGGGTGACCGGCGGCTGCGCCCACAAGAGAACGATGGGGCAAAATCAACAAACTTCCGAAGCCCCAACCCTGTCGGTCGTTGTTGTGTCTTTCAATCAACCGAGGTTGCTCGAACGATGTCTGACCGCGCTCGAAGGCCAAGGCGCGGCCGAAATCATTGTCGTCGACGCGTCCGACGAGGACCCCGCCCCCGCCCTGACCGAGCGTTTTGAAGCCGTGACGTTCGTCCACTTCGACGAGCCGCGATCGATTCCTCAATTACGTTGGGAGGGCGTTCGCCGAACCTGCGGCGACATCATCGCGCAACTGGAATCCACCATGGAGCCCGCGGCGGGTTGGGGCGAGGCTTTGCGCGCCGCTCACCGAGACGGTCCGGCGAACGTGGTGGGTGGCCCGGTGGCGTTTCAGACCGGCCCCCAGACCTCGGCATTTCAATGGGCTGATTTCTTCTACGAATATGGACGCCACATGGCGCCCAAAAGCGATGGCTTCGCGAAAGAACTCACCGGGGCCAATTGCTCTTACCGCCGCTCGGCGATCGAAGAGTGCCTCGATCTACTCGAGGATGGAGCCTGGGAAGGCCCGATCCATGATCGGCTGCGACAGCAAGGTGGAGAGCTTTGGCGCGCCTCGGGCGCAGTGGTTTTCTATGGCGGCGAGCCGAGCTTTGGGACGCTCATTCGGCAACGTTTCCACTACGGGCGTTGGCACGCCGGGGAGCGACGAAAAGCAACGAGCCTGCCGGAGCGCATTCTGAGAGCCGCACTGTTCCCGCTCGTTCCTTTCGCTCTGCATTGGCGGCTTTGGAAGTCGCTCGACGGAAAGCCGGAAGCTCGTTTGCAAAGCCTGCGCGGCGTGGCGTGGCTTTGGCTTTCCTATTCGCTGTGGGCGACCGGCGAAGCCTTCGGCTACTTGTGTGGAAGCGGTTCGAGCCGGGGGCGGATCTTCTAATGCAGCCTGATCTGACGGTTGTCATCCCGTGGGTTAACCGAGGCCCATGGATCAACGAGTGCCTGGCCCGGCTCGAGGCGCAGAGTTGCCGAGACAGGTTGGAAATCCTCGTCTAGACCCGTTTTTCGGCTGAGGAAACCGCGCCCCTCGCCGACCGCTTCCCCCGCGTGCGCTTTGAAAGCGGCCTTGATGGGCTGTCGATCCCGGCTCTCCGTTGGCGCGGGTTTGGCGAGGCAGCGGCCGAGAACGTGGCCGTGATGGAAGACCACTGTTTGGCCGCGACCGATTGGGCGACGCGAATAGTGGATTCGCACGCGACCGGGTATGACGTCGTTGCCGGCCCGATCGAGAACGCCTCGCGGAGCACTGTCTTCGATTGGGCGTTCTTCTTGCTTGAATATGCCAGTATCATGCCTCCCGCCGACCCCGGCGGGCCCAGGGCAATCGCGGGCGGCAATGTCAGCTATCGCAAATTGGTCTTGCCGATCGAAGATGAGCGCTTCGGTCAATTATGGGAGGGTTTTCTCCTTGACCGTCTCGAAAAAAACGGAGCCAAGTTTCTCATCGACTCGAAGATTGCCGTCGAGCATCTGAATCCCTTCCGGTTTGGAGAGTTCGCCGCACAGAAGTTTCTCTACGCACGCTCTTTCGCGGCGATGCGCGCTCAACGGCGGGGTAAAGGGAAACGGTGGCTTTATGCCGCGGCGGCCGGTTGCGTCTTACCCCTCATGCTGCCGTTACGGTTGGTGCGCGCGGTCATCCGAAAGCGCCGCCACCGCGGCAAACTGATGGTCGCCTTTCCGATGATTGTCGTTCTCATCGCGTGCGGTGTCGCCGGCGAAATCACGGGATACTTCGCCGGTGACGGCGGAAGCCCGGCCCGAGTACGGTAGAGCCGGCGAGGCCGCCGAACGCCCGACAGCAGCGCGCCCCGGCAGGCGGGAATCAACGCTCGTCCGTTGTATTCGAAACCAACAAAGCAAACCCTTAAATGCACCTTGCGCTCAAACTCGACGAATCGATCTCGCGATGCGCAGAGAGCGCCGAGCGCGGTCGTCGCGTCCGAGAATAGCGAATCGCCTTGTTGCGTCGCCGCATGGCGGCGTTATCGCCCCTCGACGCAAGCGCGTGCCGCCAAAGCCTGTGAAACGATGTGCCGCGCCCTTCGCAAGGCCTTGGATGCGCTCGCCCCCGCGAACTTGGCTGTGCAATAGGAAGGGGCCGGCAATCGATAGCAAGCGGCACTCGTGCCGGCCCTGGTCAACGGTATGTGCCTGTTCTCAAGCCGCCACACCGCAATCTCGCCCGGTCTCGTGTCCGCCCCAGTCCGCTTTTCTCACGCCTCTCGAAAACTCGATAACGCGACGCCGGCTTGCTGCGCGGCTTCCCGAACTCGGGGGTCGGTCAGGGCCCGCAGCTCCAGCTCGCGGCTCTCGCGTAACCGGGTTGGCAGACGGCGAAGATCCTCGGTCACGCGGCCCGGGTGGCACATGAACTCCGTTAGGCCGTCGGGTAGATCGCGAATTAGCGCGATCAACTGTTCGGTCTCGAAGGCGCCGGTCATCTGGAAGCCCGCGAAGTGATCGGTCGCCCGGCAACGATGCTTCTCGATGGAGCGGGCAAAACTTCCTCGCAGAGGTCTCAGGAACCCCTGCACCGTCCGACGCCGCCAAGCTCCGGTTCCGCGGGCGGCGGTGAGAGGCAGGTCAAATGGCCGCCGGACCCACGGGATATCGAATCGTCGCGCGACCTCGAGCAGGGCTTTCAGCACCGGCGGAGCAAAATGCGCGTGCTTGTGCGTATCAAGATGTGTCGGCTCGATTCCCGCTTCCCGAAGTTTGTCGATTTGCGCGGTGAATTCGCTCTCGATCCGGTCGACGGTCAGGGAGCTCGCGAGCCTCCGGAGCAGTTGGGGGATCGAATCCGGCAGCTTCCCGCCGGGAAGGGCCAGGGCCTCTCCCTGGACCAGCATCAGGTGGCAGCCGACGTCGAGGCTTTCATGCTCGCGGGCCAACGCCGCGGCGTGGTCGAAAGCCGGGCCGTTGGCCATGAGGGTTGTCGAGCGCAAGACGCCCTGAGATAAGGCCTCGACGATGCCCTCGTTGATGCCCCGGGTGAGGCCGAAGTCGTCGGCGTTTACGATCAAGCGGCGGCGAGGCATTGAGTTAGGAAGCGTAGCACGGGGACCGATCCCGAGAGTTCAGCGCGAACACGACGAGTTGGCGGGGGCAGGGAAAAGAGGGTGACACCGATGCGGCCAACCCGCGCCGCGAGACCTGCGCCACGTCTCTGGTTGGCGCTTGCGCGGGCGATTCCGACGAGTGGTTCGACCTGCTTTAGTACACTGAACCTACGATCGCTTTGTTCGGCTCGGCGGTCGGTTGCCTCTGAGAGGATCGTTGTGAAAACACGTCTTTTGACGTTGCTGTTGGCGGCCGCGATCACGGTGGTCCTCCCGGTCTCGCGTGCCCGCGCTGATCAACTCGACACCGATATCCGGCTTTTCACGGTTCTGACCGCGATCAACGTCGCGGGCTACGACGAGCGGCTGGGCTCGCCTTCCGACAGTCCGGCACGGCGGGCGATCCGGGAAGAACTGAGTGATTTCGACGGCTCGAGCCTGACGCTGCTGAAGAATTTCTATCGAGAAAACAAGCGCGCGGATGCCGGCGCCACCCTTTCGCAATATGTCTCCTATGCGTTGATCGCCGGGGGCCCCCCGCATTTCGAGGTCAAGGCGGATTTGCCGACCGACCTGCCGCCCGATGTGAGGCGCATTCGCGGCCTGGGGCCGATTCTGGCGGAGTTCTACAACCAAGCTCCGATCGAACGCTTGTGGAGCAAGTATCAGCCGGAGTTCGACCGTGAAATCACGCGTTACCAAGAGCCGCTGATCCAAGCATTGTTTGAAGCAGCCGGGTATGTGCGGGTGTCTCCGACCAGCCGCGAAGTGCAAAGCTTTCAGATCGTGTTTGACCTGCTAGGCGCGGCGAACCAACTCAACACGCGCGCCTACGAGGGGAAGGTCTATGTCGTTGTGCACCCGTCGGCAAAGTTGCACATCGAGGAGATCCGCCACGCATTCTTGCTGCATCTGCTGGATCGGCTGGCGATTCGTCACGGCACGGCCATCGGAAAAAAGGAAATCCTGTCGCGGTTCGCGATGTTCGCGCCCGCTCTGGACCCGGTCTACAAGGCCGATTTCCAATTGCTGGTTTCAAAATGTGTGGTCAAGGCGGTGGAAGCGCGCTTGAGTCGGCGTCCCCAAGCCGAGCGGCTGGAGCAGGTGGAGCGCGACCTTCGGGAAGGCTATATCCTGACGCCCTATTTTTACGATGCTCTGGAAGCCTACGAAAAACAGGGGCAGGAGCTGCGGCTTTACTACCCGGAGATGATCGAAGCGATCAAGGTGAAGAAGGAGGCTGCCCGGCTACAGGACATCGAGTTCGTGGAAGCTTCTTCGAGTAACCTCGAACCGGTCACGACACGCCCTCAGGTCTCTAGAGCGGATGTCCTGCTCGACGAAGGCGAGATTTTCCTGGCCGACCGCAAGCCCTTGCGGGCTCGAAACAAGTTCGAGCAGGCGATCGCTGAATCGGAGGGACCGAATCCCGACGCCGCCTACGGCCTGGCCCGCGTCGCGCTGACCGAGGGCGACCCGGATTTGGCGACGCGGTTTTTCGAGCAAGCGCTGGCCGCGGTGCCCGGTCCGCATGTCGAATCGATGTCACGCGTCTACTTGGGGCGCATTGCGGACATTACCGGCTTGCGGGATCAAGCCATCGAACAATATCGGGCGGCTTTGGATGTTCGCAACATCCCCGAGCGTGCGCGCGAGTTGGCGGCCGAGGGGTTGGATCAGCCCTTTGAATCGGGCCGACGTCCCTCCGAAGCCGTCGGAGAGCAAGAGGACGGCTACGACGACGCGGCCGCGGCTTGGGGCGACGAGGACGACGCGGACGACGATTACGACGATGAAGCCGCGGCGTGGGGAGACGAGGGCGACGACGAGGGAGACGACGAGGAAAATGACGACGAAGACGGCTCTGACGCCGAAGACGCCTCGCGGACCGAACGTCGCGCCCGCCCGTAACGCTGGCTGGCAGACTCGCGTCGAACACAAGCAACCCGCGGAGTCGCCGTGGGTCCGTGCCGGGGGGTCGTGGATTCCTAAAGCCCCGGAATGCTAGATTGTAGAGAGTGAATTCACTTTGGAGAAACTCATGAGGAATGCCCTACTCGCCGTTTTGTTGAGCCTTGGCGTGGCCGTCTCGCTTTGGGGACAAAAAGCCAAATCCCAGAAAGAATATGACGCCCTGAAAGCGATCGAGGCCGCGTACGACCCAGACTCTCAGATCGCGGCGGTTCACTCCCTTCTCACGACGTTCAAGAACACCGAGTTCAAGGAATGGGCGAACTTCATGGCGATGAACGCCTACAGTAAACTGAACGACTTCGAAAACATGCTCCTCTATGGGGAGCAGACCCTGGCCATCAATCCGGAGAACGCGGAAGTCCTCACGGCGTTGGCCTACGCCATCCCGACCCGAACTAAGCAATTTGACCTCGACAAAGAGGCGAAACTGTCCAAGGCGGAGGACTTCGCGCGTCGCGCCTTGCGCCTGATCCCGACAACGGAAAAGCCGAACCCCGAGGTTCCCGACGAGCAATGGCTGACGGTCAAGAAGAACCTGATGTCGCAAGCACACGACTCGCTGGGCATGGTCGCCTTTATGCGCCGGGATTTTGTAGCAGCCGAGCAGGCCTTTCTGCAGTCACTTCAAGTGGCGACCGACCAAAACGCCCTGACGTTTTATCACTACGCCAACACCTTGAAGCACGCCGGCCAAATCGATAAAGCGCTTGAAATAGCCGACAAGTCGATCGCGGCGGGCGGCGTAAAGGCCGGCAACAGAGATCTCGCCAAAGTCCTAAAGGCGGAGATCATGAAGGCTCGGGCGCGCGAGATGTTCCAAATCAAGCCGAAACCGAAGTCGGGGCCGGTCGTCGCACCGACGGTCAACGCCGCGCCGGTGGCGGAAGAGGAAGAGGAGGAAGACGGTGAGGACGAGGAGGACGACGAAGAGGCTGGGGAAGACGACGAGGCCGACGAAGAAGAGGAAGCCGACCCCGCATAGTTCCCCGGCAATCAATCCGAGCCGCGCGTGCCGGCAAGCGGCGTTCGACGTCGCGGCCCGGAAGCAACGAAGGTGATGATTCCGCCGCGGCTGCCTTAGGGATGCCCGGGCGGGGCGGCTACGACGCCCAAGCCCCCCGGTTTGACGCGATACATGGCAAATCCCGCCGAAGCTCTCGAAGCAGCCATCGGCTATCGCTTTGCATCCCGCGATCTGCTTCGGCAGTCTCTCACCCACCGCTCGTATACCGCTCAACCTCGACTCGCCGACGGTCACTACGAACGCCTCGAATTCCTGGGAGACTCGATTCTGGGCTTTCTTGTCAGTGAGCATTTGGTCGAGTGCTTTCCCGAATCGCCGGAAGGACAGTTGACCAAACTCAAGGCTTTTCTCGTGCGCGCCGAAAACTTGGTGTGCGTCGCCCGCGGCCTTGATCTGGGAGGCTACGTCATCCTCGGGCAGGGTGAGGAGGCAGCTGGCGGACGCGACAAGAAAGGTTTGCTCGAAGACGCCCTAGAAGCCTTGATCGCGGCCGTTTACCTCGACGGAGGGATCGACGCGGCGCGAGCTTTCGTGCGGCGAGCCATTCTCACCGACGACGCCCTGGCGGCCGCCGAGGAGAATCTACCTCTCGACAATTTCAAATCGGCTCTGCAGGAATTTTTGCAAGCTCGTAAGCTGCCGGCCCCGCTTTACGAGGTGGCGGAAGAGGCCGGTCCGCCGCACCGCAGAACTTTCACGATTGAAGTCAGCATCGGAGGTTTGGTCTGCGAACGGGCTGACGGCGCCTCCAAGAAAGAGGCCGGGCAAGAGGCCGCCCGGTTGGCTCTCGATCGCATCCGCGAAGTCGTTCTCGCGGATCCCGCGGCGAATGAGAGCGAAACCGGCGAAACGGCACTTGCGTAAGAAAGACACGGGTTCGGTTGGGCGTAGGGAGTTGCCCACCTTGAAACACGATGATGGTGATCAATCGTATGAGCCGGCTTTTCGGCGTCCCGGTCGTTGCGCTGGCCGCGGCGAGTCTCTCTCCCAACGCCGGGCGCGAGGCTGGCGAGAAGTTCCAACGCGTTCTCGATGAACAGTTGCGCTCGGGGGAAGTGCTCACTTTCACCGAACGCGAAGTCAATTCATTCTTCGCCTACGAACCGCCGCCGGAAATCCCGGATGGGATCAGCAACGTCCGAGTCCAAATCCTCGATGATCGCGGCCTGATTGACGCCGATGTGGACCTGCGAAGAGTGCGGGCCGCCGGCGGCTCCGAGCCAAGTTTTCTACTTCGGCTGTTGTTGCGCGGTGAACGTCATGTCCGGGCAAGTTGCCGCTTCACTTCCTCGGACGGTGTCGGCGTTGTTGACGTCGAATCGGTCACTATCGATCGAACCGTCCTGCAAGGTCCGCTGCTCGATTGGCTGTTGGCCCAATATGTCGCCCCCCGCGTGCCGGAGTTCCAGCCCGGCGAACCGATGCCCCTGCCGAAGAAACTCAAACAAATCCGGCTTGAAAAAGGCCGTGCCGTGGTCGCGCGATTTTGACTGTCTTGGCCTCGCTTTCCGCCCGGGTGCCTGAATCGCCCGACGAAATCGCATAAAACGCATTATTTTTTCAGCCGAGCCTCGTACTAAGGCTCCGATTAAACGACATAGTGAGGGGTTTTTGTCCTAGTACGTTTACCCGCCTGAGTGTTTGAAACACTTCCGGGTCAGATGGATATTTACTTGACTCAGGTATTGGGAAATAGCCCCTACATATTGTGGTCGTCCGTAGCGCGTGTCGCGGTGCCTCCGACCAGCGATTTGTAGGGGCTATTTCCCAATACCTGAGTCAAGTAAATACCAATCTCGTTGTGTTTTCTTTACGGTAGGACGGTCTGGGTCGCGGTGCGACACGGTCGCGGGTTGATGTATCGGTAACCCGGATGGAGTTTTCATGTCTGACCCTAAGTGGCTGAGTTACAGCCTCCAGAATGCCATCAAGCAGAATGAGTTCGTACTGCACTACCAACCGATTCTCTCGCTCGAATCCCACCGCATCACATCTTGCGAGGCTCTGATACGCCGGCGAGGCCGGCGAGGAGGCTTAGTGGGACCCCGTGAATTCATACCGCACGCCGAAAAAACAGGCCTCATAGTCGAAATTGGCGAGTGGGCCTTTCGGGCCGCGAGTCGGCAGGCGACCTCCTGGCGCCGCGCGGGCTTGGAGATTGATGTGTCCGTGAATGTCTCGCCGCGCCAGATCGAGAAACCGGATTTTCTCGATCTAGTCAGGCGTTGTTGGGTGGAGGCGGGCTTGCCCGCAACGTCACTGCAGTTGGAGTTGACCGAGAGCACACTGGCGCGCGACACAGAGGCCTCGGTGGAAGTTCTGCATCAACTTCGCGCCCGAGGCGTGCGCGTTTCCATCGACGACTTCGGCACAGGCTATTCCACCTTCCTCTACCTCCACCGTTTTCCCGTGTCGGGGCTCAAGATCGATCGTGTATTCCTCAAGGGCATCCAGCGCGGCGCCCATGAAACTCGTTTGGCGGCGGAGCTGATCGCCTTCGCTCGCGGCCTGAATATGAGTGTTGTTTTCGAGGGAGTGGAGGAGGCCGCCCAATTGACGTTCTTGCAAGATGAGGGGTGCGATGAAGCCCAGGGCTATTTCATCAGCCCGCCGTTGGAGCCTGATGATTTAGTCGCTTTCGTAGACAAGTGGAACCACAAAGAAGCATCGCCGCCTGCCCGCAAGCCTCCGGGAAAAGTAAGGGTTTTCCACACCTCCACGAAGCAAAAAAATTCCGTTGCTTAGCCCGTCGAAGGCATCAGCTCGTGGTGGGCACGTCGCCACGTCGCAGAGCCGGCGTAGGTCCGTTTAGTAGGTGGAACCCGATCCTCGACTTTCCTCTCCGAGTGCCGGAGCCTCTTCCGAAAACGGCCTTCAAGCCCGATCATGCCTTACATTCGAGCCCGGCAAAATCGCGAATGCCTTGAGCCGCGAAGCGGCGGCGGAAATATAGCCCAGAGTGGAGCCGAAGGCGAAATCGTGGGGAAGGATCAAATCAGGTTGAGCCCTGTAAGGGCGACAGGAAACGCCTTCGCCCGATTTTCATGGCGGTATTATGATCCGCGGATTCATAGAAACGGCCTCTCCCCGATCTCGTCGCATACAGCGTACTAACATGCGCGGCTCGGTTTGGAGGGACGCTGGATTCGTCGCGGGCGTTCTCAGTCGAGACTGAAGCGGGTCGAGTGCCTTTCTTGTTGGCGCTCGATGGCCAGATCGATTAATCGGTCAAGCAGCTTGCTGTAACTCAAACCCGTTGCTTCCCACATCTTGGGGTACATGCTGATCGAGGTGAACCCGGGCATCGTGTTCACCTCGTTGAGCAGGAGTTGACCGCTACCGTTTTCAAGAAAAAAATCAACTCGTGCCAATCCGCTGCCCTCGACGGATTGGAAAGCCGCCACGGCCAGGCGCCGCACCTCGTCCGTTTGGTCGTCAGTGAGCGGGGCGGGGATCAGGAGTTTGGAATCGTCGGCGACGTATTTCGCCTCGTAGTCATAGAAATCCTTGGCGGGCACGACCTCGCCGGGCAGGGAAGCCTCCGGTGCATCGTTCCCCAAGACGGCGCATTCAATTTCGCGGCCGTCGACGGCGGGCTCGACGATGATTTTGCGATCGTACGAAGTCGCGAGGTCGAGGGCGGTTTGCAATTCCTCTCGGTCTCTCGCTTTCGAAATGCCCACGGAAGAACCCAGGTTCGCGGGCTTGACGAATACAGGGTAAGCGAAGCGCTCTTCGATGTCGCCGACGCGGTCACGGCACTCGGGGCGAAGCAGAGCGAGATGCTCGACCGTTGGCAGACCGCGCTCGTGGAACAGGCGCTTCATGACGTCCTTATCCATGCCGACGGCGGAGCCCAGCACCCCGGCGCCGACGTAGGCCACGCCGGCGAGATCAAGGAGCCCTTGCACGGTGCCGTCTTCGCCGAAAGTCCCGTGCAAGACGGGGAAGACGACGTCGATGCTCTCGCCGGAACCGGGTTCGTGCGAAACGGTCACGGCTTGGTCGACGGCGAGGTGACCGCGCGATTCAGATGGGAGGAGCGCCGCTGAGTCGGCGGGAGAAAGCCAATGTCCTTGCTTGTTGATGGCGGCGGAGACGACTTCGTATTTGCTTCGATCGAGGGCGCTGATGACCGAGGCCGCTGAGCGGATCGAGACTTCGTGTTCGCCGGAGCGGCCGCCGAATAGGACTAGGATGCGTTTGGTTTTCATGGGGAAGCGGGTTGGGTCATCGTGTAGGTTCGACTACGCGAAAAAAGGGAACCGCCAACCGATTTTCGCGGCGATCTTCGTACGAAAACAGCAATTCGACGGGCGAAAATCGATGGCAGTCCCCGTTTTCGCTCGAACACGTTTCGACCTGTCCCATTGGGCGTTACGGTCGCATGCGATACAACATCCGCGGGAAGGCTATCGTTTCGCGGACGTGCTCTAGGCCGCACATCCACGCCACGCAGCGCTCAATTCCCATGCCGAAGCCGCCGTGCGGGACCGCGCCGTATTTCCTCAAATCGAGATACCACTCGAAGGCTTCGCGGGGAAGCTTGTGCTCGTTGAGCTTTTCGAGCAGCAAATCATAATCGTGAATCCGTTGTCCCCCGCCGATGACTTCGCCGTAGCCTTCCGGGGCGAGCACATCCGCGCCGAGAGCGAGTTCGGGCCGCTCGGCATCGGGCTGCATGTAGAAGGCCTTGATCGCCATCGGGAAGCGGTGCACCAGAACGGGCCGATCATAGTCCTCGCCGATCAGGGTCTCGTCGGTGCCGCCGAAATCGCCGCCCCATTCGATGTCGCTTCCTTTCGCCTTCAACTTGTCGACCGCTTCGTCGTAGCTGATGCGTGGGAAAGGTTTCTGAATGCTCTCGAGTTTCGAGACATCGCGTTCGAGGGTTTCGAGTTCCCGAGCGCGGTTTTCGAGGACCCGGCCCACTAGAAAAACGATCAGGTCCTCGGCCAAGTTCATCACGTCGTTGAGATCGGCGTAGGCCATCTCGGGTTCGACCATCCAGAACTCGGTCAAGTGGCGGCGGGTCTTCGATTTTTCAGCTCGAAACGTCGGCCCGAAACAATAAGTCTTGCCGAGGGCCGCGGCGGTAGCCTCGTTATACAACTGCCCGGACTGCGCCAAGTAGGCCGTTTCGTCGTCAAAGTAGGGCACTTCGAAAAGCGTCGTCGTGCCCTCGCAAGCGGCCGGCGTGAGAATCGGCGTATCGACGAGCGTGAAGCCGTTGTTGTCGAGGAAATCCCGTACCGCGCGGATCACTTCGTGGCGAATACGCAGGATGGCGTGCTGTCGACGGCTGCGCAGCCACAAGTGGCGGCGGTCCATGAGAAATTCGACGCCGTGTTCCTTGGGCGTGATCGGGAAGGGGTCGTCGGCGGCGACTTGCTGCACCACTTCAAGGTCGTCGACCTCGATTTCGTATCCGCCCGGTGCACGCTCCTCGGCGCGTACTCGACCTTCGAGCCGCACACTCGACTCATGGGTCAAGTGGCGGCATCGGTCGAAGACCTCCGCCGGGACCGAGGCTTTGACGACGACGGCTTGCAAGAAGCCCGTACCGTCGCGGAACACGGGGAACAGCAGTTTGCCCGACCGCCGTAGATTGTGCAGCCAGGCTTCGAGCCGCACGCTTTGGCCGTCGAACTCACCGATACGGTCGATTGTGACGCGGGGAGCGTCGGCGTCCATCACAAACTCTCCAGGTGATCGAAGCAGCGAAGAACGTCTTGCAGGGGTTCCTCTCTATCGTCGTCGCCGCGTAGCTCCAGCACCCACGGCAAATCGTCGCTGTAGGAAGTCAACATTTCCTTCATCGGCGCCCAAGGGATCGATCCGTCTTCGCCCAGGGGCGGGAAGCAGTGATTATCTTCGCTGCCGTCATTGTCGTGGATGTGCGTTGAGCGGACGCGGTCTCCCATCAGCCGTAGCTCGCTTTCCCAGTTGCCGGTCAAGTGAGCGTGGCCGGCGTCAAAGCAAAAATTGAGAGGCAGATGCGTGGTGTTGACGAAGAGATTCAGCCGTTCGGCCTTTGAAAAGGCGTTGGGAATATTTTCGAGAAGGATTTCAACTCCTAATTGCCGGGCGAAGACGCGCAGTTCGTCGAGCGAGTTGAAGGCGGCTTCCATCTTGGCGTCATCGTACTCTTCGTCGGGCATGCCGATGTGCTGGATTAGATAGCGAAACGGAATGGAATCGGCGATTTCGATCGAGCGTTTGATTTCATCGGTGGCGGCGATGCGTTTGGCCTTCGAGGGTTCGGTGAGGGAAACGATCGAGTGCGGTCCGCTGCGTCCCCAGATGTCGTCGCTGAAAACCGGGGCGTGCAGCGAGTGCAGTTCGAGGTCGGTGTCGCGGAACCAGTGTCGCAACTCCTCGATTTGAGCGCGATTGTGGTAGTCGATGTGTTGGCGAGCGCAGAAAATTTCGATTTGCTCGATGCCTCCGCGGAGGATGCGGTCGAGCAGGGCGACGGTCAGGCGCTGTTCCGCGAAGAGATAAGTGGAGAGGACTCGTCGCATCAAAACGACTCGTTCGTGCTCGCGGCGATTCCCCCAACACCCCACCTCGAGACAGTCACTGATTCTACCTGAAAGCTTGACGATGCGCCTTGAATGGAATGGTGACTACAAGTCTTGTCGCAGCGAGGCGTCCGCCTTCCCTTTCGGCATTGATGTCGCGCGTAATCGATTGAACCTGCTTTTTCCGCTCGAAACGCTATAATTGTGAATGCCTTTTCGGGAGTGCATGCCGCGACTGCTTGTATTCCTCCTTCTGGCGGGTCTGCCGCTACAGGCCGACGAAGCGGCCGACCTAGAGACGTCTCTCCGCAAATTCGTCGAGGTCTTCAACCTCGTCAACAGTAATCTTGCCGATCCGTTCGACGCGACCGACGCGATCTACCGCGGGGCGTTGCCGGGGATGGTTCGCACCCTCGACCCGCACTCGGCGTTTCTCGATCCCGACCAATTTGAGTCGCTGCGAGAGATGCAGCGCTCGACGGAGAAGGGTTTCGGCAGCGTTGTTAATCTGCTGCCGGGCCGCGTGATCGTGTTGCAAACGCTGCCGGGCAGCCCCTCGGAACGCTCCGGGCTGCTGGCCGGCGATGAGATCGTCGCCGTCAACGGATACCAGCTTGCCTATCTCCAGATTGAGCAGCTCGTCGCTTTGCTGCGGCAATCACGCCGGGCTCGGGCCGAGCTGATGGTCAAGCGGCCGTCGTTTCCCAGGTTGCTTCCGATGGCGCTGGTTCCGGCCGAGCTTGCCGATCCCAGCGTGAGTCGAGCTTTTCTGCTGGAGGAAGGTATTGCTCACGTCAAAGTCGGTAATTTCGAGAAACACACGGCTCGCGAATTGCGCGACGCGATCGAGCAATTGGGCGGGAGGGGGTTGCGCGGTCTCGTGCTGGACATGCGCGGCAACCCGGGCGGCGTGATTGAAGCCGCCGTGCAAGTCGCTTCGTTCTTTCTCGAAAGCGGACAGAGGATTCTGTGGATCGAGGGAAGGGAAGGGCCGCAAGAGGATTTGCGGGTTCCCGAGGGCGCGGATCCCTATACGTTTCCCGTCGCGATTCTGATCGACGCGAAGACCGCCAGTGCGGCCGAACTAGTCACGGCCGCGTTGCAGGACAACAGCCGCGCCGTCGTCGTCGGGGAGTCGAGTTTCGGGAAGGGAATCATTCAAAGTGTTTTTTCGCTTCCCGAAGACACGGCTCTGGCCTTGACCACGGCGCAATACTTAACTCCCAACCGCAAGACGATCCAACGACCGCTCGGAGACTGTAGGGAATTCGAGCTCGTCAAATGTCCGGAGCACCCCGAAGACGGCTCACTGCCCGAGCCTCCGCCCGGCGGCATCGATCCGGATGAAACCGTTTCGCCTCGCGGCTACACCGAGCTGGAGGCAGCCATCGAGGCGACGAACTCCTTCTTCGAATTCGCCCAGAAGTATTTCGACACGCACCGAGAAATCGGCGAAGACTTCACTCTCTCGCCCCAATTACTGGATGACTTTCAGGCATTCCTTTCCAAACGCCGCATCCGGCCGTCGATTTCCGAATGGTCGGCCACGCTGGAGTTCATTCGCAGCCGGCTCAAGCAGGAGATCTTCAACTTGGCGCTTGGTGTGGATAAGGGGGATGAGGTCGAAGTGCATCGGGACCCGCAAGTCGCAGCCGCTATAAGGCACCTCAAAGACAAGTCGGCGACGAGCGAAGCCGGCCGCTGACAACCGTCCTAGCTCCGCCGCGGCGGCATGGGCGCGGTCTGGAAAACCGCCGCCGGGGCAACTGCGCTATGGTGTCATGACCACGCCAAACCCATCGGAAGGAAGAACGCGAGTTGTCGGTCGATATTGAAGAACGAGTCATTCGCGTCATCGCCGAGACGCAACAAATCGATCCCGGCAAGATCACCCCCTGTTCGACATTCGCTGAGTTGGGGATCGATTCATTCGACGGGATCAATGTCTTGTTCGCCATCGAGAGCGAATTTGACATCAGCGTGGGCGACGAAGAAGCTAAGCAACTTCGCAGTGTCGCCGAGGCGGTCCGGAACGTCGAAAGGCTGTTGCGGGAAAAACAATAGCGGACTTCCACGTTCCGGAAACGCGTAGCGCAATGCAGACCGTCGTTATCACCGGACTGGGCGCTGTGTCGGCCTTGGGCCTGGGTGTCGACCCGCTGTGGAAGGGCTTAATCGGCGGCCGCTCCGGCATCGGCCCGATCGCGCTGGTGCCGCCGGAGAAGTTGAATATCCGAGTGGGCGCCGAGGTCTCCGGCTATCGCGCTGAAGACCACTTCGAGATCAAACAACTGGGGCTGCTCGACCGCTTTTCGCAGTTCGCCCTGCTGGCGGCGCGCGAGGCCGCGGCGGATGCCGGAGTCGTGTTTTCCGAAGAACTCCGTCGTCGTTCGGGAGTAATCATCGGCACTGGCGTCGGAGGAAAGACGACCGACGACGCGGCTTTTGAAAAACTCTATGGGCAGGGAATTCCGCGCGTCCATCCCACGGTGATCCCGCGTCTGATGACGAGTGCGGCGACGAGCCAAGTTACCATGGAATTTGGTTTGACCGGCCCCGCGTTCGCGGTTTCGAGCGCTTGCTCGTCAGCCAACCACGCAGTCGGACAAGCTGTCGGGCTGATCCGACAAGGACAAGCGGACGTCGTCTTAGCCGGCGGCAGTGAAGCCTGCTTCACCTTGGGAACCCTCAAAGCGTGGGAAGCGATGCGCGTGATGGCGACCGATACTTGCCGTCCATTTAGTCGAGGCCGCCGAGGAATGGTGCTGGGCGAAGGCGCCGCGATCGTGGTGCTGGAATCGCTTGACCACGCACGCGCCCGGGGCGCGGAAATCTATGCGGAGCTTGCCGGATTCGGCATGTCCGCCGACGCCGATCATCTCATTCATCCCAGTGAAGTCGGCGCGGCCCGAGCAATGGAAGCCGCCTTGGCGGATGCGCGGCTCTCGCTCGAAGACGTCGGCTACATCAACGCCCACGGTACGGGGACCGAAGTGAACGATGAGACCGAGACAGGTGCGATTCGGCGAGTCTTCGCCCGTCACGCTGATTCTCTGGTGGTTTCTTCTACCAAGGGCGCGCATGGGCATGCTCTTGGGGCGTCCGGTGCGTTGGAGCTGGCCGCAACCGTGCTTGCATTGCAGGACGGCGTGGTTCCGCCAACGGTCAATTTTCTGGAGTCCGACCCCGTCTGCGACCTGGACTATTGCCCCAATGGAGCGCGAGAAATAGCAGTTGACGCGGCGCTGTCCAATTCCTTCGCCTTCGGGGGACTTAACGCCGTCCTCGCCCTCAAGAAGTGGTCTGGCGAGTTGGGTCGGCCGTCCGCATAATGCTCGATAGCCCCACCGCTCGGGTTGAGCGTCACGGTAATCGAAAAAATATTCTTCGCTGCCCTTGCTTGCCCTATTACGGGTCGTTTCTTGCATCGTTAATGTGGTGTTTTGTCAGTCACTTCTACCCTTTTCATTAGCCTATTACTGTAATCCTGGATGGCCGAAACTCTTGAGGCTGTCACGGCTCCGATTGTTAATTGAAAGGGGAAATACTGGACGGCGTTCTTACCCTGAAAAAGGGAGGGATGGGTATTTACTTGACTCAGGTGACCACAAGATGTAGGATCGGGGAAATGGAAGATTATCCTCGGAATCTGGCCGAGTTCGAGGCGCGTTTCGCCACCGAGCAGGCCTGTCGAGAGTATCTGTGTCAACTCCGCTGGCCGGAGGGTTTTCGTTGTCCGCGATGCGGGCACGACAAAGCGTGGGCGGTGCGGACAGCGCTGCTGGAGTGCGCCGGCTGCGGGCATCAAGCTTCTCCAACGGCGGGCACAATATTTCAAGACACCCGCCAACCCCTCCAGAGTTGGTTTCGAGCCATGTGGTGGCTCACGAGCCAGAAGAACGGGGCGAGCGCGCTGGGCTTGCAGCGGGTGTTGGGCCTGGGCAGCTACAAAACGGCCTGGACTTGGTTGCATAAGCTCCGGCGCGCCATGGTGCGGCCCGGACGCGATCGGCTCAGCGGGCGCGTGGAGGTTGACGAGACTTACTTAGGAGGCTTGGAGGAGGGCGTGCGCGGTCGCCAAACCGACGCTAAGGCGCTGATTGTAGTAGCGGCCGAGGAAGATGGTGCCGGCATCGGGCGGGTTCGGATACGCACCATTCCCAACGCCTCCGGGGACAGCTTGATGGCCTTCGTCGGCGAGTCGATCGAACCCGGCAGCGTGGTCCATACCGACGGTTGGCTGGGATACGAACCGCTCGAAGGCGACGGCTATCGCCACGAGGTGAGCTACCTGGAGGGGCAACCGGCGCGCGCCTCGAAACTGCTCCCCCGGGTGCACCGCGTGGTGTCGTTAGTGAAGCGCTGGATACTGGGCACGCATCAAGGAGCGGTCAGTCACGAGCATCTCGACTCCTACCTCGACGAATTCGCCTTCCGCTTCAACCGCCGCAAGTCCAGAAGTCGAGGCAAGCTCTTTTACCGCCTGGTTCAACAGGCCGTCGCCGTGCCACCGGCACCCTACAAATCGCTGGTCGGAGGCACCGCGACACGCGCTACGGACGACCACAACATGTAGGGGCTATTTCCCAATACCTGAGTCAAGTAAATACCCATCTCGGGAGGAACGAACGTTGTCGCAACCACGCATTGGAAATGAACCCAGGGGACGGAATCCGAAGAAACGCCTCGAACACTTGCCGGGACAGGTCTTCTTGCGCGTCCGTCGCAGTCCGCTGGTTCGCTATCTGGGTGGTTCGGGCAGGACCCCGACCGCGGCTCTCGCTCGCGATCTTCCCGAGAACCTCGCGGGTCCCATCGACTTTCTGCGAAATAATGCCGGGCTCAAGACCGCGCGGGCGATGTTTCACCCAAATGCGAAGTCTGCCCGCAAGGCGAAGGTCTCCTCGGCGCTCGGTCAACGCCTGGCCGTCTTGTCGAGCGTTGCCGACGGCGAGAACGATATGGCGGGCTTCAGCATCCTATCTCTCGATCCGAAAAGCGTCACGCCGGAGTTGATGAAGACTTTGACTGCTTCGCCGCTGGTTGAGATAGTGGAGCCGATGCCGGCCCGCTGGTTGATGGCGGTCGAGGCCGATCCGATGCGGAACTTGCAATGGGGCTTGCGCGCCGTGCGCTGGTTCGAGGCGATACGTCCCCGCGCTTCCGATATTCGAGTGGCCGTACTCGATACGGGAATCGACGTAACCCATCCCGATCTCGATGACGTCGAGATTAACTACCGACACGAAGGGCTCTCGGCCCAAGACATCCTCGGACACGGAACGCACGTCGCGGGCGTCATCGCCGCCGAGATCAACAACGGTATCGGCATCACGGGTTTGGCCGATTGCCGTTTAGACGTGTGGAAGATTTTCGGAGATGAGCCTATCCAGGGTGCGTTCTATGTAGAGGGCGAACGGTATTTCCAGGCGCTCAACGAAGCGCGAACGTCCGGGTCGCGAGTCATGAATCTCAGCATCGGCGGGACGGCGTCCTCGCGCACCGAGGCGCTGCTCTTCCGGCGCTTGGAAGATTCCGGCGTCCTGCCCGTGGCGGCCATGGGGAACGAGTTCGCCGAGGGCAACCCGATTGAGTATCCGGCCGGGTATCGCAACGTTACGGCCGTCGGCGCCGTGAACGAAAACCGCGAGCGGGCCTGGTTTTCCAATACCGGTCGGCACATCGACTTGGTCGCGCCCGGCACCAATATCCTGTCTACATTGCCGACACAAATGTCACCCTATCTGGACGAAGCGAACTACTCGGCTTGGAGCGGCACATCGATGGCTACGCCTCATGTCGCCGGGGCCGCGGCCCTGGTGGCCGCGCAGGGTGCAAGTTTGAGTGTTCGCGATCTCAAGCAGCGTCTCGTCGGCACCGCCACCCGACTTCCCGTCATGGGGAACCGCAAAAAGAGCTTTGCCTACGGCTCGGGGTTACTCAATGTCGAGCGAGCTCTCGCGAAACAGTCGTAAATTACGAAGGCAGCTTCCGGTTCGCGGAAACCGCGGGCGTCCAGCGTCAGCGACGTTACGCCGAAGGGCGACCGCCGCCTTGATCAAAGGCGTGGCGGATCTTATCAAGCAATGTTTGTGACGTAAAGGGCTTTTGGATGAATTCGTGTTCGGTGACGTTGACGCCTTGCTCGGTGAGGCGTTCCCCCGCATAGGCCGACATGAAAATCACGGGCAAGTCGGGCTGTTGCGATCGCAGCGCGGACACCAACTCGGGGCCGCTCATGCTCGGCATTATGACATCGGTCAAAACCAAATCGATGGAATCATCCAGGTTCCCTAAGACCGCCAGGGCTTCGGTCCCGTTCGCGGCCTCGATCACCGCATACCCGTTTCGCGACAGCATGTGTCGCATGGCCAGCCGAAGACTGCTTTCATCCTCCACCACCAGGATTCGTCCGGTCGCTTGCGCCGACACCTTCTTACGTTTCTTTTCCGCCGGTAGCGACGCGGGCCGATCGAGGACGGCGGGCAGGAGGATCTCGAAGACCGCCCCATTGCCCGGCGAACTCTCGCAGCGGATCGTGCCTCCGCATTGCTGAATGATCCCGTAGGTGGTCGCCAGGCCAAGGCCGGCCCCTTTGCCGGCTTCTTTGGTTGTGAAGAAGGGTTCGAAGACGCGACTCTTGGTCGCTTCGTCCATGCCGTGACCGGTATCGGATACCGCCAACCGGACCTGCCCCCCGGGTAATGCCGAGCCCAAAATGCTCGTCGCCGAGGCTTGCCGGTTCTCGGTGACGATCGACAAGCGCCCGCCCGAAGGCATGGCGTCGCGCGCATTCACGACCAAATTCAGCAGGGCTTGTTGGATCTGTGCCGGGTCCACCGAGACCGTCGACAATTTCGGATCTAGGTCGAGGATGATCTCGATATCTTCCCCGATCGTGGGCTGTAACCAATCCTGCATCTCGGAAACAACATCGTTGAGATTCACCACGACGGATTGCAGGACTTGCCGTCGGCTGAACGCGAGCAAATGCCGCACCATGTCGGCCGCTCGCTCGGAAGCCGTCAAAATCGAGGCGATGGTCCTTCGGGCCGGATTGTCGTCCTGAATGTCCTCCAGCGCGAGTTCAGCGCTGGTCATGATGACAGCCAGCGAATTATTGAAATCGTGGGCGATGCCGCCGGCCAGCTTTCCGACCGCTTCCATTTTCTGCGAGATGGGTATTTACTTGACTCAGGTGACCACAAGATGTAGGATCGGGGAAATGGAAGATTATCCTCGGAATCTGGCCGAGTTCGAGGCGCGTTTCGCCACCGAGCAGGCCTGTCGAGAGTATCTGTGTCAACTCCGCTGGCCGGAGGGTTTTCGTTGTCCGCGATGCGGGCACGACAAAGCGTGGGCGGTGCGGACAGCGCTGCTGGAGTGCGCCGGCTGCGGGCATCAAGCTTCTCCAACGGCGGGCACAATATTTCAAGACACCCGCCAACCCCTCCAGAGTTGGTTTCGAGCCATGTGGTGGCTCACGAGCCAGAAGAACGGGGCGAGCGCGCTGGGCTTGCAGCGGGTGTTGGGCCTGGGCAGCTACAAAACGGCCTGGACTTGGTTGCATAAGCTCCGGCGCGCCATGGTGCGGCCCGGACGCGATCGGCTCAGCGGGCGCGTGGAGGTTGACGAGACTTACTTAGGAGGCTTGGGGGAGGGCGTGCGCGGTCGCCAAACCGACGCTAAGGCGCTGATTGTAGTAGCGGCCGAGGAAGATGGTGCCGGCATCGGGCGGGTTCGGATACGCACCATTCCCAACGCCTCCGGGGACAGCTTGATGGCCTTCGTCGGCGAGTCGATCGAACCCGGCAGCGTGGTCCATACCGACGGTTGGCTGGGATACGAACCGCTCGAAGGCGACGGCTATCGCCACGAGGTGAGCTACCTGGAGGGGCAACCGGCGCGCGCCTCGAAACTGCTCCCCCGGGTGCACCGCGTGGTGTCGTTAGTGAAGCGCTGGATACTGGGCACGCATCAAGGAGCGGTCAGTCACGAGCATCTCGACTCCTACCTCGACGAATTCGCCTTCCGCTTCAACCGCCGCAAGTCCAGAAGTCGAGGCAAGCTCTTTTACCGCCTGGTTCAACAGGCCGTCGCCGTGCCACCGGCACCCTACAAATCGCTGGTCGGAGGCACCGCGACACGCGCTACGGACGACCACAACATGTAGGGGCTATTTCCCAATACCTGAGTCAAGTAAATACCCATCTTCTGCGATTCCCGCAACTGTTCGGTCATCCGCGCTTTCTCTTGCTCGGCCTGTTTGATCTCGGTGATGTCTTGAATCATCGCGCCAAGATAGGCGTCGTTTTCGCCGCGCGGCCCCACCACCGTGATGTCCACGGTTCCCCACACCTCTCTACCCGACCGCGAGAGGAAGTGCTGCTCGAAATGGACATGGCTTTCTCCACCGTGAAGCCGCTCCAGCGCTTCGCTGACGAGATCGCTGCTCTCCGGGTGCGAGAAAGAGGCCAGTTCCGGGGAGGTCACTTCCAAAGGATCAACGTCAAAAATGTCGGATAGCTTCGCGTTGGCCCGTAGAAACTTTCCTTCTTCGTCCAGCAGAGCCATGCCCACGCCGGCATCTTCGAAGGCGGCTCGAAACAGCCGATCGGCTTCGCTTTCGGCTTCGCGGGCCGCCGCCACGCTGGTTGTCCAATAAGAATCCTGTTGTTGTTTCGCCTGGATCAACAGGAAGGCGATATAGACGCCGTCGAGAAAGGCGATGGCGTAGGTTTCGGGTATGCCGTACCCGACCGCGGCAATGCCGCCGGGAACCATCATGCCGAGCATGCAGGCGACTCCGAGCCGGCGGTCGGGCGCCAAGGACACAGCTCCCCCGCCGGCCAATGCGGCCGTGCACAGCAGCACCAACATCGACGGCCACTGCTTGCCATAGAACGCCACGGTCGTCGCGCAAAAAAGGCCCCACGCGAAAAACTGAACGAACAGCAATCCCCGGAAGGGCTTACTCCACTCGTGCAACGTCTCCGCGGACGACCTGGCAAGACAGCGCGAGGCGACGAGGCGGATCACGCCCAAAGCGAGCATCAGAATCCCAGCGGAGACAACGACGGCTCCGTGGTCTTCACGAAAAGGGGTCACTACAGCGATCACCGCGACCACCAGGGCATACACGAGCGAGCCCGGAACGGCACGGCGAGCGAGATCGCGTTGCCCTTGAGTCCGCAGGGCGCCGCGGGTCTGCGGAGCAAGATTTGCTAATGGTTCAGTCCGCATGCGGGCTTTCGGGTTTCGGCCGAGAGCTATGGAGAACCTCGTGTCGCCGTTCCAGCGCGTACTTCCCTGCCGTGCTGGGGACACCGAGGAAACGGCCCGGGCAAGTCGTTCAGGGGCTCGCCTGAGCCCCGGGGAGAGATGTTCAACTCACACCATCGGCAGGAGACGCCGCTACTACATCCGATAAATGAATTATATCCGTCACGGCTTCCTGTCCGCGCAGGCACCGGCGTGAAATCAACGCTGGCGAGAGTCGGTGCACCGAGTTTGGCATGGACTCATCCATGCTTCTGTCGCTGTGGAATGCGAGGAATCCAAACAGAGGCGCCACTGTCGTCCACGCCTCTCAACTCGCGCCAGCGCGCCCACGCTCCTAGGGCTGGGTCGGCGTGGGGATGCAGCTCGAATCAGCCTTCCAAGACGCCCAGGATTTCATCTTCTCGCAGGATGATCAAATCTTCGTCACCCACCGAAATGTCGGTGCCTGAGTATTTTCCGATCAATACTTTATCACCTGCTTGAACGTCCAACGCGACTACCGATCCGTCGTCGAGTCGCTTGCCCTTGCCGACAGCGATAACTTCGGCTTGTTGCGGCTTTTCCTTGGCGGAATCGGGGATGATGATTCCACCTTGCACTTGTTCTTCCTCGTCGACTCTCTTGGCCAGGACGCGGTCGTATAAAGGCTTAACGGTCACTATTTCCTCCTGCGGGACTCCGGCGAACAGCCGGTTTTAGGGTCCACGTTCTTGCGCGCGAACTCCGGGGGCAAAATAGGCAGGCTAACAGGGGGATAAATCGGTGTCAAGCCGAAAGTCGCCTGATTGCCGGCGGGAAGGGGCGGCCGCCCCCTTGGCCTCGGATGCTCAGCCGCTGGATGGAGTGGGCCGGTGGGTCCAAGCCACGATCGCCGACAAGCACAACAAAAGCGCGGTGGCGCCGACCTGCGAACCTTCTCCGGCCATGACGTGAGTGGCTACGCCCCCCAGCATGGTACAGACCAGCAAAGCGGCTCCGCAAAAACGTGTGGCGGGGAGAACGATCAGCACTCCCGCAGCCACTTCCACCAAACCCGTCACATATTGAAACCAGGGCGGGTAGCCCCAGCGAGCGAAATTGTCCACATGCATTTGCGCGCCCGCGAGCTTCGACCCGCCGGAGCCGAGAAAAGCCAATCCCAGCAAGACCGACAAAAGCAACAAGACGTGTTTCTTCCATCCGCTTGATTTCGACATGGCGGCAGTATAACGCCGAATGCACGCCGCCGGTGTGTTGGAACGCACGACGCGCGATTTTCACTTCATCGGTCCGGACTCGTCCTTCAGCCGTAACAGGACCGGGCAATGATCCGAGCCCCCAACCTCGGGCAAGTGGCGGCAATCTTCCACCTCTTCCAGGAGATCGTCGCTGACGAAGAAGTAGTCAATGCGCCATCCGACGTTGTTGGCGCGGGCGTCGAATAAGTAGCTCCACCAAGTGTAGTGTCCGCCTTCCGGGTGGAAGTGCCGAAATGCGTCAACGTAGCCGCGCTCCACGAAGTGGTCGAGGCAGGCGCATTCCTCGGGCAAGAACCCAGAATTCTTGCGATTCTGCTTGGCCCGCGCGAGGTCGATCTCGTGATGCGCGGTATTGAAATCGCCGCAAACGATGACGCGCTTGCCCTGGCGCCGCAATCGATTGCAATACCCCAGCATCGATTCGTAAAAATCCAGCTTATAGCTCAGCCGACCCAACTCGCGTTGGCTATTGGGGAAGTAGGCGTTGACCAGGGTGAATCCCGCGTATTCACTCGTAAGTACGCGCCCTTCGGCGTCGAAGCGAGCAATGCCGATGCCTGTTTTCGGCGGCGAAATCAGCTCCGGCCGGGCGGCCTGCGCCGACGCTTCATCGAAGAGACCGGGGCGATTCGCACTCCGAGTCCAAGTCGCGACGCCGCTATAGCCCTTCTTCCGGGCCGCTGCGTAGTCGGCGGAGTACCCCGTGGGGTCCGCTAGGGCGGGCTCGAGTTGTCCCGGGTGGGCCTTGGTTTCTTGGAGGCACAAGATGTCGGGCGATTCGGCGGCCATCCAATCCCAAAAACCTTTCCGAGCGATAGCGCGAATTCCGTTGACGTTCCAGCTAATCAGTTTCATGCCGCCTGATCACCCTGACCGAATTCGACGGGTTGGCTCCGCGAGGAACCCGTTAGGATAGCCCGCAACGCCGCCACGCGGTCAATGGGCCCGTCTTTTGGCTTCCGATTTGGGTCGCTCCCGAGGTTGGTTGAGCGGGGTCTGTTATTCTGAAGCGAGACAGGGAGATGTCGACGGCTCAAGGGAGTCGTGCACTTCTGAATCTCCACCCGTCTCGGCGAATCCAATCTATTTTGTGCGTGCCTGATTGATCCCAGCGCGATGACTCCTACCTGCATTCGGCATACGGAAATTCCGTCGTCAACGCGGTTGTTTACGGATTTCCTCTATGATTTCGAGCGCGTGCGTCGCTTCTACGGCCGTCCGCCGGATTTGGATGAGTTTGCGGCGGCCGCCGGGGAAGTAACACTTACGCCGGAACATCGTCAGGCTTTGATTAGGGTGCTGCGCCGGCAAAATGCGGGCCGCGGGGAAGAAACGGCTCGTGGGCTGGACCTGCTTTCCGAGCCCGGGACGACAACGGTGACGACTGGGCAGCAGATCGGGCTATTCGGAGGGCCGAGTTTCGCGGTATATAAGGCGTTGACGGCGATCAAGGTCGCCGAGGCCTTACGTTCGCGAGGCGTGCCGGCGGTTCCTGTTTTTTGGTTGGCCACTGAAGATCACGACCTCGCCGAAGTCGATCATGCTTGGCTGCTCGACGGGGCAAGCAAGCCCGTACGCGTGGTGGTCGAAACGCGAGCCGAGCCGCAACAACCGGTTGGAGAGGCGGCTTTGGCCGAATCCGCGCCCGCCCAACTCCGAGAGGCCGTGACGGCGGCTTTCGGAGACCTGCCGTATGCCGAGTTCGTCGCGCAACTTGCTGCGGAGTGCTACGGCGACGGGGCCGACCTGCGGTCCGCTTTCCGGGCCCTGTTTCAGAAACTGTTTGACCGCTATGGGTTAATCTTGATCGACCCGATGGACGCCGACCTACGCAACCTCGCCGCGCCCAAGATTCGCGCGGCCGTCGAGGGCGCGGCGGAGTTGAACGACGAGATCATCGCGCGCGGCCGGGAACTCGAACAGGCCGGCTACCACGCGCAATCTCATGTGACGCCGGAAACGTCGCCGGTTTTCCTGCTTAAAGACGGACGCCGGACGACGCTCAAGCTGGGAGCGGGCGGTTACAGTGACGGCGAACAGACCTACACGGCCGCCCAATTGGCGGCGTTGGTTGACGAAGCGCCCGAACGCTTTTCGCCGAATGTCTTGCTGCGTCCGGTGATTCAGGATTTTCTGCTGCCGACCGCCGTCTATGTCGCCGGGCCGGCCGAATCGGCTTACTTGGCGCAGGCCGAAGTGATTTACCGGCGCTTGCTGGGACGCATGCCGGTCGTGGCGCCGCGGGCGTCGTTTACCGTCCTCGATGCGCGCGCGGAGCGTTATATCGGACGCTATGGGCTCGGCCTCCTCGATTGCTTCCAATCGGCGGAGGACCTTCGTCGCCGCATCTCGGGAAGCCTGATTCCGGCGAGCCTCGATGAAGCCTTTGACGACGGCGAACGGACGATCAACGCCTCGCTCGACGCCATTGACGCGGACTTGACGAAATTCGATCCGACGCTGGGTCAGGCGCTTTCGAATGTTCGCAAGAAGATGCTTTATCAGTTCGGAAAAGTGCGCGCCACCGTGGCCCGAGAGAGCTTGCGCCGCGACGAGCGGGCCGGCCGCGAGGCGGCCCATCTGGCTAACCTGATCTTTCCCAACGGCGCGCTTCAGGAACGCAGTTTCAGCGGCCTGAGCTTCCTCGCCCGCCACGGGGAGTCTTTCCTCGACCGTATCCACGAATCGATTCAGACCGATTGCCACGATCACCAGGTAGTGGTGATTTAGGGCCGCTCCCCGAGAGGGGGAGGAGCCTCAGGCATTGATCTTGTCGAAAAGGATGTGAACGGCGTCATTGGAGTGTGAATTGCAACCTAAACGTGGGGCTTGACAGCGCAATGTCAGTCCTTTGCCGGGGGCTGGTCTTTTCGTACAAGAGGCCGGGCCGTTTCTGCGTGCGGCGGTTAGACAAGCTTACTTACTGTCTCGTCGAGGGCCGGCCGATGCGGAGTCCGGTTCGTTCGCGGTCGCGTGGTTGAAGGACCGCCGCCCCGAGACTTGGGCGCTTTCGTCCCCTGCGCAACCGCATCTATCTAAACACTTGCCCTACCCACGCCGATCTACGGAGCGAGAGTGGAATGTCGAAAAATCTTACGGCACCCGCGGAACGGAGTGGTTTGATCGATCGCTCTCCCGACGGCGACCCTACGAAGCTCTCCGGGTTGTCCCGGCAGACCTCTACGGGGCAGCTGACTGAGGAGACGTTTCGGCTGGTGGTCGAGGGCGTCCCGACAGCGGTGATCGCCGTGGATCGCGCCGGGAAAATCAGCTTCGTCAACGCGTCGGCCGAGAAACTTTTCGGCTATCGCCCCGAAGAACTGATCGGTCAGCCGATCGAGATCTTGATTCCGGAACGCTTTCGCGGCAACCACCCCGGGCACCGCGAAGCTTTCTATTCCGCGCCCGAGCTCAGACAGATGGGAACGGGACGGGACTTGTTCGGTCTCCGCAAAGACGGCACCGAGTTTGCGATTGAGATCGGTCTCAACCCGATCCAGACCGGACAAGGTCTCCTGGTGGTGACCGCGATTGTCGACATCAGCCAGCGAAAATGTGAAGAGAACGAACTAGTGCAGACCTACCGGGAGCTGGAATCACGAATCGAAGAACGTACGTCTGAATTGCAACACGCCAACCGGCAGCTCAGCACTTTGAACGAGGACCTGGACGCCTTTGTCTACGTCGCTTCGCACGACCTCCAAGAGCCGGTCCGTAATCTGGTCGCATTCGCCGCCCTGTTGCGCGGGGATCTTGGGGAGGAATTGCCTGAGCAGGCGGCGCGGGATCTGGTATTCATCACCGATGCCGCCAACCGCATGAGACAGCTTGCTGCCGACTTGCTGCGACTTTCTCGAGCCGGCAGATGCGAGCTAAACCAGCAGCGAGTTCCGTTAACCGACTGTGTCGCGAACGCTCTGGCGGCTCTGAGGACCAGGACGGATGAGGTCAACGCCCGGGTCGAAAAAGATACGTTGCCGGTCGTGGCGGGGGACGCGACTCTGCTGACCCAGCTTTACCAAAACCTCATCGAAAACGCTCTGAAATACACTGCCGCGGAGTCGCCGCTTGTGCGACTCACCGCCGAGAAGGATGGCCCCTTGTGGACGCTCGGGGTACTGGACAACGGCATCGGAGTGGAACCGAAATTCGCGGAACTGATCTTCGAGCCCTTTCGACGCCTGCACGGGATGGCCGAATTCCAAGGTTCGGGGATCGGATTGTCCGTCTGCCGCAAGAGCGTCGAGCGCATGGGGGGCAAGATTTGGGTGGAGTCCGAACTCGGCAACGGGTCGCACTTCAAATTCACGTTGCCGCCGGCGGACCTTGAGCCGCTGGGAGCCTAGCCGGGCGCCCTTACGGACGGCATGCTCCAATCCCGTCTTTGGGCTGTTTCGGACGGGCGGGAAACGCCCTTCGCCGGCAGCCGGCCCGTGGAAATCCAGAACTTCATCGCAACCGTCCCCGCGCTCGGTCTCTGATCGCTTCCAACTCGTGGTGCCGCCCTCCGTCTGCTCCGTCATCCGGTGGCCGCCGCGATCAGCTTGTGCCCCACAGCTCATTTCGAGTGATTTCGAGGCGGAATCTCTCGGTCGAGACGGCTACAATAAGGCATCGTGGCGGGAAAGGTTTCGTATATGAACGCACTGGGACGGGAAATTCAGTTTGGCGTGCTGTTGGCGGGGGGCGTTCTGCTGCTGAACACGGCTTGCTCAAAGCCGGAGACGATCGTCGCGTCCGCGGCGGATGCGCCGAGCAAGATCGTCGCTTTGCTTGATGGCGAACCGATCACCGATGAAGATCTCGACATCAAGGGCGAACTGATGAAGATCGAGCAGGAGGCCTACCAGGTACGCCAAGATGCGCTTGACCGCGTCGTTGCGCTGCGGCTGCTCGACAAGGAAGCGGCTAAGAACGGCATGAAGCCCGAGGAATTGCTCGAAGCCGTCGTCGACAGCAAGGTTCCCGAGCCGAGTCCGGCCGAGGTCAAGGCGTATTACGAGCGGCGCAAGTCGCGTTTGCGCAAGCCCTTTGAGGAGGTGCGGGAGCAGGTTGCCGCCATGGTGCGCAATACCAACTTGCAGCGTGCCCGGCGTGATTACGTGACCCGGTTGCGGCGAGGGGCGGATGTCGAAATACGCATCGCTCCGCCGCGTCTACCGGTGAACGTCGAGAACGCACCCGGGCGGGGTCCGAAGGACGCGCCGATTACGCTGGTGGAGTTTTCTGATTTCCAGTGTCCGTTCTGTAAGAAGGTGCAGCCGACGCTCGAGGAATTGTTCGAGGAATACGACGGCAAGCTGCGTTGGGTGTTCAAGGATTTGCCGCTGACGCGGATTCACTCGGGCGCGGTGCGGGCGGCCGAGGCGGCGCGCTGCGCGGGCGAGCAGGAGAAATTCTGGGAGTATCGCGACGCGCTGTTTGAGCTGGGAAGGGTGACCGACGAAGTGCATCCCGCCGTGGCCAAGTCATTGGAGCTGGATTACGCGGCGTGGGAAACGTGTGTGGATTCGGGCAAATACGTCGCGGCCGTGGAAGCGGACGGTTCAGAGGCCGCGAGTTTGGGGATCAGCGGCACACCGGCCTTTTTGGTCAACGGGATATTGATTTCCGGCGCTCAGCCCAAGGAATCGTTCACCAACTTGATTGAAGCCGAGCTATCCCGCCGGGGGCAGTGATGCTTCCGGATACGGCGCGCCCATGCCTTCCAATCAGCAACCGTAAACGATGAGGATATTCCCTATCGTCTCGGTGTCCGCGGTGGCGTTGTCGCTTTCCTGTCACCAACTCAAGACGATCGAGAAGAAGCCGGGAGATCCGGGTGCGGTGGTGCGCGGCACCGACCCGTTTTCCTTGCCGCTCGTTGTGCGGGCGCTTGAGGAGACCCGCGACCGCTTGGAGCGGTACACGCCGCCCGGCTATATCCCCGAGGCCGAGTATCTGCGCCCGAGGTCTTTCATCACACAGCACGGCAGCCGCGAATTTTCGGAATTCGACGTGCGGCGTCTTGCCGAGAGCGACAACCCATGGTTGCTGCCCTATGTCGCCATTCCCGCGGAGGCACGCCGGCACGATCTGCGCATACAGTGGGTGACGGATGCCTTCTGGCCGGCCGAAGCCTACGTCTACGACGGGAAACCGGCTCCCTTTACGACGGATTTCATCGTTCATTTCGAGGTGGCCGACGAAGCGGCGACGGCGATTGAAATCTTCGAATTACTGCCTACGATTTGGGTTGGGCGCAAATACGGCGTGGGGGCGCACGGGCCGGGGAGTTTTCGCGATTATCGCGGCGCGGAGCAGAGCCTCGGGGAGCGAGTCGATTTGTTGGATTTCATCCGAAAGCTCATCCACGAGAGTGAAGCGTCACGGAGAGGCGGCCCCCAGAAAAGTTACAATAGGGCCGGAGCGCGGTCCCCGAGCAAAATCCAGGCTGTGGACCGCCGTCGATTTTTCCAAGTACGAAAACAGTTCATCATGAAATCATCTTCAGCATCTTTCACTCGCCGCAACATCGTTAAGGCGGCGGCGGTGGTTCCCTTTGCCGCCGTTGCGGGAACGGCCGCCAACTCGGCTTTGAAGGTCGGCTTGATCGGCGCCGGAGGGCGCGGCGGTTCGCTGGCGAGCCGTCTCGTCAAGGATAAGCGCGCCCGCTTGGTCGCACTATGCGACGTCTTCGATTCGCAAATCGAAAAGGCCAAGAAACGCATCCCGATCGACGACGTGAAGGTCTACAAGGACTACCGCAAACTGCTCGAAAGCGATGTGGACGCCGTGATTATCGCGACGCCGGTGTTTCTGCATCCCGAGCACTTGGAGGCGGCCGTGCAAGCTGGCAAGCATGTGTACGTCGAAAAGCCGGCGGGAGTCGACGTGGCAGGCTGTCGGCGTGTGATGAAGGCGGCGGATTCGGCGCCTCGTCATCTGAATCTGACGTTCGGGTTCCAGCAGCGCTACAGCCCGCTTTATCAAAAGGGCAAGGCGATGATCGAGGAAGCGGGTCCGATTCAGCAGGCGGAAGCCTATTTCCTCAAGAGCCAATGGAACGGCGGCGAACCGATGAGCGAGCGGCCGACGACGGAGCTTGACAAGGTGCGCGAATGGAAGCGCTGGCGGCATCTCTATGGAGGCATCATCGTCGAGACGCACTGCCACTCGATCGACGCGCTGAACTGGTTCCTCGGCGGGCATCCCGATAAAGCCGTAGGCTCGGCCGGGCGTACGCTTTTGAAGACCGGCGACATGAACGATCACATAGCGGTTACTTTCGACTATGCCGACAATGTGCAGGCGACGCTGAACGGCTCGAGCATTACCTCGCCGTTTTTTCGGCAGGTTTTTGAACGCTTCCACGGCGCGAAGATGGCGGTGGAAACGGCCCGGCACTATCTCAAGCATTATCCCGGAGAACGGGGCGCCGACCCGGTGGTCGAAAAGCCGCCTCGGAGCATTGACGCCATTTCCGTCGAGGGTTTTGTGACGCGGGTTCTCGAAGGCAAGCCGGAGAACGTCGGCGTTCGGGCCGCGCACAGTACGCTGACGGCGATTCTTGGGCGCATCGCGGCGGACGGACGCCGTGAGGTGACCTGGGAAGAAATGATGAAGTCGGCGTAGGGGCGGTCGCGGTTGGTGTCCGATCAAATGCCCTAGTCTTGAACGACGCGGGTGGGGCGGCTTGACCCCTCACTTGCGTTCGGGGCTCTGTTTCTACACATGAAACCTCGACCGGAATCCGTGGATGAATCGCGCTTGGTCGAGTTGGCCCTCGGGGTCATCGAACGCGCGCCGTTTCCGATGTTGGCCACGGTCGACGGGGAACGGCCGCGGCTGCGGCCGGTTTCGCCGGTTCGCGGCGATGGCTTTACAATCTACGTGGCTTCGTTGCGAAGCTCCAACAAGACGGCGGAACTTGAAGCCTCGCCTTATGTCGAACTGGCGTACTTGGACCAAGGGCACGACCAAGTCCGTATCAGCGGGACCGCGGAATTGGTCACCGATACCCCAACCAGACAGAGCATTTGGGACGAGAATCCGTTGCTGCGGCAGTTTCTGGGGACGATCGACAACCCCGAATTCGTTCTGTATCGCGTAGTCCCCGAGCGTGTTCGTTTCATGCGCGAGTGGGCGCTGGAGTATTACGAAGTGCCGATCGAGTGAGAGGTGTTATCAGCGGCTATCCCGTAGGCTTAATTTTGGGCTTGGACTGGAGGAAGACGGCCACTACGTTGTCTTTTCGCGGAATCAATCACCCGACTGAGGAGTACACCATGAAACGCTTGATCGCTACCGCAATTGCTCTCTTCGCTCTTTCGTCAGCCGCTACGGCTCTCGACGATATGCAAACCACCGAGCCCGAGCAAATCGGTCTCTCGAGTGAGCGGCTCGCTCGCATTGACCAGGCGATGGAAGGTCATGTTGCCAAGGGCCATTTCTCCGGCGCCATTGGCTTGATCGCCCGCCGGGGCAAGATCGGCTACTTCAAGACCTGGGGTGACGCGGACAAAGACGCCGGCACGAAGATGTCCAAGGGCGCCATCTTCCGGATGTACTCGATGACCAAGGCGGTCACCGGTGTCGCGGCCATGATTCTTTACGAGCATGGTCACTTCTCGCTTACCGATCCGATCTCGAACTATCTGCCCGAGTTCAAGAACATGCACGTAGCGGTTGACGAGACCGACCCGAAGACCGGCCGGCGCATCGCCTACACGGTGCCGGCCGAGCGGATAATGGTTCGGGATTTGTTTATGCACACCGCCGGACTGAGCTACCCGGGCCCGAAAGCGCCGGACGGCGAGGCCTATTTCGCTAAGACCGGCGTCAGCGACGCCACGACTCTTGAGGAGATGGTCAAGCGCATCGCAAAGGCTCCACTGGTCCAGCAGCCCGGGACGACCTGGCAATACGGTTACTCGACCGACGTTCTCGCAAGGTACGTCGAAGCGGTTTCCGGAGTGCCGATCGATGAGTTCTTCCGCGAGAACATCTTCAGGCCGCTCGGGATGGGTGACACCGGCTACTACGTCCCGAAGGATAAATGGGATCGCTTCACCGTCCTCTACTCTCTCGACAAGGGCAAGAAAACGGTGCACCGCTCGACCGCGGCGGCGCAGGACAGCTACAAGCAGCCGACGACTAAGTTTGGGGGCGGCTCGGGACTGGTCTCAGCGACGATGGACTACGCCCGCTTCTGCCAAATGCTGGCGAACGACGGCGAGTTGAACGGCGTGAGAATTCTCAGCCGCAAATCGGTCGAGTTGATGCGTGCCGACCACATGCCGCTCGACATGCCGCGCGTGGCCCGTACCTTGTGGCCCGGTTGGGGCTTCGGCCTGACCTTCGCTGTGAATCGCGGACCCGGAAAGTCGGGCATGATCGGCAGCAAGGGTGAGTATCGTTGGGGTGGCGCCGCGGGTACTCGTTTTTGGATCGACCCCAAGGAGGAGATGGTCACCATCTTCATGGTGCAGATTCTCCCCTACACCGGGTTGTCTTATGGGCGAGAGTTCAAGCGACTTGTCTATCAGGCGATCGTGGATTAGTATTCTCCGCCGGCGGCGCTTGCGCCCGGACAAGCGAAGCACCAAAACCAACTACAAGCCGCCCGCGGGAAGCTAATGCGAATCGAGTTCCCACGGCAATCGCCCCGGAAGCGCTCGGGACGTGATCCCCGGTCAGCTCGGCGAGCGCGGCTGCCTTCCGGCCTTGATGTCGGTCTTCAATGGGATGTCGTGTCGAACGCCTACGGCTGCGGTGGACAACGAGAGACAGCGTTGTCGCCGACTCGTTGTCGACCCAGCCCACCCGAAGAGCGGGACGCCGGACGGCGCTGTCGCTGGGGCATGACTCCGTTCCCCTTCAATCTGCCCGGGGATGATAGCGTTTTACCTGAATCTCCGTCTCGCGCTCGCGGGTGCGCGAAATGTCGTAGGAAGTTTGCATCCGAAGGAGTGTGTCCATTGTCGGACCGAACGCCATTTCGATGCGCAAAGCCATCTCCGGCGACAAGGACGCCTTGGCATTCAGCAGGTTAGACAACGCGGGGCGGGTGACGCAAAGAACCTTGGCGGCGGCCCTGACCGTCAGTCCGAGAGGTTCGACAACCTCGGTACGGATGAAATCGCCGGGATGCGGCGGTCGGCGCATGCGCATAATGTGCTCCTGTCAGTGGTAGTCCTCGTAATCGAGGTCGCGAATCTCGCCTTCCACGGGATCAACAACAAAGGTAATGCGCCAATTCCGAGTGACCCGCGGGCTCCAGACGCCTTTACGGTCTCCCGGTGAGTCTATGCGCCTTCCAACCAGGCACCAACCACAACTCCTCGGACGATCGGATGTCTTGCAGAAAAGCAAGCATCTTACGGACCTTATCGACAGCTCCCGCGGGCAACCCCCTGGGATCATCTTCAAGGTAGAGGCGCTTCAGGCCCTTGTGGCGGAAGCTCCGCGGGCGCAAACTCTATTGTATAGTGTAACTTTACAGTTATCAAGATAAAATGAGAAACAAAATGTGTCCGGTAGCGGGTCGCCGCGCTACGAGGGCGACAGATCGATGCCGTAGCGTTTCAGTTCTTCGTCGTAGTAGCGGCGATACAGCAGGGTCCACTCCTCGCTGCCTTCGGGGATCTCGCGTTTTTGGCTGCTGACCTTGTCCTGCGCCGCTTTGTCGATCTGTTCTTCCTTCACCAGGATGTCCGTCATTTCACGGACTATCTCCAAGCGAATGTCGTTCCAGGGGGCCGTCATGCGAATGCCGGGAACGCGCGGCAAGGCGCCGCCGAGTTTGTGAGAAAACTCGGTTACCTTGTCTCGGGAAAGCTTCATAGTGCGATCGCCGCCGCGGGCGCCGGCCGAGATCATCTTGCGTTCGTTGAGAACCTGCCGCTTCACGCGCTGGAACATTTCCTGGTAGGGAATCTTCTGATTGCGCATGTAGTCGGTGTACTGGTTCAACAGCTCACGGACTTCGGTGTTGATCTCGTCCTCAAGGCTCAATTCGTCGACCAGAACGGACTCAAAGCGTTCTCGCAAGGGCTGTTCGTCGCGGATTTCGATCGATGACTTACCGAGTCGCCGCGTCAGTTCCCGAGCCAGGTAGGCGATGAAGGTCCTCGTCAATAGCATGGTCGTGAGTGAGTGGTCAGTTTATCGGGGGCCGGAAGCCGTGTCAAATCAGCGTCGTTTTCCTTACGTTTCTACCCCAACTCGCCTTTGCCGTGCCGGTCAACGATGTAGTCGCAGGCCCGCGCGGCCAGCGCCATCATGGTCAGTGTCGGATTCTGGCAGGCAACGCTGACGAATGCGCCGCCGTCGGCCACAAACAGATTATCCACGTCGTGGGACTGGTTGAAGCCATTGACGACGGACGATTTCGGGTCGTCGCCCATGCGAGCGCCGCCCACTTCGTGGGTCTTGCCGCCGGGAATCGAAACTTCGGGGGAAACCTCGATGTCTTTCGCCCCCGCCGCGGCCAGCATTTCTTGGCCTTGTTCGGCGGCGTCTTGAATCAAGCGGTGCTCGTTGTCGCCCCAAGCGACATTCATACGCAAGGCGGGAATTCCCCAGGCGTCGACGGTGTCTTTGTCGAGTTCCACGGAGTTTTCGTGCCGGGGCAGGCATTCGACGAAGCTGCCCAGCCCGAAACGGACCTCTCGGGCCTCGTGAATCGATTCCTTAAAGGACCGTCCGAAGCCGGGAAGATTGGCCAGTTCGCCGACTGAAAATTGCCGCGTGCCGCCGCTGCCCTGGTACCCATAGCCGCGGATCATGCCGTTGGTGTGAGCCCGGTCCACATTTCGAAATCGAGGAATGTAGATGCCGTTGGGACGCCGCGGGGCCCCGAACCAGCGTTGGGCCTCCTTGATGGGAAGGGTCCCCGAGACTCCGCCGCTCATGTGATCCATGATGTAGCGGCCCATTAAACCGCTTGAGTTGGCGAACCCCTCGCCGCTATTGAGCAGCAATCGAACGGACTCGAGAGCCGAGGCGCACAGCACGACGATCTTGGCGCGGATCTCTCGGGGCGCTCGTGTCAAGCGGTCGATATAAGCGACGCCGGAGGCGCGACCGGTAGCGGGGTCGCGCGTGACGTGGCTCGCAACGGCATTCGTCAAGACCGTCGCGCGCCCGGTGGCTTCGGCGTCCTTGATCGTCGTGGAAGGGCTGTTGAAATAGGAAAAAGTGACGCAACCTTGTTCGCAAGGCCCGCAATAATGGCAGGCGGCTCGCCCGTTGTGATCGCGAGTGAGCATGGCGGTTCGCCCGATCGTTACGATTCGTCCGAGCTTCGATTGCACGGCTTTCTTGAAATGGCGCTCCGCCGGCGTCATCTCCATCGGCGGAAGGAAGATGCTGTCGGGGAGTTGGGCAAGACCTTCTTTGCTGCCGCTGATGCCGACGTATTTTTCGACTTGTTCGTAATAGGGCTCAATGTCGTCGTAGGAAACCGGCCAATCGACGCCGTAGCCGTCTCGCGAGGCGGCTTTGAAATCGAGATCGCTGAAGCGGTAGCTTTGGCGTCCCCAAGTCATCGTTCGACCGCCGAGGACGCGGCAACGGGTCCACTGAAAGGGCTTGTTTTCGGCGGAGGTGTAGGGGTTTTCGACGTCGTTGACAAACCACTCATAGTTGGATTCGAGGCAGGCGTATTTGAGGCTTTGGACGGCCCGACCGCAGGAGACATGCGGCGACCGGCCGCGGTATTTGAGTTCGTAGGGTTGAACGTGCTCGCTGAAATCGGCGGGTGTGACGGGCGGTCCGGCTTCGAGAACGGCCACGCTCATGCCGGCTTCGCTCAGTCGCTTGGCGGCCCAGCCGCCGGTCGCGCCCGAGCCGACGACGACGGCGTCGTAGGTTTGGCGATTTTTGTCGATGATTTGCAGCACGCGATCGAGCCAAGGCGACTCAATGTCAATTGTGGCAGAAAGAGCGTTCGTGGTCGAATCGGCCTTGTATGCCGGCTCTTTCGTGCGATTCCACACCGGACATGGTGTGATCGGCTTAAGCCGCGGCAACTTTTGGCGCCCGCCGGTGTTTGTTTCGAGAGAGTCGCGATTCGGTGCCGGTCGGGCGCGGCGAATCCAGGAGGCAACCCAATGAAGAAACTCACCCTTACAAGATCAGGACCGATCCTACTCATATCGCTCGCCGTCATCGTTGGCGAGGGGCTGCAAGCGCAGTCGCGTCGTCGGGCGAGACCCGAGCGCAACCGAGGCACCGCCGTCGTGACCATGGTCGACGGCGACATCCGAGCCCTTGACGCCCGCTCCGGGGATTCGTTTGCCGCCGAAGGGGGCATGGGGCTCGAGCGCGGCGACCGAATCGAAACCGGGTTCGACTCGCGAGCGGAATTGGAGTTTGAGCCGCTTAACTTCGCGCGGCTCGACGAAGACACCACGGTGATCGTCGGCGACATCGGTCGGCGCTCTTTTCGCCTGCGATTGGAAAAGGGCGAGATGATCTACAGCGTCTGGAAAGGCGCCGAGGCCGATGTCGAAATTGACGTCGGAGAGTTGACCGTCCGCCCGCTCAAGGCCGGGACTTATCGGATTCGTAAGAATGAGCGATCGACGGTTATCACCGTGCGCAAGGGCGTCGCGGAAGTGGATTCGCCCGACGGTGTCGAGACAGCCAAGAAAGGGCGGCAATTCAGCGTTCGATCTCGCGACGACGATTTCAGCTACCGCCTCACGTCGGCGAGCCGCCGCGACGGCATGGATGACTGGAGCATTCACCGCGACAAGATTCTACGGCGCGGCGAAGGTCGGGCTCGCCCCTACCGCGGCAATCTGTACGCCTACGGCGGCTACCCATACCACCTCGGGTTCGGCTACTACGGCTACCCCTATCGGCATTTCGGATTCGGCGGATTCGGTGTCCGAACGGTCTTCGTGGGAGGGCGCCGAGGTTTCGGTCACCGGGGAGGCGGCCGCCGCGGCAGACGATGAGGCCGCGTGTCGCCGGATTAGATTTCGAAAAGGAAGCCAGTGTTGAGTGCCCTTATCGAAAGCCGTTTACTCAGGGGCTGTGAAAAAATGGGGACTCCTCCGAAAATCCCCTTCGAGCGGACGGCGGGTTACGATATAGCCCAATCGGGCCGCACCTGTCGTGCAGCCGCGGAGCGGCGACGGGAAAGTAGCCCCGGACGGGGCGTAGGAGCATTCGTCCGATGCGACTGGACCCAACCGAAACGTTCAGGTCGACGACTCGTCCCCATTTTCATGGCGGTCTTTTCTTCCGAAAATAGACTCGCGAGCTTATGGTGCATTACGTTTAAGCCTTGTGAGGTCGCAAATATCCTTGAGCCGCGAAGCGGCGACCGGAATCATAGCCCAGGGTGAAGCGAAGCGGAACCCTGGGTATGCGCCCCCACCTGGCGGAGCCCTGAAGGGGCGGCGGGAACGTCCTCGCTCCCATTGTCATGGCGGTATTATGAAGGCCGCGCTTTCATAGGAACCGACTGTCCCCCATTTTTTCACAGCCCCTCACTTACTCGGCTCTGTCCGGAGTCAACCGCATCCGGAAAGTGCCCGGGTGGAACACTCTGCCCCCGGATGTCGTACTCCATGGTGAGGAGCAAGACGGGCCGGGCGGGTTGGGTCACGATCTCGATTTGTGGGAGAATCGGGGCGTCGCGCCGACACCGGCGACCCTTGAAAGAATCAGGGACAAGGAAGTAATGCCCTACTGCACCACATGCGGTCAGCAAGTCAGCGACGCGGATCGCTTCTGCCGCGGTTGCGGTCAGACACAGCCGGCGTCGGCGGAAGCTTCGCCGCGCCCGGCCGAGCCGATCCTGAGTCCGCGGGCGGCCTCGATTCTTTCCTATGTGCCGTGGTTTGGCTGGATCGCCTGCGTCTACGTGCTGGCTTCGGACAAATTCCGCGAGGCGCGCGACGTGAAATTTCACGCCTACCAGGGGCTCTACCTCTTTGTCGCCTGGTTGCTGGCGGATTGGGCGGTGGGGTTGTGGGTCGAGATGCTGCCGGGTCCGGATATCCCGATTGACGAATTGCTGCAATTGGTGATTCTGGGTCTTTGGATTTTCATGATCATCAAAACAGCCAAGGGCGAGCGGCGAGCTTTGCCGGTTTTTGGGGAGCTGGCTGAGCGCTCGCTTTGAGTGGAGGTCGGAAGACCGCGACTGCGTGCGCGTCCACGCCTGCCGCGAACCGATTCCTCGGTTCGTATCCCCGGATCCACGACATTTCGCAAGCCGACAGGTCCGAGACCCGCCCCCATGACTCGGGACGCGGCAAGCGTGGACGATCACGCCACGTCAATCTTGACAACTTAGTACACGATTGGTAGGCTGCGGGGAGAAGAATCTTTACAATTTGGTATAGATTTTGCCCGCATAGCACCTCTTGGACGTGGTGGTTCCCGATCGCAAGGATTAAGGTCTGGTTTTCCAGGGCGACCGGCGTGGTAGGGCACTGTCGAAGACGTCCGCGAAAGAGTCGCCTGAGAGTGTCGGAGGAGATCGCATGAGTAGTTCCACGGATGAGCTGGAAGTCCTTGCAACACAGGATTATAAGTACGGCTTCGTGACCGATATCGAGGCGGATTCCGCGCCTCCCGGGCTGAGCGAAGACATCATTCGTTTCATCTCGGCCAAGAAGAACGAGCCCGAGTTCCTGCTCGAATGGCGGCTCAGGGCCTATCGCTATTGGCTTGAGATGACCGAGCCGACTTGGCACAACGTCCACTATTCTCCGATCGATTACCAAAGCATCGTCTACTACTCGGCTCCGAAGTCGAAGAAAGATGGGCCGACGAGCCTTGACGAGGTGGATCCGGAACTGCTGGCGACGTACGAAAAGCTGGGAATCCCGCTCAACGAGCAAGCGGCGCTGGCCGGGGTGGCGGTCGACGCGGTTTTCGACAGCGTCTCGGTCGCGACCACGTTCAAGGACAAGCTTTCGGAGATGGGCGTGATCTTTTGCTCGTTTTCCGAGGCGGTTAAGAACCATCCCGACTTGATCGAGAAATATCTGGGAACGGTTGTTCCCACGACGGACAATTTCTTTGCCGCGTTGAACTCGGCGGTTTTCAGCGACGGGTCGTTTTGCTATATCCCCAAGGGCGTTCGTTGCCCGATGGAGCTTTCGACCTATTTCCGCATCAACGCGGCCAATACGGGGCAGTTCGAGCGGACGTTGATTGTCGCCGACGAAGGCGCTCACGTGAGCTACCTGGAAGGCTGCACGGCCCCGATGCGCGACGAGAATCAGCTGCACGCCGCGGTGGTCGAGCTGGTGGCGCTCGATAACGCACAGATCAAGTATTCGACGGTGCAGAACTGGTATCCGGGCGACAAGGACGGCAAGGGCGGCATTTACAACTTCGTGACGAAGCGCGGCAAGTGCCAAGGCGTGAATTCGAAAATCTCGTGGACGCAGGTCGAGACCGGTTCGGCGATCACTTGGAAATATCCCAGTTGCATTCTGATCGGTGACAACTCGGTCGGCGAGTTTTACTCTGTCGCGGTGACCAACAACCGCCAGCAGGCCGATACCGGGACGAAGATGATCCATATCGGCAAAAACACGTCGAGCACGATCATCTCGAAGGGCATCTCGGCGGGGTACGGACAGAACGCGTATCGCGGGCTGGTGAAGATCCAAAAAGGGGCCGATGGGGCGCGCAACTTTTCGCAGTGCGACTCGATGCTGATGGGCGACAGGTGCGGCGCGCATACGTTCCCCTATATCGAGGTCAAGAACCCGACCGCGCAGGTCGAGCACGAAGCGACGACGTCGAAGATCGGCGAGGATCAGATTTTCTATTTGAACCAGCGCGGAATCTCGACCGAGGACGCCGTCGGGATGATTGTCAACGGCTTTTGCAAGGAAGTTTTCCGGGAACTCCCGATGGAGTTCGCGGTCGAGGCGCAGAAGTTGCTGGGCGTGAGTCTGGAAGGAAGCGTCGGGTAGGCGGGCTATTTTGTTCGGGCGAAAATGGAGTACAGCCACCGATTTTCGTTCGTCGAACTTCGCCGGCTTACAGGAAGGGGCGGAGAAAATCGGTGGCTGTACCCTTTTTTCGCGTGGTTGAACTTACACGACGAGCTGCCGGCTAGGCTGTATTCGAGTCGCCGCTTCGCGGCTGCCGGACAACGAATAAGGAATCAAACGGAACGATGCTTGAAATCAAAAATCTCTCCGTCCGCGCCGACGGAAAAGACATTCTCAACGGGATTGATCTCTCGGTGAACAAGGGCGAAGTGCATGCCATTATGGGCCCCAATGGGTCGGGCAAGAGCACGCTGGCTCAGGTCATCGCCGGGCGCGACGGCTACGAAATTACCGGCGGCGAAGTGCTTTACGAAGGGAACGATATCTTCGAGCTGGCCCCGGAAGAACGCGCTCAGGCGGGTCTTTTCCTGGCCTTTCAATATCCGGTCGAGATCCCGGGAGTCAGCAATCTCTATTTCCTGCGGGCGGCACTCAACGCGATTCGACAGGCGAGGGGTGAAGACCTGATCGATGCCATCGATTTCCTCGACCTGGCGAAGCAAAAGATGATCGATCTCGAAATGGACTCGACGATGATCGAACGCTCGGTCAACGCGGGGTTTTCCGGCGGCGAGAAGAAACGCAACGAGATCTTTCAGATGTCGATTCTCGAACCGAAGTTGGCCGTGCTCGATGAGACGGATTCGGGGCTCGACATCGACGCGCTGAAGCTGGTCTCGAACGGCGTCAACAAATTGCGGGACCCCGAACGGGCCATCGTCGTCGTCACCCACTACCAGCGCTTGCTCGAGTACATCGTGCCGGATTTCGTTCATGTGCTGGCGGGCGGACGGATCATGAAATCGGGTGATAAGAGCTTGGCGCTCGAGCTGGAGGAAAAGGGCTACGGCTGGATCGAGGAAGCCGAAGCGGTCAGCTCCTAGGCACGCTCGCGGCGGGCAGTGGGGCAGGCCTGGAGACTTGCCCCAAGGGAAGAGAAACGAAATATGGTTGCTGTTGCGCAAGATGCGACACTGTACCGCGAAAGCTTTGATCAGCTGAATGCGCGAATCGCCGACGAGCCTGCTTGGCTCGGCGCGCGCCGCCGGGTGGCCATCGAGCGCTTTACGGAAGCCGGCCTCCCCACGCCGCGCGACGAAGACTGGAAATACACCAACCTCGCGGGAATCAGGTCCGGCGAATTCGTCCCGGCCGAGAGCCCGAGCGCGGCGGTCACCGCCGGCGACATCGGCTCGGTCGGCTTTGAAGAGATTGACGCCCATCGCGTGGTTTTCGTCAATGGGAAATTCGCGCCGGAACTTTCACGCTTGGAGGCCTGCTCGGTTGAGGTCGGCGGTTTGTCGGAAAAGAGCGACGATCCGCTCGTCGCGGCGCATCTGGCGCGGCAGACCGATGCGTTGGGCAACAGCCTGGCGGCGTTGAATACGGCCTTTTTCGGTGACGGAGCATTCGTGCATGTGCCCGAGCGGGTTGTCGAGAAAAAGCCGGTCTATCTGGTGTGGGTGACGGCGGCGGAGCAAGCCGGCCGCTTCACGCATCCGCGCACGTTGATCGTTGCCGGGCGGGAAAGCCAGGCAACGGTGATCGAAACTTTTGTCGGATTGGGCGACTCGTATTGGACGAACGCGGTGACGGAAGTGGTGGCGGCGGAAAACGCCCGCATCGAGCACTACAAGTTGCAGCAAGAACACGTCGGGGCCCATCACACGGGCTTTCTTTTCGTTGATCAAGCGCGCGACAGCAACTTCGCCTCGCACTCCTTGTCTTTCGGCGGAGGGCTGGTGCGCAGCGACGCCCATGTTCGGTTGGGCGGCGAAGGCGGCGAGTGCACCCTCAACGGCCTCTACGCGGTCACGGGCTCGCAGCACATCGACCATCACACGACGATTGATCACGCCGAGCCGCACTGCAACAGTCATCAGCTTTATCGTGGCGTGCTCGACGGACAGTCGACGGGCGTTTTCAACGGCAAGATCATCGTCCGTCAAGACGCGCAAAAGACCGATGCGGTGCAGAGCAACAAGAATCTTCTGCTCTCACGCAAAGCCGAGATAAATACGAAGCCGCAGTTGCAAATCGACGCCAACGACGTGCGCTGCACTCACGGCGCGACGGTGGGACAGCTCGATGCCGAAGCGATGTTCTATCTGCGATCGCGCGGCATCGGGCGGGCGGATGCGCGCAGTTTACTGACCTATGCCTTCGCGGCCGATATTCTCGAAGGCCTCAATGTCGACGGATGGCGCGAGACGCTCGAGACGCTGTTGCTCGATTGGGTGAAGCAAGCGGAGACCGACCAATGAGCAGTGTGGATTGGACAACCGAACGGTCGACGGCGGCCCAAGATGCCGCGGCTCCACTCGATGTGGCGGCGTTGCGGCGCGACTTCCCGGCGCTTGACCAACAGGTGGCCGGCAAGCCGCTGGTCTATCTCGACAATGCGGCGACGGGACAGACGCCGCGCCGGGTGATCGAGGCGATCAGGAAGTTTTACTTCGAAGACTGCGCCAATGTCCATCGCGGTGTTCACGAGTTGAGCCAACGCGCCACCGATTCTTACGAAGGGGCGCGGCGGACGATTCAAGAATTTATCGGCGCGGCGGAAATCGGCGAGGTCATCTACACGGGCGGCACGACGGACTCGCTGAATCTGGTGGCGCACAGTTTGGGCGAGTTGCGGGTCGGCGAGGGCGACGAAGTCATTATCTCGGCGATCGAGCATCATTCGAATATTGTCCCGTGGCAGATCTTGTGCGAGCGGCGCCGCGCGAAATTGCGAGTGATTCCGATTAACGACGCCGGCGAGTTGCTGCTTGACGAGTTTGACCGCATGCTCGGCGATCGTACCCGTATTGTCGCGGTGACCCATGTGTCGAACGCGCTGGGAACCATCAACCCGGTTCGCGAAATCATCGCGCGGGCGCACGAGCGCGATGTGCCGGTCGTTCTCGACGGGGCGCAGGCGATTCCGCACATGGCGATCGACGTGCGGGAACTCGATTGCGATTTCTACGCCTTTTCGGGGCACAAGTTATTCGGGCCGACCGGCATCGGCATCCTTTACGGCAAGCGGGCGCTGCTCGAGGAAATGCCGCCCTACCAGAGTGGCGGAGACATGATTGCGTCGGTCACGTTCGAAAAGACGGTCTACAACGAGTTGCCGTATAAGTTCGAGGCCGGCACGCCGAATATCGCCGATGCGATCGGGTTGGGAGCGGCGGTCGAGTATCTTTCCGAGATCGGGATGGACCGCATCGCGGCCTACGAAAAAGAATTGCTCGACTATGGGACCGAGGTCATCGGTGGGATCGAGGGCGTGCGGCTGATCGGCACGGCTCGCGAAAAGGCAAGTGTCGTGTCGTTCGTGATCGAGGGCGTGCATCCCCACGATATCGGGACGATCCTCGACCGCGAGGGTGTGGCGGTTCGCGCGGGCCATCATTGCGCGCAGCCGGTGATGGATCGATTCGGCGTACCGGCGACCGCGCGCGCATCTTTTGCTTTCTATAACACGAAAGAGGAAATCGACACCCTGGCCGCCGCCGTGGGGAAAGTCAAGGAGTTGTTCGGCGACTAATGGATTTGCGCGAACTCTACCAGGAGCTGATCGTCGATCACAGCAAACGTCCGCGGAATTTCGGCCCCATGGAAGAGCCGCATTATCACGCCGACGGGTTCAACCCCTTGTGCGGCGACAAGATTCGGCTGTATCTCAAAGTCGACGACGGTGTGATTCGGGAAGCGAAGTTCGAGGGTTCGGGCTGCGCGATTTCGACGGCCTCGGCGTCGGTGATGACGGAAATGCTCAAGGGTCAGACGATGGATCAAGCCGAGGCGCTTTTCGAGCTTTTTCACTCCATGGTCACCGGACCGCTTGAGCCCGCCGGGGCGGGGGGCGGGCTCGGAAAGCTGGCGGTGTTTGCCGGCGTGAAAGCCTACCCGGCGCGGGTGAAATGCGCCACCCTCGCCTGGCACACGATGCGCAATGCGCTGTTACGGCGCCACGACGCGGCGAAGACGGAATAGGGAGACACGATGGACGAACAAAACCCGCAACTGGAATCGAACTCGCCCGCCGGGCAAGCGGCCGGAGCAGCGACATCGCCGGCGGAACCCGTGATCAACGCGAACGGCACGGTTTCGGGCGATCTGATCGTCGCCGCGCTCAAGAACTGCTACGACCCGGAAGTGCCCGTCAACATCTATGACATGGGCCTGATCTACACCGTCGATATTGGACCGGGAAACGACGTGGCGGTCCAGATGACGTTGACCGCGCCCAATTGTCCGGCGGCGCAGGTCCTGCCCGCCGACGTGCAGCACAAGGTCGAGGCGGTCGAGGGCGTCAATTCGGTGGCAGTGGCGGTTACGTTCGATCCTCCGTGGACGCCGGATCACATGAATGACGCGGCGAAATTGACGTTGAATATTTTGTAGGCGACCCTACGAGTAGTCAGCGTTGTCCGCATGGGCGAAAGGGCGGTGAACGATGCACTTTAGCGCACAAGAAGAATACGGGCTGCGCTGCCTGTTGCACTTGGCCTCGCGAGGTCCCGGCAAGAGCCTGACGCTGCAGGAAATCAGCACGGCCGAGGGTATCTCGGTGCCATACGCGGCCAAGATGATGCGTATCTTGCGAGAGGGCGGCGTTGTGACAAGCGTTCGCGGGCAAGCCGGCGGCTATCGTTTGGCGCGGCCTGCCGCCGATATTACCGTTAGCGAAGCGATGGGCGTGCTGGGCGGGCGTTTGTTCGAAGGCAAGTTCTGCGACGACCACGCCGGCAGCGAAGACATCTGTACGCATTCGATTGATTGTTCGATTCGGTCGCTATGGCGGACGATGCAATCGGTGGTCGATCGGTTGTTGGCGAAAACGACGATTCAAGATCTGGTGCGCAGCGAAGAGCAGATGGATTCTTTCGTTCAAGACCTCGTGGTGCTGACGGGGAACTCACCCGAGACGGGTGCCCGTCCGACGCGATGACACCGCGATCGCTCGCTAACTGATTCCGTAGGTGCCCATGGCAGATTCTCAAGTCAATCAAGAGCAGGTCCTCGACGCGCTGCGGGTGGTCGTCGACCCGGATCTTCACAAGGACATCGTTTCGCTCGGTTTCGTGCAAGAGCTGAAGGTCCACGACAACCGCGTCTCGTTTCACCTCCAGCTAACGACGCCGGCCTGCCCGGTCAAGGACGAGCTGAAGCAACAGGCCGAAGACGCGGTGCGCGCGCTGCCCGGCGTTGACGCCGTCGAGGTGACGCTCACCGCCGAGGTGAGACCGCACGGACCGGTGGGCAAGGAAATCATCCCCGGCGTTAAAAACGTAATTCCGGTCGGCTCGGGCAAGGGCGGCGTCGGGAAATCGACCGTCTCCGCGAATTTGGCCGTGGCGCTGGCCGAAACCGGCGCCTCGGTCGGGCTGATGGACGCCGATGTTTATGGCCCCAGCATCCCGACGATCTTGGGCATTCATACTCAGCCCCGTGCCGGCGGACGCGGCATGCTGCCCGTCGAGGCCCACGGCGTCAAGGTCATCTCGGCCGGTTTCTTCGTCAAGCCCGATCAAGCCGTTGTCTGGCGCGGGCCGATGCTGGCGAAAATGATCGAGCAATTTCTGGGACAGGTTGAGTGGGGGGAGTTGGATTACCTCATCGTCGATCTGCCGCCCGGGACCGGCGATGTGCAGTTGACCTTGTGTCAGCGAATTCCACTGACCGGAGCCGTGATCGTCACCACGCCCCAGCCGGTGGCCGTCAATATCGCCGAAAAAGCCATCATCATGTTCAATCAGCTCAAGTGCCCGCTGCTTGGGGTGATCGAGAACATGAGCTACTGGGAATCGCGCACGACGGGCGAGCGCGAGTTCATCTTTGGCTCGGGCGGCGGCGACCGGGTTTCCGAGAAATGGAAGATGCCGATGTTGGGCAAGGTGCCGCTGGCCACAACCGTGCGCGAGACTTCCGACGGCGGTCGACCGATTGTTTTGGAGGATCCGGATTCGCCTGCGGCAACGGCATTCGTGGACGCGGCGAAGAACCTCGCGGCGCAAATCAGCATCCGCAACATCAAGGCCGAGGGCGAAGGCCTGGTGAATATCGATTTCTAAGATTCATGCCCGGCGCTCGACCACAATCTCCTCAACCTTCCTCGATCACCCGTGCCAACGAGCACGACGTCAAGATCGTGTGGAAAGACGGCACGGAAGTCGTCTACCCGGCTCGTCGACTGCGCATGGAATGTCCCTGCGCGGTGTGCGTCGATGAGCTGACCGGGGTGCGGCGGTTGCACGAAAGCATGGTCCCCGAGGACGTTCACCCGGCGGGGATCGATCCGGTCGGGCACTACGCCATTCAATTCCACTTCAGCGACGGGCACAGTACGGGAATCTACACCTGGGAGAAGCTCGCGGCGCTGGGCAGGAAATTGGCGGACTCGGGCTGAGTCGGCCGTTTTTCGATCACGCCGGGGACGGCCGGGGTCAGCTTTTCTCGGGAACCGACGCCCGGTGCACCGCGTCTTACCAAGGCAAATCTCCGTCGCTCTGAGATAATGCGAATGAGGCGTTCTTGTGCCTTTCGGGTAGTGAGAAAATCGGGAGACGAACCAAAGGAGACCCCCACGATGAGACGACAAAAATCCCTTTTGCTCTTGGCTCTGGTCGGTGTGCTGACTCTGCCCGCCGCGGCCGACACGTTGCGGCTCAACAACGGCGGCGAACACGAAGGAACGTTCCTTGGCGGCGACGCGCGAACGGTCCGTTTTCTTGATTCGGCGGGTAATGTGCAAAGTTACTCGATCGGCGACGTCGAGGGGATCCGCTTCGGGTCGGCGCCAACAAGCGCTCCGACGGCCCCACAAGCGCCAAGGGCGCCGCAAGCTCCCGCGCCTCCGCGGGCGGCGGCCGCACCCGCGCCCGCTCGGGCGTCGGGCATGACCATTCCCGCGGGAATGGTCGTAACGGTTCGCATGATCGACTCGATCGATTCCGATATTACCGGCGAAGGTGAACGCTTCCGCGCCAGTATCGACGACCCGATCGTGGTCGACAACCAAGTCGTGATCCCACGCAATGCCGACGCTACCGTTCAGGTCGTGCGCGTCGACCAAGCGGGGGCGGTGCGGGGCGCCGCCGAGGTTTCCCCTGAAACTGTTCGACATTACGGTTGACGGCAAGTCTTACGAGTTGGCCACGAACTACGCCGAAGTGAAGAGTTCGGGCAAGGGGAAATCGACGGCGAAGACGACCGCCCTTACTACCGGAGTGGGCGCGGCGTTGGGCGCGATCTTCGGAGGCGGCAAGGGAGCTGTGGTGGGCGCGGGCGCCGGCGCGGGCGCCGGCGTGGCTGTATCGGCTTCGCGAGGGCGACGGCTGCGGATACCGTCGGAGACTCGGCTTGACTTTGTATTGCGCGCGCCGCTGCCGATGTAGAGGCGCGGGGCCCGACCGCTTCGCGATCGGGTTTTGGTCCCGCCCCAGGCCCCGACCGTTTTGACGTTCACCCGCCCATCAGGCCCGGAGACCCGCCCCACTGACCCCGTGGTTACGTTTGGACCGAGGTTGCTCAGTCGCCCTTTTTTCCGTTGAGGAGGGCGTCGATTTTGGTCTGAAAAGCCGGCAGGCCCTGTGCTCCTCGAATGAAATCGACGGCGTGAATCTTGGTCGGGTCGGCCGGATCCGTCAGCCCGAGGAAGAAGCTCGGCGTACCCTTAACGCCCGCCGTTGCGCCTTCCGTCGCGTCGGTCTTCACCTGCTCGGTGTACTTGCCGTCATTCAAGCACTTGCTGAACTGATCGAGATTCAGCTCTTCCTCCTCGGCGTGAGCGCGCAGGTCGTCATCGGAGAGCTTGCGCTGCGCTCCGAAAATGCGGCGATGGAGTTCCCAATACTTGCCCTGGTCGCCGGCGCAAAGGGCGGCTTCCGACGCCTTGGTGGCGCGCGGATGGATTCTGACCAGTGGGAACTGTCGCATCACGTATTTGATCTTGCCGGTTTCGATGTATTGTTTCTGAATTTCCGGCTGCACCTGGGTGAAATGACGGCGGCAGAAAGGGCATTGGTAGTCGGTGAATTCCACCATCGTAACCTTGGCGTTCGGCCGTCCCAGGAAGGGCGCTCCTTTGATGCTGATGTCGGTGGCTTTGAACGGCGCGGGCTGGTTGCGTCGGGTTTGAGGTCGAGCCTGCAGCAACTTCTTGATCTCGCCCAATTCCTTTTGGATGGCCTGCTGGCCGGCCTTCAGACCGTCGATTTCCTCGCGCAACGCCGCCGGGTCGTCGGACTGCGCCCGCAGGGTCGCGACCGAAAACAAAGCCGCTAGGGCAGCTGTAAATAAGATCACTCTCGCCGTCATTGTCGTTCCTCCAGATTGCTTGGGGCTTCGCTCGCCCTGATCGTTCTATTAATCGCCGGCGCCGCCCGAGCCGGGCGCAGCCGCGACAATTCGTCAAATACCCTCGAGGCCATCTCGGTCTTCGATCCGCGGGCAAATTCGACGCGTTCGCCGGCGGCCGAAAGGAGAACCCCTTGGTTTTCTTCCGAATCGATACCCGCGCCTTCCGCCGCCGCGCCGACTGGATTGGCGACGATGAAATCGCAATTCTTGCGGCGTAGTTTAGCTTGGGCGTTTTCGACGAGATCTTCCGTCTCGGCCGCGAACCCGACCAACACGCGGTCACCTTTGAGTCGCCCGATTTCGGCCAGGATGTCCACGGTGGGTTCGAGGTCGAGAGTGGGCGCGCTCGAGTCTTTCTTGATCTTCGACTCATAGGCGATGGCGGGCCGATAGTCGGCGACGGCGGCGGCCATGATGACGATCGAGGCTTCCGATAACCTTTCGAGAACGGCTTGGTACATCTCGTCGGTCGTCGTCACGCGCTCCACCTCGCACCCGGCGGGCGGATCGATCGTCGCGGGCCCCGAGACAATCATGACGCGCGCTCCGCGGGCGGCGGCCTCGGCGGCGAGGGCAAAGCCCATGCGTCCGCTCGAACGGTTGGAAAGGTAGCGCACCGGATCGACAGGTTCTTGTGTAGGGCCGGCGGTGATAAGGACGGTTTCGCCCGCCAGGTCCCGGCTTCGTCCGAGGGCTCGGTCGGCGGCGCGAGCGATCTTCTCGATGTCGGCCAAGCGCCCGGGGCCGACCATGCCGCAGGCGAGCTCGCCGGCTTCGGGTTCGACCACGATCACGCCGCGGCCGCGAAGAGTTTCCATGTTTTGCCGCGTGGCGGGGTGATCCCACATGTTCGTGTTCATCGCCGGGGCGACGACCAGCGGGCCTGTGTAGGCCAACTGCATCGTGGTGAGGAAATCGCCGGCGATGCCTGTCGCGAACTTGGCGAGGATATCGGCGGTCGCGGGGGCGACCAGCAGCAGATCGGCTTGTTGGGCGACCGCGATATGTTCTATCGCGTTATCGAGGTCGGCTTCCTTGCCGGCTTCGGGAAACAGGTCGGTGATGACCTTTTCTCCGGTCAGAGCGGCGAAGGTGAGCGGGCGGATAAATTCTCGCGCCGAGCGGGTCATCACAACTTGGACTCGGTAGTCGCGTTCGGCAAGCAGGCGAACCAACTCGGCGGCCTTGTAGGCGGCGACGCCGCCGCTGACGCCGACGACGACTTTCGGACGCTGGGACGCGGAGGAGGCCATGGTCGGTCTTACGGCTCGGCGCGGCCGGGATGGGCCGCAGCGAACGACGGGAAATCAAGGAATCTCTCGATTCCCGCTAAATGATCGGTTCCTCTTCGGTTTGCTCGGCTTCGTCGGCGGCGAGTATCTCCACCGCCACTTCGGCACTACGGATTTCCTCCATGCCGATCTTGGTCGGCTTGCGGGAAGTCGTCGCGATCACAGGCCGTGCACCGGCTTGCAGCTGCCGCGCGCGGCGGGAAGCGGCGATGATAAACCGATAGACGCTCTGCTCTTCGTCGTTGGGGATGAACCAGCGCTGATCGGGCGGCTTTTTCGGTGACTTGTCCGCCACGCTTTCCTTGGTGGCTTTCGCCGCTTTGGCCTTTTTGCTCATGCGTTATTGTCTCCGTCTCGAAAGCTTGCGAGAATCGCTTGGATGGCGGGCCTCGCCCGATCGTTGCGGCAACGTTCGGCTAGCAAGATTCCCCTGAGTTGCTCGAACGACCTGTCTACCTCGTCGTTGATCAGGATAAAGTCGTACTGCTCGTAGTTCAAAACTTCGCGGCCCGCGTCGCGCAAACGGCGTTCCCGCACCTCGTCGGAATCGGAAGAGCGGTTTCGCAGCCGAGTCGCCAGTTCCTCTCGCGACGGAGGAAGAATGAAAATCGTGACCGCTTCGGGTAGTTTCTCTTTTAATTGTGCCGCACCTTGGACGTCGATGTCCAGAATCAAGTCGCGTCCCTGCTCTTTGGCGCGTGCCAGGACTGCGCGCGAGGTGCCGTAATAGTTGCCGAAAACCTCGGCCCACTCGAGAAGCTCGCCGCGGTTGCGCAACTCGACGAATTCCTCGCGGCTGATGAATTCGTAGCTCTCGCCTTCGATATCGCCCTTACGCGGGTTGCGCGTCGTAACCGAAGTCGAGAAGGCAAGATTGTCGTCTTCCTCCATTAGCCGCTTCACGAGCGTTGATTTTCCCGAGCCGGAGGGAGCGGAGATGATGAAGACGAGGCACATGGGGATCAGGTCGAGTTCGAATTATTCCAGATTTTGCGCTTGCTCGCGAATCTTTTCGACTTCGCCCTTGAGCCGCAGCCCGATTTGGGTCACTTCGAGCGCGGCGGCGCCGAGCGGATTCGTCTTCGAAAGAATCGTGTTAGCCTCGCGATTCATCTCCTGAGCGAGGAAATCGATCTTCTTGCCGAGTTCGGACTCATCTTGGAGTAATTCCAGAAGTCGCGTGACGTGTGAGCCCAGCCGCTGCACTTCCTCGCTGATGTCGGCTCGCTCGGCGAGCAAGGCCGCCTCCTGCATCAGCCTTGGGGAATCGGGTTCGAGTTTTTCGAAAAGGTCTGTCAGGCGGGCTTCGAGGCGCTGTTGGAAACTCGGGATAACATCTTTGAGCGAATCCCGCAGCGTTTCTAAATCCGCCTCCATGGCGGCGGCGCGGCGCTGCATTTCCTCGACGATGCCGGCGGCCTCGACCTCGCGGCTACGCTTGAGTTCTTCGAGCGCTTGGTCGAGGGTTTCGGTCAGGGCGGCTTCGAGTTTCGCGCGACGCTCGTCGTCTAAATCACCGTTGTTGAAGGTCAGTGCGCCCGGGACTCGCAGAATAGCGCTGAGGTCGGGGGGCTGGGGAAGCCCGTGTTTCTCGGCTAGTTCCCGATGGGCCTCGACGTAGGCGTCAAGCAATGGCCGGTTCAAAGTGAAGGCCGCGCTATCCTGCTTCCAGCCGAGCGACACGCTGAGCTGTATCTGACCGCGTTGGAGTCGCTCTTTGACGCGCCGCCGGATCAGTACCTCGAACGGTTCGATTTGGGGCGGAATCCGTACCTGCAAGTCGAGAAAGCGGTGGTTGACGCTGCGCAGGGTGACAGCCAGCGACAGCTCTCCGTCGTCATGGGCGGAGCGAGCGTAACCGGTCATGCTAAACGGCATAAAATTTCCACCGTGGATGCAGAGCCCCGAGCGCAAGTGAGGGGTCCCGAGCGGGCGCGGCCGGTCAGACGTTCGGCCTTCCTCTACGGCTACCGGCTCTCGACCGATTGCAGATCGAAAAGCTTCTGATAGAGCGGGCTCGACCCCAACAAGCTTTCATGTGTTCCCACACCGACAATCCGTCCGGCCTCCATGACCACGATCTTATCAGCGCTGCGAATCGTCGACAGCCGATGGGCGCTGACGATCACTGTACGCCCTTCCATCAAGTTCGACAGCGCCCGCTGGACCAGCATTTCCGCTTCGCTGTCAAGATGCGACGTCGCCTCGTCAAGTATCAAAATCGGGGCGTTTTTGAGCAGCGCCCTTGCGATTGAAATCCGCTGTCGTTGCCCGCCGCTGAGCCGCTGCCCGCGCTCGCCGAGGCGCGTCCGGTAGCCCTCGGGCATCCGCTCGATAAAACCATGCGCCAAGGCCGCGCGCGCGGCTCGTTCGACGGTCTCGATCGGGACGTCGGGACGGCCGTAGGCGATGTTATTCAAGACCGTGTCGTCGAACAAGAAAATTTCCTGCGTTACCAGGGCGGTCTGCTCGCGCAGTGACTTGAGAGTGGCCTCGGCGATGTTTCTTCCGTCGACTCGAATCTCGCCTTCCGTTGGGTCGAAAAAGCGCGGCAGCAGATTGAGAAGCGTCGTCTTCCCGGCGCCACTCGGCCCCACGATGGCGACGATCTCGCCGGCGTTGACTGTGAGCGTGACGCCGCTCAGCGCGGTCTCGCTCGCTTCGTTCGATGTTTCGGCGCCGGGATAGGCGAAACCGACATTCTCGAACTCGATTGAGCGCGCAAACGGCGTCAATACGACCGCGTCGTCACGCTCGACTACATCGTGCGGATGCGCGACGTATTCCAACACGCGCCGGCCCGCCCCGAGCGCCTGCTGAAAAATGTTGTAAATGCCGTTGAGCCGTTTGATCGGCTGGTAGAGCATCAGCAAGGCGACCACGAACGTCGTAAATTCGCCCGGCGTCATTGCATCGGCTTTGATTTGATTGCGCGCGTAGGTCAGCAGCCCGACGATCGTTAGTGCCCCGAATAATTCAATCAACGGCGACGCCGTGGCCTGTTGGCGCACATTGCGCAGATTGCTGTGAAACAGCCGCTCGGCGGTCTCGCGAAATCGGCCGACCTCGAAATCCTCCATCGAAAACGCCTTGACGACGCGGTTGCTGGCCAGCGTTTCCTGCAGAATCTGGGCCATGTCGGCCAGATCGTCCTGGGCGCGCCGGGTCGTCGTGCGAATGCGGCGGCCGATCCGCGAGGTCGGCAACAGAACGAAAGGCAAGACCGTCAGACTGACCGCCGCCAGCGCCCAGTCGGTTTGCATCAGCACCCACAGCAGCGCCGCCGCGATGAACGTCTGCCGCAACAGGTCCGCGAGGATGTGCGACAACGCCACTTGAATCTTTTCAATGTCGGCGACCAGCGAGGAGATCAGCTTGCCGGTATGGCGCTGTTGAAAGAACGCTGGTGACTGATTGAGCACGACCCGGTAGACGTCGCTACGTAGATCGCGCACACCCGCCAGCCCGACGTAGTTGACCATGTAGTTTCCGAAAAAGTCGCACAGTCCCTTGACGAGAAAAACACCCACGATGCCGATGGCGACCATGGTCCAAACATTGTGAATCGCCGAGGGGACTAAATCGTCGAGGTAGACCGCCCAATCAAGTACCGGGACGCGGTAGAGCAGTACCGGGGCGTCGGCCGACTGGGGATTCAGCACGCGGTCGAAGACCGGCCCGATCAGCAGTGCCACCAACCCGTGGCAAAGGCCGACAGTCGCCATCAAGCCCACCGACAACATGAGCCGCTTGGCGTAGGGCCTGACGTAGCCAAGCAAGTGGAGCAGTTCTTTCATCCGGTTACCAAGGGAGTATCGCGGATTGTCAGCGCTTCGGGCTCGACCTAACAGCCGGGAGCAGGCGATCCATCGCCGCCTCGACGTTCGCAACCTCTACCGACAGGATACAGCGCGGCTCATCGAATTCGTAACAGCGGTCGCCGGGACAGGGTTTGCAATCCCAGGCCGTCTCGATCACTTCATGCTCGGTTCGCCAGGGTCGCCAGACCGAGGAATTCGAGGAACCGAAGATGACAGCCGAGGGGATGCCGAACGCAGCCGCCATGTGGGCCGGACCCGAATCGTTGCCCACAAACAAGGCCGCGCCGGCAACCAAGCTCTTCAACTCGTTGAGATTCAAACCGTCTCGGCAGTCGAACCCCGTGAAGCCCCCCAGCAGTTCGCTCTGCCCCGGACCGGCGACGATCACCGCATCGAGGCCGCGGTTGTCTCGGAGATTGAGCGCGAGTCGGCGAAAATGCTCGACAGGCCATTGTTTCGTGGCATAGGCCGCTCCGACATGCACGACGGCGTAGGGCTCGGGCCGGCCGGGCGTTTCCGGCGAAGCGGACAGCACGGCGCGTGGGACCGGCGCTTTCGGTACCCCGAGAAAGAACATCGCCGAAGCATGATGCTCGGCGGTGTGGACCGCGTCGTCCGCGCCGCGTCCCAAGATTTCCTGCGCGCGCGGGATCCGGACGTTATAGGGAAACCCCGGGCGGAAATGCGCGGACCCGGCCTTGAAGCGCGCACCCGACAGAGCGGTCATCCAAGCGCTGGTCGATCCGCCGTGCAGGTTTAGGCACAGTGCTGGTTTGCGGCGACGAATCGCGGCCGCGGCCCTTAGTTTGGCTCCCCCGCCGCCGTCAACGGGGATCAGGTCCACCAGGTCCGAGTTGCCTTCGAGCAGTGGAATGAAGGGACGCTCAACGACGGCTGTAATGGATAGATCAGGACGAAAACTTTTCAGCAGCCGCAGCGCGGGGGTCGTGAGTACGGTGTCGCCCAACGATCGCAGACGGATGACGACGACCGACGCGTTCGTTGGAATCTGGTCCAGAATCGACAAAGTGGAACGCCGAAGGCCGCGCGGCTAATCGGGCCGAATGTTCGCCGGCGAGGCTGAGTTTCCGCGTCTCGGGACGGGGCCTAGCCTGCATCTCTCACCAAGTGTCGAGGCGAAGTGTATGAGAGGGCCGTCAGTACGAGACGCGGGCCGCTTGGCGCCCCATTTCTTAGGCAAGAGAGGCGTACTTGAACAGTACGGTGAGCACCGCAAGCAAGCGCAACGAAGTAATGGCGGGCCTATCATGTGCTTCGACCGTCAGTTGGTGAGAAATGCAGGCTAGTCGGCCGCCAATCCTTCCCTGGCTCTTACGACGGCCTCGAGAAACTGCTGCGCCTTGGTTGCGATGGCGGCGTAATCACCGGCCAGGAGCGCCTGCTTGGAGACGATGTCGGCACCGACGGCGACGGCGCTGGCCCCGGCGGCGAAAAACTCCGAGACATTATCGATGCCCACGCCGCCGGTGGGGACCATCAACACCTGCGGCAAGGGGGCCTTGAGAGCTCGCAAATAGCTCGGCCCGCCAACATTGCCGACAGGGAAAATCTTCACCAGGTCGGCGCCGGCGTCCCAAGCCCGATGGACTTCGGTTGGCGTCAAGGCTCCGGGCATCGAGACTTTTGAGTACCGGCTGCAGATTTCGATGGTGGGGACACTCAGCGACGGACTGACAAAAAACTGAGCGCCCGCCAACATACAGGAGCGGGCTGTTTCCGGGTCGAGCACGGTTCCCGCTCCGAGCACGATCTCATCGCCATATTCATCGGCGACCTTTTCGAGCACGCGAATCGCGCCCGGAACGGTCATGGCGACTTCGAGCGCCCGGACGCCGCCGCGACAAACCGCCTTAGCGGCTTCGAGCGCCTGCTCGGCCGAGTCGGCTCGCACGATCGGCACAACGCCGATGTCGAGAATGGAGGCCAGTATCCTTGCTTTCGACATCACGCAACTCGTAAACGGTTACAGTAACAGACCCTCGAAGCGGGGCACAAATCCAGGACACACCTTGCCCGAGGGCGCCGCTCCGGGGGGAAGGAGCGGCGCGCCCGATGAAAGATGCCAAGCAGGTCTAGGGACCGACCGGGATTTTGATGATCTTTTTCTGGATGGCGTACTGAACCAGTTGCGCTTTGTTGTGGATGTCGAGCTTGCGCATCAAGTTGAACTTGTGCGCCTCGACCGTCTTCACGCTGAGGTTCAGGTGCGTCGCGATCTCTTTCACCGACTGGCCTTCGGCGAGGAACTTCAGAATTTCCTTTTCGCGTGGCGTCAGCGTCGCGAATCGCGGCTGCCGATGCGTCGTCTTGATGCGCGAGCGGAAATCGTCGACCAGTTGCGAAAGCATCTTGGGGCTCAAGTAACTACCGCCCCGATAGACATCGCGAATCGCGGCCAATAGCTGCGGCGCCGGGCTGTCTTTCAGCACGTAGCCGCTGCCGCCGACCTCCATGCATTCGACGAGATAGTCTTCGTCGTCGTACATGGTCAGAAACAGAATTTTCGTCTCGGGACGAACTTTCTTGATCTGGCGCGTGGCTTCGAAGCTCGACAAGCCGGGCATGCCGATGTCCATCAACACCACATCAGGGCGCAGCGGGCCGACCTGTTCCACCGCCTCGGTGCCGTTGGCGGCTTCGCCGACGACCTCGATGTCGCTTTCCTCCGACAACAGCGTGTGGATCCCCTGGCGAAACAGGGTGTGATCATCCGTCAGCAAGATTCGTATTCTCGACATAACGTAGTCCTTTGTATTCTTTCAATCTCTCTTTGTCTTCCCACGTTTCCGTTCTCAAACGTCTACATCCAACCTCGTTCCTTCCCGTCACACGGGAAGGGCGATATCTACTTTCGTGCCCTTGCCGGGCGTGGAGTTGATCTCGATCTTTCCTCCTAGCAAGGCGACCCGTTCCCGCATACCGGCAAGACCGAAGGAATCTCTCTTCTTGGCTGCCTCCTGGACATCGAACCCTACGCCGTCGTCATCCATTTTCATCTTCACAAACCCGTTCCTGCGACTCAAGTGCAGTCCGACATTCTCGGCCTGGGAATGCTTGATGACGTTGGTGAAGCATTCTTGGACGAGGCGATACAGCATGATTTCCGAACTGCGCGGCAGCTTGTCAAGCCGCGTCATACGCGCTGACCTTCCCGGTAAACGTGCGGCTGAAGGTATTGACAAACTGCCGGATGCTGGCCGGCAGGCCGAGCTGTTCGAGAACATTCGGACTCAAGTCGGCGATCAACCGCCGCATTTCACGAATGGTCTGCTCGGTTAGCTTTCGGGTGTCTTCGAGTTTCGGGTTCAAGTGCTTTGGCGCTCTCGGGAAGATCGCTCTGGACCATTTCGAGGTAGAGCCGAATGACGAGCATCGATTGGCCGACTTCGTCGTGAAGCTCGCGACTGATGCGGCGACGCTCCTCTTCCTCGACCGTGAGCATGTGCTCGCCGAGTTGGCGAATCTGCTCTTCCCGATCATGTAGCTCTTCGAGCAGTTGCGCCTTGTCGATGGCGTGCGCGCAGCGATCGCCCACGGCTTCGAGCAGCTTCAGCTCGCGCGGCAGACAGTGGTATTCGTGGGAGAAGCCCAACAGCAACACGCCCGTCCGCTTTCCCGAAATGCTGAGCGGAATACCCCATAGACTGCCAAAGGCCTCGCGTATTTCCGGCCTCTTGATACGCGGGTCTTCCGGCGCGTTGACGACTAGAGCGGGTTCGCCCGAGGAGACGATCTTTCCGGCCAGCCCGCGGCCGGTCGAATTTTCAAAGCAGGCCGCCAACCCGCTTTCCATCCCCTTCCAGGCCTTGGCTTGGAGCCGCCGCGAGTCGGCATCGCGCAGCAGAATCACGCCGCCCTGGGCTTTGAAGGTCCGCATGAGGGTCTCGAGCACGCGGTCCAGTAGATCCTGCACGCTCAGCGACTCCAGCTGGTCTTGCAGCATCTGGTAGAAGGCTTCCGCTTCCAAATCGCGAACCTGGTAATAGGCGTTGTTGAGCGTGAGCTTGACGCAAAAATACAGGTGATCGAGCGCGGCGATGTACTTGGGGTAGTCCTTGGGATAGAAGCGTTTCAGGTCGGGAACTAATGCTTCCTCGTATTCCTCGAGGGATGCCAAGACGTCGTCGGGCGACATGTCGAGCTTGGCCAGACGGCGGCCGTGATACTCGACTTGCTCGAGAAACTCACTGATTTTTCCCTTCGCAAGGACCTCGGCCCACGATCCGGGATTGATCGAAGCCAACGCCTTCCGACGAGGCGCGTCGAGCTTGGCGCCGAAGATTCGTTCGATCCGACGGCCCCAACGTTTTTCCACCGACTGCGCTTTCGGACGCAGCTTATCCGCGAGACGCCGGATATACGCCTTCTGCTTTTCACTTAAGACTACGACGTCTTGTGAGAGTACCGGCGTGCGTTCCAGGTCGCGCATCACTGAGTGCGAGTATACATGCCTCAGGCGAAAACACCAAGCTTTTCCCTTAAGATTCAGGGGTTTACCCTAGTAAGGTCCCCTCTATCCACAGTATCGGAGGTACCCCAAAAGCCCTTAGGACCGAGGCATAAGCCACGACCTTACAAGGCGTCTCGCTTAATCAGCCCCCTCTGATCCGTGGGTAGGGCGGCTCGAATTGACACGGTTCTCTCTCGTTGATAGCATGGTCGACTGAGGGGTAAGTTTATGTTCGGCCTCCATGCTGCCGCGACTCTCGCTCGTTTTCGCCGTAGTTGCGCTCCAAGGGAAAGGCTGCCCTGTAGAGAAAATCACCGCGTGACTCATGGCTAAGATATCTCGCAAGGAACTCAAGCAAGACCGCTTCGCGCAGGAGGTCGGCCAATCGGTAGCTTTCGTCTCCTCTCACGGGCGGCAATTGCTGCTCGGGGTCGGCGGAGCTGTTCTGTTGGTTGTTGCCGCGCTCGTTTGGGCGGGCTACCGCGAAACAAATCGACAGGAAGCCCGCGCCGCGCTGCAAAAAGGCATCGAGATGTACCACGGCGAGGTCGACACCGAACAGCAGCGCGCCGCGATTACTTTCCCCACGACGATTGCGCGCTTTCGCGATACGCGCGAGCAACTGGAACTAGTCATTGAGGACCACCCCGGGGGCGAGCCGGAAATAGCCGCCGGCTATTATTTGGCCTTGCTCGACGTCGAGCAAGAAAAACCGCATGACGCCAAGACACGTCTGGAAGCGCTCTCGAACCGATCCGACGGGGAATACGGTGCGCTGGTCCGGCTGGCCTTGGCCGATCTGTACGCTCAGGAAGAGCAACAGGAGCAGGCCTCTCGGCACTACAAGCACCTCATCGATCACCCCACGAAGTTGGTTCCCAAGGAACGCTCGCAACTCGCCTATGCGCGATTGCTGAGCGATACCGATCCGGAAACCGCGAAAACACTGCTCGAGGAGATTCGCACGAGTTCCGGTCCGGCGAGCGCGGCGGCTTCGGCCTTGCTCCGAGAGCTGGAGGGCTCCTAGACGAGCGACCGGGAGCGCCACCCTCCTCCCATGCTCCCTCATCTGCGTTTCCCTTTGAGCCAAAGTCGGGGACGGCGTCACCCCGAAGCGGCTCACGCCTATCGCAACCCCTATCAACGCGACCGCGATCGCATCATCCATTCCCGCGCTTTTCGTCGTCTCGAGCACAAGACACAGGTATTCACCGCTCCCGACTCCGATCATTTTCGGAACCGCCTCACACACACGATCGAGGTTTCGCAAATCGCTCGCACCGTTGCTTCCGCACTCGAACTCAACGAAGACCTCGTCGAAGCCCTGGCGCTTTGTCATGATCTCGGGCACCCGCCTTTCGGGCATTCCGGGGGACGAGTCCTCGACCGCGAAATGCAGCGCCACGGCGGCGGCTTTGACCATAACCTGCACGCGCTACGCGTCGTGGAAAACTTTGAGCAACGCTACGCCGCGTTTCCCGGTCTGAACCTGACGTTCGAAGTGCGGGAAGGCATCGTGAAACACTCCCGCGACTATGAAGCCGCGCGCTTTCCCGCTCTTGCCGCGTATCGCCTCGACGAGCTGCCCACGCTCGAAGCGCAATTGATCGATCCCGCCGACGAGATTGCCTATAACACAGCCGACCTCGACGATGCCGTCGACGCCGGACTGCTTGACCCGTCTCTGGTCCGCCGCGAGGTGGCCTTGTTTGATCGCTGCATGAGCGAAGCCCGGGTTCGGTATCCCTCCGCTTCCGAAACGCTGTGGTTTCGGGAGGCCCTGCGGGCTTTGCTCGATGCCTTGGTTTCCGGGTTGATCGCCGGGACGCGGCGGGCGGCCGAACACGCCGCCGTACGAGGCCCCGACGATGTTCGCCAAGCAGCCTCCCGGATAGCGCGTCTCGAAGAGCACGCCGCCGCCGCCTCGCGGCAACTCAAGACGCTGTTAACGCGCGAGGTCTACCAATCCGCCGAGCTTGAAGCCGCTCGCGCCCGCACCGACCGCCAAGTCGCTGAGTTATTCCGGCGGTTCATGGAGCGGCCCGCGCTGCTGCCCGAGTCGTATCAAAAGCGCATCAGCGAGGAATCGCCGCATCGCGTGGTCTGCGATTACATCGCCGGCATGACGGACAAGTTTCTACCGGCGAAACACGCCGAGGTAGGCTTGGGGCCCGCGTAACAAACGCAAACCCGATAGCCGTACCTACGGCGTCGAGGTTCCCGCCGTCCCGCCTTCAGACCTCGCGGCGGGCGCGCCTGCTTCGACTGCCGGTTCACTTTCCCACTCCTCGGCCGGTACGGGAAAGAATTGATAAGGCTCTAGAAACGGCGTGTAGTAGCTCTTGTCTTCGAGAAGCGGATAGTCGGTTCCGAAGTAACGGTTGAAGATCACTCGGAACGTATTGACCGGGCTGATCGAAGGATACGGCTTGGCGGCGTCCGACGGGTCTTCCGCCGCCGCCGGCAAATAGTAGGCGTTGAAGATGCTGTAGCGTTCCCTGATGTCTGTACCCTCCAGCCGGTCGATCCTCAACCGCGATCCGGGGCCGTGGTCGCCGTGGGCAACGATGATCGGCGGCCGGGCGGACTTCTCGAAAATCCCTGTCAGAGCCCGGCGCAACTTGCCGTTGAGATAACCCACCTGGTCGCGATAGCCCGTGATATAGTCTTCGCGCGTCCGGCCCGGGGCTGCTGTATAGTTCTCGCCTTCATCCCAGCTATAGGCGTCGGCGCGATGGACGCGTTCCCCGTTCGGCCCGAAGACGAAGGGCGGATGTCCGACCAAGATATGGGCGTAGACAAACTTCGGTCCCGGCAATTCGGCGGCGTCAAGCAGCTTGTCGAAGGAGTAAGAAATCCGGCTGCGGTGCATGTTGTACAGAACAGGAGTACCCGTCGTCGCCAACAGCCACGGAATCGGCGTCATCTCGAAGAGCGAGCCTTCGAAAATGTTTAAGTGCCACCACGCTTTCATCTCGATGTCGGGGTCGTCGATATTCGCCTCGTAATATTCGCTCTCGATCGAGACGATCGTATAACCGGCCTGCTTCAGCAACTTCACGACGCGGCTGTCTCGAATCACCGAGCGCGCGAAGGATCGGTCTGGGAACCCGCCGAGTTGTCGCCCAAGCAGTTCGTCGAGATATTCGTAATTGAGGCTGGCGGCTAACGACACCAATGTCATGGGATAGTTGGCGCGGCTTCGCTCGGCGACATAGAAGCCGTGTTGGTCGAGAAAGTCGAGCAGAGCGCGGTTGTCGAAGTCGAATTCATCGGCGAGAAAGTCCGCCCGCCCATAACCGTCCAGGACAAGATAGTAGATGTCCGGAGGTTGCTCGGGCGCGCTGAACGCCGCGTCCGCCTCGTAGAGCGGTCGGCGGTCCGGCAGTAACTTCGCCGCCTCGAAACCGCGATAGTACTGCAGGAAGCTCATCATGATCGGAGTCATCAGCAAGAAGATCCCGATGACGTTCAGTATGTACGTCACCTCATCGATATACTTGCGGAACTTCACGTAGAGAACCACCGCCGCCAGGACCAACGCCAGGATGCCGAGCACGATCCTGTTGCCCATCTGCACCTCGTCGATGCCGCCCTGCGAACTCGCTTCTTGAATCGCCGCGAAAGAATAGACCAACAGAACCGCCGCGGAAACAAAAACGGCCGTATGCTTGTATTCCTTCCGCAGGGCGCCGACAGCCAGCCATGAGCCCACAACCAAAACGCAACTCACCAACGCCGGCCGTACGATCACGCTGGGTTCAAAGAAGTCGTAGTGCGCGCCGAAAACGTAGAGCGACGGATACAAGCTGATCGAAACCGGGTGCAGAACGACTTGTTTCTTCATGCGCTTTCCATTGTAATTGGCCGCCCCGCTTCAACTGGAGCGCCCGCCCGCGAGACTACGCTCGGCCGGTAACCGGATCGTCGCCGAGGAACAACGCTACGGCTCAACGCCTTCTTCGTCTTGTTCGAACTCAATGCTCGATTCCACCGTGAAGCGTCGGTAGTCCTCGTAGCTGATCGAATAGCGGATGGCTTGCGGACCCGTTTTGAACGGCAAGACGTCGGCGGCTTCGGTTTTCAGCGGAAACCAGAATTGCCCATCGACCGGCGCATAGATCGTCATGAAGTTCGGGAATAGATTCTCGACGCCGCGACGATAGATTTGCGGTACCGGCTTGCCGCTCACCTGAACCACTTGTTGCTCCGCGCGGCTGACCCAGATCAACCCATCGAGAAGTCGTTGACCGTCAAAAACTTGCTTGGGTTGCAGACGGTAGACGAAACATGCCGCTCCGCCGATCTCTTCGATGCCTTTGTACGTCAAGCGATACATCCACAGACTGTCCCGATTGAGCACGAAGGGTTGGACCTCGCGCAGATCACGAAAGTCCTCTTCGGTCAACCGCAGGCGTTGCAGGTTTTCCACCGGACGACCGAGGAAACGTTCGCTGCGCTGCCCCTCGGGGGTGAAAAAGATCTCGCGGACCTCACGGTAGAAACCCATCGGCGTCCCTCGCCGGCCGATCTCGGTGAACGAGAACCGCTGTCGGTAGGTGTAGTTTTGGAATTCTTTCTCGAAGCGGCTGCCGTTGGCCGCGATTTGGCGCGGCAGCCCGCGAGGCGGCTTCTGTTGCGCCAAGCCGGCCGGCGCGCCAAAGACAACAAAGAGAAAGACAACGAGAAGGATACGGCGGATTGCCCCAGGGGAGGTCGAGCCCGGGCGCAAGCCTTTGTTAAGTAACATAGTTACTTGCCGGAGACGCTCCACGCATCGGACCGCCTGTCCCTACGCGGCTTCTCTCTCGCGCTGCTGTTGCTCAACAGCGGTCTCGTTATCGCCGCCTCGGTCTACGCCGTTCGGCACAGCATCCCGGCCTCGGCGGCGATTCCGATCGCCGCCGCCTTCCTGTTGGAAGCCTCAGTGTATCTGGTTGTCGGCTTCCCGAACGCCCGGGCGCGTTTCGAGCAACGTTTCTCGTCAACGCAAATGGCGCTCATGGCGTGGAGCGTCTCCGTGGCGCCTTACCTGATCTACTCGCTTCCCAGCGGGGTATTTTCCTTCGCCGCCGCCGCCAAATTGGCTCTGCTGTGCGGCTTGATCGCCGCGCTGTTCTTGTTCACGCCGCCCCGCGGCGAAGGCTTGGGCTGGGCGGACGCCGTTGTGCTGGCGGCATTGGCTTACCCGATGGTCAGCGGCGTGAGCACGTTGTTGCGGGAGATCTACGTCAGCCCCCACCCGGAGATTCCCAGACTCGACGTGCTCGGCAAAATCATGTTGATCTCGTTGGGGGCGATCGTCTTCCTATCGATTCGCAAAGTTTCCGGCACCGGATTCCGCTTCAACGTGTCGCTTGCCGACTTGAAGACCGGATTGAAGAACTATCTATTGTTTCTCCCCGTCGGCATTCCCCTCGCCTTGGCGACCGGCTTTGTCCGATGGAATCCCATGCCGATTGACCATTGGACATATGTCCCTATGGCGGTTGGGAATATGCTCGGGGTCTATTTGGTCATAGGTCTGGGGGAGGAGCTTTACTTTCGGGGCTTGATCCAAAACCTCGTGGCGCGGCGCGGGATCTCACCATGGGCGGCGCAATTGTTGGCTTCGATTCTGTTCGGCGCGGCTCACCTGGGGCGGCGGGGGTTCCCGAATTGGGAATTCGCGGCCGTCGCGGCCGTCGCCGGGTGGTTCTATGGGCGCGCCTACGCGGCACACAACAGCGTTCCGGCGGCGGCGGTCACCCACACCTTAGTCGTGCTTAGTTGGAAGTTCCTGTTCGCGTAGGTGGTACCCTGCTCGGGTGAATCCCGAGGCCTTCTCAGGAGCTTGTCCAGGGTCCTGCACGGCGGCGACCCTACGGAAACGCCGGAATCACCTCCGCGCCTCCCCCGCGGCCTTCCCCTGGACCTGAGCCCGGATGGGAAGAGTACGATTTGCAACGCTTGACCTATCACCGGCCATAGTGGTGGCCCTTAGCGGAAATCGGGTAACACGCTCCACGAAATAGGCGCTTTCTCGGATGGGCTGCCCGGTGGCCGCGTCATACAATCGTGTTCGGATTCAACAATGCAGACAAAGGAATCAGCCTCCTTAGTGCTCCGTTTGTCCCCGGGCAAGAACGAGTACACAGTGGATGAAGCCGCCCGCGTGCTCGAGGTCAGCCCCGACGAGTTACGTGCCCTGCTGGCTCATCACGTGCTCGACGAGATGGAATCTATTCCCACCATCGCCAAGATGAGGTTCCGGCCGGCCGACCTGGTCATGTTAAACCTCGTCAAACACACCCAATCCTGAGAGCCGAAAGCCACCGCTCCGCGGGTGCTCCCTTGTACCTCTTCCCGTGCGTTAAACCACGCAAACGGGGTTTTCAGATTCACGATCTCGTGTTACTGTAGTCTCAGCCGAAACGGGGGATTGCGCCGTATCGAGTTGAGCGCCGATCAATCTCCCGAGTCGGAAACCGACGATCTTGACAATTTCTCCTTCGCCGGCGATCCGCCCGACCCGCCTTCGGGATCGCCCGACGGACTGTTGTTTTCCGGTTTCGAGACGGGTTTCGACGGCTGGACCCGCAACTACCCCGCCTTGGGCATCGAGGGAGCTGGCGTGGGCGCGGCGGATTCCGGGCTGGTGCTCGACGAACCGGGCCATCAATCCGAGACATTTCTCAAGCTGGTCGACAGCGGCACGGGAAGCCGCGGCGATGACGCCTTCGTGCTTCCGGCCAAGTTTCTGGGTGATCTCTCGGCACTCGATCGGCCTTGGCTCGAGTTTCGGTACCGTCAGATCGAAGGCGCGCCTCCTCGCGACCGCGTGATGGTTTTCTTGATCGGCTTGGGTACGGTTTATCGATGGTGGGGGCACCGCCCGCAAGACACCTGGCGACAATTCCGCGTCCCCCTTAACGAAAACAACTTTCTACGAATGGAGGGCGACAACACCTTCGCGCAGGTGCTGCAAAACCTCGAACGCATTGAGATCAGCGCCGATCTGGCGATCGGGCCCGAAGCCAACGGAATTGACAATTTCTACCTGCGCACCGAATACGTTGCTCCGTCAGGCCGAGCTTTGTTTCTCGACCCGGAAGTTCTCGTTGTCCATGGAGCGGCGGGAGATTCCGTTGTCGCCGCGCCGCCCATCCAGGTTTCGGGCACCAGTACGTCGGTGAACTGGGAAGCGCTGGTTCGGCCCGAATCCGCCGTCTGGCTCGGCGTGTCTCCCGAGACCGGCACGACGCCCTCGCAAGTCGAATTGGCGATCAACGCCGCGGATTTGATCGAGGGCGTGCACGAAGCCGAAGTGCTCATCCGCGAGTCGCAGTTTGGTTTGCCGAGGGCGATCGCGCGCGTGATCTTGGTGTTGGCGGAATCCCGCGCGCGTCCCCGCGTCAGCGAAGGGGGCGTCGTTCACGCCGCCGCCGGGTTACCGCTTTCCCCCGGCGGGCTGGCCGCGGTATTCGGAGAGCGCTTCGCGTCGGCCGAGCAAGACAGCGATTTCGTGGAAGGGACCACGAGCCTTCCGCGGGAGGTCTTGGGCGTGAAAGTGCTCGTGCAAGACACCGGCGGGGGATTGATTGAACAGGCGCCGCTGCTTTATGTCGGGCCGAGGCAAGCGAATTTTCAAATGCCTTTCGCGACGGCGGGCTATGCCGCGGTTCGGATCGTTGTCGAAAACGACGAAGGAGCCGGCGAACCCGAGGAAGTGGCGATCGAGCCCACCGGGCCGGGGCTGTTCGTCTTCGATGTCGATCGTGCCGTGGCCCTGAACCAAGACGGCCCCCTGAATACGGCAGCCGCCCCGGCCGAGACCGGAAGCATCATCTCGGCCTTCTTGACCGGCGTGGGAGAAGTGGATCCGCCTGTGGAGACGGGTCTGGCGGCTCCCCTTTCGCCGCTCAGCCGTCCGATCGCCGACGCCCGCGCCACGATCGGCGGCGTGGAGGCGCGCATTCACGCCATCGTCTTGGCCCCCGACTATGTCGGGCTGGTGCAGGCGAATGTGGAAGTTCCGGCGAGCCTGTCCCCCGGCGACCACGAGTTAGTGATCACAGTCGGGGATCAACCGTCGAACCGGGGCATTATCTCGGTGGAGTAGAGGCGCCTCGTGAGGGGCGACGGAGCGCTCGGGCCGTTCCCTTGAACAGCGTTGACTTGAGGACGGACACCTGCGCCGCGGCCCCGGCGGGGGCCCCGGCTTCAGCCCAGGGTTCACGCCACAAAACGGCAAGCCCCGGACGGGGCGTAGGAGCATTCGTCCGATGCGACTTGCCCCCATTTTCATGGCGGTCTTATGAACGTCAACGTTCAGAGAGACGGACTCCTCCGAAAATAGCCTGCAAGCCCTATCATGTATGGCATTCGAGCCCGACAAAATCTCGCATACCTTGAGCCGCGAAGCGGAGGCGGGAATATAGCCCAGGGTGAAACCGGAACGGCGGAACCCTGGGTACGGAATTAAATCAGGTTGAGCCCTGTAAGGGCGACAGGAACGCCTTCGCCCGCCCCACAGGCCCTTCGTGTCCCCGGCCTAACGGCGTACCATGGAACAATGTCCGATCAGGTTGCACCCGGCGACGCAAGCGAACTCTCGCGGGTCCTGGGCGATTGCGGTTCGTCGCGGCGAACTCTCGAAATCGGGGGGGCTTTCTCCAAGCGCGCCGCCGGGGGAGAAATCTGTCCCGCTGACGTCACACTCTCCACCCGCCATCTCAATCAAGTCGTTGCCTACGAACCCGCCGACTTGACCATCAGCGTCGAGGCCGGGCTCCGTTACAGCGACCTCAGCCGCACCCTGGCCGCAAAGAGTCAGCGTCTCCCGCTCGATCCTCCATTTGGCGGCGACGCAACAATCGGCGGCATCATTGCCACCAACGGCAGCGGCCCGCGCCGCCGACGTTACGGGACGGCCCGCGACATGGTGATCGGCATGAAATTCGTGACGATCGAGGGCAAGACCGTGCAATCGGGCGGCATGGTCGTCAAGAACGTCACCGGCCTCGACATGGGGAAGCTCATGATCGGCTCCTATGGAACCTTGGCCGCGATCACCGTCGTGAATTTCAAAGTTTTCCCAATCCCCGGCGGCAGCTTGAGCGTCGTTTTCTCGTCCGCCGAAATCGCGCCGTTGGCGGCCTTGCGCGCCGAAATTTTGGGAGGCGTCATCCAACCCGCGGCGATCGATTTGTTCAATGCCGAAGCCGCCGAAGGATGGGGTTTAACGCAGGAAGCCGGCGCCTATGGCTTGGCCCTCGAAGTCGAGGGCAGCCCGGCGACGATCGAGCGCTGCCGAGAGGAGTTCGCCGCGATGGCGGAGAGTCACGGCGGCATCGCGTACCGCGGCCTTGGCGACGACGAGGCCAAAGCGCTGTGGAGCGATATCCAAGAGACCACCGCGCGCGCCGACCCCGATGCCCACGTCATTCGCATTTCGACGCTTCTCACTCGAACCGCCGAGATCTTCGAAGTAGCCCGGGCGGCCGGCCGCAATCGTCCGACCGTAATTCGTGCCGGAAACGCGGTGGGATACGTTTACGCCTCCGGTGTCGAGGATGCCGGGCTCTGCCTGGCGGCGGCCCGCGAAAAAAGTCTAACGGCCGTGGTGGAATACGCGCCGGTCGGAAAGAAGACCGAACTCGAGCAATGGGCCGCCCCGGGCTCCGAACTCGCCATCATGAAGCGCATCAAAGACGACCTTGATCCGCAAAACCTACTCAATCGCGGCCGGTTGTTCAATCGTTTGTAAACACAACCTGCGATCACGATCGCTACCTGGCCGTTCACAGCAGCGATCACCGTGGTTTGCTAATGCTCCTCGAACCTGCTGGAGCGTCGTGTCAGAGTCTCGACGCGACGGTCAGGCGGCCACGATCGTCGCCGCGAGCGCCATCCGATGGTCCTTTGCCCAAGGCGGTCCCAGCGTTGCCCGCGGGCCGTGGAGTACGTCGTCGGCCCGCTCACCGAGGATGGTCACCGCCTGGCTCTCTATGTTCTTGGCGTCGAAGAGAAGGATGTCCCAGCCGCGTGCGCGGGCACACTCAGCCAGCACTTGGCGGTACATGACGGAGTCGGCACGGCTTTCATAGGGTGCGCGACGTTGGACGTTGATGTCGTCCGGGAAGTCAAGCGGCCACCCTCGCAGCGACATCGACACGATCGGTTCGGATACCGCGGTTGCCAGTTCGTCCAGCGAAGCTGTCGTCGCCCGGACGGCCGATGCTCGCACCTTCGCAACCAAGGCTGCCGCCGCGGCGTCGTCGAGAAGTCTGCCTTCGTGATGGATCGGCGCTGTCGGCATGCCGGGTTCGATCAGGTCGATCCTCCGGCGATCGACGACCTGGTGATTGGCCGCCGCGGTGACAGCCGCGGCCCAGCCGAAATGATGAGCGATACCCACGCGCATGAAGTCGAGTATGGCGCATCCCGCGGGGAACCTAGACCGCAGTCGAGCGTAAGGAGTTCCGCGCTTCCGACAAGTCCGGTTATAGGAAGTGTCGAATCTACGAGGCGAATCCGATCAGATCCGTGACGCCGCACGGGCCCTCAATGCCTCTGCATAGAGGTCTCCGGGCCTGCTCTCACCACAGCACCACAAGATTCACAAACCCGACCACAACCCCAAAAACCACCGCCCAAGTCGCCGGCCGCCGGTACCACGGTAATCCACCCGCCGGCACGGGGAAAGAATATTCCGGCACGGGCCGAACTTCCTCGCGGGTGCGTTCGAGCCAGGTCTTGGGCGTCGTCCGAGGTTCAGCCGGGGCCGGTTCCGCCGAGATGGCTTCCGCGTCAACCTCCCCGCGGCTCGCATACACCAAATTCCGCAAATCCTCTTTCTTCGCCCAACCCCAATACGATGTCGAGATCAGCATCGCCGACGATGTCAGCGCAATGCTCCACGGATAAGCCCACCAGGTGTTCGTCCACCACACCGGCAGATCGAGGCCCCAACGGTCTCCCAAGAACGAACTGACTCCGTAAGCGATCCCGACGAGCAAACCCACCGCCCCGGAGCGTTGGTGGACCCGCGTCAACGTGCCCATCATATACACCGTGAACAACGGTATGACAGCGACGCTCGTCAATCGCAAATAAAGTGCCACCATCCCGGAACCGAGAAACGGAATGTAGCCGAACGACAAGGCGATGACCCCGAAAGTCGCGTAGCGCGAGACCGTCAGGTAATGGGCGTCCTCGCGGGTCTTGACGAAAAACCGCGCGTAAATATCGCGCGTGAAAACCGCCGCGATCGAAGATCCGATCGAATCGTAAGTCGAGATGCCGCCCGCCAGCACGCCGGCAACAACAATCCCAATCAGCCCGGGGCTCAAGAAATCCTGGACCAGCTTGGGATAAACCTGGTCGACCATCGCCAGATCGGGAAACACCGCCTTACCGAGAATACCCAACGTGATGTTGAACCACATTACGACCACTAACACGACGCTTGCGAAGAAGGCGGCCATCTTCATGTCCCACTCCGAGCGCGCCGCCAGCAGGCGCATTGCTTGGGAATGATTCACGACCGAGTAAGCCGTAAGAGAGACAATCCACCCGAAAATCACCAGGACGGCCGGCACTCCGGGCTCGGAACGCCCGCCAACGTGCATCATCGAACCGACCAGCCCCGGATCGATCGCCGCCAGCCGTTCTTCCAGCCCGCTCCAGCCACCGACGAAGTTCCACAAAACGACCCACAAGATCAATGCCGCCAGAAACATCCCCACCGATTGCAGAGCGTCGGTCACCGCGACCGATTTCAACCCGCCCGCCGCCGTATACGCCGCCGAGGCAAGGGCGATCCCGACAACGAACCACCATGTCGCGGCCCCCCAGCCCGTCAAGATCGAAAACGTCAAGTAAAGCGAAAAGGCGATGTTGCCCAGCACGTTCGTGCGGTACTGCACTTGGATCAGCGCACTGAGCAGGCGCACCGCCGGCCCGAAGCGGTGTTCGAGGTACTCGGCGTTCGTGAACATCCCGCCGCGGTAGAGCGGCAGAAAAACGAAATAAGAGACAACGAACCACCCGATGGGAATTCCCATCCACCAGCTCGTCAAATTCGACAGGCCGAAGGTGTAGGAGCCTCCCACCACGGCCACATAATCGCCGCTATCGACGGCGGTGGCGAACATTGAAAGGCCGACGATCCACCATGGCAATCCCTTGGCGGCTAGAAACCACTCGTAGGAAGTGGTCGTGCCCCGCGCCAAGTAAAGCCCGTAGACCACGATCGCGCCGTTGGCCACGATCACGATAAGCCAGTCGAGGGCAGTCATTGTTCCGTGAACCGTGAACCGTCAGCCGAGAACCGATTTTGTCCGCCGGCGTTTCTACTTCTCGGTGGCGGCGTGCGTCGAGAGGATTTCCTTGGCGTGGACTTCGGCCGCCGCCAGGTGTTTGGCCAAGGCCTGGGCGGCGTCGGTTTCCGGCGGCGGCTCGCTCATGTGCTCGTAATGACGGTGGCGGTCTTCGCCTCGCGCCAGGATCACGGGATGATCCGGCGTCACCTGCTTCACTCGCGGATCGATGTAGCGGATGGCGAATCCGATGCGCGCCTCATCGGAGGCATTGCAGCCCGAGCCGTGAATGATGTTGACGTGGTGCAGCGACATTTCGCCCAATTGCAAAACCACGTTCGCGACGTCTTCGTCGGCCACATCCACTTGAACCTCCTGGCCGCGAGAGAGCAGATTGTCTTCCGCCCAAGTTTCCTTGTGTGGATGAATCGGGTCTTTCTGCGTGCCCGGGGCGACCCGCATACAGCCGCTCTCGACTGTGCTGGGAGAGAGCGCGATCCATGCCGTCGTTACCAGCGTGGAATCAAGCCCCCAATAGGTGCCGTCTTGGTGAAAGGTAAGGTAGCCGGGGTCGCGGGCCGGCTTGGCGAAAATCGACGACGCCCACACGAGCAAATCACCGCCGAGAACGTCTTCGACCGCATCGAGAACTTTCGGATGCGTAACGAGATCCCAAGCCCAGCGAAAGTGAAGATGCGTCACCGCCAACTCGGTCGATTTCGGCTTGCGGTCGAAAGCGGCGAGGAGTTCTTCGTAGCCGCCGCGAAAACGCCGTACTTCGTCTTTAGACAGAACCGGAAGCGGAAAAACGACTCCGTCCCGTTCGTAGTTCGCCAGTTGTTCCGACGTTAAGCTCTTCAGCACAATCCACCCCGGGCGATAGAAAATCTTCGTCTCCCCGGCCTGTTGATTTTACCAGTTCGCGTCCTGAAGCCCCGGCTTCAAGGTGTCCTCGGGGTAGAGACAAACACTCGTGTTTGTCCTAACCTGCATTTCTCACCACCTGGCGGGGCGAAGTAGGTGAGAGGGCCGTCAGTTGGTGAAAAATACGGGCTAGTTCAGAGTCGGACAAGCTCTCAGCTTGTCCAACCGCGCCGTCACCCCGCGAACCGATACCCCAACCCGTGAACCGTCACGATCCATTGCGGTTTTCTGGCATCCGGCTCGATTTTCTGACGCAGCCAAGCGACATGCACGTCCACGGTTCTCGTGGAAGGCGCGGACTGATGGCCCCAAACCTCTTCGAGTAATTTGTCGCGGGCCAGCGTCTCGCCGCGGTGCTCGATGAAAAATTGCAGCAGTTGGAATTCCTTGGCGGAAAGGCTGAGTTCTTCTTCACCGCGGAAGACGCGGGTCCCCCGAAGATCCACGCGAACGACCCCGAATTCGTATTTCTCCGGCTGCGTCTTGGGCGAGCCTTGCGAACGTCGCAACAAAGCCTCGATCCGCGCCAGCAGCTCGAGCATTTCGAACGGTTTCGTGAGATAGTCGTCAGCGCCGATCTTCAGCCCCAGGATCTTGTCGATCGTTTGGCTCTTGGCGGTGAGCATCAGGATGGGCGTTTGATTGCCTTGTCGGCGAAGATCACGGCAAACGTCGATGCCGCTCTTGGCGGGCAGCATCACATCGAGCAGGATCAAATCGAAGCCCCCGCTCCCGGCTCGTTCGAAACCCAGCGCGCCGTCGGCGGCCGTCTCCACTTCATAGCCTTCGCCGCTAAGCCTGTCGCGTAAGGTGATGCGCAGGCCCTCCTCGTCCTCGACCAGCAGAATGCGATGGCTCATGGTCGGCACACCCGACCACTGGCATCCGCTGATCGCGATCGCCGCCATGGAGGTCGGAGCCCACATCTACGTCGAGAAACCGATCAGCCACACCGTTCACGAAGGCTGGGCGATGGTCCAAGCCGCGCGCAAGCACGGCCGCTCGGTGCAGGTCGGCACGCATCGACGCGTGTGGGCGTACCATCGGTGTTCCCAGCTACAGGTGAATGACTCGAACTCGAACGTCACAATCTGCGTGTCGGGAGCGTCCGTCGTGTCCCGAACAATATGTCTCCGCCGACGCCGGAAACCGATATCTTGACTCGTCCCGAGTGAAGGAAGAAGAGTCGATCCGCAATTTCTCCAGGTGAAAAAACTCGGATGCCGCGTTTGATCAGCAACGGCTTGGGGGATTCTCTCAGCGCCGCCAGTTCTGCCGGCAACCCGCCGGAGGCCCACTCCTCAACTTCAGGGGAAAACACATGACATCTCCGTTGCTGGCAAGAAAGTACTACGAAGAATAGCAAAGTACTACCGGCAATACCAGGTACCTTTGGCCTGTAGTGTAAAAAAAATTTAGATGGGTATTTACTTGACTCAGGTGACCACAAGATGTAGGATCGGGGAAATGGAAGATTATCCTCGGAATCTGGCCGAGTTCGAGGCGCGTTTCGCCACCGAGCAGGCCTGTCGAGAGTATCTGTGTCAACTCCGCTGGCCGGAGGGTTTTCGTTGTCCGCGATGCGGGCACGACAAAGCGTGGGCGGTGCGGACAGCGCTGCTGGAGTGCGCCGGCTGCGGGCATCAAGCTTCTCCAACGGCGGGCACAATATTTCAAGACACCCGCCAACCCCTCCAGAGTTGGTTTCGAGCCATGTGGTGGCTCACGAGCCAGAAGAACGGGGCGAGCGCGCTGGGCTTGCAGCGGGTGTTGGGCCTGGGCAGCTACAAAACGGCCTGGACTTGGTTGCATAAGCTCCGGCGCGCCATGGTGCGGCCCGGACGCGATCGGCTCAGCGGGCGCGTGGAGGTTGACGAGACTTACTTAGGAGGCTTGGAGGAGGGCGTGCGCGGTCGCCAAACCGACGCTAAGGCGCTGATTGTAGTAGCGGCCGAGGAAGATGGTGCCGGCATCGGGCGGGTTCGGATACGCACCATTCCCAACGCCTCCGGGGACAGCTTGATGGCCTTCGTCGGCGAGTCGATCGAACCCGGCAGCGTGGTCCATACCGACGGTTGGCTGGGATACGAACCGCTCGAAGGCGACGGCTATCGCCACGAGGTGAGCTACCTGGAGGGGCAACCGGCGCGCGCCTCGAAACTGCTCCCCCGGGTGCACCGCGTGGTGTCGTTAGTGAAGCGCTGGATACTGGGCACGCATCAAGGAGCGGTCAGTCACGAGCATCTCGACTCCTACCTCGACGAATTCGCCTTCCGCTTCAACCGCCGCAAGTCCAGAAGTCGAGGCAAGCTCTTTTACCGCCTGGTTCAACAGGCCGTCGCCGTGCCACCGGCACCCTACAAATCGCTGGTCGGAGGCACCGCGACACGCGCTACGGACGACCACAACATGTAGGGGCTATTTCCCAATACCTGAGTCAAGTAAATATCCATCAAAATTTACTTCAGGCGAAAAACCTCACGAATCTCGTTGCCCTGTCGGAACTCCTCGGCGAGTTCCGATGAGGCGAGTTTCTCGCGCAAATTTTCCAAACGATGGATGTAGGTGGTGAGGACGTCGTCGAGGTTTTCCCGGTTGGTATCGAGGATGTCGTTCCAAATCTCGAAAGGGCTCTCGGCGAGACGGGTCATGTCACGCAGCCCGCGGCCGGCGAGCTGAAGCCCCTTGTCATCGCCAAGAGCATCGAAGACGGAGGCGGCTAAGGCCGTCGACGCGAGCTGCGGAAGGTGAGACGTCCAACTCACAATTCGGTCGTGTTCGGAAGCGGATAGGACGCGGAATTTCGCCCCCATTCGGTTGAGATAGTTCAAGAAAGCACCGATTATTTCATTTCCGGGAAGAGCATCTTCCAGCGGCGTCAGAGCGTACGCTGCCCCGCGGAACAACTCGGCGTCGGCGATTTCCACGCCGCGACCCTCTTTGCCCGCCATGGGGTGTCCGCCGACAAAAAACGGCCCGGAGTCGAACAACTCCGCCGCCCGCCCGACGATCGCTTCTTTCGTGCTGCCCGCGTCGGTCACCAGCGCGTGCTCGGCGGCATATCGCCGAACTTCGGGCAACAACGCAATGATGCGCGAAATCGGCTGCGCCAGGTAGATCAGATCGGCTTCGGGAACCGCGTCTTCCAGAGACGCTCCGGCATCGATGGCTCCGCGTTCGAGGGCGGCTCGGATGGTCCGCTCCGAGCTGACGCCGAGCAGACGGCCGCGGAACCCGGCTCGGCGCAAGGCCAGCCCGAAAGAGCCGCCAATCAGGCCGACTCCGAGGATAGCGACAGTCTCAATCGGCATGGGGCGGTCGAGCGGGAAAAGCTTTTTCAAATACCAACGGGATCCTTGGTCTCGCGACGTGTTGCAACGGATGCGTCGTCTTGGGGCTTCGCGGCCTCTTGCTCGGCCTGCACGGCCCGCATTTCGTTCATCACCGCTTCGAAAATGCGGCAAATCGCATCGTCGTCGAGAGGGCCCCCGTTTTTCTTCTTCAGGTTTTCAAAGACTTGGTTCTCGCGGCCGGGTTCGTGAACCGGGATGCCTTGTTGGCGTTTGAGCGGCGCCAAGTTCAATACATACCCGACGCGCTCGTTGAGCAACGCCAGAATCCGGCGATCCACATCGTTGATTCGCTCTCGCCAATCGGCAAGGTCCATAAGAGCTTCCTTGCGGCCTATGCAGCTACGCAGCCGACGTTTTCAACGCGAGTCCGGCTTTCAGCTCGGCGCAAAACGCGGTCAGTCGAGCCGGCAGGTCCTCGTCCTCTCCGTGTTCGGCGATCAATCTTACAACGGCGCTGCCCACCACGGCGGCATCCACATGCGGAGCCACCGCTTCCATGTGTTCGCGCTTCGATAAACCGAAGCCCAGCGCGAGGGGCAATTTACTCACTGAGCGAGCCTTTTCGATCAACGGCAGCGCGCGCGCGGAGATCGATTGCTGCTCGCCGGTGACTCCGGCCCTCGAAACAAGATAGACGAAACCGCGACTCGATTGCGACAACCTTCGCAGCCGTTCACGCGGGGTCGTCGGCGCGACCAAGAAGATCGGGTCGAGGCCGCGGCGTTCCATCTGCTCCAGATAAGGATCAGCTTCATCAATGTTCAGGTCGGTCAGCAGCGCTCCGTCGGCTCCCGCCGCGACGGCGTCTTCGGTGAATTTTTCAAACCCGTATCGCAAGACCGGATTCAGGTAGCTAAACACCACCACCGGTATCTCGGCCTTCTCCCGCACCCGCCGTAGGATGTCGAGGACGCTCCGTACCGTCGTGCCCGTCCGCAGCGACCGCTCGCTCGCGCGTTGAATCACCGGCCCATCCGCCACCGGGTCCGAGAAGGGCACGCCCAGCTCGATGATGTCGGCCCCGCCTTGTTCCAACGCAAGGATGAAATCCACCGTGCGGTCGGCATTCGGGTCCCCGCCGGTCAGATAGACGATCAATCCCCGCGTCTGCTCGGCTCGAAGGCGTTCAAAGGTCTTGCTGATACGGCTCATCGTGGAATTTCACTGTTGGGCCGGTTCGTCGGCGGGGTCCGGCGGGCCTTGCCGCGAGCTATCCCAAATCGGACATCTCTTCGCGGTAGATGCCGATGTCCTTATCTCCCCGCCCCGACAAGCAGACGACAAAGGTTTCGCCCGCGGCCGCCGGAGCGCGCTTGATCACTTCCGCCACCGCATGGGCCGCCTCGAGGGCCGGAATAATCCCTTCCAGCCTTGAGAGCAGCCGCACCGCTTCCAGCGCATCCTCATCGGAACAAGAGACGTATTCCGCGCGTCCGTTATCGCGCAGCCAGGCATGCTCGGGCCCCACCGTGGCATAGTCGAGCCCCGCCGACACCGAATGCGTCAACGCGATCTGCCCGTTGTCGTCTTGCAGGACATAACTATAAGTTCCATGTAAAACGCCCGGTTCGCCGCCCTCGAATCTTGCCGCGTGGTCGCCCAAGGCCGGGCTGCGTCCCCCGGCTTCGACCCCGACCATGCGGACGCTTTCATCCGCGATGAAAGGATGGAACATGCCGATCGCATTGCTCCCGCCGCCCACGCAAGCAATCAACACATCAGGAAGAACGCCGTCATGCGCCTCTGGAAACTGTTCCCGGGTCTCCAGGCCGATCACGGATTGAAAATCTCTGACGATCATGGGATAGGGATGCGGACCCAGCGCCGAGCCCAGCATGTAATAGCTGTGCTCGAAGTTCGTCACCCAGTCGCGCATCGCTTCGCTGATGGCGTCTTTCAACGTGCGACTGCCGCTATCGACGCTGACCACTTCCGCCCCAAGCAAGCGCATCCGGAAGACGTTCAAGGCCTGACGCCGCATGTCTTCCTCGCCCATGTAGACACGGCACTCGAAACCGAATAGCGCCGCGACCGTCGCGCTCGCCACCCCGTGTTGGCCGGCTCCGGTTTCAGCGATGATGCGATTCTTGCCCATGCGGCGGGCCAACAACGCTTGTCCCAGGCAATTGTTGATCTTATGGGCTCCGGTGTGGAGCAGGTCTTCGCGCTTGATATAGATTCGCGCGCCACCCAGATGCTCGGTCAACCGGGGCGCATAGTAGAGCGACGTGGGCCGGCCGGCGTATTCCCGCAATAGCTCGTCCAGCTCCGCGGCAAAGCTCTCTTCCTCCACCGCCCGGGCATAGGTTTCCTCCAATTCCACCAGAGGAGCCACCAGGCTTTCCGGGACGTACCGTCCTCCGAACCGACCGAAACGACCCCGGTCATCGGGTAATAGGGAAGGCGCGGCCATGCTTTCCTTAGCCTACTGAATTTCCGCCGCCGCCTTGGCGGCTTCCAGATAACGCAGAACCTTGTCGGGGTCCTTGACGCCGGGCGCGCGTTCGAGTTTCGAGGCGGAATCGACGCCCCACGGCAGCACTTCGCGAATCGCCGTCGCGACGTTGTCTCCGTCCAGCCCGCCGGCGACGATAAGGCGTCCCCGCCGTTTGGCGTCGCGAGCAACCGGCCACGGGAACGTGCGGCCGCTTCCGCCAAAGGTGCCGTCGGCTGCCGCGGCGTCCAGCAAATACGCTTCGCAATCGTAGGGCTCGATCATCTCGGGCTTGAAGAACTCCCGAACCTGGAAGGCTTTCCAAACGCGCACGTCTCCGAGCCCGGCGCAGTATTCCGGCGTTTCATCCCCGTGGAGTTGGACCACGTTCAAATGCGCCGCCTTGGCCGTGTTTCGCACTTGGTCGGCGGACTCATTGACGAAAACCCCGACACGCAAAATCTCTTTCGGGAGCACCGCCGAAATCATCGCCGCCATGTCGACACGAATACACCGCGGACTGCCCCCGAAAAAAACGAAACCAATCGCGGTTGCCCCGTGTTGCGCCGCGAAAAGCGCGTCGGCGATGGCCGTGATGCCGCAGACCTTGATGACCTCAACTCCCACCGTTCTTCGCTCCCTCGATCAACTCGGCCAGCGCTTCGCCGGGATCGGCCCGTTTCATCAGACTTTCTCCGATCAGGAAGCCGCCGCAACCGGCCTCGCTGAGCTGTCGCATCTGCTCGCACGTTCGGATGCCGCTTTCGCTGATCCAAAACACATCGGGCGGCATGTGCTCGGCCAGCCGCAGCGACGTTTCGAGCGAGACTTCGAGGGTTTTCAGGTTGCGATTGTTGACGCCGATCCAATCGGCTTCCGCGCCCAGGGCCTGCTCCAGCTCCCGCTCGTCATGCACTTCGACGAGTGCTTCCAGATTGAGTTCTTCCGCCTGTCCGAGCAAGTCACGCAATTTCGCGTCACTCAAGGCGGCCACGATCAACAAAACGGCATCGGCGCCCCAGGAGGCGGCTTCGAGCAGATGGTAGCGGTCGAGCGTGAAATCCTTGCGCAAGACCGGCAGGTTGGTCGCGCCTCGGGCCGCGGCTAAGGCCTCCAAACTGCCTTGAAAAAATTGCTGATCGGTCAGAACCGAAAGCCCCGCCGCCCCGGCGGCCTCATAGCGCGTCGCGATGGCGGCTGGCTCGAATGTTTCCGCGATCACCCCCGCCGACGGCGAGGCCTTCTTGATCTCCGAAATAACGGCGGGTCGCCTGGCTTCCAGCGAAGATCGAAACGGCCGCCGCGCCGGCTGCTCCCTGGCGGCCAGAATCTCGGCTTTCACAAGTGTTTGTTGCGCCGCCAACTCAGCCCGCTTACGGACGATAATCTGCTCGAGGACGGTAAGTTCGCTGGTATGCACCGAGGGACCCACAACAGAAAAATGAGGACAACTAAGGCACTCAGTATCTCACGGTTATCGGCTGCTTTGGAGCACGCCGCATCGCCCGCTCACACCCTCCGCCGCCCCCGCTTTCAACCTGCCGCCGCGCCCGTCCCAGAAGACATGTCTTTGGGGGTGGTGTGCGACATGAATAGGGAAGCCCTTCTCGCCATGCGACCAATAGAATCAGAGGCGCGGACGGAAGTCCGCGCTCAGCCCGGTTCACCGACGGTTCACCGGGCTTGGGCTCGCGACCGACTACAGCTACAATGGATATCCTCCGGTCCGGCATCAATTCGGAAAATCCAAGGAGCAACACGATGAAGACGATCAATCACCTCTTGACAGCCCTCGCGGTCCTATTCGCCGTCGCCGCCTTCACCCCGCCCGCCGCGGCGCAAGAGCCGCCCAACTACGTGTTCATCCCCGGAGAGATGTACCGTATGCCCACGCACTTTCGGGCCGCGCACGGGACCTCGCCGCGGACCCGACGGCAAGCGCTTCAAGAACATCGACGCGCCCAAGGCGACCAGTCTCTCGGTGCGTTTCCTGTCGAAGCGCGATCAGCTCCAGCGGCTGCTGCCCCAGGGATTCACCGTTCACGGTGAGCCGGTCGTGAGCGTCACCATGACCTACACACCGAGATCCCATGGTTAGCCGGCCGCGGCTACAACACATTAGGCGTCTCCTTCCCGGTTACGTTCAAGGGAGAGAAGGACGCCGCGACCGGCAGCTTCCTGCTCGTACTGTGGGAGAACCTAACCGATCCGATTCTCACGGGCCGCGAGGAACTCGGTTTCTCGAAGATTTACGCCGAGCTGCCGACCCCGCGTACCTTCAACGGCGACATGCACGTGACGGCGAGCTGGCTCGGCTTCAAGTTCACGGATATGAGCCTGACCAACCTGCGGCAAGTCGACAGCGGCGCCGGCTCCTCCGCTCCCGACGACGGCGGTCTCCGCGGCCTGATGCACTACAAATACATGCCCCGCACCGGCGAATGGGGCGCGGCCGACGCCGCCTACGCCGTGATCACGCCCTCGGGAAATTCAAACGCGCGCACGCTCGACGCGCGACAGGGGGAAGGCACCGTCAAATTCCATCGCGCCCGCTGGGAAGACATGCCGACCCAGTACAACATCGTCAACGCCTTCGTCGATCTGGAAGTGATCGAGTTTCGAGGAGCCACCCTCTCTAAGCGCGTCGGAGGCAAAGACCTCAGCGACCAGCGCATCATGCGCTAACCCCCTAAACGGAACCGCGCCCGTCCGGTTCCGAGCCCGCATACACAATTTCCAACCAAAGATTCAGAGCCCGAGCGCAAGCGACGGGCCCAACGCTCAAGAGTTTCGGGGAAACGAAGGACCGCGCCTAGTACTCAGACCACGTGAAAAGACACCTTTCCCCGACCTTGTTGAGACGGCTTCGATCCGCCCTGGCGGAGGAAACCACAGCCAACCTGAGCCGCATCGCCACGCGATGCGGTCACGCAAGAATAGTACTTTGCAACCTAACAAACTTTTTCATGCGGTCGCGGCACTAGGTGTCCCCCCGCCGGCCGACTTACGACACTACCCGGTGCAGTAAAATTGAGCGATGGGAAACGGCGAGAAAAAGGCGGGCTTGCGGCGGTTGATCGCCGGCGCCGTGTTCGACGTGACCGGGGTGGGGCTGATCGCTTTTTCATTGCTCCAGCAACCCAACGACCTGCTCTGGGTGGGCGTCGGCCTCGTGGCGGTTGGATCCATGCTGATCGTCGGTTGGGCTCGCGAACAGTCGCGCCTGGAGGCGGCGACGCCGACCGCGCATAGGGTCGCCGCGTGGTCGATCGAGCCCGAACTCGCTCTGCCGCCGCCGCGCCGTGTCGAGCTGACCTCGCCGGGCCGCTGGCGGCTATGGCTCTGGCTGGCCGCGGTCGCGGCGGCCGTTCTATATACGAATGGTTATCCGCGACGAGTACAGCCGATGGAAACGGCCTTCGCCGAGTTTGGAGTGGCAACCGAGGCCGTCGTCCACGAAAAGCAGCAGCGCACAAGCGCGAGCGGCGAGCCCCGTTACTATCTCTACTATCATTTCGAGGATCGCCGGGGCGAACAGGTTCGCGCTTCAATCGCGGTCGGCGAGAGCGCCTACGCGTCTCACGGTCAAGGCGATAGGATTCGGGTGGTCTATCTTCCCGACGATCCCCTTTCGCATCGGGTGCAAGGCGTCAAGGACGACCGTTTGCGGCCGGAAGGGCTGGCGGCCCTGGTCGCGCTCTTGGCGGCGTTGACCGCGCTCGAGCTGCAACGCCGTAAGCACAAGCGCCTGGTCGCCGCGGGATCAACGGTAGGCGGCACCGTCTTGGACGTGTCGCGAACCGGCGCGGCCTCGAAGTACACCGTCTCCGTCGAGACTGGCGGCGAGGAGAGGAGGCTGCGGCACTCCGAGCGTGCTTGTCGGCTGCGGGCCGGCGATCGCGTGACCGTGCTCTATTCCCCGCATAAGCCGTCGGACGTGGTGTTGTATCGGGCAGCGGTCTACCGGGCGCTAGGCTGAGTGATTGGGGGCGGCTTGAGGCCGCTTGCCGGACTGGCAACAGCGCCGATCGCCGTCGGGGTCGGCCGGCATCGAAGAGGGTTAAATGCTTGCTTTTCACGGGTTTGATGGTGCATATTGAAAGCGGCATTCCTTGACAGGCGTTTGCGGCCATGACCCGCGGGCGGTTGACCGGTTGAGTAATTGACAGGCGATATGGACGATGGAGAGCCCCAGAGTAGACGCACCCATCGTCTACCTCACGGAGCTGACCGGCATGCGCGTCGACGGCCCCAAAGGCCGGCGCATCGGACGCATCCGCGAGGTGGCGATCGCTCCGGGCGAACATGCGCGACGTGTGTCTCGCTTTTTGCTCGGCGGCGGCAAAACGGCCTTCATGGTGCGTCAGGATCAGGTGCGTTCAATTTCCCCCGAACGCGTTGAACTCTCCGACGACCGCTTCGTTCCCTACTATCCCGACGAAGGCTTGCTGTTGCTCGGCAAAGACCTTCTCGACCAGCAAATCGTCGACGTCAACGGACGCAAAGTCGTTCGCGTCAACGACGTCGCGCTGCGCATCGTTTCCATCAACGGTCACGACGAGCTGTGGATTCAAGAGGTCGGCGTGGGACTGCAGGGAGCTTTCCGCCGTCTGACGGAAGGGGTTTTGCCGGCGACGCTGATCAGGCGGCTGCAACAGCACATCAAACCCAACTCGATTCCCTGGGACTACTGCAATATCGTCGAGCCCGACCCGCAGCGGCGGCTCAAATTGAAGATTTCGCACGACCGCATCGGCCGGATTCACCCCGCCGATCTTGCCGACATCGTGGAAGATCTGCCGCCCGCCGAGCGCGAGGCGCTGTTTGAAACCCTCGACGATCACGTCGCCGCCGAGGCGCTGAGCGAAGTCGATCCGAAAATTCAGGTTTCGATCGTCGAACACCTCGACAAGGAACGCGCCGCCGACATTCTCGAGGAAATGGCGCCCGACTCCGCCGCCGACGTGTTGGGCGAATTACAAGAGGAAACGAGCCTGGAAATCCTCAAGGACATGGAGGACGTGCCGGCCGCCGAAGTCGAGGAGCTGCTCGAGCACGAGGAAGATACAGCCGGCGGATTGATGAACACGCAGTTCGTCACCCTCCAGGAACATGCGCTCGTCAAAGACGCGGCGGAGGCGTTCGAAGACCACCCGAACCTGCTGCCGACTTTGACCCACATCTTCTTGACCGACGCCAAGGACCACTTGATCGGCGTCGTGCCCGTGGCCCAACTTACTATCGCCGAACCGCGCACTCCGTTGCGCGAGCTGGCCGTGCTCGACGCCGTAACGGTTGACGTCGACGCGGACGAGGAAATGGTCGTCGAACTTTTCGACAAATACAATCTGTTCGCGTTGCCGGTGATTGACGACGATGAAGAGCTCTGCGGCGTAATCACGGCCGATGACGTGATCGGAATACTGACGCCGGATCGATAGGGGGTCGCGGCCGGAATGTGTTCGGGCGAAAAAGGGGACACCCATTCGGCGCCCGGGTTAGACGAGTTTCATGCTGAAGAGCTTGCGACAGCGGATTATTGTCTTTCTGGGCGTCTTGGGACCCGGGGTGATCACGGCTGTCGTCGACAACGACGCCGGCGGGCTGCTGATGTATTCAGAAGCCGGCGCGCGCTGGGGCTACGTCACCCTCTGGACGATGATCCCGGTCACCCTGATCTTGATCATCACCCAGGTCATGTGCTCGCGCATGGCGGCTGTAACGGGCAAGGGGCTCTCGGATCTGATTCGGGAAGAGTTCGGGCTGCGGACGACGTTTCTGGTCATGGTCGCGCTGCTGATCGTCAACCTCACCAACGTCACCGCCAATTTCGCGGGCATCGCCGGCTCGCTTGAATTGTTCCAAATTGACCGCGCCGTCTCCGTGCCGTTAGGGGCGCTGCTGGTGTGGACATTGGTCGTTCGCGGCACCTACCGGGTCGTGGAAAAGATCTTTCTCCTGGCCAGCTTTTTGTTCGTGGCCTACGCGATTTCGGCGTTTCTGGTGAAGCCGGATTGGGACCAGGCGCTCTGGGCGACCGTAACGCCGGTGGTGAAATTCGATGGGCCTTACCTGACGATCTTGATTGGCCTCGTGGGAACATCCGTCGCGCCCTGGATGCAGTTTTACTTACAGGCCTCCATCGTCGAAAAGGGCGTCGATCTCAAGCAGTATCCCGAGTCGCGAGCCGAGGTCATCATCGGCTGCGTGGTGATGGCGTTCATCAAGTTCTTCGTGATCGTTGCCTGCGCAGGGGCGATCTGGTCGCACGGGCCGCGAGAGATCTCGGACGTCTCCGAGGCCGCCGCGGCGCTCCGCCCCTTGGGAGAGTACGCCTACATCCTGTTCAGCGCCGGGTTGTTCAACGCCTCGCTTTTGGCGGCGAGCGTTCTGCCGCTCTCCACGGCCTACTCGGTATGCGAAGGGTTGGGATTTGAGTCGGGCGTCAACTACCGTTTTTCGGAAGCGAAGGTTTTCTATTGGCTCTACACCCTGCTCATCGTAGTGGGGGCGGGGTTGGTCTTGCTGCCGTCGTTTCCGCTGGTGCGGATGATTTTGCTTTCGCAAGTACTGAACGGAGTATTGTTGCCGCTGATTCTGATCCTGATCTTGATCTTGGTGAATCGGCGCGAGCTGATGGGAAAGCGGGTGAACTCGCCTCTCTATAACTTGGTCGCCTACGGCGCCGTCGCTATGATGATTGTCTTGTCGGCGACGTTGGCTGTGGTCTCGATCATGGGGTAGCGACCGTTCCCCGCTCGCCCCCCGCTCAAGTCAACAGCCCGGGACCATCGCACGGATCATGGATTACCTTGTCGTAGGGCTCGTTTCGATGGCGGTCGCGGCCCTGACCCTGTTTTCGGGGTTCGGGCTGGGGTCGCTGCTGATGCCGGTATTCGCGCTCTTCTTTCCCCTGCATGTGGCGGTCGGCGCCACCGCGATCGTGCACTTGGCGAATAACTTATTCAAGCTGGCTCTCGTGGGCAAGCATGCGTCCCTGCCGATTGCCTTGCGGTTCGGCGGACCGGCGGCGCCGGCGGCCTTCCTGGGGGCGTTGATTCTCGGTTCGATCGCCGCCGGGGATGCACTGTTGACCTACAACCTGGCGGGCCGCTCGTTCTCGATCACGCTCGTCGGGCTGGTGATGGGACTGCTGATCTTAATCTTTTCGCTCGCCGACTTGCTGCCCTTCTTCGATCGGCTCCAATTGGGGAAGCCGTGGTTGCCGGTTGGAGGCGTTCTCTCGGGGCTGTTCGGCGGAATCTCGGGGCATCAAGGAGCATTGCGGGCGGCTTTTCTGATCAATTGCGGCTTGGGACGAGATGCATTCATTGGAACGAACGTCGTTTGCGCGGTGATGGTCGATGTCGTTCGACTGACGGTCTACGGCACGACATTTCTTTCGGGCAGTCTCGCGGCGACCGACGGCCCCCCGATCGTCGGCTTGGTCGTAACAGCAACGGGATCGGCCTTTTGCGGGTCCTTCCTGGGTGCGCGCTACATGAAAAAAGTAACCTTGGCGACCGTGAGGCGCCTGGTAGGTGCGTTATTGTTGCTGTTGGGATTAGCGGTCGCCGCTGGCTGGGTTTGAGCGTTCTTGTCGACGGAACCGAGCGTCGGAGGGGGATAGGAGGCGGCCTTCGCCTGAACGCCGCAACGTCAACGGGCAACGGATTCCCCATTCAACGGCGAAAAATCCTCGTTCAGCCGATTTTTCCGCTCGATTAGGGTTGTTTCTGTTGGCCTGCATGGTTGAACCATGCTATTCTGACCTTGTCTACAAAAACAAATTTGGTTTCAACCAGGATTTCCATTTTGGCCCTGGCACGGTCACAGGATACACCCCCGCTGCGCCGAATACCACGTCTTTTCGCGCTGAACCCTGCACATCACCTCCGCCGGTAGGCGCCAGGGCTCGTCCGTCCGCTCACAGACGTTGATTGAGCGGGCTGAACGGCGCTCCGGCCGACACTGCTCCCTGCGAAACCTTTTTGGAGCCAAAAACTGTTGATCCTCGCCCGCAACGCTACCCACCCGGCACAGGCAGCGCCCAGATCCTATGCAGCATGTCACCGAACAGCCGCCGGTTCAGATGCCCCTCCGCCAGCAGCAACCAGTAGTAGCGAGCATGCTTGACCAGCCTACCACCCGTCTTCATCAACCTGTGTTGCAAACTCGTTAGCGACCAGCTCTTGATCCTGTGCGGCAGCCCGAGCCGCCGCCACAGGTTGCCCAGGTTGTAGGCCAGCACGCTGAGTTGCAGCCGTACCTCGTTGGCCCGGAAGCGGTGACACGACAAGCGGGTCCAGTGCGTGGCCTGTTTGCCTTCCTTGATCCACTGCTCCGCCGTGCCGCGCTTGTTGTAGAACCGTACGACCGAGCGGCTCGGCAAGCTCATGCTCGTCACGACAAATCCGACGCGCGGGAATAGTTCGCCCTGGTGATGCTCGACCTTGGCGACAACTCGCCTTGCCTTCGACCAGCTCTCGGCCTGATAGCGAAAACTCTTGTAGCGCACTAGGGGCTTGGCGTTCGGCCTACCCGGTGGCCGAAACAGGATGTCCTCGATCTCCAGCTCCAGGCTCTTGTTCGCCGGGATGCGAATCACGTAGTCCACGCCGCGCTCCTCCATCGCCTCGTAGATCTCGGGCTTGGCGAAGGCGGCGTCGGCGCGGAACGTCACCTGTTTGCCCTCCGCCTGTTGTCGTTCGATCTCCGGCAGTAGCAGCTCGTCCCAGTCCTCGGCGCTGTGCACGTTGCCGGGACGCAGCTTCGCGCCTAGGCAGTCGCCGTGCTGGTTGAACAGCAACAGCGGGTGATAGCAGAGGGACTCAAAATGGCCGTTGTAGGCACTGCCTTCCTGTTGGCCGTGGACGGGGCTCTCCGTGGAGTCCATGTCGAGCACCACGCGGTCTGAACCGTCGGGAGCTTCGGCTTGCGCGACCAGCTCCCGGTTCACTGCCATCAGCCCCAGCAAGTTCTCTTCGCTCGCCAGCATCTCCGTCTCGAAGCCATGCAGTGTCGAGGTCAAGGCTGCTCCGCGATCCCAGTTCCTTTTCGAGCCGATCAAGCGAAAGGTCGGATCGGCGGATACTCGAACGGCGTCATTGAGGTCCTCGTAGCCAGCGAGTCGGCTGTAGACCGACTGCCGCAGCAGATCGGCCAGCGCGAACTTCTTGTTCAAGCCTTGTCGCGAGTCGCTGAGATGCTCGTCGATCAGCTGGCCGAGTCCGAGTCGTTCATCCAGTTCGCGAACGAGAATCAGACCGCCATCCGAGGTGACTCGCGATCCTTGAAAATCGACTTTGAGAAATCCATTGAACGTGAGCTGAAACGGCTTGTTTTCTTTTTCACCCATCGGGTGTTGACCTTCCATGGCGTCCTTATCGGGCTCTAGCCCCTATCAATAAAGACGCTGAAGGTCGCTGGATGGTCTGAAGCTCATACATCAAATTGAAAATGCGGGTTCAAACCTTGGTCGGGCAGCCGCTTTGCGATTGCCCGACTTTTTTGTGGGGCAGGGATTCGCGGACAACGGCGGGCGCCATCGACCTCCCCCGTTCACCATCGACTCGAAGTAGCCGGATCTTCGAGGCCCCGTTAGGGGCCTTGGAATTTAGCCCGCGGCTTCAGCTGTGGGGACATAACTCAAAATGTCGTGAATAACATGGCCGTGGACGTCGGTGAGGCTGACGTCGCGGCCGCCAAAGCGGTAGGTCAACCGCTCATGGTCCAGACCGAATAGGTGCAGAATCGTGGCGTGGATGTCGTGCACCGTCGTGATCTTCTCGACCGAATGCATGCCCACCTCATCGGTCGCGCCATGGACCGTGCCGCCCTTGATCCCCGCGCCCGCCATCCATATGGAATAGGCGGTTTCGTGATGGTCGCGGCCGTGCGCGTTGCCGGTGTGCGGCGTGCGTCCGAACTCCGTCCCCCAGACGATCAGCGTCTCGTCGAGCATGCCGCGTGAGCGTAGGTCTTTGATCAACGCCGTTACGCCTTGGTCGGTGATGTAGGAATTATTCTCGTGGCCTTCCTTCAGGTGCAGGTGCTGGTCCCATGTGCCGTTATTGCCGCCGTAGAGGTCGGGGCAGGTCACTTCGACGAAACGCACACCGGCTTCGATCAGGCGCCGGGCCCGCAGGCACTGCAGGCTGTAGTGGTACTTCGGTTTGTCGGTCGTGTCCAGCCCGTAAAGCTTCTTCGTCGCTTCGCTCTCCCGATCCAGATTCAGCACGTCGGGAACGAGCGATTGCATGCGGTAAGCCAGCTCGTAGTTGTGGATCGCCGACTCGATCGCGTCGTTTGAGCCCGTCGAGGCGAGAAACGAGCGATCCTGCGCCAGCAGGGCGTCAAGCTTCGCACGCTGCACGCGCGGATCTTCATCGGAGGGAACGATGTTGTCGATCGGCGTTCCCTTGGCCTTCACCGGCATGGCCTGATACGTGGCCGGCAGAAAACCGTTCGCGTAGCTTTCCAATCCGCCCGGAGGAATCGTTCCCCCATGCAACAGGACATACCCGGGCAGATCCTTGTTCTCGCTGCCGAGGCCGTAGTTGATCCATGACCCCAAACTGGGGTGACCGCCCACCGAGCGGCCCGTGTGCATCAGGATATTGCCCCGCGGATGCAGCGGGAAGCCCGTCTTCATCGAGCGGATCACCGCCAATTCATCGGCGCAAGTGGCGAGGTGCGGGAAGACGTCGCTGATGGGAATCCCGGATTCACCGTGACGATGAAACTCGAAGGGGCATTTTTTCCATTTGCGGCGCCCGTCGGGAGTTTGATTTTCTCCGTGCAGCTCGGCCAGCTTCGGCTTCGGGTCGAACGTATCGATGTGCGACACCGCGCCCGGCATATAGCAGAAAATGATGTTCTTCGCCTTGGGCGGAAAATGCGGTCCGGTGGGACCGGCGCTGAGCCCGGCGTAAGAATCCTCGGCCATCAACGAGGAAAGCGCCAGCAGACCGAAGCCGTTCGAGGCGTAGGTCAGCATCTCGCGCCGCGTCATCGGACGCGCGCCGTAGCCGGGACAACTTGACTTCTGTTTCTCCATGGCCAGAGTGACTTTACCGCAACTTTAACGTAAATAGATGAACTCCTTCAAGTTGAAAAGCGCGTGAGCGATGTCTTTCCACACCGCCCGCGACTTCAGCAGCTCCTCGCGACTGACGCCGTGCAGCGAGCCCAACTCCGCCGCCAAGCCTCGCAGGCGGGTCAATTCCGCTGCGTCGGGCCGACGCGCCAGCGCCGTTCGAAACATATCGGCAATGCGTCGCTCAACGTCTGTCTCCGAATCGGCCATCACGCGATCGGCCCAGAAACCGGCTTGTTCGATCACAAAGGGGTGATTGAGCAACGCCAACGATTGCCCGGGAATGTTCGTCACGTCGCGCCGCCCCCGACTCACACCGGGATTCGGGAAATCGAACAACTCGAGAAAGCGGTCGCCCTCATGACGCGTGACCTTGATGTAGAGGCTTCGCCGGCCGCCGCCGTCGAGCGGCCCCGAATAGAGCTTGCGATATTCCTGCGGGTCTTCGCGGTGCGGATGAATGCTCTTTCCAAAGAGCGCGGGGTCCAGCGTTCCCGCGGTCGTCAAGATCGCGTCGCGAACCGATTCCGCGTCCAACCGTCTGACCGGATAACGATGCAGCAAGTGATTGCCCGGGTCGCGCGTCGTTCCGACTTCCGAAAGTGTACTCGACTGACGAAACGTTTCGGTCAACACTAGTTGCCGTATCAACTTCTTGATTGACCAGCCTTGTTTAATGAACCGCCCGGCCAGATGATCGAGCAATTCCGGATGCGTCGGCTTCTCACCCACGCGCCCAAAGTTGTTGACCGTCGCGACAATCCCGCGGCCGAAAACGTAGTGCCAGATGCGATTTGCCATCACCCGCGCGGTGAGAGGATTTTCGGGGTCGACGATCGCTTCGGCGATTTCGCGCCGACCGCTGCGCTCGACATTGAAACCGTTGGGGGCTTTCGTAATCAATTGCAGGAAGCCGCGGGGCGCCGGCTCACCCAAGTTTTTGGGATCGCCGCGCTTCATGATCGGATAGTCGCGGCCTTCCTCGACATCGGCCATCCCGTAGACCACGCGGGGCTCGGGGACATCCGATTCAACCGCCCGATATCGCCCGACCAAATCCGCCAGCCGTCGGTCGACGTGTACCGAGTTAGCGACCAGTTCGTTGTCCACCAACCAGTCCACCCAGCGGGCATCGTCGTCACTCGCGCGGCCGGCGGCCCAGGCCTCGATCGCCTCGGCGCCCTTGGCGGCAAAACGTTGGGCCAACTCTTCGAAGCTCTTCGGCGGCGCGCCGTCGAAGAGACGCTTCAGATGGGTTAGTTCGTCCTCGGGGACGGCCTCGCAGTCGTGCACGACCACGCGAGCAATCCCGAAATACGAGCGTGGCTGGTCAAGCAACGAAAGGTCGAGGCCCTCCATGCGCCCGGGCCGATCCGGGAAGCGCGGGTTGTCGTGTCGCGTCGCCATTTCGACATAGAAGGGGTAGGAGTGCCGCTCGAAGCGCGTCGGAATTCGAATCCACTCGAGATTGTTGTTGTCGATCGGCTTGTAATCCTCGGCCAACATACAGTTGTCGAGCGTGGCCCGCCAGGCCCCGAGCTTGCCGCCCATCACCTGCATGCTGACGAATAGCTTGTCTTGCGGCACGAAGGGCGACCGGATTGCCGCGTTGAATTTCTCGGAAAGCGCGTGGGTGTACAGGCCCGCGGGAAAGACGCCGCTCAGCACATGAGGGCCTTCGGGAGCAATCGTAAATTCGCCCGCCGGCGAGGCGGCGTCCGTCAGCCCCTGCCCCTCCCCGGACCAATCATCGAGCGCGCTGTCTCGGAAGTCGGCGAAATCTTCAAAGTAGACCCGGTTGAACTCCACCCGCGAAGCGCTTTCCTTGTGATAGCGCGTCGCGATGCTCTTCCAGTTCTCGGCGAAATCTTCGGCGCCCTCTTCGGCAAGTCGGGCGAGTTCGACCCAGAGATAGAGCGGATCGTCCCACGTGATTTTCTCTCGCGCGAAAAGGACCGCGGCGGGCACGTCCTCTTTCTTGCCGTCCTTAGCATCCTTGTCCCCCGGCTTGTCGGCGTCGGCCGCTTTGTTCTCCGCTTTAGCCGACTCGGCGTCTTTCGCCTCCGCCTCTTCGGCCTCTTCTTTATCGGGGCGCGGGCGATCTTTCCACGAGGAATACGCCTCGCTCAGCCGCCCGGCAATTTGACTGTTCCGCTCGCTCCACAGCGAAGTCAAAGTGTCGCGAATCTTGGGCTTGAGTTGCCGCAGCTTCTCGCGTCGGTCTTCGTTGAGCTCGCGCGTGTCGAGCGTTCGTGTCACCAAACGCGAACTGCTCAGCACGCTGTAGAGCCCGTAGTAATCTTTCGTCGGAATCGGGTCGAGCTTGTGATCGTGACAGCGGGCGCAGGCAATCGTCAGTCCTTGGAATGCCTTGCCTAATACATCGATCTGGTCGTCGACGACATCCGTTCGGACCTCGCGGAAAAGAATGCAATCGTCGTGGCCTTGTTCGCCGAGGCGATAGAAGTTCAGCCCGGCGAGCGATTCGTTGATGCCGTCTTGCTCGTTGATGCGCGGCTCGTCGAGCAGATCCCCCGCGACATGCTCTCGAACGAGCTGATCGTACGGGACGTCTTGATTGAACGCGCGAATCAAATAATCGCGGTAGTGCGACGCCCCGTTGAGCTCGTAATTCCAATCGTTGCCGAAAGTTTCGGCAAAGCGCACCACGTCCATCCAATGCCGTGCCCAGTGCTCGCCGAAATGCGCCGAGGCCAACAGCTCATCGACCGCCCTTTCGTACCCGGCGGGCGAAGGATCGGCGGTGAATCGAGCCAACTGCTCGGGGCTGGGCGGAAGGCCCGTCAGCACGAAACTCACACGCCGAAGCAACGTGGCCGGATCGGCCGCGGGAGCGGGCGAAAGTTCGGCCTCGGCAAGCTTGCGGCGAATGAAACGGTCAACCGGCGAAAGCGTCTGCGAGGGGACCTGTCGCGGCGGCGCGACCTTCTTGACAGGCTGAAACGCCCAGTGCTCCCTCGTAAGCTGCTCGTAAAATTCCGGGTCGCCGGCGCCGAGCGGTTGTTCTTTCTCGGCCGGCCAAGGCGCGCCGATCGAGACCCATTTTTCAAGTGCCGCGATTTGGGTGTCGGAAAGCTTCCCGGTCGGCGGCATGGCGAAGCCTTGATGCCGCACGACTCGGGTGAGAAGGCTGCTCTCGGCGTCGCCAGGAATGATCGCGGGTCCGCGGCTGCCGCCCGCCAGAATTGCCTCGCGCGAATCGAGCCGCAGCCCTTTCTGTTGCAGTTGCGGGCCGTGGCAGACATAGCACTGCTCCGCGAGAACAGGCCGGATTTCTTTCTCGAAAAATTCGAGGTCTTCGGGAGAACTATCGGCGGCCTGTAGGGGGGAGACCGAGGCCGATACGAAAAACAGCAAAACAGCCGCGCTGAGCCGGCCCGCGAAACAAATCGTCCCCCGAAAAATCATGCTGGTTCCAGTGTAGCGCCGCCCCGTGTGGCGCGCGCCTCCAGGCGAGCCGTGTCCGGCTTTCGAGCCGGACATCTCTTACTCTCCGCGCAAAGCTCCGACCACAATCGGTCGTTCCTCACCGCGAGCCGGCACCCGATCGAACCTGTTCGACGACCTCCCGAATCGCATCAACAACCAGCTCCGGTTCATCGTGTTGAATATAATGCCCGCTCTTCTTCGCCATAATCTGTCGGCCATTCGACGACAGCTCGGTCAGTTCTGTGTGGAGTTCCAGCCACACCTTGCGTATGTCCGCTCTTAGTTCATCAGTCATCCATGGTGGCTGTGGACCCTTGTTCTCCGCGCCCGCGGTGAGAACAATCAAGGGCAAATCATCGAGGGTCCCCGTCCCGCGCACCTGCTCCATGCTTTCTTCGATGGCTCCCATCTCGTCAACAACGGCCCCGGTCGACCGCGATTGGAATGCAAGGTAGGGTGCAAGCTCCTCCTCGGTAGCCCATTCAGGGGCACCGAACCCCGTCACCCAAAGCATGAAGCGCTGGGCGCCGCAAGCAACGGCGGCCTTTATGAATTGCCGCGCCGCGGGTGGGGGCGGTCCCGCGAGCTCTCGCATCTTCAACGGCATGCGCGACATTTGGTCGGGATGAGAGGAATCGACAAAAACCATTCCCGCCACGTCCGAGGGATACTCCTGCCTGAAGACGCGCGCATGGGGGCCGCCCAACGAATGTCCGACCAACACGAATGGTCCGGCAACATCCGCCGCCCCGAGCAAACCGTGGAGCTCTTCCGCGATCCGCCGACTGGTTCGCGGTTGCGGACCCGGCTCGCTCCACATCATCCCCGCGCGGTCGTAAGAGCAGACTCGCGTGAACTTAGCCACCTCCGGCTGGACGAGAAGCCAAGCGAGCGACCCCATCGCATCGAGGCCCGATTCAAACACAACGGTGGGGCTCCCCTCGCCCGAGCACTGAATGTGGAGCGAGTGCCCACCGATGTCCAGCAATCTCCCCGGTGGGGGGTGGTCGGCCGCGGCAAGGACTTGTGCCGTTTGCTCGTAAACGAAACCTCCGAGAGCTAAGGCAACTACGCCGCAAACAACGACCAACACCAACCGCTTGGTCCACTTCCACAACTTCGTTCGAAGACGCACGGTCTTCTTCGCCGGAGCTACTGCGCTCTCATCGGCCATGGCAATGTCCCCCTGCCCAAGAGCCTAGCCCATTACCGTCCACCCGACATACTCTCGGCCGAACAACGCAGCACGCGCTTCCACGGAAATCCTAGGACCTTTGACACCTCGTGCCACAGGATAGAATAGATACGAACTTCCTACGACCGACGAGGAACGCTCCCCATCCCGCTCCGCGACATTCTCATGACTTTGCAATTTTACCCCCGTGTTCTTTTACTCCCCGTTGTTGCCGCGGCGTTACTCTCCCCGCTTCCCGCCGCCGATATCGCAATCGACGAGCTGCCTCCGGCGGCCGACCGCGAGATCGACTTCGACGCCGACATCGAACCTATCTTCCAAAAGCGTTGCTACGCCTGCCACGGCGACGATGTCGAAATGAACGGCTACAGCCTTTGGCGCAAGAAGGAAGCAATGCTCGGGGGGTACTCAGGGCAGCCGGCCATTCTCGCGGGCGACAGCGAACACAGCCGCTTGATTCACCTGGTCGCGGGACTGGAAAAAAACCTCGTGATGCCGCCGGCCGGGGGGAAATTGACCAGCGAGGAAATCGCGGTGCTGCGGGCTTGGATCGATCAGGGCGTGAAATGGGCGAACGATCCCGACCGGGAGAGACGCCGCGCCGAAGAGACGCAATGGCTTGAGATGGATTACGGTCCCGTGATTTCAGCGGCGATTACGGTGCGCGAGCCCGAGGACCCGCGCGCCGATAAAGGTCCCGACGACAACATCAGCTATAAGTCCCACGCCGTCCGCCTTCCGATCGATAGTGACCACGGCGCGGCCAAGGGCGGCATCATCTTCGACACCGAGCTACTGCGCTACTCGGCCGGGTGGAACGGCGGGTTCTTGAACTTGAAAGGGACGGTCTATGACTGGAGTCACGGCCCGCACCCTTTCATCGACGGCAAACCCATTTTCGAAACCCCCGTGGCACCGGGTTGGGCGCGTGACGGCAGCTTCACCGATCCACGCGAGGAGGGCTTCGGCCCGCTCCCCGCCGAATGGGCGAAATACCGCGGACGCTACGTTCACGGAAAGAAGACGATTCTGTCGTATACGGTGGCCGAAACGGGCGTTCTCGATCTGCCGGGTTGGCTGGAATCCGAAGGTCTCGAAATCATTACGAGAACGCTCGAGATTGAACCCTCAAAACGAGACCTCCATCTCGAAGTCGCCGCTGGCGCGGCTGGCGAAGCCCGCGCCGTCGCTCTCGATGATTTGACCCCCAGCGACGGACCCGCTGCGGAAACCATCGCCGTGCTCGGCAAAACGACGCCCTCGGTCGCCGCTCTTGTCGGCGCGGGGGAATCGGCCCGTTGGGTCTTCGACGACCCCAACCACATTCGACTGCGCTTGCCGCCCTCGAACGAAACCCGCCGGCTGACGCTGCTCTACGCCAAAGTGGGCGAGGATCAGATCGACGCATTTGCCCGCGCCGTGCGCAAAGCTCCAGGGGCCGAGGCCCTCGATCCCTACACGAAAGGCGGCACCACGCGCTTCCCCGAAACCATCGAGTTGGCGGGCAAGTTAGGCCGGGCAAGCGACACCTACGCGATCGACGAAATTACCCTGCCGTTTGAAAATCCTTGGAAGTCCTGGATTCGCCCCGGCGACTTCGCTTTCTTCTCCGACGACCGCGCGGCGATGAGCACTTGGAGCGGCGATATCTGGGTTGTCGACGGCGTCGATGACGACCTCGACAAGCTGACTTGGAAGCGTTACGCCACCGGCTTCCACATGCCGATGGGCCTTGAGGTAGTCGACGACGTTCTTCATGTTCTCGACCGCGACCAGATCACGCGCTTACATGATCTCAATGCCGACGGCGAGCCCGACTTCCACGAAAATTTCAACAACGACTTCCACGTCACACATCATTTCCACGAGTTCACGCTTGACCTCGACCGTGACCGCGAGGGAAATTTCATCTTTGCCAAAGCCGCGCGCCACGCCCTGCCCGCCAAGGTCAAACACCACGGGACGATCATGAAACTCGACCCTCAGGGCAAGAACCTCGAAATCGTCTGCACCGGCTTCCGCGTCCCCAACGGCGTCGCCGTCGGCCCCAACGGCGAGATCACCACTTCCGACCAAGAAGGCCACTGGATTCCGTCAACACGCATCAACTGGTGCAGCCCCGGCAGCTATCACGGCTACCGCTGGGGCGGCAGCATTCCCGACCGCGAAGACTACGACAACCCGATCACGTTTCTGCCGATCAACTTCGATAATTCCGGCGCCGGGCAAGCCTGGGTGCCAAGCGATCGCTGGGGACCGTTCAAGGGACATCTCGTCCACACTTCGTTCGGGCGCGGCAAAGTTTATCTGGTCCTGATGGAAAGAGTCGGCGGAGAGATCCAAGGCGGCGCCGTCGAGTTCCCCGTGCTCACCAATACCGGTTTGATGCGGCCCGACTTCCGCGAAAAGGACGGCCAACTCTACCTCACCGGCCTTTGGGGTTGGGGCACGAAGCGCCCCGACGCCGGCGGTTTCTATCGCATGCGCTACACCGGCAAGCCCGTCTACATGCCGGCCGCGCTCAAGGTAAACAAGGCGGGCATCGCCGTCACATTCACCCAAGCGCTCGACCGAGCGTCGGTCGAGGATCTCGCGAACTACACGGTTCGGCGTTGGAACTACAAATGGACGACGCGTTACGGCTCCGATCTCTTCAAGCTCAACGGCGAACTAGGAACCGAGGAAGTTACGCTGAAGGCGGCGAGTTTATCGAAAGACGGCAAGACGATTCTGCTCAAAGTCGACGACCTCAAGGAAGTCATGCAAATGCAGTTGAACTTCAGCCTGAAGGCCGCCGACGGAACCAGCCTCAAGCAGGTTTTGTATCACACCATCAACACGCTGTCGAACAAAGCAGGGACCCCCGTAACGGCGACTTTTCCGTGAGCGGAGGGAAACGCCGTCTCGGGGTCGATGACTGCCCCCTTAGGGGCTGTGAAAAATTGGGGACTGTACCGAGCGCCGACCGAATAAGTTCCATTGAATCTATAGTTTCGTCTGGCGCGAAGTGGACTGTCCCCATTTTTTCACAGCCCCTTACGTAAGCGGCTCGGTTTAGGGGTCAGTCGACGCGGCGATAAAATTGCGACGGGATGGATGTTTGGGTGGGCTTGCGCGCCTTTTCGTCCGGATGCTCGCCGTCTTCTTCGAGTTTGCGTTTTTCGATCGCCGCTTTTCTCTTGGCGTCGCGAACCGCTTGGCGGTATTCGTACCCGTGGAGTCGCTCGCGAATCCACCGTTTCCTATCGGCCGCCGTCATGGCGGGTTCGGGCAACTCTAATTGAACGGGTCGGCGTTTCCCCATGAATCAAGCCTCGCTACTTCTATTCTATGGCGGGCGTCAAACCTCGCCGCCCGCACGTCGCCGCCGCGAAGCGTGACTCGTGCTTCAGCGTTGCTCCCAGCGCCGCGGCGCGCCCTCGGTCGACCATTCCTGCTCCTCCGCCAACGCCCGCAAGCGCCGAATGCGGTCTTCGCTCCAAGGGTGGGTCGAAAGGTAACTCGCGGCTCGGGAATCCCACACCGATCCTTCGTCGGATACATGTTTGAAAAAATCGTCCGCGCCCGCCACGTGTCCGTACTCCCGGTGAACGATCTCGAGGCCGAAACGGTCCGCCGCAAGCTCTTGCTCGCGACTGAATCGGCGGTCGTTCACGTGGTTGGCGATCACCATGAAATCAGTGACGCCCCCGCCGCCGGCCGCCACGCCGATCACCGTCATCGCCAGGGCCGAGACAACCTGCCGGCCCAGCCCGCGCAAATGATCGCGATCGCGGAAATGCCCCAATTCGTGCCCCAGAATGAAGGCCAGTTCGTTTTCACTCTCGACCCTCTCGAGCAACCCCGCCGTCACCACCACCGCGCCGCCGGGCAACGCGAAGGCATTGGGAAGCGGCTCCGACGCCACTCCGGTTCTGAAACGATAAGGAGCTTCAGGCCAGTGCGAAACCAACCGTTCGGTCAACTGTTGCAGGGCGCTGTCGGCGACATGGGGCTTCACGCCGGCGGCCGTCATCATCTCTTCGCCCCAGCTTCCGAAAGCGCTCTCCTCCCAGGAAAAGGGAGTCCAACCGATTAACAAATCCACCGAGAAGGAAATCAGAAACAAGGCGGCGATCAGGCAGACGCCCACCCCGGCGACTAAGACGACGGCTTCTTTACGCGGGTCGGTTTTGGAGACGTTGATGCGGTCGGTCGGAAGCCGGGCGGTGTATTTCATCGGATCCAACCGAAAGAATCGAGATTGTCAAAATCGCCGACCGAACAGCGCATGCCGTGAGCCGCGAAGCGGCGGCGGAACCCTGGGTACGGAATCAATCACGTTGAGCCCTGTAAGGGCGACAGGAACGCCTTCGCTCCCATTCTCATGGCGGTATCGTGAGCCGCGGATTCATGGAAACCGACTGTCCCCGATTTCTACAAAGGCAATCTTATAAATCGATCAGTGTTCGGCAAGCTTTACGGCGGTTCCGAAAGCCAGAATCTCGACGCCCGCGGCGCCTTGGTTGGAGGATCCCGCCATGCGCGAGGTTTCCAGCCGCACGTTAATGACCGCTTGGCAGCCCTGCGCGGCGGCGTGTTCTTTCATGCGCAACAAGGCTTCGCGTCGACCGCGATCGAGCAGCGATTCATAGGATTTCAGCCGCCCGCCGACCAGAATTCGCAACCCCGCCAGAAACCGCTTGAAGTAATCCACCGAAACCACCACGCTGCCGGTCACCAATACGCTCGATTCAATCTTCCAACCCGCGGGCGGCGACCGAAAGTTCACCGTGGGCATCCCGCTCATCTCCAATTCGCGGGCGCGAATGCGGCGGTAGTGTGCTTCTTCCAGGTAGCTGCCGGCGAGGTAGCCGAGCAGCAGCAGCAGGAAGAAAACACCGAAATTGATGGCCGTCTCGAACATCGTCGTACTCGCTATTCCACGCGAACGGCCGTTCCATAAGCGAACAATTCCGCCGCCCCTTGCGCCACCGAGCTTGTCGAGAACCGAACATTGACGACCGCGTTAGCGCCAACCGATTGGGCCTCGGCGGTCATACGTTGGATAGCCTCTTGCCGCGCTTCGTTGAGAAGCTCGGTATAGCTTGTCAATTCTCCACCGATAATGTTCTTGAGTCCGGCGAGCAGGTCTTTACCGAAGTGCTTGGCGCGCACGGTGCTGCCGCTGACCACGCCGAAAAACTCGACGATCTGCTTCCCCGGTACTTCTTCGATATTAGTGATGATCACGTTCGCTCCCGTAGTGACGCTCGGAGTCAATCTCCGACAAGAGGCCGGAGGGCTGCCCCGGTAGTGCTACCTTAACATAGCCCCGGGCATGAATGGCTCTAAGGCAAACACCGTAAATCGTTTGAATTGAATGAGTTTTAGGTTGCGTTCCATGGGGTCTTCACTCACGCGGGCATTCCGCGCCGCGATCCGCTACCATGCTTGGTCAATCCCATGCGTAACGACAATCGACAATCCGACGAACTACGTCCCACCTCCATCCAACCCGGCTTTCTACCCACCGCCGAAGGCTCGGCGCTGATCGAGGTTGGCAACACCAAAGTCATTTGCTCGGCCTCGGTCGAGCAGACCGTGCCCGGCTTCCTGCGAGGCAGCGGCCGCGGTTGGGTCACCGCCGAATACGCCATGCTGCCGCGCGCGACCTCCACCCGCACCCAACGCGAAGTCAGCCGCGGTCGAGTCGGCGGCCGCACCCACGAAATCCAGCGCTTGATCGGGCGTTCGCTGCGCGCGGTGACCGACCTCGACAAACTCGGCGAGCGAACAGTCTTCATTGACTGCGACGTCCTCGTCGCCGATGGCGGAACCCGCACCGCGGCGATCACCGGGGGCTGGGTCGCGCTGGCGCTGGCGACCAAACAGATGGTGGATTTCTCGATGATCAAGGCCATGCCGCTCAACGATCTCGTCGCCGCCACCAGCGTCGGCATCATCGACGACACCCCTTTGCTGGACTTGTGTTACGAAGAGGACTCCCGCGCCGGCGTCGACATGAATGTCGTCATGAACTCGGCCGGCGAATACGTCGAAGTGCAAGCCACCGCCGAGGGGCAGCTCTTCAGCGGCGATCAGTTACAGGACTTGCTCAGGTTGGCCGGCAAAGGCGTCGAGCGATTGATGGAGTTGCAAAAGGAAATCATCACGCTGTGAGCGCGCTCGACCTCTATTGCGCCACCGCGAACCCGGGCAAGCAGCGGGAATTCCAACAGGCCGCCGGCGAGGACATCGTCGTTCATCGCCTCGACCCCCGCGACTGCCCCGAAGAGGGGCATAGCTTCCAGGAAAACGCCGTCTCGAAAGCGCTTTGTTACAGCCGGGCATTCCATCCCAAGGATGCTTCAGGAAACGAGGGGCTGGTCTTCGCCGATGACTCCGGGCTCGTCGTCGACATATTGGACGGGGCTCCGGGGATCTACTCGGCGCGCTTTGCCGGCCCCGGAGCCGACGACCAAGCAAATAATCGTCTGTTAATCGAGAAGCTCGCGGGAGTCCCCGACAGCCAACGCAGCGGCCGTTTCGTTTGCTGTATCGCGCTGGTCCGCGGCGAGCGGGCGTTGGGCACTTTCGAGGAAAGCGCCGAGGGGCGAATCCTCGATTCCCCGGCGGGCGAGGGAGGATTCGGCTACGACCCGCTGTTTTTCTATCCTCCGCTGGGGGTGACCTTTGCCGAAGTCGCCGCCGAGATCAAGTGGCGACACAGCCACCGCGGCAAGGCGTTTCGAGCCATGTTGGAAATGCTCAAACGCGAACCGCCCGCGAGCCCGGTACAACCATCCCCAGCCGCGACACGAATATAGCCCAGGGTAGAGCCGAAGGCGGAGCCGTGGGTGGAATCCCCACCCGGGCGAGCCCTGTAAATGTTGCTATATGGCACACTGCTCGGTGTATGTCGGGTTGGAAGCGCCGGGGTTCCGCCTCATACTCCGAGGTTTACCGCTTCGAGGCCGGGACGTCTTGTCGCCTCGGTCTCCGCCCCCGGCAGGGGGCGCGGATAGTAGCCCATGGGCTTCAGCCCGGGGTTCACCGCCCATAAATCATCCCAAGCCCCGGACGGGGCGTTGGAGCAATCATTCGACGCAACATCGGCCGACAGGACCATTCACCGGGTCCTGCCTTCCGACGGCTCACACTTCGACGTCTTCCTATCCTGTTTCCTGCCTCGGCCTCCACGCGCCAAACCCGCCGGTGCCATATGGCAAGAAGGTAAGGGCGGCAGGAAACCCTCGTCCGGCCACTCAGTAGTCAGCCCGGCGGCTATTCCTCGCCGCTACTCCACGGCGGAACAACTTTATTGACCCGCGCGTAGGCAATCGCTTGACCCAGGTGTTCGCTGAGGTGCTCGAGCGAGGCCCAGACGGCTTGCCGCATCGTCATATCCTGGCCGAACATCTTCACGCCGTCTTCCGACTGCTCGGCGCTCAGCTTTTCGATGGCGCCCCGAATGTGCGCGAAAGACTCCTTGACCTTCGGCGCGATCTCGGCCTTGTCGGTGGTTTGTTTGTCGTAGCCGTCGAAACTGAAGCCCTCGGGCGGAGGAGTTCCGAAGTAATTCGGAATTCCGTAATTCGCGGCGGCGATGTGCAAAAGCACTTCGCTGACCGAGCGAACGCCCTCTCCGGGACGCCAGGTGTAGTTCTCCGCCGGGAGGGCCTCGGCTAACCCAACGACTTTCTCTTCAATGGAACCCAACCTCTTCAGCGCTTCATCGCGGTACGCGGGACTCGCCGGCTCGGCTTCAACAGGCGGCGGAGCGGGCGCGCAGGTCGCCAAACCGATAAGGCTGACAATCACCAAAACTTTGTACATGATCTTTACTTCTCCTTCGGGGGCACGAACGAAAGCATAGCTTACTTGCACACCGGCATGCGCGGCTCCCGATGCCTCGGGCCGCTGTGTGGGAGCCTATCCGCGGCGTGATCGCCGATTCCACCCTTCCCTACAATGAACGGGTGTTGCTCAGCGAATTCGACTACCAGTTGCCGGAAGACCGCATCGCGCAGACGCCGTCAACCGACCGCGCGGCAAGCCGCATGCTCGTCATCGATCGCGCTTCGAGGAGTTGGGAAGACCGCCATTTTCGTGATTTGCCGGCCTACCTGCGAAAAGGCGATCGCCTGGTGCTCAACAATTCGCGCGTCATCCCGGCGCGACTGTTCGGGCGTCGAGCGGGAGTCCATGCGACGACATCGAAGAGCGACATCAGCGGCCTTGTCGAAATCCTGCTGTTGAAGCAACTCGCATCGGCCCCGGCGCGGTGGCAGGCTCTGGTTCGGCCGGGCCGCAAGATGCGCGTCGGTGAGCGCATTCGCTTCCCCGAGGACGTCGAGGCCGTGATCCTCGAACGCGGCGAATATGGATTTCGCGTGGTTGAGTTTTCGCTCGCCGGATCTGATTTCACGGCTTGGCTGGAAAGGGCCGGCCACATGCCGCTGCCGCCCTATATCAAGCGATCCGACGAAACGACCGACCGCGAACGCTACCAAACCGTCTTCGCCGACAAGCCTGGTTCGGTGGCCGCCCCGACCGCCGGTTTGCATTTCACGCCCCGGATTCTGGCCGAATTCGACCACGCCGGAGTGCGGCGCGTGGAAGTAACGCTTCACGTCGGACTGGGGACATTTCAGCCTGTCCGCACCGAACGAGTCGATGATCACCCGATGCACGCGGAGTCGTATGAGATTTCGGAAACGGCGGCCGAACAGTTGAAGGGCTCCGCGCGTCGCGTCGCCGTCGGCACGACTGCGGTTCGCGTCCTCGAGCACACCGTTCGCGCCTCGGCCGACGGAGTCATCGAGGCCGGAAGGGGCGAGACGGATCTCTTCATTCTGCCCGGATTCGAGTTCCGAGCCGTCGACGCCTTGTTGACGAATTTCCACCTGCCTAGGTCGACTCTATTGATGCTGGTGTGCGCCTTCGCGGGCCGCGAGCTAACGCTCAAGGCCTACCGCCACGCAGTCGAGAACGACTACCGCTTCTACTCCTACGGCGATTGCGCATTGATCATTTGAAGCCGTCGGTGCGGCTTCGAAAAAATCGAGAGCCCCCAAGAATCGCGCCGCCATAAACAATTCGCAACCTACGAATCAGAGCCCGGAGCGCAAGCGACGGGCCCCGCCGGTCGTTCAGGGCCTGGGGGCCCCCCAAAGACCGGTCCCCTCCCCACCGAGCGAACGCGTGGCGCACGCACTCATGCGTGCCGTGTCGCCACTCCTGGCGACATCTTCTCCTCCAAAACGCCACCCGCCCGACCCGCCCGCCAACCAGCCATCCCCAGCGGCGTTCACGCCGCTTGAGCTTTCCCCCCATAGGCCGGTCCTTCAGGACCGGCAAACCCGCCCCACCAAACCTCCCACGGGCGAACGACCGGCCCCGCCGGTCGTTCGGGGGCTTGGGGCGGGCCAAAGACCCGCCGCTCGCGGCCGGTCCCTCCCCAACTCGGCTCACGGCTCACCGCTCACGGCTCACCGCTCACGGCTAACAGCCTCCCGCCACGAAACCGTCACGTCACTTCAAAAAATATTCCCCCCAGATGGGTATTTACTTGACTCAGGTATTGGGAAATAGCCCCTACATGTTGTGGTCGTCCGTAGCGCGTGTCGCGGTGCCTCCGACCAGCGATTTGTAGGGTGCCGGTGGCACGGCGACGGCCTGTTGAACCAGGCGGTAAAAGAGCTTGCCTCGACTTCTGGACTTGCGGCGGTTGAAGCGGAAGGCGAATTCGTCGAGGTAGGAGTCGAGATGCTCGTGACTGACCGCTCCTTGATGCGTGCCCAGTATCCAGCGCTTCACTAACGACACCACGCAGTGCACCCGGGGGAGCAGTTTCGAGGCGCGCGCCGGTTGCCCCTCCAGGTAGCTCACCTCGTGGCGATAGCCGTCGCCTTCGAGCGGTTCGTATCCCAGCCAACCGTCGGTATGGACCACCCTGCCGGGTTCGATCGACTCGCCGACGAAGGCCATCAAGCTGTCCCCGGAGGCGTTGGGAATGGTGCGTATCCGAACCCGCCCGATGCCGGCACCATCTTCCTCGGCCGCTACTACAATCAGCGCCTTAGCGTCGGTTTGGCGACTGCGCACGCCCTCCTCCAAGCCTCCTAAGTAAGTCTCGTCAACCTCCACGCGCCCGCTGAGCCGATCGCGTCCGGGCCGCACCATGGCGCGCCGGAGCTTATGCAACCAAGTCCAGGCCGTTTTGTAGCTGCCCAGGCCCAACACCCGCTGCAAGCCCAGCGCGCTCGCCCCGTTCTTCTGGCTCGTGAGCCACCACATGGCTCGAAACCAACTCTGGAGGGGTTGGCGGGTGTCTTGAAATATTGTGCCCGCCGTTGGAGAAGCTTGATGCCCGCAGCCGGCGCACTCCAGCAGCGCTGTCCGCACCGCCCACGCTTTGTCGTGCCCGCATCGCGGACAACGAAAACCCTCCGGCCAGCGGAGTTGACACAGATACTCTCGACAGGCCTGCTCGGATCCTACATCTTGTGGTCACCTGAGTCAAGTAAATATCCATCAAACACCAAACAAACCCAATTGCCAAGTTAACCGCCACGAATACAACGGCATAGCAACCGCAACCGCGACCCACAAATCAACAAGGAGATAACGAAAACCCCAACCCCGCCGCCGCCAACAAAGCAGCAAACCGACAACAACACCAACCAACCGACCCAGCCCGGCCACTGACCATCGATCGCCCCCCACGAGCCGCCGAGCCCCCATGAATCCAACGCCCGCCGTGTCTCTTCCTCCCCCCCAGGCGAGCCAAGGAATCTAATCGCGATCCACCCCAGTTTGTCCGTGTAACGCCGGTTATGCGCACGGTGGATTTCGAGCAAGCGACGAGCAAAAGGAGCGTTTCATCCCGGCGTTAGTGACGCGGCAGTTGACCGCCGAGATCACTCTGGCCGCCGGCTAGAGCTTCGCGGTGACCGTCTTACCTCATCGCGGGTCGAGGGCGGTGGCGCCTCGTTCACGTTATAGGCTGAGCGGCTCAAGCAGCAGTGGACCGGTGGCGTCTCCGAGCGTCTCGATGGGAATACCCATCTTGTCGAGCAGCGTCAGGTGGAGGTTGGCCAGAGGCGTGTCGCCCGGATACTTGATGTGGCGCCCACCCGAGCCGGCCGCGCCGCCGGCGAGCAGGATCGGCAGATTGTAGGAGCCGTGAGAGTTGCTGTCCGACATGCCGGCCCCATAGATGATCATCGCGTTATCGAGCAGCGTCGAGTCGCCGGCGGGTGTCGAGCGCAATCGCTCGAGAAACGCGGCGAACAGCTCCGCATGGTAGCGGTTGATCTTCCTCAGCTTTTCGAGTTTGAGGGGATCCTTTTGGTGGTGAGAGATCGGATGGTGGGCATCCGGCACGCCGATCTCCGGGTAGGTGCGGCCTGTAATCTCGCGCCCCATCATGAAGGTGGCCACACGAGTGAGATCCGTTTCGTAGGCGAGAGCGAGCAGATCGAACATCAGCTTGGCGTGCTCTCCGAATGTATTCGGGATGCCGGGTGGTTGATCGACGACGGGAAGCTCGCGGTCGCTCTGCTGCTCGGCTATCTGAATCCGCCGTTCGATGTCGCGGACGGCATCGAGGTATTGACTCAGCTTGGTTCGATCGCTTGGTCCAAGCCGGCGCGACAGGTCGCTCGCCCGCTCCGTCACCGAATCGAGCAAACTCGCATCCTTTGCGAGCCGCGCTCGGCGAACGTCCGGGTCCGTGCTGCCGCTGTCGCCGAAGAGCCGCTCGAATACGACACGCGGGTTGATCTCCATCGGGAGTGGCGTCGTCTCGTTGGCCCATGAAATGGTGTTCGTGTAGGCGCAGCTGAAACCCTCGTCACATGAGCCCGCGAAGTCACGCCCATCCAGCCCCAACTCTAACGTGGCCAGTTGCGTCCGGTCACGCATGGCACGGCCCGCAATTTGATCCATCGAGATGCCGGCGCGGAGACTCGACCCGGCGGAATCTCGCTCCGACACCACGCCGGTCAAAAAGCGAGTAGATGCGCGTGCGTGGGGTCCCTCGGCGTCTTGGCCCCGCATGCCCGAGAGCACTCGTAGCGAGTCGCGAAAGGGTTCGAGCGGTTCCAGAATCGACGGGAAGTCAAATTCCGTTCCCTCGGCGGCGGGCGTCCAGTGATCCATCATCATCCCGTTGGGGACGTAGACCACGCAAAGTCGACGCACTGGTTTCGCCGCCGTTTTGCGGAGCGGCGTGGCTGCCGGCACCATCCCGTCGAGCAGCGGCAACGCCAAAGACGCGCCGATCCCGCGCAGCATCATTCGACGCGGAATGGTTTTCTTGGTGACGATCATGGCTTCGACGTCCGCATGCGGAACGGCGTACTCCGAACGACACCCACAATCATAGACGACCAGCGGTAATCATCGGCGGCCGCCGCGGCGGTGATGCTCCGGACGCTCGATCGATCGTAGTGCTCTAAGTTTCGTCCGAGAGCATAGGCCAATAGTTTCTCCGTCACGGCGCCGACGAACTGACGGCGACGATCGAGCAGAAGCGTACGGAGGCCCCGCGGCCCGTCAAATCGAGTGCCGTCGGGCAACAACCCCGAGGCGTCCAGCGGCAACCCCGCCTCCCCGGCGGTTCGCCATTTACCAACCGCGTCGTAGTTCTCAAGGGCCAACCCCAGCGGGTCCATTGGCGCGTGACAAGCGGCGCAGGCGGGATCCTCCCGATGCCGTGCCAGCCGATCACGTACCGTGGCCGCTTGACCGCCCTCGCCGCGATCGGGGAGGTCCGGAACATCGGCGGGCGGGGGCGGAGGTGGCGTCCCGAGGATATTCGTCAGCAACCATTTGCCGCGCAGTACGGGCGACGTCCGGTTCGGATAAGAAGTGACGGTCAGCAAACTTCCGTGTCCCAAGATTCCGCCCCGTCGTTCGGCTAACTCGCCATCGAGTCGAACGCGCCGGAAGTGGCTGCCATAAACGCCGGGAATGCCGTAATGGGCGGCCAGCCTTTCATTGGCGAAGGTGTAGTCGGCGCTGAGCAAATCGAGCACCTTTCGGTCATCGCGAATCATACTCTCGAAGAAGAGTTCGGTCTCCTGGCGGAAGGCCTCACGAAGATTCTCATCCCATTCGGGAAACGCGACGGCGTCCGGCACAACGCTACGAAGATTCCGTAGATAGAGCCATTGCCCGGCGAAATTGCGCACCAGCGCTTTCGCGCGGCTGTCGTCCAGCATCCGCCGGGCTTGTTGCGCGAGCACCTCCGGGTCCTGAAGCGCGCCGCATTCGGCAACTTCGAGCAGCTCCGCGTCCGGGATGCTGCTCCACAGGAAGAATGACAGCCGCGAGGCAAGATCGAGAGCGCTCAACTCGTAGGTTCCCCCGGGTGTGATGTCGGCGGGGTCTCGCTCGATGCGGAACAAGAAGTCGGGCGAGATCAGCAGCCGCTCGAGCGCAAGCTGGATGCCCGCATCGAAACCGGCGCCCGCCCGTCCGGCGCGGTAGAAATCCATCAGCGTATTGACGTCCGCCGGCTCGACGGGCCTCCGATACGCAAGCCGCGCAAGCGACGACAAGATCCGGCGGGCGCACGCTTCCTCGTCCGAAGTCGCGTCACTTGCCGGCCGGCAAGCGAACAATCGGCGTCGGCTCGGCGTGTCGCCGGGGCCGCGGCTCTCATACGGTCCGGTGATCGCGAGGCGCTCCACGGCCGCGTTGCCGTCTCGCATTTCGTTTATCGCCGAGGCGAACACGCTCTGCCGAGGCTGCAGCACTCCTTCGGGCTCGGCAAGCTTCCGAACAAATGAAGCCGCGACCACATGCGGCCCGGCCTTCGCCTGAAAACGCAGCCGTAGGTTGGAGTCGGCGAAGAGCATGTATTCTTCCCATGCCGGATCGCCGAACTGGTTGCCGGCGTAGCTCGCCGGAGCCTGTACGCCTTCCGGCTCTTCGCCGCCGAAAATGAACGTTTGCACGAGAGCGCCGTCGAGCCGGATTTGCAATTCGTGGCGCGTTCCCAAGCCGCGAACGTAGTTTACGTAGTTCCTATGAAGTCGAATCTCGAGGTCGTACTTGCCTTCCACCGGAAAGAAATGCCGGACGCCGACCCCGCCGCGCGAGCCAAACGGGAGATCGTCGCCCATGCGGTCGTCTTGCAGGAGGAGAATCGGGACGTAGTAGTTCCGCGCTGCCGGCACTCGCGGGGTTTCGCCGACCGCCGGCCGCGCGATCTTGCGCGCCGCCGAGAGGTAGCGCTCCATCAATGCGGGCGAGACCGTCAAGACGTCGGCCATGTTGTCGAAGCCGTTGCGGTCAATGTCATCGGCGGGCAATAGCGCGTTTACGTCGACTTCGAGCGCCAACAGATCGCGGACGGCATTGGCGTATTCGGAGCGGTTGAGGCGATGAAACGTATTGGTTCTACCGGGATTCGGATTGGCGGCCGCGAATCGATCGATCTCGGATTCGAGCCCGGCGGCAAGGTTGTCGTAGGTCTCATTCGCCGGGCGAGGTTGGCCGGCCGGAGGCATGGTTCTCGTGCGAAGCTTTCCGACGACTTTCTCCCAGATTTCGGATTGCTCGCCGACCCGTGAAACGTCGAGACCCTCGAAGGACAGGTCAGCCGTGCGGACTTTTTCGCTGTGACAGCTGACGCAGTATTCGTCCAGGGTCGCTTGCAGGCCCGCGACTTGCTCGACGGGCCGTGATTGGCCGACGACCCCGTGGGGGGCCCATGCGAACACAGCGACAAAAAGCGCTGCCGCTCCGAACACAAACCGCACGGACAGGTATCTTGACATCGGCTGCCGGTCCCCTATTGAGTGTACGCAAATTGCATGCCGGCGACGGTAGAATGCAGTAGAGTTGCTGATCCAAGACCCGGCGTGTCGCGCCAGCCTGAATGACCTTGCTCGTTCGAACCGTTATGCCGTTGCAGTCTTTCACGCCCATCGCCGCGCTTGCCGTCGTTCTCGGCTGGTCCGTTGCCGCGTATGCGCAGTCGGCGCTGGCTGTGATCGAAGCGGTGAAAGCGCGCGACCTCGACCTGGCCGGCGCGCTGATCGAGCAGGGGGCCGACGTCAACGCGTCCCAGGGCGACGGAGCCGCGGCTCTCCACTGGGCGTCGCATCGCAACGATCTCGACGCGGCCTCGTTGCTCATCGCGGCGGGCGCGAACGTCAATGCGTCCAATGAACTTGGCGCCACTCCCCTTTGGCTGGCGGCGATCAACGGCAGCGAAACAATGGTCAAGCTTCTGCTTGACGCCGGCGCCAATCCAAACGTTTCGCTCAAGATGGGCGAAACTCCGCTGTCGGCCGCCGCCCGCTCGGGCAGCGTCTCTAGCGTCGAGCGACTTCTCGCACACGGGGCCGACATCGACGCGAGAGAGCACGAACGCGGGCAAACCGCTCTCATGTGGGCGGTGGCCCAGCGACACGCTGATGTCGCGCGGGTGCTGATCCGGCACGGCGCGGATCTTCACGCCCGCGGCAAGATCTATTACCAATTGGAAAACACCGCGGGCAACACCAACCCGAGCGGAAATTTCCAGATGGCGCACGGTGGCTCCACGCCGCTGCTTTTCGCGGCCCGCAACGGTGACGTCGAGACCGCCAAAGTGCTCGTCCAAGCCGGCGCCAACGTGAACGACGCCATGGCGTCCGGGGCCTCCGCGCTGGTTGTGGCCGCCCATAGCGGACACGCGCCCCTTGCGATCTACTTACTGAGGCAGGGCGCCGATCCGAACGCCGCCAAGGCCGGATATACGGCGCTTCACGCGGCAGTGCTTCGAAGCCGTGTCGAGTTGGTGAGCGCGCTGCTCGATCACGGCGCCGAGCCAAACGCGCTTGTCGAGCACGGTACGCCGGGCCGCAGGTTCAGCGCCGACTACAGCATCCGCGCTCAACTAATCGGCGCGAGTGCGTTCTGGTTGGCCGCGAAGTACGGGGAGCTGGAAATTCTCCGCCTGCTCGTGGAGCGCGGAGCCGACCCGCATGTTGTGCCCAACAGCGGCATGTCGGCGTTACAAGCCGCGATGGGCATGCCTGTCGGGTCCCAGGAAAATCGTCGGGACCGCATCGCGGGCTCGCGGCTGGGTCGGGTCGAGGAGGAGCGGCTGACGCTCGAGATGGGACGCATTATCAGCGCGCTCGGCGTCGACGTAAATTCGGCTGACGCGGCGGGCAACACCGCGCTCCACCATGCGGTTCTCAAGGACTTCGAGTCGGTGGTTGCGTTCCTGATGGCAAGCGGCGCCGAAAGCAACGTAGAGAACAAGCGCGGCCAAACACCGTTGGTATTAGCCGAAACGCCTCAAACGATCGTCGGCTTGAATTCGGTCAAGGGGACCCGCCCCAAGATCGCGACGCTCCTGCGTCGATTCGGCGCCAAGGACTAAGAGAGTGGGTGCCGCGGCCCCTCAGCGGATCGTCGACGCCACGGGCCATTTCCGCCTGGCTTCCGACCCTGAATAGTTTGATGTCGCCCATAACACGGACGGGTCCGTAGGTCTTCGTCAACCCGGTTTCGGGTTCAGAGCAAGCTTATAGCAACCAAGCCGCTGTTTGTGCCTCGCATTTTGTAAAAACGTTCTACTGAAACCACGTCTGCAACCGCCGCCCGCCCCTGTCTTTTCGTGGTACAACGTCAGACGGAGACCGCCGACCTTGGCCGACGCACAAACCATCTCTCAGCCCGACGCACCCCAGCCGCCCGATTTGCCCCCAAAGCTCACCCTGGCTAAGCTCGAAAGCCACCTGTGGCGAGCTGCCGACATCCTGCGCGGCAAGATCGACAGCTCCGACTACAAGCACTACATTTTCGGGCTGCTGTTCTTCAAGCGCCTCAGCGACGTTTGGGAGGAGGAGTACGAGCAGCGGCTGGCCGAGTATCACGACTCCGAACTCGCCGCCGATCCCGACGAACACCGCTTCCACATCCCCGAGGGGGCCTTCTGGTCCGACGTCCGCAAGCACTCCACCGACCTCGGCGAGCACCTCAACATCGCCTTTCGCAAACTGGAGGACGCCAACCCGCGGCTCAAGGGCGTCTTCCAGGACGTCGATTTCAACAACAAGGAACGTTTCCCCGACGCAATCCTGGAACTGCTGCTGCAGCACTTCGAAAGATACCGCCTGCGCAATGCCGACGTCCCGGCCGACATGCTCGGCGACGCCTACGAATACCTTGTCGAGAAGTTCGCCGATGACGCGGGCAAGAAGGGCGGGGAATTCCGCACGCCCCGGCAAGTGGTCCGTCTGATCGTCGAGTGCGTCCGGCCCGACGAGGGCATGAGCATCTGCGACCCGGCTTGCGGGTCGGGCGGCTTTCTTCTCCAGGCCGTCGAGTATCTCAAGCACCAGGACAAGAACTGGAAGTCGCTAAGCCTTTGGGGTCAGGAGAGCAATCTCAACACTTGGGCGATTTGCGAGATGAACCTAATTCCTCCACGACGTGGACGACGCCGTGGTCCTGCGCGGGGACACCCTGCGCAACCCGCGCCATCTGGTCGCCGAGGGCTCGAGCGATCGAGAGGCTATCTGGGGTTGAGGCGTGCCGCGTGGTTCCAGATTGGAAATGCCTCCGGCTGATCAGCCCTTCGGTCTGGCTCTACTCCCAGTGGTAACCCGCTAGACTGCGGCGGGCGGGGTGAGTCGGCCTCAGCCTGCAGGCTTCACCCGGTCTCGATAGGTGTCGAGAAATGATTTCCCACTCGACAATCGTCGGTGTGAAAGCCCTCAACAAGAGGTTCGTCTGACGGCAACTCGGGCCGTCTCAAGCACCTGGGGACGACAAAATGTCATAGTTTGTGATATTGATTGTTATCAACAGGAATCGCAGCAGCGCTACAATGGCCCCATCTTGATCGGGCAGACTATCAGCCACTACAAGATCCTCTCCAAGCTCGGGGAAGGCGGGATGGGTGTCGTTTATAAGGCCGAGGACACTGAACTCGACCGGCCCGTCGCCCTCATGTTCTTGGCCGCTCACGTCATCGAAGACCCGAACACAAGGCCCGTTTCGTCCGGGAAGCAAAGGCGGCCGCGAGTCTGGATCACCAGAACGTATGCCAGGTCCACGGAATCGACGAGGTGGATGGACCACCTTCCGCGCCATGGCCTACCTCGAAGGCCAAACGTTAAGGGAAAAGATCGCCCGGCGATCCGCCAGAGATCGCTGAGGCAGTCGACAGGGGCCGGCAGATTGCTCAAGGCTTGGCCACGCTAACCGGACCTACCGCTTCGATAGCCGTGACTTGCGCCTTGCCGACGTACACCGAGGGACGCTCGACACTACTGTGGCGGAGAGCAGAGTAAGCGTCAGTCCCTCATTTGCTCTGATAGATAAATACCCAAGCCCATTTGGTCAATCATCCCGAGTTGGGCCTCGAGCCAATCGACGTGCTCTTCCTCGTCGATCAGAATCTTCTCGAACAGTTCCCGAGATGTGTTGTCACCCTCGGAAGTGGCTATCGCGATCGACTCGTTGAGTTCAGGTACAGTACCTGCCTCAAGAGCCAAGTCGTTTTCAAACTGGCTCTTCACATCCTGGCCAATGCGGAGGTCAGCGAGTTCCCGCATATTCGGCTGCCCCTCCAACAACAGTATGCGTTCCATGAGCGACTGCGCGTGCCCCAGCTCTTCCATCGCCTCCGACTTGGAATGCTCGGCGAGGCGGAGGTACCCCCAGTTGTGGCACATCTCAGCGTGGAGGAGGAACTGATGCACCGCCGTGAGCTCCGTTTTGAGTTGGACCTGCAGGCGGTCTACGACTTTCGTCTTTCCCTTCATATCACTCTCCTTTGAACTGCCGCTTATTGCACTACCGCAACCCTTATAGGCGCCTCTACTCAACTCTGTCAAGGAGGCTGACGCTGCCGTTGTTCAAGGCAAGCCGGCGCCCTTGAGCAAGATGCAAATCAGTTGCGGTGCGCATGATGAGGAGACAGCAAATGCGCCGCGGCCCGCGACAGCTGAGCCATTGCAAATGAACTGCAATAGGAGGGTTGCCACGGTGCGACCGGGGCCTACCTACCTCGACCGTTGGGTTGAAGGAAGCGGCCACCGACCAGCCGCCGCCGGTCGATTCCTTGAAGGCCGATATGCAACTCGCTTGCAAACCGCAAACCTTTGGTCGGCTCTTGGCCGGACGGGCTCGCATTTCGGACTCCATGTTGCAACTATGTTGCACCAAGTCCGCCGAGCGTCTATCCCCAAACCAAGTGTGTCGAAAATCACATTTCTTGAATTTGTAATTACCACGCGCCCAAGTCACGGCCGGACCCACTTCCGATATTCCCGATGATCGGAGGGAACCCGGCGTGCACGGGCACTGTAGTGAAAGATGCGGAGGCGGGGCCGTTGATCAGGCCAGAATTTCTTGGATCACCCGGGCGGCGAATTGATCCGTTAGGCGTTCGCCGAGGCCGTGACGATCGTAGATGAGGTCGCGAAAGTTCATTCCGAGGAGATGCAGCAGTGTCGCGTGGTAGTCGTGAACGCTGACCGGGTTCTCGACCGCATGGTTGCCAAGCTCGTCCGTCGCGCCGTACACGACGCCGCCCTTGACGCCGCCGCCGGCCAACAAGGTCGTAAAGCCGTTGGGGCCGTGATCCCGACCCAGTGTCGCGGGGTTATGCGGGTCCCCTTGGCCGAGCGGCAAACGACCGAATTCGCCGCCCCACAGCACCAGAGTATCGTCCAGCATGCCCCTTTGCTTGAGGTCGCGGAGCAAGGCCGCCGACGGCTTATCGGTCTTGCCGCAGCTATAGCGCATGCTCTCGTCGAGCTTGCTGTGGGCGTCCCAGATCTGGTTTTCGATATAGATCTGCACGAAGCGCACGCCGCGCTCGACGAGCCGCCGCGCCATCAGACAGCGCCGCCCATAGGACTCGGTCAAGGCGTCGTTGAGCCCGTACGCCTCGCGGGTCGTTTCATCTTCCTGATCAATCGCCAAGGCGTCGCCGGCTTCCAGTTGCATACGAGCGGCGAGTTCATAGCCGGCGATACGTCCATGAAGATCGGGCTCGTTGGGCCTGTCTACGAGGTGCGCTTGGTCGAGACGGCGCAGTAGGCCGCGCTCGGCCTCGAGCACGGCTTGGGGCCAGTCGGGGCGTGGCCGCAGGTTCACGACGGGATCGCCTTGGGCACGGAAGCGCGTCCCCTGGTAGCTGGGCGGCAGCCAGCCGGCCTGCCAGTTGGCGATGCCGGAAATCGGCAGTCCCTTGGGGTCGTCCAAGACGACGTAGGCGGGAAGGTTCTGGTTCTCGGAGCCCAAGCCGTAGGCGACCCAGGCGCCCAAGGAGGGGCGACCTTTCAGAGGGCGTCCGGTGTGGATCAGACTCAACGCCGGCTCATGGTTGGGCGTCTCGGTAAACATCGAGCGGATCATCGCGAAGTCGTCGGCGACGCCCCCCATATGCGGCAGCAATTCGGAGAACACGAGTCCGGAATCACCGCGCTGCTTGAATTCAAAAGGCGAGGGCAGGATGCCGGCGTTTTGTTGCGGGCTCACGGCAACCGCCGTCAAGTCTCGGCTCGGCGTCTTCCCAACGTACTTCTCAAGATCTTGCTTGGGATCGAACAGATCCACCTGGCTGGGACCACCGTTCATGAACAGGTGAATGACGGCCTTCGCGCGCGGTTCGAAATGGGGAGTCTTCGGAGTCAGATCATGCGTTTGGGACTCGCCGGCAGCCGCCACCGCCGGATTGGCGTTATACAGATCCGCGCCCAGCAACGACGCCAATGCGGCGCCGTGCAAGCCGTTGGCAATCCGTGAAAGGAAGTCGCGTCGGTCTAGATCGCTGTGTTTGGCCAAAATTCGCTCCTGTTAGCGCCACGACCGCGTGAGAAAGTTTGTCTGGCTGCAAAGCACTATTCTTGAGTGACCGTATCGCGTGGTCTGAGTACTAGTCGATAAAGGCAAACTCCGCCGAGTTCAAGATTGTGTGGGACAGATTCGCCAACGCCAGCCAACTCGCCGTCGACGCGGACGGAGTTTCTCGACGATCTTCCCTCACACGCGCCAGCCAATGTTCCTCAAACGTATCCAGAGTCGCGAGCGAGTCCCGCATCTCGATCTCGGACGGCGGGCGAGTCAGCACGCGCCGGAAGACCGCGTCCACCCGCCGCGGGCGGTCTTGGCCCACATCGTCGACAATGCGGCCGGCCAGATAGCGAGCAAGCTCCCATGTTCTCTCGCTATTCATCAGCTGCAACGCCTGGGTCGCGACGTTCGAGACGCTCCGCATGGTGCAATTCGGCGCCATTTGTGGAAAGTCGAAGGCCTCGAGAAGAGTGACGGGCTGGAGCGGCTGCTGCAGGGTGTAGATACTGCGCCGGTAACCCGCGTCGGTGGGCTTGACGGCTATCTCTCCGGTCTCTCGTACGTCGAGTTCCGCGGGAGGCCCAAAACGCTCCGGGTCGAGTTGTCCGGTGACCCGCAACATCGAGTCGTAGAGTTGATCGGCGTCCATCCGCCTGAGCGCCACGCGGGACACCAAGAAATTGTCGGGATCCGCCTCGATGTTTTCGGGCGTCTTGCGGGAGGACTGGCGAAAGGCTTGCGAGGTCATGATCAGGCGATGCATGCGCTTGAGCTTCCAGCCGCCCTCGACAAGCTCGACCGCCAACCAGTCGAGCAACTCCGGGTGAGTCGGCTTTTCGCCCAACTTACCGAAATTATCGACAGTAGCGACGATGCCGTGTCCGAAATGGCGCATCCAGATGCGGTTGACGAGCACTCGGGGCACCAATGGGTGATTCGGTTGCGTTAACCAGCGGGCCAGACCCAGCCGGTAGCCGCTCGAGTCGATCTCCGGGGGCAACTTCACCGGCGTATACGGTTTAATGTGCGCGGACGCGACGACGGGCGTGTTCGGTTTCACGAGGCTACCCGGGTTCATGGCGTTGCCGCGCTGTAGCAAATAGGCCTTGGACGGCACGCCGCCCATGTCGGTGAGTGCTCGGATCTTCGGTTCGGGCTTCAGTTTGCCGCGCAGCTCCTTGAGCTTTTCACGCATCGGATCGCCGATCGGCTTGAAAGCCTCGAAGCGCTCGAAAACGTCTTTGACGGAGATGTCAAGAGTCCGCTGAAACTGCCTGGCGAGGTATTGCTGAACTTCCGTCAAATCCTCTTTCGGCGTGTCTTTGACGACGCGAAGATCGTCGCGAACCGCCTCGGGCAAGGCCTCGAGCCGTTCGTCGAAAAGCTGTTTCCGATACGGCGCGGCCCGCTCCTCGAGCGCCTTCTCGATCTTTTCGATCTCCGCTTTGAGGGGAGTGTTGTGTTGGTCGGCGGCGGCCTTTTCCTGATCCAACACAATCGGCAGAACGCGGTCTTGCGGCTGCTTCCAGTCGTAGGGATCGAAGGCCGACTGCAGAATCGCCGTCATGGCATAGAAGTCTTGCTGTGAGATGGGATCGTATTTGTGATCGTGGCAACGGGCACAGCCAATTGTCAGCCCCATCAGGCCGGAGCCCAGGATCTGTACTTGGTCGGCCAGGACGTCCATCCGCTCGCCCAGGAAGGCGAACTCGATCTCCCAGGTGGGATCATTGGCGGTTCGGAGATAGCCGGTGGCGGCGATGCGGTCGACGAGTTCGGGGGTAACGGGTTGCCCCTTCCAAGGAGCGATTTCGTCTCCCGCGATTTGCTCGGTCAGAAAGCGGTCGAAGGGCTTGTCGGCATTGAGGGAGCGGACGACATAGTCACGGTATCGCCAGGCGTGCTTGCGTGTCGGCGCCACGGTCGAGGCGCTTTCGACTTCGTTATAGCCGGCGACGTCGAGCCAGTGGCGGGCCCAGCGCTCGCCGTATTCCGGCGAATCCAGTAGACGATCGATCAGGCGCTCGTAGCGGCCGGGCGAAGAATACCCCAAGTATTCGCGAGCCTGCTCCGGCGTCGGCGGCATACCCGTCAAAACGAGATACGCACGGCGCAGCAGTTGGTGGGGCTCGGCCTGGGGCGAGTAGCTCATGCCGCGCGCCTCCAGTTTCCCGAGCAAAAAGGCGTCGATAGGATTGCGGACGAGTTCCTGACGCTTGACGGCGGGGACCGACGGCCGCACGGGCGGCACAAACGCCCAGAAGTTCTTATCGTCCTCGCCAATTTCGATCGGTCCAATTGGCAACTCCGGCGCGGGAGGGCAACCGCCGGCTACCCACTGCCGCAGGACCGTCATCTCGGCTTCCGTCGGGTTTCGGACCGCGTAGTCGTACTGCATCTTGGGCGGAGGGTGGATCAAGCCGGCTTCCGCCTTGAGGATCAGCAAGCTCTCATCCGGCTTGCCGAGAACAATGGCCGGTCCGGACTCGCCGCCGGCGAGACGAGAGGCTTGCGTTCTGAGATCCAAGCCCGCGCTCTGTTTGCTCTTGCCGTGACAGGCCACGCAGCGCGCCAAAAGGATCGGCAGCACGTCCGCCTCCGTCACCGGATTCAAGCCCAAGACGCCGGCTTCCCGCGCGGCGCCTTCGTCGACCCACCGACGTATCAGCTCAATCTCTTCGTCGGGGAGCTTCGGACCGCCCGGCGGCATCGTTCCGCTCACAAGCTTGGTGAGGAGCAGACTCTTTCCCGATGCACCGATTTGGATAGCCGGACCCGACCTGCCGCCCCTGAAAATCGCGGAGGCGTCGGTCAAATTGAGGCCCTGTTGCGGTTTCTGTTGCCCGTGGCAAGCGATGCAGCGCTGCTTGAGCACCGGCAGGACGTCGTCGCGGAAGCTCGGCGCCGTTGAATCGGCGGCTGCGGCGGAAGCGACGGAGAACGCCAGCAAGATCAGGCCGCGACAAGCGAGGCGCTTGTTTTTGCGGTATCGCATGGAAGTGTCGAATGAGAGATTCGAAACGTATCTCCAAGTTATCATTGGGAGCGCCAGACTTCAAGTGCGGAAGGACCTTCGCGCCGCGCCGGCCGAATCAGCGCTACTTCTCGGCGGCCTGCCGCAAGCGGGCCTGGAAGCAAAGGAGGCTCGGACATGAAATTCCACAAGTCGGCGGTTGATTCAACGCTACATCCAGCGCCGGCGGAGCAAGAAAAGCGAGGGAAAAAGGCAAAAAAGTGATGCGGAGCAACTATCAGCGACCCCCGGCAAGCGCTCTTGAGGTCTTGAGAGCGTTCGCCGGGGTTTGTGAAAGCGAACTCAGATAAGGGAGGCGGTTGATCCGTTGGAAAGCGGAGGCCGGGAACCGGCTTCGGCGAGTAGGAGCAACAACCTCAACCCTCGTGGATTTGTTGGTCGCAATGACGGCTGGGGTCCATGGGAAGAAACTTTGGTTGATCGGCAGGAGGTAAAGCGATGGTGGATCTGATACGCGTCGTATCGATACTGATCCGGAGCATTCCCGATGCCGTTAGCCGGAGAGCCGCTACAGTTGGGCCTGGTCGAACGCGGCAAGGATGCCTCGAAAGGCGGAAGTCTAGACCAGCGGCGGGGTTGCACCGTCGATAAGTAGCCGCCAACCGCGCGGGCGCAACCGCTTCGCGCGGGCCTCTTCCCGGCAGGATCGGGACAAAGAGGCTGAGGAAGCCTGGCTCGCAATTTTGCGAAATGCAAAATGAGCCGGGGCTAGTCCCTCTATGCTTCTAGCCGGAGCTGACCATGGAAATGCAGACGAGTGAACACGGAGGTCACTAGTAGTAGTAGCCCGCGCTAATTCTGTATCTCCGGTTACAGTTTCGTATCTCCGGTTACGGTGAGAAGAGACGGGGTTTGTGCTTGGCCTGCCGTGCCGGGTCAGACGGCCGGCCCGAATTCCGCCGCTTGATCCAGGATTTCCATTTTGGCCCTGGCACGGTCACAGGATACACCCCCGCTGCGCCGAATACCACGTCTTTTCGCGCTGAACCCTGCACATCACCTCCGCCGGTAGGCGCCAGGGCTCGTCCGTCCGCTCACAGACGTTGATTGAGCGGGCTGAACGGCGCTCCGGCCGACACTGCTCCCTGCGAAACCTTTTTGGAGCCAAAAACTGTTGATCCTCGCCCGCAACGCTACCCACCCGGCACAGGCAGCGCCCAGATCCTATGCAGCATGTCACCGAACAGCCGCCGGTTCAGATGCCCCTCCGCCAGCAGCAACCAGTAGTAGCGAGCATGCTTGACCAGCCTACCACCCGTCTTCATCAACCTGTGTTGCAAACTCGTTAGCGACCAGCTCTTGATCCTGTGCGGCAGCCCGAGCCGCCGCCACAGGTTGCCCAGGTTGTAGGCCAGCACGCTGAGTTGCAGCCGTACCTCGTTGGCCCGGAAGCGGTGACACGACAAGCGGGTCCAGTGCGTGGCCTGTTTGCCTTCCTTGATCCACTGCTCCGCCGTGCCGCGCTTGTTGTAGAACCGTACGACCGAGCGGCTCGGCAAGCTCATGCTCGTCACGACAAATCCGACGCGCGGGAATAGTTCGCCCTGGTGATGCTCGACCTTGGCGACAACTCGCCTTGCCTTCGACCAGCTCTCGGCCTGATAGCGAAAACTCTTGTAGCGCACTAGGGGCTTGGCGTTCGGCCTACCCGGTGGCCGAAACAGGATGTCCTCGATCTCCAGCTCCAGGCTCTTGTTCGCCGGGATGCGAATCACGTAGTCCACGCCGCGCTCCTCCATCGCCTCGTAGATCTCGGGCTTGGCGAAGGCGGCGTCGGCGCGGAACGTCACCTGTTTGCCCTCCGCCTGTTGTCGTTCGATCTCCGGCAGTAGCAGCTCGTCCCAGTCCTCGGCGCTGTGCACGTTGCCGGGACGCAGCTTCGCGCCTAGGCAGTCGCCGTGCTGGTTGAACAGCAACAGCGGGTGATAGCAGAGGGACTCAAAATGGCCGTTGTAGGCACTGCCTTCCTGTTGGCCGTGGACGGGGCTCTCCGTGGAGTCCATGTCGAGCACCACGCGGTCTGAACCGTCGGGAGCTTCGGCTTGCGCGACCAGCTCCCGGTTCACTGCCATCAGCCCCAGCAAGTTCTCTTCGCTCGCCAGCATCTCCGTCTCGAAGCCATGCAGTGTCGAGGTCAAGGCTGCTCCGCGATCCCAGTTCCTTTTCGAGCCGATCAAGCGAAAGGTCGGATCGGCGGATACTCGAACGGCGTCATTGAGGTCCTCGTAGCCAGCGAGTCGGCTGTAGACCGACTGCCGCAGCAGATCGGCCAGCGCGAACTTCTTGTTCAAGCCTTGTCGCGAGTCGCTGAGATGCTCGTCGATCAGCTGGCCGAGTCCGAGTCGTTCATCCAGTTCGCGAACGAGAATCAGACCGCCATCCGAGGTGACTCGCGATCCTTGAAAATCGACTTTGAGAAATCCATTCAACGTGAGCTGAAACGGCTTGTTTTCTTTTTCACCCATCGGGTGTTGACCTTCCATGGCGTCCTTATCGGGCTCTAGCCCCTATCAATAAAGACGCTGAAGGTCGCTGGATGGTCTGAAGCTCATACATCAAATTGAAAATGCGGGTCAAGAATGCTCGACTGCCGGCTCCTTCGATGGGTCCGGTGCGGGGAAACGGTGGGTCCGCGGAAATCTCTACTTCCGAGCCGGCATTGTCAAGTTAATGAGCCCGAGGCGGTTTTGCCCGAAGCGCACCGGGACTTTCTCTCTTTCAGCAGAGGCGAGTTTCCCGCTGACCAACGCCGCTCCCGATAGGTCGATCCGGTACCTGGGCGGGGTGCAGGACAGTTCTCATCTCGAAATCGTAGCCCGCGCCAAGCGCCAATCTAACAGGCACTTACAACCCGGCCGAGTTCTTGGACAGCACGCCGTTGTCACCCTCGTCTTGCGAACGATGGCACGACTTAGCCTGCGGCGAACCATGGTTTGTTGAGATAGACACGTTTCAGGAAACGTTCGGCACCCCAAATCAGTCGATGGGCGCAAGGTCCCGAATGATCTTGGCGACCTCTTCGGGCCTGTCATAGTGGGGCCCGTGTCCGCCAGACATGGTCACAGGCTCGGTACCCAGGCGTTCCGACAGCCAGTTGGCTGCCTCCCCAAAAAACGGCGGACTGTCGGCGCCATACAGCACGGCCACCGGCTTCTGTACCTGTGCTAAGTCTTCGTCGGTCGGTCTGTAGTGCTCGAAGTTGTTGAACTCGTATTGAATCCATGTGTCGTCGGCTTCTAAGCGTGTGCGGTACCCCTCGGAGAAACCGTTGTACACGGCATCGCCCGTCAGCATGCGCAAGAAAGGCGCTTTGCCATTCGCAGTGGCCTTCTTCAAGAAGTCCAGTACGTGGTCGGAGTTGCTTAGACCCGCGAAGAGCGGGGGTTCATGCAGCATGGCTTTACGAACCACTTCAGGATGTCGCAGCACCAAGCTTAGCCCTATGATGGCGCCTGAGCTATTGCCCCACACAATCGCCGGGGCCAGTTCCAAAGCCCTGAGAAGAGCCGCGGCGTCGCCTGCTTCCACGTCCACGGTGCTGCCAGTGTACCCGGCCGGTCGAGGGCTTCGTGAATACGCGCGACGGTCGTAGCTCAATACGGTGAAATCGTTGTCGAGCCGTTCCACAACTCGGAGATACTCTTCGGCGTCACCTTCCGCACCCGGGATGAAGAACAGTGATGGCCCTCTGCCCGAGCTCATAGTAGAGCTTCGTGCCATTGATATCGACCGTTCCGGTCTTAGCGTCGTTTGTCATGCTCATCACTCCTTATGTTTGTTTGTCCCACCAAGAGGAGGTTTCTGTGGGCGCGCCGTCCCAGTGGAATCGGCCGGTATAACTTATGGATGGGCATTTACTTGACTCAGGTATTGGGAAATAGCCCCTACATGTTGTGGTCGTCCGTAGCGCGTGTCGCGGTGCCTCCGACCAGCGATTTGTAGGGTGCCGGTGGCACGGCGACGGCCTGTTGAACCAGGCGGTAAAAGAGCTTGCCTCGACTTCTGGACTTGCGGCGGTTGAAGCGGAAGGCGAATTCGTCGAGGTAGGAGTCGAGATGCTCGTGACTGACCGCTCCTTGATGCGTGCCCAGTATCCAGCGGCTTCACTAACGACACCACGCGGTGCACCCGGGGGAGCAGTTTCGAGGCGCGCGCCGGTTGCCCCTCCAGGTAGCTCACCTCGTGGCGATAGCCGTCGCCTTCGAGCGGTTCGTATCCCAGCCAACCGTCGGTATGGACCACGCTGCCGGGTTCGATCGACTCGCCGACGAAGGCCATCAAGCTGTCCCCGGAGGCGTTGGGAATGGTGCGTATCCGAACCCGCCCGATGCCGGCACCATCTTCCTCGGCCGCTACTACAATCAGCGCCTTAGCGTCGGTTTGGCGACCGCGCACGCCCTCCTCCAAGCCTCCTAAGTAAGTCTCGTCAACCTCCACGCGCCCGCTGAGCCGATCGCGTCCGGGCCGCACCATGGCGCGCCGGAGCTTATGCAACCAAGTCCAGGCCGTTTTGTAGCTGCCCAGGCCCAACACCCGCTGCAAGCCCAGCGCGCTCGCCCCGTTCTTCTGGCTCGTGAGCCACCACATGGCTCGAAACCAACTCTGGAGGGGTTGGCGGGTGTCTTGAAATATTGTGCCCGCCGTTGGAGAAGCTTGATGCCCGCAGCCGGCGCACTCCAGCAGCGCTGTCCGCACCGCCCACGCTTTGTCGTGCCCGCATCGCGGACAACGAAAACCCTCCGGCCAGCGGAGTTGACACAGATACTCTCGACAGGCCTGCTCGGTGGCGAAACGCCCCTCGAACTCGGCCAGATTCCGAGGATAATCTTCCATTTCCCCGATCCTACATCTTGTGGTCACCTGAGTCAAGTAAATACCCATCAACTTATGTTTAGGCTGACCTGGATAAAACCGGTCCTGGTCGGCCTAAGACGAAAGTCGCTGACGCCAACCCGGGCGGCAACCACGTTGTCTGCAATGACTTCCGAACTTCCCTCGCGGTTTTAGGCCGACCGGTCGGTCCGGATAATCCTACCACTCTCGCTGGAGACGGCTCTGCGCAGATTGTCGAGGGGGCTGCGGAACCCTTGACCGCCGCGTTCGGTGTGAGCACTGGTACTGTCGGCAGTCTGACTCAGTTCGCACAGAATTACGACACATAGATCCACCCTGACGGCGAGGTATTGAACCAGCCGGTTCACAATGGCTGTGTAGTTATTTCCGCGTCGATCAGAAGTCGGAATTGATGACGTAGACGGGTTTGCCGTCGCGCACCTCCATGCGGCCGCCGTTTTCGATGATGGCGGTTTTGGCCACGGCGGCGATGCGCGCAACGATTTCGCTGATGGGAGTGTGCAACTTCACTTCGTCGCGGGAGATGTTGACGTAGCGGTCGTTGAAGGGCTTTTCCCAAGTGGTCCACGCCGCGAGGTTCAGGGTGAGGTTGGTGGCGACGGTCCCCATGCCGCTGAGCCCGTTGAGGACGCCGATCAGCCCGCCCATGGTCGCCGCTTGATTGTCGCAGTCGTACCCGGCCGAGGTGGCAATGCCCACCGTCTTCATGTAATCCCCCTCGCCGTAAAGCGCGGCCATGATGCCGGTCAACCCATTGTTAAGCGAGGAAACGACGCTTACCGGCGCCTCGTACGACCCTTTCTTATAGGCGTAGTATTTGTCGTGGATTTTCTTCCGCGTGTCGCGCCAGTCGTCGTGTTGGGCATGCCATTTGACGACATCGCGAATGCCCTCGGCGAAGGGGCCCTCGTTGGGAACGGCCTCGATGCCGATCGCGACCAGCTTGCGCACGTCTTTCTCGAAGAACGCCGCGCTGATCATGGCGCCGTAGGCGATGGTCGGGTGGGTGCCCCAGTCGTCGTTGGTAATCCGGGCGCCCCATAAGGCGCGCCTGGCGGCGTGTTTCGTCATGCCGGGGTAGAAGGCGCTCCAAATCTCGTTGACCAGTTGCGGATCGATTTGGAACCAATGCTTGTTGTTCTGTTTGCGGCCGGTGTCGGGGGCGACGAGTCCTTGGTCCATCAAATTGCGGGCTTCGCGGTTCGCGACCCAGATGTAGTCGTTGATGTGGGTTTTCCACATCTGGGTGATCTCGGGGTAGGTGATGTCCAATCCGTATTTCTCGACGGCGTGCAGGGTGACGAATTCGATATCGGTGTCGTCGTCGCTGAAAGCGCCCTTTAAGGCATGGGCGATGACCGGTATGTGGCCTCGGCGGTCTTTTCTGTTGATCTTGAGTTCCGGATCGCCGTCATAGTCGGCGGTATAGACATGATCGATCAAGATCGGAATCGGTTCCTCGACGTAGTTGTTTTCGAATGGGAAACCGATGTAGTTGCCCAGGAGTTGCCCGATCCAGAAGCCGGAGAGTTTGTCCATCAGCTCGTCGTGGCTGATGACTCTTTCCTTGGCTTGTAGGCCAGCGGGGACCGCCAACGAAGAAAGCGCCAGCGCCGCGGTGATAATCCCCGTGTTAATACAACGACTTGTTCGTTTCATGCGAATTCCCTTTCTCGCTCCCGGGCGGTACGCCCGTTTGCTCCCGCCGCCCCTTCAGGGCTCGACCTGTGGTGGCGGCGACCCAGGGTTCCGCTTCGCTTCACCCTGGGCTACGGTTCCCGCCGTCGCTTCGCGGCTCAAGAGATTCTTGACCCGACCCCTCTTTCGCCCGAACAGAGTTTTGCCGGCGGCTGTTAGCGAAAGACGACCAAGTTCTCGACAATCACTTCGCTCCCTTGCGATCCTTCATACGGCTCGCCGAGCACCACGACGCGGACGGTGTGGGACCCATCTTCAAGGCCGAAGACATGCCAAACGGAATCCCCGTATTTTCGATTGTCTTCGTCCGGGTGGACATCCACCGTATTGTGCAACTCGCCGTCAAGATAAACCTCGGCCGTTCCGCCGGTGGGCAGATAGGGGCCCGTGATGATCGCGCCCGTTCCCTCAAACGAAATCGTCGCTTCCGCTCCCTTTTTCGAAGCAATCTTGCCGCGCCATTCGGTTTCGCGCCGGTCGACGATGAGGTTTTGTTTCCATGGGCCTTTCCAGCGCCAACGCGCGTCCGAGGCCGGGATGCGTTCCTGGGGGGAGCCGTAGTCGTCCCAGATCTCAAGCTCGGCGGGGGTGGCCTGCTGCTTCTTAACGATGAGGCGATCTCCCTCGACACGCCCGCCGTGTTTCTCGGCCATGGCGATGGCCCGCTTTTGCGTGCTCTCGACAATCCCGGGGAAAGTGAATGGCGTATAGCTGAACTTCTTGTCGGAGATGGCGGGAATGCCGCTTTTCCAGCGATCGGGAATCCACTTGTAGCCCATCATGACGCCGAGAATGCCGAGGGCGTTCGACGGGTTGCAGTCGGAATCCTGACCGGCGCGCGTGGAGATGATCAGGGTTTTTTCGAAATCCTTGTCACCGTAGAGCAAGCCCAAGGCGATGTAGGCGCCGTTCAACTTGGCGTCGATGTTAAACGCCCGCAGGGCTCCGTTGGGACACGGTTCGCGCTTATTCCACTTGTCCTCGATCAACTGCCAGGTTTTCATCCAGTCATCGGGATGATCGGCGGACCATTGCAACACGTCCTGAATCAACAGCGCGTAAGGGCTCTTTGGAGGCAGAACCGCCACGCCGGCCTCGACAATCTTTCGAGGGTCGTCCTCGAAGAACGCCTCCGCGTACATGCCGGAGACGAACATGCCGCCATAAATGCCGTCGCCGTAGTTCATGACGCGGCCGGCGCGCAGGCAAAGCTCGTTCGCCGCGGCGGGCATGCCGGGCGTCATGAGTCCCACGAAGTCCGCCTCGATTTGAAAGTCAATGTCGTTGGCGTGAGCATTGTATCGCGGCGTTCCCGACAGCATGGCCGACACGCCGCGCTTCAGCGCGCGCCGAGCGGCCAGATTGGCATGCCATAGGCGGTACTGGGCGTCCTTGAACATTTCGCCGAAGTCTTCCGTCGTGGCGTCGAGTCCCTTGTCGTCGAGGACGGCCGCGAACGTCATTTCGACGTAGAGGTCATCCTGGTCAAGAGCGCCGGCCACCATATCGGGGGTCCACTGGGGCATTTTGTCTTCGGGAATGATTTGCTCGTTGAAGACGAACTCGGTGGGATAGCCGTAGGCCACGCCGACCATCTGGCCCGCCCAGCCCCCCTCGATGCGATCCTGGAGATCGGCGAGAGAGATCGCCACCTCGTCGGGGGCTAACGACGGGCCGCACCAAACCAGCGCCAAAGCCGACAAAAGACACACACCGACCACTAGACTACTTCTCATTGTTTTCCTTGCTCCCCGCGCACCCCGCAAATTCTCGGATGCTTACAGAGTCGCAATTCCGATTAAGGTCAGGCCGCTCGTGTAACCAAAGAACATTAGCACAATGAATGGCGTGGCGCTCTTGGGCGCGCCCTTGAATTCCTTCCAGATGAAGACACCCCAAACGGCCGCCACCAAGGTAGCGCCCTGGCCCAAAGCGTAGGAAATCGCCGGGCCGGCGACTCCCGAGGCAATCACGTTGAGGCTGAGAGCGACCATCCAGATCAGGCCCCCGAGTATTCCCAGGGAATGAAGTTTCGGGCCTCCGCCAAAGTATTGCGAATAGGTTTTGCCGCCGGCCTTCATGAAGACCGTATTCACGACGAAGTTGCTCAGCAGAAGGCCGATGCCGAAGTAGATCAAGGCCGTATAAGGGGTTAGGTAGCCGGGCTGGATCGCCGCGGTACGAAAGTCCGGCGAGATGGCTTGCATCAGCATCGGGTAGAAAGACCCCATCAGGCTGCCGGCGATGACGGCGAAAAGCAGACCTCGCCCGAGACGGCGGCCCGTGACGGGGGGAAGTTTACTGTAGGCGAGCGCCGACATGATCATGGCGACGACGATCAAGGCGACACCGGCGAACAGCAGCACCGGATCTCCCTGGGGCGCCTGAATAAAGCTGCGCACGGTGCCGATCACCAGCGCCAACCCGACTCCGACCGGGAAGGCCAGCGACATCCCGGCGGCATCGATCGCCACGACCAGCAGAATGTTGGAGATGTTGAAAAGCACGCCGCTCAAAAACGCGTCGCTGATCGGCCCGCCCGCCGCTTGGCTGAGATTGGCCGCCGCGCCCATGCCGGCCGCTCCAAAGCTGCCCAGCGAGAAGGCGAACACGATGCCCGTCAGGAACACGCCGATCGCGTAGTCCCAATAGTAGAGTTCGAAGGGCCAATCCTCTTTACCGGCCAGTTTCTGCGTATTGGCCCAAGAACCCCAGCCCATCATGGTGACCATGCAGAGCAAGATGGCCGGCCCTAAGCTTTCGACAACAAACATTCCACACCTCCCCAGTTCCGGTTTTCGCCGAACTCAAGCTTCGACTTCACTCAGAAACTGATCTACTTCCGCGCGTGACGGGACCGAATTCTGCGCCCCGGGTCGAGTGACCGACAGGGCCGCCGCCGCGTTGGCGAATCTCGCCGCGAGCGGAACCGTCAGACCCTCGGCAAGCGCCGCGGCGAAGGCGGCGTTGAAAACGTCTCCGGCGGCGGTCGTATCCACGGCGTCGACTTTGAATCCGGGCACCCGGTGACCGCTGTGCTCGCCGGCGATCAGACAACCTCGGGCTCCCAGCTTCAGCACGACCGTCTTGGGCCCAAGCCCGAGTAGTCGACCGGCCGCGAGTTCCATCGCGGAATCGTCGTCCATCGAGAAAGCGGCCTCACCCAAGAGGGTCGCGGTTTCCGTTTCATTCGGCGTGAGAAAATCGACTTGGCGCAGCAGCGCGGGAGAAAGCGAGCGGGCCGGCGCCGGATCGAGGATCGTTGTCGCCCCCCGCGCCTTGGCGACCGCCAGCGATTTCTCAACCGATTCGATTGGAATTTCCAACTGGGCCAACAAGTAGGCGCCCTCTTTGAGAATGCTCAATCTCTCGGCGGCCACCTCGGGAGTGACCGCGGCATTCGCACCCGGCGCGATGACGATCAGGTTTTCTCCATCGGGTAGAACGAGGATCACAGCCGCGCCCGTCGGCGAATCCGATACGCCGACCGACTCGGTGTTGACCCCGGCGGCCCGCAAACTCTCGAGCAAGAAGGTCGCGAGGCCGTCGCTGCCCACCTGGCCGATCATGCTGACGCGCGCCCCCATGCGGCCGGCGGCATAGGCTTGGTTGGCGCCCTTGCCTCCGGCGAAGGTATCGAGATTGCCGCCGATGATCGTTTCGCCCGCCTTGGGCAGCCGGTCGACGTTCTGAACCAAGTCGGCGTTAAGACTGCCGATCACAACGATTTCAGGATGCTCGCTCATGGTCCTTTCCTATTGCGGTCGGAGTTGTTTCCTCGCCAGGGCGCCGGCGCATCGAGCCCGGGAACCGCCCGCGACGACGAATCGGTTATCGAAACACAACTAGATGCGTGAGCGCAATGTCGCTGCCCTTCGAGTCCGAGTAGGGCTCGCCCCGCACCACGACGCGCAACGTGTGTTTGCCTTCATCGAGATAGTAGTCGTGCCACACGGACTCCCAGCCCTTGGGGGCGGGCTCATCGGGGTAGACGTCCACGGTTCGACTCAACTCGCCGTCGAGAAAGATGTCGGCCGTGCCGCCGGTGGGCAGATAAAAGCCCGAGATGATGGCACCGGTTCCTTCAAAATCGATCGCCGCCTCGGATCCCTTGCGTCCGCTGGTCTTCACGGTGTGTTCGGGACCCCAATTGGAGGTCGTGTCCTTCCAGTTTCCCTTCCAAGACCATCGCGGGTCGGTGACCGGAACGCGCTCGACCGGGGACCCATAGTCGTCCCAAATTTCGAGCTTGGCCGGGACCGCGTCCTGGGTCTTGACGATCAGTTGGTCGCCTTCGACGCGTCCGCCATGTCGTTCAACCATTGCAATGGCGCGCTTTTCAGTGCTGTCGACGATGGTTCGAAACGAGTAGTTCGTATAGCTGAACTTTTCGTCCGCCATTTTTTCGATGCCGCTCTTGTACTCGTCGGGGATGCCCTCTAGGCCCATGACCACTCCGAGAATGCCGAGCGCGCTGGAGGGGTTGCAGTCGGAGTCCTGCCCGCAGCGAGTGGAAATCGTCATCGTCTTGCCGAAATCTCCCTCGCCGTAGAGCATGCCCAGCGCGATGTAGGCGCCGTTGAGCTTGGCGTCGATATTGAACGCATTCGCCCCGCCTTCCGGACAGGGTTCGCGTTTGTTCCACTTGTCTTCCACCAAATTCCAGACTTTGATCCAGTCTTCGGGGTGCTGCTCGGACCAGTCGATCAGGTCGGAGATCAACATCGCATAAGGGCTTTCGGCGGGAAGGCAAGCCAACCCGGCGTCGACCAGTTTTCGAGGATCGTTCTCGAAGAAAGCCGCCGCGTACATGCAGCTCACGAACATGCCGCCGTAGATGCCGTCGCCATGGTTCATGACTCGGCCGGCGCGATAGCCAAGGTCATTCGAAGCTTGCGGAAGCCCGGGCGACATCAACCCGACGAAATCGGATTCGATCTGAAAATCGATGTCGTTGGCGTGGGAGTTGTACTTCGGCGTGCCGCTGAGCGTGGCGGGAACCCCGCGCTTGAGCGCCCGGCGCGCGGCCAGGTTGGCATGCCAGAGCCGATACTTGGCGTCCTTGAACATGGCGCCGAAGTCTTCGGTGGTCGCGTCGAGTCCCTTGTCGTCGAGCACCTGGGCGAAGGTCATGTCGACGTAAAGGTCGTCCTGATCGATCGCCTCCGTGACCGCATCGGGATTCCATTGCGGCAGCTTGTCTTCCGGGATGATGGTCTCGCGGTGCCGGAACTCGGTCGGGGCGCCATAGCTGACGCCGATCATCTGGCCCGCCCAACCGCCGGCGATCTTGTCCCGCAGCTCCGCCAGGGAAATTTGCTCATAGCCGGGCTCGGGGACCGTCGAACAAGTGCTGAGAACGCCGGCGAACGCAACCGAGGTGATCAGGGATAAAGGGAAGTTTTTCATGGCTGGTAATCGAGCTATCTTACCCTATAACAGCGGTTACCGGGGGCAAGCGTTTCCCTTTTGAAACTATATTTCAGGTCCGGAGCGAGGTGAACAGATGCTTGGCGGCGGCCCCGGAATTTGGCCCGCACCATAGGGGCTAGAGCCCGCTGAGGACGCCATGGAGGCCAACACCCAATGGGTGAAAAACAAACCAAGCCATTCCAGCTAAGTTTCAACGGCTCGTTGAAAGTCGATTTCCAGGGATCGCACGTCACTTCCGACGGTGGCCTGATTTTGGTTCGCGAACTGGACGAACGGCTCGCTCTCGGAGAACTGATTGACGAGCATCTCAGCGACTCCCGGCAAGGCACCAACAAGCAGTTCACGCTCGCTGATCTGTTGCGGCAGTCGATCTACAGCCGCTTGGCAGGCTACGAGGACGTCAACGACGCCGTCCGAGTGTCGGCTGACCCGACGTTTCGCTTGATCGGCTCGCAGAAGATCTGGGATCGCGGTGCGGCCTTAACCTCGACGCTGCACGGCTTCGAGACGGAGATGCTGGCGAGCGAAGAGAACCTGCTGGGGCTGATGGCGCTGAACCGAGAGCTGGTCGGGCAAGCGGAGGCGTTCGACGACTCCGAGCGGGTCGTTCTGGACATGGACTCCACCGAGAGTCCGGTCCATGGCCAACAGGAAGGCAGTGCCTACAACGGACACTTCGAGTCGGTCTGCTACCACCCGTTGCTTTTGTTCAACGGTCATGGTGATTGCCTCGCTGCCAAGCTGCGTCCCGGCAACGTGCACAGCGCCGAGGACTGGGATGAGCTATTGTTGCCGGAGATCGAGCGCCAACAGGCTGCGGGCAAGCAGGTCGCCTTGCGGGGCGATGCCGCCTTTGCCAAGCCGGAGATCTACGAGGCGCTGGAGGAGCGCGGCGCGGACTACGCGATCCGCATTCCGGCCAATAAGAACCTGGAGCTGGAGATCGAAGACATCCTGTTTCGTCCGCCGGGGAGGCCCGGCCGCAAGCCGCTAGTGCGCTACAAGAGCTTTCGCTATCAGGCGGAGAGCTGGAAGGGGCCGAGACGAGTTGTCGCCAAGGTCGAGCACCACCAGGGCGAGCTATTCGCGCGCGTCGGTTTTATCGTGACGAACATGAGCTTGCCAAGCCGGTCGGTGGTGCGTTTCTACAACAAGCGCGGCACGGCGGAGCAGTGGATCAAAGAAGGTAAGCAAGCGACGCACTGGACGCGGCTGTCGTGCCATCGCTTCCGGGCGAACGAGGTGCGCTTGCAGTTAAGCGTGCCGGCCTACAACCTGGGCAACCTGTGGCGGCGACTCGGGTTGCCGCACAGGATCAAGACGTGGTCACTGACGAGCTTGCAGCAGCGGTTGATGAAGACCGGCGGCAGATTGGTCAAGCACGCGCGGTACTACTGGTTGCTCTTGGCCGAGGGACATCTGAACCGGCGGCTGTTTGGCGACATGCTGCGGAGGATCTGGGCGCTGCCTGTGCCGGGTGGTTAGCACCGCACTTGGCGAATGCGAAATCTGTGTACTGAGGACGGAAGCTCGGAGGGGTGTCCGCGAAATTGACTTCGCAGCGGCGGATCAGCCCCCATGAGGGGCAAGAAGGGGGCTCGATCGGTCCCGCCTCAGCCGCCGCCTCTTTCGGGTGGAGAAATGGTTGCGCTTCGCCGGGTGAGGGTGTAGACTCGTGCCGTCAGAGGAGCCAAATCGGAAATCCTGGTTTGATGGAACTTATTCGGTCGGCGCTCGGCACAGTCCCCAATTTTTCACAGCCCCGCGGTATTGACCTGTACGGCGCGGTCACTCCGCAGGACGGAGGAGAGCATCAGAATACCGTGCTCGGTAAAGGCAAAGGGTGGCCTTCGGAGACCCATTGGGCAGCCGGTTTGGATGTCGCAATTTGCGACCGCCAATTTTCAAGCTCTTCTTTGGTCAGCTGGAACATGAAGTCGGCCGGGAATCGTGTTCGGTTGCGGCGGACCTGCTCATTGAGGCGTCTCGTAGGGACACTGTAGAGTTCGGCTAGGTCGGAATCGAGCATGACCTTGCGCTCACGGATAAGATAAATCCGCCGTTCGATCATCTCGACGGGAACAGGCAGCCGCCGGCCGGCTGAAGGCTTGGATTTCTTTGCCATGTATTTTCGATGATTAGTGGTGAGGTGAAGCGTATCAAGGATCGCTGACTAGTGAAGTGGGCTTTCAGGGACGTTCGGAGACTTGCCGAAATCAATAGTCATCGAGAAGGCTGACAGTAGTCCTGCTCTTGAGAGGGCGGGGTCTTCGGTCGTTTTTCAGGGACGTAATTGCTTTCTCGCCGCGAGCGCGGTCGAGTCGTCGGGGTGCACTTTAAGGAGGGCTTCCAGGCTTGCGAGGGCGCTCTGCTTGTCGCCCAGGGCCAGATGGGCTTTGGCGGCGTTGAGGTAGGACTGACCCAGTTCGGGGTTCACCTGTTGGGCGCGGGCGAACAAAGGCAGGGCTTGGCGGAAGCGGCGGGTCTGAATGTAGACGCCCCCCAGATCAGTGAGGGCTTCGGCGTAGTCGGGGCGCAGCTTCAAGGCGGCTTGCAAGGACTCTTCGGCTTGCTTGAAATCCCCCCGCTGGGCATAGATCAGGCCCAGGCTATAGTACGCCTCCGGGAATTCCGGGTTCGCCGCGATGGCCTTGCGGAGAGAGTTAGAGGCTTGGTCCCATGATCCGGCCCGCGCATGAAGGATGCCGAGGTCATGCAGCGCCTTGGCGTGCCCCGGATCGAGTTCGACCGCCCGCCGCAGGGAGGCGACCGCGTCTTCTCTTCGGCTTGTCTGGAGATACAACCAGCCGAGGTTGTAGTGGACCTCGGGGTTGTCGGGGTCAAGCTGCCGCGAAGAGAGCAGCGCGGGCAGAGCATCCTCGAATTTCCCTTGCCGTGATGCAATCGCGCCCCAGACGCGCAACGCGTCGGTGTCTTTGGGCGACCGCGAGAGCGCCTCCGTCGCGGCGGCCCGGGCCTCGGGGAGCCTCCCCAGCTCCGCCAGCGCGGCTGCCAGGTGAACCCGCGCCGCGATTCCGGGCAAGCCCAACTCGACCGCTGCTTGATGTGCATCAAGGGCATCTTGCGGTCGGCCCTGCTCGGCATACAAACTGCCCAAGCGGTCGAGAATGGCCGCGTGCTTGGGGTGAACCTTGGCCGCGTGCTCCAAGGTCGCCACGGCTTCGTCGCTCAGGCCGGCGGCCGTGTAGGCATCGCCGAGGCCGACCCAATTCCTTTCGAAGCCGGTTACATAGGCGCGTCCGGGGAAAGGCAAAGCCCGCTCGAGTAGTTCCATGCCGCTACCCGGCCAATTCCCCACGTCCTCGAGAATTTGACCGGCGGTCGTGCGGCCCAGATAAAACTTCAAGATTTCACCCGACTCGTTGATGAGAAACGTGGCGGGAATCGCCAACTCGGCGGATTGGTCGAGGATGTGACGGACCAGCAGATCGAACGACGTCACGGTGTTCTCATCGGGGAGTAGGACGGGGAAAGGCAGCTGCTTTTCACGCACATAGCGGCGAACGGTCTCATGCTCGCTTGGCTCGTCGACGGAGACGAGCAGCGGCGACAATCCGGCGGCCTCCAAGTCCTCGCGACGTTCGCTGAAATCGGCCAACTCGGCTTGGCACGGCAAGCACCAAGTCGCCCAAAAGTTCAACACGATCCGCTTTCCGCGATATTGCTCCGGTAGGAATTTCTCGCCGTCCAAAGATCGGCCCCGCAACCGAGGGGCCGGAGTCGCCTCGGACAACCAGATTCCCGTCCGGCTCGTCTCGGCTTCAGGCCGAGCCGGCTCCGACTCAGGTTGCGGTGCCGAGGGGGTTGAGAACGGGAGTGCGATTATATCCGTCGTCCCTTCCTTGAGTAAAACGAGGTGCTCGGCCGGGATTTCTTGGCGGCGTTCCACGGTTCCCGACGGCCAGAAAATCGTGAGTTCGCGGACTTCCTCTTCGTCGCCCAAGCCGAAGTGCACCGTCCGCGACGGCTGCGAGCGAAAGCCCGAGCCGCTGCGTATCGACCTTGTCAGCCGCCGGCCCGAAGCCGTCTCGAGTACGAGGCGGGCGCCGACCGCGTCGCGGTTGCTCTCGGTGCCTTCGAGCCGCAAGGCCACGGAGTGATGGGAGGTCGGCAGGTCGTTTCGCAGTAACCGGAGCTGAGGGGAGTTGCGATTGTTCTGTAGGATGTCGACGTCTCCGTCACGGTCGAAATCGAAGGTGACGAAAGCGCGGCCGTCCTGGGGAAAGTCCAGGCCGGCCACCGCGGACAGATCCGCGAACGTGCCATCTCCCTGATTTCGATAGAGGACATTCCGCTCGTGTCCGCTCAGGCTGCCGTTGAGTCGGATGAGTCGGTAAAGCAAGGCCCAGCTACTCTCGTACTGTGAAGAGCGGGCCTGGTTTTCGGGGGAAGACGACACGACCTGCCGCCAGAAGAAACTTCAAAGGTCAGGGGCTTCTCCCTCGGTCCCGGTGACGAAGCCGTTGACGATATAGAGGTCGAGATGCCCGTCATTGTCGAAGTCGACGAAGTCGGAGCACCAGGCCCAGCGCCCCATCTCCACTCCCGAGGGGATGGTGACGTCCTCGAAGCTCCCGGCCTGACCGGCGCGATACAACGAATTCCCGCGGGCGTGCCGACGGTAGATATCCTTCGGGGCTTCGGGGCTGTCGCTTTTGAAGGCGGGTTGGGTTGTGACACGCCGCCCCGCCGACGACCACATGTTGCCGAAGTAAATATCTTCCCAACCGTCGCCGTCATAGTCGCCCAGCGCCACGCTCATGCCGGCCCCGGCATCCTCGACTCCGGCCGCCGCCGTGACCTCGCGAAATAGGCCGCCGCCTTGATTGCGATACAAGTTCTTGCGGCCGAAGTCGTTCGCCACGAAAAGGTCGGGTAGGCCGTCCTGATCGTAATCGCCCCAGGTGCAAGCGTGGCTGAATCGATTGTTGTTTTCGTTCAGCCCGGTCCCAGCCGTCACATCCTCGAAAGTCCCGTCCCCCAGGTTGCGATAGAGAACGTTGGGCGGACCGTTCGCGGCGTCGTAGTAAGGCCGAGGGAGCTGGGAGGCGGCGTTCGGCCAGAGGTACGCGGTGACGTATAGATCCAGAAAGCCGTCGCGGTCGTAGTCCCCAAGACACCCTCCCACCGCGCCCGGCTTGACGCCCATGGGAAAGCCCTTGCGGGACAATCGGAATTGGCCGCCTTCCCCGTTCAGGAACAGAATGGGCTGACCCGTCGAGAGAATAACGATCAGGTCTTGGGCGCCGTTGTTGTCGATGTCCGCGAATAAGGCGGCGGAAGAGCCATCCAGGGCGTCGAGGCCCGCGTCGGCGCTCATATCGGCGAATCGGCCGTTGCCGAGGTTACGAAACAACCGGTTCGGCAGGCCCCCGGGCTGGGTGAGATAGAAATCCTCCAGGCCGTCCCCGTCATAGTCGCCGACCGCGAGTCCCTGTTGGCCGTAGACATCCATGCCGGAGGCGGCGTCCATTTTGGTGCGCCAGACTTCGGTCCCGAATTTCAATTGTTGGTGGAAGGAGGCATTGCGCCCGAAAGCGGCCTCCGAGACATCGCTGAAAACCGCGACCTTGGCCCGGCTTCGCTCGCCCGGACCGGTCTCGATTCCCGCCAATAACCAGCGGCCCTGGGGCGACTTCTTCCATTCGCAGCGCCACTCAGTGCGGATCTGCTCGCGGTAGCCCTCGCTCGTCACACCCGCTAGCTGGAACCGCACGGTCGTGCGCGCCGCGTTTTCGCCCCGCGGCTCGATGCCGACTACCTTGAATTTGGCCCAGTCGAGGGATTGGTAGTCGGCAAGAAAGGTTTCGAACTCGCCGCCGAGGGAATCGAATGTCACGCTTCTTTCGGTTTGCGGCTTGCGGCGGAAGGTTTCCAGCCCGTCTTTGGAGTGGGAAAGCTCTTCGGATGCGGGACTGAGCGGCGTGCCTTGAAATTCCGGGGCGATTGTTTCATTCAGCCTGTCATTGAGACGGAGACGCAGTTCGCGAGAGACCAGGTCACGGGCAAACTCATCCAGGAACTTCTCGATCTCCGCGGCCTGTAGCTCGGAAAGCGAGCTTGCGGCCCGCGGGTCGGCCTGTGCCAGGACTTGCTGAACCGGGGATCCGCCCGCGCCGGCTTCGCCGCCTCGAAGAGGGGCGCTTTCCCCCACGCCGGCGAGCTGCGCCAGGCCGATTGCGGGCGCGAGACAAAAGCACGGAAGGATGAACCTGCTGGACATATCGAGTGACGAGCCAGGGCGTGGCGAAGACCCCGCCGGCAGCCTACCTGATTATATGGAGGCCCGGACGTGCCGTTCAAGATCGGCCGCGAAGCCCAAACTCGGGGGGATCGGCAGTCGGGCGGCCGATGAGACCGGGCGTGTCCATTAAACGAGAGAGCAAGCGGGAGAGTGGCCCTCGGCTTCACGCGGGAAATTATTGTGTTCCAGTGGGTCCGTCTGTACAATCGCAAAGGCGCGGGACGGCTCGGTCTCAGGTACCGCGCTCACTCCGCGAAATTGCATTAGGGAAGTATTCAGGAAGTATTCAGAAGGAAGAGGTCTACGTGAAACGACTCCCAAAACTGACTCCATGGCTTCTCGCCGCGCTGGCCGTAGTAAACCTGTCGGCGCAAGACGCCGGTTTCAGGAAGATTTCGGCCGAGGAATATCTCGACAAAGTCCACGGTTCGTGGTTGGCGCAGTGCATTGGCAACGTCTATGGATTGCCGCACGAAAACCAACATATCGAAGAACCGGGTCCCGACGCCTTCCCATACGGTTACCAGCGGAACCTGGAGCGGCTCAAGAAAACGAACGGAGTCTTTTCCGACGACGACACCGACATCGAGTACATGTATCTGTTGGCGATGGAAAAACACGGTCCGGAGCCGACCCTGGCCGAGCTGGCCGCGATGTGGAAATACCATGTGCGTGACCGTGTTTGGCTCGCCAATCGGGCCGCGGTCGCCGCCATGAATTACGGTTTCACTCCCCCGATCACCGGCCAAAAGGAATTCAATCCGCATTGGTTTCAGATCGATCCGCAACTCATCAATGAGATTTGGGCGGTCACCGCGCCCGGCATGGTGCGCTATGCCGCGGCGAAATCCGGGTGGGCGGCGCGGATTATGGACGACGGCTGGGGAATCGAACCTACCGTCTACTACGGAGCCATGTACGCGGCGGCCTTTTTCGAGTCGGACGTTTACAAGCTGATCGACATCGGTGTCGCCGCGTTGCCCGCCGATAGTCGCTACGCCCGGACGGTCGCGGACATGAAAGCCCTCTACCGAAAGTATCCCGACGACTGGAAGGCCGCGCGCCGGGACATGGCGGAGAAATACTATCACCGCGAACCGCTCACGACGAAAACAATCTGGAACGCGAATCTGAACGCCGCGGCGGGGGTTCTGGCCCAACTCTACGGCGGGGGTGATTTCCAGAAAACCTTGGATCTGAGTTGCGCGATGGGTTTCGACGCCGACAATCAAGCCGCCACGCTGGCGGGTTTACTGGGTGTGATTCTTGGCCGGAAAGGGCTGCCGGAGAACTTGCTCTTCCCTGTTCCCGAATTCAATTGGAGCGAACCGTTCAACGACTTCTACAAGAACGTCACTCGCCACGACATGCCGGACGCCGGATTGCGGGACATGGCGGATCGCATGGTCGCGCAGGGGGAGAAGATCATCCTCGGACATGGCGGCCGGAAGGTCACCGAGGACGGCGAGGAGTTCTACCTGATCAACACGGAAGCGGATTTTGTTAATCCGCTCGAGTTCCCGGCCGGTCCGGCGCCCTATATCGAAACGGGCCGGCAAGTCGAGTACTCGTTTCCCGTCTTCGGCGGTAAATCTCCCTTCCGTTGGAGCGTGCAGTCCGGGCAGCTTCCGGAAGGTCTGGGGTTCGACGCCGGTAAAATCTCCGGCGAAGCCTCCTCGCCGGGCGTTTTCCCGATCATGTTGCGGTTGGCCGCCAACGGCCAGGTGATCACGCAAGAGGTCAATCTGGTCGTTCGGGGCCGCAACCTGGCTCGCTCGGCCGACAAGGTCCTTGGCAACGTCCGCGAGACGGATACGGCTTGGCGGGACGAGATGTGGCTGACCGTGCCGCATTCACTCTATGCGGATGATGTCGAAGTGATCCGAGATGGAAAGCGCCTGGGCGACGGCTCGACGTTCTACAGCATCGAGGGTCATTCCAATCCCAAGCAGGATTTTTTCGGATACGAGTGGGGGCAACCTCAGGTCGTTGGTTTGCTGGCGTACCACAGCGGCGCCGTTGAAGAGAACGGCGGCTGGTTCACCTCGCTAGATGCCGAATATCGCGACAGGAGCGGGGAATGGAAGCTGGTGGAAGGGCTCTTGATCAGTCCGCCCCTGCCTCCCGGCCGACTCCCTTTCAATAAGCCCCATTTTGTCGAGTACCTGTTGGCCTTCCGGCCCGTCACGACGACGGCAATCCGTATCATCGGGGACGCCGGAGGGTCCCGGCACTGGCGCAGCAAGCGGATCTACTTCACCTCGATTAGCGAGCTAAGCGTCCACGGCCCCCTTCCGCGTTACGAGTTTCTCAACCGCTGAGACTTCGGTTGGGGTGTGACTCCGTTGCCGGCTCGTCTTGGCAGCGCCCCCAAACGGTCTCGCAATTGAAGGGTATTGGGCTCAGCGCTTCGACTGCCTTTTTGAGCGCCGAATCTCCTCGGCGCCGGCCAACTGCTTTTTCGCCAGGTCGTAGCGGCCGGTCTTGTAGTAGACGCGGCTTTTCAGGAAGTGGGCTTCGTAGCTTTGAGGATCGATCTGAATGGCTCGCTGAACGGTATCTTCCGCCAGCTCGAGCCGCTGCTGATCGACGTAGATTTTGGCAAGGAGGATGTAGGATCCGGCCGAGCGTGTATTGAGCCAGATGGCCCGCTTCAAAGCCTCGACCGCCTCCACCTGCTTGCCCAAGCCGAATAGAGTCTCGCCCAGAGAATGCCACGCGGCGGCATGCTTGGGATTGTGCGCCAATTCTTTTCGGAGCAGGTCCGAGGCCCTTTCGTAGTCGCCCAGGCGAAACGCGATGACACCAAGGCTATAAGCCGCGCCGGGTAAGTCGGGTTGCTTCTCGACGGCCTGAAGGATCAACACCTCGGCATCCTTGGAGCGGTTTTCCTGCAGCATCAACTCGGCGGTGAGCGCCAAGGCCCGCGGGGTCGCGGGATCGATTTGGAAGATCTTCGCGAACGCGATCCGCGCCAGGTCCCGGCGGCCCGAGTGAAGGTAGGTCATCGCCAGCGTATACGAAAGTTCGGAGTCTTCGGGCTTCCAGCCCACGACTTTTTCGAGCAATGGCTCGGCGTCTTGCCACCGGCTTTCGAAGTAGTAGGCCGCACCGAGTATTTCCACCGTCTGCTTCCAAGCGTCCGATCCTTGTTTCTCCCGCTTGAGGGCCGCTGACAAATGCCGGATCGCTGCTTCAAAGTTCCGCAATCGGTAATGAGCCAGGCCGAGGAAGTGTTGGGCTTCCGGGCGGTCCGGCCATCTTTCGGGCCAGGACCGGAGTTTTTCGATGACGCCGTTGAAGTCACCTTGGGAAAGCAGGCGATCGGCCGCGCGCAGGTCTTGGGCGTACCTGGAGAGATCGGGAGATTGGCCGGCGGCTGTAAAGGCAACGCCGAAACAGACAAGCAGAAGCCTTGCGACGGCCTTCATTGATCCCGGATTCCCTTTCCTTGTTCAATGACAAGGATTCGATCCACCGACGATGGTGTGTAGTTTTCCCGTTGCCCGTTGGGCCAGATGATTTCGAGATCATCAACCTCTTTCGCGGCGCCCAACCCGAAGTGTACCCTGAGGTCACTCTGAGAAAGATAGCTGCGCCCGGAAGCCACCTCGCCCCGCTGTTGAAACCCGCCCGCGCGGCAAAACACGACCGCGCCAATCGCGTCGCGCGGCGTTTTCAACGCCGGATTTCCGACGAGCTTGACGCTAATCCAGTGGCTCTTGTCGCCTGTGCGCTGGTTTCGCAATACGGTGGGACCACCATCCAGGTTGTTCAAGACAACGTCCAGGCTGCCGGCGTTGAACAGATCTCCGACCGCGGCCCCGCGGGAACTCTTTGGACGTGTGAACCCGGATCCCAAACTGCCGGAAACGTCGACAAACTTCCCGTCGCGGAGATTGCGAAACAAAAGAGTCCGCTGCAAATAGGACGTTCCCCAGTTCGCGGGGTCGGCGTGCGGGTAGACATGACCATTCGCCGCCAGAATGTCTAACCATCCATCGTTATCGTAGTCGAAAAACTTCGTCCCCCAACCGAGAAAAGGAAGCGTTACCGCCAATAGCCCGGACTGCAACGTAACGTCACTGAAATCGAGATTGCCGTTGTTGCGGTGCAAGGTGTAGTTATCGCCGTCGAAGGTGGTGGAGAAGAAATCGTTTCTGCCATCGTGGTTGTAGTCCCCCACGGCGATTCCCATGTAAGCCTGTGCAAGGCCGTCGCCGTTCGTGCCCAAGCCACTGAGCACGCCGATCTCTTCGAACGTACCATCGCCCAGATTGTGGTAGAGAAAGTTCGGCACCGAATCGTTGGCCACTACAATATCCAGCGATCCGTCGTCGTCGACATCGACCCACGCAACCGCCAGTCCGTAGCTGTCCTTTGCTTCTCGGAGGCGTGATCTCCGGGTGACGTCGCGGAAGCGGCTGTCGCCTTCGTTGCGGAAAAGGAAATCGACCGCCGGCGCTAGACCCCTCGGTCCGCACGCCACCGGATTTCCGTAGTAGTTGCAGGCTGAGCCGCCCGGGGGCGGGAGATCGTCCCAGTGGAAATCGACATACGCCGCGACGTAGAGGTCGAGCAAGCCATCACCGTTGTAATCGCCGAATGCACATCCGGTTGCCCAGGTGTCGACTTGGACACCAGCTCGCTCCGCGGCGTCTGTGAAGGTTCCGTCACCGTTGTTCACGTAAAGACGGCTCTTGCCTAAGTTGGTGACGTACAGGTCCTCCCAACCGTCGTTGTTGACGTCTCCTACGCAGACACCCGCCCCCCAGCGCTGGTTCGCGACCCCGGCCTGCGCGGTCACGTCGGTGAAGGTTCCGTCCTGATTGTTGCGGAATAACGCCGCCGGGTTCGGTGGAGCCTTGCCCTTCCGCGCCTCCTCGGAGAGAGCATTGAGAAGATAGACGTCGAGCCAACCGTCATTGTCGTAGTCAAACAGTGCAACACCCGAGCCGATCATCTCGGGAACATACAGTTTTGCCGGCGACCCCGCACGGTGCTCAAACGCGCCTAGTGCGGAAGCTTCCGTGATATCTTTGAACGTGACCCCCTTGGCGGCGTTCGTGGAAGGCGAGGGGGCGGCAAGGGTCGGGACTTGCTGAAAACTCGGCGCCGGCGCGGCCAGCCATAACACAAACAGAGCATGGTGGCTCTTCCACATCATCCGAAGTATACCCTGAGCTCCGACTGGTGATCGACGGCGCTTCCGGCGCCCCGGCGGCGACGTGGCGTGAGCGTCCACGCTTGCCGCGAACCGATTCATCGGTTCGCGGGGCTGTTGATCGGTCCGCCCCTACCTCCAGGCCGACTCCCTTTCAATAAGCCCCACTTTGTCGAGTACCTGTTGGCCTTCCGACGAGTCACGACGACGGCAATCCGGATCATCGGGGAGGCCGGAGGGACCCGGCACCGGCACAGCAAGCGGACGTACTTTACGTCGATTAGCGAGTTGAGCGTCCGCGGTCCGCTGCCGCGTTACGAGTTTCTCAACCGTTGAGATCCTCGTTACGGGGTTGACTCGGCTGGCGAGTCCGTCTTGGTAGCGCCCCTCGCCCCTCGCCGACTGATGCGGGAGATGCGAGAATCTGTGAGAAAACATCCGGGAGAAGCGTTGACTTGAGCGAGTGCCGTACGCTACGCTGCCCCCGGGCGGCAGGACGTCTCGCCTGCCGGCAGCAGTACAACATTCAGCGTGTGGCAAATCGTATTGCAGCTGCACATTTTCGGGATTGGAGGAGGTCTGTTCGCATGAAGAATATGAAGTTCGTGTCTCTGGTCGTTCTGTCTCTTCTCGTTGTTTCCAGCGCCGCGGCGCAGTTCTTGCTGCGCGGCACCATCAGCGGCCTGGTGACTGACGATACCGGCGCCGTGATCGTCGACGCCACGGTTACGTTGACCGATTTGGACCGCAACCAAGCCACGGTCGGTGCGACAAACGCAAGCGGCCTGTTCTCATTCCCCAATCTGGTGGCCGGCAACTACCAGGTTGCCATCGAGCAGCCCGGCTTCAAGACGGGGGTGTCGGATCTCGTGGTCATCACCACCAACGACAATGTCCGTGTCGACATCGCCTTGCAGATCGGCGAGGTCACCGAGACAGTCGAAGTGACTACGGCCGCTCCGCTGCTACAGACCGAGGAAACCGTTGTGGGACAGGTGGTGGACGAAACTCTCGTCGAAGCCCTCCCCGCGTTGGGGCGAAATTTTTTGGCCTTCTCGACGTTGGCTCCGAACGTCAGCTCCTTTCCCAGAAGCGGGACCGCCAATGCCACCTGGTCGGTGGGCTCGCATCACACCGTCGGGGGAGTTGCCGTTCAAGTTGGCGGCGGCGGGGACAACGGTCTCTACTTGAATGGCGTCAACATTAACGATTCCTGGTTGGGAGGGACGCAATACTCCCCAGGCATGGAGAACGTGCAGGAGGTCAAGGTTGACACCGCGAATTTCTCCGCCGCCAGCGGTCGTGATCTTTCCACGAACAGCGTGGTCATTAAATCCGGAACCAACGAGTTCCACGGCGGCATCTTCGAGTACCTCGAGAACGAGGCACTGAATGCTTGGCATCCATTCATCAAGTCGGAGTCGGAAGCGGGCCAGAGGAAGGACAAGCTGCAACGCAACCAGTTCGGCGGGAACCTCGGCGGCCCCGTAAGGCTTCCCGGGGTGTTCGACGGCCGCAACCGGGCGTTTTTCTTCGCCGGCTACGAGGGCTTTGACAATAACAGCGGAAGCGTAGCGACCGGCTCGTTCGGCGGAAGCAACCTCTTCCGCGTGCCGACGACGGAAGAGCGGCAGGGGGACTACAGCGGGTTGGTGAGCCGCTTCCCGAATGATCCGAACGTGCTTCTCTACAACCCCTTCACCACTCGGTTCAACGCGGACGGCGACAGCATCCGAGACCCCATCGTCAACAACGACCTCCGCACAACAGGGATGATTAATCAAAATGCTCTGACGCAGATCAACGATATCTATCCCGTGTCGAATGGATTTGTCAACCCGAACAACCCCGACGACCTGCGCAATCACAGAGTCACCTCCTCGAGGACCAATTACAACTGGCGAATCGATACTCGCTTTGACTACAGGATCACGGACAACGACAACATCTATGTCGCTTATTCCGAGTCGGCCGGGATCGATGACAACCGAGGCGGGCTGTTCCCGGATTTTGACACCAACATCGAGGATACGTCCTACGTCATCGGAGTGAGCTATGCCCGCGTGTTTACGCCGACTTTGACGAGCGATTTCACCTTCGGCTGGGTGCGGCCCAATCTTTTTAGTGTTGACGCCGGCACGATGGAAAAATTGGCGCAGACGGACACACCCCGCAACCGACACTTCCAGAACATCGGCACGCCGGGAGAGATCGGCTTCGGCATGCATTCAATTAGTGTCGGTGGGTATCAGGGCCACGGCATTGGCGGGGCTTTGGTGTTCGACAATCCAGGTCTTCAGTACGGAAACAACACGAGCTGGGTCAAGGGAAATCACGCCTTCAAATTCGGATTCAACTATGTCAGCAAAGGGGAGCGGGTCCTCAGCGTCGGCGGCCGCAGCGTCCGCTTTGACAATCAGTTCACCAGATCCGGAAGCATTGATGGTTCGCTGGGAGGCGACGGAATGGCCTCCTGGATGTTGGGCCTGCCGAGCAGCATGGAGAATACTAATGATTTTGGCGGCGAACTACCTTGGAGAACACCATTTAACGACGTTTGGGGTTTCTATTTTGCCGACAAGTGGCAGGTTACTCCAAAGTTGACGCTCAACCTGGGGATGCGCTACGACATGATCATCCCCACTTACTCTCCGAGCGACTACTGTTGCGCTCTTCTGGACCGAGATTATCCGGGCTGGCAGTTAGTGCTTCCCGGCCGGGCGGACGGTGTATCGAGGAAGGCGCTTTCCGCGGATAAGAATAATTTTGGTCCCCGGGTAGGCCTGTCCTACCGCCTGCGGCCCGACTTCGTGGTGCGCGCCAACTATGGGATCTTCTATCAGGGCGGGATCAGCGAGCTCAGAGCACGGACGAGCGCTAACACACCGGGAGCCGGTGGCGAGACCATAAGCAACGCCGCTCTCGGCGTCCCCGACGATCAACCGCTTCTGACGTTCGACGAGATCTTCAGGCCCGGGCGCAACCTCATACTGGGTAACTACCCGGTAAGCACCGGTACGGGGACCGGGTATTTTGAGTTTCCCTACAATTGTACGGAAGAGTGCCACCTGATCGACCAGGAATCTCAAACCGACCCCTATTACCAAAGGTGGATGATCGACATCCAGAAGAGCCTGGGGCAGGATATGGTGCTGTCGCTGTCTTACCAAGGGGCTCGCGGCACCAAGCTTCCCTATCGCGAATCCGTGAACACGCCGCCTTACCGCACCGGGTGGCCCGACGACGCGGAATTCGTTGACACGTTTCGTCCGAATCAGAACGGCCGATTCCGCGACGTGCGAGTGGTCCGGCACGGCCACAACTCCTTCTACAACGCCGCCACCATCAAGCTCGAGAGGCGCTTCAGCGAAGGCCTGCAGTTCACCTCGCATTACACTTGGTCCAAGACGGTGACGGATCCCTTCTTGTTTCTGTCCGAGTACCTGGAGTTGTGGAGAACGGCGGCATCAAGTCTGCAATGGGACTGGAATCGGCACCTGGGCCGCGGCGAGGCTGAGTATTCTCATCCCCATCGCTGGATCACCGCCGTTGTCTGGCAGCCGCAGTGGGGCAGCGGCCTTCCCGCCGTTCCCAAGGCTCTTATCCACGGCTGGAGGACCAGCCTGATCACCACGTTTGAGTCCGGCAACGCCTGGACCGTCTTTAACGGTCAAAGCTCGGCTCGCGACTTTGAGCCGGAGATGCCGAATCGAGTTGGCGATCCGAACTTGTCGCGCGGCTCCCGAACGTCGGACCGCTTTTTCGACATCGGCGCATTCACCGATCCGGGCTTCGACGTCAAGGGCAATTCCGGCCCGGGTACGGTCCGCGGCCCCGGCCAGAACAATTGGAACCTCAACCTGGCGAAGACCTTCGCGGTGACCGAAAGGATGGATTTGGAGTTACGGGCCGAGATGTATAACTTGTTCAACCACACCCAGTTCAAGGAAATCGACAGCACCTTTTCGAGGTTCACCGGCAGCACCTTTGGCTGGACCACTTGGGCGCATGACGGCAGATTTATGCAGTTTGGGCTGCGGCTGACGTTCTGACGCAACGACGCGCGAGCGTAGCAGACCGGGCCATTTCATTATGGCCGGCAAGATCACGAATGTCTTGAGCCGCGAAGCGGCGACAGGAGCCTTAGCCCAGGGTGGAGCCCCAAGGCGAAACCCTGGGTCGGCGCCCACCACGGAGGGAGCCCTGAAAGGGCGGCGGGAACGCTCCAGTGTTCCCACGGATTGCTGGGAGCCGAGGCCGCTTGAGCGGGCTTCTCCTGTCGGGCTTGGCCATGAGTCTGAATAATCTGTCCCACGCCGCTTGCATTTCGCCGTGCCGCGTTCCAACCTAAAGATCGAGGCAAAGAAACAGAAATCGTGATAGCAATGACGGGCCCACTTTATTTCCGACTCGCGGCGGCAACCGCTCTCGCATTTGCCGTGACGGCGACGGCGGCAACGCCGGACGAAATCGAATTCTTCGAAAAGAAGATCCGTCCGATCTTCGCCGAAAAATGCGCCGTCTGCCACGGCGAACAACTACAGACAGCCGGGCTGAAGCTGACCACGGCCGAGGGCTTCTTTAAGGGAGCGGACACGGGCCCGCTCTTTGTCAAGGACGATCCGGAGAACAGCCGCCTGTTAACGACCGTTGGCTATGAAGACAAAATCAAGATGCCGCCGACGGGCAAGCTGCCCGACGCGGAGATCGAAGCCCTCACCACCTGGATCAAGCTGGGCGCCCCCTGGCCCGGCGCCCACCGCGAGGCCGTTACCTCGGACCAGGGGTCGAGTCCGCAATGGACGAAGGAACAAGAGAGTCACTGGGCCTTTCAGCCCGTCCAGGCTTATGAACCGCCCGCAGTGAAGGATGAAGACTGGGCGCAAACGCCGATCGACCATTTCATCCTGCGAAAGCTGGAAGAGCAAGGACTTTCCCCGGCTCCCCGGGCCGATGAGCTGACTCTGCTGCGCCGCGCCAAGTACGATCTTACCGGGCTGCCGCCGACGGAAGCTGAAATGGAGGAGTTCCTGGCCGACGAGGCCCCCGGGGCGTTCGCGCGGCTGATCGACCGACTCCTCGACTCCCCGCGATACGGCGAAAAGTGGGGCCGCCACTGGCTCGACGTGGCGCGCTACGCGGACTCGACGGGTTTGGACGACGACATCAAGATTCCTAACACATGGCGCTATCGCGATTATGTGATTGAAGCCTTGAATCGCGACACCCCCTACGATCAGTTCATTGCCGAACAACTGGCCGGCGACCTGATGCCTCCCGAAAAGCCGGGCGAGGTCAACGAACGAGGCATCATCGCGACGGGATTCTTGGCGGTGGGACCCAAGCCGCTGGTCCAACAGGACAAGGTCAAGATGAAATATGACGTGGTCGATGAGCAGATCGACACCACGGCGAAGGTTTTCATGGGCCTGACGATGGGTTGCGCCCGTTGCCACGACCACAAGTTCGATCCCATCTCGGCGAGAGACTACTATTCGATGGCTTCGATCTTCGCAAGCATCAAGGACTTCGAGGATTTGGACCCCACCAATACCGTATCGAAAGTGCATCTGGAACCTCTCGTTCCCCAGCCGATCTACCGGCGTTACAAAGACCATCAGGAGAAGATCAAGCGTACGAAACAGGAAATCAAGTCGATCGACGACCTGGAAATGTTCCGTTACCTCATCGAGCATCGAACTCCTAAGTTGGCCGAATACATGGTCGCGGCGTATGAGGTCTACCATGACGGCGCCGATGTGGAAGCCGTTGCCGAACGCGTGCGCCTTGACTGTGATGTGCTGAAGCTGTGGGCCGGCTATTTGGAGCCGGGCGACGATCTTCGACTGCACCTCAAGGAATGGCACGAGGCCGACAAAGCGAACAACGCCGCCGTCGCCGAGGAATATCAGCGACGGTTCCGCGAAAGAGGCCTCGATTGGATCGCCAAGCTGGCGAAGTGGCGGCAAGAGGTCGAAAGCTGGGATGGCGACGGCAAGTTCCCCAAGAAGCCGGACCTGCCCCCCGGCGAGGACCGCTTCTTCTCCGAAATAACGCTGGAGGCGGGCTCGATGGACGAAGGCGCCAAACGCGTCGACGGGCCGTTCGCGATATCGAAGCCGTTGCGCGACGCCGTTATGCCGAAGGCATCGAGAGAACGCGTAATCGGCCTGCGCGCCGAATTAGAGCGGTTGAAGGAGTCGGCGCCGGACAAGCCTGCCATGGCTTACGCCCCCGCCGAAAGTGAAAGCGTCGAGCAGCATGTCTTTATCCGCGGCAACCACAATAATCCCGGTGCGGCGGTGTCCAAACAGTTCCCGGTGATCTTGGCGGGAGAGGATCAACAGCCGGTCACCAGCGGCAGTGGAAGACTCGAATTGGCGAAATGGCTCGCCGGCTCCGACCACCCACTAACAAGCCGCGTGATCGCGAACCGGCTCTGGCACTGGCATTTTGGTCAGGGGTTGGTCCGCACGCCGAACAATTTCGGGATCATGGGAGAGCGCCCGACTCACCCCGAATTGCTCGACTACCTGGCGCGATCTTTCGTGAGCAACGGCTGGTCGTTGAAGGCCATGCATCGGTTGATTATGGTTTCGAGCACCTACCAGATGCAAAGTCACGTCTCGGACGAAGCCTGGAAAAAGGATTCCGGCAACCGACTGTGGTCGCGGTTTAACAGGCGGCGGCTGACCGTCGAGGAGATGCGCGACTCGTTGCTCGCGCTCGACGGCTCACTCGATCTGACCATGGGCGGGGCCCTCACGGAAAGTCTCGACTCTTACGGCTTCGACAACGCCTATTTGCATCCAGATGAGACCCGACGGCGGACGGTTTATCTGCCGATTTATCGCAACAAGATGCCGACCTTGCTGACGCTGTTTGACTTTGCCGATCCGTCGGCAAGCATCGCCGTCCGCGCGAAGACCAGTATCGCGCCCCAGGGACTCTATTTCATGAACAGTGACTTTGTTCACGAGCGAGCGCGGGCGCTGGCGAGTTATTTGCTCAAACTGGATGTAGCCCGCGATTCCGGCCGCGTCGAAAAAGCTTATTCGATTGCGCTAACCCGCAAGCCGAAGCCGCAAGAGGTCGATGAAGCCCTCGACTACATCGCCGGCTACCCCGCCGCCGACGGTAAGTCCGATCTTCGCCTCGAACGCTGGCGGAGTTTCTGCCGCCTGCTGTTGGGATCGAACGAGTACAATTACGTCAACTAGGAGGAAACGTGAACAGGCACGAACAACTCCAGCCGATCTCGCGGCGAGCACTGCTGCGCAAGACGGGCATGGGGTTCGGTGCACTCGGGTTGGCGGGCATGGCGGCGGAGCATGGCGCGCTTTTCGGAGCCCCGCGAAGCGACAACCCCATCGCGCCGAAGCAGCCGCACTTTGCTCCCACGGCGAAGAATGTCATCTTCCTTTTCATGCACGGAGGGCCGTCTCACATCGACACGTTTGACCCCAAACCGCGTTTGAAAGTCGATGAAGGCAAGCCGATGCCGATCAAACGCGAGGTTTCCTTCACCCCGGAGGAAAAAGTCGGCGGGCTGATGGCGTCTCCTTTCGAGTTCAAACAGTACGGCGAGAGCGGAACTCCGGTCAGCAGTCTTTTCCCCAATATAGGTGGCTGCGTTGACGACCTGTGCGTGGTCCGCTCGATGGTCGGCGACGCCGTGGATCACGGCGGCGCGATGTTGCAGCTGCATACCGGCGCATTTACCTTCACCCGGCCGAGCATGGGGTCTTGGGTGCTCTATGGCCTCGGATCCGAGAATCAGAATTTGCCTGGTTTTGTCACGATCAAGCCGACCCTTTGGCACGGCGGAGGGAAGAACTGGAGTTCGGCTTTCCTGCCGTCGGCCTACCAGGGCACGCCGATCGGCTATGCCCCAATGAACGTGGATGACATCAAGAAAGAGCCGATCGAGCATTTGGTCAACAAGAATCTGACTTCCGACCAGCAGCGCTATGAGCTGGACATGCTGCGGAAGATCAACCGCCGACATGCGCTCGACAAGCAATATGACCCTGAACTCGAGGCTCGCATCCAGTCGCTGGAATTAGCGTTCCGCATGCAGATGGAAGCTCCCGAGGCGCTCTCGACGGAAAGTGAATCCGAAGCCACCAGGAAACTCTACGGACTCGACGATCCCACGACGGGTGACTTCGGCTGGCAATGCTTGATGGCCCGGCGGCTTGTAGAGAAAGGCGTACGCTTCGTTCAGTGTACTCACAGCGGCCACGAGGAAAAGTGGGACCACCATCGCCAGGTCGCTCGCCGTCACCACGCTTCGGCCAAGGAGATTGACAAGCCGATTGCCGGGTTGATCAAAGACCTGAAATCACGCGGGCTGCTGAAAGAGACGCTGGTGATGTGGAGCGGCGAGTTCGGCCGCACTCCCTTCGCCGAGAGCGATGGCCGCGACCACAACCCCTATGGCTACACGATGTGGCTCTCGGGAGGCGGCGTCAAGGGCGGCATCGTTCACGGCGCCACCGACGAGTTCGGTTACCACGCCGTCGAGGACCGCATGCACATCCACGATCTGCACGCGACCGTCCTTCATATGCTGGGTTTCAACCACGAGAAGCTGACTTACCGTTTCGACGGCCGCGACTTCCGGCTAACCGACGTCCACGGTACGGTCGTTCGCAACATCCTTACGTGAGTTAGCGTTCGACAAAGTCACTGATTCGACACCACACTACGGCTTCGAGGACCTTGTCGCGCAGTACCTCTGGAGGACTCCACCCGTCCAAGACGAGATCGCTCGTGTCCTTGCGTCTGCCGGCATCCAAATATGGAAAGCGGGCCTTTTCGAGGTAATCAACCATTTCCTCTCTCAATCGATCCAACCCCCCTCTACGGTCGGAATAGCTGTCGATACATAATTTCCCGTCATCAGCTCGACGGTCTTGCGGCTCAACAGGCGTTTGCCGTCGAAGGTTCCGCCGTTCAAGAACATCTGGCAGAAGCGTAAGTAGTCTTCCGCAGTGGAGACAACCCCCCCGCCCCCGGAACCGGCAGGCAAGCCTGCGAACGCATAGCCGATAAAACGCGGGCACCGCTCAGGGTCCTCACCGGCCTGCTCGGCCAGAGGGTCCCTCCAGCAGTCAGTCTGTAGAAAGGGCAGAGCGTGGAGCGGCCCAGCCGCTTGCCCATCACTTCACGATTCTCACGCTGTCACAGTCTTGAATGCTGCCGCCGCCCAACAGACCCGCGTTCAGGCATGCGCTAATGTCGCCGACCGCAAGACCGGTTTGTTTCTGTACGTAGTGAGAGACCAGGTCCGTCAGCGCGTCGGTATTCACGTCCTGGAGTTGGTCTGCGTAGACTACTGGATCCGTCAGGTCATGCGCCGGAGTAGCCCCCGCCGGGCCAAACGCCAAAATCGTCACGTCTATCGTTGTGACATCGAAAGTGGCGCTACCCAAGACTGCCACAGCTAACCAGGCCCATGCTCTTGGTATTGATCGAGTTGGGGAAGCTGCCGGGCTTGATGTCGATGTCTACTGTGATGACCTCGTTGCGGAGCAAGGTGATCGCTTTCCCGTCCGGCCCAATCGCGGGCTCGAAGGAACAGCAACCGAAACCACCAGGGTCAACGATCCCGGCATTAACAATCACCTCGGTTCGTCCGAATATCGCCGCCAGCGCCTCGTCCCACCGCTCACAGGCGTTGATTAAAAGGTGGTGAGGTCGTTCGAGGACCGTTTTGGCGCGGCGGTCATGAAGTGGTGTTTCGATCTAAGTCGCTGCAAACAAGGAGACTTGAGACGCCGCCACGGAAAGATGTCGGTAAATCTGGTAACCACCATCAATCCGCACCTTGAGGGCCTGAACTCGTGTCGAGAAGCTCCGAACGACCTGATCCTAAGACACTTCTGGACACCATCGACTTGACATCCACAAGATTTGCGTGTATTTATGGTTGAAAGTGAATTTCGCCTTTTGTTCGCAAGCACCGGGGTTGCATTCGGCACCCCGCGCGTGATAATGGTTTGAGCCTGTTGCACGAGTGCCCCTCGTGTGATTGGTTAGCTCCGGCGGGGTGTTAAGGCACCTTGCCGAGGCGCTTCCCACTATACGCCGCTGTGAGCGGGTGTGCAAGGGACAAAGCCTCAGGGTGTGAGATGCCAGAGACCTCTGACAGTTCCGAATCGATCGACAGCGGTGCGGCCGATTTACCGAGGCCACCAAGCTATCTCCAGTGCAGGCACATCATCGCCTGTTTGCAAGACCTTCAGGATTTAGCGACCCACCATGGCTTGCTTGAAGGGATGCTGCGCAAACCGCGCAAGGCGCTTGATCAGCTATCGCCGCATGCGGCAGGGGCCGATCCCCACGAACGTAGCCAAGTGATGATTGAGCGATTCAATCAGCTTATTCCGATTGTTACGGGGTACCTTGATGCCGCCGGGATCAGCACAGAGGTTGTCCTTGAAATATGACGGGGGACCCTGGGGCGAAACGCAGGACCGATCTAAACCAAAGCGAATGGATATCGTGCAGCAATATTTTCACTCACAGTTGCAAACGTCAGCTTTTGAAGCTGGCAGGTCTCTGGTGGCAGTTTTGGACGGGCCGGGGCTAGTCCTCCTCCGCCCCCTGCAGACGGCGAACGCTCACTTCCAGCTCAGCGAGCCGGCGCGGACGGAGGACTTCGCGACCTGGCTTGAAACGCCCGGAGAGCGCGAGAGGCGCAGGGCGGAGAAAGAGCAGGCGAAGCTTGCGATGCAGACGCAATTGGTCGGCGATATCTACATGAGCAAGCGGGGCAAGAATGCCTAAAGGCAAGCAAGCCGGAGCGCTGTGGTGGTCGGTCGGGGCCCGCGACGAAGGGCTGCGCTCCACTCTCAAGCAGTCGGCGAACTCGCTGCGGGACTACGAGCGCTCGGTCAAGAGCGCCCAAAGGAGCATGCGGCGGGCCGGCGCGCAGTTCCGCGCTTTCCGGAACTCCGTCTTGTCCGCGCGCGGGGCCGTCGGGGCGCTGGCCGGCACGGCCGGGATCGGCCTCATGGTCAAGCGGTTCGCCGAGGCAGCCGACGTGATGACGCTGGCCCAATCGCGGCTCAAGCTGGTCACCAAGGGAACCAACGAGCTGCGCCAGGCGCAGGCGAATCTGTTCGCGATCTCTCAGCAAACCGGCAGCGCTTACGAGAATACGGTCACCCTCTATTCCCGCTTGGCGCGCGCCACCGAAGATTTAGGAGTCAGTCAGCGCAAGATGCTGATATTCACCAGAGCGGTGAATCAATCCCTGATCATCTCCGGCACGACCGCTCAGGAAGCGTCGGCCGGAATGATCCAGCTGTCGCAAGGGCTGGCGTCCAACAGGCTGGGCGGCGATGAATTCCGCAGCGTATCCGAGCAGCTGACGCGCTTTACAAGGGCGCTGGCTGACGGCCTGGGAGTATCCATCGGCAAGCTGCGGGAACTTTCCCATGCCGGAAAGCTCACGGCGGAGACCGTTCTCAACGCAACGATCGGGCAAGCCCCGAAGATCGCCCAGGAGTTCGCGCAGGTCGAGCGCACGGTCCAGCGGGCCTTTACCGAGCTGCGCAACCAGTACCTGCAATTCGTCGAGGCGGTCAACCGGGGATCGGGCGCCACCAAGGAACTCATCGCGGCGATCGACCAGCTCAAGGGGCTGCTGGCCGACCCCCAGTTTCAGAAGGCAGCCACTGAATCGGTAACCGCTTTAGTTCGTTCGTTCACGTTCGCGGCCAAGAACATCGCAGCGGCCAAGGATGCCGCTTTCGCTCTATGGGCCTTGCTGGTAGGACGCTTTGCTCTTCAGGTTGCAACGGCAGCGGGCGCTCTGAAGACTTTCGCAGCCTCTTCCGTCGCCGCGCGGATCGGGTTGGCCACGTTGACTGGACCCCAGGGCGCGCTCGTGGTCGCGGCGGGCGCGCTGGCGTTCTACGCACTACGGGTCAAGCAGGCGGAAGACGCTACTCGTTTACTCAATCAGGTTTTGTTCCAGGCGACCGGACGCAGAGGCGGCGTCGGTCTCATCACTTCGATCGAGCAGCAGCTCTCGGCGGTTGATTCCATTAAGGGAAAGATCGCGGTCGCCCGTGAAGGAATCAAGCAAGTAACGGACGAAATTCAGAGGTCCAATCAGATTCTGGCGCAAGGCGTGGATGATGCCAGGAAAAGACTGACCCTGGGTACGAATTTAGGCGATCTGAAGAAGTTCCAGGGAGAGCTGATCCAGATCATCAACCAATTGGGAGGGCTGCCGCCCCTGGAGTTTCCGGTCAAGATCAAACTGACCCCCGGCGATTTTGAACGCCTTGGGCTCAATCCGCCCAAGATCAGTCCGGTCGCGGCGGTCGCGCCCCTGCCCATTCCCGAGGATTTCCTGCGCGACTACACCGCTGAGCTGGAGCAGGGCTTGACCCTGGCCCGTCAGGAGTTGGAACTGGTCCAGGCCACCGGCGCGGAGCGGCTCAGGCTCGCAGCACAGTTCAATGTCGCCAATGACTTGAGGGCGAAGCAGGTCGAGCTGACCCATCAGCTCGAAGACGCCCAAGAGAGACTAGCCGCCGCCGAGGGGCAGCAGAGGGAATCCGCCCAAGCCGCCGTCGCCGTCGCCCGGGTAAACCTCGACGCCCTTCAGAAAACGGTTGCGGCCTCGGACATGCTGACAGCCACCTATCAGGAGCAACTCACGATCCAGCAGCAGGCGGCCAAGCAAGAGGCGGAATCTCAGGCTCTCAGGCAAGCGGCGGTGGAGCATCAGCAGTTCGTCGACAGCGTGCTTGACGCCACCAGGCAATTGGAGCAAGAAGCGGCCGCGCTCACGGGCAAGGCGGTGGAGAAGACAGCGGAAGACGTTCTCGACGAGAGGGAACGCGAGTTGGGGCGGTCCCTGCGGGACGCCCGCGAGCTCGAAGACCCCGCCGCCGCGGCGGGAATCGAGGAGCAGCTCGGCCGGCTCAAGAACAACGAAGAAGCGGTGCTCAAGATCGTCCAGGACCGCCTGGACGTCGAGAAGCTGATTCGCGACATCCGGGCCAAGCAACGGACCCTGGCCGAGGTCAAGCGGCACTCCCTGGAGTCGTTCGACAAGGAAGTCAAACTCGAATTAAAGAAGCTTGAGAACGCCAACAGGCTGGCCCGGCTGCGCGGCAAGGAGCTGTTCGAGGAGCAACAGAAGATCAAGCTCGAAGCCAAGCAGCTGGCGCTAGCGGAAGCCTTAATAAAAGCACGGAAAGAGGGCCATGACGGGGAAATCAAGGTGCTTAAGGAAGTTTTGGGTGCGGTTGAGAGAAGGCTTGCAGCTGGCGAGGCCCTCACGAAAGAGATGAAGAAGCGGCTGGATCTCGCCCTGAAGGAGAAGGAACTGAACGAGAAATTCGCCGAGGAGATGAAGAAGCGCAAGAAGCTGGCCGAGGATATTTCCCAAACGCTCACAAAAGGAATGGAAGATGCCATTCTGGGCGCCAAGAGCTTCAAGGAAGCCTTGAAGGGCGTGCTGGATGAGCTGGCCAGAATTCTGCTGCGGGCGGCGCTGCTGAAGCCGATCGAGGGTTTTCTCACGGGCGCGATCGGGGGCCTGTTCGGGGTGCCTGGCAAGGCCGCCGGGGGGCTGGTCGAGGCCGGCCGGCCCTACCTGGTCGGCGAGGTGGGGCGGGAGCTGTTCGTGCCGCCCGAGGGGGGCGAGATCATTCCCAACCACAAGCTGCGCCCGGCCTTAGCGGGCGGAGGCGGGGTGGCCTTCAACTTCGGGGATATCAACATCGAATCGACCGACGGCCCCGGGGTGCGGGCGGCGATGGCGGAGGCCATTCCGGTGATCGAAAACCGCCTGAGCCGCCTGGTGCGAGGCCAGGTGCAGGCCGATCTCTCGCGGCCCTCGCCGCTCAGGGGGATTCGTGAACGCTGAAGCCGCACAGGTTCATGACCTGTTCGATGGAGTTCCGGCCCTTCTCGCCGACCTCGACGTTGTAGGTCTCCCCGTTGCGCCGGTTGGTCCAACTGACGGATTCGGAGCGGTATATCCGGCGCGCCACGTCCGCCGCCTCGTGGTAAAAGAGCCGGGCCAGGCCCCGCTCTTCCCGGGGGTAATACATTTCATCAGCAGAACGGTAGGGCTTGTAGGCCCAACTACGTTTCTTCTCGTCGTAATCGATAAGTTCCTGCCGCAACTGGTAGCCGCCGTCCTCGCTCTCGATGGCGCCCCAGAAGCCGAGCTGCAACTGCACCCGGTCCTTCTTCGTCGAGTCGACGGTAAACCTCACGTTTTTGAACGTGACTACGAACAAGAGGTTGTGTTCTTTCGACCTTTCGCCCCACTTGTCAGATGTCTGATACAGACTGCAGTACAGCTTCAGACCAGGGCTGCTGGCATCGGTTGGGTCGCCGTGGGTGGTGGTGTTCAGGTTCGTCGGGCCGCCGGGGTCAGGGACCGCGAACAGACTCCACTGGTCGTCGGACCAATAATCGGTCGGCTCTTGCGGGGCCGCGGCTGCCCGGCGCCAGGCCGCGACTGTCCGGCGCAGTTCGGCAAGGATCTGCCTGCTTTCTTCGACCGCCGCCGCGGAGTGCTCGGCCACGATCCGATTGAGGCGCTCACGTTCGGACTCCGCCGCGGCAGGCGGGGCGAGGAAGGCGATCAGCAGCGCGGTTACCGGGGCTTGCTTCAAGAACTTCATGGCGGGCCTCCTTTGCGGCTTATTGGACGGATGGCGGGGGCTTTGAGTTACCCGCCGGGAAAGATGGCAGCACGATGGCATTGATCCCCTTCCCCCCGGGAGTGCTGGTGACGCGCTCGGACCTGGCGCTTCAACACCCCGGCCAGATCGTGTTGAAGTCGGTCTACGGCGCCGGGTCGCAGGTGTTCGGGCGCGGACCGGGGCATTGGACGGGACGAATCGAGCTGGCCGAGACGGACCGCTCAAGAGACGCCCAGCGGCGGGCGGTGGAGACGTTTTTCTCCAGGCTGCGGGGGGCCGAGAACACCTTCGAGGTCCCGATCGAGCGCCCTAGCTCGGGAACCCTGGCGGCGGGAACGGCGCTGACGGCCGGCGCCGCCCGGATCGCATCGGGCGCGCTTGAAATCACCGTCAGCGAAACGGAGGGCTTGGTGGCCGGCGACTACGTGCGCATCGGCGGACGGCTCTACCAGCTGGCCGCCGATCACGCCGCCTCGAAATTCACCGCCGAGCCGCCGGCCGTGCCGGCACCGTTGCCGGTAACGGTGGCGTGGGAGAACGTCACAGTTGTCGCGCGGCTGGCGGTCCGGGACCGCGGGGCGGGACTGGCTTCGCCCTGGACACCCGACTTCGGCGGACCCTGGGTGATCGACTGGGAGGAGGCGATTTAGCCTGATGGCGAAACCTTGGCTGCAACACCTGATCCCGATCGAGACCTCGCCGGTTGTTGTGCGGCTGTGGACCGGACAGGGAGCGTTGACGATCGGGGGGCTGCGTTACGAGGGCGGCGGCCAGGCGCTCGAAGTGGGCGAGGCCGAGACGCGCTCGGGCGACCCCGACCGGCGGATGACGATTACCTTGTCGGGCATCCCGGCCAAGATCCGGCGCAAGTTCCTCCAGGATGTCGGTCCGGCGGCGGTGACCATCGAGTGGGTTTACAGCCGCGACAGCGGAGCGAGCTGGACGAAGGTTGCGGGTCTTTCGTTTCGGGGGCGGCTCTCGACACCGTCTCTCTCGGACGGCGTCTTCCGTATCGAAGTGGAAACGCTCAGGGGGGACGTTGACCGCGGGCGGCCGCTGAGATGGTCGAACGAGGATCAGCAGCGGCGGTTCCCCGGAGACAAGGGACTGGAGGACATGCGGGCGCTGTCCAGGGAGGGGACGGAGACGGGGTGGCCGCCATGAGCGATCACGAGCGCAAGTTGCGGCTGCGGGCTGTCCTGGAGCGCGAGGGGCTGGGGCCGTCCATCTGGCGCAAAAGGGATTGCATCACCCTGGTGCGGGCCGTGATCCGTGAGCTGTCGGGGCAAGAGTCCGTGTTCGATCTGCCGCCCTGGGCCAAGGGAATGGACGAGCAGGAAGCCATCCGGCGGGCGCCCCGCGAGCACGGCTCGGTGCGTAACTGCTGGCTTGAGATGTTCAAGAAGGAGCCGTTGCTCAGGCGCGTCAAGCGGGGAACCCTGCCCTCTCCCGGCATGATCGCCCTGACGCCGGTGAGGGGCTTAGAGATCAACCACGCCCCTGCCGCAATCCGCGGCCCGCTGGTGGGCGTCATCGGCCCCGGCTGCGCCTTGTGGGGCCGCTCGCATGAGGGACTCGCGCGGGTGCATCCGATCTCCGATATGTGGGAGGTCGCCGCGTAATGCCTTTTCTGGCCATCGGCGTTACGGCGGTCGCGGGCTTTTTCGGCGTCACGGTTTCAGCGGCGGTCGCCACCCAGATCGCGCTTTCCATTGCTCTGACCGCAGTCTCGTTCGGGGCGAGCTTGGTAGCCCGGTTGCTCTCCAGCCAAAAACCCCTGGAGGCGCTCGACGGCCCCACCCACACCATCAAAGGCGAAGTGGTCAACGCCCGCTGGGTGCTGGGCAAGAGGCGCGTGCCGGGCGTGCTGTGCTACTTCGGCTCCCAGGACCGCGAGACCCGCATGGGCCTGGTGCTGAGCGAAGGAGAATGCGAGGGCCTGGCCGATGACGGCATGCCCGAGCGGGCAAACCGGGCCGTGATGTGGATCGACGGCAAGGCCGTCAGGCTGGCCCGGGAGGCCCGCGCGGGCGGCAAGGGCGACAAGCTGACCCCGCTATCGGGCAGCAAGTATAGCGGCTACATCGAGGTCTATGAGTACTTCGCCGCCGACGGCACGCAGGGCGTCGACATGCGCCAGAACGATCTGCCCCTGACAACCCAGTATCAGGAAGTTTCTGGAGGGCCATGGCTCAACGATCCAACCGCCCACGCCGAGTACATGCGGCCTTCCTCGACATCTGGGGCAGAGCCGTTCCGCACGCCCTATCCCGCCTGGACCACAAGCCACAAGCTGAGGGGTCTCTCCTGGGTCTTTGTCAAGCTCACCCAGCCCGAATACGGGCAGGACCTCGCCAAGCGCCTCTGGACCAAGGTGCCGAATCTCGAGTTTCTGGTCAAGGGCATCAAGATCAGCCGGCCGGGACAGGCCGTCCCGCGGTGGACCGATAACGCCGCCGCCCTGCGCTATTGGTGGGAGACCGAGCGGAGGGGCCGTCCCGCGGACGCCATCGACCTGACGGACTTCACCGCCGCCTACAACCTCTCTGAGCAAACCGTTGACGCCACCAACAGCGGCGAGAGCCCGCTGCCTGCCGGCTATGAGGACTTCGAGCCGTCCTCGAAGCGCTATGCCGTCAACGGCATCATCACGGCCGGCGACGACGTGTCCCAGGCCGAGGACCAGCTGGACGCAGCCTGGGCCGGGGAGGTGATCGAGGCCGGCGGAAAGCTGCGTTTCCGGCCCGGCGCGGCGCGCCCGGCCACGAAAAAGCTCGTCCTCGCCGACGCGGACATCGTCTCCCCGCCCACCGTCCAGCCCTGGCCGGCACTGCAGGGGCGGGTCAACGCCGTGACCTCGGAAATCGCGCAATCCTCGCACCCCAAGCACCAGTGGACCAAGCTCTCCCTGCCCGAATACGTGGATTCCTATGACGATCAGGGCCTTCCCGCCGGGGCGCTCAAGCGCGATGGCGTGAAGCGCTCGGGCAACCTCCGGCTGGCCTACGTCACGGACCCGATCGCCGCCGGGAGGCTGCAGGCCATCAATTTGCGGCGGGCCCGGGAGAGCTTGCGGCTGGAAGTAACAGTCACGCCCGGAGACCGTTTCGAGCGGCTCGCCCTGATCCCAACTGAAGTCGTCAAGCTGACCCTCTCCGAGTTCGGTTTCGAGGACAAGCTCATGGAGGTCGAGGGGGTCTCGATCCGGCGGGACTGGTGCGTGACGCTCACGCTGCGGGAGGTCCTCGACGATACCTACGGCGATACGCTGGTCCTGCCGGCACTGACGCCGCGCGTGATCCGCCTGCTGGATGACCAGGCGGCCCCGGACGTGGCGGGGCTGGCCGGGGACGAAATCGCCGAGATTGCCATCGATGGCGCGACGGTCATTCACCTGCTTGTCAGCTGGAGCGCGGCGGCGGTGCGCGAGACCGAGGTCGAGACGCGCGAGAAAGCGGTCGCGGGGAATGAGGAAGCGGCCTGGGAGTCGGGTATCAGCGCCGGAGGCAACTTCCGGCTGGCCGGCGTCACGGCCGGCAAGACCTACCAGGTTCGCGCCCGGCACTGGAACCAAAGGGGTGTCGCGGGCGACTGGTCGACCATCGTCGAGCGGACGGTCGGAGGCGACCTGACGCCGCCGGGGGCGGTGGCGGACCTGACTGTCACTTCGCTGCCTTTGGGTTTCCGCGCCGGCTGGACGCTGCCGACGGATCGCGATTACGCGGCTTCCTGCGTCTACCTGGGCACAACGGCTGTCTTGAGCGACGCTGAGCTCCGCGCCACCGTATCAGCCGACTACTATGTGGCGGCGGGGTTGACGGCCGGAGAAGAAGTTTTCGTCTGGGTGCGGTCCAAGGACCGCAGCGGAAACCTGGGAGAGGCCGTCGGTCCCGAGGCCGTGACCCCCACGGTGTTGGCCGACGAAGCCGCTGCGATTCTGACCGGCGACGGCCCGCCTGGCGACGCCACCACCGCCCAGGGCAGCAAGGACGGCGATCTCTACATCCAGTCCGACGGCAAGATCTGGAAGAAGGCGGGCGGCGCCTGGTCGGAGACCGGCATCGACCTGACCGGCCCGGCGGCCGCGACGATTCTCAGCGGCGACGTGGCCGCGGGCGCAAGTCCGACGGCAGACGGGACGACTGTCGGCGACGTGTTTTTCGCTACTGATGGGCGCTGGTGGGAATGGGACGGCAATGCCTGGCAATTCCAGGGCGATTTGACCGGCGATCCAGGTTCGCAGGGTCTACCGGGCGAGCCGGGGATTCAGGGAGGTCCCGGCGCACAAGGCGACCCTGGAGATAAAGGTTTCAAAGGCGAGCCGGGGATTCAGGGCAATCCCGGCGCACAAGGCGAAGAAGGGGACCTTGGTTTCAAAGGCGAGCCGGGGATTCAGGGAGATTCCGGCGGCAAAGGCATCACAGGAAGCGCAGGCGGTCGAGGGCCTAAAGGTCTTCCCGGATCAGCCGGAATTTCAGGGCCTCCCGGTCAGCAAGTCTTCGTCTACTACACCGATGCCCCGTCGTCCACCGGCCCCGACACCCTTACCCCGCTTACCCAGCTGACCGACGGGCGCTGGACGACTGTCAGCGGCTACTACTGGTATGCCGACGCAACGCAGGTGCCGAACTGATGAAGATCCTTTGCGTATCCGCCTTTCCCGAGCGCCGTAACACCATTGACGCTGAGCTTCGGCCGCGGGGCTTGAGCGCGGACTATGTCGACGCCCCTGTCGGCCGGGCGGCGGCTCTCGATGGGTGGATGCCGTCTCCCACGTGGCGCGAGCCGAATCTTAAACGGCTGACTACCTGGGGGGAGCTCGCGTGTTTCGCCGGGCACTACAAGGCCTGGGAGCAGGCGGCGGACACGCCGGGCGGGGCCCTCATCATCGAGGACGACGCCAAGGTCCTGGCCCCCCTTGAGTTCGAGCAGCGCGGCGATCTGGTCTATCTCGGCGGGAAATTCCTGAGAGACCCCGCCCGCGCGCGGGATGGATTGATACCGGCCCCCTATACCTACTGGACGGTGGCTTACTGGATCTCGCCGCTAGGCGCCCGCAAGCTGCTCGAAGCCTGCCGTAAAAGGCACGTAATCGCGTCCGACGAATACATCCCCTATCACTTCGGGGCGAATCCAAACGTCGCGCCGCGTCACTGCCAGGCGCGGCCCGCGATGCTGTCCGCCTGGGCGGTTCCCAAATGGCTTGTCGAGCCGTCGGGGCGCTGGACTTCGGCGACTGAAAACTCGAAACCGGCATTCGAACTCAGAACTTCGTTTTTCGCTACCAATCCTCTCAAAGCCGACCGCTTGCGCCGGTCCTTGGACGATCATGGCTACGGCTATGACGTGCTCATGACAGGCGAGCCGGGATGGGACACGTCTGGGCGGGGCGGCGAACGCAAGCTACCGGCGTTGCTCGACTGGTTGAACGGCCTCGACCAGTCGAGAGCGCGCGCCGTGGCGCTGGCCCTCGACGGCTACGACACGTTTCCCCTGGTCGGACCTGACAACATCCTGCTCAGATACGGCGAGATGCCGGCTCGGATCGTCATCGGGGGAGAAGTCAACTGCTGGCCCGACGAGTCCCTGCGTGAGCCTCTGATGGCCTATGTAAGAGACGGATGGCCGGGAGAAACCAGCAAGGATACAGCCCTTTACCATTTCCCCTGCTCGGGGACGATCATCGGCATGGCGAGCGATCTGCGGGATGAGATCGCGGAGTGCCGGCCGCTCGATGACGATCAGCTGATAATCCAGAAGAGAATCCTTCAAAAGGACGACAAACAAACGTGGCTGGTGGACCGCGAGGCGTACATTTTCCAGTCTCTTGCCGGGGCGGCGGATCACGTCGAGCGCTCCGATGGCCGGGTCAGGAACGTGAGGAGCAACTGCTCCCCGGCGGTGCTCCACGACAACGGCCCCACGTCATCGCTTGACCGCTGCATCCCCGTGGATGCACCGGCGTTCGTCGAAGACCCCAAGATCGGCGAATGGCTGGAAGTGGCTCCCGATATCATCGGTACGCCTTTTCTGACGCCTGAGTGTTCAACCAGGATTGCGGAAGCAGCCGAGGGGGCCGGGCCGTGGGAACCTTTGCCGGGCGATAACGTTCCGGGCGACGAATTGCGAATGCGGATTTGGGACGCCGGGCGCACTACGCAGTTTGCCGGGCTGCTGAACAAGCACCTTGCGTCGATTGTCGAGAGCCACTGGCGGCCGACTACCTGGCGGAATCCGTCGGACGTGTTCTTTATCCGCTACTCGGCCGGCGGGCAACCCAGCATCCGCTTGCACGAGGACAAATCCTACTTGTCCTGCTCGATCAAGCTCCGGGGGCCTTGCGCGGGCGGTCAGCTCTGGTTTCCAAGGCAGAACTTCAACGACTCGCTGATACCTGCCGGTTGGCTGTTGCTCTGGCCCGGCAGGGTCACTCATCCTCATCAAGTCTTGCCGGTTACGAAGGGCAAGCGAATCAGCATCGTAGTCTGGACGGGGTAGCCATGGTTCGAGTCACATGGGCCATCGAAGCAGCCTTGCGGGAGGGCGAAACTCTGAGCGCCGCTGCTTTCGGCGCTCCAGTCCCGGTCCACGTAGGATTTCCCGGCGGCAAGGGGCAGCCCGGACCGCGAGGGCTTACGGGCAATCCGGGGCCGCCCGGACCAAAGGGCTCGCCGGGCTCGCTGGGAGCGAAGGGGTCGCGGGGGACGGGCGGTGCCGCCGGGCCTACAGGACCCAAGGGAGGCACGGGACGGAAGGGGCCGCGGGGGACGGGCGGGGCCGCCGGGCCTACAGGACCCAAGGGAGGCACGGGATTCAGTGGGCCGATGGGGCAGCAGGGGCCGAAGGGCGACAGCGGGTCGACCGGCGACACGGGAGCGAAGGGGCCGCCGGGGACGGACGGTTCCGACGGGACTACAGGACCCAAGGGAGGCACGGGAGCCGCTGGAAGCAGCGGCGCTCCAGGTCAAGGACCATCGTATAAACAGGGCTACAGGGACGGGTACGCTGCTTACGAATGCGACTTTTGATGCCATGATTCGCTGGAGCATTGACGCCCTCGCCGACGACGAAGCCGCGATCACGCCCGCCTCGTTCGGCAACCTTACCGAAATCGAGTCGGGCGCGGTCGGCTTGCAAGGCCCCAAGGGCAAGCCGGGCGTCGAGGGCCTGCCCGGCGAGCCGGGGGAGCGGGGAGCGAAGGGACCCAGGGGCGACACAGGATCCAGTGGGCCGCGGGGGACGGGCGGGGCCGCCGGGCCCAAGGGACCCAAGGGAGGCACGGGATTCAGTGGGCCGAAGGGGCAGGGGGGGCCGAAGGGCGACAGCGGATCGACCGGCGACACGGGAAGGAAAGGGTCGCGGGGGCTGGACGGTGCCGCCGGGCCCAGTCCCGCGGGGGACCCCGGCGACGACGGATCACCGGGGCCGGATGGGGCGAAGGGAACAAAGGGGCCGCCGGGACCAGCGGGGCCGAAGGGGCCCCCTGGAAATGACACCGGCTATCCCACCGGCTATTCCCACGGCTACGGGGCGGCGAAGCGGGATTGCGGCAATTAATGATGGCGATCAACTGGACTATTCACGCCGCCGCCGCGGACTCATCGATGGTCGCCACTTCCTCTTTCGGGCCGCCGCGGCTTTATGCCGGTCCCGTCGGCCCGGCTGGAACCAAGGGCGACGTGGGGCTGCCCGGGCCGAAAGGAGTCGATGGCCTGCCGGGAGGGCAGGGCGCGGCGGGCGACCGCGGGTCGGCCGGCGACAAGGGAAGGAAAGGCCCGGCCGGGCCGGGCGGGGCCGCCGGGCCTACGGGACCCAAGGGAGGCACGGGGCTGCAGGGGCCGAAGGGGCAGGGCGGCGCCGCCGGGCCCAAGGGACCCAAGGGAGGCACGGGATTCAGTGGGCCGATGGGGCAGAAGGGGCCGAAGGGCGACAGCGGATCGACCGGCGACACGGGAGCGAAAGGGCCGCCGGGAGATCCGGGGGCGAAGGGCCCCAAGGGCTCCAAGGGCAACGATTATCTGGGGGTATGATGAGCAGAAAATATCGGGCATTCAGCCAAAAGCCGCGCGGGATGACGGTTCCCGCCGACCTCGCCAACTTCGGCGTGATAGACCCGCCGCCGCCACCGGGTCCACCCTTTCTGTGGACCCTTCGGGTGGAATCCGACGAACCATTGACGGACGCCGAACTCAGGCCGGTGGAAAAACTTCCCGACGGCACGATGCGCACCGCCGGGGGCCACGTCTGGCATCCCTTCCAGTAAGACGATGTTGTCTCATCGACTGTTGCCGGGGCGTTTCAGCGAGGATTGCTGCCGCCGCCAACTGGCCCTGATGCGGGCCGCCACGGCCATGAACGCGGGCGGCACGATGGCTTCGAACAGCGTGCGGCGGGAGATTCGCCGCAGCAAGGTGGGCTGGCCGGATTGGGGCTTCGATATCGTCAGGCAAGCCGCCGAAGCCGCGCGCCAAGTCAACCAAGAGTTGTGGAACTTCCGGCTGCACGATGGGATGAAAGGCGGCGAGTACCAGTTGACTCAATATGCAGCGGGAGACGAGGGGGTTTATCACACGCACGTCGATATGTCGTTCGACGATGGGCCGGCGGCGAACCGCAAGCTGAGCTTCGTGCTGCAATTGTCGGATGGCGGCGATTATTGCGGGGCCGACCTGACGCTGCACCACGTCCCCGAGCCGGACAGCGATCAACTGCGGCGCATAGGCTCGCTGATCGTGTTTCCCTCCTTTGTTCCGCATTCGGTCGGGCCGCTGATCCGCGGCGAGCGCTGGTCGCTGGTCGGCTGGATTTCCGGCCCGCGATTCCGCTAACGTTTTCAGGGTGACTTGCGCGGCCTCTATTCCCCCACCTTCTCACGGGTGCGCCCGAACAACGCCTCGCGCAAGCCGTCCAGCACGAGCAAGCCTCCCAGCGCCACGCCCACACCCGCCAGCGCCGCAAGGGTAGCGCCCAGAATCGTGCGAATTTATACGCTAAGCCTTTCGCTTCGCATCCTCGCAGCTATCATCTATTAGCAGATTCGGGGAGGAATAGCCGGTCGGGAACTCATCGAGATGCCGGCCACGATCATTTCTACTGCGCATCTCTCGCTCAACACTTTATCGCTGGATGGCCTCCCATCAGCAATGAACCGCACACGGAGCAATCCGACACCTCATCAGACCTGTACCATCCGCCATCTACTCGACCCGACAGAAGCTCTTCATACGAGAGATCGAAATGTTTCAGGAGTTGTTCCGCCGCGAACAGAACGAAGTATTCCTCTGGTTTCAGGTGTGCGGCGCGTTCTTTCCGCTGGTGCTTCAGCGTTTTGTCTAGGATAATTTGATCGTTATTGCTCATGCCGCGCCCTGCCCAAGAATTTACGGATTTGGCGGGCTATCCGCTCCTGGTCCTTGATTTCGCATTCCCACAGCACAACCACTTTCCACCCTGCCGCCGTCAACGCTGCCTGCACCGCCTCGTCTCTGGCCTTGTTCCCCGCAATCTTTTTTGTCCAGTACGCGCTGTTCTGCACCGGCGTCCGCGAGCCACGGGCACAATCGTGCCCGTGCCAGAAGCATCCGTGAACGAAGACCACCTTGCGTAGCCGAGGAAAAACCAGGTCCGGCTTGCCCGGCAGGTCCTTGCGATGCAAACGAAACCGGTAGCCCAGGCCGTGCACCAGATGCCGCACCGCCAGTTCCGGACCGGTGTTTTCGCTTTTCACGGCCTGCATTGTGCGGCGTCTGACTTCTGGAATTTCCATGTTCAGCGCCTTCGAATGGGGGTCATTTTAGACTCCTGCGCGACCACGCCTCCCCGCCGGATGCGCGTCTTTCGCAACGTCTCCACGCCGCGGTGCTCAACCTCGAAATCTACGTAATTCACTTCCTCATCGTTCCCTTGAAAGCACTCATGAAAGGCCTTCAGTAGATGAACGTCAGCCAGCGACTGCGCCACAGGCTGCGGATTGTTTCTGGGACTGGCGATCGTTACCGGCAGGATGTAAATGCATGCGGGCGGCAACATGTAGTGAGCAACGGCCGTTATCCGATCCTGTGTTCCGCTCAGCTTCGGGCACGGCCGTCCCATCGTTCCGCAAACCATATCCCAGATCATGACGCCATCAACCCGCTGTCGGCGCTCGATAAGGTCCGCGCTCAGGCGCGTATGAATTCCAGACCAGGCGTTTTTTCTCGGGTCCGCACCCAGATTTGTGCAGACGCTCCAGATGATAAATTCTTGCGCGTGCGCAGGCCGCTCGAAGATTGTCGTATTGTTGCCGTCGAGACAGCCTTTCAGCTCGACTACACTTACACGGCCCGTCTTCAGCCGGACCGTGTAATCGTGGCGATTCGTTTCCCCAGCGGACTCCCAATCTTGGATGAAGCCACGGTCCTGCATGTGGTTCAGCACATGACGGACAAATTCCCTCTTCATCCGCATCGTCGCGGAGAACTGCCCGCGCACTCTTTCGATGGCACCGCGAAAGACGCTGTTGTAGAACTCTTGCTCGTCGAGGCCGTGGTTGCCGAGCTTGTGCGCCTCAGTCTTGAGAACTTCCGCGTAGTCTTTGATCAGTTCTGTAAGGCTCTCGTTCTTCTGACACGGAATGACGCTCATGCCGCCGTCTTTCGTGCCTCAGAGGCTTCCAGCACCGGCTCAAGGATATGTTTCGCAAGATGCCGCACGACGGGCACAACCACCCCGTCGCCGGTCAGGTGATACGCCTCGTTGTAGTTTTCCGGGAGCGTGTAGTCGTCGGGCAAGCCCATGAGGCGCGCCGTCTCCCTGCTGGAGATTAGCCGCGCTTTTACGGACCGGCCCTCCACGATCATCACAACCTGGCGGCTCGACCCGCCTGCGGGCGTTCGCAAACACCCGGATATGTTGTCGAAGCGGACTTCTGCCCGCTGCACTTTGCGGCTTTTCTTGTTGGGCCTGGTCCTCTTGTAAACGCCGCCGACCATTTTCCGCCCCTGGCGTTTCGCTTCCTCCACTTTCGCCCGATTGATCGGAGTCATCATGCTGATGAGGTGTCGCGTTTCCTCTGCGGTGAACCACGCCGTGCTTTTCGGGTTGTCCTCAATCACATCCACGAAGCTCACTTTGCGCGTGGGCGGGACCGGGACTTTCCACCACACCCATGCGTGCTTCGTTTTTTCTGGAAGCTTCCCGTAAGCCGTTTGCACCGCCCAGGGATGCCACAGAACCATCGGGCCTTCCGCCGTCAATCCTTTCGGCACTTTTCCGCTCTTGTGTACACCGATCAAGAATAGTCGTGGCCTGGACTGTGGCACGAACAGCGATGCGTTCACGACAATGGCACCGACAGCATATCCTGCTTGCTGGAATACGCCGCAGATCGTCGCAAAATCCTTCCCATCGTGTGACGTGAGGGTGCCGCAGACGTTCTCCAGCACGATGAGTTGCGGTGCCCGGTCTTCTTTTATCATGCGCTTCATCAGGGTCCAGAACGGCCAAAACGTGCCAGAACGGTCTCCCTTCAGACCTGCTCCACCACCAGCCACTGAAAGATCCTGGCAAGGAAATGATGCCCACGCCATATCGGCGGTGCCTGGCAGGTTCTTTGTTGTGAGCGACCCCACGTCTGCGGTCTTCAGTTCCGCATCGCCCCAGTTCTTGCGATAGCTCTGTTCCTTCTTGTGATCGAAGTCGTTGGCGAACAGGCAGCGCCACTTCGGACCAAGCCCAGCACGTACCATACCGCCGCCGGCGAAGAATTCGTAGAACGACCTCATCGCCTCACCCCTGTCCTTTTGAACAGCGGCCATTTGTCCGCGACGTACTGCTCAACTGCGTCGCGCACCACCCACGCCAGCGACACTTTCTTCTGTTTAGCGAGTTCTTCAATCGTCTCGTAAAGGTCAGCCGGAAAGCTGATCGACGCACGGATGGAAGACACACTCGGGGCTTTCATACTTCTTGTCTCTGCCTTACTCCCTTTCATCGGCCGGACTCTTCCTGGTATTCACCATATTACACCATATCGGTGAAACTGCCGCCGGTCTTTTGGCACAGCTTTGGGCCGATGGATCCGGGCCACGCTCGTGTAGTTCTCCGGGAACGTGCGGCGCGCCCGCCCCGTGAGCCGGATGAAGGCGATCTGGTACGCCAGGCCAAGTTGTGAGATCGTCGTGCCGTGCGTACGAGCCCGAGATCCTCGGGAAACAGCGCCGCGTTCGCCTCAAAAACGAATATCCAGTCTGTTGCGATGCGGTGCGTGGTGGCCTCCCGAAGCGTCCGGGCTACGTTGGCGCGAAGTTCCGGTGTAATGGGATCCGAAAAACGCAACATGTGCAGACCTATGGAACACGCTCCGAGTCTGTCGGCCTCCTGCATCAAGACCGTGGGGATCTCGATCTCGTTGGTCACAGTGCCCTCGTCGTCCACATCACTTCACCGCTCCTTCCTCACCCCTCCGTGTGCGCCCATCAAACGACCCGCCCGAGAGTTTGATCCCCTCCCCGACCAGCGCACCTGCCCGATCACCCGGCCTTCTCTCGGCCACGGCAGGGGCGCGAGTACTCCTATTGGTTAGTGTCCCCTGAGGGCTCGGTGGATTCGTCGGAATCCGCATCCGGCTCTTCGGGCTCGGTGGGTGCTGGCTCTGGCTCCGCCGGTGCCGTCGGTGCGGGTGCCGGGTCGGCGGTCGGCTCGGGCTCGGGGGTCTCCTGGCATCCGCCTAGGGCGAACAACGTGATCAACATGAGTAGTATTGCTGTTCGGATTTTCATAGTTCCTACCTCCTTTGAAGGGGACTTATCTACCTGAGTCAGCCTAGCATGAAAGCATGCGTGCGGCTCGGTCGCCTCACAGCGTTCTCCCCGCCCACCGCACCTGCCCAACTACCCGGCCCGCCCTGGGCCACGGTAACCGCTCATAGTCTGCCACCCTCTATTCGCAGACCCCGCCGCCGCCCTGTTGGCCCTGCTCGACGAATGCGAGGGCTGTTACCCTTATGACATCAAGTGGGTCGATCAGGTCTGGGTGCAGCTGATGGGCGGCGAGGGCGGGAAGGCCGGAAGCGGCACAAGAGGAAGGCGTGAGGGAATCTATGGCGGCGGATCTGGGCGCTACCGGTGCCGGGAGGCTAAAGCGCCTCGCGCGGAGCGGTCGGAGTTGGGGAGTTGCCACAGGCAACTTCGGAGCGGTATCGTCGCAACGGAGATCATTAATGAGCGCCAACAACAGGGATGAACCAGCATTTAGCACGAGCCGCATGATCGCCAGCGCGGCTGGACTGCGATCCATAGCGGCGAAGATAGATCGTGAAGGCAGCGCTGCTTTTAAGAAGGGCGACTTTGTAGATTTCAGCGGAAGCTTTCAAGCCGCACCCGTTCTATGGGCGCTGGGAATCGAAATCGCACTGAAGGCATGGCTCTGTCGAGACTTGAAGGGTAACCCGCCTAGAGATCACGATTTGCTCTGCTTGTTCGACAGACTGGATTGTAAGACACAGAAACTGCTTGAAGAGGCATGGCAACGTGGACGCGGCACGGGAACTGTAGACGATCCGATTCACGAACTGGTAGAGCCAAAGAGAGTCCGGGAAGCACGGACCATGAAGGAACTGATTTATCCACGTCCATCACGCTTGAGTGAGATTCTCGAGGAGTACCGGACAGTGTTCGCGGATTGGCGATATGTGTACGAGATGTCGTTCGCGACACTGCAAACAGACGTTCTGGACAGGGTACTCACGGTGCTCATAGACACGTACTGGAAACACCGCGAGGATTGAGGCGGGCTATGGGGCACTCCTCGGCTTACCGTAGTGAGACTGGCCAGTTCGAGCGATCTATCTGTTCCAATAATTCACATGGTAGTCTTTAATAGCATCGTGGTATTTCTTGCTGGGGTGAAAAAATTGAAGATGGGTATTTACTTGACTCAGGTATTGGGAAATAGCCCCTACATGTTGTGGTCGTCCGTAGCGCGTGTCGCGGTGCCTCCGACCAGCGATTTGTAGGGTGCCGGTGGCACGGCGACGGCCTGTTGAACCAGGCGGTAAAAGAGCTTGCCTCGACTTCTGGACTTGCGGCGGTTGAAGCGGAAGGCGAATTCGTCGAGGTAGGAGTCGAGATGCTCGTGACTGACCGCTCCTTGATGCGTGCCCAGTATCCAGCGCTTCACTAACGACACCACGCGGTGCACCCGGGGGAGCAGTTTCGAGGCGCGCGCCGGTTGCCCCTCCAGGTAGCTCACCTCGTGGCGATAGCCGTCGCCTTCGAGCGGTTCGTATCCCAGCCAACCGTCGGTATGGACCACGCTGCCGGGTTCGATCGACTCGCCGACGAAGGCCATCAAGCTGTCCCCGGAGGCGTTGGGAATGGTGCGTATCCGAACCCGCCCGATGCCGGCACCATCTTCCTCGGCCGCTACTACAATCAGCGCCTTAGCGTCGGTTTGGCGACCGCGCACGCCCTCCTCCAAGCCTCCTAAGTAAGTCTCGTCAACCTCCACGCGCCCGCTGAGCCGATCGCGTCCGGGCCGCACCATGGCGCGCCGGAGCTTATGCAACCAAGTCCAGGCCGTTTTGTAGCTGCCCAGGCCCAACACCCGCTGCAAGCCCAGCGCGCTCGCCCCGTTCTTCTGGCTCGTGAGCCCACCACATCGCTCGAAACCAACTCTGGAGGGGTTGGCGGGTGTCTTGAAATATTGTGCCCGCCGTTGGAGAAGCTTGATGCCCGCAGCCGGCGCACTCCAGCAGCGCTGTCCGCACCGCCCACGCTTTGTCGTGCCCGCATCGCGGACAACGAAAACCCTCCGGCCAGCGGAGTTGACACAGATACTCTCGACAGGCCTGCTCGGTGGCGAAACGCGCCTCGAACTCGGCCAGATTCCGAGGATAATCTTCCATTTCCCCGATCCTACATCTTGTGGTCACCTGAGTCAAGTAAATACCCATCAAATTGAATAATACGTAGAACAACAAAGACTATCAACACCCCCCAAACGCCACCCAAAAGAAAAGCAATGGTCAATACTATGGCAGTCGTTAACAAGCCGTTCAGAGCTTTACGTCCCTGATCGGCGGTGTGTACCGTAATAATCGTGATCACATCATCTAAATCTTTTTTGTTTATAGGGTCAAGCGGTTCAGGCATGATCTCACCTCCCTAATCTTTCCAACTTCTCCGTGTGCGCCCACCAAACGACGAGTCCGAGGGTCACAATTCCCTCGCCATCCACTTGACCTCGCCGATCACCGTGGCCCGAGCCCACGGCTGGGGCGGCCAGGCAGGATGGTCGCTCACCAGTTGCCAACGGCCCGCCGGGTCCTTCCCGGCCCGCTTGACCACCAGCCCGTCCTCGGTGCGCACGACGAAGATCTTCCCCTTGCGCAGCCTCCTCCGGTTGCGGTCCAGCAGAACGACGCAGCCGTCCGGCAGTGTTGGCTCCATCGAATCCCCGCTCACTTCGATGATATTGTGGAATCAAGTGCTTGGTTTTCCTCTCATTGTCCGATCCCTCTCCCCTCTAAGTACTCGCAGAGATGTTCGGCCTGCCATTTGCGTTCGGCATCCTTGTCAGGAGCATTGTCGGCGATGCATTCAGCGATGGATGTAACGATCTTGGTGTCGTTGGGACCGCCTCGAATGAAAGTAGTAACCTTGTTTGGCACGATCTGGAGTAGTTTCTCAAGGTCTGCCTTCCTGTTGAGCACTGCTTGCGTGATACTCTGCCCGGGCGACACTCTTTCCACACACTGGCACGCAAACCACCGCGCCGCGTTCTCGTCCCACTCCGTTTTTTTGATCAAGCGGCAACTGTTTACTCGGCAAAACGTGCTATTGGCAGGCTTATGGATGTTGCCCCGGTACTCGGCTTCGTAGATTTCGTTGCCGTTCAGCCAGGAAAGAAGCTGCTCGGTCCCGGCGTAGAGGGAATATTCTTTTTCTCTGTCGGGCATCCAATCTCCAGGGCCTGAGTCTGTCGGAAGGGACCACGTACCCTCTTTCAAGGGGTCCTGCCCGTCGTTCAGATACCTGTAGTAGATTTGTTTACCCATTTCTTATTCGCTCCCTGTTCTTCAAAATCAGCGACCCAGACCAGGTTCCTTACAGCGTCCTCCCCGTCCACATCACCTGCCCGATCACCACGGCCTCGCGCGGCCACTTCACCGGCTTGTACTCCTCGTTGTCGCTCACCAGCAGCCAGTGATGGTTGTCGTGCATGAGCCGCTTGATTAGCGGGCCGTCGTCGGAGCGCACGGCGAAGATACGGTTCTTAAGGCGGCGGGCGCGCTGGTGGTCGATCAGGATCATGGCCCCGTGGTGTAGCGTCGGCTCCATCGAATCGCCGTTCACGTCAATCACGCTGCACTTGGCGGGGTTGAGTCCCTTCTTGCGCAGCCAGTCGCGGCGGAAGCCGATCTGCTTGACAACGTGCTCGCTGTCCACGAACGCCCCTGGACCCGCCGAGCCGAGAACGCCGTACTTGCCGACCCAGGCTAGCTCGGGATCGGCTTCCTGGTGAAGGAGTTCGGCGGCGGGGAAGGGGAGGCTTTTAGCGCTCAGTTCATCGACTTGCGCCTCTAGCTGATTCAGCCTTTCCTCTCGCTCGGCGGAGGGCTTGGGGTCTTCGGTGAGGCCCGCTAGGTAGTCGATGGAGACGCCGAGGACATCCGCTGCTTTGACCCACCTATCGGCTGAGAGGCCAATGCGATTGGCCTCAGCATGGGTAACCAGTGTTCTGTCACAGCCGATCTCGACGGCAAACTCGAACTGGGACAGATTGGCCCGCTTCCGAGATTCTGCTAAGCGCTCGCCAAACATCCCCCTAAATTTACCAGCGTCAGGAGGGTTGACATGTGATTGAAAATCACATACACTTTCCTACGTGAGTAAAAATCACATGAACGAGATCAAGGCTCGCATGGCCAGCTTGGGCTTATCCCAGGAGCGGTTTGCACGAATCCTCGGGATACACCCGTCGCTCCTGACCCGGTATTTCCGAGGAGACCGCCCGCCGCCCCCCGGCTTCTTCGAAAAGGTCAACGCGGTTCTCGACCGGCTGGAGCGGGCGGAAAAGGCGGCTCAGGAAGCGAAGGAAAGGGTGCTCAACGAGGGGTTGGCGTGATGGATGAGCAGCGAGTCCGCAAGATCGTCCGCGAGGAATTGGCGAAGCTCATGTCCCGGCCTCGCTTAAAGAATTGGCCTCGTCCCAAGCCTGAAGAAGCGCGTCTTGGTCAGCGTCCGGCGGCTGTTGCGGGCAGCCGCTCCGCAAACCACGATGCTACCACCGGGAGAACACCACATGAACCTGGACGAGATCAGAAGCTTTAGCGACATGGAGCGGCTGCTGAACTACTTCAACGAAGGCCTTGAGTTGCAAGATTTCGCCTGGTTCGCCGGTCAGTTGAAGCGCCTCGGCGTCGCGGAGCGTTGCGGGCCTGCGGCCGTGCTCGACGACTTGGCGAGTGGCCGCTATGCCTCGAACGACGAGATTCCCTATGGCGTAGCGACTGCGCTGATCAAGTCATGGGACGACCTGACCGCGCGAACAGAACTCGGCCAGGCTCTGCGGCACGCGGTGAACCTCCGCCGTGCTCTCCATTGCTTTCAGGACGATTTCAGATCGATCGTGAACCTTAACACGGCATCGAATCGGGCGGCACGCCGTCAGGAGGAACAAACGTCTTGACTCAGGCTTGGAAAGGAAGCGTCTCAATCACCTGGAACGGCCGCCGCCCAGGGGCGGCGGAGAAGGCGGCACAGGAGGCGCGGGAACTGGTTTTGAAGGAGGGGATTGCGTGAGAGGCAAAGAAGGAGAAAACGAATGCCGATAGAGATCCTACACCGCCACACACGCGCCGTTCTATTCAGTAGCACGGCCGATACGATCGCTGGCGCCGTTCAGGAGGCGATAAAGACTCGGGCGGACCTCAGCGGGGCGTACCTCCGCGAGGCGGACCTCGGCGGGGCGGACCTCCGCGGGGCGTATCTCAGCGGGGCGGACCTCGCTCGGGCGGACCTCGGCGGGGCGTACCTCCGCGAGGCGGACCTCGGCGGGGCGTACCTCGGCGGGGCGGACCTCCGCGAGGCGGACCTCGGCGGGGCGGACCTCCGCGAGGCGGACCTCCGCGGGGCGGACCTCAGCGGGGCGGACCTCCGCGGGGCGGACCTCGGCGGCGTCTTGGCCGAACACTGCTCCCGCATCCTCACGGCGGCAAGCGGTTCCGGGTATCAAATGGTGTTCGTCCGCCACTCCGACGGCGTGTCGGTGCACGCGGGTTGCCGCAATGTTCCCTCCCTGGCCGAGGCCCGCGAGCACTGGCGGAAGGGGAAGGATTGCGAGCCGGACCACCTGGCCGACTGCGTTGCCGCGCTGGAGTATCTCGAGGCGCTGGCGAAGCGGCGCGGCTGGGACCTCGGCGAAGAGCCCGGCAAGGAGGCGGTGGCATGAGCGCGGCGGTCACGGGCTTCCTCGCTCTGCGAGGAGGCAAGACCGTGAGCTTCAGCCGCCGAAGAATCGTACCCTGTCCGATCTGCGGATTCCTTTCGGTGGTCGTGGCCGTGATCCGGGGCGGTCTGTTTGGAGCCCGCCGCTTACGCTGGTCGCGGGTGATGTGCCTGAGAGGGCATCGGTCGATGACGGCCGGAGTGGAGGGGTAATGACGCCTATAGGTCCTCGTCAGGAGGAATCATGCGCACCAGCCGGAATGAGACTTTCTGAAGTTCAGAAAGCTGCGATTGAGCAACTTCGTCAGGCCGGGATAACCGGATTTCGGCTTCCATCGAACGCTCAAGAGCTTTCAGAAAGAGATCGGTCGAACCTGGAAAATGCGCTTTGTCGAGCTGTCGAACGGTGCGTGCAACGACGGTCAAGTACACCACTGCCAACTCAAGAGAAAGGTTAACCGGAGTGTCGCCATTAGAGTTCATGCTGTCCTCCCCGCGCAGAAGCAAATCCTACCACCGGAGGTTTCCCGCGTGAGCCTGACCGCTGAGCAGCTCCGCGCCCGCGAGGGCAAGCTGACCGCCAGCCGCGTGAAGGTCCTGATGGACGGCGACGACAAGGATCTCTACGACCTGTGGCGCGAACTCACGGGCGACCCCTCTTATGAGCAACCCGACTTGTCGGGCATCTGGGCGGTACGGCTGGGCGAGGCGACCGAGACGTTGAACCTCGACTGGTACGAGCACAGGACAGGGCGCCCCCTCAGCCGCCGGGGCGAAGTCGTCACATCGCAAGAGCGTCCCTGGGCAGCAGCAACCCTCGACGGCTTCGACGCCTCCCGCCCCGACGGCCCTGCGGTGGTCGAGGCCAAGCACGCCGGCGGCTTCGAGCCGTTTGAAACAGTCGTTGCCCGCTACATGCCGCAGCTTCACTGGCAGATGTACGTGACGGAAACACGGCTGGCCATCTTATCCGTCATCGAGGGAGCGCGGGCGCCGAGGTTTGAGGAAGTACCGCTCGACCTCGCCTATCTGGCTGAACTGCTGCGCCGGGCCGTTCTGCTGTGGCAATGCGTTGAAACGCTGACGCCGCCTGTCGTGTTGCCACCTGTTGAGCCGCCGAAGCCTGCGATCAGGGAAGTAGACATGACGGACAACCCGGATTGGACGGGTCCGGCCACTGTGTGGCTTGAGAACCGCCATGCCGCCAAGGCTTTCCGCTCGGCGGAGAAGGCGATCAAGGAACTGGTTCCCGCCGATGCCAGGCGCGTCCACGGGCACGGAGTGGAAGTCAAGCGCAGCAGCAACGGTGCGCTGCGGATAGGAGCAATCGAATGAACGATGAACAAAGGGGCGAGCGGGGTCCGGTAGGCGAACGCGGAGTCTCGGGCCTGGTATGGGATGCCGGTCCGCCTAGCCCGAGGAGAGGAGAGCCGCTTCTCATAGCGGCTCTCGCCAAGGCGCAAAGCGCCATAAGCAGTCCTCCACGCAACCGCGAGGTCAAGGTCAAGACCAAGAGCGGCTACACCTATACCTTCCGCTACGCCACTCTCGACCACATCATCGAGGCGATCCGCAAGCCGCTGACCGAAAACGGGTTGTGGTTCACGCAAGTCTTAGAGAGCGATGAGGGCGGCAAGTACCGCCTGATCACCAGGCTGCTGCACGAGAGCGGCGGGTCGATCGAGAGCCGGACGCCGCTGCTGGTCGAGAACGCGGGCAACCAGGGGTTTGGCTCGGCACTGACCTATATGCGCCGCTACGCCCTGACAGCACTGCTGGGCATTGCCGCCGACGAAGACGACGACGCCAACACCGCCGACGGGCACACGGTTGAGCGGAGCGCGTCCAACGGCAACAACGGGGCGCGCAAGCCGCCGCAAGCTCAAGCCAAGCCGCCCACGGACCCGAAGGCCGGCAAGCCGTTGCCGCCGTCCTACATCCCTATCCCGGTGGGAGAGGTCAACGGCGAGCACGATTGGGTCGCCTGGGGCTCGACGCTGGCCGCGGCGCTACAGGCGGCCACTCCTAAGCAGGCGGCGGCCTGGATGAAGAAGAACACGCCGGCGCTGACGCAGTGTCAATCAGAAGCGCCGAAGATCCACCAGCGCCTGACCGATATAGCCAATGACATCCAAAACAAGGAGGCTTCCTGATGCCCAATACCGATTTTTCGCGCGTGGGCGATACGCAAGACTTTTCCCCGCTGCCGCCGGGATCCTATCCCTGCCGCTTGGCGGAGATCGACCCAAACGGGCTGACGAAAGCTGGAGACGAGATGTGGAACCTGCAATTCGTTGTCTCGGAGGGCGACTGCCAGGGCAGGATGATCTTCGACCGCATCAGCTTCGGCGAGGCCGCCTTGCCGCGGGTGAAGCTGCTGTGCGAGGCGCTGGGTTTAGACGTCAGCGGAGAGGTGGACCTCGAACCGGAACTGCTCGAGGGCCGGGAGGCGATCGTCACCGTGGACATTCAAACCTATTTCGACCAGGGCGGGAACGAGAAGAAGTCCAACAAGGTCACCTTCACAGGCTACAGCCACATAAACGGCAAGGGTCCCTCAAGCGGTCCTGGGGCAACCGGGGACGGTCTTCCCTTCTGATGCAAGTCCTTCTGACACGCTCGATCTCGGGACTGAAGGCGGCGGATCACCTTGTCGCCGAGGAGCTTTCGAAGATCAAGCCCGGCCAGGAGGTGCGCTGCGAGATCAAGCGAGTTCGCAACCCCAAACAAATTCGCTTGTACTGGGCGCTGATCGACGCCTGCTGGCAACACCAGGATCGCTACGCGACCAAGCAGGACCTCTCCGACGTGATCAAGGTGGCCGTCGGCCATTCGGATGAGGTTGTCACCAAATCGGGCCGGACGGTTGCCCGCCCTAAGTCGATCGCCTTCGGCAACATGCCGCAGGAGGCTTGGGAGGACTTTTTCAGCCGGGTCATTCAGTTCGTGTGCGAGCGGATTATTCCGGGGACCAATGACGCCGAGCTATGTGCCCACTTGGAGGAGTTGGTCGGTTAAGGAAAGGAGAAAGACATGCTGGAAATTCCTAACTGTTCTATCAAACAGACCTCGAAAACCACGCTCGAAGGAGCGGAAGAAACCTATCTCAGCGGCAAGCTGGTGCTGGAGGGCGAGCAGGCGCAGATGGACTTTGAGGATGAGGCGGAACATGCTACCTAGGCTCCAGGTGAGCCGCTTATGGTCGAACCTTCGCCGCCGCGATCCGCACCCGCTGTTCACCCGCGAGGAGCTGGAGCGCTGGCTGATCGAGTCGAGCTACGGGAGGAAAGGAATCGGCTGGCGCTGCTCCTACGGCGTGAAATGCAACAGACATCTGGGATTGCCGGACGTGTCGCTCGACCACAAGACGCCGCTCAAGCTTTTGCGGATCACGACGTTCGACAACCTGGCCGTGTGCTGCAAGGCGTGCAACCGGGTCAAGGGCGATCTCGACGGCGAACACTTTCTGGAACTGATGGGGCTGCTCGACCACTGGCCGGTGGAGCAGCGCCGGAGCGTCTTGCGGCGGCTAGGGCAGCCGCCGGGCCAGTGGGCCTACAAGCGGCGCGGGAAGAACGGGAGCTTTGCTGTCAGGGCATAGAGGATTCTATGGAACTAGCGATTGCGTTGGTAGTGTTCTCATCCTGGGCGCTGTTGAGGCTGTCCAAGGGCTGTTGTCACCGCCGTATCACGAGGCCGCGCCAGGACGGGGAAGGTGCCTACGTGCGCTGCCTGGACTGCGCGGCGCGGATTGCTGCGCCGGTGTGGGACATGGAGCGAGGACAAACATCTTGACCCGGGCGCGTAGATGGGGTGATGTATTCCTGTCGCGGCAAAATCCGCGACCGGGATTCGACTCCCGCAACCGCAAGCGCCCCGGCGCTCGTTCTGTAGCGCCTTTTTCGTGTCCGCTATGGCGGGCCGGGCGGGGGCGCCCTCGGGCGCGCCGCTTGCTTGTGGGCGGTAAGTCGAACCCTGTTCGGTCCGCCACCCTCTGCCGATTCGACTCGGCTGGTGGCGATCCGCAAGGAACCGCCCATGCACAAGCAACCCCCGAAGTCTCCCTTTCAACACCCCCTGTTTCCCCCCACCGTCGCCGAGGTCATCGAAGCCTCTCCCGGCGTCAGGCTCAACGGCAACGTCGAGACCGCCTGGAAGCTGGTCGCCGGCATCGACTGTCACAGTGGCGGCGACATTCGCTTGGCGTTGGCCGTCGGCTGCTTGTGCCGTGCGCTGGCCGAGCGGACCGGCAACGACCTGGACGAGTCCGGCCGGAACGGGCCCGGCTGGGTCTCTTAGCAAAGGGGAAAGAGCGATGAAACGCCATCCGTTATCCGGCGTCTGGGGCGACATGCCGCCCGAACAATTCGCGGCGCTGGCCGAGGACGTGCGCAAGCACGGCGTGCGGGATCCAATCGTCTGCCACGACGAAATGATCCTGGACGGCTGGCACCGCTTCCGGGCCGCCGCGAAGGCGGAGAAGACATGCAAGTTCATCCCCTTGCCGGAGGGCGAGGACCCGGCCCATTTCGTGATTGCCAAGAATCTGCACCGGCGGCATTTGACCACAGGTCAAACGGGGCGATGATCGCAGTGGAGATCGCAAACCTCGCACGCGGCGGAGACAGGCGGTCGGAGAAGTTTCAAAGCGCGCGCTTGCGCTTTGATTTTGATCATATTACCCATGCTGGTGCTGCTCGGAAGATGGGGGTGTCAGAGCGGTCCGTAGATACCGCCAGCACCATCCGCGAACAGGCCGACCCGGAAACGGTCATGGCTGTCAAGAGTGGCGAAAAGTCGTTGCATGCCGCCGCGCGCAAGGCGAAGGGCAAGACCGGCTCAGCCAGTTCCAACAAAACAAAGACCTTACCGCCGGCTTCCGCCGCCAAGCTCCAGGCCAAGGTAGAGCAACTGGAGAACGCGTTGACCGCCGCCAGGATGGAGATCGAGGAGAAGGCGGCGAAGATCGACGAGCTCGATGAGCGGATCGCCTTCATCCAGGCCGAATCCGCGCCCGTCGGGGCCGTGCGCGAGGAGGAGTTCAACAACTACCGCGCTCACATCCGAACCCTCAAAGGATCGGTGGGTCAGTGGCAGACCAAGTTCCAGGAATCGAATGCCGAAAACAGGTTTCTGCGGAAGCGCCTGCGGGCCTTGGGGGAGAACATCCGGCCATGATTCCGCCGCTCAGGGACTATCAGTCCGCGTCGATCGAGTTATTGCGCGAAGGCATACGCGACGGCCATCCGCGGCAGATCCTCTGTGCCCCAACCGGATCGGGAAAGACGCTTGTGGGCGCTTATCTGATCGCCGAGGCGGCGGCCAAGGGATCGAAGGCAGCCTTCGTCTGCGACCGCGTGGCGCTGGTCAACCAGACTTCGAAGGTGTTCACCGAATTCGGGATTCCCCACGGCGTGGCGCAGGGTCAAAACACATTCGGGCGCTCTCTGCCGGTTCAGGTCTGCTCGGCCCAGACGATCGAGGCGCGGGGCTTTTGGCCCGATCTCGATCTGGTCATCATCGATGAAGCCCACACCCAGCGCAAGGCCACCCTGAAGTTCATCAAGGCCATCGGGAAGCCCGTGATCGGACTTACCGCCACTCCTTTCAGCCGGGGGCTGGGAGCAACGTACTCCCGAGTGGTGAACGTCACCACCACCGACAAGTTGATTGCCGATAAGTGGCTGGCGCCATTGAAGGTCTACGCGGCGCAGGAAATCGATATGAAGGGTGCGAAGACCAACGGCGGCGAGTGGCTGGCGTCGGAAGTCGAGCGGCGCGGCGTCAGGATCGTCGGGGATATCGTCGCTGAGTGGGAGGCGAAGACCGGCAAGCACTTCGGCAAGCCCGTGAAGACGATCGTGTTCTCGGCCACGGTGGATCACGGCGAGGAGCTGTGCCGCGCTTTCCAGGAAGCGGGCCACGACTTCCGGCAAGTCTCCTACAAGGACGGCAACGATGAGTCGAGAGCCAGGTTGATCGAAGCGTTCCGGCGCGGGGAGGTGATGGGGCTGGTCTCGTGCGAGGCCTTGGCGAAGGGCTTCGATGTGCCGGACATCCTGTGCGGCATCGCGGCGCGGCCCTACCGCAGATCGCTCGCTTCCCACATCCAGCAGATCGGCCGCGTGATGCGCTCGGCGCCGAACAAGGAGTTCGCCCTGTGGCTCGATCACGCGGGCAACTACCTGGGTTTTCTGGAAGAGACCCTGGATTTTTTCGCGCAAGGGGTCAACGAGCTCGACGACGGCGAGCGGGGCCGCGTGGTGCGTAAGCGGTTCAGCAACGGCGAAGCGCCGAAGTGCCGGCGCTGCGGCTACGTATGGGGCGAGGGAGAGGAAGCGAATCTTTGTCCTTCGTGCGGGCTGGAGCGCGGCCGGAGCCGCTCGCGGATGGCGGTGGCTCCGGGCCGCATGGAGAAGGTCGAGGGAGCGGCGGGACATAGCCGGGATTGGGCTACGGACCGGCGGTTCGTCTGGGATCACATTCAAAGAATCGCGGTCGAGAGGAAACCGGCCAATCCCGGCGCCGCCCGCAAGTTCGCCCTGGCGCAATACCGCAACTGGTTCGGTGAGTGGCCGCGAGGAGACTTCTACTTCATCAGGGGTCCGGTGGATTCGCGTGTGGAGCGGCGTGTCATGCAGCAGCTCAACAAGTGGCGCAGGCAGCAGTACGCCATCCAGAAATCGATCGAGACGAGGGACCCGACAACATGAGGCAGCCGACGAGGGAAGAGGTAGCCGGGGCCCTGTCGTGGATCTCGCCTGATGACCGCGACGTCTGGGTGCGGATGGCGATGGCCTGCCGCTCGGCTCTCGGGGACGGCGGCTGGGCGGTCTGGGACGAATGGTCACAAGGCTCGGAGAGCTACCGGCCCCAGGACGCGGCGGCGGTCTGGCGCTCGGTGCTGCCCACCGGCGGCGTCACGGTGGGCAGCCTGTTCGAGCTGGCCCGCCGCGCCGGATATCGGCCGAGCGAAGCGGGCCGGTTTCGCCCGCGACACCCAAGATCGCATCGGCCTCCGCCCGTCGATGACGGCCCCTCGCGCGAGCAGGCGGCGGCGAGAGCGCGGGCGATGCTGGACGAAGCCACCCTTGACACGCACCCCTATCTGGCGCGGAAGGGTTTCCCCGAGAGGAAGATGTTCGTGCTCGACGAGGCCCTGCTGGTGCCGATGCGGCCCATTGACGATTATGGAAGCGTCGCCGGCCTGCAACAGATTTGGCCGGACGGAACCAAGAAATTCCTGCGTGGCGGTCGGGCCTCGGGTTGCGTACTCCATTTAGGATTGGGCCGCGAGCAATGGTGGTGCGAAGGCCTGGCGACCGGGCTGTCGGTGCTGGCCGCCCTCGACCGGTTATACCGGCGGGCGCGGGTCACGGTCTGCTTCTCGGCTTCGAACCTCGCCCGGGTGGCGCGGGGCCGCGGCATCGTGGTGGCCGATCACGATGCCGAGAGTCATGCGGGAGAGAAGGCGGCGCGACAATCCGGACGCCCCTACTGGTTGTCTCCCGAGCCCGGCGACGCCAACGACTTTCACCAGACCCACGGGGTGCGGGCGCTGGCAGACGAGCTGCGGCGGGTCCTGGCGCGAGAAGCGCTCAAGGAGCAGGAGACGGCGGCATGAGCGCGCCAAGGAAGCTGAGATTCGAGCAGGGCCTCCCGAGGTGCGCCAAGTGCCTGGAATGGTTGCTGAATTCTCGCACATTTCTCGTCGAGGCTTGCAGCTCGGTGGCAATCGAGACCGGCGATGACCCCGAGGCACTACGGCGTCGAGTCGTCGAGCATTACCACGCCCGCGGCCACCAGCAGGAGGGCGACGCCGCGTGAGTCCCAAAGCGCCACCCGCGGCCGAGCGGCACTACTCGCCGAACGAGTTGGCCGGGCTGTGGGGAGTGTCCGCGACGACGATCCGCCGCTGGTTCGACCGGGAGCCGGGCGTGGTGAGATTCGGAAGCGAGGGCTTGCTCAACAAGCGGCGGAAGATATTGCTGCGCATTCCGGCGAGCGTCGCCCAGCGCGTCCATGGGCGGTTAGAGGTAAAGTGATGCTTCGAATGCCAAGACGCCGTAGAATGGAGCGCATGCTCACCGTCTACCGCCGTCATGCGCCCTCCTGTAAGCATCACAAGGCAGGTGCGGCACATCTTAAGTGCGACTGTCCACTATGGGCCTGGGGCTCGCTGCCGAACGGCCAGTGGACCCGGAAATCGCTCGGCACCCGCAGTATCTCTCAAGCCCGCCGCGTCATCGAGCGCTGGGAGCGCGATCAGCGAACCGGCGCGCCGCCCTCCGTCGAGTTCGCGACCGAAGCGTTCCTGTTGAAGCACAAGGATTCGGCATGCGCTACCCGGATCAAGTACGCCAAGGTGATGCGGCTGTTTCGCGCATTCTCGGAGCGCACCGGCCACGACAGGATCGACGCCATTACCGTGGAGACCTTCGACCACTACCGCGAGACCCGCGATATCGCCCCGCTGACCTGGGTGAAGGAATTACAGGTATTGCGGTCTTTTTGTGAGTTCTGTGTTCGCCGAGATTGGCTGAGGCGGAATTTCGCGAGGGAGGTTGAGACTCCCAAGGGGTTGCGGCCTTCGGATCGGGAGCCGTACAGCGAGGCCGAGATGGTCGCAATTCTCAAGGCTTCGGAGAGGATCGGCTTTCAGCCTTATGAGCGCCTGAGAGCTCATGCCATGGTGGTCGTCATGCGATATACGGGTTTGAGCATCAGGGACACTTTCATGCTCCGCCGAGATGCGCTCCGAGAAGACTACATCGAGGTCAGGCGCGAGAAGAACGGCAAACCAGTATACGTTCTGGTTACCGCGGATCTGCGAGCTGCGTTGAACGCTGTGCCCCATCCGCATGGCGCGGATCCTGATTGCCCCTACTATTTCTATAACGGCTATCGCGATGTCGAGAACGCGGTCAAGAGAGTTTGGCGCACAATGGCCAGCGTGTTCCGCCTGTCCGGAGTGAATAACGGGAAAACCCACCGATTTCGACACACTCTGGCGACCCGGATGCTCGAACAGGGCGCCAACTTCGAGGACGTGGCCGCCGTGCTGGGCAACAGCGCCCGCATCGTCGAGAAGCACTACGCGAAATGGTCCAAGGGCCGGCAGGAGCGAATTGACAGGTATTTCCGGGCCGCGCACGGTATTGAGGACACAACTGGAGTGGTGCAGTGAGCGTTGTACGTCAGCTGTACACGACTATTTCACGGCCCACCAACTCAATGAATCTAAAGGGGGAAGATATGGCGGGCGTGGAGGGACTCGAACCCCCGACCTACTGGTTCGAAGCCAGGCGCTCTATCCAACTGAGCTACACGCCCGCGCCCCTCATTGTAGACTCTCGCCCGAATTGGCGACCGGCCGAATCGCCTGCCGCCTCAGTGCTCGCCGGCGTTTGGGAACAGCGGCGGCCAAAGCGACGGCGGTTCAGCCCATTTACCGCGGGCGCCTTCATCCACCGAGCGCGTTATACTACGGGTCTTTTGCCGCCCTGGGCCGCGTCCGGGGCGGCGGCGAATCGAGATCATTTCACGTCGCCGGATTGTTGGGTTCTTTTATGAAAGGCATTGTCCTAGCGGGAGGATTGGGCACACGCCTCGATCCCCTTACGCGCGTCACCAATAAGCACCTGTTGCCGGTCTACAACAAGCCGATGATCTACTACCCGGTCGAGGCTTTGGTGAATGCCGACATCACCGACATCCTGATCGTCACGGGCGGCCGCAATGCGGGAGATTTCTTGCAACTGTTGGGCAACGGCAAGGAGTTCGGCCTCAAGCACATCAACTACACCTACCAAGAGGGCGAGGGCGGCATTGCCGAGGCCTTGGGGCTTGCCGAGCATTTCGCCGAAGGGCAGAAAATCTGCGTCGTGCTCGGAGACAATATCATTGGACGAAATATCGCCGAGGCCGCGGGCGCCTTTCGACAACAAGAGCGCGGCGCCAAGATTTTTTTGAAAGAAGTTCCCGACGCGGAACGCTTCGGCGTCGCGGAAATCGACGGCGACCGCATCGTCGGAATCGAGGAGAAGCCCCAAAATCCTCGTTCGAATTTCGCTGTCACCGGAATCTACATGTACGACCACAAGGTGTTCGAGAAGATTCGAACGCTGGTTCCTTCCGGACGCGGCGAACTCGAAATTACCGACGTCAACAACCTGTACATTCAGGACGGCACCTTGACGTTTGCTACGCTCGACGGCTGGTGGACCGACGCCGGCACGATTGAATCTCTTCAGCGCGCCAGCGAGATGATTGCCAAGACCGGCGCCAACAAGACGGACTAACCGAAACGCTTCCACGCGGGCGGGACAAACGCGAGTGTTCGTCTCTACCGAGGTGTGCGTTGCGGCGGGTTGCCGAGCAAGCGCTCGGCGACCTCGGCGTGTACTGCATAAGATGACTGCCCAAACAGGACGAAGATCACCTTTTCGACCGAATGGGGCGGACCGTTCAAGAAATCAATTACCGTTCGTAGGGCGATATCAGCGGCATCCGCGATCGGGTAACCGTAGACGCCCGTGCTGATCGATGGAAACGAGATGCTCGCGGCGGCGCGTTCGGCTGCTAACTCCAGAGAGGTTTGATAGCAGGAGGCCAGTAGTTGGGGCTCCGCTTGTCGGCCGTCACGATAGATCGGCCCCACGGCATGAATTACATGCTTGGCGGGTAACAGGCCGGCTGTCGTTACGACGGCCTTGCCGGTTGCGCAAGCACCGATCTTGGGACGCATCGCATCCAGCTCGGCCATGATGGATGGGCCGCCGGCTCGGTGAATGGCGCCGTCGACGCCCCCGCCGCCGATTAGTTGAGAGTTCGCGGCGTTGACCACGGCATCGACGGGAACTTTCGTGATGTCGCCCTCGAGCAAGACGAGAAGGCGGCGGTTGACCGGAAATTCCATGCAGCCATTCCAAGATACATCGTTCGTAAGCGTCGGACTGACTACCCGAAGAATCTCGGTCCGGAAATGGCGGGGCCGGGCGGTTGGGCTACAATACACAGCACTCGCTTCTTGCAACTCGCGATGTTGCCTTTCCGCTTACAGCTCGCCGCGTGTGGGATCCTTCTTTGTCTCGTTGCCATGTCGGGCCCGGTCTTCGGGCAATCTTCCACGCAGACGACATTGCGTAATCCCCCGCCGGGCGCCGATACGGCGTTGCTTGTCACTTTCGGAGTCGGCGACACATCGAAGACGAAATGGGACGGCAGCATCGAAATCGAGAACGGCGAACTCGCGGCGCTGATCGGTTACGAGATGGGCGTGGGCGACTTGATTCATCCGCCGCGTCGTTGGGAAGCTTCGATGCGCGCGGCCGTTCCCTTTAAGCGCCGCAACCACGACGTCGGAATTCTCCAAGACCTGCCGGGAACCGTGTACCTCAGCCCGCGATTCTATGTGTACCTGCGGGCGAACCCGGCGACGCGCGTTCAACTGAAGACCGCCCAGGGAGACATACGCTTTCGGATCGGGGAGATTCCCGCCGCCGGCGCCAAGGCCTTCCTCGACGGACGAATCGTCGTGCGGAACTCGGCGGTGCCGGTGCTGGTGGGGCGAGGGGGCGAGCGGGTTATCGATGAGCGGGGCATCGACGAACGCCTGACAGACAACGACTACTCTTCGCTCAGCAGTTCGCGAGACGGGTCGCTTTGGGTTGCGTGGAGCGGCTTCCGCAACGGCTCGGATCGCGTCTACGCCGAGCAAATTCCCGCGAGCGGCGCCGGCCCCGATAGAGAAGCGCATGCGGTGAGTCCGGAGGGGGGCGATGTTTACCGCACCGCCGTTGCCGAGGACGCCGCGGGGAAGGTGTGGGTTGTGTGGTCCGAGAGGGTCGACGACAACTGGGACCTTTATGCTCGCGGTTACGACGGAAAGGGCGACGGACAATCTTGGTCGTTGATCGAGAGGCTGAGCCGGGCTCCGCAACCCGACATCCAGCACCGGCTGGTGCGCGGTCCCGATGGCCGCTTGCATTTGGCGTGGCAGGGGTTTCGTGAAGGCCGCGCGGGAATCTTCTACCGCTCGCGCGACGTCGAAAACGGCTGGTCGGAAGAGATTCGCGTCAGCGCGCCCGAAGCCCCCAATTGCTGGGAGCCGGCGATTGCCGTCGATAGTCGCAACAGGGTCTACATCGGATGGGATCAGTATGGGCCGAAAGGCTACGACGTCTGGATGAGACCGCTCGTCGCCGGACGACTCGAAGCTCCAGTCCGGTTCGCCGCGACCGAGCGTTTCGAAGCCTATCTTTCACTCGCTGTCGACAACCAAGACCGCCTGTGGGCCGCTTGGCACGAGTCGGACATCAATTGGGGCAAGGACTGGGGTTACCCTTTCGACATCACGGCGAACGCGGTGGGGCTCTACACTTCACGTAAGATTCGCATGGCGGTTTACGAGAACGGGCGGCTGCTGGAGCCCATGCAAGGTCTCGAGGAGGCGCTGCCGGATCCGGGGCCGGGCGGTAATTTCTACGAATATCCGCGGCTTGCGGTCGACGGCTCGAATCGCGTTTGGGCGTTCGTCCGTCACCGCCGGCCGGCGCAACACAACGTCTATAACCGAACCCCGTCTCACCATGCGCTGTGGGAGATTTACGGGTCGTTCTATGACGGCCGGCGATGGTCGCCGCCCGTGCTGGTGCCCTATAGCACCGGCCGCGGCGACATGCGCATTCACTTGGCTCGCGACTCCGAGGGGCGACTCGCCGCCGCTTGGCCGACCGACCGGCGTAACTTTCGCGACTTTGTAAACCTACTGCCGGATGTGTTTGCCGCGCGCCTTCCAGTACCGGAAACAGGCGATGTCCGGCACACGTTGCGTGCGTACAATCCCCCGCCGGCTGCTCCCGCGCCACGCGCGCCGCAGGTCCCTGTGGCGCTGCAACCGCGCGACGGCGTCGGCCCGGTTCACGCCGACGAAGCGGGCGACGTGCAACGGATTCGCGACTATACGTATGAGGTCGGCGGCAAGCGCTACAAAATCTATCGCGGCGACATGCATCGCCACACCGAAATTTCCTGGGACGGCTATAACGACGGTTCGCTGCTCGACACCTACCGCTATGCGATCGATGCCGCGGCACTCGATTTCCTCGCCGTCACCGAACACAATTTCGGCGTGATGGATGAGTACGACTGGTGCCGGAGTCAGAAGTTCGTCGACCTGTTTCGGGTCGGCAAGCAATTCGTGCCGCTGTTCGGTTACGAGCGTTCCCTTCCATATCCCAACGGCCATCGCAATGTGATCTTCCCGTATCGCGGGGCGCCGATTCTCGATGTGCAGCATTACGAGTGGAACACGGGGACCGATGGGTTTGCTTATGTTCGCCAAGGCCCGGAGCGATTTTTCGCTTATTTGCGCAAGTACAACGGGATTGCGATGCCCCATACTTCGGCGACCGGCATGGGGACCGATTGGGCCGACTACGATCCGGAAGTCGAGCCGGTGGTCGAGATCTATCAAAGCGACCGCACCAGTTACGAATGCGACGACTGTTGGCGCGCCGCCGACCCCGATGACATCGCGAAACAATTCGGCGGGCTAAAGCCGGCGGGCTTTGTCTCGAAGGCTTGGGCCAAGGGGTATCGGCTCGGCGTGCAGGCCAGCTCCGATCATTTGGGGGTTCACACCGCCTACTCGATGCTGTTGGCGGAAGACAACTCGCGCGAAGCCTTGGTCGACTCCATTCGAAAACGGCATACCTACGGGGCGACCGACAATATCATCCTCGACTTTCGCTTGATCGACGGCGACCGGGAGTATTTGATGGGCGATGAGGGGCGGGTTTCATCACCGCCTAGATTCCGCGTGCATGTCGAGGGGACGGCGCCGATCGGCGAGATCGAGATCGTGAAGGACAACAAGATGGTCTATTCGAGTCGACCCGGGACCCAACGCGTCGATTTCGAATATCGCGATAATCAAACACCCGGCGAGGAAGCGAGTTTTTACTACTTGCGCGTGCGACAATCCGACCGTGACCGCCAGATCGGTTGGAGCTCTCCGATTTGGGTGAGCGGCGAGGCGAGTGAGTAGTCCCGCTCGCAACGGACTCAACTCCACGCCCCCGAGTGCCCCGTGAGGATTACTTGAAATTTTCGCGAAGACGATTTCTGGGAGCGGGCGCCGCGGCCGGCACGGCGGCTTCGGTTAGTTGCGGTCCTTTCGGCCCGCCGCCCGATATCGTTTTCATTCTTGCCGATGACCTGGGTTATCGTGACCTCGGCTGTTGGCGGGGGATTGAAACTCCTCACGTCGATCGGCTGGCGGCGGAGGGGATGCGATTGACGGCGCACTACGCCTCGGCGCCGGCCGGCGCGCCTTCGCGCGCCGGTCTGCTCACGGGCCGCTACCCCCAGCGCACCGGCGTCAGCGGTCCGTTGCGAGACGGAGACAAAGACGGCGGCTTGGGGCTTGACGAAAACACGCTCGGTGATATGCTTGCCGGCGCGGGCTACGAAACGGCTCTGATCGGCAAGTGGAATCTCGGCCTCGGGTATGAGCGTCATCCGCTGCGGCGGGGCTTTCAAACTTTCTACGGATTCTTGAACGCCTCGATCGACTACAACACGCACACCTCGCCGGCTGGCGGGTTCCACGGGCAACCGGCGCTTTATCGCGGAGTCACGCCGGTGGATCAGCAGGGGTACTTCCCGGAGTTGCTGCATGAGGAGGCTGTGAAGTTTGCCGAAAAGCCTCGCGATAAGCCCTTCTTTCTGATGCTTTCACTGGCTCTGCCGCATCCCCCCTTGCAGGTGCCCGAGAAATGGTCCGCGCTGTATCCGCATTATCCGGACCACAATCGCCGGGTCTATGCCGGTATGGTTTCAGCGATGGATGACGGCGTGGGGCGGGTGCTCGATGCGATCGACTCGGGGGGCAACGCCGAGAACACGCTGGTTATCTTTTCCTCGGACAATGGCTGGGAAAAGCTCGGACGAAACCCCGCGCTCGACGGGGTGGGCGATAACGGTTCATTTCGCGGCGGGAAGTACGAGTTGACCGAAGGCGGTATTCGCGTGCCCTGTGTGGCGCGGTGGCCGAAATGGATTGTGCCGGGGGCCCTGTCGGCCGAACCGACTATTCATCTGGATTGGTTTCCGACGCTTCGGCGGGTCGCGGGGTTGGAGGGTCGGCCTTTGCGGCCACTCGACGGTTCCGACATCTTCGATTTGTTGGCGTCGCAACGCAAACCCGCGCGGAGAACTTTGTTGTGGGGTTTTGAAGCCAAGCGCCTAGGCCTAGCGCCAAGCTTTGCCGCCCGCCAAGGCCGCTGGAAGCGTCTCCAGATCGGCGAGCAAAAGATGCTCATTGATCTGCTGGCCGATCAAGAGGAAGAGACGGATCTTTCCAGTCGCTTTCCCAACGAAAGACGACAACTTGATGCTGTCGTAACGGGCTGGCGGAAGCAGATGCGGGTGTAGCGGGCTGGGCGTTGTTTCAAGAGGGTGGGTGGAGGTTACCTTTGGGGCGGCGGTTGGGGACCACCACCGTCGGCGCTTTCGGGGTGGTATTGTCGCTTACCGCTTGCTTGACGCGCGCGGCTCGGTTTGCGATCGTTTTGGTTTTCTAGCGATTCACAACGGCAACGCGGAAATAGGGGCGGTTCTTTTCGGCGGGTTCCATCTTGAATTCTTGGCCGGTCTTCGCCGAGTCGTAGCCGCGCCACAGCCAAGTCATCGCGCGAGGCAGCTCGGCATTGCCGTGTTGCGTGTTGTGCTGCGCGTTGCCGAAGCTGAAATAGAAATCGTATTCGCGCATCTTGAGCGAGTTGGCCATGCGGATGTTCTGGAGGGGCCAACTGCCCCTCTCGAATTCGGCATCGTACGAACCGTCTTCAAGCCAGACACGAATATTGCGCTTCGCCCGCCGCCGCACCAACGTGGCGTACATATCACCGCCCTCGACGAACCCCGCCGGGTCGTCGAGGCCCCAACGTTGCTCGGGGTTCGACTGGCCGCGCAACCATTGCAGCGGCGTGAAACTGACGATGCGCGAAAGCACCCGCGCGAACGCCTCGGGACGCCACCAAGCGGAGTTGAAGGCGCAGATTCCGCCTGACGACTGCCCGGCAGTCGCCCGGCTGTAGCCGTCGGAGCGGAGCCTGTAATGCTTATCCACTTCCGGGAAGATCTCGGCCAGAACCATCTTGTTGTAGTCGTCGTTGACGGTGTCGTAGAGAATGCTGCGCATTTGCCGAACGTTGTCGTTGGGATGGTATCGGGAATCGTCGGCATCCCCGATATAGCCGGGCGCGATCAGCACAAGCACCATCGGCGGGATCTTCTCCTCGTGCACGAGGTTCTCGACGACAGTCATCAGTCGCGAACGTTTTCCGCGATAAACGAAGCGGTGTCCGTCTTGCCAGACCATCACCGGCGAGGGCACGGCGGGGTCGACGCCGGGGGAGGCGTAGACCCAATAAGAAACCTTCCAGCCGCGGTAGACCTGACTCTCGATGACCATTTGTTCGGAGAGTTTTCCTTGCGGTACGCCGGGTCGTGGATAGGAGTCTTCGGTAAATGCGGCGGTATCGAATCGCTTGCCGCCGAGGATCTCACCGCCGACCCGGTAGTGGTGAGCATGTGAGCGCCCCGTCACCAGGCGCGCCGTGTGCACCCAGAGATTGCCGCCGAGCGAACGCATCGCGAGCACAGGCTTGTCGTCCACGTAGAGAAAGGGTTCGTGCTCCGATTCGACGGCCCAAACGAAGTCGCCGCCGTGGGCCGCAACCGCCGCGCCGGCGCGCATTTGGTCAGTGCTGAAACGTTCCCGCACCGCGGCTGCTTGCGCCTCGGCCGGGCCTTTGTTCGTGAGCAGATCGTAGAGGGCCTGATTCTCGGCGTCGCCGGCGGATAGCCCGACAGCGCTCAGCATGAAGAGGGATAGGGTCAACGGCAAGGTTCGCATCAGCATGGCTTTCTGTTGAGCAACTTTAGCACTAGTGCGGCCGGCGCTCAACTGGGGGAACATCTGAATTGCCGGGCGTGGGAGATTCGCAAAGTCAGGGGAGACGAACCGATGAATCGGTTCGCGGCAAGCGTGGACGCCCGCGCCACCTCCGCTCCTCACCTGTTAACGCGGTGTTAACTGAGATACTAGGAAACTGTCGAAGGTCCGCGCGTGGGTCCTGACAGCTCTTTTTTCTCATGGCGAAACAAGTCATCCTCGAAGCCGATCTCGGCGGCACGCCGGTCAGCGCCGAAGAGCTGGCTCAGGTTCCAGACTTCGCCGACATTCGCCCCCAAATCTGGGGCAAGTTTCCCGGCGCCATCGCCAAGAAGACCACGACGGCCCGGCTCACGTGAGCGCCGAGGCCGCCGCGTCCGCGCACCTCGCCGCCGCCCGTTGCGCCGAGTGTCACGTCGAGCACCAGGGCGATGCGCGCTTGGCGTTCGTTCGCGACGGCAATTGCACGCGTTGTCACGAGGACCTGACGGGACTCGGCATTCGGGGTGCCTCGATCGCCGCCTCCGTCACCGTTTTCCACCAAAACGAGCATCCGGATTTCCCGCGGTCCGAAAAGTCCGACACGCGCCCGCTGCGGCTCAATCACGCCGTTCACATGCCGGCGGAGGCTAAGAAGATTCGCAATATCGAATTACCCATGCAATGCAGCGACTGCCATGGCTCAGCGACGGGCGATCTGCTGCCGGTGAACTTCGAAAAGCATTGCCTGAGTTGCCACGAGCAGGAACTGCAATTCGACGTTTTGCAGCTTCAAGGCGAGAGCGCGAGGCCCGCGCCGCATGCTCGGGACGCGGCGGCCACCCGCGATTTCATCGAAACGTCTTATCGCGACTTGCTCACCTCCCGGCCCAATGTCGTGGATACGCCGATCGAACGCGGCGCCGAGCCCGAGCGTAATCCCGAAATCTGGCTTGCCGCAGTCACGGACCGCTCCTCGCGATTCCTCTTCGATCGCAAGTGCGTCTATTGCCATGAGTACGGGGATCGGCAAGGCGGGGTCCCGCGCGTCAAGCCCGTCAACCCGATCGCCGGACGGTACGTCGAGGGATCGCCGTTGGGCGAGGCGTGGTTCGATCACGCCCTGTTCAGTCACCGGGCACACCGGGCGGTGGAGTGTTCATCGTGTCATCGTGACGCGGCCGGCAGTGTCGAAACGGGCGATGTGCTCGTATCGGGCATCGGCGATTGCGTGGCCTGCCACGCGGGGACAGGCACTACGCAAGACCGTTGCGCGCAATGTCATCTCTATCACGACAAGACGATCGAGAAAGACCGCGACCGGCGTCCGATCGAGCAATTGCTGGGAAGAGGTCGGGAACTCCGGGGAGCATTGATCGCCGGCGGCCCGTAATGCGCGGAACGTGGAGACAGCCTATATTGCGCGGAGCGGGACAATTGATGCGATGGAGCTTCCTCGGCGGGCGCTCGCTGTAGCCCGCGTTTTCCACGAACCATTCGCCATGAAAGCCGTCGACATCGCGGGCAAGAGCGAGATCGGCCCGATTCGCTCGAAGAACGAAGATTGCTGGCTGGCCGACGGGGAGACTTCCGCCGCCGTGGTCACCGACGGCGTGGGCGGAGCGCCCTGCGGCGAGGCGGCCTCGCGAGCCGCCGCCGAAGCCGTTATGGACTACCTGCGGTCGCCCGAGGAAGACCTGCCGCCCGAGCAACGGTTGCGCGAGGCGGTCCGGCAAGCGAACGACGTCGTCCGAGAGCGCGCCGCCAGGGACGGAAAGTGCGCCGGCATGGCCTCGACCGCGGTCGCCTGCGTATGGGAGGCCGACACACTCTACATCGCCAACGTCGGCGATAGCCGTTTCTATCTATGGCGCGTAGGCGAACTAACTCAGCTTTCCCATGACCACACGCTTGGAAACGAAGCGGCTTGGCGTCCCACTGCCGCTCAACTCGATGACGACGTCGGCCGGGTCCTCACGATGGCCGTCGGCTCATCGGAGGACATCTTGGTCCACATCGCGCGGGTCTCGCTTGAACCCGGGGACCGCGCTTTGATTACCACCGACGGCGTGCACGGTGTCCTCCCCGACGAGGAGCTCGCCAACATCCTCGGCAAGAGCGGCGGTGCCGACAAAGCGCTCGAACGTCTGCTGAGCGCCGCCCTGCGCGCCGGTACCCGCGATAATCTCACCGCCGTAGTGATCGAATTTTCGGCGGGGTAGGGGCTGTGAAAAAATGGGGGACAGTTCCACTTCGCGCCAGGAGAAATTGTTGATTTGATGGAACTTATTGGGGTCGGCGCTCGGTACAGTCCCCAATTTTTCGCAGCCCCGTAGGGGCGGGCTTTTCGCGGGCGCTGTCGCTGCCTTAGGCATGGAGTAGGTCCGGCGCGGAATCGGGAACGCTGCTTTTCGTCACAGCCCTTTCCGGCTTCGGTGCTAGAATGACTGCCTTATGCGGGCGGAAATTGGAATCATCGGCGGCAGCGGGCTCTACAACATGGATGCCCTGACCGAGCGCGAGGAGATCGTGGTCGACACGCCGTGGGGCAGCCCTTCGGATGCCTTTATCGTCGGCAATCTCGGCGGACGCAGGACCGCCTTCTTGGCCCGGCATGGGCGTCGCCATCGCATCATGCCGTCGAACCTCAACTTTCGCGCGAACATCCACGGCCTCAAGAAGCTCGGTGTCGAGTGGGTCCTATCGTTCAGTGCTGTCGGGTCGCTGCAGGAGCAATACAAGCCGCTTGATTTCGTGATCCCCGACCAGTTTGTCGATCGCACGAAAGGGCGACCGTCGACTTTTTTCGACGAAGACGTCGTCGTGCACATCGGGTTCGCGGATCCGGTTTGCTTGACGCTGGCCTCGGTGGCCGAAAGAGCTTGCGAGAAAGTCGGAGTGACGGTCCACCGCGGCGGGACGTACTGCTGCATGGAGGGGCCCGCGTTTTCGACTCGCGCCGAATCGAACCTGCATCGCCGTTGGGGCTTCGACGTGATCGGCATGACGAACTTGCAAGAGGCCAAACTGGCCCGCGAGGCGGAGCTCTCCTACGCCACCGTCGCCATGGTGACCGATTACGATTGTTGGCACCAAGAACACGATGCGGTGACCGTCGAGCAAGTGATCGCCTACCTGACGCAAAACGCGGAAAGCGCCCAAGCCGTCGCGCTCGAGGCGGTGAAGAACATCCCCTCCGGGCCGGGGCCGCATAGCTCGGCGCTGAAGAATGCGATTCTCACCGACCGCGCGAAGATTTCCGATGCCTCGCGCGAAAAGTATGATCTATTGATCGGCAAGTATCTCTAGCGCGGTGCGCCACACTCGGAGATTACGGTTGCGCGCCGTCCGAGCCGATTCTTCAAACAGTCTGTTGAGTTCGCGGTCAGCTAGATAAGGAAAGTCCCCTATGTCCCTTCTCGTCGTTGGATCCGTCGCTTATGACGGCGTGGAAACTCCACACGGTAAAGTGGACCGCCTGTTGGGCGGTTCATCCACCTACATTGCCATCGCCGCGAGCCATTTCACCGAGGTGCGCCTGGTCGGGGTGGTGGGCAGCGATTTTTCGCCCGACGACGAGGGCATTCTCGCCGATCACAACATCGATCTCGCCGGGCTCGAGAAAGTTCCCGGCAAGACGTTCTATTGGGCCGGGGTCTATTCGCGCGACATGAACGAGCGCACGACGCTCACGACGGATCTCAACGTATTCGCCGACTTCGATCCCAAGCTGCCGGAAAGCTATCGCTCGACGCCCTATGCCTTGTTGGGTAACATTCACCCGGCGCTCCAAAAGAAAGTGCGCGGTCAGTTGACGGCCCCTCGCTTTATCGGCGGCGATACGATGGATTTCTGGATCGAGGGAACGCCCAAGGAGCTGCGCGAGACGATTCGCGACTGGGATTTCATTCTCATCAACGACCAGGAAGCGCGGCAGCTCTCCGGGGATTACAACCTGCGCCAGGCGGCCCAACGCATCCACGACATGGGGCCGCACACCGTCATCATCAAGCGAGGCGAATACGGCGCCGTGCTGTTTCGCCCGGAGGGCTATTTCATCGCGCCCGGCTTCCTGCTCGAGACGGTTTTCGATCCGACCGGGGCGGGGGATTCATTCGCGGGCGGATTCATGGGCTATTTGGCCGGCGAGGGCATCACCGACATAGATGAAGCCACGCATGCACAGTTGCGCAAGGCAATGATCTACGGGTCGGTCATGGGTAGTTTCTGCTGCGAACAGTTCGGCGTGGGGCGTTTGCGAACGCTCACGCGTGACGAGATCGAGCGCCGCTACAAGGAATTTCAGGCTTTCACGAAGTTTTGAAGCGGGAACCCAATCAGCGGCGCGCTGCTGTGTGCGCCTCGTAACTTGTGCTATCTCAAAAGCCCCCCCCAACGGTAGTGGAAGCGCTGAGTGCCTTCGTTTGCCTGAAGAACCTCATGGCGGTGGGCAGCCGGCGGCGTAGCAGCCCCTCTTGCCGTTGCGTCTCGGGGTCCGGGTTACCGGCGATCGACGGAGCTTACCACCGGGGCGATGAGGTTGTCGACGGGGGCGTAGTCGTCGGTTAGGACTAGATGGTTCGATCGTTTTCGGAGAACGGCCAAATGGCGCGGCTCCAATAGGTGGCCCTGGGGGAGATCGAAAGCCATCTCGTCGAGAGGGAGAGGGCCGGCTGTACCGACGACCACGAATGTGTCGCGTGGGTCGTTGTCGTCGGGGCCTCCGAGGACCGTGCCCAATACATAAACGTGGGGGAAAGTCCGTTCGAAGGTGTTGATCATTGCCCCGAGGAACTTCCCGGAACGATAGATGTCGATCACGTTCGCTAAGAAGACGCCGTTGGGGCTCATCAGGCGACTCACCTTTTCATTGAACTCGTGCGTGGTGAGATGGAACGGCGGCGAGTAGTGACTGAAGGCGTCGCCGTAGACGAGATCGAAACCCCCGACCCGCTCGCCGTTTTCCCGCCGCTCGAGCAGATCGTCGACATGATTGCGGGCATCCAGGTTGAAGATCTTCATCGGGGTGCCGCGCGGCAAGCCGAACACCTCAAAAGCGGCTCGCGTCACCTCGGGATCGATCTCGGCTACCTCGACATAACCGCGCGGCCAACGGCGGGTCATCCAATTGGGAAAGACGAAGCCCCCACCCCCGAGCATGAGGGCGCGTGGAGGGCGGTCCTCGGGGAAGTCTCTCAGCGCCAATTCCGTCACGCCGGCATAGACCTTTTCGTATTCGTAGATCAACTCGTCGGGCGCGTCGATCGAGACGTAAGCGTGCACCAGATAATCGAGCGTCATCGATCGGACGCCCGGCATCTCGGGTTCGTCTTCCACGAGAATCGCGGAGTACTGCGATTCGGTGAAAAAGTGGACGGATTCGTCGACGCTTTCGCGCACGCCTAATCTTTCGCCGATGACGCGGGCCCAGTCCCAGGGGCCGACGTGGGTAAGTAGGGTGGCTCCGAAGACGCCGATCCAAAGGAAGGGCAGCATGCCGCGAGCGCCGAAAAACAACGCCATGGCCAACAGAACGCCCGAAACACTGAGCACCACCGACACGGTTCCCATTTCGGCGATGAGGAAATAGCCGGTCAAGAAAGTACCGACGATGCTCCCGACCGCGCCCCAGGAATAGACGCTGCCCACGGTGCGTCCGGTTTGGGTGCTCAGCCCCAGCGCCATCTTCGCGGCTACCGGGCTGATGGTCCCCATCAACGCGGCCGGCAGGAAGAAAACGAAGAAGACGTGCAGAGCGATACGCAAGCCCCACTCCTGGCTGCGCAGAAACGAGAGATAGCCGACGCGGTCGTTGAGCAGAGGAATCAGCAAACAGGCGGCCGAGGCAAGCAGAAACAGCGAAGCCAGGGTTTCCCGCGCTTTGTAGCGGTCGGCCAAGCGGCCTCCGACGTAGTTGCCGGCGGCGATACCGGCCAGCACGATGCCGATGACCGAAGTCCAGGTATAGAGCGAGTTGCCGACGTAGCGGGCGATCAAGCGGCCGGCGACCAACTCGACGACCATGATGCAGAGGCTCGATATGAAGACGGTGAAATTGGGGATCAGCCAGGCCCAGGCGGAGGGGGACTCCCCACCGTTTGTCAAGTGCTGAGGAAGGGCGGTACCCTTCCAGAGCGGCTGCCCAGCGCGGTAGTTCAAGCTGCCGCTTGGGCCGGCGGCTGACGACGGGCGGGGTCATACAGGGTTCCCTGACGAAGCATGGCGCACAGCACGGCCAGAAGTCGGTCCGCAAGACCGCGCAACGCGCGCCCGTGAGAATGCCCTCGGCTGCGCAACTGATGGTAATGGTGACGACTGTGGGGGTCGTGTTGGATGCTCACTCTCGCCCAATGGTAGAGCGCGTTGCGTAAACGGTCATTGCAGCCGCGACGCATCAAGACGGCGATCTTTTTGCCACTGCGGCGCGTGATCGGGGCGCTGCCGCAGTAGGCTCGAAGAGCGGGGTAGTCTCGATGGGCGAGAGCCTGTGAGGCCTCGGCCAGCATCGTGGCGGCGACGACACGTCCGACCCCGGGCAAGGAGAGGATGATCTCGACGTCGCGATGCTGGTGAGGATCCTCGTCGTCCTCGGACGGGGAAGCGAGTTGCTCCAGCAGGGTTTGGAGGCGCCTGGCCAGCTCGGTTCGCTGCTGGGCGATGAGTCGCAGATGAGGAATGAGTAGAAGAGCGTGTTCGCTCGCTGCGTCGGCCGTTCCGGCAGCAAGTTGGAATCCCGGCGCTCGCAGTTCGTTGACGATGTCGGCCGATTGGAGCCGGCGAATGCGGTGGGCGCGAAGCAACTTTTCGATTCGTGCCGGTTTCAGTCGACGAGCCTTTGCGGGGCTGGGAGCCAGTTCCAGCAGGGCCCAGAGCCAAGCTTCGTTGGCGGCTGGGGACAAGCGCAAAAGCTGCGGGTAGTAGCGATAGAGTTGCTCGCGAAGTTGGCAGCTGTTGCGGTTGAAGCTGCTACGCAACTCATCGTCGAGACGAGTGAGGTCGCGCAGGCGCATCACGAGCGGGTCGTCGACCTCGATGGCATGGAAGCAATGCGGGTCGGTTCGCAGCGAGCAAGCCAAGACGAAAGCGTCACGGCGGTCGTCTTTGGCGCCGGCCGGGAAATGCCGGTCTCGGAAACGATCGAGTTGTTTCGGGTTAAGGAAGAAAGCCGAGAATCCCCGTTCGAGCAGCGTTTCGACCAACGCGCCACGCGGGACTTCGATCGCGACCGCGATGGAAGCCGGCGGGCAGCCGGTCAACTCGAGCAGTTGATTGAGGAACTCGCCGACCGCCGAACCGGAATGAACGACGGTGCGTTCGTGAACGATCTCGCCCTGGGTGTCGAGCAGACAGATTTGATGGGCCTCGGTGGCCCAGTCGATACCGACGAAGAATTGAAATGCAGATGCAGACAAGACAGACTCCTTTCGCCAGCCGCCGCAACCAACGGCACCCCTGTACTGGCGCTCGAACAAACGGCGCGAACTCCCCACTGGGCTTTCGGTTGCGGACCACACCGGGAGGGCGCAAGTCCCCCCCAGGCGTTCGATCACGCAGGGGGCGAAGGGCGCTCCTCTCGGGTGGCCGGTCTTCTATGAACTACCGCGCTGGGCAGCCACTCTGGAAGGGTACAGGGGCTTGTTTCCGAAAACTTCGGTCGGGGTCGGTGGCGGATTTCGTCTCCGCCACGCTATCGATCAGAGCGTCGGAGTCGGAAGCCATGGCGAAGCGATTCTCCGGTCGGCGGTGCCGGCGCTACACTTGACAACTGAACACGAAGGCCGGGGGAAGATTGCGCCAAACCGTGCGGCGATCGATTCGGCGAAAGTGTCGGCTGAGCAAATCGGAGACGTCAAAGCGCGATAGCCGCCCGTCTAGGTACTTCATTCGGTGCGCGTATTGAAACAGCGAGAGCACGCTTTCTTTATCCATGAAGGGCGTTAGGCCGGCGAAGATTTCATGGACCTTTTCATCCGACATAAAGCCGAAACCCAACGAGGCCACGACCACGTCGACGCGGTCCCACCCCCGCCGCCGTAGCTCGTCGCCCGCGGACCCGGCGCATGTGGTGATGATTTCAAGCCGCGGATCGGGCAAGTTCTCCTGAAGGTAGTCGGTGAACTTTTGATTGATCTCGAAGGCGAGCAAACGGCCCTGGGCGGGCATTTGGTTGAGAAGTTGACGCGTAAATACACCGGTCCCGGGACCGAGTTCGACGACGCGAATTGCCCTCTCCATGGGCAGCGACCTCAACACGCCCTTGACTAGAAACTTGGAACTTGGAGCGACGGCGGCCGTTTGCTTGAAATCCGCCACCGCTTCTGTTGCAAATGCGTCCAAAGCTACGTACTCACTCCCAGGCCGAAAAGTTATCCCCATGAGACAGCGGGAAACGGCAAAACGTCGATCATAACACAGCGCCGGGCCGAGAAAACGGAGCGGCGAGCCCTCCACGGGATCGAGCGCCGCCCTGGATCCTGCAAGTTGTGGTTCGCCAGAGAGTGGTGGCCGGCTGAGAAAAGACTCTCGCTTCGAGAACCTGGAATTGGGAAAGCAGCTGGGGTCCCCTCTCATCCGCGGTGTGGAGGAGTATCCTGGTCTTGAGCCGCCATGATGTCCCGGATAACCCTTGCCAGTCTATTGGTCGCCGCGCTGATCGCCGCCACACCTGCGGGTGCGCAAGAATCTTCGCTCGCCGGGCAATGGAGGGGAACGCTGAAGGCGGGTGCGGAGATACGCGTCGTCTTTAAGTTTCGATCGCAGCCGGATGGGGCGATCCAAGGTACGATGATGATCCCCGACCAAGGCCCTGACGAAATCCCGCTAACGAGCGTCACTATGGACTCGAACTCCGTCGTAGTTCGCAGCGATGCGATGCAGGCGGAGTTCACTGGAACCCTCAGCGCCGACGGTCAATCGATCGACGGCAACTGGCGACAAATGGCGGCGTCTTTTCCACTGCGCATCGAGCTGGAAAAACGGCGGATAGACCCAGCGGTCGCGGAGAAGCACGAACCGGCACCCGCCGTGGTGCGCGAGTGGCTCCGCCGGCACGCGATACCGCTCAAGACGGCCGAAGCGGGCAACGGTTTCCAGGATATGCAACCGCTCAAGGCCGTTGTCGGCGACGCTCGCATCGTCGCACTGGGCGAAGCGACGCACGGTACGCGTGAGTTTTTCCAACTTAAGCACCGCATGCTCGAATTCCTCGTGGAGGAAATGGGCTTTCGCCTCTTCCTTATCGAAGCCAATTGGACCGAGGCGCTGCGCGTCAACGACTATGTTCTTCGCGGGGAAGGCGATCCGGCGTCAGCGCTCGCGGGAACCTATTTCTGGGTGTGGAACACCAAGGAAGTCCTTGCCCTGATCGAGTGGATGCGCTCCTACAACCTCGATCCAACGCACACGGAGAAGTTACAGTTCCTCGGATTTGACATGCAGTTTTCATATGTTGCACTTGAGCAGACGCTCGAGTACCTGCAATCGGTGGATCCTGAGTACGCTGCATCGATTCGCGAACCTCTTAAACTGCCGCGGCGCAAACAACTCGCCTCCGCATACGCCAATCTGGCGGTCGAGAGCCGCGTGGCGCTCGCTGGGAGGGCCGGCGAGGTTGTCCGGCGTTTCGATGATCGATGTGCCGCCTACGTCGAGCAGTCGAGCGCGCAACGCTGGTTCATCGCGAAAAGGAATGCCGTGGTCGTCAGCCAGGCCGCGGATACTTACAAATCCGAGTCGCCGAATATCCAAATAAGAGATCGCGCCATGGCCGAGAACGTCGCCTCGATCCTCGCGGAGCATGCGGACAAGAAGGCCGTTCTGTGGGCGCACAACGGTCACGTCGGCAAACAGCCATACGGCCCGATCGAGACCATGGGCATGCATCTGGACAAGCAGTTCGGCTCCGATATGGTCGTCTTCGGCTTTGCGTTCCACCGAGGAGCGTTTCGAGCGGTCCAGCCGGGGAAAAGGATACGTGTCTTCCACGCGCCGCCCGGGTTTGTGGGCGGTCTGGATAGCACTCTCACCGCGATTGGCTCGCCGTTACTTACCGTGGATTTGCAGCTGGCCGAAGGGGCTGTAGGTAGATGGCTCGACGCCAAGCAGCGGAGGTGGTCGATTGGTGCTGTCTATTCAGAAGAGCTCGCTGCGAGCTACCAGCAATTGATCGCTCCGCGGAAAGCCTTCGATGCTCTCCTGTTCGTTGAAAACACGACGGCATCCCAATCGGTCTGGGAAGAATAATCGGTCGAGCAGCCGGCCCACTTCCGACAATCCCCATTCGCGGAAGCGACGCACGGGGATGCACGGGTGGCGGAAGCGTTGTTGTGTTCAATTGGAAATCACACTGGGAACGATTCGAAGGAAAACGTGGCCGTTCAACACTGCGTGGGGGACGATGCCCGCCCAAGTGCTCCCAGCACGTTGTGCGACGTAAGAAAGCGCCAGGGACATCGGCAGCAAGGGCAGGATGTCCCAGTAGTAGCCAATGTGGAAGAGGCTCCACAAGAGACCGTGGACGATCCAGGCGTGCCTTCCGAAAGCGAGTTCCTGTCGCGGCAATACGTAGCCACGCCACCACAGCTCCTCACCGGACACCACCGCCAAGTAGAACGAAAAGTACAACGCGACCGGAGCCCAGTTGCCGCGCAGCTCCAGATCAAGTAGGTGTGTGGGCGTGATGAAGCGGCTCAGCCATTCAGGAAGTCCAATGCCGGCATTCTCGATGAGCCACCACGCGAGCGGCTGTAGTTGGAGATAGAGCCATGTCCCAATGATCGTGACCAGCAACACGAGCGCAAGATCAGAGCGATTCATCCCGCGCAACCGAAGTCTCTGCGCCATCAGATGCGATTGACCGGCCGTATCCATTCGGCCCATCGTGATCGCAGCGACCGAGAGGCCGACGAATAGAGGGATGAACTGCCCGGAAACATTCAGCCAGAGCGGTACCCCCAAGCGGTCGAGCCAAGGCGCTGTCACCCACACGACCACGAGAACTCCCAGGGCCGGGAAACCGAACAGGAGGAGCGAGACGCCCCAACCAGCCGCTGGCAGGTCTGCCGCACCGAATGAGTTTCTTGCGCCTGGCATCAGATCCTGCGCGACAGCTCTTGGTCACCTTCCACGCCACGGATACGCTTTGCAGCGTGGCTTTGTTCCGTAACGCGAGACAATCCAGAGTCCTCAACGCCCTACACTTCCGACAAGTCCGGTTCCCGGAGGTGACCGCGCACCCTCTGAGCAGGCGGTCGGTTTTAGTCCACGAACATGAACTCATTGCCGGCGAGGATCGCGCGCAGGTAGCCGGCCCAGGCGCTTTGTTCGCAGCGGGTGCCGGCGCACTCGGTCGAGCCGAGGTTTTCCCGCATGCTCGCGAGAAATTGCTCGCCCTTTGCGACCTCCTCGGTTCGCGGGCGGCGGCCTAGGATCATTCGATAGGCGCGTTCGATGCGCTCGTCGGTCGACGAGCCGGCAGCCGAGACGCGTTCGGCGATGGCTTCCGACTGGGTGTGGAAGAACTCGGAGTTCATCATGAACAGAGCTTGCAGCGACGTCACGCTTGACTTGCGCTCGGCCAGTTGAATATTGCCGTCGGGACCATCGAACAAGTCCAGATAAGCGTTCTTTTCAAAACGCTGCTGCATCGTGTAGATCGTGCGGCGATTCGATTTGTAGAACTCATTGAAAGGTTCGTGCTGACGGTAGAAATACGTCAAGTGGTGCGGCATCGGATGGCGGCCGCCGGGCGTGAGATCAAGATCGCCGCTCAACAGCATGATCGAATCGCGCAGCGACTCGGCGTCGAGCCTTCGCCGATTGGCTCGCCAGAGCAATTCGTTGGTCGGGTCGACTTCAATATTGGCCGCGATTTCCGATCCGCCGAGACGGTAGGTCGCCGACAGCATGATCAGGCGGTGCATGTCCTTGATCGACCAGCTGGCGTCAACAAAGTACGACGCCAGATAATCGAGCAGCTCGGGATGCGAGCGAGCACCGCCCCTGACGCCGAAGTCGCTGGTCGTCGCCACAATGCCGCGGCCGAAATGGTAGTGCCAGATGCGATTGACCATCACGCGCGCGGTGAGGGGGTTTTTCGGATCGGCCATCCAATCGGCCAATTCTCGACGGCCGCTGCCTGTTGCGTCTTCGGGCACTTTCTGCCCGCCGAGGATCTGCAGGAATCCTCGCCGGACTTCCGCGCCCAGCGCCTTCGGGTCGCCGGCTTTCTGGATGCGAACATCGTGGGGGTTATTTGCGTCGCCGATAGCGTAACCGATCTCCATCGGCGGAAAATTGGCTGCAAACGCGGCACGCTCCGCGCGCAATTTCAGAAGCTCGTCCCACACGATGATGCGCGTTCTGGTGGGATCGGTGATCTTGCGGTCTTGGAACGACTGATATTCCTTGAATTTCTCGCGTTCCTTCTTGTTCCACAGCGCCAACTCAGTTCGATGCGCCTTGAGGATTTCGGCCGCTTTCTCGGGTCCCACGCGATAGACGAAGTCCTTGCGATGGGGTTTGTGCTCGCTGCCGGGGAAGGGATAGACCGAGCTGTCGAAGATGCCGTAGAGCGAATAGTAGTCGGCGGTAGGAATCGGGTCGAACTTATGATTGTGGCAACGCGCGCAGCCGACCGTTAAACCGAGAAACGTCCTGCCGAAGTTATTCAGAGTGTCTTCGATGCGAATGTGCCCGAGAGTTTCCGGCGTCACGCCGATGCGGCGGGAGATCGCAATGTAGCCCGTTCCGATGGTCTGCTCCCAGTGCTGATCGTCATTCTCATAAGGGAGTAGATCACCGGCGAGCTGCTCGCGAACGAATTGGTCGTAGGGCTTGTCTTTGTTGAACGAATCGATGACGTAGTTGCGGTATCGGTAGGCCTCGGGGATCGGGAAGTCGGCGGAGTCGCCGGCGGTGTCGGCATAGCGCACGAGGTCGAGCCAATGACGTCCCCAACGTTCGCCGTATTGGCGCGACGCGAGCAGCCGCTCGATGACTTTTTCGTAGGCGTCGGGAGATGTGTCCGCGAGAAAGCCATCAATCTCTTGCAGGCTCGGGGGTAGGCCGGTGAGATCGTAGGTCGCTCGCCGCAGCAGCGTGAGTTTGTCGGCGGCGGGGGCGGGCTTGAGACCTTTTGAGGAAAGCTTGGCGAAGATGAAACGGTCGACGGGGTTTGCCTTGAAACGCGCGTCGGACACGGCCGGCACCGGGGGCCGGGTGACGGGCTGGAACGACCAGTGATTCCTATGGTCTTCGCTGATTTCGTAGGGCTCGAGTTTTTCGACGCCCGTCTCGCCCCAGACCGCGCCGTCGCTTACCCATTGTTCAAACAGAGCGATTTCGTCATCGGGGAGTTTTCCTGTGGGGGGCATCTTAATGCGTTCGTGGTCGTGACGCAGAGTGCGCATCAGCAAGCTTTCTTGCGGATTGCCGGGAACGACCGCCGGCCCGTGCGCGCCACCGAGCACGACAGCCTGACGGGAATCGAGCCGTAGCTTGCCTTGCGGATCTTCCTGGTGGCAGGCCAGGCACTTTTCCTCGAGTAGTGGATAGATCGAGCGAACAAAAAACTTCTGCTTTTCGTTGGGCCAATTCGCGCCGGTGCGGATCCACTGCTTGAGGTCTTCGATTTCGTGGGGTTCGAGTTGACCGGTCGGAGGCATGCGCAGCCGCTCGTGGGTGTGCGACACGGCCTGAATCAGGAGGCTCTTCTCCGGGTTGCCAATCTCGATAGCCGCGCCCGAATTGCCGCCGCGCAACAAAGTCCAGCGCGAATCAATTCGCAGTCCGCCGCTCTTGGCGTCGGTGTGGCAGGTGTAGCATTTCGTGGCCAGCAACGGACGGATCTTCGATTCGAAGAATTCGATCGTGTCGGCCGCCGAGACGGTCGAAACCCCGAGGACTCCGATTGCCACCGCCGGCAACACGAGCCGAGAAAAACACCCCATCCATTGCCTGACTTTTCTTGCGATACGCATCGTGAACCGCCTCCCGTAGGCAACCGCGACAAACCACGATTCCCCTGCTCATAAGAATACAAGAACGACGCCCGGCACTGAAAGTACCCGAGAAAGCCGTTGACGCACGTCACTCAGAGAATACGGTTCCTATTCAGCCTGACTGTTAGGCTTGAAGAACGGCTATGCGGAGTGTTGCACGCATTCACCGAGACCGCCTGCGCGACAACTTTCGCACCGTTCGCGCAGCCGCCGGCCCCGAGGCCGCGGTGCTCGCGGTCATCAAGGGCGACGCCTACGGACACGGCGCCGTGGAGGTGGCCCGAACTCTCGCCGAGGCCGGGGCCCGACAATTCGCCGTCGCTTCGGCGGACGAAGGGGCGGTACTGCGCGACGCGGGCATCACCGAAGAATTGATCATTCTTTGCGGGCTGCAAGCGGGCGAAGAGCCGGATGCCGCGGCGCTGGGCTTGACCCCGATTGTGCAAACCCTCGAGCAACTCGCTCGTTGGCGGGAACAGGCATCAGCGGCCGGGAAAATCCTTCCCTATCACCTCGAAATCGACTCGGGCATGACGCGTCTCGGATTCGATGGCGCCTGTATTCCCGAAGTCGCTGATCGCATGAACGCCGCTGAAGGATTGCGCCTTGCCGGTGTAGCGACTCATTTTGCCTCGGCGCAAGATTTCACGAGCCGGCAAACCGAGGGACAACTGGGAGCGTTTCGAAAAACGATCGATCGGTTGGCGGCGGAGGGGATTCGTCCGCCGCTGATCCACATGGCGAACAGCTCCGCGCTCGCCTATCGGCCCGAGCTTAGTGCCGACATGGTTCGACCCGGGTTGGCGCTCTATGGCTATGTCAGCCCGGCTCGAGGCGAGGCGCCGGCCTCGCGGCTTCAGGTCCGACAGGCACTGGAGTGGCGCGCCTCGATTTTGAGTGTTCGCGATGTTCGCGAAGGCTCGCTGCTGGGGTACGGCGGAACGTATCGCGCCGTCGAGCCCATGCGCGTGGGCGTTGTTGGCGTGGGCTACGGACACGGTTTCGACTGTCGTCTGTCGAACGGAGGAAAGGTCCTGGTCGGGGGCAGGCGTTGCCCGGTTGTCGGATCGGTCAGCATGGATGTGACGCTGGTCGACTTGCGGCCGGCGCCGGAGGCCGTCCCCGGGGATGAAGTCACGCTGATCGGCGACCGGCTCGACGCACAAGCGATGGCCGACCGGTGCGGGACGATTGTTTATGAAGTGCTTTGCGGGATTTCGGGGCGGGTGCGGCGGGAGTATGTTGGTTGAACTTCCCGGGGTTTGTGGAGACCGGGCCTAAAGCGCTAAGCACGACTCACCAAGAGTTCCGAGGCCGCACCAATCCCCCAGCCTAAGAACCCTAGAACGCCCTTGCAACGAACCGGCCGCCGAAGTATAATCGCGAAGCGAGGAGTTCTACTCGGAAATCTGAGAGTTTGCGGAAGGAATTCCTGTTTAATCGTGGGTGGACATATTCTTTTCGAGCCATGGCCGCTCCAAAGCAAAAATTGAACGCCGCCGCTCTTCTCCGGCGTCGCGACCAATCGGCTTCCGGGGAGGAAGGTGGCGCGCTTCTGGAGACGAGCGTGTCGCTGGACCTGGAGGGTCGTGACATGCGCCGGGCGGACTTGAACGGCGCCCACCTCGATAACGCTCGGTTCCATGGCTGCGACTTCACCGAAGCCACACTGAACGACTGCTCACTGGAGGATGCCGATCTTTCCAAGAGCACGTTCGACCGGGCGAACCTACAGCGAGTTCGACTTAGAGGCGCGCTTTTGGAGCAGACGATGTTTCGGGACGCCGACCTGCGGGGGGCCGATCTCGAGAAAACTCGGGGCCTTCTTCCCGACCAATTGGCGGGTGCCGACCTCACCGATGCGAAGCTTCCCGAAGGGGCCCTAAAAGACGACTCGCTGGACCTGCTGGCCGAAAGGGCGCGTAATGCGAAGCGCCAGTTGTTGTTTCTGCTGGCGGGCTGCGTGTACGCCCTGCTGACGGTTGGTACGACCACGGATACGAATCTGATCGGTGACTCGGCCGCGGTGGCATTGCTGATCGTCCGCGCCAAAGTGTCGATCGTTTGGTTCTATTGCGCCGCTCCGGCAGTGCTGGTTACTTTTCAAATCTATTTCTTGCTCTATCTGCAAAGAATGTGGGAGTCGTTGGCTTTGCTGCCGGCGGTTTTCCCCGACGGTCGTCCGGTGGACCGTCGAGTCTATCCTTGGTTACTCAACGGCTTGGTCCGAACTTATTTCTTTCAACTCAGGAATCGACCGCTGCCGTTTTCGGCCCTTCAATCGGGCGTGTCCGTTTTCGTGGCTTTCTGGCTGGTGCCTCCTACACTGTTGTTGCTTTGGGCGCGGTATTTAGTTCGGCACGATTGGTTGGGGACGGGGCTACAGGTTTTGCTGCTGGGGCTATCGTGCGCCGCCGCGCTTGTTTTCCACCGGCTTGCGGCGCACACCTTGCGGGGGAAATCGCGCCTTGATCCTGCCTACGGTGTCTGGAAGACCGAACGGAGTGCTGTCGGCGGGATTGCTCTTGTCGCCGTGTTTTTCGGAGTGTTGTCGTACGGCGTGATCGAAGGAGTTCGACTTCCCAGGGAATCAGAGAGCCGATCCACCGAAAACACCGAATTCCGAATCGACATGCTGCGCCCGACGCATTGGGCTCCCCGGGCGTTTGACCTGATCGGCTATTTCCCCTTCGCCGATCTCGATGAACAGAAATTGTCCCGATTCCCCCCGGATGCCGAGGGCGACCTTTCGCAAGTAGAGCCGGCCCGGCTGCAAGGGGCCGATCTGCGCAATGCCTCCTTGGTGGGAGCGGTGCTGGCCAAGGCGGACTTGCGAGGGACGAATCTTTCAGGGGCGGACCTGTTCAACGCGGATTTGAGGTCGATTAACATCACGCCCGACGAATTCGCCGAGTGTCGCACGAGCTTCGTCGGCTCCAATCTCGGCAAGGCGAATTTGGAGGACGCGTTTCTCCGGTCGGCGGACCTGACGAATGCAAGTTTGATGGGCGCCAAATTGGCCCGAGCGACATTGATCGATGCGAATTTGGACAACGCCAATCTGATGGAAGCCGACCTTAGAGGGGCCATCCTAGTTGACGCGAGTCTGGACGGCGCCGAGCTTGACGAAGCGGACGTCACCGGCGCGGATTTCACGAGCGCCACGATCACGTTGGCGCAAGTGATCATGGCCTGCCACTACGAACGCGCAATCTACAGTGAGGAACTGAGAGACCAGCTTCGCGCAATTGGACCCCTTGATTCGCTTTCCGCGGATTGCGAGGACAACCCTTCCGAATGATGTCCTCGCTACAAGGGCCCGACCCGTCCGGAAGGGGTTCCATGGCAGCCCAACAGTTCAGATTGAGAGTACTTTGGCTTCTGCTTTGTTTGCTCGCCGTTGGGCCCGTATCAGGCGGAGAGCAACATGGGACGTTGGTGGGAACCGTCGTCGTCAAGGCGAGCGCGCCCTCGAAAACAGTCCCCTTTATCGGCGTGACGATCACTCCTCGTCGCACGGGTCGAAAGATTCCCAAGGACGCGGACAAAGACGGCAAGTTCAATCATCCAGTGATGGCGGGCGAGTACAGGCTCCGCGTTAACGGTAAGGATCGAGAGGGAAGGTTCTGGGTCGGCAACAACCACTTAGTCGTTCAATCGAACAAGGAGTACCGACGGGACTTAGAGGTGGCGCCGGGGCCACAGGTCCTTTTGGGGAGCAATATCGACAGGCACGCGGCCGAACCGTTAGCGACGCGCCGGCCCGGCGGCTACGTGCGTCACGTGGTAATCCCGGTGGTTCGAGTTCCTGAATTCGTGCAGACGGCCGAGGGAAGGGTTCGTCTGTTTGAGGCCATGCACGCGCCGACCTCTTTGCCGGCGCGGACGCAACGAGCGGATCGGACGCGCGATTTCTTTGAACTTGCGGGCGTCGTCCGAAGTCGTTCCAGGGGGTTGCGCGCTGAGGTGGAAGTCAGCGACACGGCGAACGAGCAAATTATCGCGCGCCAAGTGACGAACGCCGACGGAACCTACTCGGTTCGTCTCCCCGCCGGAGCGACCTATATAGCGGTCGTCTTGGCGAGCGAGTACCACGTAGGCACTTTTTTCGTGAAGGTGCCGCGCTCAGCGGATGAGGCTGTCATCATTTCCGACATCGAAGGGCGGATTTTCGACCCCGGTACGCTCGAGCTTGCGCGAATTCGGCCGGAGGAAAAAGCCGGGATGACTCGGCCGGAACTGGAAACCGGCACACACGCGCAATTCTTCTCCGTCAATACGCCGCAGACGGAATTCTATCCGCTGCCGGGCATGCGAACGATCGATGATTTGGCGCTGTTGTTTCCCGGGATTGCGCCCGCTCCGGAGGCGCTCGCGGAGCCGGGCCCCAGTTTCGGTCCGACAACCGGTTCGGCCGGCCGATTTTCGGCTAATGGCCTACGGTCTCGGGATAACAACTTCACGGTCGACGGATCGGACAACAACGATGAGGAAATCGGAATCCGGCGGCAAGGGTTCGTTGTTCCCTTTGCCCAAACCATGGAAAGCGTTAAGGAGTTCCAGATCATCACCGCCCTGCCCGACGCGCGCTTCGGCCGCAACATCGGCGCGCAGATCAACGTGCTGTCGAGCTACGGCTCGGCGGATTTTCATGGGGACTTCTATGGGTTCGCCACGGCAAGGCCGCTGCGGGCCAGGAATTTCTTTGACACGGATGTGACGGCGTTTCCGGAAGAGTATCGGGAGATCGTTCCGATTACGACGGACGGCAGTTTGACTGGGGGTCCCGTTCTTCGGTATATCCCGGGAAGACCGCCGAGAGCGGTCCGCATCGGTTCCGATAACCCGGTCGCGGGGGAGGATCCGCATACTCGCACTCAGGCCGGGTTTCTGATCGGCCGGGCCATCGTGCCGGAAAAGGCCTTTTTCTCCGCCGGGTTCGAAGAGCAACACGTCAATGCGCGGCGCGAGTCTCATTTCGCCACTCCGACCGTCGAGCAACGCGGACTCTTCGGCAAAGGCGCGGAAGGGGTCTTGATCGATGGCTTCCCGGGCCTCGCACCGCACCTTTCGAGGCCAACCACATTCCTAGGGGATGCCTTCCTCAGCCTTCTGCCTTTTCCGAATAACCCTCTCGGAACCTACAGCTCGAATACCTTCACAGAAGTCGTACCGCAGGACCAGCGAGGACGTTTGTTTTCGTTCAAGGTTGATAACTACTTCGGCTCGGACGGTAGAGAGCACGTTCTCACAGCCCGCTACAATATCACCGACGAAGAAAGCACGCTTCCGGAAACTGGCGGGGCGGTTTTTTCGTCGCTCAATCCGTCGATTCAGACCCAGAATTTTGCGGGTTTTTTCACGACGTTCCGTAAAACGTTTGCCAATACGGCCCGGTTTTCCTTCGGCAGAACGATAGCGAGATTCGATAAAGAACGAGGCTCCGGTCTTCTGGCACCCTCCAACCCCGCTTTCGCCGACGATCCCTTTCTGCTGAATGCGCCCCTGCTCGCCAATACTTCCGGTGGTGGGGTGATTGAGGGTTTCCCGTTATTTTTTGGCGAGGAACTGTTCGGAGAGCTTACCAGCGACCAACTGACCGTCCCCTTGGGCCAAATGGTCGTTGCGGGATTCAGCCCGGTGGGAGCGGATGTCTATCGGTTCCCGCAGGCGCGAAACGACAAGACGTTCCAACTGGCGGATACGCTGAGTCTGTACAAGGGGAACCACGAGTTGACGGCCGGTTTCGATGTCCGCAGAGTGCGGATCGACAGCCGCGTGGAACGGAACGTCCGATCGCTGGTCGTCTTTCACGGTTTGAGACAAGTTTCCGAAGGCACATTTCCCGAGGCCCGAGCTTGCCTTACTGAGGCTGAGAAGGTCTGCACGCAACCCGGGAACCCCTTGCCGGTGCCTCCGAGCGACATATTCTCGGCGGTCAGCCTGGCGTCGACCGCGACCCCGGCCGGCGTGTTTCGCACGCTGGCGTTTGATCCGGATTTGGGACTGGACCTGGAACGCACCCAGTGGGATGCGTTCTTTCAGGACGCTTGGACGGTGAGGCCCGGTTTCCGATTCACGCTGGGCGTGCGGTTTGGCTATAGGCGGCTGCCCACGGAGCGTAACAATCGCTTCCTGCGCGGTTTCGACATCAAGGCGCTGAATCGGCAGGCTGAGGATCTGTTGGCTGAACCGGAATGCAACGGGAGCCAACCTGAATCATTGAACTGCGCGGAGTTCGTCCGCTCGTTGCAAGCCGCTTTCCCCGGCGATTTTCAAGAGACTTTCGGCGCCGACACTCTATCGGCCGACTTCCGCGCCGGCTTTGTTTGGCGCCCGGCGAACGGAAGATCGGATTTCGTTCTTCGGGGCGGCTGGGGCAGCTACAGTGCCGCGTTTCCGGCCATTGTCGTTAATGAATCGCGGGCGGCTTTTCCAAACTTTGTGCAGCTCAACTTGGCTCGTGGCATCAACGAAAACTTTGATACAGAGGAACGAAGCGGCGTGCTCAGAGAAGGGTCCTTGTTCGAGGTGGACACGGTCAGCCATCCCGATCTCGACGCCGTCCGTTTTGCCGCGAAACGGGTGGCAGACCTGGGCTTATCGTTAGTGCTCAATCAGCCGGGCAGGGAACTACGAAACCCCCGCTCGCACCATTACGCTTATCTTACGTCGGGACGCTGGGACGCAATCTCCTCCAGATAACGACACCCGATGAGGGCCCGCACCGCAGTCGGCTTCGCTACCTGGGAATGTTGCCGTTGACCGGCGTTCCGCGTGGGATGTTGGCGACTGGGCTGCTTACAGCGCTGCCCAACGCCCGCGACCAGGGCTTTATCCCCAACACTTTCGGGGGCGGCGCGGTTGCACGAGTCGTTTTCGACGCCACGGCTCGATCGAGCTACAATTCTCTGCAGCTTCAACTTCGCAGAGCGTACCGGCAAGGTCTCTACTTCAACAGCGCGCTCACCTACTCCCATGCCATCGACGAAGTCTCGGACTTTTTCGATATGGCCGGAGCCTTCGCGCTGCCGCAAAACAGCCTTCGTCCTTCCGAGCGCGGCTCGGCGAACTTCGACATTCGACTGCGTTCGGTCACCCGTTTTGTGTGGGAGCTGCCGTTTCTTCGCAAGAGCAACGCGTTCGGGGGATGGAGCATTACGGGCATCTACACATTGCAGGGCGGACAGCCGTTCACCGTCAACAGCGCGATTGACTCCAATATGGATGGTAATCTGACCGACCGGCTGCACACGATCGCGGGCTTGCTCGTCGAACCGATCCCAGGCAACCGGCGGGTAAAGCTTGGCCTTCAAGACGGCGTGAATCCCGAATCACTGATTGCGCCGGCGGGAGTTGACGGTGCTATCGGTCGTAACACGTTTCGCGCCGAAGGCATTTACAACCTGGATTTGGCCGTTGTCAAAGCATTGCGATTGTTCGGCGAACAGGGCATTGAATTTCGGGCGGAGGTTTTCAATTTTTTCAACTGGGCGCACTTTGCGACGCCGGTTCGCATGCTGGAATTTCCCGGCTTCGGATCGTCCGCGAGAACGGTTGCCCCGGCTCGGGTGGTTCAGTTCAGCCTGAAGTATTCTTTCTAGCCGCCGGAGCGATCCGCCGCTTAGCCCTTCTCCCCCGCCTTTTGATACGCTTCGTCGAGCAGTTCCACGACGTGGACGACGCGCTTGGCGCCGCCGAACATTTGGGCGCCGGCTCGCATTTGGAGTAAACAGCCGGGGTTGGCGGTGGCGATCGTGTCGGCTCCGGTGAGTCGAGTCATTTCCATCTTTTTTTCAAGCAGGCTCATCGACATGTCGGTGTGCTCGACGTTGTAGATGCCGGCGCTGCCGCAACAGATTTCGCTGAAGGGCAGTTCCGTGAAGCGAAGCTCGGGGATGGCCGCCAGCATCTCTCGAGGCTGCGTGCGCACCTTCTGGCCGTGCAGCAAGTGGCAGGAGTCTTGGTAGGTCACCGTGATCGGTAGAGGCCCGAGATCGCGGTTGAACTCAATGGCCGAAAGAAATTCGCTGACGTCGGTGACCTTGTCGGAAAACGCCTTGGCTCGCTCGTGGAGCGAAGGGTCGTGCTCGAAAAGTTCGTGATATTCCTTGAGAACCGACCCGCAACCCGCCGCGTTGGTGATGTAGGCGTCGTAGCCGCCTCCCTCGAGTGCTTCGATGTTTTGCAAGGCCTGCCGGCGTCCCATTTCTCGCAACCCGGCGTGAACATGCAGCGCCCCGCAGCAGCCTTGCCCGGCGGCCACGGTGACCTCGCAACCGTTACGTTGCAACACGCGCACGGTCGCTTCGTTGAGCCGCGCGAAAGAGACGTTGGCGATGCATCCAGCCAAGAATGCCACGCGATGTTTGGTTTCCCCATGGGCGGGAAAGACCTTGCCGATTTGGTCGAAGAAGAAGGGCGGTTCGGCATCGGGGGCCAGCCGCTCGAGTTGCCCGATGCGGCCGAGCGAATCGAGAATCCCCGTCTTTCGAACCAGCGCTTGCAAGCCGCACCGTTGGTAGAAATAGGTCATGTACCCGGCGAGCTTCAGTAACGCGGGCGTGATCAACAAGTGTTCGAAAACGAGCCATTGCACGAGCCGCGTTACAAGGGGCGGTTTTGTGTTGGCCGCGATTTCAGCTCGCGCGGCCTCGACCAGCCGCCCGTACTGCACGCCGGAAGGACACGCGGTCTCGCAGGCGCGGCACGCCAAGCAGAGATCAATATGCTCGACGTAGTCGTCGTTGATTTCCATGCGCCCTTCGGAGACTTGGACCATCTGATAGATGCGCCCGCGGGGGGAATCCATCTCGACGCCCAACTCGCGGTAGGTCGGGCAGGCGTTGAGGCAGAGTCCGCAGTGGACGCACTTGTCCAGGTCGCGCTGTTGCGGCTTGTCGAAAAGGGCTACGTCGGGGGTGGGAGTCATCGCAAGCGTGAGCGCCGGGGTTGAGGCGGCACTGTTGGTGAGAGGCTTAGTGTAATACGAAGCGCGGGGACGTGTGTTTTCGAGTGGCGGTGAAGGCAACGGGCGGGGTCGTGATTTCCGCGGTCAGTCGTACCAATATTCGCCACGACACACGACCACCGCGGGGCCGACTAAGACTACGTCATCGTCCCAACGGAGTTTCAGGTCGCCCGCCGTAGTCATGGCGAGAATTGGGCTTTCGCAGCGTCCGGAAAGAATCACGCCGATTGTCGCTCCCGTCGAGCCTGTTCCGGAACTTGCGGTCTCCCCCGCGCCGCGCTCCCAAAACCGCACCTCGATCGTGTGGGCGTCGATGACCTTGACGAAGGAAACGTTGGTGCGATCGGGAAAGCGTGGATGAGTCTCGATTTCCCGCCCGAGAGACCGCCAATCCCAGTCGAAATCGTCAACCAGAAAGACGCATTGCGGATTGCCGACATCGACGATCGTGGCGCTGCGTGGGCCGCTTGAGGTTTCGAGCGTACAGCCGATCTCGTCTTCCTTGTAACGCGGGCGCCCCATCGACATTTCGATTTGAAATCGCGGGCCCTCGCGTCCGAGCAACAGCAGGGTCTTGACGCCGGCTCTCGTGGCGATGCGCAACGATTCGGGAGCATCGCCGGCCTCCATCAATGCCGCCGCGACACAGCGCGTGCCGTTGCCCGAGATCTCGGCTTCGCTGCCGTTGGAATTGAAGATGCGAATCGCATGGTCGGCACCTTCGGCGGGGTCGGCGAGGAGAATCTCAAGACCATCGGCGCCGACACCGCAATGCCGATCGCAGATGCGCCGCGAGAATTCGGCGTAGCCGGTTTCGTTCATGCTGGCGGCACGGAGCGCGGCTTCGTCGACGATCAAGAAATCGTTGCCCACCGCTTGGGCTTTGGTGAAGGATATCGCCATATGGCGTTGGGTGACCGGTGAGGGGTGCCGTCCTACGCCCCTACCGGGCTCTCCGCCGTTGTGGGATAAACCCACGGTTTCGCTTCGCTCCACCGTGGGCTACTACCCTCGCCCCCTCCGAGGGCGGGAGGCTATGCTTCCTCGTCCTTGGGGCTATGCTTGGGCAGCAAGCCGATGGCTATTGCTCCCAGAAGCGCAGTCCCGAAGACGGCCCACAGGGCGCTGCCGTAGCCGCCCCAGGCCGTGCGCAGGGTCGAGACGAAGCGCGGCAGCCAAAATTGCAAGATCGTGTCGCTCGGTAAAATGGCCGACATCGCCCGCGGCAGGCTTGAGAGCCCGAATTGGTCGACGGCCATGAGGGGGATCAACATGTAATCGGCGCCCATCGCGAAGCCGAAGACCAGCGCGAATAAATAGACGAACGCCATTTCCTCGGGTCGCACCAGAAAGAGCACTGGAATCGCCGCCGCGACCACCAAATATGTTGCCAGCATCACGTATTTTCGAGGCAACCGATCCGACAAGTAGCCCGCCAGGAGCCGTCCGCCGATGCTCGACCATAGGATCCAGAAAGAAGCGGTGCTCCAGATCGCGTTGCGGGCGGCCTGGTCGGTGAAACCTTGTTCCTCGAATACGAATTTCATATGGAAATTCACCGCCGCAATCGACCCGATCGAGGCGGCGCTTCCGATCAGCAACAACCAGAATGATTTCCTGCTCATGAGCGTGGAAAAACTTTTCGCCGGCGCGGCCGCTGGGACCTCGGTGATCTGCTCGGGACTTTCCTTGCCATCGGGAAGCTGACCCACGTCGGAAGGCTTGTCCTTGATAACGAAAAGAGCCAGCGGCCAAGCGATGAGCAGCATGAAGCCCATAATCCGCAAGGCCTCGGTGTAGGGCAGCTGTTGGGCCAACCAGGGACCCAGCTTGGCGCCGATCGAACCGACAACGGCGACGCCGACATAGGTAATACCCATAGCCATGCCGCGCTTTTCCTTGTACCAATTGGAAATGATGATTTGGTGCGGCACCGGTCCGGCCAGGAAGTAGCCGACCATGTAGAGGCACCAGGCGGCGATGTACTCAATCTTCGAGCCGCCAAGCACCGCGAACCATTGAAAGGCGATGAAGGTCAACCCGGTTCCGATCAGGATCAAGTTGCGCGGGCTCGTTCGCGGCACGATCACCGGCCCGGCCCAGATCGTCAGCAACACCGCGATCGGCGCGCCCATCGTGACCAGCTCGATGGTCCAGTTATGGTCGTCGCGGAAGTAGTCGAAGAAAAACGCGATGTTGTAGTAGGGAAAGCCGGTCGAGAGCCCGAAGGTCACGAAACAGGCGGCAATGATCCAAGGCCCGTGAAAGGCCTTTTTCGTCGATTCCATGGGGACACCCTGTGGCGGGACCTCACAGTGTACACGATGCGAAGGACACCCGCGTTGGCAACAGCAATCCCCGCTGACGGCGGCTTCAAGAATATAGTGACGGTATCTCCCCGGTCGCGCCCCGGCGAATCAACGATCGTTGGTCGATGGTTTTCGTCAGCGGTGCGTGCTGAAACTTGGGGCGGGGAAGTGCGGTCGCGTAGAGGCGATTTTGAACGACCACGAACCGGAGTTTCGATCGTGAGCCGCGGAGACGGCGCGCCCTTGACTGAACCGCTTTATCCCCGCAGCTCCGATTGCCCGATCGACCGCTCCGGGTCGATGAACATCCACATCGCGGCGCTCACGACGTAATACCCGGCCGCGATCAGCAGCGGCAGCTCCCACGATCCATAGGTCTCGACTAAGTGCCCGAATACCATTGGCGCCGCGACTCCGCCGATTTGGCCGAGCGAATTCATCGTCCCCGAGACCGTGCCGGCGTGTTTGCCGCCGACATCGACGCAGGTCGCCCAACAGACCGACAAAATCAGATCCGACGCCCCAAAACTTAGAGCCAAGGCGGCCACGCCCAACATCGGGTCTTCGACTAACGCCGCCGCGGCCAACAAAGCGGCCGAGGCGAGCAGCCCTCCGATGGCGGGAAGGCGCCGCGCCCAACGGAGGCGAACCCGCCGGCTCATCCAATCCGTCAGCAACCCTCCCAGCAAGTTACAAGTCAACGCCGCTACCCAAGGCAATGCCGCGTAGAAGCCCAAGTCAGCCCGAGCGATTCCCCGGCCCTGCTCCAAATAAGTCGGCATCCAGGTCATGTAAAAGTACACGCCGAAGGTGTAACCCGAGTACATGGCGCACAGTGCCCAGACGTTGCGGCTCGTTAGGAGCAAGCCCCAGGGGACTCGCTCGGCGTGTCCGCCGGCCGCGCGCCGGGCCTGGATCTCGGCTAGTTCCGAGCTGCCGACGGCCGGGTGCTCTTCGGGCGTATTGCGGTACCAGCGCGCCCAAACCACCGCCCACACGATCCCCGGTACGGCGAAGATCCAATAGACCGGCCGCCACCCAACGGCTCCCATCAGGTAGATCACCAGCCCCGGCGCCAAGGCCCCGCCCAGTCGGCTGCCCACCATGACGATCGCTTGCGCGCGTCCGCGTTCATTGCTGGGGAACCAACGGGAAAGGGCCGAAGTGGTCCCCGGGAAGGCCCCGGCTTCACCGCATCCGAAAAGGAAACGAATCGCCAGCAGACTCCCGTAACTCCAAGCCGCCCCGGTGAGCGCCGTGAACACCGACCACCAAATCACGATCCGCGTCAGCAAAGACCGCGCTCCAAAGCGATCGGCCAACCAACCGCCGGGAATCTCAAACAGCACATAGCCCAGCACAAACGCGCTCAACACTCGTCCCATCTGGGACATCGAAAGGCCCAACTCCTCAGACATCACCGAAGTCGTGGCGGCAATACAAACCCGGTCGAGATAGGTGATCACCATCAAGGTGAATATCAACGCCAGAGCTTTGTTGCGAACGAGCATTCCCGACAGGATACTACGCGCCGCGGCCGCTACAGCCGCTTCTGTTTGACAGCAGACGCCGAGCCGTCTATCGTTTCGAGTAATGCAGGCACCGGCTCGATCGCTTCTCCTCCTGTTTTGCTGGATTGTTCTCTCGGGTCCTCTCGTCGACCTCGCGGCCCAATCGCGCGCCGCCGATGTCGCCGCGGCGCCCGTCATGGTCGGAACCGACAACCGCGAGGACGACCTCCCCGCCGTCGCCGCCGCGCCCGACGGATCGCTGTGGCTGGCCTGGTTGGCCTACTCCGATCGACGCGACGATATCGCCCTGCGCCATTACGTCAACGGGACCTGGGGCAACCTGCAGTACGTTCCCAACACAAGCGGCGACTCTTGGTTCCCGCAAGTCGCCGTCGACGCTGACAACCGCGTCTGGGTCGTGTGGACCCAACAAGTCGCCGAAAATTGGGACATCCACGCTCGCCGCTTCGACCCCGCCACCCAAAGCTGGAGCACCCTACGGCGTTTGACCGATCATCCGCTGCCGGACATCAACCCTCGGGTCGGCAGCGACAGGACGGGTCGGATCGCCGTTGTCTGGCAAGGCTTTCGCGAGCAGGCTTCGAACATCTATCTGAGGACCGTCAGCGGCGCTGAATCCTCTCGCTATCGTCATAACTGGGCTCCGGCCGTCACCGTCACCGACCGTCCGGTGAACGACTGGGACCCGGCCGTCGCGATTGACTCGAGCGGTACCGCATGGGTCGCCTACGACAGCTACAAGAACGGCAATTACGACGTCTATCTCAGCGGCGTCCGCGACGGCAAGATCACGGCGCCGGAGGTTGCGATAGCCGAGACCGCGCGCTTCGAGGCCCGGGCCGCGGTTGCCGTCGACCAGCAAGATCGCGTTTGGGTGGCCTATGAGTCGGGAGGGGCCGGGTGGGGGAAGGATACGGGGTACAAGATTCGCCAACGCCAACCGGGCGTGGAGCTGGGCGGGCTGCGCGAATCGCGTATTCGTTGCTATGCGGGTGGTCGCGTGCAGGCTCCCGCTAGGCCGTTGCAAGCGGCCTTTCGAAAGGGCAAGGGAGAGCCCAAGTGGTCGTTTCAGCCGCACGTATTTACTGATCGACAGGGAACTGTGTGGGTCGCGGCCAAGCGGCAGATCCTCGTTGTGGGCGAGGGAGAAAAGGGCGAGCTTTCGTATTTCGAATATTGGGTCACGCGGTATCAAGGCGATCGCTGGAGCCGCGCGCGACCCTTGCCGAAAAGCTGGGGCCGAGCGGGAACGCGCCTCGGCGCCGCCGCCACGCCCGAGGGCATGTGGTGGGCCTGGCCGACCGACAATCGCCGCGAGATCTGGGTGCAACGGCCGATCCTCGGGGAAGTGTACGCCGCAAGATTCGACCCCGTGCCGGGGGGCGAGGTCTCGCTCGGGCAGCCGCCGGTAGAGAGGATCTCAACTCTCCCAGGTCACGCCGACGAGGCCGGTGACATTGCCGCGCTGCGTGCCCACCGCGTAAGTGTCGGTGGGCGCGCAACCAAAATCGTGCGCGGGGACCTGCACCGCCACACGGAATTGAGTTGGGATGACGGCGGCGTCCGCGACGGCACGCTGCCTGATTTCTACCGCTATGCGCTCGATGTCGCCGCGCTCGATTTCGGGGCATCGACCGATCATCAGGGAGGCGGCTATGACTACTGGTGGTGGTACTCGCAAAAGGCCGCCGACATGTATCACGTGCCCGGCCGCTTTACGGCGATCCACGGCTACGAACGCAGCCTGTCGCAACCCAACGGCCACCGCAACATCCTGTTCCCGGACCGCTCGGGTCAGGTGACACCGTTTTTCTACAAGGAAGGCGTGAAGCTGTTCGAGTTGCCGCGGCACCCGCAAGGCGACGTCAGCGGCATCGCGGCGATCAACGTTGTCCGCGACGATACGAAGCACCTCTACGAGGAAGTTCGTCGCATGGGCGGCCTTTCCATCCCTCACACCTCGGCCACGGAACAGGGCACTGATTGGAGCGACAACGACCCCGAAATCGAACCGGTGGTCGAAATCTTCCAAGGAGCGCGGACAAGCTACGAATCTTCCCAGGGGCCACTCGACGCCCGCATTGGCGTCGACGACGAGCACATTCGCACCTCCGGTTATTTTTCGGTAGGCTTTGTGACCCAGGCTTGGAAGAAGGGCTATCGGATCGGCGTGATCGCAAGCTCCGATCATCATTCAACGCATTATTCCTACGCCATGGTCTACACCGACGACCCGACGCGCGAAGGCATCTTGGACGCGGTTCGGCGGCGACATACCTATGGGGCGACGGACAATATTTTGCTCGAAGTCCGCATGGGCCCCCACTTCATGGGCGACGAGTTTTCAGCCGCCGAGACCCCGCCGATCGAAGTGAAGGTGCGCGGGACGGCGGAGATAGCGAAAGTCCACATTGTGCGCAATGGCGGCATCCTCTACACCCGCGAACCCAGCCTACAAGAGATAAGCTTTGCCTACACCGATACCGACGACGATGATCGCACCGGCACGCGGTATTACTATGTGCGCGTCGAGCAAGTCGATGGCCACGTGGCGTGGTCAAGCCCGATTTGGGTGAACTACTGACGGCGGATTTTGAGTGGGGATGCGCTACTCGAACAGATCCGCCGGTCTAATTTCCAGATCGAAGTCGGGAAGACGAAAAGCCTCAACCGCGACGAGCCCTTTCTCTTCGTAGATGGACAATTGGCGCGGCGAGGGGTCAGCCAACCAAATGTGCGGTACGCCCCAAGTTCCGTACTCTTCGAGCTTCTTCACAATATCGGTGTGACGATCTTCGAGGGAGACGATCTCGATGACGATAAAAGGCGGCTCCGAAGGGACGAGATCGACCGGTTTGGTGGGCTGAAACACCGCGACGTCCGGTATGCGAAACCGTGTCGGCGCGAGCTGCATGCGTAGTTCCGGGCGGCTGTGTAAAGGGTGCCGTTTTCGGGCCTCATAAAAAATTTCGACCAGCCGAGCCTGGGCTGTGCTATGCGGATTCCCCCCCCAAATTCCTCTCCACGATGGCGCCGTCGACGAACTCACAATCGGCACTGTCGAAAGCGGTTTGCAAGTATTCTTCGGGCGTGATGAGGATCTGTACGGCCACTCGGGTTCAGCTTACCACCACGCGAAAGCGCCGAGCCAACGTCGGACCCGCTTGCCGCCGTCCCACCTACCGCAACAGCGACCCCGCAACCAGAATCCCGCCGTCAATCACGACCGTTTCCCCGGTGATCCAAGAGGCTTCGTCACTCAACAGCAAACATGAAATCCCCACGACATCCTTCGGCTCGCCGATGCGTTTCATCGGGTAAACATCCGACCAAGCATCTTCTTTGTCTTCCCAAACCGCCGACGCGAAACGGGTCTTGATCAACGCCGGGGCAATGGCGTTGACGCGGACGGCCGGGGCCAACTCCGACGCCATCTGTCGTGTCAGGTGAGCGACCGCCGCCTTGCTGACGTTGTAAGCGCCGATCTTGTGAGGATTTCTATATGCGCTGGTCGAGGCTGTGTTAAGAACCGCCCCGCCATGATCCCGCATCCAGGCTTTCCAGGCTTCTTGGATCCAACCGAGCACGGCGAAGACGTTGACTTCGAAAACCTTTTCGACGCGACTCATCTCGGCTTCGACCAAGGGGCCATACTGCGGATTCGTCCCCGCGTTATTCACCAGCAAGTCGAGAGACCCGAAAGTCTCGATCGTCTTGCGAACGGCTTCTTCGCGGTGTTTGGGATCGGCACTGTACCCCGCCACGCCGATCGCGCGGTCGCCCGCATCGAGCTCGGCAAGGGCCTCGTCGAGACCGGGTTGCTTGCGGCTCGTGATGCAAACTCTTCCGCCGCGATCGAGAACACCCCGAGCAATCGCCAAGCCCATGCCGCGTGAGGCGCCGTTAACCAGAGCTGCTTTTCCTTCGAACATGAATTGATCCTTTCAGGAGACCGGGGGGGGCGACACCCCGACCCGACAACCGGCCAAGTGGACCTCGAAGCAAGTCGTGCGCAAGTTTCAAAATCGTAGCGTGAACACCAAGACGCGGAGGCGACATTACTGCCGCAATGGGTTCCTCTACATGTATACAGAAAAGTGAGCCCGGTTCACCAGGCATGGTTGCAATAGGCCGGTCCTTTAGGGCCGGTGTTTACAGTACGAATGGCAATCAGGCCGTTTCAACGGCCTTCCCCATTCTCGGCTTTAGCCGGTATGTGGCACACTTACCGAAAGCGCGGATCCTCCGCATACGGAAACCCAACCAGCTCCGACCCCGGGTCGTCCGGTGTGAAGGTCCAATACTGCCGAATTTCGCGGATCAACCCGTCCTCGAATTCATAGTGCTCCGACCCCCGCACCGTGAACTCACGGCCATTGTGCCGACCCCGCATCGTCCACTCTATCGCCGCTCGTTCTCCATCGCCGACGACAGTGTCGAGGCGCCACGTCGCGCCGGCCCATTTGCGAACAATCTTCTCCCAGAACGTGCCGATCGTCTCACGTCCGATCACGGGCGCGTGATTGAGGTCGTAGATCCGAGCGTCTTTGGTGAAGTGCGCGGCCACGGCCTCGGCACTGCCCTCGCCGCACGAAGCGAAGTAAGCCCGGACGCGATCAAGATTGCTCACAACAAATCCGGGCTATCAGTAATCGAGCAGCCGCTCGATCTGCCTTTCGATGTCTTCCACCTGTGGCAGAATCTCCCGCTCCACCCGCGGTTGATAGGCAACCCACGTGTCCAACGCGCCAATCCGCGAGGGCGGGGCGTCGAGGCGATCGAAAAGTTCCTCGGCCACACGCGCCGCGATCTCGGCTCCATATCCGAAAGACAGACAATCTTCGTGAGCGACAAGCACGCGATTGGTCTTTGAAACCGATGTCGCAATGGCGTCCCAGTCATACGGGCTGAGGCTTCGCAAATCGAGAATCTCGATCGAGACCCCACGCTCTTTCTCGACGTGCAAGGCCGCTTGCCGCGAGCGTTGCACCAGCGCCCCATAGGTGACGATCGTCAGGTCGTCGCCCTGTTTGATGCAACGCGCCTCCCCGAAGGGAATACAAAATTCCGGCCCCTGGTAAGGGTCGCGATTGTACGTCTCGCGATACAGTTTCTTGTGTTCCAGGAACAGCACCGGGTCGTCCGAGCGAATCGCCGTCCGCAACAGCCCGGCCGCGTCGCGAGCGCTCGACGGCATCACGACCCGCAACCCGGGGATGTGGGTAAATGTCACCTCGCCGCTCTGGCTGTGATAAATCGACCCCCCGCCCAGGTATCCCCCGATCGGGACCCGAATGACCAGAGGCGCGGAAAAGCCGTTGTTGGATCGCCAGCGTAAATTAGCCAACTCACTACGAATCTGCATCATAGCGGGCCAAATATAATCGAAAAATTGAATCTCGACAACCGGTTTTAGGCCGCGCGTCGCCATGCCGATCGCACGTCCGACGATGGCTGCTTCGGCTATGGGAGCATTGAATACTCGGCGGCTCCCGAACTCCCGTTGCAGGTTGAGCGTTGCTTTGAAAACGCCACCCTTGCCTTTGACTTGGTCGAGGTTCTCTTCCCGCGTGCAGTCGGCAATATCTTCGCCGAAGACGACAATGCGCGGGTCGCGCCGCATCTCATCGTGCAGACAGCGGTTCACCGAATCGACCATCGTGAGCGGGTCGCCCGAGGCCGAGGCCGGCACGTCAAATTCCGCCGAGGTCGGATCGACACGCGGCGAGTAGAGGAACGTCTTGGCCGAACCGGGCTCGGGAGGCGCGGCGGCGAGGACCTGATCGACGGCCTCGTGGATCTCCTCATCCACTTCGGCGTGCAGCGTGAAAAGCGTATGTTCGTCGGCGATACCGCGATGCTCGATCAACTTGGCCAGCCGAGGTATCGGGTCGCGTTCAAACTCGGAGGCACGCTCTTCCGCGGGCTTATAGAGCGATTCGTCGTCCGAGAGCGAGTGGGAGTAGATTCGCACCGTGTGCGCATGCACCAGCGCCGGCCCGGCCCCTTGACGGCAGTGCTCGGCGGCGGCATGCAGCGTCTCATAACTCGCCGGGAAGTCGAGCCCGTCGACTTCATGCACCGCGAGATCGGGGAACGATTCGACCAGCCGCGAAATGCTGCCGCCGGGAGTCTGCGCTTCCACGGGAACGGAGATTGCGTAGCCGTTGTCTTCGATCAGGAAAAGGACAGGCAGACGCTCGATACAGGCGGCATTCAGCGCTTCCCAAAACTCACCTTCGCTCGTGGCTCCGTCGCCCGAGGTAACGAGCACGACTTCGCGATGCCCGCGCTCGGGCGGCTGTTTGTCGAGTTGCCGCGAGCGGTAACGCCCGGCTTGCGCGCAGCCCGCGGCCTGAAGAAATTGCGTCCCGGTCGGACTCGAGGCCGAAACGATGTTCAAGCGCGGATTTGACCAATGCGTCGGCATCTGCCGGCCGCCGGACATGGGATCCGATCCCGCACCGACCGCCTGCAGCAACATCTCAAGAGGCGTTACGCCCAGCGCCAGGCAGAGCGCGCGGTCGCGGTAGTAGGGGTAGAACCAGTCGAAGCCGGGGCGCAATAACAGGCCCGCCGCGGTTTGAACCGCTTCGTGACCCGCCCCGCTCACTTGGAAATAGATTTGATTGCGACGCTTGAGAATGATCTCCCGATCATCCAAACGACGCGAAAGATACATGTTGCGGTAGGCTTCGAGAAAGACCCCGTCCAGGACCGCTCCCGCAGCCGAATGCGTCGCAACAAGTCCGCTCTCAGCGGCCATAAACCGGTTTCAGTTTATCATGGGGGCACTCGAACCCGTCCGCCGCGGAATGGACCGATCTCACCCCTGGCCCACCCAATCCCGACCCAGGGCATCGGCGGCCAGGACAGCGTCAGCGACCATATCCGGCCGAACCTCAAACGGTTCGTTGTGAATCGTCTCCCCTTCCGCTGTCGCGCCCGCCGCGACCTGATCGAGCAACTCGGTTTCGATATCAGCCAACCCCACCTCCGCCAGCGTAATCGGCAAACCCACGCCCGTCGAAAACGTCAGCACTTCATCGATCCGGTCTTGCGGCTTGCCTTCAAGCACCAATTGCACGAGCGTTCCAAAGGCAACCTTCTCCCCATGGAAATATGGATGTGTACCGGGCGCCGCGGTCAGCCCGTTGTGCACGGCGTGTGCCGCCGCCAACCCCGAGGATTCAAACCCCAACCCCGACAGCAGCGTATTCGCTTCGACGAGCCTTTCAAGCGCGGGCGAAACGACGCCGCTTTCGACCGCCTGCTTGGCCGCCGGTCCGTCATTGACGAGCGTCCGATAGCAAAGCTCCGCCAGCGCCAGAGCGCTCTGGGTCGACGCCCCGCCGCGCATGTTCTGAATGTGTCCCTCGACACAGGTTTGTGCTTCGAACATCGTCGCCAATGCATCGCCCATCCCGGCGACCAGCAGTCGCGCCGGCCCTTGCGCGATGACGTAGGTGTCGACCAGAACCAAGTCTGGATTTCTCGGGTAAAAGCGATATTCCTGGAACACGCCTTCGTCGGTATAGATCACAGAAAGGGCGCTGCAAGGTGCGTCGCTCGAAGCAACGGTCGGGCAATTGACGACGGGTAACTCCAGGTCCGACGCCGCCGCGCGCGCCGCGTCAAGCACCTTGCCGCCGCCGGCGCCGATCACAACCCGAGCCTGCCCTTCGCGGGCCGCGGTCTTGATGCGTTCGATTTCCGGGTGCGAACACTCTCCACCGAAAGGCGTCACGGTGAATTCGATTCCGGCGTCGCCGAAGGTTTCGGTCCAAACCTCCGAGAGCAAGCGCTGCGCGGAACGCCCGGCCAAGATCAACGCCGGTCCTTGTAAGCCGAGCTGTTTCATCTCCGCGCCAAGCTGCGCGGTAGCGTGCTTACCCTGCGTGTAACGGCTCGGAGCCGAAAAGACCGACAACATAATGAAACTCCCGTGATGCGACAACGAATGACCCAGCTCGAAAAAGCCGACGTTGCCTAGGTTAGCGCAGAGTCCCCCGGCCGCGAACTATCAGGTCGGGAGCACTGTCTTCCAACCCCACTCCTGAAGGCTATAGTAAAAGCAAGGCCCATGGCTTTTGTTCCCATCCCGGAAGCCGTCGACGAACTGCGCGACGGCCGCATGATCATCGTCGTCGACGATGAAGACCGCGAAAACGAAGGCGATCTCACCATCGCCGCCGAAAGCATCACCCCCGAAATCATCAACTTCATGGCCACCCACGGCCGCGGGTTGATCTGCGTGGCGCTGACCGGCGAGCGCCTCGATCATCTGCGAATTCCGTTGATGACCACGCGCAATACCGCGTTGATGGGAACCGCCTTTTGCGAGATGGTCGATGCCGCCGAAGGCGTCACCACCGGCATCTCGGCCGCCGATCGTGCCCGCACGATCCAAGCGATCATCGACCCGGCCACGCGCTCCTCTGACCTGGTTCGGCCCGGTCACGTTCCGCCCCTGCGCGCGTCAAAGGGCGGAGTGCTCGTTCGCGCCGGGCAAACCGAAGCCGCCGTCGATCTAACGCGTCTCGCCGGAATGATCCCCGCCGGCGTGATATGCGAAATCATGAACGAGGACGGCACGATGGCCCGCGTGCCTCAGCTCATCGATTTCTGCGCCGAGCACGGTCTGAAGATGGTCACGGTAGCCGACCTGATCCGTTACCGGCTCGAAAACGAACGCTACGTCCAACGCTTCGCCGAAGGCGCGATCGACACGCCTCATGGCGAGTTCCGCACGATCGCTTATCGCAGCGAGATCGACGGCGAAGTGCATATCGCGCTGGTCAAGGGCGATGTCGACGGCGAGGAGTCGGTCCTTGTGCGGATGCACGCCAAGAACGCCATGGGCGACATCTTTTCCTCCTCAGATTACCCGTCGCAGCGCGTGATCGCCAGCTGCTTGGAGCGAATCGCGGGTGAGGGCCGCGGCGTGCTTGTCTATCTGCACCACACCGGGCTCGGGTTCGGACTCGAAGCGAGACCCGACGGCGCGCAGCGCATCATCGCGCTGCCGAAGCCCGCGATGTCGGGCGGCGAGGCGGGCCGACGTCACACGCAGCACGAGTCCGGCATCGGCGCGCAGATCCTCTCGGACCTTGGCTTGCGGACGATCCGTCTGCTGACGAATTGGCCTCGCAAGGTCGTTGCGCTGGAAGGTTTCGGAATTGAGATTCTCGAACAGATCCCCGTGTTTGCGGAGAAATCAGCCCCCGCCGACGACGGCTGAATGCTTGAGCGGCTCCGAGTCGATCTTGATTCGGCTCGCCCACTCCCGATTTTCGTGATACCAATCGAGGGTTCGCCGCAGCCCTTCATCGAGCGGGACCGACGCCCGCCAACCGAGCAGCCGATGGGCTTTTTCGACCCCGGCCCAGGTTGCTTGCACGTCCGCTCGATGTGGCGAACGGTATTGAATTACCGCCCGTCGCCGCACCAAACGCTCGATCAAACGGATCACCTGAGCGACCGACGCCGGCGAGTCCGAGCCTAGATTGATCGTCCGGCAACCGAGCTTTTTCACAGCCGCCACGGTACCCTCGGCGATGTCGTCGACATAGGTGAAGTCTCGTGATTGCGATCCGTCGCCGTGAACGACGACCGTCTCACCTTCGACGATTTGCCGCACGAAACGAAAGATGCTCATGTCGGGGCGTCCGGCCGGGCCGTACACCGTGAAGTAGCGCAATACCGTGACGTCGATGCCGTGGAGGTGATGATAGGCATGGCACAGCGCTTCGGCGGCTTTCTTCGAAGCCGCGTACGGGGAAAGCGGCCGATCGGTGTCGGCGGTTTCCTGGTAGGGTATCGGGTTATCGGCCCCGTAGAGACTCGACGTCGAGGCCAACACAAACTTCGGAACCCGATCTCGGCAAAGCTCGAGTAGATTGAGGGCGCCTTCCGCGTTCGTCCGCAAATAGGACCAGGGGTCCGAGACGCTTGCTCGAACTCCGGCGCGCGCGGCCAGGTGAATCACCGCGTCGAACTCGAGCCGACCGTCGCGTACCGCCTGGAGTGACGGCCGATCGAGAATGTCGATGGGCCGGAACAGGAAGCGCTCGTGTCGGCGAAGCTGATCGAGACGCCACGTCTTCAACCGAACGTCATAGGCGTCGTTGAGGCTGTCGAGCCCCAGGACGGTATGCCCTTGGTCAAGCAACCGTCGAGCCACGCGGGAAGCGATAAACCCGGCGGCCCCGGTCAATAGATATCGTGACATGAAGGTCGTCGAGAGGCGGGAACGGAAGCCTTTCGGCGAGCCATACAACTCTCTCGAATGAAGAAGTATTCGACAGAACCACCGCGCAAGTTTAGAGGCGGGGAATTGCCGGCCTTCCCCGAAGAGCGCGCTGATCAGGCACCCGAGAGCCGCGACAGCACAGGCACTGACGGCAGTTCCCACTGAGGCCGGCGCCCGCCGATTCTCCCCGAATCATGCCGCGCACGCGGGCGAGGACGCGGAAAGAAGAGAACCCCACGGTCTGTTAGACTAGGAACACTTGGCCGCCTAACCGCTGTCGAGTTCCGCAACTTCTTGAAAACACAAAGCGCCCGTAGCTCAGCTGGATAGAGCGCTTGCCTCCGGAGCAAGAGGTCGCGCGTTCGAATCGCGCCGGGCGTACCATCTTTCTTCTCTTTAACACCTTTAAAAATCAATGAGTTGCGCAGGGTAGGGCGTCATCGCGGCTTCGCCCGTTTGATCTCTTGCACTCGGAAATTCTGTCCATTTCCAGTCCACGAAGAACGATTCTGTCCACGTTCAGTCCACGGTAACACCACCGCCAGGTTGTTAACTTTTTGCGATGAGTATCCGGGGATTTTCAATGACCCTAGCCTCCCAACTCGCTCTTGAGCGGGCCCGCTCAGCGGTGCTGTGGGCGGCGTTTGAGAGGTTGCTGGCACTCAGGACCAAGCGACGGCGGGGGACGGCTCAGGACGGCTCGGAGACGGCACGAATGCGATGCTCGTGCGGGTGCAACAAGACATTCATCCAGTACCGCTCGAATCAGAGGTATTACTCCGAGGCCTGCCGCAAGCGGGCATGGAGGTTGAGAAAGGAATTAGAGGCCCTAAGGCTTGAGGTTCGCCAGGGCCGTGGAAGTGAAACGCAGTGATGAAGGAGGCGGTTTGGTCCGCTGGAAAGCCGCAGGCCGGGTACCGGCTTCGGTGAGTAGGACGAACAGCCTTAACATGCCATGGACTGGTGGTTGCAATGACGGCGGGGTCCATGGACAGACACTTTGGTTGATGGCGGCAGGAACAGGCAATATGAACTCTCTAGATCATCTCTGGGGATATCAGGCGCGTCGTGATGGCGCGCTCGGTACATGTCATCTGAGCATTCCTGGACGCCCATCAGCCGGAGAGCCGCTACCTGCTGGGCTTGGATCGCAGCGGCTAAATGGATACTCCGAAAGGCAGAAGTCCAAGATCCACGGCGGAGCCGCCCGTCGTTAAGTAGCTGCCAACCAGGCAGGCGCGAACTGTGCTGCCTGGGCCTCCTGTTTGAGGCAGGGAGAACCCTGGTAACCGGAAACGGGCCGGGGCTAGTCCTCCTCCGCCTCCAAACGGAAGCTCCAAGGAAAAGGACTAGCTTAGTAGGAAGTACTGTAGTAGTAGGGTGTAGGGGAAATCCGCTCGTGCTACGAATCGGGAAATAAGTAACACGAAATGGGGAGGGGGAACTCAATGATTCACTTGTCTGTGGCCCAGGAGTTCAGCCGGGCGCCCGGATCTGTGTGGTTATTTTCTTGGGAGCGTGGGAGAATGGGCCGACTGATTGGGCGGAAGCATGAGCGGAGAAATTATTGCAATATTGGCTGTGGGTGTAATAGCCAAGCCACGCTGGAAGGCTAACTGTAAAGATTACGCGAGGCCATCAACGGACGGGCCAAGGTCAGCTAGTGTCAGAATCGGAACGGTGACTCGTCGGTGATATCCACTTTCCAGTACGCCGTCGGCGACAGCTTGGAACCCTGGGCACGAACGTAAAGATGCAGGGCTAGCGGTGATGGCGTCAAATTGGCGTTGTTGCTACCAAGACATATGCCGCCGCCAACCAAACCGAAGCCAATTAGACCAAGTTCCCGGAGATGGTCCAATTCACGATCGAGGCGCTGCAAGTCCTGAACGCCAAACAGATCTGGTAGCTCATCGATTGGGACGATCGGTCCCTGCGAAATGATCAAGCCGTGCGTTGAGCTATACTTGTGTGCCTGTTCGGCGGCGTGCCGCAATATTTTGACCTCAAGAGACGAGAGCTGCTTCAAGAGATTCATGAAAACCAAGTTTTCGTCAGAGGGGCCGTGTGGTGATGTCGATGATGCCAGCAGGCCTGCCCACATGTCTTAGATTCCATCGTCGTCGATCCAAGACGCCTCTGTAATGGCAACATGTGCCAAGCGCGGACTCAACTGATCTGCCAGGTTCGGATTGTTCGCAAGATAGATTTTGTCCGCCTTATTGAGCGTTTGGGCTAAGTTTTTCGCCCTCCAACCAGAGATGCGGTCACGGAGCGCCAGACCAAACTCTTCCGCAGCGGGCAAACACACGCGAGACAGGAAAGCTGCCGCCCCATCTAAGGCACCCTGCGTGATGGCTTTCACGGAATCGCTAACCCCCTTTATTCCGAGCAAGTCGATCGCTTTGTCATCACTCATACGGCTGGCCCTTTGCGCTGAGATACGGAACTGATTCACGAACGAAACCGGCCCGCGTGGATCTCATGTTAGACCTGCGCGTCGCTCGGCACAACTTGAATGTAACGCGACACTTGAATTGCAACTCCGGCGTCATGTAGGCCGTTCGGCCTCGACCTCGGTGCGGTAGCCGCCGGCGTCGAGCAGGTGGGTGACGCGAGTGACGATCCAGCGGCCGTCTATCCCCTCCCGGAACATTTCCATTATAAGAGAGCCCTCGGCGCTGACGGTAGGGATGCCGGGCTGCAGCGCCAGGCTCAGCGTGACGGCGCCTCGGTTCAGGGCACCCGGGGGAGCAGTTTCGAGGCGCGCGCCGGTTGCCCCTCCAGGTAGCTCACCTCGTGGCGATAGCCGTCGCCTTCGAGCGGTTCGTATCCCAGCCAACCGTCGGTATGGACCACGCTGCCGGGTTCGATCGACTCGCCGACGAAGGCCATCAAGCTGTCCCCGGAGGCGTTGGGAATGGTGCGTATCCGAACCCGCCCGATGCCGGCACCATCTTCCTCGGCCGCTACTACAATCAGCGCCTCAGCGTCGGTTTGGCGACCGCGCACGCCCTCCTCCAAGCCTCCTAAGTAAGTCTCGTCAACCTCCACGCGCCCGCTGAGCCGATCGCGTCCGGGCCGCACCATGGCGCGCCGGAGCTTATGCAACCAAGTCCAGGCCGTTTTGTAGCTGCCCAGGCCCAACACCCGCTGCAAGCCCAGCGCGCTCGCCCCGTTCTTCTGGCTCGTGAGCCACCACATGGCTCGAAACCAACTCTGGAGGGGTTGGCGGGTGTCTTGAAATATTGTGCCCGCCGTTGGAGAAGCTTGATGCCCGCAGCCGGCGCACTCCAGCAGCGCTGTCCGCACCGCCCACGCTTTGTCGTGCCCGCATCGCGGACAACGAAAACCCTCCGGCCAGCGGAGTTGACACAGATACTCTCGACAGGCCTGCTCGGTGGCGAAACGCGCCTCGAACTCGGCCAGATTCCGAGGATAATCTTCCATTTCCCCGATCCTACATCTTGTGGTCACCTGAGTCAAGTAAATACCCATCCATTTCCATTATAAGAGAGCCCTCGGCGCTGACGGTAGGGATGCCGGTCCAGGCGTGCCTGGGCGGCGTAGCGGGCCGTCGCCTCGTCCACCTGGTCGTCCCGTAGCGAATACACCGGCTCACCACTGCCCGCCGTGATCTCCTTCCGACTCCCAGCAGCCTTGTCATACCAGTAGGCCAGCACCAACCTCTGATGCCTCTCTAGCCAAAACCGTGTGCATCTTTTGGTAGCACGACTCGGAAAGTTAGTCCACTTGACACCCCCAATCCCTTGAGGTAGTCTGAGTCCAAGCCACCCTATGTAGGTGGCGGCCTGGCCTGGCTGAGGCTGGACGGCCCGACCGTCCTTAAGCAATCGCAGCCAAACTATGAGGCGCACTCGGTGCGCCTTTTTTGGGCCCTCCTTTCCCCTAAACATGGAATATAGATTTGCGCAGCAGGTAATGCTGTACTCCGGCGGCGTGCACATGCGGACCCTTAGCCCCGACGAAGCCGAGCGTCTGCTGGCGCTGGGATCGGTGGATCGCCCGCGGCGGCAGCGGGTACACAAGCTACATGTCAAGGCCGCCTCGCGCAAAGCCCTGCCAGGCTTCCGCCTGCACACGCCGACGACCTACCGGGAACGGCTGCTGGACGGTACGGCGCGGCTGATTCAGCACAAGGGCATGAATCTATGAACGATAACGGCCGCCTCTCGGCAGCGAAGCGGGGCTATGACCGCCAATGGCGGAAGGCACGGAGAGCCTATCTCGCGCGCCATCGGCTGTGCGTGAGGTGCAAGGCCGCGGGCCGCATCGCCCCAGCCAGCGACGTCGATCACATCGTGCCGCACCGGGGCGATAAGAAGCTGTTACGGGACCCCACGAACCGGCAGCCGCTGTGCAAGGGCTGTCACAGCCGCCACAAGCAGCGCGAGGAGCGGCGCGGCTACAGCTCGGCGGTAGGCCCGGACGGCTGGCCGGTTGATCCGCGCCACCCGGCGAACCGAGGCACTGCCAACCAGGATGCATAAGGAGCGGATCGGCGACGCCGAACTCTATCTAGGCGATTGTCTAGAGATCCTGCCGGCTCTCGGGAAGGTGGACGCGGTGGTAACCGATCCGCCCTACCAGTTGACCGTCAGGAGCAGCGGCCGCAAGCAGGACCATTGGGCCGACATCCACAACGCCGCCTTCTGGTTTGCCGAGCTGTTCCGCTTGTTCCGGCGCTGTCTCGAAGGTCATGGCGTGGTGTGGCAGTTCTTGAACTGGCGCACCGTACCGACCTTGACCAAGGCGGCGCTCGACGCCGGCTGGGAGATCAATAGCCTGGCGGTCTGGGACAAGGAGATCATCGGCACGGGCAGCAATCGGGGCCTGCGCAAGCGCTACGAAATGATCGCCCTGCTGATCGACGGCCCAGGGCTGTCAAACCGTGGTGTGCCGGACATCTTTCAGGCTCGGGCTTCGTATCGCAAGCCCTCGGGCCATCCGGCGGAGAAGCCGGTCTCGATCATGCGTCAGATCATCGGCGTCACTGAAGGCGAGACGATCCTGGACCCTTTCATGGGATCGGGGACGACGGCGGTTGCCTGCCGGGAGCTAGGGCGCAAGTTCATCGGTATTGAGATCGACCCGCAATACTTCGAGATCGCCCGCAGCCGAATCCGGGCAGCGTAGCTGACCCAAGATCATCGCAACAGGGATAGGGGGGTGGCAAACCTATGGCCGCCCGCCGTAGACCGGATGGCGTCCGCTGCTTTCGCTAAAGCGTAAGAATTTTGATTTTTGGGGTTTTCCAGTGAGGGGAACCGGCATGGCCAAGCGCGGACGGAAATCAGCTGCTCAATTGGCGGTCGTTCCATTGCATCCCGGCCCCTCGGTGATTGAGCGGGTCGAGCGGCCGGTCCCGCCTAACCATCTCGGGGATGTGGAACGGGCGGTTTGGGAGAGCGTAGTCGACAGCCTGCCGGCTGACTGGTTCGATGGCGGGATGCTGGCGGTGCTGGAGCAGTATTGCGCTCATGTCGTCGAGGCACGGCGCTTGGGGGGGCTGATTGAAGAGGCCACGAAGGACCCGGACTTGAAGATCAACGACTACGACCGGCTGCTGAAAATGCGGGAGCGGGAAAGCCGCGCGATGGCGAGTTTGGCGACGAAGATGCGGATCACGCAGCAGGCGGCGAGGAACCATCGCGGCAACAGGACGCGCGAGGCGGTGCGGAAGCCATGGGAGAGCTGAAATGCAGCGCACGGAACATCAAGTGGATCGAGCAGTATTGCCGCGTTCCGGAAGGCATGCATGTGGGCCAGAGGCTGAAGCTGCGCCCGTTCCAAAAGAATCTGCTGCGGAAGATCTACGACAATCCCCACGGCACCAGGCAGGCGATCGTGTCGTTTGGGCGCAAGAACGCCAAGACAACGCTGGCGGCTTGCCTGCTGCTGCTGCATCTGGCCGGCCCCGAGGCGCGTCCGAATTCACGGTTGAACAGCGCGGCGCAATCGCGTAATCAGGCTGCGTTGCTGTTCGACCTGGCGGCCAAGATGGTGCGGATGTCGCCGGACCTGAATGACGTCGTGCTCGTCCGGGACGCCACCAAGCAGCTGTTTTGCCAAGAGCTGGGGACGCTCTACCAGGCGCTGAGCGCGGAGGCGAAGACGGCCTATGGGCTATCGCCCGTGTTCGTCGTTCACGACGAGCTGGGGCAAGTGAAGGGGCCGCGCTCGGAGCTCTACGAAGCGCTGGAGACGGCCATGGGCGCGCATCGAAACCCGCTGTCGATAGTGATTTCGACGCAGGCGCCGACGGATGCGGATCTATTGTCGGTGCTGATTGATGACGCGGTGGAGGGGAACGATCCCCGTGTCGTCGTGGTCCTGTACGCGGCGGACCTGGAAATCAGCCCGTTTACGGTCAAGGCGATCCGGCAGGCGAATCCAGCCTACGGCCATTTTCTTTCCGCCGCTGAGGTCAAGGGGCAGGCAGCCGCGGCCAAACGGATGCCAAGCCGTCAGGCGGCGTATCTGAACCTGGTGCTCAACCAGCGGGTCGAACGCGCTTCACCGTTCATTCCGCACGGCGTTTGGATGGAGAGCAGCGGGCCGGTGGCGGATTTCTCGGGACTTCCGGTTTGGGGAGGGCTGGATTTAGGGGAGGCCAGCAACGACCTGACGGCCCTGGTTTGGGTGGCGCCGAAGGACGGGGTGTGGCAGGTACGCCCGACGTTTTGGTTGCCCGAGGATGCGTTGTGGGAAAAAGCGCGGACCGACGGGGCGCCCTACGACCTGTGGCGCCGGCAGGGGTACTTGGAGACCACGCCGGGCAAGACCATCGAATATGGCTACCTCGCCGAGCATCTGATCAAGGCCTGTAACGAGATGGACGTGCGCAAGATTGCGTATGACCGCTGGAACTTCAATCAGTTCAAGCGGGCACTCGGGGAGGCGGGGTTTTCCGAGTGGCAGCTGGAGGGCGACGGGGCGCTGTTTGAGATGTTCGGCCAAGGCTACAAGACAGTGCTGTCCGGGGAAAGTTGCACCAACGGACGGTAAGTCTCTGCCGCTCAATGTCTTATGGCCTGTTTTGTCCGGGAACGATTTGAAATTCCGAGGCCGTAAATGGCCGCCTGAGCGGAGCATCCCGACGCGGCACAATGGGGGATGAACTTTGGCCGTACGGTTTTCTCCCAACTGATCGAGCACCTGCCGAGCAAAGAGTTTCACAAATGTGTATTGCGCTACCGCGGCGACTCCTATCTGAAAAGTTTCTCCTGCTGGGATCAGTTTCTTTCGATGGCATTCGCCCAGCTGACCTATCGGGAAAGCCTCCGCGACATCGAGACGTGCCTGCGTTCGATGCACGGCAAACTCTACCACATGGGATTCCGCGGCAGGGTAGCGCGCTCGACACTGGCCGATGCGAACGAGTCGCGCGACTGGCGGATCTACGCGGACTTCGCGCAGGTCTTGATTGGCATGGCACGGCCGTTATATGCCCACGACCCGATCGGTGTGGACTTGGACCAGACTCTGTACGCTCTCGACTCGACAACAATCGACCTCTGCCTGTCGCTGTTTCCGTGGGCCGGATTCCGCCAGCACAAGGCCGCCGTGAAGATGCACACGCTGCTGGATCTGCACGGCAATATTCCCACGTTTATCCGCATTACTGGAGGCAAAGTGCATGACGTCAACATCCTGGATGAATTTCTTCCCGAGGCCGGCGCGTTCTACGTCATGGATCGGGGTTATGTCGATTTTCGGCGCCTCTTCGTGTTCACGCTCTGTTCGGCCTTCTTCGTGGTACGAACCAAAAAGAACGTTTTGCTGCAGCGTCGCTACTCCCACCCGGTGGATAGGAGCACAGGCCTGCGATCCGATCACACCGTCATTTTGACTTCCTTCAACTCCGCCCAAGCGTACCCGGACTCCCTACGGCGGGTGAGTTATTTCGATGCCGAAACTAACAAGCGGTTGAAATTCCTGACCAATAACTTCACTCTGCCGGCACTGACCATCGCCCAGATCTACAAATCGCGCTGGCAGGTGGAACTCTTCTTCAAGTGGATCAAGCAACATCTGCGAATCAAGTCGTTTTACGGCACCAGCGAGAACGCCGTCAAGACGCAGATCTGGATCGCTGTCTCGATTTACGTGCTCATCGCCGTGGTCCGGAAACGCCTCGGGCTGAAAGCGAGTCTTTACCAGATTCTACAGATTCTCAGCCTTACGTTATTCGAAAAAATGCCCAGATGGGTATTTACTTGACTCAGGTGACCACAAGATGTAGGATCGGGGAAATGGAAGATTATCCTCGGAATCTGGCCGAGTTCGAGGCGCGTTTCGCCACCGAGCAGGCCTGTCGAGAGTATCTGTGTCAACTCCGCTGGCCGGAGGGTTTTCGTTGTCCGCGATGCGGGCACGACAAAGCGTGGGCGGTGCGGACAGCGCTGCTGGAGTGCGCCGGCTGCGGGCATCAAGCTTCTCCAACGGCGGGCACAATATTTCAAGACACCCGCCAACCCCTCCAGAGTTGGTTTCGAGCCATGTGGTGGCTCACGAGCCAGAAGAACGGGGCGAGCGCGCTGGGCTTGCGGCGGGTGTTGGGCCTGGGCAGCTACAAAACGGCCTGGACTTGGTTGCATAAGCCCCGGCGCGCCATGGTGCGGCCCGGACGCGATCGGCTCAGCGGGCGCGTGGAGGTTGACGAGACTTACTTAGGAGGCTTGGAGGAGGGCGTGCGCGGTCGCCAAACCGACGCTAAGGCGCTGATTGTAGTAGCGGCCGAGGAAGATGGTGCCGGCATCGGGCGGGTTCGGATACGCACCATTCCCAACGCCTCCGGGGACAGCTTGATGGCCTTCGTCGGCGAGTCGATCGAACCCGGCAGCGTGGTCCATACCGACGGTTGGCTGGGATACGAACCGCTCGAAGGCGACGGCTATCGCCACGAGGTGAGCTACCTGGAGGGGCAACCGGCGCGCGCCTCGAAACTGCTCCCCCGGGTGCACCGCGTGGTGTCGTTAGTGAAGCGCTGGATACTGGGCACGCATCAAGGAGCGGTCAGTCACGAGCATCTCGACTCCTACCTCGACGAATTCGCCTTCCGCTTCAACCGCCGCAAGTCCAGAAGTCGGGGCAAGCTCTTTTACCGCCTGGTTCAACAGGCCGTCGCCGTGCCACCGGCACCCTACAAATCGCTGGTCGGAGGCACCGCGACACGCGCTACGGACGACCACAACATGTAGGGGCTATTTCCCAATACCTGAGTCAAGTGAATACCCATCAATGCCCATTTTACAGGCACTCCAGCCATCCGACTCCCAAAACGAATCCCCCTATGACCCCAACCAATTGATTCTATTCGACTTTGATGGGTATTTACTTGACTCAGGTGACCACAAGATGTAGGATCGGGGAAATGGAAGATTATCCTCGGAATCTGGCCGAGTTCGAGGCGCGTTTCGCCACCGAGCAGGCCTGTCGAGAGTATCTGTGTCAACTCCGCTGGCCGGAGGGTTTTCGTTGTCCGCGATGCGGGCACGACAAAGCGTGGGCGGTGCGGACAGCGCTGCTGGAGTGCGCCGGCTGCGGGCATCAAGCTTCTCCAACGGCGGGCACAATATTTCAAGACACCCGCCAACCCCTCCAGAGTTGGTTTCGAGCCATGTGGTGGCTCACGAGCCAGAAGAACGGGGCGAGCGCGCTGGGCTTGCGGCGGGTGTTGGGCCTGGGCAGCTACAAAACGGCCTGGACTTGGTTGCATAAGCTCCGGCGCGCCATGGTGCGGCCCGGACGCGATCGGCTCAGCGGGCGCGTGGAGGTTGACGAGACTTACTTAGGAGGCTTGGAGGAGGGCGTGCGCGGTCGCCAAACCGACGCTGAGGCGCTGATTGTAGTAGCGGCCGAGGAAGATGGTGCCGGCATCGGGCGGGTTCGGATACGCACCATTCCCAACGCCTCCGGGGACAGCTTGATGGCCTTCGTCGGCGAGTCGATCGAACCCGGCAGCGTGGTCCATACCGACGGTTGGCTGGGATACGAACCGCTCGAAGGCGACGGCTATCGCCACGAGGTGAGCTACCTGGAGGGGCAACCGGCGCGCGCCTCGAAACTGCTCCCCCGGGTGCACCGCGTGGTGTCGTTAGTGAAGCGCTGGATACTGGGCACGCATCAAGGAGCGGTCAGTCACGAGCATCTCGACTCCTACCTCGACGAATTCGCCTTCCGCTTCAACCGCCGCAAGTCCAGAAGTCGAGGCAAGCTCTTTTACCGCCTGGTTCAACAGGCCGTCGCCGTGCCACCGGCACCCTACAAATCGCTGGTCGGAGGCACCGCGACACGCGCTACGGACGACCACAACATGTAGGGGCTATTTCCCAATACCTGAGTCAAGTAAATACCCATCTCGACTTTTAACCGGACAGCAGTGCCCTTTAACGATGGGATCACCTTCGAGCTGGTCCCCGGATTCGTCAACAAGGATGACAGCTACACCTATCCCGATTCCAATGGCGGAGGGAGCTGGAAGAAAACGAATCCGAAGCCGGAGATCGAAGCGATTCGCACGCGCAACAGCACGTGCAACAACAACCTCGTCTCGCTTTGTCGAATGATGCGGTCGTGGAAGAAAGAGTGGAGTGTGCCACTTGGCGGCCTGCTCATCGACACTTTGGCTTACCAGTTCATCATCGACTGGCAGTACCGCGACAAGTCGTACTTCTACTACGACTATATGTGCCGTGACTTCTTCGCCTACATGGCTAACCAGAGCACTGACCAGGAGTACTGGAAAGCGCCGGGCAGCGGGCAGCGGATCTACGGCGGCAAGGGCCAGTTCCAGTACAAGGCCAAGCGCTGCTACAACATCGCATTTCAGGCGATCAAGCACGAAACCGCAGACCCCAAACAGGAGTGGTCAGCTAAGCAGAAATGGCGGAAGATCTTTGGCACGGCTTTCCCAGACTGAACAGCCCATGGACTCCCGAGACCTGATTGAAGGCCAGGTGCGCGAGTGCTACGGCCGCGTCGTTTACTCCCACAAGACGCACGAGAAATGCGGGGACATCCTTCTTGAGTGCCTCGGCAAGATCAAGCTGTTGCAAATCGTGCTCTCGTCGATCACGACGGCCGGTTTCATCGCTGTGATCTTCGGTGCCGGGCCGGTCGGTGCCATGATCGGTATCCTCGTCTCCACGACACTGCTCGTCCTCAACGCCTACACCAAGAACTATGACCTCGGCGAACTTGCGCAGAAGCACCGCCAAGCGGCAGCTGACTTATGGCTCATCCGTGAGAAGTACCTCGCGCTCGTCACGGACCTGCGTGTCGGAAAGGAGTCGCTTGAGAAGATCACGAACCGCCGCGATGCGTTACTTGAGGACCTGCACGGCGTCTATTTGGGAGCGCCGAGCACGACCTATCAAGCTTACAAGAAAGCGCAGGAGGCGCTTCAGCAGTATGACGAGATGACTTTCTCTAATGCTGAGATCGACGCTCTGTTGCCGAGTGACCTCAGAAAGAGCGCCAACCCTGGCGGGGGAAGCGACTGATAATGCTGGAAATGTCTCGCCTAGCAGCCCGTGGCAAAAGTGTGTTCGGGCGAAAAAGGGGGACTGCCATTCGATTTTCGCTCGTCGAACCGCCTTGTTTCCAACGCCGATGGACTGCGAAAATCGGTGGCGGCACCCTTTTTTCGCGTAGTCGGGCTCTCACCACGGGCTGCTAAGCCTGTGAATCAAATGGAAATGATTCTTGACCGGGCTCTCCGGCCATAGCTGACCTTTCGCAGATGATCCCCCGGCGCGGCGCTACCAGCGCGGCCAAGTCGTCGAGTGCGACCGGCATAAGCCCTATTTTAATTTACTACCAGGTCGGGCCGCAAGAGTACGTAGACTAAAGGACCTTCGGGCGAGCCGAAGCGAAATAGCGCAGATTCCCGGGCCGGTCGACCGCTTCGAGCATTGGACAAATGGGCTGCAAGCAGGCGAGCTGCGCTAAGCTGCGCGGGCGTTTCCTCCCCCTTGCGAACGCAGCTCGCGGGCCCTCCCGAGTCCTAATACGGCGCGCAAGCCCAACGCGAAGCTCCCTCGGACAGGTACATCGTTTACTACCAGTACACCGCATTTTGCCCCTGTACCCTTCCAGAGTGGCTGCCCTGTACCCTTCCAGAGTGGCTGCGGCGGTAGTTCATAGAAGACCGGCCACCCGAGAGGAGCGCCCTTCGCCCCCTGCGTGATCGAACGCCTGGGGGGGACTTGCGCCCTCCCGGTGTGGTCCGCAACCGAAAGCCCAGTGGGGAGTTCGCGCCGTTTGTTCGAGCGCCAGTACAGGGGTGCCGTTGGTTGCGGCGGCTGGCGAAAGGAGTCTGTCTTGTCTGCATCTGCATTTCAATTCTTCGTCGGTATCGACTGGGCCACCGAGGCCCATCAAATCTGTCTGCTCGACACCCAGGGCGAGATCGTTCACGAACGCACCGTCGTTCATTCCGGTTCGGCGGTCGGCGAGTTCCTCAATCAACTGCTCGAGTTGACCGGCTGCCCGCCGGCTTCCATCGCGGTCGCGATCGAAGTCCCGCGTGGCGCGTTGGTCGAAACGCTGCTCGAACGGGGATTCTCGGCTTTCTTCCTTAACCCGAAACAACTCGATCGTTTCCGAGACCGGCATTTCCCGGCCGGCGCCAAAGACGACCGCCGTGACGCTTTCGTCTTGGCTTGCTCGCTGCGAACCGACCCGCATTGCTTCCATGCCATCGAGGTCGACGACCCGCTCGTGATGCGCCTGCGCGACCTCACTCGTCTCGACGATGAGTTGCGTAGCAGCTTCAACCGCAACAGCTGCCAACTTCGCGAGCAACTCTATCGCTACTACCCGCAGCTTTTGCGCTTGTCCCCAGCCGCCAACGAAGCTTGGCTCTGGGCCCTGCTGGAACTGGCTCCCAGCCCCGCAAAGGCTCGTCGACTGAAACCGGCACGAATCGAAAAGTTGCTTCGCGCCCACCGCATTCGCCGGCTCCAATCGGCCGACATCGTCAACGAACTGCGAGCGCCGGGATTCCAACTTGCTGCCGGAACGGCCGACGCAGCGAGCGAACACGCTCTTCTACTCATTCCTCATCTGCGACTCATCGCCCAGCAGCGAACCGAGCTGGCCAGGCGCCTCCAAACCCTGCTGGAGCAACTCGCTTCCCCGTCCGAGGACGACGAGGATCCTCACCAGCATCGCGACGTCGAGATCATCCTCTCCTTGCCCGGGGTCGGACGTGTCGTCGCCGCCACGATGCTGGCCGAGGCCTCACAGGCTCTCGCCCATCGAGACTACCCCGCTCTTCGAGCCTACTGCGGCAGCGCCCCGATCACGCGCCGCAGTGGCAAAAAGATCGCCGTCTTGATGCGTCGCGGCTGCAATGACCGTTTACGCAACGCGCTCTACCATTGGGCGAGAGTGAGCATCCAACACGACCCCCACAGTCGTCACCATTACCATCAGTTGCGCAGCCGAGGGCATTCTCACGGGCGCGCGTTGCGCGGTCTTGCGGACCGACTTCTGGCCGTGCTGTGCGCCATGCTTCGTCAGGGAACCCTGTATGACCCCGCCCGTCGTCAGCCGCCGGCCCAAGCGGCAGCTTGAACTACCGCGCTGGGCAGCCGCTCTGGAAGGGTACCGCCCTTCCTCAGCACTTGACAAACGGTGGGGAGTCCCCCCCGGGGCCACCCCAGTTCCGTTGTCCCATTTCTTACAGCCTTCCCGTTGACATCCCCAAGAAACTGTGACTACGCTGGAGGTATAATGAGGTTAATTTCTTACTCTCTAGCTCTGGCGCTTGCCTTCGCCGCGGTCCCCGCTGCGTACGGGCAGGCTGTCTCCGGCTCGATCACCGGCTATGTGTTTGACGCCACGGAAGCCGCCATCCCCGGTGCACGAATCGTAGTTCAGAACACAAGCACGGGCGTCGAAACCGTAAAGAGAGTCCGACGCTACCGGACTCTACACTATTACCAACCTGCTGCCGGGAAACTACACGCTCACCGTGGAACGAGACGGTTTCCGGCGCTTTGTTCAGGAAAACATCAATTTGGATGTGGCCCTGAGGTTCAACTTCAACGTAACGCTGGAGCTCGGGCAAGTCACCGAGCAGATCACCGTCAGTGCGGCCCCGCCGATGCTCAAGACCGAGAACACCGACGTCAGCGTGCGGCTCGAGGAGCAGATGGTCGAAAGGCTGCCCACGCTGGGCCGCAACGTGACTCGGCTCCACTTCCTCGCGCCCGGTACCGTTCGCTGGCGCGGCGGGGATACTTGGCTGCCCCAAGAGAATCCCGGGCTGACCTCCACCTCGATCACTAACGGCCGTTTTTGGGGTGAAAACGATTACCTCTACGACGGCATTACGAACGTCGAGTACGGCATCACCGGTGTCCAAATCATCAACCCGCCGCAGGACGCGCTGCAGGAAGTCAAGTTAACGACCTCGGAGTACGACTCCGAGTTCGGCCAAATCGGCGGCCTCACCGCGCAATACGTTTCCAAGACGGGAACAAACGAACTCCACGGTTCGGTCTTTTGGTTCAACCGCAACGACAACTCGTTCGCAGCGAACCCGTTCAGCGAAAAGGTCGCCGGAACGGGACCGGACGGCAAGGGCACTGGCCCGGCGCCGTTTAATTGGAACCAGTACGGCGGCAGCATCGGTGGCCCGGTGATCAAGAACAAGACCTTCTTCTTCTTTGACTTCCAGGGTGAGAAAACCGCTCAGGGCGGATCGCTGCTGAAGACGTTTCCGACCGACGACTTTCTGGAAGGCGATCTTCGCCGAGCGCTTGGAGCGCCGCTTTTCGACGGCGGTGGACATCCGATCTTGGTGGAGACCACCGAAGGGGCTATGGTGCAGGCCAGAGAAAACATGGTCTTCGATCCTCTCTCGGGCAACGCCGACGGCACGAACCGCTGGGCCTTTTCGTGCGGGGGCCAAGTCAATGTCATCTGCCCCTCGCGTTTCAACAGCGTGACCAATAACCTGATCAGCTTGCTCCGCAGCGAAGCCGGCCACCTGCCCGTCAATCAAGGCCAGCTCGACAACAACCTGGCGGCGTCTGGGGGAACGACCTTCAACCGCGATCACTTTGATATCCGCGCCGACCATAACATCGACGACGCGCGCAAGATCTTCGGGCGTCTAACCCGATTCACGGCCATCCAAGACAACCCGCCGATCTTCGGGCTGGCCGGAGGCGAAGGCTTCGCCGGCGGCACTCCGAATGTCGCCGACTTCAAGAATTGGCACGCGGTGCTGAACTACACCCACACCTTCAGCCCGACCTTCCTTCTGGAAGCTCGCGCGGGCTTGGCTCGTTTCGGGCTAACCAGCTTCCAATGGGATGTGGGGAACAATACGAATGATGCGGTGGGAATCAGCGGCATTAACAGCGACGATCCTGTTACGCAGGGGCTGTCGGCGTTCCGCATTGACGGGCCGGTGGCGCAGTGGGCGATGGGTATCGAAACGGTCGCGGCGATCCCGCGGTTTGACTTCAACACCATATTCCAGTACACCGTCAACGCCACGAAGATCCAGGGCAGCCACGAATTCCGCTTCGGCGGTACCTTTATCCGGCAGCGCTCGGACTTCAACTCCATCAACCAAAGCACGCGGGGCGAGTTCGATTTCAACCGTCTGATCACCGCGGCTCCCGAGGCTCCCGGTTCGGGCCTGGGGATGGGGAGCTTTCTTTTGGGTATGCCCTCCGGCTTCCAGCGCGGCGTGATCAACTTCATCGCCACCGACCGCGTCTGGCGCAATGGTGTTTTCTTCCGCGATATTTGGCGGGTGACGCCCAAGCTGACGATCAACTGGGGCCTTCGTTGGGATTACATCGGACGTCCGCATCCTCGCAATCCTGCCGAGAACTCCAACTATGACCCCCTGACCAACAACTTGCTGCTGGCCTGCGTTGGTGAAGTTTCTTGTACCTCGAACGTCGACAACAACTGGCGCGACATCTCGCCGCGGTTGGGCATCGCTTATAAGCTGTTTGAGAAGACGGTGATCCGAGCCGGATACGGCCGCGCCTACTTCGCCAGCAATTTCGGAGGGCACTTGGGGACCCTGGGAACGAACTTCCCGATGCAAGTGCGGCAGGACATCCAGCGGGACAACTTGTTCACTGCGTTCGCGTTTCCGACCGTAGGGACACCGCACAGGATGGATCAGCAGGTGCCAGCCCCTCCGCGTCCGACGATTCCCGACAGCGGCATTCTGCAGAAGCCGGCGGGTCTGAACGTGCTCTATGTCCCTCGGGACAGCAAGACGTCCTACATCGACAACTGGAACTTCACGATCCAGCAACAACTCACGCGGGACTTCACGGTTTCGGTCGGTTACGTCGGAACGGTCGGGCGTTTTCTTTATGACAATCAAAACGTCAACGCGGCCATACCAGGACCCGGGCCGCTCAACCCACGCAAACCCTTCTTCAACTTCACGGGTTCGACGGATGCCCTCGGGATTCGCTGCCGTTGCCAGGGATCGAGTTATCACTCGCTGCTGCTACAGGGCGAGAAGAGATTCTCGGGCGGATACACGATCACGACCAACTTCACTTGGTCAAAGGCCCTTGATGTGATGCCCGGTGGGTTCGGCTGGAGCGGCCAGAACCAGAACCCCTACGACCGGCGCGCCAGCAAGGGGATCTCGGAGTACAATCGGGCAACCACGCTCAGCATCGGCCACCTTTGGGAGTTGCCCTACGGCAAAGGCCGCCGGTACGGCTCCACGGCGAGCCCGCTGGCGCAGGCAGTTCTCGGCGGCTGGGCGTTCAACGGCGTGACTCTGATCTACAGCGGGTTTCCCATCGCCGTCAATTGGGGTGACGCCAGCGGGCTGAACTCCAACTTCGGGCAGCGGCCTGATGCGATTGGCGATCCCGTCATCAGCAATCCTTCCCGGGGTGGCTGGTACAATCCCGCCGCTTTCGCCAACCCGGCCGAGTTTCAATTCGGCAACTACGGGCGAAACGGAGGCGATTTGAGGGGCCCCGGCTACTTCGCGGCCGATTGGGCATTGTGGAAGGAGTTCTACTTCAAGGAGACAGCCACTTTGCAGGTCCGCATAGAGGCCATGAACATCTTCAACAACACCAACCTCGGCGACCCGAATGGTGCCGCTGACAGTTCAGTTGCCGGCCAAATCTTCAGCATCGACGGACAAATGAGACGCATGCAATTCGGGTTGCGCGTGGTGTTCTGAGGCGGGCGACTGTCGCTGGTTCAGAACTTTCTGGTTTAACATCGGCCGGTCGCCGGGCCGGCCGGCCGTACCCCGTTTCTGGACGGTGATCTCTCCTATCCGCTCGAGCTGAATCAGGGATGATAGAAGGAGGGTCGAGGGTTCGAATCTACAAGCGCCCGCCCTGTCTTTCGAGCCCGTCTTGATCACCTGGTTGACGGCAACGTAATGAGCATATCGGCTCCCAACCCGGACGCAATCCAGGCCAAGCCGCCCCGGCGTTTTCTTAGGCTTTGCCGACGGTCGGCGCGGTGTGCTCCGTTGCTTCTCGCATTAACAACCGCCGCCTTGCCCGCCGCGGCCGAGGGCGACCTCGAAACCCGTCTTCGCCGGCACTTCGAGCTTGGGGACAAGGCGTTTCGCGAGAGTCGTCTCGACGACGCAGTCGGACCGTGCTGCGCTGGAAGGGCGAGGCAGTACGGGATTTAGCTTCGGCTTCCCACGTGAACCCCACACTCGAAGCCGCTTCCCGCGACCTGTTGCGCACCTATAACCAAGAATTTCTCGACAAGCACTTCACCAACCCCGACCTGCAGGCGCGCATCAACGCTTACGAACTGGCGTTTCGGATGCAGACCGAGGTGCCGGAGGTGCTCAACTTGGAGGGGGAGAGCGAGGCGACCCGTGAGATGTACGGGATGAACGACGAAAAAGCACGCTCGTTCGGCACTCGCTGTCTGATGGCGCGCAAGCTGGTCGAGAACGGCGTCCGGTTCGTCCAACTTCATACCCCCTCTCAGTCGTGGGACGGCCACGTCGACATCGTTTGGAACCACCGCAAGAATTCGGCGGAAACGAATCAGCCCGTCGGGGCTCTGCTCACCGACCTCAAGCAGCGCGGACTGCTCGACTCGACGCTCGTGGTTTGGATGGGCGAGTTCGGCCGTACGCCCGACACAACGATCGATCGTAAGACCAAGGGTCGCGATCACAATATCGGCGCCATGAGCATGTGGTTCGCCGGGGCGGGGATCAAGGGCGGCACGGTAATCGGGGCGACCAATGAACTGGGGTACAAAGCGGTCGAGAATGTCTACCAGTTCCGCGACGTCCATGCCACGATTCTGCACTTGATGGGCCTCAATGACATGCGCCTCACCTACTACCACGCCGGCCGCAACCGCCGCTTGACGGATACGGGAGGCAGCGTGATTACCGAAGCGCTGGCGTAGGAGTCCGGGCCTTGCTCAAGCATAAAAACCACCGCATCCCCGGGAGGAAAGCGCACGGTTGGTTGGTGGCGCTGTTGTCTCTTACGCTTGTCTGCCTGGGCTCGGATCGCGGCGCCGCCCAGGCGCTGACGACTTTTCTTCCCTCCTCGGCCCAAAGCTCTCACGGAAGGGTCAGCCGGGCGAACTACGAAACCGGACTCATCGACGTGGGCGCGGGCTATATCGCCCATTCGCCGGCCGGGTCGACAAGGCTGTTCCACTTCGAAGAACCCGTATGGGTCATTGCTTACGAAACCTCGATCCACGATGCAGAGGGCCGGGAGCCGAAGGAGAATTATCTCTGCCATACGTTCTTGGGAGATCAAGAATTCACCCAACACGACAATCCCAAGATGAATGCGATTTACTCGGACGCCTTCACCCGCTCGGTCCGTGTTCCCGAGGGCTTCGGCCTCTACTTGCCCGAGAACCAACCCCTGAGTTGGCTGCCGCTTTTCAACAACCGCACCGACGCCTCGGCCCGCGTCAAGATACGGGTTGAAATCACCCTCATTCGCGAAAAGGATCTCGTCAAGTCCTTGCGGCGAGTTTATTCGACGCTGCGCAGCGCCAAGATGCCACATCTGTTCTTTGTCCCGCCCAAACGCCACAAGCAGGAGGCGGTATTCTCCTTCCCCTTTGCAGCCCGCATCCACTTCATGGGGACCCACGTTCACCCCTATGCCGACTCGATGGAACTGTACAACCAAACCAAGAACGAGCAGGTGTGGAAAGGTCGAAGCCGGTGGCGTGATTCGGGCGAAATGGTCGGGTTTGATGTCTATTCGAGCGTGGAGGGGTACCGCATTGAGCCCACCGACAAGTTCCGCCTGACGAGCACATATAACAACACCACCGACCACGAGATCGACGCCATGGCGGGCTTATTCCTGTTCTATTCGATGGACTAGTTCTCGACCCCTAGGTGGCAGCGCCTTCTTCGTTCCGGAACAGCCTAGCGCGTCTGGGTACCCCGGGGAACCTGCCCGTCCGACCTGTGGAGGTCCGGATCTTCAGCCCCCTGCTGAGCTTTCGGTTTGGTTTGCGTGCTTTGTGTCCGACAACGAAATCCAGAACGCGTTGTCCCAGTTCTCAAGGCTCTTCTTAGTGCGACAGATTCCTGTTGATAACAATCGATGTCATGAACTATGACATTTTTTTGTTCCCAGGTGCCTGAGACGGCGTGGGTTGCCGTCAGACTGCCGTCTTGTTGAGGGATCCCTCACCGCCTATTGTGGAGTGGGAAATTATTTCTTGACACCTAACGAACACCGAATCCTTTTCGTGGAACACGAGAAAGACCGTCTTGGAGAACCAGGCGCGCCGAAGCGATGCCTCGACGAACCGAAGGTCCGGTGAGGGCACGGTTCTTGCCAAGAGCCCTGAGGCCGGTTTTGTCTCGGCCTTCGCTAGACCGTGCTCAGCCAAATGCTAACACACGCGAAGCGTCTGCCGTCAGGCTTCGTTCAAATCGGGTTCGCACCATCAATCGGCGTGCCTGGTCCGCTGACAGCACCTCTCCGCAGGACCGCTCGGACCGCAAGGACCGGTCTTCAAGGGTATGAGGCTATAGAGACTACGGAAACGCGAACCGGTGGAGAGTCGCGCGACGGCGACCCTGCGGTTCGACCAATAACCCATTCAAACCCTTCGCCCGCCCCGCCTCTCAGGGCAACTTCACCGGCGGATGCCGAAACACACCCACCGGGCCGTCGGCCTGGTGAACCAACTGATTCTCGCCCGGCTTGAAGTTCTCGCTGTGTTCCTTCACCATGCGCATGAGCTGCTCGAGTACTTCGGGGTGCTCGGCGGCTACGTCGTAACGCTCGCCCGGGTCGTGTTCGAGATGAAAAAGCAGAGGCGGGTCGTGACGAGTAGGCTGCGGTTCGGTGTAGCCGGTTTGCGTCCAGAAATGCGCTTTGAACGCTCCGCGGCGAACGGCGAACAATCGTTCCTCGCGATAGAAATACATCTCTTCGCGCGGGCTTTTGCCCTTCCCAACCAAAACCCCGGAAAGGTCGTAGCCGTCGATCGGGCGGTCGGAGGGAACGGCCGCTCCTGCCAACCGGGCGACGGTCGGCAGCACGTCGAGCGTGCTGCCCATCTGACGGACCACGCCCGATTGAATCTTCCCCGGCCACCAGAACAGTGCCGGCTCGCGCATACCGCCTTCCCAGGTGCTGCCTTTGCCCTCGCGCAGCAACCCGGCCGAGCCGCCATGCTGGTCGAAGATGAGCCAAGGTCCGTTGTCGGAGGTAAACAATACCAGCGTGTCTTCCCCCAGCCCTTCCTCGCGCAGCGTGTCGAGCACGCGCCCCACCGACCAGTCGATCTCTTCGATGACGTCCCCGTAAACGCCCCGCAAGCTCTTGCCTTCGAAGGCTTTCGAGCGAAACAGCGGGGTGTGCGGCATGGTGTGCGCCAGATAGACAAAGAACGGACCTTCCTTGTGCTCGCGGATAAATCGGACCGCTTCCTCGGTGTAGCGTTTCGTGACGGTATGCTGATCAGCCGGTTTCTCGATGACCGTGTCGTTTCTCATCAACGGAATATCCCAGAATCCGATCTCGGGATGAACGGCGGGATAGAGGCCCAGAGTTCGGCTGTAGGTCTTGTTGTGATCGTTCGACGACACCAACCCGAAGTAGGTGTCGAAGCCCTGTTTCGTCGGCAGATAGTCGGGCAGATGGCCCAAATGCCATTTGCCGATCATCGCGGTCGCATAGCCCCGGGGCTGGAGGATTTCGGCGATGGTGATTTCAGAAGGCGGGAGCCCGCGCAGAGACCGCTCGGCGAAGACCCGTGGCCGCGCCGCCATCGTCCCGCTGCGCATCGGATGCCGGCCCGTCATCAACGCCGCGCGGCTGGGCGTGCAGACCGAGGCGGCGCTATAGAAATTCGTCCAGCGCTGGCCCTCGGCCGCCATCCGGTCAAGATGCGGCGTCGAGATGGTCGGGTGTCCGTAACAGCCCAGATCGCCGTACCCCAGATCGTCGGCGAAGATGATGACGATATTCGGCGGCTGCTGACCGTGCGCGGCCGCTGTCAGAAACAAGGTCGACAAAAGCAAGAATAGTCGGAATCGATCCATGACCCGCCATTCTAGCAGCGATCTCCGTCGCCGATGGCGTTTCCCGGTGGCGCCGTTTGGCGCCGTGTGGCCGTGACGGCCGTCGCGGTTGTCGCGGCATTTTGCCCATTTTCGCAATGCTCCCGCCAGGGCTGTCGTGCCATCGCTTTCGGGCCAACGAAGTGCGACTGCAACTGAGCGTGCTGGCCTATACCCTTCGCTGGGAGTGACCGACGAGATGAGCGACGAGACTGTTTCGTCCTAAGCCAGGCGCTGAACCGCTCTGGGCTAACTTATTGACCTTGGGAGAACAAAAGGCGATAATGCGTCTTCGTGAGCAAATCGTAGGGCTGAAACAGGAATGCCCAGAACCTGCACCATCTGCGCTCACAAGAAGCGCGCCGCAATCGAAAAGGCCGTCCTTGCCGGGGAGGGGTTACGGAAAATAGCGGGACGATTCGGAACGTCGGTCACCGCGCTGCACCGCCACAAAAGCAAGCACCTGACACCGTCGCTGGTCAAGGCTAACGGCGCCGCCCAAGCCGCCCACGGCGACGACCTCCTCGGGAAGATCCGCGACCTCGAAGCCGACGCCCGGCGCATCATGAACAAGGCGGAGCAGGCCGAGGATCTGCGCACCGCCGTCATGGCTATCCGGGAACTCGCGAGGCTTATCGATCTTCTTGGCAAGCTTCGGGGGGAGATCCAGAACGCCCCTACAACCATCAACATCCAGGTCCTTGCCCCGGTCATCTTGAAGGCCCTGGAAGGATATCCGGAGGCTCGTTTAGCAGTGGCCGAAACACTCTCGGAAATGGACCAAGACGGGGAGGCTTCGCGATGAGGAGGTGACTTTGAGTATCTGGAAGCAGATCGCCGCCGCTCTCGATCCGGTCAAGCTGATGGAGCAGGCCGGTTTCGAGCCCGATGAATGGCAAGTCGATGGCCTGCGCAGCTCCGCGCGACGCCTGCTGCTTCTATGCTCCCGCCAGAGCGGCAAGAGTACGGTTGCGGCCGCGCTGGCAGTGCACACGGCAACCACCAAGTCCGGTGCCTTGGTGCTGCTTCTATCACCCTCTCAGAGGCAGTCGGGCGAGTTGTTCAGGAAAACCACCAGCGTTCACGGGAGAGCCGCACCCGGTGTTGCGGTCAAGCAGCAATCCGCGCTCCGGCTTGAGCTGGCCAACGGTTCCCGCATCGTCGCTCTTCCGGCCGGAGAAGAGACCGTCCGCGGATTCTCGGGGGTGGACTTGCGGAGCTCGCGTGTTTCGCCGGGCACTACAAGGCCTGGGAGCAGGCGGCGGACACGCCGGGCGGGGCCCTCATCATCGAGGACGACGCCAAGGTCCTGGCCCCCCTTGAGTTCGAGCAGCGCGGCGATCTGGTCTATCTCGGCGGGAAATTCCTGAGAGACCCCGCCCGCGCGCGGGATGGATTGATACCGGCCCCCTATACCTACTGGACGGTGGCTTACTGGATCTCGCCGCTAGGCGCCCGCAAGCTGCTCGAAGCCTGCCGTAAAAGGCACGTAATCGCGTCCGACGAATACATCCCCTATCACTTCGGGGCGAATCCAAACGTCGCGCCGCGTCACTGCCAGGCGCGGCCCGCGATGCTGTCCGCCTGGGCGGTTCCCAAATGGCTTGTCGAGCCGTCGGGGCGCTGGACTTCGGCGACTGAAAACTCGAAACCGGCATTCGAACTCAGAACTTCGTTTTTCGCTACCAATCCTCTCAAAGCCGACCGCTTGCGCCGGTCCTTGGACGATCATGGCTACGGCTATGACGTGCTCATGACAGGCGAGCCGGGATGGGACACGTCTGGGCGGGGCGGCGAACGCAAGCTACCGGCGTTGCTCGACTGGTTGAACGGCCTCGACCAGTCGAGAGCGCGCGCCGTGGCGCTGGCCCTCGACGGCTACGACACGCTGCCCCTGGTCGGACCTGACAACATCCTGCTCAGATACGGCGAGATGCCGGCTCGGATCGTCATCGGGGGAGAAGTCAACTGCTGGCCCGACGAGTCCCTGCGTGAGCCTCTGATGGCCTATGTAAGAGACGGATGGCCGGGAGAAACCAGCAAGGATACAGCCCTTTACCATTTCCCCTGCTCGGGGACGATCATCGGCATGGCGAGCGATCTGCGGGATGAGATCGCGGAGTGCCGGCCGCTCGATGACGATCAGCTGATAATCCAGAAGAGAATCCTTCAAAAGGACGACAAACAAACGTGGCTGGTGGACCGCGAGGCGTACATTTTCCAGTCTCTTGCCGGGGCGGCGGATCACGTCGAGCGCTCCGATGGCCGGGTCAGGAACGTGAGGAGCAACTGCTCCCCGGCGGTGCTCCACGACAACGGCCCCACGTCATCGCTTGACCGCTGCATCCCCGTGGATGCACCGGCGTTCGTCGAAGACCCCAAGATCGGCGAATGGCTGGAAGTGGCTCCCGATATCATCGGTACGCCTTTTCTGACGCCTGAGTGTTCAACCAGGATTGCGGAAGCAGCCGAGGGGGCCGGGCCGTGGGAACCTTTGCCGGGCGATAACGTTCCGGGCGACGAATTGCGAATGCGGATTTGGGACGCCGGGCGCACTACGCAGTTTGCCGGGCTGCTGAACAAGCACCTTGCGTCGATTGTCGAGAGCCACTGGCGGCCGACTACCTGGCGGAATCCGTCGGACGTGTTCTTTATCCGCTACTCGGCCGGCGGGCAACCCAGCATCCGCTTGCACGAGGACAAATCCTACTTGTCCTGCTCGATCAAGCTCCGGGGGCCTTGCGCGGGCGGTCAGCTCTGGTTTCCAAGGCAGAACTTCAACGACTCGCTGATACCTGCCGGTTGGCTGTTGCTCTGGCCCGGCAGGGTCACTCATCCTCATCAAGTCTTGCCGGTTACGAAGGGCAAGCGAATCAGCATCGTAGTCTGGACGGGGTAGCCATGGTTCGAGTCACATGGGCCATCGAAGCAGCCTTGCGGGAGGGCGAAACTCTGAGCGCCGCTGCTTTCGGCGCTCCAGTCCCGGTCCACGTAGGATTTCCCGGCGGCAAGGGGCAGCCCGGACCGCGAGGGCTTACGGGCAATCCGGGGCCGCCCGGACCAAAGGGCTCGCCGGGCTCGCTGGGAGCGAAGGGGTCGCGGGGGACGGGCGGTGCCGCCGGGCCTACAGGACCCAAGGGAGGCACGGGACGGAAGGGGCCGCGGGGGACGGGCGGGGCCGCCGGGCCTACAGGACCCAAGGGAGGCACGGGATTCAGTGGGCCGATGGGGCAGCAGGGGCCGAAGGGCGACAGCGGGTCGACCGGCGACACGGGAGCGAAGGGGCCGCCGGGGACGGACGGTTCCGACGGGACTACAGGACCCAAGGGAGGCACGGGAGCCGCTGGAAGCAGCGGCGCTCCAGGTCAAGGACCATCGTATAAACAGGGCTACAGGGACGGGTACGCTGCTTACGAATGCGACTTTTGATGCCATGATTCGCTGGAGCATTGACGCCCTCGCCGACGACGAAGCCGCGATCACGCCCGCCTCGTTCGGCAACCTTACCGAAATCGAGTCGGGCGCGGTCGGCTTGCAAGGCCCCAAGGGCAAGCCGGGCGTCGAGGGCCTGCCCGGCGAGCCGGGGGAGCGGGGAGCGAAGGGACCCAGGGGCGACACAGGATCCAGTGGGCCGCGGGGGACGGGCGGGGCCGCCGGGCCCAAGGGACCCAAGGGAGGCACGGGATTCAGTGGGCCGAAGGGGCAGGGGGGGCCGAAGGGCGACAGCGGATCGACCGGCGACACGGGAAGGAAAGGGTCGCGGGGGCTGGACGGTGCCGCCGGGCCCAGTCCCGCGGGGGACCCCGGCGACGACGGATCACCGGGGCCGGATGGGGCGAAGGGAACAAAGGGGCCGCCGGGACCAGCGGGGCCGAAGGGGCCCCCTGGAAATGACACCGGCTATCCCACCGGCTATTCCCACGGCTACGGGGCGGCGAAGCGGGATTGCGGCAATTAATGATGGCGATCAACTGGACTATTCACGCCGCCGCCGCGGACTCATCGATGGTCGCCACTTCCTCTTTCGGGCCGCCGCGGCTTTATGCCGGTCCCGTCGGCCCGGCTGGAACCAAGGGCGACGTGGGGCTGCCCGGGCCGAAAGGAGTCGATGGCCTGCCGGGAGGGCAGGGCGCGGCGGGCGACCGCGGGTCGGCCGGCGACAAGGGAAGGAAAGGCCCGGCCGGGCCGGGCGGGGCCGCCGGGCCTACGGGACCCAAGGGAGGCACGGGGCTGCAGGGGCCGAAGGGGCAGGGCGGCGCCGCCGGGCCCAAGGGACCCAAGGGAGGCACGGGATTCAGTGGGCCGATGGGGCAGAAGGGGCCGCCGGGCGACAGCGGGTCGACCGGCGACACGGGAGCGAAAGGGCCGCCGGGAGATCCGGGGGCGAAGGGCCCCAAGGGCTCCAAGGGCAACGATTATCTGGGGGTATGATGAGCAGAAAATATCGGGCATTCAGCCAAAAGCCGCGCGGGATGACGGTTCCCGCCGACCTCGCCAACTTCGGCGTGATAGACCCGCCGCCGCCACCGGGTCCACCCTTTCTGTGGACCCTTCGGGTGGAATCCGACGAACCATTGACGGACGCCGAACTCAGGCCGGTGGAAAAACTTCCCGACGGCACGATGCGCACCGCCGGGGGCCACGTCTGGCATCCCTTCCAGTAAGACGATGTTGTCTCATCGACTGTTGCCGGGGCGTTTCAGCGAGGATTGCTGCCGCCGCCAACTGGCCCTGATGCGGGCCGCCACGGCCATGAACGCGGGCGGCACGATGGCTTCGAACAGCGTGCGGCGGGAGATTCGCCGCAGCAAGGTGGGCTGGCCGGATTGGGGCTTCGATATCGTCAGGCAAGCCGCCGAAGCCGCGCGCCAAGTCAACCAAGAGTTGTGGAACTTCCGGCTGCACGATGGGATGAAAGGCGGCGAGTACCAGTTGACTCAATATGCAGCGGGAGACGAGGGGGTTTATCACACGCACGTCGATATGTCGTTCGACGATGGGCCGGCGGCGAACCGCAAGCTGAGCTTCGTGCTGCAATTGTCGGATGGCGGCGATTATTGCGGGGCCGACCTGACGCTGCACCACGTCCCCGAGCCGGACAGCGATCAACTGCGGCGCATAGGCTCGCTGATCGTGTTTCCCTCCTTTGTTCCGCATTCGGTCGGGCCGCTGATCCGCGGCGAGCGCTGGTCGCTGGTCGGCTGGATTTCCGGCCCGCGATTCCGCTAACGTTTTCAGGGTGACTTGCGCGGCCTCTATTCCCCCACCTTCTCACGGGTGCGCCCGAACAACGCCTCGCGCAAGCCGTCCAGCACGAGCAAGCCTCCCAGCGCCACGCCCACACCCGCCAGCGCCGCAAGGGTAGTGCCCAGAATCGTGCGAATTTATACGCTAAGCCTTTCGCTTCGCATCCTCGCAGCTATCATCTATTAGCAGATTCGGGGAGATCGATCGTGTTTTGAGCGAGGCGGGCTCGGATGGCCGTCCGCGCCTCCATCCGGGCCTGCAGCAACGCCGTCACGGCTTCGTTAGTCGTCGCCCAATTTGGTTGCGGAGGCGGGCTTGCCCGCGCCCATCGGTACTAGAGAAGCCGAAAGTTAACTTCGACGTTGGCGCGGACCTTGACTGGAATCCCGTCTTTCTTGCCGGGCACGAACTTCCACTCCCGGACCGCCTGGATCGCCTTTTCGTCCAGCTCGAGCTCGAGGCTTCGGATGACCCGAATATTGTGGGCTCGACCGTCCTCCCAAACCTGGATAGCCAGAACGACTGTTCCGTGATGCTTTGCTTTGCGGGCCTCTTCGGAGTATTCAGGCTCGACCTTGTAGGTCGACCGGGGCGCTGAGACATCTCCGCCGATCGAGAAGACCGAGTCGCTTGATTTAAAGCGTGCATCGTTTAACCGCCAATAGGCGTCAGACCCCTTGAGCGCGTCGTTTACTTGCACGAGGTCCCGGTCCCACGGCGTCTTGCCCGCAGCATTGCGCGCAGCCGTGTCGGCGCCGGCGTCTAGCATCACCTTAATCACCGCCGGATTATTGCTGAGCTCGGCCGCCCAATGCAGCGGAGTTCCGCCGTGCAAGGATCGCGCCATCGGGTCCGCGCCCGCCTCTAGCAGTGCCGTCACGGCTTCACCAGGCTCGGACAGCGCCGCCTCATGCAGCGGGGTGGTGCCGGATTCGTCCCGCGCGTTCGGGTCCGCACCCGCTTCCAGCAATGCCGTTACGGCTTCAACAGTCCCAAGTAGCGCCGCCTCATGCAGCGGGGTGGTGTCGGATTCGTCCCGCGCGTTCGGGTCCGCACCGGCTCCAAGCAGCGCCGTCACGGCTTCAACAGTCCTCGCCGAATGCAGCGGGGTGTTGCCGAGTCCGTCCCGCGCGTTCGGGTCCGCACCCACTTCCAACAACACCATCACGGCTTCAACAGACTCGAATGTCGCCGCGAAATGCAGCGGGGTCCAGCCGGATTCGGTGCGCGCGTTCAGGTCCGCATCTGCCCCAAGCAGCGCCGTCACGGCTTCACCAGTCTTGGACATCGCCGCGAAATGCAGCGGGGTGGTGCCGGATTCGTCCCGCGCGTTCGGGTCCGCACCGGCTCCAAGCAGCGCCGTCACGGCTTCAACAGTCCTCGCCGAATGCAGCGGAGTTCCGCCGTGCAAGGATCGCGCCATCGGGTCCGCATCTGCCTCAAGCAGCACCGTCACGGCTTCACCAGTCTCGGACAGCGCCGCCTGATGCAGCGGGGTGGTGCCGGATTCGTTCCGCGCGTTCGGGTCCGCACCGGCTCCAAGCAACGCCCTCACGGCTTCAACAGACATGGACCTCGCCGCAAAATGCAGCGGGGTGAAACCCGATAGTCCGTCCCGCGCTTTCAGATTCGCGCCCGCTTCCAGCAACGCCGTCACGGCTTTACCAGTCCTCGCCCAATGCAGCGGGGTGGTGCCGAGTCCGTCCCGCGCTTCCCACACGGCTCCACCAAACGGATACAGCGGGGTATAGCCGTATTCGGTGCGCGCGTTCGGGTCCGCACCCGCTTCCAGCAACGCCGTCACAGCTTTACCAGTCTCGGACCTCGCCGCAAAATGCAGCGGGGTGAAACCCGATAGTCCGTCCCGCGCTTTCAGATTCCCGTCCGCCTGCAAACAACGAGTCACGTCCGAAACCTCGGCGGCTTTGAAGAAAGCTGCTGTGTTCCAGTCCGCGCAATCGACTTGCGCCTGCACCGGAACCGCAAGCGCCACGGCGACGGTGGCCGTGACAAGACAGTTGATTGGCTTCATGATCGCCTCTCCAAGGGTAGCGCCCAGAATCGTGCGAGATGGGTATTTACTTGACTCAGGTATTGGGAAATAGCCCCTACATGTTGTGGTCGTCCGAAGCGCGTGTCGCGGTGCCTCCGACCAGCGATTTGTAGGGTGCCGGTGGCACGGCGACGGCCTGTTGAACCAGGCGGTAAAAGAGCTTGCCTCGACTTCTGGACTTGCGGCGGTTGAAGCGGAAGGCGAATTCGTCGAGGTAGGAGTCGAGATGCTCGTGACTGACCGCTCCTTGATGCGTGCCCAGTATCCAGCGCTTCACTAACGACACCACGCGGTGCACCCGGGGGAGCAGTTTCGAGGCGCGCGCCGGTTGCCCCTCCAGGTAGCTCACCTCGTGGCGATAGCCGTCGCCTTCGAGCGGTTCGTATCCCAGCCAACCGTCGGTATGGACCACGCTGCCGGGTTCGATCGACTCGCCGACGAAGGCCATCAAGCTGTCCCCGGAGGCGTTGGGAATGGTGCGTATCCGAACCCGCCCGATGCCGGCACCATCTTCCTCGGCCGCTACTACAATCAGCGCCTTAGCGTCGGTTTGGCGACCGCGCACGCCCTCCTCCAAGCCTCCTAAGTAAGTCTCGTCAACCTCCACGCGCCCGCTGAGCCGATCGCGTCCGGGCCGCACCATGGCGCGCCGGAGCTTATGCAACCAAGTCCAGGCCGTTTTGTAGCTGCCCAGGCCCAACACCCGCTGCAAGCCCAGCGCGCTCGCCCCGTTCTTCTGGCTCGTGAGCCACCACATGGCTCGAAACCAACTCTGGAGGGGTTGGCGGGTGTCTTGAAATATTGTGCCCGCCGTTGGAGAAGCTTGATGCCCGCAGCCGGCGCACTCCAGCAGCGCTGTCCGCACCGCCCACGCTTTGTCGTGCCCGCATCGCGGACAACGAAAACCCTCCGGCCAGCGGAGTTGACACAGATACTCTCGACAGGCCTGCTCGGTGGCGAAACGCGCCTCGAACTCGGCCAGATTCCGAGGATAATCTTCCATTTCCCCGATCCTACATCTTGTGGTCACCTGAGTCAAGTAAATACCCATCTGATTCATAACATCTCCAGTCCTGCGTATTTGCCACTCTTGTCCAAATTAGATTCTCGCCCGCCAATTTGGACAGCATGTAGGTGGAGTCGCCGTGGAGCGAGCGCCGGTGTAGGGCACCAAAAGCCTCTCAAACAGGCCTTCTGGGGCAGTCAGAGACTCAACGAAGGGGTCCTGCGGAGAGCTGCTTAATTTGGACAGCATGAGCTAGCCGGGGAACCTGGTTTCCGGTGAGCATAGCCTGACACTGAAAACTAAGGGCTTAACCCGTCCAAAAGGGTATTGGCTGAGCTAATTTGGACACCAGTGCGTATTTGCACCAGACTGTACACTAGGATTTCCTTTTTGGCCGTCCTAGCTGGGATTTCCGTTTTGGCCATCCCGGCACGGTCAGGGTACTCCAATCCGCGGCTCGGATGCAAGGTCTTCGTTCTCCTCTCACGATCGATGCTCCGTTCGCTCCGGTTTCGGTCGCTGAATGCCGCTCGATCGCCGCGTTCCAGCTCGCGGGAGGGCTTTACGTCGACACTGCTCCTAGTAGTTCCCTCTTCAGCAACCCAGCGTCTCTTGTGCGTCGCAGCCCGTCGCCCGTTACCCGCCTGGCACAGGCAGCGCCCAGATCCGCCCCAGCATCTCGCCGAACAGCTTCCGGTTGAGGTGCCCCTCGGCCAACAGCAGCCAGTAGTAGCGAGCACGCTTGACCAGCCGTCCGCCCGTCTTCATCAGCCGGTGCTGCAAGCTCGTCAGCGACCAGCTCTTGATCCTGTGCGGCAGTCCGAGCCGCCGCCACAAGTTGCCCAGGTTGTAGGCCAGCACGCTGAGCTGCAGTCGCACTTCGTTGGTTCAAAACTTCCTCATCCCTCACTCCTCCGTGTGAGCCCACCAGACCACCTGACCGAGGGTCTGATCGTCCTCGCTCATCAGCCGGGGCTTGTACTCACCGTTGTCGCTGTCGGCCCACCAGTGGCCCGCGCGCTATTGAACAGCCGTCAGGAAGAGTCAGCTGTCTTCTTGCGCTCGTATTTGGAGAGTTGGGTAAAATCAAAGACGTATCCATCTTGCGACGAATCCACCACAAAGTTTTCTTGAATAGCTGGGTTGTTGCCGGAGAGTACTCCAAACTCTTCCGGGTCTCGGAAGTACCCGGGAGGCAGCCCTTCCACAAGTCGCTCTGCTTTATCTCTGTCATCTCCTTTGACCATTAGCAGCGCCAGGGTTTCCGAAAACAGCAACCCACCAATAGGAATGATCGATTCGACCTGGGGGGCCGAAGTTTCAAAAAACCGGACGGCGATGTTGACATCGAGAACTGCCTTTCCGCTATCAGGTAGAGAGGGAATCGTTCCATTGGTCGTGGCCTGATGATAGGCGTCGTACTTGTCTTCGCCTGCCCAGGGCCGATAAGCCAAAAAAGCCTGGATGTCCTCCATGTTGAACGGATGTCCCTCTAGGTCGCCCACCAATTCCCTCAGCGAACAGTTATGGGCCACCCAAAAAACGTCGAACAAGCACAGTTCCGGCGCCGCCATATGCACTCGCCAACACCACTTGGCCTGGCGAAGCGTGATGCGTTGCGGTCGCACGGTGCTGGCATTGGTCAAAAACCAGTCGTGCTTGCCCTCTAGTACGAAAGCCAGCATTCTCATCAGGTACCCCCCAGATTCCCAGGGCAGGTCGCCTTGTTTACCTATCTGACTCCAGTCGAAGGGGGAGTCGTCTTCTATGGACTGCTCCGTCCACCCCCGGATCCACCGTTGCACGGTGCTCTCGCTGGCGGGGTCATCGTACTTCAGCGTCAACTTGGCGACTAAAGCGGTGGCAGATAGAGTTCGGTTCGACTCCGCATACCACGTGAAGGCTGCTAGTTGTTGGGTTAAATGCTCTTCCGGCAGAGGCTCCGACCCCTGCTCTTCCCCGCCAAAGAACCACTCCACGGGCTTGCCGTAAAGTGTGGCTAATGCGTAGAGCGTCGGCCCAGAAGGTCGGCGCTGACCAGCCTCATACCTCCAGATAGTGTTGAAGTTGGTGTTCACCAACTCCGCGGACTTCTCTAGGGTAAGCCTCGCCTCCAGCCTAGCCCGCTTTAGGCGCTTCCCCACGCTCATGGCCCTCTCCTCTACCAAATGGTAGAAAACTTCGTTGACAAGCGCTACATCCGATGGTAGAGTTCTGTTCATGGATAATTCTTCCATTGGGGTAAAGAGATGAAGACAGACAGACAGACTCTCCTGGAAGTTCAGCGGGGAAAGCCCGTTGAGGATGTTGTGCGGGAGGCACTGGAGAAGTACCGGGGCCGGAAGAGTCAGGTAGTCCTGGCCGGCTTCGATATGGGTATCACCGACGCCTCGGTTTACAGCTGGTGTGAGCAGTTAGGCATTGACATCAAGGACTATCAGCAGCCAGAGGCAGCAGAGAAGGCGGCGCAGGAAGCCCAGGAGAAGGCGCTCAAGCAGGGGGCGGCGTGACGGGTGTGACAACAACCCCGTCAAATGGTGTCGGCATGACCCCGCTGTCATCCAATACCGATGTGCGGCTCCCCGGAGCCTACGTCAACGCCAAGCGGGCGCTCACGGAGTGTTCCCGGCTCGACGAGTGCCAGGACTGGGCCGACCAGGCTGCCGCTTTGGCCTCCTATGCGAAACAGGCCAACGACGACACGCTCCACAAGATGGCCGTCCGCATCCAGGCGAGGGCGATCCGGCGCTGCGGGGAACTGCTGAAGCAACACGAACCTAAGAGTGGGGCGCGGACGGACCTAGGGCCGGGGTACCGACCCGAGGTTTGGCCGCGAAAGAGGCTGGCCTATCCGAACGTCAGGCCAAGACCGCCGTCCGCGTTACCAGCGTCCCCGGGGAGGATTTCGAATCCGCCGTGGAATCCGATACTCCTCCGACCGTAACGGCGCTCGCCGAACAAGGGAAGAAACCGCGCACCGTAGAACTAATTGACCTTGGCGGCCGTGACCCTGAAGAGTTTGCCCTTTCCACTGACGGACAGGGGCGAGTGCGTCAACTAGCCGAATTTTGCGGGCGTGTTGATGCGGGCGTTGTGGCTCGGGGCGCGATGCCTAATGAGTGGCAGGTCATACGGCGGGATATCGAAACCATTGATAGCTGGCTTCGCCAGCTTATCGCTGAACTGGAGGGGTGAATGCTTTCAGGGAAAGAATTAGGGGCGGAGGTTGCTGAACTCGTTGAGAGAGGCTTGTCGGAAGGACGGACGGTTCAAGCGGCGTCGCTGGTGGGTGCTGTGATTTCCAGGCATGAACGGATCGAAGGTGAGGACAAGGATTTTTACCTGATGTGCGCCTGGAGCCATGTTCGGGTCGTTGTCCGTCAAATCCTGCGTCGTTACAAGGGGGAGCCGGCAGCGGAACCCGACCAGCAGATTGTGATGCCGGGCTTCCAGCGACTACAACGCGGCTATCTCGTCGAGAGAGGGAAGGGGTCTATGCTTGTTCCGACAAAACAGCTCAGAAACGATGAGCTTGAAGCCAGGGCGGAAGAGTACGGCCGCATGGCTGAAGGTTGCAATCTTCACGCTTTGGAGCTGAGGCGCTACATCATGTGGCGGAGGCGTGCCGCCTGAAATCCAAGAAGGAGACACCGCCCATGCACAAACAACTCCCGAAGCCTGCCTTTCCCACGGTCGCCGAGATCATCGAAGCCTCTCCCGGCGTCAATCTCAACGGCAACGTCGAGACCGCCTGGAAGCTGGTCGCCGGCATCGACTGTCACAGTGGCGGCGACATTCGCTTGGCGTTGGCCGTCGGCTGCTTGTGCCGTGCACTGGCCGAGCGGACCGGCAACGACCTGGACGAGTCCGGCCGGAACGGGCCCGGCTGGGTCTCTTAGCAAAGGGGAAAGAGCGATGAAACGCCATCCCCTATCCGTCTGGGGCGACATGCCGCCCGAACAATTCGCGGCGCTGGTCGAGGACGTACGGGCGCACGGCGTCAATGAGCCGATCACAATCTACGACGAAATGATTCTGGACGGCTGGCACCGCTATCGTGTCGCCGGTAAGGCGGAGAAGACATGCAAGTTTGTTCCCCTGCCCGAGGACGAGGACCCTGCTGGTTTCGTGATTCGCGCGAACGCTCACCGGCGGCATTTGACCGCTTCGCAGCGAACCGCCGCCATCGTCGCCTGCCGCGAATGGATGCAGCGCGGCCACGATAGGCGGACAGCAAGCCTCAATCATCCGAACCTCTTTGAGGACGCCGACAAGACGCCGCGTAACGGTGGCGGCGTTAAACCGGAAGCTACTTCCTATTTAAGCGGAACGACGGAATCCGAGATGGCCACCGAGGCTGGTGTGTCAACTCGAACCATAAGACATGCCAAGGAAGCCGAGCGCGCCGGTTTGGGCGGGCATGTCCGCTCCGGGGAGATATCGGCGCAAGCCGGGGCCGAGATCGCCAAGGCTGGCTTAGCCGAGAGGGTCAAGTCCGGCGAGATGTCCGCCAAGGACGCCGCGCGCAAGGCCAGGGGCGAGGACTCCGAGCCCAAGCCCGCCAAGCCCACGCCCGCGGCGGCCGCCAAGCTCCGCAAGGAAAACGAGCTTCTAGAGGCCGAGCTGACCGAGGCCAAGCTCGAACTCAACGAGCTCCGCACGAAGAACGACGAGCTCGAGGAGCGGATCGCTTTCGTCCAGGCCGAATCCGCGCCCGTCGGGGCCGTGCGCGAGGAGAAGTTCAACAACTACCGCGCCCACATCCAGACGCTCAAGCATTCGGTTTACCGCTGGACGACCCAGTTCCAGGAATCGAATGCCGAGAACGAGGCGCTACGGCGAAGGCTGCGGGCTCTGGGGGAGAATATCCGGCCATGAATCTACCGCCGCCCAGAGACTACCAGTCCGTCTCCATGGAATCCCTGCGGCAAGGGGTTCGCGACGGCCATTTGCGACAGATCCTCTGCATTCCCACAGGCGGGGGCAAGACGATCTGTAGCGCGTATCTGATTGCCGAGGCCGCCGCCAAGGGCAGCAAGGCGGCCTTTGTCTGTGATCGAGTCGCGCTGGTCCGCCAGACCTCGAAGGTGTTCACCGAATTCGGCATCCCCCATGGCGTGGCGCAGGGCCGGAACACGTTCGGCCGCTCGCTGCCCGTTCAGATCTGCTCCGCGCAGACGATCGAGACGCGGGGATTTTGGCCGGACCTGGATTTAGTGATCGTGGACGAGGCGCATACCCAGCGCAAGGCCACGTTGGAATTCATCAAAGCGATCTCGAAGCCGGTGATCGGCCTCACGGCCACGCCCTTCAGCCAAGGGCTGGCGAAGACCTACTCGCGCGTGGTCAACGTCACCACCACCGACAAGCTCATCGCCGACAAGTGGCTGGCTCCGCTGAAGGTCTACGCGGCCAAAGAGATCGACATGAAAGGGGCGAAGACCACTGGCGGCGAGTGGTTGGCGTCGGAGGTCCAGCAACGCGGCTCTAAGATCGTCGGCGACATCGTCGCGGAGTGGCAAGAAAAGACCAACCAACACTTCGGCAAGCCGGTGAAGACGATCGGCTTCTCGGCCACCGTCGAGCACGGCGAGGAGCTGTGCCGCGCTTTCCAGGCGGCCGGTTACGACTTCCGGCAGGTCTCCTACAAGGACGGCAACGACGATTCGAGGGCCGATTTGATCGAGGCCTTCCGGCGCGGGGAGGTGTTGGGACTGATCAGCTGTGAAGCCTTGGCGAAAGGATTCGACGTTCCCGACATAGCCTGCGGCATCAGCGCGCGGCCCTACCGCAAGTCGCTGGCCGCCCACATTCAGCAAATCGGCCGGGTGATGCGCTCAGCGCCGGACAAAGACTTTGCTTTATGGCTCGACCACTCAGGAAATTACCTGGGATTTCTCGATGAGACGCTGAAGTTTTTCGCTAATGGCGTGGACGAGCTCGACGAGGGCGAGCGGGGCCGGGTGGTGCGCAAGCGGTTCAGTAGCGGGGAAGCCCCCAAGTGCCGCCGCTGCGGCTACGTATGGGGCGAGGGAGAGGAAGCGAATCTTTGTCCTTCGTGCGGGCTGGAGCGCGGCCGGAGCCGCTCGCGGATGGCGGTGGCCCCGGGCCGCATGGAGGAGGTCGAGGGAGCCAGGGCGCTAGAGAGGGACTGGGCCTCGGACAAACGCTTCGTCTGGGAGCACATACAGAGGATCGCCAGCGCGCGCTGGCGCAGCGAGCAGCGTGCCCGCAAGTTCGCCCAGGCGCAGTATTACAACTGGTTCGATAAGTGGCCGCGCCGAGTCTTCCAGTTCACTAACGGTCCGGCCGATGTGCGCGTGGAGCGGCGTGTCATGCAGCAGCTCAACAAGTGGCGCAGGCAGCAGTACGCCATCCAGAAATCGATCGAGACGAGAGACGCGACAACATGAGTCAGCCGACGCGGGAAGAGGTAGCCGGGGCCCTGTCGTGGATCTCGCCCGACGATCGCGACGTCTGGGTGCGGATGGCGATGGCCTGCCGCTCGGCTCTCGGGGACGGCGGCTGGGCGGTCTGGGACGAGTGGTCACAAGGCTCGGAGAGCTACCGGCCCCAGGACGCGGCGGCGGTCTGGCGCTCGGTGCTGCCCGCCGGCGGCATTACCGCGGGGAGTCTGTTCGAGCTGGCGAGGCGCAATGGATGGCGGCCGAACGCCAGGGGAAGATTCCGGCCGCGGCGTCCGATTCGAAGCGCCCCCCCGCCAATCATCCCCGGCCCCTCGCGCGAGGAAGCGGCTTCGCGGGCCGGTAAGATGATCGCCGAAGCACGATACGACGTGCATCCCTACCTCACCCGCAAGGGATTCCCCGGGAGAAAGATGCTCGTGCTCGGCGAGACCCTGTTGGTTCCTATGCGGCCGATCGGCGACTACCAGCGGATCGCCAGCGTGCAGATGATCCGGCCCGACGGCGGGAAGCTGTTTCTCAAGGGCGGCAGGGCCTCGGGCTGCGTCTATCATCTGGGCTTGGGCAGCAGCGAGCAGTGGTGGTGCGAGGGGCTGGCGACGGGCCTCTCAATCCTGGCCGCCTTGCGGCTGCTCTGCCGGCGGGCGCGGGTAACGGTCTGCTTCTCGGCCTCGAATCTTTCCAGGGTGGCGCGGGAACGCGGCATCGTGGTGGCCGATCATGACGAAGAGAGCCGGACCGGGGAGAATGCTGCCCGGCAAACCGGACTCCTCTACTGGCTGCCGCCCGAGTCCGGAGACGCCAACGACTTTCATCAAGCCTATGGGGTGCAGGCACTGGCGGACGAGCTGCGGCGGGTGCTGGTGAGGACAGGAAGCCGTGCTTCCTATCTTCCTAACGGGGAGCATGACGCGGCGTGAAGTCCTATTACAGCCATGCCAACATTGAAATCTACCAGGGAAATTGTCTCGATGCACTTCCTCTCTTGCCGGCGGCCTTCATCTTCAATTCCTTAGAGGAGGGCAGTACCGCGTGAGGAATAGGGTACAATCCCTCGTCAGGGAGGAAGACTTGGCGAGGCGAAGACTGCAGAAAAAGGGCGAGATGGGTATTTACTTGACTCAGGTGACCACAAGATGTAGGATCGGGGAAATGGAAGATTATCCTCGGAATCTGGCCGAGTTCGAGGCGCGTTTCGCCACCGAGCAGGCCTGTCGAGAGTATCTGTGTCAACTCCGCTGGCCGGAGGGTTTTCGTTGTCCGCGATGCGGGCACGACAAAGCGTGGGCGGTGCGGACAGCGCTGCTGGAGTGCGCCGGCTGCGGGCATCAAGCTTCTCCAACGGCGGGCACAATATTTCAAGACACCCGCCAACCCCTCCAGAGTTGGTTTCGAGCCATGTGGTGGCTCACGAGCCAGAAGAACGGGGCGAGCGCGCTGGGCTTGCAGCGGGTGTTGGGCCTGGGCAGCTACAAAACGGCCTGGACTTGGTTGCATAAGCTCCGGCGCGCCATGGTGCGGCCCGGACGCGATCGGCTCAGCGGGCGCGTGGAGGTTGACGAGACTTACTTAGGAGGCTTGGAGGAGGGCGTGCGCGGTCGCCAAACCGACGCTGAGGCGCTGATTGTAGTAGCGGCCGAGGAAGATGGTGCCGGCATCGGGCGGGTTCGGATACGCACCATTCCCAACGCCTCCGGGGACAGCTTGATGGCCTTCGTCGGCGAGTCGATCGAACCCGGCAGCGTGGTCCATACCGACGGTTGGCTGGGATACGAACCGCTCGAAGGCGACGGCTATCGCCACGAGGTGAGCTACCTGGAGGGGCAACCGGCGCGCGCCTCGAAACTGCTCCCCCGGGTGCACCGCGTGGTGTCGTTAGTGAAGCGCTGGATACTGGGCACGCATCAAGGAGCGGTCAGTCACGAGCATCTCGACTCCTACCTCGACGAATTCGCCTTCCGCTTCAACCGCCGCAAGTCCAGAAGTCGAGGCAAGCTCTTTTACCGCCTGGTTCAACAGGCCGTCGCCGTGCCACCGGCACCCTACAAATCGCTGGTCGGAGGCACCGCGACACGCGCTACGGACGACCACAACATGTAGGGGCTATTTCCCAATACCTGAGTCAAGTAAATACCCATCAAGGGCGAAATTGTCAACACGGGAGGATGGTGGAAAGGACGCTGGCGGGAAGACATCCAGTTACCCGACGGGACAACCAAATACCAGTGGTCGCCTCGGGTGAATTTGCTTCCGTCAGCCGGACCGTTCAAAGCGACCAAAAAGGAAGCAGAGCGGCACTTCTGGAATGCTTATTTATCGAAGCTGGATGCAAACAACCTGACACCTCACTCGATTGAGACAGTTGGTAGATTCATCGAGAGCAAGTTCGACCCGTTACACATCGAGTACACCCGCCGCCCGAAGTGGCATCGCTCGATTATTCGGAATCACTTCCCTGGGTGGTTCCTTGAGATGCGGCTGCGCGACGTGAAGAAACTCGACGTGCAGCGAGTGTGCGACGGGGTCGCCCCAGGACACGCCCCGCAAACGGTGAAGCACGTAAAGTCGAGGATTCATAAGCTGTTCGAATTCGCCTCCGATGAGAATCGCTACGCTGGGCGCAATCCAGCTCGAGGCGTAAGGATTGGTCCGATCACTCGAAAGGAAACACTAGCCCTCGAGTACGAAGAGGCGTGGAATTTGCTCCAGGCGATCCAGTGCCAGCACACCAAGGACCTCGTTGTGTTCGCGCTTCTATCGGGTTGCCGTATATCGGAAATCCTTGGACTCACGTGGCGGTACGTGAATTTGAACACCACGTGGCGGAATGTTGGGAGCTATAGTCTGCCCGAATCCTCGGCTGCCATTCTGAAGCAGTGGTATCGGGGCGGCCTCAGTCCGCTGAAGACCGAAGCCAGTACCCGAGTGATTCCGTTGTCCAGGCCGATGGTAGAGATTCTCGAGCGCCGTAGCCCAGAGTCAAAGGATGGCCCCGGACGATTCGTGTTCGCTGGACGCACGGGCCGGCCGCTGGACTCCTGCAATCTGGCATCCCGCAAGCTCAAGCCGGCAGCTCGATCAGTAGGCCTGCCGGATGCCTCGTGGCACTGCTTCCGGCACACGTTGAACACCTGGTTGTATCAGGAGGGCGTACCAGAGCCCGAGCGAATGGCCCAGCTGGGGCACAAGCGAGGAGGGATGAATGCGAACTACCTGCACGTCCGATTGAGTGACCGGCGTCCAGTGCTTGAAGAGATCGCTGCCAAAGTAATGCGCAACGCTTCTGTTCTGGAACCGACAGCCGAGGATCTGGAAGGACTAAGGGAGTATTTCAAGTGACCACGATGCCGTCAACTGACCTCTTGCAGTCGCGGATTGAGGCGAATTCTGTCCACGTACAGTCCACGAAAGACAAAATGATTCAATGGAATCAAGAACTTACATATTATGAATATTGCCTCCGGAGCAAGAGGTCGCGCGTTCGAATCGCGCCGGGCGTACCAACCTTCTCAATCACTTATGGCCACCGCCGCTTCTGTCCCGGTGGCCGCGTCCATACACATATCGCCACGTAGAGCGGCGTTCGTGGGCTCTTTGGGTGTGATGTAGCCCGGCGGAAGCCGCGGAAGAGCGGTTGTCGTCTACGACCCGTGACGTTACGAGCTGAGAATCTCGGTGACGACGCGCGCGGGGAACTGGTCGGTTAGACGTTCATCGAGGCCGTGGCGGTCGTAGACCAAGTCACGGTGGTTCATTCCCAGTTGATGGAGGATGGTTGCGTGTAGGTCGTGGACGCTCACGCGGTTCTCGACCGCCTTGTAGCCGATTTCGTCGGTGGCGCCGTGAACCGTGCCGCCCTTGACGCCGGCTCCGGCCAACCAAACCGTGAACCCGGTCGGGCCGTGATCGCGGCCCGCCACGCCCACCTCGCGGCTTTGCGCCAACGGAAGACGGCCGAACTCCCCTCCCCACACGAGCAGCGTTTGGTCAAACAGCCCGGTGCGCTTGAGGTCTTCGATGAGCGCGGCGATCGGTTGATCCGTCTTGCCGCACGCATAGCGAAGCGACTTGTCGAGATCGGAGTGGTTGTCCCAAATTTGGCCCTCGATGTAGATCTGGATCAGCCGCACTCCGCGCTCGACCAAGCGGCGCGCCATCAAGCAGCGTTTGCCATAGGACGCCGTCTGCTCGTTGTTGAGACCGTACATTTCTCTCGTCGCGTCGCTTTCCTGCATCACGTCCAGGGCGTCGCTCGCCGTCAACTGCATGCGCGCGGCCAACTCGTAGTTCATCAGGCGGGCCTCGAGTACGGGTTGGCCCGGACGCGCGTCGCGGTGGTCGCGGTCCATCCGAGCCAGCAACGAGCGAGCCAAGTCCAACACGGGCGCCGGATACTCCTCCTCCGGATTCAAGTTCAGCAACGGCGAGCCCTCCGAGCGCACGCGCGTTCCCTGGTAAACCGGCGGCAGCCATCCCGCCTGCCAATTCTGCAGATGATTGACCGGCAGGCCCTTGGGATCGTCCAGCACGACATAGGCGGGCAGGTTTTGGTTCTCCGAACCCAAACCGTAGACGATCCACGAACCGACCGTCGGGCGGTTCGAAAATTGCCGCCCGCCCTGCATGATGAAAATCGCCGGCTCATGGTTGAAGTGCGTCGTGAACATCGAGCGGATGAACGCGATGTCGTCGACCTGGCCCGAGAGATGCGGCAGGACCTCGGAAATCTCAACGCCCGCCTGCCCGTGCTTGGAGAACGCGTAGGGCGAGGGCATGAACCCGCCGGCCTCGTTGATGAACTCAATATCGTTGGCAAGATCGCGCCCCGGGGGCTGCCCTTCGTACTTTGCGAGAGCCGGTTTGGGGTCGAATAAATCGACTTGACTCGGCCCGCCGTTCATGAAGAACTGAATGACGGATTTCGCCTTCGGCTCGAAATGCGGTGGTCGCTCTTTGAGGTCGTAGAAACGGCGTCCGCCGGTCGAGGCCCCGGCCTGCTCGGGCGAAAGGAAATCGCTGCCCAGCAACGACGCCAGCGTCGCTCCGTGCAGTCCGTCGCCGACACGCGAAAAGAAGTCACGGCGCGTCGGATTCGCACTCCGGCGTTGTGCGTTTTCTCGTCGCTTGCTTGGAGCCGCCATGGTTGCTCTCCTCTTGTCAGTCCCCATCTCAATCAACGTAGAGGAACTCGGCGGAATTGAGCACGGCGTGGCACAGCGTCGCCAATGCCAGCCAACGGGCCTTTGTCCGCTTCGGTTCCATCGGAACCTGCTCTTCCAGTCGCCGCCGCCAGGCCTTGGTCATTTCGCTTAACGTGGAAACGCCGTCGGTCCGCTCTTTGTCGGAGGGCGGACGGCTCAGCGCCGTCAAGTAGACCCGCTCGACGAGCGCCGCCGGGTCGTCGCCAACCTCATCGATGATGCGCCCGGCCATGTAGCGTGAGTTCCCGCGGAGGATCTCGCTGTTCATCATCTGGAGCGCCTGGGACGCCACCGTCGACTTCGTCCTTCGCAGGCAGTTGGGTTTGAGTTGCGGCGCGTCAAAGGCCTCGAGTATGGTCACTGGTTTCGAGCGCCGCTGCTGGATATAGATACTCCTGCGTTGCCCCGCGGGCGAATCCTTGGCGATGACTTCTCCATTGGGCTTGATGTCGATCTCGTCGGCCGGGCCGAAAGGCCTGCGGTCGAGCCGTTGGGCCGCTTGGAGCACCGTGTCGCGGATCGCGTCGGCGTCGAGTCGCCGCAGCGGGAACCGAGAAAGCAGAATGTTGTCGGAGTCCGCCCCATGGCGAGTCTCGTCGAATCGGGAACTCTGCCGGTAGGCGGTCGACGTCAAGATCAGCCGATGGAGGGTCTTCAAGCTCCAGCCGCGTTCAACGAATTCCACGGCCAGCCAATCCAGCAACTCCGGGTGCGTCGGCGGAGATCCGGTGCGGCCGAAGTTGCCCCCGCTTTGCACAATCCCGCGGCTGAAGTAATGCTGCCAAACCCGATTGACCATCACTCTCGCCGTCAAGGGGTGATTCGGCTGGACCAACCATTTCGCCAACGCCAATCGCCGTCCACTGGACCAATCGAGCGGCTCTAGGTTGTAGGGTTCAAGACCGACGCTGAGCACCGACGGCACGCCGGGGTCAACCGGCGGTCCCGGGTTGCGGTGTTCACCGCGATACAGAATGTGGACCGGGGTCGGCTCTCCTCCCATGTCGAACAGCGCGCGCACTTGCGGCTTGGTGCGAAGACTCATCTTCGCCTTGACGAAGGAATCAAGCAGGGAAAAGGCCGTCGAGGTCGCAACGGGGTTGCCTTCTCCGACGTCGCCCTTCTCGGCCGCCTCGGCCAGGTCCTCGACCAGCGTCTTGCCCAAGACTTTGCCCAAGATTCTGCGGACTTCAGCCCGCACCGCCTCGGGCACGCCGGGTTCCTTTTCCTTGAGAAGTTTCTTGCGCAGCGGAGCGGACAACGCCCGCAATGCGCCCGCGAGGCGCGCGGTCTCCGCCTGAATGGGTACGTTGTGCCGCGCGGCTTCGATGACCTCGTTCGCCGGGGCGCCCGGCAGCAAGCGGCTGTTCGTCTCGTTCCAATCGGCGTCCGGCCCAATATCGGCTTCGTTCGGGGAGAGCCAATCATAGGGGTCGTAAGAGCTTCTCAGGATGGCGCTCAGCCGATAGTAGTCGCGTTGCGGGATGGGGTCGTATTTGTGGTCGTGGCAGCGGGCGCAACCGACCGTCAGCCCCATGACCGTCGAGGTCAGGATCTGAAGCTGGTCCGCCACAACGGTGAGCCGCTCGGTTACAAAACCCTGTGAAACGCTGTAGGTACCGTCGGGCCCCATTCGCAGAAACCCGGTGGCGGTAAGCGTTTCGCTGTCCTCGGCGTCGAGCGGCAGCGGCCTTTCCTTGTAGTTGAATAATTCATCGCCGGCGATCTGCTCGACCAGGAAACGATCGTAGGGTTTGTCGGCGTTGAGGGCTCGAATGACCCAATCGCGATAGCGCCAAGCATGCGGGCGAACCGCGTCGAAGTCCACTTGTCCTTCCGAGTCCGCGTACCCGGCGGCGTCAAGCCAGCGTCTTCCCCAATGTTCCCCGTAACGCGGCGATTCGAGAAGACGATCGACGAGCCGCTCATAGCTGTCGGGAGCATCGTTCGCCAAATAGGCTTCGACTTCTTCGGGCGAGGGCGGCAGCCCGATTGCGTCGAAGTAAACTCGCCGCAGCAACGTAAGCCGATCGGCGTCGGGTGAAAAGGTCAGGCCCTTTTGCTCGAGTTTAGCCAATAAGAAGGCGTCAATCGGTTTGCGAACTCGGTCGCGGCCGCGCACCTCGGGCGGCGCCGACCGTTGCGGTGGTTGGAACGACCAGAAACCGCGGTCTTCGTCGTTGACCATTGGGTCCGAAGCGGGATCGACCGCGGCCGGCTTTTCGTCGTCCCAGGGCGCGCCGGCGGTGATCCAACGGCGCAGGTCTTCGAGTTCCTCCGAGGTGACCGGGCGATAGGAAAGCCGCGCTTGATGTTCCTCGGGCGGCATCTCCTCGGCGGCGATGCGCTTGATCATCAAGCTGCGGTCGGGATCGCCGGGGATGATCGCCGGACCCGATGCACCGCCCTTCAGCGCCGACGCGCGCGTGCGGAGATCAAGGCCGCCTTCCTGGCGACGACGTCCGTGGCACAGCAGGCATTTGAGGTTGATCGTCGTGACGAGGATCTCGCGCGGGTTGACCGGCTCGTGATCGCCCGTGGCCGAAACCGCGTCTTCGCCTTCCAGAAGCGCGCCACTCTCGATCCAGCGGCGAATCAAATCGACCTCGCCCGGCGCCAATTTCTTGTCGCCCATCGGCATCGCGCCGGAAGCGGTTTTCTGCAACAGCAGGCTTTCCACCGGGGTTCCCGGAACCAGCGCCGGCCCAGACTTCCCGCCCGCCAGCAAACCTTCCCGCGTTCGCACGTCAAGCTCGGCTTGCGGCGAGCCCTCACCGTGGCAGACTACGCAATTCTCTTTTAAGATCGGCGCGATATCGGACTCGAAGCGAGGTGCCGAGGAGTCTTGGGCGGCGAGAGAAGCTGCTGAGAGAAGCAAAATGACCGAGGCGCCAACGTTGCCGGACAACGCGAAACCGCCGGTCGGGGAATGCGGGTAGGCGGACATCATAGAGCCACCGGAAGCAAAAAACTGTCTATGGCTGAATTCTATCAAATCACGACGGCTATTCTCTCCGCACGACCCATTTTTCGCCGACCGACATCGCACTTCGGACCACGTCGCCGATTCGCCATGAACTTTACCGATGTAATGGTTGACAACGCGGCGTCGGTCCGTGCTTTTCGTTAACTGTACCGAGGGGGGGGCCGGTCCCAATATCCGACCGGGGGGGCTTTCGAGAATAGCAAGGAGGAACTGCGTGCAGCTTCAAATCTCGCGAAATATTGGCTTGGCGGCGCTGTTTGCGTTGCTGATCGCCGCGTCGGGAGTTTTCTCCCCGGCGCCGGCGCAAAACACCTACGGCACGATCGTCGGCGTCGTAACCGATGAAACCGGAGCCGTGGTTCCAGGAGCTTCCGTGACGGCGACGAACGTGGATACGAATATCGTCACCACCGCGGAAACCAATCAAACCGGCGACTACCGTGTCTTGAACCTGTTGCCGGGCACATACGACCTGACCGTCGAGACCACGTGCTTTAAGAAGTCGGTGACATCCGGCGTTAGCATCCAAGTCAATCAATCGGTCCGCATCGAGATCGCGATGCAGGTCGGATAGGTCGTTGAAACCGTCGAAGTCACCGCCGCGGCGGTGGCGCAACTCGAAACCACGCGGGCGACGCTTGGAACCGTCGTTTCGAATGAAAAAGTCGTCGAGCTTCCCTTGAACGGCCGCGACTTCACACAGCTCACCCTGCTGTTGCCCGGCGCCTCGCCCGGCGCCAGCGCGGGCGGATTCTTCCTGATCGGCGGCCAGACGGTCGCGGTGACGGGCAACCGCAGCGATCAGAATAACTACACGCTCGACGGCGTCAACAATAACGAGACGTTCTTCAAGCACTACGGTATTCGGCCGTCGCTGGACGCGATTCAGGAGTTCAACGTCCAAACCAACATCACCAGCGCGGAATACGGCGAAGCCGCCGGAGCCAACAGTCGGCCCAGAACGCGCTCGACAAGCGGTCTTCGATCGGTGTATCGGACTTCCACCGGGCGCACATTTTCAGCGGCGACCTGGTTTGGAAGCTGCCGAAAATTCAATCGCTGAGCGGGGTCGCCGACGAGGTCATCAACGACTGGCAGATCAACTCGATCGTTCAGCTGCGCAGCGGTCGGTTCTTGACCGCAACGTTGCCTTTTGACCACTGCAACGTCTCGGGACACGGGACAGGCCATCGTCCGAATGTGCTCGGGTCGCTCTCGTACAGCCGCACGCCGGAGAGCTGGGTTAGCCCGGGCGGCTTCGGTTTGCCCAACTCGCCGCAGTTTGTCGGCGACGACTCGTGTTACGGTACGGCGGGGCGTAATATCATCGAGGGTCCCGGGTTCGCCAACGTGGATTTCTCTTTCTACAAGAACATCCTGAGATGGGTATTTACTTGACTCAGGTATTGGGAAATAGCCCCTACATGTTGTGGTCGTCCGTAGCGCGTGTCGCGGTGCCTCCGACCAGCGATTTGTAGGGTGCCGGTGGCACGGCGACGGCCTGTTGAACCAGGCGGTAAAAGAGCTTGCCTCGACTTCTGGACTTGCGGCGGTTGAAGCGGAAGGCGAATTCGTCGAGGTAGGAGTCGAGATGCTCGTGACTGACCGCTCCTTGATGCGTGCCCAGTATCCAGCGCTTCACTAACGACACCACGCGGTGCACCCGGGGGAGCAGTTTCGAGGCGCGCGCCGGTTGCCCCTCCAGGTAGCTCACCTCGTGGCGATAGCCGTCGCCTTCGAGCGGTTCGTATCCCAGCCAACCGTCGGTATGGACCACGCTGCCGGGTTCGATCGACTCGCCGACGAAGGCCATCAAGCTGTCCCCGGAGGCGTTGGGAATGGTGCGTATCCGAACCCGCCCGATGCCGGCACCATCTTCCTCGGCCGCTACTACAATCAGCGCCTTAGCGTCGGTTTGGCGACCGCGCACGCCCTCCTCCAAGCCTCCTAAGTAAGTCTCGTCAACCTCCACGCGCCCGCTGAGCCGATCGCGTCCGGGCCGCACCATGGCGCGCCGGAGCTTATGCAACCAAGTCCAGGCCGTTTTGTAGCTGCCCAGGCCCAACACCCGCTGCAAGCCCAGCGCGCTCGCCCCGTTCTTCTGGCTCGTGAGCCACCACATGGCTCGAAACCAACTCTGGAGGGGTTGGCGGGTGTCTTGAAATATTGTGCCCGCCGTTGGAGAAGCTTGATGCCCGCAGCCGGCGCACTCCAGCAGCGCTGTCCGCACCGCCCACGCTTTGTCGTGCCCGCATCGCGGACAACGAAAACCCTCCGGCCAGCGGAGTTGACACAGATACTCTCGACAGGCCTGCTCGGTGGCGAAACGCGCCTCGAACTCGGCCAGATTCCGAGGATAATCTTCCATTTCCCCGATCCTACATCTTGTGGTCACCTGAGTTAAGTAAATACCCATCCATCCTGATTACGGAACGCATTGGAGCGCAGTTGCGATTCGAGTTCTTCAACGTCTTCGATCGCGTCAACTTCAACGATCCGGGATTGGGTTGGGACCCCAGTAACCTGTCGGGTTTCGGAGTAATCGGCAGTACGTTCGACGCGCGCCAGATTCAGCTCGCGGCCAAGATATACTTTTGACGGCGCGGGCTTTTGTTTAACCTAAGTTTGAATTCACGGGGTATCGCGGCTCTCGGGCCTCGATACCCCGTTTCTTATAATGGACCCATGTCGCGCAACGGCCCGAGGTCGGCGCTCTCGCGGGGCGGCTTGCTGCTGCTGTGGGCGACGGTCTCACTCGCGCCGGCGCATGTGCTCGCCGCGAAAGACCTCGTGGCGGACGGCGCCTGGCAGGCCGCGCTCGCCGCCGTCGACCGGGCGATCGAGGCCGACGCCGCTTTCGCCGAGGCGCATGTGGTCAAGCAAGGAATCTATTCTCGCAAAGGCCGCGGTTATGCCGAGGCGGGGCCTTTCGTGAAAGAGTTTGACGAAAGGGCGAGCCAACGCGATGTCTCGGAAGCCCGCCGGTTCCAAGGTGTGGTTGACCGGGCGCCCGACGATCCCGCCGCGCTCTATGAACTCGGGGAGATTTACGCCGTGCTGTCGCGACAAACAGCCGACACCTTGCTCCGCCTATACCCCGATTCCTACCGCGCCCGGCGGCTGCGCGGCGAGGCGTTCGAAAAAGGCGCGCGGCTGGAGTTCGACAAAGCGCTGGCCGAGTTTCAGAAGGCGGCTGAGTTGCGTCCCGACGGCCCCGGCGTGCAGTACGCGGTCGGGCGCGTCCTGTGGAAGATGAATCGATTCGACTCGAGTACGAATTGCTCAGGGCTCGCTCCGCCCTCGGATGCGGCGCCGGCCCAAGTCGACCAAGCTCGCCTGCTGACGGCCTTCGGGCAAACCTTGCTGGCCGGGAGGCACTGGGGGTCGGCGCTTGAAGTTTTTCTATTGGCGCTCGGCTAAGAACGCGGCCGCGGCCGAACCCTACGGTGCGATCGGGCTGATCTGCCAGGAACTCGGCACGCCCCGCGAGGGCTTGGCTTTCGTTGAGGCCGGCCTGAAACGGCACCCCGACAATCCCGACTTGCTTTACTACGCCGGGTCGAACGCTCCGGCGCGCTACTGGGTGCGTTTTGCCATCGCCGAAAACCTGCTGGGGCGCCGCGAGCAGGCCGAGGCCGCCTTCCGAGCCGCGTTGGAACAGGAACCAAGCTCCACCAACGCGCTCTTCCAACTGGGGAAACACTTTCTGTCGGAAAAACGCTATGCGGCGGCCGAGCATCTGCTGGAGAGAGCCGTCCGGTTGGCTCCCGCCATGCGCGAAGCCTACTATTCCTACGGACTCGCCCTGATGCGCAACGGCAAAGCGGAAAAAGGCCGTGTCGTGCTCGCCCGCCATCGCCGGCGACAGGTCATTCGCGATTCCCAGATCCGCTCGGGCGGCATGGCGCCCCCGTAAGGCTTTTCTCCGTCGCGTCCACTACTACACCGGCCGGCATCCGGCGGGGTTTCATGTCGGTGTCTCCAGAGCCAACATTACATGTCCATACGGATTCGGTGCGTTCGAAGGATGCTCACCGCACCAAGAGCGGTCACTTCAGTAAGATGGGATTCGTCCACACCGATGTGCACTAGGAAGGCGCGATGTTGCCCGAGCCGGCGGGAATTACCTTGAGTAGTTCTGCGTTGCAACCGAGTGACGAACAGCCCATCGAATCGGGGGCTTGCCGTCACGCCATTTCGCTTGGGTACTCTCCGGATCACATGGCTGCCCTTTCTCAGCGGCAAGAGGTCGCGCGTTCGAATCGCGCCGGGCGTACCATTCTTCCAGTGCGGGAACGCCGCTCACTTCGGCCGCCGCGCGACGGCTAGACCATGACGTTGATGCCGCGACATCGCCGCATACTGTTTGCGCTGATGCTGACCATCTTTGGTCTTCGCGTCGCCGATACCTATACGGTTTTCAATGAGACGTTGGACGAGAATCTTCACGTCGTCGCCGGGCTGGAGTATCTCGAACAACACCAGATGGGTATTTACTTGACTCAGGTATTGGGAAATAGCCCCTACATGTTGTGGTCGTCCGTAGCGCGTGTCGCGGTGCCTCCGACCAGCGATTTGTAGGGTGCCGGTGGCACGGCGACGGCCTGTTGAACCAGGCGGTAAAAGAGCTTGCCTCGACTTCTGGACTTGCGGCGGTTGAAGCGGAAGGCGAATTCGTCGAGGTAGGAGTCGAGATGCTCGTGACTGACCGCTCCTTGATGCGTGCCCAGTATCCAGCGCTTCACTAACGACACCACGCGGTGCACCCGGGGGAGCAGTTTCGAGGCGCGCGCCGGTTGCCCCTCCAGGTAGCTCACCTCGTGGCGATAGCCGTCGCCTTCGAGCGGTTCGTATCCCAGCCAACCATCGGTATGGACCACGCTGCCGGGTTCGATCGACTCGCCGACGAAGGCCATCAAGCTGTCCCCGGAGGCGTTGGGAATGGTGCGTATCCGAACCCGCCCGATGCCGGCACCATCTTCCTCGGCCGCTACTACAATCAGCGCCTTAGCGTCGGTTTGGCGACCGCGCACGCCCTCCTCCAAGCCTCCTAAGTAAGTCTCGTCAACCTCCACGCGCCCGCTGAGCCGATCGCGTCCGGGCCGCACCATGGCGCGCCGGAGCTTATGCAACCAAGTCCAGGCCGTTTTGTAGCTGCCCAGGCCCAACACCCGCTGCAAGCCCAGCGCGCTCGCCCCGTTCTTCTGGCTCGTGAGCCACCACATGGCTCGAAACCAACTCTGGAGGGGTTGGCGGGTGTCTTGAAATATTGTGCCCGCCGTTGGAGAAGCTTGATGCCCGCAGCCGGCGCACTCCAGCAGCGCTGTCCGCACCGCCCACGCTTTGTCGTGCCCGCATCGCGGACAACGAAAACCCTCCGGCCAGCGGAGTTGACACAGATACTCTCGACAGGCCTGCTCGGTGGCGAAACGCGCCTCGAACTCGGCCAGATTCCGAGGATAATCTTCCATTTCCCCGATCCTACATCTTGTGGTCACCTGAGTCAAGTAAATACCCATCCAACACCAATACACGTTTGAACCTCAGCATCCGCCGTTGGCCCGCGTCGTCGTGGCGGTGCTTCCCTATTTTTTCGGGGGTCTCCGTTTACCGGAAGGGTACGTTTTCTGGGACTGGCTATGGGAAAACAGCAGCATTGAAGACTATTGGCTTCAACTTTCACTGGCCCGCCTGGGAAGTCTTGTCTTCGGTATCGTCCTGGCGTGGTTTGTCTACCGCTGGGGGAGTGATCTCCATGGCCCGAATCTCGGTCTGATCGCGTGTTTCCTCGTCACTTTCTCTCCGAACGTGATTGCTCACGCGGGCCTGGCGACGCTGGACATCGGCGCCGCGGCCACGACGGTCGCGGCCGCCCATTATTACTACCGCTGGGCCGAGAAACCAAGTTTGAGAGTCTGCGTTCTCAGCGCGTTTTGGACCGGGATCGCTTGCTTGACTAAGATGTCCGCCGTCGTATTTCTGCCGGCCGTCTTTGTCGTAATGCTCCTCGTGGTCAAGAGAGGGAGAAGCCTCGTCGCTTCGTTCACCGTCAAAGCGCTTCGCCGCGCCGCCGCAAGTGTGGCCGCCTTCGTTCTTGTCACGGGTGGCGTGATCTGGGCAGGTTATCTCTTTGACGTTGGCACTCTGTACGGCTATACGCCTCCCGGATGTGAGGCCGACACATGGTTCAGCGAAGGCCTGGCTGAATCGTTTTCCACCTACACGATTCCCGCGCCGCAATTTTTGGTCGGCTTCATCGCGGTCATCGAGCACAACGAATGTGGACACCTCGCTTACCTGTTAGGAAACACATCCGGGCATGGTTGGTGGTACTACTTTCCAATTGCAGTCGGCGTGAAAACAACGATTCCTTTGCTGTTGCTGTTCGGCATGTCGATCGGACTGTCGGCGAGTAACCGTTTTGACGGCCTTGCCCGGCCGGTGATGATAGCGACCGCCATGTTCGCCACGATCTTGGCCATCGGGATGTCAAGCAATATCAACATTGGAATCCGGCATGTGTTGGCAGCTTACCCGATGATGGCGCTTGCGGGCGCCGCTGTGTTGGCGAAGCGGGCCTCGGGCGTCCGCGTTGGGCGGCGCTGGGTGATCGGAATGCTTCTCTTGGGGTGGCACGGCGTGGAATCTTTCGCGGCCCACCCGGACTATTTGCCCTATTTCAACCAGATTGCGCGCGGCCGGGAGGAAAAGATCATTATCGACAGCAACCTGGACTGGGGACAGGACTTGGAGCGGCTAAGCCACTTCCTCAAGGACAACCGCGACGTCTCGGTTCGTGTCATCTATCAGGGGTATACGAACCTACGGCAACTCGGGGTTTCCGAGCTGTCCCGCCCGCGACCCGGCGAGAATCGTCCGGCTTGGCTGGCGGCGAGCATCCATCGCCTCGTCTTCTCCCGAAAGGACATCCCGGCGCTCAATAAGTACTGGGGCCGGGAGCCCGACGCGCGGATTGGTAAGAGTATCTTCCTCTATCGGCTCGACGAGAATCACTTCTCCCTTGTTGAATCGGACGGACCTTCCCGGGAGGAAACCATTGTGCGCTCAGACGGCCGGTCTATCCCCGTTGTTTCGAGACGCCTAATCGGCTGGGTAGACCAAATGAAATGGTCCCCAGACAGTCTATACGTGGGTGGATGGGCCATCGATCGGGAGTCTAAGAAATCTGCTTCCGAAATCGTGATTTTTGTCGACGGTGAAGCTGAAGAGTCGTGGTACAGGCGCGCCGCGCGCCCGGATGTCGAACGGAAACACCCCGAAGTCCCTCGCGCGAGATACCAGATCCACCTCGGCTACTCCCCGCCCGTAGCCAGGGAGCAACCCGAGATCCGGGTCTTCGCGATTTCCGCCGAGGGTAAGGCGTCGGAGCTTAATTACCGCAAGACCTACCAGGACGAAAATCGCTCATGGGTCCTTGGGAAGCGACGGCCTCAGAGACCCGAGAAATGACGAGCGGCCAAAGAATTGGAGCGCCGGACGCGCGGCGGCGCGGATACTCGTTTTCATTGACGGCAAAGCGGAAGATTCTTGGCGCCGCCGCGGCACCAGATCCAATGTCGCCCGGAATTATCCGGGAACAAGCCGAGGCGGGCTTTTCTGGGAACCCCGGCCCCTACTCCCCCGTGATGGCCCTCGGAATCGACGCATACGGATCAGCCGGTCCGTTCGTCGTGTCGATGTATTTCACCAAGTCGCGCAACGCAATGACCGTGCAATTCCGCTGCTTGAGATAGTCCATATCACGAACGAATTGCTCGGGCTCGGTGTTGACCCAGGGATGATCGAGCGCCGGGACGCCGTGGTAGACCAGGACCGCGATCTTTCCGTTGGCGGCTTGTTCGACGGCCCAAACCAGATCTTCGAAGTGCCAGTCGGGTCCTGTATAGCCCGTCGTCGGAATCAGCAACGGGTGATCGACTTGCGGATCGTAGGCGCGGCCTCGAGCCCCGCGGCCCGGGTCGGGGTTTTCGGGGCTGACACCGCGTCGAGCGAACATGTACCCTTTCTCCGCCAGCACTTCGACGACCGGCAGGCTGTGACGCCAACCCGGGTACACGAACGTGATTGGGGAGGGGATGCCGTGTTGGATGCAGCGCTGTTCGATCAACTCGAGGTTCACACGAATGTCTGGTTTCGAGAGCTTCGTCATGTCGGCATGGTCGCGGGTGTGGTTGCCGACTTCGAAACCCATCTCGTGGATCCGGCGAACCTCATCCCATGACGTATAGCGTTGCTTGTCGACATCGTCCACATAGCCGAGCCCTTCGGTTACGTAAAAAGAGGCGCCGAATCCGAATTTCTCGAGCAGAGGCGCGACGTAGGCGAAGTCCGACTTGTTCCCGTCGTCGAACGTCAGAACGACGAGGCGCTCCGGGATGGGTAGCCGCGCTGTGTCTTGGGGCGCGGCGCACGAGGTCAACGAGGCCGCCGCGAACAAAAGAGCGAATAGCCGAGCTTTGCTGATCATGGATAAGCCTTGCGCGGACCCGTCATTGCAGCGGGCCGCTTAGCGGTCTATAATAACCCGCTTCCACGGGTATTTTCTCTGTCGGAGAACCGCCCAAGATTTCGCTCTATTACCGGAGACAGATGAACATTCTTGAAGGCTTGCGCGTTGTCGACCTATCGCTCAACATTGCCGGACCCTACAGCACGCAAATCCTGGCCGATTTCGGCGCCGACGTTGTCAAGATCGAGCCGCCGGGCGGCGACCCCGCTCGGCAGTGGGGTCCGCCTTTTTGGGGCGGCGATACTCCGCTGTTCCTTTCGTCAAACCGGAACAAACGCAGCATCATCGTCGACCTGAAATCCGAAGGCGGCCGTAAGGTCCTCGAGCGGCTCGTCGACGGCGCGGATATTTTCGTCCAAGCGTTTCGGGAGGGCGTGATCGAGTCCCTGGGGTTTGGCCACGAGCGCCTTCAAGCGAAATACCCGGCGTTGGTCTACGCCTCGGTCACCGGTTTCGGCTCGGAAGGTCCGCTGGCTGAAACCCCCGGTTATGATCCGCTGATGCAGGCCTATAGCGGGATGATGTCCATCACCGGGCATCCGGAAAGTCCGCCCGCGCGTTGCGGCGCCTCGGTGATTGATTTGGGCACGGGCATGCTGATCGCGCTGGGCATCCTGGTGGCATTGCGGGAACGGGACAGCAGCGGCCGCGGAACCCACGTCGAAGCCTCTCTGCTCGATACATCGCTGGCTTGGGTGAGCTATCACCTCTATGGTTACCTAGCCTCGGGTGAAGTGCCGCAACGCAAAGGCTCGGGCTTGGGTATGATCACGCCTTACGAAGCCTTCCCGACGAGCGACGGCGAGCTCATGATCTCCGGCGGCAATGACGGGATCTTTGTTCGTTTGTGCAAGGCGCTGGGTCTGGAAGAGACGGCCTCCGACACGCGCTTCCAAGGCAACGCATCGCGCGTCGCGCACAAGGCAGAACTGCTGGCGATTCTAACAGCGCGGACCCGTGAGTTCTCCACAGCGGAACTTCGCGCCCTGCTCGAGGAACATCGCGTACCCTGTTCGCCGATTCAAAGCATCGACCAGGTGGTCGACGATCCGCAAGTGCGCGCCAACAAGATGTTGGAGCCCTACCCTCATCCTCGGATTCCAAACTATCGCGACCTCGGATTTCCGTTGCGGTTCGACGGCGAACGACCCGGCGCCAGGAGGGTTCCTCCCCAGGCGGGCGAACACAGCGTCGAAGTGCTCGGGGAGCTGGGGTACAGCGAAGCAGAGATCCAAGAACTCATTCGCGCCGGAAGCGTTGCAACGGCGGAATCGTCATAGGGGTCCCTCAAGGTTGGACGCCGGCATCACGGCTGATTACGTTGGTAGCCATAGAGCCAACGCGCCGTGGAGCCAACGATGTTGCGAACCGAGTGCAAGGCGCCGGCCGGAATCAAGATTTCTTCTCCGATGGCGGGGTGACTGACCTTACCATCGATCTCGAATTCGAGAGCGCCCTCGATCACTTTGACGAACTCGTCGGTGGGGTGTGTGAAATCATCCCAACATTGGCCGGGCGGGTCAACCCATACATCGCAGCTAAATCCCCGTGCCGTCCACTCGGCGGCGATTTTCTCCTGATTCACTGAAGACAATTAGGGTGCTCTCCGCCTATCCCGTTTCGCTCAACCTTAGCAGACCTCGCGGCCCGGCGGCAATCGACGAAGCGGATTCCAAGAGCCGCTTGCCATGGTCAAAAGGTTCCGAGGGAATGGGTACTCGGGAGTCATTGTTCGATAGCGCCAATCGGGGCAAGATTCTGATAGACGGTCGATCGTAACGAGCAGTGCGAGGATCGTCGGGAAGCTTGCTTCGCTGGAAGAATATCGGAGAACCGTCATGATCCAAGAAACGCTTTTGCTACTGTTGGGAGTCGCCGTCACGGCTTGGGGGCAAGGAGAGAAAACGATCCTTTGTCACGTCCCGGTCGGTAATCCCGAAAATGCACGGACGATCGACACCGCGAATCCGAGCGCCCACCTGAACCCGGACACGGGTGTACCGAACAGTGGGCATGAATTAGACTTTCTCGGACCCTGCGAGGAGCCGACCGACCCGCCGACCGACCCTCCCACCGATCCGCCGACGGATCCACCCGCCGACCCTCCGGCGACACGTTTGACCGGCTCTCGCGGCCGCACGATACCGAATCCTATGATCGTCAACTGCGTTGTCTTTCCGGGATTCCGGAATGACCCGCGTCTGTTGGTGAACAACCTGAACGATCACGACGGCCATGTAGTGATTCGCAGCATGTCTCCCTCGGCGGAAGAGGTCTTCGAGGTTTCGGTCGCCGCCCAGAGCCGGATTGAACTGGCTCTCCCCGACCCCGGCTTCAACGGCTACGTGGAAGTGAAGGCTCACACGGCCGACATCCGCTCCGTCGTCGAGTTCGACCTGCCGGGCAAAGGCTTGACTCGCCAATATGGGCTTCCTTGCTGGGAGACGTCCGACGTCCCACTGTACGGCACCTGGGGAGTTTTGGAACGCACCGATCATTCGCTGCGGTGGCGGCGTAAGTAAACCGATTTGGACTCCGATTTACAACGAGCGTTGGAGGAGGCACCCCGGGGGCATCATGCCCCCGGGGCGATTCTTATTGGGGCAACGCATTCTCGGAGGATGCCGTGACGTGCTTTGCGTTCTCGGCGGCGATACGCGAAACTTTGTTATTCCCATGGCCTACGAATTTCATTACCGGCGCTTGGTGCACTGGCAAGACACCGACCTTGCCGGCATCATTCACTACACGAATTACTTCCGCTACATGGACGAGGCGGAGACAGAGTTTTATCGCTCGGTGGGATTGCACAAGCTCGCGGACTCCTCGGCTGAAGGCGTGACGTGTCCGCGCGTTTCGGCGACCTGCGATTTCGTCCGGCCGGCGGTGTTCGGCGACGAACTCGACGTCCACCTTCGGATCGCCAAGAAGGGGCGTTCGTCGATCGTTTTTGCTTATTCGTTCAAGCGCGGCCCTGATCGTGAAGAAGTCGCGCGCGGCAGCGTGACCTGCGCTTTCTCAGCGCGTGGCGAAGACGGCAAGCTGCGGTCGACGCCGATTCCGGAACGCTTCGATCGGCTCTTCGAAGTGGCCCCTTCGGCGTACTAACCGACGCCGGGCGTGCCGGAGAACAGCGTTGCCGCGGCCGCGCGCCATCCTCAACCTTTCCGCATCTCTCGCCGGAGTTTCTCCAAGGCGGCTTCCATCGGTTGCCGCGACTCGAAAAACCCCTTCCACAAATCGCCTTCTTTCTTGAACCGCGCGGGCATGGTCTTGATCGTGAAACGAGCGGGAGTGAGAGTCTTGCGCAGCTCGCTTACCTTTACGGGAGCGGACACGGTCGCCTCGGGAAACGGGCGTACGCTGTAGACCGATGCCAGCGGACGTCCCATGGCATTCTGCGAATAGTCGATATACACCCTGCCCGCGCCTCGTTGATCAACCTTGCGTTCCAGCGTGACGCGGTCGGCCATCCGCGAGGCGATGACGCGCGCGACGATTTCGGCGAAGGTCCTCGTCTGCTCGTAGGTGTAAACGGGGTCGAGCGGCAAGTAGAGGTGGAAGCCCGTGGCGCCCGAGGTCTTGAGGAAGGCCGTCATTTCGAGGCGGTCGAGCATTTTCAGGATTTCCCTCGCCACCTCGACCACGGTCGAGAAGGGCGTCCCCTCGACGGGGTCGAGGTCGAAGAAAAAGTAGTCGGGTTGTTCGAGCCGTTCGGCCGGGCTTGACCAGGGGTGGTGTTCGATGCACCCCAGGTTCGTCAGAAACAACAACGAAGCGAGGTCATCGACCACGTAGTAATGAATGTCTTTCGCTCGCTCCTCGGAAGGGATCGGGACAGTGCGCATCCAAGCCGGCTTCTCGGCCCCGGCGTCTTTTTGGTAGAAAGATTCGCCTTCGCTTCCGTTCGGATACCGGTGCAGCACAAGCGGGCGACCCTTGAGAAAGGGCAACAGAAACGGAGCCGCCTCGAAATAGTACGCCAAGACTTGACGCTTCGTGTAGCCGGGACCGGGAAAATACACCTTGTCGAGATGCGTCAGCCGAAAGCGTTTTCCGTCGAGTTCCACGGCGACGGTTTCTTTTTTCCCCCGGCGCAGCTCGTTCTCGAGTTCCGCCGGCGAGGAAACGGCCGGCGCGCCCATCGGCACGCTCTTCACAACCGGGGCCTTGGTTTCTCGGCGACATTCTCGAACATCGATGTCGTCGCGAAGACCCAGGAACACCGGCTGACGTAACCTCGCCTCGCGAGTCCATTCGTGAAACTTGACCCGCGCCACCAACTCCGGCTCCACCCACGTCGCGGCCTGTTTGATCTTCGGGACTTCCACGAATGGGCAGGTCGTGCTGGTTCGCTCGGCGAGCATCTCGCTGATCCGCTTTCCGGCCGAGGCGTCAAAACCGCTGCCGACACCGCCGATGAATTCGAATTCGCTCCCGTTATAGAGGCCGAGCAGCAACGCCCCGAAATGCTCGCGGCCACCCCCGGGCTGGGTGAATCCGCACACCGCGGCATCGAGCCGGCGCACGACTTTGATCTTGACCCAGCCGGCGTCCCTGCCCGACACGTAAGGGCTGTCGATCTGTTTCCCGACTACTCCCTCGACGCCCTTCTCCGCCGCCAGCGCGAATAACTCGGGTCCCTTTTCCACGATGTGATCGGAATACCGGATAGCTCCTTCGGCATCCAGTAACTCATTGAGAAACTTCTTGCGTTCGATGAGCGCGACCGATCGCAGGTCGTAGCCGTCGGCTTCAAGGATGTCAAAAACGTAGTACACGACCGGCGCGCCGGAGACGTCGCCGGGAGAAGGCTTGGCTACGTTCATGCGGGACTGCAGACGGCCGAAGTCGGCTCGCCCGCCTTCGTCGAGAACGACGATCTCTCCGTCAAGCAGTGCTTCACCGGACCGCAGCCGCTCGGGCAGAATCGCCAGTTCCGGGTAGTGAGAGCTGACGTCGCGGGCCGCGCGAGAGAAGAACCGCACGTCGTCCCCGCGAATGTCGGCCAAGGCGCGGACGCCGTCCCACTTCAACTCGAAGATCCAATCCGGTGCCGCGAAGGGCTTGTCGACAATCACCGCCAGCATGGGTTCGAGACGTGTGGGCCGCGGAGAGGATGACTCGACCGCGCCTTCCAAGGCGGCGGCGGGCGATGCGGAGCCGTGCGCCAAAGGCGGTACGTCGTCGCGAATTTCGGCCAACGTCCTCCCGCTGACGGCTGACTCCACGTGATCGTCCACGTCCCAACCGGCGTCGGCGGCCGCGTCACGGTGCTTAATGAGCAGCCACACGGGCTGCTTCGGTTTCGGAGCCGCGGCCGAGGGCTTCGTCTTGACAAGGACAAAGCTTCCCCGCAGCCGACGGCCTCGCAAAGTGAACTTCAGCTCTCCTTGGTCGAGCTGTTCCCGCGCCTCCCCGACGCTTTCGTAAGTTCCCTGGTCCCAGATCTGGACGGTTCCCGCTCCGTAGTTGCCCTCTGGAATGACGCCTTCGAAATTCCCATATTCGAGAGGGTGATCTTCGGTTTGAACGGCCAGCCGCTTGTCATCAGGATTCAGGGAAGGCCCCTTGGGAACCGCCCACGACCTGAGGACGCCATCCACTTCCAAACGCAAGTCGTAGTGACGGCGGCGCGCGGCGTGCCGCTGCACAACAAAGACCGGGCCGGCACCCGACCCTGGCGACACCTTCCCCTCGCCACCGGCGGGTTCCGGTGTCTGCTCGAAGCGACGTTTCTTGCGGTAAGAGATGAGGGCCATGGGCGGGGCCGGCGCGAGTCACTTCTATTTTCCCCCACGGAGGCGGCCCGGCACACGCTGACTCGCCGGGACCTCAATTTCAATTCGAGGAATCACGGGACCGGACCGATAAGGAGTCCAAAGCCGCTTACTCGGGCGGGCTGGAGGCTCTGGATGTACGCAACGACGGTTTCCCTTTTTCGGTGGTCGGCGGTCTTGTTGAGCGCTGTCTTGCTGATGACGGGTGCGACGCCCTTAATGGGTGCCCCGCAAACCGTCACGGTTGATGACTTACGTCACAATGGAACAACGCGCTGCTGCGATTGCAAGGCCGCTTGCCCGCGGGAGTTTCCGCCGCGCAGTCTCCGGCAATACAACAGCAAGCGGCGGCCCTGCTGGTTCGACGCAGCCAAGCTTTGGCCGCGCTCGTTCGAACCAATCCCGACCAAGCGCTCGCGGCCGCGTTGCCCGCCGATGTGTTGGAAAAGCTCCGTGAGGCGTTTCCAGCATCGTCGGCGGAACTCGAGGTAAGGGGAAGTTGGGAAGGCATCCTGGACTACACCATCATTGACGACGAGCAGCTACGGCAAAGTGAAGTGGAAATCGCTCTGCAAAAGGGCTCGCGGCGGATCGCCCTGCACTTCGCCGAGCGTGAACCGGCCGGGTTGCGGGGTGGAATCTTTCTGCGCGTCGAGGGCGTTCGCGTCGGCGACGACGTGGCGGTGGAACCCAGTGCGTCGACCGCATTCGAAGAGAGTATCAGCGCCGCGTCGGCGGAGAACTCAGCGGAGGCCGCGGGTACTTGCAGTGCGTTGGGAGACCAGCGCATCGCCGTAATCCGAGCTACCTTTCCGGGTGTCACACCCAGCCTGTCGCGGCAGAAGGTCGTCGACACGTTCTTCGGGCAAAGCAGCTCGTTGGACGGCTATTGGAAAGACGCCTCGTACAACCAGACTTGGGCGACGGGAGACGTCTACCTACTCGACGGAGGATGGTACGAGCTTGATCGCGAATACTCCTGCGCCAGCGGCAACGACGAGTCGTACTTGTTGCGCGCGAAGGCGATCGAGCTGGCCGATCCCGATATCGACTACTCGCAATACGAGCGGGTCGTGATCGTCTTCCCGAAACCGTCGAGCGGTTGCCGCTACGCCGGCCTGGCGTCATTGGGTTGCGCGATGTCGGTTCCGGATACCACGAAGCTCGTCTCCTACGCGCACCAACTCTCGAATTACATGGGCAGCTCCACGCAGGCATTGCAGCTCACCTGCCATGAATCAGGACACAGCCTGGGGTTGAGCCACGCGGCGTCCCGGCGTTTCCATGCCGCCGACGGGTCGAGAGAAACTCTGGGCGCTTTCGGAACGTCGGGAACCATTAGCACCTACGGCGACAAGTTCTCGTGCCTGGGAGCCTGGGTTATTGGGCACTACGCAGCCTCGCACAAAGCCAAGATGGGGTGGTTGAGCGGCTCGGCCGTGACGGACGTCACATCCACCGGGCAGTTCAGCGTAGCCCCGACCGAGGTAAGCGGTTCGGGCACGAAGGCCCTCAAGATCAAGCGAGGCTCGGGCGGCAATGACTCCATCTGGGTGGAATATCGCCAACCAATCGGGTCCTACGATTCGAATTTTGGATCACAGATCTACAGCGGTGCGATGTTGCACTACGAAGATTCGTTCACGGGTTCAAAGAGTCACCTGCTCGACGGGACGACGTCGACGTCTTCGTTTTCGGACCCGGCGGTCTCCTCGGGAAGTACCACCGTGGACGCTTATACGAATCTGTCCATCGCGGTGGGCCCGGCGAGTTCGTCGGCTTTGACCGTCACCGTGGATTTCGGACCGGAACAGTGCAACGAAGCCGATCCCTCGGTTTCAGCCACGCCCTCGAACCCTTCCGTTGATGCCGGCGGCAGTGTTGAGTACAGCGTTTCGATCACGAACAACGACTCGAGCGGTTGCGCCTTGGCCTCTCTAAGTCTCAGTTCACTCGAACCGGTCGGGTGGGCCGGCGAATTTTCCACCTCCGTGCTTACGTTGGAGCCGGGGGCAACGGCCGCGGTGATCCTTACTGAAACCGTCGATGCGGGCTCGGAACCCGGCACCTACCCAGTGGATGTCACCGCCACTCATGAGACCGCCGTGAGTCCGATGAGTCACACCGACAACGTCAGCGCCACAGTGACCGTGGTGCCCGATCCCTGCGTCGAGGCGGCCCCGACGGTCGCCGCTTCGCCGAGCAATCAGTCGGTCGACCCGGGTGCCGGCGCCGCCTACAGCGTGACGGTCGTCAACAACGACTCGGCGACGTGCGGCGAGGTCGCTTTCTCGCTGTCGTCCACTGAGCCGGCCGGATGGGGGAATTCGTTCTCGCCGTCTTCGCTGACTCTGGCGCCCGGTACTTCGGGAACGGCAACCTTGACGGAAACTCCAGGAGCTGACACTGAAGCCGGTGCGTATCCGATAGGCATCCTCGCGACGCACACCGCCGCCGGCCTGGTGGGCGACTACGGAGTCACTCTGACGGTGAACTCGCTCCCTGATCCTTGCGTCGAGGCGGCCCCGACGGTCGCCGCTTCGCCGAGCAATCAGTCGGTCGACCCGGGTGCCGGCGCCGCCTACAGCGTGACGGTCGTCAACAACGACTCGGCGACGTGCGGCGAGGTCGCTTTCTCGCTGTCGTCCACTGAGCCGGCCGGATGGGGGAATTCGTTCTCGCCGTCTTCGCTGACTCTGGCGCCCGGTGCTTCGGGAACGACTACCTTGACGGAAACTCCGGGAGCCGAGGCCGAAGCCGGCGCGTATCCGATCGCCATTGCCGCGACGCACACCGCCGCCGGCCTGGTGGGCGACTACGGAGTCACTCTGACGGTGAACTCGCTCCCGATCCTTGCGTCGAGGCGGCCCCGACGGTCGCCGCTTCGCCGAGCAATCAGTCGGTCGACCCGGGTGCCGGCGCCGCCTACAGCGTGACGGTCGTCAACAACGACTCGGCGACGTGCGGCGAGGTCGCTTTCTCGCTGTCGTCCACTGAGCCGAGCGGCTGGGGCAACTCGTTCTCCGTGTCTTCGCTGACTCTGGCGCCCGGTGCTTCGGGAACGACTACCTTGACGGAAACTCCGGGAGCCGAGGCCGAAGCCGGCGCGTATCCGATCGCCATTGCCGCGACGCACACCGCCGCCGGCCCGGTGGGCGACTACGGAGTCACCCTGACGGTGAACTCGCTCCCCGACCCTTGCGTCGAGGCAGCCCCGACGGTCGCCGCTTCGCCGAGCAATCAGTCGGTCGATCCGGGTGCCGGCGCCGCCTACAGCGTCACCGTCGTCAACAACGACTCGGCGACGTGCGGCGAGGTTGCTTTCTCGCTGTCGTCCAACGAGCCGGCCGGTTGGGGGAATTCGTTCTCCGTGTCTTCGCTGACTCTGGCGCCCGGTGCTTCGGGAACGGCAACCTTGACGGAAACTCCAGGAGCCGAGGCGGAAGCCGGCGCGTATCCGATCGGTATCGCCGTCACCCACACCGCCGCCGGCCTGGCGGGCGACTACGGAGTCACCCTGACGGTGAACTCACTCCCCGATCCTTGCGTCGAGGCGGCCCCGACGGTCACCGCTTCGCCGAGCAATCAGTCGGTCGATCCGGGTGCCGGCGCCGCCTACAGCGTCACCGTCGTCAACAACGACTCGGCGACGTGCGGCGAGGTTGCTTTCTCGCTGTCGTCCAACGAGCCGGCCGGTTGGGGGAATTCGTTCTCACCGTCCTCGCTGACTCTCGTGCCCGGCGCTTCGGGAACGACTACCTTGACGGAAACTCCGGGAACCGAGGCCGAAGCCGGTGCGTATCCGATCGGCATCGTGGCAACTCACACCGCTGGCGGGCCGGCGGGCGACTACGGCGTGACACTGACCGTAAATGCCTTGCCCCAGAACCACCTATTGATCGTCGATATCACCGGTAACGGCAACGTAACCAGCGCCGACGGTACTGTCGATTGTACAAAGGATTGCGCTAACGAGTACGAAGAGGGCATGCAGGTTGAACTCACCGCCACCGCCACGAAGAGGAACATGTCGTTTGCTCGCTGGGAAGGCGCCTGCGCGGGTACGTCACCTATCTGCGTGGTCGTGATGGAATCCGATGTGTTGGTAACAGCGGTCTTCGAACGCCCGCCACGAGGCCGCAAGAAGTAGGAGTAAGACCGCTTGGGAGCCGCGATCAGTCAAAGCGGATCGCGGCTTCCGGCTAGGCGACGGAAGCGAAGCTGCTCTTCATCAACCTGAGAAACTCGTCCACGTCCGCCTTGCTGATGTTCATCGGTGGACTGAGGCGAATGATGTTGCCGCGCAATCCGCCCTTGCCCACCAGCAAGCCGTGCTCGCGGCAAGCCTCGAGCAGCCGCGCCGCCTGCTCGACGGCCGGTTCCTTCGTATCGCGATCCGTGACAAGCTCCATCGCTTGAAGCAGTCCCATACCTCGAACGTCGCCGATCACCGGAAATTCCTCTTGCAGCCCCAGTAGCCCGTCGCGCAGATACGCCCCGACTTCGGCGCAATTTGTCCGTAGGTCCTTTTCCTCGATGAAATCAAGAACGGCCTTGGCCGCCGCGGTCGAAACCGGGTTGCCGCCGAAGGTCGCCATGGTCAGGAAGCGAACCGAATCGGCAATCTCGGGACGCGAGACCGTCACTCCGATCGGCAACCCGTTCGCCAAACCTTTGGCGCCAACAAGGATGTCGGGCTCGACCCCGTAGTGTTCGATGCCGAACCAGTGCTTTCCTGTGCGTCCCCACCCGGTTTGCACTTCATCGCTAATCAGCAATCCGCCGTGTTGCTTCACGATGTCGCGAATGACGGGGAAGTACTCTCGAGGCGGTGTGATGCATCCGCCGATACCTTGCATCGGTTCGGCGAGAAAACCCGCGATGACGCCGGTAGTCGAGGTTTCAATCAGGTCCTCGACGTCGGTCGCGCATTTGATGTCGCACGATGGGTAAGTCAGCCCCAGCGGACAGCGGTAACAGTAGGCATTGAACGCGTGAAGAATCCCCGGCTGCGCGCTCCCCGCGCCGCGCCAAACTCCGTGTCCGGTCAGCGACATCGCCAGCGCCGAGCGCCCGTGATAACTATGCCGCAGCGCAATGATTTCATGGTGCCCCGTATGGGCGCGGGCCAGCATCACCGCGGTTTCGATGGCCTCGGTACCGCTACTGGTGAAGAAAGATTTCGTCAGCCCCTTCGGCGTAACCGAAGCGATCTTGGCCGCCAGCGCCGCCGCCGGTTCCGTTCGAAACAGCGTCGAAACGTGCACCAACCGCTCCGCCTGCTCGCGAACCGCCCGAACGACATTCTCATTGCAGTGCCCGACGCTTACCGTGACGATGCCGCCGAAGAAATCCAGGTATTGCTTGTCGTCCGCGTCCCAGACGTATTGGTCCTTGGCGTGGTCGAGGACCAACGGTTTCTCGAAATAGTGAAACACCGCCGGAAAGAGGTACTTATCCGACGCGAGGATGATTTCGTCGCGAGTCATTCGTCCTTCCGCGTCGCAACATGGGGAAATCTCGGCGCCGAGCCTTGGGCCGTCCGCGGCTACGGTTTTCCCTTGGCCGGTTTCTTGAGAACTCCAAAGTGCTCGATGTAGTTGCGCCGGGCCGCGATGAAATCGCTGTGGTCAAGGCCCAGTTCCTTGGCGACGTGGCGAATCTCGTTGTCTTCGACGGTTGAAATTGACTGATCCGATGAAGAGACCGCAAACAGGCAATTCAACAAAGCGACCCTTTGTTCGCGCGAGGCCACCTGACGAAACTCCCTCGTAACGAGAAAATTCTCGGTGCTGCCGAACAGCCGGTTCTGCGTCTTGGCGATTTCCACCACCAGCACCGCCTGCTCTTCGAGCAAGCCCCCCATCCCTTCGACGATGCGCTCCATCTCGCGGGTCTCTTCGTGACTGATGTCGAGATCGGCGTGGGCCACCCGTCCCAGAATGTAGGCGAACGAGGCGACGTATTTGGCCTGTTCGCGGTCAAGCTTGTCGAGCGAATCGCTGATTTTGCGAATCGTCTCGGTCGCGCTGTCGGAAGGCGCGGGCGCTTGTTCCGTCTTGATGCCGAATAGAGCAAGAATATCCATGGAAAGTTCCCCGTGAGCCTTTTCGCCCCGCGCCGGGTCGACGATTCTTCCACTGTAGCTCAGTGTGACGTCAATTCGACCGCGTGAGGCCGACCGCGCGGGCTACTCTTTCTCGAGGATTTTCGCCCCCAGGGCGCCCCCAAGGACGCTGAAAAGAACGGCCGTCACAAACGAAACCCCGAGTGACATGACCAGAAGCACGGCCATCGCGGTGGGGTCTCGCAAGATCTCGAGCATCTGCTGCTTTAACTCGATCGGCACCGACATTTGCCCGACCTGTTGCCGCATCGCTTCGGCTAAGCCTGCGGTATCTCCCGCCAACAGCAGCGCGAAGGCGAAGAGCACCAGAGAGACCAAGAAGATCATGGCGCCTGTAGCCAGACCCAGTCGAGCGCCTTCCCGAACGCCGGCGAAGACTCCGGTACGTCTTCGGTAGTTGTACACCGAGAAGAAGCCCGCCGCCGGATACCAAACGAAGAACAGGTAAGACAAGGTGTTGCCCAGCAGGGCCGCCAGAATGGCGCTCGAATAACAAGAACGGACCACGTGGGGGTTCGAGAGCGTGATGGGCAGTCGTTCCGGTTCCGGCGGAACAAGCTCTTCCAGCTCGGACCCGAACGGGGGCTCGGGTTCTTCCGCCTCGCCGGCGTGCTCAACCAGCGGACGAGCGCACATCGGACAGAAGCGCGCTCCGGGCGGTGCGACCGCGCCGCAGGTGCAGGTCAGCTCGAGCGAGGAGGGTTCGTGCGCATTCATTTGTGTCCACGTGCGTCGCAATCCGCGCCGCCATCGGTCGTTGGATTACGCAAGACCGCGGGGCCCGCAACGTTACGGATTTGCCGTGTTCACTGTATCAGACGGCGGAAAACAGAGACCGAAACCGTGCGTCGTCGAGCGGCGTCTTCCAGGTCATGGACCCGCGCTCGTCCGGGTAATCCCATTAGGGTGCGGAAAGAAGTCCATTTTAGGACGGCTTGGCCTGTATACACTGGTTTTTGCGCTTGCTGATAGTGTATCCTTGACGATGTGGAGCCGTCGCAAGCTCGAAGGAGTTAACGCATGCAAACGAAATCATTGAGATCGCTGTTTCTCGTCACCGCTGCCCTGGCGTGCACGAGTTTGGCCTACGGTCAGACCGGCAGCATTCGCGGGAAGGTCATCGGAAAGGACGGACAGCCTCTTCAAGGCGCCATGATCAAGATCGAGCGCCAACAGGTACGAGGAAACTACAAGGTCAAAACCCGCAAGAAGGGAAATTTCTTCCATGCCGGGTTGCCTCTGGGCAACTACAACGTGAATTGCGAAGTGGACGGGCAAGTCGTTGACCGCGTAGGCAACGTGCGCGTCAGCCTCTCCGATCCCGTCGAAATCGTGTTTGACCTGCAAAAGCTGGCCGCGCGCCAGAAAACGGGACCCACCCAAGCCGACATCGCCAGCATGACCGCCGAAGAGAGAAAGCGCTACGAACAGGCCATACGAAAACGTCAGCAGGCGATCAGCAAGAACAAAGAGTTGAACGAGACGTTTAATAACGGCATGGTGGCGCTCAAGATGAAGAATTATCCCGCCGCGGTGCAAGGACTTGTGAAGGCTTCCGAGTTGGAGCCGGGCCAGCACGTCATTTGGGCCAACCTAGGCGAAGCGCAATCCAAGCTGGCTGTGAGCAAAACGGGTGCCGAGCGGTCCAAGCTCTATGGCGACGCCGTCTCCTCCTATGCAAAGGCGATCGAAATCGATGCCACCAACGCGGCTTATCACAACAATGTCGGCCTGGTGATGGTACGCGCCGGGCAGATCGAAGAAGGCCAGCTGAAGCTGGCCGAAGCGGCCTTGCTCGACCCCCAAAACGCCGCCAAGTACTTCTTCAATCTGGGTGCCGTGATGGTCAACACGGGCAACACCGACGGCGCCATTCAGGCGTTTACGAAGGCGACCGAAGCCGACCCGAACTTCGCGGGCGCGTATTATCAGCTCGGCATGGCGCTGGTCGGGAAGGCCGTGACACAGCCCGACGGAACGGTGGTCCCCGCCGACGGAACGATCGAAGCGTTCCAGACGTATATCGATCTGGAACCCCAGGGTCAGTTCGCCGCGGGTGCGCAGGGGATGCTTTCGGGGTTGACCGCTTCGGTGGAAACGCAATACGAAGACAAGTCGAAGAAGAAAAAGAAGCGTCGGCGCCGGAGGAAGTCTTCCTAAGGTCGGGCTCAACGGCTTGATCATCGAAAATAGGGCGCCGGCGTAGGCCGACGCCCTTTTTTTCTGTCGCTGCTTGAACCATGATGCGCAATCTGCTGATTCTTATCTTCGTCGTCGCGGCGCTGGCGCTGGTCCGCTGGCTGGTTCGGGATGTAGCGCGCGCCGTGATGGGTGCGTTGAAGGGTTCCGGCGGGTCCGAACAAAAGACCGCGTCGGGCGCCGGCCAAAGCGAGGCGAATCTCCTCGTGAAAGATCCACTTTCGGGAACTTACATCGATGAACGAGTCGCCGTCAAAGACGTCATCGACGGCGAAACCCTTTTCTTCGAGTCCCGAGAAAATCGCGACGCCTACCGCCGCCAACGCAACTCCGGTTGAGCCGGCAAGCCTCGACCCCATTTTAGAACCCCGAGTGCAGCGGAAAATTAGAGAACGTTAGGGTCTTGCGTCGCTGCCGCCTTTCCTCCCGGATTGAACGCCGCATTCGTAGGTGGGCTCCGCCCCGCTGTTCAGGGTAGGATGGGTATTTACTTGACTCAGGTATTGGGAAATAGCCCCTACATGTTGTGGTCGTCCGTAGCGCGTGTCGCGGTGCCTCCGACCAGCGATTTGTAGGGTGCCGGTGGCACGGCGACGGCCTGTTGAACCAGGCGGTAAAAGAGCTTGCCTCGACTTCTGGACTTGCGGCGGTTGAAGCGGAAGGCGAATTCGTCGAGGTAGGAGTCGAGATGCTCGTGACTGACCGCTCCTTGATGCGTGCCCAGTATCCAGCGCTTCACTAACGACACCACGCGGTGCACCCGGGGGAGCAGTTTCGAGGCGCGCGCCGGTTGCCCCTCCAGGTAGCTCACCTCGTGGCGATAGCCGTCGCCTTCGAGCGGTTCGTATCCCAGCCAACCGTCGGTATGGACCACGCTGCCGGGTTCGATCGACTCGCCGACGAAGGCCATCAAGCTGTCCCCGGAGGCGTTGGGAATGGTGCGTATCCGAACCCGCCCGATGCCGGCACCATCTTCCTCGGCCGCTACTACAATCAGCGCCTCAGCGTCGGTTTGGCGACCGCGCACGCCCTCCTCCAAGCCTCCTAAGTAAGTCTCGTCAACCTCCACGCGCCCGCTGAGCCGATCGCGTCCGGGCCGCACCATGGCGCGCCGGAGCTTATGCAACCAAGTCCAGGCCGTTTTGTAGCTGCCCAGGCCCAACACCCGCTGCAAGCCCAGCGCGCTCGCCCCGTTCTTCTGGCTCGTGAGCCACCACATGGCTCGAAACCAACTCTGGAGGGGTTGGCGGGTGTCTTGAAATATTGTGCCCGCCGTTGGAGAAGCTTGATGCCCGCAGCCGGCGCACTCCAGCAGCGCTGTCCGCACCGCCCACGCTTTGTCGTGCCCGCATCGCGGACAACGAAAACCCTCCGGCCAGCGGAGTTGACACAGATACTCTCGACAGGCCTGCTCGGTGGCGAAACGCGCCTCGAACTCGGCCAGATTCCGAGGATAATCTTCCATTTCCCCGATCCTACATCTTGTGGTCACCTGAGTCAAGTAAATACCCATCCAGGGTAGAATTGGGATCGACCTTCCTTTACCCGCTCGATTCTTTTCACGAGGAGAAACTCTTGCCCGAGCACTTGCTCATCGGACTGACCCTGATCTTGGTTTTGGGAATCGCGGCACGCTGGATCGCCTGGCGATTGCACCTTCCTTCCATTCTGCTGCTGCTTCTCAGCGGCATTCTGATCGGACCCGTCAGCGGCTTCCTCAATCCCGATGAAGTCTTTGGAGACCTTCTCCTTCCACTGGTATCTATCTCGGTCGCCGTGATCCTCTTTGAAGGCGGGCTCAGCTTGAGCCTGGCCGACCTTCGAGAGATTGGGTGATCGTGCGGAACCTTGTGACGCTGGGCGTTCTGGTCACGTGGGTGATCACGACCGCGGCGGCCTATGTCATCCTGGGTTTCGCTTTTCCGCTGGCTCTGTTGCTGGGCGCCATCCTAGTGGTGACCGGACCGACGGTGGTTATCCCCTTGCTCCGCCATGTTCGGCCCAAGGGACAGATCGGAAGCATCGTCAAGTGGGAAGGGATTCTCAACGACCCCGTTGGCGCGTTGCTGGCGGTCTTGGTCTACGAAGCGATCCTGGCGGGAGGCTTTCACGGCGGGCCGCGGGCAATCGTCGAGCAATTCTTCACATCGGTCGCTGTCGGCTGCGCCGTCGGTTTCGCGGGCGCTGCGTTGATGGTTCTTCTTCTGAAGTACTACTGGATTCCCGACTTTCTCCACAACGCCCTCTCGCTGATGATGGTCGTCAGCGTCTTCACGGTTTCGAACATTTGGGAGGCCGAATCGGGCTTGCTGGCCACCACGGTGATGGGCATCGCGCTGGCCAATCAGAAGTTCTGCGCGGTGAAACACATTGCCGAGTTCAAGGAGAATCTGCGCGTGCTGATGATCTCGAGTGTTTTCATCATCCTCGCGGCACGATTGGATTTCAGCGCCCTGGCGGACGTCTCGTTGCGAGGCGTTGTCTTTCTGGCCGTGCTGATGCTCGTGGCCCGGCCCGCCGCAGTGTCCATTTCCACGATGGGCTCCCACCTCAGTTCCGCCGAGAAGAAATTCCTGGCTTGGATGGCGCCGCGTGGTATTGTCGCGGCCGCGGTTTCCTCGATCTTCTCCGCTCGACTGCTCGAAGCCGGTGTGGCGCAAGGCGAGCAACTTTTGCCGCTGACCTTCCTGGTCATTATCGGGACGGTAACCATCTACGGTTTGGCCGCTTTTCCGGTGGCGCGTCGACTCGGCTTGGCGCAACCCAATCCGCGGGGAGCGCTTATCGTAGGAGCCCACTCGTGGGCTCGGGCCATCGGCCATGCTATCGAGAAGGAAGGCGTTCGCGTGGTATTAGTGGATAGCAACCGCGCCCATGTGGCGGCCGCCAATTTGGCGGGTCTCGCGGCCCGCTACGGGGCCATTCTGTCAGAACAGGTCCGTGACGAAATTGACCTCTACGGCATTAATCGTTTGTTAGCCGTCACGTCGAATGACGACGCCAACTCCCTGGCGGCGTTGCATTTTGCCGAGATCTTCGGGCGTGCCGAGGTCTATCAACTCTCGCCGGGCGTTGGCGACTCGGCGGGTCGGGAGTCGACTGCGCCCGAGCACTTGGCCGGACGCTTCCTGTTCGGCGAAACGGTGACGTACGATCACCTGTCACAAATGTTCGAGGCTGGAGCGACGGTCAAAACAACTGGAATCACCGAGAAATTCGACTACGCCGCCTTTCGTGAAATGTACGGGGACTCCGCCATTCCGATGTTCATCATCAGCGAGGGCGGGGATTTTTCGGTTGTGACGGCCGAAATCTCGGCGCGGCCCAGAGCCGGGCAGACGCTATTCAGCCTGGTGAAGGCCGGTACAAACGGGTCCTCCGCGGAGAATCTTGCGGATGGCGGAGTACCCATCGGGTAAGCGCAACGACGTAATGGCGGGCCTATCGTGTGCTTTGCCCGTCAGGCGATGAGAAATACGGGCCGGCGTTGGTCCGGCGTCCGATTCGCTCTTTAGCCGGCCGGCGGAACGGTATTCGGACTTACTGAGAAAACTGTTGATCTTTTTGCAAAAGACATGCATACTCCTTGCCTAGGAATGTATTTAATCTGATTTCTCTATAGGTCAGTCGAGGTCAACCATGCATCGTCTGTCGTCCCCCATCGAAGAGATCCAGTCCCGCTACGACGTAGTCGTGATCGGTTCGGGATACGGAGGCGCAATCGCCGCCTCCCGGCTCGCGCGCGCCGGGCAGCAAGTTTGCCTGATCGAGAAAGGCCGCGAATTTATTCCCGGCGAATTTCCCGACACGAACCCCAAAGTTCTCGCCGAAACCCAGATCGACACGCCGAAGGCTCACCTAGGGGCCCGCTCCAGCCTCTATGACATGCGCCTAAATGACAATATCAATGTCTTCAAGGGATGTGGTCTCGGCGGCACATCGTTGGTGAATGCCAACGTCAGCCTCGAAGCCGACCGCCGTGCGATCGACCACCCGAGGTGGCCTCAAGCTTTTTGCGACGATATCGGCACGAAGCTCAAGGACGGAACCAAACGGGCGCTGGACATGCTTAAAGCTGTGCCCTACGAAGATGGAGATTACCTGCGGCTCGAAAAACTGGACGCTCTCGAGGCGTCGGCGAGTGCGCTGGAAGGGGAGTTTTATCGAGTTCCTATCAACGTCAACTTCACTGATTTCGCGGATGGAACCAACCACGTCGGGGTGGAGCAGCAGGCTTGTACGCGCTGCGGAGATTGCCTGACCGGGTGCAATTATTCAGCCAAGAATACGCTGATGATGAACTATTTGCCCGATGCGGTTAATCACGGCGGTCGGATCTTCACACAGATCGATGTCCGCCGGCTGGAGCGGGAGAATGCGAGTTGGGTGATCCACTATCAGATCCTTGATTCGGGCCGCGAAAACTTCAAGGCGCCGACGATGACGCTTCGAGCCGGTCTGGTGATCTTGGCGGCGGGCGCGCTGGGTTCGACCGAAATTTTGCTTCGCTCCGGCAAGGCGGGCGTGCCACTGTCGAAGCGGGTCGGCAAGGGTTTCACCGGCAACGGCGATTTTCTCGGTTTCTCTTACAACAGCGACCGCGAGATCAACGGTGTCGGTCACGGGCACCGTCCGCACGAGGGCCGCGAGCCAGTCGGTCCGACGATCACCGGCGTGATCGACTCGCGCCGGTTGGGCACGCTCGAGGACGGTCTGATCATCGAGGAGGGGTCGGTGGCCGGAGGTTTGGCCGATATGTTGCCGCTCGGTCTGTCGGCCGCGGCGAAACTCTTCGGTAAGGATACCGATTTGGGCGATTCCGTGAAAGAGGGCTTGCGAGAGCTGGAAAGCCTTGTGCACGGCCCCTATCACGGCGCGATCGACAACACGCAGACGTATCTGGTGATGGCCCACGACGATAGCCAAGGAGAGATGGAGCTGGAGGATGATCGTCTCAGAATCAACTGGCCCGATGCCGGCGAACAGGACATCTTCACGACCATTAGCGAGAGACTGCACAGTGCCACGAAACCATTGGGCGGAACGTATGTCCGCAATCCGGCCTGGTCAAAGCTAACGGATCACAATCTGACCACGGTTCACCCTCTGGGTGGCTGCGGGATGGCCGAAGACGCCGCTCAAGGGGTTGTCAACCACAGGGGGTAGGTCTTCGCCGGCGAGCAGGGCCATGCCGTCTACGAAAACCTCTATGTCTCGGACGGCTCGGTCATCCCTCGGGCTCTGGGCGTCAACCCCTTGCTCACCATCTCGGCCGTTACCGAGCGCTGCTGCGAGCTGATCGCCGAAGACCGCGGATGGACGATCGATTACTCGCTGCCCTCCTAGGCGCCCGCCGGGCCGCCCCGGGTACACACGCTGGGCATTCGCTTCACCGAGACGATGAAGGGCTTCCTGTCCACCGAAGAGACGGTGGATTTCGAGGCGGCTTCTCGGCGCGGTCGGGCGGACGATTCTCCGTTCCAGTTCATCTTGACCATCATCTCCGATGATCTCGAAGAGATGATCCGGCACCCGGAGCATCAAGCCCGCGCCATCGGCGGCGTCGTCGCGCCGGCTCTCTCGCCGGAGCCGTTGACCGTTACCGAGGGAGTATTCCAACTGCTGATTGACGATCCCGATCGCCCCGACACGCGGCTGATGAAATACAGCATGAAGATGACGTCGGAACAGGGACGGACGTACTTCTTCCACGGATTCAAAGTCGTGCGCAACGACCCGGGTCTGGATCTGTGGAAAGACACCACGACGCTCTACATCACCGTCTTCGACGGCGAAGACATGAATAGCCCGGTGATGGGGAAGGGAATTCTCGAAATCGACCCCCGGGATTTCATGATCCAGATGACGACGATGCAGGTCACCAACGCCAAAGACGACGCGGAGCGTCTCAAGGCCGTCGCCGACTTCGGTAATTTCTTCAACCGGGAACTGTTCGAAGTCTACGGCGGAGTTTTGGCCAAGAAGAGTGCATTCGATTCCGATCCGCGGCCCCGTGCCAAACGCCCCTTGCGCATGGCGGCTCCCGAGCTTCACTTGTTTCAGACCGAAGACGGCGTCACGCTCAAGCTGACCCGCTACCGGGGAGGAGGCAAGGGTCCGGTGATGCTCTCGCCCGGCTTTGGAACGAGCAGTCTGGCGTTCAGCATCGACACGATCGACACCAACCTGCCGGAGTTTCTCTACGCCCATGGCTATGACGTCTGGCTGTTTGACTACCGCGCCAGCCCGGAGTTAGCCTCGGCCTCGACGCAGTTCACTCTTGACGACATCGCAACGAAGGACTACCCGGCGGCTGTCGACAAGGTTTTGGCGGAAACCGGAGCCGAGGACGTGCAAATGATCCTCCATTGCGTAGGCTCGATGACCTTCTTGATGAGCATGTTGGCCGGCAAGCTCGAGGGTAAGGTTCGCTCGGCGATTTGCTCGCAACTGTCGTTCTATCCGCTATCGCCTCCCCTCAATGAGTTTCGGGCCGGGACTCGGGTTGCCTCGGTGCTCTCGGCGTTGGGAGTTGATACGCTGACCACCGATTTCGACAGCTCAAACTGGCTCGACCGTCTCGGCGACGCGGTGCTCAACCTCTACCCGACACAGGGCCGTTTCAAGAGCCCGATCGAACGGCGCATCCAGCTCCTCTACGGCGAGGCGAACCTTTCCTCGTTCCGGCATATCGCGAAGCTGGTGCGGAAGGGCAAAATCCTTAATGCCAAGGGTAAGGACGTCTACTTGCCGCATGTCGAGCGGCTGGCCATCCCGATCACGCTCATTCACGGCGCCCAGAATCACTTGTTTCTGCCCGAGGGGTCGCGACAGACTCTACGCACGCTGTGCGCCCACAACGATGCGACGCTCTACCAGATGATCACCTATCCGACCTACGCGCATATGGACTTCTTCATCGGGGAAAACGCGGCGACGGACATCTTTCCGGATCTCGTCGCGCAACTGAATGTGTTTAATCGCCCCCGGGGTCACATCACCGCTGTTGGCGCCGGCGCGGGAAGTTCCCAATGAGCGGCGCCGATACGGGCGCCCAGCCGGCTCCCTCACCCGACGGCCATACCCACCCGGGCCTCAAGCAGTTGTTCAGCTATCCACTGGTGTCGGCGATCGCCGAGCGCAGGACACGGCGGGTGGCTCGCGGGGTGTCGATCGACGCCGCCGGTCTCAGCCATCAAAGCGTCAACCAGCCCGAGCCGCTGAGCAAGCTCGAAGAAGCGGTGCTGATTGTTTCAACCGGCATCACCGGCGTCACCCATCATGACGGGCCGTTGCGCACCGCCGACGGCGGAAAAGAACTCGGAACCCCGTTCACCAACGTGCTCGGGCGCGCCGCGAGCAGTCCCGACAACGCCCAGGCTACTTCGTTTTTCATGATCAACGATGAAGGTGTCTGGTTGCTCAAGAGTCTCAGAGGACGCGCCGGTCTCGCCGTGCTCAAAGACTTTCCTCCGAACCGGCAAGACTGGACCGACGCCGACTGGATCGCGGCCGCCAAGGCGGTCAAAGTTCATCTTTACCCGGAGCGGCTCGAGTTTCCGCGTCGTTTTCCCTACTATCACGTCTGGAATAAGCAGCTCTCCAATGTCCCGGGCACAACGCTGCTGATGCCCATCGTCGACTGCACGCGCGGCATGCTCAACATCATGCTCAACCTGCTCTCGGAGCCGGACGGCGAGCGACCGACGTTTGTCGATGACTGGCAAAAGTTCCGTCCCAAGAACCTGACGGAGTTCGGGGCCTGGGTGGCCTCAGGCCTGGGCATACTGGGCAGAAAGATTCCTTATCAGCCGGCCGGCGGCATCGAGTGGGCTCGCAGCGGGTTCACCAATCCCGACATCGTCGCTCCGATTGGAATGGGCCACGCCTGGCGGCTCGACTACGAGGCGGTTTTGCATATGCAAAACCTCATGCTTCTGGGCCAGGCCATGGGACTGGGCATCTGGATCCACGCTTCGATCTTTCCACCCTATATTTTCGAGCGCGACGAAGCGAAAGGCATGCTCGGCCTCGGTTTCCGAATGCACGAACCCAAGAAGAAGTGGACGGTTTGGCCGCCTGTTCCCGCCCCGCTGCCCAATCCAGTCGGCTTGGACGGTGTTTTGGAGGCGCTGTGCCCACCCTACGTCAGCTCGATGGACGAGATGGTGGACCGCATGCTCGATGAAAAATACGGTTCCGAGGGCGCATATGGCGAGAAGGAAATTTTCGCCATGTCCTATAACTCGCCTCAACGGGCCAAGGAATTCCTCGACAACGCCGAGCCGTTCTCACCGAAGGCGATCCAGTATCTCAAGGACATCTGCAACTACATCTACGATACCTACGGACGGTTCCCCGCCCATGTCGACGCCTTTCACCTACCCGGTGTCTGGGTGCAATTTTCACACCTTGAGATCGATTACTACGAAAAGTTCTACGACCCGAAGCAGTTCCGCCGCCAGGTCGAGCACGCCGCGATGTGGGCGGAGAGTGCATGAGGCACGGAATCGGCGAGCGTTCCGGGCGGCGGTGCGTTCGAGGAAAGCGCGCGTCGCCGGTGCCGGAAAGTCCGATCCGCTCATTAAGAAACAAGAAACGCCCCCGGGGGGCACTCATCAGCCTGGTCAGGTAGGGTCGAAACTTTCGGCCGGGGTGCGGTAACGGGTGGCCCGCTGTAACCCGTTGCGGTAGAAAGAGTTACGAAAGCGGGAATTGGTAGGCGCGGCAGGACTCGAACCTGCGACCGTCTGCTTAGAAGGCAGATGCTCTATCCGGCTGAGCTACGCGCCCTTGGCTGGCTGCTGGTGTCTATTTTACAGATCAGGTTGAGCCCGACGTCTTGCGTCCGCTAGGTAATCACCGTCTCGCCGGCTTGATACTTCTCCCGATACACGTCTTCGTTTACGGTAATCCCCAAGCCCGGTTCGTCTGAGGTCGTGTACGTTCCGTTGGCGTATTCGTAACCCTTTGCGACGACCGCATCGCAGGTTGATCGGTCGTCTTCGGCCCCGGCGACGACTTTGATCGCCTTGGCCAAGTGCAGGCCCATGAAGAGCCCGACCTGCGAACCCCAGTTGTGCGGAATCGACACGGCCCCGGCCGCCTCGGCTTTGCGGGCCGTCTTCATCCCTTCAATGAACCCGCCCCGCCGGATATCCAACTGCACGATGTCCATCAATCGCCGCGGCTGCAGATACGGATCGAACGAAGCGGCCTCGGTGAAGTTCTCTCCGTCGGCGACGATTGTTCGCAAACCGGCCTGCTTCATTCGCCCCCGCAGCTTTGTGTAGAGGTCGACGTCCTCGGGGAAGATCTCTTCGATGAAATGGAGATCAGCTGCTTTCGATGCTTCGAGCAGTCGCCAGGCTCGAGCGTAGTCGTCCCGATAACCGTTGTTGGCGTCGGCGTTGATCTTCAACTTCGGGCCGACGGCTTCCCGAACCGCCCGCAGTACTTCGATGTCGCGTTGCAAGCCTTCCTCGGCTTCCATCCACTTCGAGCCGCGCCCAACCTTGATCTTGACGGCCGGGTAGCCCATCTTTTGCGCCTCGATCACCTCCTCGACCACGGCCCCGGCGCCGCGATCTCGAAACCAGATGTCGCTGAAATAGAGTGTTCCATCGTAGAGGTCGGTCCTGTCGCGGACCGGCTCGCCCATCAACTTCCAGCAAGGCACGCCCCGCAGTTTCCCGATCAGGTCAAACAACGGCCCGTCGAGATGCTTGTGGTCGGCGAGCAGTTCGCGATGCGGATCGGCCCGATCGGTAATGCGGCCGTCTTGGAATTGGTAGAGCGCCAACGGATCAAGGCCCACTAATCGCCCTAAGGCGGCATGAAACGCCTTATCGGGCAGCGCGTAGGCCATCACGCCGACGCCTTCCACGCCTTGATCGGTCGCGACACGCACCAACGTGTTGGTATAGGTGTGGCCCTTGGGCGCCTTATCGTAGGAGTTCATCGCGACGAACTTGTGAAAGCGCCCCTGCACCGAAGTCAACGTGATTTTCGTGATCCGGGCGGGGGCTTTCGGCGCCGCGCGAACCGCGCCGGCCGCTCCCAATGTCGTACCCACCGAAACCATGAAATGACGTCGATTCATCGCTTTTTTCCTCCCGGCCGCCCAGCAACCGCCGCCGCCCATAATTAGGATAGCGAAACCGTGAGGGCCGGTTTCCCAGGTCGGGCCGCGGCAATTGGCGATCCCTTTGCGAAGCCGTTTTCACGAACCGGACGGGTTGCTTCCGCGATGCGATTGGCGTACCATGCTTGAGATACCGGGATGCACCGGCTGGGAGAGATGTGTCATGAACAAACTTTGGCTAGCGCTGCTGATCTTCGGTCTGGTCTCGATGCCGGCCTTCGCGCAGGATGAAGAAGAAGAAGAAGAGGAAGAATACTACGACATTCGTGATGTCGACGTTGACATGGACGAGGACGAGGGCGCACTCGTCCAGGAAGCCCTCGATTCCGAGTCGACCGACGAGAAGATCGAACTGCTCGAATCCTTCGTCGCGCAATACCCCGAACACTATCTAATCGACTACGTGCAGTTGCTGTTGCAAGGTCTGCATCTGGAAAACGAGAATTGGGCCAAGTCCGCCGAGCACGGAAAATCCATTGTGGAAATCGCGCCCGACGACTTGGAAGTGCTGTACAACCTGGTGAAGGCTCTTGAAGGAGCGCAGGATTGGGCGGCGCTGCTTCCCCACCTGCTGAGTACCAAGGTCGAGGCCGAGAAAGCCGCCGACCAACAGCCCTTCGAAGATGCGAGCGAAGAGGAAATGGCTGCATATCAAGGGCAAATCGACTACGCCCAAGGTATCGTGGATTACGTCGAGTACTCGCTGTTCACCTCGAGTTACAAGCAGACCGACGTGGCGACGAAGCTCAAATACCTCGACACGTTGCTGGAGCACTATCCGGACGGGAAGTATGGCGGGCAGGCGAATGATCAGATTGTCGTGGCCGCCCGCCAAACCGGCGACATGGCCAAGATGATCCAAGCCATGAAGTCTTCGCTCCAGAAAAACGACATGAATGAGGAGTACCTCTACACGTTGGCGGAGTTGAGCCTGGGTTCGCAGCAAGTCGTCGAGGCCCGCGGCTACGCCCAGCGGCTGCTGGAAGTGCTGGCCTCCAAGCCGAAACCGGAAAATGTCGGTGAAGAAGATTGGGCCGCGCACAAGACGCGATTCACCGGCTTTGGCAATCTCATCATGGGTAAGATCTTGGTCGTCGAAGCCGGCGACAAGAACAAAGACAAGTTCCGCGAAGCCCGTACGCATCTGCTGGAAGCGGTGGACCCCGTCAAAGCACAAGGCGGGGCCAACTACCAAGCGCTTTCGTATTTCCTGGGGCTTTGCTACGTCAAGCTCGACGTCGGCGGTGACAATATCGACAAAGCTCTCTTCTGGATGGACGCGGCCGCCAAAACGGATGGCCCGCTGAAAGCGCAAGCCCAGCAGGCCGTGACCGGCATCCAAGCCGCCATCAAGTAGACCGCCCTGTGCCGGACCTAACGGGCCGGCCGGCACTAAAGACATTCGGCCCGGGACTCGCTTCCCGGGCCGCATCATTTTCAGACGCCTTCCAGTGAACATTCTCGTCCCCAACCTCGGCTCGACCTCGCTCAAATATCAGCTCATCGAGTTTCCCTCCGAAACGACCTTGGCGCGCGGCCGCCTGGAGCGCATCGGTCTTGGGGGGGGCGACGCGGCGAACCATCGCGAGGCGGTCACGCGAGTTCTCGATCTGCCGCACCCCGTCGACGGAGTCGGTTTCAAAGCGGTCCACGGCGGGCCGCGCTATCGCGGAACGTTCCGAGTGGACGATGACTTGCTTGCCGCCATGCGTGAATACGAGATCGCGGCGCCGTTGCACAACGGCATCTACCTTTCCGCGATGGAGATCTTTCGTTCGTTGCGTCCCGATCTGCCCTTGGTCGCCGTGTTTGAGACATCGTTCCATCGCACGATGCCCGACGAGGCTTCTTATTACGGCGTGCCGGGCGAATGGGTCGAACAATTCGGCGTGCGTAAGTACGGCTTTCACGGCGCCTCGCATCGTTACGTCAGCCGGCGGGTTCCCGAGATGCTCGACACCTCGGCCGCTCGGTTGCGGCTCGTTTCCTGTCACCTAGGCGGCAGCTCATCGATTTGCGCCGTTGACGGCGGCCGGTCCGTCGACACGACAATGGGTTTTTCGCCGCAGTCGGGCGTCGAGAATGCGACTCGCCACGGTGACCTCGATGTCTTCGCCGTGCTCGCGGTGATGGACCGACTTAAGCTGTCGACTGAGGCAATGCGAGAGCAGTTGCTCTCGGGCGGAGGCCTTGCCGGACTATCGGGAATCGCCGGTGGCGACGTGCGGGATCTCGAACAAGCCGCGGCCGAGGGCAACGCGCGCGCCCGTCTCGCTCTCGACACCTTTGCTTATGAGATACGAAAAACCGTTGGGGCGTTCGCGGCGGTCATGGGCGGCCTTGATGCGCTGGCGTTCACCGGCGGCATCGGCGAGAACTCCGCCGCGTTGCGGGCGGCCGTCTGCCGTGAATTGGAATTCCTCGGAGTCCGCCTCGACCCCGTCGAGAACTTGAAAGGCGCGGGAGATCGCCTGATCTCCTACCCCCACCGCCCGGTCCAAGTCGTCGTGCTCGCCACGAACGAAGAACTCATCGTCGCCCGCGAGACGCAAACCCTGCTTGCAAGCGGCGCCGGTTAATATTTGTCATGCGCACGGCCGACCGCCAGCGCGAAACGACGCCTATCGAGGACCGACCGGTTTGCGCTTAGCGTCCGCCGCCGCCGCCCGCGGGAGCGCCGCCGCCGGCGGGCCTCCCACCACCACCGCCGCCACGGCTCACACCGGGACCGGACCCGCCAAATCCACCGCGTCCGCCCGCGCCGCCGATTCCACCGCCCATGGCTCCGCTACAGCCGATGCCGGCCTGCCGGCAACCCCACATCGCCGAACCCTGCTTCAACAGCAGTAGATCCGCTCGTTCGCCCTCGCCTTTGCGCGCCAAGGCCATTGCCGCCTTCTGTTTCTCGGCAATTATGCCGTTTCGATGGCGTTGCCATTCGTCAAAGGTGTCGATGTCTTTGTGGTCGAACTTGACAGCAACGTCCGAGGCTCCGCCGATCTCGATCATCTTCTTGCTCTTGACAGTCTTTTCGTCGCCGTCCACGACGATCGCCGCCTTACCTTTGAAGACCTTCAGGCGGACCGGCTCGTTCTCGCGAGCTTCGAGCCGATAGAGCCCGCCCTTGAGAAACTTGATCTCGTTGTCGCCGATCACCGCCGAGACCGACTCGCTGTCCCATACCTCTTTAAGGTCGACGATCGCCCAACCCTTGTGCAGCCGCATGTGGGCGGTATCAGAGCCTGCTCGCACCATTTCCATGCTGGAGTAGGGGGCCAGCCGCATGAATCCGTCATGAACGACCATTACCTCGGCGCGGCCCATTTCCGTCCGCAGCTTTTCGCCCATCGCGAGTTGCGGGGGGCGAGCGGGGTCGAACTTAACGGCCTTGTCTTCAATCAAGGCATCGCCCTCGATGTGATAGACCATCCCGCCGATGGCGGAGATGAGTTCCTGCGCTCCCAGCGGCAGCACAAGCAGCGACGCCGCCAAAAGCCGGCTGGTCACGGTAAGCGTTCTTGTCCAAATCATTTTCATCCTCCCAAGGGTCCGTGCCCGCGGTTGAAGATCCGCCCGCGCGGTGCACCTTCTCGATTGTAACGCTCTCGATTGTAGCGTTAAAGGGGAATCAGGTTCCGTAGGGTGGCTCAGGCGGCGTTCTTGGTGCGAAACATCACAAAATGAGCCGCGTTTGAGGGCCGAGCGCATGAAATGAATTCGCGAGAAACGCGGCACACGAAGCTGCGGCGGTCAGCTTGCGGCGACTTCGTCGGGGGAAGCTTCCGTCGGCTCGCTCGCGGAGCTGACGACCTGGTCGGGCGCGGTGTCACCGCCCGAAGCCGTCTCGGGACTGTCGGCTGCACTGACCTCTGAGTCAGCCTCGGCGCCCTCGGTTGCTTCTGTGTGTGAGTCGTCGATATTTTCGGAAGACGTCGGGACGTTTGCCAAGGAGGCCGAACGACCGCGTCGCCGTCGAGGCGCTCGGGAACGAGGCCTTTTGCTGTCGGCTTGCTCGGGCTGCTCGGCTTCGGGTTGCGTGGAGGCTGAGTCTGAATCGGCAGCGGTTCTGGGGCGCGCCGGAGCGCGCCTCGATCGCCTGCGTGGTGAGAGCAGCTCGTTGCCTTGATAGAACCGAAGATGAAGGTCGGAATCGGCCTCGGCTCGAACCAGCCCCTTGTCCTGAGCCAGATTTAAAAGTTCGGCGAACTCCGAAAAGCCGTATTCGGTCTCGTTGAAATCCGCGTCGGCGGCGCGCACAAGCGCACGAATCTCCCGCTCGGGAATGCCCATCTCGAGCAAGCTGACATTCGCCTCGAGGACTTTCCGGAGTACCGGCAGAGCGTCTTCCGGTCCCAGAGAAGTTTCCTCCTCGAGCTCCTTCTTCGACTTGCGGTCGACGACGAGATGGCCGTCGATCGTCGTGAGCCCGAGAATGTCTTTCGCGACCAACTTCTCGATGAAGCTCGAGAACGACGACGTCCCGTAGTCACTTTCGGTGAAGGCCGAATCGAGCTGCAACATGGTGCTCTTGAGTAGGCCTAATTGCGGTTGGACGCCGCGGATTTCAAGCGCGTTCAGTGCGCGGTCGATCAGCGGGACGGCCTTCGACAGCGGCAGGGAGCGCCGCCGGCTTGGGCGTTGCGCGGTGGCGCCGCCTCGCCGCGAGCGCGACGAGCTGTGGTCGAGCAGCGATTCATAACTGATGAACTCGTGGCAGTTGCGCTGCAGGATCGTGCTGGTGAAAGCCTTGCCGCCGACGATGTAAACGCGTTTGTTGTATTGCTTGAGCTTATTGACGAGCGCCATGAAGTCGCTGTCGCCGCTGATGATCGCAAAGGCGTTGATGTGGTCGCGCGTGAAGGCCATCTCGAGCGCGTCGAGGGCCAAATTGATATCGGCGCCGTTCTTGTCGCCGCGCGGCGTAGTGTCGCGCTGCACCATTTGGACTCCGTGCTCGGTGAAGGCGCGGGTTTCGGAAGCTTGGCGGCTCCAGTTGCCGTAGGCCACCTTGGCCACGACTTCTCCGCGTTCCTTAATCCCCTCGAGCACGCATTGCACGTCGAATTCACGGCGAAGGGTGGATTTGACGCCGATCTCGATGTTGTCGTAATCGATGAAGACGGCGAATTTGAGTTTTTCGTCTGACACTGTTTCTATTATATCGGGGTGTGGGGAACGGGTTTCTCGATTCCCGCTGGTCCGCTTTGTGCTTCCGTGCGGCCCGACTCCTCTCTTGGATCGATCGTCATGCCGAAATTTCGCCTTACCTCCTCGAAACCCGTCTTGAAAACGCCCATCTTCGAAGTTACGCACGATCACGCCGTTGGTCCCGGCCGGGTCACACTCGACCGAAAGATCGTTCGTCACCCCGGGGCGGTAGTCGTTTTCGCCGTGGACGAGGCTGAGCGTATCTTGTTGATCCGGCAATACAGGCTGCCGCTTCGCCGGAACTTATGGGAGTTGCCAGCCGGGACTCTCGATGCCGGGGAAACGCCGTTGCGGACGGCCAAGCGGGAATTACGCGAGGAGACCGGGTATCGCGCCAAGAGCTGGCGTAAACTGTGCCGTTTTTGGAGCGCGCCGGGTTTTTGCGATGAACGGATCACTGCGTACGAGGCACGCGGCCTCAAGCCCGGCGCCGCGTCGCCGGAACCCTACGAATTGATTGAACCGCGTTGGGTTGAACCGGCCGAGGCGCTTGCAATGGTTGCCGACGGGCGCATTCAGGACGCCAAGACGATGCTGACGTTGCTTTACGCGGCTCGCTTCGACTGACTCATCGGGACCGTGTGTCGCCGAGTTGCGTTCTGCCGCCGTCGACGAGGATCGTCTCGGCGGTTATGGCCGTGGCGTCAGCAGCCAAGAACAGGACGACGGACGCGATTTCTTCCGCGGTGGCAATGCGCTCAAGGGGAGTCACCTTCGTCGCTTGCTCGAAGGCCGAGTCGGGCCAGCCCGCGAAGCGTGTGCGCACCATGCCGGGTGCGATGGCGTTGACCCGAATCTCGGGTGCGAGGGCTCGCGCCAACGACTTCGTCATGTTGACCAAGGCGGCTTTCGACGCCGAGTAGACAATCGTGCTTCCGGCGGCGGTCCAAGCCGAGGCCGAAGTATTGTTGATCACCGCGCCGCCGCCCGACTCCCGCATCAAGGGAACCGCTGCTCGCGTGCAGTAGAAGGCTCCGCGCAGGTTGGTGTTCAGGGTGCGGTCCCAGATTTCGTCGGTTAAGTCCTCGAGCTTATGATGCGGCGTCACTTTACTCCACCCCGCGTTGTTGACGAGCACGTCGAGCCGACCCCAACGCTCCCGAACGAAATCAATCATGGCGCGGGACTCGGCGTCTTCAGAGACGTCGGCACGGTAAGCAACCGCCTCGCCGCCTTTTTCGACGATGTCGGCGACGACCGCTTCAGCGGCGTCTTTCGAGGCACGATAATTGACGACGACTTTGGCGCCCTCGGCTCCGAAACGTTCGGAGATGCCGAGCCCCATGCCGGTTCCCCCACCGGTGACGATGGCAACTTGGTCTTTGAGTTTCATGAATAAATTATCCCCTGTCGGCCTCGGGATTACCGTTGGTTGAAAACGTCAACCGGCGAGGTAGCGCCAAACGGCCTATTGTAGAGGAAAAATTCGGTGCAGGGTGACGTGGCCGGCCGGCCGTTAGAGGGTTACGCCGAAATAATCTTTTAATAGATAGGCCGGGGCGATCGACAGCACGAGGAACCAAATCAGCCAGTGCAGATCGATGCCCGCCCACTCGATCGTGGCGGCGGGATAGAGGATTTCGACCCAGGCGACCGAAGCGGCTTCGATGGGGTCTTCGGCCGGATTCCAGACGGTTTCGTACCAGGTGCCGACGCGCCGCACCGATAGCAGTTGTAGTTCTTCGCCCGCCGCGATGGACTTTTCCCAGGAGCCGTTCTTGCCCCAGTCGAAGCGGAGCGCTCCGCTGACGGCTTGCTCGGGTCGAATGCGCCAGCTGAACTGCCCGGGCTCGACGGCTCGCACAGCGGGCGTCTCGACCTTCACGCCGGCCGGTGCCTGGAGCTTGGGGGCCGGAGTGTTGGGCGTGACGGCGCCGTTGACCTGCACGGTGACGACCGCCGACTCGCCCACCGGCAGGGGCTTCATCCCATAGAAGGCGTCGAGGTGGAACAACAGAATGACGATCGGGATCGTCAAGTAGACCGCCGGTTTGAGCATCAAACCCATATAGCGGAAATTGGCGAGAATCAGCGCCGATTGCGATTTCCAGATCAGGCCCGGGTCGTCGCCGTACAAACGCAGCTCGAGCAGATAGGCCTGCACCAGCTTCTTCGTCGCCAGGATGCGGTCTTGATCGGAGACTTTCCCGAAGACCCACAGCATGAAGATGCCGACAACGACCGATAGCACCGTCAGGCCGACGAGCGGATGCAGGTCTACCGGGGGAACGGCAAAGATGCCGACGGCGAGACGAAGAATAGCGTTCAACCAGTCCACGATGATGATTCCCGATCAGGTCGACCGGCGCGCTCGGGCACGCCTATTCGATATAACCCAAGCCCTTGAGCTTTTCCAACAGGGCCTCGTCGGAATCATCGCCTTCGATGTTGGCGAGTTCCTTCTCAATGACGTGTTGGATGAATTCCTTGGGCGAAGAATAGCCCGCGGTGTCGGCGCAACGCTTCACGCGGGCATAGAGATCTTTGTCGAGTTTGACGCTGGGTCCAAGCATGGTTTCTATCCTAACGCGGAGGAACCGGAACGAGGCGAGAAGATTGAGCTTCGCGCGAGGTGGCCCGCGCTGGGCGGCCCCGTCGCTTGCGCTCCGGGTTCTATATCCGCTTCACGCGATTAGTACAACACTCGCCCAATCATATCCTCCGAAGGCTCGACGCCGAATTGGTTTAACAATGTCACCGTCAGGTCAGCCAGCTTCGGGTCCGTGATGCTGCTTGTTCGGTTGCTGAACAACACGCCCGGCACGTATTTCGGCGCGACGCAGTGATCGCCGACCCAGGCGTCCTCGTTGTCGACGACCGTCTCGGCCGGCACCGCGCCCAACGGCGTTTCCCATGAGGCCCGATACGGCGGCCGGTAGCCGATGATCATGTCGGGGGCATAGATGGAATTGTCGCCCACGTAATCGACCTCGGGAAGATAGACCTCCTCGATGACCTGTTCGCCGCTCTCGGGGTCGCGGAAGGCGAGCAGCCTTTCAGTAAGGCGGGCGAGGATTTCGTCGGCTTCCTCTCCCTCGGAAACGACGCCGCCGCGCTCGCGGCCGAGGCGGTTCAAGTAGAGACTGTTGACACCCATCGCATAGGCTTGCGTACGCGACCAATCGACGTGAACGAACATTTCGTCGTCGCCGGTGTTGCGCGGGTCGTCGAGCGTCAAGAAGCCCTCGCGCATCAGGATCGTGTTGAGGTGAACGGAGCGGTCAAAGCTTGTAAACCCGTGGTCGGACATGACGATGAAGGTCGTGTTCTCGTCGATCGTGTCGAGCACCTCGCCGACCACTTCGTCGACGGCAATGTAGAAAAGCAGCAACTCCTCGTCGTACTTACCCCACAGCATATGGGCGTTCTGATCGACGCTCGAAAAATAGTAGAAGAACAGGCCGGTCTCGAATTTCGCGAATTCGCTCCGAAACATGACAATGCTTTCATCGAGCACGAATGTTGACTGCTTGACGAACTCCTTGACGTCGAGCACGCCTGCTTGAAAGGCCTTGGTATCCTCGGCCATGCCCTGCGTATAGAACGCGCCCAAGTCGGCGGCCAGCTCGGCGCTGTAGTCGGCCGGGGTCGAGATCGGCAGATCGGGCATGGCGGGATCGATATTGACGGGCGTGACGTAGAGTTCAAAGCGCGGACGGGCTTGTTTCAAATAAAACTTGACGATGCCCGAGGCGCTCATCAGCTCGCTCATCAGCGGGAAACGAACGTTCACCCAACCCGACCAGTCGCCCTGGTTGAGCACCACGCTTCGTCCGTCGACATCGAGCCTGACGACCGACTCGGAGGGGTCGCGATGGACCAACAATGGCGCGGAAACCTCGGGGCGGCTCTTGAGTAGAGTGTTGACCGGTCCGGGAATCTCAAGCTCGGTGAAATGATCGAAGGCGTCGATGCGAATGATCTCGCCGCCAGGAACGTTGCGGGTTTCCTCTTCCGGGTCGTCGGTGAAAAACGTGAACGTGCCCAACGTGCCTTTGAGGTCAACCGTGCCCATGCCCGAGATCTGGCGCGCGTCGCTTTCAACTGGCGGGAAATTGGCGGGCATGCGAATCATCGTCACCGGGATTCCGCGTTCGCTGAGAAGCGCCCAAAAGGGCGTCCCTTGGCGATACGACTCGACTTCGCCTTCGGACAACGGAATCACATAGTCGCCGATTTCGATGACGTCCCCGGCCTCGGCCACTTGCCCCATCGAAGAGAACGGGAAGCGCGTGAAGGGATCGCGATGAATGAAGTCGTAGATGCCGTGGCCTCCCGGGTCGCGCCCTGTCGTAACGGTCGACCAGGCTACCGGGCTCTGCGGCGGGATCGTCGTGGCGAGCCGTTTGAATTCGCCTTGTTTGCGTAAACGGTCGAGGTTGGGGAGCGATTCCCAGTGCCGCTCGACGAACTTCCGGTCCATGCCGTCGACCCCGAGGACGATGACGCGCTTGTCGGTGGTCGAGGCGGGTGGCCCGCCGCAACCGAGCAGCAGGCTCGCCAGGGCCGCAAGGGCTAAGGCAGCGCGTTCACGTTCGCCGATCATGACGCCGCCCCCCTTTCTCGGCCACGCCCAAATCACTGCCGTCCATATAGGGCGGCGCCTTGACGCCGAACAGCGCCAGAGTCGTCGGAGCAAGATCTTCAATCCCGGGGTTCTTCCCCTCCATCGCTCGATTCGAAAACAGTACTCCCGGCACGCGCGGGGGGTCGACGCAGTGGTCGCCGCTCCAGGCCTTGCAATTGTCCTCGAAGACCTCGCTGGTCACGGTTCCGAGCGCGGCCGCCCAGGAATTGCGGTATTTCTCGGCGTAGCCGATCACGATGTCGGGCGAGACGCCGAGGTACGGCCCCTTGTAGACCTCGCGGTTGGAGTAGGCCTTGTGGATAGCCGGGACGTTTTTCTGCTCGTCCATCAGGCCGGTCAGCTTGTCGGCCAGCTCTCGCTTGAGCGCTTCGGCTTGCTCGCCCGCTTCGACGATGCCCTGCGCCTCGCGACCCTTCTGGTTGATATACACGCCGGCCAGACCGAACAAGTAGGCGCGCGTGCGGCTCCAATCGACGTTACGCAAGTAGGGTTCGCCGGGTTCGGCTCCTTCGTTCAAATGGAGGTAACCGTTGTCGAGCAGCCAGGCGTTGAGGTTCACGCCGCGCTGGAACGACTTGAAGCCGTGGTCGGAGAGAACAAAGAAAGCCGTCTCGTCATCGACATAGGGGAGAGTGCGGCCGACCAGATCGTCCATGCGTCCGTAGAGGTCTTCGATCACACCCGCGTACTTGGCATGCCCGCCGCCGATCGCCTCGTGGGCGGGATGGTCGGGCTCGAGATAGCGGAAAAACATGTGCTGCACCCGATCGCTGGTGTCGAAGACGCAGGCCACCACGCCTTGCTTGGTCTTGTCGAGAGCGTTAAAGAACATTTTCTCGCGCTCTTCGTAAATCGAGTAGGCCTGGTCGAGAAAGCCTTGCTCGTCGATCACGCGTTCGTTGAGCGCCCAGGTGTCTTCCGCCAGCCCCAAGGTCGAGTAGGCGCCGAGCAGCTTGGCTAGATAGGTGGCGTAATATTTTGGGTGAGAGATCGGCAGAGCCGGGGTTTCAGGATCGATGTTGATCGGCACCAGATAGATCGAGAACCCGGGTTCGGTCTCTGTGATGCGGAACTGCGTAATACCCTGAACTTTCACGCCCAACCCGGCCTTGAAAGTGAGCTGGATCCAGGGCGAGTACTCGTCTTTTTTCAACGTGTAGTGGCGGCCCTCGACCGCAAGCCCGCCGCTGCCCGACGCGGCGTCCCAATCGAGCGAGAAGTCGACCGTCATCGGAGCGTTGCCTTGTTTGATGGGGTTTCCGGGGCCTTCGATCACGCCGCTGTAGCGGTTCCCCTCGCGGCGCAGCGGGTAGCGCTTCCCCTGCTCGTAGTTCGCTTCATCGAGCGCCGTCGTGAACTGCAGAAAACTGCCTTGCGTGCCCAGCAAGTCGGGCGTACACATCGCCGAGAGCAGCTTGCCCTCGAACTTTTCGGGCGGAAACGTGATCGGCACGCGCAGCACCGTGCAGCCGACCTGGTGCTCTCCCAAGATGTTCCAAAACGTCTTGCTCTTACGCCGCAGCTCGACGGTCGGCTTGCTGATCGGGATGCGCCAACTGCCGATGTTGAGGAAGCGCTTTGGGTCGCCTACTTTCGATGACGACAGCTCCGGCAAATACGTCCTCATGCTGCGATTGAGAAAGTCGTACATGGCGTGCTTGCCCGGGTTCACGCCGGTGGCGAAGGTCGACCAGGCCACGGGCGAAAGCGGCGGATAGGTGGTCCGCAGGCGGCTGAAATGTCCCTGGTCGCGTAATTGGGCGAAATGGGGCATCTTGCCTTCGGCGATGTATTTCTCGCACAAGTCGGGGTCCAGGCCGTCCATTCCCAAGAAGATGACTTTCTTGACGCGTGCCTTGGCCATGCCCTTGCGGCGAGTCAAGGCCCGCCAAGCGACGCGGAAAGGCCAGATCAACAGCGAGGCCGCCCCGACGATGAACGCCAGCAACAGGCTGAGGAAGGAGCCAAGGAAGGCGAACCCGGCGCCGGGTCCTATATAGGCGAGATTAGCCGGCGGAAAGCCGCCGGGGTCAAGAGAGGCAAGCGAATCAAAGGTGGCCAGACGAAAGCCGATGGCGGCGCTCAGTCCGACCCAGAGAAACAGACCGACCGGAACGGCGACCGAACCCGGCCTATGGATACTCTGAAACCGCTCGCCGGTCACCTCAGCTTGCCTTCCACGAACGGGACTTCAAATACCTTGTCGTGCTGCACGGGGCCGTGGCCGAAAAAGCCGTCTTCGCCGAACAGCTCGCCGTGGTCGGCCGTGATCGTGATGTAGGTATTCTTCGGGACCAGATCGAAAAGTTCCTCGATGACGCGGTCCAGATATTTGACGGCTTTGATCTGACGGTGTCGCAGATCGTTCATCTTCTTTTCATCGAAGAACTTGGTGCGGGCTCGCTTGAGTCGGCCGCCGACCACATGGTCGTCGAGATGTTTGAAGACACCGTGAACGCCGCTGATGCGAGGCCAGTCCTCGGGCGGCTCGTCGGGCAAGGCGTAAGGATAGTGCGTTTCGCCGACATTGAGAATGTAGAACGAAGGACGGTCCTTGGGAAACCGCATGTCGGCCAGCATCGCCCGCATGTCGTTGTGGCGGTCCATTAAGCGAAACGTGTCGAAGCCCTGATTGATGATGGTCTTGGGGTTGAGTACGGGCAACGACACCATGGCGTGCGTGCGATAGCCCTTTTTGTCCCTGAGGAAATGCGGGAAGTAGAGCTTGGGGACGAGGGATTTGAATTCGATGTTCTCGGCCCCGAGCCGTTCGTTGAACTTGAAAAAGTCCTTCTTGTAATACTCGGAGGCAAAAACGTTCTTGGGGCTTTGGTGCGGCAGCAACCCCATCAAGAGGTTGTAATGCGACGGCGCGGTCCATGATGCATAGGACCAGCGTTTCTCGACCTTGCCGAGCTGCCGCATCACCTTGGGCCGCGCGCGAATGAACGAGTCGTAGCGGCAACTGTCGAAGATGACGAGAACGTAGTTGTTGGGTGCGGGTTTCTTCGTGCGAGGCATGATCGAGCGACCAGTATAGCATCGGGATGGAGGCCGAATAAGAGGAGGCGTTCGCAAACGTTCGAAGGTTTCAGGCGTACTCCGCCGAGCCTCATGGAGGGTGTACGAAGCTCCCGATCCGCGTCGTCCCCCGGCTCACGGTTCTCCGTTCACAACCCTCACAGAAACGCCGAAACCCCGGTCACCCGCTGCCCGATCGAGAGCGTGTGAATATTGTGCGTACCCTCGTAGGTCTTCACCGTCTCGAGATTGCACATGTGGCGGAAAATCGGGTACTCGTCGACAATGCCGTTCGCGCCGAGCAGGTCGCGGGCACGGCGGGCGGTTTCGAGGGCCATCCAGGCATTGTTCCGCTTCAGCATTGCAATGTGGGAGTGATGCAGCCGTCCCTGCTCCTTGAGCCGACCGACGTGCAGGGCAAGCAATTGTGCCTTCGAGATTTCCGAAATCATCCAGGCCAGCTCGGCTTGCACCAACTGGTGGGACGCAATCGGCCGATCGGCGAATTGCTTGCGCAACATCGTGTACTGACGCGCGCAGTCGTAGCAGGCCATGGCGGCCCCGATGCAGCCCCAGCCGATGCCGAAACGCGCCTGGGTCAGGCAACCCAAGGCCGCTTTCAGCCCGAGCGCTCCCGGCAGGGCGTTTTCCACCGGAATGCGGCAATCGGTGAACGCCAGGCTCGACGTTACCGAAGCCCGCATCGACCACTTGCCGTGAATGTCGAAGGCCTCGAATCCCGGCGTGCCTTTTTCGACCAGAAACGCTCGTACGGTATCTTCTTCCTTGGCCCAGACGATGGCCACATCGGCCAGTGTGCCGTTGGTGATCCAGGTCTTCTCGCCGTTGAGAACGTATTCGTTGCCGTCGCGCACGGCGCGAGTGCGCATTCCGGCCGGGTTCGAGCCAAACTCCGGCTCGGTCAACCCGAAGCAGCCCAACACCTTGCCTTTTTGTAGTTCCGGCAACCAGCGGCCTTTTTGCTCGTCGCTGCCGTAGTGGTAGAGCGGCCACATCACCAAGTTGCCCTGTACGGAAATAAAGCTTCGCAGGGCGCTGTCGCCGCGTTCGAGCTCTTGCATCACCAAGCCGTATTCCACCTCGCTCATCCCGGCGCATCCGTAGCCTTCCAGAATCGCGCCGAAAAAACCGGCCTCGGCCATCTCGGGCACCAGCTCCACCGGACACCGCGATTCGCGAAAGCAATCGCGAATCAGCGGCAATACTCGGTCGTCGACGAATTGTCGGACCGATTGCCTGACGAGCTTTTCCTGCTCGCTGAGCTGGGAGGCGAAATCGATGAAATCTACGTCTTGAAAGGGAAACATGGCGCACCGGGGGCAACAGACATTTCGAAAGAGAAGCGCAACCATCATAGCAGCCGCTTTTGTTTCGCACGGTCCCGTAAGGGGTTCCGCCGGAAAGGCACTAAGGGGAACGCTCCATCCCTCGATTACTTTAGGACTATTGATGAATCAACCCGATTCAACTTAAGCTTTTTTTGTCCCAGCGATTTTCGGGGCAATCCAAGCTCATGCAACGTCTCTGGCACTTGGCTATTCGATGGGAAATTTGGCGTGACGAACGCGGTCAGGACCTGATCGAATACTCACTGATGGTTGCTTTCGCCGCCGTCGCCGCCGGCGCCTTCTTCCCGCCGTTCGGAGAAAGCATCAAGACCCTCTTCTCAAAGCTCAACAGCATGCTCACGGATGCGGGACAATAGGGCCCGGTTCTTGATGGCCTCCGATTGTCTCTCCATGGCCCCGCTCGGCTACGACCTTCCGCTTTTTCGTCTGATACGATAGTCCGTCTGATGGGCATCCAACAAGCGCGGGAGTGGATCAACGCGGCGCAAAGCGTGGTCGGTTTCACCGGCGCGGGCATTTCCACCGAATCAGGTATTCCCGACTTTCGAAGCCCTAACGGCGTATGGGCCCGCAACCGCACAATCTATTTCGACGAGTTCGTCCGCGACGAATCGGCTCGCGTCGAAGCATGGCGCCAAAAGGTGGAAAGTTGGCCCGAGATGCGCGACGCCAAGCCGAACCCGGGCCATATGGCATTCGTCGAACTAGCGCGTCTGGGAAAGTTGGCGGCGATGATCACGCAAAATATCGACGGACTGCATCAGCGCTCGGGGCTGAAGGCCTCGCGGGTCCTCGAATTGCACGGAACGACCGTGGAAGCCGTTTGCCTTTCTTGCTCACGCCGCATCCCGATGGACGAGGCCGTGGACCGCATCACGGCGGGCGAGCCGGCTCCGAAGTGCCGCCGTTGCAACGGAATCCTGAAAGCCGCGACGGTTTCGTTCGGGCAGGCCATGCCGCAAGACGTCATGCGCGAAGCCGAAACCGCGGCGCGCTCTTGCGAAGTTTTCTTGGCCGTTGGCTCGTCGCTCGTTGTTCATCCGGCCGCCGGCCTACCGCTGGTTGCTAAGCGGGCGGGAGCGAAGTTGATCATCGTCAATCGCACCGAGACGCCGCTTGACGACGTCGCCGACCTTGTGGTCAACGAAGAAATCGGCAAGGTTCTTCCGGGGATGGTCGGAATGCCCGAACCGTGAACCGTGAACCGTAGGCCGCGTACGATTCACGTTTAGACCTCATCAAGAAGCAAAAGTACGAATCTGCCCAGATCCGGTACCGCGCCGATTCAGTTCACGGTTCACAATGACACGGTCTTCCCCTTGACGTCGGTGCTCGCCGCGGCCACACTGGTGAATTAACTTTTTCGGGAGGCTGAGTTCCGCCATGATTCTTCCGCTCACTCCGGTGCGTTTTCTGCTGCGCGCCGCCGAGGAATACGGCAACAAAGTTGGCATTGTCGATGGAGATCGCCGGTTTACCTATAAGGAAGTCCTCGACCGGGCCGTCCGCTTGGGCGCCGCCTTGCAGTCGCTCGGGCTCGGACCCGGCGAGCGTGTCGCAACGCTCAGCTTCAACTGTCACCAATTGCTCGAAGCCTATTACGGCGTCCCGATCGCCCGCGGCGTGTTGCTGTCGCTCAACGTGCGGCTTTCGGTCGAGGAACAAGCCTACATCCTCGATCATTCCGGGTCGAGGATCGTCTTGTTCGATCCGGAGTTCGCCGATCTCTGTGCGGCGCTGCACCATCAACGAGCGGATCTAATCTGGGTCGCGCTCACCGACGCGGAGGGCCTCCCCGACTGGGTTCACCCCAATAACTACGAAGAGTTGCTGGCCGCCGCCGACCCGCAACCGCTCGACTTCACCAGCTACGACGAGACTGCCACCGCCGAACTGTTTTACACCAGCGGCAGCACCGGTCGGCCCAAGGGCGTGATGCTGTCGCACCGCACACTCTACCTGCACTGCATTTACACGCTGCTGGCCGGCCGCCGCCGCGCGATCGGCATCGCGGCGGACGAGATGTGCGAGATGCACACCATCCCCCTTTTTCATGCCAACGGCTGGGGACGCCCCCATACCGTAACCTTCGCGGGAGGCAGGCACATCATCGTCAAGCGCTTCGATCCCGAGGAAGTCTGTCAACTCGTCGAGAAAGAGCGCGTAACGGCGTTCTCGATGGTCCCGACGATGGCGACCGCGATGGTCCATTTCCCCGATCTCGACAAATACGACCTCAGCAGTCTCGAGGAGCTTATGATCGGCGGCGCGGCGCCCTCGGCAACCCTGATGGCCCAAGTGGAAGAGAAATTCGGCTGCCGTGCTTTCGCCGGGTACGGCTTGACAGAGACTTCGCCGGTGGCCGCCATGGCGCACCCGAAAAGCACCATGGGCGAACTTTCCGATGAAGAACGCCTGCGCCGCCAAGCCATGACCGGGCATCCGATCCCCGGCGTCGAGGCCCGCGTCGTCGACGACTCCGGTGCCGATGTCCCCAAAGATCTCGAAAGCGTCGGCGAAATCCTCTTCCGAGGCGACGTCGTCATGGACGGCTATTGGCAAGACCCCGAGGCCACCGCCCAAGCCGTCGGGGACAACTGGCTGCACACTGGCGATATGGCCGTCTGGGATGAAGAGAACTTCCTGCTCATCGTCGACCGCAAGAAGGACATCATCATCAGCGGCGGCGAAAATATCTCATCCATCGAAATCGAGAAGGTCCTTGCTTCCCATGCGGCGATTTACGAAAACGCCGTGGTCGGCGTCCCTGACGATAAATGGGGCGAGGTCCCCAAGGCCTTTGTGGTTTTGAAACCGGGCGAGACGGCTTCCGAAGACGACATACGCTCGTTCGTGCGCGAGCATCTGGCGGGATTCAAGATCCCCCAAACCGTCGAGTTTCGCGACGAGTTGCCGAAGGGCGCTACCGGCAAGATCCTTAAACGTGTGTTGAGAGACCCGTATTGGGAAGGCCGCGAGAAACAAGTCCAGGGCAATGCCTGAACGGGGCTGATCTAACGGCTCGGGTCATCCTCTTCCGGCTCACGTTGCAGAACCGCTTGCGGCCCGTGGAAATACCCGATGCGGGCGCGCACGTTCAGGGCTGCGTAAGGAACCTCGACGCGGATGCGGTGATAGATGCCGCGATCGTTGAGGTTGTTGGGTCGGTAGGTCAGTAAGTACTGACTACGCAAATCTTCCCCGATTTGGGCGATGGATTCCTGCAAGCCGTCTTCGGTGCGGGGGCTGTAGTCCTTACCGCCGGTTGCCTTGGCCAAGGCTTCGAGAGGGTTCTTGAAGATCAGATTCTTCGTGCCGCGTATCAGATCGATGATGATCGGGATGACGTTGCCGGTCACGTCCACTCGGCCTTGCCTCATCGTGGTCGGGGTCGAAACCTGGCCCGGGGCGACGGGCCGCGCCTGGACGCCGGGAGGAAACGGGTCGCGGATCGGCCGTTGCCCGCGCAGGACGCGCGCCGACAAGGTGGAGATCCGCACCGGGTAGACCATGATGTTCTCGAGTTGGGCCGTCCGCAGCACCTCGCCCATGTTCACTTCGCTGCCGTTGTTTTGGGACTCGGAGAGCACGACGACGATTTTGCGGTGGCTCTCGGGACGCCGCCGCAACATGCGAATGCCTTCGTAAACCGCGTCGGCCAGGCGCACCGCGCTGCTGCCGACCGAGATCTTTTTGAGTGCTTTGTCGATTTTGTCGCTGTCGTTGGTGAAGTCCTGCATCAATCGCACGCGACTGTCGAAGGCGATGAGAGCCCCCTCGCCGAAGCGCCCGAGCACCATGGCGGTGAACAGCACGGCCGTCTTCTTGACGTTCGGCAGGATGGCCTCGATGCGATCGCTCGATTGAACGCAGATGACCATCGAGATAGGCAGAAAGCTCACCTGGAAGCTGTCGACTTTTTGCTCGGTGTCGTTGTCGAAGATCTTGAAGTCGTAGGCTTCCAGCGCGGTGACGTACTCTCCCTTGGGGCCGGTAATCGTGACCGGAACGGTGACGACTTCGACCCCGGAGACAAAGGTCGGGCGGTCATCGACGGTAAGGACTTTCGTTTCATCCGCGGCGGATTCGTTTTGCGTCTGTGCGTCCGCGCTCGTAAGGAACACGACCGCCGCGAGGGCGAGAAACACTCGAGGGAAGGCAAGAATTTTCGAGGTCGGGTTCATGGGGTGTAGACTAGGCCCGAGTCGCTGATGACTTCTATCTAGAGTACGCATCAACCGTTCAGTGGGTTGCTGATCGGCGATAGGTTCCCGACTTGCCTCCGGTTTTTTCGAGCAAGTAGATGTCGCTGATCTCGATCGATTTGTCGAGCGCCTTGGTCATGTCGTAAACCGTCAAGGCCGCGACCGCCGCCGCTGTGAGCGCTTCCATTTCCGCGCCGGTCGGCCCGGTGGTGACGACCGCGGTTTCAATGTCGATTCCCTCATCGGCCGGCGAGATGCGTACATCGACGTTGGCGAGCATCAGCGGATGGCAGAGCGGAATCAGTTCGGATGTTTTCTTGGCCGCGCTGATGCCGGCGATGCGCGCGATTTCCAGTGGGTTCCCTTTGGGATTATTCGGCAACTCGGCGATCACTTCGGGCGACAATTTGACGAAGGCGTGAGCGCGGGCGGTGCGGCGCGTGTCGGGTTTGCCGCTGACGTCCACCATGCGGACCTCGCCCGCGTCGTCGAAATGCGAAAGCCTGCTCATTAGGGTAAAGCGTTGGGCAAAACGTCAATCCAGTCGCCGGCCGCCCAGGCTTCTCGTTCGGGCGTGGCAACGAGGAAGCAGTTCGAGCGCGCCAAGGCGACCAAGTCGCCCGACCCCTGCCATTTTACCCGATCAACCGTCGCTTCCCCACAGGCCCCTTCCACCCGGGCTGGCAGGAAACGAGTCAGGACGGGCTTATGCTTGAAATCGGAGCGCAATCGGGCTCGGAAGAAAGGAAGCGGCGATTCCGATCTTCCCGCGAGCCGGTGGACGGCGATCGAGGCGAAAACCTCAAAGGTCACCATCGTCGAGATGGGGTTGCCGGGTAAGCCGAAGACCGGAACCGATCCAACCTGCCCGAAGACCAGCGGCTTGCCGGGTTGAATTTTCACCTGCGTAAAAAAGAATTCGGCTTTCAGGTCGGCCAGCACCTGTTCGACGAAATCGTACTTCCCCATCGAGACGCCGCCGGAAAGCAGCAAGAGATCGGATTCGAGACCCTGCTCGACCAACTCGCGCGTACGGTCGAGCCGATCGGGGGAAATCGGTAAAATCCGAGGCTCGCCGCCAAGCCGACGGACCTGAGTCGCGAGCGAATAGGCGTTCGAGTTGCGGATCTGGAAGGGTTCGGGTGTTTGGTCAAGCTCGACGACTTCGTCGCCGGTCGAAAGAATCGCGACGCGAGGCTTGTGGTAGACCTCTACTTGGGCGTGGCCCGTCGACGCCAACAGCGCGATTTGCGGATAGTCGATGGGCGTGCCGGGCTCGATGACAAGGGCCCCGGCCTTCGTCTCGCTGCCGCGAAAGATCAGGTTCTTCCCCGCCGGTACGCCGCTTTCGAGAGTCACCGAATCGCCGTCGCGCTCGGAGTATTCCCACATCACGACCGAGTCGGCGCCCTCGGGCCCCGGTGCACCGGTCATGATTTCGACGGTTTCTCCCGGTTGCAACGTGAAGCGGGACGGTTCGCCGGCGCGGGTTTGGCCAAGGACGCGGAGGCGCGCGGGCGGATTCGCTACATCGGAAGCCGCCACGGCGAAACCGTCGCGGGCCGAGCGGTTGAAGGGCGGGTAGTCGCGGTCGGCGCGAATTTCAACGGCCAAAACGCGGCCGAGAGCCTCTTCGAGCGCAACCGTTTCGGCCGGGGGCACGGGGAGCCGAGCCATCTTTTCGATGATCACGCGGCGTGCATCGGGGAAGGGTAGAGCAGGTGCGGGCATTGTCTTCAATTTGTGGGGGCCGATCTTTTGGGGATTGTAGCACCGCGAATCTCTACAGCCGCGAAGCGGCGGCGGGAATATTGCCTGGGGCGGAGCCGAAGGCGGAACCCCGGGAAACGTATCCAACGAAATCGAGCCCTGACAGGGCGACAGGAACGAAGCCTTTTTTCCAACCTGCCTCGTCGCCGACACTCATTTTCATGGCGGGATTATGAACCCGACGGATTCACGGAAACGGACTGTTCCGATTTTGTCACAGCCCCTCTACGCGCCGCCCGGTTTCGCCGGACACAGTCCCCGGTAGTGAGGGCACCGAAAGCAATGGTCGCCGGTTTCGAGCGGAAAACGAAGCTTCGATTGCGCCTCGAAGAAATCGCCGACCACCGCGGCGGTCGTGTGCCGCGCCTCGATCCCCACATCCACGTCGACGACCCGGTTGGGCCTCAGGAAATAGAGCACCGCGCGGTCGGGGGGACGGCCGGCAGCCTGTTCCATCGCTCGGGCGTAGAGCTGCAGTTGCAACGCATAGTGCCGAGCCCGTTCGGCGATTTGCTCTCCCTCGACGCGATCGGTCTTGAAATCGACCAGAATGCGCTCGCCGCCCTCGTCAAACCATAGATCGATTTGCCCCCGTAATAAGCGCCCGTCGAGCGAGAAGAGCAAGTCTTGCTCGTGTTTGGCATCTAGGGGGACGCGCTTGCCCAATTCGCTTTCACGGAAGCGGCGAACCAACTCGATCACCTCCTTCTCGTCGGCATCGGGTTTGACTGTGCCGGCCAGCGCGGCGTGGACTCGCGAGCCCAACTCGCCAGGGTCGGGCCTGTCGCGCTCGGCGGCGATTTCGTCGTCCGCGGCCGGCGTGGTCGCCGAACTTTCGGCCAAGCTTCGACCCGCGGGCGCTCGATCTTCCGGGAAGCCCAGATACCGCGATAGATAATATCGCCTCGGGCATTGGGCGAACAAACCCACCGCCGTGACCGCTGCCGCCGAGTCGGAATGATCAAGCGGACTTCCGATCGCCTCGACCCACTCGACCGCCGAGGCCTCGTCGACCGCGTCGGGGCGCGTTTCGCCGGCCGGGTCGGTGTCGGTTCGATACAGCCGAAAGCGCGGATCGTCGAGAATCTTGACTTGCGGCACGTCGTCCAAGGTCTTGTAATCAATCGCCAGTTTGCTTTGTAATGCGCGCGCCCAGTGACTGACCCGGCTGTTCAGGCCGAAAGAACAGCTCAGCAATAAATGATCTTCGGCCCGCGTCATGGCGACGTAGAACAGCCGGTTCGATTCCGCGGCTTCACGCCGCTTCGCGTCGGCGCGCCCGGCGGCCAGAGCTTCATCGATGCCGGCGGGACCTCCGGCGGGGGCCTTCCACTTCGCCCCGACGCCGTGCTCGGGGCTGAACGCGGCGGAGGGCGAGTACGGCCGCGGGCCGCTTTGCAGCACCGGGAGAATAACGACGGGGAACTCCAAACCCTTGGCCGCGTGAATCGTCATCAACTGCACGGCGTTCACCGATCGATCGAGGACCGGAGCTTCGGCTTCCGGGGATTTCGAAGCCTGCATTTCCTCGATGCGCGAAACGAGCGCGTCGAAGGCGAGGCCGGCACCTTCAGCCTGTCGACGCGCCAACTCGAGAAACTTGCGCGTGTTGGCGACTTGATGCCTACCGTCGGGCCGCGAGAGCAGATAGCTTTCGTAGCCGGTTTCCGACATCGCGCGGCTGAGCAGCAGGTCGATCGGGGTTTCGTCGCGGGCGCGTCGGAGGTCTTCGAGACGGCCCCGAAACCCCGCCAAGCGATCGACGTCGGCCGGCTCGATGAGGGAAAGCAGCGACGAGTCGGAGGGCGCTTCAACGGTGGCCAACGCTTGGGCCAAGTTCACACCTTCGGTCTTGAGCGCCAGCAGAGTTTCGTCGCTGACGCCGACCCAAGCCGAGCGCAGCACCGAGGCCAGGCTGATCTCATCCCGCGGGTTGACCAGGACGCGTAATAGGTGGACCAGATCACGGATTTCGGGGGCGTCGAAGAAGCCCTTTCCCGAGGCAACTTCGTAGGGAATATCCGCCCGCCGCAGCTCGCCGGCGATCGGATCGAGGTCGGCTCGTCGCCGACACAAGATCGCGAAATCGCCCCACTGTGCTTCCCGCGAGCCGGCACCGAGACGCAACTCGCGCCGGAGTTCGAGAATTCGGGCGGCTATGTGACGAGCCTCGCGCAACTTGGCTTCGCCGGAATCATCCGCGCGCGCGACAAGCACTTCCACACTTGGCGCCGTCTTCGGTGGAAACTTGCGCGCGGCCTGCAACGAACGGGCGTCGATGCCCTCGGCCTCGGCAAGGATGGTTTCGGCGGCGCGGAGGATCTCGGGGCGGCTGCGGAAATTTTCCGGCAGTTCAACAAGGTGCCCCCCGTGCGCCCGGATGTCGCCGCGAAAGCGTCGAAAGACCTCCGGGTCGGCATAGCGAAATCCGTAGATCGATTGATTAATGTCACCGACGGCGAAAAGCGTTCGCGCACCGTGTTCGCGTCCCGATTGCAGCAGCTCCATTAAACGGGCCTGAACGGGATTGGTGTCCTGGTATTCATCAACCAAGACGTGATCGAAGCGGGAGGCGAGGAGGGGGCGTTTCTCGAGCAGCCCGACCGCCCGGCGCTCGAGATCGGAGTAATCGCATTTCGCAACCGAACGCTTCCATTGCTGAAAGTTCTTTTCGACCAGGCGTACCGTCTCGGCAAGCCATTCGCGCAAGCTTTGATGGAGGACAGCGGCAAGGGCCTCGCGGTAGCGGGGCGCCAAATTGCGCCGCATGGGCTTCAGAACCTTATCGGCCCCCCTGGGACGACCGGATGTTTTCAGGGATTCGGCCAAGTCGTCGAGCCGGGAAAGGGAATCGAGCGGATCTCCACCGGCCGAGTCCCGAAGCCGCTGTGCCTCGGTGATCAAGTCAGGAGCGGGAATTTGACGCGCGGCGTCCTCCAAGCCTTTGAGTAGATCAAGCAGCGCCGGTTCCGGGTCGATCGTTTGCGCAAACGCCACGGTATCGGAGGCGCAACAGGCACGGTGCATTTCCTCCAGGTACGGCTCGATATCGCCGCCCGCGAAAGTTCTTAGAAAGCGCTCGGCCGCCTCGGGATCGTCGGCGCGGGTTTGCTCGAGCACTTCGCGAATCACGCGCTGCCGCTCGATCGTCTCCTCCCAAGTTTCCATGACGGAAAACTCGGGGTCGAGTTCGGCTTCGAATGCGTGCTCGCGCAGCAAGCCGGCGCAAAAGGCGTGCAACGTGGAGACGGGCGCGCGTAGAAAGGCCTGTCGACGAACCGGGTCGTTTTCCCCGGCCGCCAGGCGCTCGACCAAGTTTTGCGCGGCCTTCTCGGTGTAGGTCACCGCCAAGATACGCCGCGGGTCGACGCCTCGGTCCGTCACCAGCCGGCGGAAACGCTCGACGAGCACGTAGGTTTTGCCCGACCCCGGTCCGGCGGTTACGCAGACCGCGCCGCGGCCCCAACTCGAGACAGCTTCGCGCTGCCCGGCCGTTTCGGTCAGAGTTGAATCCGACACAGATCCCGAAAATGGCAGCGTGAGTTGCATTCTTCCCGATCTCGCGGGGCGACTTCGACGCGCCCATCGCGAATTTCATCCATGGCATCGAGAGCCCGTTCGAGCCCCTGGTTGAGAATGCCGCGGAAATTGTTCTCCGTCACTTTGCTGTCGGTTGGCTGAATGAATTCCTCCGGGACGCGGCCTTCGACGACCCAGCCGCGTCGGGTCGTTTTGCCGCGTAAGCCCCAGAACTGCATGCCCGCCGGCCGCAACCCTAACTGTTTCTCCAACCCGAGTAAGTAGAGGGAACCCTGCACCTTGTGCCCCTGGTCGTGGCCCTGCACCAGACCGCGGATTTGCTGCTCCCCCGAATATTTGTAGTCGACCACGAAGGCGTACTCTTCCCCCAAGATTTCGTAGCGGTCGACGCGACCCCGAATCAGCAAATCGTCTCCGTCGTCCCTTTCCGCCAGGTAGTCGAAGTCGACTTCGTAACCTTGGCGGGTCGCCCCCGGAATGCCCCCGGCCGTTCGCTCGGCGCAGAATCGCTCGAGGTCGTCTTCGATGCGGTAGAGCGCCGCCAAGGTGCGAAAAGTTTTGGGAATGCGGTTTTGATTCAATTCCAGCTCGAACACTTCACGCAGAATCTCAAGGATGGGTCTAGTGCGATCTTCACTCCATATCGCCATGGCGCGATGCACGATGTTGCCTTCGACCAGCGCGTCGAGCCGATCCTCGGGCGCGCGCGGAGCTTCTTTGAGCCGGAGCGTGCGGTCGGCGAAATACTGAAACGGGCATTGCAGGAATCTCTCGAGCGACGTCGGCGAAAAGCTTTCGTGCTTGGCGACGATCCATTGTCTTAGCTCGGGAAAGCGAATGTGCGTCGAGCTGGGGACGGCGTACTTCAACGCTTGCTCGCGCAGGCGTACCGGGGCGAGGGCGCGGTCGTTTTCCTTCGCGGTCTCGAGAAAGAACGACCGCAATAGCGGACGGCTTTGCTCGTCGAGCCGGGCGTGGCTGAGAAACAACTTTTCGCGCGCCCGGGTCGAGGCCACACGGAACAGCAAGCGTTCCTCGGCCTCGCGGTCGTCGGCCGAGCGCAGAGGAATGCCGCCGCGACGCAACCTTTCGCGGTCGGCTTCATTGAAGAAGAGATCGCGCTCAGCGCGGCGAGGGAATTGCCCCTCGACCAGGCCGGGGACGAAAACGACCGGCAGCTCCCATTGCCGCGCTTCGAAAATCGATAGCACTTGGACCACGTCGCGGCGGTTGTCCGGCGCGCTTACCGACGTTCGTCGGAGGACAAACTCAAGCGCCCGCAGGTAGGCGCTGAACGTCGTTTTCCCCTCTCCCGAAACCGAAAGCAAGACGGCGGCTTCCTCGGCGGCGGCTCGGAACGCCGTCACGGCCCGGGCGGCCGCGCGCCAAGCGAGGACGCAGTCGTAGGCGGCGGGTTGGGGAATTTCTTCGGCGGCCCCGTCACCGACCTCGGGCGGCCGCGACCAATCGCGATGGAACTCGAAAACGCGTTCGGCCCACTCGGGCGGCGGTAGAGATTCGCGAGGCCATGCCGCGGTTTCGCGAAGTGCAACGAGCCGCTTGGCGACCGACGGGAAGGGCTTGGCGTGCTGTTCGAGAAAGTTCAGGCCGTGCCCCGGCAGGTTGCGGCGTACGGCGAAATCGAAGGCGTCGAGATCATCAGGGTCACCGGCGGCGCAGGCGGGATGACGCAGCGCCATAAGCGTCTTTTCAGCCGGGAATCCTTCCCGCGCGGCTTGCAGCAGGGCCGGTAGAAACCGCACGGCCGCATGGACCGAGAGCGGCTCGGCTCGGCGTAAGCGAAACGGGATGCCGAAGCGTTCGAAAACGCGGCGGAGGATCGGCGCGTAGGCTTCCGGCGAGCGTAGAACGACGCCGTAGCCGGAGAACGATGTCCCACCGCCGTCAGCTCTGCTCTTCGACCCGCCCGATGCTGAATTGCTGAGAATCGCCCGGGCTATTTCCTCGATCTCATGAGTTGGCGTCGCGGCCTCCGATACACTCGGCGTGATCGAGGGGCGGCGGACTTTTTCCAACCGCCGGATCGAGAAACCTTTGAGAGCGGGGCGGGGATCTTCGATTAGCGTGACGACGGGTTTTTCGATGGTATCGGCTACGGCTTGGATTAGTGCGCGCTCGCCGGCCGTGAGGTGAAAGAAGCCGTCGAAATAAGCCTCGCGCAGTGTCCCCAGAGTCCCGGTGCGAATGCCGGCGGCCGCGAGCTGAAAACGCCCCCACGGCGAGACAAGATTCAGCTCGGCGAGGCGTTGCTCATAGCGGCGGAATACGTCGGCGAAAGCTTGTTGCGCGGGGGAAGAGCAAAGTGGCGCGACTTGAGCCGCATCGCAACCGGCGGCCCAGAACTCCCGCATCGTACGCCCCGCGGCGGCCGCCGGCCCGGCCATGTCGCCGAGGGTCCGGAATTCAGCTCGGCCCGAATCCGTGATCGCTTGTTCGATCAGCCAAGCGCTAAGAGCGGGGGAGGGCTCGCGAGCTTCGGGCGTCAGCCGGGCCGTGAAATCGGCCAGGGTCGTGACCATGTCGGCCGCGACAGCCGTGCCGCGGCGCGCGAGGGTGTGCAGAGTATGACGCGCCATGCTGACGGTCGGCACGACGAGCCTCGCCTCGTCGCCGCGTCCTTCGCGGACCGCGGCTTCGATTTGCTCGAGAACGAAATGAGTTTTCCCGCTGCCCGGCGGGCCGATCAGCAGCATGATGTCCGCTTGACCGAGGATTGTAGCAGGCGTGGGGGGTCTCGATAGCGGGACGCTCCTGACCTGGAAGCCCAGTCCTACGCCATGACCCGGATATGGCTGGTGGTCTTCTTCGGATTGTAGTTAACCCGCTTTTCTCACCACATGACGAGGCAAAGTGCATGAGAGGCTCGTCAGTACGAGGCGCGCGCCGCTTGACGCGCGGAGGGGTACTTGAACAGTACCGTGAGCACGGCGAGCAAGCGCGACGAAGTAATGGCGGGCCTATCGTGTGCTTTGCCCGCCAGGCGGTGAGAAATGCGGGTTAAGCTTGGGTTAAGCTCGAACGCTTCGCACTTGACTCGATGGTCCGGCAATTACTACGAAATTTACTACAGTGGCCCGAATCGGCCTGTTGGGGGTATCGGCTAAGTTATTGAAAAAAAAGGGAAGGAGTGGTTGCGGGGGAAGGATTTGAACCTTCGACCTTTGGGTTATGAGCCCAACGAGCTACCAGACTGCTCCACCCCGCAGTCTTATGGTAACGAACAGGTTGGGCAGCGTCAAACAGAGCGGCCGCGAGCCCTGTTTTCGGCGGTTGGGCGCCGTGCCATGCTGGTTGGGGCGACCTCACGCACAAATCTCGCGGACGGGTTGGCGGCCCCTAGGCTCGACGATTTCCAGATAGCGAAAGCCTTCGCGCCAATTGGGGCGGCGAGGTTGCCATCCCAGCTCGGCTTTCGCTTTGGCATTGGAGGCGCCGCGCTGGCGGGTCATCATGAAATGTCCATACGGGCCGGCCCCCCAGCGGCCGACAAACCCGGGTACGCGAAACGGCCGGGGCGCGCCGAGTACGCGGGCGTAGTGGGGCAACCATTCTCGGACCGCCGCCGGTTCGTCGTCGACGACGTTATAGATGCCCGCCTCGCCCCGCGTCACCGCGAGCGCGGTAGCTTCCGCGGCGTCCTCGACATGGATGAAAGAGAACATGCTGCGGCCCTTTCCCACAACAGGGACACGACGCATCAGCACATCTTCGGCGAAACTGCCGTCGCGGGCGTAGAACGTACCGGGGCCGTAGAAGTAGCCGTAACGCAAGACTACGCCCGCGATGCCGGGCGAGCCGAGCGCGGCGTGCTCGTGCACATGGATGGCATCGACAAGCTCAGCCGCCCCGGGGAGATTGCGTTCGAGGCTTTCGTCTTCCGAGGCGGGCTGCGGACCGTTGGGCGCGTAGAAGAAAGCGACGCTTTGGGCCAAGAAGCGTTTCGCGCCGGCGGCTCGGGCCGCTTCCATGAGCATGTAGGTGCCCTCGGTGCGCAAGCGAGTGGTGGCCGCTAATTGCTCCGTGACATGACGGGGGTTGATCTTTGCCGGAATGCTCGTCAATGGTGGATGACAACCTCGGGGCTTGAAGCTCGAACCACCTGATGCAGCCAATCCCTGTCGAAAACATCGCCGACGGCGGGGAGAACTCCCTCGGCGCGCAACCACTCGGCCCGCCCCGCGGAGCGGGTGATTGCCGCGACCTCGTGTCCGTCTCGAACCAGCAACGGGACAAGCAGGCGGCCGATGGCTCCGGTCGCGCCGGCCAGAAATACCCTCAGATGGATATTTACTTGACTCAGGTATTGGGAAATAGCCCCTACATGTTGTGGTCGTCCGTAGCGCGTGTCGCGGTGCCTCCGACCAGCGATTTGTAGGGTGCCGGTGGCACGGCGACGGCCTGTTGAACCAGGCGGTAAAAGAGCTTGCCTCGACTTCTGGACTTGCGGCGGTTGAAGCGGAAGGCGAATTCGTCGAGGTAGGAGTCGAGATGCTCGTGACTGACCGCTCCTTGATGCGTGCCCAGTATCCAGCGCTTCACTAACGACACCACGCGGTGCACCCGGGGGAGCAGTTTCGAGGCGCGCGCCGGTTGCCCCTCCAGGTAGCTCACCTCGTGGCGATAGCCGTCGCCTTCGAGCGGTTCGTATCCCAGCCAACCGTCGGTATGGACCACGCTGCCGGGTTCGATCGACTCGCCGACGAAGGCCATCAAGCTGTCCCCGGAGGCGTTGGGAATGGTGCGTATCCGAACCCGCCCGATGCCGGCACCATCTTCCTCGGCCGCTACTACAATCAGCGCCTTAGCGTCGGTTTGGCGACCGCGCACGCCCTCCTCCAAGCCTCCTAAGTAAGTCTCGTCAACCTCCACGCGCCCGCTGAGCCGATCGCGTCCGGGCCGCACCATGGCGCGCCGGAGCTTATGCAACCAAGTCCAGGCCGTTTTGTAGCTGCCCAGGCCCAACACCCGCTGCAAGCCCAGCGCGCTCGCCCCGTTCTTCTGGCTCGTGAGCCACCACATGGCTCGAAACCAACTCTGGAGGGGTTGGCGGGTGTCTTGAAATATTGTGCCCGCCGTTGGAGAAGCTTGATGCCCGCAGCCGGCGCACTCCAGCAGCGCTGTCCGCACCGCCCACGCTTTGTCGTGCCCGCATCGCGGACAACGAAAACCCTCCGGCCAGCGGAGTTGACACAGATACTCTCGACAGGCCTGCTCGGTGGCGAAACGCGCCTCGAACTCGGCCAGATTCCGAGGATAATCTTCCATTTCCCCGATCCTACATCTTGTGGTCACCTGAGTCAAGTCAATACCCATCTGCCCTCATAATGGGACTTAGGCGTCGGAGCGGGGAGCGGTTTCGGAGGACTGCTCGGCACCAGTGCGAGGTGCCGGTCGCCGCCGCGCGGCCAAATCGCGGCGTCGCTGTGAAGCTTGCTGTTATCGGACGAAGACTTTGCGAGCCGCTTACCGGCGTGGGGCGGTATTTGGAGGCTTTGCTCGCGGAGTGGGGCCGACCGCAATCGCCGTTCGAGAGTGTGCGCGTTTATACGCCCGGCTTGCCTCGCGTCGACCCTAATGCTTTTGGAGAGAAGATCGAGTTCCGCATCGTCGCCGGCTCGCTGCCGCCGTTGCTGTGGGAAAACGTTCTCCTGCCGTCGGCGATCGACGATTTCGATCTTCTGTTTGCTCCCTATACGTTGCCGTGGAGTCTGGTCGATCGCGGGGTGGTCTCGAACCTGGGAATTTACGAGGGTCGGCGCGGGGAATTTTCACGGACCGCGCGATTGCGGACGACTCCTTTCTTCCACCACAGCGTTGCTCATGCCCGGCTGGTAATCGCCAACTCCCACTCGACGCGCGATGACGTGGTGCGTTTTTATGGAGCCGCCGCGGGGCGAACTCGCGTGATCTTGCCAGGAGTCGATGCGGCTTTCACCCCGGCCGAAACATCGGGAGAGTCCGAGGAATGGCGACGGCTGGGTATCCGCAAGCCGTTCTTTCTGTTTGTCGGCAAGCTTTCGCGTCGCCGCAATGTGCCGCTGCTGCTCGAAGCCTTCGCGGGGCTGCGGCCGGGGGCCGGCGGCGGGCACCAGTTGGTGATTGTCGGCGAAGATACTTCCGAGGTGAAGGTGCGGGAGAGGGCGGCGGGCTTGCGGATCGATGACGCTGTTGTGCATCTGCTGTATGCCGATCGCGAGACGCTGATCGAGCTTTATCGCGCGGCGAGGGCCTTCGTGTTGCCGACATTGCACGAAGGATTCTCATTTACGCTGCTCGAGGCGATGGCTTGCGGCGCCCCGGCGGTGGTGTTCGATCATGCCTCCCTTGAAGCGGGAGTTCGGCGAGCGGTTCGGGTTTGTGCCGGCGCGACGGTGGCGGGTTTGCGCGAGGCGCTCGCCGAGGTTGCGCGGGACGAGGGGCGGCGCGCCGAGTTGCGGCATGCGGGCATCGAGCTGGCCGCGGGAATGCCCTGGAGCACGGCGGCGGAAACAGCGGCGGCGCTGTTGGAGGCGGCGTAGGGGCTCCTTGTTACGGGGGCGGCATCGGCGGCGGTGTACAATTGAGGCTTCACCGTTTCGCCGGTTTTCTCGGCAGGAGCCTACTGTGCTAGATATCCCTCAACTCTCCGAAGCCGATCTCGACTTGTTGCGGGCGAATGATTCGCCCACGATCTGCAATGTGATCGAAGTCTTCAACAACCGATCGCAAATCGAAGGCTATATGGATGCGCGCATTCAAGCCTGCTTCCCGGAAATGCCTCCCATGGTCGGGTACGCCACAACGGCGACATTTCGCTCCGGCGACCGTCCGCGCTCGGGCGATGTCTACGCGGCGCTCGATGAGCAGATCAAGACTTTCGCCGACTTTCCCCAGCCCGTTGTCGTCGTCTTTCAAGATTTGGACGCCCCCGCCGTCGCCGCGACCTTCGGCGAGGTGATGACGACTTGCTATAAGTCCTTCGGAGCGGCGGGGATGATTACCAGCGGCGCGGCGCGTGATCTTGACCAGGTCCGCGCGATTGGGTTCCCTTGTTTCAGCGACGGCGTGATTGCCTCGCACGGGTATCCGCATTTTGTCGATCTCAATGTGCCGGTGCGCGTGGGCGGCGTGACGATTCATCCCGGGGATTTGATTCACGGCGACTGCAACGGCGTGACGACGATTCCTCACGAGATTGCCTCGGCGGTGGCGCATTCGTGCGCCGATTTCGCGGCGGCGGAAGACGTCGTCATCAGCTACGCGCGCTCCCCGAACCCGACCGTCGAAGGATTGGGCGAGGCCCGCAAGAAGGCCGGCGAGATGATCAAGGCGCTAGGCGAGAGAGTGCGGCAGTCGTCGTAACGCGGCGTGATTGAGGCCGTCGTTTCGCGAAAACTTCCATGCAACCCGCGGCACTGACCATTGCCGGCTCCGATCCATCGGGCGGGGCGGGTCTGCAAGCTGATCTGAAAACCTTCCAGGCCTTTGACGTCTACGGGATGTCGGTGGTCACGCTGTTGACGGTTCAGAACACAGTCGAGGTGCGCTTGGTCGAACCGGTTTCGCCGGACGTAGTCGCGGCGCAGCTCGACGCCGTGACGGTCGACATTCCTCCGCAAGCGGCGAAGACGGGGGCCTTGGGAACTCTCGAAGTCGTGGCGGTCGTTGCGGAGTGGGCTCGCAAGACGGGCGTACCGCTCGTTGTTGATCCGGTGATGGTCAGTACGCAAGGCAGGCCCTTGCTCGCCGCGGACGCCCGCGGAGTTTTCATCAAGCAATTGCTGCCGCGGGCGGTGCTGGTCACCCCCAATCTTGACGAAGCGCGAGAGTTGGCGGAGATACCGGTGGAATCGGTCGAGCAGATGGAAACCGCCGCTCGACGGATCGCCGAGCTTGGCCCGAAGGGCGTGCTGGTGAAGGGCGGGCATCTTTCCGGGGAACCGACGGACGTGCTTTTCTGGGAGGGCCGGGTCGAGCGATTTTCGGCGGTACGAGTCGCCTCGCGCCACACCCACGGCACCGGGTGTACTTATTCGGCGGCGATCACGGCGGAGTTGGCCAAGGGCAGGTCGATGCTTGACGCGGTCGGGTCGGCGAAGAGCTATGTCACGCGGGCGATTGCCGAGGCTCCCGGGTTAGGGCAGGGGGCCGGGCCGTTGCGGCACGGTGTGGAGACGGGTTGAGTTGGGGCGCGGGGAGTTCTGGAGTTGCTGGATGGGCAGGCCTGGAGACCTGCCCCACTGGTGCCCGGTCATGACTGTCGGGTGGGACGGGGGCCGGTTGACAACCGTTTTGACAATAGGACCCAGACGGCGAGGTGAAGCCACGGCAAGAACAACGAGTTGACCTCGCCGCCCGTTGCCCCCATGCCGTGGGCATCATAGCCGCGCGAACTCAGAGGCAACTTGGCGAGGAGAAGCACAAGGGCCACGCCGGCCGCGACTGGGAATGCGAGCAGCCAAGCATCCAGTAGCCGGCGTGAGGGCGCCGCTCCAAACACTCGTCGTCGAAACACGGCCACGAATACCATTGCGACGTAACCTAGCGCGATGGCCGACCAATAGAGACCCGGCGCCGCAACGCGGCTGCCGCCCATCAGGTAGATCCACCAAAGGATCCCGCCGTGGAGGCCTACAAAGACCATCACGCCTACCAGCTCGAGTATGCCCCTGATCACGTTTTTCTTCCGCATTCCCGCTCACGGTTCCCGGACTTCGAGGACTTGATCGGCGGCCACGTCCTCGAAGACTTGCACCGCGCCGCTGGGCCAATGCAATTCGATCTCTCGAATGCGAGCGTCCACTCCCAGACCGAAGTGGACTCGTTGATCCGATGCGCCGGCGTAACCCACCGCCGTTGTCGCGTGATTGTATTGCACCGCGCCTGATTCCGTCGTCAGCTTGATTCGCGCGCCGATGCCGTCTCGGTTGCTCTTTGAACTTACCAGGCGCAACAAAATCCAGTGCCGCGCGGGCTCGGAAACGTTGTAGAGAATCTCCGCCGGCTCGCCGATCGCCGACACGACGACGTCGATCCGCCCGTCGCCGTCCAAGTCCCCGAAAGCCGTCCCGCGATGGGCCGCGGCGGTTTCGAGGCCGGCCGCCCCGCCGACATGCTCGAACGTGCCATTGCCGCGATTCTGAAATACGGCGTTGGGAAGCTTGTACCTCTGTTCGCGGTAGAGCTCCAGGTTTTCACTGACGTGTGAGTTGGCCGTGAAAATGTCTTTCCAACCGTCGCCGTCGAAATCGAAAGCGCCGTTTCCCCAGCCGCTCATCGTATTCGAGCTGAGGCCGATTTGAGCGCGGTACGTCGCGTCGACAAACAGCCCGCCGCCCTCGTTCATGAATAAGGGGTAGGTTTCGTTCGTCAGAGCCGTGATCGTCACGTCGGGGAGGCCGTCGTTGTCGAGGTCGCGAAAGTCGAGCCCCATGCTCGAAACCGGAATGCCGTCTTCGGTGAAAGCCACGGCGGCCTCGACAGCAACTTCCTCAAAGTGCTCCCCGTCGACGTTGCGGAAAAGAAAGTTGCGCTCGCTGTCGTTGGTGACGAAAATGTCGGGCCGACCATCGTCGTTGTAATCGGCGACGGCGGCGCTCATGCCCTTGCCGATGTGGGCAGCGATGCCCGCCTCCGTGCTCACATCGGCAAACGTCCCGTCGCCGTTGTTGCGGTAAAGCATATTCGGCAGCCCGTCGTAGAGCGCCGGTGAGCAGGAAAGCCGCTTACCGGGGTCGCCGCATAGTTGGTTCTTCGTGAACGACCAATCGAGGTAGTTCACCACGAATAGGTCAAGGTGCCCGTCACTGTCGTAGTCGACCCAAGCCGAGGCGACCGACCAGGGTTTGCGGCCCGACGCCAAGCGCCCGGCGACGCCGGTTTTGTCGGTAACGTCCGTGAAAGCACCCTTCCCGTCGTTGCGATAGAGCGCATTCACGTTGACGCCGGTGACGTAGAGATCAGGCTGGCCGTCGTTGTCGTAATCGCCCACTGCCGCGCCCATGCTGTAGCCGGAGCCCGCGAGACCCGCCGCCTCGGTGACATCGGCGAAGGTCCCGTCGCCCTGGTTCTCATAGAGGCGGTTGTAAAACGACGGGTTGGTCTTCTTGAGGCTGGGGATATGAGCACCGTTCGTAAAGAAAACGTCGAGCCGGCCGTCGTTGTTGTAATCGAAAACCGCCACTCCGCCCAACGTCGAGTCGATGACCGGCTTATCGTCCGTCGTGCCGTTGTTGAGGACGAAATCGATGCCCGAGGTCGCTTGGCGGTTTTCGAAGCGAATGGTTCCGCGTTCGGCAAGGGGGGCCTGTTTGCCGGGCGCGGCGGGCTCTCCGGCGTCACGAAGGAAATAGACCGCCGCTGCGAGGACGACCACCGCGGCCCCTACGACAACCGCCCGCGTCCGGCGGCCGCCCGCTTCTTCTGGTGGCGGGGGCGCTTGCTCCCTGCCAGCCGAAGACGCGGGGCGGCTCGGCTTTCTCTTGCGCGGCCGGCCTTTGCGTGAAGTGCTCATCGAGGCGGGGATCAGGTCGACGAAGCGCGTTGGGCCTGGAATCTCTCGATGCTTCGCAAGACGCGCTCTGTCAGCCAGTCAGCGTGGCGGAGGGTGCCTTGGTCGGGCGTCAGGGTTGCGGCGCGGACCGTCGAGTGGGCGAGCAGGTTGCGGCGCACGAGCAGGTCCTTATCCATGTAGAGGAACAGCTCGAGATTTTGCAAGCTGAAAACGATGTGCGGCAGGATTTGCTCGAACAGGTCCATCGACGCTTCGCTCTCTCCGTCCTTTGCCAGCCGGTAAGCCCCTTGCAGCACGTCGGCGAGGCCCATGCCCGGCATCGCGCCGCAAACCCCGGCGGGGATGTTCTCGAGCAAGTACATCCCGCCCCAGCCTTCGAGGATTCCGATCGAGCCGCCGGTCGCCTCGATGATCTGCTCGACCTTCGGAGCCATCAAGGGTTCCTCGAGTTTGAGGAAACGGAAGTTTGGATAGGCATCGGCGAGGCGTTTAACGAAAGCCGGGCTTACGGTCAGGCCCCCGGGGTTGAAATCCTGCACCAGCACCGGCAACGACACGGCCTCCATCACCTTGCCGAGAAAGGCGAATATATCGTCGTCGGAGATGGGAAACAGCCGCGGGATGGCGACCGAAATCGCATCGACGCCAAGAGCTTCGTTCTTTTTCGCAATCTCGGCGGCGAGCTTCGACGAAATGTGGTTCGATTGACCGATGACGGGAATGCGGCCCGCCGAGGCTTCGACCGCCGCGCCGACCAGCGCATAGCGCTCTCCCATGTCGAGCTTATAGAACTCCGTCGAATAAGCCGGCAGGCAAACGGCCGCGCAATCGGACTCGATCGCGAAATCGATCAGCTTCGGAATCGAGGCCAGGTCGAGATCTTCTTCGGGCGTGAAGGGCGCCGGCAGCACCGGCACGACGCCGTCGATTTCAAGTGGAGATGAAGAGGCCGTCATAGTATGTCCAAATTTCCTGCTTACGCGAAACGTCTACTTGGACGCCGAGCCGCAACCGACCATGCAGCCGCCGTCGGCCATGATACAAGCACCGGTCAGGTAGTCGGCGGCGGGGGAGATCAAGAAACCCACCACCTCGGCGACGTCTTCCGCGGTTTGAATGCGGCCCAGCGGAATCAGGCTCATGAACTCCTCGCGAAACTCGGGGAATTCTTCCAGCTCCCGCGCCGTCAGCCCGGCTTCCACGATGCCCGGTGCGACGGCGTTGACGTTAATGCCGTGGGGCGCGAGCTCAAGCGCCGCGCAACGGCAGAGCATCCACACGCCGGCTTTCGAGACGCAATAGGGGGCGATCAGTTTATAAGGAACGTCCTGCACCCAGGAACCCGTGAAGACCATTTTTCCCTTGTGCCCGGAAGCCACCCAGCGTTGGCCGACCTCTTGAGAGACATGGAAGTAGCCGGTGAGGTTGACGTCCATGTGTTGGTCCCATTGCTCGACGGTGTATTCGAGAAAGGGAACGTTCATGCTGATGCCGGCGTTGCACATGGCGACGTCGAGGTGGCCAAAGTCGTCCCATAATCGGTCGCAGGCTTTCTTAACCGATTCGCGGTCGGCGACGTCGCCCTGGAGATAGAGGGCCTTGGCGCCTTGCTCTTCGAGTTGTTTGATGCGCGGAGCGGCTTCCTCGGCGCTCTTGCAGTCGAGTAGGGCGATGTCGTAGCCCATGTCGACCATCTTGACGGCCGAGGCGAAGCCGAGGTCCCCGGCGCCGCCGCTGATGAGGGCGACTTTCTTTTCTGTTGCCATGATTGCTCCTGTTTGCGTTCGTGTCGGACACGGTTGCCGGCGGAATTGTTTAGTGCGGTTATTCCTTCCACCCTTTCAGGGTTTGCCTGTGTTGGGACTTACCTAGGGTTCCGCCTGACGGCTTCACCCTAGGCTAAATTCCGGTCGCCGCTTCGCGGCTGCAAACCTCTTGCCTTGGTTCGCGGTTATCACTAGAAATTCTCGCCCTTCAGTTCCACGTCGACATCTTGTTCGGGTTCCGACCCCAAAATATGCACCACCTGGTAGGGCCACGTGTGGCGATCAAACGTCTCTCCCGGCTCAAACTTGGGCCACCCGGCTTGGTTCGTCCGACGCGGACGATCCAGCAGGTAATTCCTGTAGATACTCTTTGAATACTCGCGATGCCGCACTGCGGCTTGCTCTGAGTAGCGATACTTCTCGACACGCTCGGGATCAAGCCGCAAACCATGACCGGGCTTGGGCGACAGGTTGCAATGCCCCCCGGTCCAATCAAATTGCCCGCCCTCGATCACATCGTCGCTCACATGAATCGTTTCATTGTCGATTGGGTGGCAGGGGCGCGGCGTTGTCCCCAAATAAATACCCACCCGCGACTGCTCATAAAGCAAAGCCGAAACCATCGCCGAGCGAAAGGCCAACTGCAGACACATCTCGAAATTGCTGTGTACGGTGATGTGCAGCCCCATGAACTTCGCAAGCTGCGCGAAACGCCACAACCCAAACGGACCGAGGTTGATATCGGGAACGGAAACATCCGCGCCCTCGTAACGCTCGAGCAAATACCAGTTCGGCTCCCACTGGTTCGACATCACCGAGGCGCCGGGCGAGTGAACGATCGGCGGCCACCAATGGCAGGATAGCGGAGTCGATTGCAGATGCCGCAAATCGGTCATCTTGCGGTAGTAATATTCTTCCTGGAACCCGCCCTGATGCGGATCGCGGGCCGGCGCCGATTCCCCTCGCGGGTAAAATCTTTGCGGCAACAGCGAATTCACCGGCTGCTCGGCGTATTCCAACTTGCAATCTTCCACCGCCCGCAGAATGCGCCGGGCTTCCTGGTAATTCCAAGTCCCGTGAGCGTCGATGCGAATGGCGGTCTCGGGACCGACGGCTTCGCGAATCCGGTTGATCAGATCAATGTGATCCTCGGGCTGATAGGCCGTCATCGAAACCTTGACGGCCGGGAAGCCTTCCCGGGCGCGGGCGGCGGCGAAATCGGGCCAGTTTTCGTATGTGATCGCATCGCATCCCTGATCATCGGCGAAACGCTGCCAGGTGTAGGCCGCCATGGGAACGCGGTCGGGCGGGGCAAAGTCGGCTTCGAAAAGCTCGGCCCAAAGTTGATGCAGCGGTTCGTCGAGGACTTGTCCGACGAGGTCCCACCAGGCCATGAAGAGCGGCTCTTCAAACCGTGCGTCGAGCAGGTTGATGCCGGCGGTGGCGCGCAGCTCTTCAATGGCGGCGCGGGTCGAGTCTTCGATATCGACGGACCACTCGCCGGTGCCGACGAGGCCTTCGTTGGTGACCAGTTCGACGAATTCCCAGGAAACCGCCGGCAGCGCCATCCAGCCGGGCGTGTACACGCCGACCATGGGGACCAGCACACGATGCACACGGGCTTCGGCGAGCGTCAGTTTGTGGGGCGCGAGCCAATCGCTGAGCTTTGCGCGATACAGTTCGCAGCGGCGCTTCAGCATGGCGTCGAAGTCACGAACGTCGTCAAGATTCAAGTTCATTGCTTCCATTGTTTCAGGCGGGTCTCTTTCAGGCGGCCGGAATCCGCTACCAATACTTAATGTAGAGGCCCACGAAAATCGCGATCGTAATCACCCACCAAATGCTGATCCAGCGGTAGACCGGATATCCCGCCGCCAAAATGTCTTGCGGCAAATCGAGCGTCGATCGCCGCCACATCACGCTTGCGATCCTCGCCGGGTCGGGCGCTTCGGTCCAACGGCTCACCAGCACCATGAACACCATCGAGAGCACGAAGACCACGCCGGCGATGTTGAAGGTGTTCATGTCGACTTCGAAGATCCGCAACAAGTAGGGCAGGATGAACATCGGGAAGCACAACCCGAGCGTCCAAGCCGCGGCCGCGTTCGTCGCGCGCCCCCAAAAGACGGCCAGCAGGAAAATCGACATGATCGGGGCGGCGATCAAGAACCAGCACTCCTGGAAGTAGGCGAAGATGCTGCCGAAACTCGCTACGACCGGCGCCCAGACCGCTCCGACGATCAGGATCGCCACGCCCGCCCAGCGCCCGAAGCGGATCATCTGCTCCTCGGATACTTTCACGCCGGGCCGCTCGCCGTAGAGATCCACGGTGAGAATCGTCGCGCTGGAATTGATCAACGCTTGAATCGTCGACATGATCGCACCGCACAGCCCCGCCAAGATCAGCCCCTTGAGCCCGGTCGGAATCACCGTTTTCAGCAGAAACGGCAAGGCCTCGTCGCCGCTCGCAAGGTTCGGGTTGATGGCGTGGGCGACCATGCCGGGAAACACGTAGGCCAGCGCCGTGAAGAGCCCCAAGAAACAAGCCAGCAAAATGCCCATGCGGGCGTGCCATTCGTTCTTGGCGCCGAGCGAATTTTGGTTGATGTATTGGTTGGTGCAAAAATACCAAGGGCCGGTCGAAAGCGCCAACACGACCATCGCGGTCCAGGGCAGCTCGGGATCGGAGGCAGGCAAGATCAAATGCGCGCGGCGACCCTCGCCCACAATCTCGGCCAACCCCCCGGGCACTTCGGCCAAACCGAAGAAAAAGACCAGCAACCCGCCGCCGATCAACAACGCTGATTGAAAGACTTGTGTCCAGGCGACCGAACTCATGCCGCCGTAGACGGTAAGAGCCCCGGCGAGGATGGTCAGTCCCCATGTACCGACCCACATATCGACGCCAAGCATCTGATTGAGCAGAAACGCCCCCGAGAAGATCACCCCGGCCAAGTTGATGAACACATAACTGAGCACGCTGATCACGGCGTACATCTTGCGCACGCCGCGGCCGTAGCGGAGTTCCAAAAACTCCGGCATCGTGATGATCTTGTTGCGAGCGTAAATCGGCAGAAACACCCAAATCAACAGGCTGTAGCCGACGAAGTTCAGCCACTCCCAATTCGCCACCGCCATGCCGTGGGTGTAGGCGAACCCGACGACGCCGACGAGCTGCTCGGTGCTCAGCGACGCGCCGATCGTTGAGAAGCCGATCACGGTCCACGAGAGTGTTCCCGACGTCAGGAAGAAATCGCGCGAGGTTTCCTTCTTCTTGCGGCCGGCCCAAAAGCCGATCGCAAGCGCGATGACGAAGTACCCGATGAAAATCGAGAAATCCAGGGTTCCAAGTTGCTCAGCAAATGACATGAAACCTACAGATCAGGGACCACTAGAAGCAAAATATGCGAGGCGCGGCCCGCGGCGTGGTGGATGGAATTGGTCGCGACCACGCCGCGCGTCTCGTCCCAGTTATTGCCGCCGGTATTGAGGTTGCGGTCAAAGCGCGGGAAATTGCTGCTCGATACCTCGACACGAATTCGATGCCCCGGCGGGAAGTAGTTGCTCGTTGCCTGCAGGTCGACACGGACTTCGTACACTTCGCCCGGTTCCATGAAGACCTTCTTGTCGATGCCCTCGCGGTAACGCGCCCGCAAGATGCCCTCTTGAATATTGAAAGCACGGCCGTCGGGATAGACATCGACGAGCTTTCCGGTGAAATCAGTGTCGCGAGCCGACGACGACACATAGAGCACGATCGCGAGCGGCCCGGTGACTTCAACACCCTTTTCAAGAGCGGGCGTCGTATAGACCAGCACGTCGTGCCGCATCTCGATTGCCGATTGATCGAAAGATCCATCCGGCGCGGTCGGCGTCTTCGTACAACAAATCGGCCCGCCCAGTGAAGGCACCGGCGTCGCCGGGTCGTAGACGAAACGATCGGCGGCTTCCTCGGAGGGCGCCGCGGTTGAAAGCGTTCCCGTGCCGGCGCGGCTGTTGGCCTTGCCGTCACTGTGGAAGTAGTATTTCGTGAACTCGGTTCCCGGGATCGGCCAACGGTCGGCCGAGCGCCATTCCGCGCGGCCCATCACGTAGTATTGGACCTTCGGCATTTCCGTCACGCCGTTCTCGACGCCGTTCAGCCAATAGTCGAACCAGCGAACGTAGATGTTCCAGTAGTCGAATCGGGCATCGCCCAGTCGGCGGTCGCCGGCACGGGTATCCTCGGTCGCTTCCTCGGAATGGCAGTGGGTGGTTGGCGAGAGAATGATGAACTGGTTGTCGCGGGCGCGCTCGCTCAGCGCGTTCTTTTGAAAGAACTCGAATTGAAATAGGCTTTCGCCGGGCCCGAAGTCATACCAAGAGTTCGTGAACAACGCCGGAACGTCGATCTTGTCGTCGTCGGTCAAATAGTAAAACTGATCCCACCACGGATCAGTTAAGTCGCGGCCGAGAACGTCTCGCCAATCCGTCGGAGGCGTGCCCGCCTTGTCGGTCAGATCGATCAACGGCAGCGTCCACCAAAGCTCCGCCTCGTTGTATTTCGGATTTTTCGGGGCCGGGTCGAAGAAGTCGGCCAACTTGGCGAAGTCTTCATCCGATAGATGATCGGGCCTCTGAAAAAAGACCTTGCTGCCGGCGTTCAAGAACCAGCCGGCCCCCGCCGCCAACTCGAAGGTCCCTCCGTTGAAAACCGCGAAGTAGCGATACCGCCCGCCCGCCGAGCCGTTCGAGCTGCCCGAGGCCTGCGGAATCATCGCCGCCAAAGCCGGGTGACGCTCGGGGGCTTGAAAGATTTGGACGTCTCCCAAGTAGGAGCAGCCATAGGTGCCGACCTTGCCGTTCGACCAGGATTGTTTCGAGAGCCAGTCGACCGTGTCGTAGCCGTCGGGACCGTCGCCGCCCGAGAGGATGTAGAGGCCTTCCGATTCGTAGCGCCCGCGCTTATCCTGCACCGCGACGACAAAACCTTGCCCGGCAAAGAAGTGCGCCGCGGAATCGTCTTTGCGAAAGCCCTTCTTGTTGTAGGGCGTCCGGATCAGCACCACGGCGAACGGCCCGTCCGCTTTTTCCGGGAAGTAGAGATCGGTCGAAAGACGCACGCCGTCGCGCATCCCCACGAGCGCGCTCTTTTCAACGCGCACCGAAAATTTCCGGTCGGGACGTGCGAAGTCGGACGGTTCGGCGGCCGCCGGCGGGAACGCAAACAGCCCACAAATCGTCAGCAAGGCCGAGTAACTTCGAATACGCATGTGAGGAAGAGCGACCGCCTGCCGGACACGTCAGGATACATCCCGCGGCCGGTTGCGCGCAATCATCCGACGCGCGGCCGCGGCGGCCCATGGCCCCAGCCTCAATCGAGGTTCTGCCCGAAGACGATTCGGTGGCCCTCGGGTGTTACGATTCCGCTCGCGTAGCCCCCACGGCTTGTCTTGGACATGTTGCGTGAACGTTTGCGCCGTTCGATCGATATTAGTCGTACAGCGCGTCGACATCATCGACCACGACGTGCGCGAAATACGAGTGATTGTTTGTCTCCCTCGCCGATACTTCATCGGGGCACTCCCCAAGCATGACGGCGAACTCGCCGCGGGAGAGGAACTCCCAACCCTCGACCGCGAAATCACGCGAGAAGCCGAGGACGTTCATAGAGTGCTCGGCCGAACCCTTGAGGTCTTTGACGGCCAGGACGTGTCTTGTTGCTTGAAGGCGGGTCATGGCTGATCCAACCAAGCGGGTGACTCGTGTTGCCGGTTGGTCTCTTCTTATTCGGCCGCGGGCAGGGAAGCCAAGGCCGACAACCACCACACCAGCGTACCTCCGTAGAGCAGGCGAATCGCGACGCCGGATCGCAAGAGACGGTTTTCGGGACGCTCGAGATAAGAATGGAAGTGTAGGATCCGTTCGAGCGTCTGGGCTCGCCGCAGCATATGGAAGTACTGTTTGCCGGCACGCACATCCATCAACCAGAAGATTATGGTGACGAAGCATCCGAACGCCCTCGCCGTCAGGGATCCCATGTCGGCCGCCGCCACGCGGTGTGCCAACAGAAACGACAGCAGGCCGCCCATCACTAGAAAAAAGATCAGAAGCTGTACCAGGCGCACGCCCGAAAAATGGCGAATCGACGACAGGACGTGGGAGTACTCGACGGCTGGCTCGAACCGCTGTCCCGGATCCACTTGGAGGTCACTTACCACCATCAGGTTGCGCTCCGCGCGATTCCGCCTTACCCCGATACTCGCTCACCGCGGGGGCTCTAGAAGAATCGGGTTCAATCGAATCGGTGAATTCGCGGGTTCACAATACCACCATGGAAATGGTTCGCGGTCTGGGGCGGCAAATCAGCGTTGGGAGGTCGGGTTGCCGGGCTCTCGCCGCCCTTACCTTCTTGCCCTATTGCCCAGGCCTCGTTTTGGAGCTGCTTCCGAGCCACGTTCCCAGGCGATGGCGGAGCGCGGACTTCCGGACGCCATCGAACCATCTGACCGGCTCGCCAGCCGGTCCCCTGCCGTGCTTGCGCTACAATTCCCCCGTGGCGACAGGCCCCAGACTTTTGGCCGAAGAGGCTCTCTACGAGTACGCCATTCAGGCGCTCGCCAAGCGCTCGCTCAGCGTTGACGAACTTCGCAAGCGCCTTACCCGTCGAGCCGCGCGGTCCCAAGACGCGGAAAACGTCCTCGGCCGTCTCACTGAAGCCGGCTACCTCGACGACAAGCGGCTCGCCGATTCCTACGCTTTCTTTCGCAAGGAATATGACGGCCTCGGCAGCCGACGCGTCTTGACGGACTTGCGCCGCCGCGGTATCGACAAGAACCTCGCCGCCGAGGCGGTCGAGGAATCCTATCAAGATACCGACGAGAACGAGATGATCGCGAGTCTGCTCCGCCGCAAGCTCGGTGAAAACTACGCCGACCACCCGATCGACGACCCCAAGAAGCTCCTCAAGCTCTATCGCTCGCTCGTCCGGGCCGGATTTTCCTCTGATAAAATCGGGGAAGCACTGCGGGCTCTCGCGCCCGATGTCGAATGGCCGGCGGATTTCCCCGACCGGCATCCCGATCCGGATCAAGAGGTCTTCGATTGACGGGCCACGAAATACGGGAAAAGTTTCTCCGCCACTTTGAAGCCCGCGGGCATCGTATTGTCGGCAGCTCCTCGCTCGTGCCCGCCAACGACCCGACGTTGCTTTTCGCCAACGCCGGTATGAACCAGTTCAAGGAGACCTTCCTCGGCATCGAAAAGCGCGATTACACACGCGCCACCACGTCCCAAAAGTGCGTTCGCGCGGGCGGCAAACACAACGATCTCGAAAATGTCGGCCGCACACGTCGCCATCACACCTTCTTCGAGATGCTCGGGAATTTTTCCTTCGGCGACTACTTCAAGAAAGAAGCCATCGAGTTCGCCTGGGAGCTGGTCACCAAGGAATACGGACTTCCCAAGGACCGTCTCTACGCCACCGTCTACGAGGACGACGACGAGGCCGAGGAACTCTGGAAAACCGCAACGGACATCGGCGCCGACCGCATCTTTCGCTGCGGCGCGAAAGACAACTTCTGGCAGATGGGCGACACCGGGCCTTGCGGACCCTGCTCGGAGCTCTTCTACGATTTCGGCCCCGCGGGCCTCGAACCCGACGAAGAAGACGAGCCGTTTCCGAGCGAGGTCAGCCGCTACGTCGAAATCTGGAATCTCGTCTTCATGCAGTTCGACCGCGATACCAACGGGAACCTGACGCCCCTTCCCAAGGCGTCGATCGACACCGGTATGGGCCTCGAACGCGTGGCGGCGATCTTGCAGGGCAAGCAGAGCAATTTCGAGACGGATCTGATTCGCCCGATCATCGATCAAGCGGCCGCCATTTTAGGTACCGGTATCGAATACGGCGCGGATCCGAAGATCGACACCACGCTGCGGATCATCGCCGACCACAGCCGCGCGGCGACTTTCTTGGTCCACGACGGCATCTTGCCGGCAAACGAGGGTCGCGGGTATGTCCTGCGAAAGATCATCCGCCGGGCGCTGCGGCATGCACGGCTTGCCGGCTCCGACGAGCCCTTTCTCTACGAGCTGACGGGCTTCGTGGGCGAGCTGATGAAGCCCGGGTTCCCGGAAGTGCTCGACTCGGTGCAGCGCATCGCCCGCATCGTCAAGGAAGAGGAAGTGCGATACCGGCATAGTTTCGCGCTGGCCGAGCACATGTTCGAGGAGTCGGTCGCGAAGCTTGACGGACGCGTGATTCCAGGCGAGACAGCATTCAAGCTTTACGACACCTTTGGCCTTTCTCTTGATGAACAAGAAGAACTTGCGGTGGAACGTAATCTAACAATCGACCCGGCCGGATTTGCCGACGAGATGGAGAAACAACGCACCCGGGCTCGAGCAAGCTGGAAAGGTGCCGAGGGCACGGCGGTCGCGGCTGTCTATCAGGAATTGCTCGAAAAGCATCCCACGGAATTCGTGGGTTACGCCGGTACCGAGTCGGAGAGCTGCCGAGTCGCGGCGATCGTTTCCGAGGGGCAACCCGTCGACCAAGTTGATGCCGACGCCAAGGTCGAGCTGATCCTCGATCGCACGCCTTTCTACGCCGAGTCGGGCGGGCAAGTCGGCGACCAAGGGACTCTGCTTCGAGGCAATGATATCGTGGCTCGCGTCAAAGATGTACAAGCGCCGTTGCGCGGCCTGTCGGTGCATTATGTCGTCACCGCCGCGCCTCTTCAGGTGGGGGACGAATTGCAATGCCGCGTCGATCGGCGCTTGCGCGACGCCACGCGACGCAATCACACGGCGACCCATCTATTGCACGCCGCGCTGCGCCAAGCCCTCGGCACCCACGTCAAGCAAGCAGGCAGCGTCGTCGGGCCCGATCGGTTGCGCTTTGACGTCACCCACTACACGGCGATGGATAGCGCGGAACTCGAAGAAATCGAAAAGTCCGTCAATGAACGCGTTCTCATGAATACTCCGGTCACGACCGACGTAATGGGAATTGACGACGCGCTCAAGACCGGGGCAATGGCTTTGTTCGGCGAAAAATACGGCGAGCATGTGCGAGTCGTCAAAGTGGGCGATTTCAGTACCGAGCTTTGCGGCGGCACCCATGTAGCCCGCACCGGCGATATCGGCGTCTTTAAGATCACTGCCGAAAGCAGCATTTCAGCCGGCGTTCGTCGCATCGAAGCCGTCACCGGCACCGGCGCTTACGAACAATACAAGCAGACCAGAGAAGCCATCGAAAAGCTGACCTCGATCGTCCGCGTTTCCGAGCCCGATCTCGTCGAAAGCGTCGAACGGCTGACCACCGAACGCAAGGAACTCGAGAAACAGATCGAGCATCTAAAAGCGAAACTGGCGCAATCAAGCGTCGGTTCGCTGGCGGATTCGGCCGTGGCTTTTAAAGGGTTCAAGGTCGTCGCAGCCTCAGTTCCGGACATCGATCGAAAGGAACTGCGGTTCGTCGCGGATGAAGTGTGCAATAGGATTGGATCCAGCGTTGTGGTCCTAGGTACGAGCACAGCCGAGGGCGATGTCCCTCTGGTGTCTAAGGTCTCGAAGGATCTTATAGGTAGGGTCCACGCGGGCAAACTGATTGGCCAAGTGGCTAAAGAAGTCGGCGGACGGGGTGGCGGACGTCCCGACATGGCCGAAGCTGGAGGAAGGAATCGCGAGGCCCTGCCTGCAGCGCTTAAGAAGGTCTACGAAATCGTCGAAGAAATGGTGAAGCAATGAGGGCCGAGTGCGCAATCAAGACCTGAGCCACGATTGTGGGGGTTGTGTAGATCCGCCTCCAGAGCCGCGAAGCGGCGGCAGGAATATAGCCTAGGGTGGAGCCGGAACGGCGGAACCCTAGGTAAACCAAACATAAGGACTGAGCCCTGAAAGGGCGGCAGGAAACCATAGTGCAAACGCTACACCGAATCTTGGTTCACGTCGTGTTTTCGACGAAGGACCGGGCTCCTTTGCTCAAGGAGCCGATTCGTCCCAAGATATTCGCCTTGCTTAAGCGGCACGAAACTGAATACCAAGAGAGTTTCTTGTGGCGGTGACTTCTTCCTGTCGCCCTTTCAGGGCTCAACGAGATGCTGGATGTCACCCAGGGTTCCGCAGTTCCGGCTCCACCCTAGGCTATATTCCTACCACCGCTTCGCGGCTCCGAACCGAAATTCCGACGACCGCCTCGATCTCATCCGATACTTCGCAGCCCGTCGTCGCCAACCGTGACTACCCCTAACTCGTGCCCCCTACCGCCCCATACGACGAAAACGCCAACCGCCAACGCATCGCGGAACTACAATCCCGCGGCGTCGATGTCTGGGGGCCCGAACGCGTCTACATCGACGCCGACGTCAACCTCGACAACATCGAGCCCGGCGCGTCGATTTACCACGCCACCCTGCGAGGCCCGGACCTTCGCATTGGGCGCGGAACCCGCATCGGAGCCTCCGGTCACGCCCTCGTCGAAAATTGCCAAATCGGCCGCCATGTCGAACTTGGGGCCGGTTCCTATCAGGGGGCGACAATCCTGGACGAAACCCATATTCGGGGCTTCGCCGAACTGCGTCCCGGCACGTTGATCGAAGAACAGGTCGAGGCCGCGCACAGCGTCGCCTTCAAGAACACGGTTCTCACCGCGACTGTTGTGACCGGGTCCCTCATAAACTACTGTGACATCTTCATGAGCGGCGGAACGTCCCGCGACGACCACAGCGAAGTCGGCTCGGGAGTCGTCCATTTCAACTTCGACCCGCGCGGCGACAAGTGGTCGAGCCTGATCGGTGATGTCGGCGGCGTGCTGCTGCGTTTTCGTCCGATCTTCGTCGGCGGCCAATGCGGCCTCGTCGGACCGCTGCATGTGGATTTTGGAGCCGTGCTGGCGGCCGGGTCGGTCGTGCGCCGCGATGTAGCCGGCGACCGCGTTCAATGGGAGACAGCGGAAAGCAGCGTGATCGAAGGCTTCGACCCGGAAATTTACACCGGCCTGCGGCGAAAGTTTCTGACCACCGCGCGGCTGATCGGCAACCTATGGGCCCTTGACGCCTGGTACCGCGCCGTCAGGCTCCCCGCGGCTGCCGGTCATGAAAAACCACTCTACGAGGCGGCCCGCGAGCAGCTTAGACTCCACATCGCCGAACGCGTCAAACGACTGACGAAGATCATCGACAAGCTGGAGCGTTCCATCGAAAAGTCTTCCGCCGACGGTGACGCCTCACTCATCGGATGCCAAGCCGAACACCGTCTACTCATCGAAAAGCGCCGCGAGTTGCGCGAGATGCTCACAAACGCCCCCGACGATTCCCCCGCCCCCGAGACATTTCTGAGGCAATACGAAAAGGCACGAGTCTCCTGCTCTCATCTTGAAGCCCTGCGTGCGGTGAATGACGAGGCCGCAGATCGTGCCGGGAACTGGCTCAACGAATACGCCGGGGAATACGTTTCCCGAGTGGAGAAACTATTCGAGGGGTTCTGAGCCGTCATTCAGATCGACGACGGGAAAGAGATCAGCTTGACGGCGGCGTTTGCAGAGCTGGGATTCAGTCCGACAGGGCACCCGTTTACGGTTCATGTGACGAAGGTTGGCACGACGTTTCGGGTGAGCGGTTGGTTGCGAGTGTGAGATTCTGAGAACTATTCTGAGCAAGGCCGATAGACCTGGAGATTATTTGCTTATGGCCACGCCTGACGAATCACCTCGGCCAGAAGACTCAACACAGTTCTTTCGCGGAGAGGAGGAAAAGCAGAGGACCCTACGGGCTGCGCTTGACCAGGTGCTCGACTACCAAGTAGAAGACCTTGTTCGATCAGACAAAGAATTTGACTTTGTCGACGCTCAACCTTTATTCGTGCGAGATGGGTATTTACTTGACTCAGGTGACCACAAGATGTAGGATCGGGGAAATGGAAGATTATCCTCGGAATCTGGCCGAGTTCGAGGCGTGTTTCGCCAAACTGCTCCCCCGGGTGCACCGCGTGGTGTCGTTAGTGAAGCGCTGGATACTGGGCACGCATCAAGGAGCGGTCAGTCACGAGCATCTCGACTCCTACCTCGACGAATTCGCCTTCCGCTTCAACCGCCGCAAGTCCAGAAGTCGAGGCAAGCTCTTTTACCGCCTGGTTCAACAGGCCGTCGCCGTGCCACTGGCACCCTACAAATCGCTGGTCGGAGGCACCGCGACACGCGCTACGGACGACCACAACATGTAGGGGCTATTTCCCAACCTGAGTCAAGTAAATACCCATCTCGTGCGATTAAGGGACCATTGCAGGGAACTTCGCAATTCAAATTGGAACGGCCTCGACGCAGGGAAGCTCGGCAGCCTAGAGAGTGGTGTGCTCGAAATTTTGGAGGCACTCAGCCGGATTCAAGACTTCAATCCGAAATCCGAGGGCAACCCCGAGCAGATTCGCACACAACTGATAAATCTAATCGCTGCGAGATGGAGTGCTTTTCAAGATCAGTTGATCCCTGTCCTTGGCTTTGTCACGAGAAGAAACAGGGGTCTGGATGAGGCCGAGGACCTCAGATCATACACTGAGCGAGCAGATAAGGAACTTCAAGAGACCGTGGAGATCCGGGCAGCAGCACAGGAAGCTGCGAGCGAACTCGGAACCTCAGAATTCGCCAAGGTCTTCGAGAAGGAAGCTGAGTCACACAGAGCAGCATCGAAGTGGTGGCTCGTTTCTGGTCTTGCGGCTTTGTGCGTGATCCTAGCGTGCGTCTTTTTTTGGCTTAACGAGCCCGAGCCTAGCGCCAAGCTATTCGGCGTGAATGACACAGACCCGGAGCTCATCAAGAACGCCGCACTCATCCGGTTCACCTTGATCCGGATCATCGTGTTTTCCGTGCTCACAGGTTGGTTGACCCTTTCGATAAGAAACTACAACGCTAATCGACACCAGATGGGTATTTACTTGACTCAGGTGACCACAAGATGTAGGATCGGGGAAATGGAAGATTATCCTCGGAATCTGGCCGAGTTCGAGGCGCGTTTCGCCACCGAGCAGGCCTGTCGAGAGTATCTGTGTCAACTCCGCTGGCCGGAGGGTTTTCGTTGTCCGCGATGCGGGCACGACAAAGCGTGGGCGGTGCGGACAGCGCTGCTGGAGTGCGCCGGCTGCGGGCATCAAGCTTCTCCAACGGCGGGCACAATATTTCAAGACACCCGCCAACCCCTCCAGAGTTGGTTTCGAGCCATGTGGTGGCTCACGAGCCAGAAGAACGGGGCGAGCGCGCTGGGCTTGCAGCGGGTGTTGGGCCTGGGCAGCTACAAAACGGCCTGGACTTGGTTGCATAAGCTCCGGCGCGCCATGGTGCGGCCCGGACGCGATCGGCTCAGCGGGCGCGTGGAGGTTGACGAGACTTACTTAGGAGGCTTGGAGGAGGGCGTGCGCGGTCGCCAAACCGACGCTAAGGCGCTGATTGTAGTAGCGGCCGAGGAAGATGGTGCCGGCATCGGGCGGGTTCGGATACGCACCATTCCCAACGCCTCCGGGGACAGCTTGATGGCCTTCGTCGGCGAGTCGATCGAACCCGGCAGCGTGGTCCATACCGACGGTTGGCTGGGATACGAACCGCTCGAAGGCGACGGCTATCGCCACGAGGTGAGCTACCTGGAGGGGCAACCGGCGCGCGCCTCGAAACTGCTCCCCCGGGTGCACCGCGTGGTGTCGTTAGTGAAGCGCTGGATACTGGGCACGCATCAAGGAGCGGTCAGTCACGAGCATCTCGACTCCTACCTCGACGAATTCGCCTTCCGCTTCAACCGCCGCAAGTCCAGAAGTCGAGGCAAGCTCTTTTACCGCCTGGTTCAACAGGCCGTCGCCGTGCCACCGGCACCCTACAAATCGCTGGTCGGAGGCACCGCGACACGCGCTACGGACGACCACAACATGTAGGGGCTATTTCCCAATACCTGAGTCAAGTAAATACCCATCCGACACAATTTTGTTGTCAACCAACATCGAAGAAATGCATTGAGCACTTTTGGACTATTCGTTGGCTCTTCCCGAAGTGAAGCGACCAAGGACGCAGTGCTGCTGCAGACGACCCAGGCGATCTTTGCTCCTCAGAACACGGCGTACGTCAAGGGAACTAGTGAGCCCGTTTTCAGTGGCTCGACGCTCCAATCTCTGCACGGAATCACTCGGGGCGGGAAGGGTTAATCGGGCGTTGTGGCGCCCGGCGCGATCGGCGCTGTCTGGGCCGTGCGACATCCTGCGCTCAAGGCTTTTCGTGGGACCTCGCAAAGGGGTCTGGAGCCAGCAGATTTCATGTGCCGTGTGTTGCGCTGGCACGCGACCCGTTTGGTGTGTCTAGGCGCTAATCGTTGTCACCGAACGTGCGGACTATTGCAACGCTGCGGCCCGATTACTGCAATCTTGCGGCTGCAACACTAGAGAGCTTCTCGGTAGGGACGAACAATTCCGTTTGTCCTAGTCCACAGTCAAGCCAAGGTCTCGGCTTGTTTCGGCTCCTTCACCCATGCAAGGTTTCAATTCCAAACCTGTACCGGCCCTGCTCTATTCCAACGGTTCACGGTTCACACGGTTCACGGCCGACAACCAAGCTAACCGCCCCGTTCCCCTATAATGGCCTCCGCATGAAGCTCACCTGGCTTGACGGTCTCGTCATCGGTCTCTACTTCCTCTTCAACCTCGCCATCGGCCTGTACTACAGCCGTCGCGCCGGGCGCGGGCTCGACGAATTTTTCGTCTCCGGGCGCTCGGCCCCGTGGTGGCTAGCGGGTACATCGATGGTCGCCACGACCTTCGCCGCCGACACTCCCTTGGCGATGACCGGCATGGTGGCTACCGGCGGCATCGCCGGCAATTGGCTCTGGTGGAATTTTGTTTTTAGCGGCATGTTGACCGTCTTTCTCTACGCCCGACTGTGGCGCAGAGCGGGCGTCGTGACCGATGTCGAGTTCGCCGAGATTCGCTATAGCGGACGACCCGCCGCTTTCTTGCGCGGCTTTCGGGCGCTCTACCTGGCTATTCCCATCAACTGCATCGTGATGGGCTGGGTCAACCTGGCGATGGTCAAAGTGCTGATGCTTGTGCTCGACATCGACAAGACCACCGCGATTTTCGCCGTGCTGGGACTGACGGCGCTCACCTGCGCCGTCTCGACCCTGGCGGGTCTGCGCGGCGTGCTGATCGCGGATCTTGTGCAATTCGTCCTAATGATGGGACTCGCGGTCGCCTTGGCCGTTTTCGCGGTGAGCGGCATCGGCGGCATGGGCGAACTCACCCAACGCGTAACCGAGTTGCGAGGCGAAGGCGCGCTGGCCTTCTTTCCCGACTTCGACTCACCTTGGATGCCGATGTTGACGTTTTTCGTCTACATCGCGGTCAACTGGTGGGCAACTTGGTACCCGGGTGCGGAGCCGGGCGGCGGCGGGTTCATCGCCCAACGCATGTTCGCGACGCGCGACGAACGCCACTCGCTGCTGGCGACGCTGTGGTTCAACATCGCGCACTATGCGCTGCGTCCCTGGCCGTGGATTCTGGTGGGCTTAGTCTCGCTGGTCGCCTACCCTGATCTCGCCGACGCCGAAAGCGGTTACGTGCTGGTGATGGTCGACTACCTGCCGCCTTCCGCGCGGGGTTTGATGATCGCGGGATTCGCGGCGGCCTTCATGTCGACGATCAGCACGCTGCTCAATTGGGGAGCGAGTTACCTGATTAACGATTTCTATCAGCGCTTTGTGGAACCCGACGCGGACGAGAGTCGATTGGTCGCCGGCGGCCGCATCGCGACGATCTTGCTGGCCGTGATTTCCGCCGCCATTACTTTCTATATGGATAGCATCGCCGGTGCGTGGAAGCTCTTGCTGGCCACCGGCGCCGGGACGGGCGGCGTCCTGATATTGCGATGGTTCTGGTGGCGGGTCAATGCCTGGAGCGAAGTAACGGCCATGGTAACGGCGTTCGCCGTATCGATTTCGTTGCAATGGGGGATGGGATACGACACCGACGATCCCAATGATTTCGCGGTCGTGATGTTGTGGACTGTCGTGCTGACGAGCATCGCCTGGGTCGCGGTCACGTTCCTCACCGGCCCGGAACCCCGCGAGAAATTGATTTCGTTCTACAAGCGGGTTCGTCCGTACCGCGTTTTTTGGGGAGCGATCCCCGCTGCCGCCGGCGACGCCGGCCCACGACCCGGACCGGGCCGTGACTTGCTCCACTGGGCGGCGGGTTGCGGACTCATCTACGCCGCCTTGTTCGGCGTTGGGAAATTACTCTTGGGAGAAATCGCCATCGCCGCCGTGTGGCTCGTTGTCTGTGCCGCCTGCGCCCGGGTCATCCAGGCCGGGCTGCGGAATGAGACCGGGACGCAGCCGCTTGGGCCCACCTCCTGAGGGGCTGTTAAGAATGGGGGGCTGTACCGAGAGCCGACCGGATAAGCTCCATCAAATCAATAATTTCGTCTGGCGCGAAGTGGACTGTCCCCCATTTTTCACAGCCCCTACTCCCAGCGCCGCAGCCATGGGATCCAACCCTTTCGCGCCACCAATTCAAAGAGATTGAGAAACAAAGCCAGCGCCAAAAAACCCGGCCACAAATCCATCATCGTCGGCGTCGCTTGCCCCGACGTAAACACGCTCTCGGGCGCCGGATCAAATTCCCCGCCGGTCCACGCGGCTATCTTGCGCAGCAATCCCGGGTTCGAGCCGTAGTCGGCGGCCTCCGCCTCGACGCGATAGAAGGCGGTCTCGGGGAAAAGCTCAAGCTCCGAGGCCGGCCGCATGCGAAACAGTCCCTGCCTGTCGTTCACCGGGACCCGCGCCTCATACACACCCGTCGAGACGCGCTCGATTTGGGCCGCGTGTTGGAAACCGTCGGGGCCGAGAGCGTAAAGCTCCGGGAGAGTCTCCGGCGGTTGCCCCACGCCTGCTTCCGCCCAGCGGTAGCGCACCACGATCTCGCCCTCGGCCGCGTCGAACCGCGCTTCGGCTTCCACGGCGTGCGAACGCGGCAAGACGTCGCGCAACAGATTCGTCCAAAAGACATCGAAGCCGTCCCACTCGACCCAGTTCTTCGCCCAGATCTGCTTCGCATCGGATGTGAAAACGGCGGCGCGCCCCAACCCGTATTGCCGGCGCACCAGCAACGGGTCCCTTTCGCCGGTTTCCTCATTCGCTTCGTCTATCTCGAGAATCGTTTCGGCCTCCGGCTTCGCGACAAACTTCACCCAGCCGAGCAAAGGCCCCGCTTCCGCGATCCGGGCTTCGTCGAGGATTTCCACGTCGCGAACGACCCGCGCCCGAACCTCCTTTTCCATCACCGATGATCCGGTATGCTCCATCACGTCCTTGAGAACAAGCTGCGTCAGACCTGCAATATCGAGCAAGAAATGCGGCTTGCCTTCGGCCGTTCGCGCGACACGTTCCAGGTAGGCGCGGTTGACGTCCTGTCCCAGCCCGATAGTCGAGATCGTGATCTTGAGCTTCGCCGCTTCCTTAGCCAGGGCGATGCTGTCGCCTTCTTCGGAGATGCCGTCGGTCAGCAGCAAGATATGCTTGTAGGCAGTATCGGAGGGGCGAATCGTTTCGAAAGCCTCCGTCAACGCCGGCGCGATTTGCGTTCCGCCGTCGGCGATGATGCTCGAGATGAGATCCTTGGTGGCGCTCGGATTCTCGTTTTTTTGCAGAGTCACCGCCCACTCAAAGGAATTGTCGAAGACCAGCACGCCGACCTGATCGATCGGCCGCAAATTCTCGACCACGCCCAGGGCCGACTGCCGAGCGAGAGCCATCTTCTGGCCTTCCATCGAAGACGACTTATCGAGAATCAACACCACCGCCGTTCCCTCGGGCGTCCGGGGCGGTGCGGGATCGGCCGGCAGAGCTCGCCGCAGCGGGTCGTCCTCGTTTTCTCCCTCCTCGACGTAGAGGGAATTCTCCCCGGCGATTTGCAGGAACCCACCACCCTCGCGGATGAACTCCTCAATACGCTCCTTGCCGCGGAGCGGCAACCCCTCGAGATGAATATTGTTGACAACGAGGATCTGAAAGTCGCTTAGGGCAGGCGGGAACGCTTCCCGCGAGCGTTCGATCTCGAATCCGGCCGCGCGCAACACGCCCAGCAAGTGAGCATCGCGTTCTTCAGTGTCGCCCGACACCAGCAAGACCCGCGGCTGCGCCAACGAAACCGTGTGCTCGAAAACCAGCTCGCCCAACTCAGCCGACTTGATCGCTCCACTCACGAGCGCCGAACCGGCGATATCGAGTCGGGCATTGAGTCGGAGAAAGTTCTCGCCGGCCTCCAAACGCGCGCTCGACTGCCCAATCGATTTGCCTTCCGCCCGCAGGGATACATCGACCGCGGCCGCGGCCGGGCTTTCGATCACGGCGTCAATTGAGAAACGCTCTCCCCGGAAGGCCTGCGTCGGCGCGCTCAAGGCCTTCAACCGCAGTGCGGGACGTCGTCGCCCGTCGAGAGGAATCGTGCTGACCGATACACCACGCCTACGCGCCGGTTCCACCACGCGCTCAACCGCTCCTTGGTTCTCCCAGCCGTCGGAAATGAGAACGATCTTCGGCACGCGATCCGCCGGCAGCGCCGACAGCCCGGCCCGCAGAGCGGCTTCGATGTTTGTCCCGCGAGGCGAGGCGTTACGCGTGGGCGACCCGGGCCGAGCGGTTTCGTCGAAAGAAAATACCCGCAACAGATTCCGCCCGCGTGTTTCGCCCATGCGACGAAGAATCTCTTGCTGCTGCTCGACCTGCTCGGCGGGAATGCTCGGCGAGGTATCAGTAAGCACCGCGACCGCCGTCTTGGTCTCGAATACCGTCAGCCCAGGGTCGGCCCAGGCCGCGATTACGCACGCGAAAACCAAGGCCTTGAGCAGCACTCCGGCCTTACGGCTGGTTCGGCGCCATTCCCAAAACGCCCAAGCCCCAGCCAAAGGCAGCAGAGTGAAAGCCCAAGCATTGGCGAAGCTCACAGCACCGCCTCCTTCTCGCGAGTTTCGGCTTTCGTCTGTCCTGCCCCGTTCACGCCGCCGGCGTCGCTCAACCCGAGCCCGAGGGACGTCGTGCCGCCGACCTCGCCTCTCGAAACCGACTCGCCACGCATCGCGCGCCCGAAAAGTTTCCACTCGACCAGCAGACAGGCAACCGCCAGCGCCGCCAACCATGGCCACAAGACAACGGTTCCCCCCCGCCCGGCCGCTCGCGGCGGCACGCCCTTCAGTACGCCTTCCGGCGGACTCCACTCCCCGTGCGCCGGCTCCGGCAGCGTCAGCGCCAAGCGGCTCTCGATCGTCGGGGCGCGCACGATCACCGTTCCGGGCGTCGACGCGAATAAGCGCACCGTGTTGTCCCGATAGCTCCATGGCAGGTCGGGATTTTCCTCCGAGCGGACTGTGATATCACTCTCGGTTTGCTCACCCACCTCGACTTCGATCAGCCCAGGGCTCCGCGCGCGCAATTCCGATGAGCGAGAACTATTAGGGAAGATCCACGCCATCGTGTTGGCGAAAAGCAGCGGCGCCGCCGGACGATTTCGCAACCCCGAATCCCCAAACCCAAAGCCGAAAAACACTCGCTTGCGTCCGTCCTCGACGCGGGCGATGACCACCGGCCCCGCCTCGCTCTCCGCGATCGTCACGTCGCCGGGACGCGGCTCGAAGATCGCCGTGCGATCGAGGACCACGTCGCGAGTCCGCAACCCTCGCGATAAAGGATGATCCGCGTTCCAACGCGTAATGCGCTGCTCACGCGCGATCCGAGTAATCTCCGCGGGCGAGCTTTCACGCGGGGGATTGATATAAACGGCATTCGAGCGCGGTTCGATCGCGGGTGAGAAACCGTCGAAAACGGCGCTCCTCCGCCCTTCCGCGTCGTCGTAACTATTTGGAGCTTCAAAGCGCGCTTCGACATTCGGATTCGCGCCGAGCAACCCCCTCAGCCCGCCGGCATTCGATGAGTAGACATCGATTCGATGACGGCGATACGCGGGCAGATCAAGTGCCGCGCTGTCGTTTATCGCGAAACCATCGGACGAGCCAAGCCGCACCTTGAGCCGTCCGGCGCGCGGTGTTCGTAATCGAAACGTCAGGTCTTTCGTTCCCCGTGCCGGCAACCAAATCGTCTTCGTCCCGAGCATTTTGTCGGCAAACAGAAACTCCGTTTCAACTTCCCGCGCCGCCTCCCCGGCATGGAAAAGCTCAACCCGCACTTCCCAGCGTTCCGGATCGTCCGCCGGCCGCCGCGCGACCAACTCGTTCACGCCAAGATCCGCAATCGCCTCGCCCGCCTCGATCCAACGGAGTCTTGGAATCTTCGAGGCCGCCGCTCCCGATTCGCCGACGCGCCCGCTGCCGATGTAAGTAACCTCGCCGACACTCGACTGCTCGCCCAACTCCGCGCCCGCGGGGCCGTGCAGGGCCAAGGCGCCGCGTGCCGCGTCGAGCGCCGCGCTCAAGTCAATGGAAGTCCACCCGGGTTCCGACGCGGCGATCGCTGCTCCCAACGCCTCGCGATCCGTCGTGAAGGGCGTCGCTGGTGCCGGGTTGGCGTCGCCTCGAATCAACATCAACGGCTCCCCGGCCGGTATCGCTCCGAGGTAAGCGTGCGCCCTCTGTTGCGCGATGTCGATCAGACGCCGCCCGTCCGCCGTTACCGCTCCCATCCATGCCGATGTATCAAGGACGACGACATGCCGTCGTACCGCGCCCCCCTGCTCCCCCCATCGAAAATCCGCAATCGCCAACAGCAGCAGCAGCAGCGCCAGCAATTGCAGCAGTAACGACCACGGTTGTTGCAGCTTGCGCCGCCGCGTGACCATCGGGGGGTCCGGCCGGCGGGGCCAAAACAGCAGAGTCGAAACAACTTGCCGCCGCCGCGAGCGATCGTAAAAATAGAGCGCTGTGATCGCCGCGGCGATAGGCAGCAGGATCGCCAGAAACTCGATGATCGTGAGGTTGAGAAAACTCATCACGAGACAACGGGGTTGCCGCCCGCCGGCCTCTTCTACTGCACGCTGACCGAACCGGCGCGAGTCATCGAGCCATAGAGCGTATCTTCAATCGGCACTTCCGTCCCCAGGTGAACGTAGCGTCCGCCGCTGCGCGAGGCCGCGTATTCCAGACGCTGACAATGCTCGTCATAGGCGGTCGTGTATTCCTCGGCGGTTTGTTGATCAATGTTAATCCGCCGCAAGTTCCCGCTTTCGGCATCCACCAGTTCCAACTCGCCCCGCCACGAGGGCGTCCGATCGTCGGGTCCGGCCACATGCAGCAGCAGTAGTTCATGCCCGTAATCGGAAAGGTGCTGCAAGGCGGTCTCACAGCCGCTCTCGTCCAGAAAATCCGACACGATAATCGTCAATCCCGGCGAAGGCGTCGGAGCCAGAAACAGCCGCGCCGTTTCGAAAAAATCCGACCGGCCCGACGTCGAAAGCCCTTCGAGAAAGTCCGCCACTCGCGCATAGCGATGACGCCCGCCGTCGGCGCGAAAGCTCTCTTTCAAATCCACTCCAAAGGGCTGCACGAAGACGGTTTCGAGCCGCAACATACCGACATAGCAGAGAGCAGCCGTCAAGCGGCAGGCATAGTGGAACTTGGCCTCCCCGGGGCCTTTCTGGGGCGCTCCGCAAGCCATCGACTCGCTACAGTCGAGCAGCACCCTAACCGGCGTCCGCGGCTCTGTGCGAAACATCTTCAGAAAAACGCGCTCCAATCGTAAGTAAGCGCGCCAGTTCACCGCGCGCAAGTCGTCGCCACGTTGAAAATGCCGATGGTCGAGAAACTCATGCCCCACGCCCGCATAGCGCGACAGGTTGTTGCCGCCCAGCAATCCGTTGAACGATTGCTCCCAGCGAATCGCCAATCGTTCGAGCCGCTCAAGCGACGGCCGATCGAGCAATGGTGAAGGGACCGGCAAGTAAACACTCTACCAGAGGGTCGGACCGGTTAAGCCGGCCATGGGTGTTCGACATCAATGTGGAGGGGTTCACCGGTCGTAGCGCGGACGGATGTCCACATTCCCGGCTTGGCCGGCGCCGCCTTTTCTCCCGTATTTATCTCGCGCACTCGCCGGCCCTCGCAAGCGAGCCCTCCGGCTGTGCAAAGCGAGAGGAGCAATGGCAAGAGCGGTCAAAACCGCGATGTCCGAAGATGTCGCTTGCTACTAAACAACTATCCGACTATCATTTTCATTAACGACTACCGAAAGATTACCTCCGACGATCGCGACGAATACACCGGCGGAGCGAAAGAAGACAAGCCGCTCGATATCGTTGGCCCGGTTTTCTCACCACATGGGGAGGCTAAACGCGTAACATACCAGGCGACCATGCCGGGTAATGACCGGCTGATCCCGTGCTTCGGCCGGCCGATAGCGAGAAAACCAGCTCAGGGAGATACGATGCTCAAACTCGTAACGGTACTTTCGGCGTCACTGGTCCTATTAACGCCATGCCTGGAGGCATCCGAGTGGTCCCGCTTCCGGGGCCCGAACGGCTCCGGCGCGGCGGACGCAACCGAGCTACCGGTTGCTTTCGGCGACGGCCTCAACATGGCTTGGAAGGTCGCCGCGGCGTCGGGAAAATCATCGCCCGTTCTCACCGAGGACCATGTCTTCCTCACCGCTCATCAGGGCGATGAACGTCTCGTATTGGCGTTTGACCGCGAAACCGGCAGGCCCCTCTGGCGCCGGTCCATCGACAAAGACCGCGGCGAGTTCCGCAACGATTTGAATGACCCCGCCGCGCCCAGCCCGGTCAGCGACGGCGAAACGTCTACGCATTCTTCTCCGAGGTTGGCCTGGTTTCCTACGGACCGGACGGCAATCGGCGCTGGATGGCCCCTCTAGGGCCGTTCGACACCGAACACGGCATGTCCACCTCGCCTCTGTATGTAGACGGCAAGGTGGTGTTGATGGTGGATCAGATCGGCGATTCCTACTTGGCGGCCTTCCATGTCTCGGACGGCAACGTGGCGTGGAAAGTCAAAAAACCCAGCATCCTGGGCGGGTATGCCACGCCGGTGCTGTATCAGCCGGACGACGGTCCCGCGCAAATCGTCGGCATTTCCCCGATCGAGGCTGCCGGTTATTCGGCCGAGACGGGGAAGCGGCTGTGGTGGGTGGACGGATTGGCTTATCAATCGAGGGGGTCGCCGGTCGTGGGAAACGGAATGTTCTTCGCCGGCAGCAGCGGTCTAGGCGGAGGCCCCGCCGCGCCCTTCGAGCGAATGCTCAAATGGGCCGACAAGGACAAGGACGGCAAGATCAGCCTTTCGGATATGAACGACAACCCGCGCAACCGCTTCATGCCCGCCATGTTGCGGCGCTGGGCGGGCGAAGACGGCGGAATGGACGAGGAGGAATACAATCGGGCCAAAAGTCTCTCCGTGGTGACTTGACGTTTCTGGGGATCGCTCTCGGAGGAAGCGGCGATGTCACCGAAACGCACGTTCGATGGCGACTCAAGAAGGGGCTTCCGCAGGTTGCTTCGCCTCTGCTCTACGACGGTGTTCTCTATCTGGTGAAGGACGGAGGCATCGTCACCTCGCTGGACCCGAAAAGTGGAGAAATTCTCAAGCAGGGGCGCATTCGTGAAGCGATCGACAAGTACTATTCATCGCCGATCGCCTCGGACGGCAAGATTTACGTGGCCAGTGAGACCGGGAAGGTCGCCGTTCTCAAGGCCGGCGGGGACTGGGAGGCGCTGGCGGTAAACGATCTCGCAGAGGACATCTACGCCACTCCGGCTCTGGCCGAGGGCCGCATCTACCTGCGCACGGCCGAGAACCTCTACTGCTTCGAGCGGCACGCGTTGATTACCTCGGTGGGCGCGGGCGACATTGCGAGTGTTCGCGGCGTGCTTGCGGGCGGAGGGGTTCCCCAAAAGACAATGGACTTCGCCCTGGCGAAGGCGACCGAGGCCGGGCAAGTTGAGATCGCCACTCTGCTTCGCGAGGCGGGCGTGTCGCCGATTCTTGAAGCGGAAGACTCCGTCCTTTCCGCCGAACGGCTCAAGGCTTACGCCGGGGAATTCAAAACCGAACAGGGTTGGAAGTCGAAGATCCTCTTCGAGGAGGGCATTCTTCTTCACAGCACGTGGGGTGGGGAATCGAGACTCTATCCGGAGAGTCCGACCGTGTTCCGTATCCGCGAGAAAACGGCCATTGTGTTGACGTTTGACTTCGAGGAAGACCGAGTTGTCGGCTTCACGGTGAATCATCCTGATTGGCCGCCGGCAACGTTCAAGAGGGTGGAGGAATAGAGGAATAGAAGATCCGAAGAACCGGCGGTGAAGGGGCTGTGAACAATCGGAGACAGTCGGTTTCCATGAATCCGCGGATTCACAACCGCCGTGAAAATGGGTGTCGTGATGCGTTCCTGCCGCCCTTTCAGGGTTCAACCTGAATTGATTCCGTACCCAGGGTTTCGCCTTCGGCTCCACCCTGGGCTAAATTCCTGCCGCCGCTTCGCGGCGCAAGGTGCGGACAGCCCCCATTTTTTTACAGCCCCTGAGTCGGACATCGTGGTACGCACTCGGGAGAAGGAGGCCCATGCCTTTCAAGCGTTACTACCCTTCGCAAAGTTCGGCTAACGTGCCGAGGCATCGCGTGAGATCCGCCCTGCTCGGCGCGGGCGGCATTTTCTCCGAAGCACTTGCTCTCGCCGCGGTTTTTTCCGTCGCCCTGTTGAGCGGTTGCGGCGGCGGGTCGTCGGAAGGCGTCATCCGCTTGATCGACGAGTTTCGAGAAGATATGGTCCAAGGCACGCCGACGAAGATCGCACCGGCGGAAACGACCGGCTCGTGGAACTTTGGCGAGATCGAGGAAGGCGCGCCGGCGATGCTCGGCTGGAAAGCCGGGGTCGGCGTCAGCGGCCTCGAAGTGCGTGACGGACGTCTGCGCGGCCGTTCGACGACGGATTTCCCGATTATCTGGGCCGAGCTGGAAGAGACGCCCGATACGACCGACCTTTTGCATGCGGTTGAAGTCCGGATGCGCGTCAGCCGAGGCGCCAATATGATGGCATCGAGCGCGGGCGAGCAGGATATCGACTTCAAGCGAATCCTCGAATGGGCCGAACCCCTGACTCAGCCCTGGCCTCTGTCGAGCCCGGTCATCCCGGGAAAACTGCACACGCTGACTCTGCGTCCGCGCCGGGCCTTTCAGCCGCGATGGCTCCGAAAACTGATGATCCGGCCGACCGACGTTGCCGGCGCTGATTTCGAAATGGAATCCGTCCGCGTTGTCACGCTCAAACAACACCTGAGCCGCATACCGGCGGGAGTCGGCTGGCACGGCATGGGCAACATCTTTCGCGAGACCCTCGTCGCGCGCTCACCAGAGTCGATCACCTTCGATCTGGACCTCCGCGGGAACCCGTGGCTTGATCTGCACCTGGGAACCCTCGAAGAATCGCCGGTGACGTTTTCCGTGCGGGCGGCCTCCCCGGACACGGACCCGGCGAATGGAGACGTGCTGCTTGAACGCACGATCACCACTCCGGATCGCTGGGAAGCCACCCCGGTTGAGCTGGCCGCCTATGCCGGCCGCGAGGTCAGCTTGCAGCTCTCGGTATCGGGGGACGAGCCCGGCATGTTGGGTTTTTGGGGCGGCCCGGCGATCCGTGATCGCGGCGGAATCCCCGCTCGCGACAAGCGAAGGCCCCCGGCGGACCTTGTGCGGGATAACGCCAGGCCTCAAGGAGTCATCTTGATGATGGCCGATACCTTGCGCCAGGATCATCTGCAACCGTGGGGCTACGAACGAGAGACGGCCCCAATGCTGACGCGCTTGGCGTCCCGGGGGGCGGTCTTTAGGGACAACATTTCCCAAGCCACCTGGACCAAGACATCGGCAACGACATTGATGACTCGCTGTACCCGAGTTCGCACCGCGTCCTGGACATGGCCGACCTGCTTCCCGCCGCCGCCGTCACCATGGCCGAGGTCTTCCGCGACGCGGGATACGCGACATTGAGTTTTTCAGCGAACGGCTTTACCGGGAAGTCGGCAAACCTCCACCAGGGTTTCGAAGAGCTGCAAACCGGGTTCTCTCGAGTGGGGAGATTTCTTCAACAAGAGCGCCCGCCCATTCGTCGACCGGCTCAGCGAGTGGCTCGAGGTGCATCGAGACGAGCCCTTCTTCGTGTTCTTGCATGTTCTCGATCCCCACACGCCGGTCGAACCTCGACGTCCTTACAGCACGATTTGGTCCGACCCGAAGTTCCGCGAGCAGCACGACAAGAACGTCGAAAAGGTCAAGAAAGCCATCAAGCACCCCAGAGACCGCTGGGAGATCACACCCTCGCTCGAAGAATTGAAGGCTTCCGGCGTCGATCGAGAACAGTTCATGTCCTACACGAAAGGCTGGTATGACGGCTCGATTCGGGGCATGGACGCCGAGATCGCCCGACTCATGGAGCGCCTGCGGGAGTTGCGGCTCGACGACAAGACGTTGTTCGTGTTGACCTCCGACCATGGAGAGGGTTTTCATGAACACGGCCTAATGTTACACGGACAGACGGTCTACGGCGAGCTGGCCAATGTTCCGCTGATTTTCCACGGGCCGTCGTTCGTCCCCGAGGGGCTGGTGATCGGCGAAACCGTGCGGAGCATCGACGTCATGCCGACCGTGCTCGAATTGAGCGGCTTGCCGGCGCCCGACAACCTCCAAGGCCAGAGCCTGGTCGGACTCATGGCCGCCGCTCGTGACGCCGGGGGCGGAGAGGGCGCGGATCTCGCCGAGGCGGCCGCGGACCGTGGATGGGAGCCCCGCGGCGCTTTTGTCGAAAAGAACACCGTACAACACGGAGTCCTTCGCCGTGATCCACGACGGCTGGAAGCTGATTCGGCATACGAAGAGAAACGACGACGGGCCCGAGTTCGAACTCTTCGACCACCGTAAAGACCGACTCGACCGCGACGACCTCGCCGAGAGCCACCCGGAGATGGTGGAACGTCTGAAAGCCGTTCTCGAAGAACGCCGGCACCTCGCGCGGGCGGTATCGCTTCCCGAGACCGCGAGGGCATGAGCGATGAGGAGCTGCGGCGGTTGCGGAGCTTGGGGTATATCGACTAGCGCGCAATGCTTAAATAGAGCAAGCGCTTGAATGTTTTCGGAGGTGGCGGATCAACAACCAAAAGGTTGTCTCGGCGGAAGAATGGCTCACGGCCCGCAAGGCACTGCTGGCGAAGGAAAAGGAATTCACGAGGCTTCGCGACGAGTTGAGTCGCGAACGGCAGGCACTTCCATGGGAGAAGGTCGAGAAGGAATACAGCTTCGACGGACCGAACGGGACCGAGACCCTGTCGGATTTGTTTGACGATCGGAGCCAGCTGATTGTCTATCACTTCATGTTTGATCCGGAATGGGACGAAGGCTGCAAGTCGTGTTCGCTGTTAGGGGACCACTACAATCCGTCGACTATTCACCTTGAGCAACGTGACGTGACGATGGTGACGGTTTCACGCGCGCCGCTCTCCAAGCTCGAGGCGTTCAAGAAGCGGATGGGTTGGAGCTTCAAGTGGGTGTCGTCGCTGGAAAGCGAGTTCAACTGGGATTTCAATGTCTCGTTCACCGCCGAGCAGATGGCTGACAAGCGGATGTATTACAACTACCGCGAGGGATTCTTTCCGTCAACCGAGGGACCGGGCGTCAGCGTCTTCTTCAAACGAGGAGGGGGATATCTTTCACACATACTCCTCGTTTGCCCGAGGCCTCGACATGTTTCTCGGCGTCTACCACCTCCTCGACATTGTGCCTAAGGGCCGCGACGAGCAAGATCTACCTTACGGGATGTTATGGGTCCGACACCACGACAAGTACGGCGATGAGTCGGCCAAGGACCCTTACGTGGAGCTGCTGCCGGCGCGAAGGGCGGGTGAGCCAGGCTAAATCGGGTTCCCGCCGCGGACCGCAGCCGACCGGAGCTACCACAGCAACGAGGTCATCGAAAGTTCTAAACTGTAACGTAGAAAATCGGCTGTTTCGAAGTTCCGTGCTCCCGCCCCCTCGGGTGCCGCGGAAAGAAAGGCGGCTTCTCGATGAGGTTGCGTCTTCCAAGTGTTCTCTTCGTCCTGGCCCTGGCGGCTTGGGTGCTCACCAGCCCCAACGGCGACCGGCTCTTCGCGCAGGCCGATGCGTCCAAAGACCTCCCCGCCGATCACCCGAAAGTCAACAAAGCCGATCGCCGCCAACAAGCTTCTCAATTGACCGAATTTGTTGCCTCCGGCGAACCTGCCGGGGACCCCGCCGATGTTTCGCGCAAAAACCTCATCGACGAACATATCTTCGGGAAGATGGAACAGGACGGGATTCCCCACGCGCCCCTCGCCGGCGACGCTGAGTTTCTTCGACGCATTTCTCTCGACCTCACCGGCCGCATTCCCTACCCTGATGAGGTTCGCGAGTTCGTTGCATCCGACGATCCGGAAAAACGCGACAAGCTAATCGACCGCTTGATTGGTGGCAAGCCTTATCTGGAACGTTGGACGTATTGGTACGCCGATATCGCGCGCACCGGCGGCAGCCGCGTCGGCACCGACGGCCGCAACCTCTTCTACCGTTTCATCTACGACTCGCTGCAATTCAACCAGCCCTACGACGATCTGGTGAGCGAGCTGATCACCGCCCGCGCGCTTAGCAATTGGTACGTCGGCCCGGCGTCTTATCTAGTGCGGTGGGTCGTTTTCGGCGACGCTTGTCACATCACGATGCACGAGGATACGGCCGACGACATGACGGTCTATCTGTTCAAGCATTTCATGGGCGTCAATCTGCAATGCGTCTCGTGCCACGACGGCGCACGGCACCTTGAGCAACTCAACGTCTGGTTGACCGCTCGGAAGCGCGACGAACTTTGGAAACAAGCGGCCTTCTTCGGGAAGACGCGCGTGCTGCGGCGCACCGACATCACGCTGATTCAAGACGAATATTCAATCGACGACAAGGGCTCGGGCTATCGCGGTGACGCCGCCAGCACGGTTCGACTGCCTCGAACCGCCGAGGGCCTGATTGAACCCGAGTTCATTTTCACCGGTGAAAAGCCCGATCCCGACAAGCCTTTGCGCAACGAGTTGGCGCGCATGTTCACATCCCACCCGCAATTCGCGCGTGCCACCGTCAACCGTTTTTGGGCCGAATTGATGGGCGTCGGCATCGTCGATCCGCCCGACGAATTTGATCTGGCCCGCCTTGACCCTCGGAATCCGCCCGAGGGCGATTGGACGATTCAGGCCAGCCACCCCGCGTTGCTCGAAGCGTTGGCGAAAGATTTTCGCGACAACAACTACGACCTTCGCCGCCTCATCCGCATGATCGTCGAATCAAGCACCTATCAGTTGTCCTCGGGGTTTCGAGGCGAATGGAAAGATTCCTACGCACAATATTTCGCTCGTAAGTTCGCGCGTCGGCTGACAGCCGAGCAAGTCTACGACGCCGTCGTTAAGGCCACCGATCTCTATACCGAAATCCCGGTCCCGAAGACCGACTACAAGGCCAAATTTCTGACCCAAACCCGCGGCCCGCGCGACATCGTTCACAACAAATATCTTGGATCCGGCTGGAAGCAAGACATGGAATATTTCCTGAACTCCTTCGGGCAGGCCAATCGTGAGTCGAACGAGCCCACGACCGACGGTTCCATCACTCAGGCGGTCTTGTTGATGAACGGGCCTTTCATCAAATCGAAGATCAAGGCCGAGGCCGATTCGTACCTCGGCAAACTGTTGCGACAAGAGCCCGTGATGAAATCCGAGGATCTCGCTGATGAGCTCTTCCTGCGTTTCCTCTCCCGTTGGCCGACCGAAGATGAAAAGGTCAAGTCGGTGCAATTATTGGCCGAGCGAGGTCCGACTGCCGGCGGCGAAGACCTGCAGTGGGTTTTGATGAACAAGCTGGATTTCGTTTTTAACTATTGAGCGGTGAACATGACGCGATTCCAAGACATGTTTCTCTCCCGACGCGAGATGCTCCGGTTAGGCGGGCTGACGGCGACCGGCTACTCGTTCCTTCCGCTGCTCAAACCGTCGCAAGTCCGCGCCGCCGGCCGCAACGAACCCCGCGGCTCGGCCCGCTTCTGCATCTTCGTGATGCTCGCCGGCGGCCCCAGCCACGTCGATAGCTGGGATCTCAAGGAAGGCTCCTGGACGCCCGGCGACTTCGAGATTCAAAGGCTGTCGAACGGCATCAAGTGGCCGATGTCGCTTTATCCGCGGCTCGCCCAACGCCTCGACAAGGTCGCCCTGGTTCGCTCGTTCCATGCTTGGGAGAGCCAACACGGCCGCGGTCAATATTACTGCCAGGCCGCGCATCCGCATAACCCGGCTCTGGCGCCGGAGATCCCGCCGGTCGGCGCGGTGGTTTCTTCCGAAGTCGAAAAGCAAAGGCGACCGACCGACTCCCTGCCGCCTTACGTAGCCTTCAACACGCTCTACAACCTGGCCGGCTTACTCGGGCCGGGCTTCCTGCCGGCGACCTACGCGCCTTTCCACATCAATACCCGAGCCGACCTGTCGTCCTTCGCGCCCCCCGCCGACGAGCGCGAAACCTTTCAGCGGCGCTGGGAATTGCTCAAGCGTTTCGATTCCCGGCTGCGCACCGATCCCGGCCTTGAAGCCAAAACCTATCGCGATTTCCATAACTTCTACGAAGGCGCGGTCAACTTGATGTCGGACCAACGCAACGCCCAGGTCTTCCAACTCGACGCCGACGATCGCAAACGCTACGGTTCCTCGGTGACCGGCGACGCCTTTCTGCTGTCGCGCAATCTGGTCCGTGCCGATGCCGGCACGCGTTTCATCTTTCTCTCGCAAGAAGATTGGGACCACCACACGAAAATCTTTAGCGACCGTAAGAAGCACTACCAGATGTCCGCCGACCTCGACGCCGGTCTCTGCTCGTTGCTCGACGATCTCGAAGGGACGAAACAACCCGACGGCGGTACGTTGCTTGACGAAACCCTCGTTGTCGCCATGGGCGAGTTCGGGCGCACGCCCGGTGAACTTTCCGATCTCGACGGCCGCGACCACTACCCCTATGCCGCGACGATCCTGTTCGCCGGCGGTGGCGTCCAAGGCGATCGCGTGCTCGGCGAAACCGACGAAATGGGCGCCAAGATCATCGACAACGGCTGGAGCGCTAAACGCCCCGTCTACATGGAAGACGTTGCCACGACGATCTATTCCGCCATGGGCATCGACTGGCAAACGAAGGTCGAGACCACCCCCTCGGGAAGGGCCTTTTATTACGTCGAGCCCCTATCGCCCACCGGCGTCATCGCCAACCGCGAAATCACCGAATTGTTCGTCTAGAACGTTGCCTCACCCGGCAATAGGAATTGACGAACCCACCACTCGAGCCCACAAAGTCTCGTGCCCCGCGGGGGACACGGGGCACTCCACCGAGACTTATATCGGTAAGCTGATATCACGGCCGCAAGGCGATGAAGCCCGTCCCCGGATTCCTCCTCCTCATCCTTTACGCCGTCGCGCTCGCGGCCCAAACCTCAACTGTTCCCGCTTCCACCGCCGCCGATGGCGAGGAGTTACCGCCCTTCTACTGCCCGATGGATTTGGAGGAACGGTCCTACATCGGCGGGAAGTGCCCAAAATGCGGCATGGCGATGGTTCTGGGCATTCCCGAAGCGATTGAATACCGCGTCTCGCTCTCCGTCTATCCGCCGCGCGTCGTTCCCGGCGAAACCGTGGAATTGCAATTTGAGATCCTTGAACCCGATCACGATCACCGAGTTACCGAGTTCCAGGTTGTCCACGAAAAAATCTTCCATCTGCTGTTCGTCCATCATGAGCTCGAGATTTTTCGCCACGAGCACCCTCTGCCGGATGACGACGGCATCTTTCGGCTGCACACGCAGTTCCCCAAACCCGGCGTTTATCGTCTGTTGACGGATTTCTACCCAGCCGGTTCGACGCCTCAACTCGTGCCGGTCACGGTAACGACCGAAGGCTTTGAAGACAGCCTCGAGGCGTCGCTCCCTCGTCTCGATGCCGATCTCGCCGCCAAGACCGGCGACAACCTAACCATTTCCCTCCAAACCGAACCCCCCGTGCCCCTGGCCGGCTTCAAAACGCTGCTCTTCTTTACGCTCGACACCGCCGCCGGCCTTGAGAAATTCCTAGGCGCTTGGGCGCATATGCTGGCTGTAAGCGGCGACTTGGTCGATATGGTGCACGCCCACCCGGCCATCGCCGACGGCGGTCCCAAGATTCAGATGAATGTCATCTTCCCCAGACCGGGGATGTACCGCGTCTGGATCCAGACGCAGCGTGATGGTCGGGTCAACACGATTCCCTTCACTGTGCCGGTGAAGGAGCTGCAATAAGCAGCGCCGCCGCCGCCTCTTCGGTTGGGAAAACAGTCAGCCGCGTTCCGGCGGGCAACAACACCGGTTGCCGGAAATAGTAGGAACGCTCCCAGGCCGGCGAGTAATCGCGGAGCCAAATCAAATACCGCCTGCTTCCATCGGGCGCATACGCAACCACTTCGAGTGATCCGCCCTCGGGCAGGTCTCCGGGACGAACGCCGATCGCGGTCAGCGGCTCGGTCAGCGTCACCCCTCCCCCAATCGCGAACGGCTCCGCGTCAGGTTCGGGAGGCGCTGCCAGAGCCTCGTCGGTCGGTATCGGCGGCAAGTAGATACGGTGTCCCTCCGGAGCGCCGCCCTCGACCCAACTGGAAATCAGCGCGATCTCCCGCTCGCTCAAGCTCAGGTCGTCCTTGAAGTGCCCGAATCCCTTCACGGCGTTCCAAGGGGGCATGCGGCGGTTGAGCACTTCGTTCTTGATCGCCTTGGCCCAAGGGCGCACTTCCTTGTATCGCACCAAGGGGAAAGAGCCGCCATCGGTTCGATGGCACGAGACGCAGCTTCGGTAGAAGATCCGCGAGATGTGCTGTGTCCAAAGAATACGGGTGGTGATCAATTCGTGGGAAAAAGCGGTCGCGGCAAAACCGGCCGTCAGGGAGAGGAGAAGAATCGCTCTGGTCATTAGCGGCACCGCGGCCTCACTCTGCTTTCAGCCCTATTCTACGGTCCGCCGCCCGATCGAGCGCGGCCGCCTACGGCGAGTCAAACCGCACCGCCCTCACCAGGGCCGCCCATTGCGCCGCCTCGATCGGCTCGCCACCCCGGATCGACATCGCGATCTCGCTTCGCGTCTCGCGGTGCCGCATCAAGATCTCCGCTCGTCCGCGACCGTCCAGCGTGTAACTGTGGATCAGCCCGTCGTCGCCCTCTCGGTCGAACTCGTGGAATCGAACCGCCTTCGCGCGACCCTTACCCTCCGAGGAAAGCAGCACCGCCTTGAGAACCAGCGGGATCATGCCGAACCGTGGGCAATAAACGAACTTGATGGGTATTTACTTGACTCAGGTGACCACAAGATGTAGGATCGGGGAAATGGAAGATTATCCTCGGAATCTGGCCGAGTTCGAGGCGCGTTTCGCCACCGAGCAGGCCTGTCGAGAGTATCTGTGTCAACTCCGCTGGCCGGAGGGTTTTCGTTGTCCGCGATGCGGGCACGACAAAGCGTGGGCGGTGCGGACAGCGCTGCTGGAGTGCGCCGGCTGCGGGCATCAAGCTTCTCCAACGGCGGGCACAATATTTCAAGACACCCGCCAACCCCTCCAGAGTTGGTTTCGAGCCATGTGGTGGCTCACGAGCCAGAAGAACGGGGCGAGCGCGCTGGGCTTGCAGCGGGTGTTGGGCCTGGGCAGCTACAAAACGGCCTGGACTTGGTTGCATAAGCTCCGGCGCGCCATGGTGCGGCCCGGACGCGATCGGCTCAGCGGGCGCGTGGAGGTTGACGAGACTTACTTAGGAGGCTTGGAGGAGGGCGGTGCGCGGTCGCCAAACCGACGCTAAGGCGCTGATTGTAGTAGCGGCCGAGGAAGATGGTGCCGGCATCGGGCGGGTTCGGATACGCACCATTCCCAACGCCTCCGGGGACAGCTTGATGGCCTTCGTCGGCGAGTCGATCGAACCCGGCAGCGTGGTCCATACCGACGGTTGGCTGGGATACGAACCGCTCGAAGGCGACGGCTATCGCCACGAGGTGAGCTACCTGGAGGGGCAACCGGCGCGCGCCTCGAAACTGCTCCCCCGGGTGCACCGCGTGGTGTCGTTAGTGAAGCGCTGGATACTGGGCACGCATCAAGGAGCGGTCAGTCACGAGCATCTCGACTCCTACCTCGACGAATTCGCCTTCCGCTTCAACCGCCGCAAGTCCAGAAGTCGAGGCAAGCTCTTTTACCGCCTGGTTCAACAGGCCGTCGCCGTGCCACCGGCACCCTACAAATCGCTGGTCGGAGGCACCGCGACACGCGCTACGGACGACCACAACATGTAGGGGCTATTTCCCAATACCTGAGTCAAGTAAGTACCAATCACGAACTTTAACAAGTCAAAGCTGTCCTCGATACCCAACAGGTAGAAGAACACGCCGGGCGACAGCCTGCCGGACCGCGGCTCCCGCACCAGCCACTTACCCTCGCCGTTGGCCATGTCGGCAAGAAGGCCGCGGCGAACGATCACCATTAGCTCATGCGAGGTATCTTCAAACACGTAACGCCCCGTGCGTTCGTCGCCCTTTACGAGCTGAAACTCATCGGGAAGCGAAAATCCTACCCCGGGTAACCGATAAGCGGCGCCGTGGGAAGACTCCGAGATCGATGCCGAAAGCTCCGTCGGTTCGCACTCCACCGCAACCCCCGGCGCGGTCGTGCGCAGGTAGTAAACTAAGGTGAACTGAACCAGGAGAACGGCCACGCCCACTCCCGCCAAAATGCCGTAAATCGGCATGCGACGCTCCTCGAGGGGAACCTCCGAAAAGCGCTCCTCGATTTCCGACATCGCGCTGTCCAACTCTCGTCCGTCGCCGGCCATCAGCAACCGCGGCCGCCGGAATCTTCCCGTAACCGTCTCGATAAAGAACAAGGGCCCGGTCCGAACAAAGGCAAACCCTCGGATGCGTTCGTAGGCCAAAGGCTCGCGCAGTGGGCGGTGAATAACACGCTTTTCGTCATCGAGCCGGAAGCGGTCCCAGCGCCCCACGATCAGAACGAACATACCCATGAATGGAAGGATTGGTACGAGCGACGCCGCGAACACCCAAGGCCAAGCGTCCTCGACAACCGCGGCACAGACCAAGGGCGCCAAGATCAGCATGAAGAGCCCGACCTGGCGCAGATAGATAACCCAGTTGCCTCGAAATTCGACCACCGGAGATGACACCGTCCCTCCCCCCGCCGTTAGATTCGTGAGAGATGGGTATTGACTTGACTCAGGTGACCACAAGATGTAGGATCGGGGAAATGGAAGATTATCCTCGGAATCTGGCCGAGTTCGAGGCGCGTTTCGCCACCGAGCAGGCCTGTCGAGAGTATCTGTGTCAACTCCGCTGGCCGGAGGGTTTTCGTTGTCCGCGATGCGGGCACGACAAAGCGTGGGCGGTGCGGACAGCGCTGCTGGAGTGCGCCGGCTGCGGGCATCAAGCTTCTCCAACGGCGGGCACAATATTTCAAGACACCCGCCAACCCCTCCAGAGTTGGTTTCGAGCCATGTGGTGGCTCACGAGCCAGAAGAACGGGGCGAGCGCGCTGGGCTTGCAGCGGGTGTTGGGCCTGGGCAGCTACAAAACGGCCTGGACTTGGTTGCATAAGCTCCGGCGCGCCATGGTGCGGCCCGGACGCGATCGGCTCAGCGGGCGCGTGGAGGTTGACGAGACTTACTTAGGAGGCTTGGAGGAGGGCGTGCGCGGTCGCCAAACCGACGCTAAGGCGCTGATTGTAGTAGCGGCCGAGGAAGATGGTGCCGGCATCGGGCGGGTTCGGATACGCACCATTCCCAACGCCTCCGGGGACAGCTTGATGGCCTTCGTCGGCGAGTCGATCGAACCCGGCAGCGTGGTCCATACCGACGGTTGGCTGGGATACGAACCGCTCGAAGGCGACGGCTATCGCCACGAGGTGAGCTACCTGGAGGGGCAACCGGCGCGCGCCTCGAAACTGCTCCCCCGGGTGCACCGCGTGGTGTCGTTAGTGAAGCGCTGGATACTGGGCACGCATCAAGGAGCGGTCAGTCACGAGCATCTCGACTCCTACCTCGACGAATTCGCCTTCCGCTTCAACCGCCGCAAGTCCAGAAGTCGAGGCAAGCTCTTTTACCGCCTGGTTCAACAGGCCGTCGCCGTGCCACCGGCACCCTACAAATCGCTGGTCGGAGGCACCGCGACACGCGCTACGGACGACCACAACATGTAGGGGCTATTTCCCAATACCTGAGTCAAGTAAATACCCATCTCGTGAGAATACCACGGCTTTGGGGCTTAGTAGGTGCGCGAACGGGTCGACGAAAGGACGGGAGCCACGACGTCGGCGGCAAGAGCATGCCCCTCCGCGGTCAAGTGGGCATCGGGGAAATAAAACAGCGGCGAGTCAGCGTGTTTCGCGACATGTCGGCGAAAGCTCCCCAGCAGGTCAACCGCCTCAACCTCGGCTCGATCCGCCCAGGCCTTGAGAATACGCTGCGGTTTGTCGAGATCGACCTGCTCGGGCGAAACGTTGAGCGCTTCCCTCATGGCCGCCGACTCGCGTTCATACACCGGGTAGCTCCTCGGCAAAATGAGCAACACCAGCCGCGACGACCTTTGGCGACAGTAGTCGGCCGTCTCGTCAAGCACGGCCAGGGTTTGCTCGATGGCCGAGCGCGTGCGCTCAGGCGGGTCAACCAGGTGCACAAGCGCGAACTCCCGCAACCACTCGTCCCAACGCCGCCCCGCGGGGGCATGATCCACAAAACCGAGCCATTGTCGGCCAAGTGGTGCGAGCGCTTGGGCCAGCCGCGAACGGCGCACAAGAGTCCGCATCAACGTCTCGGCGGGTCGAGTCGTACCCTCTCCCAACCCGTGACGGAATAAGAATCCGTCTTCGACGACAAACTGTTCGGCCCCGCCCCGCCCCACATCCGTGAAGTCGTTGCCGACAAACAACGCCATCAAAACCACCGCGGGCTTCTCGGAGGGAAACAGCTTTCGCAGCAAGCGCAGTTGGTCGCTCGGTCCGGCGCCCGGGACGGCGGTATTCACCACGCGACCCGAGACAGTTCGTCTCAGCTGTTGCTCGATCAATGATTGAAAGGGCTCTTCGAACGCAACGCCCCATCCAAACGCGAAGGAGTCCCCAAGCGCCAGGACCGAGACGGCTCGATCCGCATGCGCTCCTGCCGCTTGTGAGGTCGCCCGCTTTGCCCGACTGTCCGCCGGCGAATCCGCTCCCGTTCGAAATCCGCGCTCATCGGTCCGAATCGTAACGTCCCAACGCCGGGTTCGATGTCGTCGCTCGATCGAGGGACGCAGCAACAGATTCCCCTCGGCGTCCTTGCGGTAGATATCCAGTTCCGTACGCGGCACGCTCCCGGGAAACAGCCGAACGATCACCTCCGCGGCGGCCGGCGTCAGCAGGCACATCGCCAAGATGAGGCCCGCCTTCGCGCCGCGGCTGGCGATCCGGTTTGTCCTCCCAGAGGAAATCATCGGGCTACAGATAGTTCTCGGTCAGCCACGAGGAAACGCCGGCGGCCGCCTCTTTCGGATCGTCGAAGTAACGAAACAGCTTTCGATCCCCCGAATCGATCACGCCCAACTCTTCCATTGCATCGAAGTCGATCACTTTCTTCCAATACTCGCTGCCGTAGAGCGCGACAAACACAGGCTTGCGAATCCTTTGTGTTTGCATCAGCGTGAGGATTTCCATCATCTCATCGAGGGTTCCGTACCCGCCGGGAAACACGATCAGGGCCTTCGCAAGATAGGCAAACCACAATTTCCTCATGAAAAAATAGTGAAACTGGAACGACAGCTCGTTGGGGATGAACTCGTTGGGCTTCTGTTCCTGGGGCAGGCTGATATTGAAGCCCACCGAGCGCCCGCCTGCCTCCGATGCTCCGCGGTTGGCGGCTTCCATGATGCCTCCTCCGCCGCCGGAACAGACAACGAAGCGGCGCGCGTTGGCTTCCAAATCGCCCGACCACTCGGTGAGAAGCCGCGCTAATTCGCGCGCTTCTTCGTAATACCCGGCCCCGCGAAGCAACCGCTCCGCGCGCCCGGCCTCCTCCGCGCCGTCGGCGCTCGACGCCGCCCCTTCCGCGGTCTCGCGGTCAACAAAACGCGCCGAACCGAAAAACACAATCGTGTCTCGAATGTTGTAGTGCGCCAGACGACTGTTGGGCTCCAGATACTCCGAAAGAATCCGCAGCGGCCTCGCGGCGGCGCTGTTCAAGAAACCCGGGTTGTTATAAGCCTTATCCGGATATTCGGACATACGAGCAGATTCCTTCGTCGGCTACGCCGGCCCGACGGCGTCGCCCGTAATCGGTAGGGAACGGACACGCACGCCGACGGCATCGTAGACAGCGTTGGCGATCGCCGGAGCAACGGCGATGATGGGCGTTTCCCCCCCACCCACCGAGGGCAAATCCTTGCGATCGATCAGGAGCGTTTCAATCGGGGGGATATCCTTGAAACGAGGCACTCGGTAGCGAGCAAAGCTGCCGTTGAGCAACTGCCCGTTTTCGAAAAGGATCTCTTCGGTTAAGGCGCCGCCAAGCCCCTGAATGACGGCGCCTTCGACTTGCGCTTTCAGATTTCGCGGGTTCTGGATCGCACCGCACTCGAAGGCCTCCACAAAACGCAGCACTCGGACCGTCCCTCTTTGTCGATCGACCCTGACCTCGGCACAGGCGGCGGCATAAGAGCCCTTCTCGAAACCCGCGGCGATCCCCACGCCGACACCGGGCTCTCGACGACGATCCTTGCGCGGTCCAAAACGTTCGGCGGCCGCCCGCAGCACCGCCTCCATGCGCGAATCGTCTAGATTCAACAGGCGAAATTCCAACGGGTCGACGTTGGCGGCGGCCGCCAGTTCGTCCATGAACGATTCCCGTACATGGTTATTCGTCGTCGCCGCGATTCCTCGATAGGAGCCTTCGCGGAGAGGCGATTCGGAGGGGAAGTACTGCGTTTGGGTGTGCGGGATGTCGTAAGGCGACTCGATCGCCGCGGTCCCCGCGTTGTAGTTGGTGAAGTCCCAGGCCGTGATTACCCCCCGGTCGTCGATCCCCGCGCGAACCTCAAACAGACCGGCGGGCCGGAAATAGGCCCAAGCAAACTCTTCCTCGCGGGTCCAGCGCAGCGAAACCGGGCGCTCGGCCTGTTTGGCCAGCCGCGCGGCCTCAATTGCCGTTTCGCCGGTGTGCTTGCCCCCGAACCCTCCGCCCGTGTCGGGAACGATGACGCGGACGTTGTCTTCGGCAAGCCGGAACGCCTCGACCAATTGTTGCCGCACTCCGTTCGGGCGTTGCGTCCCGGTCCAGACCGTCAACTTGCCGTCTTTCCACTCAGCCGCGGCGGCTCGGGGCTCCATCGGAGCGTGCTGGATGTAGGGAATCTGATAGGTCGCCTTGACTGTCCGTTTCGCCGCCGAAAAACCCTCTTCCACCGATCCCCTGGTCCGGCGGCGAGGTCCCCGTCTGCCCGACCCTTCCCGAACGGCGTGCCGCTTCAGGTGCGAAAACAGATCACCGCTCGAAGGTTGATCGGATGTCTCCCACTCAGCCGTTCGCGCGGCCCTGTCCAACGCCTGTTGGGCTTCGCGGGATGTGGGGGCCGCGAAGCCGACAAAATCCCCGTCTCGGACGGCCGTGACGTTTTTCATCGTTTCGGCGGCGCCGAGATCGATCTTCGAGAGCGTCGCTCCATAAGAGGGCGCCCGAAGCACCTTTCCATAGAGCATGCCGGGGCGCGCGATGTCGGAGGGATAACGGTGCGTGCCCGTCACGATGTCCCTACCGTCGACGCGCGGGACGGATTGCCCCATCACTTCCCAGCTCTCGACTCGCGTGAGAAGAACGTCCTCCGCCAGCGACTCAGCGAGTGTTGCGGTGAGTCGTTCGGAAGCCGCCAGATCACCGTACGTCAGCTCCCCCGAACCTTCCGGATGGGACACGCTCCCCGCGCGAACCTCCAACCCCTCGGCTGAGACGCCCCAGCGTTCGGCCGCCTCCCGAATCAAAAGCTCCCGAGCCGTCGCGGCCGCTTTGCGCACCGCCGGAACCGTCCGCGGCGTCGTGCGGCTTCCCGCTGTCGCGCCGTCATCGGGCACCTGGTCGGTGTCCGCCATGACCAGTCGCACCGAGTCCGCCGCAACGCGCATTTCTTCGGCGGTTGCCTGCGTCAGTTGCGTGCGCGAACCTTGACCGACCTCCACTTTCCCGGTCATTACGGTGATCAGGCCGTCTTTCGCGATGTGCAGTCTACTCGGCCTCTCGGTGGCTTCACCGGCCGTTCCCGGTTTCCCGCACGCGACCACTCCGGAAACGGTAATCAGCAGCCCCGCGCCGGCGGCCCCCAGAAACTCGCGGCGGTCAATCTCGAATCGATACGGGAGCCCCTCGGCGAGTTCGTAACGCTCGGGTTCGAACAGATCGTCGCGCTCAAATTGCGTCGGCATTCCGTTTCGTCTCCGTGCCTTCGGCGGGTCGCTTTTCGGCCGCGATGCGGACAGCCGCCAGGATGTTCCGATAACCGCAACAGCGGCAGAGGTTGCCGTTGAGAGCTTCTTCGGCTTCGTGATCGCTTGGATTTGCGTTGCGTTCGAGCAGCGCCGCCGTCGTGAGGATCATCCCCGGCACGCAATACCCGCACTGCATCGCGCCGGCGTCGAGGAAGGCCTGTTGGACCGGGTGAAGCCCGTCCCTCGCGGCGAGTCCCTCGATCGTGACGACCCGCTTGCCTTCCGCGGTCGCTACCGCTGTCAGACAAGAGGTGACCGGGCGGCCGTCGAGCAGGATCGTGCAAGCGCGGCATTGGCCTTCGCCGCAACCGTACTTTGTCCCGGTAAGTTGAAGATCTTCGCGAAGGACCTCCAGTAGCGGCCGTTCGGGATCCGTCGTTACCGACCTCTGTTCGCCGTTGATGGTGAGTCGAATTGTGGCGGCCAATTGTCCCTTCCCTGGCCCGGCGTCGGAACTCGGTTCCGCGACCCTGCGCATATCATACAACTCCGCCTTCAATTCGCGCCCTCGAGCAGTCCGCCGCGGCGGCGCTATTGCACCCAATTCCGCTACACTGACGCTGCCATGTGTGGGCGGTTTGGATTCACCGAAACAGGTCTATTCCCCGATCGCTTCGAGATTGACGACGAAGATTTCGAAGCGCTGTCGCTCGAACCTCGCTACAACGCCGCTCCCGGGCAGAATCACCCCGTGGTTTACCGGCAAGCGGGGCGCGCATCGGCGGCGCTGATGCGTTGGGGCCTGGTACCGTCCTGGGCGCCCGACGACAAAACCGGCTACAAAACGATCAACGCCCGCGTCGAAACGGTTGCCGTTCGGCCGGCGTTCCGTGACGCGCTATCGGAACGTCGGTGCCTGGTGCCCGCCGGGTGGTTCTACGAGTGGAAGCAACAGCGAAGGGAAAAGATACCGCATGTGATTCGCCGCAAGGATCAAGCCCTGTTTGCCATGGCGGGTCTCTATGACGTCTGGAGAGATCCTCGAGGACAGCCCCTATGGTCGTTCACGATCCTCACCCGCGGCCCGAACCGCGTCTTGCGAGAGCTGCATGACCGCATGCCGCTGATGTTGCCGCGCGAGATGGAAAATGAGTGGCTCTCGTCAAAGGCCCCTCCGTGGCATGAATTGACCGACGTTCCGCTCTACCCCGATGACGATTTGGAAGCGTACCCGGTATCGAGGCTCGTCAACGCGGTTCGCAACGATTCGTCCGAGCTGATCCGACCGGTTGATCCTGCCACCTTGGTTCGGCAGCGCAGTCTGTTCTAGATTGGCGCTTGTCCTCTCCGTCTAAGCGGCTCCGAGACAGAGCCCAGAGCGCAAGCGACGGGCCAAACGACCGCGCACCAAGACTTCGGGGCGGCGGCCCGGTTCACCGCGGTTCACCGGCCGTGGAGTGATTTGTAAGCGCTTGTTTCCACACTGAGTTACACTGGGATTCCATGCTCGATCTGGGGTATTTACGCAAGAACTTCGACGACATTCAAGCTCGCCTGGCCGCCCGCGGCGAGACCGATTGGCTGGGCGGCTTCCGCGAGATTGACGCCCGTCGGCGCGCGGCGGTCACGCGGATTGAAGGCCTCAAGGCTGAGCGAAATGCGCTCAGCGCCGAGGTGGCGAAAGCGAAGAAGGCGGGCGAAGACGCCGACCAGGCCGTTCGAGAAAGTCGTGAAATCGGCGCGCGCGTCAAAGAACTCGAAGGTAACGTCGAGCAACTCGACGAGTCACTGCAAGAAGTTTTGAAGGGCGTGCCGAACGTGCCCCACGAATCGGTGCCCCGCGGTACGAGCGAGACCGACAATGTCGAGGTGCGTCGGTGGGGAAGTCCTCGCGAATTTGACTTTGCGCCGAAAGCCCACTGGGACCTCGGACCCGAATCGGGGATTCTCGATTTCGAACGCGCCGCCAAGATTACAGGCGCGCGTTTCGCCGTCTACTGGAATGCGGGGGCCAAACTCGAGCGGGCTCTTCTGAACTTCATGCTTGACGTGCACACCGGCGAGCACGGCTATACCGAAGTTCTGCCGCCTTTTATCGTGAACTCGAATAGTCTGTTCGGCACCGGGCAGCTCCCGAAATTCGCCGAAGACCTCTTCAAGCTCGAAGATTCCGACTTCTGGCTGATTCCAACCGCCGAGGTCCCGGTCACGAACCTGTTTGCCGGCGAAACCCTCGAAGCCTCGCGGTTTCCGATTAAGCTGACGGCCTATACACCCTGCTTCCGTAGCGAAGCGGGCTCCTATGGACGCGACGTTCGAGGCATCATTCGCCAGCACCAGTTCCAGAAAGTGGAAATGGTGAAGTTCGCGTTACCTGAGCAGAGCTACGAAGAGCTTGAGTCACTGACCGCCGACGCCGAAGACATTCTTCGAAGGCTCAGCCTGCCTTACCGTACCGTGATTTTGTGTTCGGGCGACATTGGATTCTCGAGCGCGAAGACCTATGACGTCGAAGTGTGGCTGCCGGGGCAGCGCGAGTTCAAGGAAATTTCCTCTTGCAGCAACTTTGAAAGCTTCCAGGCACGCCGAGCGGGGATTCGTTACCGCGACCCGGAGTCCAAGAAGGGCAAGGCGCGGTTCGTTCATACCCTCAACGGCAGTGGACTGGCGATCGGGCGAACATGGGTCGCGATTGTCGAGAACTACCAGGAGAAGGACGGGGGGATTGTGATTCCCGAGGCTTTGCGGCCCTATCTCAACGCGGAGCGGATTTCGTCCACCGGGGAGTTGGGTTAGAGGGTCCGCCGGCACCCTGCCCGACTACGAGGTCGCGCTGAAAACCATCCGACGAATGTGTTATCCGTGTCCGTGGCGTAAACTGGTACCTATGTCCGACTGACTTCACGGAACTGCGATACACTCTCCTAGTGGCCGACTTTACAGCCGGTCGGAACCGTTTCCAATCCCGGCTCGTCACACGAAACAGTTATGAATATCACGAAGGTTTGCTCACTTGTCACCATCCTCGCTGTCAGCTTTTCCGGCATCCTCGTCGCGGCCGATTTCCAAGCCTCCACCGGCGGCTCGGCGCCTCCCGACGGATTGCCCGCCGGCATGGCCGACATGATCGCGGCCCAGGCTGTTTCCGCGAAGGGTCCCGACGGCAAGATCGCCGTCGAGTTTTGGCCCCGCGAAGCCGCTTTTGACGGCGACCTGGTTTCCGGATTCGGCGTCCGTTTCGAAAGCATGCCGGAGGGCGCCTTTCTCGCGGTCGTGCGCTTTCCCGAAAGCGGCTCCGACTTTCGCGAACAAGGTGTCAAACCCGGCGTCTACACCATGCGCTACGGCCTGCACCCCGAAGACGGCAATCACATGGGCGTTGCGACGAGCCGCGACTTTGCCCTGCTGAGCCGAGCCGACGCCGACACCGAGCCCGCCAAAGACCTCGCCTTCGAGCAGCTGACCCAGTTGAGCATTGTCTCATCCGGGAATCCCCACCCGACCATCCTGCGGCTCGAGCTGCCCGACGGCAACGAATCGGGACATATTTGGCAAGACGACATGGAACATTGGGTGCTCGATCTGGCGATCCCCGGCGACGTCATCGGCGTCGTCGTCTACGGCCATTCCGAAGAGTAGATTCCGACCCCAACCCGGATTCAGCCGCGCCCAACTTCGAGCAAAGCCGCCAGTGTCCGTTCCGCCGCCGCTCGCCAAGTAAGGCCCTCCGCGCGAATACGTCCGCGTTCAACGAGTTGATTACGCAAAGCCGCGTCACTCAGAACACGCGCGACGGCCTCGGCGATCCGATCAACCGACAGCGGATCAAAGAAAATCGCCCCGTCTCCGGCCACTTCGCGCAGCACCGGAATGTCGGAGCACGCCACCGGCAGCCCCGCCGCCATCGCTTCGATCACAGGGATTCCAAAGCCCTCGAACATCGAGGGAAACACCAGCGCTTCCGCGTATTTGAACAACGCCGACAACACCGGCCGCGGCGTCCACCCCACCAAGTGAACACGGTCTCGAAGGCCTCCCGTCTGTATTCGGTCGACGATCCTATCCCAGGACTTGCCCGGCAACCCCGCGATCACAAGGTGTTCCTCGATGCCTTGACCGGCGAGCTTGGCGTACGCCTCGAGCAATCGCTCCCAGTTCTTATGCGGATGCAGCGTTGACATCGCGAGCAGATAGCGGCGGTCGGGAATCTTCGCTGCCGCGAGAAGGTCCTCTCCGTAGGCGGCATTTTCCTTGAGGCCGTAAAAACTCTCCTCGACGCCGTGCTGGATCACACTGACTCGGTCCTCGGGCACTCGGTACACATGCGCCAAGTCCGCCTTGACATGCTCGGAGGGCGTCACCAGACGATCAGACGCCCGGACAGCGCTCCAAACCGCGAAGTTCCAAGCTTGCCGCTCGACCGGGCCGAAGTTTCGCGGAAGACGCTTGTGCTGCAAGTCATGTATCACCGTCACTTTGCGCGCCATCGTTGCCAACGGCGCCGTGAATCCGGGCGAGAAGACGACATCGAGACGGCGTCGTAGTTCGTGCCACGGAAAGACTGCCTGCTCCCACAGCAAACGCAAGGGACGAACCCGCGCCGGGACGACGCTGCGCACCGTGTGAAAGTTTTCCGCCGGCGGAGACAGATCGTCGCCGGTTTCCCGGTTCGTGAAGACGTAGTAGATGTTTCGTCGGTCAATCGCCGACAGCGCCGCCAGCAGATTGCGTAGGTGATCTCCGTGCCCCCAACGCCGCCCGGAATCAGGTAAAGGGCGTTGACTCCGATTCGAAGGGGCCGGGGCATGGGATAACAGGGATGCCAACGTCATTTCGGCCGCCGAACTCCCGCTGCCGAAACCATCATGATACCGGCTCGCTTTCGTATACTGACTCGTTGGCCGATCATCTTCTCAATGCACGGCGCGGATGATCCGACCTCTCCCCCCCCACCGTTCGTTATGGACAAATACATCATCTTCGGACCGCAGGGCTCGGGTAAGGGCACGCAAAGTAAGCTTCTTTGCGAAGAGTTCGACTTCGTCCATATTTCCATCGGCGACATCTTGCGTTGGCACGTTGCCCATCACACGAAGCTGGGGGCGCGCGTGCAAAAGATCGCCGACCAGGGGTTACTCGTCTCCGACGAAATCGTGGAAGTGGTTCTCAGCGCCCGTCTCGAGGAGCACGACTGGAACTACGGCTTTGTGCTCGACGGATTTCCGCGCACGCCGCCCCAGGCCGAGTATCTGTTTGGGAACTGGGACATCGACCGCGTGATCTATTTGGATCTCCCCGACGATGTCGTCTACCAAAGAGTGATGCATCGTGCCGGCCTCGGCGAGGGCGCCGGGTTTACCAAGAGGGCGGACGACAATCCCGAAGTGCTCAAGACGCGGTTGGCGGAATACCACGCTCAAACCCAGCCTTTGCTCGCTCTTTACGAGCGGAAGCATCTGCTGCTCCGCGTCGACGCCAATCGCCCGATCGATGCCGTCTATCACGATATCCGCACCTGGCTAACCTTGCCGAGAAAAGCCGGCTAGCCCCTTGGCGCCGCGGCTTCGACCGTTCTCCTTCCGGCTTGCGGGTCACTCCGGCGATCCCGAAGACGCTTCGTTAGGTTGCCAGAGAACTTCTTCGGCGTGGAGTTTGACCGAGGCCCAGCGGCTCCATACGAACAAGGCGTCGCTCAGACGGTTTAGGTAGCGTAACGAGGTGTCGGGCGCCTCTTCGATACGGCCTAGGGCGACCAGAATTCTCTCGGCGCGGCGACAAACGGTGCGGCAGACGTGCAATTCCGCATTGAGGCGGCAGCCGCCGGCTAAGACGAACGAGGGCAGGGAAGACAGTTCGACATTGGCGCGATCGATCTCGCGCTCGAGCTGCTCGATGTCGGCCGCGGCGATTTGCGGCTGTTGCGGGCGTACTTGGTCGGGCTCGGTGGCGAGGATGGAGCCGAGGTTGAAAAGCTCGTGCTGGACTCGGAGCAAGATTCGCGAGAGGGCCGCGAGGGGCTTGCAATCGGCCGCCGCCTCGTCGGCCGAGACGCGGGCGACGCCGATGAATGAGTTCAGCTCATCGACGGTCCCGTAGGCTTCGATGCGAAGATTGTCTTTCGGGACCGTCGTGCCGCCGACGAGGCTGGTTTCGCCGCGGTCGCCGCGCTTGGTGTAGATGCGGCCAAGGTTGAGGTCGGGGTCTTTGTAGGCGGGGTCGGACATGTTGGATACCGGCCGAGCAGACTCTCCCTGGGCTCGCGCCCCGGGCCAATACTAACCCGGAATCTCGATCAACAAGACAGCCCGAGCTTTGCTCACCCTCTACGCCAACAGCGGTTTCACAAGATTCCCGTGGACGTCCGTTAGGCGGAAATGGCGGCCTTGGAACTTAAAGGTCAACTTCTTGTGGTCAACCCCAAGGCAATGCAAAATAGTCGCTTGCAGATCATGAATATGGACCGGGTCTTTCACGATATTGTAGGAGAAATCGTCGGTCTGGCCGTGCACGACGCCTCCCTTGATGCCGCCGCCGGCCATCCAAACGCTGTACGCGCGCGGGTGATGATCACGGCCGTAGTCCTCTTCGGTCAGGCGGCCTTGGCAGTAGACGGTGCGGCCGAACTCTCCACCCCAAATAACCAGCGTTTCGTCGAGCATGTCGCGGTCTTTGAGGTCTTGCAAGAGAGCGGCCGAGGCCTGGTCGGTTTCCTTGGCCTGCTCGGGCAGAAGCGTGGGGAGCTTACCATGCTGGTCCCAACCGCGGTGGAAGAGTTGAATGAAGCGCACGCCGCGCTCGGCCAACCGGCGGGCCAGCAGGCAGTTGGCGGCGAAGGTCCCGGGTCTCTTCGAGTCATCTCCGTAGAGCTTGAAGATGCGCGAGGGCTCGGTGGAGAGATCAGTCAAATCGGGCACCGAACTTTGCATCCGAAACGCCATCTCGTATTGCGAGATGCGGGTCGCGATTTCGGGATCACCGAATTCATCGAGCTTCATTTGATTCAGCTTGGCGAGCGCGTCCAAGTAGGAACGGCGGCTTTTCTTGCTGAAGCCCTTGGGGTCGGAAAGGTACAAGACCGGGTCCCCAATTGAGCGGAACTTGACGCCCTGATACTCGGTCGGTAGAAAGCCGCTGCCCCACAGACGGTCGTAGAGCGGCTGCCCGCCGCCGCCCTGGGTCACCATGACGACAAACGCCGGCAAATCGCTGCTCTCGCTTCCGAGCCCGTATGACAGCCAGGCGCCGATACTCGGACGGCCCGCGATCTGGGCGCCGGTCTGAATGAAGGTGACCGCCGGGTCGTGATTGATCGCCTCGGTTTTCATCGAGCGAATGATCGCGATGTCATCGACAACCTTCGCGGTTTCCGGCAACACTTCGCTCAGCCAGGCTCCCGATTGCCCGTGCTGCTTGAATTTGAAGATCGAGTTGACCATGGGGAAACTCTCCTGCGTGGAGGTCATGGTCGTGAGCCGTTGGCCCTTACGAACCGATTCGGGTAAGTTCTCGCCGCGCAATTTCGCCAGGCCCGGCTTGTAGTCAAACAGATCCAGCTGCGAGGGACCGCCGGACTGAAACAGCCAAATGACGCGCTTGGCCTTGGGCGCGAAATGCGGCAGCTCGGGCAGGCCGGGATAGGTCCGATCGGAAGCTTCGCCTTTTGGGGCGGCATCAAGATCATTCGCCAACAGCGACCCCAAGGCGGCCGTGCCGATGCCGGCGGCCGAGCGGCCGAAAAAATGCCGGCGGGTCAAGTGTTGCGTGCGTTCCAATCGAGGGTCCATGGTAAACTCCGTTGTCCGTCAAGCGGGCTTGTCAAGCTTCAAGCGACGCGGCGGGACTATTCCTTGGTAATGGTCTCGTCTAAATTCAAAATCAAGCTGGCGACGCTGCTATAAGAAGCCAACTCCACCGCATCGAGCGATTCATCGAGTTCGGACTCGCCCTCGCTGAGCAACTGCTCGGCGGCTTCCGGGTCGGTCTGAAAATCATCGAAGAAGCTGCTGTATGCCTGCTGCAAGACGCTGGTTTCTTGCGACCGCGGCGGGCGCGCCGTGGCCAGCGTAAATCCGTAAGCGATGCGTTCGGCGGGCGTCTTGCCGCCCTCGTTCATCATGCGCTCGCCGAGCTTGCGAGAGGCTTCGACATAGGTCACGTCGTTCATTAGATTCAAGGCCTGTAGTGGCGTATTGGTGCGTACTTCCCTCACCTCGCAGGTCTCGCGGTTGGTTGAGTCGAAGGTGACCATCGACGGGGGCGCGACGGTCCGGCGCCAAAACGTATAAAGGCTTCGGCGGTAGAGATCTTCGCCGTCATCGCGGATATAGCCATTGTCTGCAAATGTTAGTTCCGCCCAAAGCCCTTCGGGTTGGTAGGGCTTCACCGACGGGCCGCCCAGCTCTTCGTTCAGCAATCCCGAAATGGCCAACGCTTGGTCGCGAATCGTTTCCGCCGGTAAGCGGAAGCGCGGGCCGCGTGCATACAAACGATTCTCGGGGTCTCGCTCGATGAACTCCGGCGTCGTCTTGGAGGACTGCCGATACGTCGCGCTCGTGACGATCGTCTTGACGATCCCCTTGACGTCCCAGCCGTTTTCCATAAAGTCCACCGCCAGCCAATCGAGGACGTCTTGGTGGGGCGGTTTCTCGCCCTGCGAGCCGAAGTTTTCCGTCGTCTTCACCAGGCCGACGCCAAAAAACATCTGCCACAAGCGATTGACCGTAACACGCGCCGTCAACGGGTTGGAGCGGTCGACCAGCCAACGCGCCAGCCCCAGTCTGTTTCGCGGCCATTCCGGTTTGAAGGACGAGAGAATCGACGGCGTGCCGGGATCGACCTTGTCGCCGTGCGCCTCGTAGGAACCTCTCTTGAGAATGTAGGCTTGGCGAGGCACTTCGCTATCCATCATGACCATCACGGTCGGGATGCTGTCATGGAACAACGCGCGTTCTCGGCGGGCATCGTGGAGCTTCTTCCGCGCGGTCGCAATCTCGGCCGGCGCCGCCCGATCGAGAAACGCGCTGCGCAGCTTTCGCGCTTCGAGTGGTGTGCGCTTCGGGGCCTTCTTGCGCGCAATCTCTGCCACCGTCGCGCGCACGGGTAGGAGTTTGGCTTCCTCGGGCGGCAAGGCGCGGTCGTAGACACGCACATCGTCGATCAAGCCCTGGAAATTCGGTTCGCCGCCGCCGGCGCCGATGCGGAACGGCTCATCGGACCCAAAGGGAAAGATCAGGTCGTTCCAGTCGATCTCCTTGCCCTGCTCTTCGCCATTGACATAGAGGTGAACGCCTCTCGCCTTGCGTCCGCCGTCGTAGGTCGCGGCGACGTGGTGCCAGCGGTTCATCTCGATCGGCTGGTCGCCGTAGAGCCGTAGGCTGATGTCCGTCCAGCGATTGTTGATGTAGAGAAAGACCTTGCCGTCGCGTAGATAAAGTCCGTGACCGGGTTCCTTGGGGAGCCGTTTGGTCTTGGAGAGAATGGCCCCGTTCGGTGACGTCGGGTAAATCCAAGCCGAGAAAGTAAACGGATCCAGAAAACTGAACTTGAAGCCCGGGCCGCCATCGACGTGCGTTTTGCCGTCGAAGCGGGCTGCTTGGCCGAGCGGTCCCTTGTCGAAAGCGAGCGTGCCTCCCTCGTGCTCCTCCTCGTCATTGTCCTCGTCGTCGTCCTCGACAACGAACGGGCGAACCGGCGGCTCCGGGTCTGGGTTGGTCAGCGGGTTGTAGGATACGGGCCGACGGTAAACGCCGGTTTCCTCGCGCAAGCCGCCGTCCAAGGGGAAGTGCAAGATCAACCCGTCGCCGGGGGCCCAATCGGGGGCGCCCGAGGCCCGCACCCATTTTTCCCAACTTCGTTGCGCCTTGTTGATTTTGCCGTCGAGCTTCTTCCAGACCTTTTCGGCGGCGGCCTGTTCTTTGTCGAGAACGGCCAGCTTGGTTTCGTCCTCGGGAGTGGGCGCCTTTATCAACGGCTCTTCGTTGCCGAAGTTGTAGACCAGCCCCCGCTCGGGAAGATGATTGAAGAAGGCGAAGAGTTGATAGAACTCTTTCTGCAACAGCGGGTCGTATTTGTGGTCGTGGCAGCGCGCGCACCCGACCGTGAGCCCGAGCCAGACCGTGGCTGTCGTCTCGACGCGATCGGCTACGTACTCGACCCGAAACTCTTCCTCGACCAAGCCTCCCTCGGCGCTGGTGCGGTGGTTACGGTTGAATCCCGTGGCGATGACCTGATCACGCCGGGGCTTGGGGAGTAGGTCGCCGGCGAGTTGCTCGATCGTGAATTCGTCAAACGGCTTGTTGTCGTTGAACGCGTCAATGACCCAATCGCGCCAGCGCCACATGTGGCGATAGCCGTCGCTTTGGTAACCGTTGGTGTCGGCATAGCGCGCGGCGTCGAGCCAGCGAATCGCCATCCGTTCGCCGTAGCGCGGCGAGGCGAGCAGGCGGTCGACGACTTTCTCAAAGGCGTTCGCGGATGTGTCATTGACGAAATCGTCGACCTCGGCCGGTGTCGGCGGAACGCCGGTGACGTCGAGAGAAGCACGCCGAATCAAGGCGCGTCGATCGGCTTGAGCCGAGGGGTGGAGGCCTCCTTGTTCGAGCCGGGCAAGGATGAATTTGTCGAAGCCCGCTTGCGGCCAAGCGGCGTCGCCGACGGCCGGCTCACTCCCGCGGAGCGGAGGGATAAACGCCCAATGCTTTTCCCATTTCGCGCCTTGCTCGATCCAACCGCGAATGAGAGCGATCTCATCGTCGGAGAGCTTGTCGTGCCCGAGGTAACCCGGCGGCATGCGCAGCACTTCGTTGTCGGATATCAGCCGCTGATAGAGAACGCTGTTTTCGAGATCGCCGGGTACGATGGCTTTTCCGCCGGCTTTGAGGTCGACGAACGCGCCCTCTTCGTTGTCAAAATGCAGTTCGGTCTTGCGCTGGCTCTTATCGGGTCCGTGGCAGGCAAAGCATTTGTCGGAAAGGATCGGCCGGATGTCGCGGTTAAACGTGACGGGCTTGGCTGCCGCGGACGCGACGATCAACCCGGCGGCCGCCGCCGCGATGAGATGAATTTGAATTCGGCTATTGAATCGCTTCATGACGCGTAAGACCTCCCCGCAAGCCCGACAGCCTCTTCACAATTATAGGCCCTGGGCGGGTTGACCGCATCACTGGGAGACGGCCGGGAGACGGCCGGGAGACGGTGCAAACAGCCTGCCGGTCTGCTTAACGCTTCTCGAAAATGTCGAGTGGCAGAATGGCGGTGACGCCCACGTTTGGCATGTCGACGAGTTGGCCGATCCTTAGATCCACGGCAAGGAAGCGATGGTATAAGCCTGCTCGCGGGTATAGCCGCGGGTCTCGGAAATGTAGTCGATCATCTCCAGCAAGGCATTCCTTGCGGCCAACGATATATCCTTTGACAAGTTTTCGAGTTTCGCCACCTTCTCAGAGCCCAGGTACCGCATGTCGGGAGGCACTTCCCCCTTTGCCTTGATGGGGAAGCCGGTCGTCGCGTAGAAAGCTCGGGACGGAATGTCGAGTAGGGTGGAAGGTCCTTCGTAGTGAGGCCCGCGACCCAGGGTCGGGCCGTCCTTGATCAACTCCGTCGTCAGCGTGACGGTGGCATCCATTTCGAGCGCGGTACCTGAAACTTCGCCATCCCCCTGCGCGAAGTGCAAGTCTCCCACGGCAAGCCCGCAACCAGGCACGTAACAGGGTAGGTAAACCGAAACGCCGGTCTGTAGATACCGGATGTCCAAATTGCCGCCGTGCTCGCGAGGCGGAATCGTGCGCAGACATTCTCCGGCATGGCTGCCGCCCTCGCCGCACACTTCCCGAGGAGAAGCATGCGTCACATAGGTGGGCGGCATGACGGCACCCCCCTCCTCGAGGAGCCCGGCCTCTCGCGCCAACATCTCGGCGTGCTGCTTCGGGCCCGGCAGGACCGTCACGATGCCGGGAAAGCTGCGGTTGGGGATGCGCACGCCCGGGAGGTCGTCCGACACGGCATAGTCGCGGTTGAGTCGCCATACGACGCGGAGCGGCCCCTCGATCTTGTCGCTGACAAAGCCGATCGGCGAAATGAGCGTCCAGGCCCACGGCCCCGGGGCGATGTCGAGGAGTCGGACCTTCAGCACGTCGCCGGGCTCGGCGCCCTGGATGTGCACGGGACCGGTAAGGGAATGAACCGTGCCGAATCCTTCGTCGCCCGATCGGGGATCGGGCGGGGCATCGGGGTCGAGGTCGAAATCAGAGGCGTTGCGGGTGTGGAGGACGATGGTGTCTCCCGGCTTCGCCCGCGCGGCCATTGGAATGGCGGGATGGAGCCGATTGAAGCACGCGGCGTCCTCGTGACAATTCGCCGAGCGATCGCCGAGCTCGACGATCTCTTGGGCTCGGGCGATGTCGGGACCGACCGCCAAGAACAGGAAAACAACTCCGACGAGCCGCCATAGGATTTTTCGCTTAGGGGTCATTGCTGTCTCCATTCGTTTTGGCTGTCGGCGTCACCCTAGGCCGAGCGGGCTCGCGAAAACGGGTCGGCCGAATTCTACCCGTCTCGCCGTGTCCCCGTCAGCCGTTCGACCAACTCCGCTAACACCTCGTCGACGCGTTGCTCGATTTCTTGCCTGGTTTGATCCTGAATAGGGTGCCGCACAAAGACCGCCTCATAGTCGGCGCGGCCCAGGGCCGCCGCCTGGGCGCGGGCGGCACCGGCGAAAACACGCGTGGCCACCCGCGGCGGTGGGAATCCCGAGATTTTCGAGGTTGATCGAGTCGTGCAAACTGCACGTCGTGCATGATCCTCAATCGGCCAGCGCCTCGATGACGGCTTGCACGCCGGCTTGTTGCAGGCGGTTGATCACGTCCTCGGGCGCGGGTTTGGCGAAGGTCGGTTTGGCGTCGCGTACAACGCGTTTGACGCCGTGGTCGTCGATCAGCCGCTGTTCGAGGCGATCGAGGAAGACGCTGCCGCCGGGCTTGCTGATGTCGAGCAGGCCGACGGTTGTTCCGTCGAGGCTCGCAAGTCGCTTGGCGGGCGTTCTGGTGGGCCGCGCGGTTTCATCCAAGGGGCTGACAAGAACGGTCGACATGATTCTCCTTCTTGAGATCACCTTACTCGCGAGCGATCGGGTAGGTCACCATTTGACTGCCGCGAGGACCGGCGGCCCACGAGCCCAATACGGCCGAAAACTTCCCGGCGTCACCGCCGGCAACCATGAGATGAATTGCCTCCGGGCGAGCGAACTTGCGGTAGCAGGGCTCGCCGTCGATGACGATTTCTTCGTAGCGGGCCTTTGCCTGAGTCCCTTCGCCGTCGTCATCGCCTTCGCCTTCGTACAACCGCAACGGCACGCCTGTATGGTCAAACAGAAACCGGCGGACGTCTGTTTTCGACAGGCCGTCGCGGGCAATCGTGGCCGCGTGCTCGAGACCGATGATGACGAGCGCCTCGTGGGCGCGGCAGATTCGCAATGTCCAGATGGTCGCCAAGGTGTGGGAAATGGTGCGCAAGACGCCGCGGGCGTGGCGGGCGTTGTGATCGCTTACCGAACGCGGTGGTTCGGCGGCAAACATCGTCACCGCGCCGGCATCCCCGTCGAAACCGCGCTCGACATGCAGCGGTTCCCAAGGACTACGCTCTTCGTTTTCGGCGATGCAATAACTGAAGCGGCCCGGATTGCCCAACGTCGACATGTCGATTTCGCCGGGGCGCGCGCCGCCGAGGTTGCTCAAGATCAACTGCAAGGCGCGTCCCAAACTGCTGTTGGCGTGAGCGGTATTGCTGAAGACGCCGCGACCGGAGACGAAATCGAGTTCCCGACGAACCGGACCATTGACGATCATGAGCGGCGCGGCGATGTGGGTGGTTCCTTGCACTCCGTGGAGGTTGAATCGCTCTTCGCACGCCGCCCGCAGCGCCGTCATCAAGACCGGCATCATCTCCGGCCGGCAGCCCGCCATGACGGCGTTGGCCGCGACCTTTTCGACGGTCGCGAAACCGTAATTGGGCGGAACTTGGGCGATGACGCGGGTCGGAGGAAGACCGGAAGCCTCGATCATTCGCTCGACGCGTTCCAGGGTCGGGGGCACGATCGGTAAGGGATCGGCGAAGCCTTCCGCGACGCAAGCATCGAACAAGTCGCGATCCCCGCTCACCTCGATGCGGGTTGCCGGCAGGCCGTCTTCGGCGTAGAGATCGAGTGCCGGGGCCGCCTCGCCCGGGGTCGTCTCTTCGCGATGGCGCGAAACACAGCCCGGTTTGCTTGCGGGGGCGCCGTCGTGGGGGTCGGCGATTTTCGTGGTCTGCTTGCCCAGCAGTGTGGCGAGTTCGCTCGCCCAGTCGTTAAAGGCCGCTTTCTCGAATCCCGTGTGATGTCGAAGAATTCGACCGTCGCCGTCTAACAGAAAAAGGGTCGGAACCGCGAGTGGGTCGTAGAGACGCGAGACGGAGAGATCGGCGTCGAGCAGGATTGGGAAATGCATGCCCAGCCGCGAGACGACTTCGCGTGTGACGTCGGCGGGGTCTTGCGAGATGCCGACGACCGCCGCGGTGTCTCCGAGCCAATCAGCGAGTCTTTTCAGGTAGGGAACCGCGAGACGGCAGGATGGGCAGTCGGTTTCGAAGAAGAATAGGACGACCGGCCGGCCGGCGGTTTCGCTGGTTAGGTTCCACGTGGCGCCGTCCAGGCTGGACAGCGAGAAGGGAGGAGCCTGGGTTTGTTGAGCCGGCATCGCGGACCCGGATAAACCGGTTGGATGCGATTATATCGCAGCCGAACGGGGCATCGGTCGGCGGAAACGTCGAGGAAGACGGCCATGTTGATACGAAAACCGGCACGGCTCGCCGGCGTCCTGGAATCTATCGAGCGAAGTAGAGCTCAATAGCGCGGTCGATGCTTTCCTTGTCCAATCGCGGTGCGTGGTCTTCATAGTCGGCGATATTCTTGGAAATCGCGACGATATCGCGCGGATAGCAGGCGCGCAAGACGGCGGTGCGGCTGTTCACCTTGCAACGCTCTTGGGCATAAGCGGACGCTTCTTGGGTATAAGGCACACCCTCTTTTTCGCAAACCATCTTCAAGATGCCGTCGAAGATTTCCGGGGAAACGACGTCGATCTTGATCTTGTTTTGAATGCGGCGCAGGAACGCCTCGTCAGCGAGCTGACGGGGGTCGAGGTTGGTGGAAAATACGACCAACGTTTCGAAGGGCACCGGGAACGTGACACCGGTACGCAGCGAGAGAAAGTCGAGACGGCGATCGAGCGGCACGACCCAGCGGTTGAGCAGGTCGCGCGGGTTCATCATCTGACGGCCGAAGTCATCGATGATGAACATGCCGTTGTTGGCCTTCATCTGCAGCGGGGCGGTGTAGTACCCGAGCGTGTCTTCGTAGCGCAGCTCGAGCATTTCCTTCACCATTTCGCCACCGACGGCGATGCAGGGACGGTCGCAGCGAATCCAGCGTCGATCGGCGTTTTCTTCGGGCTCAAGCGGCTTATGGACGACGGTATCGAAAATATTGACGATCTGGCCTTGGATTTCGATAGCGTAGGGCACGTAGACCGAGTCAGTGTAAACTCGCACCAACCGTTCGGCGATGCTCGTTTTGCCGTTTCCCGTCGAGCCGTAGAGAAAGATCTGCGAGTTTGAAACGATGGCGGGACCCAATTGGTCCAGCATGAGCATCAAGTCGACCAGGATGTTCGGGTTCACGCCGAGGTCATCGGGGGCCTTCGGCATATCCGGGAAAAATCGCTCTTCCCCGAGTTCTTGCGCTGTCGGTGCGGTGAAGGCAAGGCTACCCATGTACTTGTAATCGTATCAGCGAGGGCGGAATCGCTCCAACCGTGATAAAGATTAGGATGGGTATTTACTTGACTCAGGTATTGGGAAATAGCCCCTACATGTTGTGGTCGTCCGTAGCGCGTGTCGCGGTGCCTCCGACCAGCGATTTGTAGGGTGCCGGTGGCACGGCGACGGCCTGTTGAACCAGGCGGTAAAGGAGCTTGCCTCGACTTCTGGACTTGCGGCGGTTGAAGCGGAAGGCGAATTCGTCGAGGTAGGAGTCGAGATGCTCGTGACTGACCGCTCCTTGATGCGTGCCCAGTATCCAGCGCTTCACTAACGACACCACGCGGTGCACCCGGGGGAGCAGTTTCGAGGCGCGCGCCGGTTGCCCCTCCAGGTAGCTCACCTCGTGGCGATAGCCGTCGCCTTCGAGCGGTTCGTATCCCAGCCAACCGTCGGTATGGACCACGCTGCCGGGTTCGATCGACTCGCCGACGAAGGCCATCAAGCTGTCCCCGGAGGCGTTGGGAATGGTGCGTATCCGAACCCGCCCGATGCCGGCACCATCTTCCTCGGCCGCTACTACAATCAGCGCCTTAGCGTCGGTTTGGCGACCGCGCACGCCCTCCTCCAAGCCTCCTAAGTAAGTCTCGTCAACCTCCACGCGCCCGCTGAGCCGATCGCGTCCGGGCCGCACCATGGCGCGCCGGAGCTTATGCAACCAAGTCCAGGCCGTTTTGTAGCTGCCCAGGCCCAACACCCGCTGCAAGCCCAGCGCGCTCGCCCCGTTCTTCTGGCTCGTGAGCCACCACATGGCTCGAAACCAACTCTGGAGGGGTTGGCGGGTGTCTTGAAATATTGTGCCCGCCGTTGGAGAAGCTTGATGCCCGCAGCCGGCGCACTCCAGCAGCGCTGTCCGCACCGCCCACGCTTTGTCGTGCCCGCATCGCGGACAACGAAAACCCTCCGGCCAGCGGAGTTGACACAGATACTCTCGACAGGCCTGCTCGGTGGCGAAACGCGCCTCGAACTCGGCCAGATTCCGAGGATAATCTTCCATTTCCCCGATCCTACATCTTGTGGTCACCTGAGTCAAGTAAATACCCATCCTCCTTTTTTTTCTGGGCATCGTAATATTGCTCATAGTAGATCCCCTTTCGGCGGTCCAGATCGGCGGAAATACGGGTTTCCAAGGCTCTGTTCTCGACGCTCGCCATTTGCCCGGGCACCCACTCTGCGTCTTGACACGAAGTCAGCCCCGAATTTTGGATGCCGCCGATGATCGCGTTGTTAATAAAGTCCGCGTTGCCGGCTCCGATGTTAATGAAACCTCGATATTGGCTGTCGGGGTTCTCGGCGAAGTTTGCCGTCAGGTCGTCGGGACAAACGTTCTGCGGTGACTGCTGGCCGGGCGGGGGGTATCGCATTGTCACGATCGAACCACGCTGACCCGGCAAGGAAGGGGTAAATCCAAACGGATCGCCGGGGCCCGGAATGGGTGGGCACGTGAGAGGCTGGGAAGGGTCCAAATGGGCCCTCGGCGCGTAGGGAATCAGTCCCCACTCGATCACGTTCAAGCCAACCCGGCCGGCCGCCGCCAGCGCGGGTACTCGCGGCGAGGTGAAGCTGACGCCGTTCGAGCTTCCGCCCAGCCCTTGAAACACCGGGATGAAGAACATCGGAAGGTTCGTCTCGGCTTCCACCTGCGCGAATCCAAAACCGATGGGTGGCGACGGCAGGTTACCGGCATCCGTGTACGTTCCATAAGCCTCGGTGGAAAAAGTGACGGTGACGCGGCCCGGGTCGATCAGCGATGTGCCGAAGTTCCAGGTATTGAGGCCGTTTTCCCCTTGAGCGATGGCTTCGAGAATCCCCTGGTCGGTCCCATCTAATTCCATCGCCGCCATTAGCGCGGCGGAATCGACGTAGGTCTGCAACTCGTTGCGGGCGATGTACATTCGCCCCAAGTCAAAACACAACCCCAGCATGCCGAACAACACGACGGCGGCCAGGGCGACGGTAATAAAAACAAATCCGTTTCGTGGGCGAGGCGTGGCGCTCTTGGTATGCAGGTCAGCGTTCCATCGGGGCATTATCGATCACCTTGGGCAGGTTAGGTCGAGGGGACAATACTCGTACAGCTACACAGCTCTCTAGGGTCTATATCGTAAGACCATTAGAACCTACTTTAGGACTCCTGTCCAGAACTAAGAACTTTTGATTGGTATTGACTTGACTCAGGTGACCACAAGATGTAGGATCGGGGAAATGGAAGATTATCCTCGGAATCTGGCCGAGTTCGAGGCGCGTTTCGCCACCGAGCAGGCCTGTCGAGAGTATCTGTGTCAACTCCGCTGGCCGGAGGGTTTTCGTTGTCCGCGATGCGGGCACGACAAAGCGTGGGCGGTGCGGACAGCGCTGCTGGAGTGCGCCGGCTGCGGGCATCAAGCTTCTCCAACGGCGGGCACAATATTTCAAGACACCCGCCAACCCCTCCAGAGTTGGTTTCGAGCCATGTGGTGGCTCACGAGCCAGAAGAACGGGGCGAGCGCGCTGGGCTTGCAGCGGGTGTTGGGCCTGGGCAGCTACAAAACGGCCTGGACTTGGTTGCATAAGCTCCGGCGCGCCATGGTGCGGCCCGGACGCGATCGGCTCAGCGGGCGCGTGGAGGTTGACGAGACTTACTTAGGAGGCTTGGAGGAGGGCGTGCGCGGTCGCCAAACCGACGCTAAGGCGCTGATTGTAGTAGCGGCCGAGGAAGATGGTGCCGGCATCGGGCGGGTTCGGATACGCACCATTCCCAACGCCTCCGGGGACAGCTTGATGGCCTTCGTCGGCGAGTCGATCGAACCCGGCAGCGTGGTCCATACCGACGGTTGGCTGGGATACGAACCGCTCGAAGGCGACGGCTATCGCCACGAGGTGAGCTACCTGGAGGGGCAACCGGCGCGCGCCTCGAAACTGCTCCCCCGGGTGCACCGCGTGGTGTCGTTAGTGAAGCGCTGGATACTGGGCACGCATCAAGGAGCGGTCAGTCACGAGCATCTCGACTCCTACCTCGACGAATTCGCCTTCCGCTTCAACCGCCGCAAGTCCAGAAGTCGAGGCAAGCTCTTTTACCGCCTGGTTCAACAGGCCGTCGCCGTGCCACCGGCACCCTACAAATCGCTGGTCGGAGGCACCGCGACACGCGCTACGGACGACCACAACATGTAGGGGCTATTTCCCAATACCTGAGTCAAGTAAATACCCATCCCTCGGCATTGTGGGTGCGGGGTTCACAACCGTCCAGTCTCGCGCCGTGGCCGGGCTGGTCAAGGGTTACGACGGCTGCGTGGTCGCGCTCAACCCGACGGCGAGAGACTCGTTGACCGTTGTGGGCAATGGGGTCTTGGCGGCAAACTGCGGGATCATGGTGAACTCGACCGACGAGCGAGCCATTTTTACTACTGCCGGAACTTGCCTGACGAGCGAAGAATGGATCGGCACCTCGGGCAACTCTCAGGCCAACAGTTCCTGTGTCAGCCCGGTGATCCAAGATGAAGCGCTTTACATGGACGACCCACTCGCGGGCATGACGCCGCCGCCGATACCGGCGACTCCCTACGCTTCCGGCGTTCGGATCAACGCCGCGGACTGCAATAACGAGAGTGTGAATCAACAATTTGTCGGCACATGGCCACCCTATACCTGCGATGCCGACGGCACTTACCACTGGCCCGCCGGGCGCTACGACAACCTGCTACAACTCCAGGGCGGCACGCACTTCTTCGAGCCGGGCATTTACATTCTCAACAGCGGCATGAAGATCACCGGCAACAATACGGCGATCGAAGGAATCGGCGTGGGGTTTTACAACACCGACCTGGGCACAGGCTACAACTGGCGCGCGATCGACATCGGCGCCGGCGTGCAAGGCGAACTCTCCGCCCCGACGGCCGACCCGATGAAGGGCGTCCTGTTTTGGGCCGACGGCGATCAGCCCTTGATTCCGGCCGGCAACCACATCATCGGACACGCCGACATGGTGTTCACCGGAACGATCTACATGCCTTCGCAACACCTTGACTATGGTGGCAGCACGAACTCGGCCGGAGAATGGACTTATCTGATTGCGGACACGATCGACGTACACGGAGAGGCCGGCGTTAGTCAATTGGATGGTCCCGACCCGGGCGCGGTCGGAACCCCGGACGTCTATCGAGTGACGTTGCTCGAATGAACCGGAGCGGCCCGCGATTGACGATTGGATTCTTGTTATTGGTTCGCTGAAGGAGAAATCATCGATGAGACACAATATGCGAGGCAATCAGAGACGACGCGCCGGGTCGGTAACCGTCGAGTTGGCCCTCTCGGTTCCGATGCTGATGCTGATGATGGCCGGAGCGACCGATTTCGCTCGGCTGTTCTACCACGCCATCACCCTGGACAACGCGTCAAACACCGGCGCGTTCTACGGCGCGCAGAACGTCGTCTTTTCGGGCGACTACGCCGGAATGGTACTCGTGGCCAAGGAAGACGCCCAGGATCTCGAAAAGGGAGACCCCCTGGACGCCGATACGGTTACCGCCACTCCCGATCGCTTCTGCGACTGCCCGAATAAGACCGAAGTCAATTGCTTCACCGGCAAATGCACCGGCTTTTACGGCGGGACCGGCCTCTACGGCACGCCGCGATCCTACACGGTGGTTTCGGTTGAGCAAACCTTTGAACCGTTGTTGCCATGGCCGGGTATACCGAATCCGATAGTAGTTACCGACACGGCCTTCATGCGGGTCCGGTAAGAGTTGTCAAAGAGCGGGGGGAATCAAGCCATGGCTTTCGATAAACAAGTTTCACGCGGAGTGACCAGCCGTCGGAGCGGACAGCGTGGCGCGGCGATGGTCGAATTAGCATTGTCCTTTGTCTTCTTCATCGTCGTTGTGTTGACCTTGATGGAGTTCGGCCGTATGATGTGGGTCTACTCCACGCTGGCCCATGTGACTCGGCAGACGGCACGCATTTCGGTGGTGCGGGGGAGTCTGTACCCGATCACACCGGCACAGATCGAGGCCGTCGTGGGAGTACAAGCACCACCAAACGGGTTGGACAGCGACGTCATGGGCGTCTACTCGTATTGGAACGACGACCCGGCTCCGGCAAGCATCGAGCGCGGCGATTTCTTGGAACTCACCCTTACCTACCCCTTCCAGTTTGTGACCGGGCAATTGGTAGCCCCCAACAGCAGCGTTGAGCTGAGCAGTACCACGCGCATGGTGGTCTCAAACTGAGCACTGCCGTGGTTTATTGGATCGTGGCAAGGGCGTCAAATGCCTTGAGCCGCGAAGCGGCGGCAGGAATATAGCCCGGGGTGGAGCCCAAGCCGGAACCCGGGTTACGGAATCAAATCAGGCGGAGCCCTGAAAGGGCGAGAGGAACGCCTTCCCTCCCATTTTCATGGCGGTATCATGAACCCGCGGATTCATGGTAACGGGCCGTCCCCCGTTCTCCGCGGCACTTGACGCCCTTCCAGACTTGGCTCTCGACGCCCTCCTCGCCCATTCCGAGGTAACCACGCCGTGTTATCCTGAACCTTTGCGCACGCTGGTTTGCGTTAGATGTCGGCCCACGAGAGCGAAGCCTTCGTTCTGCGTACTTACCCCTACCGGGAAGCTGACTTGATTGTCAGCTTCGTTTCCAGGGATCAGGGGAAATTACGGGGCGTGGCTCGCCGCGCTCGACGGCCTAAGAATCCTTTCGGCTCGGGGCTCGAACGGCTCGCCCACGTTCGGTTGTTCTATTTCCAGCGACAAAATCGCGACCTAGTGCGCTTGGACCGTTCCGAGTTGCTCGAACCGCCGCTGTTTCTGCGGGCCGACTATGCTTCGGGAGTGGTGCTCGACTACATCGCCGAGGTCTGCGACCGTCTGCTGCCGGAACAGGAACCGAACGACGCGTTTTTCCGTTTGGTGGCGTTGGTTCTCGATCAGATTCGGTTGGGTTTGCCGGGGGCCGCCAGGGGGCCTGAGAGTGCCGGGCCGCCGACGATCCCCGCGGAAAACGGCGCGGCTCCGCCGACCGAGGCCGGCGAGGCGCGGCTGTGGGCGGCGCTAACGTACTTTTCGCTGTGGTCGGTAAGGCTCGGAGGTTGGTTGCCGCCTCTTGATGTTTGCATCCGGAGCGGTGCGGCGTTCGATTCCACCGAGACGGCCTATTTTGAACGCGCTCATCCGGGGTTGTTTTCGGCGGATTTTCGAGGACCCGACGCATGGGCGATTTCTGCGGCTTCACGAAATATTGCGAATCAAATGTTGACGACATCGTTGCGCGAAATCGAGACCGCCGGATGGAGCGCGGTGACCGCGGCCGACCTGAGACGTTTTCTCCGGCAGCGTCTAGAGGATCAGTTCGAGGCCAAGCTGAAGACGGCCGGGGTATTGGAAGAGTTGGAAAAGGCTTAACCGATTCATTCGGAAGAGACGGCGAGCCGATTGTCTCGTGGCACGCCGGAACTTAAACCAGAAGTGAAACCAGGGGAAGAATGATCGCGAGTTGACCGGCCGTTGGGCCGGGACGGAGGGCAGCCATGGACAGAACTTTCATTAATTTTCGCAACTACTTCATCAACCTTCAGTCGATCACGTGCGCGGAAATGACCGAGGACGGCGGCATGGCGATCACCGTGATAAGTCGGCCCACGCCGATTCGCTTGAGTGTCAACGAGGGCCAGGAATTCCGGCGGATTCTGAGTCGTTACTCCTTACAGTTCCGCGACGAAAAAGCCGCGTCGTAGCCTGTCTAGACCGCCGACGATCCAACCAACCATCCGGCGAAACGACCCATGTATAACTACCAGGAGATGATCTTGCGGCTCAAATCGTATTGGGCCGAGCGGGGCTGTATCCTCCAAGAGCCCTTCGATGTCGAGGTGGGCGCGGGGACAATGTGTCCCGAAACGTTTTTGCGCGTTCTGGGGCCTGATCCCTACCGCGTCGCCTACGTGCAGCCCAGCCGACGCCCCGCCGACGGTCGTTATGGTGAGAATCCGAACCGCCTCTACAAGCACATGCAGTTGCAGGTGATTCTCAAGCCCGCGCCCGAGGACGTCATCGAACTCTACTTGGGAAGCCTCGAAGCGATCGGAATCGACCTGCGCAAGCACGACCTGAAACTCGAGGAAGACAACTGGGAGTCTCCCACTTTGGGTGCTTGGGGCATCGGCTGGCAGGTGATGCTCGATGGACTCGAGATCACGCAGTTCACCTATTTCCAACAGTGCGGCGGCATCGACCTGGAGCTGGTCCCGGCGGAGTTGACCTATGGGCTCGAACGCCTGGCGGCCTTTCTCCAGAACGTCGACAGCGTCTACGACATTCAGTGGAACGAGTCCTGGAATTATCACGATGTTCGTTTCGCCGACGAGCAGCAATATTCGCTCTACAACTTCGAGAAGGCCGATATCGCTTTCGTGTGGAAGGAGTTCGACTTGCACGAGGGGGAATGCGCGCGATTGCTCGATGATTACCACACGATCGAAGACCAGGACGAAAGAACGCGTTTTCCGCTGTTGGCCGCTTATGACCAAGTGTTGAAGTGCTCGCACCTGTTCAACACGCTCGATGCGCGGGGGGCGATCAGCGTGACCGAGAGGGTCGGCGTCATTGCCAGGGTCCGTACCCTCGCCGTTGGCGTGGCGCAAGCCTGGGTCGATCAACAGACCGAGACCGCGGAGGTTTCAGCCTGATGAAGACTGCGGAATTTCTACTCGAAGTCGGGACCGAAGAGATCCCGGACTGGATGATCGGCTCCGCCCTGAAAGACCTCGAGAGGCGTTTCCGCGAAGGTCTCGAAAAGCACAATCTCGACGCCGGCGTTGCCTGCTCCACCGAAGCAACGCCGCGGCGTTTGGTGCTGATTGCCGAACACCTGGCCGAACGCCAAGGCGACCGCGAAGAGACTCTCACCGGGCCGCCGCGCAAGATTGCTTTCGACGACGCGGGCAAGGCCACGAAGGCCGGGGAAGGTTTCGCCCGCCGGGCCGGCGTCGGCGTTGACGAGCTGGGAACCGACGACAACGGCCGCCTCACCGTAACGCGCGCGATCGAAGGACGCCCGACGCCGGAGATTCTAGCCGAGATTCTGCCCGACATCATTGTCGCCGTCCACTTCCCGAAAACGATGTATTGGACCGGCAAGTCGGGCCCCCGTTTCATTCGGCCGATTCGCCGGCTTATCGCGCTCTATGACGGAGCCGTAGTGCCGTTTGAAATCGCCGGCGTCTCTTCCGGGAAAACGACCTACGGACACCGCCGCCTCGCTTCGGGACCGATCGAGGTTTCCGGGGCGGCCGACCTGCGTGAGAAGCTCGCCGCGAGTCGCGTCATTCTCTCCGGCGCCGAGAGGCAACGCAAAATCGAGACGGAAATCGCCGCGCTCATGCCGGCCGGGTTGCGCGTTCGCGCCAATCCGCGGTTGCTGTCGATTCTGGTCGACATCACCGAGTACCCCACGCCTATACTCGGCGGCTTCGAGGAAAGCTATCTGACCCTGCCCGAAGAAGTGCTCGAAACCGTGATGGAGCATCACCAAAAGTATTTCGCCGTCGAGGATGAGGCCGGCCGCTTGCAGCCGAACTTCGTCGCCGTGGCGAATCTCGACGGCGACCCCGACGGCATCATTCGCCAAGGCAACGAGCGGGTCTTGCGGGCGCGTTTCAACGACGCGCGGTTTTTCTGGGACGCCGATCAAAAGCAATCGCTCGCCGACCGCGTCGAAGACCTCAAAGCCGTTACGTTTCAGGCTAAGCTGGGATCGTATTTCGAAAAGGCCGAACGCAATCAAGAAATCGCCGCCGGCCTGGCCGGGGCCCTGGCTCTGTCCGATGAGCGGACCACGCACGCGCGCCGCGCCGCCGAGCTGGCCAAGTGCGACTTGACGACCGAGTTGGTCGGAGAGTTCCCCGAGCTGCAAGGCGTCGTAGGCGGCTTGTACGCCAAGCACCAAGGCGAGCCCCAAGAGGTGGCCGATGCCGTTTACGACCATTACCGCCCGGCGGGCGCCGCCGACACGATTCCGCGCGAAACCGTCGGGCGGCTTGTCGCGATCGCCGACAAGCTTGACACCTTGGGCGGGCTGTTTCGCCTCGGCATGATGCCGACCGGGTCAAAAGATCCCTTCGCGCTGCGGCGAGCAGCCTACGGCATTATTCGAATCTTGGTCGAGGGCGAATTGCCGCTCTCGCTGCGTGAGCTCTGCGCCATGGCCGGGGCGGGCGAAAACGCCCGGGCCCTCGAGGAATTCTTCGTCGAGCGTTTGCGCTACTACCTGCGCGAGGTGCGCGGCTACCGCCACGACGAGGTCCAAGCCGTGTTAAGCGCCTCATCGGAGCAGCCGCTCGAAGCCGCCGCTCGCGCCGAGGCGATCGCGAAAGTGCGTCCCACGGAGAATTTCGAATCGTTGGCGGCCGGTTTCAAGCGCATCAGCAACATCTTGCGGCAGGCCGGCGGCGCCGATCAGTTCGCCGCTCGCAACGTCGACGAAGCGTTGCTCGACCACGGCGCCGAGAAAGCGTTATTCGGTGAGTTCGAGAAACTGAGCCCCGGCGTGGCGGCGCTCAAGGACGAAGGGCGCTATGAAGAAGCGCTTGTCCGGATCGCCTCGCTGCGGCCCGTCGTCGACAAGTTTTTTGATGACGTCATGGTCATGGCCGAGGACGAAGCGGTGCGCGACAACCGCCTGACCTTCTTGGCGCGGTTACGCGCGGAGTTTTCGACCATCGCGGATTTCAATGAAATCGTGAGCGGCGACGGAGCCGGTTAGAGAGGCTCCACCGCGTCGCCTTTTCGCGGTCCCCGTTTGATCTCAGCAGGTTTTGTTCGCATACTGAATTCTTACGTCTCGCATCAATTGGACATTCACAGGGAGAAGAATATGGATAAGTACGTCTACGGTTTTGGCGGCGGCGGAGCCGACGGTGACGGCACGATGAAGGACACGCTCGGAGGCAAAGGGGCCGGACTGGCCGAGATGAGCCTCGCCGGCGTCCCGGTGCCGCCCGGCTTCACCGTCACCACCCAGGTCTGCAATCTTTACTTCGACGCCGGCAACAAGACGCCCGCGAAAGTCGAGAAGCAGATGAAAGTGGCCCTTGCGGAACTCGAAAAGAAAATGGGCCAAAAACTGGGCAACGCCGCGGACCCCCTGCTGGTGAGCGTGCGTTCCGGCGCGAAATTTTCGATGCCGGGGATGATGGATACCATCCTCAACCTCGGCCTCAACGACAAGACCGTCAAGGGTCTGGTCAAAAATTCCGGCAACCCGCGCTTCGCCTACGATTGCTACCGCCGTTTTATTCAGATGTTCGGCGCCGTCGTCCTTGACTTGGAGAAAGACGATTTCGAGGATATCCTCGAGTCAGTCAAAAAGAAGAAGAAGGCGAAACTCGACACCGATCTGACCGCGGAAGATCTGCAAGACGTCGTCGCCGAATACAAGAAGTTCGTCGAAAAGAAAACCGGCCAACCGTTTCCGCAAGATCCGCGCGAGCAGCTTCGCGGGTCTCGTGACGCCGTCTTCCGCTCCTGGCACAACCAGCGCGCGATCTTCTATCGCCGCATGAACGGCATCGCCGACGATTTGGGCACGGCCGTGAACGTGCAAGCGATGGTCTTCGGGAATCTCGGCGATACCTCGGCCACCGGCGTCGGCTTCACCCGCAACCCGGCGACGGGCACGAAAGAGTTTTACGGCGAGTTTCTCGTCAACGCGCAGGGAGAGGACGTCGTCGCGGGCATTCGCACGCCGCGGCCGATCAGCGAGCTCGAGGGCATCCTGCCCCAAGCCTACCGTCAGTTGCGCCGCATCACGAAAAACCTCGAGAAGCACTACCGCGACATACAGGATTTCGAGTTCACAATCCAAGACTCGAAGCTGTTCATGTTGCAGACGCGCAACGGCAAGCGCACCGGTCCGGCCGCCGTCAAAATCGCCGTGGACATGGTGAAAGAGCGGCTCATTTCGAAAGAGGAAGCCGTGATGCGCGTCGAGCCGCAACAGCTTGATCAATTGCTGCACCCGGTCATCGAGCCGAGTTCAAGAGGATCGCTGAGAACCCTGGCGAAAGGCCTACCGGCTTCGCCCGGAGCCGCCGTGGGCACGGTCGTTTTCTCGGCCGACGACGCGGTCACCCACTCCGCGGACGGTCCGGTGGTTCTGGTCCGCGGCGAAACCACGCCGGACGACATTCACGGCATGGAAGTGGCGAAAGGCATTTTGACATCGCGCGGCGGCATGACCAGCCACGCCGCCGTTGTAGCGCGAGGCATGGGAACGCCTTGTGTCGCGGGCGCGGGAGACGTTCATGTGAACCCGGCCAAAAAGCAAATGAAGGTCGGCCGCGCGACGCTCAAGGAAGGAGATTGGATTTCGCTCGACGGATCAACCGGGGAAGTATTCGCCGGCGAAGCGAACACGATCGACGCCGACCCCTCGAGCGGGCACCTGGCGAAGTTCATGAAGTGGGTCGATGAGTTTCGCAACATCGGCGTGCGGACGAACGCCGAAGTGCCGCGCGACGCCAAGATGGCCCGCCGTTTTGGCGCCGAGGGCATCGGGCTGTGCCGTACCGAGCACATGTTCTTTGAAGGCGAACGCATCGATCACATGCGCGCGATGATTCTCGCCGACAACGAAAAGGACCGCCGCAAAGCGTTGCGCAAACTGCTCCCGATGCAGCGTCGGGACTTCGCCGAGCTCTTCAAGGTGATGAGCGGCTACCCGGTTATCATTCGCACCCTCGACCCGCCGCTGCATGAGTTCCTGCCGAAGCGCGAAGACCTGATGGTCGAAATCGCCGAACTCAAGACCTTGAAAAAGAAGAAGAGCCGCGTGCGGGAACTTGAGAAACTGCTGGCCCGCGTCGAGGAACTTCACGAGTTCAACCCCATGCTTGGGCATCGCGGCTGCAGATTGGGAATTACGTTCCCGGAAATTACCGAGATGCAGGCGCGGGCGATTTTCGAAGCCGCCGTGCAATGCGCCAAGAAAGGCATCAAAGTGATTCCCGAGGTGATGATCCCCCTCGTCGGCAATGTCAAGGAACTCCAGAATCAAAAAAAGATCGTCGTCGAGACGGCCGAAAAGGTTTTCGCGGCCAAGGGCAAGAAAGTCGACTATATGGTCGGCACCATGATCGAGGTGCCGCGCGGCGCACTCACCGCCGACCAGGTGGCCGAGGAAGCCGAGTTCTTCAGCTTCGGCACGAACGACCTGACGCAGACGACGTTCGGATTCTCGCGCGACGACGCTGGCGGGTTCATCGGAGAGTACAAAGAGCGGCGCATCTTCGACGACGACCCTTTCGCGGTGCTTGACGTGGGTGGTGTCGGGCAGCTCATTGAAATCGCCGTCGAGAAGGGCCGCAAGACGCGCAAGGGCCTCGAAGTCGGCATTTGCGGCGAGCATGGCGGCGATCCCAAGTCAGTCGAGTTTTGCGTACACGCCGGACTCGATTATGTGAGCGCCTCGCCCTATCGCGTTCCGATCGCCAAGCTGGCTGCGGCGCAGGCGGCGTTGTCGAAGGGCCGAGAAGAAACCATGCGCACGGCGTAGCCGCCCGCCGCAAGAAAGTGTTCGCGTAAAAATGGGTTGCCTCCTCCAAGAATCCCCTTCAAGCGTAAGGTGGGTTACGGTATGGCCCAATCAGGCCGCACCTGTCGTGCAGCTGCGGAGCGGCGACGGGAAAGTAGCCCCGGCTTCAGCCCGGCCTGAAGTCGGGGGCTAAATTCCGGGGCCCCTATCGGGACCCCGGGAGCATCTGCCCGACATCGAGTCACGGACCAGCCCGAGCAGTCCGTCGCGGCACCCTCGGTGCCGAAGGATTAAATTCCGCTTCCGCTATCCGGTGCTATGGCACTTCGACCGTAATGGGCTCCGAGTGCGCACTTTCATTGCCTTTTTGATCGACCGCCGAGACCGCATAGCGCAACGTCTGGCCGCGCTCGACTGCCTGGTCGGTCGATCCGGGCGTCGTCAAGAGTCCGTCCGTTGCTGTTTGCAGGCCGGCGGTTCCCCTCCCGCGGTAAATCTTGTAGCCCGCCAGATCCCCTTCCGTATTCGGCTGCCACGAGAGTTCAACACTCGATTCCGTCGGCACGGCTCGAAGTTCGCGCGGCGGCGCAGGCGGAAAAATGTCCTCGGCGACGACCTCGGCACTCGCGCTGAGCGGCCCCTCGGCCGCTCCGGTGAAACTGCGGCGGAGGCTCCTGACGCGATAGACATAGCGTTCGTCCCAAGCGAACTGCCTATCGAGGAATCGCGTTCCGTCCGCCGTACCGATTTCCGTCAGATCTTCGGATGGGTCGGTTCCTCGCAACACGCGGTACGAAGTGGCGTGTTCCGCCGCTGCCCACTCGACCAGAATGCCTTCCGGACTCGGAGTCAGCGAGGGACGGCCGGGTTCACCGGGGCCTTCCAGCAACTCGATGACCGCGAAATTCGAAAAGCCCAACGAACGCCCGCGTCGGCCCTCCGCGCGGACACCGTAAGCGAAACTCCTCTCGGCCGCCTGAGGTACCTCCAAGGTGACCTGGAGCCGCTCCCCGGCTGCGTCGTCTCCCGGCTCGCGACCATCGAGCGAGCCGACCTCGAGGCTCTCGCGCTCGAAACGCTCCGCGGAAACGACCTCGTCGGGCCGGCCGAGAGCCAGTCGATAGATCGCGAACCGAAGTGCGGCTCGAAACGGCATCGCCTCGGTCGTTCGAACCGGCGGGGTCCACTCGAGAACGATACCCTCAGTCGTTTGCCGCGCGGTCAAGCCTTCAGCGCGTTCCGGGATGTGAAGCAGCGGGGGAAGCGGTTCGCCGATCGATCCGCACGAAAGTGATGTCAATCCGACTAGGAAGCAAAGAGCCGCGAAACAACGAGCGATCGGAGTGCCCGCCTTCCTTTTCGCAACGGAAAGTTTTTCGTCATTGCGCCCAGGGCCGTCGCCGGGAAGGCGGAGAATCTGTGCAAAAAAGGGGGCTGTCCCGAGCGCCGGCCGGATAAGTTCCATTGAATCAATTGCTACATCCGGCGCGAAGTGGGCTGTCCCCGATTTTCGCCACTGCGAAATGGCGCAACGATCAGAGAATATACCGGCTCAGATCTTGGTCCTTCACGATGTCGGCCAGCTTGTCGTCGACATAGGCCGCGTCAATCGTAAGACTCTTTTTCTTGAGATCGGGTGCGTCGAACGAAAGCTCATCCAGCAGCTTTTCCATGATCGTATGAAGCCGCCGAGCGCCGATGTTCTGGGTGCTTTCGTTGACCCGTGATGCCGCCTGGGCGATGGCTTCCACGGCGTCTTTCTTGAACTTGAGGCGGATGCCCTCGGTTTCCATCAAGGCGATGTATTGCTTGATCAGCGCGTTCTTCGGCTCCGTCAAGATGCGCACGAAATCCGCGGTCGACAGCGTGGTCAACTCCACGCGGATCGGGAAGCGGCCTTGCAGCTCGGGGATCAGGTCGCTCGGTTTCGAGACGTGAAACGCTCCGGCGCCGATAAAGAGAATGTGGTCGGTACGCACCATGCCGTAGCGCGTGCTGACGGTCGTTCCTTCGACGATGGGCAGAATGTCGCGTTGCACGCCTTCGCGGCTCACGTCGGGACCGCGGCCGCCCTCGCGTCCGGCGATCTTGTCCATCTCGTCGAGAAAGATGATGGCCGATTGCTCCACGCGCTCGAGGGCTTGGCGCGTGACTTGATCCATGTCGATGAGTTTTTGCTCTTCCTCTTGCGTTAAGTATTCGAGTCCTTCGCCCACGCGCATCTTGCGGCGACGCCCCTTGCCGCCGAATAAACCCGGCAGCATGTCCCGCAGGTTGATGTCCATCTCCTCGGTGCCGCTGCTGGTGACGATTTCGACGGGCATCGACTTCTCGCGCACTTCGATGTCGACCATGCGTTCATCGAGCTTGCCCTCGCGTAGAGACCGGCGGAGCTTCTCCCGGGTCTTCTCGATACTTTCCTTGCCTTCCTCTTCCTCCTGCGGCGGCATCAGCAGATCGAGCATGCGTTCCTCGGCGTTGGCCTCGGCGCGCTCTCCGACCAACCCCAGCTTTTCTTCGCGGATCATGTCGATCGAGACTTCGACCAAGTCGCGAATCATCGAGTCGACGTCGCGGCCGACATAACCCACTTCCGTGAATTTTGACGCCTCGACCTTGAGAAAAGGGGAACTCGCCAGCCGCGCCAACCGCCGGGCGACTTCCGTCTTCCCGACGCCCGTAGGCCCGATCATTAGGATGTTCTTCGGCATGACCTCCTCGGCCATGTCCGGTTCGAGCTTCTGGCGCCGGACGCGGTTGCGCAACGCGATGGCCACGGCGCGCTTGGCCTCTTTTTGGCCCACCACGTACTTGTCGAGTTCGTCGACGATTTGCCGCGGCGTCAACTCATCGAGCGCCGGCACATCATTGGCGCTGTTCCCGGGAAGGTAGATGACCATGGGGTGGGGTTTATACCAATTCCTCAACCGTGATATTCGTGTTGGTGTAAATGCAGATGTGGGCGGCGATCTTCATGGCCTCGATGGCGACATCATGGGCGCTCATCTCGGTATGGGCCAACAAGGCCGTGGCGGCGGCAACGGCGAAGGGGCCTCCCGAGCCAACCGCCGCGACATTGTCGTCGGGCTCGATCACGTCGCCGGTTCCGCTTACCAAAAGAGTATTTTCACCGTCGGCGACAAGCAGCAGGGCTTCCAAATGCCGCAACATCTTGTCGGTGCGCCAATCGCGCGCCAACTCCACCGCCGAACGACTAAGGTTGCCCTGGTGCTCTTGCAGCTTGTCCTCGAAACGGGAAAACAGCGAGAGCGCGTCGGCGGTCGACCCCGCGAAGCCCGCCAGGATCTTGTCGTCAAACAGCCGGCGCACCTTGCGGGCCGTCGATTTCAATACCTCGGAACCCTGGGTGACCTGGCCGTCTCCCGCTAAAGTGACCTTGCCGTTTCGACGAACGCAAAGAACGGTAGTGGAGCGAATCTTCGGACCGAATTGCAACAAACCCCATTATACTGGAACGTTTTTCAGACGGATTCCGCGAGCGGCGGCCGGGGCCGGGCGTCGGTTCGAGACGGCGCGCACGCCCCTCGGCCCGCCGAGTCCATTCGCGCCGGTATGTCCCGTCCCCCCCATCTCCCCGATCCCGTAAACTCATCTTCTTATGATCAAAACCATCGAATGGACCGCCGAGGGCGTGGTCATGATCGATCAGACCAAGCTGCCCGCCGAAGAAACCTACCTCACCTGCCGCGACTATCAGGAAACAGCCGACGCCATCCGCAATATGGTGATCCGCGGCGCACCCGCTATCGGCGTCGCGGCGGCGATGGGCGTGGCCCGCGGTATCTGCGACGCCGTTGAGCAGGCCGCGCCGGACGCAACGCCGGACCAACTCGACCAACCAATGGAAATCATCTGCGCGACCCTCGCCGCCACCCGTCCCACGGCCGTCAATCTTTTTTGGGCCATCGAACGCATGAAAGAGCTCTACGGCGAACTGCGCGAAGAGGGCGAGGGCGGGGAAGCGATCCGCGACCGACTCGTCGCCGAAGCTCGGCGAATGCACGACGAGGACATTGAAATCAACAAGGCCATCGGCCGCCACGGCGCCTCTCTATTACCCGCCAAGGCGACCGTCATGACGCACTGCAACGCTGGCGCCCTGGCCACGGCGGGCTACGGAACCGCCCTGGGCGTGATTCGCGCGGCTGTCGAGGGCGGCAATCCGGTCGCCGTGCTCGCCAACGAAACCCGCCCCTTCATGCAAGGCGCCCGACTCACCGTCTGGGAACTGCAACAAGACAACATCCCCGTCACTCTGCTGACCGACAGCATGGCCGGACATGTCTTGCACAGCGGCCGCGTCGGCGCGATCGTTGTCGGCGCCGACCGCATTGCCGGCAACGGAGACGTCGCCAACAAGATCGGGACCTATTCCGTCGCCGTGCTGGCTAAGGAGAACGGCGTGCCTTTCTACGTCGCCGCCCCGATCTCGACGTTGGACATGAGTCTGGCCTCGGGCGAGGAAATTCCGATCGAAGAACGGGACGCGGCCGAAGTAACGCAAGTACGCGGTCAACAGATCGCCCCGCTCAATACCGCGGTCTTGAACCCCGCCTTTGACGTCACGCCCAACCGTTACGTGAGCGCCATCATCACCGAACGCGGCGTGGCTCGGGCGCCCTTCGCCGAATCCCTGCGCGGACTCACGTCCGAGCCTGCCGGCAGCGGCGAGACAAGCTGAGAGCTTGTCTCAACTGGGGCCGGCACAAACACGAGTGTTTGTCGCTACGGAAACGCAGGTTTCAGGTCCGAGTAATCCCGCGTCGTTTCGTTAAGCTAAGAGAACTCTCGATGCAGCCCTCTTTTGACGTCGTCGGCGTCGGTCTCAATGCCACCGACACCCTGATTCTCGTTTCCCGCGTTCCGCGTTACGGCGGAAAAGCGCCCTTCACTGATGAAATGATCAGCGTCGGCGGTCAAGTCGCCAGCGCCGTGGTGACCTGCCAAACTCTCGGTCTGCGATCGAAATACATCGGCTCGGTCGGTGATGACGATCGCGGCAAGATCCAGCTCGCCAGTTTGCGCGAAAGCGGCGTCGACATCGAGCATGTGCAAGTTCGCGTAGGCTGCGCCAACCAATCGGCCTACATCATCATCGACCAATCCACCGGAGAGCGCACGATCTTCTGGTATCGCGATGATTGCCTGCGCATCGATCCGGACCAGATCACGCCCGAGCAAATCACATGCGCCCGCCTGCTCCACATCGACGGACACGATACCCAAGCCGTCGAACACGCTGCGCGCATCGCGAAACAGGCCGGCATTCCCGTCACTGTCGACGTCGATACGATTTACCCCGGCTTCGATCGCGTGATGCCCGAGATCGACTACCTCATCGCCAGCACCGAATTTCCGACCAATTGGACCCGCGATCAGGATCCGCTCGACGCCTTACGCCGCATTCGCGACGAGTACAAGATGCGGGTCGCGGCCATGACGCTGGGCGCTGACGGTTGCATGGCGCTCGATGACGAGGGCTTTCACTACTCCCCGGCGTTTGTCGTCAACTGCGTCGACACCACCGGAGCGGGCGATGTCTTTCACGGGGCTTTCTGCTACGCTTTGCTCGAAGGTTACCCGATGGAGCAGCTGCTCGAGTTTTCGAACGCCATGGCGGCGATCAACTGCAAAGCTCTCGGGGCCCGAGGCCGGATCGGGACCCGCGAAGAGGCCGAGCGACTGATTCAAAGCGGTGAGCGGCGCGTGAACCCCGATTTTGCCGACGCCGCGAAACGTTCGTAGAGAAGGCCCCCCGAGGGGCGGTTAGCGGAAGCACGCACCAACACCATGTTTCCATTGCGCGACCACACTCCGCGCTGGAGTTTCCCGGGCGTCACGCTGGCGTTGATCATCGTCAACTCGGCGATTTTTCTCTATCAGTTTTCGTTGAGTACCGCATCTCCGCAGTCGGCACAGGCGTTTATCATGGCGTTCGGAGCGGTGCCGGCTCGGGTAGGCGAGGCGATATCGGGCGACTACTCGCTTATTCTCGGCGCCGGCCCGCTTTTCACCTCCATCTTCCTGCACGGCGGGTGGATGCACTTGATCGGCAATATGTGGTTCCTGTGGGTTTTCGGCGACAACATCGAGGATGAATTGGGCCACGGACTCTACGTGGTCTTCTATATTGCTTGCGGCCTGCTTGCCTCGGTGGCGCACATGCTGAGCAACCCCCAATCCGCTGTGCCGGTCGTCGGCGCCAGCGGCGCTATCGCGGGCGTGATGGGTGCTTACATGATTCGCTTTCCGATGTCGCGTGTTGTGACGCTGATCCCGCTGTTCATCATCTTCACGACCGTCGAGCTGCCGGCCTTCGTATTGCTCCTCTATTGGTTCGGCATTCAGTTTCTGAGCGGCGCGATGACATTCGGTGAAGGCTCCGGCGGTGGCGTTGCCTGGTGGGCTCATGTGGGAGGCTTCGTGGCCGGGGCTGTCTTGATCTGGTCGCGGCCCAGACGCCGCCGTTACCGCCAAATCTACGATCACTCGTAATGTCCCGCGTAGTGCTCTACACACGGCCCGGCTGTCACCTTTGCGACGATGTGAAGCGGCAACTCGCCACTCTCGCGAGCGAACTGGAATTCTCCGTCCACGAAGTGAATATCGAAAGCGAACCCGCGTTGCGCGTGCGTTACGGCCACGACATCCCGGTGGTGACCGTTGAGGGACGCGAGGCTTTCCGCCACCGTTTCGACGGCCCGCGACTGCGAGAATTTCTGGCCGCCCATTGACAAAAGCCCATGCCTGATACTGTCGACATTCTGGCGATCGGCGCGCACCCCGACGATGTTGAGCAGACCTGCGGCGGCACGCTCATCGCCATGGCCGAAAAAGGCTACCGCACGGGCGTCCTCGATTTGACGGCCGGCGAGATGGGAACCCGCGGCACCCCCGCTCGGCGTCTCGAAGAAGCCGCCGAGGCCGCCAAGGTCCTATCGCTGACCAGGCGCGAGAATGCGGGTTTGCCCGACGCCCGTCTGGAGAATACCCTGGAAGCGCGGGTCAACGTCGCCGGATGGATTCGCGACTTCCGGCCTCGCATCGTCATCCTGCCGTACTGGGAAGCGCGCCATCCCGACCATTACCGTGCCTCCGAGATCGGTGCCGAAGCCTGCTTCTTCGCCGGACTCAAAAAGCTCGAACTCGAAAGCGAACCCCATCGCCCGTCGAAGGTCCTCTATGCCTCGATCTACGCCGACGTTCGACCCAGCTTCGTCGTCGATATCAGCGCGCAATGGGGCCGCCGCGAGAAGTCGCTGTTTTGTTACGGGTCCCAATACGGCGCACATGGAGAGAGCGACGAATTGTTTCCCGAGCAGCGCGCCGTCTCGGAACGGCTTGCCGCCGCCGCCCGCTATTACGGGCTCATGATCGATGCCGCCTATGGCGAGCCCTTCGTATTGAAAGAGATGATGCGCATCGACGACATCGCCGCGATGGGCGTTCGCAGTATCTAGGCCGGCTCCGTGGATGTTGGCGTCGCCTTGAACCATTGGAGGCCTCCGAGCACGAATCCGTACAAGTACGTGGAGCCAAACGCCGCCGCAACGACAGGGGCGGCGTACGGCGCCAGCCACGCCGCAACCAGAGCCACATTGACCAGGCCGATGGAGAAAGCCGACTTCGTGACACTCCTGATGAGCCCCGGCATGCGGTAGGGCAGGAGCATCGACACTGTATGCAATGTGAAGACGGCCGCGAGGACGATCGCGACATCGAAACTGAAGACTCCCGCCAGAAGCAACACGAAGAACATGTGGCGAATCAACTCATTGGTTGGTGAGCCGGCTCCCACGGTTGGTCCAGGGACGATCCGTGAGACGACGCGGATCAGCATTGCGGTCACCGCGGCCACGCCCAGGACGCCGCATATCCCGCCGTAGTGCATGCCGACCATCAACACGAATGCCGTGTGCGCCACGGCATCGCAGACGTTGTCCAGAGCCGCCCCAAATACGCTCTTGATTTTGAGCTTGACCGCGACGATGCCGTCTAGGTCGTCCATGATGTTGTTGAAAACGATGAGCGGCACGATGTACCGATAGCCGTCGTCGAGAAACAGAACACAGACAGGCAGCACGCCCAGAAGGGAGATGAGGTTCGCCAAGTTTCTTACGATCAAATCTCTTCCTTTCATCAAGAAGCGCGATTGTGCCGGCGTCGGCGGACCAGATCAGCCCGGTGCTCGCAGGACGAAGAAGTGATTCGTTAGGCGCGGGATCCGCAGCCCCAGCGCCTCGGGCGCCCGAACAGCCAACGGGTCGCTCAGGCGTAGGGCCCAGTATGCGAGACGACCGACGATGGGGGTCAACCGCAAGGGCTTCGGCATCATCTCCTTCCACTTGCGAACAGACTCACAGCCGATCTGAAGCAGTGCATAGGGCACGTTCAACTCGGCAGTCGAAACAGTGAGTCCACATTCCTCGAAGATCCGCGAGTACGACGCGACGGAGCGGTACACTGCCTGATACTCTCCCTGGCGCGTGACGGTTCCCTCTCGCACGGTCGTCTCCCTGCACAGGATCATGCCGCCGGCCTCGAGGAAAGGGATGAGCTTCCGGAGAAGCGAAATCACGTCTTCGGTCTTGACGTACATCAGCATGCCACCGAAGAACATCAAGGAATAGACGCCTTCCGGCTCAAACTCGGACACCCTGCCGTGGAGAGTCTTGACATTGGCGTAGGGAGCGCACCTGCGCTTGAGGTCCTCAAACAGCGGCAAGCCGGCCTCGATGGCGACTACGTTGGCGAACCGGCGGGAGAAGAACTCGGCCCAGTAGCCCATGCCGCTGCCGAGGTCCAACACGGTTCCGTTGGTGTTGGCGCCGGCGATGAGGCGCTGGACGATTTTCGATTCTGCCCGGAATCGAAACCGGCCCGCCCCCGCGGGGAAGCCGAATCCGTCCATCATGTAGGGCGCGAGGATCGAGGGCTGAGCGGCGTTCCAGTATCGCTGGACGGTTGCGTAGTCCAGCTCAGCCATGCCGGCCCTCAGGCGCTGATCCAAGTGCCGGCTGCGGTTGCGGGACCGGCGGCGCGGCGTTGTTCACGGCTACGCCGCGTCTCGTGAAGTTGCGGGCTTCGGCCGCGATTTTTGTATTTTTCGTTTCGCGAACCTCGAGTCCGCGAACAAACTCTCGGCGGCACTGAGATCCTCCAACGTATCGATTTCGTACCAGATCCCTTCGTCAAAGGATACGGCCCGCGCGTTGAATGCTCCGTCGACGGTCATGTCGCGGAAAACGGCCTCGTAGTAGTCGTTCACCCTGCCCGACGAAACGTACGCATCGAGACATCTCCTCATGCGGCGCCAGGTCGATAGGGAGAGGCTGTGGATGTTCACGGTCTTGTAGGCGAGGGGATCCCCCGTGGCGTCACCTCCCAGCTGAAACCCGGCGACCCGTCGCGAGTCGTCCAGCGTGACAGTGGTGCCGTGCATCCACGGCTGTCGGGTCGCGAGAGCGATCTTGTCCGGGTGCAGCATCCCTGACAGCAGACCGGCCTCGAAGAAAAGGTCACACTCCAGCAGGAGAAACGACCGCTCGATTGCCTTCCGAGCCAACCAGAGCGAGTAAAGGTTGTTCGTCGTTCGATACCTTGGGTTGTGGATGTATCTGATTTTCAGATCCAACTCGAGGCTACCCAGGAACTCTCGAATCTGATCGCCCTGGTGACCGACAACAACGATCAGATCCTCAAACTCCCAGTGCTCCAGACAGGCTATTTGGTGCTTGAGGATGGGCACACCATTGACTTCGGTGAGGCACTTGTGGGCGGTGTCCGTTAGCGGAGAAAGTCGACTGCCGGTGCCGGCCGCGAGCAGCAATGCGGTTCGTACGCGGTCGCGTTTCAATTTGAGTCCACGTTTATTCCTCTCAATATCATTCCCCCGGCATCACTGAACGAAGATCTCCACTTTGGCATCCCAGCTAAGGATAGCATGGCCGAGCCACGGTTTGCGCTGCAAGAATTGTCCAACACAAGATGAGCCTGTTTGCGGCCAGACTCATTTCGGGCGCATTCTTTGGATTGGAAAGTGCTAGGCTGGATGCGCGAAGCGGGGACTCTCAGGCGGCGTTAGCCTGCATTTCTCACCAAGTGTCGAGGCGAAGTGCATGAGAGGGCCGTCAGTACGAGACGCGGGCCGCTTGGCGACCCATCCCTTAAGCAAAGAGGCGTACTTGAACGGTACGGTGAGCACGGCAAGCAAGCGCAACGAAGTGATGGCGCGGGCCTATCATGTGCTTCGACCGTCAGTTGGTGAGAAATGCAGGTTAGGTCGTCCGAAAAAGACCCCGCGTTGCATCTCGCGAATTGATTCGTCTCCGCCGGCCGACTCCAGATACGCCCGAAGACTCCGCGCCACCAACAACCGCGCATCCGGTCCGTAACCACCCAACTCCCCATCAATCCAGCCGTTGAACGCCGCCTCGTCGAGATCCCCCGCGCGTGCCGCGAGGGTCCGCTCCTCGAATCCGCGAATAAATGACTCCACAAATCGCCGCTTGTTCTCAAGCGACACCAAATCCGAAATCTCCATCGCGTAATCGGGCAGTGCAACGTCAATCAACGCCAACATCGACTTCATGAAGGCATTCGAAAAGTCGACGACTTCCTGATCGACTCGTTGCCGCATCCGTGCAAACTCTTCCTCCGACGCCTCGACGCCTATCGGCTCGGCGCCCTTTTCGATATAGACCTTGTTCTTCGGTTCAGTGCCCGACGGCCGAATAATGGCCCGCAAACCTCCCTCGAACGTGAGGCTGATCAGGTTGCGAGCGCCGCGGTCGGTCTCCGACAGAAACGGCCCGAACGTCCCCTCGTCCCAGTAGTCGCGAACCGAGACCACTCCCAGCCCGCCGATTTCGCTCGGCGGGTTCGTGCGGAGTTCATTCTGGATGGCGCGCATGGTTGCCGTCCCCGCTGCGCCTTGCATGATGGTCGAGCGCAAAAAATTGCGGTAATACCCATAGCGCTTGTAGGTTTCCACCAAATAGTCGTACAGAGTGCGGCCTTGCTCCTTGAGTTCGGAGGTTAGTTCGGCCAGCACCACCGCCGCCCCCGCGGCGTCTTTGTCGCGTATATGCGGCGTCAGCAGCAAGCCGTGGCTTTCCTCGGCGGCGATGACGAAATCGTCTTCCGAGGCCTCGACATTCCGGAAGCGCCCGTTGAGTTGGAGCTGATGCAAGATGTCGACGACATACTTGAAACCGACCAGCAAATCGCCGATCACTTGCGCCCCGAAGTCGCGGGCGATGCGCGCCATCAACTCCGTGGTGACCTCCGTCTTGATCACGACGGCACGCTCGGGAAGGCGTCCCGCCCGCTTTAGCGATTCCAGCCGATAGCGCGTGAGAATCACGGCTAACTCGTTGCCGTTGACGAAGACCATGTCGTCGCCGTTCCGCACGGCCGCTCCGATGCGATCGGCGTCGGGATCGGTTCCCAGCGCCACGTCGGCGCCGATTTCCCGAGCCAATGCCATGGCGGGTTCGAGCGACTCGGGGACCTCGGGATTAGGCGTCCGGAACCGAACGTTGGCAAAGTCGCCGCGATACTCGCGCTGTTCCTCCACCGTAAAGAACTGCTTTCCCTCCTCGAAACCGGCCTCTTGCAGGCAGCGGCCGACTGTGTTGCGTCCCGTGCCGTGTAGCGGCGTGAAGACGATCTTCGCCGGCCCGGGCTCCGCCCGCAGCCTCAGCTCAAGGTTGTGGTCGACGTAGGCCTTGCGAAAGGCTTCGGTGATCGGTTGCATCAGTCCCGACTCGAGGGCTTCGGTGTAGCGGATGCTCTTGACCTCGGTGATTTTCTCGACAATCTTCACCATGCGCTCGTCGTTGGGGGGGATCTCCTGGCCCCCTTGAGCGTTGTAGAATTTCCCCCCGTTGTCGTCGGGATGATTGTGCGAGGCGCTGACGTTCAGCCCGCCGTGCGCTCCGATAAGACGAATGAAAAACGAGAGCTCGGGCGTCGAGATGTAATCGCGCGGCTCGTCGGGAAGCATGTAGACCCGCACGCCGGCCGCGCAGTAGACCGACGCCGCGATGTGGGCGAAATCTTTCGATGTGAAGCCCAGCAACGGATTCGGCAGGTCGCGCGGGTAGAGACCCCGCAGATCGTTGTATTCGCGAACATCGTAGGCGACGACCACCTCGAACCGATCTTCGTCGGGCACCAGATCGCGCAAGTACTCGACATGCCCCTGTATCGACGAGGCGATGGTGTAGGGGTTGATGCGATTCGGCCCAATCCCGACCGGCCCCCGCCGGCCCCCAGTCCCGAACGGCATCACCTGATAGAAACTGTCGAGCAAGAGGTCGAAACGGCCTTCGGAGACCATCCAGTCGAGCAGCGGAAGGTAGTCGTCCTTACCCCCTTCCATCAGGCCCGCGAACTTGTCGCCTTGCGCCCAGGCTTCCAAGTGGACGAGCGCGGCTTCCTTGATGTTCGCGGGGAGATCGATGTCTTCGAAACCGACGCGAGTTCGATCCAGCAATTCTTTCTTGGTCAAAGGCGCTCCGCGGAAAGCCTACCGATGGTCGGCGGGCGAAGTAAATCCAACGATCATTATCCCGACGAGCGTCCGGCACGCGCAAATGAGGTTAGGATGTCTGCATGGCGGAAGATGAAAGTTGGCGCGGCAAGGTCGGAAAACTCGACAAAGCCGAAATGTCGGAATTTCTGGCGGGCGACGTGTTTTGCCGTATCGGTTGTCTGGACGAAGACGGGTGGCCCTATGTGGTCCCGTGTTGGTTTGAATACAGCGACGGCGGTTTCTACATTATTCCTCGCGCGCGCTCGGCCTGGGCCGGGCACATCCAACGTGATCCCCGCGTGTCGTTGTGCATCGACGACACGACGCGCTTCAACCGCCGCGTGCTGGTCAAGGGTAGCGCGGAAGTTCTTGAAGAGCCGAACGTCGGCGGACGCTGGGTCGAGATCGGTCGTCGCATGGCGCTGCGCTATCTGGGCGAACGGGCCCCGATTATCTCGAGCCGACGTTGAATGAGCCACGCTGGTTATTATTCGTTAGCCCCATAAAGATCAAGACCTGGCAGGGCGTCGGCTGGCACCAGCGCTACAAACACGAAAAGTCGTGACCGCGACCGGACTCCAGCCGCGAGACGGCATCGACAAGACCGACAATCAGGCGGCGGCCGATTCCTCGAACTTCTCGGCGAAAACGTAGAACTTGAACATCGGCGTCTTCGAACCGACGCCCCATCGGTGGACCATCCAATCGATCCGCAGGAACTTCACATCAGCGTGTTGCGCGAGATCGAGCAAGATCGAAGACGTACCGCGATAGAACTTCTGCGGAAAGGCTCGCAGTTTCTCCTCGCCCCATTCTTCGCCGTCGGCTGACCCGAAAACGGAGACGTCGAGGCTCTCTTGTTCGACGATGTCGGTGACGCCGAGTGTCAGCAACAGCATGTGCCCGGCGGCGTCGCCAAGTGCAACGGCCTCGCCGTTTCCGTTGGCATCGATGGTCTGTTCGGGAATGATGAAGGCAGGGAGCATGGAGGTATCTCAAGGATGCAATGCGAAAACGCCTATTGTAGCAACAGACCTCGATTCCGTACCGCCAGGGTATGGGTCTTCGTTACGCGGCTACAGAGCCCCGACCGCGAGGGAGGGGTCAACCGGCGTGCGCCACAACTCCGGCGACACGTGATTCGGCAACACGAACTCCTATCACCTCGAAACCGGATACCCCCGCCAGCCGCTCCCCTCGTGCCCGAAGTGGAAAACTTTCGGATGGAGCACCTCGGCCAAGATCTCGAGCGACTCGACCAGACGCGGACCGGGCCGATTGAAGAACTGATTGCCGTCAGCAACGTACACACGCCCTTCGCGGACGGCCGCGAGGTCGTTCCACTTCGGTCGCGCTTCGAGCAGCGGTAGGTCGGCGGCGCTGCGTTCCAGGTCATAGCCGCAGGGCCCGACAAAAATGACATCGGGATCACTCGCGACTAGATCGTCGTATTGCATCCAAGGGGAATGGCGTCCGGCTTCTCCGAATAGATTTTCCCCGCCGGCGATTCGGACCAGCTCGGGCGTCCAATTGCCGGCGGCCATGAGCGGGTCAACCCATTCGACCATGGCAACCCGGGGCTTGTCCTCGAGAGGTAGAGGGCGTGCGCGGAATTCGATCTGTTCGACGCGCGTCTGCAAGTCGGCCACCAGTCGCACGCCCGAAGCCGTTACGCCGAGTTCGGAGGCCAAGCGACAAATGTCGGCCCAAATGTCGGTCATCGAATTGGGTTGCAACGAGACAATGCGGGCGTCGCAATCGGCAACCTCGCGGACGGCGCGCTCGACATCCGCCAGGCTGACGGCGCAGACTTCGCACTGCGCCTGCGTGACAATGTGAGTCGGCTTCAGTTCGCGCAAGCGCTCGGGAAAAACTTCGTAGACGCCGAGCGCGTCTTGGGCCCGCGAGCTTTGTTGCAGCGATTTGACACGTTCGTCGATTTCGCGGCTGCTGCCTGAAACATCGAACCGCGGCCGCGTGCACACCGGCAGCGAAGCGATCGATGCCGGGTAGTCGCACTCATGCGAGCGCCCCACCAGAAACTCCTCGAGGCCAAGCGCGCAAACCGTTTCCGTCGCCGAGGCAATAAGCGTGATGATGCGCATGGTTCGTAAGGACGTGTCGCCGAAGTACGTGCCGCCGAACTACGTTCTGCCTCGCGCTATTGTCGCGCACGATGGGGCCGACACGCTAAGGGGCTGTAAAAAAATGGGGACTGTCCCAAGCGCTGACCGAATAAGTTCCCTTGAATCAATAACCGCATCCGGCGCGAAGTGGACTTCCCCAATGTTTTCTGGGAACCAACCCCTCCCTCGCGGTCAGGGCTCCGCCGCTGCGTTTCGAAGAAACGTACCCCGGCGACACCTACCCCGGCGACACGGAACCCGGCGTTACGTCGCCCCGCTGCGTGGATGATGCTTGTCGTACACCTCCCGCAACCGTTCCCTGAGGACGTGCGTGTAGATCTGCGTCGTCGAAATATCGGTATGCCCGAGCATCAACTGCAAGCTGCGCAGATCGGCGCCGCGCTCCAGCAAATGGGTTGCGAAGCTATGCCGCAGCACATGAGGCGTCAGACGTGTGGAAATTCCGGCCTTGAGCCCGTGGTTTCGTAATAGATGCCAAAAAGCTTGGCGCGTCATTGGCCCGCCGCGCGCCGTGACGAACAAATAACTCGAGTGCTTCCCCTTCAGAATGGCGGCTCGATCTCGATCGAGATACGTCCCGATCGCGGTCAAGGCCTCCCGCCCCACCGGGACGATCCGCTGCTTGTCTCCCTTGCCCGTGACACGCACCACTCCCATCTCCCGATTCAAGTGCATGTGCTCGACCGATATCAATTCCGAGACACGAAGCCCGGCGGCGTAGAGCAACTGCAACATGGCTCGATCGCGTGAACCCAACGGCGTTGAGGCCGGGGGCGTCTCCAGCAAGCGGTCGACTTCTTCTATCGTGAGGAATTTCGGCAGTTGCGCCGGCAACTTCGGGGAGACCAGTTCGGCGGCCGGGTTTTCCGTGATGCGCTGCTCGCGCAACAGGTAGAGATAGAAGCTTCGTACCGCCGCGATATGCCGCGCGATTGACCGCGCGGCGAGCTTTTGGCGATACAGCGAATCAACGAACCCTCGCAAGTCGTCGCCGTCGGCCTCGAGCGCGGATCCGCCCTGCCGAGCACAATAGGCCGCCAGCCGATCCAGGTCCCGTCGATAGGCCGCGAGAGTGTTTTGAGCAAGGCCTTTTTCGACCCGGCAGTAGTCAATGTATTCTTGGATCGGCGCTTGCAAGGGTCAGATCAAAACCTTAGAAATCAATCACTTATGATATAAGGTTCGGCTTGACATTCGTTCTCGGCGCATATTAGCATACCGGCAAATCGTTCATCCCTCTGTGTCATCTTCCACCACCAAGAAAGTTTACGTGAGGCGCTTTGATGGGCCCGTGCTCGAAGGGTACGTGAATCCCCAAACCTACTGCCGCCCGGAAGGCATCGAGGTGCTCGATCGCGCCGCGCAAGTCGTGACGCTGGCCGAGGCGAGTATCAAGGGGGTGTACTTTGTTCGAGATTTCGATCCCGACGCCGAGAGCAAGCAAAAGACCGCTTTTGCCTCCCGGCCAAAACAAGACGGCCTCTGGGTGCGGCTGAACTTTCGCGACGGCGATACTCTCGAAGGCGTCGTCGCGAATGACATGCTCTTGATGGAACCGGCCGGCATGACCATCACCCCGCCCGACCCGAACGCTCATGCGCAGCGCGTCTTCGTGCCGCGCGCGGCGCTACGGGCGGTCACCGTGCTGGGTGTCGTGGGCAGTCCGGTTCGCACCCGCCGCCGCCCGAAAACTCCATCGGAAGATCAGATGGATTTATTCCAACGAAGTGTAGTCGACACCTCCGGGTAGCCGGCGGCACGACGCTGACGGTTAACAGGAGGGCTTTTCAAAGCGGGACCATGGCATTCTCCCCAGCCGCGTGGGGCCGGCCCTTTGTCTAGCCCTCGATATTGAGCCGTCGGCCGGTCGTCGCCCGAAAGGGCATGAGGGCCTTGCGCGATTGTTGGCTCTGGCGGACGTCGCGTAGGCGGGCTCGCAGGTTTTCCCGCTTGGCGGCCAGCGGAAAACGCGCCCGTTCACCCAGCTCAATCACCTGCCGCAGTCCGGCACGCTGCGAAGCACTCAGCGGGGTGCTCTTGCCCGCTTCAACCAGCCTGTGGACCAGTGAGGCCCGCTCATTGAGAACCGCTTGAAAGGTGTCGGACGCCCCACCGGCGGCGCCCTCGGCCAGCGTCTCGCTGAAGGCATGCAATTGGTCGAGCAGATCGTCGATGAATTGAACGCTCATAAAGTGGCCGTACCCTTTTCGCGTAGTCGGACTTTCACCACGGGCTGCTCACTAGCCTGCATTTCTCACCAAGTGTCGAGGCGGATTGCATGAGAGGGCCGTCAGTACGAGACGCGGGCCGCTTGGCGCGCGGAGGCGTACTTGAACGGTACGGTGAGCACGGCGAGCAAGCGCAACGAAGTAATGGCGGGTCTATCATGTGCTTCGGCCGTCAGTTGGTGAGAAATGCAGGCAATATATCGAGTTCTTTCTGGGGTGCGAGCAAAATCGCCAGGAGACTCTGTTGCCCCTCGAGCTGGGCCAGCAAAACGTCCGCCGCCGCGAATTGCGCCTCGAGCTGGGCGATCAACGCGTCCACACGGGTTTGCTCTTCCTCGATTTTCTCCGAGAGCCTCTCGTCGGAATCCCGTAGGCTTTCGATCGCGACCTGAATCTGTCCGTTGATCGGGTCGCCCAGGTCGTCGAGCCGGGTCACGGCGTTGGCGGCAAATCCCGTGGTCGTGTCTCCGATAAAAGTGATCACGTCGCTGAGTTGGCTGTCGGTCAGCGTATTGAAGACGGCCGTATTGAAGGACAATTGGCCCTTGTTGTCGAGTTCAAGCCCCAGCTCGACCATCGATTGAATCGTTCCAGTGCCCAGAAAACCCGTGATTTCCCGCAACGACTGCTGCGCCTGCCGCACGACCGAGTTGCCCGAAAGCGCGCCGGCGTTCTCACCGATCTGTTCTTGAACTTTCCCGACGAGCGAATTGTAGTCGAGCACGACACTGGTCAGCGTCGAACTTAGCGAAGCCCGACTGGGCTGGGCCGTGATCACGGTGTCGCCCGCCCCGACGATGGTCAGCGTCACCCCGGGCGAGAAATCCGCGATCACGTTGCTCGAATTGCTGACGTTCGGCAGGCCGTTCACCGAGAACACGGCATCGGTCCCTTGGTCGGTCGCCGTTACGAGAGTGGCCGCCAGGCTGTCTTCGAGCTTGAGCGTCGTGGCCCCGGTGTCGACGGCGGTCAAGGTCAGATGGTAGGCGGGGTTGTCCGGGTCGCTGCTGGTGTTGATGAGCGTCGTCTTCACGCCCAACGTCGTCGAGTTGGCGTTGATGTAGCCCGACAACCCGTCCAAGGTGTTGTCGTATCCCTCGACGGTCTGGGTTCCCGCCAGCCCGGATAGAAAGTCGGTGGCCTGGTCGGTATCGGTGGTCGTGATGTCGAATTTCTGATCGCCCTCGACGCGGACTTCCCCACTCTCCGCTGTGAAGCTCACCCCGGCGTCAACCAAAGTTTGGTCGAGGGCGACTTGCGCGTTGAGGGCCGCGGCGATTTCCGCCGCCGAATGTCCGCCAACCGTGCCGCCCGCCTCGAGGCCCGTCACGACGGTCCCCGTATTGGACGACGTGAAGGTGAACCCCTGTCCGGCGGTGTCGCTGACGACGAGTTTGAGGTTGCCCCCTTCGTCGCTGAAGCTGACCTTGCCTGTGAGGTTCGCGTTGGCGGTGATTTGGTCGTTCAGCAGGGTCGCGATTTGCGCGGCGGTCTCGCCTCCCGCCAGGGCGACCGTCGTGATCGTTTCGTTGATCAAATTGTCTTCACTGGCGAAGGTCACGCTGACCGTGTCACCGGCCCCGGCGCCGCTTGGCGCGGCCGCGGCCACGAAAAAACTATTCAGATCAGCCGTGATGCTTCCGGTGAGACCGTTCGAAAAGTCGATCTTTACGCTCACCGGCGAGGCGGGCGTCGTCGCACCCGTCGTCCCGGCGGTCCGCCCCGAACCGATCGTCAATAGATCGATGGTCGTGGTGGTCGTATCGAGCGTGAGGTCATAGATGCCGTCGGCGCTCAGGGCGGTCTGATCGGTGTCGGCGAGGGCGGTGGTCGACGCCCTCGGCGGCGACGATCGACGTGAGCAGTTGCGCGCGACACTCCTTCCAGCCTTCGTGCAGCGAATCCATCACGCGCTGGGCGTTTTCAATCGACTCGGGCCGCTGATTCGTCGCGGCCTCGGCCAACTCTTCTTGCACGTGGAAATACAGGATCGCCAGGTCGGCGGCGATCTGCCCGCCCTCGTCGGTGTCGAGCGAGCTCATCAGCTCCAGCACGATCTCCATCGCGCGGGCGACGGCTTCGCCTGCGGCGGCCGATTTGCCTTCGTCAAGATGAGCCTTCGCTTGTTCGAGTCTCTGGGCGGCTTTTTCGTAGAGCCGACAAATCAGCCCCACCGGGTCTTCGCCGTTGACCCCGTTTTCAACGTAGTCGTCCGTGTACACGTCGAGGATTCCCTTCCTTGCTTCCTTCTCATCGGCCCGCGAATCGCGAATCTAGGCGAGGTGCTCGCCCGAATTCAGTTCTTTGAGAACCTGCGCCGTTCGCAGGGCCGACTCGGGAGGAAGCTGCGAGATGACCTCATTCGTCACACGATTGACGATCTTGATCAGCGCTTGGCCGGTGTCGCGGTCGAACCCGAACCGCAGTTCGTTGCTCGACCCCAACGACCCGCCGTCGTTGATCGTCTTGATCGCCTTGATGAGTTCGCGATTCCGAGCAGCTTGCTCGGGCGCGGCTCCTTCCGGGCCTCCTCGATCGTTGTTCGCTCGAGAAATCTGGGAAACCTGTGCTTCTGTAATCGTCATTCCCCGCCCCCCTTCCTTGGTTTATCGGGGCAAATCACGGCGAGTGACGTTGGATCGATCCATGATCCGCCTCTCCGCCGGGATTGTCTGCCAACGATCTTATCGGCCGCTCCTGGAATTTCTAGAGGTTTTGCCGCCGCCGCCCAAGCTCCCGGCCACACCGCGCTGAACGAATGGGGATTGGACCGAGCGTCGATCGAAAATAGTCGCATGGAATCGCCGCCCGGCGTGGCATCGCCGGCTGCAATCAATCAATGCCCCGCTCGGCACAAAGAGGACATCCACGGAACCCCCGCGAACGCGCCGCCCTCTTCCTGTTACCCGCTGAAATCGCAAACGACCTCAGCCGCGAAGTGGCGGCGGGTATATCCTGGGGTGGAGCCGAAGGCGAAACCCCAGGTACACGGTCAAACGAAGTCGAGCCCTGACAGGGCTGCGGGAACGAAGCCTACGATCCGACCCGCCTCGTGGCCGACACACCTCTTCATACCGGAACTCGGAAACGACCGTCCCGGCGCCCTCACGCCAGCAAGTCCAGCAAATTCGGTGATTGCCGCGAAGCCACCTGCAGCACGAACTGCTCGGCCGTGGTGTTCCGCAACAGATCACCGATCGACGTAACCACGTCGGCTTCCTGGTGTTGCGAAAGCCGCTGTTGGTTAACCACGTCGAGCTCTTGCAGGTTCTTCAATGTCAGGTCCACTTGGTTGAGAGTGCTGCCGTAGAAGCTCTGTGAACCGTTGATGTGCTCGATCCCGCGGCGTAGCGCCCCGACGGCCGCGGCAATGTCGGGTTGGTTGTTCGCGGCCAGATCATCGAGCAATTGATTCAACGTGCCGAAGACGTTCGCCCCGCGGCTGCCGCCGACGAAGTGCGTTCCCGCCAACCCCGACTGAAAGCCGGTTCCACGATCAAAGTCGACGCCGGTGACCGTGAAATCGATGTCGCCGTCCACTTGAACCTCGCCGTCGACAACCGTGAAGTGCACGCCGGAGGCGGTCAGTTCCGCATCAAAACCCACCAGGGTGTTGAACGCCGCGGCGATCTCTTCGGCCGATTGCTCCCCGGTCACTCCACCCGACTCGAGCCCGGTCGTTAAGCCGTCCGTCGCCGACGATGTGAAGGAATACCCCACGCCCAACGTATCGCTCTGCACCAGCTTTAGCGCGCCCGTGCCCGATCCGTCCGCCGAACTGAAACTGAAACCGCCGGCAAGCGAGGCGTCGGCGGCGATCGCTGTATTGAGCGCCGCGGCGATCTGGTTGGTGTCCGCCCCGGCCGTCAACGGCGCGGTCGTAATCGTCGCCGCCGCCCCGTTGGCGCTGGTGAAGGTCACGCTGATCTGTTCGCCGCCCGCCGGGGAGCCCGGCGCCGAGGAAGCCGTGAAATAGCCGTCCAGATCCACGCTCAACACCGAGTCGACGTCGCCGGTAAACGCCAACCCGATGCCGACCGGGGGATTGGGAACCGATGTCCCGACCGTCCCCGCCGCGCGGCCCGAGCCGAGAAAGAACTCGGCTTGCTGGAAGATGCTGTTGCCGGGCAACGAAATCTGCCCAGGCCTGCCGTCGGGAAACGTGATTTGACGGCTCAACGAATCACCCTGATATCGCACGCCGTCGACCTGATTGGAGTCGGTCACGAACGGCGTCAAATCATCGGTGCTGCCGGCGAAAACCGACTTTCCGGAATGGGTCGTATTGGCCAAGGAAATCAGATGGCGGAAGATAACCTCGATCTCGTTTCGTATGATGTCGCGAGTAGCCTCTGAATCTGCTTGGGCGTCGTTCGCCGCCTGCGCCGCCAGCACCGCCGCGCGATTCAATACATCGCTGGCTTGGGAAAGCGCCCCGTCGACCGCGCGCAACTCGGCTTGCACCAACTCGAGGTTCGAACGGAACTGCTCAATCTTGCGCAGATCGGTTCGACTGCGCACAATACCCGCCGCGTCGGAGGGCGAGTCGGAAGGCCGCGTCACGCGCAGGCCCGACGAGACTTCGCTCGTGGCCCGCAGCTTGCGCGCCTGCACCGCTTGCAGGTTGGCGATCGTTTGACGACCCTGGGAAAGAAACGTAACCCGCATCGTTCACCTCCGCGACATGAACCCAAGTGGGGTAGGTCTCCGGGCCACGCCCGGCCCCCCTACCTCACCAGCGACAAGATCTCCCTCGCCAAACTGTCGATCACTTGAATCACCCGCGTCTGCGCCTGGAAGGCTTGCTGGAATTCCAACAGCCGCACGGCCTCTTCGTTGATGTCGACGCCGGAAAAGCTGTCCCGCAACCCCTGGGCGGTCTGTAGGATCTCGGTCTGTGTTTGCAGTTGCGACGCGGATCCGGCGCTGTCTTGGCCCACTTCACTCACCAGCGCGGTATAGGCCTCGGTGTAGGTCGTCCCGTCAACGATCCCGGCATTAGCCAGCGCCGCCAGTACCAGGGCATTCTCATTACCCGCCGGGAATCCCGCGGTGCCGGCCGCCACTTTCGCCGGTCCCAGGTCGGCCAGGCGCAACGTCCCGGCGGCGGGACCTCCGCCGGCCGAGCCACTGCCGGCCAGCCCGGAGACGAATCCCGTACCCGCCGCGTCGTTGTCGACGATCGTGTAGTCGAAGGCCGTATAGGCGTCGAACCGAACCTCGCCGTTGACGGCGGTGAAGCGAACTCCGGCGTCGGCGAGCACGGCGTCGGCGGCGACTTGTTCGTTCAGCTCCGCGGCGATCTCCTCGGCGGAATGCCCGCCTAGGTTTCCGCCGCTTTCCAACCCCGTCGTGAAGCCCGGGTTCGACGTGCTCGCCGTGAAGCTGAACCCCTGCCCGGCCTGGTCCGACAGCACAACTTTCAGGTTTCCGCCCGCGTCGGAGAAAGTCACCAAACCGGCCAACTCCGGGTCCACCGCGATTTGATCATTCAGCCGTGTCGCCAACTGCGCCGTCGACTCGCCTCCCAAAAGCGGCGCCGTGGTAATCGTGCGCTCGATCGCTCCGTCGTCGCTCGTGAAAGAAACGCTGACCGTATCTCCGGCCGCAGCCGAACTCGGCGCCGATGAAGCCGCGAAAAAACTGTCGAGTGTGGCCGTGATCGACCCGCTAAGGTCGCCGCTGAACGTCACTGTGACGTCGACCGGAGGACTCGGTGTCGTCGTGCCGGTCGTCCCCGCCGTACGTCCCGACCCGTCGACGAACGACGTCTGATATTCGAAGATCGCCGCCCCCGACGCGCCGGTGATATCGACGCCGCGGGCATGCTGCTCGTTGACCTGGTCGGCCACTGATTTCGCCAGCCGATTGATCTTGTCGAGGTAACCGGGCAAACTCTCGTTGCGCAGTTGGAGAATGGCCCCTAGTTGACCGCCCTCGTTCTCCAATCCCGCCGTCACGTCGCGGCCGTTCTCGTCGAAGATACTGATACCCTCGTTCGACAGCCCGACCCGTAGCGGCCTGACCGTCGTTCCCACGACGAGCGCCTCGCCGCCGCCGCCCACGATCGACAGCGTGCCGTCGCTTTGGTGAATCAATGTAAAGTTGATCAGCCCCGCCAACTCATCGAGCACCTGGCTCAGGCGCGTCTGCGCGGCGAAGTTCTGATTGCCCGTCGAGTTCGTCCCCAGCGCGGCCAACTCGGACGCCTGCTCGAGCAGCCCGTTGACCTGCGTCACCACCGCGCGGGCCTCCCCGTCGAGCGCCGCCATGCGGCTCGAAACCCTCGAATACGTCGAGCGCGTCACGTCCACCAGCCCTCCGGCGGCGTCGAGAACTTCCCGTCGCAGATTGAAGTCGCCCGGCGACACCGACAGCGCCGAGAGCGCCCCGAAAAACTTGTCGATCCCCGCGGTCAGACTTGCTTCCCCGGTCAAATTGAAAACCGGTTCGATCTGCTGGTAGACTTCTGACTTCTTTTGGAAAAACGACGCCGCCTGGCGACCGAGCAATACCTGAAAGTCCAACAAGCGATCGCGCAGGCTTTGCACCTGCGTGACCTCGACGCCCATCGACTTGCCGCGAGGGCTCACCAGCGGGGCCAGCGAAACGCGCTGGCGGGCGTATCCCGGCGTTGGGGCGTTCGCGATATTGTTCTGAATGACGGCGAGAGCTTCGGAAAACGCCGCCAACGAGCGCGTCGCCGAGCCCAGTGCCGATCCTAAATTCGCCATCGCTTACGCCTCCGCGCTGAGTCGCGTCGCTCCCTCGGTTTCCAATTGCCCCCGCGCCGAATAGCCGGCGTGAAGCGCCGCCTCGATCTCGCGCAAACCGTGCTCCACCATCGCCGCGTGTCGCAGCGTCTCACGCAAAGCGTGAATGCGCTCGCGCAGCCGCCGCACCTCATCCGCGGCGGGGACGGCGGAATCCGCTCCCGCCCTGATCTCGTCGCGAAGCAACTCGAGCGGCGCACTCAACGCGCTCCACTCCGCGGCCTGTTCGAGCAACTCCGGATAGCGGGCCTCGCGAAGCAGCCGCAAGGCCGCGTCGGCCGCCCGAGTCGCCTCTTCAACTACGACGGGCGGCCCGTCCGGCGCCGGCGACACATCCGACGGAATGCCCGGTGATTCTTCCATGTTTCGCACCCCCCGCTCCCCCGGCGGTCACTCGCCGTTCAACGCCGCCCCGACAATCGAGCGTGCCACGTCACTCGATCCCGCGCTGAACGTGCCGTTGTTCACCGCCTGCTCGAGCTGCTCGATCTACCGAACCACCTCCGGCGGGTCGGTTTCAATCGCCGAGGCGAGCTGCTCGCCCAGCGCCGAGAGACTCACCGTATCGGAGCCCTGGGTGTGAGCCCGCTCGCGCGCCTGCTGTTGGCGCTCAACTTGTTGTGTCCGGTCGACTTGCGAAGATTGCAAGTCACCGGCTGTCGTCGAATGGTCGTCGATTCTCATGACATAAATGTAACCCTGGAGAAAGGCCTCGATCTTCTTATCGGCCGACAGTCCAGAGAAATTAGGCTTTTCGGTGAAAGCGCGACGAACGTCGGCGCGATTCACCCGGTCCCGCTACTCTGTAGAGAGCGCCTGCGGTCCGCGCGGCGCTCCTCAACTGTGTTTGTCGACGAAGCTCAAATCTCGGTACAGGCCGGCCACGGCGGCAACGGCTGCGTGGCGTTTCGCCGCGAGAAGTTCGTCCCCCGCGGGGGGCCGGCTGGCGGAGACGGCGGCCATGGCGGCGATGTGGTGTTGCGATCGAGTCGGCATCACAACACCCTGATCCAATTTCGCTTCAAACCGAACCACGAAGCCCGCCGAGGCCGTCACGGCGAAGGCAGCAACCGAACCGGCAAGTCGGGCGACAACCTGATCCTCGAGGTTCCCGCCGGAACCGTCGTCTTCGACGCCGAAACCGACGAAAAGCTTTTCGACTTCACCGCCGCCGACTTGGAATTCATCGTGGCTCGCGGAGGACGCGGCGGTCGCGGCAACGCGCGTTTCGCTTCCTCCACCAACCAGGCCCCACGCCACGCCGATTCGGGAACACGCGGCGAATCGCGCTTGCTGCGTCTGGAGTTGAAGCTGCTCGCCGACGTGGGCTTGATCGGCTTCCCCAACGCCGGCAAGTCGACGCTGATCTCGCGTATCTCCGCCGCCCACCCGAAAGTCGCCGACTACCCGTTCACCACTCTCGAGCCCAATCTCGGCGTTGTGGCGATCGACGATTACCAGAGCTTTCTGGTGGCCGATATCCCCGGCTTGATCGAAGGCGCCCATGAGGGCCACGGGCTTGGTACGCGCTTTTTGCGGCACATCGAAAGAACCAGCCTTCTGTGCCATCTGATCGACGTAAGCGATTTCAGCGGCCGCGAACCGGTGCGGGATTTCGAGATCATCGTCCGCGAGTTAGGGAGCTTTTCCGCCGAACTCGCCGGGAAACCCATGGTCGTCGCGGCCTCGAAGATCGACGCGGCGCAAACGCCCGAGCGCGCCGACGACCTGGAAGCCTTTTGCGCCGAGCGCAATATCGCCTTCTTCCGCATCTCGGCGGTCACCGGAGAGGGCATCGAAAAACTCAAGCATCATCTCGGCGCCCGCATCGCCGAGAGCAGGCACGAAGCCGCGGCAACCCAGCCAACGTCGGACACATCGGAAACATCGGAAACGCTGGAGACGCGGTGAGCACGGCGATCTTCGGCGGGACTTTCGACCCCATTCACAACGGGCACCTGGCGGCCGCGCGCGCCGCCGCCGACGGCTTCGCCATCGCTAAAGTCCTGTTCATCCCCGCCGGCCACCCTCCCCACAAACACCGCCGCCCGGAAGCCGACTACAGCGACCGCCTTCGCATGGTCGAATTGGCCTGCGCCGCCGATTCTCGCTTCGTCGCGTCGAGATTGGAAGAGCCGAGGGAGGCGGCCGAGCCACACTATTCGGTCAATACCATTCACCGTCTTCGCCAAGATCTCGGCCCCGACGAAATCTTGTTTTTCATCCTCGGGGCCGATGCCTTCACGGAATTTCCGCTGTGGTATCGCCGCGAAGAAGTCGCGCACGAAGTAGAGTTCCTGGTCGTCAGCCGACCCGGCTCCGACGCATCAAAGCCCCAACCCACCGAAGCCGGCGTGACGGCTCATTTCCTCAAAGACATTGCCGTACCCATCTCGTCGACCCAGTTGCGAAGCCGGCTGCGCTCCCACGGCGAGGCCGAGGAATCGTTGCCCCCCGCCGTGGCCCAATATATTCAGGACCATCATTTGTACAGCACGACCCGATCGTAGGCATCGGAGAGCCCGATACAGAGCCCCGACCGCAAGGGAGGCGGCCCACACCCGCACCGCCGTGGAAAGTCCGCGGGCCCCTTCGAATCGAGCGTTCGCGCGAGCCGAACAGTGTAGTGCGATTACAATGTGAAATCGGCCTTGGCCACACCGCCCGCGGGCCGACGAAAGCGAAAACCATGAAGTTGAAGATTCTCATTCTCCCTGGAGACGGCATCGGCCCGGAAGTCACGCGAGAGGCGATTCGCGTTCTCGAACACGTAGCCTCCAGGTGGGGCCACGAGATCGAACGCAGCGAAGGCCTGCTGGGCGGTATCGCGATCCACAAAACCGGCGGCCCGTTCCCCGACGAAACCCGCGCCCTGGCGCTCGCCGCCGACGCCACGCTGCTCGGCGCGGTCGGCCTGCCCGAGTTCGATGGGCTGCCGCCGCAAGAACGGCCCGAGAAAGGCTTGCTCGGGATTCGCAAAGCGCTCGACGTTTTCGCCAACCTGCGCCCCATCACCGCCTACGAAAGCCTGCTCCCTTCATCCCCGCTCAAAGACGAAATCGTGCGCGGTACCGACATGTTGATCGTCCGCGAACTCACCGCCGGGCTCTACTTCGGCACCCCCCGAGGCATCGAAGAGCGGGATGGCGAACGCGTGGCCGTCAACTCGATGGTCTATCGCGAGTCGGAAGTCCGCCGCGTCGCCCGCATGGCTTTCTCCTTGGCCCAAAAGCGGCGCAACAAAGTTACCTCCGTCGACAAGGCGAACGTTCTCGAAAACTCGCAAATGTGGCGACAAGTCGTCGTCGAGGTCGCCAAGGAGTTTCCCGATGTCGAGCTCGACCACATTTTGGTCGACAATTGCGCCATGCAGCTCGTTCTTAATCCCACCCGCTTCGACGTTGTGGTCACCGAAAACCTATTCGGCGACATCCTCTCCGATGAAGGCGCCGTCTTGACCGGCTCGATCGGCATGTTACCCTCCGCCTCGATCGGCGATCAATTGCCGAACGGCGTTTGGCGAGGCCTCTACGAGCCTGTCCACGGTTCCGCGCCCGACATCGCCGGGCAAAACAAGGCCAACCCGCTGGCCGCGATCGGCTCGGCGGCGGCCATGTTGAGCTACAGTTTCGGATTGAAGGAAGAAGCCGAGGCGGTTGACGCCGCCATCGGTAAAGTACTCGCCGAGGGGCCGCTTACCGCCGACCTCACCCCAGATGGCGCTGAAGCCGCGACGACCGAGCAGGTCGGCCAAGCCGTCCGCGACGCAATCGGTTGATATCGGAAACCCGCGCCGCGGCCCGCGGCCGAGTTCTAACCTGCATTTCTCACCACCTGGCGGGGCGAAGTGCGTGAGAGGCCTGTCAGTACGAGGCACGGGCCGCCTGGCGCCCTTTCCTTAACCAAAGAGGCGTACTTGAACAGTACGGTGAGCACGGCAGGCAACCGTAACGCAGTAATGACAGGCCTATCGCGTGCTTCGACCGTCAGGTGGTGAGAAATGCAGGCTAAGCCCCCGGGGGCGCGGAAGGCCCGCCGTCGAAGCTCTTTCCGGTCACTACCGCATACGAACCGACCGTCAGATCCCCGCTCGAATAGACGCGTTCGGTGAGCGGAGAGTCCAGCTCCATTTTCCACTGCAGTGCCGGCGCGACTTCCGTTGCCTTCTTGAGAATGTCTTGAAAAACCGCGCTTCGCTCGTAGCGGTCCGCGCTTTCCTTGTTATCCCAGATCGTCATCGAGACCAACTCGTTGTTCGCCCCTAGGTTGCCCATCAGGCAGGCATACCGGCAACCCTCGACCTTGCTGAGGACGGGCAAAACGTTGTCGCTATAGCCCTGCTTGGCCTCTCCCAGACGCTCGGACTTAACCTTAGAAGCGCAACAAACGCAGATACGACGCGGCCTTCGTGCTCTGGCGCAACCGCGCTTTGTCCATCGCCGCGTAGAGATTGAACGAAGTTACTTTGGGATCCTCTTTGACTTCGACGTACTCGAGCGTTAAGTCCTCCGACAACTGCACGCGAATCTCGCCGGCGTCGGAAAGAAATACCTCCGACTCGCGCAGCAACGTCCGGAAGGTTTCGCTCTTCTCGTACGCCACTAAATGCTCTTGGGTATCCCAAAAGGTCGGCGAAATACATTCGTTCGGGTCGGCCACGCTTTCGGTGAGCGTCGCGTAGAGACAACCTTCGAAATCCTGCAAGGCCGGCAGCACCCGTCGGCTGTAGAAATCCCGGATCCGGTCGGAGACCTGGAGCTTCAGGCGAAGCGTTAGCAAGCGCATGTGCACGGCCAACTCCTTGGGAAGACGCCGGGTTGTTAAGGCGTTTGCAGTCTCCCCGCCGGATCGGACGCGCCCTCAACCCGTCTTCGTGTCCGCGCTTATGCTACTCCACTTTCCCTGCCTGTGCACGCTCAGCCCGAAGCCGTTTTGACCATCTCGACGAGCACTTCACGGGTCTGTTGGGTCGTGCGGACTTCCCGGGAAAAGGCGATCCGCGTTCCCCGCATTCCCTCCGCGGTTTTCAGGCGCGCATGAAAGCCGAGCCGGTCGACCGCCGTCATTTGCGCCTCCTCGGCTTCAATATCCGCGTGAACCTTGGCCAGAAGAATGACAGCGTCGGCGTGGTCTTCATTCATGTGGCGAATGATGCCGTCGGCTGCCTCGGCCAGCGGGTCCGGTTCGGCCCCGGCGTAGTCTTTCGCGGCCACCCAACCCATCACGCCGAAACCGCCGACGAAGTAAACATCGGCGACCGTCATGCGGTAGAAAGCGAAATCATCGTAGTCGACCCAGTATTTCGCATTCGGGTAGGCCTTGAGATAGCGCTCGCGCGCGTCGGGGACTTCCTCCTCGCCGATCACGGTTGCCTCGCCCATCAGCGTTACCCGCGCGGCTCCCAGCACGTCGGTTGCGCCCGGGTCCTGCATCACGAGCAGAGCCGCCCGCGGATCGCCTTGCAGATTTTGCGTATGCATCGCCATTTGGCTGATCAGAAACAGCGGCCGGCCCTCGCCGTCGAGCCCGAAGGGCATAACGGACCCAAAGGGAAAGCCCGGTTGCTTGCGTGATTGTGTCGAAAGCGTCCCGACGCTGCCCAGGTGCATCAGCGTGCGCGCCTGCTCGGCATAGCTCGGTGTGGGAACATCCGCCCCCGCCGGCGTCGCCGTTGCTCCGTGTTGTCCGCGAGATGTTGTCGCCATGGAAATCTCCCTTTCTCATCGTAAGGGAAAAACGGCGGAGCGCTCCTGTCGTCTCGTAGGCGCTCGGGGCTGTGAAAAAAGAATCGGGGACTGTCCACCTCGCGCCCGGAACTTCTGTTGGTTCCTCGGACGGCGCTCGGGACAGCCCCCGTGTTTTTCTAAGGCCTAACGGTGCGAACTAGTACTCAGACCACGTGAAAAGACACCTTTCCGCGACCTTGTTGAGAAAGCTTCGATCCGCCATTGCGGAGGAAACCACTGCCAACCAGAGCCGCATCGCCACGGGGCTGTCAAAAATTGGGGACTGTGCCGAGCGCCGACCGAATAAGTTCCATCAAATCAACAATTTCTCCTGGCGCGAAGTGGACTGTCCCCCATTTTTTCGCAGCCCCCACGCGATGCGGTCACTCAAGAATAGTGCTTTGCATCCAAACAAACTTTTTCATGCGGTCGTGGTACTAGTTGCTTCGCGGGCGGCCACGTCCGCGGTCGCGTCCACCACCGCCGCCGCCGTAGCGGCCTCCGCCGCCGCGACCACCACGGCCGCCGCCGTCTCGATCGCCGCCCCGGTCTCCGCCGTCGCGGCCTCCTCGGTCGCGATCATCGTCGGGTTCTTCGCCGCGCTGTTCGCGGAGCACGGCTCGCCGGCTCAGCCGAATCTTGTTGCCATCGAGGGCGAGGCATTTCACGAGGATTTGATCGTCGAGCTTAAGCTCGTCGCGAACCTCGCGAATGCGCTGTTCGGCAATCTCGCTGATGTGGAGCAAGCCTTCGGTGCCGGGGAAAATCTCGACGAAGGCGCCGAAGTCGACAATGCGGGTGACCTTGCCGAGATAGGTTTTGCCGACCTCGGGGGATTGCGTCAGGTCCTTCACCATTTGAATGGCCTGTTTGGCCGCCGCTTCGTCGGTGGATGAGATCTGCACCGTGCCGTCGTCGGAGACGTCGACCTTGGCGCCGGTCTGTTCCACGATTCCCTTGATGATCTTGCCGCCGGGTCCGATCACGTCGCGGATCTTGTTGACGGGAATCATCACCTTGTGGATGCGAGGCGCATGGGGCGACATTTCGTCGCGAGGCTGCGAAATCGTTCCGCTCATCGTGTCGAGGATCGAAAGGCGCGCCTTGTTGGCCTGTTCCAAGGCCTTCTCGAGCACTTCGAAACTGACGTTGGGCTGCTTGATATCCATCTGCAGCGCCACGATGCCGTCGGAGGTGCCGGCGACCTTGAAATCCATGTCGCCGTAGTGGTCTTCGGCGCCCGCGATATCGGTGAGGACGGCGAAGTTATCGCCTTCCATGACCAAGCCCATCGCGATGCCGGCGACCGGGGCCTTGAGAGGAACTCCGGCGTCCATCAAAGCCAACGTTCCGCCGCAAATCGTGGCCATCGAACTGGAGCCGTTGGACTCCAAGATGTCGCTGACGACGCGGACGGTGTAAGTGAAGTCCTCGTAGCTGGGAACGACTTTCGACAGCGCTCGCTCGCCCAGCATGCCGTGGCCGATCTCTCGGCGGCCCGCTCCGCGCAGGAACGAAACTTCGCCGACGCTGAAAGGCGGGAAGTTGTAGTGCACCATGAAGCGCTTTTCATAGTTGGGGTTTTCGAGCCGCTCCTGACGCTGGCCGTCTTCCTTGGTGCCGAGAGTGACGGTGGCGAGGGCTTGGGTTTCACCGCGCGTGAAAACCGCGGAGCCGTGGGCGCGCGGCAGCACGCCGATTTCGCAGGTGATGTCGCGGATTTCGTCGTAGGCGCGTTTATCGGGACGCCGCTTTTCTTCCAAGATCCAGCGGCGGAAGATGTCTTCCTTGAGGCGGTTGAAAAGCTTGCCGGCCTCGGCGGCCTTGTCTTCGTCCTCGGCGTAAGCGGCCTTGACTTCCTTCTTGACCTCGCTGACCTTGGCATAACTTTCGAGTTTGGGATACTTGTGGGTGTCGAGGGCGTCGCCCAGGGCGTCGGACCACTTGGCCTTGATTTCGTTATAGAGGTCTTCGTTGAAGCGCGGCGGCTCGACGGCGCGCTTGGGTTTGCCGGCTTTTTCTACCAACTCCCCGATCGCCGCGATGATCTGCTTGCAGGCTTCGTGCCCCTGGCGGATCGCTTCGAGCACGGTGGCTTCGTCGGCCTCGGAGCCGATGGCCTCGACCATGACGATGCCTTTCTCGGCGGCGGCCACGGTGATGGTCAACTCGGCGTTCGCGCGCTCCTCATAGGAGGGGTTGATGACCCACTCGCCTTCCACGCGGCCCACTTCGACCGCGCCGATGGTCGTGGTGAAAGGCACGTCGGAAATCGACAGCGCCGCGGAGGCGCCGGCCAGCGCCAGCGGCGCCGGGTCATAGTCGGGATCAGCCGACAGGACCATCGCGATCACTTGGGTTTCGTTCTTAAAGCCGTCGGCGAACAGCGGTCGAATCGGCCGGTCGATCAAGCGGCTCGTCAAGACTTCCTTCTCGGTCGGACGGCCTTCGCGCTTGATGTATCCACCGGGAAAGCGGCCGGCGGCGTAGGTGTACTCACGGTAGTCGACGGTGAGCGGGAAAAAGTCGATTCCTTCGCGGGGTGAGTCCGAGCAAGTTGCGGTCACGAGGACTCTCGTGTCGCCCGCGGCGACAATGACCGATCCGCCCGCTTGTTTCGCCAGCCGGCCGGCTTCCAGTTGCAGGCTGCGCCCGCCTAGTTCAATTTCTACAGTTTGTTTCATGATGAATTTTCCATTTCTTTGGAGAACAGGTAGGTACACCCCGGCCCAACGGAGGACGCGTGGTCCTCTCACACCGGTGGCGTGGCCCCAAGATGGAAGCAATAAGGATGCGGCGGGACCGCGAGAGAAGATTTCGCGAAAGGAAGGGAAAGTGGAAATGTCGGCTGCGCGCCGACGATCAATGAGCCCGACTTTCCTTGAACAGGGCAGTCGAACTCGTCTTGGTTCCCATCCCGTCGCCAAGATCTTTTGCTGAAATCGTCTCCGTGCGCGGTTTCCGCCGTCGGGCGAATGCTATCCGCGCAGTCCGAGACTCTGGACTAATGTCCTGTATCCTTGTGGATCTCCCCTTTTCAAGTAGGTAAGCAAACGTCTCCTACGACTGACCATGGCCAACAGGCCGCGGCGGGAGGAATAGTCTTTTCTGTGTTCCTTGAGGTGCTCGGTCAATTCCGAAATGCGTTTCGATAGAACAGCTACCTGCACTTCGGAAGATCCGACGTCACTCTCATGCTTTCGGTATTCCCGAATAACTGCTTGTTTCGCCTCGTTCGCTAGTGGCATTCAGCTCGTTGACACTCCTTGTAAATGCTTCAATCTATGTTCTTTTCAGTGCTGAGTATAGCATAGGGACGGTCGCGCGGCCGCAAGCGGATGAAACACAGTCGGCAGATAATGTTTTGACCGGCAAGCACCGCGCGTGAGCGTGTGAGGGCGGGGCGGGGTGGGGTGCTTGATCGGGAGTGGCGCCCGGATGTCGACCGTTCTGCTCGGGCGGTTGAGGTGCTTACCGCCTGCCCGCTAATTCATGGTAGCCTCGGGTCTGCCTTGGAGGCTCAGGGCAACAATGCCGCTCCTTGAAGGGCTGGAGCGGCGCTTGGAGCTCTTTGTAAAGTACATGAGATGGTGATTTGTAACTAACTCATATTATGTGCCTTGTTGAGTATGTCGATTGGTTGTTCCGGCGACTCGGACAGCGTCGTTATCGGCTCGAATAAAGTTCACGGAAAGCCCCTTGCCGGCGGAACTCACGGCCCGGCATATCGACAACGCGACGGACATCACCCTCAAACGGCGATTGAATCTGGGGCGGAACTTTTGTGTGTCATGAGGCCCTGTTGGCGGGCGTGATCGATTTCTACCCGGAATACACCGGCACGGCGCGCCCAACGATGCGGCGATCGTGGCACGGTCGGACACGTTGTCAAGATTTCCCGAGATCGCCGAGGTGCTCGATGGTTTAGGCGGGACCCTGGATGAATCTCGGATGCAGCAGTTGAACCACGAGATTGACGCGAAGCAGCGGCGGCCGGAGGACGTTGCCCGGGAAGTGCTGGATGGTTGGTTCTTGGGTAACGTCGAGAAATGGGAAAGGCTCCGTGACACTTCCAAAACCGGCACAGGGGCCGTAGTGTTAGGATCCAGATGGGTATTTACTTGACTCAGGTATTGGGAAATAGCCCCTACATGTTGTGGTCGTCCGTAGCGCGTGTCGCGGTGCCTCCGACCAGCGATTTGTAGGGTGCCGGTGGCACGGCGACGGCCTGTTGAACCAGGCGGTAAAAGAGCTTGCCTCGACTTCTGGACTTGCGGCGGTTGAAGCGGAAGGCGAATTCGTCGAGGTAGGAGTCGAGATGCTCGTGACTGACCGCTCCTTGATGCGTGCCCAGTATCCAGCGCTTCACTAACGACACCACGCGGTGCACCCGGGGGAGCAGTTTCGAGGCGCGCGCCGGTTGCCCCTCCAGGTAGCTCACCTCGTGGCGATAGCCGTCGCCTTCGAGCGGTTCGTATCCCAGCCAACCGTCGGTATGGACCACGCTGCCGGGTTCGATCGACTCGCCGACGAAGGCCATCAAGCTGTCCCCGGAGGCGTTGGGAATGGTGCGTATCCGAACCCGCCCGATGCCGGCACCATCTTCCTCGGCCGCTACTACAATCAGCGCCTTAGCGTCGGTTTGGCGACCGCGCACGCCCTCCTCCAAGCCTCCTAAGTAAGTCTCGTCAACCTCCACGCGCCCGCTGAGCCGATCGCGTCCGGGCCGCACCATGGCGCGCCGGAGCTTATGCAACCAAGTCCAGGCCGTTTTGTAGCTGCCCAGGCCCAACACCCGCTGCAAGCCCAGCGCGCTCGCCCCGTTCTTCTGGCTCGTGAGCCACCACATGGCTCGAAACCAACTCTGGAGGGGTTGGCGGGTGTCTTGAAATATTGTGCCCGCCGTTGGAGAAGCTTGATGCCCGCAGCCGGCGCACTCCAGCAGCGCTGTCCGCACCGCCCACGCTTTGTCGTGCCCGCATCGCGGACAACGAAAACCCTCCGGCCAGCGGAGTTGACACAGATACTCTCGACAGGCCTGCTCGGTGGCGAAACGCGCCTCGAACTCGGCCAGATTCCGAGGATAATCTTCCATTTCCCCGATCCTACATCTTGTGGTCACCTGAGTCAAGTAAATACCAATCCGGATCCATTATCGGTTACACTGGATCTCCGGCAATAGAAACAGTATCGACGCCCAAGAAAGGGCGGTCGATTTGTTGTTCTTTGTCGTCTTACTTTGACGGGCGCACGCTAAACGCGACTGCAGTGATCCGAAACCGGGTGGAGCAGCATGGAGTCGGGTCATCGATCGGCTTGGGAATTCTGATCCGAGAGGACACCCGAACATGCTCAAGAAACTGCGTCAATTCCGCGCCGTCGTTATTCCAGCCGGCTTGTTTGTCCTAGCGCTTGCGGTCGACGCCCGCGCCGACGAGTATTGGCAACCTATCCCGCCAGAGGAACTCGCGCTCGAGGACGACCCCCTCAACCCCGGAGCACCCGCCATCACTCTGTATCGGGAAACGTTCAGCAACCACGAAGAGTCCTTCGAGCGGCATCACTATCGGATCAAGATCCTCAGCTCGCGGGGTGCTGAGTACGGCAACGTAGAGATTCCATACATCAAAGGCCAATTCAGAGTGGAGGATATCAGGGCGCGCACGGTGCAGCCGGACGGCACCACCATGGTGTTCGACGGCCCTATTTATGACAAGACAATCTTGAGAACTCGGAAGGTAAGAGGCTTTGCTAAGACTCTTACCTTGCCGGCAGTCGAAGCGGGCTGTATTGTCGAGTATATCTACGCTCTTCGCGGTCTAATCGGTCAGGGTTGGATTATTCAAGATGAACTCTCCATGCGAAGGGTGAGACTTAGCGTCAAGCCTTTCAGTCTTAGCCCTTTCCAATGGGCCGTCGTTGGGGTTGAGGATAGAAATCTATGGAGAAATGCGGATGAGAAAGACGCATTTGATGCACTCCATCGGCGGCCCAATGAACGCGCGGGGGCGCTTTTTTTAGAATTGAAAAACGTCCCGCCCTTTCAGCAAGAAGAGTTCATGCCGCCGGAGAGTGCTGTTCGGACTCATGTCCAGTTCTTCTACCCCGCGGACTTCCGGACTGTCGAAGGCGAGATTGCGTCCAAACGTGTGGAAAAGTTGATCGGCAAGGATAAGAGGATCCGACGCGCCGCTTCAGAGACGGTTTCATCCAACGATGCCCCGATGACTCAGTTGCGGAAGCTCTATTCCCTAGCCCAACGGATCCGCAACCTAAGCTATGAAGCCACGGACACCGAGCGGCGGCGGGGACGGGAGGCGAAGGCGAAGGACGTATTGGTTCGAGGATACGGCTCGGCGGTAGAGATCAACAGGCTTTTTGTAGCTCTGGTGCGCGCCGCCGGTTTCGACGGATCAATCGTTCGCCTCGCCCCGCGCGACAGAACGTTCTTCGCGGAAAACGACCTGGATGTCGGCAATCATGAAGGAGGGTTAGGAGAGACCCCGCTGCAGAGCAAGCTTGCCCTCGTCAGCGCACTCGCCAAGAGCGCCGAAGTGGTAAGGGTTCGATCCGGGCCGGAAGACATCTTTCTCGACCCCGGTACGATACATACGCCGTTTGGTTTGCTCTCGTGGGAGCAAACGGATGTTGTAGGAGTTGAGCTAGGCGCGGGTCTTTTTATCAAAACTCCGAAACCCGTCAGTAGCGACGCTCGGACCGAGCGCAAGGCTACTCTGCGATTGACCCCAGACGGGACTCTGGAAGGTAAAGGGCACGTTGCCTTTCACGGACAGGAAGCGCTGCAACACCGTCTCAGGGCCTTCGAAAAGGACGATCCGGCGAGGCGGGAGCAGCTGGAGGAAGAGTTGAAGGTCTGGTTGCCGGCCGACTCCACAGTGGAGATCGACGGCATTGAGCACTGGGAGACCCCGGAAGAGCCGCTGCGAGTGGAGTTTACCGTGGAGGCGCCCGGCTTCGCGTCGACCGCCGGTCTGCGTTTAGTTGTGCCCGCGGGCATCTTGCGGGGCGCCCGAGAGGTGAACTTCCAGCATGAGAGCCGTGTTCATCCCGTCTACTTTCCACACCCTTGGGAAGAGCACGACGAAATCCTTCTGCGTGTGCCGGCGGGCTATGTCGTTGAGGGCGTGCCGGAGCCGCGGCGCGTCGAGACTGCGTTCGGCGAATACGAGGCCTCCTGGGAAGCCAACGATGAAGGCGTGCTGGCCCGCCGGCGATTGATGCTTTCCCAATATTTTTATCCGGTGCGAGAGTACCCAAACCTACGTCGATTCTTTAGTGAAGTAAGGGCGGGAGATGAACAACAAATTGTCCTGGTTTCGACAGAACCCGACGAGACGCGGCCCTAAAATCACGGCTTCGTTTCTTACCATCGCGGCGCTGACCTTCGGCCCGGGAGCCTACGCAGGCACGCCTGATTGGCTCTGGGAGGCGTCGCGAACGGTGCTTCCGGATTACTCCGAAAATACCTCCGCTGTGACGCTGCTGAACGAGCAGGCCACCACGATTTCCGGCAACGGCGAGATCAAGACCCGCTATCGCTGTGCGTATAAGATTCTCCGGACCGAGGGCCGCAAGTACGCCACCGTCATCGTCGATTTCGACGACGAAACTCGTTTGACTTCTCTCAAGGCATGGAGTCTCCCGGCCACCGGCGAGCCTTATGAATTGAGAGCGAAGGATGTCTTCGAGACCGGACTCTTCCGAGGAATTCTTTACCAGGACACTCGGCGCAAGATGTTCAGCATCCCCGGGGCCGATCCCGGCAACGTGATCGGCTATGAGTACGAGCAGAGAGGAAGACCGGCCGTATTGCAAGATTCTTGGCTGGTATCTCGAGAGATTCCGGTGCGGCGGGCACGATACTCGCTACGGTTGCCCGGCGGCTGGGAGGTCGATCCCCATTGGGTAAACCACTCGGGAGTCACAGTCCGGCCCGCCGAGAAGAACCGCTCGCTATGGGAGCTGGAAAACATCCCGGCTATCGAAACGGAGCCGGCCATGCCGCACTGGCGTACCGTCGCCTCGCGGTTGCTGGTCGGCTTTTACCCGCGCCGCGAGGACTTGCGCGACCGAGCTCATCGTTCATGGGACGACGTCGGACGATGGTACGGCGATTTGACGCGCGGCCGGCGCGCCGCCACGCCCGAGATTCGCGAAAAAGTCGCCGCGCTGACCCAGGCGAGCCCGACATTGCTCGACAAGATCAAAGTGCTGGCTTCTTTTGCCCAACAAGATATCCGTTACGTGGCCATCGAGATTGGCATTGGTGGTTATCAGCCCCGTCCGGCCCGTGAGGTTTTCGGTAATCGATACGGCGATTGCAAAGACAAGGCAACTCTGCTTGGGGCGATGTTGCGAGAGGTAGGCGTGGAGTCGCATTACGTGTTGGTTCACAGCCGTCGAGGCGCGGTGGTCCCCGAGGCTCCCGCCGCTCGAAGTTTCAACCATGTGATCACGGCTGTGGAATTGCCGGCGGAAGGCGGCGCGGCGCTCGAGGCAACGTACAATCACGACCGCCTTGGCCGACTCCTTTTTTTCGACCCGACCGACCCCACGACCCCGTTCGGTCACCTTCGGGCTGATTTGCAGGCCGGGTACGGCCTCCTTGTGGCTGAGGATGGAGGGCAGCTCGTTGAGCTGCCGCTACTGCCACCGTCGGTCAACCGCCTATTGCGCAGCGGGAAGCTCAGTTTCACCGAGGACGGGTCTCTGCGGGGCGGCGTCCGCGAGATTCGCTGGGGAGGCCCGGCAATCTCTAAACGGGGTGCCTTCTTACAGGTAGCCGGGCCTGAACGGCAACAAGTTTTGGAGGATTTCCTGGGCAGTTTCTTGGGAGACTTTCAACTGCGCCACGCGGTCGTTCACAATCTGGAAACATACGACCTGCCGTTGGTCTTGGACTACAAGTTCATAGCCGCCGGATACGCAAAGACCGCCGGTAAATTGCTGTTGTTCAAACCGTGGGTGATGGGTATTTACTTGACTCAGGTGACCACAAGATGTAGGATCGGGGAAATGGAAGATTATCCTCGGAATCTGGCCGAGTTCGAGGCGCGTTTCGCCACCGAGCAGGCCTGTCGAGAGTATCTGTGTCAACTCCGCTGGCCGGAGGGTTTTCGTTGTCCGCGATGCGGGCACGACAAAGCGTGGGCGGTGCGGACAGCGCTGCTGGAGTGCGCCGGCTGCGGGCATCAAGCTTCTCCAACGGCGGGCACAATATTTCAAGACACCCGCCAACCCCTCCAGAGTTGGTTTCGAGCCATGTGGTGGCTCACGAGCCAGAAGAACGGGGCGAGCGCGCTGGGCTTGCAGCGGGTGTTGGGCCTGGGCAGCTACAAAACGGCCTGGACTTGGTTGCATAAGCTCCGGCGCGCCATGGTGCGGCCCGGACGCGATCGGCTCAGCGGGCGCGTGGAGGTTGACGAGACTTACTTAGGAGGCTTGGAGGAGGGCGTGCGCGGTCGCCAAACCGACGCTAAGGCGCTGATTGTAGTAGCGGCCGAGGAAGATGGTGCCGGCATCGGGCGGGTTCGGATACGCACCATTCCCAACGCCTCCGGGGACAGCTTGATGGCCTTCGTCGGCGAGTCGATCGAACCCGGCAGCGTGGTCCATACCGACGGTTGGCTGGGATACGAACCGCTCGAAGGCGACGGCTATCGCCACGAGGTGAGCTACCTGGAGGGGCAACCGGCGCGCGCCTCGAAACTGCTCCCCCGGGTGCACCGCGTGGTGTCGTTAGTGAAGCGCTGGATACTGGGCACGCATCAAGGAGCGGTCAGTCACGAGCATCTCGACTCCTACCTCGACGAATTCGCCTTCCGCTTCAACCGCCGCAAGTCCAGAAGTCGAGGCAAGCTCTTTTACCGCCTGGTTCAACAGGCCGTCGCCGTGCCACCGGCACCCTACAAATCGCTGGTCGGAGGCACCGCGACACGCGCTACGGACGACCACAACATGTAGGGGCTATTTCCCAATACCTGAGTCAAGTAAATACCCATCTCGTGGGTTTTAGGGCGCAAGAGCGGCAGGCAATTGGAGATCGACGATCGACAGCACCCAGTGGAGTTCGATTCCACCACCTCGCAGAGCGACATGTTCGACATTACGCTGCCGCCCGGCTACCGTGTCGAGGAGCTTCCTCCCGCGGTGACTCTCGCTACCGACTTCGCCGCATACCAAAGCAAGATCGAGATTGACGGCGAAGTTCTCCAATGCCGGCGCAATTATTCGATCAAGCAAGTGCACGTGCCCGTCGAGCGAGTGAAGGAGTTGAATGACTTCCACAGGGAAATCGGGGCCGACGAGCGTACTTGGATTGTGCTGCGGCGGGTGGAAGCGGAGCCCTAATCCGTAGGGAACTTAGAGCGTCACCCCTTGATTTTCTTCCGAGCATCGCCCCACTCTTTTTCCCGCAGAACGTACTTTTGTATCTTCCCGGTAGCCGTTTTTGGCAGCTCGCCGAATTCGATCCGCTTGGGGCATTTGAAATGGCTTAAGCGTTCGCGCGTGAACGTGATGACTTCCTCCGCCGTCACCTCGACGCCGGGGCGAGGAACGATGAAGGCCTTGGGAACTTCCCCCCACTTCTCATCGGGGACGCCGACGACGCTGACTTCGAGAACGGCGGGGTGTTCCATGACGACCTTTTCGACTTCCTGACTCGAAATGTTTTCGCCGCCGGAAATGATGATGTCCTTGGCGCGGTCTTTCAACTCGATATAACCGTCGGGATGCTGCACGGCCAGGTCGCCGGAGTGGAACCAACCACCGGCGAAGGCTTTCTGGGTCGCGGCGGAGTCGTTGTAATATCCGGTCATGACGTTGTTGCCGCGCATGACGACTTCGCCCATGGCTTCGCCGTCGCGGGGCACGTCGTTCAGTTGATCATCGACCACGCGCAGGCCGGTCCCGGCGATCGTGAAAGGGACGCCTTGGCGAGCCTTGACGCGAGCCAGTTCGTCGGGCTCGAGATCACCCCAACCAGGCTGCTCGGCGGCGATCGTGTGGGGGCCGTAGGTTTCGGTAAGCCCGTACATGTGATGAATCTTCGCCCCCATCGCTTCGATCGTTCGAATGACCTGGGGCGCGGGCGGCGCGCCGGCGGTGGCGATGGTCACGCCGCTAAGATCCCGGCCCTCGGCGCAGGGCGAGGAGTACATCGCCGTCAGAACGGTCGGCGCGCAGCACATATGCGTCACGCCTTTTTCGCCGATCAATTCATAGATGCGCGCCGGCTCGACCTTGCGCAAGCAAACTTGCTCGGCGCCCACCGCGGCCGCCGCCCAGCCATAACACCAGCCGTTGGCATGAAACATCGGCAGGGTCCATAGGTAGACCGAGCGTGAATTCATGCCCGTTTCCATCGCTTCACCCAGGGCGTTCAGATAAGCGCCGCGGCCGTGGTATTCGACGCCTTTGGGAAAGCCGGTTGTGCCCGAGGTGTAATTGATCGTGATCGTCTCGGTTTCCGTCAGCGGCTCGACGGGGTCGGGTTCGGCGGGGGCGGCTGCGAGAAAGTCTTCATAATCGGGACCGGGAATGTCTTCCGCTCTCGGGGCTTCGTCGGTGACCTGGATGTAGCTTTCGACTTTCGGCACGTCGTCAAGGAGGCCGCGTACGGTCGGCGCCAATTCCGAATCGAACAGCAAGACCTTGGCCCCGGAGTGATTCAGGATGTAGGCGATCTCGCGCGAGGAAAGGCGGGTGTTGAGCGCGACCAAGATCGCACCCAGCCGCATCGGTCCAAACTTCGCTTCGAGCATCGCTCGTCCGTTGGGAGCGAGCACGGCGACACGGTCCCCTTTCGCGACGCCGATCCGCTGCAGCGCGGCGGCTTGGCGGTTCACCCGCGCGCTGTATTCGCCGTAGCTATAGGCGCGGCCGCGATCGACGACAGCGGTCTTGTCGGGGTAGACGTAGACGCTGCGGTCGAGGAACGAAAGGGGGCTGAGATTTTCGAAACAGACGGAGTCTTTCATGGCAGTGGGATGGGTTCGGGTCAAGTATAGTCAAGCGGCGAACCAATTCGCTGCGACCGGTCGCGCCGGGGCGTACGACATAAATGTGGAACATCCCTCCAACCATCCGAGCAATAGAATCAGAGGCGTGGACGGGAGTCCACGCTCCGCCCGGTTCACCCCGGTTCACCGGGCTTGAGTCGCAAATAGGCCGGCCCTTTAGGGCCGGTGGGCCGGTGTAAACACTCGTTCACCACCACGAGGCCGTTGCAACGGCCTTCTCCCATGTGGCTTTAGCCATGGTCGAACCAAGCGAAGACTTCAAGCAAGCATACGCTCGGGCCCGGGCCGTCGATTCGCCATATTTATGTCCCGCACCCGCCGCGACGCCGTGATGCGCTGATGGGATGGTGCCGTGAAAGTTGGTTTGGCCACGATGGAGAGCTCACGCCATGTGCGGGTTTTTCGCTTTTCTCCCGTGACGAATCTATAGAGGTTGTGCAACCCTAGCTTGCTGCGTCTTGAAAAGCTGCTTGCGCGGCTTCGACGGTCTTGTCGATATCTTCGGTTTTCATGGCCGCCGAGACGAAAGCCGCTTCGAACTGCGAACAAGGAAGATAGACCCCGCGTTCCAGCATGCCGCGGAAGAATGTCCCGAAGCGTTCCGTATCGCTCGCGGCGGCTTGGTCGAAATTCGTCACCGGACCTTGGTTGAAAAAGACGGTGAGCATCGATCCGACTCGATTGATGGTCACGGGAGTCCCGGCTTGTTCGGCGGCTTGGCGCAAACCTTGCTCAAGACATGCGCCGGAGGTTTCGAGTTGTTCATAGATGCCGCCATTGCCGTCGAGTGCCCGCAACATGGCGAGCCCGCCCGCCACGGCGAGGGGATTGCCCGATAGCGTCCCGGCTTGATAGACGGGGCCGAGCGGCGCCACTTTCTCCATGATGTCGCGGCGCCCGCCGTAAGCGCCAACCGGCAAGCCGGCGCCAATGACTTTACCCAGCGTCGTCATATCGGGGCGGATGCCGAAGCGCTCTTGCGCTCCCCCTTGGGAGAGGCGGAAGCCTGTCATCACTTCATCAAAGATCAGCAGGACTCCGTGACGCTCGGTGATTTCGCGCACCGCTTCGAGGTAACCCGGATTGGGCGGAACGCAGCCCATATTGCCGACCACGGGCTCGATAATGACGGCCGCGATTTCCGACCCTCGCACGGAGAAACATTCCTCCAAAGCTTCGACGGAGTTGAAGGGAAGGGGAATCGTGGTTTCCGAGAAGCCCTTCGGCACGCCGGCGGAATCGGAAATTCCCAGCGTGGCCACGCCCGAACCGGCCTTGACCAGCAGCGAGTCGACATGGCCGTGATAGCAGCCAATGAATTTGACGACGAGATCACGGCCGGTAAATCCGCGCGCGACGCGGATGGCGCTCATCGTCGCCTCGGTGCCCGAGTTGACCAGCCGCAGGGACTCCAGACTCGGAACCATCTTCCGAATCAACTCGGCCATTTCGATTTCCCGCTCGGTTGGCGCGCCGAAGCTGGTGCCCTCGCCAAGGACGTTTTCGAGCGCTTCGATCACGGGCGGGTAGCGATGTCCCAGCAGCAAGGGCCCCCACGATCCGACGAAATCAACGTAGGCGTTTCCGTCGACATCGTGGAGGTAAGCGCCCTCGCCGCGTTCGATGAAAACCGGATCGCCGCCCACCGAGCGAAAAGCGCGGGCCGGCGAGTTAACGCCGCCGGGAATAGACTTCTCAGCGCGCGCGAACAAGTCGCGCGATTTCGCATGGACGGCCTTGGGAATAGGGGATTGACTCATGGATGACTCCGAGAAGCGGATCGAAGGAAACGATTGCCGACAGGCCACGTTACGATGGACGACACAAGATCGGCTGAAGCCTCCAATCGATTTTTCGAGAAAACACAATTATAGGAAATCAGTGTTGCGGCTCTTGCGAAGGTCCCCTTTCAAAGGTATGGCCGATCGCGGCGCGAGCACTGAAACCGCTCATGTCCTCAGCCGCGAAGCGGAACCCTGGGTCGCCCCGCCACCACAGGTGAGCCCTGGAAGGGCAGCAGGAACACCCCGACCCCCATTTTCATGGCGGTAATATGAATCAGTGATTCACAGAAACGGAACTCCTCTGCGGGTCCGAACAGAGCGAAAGAACGCCGAGACCTATTCCGCGGCCCGCAAGTCGTAGCACAACAGCCGGGGCGGCTTGCGGTCGAATAGCCCCCGCTCGTTCTGACTGATGTAGAGCAGCCCGCGGCTGAGCACCGGCAGGCTCCAAGTCTGGCGTGCGCTGAACAGCCAAGCGCGCGCCAGTTCTTTATATCCCTCGGGCGTCAGATCGAGCCGCAGCAGGTGGCCCAACTCGCCCAGAGCAATAAATCCGCCGTCGGCCCACAACAACGAGCCGCGCAGCGTACTCGCATTGTGCGTTCGTTGGCTGCCGCGGTACTCAACACTCTCGTTCCATTCGGGTGTTTCGCGCCATACCACCTTGCCGCTCTTGAGTTCGATGCAGACGATCGAAGCGTCGGGTTCATTGCGGCCGTCATAGGCGTACAGATAGCCGTCCTTGTGAACGGCGGTAGTCCAATGCAGGCCCACTTCTTTGGTCGTCCAGGCGACGGACTGCGAGAGGTTGGGGGCGATGTCGAGCAAAGCGCTGCCCGTGCGGTAGGTGGCCGAAATGAAAACGTGATTGCCGATCACCACGGGCGAAGACGCGTTGACCGACTCGAAACTGCGACTGCGCCAGGGGAAGGTGAAATCGATCGAGCCGTTCGCGGGATCAAGGGCAATCAGGCCGCCGATTGGAGGGCGACTTTCACCGCCGGCAAAGACGAAAACACGCCGCTTGCCGTGAACGGTCGCCGGAACCGGCGAGGCGTACCCCGCGCCCCATTCCGAGCCCGCGCCCCAGACCAGCTTGCCGCTCGTTTTATCGAAGGCCGCGACGGTCGGGCCTCCCGGCGCGCCCACCGTGACAATCAGTAGATCACCTTCGATCAAAGGCGTCGCGGCGATTCCGAAAAAGTCTTGAGGAATCTTAAACTCGGCGGGCAGATCGCGTTTCCAATAAAGTTGCCCGGTGTCGAGCTTCAGACAGTGCAGCTCACCCTTGGCTCCGTGGATATAGACCCGGCCGTCGGCGATGACGGGCGCGGCGCGCGGTCCGTTGTTATAGCCGTAGCGGTCGCTGTAGTCGGTCGAGTAGGCGAAGCGCCAGAACCGCCGGCCCGTTTCCGCTTCCAAACATTCGACGACCTCTTCGTCGCCTACACGGTGCAAGTAGACCAACTTGTCGCCGCTGATCGCCGGCGAGCTATATCCGCTGCCGCGTTCCATCTCCCAAACCAGCGGCGGCCCGCTTGCCGGCCAGTTTTTCGCCAGCTTGGTTTCGGACGAAACGGCATTGTGGGTCGGGCCCAGAAACGATTCCCAATCGTGCGTCACGGCGGCGGGCGAAAGAGGCTTCGGCTTACCGTGAAAGGTGACCCCGGGGTGGGCGGTCGCCTTGGGCGGCGCGACGGTCGGGAGATCGCTGACTTCGGGCGGAGCTGGGTCTTGGAACGTTTTTCCGGCGGCTTGCGCCGAATTACGCGATGGAGACGGCTGTCGATTCGCTATCCAAACCAGGGCGCCAGCAAGGGCGGCAATGAAGACGAACCGTTTCAATATTCATTCGCACCGGGCTCCCCGAGACCTCCCGGGAGTCACGCCGGCTCCACTCGAATCATTGTGGCTTATGGCGCCGGTGGCGCCCTTATGGCGGCCTAACGAACTGTAATCAGTTCCTTGTAGATTTCCGGGCGGCGGTCGCGAATCGGTCCACTGCCGATCCGGTCATCCAAGACGATTTCCGCCATTACGACTTTCTCGGCAACGCCTTTCTCTTGGGCGATGATCGTTCCTTCCGGGTCCACGATGAATGTGTTGATCGGATGGACGTGAGCAACGTAGACGCTGTTTTCGTAGGCTCGCGTTCTCATCATGATGTCTTCATTGATCTCGGTTGTGCCCAACCCAAACGCCGGAACGAGGATGAGCTGAGCTCCCTTGATCGCCAAGATGCGCGACGTCTCCGGCAACTGGCGGTCATAACAAATCAACATCCCCAGGCGGCCTAATGCGGAATCGAAAACCGGAAACCGCGCGCCGTCTTTCGTGAACGGCTCGTCCCTGGCGTCGTGCGCTTTCGAGTAAAGCGCAACCGTCTCACCCTCCGGCGAAAAAACAACGGCGGAGTTGTAGAGGTCTTCACCACGCCGCTCGGCGAAACCCACCAAGAGGTGAATATTCAACTCGTCCGCGAGAGCGGCGACACGCCTCAACGTTGGCCCGTCGACCGGCTCAGCCACGGCCCGGACTTTCTCCATGGTTGAATCTTTCCGCAAATTGATATTGGCGGTGTAACCATCGAGATAGCCCTCCGGGGTTACAACGAAATCGGCGCTGGCCGCGACCGCTTTTCGCGTCCAGTGCTCGAGCTTGGCAAAGTTGGCGTCTTTATCCCAAGCTGTGGGGATTAGTTTCAATCCGGCCAGGTTGAATGAGACAGGCTTCCCATCACGCCGTTTCTCGGCCGCCATGGGGAGACAGAGACCGAGAGCGATGATGGTGAGTACCACTCGTCGGCCGGCCGTCAGGATTCGATCACGGGGCATCTTTCCTCCGAGCCGAGATCGGTTGTCTTCAGACCTCGATGAAGTCCCGGCTACACCACTACGCTGTTCGGCGCGTTGACGAAACTGAGCCAACCGTAGCGGTCTTCGGTTTCGCAGGTGAGAATCGACGTGAATTCCTTCTGGAGCCGCTCGGTGATCGGGCCACGCTCGCCGGTTCCGACCTTGATGCGGTCGACCGATCGAATCGGCGTGATCTCGGCGGCCGTTCCGGTGAAAAACAGCTCGTCGGCGATGTAGAGCCATTCGCGTGGTATCGCCTGCTCGACAAGGTCAAAGCCGCAATCGGCGGCCAGTTGCATGGCCGTGGCTCGCGTGATACCGGGAAGCACCGAAGTGCCCATGGGCGGCGTATAAATCTTGCCGTCACGAACCAAGAAAACGTTTTCGCCACTACCCTCGGAGACGTATCCGGAGGCGTCCAGGGCGATACCTTCGGAATAGCCGTTCGTCGTGGCTTCCATCTTGATGAGTTGCGAGTTCATGTAGTTGGCCGCCACCTTGGCCATCGCGGGCAGGGTATTGGGCGCCAAGCGCGTCCAAGAGGACACGCAGACGTCCACGCCCTTTTCAAGCGCCTCCGGCCCGAGATACTTGCCCCATTCCCAGCAAACAATAAAGACCTCGATGGGATTATTCACCGACAGCACGCCCACATCGCCGTAGCCACGAAAGAGAATCGGCCGTAGGTAACACGCCGACAAGCCATTGGCCCGAACCAGCTCGCCCAGCGCGTCGACGAGCGCTTCTTGCGTGAAGCCGATGTCCTCCATGCGATAGATCTTGGCGCTGTCGAAGAAACGTCGAATGTGCTCGCGCGGACGGAAGATGGCCCCGCCCGACGGAGTCTGATAGCAACGAATCCCCTCGAAAACACTCGTCCCGTAGTGCAGCGCATGGGTCATCACATGAATCCGCGCGTCGTCCCAATCGATGAACTTGCCGTTGTGCCAGATCTTTTCAGTCGCTTCGATCATGTGGCTTCTACCTTTGAGGCCGTCATACCGAGATCGACGACGGCGCCGACGAGGTTCAAGCCCTCCGCCGAGGAAACTGCGTTTCCACCCGGGGACAGCCGCCTTGCGAGCCCAACCCTCTACAACTCCATCGTCGCCCGTTGTCGGCGGAGCTTCAACCGAAAAGTAAGCGACACGAAGTTCCTCTCCATTATGCCATCAAACATAAGCCTCGCTGCTGCAAGGAAGGGTGTGCGACATAAATAGGGCAAGTCCGTCCAGCAATGCGAGCTATAAAGGCAGACGCGTGGACGGAAATCCGCGCTCGGCCCTGTTCACCGCGGTCCACCGGGCTTGGGTTGCCGGTAGGCCGGTCCTATGAGGGCCGGTTCAACGGGTCTGCCAAGGAGTCGAGGCCACTTCAGCGGCCTTCTTCCTCAAGGCTTTAGCCCCGGCCGAACCAAGCGAAAAACTTTCAGCCTGGTTGCTTTTCCCTCTTTCTTCCCCTAGAATAGAAGGCGAAGGAGAGGTCCATGGCACTCACCCGTCGACAGAAGGAAGCGCTCGATTTCATCGATGACTTCATTCGTGACAACGGCTACAGCCCGAGTTTCGGAGAGATCGCCGAGGGGCTGGGGCTGGCGTCCATCGCCACCGTCCACAAGCATCTGACCGCCCTTGAATCGAAAGGGTATTTGGTCCGAAGCTTCAATCAGAGCCGTGCCCTTGACTTAGGGCCGCGTTATTACGAGGAACGCAAGGCCCGCCGCGAGGAACAAGCCGCGGTCGAACCGCCTCCGCCGCCGGAAGTGCCTCTGCTGGGGGCGATTGCCGCCGGCCGGCCGATCGAAACTTATGCCGATCCCGACACGCTGTCGTTCGCGCCGTTTTGCGGCGTCGATGGCGTGTACGCTTTGCGGGTGCAAGGCGAATCGATGATCGACGACCACATCATGGAAGGCGACTACGTGTTGGTTGAAAAGGTCAACCCCGAACAGGTCCGCAGCGGCGAGATCGTGGTCGCTCTCGTGGATGGCGACGAGACGACCCTCAAGCGTTTCTACCGCGAGCCGAAAGCGATGGCGCGTCTACAGCCGGCGAATGCCCAAATGGACCCCATCATGGTCCCGCTCGCGCAGCTCTCGATTCAAGGCCGCGTGCTCGCGGTGCATCGCCAGTATCGCTAGCTTTGGGTCGGAAATGCCGGGCGGCTCGTGTATCGTACCGACAGCCCTGTCACGCGCTTCGTCTCATCACGTGGCAAGAAACGCGGGCTAGTCAAGGGCTAGTCTCCATACCAATCCTGGCGCGTTCTTGGTAGCGTGCCCGACAAGACCGCGAACGTCTTGAGCCGCGAAGCGGCGGCGGGAATATAGCCTAGGGTGGAGCCGAAGGCGGAACCCTGGGTAGGATCCCCCACCCGTCCGAGCCCTGAAGGGGCGGCGGGAACCCCAACGTATGAATGGCCGCGCGTTCATCGGTGCAGGTGGGTCCGGCTCACAGTGCGGTAAGCACGGCCGGCAAGCGCATCGATGTAATGGCGGGCCTATCGCGTGCTTTGCCCGTCAGGCGACGAGATACGCCGCCTAGCCCCGCCTAGGCCCGTTGCTCGACCTGCTCGGCCATGTAGGAGCTGCGCACCAGCGGGCCGCTGAAGACATCCCTGAACCCGATCGATTCGCCGTATTCGCGGTAGCGCTCGAAGGTTTCGGGCGGCACGTATTCCTCGACCCGAAGGCGTCGGCGGCGAGGCTGCAAATACTGTCCGATCGTGGCCACATCGGTTTCAGATCGCCGCAAGTCGTCGAGCAAGCTGCGCACTTCGTCTTCGCTTTCCCCTAATCCAACCATCAATCCTGATTTCGTTAGAACGTCCGGGGCCCGTCGACGGGCAAAGGCCAGCACGTCGAGCGATTGGCGATAGTCGGCTTGCGGGCGCACGCGGTCGTAGAGCCGCGCGACCGTTTCCATGTTGTGGTTGAAGACGTCGGGGCCGGCGTCGAGCACTTTCGCGATCGCGTCAGTGTCGCCGCGAAAGTCGGGGGTCAATACCTCGATCTTGGCATGGGGAAGGGCCTCACGGACCTGCTGCACGGTTTGCGCGAAGTGGCCGGCGCCGCCGTCGGGCAATTCATCGCGGTTCACGCTGGTGATGACAACGTAGCGCAATTCCATTTCCGCGACCATCTCGGCGACTTGGCGGGGCTCATCGGGATCGAGAGTTTCCGGCGTGCCCTGAGGGACGGCGCAAAACCCGCAAGTGCGCGTACAAGTATTGCCCAAGATCATGAACGTCGCCGCCTTGCGGGCGAAGCATTCGTGGATATTGGGGCAGCGGGCCGATTCGCAGACCGTGTGCAGCCGACGCTCGCGGAGCCTGACTTTGAGGTCGTGAAGGGCAGGGAAGTCGGTCTTACCTTGGCGGAGCCAAGACGGCAGACGGGCCGACGCCGACGAATTGGACGGGGAATTGATTTGGATGAGGGACATTCCCACGATCGATGTGTTCTTTAGATTAGAGTATTCGGGGAAGAAGATTCAGAGCCCTAAGCGCAAGCGACGGGCCAAGCGCACGGTAATCTCCAGTAAGGCCGGAGACCGTGCCGCCGTGCGCAATGGTTCGGGAAAGTGTGATTGCAGAGCGCGTGGCGGGCGCGGACCGCACCCCGTCGCTTGCCCTCGGGGCTCTGAATTTTCACTCCACCAGCGTTCGAAGCTGCTCCGTTGTTGCGCCCGACGCCCGCAATTGCTCCGTCAAACTATCGACGTCGGGGACGTAGGCTCGCATGGCGGTCGTGCCGCACTCAGGGTGTAGATCGAAGCTCCGTAATTCATAGGGCATCAGGTAGGCGTCGCCCGGGGCATAGGCTTCACGCCGCGGCGAAACAGATCGGTCGTCCGGTCCGTCGCCGCTGATCCGACCGCGGCCTTCCAGGAAGATCAGCAATTCCGCGCTGTTGCCGCCGGCAATGTATCGGCCCGGTTCCGCCCACGACATTCTTTCGAAGGCGAAATAGCGGCACGCGGCCAACAATTCCCGCTTCCCATTCGTTTCGGGCTCGACGATCACCACCGGCGCCGCGGCCTCCGGGCGGATCTCGGGCCGGACAACCTCCGCGGCTCGATCCAGGTGCAAGGGTCGAGGCTTTCCGTCCGCGCCCGGGCGGCCGTAATCATACAGGCGGTAGGTCAAGTCGGAGTTCTGTTGCACTTCGCAGATCACCAGACCGGGGCCAAGTGCGTGCAAAGTTCCTGGGGGGACGAAGAACGCGTCGCCGGGTCGCGCCTCGATCCAATTCAGATGATCAACGATCTCGCCGCTCTCGGCCAAGCGCCGTAATTGGTCGGGCGCCAGGCCCTCTTTGGTCCCCAGCGCGACCCGAGCGCCGGGTTCGGCCGCCACGACGTACCAGGCTTCGGTTTTGCCGGGGCCTCCCTCGTGGGCCAGGGCGTATTCGTCGTCGGGATGAACTTGAACCGAAAGCCGGTCGCTGGTGAAGAGAAGCTTTGTCAGGATCGGGAAGTAGGCCCCGGTTGCGGCGTCGCTAGGTACGGACCCTTGCGATGCCGAGCGTCGCCGCAACGCGCTGGGTCGGTAGCCCGGCCCCATCAACCGTTCGCCGAACTTGTCGATGAGGTCGCCTAGGGTTTCGCCGGCAAACGGGCCGTTCGCGACGCGGTTTTCCTCAAAGCTGTACCAAGCCTCGCCGATCGGCGAGGAGCGCGGCCGGGGTGATGGAAACCACGGACCGAGATCGCGTTTGCCCCAAATCTTTTCCCGGAAGGAAGCAGGAAGTCTGAGTGGATACAACGGGCTCAATCGAGACCTTCGACGAAATCACGGATTCGCGCAATGCCGCGTTCAAGCTCGTGCATCGAGGTTGCATAGGACAGCCGCACATGTTCGTTGGTCCCGAAGGCCTCGCCCGGAACCAGCGCCACATGGGCTTGCTTCAATAGAGCGCCGGCGAAATCCATGGCGCTGTTGATGCCGTTTTTCCCGAAGTAATGGCTGAAGTTCGGGTAGACGTAGAAAGCGCCCCCCGGCGTCTCGCACGTCACGCCGGCAATGTCGCTGAGCGCCTGGACGGCGAAGTCGCGGCGGCGGCGATACTCCTCGAGCATTTCCTGGACCGAGTCTTGTGGTCCGGTCAGGGCTTCGATGGCGGCCTTTTGGGCGATCGAGGTGACGTTCGAAGTGGCGTGGCTCTGCAGCTTGCCCATCACGCCGATGATCTCTTTCGGGGCCAGAGCGAAACCCACCCGCCAACCGGTCATAGCATACGTTTTCGATAGCGAACCGGCCACGACAATATTCGGCTTCGAGCCTTCGACGGCGGCAATCGAAAACGGCTCGCTGTCATAGACCAGGCGGCAGTAGCATTCATCGGTCATCAGCGTTACGCCGCGGCTCGCCGCCAGCCGGTAGATCTTTTCGAACTCCTCACGAGAAACCACGGCTCCGCTGGGGTTGTTGGGCGAGTTGACGATGAGGAGTTTGCTCTTGGGCGTCAGGGCCGCCTCGATAGCATCCGCGGTGAGCCGAAAACCCTCTTCCTGCCTCGTTATGACCTGGACGCATTTCCCGCCGTGATAGTTGACCACGTCGTAGAAGGTGACCCAATAGGGAACCGGCAGCACAACTTCGTCGCCTTCCTCGATCAGGGCGGCGACGGTGTTGAAAATGACGTGCTTGCCGCCTACCGAGACAATACACTCGGCCGGCTCGTAATTGGTCCCGAAATATTTGGCATGGTATTCACAAATCGCTTCCTTGAGCTGTGGAATACCTCCGGCCGGGGTGTACTTCGTGAAATTTTCGTCGAGCGCGCGAATGGCGGCTTGCTTGATGTTGTCCGGGGTCGGGAAATCGGGCTCGCCGGCGCCAAAGGCGACGACATCGACGCCGGCGGCCTTGAGACGGCCTGCCTCGGCGCTCACGGCCATCGTGGCGGATTCACTGATGCGGTTCATTCGCTCGGCAATTTCCATACTGTGTTAGATAACCTTTCCTTTCGCTCGCAATCGCTTCTCGACGCCGGGCGGAACCAACTCGCTAATGTCGCCTCCGTGACCGCAAACTTCCTTGACCAGCCCGGAGCTGAGATAGCTGTAGGCCTCGGCGGGCAGCATAAAGACGGTTTCCAACTCGGGGGCGAGCTTGCGATTCATGAGCGCCATCTGTAGCTCGTATTCGTAGTCGGAGACAGCTCGAATCCCGCGCAAAATCAAACGAGCGTCCTTTTCCCGGGCATAATCGACCAGCAGTCGCCCGAAACTGTCAATGGATATGTTCTCGAGGTGTCCCACGGCCTCCTCGAGCATTTCCATGCGCTCCGCGGTGGTAAACAGCGGATGCTTGGCGTCGTTTTCCAAGACCGCGACGATGACTTCGTCGAACAGCTTCGCGGCCCGCTCGATCAAATCCAGATGACCGTTGGTCAGCGGATCAAACGACCCCGGGTAGATGATTGCATTTCGGCTCGGCACGGGGAAAAAGCTATTGTACCAAGGGCGCTGCCGGGGGCCGGTCCAAGGCAAGGGTCGAGCCCGCTGGGCAGTCGGCTCAAATGCCGTTGCTGGGCGGCCCCGAGACCCGCCTCACTAAGCGCCTCCGTCGCCCCAATCTCTCTCAAGCCGGCGGCCCAATTCAACAATTCCCGGTTAGGTCCGATAAGGACCGTTGCAGACAAACAACAGGTTGGGCCCCAGGCCCGGCCGGCCGTGAATGGACTCGCGGCGCGATTTTCACCAAGGAAGGAATTATCATGGCAGGATTTTCAATTGTTACCAACGTATCTTCGTTAATAGCCCAAGAGAACCTCATCAAAACGAACAATCTGCAACAGCGGACGATCACGAGGTTGACTTCGGGCTTACGGATCAACTCCTCCGCGGACGACGCGGCCGGGTTGGCGATCGCCAACCGTTTCCGGTCCGACATCGCCGTGTTGCGGCAGGGCATTCGAAACGCCGCCGACGGTTTGAGTACTTTGCAGACCATCGACGGCGGTATCAACAACATTTCACTGCTGATTGATCGTGCTCGGACGCTGGCCACGCAGTCGGCTTCGGGAACGTTCACCGGTGACCGCAGTACGCTGAACACCGAATTTCAATCAGTGCTCACCGAGATTGACCGGCAGGCGCAGTCTGTCGGACTCGATCCGGGCGGTACCTTCAGCGCGGCGCTCTCGGTCTTCATCGGCGGCGGCCGGACCAACAACGGCGTCTCGGAGACGACCAACGGATCGGTACAGATTGATCTGTCGAACTCGGCCGTTAATGCCAGCATTCTGGGATTGAGCGGCGTCCAAGTGCTCGGCGAAGGCAATCATGGCACGGCGATCGCCGTGGACATCGGCGACGCATCTGCTACGAGCGTTCAGGACATCGCTACCGATGCGACGAACGTGGCCTCGTTGCGAACGGCGGGCTTCACGGAGTTCGTCTTCAGCGGACCGGCTTTCTCTGATTCATCGTCGGTTCGCGTGTCGGTCAATCTGAGCGGCGTCGTGGACACCTCAACGCTAACGACGGCGATCAACGACGCCATCAACGGTCTCAGCGCAACCAGCCAGGCGGAACAGGCCTTCAAGAACGCCAGCGTCACGGCGAGTATCAACACCGATGCGGAGGGCGAAAAGCAGTTGGCGTTCTCTTCGAGCGACACGGCTTTCCAAGTGGCGGCCGGCGACCGTGTGTCCAACGCGCTGTTGGGCAACCTGACTTCGGTGACGAACCCGACCGGCACGATCCTCGAAATCGATGTCGATGCCGACACGGCCGCGGCCGCGGCGGCAACCACGTTCACGAATGCCGGCAACATCCTCGTTCGCTCGAAGGCGGCGGCCTGGCCTCTGCGATCACGTTGACGTTGACGGTCGCCGCGGCCGAAACCGTCGGCAGCATCATCAGCGAACTCAACACTGAGTTCTCGGCTAACACCACACTCACCACGGCGGGTTTCTCACTCACCGCCGCCGCCGCCGGCACCATCCAGTTCACCAATTCGCTGGGGCAGGAGTTTAAGGTCTCCGTCTCGGGCGATGAGGAGAACCATCTCGGGTTGGGAAGCTTCTTGACGGGCGACAACACCGCTCCGATCGACACGCAATATACCGGCGCGGCGACGGGCGGCGCGATCACCGAAGCGTCCACGTTTTCGATCCTGATCGGCGGTAGCGTCGAATCGATCACCGTGGCCGCTGACGCTTCCGGCACGCGGGCCACACGGGTGGACGTGTTGAACGCCGCCATCGCGGCCAATGCAACGCTGGCCTCGGCCGGGCTCGTCGCCAGTGAGAGTGGTACATCGATTCGTTTGGCTTCAACCAACGGGTCGCTGTTCCAACTCAACGTCGACGACACTAACGGAGGGTTCGGCTTCGCGACCTTCACCGTCGACAACGACACCAATGCGTTGACAGCCGGCGCCGGGTTCCTCGAGACCACGTTCAACTCCGGAGGGGCCGACGCTTCCACCATCGGGGATGTGACCTCCTATGCCGACATTGTCTTCGGCGGGGACGATCAGACCATCACGCTCACCGCCAATGATGCCACCGGCGCGCAGCAATCGATCAACATTACGTTGGCCAATGACGGCACCGGGACTATCACGTCCCTCGACGAAGCGGTACAGCACCTTAACGCACAGTTGCAGCAGTCCAACAACACAACGCTGCAATCGATTGTCGCCGTCAAGGAGCGGAACGACGCCAATACCGGAGAGGGAATTCGTTTCATCTCCACGTTGCAGGAGTTTCGCGTCAGCATCGGCACGACCGAGAACGGCGGCGGACTCAACGGCGGGACGGCGCAATTGCTGACCTCCGATGAATTGACCGGCGGCAGCGTTACCGACATCTCGAGCAAGGAGAATGCCGAGTCGGCGGTTACGCTTTTGGCGACCGCTGTCACGGTGTTGGCCAGGATTCAGGCCGATGTCGGTAAGGGGCAGAACAATCTGACCTTTGCCATCGGTCTGGCATCGACGCAAATCACCAACCTGGCCGCCGCGGAAAGCCGCGTTCGAGATGCCGATCTCGCGGCCGAAGCAGCCAACCTGACACGAGCCTCGATCGCGCAACAGGCGGGCGTTGCGGCCCTCGCGCAAGCGAACTCCGCGCCGCAAGCCGTCCTCGCGCTACTCCGAGGATAAGCTACGGTCTTTCGGTAGGCCCTTTGCCCGCCCGGTTCGCCGGGCGGGCATTTTTGTTGGGGCCGCGATGGCTTTCCCTTGCTTGAACCCCCTAGGTGGATTCGTCATGCTGAGGAACTGCTTCGCGTCATGGCTCCCACCACCCAAGCCCATGATCTTGCCGCTGAATCCTTCCACTTGCTCGACAAGGGCAGGGAAGACGATGTCCCGCGCGCATTCGAATTGGTCGAGACGCTTTGCCGCCTGGCGACATCTTCAAACCCCGACGAGGCGCGGGCGGGCGCCGACGCCCTCTTCGGCGATCTTATCGAGGCCCTCGCCGACGGCTTTGAGCCGCGACTTTGTGATGCCTATGTCGAACTATTCTCGCGCGTGATCGACTTCTGCCGCCGGCGGCCGACGGGCGCGGAACTCGATCGAAGACTGCGCGCCTTCGGATTGGACGACCGGCGGGCCCTGCTCAATCGAGCCGATCGCGTTCGCCGGCCGAAGGCCTTTGATCTTTCGCGAGCCGCGGGACTGCGCAAGATTCTTGTTCTGTCCCGCGTCACGCTGGGCGCCGACATCGCGGTTGCAAGTGTGGTGTTGGCGAAGCTGAAACAGTTGGCCCCGCATGCGGAGATCAAACTGGTCGGCGGGCCGAAGTCGGCGGCGTTCTTTGCTTCCGACCCGCGTATCTCCGCGCTTGTGTTGGACTACCCTCGCGGCGGAACGCTGATGGAAAGGCTGGGCGCCTGGTTTGCCCCCGCCGACGCCGTGGCGGCGGAAATCGCGGCGTGTGGCGAGGATGAGTTCTTGATCGTTGACCCGGATTCGCGAATGACTCAATTGGGTCTTCTGCCATTGACTCGAAGTGATGCCGGATATTTGTTTCTCGAAACGCGGTCATTCGGCGCGCAGGCCGATTCCGCCCGCAAGTCTCTTTCCCAACTCACGGCCGAAGGCTTGGAATCCCATTTCGGACCCACGAGCGAGCCGCTCTATCCCTACGTCAGCCTTCCTGAAACCGATCGTGATCTGGGTCGGCGAGTTCGCGGAGCCGTGCAGGGAAAGACAGTCGCGGTGAATCTCGGCGTTGGGAACAACGACGCGAAACGCGTTGACGACGTTTTCGAACGCGTGTTGATCGCCTTGCTCGTCACGAAGGGCTACCGGGTTCTTCTCGATCGCGGCGCGGGCGAAGACGAATTGAAGCGCATGGACCGGATTGAGAAATTCCTATGCGAGCGGGGGCTGTCGGTAACCCGCATCGTTTCCGACCCCGTGCTGCCCGACCGCATAGACGCCGCCGACGTCATGACGTGGCAAGGCAGCCTGAGCGCTTTCGCCGGAATCACAGCTGCGGCGGACCTCTACATCGGATACGACTCGGCAGGCGGCCATCTGGCCGCTGCGTTGGGAGTGCCCTTGATCAGCGTCTTCGCCGGAGCCCCCAACGCCCGCATGCGAGAACGTTGGTCGCCGCGAGGTCTTGCCCGCGCTGATGTGGTTGCTGTCGAGCAGGGTGAAAGCGCGGACGCCGTCTTACGGCGAGTCGAGGAGCTGCTGCCTTGAGGATCGCGCTCGACGCCGGCTACAGCCTGGCCGCGGCGCCTTCCGGCGTGGCCGTCTACAGCTTGAATCTGATTACCGCCATCGTCAAGGCCGCGCCGCGAGACTACTTCGACCTTTGTTATCGCGCCAATCGCTTCTTGCGGGCTTTCGGAGCCTCGCCGCCCGGATCGAATTGTTCCCGTAAGTTACTGGCGGAGTTCAACTGTTATCTGTTTCGCCGGCGCGTGGATCTGTTTCATGGTTTGAACCAACGATTGCCGCGCTGCCGCTTTCGCCGCGCGGTGGCGACCTTCCACGACCTTTTTGTCATCAACGGCGATTACTCGACGCCGGAATTTCGCGGCCGTTTCACGTCGCTGGCGCGGGAAGCCGCGGGGCGGGCCGATCGCATCATCGCCGTCTCGCGTTACACCGCCAATCAGGTGGCCGACCATCTGGGCTTTCCCCCGTCGCGCATCGATGTTGTCCACCATGGCGTGAACCGCGTTCCCCAGATAGCCGAAGAGGCCTTGACCGCGTTTCGGAAAGAGACAGAACTGCATGCGCCCTTCCTGCTGCATGTCGGGGCGATTCAAAAGCGCAAGAACGTCGTGAGGGTGATCGAGGCTTTCGAACGCCTGCGGCCTCACTACCTGCTCGTGCTGGCCGGCTCGGCGGGCTACGGAGCGGAAGAGATCATGGCGCGCATCAAGTCGAGCCCGGCGCGTGATCGGGTGCGCGTGATTGGTTATGTCGATGACGATTCGTTGACCAAGCTTTACCGCTCGGCGGAAGCCTTGGTCTTTCCGTCCCTCGAGGAGGGGTTCGGCTTGCCGGTTCTCGAAGCGATGTCGGCCGGGTTGCCGGTCGTGACGTCGAATCGATCGGCGATGCCCGAGGTCGCCGGAGACGCGGCGCGATTAGTCGATCCCGACGATACCGATTCGATCGAGGCGGGCATCGTCGACGTGCTCGAAGACGAGGATCGCCGCGCGGAGTTACAGGCCAAAGGTCTCGCCCGAGCCACGCAATTTCATTGGACCAAGGCAGCCAACGAAACCTTGCAAGTCTACGCCAAAGCGATCGAGGCGTGATGCGCGGTGGGGCAGGTCTCCAGGCCTGCCCAGGCGATGAAGTTCGAGCAGGCCTGAAGACCTGCCCCACTTCGCCAACCCCCTACGACCTGAATGACTTACCCTTGAACTCTTGTGAACGCCAAGCCTATTTCTTCCCATGTCCCCGTTCCCGGGAATGACAAGTTGTGTCAAGCGGCCTTGGCCTTCGCCTTCCTAGCGTCGGCGGGCGGTCTGATTTCCATCGCTTTTTCGCACGCTTGTTTGGCCGCGTCGCTGGTATTGTTGGTCGCCTCGAAAACACCGCTACGTTTTCCTCCCATCAAGGCCCCGCTGTTTGCCTTTCTCGGGCTGACGGTCATTTCCCTTTTCGCGTCGGACGCCCCGTGGGACGGGCTGCCGCAAATCAAAAAGTTCTTCGTGTTCGCTTTCTTGCCGGTCGTCTACTCGCTGCTCGCGCGTCGGCATGCCGCTCATCGATTGCTCCAAGCCTGGTTCATCTTGGCGGGCGCGACGGCGGCCGTGAGCATCGCGCAGTTCGTCTACAAATGGCAAACGGCGAGGGCGGCGGGAGAGGAGTTCTACACGCCCTACATTGGGAACCGAATCACCGGTTCTTTCAGCCATTGGATGACCTTCAGCGAGGTAGGTATGTTGGTGCTTGTTGTGTTGACGGCTTATCTACTGTTTTCTGAACACGGTCGAAGGAAGACCGGCGTCTTTTGGGTAGGCTTTGGATCGCTCATTGGGTTTTCGCTGCTGTTAAGTTTTACGCGAGGCGTCTGGCTGGCTTTGCTGGTTTGCGGGGTATATCTGATTTGGAGTTGGAAGAGGAAAGCGTTGTGGGCCCTGCCGGTTGTGATCGCCATGTTGGTGGCGTTCTCACCTGGTGCCGTGAGGACGCGAATTGCCTCGATCAAACCGGCTGCGAACACCAATCGCCTTTTGATGTGGGAGACAGGATGGAGTATGGTCCAGGCGCATCCGTGGCTCGGCGTCGGTCCCGAGCGCGTGGGCCCCAGGTTTGAAGAGTTCATGCCGCCGTGGGAAGGCGAGTTGCCCGACGCCTACTACGGGCATCTCCACAACATCTACATCCACTACGCGGCCGAACGTGGGTTGCCGGCTGCCTTGGCCTTGCTGTGGCTGCTGTTGCGAGTGTTGACTGACTGTCGTGCCGCTTTGGCGCGTGTCCCTGGAGGCCGCGATGACGACCGGTTCTTATTGTACGCGACGATAGCGGCGACGCTTGGCGTGATGATTGTGGGCTGTTTCGATCTGACGCTGGGCGACAGCGAGATTCTAGCGGTTTATCTAGGGATTGTCGCGCTAGGTTACGGAGCGGTCGATAGGGCGGCAAGTCGAGGGCGTACCGAGTGAGGCGCCCTTGGCCCGCGGCGACGATCCGTTATCATTGAATTACGGTGAGGTGCGAGAGTGGTTGAATCGGGCGGTCTCGAAAACCGTTGAGCCTTTGCGGGCTCCGTGGGTTCGAATCCCACCCTCACCGCCATCTTTTCAATAACTTAGGGGATTCTGTCATTCTCGTCAATCTGGCTCGAAATCGCCGCTTGCTAATCTGTTGCTAATCCGGCTTCTCATCTCAGGCCAGACGGGGCGTCTCCATCGCGGCCCGCAGAGCGGCGTCAATCTTTTGGGCGGCCTCTTCTTGCATTCCTGGCAGCACGTGACTGTACGTGTCGAGTGTGATCCCGACAGCCGAATGCCCTAGGCGCTCGGATACCACCTTCACCGGCACTCCGGCCCGCAGCAATTGGGAGGCGTGGGTGTGCCGGAGGTCGTGGAAGCGTACCTTGACGCCGATCTTGCGGGCGAAGCGGAAGTAGCTGTCGGTGAATTGTTCGGGTCTCCAGATGGTGCCGTCGTGCCGGGGAAACACCAAATCTTCGGTGTTGTACAAAGACAAGAGTTGTTCGCATCCGCGAAGGCACGTCGGAGCCGATAAAACCGCCGCCGGGCGTGTCGGAGAGGGCTTTTGGGCCGTTGAAACGGCCTCCCAAAGGCTCCCAAATGGCTTGCTACCGAAGGAAAGGCGCTGTGGAAGCGCCTCGCGCCGAAGTTGGTCACTGCGCGCTTACTGACGGCCGAAAATTTGCCTTCCCTCGAAGCGCTTTGCTCAATTTACGCGACTGCTCGGAAAGCCGACGCGATTCTACAGCGCGACGGGCTCGTCATGGCGATTGGCGAAAACGGCTACATGCAACAGAGACCCGAAGTCAGTATCGCGCACGCCTGTTCCACTTCGTAATGATCCTCGGCGTGATTGGGTTCGCCGCTGCTGTCGAGGAGATTGTGATTCACCCGGCCGATCCACTGGCTCTCGAGGGGCGGTTGGCGCTTGCCTTAGGGTTGGCGCTCTTTATGGGAGGTATGGCGGTGGCGCTGTGGCGCGGGACTGGGCGGCTTCCAGTGGCGCGCGTTCTGCTCACGACTGCTACCGCTGTCGCCGTGGCCGCTGTGTACGGCGTCCGCCCGGCGTTCAGCCTCGCGATTGCGCTCGCCGGCATTTCGCTTCTGGCCGGTCGGGAGCACCGAGAGCACTACGGCAAGGCCCTGCGCCATCGTTGACTTTCGCTTAGGAAGCTCAGCAATCTTGATCGCACGATGAGTCTATTGGAGAATAGCGACATGCAACCGGCTCACCGCTCCAAACCCACTGTCGGCCCGTCGGATTGGCCCGAACTGCCGTACCGGGCGTGGGGTGACACGATCGCCACACTCCACAGGTGGTTTCAGATCGTCGGGAAGGTTCGCATGGAGCTTTCCCCCTGGGTGAACCACTCCTGGAATGCAACGCTTTATGTCACCTCGCGCGGGCTCACCGCCTCGCCGATTCCTTATGGCGCTCGCGACTTCCAGATCGAATTTGACTTCATCAACCACATGCTCTCGATCGCCGCGAGCGACGGCACAGTACGGAACCTAGAGCTCCGACCCAGGACTGTGGCCGAGTTTTACGCCGAGGTTCTGGGCGCGCTGCGAGGCCTGGAATGCGAGGTCGCAATCCACCCGGAGCCTAACGAGGTGCCCGACCCGATCCCGTTCGGCGAAGACGAAGTGCACTCCGCGTATGAACCTGCGCACGCAAGCGCCCTGTGGGGCGCGCTGCGCAATACTTGGCGCGTCATGGGTGAGTTTCGGGCGCGATTCATCGGCAAGGTGAGCCCGGTCCACTTCTTCTGGGGAGGCCCTGACCTCGCCGTGACGAGGTTCTCCGGGCGTACCGCGCCGGAGCACCCGGGCGGCATCCCTCACCTGCCGGATGAGATTACTCGCGAGGCCTACTCGCACGAAGTGTCGAACTGTGGATTTTGGCCTGGGAATGCCGTCACGCCTGATCCCATCTTCTACGCCTACGCTTACCCAACCCCCGAGGGGTACGCCGAAGCTGGGGTGGAACCGGGTGCGGCATTCTGGCACAAGGACCTCGGGGAGTTCGTCCTCACTTACGACGCAGTACGGGACTCCGATGCGCCCGACGAGACCCTGCACACTTTCTTCCAGAGCGCATACGAAGCTGCGGCCGACTTGGCAGCCTGGGATCGCGAGGCGCTCGAGCGACCTCGGGGCTTGAGGCCGCTGCCCCGGGCAGCGTTCTAGGCTCTCCCGACGGGGAGCCGCCCTGGCGAAAGTCCCCGTTCATCGAACCGGGTCGCACCGTCCAGAGTCACTTCCGCGAAGGGGGACCGGCGAAAGTGAGTTTCGGAGCAGCTAGATCCCGTGTAACGGCGAAGGGGCAATTCCGGCTCCCCTGAAGGTTGTTCGAGGCCCGTTTTTGGCAGGCAGCGCCGATGGGGTGACGCCACGATCTTAAATCACTGAAAGAATTAGGCTTGATCCGCCCGCAGCGAAAGGTGTTGGTATATCCGGATCGCACGAGCAATCCTACACCTCAGCATGATCACGGCCCCTGACGGACCCGGAAACCGAGCTGACGCAGCGCCATGGGCGAAAAAAATCTGTCTGTTTGTGACATCGATTGTTCTCGCCAGAACTCCATGATTGCAGCTATTGTCGCCACGCGCCCCGGCGCGATGTCCTGGACGAAGGCCAGAAAGTTGGCGTCAAAGGAGGCTTGGCTGGCCGCTTTTTCGTCGGCCCCGGCTGACAGACCCTCCTGAGCTGCCGCTGAGGCCGGGGTCAGAAACCAGAATGGCCAGGCACAGAATTGTCAGGTGTGTCTTCGCTGCCATGCTCGCTTCAATTCTCCCAGCGCCAGGTTAGGTTTTTTCAGCAGTCTGGTTGGCGCACTACACTAGCTCACCTGCCGCTTTGGGACGTAGGCGCCCTCCTGGAACTTCGAGAAAAAATGGGATGTCAAGGGATGAAAGACCGGTTCACCGGACGGGTCGGCTTCGAGATTTTGCTGCGCCACGTAGGTTTCGTTGTCGCTGCCGTGGACCAGAACGCGATACCAGGCTTCGTCCTTGGGAGGACGCGAGCGCGCGACGTGCTCGTACCATTCCTCCGTTCCGAGGAAGCCGGGTCGGCATCATAGATGACGCCTCGATAGTCAAACAGGCGATGGTGAATGGTCTGCCCAATCGCAAATTTGGCTTGGGAGTTCATGTGCCGGCGCCGCCGATCGAGGCGGCCCAGATGTCTGGGCTTGCCCCCTGGAGTGAGGCAAACAGGTTAGACACAGTCAAGAATGCTTGGCGGCTCAGTCCCCTTGAACAGGCTGAACCTCGTCGTGACCGAAGATGCGGCGAAGCAACCGCGCCGTCCCAGACTTCAAATCAAGGACCAGACTGAACAGGGCCGGCACCAGCACGAGAGTAAACACTGTCGATATCAGCAGTCCGCCAATGACGACACTTCCAATTCCGCGGTAAAGCTCCGCGCCGGCGCCCGCAAAGATCACCAAAGGCAGCATCCCGAAAACGCTGGTCAGCACGCTCATGAAAATCGGCCGGATACGATTCCGGGTGGATTCGCGGATGGCCTTGCGCGGATCCATGTTGTCATTCCGAATATGGTTGAGAGACTGGTGCACCAGCAGGATCGCATTGTTGACGACGGTTCCCACCAAAATGAAAAACCCCAGCATGGTCAATATGTCGAGCGCTTGGTAGGTAAACCTGTTCATGACGCTGAGTCCGAGCAGACCACCGAATCCAGCCAGCGGTACGCTGAAAAGGATCACGAGAGGGTAGGCAAAGCTCTGGAATAGCGCGGCCATGAGTAGGTAGCTGATCACCAGCGCTAGCAGGAGATTCCACTGCAAAGCGTCCCAGGTCTGGCTTAGCTTGTCGGCTTCCCCGCGCGGAATGATGCGGTAGAGGCCGCTGAGGACGCCTTCTTCCGAGAGCGGCCGGATGATCTTGGCCTCGATTTGCTCCATCGTCGTTTGCAACGGGACGCCTTGGGGCGGGGTCAACCGGATCGTGCTGGCGCGCTGGCGCTCGCGATGCCCGATCTGAACCGGCGAAGTCGTCAGCTCCACTTTCGCCAGTGCGTCCAGCGTGACTAGGCGGCCGCCCGGGACCGCGACCGGCAGCTGGGCCAAGTCATGCGTACGGTGACGGCGATTCCCTTCGACCACGAGCTTCAGATCAATTCTTTTGCCTTGCCATTGGTAGTCGGAAACCTTGGCTCCATCGACGAGCGCATTGACGGCCAGACCCAGTCGCGTCCGCTCACCCCTAACTCGGCGCTGCGCAGGCGGTTCGGAACGATGCGCAGTTCCGGTTTGCCGCGGTCAATCCCGCCGAGAGGTTGCGCCTGAGCCTCCGGCAACTCCTGCTGCAATCGGGCAAGCGTGACTCCGCCGATTTCCTGCAGCCGATCGAAGTCGGGTCCGACAATATCGAGGTTGATGAAGCCGGCGTCCCGGCCGCTTTGGAACAAGTTGAATGGGCGGAAAGCGCCCAGAGCGGCCGGAATCTTGCTGATGGCCGAGCGGAAAACCGGTACCAGCTCAGCGACGCGGAGGGGGTCCTTTGCCCCTCCGCCGGCGAACATAAAGTTCCCAAAAGCAACTATGAAAGCCCGAGAAATGCCGCCACCGGGACAGTTCTCATCCGACGCATCGCAGTCGTAAGCCGGTTGAAGGGTTTCAAAGTAGCCGTGCCGCAGGCTCTCCGCCTCGGCCAGGCTGTAGTTCGACGGCAGGATCACCTGGCCGAAAACAAAGTTGACATTGCCGGCGGGCAGGTATTCCACCGCCGGAATCAAACGAACGGCCCCCAGGATCGCCGCTACCGTGAAGACAACGGCCACGGCCAGCCGGCGGATCGTTCCGCCGCAAATCCAATACACAAGATCAGCAACCCGGCCGTTGAACGAACCGAAGAAGCCGAACGCTTTCTTCCCTCGCGCCGGCGCTTTGGCGCTTGCGGACCTGCCTCCGCCCAGCACCTTGGCCGACATCGCCGGGATCACGGTAATCGCCACGATCATGCTGAGAATCACCGCTCCGCTGATGGCGATCGCAATGTCCCGGAAGAGCTGGCCGGCCTCCTCCTCAATGAAGATCACCGGCAGGAAGACAGCCACCGTCGTCAGGGTACTGGCCAGGATCGCGCCCCAAACCTCTCGCGCACCGTCGAAAGCCGCTTTCGCCCTCGACTTGCCCATCTGGCGGTGGCGGTAGATGTTCTCCAGAGCCACGATCGAATTGTCGACGACCATGCCGATGGCGAACGCCAGCCCGGCCAGGCTGATCACATTCAAAGTTCGGCCGGTAAGGCTCATGACGAGAAATGTCCCGATCACGCTGATGGGCATGGCGAGGGCGATGATCAGGGTGCTGGTGAAGCTTCGCAGGAACAGCAAAAGCACCACCGCGGCCAGCCCCGCTCCGATGTAAACGCTCTGCTGCAGGAGGCTGATCGCGCTCTCGATGTATTCGGTGGCGTCGAACATCTGAACGATCCGGAGGTTCCGCGGCTCCAGCACCTGGCGGTTCAAGCGGGCGGCGGCTTCCTTGACCCCCACCATGACCTGCATGAGGTTCTCGTTAGGCGCCTTGGCGATGCTGAAGAAGAAAATTTCTTGTCCGTTGAAGTAGCCCTGGACGCGCTTCTTCTCGAATCCCAGGCGGGCATGGCCGAGATCGCGCGCAAAGATCGGCACGTCGTTTTGGTAAACGACGACGACACTTTCCACATCCCTGGCGGAGGTGTATTCGGCTGAAGTCCGGACGGTGTAGTTGCCTTTGCCCTCGTCAAAATCCCCTCCGCTGACGTTTGCGTTTTCACGATCCAAGGCATTGGCGAGCTGGCTGATTGTGATTTTGCGCGCCGCCAGCTTGACCGGGTCGGCCAAGAACTGCATCTCATGCCGCTGGCCGCCGAAAGCATTAACCGCCGCGACGCCAGGCACGCGTTCGAACTCCGGGGCGACAACGTCGTCGACGAAGTCGCGCTCGTGAGCAACCGGCCCCTGCGCGGCATCGGGATCGATGTGCATCAGCAAGAAAAAGGCGATAAATTCCGTGTCCGCGCCGGTTGCACGAACCGCCGGCTTCAGGGCGTCGTCGGGGTAGCGGGGCACTTGTTCCAGACGGTTCGAGACGTCAAGGAGGGCGGTGCCGGTATCCGTCCCGATCTTGAAGGTCATCAAGATTTCCCCCTGGCCCGCCGAGCTTGTGCTCTCGATGCTTTCGAGGCCCTCCAGCGCCTTGAGTTGGTCCTCCTGTTCCTGGATGATTTGGCGTTCGACTTCGAGGGGCAGCGCGCCCGGCCATTGAGTCGTGACGCGAATCTGCGGCTTATCCACAGTCGGGGTTAGCTGGATCGGGATTCTGTAAAGCGCAAGGCCACCGAATAACGCCAGCAGGATGACCCCCACGGCGGTGGTGACCGGATACTGAATCGAGTCCTGAATGATCTTCATGGCGTCGGGTACTCCCGGGGCGTGGGCCGCACCGTCTGCCCGGGCTGCAGCCGCTCGTTGCCGCGCGTGACGACCCGCTCGCCGGGCTGCAGCTCACCCTGGATTTCGACCCATTGACCGGCGCCTTCTCCGATCACGACGCCAACCAGCTTGATCGTGTCGCCAGGCTGCAAGACGAAAACAGCCCAGCCCTTCTCTTGACTCACCAGTGCGTCCTTGGGAACGATCGTAGTCCGGCGGGGACTCGCGGGCGCCAGGGTTACCGTGGCCGTCATGCCCGTGCGAACCCGGCCGCCGCCGGAAGGCACCCTGATTTTCACTGGAAAGGTGCGAGCGTCGGGATCGGCCTCGGGCACCATCACCGAAACCTTGCCCGCCAGCGGTTCGGTCGGGAACGCGTCGAGCTTCACTTGGGCGGACTGACCGAGCCGCACCCTTCCAATGTGAACTTCGGGAACTTCGATGGCGACTTCGAGTTCCTCCAGGGACAGCAGGGTGACCACGGCCGCCCCTTCCTGCACCCACTGGCCGACTTCGGTGAGCTTTTCGACGACCACGCCGCCGAACGGGGCGTGGATGACGCTCTGTCGCAGTTGCAGTTCCACTTCGTCGATCGAGGCGCGCAGAGACACCCGACGGGCTTCGAGGGCTTCCTGTTCGTAACGGGCGTTGTCGAGCTCTTCGTCGCTGATGAGTTTGTCGGCAAAGAGAGACTCGGCGCGCCGGTGCCGCGATTCCGCCGCGCGTAGGCGCGACTCCGCTTCGACGACATCCGCATCGAGAGTGTTCTTGCGCGCATCAAGAGAGGCGGTATCCAGCTCGGCCAGCCTTTGTTCCCGTTTGACCCGGTCTCCTTCGCGGACAAGCAGTTTCACAACCAGCCCTTCCACCTGTGTGGCCACTTCGGCTCTGCGCAACGCCTCGACGCTTCCGGGAAGCTCGAGACTGGCCCCGATGGAATAGGACTCGGCTTGGGTAAATTCCACGGGAGGAGCGGGGCGAGAGTTCTGTGCGAATGAAAGAACGGGCGAAGCCGCAACCGCCAGCCCAGCGGCAAACCGCTTCAGCGCAACCACCCAGCCGCCTGAAGGAGCTGACTCTCCACGAGGACCAGTCCAACGCAAAGGCTGTGCCGCACTTTGACTTTGCCGAACTCTCAACACCGCACCTACCACTGCGCAATCGCTCATTTGATGCACGACCACTTGTTGGCAATCTGTTTTGCCGGGGAGGTTGCTTCGAGACAGCGAATAGAACCCGTTCTTTGGATTGGCCGAGACCCGAGGTTAGAACGTAAGAATCATTGTATAGAACCTGGATTATGGACTGCGGGGTGCACCTGAGGAGGGCTGTGCCGACAGGGACCATTGGGGGACCCCCGAAACATGGGGTAAAAAGGTAGGCTGGCAAAGATTCCAGCTTCGCCAACCCACCCCAAGGAGGCCACCCAAATGGTTAGTGTCCAGATCTCCCGATTCCCAGACGATTCGCCTGCCGACATCATTGGCGGCAATTTTGGTGGACTTGCGTGCCCTGCGTAGGAGACTCGAACCGGGTGCGACAACTGTCCGGAGTGGCGCTGCAGTTCCCGCCCGCAGGCTGCCTGCCCGTCTCTGGCCCATCGCCTTGCTCGCGGTGGCTCTCGTCGCCTTCCCGGCTGGCTTCGTGCTGGTGGACACGGTTGGGAGCGAGGGAGATAAACCGCCGTCGATCCGTGTGGTCGAGAACTGGCACGAAAGTTCCGCGATCGCGAGCAGGACTATGGCATGCACCCCTAGGCTGAGACAACGGCAAAGTGAGACAGTAGCCGTTCGCTGAAAGATTGTAGACTTTCGAGCGGCACGATGCCAAACTCTGAAACAGCCGGGAAAGCGGAGGCAGGCACTGCTGGAGAGCAACCCGCCAAGGAATACCCGGCCGACAACTCATCGAGACGATGAGCCTCGGGGCGGGACATGTGGGACATGTGTCCCGCTCCAGGTGCAAGCGAAGTCTCGATAGATTGTCTCATGCCTCAGAAAACTCAAAGCTCGGATTTCTGAGCTGTTCGCAGGGCGGCAACGATGCTTCGAACGCCGCCGGCGGTTGATATCCCAGCGGCGAATGCAAGCGCCGTTGGTTGTAGACCGCGTCGATGAAATCCGCGATCGAAGCCCTTGCTTCGTCCATCGATTGGTACGTTTGTAGGTTCACCTCCTCGCTCTTGAGCGTCTTCATGAAACTCTCTACGCGCGCGTTGTCGTAAGGATTTCCACGCCGGCTCATCGAGATGAGCGCGCCCGACTGTTCCAGCAACTCGACGTAGGCCCGCGAGCCATATTGGACCCCTTGATCGGAATGATGCACCAGCCCCGGCTTGGGCCGCCGTAACTGGATCGCTTGGCGCAATGCATTCAGCGCCAAGATCGCTTCGAGGGAAGAGCCCAATTCCCAGCCCACCACCCGCCGCGAGTACGAGTCCATCACGACCGCCAGGTAGACGAACGAGCGACGCATGCGCACGTAGGTGATGTCGGCTTGCCATGGTTGGTCGATGCCGTCCACTTGGAGCGTTTGGGCCCAATTCGGATAGGCCGCGCGGTGCTGGTCCGAGTCCGTCGTCAATACATAGCGGCGCTTGCGAATGGCCAACAGGTTGTCGTTGCGCATCAGACGCAGGACCTTCTTGTGGTTCACCCGGAAGCCTTGCCGATGCAGTTCAGTGCTCACCCGACGATAGCCGTAGCGGCGATTCGAAAGCGTAATGCGTTGCATCCGATCGCGCAGTTCGATGTCTGCTTCAGCAGGTTTGACGCGGGCCAATTGCCGGTAATATCCCGCTCGGCTCACTCCCGCGAGCTCACAGGCTTGTTCGATGCTGAGTCGGCCTTCGGCGCGGATCTCGTTGATAACCGCGTAGAGCTGCTCGCGGTTCGAGCGTCGCTGCCCGGTCTCGCGAGCTGCAAGGCGCCGAAGGCTCGTTCGAAAAAATCCAATTCCGCCGCTTGCTTGCCGACCAGACGTTCCAGTTCTGCGATTCGCTCGGCGGCCGGATCACGCGACTTCAAGCTCACCACTTGCTGCCCGGGTCGCGGCCGCCGTCGCCGTTCCAGACCTGTCAGGCCCTCGGCTCGATAGGTGTCGCGCCAGCGATACAACACCGCCCGCGCTACGTCGAACTCGCGGCTCAACCTCATGATGCTCTCCCCGCTCAGCATGCGGCGCACTGCTTCTTCCTTGAACCTCGCCTCAAACAAGCGCTGCTTCCTTCTCCCCATCCCGGACTCCTTTTCCATTCGCTGAATCTTGTCCCACTTTAGCTTGTCTCACTTCGGGGGTTCACTCCACTAAGCCCCCCGGAACAAACTAGTTAGCGCCTGTGGGCCGATAACTGTTGATTAATCCGGATACCACTCGTGATCGCCGCGCCTGAGACGACCACGGCCGTCCGACGCGGCCGGAAGACCGCCAGCCCCCACCACCCGGGCGTGAAAGTATTCGGTTGTTGGTGGGGAACGATTGTTAGGGCCCGCTCAGCCATAATGTGGAGGGTGATATCCGGCGACGTCGCGGCGGAAGCAATCACGCGGGCACCGCAAGGGGTTTGCTCATCGAACCGAACGCGCACACCCTACTCCTGGTTCGCCAGCAGCTGCTTTCCGCTCGCAGTGGCAACCCGGCGGGTCCGCCCAGCGTGTGAACACCACTACGTGTGGTTCAACCGGTTCAACCGTCCAGTGTCCACGCGTTGCGGATACCGAGTAGATGTGTGAGTGGGTCACCCCACATAAGAGTCCGACATGCTATCAGACAAGGTCAAGGTCGGCGTAACGGCCGACGCGATCAGGGAAGACACCGGCGAGACATTTTTCGACCCCGCAGCGCTCAGCATCCTGGATGACGATGGGCGAGTCGACTGGGAGTATCTGCCGGAGAGGGTCGGGGCTCTGACGCCGGATCATTTCGCGACCTATGACGTGATCTGCGTGGTCGCTCCCGGCGTTGATGCCGGGTCGGTATCGCGAGCGGATTTGCGCACGCGACTGGTGGCCGGATTCGGAGCGGGTTACGACACACGCGACGTGAGAGCACTTACCCAGCGCGGCATTCTGCTGACAAACAACCCCGCAGCGATCCGCCGACCGATGGCAACGATTCAGTTGACTTTCGTGCTGGTTCTCGCGCTCAAGCTGATGCAGAAGGACCGGATCACGCGGAGCGGACGTTGGAGCGAACAGAACCGCCATTCCGGAATGGGACTGACCGGACGAACACTGGGCTCGATTGGTCTCGGTAACATCGGCAAGGAACTCTTCCGCATCGCGAAGCCGCTGGAGATGAGGCACCTTGCACACGATCCGTTCGTACGGGCGAACGACGTCGCCGGGTTGGATGTGAGCCTAGTGGATTTCGACACCGTGCTCCGGGAGTCGGACTTCGTATGTATCAACGTGCCCCTGACTCCCGATACGACAAAACTGGTGGACGAGCGTGCGCTCTCTCTCTTGAAGCCGACCGCCTACCTCATATCCACCGCACGGGGCGCGATTGTCGACGAGGCAGCGCTCTACAACGCCCTCAAGAACAAACGAATCGCCGGTGCGGCGATGGACGTATTCGAAATCGAGCCCACACCGTCCGACAACCCCATTCTGGAACTGGATAACGTCGTGGTGACTCCCCACTCGCTCTGCCACACCGACGAGTGCAACCGGCTCCTCGCCGAAGGCGCGTTTAAAGCCGCGACTGCCTTCGCGCGGCGCGAGACACCGCAGGTCCTCGTGAATCCCGAGGCGCTCGACCACCCCCGGGTGAAGGAGTGGTACACGCGACACTGACGGCGACTCGATCTCGGGTTGGTTCGGATACCCCCGAAATGTACAGGTGGGATGTCTCTTCCAAGCGGCTTTGCTGAGCGAACCGACAGGGTCCGTGTACCTCTTTTGTACCCCCGATCCGCCGGAATAGCGGTTCTAGCGGTTTTACCGTTTAATGGAATCAATAACTTGCGTGCCCTTAATAGGGCGTGTGGGTTCGAATCCCACCCTCACCGCCATGTTTTCAATTGGGACGCCCCCCTTGGGGGGCCTCCTCTAGTGAACCATCTTTGTCTTGTGGTTCATATAATCCATCAATAGATACTGTCCCAGGGTGTACGGTGTCGTGAAATAGGCCTTGCCGCGGCAGATCTCGGTCACTTTCCTGACGAACTGCATAAGAGAACGATCGCGAGCCAGCATGAACGTATTGATCAAAATGCCCTGGCGCTTACACTTGTGGACTTCCTCGAGAGTCCGCCCGATCACCAGCGGGTCGAGCCCAAAGGGGTTCTTGTAAATGCGTCCGTCGCCGAGCGTAAGCGCCGAGGGCTTGCCGTCGGTGATCATGATGATCTGCCGCATGTCCTTGCGTTGGCGCCGAAGAATGCGTTGCGCGACAATCAGGCCTTGGCGAGTGTTGGTGTAGTAGGGGCCGACCTGCACGCGCGCCAGCTCGCCGAGCGGCATCTCCTCGGCCGAGTCGTGGAACAAAACCAGATTGAGGCTGTCGCTGGGGTATTGTGTGCGAATCAGGTGAGACAGCGCCAGCGCGACGCGTTTGGCCGGCGTAAAGCGGTCTTCCCCGTAAAGAATCATGCTGTGGCTGCAATCGAGCATGAGGACGGTGGCGCAGGAGCTTTGATAGTCCGACTGCCGCACCATCAAGTCCGGGTAGTCCAGTTCGATCGGGGATTCCAGACCCTGGCGTTGCAGGGCACGCGAGAGAGTTTCATTGATGTCGAGGTTAAGCGTGTCGCCGAACTCGTAGGGCTTCGATGAACCCGACGTTTCGACCCCGGTGGCGGACTCGCGCGTGTCGTGGCTGCCGAACCCCGCCTTGCCCAGCGACCCCAGCAGGTCCTTGAGCGTTTTGTATCCCAGGAAATCGACGCTCTTGTCGGTGAGGTCGAAGCGAATCGGCTGTTGCGAACGATCTTCCCCGGCGGCGCCGCGCGGGCCGCCCGCCGAGCTGCTTTCCGGTTGCGGATCGTTGACGTTGACATACCCTTCGTCGCCCAATTTGCCGATCAGGCGGTCGACGAGCTGCTCGAATTGCTCGGGCGACATTTGGTTGAGCTCGTCCATCATCGCTTCGAGGTTCTTGTCGTCGAAGAGTTGTCCGCTTTCGAGCGCCTCCCGCACGGCGTCTTGCAGCTCGTCGAGCGAACGCGGGTTCATCTCTTCAAAGTCGTGGAACTGGCGTTCAAAACCGCTGCGAAGAAAGAAGTCGGAAAGAGCCCGTATCAAGTCGGCCGCGCTGATCCCGAAATCGTCGCCGATGTAGCGAGTGTATTGGATGAATTTCATGACGGTCGGCGGTCTATTGGACCCGGCCCCGTATCAGGCAGGCTAATTGAACCGGTCGCGATTCGGTTGTTCGGGAAACCCAACACGCTCGGCGGGCTCGGGCTTCTTTTCGCGAGCTGTGTAGCCCAGCTCCTCGTGGCGGCTGATTTGCCGCAACGCATACAGCCCGTCGAGAACGAACTCCGCCGCCGAAGCCAGCGCCTCGGGTTCCTTCCCTTCATCGAGCGCGATACGGTGCGCCAGGTCGAGCAAACCTTGAATTTGGCCGAGTTGCTCGACGACCTTCGTTCCCGGCTCGTTTTCATCGAGTCGTAAGGTGCCGCCCATCTCGAACCAATGCACGACGGCCGAGGTGTCGGCGTCTTGCTGAAACTTTTCGTAGACTCGCGCCACGGCGGCCGTGATCATCTCCCGCGCCACCCGCTCCCCGCCACGCAATTCACCCTCGTATTCCAATTCGAATTTTCCCGTCAAGGAAGGCAGCGCGGCGTAGACGTCGCTGACGCGCGGCACGATGACGTTTTCATCATGGATCAGCCCGCGCCGCTCGGCGCTCGATACGACGTTTTCCAGACAAGAAATCGGCAGCCGTTGGGAAACGCCCGAGCGCTGGTCGATTTTCTTGTCCTCGCGCGCGACAAAGGCGACCGTCTCGACGACTTCGCGGATATAGTCGGGCACGAGCACCTGCTTGTCGCCGGCCGTCCTTTCCCACCAAGCCTCTTGTCGGGTAACTTCCGCGCCATGCTCGAGCGAGAGCGGGTAGTGAGTGCGGATCTCGCTCCCGATGCGGTCCTTGAGCGGTGTGATGATCTTCCCGCGCGCCGTGTAGTCTTCCGGGTTGGCGGTGAAAACCAGCTCGACGTCCAGCGGCAGCCGCACCGGATAGCCCTTAATTTGGATATCGCCTTCCTGCATGATGTTGAACAGCCCGACTTGAATCTTCCCCATCAGATCGGGCAGTTCGTTGATGGCGAAGATACAACGGTTGGCGCGCGGCAGCAGCCCGAAATGGATCGTCATCTCGTCGGAAAGATCGTGCGCGCCGCGGGCGGCCTTGATGGGGTCGATGTCGCCGATCATGTCGGCGATCGTGACATCGGGGGTCGCCAGTTTCTCGATATAGCGTTCGGCGGGTGTGAGGTAGGCGATCGGCGTGTCGTCCCCTTCCCGCGCGACCGTTTGCCGGCCCCAACTCGACAATGGCGAGTAAGGATTGTCGTTGATCTCGCTGCCCGCGACGACCGGCAGAAAAGGGTCGAGCAGCGCGGTGAGCTGCCGTAGGATGCGGCTCTTGGCCTGTCCTCGGAGTCCCAGCAAGATGAAGTTGTGTTTCGAAAGAACAGCGGCGACAATCTGCGGGATGACGGTGTCGTCATATCCGACGATGCCGGGGAAGATCGGCTTGCCGGCGCGCAGCAAGCAGATCAGGTTTTCCCGCATTTCATCCTTGATCGAGCGCGCGGCCGTGCGCTGTTCGGAAAAGCGGCTGTCGACCCGCAGCGCGCCGAGGGTGTTGGGAAGCTCGTCGATGTGGGACATGGCGAATTTGGGGGCAGAGCGCCGACGCCCGACCCGAGCCTATTGTACGCCGGCATCGAGGACTCATATGTGATCCGAGAATTGAACCAGAGGCGGGGACGGAAGTCCACGCTAAACCCGGATTGGCGTCCGCGCCCGCCGGAATGAAACCCGGAATCACATCGAGCCCTTCTATTTTTAGGCTTTCCCGGCCCGATTATCCATCGGCATGGTAACGTGAGAACGTGGATCTGGAAGCCGAAGCCCGCCGACTTCAACAGATCGGATTGAACGCCTACGAATCACGGGCCTACCTGGTACTGGTCGGGCATCAGCGTTTCAAAGCTCTGGAAGTCGCCGGTCCCGCCCGCATCCCCCGCCAAAAGATTTACGAGGTTCTCGACAGCCTGGTCGAGAAGGGTTTCGTCCGAGTCGTCCAAGGCAAGGCCAAGCAATTTTCCGCGGTCGAACCCCAACTCGCCCTCAGCAGTTTTCTCGCCCGCAAACGGGAAACCTATGAGCGCGAGTGGGAGGATCGCCGCGGTTTGGCAACCTTGCTGAGCGGAAACCTGGCCGAAGTCTTCGCCAACGGCAATCAGGGACACGGCCCGCTCAACTACATTCGCATCGTCGCCGACACCGGGCAGATCGCCGAGGAATACCGCCGTTTTCTGTTGGAGACCAAGGACGACTATTTGGAATTGGCCCGACCGCCCTACGCCGTGCAACCGATGCGGGAGCCCATCGTTCAACAACTGCTTGACAACGGCGCCCACTGCCGCCTGCTCTATGAATCACCGACCTTGGACACGGAACAGCGCAACGAACTCAAGCAGCTTGAAAAAACGAAAGCGAAGATCCGCCTCTTAGGCGAATTGCCGATCAAGCTGGCACTGTTCGACAACCAGCGCGGCATGATTTCATTGGACGATCCCGTCTCGAGCCATCCCCGCATCACCGCGCTCGTCTTCGACCACAAGCAATTGGCCGCCGCGATGCGAAGCTTGTTCGAAGACTGCTGGAACCGTGCCATGGCGTTGTAGGTCCTTCCTCGCGGTCCGCCCGGCCACAATCCCGCCCCGCCGAGCGTTGCATCAAGCCGGTAAGGGAAATCAGAGCAAACGAAAATTCACTTCAATGTTTGCGCGGACCTTTATTGGTTTTCCGTCTTTCGTGCCCGGCTCGAACCGCCATTGTCGAATTGCCTCAATAGCCTTCTGATCTAATCCAGGGTTGAGTGGGCGTTCAACCTTGATATTGTGCGCGCGCCCGTCGGGCCATACCTCTATGGCGAGGATGGCCGTGCCTTGGAGCTTGGCATCACGAGCTTGCTCGGTATATTCCGGTTCTACCTTGTGGGTAAGCTTTGGCGTTTCCACGCCCTCCGCTACTTTGTGCACAACATCGTCGCCGTCCCCCACCGGCGGTGATTGCAGCGAACACGACCAGGTTGCCGCCTGAATCGCGACAAACAAAGCGATTCCGAGAGAAGCGGCCGAACACCCGAATCGAAATCTAGACATGGAGACCTCCCGTTGGATTGCGTTGACCCGCGCACGGAGATGACCTTCTTGGACGAAGGAAGCGGCAAAAGACAGATGCCTCTTGTTCACACATACCGTGTCGAGCAAAGTCTCGAGATAGACTTGCCGCGCCTTCGTATGCTCGATGACTTCGCGGTCGACGCACTGTTCACGACTCAGCTGAATTCTTCCCAGCAACCACCAGATCGCCGGATGGAACCAAAGGACGCTCGCGACGATCTGTTCCAGCAAGGTCCAAACCCAATCTCTTCTGCGTACATGGATTAACTCGTGGCATGCGAGCGCCTCCTGGCGAGACACGTCCATGCCGACGAACCCGGCCGGCAACAAGATGTCCGGCCGAAAGACGCCCCACGTCGCCGGCCCTCTTTCGTCGTTCAACAGAAAGAAACGAGCCGAGACCCCAAGCTCCTCTTGCAGATTGCGCAAGACAGGCGACGGCGGCAAAGAGTGGGCGTCGCGCCGGTACGCCCGTAAACGAATGATTCCCATACCCAGCCAAGCGAGGCGCAGGATAACCCCCAACGCGAGAAGCCACAGGGCAATTGCGGAAGTCCGGTCAGCTACGCCTACCGAGTCCGTCGAAAGAGCAAAAGCCGCGCGCGGCTCGCTCCCTGCCGGTTCCCAAGACTGAATAGCCGGCAGCAGCAGACACATGAACAGCAATGTCCGCCAAAACACCAACGTAAGCTTGGGCGTCCGAACACGAAGAACGTACACAGCCGCCGCGCCCATGCCGGTCAAGACCGCAACCTGGACGCAATAGGACAGAACGTTGGCCGGCTGGATTGACAGATTCATTTGCGTCCCTTGGCCAGACGGCCGATCTCCACCAACTCCTCATCGGAAATCTGTCGATCTTCCACCAGGTGAACCAGCAGATGCTGTGCCGAACCGTTAAAGACTCGATCGACGAACTCTCCGATCATCGTCTTGATGACTTGCTGCTTTGGGCGGCTCGGACGATAGAGATACGCTCGGTCCTGAAGTCGTTTCCTCAAGTGCTTTTTCCGCGCAAGGATGTTCATGGTCGTCATCACCGTCGTATAGGCAATATTCCGCCTCTGGCGGAGCACTTCGTAGACCTGTCGCACGGTTGCCGCCTCGAGACCCCATACGATCTTCATGATTTCCAGTTCCTGCTCGGTGAGGACCGGGCTCGGCTTACGCATACTAATTCATTAGTACGAATGCGATGGTAATGTCAAATCCCGCTGATGCGGGTCGGTGTCTTTACGTACAGGAATGCGTCCAAGTGAGCGGTTCCTCCCGTCGAGGCCTGGCTGGAAAACCCGCTCTTGGCGGATTGCGACTGTGATTTGCAGCGGAAAAACTTCCGTAATCGTGCTAGGCTGTTGGCGAGTTGCTCGGAGGGACGAGCCGACGACGTGTTTCATCGGCGGAGGTATCTCCCGGTTCCTCTTTGTAGCTTGTCTGATCCGTTGTAGAATAAAGGCTGACTCTCGGCGTTCCTTGGGGCCTCCGGGAGTCGTGAAAAAAAGCAGGAGATTTGGATCATGAATATCCGCATTGCACTTGTGGTTGCGATTCTGGCCGTCGTTGCCGTTGCGCCGGCCGGCGCCGAGATTCGCGGTAATTATCTGGAAGCGCGTAACGCCGAAGTCTATGCCTCGCATTGCTTCGCCAACTCCGAAATGGGGATCCGCGGCGATCTGGCCGTGATGGCGTGGCAAGTGGAGCAGGGCGGCTTCAACGGTGTTTCGCTCGACGGCCTCGGCGTTGTCGCCGTGATTCGCGCCGCCTCGACGCTGGGCGATCCTTTCAGCAACCCCTATCCGGTCAAGTCGGTTTTGATCTTCGATGAGCGCGCCGATAGCGCACAGCGCGAAGCTCTGGCCGCGATGGCGAAAGACCGCGCCGGCGAACTGCTCAACGACGTGGTGCGAAGCGAGACCGCGCCGATTCGCTTTGACTTCGACGGCGACATCCATGCCCGTCGCGCGACCATGACCGCCGGAGACCTGGTGCGCCTTGAGACCCGCCGGATCGAGGACACCGATTCGCTGTGTCACTTGGATGACCTTTACTACGCGCCGCTGGCCGCGCTCGATCATGCCATGCCCGCCTTCACGCTCGACAATCGTTTCGGCGGTGAAGGCCTCGGCGTGCGCTTCAGCGCCCCGCGTCGCAGCAGCGCCTATCTGGGTACGTTCTCGATGGGCGTCGCCCACACCGACTAATCGCTCGAGCGAGGCGGCCCGAGCGAGACCGCCCGAGCGAGATAGAAGGTTCGACCAATCGGCGGGGGTTCGTGTAAGCGACCCCCGCCGTTCGTTTCTTTGGCGAACCAAGCGACCGGCGCGGCCTACACTCGTGCCCGTCAAGCCGGGCGGCCCTCCACGCCAAGGCCGGGCGAGCCTCTCCCCGTTATGTCGCGTACCCGCGCCTTGGGGAGGTTCCGAGCCCCATGTTATAGTCGAAATATGTGGCTTCCGCGGTTATCCCGCCCGTGGACTTTCGCCTTGTTGCTGCTGCTCGTCGCGGCGATCCTGCTGTCCGCCCAAGGCACCTATCGAGACATGCCGCTGCTCGCGCCCGGGCGCGCTTTCATCGAGGAGTCCGAAGACGGCGACGTAGCGGGCGAATTCACCTTTGTGCGCTTGGCGTATAGCGACCCCTACGGCGCCCGCGCCTTGGGGGAACGTCCTTGGATGATCGACTCCCCGGCCGCCGAGCGGCACTTCTTACAGGGCCTGAGAAGGTTGTCCAACGTCGACTGCCGTTCGATGGAAGTTTATCACCGCGCCGAGGACGAAGAGTTTTTCAACTACCCCTGGATATACGTCGTCGAACCGGGGCACTGGGATCTCAGCGAAGAAGAGGCGGCGCGCCTTCGAGAATATATGCTGCGCGGCGGTTTCATGATCTTCGACGATTTTCACGGCACCTACGAGTGGGCTCGATTTCTCCAAGGGATTCGCAAGGTCTTTCCCGATCGCCCGGTCGTCGAAGTCGACCCGAGCGACGAAATCTTCCATACCGTCTACGATCTCGAGCCGCGGGAGCAGATCCCGGGCGCGCAGGTACTCTACACCCGCCGAACCTACGAAAAAGACGGCCTGACGCCGCACTGGCGAGGCATCTACGACGACGACGACCGTCTGATGGCGCTGATCAATTTCAATATGGACCTGGGCGACGCCTGGGAGCACGCCGACTGGCCCGAATACGCCGAGCGATATACCGCGATGGCCTACCGGCTCGGGATCAACTACGTCGTCTATTCGATGACCCACTAGAGCTAGTCCGCGTTACCGGGCTCGCCCGGGGAACCACCGCTTCCGGTTGGGCGCCGCGAAGCGCCCAGCGGTCGAGGGTGTCTTTGAGGGCGGCGGGCTGAACCGGTTTTGCCAGGTAGTCGTCCATACCGGCGTCGAGGCAGCGTTCGCGGTCACCGACCATGGCGTTCGCGGTCATCGCGATGATGCTGGTGCGACGTCGGTCTCCTTCGAGACGGCGTATTTCCGCGGTAGCTTGATAGCCGTCCATTTCCGGCATCTGGCAGTCCATGAGCACAATGTCGTAGTCGCGATGGCGGACGCGCTCAACGGCGTCCAAGCCGTTCTCGACGACATCAGTCGAATAGCCGATTTTGGCGAGCAATCGAACCGCCAACTTTTGATTGACTGCGTCGTCTTCGGCCAGCAGAATGCGGCATTGGAGACGTGTTTGCTCGGAAATCGTTCGATTCGCGGGTTCCGCGGTCTTCGCGGGGCGTGCATCCGCCAAATCCAATGCACTGCGTACGGCCTCGGCCAACTTGGTTACCAAGATGGGCTTCGGCAGCACGACTTGCACGCCGGCGAGACGCATGGCGGCCGAATCGGGCCGCTGAGAGAATGGGCAAACCGTGATGATCCTTGTTCCGCACAAGACCGAGTCGTCGTGCGCTTCTTGGCCTCCGGAAACCAAAGACGTTCTCACGTTCCAACCCTTGAGGTAGTACTCCAACAACCTTGTGTTGGTAGGGCTCGGGTCGACGATCAACGCCTTTCGGTTGGCCGGGATGTGCTCCGCGACATCGTCGGGGCTCGATGTCTCCACGGTGGGCAAGTCAAGCGAAAACTCGAAAGTCGAGCCGCTACCCAACGAGCTTTCCACGCCTATGCGTCCGCCCATCGCTTCGACCAATTCCTTGCAGATCGCCAGGCCCAGGCCCGTCCCGCCGAACTTGCGCGTGGTCGTGCCGTCGGCTTGGACGAAGGGCTCGAACAACCCGGCTTGGGCTTCCGGCGTGATACCGATACCCGTATCCCGCACCGAGAACCGCAAACGGCCCGCCGCCGGGCCCTGTGCCACCGTCTCCACGCGCACAACGACGGTTCCGCGGTCGGTGAACTTGACGGCGTTACCCGTCAAGTTCAGCAAGACTTGGCGCAGTCGCGCGGGGTCCCCACGCACTGTTCGGGGCGTGTCGCGGTCCACGAAGATGACCAGCTCGATGCCTTTCGATTCCGCCCGCTCCGCCAGGACTTCCACCACCGACCCGGCGGTTTGGTACAGGCCGAACGGAATGGATTCCAGGGTCAGCTTGCCGGCTTCGATTTTCGAGAAGTCAAGCGTGTCGTTGATCAGGTTCAGCAGCGATTCGGCGCATAGGCTGACGGTCTGGGCGTACTCGGTCTGCTCGGAGTCCAAATCCGTTCCAAGCAACAGGTCGGCCATGCCCACGATACCGTTCATCGGGGTACGCATTTCGTGGCTCATCGTGGCCAAGAATTGACTCTTGAGGCGAGTTGACTCCAGCGCCCGGTCGCGCGTGGCCGCCAACTCATGCTCGGCTCGCATGCGTTGGATGGCGTAACGTACGGAACGCGCCAAAGTGTCGCTGTTGACGTGCTTTTTGACGAGATAGTCTTGGGCGCCCTGCTTAATCAGCTCCAAGCCGAGGTTCTCGTCCTCGATGCCGGTGAGCAGAACGATAGGAACGCTCATGCCTTGATCGCGCAGCCGCAGAAACGTGTCGACCCCTTCGCTGTCGGGGAGCATCAAATCGAGCAAGACGCAGGAGACGTCATGGTTCTTCCCTAGACAATCAATTCCCTCTTGGAGCGTCTTGGCGGTCAGCACTTCGATGGGCTCGACAAAGGCCTGATCGAGAAAGCCGTGCATGGCGCGCTGAAAAGTCAGGCTGTCTTCGATCAGAAGAATACGAATGGAATCGTCGCTCATATCGTGCGGCTTTCCGGAAGGCTTCGGTCCCATCGGGACAGAAGACGCGCGATCCGGTTTCCCGGCAGACCGGCTATCCCCGGCGCGCCTCCGATCGAGGCGAGGCGTAACCCTCTATGTACTGGTATCGACAGTTTTCGCCCATTTCTGACGCGGAACCGCGGTTTTCGGGCCCAGGCTTGCTGAATCATCCGGCGGCGAAAGGGAACCGCGGCGGGCTCAGGCTGCCTGAAGAGTCCGCGGGATCGCCCTGACAGCGACGCCGCCGGCCGGCCAACCCATTTCTTCACGGCTCGGTCCGAGGACATCCATGCCATCATGAAATTCGACGCTTCTTTCGTCGAATTCGCCGTGCCTTTACAGGTCTCGATCAACAACGAAACCCTTGACACCCCACAGGGCCCGTCCCTGTTTGAATGCGGTGAGCGCTTGGGTGTCCACATTCCCACCTCGTGCCATAAGAACGGCAGGTGCCGTGAATGCCTCGTTGAAGTCGCCGCGGGCATGGAGCACCTCACTCCGCGTTCGCCCGAGGAAGCGCACTTGAGCGACGCCTTTCGGCTCTCGTGCCGGGCGCGGCTGGTTTCCGACAGCGGTATAGTCCGCTGTCACACCATGCGCCGCGGGGAGTTGCGCATCCAGGAAGCCTCCGATGGGTTGCCCGAAGGGCTGGACGTAATCGATCCGGCCGTCACGCGCCGCGGCAACACGATTCTCATTGACGGCGAACCGATCGCGGAAGCCGACGGGCCGCTCCACGGGCTGGCCGTCGACCTCGGCACGACGACGGTCGTCGCGCGCCTCCATGACCTCGAAAGCGGTGCGCTGCTTGCCGTGCAATCGTTCGAGAACCCACAGCGCTTCGGGGGCACCGACATCATGGCGCGCATACGCTATGACACTGACCACAAGGGCCGTCTGCTGCAACGCACTTTGCTCGGCTATCTCGGCCGCGCCATCGAGGAATTCGACTGCGATCCTGAAACGATCTACGAAATCGTCCTGGCCGGCAACTCGACGATGCGGGATCTATTCTTCGGGTTGAACGTCTACTCGATCGGCCAGAAGCCCTACCAATCCCTGACCGAGAAGGAGTTCGACGAAGGCAAACGCACAACCACCAGCCTTTCAGCCGAAGCCCGGAAATTCCGATTACCGGTGCACCCGAAAGCGCGGGTCTACGGGCTGCCGCTGATTCGCGGGCATGTTGGGGCCGACTCGGCCGCTTGTCTGCTGGCGGCGGGCTGGGACACTGAAGAGCGCCTGGTCGCGCTGATGGATATCGGCACCAATACGGAATTATTGCTCGGCAACCGCCATCGGCTTTTCGTGGCGTCATGCCCCGCCGGCCCGGCCTTCGAGGGAGGCGCCGTTTCCCGCGGCATGCCCGCGCTCGAAGGCGCAATCGAGGCGGTGCGGATCGCCGACGACGGCTCCGTCCACACGCAATTGATCGGCAACCCGCCGCCGGACGGCATTTGCGGCTCTGGTCTGGTCGAGTTACTCAGCGAGTTGCGCCGGACCGGGCGCATGAATGATCTGGGGCGACTGGCCGACGACCAAGACCGTTTTGTCGTCGAACCCGAGCATGACATCGCGCTCACCGAAGCCGACATCAGCGAGCTGGCCCAGGCCAAGGCGGCCAACGTCTCGGGGCTGCGGATTGTTCTCAAGCGCTACGGCGTTGATCTCGACGACATCGACGTTTTCTATCTCGCCGGGGGCTTCGCCAAGAATCTGGAACTCAACGCCGCGCGCCGCATCGGACTGATTCCCAATCTGCCCGACAACAAGATCGTCCAAGTCGGCAATGCCTCGATCGCGGGCGCGAGCGTGGCGCTGCTGTCATCCTCGCGGCGGGCGAGACTCGAAAAGTTCGTCACCAACGTGACGCATGTGGAACTGGAAACCGACGAACACTTCTTTGACCACTTCGTCGAAGGCTGCCGCTTTGTGCCGGTCGAGACCGAGCGGCCGGAATGATCGGCGGCGGGATCCGCGACGGCGTCAAACCGTTGCTTTGCGGATCGTTCTCTTAAGCCGGTGGATCTCTCGCCGAACCCGTTTCAGTTCCTTGTGGTCGTGGACTTTGATGAACTCGTCGCGTTGGCCCTTCAGCTCGCGAATCTGGGCCTTAATGCCGGCCTTGTCCACGCCGACGACGTCGTGGTGCTCGTGAATCTCGATGCTCAGCGCCGTACAGAGGGCCTTGAGGAGTTGATCTTTGTTGAGTTGCGTGTAGCCTTTGACGGCCTCATGGTCGAGGCCCTTGGCCAAGTCTCGCAAGTCGCTCATCTTGGTGTGTTTCAGTTTGTTGTAGGTGTGCTCCATGTGCTCCTCGGCGGCCGGTTTGTGGGGGGTCGGGCACCATGGTGCCCGGGAATCATTATTTTCGATTGTCCCCCTCGCTGTCAAATGTGAGGACTTCAAGAACGGGACCCCGAAACCTCCATCGCCGAGGAGTGCCCGCGCCCGTAGTCGACTCTAACCATGTGGCGAAGGGGAGCGCGTGAGAGAACGTCCGGCGATGAGAAGGCCGGTCTTGGATGGATTGGGTTCGTATGGTTGTTTTTGGGGGGCGGGTTGGATGGTTTCAAGTTGTTGATATGGCTTGGGTTATGTGATTATTGAGACGGGGTTGGCGATGGTTTGGATGCTCTGGGATGGGGTGGTGCGGGTGTTGCTTGGGCGGATTATGGGTGGAGGGGCTTGGGTTGGGGCGGGCTTGGCTAGGGTTTGAGGGGTTTTTGGGCGGGGGATTGATTGGGTTTGGTTTTTTGGGGTGTTTTTCGAAGATTTGGATGGAGGCGTGGCGTTTGGGTGGAGGGTCTGTTGTTGGGCGGTGTTGGCCGCTAACGTAGGGGTGGCGGGGGTTTCGCGGGTGGGGTGGCGCGGTGGGTGGTGGGGGTGGGGTCTTGGGATGTTTCGGGTCCGCTAGCTTCCTGATGGTCTTGGGGGTTCGTCGGATACCGCTTGCTTACGCGCGCGGCTCGGTTTGGGACGGCGCGGTCTGGGACGGCGCGGTCCGAGGCTAGGCGGTTGATGACTTCGGGGTTGGCGGGGACGTAGCGATGTTGCAGCTCGGGTGGGGCGGTGGTGTCGTAGACGTCGAAGCCGTAATCGCCTTTGTTGCGGGCCTCGCGGGCCTGACGGGATTTTTGATCGCCTTGGCGGATGTCGGTGAGCAGTTACACCGCGCGGTAGAAACGGCGGGTGAGATGTCCGTCATAGCGGGAGAGTTGGACGACGGAGTTGGTGTTGCCGATCATGGCTTCGCCGAGCAGCTTGGTGCGGCCTTGGCGGTCGAGTTCGACGTCGGGGTCGAACTGGCGGTTGTGGCGGCGGGCGTGGTTGATGTTGGCGGTGATGATGGCCGTCTCGATGCGGGAGAGGCGCTGCATGCGCCAAGAGGCGTCGGTGATTTGGCGGCAGATTTCGCGTTCGAGAGGGTTGCGGGGGGAAACCCAGTCTTCGAGAGCGGAGAGTTGGCGGTCGAAGTCAGCGGGGTCTTCGCCGGGCAGGACGGCATCTTGGGAGAGTAGGCCGTGCTTGAGGGCGTTTTTGGACGAGCGGGTCTTGCCGGCGGCGGTGCGGGGTCCGCTGGAATTTTTGGCGTTTTCGCGATTGGCGCGGATTTGGTTATTGGTAGCCATGGCTTCCTCGTTACCAGGATACGGCAGGGGGGAAGGGGTAACGGGGGGTTGGATTTTCTAAGTTGTTGGGAATACAGGGGAAATATTTTTGATTCTTACGTGATGGCCGGGGTACGTGTGGCCGAATTACGTGAACCGTTAGCCGTTGGCCGGGTTGAAGAGGGGACCGGCCGGGGGCGGCCGGTCTTTGAGCCCACCCCAGGCCCCCGAACGCCCCGCGTTGCCGGGCGTTCGCCCTTGAGGAGGTTTGGTTGGGGTTTGCCGGCCCTGAAGGAGGGGTCTAGGGGGAATGGACAAGCGGCGTGAACGCCGCCGCTTGTTGGCGCGTGGCTGGGCAGGCCTGGAGACCTGCTCTACTGTGAAGGCTGGCGGTTTTTTGGGGTTTTGGGGGGGAGGTGTCGCCTGCGCGCGCCACGTCGGGGGGGACTCCCCACCGTTTGTCAAGTGCTGAGGAAGGGCGGTACCCTTCCAGAGCGGCTGCCCAGCGCGGTAGTTCAAGCTGCCGCTTGGGCCGGCGGCTGACGACGGGCGGGGTCATACAGGGTTCCCTGACGAAGCATGGCGCACAGCACGGCCAGAAGTCGGTCCGCAAGACCGCGCAACGCGCGCCCGTGAGAATGCCCTCGGTTGCGCAACTGATGGTAATGGTGACGACTGTGGGGGTCGTGTTGGATGCTCACTCTCGCCCAATGGTAGAGCGCGTTGCGTAAACGGTCATTGCAGCCGCGACGCATCAAGACGGCGATCTTTTTGCCACTGCGGCGCGTGATCGGGGCGCTGCCGCAGTAGGCTCGAAGAGCGGGGTAGTCTCGATGGGCGAGAGCCTGTGAGGCCTCGGCCAGCATCGTGGCGGCGACGACACGTCCGACCCCGGGCAAGGAGAGGATGATCTCGACGTCGCGATGCTGGTGAGGATCCTCGTCGTCCTCGGACGGGGAAGCGAGTTGCTCCAGCAGGGTTTGGAGGCGCCTGGCCAGCTCGGTTCGCTGCTGGGCGATGAGTCGCAGATGAGGAATGAGTAGAAGAGCGTGTTCGCTCGCTGCGTCGGCCGTTCCGGCAGCAAGTTGGAATCCCGGCGCTCGCAGTTCGTTGACGATGTCGGCCGATTGGAGCCGGCGAATGCGGTGGGCGCGAAGCAACTTTTCGATTCGTGCCGGTTTCAGTCGACGAGCCTTTGCGGGGCTGGGAGCCAGTTCCAGCAGGGCCCAGAGCCAAGCTTCGTTGGCGGCTGGGGACAAGCGCAAAAGCTGCGGGTAGTAGCGATAGAGTTGCTCGCGAAGTTGGCAGCTGTTGCGGTTGAAGCTGCTACGCAACTCATCGTCGAGACGAGTGAGGTCGCGCAGGCGCATCACGAGCGGGTCGTCGACCTCGATGGCATGGAAGCAATGCGGGTCGGTTCGCAGCGAGCAAGCCAAGACGAAAGCGTCACGGCGGTCGTCTTTGGCGCCGGCCGGGAAATGCCGGTCTCGGAAACGATCGAGTTGTTTCGGGTTAAGGAAGAAAGCCGAGAATCCCCGTTCGAGCAGCGTTTCGACCAACGCGCCACGCGGGACTTCGATCGCGACCGCGATGGAAGCCGGCGGGCAGCCGGTCAACTCGAGCAGTTGATTGAGGAACTCGCCGACCGCCGAACCGGAATGAACGACGGTGCGTTCGTGAACGATCTCGCCCTGGGTGTCGAGCAGACAGATTTGATGGGCCTCGGTGGCCCAGTCGATACCGACGAAGAATTGAAATGCAGATGCAGACAAGACAGACTCCTTTCGCCAGCCGCCGCAACCAACGGCACCCCTGTACTGGCGCTCGAACAAACGGCGCGAACTCCCCACTGGGCTTTCGGTTGCGGACCACACCGGGAGGGCGCAAGTCCCCCCCAGGCGTTCGATCACGCAGGGGGCGAAGGGCGCTCCTCTCGGGTGGCCGGTCTTCTATGAACTACCGCGCTGGGCAGCCACTCTGGAAGGGTACAGGGGCATTCCGGATTACGGCTTGCGAATTTGAGGATACGAACCGATGAATCGGTTCGCGGCAAGCTTGGAAGGTCAGGCCACGTCGGGGTATCGGAGGCGAGGGGGGCAGAGGTCGCGTCGGGCGATTGTTCCTGCGCCCCATCCGGGGCTTATCGTGTTTCTTGGCCGGGTCCCCGGGCTTTCCGGTCGCCGCTCCGTGGCTGCAGCCGATTGGAGGTTCCTGTCGCCCTTTCAGGGCTCGTCCGGGTGGAGAGTCCACCCAGGGTTCCGCCGCTTCGCGGCTGCACCCTGGGCTACGGCTCCTGTCGCCGCTTCGCGGCTGAAGGGATGAGCCGGGGTACGTGTCGCCGAATTACGTGAACTGTAAACCGTGAGCAGTTGGCCGGGTTGTGATGGGGGCGGGCGTTTGACGGTTTGGGGTGAAGAGATGTCGCCAGGAGTGGCGACACGGCACGCAGGAGTGCGCGCGCCACGGGTTGGGCGTTGGCCTGCGTAACGTAACCGACGAAGTTCGCGGACTTGACCCGGCGGCGGTGTTCCGGGCTCATGCAGCCGGCGGCAAGGAACCACAATATCTCAACCGCGGGTTCGGAGCCCAGAGCGCGAGCGACGGGCCAACTCCTAATCTCCTCCAAAACCGCTTCCACCCAAAAAACAAGCGGAACCGCGAATACAAAACGGCCCGGCCGGCCCGCCTCTACTCCTCGGGGAGAGCGCCCAGGCGGGCGAGCAATTGGAGGGTCTTTTCGGAGTTGGGGTCTTCGATCTCTTCGTAAATGGCCAGGGCTGCCCGAGCATCGGCGATCGCGTCTTCACGACGGCCCAACTTGGCCAACTCGTCAGCGCGGTTGTGAAGGGCAGCGCCCTCGCCGCGGCGGTCGCCGGTCTCGCGGGTAATGCCGAGTTGCTGCTCGTAGTACTCGATCGCCTTGCGCGGCTCCCCTAAACGGCGATAAGCGATACCCAGGTTCCCCAGCGTCATGCCCTCGCCGCGGCGGTCGCCGGTCTCGCGGGCGATGTCGAGATCCTGCTCGTAGTGCTCGATCGCCTTGCGCGTCTCCCCTAATTCGCTGTAGGCGAGGCCCAGGTTCCCCAGCGTCATGCCCTCGCTGAGGCGGTCGCCGGTCTCGCGGGCGATCGCGAGAGTCTTCTCGAAGTACTCGATCGCCTTGACCGTCTCCCCTAAATCGCTGTAGGCGAGGCCCAGGTTCCCCAGCGCCGCGCCCTCGCCGCGGCGGTCGCCGGTCTCGCGGGCGATGGCGAGATGCTGCTCGTAGGACTCGATCGCCTTGCGCGGCTCCCCTAAACGGCGATAGGCGACGCCCAGGTTCCCCAGCGTCATGCCCTCGCCGCGGCGGTCGCCGGTCTCGCGGGCGATCACGAGAACCTGCTCGTAGTACTCGATCGCCTTGCGCGTCTCCCCTAAATCGCTGTAGGCGAGGCCCAGGTTCCCCAGCGCCCTGCCTTCCTGTTCTCGGTTCCCCAGTTGGCGGGCGGCTTGAGGGAAGTTTCGAGCCAGGCGATTCGGTCGCGGGCGTGCCGCCGCAATACGAGCATGGAGGGTGCTCGCAAGGGGTAGTCCTGTGCAAGCGCGGCCGTTTCGTCATCATCTTCCGCGTGCGCGGCGGCCCAGGCTTGCCCGGCTTCGATGTGCGTCCGTTCGCGATCGAAGAGGCGCAGCCCGTCGAGAACCCCCTCGTTCCCTTCGTCGTAGCGGTCGTCGGCCGCCGCCGCGACAGCCAAGAAATGCCCGGCGTGGCGCTTGGCGGCGGCGTACTGCCTCGCCTGCGTCAAGCCCTCGCGGGCCAAGTCGCGAAACAGGTCGTGCAGTCGAAAGCGCTCTTCCTTCTCGTCGAAGAGAACCAGGTTGCGGCTTACCAGGACCTCCAACTCATCGGCGTCGAGTTCCCCGACGGCCTCCGCGGCCGGGCGATCGAACGGCGCCGGGAAGACGGCCAGCGAGCGCCATTTGTCGACCAGCTCGGCTTGGTCATGCCCGAGCGCCTCGACGCTCTCCGCCAAGACGGCCATGACTTCCTTGCCCCGATAGCGCAAGTCTCCACGATCGCGCTCGAGCCCATCGAGATAGGCCGCAGTTGACAGAGCAATCGATCCGGCCAAGCGCTCGCCGGCCGCCCGCAACGCCAGCGGCAGGTAGCCGCACAGCTTGGCCAGGCGGGCGATGTCGGTGTCGCTCGCGCGGTCCCGGCCCAAAATCCCCCGCAAAAGGGTTTCGGCCTCCGGGCCGGGGAGTTGATCGAGATCGACGGCTTCGACGCCGGGCAACACGACCGGCTGCCGCGAGGTTACCAACATCGCCGAGGGCGGATTCGGGAGGAGCGGGGCAACCTGGGCGCTGTCTTTCGCGTTGTCGGCCAAGATCAGCACGCGGCGTTCGGCGAGCAGGCCTTGATAGATCCCGGCGAGATGTTGGTCGCTCTCGGGGAGCTTTTGGTCCGGGATGAGAGCGAGCAAGACGTCACGCATGGCCTCGGCGGGGGTGGCGGGTTTGGCGTCGAGTCCGCGCAGGTCGATTTGGACTTGTCCGTCGGGGTAGTGATCGCGGACCTCTCGGGCGACGTAGTAGGCCAGCTCGGTCTTGCCGACGCCGCCTTGTCCGCCGATGGCACTAATGGCCGCGCCGCGTTGCTCTTTTAAGCACGCCGCGATTTTCTCGATATCGGCGGCGCGGCCCACGAAGTCGGGTACGGGGTTGGGGAGTTGGGGGGCGACCGACGGCGAGGCAGGAGCGGCGGGCAGTGGCTGCTGAGACGGTGGAGGCACAGCCGCGGCGGGCGGCTCAGCCGTTACGGCCGGAAGGGGCTCCGCGGATGAAGGCCTGAGGTTCGATAACTCCGTTAGGGATGGAAAGCGCCGCTTCCAAAATACCGTTTCAACAAATATCCTTCCCACGCTCGTAAGAAAGTCTTTCCCTCCCAAGAAAAGCGCGACCACAGCCAGCACGAGCAGAACAAGGGCCACGCCGAGCAAAAGGAGCGCCAATATTCCCAGCAGGTTGAAGATAGAGTCCATTCCGGTCTCGATTGTAGACGAGTTATTCCCTTTTTGGGGGATTCATTTCATTTGGGGGGCAAAGTGGGTGCGTGGTTGTAAATGGGCGGGCCGGGAGGTTTGTTTGGCTGCGAAGCACTATTCTTGAGTGACCGCATCGCGTGGGGGCTGTGAAAAAATGGGGACAGTCCACTTCTTGGAGTCTCACGCCACGTCGGGGGTATCGGAGGCGAGGGGGGCAGAGGTCGCGTCGGGCGATTGTTCCTGCGCCCCATCCGGGGCTTACCGTGTTTTTTTGGCCGGGTCCCCGGACTGAAGCCCGGGGCTAAATTCCCGTCGCCACTCCGCGGCTGCAGCCGGTTGGAGGTTCCTGTCGCCCTTTCAGGGCTCGCCCGGGTGGAGAGTCCACCCAGGGTTCCTGTCGCCGCTTCGCGGCTGAAGGGATTTGCGAGCGGTCCGCTTCGCTTCACCCTCGGCTACGGTTCCTGTCGTCGCGCGAAAAGGCCGTTGCAACGGCCTGGTAACGGGCGATGTGCCTTCTTAACCGGCCCTACAAGGTCCCGGCCTATTGCGACTCAAGCCCGGTGAACCGCGGTGAATCGGGCTGAGCGCGGACTTCCGTCCACGCCTCTGATTCTGTTGCTCGGATGGTTGGAGGGATGGTCCACATTTATGTCGCGCACCCATACCGAGCTCGGCGTCGCGGAATCGACCACTACACTAGAACAATGCCGCAACGCACCCGGCGCCCGCGTTGGGGACAGCATTTTCTGCGCGACCCTCGCATCCTGGCCCGCATTGCCGACAGCGCCTTGGGCGGCAGCCCTGATCCGAGCGATGATCTTGTGGTCGAGATCGGTCCCGGCCGAGGCGCGTTGACACAACACTTGCTGACTCGAGGGGCCCGCGTGGCGGCGATCGAGATCGACCCGGAACTCGTCGCGTTTTTGCGGGAAAGGTTCAAGGACGCCGATAACTTCGAGCTGATCCACGCCGACGTACTCGACGTCGACCTGGCCAAGTTCGTTCGCGACCGCTCTGACTCGCCCGTCCCGGTTGCGGGCAACTTGCCCTACTACATCACGTCGCCGATCTTGCGGGCGATCTTTGACGCGTCCCAGGCGGTCTCGCGAGCTGTCGTCTTGATGCAGAAAGAGGTCGCCGATCGGGTGATCGCTCAGCCGGGATCACGCGACTACGCTTTCCTCAGCGTCTTATGTCAGCTCTACTCTCGGCCGCGACGCCTGTTTCGCGTGCCGGGGCGGGCCTTTCAGCCGCCGCCCGAGGTGACCTCGACGCTGGTCGAATTCACGCTGGATCAAACCACCGCCCCGGACCCTGAGTTCGTGGAATTCCTCAAGCTCTCGTTCGCCTACCCGCGCAAGACTCTGCTCAACAATCTCTCGGCGCGTTACGACCGGGCGGCGCTTGCCGAACTCGACATAACCCGCCGCCGCGCACAGCAGCTCGGCCTCGAGGAACTGCGAGGGCTGTGGCAAGTAGTAGCTGCCAGGACCGGCCGCGCCGCAGCGGAATAGAGTCCGGCTGTTCCCGCATGGTCGACTACATACGGGTCGCCACGCGCCGATCCGCTCCACTACAATGAGTCGTCTAATGGCTTCGAACCGCAATCGGCGCTGGATATGGGCGGTTTTCTTCGTGACGGTATTCCCCGTTTCCGTCGTCCATTTCTCGTGCGTGGCGGTGCTCGGACCCGGTAGCTGGGGCTCGGGCGTCGAGGAGAAAGAGCCCCTCATGGAAGCGGCTCGCGGGCGGCCCGACCTGGCCCCCTACGTTGAGCAATGGGAGGTGGTCCGCGGCGGGGAGCAAGCCGCCGAGGCCTCCCCCGCCTGGGCCGTCGAATCGCTTGGGGACCGCGAGGGCGACATCGTTTGGGCCGACCGCGCGAAGGAAAACGGCGACGCGGTTGTGCTGACGGCGGGCGGTAAGAATTGGACCGAACAGCAACGGCTCTATCTGTCGACGGGCTCGGAGGCGGGGCTTCGAGAGGTCGAGATTCCCGCCGAGATGATCCTGCGGCGCCCGACCTTTTTGAAGAACGGTGGTCAAACGCGGCTGATCGTGGGGCGTTGGAATAGCTGGGCGGTTTCGCCGACGCGGAAGCTCAGCCGTTATCGAAAGAGTTGGTTCGACCCTTCACTGAGGCCCGAGCACTCTCTGTTTGCCTACGACGACAAAACGGGAGCTTTCGAAATGCTGGGTCCCGGCGGCGGCCTCAAGCCCTCACCGGACCGCACGAAGGCCGTGATCGTGCGCTCCGGCGCGCTGGGGACGACGCTCCACAGCTTGCACGTCTGGGAACCCGGTACCGGGGCAATGGAAACCATCGCGTCGCTTAGCGAAGCCGATCCGGGTTCGGGGCGATCGTTTGACTACGAATGGTCGGCGGATTCGAAAGCAGTCTTCATTTGGGGTTCGGCCGGAGGGTTCCGAGCCCGCGCCCGAGACCGTCGTGAACTGCGATGGATCTATATGGCGGCGGAAAAGAAAGTCTATTCGATCGACTGAGGGGCCGCGCCACCGCTTGGCGTTACGCCTGAACTATCCCTGAATTGTCCCTGAACTATCCCTTGAACTACGCTTGAACGGTCGCCGCGGTGAAGCTGAGTAAATCGCCGTCCTGGCGGGCCAGATCGCGCAGTCTCTGGTAGTTGCCCGCCATGTCGCAGAGTTGTTGCGGATTGGGGCAGTTCAAGTACGTCGGGTCGCTGTCTTTGAGGTGCCGTTGGTAGACGTCGACGGCATCGTCAAAGCGCTCGAGTCGCGCGAACAGCTTCACGAGCGCTTGCGCCGGGGCGGTTCCAACCTCATAAGGGTCGCTCGCATCGACCTTGCCGCGGAAATGCTTCACGGCGACCTCGACATCTTCGCCGAGCACCGCGCGGAGATAGATCTCGTGGTCCTCGAAGACGCTGTCAAAGGGTGGTTGGCCGGCGTATTGGAACATTTCGGAAAGCCGCTTGCCGTAGTCGCACAGCTCGATCACGAGCCGCAGGGTCTCCTCGTCACGCCACTCGACGCTGTACTGCACGATGGAACCGACGTGCGAGGTGTCGATGTAGTAGTTGGCGCCTTCGAAAAGCCAATCACGCCCCTCGATCAACTCGGAAAGACTGTCGGTTTCGGGGACTTCGCCTTGTTGACGCTCAATCGCGCGGCGTAGATTGTCGCGCAGTTCGCCGTGGACCGTTTCGGTCAGCAAGCGGGCTGACTCGATAAGCCCCTCGGGCCCCGGGTATTGCGCGAAATAGGTGATCGCCCGGCAAGTACCAAAGTTCTCAAGCAGCAATTCGAAGCCCTTGCGAGGATGCACGCGCTCGTTGTAGGCGATTTCAATCACGCCCTCTTGATCTTCGCCGGGCTCAAGCCGGTCGATAGCCTGGTGAATCGGCTCGGTCTCGCCGACGGCTCGGTAGTAGGGCCAAGCGTGCGCGATGTTTCCTTGGGCCAGGAAGAGACCGCCGACCTCGCGCGCCGCTTCGACCGAGCCGGCGTCGTAGGCCTTTTGCTTTTCGTCGGAAAGGTCGTTCAGGGGGCCGTTGGGCAGCAGCGGCAGATCCAACTCATGACGCTTCTTCATCAGCAGCGCCTCGAAGAGTTGGGGATACTTCTGCTCGGACCGAAACTTTTCGATCAGCAAGTCGAAGCAAGCCCCGGAACCCTGTTCGGCCAAGGACCGTTCGATTTGGGCAAACGCGTCTTCGTTCATCGCGGTAGGCCGTGTTTTCCCGCCCTTTGTCGCACTGGGCGAGACCCTAAACGTAGTATGTCACGTTGGGCACGATTCGATGCTTCGGGGGGGGCTCACAAAGGTTTACACGCGATCGGTACACCGCCCGACGCTTCCGCCGTACACTGGGGAAATAGCTGGAGGAGGCTCGATGGCGGATTACTACAACGACGAAGACTTGCCGCGCTTTGGCGAGGTCGGGAAGAACGCTCCCGAACTTTGGGAGAAATTCCAAACCTGGTACGGCGCGGTCTTTGAAGAAGGCGCTCTGACGGCGCGCGAGAAGAGCCTGATCGCGTTGGCCGTCTCACACGCCGTGCAATGTCCCTACTGCATTGACGCCTATACGCAGGATTGTCTTGAAAAAGGCTCCAACCTCGATCAAATGACCGAGGCTGTTCACGTCGCCGCGGCGATTAGGGGTGGGGCGAGTCTGGTCCACGGCGTCCAAATGCGCAACATGGCGGAAAAGATCAGTATGTGAACCGGCTCCTCGAAGCAGACGAGCCCGCCGACGAAACCACCCGACCATGACACCGAGTTTGCAGCGTCAAGATCACCCGTTGGCTAGCGCCGCGGAACAGCTCCGCGTGCTCAACAACGGCGACGTCGGTCGACGGCGCTTCGACGACGCCTTAGCGGAGTCCGGCTCATTCCCCTTGACCGCGACGGGCATCGAGATTTTGCAAATCAACGTCGGCAAGCTTTGCAATCAGACCTGCCGACATTGCCATGTCGATGCCGGCCCCGACCGCACCGAAAGCATGACCGCCGAGACGGCCGACCTTTGCCTGGCGGCGTTGGCGGCAACGGACATCGCGACTCTCGACATTACCGGCGGCGCACCCGAGCTGAATCCCAACTTCCGCCGCCTCGTTCGGAAAGCGACCGGTTTGGGACGCCACGTGATCGATCGCTGCAACCTGAGCATCTTGCTGCCGGCCTCGCAAGAAGGACTGGCCGAGTTTCTTGCCGAGCACCGCGTCGAGATTGTCGCGAGCCTGCCCTATTTCTTGGCCGCGCGAACCGACGCCCAACGCGGCGAGGGGGTTTTCGATAAATCAATCGAGGCGCTGCGACTACTCAATTCACTCGGCTACGGGGCGGAAGGATCGGGTCTTGATTTGAATTTGGTCTACAACCCGACCGGCGCCTTTCTCCCGCCGCCACAAGCGGCCGTGGAAGCTGATTTCAAGCGCGAATTGCGCGACCGCCACGGCGTCGTCTTCAATTCGCTCTACACGATTACAAACATGCCTATCAGTCGCTTCCTCGAATTTCTACTGCGGAGCGGCAACTACGATCGCTACATGCAAAAGTTGATCGAGGCGTACAATCCGGCGGCAGCGGCGGGCGTGATGTGCCGTAATACGCTGTCGGTGGGTTGGGACGGCACGCTCTACGATTGCGACTTTAATCAGATGCTGGAGCTGCCCGCGGGGTTTGGCGCACCGACGCATATTCGTGATTTTGCCGAGGGCGGTCTGGCGCGGCGGCGGATCGTGGCGGGGCAACATTGTTTTGGGTGCACGGCCGGCGCGGGATCGAGCTGCGGGGGCAGCACGGCCTAGCCCCAAGGCTCAGCCCGCTCGTAAGCGCACCGTTAACACCCTTATTCCTCGACGCCTATTTGTGACAAGCGATAGCGCAAGGCATTCCGGGTCACTCCCAGCAAGCGGGCGGCCTGGCTCTTGTTGTCACTGCTGCGGCGCATCGCCTCGCGGATCAACTCTTGCTCATACTGCTCGAGCGTCATGCCCTCCGGTAAGAAGGGGACCTCTCCGGCGGATGCCGGCGCGCCCCGTTGTTGATCGAGGTGGATGTCGTCGGGTCCGACGGTTTCCGCCCTCGCGAGCACCATCGCGCGCTCGATGATGTTCTCGAGTTCACGCACGTTGCCCGGCCAATGGTAAGCGGTTAACTTCTCGCGGGCCGCGTCGCCGACGCTCCTCACGCGATTGCCCATATCGGCGGCGAACTTTTCGACAAAGTGATCGACGAGATAAGGAATGTCTTCCTTGCGCTCGCGCAAAGGCGGCAGGTTGATGGGCAAGACGTTGAGGCGGTAGTAGAGGTCCTCTCGAAAGGTACCTTGTTCGAGGGCCATGCGTAGGTCCTGGTTGGTGGCGGCGACGATTCTGACGTCGACCTCGGTCGTCTTGGTGCCGCCGAGGCGTTCGAATTCTCGTTCTTGTAACACCCGCAGCAATTTCACTTGCACGCCGGGCGGCACGTCGCCGATTTCGTCCAAGAAGACGGTCCCGCCATCGGCCTGCTCGAATTTCCCGGGATGGGGTTGCGCGGCTCCGGTGAAGGCGCCCTTCTCATAGCCGAAAAGCTCGGCTTCCATGAGATTCTCCGGAATGGCCGAGCAGTTGATTTTCACGAAGGGGTGGTCTCGGCGAGGCGAGTGCATGTGAATGGCGCGCGCCAGCATACCCTTCCCGGTTCCGCTTTCGCCTCCCAGTAAGACGGTGGTGCGGGTCGGAGCCACCCGCCCGGCGGCATCGAAGATCTCCTGCATCTTCGTACCGCGGCCGATGATGTGTCCGAAATCGTAGCGGCGTTCCAGCTCGGCTTTTAGTTTGAGATTCTCGTCCCGTAGGGAGTAGAGCTCGAGAACCTTGGCAATCGTCATCGTCAGGTCCTCGAGCGAGAAGGGTTTGAGAACGTAATCTCCGGCTCCGGCTTTCATCGCCCGCACCGCGGTCTCGACCGTGCCGAAGGCGGTCATCACGACTACGGGTAGGGAGGGGTAGCGGTCGCGGACATGGCCCAAGAATTCGAGGCCGTCCATGCCGGGCAGGCGTAGGTCGGTGAGCACGAGGGCGAAACCGTTGTCGCCGGTTTGCGCTTTGTCGAGACGCTCCAGCCCTTGCTCGGCTGATTCCGCCTTGGCAACCTGGTAGCCCGAGCCCTGGAGTTGCAGTTCCAAGACGCGCAGCATCTTTGTTTCGTCTTCCACGATGAGGATGCGCTTTGCCATGGGTTTTCTACGGGGCTGTAATAGATTCGGATAGGGTACGGTTGCCGTGAATCCGCGGATTCATAATAACGCCATGAAAATAGGTGTCGACGGGCCGAAGCGGTGACCCCGGGCTGAAGCCCGGGGCTACGATCCATGCCCCCTCCGGGGGCGAGACACGAGGCTGTGAGACATCCCGGCCGCTGCTTCGTGGGTCCCGGAGTTCTCGGTCTCGCCGGCTGCAAACGTAATGCACCATGCCCTACTCCCCCGCTTCGATCGACGCGGGCAATTGGACGAGAAACGTCGAGCCTTGGCCGGGGCGGCTGGTTACCGAGATGGTTCCGTCGTGACTGTCGACGAATTTCGAGACCATCGCCAACCCCAAGCCAACGCCGTGCGCCTTGGTGGTGAAGAACGGATTGAAGATGTCCTCCAACTGTTCGTCGGGAATGCCTTCGCCGCTGTCGGCGATTTCGAGATGCGCGTAGGGGCCGCGGCGTCTCGTTTCAACCCGCAGAGTGCCGCCTTCCGGCATCGCCTCGTAGGCGTTGAGCAAGAGATTAAAGACCGTACTTTCGATCAATGTCGCGTCGAAGCGGAAGGGCGGCAAGGGGGCCAGTTTCTTGTTCACCTGTAGGGGGATGTCACGGCCCTTGCGCTGTTCGTCGAGTTGCGAAAGAGCGCGCTCGACGACGGCGTTGAGGTCGTGTGTTTCCTTTTGGAGTTGGGAGGGGCGCGCGAAGTCCAGAAAACGCGTCACCAGACCATTGAGGCGCCTCACCTCGGAGCGGACAAAGCCCGAGACCTCCAGCGCCACTTCGTTCTCTGGGTTGACGTTCTTTTCGAGCAACTCGGCGGAGGCCGAAATCACGCCCAACGGATTGCGAATCTCGTGCGCCAATCCGGCCGAGAGTTGCCCCAATGCGGCCAGACGTTCCGAACGCTGCACCTGCGCTTGGGCCTCGATCAATTCCCGATTGGCTTGGGCCAAGTGCTCGGTCTTGGCGCGATTTTCCGTCGCGAAGCGGTTAACCAGGATCGCGCTCAAGAAGAAGAACAGCACGCGAACTATCAACTCGCGTTGGCCCTCGGGAGGAACGTAGGCGGTTTCGTAGTCCACCGCCAACAGAAACGAAAGATAGATGCCCGAGGTCGCCAACGTGGACAGCATCGTGCCCGCCGCCCCGAAATTCGTCGCCGCCGACACCACCGGCAGCAAAAAGATCAAGTAGTAGCTGCTCTCGAGCCCGCCGGTTTCGGCAACCAACCAAAAACACAGCGTCAGCTTCACGGCGATCGAAAGCGCGGCGCTCGTGGTGTCGTCGATGACGCCGAGATAGACTTCCGCGATCTGGACCCCGCCCAAGGCCAAAAGAACCAGCCACTCGTAAGGCGAGTGCTCGGCTTTGGTCATCCCGAGGGCGGCCAGGGCCCCCAGCAGGATCAGCCAAACCATGTCGATGGCGCGGATTTTCGGCATTCCGGTCGGTTCTGCTCAAGCTTACTATCTTTACCTTCAAGGCGACGGGAGCCATGGGGAGCTTCGTGCCGGACCCAGGCCACTTCTCTCATCGCCTGACGGGCAAAGCGGGTTAGTGGGGCCTCCGGGTGGGCCGGATCGTCCGGAAAAGAAACTTGGTCGAAGGGTTCGCCGGGACCGCGCCGCACGGGGGCTGTGAAAAAATGGGGGACAGTCCACTTCGCGCCATCGAAAGATATTGATTCAATGAAACTTATTCGATCGGCGCTTGGGACAGTCCCCAATTTTTCACAGCCGCACGGCTCGGGTGGGTGAAAGTCCGATCTATTCGTAGCAGTTGTGAATCTCCGGCAGCGCGAAATTTGAAGGCTCAGGCTGGGACAAACACGAATACTCGTCGCTACCGGTTGGGCGCGGGTTGGTTGCACTCGGGAGCACCTTCCGTCGGAAATGTTTGCTCTTGTAAGTAGTTATGCCACACTCGATCTCCGGGGAAACTCTCATGGACGGCAATAGGGGAACACATTATACTTTCCGAGGATGCGGGTACTACGACCCCGCCAAGAGCATCCTTATTTGGCGGCACGACTGAACATGGAAGGGTTTCCCGACAAAGAATCACGCCGCTTGATCGAGCATTACGGCGCGAAAATCGCGGAGCCGCAGCAGCGTCTGGAATTCGTGTTGCGCTCCGGGAAGGCCGTCCGGGATAACCCGGCCAACGGACGGATGCATCCGCTGGGACCGTGGGGGCGGCGTTTGGCGGCGCTCGACGCGTTGTGCAAGGCGTCATTACTCCGGACCGAGACGCTCGAGGTCCCCTGGCAGGACCGCGCTTCGATGGTTGGGTTGCGGTTGGTTCGCTCGCCCTTTGTGAATTGGAAATTCGCGCTGGCGGCGGGCTGCGCCTTGATCGTCTTCACGCAAGCGCCCAAGATCAGTTTGCCCGACATCGGCGTCGACCCCGCGGCGGCCCACGCCGCGAATGCCGCCGCCGCTCCGAGTGTGCGAGGTGACCTCCCCGCGGGCGATCAGGCCGCGCAAGGCACGGCTGTCGTCGAGGCGAACCGACCGGCCCTCTCCGAGCCGGCGCGACTCGCCGCGGACAGAAAGCTCGACGTTTGGCTCGTGAAGGCGGACGCGGAAGGTGAGCTCTACAGCAACGGCCTGCGCGTTTCGAACCGGTGGCTGAGCCACACCGGCCCGCGAGATTACGGCGTCTACTCCCGCGGTCCGGGCAACGACACGGCTGAAATCGACCGCCGCTCGCGGCCCGTCGGTCTCCTTTACCACACCACCGAAAGCGACCTGCCGACCTTCGAGCGAACCAACAACCAAGCGATCCGTTACGAGGGGCGCAAGCTGCTGAGCTACATCAGCCGCGAGCAGCTTTACAATTTCGTCATCGATCGGTTTGGTCAGGTCTTCCGTATCGTGCCCGAGGAAGAGGGAGTGACCCAAGCGCAATTTGCCGGCGCTCGGCTGTTGACCGAGATGCTACGCGAGAAGTTCTCGATCTTGGAAACGAATTGCGTCACCCACGAGATGGTCTCGGTCAATCCCAACAAAATGTTGATCGGGTACCACACCGATTGGCGGGGCCGTTTCCCTTTCGCGAAAGTCGGCCTGAGCGACAACTATGAAGTCGTGCTGGCCGGACCGGCCGAATGGGGATTCGGGTATGACTCGGATTTCGTACGGGATCTAGGCGGCGAAGTTTGGCCGGGAGTTCGCCGCTCGCAAGAACTGTTTCGCCGCGAGGCGAAGCTCCGAAAACTCTCGGTAAAGCAATACCGGCGGCAGCAGGGACGGCGCTTTCTGGCGCTGGTCCGGAAAGTGAAGGAGACGACTCCGGCGCGCACTTGGGCGGACCACGTACCGGCCGCCCCGCCGGAAACCGACTGAGGTCGGCGGATCATCAGCGGGGCCTACAGCTCCGCAAAGGATAGATAGGAGAAAGAAATGGCCAACAACAACGTCACAGGACTCGATGTCGGTACCAGCCGCATCGTCGTGGCCCGCCATGGAGACAACGGGCACGAGTTCGAACAACAACTCAACGCCTTCGTGCAAATTCCGCACTCGCGCATTACCGTGAGCATGTTGGAGAAGAAAGGCATTCCCTACCGTGTGGAAGGGGATATCTGTTATACGTTCGGGAACGGCTCGGAGCAGTTCGCCAATATGGTTGACGGCGACTCGCGGCGGCCGATGAACAGTGGTTTACTCAATCCCGACGAACCCAAGAGCCTCGAAATGATCGAGGAAGCTCTCACCAAGATGTGCGGCAAGGCGGAGTCGGGCGACAAGGTCTGTTTCAGCGTCCCGGCGGCCCCGGCCGAACGGGCCAACGACCTGACGTTTCACCAAAACACCGTGCGGCAGATGCTCGAAGGTCTCGGCTACAAGGTGATGAGTCTCAACGAGGGCCTGGCCGTTGTTTTCGCCGAACTCGAGGACGACGGTTTCACGGGCATCGGCGTGAGTTTCGGCGGCGGCATGTGCAACGTGTCGATCGCCTACCTCGGCATGCCGGCACTGTCGTTCTGCACCGTGCGTGCCGGCGACTACATCGACCTCTCGACGGCGTCGGTGACCGTGAGACGCCCACCACCGTGCGGCTCTACAAAGAGAGCGGCTTCACGCTGAACGGGCTGTCGCAAAACAGCCTCGACCAGGCACTGGCGGTCTACTACGGCGATATGATTAGCGGAATGGCCGAGCGACTGGAAAAGGAAGTCGCGGGCACGAAGAAGCTGCCGCGTTTTGACGAACCGATACCGGTGGCGGTGAGCGGCGGCAGCGTGCAGGCCCGCGGCTTCGAGAAGGAACTCGAAAAGGCATTCAAGAACATCAAGTTGCCGTTCGAGATCTCTGAAATCAAGTTGTCCGAGGATCCCTTCAACAGCACGGCGAAGGGCGCCCTGATGGCCGCGACGATCGAGATGTAGCGGTATCTCTCGGGAAAGGGGGGGCGGCGCTGAAAAGGCCGCCCCCACCCCAACAGCTCAACCCACCGCGCCCCAAAAACAATCGGGCTCAACGCGATATCCTGAAACATCAGCGCGCCGTCGGACTTCGACGAGTCCCCGCCGCTGTTCTCATGGATCAGGTTTCTCCTACCCGCCCGAAAAATCGTGAACGCTCGTCGGCCGGTGTGCGGGAATTCTTCCGCCGGCGCGGGGTTCTGGCGCAATTCCATCCCGATTACGAATTTCGGCCGGGTCAGCTTTCGATGGCGCAAGAAGTCGAAGCAGCGCTCGAGGAGAAGCGCCATCTCACGGTCGAAGCGGGCACCGGCACCGGCAAGACCTTGGCGTACTTGATCCCCGTCTTAGCTGGCGGCAAGCGCGTCATCATCTCCACCGGCACCAAAGCGCTCCAAGAGCAGCTCTATTACAAGGACGTCCCTTTTCTGGCCAAGGCGCTGGGCCGAGAGCTGAAGGTGGCCTACATGAAGGGCCGCAACAACTACTTGTGCCGCCAAAAGCTCTACGACGCGGCGAAACGGCCGATGCTCGAAGGCTTGGTCGAGATCGAAGATTTCGGGGTGATCCGCGAGTGGGAGGCCGAAACGGAAACCGGCGACCGCGCCGAGTTAAAAAAGCTGCCGCAGGCGAGCACGGTGTGGGATAAGCTGGACGCCCGCCGGGAACTGTGCTCGGGACAGAAGTGCGAGCAGTTTGACCGTTGTTTTCTCACGTTGATGCAGCGCAAGGCTCGCGAGAGTGACATCATCATCGTCAACCACCACTTGTTCTTCGCCGACCTGGCGTTGCGGGATAACGAATACGCCTCGATCATTCCCGACTACCAAGCCGTCGTCTTTGACGAGGCGCATGAAATCGAGGACGTCGCCGGCAAGCATTTCGGGGTTCAGATCAGCGATTACCGTTTCGAGGAATTGGCCCGCGACATTCATCACATGGCCTTTCAAGGGGACTTCGGTTCACGGGGCCTCGACCGCGCGATCGACGGCTTTCGGGCGCGTTTCCAGGGCTTCTTCGCCTTGTTCTCGGGGTATCAGGGACGGGCCGGTTTTCGTGATCGGAAGGAATTCCTGGAACGTCACCAAGAATCCTATGCCACGCTGTTGAACGCCCTCGAGAGGCTCGGGAATGAACTCAAACAGGTGGAGAAAAAAGTCGACGAACTGATCCCGCTGGAACGCCGCGTCAAGGAGCTGGACCACGATTTGCGGTTTCTGATGGAGGGCGACGACACGCGTTTCGTGTATTGGGTGGAGAAGCGGGCGAGGGCGACCTTTGTGCAAGCGACTCCGATTGATGTCTCGGAGGTGCTGCGCGAGCGCTTGTTCAATGAGGTCGACACGGTTGTGCTGACCTCGGCAACGCTGGCCGTCGAGGGGAAGTTTGATTTCATTCGCGGCCGCGTGGGGCTCGACTCAGCGCGAGAGCTTGTCGTGCCCGGACACTTTGACTTCACCGAGCAAGTTTTGTTTTACGTGCCGCCGACGCTGCCGGAGCCTCGCGCGCCGGAATTCGTCAAGGCAGCGGCGGACGAGGTGTTGCGTTTGCTGCGCTTCAGCCGGGGACGGGCCTTCGTGCTGTTCACCAGTTATCAGCAGATGCAGGCGGTGCATGATTTTGTTTCGTTCGCGATCGAGTATCCGACGCTGATTCAAGGTTCGGCGCCGAACTCGGCCTTGCTCGACGAGTTTCGCCGTACGCCCAATTGCGTCCTGTTCGCGACGGCAAGTTTTTGGCAAGGCGTTGACGTGCCGGGCGAACAGCTCAGTTGCGTGATCATCGACAAGCTGCCCTTCGCGGTTCCGAGCGAACCGGTTGTGGAGGCTCGGATTGCCGCGATTCGCGAGGCCGAGGGGAATCCATTTTACGAGTATCAAATTCCGCAAGCCGTGATTTCCCTCAAGCAGGGGTTTGGGCGTCTTATCCGCAATACGAAAGACCGCGGGGCGCTGGTCTTGCTCGACAACCGAGTGCTCAAGAAACGCTACGGCGAGATCTTTCTCAGCAGCCTGCCCGACTACACGTTTACGACCTCGGCGCGTGACGTGGAACGTTTTTTCGAGAATTGAAGCTCACGGACCTCAGGATGCAGATCACGGAAATCTTCCATTCGATCCAGGGCGAGTCAAGCCGTGTCGGTTTGCCCTGTACGTTTGTACGCCTAACGGCGTGCAATCTGCGCTGCCGCTGGTGCGACACCGAATACTCGTTCCACGGCGGAACGAAGATGACGCTCGATGAGGTGATGGCAAGAGTCGACTCGTTGGAGTGCCGGCTCGTTGAAATCACGGGCGGCGAACCTCTGCTGCAGCAGGAAGTCTATGCGCTGATGGAGCGGCTGCTGGCGAAACGATACGATGTCATGCTCGAAACCAGCGGGGAGCGATTGATCGACCGGGTCCCACGGGAAGTCGTGAAGATCGTCGACGTGAAATGCCCCGACTCAGGGGAAGCCGACACTTTCGCGGGCGAGAATCTTGATCACGTGCAACCTCATGACGAGCTGAAATTCGTGATCGCCACCCGCCGTGACTATGAGTTCGCTCGCGACTTTACGCACGATCACAAGCTAACGGATCGAGTCGCCGCCGTGATCTTTTCACCTGTTCACGGTGAACTTGCCCCGCCTGACCTCGCCCGCTGGATGCTCGAAGACAAACTCGAGTCGCCGATTCGCTTCGGCGGGCAACTGCACAAAGTCATTTGGGGGCCTGATACGCCCGGGGTCTGACTTCGCCGGCAAGAGGCCACGGCCGCGCCGGATCGCGCCGGCGAGAAACTTTGTTGAGCGATTGAGATTTCGCGGCCCCGCCAATCCAAATACAAGGTCAACGAAATGACCATTCGCCACCCAAAGAAAACCCGGCTAATCCTCCCGCAGGGTAAAAGCGAAATAGGCGTTGCCGGCTGCGGTGACGACAAATTGCTTGCCGTTGGTGGAAAAGGAGATCGGGTTGGCCCGGATTGCGCCGCCGGTTTGGAACTGCCACAGCGGAGTGCCGTTGCGAGCGTCCAAGGCGTAGATGTTGCCCTCGGGCGAGCCGCCGAAAACGAGCCCGCCGGCGGTGGCCATCACGCCCGCCCAAAGCGGCGTCGGCGTGCGGAATTCCCACTCCATTTGCCCGGTTGTCTGATCGAGCGCGCGGACGGCGCCCCAAGCTTCCTCGAGCAAGGGACGTTCTCCCCCGCCGCCGAAAAATTTACCCGGCTTATACTTCGCCTCGCTTTTGAAATAGTACGCGCCCATCTCGCGAACAGGAACATAGAGCAAGCGGGTCTGGGGACTGTAGGACGGACTCATCCAGTTCGTGGAGCCTTGCAGGCTTGGGTAGACGAGGTTGCCTTCCTTGGTCGGCGCCTTGTTCTCAACGAGGATGGGGCGGCCCTTGGCGTCGAGCCCGCGTGCCCAGGTCTGTTTGGCGTACGGCGTTCCAAGAACGAACTCTCCCGTGGCGCGGTCCAACAAGTAGTAAAAGCCGTTGCGGTTGGCCATCGCCACCAGCTTGCGCGGACGGCCGTCGATCTCGAAATCCACGAGCACGGGGATCTGGTTGGAATCCCAGTCGTGGACGTCGTGGGGCGTGAACTGAAAATGCCAGCGCAGCTTGCCGGTGTTCGGATCGAGAGCGATCAGGGAGCAGGTGTAGAGGTTATCGCCGAGACGATTGTCGCCGTTCCAATCCGGCGCGGGATTGCCGGTGCCCCAATAGAACAGGTCAAGCTCCGGATCGTAGCTGCCGGTCAGCCATGTCGCGCCGCCGCCGGTCTTCCAGCTGTCGCCGCTCCAGGTATCGTGGCCCGGCTCTCGGGGGCCGGGAATCGTGTAGAAGCGCCACAGACGTTTCCCTGACCTCGCATCATAGGCGTCGAGAAACCCCCGAATCCCGGCTTCACCGCCGCTGATGCCGACAATGATCTTGTCGTCCAACGCAAGCGGCGCCGCCGTGATGGAATGGCCGACCGCGTTCTCGCCCACATGTACCTTCCAACGCTCGGCGCCGGATTTTGCGTCGAGTGCGAAAAAGTAGCCGTCAAGGGTTCCGACGTAAAGTGTTTCGCCGAGAATCGCGACTCCGCGGTTGGTTGCCCAAAACCCGACCGTGAGAACGTCCTCGGACATGGGACGATTCCAGGACCACAGCGGCCTGCCTGTCTTGACGTCCAACGCCGTGACACGGGCCGGCGGCTCGGTCACGTACATCACTCCGCCGGCGACGATGGGAGTCCCTTGGATACGACCGGGGTCCTTGATTTGATACACCCAGGCGGGGCTCAGCCGGTCTACATTCTCGCGGTTGATCTGGTCGAGGGGCGAGAATCGCCGACTCTTGTAGTCCCCCGAGTAGGTGAGCCAGTTTTCGGGCTCCTGGTCGGCTTCGGCGATCCGTTCATAGGACACCTGCGCGTTCAACATCGAGGCGAGAAGCAGTCCGCCGGCGGCAATCAGAACCTTCACTCATCACCTCGTAAGCCGGCAAGATAGGCGACCAAGTCGTCCAGGCCCGCCGCTTCGATGTGGTAGGCCGGCATGAGACTTTGATCCTCGGGACGGCGTAACTCCCGGAGTTGTCGCTTGTCCAAGGAGCGGAAGCGGTTGGAAGCGTCGCGGACCTGGAGGCTGAAGACATCCTCGTTGACAAGCAGCCCGCGAGTCTCGTCGCCGTTCGCGGAAACCGCTTCGATAAATGCTGTGTTCGCCGGCAGGTCGGCGCCGGGGTTCAGGACGGATTCACGCAGGTGGCGCGCGCCGCGCCGCAATCCTACTTCGCTTAGCTCGGGCCCCAGGCTTCCACCTTGACCGTGAATGATGTGGCACGACGCACATCCTTGTCTCTCGTAGACGGCGCGGCCTCGTTCCGCGTCGCCGGGAAGCTCGACCGCCGCTGTGCGCCCGATCGATCGCAGATACCCGCCAAGCTGTCGACGCTCGAGGGTGTTCATCATCCACCCGCGAGGCATGCCGGCTTCGAGGATACCCACACGGATCAGCTCCAGCAGGGCCTCGTCATCTCCCGCGCGGTGGTACTTGGGACGCCTCAAATCGGGCCCCTTCCCACCCCCGCCGTCCACGCCGTGACAACTCAAACAGTGGTCCTGATAAAGGATCGCTCCTTCGGCAATATCGGCTTCGGAGAGCGCGGAGAGGGCTTCGGGGGCCTTTTCCTGTTGGGACCACAACAGAGTGGGGATTGTCGCCAAAACCGCTATCGCGACTAGGCTTGCGATTCTCACAAGGGGCCGGCTTCCGAGATCGCAAGAATAAGGCGGCTTTGGGCGGTGCGGCAAAGTGGCTGGGGGGGCGCTCTTCGTCTGCATTTCTGACTACGTGGAGAGGCGAACCCGCTTACCGGGCCGGGAGCTTTTCGTCCATGGCGACCGCCTGATTCGCCAGTAGCTTGATCTGTCTGATCACGGGACGACGCCCCGGAAGCGACAACATAACTCTGTAATCGCCGGGAGGCAGAGAGAGCTCATGGGGTGTGGAACCGGAAACTTGCTTGTCGTTGATTGAGATCCGCGCGCCCGTCGGGGTAGTTGTGAGGTTCAACGTAGCGCGCGTGGGCTGCGCGCCGAAGGTAAAGTGCGCAGAGCTGAGTTGCCCTGCTTGAACCAGGACGCTGCTCTCGTACATTCCGGCCCCGGCCTTCTCAACCTTAAGCAGGTGATAGCCGGGCCTGAGGCGCAGGGCAGTATCCGTTTGGCCGTCAAACTTTTTCCCGTCCACGAAAATGTTCGCGCCGGTCGGCGAGCTGCTGACCAGCACGGTGCCGACAACCAGCACCATCTCGAAAGGAAGGTTGACCGGGTCGGAACCGACCGTAAAGGGCTTACGAACGCGGCGGAACCCCGTCATCGAAACGCTCGCGATGTAATCCCCACGCGGCAGCTCGAGCGAACAGGGCAGCGCGCAAGACCATTGGGGCTTGCCGTCAACGGTCACGCGCGCGCCAGCCTGTTGACTCGAGAAAGTCACCTCGACCGTCTTGGCGACTCTTGGCGCCGCGGGGGCGGCCCTTGGCTTCGCGGGAGGCGGTTTGGGGGTGGGCTGAACCTTGGGCGGCGGCGCCGCGGCGACCGGCGGGGCGGCGGCAACTTCCGGCGGCGGCACGGTGGGCTCCGTTGCTCCGCCGGAGGTATCGGATGGGACCGATTGCGGCGCACCCGCGTCCGGCGAGGACGGCGAAACAGGCAATTCAGCTGGCGGCTCTCCCGGCTCGGCCGTAGTCACGATTTCCGAGGGATCGCCCCCAAGAATTCCGGGGTTTTGCGTGAACCAATAGGCCGCGCCGGCCGCCGCCAATCCGGCGATCGCCGCAACAGCCAACCAGGGGCTTCGTTTCGGCGGCTCTTCGGCGGTTCCAAAAGGAACCGATTCGGGAAGCGGCGCCGAGGGTGACGATGCTTGGGCCGGCGCACCCGCGTCAACCGCCGCGGCCGAGGTCGTGGTGGCATGGGACTGGCCGAGCGGAGGCAATCCCGTCATGACTTCCGTCTGAGCATCGTCGGCGGGAAGCGGCTGAACAACCGTTTCCAAGTGATCCTGATCTGCTGCGGAACCTTCGGCGGGTGAAGCAGCCGACTGTACGACGGTCGGCGCCTCGCCGCTGCCGTACTCCGGTATGGATGCGGGCGCGACAGGCGGAGACGGTAATGCGGCCGCGCCGCTGCCCCAACCTCGCGAAACCGATGCGGCGAAATCCTTGCAACACCCGAAACGGTCTCCGCTGGATTTCGCCAAACCGCGCAAAATGGTGTTTTCCACTTCTTGTGGAATCGACGGCACCACGTTGCTCGGCGGCACGACATCGCCCGAGACGATCTTGAACATCACCGCCGTCAGGCTGTCGCCCGAGAACGGTTTCTGCTCGGTTAACATCTCGTAGCTGATCACCGAGAGCGAAAACTGGTCGGACGCGCCGTCGATTGGGTCGCCGCGCACTTGCTCGGGAGACATGTAGCTCGGCGTCCCCATGACGGTCCCGGTTTGGGTCAACGTCGAGGAAGTGATACGCGCAATGCCGAAGTCGGTGATCTTGACGGTCCCGTCGGCGGTCACCATGATGTTGGCGGGCTTGACGTCGCGGTGGACGATTTCGCGGCTGTGCGCGTAGTCAAGCGCCGAGGCCGCCTGACGGAGAATGTCGCTGATGAATTCCGGGTCCTTGGTGCGCCCGTCCTCCATCATGGTCTGGAGCGTCTCGCCGTCGACGAACTCCATCGTGATGTAGGCCAGTTCCCCTTCCTCGGCCACATCGTAAATCGTGACGATGCCGGGGTGGGAGAGCCGTCCGGCCGACTGCGCTTCCCGAAACAGGCGCTCGCGCAGCTTACCGGCTTCGGAGCTGTCTTGGTCGGCGAACTTGATGGTCTTGATGGCTACTTCGCGCCCGATCTTGGTATCGCGCGCTCGATAGACCACGCCCATCGCGCCGCGGCCCAATTCGTTGAGAATTTCGTACCGACCGATTTGATCCATTGCGAAAGACAGGGGGCGAAGTTACCTCCCTAATGTATCATGCCCGCACGGGTCGAGTACTAGGGGTACGCGCCATAAACGTGGGAAAATCGGCGGTCCGGGTCCCAGCGTTTCCCTGCCTGAAGTCTTCTCTTGGCTAAAGCCACTTGGGGAGAAGGCCGTTGAAACGGCCTCGTGCCCGACGGCAAGTGCCACGACCGCTTGAAAAAGTTTAGATGGGTATTTACTTGACTCAGGTATTGGGAAATAGCCCCTACATGTTGTGGTCGTCCGTAGCGCGTGTCGCGGTGCCTCCGACCAGCGATTTGTAGGGTGCCGGTGGCACGGCGACGGCCTGTTGAACCAGGCGGTAAAAGAGCTTGCCTCGACTTCTGGACTTGCGGCGGTTGAAGCGGAAGGCGAATTCGTCGAGGTAGGAGTCGAGATGCTCGTGACTGACCGCTCCTTGATGCGTGCCCAGTATCCAGCGCTTCACTAACGACACCACGCGGTGCACCCGGGGGAGCAGTTTCGAGGCGCGCGCCGGTTGCCCCTCCAGGTAGCTCACCTCGTGGCGATAGCCGTCGCCTTCGAGCGGTTCGTATCCCAGCCAACCGTCGGTATGGACCACGCTGCCGGGTTCGATCGACTCGCCGACGAAGGCCATCAAGCTGTCCCCGGAGGCGTTGGGAATGGTGCGTATCCGAACCCGCCCGATGCCGGCACCATCTTCCTCGGCCGCTACTACAATCAGCGCCTTAGCGTCGGTTTGGCGACCGCGCACGCCCTCCTCCAAGCCTCCTAAGTAAGTCTCGTCAACCTCCACGCGCCCGCTGAGCCGATCGCGTCCGGGCCGCACCATGGCGCGCCGGAGCTTATGCAACCAAGTCCAGGCCGTTTTGTAGCTGCCCAGGCCCAACACCCGCTGCAAGCCCAGCGCGCTCGCCCCGTTCTTCTGGCTCGTGAGCCACCACATGGCTCGAAACCAACTCTGGAGGGGTTGGCGGGTGTCTTGAAATATTGTGCCCGCCGTTGGAGAAGCTTGATGCCCGCAGCCGGCGCACTCCAGCAGCGCTGTCCGCACCGCCCACGCTTTGTCGTGCCCGCATCGCGGACAACGAAAACCCTCCGGCCAGCGGAGTTGACACAGATACTCTCGACAGGCCTGCTCGGTGGCGAAACGCGCCTCGAACTCGGCCAGATTCCGAGGATAATCTTCCATTTCCCCGATCCTACATCTTGTGGTCACCTGAGTCAAGTAAATACCCATCTGGGGGGAATATTTTTTGAAGTGCCGTGACGGTTTCGTGGCGGGAGGCTGTTAGCCGGGAGCGGTGAGCCGTGAGCCGAGTTGGGGAGGGACCGGCCGCGGGCGGCCGGTCTTTGGCCCGCCCCAGGCCCCCGAACGACCGGCGGGACCGGTCGTTCGCCCGTGGGAGGTTGGGTTTGGTTGGTTTGCCGGCCCTGAAGGACCGGCCTATGGGGGGAATGGGGACAAGCGGCGTGAACGCCGCTGGGGGAGACCTGCCCCACCGGACCGGCCTCCTATCGCTTCATCTTGTTCTATTGATTCCCCAACCCGATTGAGAAAACGCCCAGGAGGACTAGCGTCAGGCCGACGATTTTGTGGCGGCTGAAGGGTTCACCGAAAAACATTCGAGACCACAGCAGGGTCCAGACATATCCCAGCGAAACCATGGGGTAGAGCACGGTCAAGCTGCCGTCCTTGAGGCCCCAGACATAAAGGATCGAGGACGCTCCGAATAGGGCGATGCCGGCGGCCAGCTTTGGGGCCCAGTTCGGCCAGGATTCCTTCAAACGATCAGCGCCCGCCTTGAGGAACACGGCCGCCACCGACCCGATGAGGCTCGCGGCCAGGACCAACATGATCGAGGACATCGGAGTTTTCATGACCGGCTCCCCCATCCGATGAAGGATACGCCAAGGACAATCAGGCCAACGCCGATTACCTTGGACATGTTGATGATTTCCCCGAACAAGAATGGAGAAAGGATCGTGACCCAGACGTAGGTCAAGGCAATGATGGGGTAGAGGACGGAAAGTTGGCCGTTTCGCAGCGCCAAGACCAGCAAGCCCGTATTAAGAGCCAGGCAGCCATACCCGGCCAGCAACGGCCAGTTCGTCAATATGCCGGCCAAGCCGCCCTCAACGGCATCCGCCGCGCTGTAACGCAGCAGAAATTGCGCCGCCGCGCCGATCACGGTGCACAACAACACCAAGCCGATCGAGCTGACCGACGTGTGACGCGCATCCGCGTCAGGCTGAATCGCCGCGTGCGGTTCGTTGAATTCCATGACCGCGGCCGACGCGGCGAAGCGATCCGATTCCATCATAGAATTCGATGCTAGCTTTTTCGGGCCACGCAACACCATGCGGCATACACCTTAACAGCCGAAGAGGCCTTGCCGAAACACCCCGGTACGACAGGTATGTAGTTGTAGAAGGTGTCCCGTAGGTTTCCCATGACATAATTAGGGGCTACACCGCCCACCGGACCCGCCTCGCGCCCGTTTTTTCCAGCGATCGGAACTATGACGGAATCACTCTCCGCGCAACAGACTTATCGGATCATTCGGGAGGAGTTGAGGCCGGTTTTTTCGACGCTTGAAAAGTGTGCATCGACTTCCGAGCTTGTATCGTCCCCTGTGTATCAGGCGATTGAGCACCTGGCTCGAGAGGTGTTGGAGCTTCCCGATATCGGGGACTACACGACCGAAGCGGCGCCGCCGAAGGAGCGATACCGCTTCGTGGGTTGGAATCTCGAACGCGGCATCGAGTTCGACGGGCAACTCGCCGTGCTGCGCGACCACCCCTACCTGAGCAAGGCCGATGTGCTTTTGCTCACCGAAACCGACGTCGGCATGGCTCGGTCGGCGAACCGCGCCGTGGCGCAAGAGTTGGCCGAAGCGTTGAGGATGCACTATGCCTTTGTGCCCTGCTATTTGAATTTATCGAAAGGGGCCGGGATCGAGCGCGACTCGGGCGGAGTCAATGAATTGGGCCTGCACGGCAACGCGATTCTGAGTCGTTACCCGATCGAGAATGTCCGGCCGGTTCACTTGAAGAACGGCAAGGACAAAATGTCGGGCCGCGAAAAGCGCTTAGGTCGGCAAACCGCGATCGTGGCCGACATTGCGCTTCCGAACCTTCGGCTGACGGGTGTGTCGGTGCACTTGGACGCCCAATCGAATCAGCAACATCGGCGCGACCAGATGGCGGATGTTGTCAACGGCATCGGAGGCGGCGCGGCGATGATTGGTGGAGATTGGAACACCACGACCTACAATTCCTCGCGGGCCTTTCACGCCATCATGGGGTTTTGGTTGCGAGTCTTCATGGGGGTGGACAACGTGATCGATAATCACTATCTGCACCCCGACAGGTATTTCGAGCGAGAGCTTTTCGCCTTGCTCGAAACAGAGGGTTTCGACTACAAGCAATGCAACCGCTTGGGCGAGAGAACGACGTCGTACGACGTCACCGATCCAAAGACCCACAAGAATCTGCGTGAGTGGGTGCCGGCCTGGTGTTTCGCCTTTATTCGATGGGCGCTGCGCAACCACGACGGGAAATGCCCGTTCAAGATCGACTGGTTCGCCGCGCGTGGGTTGCACTGCGAGGAGCCGACGATCGTGCGGGATGTGCGCGAAGGACGCGCGGTTCCTCTCTCGGATCACGATGCCGTCGGGGTCGACATCGTCGTTGGCTGAACACACGATGCCGACGAAGTCGACGCGGACCGATTCCGGTCCGTCGGGCTATTCCTGATAGGATGCAAGATTCATCGAACGGAGGCTATTTTTTGGCTTCGCCCCGGCCCAATTGGAGTGATCGCACGCAGCGCAAGATGCGCGGAGACTGGGACCGCCGCGCCCGCGAGAACGCATTCTATTACATCGCCTCGTCGCGAACCGACTGGGATCCCGAGGAATTTTACGCCTCCGGCGAGGCTTCGGTCGCGGAAACGGTAACGCCTGATTTGGGCTGGATTTGCCGCGGCCGGCCGGCGAAGAGTTTGCGGGTGCTCGAGATCGGCTGCGGCGCCGGACGCATGACGCGCGCGTTGGCGGGGATCTTCGGCGAAGTCCACGGTGTTGACGTCAGCGGCGAGATGGTGACCCAAGGGCGTCGCCTGCTGGCGGATGTGCCGAACGCGTATCTGCACCACAATAATGGCGCGGATCTGGTCGTTTTGGGCGATCTGCGTTTCGACTTCGCGTTCAGTTTCATTGTGTTCCAACACATCCCGAGCCAGGCGATCATCGAGAGTTATGTGCGCGAGGTCGGGCGGCTGTTGCGGCCCGGCGGCTTGTTTAAGTTTCAGGTGCAGGGAAGTTCGAAGGTCACGGTTACCGAAGACGACACGTGGTTGGGCGCGCCGATTTCGAACGACCTGGCGGCCGAGATGGCCGAGCGCAACGGCTTTGCTTGGGTGCGCTCGGAAGGTATCGAAGAGCAATACTTTTGGCTCTGGTTCGAAAAGCCCGACCGCTATGCGATGTGGTGCCGGGCGGCCGACCGGGGTGCGTGGTTCGAGCAACAACGGCTGCGGTAGCCGGCGAAGCTCGCGGCAAGCGATGGATTTCCAGCAAGACGAAAGCGGCGTATTTCGCTTCGGGCCCTGGGGGGAGCGAGGGGAGTTGGTGCACGGTTTTACGACCCGCGCAACCGGTAATTTCAAACAATTGCGATCTCTCGGTTTTCTGGGCTCGGCGCTGGGCGTAGACGGGATGCGACTCTCTTCGCTGGAGCAGGTTCACTCCAACGAGTTGGTGGTTGAGCGTGGGGTCGAGGCCGCGGACCGACCGCCGGGTGATGGTTTGCTCACCAACGTGCCGGGTCGCTTGTTGAGTATTCGAACCGCTGATTGCTTCGCGATTCTTCTGGCGGATCACAAGACCGCGGCCGTGGCGGCGGTGCATGCCGGGTGGCGCGGAACGGCGGGGCGTATCGCATTCCGAGTTGTCGAGAGAATGGTGGACGAGTTCGGATCTCGCCGCGAGGGAATCGAGGCGCTGATCGGCCCCGGAATCGCTTCGTGCTGCTTTGAGGTCGGTCCCGAGACGGCGTCTCAATTCGACGAACAATTTGTCCGCGACGGGGAGAAGCCGCACGTCGATCTGGCGGAGGCTAATCGTGCGCAACTGCTGGAAGCGGGTCTGGAGGCGGGAAATATTCACGGCATGGGGCAATGCAGCCACTGTGAAAGCGAGCCCTTCTTTTCGCACCGACGCGAAGGTGCGTCGGCGGGTCGGATGCTGGCCTTTATCGGTTTGCGGACGGCGAAAGCGTGAGGTGTCCGCCGATTTATCGGCGCCGGTGACACGGCATTCGACCGTGCAGGCCGAGTGAATGCCCATATTCACGTGAATGCTTGGCCGCGAAATTCCCGGCCGATTCAAGGGGATTCACGCATACGAACTCGTTTCAAACCAGTCACATACTGGTAAGGTATACGGGCTGCCACGCGGTTGTCCGGCCAGCGTGGAAAGATTGGGGTCGCGACGAAAGACGCGTCCTGGGGCGGTCAACAGGCATGGGCGGATTCGATCCATCAGCAAGCTCGTCGGTTAGCGGGAAAGCCGCTACGGAGTCGTTACATTGCGAGCTGTGCGGCAGCCCGATGGCGGCAGGGGAGCCGCGCTGCCCGATTTGCGGTCGCGAGGCAACAAGAGCCGAGCCGGAGGCTTCCACCTTGCCGGACTGGTGGAAATGGGTTGCCCTTGGTGGCGTGGGTGTTGCCGTCGTGTTGGGCTTTTTTCTCGGACCCAAAGACGACGTAGCTCCCTCATCCGAGCCGGCCGTAGTGGCGACCGACGTCGCGGCGCCCGAAACACGCCCCGCGCCCCAGACGGCAAAGCGAGCTAGATTGCCTGTCCCCGCCGCCCCGGCAGCGCCGAAAGAGCTGGAGCCCCAATCGGCCTGGAAGCGGCAAACCGAGGTCTCGGCCCTTGACGACAGCAAGACCATCTACTTTGACCTCGAAGCCGAAGAAGCCATCCAAGGCCTCGCGGGCCTTATTGTCACGCCGGTTTTGAGCTTTGTTTGCTCCCAAGGCAAGTTGGAAGCTTACGTTATGACCGGCATGAGGTCCGCGCCGGGAAGGCGACGAGACTTCGCCGCGGCGCGAATCCGGTTTGACAAGGGAGAGGCCGAAGATGTGAGGATGGTGCGGGCCACCCAGGACGATGCGCTGTTCTTCCAGAAGCCGAGTTTACTCATCGCGCGTATTCTCGACAACCAGGAGATGGTCTTCGGTTTCACTCCCGTCGGATCGGGTTTGGCGATCACAACCTTCCGGCTGTTCGGCCTGCGCGGAGAGCTTCGTGAGTTTCAAGCCGAATGCGGGCTGGCGGAGTTTTTTGTTTCCGAAGCCGACGATGAGGGCGAACCGGACGCCCCGGGTCCCGACTCCATCTAGTGCCGCGACCACATGAAAAAGTTTGTTTGGGCGCAAGGCACTATTCTTGAGTGATCGCATCGCGTGGGGGCTGTGAAAAAATGGGGGACAGTCCACTTCGCGCCAGGAGAAATTGTTTATTTGATGGAACTTATTCGGTCGGCGCTCGGTACAGTCCCCAATTTTTCACAACCCCTGACGGAGCGGTGGGCGATGAGGCCGTTTCGTGAGAAGAAGCGCGGGAATGGCAGCGAGCCTTTCCCGCCACCCTTTCAGGGCTCAACGGCATGTGGGGGAGTCTACCTAGGCTGCGGCTCGCTTGGCGGGGCCTCAACGCAACGTCAGAACGACGTTCACTTGGGTTTGCAGTTCCTTCTTCGGTTCGCGAATGGGCTTGACCGCTTCGAGTTCGGCGATCATCTCGCGCACGACATTGCGGCGGCTCTGCACACGCTCTAAGATCTCCGCCGCGGCCATGCCGTCGTGCGTAGTGTGATCGACCGCCAGTTCGATTTTGTTGATCTTCCAATCGCCGCGATAGCCGTAATCGGCTCGCCAGTAATAGGGCTGCGAGAAGTACCCGAAGCTGTTGAGAAAGTATTGGCGCACATGCGTCGGGTCTTCAAACGCGTCGTCGCTCGACCCATAGGGGCAGCGGATGACGGCGCGGGCGCCCGGTTTGGCGACGCGATGAAGCTCTTGCATCAGCGGCAGCGTATTCCGAATATGTTCGAGGACGTGCGACAGCAGGAACTCGTCGAAGTGGTTGTCTTCGAAGGGCAGGGAATCACTGTCGCAATGTTCCAGATCGGCGACGACGTCCACGCCGGGAAGCTTGGCGGCATCGAGGTTCACCCATCCCGGCCGGCCGTCACGGCCGCAGCCGACGTTGAGGCGTGAGGGTTGGTCTGGAGTGGACATGCCGTTGGTTGAGCAATCGGCGCAAACGCGGACCGGTTGTAGAGTCGCCTTGGGTGACGCCGTTACCTTTTTTGTTGAACTCCTGGTAGGTCGCGTATTGAGCGGCGCGGCCGAAGAGATAGAGATGAGACGCCGGTTATGGCTGTGGGCCGCGGTTGTGACAAGCGTCGTGGGCCTCTACGCGCAAGAGCCGGCCGCGCCCGCCGAGCCCCCGGCGCCCGAGGCAGCCGGCTCCTCCTCGGAAACGCCTGCCGAAGCAGTCGAGGAGACTCCTGAAAATGTTACGGGCGGCGAAGCGACCGGCGCACCCGCCGAATCTCCCGCGCCACCGGAACCGCCGCGGGAACCCGAGGCCGAGGGAACCGCCATCTCCCGATCGTCGACGGATCAGGCGTCAATCACCAAGACCGACGCTCCCACGACGCGAAGTACTCAGTCGGATTTTGATCCGACGAACAACGCCGAATGGGAATCCCGCCATGCCTCTGATCGGGTGCCGGCGGCGACAAAGCCCCCCGGAATTCGCCCTCGTCATCGCGGGGTGGGGTGGTTTCAACAGAGTCGCGAACGAGTTCGGCGCCAACGGTCGGCGCTTTGGGAACGCGTGGCCGAGGTGCGTGGCCGAGGTCCCGCATTACGATCACCGTGAATCGCTTTGGCGAGGCGGAGAGTTGCGGGCAGAGACGCCGGCGGAAGTGGGAGCCCACCTTGGCGCGCCCTTAACAAAAGACGCGACCGCGGGGAGTGGATTCACCCGCGGTCGCGCCGTCCAAGGAGAAGAGAAGAACAACCTATCTTCAAAGATGATCGGAATCTTTGGCTATAGACTTTAGCAGATTTCGCCACAAATTGAAAGAGAAATTTCTCTTCTTGGTCAACTTTTTTCGCAGCCGCGATGTGAGGCGCATCGGAACCGGCATGTCGCGTCGATTCGCGGTTCCGAGCCCGTCGGCGACCGGCGGCTTCGATTCCGAGAGACAGATTCCTAGGCCTGCATTTCTCCAACTGACGGCCGAAGCACATGATAGGCCCGCCATTACTTCGTTGCGCTTGCTTGCCGTGCTCACCGTAGCGTTCAAGTACGCCTCTTTGCTTAAGAGATGGGCGCCAAGCGGCCCGCGCCTCGTACTGACGGCCCTCTCATGCACTTCGCCTCGACACTTGGTGAGAAATGCAGGCTAGATCCCCAGGTCTGCCGCGATGCGGTCGAGGTGCCAATCGGTGCTTCCTAGAGTGAACTCGGCTGCTTTGGCGCGCTTCAAGTAAAGATGAAGATCTTGCTCCCAAGTGAAACCAATCCCGCCGTGCAACTGAATGGCATATTGGCTAACAAAGCGTAGGGCTCGGTTGGCGGCGACCTTGGCCATCGAGGCCGAGCGGGTGAGTTGCCGCGGTTGCTCGTCGGCGACGATGGCGGCGTATTGGGTGACGGAACGCGCCTCTTCGACGGCGATCAACATATCGGCGGCGCGTTGCTGGACGGCTTGGAAGCTGCCGACGGGGCGGCCGAATTGTTCGCGCGTCTTGACGTATTCAACAGTGACGTCGAGGGCTTCCGCGGCCGCGCCGACCATTTCGGCGGCGAGGGCGACCGTCGCGAAATCAAGGGCGCTTTGCAAATCATCGAGCGACCCGTCACCGACCGCGCGGGCGCGCGCCGGAGTGAACGCCACTTCGCACAAGCCGCGGGTGACGTCGAGGACGCCGAGGGGCGAGATTTCAGGCTGTTCGGGAATCACCAATCGGACGCCGTTATCGCCTTGCCGCAGGACGCAAAACACGACATCGGCGGAAGCGGCGTCGGGGACGAAACGCTTGACGATGCGGCTCTCGGCACGGGGCTGTCGGAGGGCGCTGATGTCCCAGCCCGAATCGGGTTCGAAAACCGCCGAGGTGGCCCTGATGCGGCCCTCGGCGATGGCGGGCAGGTACTCTTGTTTAGCCTCGGGGGTGGCCAAGCGCATCAACACGGCGGGTGTGAGAACGGCGGTCGAAAAGAATGTCCCCGGAACTAGTCGGCGGCCCATTTCCTCCATCAACACGGCCAGCTCGAGTGTTTCCGCGGCCAAGCCTTCAAATTCCTCGGCGATCACGAGCCCGGGCCAGCCCAGCTCGGCGATCTTGGCCCAAAACTTGTCGGCCGGAACCTTCCCGTCGGCGAGCATTTCGCGCATCGTCGCGGAAGGCCATTCTTGAGCGAGGAAATCGCGGGTTTCGTTGCGCAGCAGTTCCTGTTCCTCGGTCAGTGCGAAATTCATGCTTTTCCTTACTGTTTCTCGGACGTCGTTGTGCAGTTGTCTATTTTCTTGGGAGCCCCAAGATGCGTTCGGCAACGATAGTTCGAAGGATTTCCGACGTCCCGCCCTCGATCGAGTTGCCGCGTGAACGCAAGTAGCCGAACTGCCAGGTCGAGTGGTCTTCGGGGTTGTCGAGTAGAACGGCGTCGGGACCGAGGGCGTCGAGACCTAATTCGTGGATGCGTTGGTTGGTGGGGGCCCAAGAAACCTTGACCATGGAGCTGTGAAAGCCGTAGAGGCGTTCGCCGAAGCGCTCACAGTTCAACCGCAGCGCTTCGGAATCGACGTAGGCTTCGGCAATCTCGCGGCGAGCGGATGAGTCGAGATCGTGCTTGCGTTCGGCGGCGGATGAGACCAGGGCGGCGACGGCGCGCCGCACGTCCGCGCTTGAGCGAATCGAGATATTGGCACGTTCGCGGGTAAAGGTTTTCATCGCCACGATCCAGCCTTCGTTCTCCACGCCGACAATATTTTTCCTAGGTACGCGGACTTCGTCGAAGAACATTTCGCCGAACTCCGCCTCCCCGGTAATTTGGGGCAAGGGTTTGACGCTGACACCCGGGGATTTCATATCGAGGATCAACGCCGTGATGCCCTTGTGCCGGGGGCGATCGGGAGCGGTGCGGACCAGCAGCAGGCAGTAGTCGGCAATGCGGGAGTAGCTGGTCCAAATCTTTTGTCCGCTCACGACGTAATCATCACCGTCGGGGACGGCGCGGGTTTGCAGGTTCGCCAGGTCGGACCCGGCATTGGGTTCCGAGAAGCCTTGGCACCAGATATCGTCGGCGGAAAGGATGCGGGGCAGATACTGTTTGTTCTGCTCGGGGTCGCCGCAAGCGATCATGGCGGGGCCGGCGATGAGCAAGCCGATCGTGTTGAGCGCTTCGGGGGCCGCGACGCGGGCGACTTCTTCGTTGTAGATGAATCCCTCGCGCATCGTGCCGCCCCGGCCGCCGAATTCCCTTGGCCAACTCAGCCCCAGCCAGCCGGCCTTATAAAGCTTGGCCTGCCATTCGCGACGAGCGTCCCAATCGTGGCGTTCGATCGCAGTGTTGTTGGCTTCCAGCCACTCTCTGAGACGGGAGCGAAAGGCGGCGTCCTGGGGCGTATCGAGCAGGCGTCGGGGCCGGTCGGCTGCGGTGGTATCGTCAGTTGCGGACATGAATCGACCTCGCGCGGCGAAGCGAAAAAGAAGACACCAGTGTACAGGGCCGAAACCGAGCCGCGAGCGTCAAGTGGTAAAAAAAGCGGGCTAGAAGCGGCACGAGTGTCGGTCACGACTCGAGACTTGGGCGGGGGCTAATCCATCCATTCGTCTTGGGGGTCGAAGGCGGGAATGGGGATGTTCACGATGCGTAGATTGCCGACGGCGCGGTGGCGGCAGCCGGGCTTGATGAAGATGGATGTCATCGGCTTGACCGGGATTTTCTCGCCGTCGAGTTCCATGAAGCCCTCCCCCTCAAGGACCAAATAGATCTCGGTCATCTTCTTGTGATAATGGATTTCCGAGTCGGTCTTGATATCGACGACGTGCAGGGTTGCTACGTCATTGTCGGGCTCGGCGAAGGCGCGGCGGGCCTGCCCGCAGGGGCAGGGAACCGGGTCAATCTTTTCGAGATCGGCAATCATGTAGTTGGCCATGAGGGTTCCTCCGCGGAGCAAAGGTGAATAGGTTACTGCTTTAGAAGTAATCAGTGGGGACTGATGACTTCCGGTAAGCCATGAGGTTGAGTTTTCCCCGGGGTAGGAAAAAATGGGGGACAGTCCACTTCGCGCCGGGAGAAATTATTGAGTTGATGGAACTTATTCGGTCGGCGCTCGGAACAGTCCCCAATTTTTCACAGCCCCGCTGCTACCGGGCTTCGTCGCCCGTCGCTACGTCCTCTTTCTCTCCGGCCGGTGTCTCGGCAAGCGCGGCGGCGGCTCCCATTTTGATCAATCCGGATTCGCTCGCTCCTTGGTAGAACCTGTATCCGTGCCGACCGCTCCAGCTATGGGGGCCTCCTAGAATCTTGCCGGCGCCCAAAACGTCGTCGTGGATTTTCTTGATCAGCTTCTTATAACGCGGGTCACTGCGCTCGTAACCGGTGAAGCTGCCGATGTCGCCGCTGGCGGCGAAGACCACATCCACTCCGGGGACGGCGGCGATCTCGGCGGCATTAGCGATGCCGGCCGGCGTCTCGAGCATGATGACCAGCATGATGTTGTCGTTGGCCGTTTCGCGGTAGTCCTTACCCCACAAGGCGCCGTATTGGCCTCCGCCTCGGCTGCGGCGTCCGATCGGCGGATATTTCGAATAGAGCACGGCGCGTTCGGTTTCCTCGACGGTATCGACCATGGGTACGACGATGCCGAGAGCGCCGATGTCGGTGGCTTTCTGGAGATCGCCTTCAGTGGCGTCGGGCACACGAATGAAGGGAATCGCGGGGGCGTCCTTGCAAGCCCAGATCATGCGGGCGACGTCGCTGTACATGAGCGGGCTGTGTTGCATTTCGATCCATAGGAAATCGAATCCGGAGTTCGCCATGGCGCAGTAGACGTTTGGATCGTCGGTGGTGATCGTTCCGCCGACGACCGACTTGCCCTCCATGAGCTTTTGCTTGGCGGTGTTGTACATGCGTACTTTCTTGCCGTGCTCGTCGGCGTGGAGCGCCTGGGCGGCGAAGAGCATGGCAACAGCGGCCGTGGAAGAAATAATCCGCTTCAGAGTCATGGACTTGTCCTCTCTTTCGTTACTGGTTTTCAAGAATCGCTTCGCTCCTCGCACGAAAGATGGAACACCGGCTCGGGGCTTCCGCGAATGCGCCTAGTATACATCTCCGGCGGGGTGGGGTGGGAATAGGATCAGATGACGGGTGTGAAACATGAATAGGGGAGAATCGGCGGGCCGGGTCCGAGGGTCGCCCCGCCGGAAGTCTTCCCATTGGTTCCACCGCGGCTAAAGCCACCTGGGAGAAGGCCGTTGAAACGGTCTCGTGCCGGACGAGGAGGGCTCTAAACCGGAAACCGGCCCTACAAGGGCCGGCCTATTTGGGACTCAAGCCCGGTGAACCGCCGTGAACCGTCAGTGAACCGGGCTGAGCGTGGACCGGAGTTTGATGCGCGGCCGCTTGGCCCGTCGCTTGCGCTCAGGGCTCTGATTCTACTCCTCGCATGACTGGAAGGATGTTCCACGTTTATGTCGTGCGCCCCGCAACTCCGGGGGCTGTGAAAAAATCGGGTACAGTCCACTTCGCGCCGGATTTGGTTACTGATTCAATGAAACTGATTCGGTCGGCGCTCGGTACAGTCCCCAATTTTTCAAAGCCTCACGGGCGCGGTCGGGATGGTATGCTGAATCTATAACTTCAACAGGCCGCACTCTCGCGGCCGACGGCGCACAACAGGACCTCTTCCAGGATCGCGCCGTTTCTATTCGTCTCTGCCTATCACTGTTGTATGGGTTCGAATGAGCGCGGTACGCGCGAATCGATTTCGTGCATCCGCGGGAACAATCTCTCTTTATATGTCACAGAACAATTCAAGCCCCGCCGCCGGGTTCGCCGAGTTTTCCTTGGCGCCGCTGGTGCAGCGAGGCATTGCCGAGGCCGGTTTTTCCGAGCCGCGGCCGATTCAAAAAGAAACCATCCCGGCGGTGCTGGCCGGCTCCGATATTCTCGGACTGGCGCAGACCGGAACGGGAAAAACGGCGGCTTTCGCGCTGCCGATTATCGAGCGTTTGCTCGCTGAGCGTCGGCCGGGGCCGCGCGCTCTCATCCTGGCTCCGACTCGGGAGCTGGCGATGCAGATTCACAGCGATTTCGAAAAGCTGGCCAAGTTTACGCGCCTCAAGGCCATCACGGTCTTCGGAGGCGTCTCGGAGCGCCCGCAAGTTCGCGGCCTGCGCGATCAACCGGATATCGTCGTTGCGTGTCCGGGGCGCCTGCTGGACCTACTCCAGCAGGGCAAGGCGATGTTGGCGCAGATCAAGATACTTGTTCTTGATGAAGCCGATCAGATGTTCGATATGGGCTTCCTGCCCGACATCCAGAGCATCCTGGCGAGACTGCCGGACCGGCGGCAGAACCTTTTGTTCGGGGCTACGATGCCGGACGAAATTCGCGTACTGGCGAATCGGATCTTGGACAACCCGCATGTCGTTGAACTGGCGCACTCCAAGCCCGCCTCGACGGTCGAACACGCGGTTTATCGCATCGCGTCGGATCGCAAGATCGATCTGCTCAAGCACCTGCTCGAGAGCGACGACTTCACCTCCGGCATCGTTTTTCTGCGAACCAAACATCGCGCGCGGCGATTAGGTCTGCAACTGAGCAGGATGGGCCATAGCGCCATCGCGCTGCAAGGAAATATGTCCCAGTCGCAACGCGACAACGCCATGTCCGGCTTTCGAGAAGGACGCTTCGATATTCTGGTGGCGACCGATATTGCGTCGCGCGGCATTGATGTGGCCGGGGTGTCGCATGTGATTAACTTTGACGTGCCGACGACTCCCGAGGCCTACACGCACCGCCTCGGGCGCACCGGCCGCGCCGAACGCAGCGGCAAGGCCTACACGTTCGTTTCGCGAGAGGATGCCGGCGCGGTGCGCGCCATCGAGCGCAGTTTGGGCTCGACGATCGCGCAAGTGCGGGCGCCCGGGTTCGAGACGGAAGCGGTTGTGCTCGATGAGCGGCGCAGGCCGTCTTCGCGCGGCCGGAGGCCGGGCGGCGGCTATGCGCGGGGCCCCGGAAACGGCGAAAGGCCTCAGGGACCGCGCGGTAACCGCGGCGGCAAGGGGCCGAATCCGGGCGCCAATTCCGGCGGCCGGGGCGGCGCGGGTCGCGGCCGGTCGCGGCGATCTTCCTAAAGGCTTTCGGCGCGGGAGCCCGCCGGACGGGCTCCCGCGGACTGCCCATCGTCGCAATCGCCGCCTTCCGGTTGTGGGTCCGTTTGGCGTTTTGGCCGCTTGGTTGGCGCACTGCCCGTTAGAATTGGTGCGTCATGCCGATGAAGGTGCGAGAGGTCATCCGGTTACTCGAGAGAAACGGTTGGAAAGAGATTCGGTCGAAAGGGAGCCATCGTCACTTCAAACGCGCCGAGCGACGTCATATCATCACCGTGCCGGGCCAAGCGGGAAAGGAATTTGCCGGGGTACGCTCAACGCTACACTCAAGACAGCAGGTTTGCGATGAGTCCGAAGCGCTACCCCCTCGTGATCGAAAAGACCGGTACGGGGTACTCCGCCTATTCACCCGACGTGCCGGGTTGCGCGGCGGTTGGGGACACGGAGGAAGAAACTCAGCGCAACTTTCAGGGCGCCTTGGCCGCCCACTTTGAAGCGATGCGTGCATTGGGTGAGCCCATTCCCGAGCCGAGTTCGTCGGTCGGTTACGTTGAGGGCGCGGCGTAGTTGGTGTGAGTGGCCGTCGCTCGTGGGCCGACCCGGCAGCCTGCTCGGCTTCTTCCGAAACAACACGATTACTTAGGGTAATAATTAACTTGACTCATCAGAAGATTTGCCTCATACTAGAGTCATGGCAAGCGAACCCAGGACCCTCCAAGAGGCGATTCTCTACTTCTCCGACCCCGACAATTGCCTGCACTACCTTTCGTCGCGGCGTTGGCCTGACGGCGTGATCTGCCCAACGTGCGGCCGAGAAGACGTGTCTTTCGTTGCGAAGCGCCGGGTCTGGCAATGCAAGACCCGTCACCCAAAGGCGCAATTCTCTATTAAGGTTGGGACCATTTTCGAGGATTCGCCGATTTCTCTCGACAAGTGGCTGCTTGCTATGTGGATGCTTGCGAACTGCAAGAATGGCGTATCCAGTTACGAGATTCACCGGGCTATCGGCATCAGTCAAAAGTCGGCTTGGTTCATGCTCCAGCGCATTCGCCTTGCCCTCCAGGGGGAAGACGGGGGAAAGCTCTCGGGCGAGGTTGAAGTCGATGAGACTTTCATCGGCGGCAAGGCCCGCAACATGCACAAGGACGTTAAGGCTCGTCGGATCACCGGGACTGGAGGCAAGGACAAGACAGCCGTTGTAGGCATCGTTCAGCGTGGCGGCAGGGTCCGTACCAGCGTTGTCCCCAATCGCAAGCGCAAGGCTCTCCAAGATGAAGTGAAGCAGCACGTCGAGGCGGGGTCTGCCCTCTACAGCGATGCCCTGCCGTCGTACAGCGGCCTTGAGTCTGAAGACGAGCACCAAGTGATCGACCACGCGGTTTCGTACGTGGAAGGGTCGGTCCACACCAACACGATTGAGAATTTTTGGAGCCTTTTGAAGCGTGGGATCGGCGGGACCTACGTGTCCGTCGAGCCCTTCCACCTGTTCCGATATGTTGACGAGCAAGCCTTTCGATATAACTACCGGAAGGACATGAACGACGGTGACCGGTTTGACGTTGCAGTACGTCAGGTCGTGGGGAAGCGCTTAACCTGGGCTGAAGTTACCGGCAAGGGGTTGAAAAAACAAGCGGCCATCAACTAGTGTTGCCGGTCGTTTGGCTCGGGGACCGAAGCGGAAGGCGTGACCTTCTTTTTCGGCTTCGGCCCTGGTCGATTCGGATTCTGCGAAGCCTTCTTGCGGTGCTCCTCTACGCGTTGTTTTATGACGCTGTGGGGCACTGCAAGCACGCGGTCCACGAGATTCGTGAAGTGCTCGTACTCGGTTGAGTGTTTCACTGAGCACTATCATATCACTTCTTGATGCTATTACAGTACGGATGGGATACCTGCCCATTGTCGATACTCCCAACGCCCCCATCTGTCTTCCCTTGTATGTGGTCAATCGAGATTGACCGAACATGGACTCTGGCGCGGCAGAGGCTGCACTGTAGGGCTTTATCGATTGCTTGGCGCAGGTAGACTGCGGACTTCCTCTTGGTAGAGAAGTCTTTCTTGGCGCCTTTACCGCTATCAACGATAGGCTCCAGAAAAGCCAACCGCTCGTCTTCCATTAGCGTCGGTACTAGCTTGGTCTCCTCGGTGCCAGCTACAACTCCGGTGAATAGATACTCGTAGAGACGCGTCAGGGCCACAAGTCCACGATGTCCACTGCCGTAGTGTCTCACGATCTGATTGATGAAATACTTGTACTTCAATAGGAGTTCTTCAAACGCGTAGCGTTTTTCGGTGAATTGCGGCAGATTGGTATTTACTTGACTCAGGTATTGGGAAATAGCCCCTACATGTTGTGGTCGTCCGTAGCGCGTGTCGCGGTGCCTCCGACCAGCGATTTGTAGGGTGCCGGTGGCACGGCGACGGCCTGTTGAACCAGGCGGTAAAAGAGCTTGCCTCGACTTCTGGACTTGCGGCGGTTGAAGCGGAAGGCGAATTCGTCGAGGTAGGAGTCGAGATGCTCGTGACTGACCGCTCCTTGATGCGTGCCCAGTATCCAGCGCTTCACTAACGACACCACGCGGTGCACCCGGGGGAGCAGTTTCGAGGCGCGCGCCGGTTGCCCCTCCAGGTAGCTCACCTCGTGGCGATAGCCGTCGCCTTCGAGCGGTTCGTATCCCAGCCAACCGTCGGTATGGACCACGCTGCCGGGTTCGATCGACTCGCCGACGAAGGCCATCAAGCTGTCCCCGGAGGCGTTGGGAATGGTGCGTATCCGAACCCGCCCGATGCCGGCACCATCTTCCTCGGCCGCTACTACAATCAGCGCCTTAGCGTCGGTTTGGCGACCGCGCACGCCCTCCTCCAAGCCTCCTAAGTAAGTCTCGTCAACCTCCACGCGCCCGCTGAGCCGATCGCGTCCGGGCCGCACCATGGCGCGCCGGAGCTTATGCAACCAAGTCCAGGCCGTTTTGTAGCTGCCCAGGCCCAACACCCGCTGCAAGCCCAGCGCGCTCGCCCCGTTCTTCTGGCTCGTGAGCCACCACATGGCTCGAAACCAACTCTGGAGGGGTTGGCGGGTGTCTTGAAATATTGTGCCCGCCGTTGGAGAAGCTTGATGCCCGCAGCCGGCGCACTCCAGCAGCGCTGTCCGCACCGCCCACGCTTTGTCGTGCCCGCATCGCGGACAACGAAAACCCTCCGGCCAGCGGAGTTGACACAGATACTCTCGACAGGCCTGCTCGGTGGCGAAACGCGCCTCGAACTCGGCCAGATTCCGAGGATAATCTTCCATTTCCCCGATCCTACATCTTGTGGTCACCTGAGTCAAGTAAATACCCATCCGACTCCAATTCTCCGTTTTCGTTTTGGCTCCGGGCCAGAAACATCGGGTGAAGATGGAGTTTTGTTGACGAACTCTACCACGTCCGAAATCAACTTGATGCTGGCTGATGAATAACTACGTCCCGCAACTGGCAGATCCAATGTTGATGGGTATTTACTTGACTCAGGTATTGGGAAATAGCCCCTACATGTTGTGGTCGTCCGTAGCGCGTGTCGCGGTGCCTCCGACCAGCGATTTGTAGGGTGCCGGTGGCACGGCGACGGCCTGTTGAACCAGGCGGTAAAAGAGCTTGCCTCGACTTCTGGACTTGCGGCGGTTGAAGCGGAAGGCGAATTCGTCGAGGTAGGAGTCGAGATGCTCGTGACTGACCGCTCCTTGATGCGTGCCCAGTATCCAGCGCTTCACTAACGACACCACGCGGTGCACCCGGGGGAGCAGTTTCGAGGCGCGCGCCGGTTGCCCCTCCAGGTAGCTCACCTCGTGGCGATAGCCGTCGCCTTCGAGCGGTTCGTATCCCAGCCAACCGTCGGTATGGACCACGCTGCCGGGTTCGATCGACTCGCCGACGAAGGCCATCAAGCTGTCCCCGGAGGCGTTGGGAATGGTGCGTATCCGAACCCGCCCGATGCCGGCACCATCTTCCTCGGCCGCTACTACAATCAGCGCCTTAGCGTCGGTTTGGCGAGTTCCGCGCACGCCCTCCTCCAAGCCTCCTAAGTAAGTCTCGTCAACCTCCACGCGCCCGCTGAGCCGATCGCGTCCGGGCCGCACCATGGCGCGCCGGAGCTTATGCAACCAAGTCCAGGCCGTTTTGTAGCTGCCCAGGCCCAACACCCGCTGCAAGCCCAGCGCGCTCGCCCCGTTCTTCTGGCTCGTGAGCCACCACATGGCTCGAAACCAACTCTGGAGGGGTTGGCGGGTGTCTTGAAATATTGTGCCCGCCGTTGGAGAAGCTTGATGCCCGCAGCCGGCGCACTCCAGCAGCGCTGTCCGCACCGCCCACGCTTTGTCGTGCCCGCATCGCGGACAACGAAAACCCTCCGGCCAGCGGAGTTGACACAGATACTCTCGACAGGCCTGCTCGGTGGCGAAACGCGCCTCGAACTCGGCAGATTCCGAGGATAATCTTCCATTTCCCCGATCCTACATCTTGTGGTCACCTGAGTCAAGTAAATACCCATCCCAATGTTTTAATTGGAGTCTCCAATGGGGGGACGAATAGGTCGTCATATATTTCCGCCGCTAGCGTCTTGATGCGATTCTGGTTGCCCTCAGGAAAGGACGAAATGTAATATCGCCCGGTACCTGCTTGCACCAAAGCCCTCGCAGCAATCGCGTTAGGGCAGCGGCGGTCACGTATCAAGCGAACCTCAAGGTCTCCAATCGGGGTCTGCTCTGTATTGATCGTATGGAAGGATCTTTCTGCGCTGGATGCATCACCACGAACCCATTGCAGTGTCACGCCTCCAGCAGCAAGGTTGCTAGCAAATCGCACTCTCTCCGGAGATGGATTCGTTGAGTGCTTTATTTCGGTGTAAGAGCCAACATCTGTACCAATAATCTCACGCGTCTCCGCCGCCGCTTTCTTTTGCGCTGAGGTGATATCACTGCCAAAAAAGGGAAGCGATAGATTTCTGTCTCCATAGTCGTCATGAAACCAGGCAATCAGGGCACTTAGTCGATGCGCGCCAGTTCGGGGAGATCGTCCAGGAACCCGCCTTCACGAGCACTTCTGCCGCAGGCGAGGCCGCCTTTTCCGGCCCTCACCACTTCGTGGTAAAATCAAGGCACGGCAAGCGGATTCAGCCCTACTCGGGGCATCCCAGAGAGCGTGAGGTCTTGTTTCCTCCCAGCGCAAGGTTCGAGGTGACGAGGGTTAAGGCTGTATCCGGCGGCGGGCTACAGGTCGAAATGACAGAGATCGACTAAGATGGCCGAGATCATCAGGGAATTTACGGTGAACGGGAAGAAAGCCGTCGAGTACCGCGACGGAGACGCCGTGGTACAGGAATTGGTGGACGGCCTTACCCGGGAACAGATCCTGGAGCGTATCGAGGCGAGCATAGCGAAAGACCACGCCGAAGACCGGGAAAGAGCACGCATCCTGGCCAAGTACGGCGGAGATCCTGACAAGGCCAACCGCGCACTGGGTCTGGAGAACTTCCAAAAGAAGATGGACGACCAGGCCCTGACCAACGCCGCCCTCAGGGACAAGAACAGCCCGGCCAGAAAAGCCTACGACAAGGTCATGTCGATTCCCTACGACGAGTTTTACGGGGTCGCCCGCCAAGACGAGGACTCCGACTCCGGCAAGGACGCAGCCTGAGCTGCCCGCGCTTGTTTTCTTTCCAACCCCAGCCCTGCGCCGCTTGACTCCCGGCATATATTTAGGCGTACCTAAATATACAGCGACAACCCCGATGCAGGGCGGGAACTGGGGATCGTGCCGACAAGATCAATGGATTCAGTGAGATAGAGAAAGTGGGTCACTTGAAAGAAGTGGGTCACCGGAGAGTGGAAAATATTCGTAAGACCCACTGTAATCAATGGTTTAAACGTTTTGTGAACGCTTGGGCCGCGTTCACAAATCAAGTGTCGCAAATGCCGTTTCTTCGCCCCAAACCGCGAACGTGTCACAAATCCAAAATCCGCCCCTGAAACGCCGCCCGATCCTTCTAAGTCACTGATTCCACGCCCACTATTGCCCGGTAGTGCCCACTATTGCCCGGTTCCTTTCTTGTTCACAAATCAAGTGTCGCCTCACAGTACAGCCCGCCGGCCGTTGGGCCTGAATTTGCGAGCCGCGGCCCGTTGCAAGCGGCCTTCTCCACTCCTATTTCTGGAAACCGTCGTTTTCCGTCAGCTCCGCGGTTCGCATGTGGCCGAGTGCGCGAATCACCGGCTCGTCGTTGAAGGAAAACAGGACCGCGTCTCCCTCCGGCGCGGCGTGTTCGTGCAGCGTCCAGATCGGGACGGCGAACGTGTCGCCTTTCTTCCAGTCAAAACGCTTGCCGTCGAGGATCGAAAATCCCCTTCCCTCCGCCGCATGGTAAACCGTGCTGACGGTATGGCGATGCGCTTTCGTGTGCAGGCCCTTGGGAAGAAGTTGCAAGCGGCAGCCGATGCTGTTGAGCACTTCGCCGCCGTTGAGCGGGTTGGTGTAACGCAGCAGGTAGCCGTCGAATGGGTCGGGATCACTTGCCCGGCGCAGGCTTTCGAGTGCCTCGCGGGACTCGTCACCCCGATAGTTCCAGACCGGTGAATAGCTCGCGTCGCCGACCTGTTGCGCGCCCGCCGGCAACAGCGATCGCCCAAAGAGCTTCTCGGAATGGCTTTCGGGGACCGTGATCGGCTGGGTGGTTCCCTCGTGATCCTCGAAGAACATGCAATTGAGCGCCAGCACCAGTGGGATGTCCAAACCGTCGAGCCAAATCACCGGGTCGTCGCTTTCCGAGCCATGGTCATGCCACACCATCGGCGGCGTCAGCACGAGGTCGCCCGGTTCCATAAAGACCTTTTCGCCGTTAACGCAGGTGAACGCCCCACTGCCCTCCACAATGAATCGCAACGCGGTCGGAGTATGCCGATGCGCCCGCGCCGACTCGCCGGGCAAGATCAACTGCATCGCCGCGTAGAGCGTCGCCGTGGCCCCGATGCGGCCCGGGCTGCCGGGGTTGAGAAACATCAGCACGCGACGCTCGGCCTCTTCGGTGGAGACCAACTCGCCGGCGCGCAGCAATTTCGGCCGAACGCTCTCCCAAGGCCATAGATAAGGGGTCTCGCGCGCGGCCGGGGTCTTCGTTAACGTATCGCGGAACAGGACCCAGAGGGGGCCCATGTTTTCGGCCTCGAGTTGTTGGAAGAACTCGTTGCGTTGCTGTTTGAGGCTTTCGGTCGGATTGATCGGCGCGCTGCTCATCCGGTTTTCACTTCATCAAGCTCCAGGCTAGTCCCCGAAACCCCGGCGCTCTTCCGATCCCACTTCCTCGAGGACTTCGTCCTCGATATCCGTGGGCGGGGCGGGCTGCTCCAGTCCCAACAGGGTAGCGGATGCACCGTTAGAGGGTTCGAAGAGGGGCTCGACGGCAACCCCGCTCGCCGACGCCAAGGCCGGTGTCTGGGTGACACCCCGCCACCACCACCGACCAACGCGACGAAAGTCTTCCAGGATCATGTAGCACGACGGCACCAGCACCAACGTGATCGCCGTCGAAAACAGCACGCCGTAGACCAGTGCCACCGCCATCGGAATCAAGAACTGCGCTTGGACTTCCTTTTCGAGCATCAACGGCATGACGCCCGCGGCCGTGGTCAGCGACGTCAAGATAATCGCACGGAAGCGCGCGCTTGCCCCTTCTCGCACGGCATCGATCATCGATCGCCCGTGATCCCGCAAATCATTGACGTAGGTCACCAACACCAGGCTGTCGTTGACGACGATGCCCGTCAACGCCACAATGCCGCACATCGACAACATACTCAGCGGAAGCCCCATGATGCCGTGGCCCCAAATCGCCCCCACGATGCCGAACGGCACGGCGGTCATCACAATCAGGGGCTGAACGTAGGAGCGGAACGGAATCGCCATCAATGTGTAGATCACGCAAAGGGCGCCGAGGAATCCCCACACCAACCCGCCCATCGCTTCCATCTGATCACGCTGCTGCCCCTCGAGGGTGTAATAGAGCCCCGGGGTACTCTCGACCAGGGGGTCAAGAAACGCGCTGCTCATGTCGTCGAGGATTTCGTTGGCATTGCCGACGGCGGTGTCGACATCGGCGGTAATGTTGATCGCTCGGCGGCGATTGACCCGCTTGATGCTCGCGAAACCGCGGCCTAGGTCGGCCTGGGCCACGGTGGAAAAAGGTACCTCGGCTCCGGCGGAGGTGCGGATGCGCATGGCCTCCAAATCACCCAGGGACTCGCGGTCGCGCTCCGGATACCGGACCATGACGCGGATGTCGTCGCGCCCGCGTTGGATGCGCTGCACTTCCTCGCCATAGAACCCCTGCCGCACCTGCCGCGCGAGCTGTTCGAGCGAGAGGCCAAGAGCCTCGGCGTTCGACGTGATCGCCAGCTTGACCTCCGGCTTGCCGCCGCGCAACGAATCGGTAATGTCGAAGACTCCGGGATACTCCGCCAACTTCGCCTTGGTCTGCTCGCCGACCTCGCGCAGCAAGCCAATATCCCGGCTGGTGAACTGAATGTCGATGGCTCCGCCTTGGTTCATCAAGTCGGAGTTGAATTTCAACTCCACAGCGCCCGGTATCGAACCGCTCATTTCGCGCCAACGCGCCGCGACTTCCGTGCTCGTCAGGCTGCGCGACTGCGATGGGGCCAGCTCGATGGCGACTTCACCCAAGTGCGCTTGGCTCGCGCCTCCCGTGCCGCCGGCGAAGCGTTGGGACTGCTGGACAAAGGGCTGGTCTCCCACTGAAGTCAGTACATGGAGCAGAACTTCATCTCCGGTCTCTTCGTGGACCGTGCGCTGCAACTCGAGTGCGCTGCGCTCGATCTTCCGGACGGCTTCCTCGGTGACGTGGGCCGGAGTTTCAAGCGGCATCGTCAACGGTGCGCTGATGAAATCGTTCTCCACCTGCGGGAAGAATACGAACTTGACGTAGCCCCCGCCAACAAGGCCGAAGGTGAACAGCAAAATACCGAGCGCCGCCGCGACCGTCAGGTAACGCCACTCCAGCGCACCTCGCAGGAAAGGGCTGAACACGTTCCGCGCAAACCACACCATCCCGTCGCTGAAGAAGTTGAAAAAGCCGTTCCAAATCCGAACGATAATGTGGCGCGGGCCTTCCTTCGGCTTCCGTCGCCGGAAGGAAAGGTGGTGTGGCAGAACAAACTTCGATTCGATCAGAGAGAACAGCAGCGTCGGAATAATGATCAGCGGGATGACGCGCCAGATCTTACCGTTCCAGCCGGGAACAAACAGCATCGGGGCGAACGCCACCATCGTTGTGAGGACGCCGAAAGTAACCGGCATCGCGACGCGCTGCGCTCCCTCGACCGCCCCTCGCACGCCGTCAATACCCTCCTGCTGTTTCGTGAAGATACTCTCGCCGACGACGATCGCGTCGTCGACCACTATACCCAGCACGAGAATGAATGAGAACAGCGAAATCATATTGACCGAAACACCAAGGATCGGCATCAACATGATGGCGCCTAGGAACGATATGGGAATACCGATCGTCACCCAGATCGCCAGCCGCAGCCGCAAGAACAGCGCCAAGACGACAAAGACAAGGATCAACCCGTTCAAGCCGTTGCGGAGCATTAAATCCATGCGCCCGCGCAGGAACTTCGAGCCGTCGTTCCAAATCGTATAAACGATGCCTTCCGGGGCGCGATCCCCGGCGCGCACGACCCAGGCCTTGACGGCATCCGCGACATCGAGGGCGTTTTGGTCGCCGACGCGGTATACCTGCACCGTCATCGAGGGCTTGCCGTCGAAACGGCTCCATTGGTCGGTTTCGGCGAAGCCGTCGATCACCGTCGCGACGTCGCCGAGGATGAGTTTCGTTCCGTCGGATTTAGTGATCAGAGTAAGGTCTTCGAAATCGTTGCCGCTGTAGGCTTGCCCCTTGGTGCGAAGAAGAATCTCGCCGGTGTCGGTTTTCACCGAGCCGCCGGGAAGGTCCAACGAAGATCGGCGCACGGCCATGGCGATGGCGTCGAAGGTCAACCCGTGACGACGCATCGCTTCCTCGGAAACCTCGATTGAGATTTCATAAGGCGGCGCGTTGACGACCTCGGCTTGCGTCACTTCGGGAAGCGCGATGATGTCTTCGCGCGCCTGCTCGGCGATCTTCTTGAGCGTCAACATGTCCGTATCACCGGAAATGGAGACATTGACCACTTGAAAGCGACTGGTGATTTCCTGAACGACGGGCTTCTCGGTTTCTTCCGGAAACGTATCGATCGCGTCGACGCGCGCCTTGATGTCGTCGAGCGCTTTACGCGTGTCGTAGCCCGGCTCGATTTCGACAGTGATCATGCCCGTGCCTTCCGAGGCCGTGGACCGAATCTCCTTAATGCCGTTGAGGTCTTGGATCGCCTCTTCAACGCGGACGCAGACGCCTTCCTCGACTTCCTCGGGAGCGGCGCCGCGGTAGACGACACTGACCGTGACGATATCGACGGAGAATTCCGGAAAGATCTCTTTCTTGAGATTCGGAATCATCATCAGCCCGGCGACCAAAATCATGATCAACATCATGTTGGCCGCCACGCCGTTGTGAGCAAACCAGAAAATAACGCCTTTTTTCATGTCCGCCTCGAATCAATCCTTGTTCGTATCGTGCGTTTCATGTCCGCGTCCTGACCGCGACACCGCGAATCTACGTCGGCGATTCCGACCCTTCGTCCGGCTCTTGCTCGTTCACTTCGATGACCCGTACCTTCATGCCGTCCACAGCCGCTTCCACGACCGAGACGCCCACGCGGTCGCCGACTTCCAGCCCCGACCGAATAATGACGCGGTCTCGGTCGGTTCGCAGAACGTCGACCTCGCGGAACCGCAGCCGGTCGTCTTGGTCGACCACCAGTACCTGGTCCGCTCCGCGCATCGCCATACGCGGCAGCACCACGACGTCTTTCGCGGTCTTACCCTTGATCTCTGCTTTAACGAACATGCCGACCGCCAGCGGGGGACGGCCCGGTTGCCCGCCTCTCCCGTAAGGATTCTTGACTTCGGCGACCGCGTGAAGCATGCGACTTTCCTGGTCGATCTGCCCCTCGGTCACGACGATGCGGCCTCGCCAGGAGTATTCCTTCCCGGCGAACTTAGCCCGCAGGACCACGCCGGGACCCTTGGGAGGTGCTTGGCTGCCCCGATAGGCCAGCGGGAGATTAATGTAGGCAAGGTCCTGGTCGGGAATCGGCAAGCGGACCTCGGCGTAATCAATGGCATAGATCGTTGCCATGGCCTGCCCCCGGGAAACGAACTGATCGGCGATCTTCGATACTACCCGTCCCGCGAAGGGCGCTTTGACCACCGTGCGCTCCAGGTCGTATTCAGCCTTGGCGAGCGCGGCCTCGGCCGACGCCAATTCGGCGCGAGCCTGGGCGATCTGCGGCTCGCGAACAACCAAGGGCTCAGGCTCGCTTCCCGTACCCATGCTCTCCCACTCTTTGCGCGCGACTTCGGCTTCCTGCAACTCGGTTGCGAGTAGCAGCTCGGCCTGCGCGATTGCCGCGCGCGATCGCACGACTTCGACCTCATATTCGCGGGGATCGATCTTGCCGATCAGCTCGTCCTTTTCAAAGAATCCACCGACGCGGAAATTCGGGTTGACCCATAGGACCCGGCCGGAAACTTCCGGCATCAATTGGATCGCAGTGGCAGGCTCGACTGTCCCTTCCGCGAACACGCTCAGCCTCACATCGCCGGGCTCGACGCGCATCACCCGAATCAGTGGAGCAGGAATCTCCACCGTTTTCGTCTCCGGTTTGGGCCGGTTTTTTACCATCGTGATCGCGGAGAACCCGCCCACCCCGATCACAATCAGAGGCAGGAGAATCATCAATATCCGTTTCATAACCCTGTCACCTCCTCGCCGTCCGATCGTTTCTCGGGCGACTTCGAGTCGTCTGTCCGCGTTGGGATTGAATCGTAATCGGCTTCAAACCCGCCTCCCAGGGCGAGATGAAGATCCACGCGGTTGTCCAACCGTAGGCGGTGGACGTTCAACCATTGACTCTCCGAATCGAGTGCCGTTCGTTGCGCCGACAATACGGTCACGATGTCGGTCAGCCCCGCGCGATAGCGTCGCTCGGCCTCTTCCTTGGCGGCCAGCGATTGCTTCGTCGCCGACTCGAGCGCGGTCACCTGGTCCGCCAAGGCGCTATCGGCGGCAAGCGCCGACTCGACCTCGCCATAGGCCGTGAGAATCGCGCTTTCATACTGCGCGGCCGTCTCGCGAGCCCGCGCTTCGTCGCCGCGTACGGCCGACTTGAGGCGGCCGCGATTGAAAATCGGCTGTGTGAAATTCGTGACAAAGTTCCACGCCGAGAAATCGCGGTTCACGAGATCGCGCAACGCATCGCTTGTCGTACCGCTCGATGCCGTCAATGGAAATCGCGGCCGGAGCTCGGCTTTCGATATGACGATACGGGCATCGGCCGCCAGCAGCTCACGTTCGGCCGCGGCCAGGTCGGGTCGCCTGTATGCCAACTCGGCGGGCAAGCCGGCCGGCACATGTTCGGGAACTTTCGGCAAGTCCTCGCCCAGCGCGTATTCACCCGAAGGGTATCGGCCCATCAAGATCTCGATCTGACGCACGGCCCGGCGTTGCTGCTCTACTCTCTGGCCGACCAGGGCCTTAGCTCGATCGACTTCAGTCATCGCCAGCCGTAAGTCGAGAGAAGGCCGCAGCCCGGCCTCAAAGCGCGTCTGAACACGATCAACCGACGTCTTGTAGCTCGCCAGCGACGCCCGTGCCAGCCCAACTTGCCGCTGGGCTTCGATCGCCGCGAACCATGCCTTGGCCACTTGTCCGCTCAGTGACAGCCTGGCTCCCTCGACGTCCGTCTCGCGCGCTTCCAAAGTGGCGCGGGCGATGAGCTTGCCGGCTTTGATGCGCCCCCACAGATCGGGCTCCCAACTGGCGTCGAGCGAGGCCCCGGTACTGGTGAATGTGCGACTCAACACCTGCCCCTCAAAGCCCGGGATCGGGAAGCCCACAAAATTTTGCTTCTGGCGAGCGCGGTTGACGCCGGCTGAAAACGACGGGAGGTCATCCGCGCGGGCAATGACGACCTCGGCTTCGGTCGCCGCTACGCGCGCCGCCGCGGCCCGCAGATCATGGTTGTAGGTGAGCGCTTCTTGGATTGCGCGGTCGAGACCGCTGTCGCCCAGATAAGCCCACCAGTCGACACCGGGGGACTCGCTCCGCGTCTCGCCGCCCTTCCACGCTTGTGGGGCGGGAGCAACATTCAGCGTGCGCTCCGGTCGCGTGATCGGGCGCGAACAAGCCGCCATCAGCAAGACCGCCGGCAGAGTCGCCAAGAAAACTCTTCTCATCCCGCCACCTCCACCGCCGCGTCTTCGGCGACGGGAGCCAGAACCGGCGCGCGCATTCCCGCCGCCGCGAAATGAACCATCTGGTCCACCGTCCGCTCCACATTCGAGGGGTCACAAAGCCCCCGCGAGTTCTTCATTAGAATGTCGCTGTGGGTCATCACGAAAATCATTGCCCCGACGGCGAAATGGGTTCGCCAAGACATGTCCTCGGGCGGCAACTCGGGAGCGGCCCTCTGGAACGCCACGCCGAAGCGCGCGATCAATTCCTCGAACAAGTCATCGAAGATCTGCGACGTCCGAAAACTCGGCTCCGACCATATTCGCCCACAGATACGCAAGAAAATGTGCCCGCGTTCCGGATCGCTCGAGAGCCGAATCGCCGGCTCGAACATCGCTCTCAGGACGTCCTCGACCGGCACCGGCCCACCGCCCGCCCGCGCTTCATATTCGTCGAGTAAGGCCAGCCGCTCTTCGTTGAGCGGCCGGATGCGGCGGGCGAAGACCTCTTTTACCAGAAGGTCCTTCGAACGGAAGTGATAGTTGATCGCGGCCAGGTTCACGCCCGCCTCGGTCGTGATGGCCCTCAGTGAAACAGCGTCGATCCCCTGTTCGGAAAACAGCCTCTCGGCCATGTCGAGAATTAGGGTCTTGGTGTCAGCGGACATAAAGGGGTGCGCTCCATACAAGCGATCGATTGATTCAAACGTATGTTTGAATTATACGTATGAATCAGCTCTTGTCAAGACCTTTCGACAATGACGCGTCCCCTTCTGTAGGGATATGCGTAATGGGAATCACTTTCACGACGAAATTCAAGAGAAAAAAGAGGCTGCCTCGGGACGAAGCCCGGGGATCCGAGCAAAGTCATGAAGAGCCCCGGAGGGCTGGCGGAAGAACCGGTTCGACCAAACCCGCCAATCTAAACGCTCCGGCGATGCGTTTCCCTCGCCGAGCCCGGTTCACCGCGCGTTGTCCGCGCAGGCCGCGCTACTCGGCCTTGACGTTGTAGCAGGAAAGCGTGTCCTGGTCGCGTAGGAAGAGCTTCCCGTTGGCGACGACGGGTAGCGTCCAAGTTCGATACTGCCCGTGCTCGATCGAAAACCGCGAGATCTCGCGATAGCCCTTCGGGTCGACCTTGACGAGGCCGACAACGCCGTCATCGCTCAAGATGTAGAGCAGGCCTTCGGCGCTGACGATCTGTCCCTTGCCTACGCCGCGGTCGCGCCAAAGGATTTCGCCTGTCAGGAAATTCATCGCGGTCAGAATGCGGCTTGAAAAGCCGTAGAGGTGGTTGCCCAACAGCACCGAAGTGCCGTAGTGATTCTTCATATCGCGGTGGAAATAGACCTCGTCGGCGCGAATCCCCTCGCCGTCGGGCTCGAGCCGCAGCAGGGCGCAACCGGTCCCATAGTCGGTCGACAGAAAAACATGGTTGCCCCGGACGATCGGGGTGGCGACGTTCGCCGTACTGTTCGAAATGCGATCGTATCGCCACAGCACCTCGCCGTCGGAAGCGCGCACGCCGACCGCGCCGCCCCCGGTGAGAACGATGGAAAGACGAACGCCCGCGACCTCGGCCGCGACGGGCGAGGAATAGCCGGCCCGATCGCCGGGCGATTTCCAAATCGTGTTGCCGTTATTTTTGTCGAGCGCGACGACGGACGCCTCGCGGCCTCCCGGGTTGACGATCACGCGATGGCCGTCGATGAGCGGAGACTCGCTGATGCCCCACCTGATATTGCGCGCCCCAAAACGTTCGAGCAGGTTGGTGCTCCATAGCCGCTCGCCGTCCAACGCGCGGGCGCAGAGCAGATCGCCGTTCGATCCCAGCGCATAAACGCGATCGCCGTCGATTGTGGGCGTGCCGCGAGGACCGCCGCCGCGGCGTTCGGTGAAAGTGTCGCCGTTCGGCGCGCGCCACAAGATTTCGCCCGTTTCCTCATCGAGCGCGATCAAAAACTGCCGACCCTCGCTCTGCCCCTGCGTGAAAACCTTGCCGCCGGAGACCGAAAACGAAGCGAAACCCGAGCCGAGTCCGCGCGTTTCCCAAAGCAGCGGCGGTCCGCCCTCGGGCCAACTGGTGAGCAGACCGGTTTCGGCGCTGATGCCGTCGCGGTCCGGCCCCCGCCACTGCGGCCAATCGAGGGCGAACGCCGTCGTCCCGACGATCATGAAAGCACTGAAAACGCCCACCAATCCGCGCATAAGTGTTGCCAGTATAGCAATGCGTATTCGGCGCGAACGTTACGAAAATCGCGGCCGCCCGAGGCCGGTGTCGCGGCCTCCGCCCTGTTCTTCGCGGCCCAAAAAACCGATTTATCCGAGAGATGCCCGTTTCGGCCCAGGCCCCGGCTCGAGCAATGCCCGCGCGGCCCCCAGCGGGGCTGCTTGAGCTGCTTGCGACTTGGCGCGTCGAGGTGGGGGCTTTGGTCGCCGTTGCGCTTCCCGTCGTTGTCTTGGTATGGCGCAAGGGCGGCGTCGACGGCTTCGATCAAACCGCTGTTTTCGGCTGGGTTTTAGCCGTCTGCGGCGCGTCTTGCCTGGGGTTCCGACAATGGGGTGTCGGAGTTCCCTGGACTGTCGCGGCAATCGCCGTCGTACCGCTGTTGCAGGTCGTCCCGTTTAGCTCTTTGCAGCCGCATCTGGTCTCGGCCTTTCGCCGCGCGACGATGACGCCGGCCGAGTCGCTCGGGGTCATTGCCCCCACGACTCTTTCGATTGCCCCCGGCGAGACCATCGCCGCCTTACTGCCCATGGCGGGTTGCTGTGCCCTGTTCGTCATGGCGCGGGGTCTGGTCGCGCGTTCCGAACGAGTGTTTTGGCTGATCACCGCTGTCTTCCTCACCGCGGCGATGGCTTCGGCGGCCTGGGGCCTGGAACAGTTCTTTCGAGAGCGCGTAGTGGACGGCGCGGGAGCGCTGGGGGCGCGTGGAAGCTTCGTCAACAAGAACCACTTCGCCGCCCTGATGGAAGGGTGCCTGGGCTTGGCGATCGGCGCGGCCTTGGCCGGATTCGCCCCGCCCGGCGGGCAGCGCGCCGAGTGGGGTCGGGCCAGGCTCCTTGGCCCGGCCGGACTGATGGCCGCCGTGGTCTGCTTCTCCGTCGGCATGCTCTCTTTGTCGCGGGCGGCGGCGGTGATCTTGATCGTGACGGCCGGCGCGGGCATGGCCTTGGCCCTACGCGAGTACCGCCGCTCGGTGCCGCCGGCATTTCTCGCCTTAACCGCGATCGCTATTTCGGCGACGCTCGGCGCGAGTAAACTCGGCGAAAGGTTCGATGAGCTGTCGGAACCGAGCGGCTTTCCGACGCGCATCGCGATCTGGACCGACACTGTCCGCTCAGCCGGAGATTACTTGTTCACAGGCGCCGGCGCGGGTGCTTTCCCCTACGCTTTCCGCCGTTCCGCTTTCTACTTGCCGCGAAAGACGGTCGACCATGCTCACAACGATTATCTGGAATGGCTGCTTGAGTTCGGTTTACTCCCTACGCTTTTGCTGACGGCCGTCGTGGCTCTCACACTATGGCGAGTCGGGCGTTTCGTCCTGAGTAATGAAGAGACCGGGCGACGCTTGGCGGCCCGTGGGGCACTGCTGGGGGCGGCCGCGATCTTACTGCATGCGGCGGTCGATTTTCCCTTGCAAATTCCCGCTCTCGCGGCGTTGACGGCGGTTCTATTGGGCTGTGCGGCGGGCCTCGCGAAACCACGGACCGCTCAGCGATTGGTTCCACCTCAGGTCGCGGCCGTCGGCTGCTGGTCGCTCCGCGCTATCGGTCTGCTGTCGGCCGGAGATTTTCTTCCCTCGGGCTTGGTTCCCGATGGCGATACGGAGTCTCTTTTTCGGCAAGGCCGCCGGGCGCTGCTGGAAGGTCGACCCGCAGCCGCGGAAAAGGACTTTCTCGCCGCCGCGGAAACCAATCCGCAAGCTGCCGCGATCTGGCTCAAACATGCCGAGTCGGCGGGCCTCGCCGGTAACACCGACCGAGCTGCCGAGTCGGCCAAGTTGGCGTCCCTCCTCGAGCCCTTCACGCTGCGAACCGAATGGTCCCTCGCCCAAGTCTACTTGCGGGAAGGTGATACAGAGTCGGCGGCAAACGCTTTAGCAGGAATCGCCGCCGCGCTTCCCAAGATGCGGCGAGCCGTTTACCATGCCGCCCGAAGCGGGGGAGTAGCGCCCGAAAGAATCGCCGCCGATGTGGTCCCGGCCGGAGCGCGCGCGGCGGCTGATTACCTGATCTATCTGGCCGATCGGGGGCAGTGGCCCGAGTTGTCCGCGGCGGCGGAAGTGTTGGCCGGCCGCGTCGAGCTTTCCCATCAAGACTTGCGACCCGTCTACGACCGCCTCTGGGACGCCGATCGCGGCCTTGTCGCCAAGCACTTGTGGGAGCAAACCCAAAAGGACGAAGCGGGTGCGCAGCCCACCGTTCCCGAGACCGGCTACCCTAGGCAACCGAGCCCCGGTTGGATGAATCGTCCGCGAGAGGGTGTTGCCGTCGCTCTGCACGGCGCCGGGTTGCCCGACGAGCGAGTCGAGATTCGTTTCGAGCAACCCCGCGACTCGAACTACCGCCATGTGACCCGCGATTTCTTCGTGGAACCGGAAAGCGACTACGTTTTCGAAGCGTCCGTTCGAGCCGACCGCCTCACTGCGAGGGAGGGCCCGCGAGTGGTTCTCGCCGCTCCCCGGCGTTTCATCGCGTCTTCGTTTGCTTCGAGAGGAACCAGCCCGTGGAAGCCGGTCACCCTACGCTTCCGCACCCGCCCCGGCGAGCACGTCGTACGATTGGCCGTCGTCAACGACCGAACCGGGCTCTCCGAGGAAACCCCGCGCGGTCGATTCGAGGTACGAAGCGTCAGCTTGCACTCCGCCCCAGTAGCGACCGGCGCTCTCGCCGGTTCCAGTCAGCAATATTGACCGAAGCCTGAGGGGCGGGCTCACTCCGTCAGACGCCGCGCTTCCACGGAGGCTTCTTGCAACAGACTCTCCGCCGTGTCGTTGAGCGGGTAATCAAGGTCGTAAACAACCTCGGCAATGCCCGAGTTGATAATCATCTTGGTGCAGATCAAGCAGGGCGAGAAGGTCGAATAAATCGTCGCCCCGCGAACGCTGATGCCGTGGTACGCCGCTTGAACGATCGCGTTTTCCTCGGCGTGCGAACAGAGGCATTCACCCAACTTGGTGCCGCTCGGCGTCAGGGAATTGCAGCGCGGGCAGCCGCCTTCGTTGCAATTGGTCACGCCCCGAGGCGTCCCGTTGTAGCCGGTCGAGACGATGCGGCGATCCTTGACGATCACGGCGGCGACCTTGCGTTTCATGCAATTGCTGCGCAGGGCGGCCATCTGAGCGATCCCCATGAAATACTCGTCCCAGCCGGGCCGCCGCTCCGACATGAGGCGGCCCTTAATGAAGGTGTCTAGGTCGGCTCGCAACTCCTCGATCGTGCCGCCGTTGATGAGGTTTTCGTCGGCCATCTCGCGGCAAGCGTGCAGTTGCTGATCGGTCGGATCGCTGCTGTTGGTTTCGAGTTCTTCCAGGGTGATAAATTCATCGAGCGAGGCCGGAGTGCGCGGCCCACCCCGCGAAAGAACCCGCTCATAGCGAACTTCCGGCGGCCCGTCGAGGTGCAACAGGCAGAAATTCCCCGCCGACCGCAAGGCGCGCACTTCGTGGGGGTTGCGAATCGAGTCGATAACGTAGTTGCGGTCGGGACGCAACCGCGCCTTCACGCGCTCGGCCAAAACCGCGGGGCCATGGTCGGCGCGGAGGCGATTGCCGGTCTCGATGAGATTTTCGCGAGTGGCTTCGCGGCCTTCCTGTTCGAGTTCGGCGCGAATTTCATCCGAGAGCGAATGGTACGCGAAACCGCTGGTTTGCAGGTGCTCGGCGGCGACCGTCTTGCCCGCGCCATTGGTTCCGGTGAGTCCGATAATCATGCGTTTCGTCGCTCGGGATTCCTCATGGTAATCGAAACCCCGGCCGAAACGGCTATTCGGGCCGTGAAATTGCCGAGTTCTCTTTGACTCTGTAAATGAGGAACGGTTCGTGACGCGCTTCTTCTCGCAGACCCCAAGCCGCCGGGTCTTTTTCGATCACGCGCGAAATCGGACCGAAACCGCCGCCGGTATGGCTGACGAAATACGAAATGCCGCGGCGACGCAATTCTTCGCCAAACCAGGCGCGCGCGGCGGCGAGTGAAACGGGTAGGCGGGCCCAGGTGCTCTCGGTCTCCCAACGAACCCAGTGCCCGGTATCATCCCGCCCGAAGAATTCGAGTTCCAGGTGGTGTTGATTCCACGGGAAAATGACATCCAAACCGCTGACCTCGGTCGGCGTCGGGAATTCCACGTCGATGCTCATGCCGTCATAGAGCGGCTCCCAGGAAAACCATCCAGTAAAAGGGTTGGCGTCAAGGATCCGGGCGGCTGTCCAGGGGAAGGGGTGGGCGCGGATGGTCCAATCGGGTTGGGGCGAAACAGGTCCGGTTTCGGATCGCGGGACCAACTCAAGCACCCGCCATTGGGCTGACGGATGCTCGGCGCGTTGGACCATGCGAACCCCCGTGAAAGCGCGGCTTGGACCTCGTACCCGCAAAGCTCGAGTCGGTTGAAATTGCGGATCGACTCCGGCTCGCAAGACCTCGACCAACGTCTCGTTTTCGGCACCCTGGTAATAAACCAGCAACTCGGAGTCGAAATAGGCTTCCGGCAACACTTCCACGCTGAAGACCCGGTCGCTTGGTCGGGTTTCGCGGCGCAACCAAGCCGCGGCCCCGTACCCGTCGACGCGGCGGGCGAGATATTGCTCCTCGGGCTCGAGGCGTAGCGCGGCTTTCCAAGGCGCTTCCGGATCGAGCCGAAAAGCGGGGTATTCGTGCCAGACGTGCAGAATCGACGGCCAGGAACCGACCGCATGGGCGGAGGCTAGCAGCAGCCCCAACACGGCCGGCCATTTGCGTCGCGAGGCCCCGAAGAATAACCCCATCCCCAAAGACCAAAACATCAGCGAGGGGATCAGAAACCGCGTGCCGACGTTTTCGAGCCAAGGCAAAGAGAAAAGCAGCGAGCAAGCCAACAGGGGCTTCGCTAAAGGCCGCCGCCAGGCGAAAAAAACCAGCGGCGCGAGCAGAAACACCGGCCCCAACAGGCCCTGCAGCCTGGTGCCGCGCACCGTCAACTCCAACGCGTATTCCAGCCACGATGTCGAATCGTCGCCGTGGACGTAGTCTTCTAAATACGAGCGGAAGGTGTGCTCGAAAGACACTGTGACATACGGATTGGGGAATACGTTGTTGTACAACGGCGCGGTCGGATTGTCGACGAGTACCGCGTTCTTGATCAACCACGGCGCCACGAACAATGCCGCCGCGCAGCCGAGGACAACCACGCGGCGCAACACAACGCCCGGTTGCTTCAGCCTGGCCCAACTGCCCCAGGCCACCACGGCTAAGGCAATTGGCACGGCGAGAAAGCCGGTGTACTTGATCGCAAAGCAAAAGCCCGCCAAGATTCCGAGTAGGGGCAGCCAGCCGTCTTGGCGTCCCTTCCACCACAGAACCAAGGCGTAGAAAGTCATGAACTGGAAAAACGCCAAGGCGCAGCCGTTGTAGGTACTCGCGGCCACCGACCCCACGACTGGCGAGCAAGCGTAGAAGACGGCTCCGATCACCCCCGCCGGCCAGACCCGAAAACGCCGCGCCAGCAGAAGCATGGCCGAGACGCCGCCGATCAGCAGACTGAAATGCACCAGCTTCGCCGCCGAGTGGCGTCCCACCGCATAGGCGAAAAGGTAGAGCATCTCCACCCCTTGCGACAGGTAGGCATAGATATTGGTGGTGATGGCCGGGAACCCGTGCGCGCCGTAGTAACGCCTGACCAAACCAAGGTGATAAGCCACCCCGTCGGCTATGATCTCCGGGGCAGCGGCGTGGATCAGATACAGCCCGCCGTAGAGCAAAGCGGCGGCTGCAAGAGCGACGCTCCAAAGCATCGACGACGGCTGCGCGAAAGCCACCTGGCAAAGTGGAGGTCGGCGCGCCCACTTCGCGGCCGCCGCGATGATTACCGCGGCTAGCAACCACACCGAGGCGTCGTAAAAAAGGCCCGTCGCGCAGAGTAGAAAGACCAGCCCGCTGAGGCAGGCCGTTCCCGCGGCGAACGAAAACAACGCGTGCTCGGCGGCGGTCAGTTCCGCTTCCACGCGTGGAAAACGGGCCAGCAAAGTGCGCCCCAGGAAGTACGAGCAAAGGCCCGTCAGCCCCACGCCCAGCAGAATACCGCCGACTTCCTTGAATACTTCAAACAGCATCGCTTGGTAGGGAGAGTCGGGCGCGGTGAACCGCCGCGCTCACTGCGCCAGAAAAACATAGAATCCCAAAGTAATCACACAAATCGCGACGGCCACTTCATTCCGACGGGACCACGGCGTCATGTCCACATCGCCGCTTTCCCGGGCTTCATAGACTTCGCGGGCCGGCCTAAATCGGCTGATCGCCGCCATCATCACCGCCGTCAACAGGAAGACCAAACCCAGCAAGTGCAGGAAGTGGACGTCCTCGATCAATCCAAATGCCCCTCTTAATCCCGCCTGCACTTGGTCCCCGAACGTGAAGACCAATAGATAGAAAATCACCGGGCCGACCAGCAACCCCGTCTTCGCCGCTACCGCCGACACGCGCCGGGTCAAAAAACCGAGCAAGATTACCGCCAGCAACGGGCCGAGAAAGATCGAGTTCACGCGCTGGAGGTAGTTGTAGAGACTACCCGACGTGTCGATCAGCGGCGCGATCGCCATCGTCGCGATCGCCAACACGATACTGACCACGCGCCCCGAACGGACAATCTCGGGCCCGGTCGCGCCGGGGTTGATGAGCGTCTGATAAATTCCTTGGCTGAAAAGCGTCGCCGAGCTGTTGAGTACGCTGTTGAACGTACTGAGAATCGCGCCCACCATGACTGCGGCGAACAGTCCGATCAGCGCCGGCGGCAAAACCGCCTTCACTAACATCGGATAGGCCATCAGGTAGCCGTCGGAACCCAACGTGTCGCTGAACATGTGATACGCGATCACGCCGGGCAGTACGATGATGAACGGCCCAAGCAGTTTGAAAAAGGCCGCCAGTAGAACGCCCTTTTGTCCCTCCGCCAAGCTCTTGGCGCCCAAGGCCCGCTGGACCTTCTCTTGATTGACGCACCAGGCGAAAATTTGCGTGCAAACCAAACCGGTGAATAACGTCCCCATCGGGAGGAACGACCCCGCTTCGTCGCCGGTAATGTCGAACTTGGGGCGCTGTTCGGCGTAGACTTCATTCAACCCCGCCCAGGCGCTTCCGTCGCCGATCATCACTAAGGCCAAGAACGGCACCAGTAACCCCGCCAGCAGAAAACCCACGCCGTTGACCGCGTCGGAGATCGCAACCGCCTTGAGTCCCCCGAAAATCGCATAGAGCGACCCCAGCGACCCCACGCCCCAAGTCACCAGCAACATCGCCTCCATCCGCGTCAACCCAAGATTGGTCGAAACGTCGAACAGACTTTCGAGCCCCAAAGCGCCGAAGAGCAACACGACCGGCAGCCGCGCGAATACATAGGAGAGCAGAAACAAAACCGTCGCAATCACGCGCGTCGCCTGATCGTAACGCTCGGCCAGAAACTGCGGGATCGTCGCGAAACCGCTCTGGAGATAACGCGGCAGAAAGTAGAGCGCCGTCAGCACCAGAGCCGGCGCGGCCGTCGTCTCCCAAGCTGTCACGGCGATGGTGTGGTTAAAGGCGTCGCCGTTGAGCCCGATCAGATGCTCGGTCGACAGGTTCGTCATGATCAACGAACCGGCGATCACCCAACCCGACAGGCTCCGTCCGCCGAGGAAATAGGCGTCGGAAGTCGTCATGCGATCGTGGCGCGTCTTCCAATAGGCAATCGCCGCGACTGTCAGGGTAAAGGCGAAAAATGAGCTTACCGTCCAGACCATGAGTCTCGAAAGTGTGACAGACAACCGGGCAGGGGCACAAGCCCGCTGTTCTCAGCGCATGGCGCGGCAAAGTGCGGGAGAGGGACCATCGATAGGAGTAGCACGCCGCTCGCTGAAATCGGAACCTACCCGCCGAGCGTAATCATCTCGATCTTTTTCCGCTGCGAGGCATGGTACCCCTCGTCGGACTGCATCGCCTGGAAACGCTCTTCGGAATAGCGGTCGTTCCGCTTCCGCCAAATCGATTCGACCCAGGCTTGCAGTTCTTCGTCGTCGGCTCCCGAGCGCAGGCGCGCCTTGACGTCGCTGCCTTCGGTCGAGAAAAGGCACGTCACCAATTTGCCGTCCGCCGTCAGCCGTGCGCGTGTGCAGCTTCCGCAAAACGGTTCCGTCACCGAGGCGATGACCCCGAGATCACCCTTGCCGTCGACGAATTCGTAATCGACCGCGGGGGCGGTTCCCCGCGCCCGGCCGACCTTGCGCAACGGGTATATCTCGTGAATCGCCGCCAGTATTTCCTTCGCGCTCACGAGTTTGTCGCCGGTCCATTGATTAGCGTTGCCGACGTCCATGTACTCGATCAGCCGCAGGGCGAAGCCCTCGGTGCGCGTAAAGTCGACGAGATCGAGAACGTCATCGTCGTTGACGCCCTTTTCGATGACGGCGTTGATCTTGATGGGGCTGAAACCGGCGTCGCGCGCCGCGAAGAGCCCTTCGAGCACCGGGGCCAACTCGCCGCGCTGCGTCATGCGGCGGAACTTTTCCGGGTCGAGCGTATCGATGCTGACGTTGATGCGGCGCAGCCCGGCTTGGCGCAGCACTCCCGCCTTTTCGGCCAGCGAAGTGCCGTTGGTCGTCAAACACAACTCGACGTCCGGCAGCTCGGCGAGGCGGGCGATGAGGTCTTCGAGGTCGCGCCTCAGAAGCGGTTCGCCCCCGGTCAGCCGAATCTTCTTGACCCCCAGACCCGCGAAAATCCGAGCGACTCGCGTGATCTCCTCGAACGTCAGAATTTCCGCCCTGTGAATCCACTCGTATTCGTCGAGCGGCATGCAATACGTACACCGGAAGTTGCAGCGATCAGTGACCGAAACGCGCAGGTCTTCAAGCGGACGTTGGAAGGAATCGAGCAGCATGAGTCTTCGGCGGCGGCAAGCACCAGGGCCGCCGGCTCGCCAAGCAAGATCATTGTAGCTTGAGAGCCCGGTCCGGCAGGAGTCGCGAAAATGCCCACCCCGCCCGCCTGGGTGCCCGGTGTTTGCCGCCGGCACGGGCCTACACCCTATAATGAGGTCTGGAATGGATCGCGAGGGCGCATGATTGAAGTCACCCCTAAGGCCGTCAACCGTATCCGCGAGATGCTCTCCGAGAGCAACGAGCCCGCCATGCGTTTGGGCGTCGTCGGCGGCGGCTGCTCCGGACTCAGCTACAAATTCAAGTTCGAAACGGGACCGCGCCCCAATGACAACATCATCGAGGCCGACGGCGTGCGACTCTTCGTCGACCCCAAGAGCTTCGAACACCTGGACGGCCTGACCCTCGACTTCACCGAATCACTGATGGAGCGAGCCTTCGTCTTCCACAACCCGAATGCGACCGAGAGCTGCGGCTGCGGCAAGTCGTTCGGGATTTGACCGATGCGAAACGGAATCGATTTCGAAACCTGGTACGAAGATTTCAACCGGTTCGCCGGTGATCTGTATCCCGGGCGCTATACCCGCGACGTGGTTAAGGACTTGGTCGAGGCCGGCCGCCAAGTCAAAGAGGCGGCGAAGGAAAAAAGCTCGCTCATCGTCGCCCACAACTATCAATACCCTGAGTTGCAGGAAGTCGCGCAAGAAGTCGGCGATTCGCTCGGCCTCAGCCGCTATGTCGCCGACCAAGAGCCGACTCGCGTGGATTTCTGCGGCGTCTGGTTCATGGGCGAAACGGCGAAGACGATCCTCGGTGACAGCGCCAAGGTCTTCATGCCCGACCGACCCGGTTGCTCGCTGGTCGATTCCATCGAGCATCTGCGCATCGAGAGCTGGATCAAGGCCAACGCCGACGGTATTGTCATCTCCTACGTCAATACCGACGCCCGCACCAAGGCGATGAGCGATTACATTTGCACGTCGCGCAATGCGCCGCAGATTCTTCAGCACGCCGGAGATCAACACCCCGGCAAGCGCATTTTATTCCTGCCCGATAAGTATCTCGGCGCGGTCTCGCTGGCGCGCACCAGCGTCGATCCCGATTTAGTGGATCTCTACGACGGGGCCTGCCATGTGCATGCCAAGATTGGCGAGCATGCGCTGGAGGGTGCATTTGATCGCCACCCCGACGCCGATCTGCTGATTCACCCCGAATGCGGTTGTTCGTCGTCTTGTTTGGCGAAAACCGCGAGCGGCAATTCGTCCTACCAACGTGCCTATTTTCTTTCGACCGAAGGCATGTTGCGCCACGCCGAAAAGTCAACCGCCTCGGAATTCATCGTGGCGACCGAATCGGGAATGTTATATCGCTTGCGCAAAGCGATGCCCGAGAAGATCTTCCATCCCGTCTCCCCCGACGCCGTTTGCGAGTACATGAAGATGAACACGATCGAGAAGCTTCTCGATTCGCTCGCCAACGACCGCATTGAAGTGATCGTCGACGAGCCCGTCCGCGTCAAGGCGCAGGCGGCCATCCAGCGCATGCTCACGATTCAATAAGTAGCCCCCCGCGGGCGAGCGTGGACTTCCATTTACGCCGCTGACGTTTTCACTCGCGTTGTGGGGATTCTTCATCGGGAGCGGCTTCGGGCTGGCCTTGCTCGGGCGGCGTTGCCCCATGAACGACAACAGGCCGGGCCGGTCGCTCGTTCACCGTCAAGCTGAAAACATCGGGCCGAGCATAATGGCCGGTCACGTCGAGATCGTACTTGCCTTCCGTGATTTCTCCGAGGTCGAGTCGCGCGGTCAAGATGCGTTCCTCACCGTAGCAAGGCCCGGCGAGAACCTGGCCCAACGGGTTGACGATGACGCTGCCGCCGCGAATGACGGTGGCATCGGGCTCATCCGACGGCAAGTTGGGATAGTCCTCGGGATAGGCCGACCGCTCGACGCATTGGCACGCGGAAAGCACAAAGCAACGGCCTTCGAGCGCAATGTGTTGCATCGTCGGCTGCCAGGTGTCGCGGTCGTCGACGGTCGGGGCGCAGTAAATTTCGATGCCTTTCGCATACATCGCCATGCGCAACAGCGGCATGTAGTTTTCCCAGCAGATCACCGCGCCGATGCGCCCAATCGGCGTTTCCAAGACCGGCAGGGTCGAACCGTCGCCTTGTCCCCAGATGACCCGTTCCATCGCCGTCGGCATCACCTTGCGGTGTTTGCCGATCAGGCCATGGTCGGGGCTGAAGAACAAGATCGTGCAATATAGCGTGCCGCCCTCGCGCTCGATAACACCGATCACAATATGGATTTGATTATCGGAAGCGATCTGCGCGAGCCGGTCGACCGCGGGGCCGGGGACATCGACGGCGCTTTCGAAATAACGCCGAAACCAGCGACGACCGTCGGGCGATCGCATGCCGACCCGCGTGCCGAAATCAGCGCCCTTGGGATACCCCGAGACGAAGGCCTCGGGGAAGACGACGAGTTGCGCACCCTCGCGCGCCGCGTCGGCGGTCAGATCGCGGACTTTTTCGAGAGTCCGCTCGCAGTCAAAGGCTATCGGACCGGCTTGCACGACAGCGACGTTCATGGAGTTCATTATCGGAGGTTGAGAAGAACTTTCGGTGGTCTCCAGCCCGTTGAGTCCGAGGACATTGTTCGCGGCAATGTCCGCGTCAAGAATCGCTCACCGCAAGAAGGGGAACGAGTGATATTAACCAGGATTTCCATTTTGGCCCTGGCACGGTCACAGGATACACCCCCGCTGCGCCGAATACCACGTCTTTTCGCGCTGAACCCTGCACATCACCTCCGCCGGTAGGCGCCAAGGCTCGTCCGTCCGCTCACAGACGTTGATTGAGCGGGCTGAACGGCGCTCCGGCCGACACTGCTCCCTGCGAAACCTTTTTGGAGCCAAAAACTGTTGATCCTCGCCCGCAACGCTACCCACCCGGCACAGGCAGCGCCCAGATCCTATGCAGCATGTCACCGAACAGCCGCCGGTTCAGATGCCCCTCCGCCAGCAGCAACCAGTAGTAGCGAGCATGCTTGACCAGCCTACCACCCGTCTTCATCAACCTGTGTTGCAAACTCGTTAGCGACCAGCTCTTGATCCTGTGCGGCAGCCCGAGCCGCCGCCACAGGTTGCCCAGGTTGTAGGCCAGCACGCTGAGTTGCAGCCGTACCTCGTTGGCCCGGAAGCGGTGACACGACAAGCGGGTCCAGTGCGTGGCCTGTTTGCCTTCCTTGATCCACTGCTCCGCCGTGCCGCGCTTGTTGTAGAACCGTACGACCGAGCGGCTCGGCAAGCTCATGCTCGTCACGACAAATCCGACGCGCGGGAATAGTTCGCCCTGGTGATGCTCGACCTTGGCGACAACTCGCCTTGCCTTCGACCAGCTCTCGGCCTGATAGCGAAAACTCTTGTAGCGCACTAGGGGCTTGGCGTTCGGCCTACCCGGTGGCCGAAACAGGATGTCCTCGATCTCCAGCTCCAGGCTCTTGTTCGCCGGGATGCGAATCACGTAGTCCACGCCGCGCTCCTCCATCGCCTCGTAGATCTCGGGCTTGGCGAAGGCGGCGTCGGCGCGGAACGTCACCTGTTTGCCCTCCGCCTGTTGTCGTTCGATCTCCGGCAGTAGCAGCTCGTCCCAGTCCTCGGCGCTGTGCACGTTGCCGGGACGCAGCTTCGCGCCTAGGCAGTCGCCGTGCTGGTTGAACAGCAACAGCGGGTGATAGCAGAGGGACTCAAAATGGCCGTTGTAGGCACTGCCTTCCTGTTGGCCGTGGACGGGGCTCTCCGTGGAGTCCATGTCGAGCACCACGCGGTCTGAACCGTCGGGAGCTTCGGCTTGCGCGACCAGCTCCCGGTTCACTGCCATCAGCCCCAGCAAGTTCTCTTCGCTCGCCAGCATCTCCGTCTCGAAGCCATGCAGTGTCGAGGTCAAGGCTGCTCCGCGATCCCAGTTCCTTTTCGAGCCGATCAAGCGAAAGGTCGGATCGGCGGATACTCGAACGGCGTCATTGAGGTCCTCGTAGCCAGCGAGTCGGCTGTAGACCGACTGCCGCAGCAGATCGGCCAGCGCGAACTTCTTGTTCAAGCCTTGTCGCGAGTCGCTGAGATGCTCGTCGATCAGCTGGCCGAGTCCGAGTCGTTCATCCAGTTCGCGAACGAGAATCAGACCGCCATCCGAGGTGACTCGCGATCCTTGAAAATCGACTTTGAGAAATCCATTGAACGTGAGCTGAAACGGCTTGTTTTCTTTTTCACCCATCGGGTGTTGACCTTCCATGGCGTCCTTATCGGGCTCTAGCCCCTATCAATAAAGACGCTGAAGGTCGCTGGATGGTCTGAAGCTCATACATCAAATTGAAAATGCGGGATTAATACCCGAACCGCCAAAAACCTCCCCTCGAACCAAATTGCAACCGTTTGGCCGATCTCAGCGAAACAGATCGTGCTCGGATCCGCGCATCAGCTCCCGCGCGCTTCCTTCCGTCGATTCGAGTCGCAAGCCCTCGATGAGGACAACGGCGTACCCGGAATCCTTAGCCATCAGCAAACCCGCGGCGGCGGCGATTTCATCGGCGGTGGCCGGTTCCGTCGCGACCAGCGGGCGCCCCTGGCGGTCGCTCTTGCCGGGCGCGTCTTCGAGGGGGTGGAACCCCGCGACGCCCAAGGCTACGTTGACTTGGCCGCGCCGCCACGGCCTTCCGAAAGTGTCGCTGATTACGAGGGCAAGATCGATCCCGGTCTTCGCGCGCAACTCTTCCCGAAGCGCGGCCGCCGAGCGGTCGGGGTCCGCGGGCAAGACAGTTGCCTGCTCATCACCGAGGACGTTCGAGCGGTCGACGCCGGCATTGGCGCAGACAAAACCGTGATGCGTTTCGGCGATGATCAAGCCGCGCTCCATGCGAACAATGCGCTTCGATTGTTCAAGAACCAACTCGACGAGGCGGGCATCCTTGTCGTGCTCCTCGGCGAACGAGACAGCTCGCGACGACGGCGTCATCGTGCGAAGGTCAACAAGTGCCCCCTCGGCCTTGGAGATGATTTTTTGGGCCGCTACCAGCACCATCCCTTTCCGCCAGACGAAACTTTCCCTTTGAGCAGCCGCGGCGATCAAGTTCGCCAAGTCGTCGCCGGGACGAATCTCGGGCAAGGTCGCGAGGGCGGTTAGCCGGAGGGAAGCCGGCGCATTCATGGCGCGGCAGCCTCGGGCTGAGCGGGAATGCGCTCGAGAAACTTACGGATAACCCCGCCGCCCGAACGTCGGAGAAACTCCCGCAGATCATCGGGCGTGTCGAGATCGAAGACCAGCCCGGGCGGCCGCAAGACTTCGAACCCAGCGCCGCAAGCACGCGCCTGCTCGGCGTGAGCCGCGAAACTGCCCGGACCAAAGCAACTCTCGATGACGCCGGGCGGCGTGCGCCCAAGCCCGTTTGTACCGGTGCCGTCTTCGGAGGGAACGATCAGCACCGACGGAGCTTCGCTGCGCGAGCAAGCAACGGCGAGCTGCTGGATTTCAGACACTTCAGCGAGCGGCACGTCGATCGGCAGCGAGATGACGGCGCGGGCTCCGTCGGCTTCGAGCCGAGCGGCCGCCCAGTCGGCCGAAGCGCTGTGACCGCGCTGACGGGTTTCTTCCAACGCGACGACGCCGGCCTGCCGGGCGGCGTCGAGCACCGGCCCATCATTCGAAACCACGGCCACCCCGGCAAAACCCCGAGCCCGCGCGAGTTTGTCGAGCATTTCTCGATAGAGCAGCAGGGCCAGAGTTCGCCGCTGCTCGGCGGAAAGCACCACGGCGAGCCGCTCCATGGCGTTGTCGGGAGACTTGACCGGCAGCAGCGCCCAGATCATCAGGCCCCCGCCTCCAACGCTTCCAAGGTTTGCGCGGCAAGAGCTTTCTTACGTTCGTCCGACGACATGGCGATGTCCGCCGTAAAGGATTTCACGCCCAGCTCGCGGATCGCTTCCGCCGATGCGGCGTCTTGCTTGTCGAGGATGAAGGCATCAAGAAAGTCTTGGTAAAGTCGGGCGACGGCAAGGGCGGAAACTTCGTGCCCGAGCCCCGCCATCATGCGTGCCGTCGGCCCCTTGAAAGCGCGCCCGGCGGCAATGGGAGAAATGGCGACAACCGTGGCGGGCGTTGTACGCAGAGCCTCGCGAATTCCCGGAACCGCCAAAATCGGACCGATGCTGATGAAGGGATTGCTGGGCGCTACGATCACTCCCCGTGCGGATTCCAGAGCCTCGATAACTCCCGGTGCGGGTTCGGCCTCCTCGGCCCCCTCGAACTCCACTTGGCGAACTTCGTCCCGCGCCCCCCGCCGCACAAAATAGGTTTGAAAATCCAGCCGATCGGTCGGCGTCGTGATCCAAGTGCGGACAATGTCGTCGGTCATCGGCAGGATACGCGTCGTGAGCCCCAGCCGCTCCGCGACGGCTGCGGTCGCTTCCGAGAGCGGGACACCTCGGTTCAGCAGTGCCGTTCGGTAAATATGAGTCGCCAAGTCACGGTCACCCAGCCGAAACCAGGTGTCGCCCGAGTAACGGTCGAGAAAGCCGAGGCATTCGAAGGTGTCTTGGGCGACGCCCCAGCCTTGTGCGGGATCAACCACGCCGGCGAGGGTATAGGTGATCGTGTCGAGGTCGGGAGAGATGGAAAGACCGTGGAGTTCCAGGTCGTCTGCGGTGTTGCCGATGACCGTAATCTCGCTTGGATCAACATGGGCGGTCAAGCCGGAGAGAAATCGAGCAGCCCCGACCCCGCCCGCGAGAACGACCAGCGGTCCCGGCATCTAGCACTCTTTCGTTACCGACGAGGCCGGCCGGAGATGTCGATCAATCCCCGTGAAGCGCAACCCCGCCGAGGAAGATTTGTGCCGCAGGTTGAGCGTGATCAACAGAGCCGCGGTCTGCTCGGCGTAGCGAGAGTTTTCGAGCGGACCAAAGTCGACCGCCCGGGCGCCGGGGATATCCTCGACGAGCTTCGCCACCGCCGCCCTCGCATCGCGATCGTTTCCCGTTACCAGGACATCGCTGTCGATGTCGATGTCGAGATCTCGCAGCGCCTCGGATCCCAAACTGTGAAAAGCACCCACCACGCGCGCCAACTTTCCGACGTATCGTTCGGCTTGCTCGGCCGCCGACCCATCCCAGAGTTGAACGATTCGCGAGAGCCGGCCTCCCAACGCTTTTTCGAGAGGAACCGTCGTGTCGACGACAATCGCGTTGGGTTGCAAGCGGTCGCGGATCGACTTCAGCGTGGCGACCTGCGCCGTCAGCGGCACCGTCAAAACAACGATCGGAGCCCGTGCGACGGACTCTTCATTAGCCAGGCCTTCGACAGCCGACCCGGGGACCTGTTCTCGAACCTTCTCGGCGGCATCACGAGCCTTACGCGGGTCGCGGGACCCGATGAAAACCATTCTGTCAGCGCGAGCCCAGCGCAGCGCCAACCCAAATCCTTCTTGGCCGGTTCCGCCGACGATCGCGACTTCTTGCGACATGGGAGTGAAACGAACGAATGCGTATTCTACAATGGTCTGCCGTGCCGCCGTCCGAATCGCAGCCTCCTCCGCGCCTCGATAAACGAGAAGTCCGCCCGAACGGCGTCATTTGGGTCGCCGTGGGCGCAACGCTTTGGGGGACGGACGCCGTCTTGCGCCGGCCTCTGACGGGGACGCTCTCCAGCGCCGAAATCGTCTTCTTCGAGCATGTGATTCTGGCGCTGATTTTGCTGCCCGCGGCGATTCGGATGTGGCGGCGAGGGGTTTCCTTCACCCGGGCCCAATGGGCGGCGCTGCTGTGGATCGGTTGGGGCGGCTCGGCGCTGGCGACGATATTTTTCACCCAGGCCATCAAGCTGGGCAACCCGACTACCGCCGTGTTTCTCCAAAAGTTGCAGCCCCTCTTCGCCGTCCTGGCGGCGCGGGCGTGGCTAGGTGAAGACGAGTCGGCACAGGGCCGCTTTTGGGTGCGGCTCGCTGTCGCCCTCTCGGCCGCCTTGCTGATCTCAGGCGCTCTCGACAGCGGCTTCGCAGCGGGACCGTGGAAAACAGGTTCGCTGTGGGCGGTAGCGGCGGCGTTGATCTGGGGCACCTCGACCGTGGCCGGGCGTTCGATGTTTCCCGCGGTTTCGCCGCTTGAAATGACGGCGCTACGAGTGCTCGCGGCGCTCCCCTTGCTCGCCGTGTTGATCGTGGCGGGAAGCCCTGACGTATTACTTCCACTGCCGGCGGCGGGGCAGATCCCGACGCTGTTGCTGTTGGCGATTGTGCCGGGACTGTTGGGATTGCTGTTCTACTATCGCGGGCTGAGCGGAACGTCGGCGTCGCGGGCAACGTTGGCGGAATTATGTTTCCCGGCCGGGGCGGCGTTGCTCAACTGGGTATTCCTGGAGACGACCGTGACGGCGGCGCAACCCGTGGGCGTGGCGATGCTGTGGGGAGCGGTGCTGTGGCGACGCGGCGAGCATTGACTGAGCGCGCTTTTCTCATCGCGTGGCGAGGCAAAGCGCATGAGAGGCGCGTCAGTACGAGGCGCGCGCCGCTTGGCGCGCGGAGGCGTACTTGAACAGTACGGTGAGCACGCCGAGCAAGCGCAACGAAGTAATGGCGGGCCTATCGTGTGCTTTGTCCGTCAGGCGGTGAGAAATGCGCGCTACAACATCGGCGGGATCAGCAGCATCGCCACGACGCTCACCGCGAAACATGCCGCCGCGATCAGGCTCGTATAGCCCACCATCTCTCCGAACCGCAGTCGCGCCACCGCCAGCAGCGGAATCGCCCAAAACGGCTGAATCAAGTTCGTGGTGGCGTCTCCGTAGGCGTAGGCCATCACGACCGTCTCGGCGGACACACCCAACTCGCGCCCCGCCGGAATCAAGTAGGGCGCTTCGATCAACCATTTCGAACTCGCCGAGGGGACAAACAGATTCATGAACGCCGAGTAGAGATAGACGACCAACGGATAGCTTCCGGTCGTGGCGAATTCAGCGAAGCGCGCGCCCAGCCAAGACCCCAGTCCGGTGCTGTTCATCACCCCGAAAATCCCGGCGTAAAAAGGGAACTGTAAAATGATGCCCCAACTCGTGCCAACGCCTTCTCGGCAGGCGTGGACGAAAGAGTTCGGGCGGCGGTGCAGCAGCAGGGCCGCGATGAGAAATGTCATGTTGTAGGCGTTGATGGTCCAGCTCGTGCCGAAACCGCGCGTGACGAAGGAATGCCCCAACGGGTAGCCGATCAAGATCACCGCCATCACGACCCACCCGGGAAAGCGGTCGAGTCGCGCGGCGGGCGTTGTCGCCGAGCTTGCGACCGGGGGAGGCTTTGGCAAGATGGCATCGACTTGTTTCTTCGAGAGCGTCACCGCGCCCTCGCGCGGATGCAACGCGATCACCGTAAACAGGCCCGTGACGGCGATAGCGACCGCATAACCGAAATTGAAGGGCGTAAACAGCGTCGCCGTCACGGGGATCAGCCGGTCGAGAATGGCGGCGCCCGTCGCGGGTTCGATCAGCGGGTTCCCCGGAGTCGCCAAAATCAGCGGGGCCGAACTCGAAAACCCGCAAGGGAATAAAGTCCCCAAACCCAAATAAGCAGCGGCAATCAGAACGCGGATATCGACTCGCGGATTGTGCCGACACACGAAGGGCACGAACGCGCCGACGCCACCAGGCAAAACGCCCAATTCAAGAAAGCCGCGATAAGGGAAAACCCCGCCGTCAGCGCGATCGCTTGCAGCGGCTTATCCGGAGCGGGAATCCGTGCCAGCCGGTCGAAGAGCCGAAACGCCGGCCCCGACGATACACAAGCATAAGCCGCGACCATGACGATCGTGAATTGCATCGCCAGCTCGAGCAAGGTCCACATCCCGCCGCCCCAGGCCAGCACGGCGTCTTCGACCCCGACGCCGGCGCCAAAGACCGCCAGCAGCAGGGCAACACTGGTCAGCATCATGCAGATGACCCAGGAATCGGGGATCCATCGTTCGGTGAATGAAGAGAGGCCCGCGCCAAGGTTGCGAAAGCGATCGATTAGGAAAGCCATGTGACAGGGTGCGGGTTGACAAGGGCGCCGAACCGGCGAGCGGTATTGTAGCGCAGCGGCGGACCCGGGCTACCGCACCCACCGAAACGGCGATCACGCCGAGCGTACGCTGCTCGCCCCCGATCGGCGGCAACGCTTTGTCCAGTGTGAAATCCACGCGGACGGTCGAACTCCCAAGCGCGTCGGCCGGAATTGTTTCAGTGTAGACGAAATCTCCGGGATGATCGTAGACAGCCGCGCCCAGAGATGTTCCGTTGGCCGCGGCCGAAAGCGTCAGCGGCCCCAATCGTTCTATGGATTGAGGAACGATCGTGAACCGGAATTCGAGTCGCGGCTCGTCCTCGGCCGCCGGCCTTGGGAACACCACCGAGAACATTCGGTCGGCCCATCGCCACGACCCTTGCTCGACGGCATGGAATCCCTCCACGAGTTGGGCTTCCGCCCGCGGGTCGGCGACTTGAAACGAGGAGAGAAACAAAGCCGGATCGGCGGCCGCCGCTTCCGAGGAGTCAGCCGGGGCCGCTTCATTCGAGCAACACGTGACGAGCGGAAGGAAGATCAATATTCCAAGCAGAGTGAAACGCTTCATTAACGATTTCATGAGCAACGAAAGAATCATAACGGCTCGGCCGCAATGCGGCAAGGCAAGCTCGCGGATCGGAACTGATAAACGGGTGTTCCCATATCCCGAGCGATTCAAAACTCCGGCAGATTGCGCATCATCGACGCCGTCGAGCCGCCTCCTGAAAGCGGCACTGAATCCAGCAGTCGTCGCGACGGCAAATGGACAGTGCCGACATAGCGGGCGTCGCCACGCTCGGGGCCCAGCAAAACGACGGCGTAAGAGCGCGACCGATAGGAGAGCAACTGAAATTGCAGTTGCGCCGTTTCCGGCGTGATCCAGCGCTTCGTCTCGGGCTGGCCGACATGGATCACGATGTCGTGATAGCCGTCGTCGCCGCTCAATCCCAAGTAGCGCTGATCCGAGGTCTCGACCGAAGTTTGCGCAAACCAAGCGGCGGGGTCGGGCACGCCCTCGGAGACGAAAATGACCAGCAACAGACACAGCCCCACGCCGGCCGCGATCGCTCCACCGACAAAACGGCTGAGTTTTGATTCCGCCGCCGGAGGATCACCCCCCGCGGACGACCCGGCGCGACCCGCCGCGGTTGGCGACGCTTCGCCGGATCGCGGACGCGGCATCTCGATCACCCGTTTGTTGAAGGGCCAAACCGAGCCGGCTTTGAACTCCAATTCACGGTGCAACCCGACGATCAATACCGGTGAATCCGAGCTGCTTACTTTTCCCAAGCAGTTGCGTGGAATCCAAATCTCCTCGCCGTTCGAGAGATTGCGAACCAGCACTTCCGACCACGTCTCGCGCTCCAGCGTCCATTCGTTGTGTTCGAGATTGCGGATCGCCGGATAGAAAGAAAACGGGCGGCCGGCAAGGGCGGAAAAGCCCCCCTGTTCGGACTCGGCGGGCATGGCTGTAAGCGAGTATAGCAGCCGCTATCGAGGGCTCCATTCCGTCATCCCTTCCGCGCCACAAACACCCGAAACGTCTCCCCAATCCCAAACAGCAGACTCTTGAGCTTCATGCGCAGGTCGAGATCTTCCGCGGCCCCCCCCCGCAAAGCGGCTTGGAAATCATCCGGCTCCCCAATTTCCATCAGAAACGCCGTCTGGCTCCGCGGAGGCTCGGTCACGAAACCCAACTCGTGGGCACGCATCTCGAGCGCCGAGAAGTTGACGTACGCGGTGATGTCGCGTCGACCCGGCTCGGCCAACACGTCTTCGTCGGAACGATGGTTTTGGTAGCTCATCAACGATCCCTGGGGAAACCGACGTCCTCGGGTGATTTCGTCCGCTGTGTAGCCGTAGTCCATCGCCAAAAGATACCCGGCTTCCATCCGCTCGGCGATGCGACCGAGATAGTCGAGCGCGCGGCGATTTACCTCCGTTCGGTTGCCCTCGGGCAAGCCCGGGAGGTAGTGTTCTACGTAGTCATCGAAACAAGCCTCGCTCGCGGCTTCTCGGGTCCAGACGAATCGCTCGCCGTCGAGTCCGACGCGACGCTCGATCAGCCCTTGCGGGCCGCACTCAACCGAAGCAACCGGCAGGGCGTCGAAAAATTCATTCGCCAATACAACGCCCTTGAAACACTCGGGCATCTCTCCGGCGTCGACATCGACGGCGACGGCTTCAAGATCGGGTAGGCACCGCTTGATTTCGCCGATCGTCTCGCCGCGCCCGGCGCCCAATTCGACCAGCGTAAAATCGGCGGGGGACCCCATCTCGCGCCGCCACCCGTCGATCTTTCGCGCCAGCAGACGGCCGAAAACGGGCTGCATTTGCGAGCTCGTATAGAAATCACCTTCGAAGCCGAACGGGTCATTCTCGTTGCGGTAGAAGCCGTGCTCGGGATGATAGAGCGCCGCCTCCATGAAGCGCTCGAAGCCGATCGGTCCTTCTCGGCGGATTGCGGCGGCGAGCAGTTCTTCGAGCGGTGTCATCGAGGGGCCGAGGGGTTGTCGATGCTTTGCGGCGTGTAGACGAACATCTCGACAAAGTAGTCGTGCAAACCGTCGAAGATCATTCGCTGGAGCGTCCAGGGGAACTGCCGGTTTTCGAGATCGCGCGGATGAATCGGCAGGTAATAGGTGTGAATGTCGGGCGGCCGGTTCTTGAGGTCGATCACCAACTCGACCGTCCCCTCGTTATCCCGCACCGAAAAATCGAGCAATGGATGGACGTACTTTTTCAGCTCCGACCGCACCTTATCGAGTGGATCCATGGATCGAGAATAGCAGAGGGCTCGGTCGGGAACGCGTGCCGGACGGGCCCTCCCTCATTCTCTCGTCGGCAGCGCGGGATCAGCCGGAACGTTGACTTTCGGCAGCCACTCCGCCAACTTCTTTTTGATTGCGTTGGAGCGCGCATCCCCCGCCAGATTTTTCCACTCCAGGGGATCGGAGGCGTGATCGTAGAGCTCCTCCGACCCGTCGGCATAGCGAATGTAGCGATGGCGCTCGGAGCGAACCGCGTGATTGTTCCGCCGCTGGGTCGTGACGACGGCATAGGGCCAGTCGATCTCGGGATTCCGCAACAACGGCGTCAAACTTCGTCCTTCGACGTGTTCGGGAATCGGCAAACCCGCCAACTCGGCCAGAGTCGGGTAGATATCGAGTAAGGAAACGGGCCGCGCGCTCTCTCCTCCGGCGTTCGTTACGCCCGGCGCGGCAAAGATCAACGGCACTCGTGTCGTTTGCTCCCACAGCGCAAACTTTTCCCAGTGTTCCTTAACACCCAAGTGATAGCCGTGATCCGACCAGAGGACGATCACCGTGCGGTCGGCCCGTCCGCTCTTGTCGAGCGCATCCAGCAACCGCCCGACCATGGCGTCGGCGAAAGTCACGCTTGCCAAATAACCCTGCACGGCCTTTTTCCATTGGTCGTTCTCGGCGACCCATTTGTGCCAATGGCGCAACAGCATTCGCTGACCCGCCTCCGGCACATCGTCAAGGTCATTGTCGAGGACACGAGGCAATTGCACCGTCGCGAGCGGATACTTCGCGAAATATTTCTCGGGGACATACCAAGGAATGTGCGGCCGATAGATTCCCACTGCCAGAAACAGGGGCTTCTCGTGTTTCTTGGCCAGTTGCCGTTCGGCCCAAGCGACTACTTGACCGTCGCCGGTCGCCGAATCCTCCGCCACGATCGGGGCCCAGTCGAACACTCCGGCGTACATGGACGGGTGAGAGTTGATGGGCGGGCGAAGCGGCGTGATCTCGTCGGGAAGTTGCCGCTGCCGCGACGGGTAATATTCGTCCCAGGCTTCCGGCTGCGGAAATCCTTGAAACCCCCACGGATAAATCGTATGGGCGTGGTAGATCTTCCCGCCGCCGATGACGTGATATCCGGCCGTCCGAAACATTTGAGGAATTGTGGCCAGACCCCGCAACTTCCTCGATCGCCGCCAATCCTGCGGGTTGTTGTAGACTCCTGATGTCGACGGCCGCACGCCGGTCATCAATGACGTCCGCGAGGGATTGCAAGCCGGGGCCGAGGTGTGCGCGTTCGTGAAAAGCACGCCGCGACGAGCCAACCGATCGATATTCGGCGTTTTCGCTTGCGGGTGCCCGCCCAGCACGCCGACCCAATCGTTGAGATCATCCACCGCGATGAACAAAACATCGGGCGGCTGCTCGGAGCCGGGGGGCGGCTCGGCTCGTGCCGGTGAAACGGCTAAGAGCAGCATTGTAAGCCGGGCGAGCCGGCCAAGTGAGACCGAAAGAGTCATGAGCACTTTTTCGAGGTCCGCGGCATACCCGGCCTCCGAATCCCAGGCCCGGTCGCCCTACCTTGCTAGAGTATGCCGGCATTTTCGACTCGGTTTGGGAATCGCCGTCACTTTGCCGACCGAGCCGCCGCCGCCGGCTGGAACGAAAATTTCCGAGCCTTTCGGCGCGGCCGCGGGGTCGGGCGGACGTCCGGCCGCCCGCCGGGCCGATTTTCCGTTGAATCTGTTCACCCCTGGTCTACCGGCCCCACGATCGTGTATCTTGGAGGGGCCCCGAGCCGATTCCATCGGCCGGGCGGCTTCCGAGCTGTTTTCCGCCGAAGTGTTCTTTATGGGAATTCGAATTGCCAACGCTCCGATAAGTTGGGGTGTCGACGTCGTGGAATGGGGCCCGCGGCCGGCTCCGGCGCGATTTCTTGATGAAGTGGCCGCCGCCGGGTACGAAGGAACCGAACTCGGGCCCTACGGCTATCTCCCCACTAACCCAACCGTGCTGCGCGCGGAACTCGCCGAGCGGTCTCTCTCCATGGTTTCCGCCTTTGTCGGCTTGCCGCTCAAGACAGGGGACGCCGATTTAAACGAACTGAACAACGTCGCCGCGCTGCTGGCCGCCGCCGGTGCGCGGGCCGTTATTGTCGCCGATACCATGTGGCCCGAACGCGTGGCCGTTGCCGGGCGCGTGCCCGAAACCGGAATCGCAATGGACGAGCAGGAGTGGGGCCGGGCGGCAACGACGGTTCGAGCCGCCTGTGAGTGCGCCCGCCGAAACGGCTTGCGGCCGGTTTTTCACAACCACGCTGGAAGCTACATCGAGACCCCCGACGAGCTCTTGCGAATCTCGGAAATGAGCGGTGCCGACATCTGCTTCGACAGCGGACATTATGCCTACGGGGGAGGCGATCCGAGCGAAGCCGTGAAGAAGTTCGGTGACCGTATCCAACACTTGCATTGGAAAGACGTTCACCCCGAGCGGCTCGCCGAAGTTCGCCGCGACCAACTCAACTTCATCGACGGCGTCACGCACGGCGTTTTTTGTCCGCTTGGCGAAGGCATGGTCGATTTCCCGAGCTTAACCGCGGATTTGGATGCGGCCGGGTATGACGGTTGGGCCACCGTCGAACAAGACGTCGACACCAAAGACGAAACCGTCAGGCCTCTCGAATACGCCAAGGCCAGCCGGGAATACCTGCACCGACTGATGGGCTCGCGAGAGCGCCTCTCCGCCGGATGAAAACCGGCCGGCCAAAAGGAAACGTTCGGGCGCGTCGACTACACGGCATCCATGATTTCGCGCGCGCCCTCGGCTATGAGCCGTTGGGCGGTTTGGCGGCCCAACGCTTCGGCATGGTTCGGGTCTCCGCTTTCACGAGCCTTCACGGCCCGCCCACCGCCGGGTGAAACGACCGCCGCCGCCAATTCCAGCACGCCCTCTCTCACCACCGCATGCGCCCCCAGCGGCACTCGACACCCGCCCCCGAGCGCCCCGAGCAAGGCTCGTTCGGCCCCGACCGCGATCGCGGTTTCCTCGTCGTGGAGCGGCGCCAGCAACCTACGTACCGCCTCATCGTCGGAACGCGTCTCGATCCCCAGCGCCCCTTGCCCCACCGCCGGAACCATCACCTCGGGGTCGAGAATTTCGGCGATACGGTCTTGCCATCCCAGTCGATGAAGTCCGGCCGAAGCCAGCAAGATCGCGTCGTATTGCCCGTCGTCCAATTTCCGTAGCCGCGTATCCACATTGCCGCGAATATCGAGAACTTCGACATCGGGCCGCCGGTGCCGCAATTGCGCGGCGCGGCGCAACGAACTCGTGCCTACCTTGGCGCCTTCGGGGATTTCGTCAAGGCGTCGGCCGACCAACGCGTCGCGAGGGTCCTCGCGCCGGGGAATAGCGGCGACGGCAAGCCGAGCATCGATCTCAGTCGGTAGGTCTTTCAGGCTGTGGACGGCGATGTCGATCCGGCCGTCGAGCAAGGCTTCCTCGATCTCCTTGGTGAATACGCCCTTCAGCCCGCTTTCAGCGCCAACCTTGGCCAGCGCCACGTCGGTGATCTTGTCCCCGGTCGTCTTGATCACTTCGATTGACGTCGCGACGCCCAGAGTGTTGAGTTGCTTCTCGATCCAATGGGCCTGCCAAAGCGCCAGTTTCGAGCCGCGCGTGCCGATCGTAATGGACTTCATGAGCGTTGGAAATGGAGGCGAGGCGGGGAAGTATCGTTCCGGATCGCTCGCTCGTTACCTCTTCAGATTGAAGGCCCGTTTGACGAATTCCACGAAATGCAATCCGTCGGGATCTCCCACCATCTTCTTCATTTGAGTAATCGGAGGATGCGCGATCTTATTGACGATGCCGCGCGTCATGGCTTCGATAGCCCGTTCTTGTTGCGGCGTCAGCTCGCCGAGTTTCGAGCGGTAACGGTGGATCTCAGCCTTGCGCAGGTCGTCAAGCTCGGATTGCAGCGACACGATCGTGGGCGCCACTTCATTCGTCTTGAGCCGGTGCATCATCTTTTCGACTTCTTCGCTGACGATGTGCTCGGCCAGGTCGGCTTGGCGGCGCCGTTCTCGCAGGTTGGCGTCGGCGACCTGCTGTAGATCGTCGATGTCGTAGACGAACATGTTGTCGATCGAGTTGATCGCGGGATCAATGTCGCGCGGCACGGCGATGTCGACCAGGAAGATCGGCCGATTTTTGCGCGCCGCAATCACGCCCTGCGCGGTCTTCTTCGTGAGGATGAAGTTTGGCGCCCCGGTCGAGGAGATCACGATATCTACCTGCTGCAGAATTTCCAGCAGGCGATCGAAAGCCACTGGCTCGCCGTCGAACTTTCGCGCCATCTCGATCGCACGCTCATGGGTGCGGTTGGTGACGTAAATGCGGTCGGTGCCCGAATTTTTCAAATGCTTGGCGCTCAGCTCCGACATCTTGCCCGCGCCGATCAGCAGAATCGAAAGGCCGCTCAGTTCGCCGAAAATCTTGCGCGCCAACTCCACCGCCACATAGCTGATCGAAACCGCCAACTGCCCGATCCCGGTCTCATTGCGGACTCGCCGCGCCACGCGAAAGGCGTTGTTGACGATGACATCAAGCTGCCCCCGCATCGCCCCCGCCTGCTTGGCGGCGGCATAGGCTTCCTTGACTTGTCCGAGGATTTGCGGTTCGCCGATGACCATCGAGTCGAGACTCGAGGCCACGCGGAACAGGTGACGTACGGCGTCGCGATCCAGGTAGCGATAGAAAAAAGGCGCCGCGTCAGCGACGGGAACATTCGGCTTCTCGGTCAAGTAGGCGTGGATCTGATCCGCCGGATCATATCCCGAGGCGCCGCGGACCAAGAACTCCACGCGGTTGCACGTGGAAACGATCATCGCTTCGGAAATCCCCGGCTGCTCGGCCAACTCCGACGCCATATCGCCCCGGACATGCTCGTCAAAAGCCAACCGTTCGCGCACCTCGATTGGCGCGGTCTTGTGGCTCAGTCCCAGAAGAAGAACACTCATTTGGAGTCAGGGCTTCATGAAAGAATGCACGCCGCTGTTGACGATCCAAGTCAGCGCCGCCGAACAAAAACCAAGAATCGAGAAATAGGCCGCCTTGCGGCCCCTCCAACCAATCGCCAAGCGGCCGAAAACCATCCCGAGGCAGATCGCCCACGTCAGAAACGCCAGGGCGATCGTGGGGTCAACGATCCAATTCGCACCCCACTCGACAAAGGCCCAAAAGCTGCCCGCGATCAAGCCCAGCGTGCAGAGCACAAAGCCCGCCGCCAGCGAACGATAAGAAATGTCGTCGAGAGCGCCCAGCGGCGGCAGTCGATAGTAGAAAGCTCGCGGGCTCTTCGATTTCAACTCGTTCTCTTGGATGATGTACATGACTCCCGCGATGAAAGTCAAAAACAGCGCCGCGAAACCGAGCAGAAACAGGACAACGTGCAGCGACAGCCACCAGCCGCTCATCGAGCGGCTCGACCAAGTTTCGACCGGAGTCCCTAGACTTGCGACGAGCGTCAGCAAAAAGACCGTCGGGAACACAAAGACCGCCAGGCTTTCGTACTTATGGCGCCAATAGATGAGCAGGAAAATGCAGGTGATCAGGAATCCGATCAGGGACGACATCTGATGCAGCGTCGAGACCGGAATCCGCCCCATCGCCATTCCCTGATCGACGATCGAGACCGAATGGAATACCGCTCCCAGCGAAATCGAAGCCAGCGCCGTTTTGAACATCTTTTGCCGCCGCCGGACCACCGTGACGAGCGCGTGCCATAAGCCCAATGAATAGAGCAATAAAGTGACCCGCAGCCAAAAGACGCTGGAAAGTTCCATTAAGGGTCATTATACCGTCGAGCCCGCTGACCACCGGCCGTGTCCCGGCCCGCATCCGGCAAAATGTTTCCCCTGAGCTTGGGTGCCGCGTCACCCCCTTCGTCTCAGCGCCCCCGCCAAACCGTGTATCCTTGGTAGCACTTTGCTTATGAACCAATGGGACCGCATTCACAACTCACCGGGTTACCGACAAATGATCGCCGAGAAGACTCGCTTCGTCGTCGCGTCGACCGTCTTCTTTATCGTTTTCTACTTCGCGCTGCCGGTGCTGGTTGGCTATTGGCCCGAGCTGATGGCGCGCGAGGTCTGGGGCGTCGTCAACTGGGCGTACCTGTTCGCGTTCTCGCAGTTCCTCATGGCCTGGGCGCTGGCATTTCTCTATATGCGCGTCGCCGGGCGCTTTGACCGCATGTCGGAAAAAGTCCTGGCTGAGACGACCGCCGCGGACGAAAACGCCGACAACGAAGGGGGCGAGTGAAATGTCGCTTCCGCTGCTGATGTTCCTGGCCTTCATCGCCGCCACTCTCGGCATCACCTACTGGGCCGCCCGCCGATCTTCGGGCGAGAGTGCCTACTTCGCCGCCGGCAGGCGGATCACCGGTTGGCAGAACGGGCTCGCCATTTCGGGCGACTACATGAGCGCGGCGTCGTTTCTGGGGATCGCGGGACTGATCGCCTTCTACGGCTTCGACGGTTTCATGTACTCGGTCGGCTTCTTGGTCGCCTACCTGACCGTGCTGTTCGTTGTCGCCGAACCGTTGCGCAACGCCGGGAAATACACCATGGCCGACGTGCTCGCCTATCGCCTCCGGGCGCGTCCGGTGCGAGCCTGGGCATCGCTGAGCACGCTGACCGTTTCGACGTTTTACATGATCGCCCAGATGGTGGGCGCCGGCGCGTTGGTGAACCTACTACTCGCCGATTCCGGTATCAGCTTCACCGGCGCCGTTATCGGCGTCGGCATCTTGATGATCGTCTATGTCGTTTTCGGCGGCATGCTGGCGACGACCTGGGTACAAATCGTGAAAGCGGTCTTGCTGATGAGCGGTACGCTCTTGTTGAGCATACTCGTGCTCGCCCGTTTCGGCTTCGACCTGGGGGCGTTCTTCGCGGCCACCGCCCAAGTCAGCTATCAGGATGGCGGCCAAACGGTGACACAGAATTTCTTGACGCCCGGGCTCTACTACAAGCCCCCTTACGGAGCGCTCGATCTGATTTCGCTCGGCATGGCGCTGATCTTCGGCACCGCCGGTCTGCCGCATATCCTGATCCGCTTCTACACCGTACCCGACGCCAAGACCGCGCGCGTGAGTGTTTTCTGGGCAATGTTGCTGATCGGCGCGTTCTACATGATGACGACGTTCTTGGGCTTCGGCGCGGCAACGATCGTCGGCCGTAACGCTATCTCGTCCAACGGCGGCATCAATATGAGCGCCCCGCTGTTGGCCCAAGCTCTCGCCGGCGACGTCTTTTTCGCCTTTATCTCCGCCGTGGCGTTCGCGACGATCCTAGCCGTCGTGGCCGGCTTGACCATCAGCGCCTCGACCTCGTTCGCGCACGATTTCTACACCAACGTCATCCACCACGGCAAAAAGCGTTCGCCCGGCGAAGAAGTGCGCGTAGCCCGCTGGACCGCCCTCGTTGTCGGCGCGGTGTCCATCGCGATCGCCGTTGGGTTGGGCCCGACCGCCAACGTCGCTTTCCTCGTGGGACTGGCCTTTGCCGTGGCGGCGTCGGCCAACCTGCCGGTGATGCTCTTCTCGGTGTACTGGAGCAAGTTCACCACTCGCGGAGCCGTCTGGGGATTGGCCGCGGGGCTGTTCTCCTCGATCGGGCTGATTCTCGTAAGCCCCAGCTTCATGGGCGTCGACGGACCCGAAGTCGCCGAATCCGCCCGCCGCATCTTGCAAGCGCCGACCTGGTTTCCACTGAAGAACCCCGGCATCGTGAGCATACCGCTCGGCTTCCTCGCGGCCTATCTGGGCTCGGTCTTCTCGAACGAGCCCTCGGCGGAAGAGAAATACATCGAACTCAGTGTCCGCGCCAATACCGGCCTCGGCGCCGAAAAAGCGACCGAGCATTAGCCGCGGCTAGAGCGTATGAATGAGTTCCTTTTCGAGCAGCGCGACGACGGTTTTTCCGAAGGCATCGCCGGCGTCCGCGACATCTTGATCGGTGTGCGCCGAGCAGAGAACACCCCCGGTCGAGCTCATGTTGTCGACACCGTGGTGACGCAACAGGAGCTGATATTCGCGAATCAATTCCGGCGGCATCCCCTTGAGCCGTTTGGCGTCGGTCGTGTGGAGGTCCGCGCGGGATGAGGCCGTTTCAATCCTCTGACGATCTGTTTCGAAGTACACATGGAATGTCGAGCAAGGCCCGTAGACGTATCCGGCGATGCCGTGTTTGTCGAGAATCTCTTCCCAGTCCGCGCGAAGCTTCTTCGCCATCGAGTTGGCCTTTTCGATAGGCCGGCCCGTCGCGATCCGCTTGAGGGCCTCAACTCCCGCGGCCGCCGACAAGGGCGCGGCATTGAATGTCCCAAGGTGGGTCACGCGCTCGAAGCGGTCGTGTTGTGGCTCTCCGGTGTGATCAAACAATTCCATGATGTCGGCCCGCCCAACCAGCGCGCCTCCGGGCATGCCGCCGGCCAGAATTTTGGCCAGGCAGGAAAGATCGGGGCTGACCTGGTAAAGCTGCTGGGCGCCGCCCGGACTGAGTCGGAATCCCGTCACGACCTCGTCGAAAATCAACACCGTGCCGCGTTGCGCCGTGATTTCCCGCAAACCCCGCAAAAACGCCGGCGCGATCGGCGCCCGTCCCCAAGACGCCCCCGAGGGCTCCAGGATCACCGCTCCAATGTCGTTTTCGCGAGCCACGATCTCGTCGACGGCTCGAAGATCGCCGTCCGGGATCGTAACCAAGTCTTCTTTGACGCTCGCCGGCACCCCCAGCGATCCATCGGCGTCAAAGGGAGGCTGGAACCCGTGCACGACGGCGTCGTGCCAGCCATGGAAGTGGCCTTCGAAACGCAACAGCTTGTGGCGACCCGTGAAAGCCCGCGCAAGCCGTATGGCCAGCAGCGTGGCTTCGGTTCCGGAATTGACGAAGCGAACCCGTTCCGCGGAGGGGACGAGCTTTTGCACCAGCTCGGCCCATTCAATATGCAGCGGGTGGTCGTTGCGGCCGCCCATTCCTCGTTCGATGCACAGAGGAACCGGCTCGAAGTAGGACCTCTTTCGGTAATTCGGGCGGTTGTCGAAATTCTGCTCATTAGTTATTTCTTTTACCGTTGCTTGGTCGTGGTTCGAGGTACGCGGGCCGAGCCGGTGTTGCTGGGCGTAGCCGTGATTGGGGTGTTCTACCTGCTGACGGGCGCGCTCGGGTTGGAAGCTCTGCACGGCATTATGAGTGCGGCGGGTCCTTACATCTTCGTCGTCTTGATCGTCATTTTTCAGCCGGAAATTCGAACACTCCTACGACAAATCACGCTGCAAGTGTTGCCCTCGCGGCGTCTCAGCGGATTACGCCGGGACGTGTATGAGGACGTCATCTTCGCGGTTTCGCAACTGGCGCGGACGCGCACCGGCGCGCTGATCGTGCTCGAACGTGAAACCGGCCTGCGCACCTTTATCCAAAGCGGTGTGGCGCTGGACGCGCGTCTGTCTTCCGATCTGCTGGTGAGCATCTTCCAGCGGCGTTCGCCGCTTCACGACGGCGCGGTGATCATCCGTCGGGAACGCATCACCGCTGCCGCCTGTTTTCTGCCCCTCACTACCAACCCGGGTCTTGTCGCCACGCTCGGCAGTCGCCACCGCGCCGCGATTGGTGTCACCGAGGAAAGCGACTGCGTGACGATCGTTGTCAGCGAGATCAACGGACGCATCTCGCTCGCCATCAGCGGACGCATCGAGCTCGAAGTCTCCCTCGACCATATCCGCGAGAAGCTGAATCTCTATTTCGGCCGCGTCGTCGCGCCCGGCGCGCCGCGAGAAGCGTCCGCTCCCACCGCGGTCGAGTCGGCCTCGCCGCCGCCGGTGCCCCGGGCGAATGCGCCGACGCAATCGTAATCGGGGAAAGACTCTCTCGTCGCGATCGATCGAATGCCTCGCCACGCGACGAGATGCGGGCTAGAATGGGGTCTGCTCCGGCCGCCACGAACGAGGCCGGACGAGCCGAGGAAATTCGTCATGCCGCGTCGCGGATACCTTTACCAAGAATACAGTTGGCCTCAACTTCGCGATATTGTCGATCGGCAACCGGTCGTCGTTCTGCCGATCGGTTCGGTGGAGGACCACGGTCATCACCTGCCGCTCGACACCGACAACTTTCTCATCGGGAATATCTGCGAGGAAGCCGCCAAGCGTGCTGACGGCGAAATCCTCCTGCTGCCGCTAATTCCCTATGGTTTCGAAACCCACCACATGGATTTCCCCGGCACGATCGACATCGGCATCGAGCATCTGCTCCATTTCGTGACCGACATCACCAAGAGCGTCGCGCACCATGGCTTTCGCCGCATCCTCATCGCCGACGGCCACGGTTCTAATATGCCGATTCTCGAACTGGCCGCTCGGCGAACGAACGTCGAGACCGACTCGGTGTGCGCCTGTTTTATCTGGCCTTCGCTGGCGCTCGATACCATTCGGGAGGTCCGCGAGTCCGGGCGAGGCGGCATGGCGCACGCGGCCGAGCTCGAGACGTCGGTGTATCTTCACATTGACGAGACGAAAGTCGAGATGGCGAAGGCCCGCAAAGACCTCAATATGCCGGAGTCAGCCTTCATGTGGCTCGACTTGGTCGAGGGCTCACCGGTCAACTTGATGGAGCAGTGGTCGAGTTTCAGCAAGAGCGGTGTTCACGGCGACCCCACCTTGGCGAACCCGGAAAAAGGGAAGATCGTTTTCGAGGCCGTAGTCGAACGTTTTCTGGAATTAGTGCGTGAGTTCAAGAACCGCCCCGATCCCGAACGGACTGACTACCACACCGAAGAGCCCGCGTAGGCGCCTACCCACCCGCATCGCCTTCCGCCGGGCGCGCCGCTCCGGGTTCCGTGCTTTTGCCGGAAGGCGAAACCGCGGCGCGCGGCGCCTCGCCCTCTTGTTCGTAGGGGTAGCTGATTCCGCGGTTGTGCAGCTTCAGCGTATAGATGCTGTGCGGCAGCCGCCAATGGGAAACGTAGACGCTGGCTACCGTCGCCGCCATCACCGGCAGCATGATCCGGTAGTCTCCCGTCATCTCGAACAGGATCAAGATCGACGTCGCGGGCGACTTCGCCGCCGCCGCGAAAAAGGCCGCCGTTCCGACCATGGCGTAGGCGCCCGATGTCGCCGTCCAGTCAGGAAAGATCTGGTGGGCCAGCGCTCCATAGGCCCCGCCCAACATCGCCCCCATATAGAGCGACGGCGCGAAAACACCGCCCGAACCGCCGGAACCTAAAGTCGCCAAGTTGGCGCACAGCGCGGCAAAGAACAGGGCGATCAACAGTTCCAACGAAAAGCGATTCCACAACGCCGACTCCATGGCCGGGAAGCCCGCGCCGTAGACCTGCGGATAGACCCACAAGATCAGGCCCACCGCCAGTCCGCCGACCGCCGGCTTCAAGTACTCGGGAAACTTCCAGTCGCCGAAGAAATCCTCGGCCCAATAAAGCAACCGAACATAGCCCACCGCCGCCAGGCCCAACACCACTCCCATGAAGAAATAGAGCGGCAGCTCGGCGGGGCTGATCAAGTCATACGGCGGGGCCAGGAACGCGGGATAGTTCCCCAGAAAATGGCGGGCGACAATGCAGGAACTCAGCGACGTCAGCAGGACCAGTAGAAAGTCCGTGTGCATGCGGCCCATCAAGACTTCCAACGAGAAGATCGCCCCCGCGATTGGTGCGTTGAAGGTCGCCGCGACACCGGCCGCCGCGCCACACGCGACCATGGTCCGCACATTTTTCGTTGCCAACCGCGCCCATTGCCCGATGGCGGAACCGATGGCGGAACCGATCTGCACCATCGGTCCCTCGCGGCCCGCCGTGCCGCCAAACCCGATGGTCATCGACGAGGCCATGACCTTGACCGCCACGACGCGCGGGCGAATCTTGCCGCCGCGGGTGGCCAGCGCCGTCATCACTTCGGGCACGCCGTGGCCCTTGGCTTCCTTGGCGAAACGATCGATCAAGGGCCCGACAAAGAGTCCGCCGATGGCGGGCAGCAATACTATGCTCGCGTCGCCGAAAATAGCGAGAGTCGACTCGATTTCGCCCCTTGCGAAAGCTGCAATCTCGCGCAGAACATAGATGAATCCGACCGACCCCAACCCGGTCAGCAACCCCACCGCGATGGCGAGAATGATGAGATAGTTCTGGGAAGGCAGAAACGACGACCGAAACCAAATCATCGCCCAGCCCCACGCCGGTGCAAGGGGGACGATGCGGCCGCCAAGCCGCAACATCGCGCGCAGACGAGTCGCCAGGCGGGACAGGGCGTCCCGAACCGCTGACGGCAAAGCAAGCATCAGGGAGATGCTACCTCGTCGGGAGAGACGGCCAGCAGCTTCACGCGATCACCCCGCTTGACGGAAAGGGCCAGCGAGCGGCCGTGCTGTTCAAAGGGTGAAAAAGTTCTCGCGGCGTTACGCCGGCTGACTTCTCGGCCATTGACGGAAAGAATCCAATCGTCGAGCCGCAACCCCGATTCCGAAGCCGGGGCGTCTTCGATGAGCGCGATCACTCGCCAGCCTGCTGCTTTGTCCGCCGACTCGTCGGCGGGGCGCTCGCTCCACTCCAGTACCACGCCCATCTCCACCAACGATAAAGGCGGTTCCCCAACCGCGCGGCAATCGCGACCCGGCATGATCGTGCCGCCGGAAATCCGCCGGCCGCCGCGTTGGACGAGATAACGGGCCAGGCGGCCCGCCGACCCCGCTTCATAGAGTTCGCGGAATTGCTCGGCGTTTTCAACCACTTCGCCGGCCCAGCGCAAAATGACGTCGCCGGGGTGGATCGAAGAGGATGGCCTAAAAGATTCATCCAGAACACGTTCAACGAAAACGCCGTTTCGCAACCCAAGCAATTTCGCCGCCGCGGCCGGCAGGTCAGCGACTTCGATGCTGTGGCACGGCGGCTGTTCGGTCATCCGCTCCACCAACCTCGAAACCGTCGGCGCCGAAAGAATGCGGTTTCCCTCGGGCGAACGAACGGCCAGCCCCACGAGGTTGCCGTCAAGATCCACGACCGCGGCCGTCGCCGGCGCCTCACCCAACTCGAACGACACTTCGAAAGATTCCGCGTCCTGGCCGGCCATTCCGGTTTTCTCGGCGGAAACCAAGTAGCCCGGGCTGATGCGCAGGCGCTTATCGGCTTCGACGGTGATCGCCGCTAAAAAAGACCCCGGCGGTAAACTGGCCGGACTGACCATCAAGAAAGGGTCTTCGACCGCTTCAGACAGTTCGAACAGCGCGATCCCGAGGCGCGCGTCCACGGCCACGAGCCGCGGGGCCTCCTCGTGCGCCTCCTCGCCGCTGTCCGCTTCGTCGTCGGCGACATCCGCGCTGTCGTCACGCTCGTTCACCGGCCCCTCCGAGCCCTCCGGCATTTGGGTGTCAGGCTCCGCGTCGGAAGTTCGCCGGGCGGCCCGTTCTTTGAGCAACTCCTGTTTGTAGCGGTCGCGGATCAACTCTTCCGCGGCGGTGATCGATGAGACGGCCAGGGTCGGCGAGACGTGGATGGCAGGAATGTGTTTGCTCGATACGAGGTCGATCTTGGAGCGGGAGGCCTGGGCCAGTTGCAGCCAAAAGTCCGACTCGTACGCCAAAATGGTCTTTTCAACGTCGGGTCGGCCGCTGCTATGGGTTGCCGGGGCCGGCGCCGTCTTCCGGGTTCGCGCCGCCTCCACGGCCGGTTCGCGGGAGAGCGCGCCATGCACCAGGACCCCGGCGACCATAAGGAGCAGGGTTGCCGGCAAGAGTAAACCACGACCATGCAGATTGCGGACGACAGGAATTTTGAGGACGGAATGCACCGGATACGGAACTCGAACAGCCTACTTTTCAGGATACCGTGTATCCCGAACCGAAACGACACAGGGCCCAAAAAACTGTTGAAAATATGACAGTTTCCTCCAAATCTTCCCCCACGAACCGCGAGACTCCCTCTCCGCGCCGTGTCATCATCGACACCGACCCCGGTATCGACGACGCCCTGGCCTTGATGTTGGCTTTGCGATCTCCCCAACTGCGCATCGAAGCCATTACCACCGTGGCCGGCAATGTTCCACTCGATCATTGCGTGACGAACGCCTTTCACATCCTGCGCGCCGCCCGGGTCGAGAACCCGCCGCCGGTCGCTCGGGGATGCGCCCTCCCGCTCCGTCGCGAGCCCGTTACCGCATCCCATGTTCACGGCGCCGACGGGCTTGGGGATATCAGCGCCATTCGAGAGCCCGATGGCAGCCCGCGCTATCCCGCGCCCGACGAGCCCGTCCTCTCCACCCATGCCGCCGACTTGATTGCCGAACTTGCCGCAAGCCGCCCCGGCGAAATCACCGTCGTGGCCTTGGGGCCGCTGACCAATATCGCGACCGCGTTGGAGCGCGCCCCCAAAGCGATGGGGAAACTCGCCGGGCTCATCGTCATGGGCGGTTCGCTCAACGGCGTGGGGAATGTCACGCCCGTCGCGGAGTTCAACTTTTTCGCCGATCCGGACGCCGCGCAAGCCGTCGTTCGCTCCGGGTTGCCGGTAACGGTTGTCGGCCTGGACGTCACCCATCAAGCCCGCATTCGCCGCGCGACATTTCGAGAGCGCGCCGAACGATCACAAGCCCCCGGGGCGGGTTTTCTGCGCGACGTCAGTAAGCAATACTTCGATTTCGCGGAAAGCCACGGAAAGCGAGAGTGTTTCTTGCACGATCCGCTGGCCGTGGGTGTGGCGATCGACCCGAGTTTTGTTCGCACCGAGGGCTTCGCCGCCGATGTCGAGACCCGCGGTCGGCTGACCGCTGGCATGCTCGTCGCCGACCGCCGAGACATCCTGCGCGGAGAAGCTCACAATATCGCCGGCGCCGTTGAAGTCGACGCGGATCGCTTTGTCGAGTTCTTCCTGGACGGGTTGTTTGCGTAGCGATCGGTGTCGATTGCTTGCATTACGCAGCGACAGAGACGTCGCCAGGTGATAGAATGGGGCCTCTCATGCTTGGTCGTGTTGAGGCCGTTGACCTCGTCAAGCAATTCCGGACATTCAAGCGTAAAGAGGGGCTCTCGGGAGCGATCCGTGACCTCTTCTCGCGCGAATATACCACCCTGGACGCGGTTGACAAGATTTCGTTCCAGGTCGAACCCGGTGAAATGGTCGGCTACATCGGTCCGAACGGCGCCGGTAAGTCGACTTCGGTCAAGATGCTGACCGGCATCTTGGTCCCTACCGCGGGCAAAGTCTTCGCCAACGGTTTCGAGCCCTACCGCCAACGGATGGCCTACACCCGTACGGTCGGGGTCGTCTTCGGGCAACGCACACAGCTTTGGTGGGATATCGCCGTCGTCGAATCGTTTCGGCTGCTCAAACGCATCTACGACGTCAGTGACGCCGACTACGAAGCGCGCATGCGGCGTTTCGATGAGATTCTCGAACTCAACCGCTACCTGCATCAGCCGGTGCGCAAGCTGAGCCTCGGCGAGCGTATGCGCTGCGACATGGCGGCCGCCTTGCTGCATAACCCCCCGCTGCTGTTTCTCGATGAACCGACGATCGGGCTCGACCTGCTGGCCAAGGAAAGTATTCGGCTCTTCCTCAAGGAAGTGAACCGAGACTTCGGCACCACGGTTCTGCTAACGACCCACGATCTCTCCGACATCGAGGAACTATGCCAACGCCTGATGATCATCGATCGCGGGCGGATTCTCTTTGACGGGCCCCTCGATGAACTCAAGCGCATGCTGTGGCGGCAGAATCAAGTGAAGTTCGAGTTGCGCGACCGAGAGCAAGCCGCCGCCATCAAAGCTCTCGCCATCCCCGGGGTCGAGACCGAACATCTCGACGAGTTGACTTGTCGGCTGTCATTTCCGCGAGACGACTACACCGCGGGAGAAATCATCCGGCGCGTTGTTTCGGGCATCGACGTCCGCGACATCCTGATCGAGGAAGAGTCGATCGAAGACATCGTAAGGCGTGTGTATCTGGGCAACGCCTCGCCCGCCGCGGGGTGGCGATGAGTGTCGCCCTCGCAGGCCGTTTGCGGAATTACGTCGACTACTCGCGCATCGGTTTCGTCAATATTCTCGCCTTCCGCCTACGCTATTACACCGGCATCATTACCTACCTGATTAACGTCACGGTGTATTACTTCATTTGGAAGGCACTGTATGCCGGCGACCCCGACTTCGCCCGCGGCTTCACGTTCGAGGACATGGTGACCTACGTCGCCGTGGGGTGGGTAATTCGTTCCGTCTATTTCAACAACATCGATCAGAATATGGCGGCGGATGTGCTGGAGGGCAAGATCGCGCTTTCGTTGTTGAAGCCCGTCAGCGTGCAGACAATGTATTTGGGACGCGCGTTCGGCGAGGCGACGTTTCGATTGATTTTGCTGACCACGCCGGCGGCGATCGTCATCGCGTTGATCTTTCCCGTGCAAGCTCCGGCCGGAGCTGGCTCATTCGCAGTCTTTCTTTTGTCGCTGGTAACGAGCGTCTTACTCTTCGGGGCGATCAACTTCATCGTCGGATGTTTCGCGGTTCGCATGAAATCGATTCTGGGACTGCTGCGGGCGAAATTCTTCGTTCAGGAATTACTCTCGGGGTTGTTGATTCCGATGACAATGTTCCCCGAGCCGGCGCGAACCATCGTCGCCTACCTGCCGTTTCAGCACATCGCCTATACGCCGCTGCGAATCTATTTGGGGAAAGTAGCCGACGCCGAGCTTGCGGGCTTGCTGCTGCTCCAGGCATTCTGGGTCGTGGCGCTAATGGCCTTCGGCGCTTGGTTTTGGGACATCATGGTGCGAAAAGTGACGATCCACGGGGGTTGAGGGCCGCGCCGCGGCTCATGGGAAACGGATGGCAAACCGAGAGACATTTAACTCCCGGCTCGGCATGATGCTGGCCATGCTCGGCATGGCGGTGGGCACGGGTAATATCTGGCGCTTCCCGCGCATCGCGGCGAAGAACGGCGGCGGCGAATTCCTGGTCGCATGGATCGTCTTTTTGCTGCTGTGGTCGATTCCGCTGGTGCTGGTCGAGTTCGGATTGGGACGCAAGACGCGCTCGGGGCCGATTAGGACGTTTATCGAAGTTCTGGGGCCTCGTTGGGCTTGGATGGGCGCCTTTTGCGTTCTAGTGACGTCGGCCATCAGCTTTTACTATTCCGTCGTTGCCGGCTGGACGCTGCGTTACATGACGGCCACGTTGACGGGCGAAGTGCCCGGGACGACGCCGGGAGTTTTCTGGAACGACTTCACGGCATCTTATGAGCCGGCCGCGATGCACGTCGTGATGATCGGCGCGGCGGTGCTGGTGGTGGCGCGGGGAGTGCGAGCGATCGAGCGCGTGGGGTTTATCCTCATGCCGGCGCTGATTGTGCTGGTAGTGATCTTGACGGTTCGGGCGGTCATGTTGCCTGGCGCCGGCGAGGGGCTGACGTATCTGTTTACGGTCGATTGGGCGAACCTGACCGAGCCGCGCATCTGGATCGAGGCGCTGGTACAAAACGCTTGGGACACGGGCGCCGGATGGGGACTGGTTCTGTGTTACGCGGTCTATCTGCGGCGTGACGAGGATACGGCGCTCAACGCCTTCCTGTTACCGGCGGCGAACAATGTGATTTCACTGCTGGCGGCGATCATGGTGTTTTGCACGGTGTTTTCAGCGGTTCCCCAATTGATCGATGAAGCGGCCGCGAATCCACGGGTCTTGGAAGGGTTGGGTACGCTCGATGAAGCCGTAGCCGCCGGCCGGGAGTTTTCTCCGGAACTGTTGCAGGAGACGATTTTCTCGGAAGGCAATACGGGCATCACCTTCATTTGGATGCCGCAATTGTTCAGCACCCTGGCCTTCGGGCGGTTTTTCATGCTGTTGTTTTTCTCGGCCTTGAGCTTCGCCGCCTTCACGAGTCTGGTTTCGATGGTCGAAGTGTTTACGCGGTCACTGGTGGATGCGGGAATGGAGCGGGCCAAGGCGATTCGCATCGTTGGGGTAACAGCGCTGCTGCTGGGTTTGCCGTCGGCGCTGTGGATGAAAGCGCTCGACAACCAGGACTGGGTTTGGAGCGTGGCTCTGATGCTGTCGGGATTGTTCTTCTCGATCGCCGTGATCGGCCACGGCGTCGCACGGTTTCGCGCCGAGCACTTGAATCACGAACATTCCGACATTCGCGTGGGCCGCTGGTGGGACGGCGTGATCGCCGTGCTGGTCCCGTTGCAAGCCGTTTTCTTGTTGGGCTGGTTCTTATATCAATCGCGGTTGGACGATCCGGCCGGATGGCTGCGGCCTTTTGACCCGGAAAACGTGTTTAACGTAGGCACCGTGTTGTTCCAATTGGGAATTGCCTTCGCGGTCTTGATCGCGCTGAATGGCTGGATCGTGAAAAAAGCAACAGCGCCCCATCACCGTAAGGGGCAATGAAGAAAATCAGAGCCCCTCCAATCTTGCCCCGGCATAAACAGTTCACAAGCTACGATTCAGAGCCCAGAGCGCAAGCGACGGGCCACGAGCCGGCAATCAACGCGCGCTTTGTCATCCGTCGACCCGAAACCTCAGGGACATTTCGGCCCGCCACTTGCGCTCTGAGCCATGAATCCCCATTCTGAACACATCGCCAACCATGCTCCTCCTCAACGCCGAAGAAGTCCGAAAAGCCTTGCCAATGGCCCAAGCCATCGCAGCCATGAAGCGGGCTTTTCGAGCGCTGGCGGCTGGCGAGGTCGAACTGCCGGCCCGCTCATCGCTGACGACCCCCGCGCACCAAGGAATAACTCTCGTCATGCCCGCCCGCGTCGGTGAAGGCGACTCCTCGGCCCTCAGCGTCAAGGTCGTTTCGGTTTTCCCGCGCAATCGCGAGCGGGGTTTGCCCACCATTCACGCACTCGTTTCGGTGCTCGACCGCGAGACCGGCCGCGTGACGGCACAACTGGAAGGGGCGACGTTGACGGCGATTCGCACCGGCGCCGTTTCGGGCTTGGCGACCGATCTACTCGCGCGTCCGGAAAGCCGCGTGGCGACAGTCTTTGGAACCGGCCCGCAAGCGAAGACGCAACTCGAAGCGCTGTGTACCGTGCGCCCCATCGACGCCGTGCGGGTCTGTCACCCGTCGATCGAAAAGGCCCGTGCCTTCGCCGATCAAGTCGCGGGCGTCGGCCCCATCCCGGACGATCTCGAGCCGACCACCGACCCGGCGGCGGCGGTCGCGGGTTCCGACATTATCGCGACGGCTACGACTTCGCGAACGCCGGTATTTGGTGACTCCGATTTGTCGCCCGGAGTCCATATCAACGCGATTGGTTCGTTTCGTCCCGAGGTGGCCGAGATCCCGCCCGAGACCGTCGAGCGCTCGCTACTTGTGGTGGACCAACGCGAAGCCGCCCTTGAAGAAGCGGGCGATTTGATCCAGCCGATCCGCGCGGGGCGCATCGAAGCCGACGACATTCATGCCGAACTCGGAGAGCTGTTGCTGGGTCGCGCCGAGGGACGTTCGGCACCCGACGAAATCACGTTTTTCAAGTCGGTGGGTCTTGCCATCCAAGACACCGCCGCCGCCCAACAAGCGCTCGAAAATGCTCGAACGCACAAGCTGGGCCGTGAAGTTGACTGGTAACTACATAGCTACGAAAACTCCGCCAGCGGCTGCCCCAAGGCTTCCGGAACGGGCCGCACCCCCAGCCCCGGCTCCCGTGACGCCGCCAAGCGACCGTTCGCTCGCTGCGGTGCCCCCTCGGCTGTCTTCACCGTCACGTAACTATTGAAATCCGTGGAAGTGAAAAGAAGCTCGGGCGGCGTGCTGTGCGCCACATGCGCGATGGCGGCGGTGACGACATCTCCACCCCAGGCGTCCTCGATCGTCATGGCAATCCCAAGCGAAACGCACAGATCCCTCGCCTGGATGGTTCTGGTCAACCCGCCCAGCTTGCTGATCTTGAGGTTGACGACATCCATGGCGCGATCGGCACTTGCGCGCAGCAGGGCGTCGATGCCGTCGATCGTTTCATCCAACACGAAGGCGTGATCGCCGCGCCGCCGCAGCGACAGGCAATCTTCGTAACGCAGACAGGGCTGCTCGATGTAGACATCGACGTCGCGCACTCCTCGAACCACGCGCGCCGCCTCGTGGGGCAGCCAACCCGTATTAGCGTCCGCAACAAGAATGTCGGCTGCTTCGAGAACTTCACGGGCCGCCCGGATGCGCGCGATATCGGTTTCGACATCGCCGCCGACCTTAAGCTGAAAGCGCCGATAACCTTGCGCGCGATAGAAGGCTACTCGCTCGGCCATTTGCTTCGGCGCCTGTTGAGAGATCGCGCGGTAGAGGACGAAATCGTCGCCCCAACGCCCGCCCATCAACTCACAGCACGGTCTGCCGCAGGCTTGCCCGACGATATCCCAGCAAGCCATGTCGAGGGCCGACTTGACGTAAGGATGGCCCTTAAGCGCTTGATCCATGCGGCGGTTCAAAACGCCGAGTTGCGTCGGGTCAAGACCGATGAGTTGCGGCGCGAGTTGCGCGAGGCCCGCCCGGGCTCCGGCGGCGTAAGAAGGCAGGTAGGCCGGCCCCAGCGGGCAGACTTCCCCGTGGCCGGTGAGGCCCTCGTCGGTTTCAACCGAGACAATCGTGCTGTCGAAAACGGAAACCGACTTCCCACCCGACCAGTTATAGGTGCCTTCGTGCAAAGGCAGGTCGACTTGGTAGACGATAATACGCTTGATTCGCATCGCGGACTAATGCTACCAAACGCGCGGTGAATCGGGCTCTCTTGGGGAACCTGAGCGAGCGGGTGCGGTTCGGCTTAGTCGAAGCCGCCATAGCGGTGGAGATCGAGCCGCGCTTTACGGCCTCGGAATTGAACGCCTTCGGCTTGCAATCGGACGCGCTGTTCGAGCGCCGAGGGCCCGGTCAGTGCAATACGTCCGCCGGCCGCCAGGACGCGATGCCAGGGGAGGCCGAGGCCCGGCGGCGCCTGCCGCAGCGCCCAACCGACGAAGCGCGGGTTGCAGGGCGGGCGGAGAGCCCGTGCGATGTCGCCGTAGGTCGAGACGGCCCCCCGCGGCACCTCCGTGACGAGGCGCCAAACGCCCTCCTTGCGTTGGGCGGCGCCAAGCCGGGAAATCATTCCGCGGTTCCCTGATCGGCGACGCTGTCGAGCAACGCCCCGACCTGCGCGGCGGTAAACGGCGCGGCCAAAACCGAAAGACCGTCGGCTTCGGCGGCATCACCGGCTTGCGGGGCCTTCCCCTCCATGACGAGGACGAACTTGTGAACGCGATGGCGTACTTGACGATAGACTTCAACGCCCGTCACTCGCCCCACGCGGGCACCGCAAAATACGCAATCGAATTCCATGCGGTCGCAAAGGTCCGTTCCCTCGGCAACGGTCTCCACCGGGATGGCGCGGTACCCTTGCGCGGCGATGAGTTGCACCAGCTTCTTTTTCGTCTCGGGATTCTCTTCGATCACCAAGGCCGTGGCCGGTTGGGCGTTGACGCGCCGAACCTGTTCGGCGGGCTCGGAATCCGTTGCCGGGAACGGCGCCGCGGCCAAGGGAAATTCCAATTCCATCAGAAAGCCCCGAGCTCCTTTTTCATCCACGCGCAGGACTCCTCCCATGGCCTCGACCAGGCCCCGGCAAAGCAGCAAACCGAGCATCCCGTCCGCGGGGTCCTCGTCCCAACCGGCCCCGGCAGCCGGGTTCGACGGGGAGTCGCCGGCGGCGTCGGCGGAGCGAATCGAAAGCAGCCAGAATTCGTTGCGAATCAAGCTCGTGGCCACTTGGAGAGAATTGCCTCCGGCCCGCCGCAGCATCCTTTCGGCGTACCCAAGCAAGCTCCTGGCCAGCTCGCGGAGCGAGTCGCCGTCCAGCGACGCCCGCGCCGGACGGCCGGAAAGTTGCGTTCGAGCCGCAAAACCGATTCGCCGCCATCGAGGTCCCAGCGCCTCGATGCCGTCACGCAGCACCGCGTTCATCTCGACGGGCTCCTCGCCGCCCTCTCGGGGGCGAACCAGGCGCGCGACCCGCCGTAGAACCCCGAGGGCTTCTTCGGCCTGGTGGTCGGCCTCGGCGAGGCAACGCGCCGCGGCGACTTGGCTGGTTTCCGAGCGGCTGCGATCGGCGAGCGAGTGAATCCGCCCCAGCGGCTCGCTGACTTGTTGGGCGAGGCCCTCAATGAAATCGCGAACGAAGGCGGCCTTTTCCGCTCGGAAAACATGCCCCTGCAGCGAACTATGGCCCTCCATCTTCCAGGCCATCGCCATCAAGTTGGCGACGTGCTGCACGTGCATCAGCTCACGTCGCGTGAAGACTCGCTTCCGGCGGCGGTCTTCCAACTCGAGGACGCCCAGGCATTGCCCTTCCGCGAGCAACGGGACGTATAACAGAGACTTCTGCCCGAGCTTCCGTACGACTTCACGGTCGACAAGAGGGCAGTTCTCCGCATCCGGCACATCGGTCGTCACTTGATTGCGAAAACAGGTGCCCGGGCCGCTCATAGCCGCCAGTGAGATCGCCGAGGCGGGCGGCCTGTGACTTCCGGCCACATATTCAAGCTGTTGCGTCGCGGCATTCAGCCGCAACAGGTAACAATGCGTGGCGTCGGTGACGCCCGGCAGAGTCTCCGCCGCCCTTTGCTGTACCGGCAAGATGTCGTTCGAGGCGACCAAGGCTTCCGCCAGGTCTTGCAGCGTCTTGAGCTGTCCTTCGTGTTCGTTGAGCTTGCGATCGAGCAGCGTGCGAAACAGCAACACGAGGCAGCCGATGGCCAGGAATACGAGCAGCACGATCCAAAAAATCGTCACGCGATCGGCCCTGCCCAAGTCAGCCAGCCAAGCGGGCTCGGCGGCGGCGAGGGTCCGGGCGAGGAAAAGTGAAAGGCCCGTTACCGCGACGGTCGCGGCTCGCCGGTGCAATCGAGGGGAATGTGTCCGCTGACTCACGCTCACAACATAACAAGTCCGCCGAGAGCCCGCCAAACGGGAAATTCGCGATACCCCTTCGCGAGTTCGCGGGGGGCGCGGGGTTTTGAGGGGTTAGCCGGGGTTAGCCGTCCACATCGGCCCCGGCTGGGGAGAAACGGCCCGCGAGCCTGGCTCGTGCTCCGAATCACCGCGGAGACATGACCCACCCCCCTTGGCCGCCTCCCGCCGCGAACAGATACGGAACGCGCGTCCCCGCCTACCTCCGGGGCTATACTTGTAGGCGGCTGGGGCGGCTCGAGTGCCGCGGATTTCCCGGGAGGTCATTTGCCGTGATGAGAGTGATTGTGTTTCTACTGTTGCTGCCGCTGACGCTTGCGGCCGCCGGTACGCTGGACATTTATTGGATCGACGTTGAGGGCGGCGCCGCCACGCTGATCGTTACGCCCTCGGGCGAGACGGTTTTGATGGATGCCGGGTGGCCGGGCTTTGACGGCCGCGACGCCAAGCGCATCGAACGCGTCCTTTCCGACGAAGCGGGCGCCGAAAAGATCGACTACTTCATTACGTCGCATTTTCACCGAGACCACGTCGGCGGGTTGCCGCCGCTCGCCGAGCGAGTGTCGATCGGGAAGTTCGTCGACCACGGCGACAGCGTCGAGCTGAATCGCGAGGGCGGCCCGGAACTTTGGGAAAGCTATTTGTCGGTGGCGAAGGGTAAACGCTTGGAAGCGATTCCCGGCGAGAAGCTTCCCGTAAGCGGCGTGGAGTTGATCTTCGTCGCCTCGCACAGCCGCTTCGCCGACGAGCCGTTGCCGGGCGGCAAGCAGAACCCCCACTGCCGCGATGCGCGGATGCTTGATCCCGACAGCGGCGAAAACGGCAAGAGCGTTGGTTTTGTCGTTCGCTTCGGGAAGTTCGAATTTCTCGACTTGGGCGATCTCACTTGGAATTACGAGCACGAATTAGCTTGCCCGGTGAACCGCGTGGGCGAGGTTGATCTCTACCAGGTAACCCACCACGGCCTGCACACTTCGGCGGCCCCGCAGCAGGTTTGGGCGGCGCGGCCGGCCGTGGCGGTGATGAATAACGGACCCCGCAAGGGCGGACGCCCCGAGGCTTACGAAGTGCTCGAAAAATCGCCCGACATCGAGGACATCTGGCAAGTCCATCTATCGCTCGAAACCGATGAGGGCCACAACACCGACCGCAAGAAGATCGCCAATTTCGAGGAGACCGACGATTGCAAGGGCCATTGGATCAAGGCTTCGGTGAAGGCCGACGGGACGTACACTGTCACGAACGCCCGCAACGGATTCTCGAAGACCTACAAGGCGCGGTAGTTCGGTTGGCGGTGTTGTAACGCCATGGCGGAATCCGAACAAGCCGAATCGATTGGCGCGGAATTCCTGCGGGTTTCCCGCCACGAGATCGCGCAACGTCTCAAGCGGATCGAAGACTGCGTCTCGCGTCTCACCGCCGAGCAGATCTGGTCGCGCGGGAGTGAGGTCGAGAACTCGGTCGGCAATCTGATGCTGCACCTGGCCGGCAATCTCCAGCAATGGATCGTGGCGGGTGTTGGCGGCTCCCCCGACACTCGTGATCGAGACGCGGAATTTGCCCGCCGTGACCCGGTCGACGTCGAAGAGCTGCTGCGAGTGTTGCGGGGAGCGGTCGGTGAAGCGGACAGCACGCTTGCCGGGCTCACTGACGACGAACTGCTGACCAAGAGACGCATTCAAGCTTATGAAGTGACTGTACTCCACGCCGTGAGCCACGTTGTCGACCATTTCGCCGAACACAGCGGTCAAATCATCTGGGCGACCAAGAACATGACGGGCCAAGACCTCGCTTTCCACGGCTATTTGAAGAAGGGTTCGCCGGAGCCCGAGAGCGGCCGAACGCCCTGATTGCACGTTGGTCTGGTCCCCCGGCCATTCGCTACAATCGGTACCACCATGAAATTGATCGCTTTGCTTCTGCTCGTTGTGCTTTTCTCCCTTCCCGGGTTCGCCGAGGGCATACCCGACCACGACCGCCGTAATACGTCGATCCGTCACACCGACACGCATTACGAATTCGGGGACTACAAGACCCTCGACGAGTGGAAGCAAAGGGCGCAGCAGCTGCGCCGACAAGTGCAATTCAGTGCCGGGTTGATGCCGTGGCCCGAAAAGACGCCGCTTCATGCCGAGGTCTTCGACAAGACCGAGCACGAGGACTACACGATCGAAAAGGTCATTCTCGAAACCTATCCTGGGTTTTTTCTAGGCGGAAATCTATTTCGCCCGGTCGGCAAACCGGGGCCGCACCCGGCGGTGGTTTCGCCGCACGGCCATTGGCGTTTCGGACGGTTGGAGAATCAGCAACTCAATTCCACCATCGGCCGCGGCATCACGCTGGCGCGGCAGGGCTATATCGCTCTCAATTACGACATGGTGGGCTATAACGACACGGCCGCTCACATCGCTCACCGCCAGGATTGGGGGCGCCGGGCGGAGTTGTGGGGTGTCGGCATATTGGGCCTCCAGCTTTGGAACACGATTCGCGTCACCGACTTTTTACTCTCGCTGCCCGACGTTGACGCTAAGCGCGTTGCCGCCACGGGGGCCTCGGGCGGCGGCTCGCAGGTGTTCTTGCAAACGGCGGTCGATGATCGCATTCATTACGCCGCGCCGGTCAACATGATTTCGGCTCACATGCAGGGCGGTGATTGGTGCGAAAACGCTCCGAATCTTCGGATCGATACGAACAACATGGAAATCGGCGCGCTCACCGCGCCTCGTCCGATGTTGATGGTCTCGGCGACCGGCGATTGGACGAAAAATACCCCCCGCGAAGAGTTCCCGGCGATTCAAAAGATCTATAACCTCTATGGGGCCGAGGACGGCCTCGAAGAAAAGCAGTTCGACTCACCCCACAACTATCACCAGGACAGCCGCGAGGCAATGTATCGGTTCTTCGGCAAGCGAGTGCTCGGCGACTCCGACGCTTCGAATTTCAAAGAGAAGGGTTTTCGCGTCGATCAACTTGGCTGGCTGCTGGCCTATTGGGGAAGGGAAGCGCCGAAAACGCCCAAGGATGTCGATACGTTCGTCTCCGAGAGGATCGCCGCGTCGGAGAAGCAGCTTCAAGCGCTGAAACCGACCGACGCCGCCTCGCTCGACAAGGCGCGGCCGCTGTTTCGCGAATGGCTTTCGCTGGCCACCATGGCGGAGGCTCCGGCTCCTGAAGAGATTCAGTCAGAGGTGACCGACACCATGCGAAACGGCGAAGTGCTGGTGATCGGACGCGCCGATCGGGGCGACCGCATACCGGCCGTCTTGTTGCGGCCCCGGCGGACACGCGCTTGGGTGAACCCGACGTTGATCGTTCACCCGGAAGGCACGAGTTGGGTGCTGAGTTCCTCGGAAAGCCTCGACGGGCTGGTGCGCGGTTTTCTGAAGCGCGGGGGCGTTGTGGCCGGCATCGATGCGTTTCAAACCGGACGCGCCTGCGAACAGCGCGACGAGTCGGAGATCAACGATCAGCGTCGCCGTTACATGACGACCTTCAATCGCACCGACACCGCGAATCGCATCCAGGACGTGCTGACGGCGATCGCCTTTTTCCGCCAACGTCTTGAGACGAGCCACATCAATCTACTTTGTCCGGGAGAAGCCGGCGCGTGGTGCTTCTTCGCGCGAGCATTAGCCGGAGACGGCATTCGTTTGATTGCCGACTTAGGCGCGTTTCAAAGCTACGACGACGGAGAAATCGAAAAGAAGTTGTTTATTCCGCACATTCGCCGCGCCGGCGATTTCCGCGCCGCCGCCGTGCTGCAGGCCCCCGCCAAGACGCTGCTCTACAATACGGCGACCGCTTTCCCGAAAAGCTGGATCGACGGAGCCTTCCGAGCCGCCGAAGCCGAGCCGAGCTTGGACCTACGCTGGGAAGCCGTCGGCGATGAGGAATTGATCGATTCTCTAGCCCCCCGCCGAAGGCCGCGACGGTAGGCAAAGGGCCTTGAACCGGGACAGGCAGCCCGTAGTGAAAGTCCGGCTGCGCGAAACAACCGTCCGTAAATGATTTTCGCCGTCCATCCGCGTTGGAAACAAAGCGGTTCGACGAACGAAAATCGAATGACCGTTCCCTTCCCCCCCCGACCCCATACTTATCAAGGGGCGGCGGCTGGTTTCTTAGCCCGCTTTTCTCATCGCGTGGCGACAAAGTGCATGAGAGGCCCGTCAGGCGATGAGAAATGCGGGTTAGGAATCAGGCCCGGATGTGCATGTCTTGCGCCAAGGGCGCAAGTTTTCCCTGGAGAACCTCTTCGCTGATCGGGTCTCTGGAGTGCTCGGCAAGAACCGCTTCAATCGAATACGCAAGGTCTTGGGTGCTCTTGGCACCCCATTGATGAACGTTCCAAGTATTCTGAACAATCCAGTCCTCGAACGCGTCCAGGGTGAGGTGCCCTGACAGATACGCCAAAACCTGTTCGCGAATATCTTGGTCCGAGATCATGTCCGTCTCGCCCGTCCCAATCATACGTGTTACCGCGGCCGAACCGCGGCGAATCTCTAATGAAGAGGGCTAGGTGGAGCGAGCAGGGACCGGCGAGTTGGCTGCGGCTATCGTCCATTCGGGGACGCCTAACCCGGCGAATCGGCGTGCCGCCGGGAAGCAGAAGTCAGCTGGTGTCGTATCGCACTCAACTCGGCGAAGAGCTTGCGCGTGCCCATCAGTTCTTGCTGCCCGACGGCCAAATCGGCGCCAGTGGGAAACCGGACCCGAAGCGGGTCTACAAGGACGGCGCACTTTACAGGCTGAGGAAGCAACCCAAGGTTAACGCGCCCCGAGCAGAGTGATAGCATGAAATTTGGGCTCCGGGTTCCGTGCAGCGTGATGTCGTGAACCCCGTCAGGTCCGGAAGGAAGCAGCGGTAGCGGCCTCTGGCGCGTGCCGCGGATCGCCCGGGGCCCATCTTTCCATCTATCCCCTTCTCTGATCCGGGAATCGGGCTCATCGCTTTGAATTCCAAGAAACAGCGTCGTCCCTCCCACTCCTACACTTTCCCCGCCTCATCGGTCGATTAGAAGACAAGCCTCCTTACGTCGGGCCCGACCTCGGTTGCCAGCGGTTCCGGTGAGTCCTACGGCCATGATATCGATCAAGAAACATCTCCAAGACGCGGCAAGGCGATCTCCGCAAGACCCCGATCAACGCCGCTCGGCTCCAGACGGTTCGAGCAATTCCGCGCCCGGCGAGGAAGCCTCAACCCGCCGTGCTCTCGAGGCCTTGGTCGACAATTTGATCGAGACCACCCGGGAACGCATGCCCGCGCCCGATGCCGAGTCGCACGAAAGCTTCCGCGAAGATCTCGCCAAGCTCGGCCGTGAACTCAAGAAACATTCTAATCCCGCTCAAATCGATCTCACATCGCTCGCCCTATCCGCCCGCCTGGCCAACCAATGGGAACAAGTGGAAGCCGGCTTCGCGAGCCGCGAAAAAGAACTCGGCGGCGTGATCGCGGTGCTGGCGGAAACGGCCGGTCGCTTGGACTCCTCGAACCGAACGTTCTATCTCGGGCTTCACCGCACTGTCGAACATCTCGGCGCGGTTGGGCAGATCGAGGACATTTCGGCGCTCCGACAAGCCTTATCCGACCATCTGGGTAAGCTCGAATCCGTCGTCAAACGCCAGGAAGCGGAATCTCGCCAGGCGTTCGATCTCATGCAAACCGGGATCGAGACCGCCAAATCCAAGTCGAGGCTTTCGGGAAGTTTGTCCATACCGAGTCGCTCTCGACGACGCCGGTGCGTCGTCATGCGGAGGCCTATATCGCCGAACTGATCGGTCGCGAGCGTTCCTTCCGCGTGGCGGCGATCAAGATGAAAGGCATTGAGGCCGTCGACAGACGCTATGGCCAGGCCGTCTTGGAGGCCGTCCTCGAAAAATTCTCTAAGCGGCTTACCGAGGGTATTTCTTCGAGGGGACATCTGTACTGCTGGGCCAAGGGATTGTATCTCGTCATCGACGAGAAAACCAAAACCGAGCCGTTGCGGCGCGATCTCACCGAATTTCTGCGAGGCCCCGCGTCACAACCGCTTGCCCTCGACGACGGCAGCGGCCGCGAAGTGCAACTCCATCCCCATTCGATCGTTCACAGCGTCGAAGAAGGTGCTTCCACCGAAACCGTCACCGCGCTCGTCGAGCGATTCCACGCCGCTGAATAGTGCCCGCGCCAGGGGCTGAGATGACAGCGGCCCCCGGAGCGCACCCCGAAACCATTCTCTCCCCCCGCCGTCTAACCCCACATACGCCGACGGGCGATGCGTTAGAATGGCTTCTTTACGCAGGAGGAACACCACGCAATGTTGCGCGCGACTTCAATTCTGACAGCTCTCACTCTGATCTGGGTCCCGATTCTCGCCGCGGACAACCACGAAGGCGACGCCGAAAAGGGTGCCGGCCTCTTCGAGACCAAGTGCTCGGTCTGCCACTTCTCCGACAGCAAGGAAAAGAAAATCGGCCCCGGCCTAGCCGGCATCAAGGACGGCAAGCTGCCCAGCGACAAGGACGCCACGCCGGAGAATATTCTCAAAAACCTCAACGAGGGTGGCGGCGGAATGCCGGCTTTCGAGAAGCTTCTTACCGACGAGGAAAAGGGCCACGTCATCGCCTTTGTGCTGACGCTCTAACGAGTGAATCTCGCCTTGCGCCTCCGGCCGGCGGTTCCCGGTCCGACCGCGCGCCGGGCGTACGTTTCCATACATCGGGTCTCGCCCGGGCCGCGCCTCACGGAGCAAAATTCTCTCCCGGTCTCAACTAAAATGAGAACCGGTGCGTCTAAGCAACAAAGGGTCGACGTGCGCCGCGCTCTCGCGCCGTTCGCCCGGCCCGGCGTGTCAGACGAGCAAGAAATCCTTTGCTTTGAAAACATATTCTGTGATATTGTTTTAATGACGTGGAGTAGGCAATCTCGATGGTTTGCGCTCGGCCTGCTGGTTTGGTCGACGGGTTCCGCGGTGACCGCTAAGGTGCCGCCGCCCGCTGCTGATACCAAGGCTGACTCGGTTGTTGAGGAGGCGGATTCCATTGTCCGGCGTTACGAGGTCCGCGAAGACGACGCGGGCCGCTTGGTGCGTGTCGCCCGGCGGTCTCGAAGGCTTCAGCGAGTCTCCGGCGCCGAGCGATCGGTCGAGCCGAGGAAGCAGGTTGTCCAAGGTAGGTTGAGCCCGTCGCCTGAAAGCGGCAGGCTCGACATTGCTTCCCTGGTCGGACGGTCCGCTCGACGTCATAACGTCGATCCGAAACTGATTTACGCGGTCATTCGGCAGGAAAGCAACTACGACCCATTTGCGGTTTCCCATAAGGGTGCGTTGGGTCTGATGCAGTTGATGCCGGAGACGGCTCGACGGTTTGGGGTAAAGGACATTTTCGATCCCGCCGAAAATGTCGATGGAGGAGTAAAGCTTCTCCGTCATTTGCTGGACCGCTACGACGGGGACCAAATTCGGGCCCTGGCGGCTTACAACGCCGGAGAGGCGGCGGTTGAACGATATGACGGCGTTCCCCCCTACGAGGAAACGTTGGAATACGTCGACCGGGTAAGCCGATCGTTTGCGGCTGGCAAGCGTTCTGTGACGAGCAACGCCGCGGCGTCGGACAAAGGGCCGCGCATCGTTGTTCGGGTCGAGCCCTCGGGCGAGATCCGGTTCGAAACAGAACCGCGCTAGGCTTATGCCGCTGCTCGGGCAATGTAGCCGGGGACTTTGGTCCTCGGTGGCGGGACTTGCCGTCTTGTGGGCGCTTTGTATGCCCACCCCCTCGTGGTCTGCTGAATCGAAGAAGGCAAGAGCGGCGCGCTATTACAGCCAAGCCGCCCAACTATTGAAAGACTTTCGGCGGGTACCCGAACCCGAGCTTGGCGCCGAGCAGTATCGAATGGTCGCCAAGGCTTTCCGAAAGGTTTACCTGACCAGCCCCGCCAGTTCGTATTGCGACGACAGCCTTCTCGTCGAAGCGGAGATGTATCGCAAGGCCGCCGCTCGCTTTGCATCCGAAAGGCGGCGAGCCGATGCATTGAAAACCTACCGTTTCCTTGCCCGGGAATATCCGCACAGCAAACTGAAGCCGCAAGCACTGCAAGCGATCGCTGAAATTGAAGGCCGCGCGGAGCCCCAACACGCTCGGAATGAGCCACCGGTCTCGCCGCCGCCTGCGCCTGTCGCCGACCCGGCCCCCAAGAAGGTCGCGGATCTTCGCCCTGCCCCGGCCGCGGAAACCGCCGCAAGCGGGCCGATTCCGGTTCGCCACCAAGCTCCAAGATCCCGTCGCGGCGGGCTGCGGTCGGTTGCCGGCGTTCGATTCTGGTCGCACGCCGACTCGACGCGCATTGTCATCGATATCGACGATGTCACTCGCTACCGATTCGAGCGTCTGAGCAATCCCGACCGCCTGTTCGTCGACTTGTCGAGCGCTCGGTTAGGGCCAAAATTTTCGACGAGCCGAACGACGACATTGTCGGTGAAAGACGATCGGATCGGGCAAATCCGCGTGGCGCAAAACCGGCGCAAGACCGTCCGCGTGGTCTTTGATCTCGAACAAGCCGTGCGGCCCGACTTCCGGTGGCTTCCGAATCCCGAGCGACTGGTGATCGATTTGCGGTCCGCCACCGACCTCCCGCTGTTCGCCGAAGAGCGGTCGCGGGACGAAGCCGAGGCTCCGGGTCGATCCACCGGCCGGGCACCAGATCCGGTTCCGGTTGAACGCGCCTCGGCGCCCTCTCAAGTTTCCGATTCGCCTCTAGTGGGTGAGTCGGATGTTGCCACCCCTGACTCGGACACTCCAACGAGTCCCTCCACTTCCTCCGATGCGGCGAAAGCTTTGCACACGGTCGTTCCTGGTACTCGACCGTCCGTCGCATCGGAGGAGTTTTCTTCCCGTCCGCCGCGGCCCGCGGAGCGCTTTGTGTTTGAAGCACTGCCGCCTGCCCTTTCCGCCTCTAATCACGCTTTGGCGTCCGCCGCTCCGCCGCCGGTCGCCGCTGCCCCGAACAGCACTCCGGTCGCGGGAGGAGTATCCGCGGCATGGGACAATGCTTCTTTGCAGCCGCCCCCGCCTCCGCTCGAGCGCTTCGAGTTCAACGCGCCGCCGCCCGCGGCTTCCACTCCCCACCGCGCTTTGTCGGCCGCGAGGTCGCCCGAGGTCGCCGGAAAGGCCGACATGGAAGCGGCGCGCAGTTTCTTGGCGTTGGCGCGAGTCGCCACGAAGAGGCTGATGGCCCTTCCTCCTATGGAACAGCCGAAGCCGCCCCCGCCGGCCCCCGAGCCCGAGACGATGGCCAGGCTCGAACCTCTCGAACCCGCGCCCACTCTGGAACTCGCCGAGCCGCCCAAACCCGCCGGCACCACCAGCCGCGGCAAACGCAACCTGATTCGCGCCCTCGGTTTGAAAGTCGGCCGGGTCGTTATCGATGCCGGCCACGGCGGACACGACACCGGAACGATCGGGAAAGCCGGCCTTCGCGAGAAGGATTTGGTCGTCGACATCGGCCGCCGGCTTGGCGAATTGATCGAAACCAACCTGGGCGCCGACGTGATCTACACCCGCACCACCGATCGCTCGGTCTCCCTGAAAGAGCGCACCAAGTTGGCCAATGACAGCGAAGCCGACTTGTTCATTTCCGTCCATGCCAACTCTTCCCGGCTGCGTTCGATTCGCGGCGTCGAGACGTATTACTTAAGCTTCACGACGAACTCATGGGCACTCGGCGTGGCCTCGCGGGAGAATGCCGCCGCGCAGCGCTCGATTCATGAGCTGGAAACTCTTCTCTCGAAGATCGCATTGACCGAGAAGATCGAAGAGTCCCGCGAGTTCGCGATCAAAGTGCAGAAATCACTCTACGGTGGACTGGCCAAGGACACCAAGGGCCTGCGCAATCGAGGAATCCGCAAGGCGCCGTTCATGGTTCTTGTCGGCGCGAAAATGCCTGCCGTCCTGGCCGAAGTCGGCTTCTTGAGTAACCCCGAGGACGAGAAGCTCCTCAAGTCCTCCGCCTACCGCCAAAAGATCGCCAACCACCTTTTTGAAGGCGTGCGGGGCTATTCCGATACGCTGAGCAAGGTGACCTTAACCGAGAGCACCTCGGCGACCAGCGACGGCGTCGACTGATCGTCCCCCCTTTGCTTAAGGAATGGGACTCGCCAGGTCCCCCGCATTGACTCGCACAGCCGGTCTCGGCCCCTCATCCGCTGGCGTCGCTTAAAAGCTGTAAAATGTGGTCAACCATGCGCGGACATAACGGGTCGGCTCGGTCGGTCCTTCAGCACGTCCTCTTCCAATTGCCATGGGGCCACGACCCCGGCGCCGTTGAGCCAAAGCCGTATTCTCGGCAATGAGTACTCGATTTGGTCGGTGCGGGATAAGCATTCGCGGGCCTACAGCGTTCTGTCGAATGAGCGGTCGAAGCGAATGGCGGAGATCGCCGGCGTCGGGGACCCCACGAAAGCCAAAGACTGCTTGAGCTGCCACGCGGTCGGGTCGACGGAGAAGTTCATCTCCGACGGCGTGTCGTGCGAAGCCTGCCACGGGCCGGCGGAAAAGTGGCTGGGGCCGCATACCGCCGCCGACAACAGCCACGCCAATAACGTTTCGCTTGGGATGGACGACACGAAAGACCTCGCGGTGCGGGCCGCGAAATGCTTGGGGTGCCATATCGGCGGAAAGGGTCGGCGAGTCGACCATGCATTGATTGCCGCCGGACACCCCGATCTCGTCTTTGAACTCGACACCTTCAGCGCGGCGTTGCCGAGGCATTGGCGAGCGCCCGAGGGCGAGGCGGGCAATACGCTTCCCGCTCTGCGGGCACTGGCCGTGGGACAGGCGATGGCTCTGGCCGACGGGATGCGGCAACTCGCGACCGACGCCGGGTCGGCGGCCTGGCCCGAGTTCGTGCACTTGGAGTGCTATCAATGCCACCACGATCTGCGGCGGGATAGTTGGCGGATCGCGCGCGGCTACGGTGGGCGAAAGCCCGGCGGGCTGTTGTTGAACGTTTCGCGGTTCGTGGTGCTGGAAGCAGTGGCGCGGCAGGCTGCCGGCGGCGCGGCGGCCCGGCTCAGCGGATCGCTCGAAACTCTAGCCGAAGCGGTCGCCAGCAAGTTGGGGGACGGGGAGGCGATCGCGAACGAGGCTCGCGCGATTGCCGCGCAGACGGAGGCGCTGGCGGGGCGGTTCGCCGCGCATGACTTCACGTCATCAACGGCCGGGGATGGCGCGGGCACTCGAAGCCGATATTCGACGGATCAGCAACTTCGGCGTCAACGCGGCCGAGCAGGCCGTGATGGCGTTGGACGCGATCGCGGCGGCGCAAGGGGTTGGCGGAGCGGAGCAACAGATCGGCGGGCTCTACGATTACTTGGAACACCCCTCGACCTATCGTCCGGCCGAATTCGCGAAGCGGTTCCGAGCCGCGGCGGGTTTGATTCCGTGAATTGGGAGAAACCGCGACCGCATCAGATAACCCGGCGGCGATGAGAATTCCCCTCTACTTCCTGTTGGCGGCGCTGGTCGCCTTGGTGCTGCCCCGCCTTCCCGCGCAAGTGGCGACGATCGGCGTCAAGGGGCGCACGCGCGAAGCCGGTTCGCCGAGGCGTAGCCAAGCCTCCGCGTCGCCGACTCACCGGCTCCCGCGCCGCGTCGGGGCGGAAGAGATCGTGATTCCGCCGAATCCCGACGAAGCAACGAATGCGCGAGGCTCTCGGGCCGCCTCCGCCACTCGCGGAAGATCGCACGCGATCATTGGTGCGGCGGCGGCCCCGAACGTCGGCGCCGCCGCCAATTGTCCAAGTGCCCATCGAGGCCCTCTACTCGCGGCCTCGGCGCGGTCCCGGCGACGGTTCGTTGGCGGGGATTTTGCCTTCTTTCGCGATACCTCCCGGTTCCGAGCACCGCCCAGAGGACCGCGTCCCTAACCGCTGGGTCTCGTCGTTTCCGTTTCCGAAACGATATGAGAATGAAAAGCTCGACCTGATCTATTCGCGACCCCGCTGGTACGACCCCTATAACAAGAACCGCGTCAAGGGCGATGTTCCTCTTTTTGGCCGCAAGAATTTCTTGAACCTCGCTGGCAGCAGCGACACCCTGGTCGAGCTGCGGCGGGTGCCGACGACCAACGCGGTGAGTACGGCCAATCCCGACAGCTCTGAGTTTTTTGGCGACGGCGGGCAAAGTTTTGTACGGCAGAGCTTCCGGGTCGCGATGGAGTTCTTCCGCGGCAGCGCCGGGTTCAAGCCGGTGGATTTCAGCCTCAAGATCACGCCGGAGTTCAACATCAACTACCTGGGGGCGCGCGAAAACAATGTCGTCCGCATCGATCCGCGAGCCGGTGTGACGCGGGTGGATACGCACGTGGGCTTGCAGGAGATGTTCTTCGAAACGCGCTTTGCAACCAACAGTTCGAAAGTGCTGCGCGGCGGAAAGAAGGATTTCGACGACCTGGGCGACGCCGAGTTCGACTTCAGCGCCGCGCGCGTCGGGATTCAACGCTTCACGAGCGATTTTCGCGGGTTCATCTTTTCCGACGAACAGCCGGGCGCGCGGCTCTTCGGGACCTTTCGCAACAACAAGCTACAGTACAACCTGGCCTATTTCAACCTGCTCGAAAAGGATACGAACAGCGGTCTGAACAGTTGGCGGAGGCGCGACCAGTCAGTCTACATCGCCAACCTCTATTTACAGGACTTGCCGAGCCTGGGGTACAACCTCAACTTCAGCCTGCATTACAACAACGACCAGCCGAGCTTCCACCTTGACCGCAACGGCTTTCTGGTGCGTCCGGCTCCGATCGGCGATCCGCGGCCACACAAGATTCGCGCCGGGTATGCCGGCTTTGCCGGGGAGGGACACCTGGGGCGCTACAACGTCTCGCACGCGGTTTACTATGCCTTTGGCCGCGACGATTTCCACCCCCTGCCGCCGCTGAACAATCCGCAACATATCAAGGCCTTCATGGGGGCGGTCGAGGTTGACTACGAGGTCGATTGGCGGCGCTATCGCGTTTCGTTCTTCTACGCCTCGGGCGACGACGATATCAACGATGGAACAGCCCGCGGTTTCGATGCCATTGTGGACAACCCGCAATTCGCCGGCGGGGGCTTTCTGGGGAACCCGGGGCTGGCTGACCGCGGCTTGTTGAATCCGCTCTTTGAAGGCGGCGGGACGAATCTGCTCAACCGCCAGACGATTCCTCTTACCGGGGCGGGGGTGGCGCTTTTCAGCTTCAACAGTTTGCTGCCGTCGTTACGAAGCAATAAGTTCCAGGGCCAGGCGAATTTCTTGAACCCCGGCGTGATGATTTTCAACGCCGGTACGGACGCCAAGCTGACGCCGAAACTCAAGGCGCAAATCAACGTTAACTATCTGCGCTTTGACCGTACCGAGGTGCTTGAGGCGATCTTGTTTCAGAGCGGCATCAACAAGAGCATCGGCGTCGACGCCGGGTTCGGCATCCAATACCGTCCCTTTCTCAACGACAACATCGTCATCACCGGAGGCTTCGGCGTGCTGAAGCCGGGCGCGGGTCTGCGGCGGATCTATCCGGACGTGACGCTGTTTTCGGGATTTCTGAATACGAGGTTTCTGTTTTGACCTGGCGGCGCGATCGGTGGTTGATTCTCGCGGCGCTGCTACTCGGCGTCGCGACGCCTGGGCGAGCCCAACAGTTGCTTGGCCAAACGGAGGCCGTGCGCGTATCGAAAAGCGCGGGGTGCACGGCGTCGGGCTGTCATGTGGGTATCGAGCCGATGCATGCGTCGCCGGCGGTGCGGCTGGGATGCACGGATTGTCACGGCGGCGACGCCTTGGCGACGAGCAAGGCGGCGGCGCATATTTCGCCGAAATACCCCATGCGTTGGTCGTCTTCGGCGAACCCGGAGCGCACCTATACGTTGCTGAATGACGAACGCCCGGAGTTCGTGCGGTTCATCAATCCCGGGGACCTGCGCGCCGCGCCCAAGACCTGCGGGTCGAGCGGTTGCCACGCCGATGTTGTCTACAAGGTCGAGCGAAGCTTGATGACGCATGGGGCGTTCCTGTGGGGCGCCGCACTGTATAACAACGGGGCGTATCCGTTGAAAGACCCTCGGTTCGGAGAAAGCTATGCGCCCGACGGCACGCCGCGGCGGCTGGTCAGCCGGCCCGAGGTGACGCCCGAGCAACAGCGCACCCAAAGCCTGCTGCCGTTTCTCGATCCGTTGCCGAATTTCGAATCGACCGAACCGGGCAACACGCTGCGTGTTTTTGAGCGCGGGGATACTCGACTAAGCAATCGCGGCTTTGGCACTCTGACGCGCACCGACCCGGTGTTCCAGGGAATGCAGAAGACTCGATTGCTCGATCCGTTGTTGTCATTCTTGGGCACGAACGATCAACCGGGCGACTATCGTTCCTCGGGTTGTACGGCCTGCCACGTCGTTTACGCCAACGATCGCGATCCGTTTCACTCCGGGTCGTATGTGCAATACGGACATCTTGGGAGGAGCTTTACCGCCGACCCGACGATTCCCAAGGACGAGTCCGGCCATCCGATTCGTCATCGGCTGACGCGGGCGATTCCAAGCAGCCAATGCATCGTTTGCCATATTCACCCCGGGACTTCTTACGCCGTGCAATACACCGGCTATATGTGGTGGGACAACGAGACCGACGGTTCGGCGCTGTATCCGGACCAGCAGAAAAAGTGGAACGACGAAGAGCGGGCGCGTTCGCTGGCGCGTAACCCGGAAGCCGCGTCATTGCGGGGCAAGTGGGCGGACGTCGATTTTCTCTCGAACGCACGCGACCTGGCCGGCGGCATGAAGCAGACGCGTTTCGCGGACTTCAACGGCCACGGTTGGCTCTACCGCGCGGTCTTCAAGCACGACCGCAAGGGTGTCTGGCTTGACGGGGAAGATCAACCGATCGCATTCGACGACCCGAAGCGTTTCGACAAGGCGGTCCACCTGAAAGACATTCACCTCGAAAAGGGCATGCATTGCATTGATTGTCATTTCGAGCAGGACGTTCACGGCAACGGCATGCTCTATGGCGAGCCGCGGGCGGCGGTCGAGATTGATTGCGCCGACTGCCATGGGACCCTTCGCCGACGAGCCGAGCTGAAGATGACGAACTCGGCCGCGGCTCGGCCGCCGCATGATTTGTCGATCTTGCGAACGCCCTTCGGGGCGCGGCGGTTTGAGTGGGTCGGCGACAAGCTGGTGCAGCGGTCGATGGTGGAGCCCGATACCGAGTGGCGGGTTTCGCAAGTCGTTCATTCGGTCACGCCGGGGCATCCTGAATACAACGAGAAGGCTCGCTTGGCGAAGACGATAAAGCGCGACGGGACGAGCTGGGGCGATCGCTCGGCGGCGGACGATGCCCTGGCGCATTCCGACAACAAGATGGGCTTGTTACACCTGCCACACTTCGTGGATGACCAGTTGCTTCGGCTGCCACCTTTCGATGAAAGCCAATGCTAATCGCCCGCCGCTGCACGGCAAGGGCGAGACCGCGACGCGCAACTTCACCACGTACAACTATCAAGTGCTGCGCGACGACGTTTTCATGCTGGGCCGCGACAGTACGGCGAAAGAAGGCAAGATTGTCCCGGTGCGCTCGTCAAGTGCCGTTTTGGTCTCCTCGCAGAGCACGCAGCGCGAATGGCTCTATTCGCAGCAGCAGACGATTTCCTCCGAGGGGCTCAGCGGGCAGGCTTTCAATCCGCACTTCCCGCACAGTGTTCGCAAGCGCGAAACGAAGACTTGCACGGACTGCCATCTGTCGGCCGACGGCGGCAACAACGCCTGGATGGCGCAGCTGCTCTTGCAAGGAACCAACTTCGTCAACTTCATGGGACGCTACGTCTACGTGGCCGAGGGCGACCATGGTTTCGAGGCCGTCTCGGTGACCGAACGCGAGGAGCCGCAAGCGGTGATCGGCAGCGGTTTGCACGAGATGGCCTATCCCGAGGAACATGCTCGGCACCTCAAACGCGATCGCGTCGTCAAGAAAGACGGACGTTTCGCGACGACGTTTCACCACCATGCCCACGACGCGCAAAGCATTCAGATGCGAGGGGAGTACGTCTATGTCGCCAAGGGGCATGAGGGGATTCGCGTCTACGACATCGCCAATATCGACAACAAGACGCTGCCGGAACGAATCGTCTCGGCGCCGGTCTCGCCGCTGGGCCAGCGTTTCTATGTGAAGACGAAGGATGCTCGCTGGATTGCTTCGCCGACAACTCTGGGCGTCGACCCGGGACGGCGGCGCGACCCGGTGAACGAGGAGCCGGAGATTCACTTGAGCTACGGCTTTCTTTATGTCGCCGATTACGAGGAGGGTTTGATTCTGATCGGGGCGGCGACTCTGCTCGACGGCGATCCGCGCAACAACTTTCTCAAACGCGCGGTGACGTTCAACCCGGACGGCATCCTCGACGGCGCGAATCATGTGGTGCTCGCGGGCGTGCACGCTTTCGTGTCGTGCGATCGCGGATTGGTCGTGGTCGATCTGTCGAATCCGTTGGAGCCGAAGGTTGTTTCGACAGTTCCGCTCGAAGACGCCGGGCACACGGCAATTCAATTTCGCTATGCCTTTGTGTGCGACAAGGACGGATTGAAGGTCATCGACATCACTGATATCGAGAATCCCGCCGTTCGTGCCTCGGTCGAGATCGATGACGCCCGCGACGTCTACCTGGCGCGAACTTACGCGTATGTCGCCGCGGGCCGCGAAGGTTTGGCGATCGTGGACATCGAGCGGCCCGAAAAGCCCGGCAAACCTCGCTTCTTTACCGCCGAGGGTGCGATCAACGACGCTCACGCGGTGAAGGTCGGCATGACGAGCGCGAGTGTGTTCGCCTATGTCGCCGACGGCGAGAACGGTTTGCGGGTGCTTCGAGTTGATTACTCCCGAGAACCCGGGGCTTTGGGGGTTCTCTCCAACGGTCGAGCCGCGGCTGATCGCGACTTACGAAACGAAGGGGGCGGCGATTGCGCTGTCGAAGGGGTTGGATCGCGACCGCGCGGTCGACGAGAGCGGCAACCATATCGCGGTCTTTGGGCGTCGGGGCGCGAGGCCGCTGAATCTTGACGAGATGCGTCGGCTGTATATGAAGGACGGCAAGGTGTACACGGTGACCGATGAGCGGTATCCGGCTGCCCTTCGTCGAACAAACGACGCGCCCCCAAGGGACTCGGGCGGCTTCGATGCCCGGCGGCGAATACGTCGTGGCGCCGAGAGCCGGGGCCGGGGCGCCCGACGGCTTTCTGATCGCCCCGCGTGAGAGCGCCATTTTGACGGCGGCGGAAGTCGAGCAAATCATCACAGCGGCTCGAGAGCGCGCCGAGCGAACCCGCGCGGTGATTCGTCTGCCGTTGGGCAGCCGCGCACGCATGGTGATCGCGGTCGGCGACCTCGAGGGGAATATTCTAGGGCTGCTTCGCATGCCCGACGCCACCGTCTTTTCGATTGACGTAGCCGCGACGAAGGCACGCAACGCCGTCTATTTTTCGAGCGCGGAACGCTTGCCCGACGATCTACCAGGCGTGCCTCAGGGTACTGCCGTGACGGCGCGGACGATCGGCTTCGGCTCGCAGTCGTTCTTCCCCACGGGCATCGACGGGTCGAAGCCGGGCCCCTTCCGCGAATTGTTCCTTTTTGACCTCGCCAACCCATGCACCCAAGGCCGCCGACCGGCCGGCCCGAATCAGTCGGGCGTCGTCTTCTTCCCCGGCTCGTCGCCTCTCTATAAGAACGATCGGCTGGTCGGGGGACTGGGCGTGTCCGGCGACGGCGTCGAGCAGGACGACTACGTTTCGGCGGCCGGCGCCGAACAATTCCAACCGTCGCCCGAACGGCGCGCCGACCGTGTTTTCATCGACGGCGTGCGACTGCCTTATTGGCGATTTCCACGTAACCCCGAGCAGTAGGAGAAAATAGGAGAAAATGGGCTCAAGCCCCTTTCGCGAGTAGGGACCTTATCTTGCCTTGGCCCCGATTACCGTTGCAGGTTATCGCTGTGCGCAAAAAAAGAAGGACGCTCGAACCGGGAAACGATAGGGGCTGCCCCCTAGTCGTTTTCCGCAGTTTCGAGCGTCCCTCTTTGACTGCGTTTCCGATGTTGCTCTAAGCGCCCTCTTCGCTTTCCTCGGCCTCCGGTTCTTCTTCGATAGAAGGGAGGCCAAGGTCGGCCGGGTCAATGGCTTCGATAGGCGGGCCTCCGAGGCCCACCTTCTTATCGAGTTTACGACGCTCTTTCCGCGCCGCCTTATCTTGGCGTTTCTCCGCCCGGGCGAGTTCTTTTTGGCGCTTTTGGAATTTTGTATTTGATCGACTGGCCAACGGCGACCCTCCTTCGCGGCATCTCGCCTGGTGCTATGGACTACCAGCGAGGTCCGCGAGAACCCCGGCGTCCGCCTTCTGGACGTCCGAAGCCGCCGCCGCCGCCACCACCGCCACCGCCACGATCCGGACGCGGGCGCGCTTCGTTGACCACGAGATCGCGTCCTCCGATGTTCTGGCCGTTCAACGCGGCGATGGCCTGTTCGGCCTGTTCCTCTTCCACCATTTCGACAAATGCGAATCCTCGCGAACGGCCGGTCTCACGGTCCAACACCAGATGAACCGATTCCACTTCGCCGTGGGCTTCGAAAGTGCTGCGAATTTCGTCTTCGGTAGCGGCGAAATTCAGGTTGCCAACGTAAAGTCTCTTCATGGGAAAAATCCTCCTCTAACAGATCCTGAAACAGTGCTAGCGTCGGGCAGAAAGAGAAGGGATCAGAGAAAGCAACCCTCGGCAGTCAGCCTGGCGTACAAGCGTTTCAACTTCTGTGTCAAGTTTACCATGCCGGATGCCGTAGGGGCTTCTCGAAACGTTCCCGTCGCGCCTGGAAAGCAACACCCATCGGCTCGACTTTATGGAGGATGGGTATTTACTTGACTCAGGTGACCACAAGATGTAGGATCGGGGAAATGGAAGATTATCCTCGGAATCTGGCCGAGTTCGAGGCGCGTTTCGCCACCGAGCAGGCCTGTCGAGAGTATCTGTGTCAACTCCGCTGGCCGGAGGGTTTTCGTTGTCCGCGATGCGGGCACGACAAAGCGTGGGCGGTGCGGACAGCGCTGCTGGAGTGCGCCGGCTGCGGGCATCAAGCTTCTCCAACGGCGGGCACAATATTTCAAGACACCCGCCAACCCCTCCAGAGTTGGTTTCGAGCCATGTGGTGGCTCACGAGCCAGAAGAACGGGGCGAGCGCGCTGGGCTTGCGGCGGGTGTTGGGCCTGGGCAGCTACAAAACGGCCTGGACTTGGTTGCATAAGCTCCGGCGCGCCATGGTGCGGCCCGGACGCGATCGGCTCAGCGGGCGCGTGGAGGTTGACGAGACTTACTTAGGAGGCTTGGAGGAGGGCGTGCGCGGTCGCCAAACCGACGCTAAGGCGCTGATTGTAGTAGCGGCCGAGGAAGATGGTGCCGGCATCGGGCGGGTTCGGATACGCACCATTCCCAACGCCTCCGGGGACAGCTTGATGGCCTTCGTCGGCGAGTCGATCGAACCCGGCAGCGTGGTCCATACCGACGGTTGGCTGGGATACGAACCGCTCGAAGGCGACGGCTATCGCCACGAGGTGAGCTACCTGGAGGGGCAACCGGCGCGCGCCTCGAAACTGCTCCCCCGGGTGCACCGCGTGGTGTCGTTAGTGAAGCGCTGGATACTGGGCACGCATCAAGGAGCGGTCAGTCACGAGCATCTCGACTCCTACCTCGACGAATTCGCCTTCCGCTTCAACCGCCGCAAGTCCAGAAGTCGAGGCAAGCTCTTTTACCGCCTGGTTCAACAGGCCGTCGCCGTGCCACCGGCACCCTACAAATCGCTGGTCGGAGGCACCGCGACACGCGCTACGGACGACCACAACATGTAGGGGCTATTTCCCAATACCTGAGTCAAGTAAATACCCATCAAAGCCCAAATGACGAGGTGACGCCGGAGGTTGATGTCAGGGCTGCTTGGGACAACCGGCCAGTCGGGAAAGTCGTCGAAAAGGGTGTGCCGCTTGAGCGGGAAACTCCCGGGACGCGGTGACCCCGAGGAAACTGAAGCCTCAATACAGACCCGTCGTCGCTCCGCCATCGACGGCGATGGCCGTTCCCCGCACATGTCTCGAACGTGGCGAACAGAGAAAAGCGGTCAAATCCGCCACGTCTTGGGGGCCTCCCAGCCGGCGGATGCCTTGACTTTTCACCATGTCGGCCCTGACCTGCTCGGACGAAACGCCGCGCATCTCGGCCCGCATGGCGAAGATACACGGCGTTGACGTTGACGTCGTCGCGCAAACCCAGCCCGGCCGGCGCTTTGGTGAAATTCGCCATGGCGGCATTCACCGCGCCTCCGACCATGAAGTCGGGATCGGGCGTGCGGGCGAACCGCCCACGACGTTGACCACCGATCCTTGGCTCTGTCGCAGCCAGGGCCGGCAAAGTCGCGACAAGCGCACGCAGGCGTAGAACTTCAAGGCGAAGCCGTCTTCCCACAGGGCGTCGTCTTGTTCGAGGAAAGGGCCTCCCTTGGTGGCTCCGGCGTTGTTGATGAGAATGTCGAGGTGGCCGAACTGCTCGTCCACTTGGGCGTGAAGGGCGCTACAGCCTTGCGGCGCGCGCAAATCCCCGGCACAACTTTCGATCCGGCGGCCGCTGTCCGCGGCGATCTGTTACGCGGCCCGCCGTAAGGTTTCCTCGGTTCGCGCGGGGAGGATGCAGTCGCAGCCTTCCCGCGCCAAGCGATCGGCGATGGCTCGGCCGATGCCGCGACTTGCTCCGGTAATCAAGGCGACTTTGCCTTCGAGTTCTGATGCCATGTGAGATTCCCTTGCGTACTTGTCCCCATCTTCGCACGCCACGAATGAGACGGCGCATCGCGCCACGGTTGCGGGCCGGTTCGCGACGACGGAGAACGGTTGAGAAGAGGGCAGGCCTGGAGACCTGCCCCGCTGGGTTCGGGGAAACCCCTGCCGGTCGTTGGTTGGAAAGACACTACGGGCGTCGGCATCTTGGGTGGTTGGCCGACGGTGGGTTGTCGATGGTCGAAGGCGATGGTTGTGGGTAGCCGGTCGGGTTGTTGGTTCCTTTCTTTGGGTCTCGTGGGGCTGTTGGGCCCCGGGCTACCTGAGGCTTTGCGAGATAGAGTAGCCGGCGGTCGCCGTTGGTTGCCGGGCCGTCCATTCGCCCATATTTATGTCGCGCACCCCGGCCGGCGTTGTTTCGCTGTGTCCCTGGAGTGGAGTACGATGTTGAGTTGCCGCCGTCGGGCGGCTCGGAGGAACCGATCCCATGATGCCTACCCAGCAATCACAAACGCGAAATTCTCTCGACCGCCGCACCTGGCTCAAAACCGCGGCATTCGGAGCCGCTTCCGCGCTCGCGGCCCCGGCCGCCGAGCGGGATTGGAGCGGCAACAACCCGATCCGCTACCCGGATCCCGACATCGTTGTTCTCGACAAGCGTTTCGCCCCATACAAGCTGGGTAATACGCCGATCCAGCGTCTGCATACCGGAAGCTTGTGGGCCGAGGGGCCGGCGTGGAACGGCGTGGGGCGTTTTCTGGTGTGGAGCGACATCCCGAACAACGTGCAATACCGCTGGCTCGAGGAGGACGGCCATGTCAGCGTCTTTCGCAGCCCGGCCGGCAACAGCAACGGCAATACTTTCGACTATCAGGGCCGCCAGATTTCCTGCGAACACGGCAATCGCCGCTTGGTGCGCTACGAGTACAACGGGACGACGACCGTCTTGGCCGATCAGTGGCAGGGCAAGCGCCTGAACGCCCCCAACGACGCCATCGTCCACCCCGACGGCGGCATCTGGTTCACCGACCCCGGTTACGGCAGCCTGATGAATTACGAGGGCAACAAAGGGCCGCTCGAAATCAAGGAAGCCGTTTACCGCATCGACCCCGCCTCGGGCAAGATGGCAATGGTCACCGATGAAATCTACAAGCCCAACGGGCTCTGTTTTTCTCCCGACTACGAGAAGCTCTACATTGCCGATACCGGCTCGTCCCATTACCCGGAAGCCGCCAAGGAAATTAAAGTGTGGGACATCGTTGACAAGAGGAGCCTGCGCAACGGCAAGCGCTTCGTCTCGATGGAACTCGAAGGCGTCGGGACGGGCCAAGCCGACGGCATTCGCGCCGATGTGGACGGCAATGTTTGGTCCAGCGCCGGGTGGGTCGGCGACGGCTACGACGGCGTGCATATATTCGCGCCCGACGGCACGCGGATCGGGCAGATCCGACTGCCCGAGATGTGCTCGAACGTATGTTTCGGCGGCCGCAAGCGCAACCGGTTGTTCATGACCGGCAGCCAGTCGCTCTACGCGGTTTACGTGGAAACGCAGGGGGCGCACATTACTTGATCCGTGACGCCGGGGTACGTGAGCCGTGATCCGAGTCGAGGGGGAACCGGCCCCAGCGGCGTTCACGCCGCTTGATCGTTCCCTCATAGGCCGGTTCTTCCAGGGCCGGTAAGATGCAACTAACCGAACCTTCCCTCGGGCGACGCCCGGCCGCGCCTGTTGTTCGGGGGCCTGGGGCGGGCCAACAACCGGACGCCACGCGGCCGGTTCCCTCCAGACTCGGATCACGGCTCACGGTTCACGTACTTCGGCGTCACGGCGGTAAGCGTCACGTCCCCCCTGTGTTATCGTGCGGAGGATGTCGACTACACTGGCCATCGAGGTGCGCGGACTCGGGTTTGCCTATAACGGGACGCCCGCTCTGCGCGACGTAAGCTTTTCGGTCGGGCGCGGCGAGATCTTTGGTTTGCTCGGCCCCAACGGGGGCGGTAAGACGACGTTGTTCCGCATTCTGTCGACCCTGCTTCCCGCCGAGCGAGGCGCCGCGTCGGTTTTCGGGGCCGACGTGGCGAGCGATCCGATCGCGGTGCGACGCCGCATCGGCGTTGTTTTTCAAGACCAGAGTCTTGACCGCCGCCTCACGGCGCGGGAAAACCTTCAGCACCAGGGGCATCTCTACGGCTTAAGCGGCTCACGGCTCGCTTCGCGCATCGACGAACTTCTCGAACGCATGGGACTCGCCGATCGCAAAGACGACGTCGTCGAAACGCTTTCGGGCGGCTTGCGCCAACGCGTTGAGCTTGCGAAAGGTCTGCTGCACGGTCCCGATCTGCTGCTGTTGGACGAGCCGAGTACAGGCGTCGACCCGGCCGCGCGGCTGCAATTTTGGGAATATCTTCGTCTTCTGCGCGACAAGGAAAACGTGACCGTGTTGCTGACGACTCACCTGCTCGAGGAAGCCGACAAGTGCAGTCGGCTGGGCATTCTCGATCGCGGCTCCCTCGTCGCCGAGGGGACACCCGACGAGTTGAAAAGCCGCATTGGCGGCGAGATGGTGTCGTTGGTCGGAGACGATCCGCAAGCCCTCGCCGACGAACTCTCTCAACAACTCGCCGTCAGCCCTCAAATCGTCGATCACACCGTGCGCTTCGAACACGCGCGAGGTTCCCAACTCGTTGCCCGTCTGATGGAGAACGCGCAAGGGCGCATTCAATCGGTCACGGTTTCGAAACCCACCCTCGAGGACGTCTTCATACGAATGACCGGGCGACGTTTCGCCGAGGACGATTCGGAAGAGACGGCGTCCAACGATCAGCGATAGAATAAGGAAGCTGATCGGGCGAGAGTCGTCTCGCCCGCCGGCCGTTGTTTCGCTGTCTCATGGCTGATTCCGGATCCACTCTCGCCGCCCCACCCGTGAAGGGAACGATCGACGACGCGCCGTCGGCACCCGGTCCGCGGTTTGCCCGACCTCGCTTTTGGTTGAGCGTGGGCACGCTTTGTTTCCGGGAGATTCGGGGCTTCTACCGCCAGCGAAGCCGCGTGGTCGGCACGTTGGCGACGCCGTTGCTGTTTTGGTTGCTGTTGGGATCGGGTTTTGCGCATTCGTTCGGGACGAGTGGCTCGGGCGGGGGCGCGATGGAGTTCTTTTTCCCCGGCATGATGACGATGGTGGTGCTTTTTACGGCCATCTTCTCGAACATCTCGATCATCGAAGACCGCCGCGAGGGCTTTTTGTTGTCGGTGCTGGCGGCGCCTGTTTCGCGGGCGGCGCTGGTGTTGGGCAAGGTGCTGGGGGCGACCGCGATCGGTTTGTTCCAAGGGATCGTCTTCTTGCTGCCCGCGCCGTTTATGGGCCTTGCCGTCGATCCGGCGAAGCTGCCGGCGATCTTCGCGGTCATTATCGCCATGTCGCTGGGCTTGACGGCGTTGGGATTCTTTTTCGCGTGGTGGCTAAATTCGGTCCAAGGTTTTCATGCCATCATGAACGTTGTGCTGATGCCGCTGTGGATTCTATCCGGCGCCATTTTTCCGGCCGCCGGCGCGGCTGCGTGGATGCAATGGGTGATGAAGGTCAACCCGCTTGGTTACGGCGTGACGGCTTTACGTAGTCTGTTCCCCGGTCCGCGCGCCGACGACGGGCCGTCGCTGCTGGTGTGCGCCGCCGTGCTCGCGGCATTCGCCGTGGTGACGCTGGCCGCGGCTTTTTATCAAGTGAATCGCGCCTCGGCCCGCCAACTTTCCTGAAAGGCACGACCCGGCTTCGGTCGGGCGCAACGACCGCACAGCAAGCTATGGACTTCCGTGATCTCCCGGCGCTCAACGCGGCCTTGAACGCAGTGAGCGCGGTGCTGCTCGGCGCCGGTTACGTTTTCATTCGCCAAGGCCAAAGGGATCGCCACCGCTTTTGCATGATCGGCGCTTTCGCTGTTTCGTGTCTCTTCCTGGCGAGCTACCTGGTTTATCACTTCGAGGTCGGCTCGGTGCCCTTCACGAAACAGGGCTGGGTGCGGCCGCTCTACTTCACGATCTTGATCACCCACATCGTGCTGGCGGCGGCGATTGTTCCGCTGGTCTTGGTTACGCTGTCGCGGGCGCTCAAAGAGCGTTTTGACAAGCATCGCGCGATTGCGCGCTGGACTTTGCCGCTGTGGCTTTACGTCTCGGTCACCGGTGTGGTGATCTATTGGATGCTCTATCGGATGTAGCCGCGGTCGAGCCGGCCGAGCACTTTCATGCAACAAGGCATCTACTTCACCGGCAATATCGTGGCCGACTGTCTGGTGCGGCCGGTCGACGGGTTGCCGGAATGGGGCGCGACGGCCTACGTCGACTCGACTGATCTGCACCTCGGGGGAAATGCCGCCGCGACGGCCTATGCGGCGGCCTTGATGGGGGTTCCCGCGACCGTGGCCGGCGCGGTGGGGGATGATTTTTTCGGGGAGTTCGCGCTCGGTCGGCTGCGGTCGGTCGGGGTGGATCTCTCTCGCGTCAAGGTGAAACAGGACTCGGCGACGTCGACGACCGTAGGGCTGATCAATCAAGAAGGCGAGCGGCTGTTTCTGCACCAACCGGGCGCGAGCGGCCTGCTGGCGCTTGATGACATTCCTTTCGATGAAGAGATTGAGCGCGCCCACGCCTACTTTCATTTCGGCAGCATATTTTGCCTGCCGCGGCTGCGACCCGACGGCGAGGAATTACTGGTTCGCGCTCGCAAGGCCGGGTTGATCACCTCGCTCGACACCGATTGGGACGTGGATGACCTTTGGATGGAAGGCTTCGAGCCGCTCTGCCCGCTGATCGATTACTTCTTCGCGAACCATGAGGAGGCGCGGCGGCTTACGGACCTCTCTGAACCCGCGGCGATCGGGCGCTTCTTTCGCCGCCGCGGGGTCAAGGTCGTGGTGTTGAAATTAGGACCCGACGGATGCGCCGTCTTTTCCGAACAAAGTGATTTCACTCTTTCCGCCTACGATGTCGCGGTCGCTGACACGACCGGCGCGGGGGATTGCTTTTGCGGGGGTTTCCTGGCGGGATTGGTGCGGGGCATGGATCTCGATCAGGCGGCTCGGCTGGCGACCGCCGCCGCGGCCCACTCGGTCCAAAAAGTGGGTGGCACCGAGGGGTTACGAGACTTCGAGACGACCGCGCGGTGGATGGAGTCCCGGGAGCCGTTAACGGTGGAGAAGTCGTAAAGGAAACGAGTGTCGGGTCAAGTGGTTGATGCCGGTATCCCGTCGGCAACGACGGCAATCAGCCCCGTAATCTCATCCAACAGAATTTCCGGCGGATAGGTCACCAGAGTTTCCGGCTGCAAACCATAGGTCACACCGCAAGAGGCGACCCCGGCGTTACGCGCCGTCAGGATGTCAACCGCGCTGTCGCCGACCATGAGCGTGCGTTCTTTGGATGCCCCGGTTTCAGCCATCAAGAGGTTAAGTCCATAGGGGTCGGGCTTCTTCGTGTCGAAACTATTGCCGCCGTAGACTCGACGAAAGTGCCGCGCCAGGCCGAGCCTTTCGATCATCAGGATCGAAAAGCGCACCGGCTTGTTGGTGAGCACGGCCAGGTTGCGGTCGGCCTCGACAAGGGTGTCCAGCGTTTCTTGGACGCCGGGGTAGAGAGTCGTGTTGTCGAGCATGTGATCGCGGTAGTACTCGTAGAAGAATTGAAGAGCGCGATCGGCCTGTTGTTCGGAGGCTTCCGGGCCCAGCGAACGGCGGATCAACATGGGCGCGCCGTTGCCGACGTAGGAATAGATCAGTTCGCAGTCGAGCGGAACCATGCCGGCGTCACCGCGGGCGGCGTTGACAGCAAGAGCGAGATCCCGTTTCGAGTCGACCAAGGTCCCGTCGAGGTCGAAGACAACGAGTTCAAACACGAGGTTTCAGTCTAACAAGGGGATCGAAACCGGAAGCCGCGAACCGTGACGCCGGACCTTGCGTCCGGCTTGAAGCCCTTAGCGGACGACCCCTTCGAGCGGGCTTGAGGCGGTGGCGTAGAGGCGCTTCTCCATGCGCCCGGCTTCCCAGGCGAGGCGTCCGGCGTCAACCGCGTATTTCATGGCGAGGGCCATTTTTTCCGCTTCTTTCGCGGCCGCGATAGCGGTGTTCATCAGCACTCCGTCGGCGCCCAATTCCATCGCCCGCGCGGCGTCGGAGGCCGTGCCCACCCCCGCGTCAACGATCAACGGCACGGCGGTGATCATCTCCCGTAGGATACGCAGGTTCGCTTCATTTTGAACGCCCAGCCCCGAGCCGATCGGCGCCGCCAGAGGCATCACGGCGGCCGCGCCGGCGTCGACTAACTTGCGGGCGTTGATCAGGTCGTCATTGGTATAGGGCAAAACGATGAAGCCCTCCTTGACCAGCACCCGGGTAGCTTCGAGCAGCCCTTCGTTGTCGGGGAACAACGTCTTCTCATCGCCGATGACTTCGAGCTTGACCCAGTTGGAAAGACCCACCTCGCGAGCGAGCCGCGCGGTGCGAATCGCCTCGTCCGCGCTATAGCAACCGGCCGTGTTGGGCAGGATGAACATCTTGTCTCGGTCGATGTGGTCGAGCAGTGATTCTTTCGAGCGGTCGGTGAGGTTGACCCGTCGTACGGCGACGGTGACAAAGTCCGAGCCCGAGAGCTCGTGGCAGCGCTTCATCTCCTCGAAGCTGCGGTATTTTCCCGTACCTACGATCAGGCGGGAACGGAATTCGCGGTCGGCGATCCGGAGGCTCATGGCTCGATTGTAGTGGCTGGGGGGAACCGGGAGCAATGGAAAAACGCGAAAGACCGCAGTCCGGGTAAACTGTCAGATGAACGGGCCCGCCCGAGGCCCGGCGAATTCGGAGGCAGTGAACTTTTCATGGCGAAGCGGGAAAAGCGTATAGACCACAAGCTTCAGTGCGATTGCGGCGCGACATTGGAGATGACAATGGTCGTCCGTTGGGAAGAGGGCGGCGTGGGCGAGACCGAAAAATCGATCGAAGGCCGAGAGTTTTGGCAACATATGCTGCACTGCATCGGCGAGTGAGCCTTGCGGTCGGACTACGACAGCTACAAGTGTTTGTCGGGGCGGGCCTGCCCATCAACGGGATTGTCGACGGGGCCGACGAGGCACATTCGTGGGGTCAGGGAAATGCTGGTGCTGGAGGAGGGGGTCGAACCCTCATGAGCCGTAAAGCCCGCGGGATTTTGAATCCCGTGCGTCTGCCAGTTCCGCCACTCCAGCAAGTTGAGAATCAATCACTTACAAACGCATGGTTCTTGCGGCCGTCGGAAGTCTGCCCTCTCACCTCGTGCAAGGTAAGTTTCGAGCTTCGCCGCCGCATCGTGAAGATCCCGTTCAGTAACCACATTGTAACGTTCAAGCATGGATCTTGTCTGCCGGCGGATGTGCGACATCAATGTGGGCCCGCGAAGGCGACTCTTGCTGTTGGAAAGGACGCGCGTCGGGCGTAGAGTTAGGTTGTTGGTTCGTCCTGATTTGGGGGTTTTCATGCCGATGCCGAAGCGCCCCGTTTGCCTCATCATTTTGGCGGGGTTGTCGACCCTGCCTGTTTCCGCGCAAGATTTAGGGAGCCTGGGCGGCAGTACTCTACCCGGTGCGCGCCCCCGCAATCCCGGTCAACCCCAGCAGACCGGCATCGAGATGCGGCGCAACATGTATCTCGAAGGGACGGTTACTCTCGAGGACGGCACGCCGCCCGGCGCCCCCGTGGTCATCGAGATGTACTGCAACGGGCAGACCCGGCCGGTAGGGTACTCCAACCTTAAAGGGCACTTCAGCTTCCGACCGGCGGAGAACTCACGCGAGGTCATCGGCGACGCGTCCCGGGGAGGCGTTCCCGGCGGGCCGGACGGCGGGCCCACGGGAACCTTGGCCAACGATGGTTTCGATGATCCGCTGAACATTAACTTTGGCAGCCTGGGCGGGACGACGACCCACGGCTCGGGGACCATCGATTTGACCGGCTGCGACCTGCGCGCCTCACTACCCGGCTACAGATCGAGCCGTGTCGCCCTAGGGAGACGCTCGATCGGCGACTCGGACCTGGGGACATTGGTGCTGCGTGCTCTCGATAAGTCCGCCGGGACTTCGGTGAGCGTCACCTCTCTTCAGCTTCCCGATAAGGCCCACAAGATGTTCGAGAAGGCCCTGAAGGAAATAGGCAAGAAAGAGCCCGACATCGGCAAGGCCGCCGAGGAGCTCGAAAAGACGGTCGCCAAGTTTCCGAAGTTCGCCGCCGCGTGGAGTATGCTGGGGGACCTACGGCTGAGGACGCGAGATCGCGAGGGAGCCCGCCGCGCCTTCGGAAAAGCCCTCGACGCCGACCCAAGCTACTTGACGCCCTACTTGCCGTTGATCCGCATGGAGCTGACGGAGAAGAATTGGAAGCGCGCCGCGAAGTTGGCGGAGAAGTGCAGACGCCTCAATCCCTATCTCGGTGAGGCCGCCTATTATCACGCCGTGGCCGGGTTCAATCTAGGGGATGTCGGGACGGTTGAAAAAGCTCTCGACGCATTCCAAGCCAGTGCAGACGCCGGCCGTTTCCCGCAAGGGTTTCGCATGGCGGCGTTCCTGCATGCTCGCAAGGGCGACTATCCGAAAGCCGCCGCCGCGATGCGGGCGTTTCTTGCAGCCGCGCCGAAGTCCCAACACGCCGCGGAAATCCACGGCAAGTTGCGGGAGTGGGAAGAGATGGGCGTGATCGCGCGTCTGCCGGCCGGGCAGTAGGATGGGCGCGCGATAGCCTTTTCGGGAACCGCCGCGGTTAGACTCCGGACAGCAAGACCGTCACCGCCTCACCGTCGATCTCCATCTCGCGGCGCTCGCCTTCTTTCGAAACGGAGCCGCCGGTCTCGAACACCGTGCAGAGCGTCTCTTCCATGAAGTGCTTGCGGCGGGCTTCGAGAATCCGAGTGATCTTCTCGGGGGCCTCGATTGAAAGCCCGATGCGTTGGGTGTACTCAATGTCGAGGTCTTTGCGCAGGTCTTGCACGCGGCGCAGCAATTCACGGTAGAGGCCTTCCTCGAGCAGTTCTTCGGTGAGGTCGGTATTGAGCACCACGACCGTCTGCTGATCGCCCGCGGCGGCGTAGTGCTCGGAGGCTTCGACCTGTACCTCGATATCCTCGGCTTCGAGCACGACCGTCTCGCCGTCGATTTCGATTTCGGCTTTGCCGTCGGCGAGCAGTTGCCGCCGCAATTCGGCCGCGTCGGCTTTCTGGCAGGCCTTTTTCGCCAAAGGCATTTTCTTGCCGAGCCGCGGGCCTAGCCGGCGGAAGTTAGGACGCGCCACATAACGCACATGCCCTTCGTCGCCATGCACGAAAGCAACCTGCCGGACGTTCAGCTCCTCGGCGATCAAATCACTGTATTCGGCCAACGCTTGACGCGGAGCATCGTCGGGTAGGACGACTTCGGCCAACGAAAGCGGCTGACGGACCTTAAGCTTGTGGTCGGTTCGCACCCGCAGCCCGAGCGAAACGATATCGCGCACGACCGCCATTTCTTCAGACAGCTTGCGGTCAATCGCGCTTTCGTCGGCCTTGACGAAGTCGCACAAGTGCACGCTCTCGGGCCGCCGGTCGCCGAAAGGTCGGTGCGTCAGATTTTGGTAAACCTCTTCGGTCAAAAAGGGGATAAAAGGCGCGGCAAGGTTCGTGACGGTCGCCAACGCTTCATAGAGCGTGGCGTAAGCATCGATCTTGTCGGCGTCTTTCTCGCTCTTCCAATAGCGCCGCCGGCTGCGCCGCAGATACCAGTTCGAAAGCGCATCGACGAAATTCGACAGCTCGCCCGCCGCCTCGTAAACCAAGTAGTTGTCCATCAGCTCGCTAACGCGGCCGGTGACCAGCGCGGCTTCGGAGAGAATCCAGCGGTCGAGCAACGTCCGCTCGGCCAGGGGTCGTCCGGCCTCGCTCGCCGGGTCGAAGCCGTCAATATTGGCGTAGATCGTGAAAAACGAGTAGACGTTGCGCAGCTTGAGCGGCAGCTCTTTTTGAAGCGTCCGAACATTGCTCAACGAATGCCTGGTTGGCGACCACGGCGGATTAGCGGCGAAAAAGAACCAGCGAAAGGCATCAGCGCCGGGGGCCGAGCCGTTCTTGCTTTCGAGCATTAAGCGCTGGTCGTCGGGAAGGCGGACAACGTCGTTGGGTTGGACTTTGAGTCCGGCCGGAGTGCTGTTGAGTCCGAGCGTTGCGAGATCGTCGGTCGAGACAACGGCTACGCGCCGCGGCAATTTTTTCCCTTGCCGCACGGTGAAGGGTTTCGAAACTCCGGCGAGCGAAGCCGTCGAAAGCTGCATCACGGCGCCGGGGTTGGCGTCGAGCGCTTCGATCTCCTCGCGGCGAAGCAAGACTTCTCCCGCGGCGACCGTCATGCTGGCTTGCGCCGCGCCGACGACGGCGAACTCGTTGATTACGCGGTCGAAGATGACGTCGGGTGGCGTGTAGTTGCCCTTCGACTTCGATTCCTTCTTCCCCTCCGGATCGGTCACATGCCCCAGCACGATGCAAGTGCGGAAGGGATGCGGGTAGTCGCGTTTCTCTTTCAGCCCGCACAGTTGTTGCGTCTCTTCGTCGAAGACCAACGTCGAAACCATCAATTGCGAATAGAACCAGCCGCGTGTTTGATCGATCGCTTCGGTGATGAAATCGGCCGGGAAAGCGTCCTCGAATTTCTCGTGCCCCTGATGCGGATAGCCGAACTGCGCGAAGGGCATGCAACCCGAGTCGAACCAGCAGTCGATCACCTCGGGAATGCGGCGATAGACGCCGGGCTCGCCCGGCTCGGTCCAGGTGACATCGTCGATCCATGGTTTGTGGACCATTAGGTGATCGGACAGCTCGGGGTTCTTCTCCTGATCGCGCCTAAATTGGTTGAACGCGTCGGAGTTTTTCGCCTCGATCTCCGCGACCGACGCCGGGGCTTGCATCTTCCCGGTTTCGTCGTTGACCCAGATATTTAGCGGCGTCCCCCAGTAGCGCTCGCGCGAGAGCGCCCAGTCGACGTTATTCGCCAGGAAATCGCCGAAGCGGCCGGTGCCGATATGCGCCGGCAACCAGCGCACTTTATTGTTATTGGCGATCGCGTCGTCGATGCGCTCGGTCGTGCGGACAAACCACGCCGGTCGTGCGTACTGGATCAGCGGATCGTCGTCGGCCCGCCAGCAGAAGGGATAGTCGTGGCGATAGCTCTCGCGGTGCAGCAGGATGCCGTTTTCTCGGAGCTTGGCGATGATTGGCCGATCGGCGTCCTTGACGAACACCCCTTCGAGATCCGGCGTCTCGGCGGTGAACTTGCCGTCGGGGCCCACCGGGCACAGCAGCGGGACAGCGTCGGGGTTGGTGAACTCTTCACAAGTTTTTCGAAACAACTCGTAGTCCACCTCACCAAAGGCCGGCGCCTCGTGAACCAAGCCCGTGCCTTGGTCGAGTTCGACGAAGTCGGCGGCGAGTACGGTCCATAGGGCCGGAACCCGCCCGCCCGTCTTGCGCTCCACGGTCACATCGCCGTAGGCTTCGCGGAAATAATCGAGCGGCGGGCGGTAGCGCCGCCCGACCAAGGCGCCGCCCTTCATTTCGCGTTCGACGGGCAACTCGCGGCCGAGCTTCGCGGCGATCGTCTCACGCAGCGCCGCGGCCACGATGATCGCGTGGTCGCCGTCGCGCACTTGCACGTAGTCGTAGTCCTCGCGCACGGCGACGTTTTGATTGGAGGGCAACGTCCACGGAGTGGTTGTCCAGATCAGCAGATGGGTTCCGGGTTCGTCTTCCAGCTCGAGCGCGACGTAGACCGACGGGTCTTCGACGCTCTTGTAGCCCAGGCCGACCTCGCCCGCCGAAAGCGCCGTGCCGCCTTGCGGCCACCACCAAACAATCTTGTGGCCTTGGTAGAGCAGGCCTTTACGGAACAGTTCGGATAGCGCCCACCATACGCTTTCGACGTAGCTCTTGTGATAGGTGACGTAGGCGTCTTCAAGATCCACCCAGAAACCGACACGGCTCGTCATCTTCTCCCACTGTTCGGTGTAGCGAAACACCGATTGCATGCAGCGAAGAATGAATTTCTCGACGCCGTATTCCTCGATCGCCGCCTTGCCGTGGATGCCGAGTTCCTTCTCGACCTCGACCTCGACCGGCAGCCCGTGGGTATCCCACCCGGCTTTGCGCGGGACGTAGAAACCCCGCATCGTGCGATAGCGCAGGAAGATGTCTTTGATCACACGGGTGAGCACGTGCCCGTTGTGCGGCAGCCCGTTGGCGGTCGGGGGGCCTTCATTGAAGATGAATTTCGGCCGTCCCTCGCGGTTGCGGAGGCTCTTTTCGAAGATTTCGTGTTCTTCCCAGAACTTCCGGATCGACTCCTCGACGCGGGGGAAATCGACGATCGGCTGCGCTCTCTCGAATTTCGGTTCACTCATGGCGTTGCAATCGAGGCCGAGGGTCGTTTCAGGTCGGTCGAACAGCAAAAAGGCCGCTGACCGGCTTTCGATCACCCCGGTCAACGGCCTCGGAATCTTTGCCCGTCCGAAGCCCCTAACCGGGGCTGGTAATGATAATACCGATCGTAATGCGGCTTATCGCGAAGCGGGATTCGATCGTGCCGGCGCGGCGCGCGACTTGCGGCTGGAATGGACGATGCATCACGTCAGCGGACCCTTCCGTCCGCAATTCTACCAGTTTTCGAAAAAACCGAGCCGTGATGGTGAGCGGGGCACGCCGTCCTAGAGTGATGAGCCGACGGTTGGCGACAGCGTACCCAATTCAGACTCAGATGCAGAGCCCAGAGCGCAAGCGACGGGCCAAGGGTAGGCAACCCGCCACGGGCCTCGCCCCGGCGTCTCCCCGAACCCTTGCGCAACCTAGCATCGTGTTTCGTCTACTCGAAACTGTTGTGCCCTTGGCCCGTCGCTTGCGCTCTGGGCTCTGCATCTACGCTGTGCATTGCGTCTGCCGGCACAAATTGTTTGACGCGCTCTCTTCCCTAATTCAATAACTCCGGCGTGCCGTTCTCGCACCGAATCGCGCCGGTGCCGCGGCTGCCGAATGCACTTCTAGTCGACTCGGGGACGCCGGCAACTTGGCGCGTCCGCGTCCGCGTCCGACGAGTGGGTTGCGACAACAACGCGGAACGCTCGTCGTGCCAAGCGGCTAAAGCGTCGGGAGCCGCCGAAGAGGCGAGCTTGCCCGCTTTGAGCGTACCGCCCCCGAGTGCAACCAAGCGTTTCGACTTTACCACCAGCGATCCGGCTGCGTCCGAAACCCGCGCCTTGCCTTTCAGCACCGTCAGAACGGGATTCGTCCCCGGGAAGGAATCGAAGCGATAGAGCCCCTTGTTTTCCAGACGGACCGATACGCCCGCCGCCTCGACGGAAATACTCGCGCCCTTGACTCTCGCTCTCACCTCAACAATGCCCGAGCCCCGGTGGAGTTTCATTCGAACATCCGACGCCTTGCTCGAAAGCATCTCCCAATCGCTGCTGCCGCTCGTGCGCAGGATGACGACCGGCGTCAGCAGAACCTCGACCCGCCCGGCCTCGGTGAGCAGGTGCTGTCCTCGCTCAACGTGGATGTCTTTTCCGGAAGGCTTCGGTCCCGCGCCGGCAAGCTTAACCTGCCCTTCGGCATAAGAAATCAGCCCGGGCCGGACTGAAATCACCGTCTGGGCCGAGGTGACTCCGGCGAGGCTGACTACAAGCAGGAAGACAACCGCAATGGGAACGAACCGTTTGTCGATCGAATCGGTCATGAATACCCCCTTGATTGAGTGATTGAGTCGGTCTGTCCGGATTCTATCAGGGCACGGATCGGGGAGCAATGGGCCGTTATCCCCGCATACCGGACAGGTCGCGGTTGGGTCCGTGCGGCGCGTTAGCGCGTGGCGGCCGGCGGGTCAAGCAGGCGATCGAAAGTATCGGCCGCCAACGTTGCGAGCGAGCGCGTGAATAGCGTAGCGTCGAGTGGTTTCCCGCCGGCTCGCACACCGATGCTTGTCATTCCGGCGCGGCGCGCGGCTTCGACACCGGCCGGCGCGTCCTCGACGACGATGCAGCGGGCGGCTGGAACCTCCACGCGGAAGCCCGCCTTTTCGAAGACTTCCGGATCGGGCTTGCCCGCGCTGACGTCTTCGGAAGAAATCACGGCGTCGAAATCGTCCGCGATTCCCAGGGCTTCCAGCATGGTCTTAGCGTTGGCAAGCGGCGCGGAAGTCGCGATGGCTTGACGCCACCCCTGCCGGCGGAGACGCCCGGTCCAAGCGACGCCGCCGGGCAGGGCGGTTAAGCCCTGGGTAGTTACGATCTCTCGAAAGACGGCTTCCTTGGCGTCTCCGACCGCGTCAATGCGGTCGAGCGGCGTTTCCGACCCGAGCCAAGCGGCGAGGACGGAGCGATTGCGTTGCCCGAAGGTCTCCAGGAATTGCTCGTGAGTCACGGCGAGCCCCTCCTGGTGCATTACCTTTTGCCAGGCAAGCCAATGATATTCCTCGGTGTCGGCGAGAGTGCCGTCGAGATCCCAGAGAACGGCGCGTGTATTGGCGGAATTGTTTGTCATGAAGATTTTGCGGAGAGCCCGGCAGCTCTGCGCGCTACAATCGGGCCCATGCGGATTGCTGCCTTCTTGCTCATCTCATTATCTTTCAGCGGTTGCGCTTCTTCCGCGGTCGAGGCCTCGAAGCAGGCGGTGCGTGTTGGGGACCGGAAAGCTGTGCGGCTTTCGCCCGGCGCGGCGCTCGAACTTAATAATTTGGCCGAGGACGTTGGAGAGACGAATGACGTCGCGGCCGCGGGCGTCGAATAGCGTTACGTGGCCTCCGCGGAGTGGTCGAGGCTGCGTCGCTGTTGTGACCAAACCAGGGGCGCGGGTCGCCGCTGGTATTATGACAGTGGCTTTGCGGTGAGAGCCTCGGTCATGAACTTTTCCCGATTCCGGTTCGCGGCCCTTTGCGCGCTTGGGTTTATAGCCGTCGGATTGCAGTCGCAATCGACCTCTCCCGAGCCCGACGCGCGGCGCGCCAAACGTCAACGCCAAGTTCAACAAGCGTTGCGCCGGCCTTTGCTGCGCCCGGTGGTGCGCGGGCAGCGGGCGGCGGTGGCGGCGGGAACGCCTTTGGTCACCGATGCCGCGATGCGCATGTTCCATGCCGGCGGCAACGCGGTTGACGCCGGCGTAGCCGCCCTGTTCGCCGGGGCGGTTTCGGAGTTCTCGCACTTCGGTTTTGGGGGCGAGGCTCCTTTACTGATTCGCACCGCCGACGGTGAGGTTCATTCGATTGCGGGGCTGGGCCCGGCGCCGAAACGGATGACTCGGGAGTTTTTCCAAGGGTTGCGCACGGACGCCGGGCAAGACCAGGAAATCCGTCGCCGAGGGCGCACCAGCGGGCCGATTCCTTCCTACGGGCTGCTGCCGGCGCTGGTGCCCGGCATGGTCGACGGCGGATTGCTGGCTCTCAAGCGCTTCGGCACAATGTCGCTCGCCGAGGTCATCCAGCCCGCCATCGAACTCGCCGAGGGCATGCCGCTGGATGAGGTTCGCGCGCGCTCGATTCTACAGGCGACTCGTTTCTTCCGAAGTTTCCCGACCTCGCGGCGCGTCTTTCTTCCCAACGGACGCGTACCGCGGCCGGGGCGCATATTCCACCAACCCGATCTGGCGGCGACCTTACGTTCCATGGCGGCGACGGAAAAGGCGGCGTTGAAGAAGAAGCGCGGTCGCGACGGCGCCATTGACGCGGTTCGTGATCACTTCTATCGCGGAGAAATCGCTCGGCGGATCGGGCGTTTTGTCCAGGAAAACAGCGGGCTCTTGCGTTACGAAGACATGGCGGCCTACCGTGCCGAAGTCGAAGCTCCGATCACCACGAACTACCGCGGCTTCGAGGTCTACAAGGGCGGCTTTTGGACCCAAGGCGCGGTGATGATCGAGGCCTTGAATATTCTCGAAGGCTTCGACCTCAAGAAGATGGGGTGGAACACCGACGAGTACATTCATGCCCTTGTCGAAGCCCTCAAGCTGGCCTATGCGGATCGCGACACGTATTACGCCGATCCGAAATTTTCCGATGTTCCCGAGCAGCTGCTCAGCAAAGTGTACGGCGCCCAAAGGCGTGAATCGATTGACTTGCTGGGCGCGTCGAGGGAGTTCTTGCCGGGTGATTTCGGCGACCCCGAGCCGCCCCACCCTTCCCGTTTCGTGGGGCAGTTACGTCCTTTCACCGATGAGTTGGCTTCGAGGGATACGACCTGCATCAATGTCATCGACAAAGAAGGCGTGATGTTCTCCGCCACGCCGTCGGGCGCTTGGATGCCGTCGGTGATTGCGGGCGATACGGGAATTCCGCTCACGCAGCGGGCCCAAAGCTTCGTGATGATTCCCGATCATCCGAACGTTGTCGAGCCGGGCAAGCGACCGCGCATCACGCTTTCGCCGACGCTGGTTACGCAAATCGGACGCCCCTGGATGGCCCTTTCGACGCCGGGTGGGGATCAGCAGGAACAAGCGCTGCTGCAGGTGTTGCTCGCCGTTCTCGAGTTCGGGTTGAATCCACAGGCCGCGATCGAGGCCCCCCGATTCCAAACCAAGCATATGGTGGCGAGCTTTGACGACCACGCGATCGAGCGCAATCTACTGTTGCTCGATGAGCGCATTCCCGCGGATGTGATTCAGCGGCTGAGCTTGCTGGGGCATCGTTTGGAAAGGCGCAGTCGCTGGGATAGCGGATCGGCGCCGACAGCCGTGAAGGTGCATCCCAGCGGCGCGATCGAGGCTGGCGCGGATCCTTTTGCTTACCGTTACGCGGCGGCTTGGTAGGGTCCTCGCGCCCGCTTCATTTTCGAGGGACGTTGTAAAACAGCGCCGTCTTTTCCCGGAAGAAAGTTGCAAAGCCGCTGCGTTGGAAAAAATCGGGGTCTCCGCTGACGGCCAACACCTGTTTAACCTTTCGTTCGCGGGCGCGGTCCAGGCAGCGCGCCACCAACTTTCCGGCAACCCCTTGTCGCTGAAACTCTTCTTCGACGGCGAGACTGCGCACCTCCGCGAGCCGTCGTGAGTAGACCTGCAAAGCGCAACACCCGATGAGGCGGCTCCGCGCGAACGCGGCGAAAAACGACGGCGCGCGGGGCAAGTCCTGTTGGACCAGCTTTTCGGGATAACGGCGGATCAACGCTCGGATGGCCGGCATGTCGGAGGGTCGAGCCGGGCGCAGAACGACTTTCGGGGCGGCGGTCATCTCATCAGCCTACAGCACGATTGGCTCCTCCGAAGACGGCCCTCAAGCCCTATCATGCATTACAATCGAGCCCGGCAAAATCGCACAGGCCTTGAGCCGCGAAGCGGCGGCGGGAATAGAGCCTAGGGTGGAGCCGAAGGCGGAACCCTAGGTAACGATACCAATCCGATTGAGCCCTGAAGGGGCGACAGGAACGCCTTCGCTCCCATTGTCACGGCCTATGACGAGTCCGCGCATTCATGGAAACAGACCGTCCCCTTGTTTCGCGCAGTTGGCCCTAACTCCACCTGTAATCCATCGTGCCGTCCTCAAACGCCTTGGCCGAGGCCGTCATCGCCTCCAGATCACCCTGAGGCCGATATCCAATCAGCGATTTCGCTTTAGTGATGTCATCGTCGTAGAGCCGGCGATCAGGCAGTCGAATTTCAAGCGGTTCGAGGCCCTTAATCTCCCCTAGAATGCGAGCCCCTTCGGTAAAGGCAAACGGCGCGGGGGAGCCGCCCTTCAATGAGTGGTCCGACGTTGCAATCTGTAAAAAGAATGCAGTTTCCTCCAAAAAATCGTCACTAGGGCGCACCTCCCGAAAACGTGCAAGATGAAATACAGGTCACCGGACACCTACGGATACCGCGCCTACCGCACTACACCCCAACGTCTCCGAAAACGCAACCTGACAATGCAACGTGATGGGTATTTACTTGACTCAGGTGACCACAAGATGTAGGATCGGGGAAATGGAAGATTATCCTCGGAATCTGGCCGAGTTCGAGGCGCGTTTCGCCACCGAGCAGGCCTGTCGAGAGTATCTGTGTCAACTCCGCTGGCCGGAGGGTTTTCGTTGTCCGCGATGCGGGCACGACAAAGCGTGGGCGGTGCGGACAGCGCTGCTGGAGTGCGCCGGCTGCGGGCATCAAGCTTCTCCAACGGCGGGCACAATATTTCAAGACACCCGCCAACCCCTCCAGAGTTGGTTTCGAGCCATGTGGTGGCTCACGAGCCAGAAGAACGGGGCGAGCGCGCTGGGCTTGCAGCGGGTGTTGGGCCTGGGCAGCTACAAAACGGCCTGGACTTGGTTGCATAAGCTCCGGCGCGCCATGGTGCGGCCCGGACGCGATCGGCTCAGCGGGCGCGTGGAGGTTGACGAGACTTACTTAGGAGGCTTGGAGGAGGCGTGCGCGGTCGCCAAACCGACGCTAAGGCGCTGATTGTAGTAGCGGCCGAGGAAGATGGTGCCGGCATCGGGCGGGTTCGGATACGCACCATTCCCAACGCCTCCGGGGACAGCTTGATGGCCTTCGTCGGCGAGTCGATCGAACCCGGCAGCGTGGTCCATACCGACGGTTGGCTGGGATACGAACCGCTCGAAGGCGACGGCTATCGCCACGAGGTGAGCTACCTGGAGGGGCAACCGGCGCGCGCCTCGAAACTGCTCCCCCGGGTGCACCGCGTGGTGTCGTTAGTGAAGCGCTGGATACTGGGCACGCATCAAGGAGCGGTCAGTCACGAGCATCTCGACTCCTACCTCGACGAATTCGCCTTCCGCTTCAACCGCCGCAAGTCCAGAAGTCGAGGCAAGCTCTTTTACCGCCTGGTTCAACAGGCCGTCGCCGTGCCACCGGCACCCTACAAATCGCTGGTCGGAGGCACCGCGACACGCGCTACGGACGACGAGTTCACAACATGTAGGGGCTATTTCCCAATACCTGAGTCAAGTAAATACCTATCTGCAACGTAAATGGTATATCAAGGGTGGGGTATATAAGTCGTCCAAAAGCCGTTTTCGGGTCAGCCCAAAATTGTCGGCTGAAAAATGGGGCGAGAGGTTGCTATCTGGTCGCCGCGGGAGGCCCTGGATGATATCGATTTACCTTGTAATCACTCTGTTTGCATTCCTGTCTATGGGTCCAGCGCATGGGGCTCCGCCGTTGGCGAACGGCCAAGTTGTCGAAATGGTGAAGGCGGGATTCGACGAGGAGACGATAGTCAGTGTAATCCAAACGAGTCCGTCCAACTTCGACACATCAGTCCAAGGCTTGCTGATGCTAAAGAACGCCGGTGTGAGCCAAGGGATTATCAGAGCAATGGTGCTGAAAAGCGGTGCGGGAAACCGTACTTCCTCAAGCTCACAACAAAATGGTGCGACCACTTCCAATGAATTTCCATCTGAGATTGGCGTCTACACCCGAAGGGAGGGGACGTTGGTGGAGGTTCCACCTGAAATCGTCACGTGGAAGACTGGTGGTTTTATGAAATCAATGGCGACGATGGGGCTAACGAAGGGCCATATCAACGGAGTCGTCAGCAGTCCACATAGTCGGACTCGTCTCTCGCTGCCAATCGAGTTCGTCGTTGTGACACAAGACGGCACTTCGGTGGTCGAATACCAGCTGCTGCACGTCCGGAAAAAGAAGAATCGGAGAGAGTTTCGTGCGATGACTGGTGGAATCATTCATGCGTCCGGCGGGGCGCAGAAGAATGCAGTACGATTCGACTACAAGAAGATTGCTCCTCGCACTCTTAGAATCAATAGGACGGTCCGTCCTTCCCCACTCCCCTCAATCGGCGGGCCAAGCGTTTATCTCCGACCAGCCAATGATAGAGGGTTACGGGCAAGGAACCGTTGCGGGCGGTCTGTAGGGTAGCCCGTTGCAGTCCGGCCCCGAAATAGAGCTGTGTGCCGTTCTTTTCACCAAACGCCTCGCCCGCGTGCCGTCCGTTCACCTCGGAATTCAAACCGACTTGGCGCAACGGAAAGATGTTGATCGTTCCGGCGCGGTTGGAATCGTAGAGGTGAGAAAACTGGTAGATTACGTCCGGCCGCAATGTTGTGGATAAGAGCTCTCGCCAGCGATCGTCGTCGCACCCCTCGGCCGCTTCGGCGCACTCCTCGATGGCCCGGCCAATTTCATCCACTGAACGACCGTCCGGCGGGATCAAGTACTCACGGACACCGCCGACCAGATCGAGCGGGTCGTGACCGCCAAGAACTTCATAGCGATATAGCATCTTGTCGCCGGCGGTGTCGTCGTGCTTTCGAATACGGAAGACGCGGGCATCGCCGCGATCCGGGGTGATGATGCGAACGACGGATTCGATCTCGTCGGGCCAACGCTTGTTTTCGGTGGGACCATATTCCCTTATGAGCGCAAGGTCCATGGTGTCACCGAGGCGGCGCTTGATTTGCTCGATCCAGTCGATGGTCCCGCCACTTAGCAGCCTATGGGCGCGCAAGGCGTGATAGCCGGGATGCCGCCGCCAGGCTGCGTCGTCTCCTTGTAACCCCTTGATATCGAACAGATCAACGATGTAGGATCCACCCGCCGTGGAGCCAACGACGGCGTCAAATGGGCGCGTGCGCTTGACGTCGCGGCGTCCGTGGATCGCGGGCAGGCCACCCTCGTCGTGGGTCAATTTTTCGTAGGTAATCTTGATGCCCTCGGCGCGCATGGTGTCGAATAGAAGGCGGTCGGTTGAAACCAAGCGCGGCGTGTAGACCAAGCCATGATCACTGACTACCCCGAACAGAGTGCGGTCGGCATAGTTTTCGCGTTCGTCGAGAGTGTCGACCGACTCGTAGACTTCAATCAATTTGCCCAGGTAGAAGTCCAATCGATCGTACTCGCCTTTGAAGCCGATGATGGGATCTGAATAAGGACCTTCCGCGTGGGCGAAGTGATCGGGCCAAGGATTGTACCAAAGCAAGTAATCGGGGAGTCCCTCGTCCTCGTGCTCAGCTATGAAGCGCGCGTCGTCGTGGAAGGTTTTGAGCGCGATCGAGTTGTAAATCAGCGACCCGAGAAAGCTGTAGCTGAGGCCGCGATTGTTTTGGAGACGGCGTCGTCGTTCGTTGAGCTCGCGTTCCATCCGCGCGCGACGACGAAAACGCAGCAGCAGGACTTTCTCGGCGTAATTGCGCTTCATTTCGCCGATCGCCATGCCCACTTCCGCTGCGATTCTTTCGAGCGCGCCGGTATCGACCGTCGCCATCGAACTGACGGTGTTGTAGCGCCAGAGCCGTTCGAAGAGGGTGCGCGCCCCGGGACCCTCGGGGCGGTTTTGCCCTCGCGGGATCTCGTCCTCGTGGTTTCCCACGATTCGCCGCAAGTGCAACACGTCGCTGCCCCAGAAATACCAGCCGCGACCCGAGCGGCGATCGAGATAGGAAAAGTTGGGGATTCCGGTGCCGAAGGGCCCGGCCACCGCATGGCCGGTCTTGATGATCGGCAGGTTGCGGACCGAGATGCTCGGCGTATCGACGGTGGCGGCGCTGACGGTGATCGCGGGAGCCTCGGGCGAAAAGAAATAGCGCTTGAAACTCTCGAGGTAGTCCGGCTTGCGCGGGGCGCTCTCGACCAGCTCGATGATGTCCCGGCCCAAGGGAGGTTTTGTGGCGGGGCCGTAGTGGGAAGGATCCATGAGATCGGATTGGTGAAGACTCACGAGTTCGGTGACGTAGAGCGCGCCTGAACCTTCGCGGTTGCCGTTGGAGAGCTGGACCAGCCCCTCCAGCAGCTTCCCCTGTAAACCGTCCACGGCCACATGGACGACCATTCTCCGCACGGACCGAGTGCGCGCGTAATCGGCGATTTCGTGATATCGGTTGCGGCTGATTCGATCCTGAACCCACTCCAGCCGAGCCTGCTTCCGATCTTGCCGCCGACTAAACGATTGCAGCCAACTGTCGGACTGCTGACGGATGAAATCGGTGAAAAATTCGACAGATGGGTATTTACTTGACTCAGGTATTGGGAAATAGCCCCTACATGTTGTGGTCGTCCGTAGCGCGTGTCGCGGTGCCTCCGACCAGCGATTTGTAGGGTGCCGGTGGCACGGCGACGGCCTGTTGAACCAGGCGGTAAAAGAGCTTGCCTCGACTTCTGGACTTGCGGCGGTTGAAGCGGAAGGCGAATTCGTCGAGGTAGGAGTCGAGATGCTCGTGACTGACCGCTCCTTGATGCGTGCCCAGTATCCAGCGCTTCACTAACGACACCACGCGGTGCACCCGGGGGAGCAGTTTCGAGGCGCGCGCCGGTTGCCCCTCCAGGTAGCTCACCTCGTGGCGATAGCCGTCGCCTTCGAGCGGTTCGTATCCCAGCCAACCGTCGGTATGGACCACGCTGCCGGGTTCGATCGACTCGCCGACGAAGGCCATCAAGCTGTCCCCGGAGGCGTTGGGAATGGTGCGTATCCGAACCCGCCCGATGCCGGCACCATCTTCCTCGGCCGCTACTACAATCAGCGCCTTAGCGTCGGTTTGGCGACCGCGCACGCCCTCCTCCAAGCCTCCTAAGTAAGTCTCGTCAACCTCCACGCGCCCGCTGAGCCGATCGCGTCCGGGCCGCACCATGGCGCGCCGGAGCTTATGCAACCAAGTCCAGGCCGTTTTGTAGCTGCCCAGGCCCAACACCCGCCGCAAGCCCAGCGCGCTCGCCCCGTTCTTCTGGCTCGTGAGCCACCACATGGCTCGAAACCAACTCTGGAGGGGTTGGCGGGTGTCTTGAAATATTGTGCCCGCCGTTGGAGAAGCTTGATGCCCGCAGCCGGCGCACTCCAGCAGCGCTGTCCGCACCGCCCACGCTTTGTCGTGCCCGCATCGCGGACAACGAAAACCCTCCGGCCAGCGGAGTTGACACAGATACTCTCGACAGGCCTGCTCGGTGGCGAAACGCGCCTCGAACTCGGCCAGATTCCGAGGATAATCTTCCATTTCCCCGATCCTACATCTTGTGGTCACCTGAGTCAAGTAAATACCCATCATTCGACAAATGCTCCGAGGCGCTCGTCGTCGTTGAGAAGTCCCTCGAGAATCTCCGCGTATTCGTTTTCCTCGATGTCCTGATTGAGAGCATCGTCGGTGGGGGTTAGAAAGTCATTGGCTGTCTCGTGCACGAGATCCTGAATGCCTTTGTAGGCCGCGTCTTCGTAGCGCTCTCGCGGCGGCAGATCCCGCTCGATCGCTCCCGGCTTTGCTTGCAAGAACAAGGCGTCGAAGAGTCGAAGGCCCCGAGAGACGCACCTTCTAAGCTCCAACGATCGCCGCACTAGCCGGGAGAGGCCGGGCCGGCCTTCGCGAACCATCTCGGGCTCGATCGCCTCGGCGTAAGCCAGATCGCCGAAGTCGCCGGCTGCGGCTTGTGCCGGCGCACCATAGAGTTCATAAAAGAAAAGGACGAAAGGAACCGTCACTTCCTCGAAGCGCTCGCCGCGAACCAATCCCAGCAATCGCCCCTCGACGTCGGCGGGCAGGTCACAGGCTCGGATAAAGAGTTCCACGGCGGCCTGGTTGATGTGCTCAAGCAGGTGATCCGCGGGCCTTGTGGCCGGGCTGGCGGGAGTCTTGAACAAACTCTCTAGGATCTCGGCGCTGGACTTGGGTCCGTTGGTTAGAGACGGGAACTGCCCGGCGACCCAGACACCCACGATCACCAGGAGGATGAGCGCGGCGAAGAGCGTTGCGAAGAGTCGTCGCAATGGCTTGCGGGGCATGGCGAGTCGCTCGATCAATCACTCAGCCAGGGTTGCCGATCTATCCCCGGCACAGACAGCATAGTGGAGGTACGGCTGGTTGGCAACATTGTCCGACGGCCGCGGCGTTTCTACTCTTGTTTACCGGTCGGAGTTTTGATCCACAGCAAGGATGCGTCGAGCCGGCGACTTGAAGAGTTACGATGCGTAGGGGTGTCGCCGGCGGATCTTGTTCGGGGTAGAATCGGATTGGACGCGGGGGAATCGCGGTTTTCGTTTGGCGGCGCGGATTCAGTCACGACCGGCGGCTGGAACGTTTCTAATGTAACCTCGTATGCAACATGAAATGATGCGGCCTTTGATTCTTTTTGTGCTTCTCGGCGTTCCTTTTGGCGCGGCCTGGGGCTCGGCGGAAGGCTTCGTTCCGATTTTCGACGGCGTGAGCCTTGAAGGGTGGCGGGCGCTGCCGGAGGAGCGCGCGGGTGATTGGACGGTTCGTGACGGCGTGCTGGTCGGGCGCACAAAGGGCGTGGGGTCCGACTTGATTTGGGCGGGTGGCGAGCTGAGCGATTTCGAACTCAAGCTTTCTTACCGCATCAGTTCACCGGCGAACTCGGGTATTCATATCCGCGGGCTGGTGGGGCAATCGGAGACGCACCGTATCAGCGGCTACCACGCCGATTTCGGGCATGTCGGAATCGGGGCCCACACACTGGGCGGTTGGGACTTTCACGGTTATTGGCGAGGCCATAATCTGGTCGACCGAGGAGCGCTCGTCACCATTGACGAGGCGGGCGGGAAGACCTTCGCGCCGCTCGATGACGCTCTCACGCCCGCCGACATTCGCATCGACGGGTGGAACGAAGTGCACGTGGTCGTCGAAGGTAATCGTTTTGTGTTCACGATCAACGGCAAGGCGGCCTCGGGGGTTGTTGATAATGAGTAGCATCGAAATTGGAGAGTACGGTCTGCTCGCGCCCGGCGCTGCCATGAGCGCAAGTGCTGCGTCAATAGGTAAGATTTACACGTTCGGTTTGGAGTGAAGACTCCGATTAGGAAATCGATTAGCGGGAGATCGGGGACGGTCGGTTTCTATGAAAACGCGATATTCATAATACCGCCATGAAAATTCTGTTTCGGTCACTGTCGCGTCAGCGCTCTTCCTTGCCAGATGGATATTTACTTGACTCAGGTATTGGGAAATAGCCCCTACATGTTGTGGTCGTCCGTAGCGCGTGTCGCGGTGCCTCCGACCAGCGATTTGTAGGGTGCCGGTGGCACGGCGACGGCCTGTTGAACCAGGCGGTAAAAGAGCTTGCCTCGACTTCTGGACTTGCGGCGGTTGAAGCGGAAGGCGAATTCGTCGAGGTAGGAGTCGAGATGCTCGTGACTGACCGCTCCTTGATGCGTGCCCAGTATCCAGCGCTTCACTAACGACACCACGCGGTGCACCCGGGGGAGCAGTTTCGAGGCGCGCGCCGGTTGCCCCTCCAGGTAGCTCACCTCGTGGCGATAGCCGTCGCCTTCGAGCGGTTCGTATCCCAGCCAACCGTCGGTATGGACCACGCTGCCGGGTTCGATCGACTCGCCGACGAAGGCCATCAAGCTGTCCCCGGAGGCGTTGGGAATGGTGCGTATCCGAACCCGCCCGATGCCGGCACCATCTTCCTCGGCCGCTACTACAATCAGCGCCTTAGCGTCGGTTTGGCGACCGCGCACGCCCTCCTCCAAGCCTCCTAAGTAAGTCTCGTCAACCTCCACGCGCCCGCTGAGCCGATCGCGTCCGGGCCGCACCATGGCGCGCCGGAGCTTATGCAACCAAGTCCAGGCCGTTTTGTAGCTGCCCAGGCCCAACACCCGCTGCAAGCCCAGCGCGCTCGCCCCGTTCTTCTGGCTCGTGAGCCACCACATGGCTCGAAACCAACTCTGGAGGGGTTGGCGGGTGTCTTGAAATATTGTGCCCGCCGTTGGAGAAGCTTGATGCCCGCAGCCGGCGCACTCCAGCAGCGCTGTCCGCACCGCCCACGCTTTGTCGTGCCCGCATCGCGGACAACGAAAACCCTCCGGCCAGCGGAGTTGACACAGATACTCTCGACAGGCCTGCTCGGTGGCGAAACGCGCCTCGAACTCGGCCAGATTCCGAGGATAATCTTCCATTTCCCCGATCCTACATCTTGTGGTCACCTGAGTCAAGTAAATACCCATCCCTTGCCATTCCGAGATCTGAATCTAACGCATAGTACGCTCAGAGGCCTATTCTCGGAGGAGCTCCCGAGTAAAGAATCTTCTTCTCGCCCACGCCAACAAGCGCCGCAACAGAAAGCCCCCCAACAGCGTTCACGCAGTATTCACTCGGCTGGAATGAATACTGGGCCGGTCCGTCGTAAGGACCGGCACTCAGTGCCAAACCCCCAACCTCTTCCGGGCGAACGACCGGCAAGCCGGTCGTTCGGGGGCCTGGGGCGGGCCGAAGACGCGATCGGGGAACCCGATCGCGCACAGCTCGGAGAATCGGCCTGACCCGATTTTGACGCCACCGCTACGAACTGAGGCCAAACCGGCTTGGCAAGCCCGCTATCCTGAGCGCGGCCCCCCAAACCCAAGACCGTCAGCGCCAAGCCAAGGAAACAAAAAAACCCGACGAGTCGCCCGGCAAATTCCGCGCAACGAATTGTTCTCTATCCTCCACGATATCAACATGTTAAGAGATATCCTGCGCATCGGCCGGCCGGTCTCGGCGGAGCGGTCGGCGCCGACGTGGCGTGAGGCTCCAGCCTTGCCGCGAACCGATTCATCGGTTCGAATCCTCCGATTTCCCCACACCTCGTACCCCGGCAATCCAAACGTGCCCCCAGCCACGCACAAGGAACTCTCCCCAGTGGCGCCGATGTATACTGGAGGCGCACCGGGGTCAAGATGGAAACCCCGGTGAGACATCGATGATCGGTCGAATCATCTCCCACTACAGAATCACCGAAAAGGTGGGCGAGGGCGGTATGGGGGTGGTTTACAAGGCCGAGGACACCAGGCTGGGACGCTCGGTCGCTCTGAAATTCCTGCGGCCCGACGCGCTCGAGAACGAGGAACACAAGGCGCGCTTCGTCAACGAGGCCCGCGCCGTCGCCGCCCTCGATCACCCCAACATCTGCACCGTCTACGAGATTGACGAGGACGACGGACAACTGTTCATCGCGATGGCTTTCATCGAAGGGCACAGCCTCGGCGAGAGGATCGCATCCAAATCCCTCCCCCCGGCCGAGGCTCTTGATATCGCGAGGCAGATCGCCCTGGGAGCGCGGGAATCCCACCGTGAAGGCATCGTTCACCGCGATATCAAATCCAGCAACGTGATGGTGACCGAGCGGAGTGATGGAGAACTCCGCGTCAAGCTGATGGACTTCGGCGTGGCCTATCTCGCCCGCGTCAAGACGCTCACCAAGGAAGGCACTACTCTTGGCACCGTCGCCTATATGTCTCCCGAGCAAGCGCGGGGACAAAAGGTCGATCAGCGCACCGATATCTGGGCGCTGGGAGTCGTGCTTTACGAGATGCTCACCGGAAGGTTGCCGTTCCGCGCCGACCATGAGCAGGCTGTCCTTCATTCGATCAAGCACGAGAACCCCGAACCTGTGAGCGGCCTTGTTTCCGGCTTGTCGAGCGAGGTGGATAAGCTCCTGGAAAGGTGTCTCGCCAAGGATCCCGACAAGCGCTACCCGGGTATGCAGGAACTGCTCGACGACATTCGAGCGCAGGCCGGGAAACAAGAGTCGGCCGCCACCCTGCAGGTCACGAGGCAAGCGCCGGTCTCCCCTGACCGCCACATGGCGAAACGCGTGGCCCCGGCGGTGTTTGCGCTGGCCCTGGCCGCGCTGGCGGGTGCTTGGTTTTCGGGCTTGATCGGTCCTTCGGCGCCGCCGCCGGAACCTTCTCTTCGGGTCGTTCCCCTCACGAGTTACGCGGGCGCCGAGGAGCAACCGAGCTTCTCGCCCGACGGCAACCAGGTGACTTTCTCATGGAATGGCGACAAGCAGGACAACTTCGACATTTACGTCAAGCTGACGGGTCCGGGACCGTCCCTGCGGCTGACGACGGCACCCGCCGGCGATCGTAGTCCCGCTTGGTCGCCGGATGGACGACAGATCGCTTTCCTGCGGGAGACGAGCCCCGGCGTCGCCGAGGTCCTGTTGATCCCCCCCATCGGCGGCCCGGAACGAAGGCTCGCCGAATTGAGAATCCCGCCGTCCCGCGACGCCGCCTCGGCCTATTTTGGTACCACCATCGATTGGTCCCCGGATGGAAAACACCTGGCCGTCCCCGATCAGGACTCCTCCGATCAGCGGCCCGGTATCTTTTTGCTCTCGGTTGAAACCGGCCGCAAGCAGCGGCTGACCGCCCCGCCCGGCCAAGCCATTGATGATCGCGAGCCTGCTTTCTCTCCCGACGGTGCAACGGTGGCTTTCGAGCGCTACAGCGCTTCGTCGGTCACCCACGTCTTCTCCGTACCCGTCGCCGGCGGTGAACCGACTCAACTTTCCTTTATTTCCGGCGAACCGCGGGGCCTGGCCTGGACCGCCGACGGCGGCGAAATCGTGTTCTCGCGTCCGGACGGTCTGGCCCGGATTTCCGCTTCCGGCGGCGAAGCGCGGCGGTTGGTCGGTACCGAGACGAATGCTGGCGAGCCGGTCGTCTCGGGCCCGGCCCGACGCCTCGCCTACAGTCGGCGAGAGCGCGACATCGACATCTGGCGTCTCGCCTCGTGGGCCGGGGAAGAGGATGCGCCGACAAGATTGATCTCTTCCACACGGCCTGATTCGGGTCCACAATTCTCTCCCGACGGCAGACAGATCGTTTTTTGGTCGTCGCGCTCGGGAACGCCCGAGATTTGGGTCTCCGACGACGATGGAGCGAACGCTCTCCCGCTGACCTCTTTCGCCGGGCCACACACCGGTACCCCGCGCTGGTCTCCCGACAATCGAAACATCGTTTTCGACTCGCGAGTCGGCGACAACCCTGAGGTCTTCGTCGTCAACGCGTCGGTCGGCTCTTTGCGGCGCATTACGGAAATGCCGTCGGAGGACGTCGTGGCGAGCTGGTCGCGAGACGGCCGCTGGATCTACTTCGCCTCGAACCGCGGCGGAGAGATGCAAGTGTGGAAGACGCCCTTCCCCGGCGACCCGGCCCACGCCGGCGCCGCGGTCCAAGTCACGCGGCACGGCGGCTTCGCGGCTTTCGAATCTCCCGACGGCCGGTTCGTCTACTACGCCAAGAACCGCTCCGTCGAAAACGCCATCTGGAAGATCCCCGCGGGGGGAGGAGAAGAGACGCCGGTTATCGAGCATGTGCCTTCCGGTTGGGGCCATTGGGCGGTTGTGAATCAGGGCATCTATTTCGTTGATCGCGTGGCGATCTCCTCGGCGGAAACAAGATGGGACGTGAAGTTCTTTGACTTCGATTCGCGCGAAGTCTCTCGGGTCGGCGGGCTGCGGCACCGGCCGCCGATCGAGGACGCCGGGTTCGCCGTCTCTCCCGATGGGCGTTGGATCCTCTGCGCGCAAGAGGAAACCAGTGCGGATTTGATGCTGGTCGAGAACTTTCAATGAATGAAGAACCGCCTGTTGTAGAGGGCGTGACCCAACAGCGATTCCCCACCAACCCTCCGGCCCGCGCACCCCAACAAAATTGACATCCCCGAAGCACCTGCCTACACTGGCTTTAGCACCAGGGGGTGCCCGGGAGTTCGACCCATGAATAGACCCTCGCTATGCCTCGGTCCGGGGTGGAGGGCTCGGTCCACTCGTTACGGCCTCACGATCGCCTTTCTCGCGTCGTGCTTCTTCGCCGCCGCGGCGCCGGCCGCGGATCTTTCCTTTTCCCAAGATGTTGCGCCGATCCTCCAGGGCAAGTGCCTCTCCTGCCACGGAGAGGGCGAGCCCATGTCGCAGCTCGATCTGCGTACCCGCGAGGGCATGCTGCGTGGAGGAGTGCGAGGTCCCGCGCTGGCCCCCGGCCGTGCCGCGGAGAGCCGCATCTATCAACTGATCTCGGGTAGCGTAGCTCCCGTGATGCCGCTCGGCGGCCGTTTGAGCGCCGATGAGGTTTCGACCATCGAGCGATGGATCAACCAAGGCGCATCCTGGGACGTCGCCCGTCTTGATCCTCAACCGAAACAGCCCGGACACGAGCGAGCCTCCGCCCCGGCCGCAAAACCAAAAGGCGTGGTCACTGAAGCCGACCGCCAATGGTGGGCCTTTCAAAAGCCGCTGCGGCCGTCGATTCCGGCACTTGACTCATCTCGCGGGCACGGCAATCCGATCGACACTCTTCTAAAGAAGCAACTCGACGCGGAAGGCCTCGAACCCGCCCCTTCGGCCGACCGGCGAACCTTGATCCGGCGCGCCTATCTGGACTTAGTGGGTCTGTTGCCGGCCCCTGATGAAGTCGAGGTGTTTGTTAGTGATCCTTCCAACGACGCTTTCGCGAAATTGGTGGACCGCCTGCTCGCATCACCCCATTACGGCGAACGTTGGGGACGCCATTGGCTCGACGTAGCCCGCTATGCCGACAGCGGCGGCTATGAGCATGATTACGACTATCCCCACGCCTGGCGCTATCGCGACTATGTCGTGCGGGCCTTCAATGACGACAAGCCGTATGACCAGTTCATTCGAGAGCAATTGGCCGGCGACGAGTTGGACGAAGTTACCAACGATTCGTTGATCGCCACGGGTTTCAACCGCGTCGGCCCGACGGTCGGGTTTCGTGAGAAAGACAACCCCCAGTACCGCTACAACTATCTCGACGACATGATTGGAACCACCGGCCGCGCTTTCATGGGGATGACGGTGAATTGCGCCCGCTGCCATGATCACAAGTTCGATCCGGTTCTCCAGCATGACTATTACAGTATGTTGGCGACGTTCTTTCCCTTCGTGAAATATGAGTTCCCGCTCGCGCCGCCCGAAGCGGTCGCGGAATTCGAGGCTCGCAAGGCGGAAATCGACGCCGAAATCAAACCGCTGACAGCGAAGATCACCGACCTCGAAGCGCCCTACCGCAAGCTGGCGTTCGAGAAGAAGCTGGAGAGCTTCCCCGAGGAGATTCGGGCCGCCGTCCGCGCCCCCGAGGCCGAACGCACCCCCGGCCAGAAACTGTTGGCCGATCAGGTGACGTCGATCCGTGTAAGCGTCGATACCGTCGCCGATCGCATTAAGCCCGAGGATCGCGCCGCAATGGATGCGCTGAAAGCACAAATCGAGGAACTCAAAAAGCGCATGCCCCCGGAGTTGCCCCGAGCGATGGCCGTGCGCGACGGCGATTATCGCTTTGCTCCAGACGGGTTGGGAGACGAAAAACTTCCCGGCAAGGGCGAGCGGGAAGAGTACGGAGAGATTGCCGGGACCTTTCTTCCGCAAACCGGCAAGCCGTTCGTTCCGCCCACGGCGTATTTGTTGCCCAGCGGGGATCATCGCGTGAAAGGCGAGCCGGTCGAGCCCGGTTTCCTGCGCGTGTTAACGCGAGGGGATGAGCCCACCGCCGTCCCCCCGTCGGGAGAGAACGTTAGCTCCGGCCGCCGCCGGGCGCTGGCCGAGTGGATCGCCTCGCCTGACCACCCCTTGACCGCTCGCGTGATGGTGAACCGGCTGTGGCATTTTCATTTCGGCCGAGGGATCGTCGCGACGACGAGCAATTTCGGCCGCACCGGCGAGCCTCCGCTTTATCCGGAAGTGCTCGATTGGTTGGCGATTGAATTCGTTCGCCGCGGTTGGAGCATCAAGAGCATGCACCGGCTGCTGATGACGAGCGAAGCGTATCAAATGGCTTCGGTCTTCGACCACCCGGGGAATCGCGAGAAAGATCCGTCAGGCCGACATCTGTGGCGCTTTCCCGAACGCCGGGTGGAAGCCGAAGTGATCCGCGATATAGTGCTCGATGCTTCGGGGAAATTGAATCGCGAGATAGGTGGCAAGCCGTTCTTTCCGCCCATCCCCGAGGCCGTTCGCCTGTCTTTCCCAAAAGGGAAATGGGAGATGAACGAGCAAGGTCCGGCGGTTTGGCGGCGCAGTATCTATTCCTATTGGAAGCGCGGGCTGCGCTACCCGATGTTCGAGGTCTTCGATCAGCCCGACCCCAACGTCACCTGCGAACGCCGCAACCGCACCACCGTGCCGACGCAGGCGCTTACGCTGCTCAACAACGAGTTTGTCTTGCAGCAAGCGAAATACTTCGCCGAGCGCGTCGTGTCCGAGGCGGGCGGGGGCGGGGGCGGGGAAGCGCGTATCCGGCGGGCCTATCAGATCGCCTTGAGTCGGGGGCCGGATGGCGATGAACTCAATCGCAACCTCGGCTTTCTGGCCAAGCAAGCCGAGTATCATCGCGCGCAAGGCGACGACGATCCGGACGGAACCGCGCTGGTTGACCTCTGTGATGTGATCTTGAATTTGAGTGAATTTGTGTACGTGAATTAGTCCCCCGGCGGAAGAAAACAATCATGGCCGAGCGTCCGACGATCCTTTGCTCATCAACGAAGAAGCCGTTTGTCTCGCGCCGGGACTTCCTATTCGAAGCCGGCGAGGGCATCAGCGGTTTGGCTCTCGGTTGGCTGTTGGCCCAAGACGGCCTACTTGCCGCCGACGCCGCCGGTCTCGATAAGTCCGCCGCGGCCTGTTTAAGCTCCACGGGAATCGATTCACCCCTGGTCCCCCGCGCCGGCCATTTCAAGCCTCGCGCCAAAGCCGTCATTTCGCTTTTCATGAGCGGCGGCGTCAGCCATGTGGATACCTTCGACCCGAAGCCGATGCTCGACAAATATCACGGGCAGCCGCTGACGGGGAAGGGAAGAGTGCGCGTCCGGCAAGGCTATCCCGGACCGTTGATGCGTACGCCGTTCGGGTTCAAGAAATACGGCCAGTCGGGTATCGACGTCTCCGGCCTGTTTCCGCATGTCGGCGGGATGGTCGATGACTTGGCCTTCATTCGGTCCTGCACGGGACGTTCGAACGACCATGTTTTAGCGCACTACGAGTGGAATACCGGCTCGCGGCTGATGGGGTTCCCCAGCGTGGGCTCTTGGGTGACGTACGGTTTGGGCGCCGAGAACCAGAACCTGCCCGGTTTCGTCGTCGTCTATGACAAACGCGGCGGACCCTTCAGCGGACCGGCCAATTGGAATAGCGGCTTCCTGCCCGCCGCTTATCAAGGAACGGTGTTTCGCGCCGCCGGCGACCCGATTCTCGACCTGCGCCCGCCGGCGGAGCACGTTGCTCCCGAGCAACAACGAGCACGCCTCGATCACCTCGCCGAGCTCAACGAGCGCCATGCCGCGAAATATCCGGGCAGCTCGGAGCTGGCCGCGCGCATCTCGGCCTATGAGTTGGCATACCGCATGCAGACCTGCGCGCCCGAAGCCGTCGACATTCGCCAAGAGAGCGAGGCGACCAAGCAACTCTACGGCATGGACGAGGCGACGACGGAACCTTTCGGGAAGCAATGCCTGCTGGCCCGTCGATTAGTCGAGCGCGGCGTGCGCTTCGTGCAACTCTATAACGGCGCCTTGGTCAACCAAAACCTCGACACCTGGGACGCCCACGCCAACTTAGTCGAAAACCACACCCAGCACGCCCAAGAGGTCGATAAGCCCATCGCCGGATTGATTCGCGATCTCAAACAACGCGGCATGCTCGACGACACCTTGGTGATTTGGCACAGCGAGTTCGGACGCATGCCGATTTCGCAGCGTGGCGTGGGACGCGACCACAACCCCGGCGCGATGACCGTGTGGATGGCCGGTGCCGGCATCCAAGGCGGCCAAGTCATCGGCTCAACCGACGAGTTCGGGTATCGCGCCGAGGAACAGGTCGTGACCTACCACGACATTCACGCCAGCATCCTCCACCTGCTGGGGCTCGATCACAAACGCCTCACCTATTTCTTCAACGGCCGCCACATGCGCCTAACGGACGTGCACGGCGAGCTGATTCCTCAGATCACGGCTTGAGCCGTCTCGGGGCGCTCACGCCACTCTTTCCGACTTTCCCGCCCATTTCCGGTCAACCAGCCTGCATTTCTCACCAAGTGTCGAGGCGAAGTGCATGAGAGGGCCGTCAGTACGAGACGCGGGCCGCTTGGCACCATCTCTTAAGCAAAGAGGCGTACTTGAACGGTACGGTGAGCACGGCAAGCAAGCGCAACGAAGTAATGGCGGGCCTATCATGTGCTTCGACCGTCAGGTGGTGAGAAATGCAGGCTGGCCAGCCCCAAGTCTCACGGCTGCGCGGAGCCATGAGCGAAGAACGTCGCTGTCTCCGCACCGCTGTTTCAAGTCGCCTCTCGACTCTCAAAAAGGAATCGGCGCCGGTTTCTTCTGGGTCCTAACTGACTCAAAAATAGACACATAGATAAGTTTCGTTCATCAATCGGGGCCTGTTATCCAGCCCCGGGGCCCTCGCGCGGGGCGTGTCATCTGACCGAGTACCATGGTGAACTAAGCAGGATCCGCCCACCCTTCACCGTGTCCGCTTAAGGTGTTGTAAGGATTTCCATGTGCGGAATTTGTCTTACTCCCCTATGGACGAGAGGACCACAGCATAGTAATTGTACCAGTAGTCCTGAAGCCTTAGTTTGCTGGTACTGAAGTATTGTCCTCCTGGTGTGATCGCCCGAGCGGTGGCCGGAGAGAGGTAGGAACGATGAAACGTCAACTCAAAACCTGGACCAAGCGCCTGTGGAACGACCAGGCCGGAATCATTTTGGTCGTGACGACCCTGTTGTTTCCGACCCTGCTGGCTTTTCTCGGCTTGGCCCTCGACATAGGGACCATTTTCCACCTCAAGCGGCGGCAGCAGAAGGCCGCCGACACGGGCGCGATGGGGGCCGGCTACGAACTGTTGCGGGACGATCGGACCTGGTCACCATGGCGGCGCGCAACGACGCGGCTATCAATGGGTCCGTACATCATCAGCTGGATGGCGGCGACCCCGACATTACGGTGACGGCGAACTACCCCTACACCGGCTACCCGATCAGCTTGGGCGCCGGGGCCGTCTATGTCGAGGTGTTCGTCACGGAACAAAACGTCCCGACCTATTTCCTCGGCAGATGGGTATTTACTTGACTCAGGTGACCACAAGATGTAGGATCGGGGAAATGGAAGATTATCCTCGGAATCTGGCCGAGTTCGAGGCGCGTTTCGCCACCGAGCAGGCCTGTCGAGAGTATCTGTGTCAACTCCGCTGGCCGGAGGGTTTTCGTTGTCCGCGATGCGGGCACGACAAAGCGTGGGCGGTGCGGACAGCGCTGCTGGAGTGCGCCGGCTGCGGGCATCAAGCTTCTCCAACGGCGGGCACAATATTTCAAGACACCCGCCAACCCCTCCAGAGTTGGTTTCGAGCCATGTGGTGGCTCACGAGCCAGAAGAACGGGGCGAGCGCGCTGGGCTTGCGGCGGGTGTTGGGCCTGGGCAGCTACAAAACGGCCTGGACTTGGTTGCATAAGCTCCGGCGCGCCATGGTGCGGCCCGGACGCGATCGGCTCAGCGGGCGCGTGGAGGTTGACGAGACTTACTTAGGAGGCTTGGAGGAGGGCGTGCGCGGTCGCCAAACCGACGCTAAGGCGCTGATTGTAGTAGCGGCCGAGGAAGATGGTGCCGGCATCGGGCGGGTTCGGATACGCACCATTCCCAACGCCTCCGGGGACAGCTTGATGGCCTTCGTCGGCGAGTCGATCGAACCCGGCAGCGTGGTCCATACCGACGGTTGGCTGGGATACGAACCGCTCGAAGGCGACGGCTATCGCCACGAGGTGAGCTACCTGGAGGGGCAACCGGCGCGCGCCTCGAAACTGCTCCCCCGGGTGCACCGCGTGGTGTCGTTAGTGAAGCGCTGGATACTGGGCACGCATCAAGGAGCGGTCAGTCACGAGCATCTCGACTCCTACCTCGACGAATTCGCCTTCCGCTTCAACCGCCGCAAGTCCAGAAGTCGAGGCAAGCTCTTTTACCGCCTGGTTCAACAGGCCGTCGCCGTGCCACCGGCACCCTACAAATCGCTGGTCGGAGGCACCGCGACACGCGCTACGGACGACCACAACATGTAGGGGCTATTTCCCAATACCTGAGTCAAGTAAATACCCATCAAACTTTTCTTTGAAATATCCGGAGCGCACCCCGTTTAGTACCGGTCCCAACCCGTGCAGCTGCATGCATCCCCACGTATTCGTGTGGACTCCCGAGACCCCCACACGGCCGCTCTGGAAGCGTACCGCCTTTCCTCAGCCTCGCCCCCGCGGCACGCGCGCTCATGCGTGCCGCGTCGCCACTCATGGCGACATCTTCTCCCCCCCCAAACACCCGCCCCCCTCGCGACGCCATGTCCGCCGGGAACGTATCATAGCTCCCCCCGCCTCTCGCCGGCAGGTCGACTTTCAAGGACTCCGCGATCGATATCGGCCTGAGCGCTTGCTCGCCGACCCCTCACTTGCGTTCGGGGCTCTGTATCTACTTGGGTTGAGGTAGAGTAGTCAGCGATGCTTTGGGCTGCTCTGGCGTTGACCGCCGCGTTGGTCGGGTATTTGTTGGCGCGATATCCGCCGGCGGAGAAAGTTGCGCCCTTTCCCGGCTACGGCTGGGTAGGCCTGGGCATCATCGCTGCCGCGGAGGTTCTGCTGTTCTCCGAGGTCCGATTGGTGGGATTCTACTTTACGCCGCTGGTTTGGACGGGCTACATCCTAGCCGTCGACGCCGCCGTTTACAGCTTGCGAAAACGGTCGCTGATCCGCGGCGAACCCGCCGCCTTTTTGTGGATGGCGATTCTTTCCATCTTCCTGGGGCTGATTTTTGAAATCTACAACCGCGAGCTGCTCAATTGGACCTACGTCGGCTTCCCGCGCGGCGTCGTGGCCCGCTACCTAGGCTATGGTTGGTCATTCGCGACAATCTGGCCGGCGGTGCTTGAGACGGCCGATCTGCTGATGGCGCTCGGTCGCCCGAAAGCCGACGCTCCACCCTCGCCCCCGGCCCCGCGGAAAGCGAGTGTCCCTTGGATCGTCATCGGCGCGGCCATGCTGATTGCCCCGTTGCTCGCACCCTGGCCCACGAAGGTCTACATGTTCGGTCTGGTTTGGCTGGGCTTCATCTTCCTAGCCGATGCGCTCAACTATCGCGCCCGGCGACCGAGCATCTTGGGCGATCTCTCGGTCGGCTACCGTGCGCGTTTACGAGCCTTGCTCGAAGCCGGGCTGATGTGCGGATTCTTGTGGGAGTTTTGGAACTACTGGGCGCGGGCGAAGTGGCTCTACATTTTCCCGATCTTCGAAAACCACACTCTGTTTGAAATGCCGATCGTCGGCTATCTCGGTTTCCCGGCCTTCGCGGTCGAAATCTTCGCGATGTACACGATGGCGGCGGCGTTGTTGAACCTGCCGCGCTACGACATCGGGGCAGATTCCGCTAATCCCTAATCGCCGCTCTCCTCTTCCCGCTCCAAACCCCGCAGGGATCGCCAACTCAAGCCTTCCAGCGCCAGGAACAGAAAAGCCGGCGGGATCATGATCAGAAACGTCAACGCCCAGAGTAGAACGGCGATTCCTCCGGCCAACTCGACGCTAAGCCCGAAAAACTCGGTCAACAAGAACACCGCCGCCACCTGCATCCCCCCGCCGACACCGGGAAGCTGGATCAGCGAAGCGAACATCAGCACCCCCATGAAGATCACGGCTTCCGAAATCGAAAACGTCAGGCCGCAATGGCAAGCGGCCAACACGGCATAGTAGGACACCGCGATCACGAACCACTCGAGTAGGCTGAGGGCGAAACATTGCGCCATGCTGCGCCCGTCGCGTATGACCGTCAAGCCTTCGCCGAAGACATCCAGCCAACGTTGCAGCGTAGCGCGCCGCGGCACCGAGAGAAAACGGCCGCGCTCCGCGACCCAGGCCGCGAAATCGTCGTAGTAGTTGCGAAAGAAGACAACCATCACGATCGCCGCCGTGGTGCCCCCGGCAATCGCCCCGCCAAGCGTATGAACCAGCGAAGACATCGCCGAGCCGGCATTTTGCGGCGAGAGCCGCAGCATGCTTAGCGCAATGCCCGCCGACGCCAGCACGACCAACCCGTCGAAAGTGCGTTCGAGCACCCAGACCGCCAATTGGCCCGAAACGGGTACCCGCTCTTTGTGCGCAATCAGGTACGGCCGAACGAATTCTCCGGGCCGCCCCATCAATCCGATGGCCCCGTAGCCGATCACGGTGGCGGAAAACAAGTTCCACAGCCCGGCATCCGGCTTCGCCGAACGCATCAGTATCCGCCACCTCCACGCACGCACCGCTAGAGTCAGGTAGACGGCCATGGCCGCGACGCCGATCCAGCCCCAATCGAAGCCGCGAAAGCTGTTGAGGAACTCCACCGTGTCGAAATGCCGCCACTCGGGATTGGAAACCACGGCGTAGACCAGCGCGCCGAGCAGCAATAGAGCCATCCAAAGAAGGGGCTTTCGGGTATGGCTCATGAGACGAGGCGTAGTGGACGCGAGGGCAGTTTCACGGACAACAGCCGGTCGCCCGGCCTTGGGGCGGGTTGGCGGAAAGGCTCGCCGGACGGCGGTGAGTTTCGGCGGTGCGGCGGCTTCGAGCGCCTTGAGTATATCACCGGGGTTGCATGGCGAAGGGAGGCCCCGACCCAAGCCTGTCACGTTCTTTTTTTCGATTGGCTGAACTTTCGCCCCCGGGTCCTCGTTCCCCTAAGTAGAGGACGTGGTAGAAAGATGATGTCCGAAGCGGCACTGGATAGTTGGGGCGGGTGGTGGGCGGGCGACCCCGGCCGCGCCGCCGAACAAAGGGCGGCCGAAGCGCGGATGAGCCAAGACGCCGATTTAGTCGAGCGCTGCCGTCACGGCGACCGCGGCGCGTGGGAGCACTTAGTGCGCTCGCACACGCGGTTGGTCTATAGCGCCTGCTATCGGTTCACGAATCATTCCGAGGAATCAAACGATCTCACGCAAGAAGTCTTCTTGCGGCTCTTCCGCAGCCTGCACACCTATGATGCTCGCGCGGGCGGATTCCGCACCTGGCTGCTGCGCCTGACGCGAAACTTGTTGATCGACAACTACCGGCGCACGAAAAAGCATCGTGTGCTCGATCCGATTGAGGATCAAATCTCGGTGCTGGAAGCAACCGCGTCATCGGGCGGGCAAGCCGATCATACGTTGCGTGGAAGCGAGGCGAGCGAGGTATTGCAATCGGGCTTACAGCGTCTGTCCCCGGAGCTGCGCGAGGCCGTGATTTTGCGCGACCTCGAGGAAATGGAGTATAAGGAAATCGCGCAGGTGCTGCGTATTCCCGAAGGTACCGTGAAGTCCCGCATCAATCGTGGCCGCTCGGAGCTTGGCAAACAGCTTCGCGCCCTGGGGGTGCGCCCATGAAGTGCCGTGATTTCGACCGCATCTTGTGCGACTACCTCGACGAGACGGCGGATTTCGAACAGCGCCGCGGGATTGAGGACCATCGCGCCGAATGCGGTGCTTGCGCCGACAAACTGGCCGACGCCGAGCTGGCCCTGAGCCTGCTGCAAGATGCCCCGAAAGTCGACCCTCCCGCTGAGTTGGTCGATGCCATTCTTCATGGCACTCTCGTTGCGGGCGTGCCGGTAGAGGCCGGCGGACCGGCGGGGGCATTCGGCTTTTTGCGACCGTTCATCCACCCCTTGATGCAGCCGCGTCTGGCGATGAGCCTGGCGATGACGCTCTTATGGCTGTCGATGATGACTGTCCACGGTCGAGGCGCTTGGGAGCGCCTGGGCGCCCGGGAGGGCGGGACGGCGGTCTTGGCGGCCGGTGTCGTTGACGGACTCGACCGAGCTTGGGAAACGGGGCTGGAGCTTTATGAAACAACGGTGATGCTCTATCGGCTGCAAACCGAATTCGGGAATGGCGAAATGTACATCGTCGACCCGGCGGCGGCGCCGGCTCGCATTCCCGCCGGGGAGAGCGACGAGAAAGACGGCGCGGATGCGCCAAGGCGAGAGGCCCCGTGAACTGCGCAACCCACGAAGAAACCCCTGCCGCGGCCTTTTGCCGTAATTGCGGCCGCGCCGTCTGCGAGGAGTGTCGCAGGGACCGCCTCGGCGTGCCGCATTGCCCACCTTGCGATGAAAAGTTGGAAACGCTCGAGCGGCCGGCTAGGGATTCCGCCTCCAATACGCCGCGGACAGAGTCGGCCGCCTCTCAGGCGTCGGCGAGCGACGAGGGCGCTTGGCGACGGGCGGAAAATACGGGAGGACCCGGCTATCGGGAGGAAGGTCCGCTTCCGGCCTTGGCTTTCATCCTTGGATTCATTCCCGGCGTGGGAGCGGTCTATAACGGCCAATATGCCAAGGGGGTGGTCCACGCGTTGCTGTGGGGCGGACTGCTGGGCGCCGCGATCACCAGCGGACAAGCCGATCAGCCCGGCGGCGTGGCGGTGTTCGTCGTCTTACTGGCGCTCACAAGCTTGTATATGCCGATCGAGGCGGTGCAGACCGCGCGGGCTCTGCGGCGTGGGGAGGAACTCGACGACATGTCGGGGCTGCTGGGAACATCTTCGCCCGTGGGCGGCGTCGTTCTAATTGCTTTGGGCGTCGTCTTTCTGTTGCATTCGTTGGGATATTGGCGGCTGGCCGATTTCGTTCGCTTTTGGCCGCTGGCCTTGATCGCTCTCGGCGCCCATATCCTCTACCGACGAGTCAAGGAACAATCGGCGGCACGGCAAACGGAGAATGTCTCGTCGGGACCTTGGCCGAGCATCAAGCCCGATCGGTCGACGGGTGAGACTCCGCCCGGAGAGCAACCCGCCGTCGCGGGCGCCTCGGACTTGCCCGACGAAGCCGGACCCGGAGAAACGGCTTCGGCCGGTTAGCCCCGGCCCGGTCCCGAGGAGCGAGTGAGAACCACCATGGCTTCCCCTGCCGGCGCTCGTGAGACGATAGGCGCGGTCGGTCGTCCGCTGACTCTCATGGTGCTCGGCGGGATGTTTCTATTCGAATACTCCGGCGGTTACGCGGTCAGCCAAACCTGGCCGCTGATCATCATCCTGCTGGGGCTGATTCTGGTGCTTCAGAGTGTTGCCGCGCCCGGCGGTCTGGGGCGGGGGCCGCTGCCCGAACGTCGCCGCAAATCTCTATTTGGTCCGTTGGTGTTGATCGGAGTAGGAGCCGTCTTGTTGGCGAGGAATCTGGACCCGAGCATTGTGCTGCGCGTCTGGTTCGCCGCTTATTGGCCCTGGATCTTGATCGCCTGGGGCGGTTTCCGGTTGCTGGAGGTGGTCATCCATCGTGGCTTCGGCCGCCCGGCGCCCCGGGGATTGGGTTTTGGCGCGGTGGTATTGGTCCTCTTGCTGGCGGCCGCGGGAACGGCGACGCGGCACGACACCGAGCGCTCTTTCAACCTAGGTATGGAGGCACGCGGATTCGGGATCTTTGAGCCGTCGGTGGAACTGTCGATCGATCACTCCACGGAAATCGAGCCGGGTACGACGGTTGTGTTAGACAACCTGCGCGGCACGATCCGAGTGACCGGGGTCGAGGGTCCGCGGGTGCGGATTCACGGTAGCGCTGAACTTTGGGGCCGCGGTGACGACGACGTGCCCGCGGGGTTGATCGAGATCGAGCAGCGAGGGTCGGAAGTCTGGGTGAGGACCCCCGAGGACGAACAGATCGATTCGCGCGACATTCGTTTTGACGTTGAAATCGGGCTGCCGGCGCACGCTGGATTACGTTCCGATAGCGCCCGTGCCCGACTGGTGGTCGAGAACGTTGCCAAAGAGGTCGAGATCCATGCCGGACGCGGCAAGATCGCTTTGCGACGCATCGGGGGGCCGGTGCGCGTTGACGCCGACAGGGCGCGGCACATCGAAGCAGAGAGACTGGCCGCGGATTTTTCGCTGGAAGGCAATGCAAACACCGTCGATTTACAGTCGGTCTCAGGGGATGTCGACATCTGCGGCGAGTTATTTGGGACAGTGCGCCTGGCCGCGGTGGAGGGCGCGGTGCGAGTGCGCACGCGCAACGGAGAAATGGAGGCCGGAGCGGTACCGGGGCAAGTCGAGATCAAGGTTCGCTCGGTCTCCGGGTCGGGATTTGACGGCGGGGTGCGACTTCAAAGCGACCGTTGGTGGCGGGTGCATTTGGAAAGGCTGCGCGGCAAGACGGAAGTTCGCGGCCGACGTATGGATCTGGAACTTTCAGCCGGCGAGGAGTTTGGTGAGATCCGAGCCGAAGTGGACAAGGGCGACATTCGGTTGCGGCTTCCTCGGGAGGCTCGGTTCACCGTGGATGCACGGACCGAGAGAGGACGAGTGCGCAATTTCCTGGGACCTACAGTGCGGACCGCGCGACAAGGAAGCTCGGCGACGCTTGCGGGAGGGCCGGGTGATGGTCCCCCAATTCAACTGCAGACGGGCCGCGGAACAATAGTGATCGAGCCGCTGGGAACGGGTTCCGGCGTCGAATGGGATCAAGACGAGGAGAACGAGACAATCCGAGGGACGCGGATTGTGCTGGAAGAATTGCGCGAGTGCTTGCCGCGAGCAATACGGCAATGGGTGGCGTCGTTCGCGCTACCCGCAATGCGCTAGCCCGGGCCCCGACGGCCGTATCAAAACCACGGATTGCCAGCTGCGTGGTGGCCCGATTCTTAAAATTGCCCCTTGGCGATCGCCCAAATACGCTAGCCTGATACCGTGCCTGCCGCGGCTTCGCCAGGGAGTACCGATTGAAAGACCACACGCTCGCTCGACGATCTTTTCTCAAGACCACCGCCGCCGTCGCGGGTGCCGTCACCGCCGCTCCAGCCATGCTACAGGGTGCTGAAGCCTCGAAGATCTTTCGCATGGGCTTCATCGGCATGGGACGGCGCGGCCGCAACACCTTGCGGGCGGCCCTAAAGCAGCCCGAACTCGACGTCGTGGCGATTTCCGAGATCTACCAACCAAACGTCGAAGCGGCCTTGAAGATGGTCCCCGACGCGAAGGTCTACTCCGACTTCCGCGACCTGATCGCCGCCGATGACATCGACGCCGTCTGCATCGCCACTCCCGACCACTGGCACGCCTACATGGCAGTCGAAGCCTGCAAGGCCGGCAAGGACGTCTACGTCGAGAAACCGATCTCGGTCACTGTCCACGAAGGCCAAATGATGGTGCAGGCGGCACGCAAATATAACCGCATCGTACAGGTAGGCACGCAGCAGCGCTCAGGAGAGCACTTTCAGAAGATCGTTGAAATCGTCCGTTCCGGAGAGATCGGCGATATTTCGTTTGTTCGCAGCTGGAACTACGAAAACCAGTTCCCCGAGGGCATCGGCAATACTCCCGACCAAGCGCCTCCGGCCAATCTCGATTGGGACATGTGGCTCGGTCCGGCCCAGGAAAGACCCTTCAACGCCAACCGCTTCGGCGTTCACCCGGACCACTATTCCTACTTCCGCTGGTTCTGGGACTACGCGGGCGGCATGATGACCGATTGGGGCATTCATCTGCTGGACATCGTTCTCTGGGCGATGGATGAAAAAGGCCCCCGGGTTGTGACGACCGTCGGCGGCAAATACGCCCTCAACGACAATCGCGAAACCCCCGACGTAATCCAGGCGAACTTCGAGTTCCCAAAATTCGTTTGCGTCTACGAGAACCGCGTGACCAACGAGCAATCGATGTTCGACCGCGACTACGGCATCACTTTCCACGGCACGAAGGGCACGCTGTTCGTGGACCGTCAACAGTGGGAAATCGTTCCCGAGATGAAATCGCTCGATCCCCGTGGCTACGAGCGCGAGGCGCGGATGGAGGCCAAAGCAGGCAGGGCGTCCAATAATTCAACCGATGCGCACTGGGCTGACTTTGTGGCTTCGATGAAATCCCGCAAGCCTCCGATTTGCGACATCGGGACCGGACACCGCTCGACGGTCATCGCGCTGCTCGGCAACGTTGCTTTGCGTAGCCGTCAGCGGGTCGAGTGGGACCCGGATACCGAATCTACCCCGAACAAGGAGGCGCAAACCTACCTCCGCCGCGACTATCGCCCACCCTGGAAACTGGAGTTGTGAACGCAAGGTCGAGAATTTCGTGCGCCGGCGCCGGGGATCTCCAGGTCCCGCGAACTGACAAAACCCCGCGAATTTCCTTGTTCGGGAAACACTTTGGGGTTACCCTGTAGACAGGAAGCATTGATGCGTCTACTCACTTTTCTGAGCCTGGCGGCGGCCTTTGCTCTGGTCGTGCCCGGGGATCTCGTATCGCAGGGTCGCGCGGGCCGAGCCGGGATGAGTTCCATCGGCAACACCAGTTTCGGCGGAGGCTCGTTGCGCGGCGGTGGATCACGAGCAGGAGGCCTCGCTCGAGGTCGTGGCGCGGGCGCGGGTCCGCGCCGAGGCGGATCCGCCGGTGCCGCGCAACCGTTTAACCGCCCTGACGGACCGAATCACAGGCGTTCGGGGGTTACTTCGACGGGCTTCCGAGGGACAGACCGCGTGATCACGAATCCGCCTCGGGCGAGAGAGGCCGGCGGCGGCGGGTCGGCTCCCGTCAACCGTAACCATGTGAAAGCGCCGCGGGTCAGAGGGTGGACTTATGACGCCTTCTCAAGATCGGGGCATCGAGGCGGACGTTTCGGCGGCGGCTATTACGGAAGATACAACCCGTACTTCCATTACGGCTTGCCCTTTGTCTACGCCCCTTATGGGTACACTCGTTACCGTCGTGGATATGATTACGGCGAAGCTTATTTCGACGACGAAGACGATAGGGAGCGCCGCGAGTCAGGCCAAGTCTACCGTGTCGACCCCGGGACCGCTACCGAATCGAGTTCACAATATGTGATTCGCGTCCCGGCCACCCCACAAGAGCCGGTGACCGGAACCGTTTTTGAAGTTCGCCCCGAGGGACTCAGACCGGCGTCGCCTGAAACCGCGGGTATCTCTCCGGAGGCCGGTCCCGCACGGCAAGCCACATTTCACCTCATCGCCCTACGAGACGGCACAATCCACACGTCGCGCGAGCACTGGCTCGAGCAGGACGCTCTGCACTACGTCACGCGCGACGGCGTTCGCAACCGCGTGACCGTCGGTGAAGTGGATCTTGACCTGACTGCCCAAGTCAATCGCGAGCGCGGTCTGCCGTTTGTATTGGAAGTTCGCGAACCGACGCCGTAAGCTAAAACTTTCGATTGGGCCGGAGGGAGACAAACTGCGAGCTTTTCTCAACTGTTGACTCGGACAAACGCGAGTGTTTGTCGCTTTTGGCCGATATGCCTCGGTCGGGGCACTGGCTCTTAGAGGTTCAATCGCTTGACAAGGTTTCTCCTGTGATCAGGGTAACTCGACCGGTCGGGCAAAGTTGACGGCTTCCACCTCGAGCAGTTGATCCAGCACGTCTTTCGGTATATCCCCGTCCACCCGAATGACGGCAACGGCCTCGGCGGCTCCCCCTTCCGAGGTCGCCCTTTCCCCGCGACCCAATGAAAAATCGGCGATATTGATATGATTCTCGCCCAGGATGGTTCCCAACCGGCCGATCACGCCCGGAACGTCGTCGTTCTTCGAAAACACCATATGACCGTCGAGCGGGGCTTCGACGTAGATGCCGTCGACGCTGATCAGGCGCGGCGATTGGTCGGCAAAGACCGTGCCCTCGGCCTTGTGTTCACCGTGTTCGGTTTTGAGGATCACCGCCAGAGAGTCCGAGTACTGTGTGCGGCGGCGACGGATTTCACTTACCCCCAGCCCGCGCGAGCCGGCCACCTGCGCGGCGTTGATCAAGTTCGCTTTTTGCGAGAGGAAGCGGTTGAGAATGCCCGCCAGAGCCGCGTTACGAATCAGCGCGGCGTCTTTTTCCTCGAAGTTTCCGGAGTAGAGAATCGTCGCCCGCCGTGGCTGCCCGGTGGCGATTTGGGCGACAAACGACCCCAACCGCAGCGCTAGGTCCAAGAAGGGCTTGAGTTTGCCGTACTGCTCGGCGCTGATCGACGGCATGTTGACCGCGTTGGTCACGACGCCGCTCTTGAGGAAATCGCGGATCTGCTCGGCGATGCGGATACCGACGGTTTCCTGCGCTTCCGCGGTTGCACCGCCGATGTGCGGCGTTGCGATGACGTTGGGGTGGCCGAGCAGCGGCGATGAGGGCGGTGGCGGCTCTTCCGGAAAAACGTCGAGCGCGGCGCTGGCGACCTTGCCCGCATCAAGCGCGCGGCACAGCGCATCGGCGTCGATCAACTCACCCCGCGCGCAGTTGACGATTCGAACGCCGTCTTTCATCTTGGCGAAGGCTTCGTCGTTCAGAAAATCTTCCGTTTCGGGCGTGACGGCCAGGTGCAGTGTGACGTAGTCACAGCGCGCGAAAAGTTCGTCGAGCGAGGTCAGCTCAACGCCTTGATCTTGCGCCGCTTCGCGGGACACAAACGGATCATGGGCGACGACCTCCATGCCGAGCGGCCTTACCCGGATCGCTACCTGCATGCCGATGTTACCGAGCCCGACAATACCGAGCGTCTTGCCGTTGAGTTCGGTACCCAGGAATTTCTTCTTTTCCCACTTTCCCGCTTTAGTGGATTCGCTGGCCTGAGCGACCATGCGGGCGAGCGACAGCATCAGCGCCAAGGTGTGCTCGGCAACGGAGATAGCATTGCCGCCCGGCGTATTCATCACCACGACGCCTTGTTCGGTAGCGGCCTCGGTGTCGACATTATCGACGCCGATGCCGGCGCGGCCGACGGCGCGCAATCGCGGCGCTTGCGCGAGAACGTCGCGGGTCACCTTTGTCGCCGAGCGAATGATCAGCGCGTCGGCGTCAGCGAGGCTCGGAAGAAACTCCTGCGGGTTGCTGACCACTACCTCCCAACCCGGCTCGGCTTCGAGCAGCGCAGCCGCGGCGGGCGAGATCGGGTCGCTGATGAGAATCTTCATGATCGGCCTGAATCGATCCAGCCGCCTCGGTCAGGGGCGTCGAAAAAATCGGGGACAGTCCACTTCGCGCCCGGTGAACTCATGGATTCAATGGAACTCGCTCGATCGGCGCTCGGTACAGTCTCCATTTTTTCAACGCCCCTCATCCGCCTCGACATACACACGCTGCACAGCCCGCACTCCCGTGCCCAACTCGACAGGATGACCAAGCGATTGGAGGATAATTTCCAGCCCCGCGATCACGCCGAACAGATCCGAGAAGTCGAAATATCCCAGGTGCGCGATGCGAAAGATCTCGCCCTTCATCGAGCCCTGCCCGTTGGCGATGATCGACCCGAAGCGGTCGCGAAATTGCCTGACGATCTCGCCGGAGTTGATCCCCTCGGGCGCGCAAATGGACGTTACGGCCCCGGCCGGGGTTGCTTTCGCGAAAGGCCGCAGCCCCAACGCCGTCGCTGCGTCACGAGTAGAGTGCGCGAGAAGTTGGGCATTTTCGACAAGGTTCCGAGGGCCGATCTCGCGAATGTAGGCGAGGGTCGCATCGAGTCCCAGCACCAGCGAAACGGCCGGAGTGAAAGGCGACTCGCCGCCCACGCCGGTTTGGTGATGCTTCCATAGATCGAAATAGAAATACCCGCCTTGGGCTCTTTCCCGGTGCGCCCAGGCTTTTTCGCTGACCGCCGCGAAGGCCAGGCCGGGCGGAATCATCACGGCCTTTTGCGATCCGCCCACGACCACGTCGAGGCCCCAGCCGTCGATGTCGAGATGACTGGTCCCCAGACCGGTAATGGCGTCGACCACGAAGATCGCGTCGGTTCCGCGCACGGTCTCGGCCATCGCTTGAATATCGTGGGAAACGCCGGTCGAGCTTTCCGTGGCCTGCGTGAAGACGCCTTGGATCGCCGGATCGGACGCCAAGGCCTCGGCGACCGCTTCGGGCGCGACCGCTTCTCCGTAGGGAACGTCGAGGATGGTTACATCCAGCCCGAATGCCTTTGTCAAGGCGACCCAGCGTTCGCCGAACTTCCCGGCCGAGGCGACCAGCACTTTGTCACCGGGCGAGAATAGGTTCGAAACGGCGGCTTCCATCGCGCCGGTACCCGAGGCCGTGAAGAGCACGACGTCGTTTTCGGTGCCCATGAAGTGGGCCAGATTCTCCAAGACGCGCTTGTAGAGCCGGCGAAAATCCTCGGTGCGATGATGGATGTCCGCGCTGGCCATGGCGCTGACCGCCGGCGGATAGAGCGGCGTCGGGCCGGGCGTCAGCAGCCGTAGCTTCTTCACATGCATGGCGATAGGGGAATGCCGATAGCCGGATGACGGCTCCTCCGTCGGCAACCATTCAGAATACCGTGGCAAACCTGACAGCGGGTCGAAGAAGTTCCCCAATAGGCGGCTCCGAGCCCGGAACGTGGACTCCCGTCCAGGCTACGCGCCGGGTTTTCGGAGAGGAAGACCTCAGCGCGGGGACGCGCTTTGGCGTTTCGGTCCAAGAAGACCTGACGCGTCGTTCCTTGCTCTCTCATAAGATCAGGGGAAGAGTGGAAGAACTCGCCGCTTGCCCAAAATGCACATGGAGGAACGTCTCCCCGACGAGCTACATTAATATCCTGGGGACGAACCCGCACCATGATCGATCTACTCCAGCCGCACGCCGAAGACGACTCCCTTACCGTCTCTTTTCGGGAAGCCAAGCCGTTTCGCCATCTCGTCATCGACAACCTGCTTACCTCGGAATTCTGCCGCGAACTCGCCGAGGCCTTTCCCGGCTTTCGCGGTGACAAGGCGATCAGCGAATTGGGAACCGAGGGCGGCAAGGCGGTCCACACGAATCTTCCCGAGTTGGGCGATTCCTACAAACGCTTCGACAATTTGATTCGATCCGAGGAATTCCTAAACCTCGTCAGCAGTTGGACCGGCATCCCCAACCTGCTCTACGACCCCGAGTATGTAGGCGGCGGTACGCATGAGAATCGCCACGGCCAGGAGCTGGATCCTCATGTCGATTTCAACTACCACCCGACCACGGCGTTGCATCGCCGGTTGAACCTGATTCTTTTCCTCAATCGCGAATGGGATGAGAACTGGGGCGGCGTGCTCGATCTCCATCGTGATCCTTGGGACCCGGAAACCGACCACGTTCGCTCCGTCCCGCCGGCTTTCAACCGCTGCGTCTTGTTCGAGACGAACGAGTATTCCTGGCACGGTTTTCGTCAGATCGCATTGCCCGAGGACAAGCGCCACATCTCACGGCACTCGATTGCCGTCTACTTTTACACGCGGGAACGCGCGCCCGAGGAAACGGCGCCCGACCACAGCACGGTCTACGTCCCAAGGCCGATGCCGGCTCACATCCAAGCCGGGCACACCCTCAGCGCCGAGGACTATTCGGATTTGCGAACCCTCTACATGCGCAACACGCATCAAATTAAGTTTCTCTACGATCTTCTCGCCAACCGTGCCCATGTTCCCGCCAAGCCCGATGAGCAGGTCGAAACTCTGCTGACCGAAATCGCCCGCCGCCGCCAGGAAATCGCCCGTGTCAAGCAACAAAGCGACGAACAAGAAGAACAGATCGAAGCGTACAAGAAGATTCTTGGGGAGGTCGAGGTCTCGCCGAGTTTCCGAATCGGGCGCTTGCTGACCTGGCCGCTTCGCCTGCTGCGAGGCTTGGGAAAAGGCGCTTGAAGACGCAGAACGGATAGAAACCGCCCGTGCCGCTTCACCATCCGTCCGGTGCCGGGACCGGGTGACGCGTGCTCACCCCTCTCGTTGCTCACTCCGAAACGGATTGAAGTCCACGCCCTCGTCGTAAACATCAATGCCCTCGGCGCGTTTGAGCGTATTGACTACCCAATACGTCAATGGCGTCGCGGCCGCTTCGTAGATGACTTTCGCGAAGTAGCCGGTGAAGATCAGATTCAACATCGTCGAAAAGGAATGAATTCCGATGAACAGAACTGTGATGACGACGACGGTATCGATCGCCTGTCCCACAACGGTCGAGCCGATCGTGCGTGTCCACAGGTGCTTACCCCCGGTCCAAATCTTCATCTTCGACATCACGAAAGCGTTGGCGAACTCCCCGCACCAATAGGCGACGAGGCTGGCCGCCAACACGCGTGGCACGAAGCCGAAGACTTTTTCAAAAGCTTCCTGGTTTTGGAATTCCGGGGCAGGGGGGAGGCTCGTCGTGATCTGTGCCATGATCACCAGCAATGCCGAGGAAAAAAATCCAATCCAGATCGCCCGGCGCGAGGCGCTGTACCCGTAGACCTCGACGAAGATATCCCCGAAGATGTAGGTGATGGGAAAAAGAATCTGCGCTCCGCTGATCAGGAACGGACCGAACTCCGTCCCGCCGATCGTGAACGGCCCGATCGCGCAGAGTTTCTGCGCCACCAAGTTCGAGACCAACAAGACGACCACGAAGACATGCACGAGCAAGTCGTAGTAGCGGAATTGCTGACGCGGTATTAGGGTTTTGGCGACGGTCCCCGCCGGACCGGAGTGAGCCTTGGACATACGCGCCTTCGGGATGAATACTTGAGGAACGGAAGTTGGCGAGGCGAGTCGCGGGCCTTCCCGAACAATGCAAGGTACCAGTGTAAGCCACTGGTCAAGTACGCGGGGATGTTTCGATTGATCGAAGCGTGTGAGGGAGAAGAGCGACTAACCATAACGCATCAGCGGCAACGCGGCACCCAGGGGACGCCCCCAAAAAGGTCCCGGGAGCCGCAAATCCGAACGGCTCCCGGGCAACGCGCAATGGAAGAGAGCTTGGCCTCTTGCCGCGCGTAAACTGTCTAGTGAACGGCTGTATGCTGATACGTCAGCGAAACCGTCACGTCAGCGACACCGCTGCCCACGGTGCTGAAACTCACCCTAAACTGGTCGCCGGAGGCGGCTGTCGTCGATGTGGGTGTACCGCCGACTTCGCTGCGGCGCCCGGTCGAAATCGATGGGTCGGTCGAGTAGATATCACTGAACGTTGCCGAACCCAAGTGGCAGTTCGAGATGCAGCGCTCGATGTTGTAGTCGGTAGCGCCGCCCGTCGAATTGATCAAGATTCGCGAATCCACAAGCGACGCGTTCGCCACGCCTTCAGGAATCGACAACACGATCGATTGGGTGCCGGTCGAAGGTGTTCCCGCGAAATGCCACTGCAACGAATCGTTGACCTTGGCGCATTCCTTGGGGACCCATTGGCCGGCCCCGTTGTCCCAAACGAGGCACTGCCCGTCGACTGGGGCGTTGGTGGAAACGACGCGTCCGCGAATTCCCGAAACCACGGGATTGGGGAAAATCCCCGTCAGATCGCCGCCCGCCGTTGAACCATCCGTGCGATACCAAGACAGCAGATTGTCGCCGCTTTGCGGTATGGCTCCGCCCAAGAAGGTGATCGTCGCGGAACTCAACGTGTAATCCGAACCGGATTCCTGAACGATACCGTTCTTGGTCAACACCAAGCTCGAAGCCGGAGACGGCGCGGTGGCCAGAGTGAACGTATCATTCGATCCGTTGATTGTCCCGGACGGCGTTTCGGCGTCCTGGAAGGCCGCGAACGACCCGCCGGCAGTCGGTGTTTCGAGTGAGACGACAGTGCCGTTGTCTTTCTTGGCCGAGACTTCGCCGGTTGAAGAGTCGACGAAAATCCGCACCTCACCCGTGGAGCCCGGCGCTGGCGCGGTGACCTCGGCGAACTCGACGTATCGAGTTTTCATTTCGAGGTTGCCGTTCTGATCGACACTGCTGAGCACCGTGCCGCTATTGTCTTCCCACTCTTGCAGCGGCGTGGTCCCTTGTCCTTGGCCGGCTTTGACCGTGAGAGTCGTGACGCCGGTTGTCGGCGTCGTGTCGCTGACCTGCAAGGCCGTGTTCAAGAATGTGCCGCCGTTCCGCAAGATCTGAAAAGCCGTGTCGCGGAAGTTGCCTAGGTCGTCATAGCGACTAACGTTCAACGCAGTCGCGAAGCCGGAAAAGGCGAAGCGATTCAACCCGTCCACCTGGAAGAACTGGCTCACGACGGTACCACCGAGCTTCGTGGCCAGGCCCATTTCACGGAAGAAGGCGCTCCCGTCGGGAGTCACGTGGGCCAACAAATCACCATTCCCATCGCGCCATTCTTGGATCGCGGCCGCTTGGCCGGTGATGCCGTGCACGATCAAGACCGGAGTGCCGGCTTGGGTGCTGAGAATCTGGTCGTTCGTATCCAACAGCGCCCCGATGCTCGCCGGCGTCACCGGATCCGACCCGCCGCTTGCATGGGTCGCAGCATGGGCCAAGGGAGTGCGTGCATCAGAAAGCCGAGCGTCGTTGCCTTCGGTGATCGTCCCGGCGGTCGACCCGTACACCGGCTCGACCTCTGTACGCGTCTGGGACGCGTTATCGAAAACGGTCAGACCGTTGGTGAAGTTCGCCGTATTGCGCTGCGTTACCGAAGTCCCCGAATCCTGAAAGATCTCGTACATCGAGGCGGCCCCGGCGCCTTGCCCGGCGGCTGACCAAAACAAATTGCCACCGCCGTCGGTCGTCAACTGTTGTCCCGATACGCCGTCGGCAACCGGTAACGTGTAGCTGGAACTCGACGTCAGCGTCGGAATATCGAAGCTGATCGAGTTAGTCCCGGTCTCGTCTTGGAAGGTCAGCAATGGATTGGTCGATCCGGCGCTGCTTCTTTGCAGAATCTGCTCAGCGGTAAAGACATTCACCTGGTCGATGTCGGCCTTCGTATCCAAAGCCGAATTGAGTCCCGAAATCTGCGAGATCGAGATCACCGTACCCGCCGGAGGAAGTTGACCGATGCGGACATCGCTGACCGTCACCGGTGTGGCGCTTTCCGGCACCACCCAGTGCTCCACGAAGCGAGTTCCGTTGTTGAGCAAATAGGTCGCTTTGTAGGTCGTGCCGGGGGGCACGGCATTTTCGTTCGGCACGAGGTTGACGACCAGCACCCCCTGCACGATTTTGATTTTCACGGAATTGGTTGCCAGCGTCGTGCCATCCGATGCCGTGAAGCCGGTCCAACTGAGCGTCACCGAGCCGTGGACCTTACTTCCATCGGCATTGAACAGTGTGTCTTGAATTGTGGTTTTGGGGATGGCCGTCAGATTCGGAGCCGACAGTACCAACAGCATTCCGCAAACGAACAGACGAATTCCCCTACGATTGATTCTTCGCATTCCAAACGTTCCTTTCCAAAGGAGGCGGCCGGAGGAGTTTTCTTTCTAGAAAGCGCCGGCCCGTCAGTGAGGTAGTATCCGTGTCCAGAATAACGTTGCAGTCGCCGACTTTTGCCGTCTGAAAATACTAAGTCACTGAAACAAATAGCTTTATATTTTTTAAACCTACGTGACAGCCCTTGGGCTCGATCTCTAATTTGGGCCTGATGGGTATTTACTTGACTCAGGTATTGGGAAATAGCCCCTACATGTTGTGGTCGTCCGTAGCGCGTGTCGCGGTGCCTCCGACCAGCGATTTGTAGGGTGCCGGTGGCACGGCGACGGCCTGTTGAACCAGGCGGTAAAAGAGCTTGCCTCGACTTCTGGACTTGCGGCGGTTGAAGCGGAAGGCGAATTCGTCGAGGTAGGAGTCGAGATGCTCGTGACTGACCGCTCCTTGATGCGTGCCCAGTATCCAGCGCTTCACTAACGACACCACGCGGTGCACCCGGGGGAGCAGTTTCGAGGCGCGCGCCGGTTGCCCCTCCAGGTAGCTCACCTCGTGGCGATAGCCGTCGCCTTCGAGCGGTTCGTATCCCAGCCAACCGTCGGTATGGACCACGCTGCCGGGTTCGATCGACTCGCCGACGAAGGCCATCAAGCTGTCCCCGGAGGCGTTGGGAATGGTGCGTATCCGAACCCGCCCGATGCCGGCACCATCTTCCTCGGCCGCTACTACAATCAGCGCCTTAGCGTCGGTTTGGCGACCGCGCACGCCCTCCTCCAAGCCTCCTAAGTAAGTCTCGTCAACCTCCACGCGCCCGCTGAGCCGATCGCGTCCGGGCCGCACCATGGCGCGCCGGAGCTTATGCAACCAAGTCCAGGCCGTTTTGTAGCTGCCCAGGCCCAACACCCGCCGCAAGCCCAGCGCGCTCGCCCCGTTCTTCTGGCTCGTGAGCCACCACATGGCTCGAAACCAACTCTGGAGGGGTTGGCGGGTGTCTTGAAATATTGTGCCCGCCGTTGGAGAAGCTTGATGCCCGCAGCCGGCGCACTCCAGCAGCGCTGTCCGCACCGCCCACGCTTTGTCGTGCCCGCATCGCGGACAACGAAAACCCTCCGGCCAGCGGAGTTGACACAGATACTCTCGACAGGCCTGCTCGGTGGCGAAACGCGCCTCGAACTCGGCCAGATTCCGAGGATAATCTTCCATTTCCCCGATCCTACATCTTGTGGTCACCTGAGTCAAGTAAATACCCATCATCTCTTATTCCGTGCCCGGTCAGTTTTAGGAAAACATCCTCGAGCGTTGGCATCACCGTCCGAAAGTCGCTGACGCGAAGCCCTTGCTCGGACACGAAACGAATAATCTCGGTAACAAAGTCTTCCCCTGTGCCGCTCACTTTATGGGTTGGGCCCTCGCTGTTGACAGCCTCGACACCCGGAACCCGCTCGAGTAGCTCGTTCACTCCCTCCCGCTCGCAGGAAAACACCACAGCTCTTTGCGGGCAATGTTTTCTCACCAAAGCGGCGGGGCTGCCCAACTCCACGACTCTTCCGTGTTCGATGATGGCGACTCGGTCACACAATCGCTCGGCTTCTTCCATCAGGTGGGTTGTCAGAAAGATTGTCTTTCCGCGATCCCTTATGTCTCTCACAAGGCCCCAGATGGCGTGGCGTGCTTGAGGGTCAAGGCCCGTGGTCAGCTCGTCCAGGAATACGACCTCGGGGTCGTGGATCAACGCCAGGGCAATGAACAGGCGCTGCTTTTGACCGCCCGACAGCGTCATGAACCAGGCGTTACGCTTGTCGGTCAGCCCCAGCCGCTCAACGAGCGCGTTTGTGTCAACATTCCGCGGATAAAGAGAGGACCACAGATCCACGGCCTCCCAGACCTTGATGCGCTTTTGGAGTTGCGCTTCTTGCAACTGGATACCGATGCGGTTCTGGAGTGCGTGGGAGTCCCGGCGGGGATCCACGCCCAGAACCGTGATGGCGCCGCTATCGGGTTTCCGGAGGCCTTCCACGCACTCCATGGTGGTCGTCTTTCCGGCGCCGTTGGGACCGATAAGGCCGAAGATCTCCCCCTCGGCCACGCCAAAGGAGACGTCATCGACAGCCAAGGTGGAGCCGTAGGCCTTCCTCAGATTCGAGATTTCGATGATGGTGGCTGACATGCACTTCGCCACGCAACGAGAAGAGCGGCGTTGATCGTTGTGCTCCCGCCGCCGCGAGTCCAAACCGGCTTCGAGAATCCCGACCGCCCGTCAACCGCGTTTTTCGAGCATCTCGCGGTAGATCTTATCGTACTCGCGGGCCGACGCCGGCCAGGAGTAATCCCGTTTCATGCCGTTGCGCATCAGAGTTCGCCAGCTCTCGCGATCTTGGTAAACAGCGAAGGCCCGCCGAAGGGCGTCGATCATCGCTTCGGCGGAGTACTCCGTGAATTTGAACCCGGTGCCGTCGGCGACCCCGTCTTCGAAATTCGTCACGGTGTCGTCGAGACCGCCGGTGGAGCGCACGACGGGAACGGTTCCGTAGCGCAGGCTGTACATCTGATTCAAACCGCACGGTTCGTAACGGCTCGGCATCAGAAAAATATCCGATCCGGCTTCGATTTTGTGCGCCAGGTGCTCGTCGAAGCCTTCGTAAAATCCGAAGCGATCGGGATACTTTCGCGCCGCCTCGTGCAATGTCTCGGCCGTGGCGGCGTCGCCTGCTCCCAACACGACGATGGCGCAGTCGTCCGCCATTAATTCGTCGAGGGCTTCGATCAACAGGTCGGCGCCTTTTTGCCAGGCCAACCGCGCCACCATGCCGACCAGCGGGCGATGGTCGTCGAGCGCGAGCTTGTAGCTTTCGAGCAGGTCGTGCTTGCAGGTCGCTTTGCCGCGCAGATCGTCCGCCGTGTAGCGGGCGGCGATCAGGGGATCGTGCTGCGGGTTCCATAGCGTGTAGTCCGCGCCGTTCAATACGCCGTAGAGGTTGTCGGCGCGGCTGCGCACGACGCCTTCCAATCCGCAGCCGTATTCCTCGGTTTGAATCTCACCAGCGTACTTCTTGCTCACCGTGCTGAGCGCGTCGGAGTAGAGCAGGGCGCCCTTCATGAAACTGACTTTGCCGTAGTATTCGAGCGCGTCGACGCCGAAAAGCTCATCGGGCAACCCAAGCTCTTCGAGGATGGGCGCTTCAAAGACGCCCTGATAGCCCAGGTTGTGAATCGTAAACAGCAGCGCCGTTTCCCGCAACGCGGCATCTTCGGCATACACCGATCGAATCAGCACGGGAACCATAGCCGTCTGCCATTCATGGCAGTGGATGAGGTCGGGATGAAAATCAAGCTTGGTGATCTCGATTGCCGCGCGGGCGAACAGGAAGAACCGCCGCGGGTTGTCGGGGTAGTCGCCGTCGGCGTCGCCGTAGAGGCCGTGACGGTCGAAAAAGGGATCATAGGCAACGAAATAGTGCCGCACGCCACCGTCGAGCAGAGTGACGACTCGTGGGAAATGATTCTCCTCGCCGACGCGGACCGTGAGGGAGTCGAAAACAACATCAGCGTTCTTGACCGGCGTGTCGCCGTAGAGCGGGGAGACGACCGCCACGTCGTGACCCAACTCGGCCAAGGCTTTCGGCAGCGCACCGAGAACGTCGGCCAACCCCCCTGTTTTCGAGTAGGGATCGACCTCGGAACCAACCATCAAGATCTTCATACAGCTCGAATCGGGGAATACATCTCAAGGGCCGCGAAAAATGGGGACTGTGTCGTACCGTGCCCCGGAGTTTGGTACTCGGTCGCTCAGCCCGTCGCTTGCGCTCAGGGCTCTGATTCTATTGTTCGCATTGCGAGAAGGGCTTCCACATTTATGTCGCACACCCACCGCTCTCCGGCGCGCTGTTGCCAGGGTGATTACGACGTCACTTCGGTGACACCAACCCGAACGCTTCGACCGACAAACTGCTTTCTTCAAAATTCACTTGCATCTTTGGCCAGACTTCCTGATGCAATGGCGAGTTTGCCCACTTCAAGCGAAGGTCTTCGCTCTCGAAGGCGATGGTGACAATGTAGGAACGCTGCTGTTTGGGCGAGCTCAGCAGATCGCAGTGCAGAAACCCTTCTTGCTTACTAATGGCCGGATAGAACTGCTCGCGAAACGTTTTCTCGAGCGAGTTGTGCGGCTTGGCTTTGGCGTGGACATGAATTTCCACCGGTCCAGGGCCGTCAAACCGGCGCACCTCGGCCGACGTCGAGAGCACCGTCCAGGCCGCCAGCGCGGCCACTGCAACGAATTTGCCGTATGTCATTTCGGATTCCACCTTCCTTGTTCTCCTAGAGTGCCGCATCGAATCGGATAAGTGCAAATTCGGCGAGGCGCCGGCTCAAGGCCTCTTGTAAACCACGCCGTCTTTCATGACTAAGGAGACCTTGGTCTTCACGGCGATATCCTCTAACCGGGTTGCCGGGCGTGGCGACAATATCGGCCAACTTACCGACATCAATCGTCCCAAGGCTTTCAGTGACACCCAGCAGCATCGCCGTGTGCAAGGTCGCCGAGCGAATGGCCTCGATGGGCCGCATTCCGGCCTCCACGAACAGTGCGAACTCACCGGCGTTATCGCCGTTGAAGGTACGCTTTGGGCGGCGTACGCCTTGGCGCGCGCCGCCGCCATGCCCGCAACACCGCGTTCACCGGCGGAGGTTTTCAACTACTTTGCTAGACTAAGATTAGTGGGGTCCTCTTCGGCCGACCGACAACCGTGGGCTCGTAGCTCAGCTGGATAGAGCGGCCGCCTCCTAAGCGGCAGGTCGCAGGTTCGAATCCTGCCGGGCCTACCATTTATTTGCTTTATTTTCAATCAGTTAGAAGTTCGCCAGGTACCCGTGCGTCTCGCCATATAGTCGAACAGGGGGACGAACGGCGATGAGTTTTGATGACCATTTGATGACCAGGAGCCAGCTCCGAATGGGTTATCGTTGTGCCGGCTAAAAAAAGACTTTCGCGTCGCAAGTACACCGAGGCGCAAGTCATTGGGGCGATCCGTAAGAACCGCGGCCTGATTACGCAGACGGCGGAAACCTTGGGGTGCACGAGCAAGGGGGCTTACGATTACGTCCACCGATCGGCCGCGATACGAACGGCCCTAGAAGAAGCCCGAGAAGCCGGACTCGATCGGGCCGAAGCCGTACTTTTCCAATTGATCGACGAGAAGAATGTCGCCGCAACCATTTTCTATCTCAAGTGCGTCGGTAAGAAACGCGGCTACATTGAGCGGCAGGAGCGCGATGTCAACCCAGGAGATCGGCCGGTGGAATTCACGCTGAAGCTGGGGGACAGGGTTGTCAAGGAAGACTAGCGAAAACGCCCGCCCATGACGGGTGACGTAGTTGTACAATCGCTCAACCGCGGCTGGCAACCATCTTGACCTTCTTGCCCGTTTTCGATTCGATCGCGGCAAGAATCTTTGACGGCTATTTGTCGTCGACTTGCGCCTTCAACTCTTCCCACGTCTTCGGTTTCCACTCGCCCGGCGAGTTGCTGAGCTTCGGCGATTCATCGAACGCGTCGCTAGTTGGACGGCGGGTCTTTTCTTTCGTTGGCGTTCACCGCTTCTCGTCCGGCGTCCGCTGTCTCTGGTTCTGGGGTGTATGGAACACGCACGTCGCGGGTCAACAACCACACCCAGAGTGACACCATCAGCAGCGGCAACGCAAGCATCGGTCCAACAATTAAGTACAGAATACGTTCGCTACTAAACGGTTTGATGGTGACTCAGGTGACCACAAGATGTAGGATCGGGGAAATGGAAGATTATCCTCGGAATCTGGCCGAGTTCGAGGCGCGTTTCGCCACCGAGCAGGCCTGTCGAGAGTATCTGTGTCAACTCCGCTGGCCGGAGGGTTTTCGTTGTCCGCGATGCGGGCACGACAAAGCGTGGGCGGTGCGGACAGCGCTGCTGGAGTGCGCCGGCTGCGGGCATCAAGCTTCTCCAACGGCGGGCACAATATTTCAAGACACCCGCCAACCCCTCCAGAGTTGGTTTCGAGCCATGTGGTGGCTCACGAGCCAGAAGAACGGGGCGAGCGCGCTGGGCTTGCAGCGGGTGTTGGGCCTGGGCAGCTACAAAACGGCCTGGACTTGGTTGCATAAGCTCCGGCGCGCCATGGTGCGGCCCGGACGCGATCGGCTCAGCGGGCGCGTGGAGGTTGACGAGACTTACTTAGGAGGCTTGGAGGAGGGCGTGCGCGGTCGCCAAACCGACGCTGAGGCGCTGATTGTAGTAGCGGCCGAGGAAGATGGTGCCGGCATCGGGCGGGTTCGGATACGCACCATTCCCAACGCCTCCGGGGACAGCTTGATGGCCTTCGTCGGCGAGTCGATCGAACCCGGCAGCGTGGTCCATACCGACGGTTGGCTGGGATACGAACCGCTCGAAGGCGACGGCTATCGCCACGAGGTGAGCTACCTGGAGGGGCAACCGGCGCGCGCCTCGAAACTGCTCCCCCGGGTGCACCGCGTGGTGTCGTTAGTGAAGCGCTGGATACTGGGCACGCATCAAGGAGCGGTCAGTCACGAGCATCTCGACTCCTACCTCGACGAATTCGCCTTCCGCTTCAACCGCCGCAAGTCCAGAAGTCGAGGCAAGCTCTTTTACCGCCTGGTTCAACAGGCCGTCGCCGTGCCACCGGCACCCTACAAATCGCTGGTCGGAGGCACCGCGACACGCGCTACGGACGACCACAACATGTAGGGGCTATTTCCCAATACCTGAGTCAAGTAAATATCCATCACCGCTGGTTATGAGCCGCCGACCGTGGAGTTCTAGTTTGTCTAGTCCGATGCGGTGCGCCGGCGGTAGATTTTCCGACACCGAAACGTCAAAAACTTGACAAGTGACAGAGGATTGACAACCCCCGCCATTGAAATTGAAGCACTTACGCCTTTGACGTGTCGTGGCAAGGCTTGTGCAGACAAGCGTGCCGCGAGCAAGTCCGAGGAGAGAAGGCCCATTGATAGCTCGCTTTTTTCATCGCGTAGGCAAGGCAATGTGCATTAGAAGTCCGTCAGTACGAGGCGGACGCTGCTTGACTAGCATAGCCGTACTTGCATAGTACGTTGAGCACGGCGAGCAAGCACAACCAAAGATGGGCGGCCTGTCGCCCGCTTGCCCGTCGGTGATGAGAAATGCGAGTTGGATCCCCCGGCCGACGCCGCTATCAGCGGCGCCGACCGCGGACACCTACCGGAGGCCGTTCGTCATATCGGTTGCCGCGCACCGAACATTCGCTCAGGAGGCCACAGAATTTCATGCCGATGTCAGCGGCTGTACAAGCCCAAACCCCCCTTCCACACCCCATCGAGTCGAAGCAAGATCGCGACGCCTTGATTGTCAAGCACCTACCGTTAGTCAAAGCCATAGCCGGCCGGATTCGCGATAATCTGCCGGTGCAGGTAGAGGTTGACGACCTGATCCATGCCGGAATTCTGGGACTTTTTGACGCCGTCGCAAAGTACAATCCCGGAAAGAACGTTGTCTTTCATCTATATGCCAAGCACCGTATTCGCGGCGCCATTCTCGATAGCCTTCGTCAGCTCGATTGGGCGTCGCGAGACTTGCGCAAGCGTTTTAAGTCCATCGAGGGAATGACGCAGAAACTGGCGCAAGAGCTGGGCCGGGGTCCGAGCGAGGCGGAAGTCGCCAAGAAGATGGGCGTCAGCGAGGAGCAGCTCGGCCGACTGAAATCGGAACTCTACAAAGCCGGGCTGACCAACGGCCAGCCGCATCGCGTCGAGCGTCCCGATCACTCCAGTTTCGCCGAAGCCACCGAGACCAACGAACGGCGCCCCGACGAGCTGTTCGCCAACCGCCAGTTGCGCGAGGTTCTCGAGAAGGCCATCGGTACCTTGCCTCCCCGATATCAAACCGTGATCCAGCTCTACTACGACCACGAGCGCACCATGAAGGAGATCGGCAACGAACTAGGCGTGAACGAAAGCCGAGTATCTCAAATCCATAAGAGCGCGCTTGAAAAGTTGGGCGCGGCCTTGCGCGGGTTCGGCTATCCTTCGGCGACGATCTTTATCGAGGAAGCGCGCCAGGCGTAGCCTTGGAGGCCGTAATGCCTCCAGGGCAACGCCCGCCCGCGCGCCCGCTAAATATCCGATAACGACCGGCCTTCGTGCCGCTCTTAGCCAACGGTAGCGGCCGCCTCTGAGCCGGCCGCATACCGCAATCACCCACGACCCGTCCGCCACCCGGCCGCGGGAATATCCGACCCAACCCGGCATTCCGCCGCCGGCCTTGGGTCCCGGCGCGCGGGCGCAATAAACTCAGGGTTCTGTTCGAGCGCCCGCGGCTATACTGAAGGGCGGCCGGCCACTTCTCGTCTTGCTTCGGTCGGCGCCAGCCCGCGGGTCCCCATGTCGGATGATTCCTTGAACATTGAATCGTTTGCGCTGGCGGTAACGGTGCGCAACGAGCGCGGCGTGCTGCACGAGTTGACGGGCGTGATCTCGCGGGCCGGGGGCAACATTTCCTGGATGGCGATCCTCGACAGTCGCAAGGCCGTCGAGCACGTTTATTTCGAGGTTTCCGAGATCGCCGATCCGGCGAATTTACTCGAAGGCCTACGGGCCTTGCCGACCGTTATCGAGGCCGAGGAGAAGCCGAGCCTCAAGACCGTCTTCGGCAAGCGCATTATCATCATCGGCGGCGGCGCGCAAGTGGGCCAAGTCGCTGTCGGTGCGGTGTCGGAGGCCGATCGTCACAATTTACGCGGCGAGCGGATCTCGGTCGATACGATTCCGCTGGTTGGCGAAAAGGCTCTAGCCGAGGCCGTTCGCGGCGTGGCGCGGCTGCCGCGGGCTCGGGCGGTGGTGCTGGCCGGCGCATTGATGGGCGGTGAGATCGAAGACGCCGTGCGCGAGGTGCAACGCCAGGGCCTGTTCGTGATCTCGCTCAATATGGCGGGTTCGGTTCCCGAGGCGGCGGACCTCGTCGTCACCGATCCGATTCAAGCCGGCGTGATGGCCGTGATGGCCGTGGCCGACACAGCTCGGTTTGAAATCCCGAAACTGAGCAAGAAAGTGTTCTAGTGTTCTAGGGAACCCGACGTCGGGCCTGTTGGCGCGCTAAATGGAATCCAAAGGAGTATGCAGTATGCCCAGGAACAGAAATCCTCATCGCCGAGACGCATTGAAGCTGACCGCCTTTGGGTTGGCCGGCGCTTTCGGGGCGGCGGGCGCACCGAAGCAGTGGCCCGTTAAGCCCTCCGGCGACGACTTTGGGGGCCTCAAAGTCGGCCTGACCTCCTACACAACCCGCAAGCTTAGTCTCGATGAGACGATCGCCGCGCTCCAGCGCTTCGGCGTTCGCTACATTTCGCTGAAGTCGTATCATTTGCCTCTCGACAGCACCAAGAGCCGGCGCCGGGAGGTCGGCCGCAAGGTCGCCGATGCCGGTTTGGAATTGATGGGATGTGGCGTCTTGGAGCTCACGGGCGACGAAAAGCAGGTCCGCGATACCTTCGACTATTGTGTCGACGTCGGTGCGCCCGTCGCGGTCTCCGGTCCCCGACGCGATGCGCTGGAAACCATCGACCGCGTCATTCGCGATTACGACGACCTAAAGGTAGCGATTCACAACCACGGCCCCGAGGATGAAAATTTCCCTTCGCCCACCGGTGTCTTCAAAGCGATCCAAGGTTTGGATAAACGGATCGGCTGCTGCGTCGACGTGGGTCACACTTTTCGTTTGGCCGAAGATCCCGTCGCGGCGCTCAAGGCCGTCTCCTCTCGACTTTACGATGTTCACATGAAGGATGTCACCGCGACCGGCGAGCAGCCGCCGATGACTCCCCTTGGCCGAGGCGTCATCGATCACCCGGCCATCCTGCGGACCTTGGTCGAGTTGAATTTCTCCTATCAGGTAGCCCTCGAGTGGGAAGGCGAAGAGAACGATCCGCTACCCGGCATGGCGGAGTCTTACGGCTACATGCGCGGCGTTTTGGCGGGCGCGTAGCGTCGGCGTCCGCTACACAACAACGCGTTGGCGTTTTCCGTGAACTTTGGCTAAGCTTGAACGTCTCACGGTGTTTCAGCTCCCCTTCAGTTCGACCTATCGGCGGCTTTCCGAAGCCGCGCTCGAAAGCCATCGCCAGGGTCGCCGCGCCGACCTTGTGTCCCCAGACGATATTGCTTTCGCTCGTCTTTACAGCTACGGCTTCCGAGGCCACATTATCGGCTCGTTTCACGCCGTCGGGGAAGCCTTGCGGGCGCACCGCTCGACGGACGCCGTGGCGCGAGCCCATATCCAAAGGGCCGTCGAGGAACTCGAAGACCTGACCCATCGCGGCATGGACCCGGTGCCCGACGATTTCCGCGCCGTCGTTTCGACGTTCACCGGATACGACACCGGCGTGAAACGCGTTGTCGACGCAATCAATCAAGCCTATGAGGCGTCGCGGGAGCCCGCCTTGGCGCGCTTCGGAAAAGCTTTGGTGTCTTCGATCGGCGCGATCACCGGCGGCGACGGCATCTCGCTCACCCAAGACACGCACGCCCCCGAACTCGGCAGCTTCGTCGTTCCCAATCTCGGCATCACGATCGTGCCGCTCGTCTACGGCGACCATCATTCCTGGAACCTGGCCTACCTAAGCGCCGAGCACCGCGATGTCCCCAATCACCTACATCGCTACGGTGTCGAAATTCATCTGGGTTACGAACCTTTGCAAGGCTACATGGTATTGGGAGAAGCCAAGGCCTACGTCGACGAGGGCTACGCGCTGCCGATCCCGCCAATGACGCGACACGGTTGGGTGAATCGGGGCGAGGCGATTCACCACGTTCCGTTTATCTTTGGATCATTGAAGTACGCCGGGTGGGGCGTCTTCGCCGATGTGGTTCCGCGGCCGATCGCGTTCGACAAACTCGTTGAAACCGACCGCGACAGTTGGAAGATGGGTTCGACGGTTTATCTAGAACGCGAGATTCGCGCCGCGGCCCGATCCAGCCCCACCCGCCGCAATGTTCTGATCCCGGCGTCAGTGACGGACCGCGACGGCAGCGGCGGGTTGGAATTGGCCGCGGCGCGGATCAACGCCGGCGGCATGCACTATGATCTCGACTGCTTTCGTATCGTTTCAGTGATTGGGGGCCGCGGGCATGTGCGCATCGGCCCGGCGGAATCGGACATCGGTCCGCGCGATCATTTCGGAATTCCGGCGGGCCTGGAGGCCTTTCTAGAGCAGCAAGGCGACCAGCCGTTGACGGCACTCGATACCGTGATCAGGGAACGCTAGTTGCGCGGCGAGACCTTGGCGGCGGCTCCGAGTGACACTTCATGCCGAAAACCCACCTGACTCCTCCGGCGACCGAGAGGCTCACCCCTGTTCATTGGATCTTCATGGGCATCATCAGCCTGTTCTGGATCGTGCAGGGCGTCGGCACCCTGCAGACGGCCTATCTTCACGATTTCCTGAACCTCTACACCGGCGCTTCCCTGGCGGCCGAGGGACGATTCAGCGAACTCCACGACGTTGATGCGCAGCATGATCGACAGAAAGAGCTTGTCGGCGAGGTGGAGGAAGTCGTTCCTTTCGTTCGTCCTCATTTCTACGCCTTGGTCTTGGCTCCGCTGGCGTGGCTCCCCTACACAGCGGCTTTCTGGACTTGGATTCTGTTACAGACGGCGCTGCTGGTGGGGTGTTGGATCTGGGGCAGACGACGTTTCGGGCCGGATTCGTTGATCTTCGCGACGCTCTATTTTCGCCGCTGCTTGGCGGGCTCGCCGGGATTGAAAAGTACGTCGCTTTGCTGGCCAATAAAGATCTCGCCAGGCTCTCGCCGGCCCCCGAGCGTATGATCAACATCCATGCCCTCGGAGCAAATTTCGGGATCGATCACATTGCCCTGAAAATCGCCGCCGTGGCGGTGATCGTGCTATTGGTTGTGATCGCGGTGCGCTCAGCGCCGCTGTGGCGCTGGATGGCGGCGGCGATGGCCGTATCGATCCTCGCCGTCCCTCATGCCTACGCCTACGACGCGGCCATCCTGTTGCCGTTGCTGTTGCTGACGGTATTTCGGTCGAAAGACCCGTATTCACGCTTTCTGTCCACCACTTTCTTGGTGCCCTTGCCCTTCGTGACCCTTTCGATCGGCCCGCCTTGGACCGCCATTCCGGCGCTCGTGTTAGTTTGTTTCTTGGCCGCCTTGGCGCGCGAGAGTTACCTGGAGAATAGAGCCGGCTGACAGCCTCCGTCCCCGTGCTCTCCCGCGTCCCGCCCGAAGGAAGCGGCGGAGAGTCCGCCAAGGAAGAAGTGCCTTAGGGCCCGTTCCGGCCGACGCGGTAGACGAAAATCGTGTGGGTTCGAGATTCATGCTGGAAACTTTCCGTCTTCACGGGCGTCCAGCCGAAGATCCGAAAGTCATGCGATATGACCCGCGTGCCGGGCTTGAGATTTTCCTCGAGCTTGGGACGCAGTTTCATATTCGATGCCGAGAGGAAATAGAGCGTCACCACCGACGCGCCGCTCAGGTCCACATCCATAACATCGCCTTGTACGACCTTGGCGCGGTCGCCAATGTAGAGTTCCTGGATGCGAGCTTGCGTTCGCTTCGCGAGATCGGCGTCCAGCTCGACGCCGACCGCCTTGGCGCCGAACCTCTGGGCCGCCGTGATCACAACGCGTCCGTCGCCCGACCCTAAATCGTAGACGGTGTCGCCGCTCTTGACGTCGCCGAGCTCGAGCATGCGTTCCACTACTTCGAGCGGTGTCGGAACGAATGGCGCCAGGCTGCGCGGGTCAAACTGATTCTGTTGACCCCACGCCGTTGGGACCCACGTCGGCATCACACCGAGCAGCAAAACCGCCGGTAAGCATCGCGCAGCTGTCTTGGTCGGCACGTTATACCTCGAAAGATTCCGGTGTGTCCTGCTCGAAAGACGTGGCCGCGGTCCCATGCGCTACCCGTTCAACATGGCCGCGGGCCAAGGCTGTGACCTACCACACGCCGAGCCACGAAGATCTGTTAATTCCAATCTAGCATTTCCAACAGCGCGTTAAAGCTCCGGGCGTATCTTTGCCAACCCCGCGTCCGATTCCGATCCGCACTTGGTTCCCACGGCGATTCCTGCAAGAATATCTAGTTTACTTCGGAGATTCTCCATGCGCCCCTATCTCGACCTTCTGCGCGACACTCTCGAAAACGGTACGCCGAAGGGTGATCGCACGGGGACTGGCACCCGCAGCCTCTTCGGCCGCCAGATCCGCTTCGATCTCGAGTGCGGCTTCCCCGCCGTTACGACCAAGAAGCTGCATTTGCGATCGATTATTTACGAATTGCTGTGGTTCTTGCGCGGAGACTCCAATGTCGGCTATCTCCGAAACAACGGTGTTTCGATCTGGGACGAATGGGCGGACGAGAACGGCGAGTTGGGTCCGGTTTACGGCCGCCAGTGGCGCGGTTGGCCCGGGCCCGACGGCCGCGCTATCGATCAACTGACCGAGGTCGTCGACCGCATTCAGGCCGATCCCGATTCGCGCCGCTTGATCGTCAGCGCATGGAACGTAGCGCAAATTCCCGACATGGCGTTGCCGCCCTGCCATGCGCTGTTTCAGTTCTACGTCGCCGACGGACGGCTTTCCTGTCAGCTCTACCAACGAAGCGCCGATGTTTTCTTGGGCGTGCCGTTCAATATCGCCTCCTACAGTTTGTTGACCATGATGGTGGCTCGGGTGACGGGACTTCGTGTAGGCGATTTTGTTCACACGTTCGGAGATGTTCACCTCTACAACAACCATGTCGAGCAAGCGGAGTTGCAACTCGAGCGTCAGCCGCGGCCCTTACCGCTGATGGAAATCAATCCGTCGGTCACAAACGTCTTCGACTTTCGTTACGAGGACTTCAACCTGACCAACTACGACCCCCACCCACACATTAAGGCGCCGGTCGCCGTATGATCCTTTCCTGCATCGCGGCGGTTGCCGAAAACGGCGTCATCGGAAAAAACAACGAACTTCCCTGGCGCTTGTCGGAAGACCTGAAGCGCTTTAAAAGACTCACCGTCGGTCACGTGATGATCATGGGCCGCAAAACGTTTGAATCAATCGGGCGTCCGCTTCCAAACCGCGTATCGATCATCATCACCCGCAACACCGCATACGAAGCCCGCGGCACCGTCGTTGTTCACTCGGTCCGGGAGGCGATCCGGCGGGCGCAACGAACCGAGCAAACCGCGCAAGGCGAGCGCGAAGCTTTCGTGATCGGGGGCGAGGCGATCTTTCGTGATGCGCTGCCCTCGTGTTCCCGTCTTTACCTGACGCGGGTCCACACCGAGGCGCTCGGCAACGTCCGTTTCCCCGAAATCGATCCGGCGCGGTGGCGTCCGCTCGATGAAGAATCGCGGCCGGCCGACGAAAATAACGACCACGCCACAACATTCATCGTGTACGAGCGTGTCGAGCCCTAACCGCTGACGACAGATCTCATAGGGAATGCGAGTATCACCTGTGAGAAATGAAGGCTAAAAACGGAACTTCAGCCCCCCGATCGCCCAAGCCCCCGGGGCCTCGAATCCGTTTTCGAAATATTGCCGGTCAAACAGATTCTCGCTCTTCCCAAAGAGCCTCAGTTCCTTGCCTTCCCCCACCGCTATCGAGTACGTCGCCACCAAATCAGCCTTCACCGGTCCATCGAACATCAACCGCCGATTCGCCCCGAACAACGTCAGCGGGTAGTCGCCGGCGGCAAACAGATCAAAGGTCAGGTCGAAGCGTCGCCCGAACCGCTGCGTCGCCGTCAACGTGAACATGTGATCGGAGAGCCCAAGCGTTTTGTAAAAATTTTCGCCCACCACCGTCGGCGTGCGCGACACCGAGTCCGTGTAGGTGTAGGAAGCTCTCAGGCTCAGCGAAGAACTCGGCGCCGCCGAAACGCTGAACTCCGCGCCGCGCGCCAACCCGCCGCCGGTATTTCGATAGCCGCCAAAACGCCCGAAAGGATCAACCGTCGCGTCGATGATCCCGAAGTCAAAGACGACCACCTCTTGCAGGGCCGTATAAAAGTAGCTCCCACTCAGACGAAGCTTCGAGCCGAAAAACCATTGGTCAATGCCCCCGTCGATCGCGATCGATCGCTCCGGCGCCAATCTCGGGTCGCCCCAAAAGCTCGCGAACCCCCCGAAAAACGACGCCCCAAAACGCTCGAACGACGATGGCGAACGATAGGAGTTCCCAATGTGCGCCCGCACCTTCGTGTTACTCGATCGGAAGAAATACGCGATCGCGCCGTCGGCCGTGTAGGCGGTCCTTGGCGACAGCGAGTTCACCCCCAAATACGGATTGGCGTCGCCGGTGAAGACAGGTTGATCGAGCGAGAAATTCTGTAGGCGTCCCGAGAGCCCGACTTGTAGGCGACCGTCAACGAGCCGGATTTGATCTTGGGCGAAAATCGAATGGCTGCTCTGCTCGGTCAACGCACTCGACTCGTCCCGTTGAGTCGGTTCCGGGTTCTCGTCGGTATTGAAGTTGAAATATTCCTCGCGCTCATATTCATACCCGAAGCTGATCAAATGCGAGCCCAAGTCATGATCGCTACGGGCCGTTAGCGTGTCAATGCGGCCCTCAAAACGTCCGTCGCTGCTGAAAGCCGGGTCGAAGAAGCCGCGGCCGGCCGGCCCGTCGCGAAACGAGCGCTTGGTCTCCACCCCGTGGTAGGCGATGCGATAGGAGCTGCTCGCGCTCAGCTCGTGCTGCAGCACCAACGCCCCCGCGAAGAACGACGACGCCCGGTGGTTGTCGGGGTCGTTGAAACCCTGCACGAAAGTGGCGCCGCCGGCTTGAAAAGGCTCCTGAAGGGCGAAACTGTCCAGTTCGGCCGAGGCCAGCCCCATTGCCCGTACCGGCCCGCTCGCCGCATGGTTCGCCAAAACAGAGGGGTCAAACGTCGGCGATTCGTTCAACGCGGAAAATGCGTCGGAAGCCCATACTCGCCCGCTCACGGAGATCGACGGCCGGAAGTAATAGCGCATCGAACCCTGGCCGCTGCTGTTGCGATAAGGATCAAAGCCGTCCACGCCCTCCGTGACGTTGACGTGCGAGATGCCGGCACTGTAGACGAAACGATCGACGCCGCCTAGTCCGCCGCCGATTCTCGCCAGACCGCGCGAGAATCCCAGGCCCCCGGTTTCCGCCGAAATTTCGCCGTGCGTCGGGCCGCCGCCGGTGCGCGAGGCGACATTGATCACGCCTCCCATCGCGTGCGAACCGTAGATCGACGATCCCGAGCCCCGCAGAAATTCGATACGCTCGACATCGACTATCAACAGGTTTTCATGGAACGACGTGGCATCGCCTTGTATCCCGGCGGCATCGCGGAAACGCAGCCCGTCGATCAGCAGGGCGGTGTCCTGGCTCCGCAACCCCCGTGTCTGAATCGACGTGAACGCACCGGGCCCGCCGTGCTGTTTCACCCGTACGCCGGGGAGGTTGCGAACCGCCTCCGCCACCGCGTACTCGGCGCGCCGGCTGATCTCCCCGCCGTCGATCGTGTCGGCCGCCTTGGCGACCTCTTGCAGCGCACGCGGTGTACCCGAAGCCGTCACTTGGACCTCGGTCGGCGTACCGCGAACCTTGAGTTGGATGTCTCGATTCGTGTCACCGGCCCGAATCGTAAGCAATTCCGATGCTCCAAACGTGGACGAGGCATCCACCGCCTCGAGCAAATACTCGCCGGGTTGGACTCCCTCGAAACGATAGACGCCCTCGGCGTCGGCGTGGGTGGAAAGCGAATGGAAACCGTTGCGCGGCCTCAAGGTGACCGAGACGCCCAACGTCGGTTCCCCTTGCGGAGTACTGACCCGCCCATGCAGAGCGCCGGGCGTCCGTCCCAAAGCGGGCGGTCCCCAACTCACCAGGGAGACAAGAGATAAAGCGATCGAATAGGGAAGCAGAGCTTTCATGGTGGTAGTTACCTTTCCTCGTTGGTCAAACCAAAAATGGAAGGCATGCTTGACTCGCGCGGAGTCGCTTCCCGGGTATGCCGCCGCGGGACCCAGGCCCACCTAGCGGCGTCAAAATGGATGGTCCCTGTTGCCAGGGTTTGATGGCGAGAAGTCGAGAGCGGCGCCCGGCGGGCCGTGGCAAGAGTCCGCAAGCGGAAACGGAAGCCCGCCGGCCGATTTTCGCCTGTCGACTCGTTTGCTTCGACCGCCGGCAGATCGCGAAAATCAGCGGCTGTCCCGTTTTTCCGTGTAGTCGAACTACGCCGCGGGTAGCCGCGCAAAAAAGCCCTCGCTTCCGCCGGAAACAAGGGCGATCACAGCCGCGTCGACTGAGAGGGCCGCACATCCGTTGCCCGCGGAAAACGTGCCTTTTTGTCCGCTTTAGGTAGGTCTCCTGGCTTACGGCTTCCAGCAGCATCGAAATGCCGCCCTCGCCATTCCCCAGCCTTCCCCGGCCTGGATTTGCCGAGTGACTCAATGTTGGGGAACGGCTTGCCGTTCACAGTGGCGGGACCGCGCCGGACTTGCACCGGACTTCCCTGTTAATGCCCCTTTTGGGCACCTAGAGCAGGCCGCGTCGACAACAACCGAAGCCGTCGTCCACGCAGCTAGCAGCATAGCCGACCAATCAGCCTCAGTCAACCATCGGAGAATGTGCTGTCTGTATCCCAGTCGCGAATCAGCTCCGAGATTCCCCCTCGGAAACGCCTCTTCCTACTCCATCGCGACCGACGCCACCGTACGATGGCCCATCCGCAACTCGTTCACGATATTCCCCTTCGCGTCGAACTCGATCAGCCGTCGGCCCGTATAGTCCGATGCGAAAACGCCGCCGTTGGGTAGTGGGAAGATACCCGAGGTCCAGGCCATTCGCAATTTCATGTCGTCCCCGCCGATCGAACGCACCACCTTGCCCGCGGGCGTCACCTCGACGATCTGGCCCGGCGCCGCGTGACTGATCAACGTATTGCCGTTCGGCAGCCGATGCGCTTGGTAGGGAAAGCGCTGGTCGCCGCCCTTGACCTGGTAGGTCCAAATAATCTCACCCGCACGATTGACCTCGATGAACTTATTGAGCCGCTCGACACTAATTAACGTCGTTCCTTGCGGCGTTCGGCGACTGTTGCGCGACTGCATATCGGCCAACTCGGGGCTCTTGTATTCCCAAACCACTTCGCCCGCCGGCGTCACTTCGAACACCCGGCCGATCACCGAATCACCGATCAGAGTATTCCCGTCCGCCAGCCGCTGAGCGCTCATGGCGTGTTCGAGCCCTTCGGTCGGACCGTAACTCCAAACTTCCTTGCGATGGCGATCGACCTCCACGACCCGGCCCCAACTGCCGGTTGTGTAGAGAACGTTTCCGTTCGCCAGAATCTGCGCGTCGTGGCCGCGGTTGTTGGGGATCGTCCACCGCACTCGTCCGGAAGGCCAATCCATCGCGACCACCTCGCCCGCCGGCCCGTGATCGACAACCACCGCCAGGCGTTGCGGCGGCCGCGCCGCCAGCTTCTTGCCGAACCAATCGAACATCGCCGCATGGGCCCGCTCGAGATGGGCTCCCTTGAAACCGTGTCCGGCACCTTCGAGCGTCAGCAGTTTGTTATCGACGCCGGCGGCTTCAAGACGCTCGGTAAGCCACTCGGCATGTTCGTAGGCAACGTAGTCGTCTTTGGTTCCGTGGATCGTCAACGTCGGCGCGGCGTTCGGCGTCACCCAATTCAATGGGCTGGCCTTGATGTGGAACGGCCGCGCATGTTCCAGATCGCCGCCAAGAAACAACGGCAGTACGTCGGCCGCGTCCACGCTCTTGCCGTAGGACGCCGTGAAATCCGTTGGGCCGTAGAAGTTGACGACGGCCTGCACGGCGCTTGATTGGTCCTGGTGATCGCCGAAGCCCTCGAACTCGTCGACATCGGCCGTCAGCCCCAAAAACAGCACTAAATGGCCGCCCGCCGATCCTCCCACGGCTCCAATGCGATGGGGGTCGATCTGAAACCGATGGGCATTTCCGCGAAGGAATCGCACGGCGCCCTTGACGTCATGCAAATGGGAGGGGAACTGTGCCATCGGACTGAGGCGGTAAGAAACCGTCGCCGCCACATAGCCTTTTTGTGCCAGCTCAAAAGCCAACGGCAGATACCCCTGCCGCGTGCCCGCGCGAAAACCTCCGCCGTGCACTAACACTACGGCGGGGAACGGTCCGATTCCTTCGCGCGGACGCACGACATCCATCTGAAGTCGCGCGCCGACGCGGGAGTAGACGATGTCGGGCTCCCAGATCACATCGGAGGGCGCTTCGAGCGACTCCTGCGCGGCCATGGGAGAAACGAGCAAAGCCGCTAACACCAACAGAGATAAGGGAAAGACGAGACCGCGATTGAAGGTAGACATGATCCTAGATTATGCACGGTTTCACAACAAAGGGGAACCCACCGACCAGGCCGCGTCAATGAGGAAGCCCCTCTCCCAATCCAAGGAATGGAATCGGAGCCCCGAGCGCAAGCGACGGGCCAACCGACCACGAACAAAACTTCAGTTCGCCCCAGCCCCGCTACGGGTTAACGGTTCACGACTCACGGCCAACGGCCCACCCGGGCCCCCGTCAAGCCCGTCGGTACAATGAAATCTGTCTCGCTGTTCGATAAGGAAGCCATGGAAAACGTCGTCATTATCGGATCCGGGTGCGCCGGCAACACGGCCGCCATCTACGCCGCCCGCGCCAGTCTCAACCCCGTCGTCTTCGAAGGCTTGGAAGCCGGTGGACAACTCTCGATCACCACCGATGTCGAAAACTACCCGGGATTCCCCGAGGGCGTCATGGGTCCGGAGTTAGTCGACAACATGAAAAAGCAGGCGCAGCGGTTCGGAGCGAAATTTATCCCCGGTGACGTCACCAAGGCCGACCTCTCCGAACGTCCTTTCAAGCTCTGGGCCGGCGACGACATGATCGAGACCAAAGTACTCATCATTGCTTCCGGCGCTTCGGCGCGTTGGCTGGGGATCGAGTCGGAACAGAAGCTCATCGGACACGGCGTCAGTTCCTGCGCCACCTGCGACGGCTTCTTCTTCCGCGACAAGCCGGTGACCGTGATCGGCGGAGGAGATTCCGCCATGGAAGAGGCGACATTTCTGACGAAATTCGCTACCGAGGTAACGGTCGCTCACCGCCGCGAGGAATTTCGCGCCTCGAAAATCATGCTCGACCGCGCCCAAAAGAACGAGAAGATCCGCTGGGCTCTCAACACCGTCGTCGACGAGGTCTACGATGTCGGGCAAAATGAGGTCACCGGAGTCCGCTTTCGCGACACCAAAGACGGCAGCACCCGCGATCACCCCACCGCCGCGCTCTTTCTAGCCATCGGCCACATCCCCAACACCAAACTTTTCGAGGGACAGCTTGACCTCGACCCCGACGGCTACATCGTTTCCAAGGGCGGCGCCCGCACCAGCGTCGAAGGCGTCTTCCACGCCGGAGACGTCGAAGACCGCGTCTACCGCCAAGCCGTCACCGCCGCCGGAGCCGGCTGCAAAGCCGCCATCGAAGCCGAGCGCTTCATCGAGGCGAACGAATGACGATGCGCCGAACCCCCCGACAGTGACCGACCCACAGCCGCGACCATTACCCGCCCCCGGAAAACTCCGCGGCCCGCGATGCGACACGAATGTACAAGTAGCCCGGTTCCCCGTCTGTTCACCGAGCTTAGGTTGCCTAAATAGGGCGCTCCTTCAGGCGGTGCGGCCGCCGGCGAATTGCTACCATGCCCAAGTCATGCGCTGGATGGCTGTGATCGGTATCTTTCTCTTCACCCAGAACATCGGGCTGTCGAGCAATCCTGGGAGAACCTCAAGCAGTTGACGGCGGAACAGCTGATTCAGGTCGTTCAGATCAATGCCAAATCCCTCCAAGGGGCGTTTGTCGGTTTTTCGGAGGAAGCGATTTCGCTTCGAGTGAAACACAACGAGGTCACGGTCCCCCGTGGGGATGTGCTGCGGGTCAGTTCATCGGATCGAGGCAGGCGGAAGAGAAAGATCTTGTTGGGTTTGGCCATTGGAGCAGGCGTGGGGATGCTCGCCGGTGGAGGAGTGGCTTCGGCCGCGAACCTCTTCGATGAAGGCCAAGGGGCTAAACCGGCCACCACGATTCTTGCCTTGACAGCGGCGGGGGCGGCCGCGGGCAGCGCCGTCGGGGCTTCTTCCCGATATCGAACGATCTACAGAACCAATGCAACGAGGCGTCGCTAACGGGAACATTTCCGACTCCTCCCCTCGATGAAAATGGAAGTCGAATTGCTTCTGAAAGGGTGTTAACCGAGTCGTCATGAGCATGGCGACTGAAGGGAGGTGCTGCATGGGTCTCGATTATGAAGGTTATGGCGTCGTCGACGCAAAGACGGGTGATGCCTTGTGGAGTTTCCAAACCAATCAGCGCTGGGGCGCTTCGCCGATGACCTACGAAATCGACGGCGTCCAATATATCGCCATCGCCGCCGGCCCGAACATCATCTCTTTCGCACTGCCGGAATAGCGCGGCCGCGATACCCGGAACCTTCCATGGCGATTTGACCCGACTGCCTGGATTCGTTTCCGCCGACGATGCTGTGACGGCGGAAACTTCAAAACGGGAAGCACTTCAAGCGATGGAAGAACTCAAGCTGAACAGCTTGCCTGTAACCGATGCGGTCGGGCGCTTTGTTGGCACAGTGGAACGGGCAAAGCTAACGAGCAGCTTGATTCTGGAGGTCACCAAGAGGTTTTCAAGCGGAGAGGCGACCGCTGAAAAGTGACAAGAGCCAGGGGAAACTCGGGGAGGGAGAACGACTGCCGGGCTTGCTCGTCAAGGTTCCGGCGTAGACCCGAGGCCTCACACAACCGCGATGAACTCTCCTCAATCCGCGAAACAATAGAGCCAAGAGTCGGTCCGCAAGAAGATCGTCCCGTCGGACAGCGCCGGGGTGGCATATACGCCGTCATTCAAATCGTTTACGGCGATCACCTCCCAATCGGCGCCCGGCTTAACGACCGAGACCTTGCCGCTTTCGCTTGGAAAATAGATTTTGCCGTCCGCCGCGACGGGCGAGGCAGAGTACCCGTCGATCGCGCCCTTGAGCCGACCCTTCTTCAACTCTTGCCCGGTCTCGGCGTCAATCGCGGCCAAAATACCGCCGTTCTTGACGAAATAGAGGACACCGTCATAGACCAGCGGCGGCGAGCGTCCCGGCGAATGGCGGCGCCGTCTCGAAGTTGTATCCAAACGCGTAGACCGTGTCGCCGGCGAGCACGGGACTGGCGACCATCACGCCGGCCGCGCCTTCTTCGGTCAACGTGCGCCGACCGTTGGCCGGCTCGTAAGCCCCAATCAGCCGAGTACTGACCGTTATGATGCGCGACGTCTCACCCATGCGATGAACCAACGGCGTTGTCCAACTATCGGTTTCGGCGCGATCCGTCTTCCACTTCGTTTCGCCGTTCGAGGCGTCGAAAGCGGCAATGTAGGAACCCGCGGCGTGATCCACCTGAAGAACAAGCAAGCCGTCGACCAGAATGGGCGAGGCCCCCAGGCCCTGCTCGTTCAAGAACGGCCCCAACGGAGTACTCCAACGCAACTCACCCTCTTCGTCGTAGGAAAGCAGACCCCTATCCTCGAAGAAGACGTACACATTGCGGCCGTCGGTCACCGGGCTGACCGACGCCGGCTCATTCAACTGATGCAGCAGCGCTTTGCGGCGACGTCCAACCGATCGCTCCCACAGCAACGTGCCGGTCTCGCGGTCGAAGCATTGGGTGTAGAGCTTGTCGTCGCTATAAGAGGTCAAGAAAACGCGGCGGGCGGTTAAGACCGGGGATGACTTACCCGCCCGCATTGCCGATTTCCACCGAACGTTCTTGTCAGGGCCGAACGTAACAGGAAATCCGGCGCCGTCGGCAACCCCGGAGCCATTGGGGCCGCGGAAGCGAGTCCACTCCTCGGCAGCCGGCATGGATGCGGTCACGACAACGAGCAGCAAGAACCGACCGACGTGTAGAGCGACTGGATTCATCTCGGGCCGAGGGTTAGTGTAGCCGATCAGGAGCCGATCGTAGTGCGCGACGCGCCTGTGACGTGCAATCCGGCACGGTTCATGCCGCGCGATGCCTTTCCAAGAAGAACGCGTGCAACAGCCGATCCACCTGCATCAGCCCATCTCGAGTCAACTCGATCGTGCCGTTCCGGCGCCGCAGCCAACCGGCTTGTTCGTATTCGCAAAATACGGGCCCCCAGCGCTCGTTCACGTCCACGCCGAAGCGGCTCCGGAAAACATCGGTCGAAATTCGCCCGAGCTTCATTTGCAGCACAAACTGACGGATCAGCTTCTCCTCGTCGGTCATCTCGACCGCTCGCCAAACCGGCAATCGCCCTTCCTGAACCGCCGCCAGATACGGATCCATGTGGATTTCGTTTTGGTAGTGCACGCCGTCGAGATGCCCGAACCCGGACACCCCCACCGCCAGCATGTCGGCGCCCGACCACAGGGCGTCGCGGTAGACGAACTTCGTGCGCGCCGGGTCCTTGACCGCGGTGTAGGCACTGCCGATTGTGTAACCGGCTTGTTCGAGAGCGGCGAAGGCCCGCGCCACCCAGCGGCGCTTGGTCTTCCAATTGGCGACGGGAGCGGCGGCTCGGCCTTCGTCGCGCATTTCCCGATAGATGGTCGTGTTGGGAGGGACCTCCATTTGGTAAACGGTCACGGCGTCGGCGTTCATCTCGATCGCCTTCTCGACAACACGGTGCCAGTTCTCGTCGGTCTCGCCGATCATCCCCGCGATCAAGTCGATATTGACCTGAGGGAACCCGGCGGCTCGAATCCAATCATAGGCGCGATGAATTTCCATCGAGCGATGGGCGCGATTGTTGAGTTCCAGAATGTGATCGTCGAAGTTCTCAACGCCCAGGCTGAGACGCGTAATGCCGAGCTCGCGCAGGGTATGCACTTTCTTCTCGGTCAGGGTGCCCGGCTCGCACTCAAAGGCGATCTCCTCGGCTTCGTTCCACGGGAATGCTTTGCGCAGTCGCGCGGCCAGGTCTCTGAGTTGTGTCTGGGAAAGATAGGACGGCGTCCCCCCTCCGAAGTAGAGAAAACGAATCTTGCGATTGTTGATGAAGGCCGTCTCGGCCAGCCGCTCGGCCTCCTGCCCCATGGCGTCGAGATAGTTGACGATCTCGGTGCTGTTCTTGTCGGTGTAGACGCGAAAATAGCAAAAGTGACAGCGCTTGCGGCAGAAGGGGATATGGACGTACATCCCGAGCGCGGTGTCTGGGTCGCCGGGCCGCTCGAAGCGGGCGCGGGCTTGTTCGGCGTGCTCGGGTTCCCAGCAAGAGAACGGCGGGTAGTTCGAGACGAAGTAACTACCGACCGTCGTCTCCTCTTGCTCTTCGGGTAGCACGGTCAACGATCGCACGGTGTCGGACATAGAAAGAACCGGGGCCGGAAGCCACCATTTCTAGTGTAGGGAACCCGTGCAAGCTCCGGGACCCTCGAAGCTCGAAGCCGCGGGGTCTTTCCCCGCCTAGTACCATTCCGTTCCGCTACAGTAATTTGATGCCTACTCTCGAATCCTCCGCGCTGATCACCTTTTCCACCGCCATTTTCGCTGCCGCCGGGGCGCGTGACGAAGATTCCGGCATTGTCAGCGAATCTCTCGTTGAAGCCAATCTCGTCGGTCACGATTCCCACGGCGTCATGCGACTGCCCTTCTACGTCGAGTGGATGGAGAAAGGATGGGTCAACACCGAAGCCGAGTTCAAAGTCGTCACCGAGGCCGGCTCGTTTGCCGTAATCGACGGCGATTGGGGCTTTGGGCAAGTGATGGGCCGCAAAGCAACCGAGTTGGCGATTCGCAAGGCGCGCGAAAACGGAGCCGCGATTGTCGCCGGAAGGCAGTGTTGTCACATGGGCCGATTCGGCGAATACCCCGCCATGGCGGCCCAGGCCGGCATGACCGCCGTCTTGTTTTCCAACACCCATGGAGGCGGCAAGATCGTTGCACCCTGGGGCGGCGTCGAGCGGCGCTTATCCGCCAATCCGATTGCCGTCGGCATTCCCAGAAAGGACGCCTCGCCGATCGTGGTTGATGTTTCGACCTGTACCATCGCCGAAGGCAAGGTCCGCAACATGCGCACCGCCGGTGAGGCCGTTCCCGAGGGCTGCATCATTGACGCCGAGGGCAACCCGACCACCGACCCCAATGACTTCTACGGGCCTCCCGAGGGCGCTCTGTTACCTTTCGCGCGTCACAAGGGCTTCGCGCTCGGCTTGGCCGGAGACATCTTGGCCGGGGCGCTTTCGGGAGCGGGTTGCAGTAACCCCGACACGCAACGAGTCGGCAACAGTTTCATGCTCACTCTGGTCGACGTCAATCAAGTGCGTGGCGCGGACCCGTTTGAAGACGATGTGCGCGGCTTGGTGGAATACGTCAAGAGCAGTCGGCTCGCTCCGGGAGTTTCGGAAGTGCTGATCCCCGGCGAGCCCGAGGAAAGAATGCGCGCCGATCGAGAAGCCGGCGGCATCCCGATTCATCCCGATACCTGGGACAACCTATGCCGCACGGCGGAAAAGTACGGCGTCGAGCCACCGCGGATCGAAGCGAGCTAGCCCCGAGGCCGGTTCAGAGGAACTTCCACTTCTTGGCGACTTTCTTCGGCTCAATGCCCAAGACGTGGAAGGCAAACTGGTCGATCTCTTGCCCCAAGGTCGAGCCGCGGGAATGAGGGTCCCCTTCACGTAGGAGTCGGTGACGACCGAGTAGTCGTTACTGAACCGCCAATCGACCGATGCGCCCACGACTTTGCTGATATCAGCCGCGTCCATGCCTCGCTTGGCGCCGACGCGGTTGACCACCAACTTGATCTTCTGCTGGGGAACTTGGATCTGCATCAATTGGTTGATGCGGCGGCGCGCTAAGTGAAGCGACATGATCTCGGCGGTGGCGACGAGATACACGGCATCGGCTTCTTGCAGGACGTACCGAGACGAGCTGAACAGCGCATTCGGCAGGTCCACCACGACGCACGAATAGAGCCTCGTAGCCGACTCGAAGACTTCGTGGAGCAGATTGCTCTGCATCTCACGGGGCACGTCGGTGCTCGCGACCGGAGAAGGCAACACGTCAAGCCCGTTGCAACTCGACACAATCCTCGGCCATAATTCGTCGATCACGTCGATTCGAGAGACGGCGTCAACAAACGTGAACTCCGGCTTCAGGCGCAAGCGAAACGCGACGGTGCCGGAGTGAAAATCGAAATCGATCAACAGAACTTTCCCGTCGCTCTCGCGAGAAATCGCATTCGCCGTATGGACGGCCAGCGTCGACGCCCCATTTCCCCCCTGCGCGGGCATGAAGCAAACCAACTTGCCTTTCGGACGAGCGGCTCGCTCTTTGCGGGCCCGCTGCTGGAGCGTATCGCGCAGTTGCCGAACATCAAAGGGCGGTATCAGATATTCCGCCGCGCCCGCGCGCATCGCTCCCAAAATCGACTCCGCCTTCGAAACGACGTCGGCGGCCATGGCCGTGATTTGCGGGAAACTTTCGCTCACCGCCCGCACCAATTCCAGCCCTTGCTCGGGGATGCCTAGATCCACGATGACGGCGCTGAACGAGTCGTCGGAGGCGTACAATAAGTTGCGCAACTCTCCCGGTGTTGGGTAGTTGGAGAGGACTACCGGATCGGTGCCCGGAGAAGCGTTTGCGAATCGCTTCGAGCAGCTCTCTGGCGAGTCCTTCATCGGGGGAGATGATGATTACCTGATTCGACATTCTTGAAGAACTTGCGACGACGACTCAACTTACATCGGCTGGGGCGACCCGCAAGTTCCCCGCGACGATCTCGGCGGCACAAGCCGTCAAAACCTACAGGGGCGAGCGACCCTTCCCCATTCTCAATCTTACCTTGTCGCAAGGTGGGTGTCGACCCGTACCATGGTCCTGCCGGGTTGAAGGTTCGACGTCGATTCGACCGAACCAAACCATTAGAAAACAGTCACTTAGTGCCGTAGAGTCAGTCACTCGCCCTCATCGCCGGTCTAGACCGCACGCCCAGCCAAGCGCCGCCGATGTGGCCCCTATAGCGCAAGAGTTGTGAATGAATGGAGGCCGTACGGAGCGCCGACCGAATAAGTTCCTTCGAATCAATAAGCGCATCCGGCGCGAAGCGGACCGGCCGCGTTTCTTCAAGCAGGGGGCAACGCAGCCGGTTGCCCCTTTGGATCGGCTGGGGCTCAAAAATCGTCGACTTCCCGGTAGGCGGCGATCACGGCCTGTTCGCCCTGCTTGCCCGGCCGGCTGTTGCCGTGCTCCATGCCGATCACGCCGTCGTAACCGCGCCGGTCGAGCAGAGCGAAGATGTTCTTGTAATTGATTTCTCCCGTCGTGGGCTCTTTGCGTCCGGGGTTGTCGCCCACTTGGAAATAGGCGGTTTCGTCCCAAGCGGCTTCCAGATTGGGAATCAAATTCCCTACGTCTATCTGCTGGTGATAGAGATCATTGAGAATCTTGCAACTTGGCGAATTAACAGCCTTGCAAATTCCATACGCCTGCGGAACACCCCGCAGAAACAAGCCCGGGTGGTTGGCATACCAATTGAGCGGCTCGAGGACCATGACCAGGCCCGCCGGCTCGCAGACCGCCGCCATCGCCCGGAGATTGGTAATGCAATTGGCCCGCTGGAAGCCCGGGGCGAGTTCTTGGTTGACGGAATTGGGCACCACCGTAGTCCAAACCGCATTCACTCGCTTGGCCGTTTCCACCGCGTCGCGCATCTTGCGGCGGATCTCGTCCTGGTATTCCTTGTCGGTGCGGGTCACGAAGTCGTTCTTCGCGAAATCGCCGAAAGAGACGAAGACTCCCATCGTCATGCCGAGCTTGTCGAGGGTCTCGCCGATCTTGTCTTGCATATCCGACGGGCGCCGGCCGGCCCCGTTATCCTCCCAGGCGGTGAAGCCCTGATCGGCGGAGAAACGGATCTGGTCGAGGATATCCTCGCCGGCGGAATGCTTGAACATGCCCGGATGCGGGGCATATTTGAGCTTGAACTTCGGAGCGTTGCTTTGCCCTCGGGCCGCCGAGGCCCCCAGAGCCGCCGTCGCCACGCCACCGGAAAGAAAGCTACGTCGATTCATATCTTGATGACTCCTTGTTCAGCGGTTCCGACATCCTAGCTATTTTCGCAGGAACGGGAGCGCCGTGCCGGAGAGCCGCGCGCGGCTCGCCCTGACGAGCCTCTCATGCACGGAGCGGGCTAGTGCCACGACCGCGTCGCGTGGCGATGCGGCTCTGGTTGGCAGTGGTTTCCTCCGCAATGGCGGATCGAAGCTTTCTCAACAAGGTCGCGGAAAGGTGTCTTTTCACATGGTCTGAGTACTAGAAAGGACAACTCGAGCCGTAACCGGGAGCCGCGGCGCCGTTGGTTCGAAAGCCGCCGCTGTCCCTGATCGCGCCTTCGGAATCCACAATGCAAAAGTCAAACGCCGATTCAGTCAGCCGCGCGTGAACGAAATGGTTGAACTTCCCGCGGTCGGCATTGGGGACAACATATCCGGGCTTGGGCTTAAAGCTATAGGTCCGTTGACCGCCCCCACCGGCGACAAGATAGCGCACGCCGTCGCGCGGCAGCAGGCGGGCGTAAAAATGGTTGTGTCCTTGCGTCACGAGGTGGACCTTCTTCTCCCGAAAGAGCCCTTCGAGCTGTAATTGCAAGCCTCGCTCGGGTTTGTGTCCTTCGAGACCCAGGAACGTCGCGGGGTCGGGCGTGTGCATCGCATTGTGCATCGTGACGATCTTCCAAATCGCGTTGGAAGCTTCAAGAGCCCCCTCGATCCAACTCAGTTGAGCCCGATCGGGAGGGTGATGTTCGTCCAAGAAGTGTCGAGTGGCGAGGGTATTGGTATCGATTACGAAGACCTCGAAGAGCGGCGGGTTGCCGGGTCCGGTAACGCTGTAGTATCGCTTGCCTCCGGCGTAGCCGAAACGCGGCTCGGCGAGTTGAACCCCGACCTCGCAGTCTTCGTAGGCCGCGGCGTCTCGCGGGAGCGGATCGGCCGCGGACACATCGCAAGCTTGCACGTCGTGGTTGCCCAGGGCGGCGTGGAAGGAGACGTTTTTCGCGAACAACGGTTCATAGACATCGAGGAACTTCGGTCGGACAAACCTTGCCTGGCCCTGGTTGTAAATGTTGTCGCCGAGCAGAAAGACATGGTTCAGCCTGCCGGCCGCAGCAACGCGGTCCAATTGGGCGGCTACTTGGCGTTGACGGTCGTCTCCGGTGCCGCTGTCGCCGAAGAATGCCAGGTAGGCGGGGCCTTGGGCGAAGGCGACGCCGCCGAGGGGCACCCACAGGGAGGCGAGCAGAAGCGCGGCGGTCGGGGCGTTTTGTTTTTGCAGCACACAACCTTTGTTCGCGCGAAGATCCATGCTGTTCATTGTGCCACGGGCCGCCAAGCCCGGCCTGAGCGGAGGAAACGGCGGAGTGCGAGGGCGTGAGCTTGCCGGGACGCCGGGGCATGGTTGATACAATCGAAGGGTCAAGGCGAACCCCATGCGAACGTGGCGGAACTGGTATACGCGCTAGATTTAGGTTCTAGTGGGCTAACGCCCGTGGGGGTTCGACTCCCCCCGTTCGCACCAATTCTTTCAATTACGGGCTTGGATACCCGCTCAGGGTCTTCGGGCTAATTTGAAATCGCGGATGAACTTTGCTATGGTTTTGGGGTGCCGGTTCTCGGCCTTCGAATGACGCAGCGGTCGCATCAATTCATCGGACGTTCGATCCGAACCTCTCTGCCGATCACAGCCTCTGAATCCGGTATTTCCTTTCCTCAGGAGGGATTGCATCCATGGGTAGTACCCCAACGCACTTGATGGAGACCAGCGAAGAATACCGTCGCTTGAAACAAGAGCACGCGGACTACAGCCAAAGACTCGATGAAATCGGCGAGAGCCGATTCCCCACCCCGGAAGAACAGACCGAGGAAGTGCGGCTGAAGAAGAAGAAATTGCAGCTCAAGGACCGCATGCAGCGGCTCCTAACCGCATGCAGCGGCTCCTAAACGAAGAGCAACACGAAGCCTCGTAGTGACGTGAGGCCCGGCCTACGCCGTTGCCGCATTCGCTACTCTCGGACCACGAGGGCGAGCGTAGCTGTTCGCCGCGCGTCCGCTCCGACTAACTCGAGCTGGACTCAAAGCCCCGGAACGCAAGCGACTGGATAGGCCTACAGGTGCCATCCAGCCCGCCTTGGCCGGCGAGGTTCCGGCCGTTCTTTACAGAGACTCGCCCAGGGGTTGGGCGCAAAAGACACCACGGGCGTACGATCCTGAGTCGCTTGGCCGACGGTGGGGCGTCGGATCATTGCCGGCGGTGCAGGAGAGTGGGTTGTCGGGGTGTTTGTCCTTTCTTGGGTCGCCGTCAGGGCTTTGCGGCCTTGCGGGGACGGTCTTTGCCTACTTTCTTTTCGTTTTTGGGGTTGTTTGCCGGACTCCGATTGCCTTGTAATGCGTTGTTAGCGAAGACGTTAGATTGGTCTTGGCTTCGTTTCGTTGTTCTGGGTTCCCGAAGAGATGGGTATTTACTTGACTCAGGTGACCACAAGATGTAGGATCGGGGAAATGGAAGATTATCCTCGGAATCTGGCCGAGTTCGAGGCGCGTTTCGCCACCGAGCAGGCCTGTCGAGAGTATCTGTGTCAACTCCGCTGGCCGGAGGGTTTTCGTTGTCCGCGATGCGGGCACGACAAAGCGTGGGCGGTGCGGACAGCGCTGCTGGAGTGCGCCGGCTGCGGGCATCAAGCTTCTCCAACGGCGGGCACAATATTTCAAGACACCCGCCAACCCCTCCAGAGTTGGTTTCGAGCCATGTGGTGGCTCACGAGCCAGAAGAACGGGGCGAGCGCGCTGGGCTTGCAGCGGGTGTTGGGCCTGGGCAGCTACAAAACGGCCTGGACTTGGTTGCATAAGCTCCGGCGCGCCATGGTGCGGCCCGGACGCGATCGGCTCAGCGGGCGCGTGGAGGTTGACGAGACTTACTTAGGAGGCTTGGAGGAGGGCGTGCGCGGTCGCCAAACCGACGCTAAGGCGCTGATTGTAGTAGCGGCCGAGGAAGATGGTGCCGGCATCGGGCGGGTTCGGATACGCACCATTCCCAACGCCTCCGGGGACAGCTTGATGGCCTTCGTCGGCGAGTCGATCGAACCCGGCAGCGTGGTCCATACCGACGGTTGGCTGGGATACGAACCGCTCGAAGGCGACGGCTATCGCCACGAGGTGAGCTACCTGGAGGGGCAACCGGCGCGCGCCTCGAAACTGCTCCCCCGGGTGCACCGCGTGGTGTCGTTAGTGAAGCGCTGGATACTGGGCACGCATCAAGGAGCGGTCAGTCACGAGCATCTCGACTCCTACCTCGACGAATTCGCCTTCCGCTTCAACCGCCGCAAGTCCAGAAGTCGAGGCAAGCTCTTTTACCGCCTGGTTCAACAGGCCGTCGCCGTGCCACCGGCACCCTACAAATCGCTGGTCGGAGGCACCGCGACACGCGCTACGGACGACCACAACATGTAGGGGCTATTTCCCAATACCTGAGTCAAGTAAATACCCATCCCCGAAGAATTGGGGGGCGGTCCGCTTTGCTCCGGCGAGGGGGTTCGATTCGCGGGTGCCTTTTTTGGCGGCGCTTGGGACGTCTTTCGAGATTGGCCCCAATTTTTCGGTGGGGCGGAAGCCGATGACGGGGGGGGTGGTCTGAATGTTGGGTTCGGCTTCGTCGGGCAGGTAATGCACCGGCGTTGTGTCGCTGTTGGCCGCTTCGCGGGTCTCGCGGTCTTTGCGTTCCTCGCGGCGGATGTCGATCATGAGCTCGACGCCGCGGTAGAAACGGCGGCCGAGATGGGCGTCGTAGCGGGCCAGGTTGTTGAGAAGTTTTGTCCTTGTGAGGATGGCGTGGCCTAGGATTCGGGTTAGGCTTGGGCGGTCTTCGGGCATGGGGCCGGTGTCGCGGTTCAAGTCACGGGAGTTTTCGATGCCGGCGGCGATGACGGCGGTTTCGATGCGGGAGAGACGCTGCAATCTCCACATGGCGTCGGCGATTTGGCGGACGATTTCTTTTTGGACGCGGTTGCGGGGGAGATAGGTCTCCTCGAGACTGACGAGCTGTTGGTCGAAGTCGGCGGGGTCTTCGCCGGGCAGGACGGCGTCTTGAGCGAGCAGGCCGTGTTTGAGCGCGTTTGGGATGAGCGGGCTTTGCCCGCGGGGGTGCGGGGGCCGGTTGATTTTTTGGCGTTTTCGCGGCCGGCGTGAATTTGTTGAGCGGTTCTCATTTGGAGAGTCCTTGGGGGCAGGATGCCCGGTAATAGGGGCTGATGCCCGGTTATAGGATACGGTGGGGTTGTGCGGGTAGCGGGGGTTGATTTTCTTATGTTGTTGATTTGATGGGGGAAATATTCTTTGGATGGGTATTTACTTGACTCAGGTATTGGGAAATAGCCCCTACATGTTGTGGTCGTCCGTAGCGCGTGTCGCGGTGCCTCCGACCAGCGATTTGTAGGGTGCCGGTGGCACGGCGACGGCCTGTTGAACCAGGCGGTAAAAGAGCTTGCCTCGACTTCTGGACTTGCGGCGGTTGAAGCGGAAGGCGAATTCGTCGAGGTAGGAGTCGAGATGCTCGTGACTGACCGCTCCTTGATGCGTGCCCAGTATCCAGCGCTTCACTAACGACACCACGCGGTGCACCCGGGGGAGCAGTTTCGAGGCGCGCGCCGGTTGCCCCTCCAGGTAGCTCACCTCGTGGCGATAGCCGTCGCCTTCGAGCGGTTCGTATCCCAGCCAACCGTCGGTATGGACCACGCTGCCGGGTTCGATCGACTCGCCGACGAAGGCCATCAAGCTGTCCCCGGAGGCGTTGGGAATGGTGCGTATCCGAACCCGCCCGATGCCGGCACCATCTTCCTCGGCCGCTACTACAATCAGCGCCTTAGCGTCGGTTTGGCGACCGCGCACGCCCTCCTCCAAGCCTCCTAAGTAAGTCTCGTCAACCTCCACGCGCCCGCTGAGCCGATCGCGTCCGGGCCGCACCATGGCGCGCCGGAGCTTATGCAACCAAGTCCAGGCCGTTTTGTAGCTGCCCAGGCCCAACACCCGCTGCAAGCCCAGCGCGCTCGCCCCGTTCTTCTGGCTCGTGAGCCACCACATGGCTCGAAACCAACTCTGGAGGGGTTGGCGGGTGTCTTGAAATATTGTGCCCGCCGTTGGAGAAGCTTGATGCCCGCAGCCGGCGCACTCCAGCAGCGCTGTCCGCACCGCCCACGCTTTGTCGTGCCCGCATCGCGGACAACGAAAACCCTCCGGCCAGCGGAGTTGACACAGATACTCTCGACAGGCCTGCTCGGTGGCGAAACGCGCCTCGAACTCGGCCAGATTCCGAGGATAATCTTCCATTTCCCCGATCCTACATCTTGTGGTCACCTGAGTCAAGTCAATACCAATCATTCTTTGTTTTGCCGTGATGGGTTTTTGGGGAATTGGGGGATTGGGCCGTTAAATTAACCGTGGATGGGTATTTACTTGACTCAGGTATTGGGAAATAGCCGCTACATGTTGTGGTCGTCCGTAGCGCGTGTCGCGGTGCCTCCGACCAGCGATTTGTAGGGTGCCGGTGGCACGGCGACGGCCTGTTGAACCAGGCGGTAAAAGAGCTTGCCTCGACTTCTGGACTTGCGGCGGTTGAAGCGGAAGGCGAATTCGTCGAGGTAGGAGTCGAGATGCTCGTGACTGACCGCTCCTTGATGCGTGCCCAGTATCCAGCGCTTCACTAACGACACCACGCGGTGCACCCGGGGGAGCAGTTTCGAGGCGCGCGCCGGTTGCCCCTCCAGGTAGCTCACCTCGTGGCGATAGCCGTCGCCTTCGAGCGGTTCGTATCCCAGCCAACCGTCGGTATGGACCACGCTGCCGGGTTCGATCGACTCGCCGACGAAGGCCATCAAGCTGTCCCCGGAGGCGTTGGGAATGGTGCGTATCCGAACCCGCCCGATGCCGGCACCATCTTCCTCGGCCGCTACTACAATCAGCGCCTTAGCGTCGGTTTGGCGACCGCGCACGCCCTCCTCCAAGCCTCCTAAGTAAGTCTCGTCAACCTCCACGCGCCCGCTGAGCCGATCGCGTCCGGGCCGCACCATGGCGCGCCGGAGCTTATGCAACCAAGTCCAGGCCGTTTTGTAGCTGCCCAGGCCCAACACCCGCTGCAAGCCCAGCGCGCTCGCCCCGTTCTTCTGGCTCGTGAGCCACCACATGGCTCGAAACCAACTCTGGAGGGGTTGGCGGGTGTCTTGAAATATTGTGCCCGCCGTTGGAGAAGCTTGATGCCCGCAGCCGGCGCACTCCAGCAGCGCTGTCCGCACCGCCCACGCTTTGTCGTGCCCGCATCGCGGACAACGAAAACCCTCCGGCCAGCGGAGTTGACACAGATACTCTCGACAGGCCTGCTCGGTGGCGAAACGCGCCTCGAACTCGGCCAGATTCCGAGGATAATCTTCCATTTCCCCGATCCTACATCTTGTGGTCACCTGAGTCAAGTAAATACCCATCTAACCGTGAACCGTAAACCGTTAACGTTTAGTCGGGTCGTGATGGGGTGGGGGTTTGGGGGTTTGGGGAGAAAGACGTCGCCAGGAGTGGGGCGGCGGTTCGAAACGGTGAGAGGGTCGGATTGGCCGGGGGGCGGGGTTGAGTCGGGATGGGGGACGGGGTTTGGCGGTTTGGGGAAGAAGAAACGTCGCCGGGAGTGGCGACACGGCAGGCACGAGTGCGTGCGCCACGGGGGGGCGATAAGCGTTGGCCGTGAATCGGGGCGGCGCGTCGCGACGGGAGGCTCTACGGCTTGGCGGCTTCGTCGAGAAACCAATGCACTGGGTTGGCGTCGCGGGCGATCAATTGCACCGGGCGTTGGCGCGGATCGTAAGGTCCGTTGATCACTTCCCGCAGGGCGGCCGCCTTGTCGTCTCCGGTGACAAGAAAGACCGTATCCGCCGCCGCAAGAAGCACTCCGGGCAACAGCGTAACGCGCCAACTGTCTTTCGAAGCCGCGTAGACCGGCGCCGTCAGGCCGCGGCGGTCGTTGATAAGCGCTTCGCCGGGAAACAGACTGGCCGTGTGGCTGTCGGGTCCCATCCCCAGGTGAACGACGTCAAACCGCGGCATCGAGCCGGCGGGCTTTTCGGCCATGTCGAAAAGCTTTTCGATCTCCGCGCGATAAAGGGTAGAGGCCTCGGCGGGTTCCCGTTCGCCTTGAATACGGTGGATGTTGTCAGGAGCGATCGCGATCGAATCGAGCAGCGCCTCTTTCGTCATGCGGTAATTACTGTCGGCGTGGTCGGGCGGCACGCAACGCTCGTCGACCCAAAAGATGTGGACGTCGGCCCAGTCGAACCCCGTCTTGGCCATGACTTGGAACATCAGCCTGGGAGTCGAGCCGCCGGAGACCGCCAGAGTCGCCCGGCCGGAGGCCTGACGCGCCGCCTCGATCCGCTCCAGGGTGTGACCGGCCGCAGCCGCGGCGGCGGTGTCTTTGGTCGGTGAGATGTGTGGAGAGAAGTTCATGGGACGCGCGGTCATCAATAAAGCAATCGGCCGGCGGGTGATTTTCAGCACGTAGGAAACACGAAGGCCGCCCTCGCCGATCACAAACGTGTAGTGTACTTCGATTGTGCCGGCAAAGCATGAGAACTCCGTGTCATCCGGGGGCGGATTGGTCTCATACCGCTCGGATGCCTTCGCGGCTCGGCTTGGCTCGGTTTGAGCCTTTCGTTTGACCGCGCACCGGGCCGCTTCCTATAATGAATCTTCGTGGGGGATCGTCCCCGAAGTGGTTTGTTATGTACGCAATTATTGAAACCGGCGGAAAGCAGTATCCGGTCTCTCCCGGCGATGAGCTTCAGGTGGAGTTGCTGGGAGGCGATGACGGCGCCGATGTGGAATTCAACAACGTCGTCGCGATCTCGAAAGACGACGGAACTCTGCTCACCGGCGACGACCTCAAATCCGCCAAGGTCACGGCCTCCATCGAGGGCCAAGAACGCGGTAAGAAGATCATCGTGTTCAAATTCAAGCGCCGTAAACACTACCGGCGCCGCACCGGGCACCGGCAGAATTACACCCGCGTCAAGATCAACGAGATCGTCGTTTAGCATCGCGCGGCACCGAACCAAGGCGCTCAGTGAAAAGGATTCTCAGTCATGGCACATAAGAAGGGTCTAGGCAGTTCCCGCAACGGACGCGACTCAAACTCGCAACGACTCGGCGTCAAGCGGTTCGCGGGGCAATTGGTCAGCGGCGGCTCCATTCTCGTCCGCCAACGGGGCACCCGCTTCAAGCCCGGCGACAATGTCGGCAAAGGCAAGGACGATACCCTCTACGCCAAGGTCGGCGGCATCGTCGAATTCGCGGACCGCGGTCGGCTGGGCCGCGTCATCTCCGTGCGGACCGACGGGGCGGCGTAGCCTCACGGATCCGTCATTGGACGCTGCTTTCTTGAATCCTCGCTACGTAATCGTGAAGCCGCCGTCGACGACGATGGTTTGGCCGGTGACGTAGCTTGATGCTTCCGAACACAGGAACAGGGCGGTGCCCTTGAGTTCGCCGGTTCGCCCGATGCGGCCCAGCGGCACTCGATCCTGATATTTGGCTTCCACGCGATCGAGCACCTTCTCGGTCATCCTGGAAGGGAAAAACCCCGGGGCGATGGCGTTCACACGGATGCCGAACGGTCCCCAGTTTCCGGCCAACTCGCGCGTCAGTCCCATCACGCCGGCTTTGCCGGCCGCGTAACCGGCCACGCTGACACCGGGGGTTGTGCTGCCCTTCATCCCCGCTATCGAGGCGATCGTCAGGATATTGCCGCTTTTGCGCTCGACCATGTGACGGCCGACGGTCTGGGAAAACAGCCAGACGCCGGTCATGTTCACGTCGAGTACGGCCCGCCATTTTTCGAGCGGCATTTCGGTCGCTTCAGCGCCCCAAGTGATGCCGGCGTTGTTGACCAAGATGTCGATTTGCCCGAAGGCGTTCAAAGCGCGCTGAACGGCCTGCTCCACTTGCTCGGGATTGGCGACGTCGCAAATTATGCCTTCGCACGAGAAGCCCTTTTGCTTGAATTCGGCCAGCGTCGGGTCGAGCCAGCGTTCACGGCGCGCGAGCAGGAAAACAGAGGCGCCGGCTTCGGCGAGCCCTTCGGCGATTTCGGCGCCTAATCCTCGTGAACCACCAGTGACGAGAGCAGTCTTGCCTGTGAGGTCGAAGAGTGATTTTACGTCGGCCATGGGGGGATAGTGTACCACCGCCGGCCGCGTTGCACTGGCCGGCGTCAGTCGGATTTTCGTCGCAGCCAACCGCCCGGGTTAAAAGTCATGATCATCGCCTCACGAGAGGAGTCGATTGCAAACGAGCGGCCGGCGGGCTCTTCGAGAAAGGCCTGGATTGCCGACGTGGGGCCGGGTCCCCGTTCGGGATGCGTGGGAACGGCATCGAAATGGGTGTCTTCGACGACGAGGTAGCTTCCCGGGCTCACCATGGGGCCGTAGAGGCGCAGTTCGTCGAGGACGTGCTTTCGAGTGTGCGCGGAATCGAGAGTCACCATAACTTTCTTGCCCCGAACCCGCTCGGCGATCCGGCCGACGATCGCGGGGTCGGTGGAACTGCCGAGGAAGAATTCCACATGCTTTTTCCAAAGCGGCTCTTTGGCCGCTTCTTGGTTGACGTCTTGGATATCGACGGTCAGCACTCTGGCGTCGTCGAGGCCCAGCGCGTCAAGAATATGAGCCCAGTACAGCGCGGAACCTCCTTGAAATGTCCCGGTCTCAACCACGAAGTCCGGCTTAACCTCGTACATCAGCTGCTGCATCATCCACAGATCAAGCGGGTTCTTGATGAGTTTGTGGCCAAGAAACCAAGTGGCGTCCCAGACCGGCAGATCGTGGAAGAGCCGCAGCAGTTTCATATGCTGATCGGGGGACATCCGCAGATCGCGCTGCCGTGAGATCTCGGCGTAATGGTTTTGCGCTTCGCTCATCTGGGTCTCGATGAAGGTCTTGGTGGCCTCGAAGCCTTTGAGGGCGACCGAGATCGCAATGAGACCCAGTTCGCGATCCGTCGGACCGCTCGGCCGCTTGGCCTTGTCCAGCTCGAACTCCACCTCGACGCGCTCGCCTTCGATCAGGCTGCCGGACACGCGTTTGGTGAACAACTGTTTGCCGTGGTCGGAGTAGGTTTCACGGCCGATCTCTTCTCCGTTCACGCGAGCCGCGAGGGTGACGTCGCCGAGGTCTTTCATGAGGATTTCGGAGAGAGCGAATTCGAGTTCGACATAGATCGGGCCTTCGACCTTGGGAGCATCGAGTGAAAAGGCAAACAGCCGCGCGGCCCAGCGCCAAGAGCCCTCCGACTCATACAGCCCGCGTAACAGGCGATCTTCCGGGTAGTCTTTTCCCAGCTCGAGAGCGAAGCGCGCCTCGCGGCCGGAAGGCGCCGCGCTCGTGTCGGCATCGCCCTCGGGCGGCGGCGCGCCGGTGCATCCGAGCAGAGCACATAGACCGAGGCCGAGAAAAGCAGCAAAGATTTTGTTCGTCATCATGTCGCTCGTGGCGCCAGCAACATTATCTTCGCTGAGCCGGATGCGTATCAACCCGCGCCGCGGAGTGGTCCGGGAGGTCGCTAAAGAAGCGTCCGCGAGAAAATCGAGAGGGCTGGTAGCGCTACCGGGATTCGAACCCGGATTTGAGCCTTGAGAGGGCTCCGTCCTAACCCTTAGACGATAGCGCCGAACTATCTCTGATTGTAGGAGAGGCCCCGATAAGGGTCAAGAAGCCGGGTGCGCGGCATCAATGTGGAACAGTGAGTCCGCCGCCGTGGCCGCGGCACAGTATCGGTTCAATTGCCGGCCACCAGAAATTCAGCAACCTCCAGCAGAGCCCCCGGTTCGCCGAAGGACCCTCCCTTGGTCACCACGGGCCATGGAAAATCGCGATTTCCATGAGGTCGCCCCCACGGGATACCCGGCAAGATTTCGCCTCCCAGCTCGATGGCCGTGATGCCCGCGTCCCGGCAAACCCGCGTCGCGGTGTCGCCCCCGCTGACGACCACGCCGCCCCAAGAATTATTGAAAATTTCGGGTCGCAAGGTGAACGTCGTGCGATAAGGGTCACTTTCAAACGGAATGCTTACGACGAGGTGCCGGCCGGCGGCGAGGCACTCCGCGACCGAGGATGCCGTAAAGCCGTCCAACTCGACCCGGCGCGCCGCGTCGCTTGCGATCAATTGCGCGACTTGGCTCTGGGTTACCGGATGTGTCGAACCAATCACAAACAGCGCCGGTCCTGTCGACCCGGGCAGGTCTTTGGGCCCGGACACTTTGGCCGGGCCGGGACGCAAGCATCTTGCAACCGCGGAAGCAAGCCCGCCTGATCCCGCCAGAAGGGGGCGGGGGTCGACTTCGAGCGCCTCGGCGGCGATGCTTGTCAAGGCCTCATCGGTCTCGGCGTCGGGAATCGTAAAACCGTCGGCCCGAGGCAGCAACGAGGGCAGGTGGATGTTATAGACCTCATTGATATCTTTCGGGAATAACCTACCTTCGCGCAGGACCCGGCCCATCTCGGGAAAACTCGGCGTGACGACGGCCGCGTCGAAGCCCTCGGACCGCATGACGGCATCGAGCTCCGCCCGAAGATTGCCTCGCAGGGTGGAATCGATTTTCTTGAAAAGGATGGAGACTCCGCGATCCCGCAAATCGCGGCAGGAGGTCCGCACTTTTAGGCCGGCCCGTTCGGCTTCATCACCGCGGCTGCCGGTCGAGATCACGACCACTTCCGCAGGCATATCGAAGCGACTCATCGGGTCGACCATCACGATCGTGACGAACCCTTGATTGGCGAACTTGACGCCGGCGTCGCAGGCGCCGGTCAAGTCATCGGCGATCATTCCCCATGGCCGATCCATTGGGGCTGTCTTGCTCACAGGCGACCCTTGCCGCCGGGTTGCCGGTCTTCCCGCGCATCGCGCTCGGGCCGGTGAGAGGCCATCGTCACCGCCAAACGCAAGGCCGCCTTCATGTTTTGCGGATTCGCGACATACTGTTCGGCGATATCGAATGCGGTCCCGTGATCGACCGAAGCGCGGATGATGGGCAGCCCCAACGACACGTTCACCGTGTTTTCGAAATCGAGCAGCTTCATCGGGATATGGCCTTGATCGTGGTACATCGCGATGACCAGATCGTAGTCACCGGCAACCGCTTTGTAAAAAACCGTATCGGCGGCCACCGGCCCGTCGCAAAGCACGCCCTTGGAGCGCGCGGCCTCAACGGCCGGTCGTATAGCGCGCGAATCTTCCTCGCCGAAGAGCCCGTTTTCACCCGCATGGGGATTGAGGCCGCAGACCGCCACGCGCGGCTTCGCGAATCCCATCGATCGCACGGCCTCGTGGCCGAGTTCGATTGTCCGCAAGATTCGGTTCGGTTCCAACTCGCAAGCCCGCCGAAGCGAAACGTGCGTCGACACGTGCGCGACGCGCAAGCGATCGTTGGTCAGCAGCATTCTCGACTCGGTCACGCCGCAAAGTTCCGCGATGAACTCCGTGTGACCCGAGAACACCCTACCCGTGGCGGCAACCGCTTCCTTGTTAAGCGGCGCGGTGACGACGGCATCGGCGGCGCCGCGCAGACACAAGTGCGTCGCGGCCTCCACGTAGTCAACGGCCGCCTGTCCGCAAACAGAATTGACTTTGCCCAGGGGCTGCTCGAAGACCTTGGGGTCGCCTGTTTCGAGGATACGGGCGTCGGTTTCCGGCGAGATCGCGGTTGCCGTCCGCGCCCTCGCCCGCGCGAGGACTTCGCTGTTCCCGACCACGGTCCAGCTCGCCAACCGGGCGACTTCCGGATCGGCCAAAGCCTTGACAATTACCTCGGGACCAACCCCCGCCGGGTCACCCATCGTAATGGCGATCGTCGGCGCCGCGGATCGATTTTTAGGCATCGAATGCTCGGCTCGGACGGCGGCCGCTCAGCCGGAATAGCACATTAGCCGGATCGATTCCGCCGAGAGGCGATGGTCGAGTCCCCATATCCTACCAGCTGCCGCCTGTTCCGATTTTTCTCGATTCTTCGGCGTGAAAAAATCGGGGACAGTCCGCTTCGCGCCGGATGCGGTTATTGATTCAATGGAATTTATTCGGTCGGCGCTTGGGACAGTCCCCATTTTTGACGGCGGGGGACCTTAAGGCGCGCAGCTCGGTTTCTATTGTTCGTATTGCGAGAAGGGTTTGTAGGTCGCGGTGGATCAGTCGCCGACGGTTAGGTAATGAACGCTGAAGAGGCGGTCGGCGTCGGTCCAGGTTGCCGTGGGGCGGAAGCCTGCTTTCGCGGCCAAGCGATGGGTTTCACCGACGCTGTATTTGTAGGAGTTTTCGGTGTGGACGGTTTCACCTTCCCGAAAAACGATCGAACGGTCGCCGATCTGAACCGCCTGATCGCACAGGCTTTCGAGATGCATTTCGACGCGGCCGGGCGGTTCGTTGTAGAAAGCGCGGTGGCGGAAAGCGGCGAGGTCGAAGTCAGCGCTTAGCTCGCGGTTCATTCGTTGCAACAGATTCAGATTGAACTCGGCGGTAACGCCGGCGGCATCGTTGTAGGCGGCATGAAGGACGGCGGGATCCTTTTTGAGATCAACGCCCAGCAAGAGCGCGCCGCCGGGTCCGACGAGTTTGACGATTTGCTTGAGAAAAGCAACGGCCTCGGCCGGGTCGAGGTTGCCGATCGTCGAGCCGGGGAAAAAGGCGACCCGGCCGCGGCCGGGCGAGGAAAGGTTGAGCGGCAGCGAAAAAGATTTCGAATAGTCGGCGCAGACGGCCACGACGCGCAAGCGGGGGTAGGCGGCGGCCGGCTCGGCGGCCGATTCGAGCAGGTGTTGCTTTGAAATATCGATGGGAACGTAGACGCCGCGGCCGCCGAGCGCATCGAGCAGGATGCGGGTCTTGCGGCCGCTGCCGCTGCCGTATTCGATCAGAATCGAGTCGCCCGGCGATGCGGCGTTGATGAGATTGACGATTTCGGCGGCGTGGTCGAGCAGAATCGCCGTCTCGGCGCGGGTGGGATAGTATTCGGGAAGTTCGCAGATCTTTTCAAAAAGCCGCGAGCCGCGTTGGTCGTAGAAGAACTTGGGAGGGATTCGCTTGGGTGTGGCGTCGAGGCCGGTGAAGACCTCTTTTCGAAAGTCACCGAGGTCGGGGTGGAAATCGTGAAACTCGACCCCGTTCGCCTGGGAAGGTTGCATTAGTCGTCGGCCAATCGCAGTCCCGTGAATTGCCACCGGGCGTCGGGCGGGAAGAAATTTCTATAGGTGACGCGAATGTGGTCTTGTGGGGTCGCGCAGGATCCGCCGCGCAAGACGAACTGGTTGCACATGAACTTACCGTTGTACTCGCCGACGGCGCCTTCGGCGGGGCGAAAGCCGGGGTAGGGCGAATAGGCGCTTTGGGTCCACTCCCAGACGTCGCCGAAGATTTGCACCGGAGTGTCGGCATCGCGCGCGGCGGGCGCGGGGTGCAGCCGGCGGTGGTCGAGGAAGTTGCCATCTCGCGAAGCGTCAACGGCGGCGGTTTCCCATTCCCACTCGGTCGGCAAACGCTTGCCGCGCCAGGCGGCGTAAGCGGAGGCTTCGTAATAGCTGAGGTGGCAGACGGGTTCGTCGGCGTCGATGGAGCGCATACCCGAGAGCGTCATGTAGCGGGCATCCCCGTCGTCCAACTCCCAATAGAGCGGGGCTTCCCAACCCTTTTCGAGAATGACGGCCCAACCTTCCGACAGCCAATATCGCGGATCGCGGTAGCCGCCGGCCTCGACGAATTCCAGATACTCTCCGTTGCTGACCGGCCGCGAGGCGAGACGAAAGGGCTGGAGGTAGACCTTATGGCGCGGGCCTTCATTGTCGTAGGCGAACCCTTCGCCGTCATGCCCGATTTCGGTGATGCCGCCGGGGTAGGGAATCCACTGCTCGGCGGAATCGGCGTCGCCCGCGCCGCTTTCGCGCTGGGAGCCGTTTGCCTGGTTGATGGAATGACGTCCGGAACCGCTTGCCGCCGGTTCCGCCGCCTGATCCGCGGGAAGGCTGGTGGAATGAGCGGAATGATACGCGGGCCGCAGCGGGTTTTGCGCCAGGATGTGCTTGATGTCGGTGACCAGCAATTCCTGGTGTTGCTGTTCGTGATGCAGGCCGAGCTCGATCAAGGGCGCGAGGCGGTCGAAGGTATCGTCGGAGGCTTGATCGATCAGACGGAACATGGCTTCGTCGACATGCGCCCGGTAGCTGTAAACCTGCTTGACGGTGGGGCGCGAAAGAAGGCCGCGTCGAGGCCTTGGGTGCCGCTCGCCGACGGCCTCGTAATAGGAGTTGAACAGGAAGCCGTATTCCGGATGGAAGGGGCTGTAGTTTGGTTGCCGCTCGATGAGCAGGAAGGTCTCGAAGAACCAACTAGCGTGCGCTAAGTGCCACTTGGGAGGGCTGACGTCGTCCATGGTTTGGACGACATAGTCCTCGGTGGCGAGAGGACGGCAAATCCGCTCGGAGGTTTCGCGAACGGTTCGGTAGCGCTCCTTCGCGTGCTGCTTCGAAGCAACGGCCCGCGGCGGCTTGGGGGTATGAACGGCCGACATGGGACCTCGGGAGAGACTCTCCATTCTACACCAGGCCCCCAATGCTCTTCACGTAAGGATCTTACGGAGGGGGGACCGCCGTCGTTTTATCGCGAACACGACATGAACGGATGGGGTGGAGCGGGCCGTGGGGCGTGCCCGCCGCCCCTTCAGGGCTTGCCCGTGTGGGGGACTCGCCCCAGGGTTGGGCCTTCGGCTTCACGCCGGGCTATATTCCCGGCGCCGCTTCGCGGCTCAAGAGTATGGGGTCTTGTCGGACACGGTTTTGGATGTGGAGAACGCGTCAGGATGGTCAGGTGAAGGGTATTGGGGCCAGCCCGGCGGAGACGTCCTCTGTTCCACGACGGCGGCCTACCTCAACGGCCAAAGCCCTCGTCGCGAATGCGACTTCCGTCGAAACTACGTTGGAGCAGGCCATCGCGCATTCGCTCGACAAACGACGTCTCCCCGGCAATGAAAACCTTGGGCCTGTCGCAGTCGACGCGTTTGGCCACCTGCTCGGCGGTCAGCTCGCCGACGCTTTCGAAAGCACCGTCCAAAGATTCCTCCAGGGCTGTGTCGGTGTAGACCACATGCAGTCGCATCCCGGATTGCCGCTGCTTCATCTCGATCGTCTCGCCACGTAGGGAATGCGTTGCCCGATTCGTCTCCTCGTGAAAAACATACGCCGGTAAGTGCCCAAACTCCCGCTCCCATTGCCGCAGCATGCTGATCACCGGAGCATTCCCGATACCGCGGCTGATCAAGACCAAGCCCCCGCAATCGTCCGGAACCGAGGTCAGCGTAAAGAAGCCGCGCGGAGCGGCCGTCCGCACACGGTCGCCGACGCGCAAATCCTCGTGCAAGACGCCCGAGACGACGCCGGCCGGCTCCCCGGGAATTTCCGCCCCCCGACAGCGGATCGTAATTCGGTAATAATCCCTCTGGGTCGGGTCGCTTGAGATCGCATACGAGCGGCGAAACAGCGGCTCTTCGGGAGACGGCCGCACCGCCAGACCGAGATACTGCCCGGCCTCGAACGGCGCCAACTCCCTTCCGCGAGGGCACACGAGGTAGAGGGAAACTGCGTTGGATGGAAGTCATCCTCGGTTATCGCTTCAAGCGTCCCGAACCCCCGGAAACCGAGATCCGCCTGGCAAGCCCCGATCAAGTCGTCACTTTGCCCGCCGACACGAATGCCCCAAGCACCGTCCCTCGGTTAACGAATTCTCTCTGACAGGGCTGTATCCATTTTTCGCGTAGTCGGACTTTCGTCGTGGGCTAGCGGGGCCACCGGGCGCGGCGGTTCGTTGAAGCGAGAAACCGGGCGAGCGGCTCGCGGGGGACCGCGCCGCGAGGCGGCACGGCTCGGGTGGGTGAAAGTCCGATCTATTGGTAGCGGTTGTGAGTCTCCGGGCAGCTCGAAATTTGAAGTTTCGGGTTAGTGTCCTTGTTTCCTGGACGGTCGAGTAAATATTGATCGTTGAACCAGTTGTCGGGTGCGATGGTTTCGACGTCGCGAACACCGTGGGTGTACTGCCACTTGGTCGCCTCGACCGTTAGCAGCGAATCCCGAAGGACCTTGGCGTTCTCGGGCGTCTTATCCTTCCAGTAGGCCCGAATTGGATTCCAAAATTCCAGGAGCCCCTCTTCGTAGGCGTTGCCGTTTTGGACGATCAGCGATTCCACGCGTTCCGGATGATTCGCCGCGACACGATAGCCGATCGGCGCGCCGTAGTCCATTAGGTAGAGGCTGTAACGCTCGATTTGGCGCTTTTTGAGGAACTTCTCGACGATGCGCGCCAAGTTGTCGAAGGAGTATTCGAACTCGTCGAGGGGGGGCATCGAGCCGGCCCCGAAGCCCGGGAAATCCGGGGCCACGAGGTGAAATCGGTCCGACAGCCTCGGGATCAGGTTGCGGAACATATGGGAGGACGTCGGAAAGCCGTGCAGCAGCAAGACGGTGGGAGCGTCGGGCGCCCCGGCTTCTCTGTAAAAGATGTTCAAGCCCTCGATTTCCTCGTATCGGTGCATGGTCGAGTTTTCGTGTGCGGCGCCTGTTCGTGACATGGTGTCTATCTCCTCTGATTTGGATTCGATGCGGAGCCGATTGGCCGGCTTCCCCGAGGTAACATACACTTGGCTATCCAAACCCGGCGAGGTGGTTGATGTAACTGTAATAGATATAGTTAGGCGATATTTTATGGCTTGTGATGTTAAGCGACATATCGTTAAAATTCCGATTTTTCGTTGACAGGTAACGAAATCTCGTGTGTAATGGGGGCAGGTTATGACACCGGCTGAGACTCAGGGCAGCGAAAGCCGAATCGAGACACGGCCTCTCAATTTGGAGCTGCTACAGTCCATCTCTCTCGCGGTGGCGGAAGCTCGCGATGTGGAGACTGTGCTGCGGATGATCGTGACCGGTCTGGCCGACAAAGCGTCGTGTACGTTGGCGCGCATCTGGCTGACCGCTCCCGGTGACATTTGCGAACGCTGCGCACTACGGACGGAGTGCCCCGATCAAGAACTGTGTTTGCATCTGAAAGCGAGCATCGGGAAGCCAACGAACCCAACGAGCGGTCACCAGTGGTATCGAATGGACGGCGACTTTCAGCGCTTTCCCCTGGGTATACGGATCATCGGACGCATCGGCGCGACCGGACAATCGGAGCACCTTTTCGACACGGCCGGCGACAGCGAGTGGATTGGCCGCGATGACTGGCTGCACAGGGAGGGCATTCGATCGTTTGTCGGCCACCCACTGCGTTTTCGAGAGGAGACCCTCGGGGTCTTGGGAGTGTTCACGCGCGAACGGCTGGACTCGGAGAAGGTGGCTTGGCTGCGCTTGTTCGCCGATCACTGGGCCGTTGCGATCGCCAACGCCGGAGCGTTCGAGAAGATCGAGCAACTGCATCGTCGGCTGGCGCTCGAGAATGAATACCTTCGCGAAGAGGTCAAGGTCGCGCACGGCTTTGGAGATATCGTCGGTGAAAGCGCGGCGCTGCGAAAAGTTTTGGATCAGGTCGGCCTTGTGGGACCGGCCGATACGACGGCGCTGATCTCCGGAGAGTCGGGCACGGGCAAGGAGCTGGTCGCGCGGGCGATTCACGAACACAGCCGTCGGAAAGACTGCCCGATGGTCAAGGTGAACTGCGGGTCCGTGCCGCGTGAGCTGTTTGAAAGCGAATTCTTTGGCCACATTAAGGGTGCCTTCACGGGGGCTATTCGCGACCGCATGGGTCGCTTTCAGCTCGCCGATCGAGGGACGCTGTTTCTCGATGAAGTCGGGGAGATCCCGTTGGATTTGCAAAGCAAACTGTTGCGCGTGCTGCAGGAGGGGACTTTCGAACGGGTTGGAGAGGAGCGCTCGCGCAAGGTCGACGTGAGGGTCATCGCGGCGACCAACCGCAACTTGGAACAAGAGGTCGAAGCCGGACGGTTTCGCGAGGATCTCTATTACAGGCTCAGCGTGTTTCCGATCCACGTCACTCCTCTCCGCGACAGAGTGGTTGACGTGCCGATGCTGGCCGAGCACTTCCTCAGGGAGGCCTGCCGGCGATTGGGAGTCACGCCCCTGAAGCTCAAAGAACGGCACGTCGATGCGCTAAAGCGCTACCACTGGCCGGGCAATGTTCGGGAGCTGCAGAACATTATCGAGAGGGCGGTCATTGGAGCGCAGGCGGGTGCTCTGGAGTTTGACTTGCCCGCGGAGGCTGACAGCAATCAGGCGGCGTTCGGGGGGACAGTCAAGTCCAAGAGTCGCTCCAAGGACGTACTGAACTACAGCGCGCTGAAGCGGCGGGAGCGTGAAAATTTGCTGGCCGCGCTGGAAGCGACTCGTTGGCGGATTTCCGGGCCGTCCGGCGCCGCGAAGTTGCTCGGACTCAGGCCCACGACCCTGGCTTCCAAGATCAAGGCCTTCGGGTTGCGAGAAGAATAGGACGGATGCGCGGCCGGCCCGGCGATAATCGGCTCGAGAACGCCGCTTCGCGGCTCACGAGATTTGCGACGTTGGCGACTCAACGTAGTGCGCATCATACACTCGACGGGCTATTTTCGAAGGAGTGCCGCGAACCATGCCCGACGACGCGACTTTCGATCAACGAATGATGCGGCGGTGTATTGACCTAGCCGTTTCAGCAAAACGGTCAGGCAATACAGCGGTGGGTTGCGTGATCACGCTGGGGGACCGGATTGTGGCGAAGGCCGAGGAGCAGTCTCCCGCGGGCAGCGACCCATTCGCGCACGCCGAGATTCTGGCGGTGGTGGATGCCTTAGCGGCCGTTGGCCGAACGAAGCTGCGGGGGGCGACACTGTACACAACGAACGAACCGTGTTTTCTGTGTTCCTACGCGATTCGCGAGGTGCGCATGAGGCGCGTTGTCTTCGCGGTCGAGAGTCCGGGAATTGGCGGCGCCACGTCAGCCTACCCGATCTTGACGGCGGCTGAAATTGACCGCTGGGGGCCGCCGCCGCGAATTGAGCAGGGGCTTTTGGTTGCGGAGTATTTGAATCTCCGTGAGCTTGGGTGAAGCGAATGAAGGGTGGGTGTCGAGGAGAGTTACCGGGAAGTAAAAAAAAGGGGGCTAGAACACGTCGAGGCGGAGGCCGCCACGAATCCAGCGGCCGGGTTGCGACAATCCTTGGAATGCCTCGTGGTACATGTTGAGGAGGTTGGAGACCTGGAAGAAGGGATGCCAACGGCCTTCGGTGTACATCAGCGAGGCGTCCCAGAGGCCTTTGGTCGATTGCCAAGAGCGATTGAAGGCGCCTAGGCGGGTTGTGAAAGCGAGTCCCTTGCCGAGCGAACCCTTGTAGCTGAAGCTTGCCGAGTTCAGCGGGAAGTTGAACACGTAGCGCGAGGTGACGCCCGGCGTGAGCGCCCTTGACGCCCGGATGGCGGTGTAGTTGAACCCGATCTCCGAAGCTGTGCCGAGGCGCTGCCGCACCTGGACTTCGACGCCGTGGAAGGTCAGTTTGGCGAAATTGTGGGCGCGGAATTTCAAGTCGTCCATTCCGCGTACCCAGTCGATTGTGTTGTCCTCTTGGCGCTGAAACCAGGTCAGTGAGACGCGCGTGCCGTGATCGGAATACCAGTCGGCTCCGGCCTCGTAGTTCCAGACGTTTTCGGGCAAGAGATTCTCATTGCCCTTGTTAACCGGGTCTTCGTAATAGAGATCGGTGTAGGTGGGAATGCGGTAGGCATGTCCGACTTGGCCGCGAATCTTGAACCCCTTACCGATCCAATAGCCGAGCGACAGGGTCGGGCTGGTTTCGCCGCGCCACTTTTGCCAGACCTCTTCGCGGACGCCGACGGCGACGGTCAATCGCTCGGTCGGGCGTAGGTTGAGCATGAAAAAGGTCGAGGCGCGTTCACGTCGCCGCAGGCCGAGGTTGGTGCTGTCGATGCCTTCCGAGAGCAGGGAAGCGCCGGCCGACCAGGTGACGTTGTCGTTGATTTCGCCGCGGACCGAGTAATTGCCTTGGTATTGGTTAGTGGTGTGGAAGTTCTCGAAAATTTCGGGGCGGTGTCTGAACAACACGAAGTTATCGGTGTGGCGGCGATACGCGAAGTTGAACCGGTGCCGCAAGCGGCCGGGGTCGCGGCCGATCGTTTGCGAAGCGGCGACGAAGGTTGATCCGGTGTCTTCCCACGAATCCCAAGGACCGTAGAAGCCGTTGGCGCCGAAAGGGCGGTCGTTCTTGGCGAACATGACCGTCGTGGACCCGAAATCCTTGTCGAGGAAAGACTCGCTTGAGAACGACATGTTGCGGTAGTCGCGACCGGGTCGGAAGCCGCTCGAGAAATTGCGCTCAAACGTCGTTTGTTGGCTCCAATCGCCCAATTTGAATCCGCTAACGATTCCTTGGCGATGCCAACCGAAATCGCCGCCGCCGGCCATCAGTTTGAGTGCGGCGGCCTGTGGTTTCTTGGTGACGAAGTTGACGGTGCCGCCGATGGCATCCGAACCGTAGAGAGTCGACCCGGTGCCGTGCAGCACCTCGACTTGGGAAACCGACTCGAGGGGTAGCGGCAGATCGAGGTTGTGGTGACCGGTTTGGCTGTCGTTGACGCGAATGCCGTTGACCAGCACCAAGACTTGATCAAACGTCGAGCCGCGGATCGACAGGTCGGCCTGGGCGCCCTCGGGCCCGCGTTCGCGTAGGTCGAGGGAAGTGTCGTGCTTCAGCAGATCGGCGAACGACCAAGAGGGGACGTCGGGATTGTCGACCGAGAGGACGACCAAGGTGCGATTGATTTCCGCCAGCTCGCTGGGCTCGATGGTGCCGGTGACGACGATTGGCGTTTCGATGCGCGTTCGTAAGGCTAATTGGAAAGTCATGGCGGCGGCGCCCGGAGTCAGCGGGCGTTGGGCCGTTTCGAAACCGGTGGCGCGCACCGTCACCGGCTCGGGGCTCGATCCGAGGCCGCACAGTCGCGCCCGACCCTCGGCGTTGGTAAGTTCCGCCCGCGACGTCGCCGTGACGCGCGCAGCGGGAACGGGGAGGCCTTCGGGATCGTGGACCGAGACATCCACACAATCGGCCGCCGGGAGGGCAGGGGAGAGCAGCATCGACAGGGCTGCGAGGAGCGGGTAGGAACGATTCACTGAAAGATCTCCGAACAAGCTTTCATTCGACAACAAGTTTAGCTCATCTGGTCGTAAATATAGCAATTCTCTATTCTAGTCGGTGGAGGTAGAGGAGTCGGCAGAAACGATTGAAACCGTACAATGAACAATGTTATGCGAATGATTACGGATCTTAGATGACATTTGAAGTATTATGGCGATGATTATCCTTTGTGAAGACCGCCGTGGACGGGCCGGTTCGCTATGGAAAAGAAGTTTGGGGGGTGAGAAGGGGTGAGTTGGGTTGGGCGGTCTCGGTTACGCCCGGTGCCGGGCGGTTGCTTGGAATTTCGCCGGCCTTTACGGGCCGGCAGCCCGATGAAGGCGCCGATTTATGATCCCGCCACGAAAATGGGGGCGAGTCGAGCGGGTGAGCAAGAGATGTCGCCAGGAGTGGAGACACGGCACGCTAAAGCGTGCGCCACGTTGGGGGCTTCGGCGGCGAGCGGGCCAGAGGTCCTGTCGAACGATTGTTCCCAGGCCCCATCCGGGGCTTACCGCATTTTTTGGCCGGCGACCCCTTGCGGCTTGGAGCCATTGCATGCAATACGTCGTAGGTTCGCGGCGTTGATCTCAAAGGAGCGACCGATTTTTGCCATCCAGCGACGTTGGAAAGAAAGCGATTCCGTGCGCGAAAACCGGATGGCAGTCGCCCCATTTTCTCCCGACCATACTTCCGCCGCGGGCTGCTAGGATGGCTATATGAAGATCGCTGTGGCGTTCCTGCTTCTCGGTGGTTTGTGTTCGGCTTTCGGTCAGGAGGGGACGATCCCGCGTTGGGAAATTGTCGAACTTGCCGAGAATTTGAATGAGACCGCGCAGTCGGTGGAAAAGATCCTGAGCCGCATTCGACCCAAGGAATGGATGCAAGACGGCGCGCCGGAAATCTACATCTCTCAGCATAAGACTTTGCAGGCCGACGTCGCCAGCTTAGCGTTGTCGGCTCAAGAAATGACGCGGAAACCGGAAAAACTCTCGGCCGCGATCAGCACGTTTTTGTGGCTCGATCGGGTCAGCTCGATGGTCGATTCGTTGTCCGCCGGCGTGCGCAAATACCAAAACACGGCGTTGGCGGATCTGCTGGATCGAAACGGTGCGAAGGCTCTTGCGAGCGAAGGCCGTTTCAAGCAGTACATGCGACAGCGCGCGGTGGATCAAGAAGCCGAACTAGCCATTGCCGACGACGAGGCGCAGCGTTGCCGCGGCGAAATGTTAAGAAGGCCCGCGGGGCGGGATTAACTACATACATTGCCGGGGGAGGACCGTGTTTCAGGCACTCCGCTACCGGCTTCGGGCGCTCGCCGACCGCGCCCGCCGCCCCATCTCCGCGACGCTCGGAGGGGAGAAGATCTAGCCTACGATTACCTGCGCCGCTTGGGTTATACCGTCGTGGCGCGCAACTACCGTCCGCGAGCGGGCAAGGCGGAGCTTGACCTGGTGGCGTGGGATGGCGACCGACTGGCGGTCGTCGAGGTGAAGACGCGGGCGAATATCGAGTTCGGACGACCCGAGGAAGCGGTCGGGCGAGAGAAGCGCCAAAGGTTAATCCGGGGCGCGACCGATTACGCGAGACGCGTGGGCGTCGACTTTGATTGCGTGCGGTTCGACATTGTCAGCGTGGTCTTCGACAACCCGCCGACGATTGAACTGGAAAAAGGGGCCTTTTCGGCGCGCTCGGCGCGGAGGGCAAGGTCGGCGGGCGGGCGCTTCTAGGACAAGCTTCGATAAGTGCAGGAGAAGCGGTGTCTCTCTTGTCTAGCGAGTGTTCCACAACAAAGCGGCCTGTTTGTGCTCGTGGAACGCGATGCAACCAGCGGCGCCGCCCCGACGTCTTTTCCTGGAAGGTGCCGTCCCAGGGACCTTTGTAGGATAATCAGTAGTTCGATGAAGGACTTTCTCGAGTGGGCTTCCGCCGGAAGCCGTGAAGAAGCGCTGGCGCGGGAGATCGATTCGGCCGCGATCCCGCGCCACATCGCCATCATCATGGACGGTAACGGGCGTTGGGCGGGCCGACGACATCTACCGCGGGCCGCCGGCCATCGCGCCGGTGTGCGACCGGTGCGGGAAACGATCGAAGCCTGCTGTCGATTGGGCGTCGAGGTGTTGACGCTTTACGCGTTTTCGGTCGAAAACTGGAAGCGGCCGCGCGCGGAAGTGCAAACGCTGTGGGGCTTGTTGCGGCACTACCTGCACCGAGAGCTGCCATCGCTCAAAAAGAACAACGTTCGCTTTCAAGTGATCGGACGCGTCGAGGCGTTGCCGGAGGCGGTGCGGAATGATCTGGACATCGCCATTGTCGAAACCGCCGCCAACACCGGTTTGCGGCTCAACGTCGCGCTCAACTACGGGGGCCGCGCCGAACTGGCCGACGCAGTCGAGAGGTTGGTAAGGCGGGCGCGTAAGGGCGAGGATTTCGAAGTCGATGAGGACGCGATCAGCGCTGAACTCTACACGGCGGGGCTTCCGGATCCGGATTTGCTGATTCGTACATCGGGGGAGATGCGAGTCAGTAATTTCTTGTTGTGGCAAATCGCCTACGCCGAAATTTGGGTAACCGACAAGTTGTGGCCGGACTTCCAAACGGTTGATTTACTGGAATCGATATTGGATTACCAGAGGCGTGAAAGGCGCTACGGCGGATTGGGAGCGGTGCGTCCGGAAGATGAACCGGCGGCGGCGTTGGTGGGCGCGCGGCCGAGTTCGGAAACAGAGCCCGGGTAGTGGACGTTTCGGATCGGGCGGGTTTTTCGCGAATTTTTCCTTATGAAACGGGTCCTTACGGCCCTCTTGCTCGTCCCTTTCGTGACGGGCGTCGTATTCTTCGCGCCGCCGGCCGCGGTTTCGGCCGGGTTGGCGGCGGCGGCGTTGTTGTGCCTGCGCGAGTTTTTCCAGATCGCCCAAGCGGGCGGCACGCGAGCGTTTCCGATTATGGGGTACGGCGCGACGGTCGTGCTCATCTTTGCTCCCCAAGTACCGCAACCGGGATTTTTCGTCGGGCTCGTTGTCCTCCTGCTTCTTTTATCCCTGGGGCCTGAACGCACGGTGTCCGAAGCCGCCTCGTCGGTGGGCTCGACGCTGTTGGGCGTGATTTACGTCGCGGGGCCGTTTGCCTTGGGACGTGAGCTGCACGGGGTCAGCCCTCATTGGCTGTTCTGGGTTTTGCTGCTCAATTGGGTGGGAGATTCGGCGGCTTATTACGCCGGACGGGCTTTTGGCCGGCACAAGTTGGCTCCTCGCGTGAGCCCGAACAAGACCTGGGAAGGCGCGGCGGCCTCGGTCGCGGCCGCCGCCGCGGTCGGGTTTGGCTATTGGGTGTATTTCACGCCGCAGCCTGAACTTAGCGCGTTGTGGGTGGTGCTGCTCGCGGTCGCGGTCAATGTCGCCGCTCAGGCGGGCGATCTGGCTGAGTCGCTGTTGAAGCGCGGCGTGGGGGTCAAAGACAGCGGCGACTTGCTCCCCGGACACGGCGGGATGCTGGACCGCGTGGACGGTGTGTTGTTTTCCGTGCCGGTTCTTTACTTGGCCTTGTGGTTGGTGCGTTAGCCCAGAGGCCGGCCCCTCGTTTCGTTCCCATCACTTGCAGGCGCGTTGCCATGGCGGAGGAAGAGGGATTCGAACCCCCGAGCGAGTTGCCCCGCTAACGGTTTTCAAGACCGCCGCCTTCAACCACTCGGCCATTCCTCCGAAAGGACTTACGCCGCCCTTATGCTATCAAGGTACCCGCTTGCCGGGCGCTCTCGGTATGATGGCTGTCTCGGCCGTCGGGCCGGCATGGGCCTCGGGAGATGTCGAGTGGGTTAGCGTCGGCCGAGCGGGCGTGGCTATTCAGGGCTTCGATCCGCTGACCTGTTTCGATGAGGCCGCGGCCGTTTGCCGCCGCGGACGCTATTGGCCGAAGCTCTATCGCCGGCGCGGAGACGAAAATGGACGACAACAACGAGGGTTCTTCGAAGCGAGTTTGGCGGCGTGCTCTCGGCGTGGACGAGTTAGCGGAAGGCCGCGTCAAATCGGTCACCTGCGATCGGCAGACGGTCTGCATGACGCGGCAGCAGGGGAATTACGCCGCGCTGGACAACCGCTGCCCTCATCAGGGCGGGCCGTTGGGCGAGGGCTCGATTGAGAACGGGCTGCTGCGCTGCCCTTGGCACGGCTGGGATTTCGATCCTACGACCGGTAAACCGCCGGGCGGCTACGACGATGGGGTGAAGACCTACCCGGTTGAGGTTCGCGACGACGGAGTGTATGTGGGTTTCGACGCGGAGGCGCCGCATACGCGGACGGTTTCCGACGTGATGGCCGAGACGATGGCGGCGTGGGGCGTCAAGCATGTCTTCGGCATGGTGGGTCATTCGAACTTGGGGTTGGCGGATGCGCTGCGTCGGTTAGAGGAAAGCGGGGAGCTTTCCTATTACGGCATCCGTCACGAGGGCGCGGCGAGCTTCGCCGCTTCGGCCTACGGCAAGCTCACCGGGCGACCGGCGGCATGTCTGAGCATTGCCGGGCCGGGCGCGACGAACCTGCTCACGGGTCTGTGGGACGCCAACGTCGACGGCTCACCTGTTTTGGCGTTGACGGGCCAAGTGGATACACAAGTGTTGGGGCCGGGGGCGTTTCAAGAGGTTGACCTACAGGCCGCGTTTGGAAAAGTGGCGCAGTGGAGTCAGCCGGTGCTGCACTCGAGCCGTCACGCGGAGTTGATGAATTTGGCTTGCAAAAGCGCGCTGGTCAACCGGGGCGTTTCGCACTTGATTTTTCCCGATGAAGTGCAAAATCTGCGGGCCGCGAAGGCGCGAGCGGGGCGTCGGGCGGGCCGCATCACGCCGCAAACGATTCATCCCCCCGACGATGCTTTAGAACAGGCGGTTGCGCTGATTAAGAAAGCGAAGCGGCCGGTGTTTATCGTCGGACATGGTGCTCGGTTTCACATGCCCGCCGTCATTGCACTGGCGGAAAAGCTGAAGGCCCCGATCATCACGACTTTCAAGGGCAAGGGGTTGATCGCGGATTCGCATCCGCTGGCCGGAGGTGTGTTGGGGCGCAGCGGAACGCCGATCGCGAGTTGGTTGATGAACGAATCGGACGCGCTTATCGTTTTTGGGGCGAGCTTCAGCAACCATACCGGCATCACGCCGAAGAAACCGACGATTCAGATCGACTTCGACGCCATGACGTTGGGCAAGTTCCACGCAGTCGATGTTCCGGTGTGGGGCGAGATCGGCGTGACGGCGCGGCTGCTCTCCGACAGGCTTTCCGAGGGAACGAGTTCGGTGGATCAGCGTCCCGACGTCGCCGAACGTTGGCGCTTGTGGCGCGCGGAAAAGACCCGTCGTGAAGAGGACGACCGCGGCAAGGGACTGAACTCAAGCACCGTCTTCGCGGCCTTAACCCGCTTGCTTCCCGAGGACGCGATCATTCCGGTTGACGTGGGGAACAACACGTATTCTTTCGGCCGTTATTTCGAGTGCAGCCGGCAGGCGATTTTGATGTCGGGCTATCTCGGCTCGATCGGTTTCGCGTTGCCCGCGGCGATGGGCGCGTGGGCCGCGACCCGAGAGGCCGACAGCGGTTTCGCGGGCCGACCGGTCGTGTCGATTTCCGGTGACGGCGGTTTCGGCCAATACATGGGCGAATTGCTGACGACCGTCAAGTACGGCATGAACATTACTCATATCCTGCTGAACAATTGCGAACTCGGGAAGATCTCGAAGGAACAGCGCGCCGGGTCTTGGGACGTGTGGCAAACATCGCTGCACAATCCTAACTTCGCGGCGTACGCCGAGCTGTGCGGCGCGGCGGGCTTCCGTGTCGAGAAGCCCGAAGAGTTGGACGACGCGGTCACTCGGGCGTTGGCGCACGAGGGGCCGAGTTTGGTCGAGATTACGACCGACGTCGATTTCGTCTGATAGGCAGCCGGGGAAGAAGAAGGAGAGAAGCGATGTCGATGATGCCCGCCACTCCCGATCTAGGAGCGAAAGCCGCGAAGGTCGCCGTTTGGAGCGAGCTCCCGGACCGCAGCCCCGCCTATGCGCTGGTCGCCAATGTCGATCTGGTGCTGGTCCGCTACGGCGACCAGGTTTCCGCCTTCCATGGACGCTGCCTGCATCGAGGCGCGCTGCTCGCCGACGGGTCGATCGAAGGCGACAATCTCATCTGCGGCGTCCATGGCTGGGACTACCGTTTTGATAGCGGCATTAGCGAGTACAACAACAACGAAGCGCTCAAGAAATTCCGTGCTTGGGTGGACGCCGACAACAAGCACATCCAAGAGCTGGCGCGGAACGGGCTGAGCCGGGTGGGAGAACACGGTCAAGTTTCGGCGATGGGCGTCGCATTGACCGAGTTACCGCGTTGGGACGATATCCAGATTCTCACCGGACAGTTCGCCCGCAAACCGCTGCTCGACGATAGCGCGGTCGGCACCGAGTTGGTGATCGGACCCGACGCCGAAAAACCTCTGCGGTTGGAGATTCCGCTCTTTGTCAGTGATATGAGTTTCGGCGCATTGAGCGAGGAAGCCAAGATGGCTTTGGCGACAGGGGCGGAGTTGGCGGGGACCGGCATTTGCTCGGGTGAAGGCGGCATGCTTGCCGCAGAGCAGGCGGCCAACTCGCGCTACTTCTACGAACTGGCGTCGGCGAAGTTCGGTTGGGGCCTCGACAAGGCCGCGCGCTGTCAGGCGTTTCACTCTAAGGGCGGGCAGGGCGCTAAGACCGGCACCGGGGGACACTTGCCCGGGAAGAAGGTCGTCGGCAAGATCGCGGAAGTGCGCGGACTGCCTGAGGGGACAGCCGCGATCAGTCCTTCAACATTCGCCGACCTGAACACCCCGGACGACTTTCGCCGTGTTGCCGATCAGGTGCGCGAGGCGTCGGGGGGCATCCCGATCGGATTCAAATTATCGGCTCAGCACATCGAAGCCGACATCGACTTCGCGCTGGAAGCGAGCGCGGATTACATCATTCTCGACGGGCGAGGCGGCGGCACGGGGGCGGCGCCGAATCTGTTCAAGAACAACATTTCCGTGCCGACGATCGCGGCGTTGGCGCTGGCGCGGCGGCATCTCGACGCACGCGAGAGTAGAGCGACGTTGATCGTCACCGGAGGCCTGCGCACCGAGTCGGACTTCGTCAAGGCGCTGGCGCTGGGGGCCGACGGCATCGCACTCGCCAACAGCGCGCTACAGGCGATCGGATGCTTGGGGATGCGGGCCTGCCACACGAACAATTGTCCGGTGGGCATCGCGACGCAGCGCGAGGATCTACGGGCACGATTGATCGTGGAGGAGTCCGCGAAGCGCCTCGAAAGATATCTGACCTCGACCATCGCCCTGATGCGCATCCTGGCCCGCGCCTGCGGTTACGACCATTTTCGGCGCTTCACAGCCGACGACTTGTGCTCGTGGAAACGCGAAACGGCCGAGCTGGCCGGTATCCGCTTCGCCGGCGTCGGCTGATTCGATAGCCCAAGAAGGGCGCCGATTCCCGCTACATTTCATTGGCGAGGGGGATAGAGACGCCCGGTCCGCGTCTTCCGGACGGAACGGAAGAGCGGAGATCCGGCCGTGAAGCTAACCCTCGGCAGACTCCCTCAAGGCGCGTATTGCCCGCGGCATTTCCGTGGTATTCTCGTCAATGTGCGACGAAGTCACTTTTTTGTTGACGTGTTGGGTGACAAAGTCCTACACTATACAAGCTCTTAACCTACGTGATTGTCGTACATTGTTGGAATATTCGTCATATTCGAGAAGATAGTAGATCAACCCTCACCCTTCCATAGGGCATCGAAGACTCAGACGCGGCTTGGGGCCTGAGTCAGCGGGCGACTTGGTTGTATGGCCGTTACCTTCATCCGTCAACAAACGCGGACCGCCGACTATTTTTATTGCGGCGACTGCGCCGAGCCGGCCGACCTCGAATGCCCCTACCGTGTCGGCCGTCCCTACTTCTTGCTGGACGGCAAAGCGCCTAACAGCGATCCACTGACGTTGGAAATGATTTGGGGGAGTGGGGGGCGCTTCGCCGGCGTCTTCATCTTCGTAGGGGAACCGATCGACGACATCAACCAGTTTGTTGACGAGGTCAGGGATTTCGTTCAGGATTGGACCGGCACAAGCCCCCGTATTCTCTGGTTTTCCGAGCCAGGCGTTTACCCGCTGGAGGGGTCGGTTCTCGGCATCACGCCTTCCAACGTGACGACCGGTCCCGACACCATCAGCCTGCGCAACATCTCGCTGACGGTCGACAACTCCCTGGAGGCCTCGTTATTGGGCGAGGACGCCATCCAGATCAAGCCGAGCGATGAGCACCGTATCTTCTTACAGGCCGAGACGGACGGTGTGGAATATGACATTCCCGGAGGCGTTATTGTACCGATGTGCGGGGATGGTTCCGGTACGTTTCAGTTTGGGATTGACCTCAAGCGGTCAGCGCTGTTCGATTTCGGGGGAGATGTTCGCTACTTTCGCCCGGCTTGGGCCCTCCCGCTCTGATTGCGCGCCGCTATCCCGTGTTTGACTTGAGTGCGCAAGCCGAGCCGATCCCCCTCGACGCGCAATTCGACCCCATTCGCGCCGATACCGCAACGGGAACGAGGACGCGGTTTGCTTTTGGAGACCTCGCCGGCGAGCGTTCCTATGAATCGTATTTCAGAACCAATACAGGCCGTCCTGTCGGCTTAACGCCGCGGCCCGAAGCGCGTTTGATGTTGGCTTCGTTCGCCGCCCTGCCCGAAAGCGGAGCGGAGGACGCATACTACCTCACCCCGGCCGGTCCGTTTCAGTTGGATTTCGCAGCGAGCGCTCCGCCGGAGACGGCCGCGGCTCCGAAACGCCTGATGACCGGCTCGCTGGGAACCGAGTTTGTTCGAGCCGATGCGGGGGATACGGTGGAATTCGTCCCCGATCAGGCCGCTTATGCACCTATTTTTCCCTTAGTTGCGGGAAACGAGGAAGGGTTTTTGCTCGATCCGAAGCTGCGAACGTCGTGGACGACGGTAACCCCAGGCGGCGCGAGCGGTGACTTCGGGTATTACGCGCAGCCGGAATCAGCGGCCTATTACGGGCAAGGCGATGGCGCCGGGAATCTGTTTCTGGGCTCGCTAGGGGTACGAATTTCCGCGATTGAAGGGGCGGCATTCCCGGGTGTTCCCTATGCCGGGGTCAAGACCAGTCCGAATGGCGGCGGAGGCACGATCAACCCGGGAGTCGACCTGGCGGATTTGGAGGCCTTCGAGCGACAGATCCTCAACCCCTCCCGCCGGCTCGCGGTACCGAGGAATCCGGATGGTCCGGTCTTCGTCGCCGACCAGCCCGCGGGGTCGGCGATGAAAGGAGCCCGAACGGGTTTCGTGGTGCGCACCGAGGAGAATAAGCCGACGGGGCTTACGCCACAGGGGCTGGTGGCCGAGCTCAACGAGGGCTCGGCCGGCGAGGCGGCCGAGGGGACCTGGAACAGCTTGATCCTAGCCAAGGACGCTTCGGGTCAAGGCGAGGATATCTTGTTCAGTCCGCCGGAGGGCGAGGACACGCTGGCGCAACCGCTCGCCGACGCCCTGATGCGGAACGACCTGTTCCTTGTCATCTCCCGCGACAAGATGGTTCCGTGGAGCGACGACGGGGATGTATCGAACATTGGAATCTTTCAATCCAAGGCAACGATCGGCGACTTCACGCTTAATCTGGCGCCCTCTTCGCGGGAGGGTCCCCCCGAGGCGGTAGTCCTTTTCAAGTTTCGGACGGACAAGTCGATTCGTGACCTTGCGGCGGACGTACAGTCCTGGACGCAACCAGAGAACTTTAACGACACGACGGGGAGCGACTTCCCGATTCAGCCGTACCTGATCGAATATTTGGAGCCGAACGACAATCCGCGTCTCGCGTATTTCAACGAGGTCGTGACTTCGCCCGGGTTGGACGGGTATTCTCGTGCTCAACTTCGGCATCGACGGCGATGATCTGCCGTTCCAGATGCAAGGGTTGGTGGGAGGTTTAGAGGAACCGCTGCAAGGGCATCACTTTGGCATCGAGGTCAATCAGATCGACCCGACAACGGCGACGATCGAGGAAAGCTCTTTGTTCGGTCTGATGCGCAACAAGGATCTGGTTTCCAATTGCGAGACGAACCCCGACTTCATCTACCGAACGCCGAACATCAGCTTTCCGAATACGTTGACACCGTATCTCGAATACGCCAAGCCCTTTTCGATTGACGACAATATACGATTTCCGGGGACGGATCTACCGACGAAACTCGCCGGTTTCTTCGAGAAACTGTTTGCCTCGGAGGGAGCCGCCAATCGATCGGGAGCGCCGCAATCCGGGCAGGCCGGCGCCATACCGCATCTCATCAAGCTTGAAGCTAGTCATCAATATCCCTTGGCGGAGACGGCCGGCGAAGCGCTCAACACGCGGCTTCCCTTGCGTCTTATCGACGGCTATTCGTTTAACGCCGACGACGCGACGCTCGGTGACGGAACGTTTGTCAGCGAGTTGGCGCGCAGCCTGGCGACATGGTACCGAGGCAGCCGGCCGGCGACGGATCAGGCCAAGTTGAGTTTCGACCTGACGGTCTTCGTGAACTTCGATACGCAATCAAGGAAACTGCCGCTGTTTCGGCTAATGCAGGTCCAGTTGAGCGTTGAATCGTCGGATTCGTGGTGGGGCCCGGCCGCGCCGGTTGAGGAGTAGAGGGCGGGGTGGAATCGGGAGCACTTACGAAAGTTTTGGCCAACATAACAAGAACAAGAGAGAGGAACAATTATGCGAATTACAGTTGATATGTTTTCAGGTCGGCCTAATCCAAGTTGGCTGCTGGTCGGCGACGAGCTGGAAAGCTTCCGAGCGGAGCTGACCCGGGCGATTCACGCGGCCGAAGCAAGGACGGGCCCGGTCGGGCTGGGCTTCCGAGGCGTAATCTTGGAGGCAACCGGGGAAGAGGAAGACCTAGGATTCGGATTTCGGGGACGGAAGGTCGTTCTGGTTGATCGTCGCGGCCCGATCGACGAGTTGGAAGTGGCGTTGGTCAACCGGCTGCTGGAAACCGCGGGCAGTGCTCTGGCGGGAGGAATGGCGGAAAGAATTTCGGAGCGGATGCAGAGGTTTCGCCGGGGAAATAATCGAAATTCCGCGCGAACGGCCGCCAAACCGACCGCGGAACCCGACCTCCCCGACGCGTGCGAGCGGGTTCTGCTTGCCTACAATCCCGATTGGTGGAATAACCCGAGATGGGTATTTACTTGACTCAGGTATTGGGAAATAGCCCCTACATGTTGTGGTCGTCCGTAGCGCGTGTCGCGGTGCCTCCGACCAGCGATTTGTAGGGTGCCGGTGGCACGGCGACGGCCTGTTGAACCAGGCGGTAAAAGAGCTTGCCTCGACTTCTGGACTTGCGGCGGTTGAAGCGGAAGGCGAATTCGTCGAGGTAGGAGTCGAGATGCTCGTGACTGACCGCTCCTTGATGCGTGCCCAGTATCCAGCGCTTCACTAACGACACCACGCGGTGCACCCGGGGGAGCAGTTTCGAGGCGCGCGCCGGTTGCCCCTCCAGGTAGCTCACCTCGTGGCGATAGCCGTCGCCTTCGAGCGGTTCGTATCCCAGCCAACCGTCGGTATGGACCACGCTGCCGGGTCCGATCGACTCGCCGACGAAGGCCATCAAGCTGTCCCCGGAGGCGTTGGGAATGGTGCGTATCCGAACCCGCCCGATGCCGGCACCATCTTCCTCGGCCGCTACTACAATCAGCGCCTCAGCGTCGGTTTGGCGACCGCGCACGCCCTCCTCCAAGCCTCCTAAGTAAGTCTCGTCAACCTCCACGCGCCCGCTGAGCCGATCGCGTCCGGGCCGCACCATGGCGCGCCGGAGCTTATGCAACCAAGTCCAGGCCGTTTTGTAGCTGCCCAGGCCCAACACCCGCTGCAAGCCCAGCGCGCTCGCCCCGTTCTTCTGGCTCGTGAGCCACCGCACCGCCCACGCTTTGTCGTGCCCGCATCGCGGACAACGAAAACCCTCCGGCCAGCGGAGTTGACACAGATACTCTCGACAGGCCTGCTCGGTGGCGAAACGCGCCTCGAACTCGGCCAGATTCCGAGGATAATCTTCCATTTCCCCGATCCTACATCTTGTGGTCACCTGAGTCAAGTAAATACCCATCTAACCCGATTCGCGTGGACGACAACAATTGCTACAACTACGCGACGAACTGTGGGAATGATACATTCGCCCAACCCGGACGGCAGTCGGGCCAAGAATACACTCAGTTTACGTGCGACAACGTTGGTCCCGCCGCTGTGCGGGACGGCCTACGCGACAACTGCAATGAGCAGCAATATAGCGTCGCGCTCGTGATGACACCTCCAGGCGATCCCGACCCCGACTATCACTGGTATCGACAACAACTGGGCAGTTTTTGGGGACACAAGCCGGGTCAAACAGATGTCACGGATCTCGACGATTCGGGGCAGGTCATCATCGATCCTCAGACCGCCGATCGTGGGGACTACACGATCTTTTGCGGCTATATGTGGTCACGGGTCGGTCTGGTTGTGTCGTAAGTCGCCGATTTGCAACGACGGCGTTCGGTTGGGCCAGCCGCCTTGATCTTGCTCGATGTTGGCGGCGGCGGGGCGCCGAGGCTCGGGCCGGGCGAAAAGGAAGTAACGTGTGACGGAAAGTGATGTGGTGATGGAGAAACAACATGATGGGACATAAGATCCGCCGGCCCGTGCTCTGGTTTTCTTGTCTGTTGCTTGTAGGATGTGGTTCGCAAGCGCCTGAGGCAGTACCGAAGGCCGCGGAAAACGTCGAGCCGATGCCGCAGGAGATTTGCGGCGATGCGGACACACGCGTGCCGAGCGATTACGGCGCCGTGGGCCGGATCATGCCGAATGAGGGAGACGTGCCTTGTACGGGATTCATTCTCCACAATGGAAGACTGGCGACCGCGGGTCATTGCGTCGACGACGGAGATCTCCAGTACGTGGGATTCAATGTGCCTGCCTCGCAGGACGATGGGACGATGGTTCCGGTGGCGGCCCGGGACCGCTACAACGTCATTCAGGACTCGATCGTCTACGAAAACAACAAGGGTGATCACCACGACCCCGCCGATTGGGCGATATTCCGCGTCCAGCCAAACGCCGTCACCGATCAAATGCCGCTGGAGACGCAGGGGGCGTCGTTCCAGATCACGCAAGATCCGCCCCATGTCGGCGACACCGTGATTGTCATCGGGTACGGGTGCGACAATCCTCGGCCGACTCGGAACTACGTCCAACAAGAGGCGCAGGGACCTGTCACGGAAATTGAGAACGACGAGGCCGCCGATGTCGTGATCGAATATCGCGCCGACACGATGTCGGGATGCTCGGGCGGACCGGTCGTACGCGACAACGCGCCGGGAACGGCCATCGCGATCCACATGGCGGGCACGTGCCGGGTTCCGTACGTCGAGGCCAATGCGGGCCAATCTTTCGCCACGGCCCAACTGTGGGCCGCGTCGAATTGATTGTCGGGAATCGTGGATTGGAATTTACTTCAGTAGAGGTGATAAGGTGAAACCCCAAAAAGCCAAGAAGCCCAAGAAAGCCGGCCCAATTTGGCCAACGCTAATATTCCACGGATGGGTATTTACTTGACTCAGGTGACCACAAGATGTAGGATCGGGGAAATGGAAGATTATCCTCGGAATCTGGCCGAGTTCGAGGCGCGTTTCGCCACCGAGCAGGCCTGTCGAGAGTATCTGTGTCAACTCCGCTGGCCGGAGGGTTTTCGTTGTCCGCGATGCGGGCACGACAAAGCGTGGGCGGTGCGGACAGCGCTGCTGGAGTGCGCCGGCTGCGGGCATCAAGCTTCTCCAACGGCGGGCACAATATTTCAAGACACCCGCCAACCCCTCCAGAGTTGGTTTCGAGCCATGTGGTGTGGCTCACGAGCCAGAAGAACGGGGCGAGCGCGCTGGGCTTGCAGCGGGTGTTGGGCCTGGGCAGCTACAAAACGGCCTGGACTTGGTTGCATAAGCTCCGGCGCGCCATGGTGCGGCCCGGACGCGATCGGCTCAGCGGGCGCGTGGAGGTTGACGAGACTTACTTAGGAGGCTTGGAGGAGGGCGTGCGCGGTCGCCAAACCGACGCTAAGGCGCTGATTGTAGTAGCGGCCGAGGAAGATGGTGCCGGCATCGGGCGGGTTCGAATACGCACCATTCCCAACGCCTCCGGGGACAGCTTGATGGCCTTCGTCGGCGAGTCGATCGAACCCGGCAGCGTGGTCCATACCGACGGTTGGCTGGGATACGAACCGCTCGAAGGCGACGGCTATCGCCACGAGGTGAGCTACCTGGAGGGGCAACCGGCGCGCGCCTCGAAACTGCTCCCCCGGGTGCACCGCGTGGTGTCGTTAGTGAAGCGCTGGATACTGGGCACGCATCAAGGAGCGGTCAGTCACGAGCATCTCGACTCCTACCTCGACGAATTCGCCTTCCGCTTCAACCGCCGCAAGTCCAGAAGTCGAGGCAAGCTCTTTTACCGCCTGGTTCAACAGGCCGTCGCCGTGCCACCGGCACCCTACAAATCGCTGGTCGGAGGCACCGCGACACGCGCTACGGACGACCACAACATGTAGGGGCTATTTCCCAATACCTGAGTCAAGTAAATACCCATCATTCCACGAATACCCGCGAACACAGGTTGATGATCCGGAGAACAGCGCATTTCGGCCCGTGGGGTACTTGATGTTGCAGGACGGCGACGGTACCCTGACGGTCGGTACGGGAACTATGATTAGCCCGCGGTGCATTCTCACGGCGGCACATAACTTGTGGTGGGACGCCCAGAACAGGTACATCGACGCTCTGCTGTTCATTCCCTCCAGGAACGGGGCGCAAGAGCCGTTCGGATCGGTGTTGGTCCAGGACGATGACGAGTTCTGGGTGCCCGACGAATGGAAAGACAAGGATCAACCGTTTGACGACCGCAAGAAGTACGACTACGCATCGGCTTGGAGGCGGCCCTCGAAGGCCCGGGAGTACTCGATATGAAGGCTGCCACGGAAGCAGAATTGCAAGCCGCTGTGTGTTCGGTCACGGGCTACCCGGGCGATAAACCCGAGGGCACGATGTGGACGGCCGAGGGCCCTCTACAAGACATCGACGAGCACAATATCAGCTATCGAATGGATACGGCGGACGGTGAAAGTGGCGGTCCGGTGACCGCGGTTTTCGACGGCGCGGCCGCTATCGTGGGCGTGCACAGCGGCGCCAATAACCAAAACCCGGCGAACGCGACAGCAAACTTGGCGGTGCGCCTCAACGAGGGGGTCATCGCCAGGATCCAGCAGCGGATACCGAATTAGCCAATGCAGGCGTCATCGTCGCTTCGGGAATCGGTCGAGCCCGTATTTCTCGACGCCTGCTCGCCAGGCCTGGAATCGGATCATTCACCTGGGGCGAGTCAAGAACCGCTTCTTAGGATCTGCATCTATATCGAATCCGATAGCTTCCCAGGTGAGGTCCGGCTTGTCTTGGAATGAGTTTGGGAGACGAATGAACGTCGCCTGAACGGGCGCCACGAAACGCCCCATCCGACTCGACGTCGACTTCTGGGAATCCCGCCCGCGTGCGAGGGAGTGGTACAATTTCCCCCGAGTCGTAACCGCGGCGCCGTCGGCGCTTCTCGCTGTTTCGGCCCGTGATGGGTATTTACTTGACTCAGGTGACCACAAGATGTAGGATCGGGGAAATGGAAGATTATCCTCGGAATCTGGCCGAGTTCGAGGCGCGTTTCGCCACCGAGCAGGCCTGTCGAGAGTATCTGTGTCAGCCAACCCCTCCAGAGTTGGTTTCGAGCCATGTGGTGGCTCACGAGCCAGAAGAACGGGGCGAGCGCGCTGGGCTTGCAGCGGGTGTTGGGCCTGGGCAGCTACAAAACGGCCTGGACTTGGTTGCATAAGCTCCGGCGCGCCATGGTGCGGCCCGGACGCGATCGGCTCAGCGGGCGCGTGGAGGTTGACGAGACTTACTTAGGAGGCTTGGAGGAGGGCGTGCGCGGTCGCCAAACCGACGCTAAGGCGCTGATTGTAGTAGCGGCCGAGGAAGATGGTGCCGGCATCGGGCGGGTTCGGATACGCACCATTCCCAACGCCTCCGGGGACAGCTTGATGGCCTTCGTCGGCGAGTCGATCGAACCCGGCAGCGTGGTCCATACCGACGGTTGGCTGGGATACGAACCGCTCGAAGGCGACGGCTATCGCCACGAGGTGAGCTACCTGGAGGGGCAACCGGCGCGCGCCTCGAAACTGCTCCCCCGGGTGCACCGCGTGGTGTCGTTAGTGAAGCGCTGGATACTGGGCACGCATCAAGGAGCGGTCAGTCACGAGCATCTCGACTCCTACCTCGACGAATTCGCCTTCCGCTTCAACCGCCGCAAGTCCAGAAGTCGAGGCAAGCTCTTTTACCGCCTGGTTCAACAGGCCGTCGCCGTGCCACCGGCACCCTACAAATCGCTGGTCGGAGGCACCGCGACACGCGCTACGGACGACCACAACATGTAGGGGCTATTTCCCAATACCTGAGTCAAGTAAATACCCATCCGGCCCGTTTTTCAGCTCTTTCTCTTTCCCTCTTTCTCTTTCCAAGGAGCCCGCCATGAAATGGAACATGATTCGAAACCGGCGCGACGTTCTCGCCGGGTCGGGCTGGGCTCTGTTCGGGGCCGGCTTCCTCTCGCGCGTCGACAAGGTCGCGGCGCAACAGAGCTCCCCTTCGCTGATCGATGAAGTGGGTCGCCAAGCGTCGGGCGAAAGCGAGAAGCTGCTGCTGCCGGTGGAGGCCGACGCCGAGGGACCGCCTGAACCGGCCGCCTACGACCGCTTGCCGCTCGAGTGGAACAAACGGACCGTGGCGCGCTTCAAGGAAAAACTGGCCGAGCAAGGGGTGGAAGCTTTCCTGGTCCGCGACCCGCTCAACACGATCTATCTGACCGGCTACTGGCACACGACCACGGAACGTCCCGAAGCCACTTTCATGAATAAGGACGACGCCGACCCGTGGTTCTTCTATCCCGCGCTCGACCGCGATCTGGCGCGCACCTGGTGGTTCGGCGGCGGGCTGATGTATTTCGATTATCACCACGCTGAAGGGGCTTTTCCGCACCAAGGTAAAGTGCAGCAAGGTCGGCACGTCGACTTGTTCAAGCACATGCTGCGCGGCATCAAGAAGCACGGCATTCAAGGAACGAAAATCGGTATTGACGGGGAAATGGTTCCCAGCGAAACCGCGAAGGCCAAGGAAGTGCTGCCCGGCGTCGAATTCGTCGATGTCTCCGATGTTCTGCTCCAAATGCGTATCGTGAAGACCGCCGAAGAACTCGCTCTGTGGCGGCGGGCCTACGTGTACTTCGACCGCGCTCACGCTTTCGCTCGCGACTATATCCTCACGCACGGCACGGATGTTACCGATTTCGAAGTCAAGACGGCGACCGAGTTATGGATCAACGACATCCTCTACACGGATCTGAACCTGGCCGGCGGCGCGCCCCATCACGGCGTCGAGTCGGGAATCAGCCTGGGAGTGCGCGCCGGGGCCGTCACCGCGTACCCACATCCCAATCAGCCCTATTACAGCCGCATCGGCCGTAATGCGGCGCTACAGATTTCCGGCAAAGCCTCGATCGGCGGTTACGGCCACGAAAACTACCGTATGTTCATCATCGCCGACTCGGCGGGCGAGTTTGATTCCCATATGCGCCGGCTTTGGGAGGTCAGTCAACGCTGTTGCGACATGCAGCTGGAACTGCAAAAGCGGGGCGTCACCTGCTCGAGCGTGGCCTACGCGATTCACCAGCATCAGGTCAAGAACGGGGTCGAGAAATACATCTATCACCGCCCCGCCCACGGCGCGGGCGTGGAAGGCCATCAGGCGCCCTACCTGGCCCTGGGCGACTACACGATGCTCGAGCGCAATATGTGCTTTTCCCAGGAGCCCGGCTTATTCGATCCCGAGACCGGGTGTGGGTTCAACTGGAGCGACACGATTGTCACGGCGATCAAATCGGGTTATCGCATGAGCCGCGTGCCGTATTCGAAGCAATGGTGCTGGATTAAAATTTGAGTCGGGCTCGCCACCTAGTGCCACGACCGCATGAAAAAGTTTGGATGAGTATTGACTTGACTCAGGTGACCACAAGATGTAGGATCGGGGAAATGGAAGATTATCCTCGGAATCTGGCCGAGTTCGAGGCGCGTTTCGCCACCGAGCAGGCCTGTCGAGAGTATCTGTGTCAACTCCGCTGGCCGGAGGGTTTTCGTTGTCCGCGATGCGGGCACGACAAAGCGTGGGCGGTGCGGACAGCGCTGCTGGAGTGCGCCGGCTGCGGGCATCAAGCTTCTCCAACGGCGGGCACAATATTTCAAGACACCCGCCAACCCCTCCAGAGTTGGTTTCGAGCCATGTGGTGGCTCACGAGCCAGAAGAACGGGGCGAGCGCGCTGGGCTTGCAGCGGGTGTTGGGCCTGGGCAGCTACAAAACGGCCTGGACTTGGTTGCATAAGCTCCGGCGCGCCATGGTGCGGCCCGGACGCGATCGGCTCAGCGGGCGCGTGGAGGTTGACGAGACTTACTTAGGAGGCTTGGAGGAGGGCGTGCGCGGTCGCCAAACCGACGCTGAGGCGCTGATTGTAGTAGCGGCCGAGGAAGATGGTGCCGGCATCGGGCGGGTTCGGATACGCACCATTCCCAACGCCTCCGGGGACAGCTTGATGGCCTTCGTCGGCGAGTCGATCGAACCCGGCAGCGTGGTCCATACCGACGGTTGGCTGGGATACGAACCGCTCGAAGGCGACGGCTATCGCCACGAGGTGAGCTACCTGGAGGGGCAACCGGCGCGCGCCTCGAAACTGCTCCCCCGGGTGCACCGCGTGGTGTCGTTAGTGAAGCGCTGGATACTGGGCACGCATCAAGGAGCGGTCAGTCACGAGCATCTCGACTCCTACCTCGACGAATTCGCCTTCCGCTTCAACCGCCGCAAGTCCAGAAGTCGAGGCAAGCTCTTTTACCGCCTGGTTCAACAGGCCGTCGCCGTGCCACCGGCACCCTACAAATCGCTGGTCGGAGGCACCGCGACACGCGCTACGGACGACCACAACATGTAGGGGCTATTTCCCAATACCTGAGTCAAGTAAATACCCATCAAAGTTTGTTTGGATGCAAAGCACTATTCTTGAGTGACCGCACGAGGGTACCGAACAGGCGCGGTCAAGGAGTGTTGATCTCTCTAACTTCAACGCTTGACCCGGGCCTTGCGACTCCGGGGCACTGACGAGCTACCTCAACTGCCTCTTCGATGCTTTCCGCCGAGACGATCATGTAGCCGCCGATCACCTCCTTTGCTTCCACGAAGGGCCCGTCCTTCGCACCTTCCGCAGTGACGATTTTGCCGCCGCCGCTTAGTTTCCCTCCCATGTCGACGATGTTCCCCTGGAACTTCTCTTTCCAGGCGTTGAACTTGGCGTACATCTCCTCCATTTGGGCGGGAGACGGTGCTTGGCCTTTCCCGGGCTGCCCCGGCCGGTTTCGTTGGATACATAGATAGTTTTGCTTAGACATGTTTATCTCCATTCTTGGGTTCCGTCGGTCCACTCAACTCAACCGACACTCTATGATGTATGGGCACTCTCGTTTTGGACACTTCCTGGGTTCTTCTTTTTCGTGCCGCCGCAAGACCCAATCCGAAGTGACGACCGCTTCTCCGCCGTATTGCTCACGAAGGGCTCCCGCCGTCTCCTGAATCGAAGAAGATCTCCTCGATCGGCAGTTCGAAGAGGCGCGCGATCTTGAACGCGAGTGGAAGGCTGGGGTCGTACTTGCGGGTCTCGATGGCGTTGACCGTCTGCCGTGAGACATCTAGTCGCTCGGCAAGTGTCGCCTGAGACCACTCGCGCTCGGCCCGCAACACCCGCAGCCGGTTCTTCATCGGTACCGCCAGCCAAAGTACAACTGACCAAAGGCCCAGGCGAATATCGGGACCATCAGGGCGTCGCCGGCATCGAGTGATGGCGCGCCGGCGGCCTCGATCAGTTCCCAGTTCAGGAGGAAGACCACCGTCGCGCCCCAGCCCACGGCCAGCCCTTGCAACTGGACCAGACGCGTAAGCTCATCGGCCATGCGTAAGAAGCGCACATAGGCGAGCACCGTGCCGACGGCCAGCACGTTCGGTAGGACCGCCACGACCCAGGCCTTCGTGCCCTCAACCTCCAGGCCGAGTCCGCTGAGGTTCCCCTTCAGCGTCTGGGCGGCTGCCGTAAAGCCCAGCATCCAGGCAAAGCTCCACGCTACGAACCGGGCCTGATTGCGCCGGTCAGCGGCCGTCCCCACGCAACTGGCCAGCCACGCCGACAGGTTTGCATGTCGTGTCTCGTAAACATCCGTGGCGTCCCGGTCCTGTCGTTCGCCACGACGTTCTGTCTCATCTGACATGTCAATCTCCATTGTCTGTATGTAAATCGAACTTGATACATGATGGTACAGGTTCCTTTTCTATATGTCAACTTTTCTTTACATAAGAGCCCATGGGGCAGCGCTTTGGGTGGCTCGCCCGGCGGGCCGAAAACGACGATCCAGGGAAAGAGGGTGAAGAACTGGGTGCCTGCGCCCATCCCGATCGCGTAGCTGCGGGATCATCCGGGCGCTGTGCCGGGCGAAATCCCGCCGCCGGACCGCGGCGAAGCCGATGGTCACAGGTCCTAGGTGAAGGGCGGGACTTCCCCGGGGCCGTTCTTGGTCTTGTTCTAGTAGCCGATAAAGTATTATCGTCTTGCACGTCGTCTGCTGCGCTCTATCGTCACGGACGCCTCTTCAGGCGGTAGTTCTAACCGCGACTGCTTGTCGATGCGAGCAGCGCTCCGCGCTTGAAAAGAAGCATTCCCTGAAGATCCGTTACGCCCGCAGCGCCACCGAGGCTGCGTCTTTACGCGCCGGCTAGTTGGCCGGCCTTGATGACACCGCCTTGTATGACGGCCAAGAAATTGGCCCGGTTTTCGAGCAGCCGGATGTTATCCACCACGTCGCCGTCGACAACCAACACGTCGGCGAGTTTGCCGGTTTCGAGGGTTCCGAACTCGTCGCCGCGTCCCATGATTTCCGCGCCCGTTTTCGTGGCGCACTTAATGGTGTCCACGACGCTGAACCCGACTTCATTCACGAAAAAGGAAAGCTCTTTGGCGTAGGTACCGTGCGGCGTCCAAGCGAAGCCGAAGTCGCCGCCCATGCCCAGCCGCCCCCCAGCCTTGAGGATTTTCCGAGCGCTTTCCACGCCGCCATCCAGGGTCTCTTGGTGGCCGTCGATCACGGCTTGGCTCATGTCGAACTTGGGCCCCTGCTCGATGCTTGCTCGTTCAAACCAAAGCGCGGGGACGACCGGGACGTCTCGCTCGAGTAGCATGTCGAGGGCTTCGTCATCCATAAACGTGCCGTGCTCGAGGGTGTCATAACCGGCGCGCAAAGCGTTCTTGATGCCTTCTGTCGCGCGGCAGTGACCGGTGACCTTGAGGTTGTGATTGTGTGCCGTCATGACGACCGCTTGCATTTCCTCGAGGGTCATGCAAAGCGTGTGGTGATCGTTGACATCCGGGGAGGCCGCGTCCCCTGTCGGGTATGTCTTGACCCACTCCACGCCGTCCTTGACCAGCTTGCGAACGGCCGCGCGAGCCTCATCGGGTCCGTTAATGAGCAGGACTAGGCCTTCCATGCCGATCCTGCGGTAGTCGGGGTTCCAATCCATCAAGCCGCCGACACCGCAGATCTCGCGTCCGGCCGCTGACATGCGAGGACCCGCGATCATGTCCTCTTCGATAGCTTGCTTCAGCCAGACGTCGATATTGAAAAGACTGCCGCCACTGCGCGCGGCCGTGTAGCCGGCCTCGAAGGCGGTCTTCGCATTCTTGACGGCACGGATCGTGACATACTCGACCGGAAAGCGGATGTCGAGATCCTGTAGGTCGCTGACGTTGAAGTAGGTGGCGTGATAGTGCGCCTCGACGAGCCCGGGCAGAATCGTACCGGAGTTAGCGTCAATCATCTTGGCGTCGGGAGGAATCTCGGGGGCGCCGGCGGACGGCCCGGCGTAGTCGATCATGCCGTTATTCGCGATAACGACAGCGTCGGCAAGCGGGGCCGCGCCGGTGCCGTCAATGATCGATCCGTTTCGAATGACCGTAATGCCGTGAGCGAGTTTCATATGATGCTCTCCGGTCCGACGCGCGCGCAAAGGCTCGGGCGCGCCCGCTACAATGCTCGTGTGCGACTGGTAGTCTAACCCGTTGCGCGGTCAAACGCCAACCGGAAGCCCGGCCCTTGGGACTCGGACGTCTCATGGAGTGCCCATCGCTCTCCCCGCCCCGGGGTTCCAGCTGGAGGATATTGTGAAGCTTACGGTCGTCATCGCGCTCATTGGTTCGGTTTTTCTCTCCTCCTGCGCCACCGAGACCGCCGACCCGCGCAAGGTCGTTCTGATCGCGGGCAAGAAGAGTCACGGGCCCGGGGCGCACGAATACGTCAAGACGGTCAAGTTGCTCAAGGTGATGCTCGACCGCTCGCCCAATCTGAAGGATGTCGAAACAGAGATCCATTTCAACGGCTGGCCCGAAGACCCCTCCACTCTCGACACCGCCGACGCGATCATAACGATTTCCGACGGGCAAGACGGCGACAAATACTCACCGGCTCCGTTCATGACCGATGCACGCATGGCCGTCATCGAACGCCAAATGAAGCGCGGTTGCGGTTTCATCACCTTCCACTTTTCGACATTCACGCCTGACAAGTACGGCCCGCGAATCCTCGAATGGGGCGGCGGCTATTTCGATTGGCAGGGCGACGACGGAGAGCGCGAATGGTACTCGGCTATTCAGACCCTTGAAACCACCGTTAGGGTCGCCGGCGCGAATCACCCGATCGCGGAGGGCCTCGATGACTTCCAGTTCAACGAGGAGTTCTATTACAAGATCCGTTTTCGGCCCGATGATCAGCGGATGACCCCGATTCTAGAGGTCCCGGCACTGGCGGACTCTCCCGAGAACGTCGTCGCCTGGGCGGTCGAGCGCGAAGACGGCGGACGCGGTTTCGGCACGAGCACCGGCCATTTCTACGACAACTGGAGAGATCCGCTCTACCGCAAGTTCATTCTGAACGCGATCGTTTGGACGGCGAAAGCCGCTGTTCCGAAGGGGGGCGTGCAGTCTTCGTTCCTTGAAGACGAAGAAGTCGATCGTGCCTTGGTTCCCGATCCCGTCAAGACGCTGCTCGTCACCGGAGACAACCATCCCGCCCATCTATGGAAGCTGACGACACCGGCTATCATCGAGGCTCTCGAGAACCGCGGACCCGAGTCTTTGGTTACCGTGACCGAAGATCTCGATGACCTGGCTGACCCGGCGTTAAGCGACTTTGACCTGGTGGTTTTGAATTACTGTAACTGGACGCAAGCGGGTCTCGGCGACAAAGCGAAAGAGAACTTCGCCGGATTTCTCAGCGAAGGGGGCGGACTGGCCGTCATCCATTTTTCGAATGGCGCTTTCCACTCCTCTTTGCCGGAAGCGCCGCCTTCCGACTGGCCCGAATACCGCAAGATCGTTGCCCGTGTCTGGGACCATGGCGAAGGCCTCAGCGGTCATGACAAGTACGGCCCCTTCCGCGTCAAGATCACGAATCCCGATCATGCCATCAGCCGCGGCATGCCCGATTTCACAACCGTCGACGAGCTGTACTTTCGCCAGCAGGGCGATGTGCCCATCGAGGTTCTCGCGACCGCGCACTCCAACGTCACCGGCAACGATGAGCCGATGGCGTGGGTCTACCGCTACGGCGAAGGGCGCGTGTTTCAGACCTTGCTGGGTCACTCGGTCGAGTCACTCAGTTCCTGGGGCACGACACAGCTCATCCGTCGCGGGAGTGCGTGGGCCGCGGGTCGCGAGCCGTGACGATGACGGTCGCAGTATAGATTGGCAACGAACTCTTGTGATTCGAGCCGGTGAGATCGGGAGCGCTCCTTTGGCGGCGGGGAAAGACGGCGGCGACCACAAATCCTTAGGTCGACCTTCGCGACGACCGACGGGCTACAATCAGGTGAGATCGCTGCTTGTTTGGTTCGGCGACAGGCACAATCGCCGACCTGCGGACTGAATTGATCTCGCTGGAGAGATGGCCGAGTGGTTGAAGGCGCACGCTTGGAAAGCGTGTGTAGGGGAAACTCTACCGAGGGTTCGAATCCCTCTCTCTCCGCCATATATATTGTATAACTAGTTAATAACAGATGGTTTAAGTAATAATAATAAAATCAATCCCACTAAGAGAACCCACAGTTCGCGCTGCTAGTCGGCGTCCATGAGCCCGGCCAGTGACGCAGCCGACTGTGGATTAAAACGCCCGCGCGCGGGCCGACAGTTCGGACGCGAATAACCTATCGGAGCTCAAGGCCAGGGCACGGGCTTCCAGCGGGGATGCACACTGAGCAGCAGCCAGCCGCCGGCAACAGTTTTTTTCGTGGTTCCCCGTATGTTGGCGTATCCGGGCCTCGTCCGTGGTGCTCGGCAATTCGCGCCGTTTGTGGTCGAACGGATGGTGTGGTCACTGGAGGGGTCGGCGAGAAGTCATGGCAGATGATTGGCTACATAACCTGAAATGCCTGGTAGATAAAAAACCCCTTGTTGTCTTTCAGTTTGACGGCGTGGAATGGTCACTCCTAGGCAAGTCACGGCGCGGTGTCAATGAATTTACGATCGCACGTGCTCACGAATTCTTTGAGAAAGTGCAAGTCCCGACCGCGTGCCTCGTACTTTGCAAAGACGATCTTGAAACGAAGGTCTATTTCGGGATTGCGAGTTCGCGCCAGGCCGTCACAACCCTAGAATCGCGGATCAAGGTTAGGCGGGCGCTGCCTATTCAGCCCTCGTCAAGGACAGGCATTCTGCAACTTCGAGCCAGAAGAACGGGGCGAGCGCGCTGGGCTTGCAGCGGGTGTTGGGCCTGGGCAGCTACAAAACGGCCTGGACTTGGTTGCATAAGCTCCGGCGCGCCATGGTGCGGCCCGGACGGGATCGGCTCAGCGGGCGCGTGGAGGTTGACGAGACTTACTTAGGAGGCTTGGAGGAGGGCGTGCGCGGTCGCCAAACCGACGCTGAGGCGCTGATTGTAGTAGCGGCCGAGGAAGATGGTGCCGGCATCGGGCGGGTTCGGATACGCACCATTCCCAACGCCTCCGGGGACAGCTTGATGGCCTTCGTCGGCGAGTCGATCGAACCCGGCAGCGTGGTCCATACCGACGGTTGGCTGGGATACGAACCGCTCGAAGGCGACGGCTATCGCCACGAGGTGAGCTACCTGGAGGGGCAACCGGCGCGCGCCTCGAAACTGCTCCCCCGGGTGCACCGCGTGGTGTCGTTAGTGAAGCGCTGGATACTGGGCACGCATCAAGGAGCGGTCAGTCACGAGCATCTCGACTCCTACCTCGACGAATTCGCCTTCCGCTTCAACCGCCGCAAGTCCAGAAGTCGAGGCAAGCTCTTTTACCGCCTGGTTCAACAGGCCGTCGCCGTGCCACCGGCACCCTACAAATCGCTGGTCGGAGGCACCGCGACACGCGCTACGGACGACCACAACATGTAGGGGCTATTTCCCAATACCTGAGTCAAGTAAATACCCATCAAGATCTTTACCTAAACCGGACGCGCCAAAACATTGTTACCTGAATTATGCACTGCGGGGTGCACCGGGGTGCACCTGAGGAGGCCTGTGCCGCAAGGGACCATTGGGGGACCCCCGAAAACATGGGGTAAAAAGGTAGGCTGGCGAAGATTCCCGCTTCGCCAACCGACCCCAAGGAGGTCACCCAAATGGTTACCAAACGAAAACAGCATAGCTCCCCAAGGCCCGTCAAACAAGGCCGGGGCGCGAGGGCCTCGCGGCCCAATAAAATCGGGGCTTCCACGCCTTATCACTTCCGCGGCAAGAATCTGACTCCCTACGGCGGCTTGCTGCCCGTCGCCACCCTGCTCGAGAAACTCGACTTCCAAGCGCTGCTGGAAGAAACCATCACGACCAAACGAATCACCCGAGCCATGAGCCCCTACCAGTTTGTGCTGGCCCTCGTGCTCGGCCTCTATGTCGGCTTTGCGCGGCTCAACCAACTCCGCTTCATCGCTCGCGATCCCATCCTGACCGGCATCTTAAAAGTGACACGGCTGCCGCCGCAGTCCACGCTGTGGCGCTTTCTGGCCTCGCTGCACCTCAACGTGGCCCAGCAGATTCTTTCCATCCAGCGCCAGCTGCGAGAACGAGTCTGGGCCGCGGCCCACGTGAAATTGGAGACGGTGACGCTGGACACCGACACCAGGAGAAGCTTGATGCCCGCAGCCGGCGCACTCCAGCCTGCCTTACGGGGCAAAGTCGTTGCATTCAGGAGAAGAGAGCGAGTACCATGTTGGAGTCGGAGTTCTAAATTGGAAATTCTGGATTAGACAACGGCTTTGGATCGCCGGAGTACGCTCGCGAAGAATTGCGGGCCGAGATCAGCGCCATGATGACCGGGGAGCGCGTGGGCGTAGGACATGACCCGCAGCGCGGCGCGGCCTACGTCGAGAACTGGGTGAAGGTGCTTGAAAAAGACCCGCATGAGATTCATAGAGCGGCGCGAGACGCGCAGAAGATGACCGATCACCTCATGAAGCGAGCCATCGACCGAGAAGTTGAGAAGCCGAGCGAGGAAAAGACGCGGGCGCAGTTGACCCAGGAATACTCTCATGCTCGCGGGCCCGCGCCTGGCGCCGCGGCCGCGCACGCCGCCGGCGAATCACCCTTGGCGCGCGCCGTTGAAGCCGAAAAAACGGGCGGCGACCGCGTGAAGAGGGCTGTGGAAATGACGGGGCCGTGGAAAACGAGGAAAACCCTCGGCAGCCGACGAGGAGCTTCGAACCTCATCGCTCGGGTTTCCCACGTTTCCCCCAGCCCCTTGGAGATCGCTGTGCGATTCCCACATTCCCACAAGCCCCTACGACTACTATCCCTTTACTTAAAAGGGGACATTTCTATCGCCCTACCGAGGGGGACATTTCTATCGCCTCTTGACACAAGAGGACGCCCCTGCTTGCGTCCGAAACCGGGCTGGTCGTATCCTGAATCGAGACCTTCGATGCCCCAGAGGACCGAAGCGGTGTACAGCGACGGCGTTCTGAAACCCACGCGGGCGCTGAGCCTTCGCGATCAGCAGCGGGTCCGCCTCCTTGTCGAGCCCATCGACGCGCACCGTGCGGCACGACTGACGCGATGACTCGCATCCGAATCCTATGAATATCGTCCTCTCCTTCAGCGCGCTGTGCATCCTGCTGGTGGTCGGCAAGCTCCTGCGCGTCGAGATCCGCCTGTTCCAGAAGCTCTACCTGCCGGCCTCGGTGATCGGAGGCCTGCTCGGGCTGGTGCTCGTGCAGACCATCGGTGGCTCCCTGCCCGCAGCGACGATGGCGGGGTGGAATCAGCTGCCGGGATTCCTCATCAACATCGTGTTCTCGGCCCTCTTCCTGGGCGTCTTCATTCCGCCGATCAGACGCATCTGGGGGATCGCCGGGCCGCAGTTGGCGTACGGCCAGATCGTCGCCTGGGGCCAGTACGTCGTGGGCCTCGGGGTGGCGATCGTGTTACTGACGCCGGTGTTTGGCGTTCCGGGGGCCATCGGCACCATCATTCCGGTCGGCTTCGAGGGAGGGCACGGCACGGCCGCTGGTCTGGAACCGGTCTTCGATGCCTATGCTTGGCCCGAGGGCAGGGATCTGGCTCTCACCTCGGCGACCTGCGGCGTCCTGTTCGCCATCATTGTCGGGATGGCGCTCGTCAACTGGGCGGCGCGCCGAGGCCACACCCGGCAGCTGAAACGCATTGAGGACATGCCCGAGAGCAGTATCGTCGGCGTCTACGACCCAGCTGAGCGGCCGAGCGCCGGGAGCCAGACCGTGTCGGCGGCGTCAATCGACAGCCTCGGCTTCCATCTTGCCATCATCGGTCTCGGTGTCTTTATCGGTTACCTGATCCACGGCGGCCTGGTACGGGTCGAACTCCTGGTGCGACCGCCGAGCACCGACGGCCGCGCCTTCTTCGACACTTTCCCCCTCTTTCCACTGTGCATGATCGGTGGCTTGGTGGTGCAGCTCTTCTTCGCCAACTTCACTAAGCGCAATCCGCTCGACCATCGCCTCATGCAGCGCCTCTCGGGCACCGCCATGGATTTCCTGGTGGTGGCCGCGATCTCGACCATCAACGTGGAGGTGGTGCTGGGAGGGCTCGTGCCCTTGGCGATCCTGGTCGCTGCCGGGGTACTGTGGAACGTCTTCTGCGTGATGTGGTTGGCGCGCCGCCTCCTGCCAGCGGATTCGTGGTTCGAGCGCTCGATCGCCGAGATGGGGCAGTCCATGGGCGTCACCGCCACCGGGCTCCTGCTGTTGCGCGTCGTCGATCCCGAAGGCGACACCGATGCGACCTCGGCCTTCGGCTACAAGCAGCTCATGCACGAGCCGTTCATGGGCGGCGGGCTATGGACCAGCGCCGCCATTCCGCTGGCGCTGGCCTACAATCCGGTGTTGGTATTCGGCATCAGCGCCGGAGCGGTGGCGCTCTGGCTGTTGGTATGGGCGCTGCTCTTTCGCGGACGGCTCGGCCTCGGTTGATCGCGTCCCGCGGGCGGCGGCGTAGAGCCACGGTTGCAGAGAACTGGTCCCGCAGCTTGCGCTTCCTCAGCACGGAACTTGCCAACGCCTCGTTTCGCGCCGAGAGCCAAAATGTCGCGCTTCTCGCGGCGGGCGGAGCGCGTGATGAATTGCAAGTCGCTCGCGTCATTTTGAGGATTCAACCCAACCCCCAGCAGCCGCACAGCGCCACGGCCGATTTTGACCTCGTGCGGATGGAGATGGCAAACGAAGTGAGCCGGGAGCGCTGGACGCTCTCGCTTCAATTCCTGTTCCTCGAAAAAATCCCCCCGGACTTGATCGTGTTCAACCCCATGGGAATCGTCATCAGCTACCTGCAAGGCGACCGGGCCACCGTCACCGGAGATCATTGGTCAAGGCGGTCCGCGAACACGCCGGCGAGGAGGCGTTGATCCAACGCTGCCCGTTGCACAAGCGCCGCAACGTCGTGGGGCATTTGCGGGAACAAGATCGCCAGGCGGTCGAGGCCAGGCTGGCTGCCGCCTATGCGCTGAGGTCAACCGAAGAGGCCCAGCAAGCGTTGGAGCAATTGCACCGCGAGTTGCAGGAACTCAATCCGTCGGCGGCGCGTTCGCTCGAAGAGGGCTCGATGAAACGCTGACGGTGAACCGCCTGCCGTTGCAGGGTTGGCTGCGGCGGACACTGTCGACGACGAATCCGATCGAGTCGGCGTTCTCTGTGGTCGAGACGGTTTGCCGACGCGTGAAGTGTTGGCGGCAGGGCGATCACTTGCAGCGCTGGGTGGGCCCGGCGCTGTGGGTGGCCGAGGGCAACTTCCGCAAGGTCAAGGGCTATCGGGACTTGCCGAAGCTCGTCGCCGCGTTTGAAAATCTTCGTCCGCGGCCGCCTGCGGCTCAGGCCCGCGCGGCGTAGACTAGAGGTCCCGGAGAGCCGCTGGTTTCAACGGAGTTCCGGACATCCTCCACTTTGCCGTAGGAGCTGGGTCACCCACTTGTCTGCCACGCCTCCCGCGCTTAAAACGGGTTGCATACGTCCAGCGGAGATCGGCGATTTGATCCTTGACTAGTAGCTGCTTCAATTCGGTGCTTCTTCTTAGCGGCTCGACGTCTTGACCGGCGGCTCTTCTTGCAAAATTTGTCCGCAACATCTCCATGTCTCGCTCTTTCGCCATCTGCGCCCTTGTTACCTGGTCTCCAGCCCAGCGTTTTCCCCACAGACCGGTCTGAGCCTCTTGGATCGCCTTCAGGTGGCCGATCAACTCATCGTGCAGCGCTTCGAGCTCCGCGATCTGCTCGGCAACCTCTTGGCGCACCCGTTCCGGATCGCGTTGGGGCGCCGCTTGATCCTGAGACGATCTTTGCGCCGCCGGGCGGCTCATGCCCCAACTATAGTTGAGCCGCACGTAGAAATTCGCGCCGTTGAACCCGAAGGGCGAGAACTGGCCGTAGTAATTGCCGACCGTCAGGATGCCATTCTGGTTCACGTCGGGGTAAGTATTCAGCACGTTCTCCCCTCCGATGGCCAGAGTGACGTTTTCTCTGAACGGGATGCCCAGCTCGACATCGAGCAGCGCCTTGCCGGAATAGGACGGGTACAGCCACGACTCGGATACGACGCCCAAGTCAGCCGCGTTCCGCCCGTCCTCGCTGTCCCAGAACTGACCGAAGTAGTTCAAGCGGCCCATGAGATTCCATCGGCCAGCGTCGTGGTTGACGTTGAAGCTCCACCGCGTGTTCGGCAGCCCCCGTTCCAGCGCAGTGATGCGGGACTGGTCGATCACGGAAGATTCGACGTTCTTGACCTCTGTATCCGTGTAGTTGTAGAGCGCACTGAACGTCGTACGCCCCGCCGCCAGCGTCGAGATCAGGTCGATGCCCTGGGTCGTCGTCGAAAAGTCGTTCAGGAAGAACCGGAACACGGGAAAATTCCGTGCTTCTGGAATCCCTTCCGCTAGCAACGTCTCGATCTCGTTCTCCGACAAACGGATTTCCTGGGCCAGGGCGACGCGATCGTCGATGTCGACCCGGAAATAGTCCGCGGTGAAGGTGAACGGGCCCTCCGCGACGACGACGCCCGCGCTGTAGTTGCGCGATGTCTCCGGTTGGAGCTGGCCTCCGCCCCGCGCCATGGCCACGGCTGAGGTAGCCGAAACCACACCTTGGTTGGTCAGTTGCCCGCCGATAAAGGCGGTCGTCACGTTGAACGCGTTCTGTTGCCCCGGCGTCGGCGCCCGAAACCCGGTGCTGACGGCGCCGCGCAGCGCGGCCATGTCGGTCAGCTTGAGGCGCCCGGAGACCTTGTAGTTGACCGTCTTGCCGAAGTCGTCGAAGTTCTCGAACCGGACGGCCGTGCCGAGCGTCCACCGGCCCGGGTCGGTGAACTCAACGTCGCCATAGACGGCGATGTTGCTGCGGTCCCAGACTCCCGCCGTCGTGTCGGCCCGGTAGCCGTTGAAGCCGTTCGAGCCGGAACTGAAGCCCTGCGCGGCATACGGACCGATCTCCCACGACGGCTGATCGCCGGCGCCAATCGTGAACTCCTCCCTCCTCCACTCCGCGCCGGCGGCCAAGTGCACGAGATCGTTGAGGGGGTAGGAAACGTCGAAGTTGAGATTGGTTTCCTCCTGCCGATAGACGCCGGGCCGGAACGATGTTGGCGTGTCGAAACCGAGCGACGCATTGACCGTATCGAAAATGAACTGATCGATCTCGCTAGTACCGATGCTGGCGCTCGCGTCCCAGGTGAAGCCGTTGCTGGCGAACCCGCGTAGACCGCCGACCAGCGAGTAGTCGATCAGATCCCCGCCGAACTGCGGAGTGAATCCTCCAGGAAACCGGCTGTGGAGGGTGAAGCAGTTCGGGTCGGCCTCGACTGCGGAGAGAGCGCCTGCGTCGGGGACGTTGTCGACGATCGGGATGATGGGGCAGCCGCCGGCGCCCGGCTCCCGTCCGGGAGGAGGAACCTTGCTGGTGGGCGCGGTATCGGCCCAGACCCGGTCGCCGACGAGCAGCGTACGGTTTCCGTCGACCACGGGACCGCGAAAGACCCCGCCCCGCGTGTGTGGATTCCGGAAGTAAAAGCCACCGGTCACCTTGCGGGACGCGTAGTTGCCGTGACCGTAGAGTTGATAACGATCGTCGAACAGATGGCCGAAGTTTGCGAACAGCTTGAAGTCGTGGTTGATTCTCGGCGATCCCCAAACCTGCGCCGTGTCGCGCAGATTCGTATTGCCCGCGTTGATGATGTCCGACGCGTCCTCGCGCTGGATGGCGCGGTTGGTCGGCTCGGCGGTGCCGTACTCCATGCTGATGTTGCCGAAACCGTTCGCTCCCAGCGGCACCCCGACGTTGCCGGCTACGGAAAACGTCCGGCCGTGTCCGCCGATTCCGTTACACGAGTGCTTGATGTCGCCGATGATGCCCGACCCGCACGTCGCCGGGTTCCCCGAATTGGCATCGAAGAAGCCCCCGGTTTGGACTTCCAGGCTGCCTCCCGAGGGATCGTCCTTCAGTTGGAAGTTCATGACTCCGGCGATGGCGTCCGAGCCGTATTGCGCCGCCGCGCCGTCGCGCAGCACCTCAACCTGCCGAATGGCAATCGATGGAATGATGGAGATGTCCGGTCCCTGCGAGCCGTCGGCGATGCCATTTCCCAGCCAAGTGATGACCGCCGAGCGGTGGCGGCGCTTTCCGTTGACCAGGACCAGCGTGTGGTCGGGCGCCAGGTTGCGCAAGTTAGCCGGACGGACGACGGTCCCCGCATCGCTGATCGGCTGAGTGTTGATGTTGAAGGAGGGGATGACAGTCCGCAGCTGGGATACCAAGTCCCTGCTACCTTGTCTAGCGAGGTCCTCGGTACGGATGACGTCCACGGGCACGGTGGACTCGGTCACCGATCGTGGCGCGGCGCGGCTGCCGACGACCACGACGGACGTGGTGACAGCGGCCAATTCGAGCATAAAGTTTCGCAGGACCGATTGGCCGGCAATCAGTTCGACGTCATCGGCGATGCCAGTCTCGAAGCCGGAATTCTCGGCCGTGATCGTGTAGATCCCGGGCTCCAGAGTCAATTCGTATGCGCCAGCGGCATCCGTCGAACCGGTCACCTCGGCTCCGGTGGCGTTGTTGGTCGCCGTTATTTCCGCGCCTGGGATGACTGAGCCGGAATCATCGGTTACCTCTCCGCGCAAGGTAGCCGTTTGCTGAGCGTACACGACTCCGCAAACCCCGACCAGGAGCAGCGCTGTCATGACAACAAGCCTTCTTGGGGATGGATAACTCCTAAAGAAAGAAATAAACAAACCCACATAAGTAAGTATGACATCCTTCCGCGGCGTTGAAAACAGCTTCTTCCGATATAAATCCGTGCTCGGAGGCGGCTTGAAGGCGAGGGGCCGTCTGCCGCCACTTGAGAATCGCCGGTCGGATTGCTTTCTTCATGATCTCTTCAGGCTACCAGCCGCCGCCAGCCAAAGTTGCAACACATCCCATTATGATGTGCAGTGGGGTATCCACTTCATTCAGGTACACCCTATGGGTTGTGGCCTCGCGGCTCCGGAACAGGAATGTGAGATTGCGAGAATCGTGCGAGTGGCCGCCAAGCCGACCCACACGCGAATTCATTGCGGTGGCAGCCTTCGGGCGGCAACTCCGAGAATCGGACGCGCTACGCAGCCCCACGCCGCGCCAGAGCAGTAACCTCGGGATTCGCTTCTTGGTAGATGCTTTCGCGCGACCACAACATCTTGTGGCTACCTGAGTCAAATGGATACCCCACTTGATGTGCTAATAAGCCTCTTCCAGCAGCTGGGAGAGTTATCCAATACAGGATGAGCCTGAAGGGGAGGATTGTTTCCAACACAAGATGAGCCTGAACGTGAGTGGGACAAAGAGGGTACAAGCTGCTGGTGAATGACGATCACCATGCAGAACCTAGAGCGGCTTACCCTGGCCGAGATGCAGGGGTTCCTGGCAGGCAGTCGAAGGATTGCCTTCCGAGTCGAGGGACGCGAGCAGATTTATCGCTTTGTCGAGCGTGGTCTTGGCGGCGCAGCACTACGGACGGCTTGGCAAGAGGCAGAAGGGCCTTGTACGGCGGTTTCTGGCGCGGCTGAGCGGGTTGAGTCGGGCCCAGTTGACGCGGCTGATGGGTCAGTGGCTTCGGCACCGCCGGATCGAGGCCCGACAACCCCGGCGGCACCGCTTTCCGCGTCGCTACACACCCCAGGACATCGCCTTGTTAGCAACCGTCGACGCTGCCCACGAGGGACTGTCGGGGCCGGCGGCACGACGCATCCTCGAGCGCGAGTATCAGTGGTTCGCCAACTCGGCGTACGTCCGCCTGGCCCACATCTCGGTCTCCCACATCTACAACCTTCGGCGATCGAGGGCTTACCGCAAGCACCGGGTGGTGCTCGACCGCACTCAGACACGACAGGTCGGGATCGCCGAGCGGCGCAAGCCCGATCCCCAAGGACAACCCGGCTATCTGCGCGTCTCGTTCTTAGCGGCTTGGAGGAGCGTGACAGCCTCGACGAACGGCTTGTTGTGCGGTGCAGTCTCATGGTTGTCTCCGTTCACCACGTCCTTCCCATCCACTTCACTTCGCCAATGATCTCAGCATTGCCCGGCCAGGGCAAGGGTTTCCAAGAGGGATTGTCGCTGAGCAGCAGCCAACTGCCATCCTCGCCCTTGCCTGCTCTCTTCACCACTAGGCCGTCGCCGACGCCCTGTTGGCACTGCTCGACGAATACGAGGGCTGGAACCCCTACGACATCAAGTGGGTGGATGAGGTGTGTGTGCAGCTCATGGGGGGCAACGGGCAGGAAGGCCGGAAGCGGTGTGGGGAAAAGGGGGCGTGAATACGAGGATTCCCGGTTCGCCTATCAGATCATGGTAGGTCTCTCGGTTCGAGTCTCCCCGCTCCTGGAGTTCCACACTGGCTACCGCTTTCGCTCAAGTAGGGGGGCGGAGATTGATGCCGCCCATATTGAGGCAGGCATCCGGTTCCGGTTTTGATTCGACTCTGGGAACGACGAGATGGAGCGAAATGGGGGGCCAGGTGATGTGGATGGCCAGGACGCTGTGAACGGAGACAACCATGAGACTGCAGTGCAGAAGGCAATGTCGATGCTCGAACCCGCATCAATATTGACGTTGGAGGTTAGCCGAAGGTTGCCGCTGCTTTTCCAAAAAGGAAATCCGGGTCAAATTGTTCAACAGGCAGGTCTTCGCGGATTCCGGGCCAGTAGCTTTTGCAGCCCGGGATAAGCGTCGTGGGCCGACGCATAGCCACTTATTTGGTCGATCTGTGCCTTGACAAATACCTCCCAGTACGGTCGACTGTCGGAAAGAAGCGAAATCGTCTGGTCAAATAGTTGTTCGAGGATGTCCGATGTGCCGGCAGCACTCCAAATCTGTGCGTTATCACTCACGGCCTTCAGCACTTTTTCCACATCTTCAGCGGAAAACCACTTGGCAAGTGGCAAGATAAAGGACTGACCGAGATGCTCGGCGTGGCGATAACTGCTGGCTTGAGCGTAGATCTCAAGTCCTCGACCGACGAGTTCCTTTCTCGGGCGCTCGGCGATGATGCTGATCTGCGTGGCTTCATCGAAGCCTTTGAACTTCTCAAGCAGGACTTCGGACAACGGGGGGATGGCAAACGCATCGAAGGCAGCGTGGGCCTTGAGGGTTTCTATGTCAGCGGTCTTGAGAAGCGATTTGATGCGCGTCCGGTCGGGCTCCTTGAGCCAGTCCCAAATGCGCGGATCGTTCTCGAGGAATGGACAGATGCTTAGAAGAACTTCGTCGGTAACGTGTTCAAGTTTCTCGGCCACGTAGCCAGGCATCACTGAGTCATAAATCGCGGTCTTTGCCTTTGCGATCTCGCGTAGCGTCAGCGCCAACGTCCGGATTTTACCGGCATACTTGGCGCCCTCAGCGCCGAACGGTGCACTGACTATGGCCTTGACGAGATTGATCACTAGTACGTCCTTCGCCCGGTCGAGATACCTCGTGCGAAGGAAAGCGCTGATCTCCTCAGCTGTCGCCGGGAAAGAGGCGCTCAATAGATCAGCGTCGAACCGGGCAATGGCACTCTTACCCTGCAGCGGTGCGTGCAGGAGAAGGTGTTGCAGCGCATGGACGATGTGTGCACGAACCAGCTCCGGCGATGGTTGATAAAGCTCATCCTCGACTACGAAGGCGGGATGCGCGCACAGATGCCGATCTTTTTGAAGGCGCTCGAGGGCGGCGTACTCATGCGGCGCAAGAAGCTGGAGGTCCTTGTTGGCTTTGGTCAACAGCTTGGATTCAATCTCCTGCAGCTTCTGCTTGCTGGCGGTCTTGATTGCGTCGTCGAGTACCTTCACGAACGCTTTGGGAGCCTTTTCACCCTGACTGGCCAGCTCGCGGGTCTTAGCAATGATGTCGTAAGCAACCGCAATCCATGTGGACATCAGCGCAGATCGCAAAGCGCCGCCGCGATAGGCGGTTATCGCTTCGCGTATCAGTCGACGCGATTCACGATCACGCACAGAAAGCGCGAGCACATCGATATCTGAGAGCCCGAAATTGCCAGACGTGCTCATGATCACTCCACACACTTTTTCAGTTGCTTAAACGCAGCCTGATCTCCGTCCGCGGCCCGTGCTGCAAGAATTCCGATCCCTTCCTGTGCAGCAATGACGTACCCTTCCACATCGGACGGCAGGCGAGGGGTTGCGTCCAGATCCGGCAAAGCAACCATCGGTTTCGGTTGGAGGCTCGCCACAACCGTGGCCTGATCCCAGGTAGCGCCTTCCTTCTTGATTTGAGCCAGGTTTCTTCGAAGCTCGTCTAGGCGCGCGGGCACGTCCTTGACCTTCCACGGGTGGTTGTTGCTGCACGTGCCAGGCTTTCGTATCTCGGGCCAGCTGCGCGTCACCGACCGCTCCGTAATCGAAACTCCTCTACCGCTGGTCTCGCGTTTGAGGTCCGCAACGAAGGCCATGTCGTGCGTGAACACGATGACTTGGCGATTAGCGGCGAGGACCGCCAAGCGTGCGGCCACAAGCCCACGACGGATGTGGTCGAGGGAGGTCACAGGGTCATCCAGGATGAGAGCCGACTTCGAGCCGTCAAAGTGGGCTTCGGTGAAGAATGCCGCGAGGCCGAGTGCGGTTCGCTCGCCTTCGCTGAACACCCGCGGCAGCTTCACTTCCTGACGCGCGCCGACCAGCTTGGGTTGATGGAGCAATGCCCCCTTGTCAGCGCGGGTGCGAGCAATGGTCACGCGTTCGAGCCGGAGCCGTTCTGTCTCCCGCGTGAAGGTGTCCCGGACTACATCGGTGATGCTCTCCTCGGAGAGTTCCAGGATCTTATTCGTGATAGGTCCGGTCGCGGCGGCGGTCTTGGCCGCTTCAAGAGCTTCCCGCTCTTTCAAACGCGCGATCTCCTCGAGGATCGCCTCGCGGGAGTTCTAATCTGTTGCAAAAATTCGAGTTCTTGCCGCTTGGCCGTAGCCGTCGCGAGTCGTTGTCGAACAACCTCCGGATCGCCAAGACCTTCGGCAAGTTCCCGCGCTCTTTTCTCCGCTTCAGTGAGTTGGGCCAGAATGGCGGTGGATTCGATACCGGGTAATGCAAGCCGCTCCGTGCCCGAGAGGGCGTCACGCGTTTGCTCTCTGGCCTTCTCATACCTGTCGAGCAGTGCCCGGAAGCCCGTGATCAGGTCTGTGTGGGTCGGTTCCAGATCCTGCTGGTTGCTCGCCACGGCCTCTGGTGAAATAACCAGCTTCGAGAGGTTCTCAGTCTGCGCGTCATGGAATCGACGAGCTTCGTCAAGCTGTGTCTGGGTGTCGTCCTTGACGAACGTCTCGAATCTAGAGAGCCGGTCGCGGCCCTCTGAGTCGAGCGTCTGCTGGCACAAGACGCATCGGCTTTCGTCTTCCACGACTGGAAATGATCGGTCGGGATAGGCCCGCTCCTCCGAGAAGCGCCTCGCCGACTCCCACAGCGCCTTCCAGGGAGAGCTGCCGACGCCAGGAAGTGGCTCCGCCTCGAAGGATTGTGCCAAGAGGTTTGCGGTTTTCTGGAGGGCCTTGAGTTGGTCGCGGCTCTCCCGGAGCGCTGCTAGGCCATCGCCACCAAGGACCGCGTGGAGCTTCTCGATGTGCTTGTGCAGAGCATTCAGCTTCTCGGCCTGCCGCGTGAGACTCTGCCGCTCCTTGCTCGTGTCTGCGTTACGCAGGAGAGCTTCTTCTGCCTTAAGCTCGTCAATGGTTTCGGGCGACCCATCGAATCGCGAGATCAGCTCCTCTAGGCTATCGACCGGAGTACTACCAGAGAGTTGCTCCAGAAACTTGCCGGCTTTGGTGATCTTTACCTCGTGGCCAACGACGGGAAGGGGCGCTGCCGATCGGGCGTTCTCGTACAGCCTAGCGTCGATACGGCTTCGCACCGCGACGCAGGCGCTGATGAGGCCGTCCATGACGACGAGCGCTGAGGGCCGATAGGGGAAGTCAGATTCGGTGGCAATGTAGGCATCCCTGCATGCCCCGTCATAGAAGAGCATGCGCTGCAGCTCCGACCGTGTCGGCTCGGGCCACGCAATTGCCTCGTCCTGGTCCCCGATACGAACCGAAAGGCTCGCGGTGGGCTTCTCCAGCGCCGTATCTCGGAAGACGTCTGAGAGAACCTCTTCTTGGTGCCGCGACCGCGTGATCCGTTTCAGCAGTCGTGCGTAGCCGGACTTGCCGCTCCCGTTGTCGCCATACACGATGGTCAGGCCATTGGGTTCGAAGGTGAGCGGATGGTCGGAGGCGAGAGCATTCACATGTTCGGTCTTCGCAATGGATATGAGCCGAACTGATGGGTCTTCGGCTGTGGCCTTCGGAAGGTGCTCCAGCCCGAAGGCGACCTCCGGGCCGGAGTCAGGAGCGACAATGTCGGCAACGAGCCGGTCGTAGTCTTTGTCGGAAAGGAGATCTCCAATAGCGGTTCCGCGCATGACCTCGCGTTGCCACACCGGGCGTCCCTTGCCCCAGGCAACGATCTGCTCTTCCAACGTCACAGGTGTTCACCTCCCGACGCGATCATTCTTTGAAGGTCACGTCGCACTTTCATCCGTTCCGATGATCTCATCCAACAACCCCTCGGTCTCCTTCTCCAGCGCCAGGATGTCAGCCCGGATTTCATCCAGGGTGCGCATCGGCTGGGGCTTGTAGAAGTACCGCGTAAAGCTGATCTCATAACCTAATCCTAACGCTTTCGAACACATACCAAACCAAGCGTCAGGAGCATAGGGCAGCACCTCCCGGCGCAGGAACGCCTCCATGCCGCCCTCCTCCAATAGCGGCACCTGCTCGGTATCGCGCAGATCGCTGTCCGGCTCGTACTCGACGACGCACCGCTTCCCGCTGATGGTCGCCTCGAACAGGCCAACCAGAGGGTTGGTGTCGACACTGCTCTTGTGGATCTTCTTGATGATGGCTTCAGCCTCCTCGCTCCGCTCGGCCAGTGAGCTTTGCAGCAGCTTCTTCCGCTTGGCGGTCAGCTTGACGCGATGTTCCTTTGCATCCTCTTCGATCGTATCCATGAAGACGTTGAAGTCGCTATGGGGGCCAGGATTGAGCTTCTCGGCAACACGGTCCACGAGGTTGGCCAGCGGGTCCTCTCTGGCTTCCTGACAGGTCGTTCGGAACTGATCCAGGCGTTCTTGGGAGAGTTCGACCGAGAGGCGAAGGGGGCGTTCGACCGTGACCTTCCAGTACCCGAAGGCCTCGTTCGGGAAGATCTTTGACTGCTCGGTCTCCTCGAAGGCGAGGAAGGTGTCGCAGATGCGGGTGATGTCCTCCTCCGACAATTCGCAGTTCTTCTTGCCGAGGTTCTTGCGCAGCGGCTTGAACCACGGCGTGGCGTCGATGAGCTGGACCTTCCCTTGGCGATGCTCGGGTTTCCTGTTGCTAAGGACCCAGATGTAGGTGGCAATGCCGGTGTTGTAGAACATGTTCAGCGGCAAGGCAACGATGGCCTCCAACCAGTCGTTCTCGATGATCCAGCGGCGGATGTTGCTCTCGCCCTGCCCGGCGTCCCCAGTGAAGAGCGAGCTGCCGTTGTGCACCTCGGCGATGCGGCTGCCGAGCTTCGTGTCCTGCTTCATCTTGCTCAGCATGTTGGCCAAAAACAGCATCTGGCCATCACTGGAACGGGTGACCAGTAAGTACTCGGGGTCGTCTGCGTGCTCGATCAGGAAGCGGGAGTCACGCATGTCCTTTTTGCCGCCCATGCGCTCCAGGTCGCTCTTCCAGCTCTTTCCATAGGGAGGATTGGAAAGCATGAAGTCGAACTCCCTCCCCGGAAAGGCATCATTCGAGAGGGTCGAGTGTTCCGGGCCCCCAACGATGTTATCGGCGGCTTCCCCTTCACCCTTGAGGAGGAGGTCCGCTTTGGCAATGGCGTAGGTTTCGGAGTTGATCTCCTGGCCGTAGAGATGAGTGGCGACTTGCTTACCGCGCTCCCCGGCGATCTGCGTCAACGCTTCCTCGGCCACCGTCAACATGCCACCCGTGCCGCAGGTACCGTCGTACACCAGATAGGTGCCCGAGTCGATTTGGTCGGCGACAGGCAGGAGGACCAGCTTCGCCATGAGTGTCACGGCATCACGGGGGGTCCAGTGCTCGCCGGCCTCCTCGTTGTTCTCCTCGTTGAAGCGCCGCACCAGTTCCTCGAAAACCGTCCCCATCCCGTGGTTGTCAAGACCAAGTTGCTTGACCGAGCCGTCGTCGTTCAACACCGGCTTGGGACTCAAATTGATGTCCGGAGACAGAAATTTCTCAATCAGCGTGCCGAGGGCGTCAGCCTTGGACAGGCGGGGAATCTGGTTCCGGAACTCGAACTTCTCCAGAATGTCTTGGACGTTCGGCGAGAAGCCGTCGAGATACGCCTCGAAGTCGGCCTTGAGCTGCTGTTGGCTGGCGCAGGCCTTCAGATCGCGTAGCGTGAACTTCGACGTGTTGTAGAACGCTTGGCTGGCGGCCCGGCGCAGCGCCTGGTCCTGGTGGATGATCTTCGCCTTATCGAGCGAGGTCTTCATCTCCAGCACGGCTGGCTGGCTTGGCTCCAGGAGCGAATCAAGCCGCCGCAGAACGGTCATGGGCAAAATCACATCCCGGTACTTGCCACGGACGTAGAGGTCGCGCAGCACGTCGTCTGCGATACCCCAGATGAAGCTGGCGATCCAGTTGAGTCGGCTTCCCTCCAAGCTTAGATCCTCCCGGTATTCTTGGCCTTGAACATAAAGCCGGTGATGGCGACTATAGTGTAACATTAAATGTTACACTTCCTTTTATGATCAAGGGGTTCACTTCTAAGGTCCTTAGGAGGGCGTTTGAAGATGGGAACTACCGAAGGATCAACCCTCAATGGAGGGCTAGGGTTGAACTTCTTCTGGACGCATTGGACGCAGCAGAGAAAGTGGAAGACTTGAACCTCCTGACGCTCGGCACCCACCCGCTGAAGGGCAACCGAAAGGGTAAGTGGGGAATGACCGTGACGAAGAACTGGAGGATTACCTTCAGATTCGAGGCGGGAGACGCCGACGAGGTAGACCTGGAAGATTATCACTAGAACGGAGGGCGGGACATGGCTAGAAATTTGGAGAGGAGACCGACGCATCCAGGCAGGTTGCTACGGGGCGAGATCGAGGCTCGGGAACTCAATCAGAGGCAGGTGGCGGATCTTGTCGGTGTCGGGCGCAGAACTATTAACGAGATTTGCCAAGAACGAAGACCGATGAGCACCGACATGGCGCACCGGATCGGGAAGCTCTTCGGCAACGGTCCGACGCTCTGGGTCAACATGCAGAAGGCGATTGACATATGGGACGCTGAGCGCGAGCACTCGACAGACTACGCAAAGATTCAGACCTTGGAGATAGCACGATGATTCACGATCCGGAAACCAGCCTTCTCATTGGTAAAACCGCGTTGGCTTTTCTTGCGCATGCACACCAACGCCGGCATTACCGGACTCGGCGAGCCCATCCTCGAAGGCCGCGCGCTCACCTGCAAACAAGCCGTCGAAGAGATGGAGGGATATCTGATCGGCAAAGATCCGCGCCAAGTCATGCACCATTGGCAAGCGCTCTATCGCCACTCCTTCTATCGCGGCGGGCCGCTGCTGACCAGCGCACTGAGCGGCGTCGAACAGGCGATGTGGGATATCACGGGGAAATCCTACGGGGTTCCCGTCTATCGCTTGCTCGGCGGGCCCACCCGCGACCGAGTACGGCTCTACCGCGGCGGCACCACGCCTGACGCGATCCGGGATCACATCCGGCGGGGCTAGGTCGGCGTGGGAGGCGGGCGCTCTCCGCGCATCGTCGAGAACAAAGCCTTCGTCGGGCAAATCGCCGACGACTTTTGACTGCTGCGCGAAGCCGGCGGCGACGAAGTGGACATCGGCATCGACTTTCACGGGAAGGTAAGCCCGCAAACGGCGAAGCTGCTGATCAAGGCGCTCGAGCCTTATCAACCGATGTTCATCGAAGAGCCGGTGAACTGCCAGAACCACGACATCATGGCCGAGATCGCCCGCGGGACCCACTTACCGATCGCCACCGGTGAGCGAGTATTCACGAAGTGGGGTTTCCGGGAGGTACTCGAGAAGGCGCGGCGAGTATCCTGCAACCCGACCTATGTCACGCCGGCGGGATCATGGAGACGCGTCTGATCGCGGGCATGGCCGAGGCCTACTACGGAGCCGTCGCCCCGCACAATCCCTTGGGCCCCATCGCCACCGCGGCGTGCGTCCATCTCGATGCAACGATTCCGAATTTCATGTGCCAAGAAGAAGCACCCCGTCAATAGATGTTAACCACTGTGAATACAGTGTTCAAAGACGCTCATTCACACTCATTCACACTCAGTATTTGGGCAAACATTTGGGCAATTCCGCCCACGCCCCATTTTTCTTTGCATTGAGTTTCGCGGGAGGCCGGCGTGTACGGGTGCATTGAGGGCTCATTGTGTTTGAATTCCTCCAAGCGAAAGGGTCCCGTGGTGGTTTGAGGGGTGAGTTGGGGTATCCCCAATGAAGACGTTCGTCGAGTGCCCGGAGTAGGAAGAGATGTTAGAGTATCGAATCTGTACGGGGTAAGTGTTGCAGTAGTTGGCGCACGCGTCGATCCACCCAATTCTCCCACTCGTGAGGCGCTAAACGTGAAGGGATGACCGCTATACCCGGAATAGAAGTCTCCGCTTGAAGAAAGGCTGCCATACTTCGATGTGGGCCTGGTTCCGGCATCGTGATTGTGGCCTCCCGTGTTGACATAGCAGCCGTTGTACAGAGATACCGTACAATTGGGTACGGTGTTGCCGTATTGGTCTACAGGCAAATGCAGGCTAAGGTTGCGAAGAGAACAGTTTTCTCCTGAAAAGATCCAGGCCTCCCTTTCCCTGCCCGGCTGGCCGCCCTCGGTACTTCTTCTGACCTGACGACGGGCTAGTCTGCACATATTCTGCTAACGCTTTTTCCGGAGAATCAACTGGTAGTCCCTGTGAACAACTTCAGCGTGCGGCCGGAACACTTCAGTAAAGAAGTCGAGTGCCATCAGCGGTCGAAGAGGAGGCTCGCGGTCATGTTGCCAGGCATAATCGTCAAAGATCAGCAGGCCGCCTGGTTTGAGCAACCGCCAGGATAAGACGGCATCCTCCAACACCGGGGCTGCCCAATGGTCACCGTCGACGTAAATCACATCAAAGCTCTCAAGTGGCAGTGTCCGCAACTCGATCTGGGAGAGGCCAACAATCACGTTGAATCGGTTGGCGCCACCGGCCTTCCTGACGTTTGAATTAAAACGTTGCTTAGAAATCTCACCACCAAAGTGTTCTAAAAACGGATCGATGCAGGTGAGCCGTGAAGTCACGTGAGTTAAAATATTCTCCAACATCCATACGCTTGACCGACCTTCATGGCAGCCGATCTCAAGGTAGTTGAGTTCCGGCACACCCTGAACTCATCAAGGATCACACTCCAAACCGGGATGGTGGGGCTGAACCAATCATGTTCGGCAGTGAACTCGTAGCTATTCTGGTAGGGTTGAGTTGGCTTCTCTCTCAGGATCGGACGCTTCTTAGGCACTTCAATGTCATACCGGTTCACGCTTGCCGGTGGCCTTGCATCTGTCTCCGTGAAAGAAGGAGCGGCCTTAGGTGAAAAGACGGTATCTGGTGCCTGCGCTGGCAACCTGTTCAGCGGTGTCAAAAGACAACAATAAAAGACAAGAAGCGTAGTTCTCATATTCCGGCATCCCTTTCATGGTGTGCTTAATGAATCCGTACGTTGGCATTATATCGAGGCGGAGGACCCAATCTCTACTGGGAGCGCACAACCTGGAGGCATCGTTCAGGCCGCACTGACTCCCGGTTTCGTTGGGTCCTCCGCAACACTTCTGCCAGTGCGGCCAGAGGTGTCGTGTATGAGCCTGCCCAGAACAGTGAAGTCCTGGAGATTGCTCTCGTTGTAAAGGTCTAGTTCGTACACCGTAAGACCGGCGGCGTCGGCCTCTTCAAGAACGGCGTCGACCAGAGCGTATACCTTCGTCCAGCCGATAAAGTTGGTAGTATTCTGGGGCGCGCAGTTGTAGGTATTATTACCGCCAGAGTTTACCGGCCAACCAAAATCCTGGTAAGGAACGGGAGAAATCTTTCCGTACCAATAAGTCTTGTTTGTCCCTGTGCAGCTGTCTAATTCGGTGACCTGAACAACACCGTCGGACGAGGTTACGGGTTCCAGTCTTGGGGTTACTACGACATTGCGCATGCCTGAATCGTATACATCGTCGTAGAATTCTTGCAGACGAGTGCGCCAGGTTGAGCGGACATTGCCTGATGAGTCAAGGGCAGTGCTGTCCCAACCGCCGTATACCGAGAAACTGAAGCGCACGCCTCGGACGCGATCGGTATAGAAGGCGGCGAGAGCGTCTTGCATACACTGGCGGCGGGTCTTACTGGTGCTACAGTTGGGGAACCAACCGCTTGTGTTCGCCGTATTCTGTTGGTGGTAAACGTCCAGTGGCACTGCCCCGACGTTTACGAACAGCCGACTAGGATGGTCCAGCCCGGCCCTCAAAGGTTCGATGGGGAGCAAGAGGAGCGTCGCCATCACCGAAATAACACAGGATGGGTATTTACTTGACTCAGGTATTGGGAAATAGCCCCTACATGTTGTGGTCGTCCGTAGCGCGTGTCGCGGTGCCTCCGACCAGCGATTTGTAGGGTGCCGGTGGCACGGCGACGGCCTGTTGAACCAGGCGGTAAGAGAGCTTGCCTCGACTTCTGGACTTGCGGCGGTTGAAGCGGAAGGCGAATTCGTCGAGGTAGGAGTCGAGATGCTCGTGACTGACCGCTCCTTGATGCGTGCCCAGTATCCAGCGCTTCACTAACGACACCACGCGGTGCACCCGGGGGAGCAGTTTCGAGGCGCGCGCCGGTTGCCCCTCCAGGTAGCTCACCTCGTGGCGATAGCCGTCGCCTTCGAGCGGTTCGTATCCCAGCCAACCGTCGGTATGGACCACGCTGCCGGGTTCGATCGACTCGCCGACGAAGGCCATCAAGCTGTCCCCGGAGGCGTTGGGAATGGTGCGTATCCGAACCCGCCCGATGCCGGCACCATCTTCCTCGGCCGCTACTACAATCAGCGCCTTAGCGTCGGTTTGGCGACCGCGCACGCCCTCCTCCAAGCCCTAAGTAAGTCTCGTCAACCTCCACGCGCCCGCTGAGCCGATCGCGTCCGGGCCGCACCATGGCGCGCCGGAGCTTATGCAACCAAGTCCAGGCCGTTTTGTAGCTGCCCAGGCCCAACACCCGCTGCAAGCCCAGCGCGCTCGCCCCGTTCTTCTGGCTCGTGAGCCACCACATGGCTCGAAACGACGATTTTCTGGTACGACAGTTAGCCGAGACGCCCCGAGGAGCCCAATATCTTGCGGCAGTTGCTTTGCTACTTGTTGATGGGCGCGATACCTCGGGCCTTGGGACGCTAGCCCAATAATGTCGAGTAGCGCACCATCCAAGCCCAAACAAACCGATGCGCTCAAGCTCGTGGAGAGAGTCCGCGACCGACTGGTCGATCTGGCCGTTGCGGAGAACTTCGTTCGCGACACGAGGGTCACCAAGGCCTGCCAGGACGTTTGGTCCGGTCCGCCGGAAGAGGGAGGACTGGTCAGCGAGCTATGGATCGAGGGAGCTTTTTCGAGCAAGCTCTCCGAAGACACGCTGGACTCTCTGGCGGACGCCGGACTCTTGAATCGGGATTTGACGAACCACCTGCACGAGTCCGGAGAATTTCCTCGCGATCGCCGACTTTATCAACACCAGTTGGAAGCTTTGCGTCACGCGGCTCGAAACGATTCGGACCGGCCGTCCCTTGTCGTCTCGGCGGGGACGGGAAGCGGCAAGACCGAAGCCTTCCTGTTGCCGATTCTCAACGAGCTTTGGCAGCGGCCGCGGCGGTCTCCGGGGATGCGCTGCTTGATGCTCTATCCGATGAACGCCCTGGTAGCCGACCAAGTGGGTCGCGTGGACAGATGGCTTCACGAGAACCAAGCCGGCCTTCGCGTGTTCCACTTCACGAGCGAGACGCCTAACGACAACCGGGAGCGCACACGCCGCGGCGACGATCCTTCGACCGCATGGCGGATGCGCACGAGAGAAGAGGCGCGCGACGATCCGCCCGATATCGTCATCACGAACTACTCGATGCTGGAATACATGCTCTGCCGCCCAGTCGACGACAAATTTTTCGGCCCCGACCTGCGCTCCATCGTGCTTGACGAAGCCCACCTCTACACGGGAGCCTTGGCCGCCGAAATCACGCTGTTGCTGCGAAGAGTCCGAGCTAGGTGCGGTGTTCGGCCGGAGCAGCTTCTGCAAATCGCGACCTCGGCCACGCTTGGCGGCGGCGACAACGAACTCAAGAAATTTGCAGCTCAATTGTTTTCCAGCCGGAGTGATAACACCTATGTGATTCGCGGCGAAAAGGCCCAGCCCGTATTCGAGGAGGCTCCCGCGCCGCCCGCAACCTTCCCGTCAGCCTCGAATCTGGCCCCCAGCGCCGGAATCGCGGTTCAGACGCTAACGTCCGAAGGGGAGTTCAGTTCTTGCACGCCGGAGGAGCACGCAGAGCTGCGCCGATCGGTTCGTCCGTTGATTTCGGACACGGCCGTCAAGGAACCCTACGAGAAGTTCCCGGACAAGCCGGGACCATTCCTGTGGGCCGCTTTGTCGCGGGCTCCGCTGATGCGCCGACTGGCCTTGAAACTTGCGGAACAAGAGGGCGCGCTTTCGCTGAAAAGTTTGGCGCAAGATCTATTCCGCAGTGACGACGAGACGGCGCAAAGCGCAACGGTCGCCCTGCTTCGGCTGGCGGCATCGGCGCGCTCTGAAGCACAGCTTCCTCCGCTGGTTCCTCACCGTTTGCATTTGTTGACGCGAGCGCCCAACGGGCTTTGCGTATGTCTAAACAGCGAGTGTCAGGGCCCCGCTAACCGACGTGTCCTGGGTTTGGGATGCCTGCAACAGACGTCTGACCGTTGCCGGTACTGTCAAGCATTAACCCTGGCCTTGCATCGCTGCAAGATCTGCGCCCTGCCGGCACTGGCGGGCTCGGAAGATCGACACAGCTTACAGGTGTCCCTTCCGCTGCCGAAAACCCCAAAGGATTGCCGTTACCACCTCACCGCCAAGCAGCTCGACGATCTGCCGAAACGCTCCCTGCCTCGGGTCGTGATCGACCTTGAGAACGGAGATCAACTTGGCGATGACGAGGAAGGAGTCGATCTGTTTCGCGCTTCTTGCCCCGAGCACGGAAGAGACTGCCGCGATCCAAAATGCGCGCGACAGACATGCCCGCGCTGCGGCGTGTCTTGGTCCGTCTCCGCGGCGGATAGCGACGATGAAGAATCAGTCGCCGATCGCAAGTGCGCGCCGTTGGATGGCCCTCACCGGCTTGCTCTTTCGGTCGTGGCCGAGACGCTACTGGAGGGAATGCCTACCTTTTCAGACGGACCGGGCTCTCGGAATTGGAAGCCCGCCGAAGGCCGGCGGCTGTTATGCTTCAGCGATTCGCGCCGGGAAGCGGCGCGGCTCGGCCCGCAACTGACGCGCGCTCACGAGACCTGGGTAATCCGTGCGGCGATCGCCGAAGCGGCCCAAGGACTCGACAGTACCCAAACGGTGCAGGATATCAACGATGAGATTGAGTATCTACGTCACCGTCTGAGCAATCTCAACCCGGATGAAGAAGAAAGACGCGTTCGATTCGAGGGAACGTTGGAGCAGAAGAAAACGGAGAAGCAACAGGCACTGAGTGGTACGCCGCTTTCCAACTTCGCGCGGCACGTTTGTGAAAACGATCGCATCGCCCAGATTCTTGACCGTGGCACCTCGGAGACACACAAGGCGAACGACTGGAAGCAACTCACCTGGAAAGACAATTGCAAGCAGGTAAAACAGCGCGCCGAGGCTCTGGTGGCGACCGAGCTTAACCGTCCGCTTCCCACTCAAGTGTCTCTGGAGTCGATCGGGCTTGTGGAGGTAGCGTATCCCGGAATCGAGCAAGTTCCCACACCGGCCGAAATATTCGGAATACTCCCTACCAACGAGAGCAGGCAACGTCTTAAAAAGACTTGGCCGCAGTATCTGGCCGCCTTGCTCGACACTTTACGTCTCGATGGCGCCGTCGGCTGGTCGGAAGATGATCCAAATGACAGGCACAAGTGGGAAGACGATTCACCGTTACACAACCGCTGGGCGGCCCGAGACGGCAGCGGTTGGGGCGCAATCCGGTTCGCCGGCAGTACGGACCGTCAACTGCGCAGGTGGTTTACGGCGCGGGTTCTCGAGGCGGCCGGCTGCCCTGACGAGAAGATCGACACGCTTGGCAGCAATTTATTGCAAGGTGCTTTTGATGAACTGTACCGCGCGGCGGCGAACGGGATCATCGAGTGGCTTGACTGGGAAGACCACCAATTGGATGCGAACAAGTCGCAGCCTGCCGTTAAGATACTCTTTGACAAGCTCGTTGTTCGTAAACCCGAGCGGCATTTCCACTGCCCTGACAGCTTGACTGTTTGGCCGCGAAAGGTGCTCGGATGGGCACCCCTGAAGGGCTGCCGGGGAAAGCTGGAACCGATTGAAGACGGAGAGGTGGACAAGCTCTCGCGCTGGCAGCGCGCAAGGAGCGAATTAGAAGACCCTATTTTCCGGATAGGACTGTGGGGCGAGGAACACTCCGCTCAACTCGATGCACGTGAGAACCGGCGCTTGCAGGATCTGTTCCGCGACGGTATTCGCAATATCCTTTCCTCCACCACGACCATGGAGCTGGGCATCGACATCGGCGGGCTAAACGGGGTGCTGCTCGGCAACGTGCCTCCCGGCCGGGCCAACCACCAGCAGAGGGCGGGCCGGGCCGGCCGCCGAGCCGACGGATCGGCGATTGTCGCCACCTTCGCCCGCCCGCGCGCCTTCGACCAGGAAGTGTTTCTTCGCTTCGGCGATTTTCTCGCCAGGCCGCTACGACGGCCTGTGGTGTTTCTTGACCGCGAAAGGTTCGTCCGGAGACACCTGCACTCGGTACTGCTCGGGGAATTCTTCCGGCGAAACGAACTTCAGCAGCCGCGCGGTGGGGCCATGAATGCCTACTCGTCGATGGGGCCTTTCCTTGGTTTTGAGCCGCCAAAACGGTGGACCGACGGTCAAAGACCTGCCTGGCCACAGCAAGCGGAGACGACTCTCGACCAGGCCTTTGTTGTTTGGTGTCGGCAGGTCAAAGCCGGGCCTCCGCATGACGACCTGCAATCCATCGTCAGCGGCATTGCCGCCGACACGCCCTTGGCCGGCATATCCGGAGACACAGAGTGGGCAGAATTCTTCGAACAGGCTTACAACAAGTTCCAGGATGCTATCAAAGAATGGCTGCAAGACTTCGACGAGTTAAAAGTAGCCTGGAGGAAAGTAACAGATCAACGGTCTTCTTCGCACGAGCAGCTTCGCAAGGCTCAGGCGAACGCCATTCGTTATCAGATCAAGCTGCTGTGTGACACGACGGTAATCGAGTGGCTTGCCGACCGCCGCTTCCTCCCGCGCTATGGATTTCCCATCAATTTGCAGACGCTGCAAGTCCGACGGCCGAGGGAGAAGAGTGAAGGCTCGCGGCGCGACGAGCGTTACAGGCTTGAGCGGTCTTCGCTGCTGGCGTTGGCCGAGTACGTACCGGGAGCCGAGGTGCTCGTGGGCGGCAAGGTCGCGGTTTCGCGCGGTCTCTTGAAGTACTGGACAGACGATCCACAAGATCATGCGCTCGGCAAGCAGCAGCGTGCGGTGACGTGTCGGAACAAGCATGTGTATCTAAGCTCCGAGTGGACTGCCTGCCCGGAGTGCGGTAGCGGCGCAAAGAACTCCGACTTATTGCTCTTTCCCCGTTACGGCTACCTGACGGCCGCCTGGGAACCGCTCGCACATCGGGGAAGATTGGAACGGGTGGGGGAAATGGAAGCCTACCCCACGGCGGGAACGACGTTCCTGGCGCATGAAGTTGTCCACGTCCATGCTTTCGGTCGTAAGTGTAACAATACCAGTATGTTACGTGTCCAAGCCCGCCAACATTGCCCAAATCTTTGCCCAAATGTTTGCCCAAATGTGACCCCCTCCTAGTGCTGCTCATTGGATTTTTTCGTCTTCCCGTTCCCGGTCTCTTTCGAGTGACTCCAGGTACCTCTCCGCCTTCCGCCCGACATGGGAAACATCGAGTTCGTCCACGATCCGATAGCGGTGAAGCATGTTCGAGTTCTTCCACCCGATGACGCGGCAGACGGTCGGTTCGTCGATGCCGGCGGATAGCAGATTCCGGGCTGCCGTCCGCCTCAGATCATGAAAGAGCAATCCGTCGAGTCCGGCATCCTTGACGACCTTGCTCCACGCGCTACCGTACTGGCCGGCCCCGGTGAGCCTCCGCCCGTCCTTGTGGATCAGCCACGGCACGTGCGGCCAGTACTTTTCGCGGTGGAACTCGGCCTCCCGCAAGCGCTTCTCTAGATCGCCGTAGATCGGCCAGAAGCCGACCTTCTTGTTCTTCGGTTGATTACCCGGCGGACGGATGATCTTCTTCTCCCAATCGACCTGCTCCCACTTTGCCGCGAGAATCGATCCCGCCCGAGCGCCGACGTGATAGCCGATGGCGAACAGCAACTTCAACCATTCAGGCTCCATGTACGCCATCAGCCGCTCGTAATCGGCCGCCGGCAGGAAGCCCTGCCGGGTGTTGTCGGCCTTGAGCGGTGAGACGCGCGGCACATGCGTGACGAGCGGCGGGTCCTCGGCCGCCGCTGAGCGAAGCGCCGAGGTGATGAGTGCGACGTACCTGTTGACGCTGGCCGCCGCAAGTCCGCTTTCCGCGAGACGATCCTGAAACTTCTCGATGTCCCTCCTGCGCAGCTTGATGACGCGGACCGCCGCCAGCTCATCGGCAAGTACCCTGGACATGCCGGCCCAGATCGCACTGAAACTTGCCGGGCGCTCGCGCTCGTAACGCTCAACCCGCCAGCGCACGATATCGCCCACGGTGCGCTGCATCAACCCTTCAGGCATGACTCCCGCGGCGGCGTCCGCCGTGCGGCGCTTGAGCTGCACCCGGACGTCGGATTCCGAGCCGCACACGGTTTCTCTGCACGCGACGCCTTCGACCATCCACCGCAGTTCCCATGAATGGCGTCCGCGCTTGCGGTAGCTGCCGTCGCCATGCCGGTTCTTCTTCTTTCGTTTAGCCATGGGATCAATTATAAAAGCGAGGTCAATCCACATGGCCCGCTTCCTTCTCACGCTCGACGAAGTCGTCCAAATCACACCGGTCGAACAGCATCTTGGAATCACCCGAACACACCCGGATGCGCTTCTCCCTCGCCAGCTTGCGGACAATCGCCTCGGGCCGGCCGATGTAGTGCCCCGCCTGTTTGGTGTCGAGCAGGCGCGGCTCGACCATCGGACGGGCATTAGCAATCTCTTCGCGCACCACATCGCGCATGGCTTCCTTTATCAAGCCCTTCAACGAGCCTTCAAGAGATGATGGTGCCGTCTCCCAGCCGTTTCTCATCATTCCTCCTCGCAGGCCTCGGACAGCTGCCGGATGCCGGCTTCGTAGCCCTGGTCCCAGACCACATCCATCCTCGCGTTAGCTGCCCAAATGTAGCCAAAAACCAAGCCTGCCAACACGGCCAGCAAGACATCCAGCTTGCGCTCACCGCTCAATTCCGTCACCTCGCGATACAGCAAGAGCGCGCGGCGCTCTTGGAGCGCATAGGCGAGCTTGAAAAGCAGGCAGATCAATTTGAAGCATGGGAATCTGAGAAGCAGAAGTACGAACTGCTCGAAGTGAGTCCGGGGGCGTTTGTCTACACGGCCAAGAAGACTACCGTGCAGGGAGACGAGCCACCGCATTGACTTTGCGCAACATGCTATGAGCGCGGTAAGAAGCGCTTGCTGCAAAGAGGCCCACTCCCAACGGAGAGGCGTCTTCTTACATACGCCTGCGGAGAGTGCAGCAACACCATTCACGTTTTTCGCAGCACTGAACCCGGTAACGTCTGATTCGCACGTGCCACGCCGAGCGTCAGAAGGGAGCATCGTCGTCGTCCTCCGGTACCCCAGCGTCGCTTGAGGAACTGTTCTCGATGCTGCTATAGCCCGCAAAAACAACCTTGTTGGACTTTTTCTCCTTCCCTTCCCGCTGGTCGAAATAGGATCTATTTTCGACGGTGACGAGAACTTCCCGATCAATGAGTAGTTCCGGTTCGAGGTTCACTTTTCCCGCGACATCCAAACCGAGCGCACTGCAAAACAGCTTCACCCGCGGCAAGGCAGCCTCGCCGAAGCTGATGCGGTCGAAGATCATCCTGCCCTGGCAGTCGCCCTCCTTGACAACGAACCGCAGGTTCCACATCTTGTCTCCGGCCTTCGTCCGCTCGTTCGGGTCGATCGCCGCCAAGCGGCAGGGATAGTCTCCCGGCGGCAGCGGGGAAAAGTCCCGCGCATCGTCCACGCTCGAAAAATCACATTCAGGCATTAGAAATCCTCACCTTCCCTTCCGCCTACGAAGGCGGGCACTTGCCTCGGGCTTTACGAATCTTGCCCTTCCACCCGGCCCTCCACCAACTCCAAGCAAACCCCAGTCCCATTGGCGTTCCATCGGGCCACACTGGGTTGAGCTTTCTCTTGATCCAGAGGCCCCAACCAGGATTGACTGCAAACAGGAAGAGAACCGTGACAATCGATGCACGAATCGCCCAAGGCAGCCACTCCCCGCTGTTTAGCCAGTAGTCCCAATCCAACATGTGATTCAACCAACGTCGCCACTGACGCAAATCCTCCGGAACTCCAGCAATGCCAATGACCGCGAGAGCCCAAAGGACAACACAACAACAAATCTGTAATGTCCGCATCCTGCCATGCTATCGCCATTGCTCACGCCGCCCCCTCCCGAAGCGCCTGCTCTAATCGCTGTCTCACCTTCAGCGTCACCAGTTCGCCGATCAAGGCCGCGACGAAGGCTGTCCGGTCATGCCAGTCGAGTTTCATGTAGTATTCGAGCAGGCGGTCCACGGCGCCGCCGGGCGATTCCGGCCCGTGTTCCGGGGTCAGCGTCTTGCCGATTTCCTTGATGTGATGACTGAGGTCCGACATGCCTGAAATGGTCCTAGACTGCCCTCATTGCGGTTCCAAGAAAACCGGCTTTGAATATCAAACTTCCTTCCAACGAGGCAATCAATGGAGTTACTTCGCTATGTGCCGCAAATGTTGGGAGGGGGTAATCGTCAAACTGCGATCCGGGCCATCCCAAAAGAAGTCTCCCGCCGACTGTGATGGCGATCCGTGTGACGAGGGCTTCAGGCCAGTGGCACTTTATCCTGCCCCGCCGAAACTCACCGCGCCGGAACACGTTCCTCCCGCAACCACGCAAGACTACAAGGAGGCGATGGACAGCCTGTGGCGCCAAAACTGGACAAGCGCCGGAATTATGTTCCGCAAGGTCCTGGAACGTTCCACCATGGAGATCTCTCCCGACGGGGTAGACTTCGGGAAAATGACGCTTTCTCGGCGTATCGACGCCCTCGCCGACCGCCACAAGATCACACCCGCGATGAAGGATTGGGCGGACCTCATCCGCCTCGAAGGGAATCAAGCGGCGCATGGCGACGAAGACTTTTCCCGCGAGAGCGCCAAACAGATCCAGGAGTTCACCGAACTGTTCCTCATGTACACCTTCACGATGCCTGAGCGCGTCAGGCTGGCACGGGAAGAGGCCGAAGCAACTTCGTAGCCGTCTATTCACGCCGCCCCCTCCATGCAGTGCACCCGCTCCCGCGCCTCCCGCAGCCGCAGAGCGGCCTGTTCCAAGGTAATGCCGGGCTCGTTCTCCATCACCGGCCTTAGATAATCGAGCTTCAGCTCCCAGTCGTCGCGTTGCGCGATGGCACGCCTCCTTGGCTCTCATCACGCCGCCTGCCCCGATATCCGCTCGCGGGCTTGCTCCACGGTGAGCGCCGTGCCCTCCATCGCGGGACGCAGCCACTCGACGAAGGACCGAAAACGCCCGTTGGAGTCCATGCAATTTTGGATGTTGGCCGACTGAATGCGCTCGTGTTCCAACAGATGCTCTAATTTCGCCTTCTCCGTGCCGATATGTTGCCCCTCGCCGAGCGTCAGAACGCGCGGGGCCGCGAAGTAGAAGGCTTGCTGCTGCTCCAAGGCGCCGGCATCGGCCTCAAGCGACTTACCGTGCTTTTGAAGCAGGACCACTACGGCGTCTCTGCGGAAATCGATCTGATCAAGCAAGCCGGAGTGGCGGGCGATCAAATCGTCGGCCAGGTCCGCATACGCCCAACTCGAATCTCTCTCCACGGCCTCGCGGAGCGCCTGCTTTACAACCCCTCGCAGGTCCTTATGCGGGTTTCTCTTGTTGGGCATTGATCAGCTCGAAGAATTCGATCAGCCAGGACGACGTGCGATCAACGGCTTGACGTAGCGACCGCAGCGAATGCTGGGGGGCCTTATCAAGAAACTCAGCCGGTGAAAGGCCGTCCTTTTCAATCATTTCCGCCACCTGCTCCAACGCGAACACAACGCCAAACGTCCGGCTGACGTTGGGCCAATTAGCCTGATCCTGGTCGTAAATCGACTGGACCCACTCTAACGTCGCGTTGGTCTCGTTGGGCTTTGCCGCATCCTCACCGGGCTTAACCTCTTTCCCGGTAGAGGGTTGCCGCTTCTTGTCCGGCACGACCTGACTGAGGGCCTCAATGATGTGGGTCTCCCCGTCACGGACTTTCTGAAGCAACGCGGGGTCGGCTTCATGGACTTTCTTTGCCGCCGAGACGTAATCGCGGTTGGTGGCGAACATACGGGCGGCTTGATCCGTTGCTCGTTGCGGAACTTCTGTCAAATTTTTGACAGAAGTTAAATCAGTACGTTTGCCCTGGCGTTCTTTGGCCTCAGCCTCAAGCATCGGTAGAATCTCAACCGCGATCGCCGCCCGCTGGGAACTCGTGAGGTGTCGCCGGTGCAGGTTGAGGCTGAGAACGACCGACAGCGGGGATCCGCCCTTGCCGTCCCACTTTCGAAACGCGGGCTCGATGCCGATCTCGCGGCAGACGCGGAAGCGATTGCGGCCGTCGAGGATTTGACCGTCGCAAAGCAGGATGGGTTCGCGCAGGCCGTGTTCCTGGATATCGTAGAGAAGCTCTTGGTACTCCTCGCCCCGCATCATGGGAAAGACGGAGGCGGCTGGGTGATGCTGCAACTCAGCGCCCATCAGGCCGCTTCCTTTTCCGATGGATCGGGGCGCGGAACGTCCGGCGGCCACTCAAGATGGCGAGGCCAGTTGTCAGCAAACCACTGAAGGACACGGTTGTAGGTCTTGACGGTGCACCCCATCCCATCTCGTAAACGACTGAAGAAGTATGGGTTGTTCGTTGCTAGGTCCGAGACCCTAGACTCGCTACGGCCGCACGTCTCACAGTAGAGGCGGCAAAGGGCCTGGAGGTGTGACGTGTGAGGTAATGCCGTCATATGTAGGCAGTATACCGGCAAATGACGGCGGATGTCAACTGCTATTGTAGGCAGGATTCCTTTACTGTATTCTGACAGTATGACCCCGGTAGAACTCCCGTATCTGCAAGCAATACTAGACGCGGCCAGCGAGAGCGGGAGGTCGGACCGTGAGATATCCAAGGTGGCTACGGGGCAGCCCTCAGCTCTGTCAATGATTAAAACTGGGAGGATCCCATCCACGGAGCGTGCCCGTTTACTTTGCGAGACCCTCGGCCTCGAGTTTTACATCGGCCCACCCCGCGAGTCCTCTACCCCAGCACCCTCCGCCCCCACCGGGGCGGCGGACGCCATCAGGCAGCGGTTCTACAACGAGGACTTGCGCAGGGAGATAAACGCCGTCCGCAGCGAAATGGCGGAGGCGCTGGATGAGGTGATCTCGCGGTTGGCGCGCCCGGTCCAAGGTCTCGATGCGCTTGCCGAGCCGGAGTCAGGCAAGGTCGTCGAATTCCCCGACCCCGACGCCGAGATTTGTGGTCTCCCCTACCGTGTCAACATTAGCGGAGCGGCCGGGCCGGGTGCGTTCGTGGACGATGAGAACGTCATCAAGTTGATCGGCTTTCGCCGCGACTGGCTGCGCAAGCATGGCATCAACCCCGACAAGTGCAGCCTGATCGACGTGCTGGGAAATTCGATGGAGCCGGAGCTGCGGGACAAAGCGATCATCCTAATCGATCACCAGCGGACCCGCCGCCTCGCCGGACGCATCTTCGCCGTGCGCTCCGACGACGGTTTGCAAATCAAGAGGCTGGCGCACGACAACCACGACTGGCTACTGGCAAGCGACAACGAGCGCTACAAGCCGGTCAGGTGGCCGAGGGAAGCGGAGGTCATCGGCCAAGTGATGTGGACAGGGCGGACGCTGTGAGGGGAAACGAACGATGAAACGGACACCACGGAGACCTCCGGCAGTTCTTGTCCTTTTGGTGCCGGCACTGATGCTAGTCGTGCCGTCAGTGCTCGCTCAGGACTCAGAGAAGTTCCAGGAGGTCCTCAGCCGGGCCGAGCAGGGCGACGCCAGCGCCCAATTCAACCTCGGCGTCATGTACGCGAATGGCGAGGGTGTGCCGGAGGACGATGCGGAGGCGGTGAAGTGGTGGCGCAAGGCCGCCGAGCAGGGCTACGCCAGCGCTCAATTCAACCTCGGCCTCATGTACGCGAATGGTGAGGGCGTGCTGGAGAACGATGCGGAGGCGGTGAATTGGTACCGCAAGGCTGCCGAACAAGGTAACGCCTATGCCCAAGGCCAGCTCGGCTTCATGTACGATCAGGGCGAGGGTGTGCCGGAGAATGATGCGGAGGCGGTGAAGTGGTTCCGCAAGGCCGCCGAGCAGGGGTACGCCAGCGCCCAATCCAACCTCGGCCTCATGTACTCGAATGGTGAGGGTGTGCCGGAGGACGATGCGGAGGCGGTGAAGTGGTTCCGCAAGGCCGCCGAACAAGGTGAAGCCTTGGCCCAATCCAATCTCGGCCTCATGTACGCTCAGGGCGAGGGTGTGCCGGAAGACGACACGGAGGCGGTGAAGTGGTTCCACAAAGCTGCCGAGCAGGGGTACGCCAGCGCCCAATTCAACCTCGGCTACATGTACGCGAATGGCAAGGGCGTGCCGGAGAACGATGCGGAGGCGGTGAATTGGTGGCGCAAGGCCGCCGAACAAGGTTACGCCAACGGCCAACTCAACCTCGGTGCCATGTACGCGAATGGCGAGGGTGTGCCAGAGGATTACGTGCTCGCCTATGCGTGGCTGAACCTTGCCGCCGCACAAGGCAACAAGACGGCCCGTGAGAACAAGGACAAGCTCCGGCCGCGCATGACCCCCGAGCAAGTCGCCCGGGCACAGGAACTCAGCGCCAGCCTGTTCAAGCGCATCAACGAGTCCCAGTGAGTTGCTGGGCGGCTCACACTGTTAGTTAAAGTGGCCGGCGGAGGCGGAGGTCATCGGCCAGGTGATGATGTGGACAGGGCGGACGCTGTGAGGGAGGCCACGAAGCCCCTTGACGCAGCAGTTTAGGCTTGTATAAACTTATGTCGTCCGGCTGTGACGATGCCTGAGAGATCATGCAAGCCGGGTCCGTATACCAATTTCGGCACGGGGCCACAGGTGCCTGAGTGCGGGGGCGAGGGGTTTCCTAGGCCATCAACTCGCCCCCGCTTTGGCCGGGTCGCTCAGCGCGACCCCTAAACCCTCCTCATTGCGGTCCCTCCTCGCGGACCTTGACGAACGTAGCAAGGTACTCGACACCACCCTTAAAGAGGGTGATGTGGCCCTGGGTAAGGTCTGCTGGGTACTGGATGAACGCGTCTTCGAGCCCCGGAATTGGGAGTCGCGAGAACCCCTCAGGAATAGTGTCCACCTTCGTGTCTTTGTTGCTTGGAGGCGGGGCAGGGGGAGTCTGTTGGCGGCGGGGCGTTTTCTGGTTCCACAATCCGTGAGCGCCCGAATGTAGAACCGCACACTCTTCATGAGCATTTGACCCTGCGGAACACCTGCATCCCGAAACGCCTTTTCAAGTTCCGGGAGGGTTCCACGATCTAACCTACTCGGTAACGAGCGACCCGGATGCAGGCGAGTACGTTGTATTCGGGGCAGCGCGGGTGTATACTGTCACCGTGCCAGGGCCAAAATGGAAATCCTAGGTATAAAGGGACCATCCGAGGCAGGCAAAACGGAAATCCCGGTCTAATCAAAGAGGGCTCCCAAATGACGACCACAAACGACGAGGTAACTGGAACAGTCTGCGAAGTGAACTCATTGCCGGACGGCAAATGGAGGCTCATCTATCAGGGGGATGGCGTGGAAGGGCTAACAGCCACGCAGCCCCTTAACAGCCATCCCGGGGTGGAATCGGGCGACCGCATCCGTATACAGTCAAATCCGCCAAATCCGCTGCGGGTGGAGAAGCTTCCGAGTAATCCATCCCGCCCTCCTGGCAGCTCGTGAGCGACAACCCGGACAAGCAGGAGTGGCCCCGCGACGCCCAGGTGCTCGGGCAGGTGATGTGAATTCAGGGGTTGGCATTGTCGTTTCCTTCCCTTTGGATCAAGCATCCGTTAAGGGTTTGTCGGTGTGACCTCTCCGCTTTCCCTGATGTACCTGAGCACGTCGCCGCGCAGATAGGGTTCCTCTTCGGACTTGATCTCGATGTGCTCCCTAACCTTCTCAGGCCCATACTTGCGCGCCAGCCTGCCGAAGGCCTCGTCGAGAAACGAGGCGGCGTAGCCCGTATCCGCCCTAGATGGGTATTTACTTGACTCAGGTATTGGGAAATAGCCCCTACATGTTGTGGTCGTCCGTAGCGCGTGTCGCGGTGCCTCCGACCAGCGATTTGTAGGGTGCCGGTGGCACGGCGACGGCCTGTTGAACCAGGCGGTAAAAGAGCTTGCCTCGACTTCTGGACTTGCGGCGGTTGAAGCGGAAGGCGAATTCGTCGAGGTAGGAGTCGAGATGCTCGTGACTGACCGCTCCTTGATGCGTGCCCAGTATCCAGCGCTTCACTAACGACACCACGCGGTGCACCCGGGGGAGCAGTTTCGAGGCGCGCGCCGGTTGCCCCTCCAGGTAGCTCACCTCGTGGCGATAGCCGTCGCCTTCGAGCGGTTCGTATCCCAGCCAACCGTCGGTATGGACCACGCTGCCGGGTTCGATCGACTCGCCGACGAAGGCCATCAAGCTGTCCCCGGAGGCGTTGGGAATGGTGCGTATCCGAACCCGCCCGATGCCGGCACCATCTTCCTCGGCCGCTACTACAATCAGCGCCTTAGCGTCGGTTTGGCGACCGCGCACGCCCTCCTCCAAGCCTCCTAAGTAAGTCTCGTCAACCTCCACGCGCCCGCTGAGCCGATCGCGTCCGGGCCGCACCATGGCGCGCCGGAGCTTATGCAACCAAGTCCAGGCCGTTTTGTAGCTGCCCAGGCCCAACACCCGCTGCAAGCCCAGCGCGCTCGCCCCGTTCTTCTGGCTCGTGAGCCACCACATCGCTCGAAACCAACTCTGGAGGGGTTGGCGGGTGTCTTGAAATATTGTGCCCGCCGTTGGAGAAGCTTGATGCCCGCAGCCGGCGCACTCCAGCAGCGCTGTCCGCACCGCCCACGCTTTGTCGTGCCCGCATCGCGGACAACGAAAACCCTCCGGCCAGCGGAGTTGACACAGATACTCTCGACAGGCCTGCTCGGTGGCGAAACGCGCCTCGAACTCGGCCAGATTCCGAGGATAATCTTCCATTTCCCCGATCCTACATCTTGTGGTCACCTGAGTCAAGTAAATACCCATCCCGCCCTAAATAGGTGGCTCGCCATCGGAACTCGAGAAAGGGCCATGAAGGAGGCATCGAATCCACGCGCCGTGTTGAAACCTGGATTTTCGATCTTAACGACAACTCACTCACCAGATCGGTGGGAGTTTCGGTCGCCTGATAGGTCTGTGTCGCCATGGGGTCCTCCTTATGAATCCATGGCCTCCTCAACCGCCGTGAACACGGCGCTGTATTTGATGCCGCAGATTTTGAGCGACCTGGCGTCGGCCTCGGGCAGGGTTCCCGCCAGCGCCAGGGTGTTGTCGGAGCGGCGGGCCAGCGCCAGGATGGCGCGGTCGCCGAATTCCGTCACCACCTGTAGCGGAATGACGGCGGCGGAATAGGCGAGCGCCACCCTGTAGAGCGCGTCCGCGGCATCGTCGAGCATGTAGAACGCGCCGTTGTGGACGGCGAGACCGGCGGGAGTGACGGTCACATCGCTGCCAAGGTTGAAGTTTGAGACGCTTGACAGGGGCGTCGCAACGCCGGTGGTGGTGTCGAGGGTGTAGAGCTTCTTGTTCGTCCGCCCCACCATGTAGAGATTGGTGCCGTCGGAGGCGAGTCCGTGCGGTGCGCTTTCGCTCACTCCGAAGTTCGTCGCGCTGCCGATGAACGTGGGGGTAGCGCTCGATGTACCGAAGCTGTAGAGGCCTCTGGGGCCGCTGCTGAGAGAGACACCATAAAGCGTGCCGCCGAGCGAGGCGAGGCCGTGTATCGTTTTGCTCATGTACCCGACCAGCGCTGCCTGGCCGTTCGCGTTAAGGGTGTAGAGCTTGGTACCGATGACCAGATACAGCATGCTGTTGTGCCAGGCCAGTGCCGTTGGGGTGCTGAGGCTGCCGCTCAATCCAAAACGACCGGGTCCGGGATTCGATGCTACGCCGGTCGTGGTGTTGAGGGTATAGAGCCGCTTGTTTCCCCCAACCATGTAGAGATTGGTGCCGTCCGAGGCGAGTCCGGCCGGTGCGCTTTCGCTCACTCCAAAATTGCTCGCGCTTCCGATCCGGCGCGCGTAGTTAAGAAACTCCACATCGCCCGTGTGAGCCTGAAGCGATGCAAGCAGCGCCTTCGAGACACGGAAGACGTTCAGCGGCCCATAGATCGCGCGCGCCGAACCCAGGGTCCCGATGTCTATGACGATCTCAAGCTCGTTGTAGCCGGTCCAGGTGTCGACGGCGATGTCCACCGTGGGAGTGGCGTTCGAGATGTTGATGTCGCCGCTGTACAACTCGTCGCGGACGTAGCCCGGCCCCAGGCCCACCTGTTCTTCCACCGTCTCTCCGGCGGTGTTCTGGCGCCTGATTTTCAGCTTGTCATCCGTTGTTTTCGTTACCGAGAAGACGATCTCGCCGTCGAGATCAACGGCGTCGGCGACAGGCTGGCCCAGGATCGTGCGCTTCAGCTTGTCGAGAATGGTTGTCGGCATCGTTTAGCCCACCGTGAGTGTTCCGCCGGAGATCGAGTCGCCCTGCAAGTCGTTCGAGACCCACAAATCATAGGAGTCGCCGTCGATCGTGACGCCGTTCACGGTCCTGGTGAAAGCGCTGATGGAGTTGCCCAGCCCGAGGGAGATCAGGATCAAGGGCGCGAAAGCGGCCGGCTGCGCGATGACGATGTAGCGATTGCCGCTCCACGACGGCAGCGTGAGCAGCGTGGACTCATCCGGCGCGCTGGTTCCCCCTGTCACCATCGTGGCGGTGATCGAGGTCTTGTCTTCGACAACGGCAACGTAGCGGTAGCCGGAGGCCGTGATCGAGATCGTGAAATCCCGGGTGGCGGTCACGCCGTCGGCGTCGGTGACGGTGACGGTGACACTCAAGACGCCCAACGCCGTCGGCGTGCCCGACACCCGGCGCAAGGTCGTATTAAAGGCCAGCCCTTGCGGCAGCCCCGTGACGGCGTAGGTATAGGGCGAAATGCCGCCCGTGGCGGGGGGCAGGGTGACCGTGTCGACGGCGTCGTTGAGCGGGAACGAGAGGTTGTCGATCGGGGGCAGGGCGAGCGGCGAGGCGGCGCGCACGGTGATCGAGAAGGTCTGCTCGCTGCTCTGGCCCTGGCTGTCGGTAGCTTTATACACCACGTCCTCGAAGGTGCCTATTTCGTCCGGCATGCCAAACACGCTGCGGGTTGTCGTATCGAACCCCAATCCGGCAGGCAGCCCCGTGACCTCGTAGGTGTAGGACGGCGTGCCGCCCGTCGCCGCGGGCAGCTCGACGTCATAGCTGCGCCCCTCGACCATCTCCAGGTCACTGGGTGTGGCAAGAACCAGCAAGACCGCAACGATCAGGATCTGGAATTCCTGCTCGACGCTCTCGCTGTCGGCGTCGGTGACGGTATAGGTCACCGTGGACCCACCCTCCGCGCTCGGGGTGCCCGACACCGTGCGGGTCGTGGCGTTGAACGTCAGTCCGGCGGGCAGCCCGGTCACGGCATAGACGTAGGGCGTCGCGCCGCTCACCGCGGCCGGCAACACGAAGTCCGTGATCACCTGGTCGACCTGGAACGTCCGGTCGGGGGCTGTCTCGGCGAATATCACCGTGGCGGCAATGCGTTTCGAGGAGTTCAGCAGCCGGAACCTCTTGCCGTCATAGCTCAGCCAGACCGGCCAGCCGGCTACGATCGATCCATCGGTCAGCGGCGTTCCGTTGACCTCGGCCAGCGCCACGCTCGGCTTGCCGTCGATCGATACCGTCGCCACGCCGGTATTGGTTTTCCGGGCGTACCATTGGACCTGCCGGCCCGGTTGGTAATCCGCCGCCTGGTCGGGGTAAGCGGTTTCGAGCACATAGTGGTTGGCGTCGTCCGAGGGTTTCTCGACGGCAAGGATCGCCGTCCCATTCGCCAGCTGCTCCCGCGACGGCAGCGCGCCGAAGCCCTGCTCGATTCTCTTGAACTCCGCTCCCAGCTGTCCCGCCCGGGCGCGCGAGAACTCCCGCGGGATGTTGACGGGGGTGTAGTATTCGTTCATCGCGCCGGCTTCCGTTCGTCGTAGTACACCGTCAAGCCCTGGAAGACATGGGGCGGCTGATCGCTCTGCTCGCTATAGAGCACGGGCGAGATGTTGCGTCCGCGTCCGGCGATCCTCGCATGCGCCACCCGGGCCGGCGTGCCGTCCCAGTCGAAATCGGACCACTCATCCTCGTCCCAGCGGCTCGGCGGTCCCGAGATCGAGAAGCTCTCCCCGGGGCGCTCGCCTTCCTGCATGTCGTCGTCGAAGTCGGCGGTGACGCGGAACGTCGAGCGGAAGATGGAATCGAGCTCGAGCTGCAGCTTGCGGAAGCGCTTGATCATCTGGGGCGACCGCAGGTCGTTATAGGCCAGCCGCACGTAGGCCGGAATGGGGAAACCGTCGAAGCTGGTGCCGCGCTCCATCTCATAGACATACCCGCTGCCCTGCAAGGTGCAGAAGATGCGCTCCCGCCCGTTGGGATCCTCGACCGAGCAGACGTTGGTAACGATGCCTGCCCGCGTGTCGCCCTCGACGTGAAGGTCGTAGGCCGAGATCGTAAACTCCTGGCTCAGCCCGCGCGAGCGTGGGATCTGGGTCATGACCAGGCATTCGCCGTCGTCGAAGAACAGGCGGTACTGGGATTTCGATCTCACCCTGGTTGCGGCTACGGGGAACGAGCCGCCCTTGCGCTTGTAGTCGAGCCAGGGGCGCACGCGCTCGGTAATGGTGGCGATCGAGAAGTCGCCGTAGGCCTCGGTGGCCGCGAGCGACCGCAGGCCGCGGTCGTCGTAGCAAAGCGGCTGATCCATCAGGACGGCGGTATAGGGCATCGCGCCGGCCTCTTCGCTGATCGTCTCAAGATGCCAGTCCGCGGTGCTGCTGCCCCTGAGCGCCACCGTCTTGTTGCGGCCGAACAGGAACAGCGTGTCGCGGTAGCCCGAGATCATGCCGCTCAGATAGTCGCCGATCGTGATCTCCGAGGCTCCGCCCACCGCCGTGAAGCTGGTCGGCTCACCCAGTTCCGAATGGATCACCGAGCCGCGCGCAAAGCCCAGAAACAGGTGCTTCTGGTGCGCCGCGATAAGCACCGGGTTGACGCCGGGGATGCCGGGGACGCCGGGTAGTTCCCGGAAGGTCGACCCGTCGAACTCGAAGGCGGGTCCGGCGCCGCTAACGCCGTACATTTTCTCCCGCTGGGCCTGACCGAAGAAGTTGTAGTTGAGGAAGCGGAAGCGGGCCCCGTCCGGCGCTCTCAACACCGCGTCCAGCTGTACGTCCTGCCAGCCTTCAGGCGATGACTCATGCATGTGAACCGTGCCGTCCTCGCCGCGCCGGAAGGCGTAGGTCCTCCAGCGGTAGCGCCACACGCCGAGAATCTCGCCGCTGCCGGGCACTTCCTGAATTTGCCGCCGGCGGCTTTCCGATTCCGCTTTCTGCTGTTGCTCGGGGATGGCGGCGACATCGGAGGGCGAAGGCCGCCCGTCGAAGCGCTCGTAACCGTCGATCCGGCGGTAGCCTTCCCGGCGCGCCTCGTAGTTGAGGCAGCCGATCAGGGTTCCGGGGGTACGCGAGCGGGCGATCGCGGGCGTGGTCAGGTCCAGCCCGCCGCCCAGCCGCCAGGAAGCGGTCCGCATCAGGCCATGGCCTCCGCGATGGTGACGTCCGGCAGGTAGAGGCGTTCGAGACTCAGCAGCATGGGCATGTATTCGGTGGCGGCGAAGCGGTACGCCGAGCCGGCCTCGTCATTGGCGTGGAGCAGCATCGCCGCCCGCCACTTGATGATGGGGTGGTATGCCTCGGGCAGGCCCCGGGGCACGTCGTCTTCCTTCGCGAGCAGCTGCACTTCGGATTGGTACTCGCCGCCGAAGTGGTAGGCGCCCCGCGGCACCGGATGGAGGACGAGATCGAGGTCCGGGGCGATGGCGAAAGCGACCGGGCGGCTGGGATCCCTGATGCTCCGCTTGCGCCCGCGGGCTTCCCCGAACCCTATATGCACCAGCCGCCCACCGGCGCCGTCCGGGTCCTGGGCGATGTACCAGTCATCGCTATTCGCCCAGGAGCGGAACGACGTGATCGCCTGCTCGCCGCCCGGGGCGCGCAAGTCGCGCCACGAATAGCGGTCCCGTCCGGGCTCGGTGAGGGCTTCGAAGAATTGCCGCATCCAGCCCCAGTTGTCGTGCAGCCGCTGGATATAGACCCACGACTCGGCCACCAACCCGCAGGCCAGCTTTGGATAGCCCGCCGCGGGCGGCCATTTGCCGAGCTTGCCGTAATTCGTCCCGGCGAGCGCCAGGCTCTGTTCGCACAGCTTGCGGTAGGTCACCGTCTGGTCCGCCCCGTTTGTCGTTCTAGGCGGCCGCCCGCTCGCGGACGGCCTGTTGCGTCCGGGCCGCCGCCCGTGCCTCGCTCATGCCGCCCGGCCCGATCACATGGACATTGGGACCCGCCTCGGGCGGACCGTCCTTGACGTATCCGCGCCAGCCCAGGAAGGTCAGCGGATAACGCTCGACTTCCTGGCGCTCGCTGTCGCTCCAGCGTTTCATGGCCCCTTCGTCGGAGGCATTCTGTGCGTAGTGGGTTTCCTTGCACTCCACAATCGTGCGGTAGAAGCGCTCGCGGATGACAATCCGCACGCCGCGGGGCAGGTAGGCGTGGTCTTCGTTGACGGAAACGAAAACCGGAATGCGTTTGTTCTGGCCCGCCGCCAGCTGGAAATTCACCTCCGCCCAGCGTTCGTTTTCAGGGTCGAACTCGTCCGTATCCGCCGGGCCTTGGGTCGCGGGCATCAGAGTGGGCGCCGCCTCCACGATCGTGATCCAGTGCGTGTGCCCGGCGGTCTTCAAAAAGTCGATCAGCTCCTCACGCTTCGCGCGGGGTTTGACCTGGAGTCCCGCGCCCTCCGTCGCGAACTTCAGCAGCTCCTCGTCGGTGGCGTCGCCGATGGCGACCTGGCGCATCTTGGCATTCATGATTTTCTCGGCCTCCCTCTCTTCTTCTTCTTGGCTGGGGTTGGAGTGTTAGCGGGATCGACGGCCTCGGCCCGCAGGCCGAGACCGCCGAACTCGGCGAGATCGAAACCATCCGGCAACTCGTGCTCGTCGCCACTTTGGAAGCGGCCTTCGAGCGCCGGATGGTCCATGTAGAAAAAATCCATCCTGGGGTGCGTGATGCGGACGCGCATGTTAGGCCGCCTCGCTCACGCCGGCAACGGATTCGTCGTCGTCGGGCAGCTCCGCCAGGTCGATTACGCCCGCGCCGTGCATGTTGCGCAAGGCGATGAAGACGAGCTTGGCGTCGTCCTCCTTGAAGAGGGTCGCGTTCTGCCCGAACTTGAAGCCCTTGTCCTCGATCGTGATCGCGGTTGCTTGCTCGGCGATCGCCGCGTTCGAGCCGAAGCTGAGCGCCTTGCCGGCCTCGGTCACGCCGTCGACCGCGATGGCGAGAATGCCCGCGGCCTTGTGGTTCATTACCACGACCACCGCCGGACGCCAGCCGATCCGCACGCGGTAGTCCTTGGCGGCGGCGGCGGACTGCTGCCCCACGCGGATGATCTTGACTTGCTCGTGAGCTATCATCTGTGCCTCCTTACTGTGCGCAGGCGACTTCGAGCCGCCGCATCCATGCTTCGTTCAACACCAGGCAGGCGAAGTACATCTTCCAAGCCGCGGTGCCGCGCTGGGCCATCGGATCGCCGCCGCGGGGAACATCCGGGTTCAGCACCATCGGCTTGATGGCGTTTTTGCCGCGCAGCGGAATGCACCCGAACGCCTCCCGGCCCAGATAGAGCGCCGGATAGACGTCGAAATTGGCGCCGTCGTTGCGGAACGCCGCCGTGTGGGCGCCGATGGCCGCGCCCTTGCCCTCGAACGGCGGCAGGTCGGGGCTGGCGACGTAGCGGATCTCCTCGAAGTTGCCGACTTCGTGCGGCGATACCGGCATCTGGCTGCCATACTTCGAGACCGGAACGAACGTGTTGTTCTGGTTTCCGCCCGTCAGCTCCCTCACTGTCGAGATCATGTCGGTGTGGACGATGCCGAAGTAGCAGGCCTCGATCGGGTAGGTCTCGTAATCCTCCGAGCCCGACAGGATCGAGGTGAACTTCTTGGCCTTTTGGCGGTGCAGGGCCGAGACGACCGAGCGCTGTTTGGCGGCGCTGAGCAGAGCGGTTTGGTCGACAGCCGAGCGCGAAGCAACGGCGCCGCCGTATTGCACGTTGGTACCCGCCCGCACGATGCCCCAGGTCAGCGCCTCCCTCGTCTCGCCGGCCTGCTCGCCCTGGCGCTCCACGATGTCGCGCAGCACGTCGTCCTTCGACGTATCCTGCACCACGTCGGTGATCCCGACCCAGTCGCCGTACTGTTGAATCTGCGCGGAGATCGTGTCGTACCCGAAATCGGAACCTTGCGGCGTGACGCCCTCGACCAGCGGAATGGTCTTGGGTTGGAAAGGCTGAGAGCGCCGGAACTCGATGACCTTGGTCTGTTTCTTGGGGAGCGGCTTGGTCAGCCCGAAGCGCTCCAGAATAATCACCGGCATGGCGTGCGAGAGCAGCTTGCGGCTGTACCAGCCGGCCGTAGCGTTCCCGATATCCCCGTAGGTGTTCAATCCTTGTGGCATGTAGAAATCTCCTCTTCCGGTAGCAAGACCGGGCACGGCGCGATGATCCGTCCGTTCTTTACGCCGCTCGGAACTGCCCGTTGGCGGCCCGCGGCTGACGGTTCATGTATGTTTTGGTTTCGCGTCCGGCTTCGTCCCACCCATCGTCGAAGCTGTCCGCCGCGCCCCTGATTTTCGGAGCGGAAGCGGATGAAGCACTCGGCACGCCCGCCGCCGACGCGAGTTGCGCGGCGCGGCGTTTCGATGGGGCGGGGAGTAGGGCCGGTACGCTGGTGTCAGCTTGCTCTCTGCCGGGCCCTTGCGGGGACGGCGAGCCATTCACTGACGTTTGGAACGAGGAGAGCATTTCAATCAGATCGGCGGGGTTATCGGTTTGCTGGAAAGCGGCCTGCCGGTATCCGGGCTGTTGGTCCATCCATCGGGTAAACTCTTCGCTCCCGATGTCTTCCCTCCAGCCGGGCGCCGCCTGGTCCACTTCCGCCAGCTTCGCCTCGAATCCCAGCCGCCGTTCGGCATCGACGCGCTCGGCCAGTTTCAGCTCGGTTTCGTCAAGCCGGGCCTGAAACGGGGTGAGCACCTCTTCCAGCGATTCCGCCAGGTCGGGATCGACGTCACGCACACCCTTCAACCGCTCCGCCAGGGGAGGCGCCGTCGCGCCTTCCCGTGGTTGCCGCGGAGCAGCACTGAGGGGGGCGCCAACGCCGGCCGTCCCGGTGGGAATCACCTGCTGCCGGACTCCTGCGACTTGGATTCGCCTGAGCCTGCCTTCTGCTGCTCTTAACTCTTGCTCGTTCTTGGCGAAATCCTTCTTGAGATCCTCGTACTTCTGCTTGAGGTCCTCGAGGGAGGTCTCCGCCTGCTCCGGGCCTTCTTCAGACGGGGGAGGTCCGGGGGTCCCCGTGTCCTCCGCCGGGAGGGCGGAAGACGCTTCCGGCTCTGGATCTACCTCACCGCCGGCGGACGAGGGGTCCGGGGACGGCTCGGTTTCAGGGGGTCGATCCGAGGTGGAAGCGGAATCGGCTGCCGGGGCCTTCGGCCCGCTAGAAGCCGCATCCCAGCCGGAGGCAAACTGCTCCTCAGCAGCTTGAGTCTGCCCGGGATCTACTTCGGCTTCGTGGCTTTCGGGAGCCTGCATCGATTCCTGAACTCACGATGGCATACCTCATGTAAAAAATCAAGTCTATAGTGAAATGTTTTGGGTTTCAGGCAGGTTACGCAGTCTGCGAAGGGTTTCGAGCTGCCCCCGGATGAACTGCGTCTTGCGCTCCTCGGTCGTCTCCGAGCACAAGGCCTTGGTCAGACTCTTCTCTTGCTCCGCGATGTGGCTGAGCAGAGCCTGCCAGGTCGAACTGTCGATGTCGATCATCACAAACCCGATCCGTGGCGGTCCTTGTGGGCGATCTCGGCCGCCATCAGCCGCTCCTTGCTCTGCATCTGGACCCGCACCTTCTCGAGATCAGCGGCGATCTTCTCGACCGACATCTCCTGCTGGGTTGCCAGCCGCAAGACCTCGGTCTGCATCTGCATCTCGACCACCCGCAAGGCGTTGTCGAGCTTCATCTGCTCCAGCTGGAGCTTCAATTCGGTCTCGGGATCGGGCCGGCCGGCTTCCTCCTGATCAAGCTGCTTGATCTCTTCCTCGGTCAGCACCGCTTCGTCTTTGGACAGCTGAAGCGCCTGGAACAGCCGCCGGGCCAGCGCGGGCACCCGGATCAGCTTCCCCAGCAAGGGATTCGTCGCCGCCAGATTGAGAATCATCAGCAGGTTCTGGGCCTGCAGCTCCCTGACCAGCAGCACCGAGGAACCGCGCGCCGACACCTGCATGTCCCCCTTGATCTCGTCCTTGGGCGAAAACTGCATGTTCCAGTTGTAGAGCCGCCGGATGTTGGGGATCGTGAACTCGGCGTCGAAACCGCGGGCGGCGTTGCGGAACACGATGTTGACGGCGTTGACCAGCAGGCTCATGCCGTGCGCCGTCTGCGTGACGTGCGCCCCCTGGTCGCCCTGGGCGATCAGCGGCAGGTTCGTCTCGTCGTCGGAAAACGACCGCGCCATCTCGATGATCCTCGACAGCTCCTGGGTCGAGCCGTCGAGCTTGACAGCTTCGATGGCCGGCCGCTCGGTCTCGACGTCGCGGTACCAGACCTTGCGCGGCCGGATCGACCAGTCGCCGTCCGCCGGACGGATGGCGCCGCGGTCCAAGATGAACATCGGCACGCCCGAGAGCGACCCGTTCTCGATCGTCATACGCCAGGCGGCATTGAGCGCCGCCTGCGGGTCGCGCATCATCGTCGGGATGCCGTCGCCCCCCAGCCCCGTCGCCTGCGGGTCGAGCCGGAAGATCGAATACACCGGCTCTTCCGAATCCAGGTGATGAATGCCGAAGCGCAGGATGCGGTCCTGCGAGAACCAGACCACGCCCTCGATCGAGGCGAGCGGATCGGCGCTCATGTCGAGCGTGTCCAAAATGTCGCCCTTATCGTACTTTCGACACAGCACCTCGAGCGTTTCCGCCGGAATCGGACCGTGATACTCGAACACGTTGTAGCGCCCCTCGGCCCCTTCCTCTCCCTGGTCGCTGATGGCGCGCAGGTACTTCGTGTAGTCGCTGAACTCGCCCGGCTCGGGATCCTCCTTCAAGAGCCGGCGGATCGGATCGGCGAGGAAACCGCGGCGTCCGGCCAGCCTCTGGAGCGCCTTGCGGCTCATGCGGTGCAGCTCGAAGACGAACTCCGCGTCCTCCATCGACGCCGCGTTCATGTCGGGAAAGAAGTTCCACGCGTCGACCCATTCGAAAGCGGGCCTGGGATCGCCCTCTCGCTCGATTTTCCACTCCTCAGCGTCCAAGCCCCACTGCTGCCGCTGGCGCCAGTCGGCGAACGGCCCCTTCGCCACGCCCGTGCCCAGCAGGCAGGCCTGGTCGATTACCTTGCGGCCGATTTCCGCGTAGCCCGACTCTTCCAGCTGGTCGGCGACCTCCATCCGCATCTGGTCCGCCCGCTTGCGGGCTTCCTGGCGGATGGCCTTGGCCTGCTCAATAGCCTGCTGCTCGATCCCGACGGCCTCTTGCCGGTCAGGGCCAACCGGCTGATCCGGCGGCACTTCCCGCGTCCTCGCGGCGAGCTCCTCGATCTCGGGCACCGGCGTCGCCTGGATGTCCCAGTTCGGCTCGTCGTTCGGGAACAGAATGTCGTTCAGCCGCGCCCGCATGACCCTGGTTTTCGGGCGCGTCAAGTTGACGAACAGCTTCGAAGACCCCTTCTCATCCTCCAGCCGCTTCTCCGTCTCCTCGTCGTAGAAGCCGTAGTACTGCCTGGTATCCTCGTACCAGCGCTGCTCGATGACCTGCCGGCGGCGCGCCTGCTCCGCTACCTTGCCGTAGAGTTCAGTCGCGAACGCCGCGCAGGGGTCGGCGGACTGAACTTCGGTGTTCTCCGGCCCCACTACCGCAACTGCGTCAACCGCCATCAGAATCCCGCCCTTTGGTCGGCCACCCCGCCCGCCATCGTCCTCATCGGCCCGCCCGTTGCCATCCGCTCGGTCCGCGCCAACCGCAAGCCGCTCATCACCAGATACCTCATGGCGTCCATCAGGTGATCGCTCTTCTTCACCACCCGGCCCTTGTCGTCGCGGCGGTAAATCGAGAACTCGAACCGGAAACTCTGCAACGTGCGGAACACCTTCAGCCGCCCCGTCGTCATGCGGTCATAGCACTCCTGGATGCCCGTCTCGACGCTGTTGTCGGCTTCCTGGAGCCTGAGCCCCGCCCTGCGGTAGCGCTCCATCATCGACACCCCATCGGCGGGGTTGGCGCCGATCGAAGAGGGATCGACCACGCCCGGGATCCACTCGCCCCTGGTCTTGACCGCCGCGGCGTGCAGCAGCGGCTCCGCATGCGCCCGGTAGTACTCCGAGTAGAGATACACCACATCCGAGTCGCGGTCGTGAGCCGCCCATAGCGCCGCCGTGCGGTTCCAGCCCGGATCGAGCGCGTACACCCTAGTCCAGATGCCGGGCGGGACGAACGGCTCGACCGTCAGCGCCTCGATGTCCATGGGATAGATCCGCCCGCGCCCCAGCGTCGGCTCGCCCCGGAACCTCGCCGCCCGCAGATAAGGCGGCGTCGCCTCCCATAGCTCCTGGCGGGCCTTCTTGGTCAGGTGCGGCGCGGCGTCCCAGCCGATCTGGATGGCGTGGCGGGATTGGGAAACCTCGGGCATCAGTGCTCCGTGTACTCGTCGTCCTCGATCTCGACCGGAGGCCGCAACTCCTCGGGCAGAAAGCGCGTCACCACCTCCGTCAGCCCGTCCAGCGGCGTGAACGTCAGATACACCATCCCGTCCACCGTCCCCGTGCGCATCAGGCACTCGCCGTAGATGTCCTCGGGCGGCTCCTCGTCCAGCCAGATCACGTGCTGCGCCGTGCCCTCGAACGCCCGCCGGCCCTGCTCGTAAGCCTTCACCCCCAGAACACTGTGCTCCAGCCGCGAATCCCGGTAGCGGATTCCCACCTCGCTGATCAGCCCCGGAAAACCCGCCCGGAACGTCGCCGACTCATGTATGATCCTGTCGGCCGGAATCATGCCCTTCCCAGCCAACCGGTTGCGGTCGCGCTCGTCCTTGTGTACCCCGCCGAACAGCTTCTCCTGCAGAATGACCTTGGTCGTGTCGTTCGTCTTGCCCGCCGCCCAGGTGTTGACCGGACTATCGAAGCGCCGGCCCTCCCACCAATCCGGGTAGAGACCCGTCAGATGAGCCGACATCTCGTAGGCGCCCATCTCTGTCTTGCCCACCCGGTTGCCTCCCAGCACCGCCCGCTCCCGAGCCCACTTGCCCGCCGCGAAATGCTCCATGTGCTTGCGGTAGGCGTGCCGCGACAACGGCCCGTCCGCGGGATAGAGATCGAAATAGCGGTCCCGCTTGGCCTGCTTCCCGTAGGCCTCGAGCACCACCCCCAGCTTGCGCCGCTCATCGGGCGAGAGCCGCTCGACCACCCCGGGTTGCCGCGCCATCCGGGCTACCTGCTCGGCGGTCTCGCGCATCGCGTTTGCCGTGGTTTGAGCCATTGGGGTTGGAGACCGGGTAGAGCCGGTTTTGGTTCCAGCCCGGCCTCCAATACCTAGGAGTATAACTTGCAGGAATCCATGAAAGTCAAGAGTCTATGCCATTCTCTTGTCAGGATTTATAGAATATCTAAAATTCCGCTCCCTCACGCCACCCGAGGGGCAGTGCCTGGTCGCGGATGGCATCCACCTCGGCCACAGCCGAGGACCGAACCCGCTGCGTGAAACCGACAACTAAGGAAGCGTATCAGCTCTGTATTCCTCGGGGCACCAGACGTCGGCATAGGATGACAGCAGCACCTTGATGACGCCGCGGAGCAAGAACTCAGCGGTAAAGAAGAAAGGGCCGTTGTAGGCGGGGTTCAAACTAGAGTTCGGACTACAGTACTCGAGCGATGGGATTTTACCGTCATGGATGATGGTGTTTCGCGCGTCACCGAACTCTATGAACCAATCCTCAAGGTCTGTGCGGTGGTAGGTTTTACCTTTGTTGACACGAGTGTGAATGGCTTTCTCTTCCGGCGACCATACCAAAAAGTCGGAATCCCTCGCCGTCGTGTCTGGCAACGCCTTGAAGATCTTCCGGAGTTCTTTGGCACTCTTGTAGTTCTTGCTCTCGCCTGTTATTGCTTCAAAGGCTGTCTTCAGGTATACCAGCCGCTCCGGGTAGTGAACGGTTGCAGTGTTGGGCCAAGCTTTCGCGAACCATTCGACAGCAACCCGAACGTGATCGGCAGTAGAGTCTTTACCTGGGCAGCGAAGCGACCGGAGAACTGTCTCATAGACGCCAGTTAAGACCAAAGGATCAGGGGAAGGAGCAAGTACCGGCATGTGGAGGTCAAGGGGTGGCTTCAGGACCAGTTTTGGATCACTGATCTTATAGCCGGCGATGTTCATCCTTGCCAGGTAGCCGGTGCTCAGGATGATGCGCCCCTGCTCCAGATCAATGGGCCATTCGAACAACTCTGCGTTGTCGGCCGTCACCATGGCCCATCCTTCGTGACTTCCCTCTGTGCATCCCTTTGGGTTTTTGTCGACGACCCCGAAAACGAGTGAGAGCCCAAGCGCCTTCACTTCCTCTCGCGCCGGCGCTTCACCATCCAGTTGCCGCCCTTGCCTACACAGGAGTGCCGGGTTCTCGATCGGCTCGTTATTCGTTCCGACGAACTTGCCCAGGAAGGTGGTAGCCTGCTCCTTGAACCGCGGGTCAGCCCAGCGGTTCTCGAAAGACTGCAATGGTCCCAGCTCCCAACCAGCAAATGTGACTGGCTCCTTCATGGGAAGGTAGGGGCAGAAAAGAAGGTATGGATGCGTCATGTGGCTCAACACTGTTCGATCAGGTACTTGTAGGCACGGCCAAGCAGATCTGACTCTTCCACGCGCGTTCGTTCGCTGACTATAGCCGTTCCGCGGTTTTACCCAGGGGGTAAGAGGTGCCCCGGCTTCCTACTCCTCCCGTTCCGTGTCGCCTCCATCCCAACCAGCATAGTCTCACTCTACAACACTGCCCCCGCACGGCTCCCAAGCCCTAAAATTCAGGGCCACTCTCCGCCCGCTCCGGCGTCACCTGGATCGTCTTTTCCTTCATCGCCTCCATGACCTCCTCCGCCAGCGCCTTCACCTGCTCCGGCCTCAGATCGAGCGGCGACGTCTCGCCCTTCGCCCCGCGCTCGTCCTCCCGCCAGCCCCGCCGCGCCTTCAGCCAGAAAATCGCCGCCGCCACGCTCGCGCCCTTGCGCTTGCCCGTCACCGGGTCCACCACGCCCACCGCCATGTCAAAGAGCGATTGCGCCACCTCCGCGTCCGCGTCCAACGCCTTCGCCCGCGCCTTCCTCAACTCCGGATACGTCTCGATCCAGCGGCCCAGCGTCCGCGGCTCGATGCCGATGATCTCAGCCACCTGATCGGCCTTGTAGCCCGCCAGAAACGCCCGGTAGACGATCCCGGGATGGATGACCGGGTTGAAGACCTGAACCCTCCGCTCCCCGCCGATCCGCTCCCTGGCGGCTCCTGGCGGACGTACCAGCTGTGGTTGCTTCTTTTTCATTTTTCGCTTTTTTTCAGGATAGGGTTTTTCGAATCACAGCGTCCAGGCGGATAAGGCATACCATACAAGGCGAGGGACCCGCGAACGAATCCGGGGTCCCCCACCCCCCGCGAAAGACCCCCACCCCCCCCTGCCTCAAAATCTTTCCAAAACGATGCAATTAGGCACGATAACGTACACATTGACGGCCATGTTCCTACCTCAGGAAATCGCACGACCTCATGATTGACCGTAAGTATCGCAATACCAACACGTTACGCCCTGGGGTCACCGACATTGCCCAAATCTTTGCCCAAATGTGGGCCGCTTCCGGTGCCGTGAGCCGAGGGAAGGGAAGGGCCACCGGCGGGCACGGCTAACAAGCGGCTCGTAGGTCTCAGGCCATCGGCGGGCGCTGACACTAGCCCCTAGGCTCCCCGTACGCCAAAGCCGGCCTTCTCGATGGTACAATGCCGCCATGCTACTGAAACGACATGGCGGCTCGATCGATCCGCCAAGGCTCGGCGAGCACCACGACGATCTGAGCAGGCTGGGGGACGACCCGACACCGGACGAGATCAGGGCGGCTCGGGCCGAGCTGGGCTTGACCCAGACGGACTTCGGGGCGGCGCTTGGCTTGCGGGGAAAGCACCGCAAGAAGCAGGTGCACAACTGGGAGTACGGCCACTCGCGGATGCCGCGGGCGAGCGCGATGATCCTGCGGGCTCGGCTCAGAAAGCACCGCGAGATCGCCGCCGAGCGGGCTTGGTTAGACCCGCCGCCGCCGGAACAGGGCGATTTAGGCCGATAGAAGCCCTCTACGGCGTTTTCAGCCGTTTTCCGCCCCTGCTTACCGCCTCGACCGCCAAAACCGCTCCTAGGCCGTCCTGTGCGCCGGGAACAAGGCGTTCTGGGCGCTTCCCCCCTGCCTACTGGACAGGACTGAGGATCTCTGTTTCCTTGCGGCCGGGGTCTTTGGCTACGCGAAAAGTAGCGGCCGCTACGCCGGATGTAGCCCCGGCGGGCCGAAAAAGGCGTTTGTGCCATCTAATAGACTGAATCCAGGCGACTTGAGAAGGGGTGGCACACCTCTGTGCCAGGTTTGTGCCAGGTTTGTGCCACTTAAGTCACTGATTCCATGAATTTTAGGTCTGCCGGCACAGTTTTTCCCGGAAAAAATGCCTCTACCCCCGGCACACGCGATGGGGCGGATCCCTCGCACGCGCGTAGCGCGCGACGTGCGCGGCGGCGCGCACGTGGCATGTTTTCTCAGATTTACTGTGCCGGCACCTTTTTCCCCCTACTACTACTACTACTAAACTATTTATTTATATATATATAGAGGGGATCGCGGGGGTGGCACAAACCTGGCACAAACCTGGCACAGAGGTGTGCCACCCCCGACTCCGACTCAATAGAATCAACACCTTAGGTGGCACAAACGTTTAGAATCAATCATTTACAGACGCCCCGTCAAGTAGGTATGAGACCTACGACTTTGAAAAGTGTGCCACCTTTGTGCCATCTATCATGCTGATTCCAAAGCTAGTTGGGGTGGATTTCGCGATTTCCCCAAAAACGGGTCAAAGAAAAATCTGGCTGCCGAGGTTGCTGCCGGAAAAACTGGATGCCGCAAAACCGGGGACCAAAAAAGTGGAATCCGCAATCGAAAAAGTGGGATCCGCAATCGAAAAAGCGGAATCCGCAAGCCAAAAAAGTGGAATCCGCAAGCCCAAAAAAGTGAAGTCCGCATTGCGGCTTCCAGAAAAACGCATTGCGGACGGCTTCGGCTCCCCTCAAAAAAGTGGAATCCGCACCAAGAAAAGTGAAATCCGCAATCGAAAACCTGGAGTCCGCGGAGCTGGGCTGTGTCGCCCTGGGCGCTGGACAGATGGCATAATGCCTTGTTGGACGTTATGAACCACTGAACCACTGTGGCTAAGGAGGACGTTCTTGATGGACGACCACATGTCATCTCACCCCGCCGCGCGGCTGTTTCCCCTGATCAAGGGCGACGAATTCGAGGCCCTGGTCGACGACATCCGCGAAAACGGCCAGCGGGAGCCGATCCTGCTGCACCCGGACGGAAGCATTTTAGACGGCCGCAACCGCTACCTGGCCTGCCGGAAGCTGGGCATCGAGCCCAAGTCCGAGCACTGGGACGGCGAAGGATCCCCCGAGGAGATCGTTCTCAGCCTCAATCTTCACAGACGTCACCTGTCGAGCGCCCAGCGGGCGGCGATCGCCGTCGAGATCCTGCCGAAATTGGAGGCCGAGGCCAAGGAACTCCAGCGCTTGTCCCAAGGCCGAGGCAAAAAAGGTATGAAATTTTCTGAAGACCTTTTGGGGTCCGAGCAAACAACAGAAAACGAACAAGTTAACGACGATTCGAAAAGCGAACAAAAGACGAATAGGAAAAGGGGCGCAGATGTTGCTGAGCGGTCCATAGACCGGGCCGCCAAGATGTTCGCCACCAACAGTGACTACGTCTGGTCGGCGAAGCTGATCAAGGACGCCGACCCCGCGCTTCTCAGGAAAATCCGCGACGGGGAGATGAAGATCGCGGTCGCCCGGCGCAAGCTGACGAGAAGAGCGTTCCCTACGCCCAAACAGGCCCGCCGCATCGCCTTGGCCGAGAACAGATCCGTGCCGGCTCGGGACGGGCGGCGCTACGGCCCGCCGGGGGAGGATCCTGAAAAACCCCCGGAGCTCGAAGTGGGCGAGCAGGAAGCCCTGGCGTTCGTCGATGCCGTTGTCACTCTCGGCACGCTGACGCTGGGCCCGGACGATCTCGCCGGGAAGGTCCCCAGCTGGCGGCGGGATGAGGTCGAAAACCACCTGGGCAACGCCATCAGCTGCCTATGGGCCTTCGATAATGAATGGAATCAGCCGGACGGTGACGGCTAAACCCGTCGTGGGAAACATTGTTGGAGTTGTTTCCCACAGGGCCTTGACACGTGAATAGATGGTATTATGCCACTATGTTCACCCGTATGGCCCGCCAACGTGACTTCGCACATTATCATTCATATTTCTTGGTGCTGCCTGTAGGCTTCGTGCGGCCTCACGGATGCGCCGCCAAACGAGGCTGCGCTACCATCAATCACAGCGGGGAGGAACGATGAGCGGAGAAATGATAGCGATTCTGGCCGTGGGCGTGGCGCTCGCCGGTTTGATCCTTACCAGCAACCGTGGGTTGCGGCAGGACATGAGACAGCTGGAGGCGCAGCTTCGGGCTGACATGACGCAACTTCGGGCGGACATGACGAAGATGGAAGCGCAACTACGGGATGACATCAAGCAGCTGGCGGATCGCGTGGGGCGGCTGGAATACGGCCAAGCCAAGCTCGAGGGCCTGCTCGAAGGCTTGCGGGAGGCCATCACCGGACGCACGGCAGCGGGCTAAATCTTGGTGAGCCTGGCGAGGCGCCTGATAGAATCAGTTTCCCGGGCTTTAGCTTCCTTCGCGGGGTCGCGTGAACCGAATGAGGGGAGCCGAGGAAATCCTATCCCCGGTTTGGAGGTGACAGAGTGACTGGATGTCCCATTTGTGAGCGAGCAGCTGAGAAGGTGCGTGAGTCAAGTACTTTCCGTGTGATTTGTCTGCGCTGCGGACCGTACTTTCTGGGTTTCAGAGCGGAGCAACTACTCGAAAACAAATGGAAGGGGGGAAAACCGGAGGACGTTCAACTAGCCCGTGCAAGGGCTAGTCATGTAATCCGGAGCCGGACTTCGGACGAACAGCCGCTCAAGATCATTGATTCCGATTTGGAAGAGATCTTCTCTCAGTCCTTGCCTGATCCGCCCACGCAGGTGACAAATTTGATCGGCTATCTCAAGGAGCAAGCCGGAGATGCGCATCTGAGAACGATCGACATTACAGATTGCAATGCCTTATTAGGTGTGGTGGGTGCAGCCGATGAATCTGCTCTTGAGAAAGTGATGAAATGGGCATGCCGGCAAGGTCTTGTCTCTCTGCCTGATGAGGATGGCAATTCGGTCAATTTGACGCCGGAGGCGTGGGAGGATTCGACATCCCCAAAGATAGGATTCAGTGCCGATTGAGACATGAAGGCCGCGCCTCCAACCTCATTTTACAGATTGGCCGTGCCCGCTTTCCCTGCCGAATCCGACCCCATGGAGCGGAACCACCCTCCGGGCGCTCGGCTGAACTCCTGAGCCACGGACAAATCAATCATTCCGTGACCTCTTCATAGGTCTGCGCGAAAATTTCCGGTTTGCATGGGTACTGCTCGCCCGCAACCCCCGTGATCAACCAATCCCCAGGCTCCGCGGTCATGGTGCCTTCCAAGGTCTTGATCGTGGTTTTCTCGGCCAACCGGACTGCCTCAACGACTACGGGCTTTTTTCGATAAAGTCCCATGTCAATCCCGCCGCGCCTGCTTGTGACCTCCAACATAGGTCTCCCTCCACCAGTCGATCGCCCGCCGCAGGCTGCGCTCTTCGGTGGGCGTCAGTGTCCGCAGGAACGCCCGGCGCTCCCGGCTCCCCAGCATGCCGAGCGGGTGGGCGCGCTTCAGCATGGCCCGCATCATCTCCGGTTTCACTTTTAGCCGCCTGAGTTCCTGACGGTATCTCACGGCAGCCTCGGTGTCCTTGAACTTCAACGCCATGCGGTAGTAGAAGTAGGCGTTGCCCCGCCGGCTGGCGTAGAGCGGCGCTCCTTCCTCCCCCTCGACCGCCCGCAGCCATTGATACGCCTCGCCCCGGATCTTGGCGTAGGCGCTGTAGCCGGTGTGCCGCGCGTCGACAAACGTCGTCATCAGCACGTGCCCCGCTCCCGGCGACGGCCTGCCTAGATACCAGTCATAGACAGGCTCGACCTGAACCGCCCGGAATAGGTGCCGCCAGCCGTCCCGGATCAAACGCGGGTTGAACACGTCGGGGAAGAAGCTGCGGCCGGCCAGGGCTTCGCCCGGCACCTTGAACGTCGGCGTCAACCCGTTGACGAGCCGGTTGAAGGGGGCCTGGATCACCGCCAGGGCCACGTCGCGCCAGGATCCCCGGCCTTTCGAAATGTGCGACAGCGCGGCCAGCACGTCGTCGAGTCCGAACCAGCCCATCAGATCGCTCAACGCTCCCGGCATGCGCAGCATTTTGATCTCGCCGTCGTCCGACTTGCCCAAGATCAGATGCAGCCTGCGGCGGTCCTCGTCCCTCAGTTCCTCTTCCAGATCGGGGAATAGAAGGTTGTTCCACATCCACGTCCCGACGGAGTACACCATCAGGCGCCAGGTCAGCCAAAGCGCCGCCCGCGTGCCCACCTTGGCCCCGAGGGCGGCCAGCGACGCGGCGCGCCCGAAGCCCTTCCGGGTGGCCACGATGTTCGACCCTATCCGGTAATAGCGCTTGGCGTTGATCTCCTGCCAACTCCAGAACGGAATCACCCACTTTCTCAGCTTTTGGCCGAGGACGCTGATCGCGCTGTAGTCGCCCAGCGACTCACGGGAGATGTAGGCGGCGCGGTCGGCGTCGGAGGTGATGGCGTTGACCTGGTCGATACGGCCCGCGCCGTAGCCGACCAGCGGCATCAGGTCTTCGTTCAGCCGTCCCGGGTTCTCCCGCCGCGCCGTCTGAATCTCTTCCCTCACGGCCAGATACATGGCATAGCGCAGGAAGTTCTCGCGGAAGGTGGTCGATTTGGCCAGGAACTTCCATATCTTCCTCAGCGTCCGCTCGGAGAGGCCCGGTTTCACCAGCAGCCCCTCGATGTCGTTCTGGACGTCATAGACCTCGGAGATCGACCAGCCGCCGTCCAGCACGCCGCGCTCGGCGGCCTCCTGGAAGACGGCGCTGGGCGTGCTCTTCCTTACCGTCACGTCCCACAACTCCAGAAACGCGGGCTCGAGGTACTTCCACTTGAGCGCCTTCGGGAAGGCCGCGATCACGCCGTCGAGATCGCCCGAGGTGTTCTGCAGGTTGTACTTGAAATAGCGCCTGGGGTTGATGAGCGTCCATTGCTTCCAGGCCCGGATCGACTTCTCATAGAGTTCAACGGTGGCGTAGTAGTCCGAGTCCTTGCTCCCGAACGAGTCGAGCGTGGCGGCCAGCTCCACCGGCAGCACCATCTCGAACTTCGGCCCGCCGACGACCCGCTGTTCCTTTATCCTGTCCATCATGGCCGCGACCTCCCCGGCGGGAAACATCCCGGCCATCCCTGAGTCTTCGAAGACCTCGGCTAGCTTTGACCGCATCCGGTCGAAGACGTGCTCGGGGATCGTCAGGGCCGTGAACATGTGGCGTCCGGGGTCGGGCTGCCAGGACTCGAAGCCCTCCCACTCGGTCCCGCCGCCTCTTCGGAGCGCCTTGAGAGCGTTCTCCATGTTGTCCGCCAGGATGTATTTCTCTCCCAGCTGATCCTTGAGGAACTGCCGCCGGGCGGTGACGGCGGCAAGAATGCGGTAGGCCGCGCCCGCCGCCTCGCCGTCGAGGTTTTGCGCCACCCAGACGACCAGCGGAAACGCCGAATCCTCGGTGGACTCCGATACCCGCTCGGTATCCATCAGCAGCGTGTACTCGGCTTCGAGGTGCGACGGCACGTCGGCCTTGTCGAGCGTTGCCCTGAGCTTGCCGAATCCCGCCCCGATATTCTTGCGGAACCCCCGCAGTTGGTTCCGGATCGGCGTCTTCAACTTCGCGCGATCGATGTCTTCGGAGTTTTCCTTGAGGAACTCGCCGATGTCCGCCGGCGTCTCGATGGCGTCGGCCAGACTCCGGTCGACACCGGCCAGCCGCAGCGCTTCGCGGAACTCCTCGACGACCAGCTGGTCCACCAGGGGTTTGTTGTGCTCCCGGATCGCCTTCTTCAGCTCGCCACGATGGTTGTACTGGGACGACTCGGCGATCTGGGTGATCACCTTGGCCATCTGGATGTCGACCAGCGCCTTCATGAGCCACGCCGATTCGGCTTCCAGCAGATTGGTGTTGATCTCAAGGGTGGTGCCCATCCGTTTGGCCCACTTGGGCTTGCGGACCCCACGCACCCGGCTCGAGCGGATCATCTGGGCGTACTCGATCACCTGGTGCTTGATGTAGTTCCTGCGCTTCAGGCTCTCGGGGGAGAGCACGCCGGCCTCCACCATGCGCCTCGCCACGCGGCGCACGTAGACCTGGCGTTTTCGGACGCGGCTCGCCAGCTCGCGGTCAGCCGCGATGGCCTTGTTCACCTCGCGGTAGCTGGCCATTAAATCGTCGCTGCTCGACCAGAACGGCACCGCCATGCCTTCTCTGATGTCGTCATAGAAGTCGTCCATGAAGACCTTGCGAGTCATTAGGTCGAGCCTGTCGGCGTCGAGCCCCTCGGTCAGCTCGGTGAGATGCCGCACGGCCTCGCCGCTCGCCACCGACGGCGCCGCCTGGAGCGACCGCAGCCACTCGTGGGCGTCGGCGAACAGCGGTTTGCGCGGCAGGTCGCGGTAAGTCCTCACCCAGTCCTCGCGGAAGTTCTCCCAGGCTTCCTTGGCTCTCTCCACCATCGAGGGTCCGCTTGCCCGCAAGCCCTTCTGGCGCTCCTTGAAGCGCTCCTCCGCCCGGCGGCGGGATTCGCCGGCCTCGGGCCGCGACTCGCGCACCGCGCCCTGTTGCGATGTGGTCGTCGGCGTACGTGTTCCCACCTCCCCCGAGACGACACGGGAGAAGATGTCCTCCGCCGAGGGCTGCCAGCCATCTTTGAGGAGGGCGCTTCTCAGTTGCCTGAGCAGGCGCCGCAGCTTGGCGAAGATCCGTGCTACCGTTTCCCTCCAGCCGCGGGGAGCCGCCGACCAATCGGCGAAAGCGTCCGCGATGGCTTCCTCGGTGGCGGCTTCGGAAGGCTTGCCGCCCTTCTCGAACAGTTCGGGGTAGCGCTCCTCTATCCGGTAGCGGGCGATCCAGTCCTGCTGTTGAGCCTCCCGTGTCAGGGTGTTCCATTCCGCCTCGCTGAACAGGCCGTCGGCTTTCAGCGCGTGAATCGCTTCGTGGTGCAGCACCTTGAGCGGGTTCGAGGTCCCGAAGCCCGGGTCGAGCGCCACTTCGATCACGGAGTTGTAGGGACGGTAGCGGCCCTGGACGAACCCTCGGCGGCCGCTGATCGGAGCCTTGCTCGCCTTAAACGTGGTGTTGGGCGCGATCCGGTTGAGCGTGGCTGCGAGGATTTCGGGGAGCTTCGCGAACCGCGCAGCTTCCTCAGCGGTGAGGGTACGTTCCGCGACTGCCACCTCCGGCGCGGGCCGCGATTCAGGCTCGGGTGAGGCCTTGGTCGATTCGTGCTGGGTCGTCTTTTTCTTGGCCTTGGACGTTTTCTTGAGCTTCTTCGGCTTCTTGGGTTGCTTGGTCTCGGTCGGTTCCGCCGGTGTCTCGACAGGTGCGGCGGGCGCGGTGGCCGGAGAAGCTTCGCTGGGCAGTTCCGGCTCCGTGGCCGGCTCTTCGCTTCTTGCCCCGCGCAGCATTTGCTCGATCGGTGGAGCTTCCCCCTCGCCCAGCAGCGTTGCCTGCCGCGGGTCGTAGCGCTCGGCCGACTCCAGATACCGCTTCAATGCCTCCGTGATCCTCGCTTCCGATTCAAGGCGCTTGTAGCCGTCGGCTCCGGGGTCCTTGTAGAACGTCCCCAGGAAGGCTTTCAGGCGCTCGCCGTGTTGCCCGCTTGGGGCCTGATCGCCTTCACCGAACAGGGACCCTTGATTCAGCAGATCCGAAACCAGAACCCGCTCGCGCACGCCGCGGTCGATTAGATTAACGGCATCGAGCAGGGCCTTCGTCTGGTCGATATCGGGGTGCATCGTGCCCGCCTGGACGCTCTCCCTCATCGCGGCCCACTGGGGCGCCAGGTCGATCAAGACGTTACGGATCGTGCGGCGGCCTGGATCGGCGGCTTCGGCGATGCGCTCGACCAGGCGGCGGTCCGAGTAGGCTTTCGCCAACAGCGCCGTCTCGATACGCTGAACCCCATCCGCCGTCAGGTCCCCTTGGGCGCTCACGAAAGTCGTCTGCTCGCCTGGGCCAACGACGTCGCGGACGAACGAGCGCACGAAGTTCCGGTTCTTCGCCAGGTCGACCGCGCCACCCTCATAGAGGCCCACCAAGCCCCGCGGCATCGCTTCGGCGTCGGCGAACGCGCGCTCGGTGCGCGACAGGCTCATCACCGCCTGCTGGTTCGCCTCCCGCGTGAAGGCGAGACGCTCGCCGGGCGTCAGCTGAGAGCGGCGGATGCGCACCAGGACAGGTTTCCCGACACTTTCGACGGGGTATCCCTTGCCGGCCAGGTACTGCCGGTAGTTCTCCGCCCTGCCCTCCGAATAGGCCGTCTGCAAGGCGATTGTGCGGGCATTGCCGCTCTCGACCACACCTCCGGGGTCGATGATCGGAGCGCCGCTTTCGGCTCCCGGGGAGCGGTCCAGCAGTTGGGGCCGAAGGTCGCGCGACAACTGCTCGATCTGAAGCTGCGACGCGGCACGGCTTCTATCCCTGGGCTGAAGCTCCCGCGGGTAGGCGGGATTCAGCTTGCCGAAGCGGTCGTGCGAAGCGGTCAGGGTGTCGGCATCGGCGATGGCGTACTCGACCTCATGCTCGGTTCCGGCGGGCGTGATCGCCTTGTCCCGCTCGACCGGCTGGAAGGGAATCTCTTGAACAGATTGAGGTTGGGGCTGCTGCGCTTCCGGTTGCTGTGGCAGCTGCGGCTCCGGCTGTAACGGCTCAGGTTGTTGCTGTAACGGTTCAGGTTGTGGCTGCTGTGTCTCCGGTTGCTGTTGTGGCTCCTGCTGGACCAGGCGGGAAGCCGTGCGAGCCTTGGCCTTGAGCAATTTCAGGAAAGCCGCGCGGCGCTCGGTCGGCACGGCTCCTTCCGCAAGCCCCATCGCCGCGGTGGTTTCCGCGATCAGGCCCTGGGCGCGTTCCGTGCCGATCTTCTCGGCGGCAGTCGAAACTGCCTCCCGGTACTCCTCGTCGAATAGTAGTTGCTCGTCGCTCTCCTGCTGCTCGCCGGCGGCGGTCTGGCTTTCGCTCTCGCGGGTTGTGGTGTCAGCGGCGAAGCGCTTCTTGAGCGCTCCCAGCAACTTGCTCCGGCGCTCCGGTCCCAGCGCTTCAAGTGATTCAGCTCCCTCGGCATCGAGTTCGGCCCTCAGCGCCGCGTTTCGAAGCTCGGGAGTCTCGAGCGGCCGCAGGGTCTCGGCGACATCGGTTTCGAACCTCGTCCGGTCGGCTTCCTCGGCCTGCTGTTGGGCGGTAGGAGGGGCCGTCAGCGTCTCCCCGCTCAGCGGCAGAATCAGCTCGAACGTCGTGCCGTCGCGCCAGATCTTGACCGCCGGCGGCGTCGACTCCCCGGGCAGGTATTCCTCGCTCGGGATGGCGTCGAGCACCACGACGCGCTCCGGGGTGCCGCGGCTTACTCTTCCGTCTTCCGAGAAGACATCGGATTGATAGATCGCCTGCTCGCCGACGTTGGGGAGACCGTACTCGGCGAGTATCCGGTTGGACTCGGTAGCGCCCTCAGCCGTCGCCATGAACTCCCGGCCCTCGGCAATCAGATCGTCGGGGAGCGGCGAGGCCAGATCGGCTTCACTCAGGGGTTGCCCGGCGGCCCCTGCCGCGGCGGTCTCCGCGGTTCCCGGACGTCCGCTGTCGGGAGGCGGCGTGGGGCGCTCGGGTGGAAGCGGAGGGGGAGCGGTATCTTGAGGCCGCAACAGCTGGTCAGCCGTAGTTGTGACCCCACCGATGGTCCCGCCCACCATGGCGCCGGCCAGCGCCTCTTCGAACGTCCGCCAGGCTCGCCGGCCGACATCGGGGTTGTCGGTCAACGCCGCCGCCGTCGCCTCGCGGATCGCCGATTGCAGCGCTTCCGTTGACCCCTCGATCAGCGACCCTTCCGCGATCCTGCGGCCAATGGCCCGCAGCACCGTCTTCTTGATCGGCGCACCAAGGGACCGGCTGACGATCCTGCCAAGCCCGCCCACATCCAGAGCGGTAATCGGTACCGCGATGGCAATCGCGAATTTCGCGGCCCTCTCCGGCTCAACGCCTTCCTGCTTGAACTGCTGGTAGGCTTCGCCGAGGTTCAGCGGAGCGCCCGCCGCGGTTGCGCCAATGAAGCCGCCCACCAAGGCTCCGGGAGGTCCGGCCACTGCCGCGCCACCGACCGCGCCGGCAGCTCCCATCGCGAGTGGCGGAACCGTGCTGCCAAAGGCACTACCGGTAAGCCCCGCCAGCGCCCGCAGGTTCTCCCCGAAACCTTCCGCTTCCTCAAACGTGATGGGAGGCCTGCCGGCCTCCAGCCCCGCTGCCCAGCGCTGCAGGCGCTCGCCTGCCTGCCGCATGCTCTCGGAACCGGAACTTACCCCTGCCGCCTCGAGAGCGGCGCCGTACATCTCGGGGTTCGACTGGATCAGGCTGTGATGGAATGCCGAGCCGAACTCGTCGAATACGCCGGGTTCGTCAGGGGGATCGGGAGGGACGCCGTATGCGTACCGGGGACCGCCCGGCGTGCGGCGCGAAGCTCGATAATACGCTTCGAGAAAGTCGAATTGCGGCTCTGGGGTGCGGCGCGAAGCTCGATAATATGCTTCGAGGAAGTCGAACCGCGGCTCTGGGGTGTAGCCCGCGGTTCGTTGATTTTCTTCGAGGTGGTTGCTCATGGCGGCCCTGTTTGACCCCGCCGCCTCGTCTTCGGAATCAGCGCTTTCTTCTTCCGGGCCACAGCCTCCCGCCCTGATTGGTCAGGGAGGATGGAGGGTCCCCGATAGGTACCGGGTGTCCGCGTTGTTCCAACAGATCCCGGACATCTTCGAGCGGGATGTTTTCGATTTCCGCCAACTGATTGATGTCGGCCCATGACGCCGGTACCTGGTAGGGTAATCGCTTGTAGGTATCCAAATAGTTCATCCAGTAGTCGTACGTGGGAAGGTCGAGTTTCTTCTCGCCGGTATTCTCGTCGATTACGGTGAGCCGTTTCTCTACCCATTCTTCTTCGGCTTTACGCTCATTTCTTTTGACCTCGGCCTCGTCAGCCGCCTGCTTTGCTCTCGCCTTGGAGCGCGCCGCAGCCAATTGAGCATTCCAGTGATTTGTTTGCGCCTTCCGTCTTGCCGCGATCTCATCCCTTCGCGCCTTCAGCTCGTCCTCTCGCACCCCCAGCTTCTTTTCCTCAATCCCCATGCGGTCCCTGTGCTGCTCCGCCTGGGTTCTCGCCGTCAAAGAGGTCAGGGCCGCCCGGTGAGCCATTTGCTGCCCGGCTAACGTTTCTCGATGTGTCTGGGCTTCCCCGGCCAGATCGCGCTGCTGCTGCATCTTCAACTGGCTCTGCTTCTCCCAAAACGCCTCCCGCAGCCGCTCGCCCTCCATGCGCCGGCGGTGCTCGCCGACCTTGGCCAAGCCCTTGCCCGCCCCCTCAAGGGCGCCGCCGAAGGCGTATGCAACCAGGCTCACGATACAATCCCTCTCCCGGCCGGCGGCATCGGCGCCGCGCCTTGCCCCTGCTGCCCCTGCTGCCCCTGCTGCCCCTGCTGCCCCGCAACAGCGGCAACCTCGGCCAGGTTCCGCTCCAGCGAGCCGTCGGCGTTGGCTTCGAGCAGACCCGCGAACTCCTGCTCGATCTCCTGCTGGTTCCAGATGCCGAGCTTCGCCGTCTTGCCATACAACAGCTCAGCCGCTCTCGGCGCGGCGGAGTCGATTTCCTCCTGCGAATAGTCGTAGAGGCCCGCTTCCGCGGCCACCGACGCCAACTCGCCCAGCACGTCCATCGTGCCCATGAACACCACCGCTCCGTCCTTGGCCCCTCCCGCCTCGGCCACCCGCGATCCGACCGCGGCGGCGGTGTGCGCCAGCGCGTCGACAGGACCTCCCGGACCCTGGGCCTGCCGCGGCCCGCCTTGCTGTTGTCCGCCTGTACGCAGCATCTTCAAGATGGCTGGGTTCGCTTCACCATCCTGCGTCTTGCCGCCGTAGATCAGCTGGTAGGCCATGTCGGAGAAGCGTGCCAGCTGGCGCTCGTCGACATCGGCTCCAGCGGTGGGCTGCTGCGCTCCGGGAGTGGGCCTTGCGGGCCGGCCTGGCGGACCTGCCGCGGGCGCTCCCTGCGCCGGCGGACTCATCCCCGGCCGCACTCCGGCAGCTGCCAGCAGCGATCCTCCGTTGCCTTGATGGACCGGCACTTACCCTACTCCCAATCCGCGCGCCACCAGCGAGTTGGGGTATTGCCGCGCCCGTCGCCGCATCTCCTCGGCTGGGCTGAGCGGCCCGCCCGCGGAAATTTGCAGCGGGTCGACCTGCACCGCCTGCGCCACATCCGGCACCGCTGTCTCGGCCAACGATGGAGTGGCCACCTGCTGCTCAAGAGGCGGCAGGCCCAGTGCCTCGCGGCTCACGCGGTAGTTGTCGCTGAGCTGGGCCAGCCGGTCATCAAACGCCTGCCGCTCCTCCGCGGCCATATCGGCCTGGGTTCTCGCGGCGGCAGCCGTGCCAATGCCCTTGCCCACTCCCGATATCAGGTTGCCCGCAACGGCGGGGTTCTTCAGGAAGTCGATGAGGGAGTTGCCGCCGCCTTCTCTAGCAGCCCCGTCAACAGCCTCTTTAACAGCCTCGGCCCCAGCACCAGCGGAGGATGCTCCTCCGCTCTGAGATTCTGCTCCGCCCGGTGTCCAGCCGGCGGCACCCGCGAGGCCGCCCGTGATAGCGCCGCTCAGCGCGCCGCTCCGGGCGCCTTCGGTGAAGCTGCCTCCCGTCGCCGCCGAGACGCCGCCTCCGATCGCCGCCCCCCAGCCCGAACCGGCTATCGAGCCCGTAAGTACCTTGCCGAGCGTGCCCTTGATGCCGACCTTGGTGACAAGGGTAGACGCAACTTGCCCCCAGCTCATGCCGATATACCCTAGCGCCGCTCCCGTGGTGAAGAAGATGGCGGCCGCCGCCAGTGCGATCGGCCAGACCTTCTTCAAGGCCTTGGCGGTCTTCTTGATGAATCTACCGATACCCTTGAATATCCGTTTGAAGAAAGCACACCTCCCAGGCGTCACGCCTCTCAAAAGCTAAAGAAGCGGGTTAAGCCTTGTCTGAGAACGAAAACAAAACAAGCTGTTTATGTTCCAGACTTCATTGTACAACCGGCACCCTTCCGGCGCCAGAGAAACACGAACAAAGTGCTCAAGAACTTGTGCCGGGTAACGGCTGCGGGCGAGAGAGCGTCAACAGGGGTGTATGCTGTGGATGGAGGTCCTTCCCATGACCGCTCTCCGGCTGGTTGTTGTTGGTGTCGCCGTTGCTGTGGTGTCGGTGGGCGTAGCGCGCGGCGGTTGGACGCCCCTGCATACAGCTTCCGCCAAAGGCGACGCTGACGCTGTGCGCAGACTGTTGGCGAGTGGCGCAAACCCCAACGTCAAAGCCGACAAGCGCTCGCCGCTGCATCTTGCCGTCGAGCGGGGGTACTTGGAAGTGGTTCGGCTGTTGATTGATGGAGGTGCCGAACCTAACGTCAACAAAGGCAGGGTCCGGCCCAACAGGACGCCGCTGCACTTAGCCGTGGAGCGAGGCGACCTGGAAGCCGCGCGGCTGCTGCTCGAAGGCGGCGCCGACCCCAACATACAGAGAAGCAGCATTCGGCCCGTTGCCCGCTCGCCGCTGAACATGGCTGTCGAGCGCCGCCGCACCGATATTGTGCGCTTGCTGCTCGAACATGGAGCGAATCCGGATGTCTGGGATCACTACGGCATCACGCGTCGACATTCGCCGCTGGAAATCGCCGTCGGGCGAGGCGATGCGACTATGACACGGCTACTGGTGGACCACGGCGCCAAGTACAAGGGATGGGCTTATACTCCCGAGCAACAGGAAGCCGTGCGCAGCCTGATCCGTGAGAGTGCCGGTCGAAATATCTACGTCGATGATTCGGGTGCTCTCCGCGATCTGACGCGCGAAGAAACCGGCGGAACAATAACCGCTGAGCCGGTCGCCGAGAAAACGGCTGAGACTGCCGGCGGCGACTCGGCGGCCATTGATCTCCCCGCGACTGCCGTTGCAGAATTACCTCCCTTTACTCCGGCCGACCAAGACAAAGTTTTGATCGAGCGCGCCCGCCGGATCGTGCTGGCCTACACCGAAAACCTCCCCAACTTCGTCTGCACCAAAACCGAACGCAGCGGGTGGTCGAAGGATGGTGCCAGGTCCCGCTGGCGGCCAAACCGTGAGGTGGCCGCCGAGGTCCAATTCGTCGACGGGCGCGAGTCCTACCGCAACGTCACGGTCAATGGTCGCCGGTCCCAGAAGAACTTCAGGGAGATCGCCAGTTACGGCGGATTCGGGAGTGCTCTTTACGACCTGTTCCGGCCCGAGGCCGGGGCGGTGTTCACCCGCTCAGGCGATGACGTCATCGGCGGACGCGACGTGGCCGTTTTCCGCATGGAGGTTGTGAACCGCCGCTACGGTTACAACTTAAGAGCTGGACGCAAACGGATTAACGTCGGCTTCAGTGGCCTGGTCTCGATCGACAAGGCGACGGGCCGCGTGCTGCGCTACGACGCCCGCGAGATGCTGGGTATACCGTCCGACTATCCCTACCAGCAAGCCTCCCACAGCGTCGACTACGGTTACGTGCCGATCGGCGGGAAGCCCCATCTGCTGCCCGTGCGGTCGCGCTGGGTCAGGCGCTACCCCAGGAAGATCGAACGAGACGACGTCGAGTGGACCAACTGCCGCAAGTTTGGGGCTGAATCGATGGTGGATTTCGAGTAGGGGCTTCATGGGGGTCATCAGGCAACCCAGCCTTCTTTCCGGCCCATGAACAATCAAGAAACCGGCATAACATTTTTGTGATACACTGCTGTGTGGGCACTATTTGATTTCGTCGATGAGCATGGGAGAGGGCCAGAGTCTGCGTGAACGTCTTCGCGAAAACCTTCGGGACCGAGAATACCGACACGGCTATGCGGATGAAGCACTAGACCTATTCCTGGCAAGTCAGATTCGGGTCCTTCGCGAGCAGCGCGGGCTAAGTCAGGACGCCCTTGCTGAACTCATTGGAACAAAGCAGTCCGGGATCTCACGGCTGGAAAGCGCTAATTATTCTTCATGGACGATCAAAATCCTGAAGAGAATCGCTGAAGCGTTCGATCTTCGTCTCAAGGTATCTTTTGAACCCTTTGGAACGCTCTGGCAAGAGGTCTTAACGCGCAATCAAGAGCATCTCCAGAGACCGAACTTTGAAGAGGATGTCGAGTTTCAGTCTGCCGCAGCAATACCGCCAGAATAGGGGCGGGGGGCGCAGGCCAGGCCCTCCGCCACGCGGTTCACTTGGGACTCCTTCGAGTCGGCGTATGATAGAAATCCAGATTGGAAAACGCAAATGGCTGACTTAGATACGGAACTTGCAACTTACGAGCGAATGCGGCCAGGGCTTGAAGTCAAGCACACTGGTAAATGGGTGCTTGTCCATAACGGTCAGTTGATTAAGGTCTTTGATGATTTCGAGGCTGCTGCCGAGGAAGCGGTACGACGTTTTGGTCGGGGCCCATACCTCATAAGGCAAGTTGGCGCTCCCCCAGTTACGTTGCCCGCTTCTGTGATGTACCCCCTACAACATGCCGACCACTAAATGTGGGTTCGATGACATCCTAGGGGGAGCGACTGGCGCTGAGTTGCTGACGGTTCATGGACCTACGCTATGCGTGGACATCGGCTTCGATCCACACTATAGACTCCCATCGAATACTCCACCTAAGCCTGGCATGACCGGCGTTGCGGCGTTAGTTGACACAGGTGCTAGCGAGAGCTGTATCGACAGTATCTTGGCCGCACAGCTGAATCTGCCAATTGTCGACCGACGGCAGATGGCTGGTGTTCACGGCGCCGAGAAAGTCAATATGCATCTGGCGCAGATTCATGTTCCATCACTGAATTCCACGATTTACGGTACGTTCGCCGGAGTACATCTCACGGCGGGCGGACAGCTTCATCAAGCCTTGATAGGCCGCACGTTCTTGCAGAATGTCACGATGGTGTATGCGGGCCTAACTGGCACCGTAACAATCTCGAAAGACGCCTGAAGCCTCTCTCAGGGGGCGTTCTAGAGTGAGGCTCGTCCTTGTCGAATGGGCTGATTCGCTAGGCTGCTCGCCGTCGTGGCAGCCTCTAGATGGCTGTGACCCGAAACCGCTCGCCTGCCGCTCTGTCGGCTGCGTGCTTCACGAATCCGAGAATTCGATGGTTGTGGTTCCCCACATCTCGGTGGAGCATCCCAACGCCGGGCGGCAGGGTTGTGGCGACATGACGATTCCAGCGTCGTCAATCAGGAAGGTCGTGGGAACTCGCGGAATCAGGACTCCCCGAAAAACAGACCCTGTAGCGCTCTCCTGACGACCCGCCAGCGCAGGAATTCCCCGGTGATCCCCTCTCTCCCAGAAGGTTGGAGTCACGGCCGAGAGGGATGCTCGATCGCTTTGATCTCTCGATCAAGTACTGCGAGTTTGCCCAAGGTGCTTTCCGTCTCGGCAATCAGGCTGCCGATATCCGTGTCGCTGACTTCCAAGTACTGCTTGCGAACAAGACTGAAGTCGATCCCAATGGGTTGCTTAAGAGCATCCATCACCACGTGCAGAATCTCCGCTGTTTGCCGTGCCTTCGAGGTCAGGCAGGCCAGTTTCTTTTGAGCCTTGCGTTCTTCCAGAACCAACTTAGCGAGGTGGTTCTCCTGCTCTTGTTCGGACATGACCCGATCGAAGTCGTGTTCAGAAGCCATTGCCTTTTACCTGTTGGCGCATTTGTGACGCAGCCCGGAAGCCTTCATAAATCCGCCTGGCCTCTTCAAGCGTTGGCGCCCTCCAGATGATCTCTGCTTCTAGGGCGCTTAGCCCACTTTCCATACGCTGAAACCACCCCTGCTCCGATTTCTCCCCAATACGCTGAAGCCGCAACTCTAATTCCTTCTCCTGAGCCTCGATCTTCTTCCCCTGAGCCTCGATCTCCTTCCCCTGAGCCTCAAGTTTGGCCTTAAAGTCCCGGCCCACTACCCACTTGCTTAGCAAGTCGAAGACTAGCTCCCAGGGTTTAGCTTTAAATCTCATACACCACTCCGGCCAGCCGGGGCTCGAGCGGAGCCAGCAGCCTTTCGAACGCCGGCAACGGCGTCAGCGAGGCCCACGCCGGTACGTGGATCCTGCGGTGGCTCCCGGCCCGCAGCTCCCGAAGCAGCGGGACCGCGCAAGCCGTTCCGGCCAGATAGATCACTTCGAGGAACACGATGTTCGGGCATAACTCGAACGCCTCGACCTCCTGGGCGTAGAGGAAACCGCCGATCCCGCCCTTCTCGTTCTCCGACACCAGGCAATAGACCTTGCTGTCTTGCTGCCATTTCCGCGAGCGCCTCACGCATTCATGGGCGCGGCTGAGGCAAATTCTCGGGTGGGACTTGCCGCCTGTCTTCGAGTGCAACAGGTCGGCGATGGCCTGCTCGTCACCAAATGCCGCCGGGCGGATCATCGGCCTACACGAATATGTATCTGCTGTGGTAAGGAATCCAGTCCCAGTTCGGAACACCGCCCGGAGTTGGAATCGAATTCCAGCCTGGATCTCCGGGTGGCGGGATCGTTGCCGGAGCGGGCGCAGGCTGCTGAGCAGGCGGGGGGGGCGCTGCCGGCTGCTGTTGTGCCGGCGGCTGCTGTCGTGCCGGCGGCGGCTGTCGTGCCGGCGGCGGCTGTTCCGGCGGCGGCTCCTGTGGCGGCCCTCCGGGCGCGGTTTCGGCTCCTGCGGCGGCATCCCCGTCGGGATCCACCGTCGGTGTGTTATCCAGCTCGCCCTCGCCCTCCTCCATTTCCTCCAGGAACTTCCGGAGCGACAGCATGTATTCGCTGCGGGTATCTTTGTCGATGTTGGGGTTGTTCAGCAGCGCCCCGTACATCCCCGCGTAGGTGTTGTAGCTGGCCTGCCTTCGGTTCTGTGCCAGCTGGTCGTAGCCCAGATCGAGGCCGCGGCTTTCGAGATCGAGTCGCCGGGCGCCCAACTCCCTGTCCATGCCCAGCCGGTCGAAGCCCAGATCGAGGTTGCGGGTCCCCAATTCCCTGTCCAGGCCCAGCCGGCTCCGGTCGAGATCCAAGCGTCCCGTGTTGATGCGGTCGGTCAACTTCAGCTGCCGGTTGCGGAGGTCCGTGTCGCTGATGAAGCGGTCACGGTTCAAGGCATAGTCGATAAGACTTTGTTGCCAGGCGTCGTCGGCCTGCTGGCGGTTGATGTCGAGCGAGCGGCCCTGAAGGGCGGCGCTCGTGTCCGCCTGCGCCATCGGGAAGGCATGCGCCAGAAGCGAGTTCTGGGCGGCTCCCGCAGCGAGCGAGCTGTTGAGCAGGCCGCGGCGGTGTGCGTATTGCTTGCCCTGGGTCGCCGCCTGCCGCATCAGCGGGCTGTCGGTCTCCACAATCGAGCGTACCCGCTCGCTCGGAAGCGGCATCTGGGGCTGCGGGGTGGTCAGCCGTTGCGGGTTCAGCGGCGAGCGGGGTTGCGGAATGGCGGAGCGTACCGCCGGCCGGCCCGCCTGGCTGGGAGTGGCGGTTCTTGCCCGCCCCGAGACATTGCGATCATAGTGCGAAGGCATGGTGTTACATTCCCGCCGCGTACAGCACGGCTTCCTCTCTCCGGCGGCGTATCAGCCCGCCCAGCTTTCGTCCTCCGGCCCACACCCAGCGCCGGAACTGCCGGGGGGCTTCATCGTGTTCCTCGCGGTTGATCACCCTCCGCAGTGTGGAGGCCTGGAGATTCCCCGCGCCGCAGTTGAACGCGAAGTCGATCAGCGCCGCCTCCTGTTCCTCCGTCAAGGGAACGTGGATCAGATTCCCGACCGCCCCGGCGGCTACCCCAAGATCCTTCTCCAGAAGCCGCCGCGCCGCGTCCTCGTCGGCCAGCGGCTCGAACCGCGACAGGTCGGCGCCCTTCTCGCGGCTCAGCAGATGCCCGTAGCCGATCGTCGGGAACCCGACCGGGTCGTGGTAGGGGTCGAGCGACAACCCTTCGTGATGCGCCGCCAGCTCGGCCGCGATTGACACTGGCCGCAGCGAGGGGTGTTTCGTCATACGCGCGTGGCGCCCTTCAGGTAGCGCTTCGGGCCGAGCATCGGCTTCATCGAGATTCTCCGAGCGGGCTAGCGGCCGGCAAAGAAGAAATCCTCCAGTGCAAGGCAACTGAACTCCCACAGCCGCATTGCGGTTTTCTGCTCTACTTCTATAAGGCAATCCTTGGTTTCAGTCAAAGACGCCCTTCCTCTGAGAAACACATCAGATTCCGTTGAGGTCTTATATACCAGGATGTTTTGCTCGACTAATTCAAACGTCCGCTGCCTTATAACCATCCGGCCGTCTTCGCTGTTCAGGTGCACACTGAACACGCCATCGCTTGGTTCCTGATGGATCTCGAACTTGTCGGCGACGTTGTTATTTGCCGATCTGACATCCGCTTCAACAACTTTCTTAAGCTCATTGAAGAGCGTCTTTGCGGTGCACATGGCCCTCGCCGAAACCCAGTCGAAAGCCGGCTTGTTGTTTAGTGGCATTCCTTTACCTTGAAACTCAGTCATCCCGATATGCCCATCTTGTGCAGCTTCTCTTTCAATTCCTGGATGACCGTCATTTCTCGAACGATGGAGGAAAGCAATTGCTCGATCTCTTCTCTGTCAGGGCATCCATGAAGTTCCACGAAATCCGGCCTCTTGCCTCGCGCTGCGTCTTCGAGGAGACTCCGGGCGCTTCGCAGCTCGTCTGCCATCCGCTTCGCTTCATCTTCGAAGCAGGTAAGCCTCCTGACGGCCGCCTGACGCTTCCATACGAGTTCGCCAATTTTGGCTTGTTCTTCCCCGGACATATTCGCTACACCCTCACCTCTGCCCCGCCGCCCGCTGCCTGGTCCTCCAGCCGAACCAGAAGCCGATCACCACCGCCAACACGTCCTGATCGAACGTGGTCCAAACCCCTTCCGCCGTCAGCGCATTGACAATCTTGTCCTGCCAACCCCCTCCCGCCGTCGAATAGAGCGAATAGAGCAGCGCCATCTTGATCGTGCCCCATAGTCCTACGATCCAGTAGGTAATCACGGGCCGCACCGCGGCAGAAAACAGATCCGTTAACGTGAATAAAAGAAAGGCCCTGCTGAACGTCTTGGGCGCGATAACCGCGTTCTCGCCCACATGGCCCGCGGCAGCATTCAACAGTTGCACGCCGTAGCTCTCCCTCGGCTTGCGGGCGCTTCGCAGATCGGCCGCGTCCGCTGCCGTCTCGACCTCCCGCATGCGCCACTCGTGCTCTTTCGAAGCGTGCGTGAGCCGCAGCTCCAGCATCTCCATTTCCTGCTTGTGGTCGAGGCGCTGCTTGAAAAGTTTGACCACATCGGGCAGGAACGGCGCGACAAATCCCACGATGGCTCCCAGCATGGCTAATCACCACCTCCCGGTCCGTGCTTGCCGCCGTTGATCCCCGAGCGCGCCATGGCGAGGCTGATCTTGTGCACCTCCCCCTTCAGCTCCGTGATCCGGGAGTGAAGCTTCTCGCTCTGCCGGGAGATTTCATCCCGCAGGTCTCTATGCTGCTCGGACATCTTGTGCTCCAGCTCTTTCAGGCTGTCGGGCATGGATTCGACCTTCCCATCGATGCTGCCCCTCCACCTAGCCACCTCCGCCTCGCGGGCCGACGTCCGCAGATACAGCCCCCCGACACTCGCAAAAGCCCCGACGAGACCGAGAACCATGGCCAGCTGCGGGTCCATCCTAGCTCCCGCTTTCCTTCTTCTGGATCTCTCCCAGGATCTGCCCTAGCCGGGGAAACAGCCGGTAGATGGCCCAGATGCTCACCCCCATGCCCAGAAGCCAGCTCAGCCAGTCACACACCGATTTGACCGGCGAGCCGCCGCTTGCCACGTCGAAGACCTCACGGAAAGAGATGAACGTGAACGACACCAGCGCCGGCAGAACCAAGTCCCACCAGCCGCCGCGCGTCCTGGGCCACCAGGAGACCTTGCGCTCCAGCAGCCAGAAGCCGTAGAGCGCCAGCAGGACGACGCCCGCAGAGCTAAAGAAGTGGATCAGGGATCGTTCGAGAACAAAAACAAAATAAGACATTTATGTTCTAGAACTATTGTACTTCCGAACGAGGCCCCGGTGGAGGGGGAATCCGAAAAAATTTGCTGTCACTGATGCTTGAACGGCATGTATTGACGCGGCCGCTTGTCAAACCTCTCGTCGAGAAATTCCGGGATCTCGCGGCCTTTGGCTTGAAGGTAAGCGCGGAGGTTCCGGCGCTCCAGCTCCACCAAGTGAAGCCGGCTCTCGTCTCCGCCGTCACCCTCTGCAAAACCAGCTTCGTGGGTCAACTCACCTCCCAGTTCGTCGTCTAGAAGCGCCAGCCGGAGCAGTTCGTACTCGTTTTCTTCGGGCGTCTCTTTCTCGAGAGGCCATCGGGGAGCCTTGCCCGTCAACACGCAGGCGGCTTCATAAACCCTGAATTGTTGCGCCCTCTCCGCCTTGATCTCCCATGCCATACGCTCGCGCCTGGGCTCGTCTGGCAGCTCGTCCGGCTTGGATGGCTGCTCTTGAATCTCTGGCTTCTCCGGTTCTCCCTCTTGAGGCCCTGTGGGCTTCTCGTGGGTTTCCGTCAACTCATCCGTCTTGAGCGTCTGCCCTTGGGCCGCTGGCTGGAGCCTGTCCCCAACTTGGGGCTCTGTGGGCTTGTTGCGCCTCCCTGTCCACCAGCGATATATGCTGACCGAGAAGATCGCTACCCCGACCATCCACAGCAGGGGATATTCGTTCATCAACCCGACGAGTGTCATGATGACTCCCCCTGCGACGGGTACAATCTTCCAAAGCAATTCCAGGAAGGCCCCGACCGCCCCCATGGACTTGATGATTTCCAGGATTTTTTTCTTGGAGTTCTGCATCCCGCCATGCTACTCGTCCTCCTTTCTTCTGGCAGGTCATCCATTTGTTCCTGCGTAGGAATTTCTGGATCTCGCGGCCCTTGGCTTGAAGGTAACGTCTCGTAGACATACAGCACCCCGCCAACTTCACCGGCCACCCCGTACCCTTTCCGCCAAACCTCCCAGCGCTCCCTGGTGTGCTCAACGTGCTGGGAAGCAAGGCCTGTGCCGTCGCAGATGCAAACGCAATCTACATAGAGTGCAGCATCTTCAGCGGCTAGCCGGGAAGCGTGCCCAGCGACGGCATTTTTCCAGGCAGACCTCTTGGCAGTGGCCCAGAAAGCGTCCTTGACGGCATACATGGCGGTATCCCGGGCATGATGCTGGACAACCTCCCTCGAAGCGTCCTTGGCGGCGCACTTGGCAGCTTCCTCGGCGGCGTACTTGGCAGCATTCCTGATAGCGTTCTTTGTTGTGAAGACCCACCATTTCTTCAATGTTCGATCGGCGCGCGCCGCGTCCCATGTCTTGAAGACTCGCCAGCTCTCCAGCGGCTGGCCGTCCGGTCGGAGCCACATCATGTCCTTCAGGGACGCGACAAAGCGGCGGGCCTCCTCCCACCATTGGGGAATCGGCAAAGGCCTCAACAAGCGCCCTTCTCGGTAAACGGCGAAATCGTCGTGGCTGTCACAATCGCCGCGTCCCTCGGCTAGGTAGGGAACATCAGTCCATTGCACCCATCCCCAAGGATTACTCGTCGCCAGAATGAGGCCTTTACGGACACGGTGCCACTTGCCCGGTTCCCATTTCCCGTTGACCTCTTTCGGAAGCGACCAGGTGAGACCCTTGTTGTCTCTGGATTTCCCGTCCAGGCCAAGCACTACGTATTGATCCATTTCGTCTCCTTTTTCGCGGGAAACAGCCCGCACAGGGGGTTATCTCAAGGCCCTTCAGGGTTAACTATCCGGGATACTCCTGCCACTGGCGTCCGTCGAGCGTGTTGCCGTTCGCCTTTGGCGTCCGGCCGCCCCACTGCTTGAAGAAGAAAGGCGTGCGCAGAAGGACGAGCGATGCGCGTCCATGTCGGTGCAGCTTGTCAAATTCAAGGGAATCCTCGATCTGCTTGTCATTGAACCGTCTGCATTGATCGCGGATCGACCTCACCCAGTCGGGATTCATGGGCCGCGCTCCGGGGCCGCTCTCGCCGCCGACAATCACCCAATCGATTTCGTTCAGCGCCTCGCCAAAATCAATCATGCCCAACAAAGGCTCCGCGCTCACGAACCGCACCGCCGCCGGGGTTTCGAGCAACAGCGGAATACGCTCGTCGGTACGCTTCTGGTCCTCGACGGATACGCCTAGCCAGATATTTTGGAATGGGAACTGAAGAAGACGAATAAATGGGTAATCAAGTTCTTGGGCCGGCTTCTCCCAATACTTCACGTTTTTGGAGCGCGAGGCCAGATAGTCGCGCATCCGCACAGCCCGCTTGGTGAGCACCTGAAACGTATGCCAATGCGCCATTGCCATAACGGCGAAGACGCGATCAATGAACTCGTCCGGCACGTCCTCGTGAAACAGGTCGCTCATCGAATTGACGAACACCCGCCTCGGCTTCTTCCACCCAAGCGGCTTGGAAAGGCGCTCGGGACGAAGCGTCAGATCGAACCCCGGCTCGTAGGGATGGCCGGGGACACCCCGGAAACGCTCGGAGAAGCGTTCGGCGTAGCAGTGCCGGCAGCCCGGGCTGACCTTGGTACAGCCGGTCACGGGATTCCAGGTCTCCTGGGTCCACTCGATGGCGCTAGCCATGGTTGTTCGGCCTCACTTTCTCGAACGCCCTGATGAACTCCGCCGCGACTTGCGGGACGATGGCATTGCCGTAGGCGCGCAGTCGTCCCACGCGGGCGGTAGCCCCATAAGCCAGCGGGTGAATGCCGGGTTCAACGCGCCGCGCTTTTCCGTCCCCGCACGGTATCCACGAGGCTGCGTCCCAAAATCCGTTGCCGCTTGGTGATCCAAGCTGTCGGAAACGCCCTTCGCTTCCCGCGTCCTGCTCACACCGTTCGTCTTGTAGTCCCGAGACCGCGGCGTCGCCCAACCCGCCAGCGTTGCCGCGTCGTCGAGGTTCAGCATGTGACCCTGCTTGCGCCGTTCCAACGCCTTCCCGGGATTGCTCTGCATCCCACCTTTCCGTGCGAAGCGGCCCTGAGCGTCGTGACTCTGCGGTGTCGTCCAGCCAGCCATCCTCGCCGCCGCTTCCAATCCGACTTGCACCTTCTTGCCCTTGTGGTAAGCCGTCGAACCCCGCATCTCGGCGTGGCTGATCGAGCGCCCGCCGTTCGGGACATTGGGAGTAGGCCACCCACCACAGCCGTTGCCGGATGTGCGGTGCGCCGACGCTGTGTGCGCCCAGTACAATCGACCCGACGGCGTAGCCTTCTTTTTCCAGGTCTGCCGATACTCCATCGAGCCAGCCGTGCCCAATCGCTCCCGGCACCTGCTCGCCAATGACATGCTCAGGCAGTCGCTGGCGGATAAGCCGGTAGAGCTCGGGCCACAGATGCCGAGGGTCATCTGTTCCGGCTCCCTTTCCCGCGACGCTGAACGGCTGGCAGGGAACGCTCCCCGTCCACACGGGCCGCTCATCCGGCCATCCGGCGAGACGGAGGGCGTAGCTCCATCCGCCGATCCCGGCGAAGAAGTGGCACTGGACGTATCCTCTAAGGTCATCGCCCGAGACTTCCTCGATGCTCCTTTCGTCCACGTCGCCGGGGGCGATCTCGCCGGCGGCGATCAGATTGTGCAGCCACTCGGCGGCGTAGGGGTCGATCTCGTTGTAGTAGGCGGTCACTCATGCCTCGTCCCACTGGGGCTGGGGGAGTCTCGCCGCGCACTCCAGGCAGCGCACGTAGGCCCCTTCCTCGTCCTTGCGCGGTGTCGTGGTACGGCGGTGACCACAGCCCTTAGCCAGCCTTAGCAGCGCCCAGGATGAGAACACCAGCAACCTCACAGCGCCTGCGAAATAGCTCATGCGACCTCCTTTCCATTTCGTGTGCATTCGCCGCTGTGCGGGCGGTAGCTTATCTCGCCCGTAAGCAGCGGCATCGGGTCTACCGACAGCACGAACTTGCTGCCGACAGGCGTGCGCACCATGAACACCTGGCCGCGGCAGCGGGGGCATTGGCCCTGCCCCACCAGTTCATAGCGTGCTCTTTGCAATTCGCCTGCGGTCATCGGCCACTTCTTGTTGGCTTGATTCTTCGGTTGACTGTGTTTCATGGGTTTCCTCCCGTTCCCCCGTCTTCGCCAACGCTGCGATGTAGCTGTACGCCTTGCCGCTGCGCAGCATGCCCGGCGAGACACGCAGCACCCGCCAGCCGAGCAGCAGCGCCTCGGCGTCCTTCTCGCGGTCCTTCTCGTAGCCCGCGACACGCTGGTGACCGCCGCCCCCTCCCCGGTAGAGCAGGCCGTCAAACTCGACGGCGAGCTTGATGTCCTCACGGGCGAAATCGAACCTCCAGCGGCGCGTCTCGTGGAAGCGAAACTCCCGCTGCCAAAGGCCGGGCTGAAACAAATGCAGCCACAGCCAAAGCGTTTCCTCGCCTGTGCTTTTGGCCTGCCTTTTAGCCGGGGAGTTCGGACGTTTCATGGCTCTCCTTCCGAACGTCGGCGAATAAGGGAGCATCATCATGGATCCGCCGTCGGGCCATCTCCGCGTAGTCTGGATTGAGTTCGATCAGGATGGCGTCACGGCCCAAGCCTTGAGCTACGAGTCCGACGGTTCCTGAGCCTCCGAAGGGGTCTAGGACCGTGCAAGGGACTAGCTCTACATCGTGCTCGCAGGTGGGCTGCCAGCTTACGGTTGTGACTTGCTTTTCAAGCCGTCGGGCAAACCCGGGGTTGCGATACGCAACATGAGTCTTCCGAGCCCAGGGCGCACCGCACTCCCCGCAGCATCCTTCTTCGCTCGTTCCCGCCTTGATGCACGGCTCGACAAGCTTGGGCGGGAAGGTGGCGAAGTGGGCTTCGGGATACCCAAAGGTAGAAATGGTCCAGACATTACGCAGATTTGCTCCCATGGCCTCCTGCTCGGCTTTGGACATCTCGTCCCAGCGGCCGTTGAATCCTCGGCGGGAATGGCCGCGCTGCTTGTCGGTCTTGCGGGGGTTGCCGGGAGGCGCGCCCCCATAGACACCGGGTCTGAACCCCCTGGTCTCCAAGACCTGAACCGGTTTGCGCACCGCCTCCGCGTTGTAGAAATACTTGGCGCTCTTCGTCAGCAGGAACACCTTTTCGTGTGCCGAGGTAGGCCGGTCGGTGACGCTCTCAGGCATTGGGTTAGGCTTCGACCAGACGATCTCGGACCTCAGCCACCAGCCGTCGGATTGCAACGCCAGTGCTACTCGGGCGGGCATCATCATCAGGTCCTTGGGCTTGAGACCGGTGGGAATAGCAACACGCTTAGAAGTCAGGCTTCCGTTGTTTGTTTGTTGCTTCTCTCCTGCTCCGATAGAACCTCTGCCGCCGCTGTAATAAGAATCCCCATGGTTCAGCCAGCAGGTTCCATCACTGCGCAGCACGCGCCGCACTTCCCTGAACACGCGGACCAGCACGTCCATGTGCTCCTCGAAGGTCTCTTCAAGGCCGATCATCTTCTCGTCTTCGCCGTAGGCCCGAAGCCCCCAATAGGGCGGAGAAGTCACGACGCAATGCACGCTTTCGTCGGGCAGTTGGGCTAGGCGCTCGAACACGTCGCCGCCCAGGATGCGAACGCTCATGCCGCCACCTTGAGTTCGGCCACCCATTGCTCCCGGGCGCCGCGTGGAGCCGCCAGTCCCTCCATGGCGAACTGGCGGCCGCGCTGGATCGGTGCGATGCCCGAGGGCGTGCTGAGAGGCCATATCACGGCGCAGCCCGCCGAGGGCTTGACGAACACCCGGCTGCGGGGAAAGTAGAGTTCGCCGCCCTCGTAGTCGCCGTTGAGAAACAGCATCCAGCGCCGCGCCATAGGCGCCTTGATATCGGGCCTCGACCGGGGCGGGCGGACACCGCTGTCGCGCCTGATTAACCGTGTCTCGAGGGGCACGAGGACTCCGGCCAAATCCAGCCGCACGCAGTCGGCGAGATCGGCGATCATGGTGTAGCTGGGCCGCCGGAGAACGACCGTCTCGATGTCGCGCGGGCCGAGCTGGGATTTTCCGCACAGGCCGGCGGCGACCTGCCCCAGGTTGATGAGCTGCAGGCATTCCTCCGGCTCGACCATTCCTTCGATGAAGCGGATGCGTGATTTTTCCCGGGTACGGGTCACCGCCAACCAGTCCGGAGGCAGCTTCTTCTGAAATTTGGCGTATTCCATCTCAGCTTTCCTCGGGCCCAGTCCTGTGGAGATCAACCCCGTGCATCTTCAAAACCTCGCTGGGGATGCAGACGGCCCTCATCCGCATCTGGTTGAAGCGCACCGGATACTCCGTCAGTGAGGCTCCCTCGACTTGACAAAGCAGCCGCCGCAAGTCGACCTTTTCGAACGCCGTGCGGCGCAGCTCCCTGAGCAGCGAAGGGTGCCTGGTGGCGATCAGCAGGTCATCGTCGTCGTCGAGCCGGAGGCCGTAACCCGCTGGGAGCTTCTCCTCATACCTCACCTGGTCGGTCAGCAGGTCGATCAGCGGCACCCTCTCCGCGCCGTGCGTCTGGACGCGGAGATTGAGGATTTCCCGCAGCGCGTAGCCGGCGTCATCTTGCGATTGCCCGACAAGCGTCTCGGTGACCGGCGGCAGCATGTCCGTCTCGCCGGACAGCCACCGCCAGCCGGCCGTGAGCGCTCCTCCGATCAGGCTGCCCCTTGTTCCGTGACCGTCGCGCATCAACTCGCGCGAGACCGAGGCGGACTCCTCGACGACCTCATGCCCCTCATGGATCAGGGCCGCGCGGATCCGTTCGCAGGCGCCGTTCGCGAGCGAGTCCTCGATCGCGCGTTCAACCTCCGGCCAGTTCTCGACACCCTTTAGCGACAGGTTCAGCATCTGGAAGCGGCTGGCGTCGGCCGCCCGCAGGTTCGCGATCTTGGTCGAACTCATGCAGACCGAAAAGCGCGGGTGCAGCCTCTGCACGTTGCCGCCGACATCCGTGCGGATCCTTTCTCCGTCCCCGCCCGCGGCGACCCGTATCAAGTCCATCAGCCCCTCGATCCACTGCCGGTCGGGTTCGGCCTCGTCAAGAATCAGCGGCAGCGAATCCGAGCGCATGCGCCGCGCCATCGCCGCCGGGGTGGCGTCCGCCACGCGCACGACCATGGGGCCCAGCAGCCTAGCCGCGACGCGCTTCAACAACCAGCTTTTGCCCGTCTCGGCCGCCGCCGCCAGCCAGATATGCGGCCTCCACTCCAAGGCGCCGCCGACGATGCTCGACACCAGCCAGCCCAGAAAGCGCCTGCCGTCCAACGGATGTTGCCAGCGGTAACGCTCGACGGCCTCCGCGACCCGCTTGCGCTCGCCGTGGCCGGCGCGTTTTTCAGCGACCTCGATGCGCGGGCCGTTAACGTAGTGCCAGCCGTCCTGGAGGCTGTCGAGTTCGCCCTCCCTGCCGTCAACCAGCAGGCGGTCGCCCAGGTTCCATACGTAACGGTTGTTGTCGTTGCGGAAGAATCCCCGTCCGGCGACCCGCGAGAGGTCGATCTGGCCCTGGCGGTCGGCCGCGCGGATCAGCGCCGACCCGACCGAATGGCAGGACGAGGGCGTCAGCGACTCCTGGGTCAGCAAATCGAGCCACCAGTTGTAGGCGGCCAGTGAGATCAGGGTCGAGGGTTGCGTGAGCGCTGAACGCGAATAGAGCATGATCTGATGCGTCGCGAGCCTCACGGCAACGCTGTCGCCGACGTTGCCGAGGATGCGGAAATAGTCGTTGTCGGCGGCGTTTGCGGGCGCAGGCGGATCATCCTTCTTTTTCTTCGGCTGCTTCGAGGCTGCCTTCTCCGGCTCGGGCGGTTTCCAGGGCGCGGCCAGCCGTTTGAGCCACTCCCCGGCGGCTTGCCCGCCGCCCTCGGCGATCTCATCGGCGATGTCACGGTGATCCTCTCCCTCGGGCAGGGCGATCCTGATATCCGTGCACTCCAGGCCCTTGAGGTGCCGGGCCAGGTCGAGCATGCATTTCCGCCCCTCGCTGTCGGCGTCTGAGACCAGCAGCACGCGCCGGCCTTCGAGGGGCGACCAGTCGGTGTACTTCCACGCCTTCGCGCCGCCGTGCCAGGTAGTCACCACCGCCTTGGGGAAGGCGGAAGCGACCGCGTCGGCGCACTTTTCTCCTTCGACGACCATCACCTGCTTCCCGGAAGACGCCTTGTTCATCTCCCCCAGCCGGTAGAGCGGACGTCCTTCTCTGATCGCCAGATTCATCGTCCAGCCGTCGCTGCCCCCGCGCTTGGCCGGCGTGTATGGCTTGCACTTGGCTTGGGCTCCCTTCGGGAAGCGGCAGACGACGAAGGCGAGCGACCCGTCCCCCAGCAGGTAGCGATGCCGCGTGATCGCGTTTTCGGGCAGGCCGGAGATCCAGTACGGCCGGCTGGGCCGTGACTCCTTCTTCCGCGGCTTGGGTTGCGTCGAGTACATCTCGCCCTTGACCTCCCGCAAGGCTTCCTTTTGGCTCAAGCCCCGCTTGTCCATGAGATAGATGACGGCGTCTCCCTCTGCTCCGCAGCCGTGGCAGTTGTAAACCTCCTTCTCGACGTTGACGCTCATCGAGGGCGTCCGGTCGTCGTGAAAAGGACATTTGGCGGCGATCTCCGGTCCCTTGCCGCGCAGCTCTACGCCGTCCTCCCGCAGCAGGTCAACTAGTCTTGTGGTCATCGATCGGCACCTTCAGCACTTCCGCCATGAGCCGCGCCCAGCCCGGCTTGTACCCGAAGTCCTTGCCGATCCTGACCAGCCCTTCGTATCCCTCCCGCCGGCGCATGACAGCGGCGAGGCGTGACTTCATCTCGCGCCGGGAGATCATCTTTGGGGTGCGTTCGGACGGCGCCGCCTCCCTCAGCTCCGTCTCGACCTCCAGGGGCTTTGGCAGCACGTGTTCGGTGCCGCAAGATGGGCAGGCCAAAAGACGCGAGGAGTAGACCTCGGCGCAGGCCGAGCAGCAGCGCTGACGCAACGCAGGCGGGCGCTTGTCGACGGCTGCACCCTGCCTAGTTCCCTCGAGGTCCCAGCTGCGCTCTTCGTCCGGCAGGCCGAGATCCCAGGAATTACCGGCCAGATCGAGCAGCAGGGCGGTCTTGCCCTCGCCGGGCCGCATGGCGCGCCCCGCCTGCTGCAAATACATCGTGACGCTCTTGGTCGGACGGCCCATCATGATGACTTCGCATTCGGGGACGTCGGTTCCCTCCGAGATCAGGTCCACGTTCGAGACCACCTGGATCAGGCCCTCGCCGAACTCCTTGAGCACCAGGTCACGGCGCCTGACGTCCGTCTCGGCGTCGATGTGCTCGGCGCGGAAACCCTCTTTGCTCAAACTCTCGACGATGGCCTTGCTATGGCGCCGGTTCACGGCAAAGAAGATGGCCCTCTTGCCGGCCCCGTAGCGGCGGTAGGCGGCAGCTCCGGCCGCGATCACCTGATCGGTTAACCGCTCGTCGAGGTCCTTCTTGTTCCAATCGCCCGCCATCGTGCGGACACCGGCGGTCGAAAGTCCCTGTTCGGGACGCAGAACACGCATCGGCGCCAAATCACCCTGCTCGACAAGCTCCCCGATCGACGGCCCCTGTACCAAGGTGTCGAAGTGATCGCCCAGCGGCTTGCCGTCGAGCCGTCCCGGTGTCGCCGTCAACCCCAACACCTTGGTGTCTGGGAAGCGGCCCAGCACGTTCTCCCAGGTCTTAGCCTTGACATGGTGCGCCTCGTCGACGATCACGAGGTCGGGCTTCAGCCAGCCGGTCTCGCGGCGGTTGATGGACTGCACCGAGGCGATCTGGAAACGCGCCCAGCGCGTCTCGGCGCGGCCCGCGGCGATGATGCCGTACTGATCGCCCAAGCCCGCCTGGGTGAGGGTCTTCGAAAACTGGCGCACCAGTTCCCGGCGATGGACCAGCACCAGCGCCCGCTTGCCGCGGTCGGCCAGCAGGGAGGCGATGTAGCCGGCCACGATCGTCTTGCCCGCGCCGGTGGGCAGCTGGTAGACCACGGCACGGACCCGCCGCAGCACCAGCCGCAGCTTCTCGACGTCCGCCAGCTGATAGTCACGCGGGGTGAGCATCGGATATCCTGCCTTCCTGGACCGTGACCGTGGCCCAATGCTCGGGAAACATCTCGCGGCATCCGGTAGCGCAGACCACGAGGGACAGACCGCTATCCGCGGCAAGCGAATCGCACAACACCCCCAGCTCCATCAACCCCAAGGCGTCGAGGACATCGGCTCCGTCCAGGACGGCGTAGTTGTTGTCTAGGGCCAGTGCGAGGGCGATCTGAAGCGCTGTCTGCGCCCGCCACTGCTCCGAGGTCGAGCACAACGCCACGGGCCGCTCCCCGGCACTGACGGCGTAGGAGGGATCGAGCTTGACGAGGGGCCAGTTGGTCAGCTCATGCACCCGCCCGAGGCCCTTCGCCAATCGCTCCAAGCCGGCTTTCATGGCGCGGCCCCGGATGCCACGCGGCCCCAGCAGCTCCGCGATCAGCGCATAGTAGGAGACTGAGCGGTGGGCTTCGGTGGCCTCGGAACGCTTGCGAATCAGATCCAGCGCCTCCCTCCGCGACTCGAGCTCCTGCTCGGCCAGCGCGATTCGCTCTTCCGACTCGTCCGCCTTGAGAGGGCTGTCCGCCCCGATGGCTTGCACTCCCGCCGCCCGCAGATCAGCGTCGGCATCAGCCTTGACGTTCTCCGCCCGCTCGCGCTGCTCAAGAATCGGCCTGCCCTTCCGCTTCGCCGCCGCCAGCTTCTGACGCAGAAAATCGAGACTGTCCCCAAGTTCCTCTCCCCGCTTCTCCCACTCCTTGATGCGCTCGGCGAAGGCCGCCTCGTCCTCCGCCGCGTAGAGGGCCCGGTCCCGCACGACAATCTTTCCGCCACAGAGCGGACAGGGCCTGCCGTCGCTCGGCCGGGGCTTCGAGCGCTGGTGCTCCTCGTACTTGTTCTTCGTCTCGAAACCATCCGCCCTAATCCCGGCGATCTCCCCCTCGACAGCCGCCGCCGTCTTTCCGGCCTCCTCGAGCCGCCGGGCCGCCTCGTCCTTTCTTTCACGAAGTTCGGGAATCTTTTCGGCGGCGTCTTTCGCCTGTTGCGCTTCGGCCGCCGAGACCGCTCCCGATACATGGAGCGCCTGAAGGGCATCCCGCGCATCTCCGAGCGCGGCTTCGGCCTCGAGCGGCGTCACGCCGTCGTAGTCCGACCGCCAACCCGGAGGCGTCCAGTTCGGGGCCTTCGACGTGCCGTATGGCTCGCCCGTGATCGAGGACCACTCCCTCTTGCTCTCCTTCGCCTTGGCCCGGTAGACCCCCTCGACCGACTCCCAGCCCTGCTCCCGCAAAATGTCGATGACATCCGACACCATGCGCTCGCCGGCGAGCGCGGAACGCAGTTCTTTCTTCAGCTCGTCCTCGATCTGCTCGGGCGGCGGCAGGAAGGCCGACTCCCAGATCTCCCCCCGCGCGCGGGCGCTGGCCCGGGAGATGAAATCCGTCAGCCCGACAGCCGCGGGATGAAGCGGCTCGGGAGCCTCGGCGAACACCCGCATGGCCTTTTCCGACAACACCCAACGGACGTACTCGGTGCCGCCGGGACCCGACAGCAGAACCTCGCCATAGTCGGCCCCCTGGCGGAAGTAAGGTCTCGCGGTCGGGGCCAGACCCAGCGGATTAGCCTCGCGCGACAGTACCGCGCCGATGGCCGTGGCGAGCGATGTCTTGCCGGCGGAGTTAGGGCCGAGTACGCCCAGCGGCGCGGCCTTGGGCAGGGGGATCTCCGCCCGCTCCACCCCCAGCACGTTGCTGACCGTGACGATCATCTCCGCCATCGCGCTAGAACTCATCGCTTTCCCAGTTGCCCGTGCCGTCGGGTGCGGTGTCTTGTTCTTGCGATGCGGTGTCTTGTTCTTGCGATGCGGTGTCTTCGGCCTGTTCAGGCTTGGGATCGCTGTTTTGTTGCTGCCGGGCCTGATACTCGCCGCCGCCTTGCGATGCCATCTCCACGACGGGCGTGTCCGCTTCGCCTGATTCCGGCAGGAAGTCATCCATCGCCGCACGGGCCTGACCTCGGATCGGCAGGCGCTTCAACAACGCCCTCAGCACCGACTTTTCGGCCATCTGCGCGTAGTGCGTCACCCAGGGGCCGTCGTTACGTGCCGGAGAACGCTTCCTGCGCGCATCGATGTCAGCGCGGTAGAAGACCGTGAACTCCGGCTGCTCATTGCCCGGGATGTGAGCCACCGCGTAGGCCGCAATGACGTTTTCGTCCGCGCGCTTGCCATCCTTGTTCGGGACATGGTGTAACAGCGGACGCAGCCCGTCCTCGTAGTCGAACTCGTCGGCGGCGTAGACGCACCTTGCCCGAATCGTAATCCCCGGCATCCCCTCGCGGCACTTGTCGAGCATGCCGCCGATCATCACGTCGAGACGCGCTTTCGGCGCGCTGCTGCCTTTGGACCTGACGGGAATGATCACGGCCGAGTGGCCGTCAGGCATCAGGCCGCGCTCGGCGCAGGTCAGGAGCGCCTTGCGTAGCGATTTGGCATCACATTCGCCGATCCGGGGGTTCGTCATCATGGCGTTGAGCACTACCCGGGAGAAATAATCGGGGGTGACGTCGATCCGTTTAAGGTGCGGCTTGGCGTCGGCGGCGGCACTCTCGACTGTTTGTCTGCATACTTGATACTGTTCCTTAGTTGGCATAGGGTTCCTTTCGTGGAAGTATTCGTGAGGCGCAGTCCATCACCCGGCATTGGGCGCAGTGCAGGCCGGGATTGGGCAGCGGTTCGCCGCCGTCGTTGAAGAGTGCGATGACGCGGCGAACGACCGCCGCGGCGTCGGTCTTGGCCGGACCCGAGGGACGGAATTCGATCTGCGCGGCTTCGGGCCGGCCGACGCGCGGGCGCGGACAGGAGATCAGCCCGACCGAGGCGGGTCCTTCGTCCTCCGTGGCATCGAGCGCCGCGGCATAAGCTCCGAGCTGCAGCCAGGAATGATGAGAGGTATGGCCGGTCTTGACATCCAGCACGGCCTTGCCAAGTCCGGTATCGACCACGAGGTCGCACGTCCCCGCGATCACCGCGTCCTCGACCGGCGCGCGGACCGGCAACTCCCGCGCGAGCACCTTCCAGCCGATCGGATCGACCTTAGCCTCGATCGAGGTGACGAGCATGTTGACCTGCGCCCGGGCGTATATCTCGGTCGGCGTGCGGTCGTCGAAAAGGGCCGGCTCAGGGAGAGCGGGAAGATCCTTGCCCGCTAGCCGGGCATGCACCGCCGAGCCGATCCAGCCCGCGATATGCTCCCCGGCGAAGGGTTTCGATTCGGGGTGCAGGTGCTCCCACATCGCCCGCCGCTCGCAGCTCCGCCAGGAGGCCAGGCGCGAAGGGTGGATCTCAATGCACCCGTACACGCCGGCCTCCCGCGAAACTCAATGCAAAGAAAAATGGGGCGTGGGCGGAATTGCCCAAATGTTTGCCCAAATACTGAGTGTGAATGAGTGTGAATGAGCGTCTTTGAACACTGTATTCACAGTGGTTAACAGCTATTGACGGGGTGCTTCTTCTTGGCGCAAGAATCCGATGAGGTCGAAAGATTTGCCGGTTTATCGGGGCTGTCGGCAAGGTACTGTGAGGAATCCGAGCTTCTGTTGCGGAACGCCGGCGCCAATAAGCTGGGCTTTGCGATTTGCACTCGATGCGGCTTTGCCATGAGCGAGGTCAAGAGAGGAATGGGGCGCGAGAAGCTGCCCGACAAGTTTGAGACCCATGCAAGGGTATATGACGCACGGGCAAATCAGCCGTGCTGGAAAAAAAACGAGCAGGCCCCTGTCTGGCGCAATCGCGTTCTGGCCGCGAGAGAACGAACGGACCTGATCTTGCTCTGCTTCTCTGCCAGCGCGCTGGCCGCAGGAGAAGCTGTCTACTCACTGGGCCGGGCATTGGTGCTGGCCGGCGCGAAGTTGCTGGAAGTGGACAGCCGGGAACTGGAAGCGTACGCGAAACCCTCCACCAGCTGGAACCGTTTCGACTTGGCAATCTACGATTCGACCGCCAGCGGCGCCGGCCACTGTTTGGAGCTTTTTAACCGGGGAGAAGAGTGGCTTAAGGAAGCCAGGAAGATACTTACCGGTTCGCAAAACCACCAGAGCCGATGCAGACTAGCTTGCCTGGAGTGCATCCTGGATTTCGGCGGCCAGTTCCAGGCGGACAAGCTGGACCGGAAGGCGGCGCTGGACCTGCTTGAGTCGGCCGGAATTGTCTAGCCGAAAGGCCGGACGGCGCAAAGGGTTGCAGGTCGATCCCCAAGCTTCACAGCCGCGGTCACGGGCTTCCTGCTTCAATGGGGCCGCAGTCTTTCGACTGCGGAAACCACGGCAATTCGTTGGCGTCGGCGAGCGGCCCCTGGAGCAGGCGAACTTCCTCGATGATGCGGGGAAGGTGAACCAACCAAAGGGGTTGAGGCGGCAGGGGGGCTTTCCTTGCTCCCTACACGTTACCATACAGTTGTGCGGAATGAGGTTTTTTCGGGGGCTGGAATACCCTATGATAATGACTCTTATGATAGGCTAAATAGAGCCCTCCCGTGACCCCCGGCTCCCAGCTCCCGCTCTGCTGCCCCTGCGGCAGCTTCCAGCTGTTTTGCAGGGGGTGGTGCCTGGCCTGCTACGGGCGCCGCAGCCGCGCCCGCTTCGGCGGCTTGCGCGAGAAAATACTGGCCCGCGACCACCATGGCTGCCGCGTGTGCGGGGCCCGAGAAGGGCTGGTCGTCCATCACCGCCGGCGGATCGGAGTGGAGATTACCCCCCACGACTTGCGTCGTACCTTCGCCAAGCTCGCTCACCAGGGCCGGGTGCCGCTCGAGCAGATCCAGCTCTCCCTCGGCCACGCCTCCATCCAAACCACCGAACGCTACCTGGGCGTCCGCCAGGACCTCCACGACGCCCCCTGCGACCGGCTGGGACTCGATATACTGGCGCCGTGAAAGGCTGCCTGGCAGCCGACTTCTTCTCAGGGGGCCTCTAGTTGGACGGTTATTAAGGGGCGGTCAGAAAGCGCCGGGATAAACCGGCGGAGAGTCGGGGAGGAAGGAGCCCCACAACGAAGGAGCAGCGAACCACGTTGACCTCGAGTCATGCGCCGGCGGTGGCGACAGCGCGGGCGAAGCGTTGACAGAGGCACTGGCGGGCCGGACTATGGAGCCGTGAAATAACTCGTCTCGGGGGCCGACCTTGTTGACTGGAGGGGAAGGCCACAGCGGCCGCCGCGCCAGCGCGAGCGGCGACCGGCCCCGGCGCGGTCGAAGAACTTGTGCACGTCAGGAAACTCTCTGCGCGAGAACCGGGAGACCTCGACCGCACATAGAGGCGGGCCAACCGTGCCCCAAGCGCTGGACGGCGTGCGGAGCGGATGCTGTTGTAGGGCATGCGATGCCGCCAACATCCGAGGCAGGAGCCGTATGAGTTAAACGCTCACGTACGGATCTGTGCGGGGGGTGCCGGGCGACCGGTATCCCTACCGCGACCCCCGTTGTTGCGGGGCGCGGGCGGCTACGGGAGGGCCCTGGTTAGAGCTGCTCGGGGTCGATGACCTTTCCTCCCCGGGTCAGAGAAGGCAGCGGCGAGCGAGCGGGCGGATTCTCGAGGTCCAGCTTAGGTGCGCCCACCTCAACCAGGAGTTCGCTCTAATATCTCTTGCGCCCTAGCTTCCAGGGCCGGAATCAACATGCGCTTGGTTACCTGCTGTTGACTTCGATCCTCGTGCTTCGCTACAAAGCGCAGCAATGCAATCTGGTACTCATTCAATCTTAGGTTGATACCACTCGTCGGCTTGGCTTTTGGGTCCAGGCCGACCCAGGGTAACTCGGGATCGATCCCCTTCGCGGAGGGTTCCTTGAACAAACGCCGCGATCTTTTCTGGGGCAACCGCCAGCACCTTGTTCTCCTTGGGCAGTTGGAATCTTTGCCGTTCAGCCATCGTAGATCTCCCCAGCCAAGAGCTGGATCTCGGCCTTGGCTTTTTTGTTCTTGCACTCGATCACCCCTTTGCCTTCCACTATGGCGTCCCGGAAAACCTTGCGCTCTCGGATAAAAACTCTAGAGAGCTCGATCTCGGGAAGCTCCATAAGGAATTCGTGGGCCTCTTGAGCTTCGGTGATGGCGGGATGGGTAGGGGCCATGGAAATAACCGCGTAGGCCTTGAGATTGGGGTTGAGGCCACAGGCAAGTTTCACGATCTGATTGATGTTCATGGTGGTCTCAAGCAAAAGACGAACATGAGAGTTGGATTGCGATATTCAATAGGCGCATAAGCAGTGCGCGGAGTCTCAACCCCCGACCAGAAGACACCGATCACCGCTGCGGATTTGCTCAATGACCGGGTCGGGCCGTTCTTCGACCAGTATGAGATCTCGCGGCCGGGTTGACGCATGACGCGCACCATGCGACAGTGTTTCCGTGCTTAAATCGGTGCGACATCGAGCGTTGTATCGAGCGTTGAAGCGAGCGGTTCGCGGTGACCGCAGCAGCCTTCCGCCGGAACACGCGGCGCGGATCGTGCGCATCTTGAGGGAACAGGACATCGCCATCACTCCTCGCGACATGGCCTTGCCTGGTTACCGGCTGCACGCGCTGAAGGGCGAGCTTGTCGGCTATTGGTCAGTGCGGGTGTCGGCGAACTGGCGAATCCTGTTCCGCATGGAGGACGGCGACGTGTTCGACGTTGACTTGACCGATTACCACTAACCATTAGGAGGAACAACATGAGCATGATAGGCGATGAGATCGTGGCCAACATTCACCCCGGCGAGGCATTGCGGGAAGATTGTCTGAAAGCCGAAGGGTTGACGGTGACTAGTGCGGCCGAGAAGTTAGGCGTGGCCCGCACGACGCTGGACCGCGTGCTCAACGGTCGGGGCGGAATCTCGGCCGATATGGCCTTGCGATTCGAGGCAGCCGGCTGGTCGAATGCCGATTTCTGGATGCGGTACCAAGCCAGTTACGAGTTGGCGAACGCGCGAATGAGAGCGCGCAAACGGGCCGGTCTGGTCGTCGCAGAGACCCGCTAGGTTGGCGCTTTTGACTTGAAAATCAATCGATATCAAGCTAGTACCCTGACTAACAGACACGGGACGACGGACCGGGCCGGGAGAGGATGGATACCTTCCGATAAGATCCGTGAGCGCACTCGTTCCCGTTCGAACTCGGCCAGCGCCGCGAAGATGCCGAACACGAGACGGCCTGCCGCGGTGGTGGTGTCGATCTGCGCACCTTGACCGGCGAGCACCCGCAGGCCCACACCGCGGGCGGAGAGGTCCTGCACGGTGTTGACCAGATGGGCGAGGTTGCGGCCGAGGCGGTCGAGTTTCCAGACCACGAGCACGTCGCCCTTCCTCAGGGTGCGCAAGCAGCTGTCGAGTCCGGGCCGGTCGTCGCGTACGCCGGAAGCGAAGTCGTGGTAGAGGTTGGCCGCGCCGTCGATACCCTCGGCCCGCAGGGCGTCGCGCTGCAGGTCCAGCGACTGGGAGCCATCCGCCTTTGAGACGCAGGCGTAGCCGATCAGCATGTGTCGTAAACGGTCGTTTGGGACATAAGGGCAAGGACGCCGTCCGGCGAGCGCCGTTGTGTGTCGTATCCCGTGTCTGATTCTATGTCTTGCATACGTCGAGCGCGTGTGCCAGTTGCAGGCGGGCGGAAAAATAGGCTCGCGCGGCCTTGCGCAGTAATTTTTGCATGCCGTGCTGCCGAAATTCATGCTGCCTGGACCTGTCCCGGTCGAATCCCAGCGCAATCTGGCTGTCCTTCAGGCGTGTCTCGGCCCGCGGCGCTTTGAAGTGAAGTGATATGTCGCGCAGGTTTCTGATGAAATCGATTTCGTCGGCGTTCAATTGCAGATCGTAAGAGCCGTTCCATCGCGCAACGGCGTCGCGGAGCAGTTCGTGGTTATTGCCCGTCTCCAAGAGAGCCTCGATCAATTGGTACGCGTGAAACAAGCCGGCATCGACCTGGTGATTTCCCGAGGTCGAGAGAGACAACACCTGAGCAGGTATCGTGCGGTCACGGTCATGGCAGAGGTCGGTCAACAGGGCCAGAATATGGACCAGATCGTCATCGACATAGTAGGAATGGCTCCGTAGGTAGTTGAACAATTGAGTGAGGAAGAACCTGTCTCCGCTGGCCTCGCTGAGGTCAATGGATGTCGCGCCAAGCGAGCGGTAATGGTCGCTTGGTCCGAGGACGCTGTCCCCACCCGGCAGTCCTAACCCGAATCGGGCATTTGGAAAGGCGATCAGAAGCGCCACGACTAGAACGGCGCCTTCCATCACGTCGCCCTGCTGCCGGGGTTCCGAAACCTGGTAGTCCAATACGACGTCGGATTTAAATAACTCTTCAAAGAAGCTTAGGTTGTCGATTGTTCCGGGAGTGTTCATCGAGCCCCGCACTTTCGCGTACATAACTGGTGTGTTCACAACGTCGCGGGACTTGCGCATCGTCAGGCAGTTGCCGAGTTGGAACGCGGTGGGACCAGGGGCAATGCCTGTGACTTTGTATGTTTCCTGGCATCTCATCTCATATCTCTCCGCGCTTCATTAATCGCCCCAGTCGGCGATGGCGAAGCGCCTCCCTGACGTGCCTCTCGGCTCGTTGGCGACCCCCCACAACAAGGGTACCGACCAGATTCTCCCAATGCGCCGCAGTCAGCGACCCTACACAAGCTCGATGGCTGCGGCCTGCAATCGAGCTGGGGTAGGATACCGACGAAGCCGCATTCGATGAATACGGCGGCTTCTGCGCGGGAGCGAGGAACTGTAAGCTGAAGGCGGCATGGTTACCTACAACCCCTCAGCGCGGCGGTTTTTCCTTCGCGTTCCTTTTGCTCCTCTTGCATCAGCGTATGGCGGGGAGCTGCAATTGGCGCGGCGAGCCGGGATGCTGCTCGGCCCACAGCTCGAGGAGAGCGGCGGGGACCCAGCGGTCGATCGCCCCGAGCCGATGCAGGCGCGCATGGCAGCGCCGGCAGAGGGTGATGAGGGCGGCCGGAAGGTTCGAGGGCCGGCGGTGGTAGACGACGAGCGGGGCGGCGGCGCGGCAGAGCCGGCGGTCGCGGGCGAGGATCTGTTCGCGGCGCCCGCCGAAGCGGGCCCGGGCCGGTGACGGCGGGGACCGCCGCTTTGCTCCAGGCTCGCCACCACTTCACCCAAGCCGATCAGGTGCACCAGCTTGTTTCGGCGAGCGTCACCGATGAATCGTGACCTTATCTCCGCTTAGCAGTGTCGTTTCGCCCTTTGCGATTTCAATATCTCGCCACTCTATGGTGACCGTGACTGCTTTTGATTTACTCAATTGCTTCCATCCCCTCATCCAGTTCCGCACTAAACTCTCGGCATCGAGCGAATTCGCCGCGCGAAGTTGATCGGCCATGGGCCGCGTGATCTTGATCCACAACAGAGATCCCATCGCGTACGCTCCCTCGACGGCCCCGGCTGGGATACCCACCGAGCAGAACTCCTCTACATTCCTCAAGTCCTGCTGAGTCTTCCCGATGACGGGACCACACTTCGGTGAACGACCTGAAAATGAATCGGTCAAGTCGTCTTCCGGTTCGGAGCGGGAGGGGCGCGTCTCGCGTGCGGCTCGCTGCGTAGCGCTCATCGCTTCGGCGAACGTATCGCGCATCGCGCGGGCGTTCTCGTGCCCTTGGGCCGCGGCGAGATTCGCCCACTCGTGGGCAGCGACGTAATCCTGTGGCACGCCCCGGCCGGCACCGTACATGAGGCCGAGGGTGTACTGCGCTTCGGCGTGGCCCTGGTCGGCGGCAAGGCGGAACCAACGGGCGGCTTCACCGTCGTCCTTCAAAATGCCGCGCCCATTGGCATACATCAGCCCGAGGTTGAAATGCGCTCCGGCGTGACCTTGGTCAGCGGCGAGGCGGTACCAGCGGAGGGCTTCACCGTCGTCTTGCGGAGCGCCGCGACCATTGCGATACATTACCCCGAGGCTGAACTGCGCTTCGGCGTAACCCTGGTCGGCGGCAAGGTGGTACCAGCGGGCGGCTTCACCGTCGTCTTGCGGAACGCCTTCGCCGTTGAAGTACATGAATCCGAGGCTGGCCTGCGCTCTGGAGTGACCCTGCTCGGCCGCGAGGTGGAACCATCGAATGGCCTCACCGTTGTCCTGCGGAACGCCTTCGCCGTTGAAGTGCCTGTCGCCGAGGTCGAACTGCGCGGCAGCGTCACCCGCGGTAGCGAGGCTGCGCAATCCGGCCACGTCCGGCGCGTTCTGGCAGCTGACGAGCGCTACTGCCGTCAACAGCCAGATGCTGCACGACGCCGCGACCAGCCAGCGATGTCGTCGCTCCATGATGCCTCCCGTCATTTCCTTATTCTCATAGTCAGGGCTCGGCTGGTCAAGGGATGCAGCTGCACCCCGAGACCTGACTGATGCGAGCTACGCCGTTGCCAACGCCGCTGGACCGGCCGCTGGGAACCAACTGTAAGAACTGTCGACGATACCAGCGTGGCACGCGCCGATCTGGATGCTTGCCGATCCGCGGCCAGTGGCCGAAGGTCTTCTGGCGTCCGATTCGGACCGGAGGCGCAAGGACTGATACCCGTACTTCGTCATCAATGCGGGTCGCCAGCCTCTGGAGTCGCCCGCACATCGTAGTGGCATTGGTGTTTCCCGTAAATTCAGGCGATGCCGCCGATGAGATCGATAGCCGGTGCTTCGTCTCTCACAGCTTCTCGCTCCGCGTCCTTGGTAAACCCCCCGTCGGCCCACCAGCGGCCCTTACGTTTGCGCAGCCGCTTGACCAGCAGGCCGTCGGGCGTCCGCAGGCCGTAGATTCGCCCGCTGCGCGGCGTCTGGCGAGACTCGTCGATCAGTACCGCGTCCTTGCCGGACAAGGGGAAGGGCCGGTAAAAGGGGCCGCGCATCAGGGTCCGGCAGGGATATAGCCTAGGCTTACCATTTGATCCCCTCTCAGGCTGGCGATTCCAGGGGGTTGCCGGTTGCCATACAAGCGGCGACCCTCCCGGAGCCAAGACGCTCACTTCGATTCCGTGGGCGAAACCCGCTTAGCATTCTTCTCTGTTTGTTGCTTGACCCAATCTTCTGGGGAGATCCTTGCGGGTGCGATCATGATGCCGCCTTCGTGGCGCATGTCGATGGATTGACGGACGGGCTTATCTAGCCCGAGCAGCTTAGCCTCACGGTCGAGCAGTCGTATTACGCGGTCTAGTGCATCCGTATCCTTCATGGCAAGGCTCCACCACTTCTGCAGGAGGCGGTTGATACGCTGGCGCTGCAACTCCCTGTATCTTCTAGTTTTTTCGTCCGTGCTTGAGGACTCTAGCCGAGCTTTGATGTCGGTCGCCACCGTCGAATGGTGGACCCCGACTTGTCTCGCGATCTCGCGGGTAGTAGCACCAGCGAGTGCGAGTTCCATGACGATGTCACGGCGCTCCTCGTGCTGGACAACCTTTGCGACTGGTTCGCCCATATCAGACCTCTATCCTGTCCTCGTTTAACCCAAACTGAAGGGCCAGTAATTTTCGTCTCGCATCTGACGCAGTTCCCGCACCTCGGTGGCTCCCAGGCTGCCGTATTTCTTCTTCCACAGGTAGAACGTCGCCTCGGCAACGCCCATTTGACGGCAGACATCGGCGACCGGCGTGCCGACTCCGCCAGGCGCAGGGGGTAGGCGACTTGCTCTTCGGTATAGCGGGACTTCTTCATCGCTTCTGGTTGGGCCCCGCAACCATTCGGCTTCCAGCTTAGCCTCATCATGGTGCCCGCAGGCTTCCCCGCCAACAAAACGTTTTACCGGTGTCAAGGGCAGAGTAAAAGGGGACCACCTCTGTGGTTCGGAGGCCGTTTCCCTCTGACTTTGGGGGCGGCTGGAGCGGAGCCCTGCGACGCCCGTCCAGGGCGGCGCGTTTAGGGCGGAGTGGAAGCCGCCTCCAAAGTCAGTCGCGGTCGAGGCGGCCAAGGTGGCGGGCTATTGCGTGCGGGGAGCTCTCTTCTTCCTGCTGGTGAACGGCGCCGGCGAGCTCGCCTGGGTCTACACGGTCGATGAGACCGGCATCAAGCGGCTTCGGATCGTCTCCGGCTGCTGGTCGGAGTAGCGGCCGACCACACCGTGTTGGCCACATAAAGGAATGTCAGCCCTCGCGGTTGATGACGAATCGGCGGCAGCTGTGACGGATCGATCTGGCTGACGGTGTGCAGCCCGGGCCCGGCTGGCCGGATGCGGTAGGTCGCCTCCGGCGTCCGGATGGTGCCGGCTACCACGTCGCCGTTCACCACCAGTGTCAGCGTGCCCCACTCGATGGCCCAGCAACTGGCCGGACAGCACATGGGCCCCCGAAACGACAAGTTAGCGAAGATCAGCAGCGCCCCGTAATATTTCATGGATCAGGTCATACGTTGCCCGGTCGTAGTCCCGCAGTTCCTCGGCGCAGTTGATCCCATGCGTGTGCAGGAACGAAGGCACCTCCGGGTTAGCACAAAAATACGCCTGCGTCATTTCGGCGAAGAACTCGTCTGCGTTTTCGAGCGCAAAATCGCCGCGCCAGAGTGCCTTTGTATCCGGCGCGTTGAAACGAGACTGGATCTGGCTCCTTTCCCCGCTGCTCAACCCCACGTTCATGATGGTATGCGCCAGTTCATGGACACATACGTTCTCGCCGCCAGCGCGCGACCCTCGCCCGAAGGGATCATCTGACTGCTTGAGCAAGTTCTTCTCGCTGCACGCCGTGGCTGGACGACCGGGGACCCCGCCCAAACCGCCTTCCGCCTGGCAGCTAGCAGACCCGACAAGGTCGGCAAAGTATGGAAGATCACACACGTTTTCGCTGCGCGCAAAAACGGCAGTCAGGGCGCCCACGCTACGTAGCTGATTGCCGACATCGCCACGGTTCGACAGCATGATCTCCAACATCCGGCCAGCTTCATCAAGCGCCTGCTGTGGTACCCGAGAGCTTCCGGTGACGCAGACCGGTCCAACGGTGGATACCTGCTCCATCAGCGGTTTGTACGGTGTGTAGGTGCAGCGCTGAATCTGCGCCGAGACCTCGTCGCCGTCGGTATCCGTACCGGCATCTCCCGCCGGAATATCCCCCGGAGGCAAGGAGGAGAATACCGCACCGGCTTCAAAGTTCAACGACAGGCTGACGATGGGCTCCGTGGAGGTGATTTCCAGCGATCCGCTAAAGCTGCTGAGATCAAACAAGCTCGCCATATTTTGCGCGTCATGCCCTCTGGGCAACAACGTCCGATTGACGCTGGCCAGCACCCGCCCCTCCGCGTCCCGGACCGTAAAGATCACCAGGGCCGCCGTGTCGGAGGGGTTGGCATAGGCCACTCCGGTCCCGGACTGACCTTCTCCCTGCTCCGCAAAGGTGACGAACCGGGTGGCCGGAACGGTCGCCGCACTGACTCCGCCTTCCGCCACGGGCATTCCTTCGCTGTTGTGCTGACGAAACAGCAGGCTGGCCTTCACCGGCCCGGTGCAGTTGGCCCGCGCCCAGCCGGGCGCCAGCGGAGCGCTCAGCTCCACGTTGGTCTCCTCGTGAACCGACCCCCCGGGCGGCAGAACGTCGCTCCGGCTAACCACCCTTCCCAGTCCCGCAAACGAGACCATCAGCGGACTGCCGTGATCGGAAATGAAATCGGTTTGGCAGCTCACTTCCTGCGGGGAGTAGTTGATATAGGTAATCGTGGTTTGCCAACTCGCTCCCACGGCAAGATGAGGGAAGTAATACGTAGTCGGTCCCTGCGCGGAAACATCCAGTTCCCCCGGAGGCAAAGAGGAGAATACTGGATCGGCCTCGAAGTTCAGTGCCAGGCTGACGATGGGCGCCGTGGAGGTGACTTCGAGCGATCCGATAAAGGGGATGCCGAACAGTCTCGACATGCCGTGAGCCGCGTGGCCTCCGGGTAACAGCGTCCGATCGATGCTGGCCAGCGTCTGCCCCGCCGCGTCCCTGGCAGTAAAGGTAACGTGGGCCGCTGTGGCGGATGGGTTGGCATAGGCCACTCCGGTCCCAAACTTGCCTTCTCCCTGTTCGGCAAAGGTGACAAACCGGGTTGCCGGAAGCGCCGCCGCATTGACTCCGGCTTCCGTCACGGGCATCCCTCCCTTGAACTGACGAAACAGCAGGCTGGCCTTCACCGGCCCGGAGCAGTTGGCCCGCGCCCAGCCGGGCGCCAGCGGAGCGCTCAGCTCCACGTTGGTCTCCTGGTGAACCGACCCCCCGGGCGGCAGAACGTCGCTCCGGCTATCCACCCTTCCCAGTCCCGCAAACGAGACCATCAGCGGGCTTCCGTGATCGGAAAGGAAATCGGTCTGGCAACTCACCTCCTGCGGGGAGTAGTTGATATAGGTGATCGTGGTTTGCCAACTCGCTCCCACGGCAAGATGCGGGAAGTAATAGATATGATCTCCCGTTTGCAGGGGGTTGGTCCTCACTTCGCCCAACTCCGACCAGGGGCCCGTTCCTGTGGCGTTGGTCGCCCGCACCTGCACCTCGTAGGCCGTGCCCGGGCTCAGTCCCGTGAGCGTCGCGGTCCGGGCCGTCCCCTCGTGCTGCACATCGGTGAAGTCGCCGCCGCTGCCGACTTCCCGGTACCGTACGTCATAATCGGTGATGGCCGACCCGGTATTCTCCGGCTCCGTCCACTCCACCGTCAAGCTGTACGGCGTCGTGGCCGAAATGGAGAACGATTCGCTCCCACCGGGCACCACCGGTCCGGTCATTGGTGGCGTCACCGTCGGAATCACCCGCATGCGGCCACCGGTCGCCCTAGCGAAGTACTCCGCAACCGCCGGCGAGACGGCCGTCGCACGCTCCAGCAAATCCACCTGCGGCGGCCGACCGTCCTCGTGCAGCAAATAGAGCCCAAGTCTGAATTCTTTCTGGGACATATCCGCAGCGGGCACTCGCGGCCCCATCGCCGCAACGATGTCTTCAATGCGAACGGGTACCTTGGTGGCCCTCACGGTGTCCCATCTTTCCGTTTCCTGAACGTCGCGTAGGATGAACGTGTCGGGCACTTCGTTCGGTGGAATCATCCCCATGACGTAGAGATCGAGCGCTGACAGACCTTTCGGGAAGAGATAGGTGTCGTCCCTGTCCCACTTCTGCGTGAAGGTGCCGTCGCCATTGTCCACCCAGACGCGGCCACCCATGGTCGAGACGGGGACGTAGGGTTCATCCGAAAAGCTCGGCCACACCGGGTGCACCGCAGGCGTGTGGAGATAAATGCTCCAGTGAACCCCGCCATTGGTCAGACTCTCGACCCGTCCCGAGCGAGGATTACGGAAATCCAGATGGGCTGCCCACCGGTGTACGGCTTCGTGCGCGATCCAGCCGACGCCAGGGGCAAAGTTCCAGAACGTGCGATCACTGTAGAGGCTGACGCCCGTCTCATTGAAGTTGGGTGCGCCGATGAAGACTGGTCGCATCGAGACCAACAGGCTGTCGGACCCGAAGTGTTTGCCCGAGTTGGCCTTGGCCTGCCCCTCGCCGATGCCCTGGATGGGTGCATTGACCGGTCCCGTGCCCGCGCCGGTGTTGGTGAGGTCGTCGACGCGGAAGTCCGTGAACGCCACGGCGATTTCGTCGTTCGCGGGCACGCGCTCGTAGACGAACGACAACACTTCCTCTATCAACTTCGGCATCGTGGGGTAGTGGAACACCTCGAACAGGTTGCCGGATGTCGTCCCCGTCAATCCGCGCAGGTCACGGTCCGATTTGCCAACGTACACGGTTCGATCCTCGAACAGCTGATCGTCCTGCCGTCCCCACCACACGGCGTCGGCGTCCCAGGCAAAGCGATCTGAGCCGTTGAGGAGCGTCTTCGAGATGGGAATCTCGATGGTCGTGCCGTCCACCCGGTAACCGACGACGTCCGGGTCCGGGCACCGATCGAGGAACGGTCTCCATCCGCTCGCGCCTACGATGATTCCCGCAGAGCACTCGGTACCGCTAAAGCGAAGGGTTATCCGGTAGCTGATTTCGCCATCGTGCATCACTGTGGGAACATCGCCGGCCAGCGTCATCCGCGCGAGTACGGTGCTGTCATTGTCGACGAACTCGATCCTGACAATGTCTAGCGCGGCATTGGCCACGTCTCCCGCGGGGTCGTCGAACGAATCGAGGGTGCGCCCTCGGGTGCTCAGGCCGTGGAACAGACCGACGATGCCGTCGCGTTCCGGCACGGTCTGATAGCCCAGCTCAATCGCGCCGGATGGATAGAGCCGTGCTTGAAACAGGTTCTCGCCAAGGGGCACGTAGCCGCTGGCGTCGCCTTGTCGACGAACGGCTCCCCAAGTGATCACCACCCTCGTCTCGCTGGAGTCGACCGTGACCGTCGGATCGCGGTAAATCGCCCACAGTGCGGCGATCATGGTTTCAAGTCCCGCGGTCGAGCGGGAGTCGACCGCGGCCGCCAAGGAACGCATGACGGCTGGCCGGACCCGATGCGGCCGGTTCATCCTCTCGGGTCGCTGGAACGAGATGTTTCCGTTCGTGTTGGCATAGACGCGCGTCCACGTCTGACCGGCAAAGGGGAAGGAAAACGGCAGGTCGACTGTCAGGTACTCGTACCAGCCCAGCACGCCACTGACGGTCTCCGCCCCGGAGACGGGGTCGCGCCAGTCCAGATTGCCGACCGTGACGGCGTACTCGCCCGCGTCGTTCGGGGTGAACGTCACGGTCGTCCCTTCAAGATCGAAAAAGTTGGCCGGTTTACGGATCAACCCCCCAGCAGGAACTGTCGTGACAACTCCGTGGACACCGACAGTGTCATTCTGAGCGGACAGCGTCACCCATGAGGCCGAGGTTACCAAGGTGGCGCCGCTCACCAAAGACAACACGAATCTGTGCATAAGACCGTTGTACCGCATATTCGCTAAATCCATCTCTGCCCCCGGACCCCGAGGCCATGCAGGGGGCGACGCTCTTCTCCGATCAGACGACGCTCGCGGATTACATCGACATGGTCCTGCGCAACGCCAAGATGCTGGCCGGGATCGACCTGGTCGTCAAAGGCGACACGCCCAAGCAGAAGGCTGGCGCCCTCCTCGCCTGCCTAATCGACCACGGCCTGGCGGAGTACGTCGAAGACGAGCCGCCGGCGCCGATCACGGTGCCCGCCGCCGTCTGGCGGGGCTTGGAGGCGGTGCGGGACTCCGGCACCACCAACATGTTCGACCGGCCCGCGGTCCTCGAGATCGCGGAGTTTCTCGGCTTCCACGAGACGGCGCGATGGATCGAGGGCCACCACGGCCCGTATGCCGAAGGACTGTTCAAGGGATTCACGGTCGACCCCGAGGAAGGAAAACGCTGATGTGCGGACAGGCCGGCATCATTCTGGGACAGAAGCGGCGCCGTGCCGAGGAGCACGACCATCTCACCTGGCTGTTCACTCAGCTCCTCGTGTTGAACGAGCCTCGGGGGCCGCATGCCACCGGCGTCGCGTGGCTCAACCGCGACGGCGAGCACCGGCTCTTCAAGCGGCCCGTGCGGGCCAGCCAGTTCGTGAGCGACAAAGCGTTCCACGAGGTCCTGGGAGGGGTCGACAACCGCGCCACGCTGCTGCTCGGCCACACACGTTGGCGCACGCGCGGCGACGAACAGATCAACGAGAATAACCACCCGATCCGGGCCGGGGACATCCTCGGCACCCACAACGGCACGATCTACAACGCCAACTACCTGTTCCGGAGGTTCAAGCTACGGCGCTTCGCCGAGGTGGACAGCGAGCTGCTCTGCCGTCTGGCGGGCCGGGCCGCCAGAGGCAGCGCGATTGACACCGGCCGGTTCAAAGACCGTCTCAAGCTCTGCCGCGGGCAGATGGCGGCAGTGCTGGCTTCCCGGCTCGATCCCGAGACCGTCCTCGTGCTCAAGGGCAACAAGCCGTTCGAGCTGCGCTTCCATGCCCGGCACAGGGCTGTCCTCTATGCTTCCGATTATGCGTGCCTGGACGCGGTCCTGGACGAGGAGCGCGGCTGGTGCGAGCTGAGCATTCCTCCGATGAGCCTGATGGTGTTCCGGCACCGGATGCTGGCGGACTTCTCCATCGAGCCGCTCGAGTTCATCGCCCAGGCCCGGCGGCGCAAGAACGACCCGGTCGAGGAGGCGCCATGACGCCGCCGAGAGAGAAGCCGACAGAACCCAGAGAATCCCTGAAAATGAACACATCCGACATGCTGAAGCTCTTCGTCTACGGCACCCTCAAGCGCGGGTACTGGAACCACGACGCCTTCTGTCAGGGCGTACTGGAGGTCCGGAATGCGAAGGTCCGGGGCCGCCTCTACGAGGGGCCGGGGTTCCCGGTCCTCGAGGTCCCGGACGAGGACGTCCTTGCCTACGGGACCGCGAACCCTCTGGCCGACATGGCCACAAAGGCGGGACTGTCCGACTCGATGGGATCAGACCCCCGACCGCTCCCCGAACGCACCACAGCGGGCGCCTGGGGCACCGTGTACGGGGAGTTGTTCACGTTCGACGACCCCGAATTCCGCCTTCCCGCCATCGACCGCCTGGAGGGCTTCCGCCCGGGCGGTTCCAGCCTCTACCGGCGGGTGCTGGTCCCGGCCGCTGTGAACGGGTCTCAGGAGCTCGCCTGGGCCTACACGGTCGAAGTGACCGGCATCAAGCGGTGCAGGATCGTGTCCGGCTGGTGGCCGGAGTAGCGATTCCCAAGTACAGCGGAGGCGCTCCGTTAGGAGCGCCCGACTCATCACGGCCGCTCTGGAATTGCCGAGATATGATAGGATTCATATATATTCGTATGGATTAGTCTGGTCTTTCCATGAATAGAGGGCGGTAGGCTATGGCTTCTGAAGAACCGTGGGTCGGTATCGCGGACGTAGCAGCCCACCTGCAGGTAGCCAAGGACACGGTCTACCGATGGGTCGACACGCAGGGGCTGCCGGCGCACCGCGTAGGACGGCTGTTTCGCTTCAGGCTTTCGGAGGTGGACGAGTGGGTGAAGGCTGGCGTGGATGAATCGGGGAGGAGTTCTTCCGACAAGACGGAAGAAAGCGAGACGGGAAATGGCTGAGAACGCCCCGTCGACTGAAGTACTCATCCCATCCCTCCCGCTGGGCGGCCAGTACGATACGCGCGCACGCTTCGGCGTCGGACGACGCGTCGTGGTGACGTAGCGGGATGCCGAGCCGCCGGCAGACGTCAGGCAGCCGCGTCGGGTAGATGTTCCACTGCGAGCGCGCAAGCTGGATGGTGCAGGTGAACGGCGGCTGCGGCGGCTGGATGCCGTACAGAGCGCAACACGCCTGGAGCACGCTCCGGTCGAACGGTGCGTTGTGCGTCGCGATGAACGCCGTGCTGTCGACGCGGGCGCGCAAGGCCGGCCCCCAATGTTGCCCCCAGAACCTCGATCTATAGGAAAATCAAAATCTCATTTCTGATGCGCCTCGGGACCGTCTATGCCTTCCCCCGTGATATCGACGCCGCTTAGCCGGTACTGGCTGTTCTCCTCCACCCTGACCGATACGACGACGCCTATCCCTGGCGGGAGCTGCCAGGGGGTTGCCGGTTGCCATACAAGCGGCGACCCTCCCGGAGCCAAGACGCTCACTTCGATTCCGTGGGCGAAACCCGCTTAGCATTCTTCTCTGTTTGTTGCTTGACCCAATCTTCTGGGGAAATCCTTGCAGGTGCGATCATGATGCCGCCCTCATGGCGCATGTCGATGGATTGGCGAACCGGCGTATCTAGTCCGAGCAGCTTAGCCTCACGGTCGAGCAGTCGTATTACGCGGTCTAGTGCATCCGTATCCTTCATGGCAAGGCTCCACCACTTCTGCAGGAGGCGGTTGATACGCTGGCGCTGCAACTCCCTGTATCTTCTAGTTTTTTCGTCCGTGCTTGAGGACTCTAGCCGAGCTTTGATGTCGGTCGCCACCGTCGAATGGTGGACCCCGACCTGTCTCGCGATCTCGCGGGTAGTAGCACCAGCGAGTGCGAGTTCCATGACGGCGTCACGGCGCTGCTCGCGCTGGACAACCTTTGCGACTGGTTCGCCCACGTCAGACCTCTGCTTCCTTTATGATGTTCTCGTCTATCAGTTCGTTATACTGTCCTCGTTTAACCCAAACTGAAGGCCCAGTCTCCCACCCATCGCACCAGCCATCCGTACGGGTCCAGTGCCCACCATACTCGTTCCACGTGCGCCCAAGCATAAAATCCCTTGTGCAGTAGGCGTTTAACTCGTCTGGTTCATCGTCCGGTTTTGAGAAATCGCTAATGAACTTACAATTCTTGCGCGACTGGTTTCGAGGATGTTTCTACCTTGGTGCGCCCGAAGCCACTCGGCCGTCCAGAACCGAAACCGCCCATCAGGTGCCGCCCGTTTTTCCAAAATCGTGTGGGTACTTGTTCGGCGTGGTGTTGCCTACCGTCGCCCTCCAGCCTTGGTGCTCGTTTTTCTCCGGTCCGGTTTGCGAGGGAGGATTTGCGTCCTTTGCGTCCGCACCGTCCGTATCGGCGGATTTCAAAGGTTTGACGCGGACGGTCGAGCCGGCTTCCGTGCCGACATCGTCTCCCATACCGTCCGTAAGGTCTCCAACCGTCCACCTGTTGTCCTTCGCGAATGCGTTGGTTCCATTACCTTTCGGTAGGTTCGCGGACGATGCGGACGACGCGGACGGTTGCGGCCCGCCATAATCCGGGCCGCCGGAATTTCCTCGGGCCTTGATGTGAATGATCCTGGTACGCGCCCGGCCTTCTTTGCTGTGGTCGATCTCGATGCCGATCTTGCGCAGGAAGGTCGCAGCCCGACGCAGGCGTCCGGACAATGCCCGAGGGCTGGCGGGCCAGGTCTTCGACTTGGAGACGTGCTCTCCCGCTGCCTCCGCAAGGGCGCCCAGAAGATCCGTCGCCGTTCCCGTCCACTCCGTCCGCTCCTCCATAACCGCGCGGGCAGCGGCAGCGACCGGATCGGCCTCGATCACGTTCTCGACCGCCTCGTCTCGGTTGCCGCAGTAAGCCGACCAGAAAGTTCCGGCGGGCCATAACGCCGTCTCGCAGGCTGTCGCCCACAGCGCGAAATCGGCCATGCGCGGCAGCCGTTCCAGCGTTGTATCGGGGAGCATTTTCAGGCCCTGAACCACCGCCTCGAGTAGCACGCCCAGAATGCGCGGGCGCTCGGCGTCGAACGCGGCCCACAATTCCGCCTCGGGACGGCGGCGCTCCTCCGGGATGGCCTTCAGGGTCAGGAACACCGCCCGGTCGGCCAGATCGGGCCGGGTCACTATGTCCTCGATGCCGTTAAGGATCACCGGGCGAGCCGCGTCGAACAGCACCTCGTCCTGGTCGGTGTAGAGCTGCCGAACGGCGAAACCACCGCCGGTGGCCAGCCGGCAGAGCGTATCGGAAATCCAGGACGGCAGGCCCGAGACATTGTCAAAGGCCAACACGTGCCCGTTGTTTGCGGCGGTAAATAGGTCGCGGTCCTCTCGCGGCAGGGCGCGCAAGGGAGCCGTATTCGGATCGAGCAGCGACCGCAGAATGGCTGAGAAGGTGGACTTGGCCGAACCCTGCTCCCCCGACAGCACGATCACCGGATAAGGGCCGCGATTGCGTAGCACGGCCAGCGCCCAGGCAACCACGAGCACGAAATCCGTATCCGATTGCACGTTGAGGAATGATCGCAGGGTTTCGACTGAGCCGCCCGGTGCGGGAACCGGCAAGGGTTGCATCCCGGCGGCACGGCGAAACCGCACGAGTGAATTTTCAACCACACGCCATCCGGTCGTGGAGATTTCGATGGCGCGCCAAGCCTCGTCACCAAGGTCGATATAGAGGCTTCCGTCGATCCCGCCAACGCGGATGTAAACCGGCCGTTCCGGGGCATCGAAATGAGCCTTCGCCTCGACCACGTTCAGGGCCGATTGCAGCGCCTCCGAACTTGGTGCGCCATCCGTCGCCTCGTAGAATTGCCGCGCCAGCCACCGCTTGAACCCCTTGTTGCGAACGGGCCAGGTTTCCCGGTGGCCGTTGATGTCGAGATCGGCAAAAGCGGTTCCGTCGGCGGCGTGGAACAATTCAGCGGCACCCGCCAGATCGATCAGAATATCGGCCTGGCTCGGCCCTCGCCCACCGTCGCCATTTTCCTCAATGATGGCCTCGTCAAGGGCCGTCACGCGGCACCCGGCCTTCTTCAACTTCGCCCTTAGCCCCTCGAAGCCGGCCCGATCCTCCTTCTTCATCGCCGAGAGCCGCTCCAGCACCTCGGGCGCGAACGGCGCGCCGGGATCGTCGGCGGCTCGCTCGATCAACCCGTCGAGGGGGTCGGGGACTTCCTCGGCAACGGCGACTGCGGCGGCTATCGGGTTATCACCGCCGTCCGCCATTTCGTCCGGAACGGTATCCGGGGTCCCGGTTTCCTCGATCTTGTCCCTCGTCATTTCCGGCCCTCCCCGTTGCGAGGCGCGTGGCCGTTCAGCATGTCATTAAAATCCTGTCCGCGTGGTGGTCGGGCGATGCGTACGCGCCGGCCCTCCCGTTGCCAGCGCAGGGCGCAGTCGCGGGCCGCGGCCTCGCCCGGGTCGTCTCCGTCGGCGAGAACGATCACCTCGCGCACGCAGTCGGGCATATCGAGCGCCCGCAGCCCCGAGGTGGACAGCGCGGCCCAGGCCGGAAGGCCTGTCGCCTGCATCGCGGCGAGACATGTCTCGATGCCTTCCCCAACCATCAGCATCTCAGTGGGCTGGCTGAGACGAACCGCCCCGCCCCGGCACGGACCGAGCATCATCTTCGCGGGATCGACCGGAGCCTTGCCGCCGCCATCGCGGGCGAGGAACGTGCGATGGATGGCTAGCGGCGCGTTGTCGGAACCCCGCGTCACCAGCGCCACCATGCACGGCCAGAACCCGCCTGACGGATGCCTCAACGCGTGATGGAAGCGCAGCAAGGGCGGCAGCGAAAGGTTCAGACGGCGGGCCGAGAGATAGATCTCGACTGGTGTGCCGACCGCCAAGGCCGTCGATTGCCAGATAGCTAGCGCAGCGGCGCTTCTTTCCTTATGCTGCTGATTGGGCTTAGATTCAGGAATCTTGCGGCGGGAAAGCCGGTAAATGTGCGAACTTGCCTTGCCGTCCCACAAGCCACGCTTCTTCAGCGCCGCGATCACATCGCGCTGGTCGCATCCGGTATGGCAGCGAACGAGCACCTTGCCGTCCACCTCGCGGACCGACAGGCTCGGATCGCGGTCGTCATGAGCCGGGCACCGCGCCATCCAGCCCTGACCAGCTTTACGACCGCCGAGCGCCCTGACGATGGTCTCAGCGGTCATGCCGCCGGCCTGTCACCACGGCTTAGGGCGGTGGGGCGGCTCGCCAACCAAGCATCGATGTCGGCCAATCGCCAGCCAACGGCGCGGGGTCCCAGGCGGATCGGCGGCGGCATATCGCCCGTGGCGACTTGTCTGTAGATCGACGCCTTGGACAGGCCGGTCCGGTGTTTTACTTCGGGCAGGCGAAGGATTCGTGGTTCGAACATACGGCCCTCCCTTCAACGAGGTTAAAACCGTATGATCCGCTACGAGTCAGCGAGAGTGTTTGAAGGCTACGGGC
>CBDFIU010000003.1:0-1428385 GCA_965248235.1 Bryobacterales bacterium | reverse complement strand
GATGGTGACCACCCTAGCCGCGCCACTCGAAGCCGGCGCCCGCAAGGGCCGCAAGCTCTACAACCAGGCCCGCCGCGCGGAATTAACCCAGGACTATGACCGCGCCCTCGAACTCTACGAGCAAGCCCTCAACGAACATTCGGGCCATCAAGGGTATCTTCTCTCCGTTCGGCGCATGCAATTTGTCGCGGCGCAGGCGCATGTGGATCGCGGTCAAGTGTATCGGGCACAGGGCGAGGTCGAGCAAGCGCTCGATCAATTCCAGCGGGCACTGGAAATTGATCCGGCGTCGAGTGTCGCCGCCCAGGAGCGCAAACGTGTTCTCGAAATGATCGAAGAGCGTGAAAAGCTCGAGGCGGACCCCAACAGCGGCTCCGCCGAGGCCATCGGGCTCAGCCCTCTCGAACGCGCCCGCTTGGAACGAGAAAAAAAGGTCAGCCGACTCAAGGGACTCCCCAAACTGCGACCGATTTCGACCGAGCCGATTAACCTCAATATCCCGAAAGAGCAGGACAGCAAGGTTGTTTTTGAAACCGTCGCCAAGCTGGCGGGCATCAACGTCCTTTTCGACTCGGAGTATCAGGATGAAAAGGTCAAGTTGGAACTCCAAAACGTCACACTCTTCCAAGCCCTCGACTACATCAGCCTGCTGGCGAAAGCGTACTGGAAACCGCTCACCGACAACGCCATCTTCGTCACCAACGACAACTCCAACAAGCGCCGCGACTACCAAGAAGAAGTTGTCCAGACGTTTTACCTGACCAACACGGCCACGCCCCAGGAATTACAGGAGGTCGCCACGGCGATTCGCGGGCTTACCGACATTCGGCGCGTCTTCGCCGTGCCGTCGATGAATGCCATGATCCTGCGCGGGCCGGCCGACAAGATCGCGCTGGCCGAGAAGGTCATTAACGACATCGACAAGGCTCGCCCCGAGGTCATCATCGACGTGTTGGTGCTCGAGACAAGTAAGACGCGCAACCGTGAGCTGGGCCTTGCCCCGTCTTCGGGCGGCGGCGACGGCATCAGTCTACCGGTTTCGTTCACGGGCGCCGGGGTCGGCGCGGGCGAAGGCGGCAGTCTTCCCCTTTCGAACTTAGGGAAGCTGAGCAGCCGAGACTGGTCGACGGTCTTGCCGGGCGGGCAGCTGACGGCCTTGATGAGTAGCTCCGATACACGCTTGCTGCAGTCACCCCGCATTCGGGCCGCCGACAACTTCCAGGCCAGCCTGCGGATCGGCGATCGCATTCCGATCGCCACCGGGAGCTTCCAGCCCGGCATCGGCGGCGTCGGGATCAACCCCTTGGTCAACACGCAGTTCACCTATACGGATGTCGGCGTGGTGTTGGACCTGACGCCGAAAATCCACAATGATTCCGAGATCTCGCTCCACGTCGAAGTCGAAATTTCGACCGTGCGCGACTTCGTCGACATCGGGGGCATTTCGCAACCCGTCATCGGACAGCGGGTGGTGACGCACGATATCCGCATTCAGGAAGGCGAGGCGAGCATTCTGGGCGGCTTGGTGCAGTCACAACTATTCAAGACCAAGTCGGGCATTCCCTTCCTGGGCGAAATTCCGATCTTGGGGCGCCTCTTCAGCAGCACGGACACGCAGTTGTCGGAGAACGAGATTCTGGTCGTCCTGATTCCTCACATCGTTCGCCTGCCCGACATTCGCGACGTCAACCTTCAAGAGGTCGCCTCGGGAACCGAACAGATTTACCGCGTGCGCTACGAGCCGGAGGTGAATGACACGCTGGCTCTGCCGCCCGTCGGAAAGGTCGGAAACGGCGATGCGCCGATCCAGCGAGCCGCCGCCGCGCAGCCTACCCCGGCCGTCGGCGTGACGCCGACGCCCACCGTGCCGACTCCGGCGGCGCCGGCACAGCAAACCACGCCGACTCCCGCCGCGCCGTCGACAACGGTACAGCCAACGCCAACAGCGCCGCCGGCACCCGCCGCTCCGGTCACGCCCGCCCCGACACCGCCCGCGCCGGAACCCGGTGCCGGAGCCCGCTACCGCTTCGACCCGGCCGCGCCCCAAGTGGCCGCCGGTGAGCAAGTTACGGTGAACGTCCTGATCGAAGGCGTGAACCAGATTTTCGGCGTTCCCATGCGCTTCGGGTGGGACCCGAAAGTGCTGCGCCTAGCGGAAATCCAAAAGGGGACGTTCCTACAGGGAGACGGTCAAGACTTGATCTTTTCCCGTAATATTCGTAACGACGTCGGCCAGGCCGCCATCAATATTTCCCGCTTCCCGGGAACCGGCGGCACCGACGGCGGCGGCTTGCTGGTGACCTTGGTGCTCGAGGGCGTGGCGGGTGGATCCACGACGTTGAAGGCACGCGCAACCGGGGCTCGCGACGCCACCGGTCAGCGCGTGCAGGTGACCGCGGCCGAGTTGAATGTCACCGTCCGATAATAAGGACGGGGCCGGGGCCGGAGTAATCGACCCAACGCCGCCGGCGACCGATGCAGCGGAAGTTATTCATGTCGCGCCGCAAACGCCAATCCGGCCTAACGCTGATCGAGCTGATCGTTGCTTTCAGCATCATGCTGATTCTTTCCACGATCGCCTTACCGCTGGCGCATGTCAAAATCCAACGGGAAAAAGAACGTCGCCTTCGGGACTCGCTTTCGGTGATGCGCAAGGCCATCGACCGCTATAAGGATATGGCGGACACCGGGCAGTTAGGACAAGTTGATCCCGATACGTTCGGCTATCCGGCGAGTCTGGAAGTCATGGTCGAGGGCGTCCCGGTTCAGATGGGGGCCGGCGGCATGGGCGGCATGGGACAAGGAGGTGGCTTCGGTACCCCGGCGAGCCAAATGGGAGGCTCACGCGGCCGCGGCGGCATGGGCGGCGGGAATCGCCGCGGCGGCATGGGCGGCAGCTCGTTCGGCGGAGGCGGCGGCTTCGGCAATCGCGGCGGAGGCGGCTCGCGTCGCGGTATGTCGGGCGGTATGTCGGGCGGAATGTCCGGCGGTGGGTTCGGCGGCTCGGGAGGCTCCTTCGGATCGCCCGGCTCCCGCGGCAGCGGCGGATTCGGCGGCTCGGGTTCAAGGCGCTCCGGCCGTCGCAACGACGGGATGAGCCGCGACCTGGACGACGAAGCCGAAGAAAAGAAGATCCGCTTTCTACGAAAGATTCCCGTCGACCCCATCACCGGCCAGACCGATTGGGGAATGCGGGCGGTTGAGGATGACCCCGGCGCTTTCAACTGGGGTGGCTCGAATGTTTTCGACGTCTATAGTAAAAGCATGGACTTAGCGCTCGATGGATCACGTTACAGCGAGTGGTAAACAGAGTCGAGGCTTTACGCTCGTCGAAGTGATGGTCGTCATGGCCATCGTGCTGACGGTGATCTCGATTGCCGTACCGATGTATACCACCTCGATGGTGCGGGCTAAGGAAAGTGTTCTCAAAAGCAACCTATTCACTTTGCGTTCCGTGATCGATCATTATACGTATGACAAGGAGAAACCTCCGCAGGCGCTCGAGGACCTGGTGGCGGAAGGCTACCTGCGCCAGATCCCGGTGGATCCCTTCACCCAGTCGAGCGATGCTTGGGAGATCGTCACCGATGTCGGACCGAGCGGAGAGTCGGGCGTCTTCGATGTTCGCAGCGGCTCGGACCGCACCGGCCTTGACGGCTCGCCCTACAACGAATGGTGAGGGCACGGCGCGTGGCCGATCCTCCGCCTTCCCGCCGTCATTCTCCACCAACCAACGGCTGACCGCCTCCCAACAGCGGGGACCGCGATCCTAAGGACGAAATAGTTTCCATGGCCACCGCCGAAGCCCTGATCGATACAAACCCCTTTGTGGACTCGCTCCGTTTCAGCGCCGCGTACCCGACTCGACCGTGGTCATTTTCGGGGCCAACGGCGACCTCACAAAACGTAAACTCCTCCCGGCGCTCTACAGCCTGGCGCTCGACCGCCGACTTGCCGCCGGTTTCGCGATCGTCGGCAACTCCCGCACCGAGATGAGTCACGAGGCCTACCGCGAGAAAATGAAGGCTTCGGTCAAGGAGTTTTCCGAACACGGCGAATTCGACGAGGAAGTCTGGGAAGCCTTCGCGCAAGGGATCTTCTACTTGCCGGGCAACGTCAAAGATCCGGCCTACTACGAGCAGCTCGGCTCTCTGCTCGACGACATCGCCGAAACCCGGCGGACCGGCGACAATGTCGTCTTTTACCTCTCCACACAACCCAGCCTCTATGCGCCCATCGCCGAACAGCTTGGGGCGGCCGGGCTGGCCAAATCGAAACAGGGCGGCTGGCGCCGTCTCGTTGTCGAAAAACCCTTCGGCCACAATCTGGAAAGCGCACGGGAGCTTAGCCTCGATGTTCAGAAGGTCTTCGACGAATCGGAGATCTTTCGCATCGATCACTATCTGGGCAAGGAGACGGTCCAGAACATCCTCGCCTTCCGTTTCGCCAACGGCATTTTCGAGCCGCTGTGGAACCGCCGCTACGTCCGACAGGTGCAAATTACCGCCGCCGAGTCGATTGGCGTGGAAGGCCGCGGCGGCTATTACGAGGAATCAGGCGCGCTGCGCGACATGATTCAGAACCACTTGTTGCAGGTGCTGGCCACGATGGCGATGGAGCCGCCGGCGCGCTTTGAAGCCGAAGCCGTCCGAAACGAGAAAGCCAAGGTCCTCGAATCGATTCGGCCCCTAAACCACGATGAAGTTCGCAACCATGCCGTGATCGGCCAATACGGCCCCGGGCGCGTCGGCGGCAAGGACCTGGTCGGTTACCGCCAAGAGCCCGGCGTCGACCCCAACTCGCGCACCGACACCTATGCCGCGGCAACCTTCTATCTCGATAATTGGCGCTGGGCCGGCGTGCCGTTCTACGTTCGCAGCGGCAAGCGTTTGGCGAAGCGCATCACGGAAATCTCGATTGAATTCAGTGCCGCCCCCCATGCGCTTTTCGCCGGGCAAGACGAAGCCGAGGCGCCGAACCTGCTAATCCTGCGCATTCAACCCGCCGGCGGTATCTCGATCCGCTTCGACGCCAAGCAACCCGGCGAGGGCATGCACCTGCGTGGCGTTTCGATGGATTTTCGCTACGGCAGCAGCTTCGGCGTGCGCGAACCCACCGCCTACGAAACCTTGCTGCTCGACGCCATTGTCGGCGACGGCACGCTCTATACTCGCCAAGACATGGTCGAGGCTTCTTGGAGCGCCGTCGAGCCCATTATCGAAGTTTGGAACAACACCGCTCCCCACTTCCCCAACTATGCTTCGGGAAGCTGGGGTCCGGCGGATTCCGACGAGATGCTGCACCGCGGCGGACATGCTTGGAGGACGCCGTGACCGCGTCGGGCAAGTCGATCAGTCAGGGGCCGCGAAATCTTGAGCCGCGAAGCGGCGGCGGGAATATAGCCCAAGGTGAAGCCGAAGGCGGAACCCCGGGGTAGCCCCCTTGCGGGCGAGCCCTGAGGGGGCGGAAGGAACCCCGCCGGCACCCATTTCTCGTGGCGACATCATGAATGCCGCGTATGCATAGAAACCGCCCGCCCTGATTTTTCTCGGCATCAAGAATCTTCGAATCGCAAAGTCGAGTACCATGCCCATCGATCCCGCAACACTCGCCCGGCAAATCGACCGCCTCTGGGCCGACATGGCCGAGCAGTCGGAAGGCGACGAACACGCCCTGATGCGAGCTTGCGCGTTGACGTTGATCGTCGTCACCGACGCGGACGACAACCCGGCGGCCGTCTCGGAAACTCTCGCCGAGTTGATGCAGACCCACCCCAGCCGCGCGATTGTGATTCGGCTCACCGCCCGGGAAGGCGACCATCTCGAAGCCGACGTCCGTGCTCATTGTTGGATGCCGATGGGTCGGCGTCAGCAGGTCTGTAGCGAGCAAGTCGAAGTCGAGACCTCCGCCGACAGTTTCGCCGACCTGCCCTCGGTGTTGCTGCCCTTGATCGTTCCCGATCTCCCGGCGGTCCTGTGGTGCAAGAGCGAAACGGCGGCGCGGCTGCCCGCGTTCAAGCGGCTGACGGCGCTGGCTCCACGCGTGATTTTGGACATCGGCGGATTCAGCGAGCCGAACCGCGCGCTGGAAGAGTGGACCGGGGAGTCCTCGTCTGTGATCGCGACCGATCTGAGTTGGGCGCGTTTGACCCGCTGGCGTGAAACCGTCGCTCAGGTTTTTGACAACCCGCTCTGCGTCTCGCGGCTTCCCGGCCTTTCGTGCCTGACGATTTCTTATTGGGGCGAGTCGGAGTCCGATATCCCGGTGTCGGTATTCTTGCTGGGCGGTTGGCTGGTGAATTGCCTCAATTGGGGATGGACCGGAGCAATGCCCTCGAACAACGGCGCCAAGCGACTGGCCTTCACTCACCAGAACGCATCGGCCGGGCTGAGCTTGGCCTATGCCGGGGACAACGGATCGGGCAACCGCCTGGCAAGCGTCACCTTGGCCGACGACGACGAACAGGGCACCCAAGTCGTGCTCGAACGCGACGGCGATTATCTCGACATTCGCATCGAAACCGGCTCAAGCGAACCGACCGGCACCCGCGTTCTCTTCCCCGCCGAAAACGACGCCGCTCTGCTCAACGAAGAGCTGCGCATTTTCACCCGCGACGAACAGTTCGAAGCCGCCTTCAACAGCGCCGCCAAGATCGCCGCCTTGATCACGGCCTGAGCTTTGTCGGTGACGGCGATATCGCTTCCCCGGCGACTCCGTCGTAAAAGCCGCGGGGGCCTTATTCCGTCATCTTCCCGCCCTCGCCCCCCGGCGCTACAATCGACACATGCCCAAGCCCGGTTTGCTGATTCGTCCTGAAACCACAGCGCTCGTCGTCATCGATTTACAGGAAAAGCTCATCCCCGCTATCGACGGCCGCGAAGAGGTCCTCGCCAATACCGAGAAACTTCTCCGCCTGGCCGAGGTCACCGGGCTCACCACGTTCCTCACCACGCAATACAGCAAGGGATTGGGCGCCACCCTTTCCTCAAATCGCGGAACTCTGCGAAGTCGAACCCATCGACAAGATCTGCTTCGGCTGCCTGGCGGACGACCCGTTTCAGCAAGCCCTTGAAAAGGCCCTCCCACCGGGCGGAACCCTGTTGCTGGCCGGCGTCGAGTCGCATATCTGCGTCATGCAGACCGCGCTGGGAGCGCTTGAGAAAGGCTACAACGTCCATGTTGCCGCCGACGCGGTCGGCTCGCGAAGCCCCGCCAACAAGGCTGTCGGCCTCGATCGAATGCGCAACGCCGGCGCTGTCGTCTCCTCCACCGAAATGGCGATCTACGAACTACTTGGCGACAGTCGCAACGACGAGTTCAAAAAGATGCTGCCGTATCTGCGCTGAATTGGTCTCGGTCGTCCGGGCCGCGTGTCCGGCTCAAGAGAACTCAGTGCTCTCCGGCACTCCTTACGTTGTTTGGTACCGGGTGCAAAGGGATGTCATCACGGTGCTCCGAGTAGCCCCTGGGGCGCGATCGTGGACCGACATTGTCCGGAATACTGACTTGAACTGAAGATTCGCCCCGCCCCTCCTCAAAGCCCCCGCAAGAAATAATTCATCTCCCGTTCCCGCCCAATCGTCGTTTCGGGCCCGTGCCCCGGAATCACGATGACGCTGTCGTCGAGCGCCAGCAACTTCTCCTGAATCGAAACCAGAATCTGTCGAGAGTCTCCGCCCGGCAGATCGGTTCGCCCGATGCTGTCGCGGAAAAGCGTATCCCCGGCCACGAGCTTGTTCTCGGTCGGCGCATGCATGCTGATACTGCCCTGCGTATGCCCGGGCGTGTGGAGTACATGAAACGCACAGTCCTCGACCGACACTGTATCCCCGTCGCGCAGCAACACGTCGATTTCGGGAATCTCGGGAGGCGCCATGCCCAGCCACCCCGCCTGCGTTTCGAGCTGACTCCTGAGCTCGAGATCGTTTTCGTTCATATGGATCGGAGCGCCTGTCAATTTCTTGAGCTTGGCCGCCCCGCCGATATGGTCGATGTGCGCATGGGTGATGACGATCGCCTCGACTTTCAGGGCATGCCGATCGAGAATTTCCGTCACCGCGTCGATCTCGTCTCCCGGGTCGATCACGATCGCTCGTCCCGATTCCGGCTCGCCAAAGATCGAACAATTGCATTGCAACGGACCGACGGCGAGGATTTCATGCAACATTGGGGGTATAATATCAGCTTCATATCGAACGGGTTACCGCCCGCCGCGCACGGGCCTTTTCCTCGCCCACGCCCGTCGAGCAAGAGAGTTGTCTTCATGGATATTCTTTCACGCTGGCTCCACATCACCACCGCCGCAGTCGCCGTGGGCGGTCTGATTTACGCCCGCTTCGTGCTGATGCCGGCGATGGAAAGCTTGGCGGCCGAGCAGCGCGCCGCCCTGGCCGCGCAAATCGCCAAACGCCTGCGGCCGATCGCCTCCGCGGCGATCGTTTTGGTGGTTGTCTCCGGCGTTTACAATCTAATTCGCGTGCTCGAACAAGGAGTAACATCGAGCTACCACATGGCGTTTGGCATCAAGTTCCTGATCGCGGGGCACGTTCTCGCCATGCTCTACGTCGCCTCGATCCCGCCGAGCGGGGACGCCGCGCGCGACGCCAAACGACCGCGTTTGCTGTTGGGCGGGGCAATATCGGGACTGCTCGTCTTGGCCTTGGGAGCCTATCTGCGTTCGCTCCGCGGCTAAAGCGGCGTTTGTTGTCATGACGGGCTACCGCGCGTTGCACGAGTCAGCTGCTTGGATCGACGTTTCCGATCGCGCTTGGATCAACGTCACCGGGGAAGATCGTCTCTCATTCGTGCACGCGATGTCGACAAACGACATCGAAAAACTAACCCCCGGGCAAGGAATTCAAACCTTATTCTTGAGCGCCCAAGGCCACATCCAAGCCGACGTCCGCGTTTTCGTCGCGGAGGATCATCTACTGCTCGATTGTGACTCCCGTCGGCTTGAGACTCTGCCCTTGCATCTCGACAAGTTCATCGTGATGGATGATGTATCTCTAGAGGATGTCGGTTCTTCCGTGGCGGCTGTCGCCATCGAGGGTCCGGGGTCCGAAGAAGTCGCCGGCCGGGTAACCGACGGCGTCCTGCCTCCGCCCGGCGCCCTGCGGCACCTAACCCGCGGGGCCGCGAGAATTGCGCGCTGTTCACTAGCCGGCGGACCGGGCCTGTGGTTTTTTTCGTCGCCTGAAGAAAAAGATTCATGGGTTCGACGCTTGGAATCGGCCGGCGCCGTTCCCGCGGACGAGCCGGCATGGCAAACGGTTCGCGTCGAGAACGGAATCCCGCTTGAAGGTGTGGACTATCCCGACAACACCATCCCGCAACAAGCCGGCCGCCTTGATGCCGTGTCCTTCACCAAGGGCTGTTATCTGGGCCAGGAAATCGTCGAACGGGTGCGTTCGCGCGGCAATTTGCGTCGAACTTTGGAAAAATTAGAGGTTGATTCCGACCAGGCTCCACCCCCGGATTCCCCGATTTTATTCGGAGAAAAGGAAGTCGGACGATTGACCAGTCCCGTATTTTCGCCAACAATGGGTAGAGTGCTGGGCTTCGCCTTGTTGCGAAGCGAAGCGCTGTCCGGCGAAACTTTGACTGTAGGCGGGTATGAAGCCCGTATTAGGTAGTAGGCCCTTCGTTCGGGCCGACGGCAACGGCTGCGCGGCGGTGTTTCCGTCGACAGGTCGTCTATGACGAATAACTTCGGCATGACCCACGTCGGGTTGGTGAGGTCCAACAACGAGGACTCCTACGCCACCGAACCCAGCATGGGCCTATTCGTCGTCGCCGACGGCATGGGCGGTGCCAAAGCCGGGGAACGCGCCTCGCGCATCACCGTCGACACTGTCATGACCGAGATGAGGCAGGCGGGCGAATCGGCCAACCTTGATCGTCTGAGCGAGTCCATTCAGCTCGCCAATCGCAACGTTCGTTGGGAAGCCGGGCAAAACCGCCAATACGCCGGCATGGGGACGACCGTCGTCGCCGTGCTCATCAACGAAACCCGCGCCTATTTCGCCAACGTCGGCGACAGCCGGGCCTACCTCCGCACCGACGGCGAGCTTTACTGCGTCACGACCGACCATACCTGGATCAACGAAGTCGGGCGTGGATTGGGCCTAACCGAGGAGCAGCTCCGCACGCATCCCTATCGCAACGTTCTAACAAAGGCCGTCGGCGCCGAAGACTCCCTTGCGGTCGAGACGCACATCGTCGAGTTTTCGCCCCAAGACCTGATTCTGCTCTGCTCCGACGGCCTCCACGGTGTCGCCGGCGAAGAAGCGATCGTGCGCAATCTCCAGACGGGCAGCTCGCTGGAGGAAAAATGCGAGGCGCTGATCGAATCCGCACTCGAAAAGGGAGCGCCCGACAACGTCACCGTCGTGCTGATCGAGCAGCCCTGAGCCCCTCGCGCTCCCCGCCCCGGCAACACCCCCGTATCGCCTGGTCCCGAGCAATGCGTTATCTTTTGAACGGTGGCATCGTCCCTCAAATCGATTCCTTTTCGCGACCCCGCCGCGGCGGAACGTAATTTTCGTGCCGTTGCCGACATCTTGTCCGTGCAGGCGTTGACAACCCTGCGCCGCTCGTTGGCGCAATCTCCCGACCCCGATTCGTCGCTGAACTACCTTGAGCGCTTCTTGAAGCATGCCGAGCAAGAGGGTGAGCCTTCTCTTCTGCACGGCCACCGCTTACCAATCGTAACCGCGGTCTTCGGCAACAGCCACTTTCTCGCCGAAACGTTATTCCGTTATCCGGAGCTGCTCGATTGGGCCCTCGATGAAAACCGCCTCTATCGTCTGCTCTCGACCGACGAATTGCGCTCGGAATTGGGATGGCTTCCCCCCGACATCACCGATGACGAAGCGGCCAAGACCCTGGCGCGGTTCAAGCGAATGCACTTGTTGCGGATCGTGATCCGCGACTTATTGCGCTTCGCGACACTGGCCGACGTTACCGAAGAACTCTCGAACCTGGCCGACGCCATACTCCAAGGGGCGCAGGAACACATCCAGCAACAGCTTGTGCGGCGTTTCGGCCGCCCTCTGACTCAGGCCGACTCCGGACCCATCGAATCCCACTTTGTCGTCCTTGCCCTCGGAAAACTCGGCGGGCGCGAGCTGAACTATAGCTCCGACATCGATCTGATGTATCTCTACACGGCGGAAGCGAAGACATCCGGCCCGGTGCCGATCCCCGGACGCGAGTTCTTCGCGCAGTTGGCGCAGCGGCTGACCCGCACGCTCTCACAAATCACGCCCGAAGGCTCTTGCTTCCGCGTCGACCTGCGCCTGCGGCCCGAAGGCGGCAGCGGGGAGATGGCGATACCCCTCGGCAGCGCCATGAAGTACTATCACACCCGCGCTCGCGACTGGGAGCTGCAAATGCTCATCAAGGCCCGAGCCGTGGCCGGAAACCGGCCGCTGGGCGCCACTTTCTTGGCGATGGTCGAGCCGTTGATCTATCAAACGACCACCGACTTTTCGATGATCGAAGGCGTCGCCAAAACCCGCGACCGCATTCAAATGAACCTCTCGGGACACCGCGACAACGGCCTCAACGTCAAGTTAAGTCGAGGTGGGATCCGCGACATCGAATTCCTGGTGCAGTGCCTGCAAAGGCTCTACGGGGGGCGTGAACCATGGGTCCGCGGTGGAGGAACCTTGCTGAGCCTCCATCGCCTGCGTGACAAGGGGTACCTTTCCGCCCAGGACTACGCACGCCTCTACGCCGCCTACTCGTATCTGCGAACCCTCGAACACCACCTCCAGATCGAGCATAACCGTCAAGTTCACTCGATACCCTCGCAGCCGGAGCCCAGGCAAATTCTCACCCGCAAGATGTACGGAAAAAGCCCCCCGGAAACCGACAGCCTGGGCCCGGAAGTCGAACGACACTTGCGCAAAGTCAGCGAAATCTACGAGCGAGTCATCAGCGGCCAACGCCCGTCCGAGCCTCCGCGGCTCCCTCTCGTCAATGTCCAAGACGCCGCGCCCGGCGAACCGCCCCCCGACCCAAGCTGGCAGGCCCAGCTTCAACACCTCGAACAGCAATCCCCCAGGCTGGCGAAAACCATCGCCGACCTGCCCATTCGCCGGGGTCGAAAGCATTTCGAACACTTCCTCAATAACCTCATCTCCGTTCCCGGCCTGCTCAAGACCTTCGAGCAGCACCCCGACCTGATGCAATGTATCGGAGATCTAATCGAACACAGTCCTCACCTCGCCGAACAGATTATTCGCAACCCCGCCGAAGCGGCCGAGTTGAGCAAAGTCGTCGCATCCGACAGCGCCGATCAAGATAACACTCATCGAGCTACGATTGAGAACGCTCGCCACCCCGACCTCAATGATTCGGCGGAGCTACGACGTTATTATCGCCGCCGCATGCTTGAGATCTTGGCGCGGAGCATCTACCGGCGCGAGGCCGTCTTCGCAACTCTCGATAAAACCAGTCGCCTCGCCGAATTCGTCATTCAACAGGCCTTGCGGATCGCGACGGCGGAAACCAAGCGTACCCTCGACCAGCCCAGACCCGCCGCGCCGCTACAGATCATTGCGCTCGGGCGCCTCGGCATGCGCGAATTCGACCTCGGCTCCGACGCCGACCTCGTATTCGTCTTGCCCGACGAAGGGGCGCCCCACGTCAAGTGGTGGCGCCGCTCCATCGAAATCCTGGTCGACATCATGAGCAACTATACTCGCGAGGGCACGCTGTTCACGATCGACAGTCGCCTCAGGCCGATGGGACGAGACGGCCCCTTGATCCAAACCGAGTCGCGTTTCAAGGAATACTTCTCCGAGCAAGCCGAAGCGTGGGAGGCGATCACCTACATGAAGGCGCGCACCATCGCCGGGAACCTTGCCCAAGGAACGAAGTTCCTCACTGAACTGCAAGACACCGATTGGCGACGCTACGGCACAAGCGATGACCCGGCCTCCGAGCTGGTCGTCATGCGCAAGAAAATCGAGGACACGCATGGAGCCGCGCAACCGATCAAGGCCGGCCCGGGCGGCTATTACGACGTGGACTTCATTCTGATGTACCTTCGTCTCCGAAACGCCGGCCTATTCTTCACATCCCTGAACACCCCGGAACGAATCGAGGTGCTCCGCGCGACGAAAGCCCTCACTCCCGACCAGGCGGAAACCCTCGAGAGGGCCGCCGAATTCTTGCGCTCACTCGATCACGCCGTACGCATCGCCGGCGGACCATCCGCGCACAAAATCCCAACGTCGGTCTCGCAAACAGAAATTATCAGTGAATTGGTGGGACGCTGGAGTCGCGTCAAAATCGGCCCCGGCGGCTTTCGAGTGGGTTTCGAGCAGGTGCGTCGCGAAACGCGGGAATTATTTCGGCGGGTCTTCGCGACCGACGGATGAAACGAAACGTTAGTTGATCAGCGGGTTGGCCAGAATCAGGGCTACTAAGTTGTAGACGACCACTACCGCGAACAGCACATTCACTCGCCGTAGCAATCTCTCCCGCGAACGGTAAATGCAAAGCATAGCCAGCGCCACACCGACGGCTTTCAGCATAAACAGCCCGCCGATCGGATTTTCAGTAACGCGCATCGCCCAACGAACAATCGGATTCCCTTCTCCGACCCCCTGCAGCATGAAAGCGATCGTCGTCAGTACATCCAACAATTGGAGGTAGATGAATTGAGCTAAGACATTCACTTCACACCCGTCCGCCCTAGGGTAAAAATCCTACCATAACGAACGACAGTCCGGCATGGTCTCTAAGTGATCTATCTTTATACGTCTGGGCCTAATTGTCTACTGCAACGCTGTCCGAATCGACTCGGATGGGTATTTACTTGACTCAGGTATTGGGAAATAGCCCCTACATGTTGTGGTCGTCCGTAGCGCGTGTCGCGGTGCCTCCGACCAGCGATTTGTAGGGTGCCGGTGGCACGGCGACGGCCTGTTGAACCAGGCGGTAAAAGAGCTTGCCTCGACTTCTGGACTTGCGGCGGTTGAAGCGGAAGGCGAATTCGTCGAGGTAGGAGTCGAGATGCTCGTGACTGACCGCTCCTTGATGCGTGCCCAGTATCCAGCGCTTCACTAACGACACCACGCGGTGCACCCGGGGGAGCAGTTTCGAGGCGCGCGCCGGTTGCCCCTCCAGGTAGCTCACCTCGTGGCGATAGCCGTCGCCTTCGAGCGGTTCGTATCCCAGCCAACCGTCGGTATGGACCACGCTGCCGGGTTCGATCGACTCGCCGACGAAGGCCATCAAGCTGTCCCCGGAGGCGTTGGGAATGGTGTGTATCCGAACCCGCCCGATGCCGGCACCATCTTCCTCGGCCGCTACTACAATCAGCGCCTTAGCGTCGGTTTGGCGACCGCGCACGCCCTCCTCCAAGCCTCCTAAGTAAGTCTCGTCAACCTCCACGCGCCCGCTGAGCCGATCGCGTCCGGGCCGCATGTAGTCGTGGTAGTCTGAGTGGTCATAATGGGTGTGTTCTCCGGTTATGTACCCCTTGGGGTTTAGTACCACTATACCCCAAGGGGGGTTTTGTGTCAAGGAGGTTGTTGGATATGGCTGATACACGCCCAGGAGTAAAGTTTCCGAATGAAGCGAGAGATTGGCTTAAGGAGCTTAGGATCGCCTCTATCAGGGGTGACTCCCCCGTCTACCAGTTGCTGATGGACGGTTGGGATCTCCTCAGAGATATACCAGAAGGCGAACTAAGAACGGTGCGCGATTTTGTGCGGGGAATCCGATCTGGAAGCCCCGCCAGATTACCCGAAAAACTAGACCCCGACGCCGAGATTTGTGGTCTCCCCTACCGTGTCAACATTGGCGGAGCGGCCGGGCCGGGTGCGTTCGTGGACGATGAGAACGTTATCAAGTTGATCGGCTTTCGCCGCGACTGGCTGCGCAAGCATGGCATCAACCCCGACAAGTGCAGCCTGATCGACGTGCTGGGAAATTCGATGGAGCCGGAGCTACGGGACAAAGCGATCATCCTAATCGATCACCAGCGGACCCGCCGCCTCGCCGGACGCATCTTCGCCGTGCGCTCCGACGACGGTTTGCAAATCAAGAGGCTGGCGCACGACAACCACGACTGGCTACTGGCAAGCGACAACGAGCGCTACAAGCCGGTCAGGTGGCCGAGGGAAGCGGAGGTCATCGGCCAAGTGATGTGGACGGGGAGGACGCTGTGAGGGGGAACGAACGATGAAACGGACACCACGGCGACCTCCGGCGGCTCTTGTCCTTTTGGTGCCGGCACTGATGCTAGTCGTGCCGTCAGTGCGCGCTCAGGACTCAGAAGAGTTCCAGGAGGTCCTCAGCCGGGCCGAGCAGGGCGACGCCAGCGCCCAATTCAACCTCGGCGTCATGTACGCGAATGGCGAGGGCGTGCCGGAAGACGACACCGAGGCTGTGAAGTGGCACCGCAAAGCTGCCGAGCAGGGCCACGCCATCGCCCAATTCAACCTCGGCCTAATGTACGAGGACGGTGAGGGTGTACCAAAGGACCTTGCGGAGGCCGCGAATTGGTACCGGAAAGCTGCCGAGCAGGGGTACGCCGCCGCCCAATTCGAGCTCGGCTACGCGTACAAGAGGGGTCGTGGGATACCCCACGACGGTACTGAAGCGGTGGCTTGGTTTCGCCGCGCCGCTGAGCAGGGGGAGACTATCTCAATTCAAGCAGCTCAAGAGCTTGGTTTCATGTACCGGGACGGCGATGGCGTGCCGAAGGACGACACGGAGGCGGCGGCCTGGTTCCACCGGGCGGCCGAGCAGGGCGATGCCAGCTCTCAGTACAACCTAGGTGACATGTATGCGTATGGCAAGGGCGTGCCGGAGGACGATGCGGAGGCCGTGAGGTGGTACCGCAAGGCCGCCGAGCAGGGACTTTACCTCGCTCAACTCAGTCTCGGAAACATCTATTTCGCCGGCGATGGAACTCCCCAGGACTACACGGAGGCGGCGCTGTGGTACCGCAAGGTCGCTGAGCAGGGAGGTCCATTTTCTTTTGCAGGTGCTTTCGTGCAGAAGAAGCTCGGCCTCATGTACTCGAATGGCTGGGGTATGCCGGAGGACGATGCGGAGGCCGTGAGGTGGTACCGCAAGGCCGCCGAGCAGGGCGATGCCATAGCCCAATTCAACCTCGGCTTCATGTACAAGAACGGCGAGGGTGTACCAAAGGACCTTGCGGAGGCCGCGAAGTGGTGGCGCAAGGCTGCCGAACAAGGTAACGCCTATGCCCAAGGCCAGCTCGGCCTCATGTACGTGCATGGCGAGGGCGTGCCGGAGGACGACACCGAGGCGGTGAAGTGGTGGCGCAAGGCCGCCGAGCAGGGCCACGCCTATGCCCAATTAAATCTCGGCGGCATGTACGTTCAGGGCAAGGGCGTGCCGGAGGATTATGTGCTCGCCTATGCGTGGCTGAACCTTGCCGCCGCACAAGGCAACAAGACGGCCCGTGAGATCAAGGACAAGCTCAGGCAGAGCATGACCCCCGAGCAAGTCGCCCGGGCACAGGAGCTCAGCGCCAGCCTGTTCAAGCGCATCAACGAGTCCCAGTGAGTTACTGGGCGGCTCACACTGTTAGTTAAAGTGGCCGAGGGAGGCGGAGGTCATCGGCCAAGTGATGTGGACGGGGAGGACGCTGTGAAGCGGTCTTACAATGCCCATGATAGGGGGGGGTGGTTGGCCCCGATGGCTCCTTGAAGAAACAAATCGATTTCATTGGCCCGATCAGCGAAGAGGGGACGCTAGATGGAGTTCCGATTGTTCTCGGCGGGCAAAACGACCCTGTATCCGCACACCTACAGGACATCGATGGAAGCATCTATCACTGCGAAGCGGGAAGGGATGTTGCCCGCAGGCTCAGACAACACCTCCTTGATGACCCAGTTCGCGTGATCGGGCTTGGCCGATGGCTGCGGAATGCTAGCGGTGCTTGGGAGATGAAGAGTTTTCGCATCACCGACTTCTCCCTGCTGAGCGACAACAGGCTAGACGAGGTTATAGGGCGCCTTAGGGAGGCCCATAAGAAGAGCCGCTGGGCATCTATGGAGGACCCCCTCGGGGAGCTGGAGACCATCAGGAACGGCTAAATGGATCACGGGCGTAAGGTTGTTTTCGACGCCGGAATCCTGATTCTGTTGCTCCAAGAAGGCGCGAGCGCCCCCGTCAACCCACAAACCAAAGAGCCCGTCACTCGACCGAAGGACCGTGTTGAATACCTGAAGGAATGCTTCTCTGATGAGAACGTTAAGATTCTCATCCCAACGCCCGCGTTCAGCGAGTGCTTGGTCCACGCTGGAGAAGGCCTCGTTCCATTCTCGCAGAGGGCTGCGATAGAAGCCGCTGTAGCAACCTACCAAGCGAAGCGGACCCGCAGAAGACAGGACGACGCAGAGAAAGCCGCCTGGCAGCGCGTGAAGATCGACATCCAAACATGTATCAATTTAAGAAGAACTTAGAGGGAACATTGCGATGAGATCGGAGAGAGCCGTCCTCGACAGAGTGGACAAGTTCTTGATCCAGGTGGCCGAGCGGATCAGAAACGAACCCCGAAGCCGACGGTGACGCTTCTTGAGCCCCGTTCGTCGATGTACCTAGGAAGGAGTGAGTACTCAGCGCGAAGGACGGTTCGACGTGTCAAGCTGACAATGGCGCCTCCGCGCAGCACCGCTGTCGCCAAGGTGCCGCGGTCGTTAATATGCTGGAACTCGTCAGCCAGAATCGGTTGCCCATCTTCGTCATGACCGATGATGAGGCGGCGGCGGACTCGCTCGTGTTCATTTTCAAAACCGACTCCGCCACCGACGTACAGCGAGAACCGTTCCCTCCGCCACATTCCAACTATTGACGGGGTCAACACCACTAGGCGCCGATCTATGAAGATATCGTTTGGGCCGGTCCTCGGCCCGGGCCCGACGCCCTGTTTCCAGAAGGTCTCAAATCCGCTGGTGGTGACGTCAAAAAACGCCGCCCAAAGTCTTCCGAACGGGACGACGACACCGGCACCGAACTGCGGAGACCATACCCCGACTGACTGATTGCCATGAAAGTAGCTACCAGTCAGAGCAAAAACCTCGATGGCGGGTTCGCGCTGCTGGGCAGGGAGAGGAGGCGATAGAAGCACCATCAACCCAAGCGCCGGCCAGGTGAATCGTAGGCACCCCCTCGCTCGCTCCTTTTGCCTATGGCGCGCCGCCGTTCGAGTATTATCATTTGATACACTATTCTCCTCGTTGAAGTTTCAAACAGCGACGTGGGTCACGACACGTACCCGCGCCGCGACGAGGATGCCGAACTCTAAGAGGTTGGGTCGTAGAATGTGGCCCCGTCATCCCGCGAGCGGGATGACCCCTTATCGGATAGCTCAATAGGTCCATTGCCTAGCCAAAGTAGCCTGCGGGCGTACCTATCTGGTCGATCAATGGTCGCCAGTCAATATCGATTACCTTCCGAAAATCAAATTGCGCGTCCTCAAGCGCCGCGCAGAGGCCCTTGTACTTCTGGCGGTAAATTTCCCACGTACTTAGGTATTTTGTTCGGACCGACGCCGCTAAAGAATCATCGTGTGCATATTTGAATAGACGTTCTAGGTAAAGAAGATCGTAGGCCAATAACTGTTCCGTACCGGTCTCAACGATGTAGTCTCGCGCATACGAAAACTCGGTTGCGTGAAATAAGTTCCACGGTCCCCGAGCAATTCCATCCCGGAGATGAGTTGCCGTGTCGACGAACCAAATACCTTGTCGTTTGTCATAGAGGTGTGTCTCGAAGACATTCATGTGCGGTTTGACGTTCTCATCAACAAACAATCCGACGGCTTTAATCTCCCTTTCGGCCCGGTGGGCAGTAATCAAAGCGTCACCCCAGAATGCCTGGATGTTCTTATATTTTCCGTTGGGCGGAGGTCCGGCATCTTCGAAGTGCCCGTATGTGATTAGACCGCGCAGGAAGGCATCACGCCCAAGGAGCATGTACTGAATTCTCTGCGCGAACTCACAGAGAAACATCACGAAAACGCCTTTGCCGTGATCTGAAGTTGCTTCTGTCTTGTTGTATACGAGCAGCGTGTCAGAAAAATTGATGACCCCAAAATCATGATCCTCATGTACGTTCGCTTTATCCAAGACGCGGAAGAGGTCAGGAAGGATTTCTGGTCTCTTGTGCACAAGCTCAGAAAAACCCAAGATGGGTATTTACTTGACTCAGGTATTGGGAAATAGCCCCTACATGTTGTGGTCGTCCGTAGCGCGTGTCGCGGTGCCTCCGACCAGCGATTTGTAGGGTGCCGGTGGCACGGCGACGGCCTGTTGAACCAGGCGGTAAAAGAGCTTGCCTCGACTTCTGGACTTGCGGCGGTTGAAGCGGAAGGCGAATTCGTCGAGGTAGGAGTCGAGATGCTCGTGACTGACCGCTCCTTGATGCGTGCCCAGTATCCAGCGCTTCACTAACGACACCACGCGGTGCACCCGGGGGAGCAGTTTCGAGGCGCGCGCCGGTTGCCCCTCCAGGTAGCTCACCTCGTGGCGATAGCCGTCGCCTTCGAGCGGTTCGTATCCCAGCCAACCGTCGGTATGGACCACGCTGCCGGGTTCGATCGACTCGCCGACGAAGGCCATCAAGCTGTCCCCGGAGGCGTTGGGAATGGTGCGTATCCGAACCCGCCCGATGCCGGCACCATCTTCCTCGGCCGCTACTACAATCAGCGCCTTAGCGTCGGTTTGGCGACCGCGCACGCCCTCCTCCAAGCCTCCTAAGTAAGTCTCGTCAACCTCCACGCGCCCGCTGAGCCGATCGCGTCCGGGCCGCACCATGGCGCGCCGGAGCTTATGCAACCAAGTCCAGGCCGTTTTGTAGCTGCCCAGGCCCAACACCCGCTGCAAGCCCAGCGCGCTCGCCCCGTTCTTCTGGCTCGTGAGCCACCACATGGCTCGAAACCAACTCTGGAGGGGTTGGCGGGTGTCTTGAAATATTGTGCCCGCCGTTGGAGAAGCTTGATGCCCGCAGCCGGCGCACTCCAGCAGCGCTGTCCGCACCGCCCACGCTTTGTCGTGCCCGCATCGCGGACAACGAAAACCCTCCGGCCAGCGGAGTTGACACAGATACTCTCGACAGGCCTGCTCGGTGGCGAAACGCGCCTCGAACTCGGCCAGATTCCGAGGATAATCTTCCATTTCCCCGATCCTACATCTTGTGGTCACCTGAGTCAAGTAAATACCCATCAAACCCAATAGGTCGATATAAGCCAGGCCAGCGGAGTTGACACAGATACTCTCGACAGGCCTGCTCGGTGGCGAAACGCGCCTCGAACTCGGCCAGATTCCGAGGATAATCTTCCATTTCCCCGATCCTACATCTTGTGGTCACCTGAGTCAAGTAAATACCCATCAAACCCAATAGGTCGATATAAGCCAGAACGGTCAGCCATGTATCCTCTAGGTAATTTCTCCAGGGCTTCCGGCCTCAGCCGGTCTTCCTATTCTTGCCGATCCGGTGGTCGCCGACTTGGAGAGCAATTCGACGCATAGGGACGAGACTCCAACATGGTACTCGCTCTCTTCTCCTGAATGCAACGACTTTGCCCCGTAAGGCAGGCCACGACGGCATCCGAAGGGGTCCCGTGGCCTGTTCTTGTCGTGGATGCCATGAAGGCCAACACCCAATGGAAGCATTTCACCTTGCGGATCTACCACTTCCTCCAGAAGACCCTCAGCAGGCAATCGACTTCGACAAGACTGATGAAGTCTAGAAGGCCTATTCGCCACAGTCCCGTTTTGGTTCCCTTGCACGCGAACCGATAGAGGCGCAGGCCAGGTGATGTGGACTGGGCGGACGCTGTGAGGGAGGCCACGAAGCCCCTTGACGCAGCAGTTTAGGCTTGTATAAACTTATGTCGTCCGGCTGTGACGATGCCTGAGAGATCATGTGCAAGCCGGGTCCGTATACCAATTTCGGCACGGGGCCACAGGTGCTGAGTGCGGGGGCGAGGGGTTTCCTAGGCCATCAACTCGCCCCCGCTTTGGCCGGGTCGCTCAGCGCGACCCCTAAACCCTCCTCATTGCGGTCCCTCCTCGCGGACCTTGACGAACGTAGCAAGGTACTCGACACCACCCTTAAAGAGGGTGATGCGCCAGCGCCTTCACCTGCTCCGGCCTCAGATCGAGCGGCGACGTCTCGCCCTTCGCCCCGCGCTCGTCCTCCCGCCAGCCCCGCCGCGCCTTCAGCCAGAAAATCGCCGCCGCCACGCTCGCGCCCTTGCGCTTGCCCGTCACCGGGTCCACCACGCCCACCGCCATGTCAAAGAGCGATTGCGCGACTTCGGCGTCCGCGTCCAGCGCCTTCGCCCGCGCCTTCCTCAACTCCGGATACGTCTCGATCCAGCGGCCCAGCGTCCGCGGCTCGATGCCGATGATCTCAGCCACCTGATCGGCCTTGACGGCGCGAACTCCCCACTGGGCTTTCCTCATCTGCGACTCATCGCCCAGCAGCGAATCCGCAATAGAAAAAGTGGAATCCGCAAGCCAAAAAAGTGGAATCCGCAAGCCCAAAAAAGTGAAGTCCGCATTGCGGCTTCCAGAAAAACGCATTGCGGACGGCTTCGGCTCCCCTCAAAAAAGTGGAATCCGCACCAAGAAAAGTGAAATCCGCAATCGAAAACCTGGAGTCCGCAAGAGAAAACCTGGAAGCCGCGGAGCTGGGCTGTGTCACCCTGGGCGCTGGACAGATGGTATAATGCCTTGTTGGGCGTTATGAACCACTGAACCACTACGGCTAAGGAGGACGTTCTTGATGGACGACCACATGTCATCTCACCCCGCCGCGCGGCTGTTTCCCCTGATCAAGGGCGACGAATTCGAGGCCCTGGTCGACGACATCCGCGAAAACGGCCAGCGGGAGCCGATCCTGCTGCACCCGGACGGAAGCATTTTGGACGGCCGCAACCGCTACCTGGCCTGCCGGAAGCTGGGCATCGAGCCCAAGTCCGAGCATTGGGACGGCGAAGGATCCCCCGAGGAGATCGTTCTCAGCCTCAACCTGCACAGGCGCCACCTGTCGAGCGCCCAGCGGGCGGCGATCGCCGTCGAGATCCTGCCGAAATTGGAGGCCGAAGCTAAGGAACTCCAGCGCTTGTCCCAAGGCCGAGGCAAAAAAGGTATGAAATTTTCTGAAGACCTTTTGGGGTCCGAGCAAACAACAGAAAACAATGAAGTTAATGGCGATTTCAAAAGCGAACAAAAGACGAATAGAACAAAGGGCGCAGATGTTGCTGAGCGGTCCATAGACCGGGCCGCCAAGATGTTCGCCACCAACAGTGATTACGTCTGGTCGGCGAAGCTGATCAAGGACGCCGACCCCGCGCTTCTCAGGAAAATCCGCGACGGGGAGATGAAGATCGCGGTCGCCCGGCGCAAGCTCACGAGAAGAGCGTTCCCCACGCCGAAGCAGGCCCGCCGCATCGCCATCGCAGAGAACAGATCCGTTCTGGCTCGGGACGGGCGGCGCTACGGCCCGCCAGGGGAGGACCCTGAAAAACCCCCGGAGCTCGAAGTGGGCGAGCAGGAAGCCCTGGCGTTCGTCGACGCCGTTGTCACTCTCGGCACGCTGACGTTGGGCCCGGACGATCTCGCCGGGAAGGTCCCCAGCTGGCGGCGGGATGAGGTCGAAAACCACCTGGGCAACGCCATCAGCTGCCTATGGGCCTTCGATAATGAATGGAATTTGCCGGACGGTGACGGCGGCTAAACCGCCGTGGGAAACATTGTGGAGTTGTTTCCCACAGGGCCATGACAGGTGAATAGATGGTATTATGCCACTATGTCCACCGGTGTGGCCCGCCAACGTGGCTTCGCACATTATCGTTCGTATTTCTGGGTCCTGCTTGTGGGCCGCGTGCGGCCTCACGGATGGGCTGCCAGGGAAGGCTGCGCTTGACCCCCATGTGGATTAGTTGGTAAAATACCAAACATGCCGGTAGACTCCCTAGGTCTCCAAGAGGCTGTGGATCTGTTGCACCACTGCCTGGAGCAGGGCGAGGTCAGGCCGAGCTATCACTTCCGGCAGGAATTGAAGAACGAAGGCCTGGAGTTAGTTGATGCTTGGCGCGTCATGAAGGCGGGTCGCATCTTCCGGCCCCCAGAGCATGACGTCAAAACCGGAGAATGGAAGTATGCCGTTGAAGGACACGTACCAGATGGCAAGTGGCTCGTCATTGTTTTCAGTTTTAAGTCGTTAGATCAGGCCTTCTTGATTACCGCTTGGACGGTTGAGGCCAGGAAGAGGGGGTAAGGTATGACCGAGGCGACTAAGTGCTCGAACTGCGGTGCTGATTGCAGCGTCAAGAAGGGCGAGTTTCGGTTTGAAGATTTCGGCCTGCCACTGTTCGTGAGAGGGATTCAAGTCGTCCACTGCAACGAATGCGGATCGGAAGACCCAATCATCCCGAAGCTGAATGACATGATATGCGCCCTGACATGGGGCGTGTTGCGTGCCGATCGATGCCTTACGGGTGCAGAGATCCGGTTTCTGAGGAAGTACATCGGACTATCGTCCAAAGGGTTCGCCAAGCAGCTAGGGGTTGATCACACAAGCCTGTCGAAGTACGAGAATGGCAAGTGGCCCGTTACGAAGCCCATGGATCGATTGATTCGCATGATGACTATTGCCCTAGGCGGCGATCTACTCGAACAACGCAAGGCCGAAGATCTCAGAGAGCTGGTAAGACGGTTTGAAGGAGCTAGCGAAGCCGCTCCACAGATCCAGCCTAAGCTCGCTTTCGATTTAGACACCATGTCCTGCCAGTACGCCTAAAGGCGTTTGTGATTGATCTTTCCAGCTTGGAGGAGGCAAGCAATGACTCCGTTCGGAGCCGTACACACGGCGTTCGCGTTCGTCGCCATCGCTGCGGGCGCCATCGTCTTGTTGACCACAAAGGGTACGCGCTGGCATCGCACGTTCGGCCACGTCTACGCGACATCGCTTTGTGTGACGGTTGTGACCGCCTTTCTGCTCTACAACCTCACGGGGAGCTTTGGGTTGTTTCACGTCGCGGCCATCGTCAGCGGGGTCACGCTCGGTTTTGGCCTGTTCACCGTTCTGGCGCGACGACCGAAGAAGGATTGGATCGAGGCGCACGCGACCTGGATGAGTTGGTCCTATATCGGGCTGATGGCTGCGTTCGTCGCGGAGGTGCTGACGCGCTTCGTGATGCCGCGCGTCGCACCCTTCTTGGAAGGGAAGTCGATGTGGGGCGCCTTCTGGTCTTCGGTCGGCGTCGCCTCCTTCGCCATTTGCGGGGTCGGTTGGTGGCTGGTCAAGACGCGACTCCCGCAGGCAGTCCGGAATACTATGGCGGCGATACAGCGAGAGGACGAAAGTTCTGTTCCATAGAGCACGTGTAGTCACCTCGGGGAACGTTTGATTCGTCACTGAACATTTGTCCGCGGCCTCACGGATGCGCCGCCAGGGAAGGCTGCGCTACCATCAATTCACAGCGGGGAGGAACGATATGAGCGGCGAAATGATTGCAATTCTGACGGTGGGAGTCGGCTTGGCCGTGCTGTTGGTCGGCTTGTTCGCCTGGTTGAGGACGGACATGGCGAAACTCGAGTCAAGGTTGCGGGATGACATCAAGCAGCTGGCGGATCGCGTGGGACGGCTGGAATACGGCCAAGCCAAGCTCGAGGGTCTGCTGGAAGGCTTGCGGGAGGCGATCACCGGACGCACCGCCGCAGGCTAGTCGGCTTCCATCCCCCGTGGCGGTGTGACCAAGACGGAAATCCTGGCGGAAAGAAGACAGAAGGCCTACTGTTGAAGAGTGCAACGATGAACCTCCGCCGAGATTTTCTCATCCTACTCGTTGTCTTGCTCTCGTATAGCCCTCTGAGTGCACAGGATGTTTATAAAGACGGTGAGTTCTATCTCGATTTTGCTGGATCAGCCGTTTTTCCATACAACCCGAAGGGCCAATTAGGCCACGCCGTTAAAGCCGGAGCCGGTTTTACGGCGGCCTTTGGCTACGCCTTCAAAGAGGGCTTCTCGACCGAGATTGAATGGGGATACCAGAAAGTCGGCATCGGCGATCCTTCCGGCCTCGGGGGAACCATCGGGGCGGTCGTGTCCATTGGTGACGGTTGGACAAATTCTGAAGTTTTCCTACCCCCTGGAGTCGACAGCGTTCTTCGGTGGGCCCCTACCACGACCGTAAAAATTGGCGGAGAGATCAAGACTCAGTCCCTCATGGGCAATGTCTACTACCGCTATCCCAAATGGAGGGTGAGTCCCTACGCCGGTTTCGGTCTGGGAGCTTTCTTCCACGATGGAGCTGTCACCCGCACGGTCACCTTCGAGTACGACGTCCCCCCCGGCGTCATTGGACCAGGCGGCATCCCCACCGAAGCCTTCAATACCACAGTCGCATACGAGGAGTCGCGGTTCGCCTATCAGATCATGGTAGGTCTCTCGGTTCGAGCCTCTCCGCTCCTGGAGTTCCACACTGGCTATCGCTTTCGCTCAAGTAGGGGGGCGGAGATTGATGCCGACTGTATTGAGGCAGGCATCCAGTTCCGGTTTTGATTCTACCCTGATGAGGAACGGTGGCACCGAAGGTTCGGGCACAAATCATCCACTGATCCGTGATCCCCACCTCCGTAGATTCTCCCGGCTTTCTTGCTGAAGGCGTAGGTCATCCGCGTTCCCTCACCTGATCCCCTCCCACCGCGCTCCCGCCGCCCCACCGACGTAGGTCTCCCTCCACCATTCGATCGCCCGCCGCAGGCTGCGCTCTTCCTCGGGTGTCAGCGTCCCCATGAACTTCCTCCGCTCCCGGCTTCCCAGCATGCCGAGCGGGTGGGCGCGCTTCAGCATGGCCCGCATCATCTCCGGTTTCACTTTTAGTCGCCTGAGTTCCTGACGGTATCTCACGGCGGCTTCGGTGTCCTTGAACTTCAACGCCATGCGGTAGTAGAAGTAGGCGTTGCCGCGCCGGCTGGCGTAGAGCGGCGCTCCTTCCTCCCCCTCGACCGCCCGCAGCCATTGGTAGGCTTCGCCCCGGATCTTGGCGTAGGCGCTGTAGCCGGTGTGCCGCGCATCGACAAACGTCGTCATCAGCACGTGCCCCGCTCCCGGCGACGGCCTGCCTAGATACCAGTCATAGAGGAACTCTAACTGGACAGCCCGGAATAGGTGCCGCCAGCCGTCCCGGATCAAACGCGGGTTGAACACGTCGGGGAAGAAGCTGCGGCCGGCCAGGGCTTCGCCCGGCACCTTGAACGTCGGCGTCAACCCGTTGACGAGCCGGCTGATCGGGGCTTGGACCACCGCCAGGGCCACGTCGCGCCAGGTTCCCCGGCCTTTCGAGATGTGAGACAGCGCCGCCAGCACGTCGTCGAGTCCGAACCAGCCCATCAGATCGCTCAATGCTCCCGGCATGCGCAGCATTTTGATCTCGCCGTCGTCTGACTTGCCCAAGATCAGATGCAGCCTGCGGCGGTCCTCGTCCCTCAGTTCCTCCTCCAAATCGGGGAATAGAAGGTTGTTCCACATCCACGTCCCGACGGAGTACACCATCAGGCGCCAGGTCAGCCAAAGCGCCGCCCGCGTGCCCACCTTGGCGCCCAACGCGGCCAGCGACGCGGCGCGCCCGAAACCCTTCCGGGTGGCCACGATGTTCGACCCTATCCGGTAATAGCGCTTGGCGTTGATCTCCTGCCAGCTCCAGAACGGAATCACCCACTTTCTCAGCTTTTGGCCGAGGACGCTGATCGCGCCGTAGTCGCCGAGCGACTCACGGGAGATGTAGGCGGCGCGGTCGGCGTCGGAGGTGATGGCATTGACATTATCGATCCGGCCGGCCCCGTAGCCGACCAGCGGCATCAGGTCTTCGTTCAGCCGTCCCGGGTTCTCCCGCCGCGCCGTCTGAATCTCTTCCCTCACGGCCAGATACATGGCGTAGCGCAGGAAGTTCTCGCGGAAGGTGGTCGATTTGGCCAGGAACTTCCATATCTTCCTCAGCGTCCGCTGGGAGAGGCCCGGTTTCACCAGCAGGCCCTCGATGTCGTTCTGGACGTCATAGACCTCGGAGATCGACCAGCCGCCGTCCAGCACGCCGCGCTCGGCGGCCTCCTGGAAGACGGCGCTGGGCGTGCCATTCCTTACCGTCACGTCCCACAGCTCCAGAAACGCGGGCTCGAGGTACTTCCACTTGAGCGCCTTCGGGAAGGCCGCGATCACGCCGTCGAGATCACCCGAGGTGTTCTGCGAGTTGTACTTGAAATAGCGCCGGGGGTTGATGAGCGTCCATTGCTTCCAGGCCCGGATCGACTTCTCATAGAGTTCAACGGTGGCGTAGTAGTCCGAGTCCTTGCTCCCGAACGAGTCGAGCGTGGCGGCCAGCTCCACCGGCAGCACCATCTCGAACTTCGGCCCGCCGACGACCCGCTGTTCCTTTATCCTGTCCATCATGGCCGCGACCTCCCCGGCGGGAAACATCCCGGCCATCCCTGAGTCTTCGAAGACCTCGGCTAGCTTTGACCGCATCCGGTCGAAGACGTGCTCGGGGATCGTCAGGGCCGTGAACATGTGGCGTCCGGGGTCGGGTTGCCAGGCCGCGAAGCCTTCCCACTCGGTCCCGCCGCCTCTTCGGATCGCCTTGAGAGCGTTCTCCATGTTGTCCGCCAGGATGTATTTCTCTCCCAGCTGATCCTTGAGGAACTGCCGCCGGGCGGTGACGGCGGCAAGAATGCGGTAGGCCGCGCCCGCCGCCTCGCCGTCGAGATTTTGCGCCACCCAGACGACCAGCGGAAACGCCGAATCCTCGGTGGACTCCGTTACCCGCTCGGTATCCATCAGCAGCGTGTACTCGGCTTCGAGGTGCGACGGCACGTCGGCCTTGTCGAGCGTTGCCCTGAGCTTGCCGAATCCGGATCCGATCTTCTTGCGGAACCCCCGCAGTTGGTTCCGGATCGGCGTCTTCAGATTCTTTAAATCAAGGTCCTTCGAGTTTTCGTCGAGGAACTTTTGGATGTCCGCCGGTGTCTCAACGGCGTCGGCAAGGGTGGCGTCGATACCGATCAGGCGCAGCGCTTCGCGGAACTCCTCGACGACCAGCTGGTCCACCAGGGGTTTGTTGTGCTCCCGGATCGCCTTCTTCAGCTCGCCGCGATGGTTGTACTGGGACGACTCGGCGATCTGGGTGATCACCTTGGCCATCTGGATGTCGACCAGCGCCTTCATGAGCCACGCCGATTCGGCTTCGAGCAGATTGGTGTTGATCTCAAGCGTGGTGCCCATCCGTTTGGCCCACTTGGGCTTGCGGACCCCACGCACCCGGCTCGAGCGGATCATCTGGGCGTACTCGATCACCTGGTGCTTGATGTAGTTCCTGCGCTTCAGGCTCTCGGGGGAGAGCACGCCGGCCTCCACCATGCGCCTCGCCACGCGGCGCACGTAGACCTGGCGTTTTCGGACGCGGCTCGCCAGCTCGCGGTCGCCTTCCAAGGCCCGATTCACCTCGCGGTAGCTGGCCATTAAATCGTCGCTGCTCGACCAGAACGGCACCGCCATGCCTTCTCTGATGTCGTCATAGAAGTCATCCATGAAGACCTTGCGGGTCATTAGGTCGAGCCTGTCGGCGTCGAGCCCCGCGGTCAGCTCGGTGAGATGCCGCACGGCCTCGCCGCTCGCCACCGACGGCGCCGCCTGGAGCGACCGCAGCCACTCGTGGGCGTCGGCGAACAGAGGTTTGCGCGGCAGGTCGCGGTAAGTCCTCACCCAGTCCTCGCGGAAGTTCTCCCAGGCTTCCTTGGCTCTCTCCACCATCGAGGGTCCGCTTGCCCGCAGGCCCTTCTGCCGCTCCTTGAAGCGCTCCTCGGCCCGGCGGCGGGATTCGCCGGGCTCGGGCCGCGACTCGCGCACCGCGCCCTGTTGCGGTGTGGTCGTCGGCGTACGTGTTCCCACCTCCCCCGAGACGACACGGGAGAAGATGTCCTCCGCCGAGGTCTGCCGGCCGCTCTTGAGCAGGGCGCTTCTCAGTTGCCTGAGCAGGCGCCGCAGCTTGGCGAAGATCCGTGCTACCGTTTCCCTCCAGCCGCGGGGAGCCGCCGACCAATCGGCGAAAGCGTCCGCGATGGCTTCCTCGGTGGCGGCTTCGGAAGGCTTGCCGCCCTTCTCGAACAGTTCGGGGTAACGCTCCTCGATCCGGTAGCGGGCGATCCAGTCCTACTCTTGAGCCTCCCGCGTCAGGGTGTTCCATTCCACCTCGCTGAACAGGCCGTCGGCTTTCAGCGCGTGAATCGCTTCGTGGTGCAGCACCTTGAGCGGGTTCGAGGTCCCGAAGCCCGGGTCGAGCGCCACTTCGATCACGGAGTTGTAGGGACGGTAGCGGCCCTGGACGAACCCTCGGCGGCCGCTGATCGGAGCCTGGCTCGCCTTAAACGTGGTGTTGGGCGCGATCCGGTTGAGCGTGGCTGCGAGGATTTCGGGGAGCTCCGCGAATCGCGCGGCTTCCTCAGCGGTGAGGGTACGTTCCGCGACTGCCGCCTCCGGCGCGGGCCGCGATTCAGGCTCGGGTGAGGCCTTGGTCGATTTGCGCTGGGTCGTCTTTTTCTTGGCCTTGGACGTTTTCTTGAGCTTCTTCGGCTTCTTGGGTTGCTTGGACTGTTTGGTCTTGGCCGGTTCCGCCGGTGTCTCGACAGGCGCGGCCGGCTCTTCGCTTCTTGCCTCGCGCAGCATTTGCTCGATCGGTGGAGCTTCCGGCTCGCCCAGCAGCGTCGCCTGCCGCGGGTCGTAGCGCTCGGCCGACTGGAGATACCGCCTCAGCGCCTCCGTGATCCCCGCTTCCGATTCAAGGCGCTTGTAGCCGTCGGCTCCGGGGTCCTTGTAGAACATCCCCAGGAAGGCTTTCAGGCGCTCGCCGTGTTGCCCGCTTGGGGCCGCATCGCCTTCGGGGAACAGGGACCCTTGATTCAGCAGATCCGAAACCAGAACCCGCTCGCGCACGCCGCGGTCGATTAGATTAACGGCATCGAGCAGGGCCTTCGTCTGGTCGATATCGGGGTGCATCGTGCCCGCCTGGACGCTCTCCCTCATCCCGGCCCACTGGGGCGCCAGGTCGATCAAGACGTTACGGATCGTGCGGCGGCCTGGATCGGCGGCTTCGGCGATGCGCTCGACCAGGCGGCGGTCCGAGTAGGCTTTCGCCAGCAGCGCCGTCTCGATACGCTGAACCCCATCCGCCGTCAGGTCCCCTTGGGCGCTCACGAAAGTCGTCTGCTCGCCTGGGCCGACGACGTCGCGGACGAACGAGCGCACGAAGTTCCGGTTCTTTTCCAGGTTGACCGCGCCACTCTCGTAGAGGCCCACCAAGCCCCGCGGCATTGCTTCGGCGTCGGCGAACGCGCGTTCGGTGCGCGACAGGCTCATCACCGCCTGCTGGTTCGCCTCCCGTGTGAAGGCAAGCCGTTCGCCGGGAGTCAGCTGAGAGCGGCGGATGCGTACCAGGACAGGTTTCCCCACACCTTCGACGGGGTAGCCCTTGCCGGCCAGATACTGCCGGTAGTTCTCGGCCGTGCCCTCCGAATAGGCCGTCTGCAAGGCGATTGTGCGGGCATTGCCGCTCTCGACCACGCCTCCGGGGTCGATGATCGGAGCGCCGCTTTCCGCTCCCGGGGAGCGGTCCAGCAGTTGCGGCCGAAGGTCGCGCGACAACTGCTCGATCTGAAGCTGCGACGCGGCGCGGCTCCTGTCTCTCGGCTGAAGCTCCCGCGGGTAGGCGGGATTCAGCTTGCCGAAGCGGTCGTGCGAGGCGGTCAGGGTGTCGGCATCGGCGATGGCGTACTCGACCTCATGCTCGGTGCCGGCGGGCGTGATCGCCTTGTCTCGCTCGACCGGCTGGAAGGGAATCTCTTGAACAGATTGAGGTTGGGGCTGCTGCGCTTCCGGTTGCTGTGGCAGCTGCGGCTCCGGCTCAGGCTGTAACGGCTCAGGTTGTTGCTGTAACGGTTCAGGTTGTGGCTGCTGTGTCTCCGGTTGCTGCTGTGGCTCCTGCTGGACCAGGCGGGAAGCCGTGCGAGCCTTGGCCTTGAGCAGTTTCAGGAAAGCCGCGCGGCGCTCGGTCGGCACGGCTCCTTCCGCAAGCCCCATCGCCGCGGTGGTTTCCGCGATCAGGCCCTGGGCGCGTTCCGTGCCGATCTTCTCGGCGGCGGTCGAGACTGCCTCCTGATACTCCTCGTCGAATAGTAGTTGCTCGTCGCTCTCCTGCTGCTCGCCGGCGGCGGCCTGGCTTTCGCTCTCGCGGGTTGTGGTGTCCGTGGCGACGCGCTTCTTGAGCGTTCCTAGCAACTTGCTCCGGCGCTCCGGTCCCAGCGCTTCAAGTGATTCAGCTCCCTCGGCATCGAGTTCGGCCCTGAGCGCCGCGTTTCGAAGCTCGGGAGTCTCGAGCGGCCGCAGGGTCTCGGCGACATCGGTTTCGAACCTCGTCCGGTCGGCCTGCTCGGCCTGCTGTTGGGCGGTAGGAGGGGCCGTCAGCGTCTCTCCGCTCAGCGGCAGAATCAGCTCGAACGTCGTGCCGTCGCGCCAGATCTTGACCGCCGGCGGCGTCGACTCCCCGGACATGTACTCCTCGCTCGGGATGGCGTCGAGCACCACGACGCGCTCCGGGGTGCCGCGGCTTGCTCTTCCGTCTTCCGAGAAGACATCGGATTGATAGATCGCCTGCTCGCCGACGTTGGGGAGTCCGTACTCGGCGAGTATCCGGTTGGACTCGGTAGCGCCCTCAGCCGTCGCCATGAACTCCCGGCCCTCGGCAATCAGATCGTCGGGAAGCGGCGAGGCCAGATCGGCTTCACTCAGGGGTTGCCCGGCGGCCCCTGCCGCGGCGGTCTCCGCGGTTCCCGGACGTCCGCTGTCGGGAGGCGGCGTGGGGCGCTCGGGTGGAAGCGGAGGGGGAGCGGTATCTTGAGGCCGCAACAGCTGGTCAGCGGTAGTTGTGACCCCGCCGATGGTCCCGCCCACCATGGCGCCGGCCAGCGCCTCTTCGAACGTCCGCCAGGCTCGCCGGCCGACATCGGGGTTGTCGGTCAACGCCGCCGCCGTCGCCTCGCGGATCGCCGATTGCAGCGCTTCGGTTGACCCCTCGATCAGCGACCCTTCCGCGATCCTGCGGCCAATGGCCCGCAGCACCGTCTTCTTGATCGGCGCACCAAGGGACCGGCTGACGATCCTGCCAAGCCCGCCCACATCCAGAGCGGTAATCGGTACCGCGATGGCAATCGCGAATTTCGCGGCCCTCTCCGGCTCAACGCCTTCCTGCTTGAACTGCTGGTAGGCTTCGCCGAGGTTCAGCGGAGCGCCCGCTACGGTTGCGCCAATGAAGCCGCCCACCAAGGCTCCGGGAGGTCCGGCCACTGCCGCGCCACCGACCGCGCCGGCGGCTCCCATCGCGAGTGGCGGAACCGTGCTGCCAAAGGCACTACCGGCAAGCCCCGCCAGCGCCCGCAGGTTCTCCCCGAAACCTTCCGCTTCCTCAAACGTGATGGGAGGCCTGCCGGCCTCCAGCCCCGCCGCCCAGCGTTGCAGGCGCTCGCCTGCCTGCCGCATGCTTTCGGAACCGGAACTTACCCCTGCCGCCTCGAGAGCGGCGCCGTACATCTCGGGGTTCGACTGGATCAGGCTGTGATGGAATGCCGAGCCGAACTCGTCGAATACGCCGGGTTCGTCGGGGGGATCGGGAGGGACGCCGTATGCGTACCGGGGACCGCCCGGCGTGCGGCGCGAAGCTCGATAATACGCTTCGAGAAAGTCGAATTGCGGCTCTGGTGTGCGGCGCGAAGCTCGATAATATGCTTCGAGGAAGTCGAACCGCGGCTCTGGGGTGTAGCCCGCGGTTCGTTGATTTTCTTCGAGGTGGTTGCCCATGGCGGCCTGCTTGCCCGCGCCGCCTCATCTCGGACTGTAGCGATTTCTTCCGGGCCACAGCCTCCCGCCCTGATTGGTCAGGTAGGGTGGAGGGTCCCCGATAGGTACCGGGTGTCCGCGTTGTTCTAACCGATCCCGGACATCTTCGAGCGGAATGTTTTCGGTTTCCGCCAACCGATTGATGTCGGCCCATGACGCCGGTACCTGGTAGGGTAATCGCTTGTAGGTATCCAAATAGTTCATCCAGTAGTCGAACGTGGGAAGGTCGAGTTTCTTCTCGCCGGTATTCTCGTCGGTTACGGTGAGCCGTTTCTCTACCCATTCTTTTTCGGCTTTACGCTCATTTCTTTTGACCTCGGCCTCGTCAGCCGCCTGCTTTGCTCTCGCCTTGGAGCGCACCGCAGCCAATTGAGCATCCCACCGCTTTTTTTGTGTCTCCAGATCTTTCTCTCGCAGGTCGATTTCTTGTTGCCGCAGGCCTCGGTTCTTCTCGCCCTCTTCCTTCCGCTGGGCTATGTCCTCCTTGCGCCAGTCCGCCTGGGTCCCCAGTCGATAGGAGACCAGCGCCGCCTGATGCGTCCGGTTGTCCTTGGCTAACGTTTCCCGGTGTTCCCGCTCCTCCCCGGCCAGATCGCTCTGCTGCTGCATCTTCAACTCGTTCTGCTTCTCCCAAAACGCCTCCCGCAGCCGCTCGCCCTCCATGCGCCGGCGGTGCTCGCCGACCTTGGCCAAGCCCTTGCCCGCCCCCTCAAGGGCGCCGCCGAAGGCGTATGCGATCAGGCTCACGATACAATCCCTCTCCCGGCCGGCGGCATCGGCGCCGCGCCTTGCCCCTGCTGCCCCGCAACAGCGGCAACCTCGGCCAGGTTCCGCTCCAGCGAGCCGTCGGCGTTGGCTTCGAGCAAGCCCGCGAACTCCTGCTCGATCTCCTGCTGGTTCCAGATGCCGAGCTTCGCCGTCTTGCCGTACAACAGCTCAGCCGCTCTCGGCGCGGCGGAGTCGATTTCCTCCTGCGAATAGTCGTAGAGGCCCGCTTCCGCGGCCACCGACGCCAACTCGCCCAGCACGTCCATCGTGCCCATGAACACCACCGCTCCGTCCTTGGCCCCTCCCGCCTCGGCCACCCGCGATCCGACCGCGGCGGCGGTGTGCGCCAGCGCGTCGACAGGACCTCCCGGACCCTGGGCCTGCCGCGGCCCGCCTTGCTGTTGTCCGCCTGTACGCAGCATCTTCAAGATGGCTGGGTTCGCTTCACCATCCTGCGTCTTGCCGCCGTAGATCAGCTGGTAGGCCATGTCGGAGAAGCGTGCCAGCTGGCGCTCGTCGACATCGGCTCCAGCGGTGGGCTGCTGCGCTCCGGGAGTGGGCCTTGCGGGCCGGCCTGGCGGACCTGCCGCGGGCGCTCCCTGCGCCGGCGGACTCATCCCCGGCCGCACTCCGGCAGCTGCCAGCAGCGATCCTCCGTTGCCTTGATGGACCGGCACTTACCCTACTCCCAATCCGCGCGCCACCAGCGAGTTGGGGTATTGCCGCGCCCGTCGCCGCATCTCCTCGGCTGGGCTGAGCGGCCCGCCTGCGGAAATTTGCAGCGGGTCGACCTGCACCGCCTGCGCCACATCCGGCACGGCTACCTGCGGAGCGGGCTGCTCAAGAGGCGGCAGGCCCAGCGCCTCGCGGCTCACGCGGTAGTTGTCACTGAGCTGGGCCAGACGGTCATCAAACGCCTGCCGCTCCTCAGCGGCCATCTCGGCCTGGGTTCTCGCGGCGGCTGCCGTGCCAATGCCCCTGCCCACGCCCTGGATCAGGCCGCCCGCGACGGCGGGGTTCTTCAGGAAGCCGATGAGGGAGTTGCCGCCACCTTTCGCGCCTTCGGTGACAACAGTGCTAGTAACGTCGACACTGGGGGGGAGGTTCATGTTATGGAACCCCTCGTAAGGATTGCCGCCCCCGGGTGCAACGTCGGGTTTTACTCCCGGCGGCGTCCAGCCGGCAGCGCCGGCGAGGCCGCCCGTGATAGCGCCGCTCAGCGCGCCGCTCCGGGCGCCTTCGGTGAAGCTGCCTCCCGTCGCCGCCGAGATGCCGCCTCCGATTGCCGCTCCCCAGCCCGAACCGGCTATCGAGCCCGTAAGTACCTTGCCCAGCGTGCCCTTGATGCCGACCTTGGTGACAAGGGTAGACGCAACTTTCCCCCAGCTCATCAGGCCGAACGCCGCCCCCGTGGTGAAGAAGATGGCGGTCGCCGCCAGTGCGATCGGCCAGACCCTCTTCAAGGCCTTGGCGGTCTTCTTGATGAATCTACCGATACCCTTGAATATGCGTTTGAAGAAAGCACACCTCCCAGGCGTCACGCCTCTCGAAAGCTAAAGGAGCGGGTTAAGCCTTGTCTGAGAACGAAAACAAAACAGGCCGTTTATGTTCTAGCCTTCATTGTACAACCGGCACCTTTCCGGCGCCAGAGAAACACGAACAAAGTGCTCAAGAACTTGTGCCGGGTAACGGCTGCGGGCGAGAGAGCGTCAACAGGGGTGTATGCTGTGGATGGAGGTCCCTTCCCATGACTGCTCTCCGGCTGTTTGTTGTTGGCGTGGCCGTTGCCATAGCCGGTCTAGCGCAAGACTTCAGCGTGGCGGTCGATGCGTCCCACCGGGGAGACGCGATGGACGAGCGGCGAGTCCGCGAGATCGTCCGTGAGGAACTGGCGAAGATCCTGTCCCGGCTTCCTGAACCGAATAATGATCCTCATCCCGAACCTGAATCGGACCCAAAGGCGTCCGAGTCCGCCCCGGTTATTCCCGCCGAGAAAGATTCCAGCCTGGTCGGGCCCGCCGTTCCCGCACCGTCCACTCTCACCCCCGCCGAGACAGATGCCAACCTGATCGAGCGCGCCCGCCGTGTCGCGCTGGCCTACACCGACAACCTCCCCAACTTCGTCTGCACCCAGACCAACCGCAGCTTCATGTCCGGCGATGGGTACGATTGGCGGCAGACCAAAGAGGCGGCCACCGAGGTCCAGTTCGTCGACAGGCGTGAGTCCTACCGCAACGTCACGGTCAATGGTCGCCCGTCCAAGAAGCGCTTCAGGAAGATCGCCAATTTCGGCGAATTCGGGGCCGCGCTTTACGCCCTCTTTCGGCCCGAAGCCGGGGCCGTGTTCACCCGCTCAGGCGATGACGTCATTGGCGGACGCGACGTGGCCGTTTTCCGCGTTGTGAAACGCCGCTACGGTTACAACTTAAGAGCTGGACGCAAACGGATTATCGTCGGCTTCAGTGGCCTGGTCTCGATCGACAAGGCGACGGGCCACGTGCTGCGCTACGACGCCCGCGAGATGCTTGGCATCCCATCCAACTTTCCCTACCAGCAAGTCTCTCACATGGTCGACTACGCCTACGTGCCGATCGGCGGGAAGCCCCACTTGCTGCCCGTGCGGTCGCGCTGGGCCTACCGCTACCCCAGGAAGATCGAACGAGACGACGTCGAGTGGACCAGCTGCCGCAAGTTTGGGGCTGAATCGACGGTGGATTTCGAGTAGGGGAGGGGCTTCCCAGGCTGTCGTAGGTTACAATGCCATTGGTGGCACTGGAACAAGAACTCGCAACCTACCAGAAAAAACTGGAAGAATGGTCCGATCGGGAAGGCAAGTACGTCCTGATCCATGAATCTGATGTCATCGATTTCTTCAGTGCATACGATGATGCGTTGAAAGCAGGGTACGAACGGTTCCGCCTCAAACCATTCCTCGTGAAGCAGGTCCAAGCCTTCGAACAAATCCACTTCATCTCACGGCTATACGCCCCGTCCGTGATAGATGGAGGGCGGCCTGAGCAGGATATCGTCACCGACCCTCTCAGGACTCCCCGAAAAACAGACCCTGTAGCGCTCTCCTGACGACCCGCCAGCGCAGGAATTCCCCGGTGATCCCCTCTCTCCCAGAAGGTTGGAGTCACGGCCGAGAGGGATGCTCGATTGCTTTGATCTCTCGATCAAGTACTGCGAGTTTGCCCAAGGTGCTTTCCGTCTCGGCAATCAGGCTGCCGATATCCGTGTCGGTGACTTCCAAGTACTGCTTGCGAACAAGACTGAAGTCGATCCCAATGGGTTGCTTAAGAGCATCCATCACCACGTGCAGAATGTCCGCTGTTTGCCGTGCCTTCGAGGTCAGGCAGGCCAGTTTCTTTTGAGCCTTGCGTTCTTCCAGAACCAACTTAGCGAGGTGGTTCTCCTGCTCTTGTTCGGACATGACCCCATCGAAGTCGTGTTCAGAAGCCATTGCCTTTTACCTGTTGGCGCATTTGTGGCGCAGCCCGGAAGCCATCATAAATCCGCCTGGCCTCTTCAAGCGTTGGCGCCCTCCAGATGATCTCTGCTTCTAGGGCGCTTAGCCTGCTTTCCAATTCCTTCTCCTGAGCCTCGATCTTCTTCCCCTGAGCCTCAAGTTTGGCCTTAAAGTCTCGGCCTAGTACCACCCACTTGCTTAGCAAGTCGAAGACTAGCTCCCAGGGTTTCGCTTTAAATCTCATACACCACTCCCGCCAGCCGCGGCTCGAGCGGAGCCAGCAGCCTTTCGAATGCCGGCAACGGCGTCAGCGAGGCCCACGCCGGTACGTGGATCCTGCGGTGGCTCCCGGCCCGCAGCTCCCGAAGCAGCGCGACCGCGCAAGCCGTTCCGGCCAGATAGATCACTTCCAGGAACACGATGTTCGGGCATAACTCGAACGCCTCGACCTCCTGGGCGTAGAGGAAACCGCCGACCCTGCCTTCGTCCTCCGACACCAGGCAATAGACCTTGCTGCCTTGCTGCCATTTCCGCGAGCGCCTCACGCATTCATGGGCGCGGCTGAGGCAGATTCCGGGGTGGGACTTGCCGCCTGTCTTCGAGTGCAACAGGTCGGCGATGGCCTGCTCGTCACCAAATGCCGCCGGGCGGACCATGGCCTACACGAATATGTGTCTGCTGTGATAAGGAATCCAGTCCCAGCTCGGAACACCGGCCGGAGTTGGAATCGAATTCCAGCCTGAATCTCCGGGTGGCGGGATCGTCTGTGTAGAACCGGAGGTTGCCGGAGCGGGCGCAGGCTGCTGAGCAGGCGGGGGGGGCGCTGCCGGCTGCTGTTGTGCCGGCGGCTGCTGTTGTGCCGGCGGCTGCTGTCGTGCCGGCGGCGGCTGTTCCGGCGGCGGCTGTTCCGGCGGCGGCTCCTGTGGCGGCCCTCCGGGCGCGGTTTCGGCTCCTGCGGCGGCATCCCCGTCGGGATCCACCGTCGGTGTGTTATCCAGCTCGTCCTCGCCCTTCTCCATTTCGTCCAGGAACTTTCGGAGCGACAGCATGTATTCGCTGCGGGTATCTTTGTCGATGTTGGGGTTGTTCAGCAGCGCCCCGTACATCCCCGCGTAGGTGTTGTAGCTGGCCTGCCTTCGGTTCTGTGCCAGCTGGTCGTAGCCCAGGTCGAGGCCGCGGCTTTCGAGATCGAGTCGCCGGGTGCCCAACTCCCTGTCCATGCCCAGCCGGTCGAAGCCCAGATCGAGGTTGCGGGTCCCCAATTCCCTGTCCAGGCCCAGCCGGCTCCGGTCGAGATCCAAGCGTCCCGTGTTGATGCGGTCGGTCAACTTCAGCTGCCGGTTGCGGAGGTCCGTGTCGCTGATGAAGCGGTCACGGTTCAAGGCATAGTCGATAAGACTTTGTTGCCAGGCGTCGTCGGCCTGCTGGCGGTTGATGTCGAGCGAGCGGCCCTGAAGGGCGGCGCTCGTGTCCGCCTGCGCCATCGGGAAGGCATGCGCCAGAAGCGAGTTCTGGGCGGCTCCCGCAGCGAGCGAGCTGTTGAGCAGGCCGCGGCGGTGTGCGTATTGCTTGCCCTGGGTCGCCGCCTGCCGCATCAGCGGGCTGTCGGTCTCCACAATCGAGCGTACCCGCTCGCTCGGAAGCGGCATCTGGGGCTGCGGGGTGGTCAGCCGTTGCGGGTTCAGCGGCGAGCGGGGTTGCGGAATGGCGGAGCGTACCGCCGGCCGGCCCGCCTGGCTGGGAGTGGCGGTTCTTGCCCGCCCCGAGACATTGCGATCATAGTGCGAAGGCATGGTGTTACATTCCCGCCGCGTACAGCACGGCTTCCTCTCTCCGGCGGCGTATCAGCCCGCCCAGCTTTCGTCCTCCGGCCCACACCCAGCGCCGGAACTGCCGGGGGGCTTCATCGTGTTCCTCGCGGTTGATCACCCTCCGCAGTGTGGAGGCCTGGAGATTCCCCGCGCCGCAGTTGAACGCGAAGTCGATCAGCGCCGCCTCCTGTTCCTCCGTCAAGGGAACGTGGATCAGATTCCCGACCGCCCCGGCGGCTACCCCAAGATCCTTCTCCAGAAGCCGCCGCGCCGCGTCCTCGTCGGCCAGCGGCTCGAACCGCGACAGGTCGGCGCCCTTCTCGCGGCTCAGCAGATGCCCGTAGCCGATCGTCGGGAACCCGACCGGGTCGTGGTAGGGGTCGAGCGACAACCCTTCGTGATGCGCCGCCAGCTCGGCCGCGATTGACACTGGCCGCAGCGAGGGGTGTTTTGTCATACGCGCGTGGCGCCCTTCAGGTAGCGCTTCGGGCCGAGCATCGGCTTCATCGAGATTCTCCGAGCGGGCTAGCGGCCGGCAAAGAAGAAATCCTCCAGTGCAAGGAAACTGAACTGCCACAGCCGCATTGGGGTTTTCTGCACTTCTATAAGGCAATCCTTCAAAGACGCCCTTCCTCTGAGAAACACATCAGATTCCGTTGAGGTCTTATATACCAGGATGTTTTGCTCGACTAATTCAAACGTCCGCTGCCTTATAACCATCTGGCCGTCTTCGCTGTTCAGGTGCACACTGAACACGCCATCGCTTGGTTCCTGATGGATCTCGAACTTGTCGGCGACGTTGTTATTTGCCGATCTGACATCCGCTTCAACAACTTTCTTAAGCTCATTGAAGAGCGTCTTTGCGGTGCACATGGCCCTCGCCGAAACCCAGTCGAAAGCCGGCTTGTTGTTTAGTGGCATTCCTTTACCTTGAAACTCAGTCATCCCGATATGCCCATCTTGTGCAGCTTCTCTTTCAATTCCTGGATGACCGTCATTTCTCGAACGATGGAGGAAAGCAATTGCTCGATCTCTTCTCTGTCAGGGCATCCATGAAGTTCCACAAAATCCGGCCTCTTGCCTCGCGCTGCGTCTTCGAGGAGACTCCGGGCGCTTCGCAGCTCGTCTGCCATCCGCTTCGCTTCATCTTCGAAGCAGGTAAGCCTCCTGACGGCCGCCTGACGTTTCCATACGAGTTCGCCAATTTTGGCTTGTTCTTCCCCGGACATATTCGCTACACCCTCACCTCTGCCCCGCCGCCCGCTGCCTGGTCCTCCAGCCGAACCAGAAGCCGATCACCACCGCCAACACGTCCTGATCGAACGTGGTCCAAACCCCTTCCGCCGTCAGCGCATTGACAATCTTGTCCTGCCAACCCCCTCCCGCCGTCGAATAGAGCGAATAGAGCAGCGCCATCTTGATCGTGCCCCATAGTCCTACGATCCAGTAGGTAATCACGGGCCGCACCGCGGCAGAAAACAGATCCGTTAACGTGAACAAAAGAAAGGCCCTGCTGAACGTCTTAGGCGCGATAACCGCGTTCTCGCCCACATGGCCCGCGGCAGCATTCAACAGCTGCACCCCGTAGCTCTCTCGCGGCTTGCGGGCGCTTCGCAGATCGGCCGCGTCCGCTGCCGTCTCGACCTCCCGCATGCGCCACTCGTGCTCTTTCGAAGCGTGCGTGAGCCGCAGCTCCAGCATCTCCATTTCCTGCTTGTGGTCGAGGCGCTGCTTGAAAAGTTTGACCACATCGGGCAGGAACGGCGCGACAAATCCCACGATGGCTCCCAGCATGGCTAATCACCACCTCCCGGTCCGTGCTTGCCGCCGTTGATCCCCGAGCGCGCCATGGCGAGGCTGATCTTGTGCACCTCCCCCTTCAACTCCGTGATCCGGGAGTGAAGCTTCTCGCTCTGCCGGGAGATTTCATTCCGCAGGTCTCTATGCTGCTCGGACATCTTGTGCTCCAGCTCTTTCAGGCTGTCGGGCATGGATTCGACCTTCCCATCGATGCTGCCCCTCCACCTAGCCACCTCCGCCTCGCGGGCCGACGTCCGCAGATACAGCCCCCCGACACTCGCAAAAGCCCCGACGAGACCGAGAACCATGGCCAGCTGCGGGTCCATCCTAGCTCCCGCTTTCCTTCTTCTGGATCTCTCCCAGGATCTGCCCTAGCCGGGGAAACAGCCGGTAGATGGCCCAGATGCTCACCCCCATGCCCAGAAGCCAGCTCAGCCAGTCACACACCGATTTGAACGGTGAACCGCCGCTTGCCACGTCGAAGACCTCACGGAAAGAGATGAACGTGAACGACACCAGCGCCGGCAGAACCAGGTCCCACCAGCCGCCGCGCGTCCTGGGCCACCAGGAGACCTTGCGCTCCAGCATCCAGAAGCCGTAGAGCGCCGCAGGACGACGCCCGCAGAGCTAAAGAAGTGAATCAGGGATCGTTCGAGAACAAAAACAAAATAAGACATTTATGCTCTAGACTTATTGTACTTTCGAATGCGCTCTCCGGGGTAGGGAATCCGAAGAAATTTGCAGGGGAAACGCCTGTCCACGTCGCGGCGTGGCTACCTAATCAAACTGCTCATGGAGGAACCTGGGGACCTTGCGGCCTTTGGCTTGAAGGTAGTTGCGGAGACCTTGACGCCCGATCTCCACCAAGTGAAGCCTGCTGTCATCCCCGCCGTCACCCTCTGCGAAACCGGCTTCGTAGGCCAACTCCCTCCCAGTTCGTCGTTCAGGAGCGCCAGCCGGAGAAGTTCGTACTCCGTTTTCTTCAGGCGTATCTTTCCGGAGGGGCCACCGAGGAGCCTTCCCCGTCAACACGCAGGCGGCTTCATAAACGGCGAATTGTTGCGCCCTCTCCGCCTTGATTTCCCAAGCCATGCGCCCGCGCCTGGGTTCTTCCGGCGGCTCGGGTGGACCAGGCGGGTCGTTCTGGACATGGACTCACCGAGAGTCCGGTCCATGGCCAACAGGAAGGCAGTGCCTACAACGGACACTTCGAGTCGGTCTGGAAGACTACCGGCTGGGGCTCTTTTGCATCAGACCCTGGCCTGTTGGAAGTGAGAGGATCTTTACGCCGCTTCGGCAAGCGAAATCGTCAAAGCCGCGCTTTAGGGTGGAGTAACCCACGCTAGAGTAGTCGTCTATCAACACGAAACCTCCCGGCACAACCCGCGGCCACAAATACTCAGCCGCCGCTATTTCGGGCCCGGCGCAATTCATGTCAAGGTGCAGGAAAGCTACGGATTCCGACTCAACCTGAGAGAGCGTTTCGGGCACAGCTCCCTGGACGATCCGGACAGACTCCCATTCCGCAAAGTTCGCGCGGACCGATCCCACATCCATCTCGTAGGCTCCCCTGCGCAGCAGTTCCGCCACTTGTTCCAACTTGCCCTCGTTCCTCTCATCATCGGAGTATTGGTCGATCGCCGGTCCGGCGAAGGTATCCAGCAGGAATAGGGTCTTTTTCAGAGACGGCCAGTCTAGATAGGTCAACATCGCCGAACTCATGAAGCCGGTATTGACCCCGCATTCGACAAAGTCGCCCCGGAGCTTCGCGGCTTGTCCAACAACCCAAAGTAGGATGTGGACTCGCCAGCGAATGCGATGGTCTACGCCTTTGCTTGCCTTCACAGCTCGCTCGTAGGATCGTTGAAAGCGGTCGTCATCGACGAAACTGTGGTCCTGCAACGAACACAGGTTATCTTCATAATACGCCGGCGGGACCGGCAGTAGGGCGAAGCCAAGGTGGCCGACGAAGTCGTGAAGAGGTCTGCCGACAGCGGGTAATCTTCGGCGAACCACGAAGGATACGCGTCCCAGAATAGATCGGAGTCGCCGCGCCCTCGTGCCCGTGCCTCGGTTGACGTCGGGTCTAGACAGGGTTGCCCGTGAACTGGATTCGTCGTTGCCCATTAGCTGTCTCCAAGAGCGGTCCGCCGGGTGGTTCGTCGCCAGAGACCAGTATGACAAGATTGGGCCTCGAGCGCCTCACTGCACGTCGATCACGCGACCTTTCTTGGGCTTCACCTCTCGCTTGGGCAACGTGACCCAACAAGTCGTTGCTAGTCAACCATATAGAGCCAACACAGAAAAACATATTAGACTACTGTCCGGTTAAAAGTCGTAGATTGGTATTTACTTGACTCAGGTGACCACAAGATGTAGGATCGGGGAAATGGAAGATTATCCTCGGAATCTGGCCGAGTTCGAGGCGCGTTTCGCCACCGAGCAGGCCTGTCGAGAGTATCTGTGTCAACTCCGCTGGCCGGAGGGTTTTCGTTGTCCGCGATGCGGGCACGACAAAGCGTGGGCGGTGCGGACAGCGCTGCTGGAGTGCGCCGGCTGCGGGCATCAAGCTTCTCCAACGGCGGGCACAATATTTCAAGACACCCGCCAACCCCTCCAGAGTTGGTTTCGAGCGATGTGGTGGCTCACGAGCCAGAAGAACGGGGCGAGCGCGCTGGGCTTGCAGCGGGTGTTGGGCCTGGGCAGCTACAAAACGGCCTGGACTTGGTTGCATAAGCTCCGGCGCGCCATGGTGCGGCCCGGACGCGATCGGCTCAGCGGGCGCGTGGAGGTTGACGAGACTTACTTAGGAGGCTTGGAGGAGGGCGTGCGCGGTCGCCAAACCGACGCTAAGGCGCTGATTGTAGTAGCGGCCGAGGAAGATGGTGCCGGCATCGGGCGGGTTCGGATACGCACCATTCCCAACGGCGAGTCGATCGAACCCGGCAGCGTGGTCCATACCGACGGTTGGCTGGGATACGAACCGCTCGAAGGCGACGGCTATCGCCACGAGGTGAGCTACCTGGAGGGGCAACCGGCGCGCGCCTCGAAACTGCTCCCCCGGGTGCACCGCGTGGTGTCGTTAGTGAAGCGCTGGATACTGGGCACGCATCAAGGAGCGGTCAGTCACGAGCATCTCGACTCCTACCTCGACGAATTCGCCTTCCGCTTCAACCGCCGCAAGTCCAGAAGTCGAGGCAAGCTCTTTTACCGCCTGGTTCAACAGGCCGTCGCCGTGCCACCGGCACCCTACAAATCGCTGGTCGGAGGCACCGCGACACGCGCTACGGACGACCACAACATGTAGCGGCTATTTCCCAATACCTGAGTCAAGTAAATACCAATCATTTCCCGAATCTGTGCAATTTTTTGCAGCGCCGCTCGTAGGAATAGGTGGGAATAAGATGTACGTAAGTGCTGGAAACGTCCCATATGTCTCAAGAGTGCGAAACGTTCATCGAAGCAGGACTTTGGAGATCAACCTACGAACGCCGCTCAGCATTACCACCGTGTGGTCAACTTCGAGTTGTGCCAGTACCTGTTGAACTCGTATGACGCCGCTCAAGACGCGCGCGCCTCGAACCCACGAGGTGTTCGTGCGTGCGGACCGTAAGAAGTCAACCCATGATGCTTCGCGCCCAGTGTCGAACTGGCTCCTGGGAATCGCCAGGAACTATTGTATCGACGTACTCAGACGGCGGGCCAAAGACAAGAGACTCTTTCATCCAGAAGCGTCTGAGTCGTTCGATCCGCCGTCAAGCCAACCTGGCCCACTAGGTCAACTCCTGTCGGACGAGGCGGGCAAAGAAGTACGTAAAGCACTGAGAACGTTGCCAGATAAGTATCGTGTGCCGCTGGTGCTGGCATACTACGACCAGTTGAGTTACGCGGAAATTGCGGTGACTCTTGGTGTGGACTCGAACGCTGTGGCAACTCTGCTCTTCCGAGGCAAGCAACGATTACGGGAGAGAATCGAGAAGGAGAGACGAAGTGGCCTGCCCCACTGAATGGACTTGGACGCTATACGTCGATGGTGAATTGGCGGAGCTAGAACGTCTGGAACTCACCAGACACCTCGACGAGATGTGTGAAAACTGCAGAGAGCTCGTGGCTGCGCTGCAGAAGGAAAACCGACTGCTAGTTCACGCCTTCACGGAGATCCATTCTCTGAACGAGGAATGTGAACTTGCTGCTAGACGGGGCCAACCTGTGGACGTTGCCAGGCTAGCCGCCTATGTGGCGGGTCTAGCCATGACATTGCGACTGGGGTTTGGATTTCCCGCCGGTCTTCGGTTTCCAGCGGGTTTGGACTGGCTCAATCCATTCGGCCTTATGGCCCAACTCAATCTATTCGTCAACGGGCTTGTCTATGTCGTCAATGAAGGAGGTGTGATGATGGAGTCCATCGTTAACAACGGCAGTCTTGTCGCTTTATTTGTCTTGGGGTTTTTGGGTCTGATTGCATCAATGCGGCGATCGGTAAGGACGCCTGCGATGCTCGGAGTGGTGCTGATCCTAGGGTTCCCTGCATCCATTTACGCGCTCGATACCCGATCCGGTGAGCTTGTAACCGTGCCGGCCGGACAGACCTTGGAAGACACACTTGTAGCCACTGGTGATTCCGTTCGGATAGACGGCACCGTCACAGGGGACGTCATTGCCTTCGCACGACAGGTCGAGGTCCGTGGAACTGTTGAAGGCAATGTATTCGTGGGTGCGCAACGCGTCGAGGTGAGTGGTGAGGTTGGAGGCAGCATTCTCGGCTGGGCACAGACGATCCGGGTGAGCGGCCAAGCGATGCGGAATCTTTATGGATTTGCACAGTCAATTGCTGTCGAAAGTACGGGCGGAGTGGTTGGGAATGTCACCCTCTTTGGAGGCGACGGATCGGTGGATGGCCCTGTTGGACGCGATGTCACGATGTTCGGGGGGCGTCTGAGCATTGCGTCGGATATTGGGCAGAACGTCCTGTTTAGGGGCGGACGGGTTTTTCTAGGGGTGCCGGCACGTGTCGGTGGCAACCTGACAGCTCATGTGGAAGCGGAAGATGATGTTCAGATCGATCCTGGGGCCATCGTGATAGGGCAAACTGGCATTGAACTGTCCGAACCCGAGCGCAACCGCTATGCGACCGTTTCCTTCTACTTGGGGCAGGCCATCCGGATCGCCGCTGCCTTCGTTACAGGCCTGCTATTGTTTTGGCTGTTTCCCGGACTCGCCAGAGTCAATTTAGCCAGTGCGCGCGCTTTACTGACGGCAGGTGCCCTTGGTTTCGTGACAGTGATCGCTGTGCCTGTCGCTGCGCTTGTACTTGGTATTACATTGATTGGGCTTCCGATTGCTCTGAGTGGGATAGGACTTTGGTTGGTCGGTCTCTATCTATCCAAGATAGTGATCGCGCAGTTTGTCGGTCAGTCTCTGCTCCGAGGTCAAAATGGTCGAGTCCTCACGATTGCTCCGCAGCTTCTTGCGGGACTCGTGCTGATCTTCATCGCTGTCAATCTCCCTTACATTGGAAGACTCCTCCACGTCCTTTTGATTCTGGTCGGCCTCGGCGCACTGGTTCTGACGTCATACCGGACAGGGAAATGGTGGTACACGACCTCGGATGGGTCGGAACCCGTCGGGTGATTTGAGAAGCGTTGGATAGATCCTGTCTGTCCAGAAGTCGCCTTGGGTCAAAACGAGAAAGCCGTCTTTGGTTACTTACCGGAAAGTTTCGGAATGTGTCGGCTACGATGCGCGGTCCTCGGCCAGAATCTGACGTACCCGGCGCGTTGTGACACCGGCCAGCTTGCCGATCTCGCCTTGGGCCGCTGGGTCGACCGTTTCCCCCGCTTGGGGATGGTCCAGGGACTTTTGGGGAGTTCGCGTCAGCGCTTGCATCTTCGGCCACCATTTGTGGCGCGTGAAGATGCACAAAGCCGCAATGACAAAAATCCATCGGGCTATGTCGTGATCGATCATTAGCGAGCCGCCCGCTCCAGGTCTCCTTCCCGCCGCTGAAGGGATGATTCACTTCCTGAAATCCCACCACAAATGAGATCGAAAAACAAGAAGTCAGAACCTTCAAGTCACGGAATAATAGACGAGTGAGAGAAGACCCGAGGTCCTCCGCCACATCGACAGCCCCAATAAACGTGAGGCACGCCGCCACGACCCCCCAGGCCGATTTCCAAGCTGTTTTCCGCATTCCGCCATGCTACTCCCCCTCCTTCCCTCCGGCAAGGCCATCCATGTAGTCACCTGGCCACTCACGAATCATCAAATCTTCTGGAATCGGCTTTTTCTTCGCCATCTGCTTCATGAAGAAAGGGATGCGGGATGCGTGGCATTGTTCACGAATAAACCGCGCCCACTCAGGGTCCATCGGCCGCGCTCCGGGGCCGCTCTCGCCTCCGACGATCACCCAATCGATTTGATCAAGCGCCTCGCCAAAATCAACCGGCCCCAATAAAGGCTCCGCGCTCACGAACCGCACTGCCGCCGGGGTTTCGAGCAACAGCGGAATGCGCTCGTCGGCGCGCTTCTGGTCCTCGACGGATACCCCCAGCCAGACGTGCGGCCACCGGATGCCCTGAAATCCGTCCTCGTGGTGAGAGATAGCGACCACGGCGTTATCAATGCCATCAAGCACTTCGGCGGTGTCTGCCACGATCCTTCCCAGGGTCTCGGGGCTGGAGCAATATTCCCTCATCCGCTCAGCCCGCTTAGTGAGCACCTGAAACGTGTGCCGCTGCGCTAGCGACATGACCACGAACACACGATCAATGAACTCGTCCGGCACGTCTTCGTGAAACAGATCGCTCATCGAGTTGACGAAGACCCGCCTCGGCTTCTTCCACCCAAGCGGCTTGGAAAGGCGCTCGGGACGAAGCGTCAGATCGAACCCCGGCTCGTAGGGATGGCCGGGGACACCCCGGAAACGCTCGGAGAAGCGTTCGGCGTAGCAGTGCCGGCAGCCCGGGCTGACCTTGGTACAGCCGGTCACGGGATTCCAGGTCTCCTGGGTCCACTCGATGGCGCTAGCCATGGTTGTTCGGCCTCACTTTCTCGAACGCCCTGATGAACTCCGCCGCGACTTGCGGGACGATGGCATTGCCGTAGGCGCGCAGTCGTCCCACGCGGGCGGTAGCCCCATAAGCCAGCGGGTGAATGCCGGGTTCAACGCGCCGCGCTTTTCCGTCCCCGCACGGTATCCACGAGGCTGCGTCCCAAAATCCGTTGCCGCTTGGTGATCCAAGCTGTCGGAAACGCCCTTCGCTTCCCGCGTCCTGCTCACACCGTTCGTCTTGTAGTCCCGAGACCGCGGCGTCGCCCAACCCGCCAGCGTTGCCGCGTCGTCGAGGTTCAGCATGTGACCCTGCTTGCGCCGTTCCAACGCCTTCCCGGGATTGCTCTGCATCCCACCTTTCCGTGCGAAGCGGCCCTGAGCGTCGTGACTCTGCGGTGTCGTCCAGCCAGCCATCCTCGCCGCCGCTTCCAATCCGACTTGCACCTTCTTGCCCTTGTGGTAAGCCGTCGAACCCCGCATCTCGGCGTGGCTGATCGAGCGCCCGCCGTTCGGGACATTGGGAGTAGGCCACCCACCACAGCCGTTGCCGGATGTGCGGTGCGCCGACGCTGTGTGCGCCCAGTACAATCGACCCGACGGCGTAGCCTTCTTTTTCCAGGTCTGCCGATACTCCATCGAGCCAGCCGTGCCCAATCGCTCCCGGCACCTGCTCGCCAATGACATGCTCAGGCAGTCGCTGGCGGATAAGCCGGTAGAGCTCGGGCCACAGATGCCGAGGGTCATCTGTTCCGGCTCCCTTTCCCGCGACGCTGAACGGCTGGCAGGGAACGCTCCCCGTCCACACGGGCCGCTCATCCGGCCATCCGGCGAGACGGAGGGCGTAGCTCCATCCGCCGATCCCGGCGAAGAAGTGGCACTGGACGTATCCTCTAAGGTCATCGCCCGAGACTTCCTCGATGCTCCTTTCGTCCACGTCGCCGGGGGCGATCTCGCCGGCGGCGATCAGATTGTGCAGCCACTCGGCGGCGTAGGGGTCGATCTCGTTGTAGTAGGCGGTCACTCATGCCTCGTCCCACTGGGGCTGGGGGAGTCTCGCCGCGCACTCCAGGCAGCGCACGTAGGCCCCTTCCTCGTCCTTGCGCGGTGTCGTGGTACGGCGGTGACCACAGCCCTTAGCCAGCCTTAGCAGCGCCCAGGATGAGAACACCAGCAACCTCACAGCGCCTGCGAAATAGCTCATGCGACCTCCTTTCCATTTCGTGTGCATTCGCCGCTGTGCGGGCGGTAGCTTATCTCGCCCGTAAGCAGCGGCATCGGGTCTACCGACAGCACGAACTTGCTGCCGACAGGCGTGCGCACCATGAACACCTGGCCGCGGCAGCGGGGGCATTGGCCCTGCCCCACCAGTTCATAGCGTGCTCTTTGCAATTCGCCTGCGGTCATCGGCCACTTCTTGTTGGCTTGATTCTTCGGTTGACTGTGTTTCATGGGTTTCCTCCCGTTCCCCCGTCTTCGCCAACGCTGCGATGTAGCTGTACGCCTTGCCGCTGCGCAGCATGCCCGGCGAGACACGCAGCACCCGCCAGCCGAGCAGCAGCGCCTCGGCGTCCTTCTCGCGGTCCTTCTCGTAGCCCGCGACACGCTGGTGACCGCCGCCCCCTCCCCGGTAGAGCAGGCCGTCAAACTCGACGGCGAGCTTGATGTCCTCACGGGCGAAATCGAACCTCCAGCGGCGCGTCTCGTGGAAGCGAAACTCCCGCTGCCAAAGGCCGGGCTGAAACAAATCCAGCCACAGCCAAAGCGTTTCCTCGCCGGCGCTTCTTGCCTGACGGCTCACCACTCCATTTCCTCTCCTTCTGCCTTGGCAATCACGGCGCGCACACGCGCTAAAAACTCTCGCTCCGCGTCAATGTACTTCTGTCTCTCGCCGCGCTGAACGTCCACGCCGATAAAGTCGTCAATCTCAACGGCGCATTCCTTCAACGTCGCCAACATCTCCGGCGCGGCAGTAATCAAGAGAGCGTCGGCCCTTCTGCCGTTATCCACATACGCAACGGGCCGCGTATCCACTGGTGAATCAATGCGGAACGAACCACCTTCGGACTTGGGCCATATGTACCTCCATGGCCCCCGCGTGTGCTTGCTCATTTGTCTTCCTCCTGATGGCTTAGATCCAGCCTAATCCGCAAACAATTGGGCAGTCTCATGGCTCTCCTTCGGTACAGCCTCGATCCAGACGTCGGCGAACAGGGGCGCGTCGCCGTGGATGCGCCGCCGCGCCATCTCGGCATACTCGGGATTGAGTTCGATCAGGATGGCGTTGCGGTCCAGCCGGTCGGCGACGAGGCCCACGGTTCCCGCTCCCGCGAAGGGATCGAGAACGACCGCAGGGGCTGGATCGCCGGCGTCGCAGACGCAGCTGGGCTGCCATCCGAGCGAACTATGGACGGCCTCCAACCGTCTGTTGAATCCCGCTGTCTCGTCACGGCGCTCAACGGAACGCGGCCCGTTCGTGGTCCGGTTTCCGTGATTCCGGTAACTGCGTTCGGTCAGCTGCTCGAAGGGCGATCCGCAGACCGCGCAGCATCCTTCTTCGCTCGTTCCCGCCTTGATGCACGGCTCGACAAGCTTGGGCGGGAAGGTGGCGAAGTGGGCTTCGGGATACCCAAAGGTAGAAATGGTCCAGACATTACGCAGATTTGCTCCCATGGCCTCCTGCTCGGCTTTGGACATCTCGTCCCAGCGGCCGTTGAATCCTCGGCGGGAATGGCCGCGCTGCTTGTCGGTCTTGCGGGGGTTGCCGGGAGGCGCGCCCCCATAGACACCGGGTCTGAACCCCCTGGTCTCCAAGACCTGAACCGGTTTGCGCACCGCCTCCGCGTTGTAGAAATACTTGGCGCTCTTCGTCAGCAGGAACACCTTTTCGTGTGCCGAGGTAGGCCGGTCGGTGACGCTCTCAGGCATTGGGTTAGGCTTCGACCAGACGATCTCGGACCTCAGCCACCAGCCGTCGGATTGCAACGCCAGTGCTACTCGGGCGGGCATCATCATCAGGTCCTTGGGCTTGAGACCGGTGGGAATAGCAACACGCTTAGAAGTCAGGCTTCCGTTGTTTGTTTGTTGCTTCTCTCCTGCTCCGATAGAACCTCTGCCGCCGCTGTAATAAGAATCCCCATGGTTCAGCCAGCAGGTTCCATCACTGCGCAGCACGCGCCGCACTTCCCTGAACACGCGGACCAGCACGTCCATGTGCTCCTCGAAGGTCTCTTCAAGGCCGATCATCTTCTCGTCTTCGCCGTAGGCCCGAAGCCCCCAATAGGGCGGAGAAGTCACGACGCAATGCACGCTTTCGTCGGGCAGTTGGGCTAGGCGCTCGAACACGTCGCCGCCCAGGATGCGAACGCTCATGCCGCCACCTTGAGTTCGGCCACCCATTGCTCCCGGGCGCCGCGTGGAGCCGCCAGTCCCTCCATGGCGAACTGGCGGCCGTGCTGGATCGGTGCGATGCCCGAGGGCGTGCTGAGAGGCCATATCACGGCGCAGCCCGCCGAGGGCTTGACGAACACCCGGCTGCGGGGAAAGTAGAGTTCGCCGCCCTCGTAGTCGCCGTTGAGAAACAGCATCCAGCGCCGCGCCATGGGCGCCTTGATATCGGGCCTCGACCGGGGCGGGCGGACACCGCTGTCGCGCCTGATTAACCGTGTCTCGAGGGGCACGAGGACTCCGGCCAAATCCAGCCGCACGCAGTCGGCGAGATCGGCGATCATGGTGTAGCTGGGCCGCCGGAGAACGACCGTCTCGATGTCGCGCGGGCCGAGCTGGGATTTTCCGCACAGGCCGGCGGCGACCTGCCCCAGGTTGATGAGCTGCAGGCATTCCTCCGGCTCGACCATTCCTTCGATGAAGCGGATGCGTGATTTTTCCCGGGTACGGGTCACCGCCAACCAGTCCGGAGGCAGCTTCTTCTGAAATTTGGCGTATTCCATCTCAGCTTTCCTCGGGCCCAGTCCTGTGGAGATCAACCCCGTGCATCTTCAAAACCTCGCTGGGGATGCAGACGGCCCTCATCCGCATCTGGTTGAAGCGCACCGGATACTCCGTCAGTGAGGCTCCCTCGACTTGACAAAGCAGCCGCCGCAAGTCGACCTTTTCGAACGCCGTGCGCCGCAGCTCCCTGAGCAGCGAAGGGTGCCTGGTGGCGATCAGCAGGTCATCGTCGTCGTCGAGCCGGAGGCCGTAACCCGCTGGGAGCTTCTCCTCATACCTCACCTGGTCGGTCAGCAGGTCGATCAGCGGCACCCTCTCCGCGCCGTGCGTCTGGACGCGGAGATTGAGGATTTCCCGCAGCGCGTAGCCGGCGTCATCTTGCGATTGCCCGACAAGCGTCTCGGTGACCGGCGGCAGCATGTCCGTCTCGCCGGACAGCCACCGCCAGCCGGCCGTGAGCGCTCCTCCGATCAGGCTGCCCCTTGTTCCGTGACCGTCGCGCATCAACTCGCGCGAGACCGAGGCGGACTCCTCGACGACCTCATGCCCCTCATGGATCAGGGCCGCGCGGATCCGTTCGCAGGCGCCGTTCGCCAGCGAGTCCTCGATCGCGCGTTCAACCTCCGGCCAGTTCTCGACACCCTTTAGCGACAGGTTCAGCATCTGGAAGCGGCTGGCGTCGGCCGCCCGCAGGTTCGCGATCTTGGTCGAACTCATGCAGACCGAAAAGCGCGGGTGCAGCCTCTGCACGTTGCCGCCGACATCCGTGCGGATCCTTTCTCCGTCCCCGCCCGCGGCGACCCGTATCAAGTCCATCAGCCCCTCGATCCACTGCCGGTCGGGTTCGGCCTCGTCAAGAATCAGCGGCAGCGAATCCGAGCGCATGCGCCGCGCCATCGCCGCCGGGGTGGCGTCCGCCACGCGCACGACCATGGGGCCCAGCAGCCTAGCCGCGACGCGCTTCAACAACCAGCTTTTGCCCGTCTCGGCCGCCGCCGCCAGCCAGATATGCGGCCTCCACTCCAAGGCGCCGCCGACGATGCTCGACACCAGCCAGCCCAGAAAGCGCCTGCCGTCCAACGGATGTTGCCAGCGGTAACGCTCGACGGCCTCCGCGACCCGCTTGCGCTCGCCGTGGCCGGCGCGTTTTTCAGCGACCTCGATGCGCGGGCCGTTAACGTAGTGCCGGCCGTCCTGGAGGCTGTCGAGTTCGCCCTCCCTGCCGTCAACCAGCAGGCGGTCGCCCAGGTTCCATACGTAACGGTTGTTGTCGTTGCGGAAGAATCCCCGTCCGGCGACCCGCGAGAGGTCGATCTGGCCCTGACGGTCGGCCGCGCGGATCAGCGCCGACCCGACCGAATGGCAGGACGAGGGCGTCAGCGACTCCTGGGTCAGCAAATCGAGCCACCAGTTGTAGGCGGCCAGTGAGATCAGGGTCGAGGGTTGCGTGAGCGCTGAACGCGAATAGAGCATGATCTGATGCGTCGCGAGCCTCACGGCAACGCTGTCGCCGACGTTGCCGAGGATGCGGAAATAGTCGTTGTCGGCGGCGTTTGCGGGCGCAGGCGGATCCTTCTTTTTCTTCGGCTGCTTCGAGGCTGTCTTCTCCGGCTCGGGCGGTTTCCAGGGCGCGGCCAGCCGTTTGAGCCACTCCCCGGCGGCTTGCCCGCCGCCCTCGGCGATCTCATCGGCGATGTCACGGTGATCCTCTCCCTCGGGCAGGGCGATCCTGATATCCGTGCACTCCAGGCCCTTGAGGTGCCGGGCCAGGTCGAGCATGCATTTCCGCCCCTCGCTGTCGGCGTCTGAGACCAGCAGCACGCGCCGGCCTTTGAGGGGCGACCAGTCGGTGTACTTCCACGCCTTCGCGCCGCCGTGCCAGGTAGTCACCACCGCCTTGGGGAAGGCGGAAGCGACCGCGTCGGCGCACTTTTCTCCTTCGACGACCATCACCTGCTTCCCGGAAGACGCCTTGTTCATCTCCCCCAGCCGGTAGAGCGGACGTCCTTCTCTGATCGCCAGATTCATCGTCCAGCCGTCGCTGCCCCCGCGCTTGGCCGGCGTGTATGGCTTGCACTTGGCTTGGGCTCCCTTCGGGAAGCGGCAGACGACGAAGGCGAGCGACCCGTCCCCCAGCAAGTAGCGATGCCGCGTGATCGCGTTTTCGGGCAGGCCGGAGATCCAGTACGGCCGGCTGGGCTGTGACTCCTTCTTCCGCGGCTTGGGTTGCGTCGAGTGCATCTCGCCCTTGACCTCCCGCAAGGCTTCCTTGCGGCTCAAGCCCCGCTTGTCCATGAGATAGGTCACGGCGTCTCCCTCTGCTCCGCAGCCGTGGCAGTTGTAAACCTCCTTCTCGACGTTGACGCTCATCGAGGGTTTCCGGTCGTCGTGAAAAGGACATTTGGCGGCGATCTCCGGTCCCTTGCCGCGCAGCTCTATGCCGTCCTCCCGCAGCAGGTCAACTAGTCTTGTGGGCATCGATCGGCACCTTCAGCACTTCCGCCATGAGCCGCGCCCAGCCCGGCTTGTACCCGAAGTCCTTGCCGATCCTGACCAGCCCTTCGTATCCCTCCCGCCGGCGCATGACAGCGGCGAGGCGTGACTTCATCTGGCGCCGGGAGATCTTTGGGGTGCGTTCGGACGGCGCCGCCTCGCTCAGCTCCGTCTCGACCTCCAGGGGCTTTGGCAGCACGTGTTCGGTGCCGCAAGATGGGCAGGCCAAAAGACGCGAGGAGTAGACCTCGGCGCAGGCCGAGCAGCAGCGCTGACGCAACGCAGGCGGGCGCTTGTCGACGGCTGCACCCTGCCTAGTTCCCTCGAGGTCCCAGCTGCGCTCTTCGTCCGGCAGGCCGAGATCCCAGGAATTACCGGCCAGATCGAGCAGCAGGGCGGTCTTGCCCTCGCCGGGCCGCATGGCGCGCCCCGCCTGCTGCAAATACATCGTGACGCTCTTGGTCGGGCGGCCCATCATGATGACTTCGCATTCGGGGACGTCGGTTCCCTCCGAGATCAGGTCCACGTTCGAGACCACCTGGATCAGGCCCTCGCCGAACTCCTTGAGCACCAGGTCACGGCGCCTGACGTCCGTCTCGGCGTCGATGTGCTCGGCGCGGAAACCCTCTTTGCTCAAACTCTCGACGATGGCCTTGCTATGGCGCCGGTTCACGGCAAAGAAGATGGCCCTCTTGCCGGCCCCGTAGCGGCGGTAGGCGGCAGCTCCGGCCGCGATCACCTGATCGGTTAACCGCTCGTCGAGGTCCTTCTTGTTCCAATCGCCCGCCATCGTGCGGACACCGGCGGTCGAAAGTCCCTGTTCGGGACGCAGAACACGCATCGGCGCCAAATCACCCTGCTCGACAAGCTCCCCGATCGACGGCCCCTGTACCAAGGTGTCGAAGTGATCGCCCAGCGGCTTGCCGTCGAGCCGTCCCGGTGTCGCCGTCAACCCCAACACCTTGGTGTCTGGGAAGCGGCCCAGCACGTTCTCCCAGGTCTTAGCCTTGACATGGTGCGCCTCGTCGACGATCACGAGGTCGGGCTTCAGCCAGCCGGTCTCGCGGCGGTTGATGGACTGCACCGAGGCGATCTGGAAACGCGCCCAGCGCGTCTCGGCGCGGCCCGCGGCGATGATGCCGTACTGATCGCCCAAGCCCGCCTGGGTGAGGGTCTTCGAAAACTGGCGCACCAGTTCCCGGCGATGGACCAGCACCAGCGCCCGCTTGCCGCGGTCGGCCAGCAGGGAGGCGATGTAGCCGGCCACGATCGTCTTGCCCGCGCCGGTGGGCAGCTGGTAGACCACGGCACGGACCCGCCGCAGCACCAGCCGCAGCTTCTTGACGTCCGCCAGCTGATAGTCACGCGGGGTGAGCATTGATCCTGCCTTCCTGGACCGTGACGGTAGCCCAGCGATCGGGAAACAGCTCGCGGCCTCCGGTTGCGCAGACGACGAGCGACAAGCCGTTCTCGGCGGCGAGTGAATCGCACAACACCCCCAGCTCGCTCAGTCCTTGGGCGTCGAGGACATCGGCTCCGTCCAGGACGGCGTAGTTGTTGTCTAGGGCCAGCGCGAGGGCGATCTGAAGCGCCGTCTGCGCCCGCCACTGCTCCGAGGTCGAGCACAACGCCACGGGCCGCTCCCCGGCACTGACGGCGTAGGAGGGATCGAGCTTGACGAGGGGCCAGTTGGTCAGCTCATGCACCCGCCCGAGGCCCTTCGCCAATCGCTCCAAGCCGGCTTTCATGGCGCGGCCCCGGATGCCACGCGGCCCGAGCAGCTCCGCGATCAGCGCATAGTAGGAGACTGAGCGGTGGGCTTCGGTGGCCTCGGAACGCTTGCGAATCAGATCCAGCGCCTCCCTCCGCGACTCGAGCTCCTGCTCGGCCAGCGCGATTCGTTCTTCCGACTCGTCCGCCTTGAGAGGGCTGTCCGCGCCGATGGCCCGCACTCCCGCCGCCCGCAGATCAGCGTCGGCATCGGCCTTGACGTTCTCCGCCCGCTCGCGCTGCTCAAGAATCGGCCTGCCCTTCCGCTTCGCCGCCGCCAGCTTCTGACGCAGAAAATCGAGACTGTCCCCAAGTTCCTCTCCCCGCTTCTCCCAGTCCTTGATGCGCTCGGCGAAGGCCGCCTCGTCCTCCGCCGCGTAGAGGGCCCGGTCCCGCACGACAATCTTTCCGCCACAGAGCGGACAGGGCCTGCCGTCGCTCGGCTTCGGCTTCGAGCGCTGGTGCTCCTCGTACTTGTTCTTCGTCTCGAAACCATCCGCCCTAATCCCGGCGATCTCCCCCTCGACAGCCGCCGCCGTCTTTCCGGCCTCCTCGAGCCGCCGGGCCGCCTCGTCCTTTCTTTCACGAAGTTCGGGAATCTTTTCGGCGGCGTCTTTCGCCTGTTGCGCTTCGGCCGCCGAGACCGCTCCCGATACATGGAGCGCCTGAAGGGCATCCCGCGCATCTCCGAGCGCGGCTTCGGCCTCGAGCGGCGTCACGCCGTCGTAGTCGGACCGCCAGCCCGGAGGCGTCCAGTTCGGGGCCTTCGACGTGCCGTATGGCTCGCCCGTGATCGAGGACCACTCCCTCTTGCTCTCCTTCGCCTTGGCCCGGTAGACCCCCTCGACCGACTCCCAGCCCTGCTCCCGCAAAATGTCGATGACATCCGACACCATGCGCTCGCCGGCGAGCGCGGAACGCAGTTCTTTCTTCAGCTCGTCCTCGATCTGCTCGGGCGGCGGCAGGAAGGCCGACTCCCAGATCTCCCCCCGCGCGCGGGCGCTGGCCCGGGAGATGAAATCCGTCAGCCCGACAGCCGCGGGATGAAGCGGCTCGGGAGCCTCGGCGAACACCCGCATGGCCTTTTCCGACAACACCCAACGGACGTACTCGGTGCCGCCGGGACCCGACAGCAGAACCTCGCCATAGTCGGCCCCCTGGCGTAAGTAAGGTCTCGCGGTCGGGGCCAGACCCAGCGGATTAGCCTCGCGCGACAGCACCGCGCCGATGGCCGTGGCGAGCGATGTCTTGCCGGCGGAGTTAGGGCCGAGTACGCCCAGCGGCGCGGCCTTGGGCAGGGGGATCTCCGCCCGCTCCACCCCCAGCACGTTGCTGACCGTGACGATCATCTCCGCCATCGCGCTAGAACTCATCGCTTTCCCAGTTGCCCGTGCCGTCGGGTGCGGTGTCTTGTTCTTGCGATGCGGTGTCTTCGGCCTGTTCAGGCTCGGGATCGCTGTTTTGTTGCTGCCGGGCCTGATACTCGCCGCCGCCTTGCGATGCCATCTCCACGACGGGCGTGTCCGCTTCGCCTGATTCCGGCAGGAAGTCATCCATCGCCGCACGGGCCTGACCTCGGATCGGCAGGCGCTTCAACAACGCCCTCAGCACCGACTTTTCGGCCATCTGCGCGTAGTGCGTCACCCAGGGGCCGTCGTTACGTGCCGGAGAACGCTTCCTGCGCGCATCGATGTCAGCGCGGTAGAAGACCGTGAACTCCGGCTGCTCATTGCCCGGGATGTGAGCCACCGCGTAGGCCGCAATGACGTTTTCGTCCGCGCGCTTGCCATCCTTGTTCGGGACATGGTGTAACAGCGGACGCAGCCCGTCCTCGTAGTCGAACTCGTCGGCGGCGTAGACGCACCTTGCCCGAATCGTAATCCCCGGCATCCCCTCGCGGCACTTGTCGAGCATGCCGCCGATCATCACGTCGAGACGCGCTTTCGGCGCGCTGCTGCCTTTGGACCTGACGGGAATGATCACGGCCGAGTGGCCGTCAGGCATCAGGCCGCGCTCGGCGCAGGTCAGGAGCGCCTTGCGTAGCGATTTGGCATCGCATTCGCCGATCCGGGGGTTCGTCATCATGGCGTTGAGCACTACCCGGGAGAAATAATCGGGGGTGACGTCGATCCGTTTAAGGTGCGGCTTGGCGTCGGCGGCGGCACTCTCGACTGTTTGTCTGCATACTTGATACTGTTCCTTAGTTGGCATAGGGTTCCTTTCGTGGAAGTATTCGTGAGGCGCAGTCCATCACCCGGCATTGGGCGCAGTGCAGGCCGGGATTGGGCAGCGGTTCGCCGCCGTCGTTGAAGAGTGCGATGACGCGGCGAACGACCGCCGCGGCGTCGGTTTTTGCCGGACCCGAGGGACGGAATTCGATCTGCGCGGCTTCGGGCCGGCCGACGCGCGGGCGCGGACAGGAGATCAGCCCGACCGAGGCGGGTCCTTCGTCCTCCGTGGCATCGAGCGCCGCGGCATAAGCTCCGAGCTGCAGCCAGGAATGATGAGAGGTATGGCCGGTCTTGACATCCAGCACGGCCTTGCCAAGTCCGGTATCGACCACGAGGTCGCACGTCCCCGCGATCACCGCGTCCTCGACCGGCGCGCGGACCGGCAACTCCCGCGCGAGCACCTTCCAGCCGATCGGATCGACCTTAGCCTCGATCGAGGTGACGAGCATGTTGACCTGCGCCCGGGCGTATATCTCGGTCGGCGTGCGGTCGTCGAAAAGGGCCGGCTCAGGGAGAGCGGGAAGATCCTTGCCCGCTAGCCGGGCATGCACCGCCGAGCCGATCCAGCCCGCGATATGCTCCCCGGCGAAGGGTTTCGATTCGGGGTGCAGGTGCTCCCACATCGCCCGCCGCTCGCAGCTCCGCCAGGAGGCCAGGCGCGAAGGGTGGATCTCAATGCACCCGTACACGCCGGCCTCCCGCGAAACTCAATGCAAAGAAAAATGGGGCGTGGGCGGAATTGCCCAAATGTTTGCCCAAATGCTGAGTGTGAATGAGTGTGAATGGGCGTATTTGAACACTGTATTCACAGTGGTTAACAGCCATTGACGGGGTGCTTCTTCCTTGGTCTTGAAGGAGTTCGGGTCGTCCAAAACGAGCCCGTCGCGATTCCCCAGGATGTTGGTGGAGAACCAGCCGTTCAGCCCGAGCAGGCGGCTCTTGAGGCCGGGCGCGAGCAGGGTTTTCATGAAGGTCTGGCCCGTTTTGTAGTCCTTGCCGCAAATCGGAACGTTTTGCTGCTTCGCCAACTCCAGCATGGCCGGGAAATCTAGCGTCAGATTCGGTGCGCCGTTGGCGAAGGGGACGCCTGATTTCAGCGCCGCGTAGGCGTAGATCTGCGAGGGCGAGATCTCGGGATCGCTCTGGAGCAGCCCCTTCTCGAAAGCCTCCAGACTCTCGTGCGACTCGGTCGCGCGTTGATAGATCTCCGTCGAGCCGCACCAGACCATGACCAGCCGCGACAGCTCGTTCGCCTGCTTGAAGTCGGCGATGTCCCGCATCAACGCTTCGGCGTATTGCATCTTGTTCGCGGCCGACTTCTTATTCCCTCCGTCAATGCGAGTAACGAATCGATTTTCAAAGACGGCGGGCATCGGCTTGACCGACGACATCTCGCCGCTGACCTGATCCAGCAGCGCGGAATCGATGACGGCGGCGTGACGGGCGGCTTCGAAGGCGTTGTTTTCGTAGATGTCCCAACCGCCGAAGACCAGGTTGTCGAGGCCGACAAGCGGGATCATCTCGTGGATGAGCGGGTTGCGGCCGTCGGTCCTTTTGCCGAGGCGAATGTGGCCGAGCTGACTGAGAGAGCCGATCGGTTGCGCCAATCCTTTCTTGATGAGTTCGACACCGCCGATGAACGTCGTCGCGACCGCGCCCATGCCCGGCAAAAGAACACCCAGCTTGCCTTCGGGTGCCGCAATCGTGGGGCGCTTGCGTTTCGACTGCGCGGTCCGCACTTTGTGGCCGGGCGTCCGCAGCAGTTCGCTCTGGCGGCTGTCGGCGCGAAACTGCTTCCGCTCGACGGCGTCGTGAACCTGGTCGAGCGAAAGGCCGAGCACGGCGGCGACTTGAGCCGCGTCGCCCAACTTAAGGTCTCGTTCGCCCTTGATCAGGCTCAGGTAGAGATGATGGTATCCGGGTCGAACGTGCTTTTCGAGTTCCCGGAGGTTGAGGTGGTAGGTCGGCGCGGTAGGATCAGTGGATGTTACCATATATCTACTGTTAGACAAGTATTTTTATACTAATATAGTCTATCAGACTATATTTAGGGGATCAAGCGCGCCTGATCAGTGCTCGTGACTGACCGCTCCTTGATGCGTGCCCAGTATCCAGCGCTTCACTAACGACACCACGCGGTGCACCCGGGGGAGCAGTTTCGAGGCGTAGCTCACCTCGTGGCGATAGCCGTCGCCTTCGAGCGGTTCGTATCCCAGCCAACCGTTATGGACCACGATCGACTCGCCGACGAAGGCCATCAAGGTCCCCGGAGGCGTTGGGAATGGTGCGTATCCGAACCCGCCCGATGCCGGCACCATCTTCCTCGGCCGCTACTACAATCAGCGCCTTAGCGTCGGTTTGGCGACCGCGCACGCCCTCCTCCAAGCCTCCTAAGTAAGTCTCGTCAACCTCCACGCGCCCGCTGAGCCGATCGCGTCCGGGCCGCACCATGGCGCGCCGGAGCTTATGCAACCAAGTCCAGGCCGTTTTGTAGCTGCCCAGGCCCAACACCCGCTGCAAGCCCAGCGCGCTCGCCCCGTTCTTCTGGCTCGTGAGCCACCACATGGCTCGAAACCAACTCTGGAGGGGTTGGCGGGTGTCTTGAAATATTGTGCCCGCCGTTGGAGAAGCTTGATGCCCGCAGCCGGCGCACTCCAGCAGCGCTGTCCGCACCGCCCACGCTTTGTCGTGCCCGCATCGCGGACCAACGAAAACCCTCCGGCCAGCGGAGTTGACACAGATACTCTCGACAGGCCTGCTCGGTGGCGAAACGCGCCTCGAACTCGGCCAGATTCCGAGGATAATCTTCCATTTCCCCGATCCTACATCTTGTGGTCACCTGAGTCAAGTAAATACCCATCTTATACTAATATAGTCTATCAGACTATATTTAGGGGATCAAGCGCGCCTGATCAGTCACAGAAAATCGGGCCGACCCGAGCCGGACTTCGATTCGAATGGGAACTCATGCCGCCTGATTCCCGCTGTCGATGTCGCACACCAACGGGGGAGCCGCGGAGTCTCAAGGTGGGCCTAATCAGGAAGATCGGGCCCGGTTGGATGGGAGCAAATCGAGGCCTGTGCTCGGCCCGGCGGATTTCGAGCGATCCTGTAGAACGGAAAGGTCTTAGCTCGGTTCTTTCTGATAAATAATCTCGTCGACCAAACCGTAGTCCTTGGCTTGTTCGGCGTCCAGGATAAAGTCGCGCTCCACATCCTTGCCGACCTTTTCAACCGACTTGCCGGTGTGCGCGGCGAGAATCTGGTTCAACTTCTCTCGCATGCGGAGAATTTCACGAGCGTGAATATCGATATCGGTCGCCTGGCCCGCCAGCCCGGAAATCGACGGCTGGTGCAGCAGAAAACGGGAATTCGGCAAGCCGTAGCGCTTCCCCTTGGCCCCTGCCGCCATCAGGATGGCCGCCATTGACGCGGCTTGTCCGATGCAGACGGTCGTGATATCGGGTCGCACGAATTGCATCGTGTCATAGATCGCCATGCCGGCCGTGATCGATCCGCCCGGGGAATTGATATACAGCCAAATATCGCGCTCCGGGTTTTCAGCCTCGAGAAACAGCAATTGGGCCGTGATCAGGTTGGCGATCGTATCATCGATCGGATAACCCACGAAGATAATATTGTCGCGCAGCAGACGGGAATAGATATCGTAGGCACGCTCGCCGCGGCTGGTCTGTTCGACCACCATCGGGACAAGTCCGGCGTGCGGTTCCATCGGTCTGGACATTCTGACTGACTCCTTCGGCTTCCGGTTTGGCTCCCCGGTTGCTTCCTTTGGATGATTCATCGGCGGACGCCGCGAATAGCTTGCGGACCGCGGCTCACTCTTTCTCGCTCTCGTCCGCGTCGGCTTCTTCGGCGTCGGCTTCTTCGCCGTCGACCTTTTCGGCCTCGTCAAAAAGGAAACTAAGCGCCTTTTCTCGGCTCAACTGAACTTGCAGACGGTCGAGGGCGCCGTCCTCCGCTAACTTTTTGCGGGCCGTCTCGACGGCGAGTTGATTCCGGGCGGCATAAGTCTTGACCTGTTCGTCGATTTCCTCGGGCTGGGCCTTGAGGGATTCCGCCATCGCGATCCGTTCAAGAATCAAACCGCCCTTGACGTCGCGCTCGGCCGGCTCTCGTTCGTCGTCGCGTACCTTTCGCCAGTCGATATCGAGTTTGTCGAGATCGACGCCTTGGCGTTGCAACGAACCCAGCCGACCTTCCAGCCGTCGCATGACTTGATTTTCGACCAGCGAGTCGGGAACCGGAAACTCATGGGCCGCCACGATTTGATCGAGCACCTTCGTCTTGGCGGCTTCCATGGCTTGCCGCCGCATGGCGTCGCCGATCTGCTCCCGCAAATGGGAGCGAGCCTCGTCGAGAGTTTGGAAATCACCGAGTTCACCCGCGAAATCATCATCGAGGTCGGGGACTTCTTTCAGCCGCACGCCTTTGATCTCGGCATGGAACGAGACGGTTTTCCCCGCCAACTCCGCGTTGCCGAAGTCCTCGGGGTAGGTGACCTCGAAATCGACTGTCTGGCCGGGGCTCTTTCCCCGAAGGTTTTCGGTGAATTCCGGCAGAGTCCCCTCGTCGGCGAGAGTGACGGTCGTATCTTCCTGGTTGATCGCCGGACCGTCGGGCGCCGGATCGCTGGAGAGAGCGAGCACGGCGATATCGCCGTCCTCGAGCGGCCGAGGGTCGAGATTCACGAAAGAGGCGTTGCGTTGGCGAAGCGCTTCGAGTTCGGTATCCAGCTGTTCGTCGCTGACCTGAGGCTCGTTGTAGGGAACCTGCAGACGGCGATAGTCCCCCAGCTCGAACTCGGGGATTACCTCGAATTCCGCCCGAAATGTCATCGGTTCGCCGTCTTCCATTTCAAGTTCATGGAAGTGAGGCTTGCCGATGATGTCGTATTTCTTCTCAACGGCCTCGGCGTGGAAGAATTTCGGGATCAGGTGCTCGACGACTTCTTGGTGAATTTCCTTTTGATAGCGCGACCGCACGACCGCGGCCGGCGCCTTGCCGGGACGGAATCCGGGAATCTTCGCTTGGCGGCGAAACGACTCGATGATGCGGTCCGACTCCTGGCGAACATCCTCCCAGGGAACGGCAATCTCGATCTCACGTTTACAGCTTTCGACGGCAGGCAATATCTTTCCTCACGCGCAAAACTCTTATCTTAGCGCACAGGGAAAAGGCCGCCCTCGCGGCGAGGGTGGGGTCTGTGGAAGGGGGTGTCCACGGGGCTCTATTCGGCTCGCCCTCCCTGCGGGCATACGCCTTTCCGGAGTCCTCCTTAAGCGGGCGTAAGAAATTTTCCTGATTTCTAAACCATCCCGATCGAGAGTACGATCTTGTTGCCGAGACGGGTTGGGAACCGAATCCTTTTCAGCGCCGTCAGAGCGATTTACGAGAAACGTTTTCAGACCCAACGTCTTACGACCCAAGGAGCGGCAGCATGTCCCCGCGAGACCGTCCCAGCGTGAAGAGCACCGTCGCGAGGTCGCCTCCTCGGCCGGCTACAGCTCTATGTCGAGCGCGCCATACGCGAACACTCGACTCCGGGAAGAACGGCGCTTGGCTTCGCCTTGGGGTCGTTCATTGGTGTCTTTCCGAGTTTTCTAATCGGATCGCCGCTGGCGTTTTTCCCGGCCGGCAAGCTGCGCATCCATCGTGCCGCCGCCGTACCCGGGACGCTGTTGATGAACCCGGTCACCGCGCCGCACTTCTATTCGGTCAGCACGATAGTCGGCGTTGCGCTGCTGGGCGAGCCGCTCGACCCCGCCGCCGCCGACGGTTTGCTGGATTACCTGCGCCGCGTCGGTCCGGCCTTCCTGCTGGGCAACACGGTTTTCGCGGTAGTTGTTTCACTCGTCACCGGAAGCGTCGCCTTCGTCATCGTGCGGGCCGCGGCACAAGGCCGAAACCTGGGTTGGGCGTCCCGGTTTTCCACGCTCATGCCCGAAATCCGCCCATAATGGAACTACAGAGCCCCGAACGCGAGTGAGGGGCCCGACCGTCGAACCCGGAACAACCGCGAAAGGGTCAGCCTTGCGGGCCGGGGTTCCGCCGCGATCACGAGGAAAAAAGGTTATGACGACAAAGTGGATTCTCAGCACAGCGTTGGTTTGCTTGCTTGCCGCCTGCGAATCGCCCCCTGGGGGCGGTGGCTACGGCGCGATGGGCGGCGAGACGGCCGACCAAGCCGATGCTCCGGCGCCGCGCGCGGTCGAGTCCCTGACGCTCGAGGCCGGTACGCCGCTTCGCGTTCGCACGACGAACGCCCTTTCCACCGCCACCGTGAAGAGCGGTGAGCCTTTCGCGGCCACTCTCGAAGAGCCGATTGTTGTCGGTACGCAGGTGATCGCCGCCAAGGGCGCGACGGTAAAGGGCGTTGTCGCCTCGGCCGATGGCGGGGCAAAGTCAAAGGAACGGCGAGTTTGGCGATCCGTTTGACCGAAGTGCAAGCGGCTGACGGTTCCTACCTTCCCGTCGCCACCGATACCTACGGAGTCCAAGCCCAATCGAGCAAAAAGAAGGACGCCAAGAAAGTCGGCATTGCGAGCGGGATCGGCGCCGCCGTGGGCGCGATTGTCGGAGGCGGCAAGGGCGCCGCGATTGGCGCCGGAGCCGGAGCGGGCGCCGGAACCGCGGCTGTCGTGACCACTCGCGGCGACGCGGCGGTCATCGGCAGCGAGAAGGTCATCACGTTTCAGTTGACCGAGCCGGTGACGATCGAGCGCTAAGCCGGGCGATTCGGCACGTGCCGAATCCTCAAGGAGGGTCCAATGCGTTTCCTGATTTTCGCCCTAACGATAGGGTTGCTGCTTGGCTCGCCGGCGATCGCGGCCCAAGGCAAGCGCAAAGCCAAAGGGAAGGGCAAGGGCCGCGGTAACAGTGCGGTCTCCTCGCAAGGAGCCTCCGGACGCTCCAGCGACGGCATCGCGGTCGATGTCGATATCTTTTCAACCGGCGACCGCGAGTTGATTCGCGGGCACTATCGCGGTCCGTCAGCCGGCCTGCCCCCGGGGCTCGCCAAACGCGGCGGCAGCCTTCCTCCGGGGCTCGAAAAGCAACTCCAGCGCAACGGACGTTTGCCGCCGGGACTCGAAAAACGGATCCAGGCTTTTCCCGCTGACATCGAGCGGCGTCTTCCGCGCCTGAAAAAGGGCTTGCGGCGCGGTTTCATCGAAGGCCGAGCCGTTATCTTCAACGAATCGACACGCCTGATTGTGGACGCCTTTACGGTGCTGTAAGGGCGCGGTTGCGCGACCGTGACGAGGGGCCGGGCTAGACCCACTTGAGGGCGCCCTGGCGAAGGATCCAAACGTAACCCACGATGAGGATGGCCAGAAAGACCATCATTTCGACGAAGCCGAAAAACCCCAACATGTCGTACTGAATCGCCCAAGGCAGCAGAAAGATCGTTTCGACATCGAAGATGACGAAGAGAATCGCCACCAAGTAGAAACGGATCGAATAACGGCCCCGCGTATCGCTGTCGGTAGGGATGCCGCATTCATAGGCCTCGAGTTTGACCTTGTTCGGCGCGCTCGGCCGCACCAGCTTGGCGACCATGATGGTCACAATCGGGAAAGCCGCGGCGAGAGCCAGAAACAACAGAATCGGGATGTACCCACGAGGCATATTTTGATTTCCGTTCCGAGGCGTTGGCCGAGGCCGGATGGAACTTCGATGCTAGGTCAGTTCCGGGCGGGTTGTCAACCGGAACGTTAAACCAATTAGACCGACGGAATCCAAGTATGGAAGCGGTGCCGGCCCGGCCGTCTAGTCCCCAGCGACGCTGATTCCGTGGCCGTTTGTGAAGCCGGCCATGTCCGGCGGTCTCTTGATCCCGTTGTAGCCGTTGACGTGTGTCTCCTCCAGCTCGAAGAAGAATCGCGATTCACCGAACGCCGGCCGCAATTGATCGAACCAAGTCGCCGCCGGATCGTAGCGCGCGAAGAACGGACGGTTGGCATGCCGCCCGTCGCGGGCCTGAATCAGCTCCAGGACAAACACCTTTTCACCGTGGATTTCGGAAATACCGACGACTCTAACCTTCCCGGGGAAGGCCGACATTGACGGTCCCCGCACGGTTCGCGCCAAACCGGATACCTGCTGGAAGGCGTCACGAAAGATCTCGTAGCAGCGTGCCAACGGGACCTCGAAATAACCGCGCGCGCCGGTGTCCCGCTCGATGAACATGTAATAGGGAATCATCCCCAACTTGACGCCTTCGCGCCACAACTCCGCCCATGCTCCGGCATCGTCATTGACATGGCGAATCAACGGCGCCTGCATGCGAACCTGCGCGCCGGTGCCGCGAATCCTCGCCACCGCGCGTTTCGCGATCTCGGGACCCAACTCACACGGATGACTGTAATGCCCCATCACCGCCAAATGTTTGCCGGCCGCGACGATTTCCTCGAATAAGCGCAGGCAGTCATCGGCGTCGTCGTCGGTCACAAAGCGCTGCGGCCAATAGGCGGGGGCTTTGGTTCCGATACGGATGTTTTGCAGATGATCGAGGCCCGGCCCCAGCAACGGCTCAATGTATTTGCGCAGCACGTGCGTCTTCATCACCATCGGGTCCCCGCCGGTGACCAGAACGTCCGTCACCGAGGGATGAGCTTTCAAGTAAGCGACGAGGTCTTCGGTGTCGCGCGCCTCGAACTTGATCTCGGGCGTGCCGACGAACTGCGCCCAGCGGAAACAGTAGGTGCAATAAGCGTGGCAGGTCTGCCCTTGCGCCGGGAAAAACAGCACTGTTCTTTCATATTTATGCTGCAATCCGTGAAGCTGCCGTCCGTTGAGGGTCGGGACATTGTGGGTAAGCTGCCCGGCGGGGTGGGGATTCAGTTTTGAGCGAATGGAATGGACGACTTGATTCAGTTCGTCGGAGGGGGAATCCTTCTTGAGGAGATGTTGAACGGTGCTGAACTGTTCCGGCGAGAGCATCCCTCGTTGGGGGAAAACCAACTGGAACATGGGGTCGTTCGGTAGATTGTTCCAATCGATGAGCTCGCGGGTCACGTAGCGGTTGGTCCGAAACGGCAGAACTTTCGACACCACGCGAATGCCTTGCCGCAGCCGCGGATCGATTCTTTCCCATTCCGGTTCCCGCTCTACGTTGTGCTCCGTTACGGCTTGGTAACGGCCATACCCCAGTTCAGTCGTCAAAAGCTCAGCCTCCCTTTGGTTCCGCGACCGGCCGGCTCGCCGCCGCCATGCCGTTGGTTTGTGATTCGTTTTCCGACAGAGTTGCGCCCCCCCCTCTTATCCGAGCGCCCCGCCCGCCAACACGGCGCGCAAATCACTCAGCGGAGAAACAACCCACGCAATCAAGCGGATCAGAGTTTGCTCTATCGCGAACTCTTCGAGGGGCAAAAGCCACTGACAGCAGGGTCGAGAGCGCATTCAGTAAACCATATGCACTATGGAATGTCAAGCCTGCGGGAACGCTCCGACAACGGTGCTGAACAGTCGTCAACATGCGCTATTTCTTGCGAATGATATGTCGACAAAACGCGCTTTCGAACCTTAGGCGAATGACTTGAGATTGTGCCCGACAGATGAAGCGGTGAAAGCGGATACGCCAACTCTTCCGCGCCGCCCGAGACACGTCACCCTCCTGCTACAATTTCTGGGCCGACCTTCATGCATCCTATCGTCATCCTCCTCATCGCCGTCGCGGTCATCTTCTTGTTGATCATTCGGCTCAAGATCAACGCTTTCGTGGCGTTGGTGACGGCGGCGATTTTGATCGGTATCCTATCGCCCCAGATTGCTCTCAACGAAGTGATGAGCGAAGTGGGCGGGCGTTTCGGAAATGTGGTCGGCCGCATCGGCGTGGCGATCGCGATGGCGGCCGTTATTGGGCAATGCCTGATGGAAAGCGGCGCGGCGGACCGCATCACGCGAAGCTTTGTCTCGTTGTTGGGCGAAAAATACTCGTCGCTTTCGCTGGTGATCAGCGGTTACGTATTGGCCGTGCCGGTGTTTTCCGACACCGTCTTTTACCTGCTGATCCCGCTGGCCCGCGCCATGAGCGTGCGAATGGGCGGGAAGAATTTCACACTCTATGCCCTGGCGATCGGAGCCGGCGGCTCGGCCACCCATGTCTTCGTCCCGCCGACGCCCGGTCCGTTGGCGATGGCCGCCACGCTGAACCTTGACTTAGGCACGGTCATCCTTGTGGGCCTGTTGGTTGCCGCTCCGGCATCGTTTTGCGGTTGGCTCTACAGCGTCTACATCGACCGTAAACTGAACCTGCCGCTGCGCGAAGCTCCCGGGCTCACGTTGGCGGAGCTTGAAAAGACCGCCGTTCGGCCCGAGAACGAGTTGCCTGCGTTTTGGATCTCGATGGCCCCGATCATCATTCCGGTCTTCCTGATCGCCTCGAACACCTTGGCGGATTCGTTCTCGCTCGGCAACGATCTCGTCGCGCTCACCGGCTTTCTCGGCAACCCGAGCTTTGCGCTCCTTTTATCCGCCGCGGTTTCGGTGTGGATTTTGGCGCGGCAAAAAGGCCTCACCCTATCCGCGCTGGCGAAGCCGATTGAGCAGGCGATTACCTCGGCCGGCGTAATCATCTTGATCACGGCCGGAGGCGGGGCGTTTGGCGGCATGCTGATGCTCGCCGGCGTTGGCGATGCGATCGGCGAGTTGGCGTCGGAGTTCGGCGTGCCCATGCTGCTGCTCGGTTTCCTGCTGGCGATTTTGTTCAAGATCGCGCAGGGCTCCGGTACGGTGTGTATGATCACCAGCGCCGCTATTTTGGCCCCCATGATCGAGGGAGTGTCGCTCGGCTATCATCCAGTTTATATATTGATGGCGGTCGGGTCGGGCGCGCTCGTCGGCGTCTGGATGAATGACAGCGGATTCTGGGTTTACCGGACCATGACAGGGCTGACGGAAATCGAGTCGCTCAAGACGAAGACCGTATGCCTGGCGGCGATGGGGCTCGGCGGTTTCGCGATGACCTTGTTCTTGAGCACGGTCATGCCTTTGCTGTAAGCAGCGGCGACGGTCGAGGAAGGGCCGGTTTGAAAACACGAAAATGAGTTGTATCAAGCTTAGGATGAAGTCTTCTATGTACAAAGGCGCGGTCGGTCTGGCCGTCGCTGTTCTCGGATTCGCCGGCTGCTCCTCCGAGCCCGCCGAGGAACCCTACCGGCGGCCTAACATCATCCTCGTCATGACCGACGATCAGGGCTGGGCGCAAGTAGGCTCGCACGGCAACGAACTGCTCGAAACTCCTAATCTAGACCGCCTCGCGGCCGAAAGCGTCGAGATGACGCGGTTTTACGTCTCGCCCGTCTGTGCTCCCACGCGCGCCAGTTTGATGACGGGCCGCTACAACTACCGCACCGGGGTCGTGGATACCTACATCGGACGCGCCATGATGCACGGCGATGAAACGACCGTGGCGGAACGGCTCTCCACGGCGGGCTATCGCAATGGGATCTTCGGCAAATGGCACCTGGGGGACAACTATCCAATGCGTGCCGGCGACCAGGGGTTCCACGAAGTCCTGGTCCACAAAGGCGGCGGCATCGGCCAACCCTCCGACCCGCCGGGGACGAGCTATTTCAACCCGATTCTGCGGCAAAATAATCGTGAAGAGCAATTCCAGGGCTATTGCACCGACATCTTTTTCGATGCCGCGCAACGGTTCATTGAACTCAACCGCGATCGGCCTTTCTTCGTCTACCTGCCCACCAACGCACCACACTCGCCCTACGACGTGCCCGATTCCTACATCGAGCCCTACAAGGCCAAAGGGCTCAACGATAAGGACGCCCGCATCTACGGCATGATCACGAACATCGATGAGAATGTCGGGCGCTTGATGGCCACGCTTGATGAGCTGCGGCTTGCCCAAGACACGATTCTGATCTTCATGACCGACAACGGTCCCACGACGCAACACTTCACGGCCGGTCTACGCGACCAAAAAACGAGCGTCTATGAGGGCGGTATTCGCGTCCCGTTCTTTTTCCGTTGGCCCGCGCGGCTACAGCCGGCCAAGGTCGATACCGTCGCGGCGCACATCGACGTGCTGCCGACCCTGCTTGAGGCCGCACAGCTTGATCTTCCCGAGGGGCTCGCGATCGACGGCCGCAGCCTGCTGCCTCAGTTAAGCGGGGCCGCGTCGCCGGCGGCGGACCGCACCATCTTCATCCAATCTCACCGCGGCGACGAGCCGACGCTCTACCGCGCTTTTGCCGCCATTGGACAGCAATACAAGCTGGTCCAGCCATTGAGCTTTTCTCAGTCGATGCCCGAGGATGCTCCGCTCGAGCTGTACGATCTCGAAGCCGATCCGGGCGAACGGAATAACCTGGCCGACGAGAAGCCCGATGTCGCGGCGCGGCTGCGGGGCGCGTATGAAGCTTGGTTCGACGACGTCTCGGCCACCCGAGGTTACGATCCGCCGCGCATCCCTCTCGGCAGTGGTGAGGAAAACCCCGTGATTCTGACGCGGCAAGATTGGCGCGTTATCGGCGCCGACGGCTGGTCGGACTCGCACTTAGGCTATTGGGCGGTAGACGTCGAGACCGGTGGCGCCTACGACATCCGCTTCCGCTTCACCAAGCAAGAGCGAGCCGGGCGGGCGGAATTTCGACTCGGCAAAGTCAAGCTGACTCGACCCTTCACCCGCCACGCCGAATCCGTCAGCTTTTCGGGCGTGGAGTTGGAGCCGGGTCCGACCAAGCTCGATGCGCGCCTCATTCAAGGCGGGAAGACAGTCGGGGTGAAGTACGTTGACGTGACCCAGGTCGACGAGTCGCCCGGAAGCGACTAAACCGTTCACGAATTCATGGCAACGGGCTGTTCCACCGTTTTCGCTTCCGGCCGGCACAACGGAATGCCGAAACCGCGGCATGCCCCCGGGGACCGACGGATTGGAGGGATTTCTACTTGCGGGCGCCGCGCTGGGGCTTCTTGACGCGAGACTGGCGCAGCTTGGTGGGTTTGCGCTTCGGTTTGGAAATCCGAAACGTCCCGCTGCCGGCCGACTCGGATTGGTAGAGCTTGTCTTTTGCAGCCATGGATTTAACCTTACCCGACTATTCTAGCGGAGAACGCCGCACCCTCGCCCAAAGCGTGTGCAACACAAATGCGGAAGCCCCTCCCGCCATGCGAGCAATAAAAGCAGAAGCACGGACAGAAGTCCGCGCTCAGCCCGGGTCACCGCTGGTTGACCCCGGTTTACCGGGCCTGGGTTCGCGAATAGGCCGGTCCATTGAGGGCCGGTTTCCCGGCGACACACCCGAGGCCGCCGCGCAACGGACAGGCCTTGAGACAAGCCTCGCGCTGGGGCTAGAAAGTGACCGTGATCGTCGAAGAGCAGTTTCCGGCGTCGCCGGCGACGCAGACTTGGTAAACGTATTGCGCCCGGCCTTTGGCAATTGGCCCGTCGGTGAAAACACCGCCAGGGCTCGCGCCGGCGGCGGGTGAGCCCACGCGAAGGGCGCCGCTGCCGTCATCCCGGAAAACGTCGACAAAGCCAGCGGGAGCGCCCGACCAGCTCACATCGACATACTGCCAACCCTTTTGCTTGTAGCCGGCGGCATCGGCCGTCAATCCGAGCGGAGTCGTAATTTCACCCGATTCCGCCCAGACGGAATCGCCCGCCGCGTTGGTCGCGGAGACGCGGTAACGATACGTCGCTTGGGAAAGCAACCCGCTGTCGGTGAACGACACCGCGTCGGCGACCGCCATGCCGGCGGCGGTCCATGCGCCCCAACTCAAGTCGACGTTCTGTGTTTGCCGTTCGACCTGGAAACCGGATTCGGTGTCACCCGTGTGATTCCAAGTCACTTCGGCACTGCTCGCGGACAAAGCCGCGCGCTCACACCCGTTGGGGCGGCGGGCGGATCGAGGTTCGTGGGACTTTCGACCCGAACAAAGAGATGGTCGATCGTCACGGAGTCCAACGACCGCGCGCCCGTGCTTTGGTCGGTGTCGCGCAAGCGAAGGCTCAAAATTCCGGCGGCGCCCGAGGGCAGCGCGAGAGTTTGGTAGGTATCGTTATCCGCGGTCTTGTCGAGAACAAGAACATCGCTCGACCCGCCGGCTGTCAACTCAAATAGGTCGCCGTCGGCCGAAGGCGTCGTCCAAGCGTCGATCCACACCGTGACGATGCCGCCGCCGGCGCCGATGTCGGCGGTCCATTCGTGGTCGGCGAAGCTGTAGCGGTTCTTCGGTTTGCCGCCGCTCTCTCTCTCCGTGATGACCTCGACATTTCCTTCGTTTTGCGCGGCCGTGTCGGCATAGGTCCCCTGCTGCGTCCCCGCGAAACGCGTCTCGCCGCTGATCAAGAAATCAGTGTACGCGGGCGGATCGCCCGACCCGGAACAGTCGCCCCAAGTGGCGGTCGTGGTCCCGCCGGACGCTTGGTGGACCTTCGCTTCAATACACGTCGCGGGCCCGACCAATTCCTTGAAAGTGAGGTTCAGGTTGTAGTTGTTTTCGGTGTACTTTGTCGGCCGAATCTCCACACCGTTGAATTCCCCGACCAGAGGATAGAGCGGCAATTGACGATCCAAGTGGACGTGCGCGGAGTAATTTGTCGGATGGTCGGCGTGATAGGGGCATTCGTTCGCGCCGCCGGCCCCGAAGCTTTCCCAAGGGAAGTTCGTGCTGTTCTTGTGGCTGTACTGAAAGTTCCAATCATTCATGCCGAACCACGACGGCGAAACGTTGCACCCTTTCGCGTCCGCGGTATTGCCGGGCTGCGTGATCGGATCGCCTGCCGCGTCAAAGAGAGTCAGCTCGATGCGTTCGATGTCGATGCGCGACGTGTTCACGGTCAGTTGGACGATCGGGTTGGTGGAACTCGGCGCGCCGACCGAGTCAAACGTGATGGTCGGAACCGCCGTGCTGCTATACGGAAGCACGCCGACCGGATGAATACAATCTCGCTGCCAACGGCTCGACGGGTCAAATCCCGGGGCGTTTCGGATTTCGAAATGCAGGTGCTGGAAGTTGCTCGCGCTTTTTCCCGAGTAGCCGATCAGGTCGCCTTTGCTGACCGTCGCATCCACCACGACCAGGGCTTGGCTTAAGTGCATGTAGTTGCTGTTGTAGCAACCACCGTGCCGCGGGAAGTTTCACCGGGCCGATAGTGGCGCAATTGGACCAGCGGGTCGAAATAGCTTGCGTGATCCCCCGCGATCTTTACGATGCCGTCGGCAATGGCAAAGACCGGCGTGCCTTCGGGCGTGGCGATGTCGAGGCCGCGGTGGAAATCGTAACGGTCGTCCTCCGACGCCGGCGGACGTGGGCCGAAGGGCGAGGCGATCGGTGAACCGGTGAAGTTGCTATTCCCCCATCGATCGCCGGGGCAGCCGTCGGCCTCAACCCAACCCGCCGGCGGTGTCGCGGCAATTCGCCCGCAAAGAGGCCAAGCCGGGGCGGGGTCGAAGTCCTGTGCCCGCGAGGCGGTCGGCACGAAAACGGTCCATAGCAGTAGAGCGACAAATCCAGGGCGAGATCGCGCCATGGCCATCCTTGCTCGCTTCTTCGGAGTGCCGTTTCACGGCCCGGCGAGACTGTTCCCCGCGCAACGTTGGCACCAGTCTTCGTCCTCTCCTCTGGGAAACGACGCTTGCCACCGAGGGGACAGGTTCGGACGAGGGGTACCGCTCTCCCGTTAAACCACATCCATCATCGCAAACAGGCACGGCGAAGGGAATAGTCGGCCCGTACCAACTCCCAAGAAGGGTTCTTGTTCAGATGACCGGCCGTTACAAAAGTCCCGCGAGACTTCTGCGCGGGCCTAGCTCGGCTTAGCCGGGCCGGCGCTCTAGATTCCAAAGATGAAATTCAAGATTGCGCCGCCCAATTTCATCAGCGGATCGATGATGCCTTTGATCCTGTCCGCCACAAACCCGCCGCTGTTGTAGCCGTAAAAAATGACACCTAAAAGGACGGCCGGCACAAAAATGTACCAAAAGCTACTCATGGCATTGTTAAGTCGTAGCGCGGAAGCTGCCATTGCAACGTTTTCCGCCGCCGCGTTTCAGATCACGACGTCCAGGAACCATCGTGGGCGCAAAAATAGATTACCACAGCCAAGTTCCAGTACTCAAACCTTCTCCCATCCCGTTCCGTTAAGACGCGCCGCGGTCTCGCAATCGCCTACCCTCTCCCGCCCGGCGGCGGAGCCATCACGACCATCACGATCAGCCGTTCGGGACCCGGATTCGACAGTGCGTGCTCTTCGCCGGCCCGGGCCGCGACCAAGTCTCCTTCGCGAACGCGAGCCGTCTCTTCGCCGACCGTTACATCACCTTCCCCTTCGACGACGAAATAGAGCTTGTCTTGTCCGGCATGAGTATGCAGCTTGTGCTGCTGTCCGGGCTCGAACGCATTCAGCCCGGCGAAAAGATGCTCGGTCGAAGCCAAGTCGGCCTTCCCCATCTTTTCGGGGTGGAAAACCGCCCGAGACGCCGTATTGCGCACAATCATTGTGTCGTCTCCTCCAGAAGATCCCCCTCGTCCGGCCCCGCTTATTCGCAAATCGAGGCGTGATTCCCCGGGGTGGGCCTCGGTAACGTCGAAACACGAAGCGGAAAGAACCCACCCCTCAGGGCTGCGCGGTCCCCGCCTCCGCCTCTGGGGAGAAGGTCGGGCGAAACTCTTTCCGCCGACGCCGGCGATGGGGCCGCTCGACCCATTGCCCCAACCAATCGATCACGTTCTGATACCAATGCACACTGTTGCGCGGCTTCAAGATCCAGTGACCTTCGTCGGGATAGTAAATAAACCGTGACGGCACCTCTTTCAACTGCAACGCCGTGAAGAGCTGCATCCCCTGATCCGCGGGGACACGAAAATCCTGTTGCCCGTGAATCACCAACGTCGGCGTATTGAAATGCTTGACGAATGTCGCCGGCGACCACTTCCCGTACATTTCTTGATTTTCCCACGGCGGCCCGCGGAACTCCCATAACGGAAACCACAGCTCTTCGGTCGCGCCGAAGAAACTCGTCAGGTCGTAAATACCCGCGTGCGAAACGACGGCTTGGAAGCGGTCGGTGTGGCCGAGGATCCAGTTGACCATGTAGCCGCCGTAGGACCCACCCGCGGCGACAACCTTATTGGAGTCAATATAGGGCCGCCGCAGCAGGTAATCGACACCCGAGAGAATATCTTCGTACACCATGCCGCCCCACTCGCCGGTAATCGCGTCGGTGAAGGCCTGCCCGTAACCGGTCGAGCCGCGCGGGTTCGGCATGAAGACGACATACCCGGCCCCGGCCAACACTTGCGCGTTCCAGCGATAGCTCCAACTCTCGCCCCAAGCGCCTTGCGGCCCGCCGCGGATCAACACCAACAGCGGATATTCTTTTTCAAAATTGAAACCCGGCGGCTTGACTTCGAACCCGGAAATCGAGACACCATCCGCGCTCTCGTAGGTCACTTCCTCAAGCTCGGTCGTTTCGTACTCATCGAGGACGGCTTGGTTGAGACGGGTCAATTGCTCGGGCGGCCCCCCCGATGAATAACCCCGAAAAATCTCGACCGGATGTGAGCCGCTGTGGCCCGCGTACACGATCGACTGCCCGTCGGGGAGCAGTTGAACATCCGAGTGATGAGCATCGCCGAAAACCGCCACCCGAATGCCGCCGCCCTCGACTGGAACGGTGTAGACCGGCTCGCGCCCGCGATCTTCCGCCGTGAAGAAAAGCCTCGCGGAGTCGGGAGACCAGGTGATGCCGGTCACTGGCCGGTCGAGCGTCTCGGTTAGGCTCGTCACCTCGCCCGTGCCGCGGTTGAAAACCATCAGCCGAATACGGTCGCTCTCGAATCCGGCCCGCTGCTGCGCCCGATAGGCGATGTAATTACCATCCGGCGAATAGACCGGCGAAGTATCGGCGGCAAGGTTCGACGTGATGGCAACCGCTTCCCCGCCCTCGATCGGGACAACATATAAGTCACTGTTGGTGCTGGTCGACGGCGAGTCCTGCGCGTTCATCGTGAAACACATCTCGAAGCCGTCGGGCGACACGTCGTAACCGTCGGGCCCACCCAGAGAAAACGGCGGGACGTCGAATTTCGCCGGCGTTAAGGCACGCGGTTCGTTCGCTTCCGGACCGGTTTCGGCGTCTTGGCGCCCGTCAATATTGAGAACGAAAAGACGTCGCCGCCGTCCGTCGGCCCACTCATCCCAATGCCGATAGAGCAGACCGTCGTAGACCTTGGCCTTGACCGGGTCGTCGTCCCGCTGTTGCAAACGCTCTTGATTGCAGGCATTGTCCGCTCCGCAGTCGGGATAGACACGACTGGCGAAGATCACCTGTCGGCCGTCGGGTGAAAACAACACACCGTCGGCTTCACCCGCGACATCGGTGATTTGGCGGGCGTTCTCACCGTCAGGGTCCATCAGCCAAATTTGAGAAGTCCCGCCGCGGTCGGAGACGAAAGCTATCGTTCGCGAATCCGGCGACCAACGCGGCCGTGTATTCGATTTGCCATGGAACGTAATGCGGGCCGCGTCGCCTCCCGTCAGCGGAATTGTATAGATATGCTTTTCGATCTCGTTGGCCCCCAACGAAACGCGCGCGCCGACGAAGGCCGCGGTCGAGCCGTCGGGGGAGAGCTGCGCATCCGACAACCGCACTAAACGTTGCAGCGCCCAGACATCAAAAGGTCGCTTTTCGGCCGACTGCGCGAAGAGCACCACCGCCGCCGTCAGCAGCAAAATCAAGCGAAACACCATGTCCTTAGACTGTAGCGCAGGCCGGCGCTCCATCGAGAAGGGGCTCCCGTTTCCGGGCATGACGCGGCGCCCGTCACGGTGACATGCCCCTGTTCAAGGCCTCGGCGGTCGAAGGGTAGTAAGGTAAATCCTCCTGCACGTTCGCCTCGGCTCGGACGTATCTATTTACAGGGAGGACATCTATGCGGATCCGCGGCCTGGCAGCTTTCGTTTTCGTCTCGGTCATCACATTACTTCTCGCGGGGCCCCTGGCCGCCGCCGACCTAACAGTCAGCAAAGTCGTGCTCTACAAACACGGCATCGGCTTTTTTCAACGCAACGGCACCGTGCCCGCCGGCGACAACGCGCAACTCCAATTCAAAGCCACCGAGATGGATGACGTCCTCAAGTCGCTTACCGTGGAGCAACGCGGCGGTACCGGCGTCTCCGCGGTGCGCTATGACTCCAGCGACCCGCTTGCCAAACGCCTGGAGTTGTTCCCTTTCCGCATTGGCCCTAAAGTGACTTTGGCCGACATCCTTGATCAGTTCAAGGGGACCCAAATTGAGCTGCGGCTCTCGCGCGGCCGCGTCAACGGCACGATCATCAGCGCCCGCCGAACCCCCGCCACTGATCGCCAAGCCGAACGCCTCGAAGTGATCCTGTTGATGGAAAACGGCGAGTTCCAAACCGTGGACCCCGCCGCCGCCGCCGGCCTCAGGTTCGTCGACCCCAAGATGCAGGAACAGTTTCAGGACTACCTGCAAGTGCTCGCCCGTTCCCGTAGTCTCGATAAACGCAGTGTGACGATCGAATCGGGAGGCGGCGCGAGCGAGGTGGCCGTCAATTATGTCGTTCCAACCCCGATCTGGAAAAGCAGCTACCGCTTGGTCTTCGGCCCGGACGGAACGCCCCTGATCGAGGGCTGGGCCATCGTTGACAACACGTCTGGTGAAGACTGGGCGAACGTCGATATGTCGTTGGTCTCGGGCTTGCCGGTGTCTTTCATCAGCCGCCTCTATGAACCGCGTTACGTCAGCCGCCCGGTCGTCGAACTCGCCCAAGACCGCGCCTGGCGGCCGGTCGTTCATGGAGGCGCCGTCGATGAACTACGCGACAACAAAGAGAATGAAGTCGCGCAAGCCCGGCGCGACCAAGCAAAGCGAAAATTCGCGGGCAACAAGCGAGAGGTGTCGGAAATGGCGGCGCTCGACATGGGTGGCCGGGCTTTTCGCCAACAGGTGGCCTCGGCCGAGCCCCACTCGATGGTGGGCCAAGAAGCCATGCGCGCCCCCGGACGCTCCTCGATGAGCTCAACCGTCGTCGCCGCCGCCGTGGGCGCCGAGCTGGGCGAGCTCTTCGAATACAGAATCGATAAACCGGTGACGATCCGCAAAGGCGAGTCGGCCATGCTGCCTTTCTTGCGGGAGGAAATCAAGGCCCGCCGCCTGCTGATCTACGACCAAGGCAACGCCTCGCAACATCCCCTCAACGCCGTCGAGATGACCAACGAGACCGGCAGCACATTGGACGGCGGCGCGATCACCGTCTACGACGCGGGCTCCTACGCCGGCGAGGCCTTGATGGAGACCGTCAAGACGGGCGACAAACGGCTCATCAGCTACGCGGTCGATCTAGGCACCCGCATCACACCCGCCTTCGACAGCTCGAATAAATTGCTCAGCGAGTTTCACCTCCGTCGCGGCATCCTCACGCTGCGACGCGCGCGACTCGAAACCAAGACTTTCACCATTCACAACGTCGACGCGGAAGCCAAAACCGTCATCATTGAACACCCCGCCCGAAGGCAATACAAGCTCGTCGATATGAAGCCGGCCGAGAAGACCGCCAACTCCTATCGCTTCGAGGTTGCCGTCGAAGCCGGCGAAACGAAGAAGTTTCCCATTACCGAAGAGCGGATCTATTCCGAGCAAATCGCCGTCACCAACCTCACGCCCGACCAAATCTTTTCCTACGTTTCAAACAAGACTCTGGACGAGGCCAACCGCGAAAAGCTCGGGCAAATCGGCGATCTCAAGCGTCAGATCGCCGACAACGACAAGAGACTCCAGCGGCTTGATCAGCAATTGAACGAGATGGTGCAAGACCAGAGCCGCCTACGCAGCAACATTTCGACGCTGCGCTCGGTAGCCGGGCAGCAACAGCGCGTCATGGAATACGCCGATAAGCTTTCGCGCCAAGAAGGCGAACTCGTCACGCTCCGCGACCGCCGCGCCGCGCTGCGCGTCGAAACCGACGAGCTGCGCAAGCAGCTCAACGAAGCCATGGAGAACCTACAGTTCTGACTCGGAACCACCCCGCTCACGCCGCGGTGCTTTACGTGGCGTGAGCGTCCACGCTTGCCGCGCCCCGAGTCATCGGGGCGGGTCTGGATTGCCGCCTTGCGATGTCTCGCGAACTCGGGCATACAAGCCGATTCATTCCATCGGTTCGCCCTCTTCGCCCCGTTTCCACCCTAACCCCCCCTAACCCCTACCCCGCTTTCTCATCGCGTGGCGAGGCAAACCGAAGAACTATCGACAGCCGCGCCCCCTTGGAGAGATTAGTACCTCAACGCAGGTGTTTCCCCCAACGCGAGTCGAGGGATAGGGTCGCGCCGCGACCGATGGGGAGACGCCGCCCGTGTAAGGCCGCGTGCGCAAGCCCCGAAAAGCAGCTTTGAAAGCGGATATTTCTTCGACTCGGCGCGAAAAGCCGCTTTCTTTTCCAACAAAAAGGCGCCAAATCCGCATTGATCGCCATCCGGCGAACCGAGTGCGCAAGACCTCTGTTCGAGAACACAGCCGAGGCGCCGCGATCGTCCCCATCCGCGGCCCATGCCGGACCGTGCGGCGCACTTCCCCGATCGCTGATAATGTGAACCCACGCTTACGGAAGCCAAGGACTCACGGATCCCTATGAAAATCACCGATGTTGAAGCCATCTATCTACGCCTTCCCGATGTCAAGCAGCTATGCGACAGCGGTCAGGACGCCCTGATCGTCAAAGTTTCGACCGACGCCGGCATCACCGGCATCGGCGAAGTCGATTCAGCTCCGCTCGCGGTTAAAGGCGCCATCGAAGGACCCTATTCGCACAGCGTGACCTGCGGGCTCCGCGAGCTTGTCGTCGGCGAAGACCCCTTCGAAACCGAACGCTTGTGGTACAAGATGTACCGCAACAATACCTATGGAGGCCGTCGCGGGGTCGGCTTTCACGCCATCAGCGGCATCGATTTGGCGCTATGGGACATCAAGGGCAAGGCTCTCGGACAGCCTATCTGGAAGCTTCTCGGCGGCGGATTTCACAAGAAGATCCGCCCTTACGCGAGCATGCTTTGGGGACCGACCCCCGCCAAGACCAGGGAGCTCGCCGAGCGCTTCCGCGACCGCGGATTCACGGCCGTTAAGTTCGGCTGGGAACCGATGGGCGAGGATGAGAAGACCGACATCGCCTTGGTTCGCGAGGCTCGTAAGGGGCTGGGCGACGATATCGATCTGCTGGTCGACGCCGGCCTGGTTTGGGACGCTAAAACGGCGATCCGGCGGGCCCGAGCGTTTTCCGAGTACAACGTCTTTTGGATCGAGGAGCCGTTGCTGCCCGACGACTACGAGGGCTACCGCAAGCTCGCCGAAGCTACCGACATCCGCATCGCCGCCGGGGAAGAAGAAAGCAACCGCTCGTCATTCATCGAGCTGATGGACCGCGGTCGCGTCGATATCATCCAAGTTGACCTGACCCGCGTTGGCGGTTTCACCGAAGCCATGAAGGTAGCCTCGCTCGCCGTCGACCGCGGCGTCCCGGTCGTGAACCACGGCTTCACGACCTACATCAACGTGGCCGCCGCGCTGCACTTCCTCAACTCGATCCCGAATTCGTTCATCCTCGAGTTTGTCGCCGAGGAAGAGACTACCTTGCGTGATTTCGTGACCAAGCAGAAGATCGTCGCCAAAGATGGTTATCTCGATATTCCAAGCGAACCAGGTCTCGGCGTCGAGCTCGATGAGGAAGCGATCGCGAAATACCGCGTGGCGTGATTAGCCCGCGTTTCTCACCACGTGGCGAGGCAAAGTGCATGAGAGGCCCTTCAGGACGAGGCGCGCGCCGCTTGGCGCGCGGAGGCGTACTTGAACCCTACGGTGAGCACGGCGAGCAAGCGCAACGACGTCATGGCGGGCCTGTCATGTGCCTTGGCCGTCAGGTGGTGAGAAATGCGGGTTAGCACGCCGGCAAATCTGATTCGCGACTTCTCCCAATTACGGGTGATGAGCCGAAGCCGACCGCGGGGTCAGCCGAAATCCTTGACGGCCTGTTCGATCGCCGGCCCGGCGGCCGCCAGGTCTTCCGGCAACATCACGGGCTGCATTTCAATCGAAGCGTTCAAAGCGAGGAACCACGGTTCAGCGAGCCCGGGAATCTCGGAAGTATTGTCCATGTTGACGATCAGAAGCGCCGTTCGCCGGCCGCCCTCGGCGAGGAAGTACGCCGCTTCCGGCTTGACCTGGTCGAGAATCTTTGGGATCACTTGAAACCCGTCGCGCGCCGCCCTATTCGCGCTTTCGACAGACATGGATACTTTCATGAGAAATCGCATATGGCCCTCCACTGCTGTCCGGTTAAAAGTCGAGATGGGTATTTACTTGACTCAGGTGACCACAAGATGTAGGATCGGGAAATGGAAGATTATCCTCGGAATCTGGCCGAGTTCGAGGCGCGTTTCGCCACCGAGCAGGCCTGTCGAGAGTATCTGTGTCAACTCCGCTGGCCGGAGGGTTTTCGTTGTCCGCGATGCGGGCACGACAAAGCGTGGGCGGTGCGGACAGCGCTGCTGGAGTGCGCCGGCTGCGGGCATCAAGCTTCTCCAACGGCGGGCACAATATTTCAAGACACCCGCCAACCCCTCCAGAGTTGGTTTCGAGCCATGTGGTGGCTCACGAGCCAGAAGAACGGGGCGAGCGCGCTGGGCTTGCAGCGGGTGTTGGGCCTGGGCAGCTACAAAACGGCCTGGACTTGGTTGCATAAGCTCCGGCGCGCCATGGTGCGGCCCGGACGCGATCGGCTCAGCGGGCGCGTGGAGGTTGACGAGACTTACTTAGGAGGCTTGGAGGAGGGCGTGCGCGGTCGCCAAACCGACGCTAAGGCGCTGATTGTAGTAGCGGCCGAGGAAGATGGTGCCGGCATCGGGCGGGTTCGGATACGCACCATTCCCAACGCCTCCGGGGACAGCTTGATGGCCTTCGTCGGCGAGTCGATCGAACCCGGCAGCGTGGTCCATACCGACGGTTGGCTGGGATACGAACCGCTCGAAGGCGACGGCTATCGCCACGAGGTGAGCTACCTGGAGGGGCAACCGGCGCGCGCCTCGAAACTGCTCCCCCGGGTGCACCGCGTGGTGTCGTTAGTGAAGCCGCTGGATACTGGGCACGCATCAAGGAGCGGTCAGTCACGAGCATCTCGACTCCTACCTCGACGAATTCGCCTTCCGCTTCAACCGCCGCAAGTCCAGAAGTCGAGGCAAGCTCTTTTACCGCCTGGTTCAACAGGCCGTCGCCGTGCCACCGGCACCCTACAAATCGCTGGTCGGAGGCACCGCGACACGCGCTACGGACGACCACAACATGTAGGGGCTATTTCCCAATACCTGAGTCAAGTAAATATCCATCTAGAGGGAATATAACAACCCACTGCTGTCCGGTTAAAAGTCGAATAGAATCAATTGGTTGGGGTCATAGGGGGATTCGTTTTGGGAGTCGGATGGCTGGAGTGCCTGTAAAATGGGCATTTTTTCGAATAACGTAAGGCTGAGAATCTGTAGAATCTGGTAAAGACTCGCTTTCAGCCCGAGGCGTTTCCGGACCACGGCGATGAGCACGTAAATCGAGACAGCGATCCAGATCTGCGTCTTGACGGCGTTCTCGCTGGTGCCGTAAAACGACTTGATTCGCAGATGTTGCTTGATCCACTTGAAGAAGAGTTCCACCTGCCAGCGCGATTTGTAGATCTGGGCGATGGTCAGTGCCGGCAGAGTGAAGTTATTGGTCAGGAATTTCAACCGCTTGTTAGTTTCGGCATCGAAATAACTCACCCGCCGTAGGGAGTCCGGGTACGCTTGGGCGGAGTTGAAGGAAGTCAAAATGACGGTGTGATCGGATCGCAGGCCTGTGCTCCTATCCACCGGGTGGGAGTAGCGACGCTGCAGCAAAACGTTCTTTTTGGTTCGTACCACGAAGAAGGCCGAACAGAGCGTGAACACGAAGAGGCGCCGAAAATCGACATAACCCCGATCCATGACGTAGAACGCGCCGGCCTCGGGAAGAAATTCATCCAGGATGTTGACGTCATGCACTTTGCCTCCAGTAATGCGGATAAACGTGGGAATATTGCCGTGCAGATCCAGCAGCGTGTGCATCTTCACGGCGGCCTTGTGCTGGCGGAATCCGGCCCACGGAAACAGCGACAGGCAGAGGTCGATTGTTGTCGAGTCGAGAGCGTACAGAGTCTGGTCCAAGTCCACACCGATCGGGTCGTGGGCATATAACGGCCGTGCCATGCCAATCAAGACCTGCGCGAAGTCCGCGTAGATCCGCCAGTCGCGCGACTCGTTCGCATCGGCCAGTGTCGAGCGCGCTACCCTGCCGCGGAATCCCATGTGGTAGAGTTTGCCGTGCATCGAACGCAGGCACGTCTCGATGTCGCGGAGGCTTTCCCGATAGGTCAGCTGGGCGAATGCCATCGAAAGAAACTGATCCCAGCAGGAGAAACTTTTCAGATAGGAGTCGCCGCGGTAGCGCAATACACATTTGTGAAACTCTTTGCTCGGCAGGTGCTCGATCAGTTGGGAGAAAACCGTACGGCCAAAGTTCATCCCCCATTGTGCCGCGTCGGGATGCTCCGCTCAGGCGGCCATTTACGGCCTCGGAATTTCAAATCGTTCCCGGACAAAACAGGCCATAAGACATTGAGCGGCAGAGACTTACCGTCCGTTGGTGCAACTTTCCCCGGACAGCACTGGGCCCTCCTACAAACTGCAGCCATCGAGATAGTAGCAGCTTTGAGTTCTCGGAGGGCACGGCACCCCGCGCACTCCCTCAGGTCTTGCGCAAGCGCCGCAGGAGTTGCTCCAGAGCGGTTTGGGCCGCCAAAGTCCTGACGAAGCCGCGATCGCCGGGAAACCGGCGGTGAAAAATTTCAACCTCGTCCTCGGGGCCGCTGACGCCGATGTAGACGGTGCCGATCGGGGTTTCAGCGGTGCCGCCGTCAGGGCCGGCCAAACCGGTGATCGAGACCGCGACCGAAGAGCCCGCTTTCCGCTTCGCCGCCGCGCTCATGGCCGCCGCCGTTTCTTCGCTGACCGCGCCGTGCTCGGCGATCACGGCTTCGGGAACCCCGAGCCAGGCCTTCTTGGCGCTTTCGTTGTAGCTGACCCAGCCCCCAACAAAATAATCGGAGCTGCCCGGCACCGCCGTCAGCCGCTGTGCCAATAAGCCCCCCGTACAGCTCTCGGCGACCGCTAGAGTGAGCCCCAGCTCGCGAAGACGCCGCCCCACGATTTCCTCGATCGACTCGGCCCCGCAGGTGTAGATGTTGTCGCCCAACTCGGAGTCGACCTTCTCGGCCAAGACTTCGGCGACCGCTCGGGCTTGCTCGACAGTCGAACCGCGAGCGCGCAAATGAATCTGGATATCGCCCGGCGCCGCGAGAATCGTTGTCGCCACGTCGGGCTCGACGGAATAGATCGGGCCGATACGCTCGTCGAGCTCCGATTCGGGGACTCCGGCGACGCGCATCACGATGGTGAAGTATTGGTAGGGCGACTCGATGCGCTCCAGCCGCGGCATGCATTCGTTGTCGACCATCGGCTCGAGCTCCCGCGGCGGTCCGGGCAGCAAGATGAGAATACCCGCCTCGTCCTCGAGCCATTGTCCCGGGGCGGTGCCCTTGGGGTTGTCGAGGATCTCGGCTCCTTCCAGGATGTAGCCCTGCCGGCGCTTCACTTCGGCCATCTTGCGCCCGCGCCGCGAAAAGCGCTCGCGAATCAGCTCGACGATGTGCTCGTGGTAAACCAATCCTCGGCCAACAGCGTCGCACACGGCGTCGCGCGTGATGTCGTCGAGTGTGGGGCCCAGCCCCCCGGTTAGAACGACAAGGTCAGATGATTCCCGCGCCCGCCGTATTTCTTCGCTCAGGCGTTCGCGGTCGTCGCCGACAATCGATTTGCGGACAACTTCGATACCGCGTTCATTCAGTTTCCTGGTTAGAAACAGCGAATTCGTATCGATCCGTTGCGGAGTAAGCAACTCCGAGCCGACGGCGATAATTTCCGCGGTCACGACATTCAGTCGCGAGAGGTGAACCCGTTGCCGACCCGATAGAGCGAGCTGGTCGTGGCGACAACGAGTTCCTTGGTGGGAAGAAAGGCCAGCCCGACAATGCCGGGCCCGGAAACGACGCGTTCGGGCTCGGCGCCCGGACGAAGCAGAAAAACTCCCTTGCGGCCTCCGTAGGACGCGGCCAGATACAGGTTCCCGGCCTGGTTGAAAGCCATGCCTTGCGGACGGCCGAAGCCGCGGCAGACAACGTCGACTTCGCCGTTGGCATGCACGCAATAGATCGCGTCGAAGCTCGACGTAGTGGGCCCGCTGACGTAAAGTTCATTGCCCGGCCCCATGACCAGGTGATAAGCCGCGATCGAGGGCTCGATCGTCGCGAAAACGAAGATCTGGCGGCTTGGGCTGATCTTGAAAATCGTTCCGGTGCGATCGCCCACGTAAAGGTTGTCTTCGCTGTCGAAAGCCATGCCGGTGGCTACGCCCATCCCTTCGGCATAGACCTCGACTTGGCCTTTCGAGCTCACCGAATAAATCGTCCCGTTCTCGCGTGAGGAAATCAGCAAGTTGTGCGACTTGTCGAAAATCAGACCGGTGGGATTGATGATGTCGGAGACAAATGGCTTGACGTTGAAATTCAGGTCGATCTTGAAAACCGAAACCGGAACCTTTTCGCCCCGCGCACCGCTGCGGGTGGTGTAGATGTTGCCTGCCTCATCGACAGCCGGGTTCGAAACCGGGTGTAGATTTTCGGCGATGGTAATACCGAGCGAGCAATTGTAGGGGGAGCTTTCCGCCGACTCGTTTTCGAGTGTCAGGCTGCCGTCAGTGGCGTCCTCGGGAACTCGGATCACCAGGTGCCGGTCGCCGCTGATTACCAGTCGCGCGTCAACCGACCCGAAACGGGCGCGCACGCGCGAGCTGCCGTTGTTGAAAAAGCCCTCTCCGTGAACCTCAATCTCGCCGCCGTAGATGGCGGCCGACGGCTCGACTCTTTCAATGAGAGGCTTGTCGGAGGAAGTTTCGTGTTGTGAACTCATCCTATTCGAATTACCCGCGAGGTCAACCCCACCACCAACGCAGACCGGCCAAAATCATCATAGCGTACAGACCCGCGGCAGCGTCGTCGGCGACCACGCCCCAGCCCCCACGATAGTGCTCGAGCCGCCGGATTGGATAGGGTTTGAGCACATCCAAGACGCGGAACAACGCGAACCCCAGGACCCAGTGAAAGGGGTTGTCGGGTGCCGCCGCCGCCAGCGTCAGCCACTGCCCGACGACCTCGTCGATCACGACGACTTGCGGGTCCGGGCGCCCCAGGCACCGTTCGGCAACCTCGGCGGCCCACGCCGCGGGAACAAACAGCAAAGCCGCGGCAACCATCAACCAAAGCGGAGAAACCCCGCTATACGCCGTCAGCGCATAACCCGCTCCCAGAGCGACCAGAGAGCCGGCCGTTCCCGGTGCCCAGGGCGCGTACCCGACACCGCAACAAGTAGCCAGCAAAAGACCGCCGCGGTTACTCGTCATGGGAATCGGACGGCGAATCAACCGCGGGGTCCGGTGGGTATTGCGTGTCGAGCTGCTCGTCGGCTTCGGTCAGCGGAGAATGCGCGACGTACTTTTCCGACGACCAATTACCCAGGTCGATCACCTGACACCGTTCACCGCAAAAAGGATAGTAACGATCGCCGGGTGCGACCCCTTTGCGGCAAATCGGACAATGTCTTAAGGATTCGGTCACTGCGCCAGGATCGGGAAAGCCGTCGTCGTCGCAACATCGATCGCTTGTGTCGGGATAACTCGTTCCCGCACCGACTCCAGGCACCCGAAAACATCGTAGTCGGAAGCCCGCGTAATGCGGATCGTTCCGAAATCACCAGGCTGCGGAACGTCGCCCGCGAATTCGGTGATATACGTCTTGCCGTCGATCTCCTCGGCCTGCGCGGCCAGCCGGCCTTCCCACAGCAAGTCGGTTTCCTTCGACGGACCCGTGATCAGAATGGGCAGCCGTTGTCCCACCCGCTCGCGGTTGCGCCCGCGCGAAATCTTGCGCTGAATTGCCATCAGCCGCCGACGCCGATTATAGATCGTGCGGCGATCGACCTTGCCGTCCAGAAGGTAGCTCTCCCCGGTCTCGTCGTCGGAGTAGCCGAACACGCCGACGTGATCAAATCGAGCCACTCGAACGAAGTCGCAAAGCTCTTCGAAATCCCGATCCGTCTCACCCGGGAACCCGACGATGAAGCTCGTCCGAACGGCGACACCGGGAATCGTACCTCGGATGCGCTCGATCAAATCCAGGAATAAGTCGCCCGACGCGCCTCGTTTCATCCGTTTTAGGATGCGCGCCGAGGCATGCTGCAACGGGATATCGATGTAGTTGCACAGCGGGTCGTGCGCCGCGACCGTATCGAGCAGGCGCTGCGTGACGCGATTCGGGTACACATACAGAAAACGCACCCATCCGGCCCCCTCGATCGCCGCGAGTTTCTCGAGCAGGGTCGGCAGACCGTCTTGCAGGCCCAGGTCGTCGCCGTAGGCCGTCGTGTCCTGTCCGATGAGATTGAGCTCGCCGACTCCCTGACGAAAGAAGTTCTCGGCCTCGCGGATCACGCTCTCGAAGCGCCGGCTGCGGAACTTTCCGCGGAACTTCGGGATGATGCAAAAGCTGCAAGGGTGATCGCAACCTTCGTTGATCTTGATGTAGGCCATATGCCGCGGCGTGGCGGGCCGGCGCGGCGTCAGGTCGTGATAAAGATAGGGCTCGACGACCGCCGAATCGGGGTCGAACCCTTCGCAGTGAGCAATGATGTGTTCGAGTTCGTTTGTTCCCAAGACGGCGTCCACCTCGGGAATTTGCGCGCGGATATCGTCGCGGTAGCGCTCCACCAAGCAACCGGCGACGATCAACCGGCGGGCGGCGCCGGACTTCTTGTACTCGGCCATTTCGAGAATCGTGTCCACCGATTCTTGTTTGGCCGGGTCGATGAAACTACAGGTATTGACGACCAGTGCTTCGGCTTCTTGGGGGTGCGGGGTCAGCTCGTGCCCGCGGGCTTCCAGCAAGCCCATCATGACCTCGCTGTCCACCAAATTCTTGGGGCAGCCCAAGCTCACAAAGCCGATTTTCATGGGAAAAGACGCCCTTGGCGCGGAAACTTCATCTTAGCATCGGCCGCCGCGAATGCCCGCGAAGAGCCACCCCCGCGGACTACGCCCGCTCGACTATAAATGATCGGCGAAATCTCGTTGCATACGAATGAACATTCTGTGTCCCAACCACAAGGTCATCAGCGACACCAACGCCAACTTCGGAAAAGCCGAGCCCGGGGCCGTGTCGTACAGCAGGATGCGCCGCATGACGAGCACCACGGCCGCAATGGGATTGATTTCGTACATCCAAGCGTATTGCGGGCTGACTTGATCGAAACCGTAAAAAATCGGGATGGGTATTTACTTGACTCAGGTGACCACAAGATGTAGGATCGGGGAAATGGAAGATTATCCTCGGAATCTGGCCGAGTTCGAGGCGCGTTTCGCCACCGAGCAGGCCTGTCGAGAGTATCTGTGTCAACTCCGCTGGCCGGAGGGTTTTCGTTGTCCGCGATGCGGGCACGACAAAGCGTGGGCGGTGCGGACAGCGCTGCTGGAGTGCGCCGGCTGCGGGCATCAAGCTTCTCCAACGGCGGGCACAATATTTCAAGACACCCGCCAACCCCTCCAGAGTTGGTTTCGAGCCATGTGGTGGCTCACGAGCCAGAAGAACGGGGCGAGCGCGCTGGGCTTGCAGCGGGTGTTGGGCCTGGGCAGCTACAAAACGGCCTGGACTTGGTTGCATAAGCTCCGGCGCGCCATGGTGCGGCCCGGACGCGATCGGCTCAGCGGGCGCGTGGAGGTTGACGAGACTTACTTAGGAGGCTTGGAGGAGGGCGTGCGCGGTCGCCAAACCGACGCTAAGGCGCTGATTGTAGTAGCGGCCGAGGAAGATGGTGCCGGCATCGGGCGGGTTCGGATACGCACCATTCCCAACGCCTCCGGGGACAGCTTGATGGCCTTCGTCGGCGAGTCGATCGAACCCGGCAGCGTGGTCCATACCGACGGTTGGCTGGGATACGAACCGCTCGAAGGCGACGGCTATCGCCACGAGGTGAGCTACCTGGAGGGGCAACCGGCGCGCGCCTCGAAACTGCTCCCCCGGGTGCACCGCGTGGTGTCGTTAGTGAAGCGCTGGATACTGGGCACGCATCAAGGAGCGGTCAGTCACGAGCATCTCGACTCCTACCTCGACGAATTCGCCTTCCGCTTCAACCGCCGCAAGTCCAGAAGTCGAGGCAAGCTCTTTTACCGCCTGGTTCAACAGGCCGTCGCCGTGCCACCGGCACCCTACAAATCGCTGGTCGGAGGCACCGCGACACGCGCTACGGACGACCACAACATGTAGGGGCTATTTCCCAATACCTGAGTCAAGTAAATACCCATCAAAATCGGAACCATCCAAAACAGCACCAGCGTTAACGCCTTGACGATGTACTCGGTGTCCCGGAAGTAGACGTCAAACGCGGAGAAGGCCAGCGACAAACCTCCCACAAAGGCCAATTGACAAACCACGACCAGAGGCAACCACCACCAATAAACCGAAACGCCGACGAAAAACGCGATCGCGCCCAACAGCAGAATCAGCTGTAGGCAATAGTGCACCGAGTTGCCCAAAACCACCGATACCGGCACCAGTTCCCGTTGAAACGGGACCTGCTTGATCAGCTGGGCGTTCGAGACAATCGAAGTCGTCCCCGTCGACCAAGCCAGCGTGAAGAAATTAAAAGGCAACAACCCGATGAGGACAAACAACGGATACGACTCTCGCGAACCGGCAAACACCGCCGTAAAGACGAAAGTCAATAGCGACATCATGATGAGCGGGTTCAGCAGCGACCAAAACACGCCCAGCGACATGTTACGGTAGCGCACTTTGAAGTCCTTCCCGATGAGGCCCACGAGGATGAACCAGGGATCATTCTCCGACCTAAACAGGGCGCGGCGCGGAAGGGCGGGTGCGAGCGTTGATCGTACTCATCAGAGGAAGAGTCATTCTAGCGGAGTCTCCCCCCGCGAACCAACCAGCCCTCATTTCTCATCGCCTGACGAGGCAAATCCCCCCGTTCATCCGCCCGCCCGCGAACCCGAAAGTCGGAAACCGCGAAACGAAGCCAAGACGAACCTAACGCCTGCTATGACAACACATTACGAGACAAGCCGCGGGCCGGCGTGGGCCTACTCGAGATCTTGTGCTTCGGCGTCTTCTTCCTCGGGCAGAGCTAGGTGTTCGTCGATTAGGTTGAAAACTTCGGCCCAGGCGGAGTCTCGGACGCCGTGCCAATGAGAGGAATGTTCGCCGCTGCCGGCGGCGGTTAGGAAGCCGGGAGCCATGGAGGGGTATTCGAGCAGGCGGTACTCGACACCGAGTCGCTTGAGGTTGGCGGCGAAGTAGAGCAGGTCGCGGCGCCCGGGGTCGGATCCGGTTGTCATCAACAACATCGGAGTTGTGATCTTGTGGGCATTCCGGAAAGCATCGCGGTAATAGAGCTCGCGCATCAGCTCGTTCTGGGACAGTTGCCGACCGAAAATCTCGTCGGAGCGGCTGCGCAGTACCTTCAAGCCGGCGTATCCGTACTCGACCATCCCGGAAAACGGACTTGCCGAGATAAGGATGGCTACGCGAAAGACATTGGATCGCTCAATACCAAGCAGGGCGGTCGAGGCGCCGTCGTCGAAGCCGAGAATCGCCATGCGCAGCGTGTCGACGTATTCGATTTGGCGACCGATTTGGACTAGTTGGAGCAGGTCGAGGACTTCCCCGCGGGCGAGTTGCGGTAAGCCCTGGGAGCGGCCTTCCCTGCCCCCCCGGCCGCGATAGCTGGGCGCTAAGACAATGTAACCCCGGCGAGCGAATTCAATGGCGATCTCGCGGTAAGCCTGCGTCAGCCCGTACGGAGATCCGTGACTGAGTAGGACCATGGGGTACTTGATCTCCTCTATCTCGACGCCGGCCGCCGCGGCCGCCGCGACCTCTTCCTCGTCGGGTAGCTCGATATGGGGTTGAATGAGCATGCCCGCCATGCTCAGATCGAGGCTCTCGTAAGCAATGTGGTATCCCTCGATGCCGTCGCGGTCTCGGTGGAATCGCTCGAGAATGCGTAGTTCGTAATTCGATACGCCTAGTTTTTCCCAATCTCGGGGCGTGGGCACGGGAGCTTCCTCGGGGGCCAGGCCCAGCAAGCCGGGAGGCGTCTGTGCCCGCGAGCCGGCGCACAACCCCGCGAGCAGAAGGCTCAGCTTCACCCCAAACAGCAAAATCGAAAGCCATCGCATCAGAGAACGCCGGCGGAACCCCTAGTGAGAATTCTAGCGTAGGCGGGGGATACAACCGGCGGCAGCTCAACGTTTTGGTGGAGCCGGCCCCGAGCAGGTATGCGGAAATCGTGTGGCCCGGCCGGCATGAGTGGGAAGACATGCTTGGCGCCGCGGCGCGACGATTGTGGAATTCACGTCGCCTGAGTCTCCCGCCGGGCGACGTCTCTCGGGCGTCGTCGCGCGGCCTTCTTCTTAACAGTCCTGTTTCACGAGTCGCCGCGCCGACTCGAGATCCTCGGGGGTATCCACACCGATGCCGCGGTGTCGGAACTTTGTCACAACGACGCGAATCGGGATACCGTGTTCGAGGGCTCGGAGTTGTTCGAGCCGCTCGGTTTTCTCAAGCGGCGTGGGGTCGAGGGCGGCAAAGCGCTCCAGGCATTCCTTCGTGTACGCGTAGAGGCCGATATGCTTGAGGGGAGCAACGCCGGTCGCCCCCGGGCCGCGTCTCGAATAAGGAATAGGGGAGCGGGAAAAGTAGAGGGCATTGCCGCGTGGATCTCGAACGACCTTGACGACATTCGGGTCGTCAAGCTCGGTTTCCTCCTCGATTCCCTGTCCTAAAGTGACGAATCGGGTGTCCGGTTCGCTCGCAAAGGGCGCGACGACTTCGTCGATCATGAGCGGATCCAGCATGGGTTCGTCGCCCTGAATGTTCACGACGACGCCGCAATCGATTTCTCGAACCGCCTCGGCGACGCGATCGGTACCGGAGGCGTGAGCGGGGTCGGTCATGACGACTTCCGCGCCGAAGGTTCGGGCGGCGGTTTCGATCCGCTTGTCGTCGGTGGCGAGAATGATGCGATCGAGCGACCGGGCCTCTCGGCAGCGGTTCCAGACATGCTGGATCATCGGACAGCCCGCGATATCGGCCAAGGCCTTACCGTCGAGCCGGGAAGAATGATAGCGAGCGGGGATGACGCCGACGACTTGCATAGCTGCCGTTAGCAGAGCATAGCATCTTGGCCGTCGAAAACCGCTTCGCAACGGGCCAAGGTAGGCCAAGGTAGGCAAAGGATGCGATGCACTATCCGGGAAGTCGCCGGGGTGGCAGCTGATCTTCGGGGTCCGAAGACGGCGGGTAAGGCCCCTCGCCTTCATCGAAGTGGACGTGGACCCGCGCGGTGCCTTGCCGGACGGCCTTTTCCATGCGCTTCCACAGAAAGGCTTTGATCCACCCCCTTGTCGCGGGGATTAGGATCAAGAACCCAAAGGCGTCGGTGAGAATGCCCGGGGTGACCAGAACCGCTCCGGCCAGCAAGATCAACACACCGTCGATGATCGAGCCGGCGGGCAGCCGACCTTGCGCCATCTCGGCCTGCATGTTGCGAAGAACACTCAGACCCTGCTGCCTCGCGAGATACGAACCGAGCAAAGCAGTGGCGAAGATCAAGGCCAGGGTGGGAAGCGTGCCGATATGACGGCCGACTTCGATCAGCAAGGCCAATTCCAAGATCGGGACGACGAGGAAAAGCAGAAGTAAGCGGCCCATACGGCTGAGGATAGCAAGCCTCTGGGAACAACGGGGCGTGCGGGCCGGAGTTAGAGTGAGGCCTTGTTACTCGGTTCGGTGGTGTAGACCGGCTGGGCGTCTTTGCCGGGATCGGCTTCGTACTTCGACGCGCATTTGGCCTGGATCTTTTTCGCTTCGAAGACGCCGTCCGAGCGTAAGCGGCCGTCGCAAAGAGCTTGGGCGCGGTCGCGGAAGGTGTCGGGGAGCGGGTCGCGACCGACGTAAACCACCGACAGCTTCATGTCTTCCTGCTCAATGATGAAATTGACTTTTTCGCCCGAGCGAACGATCGAATTGGGTTCCACGTCGCCGCCTACGCGAAGACGCTTTTCCACGGCGTTGTCCATGGCGTTCAGTTCTTCGATCGTGACGTAGTAGGTGGCGGTTTCGTTGATGCCGGAAGCAGCGAGCCAGGCCAGCGTTCCGACGATAACCACGGTGATCAGACCAAATTTGAGTTGCGTATTCATATCGCCTCCAGCTCTCGAACAGCCTGCCTACAGTATATCTCTTCGACTTGTCGCGGCGGATTTTCCAGGAACCGCCCGATTGCCGAATACATATTGCACCTCAACCGCCAAACGCCCCTACCCCACCGAAGCCGCGGCGATCGATTTGCAAGCCTGTCCCGCCGCCGACCCGCCTGCCGCTACTGCTCCGCGGCTTCGGCCGACTCGGCCGGAAGCGCGGCCAAGTAATCGCTCAGCACCTCCAACTTCGCTTGGGGAATGTCGATGGCGGGCATTAAGCTCTCCGGCGCAAAGGTCCGCGGATTACGAATCTTTTCCGTGATCCAGGTGATCGACCGGCGTCGGCCAAGCCCATTGAGGGCGGGGCCGACCTTCATCCCGACGCCGTTGACGCGGTGGCAGTTACCGCAGCCGTGCTCTTCGTAGAGTGTGGCTGCTTCCGCCGCGAAGTTAGGAGCGTTCCGCAGTACGTCGGCCGTCTCGGGCGTCAATTGGGTCAGGTAGGCGGCAAGCGCCCGCAATTGGCCCTCGCCGGGGCGAGCGGACGGCAAGGGAATCGCGACGTCATGTGGCACAGCCAACGGGTCCTTAAAGTGGTCCGTGATCCAGTCCGGTGATTTCGTAACCACGCTCCACGCCAGATCCGGCCCTTGCTTCGATGGATCCTCGCCGACCGTGTGGCAGGTCAAACAAACGTCCTGGCGAAGATACCCGATCAACGCAAGCTCGCCGGCCGGCAGATCTTTCCAACGATCTCGGCTCTCGGCCTGGCCTGCTGGCTCATCCTCGGGTCCCCACTCACCTGTTGACAGGGAAAGCCCGAAGTCCCCCTCGCCGGTCGACCCGCCTTCGGCAACGGCAACGGCCGGAGCGGGCGCCGTGGCGACCGCGACAGCGGTCAGGCCCGCCCACCCGACCACGCCCAAACCGACGACGCCGATCGCCACGGTACGCTCTCGAACCCTCTTCGCGATACCGCGGTCGACAAAGGGCACGGCCGCGAGCGCCGCGAGCGCAAGGCCGGGCAATAGGTGAGTGGCGACCACCTCGACCGAGCCGTCGAAGTACTTCAGCAGTTGAAACAGAAACAAGAAGTACCACTCCGGTCTCGGTATATGGGACGTATCCGTGGGGTCGGCGAGTTCGCCCAGGGGGGCCTCCGCGAATACCGCCATCCCCGCCAGAATCACAAAGGAAACGAACACGGCGACCGTATCCCTAAAGACCTGTTGGGGATAAAAGTTCTTCTTCGAACTTGTTTCTTGAGGCGCCGGAGCCGCGCCGTGCCGCCGAACAAGATACACGTGCAGAATAATGAACCCCGCCGTAACCGCGGGCAGCAGCATGACGTGCATCCCGAAGAATCGGGCGAACGTAATGACTCCCACGGCGCCGCCCTCGGTTCCGACCAGCCGCAACAAGTATTCGCCGATGAAAGGAGTATTGCCGATGATTTGGGTCGTTACCACCGTGCCCCAGTAGGCACGGTTGTTCCAAGGAAGCAGATATCCCGTCAAACCAAAAGCAAGCACCAAAAGCAGCAGGAGCACTCCCGCCAGCCAGGTAGCTTCCCGAGGCTTCTTGTAGGCTCCCCAGATCGCCACCTGGATCATGTGCAGCACAACCACGATGATCAAGACGCTCGAGCCCCAGTGATGCAAGCCCCGAATAATGGAGCCCCCCGTCAGCTCCGTCACGATGTAGTTGACACTGTGGTAGGCCTCGCCCGGTGTGGGCGCGTAATTCACCGCCAGAAGAAGCCCGGTCAAAGCTTGCAGCAAAAACAGGAATAACGCCATGCTTCCAAAGACTTGTTGCCATCCGCTGGAAGCGGGGATGTCCTCGTACAAGAATTTCTCGATGAACGTGGCTAAGCCGGTGCGGTCGTCGGTCCACTCGACCACCCGTTTCGCGAGGGAACTCATCCCTCACCGGCTCCAGACTGCTCGACAGGTCCCAGCAGCAAGTTGCCGTCTTGTAATTTAACTGTGTAGCGGTCCAGCGGGCGAGGGGCGGGCCCGGCGATCACCGCTCCATCCGGAGAAAAGGTCGTGGTGTGACAGGGACACAGGAAAACTCGACTGGCCTCTTCCCAATGGTACGCGCACGCCAGATGAGTGCAGTACGGAGAGAAGGCAACGACGTCGGTTTCCGACTTCTTGACCACCCAGGCGATCGATTTCTCTTTCGTGACTCTCCAACCGTCCACGCGACTGCGGACGAAGCTTACTTCCACGGGCTCGTCGGTCGGCAAATCCGCGATCCGGCCCGCCTCCACGAGATCCCGAGACCCGCGCCGCTTGGAGGGAATCAACAGATAGAATCCGGAAAGCAGCCCCGCGGCGCCCGAGATAAGTGCCCAAAGCCCATAGATCCAGGAAACATAGAAGGCTCTTCGCGTGGTCAACTCTGCTGTGTGCGGGTCTTCACTCATACTTGGTGGCGCTTCCTGTCGGGAATGGTTTGTCAGTCAGATGCCCGCGTCTTTCCGCAGCCGTATCAGAGCATCCCGGCGATCATCGGGAATGAGGCCTTGTCTGTCGGGTTGCACCGCCAAGAGCAGGTTGGCCCCCCGCTTTCTTGTTTCAACGTACATCTGCTTCAATTCATCGCTGGGACGCGGGCGATCGCCCTGCACGTAAAACCATTCCTTACCCAGCGTATCCACCACTTCGCCCGGCATGTAATACGTCTTCCCTTCGATCTCTCGCCATTTCTCGTGCCCGGCCGGCGGCGGCAAGGATCTGGTCATGGTGACCACATCGGACGGCCAAGTGTAATTCACGCGGAATACTTTCCCGTCGCCGAGTTCGTTGTGCATCACAACCACGCACTCGGGTTGCAGTTCCGCGATATGGCGATACAAGAACGTGCGGTAGCCTCGCCCCAACACACGAGGAATGTTAATCCACATTTCCGCGATGTCGCCGTAGGCGGTCAGCAACTCGGTGACTTGCACCGTCTGGAAGTCCTGGTAGAACGACGTCGTATAGGCCCTGTGCAGAGGGGTCTTGCTCGCGCGAGAGCCGCCGAAGCGATGACGGCCGTCCAAGGACATATAGTGGATACCGGGAAGGACTCCTCGCTTGTCGCATGCTTTGACGAAGGCTTCGACCACGTCGGTCTTGTTGCCGCTGTTGGCGACAGTGTGTTTCGTGTACCGGCTCGGCCACAGGCAGTGCCCCGACACATGCTTCGCGGTGAGGACGGCGTAGCGCATGCCGGCGTCGCGGGCGATTTGCACCCATTGGTCAACGTCCAGCACGCCTGGGTTGTAGGTGTTCGCGGGAGCCACTTCCAATTGCGCCGTCGCGCGAACATAGGTCTCCATCCCAAAGCAAACGAACATCCCATACCCGAGATCTTCCCAGGCCTTGAGTTTGGGCAAACTCAGCCGCTGCGCGCCGGGCCCCTGACGTTTCGCCTGTGGGGGACTCGCGCCGCTACTTGCCGGAGCCGCGGCTGAGAGCGTGAGGGCCGCTCCCGCGGTCCGAGCCATGAAGGCTCTACGGCTTAGTTTGAGGTTTCCCATGTCCCTGTCTACCGAGGATTGACGTCTTAGCTTGGCGGGCTCACAGTATACACCAGGCCCTCTCCCACCAGCATGATCGCACCACCGCGGACCACGCGGATTCGAACATTTTCTTGGTCTAAGGCAACGGCGGCTTCCGGCAGTCTCACGATAGCGGCCCGCGACCGAAGACACTACTCATTCCATCGCGGAGCGAGAGGAAAAGTGACGATCGACGGTTGTAAACAGTTGCCCGCGCACCACCTAAAACGCGACAGTTCACCGGCGTGGATGGAATAGGCCCGCCCTGGTAGGGCCGATAGCGGCTTTGGAAGCCGACTAGAAGTAATACCCGGGCCGGTGACGTACCCGCAGACGCCGCGTCCGCTTGCCCGAGAGAACGACCTTGACCTTGCGGAAGCCGGCCGCGCCACCCTGCGTGGGCGAATAAGCCAGGATGTATTGGTTCCGAATGTCTTGGGCGATCTGCTGCGTGATCGCGTTTACCTCGTCGACGCTCTTGGGAAAGAACGCCTTGCCGCCCGTGGCCCGTACGAGGTGACGGACGGCTCGGGTTGCCCGTTTGGCGGACCCGCGGTCTTCCGCGCTCAGCAGTCCGACCGCATAGATGACGGTATCGGTTTCCTGCAAGCGACGGACGAGTGTCTCCAGCTCCACGATGCTGGCGTTGTCTTCGCCGTCGGTGACGATCAACAGGACTTGTTTGTCCCACTTTGCCTTATCCTTCAGGTGATCGAGCGACATGCCGGTGGCGTCGTAGAGTGCCGTGCCGCCCCGAGAGTCGATTCGCTGTAGGGCGTCTTGCAGCCGTAAGACATCGCTCGTGAAATCGCTGTCGAGAAAGGCCTCGTCATTGAAATTGACGATGAAAACCTCGTCCTTGGGATTAGAGGCTTTGACGAAGTTAACCGCCGCCGCGTTGACCTGCCGGCGCTTGTCGCGCATGCTGCCGCTGTTGTCCACCAAGATCCCGAGCGAGACGGGAACGTCTTCGCGGCGAAAGATCTTGAGGTTCTGTAGGACGTCTTCCTCGTAGACCTTGAAAGCGCCTTGGGGCAGGTCGGTGACAAAATGCTCTTCCTTGTCGATCACGGAAGTGTGCAGCACAACCAATTTCGTATCGGCCTTAAACGTAAGCCCGGGATCGGCGCCGGATTCCTTGCCCGCCGGTTGCGCGACCGCGAGCGCTGTCGAGAGAACGCAGAGAACAGAGCGGCGGGCCAAGCGCGAGAGCACTGCAATGGTTCCGGTCGGGAAGGAGCCGTGTCGGAAACTCATATCTAGCGTCTTTGCGATCACTGCCGGCTCTTTCTTGGTTGCGGCCTGGAACGGGTTTCGCGGCGAGTCATTTCAGCCAACCGGACGACTTAACGGCTGGGCGCGTAATAGCCCAATCGATAGTGGGCCCGCAACGGCGGCATGCCGCGAATCTTTGAAAGCGTCACGCGCACGCGTCGCCATTTTCCATCCTTCTTCTGACTCTTTGGGACGTATCCTAAAACATACTGGTTGCGGAGCTCGATCCCGATGCGGGCGGCCACGTCGGGTAACTCGTTTAAGTTTTCGACCGGAAACTGGCGCCCGCCGGTCTGTTCGGCGATCTCGGTCAGCAGACTCGGTCCCGATAGCTCCTCCGGGGTGCGGCCGCGCGAGGAAACCGGCTCAAAAATCCCGATGGCATAGATCTGCACATCGGCTTCCTTCACCAACCGCTTGATCTCTCGTCCCGTGTAGCGGCTGCTGTTGTCGCCGCCGTCGGAGATCACCAGCAGAGCTTTCTTGGTGTTCGATGCTTCTTTCATCTGGTTGATCGCCAGATAGATGGCGTCGAGCAACGCCGTACGCCCTTTCGATTGCGTGAAGGTCAGGCGATTCTGGATCTCTTCCAAACTGCGCGTGAAGCCGCCCATTAACTCCGGCCGGTCATTGAACTGGATAAGAAAAAATTCATCTTCCGGGTTAGCGGTTCGGAAAAACTGGGCCACCGCCTCGCGGGCCTTGCTCATCTTGTAGCCCATGCTCCCGCTGGCATCGAAGACGATCCCCAGCGACAGCGGCGCGTCCTCGGCGCCGAATTGCGTGATTTCCTGTTCGACCTTGTCCTCGAGCAGTTTGAAATGTTCTTTTTCGAGCCCGGTGACAAGACGGCTCATTGGGTCGCTGACCGTCACGTTGATCAGCACCAACGGAACGTCGACCTTGATGGTTTCGGTGCGAACGCCGGATTCCGAAATCTGAAGCGTTTCTTCGGCTCGCGTTTTGAGCCCTACCTTCGCGTCGGCGGCGAGGCCGGCGACCGGTAAAAGCAACAAGCAAGCTAACGGCTGCGCGGCCCATGACCGGCCGCGAACGAAACGTCCGCTCCATAGGCCCCGGCACAGGGCCGCCGAAAGCCCTCGAACCGTCTTTTTTCGCTCGTTGGGATGCCGCAATGCGATTAAATTCTAACATACAAACCGGCCTGTGCTAGACTTGAGCTTACCGTTGCGCGGTCGCTTGATCGAATGCCGCTCGGAGCGTTTCCGAGGAAGTGTTTTCGGCCCCGCGGCGCTGCTCGATCCATTCTGGTCAACTCACGGTAAGCGGATTCGGAATGCCCCCTAGGCGGCCTGTTCGTTCTCAACGAAAATCTCCAGGCCCTTTTCAGCCCCTTCGGACCACTCTCCCCTCTTTCCCAGTTGCCGGCCGGAACTCCGACAACTCTTTTGTTTTCTTTCCATTGGGAGTATTTTGCGAGACCGGCGGTCTGTCGTTCTCGCCTTCGCGGGTAGTCGAGGACCTATGAAGAAATATCTGTTCGTCACCGGTGGCGTTGTTTCCTCTTTGGGAAAAGGGATCGCGGCGGCTTCGATCGGCTGCCTGCTCGAGAGCCGCGGCCTGCGTGTCACGCTCCAGAAATGCGACCCCTATCTCAATGTCGACCCCGGCACGATGAGTCCTTTTCAGCACGGTGAAGTTTATGTGACCGACGACGGCGCGGAAACCGATCTGGACCTGGGTCATTACGAACGCTTCACCCACGCCAAGCTGACCCAAGCCAACAACATCACCAGCGGCCGCATCTACGAACGCATCTTGGCGAAAGAGAGACGCGGCGACTACCTGGGCAAAACCGTCCAAGTGATTCCGCATGTAACCAACGAAATCAAGGACGCCATCCGCAAGGTCTCGACGGACGACGTTGACGTCGTCATCGTCGAAATCGGCGGTACCGTGGGCGATATCGAGTCGCTGCCCTTTCTGGAAGCGATCCGTCAGATGCGACACGAGTTAGGACGTAAGAATTGCGCCTTCGTTCACGTCACGTTGGTGCCCTGGATCGCCGCCGCCGGCGAGTTGAAAACCAAACCCACCCAACACAGCGTCAAGGAAATGCGCGGTATCGGCATCCAGCCCGACATGTTGCTGTGCCGCACCGAGACGGAGTTATCCGAGGAGCTCCGCGCCAAAATCGCGCTGTTTTGCGATGTGGACCGCGAGGCTGTGATTGGCGCCCGCGACGTCAGCTCGGTCTACCAAATCCCCGTGATTTTCGCCCGAGAAAAGGTGGACGAAATCCTGCTGCGTCACTTTGAACTCGCAACCCCGCCGCGCGACCTGAAAGCATGGGAGGCAATGCTCCACCGGCTGAAACATCCCCAGGGCGAGGTGACGATCGGCATTGTCGGCAAGTACGCGAGCTACGAGGATTCCTACAAGAGCCTCAAGGAATCGCTGCTGCACGGCGGCTTACACCATGGCGTGCGGGTCAATGTTAGTTGGATCGAAGCCGAAAATATCACCCCGGCGACGGCTCACCAGGAGTTGCGCGACGTCGATGGCATCCTCGTCCCCGGCGGTTTCGGCGAACGCGGCATCGAGGGCAAGATCGAGGCCATTCGCTACGCTCGCGAAAACAAAGTCCCCTATTTCGGGATTTGCCTCGGCATGCAAACGATGGTCATCGAGTTCGCGCGGAACGTGTGCGGACTCGAGGGCGCTGATTCCACGGAATTCGATCCCGGCACGCCGCATCGTTTGTTTTTCAAATTGCGTGAGCTCAAGGGCGTCGAGGATCTCGGCGGGACGATGCGCCTGGGCGCTTGGCCTTGTCGCATAGCCCCGGACAGTCTCGCTCACGCGGCGTATGACGCCGAGGAAGTGACCGAGCGTCACCGTCATCGCTACGAGTTCAATCGGGAGTACGCCGAGGCGATTGAAAGCCGAGGTATGCTCATTTCCGGAGAAACCCCCGACGGCACCTATGTGGAAATCTGCGAATTGCCCGGCCATCCCTGGTTTTTAGGCTGCCAATTCCACCCGGAATTCAAGTCGAAACCGCTCGAGCCCCAACCCCTGTTTCGCGATTTCGTCGGCGCGGCTTATCAGTTCCACGGCCACCGCGTGGCGGGAGAGCAAAGAGCCGAGGAAGAGCAGTTCTTGCGCGTGCGCATGGGCTGATACTCTCCTCCGAAAATCCCCTTCGAGAGTACGGTGGGGTACGGTATGGCCCAAACAGGCCGCACCTGTCGTGCAGCCGCGGAGCGGCGACGGGAAAGTAGCCCACGGCTTCAGCCCGGGGTTCACGCCAAAAAACGGCAAGCCCCGGACGGGGCGTAGGAGCACTCATTCGATGCAATTTCGCCCGATAGGAACCATTCACCGGTCCTGCCTTTCGACGGCTGACGCTTCGACGCCTTCCTGCTCAATGCCTTGCCTGGGCCTTCACTCACCAAACCCGGCGCTGTGCCATCTGGCAAGAAGGTAAGGGCGGCGGGAACCTGGCCCGACCCTTCGGACGGCCGGCGCCCATCTTCGTCTCGCTGTCGAGCCGCACCGCGTAAATCGCCGAAACTTGACTCATTGACGATTTTCCCGGCCCCATTTCCATCGAAATTACGCGTATCTCGTTAGGGTATTTGTAGCGTTGATTTGGAATAAGCGCCTCGTTTCAGTATCATGGGCTGCGACATGATCGAGCCGGGCGGCGAACGTCGAGGAGACAAGCATATGTGGAAGCGTTACACGATTCTCGTATCGGTTTTGGCGGTCGCTCTTACAGCGTTCCACGCCTGCGTCGCGGCCGAGGATTCGAAATCGTCCGACTCCCCCGATGGCAATAAGGCCGGTGCCCTTGCGTTCTTTCGAATCCCTATTCGCCTACAGCCGCTGGATGCCCAAGTCAATGTCATCGCCAAAGGCTCGCAATGGAACAAGATGATCGATTTCGCTTCACTTGGGGACTCGGCCAAGGCAGGCTCGAGTGGGAAAGACGGCGCACCCGTAGTCAAGCCGGGCACGCCTCTGCCGCCGGCGGTGTCTTTCCCCGACGATAACGTCTTGCAACTTGCCGACCCTTCGGTTGCGGGCGTTGTGCTCGACGAAGCCGGGGCCGACAGCAGCGCATTGCTGTTCCCGAAGGGCTGGTCATTCTCCCTAGGCGCCTTACACGGCCGCCCTGAGTTCTTTTTTGCCGGAAAGAAAGAAGTCTCGCTCGTCAAGGTCGGCGACGGAACGCGTTACGGCTTCATGCCGACGAGCGATGTTACCGTGGAACTGCACGGCGTCGACATTCCCGCCGTTCTTCGGTTGCGCAGGCAGTCGTACCCGGCCGCCAACAATCCGATTCGCCTCAATCAGGCCAGAGCTCCTTCGGGCGGGACGGTTGACTACGAATTTTCCGGAGGCATTGCCAATGACCCCTCTACGACCTTGAGCGTGATATTCATCGAGGAAAGCGATCGCGCCGGCGCCGCGGTCCGGAGCGTCGAGTCAATTCGCCCCCGAGCCGAAGGAGTTTCCGGCGTTTGAGGAAGCACTCAGGCCCCCGACGTCGGCAATCGATTCCTGGACGTTCATCCCCTCACGGCCGTCGCTCTGGTCACAGCCTCCAACGGGAAATACTACGTCGCTATCGAGGAAGTCGGGATTGTTCGCCGCTGGGCCGCTGTGCTCGTTGGGCTCGTCGGCTTAATCTTGATCTTTGTACTCGCCGGAGCGCTGTACGGCTTCAAGCAACGGGGCGAGGGATCGAAGACCTGGCGGTTGGCCCGGCCGATGTCCTTCGCCAAGACACCGCTCGGCACCTATAGCATTTCTTTGGCTCAGGCGCTGTTTTGGACTTCGATCTTAATCTGGGCGGGCATCTTTGTTTCGTACAGCCGATATGAGCTCGTGCTGGTGCCGACCCAAATGTTGGTTCTCGCGGGCATTGCCGGCAGTACGGCGTTGACCGCCAAGGCCGCCGCGATGGTTCGTATCCGTGAGATTCCGCAACAGTATCAACGCCTCGTCAAGGTGAGAGAGCCTCGATGGGGGGATATGATATCCATCGGCGGCCAACCGAACCTTTTTAAGTTTCAGATCTTCGCCTTTACGCTGATCGTCGGTGCGCAGGTGATTCTTTCGATCTTCAAGACCGGTACGTTTCCGCATCTCGATGACAATATTCTCGCGCTCATGGGCATCAGCGGCGGGGCCTATGTCGCCAACGAGCTGGCCGGCCCGAGCAAATGGAAAGACATCCGCGAAAAGCTGACGAAACTCAAGAAGCTCAAGGAAGATTCCGCCGCCGCCGCTCTCAACGTTCCCGTCCCGAAAGCAACGCCCGCCGGAGTCAAGGAAAAGCACGAAACGGAAGCCGAAAAGAAATACGCCGCCCTCCGGAAGCAAATCACGGAACTCGACGACGAGATCAAAAAAGAGCTGCGGGCTATATAGCCGACGCGGTGAGAAATGCGAGCTAACCCTTGGGCCGCGTCCGCGCCCAACCCGGCGCGACAGGGACGTATCATGAATACATAGTGGACCCGTCCCCCGCCGATCCGGCCCCAAGACTCGCCCATATCGACCGCCTTGTCATCGGCGATCAAGCACCCCTCGCGCTCATCTGCGGCCCTTGCGTGATCGAGTCCGAGGACCACGCCGTCTCGATCGCGCGGGCGGTTGCCGAAGCCGCCGGGGAGGCCGGGATTGCCGCCGTCTTCAAGGCGTCGTGCGACAAGGCGAATCGCACCAGTGTCGATTCCTACCGCGGGCCCGGTCTCGATGAAGGACTGCGCATCTTGGCCACGGTCAAGCGTGAGACCGGCCTACCCGTTCTCACCGATATTCACGAACCACGTCAAGTTGCCCCGGCGGCCGAAGTCTGCGACGTTCTACAAATTCCAGCCTTCCTGTGCCGGCAAACCGATTTATTGGTCGAAGCCGGCAAGAGCGGACGCGCCGTCAATATCAAGAAGGGCCAATTCCTCGCGCCCATGGACATGCGGTACGCCGCTGAAAAGGTCGCAAGCACCGGGAACCACAACATTTTGCTGACCGAGCGTGGGACGTCGTTCGGCTATCAAAACCTGGTGGTGGACTTTCGGGGGCTCGCGATGATGCGCGAGATGGGCTATCCAGTGGTGCTTGACGTGACCCACAGTCTGCAACTGCCTGGGGCGGGAAAGGGATCGAGCGGCGGGCAGCCGGCGTATATTGAACCGCTGGCCCGAGCGGGTGTGGCGGCGGGCGTGGATGCCGTCTTTTTTGAAGTCCACCAGGATCCGGCGCGCGCCCTCTCCGACGGCGCCAATGCTTTGCGATTGGACCTGCTGCCGGCGCTGCTCGACACGTTAGTAGCCCTTGACCGCCTTATCAAAAGCCGGCCGCGGGACCTTCGATAAGCACTTTCAGAGCCCTGAGCGCGAGCGACGGGCCGGCACCACTCCAAAGCCTGCCCCGGGGGTTCCCGAACGACTGTTTCTGGGGAAACGACGCCGGCAATCGATTCGGAGACACGTGAATTGGGTTGTGGGTGGCGGGCCCGTCGCTTGCGCTCCGGCCTCTGTATCTGGTTGGCGGCGATGGCTATATCGACGATATGTGGAACAGCTCTGCTATTCTGCTCCCGTGCGGAGCCCCGTCCGAGCTTCACGCTTGCCAACGACCTCGGTCATTCCGATCGCAGCCTTTGCGGTCGCGGTGCTCTGTGTCGCGGCCCCACCCGCCGAGGACCCCCCCTTGTCGCCCGGCGAGGCTTCACCGAAGATTTCCGTTAATCCGCGAGACCGACTTGAATACGCCCGGATTCCAGCGGGCGAGTATTGGATGGGTTGCACGACGGACGACGACTTGTGCGAAGAGATCGAAAAACCTCGGCATCAAGTCCGCCTGACAAAAGGGTTTTGGATCGGCCGCCGGGAAGTTTCCGTTCGCGCGTATAAGCGCTACACAAAGTCGACGAAACGCAAGATGCCGCCGAAGCCGAACCAGACGCCTTTCGCCGAGCTAAGGAAGAAAAAGAAAGGTTGGTCGCGGGCGATCGCCGAAGCCTTCGACTCGGGACCCGGGCAAAAACAAGACAGGCCGATTGTTTCCGTCACCCATGCCGAAGCGGCCGCTTATTGCAAGTTTGTCGGAGGGCACTTGCCGACCGAAGCCGAGTGGGAGTACGCCGCCCGCGGCGGACAGTCCGATTGGCGCTATCCCTGGGGCGACGAGCTGACCCATGAGCGCGCCAACTATGGCAACGTCGCGGGACGAGACCGCTGGCGCTACACCGCGCCGGTCGGCAGTTTCGAACCCAGCGGTTACGGTCTCTACGATATGGCCGGGCATGTCTGGGAATGGTGTTCCGATTGGGAGGACGGCAACTATTTTCTCAACGCACCGGCGGAAGACCCTCAAGGGCCGGAGCAGGGCGATGCCAAGGTCATTCGCGGCGGTTCCTGGGGATTCGGCCCGCGTTATCTACGCGTTTCCGCCCGTGCCATGGCCGACCCATCGAGTCGGGGAGACGGTGTCGGATTTCGATGCGTCGTGGAGGAACTGGAGTAGCGCCGCTTCCCGCCGACTCTCATGAATCTCGAGCTCGAAATCTTCCGTAATCTGTTCGTCTCGATCGCCGAGGAGATGGGGATCGTTCTGCGCCGAACTTCGTTTTCCCCCAACATCAAAGAGCGTCGGGACTACTCCTGCGCCGTTTACGACCGCCACGCCGAAACCATTGCCATGGGCGATCACATGCCCGCTCACCTCGGGGCGATGCCGCAATCGGTAACCGAGACCCTGCGCTCCCAAACCCTCGAGCCGGGCGATCTGGTTCTGCTCAACGACCCGTTTCGAGGTGGAACTCACCTGCCCGATATCACTTCCGTGTCAGCCGTCTTCCTCGACAGCAACCCCGAGCCCGCCTACTATCTGGCGACCCGAGCCCACCATTCCGACGTCGGTGGGATGATGCCGGGCTCCATGCCCCCGGCGACGGAAATTTTTCAAGAAGGACTTCGCATCCCCCCCGTCAAGCTATTGAGAAAGGGAGAGTTGAATGACGACATCCTACAGCTCATTCTTCTCAACGTTCGAACTCCCGAGGAACGTATGGGAGATCTCGGCGCTCAGATTGCCGCGCATCGCGTCGGCGAGCGTCGTCTGCTCGACGCCACGCGCAAGTACGGCGCCGAGAAGATGCAGGCCGAGATGAGCGAGCTCACCGACTACAGTGAGCGCTTGATGAGGTCTCGCCTGCGGGAAATCCCCGACGGAGTCTATGAGTTCGAGGATTTCATGGACGACGACGGTTTCGGGACCGAATCCGTCCGTATCCATTGCCGCCTAACCCTGGAGGGGGACGCGGCAACGGTCGACTATCGGCGGTCCGCGCCGCAAACTCGCGGCGGCATCAACGCCAACTTGGCGGTGACCACTTCGTCGACGATGTACTCGTTTCGCTGTCTGATTCGAGAGGACATTCCGTACAACGCCGGGATGCTTCGTCCTGTCAAAATCGTTACCGAGCCGGGAACGTTGCTGGATCCCCTACCTCCGGCGAGCGTCGCGGCCGGCAATGTGGAAACGTCGCAGCGGATCGTCGATGTGCTGCTTGGCGCGTTGGGCAAAGCCCTCCCCGGCAAGATGCCCGCTGCTTCGGCGGGCACGATGAATAACCTGACGTTTGGCGGAACCGATCCTCGCACCGGCCAAGGGTTTGCTTACTACGAAACGATCGGCGGCGGGATGGGCGCCAGGCCCCATGCCTCGGGTCTCGACGCCAACCACACGAATATGTCGAACAGCCTCAATACCCCGGTCGAGGCGTTGGAGCATCAGCTTCCTGTTCGCATGCGCCGTTACGCGGTTCGTCGCGATTCCGGGGGACGGGGTCGCCATGACGGCGGGCGAGGCGTCGTGAAAGAATTCGAACTTCTTACCGATACCGACATCGCGATTCTTTCCGAACGCCGTCTGCGAGCCCCCTACGGACGCGAGGGCGGCAACCCCGGTGAGCGCGGGCGCAACTTCCTCAACGACGCCCCGATTCCGGGTAAGGGTCGTTTTCGCGCGGCCAAGGGCGACCGGCTGCGCATCGAAACCCCCGGCGGCGGCGGTTACGGGATGCCCGGCGACTCGAAAACCGTCCCGAGCACCGACTGAGTTTCGGACAACGAATTGTCGCCAATCGCAGCGAGCCGAGGCCTAGCCCAGGCTAGCCCTGAGTTAGCCCGCCGAAGCCGCCCGCGCCGGTTGGATGCTCTTTGCGCCCGCGACAAGGCTGGTCGACTTTCGCGAAATCGCGGCGCGATAAATGCTCATCAGCGCGGTGTAATTCTCGTCGGCGCCATATTTCGTTTCGAACTCGATGCGGGCCTGACGGCCCATTTTGCGCAGTTCAGCCTCGGAGGACCAAGCCCGCTCGACCGTGCGGGCCACGTCTCCCGGATCGTCGGGTGAAAAATGGAGACCGGTTCGTCCGTTATCGACAATTTCGCCGTTGACTCCGAAACGGCTGGTCAGCACCGGCACGCCCATCGAAAACGATTCCAGGGCCACCAAGCCGAAAGTTTCGTAGTAACCCTGTGAGGGCCAAACGAGAAAACGAGCGTTACGCATTAGCCGGCGCAGCTCGCTCTTCGGGAGGCGATCCACCAGTTCCACGTTGTGGGCCGGATTCCCGGTAATCCACTTGGATCTGTGGCAACAGAGGTCCTTCACCTCGTATCTTTAGTGGAATGTGTGGTAACTGTCGCCACGATTCGAGTAATACTTTTAGGCCTTTCTCTTCGTTGAGACGGCCGACGAAGAGGGCGTACTCGCGTGTACTTACCTGCAAGGGAGGAGGCTCGGGGTGGAGGAAATGTGGTTTCACGAAGAGCCGGTCGGCCGGGAGCCCCGCTTCGATGAATTTGCGGCGGTAGAAGTCGGTGAAAACGATATAGGCGTCGATCTTCGTTTGCCAAGTCTTGAGAGCGCGGTGGATGGAGAGCATAGACGCCACGGCCGCGGTCTGCAGGCGAGAGTCGCGATAGCAGCCACGCACGACGCCGGGCCAGGCGAGTTTTGCCGACGCAGCGCTCGCAGATCTGACTATTTCGAGACAGACACGCCGCCGGGCACATCAATCTGGGGTTATGCAGCGATTGAACGACGGGGATGCGCTCTTTCTCGCAGGCGAAATAGATGGAAGGAGAGATCAGCGGAAAAGTGTTGTGACAGTGGACGATATCGGGCCGAAACTCCCGCAGGCGGTCTCGCACTTTGCGGTACGACGACCGGGACCAGACCGATTCGAGTCCGGCTTGAATGACGGAGAGCCCGCCGATGCGGCGATTGTCTTCGAGATAGGTTTCCACGTCGTGGCCTTTGCGGCGCAAAAGGGCTGTTTCGGCTGCGGCCACCTCGTCTTCGCCGCCGGGGAGCCGGTAGCGGTTATGGACCACTAGGATTTTCATGGGAAGGATGAGTGCCCGCGCGCACATTTCGGAACGCGGATTCAGAGCCCCTTGCGGTTGCGGTGAGTTTGCGTTAGCTACGTCGAGGCGCGGCTGCCGTATCGAATTGCGGGTAGCGCAGCACGCCCAGCCACTGTAGGGCCCACATCAAAAGGAACAGCGGGTTCAGCAGGACGTACCTCTTCCACAAACGGCGGGGTTCCGTCAGCAGTCGAAAGAGCCACTCGAGACCTCGATCTTGCATCCACCCAGGGGCCTGGCGCACGCGACCGACGTGAAAGTCGAACGCCGCTCCGACGCCAACCATCAGGGCCCCGGGCAAGTCCGCGGCGTGCCGGACCATCCATTGCTCTTGGCGCGGTTGCCCGAAACCGACGAAGACGATATCCGCTCCGGACTTGCGGACTGCTTCGGCGGCCTCTCGCGCTGCGTTGGAATCGCCGGGCGGGTCGCGGTGAGCATAGGAGCCGGCGATTTCCAGACTCGGAAATTTCTTGTGTAACACCCGGCATAACTCGGGAACCACGTCTTCGCGGCCGCCAAACAGGTAGATGCGGTGACCGAGACGCGCTGCCTGTCCGCATAACGCCAACATCAGATTGGGACCGTAGACGCGAGGTTGGCGCCGAACGCCCATCGAGCGCAGGACCCAGGCGAGCGGCACGCCGTCGGTCGTGGCGATATCGCCCCGGTTGAGCAGAGCCCGAAACTCCGGGTCGAAGACGCCTTTCATGACGGCGTTGACCGTACAGACGAAGATCGAGCGCGAAGGCGGCTTTTCCGAATCGGGCGCGGTGTGTTTACGGGCGATCCAATCGCGGCTCAGTCGCAGCACTTCGCCGTAGTTGGTGGCGCTGATGCCGACGCCGACGACGGGGTATTTGGGCGGTAGCTTGCTCATGTCATTTCAACCCGATCCGAGAAGAAGAATCGTTAAGGATGAGATCGGCATGGCAAGGTTGATCGTGTAGACGGATTACGGTCCATCGGGGCATCGGGGAACGTCGCCGCGCTTTGTTGCCTGAACCTCGTTCAGGGAAACCGCTCGCTCCGGCGCAAGACCTCGGCGTAACCCACAACCGCGAGGAAAAGCAGAGCAGGGTGCCAGACGAACTTCACGGTGAAGACCGAACGCACGGTGATGACTCCTAACACTCCGAGCGTTTCCATCGCTAAGGCGCGACTTGGCGAACCGGCGGTCGCGGTCCACCCGTGCCGCATGAGCAACCACCAAGCGCCGCCGAAAGCCACCAACAAGGGGATCAGGCCCCAAAACGACGTTCCCAACAAGACTTCAAGAAAGGTGTTGAGAACGTTCGAGGCCAAATCTCGAGAAGCATCGTTGTAGTTGGCCACCGCGACGAAACGACCGCCCGCATAGGCTCCGAATCCGCCGAGCGGACTTACCGCAAGCCTTTCGATTCCGTATTCCCACAGTTGCACGCGTCCGCTAAAGGAGTAAAACGCATCGCGAGTCTGTCCCCGCAGCAGGTAGTTGACGGCCGTGTCTCCCAGTTGGGTTTGGAACCCGATCGTCAGGACGCCCAAAGTCAGCAGGGCCAAACTGCCGAGACGCTTGGCGGCAATCAACATGGCGGCGGCACCCACCAGGCCGGCAATCGAGCTGCGCGAAGCCGAAAGAATCAGCGTCGCCAAAGCTGCGACCAGGCCCGTCAAGTAGAGCGCCCCGCGCGACCATCCATGGGGGCGAAAGCAGACTCGCGCGAGGCACACCACGGCGAGGACGGCCGAGATCTCACCGACCGTGTTCCAGCCGATCGCCGGCATCGAGCCCGAGACGCAGTTCGGACGCATGTGCGCCAAGCTCGGCATTGGTATCATCGCCGCTTCGTCACCGCAAGCGAAGGGCCGCGTGGAGCGTCATCACGGCACCCATCAAGACCGCCTGATCAAGAAGATGCGGCTCAAAGGCATTGCCGATTACGAGGCGGCGAACCGCTATCTCGACGAGCAGTATCTGCCGGAGCACAACGCCAAGTTCGCCTGTGAGCCGTCGGCGGGAGCCTAAAAGCCTGTCGGGGTTTTCCCGACGGCAATCAACTCGCTAAACTTGTCTGTGGCGGGGGGCGATTGAAGACTTCGAGACGAGAGTTATTGGCTTTGCTTGCGGCGCCCATCGCCCGGGGACAAGGCGTGGCACCCCGAAACGTCAAGGCGCGGAAGAGAGCCGCACTTTCCGGAAAACCCTTTGCCGCGCGCTTTGTCGACGTAGCCGCGGAGGCCGGACTGCGACACCCGACCATCTACGGGCCCGTCGACCGCAAGGACTACATCATCGAGACCGTCGGTTGCGGCTGCGCGTTCATTGACTACGACAATGACGGCTGGATGGATCTGCTGGTTTTGAGCGGGTCGCGCGTGGCCGGAGCGCCCGAGGGAACGAGTAGTCGCCTCTACAAGAACCATCGCGATGGGACCTTCACAGACGTCACCGAAAAGGCGGGTCTGCTGCGAACCAGTTGGGCTTCGGCCGTCACGGTCGGCGATTACAACAACGACGGCTTTGATGATCTCTTCATCACGGCCTATGGCCAAAACACTCTTTACCGCAACAACGGCGACGGCACTTTCACCGATGTAACCGAAGAGGCCGGCCTTCTCGACAGCGACGTCCGTTGGGGCGCGGGTTGCTGCTGGGTTGATTACGACCGCGACGGCGATCTCGACCTGTTCGTATCGAATTACTGTCACTTCGACTTCGACAGCGCGCCGAAGCCCGGCATGCAGACGTGCAACTGGAAAGGAGTCCCGGTTCACTGTGGTCCCCGCGGATTGCCTTTCTCCAGACACTCTCTTTACCGCAACAACGGTGACGGAACGTTTCGGGAGGTCAGCGAAGAAGCGGGCATTGCGAAGGCGCGCCCCGGCTTCGGCATGACGGTTGTGGCCGCCGACTTTGATAATGACGGCTGGCCCGACATCTATGTCGCCTGCGATTCGACGCCCAGCCTTCTTTTTCGCAACAAGCAAGACGGCACCTTCGAGGAAGTCGGCATCCTCAGCGGCGTCGCCCTCAATGAAGACGGCCAGGAACAGGCCGGCATGGGCGTCGGCATCGGGGATATCAACCTTGACGGCAGCCTTGACATTCTCAAGACGCACTTCGCCGACGATACGAATATCCTGTATGTCAACAACGGGAAAGGGAGATTCAAAGACCACACGCTGTCATCAGGCCTGGCGGTCGAAGTTCGCTATGTCTGTTGGGGCGCCGGTATCGTCGATCTTGACAACGACGGCCTGCCGGATTTCTTCTACACGACGGGAAATATCTATCCGGAGATCGAGGAGAAGCTACCGGCCTATCCGTTCAAAACGCCGGATGTTCTGTTCAGGAATCTCGGCAACGGCCGTCTCGAGCAACTGACCGAAGGCGTCGGGCCCGGGCTTACCGCGGCGCACTCGAGCCGTGGCTGCGCCTTCGGCGACTTTGACAATGACGGCGACATCGATGTGCTCGTCGTCAACCTCAACGAGCCGCCGTCGCTTCTCCGCAACGACGTCAAGGGAAACAATCACTGGCTCAAGTTGAAGTTAGTCGGTACGGTGTCGAACCGTAGCGCGATCGGCGCGCGGGTCGTGTGCTCCTATGGTTCCCGAAGTCAGGTGCAAGAGGTCATGGCCCAGTCGAGTTTCTATTCCTGCAATGACCCGCGCCTTCATTTCGGGCTGGGAGAGGCCGAGTCGGCGACGTTGGAGATCCGATGGCCTCTGGGAACTAAGCAGGTCTTGCGCGATGTGGCGGCGGATCAAATCCTCACGAGATGGGTATTTACTTGACTCAGGTGACCACAAGATGTAGGATCGGGGAAATGGAAGATTATCCTCGGAATCTGGCCGAGTTCGAGGCGCGTTTCGCCACCGAGCAGGCCTGTCGAGAGTATCTGTGTCAACTCCGCTGGCCGGAGGGTTTTCGTTGTCCGCGATGCGGGCACGACAAAGCGTGGGCGGTGCGGACAGCGCTGCTGGAGTGCGCCGGCTGCGGGCATCAAGCTTCTCCAACGGCGGGCACAATATTTCAAGACACCCGCCAACCCCTCCAGAGTTGGTTTCGAGCGATGTGGTGGCTCACGAGCCAGAAGAACGGGGCGAGCGCGCTGGGCTTGCAGCGGGTGTTGGGCCTGGGCAGCTACAAAACGGCCTGGACTTGGTTGCATAAGCTCCGGCGCGCCATGGTGCGGCCCGGACGCGATCGGCTCAGCGGGCGCGTGGAGGTTGACGAGACTTACTTAGGAGGCTTGGAGGAGGGCGTGCGCGGTCGCCAAACCGACGCTGAGGCGCTGATTGTAGTAGCGGCCGAGGAAGATGGTGCCGGCATCGGGCGGGTTCGGATACGCACCATTCCCAACGCCTCCGGGGACAGCTTGATGGCCTTCGTCGGCGAGTCGATCGAACCCGGCAGCGTGGTCCATACCGACGGTTGGCTGGGATACGAACCGCTCGAAGGCGACGGCTATCGCCACGAGGTGAGCTACCTGGAGGGGCAACCGGCGCGCGCCTCGAAACTGCTCCCCCGGGTGCACCGCGTGGTGTCGTTAGTGAAGCGCTGGATACTGGGCACGCATCAAGGAGCGGTCAGTCACGAGCATCTCGACTCCTACCTCGACGAATTCGCCTTCCGCTTCAACCGCCGCAAGTCCAGAAGTCGAGGCAAGCTCTTTTACCGCCTGGTTCAACAGGCCGTCGCCGTGCCACCGGCACCCTACAAATCGCTGGTCGGAGGCACCGCGACACGCGCTACGGACGACCACAACATGTAGGGGCTATTTCCCAATACCTGAGTCAAGTAAATACCCATCCCTCACGATTATCGAGCCTCGCGATTCGGCGTAGCCCGCGTTAAGATTGTATAAGGTATAGGGTGCACCGTCTTCGGCGGCCAAAGAACAAACCGCCTCGCAAAGCGCCGACGCGGTCACGACCCTCGCGCGATCTTAGCCCACATGCCTGAATCTCGGGGTCCATTTCGAGCCATAGCGCCGGTTTCTCTCGTTGCGTTACTGGGTCTGACGACGCTCAGCGCCCGTGCTGCCGATCTTTCGCCGGGCATGGAGCACCTTCGCTCGGGCCGGACCGATCAGGCTCTGGCTTTCTTCGAAGAGGCCGGAAAACACAACCCCGATAATGTCGTCGTGCTGAATATGATCGGGGCGACCCTGTGCCTGAGGAACCGAACCGAAGATTCGATTCCGTATTTTGAAAAGGCTCTCAAAATCGATCAAAGCTTCAATCCGGCGCGGAAAAATCTTGCCCTCGCCGAATTCAATCTCGGCCGTTACGGCGAAGCAAAATCTCATTGGCTCAGCCTGATCGAGACCCCCGCGCTACACGCCCAGGCAAGCCTGTTCTTGGGGATGATCGCCTCGGAACAACGCCAACACAAGAACGCCGTGCGGCATTTCGAGCAGGCCGGTGATCTGATCAACAGCCAACCGCAATCTCTTATCGGCTTCGCGCGGTCTTTGGGGCATGAGGGGGATGCGGTACGGGCTGATGATCTGCTTGGGATGCTCCGCAGCCGGAGCGACCTCACGGCCGCCGATTATGCCGACATCGCGGCACTGCTATCGGCCCGGGGACGCCACAAGGAGGCCTTGGCCGACCTCGCCCGGGCCGAGCAATTGGACCCCCGGCTGCCGGGGGTTGGATACTACCGCGTGGATCTGCTGGCGAAAGCCGGTCGGAGCGACGAGGCGCTGGCATTGGCTGAAGACCTGTCGAACAGATCGCCCGATGGCAGCCTGCTCACGCTCCTCGCACAGATCGCCGAGGCGTCGGGCAAGCTGGATACGGCCATCGAAGCACTGAGAAAGGCTATCCAGCTTGAGCCGAAGTCCGAAGACCACTACATCGAGCTGAGCGCCCTCTGCACAAAGTACAGAAATAGTGCTCTTGCCCTCGAAATCCTCGACCTCGGACTGCAGCAATTGCCCGGTTCATACCGCCTATTGGTTCAGAAGGGCATCACGTTGGAGCATTCGCAGAATCACGATAAGGCGAAGAAAATCTTTTCGCGAGCCATCGCACTGGGAGACGATCATTCGGTGGCGTTGGCGGCGCTGGCCGTCAGCCAACTTCTTTCCGGGGAAATGCCGGAAGCGCTGGCCACTTTACGGGGCGGGTTGGACCGCTTCCCTGAGGATTTCTATATTCACTACCTTTACGGTTTTGCTCTCGATCGGTCTCGTGCTGAAGAAGACGCGGAAACAGACGCGGCGCAAATTGCCGTGAGCCACCTCAAGACGGCGATCCGGTTGAACGCTGATTTTTCTTCGGCCTACTATCGCCTTGGAAAGCTTCTGATCGAGAGCGATCCGGAAGGCGCGATTCGCAACCTCGAAGCGGCTGTCCGATTGAATCCGGACTCGGTCGCCGCGAAGTATCAACTTGGGCAGCTCTATTTAGATCAGGGCCGGCGTGAAGAGGGCGCCGGGCTGATGAATGAAGTCGGCGAGGCGATGCAGAAGGAACTCGAATTGGAGCAGAAGCCGGCGTTCAGGGTGGTCAAGGTACCGTCGAATCGCTGACCCACCGCCTGTTTCGGCGGGCGCTCGCATTCCGTCTGCCCCGGAAAGGTTGGTTCCCGACACGCAAGACTGTGAAGGGTAGCGCCCAGAATCGTGCGAATTTATACGCTAAGCCTTTCGCTTCGCACGAGACTGCGGTTGAGCTGGTACTCGCCGTAGAGGAGGACGTTGTCCCACCCGATCGGGCTGATATGGGACAGTAACTCGAAGTTGAGATCGTCCGGCCATCCGAGCCCGCCTCGCTCAAAACACGATCGATCTCCCGAATCTGCCAATAGATGATAGCTGCGAGGATGAGAAGCAGGCAGCTCGCCGCGCCGATTTGGCGTTCGAAGTCGCGCTGATCCAGTCGGCCCAGTGGACGCACCGGGCGAGGGCGTGTAGCTGTTCTCCCTTGAGAGGAGCCCGCGTCGGATCCGCGTGCGAAGCGCCGGCTGGCTGAAGGCTGTGAGGCCAAGGTGCTCGCGGACCCTCTCCAGATGGGCCGAGAGCGTTGGCTGGCGCCGCGCATAGAGATCTAGATCTCGGGGATTCGCATTCAGCTCCGTTGCCACATAACCCACGAGGTCCTCGAGGATCTCGAAAGGTTGCTGGCCCGGCGCCCGCCCCGTGAGCCGGATGAAGGCGATCTGGTACGCCAGGCCAAGTTGGTTGTGAGATCGTCGTGCCGTGCGTACGAGCCCGAGATCCTCGGGGCGCAGCCGGGCCTTCTCGGCGATGAACTCGCGTGAATACTGGTCCATCTTGGAAACTCAAGCTCGTCTTCGTACCGGTCGATACCTGCACCGATCCAGCAAGCACCGACTCGAAACCTCTTAGCGTATAAATTCGCACGATTCTCGGCGCTACCCTTCAAGGGGTCCAGGGGCCTCCCCCTGGCAAGAGCTGGCAGCAGCCCGTCGTTAAGCGATGATCTCGTCGAGCACTTCGCCCGCAACGTCGGTCAGGCGGAACTGGCGACCGTTGTACTTGTACGTTAGGCGCTCGTGCTCGAGCCCCAAAAGGTGAAGGATGGTTGCGTGAAAATCGTTGACCGAGACTCGATTCACCGCGGCCTTGAAGCCCAACTCGTCCGACTCACCGTAGGAGACGCCCCCCTTGACGCCGCCGCCGGCCATCCAGGCGGTGAAGCAGTGCGGATTGTGATCGCGGCCGGGTTTCGCGGTCCCGATCTGAGCGAGCGGCAGCCGGCCGAACTCACCGCCCCAAATCACGAGCGTGTCCTCGAGCAAACCACGCTGCTCCAGATCGGTCAACAGCGCCGCCATCGGCTGATCGGTCTCGCCGGCGAAACGCGAGTGGTTGCCGTGGATGTCGATGTGGCCATCCCAGGCGCTCTGATTCTCATTGCCTCCGGAATAGATCTGGACAAAGCGCACGCCACGCTCCACGAGGCGCCGTGCCATGAGGCATTGCCGAGCCATGTGCCCACAGTGTTCCTCGTGTAGACCGTATAGCTGCCGGATATGCGCCGGCTCCCGTTCGACGTCCATCGCTTCCGGCGCCGCCATTTGCATGCGGTAAGCCAATTCAAAACTCTCGATTCGCGCCGCCAGCTCGGCCTCCCCGGGGTTTTTCTCGAGGTCCCGGCGGTTAAGCTCGGCCATCAAATCGAGCTGCGCGCGCTGCCGCGCGTCGTTCATGCCCGGCACGCGCTCGAGGTTTTTGATCGGGTCGCCGGTTGGGCGAAGCCACGTTCCTTGATAGACGCCGGGGAGGAAGCCGGCGCTCCAATTCGCCGCGGCGCCCTTGGGAAGACCGCGGCCTTTGGGATCGGACATGACGACGAACCCGGGCAGATCGCGGCTTTCGCTGCCGAGCCCGTAGGTCAGCCACGAGCCAAGGCACGGGAAACCCATGCGCGCCTGCCCGCTGTTCATCATGAACAGCGCCGGGGAGTGATTGTTGGTCTCGGTATATCCGGAGTGGATGAAAGCCATCTTGTCGACGTGCTCGCCGAGATGGGGAAAGATCTCCGACACCATCTTGCCGCTCTCGCCGCGCGGCAAAAACTCGAACGGCGACTTCATCAACGCACCGACCTCCTTCGAGAAGAAGCCGGTGAAGCGGTCGAATCCCTCGAGCTCTTGCCCGTGGCGCTTGGTCAGTTCGGGCTTGTAGTCCCAGGTGTCGATGTGGCTGGGGCCGCCGTTGAGGAACAGCCAAATCACGCGCTTGGCCTTGGGCGAGAAGTGGGGCTCGCGAGGCGCCATCGGATCGAGCGAGGGCGACGCGAACAAGCGGCCTTCGTCGTGGAGGACGCCTGCGAGTCCGAGCATGCCCAGTCCCATGCCGCAGCGCTCGAGCAGGGAGCGGCGGCAGAGGCTGTGGGGAATCATCGTGACATCATTGTTGCACAGCCGAGTTGGATGGCGAGCCCCGGTTACAGCGCCCTGGCTACGCTGCACCGGCGCAGAAAGAGAAACCGTACAGGAAGAGCTCGAAGCCGCCCTCGATGAAGCTTGCGCGGAGGTCCGGTACGGACCGCGTGAATGAGGGTTGTTCTTGATACGAACATCTTGGGCCGCGAGTAGCGGGCTGCCCGAGCTCCTCGTTCATCGGATATAGAGGAATTCGTTGAGGCCCAGCAGCGTCTGGCAGTAGTCGGTTCGGGCCGTCCATGCGGCATCGGTCTCGCCCTCGCTTTCGTAGGACCGCCGCTGCCTTTCGATGAACTTCTCGCCGGCTGCGACCTCGGCGTCGCCGGCTGGCCTGCCGTAGGCGATACGGTGGGCTTCGTGGATCATCCGTGGCCCCCGCAGTCCATCCAGCCGACGTGAGAGGCCCTCGGCGTAGCGGCGGGCTTCGGGGCTGTTGAGGAACATCAAGGCTTGCGGCGCCACCGTCGTGGAGGGGCGGCGCCCGATGCCGACTAAGTGCTCGGGCCAGTCAAACAGCATCATCGAAGGGATGAGTTCGGTGCGTTTGATGAAGAAATAAATGCTGCGGCGGCGCATCTTCTCGTCGAGCGAGCCCGGCCCGAACATCCGTTCATCGAGCAGGCCGGCCACCTTAAGCAGCGAGTCGCGCACGGCTTCGGCCTCGAGCCGGCGTGGAGTCCAGCGCCAGCGGTAAAGGTTGTCGATGTCCGAGTCGGCCTTCTCGGGGTCACGATGCGCGCTCTGCTGGTAGGTCGAGCTCAGCATGATCATTTTGTGGAGGCGCTTAAGCCGCCAGCCGTGATCGACAAGATCTCGCGCGAGCCAATCGAGCAGCTCAGGATGAGTCGGGCGGGCGCCTTGCATTCCAAAATCGCTAGGGGTGGCGACGATCCCCCGGCCGAAGTGGTGATGCCAAAGGCGGTTCACGATGACCCGCGCCAACAGCGCTCCGGCGCCCTCGACGTCTGTGATCCAGCGGGCTAGGGATGCACGGCGGAAACCGCCGCGTTGCCAAAGCGGCGGCGCCGAGACACGCCAGTGGGTCTCGTCGCGGCCGCTCGGCATGAATACTTGAAGGAACCCCGGCGGGGCGACGCCGCTTTTGTTGCTTGCATTGCCCCGGCCGAGGAAGTGCGTTTCCTTGTAGAAATGCGGGTAGCCTCGGTCTCGAGCATCATGGCGCGGGAGCGGAAAGCCGTCGCCGGTGACTTGGATCTTGGTTTTCGGCGAGAGGGGCTTTTTTGAGCGGTGCGCGTCAAGCGCGGCGTCGCGCTTGCGCCGGCCTTCGTCGGAACGTGCGAACCATCGGAACAACGCCCTGCGCTGGCCGGCGCTCAAGGCTCCCGGCCGTCGACTCTTCAGAGCTTCCAGGCCCTCGACGACTCGCTGAGGGACGCCGCCTCCCGGCTTAGCTTCGGGCCGGTCCGCCGTCGAGACCGACAGACGCGTGCGACCCATCGCATATTGCGTGTTGTAGTGGAAACGCAGCTGGACGATCAGGCGCGTTCCTCCTTCGAAGCCGACGGGCTCGGCGAAGTCGAACACGCCGGCTTGGTCCGCCCCGACCCCCGATGGCCTCAGCGTCCAACCGATCGTGACGTTGGTGCCCCGCAGGGCGCTCTGCGCCGAACCGGCGTCGTCGTCGAGTTCGGCCGTGGCCCGCCCGCGGACCAGCTCGGCCTCCACAGGTTCGACCTGCTCGTCGGCGAGCGGCTGCACCTTGACGAGGATGATCCCGAGATGAAATCGCCCCGAGCGCGAGCGGCCGGGCCCATGATGCGGCAACGAGGGATCGGCCAGCGCCTCGACGCGAATCGAGGTGATCCCCCGGGCGGCGGTTTCGGCGATGAACGTGTACGTGTCGAACTCAGGGTTAGGGCCCATGGCTAGGATCGAGCCGTCTTCGACCTCTTCGAGCTCGGCTCCCCCGCTCGACCGGAATTGGGTGAGGTCGAGGATTTGCCAACTCTTGCCGCTGGGGAGCGACGGGGGCCCGTTTTGCGCGATGTCGCCGAGCCAACTCTCGAAACGGCCCGCAAGGTGCCGGCGCTCGTATTCGGCGCGCTCCTCTTGGAGCGCCGAATGCTCAGCTTCCCATTCGGCCTTGGCTTGCCGGTACTCGTCTTGATCGGGGAAGTAGTCGATCTCGCTGCGAATCGTGCGGCCGAAAACCGAGGCCAGGCGGTAATAGTCGCGCGTCGGGATGGGGTCGTACTTGTGGTCGTGGCAGCGGGCGCAGCCTACCGTCAGACCGAGCATGGCGGTGCCCATCGTGCCGATCATGTCGTCAAGCTCGTCGTAGCGTGCGGTTTCGAACTCCGCCTCGGTGATCTGCGTAGGGAACGCGCCCGCGCCGAGGAAGCCGGTCGCCGCCAACGCCAACGGGCTATCCGGCGCCAGCTCGTCGCCGGCAAGTTGCCGGCGCACGAACTGGTCATAGGGCATATCCTGGTTGAGCGCTTGGATAAGAAAGTCGCGGTAACGGTAGGCGTAGGGCCGGTCGTAGTCCGACTCGAAACCGTAGCTCTCGGCAAAGCGCACGATATCCATCCAATGGCGCGCCCAGCGCTCGCCGTAGTGCGGGGACTCGAGCAGCCGATCGATGAGGCCTTCCCAGGCGCCGGCGGACGTGTCGTTCACAAATGCGTCGACCTCGCTCGGCGCCGGCGGCAGGCCCAACAGATCCAGATAGGCTCGCCGGATCAAGGTCCGGCGGTCGGCGGCCGGATTCGGTGTAAGCCCCTTCTCCCGGAGTTTCTCCAAGATGAAGCGATCAATCGGTGAGCCGGCCCAATCTCCATTCTCGGTCGGCGTTTGGCGGGAGGTCGCGTCTGGGGCCAGGGGGCGAAACGACCAGAACCGGCGGTGTTCGTCGCTGACTTGCAGCGGCCCTTCCGGGGGCCTGTCGACGAGCGGATCGTCGTACGGGGCACCCAGCTCAAGCCAGCGGGCGATCGAGGCGATCGCTTCGCCGGGAAGTTTCGCCTGCTGAAACGGCATGTGCGGTTCTTGCTGATGCCGGATAAGCTCGAGCAGACGGCTCTCAGCAGGGGTCTCGCTGATCTTGCCGCTGTTGACGAGGGAATCGCGGTCGGCAAGATCGAATCCGCCCATGGTTTGCCCGCCCCCGTGGCAGGGAAGGCAGCGCTCAACGAGGAGCGGCCGAACCTCTTGCTTGAACAACTCGATGCCTCGCGCCATACGGCGCGCGTGTTCCCGAGATTCTTCCGGGCTGAGCGAGTCGCGCTGCTGAGCGGTCGCCGGCGGCAGGGCGCCCGCACAAGACAGGGCCGCGACCAGCAGAAGCGCTTGCTCGCCGCCGCGAATCTTCCTGTGGAAACCGATCACTCCCGTTGACATGGCTACCACCAGTGTATGCGGTGCCTTTGACTCCAACAAGGTCGTCAACTGATCTGCCACTTCCCAGAGCCGGCGATCACCCAACTAAGAGTTGCGGGTAGAGACAGGAGCTTTGCGCCTGAGCGCGATACACGACACCGATGCCGCCGCCAGAGCATCCCGAGGATCTCGTAGTGGCTGATCGTTTGGCGGATCAAGATGCCCGAATCCTATCTTTCTACGGATACCTAGCGGAAACAATCGATGTCACTCGCTATCGGTCGGAGCCCGACCCACACGCTTGATTTGGGCCAGCTTCCGGGCGTCCGGCGAGCTTGTGAGTGGACTCTGGGAGCCGGTAGGTGGTGAGAAAGATATTTCCCCGACAGCTCTATTCTATCGAGGGACGATCGGGCGAACCGATCCCGTCGGAGGGGATGCGCTCGACGTGTCGCAGTTTTTAGGCGAAAGGCGACAGCTTGGGGTCGGAGCTGCTGATCTTGGCCCTGGCATGGTTCTGGGGTCTGATCGCCAGAAAAAACAGGCCCAGAGAAGCCGCTGAAGGCGTTCTCAGGACCTCGGTGGACCTGAAATAGGCCCGCGACAATCATTGGAACGAAAACTTACGCTAGGGCCAACTCGCCGTGCTCGTAGGGGTCCTCCGTCGGGTCCGTTGTGTAGAGATTGGGTTTTGGGTTCATGTTTTCTCCATCCTTTTCCACGAGCGATTTCCCGCGCCAAGCCAGGGGAGCGCCGTTTTTCAGTGTCAACGGTGCCGCCATCTATCTTGGGCGGGTTGTCGGGATCCGCCCGACGCTTCCGATCTCACTTTCAAGTTCCAATATACGGGCTTCAATCAAGTGTCGTAACTCAGCGACCATCTGGCGGCTGGTTGCGCTACACGCTGTCTTGAAACGCCGATGGACGGAGACCGGCACATCTACACTGAGCCGTTTTGTTGGCTCATTGGTTTTCTCCTGCTTGACGTTCTTACGTGGAGGTTCTTCAAGGGCCGGGCCGTGGCCGGGTCCCGCTTTTTCAAAGGACTCCAGTGCGTCATCGGTAAGTAATTTTGGCTTAGGAACGCTCTGAAATGATTTCTTGCTCATAGCTTAGAATTTCCTTTGTCAGCTTCTCAATCTCGCACGCGGCAGGGCTTTCCGGTGCCCATTCAAAAATCATTTTGCCCATCGTCAGGCTTTCGGCATATGCGACTCGCTGGGCGATTTCGTTTGCCAGGATCGGAATGCCCATCGCGGCAGCCATCGAGCGGATCTCGCGACCGATAACCGTGTTCCCTATTTTGCGAGAAACCACAAAACCACATTTGATGTTTTTGAGTTCCTGTGCTTCCTGAACCTGATGGACGGTGAGACCGCTGGCCCAAGTAGACAGGCCGCTTGGTTCGATGGGCACGAGGACAAGGTCAGACGCTACGATGCACGAGCGAGCAATGGATTCAGCATGTGGCGGGCCATCAATCACGGTGTAGGTGTGGTCGGCTGCTAGTTTCATCGCATCCCGCGCCATGTTTTCGCGGGCGAGTGAGATCACCTTGAAATCGGTATCCTCGCGCAAGCTCGCCCAAGAAGAGGCGGATCCTTGCTTGTCGGCGTCGATCAAAAGGACATTGTGCCCGTTGCGGGCCAACCCAGCGGCGACATTCACTGCCAGCGTGGTTTTGCCGACACCACCCTTCTGATTAAGAAAAGAGATAACCACAAAACAACATTACCGTCTTTTAGTAAATGTGTCAACACACAAACCCCAAAAGGAGAACCAACGCTCCCGGATTGCTCAGAGGCTACGCCACAGGGCAGCGGCTTCATTTGGCTTGACATGATCTGCCTGGTCTCCAATACTAGTCATATGGAAACCATCAACGCATCCGACTTCAAGGCCCGATGCTTGGCTATCCTCGATCGCGTGCAGGCTACAGGAGAGCGGCTGGTCATCCTGAAGCGCGGTCGGCCTGTGGCGGAGTTGCTGCCCGCAAGTCGAACTCATGCCGAGTATCCACAGTTGGAGCTCAAGGGTACCGTCATTGTGGCCGGCGACATTGTTGAGCCGGCGGTTCCGGAAGAATACTGGGAAAGCCTCGGGTCATGACGGCGCTGCTCGACACGCATATCCTGATCTGGTGGCTCAACGACAGCAATCGGCTCTCACCGGCCCAGCAGGAGGTTGTCGCGTCAGCCAGTGCAGAGTCACCGCTGCTGGTATCTGATATTTCGCTCTGGGAAGTGGCGACATTGCACAGCCTGGGTCGCATCCAGCTAACAATTCCCCTTCGGGTGTGGCTGGACAAGGCGGTGGCTCCGCCTCTGGTGCGGCGGCACGGCATCTCCCCGGCCATTGCGGCGGAGCTGGCCACGTTGCCCGACTCCTTTCAACGCGATCCAGCAGACCGAATCCTCGTGGCGACCGCCCGAATATTCGGCGCGACGCTGTTGACGCAGGATCGCAGAATCGTCGACGCAGCACTGGTCAACACGTTGCACTGACCGCAGGTCGGAGAGCGCGGGAGCCATGGGCCTCGCCGGCCGGCGAAATCTCCACCCCGCACAATGGTGGCCGGAGTCAGCACCCCACAACCCCAAAGTTGGGCATCTCGAAGACCACCTTCTACCGCTGGTTCCCTGGCGGGCGAGGGAGAACACGCGAAACACGGCCCAGCCCAACAGCATCAAACCTTGAAACACGCGCCACCCGGCCCAGCCCAACAGCACGAAACCTTGCACGACCAGCCAGCCCAGGACGGCGAAAACCAGGATCGGGTTTTTCCAGTTCATCGGGCCGGTGCCAAAGCTCTCGCAAATAAGGGACCAGCTCGCGCCATTTCATAGGTCCGTCTCCCTTCTTTCAGCGCCCCCTCCTGGGGGCTGTTCCAAGCCTTCCCGCAGCGATAAATGAGGACGAGAGCGACCCCGCATGGGACCGGATAGAGGCACGCCCCTCAGTGCCGCTATCCAAGGTCACATGCCCCCCCGGTTTGGGGGGGGTCGCTCTCGTCCCCGCCTTTCTCCCGCGTCGGAAGCGGGCGGGCCGATTCACAGGGGATAACCACAGCGGAATGAGGCATATAGAGGAATGGGGCGTCGCGCTACCTTGAGCCGAAATTGTGCCCCTGTACCCTTCCAGAGTGGCTGCCCAGCGCGGTAGTTCATAGAAGACCGGCCACCCGAGAGGAGCGCCCTTCGCCCCCTGCGTGATCGAACGCCTGGGGGGGACTTGCGCCCTCCCGGTGTGGTCCGCAACCGAAAGCCCAGTGGGGAGTTCGCGCCGTTTGTTCGAGCGCCAGTACAGGGGTGCCGTTGGTTGCGGCGGCTGGCGAAAGGAGTCTGTCTTGTCTGCATCTGCATTTCAATTCTTCGTCGGTATCGACTGGGCCACCGAGGCCCATCAAATCTGTCTGCTCGACACCCAGGGCGAGATCGTTCACGAACGCACCGTCGTTCATTCCGGTTCGGCGGTCGGCGAGTTCCTCAATCAACTGCTCGAGTTGACCGGCTGCCCGCCGGCTTCCATCGCGGTCGCGATCGAAGTCCCGCGTGGCGCGTTGGTCGAAACGCTGCTCGAACGGGGATTCTCGGCTTTCTTCCTTAACCCGAAACAACTCGATCGTTTCCGAGACCGGCATTTCCCGGCCGGCGCCAAAGACGACTGCCGTGACGCTTTCGTCTTGGCTTGCTCGCTGCGAACCGACCCGCATTGCTTCCATGCCATCGAGGTCGACGACCCGCTCGTGATGCGCCTGCGCGACCTCACTCGTCTCGACGATGAGTTGCGTAGCAGCTTCAACCGCAACAGCTGCCAACTTCGCGAGCAACTCTATCGCTACTACCCGCAGCTTTTGCGCTTGTCCCCAGCCGCCAACGAAGCTTGGCTCTGGGCCCTGCTGGAACTGGCTCCCAGCCCCGCAAAGGCTCGTCGACTGAAACCGGCACGAATCGAAAAGTTGCTTCGCGCCCACCGCATTCGCCGGCTCCAATCGGCCGACATCGTCAACGAACTGCGAGCGCCGGGATTCCAACTTGCTGCCGGAACGGCCGACGCAGCGAGCGAACACGCTCTTCTACTCATTCCTCATCTGCGACTCATCGCCCAGCAGCGAACCGAGCTGGCCAGGCGCCTCCAAACCCTGCTGGAGCAACTCGCTTCCCCGTCCGAGGACGACGAGGATCCTCACCAGCATCGCGACGTCGAGATCATCCTCTCCTTGCCCGGGGTCGGACGTGTCGTCGCCGCCACGATGCTGGCCGAGGCCTCACAGGCTCTCGCCCATCGAGACTACCCCGCTCTTCGAGCCTACTGCGGCAGCGCCCCGATCACGCGCCGCAGTGGCAAAAAGATCGCCGTCTTGATGCGTCGCGGCTGCAATGACCGTTTACGCAACGCGCTCTACCATTGGGCGAGAGTGAGCATCCAACACGACCCCCACAGTCGTCACCATTACCATCAGTTGCGCAGCCGAGGGCATTCTCACGGGCGCGCGTTGCGCGGTCTTGCGGACCGACTTCTGGCCGTGCTGTGCGCCATGCTTCGTCAGGGAACCCTGTATGACCCCGCCCGTCGTCAGCCGCCGGCCCAAGCGGCAGCTTGAACTACCGCGCTGGGCAGCCGCTCTGGAAGGGTACCGCCCTTCCTCAGCACTTGACAAACGGTGGGGAGTCCCCCCCCTCTAACCCTGGGGCAAAAACCATGCGGCACTCAGGGGCACCTGAAACACGGTCTTCGTTCCGGCCCGCTCATTGCTTTCAGCCAACCTCATCGGGGTCCGCAAATCGCACGGCCCGGCGGAGAGAAAATAGGCCACAAGGCGGCGGTGTTCGGCCGTGTTGTGGCGGAGCAAAACTAGACCGCCCCGCCAGCATTTCATAAAACATTCTTGGGGTGTTTTGTGTGATGCAGGAGGGATGTACTCTGTGGAGCTGTACGCACGCGTTAGCCGAGCGGTCTTTGTCGAAGGGGTCAGCGAGAGAGAAGCGGCGCAGCGTTTCGGGCTGGCGCGCGAGACCGTGCGCAAGATGCTGCGCTACGCCGCGCCGCCGGGCTATCGGCGGCAGAAGCCGATTCGACGCCCCAGGCTGGATCCCTACACCGGCGTCATCGACCAGATTCTCTAGTCGGATGAGGCGCTGCCGAAGAAGCAGCGGCACACCGCCCAGCGGATCTCCGAGCGGCTGCGGGACGAGCACGACTTCGCGGGCGGCTACCACCATCATCAAAGACTACGTGCGGCTGAAGCGGACCTCGCAGCGCGAGATGTTCGTGCCGCTGACCCATCCGCCGGGGCACGCCCAGGCGGACTTCGGCGAGGCGCAGGTGGAGATCAGGGTATCAGGCAGATCGGTGCGATTTTGCACGCTAAGCGGAGCCTTTCTGACGAGCGTTGAGGTGCCGATAGAGCGTCGAGCGGTGAATACCAAACTGCTCCGCCACCTGACGTGTTGAGATGGCTGGGTCGGCCGTCATCGCCTCGGCCATGAGGATCTGTTCAGGCGTGAGTGCTCGCGGCCGTCCGATGGCCACGCCCCGCTTGTGGGCGGCGGCGAGGCCGGCACTGGTGCGCTCACGGATCATGTCGCGCTCGAACTCGGCGAGTGCGGCAAAGATGTGAAACGTGAGCTTGCCGGCGGGTGTTGTCGTGTCGATGGCTTCCTGGAGGGACCGTAATCCGACCCCGCGGTCCTGGAGCGAGTTCACCACATCAATCAGATCGCGGAGGGAGCGCCCAAGGCGGTCGAGTTTCCACACCACGACGACATCGGTAGATGCTTTCGCGCGACCAGCCGGTGACGGCCGGCGACCTGCGGGTCTTGGACGAGCCCGAGGCACGGCTGATCTACGAGCGGCTCTACATCATCGGACCGGGCTTTGACCGCATCGCCAGCCCGCGGTTGCGGGCGCTGCTGGCCGATTGCGCGGTGAACCACGGCCCTGTCCGGGCGACGCGCTGGCTGCAAGCGGCAGCCGGCACTCGGGTGGACGGCGTGTTCGGCCCGCTGACCCTGGCGGCGGTCAACAAAGCGGACGAGAAGACGCTCTTCAAAAGCGTGCTGGCGAGCCGCTGCCGCTTTTACGGGCAGATCATCGCCCGCGACCCCTCGCAGGCGGCGTTCGCCGCCGGCTGGACGGCGCGGCTGGCGGAGTTCATTGAGGAAGCAGTCTGAAAAAGGAAAAGGAGGAAAAGAACGATGGAAGGCTACCGGAAGGTTGAGGACAAGACGGATTCGTTGCTGTTCGTGCTGGCCAACAAGCCCTGGTCGGCCCTGGCCATTGTGCTGGGCGGCGTGGGGTTGTTCTGTCTCGGGTTTTGGCTAGGGAGCTGAGATGGGCCTGTTGGGCAAGTTGTTCGGCGGAGGTGTCGTCTCGGCGGCCGAGGGTGTGGCCGGGATCGTCGACAAATTCGTCGAGACCGACGACGAGAAGAAGGCGGCCGAGATCATCAAGGCCAAGCTGATGATGCGGCCCTCGCTGGCGCAGATCGAGCTGAACAAGATCGAGGCCAGCCACCGCTCGATCTTCGTGGCCGGTGGACGGCCTTTCATTTTGTGGGTCTGTGGAGTTTCATTGGCGTTCTACTTTATCCCGCAATTTGCGCTGGGCGCCTATCTGTGGACGCGTCAAGTGCTCACCACCGGCGAACTTATGGCATATCCCGTGGCGGCTGATGGGCTGTATGAGTTGGTGTTTGGGATGCTTGGTCTAGGCGCCTTCCGGACCGTGGAGAAGCTTGCCGGCAGGGCGAAGTAGCTGCCCCGAAGCGAGAGGAGCGATGGACTACCAGGCCTGGCGGTTTTGGAGCGATATTCTGCAAACGCTGCTGACGGCGGCGCTGGGCGTCTATGTCTGGCTGGTGAACCGCACGCGGGTCAACGCGGGCCGTATCCGGGACCTGGAGGACAGCGTGGACGAGCGGCTGGACGATCACGACCGACGCTTGACGCGCATCGAGGGTGCCGTCGAGCACGGCCCGACGCGCGAAGACCTCGGCCGCATCCATACCCGAATCGACGAAGCGCAAGCAGTGCTGGCTCGGATCGAGGGCGAGTTTCACGCGGCCAAGGGGACACTCGACCTGATCCATCAATTCCTGCTCAACGAGAAGAGGTAATGAGTTTTCAATGGTTCGAGACCGAGCACCTGCGGCTGGCGATTCTCGAAGTGTTGGAGCAAGACGCCGATTACGCCCACAACGAGGCGGTGTTACAGACCGCGTTGGGAGCGCTGGGGCACGGCGTGAGCCGGGACCGACTGCGATCCGAGTTGGCGTGGCTCGCCGAGCAGGGACTCGTCAGCGTGACGGATGCCGCCGGCATCCAGGTCGCCAAGCTGAGCGAACGCGGCATGGACGCGGCTCTGGGGCGGACACGGGCTCCGGGCGTGGCGCGGCCCCGGCCGGGGGCCTGATGCCGCGGCCCAGCACCATCCACGGCCTTCCCGAACAAGTGCGCGAGGCGCTGCACTCGTGGCTGCGCGACCCCGGCATTACCCAGACCCAGGCGACCGAGCGGGTCAATGCCCTGTTACAGGATTTGGGGTTGCCCGAACGGCGGGTCAGCCGCCAGGCCGTCAACCGCTACGACCTGCGGATGAGGAAGGTCGGCGAGAAGCTGCGCCAATCCCGCCAGGTGGCCGAAGCGTGGATCGCGCGGCTCGGCTCCGAGCCCGGCGGACAGTTGGGGCACCTCGTCACCGAAATGCTGCGGACGCTGGCGTTCGAGCTGACCCTGAAGCTCCAGGAGGGCGAACTGAGTGAGGAGTCGCTGCCGGAGGTCGTCGCCCAGCTCAAGCACATGAGCCTGGCGGCGATGCGCCTGGAGCGGGCGTCGGCGGAGAGCGTCAAGCGCGAGAGGGAGATCAAGCGCCGGGCCGCCGAGGAACTGGCCGACAAGGTCGCCGCCGAAGCCGGGTCAGGCAAGGCCGTCACTCCCGAGCGGTTGCGCGAGATCGTCAAGGAAAGCTATGGCGTCTGAGGGGCGTCCCATCCTCTATCCCTACCAGCGGCGCTGGCTGGCCGACAAGAGCCGCTTCAAGGCCGGCATGTTCGCCCGCCAGACCGGCAAGACCTTCACCTCCACGCTTGAGATCGTGCTCGACTGCCTGGAGGCCGAGGCGGCGGGCCGCCGCGAGCGTTGGGTGATCCTCTCGCGCGGCGAGCGGCAGGCGCGGGAGGCGATGGAAGAGGGCGTCAAACGCCATTTACAGGCTCTTCAAGCGGCCTTCGAATACGCCGAAAACGACGACTGGCTGGAGGCTGCCGAGATCAAGGTCCTGGAGGTAAGGCTTCCGGGCGGCTCGCGCGTCACGGCCCTGCCGGCGAACCCCGACACGGCGCGCGGTTTTTCGGCCAACGTGCTGCTGGACGAGTTCGCCTTCCACGCCGACAGCCGCAAGATCTGGGCGGCGCTGTTCCCGGTGATCTCGGCCGGCCACAAGCTGCGGGTGATTTCGACGCCCAACGGCAAGGGCAACAAATTCTACGAAATCATGACCGACCGCGACCCGGACAATCCCTGGTCGCAGCATGTGGTGGACATCCATCAGGCGGTCGCCGAGGGGCTGCCGCGCGACGTGGACCTGCTGCGGCGCGGCCTCAACGATCCCGACGCCTGGGCGCAGGAGTACGAGCTTCAATGGCTCGACGAGGCGAGCGCCTGGCTGAGCTACGACCTGCTTGCCCGGATCGAGCACGACAGCGCCGGGGACCCGGAAAAATTCACGGGCGGGCCGGCCTTCATCGGCAACGACATCGCGGCGCGCCGCGATCTGTGGGTCGGCTGGGTGTGGGAGCGGGTGGGCGACGTGCTGTGGACGCGCGAGGTGCGGGTGCTGCGGCGCGCCTCGTTTGCCGCTCAGGCCGCCACGCTGGATGAGCTGGTGGCACGCTACAACCCGCTGCGGATCGCGATGGACCAGACCGGCATGGGCGAGGCGCCCACCGAGGACGCCCGCCGCCGCCATGGCGCCTACCGCGTCGAGGGTGTGCTGTTCACCGCCGCGGCGAAGCAGCACCTGGCGACGCTGCTGAAACAGAATGCCGAGGACCGGCGGCTGCGGATTCCGGCGGATGCCGCGATCCGCGCCGATTTGCACTCGCTGCGGCGGGTCACCACCCCAGCGGGCCATGTGCGCTTCGACGTGCACGGCGGCGACGGTCACGCCGACCGTGCCTGGGCGGCGGCGCTGGGCCTCTACGCCGCCGACGCGCCGGTCGAGGTCTTTGACTACCGGCCCGTCCGCAAGCAGTACGACCCCGCCGTCGACCGTGATCCCTATCGGGTGCGGGCGACGGGCGGATTTCAGAGAGGGATGCTCTGATGGCGGATGTTATGACCCGTATCCTTGGCCCGGACGGACGGCCCGTCCGCAAGCAGGAGCTGACCCGCGAGGCGGCGCATCCCACCCTGACCGGCGTGCGGCAAGTCTGGAACGGCGAGTCGATGGCGTCGGGGCTGACGCCGGAACGGCTGGCCGCGCTGCTGCGCTCGGCGGCCGAGGGAAGCCGGCGCGACTTTTTGACCCTGGCCGAGGAGATGGAGGAGCGCGACCCGCACTACGGGGCCGTGCTGACCACGTGAAAAGACACCTTTCCCCGACCTTGTTGAGAAGGCTTCGATCCGCCATTGAGGAGGAAACCACTGCCAACCAGAGCCGCATCGCCACGGGGCTGTGAAAGATTGGGAACTGTACCGAGCGCCGACCGAATACGTTTCATCAAATCAACAATTTCTCCTGGCGTGAAGTGGACTGTCCCCCATTTTTTCACAGCCCCCACGCGATGCGGTCACTCAAGAATAGTGCTTTGCAGCCAAACAAACTTTTTCGGGCGGTCGTGGCACTAGCGCCAAAAACTAGATTCGCCCAACCCACTCGCGCTCAATCTCAACCGCGACCGCGCGCTGCAACAACGTCACCGAAACAACCAGGCGGTCAAGATCACGATAGCGTTGCAAGACGCCTTCGAGCCCTCGCAGCGGACCTTCCATCACGCGCACCTTTTCCCCCACTTCGATCGTGGGAAACGGTTTGGCGGGTAGACCGGATTCAATAATCGCTCGAATCGCTTCGATTTCTAGCGGGTCCACCGGTTCCGGGCCGCGACCGAAACCCACTACCTCCAACACGCCCGGCGTTTTCAGAATCGGCAAGCGGTGATCGGGGTCGAATCGGCAGAAGATATATCGTGGAAAAAGGGGCTTCTCTACTTCTTTTACTCGGTCCGACCAACGCTGTTTTTCCGTAAACAGAGGTAAGAACTCCTCGTAGCCTTTCGCGCAAAGGGTGTGGGCGACGCTCTTTTCGTGGCGCGGTTTGACGTGCAAGGCGAACCATGCCGTCGAGTCGATTTCGGTCACGTCTTCGTGGGCCGCCTCTCTTACATACACCCGGGACGACCGCTCGTCGCCTCGCGCCAACGCGCACCTTGCCGAAGCAATCCGATGCAACACGTTGCCGGAATACTGATCTAGCAGGGTTTGGGTGACTTCGCTTCGACGAGCGAAGAAAACGGCGGTTCGTTGCCAATAGCTACCGCATGGTCAGTCCCATAGGTAGACCTGCTTCAAAATTGCCCTCAGCCGCCGATCCGAGCGGATCAACGACAGAGTCCCCAAGGCCCCGCAGCGCGGCCAAAACACCAGTGCCGCGAAGTCTTTGAAGCACTGCAATTATACACATAATTCAAAGAAATGGTTTAACATTAACGACAAGTTTATACGACAATCGCGCCCTAAATCACCTACGACGGCGGGAGCGTTCCCGTCAGCCTCGGCCTACGCCCCATCAAGTCGCCCTGTCTCTGTCGAGGTCCCACGCCGAGTCGAGAGGCGCGGCCCTACTGCCGACGCGTAATATAGTGGAAGGCTCGGCCTTCTCCCGCCGTCGTCCGGCGCATGATCACCATCCGAGCCGGATTGGCCATCGACGCACCATGGCAATGAACCGCCGACAGGCCATTCGAATCACGGGAGCCGCCCTGGCCGGAAACCTCTTCGGCGCCGCCGGCCGTGTCTCGGGATTGCGCGCGGCCGAAACACCCGAGCCCTACGGCGTCCAATTCGTCGACATCGCCAAACAGGCCGGCCTCACTGACGAAATCGTTTACGGCGGCGTCGAGCAGGTTAAATATATCGTCGAGGCTAACGGTTGCGGCGTCGCGTTTTACGACTACGACAATGACGGCTGGCTGGATATTTTCGTCCTCAATGGTTCGCGACTCGAGGGCTTCCCGGCGGGCGAAGAACCGATCAACCACCTCTACAAAAACAACCGCGACGGCACCTTTTCCGATGTAACGGAGGAGGCCGGTCTGGCGCACGGCGGTTGGGCGAGCAGCGTCTGCATCGGCGACTACGATAACGACGGCAACGACGATCTCTTCATCACCTATTGGGGACGAAACGTTCTCTATCACAACAACGGCGACGGAACGTTCACCGATGTCACCGCCCAAGCCGGCCTCGGCAATCAACCCGAGCGCTGGAACGCCGGGGCGACTTTCGTCGACTACAATCGCAACGGTCTGCTCGATCTGTTCGTCGCCAACTACATCGACGTCGATCTCGAAGAGCTCCCCCTCCCCGGACAGGGCAACAACTGCGAGTGGAAGGGAGTCCCGGTCTACTGCGGCCCGCGCGGCATGAAGGGGACCAAGAATTTCCTGTTCAGAAACAACGGCGACGGGACCTTCACCGACGTCAGCGAGCAAGCCGGCATCCACAACCCTCACGGCTACTACGGGATGACCGCCATCGTGACCGACGTGGATGACGACGGCCACTCCGACATTTACGTCGCGTGCGATTCGACGCCCAGCATTCTCTACCGCAACAATCACGACGGGACGTTTACCGATGTCGCCGTCGAACGAGGAGTCGCCTACAGCGAGAGTGGTCGCGAGCAAGCCGGAATGGGCCTGGCCGTTGCCGACTTCAACGGCGACGGCAAGCTCGACATGGTCAAGACACTCTTCGCCGATGAAATGCCGGCCCTCTACCAAAACGACGGCGAGGGCTATTTCGTCGACATGTCGGTCGCCGCCGGGCTCCACGTCATGACGCGGCACATCCAATGGGGCGCCGGCTTCGTGGACTTCGACAATGACGGCAAGCCGGACCTGTTTTACTCGGTGGGCAATCTCTACCCCCGCGTCGAGCAGTTCAACTCACGCTACCCTTACCGCGGCCCCCGCTTCCTGTTTCGCAACCTCGGCGACGGCAAGTTCGAAAACATCACGGCCGAATCAGGCCCCGGCCTTACCACCCCGCACTCGAGCCGAGGCTGCGCTTTCGGCGATTTCGACAACGACGGCGACATGGATGTCCTCGTGATGAACATGAATGAACCGCCGTCGTTGATTCGCGCCGATGTAAAGACAGGTAACCACTGGCTCAAAATGAAACTCATCGGCGTCCAATCGAATCGCAGCGCGATCGGCGCCCGAGTGATCGTGAAAGCCGACGGCCGCCTGCAAGCGCAAGAAGTGGCCAGCCAATCGAGCTACTACTCGGTCAACGATTTCCGTTTGCATTTCGGGCTTGGGAAAGCCGAGGTCGTTGAGGAAGTCACCATCCGCTGGCCCAATGGGGCGACCGAAGTCCTCAAAGACCTTCCCGTCAACCGTCTATGCAAGGTCAGAGAAGGCGAGGGCCTGATCGACGAGATACGTCTAGGCGGCTGAGCGCGACCAGGCGAGCGCCTCCGAACATCCCGCCGGCCATGCGAGCAACAGAAGCAGAGGCGTGGACGGAAGTCCGCGCTCAGCCCGGTTCACCGCGGTTCACCGGGCTTGGGCTCGCAAATAGGCCGGTCCTCGCAGGGCCGGTTTCCGGTTGAAAGCACGGCTGGCGCTTCACCGGGGGCGGCTCGGCTTAGACGTCCTCCGGTTTGAAGAACCAGAGCCAGAAATACTGCGTGCTGGCGCCGTGGAAATAGCGGGCTTCGAGGCCGTGTCTTTCAGCCAATCGTCGGGCCTGTTGCTCGGACTCAATCGAGGCTCCAAACCAACTGTTGCGATGATATCGGCGGGCGGTCGGACGGCCTTGTACCTGGAACTTGAACAACCCGCCCGGCTTCAGCACCCGAGCAACTTCCCGCACATAACTCTCAATCACCGATCGATCCGGAATGTGCTGGAATACGACGAACGAAAACACGAAGTCAAAATCCAAATCGCCGAGAACTCGGAGATCGGAACCCGAGTTTTGGTGAACCCGGGCGTTCGGGGTTCCCGACAACAAGTCCCGCGCGCGAACGACCATCTCGCCGCTGATATCCACACCGTGGACCTCTTGAAAAGTCTCGGCCAAGGCCTTGGTAATGCGTCCGACGCCGCAACCGATGTCGAGCACCCGCATGCGGTCGGGAGAATTGCCGCGGCAGATGTTCTCCATATCGTTAAGAACATTTTCCGCGACGATCCGTCGGCCGGACTCGAAGATATCTTGCTCGCTCCAATCGCTGTTCGCCGTGTCGACGTAAAAGAAGGCATTGTCGCGTGCACGGCGGTCCCAGTCACGGCGCATACGGCGGCTAACCCAGCGGTGGAAGATGGAGGCGGGAGTGAACATTCGTCGGTGAGTCGCCTCTATCGTATCTTCTCGAGTCGGAGTCGCGAGGGCGGGTCAACGATCGAACCTCGTTGCCGGGTTTCCTTGTGGTCGGCTGAGAGCGAAACTATAATCAAGGTGACGGACACAAGCGTAAACCGCTCCGGGAAAGGTCTCCATGAAACGTCGGACATTTCTGAAGAACTCCGGCCGCTTCGCCGGCGGCTTGGCGGCTTCCGACTTTTTCAGCTATATCGTGAGCGGCGGGCACGGCTCTCTGAGTCCGCGGCTGACCGGCGCCGTCAAAGACCACGCCGCCGAGGCAACCGAACCCCGCTTCCTGATCTATTGGTTCATGGAAGGCGCCTGGATGAGCTATGACATGTTCGGGCCGGTCGTCCCGGCGCGCAACGACGCGAACTTTTGCGAGCTGCCGCGCGACCCCAACGACTGGGGCAAGATCTCCGACCATGTCTACCGCACTAAGGATCTGAGCCCGGAACAATTCCGCCGCCGCGGCGAGATCTTCCACGGGCCTCTCGCCGAGGACGGCAAGGAACTATTCGGCGAGATGGCGATTCTCTCGAGCGCCCTCACCGGCAGCGGCCATACCCGCGACCGCTTCAAGGCGCACTACGGCTACTACGGCGGCAAGATGGACATGAAGGCCCGCCGCGAGCCGGATGAGCGGACGGTTTTGCAGGCCTTTTGCGAACAACAGGGACGCTCCTACCTACTGCCGAATTTGAACTGGCATCGCTGGCTTTCCGACGGTGAGTTGGACATTGCCGCGTATCCGGAGGGAACGGGCATCTACCACGCCCTGGGGCCGAGTTGGGCGCACATCATCTATCCGCGGACGCCGAAGTACATGCGGCACCTGATCGAGCAGACCATCGCCCTGCGCAACGACGAGCGCAATCACGCCGTACAGCGCTTTCTCGAGCAGCCTCGCCGGCAATTGCTGGCCGACAAAAACAGTCCCGAGTTGAAGAGCTTTTCCTCGGCCCTCGATGTTTACAAGAGGTTGACGGAGGGCACGCCCCAAAAGGTCGATACCCGGACGCTCTTCCTCGACCCGATGTTGCGCGATGAATTCGCCGTTTCCAAAGACGACGAAGAGATCGATTTCGAAGTCATCAACAGCACCCTGGCGCGCAGTAAGAACACGCCGAACATGAACGTCCAGGCAATGATGATGTACGAAATGATGACGCGCGGGCTGAGCTGCGCCGGTTGGCTCGAACCTCGCATGGTCCGCTGCTTCGACCATCATTGGGCCCGCAAGAAGATTTTGAGCGGCTACCCTTACGACCAACGCGAGATGATACGTCGCGAGCTATGGACGCCGTTGAAGACTTTCGTTCGCCTGCTCAAGGAAACCGAGTACGGCAACACCGGGACGTCCTACTACGACTACACGACGATCGTGCTCGCCAGCGAATTCGGCCGCACGGTGGCCGGCAATATTTCGAGCATTCTCGAGAAGACCGACCTCAGCGACGAGAAAAGGAAGGAACAGATCCTGGGTCAGGACATCAGCGCGCACAACCCGGTTAACTCTTGCGCGTTCCTAGGCAAGGGCGTTCGCGGAGGAGAGCAGTTCGGTTGGGTGGGGCAAAAGACCATGCAGCCGATTCCGATTCACCCCAAGACCGGAGAACTCGACCCGCGCTATGACCGCGACGGGCAATTCAAGTCCGGCTACACCGAGAAGTCGCCCGACTTCATCGTGCCCAACCACGGGCATATTTATTCGACCGCGCTGAAGCTCGCCGGCGTCAACCCCGAAGGCGCGGGCAAGAACCAGTCCCGGCATCTGCCTTTCATCTTGAAGCGGGCTTAGCCTGCATTTCTTACCACCTGGCGGGGCGAAGTGCGTGAGAGACCTGTCAGTACGAGGCACGGGCCGCCTGGCGCCCCTTCCTTAACCAAAGTGGCGTACTTGAACAGTACGGTGAGCACGGCAGGCAACCGTAACGAAGTAATGACAGGCCTGTTGCGTGCTTCGACCGTCAGGTGGTGAGAAATGCAGGCTAGTGATCAGACCACGTGAAAAGACACCTTTCCCGACCTTGAGAAGGCTTCGATCCGCCATTGCGGAGGTAACCACTGCCAACCAGAGTCGCATCGCCGCGGGGCTGTGAAAAATTGGGGACTGTACCGAGCGCCGACCGAATAAGCTCCATTGAATCAGTAATCGCATTAGGCGCGAAGTGGACTGTCCCCATCTTTTCAAAGCCCCCACGCGATGCGGTCACTCAAGAATAGTTCTGGATGGGTATTTACTTGACTCAGGTGACCACAAGATGTAGGATCGGGGAAATGGAAGATTATCCTCGGAATCTGGCCGAGTTCGAGGCGCGTTTCGCCACCGAGCAGGCCTGTCGAGAGTATCTGTGTCAACTCCGCTGGCCGGAGGGTTTTCGTTGTCCGCGATGCGGGCACGACAAAGCGTGGGCGGTGCGGACAGCGCTGCTGGAGTGCGCCGGCTGCGGGCATCAAGCTTCTCCAACGGCGGGCACAATATTTCAAGACACCCGCCAACCCCTCCAGAGTTGGTTTCGAGCCATGTGGTGGCTCACGAGCCAGAAGAACGGGGCGAGCGCGCTGGGCTTGCAGCGGGTGTTGGGCCTGGGCAGCTACAAAACGGCCTGGACTTGGTTGCATAAGCTCCGGCGCGCCATGGTGCGGCCCGGACGCGATCGGCTCAGCGGGCGCGTGGAGGTTGACGAGACTTACTTAGGAGGCTTGGAGGAGGGCGTGCGCGGTCGCCAAACCGACGCTGAGGCGCTGATTGTAGTAGCGGCCGAGGAAGATGGTGCCGGCATCGGGCGGGTTCGGATACGCACCATTCCCAACGCCTCCGGGGACAGCTTGATGGCCTTCGTCGGCGAGTCGATCGAACCCGGCAGCGTGGTCCATACCGACGGTTGGCTGGGATACGAACCGCTCGAAGGCGACGGCTATCGCCACGAGGTGAGCTACCTGGAGGGGCAACCGGCGCGCGCCTCGAAACTGCTCCCCCGGGTGCACCGCGTGGTGTCGTTAGTGAAGCGCTGGATACTGGGCACGCATCAAGGAGCGGTCAGTCACGAGCATCTCGACTCCTACCTCGACGAATTCGCCTTCCGCTTCAACCGCCGCAAGTCCAGAAGTCGAGGCAAGCTCTTTTACCGCCTGGTTCAACAGGCCGTCGCCGTGCCACCGGCACCCTACAAATCGCTGGTCGGAGGCACCGCGACACGCGCTACGGACGACCACAACATGTAGGGGCTATTTCCCAATACCTGAGTCAAGTAAATACCCATCTAGCCCTTTAGCAAGTCTCGTCGCCGCGGACGAAGATTGCTGAAGTCGGCGCCCGAGATGACGTAATACCAATCGGCAAAGCGGGTTCGCAGCTCCCGCGCAAGCTCTTCGCCCTTCTTCTCGGGGTCCTTACCCTCTTCGGCGTAGCGCTTGGCGCGCGCGGCGCTGTGGTTGACGGTGATGAAAAGATAGCGGCGCTCTTGCGCGGCGTCGACTTTCGCGCCGCCTTCGGTCGCCGGCCCGGCTCCGGAGGCGATCTCGCCAAATCGCAGGGTGTATTCCAGCCCGTTGGCCGTCTCGACGATAATCTCGCCTTCGTTGGAAAACAACTGCCCCCGCGGAGTGACGAAAAACCCCTTTTGCCGCAGCGACATCACCGAATCCATCGACATGCGAATGCCCTCTTTCGTCTTGAGGTCGCGGGTTAGGTTTTCCGGCTTCGGCTGCACATCGACAATGCGCAAGTCGTCGAGGGCTTTCGTCAAGGCGTCGACTTTGTTCTCCTTCGGCGCGCGCCCGCCACTCATACGCCACTTGTCGTCGCGCTTGGTGAGGGTATTGCGTTCCTGATTTTCGAGAACGCCTCGGCGCTCGTTGATCGAGTAGCTGTTGATCGAAATCTTCCGGATCTCGGCAACGTCGATTTTGAGTAGGTCGGTTTCAATCCAATCCGCGAACTCGGCGGAAATATCAGCGTCGGTTTTCACGGCGTAGGTGCGGCGCTGCGAGGGCACGCGCAAGTAGCGGTATCCGGTTTTTCCCTCGACCTGCTTTCCGACCACGAAGTCGGCCAACATCGTGCCGTTCTCGTCGCGTAGCGTGACGCGCTTGCCGCGGCCGGCGAGAGTCGTCGATTCCCGATCGAGAGGGTCGATGACGCCGTACTCGGAGTGATCCTTGATGCGCCCGGAAATCGTCATATCCTTGCGCAGTTCCATCAACGCCGCGGAGGTCTGTGCCAGCCGCTCCTCGGCGTCGGCCGGGTAGGCATGGTGCGAGGGAATCACCCATTTGTTGTCTTGAAACTCCACCTTGAGAGGTCGGGCGGTGGCGGTGTCTTCGTCGTAGTCGACGACTTCGATGACCTTGGGCGCTTGCGGGTTCGTGAACGTCTGAAAGAAAAGTTCGCCCTGATCGACGAAGATGTCGGGTGTCACGTTACCGGGGTCGACGGCGACGGCCGCCAGGCTTAACACGGCGGCCGTAACGCAGAAGACGGCGGTTTTTTGCAGTTCATTCATCCCTTGCCTCACAAACTCCCCGGGGTTACGATGTTCGGTCTTCGCTCAGCAGACGATCGGCCGAAACGCCGATCGTTTCGCGGCGCAGCCGACGCAGCGATACCCATATAAACAAGCCGAAGGCCGGAACCGGCGACAGGGCGACGGCCAACAACTTGATCGTGTTTTGAATCGTTCGAATCGAGCCTTCCATGTCGGCTCGAGCGTTCTCGATCAGGCGTTGTTTTTCGTCTTCGATATTGGCGCGCGCCACTTGCAGACGACGATTCTCGGCCTTCTGCTGATTGGCGATCATGATGCGCTTGGTCTGCTGGTCGAGGTCGGTGCGATTCCGCAGCTTCTCGACCGCGCTGTCGAGCCGCGCCTGCGCTTCCTCGAGTTGTTTCGCGGCGGAGGCCTCGGCTTCTTGCGTGTCCACCAGCCGCTGGTCCTCGTAGACTTTCGTGCGCGACTCCATGGCCTCGAGCGTGCGATGTTTGCGGCGGCGCTTTCGTAGTGCGATGAAGGAATCATCGCCGACCAAATAGTCCGCGGAGTTGAGCAAGAAGGTTACATTGTCGAAGCTCAACATGCCCATGCCCTGCCGACGTAGTTGGAAAAACTGTTCGCCCATCATGTCCACATCGGCGACGACAACGGCGCTGACCGGCGTGTCGCCGGACTTGCCTCGAACCCGCGCCGCCGTGACATAGCGCTCGCTATTCGGCTGATGAGGCAGGGTGGTGGAAATCCGCACCCCGAACATGCTGCGCTGCACGAGTCGCATCCAAAGCGCTGTGTTCGAGTCGGGGCCGGTGGAGAGCAGTGGAAAGAAGTCGACGTCGGCGCCTTCCTTGGGCTGGAGAACGCCGCCGTAAAGGGCCACCAGCTCTTGCATCTCCGAGGTGATCTCCTCTTCGGGATTGAAGGCGTCATCGGCTCCGCTTCCCGGTCCAATGAAGAGAATTTCCGGGGGCAACGTGCGGTATTGAGGATGCGGATTATAACGGTCCCACACCACCTGATTGTGGTCCCATTCCACACCGAGAACGTCCATCAGAGCCGTCACATCGGCCGGGGGCGGGGGCGGAGGGGCGCCGCGGCTGAAGGGGTTTTGAGGCTGCTGCTGCGGGGATAGTTCGATGTCGAACGCCGGCAACGGATCGACGACCAACAACAGCGGGTTGCCCTTCCCCGCGTAGTCGGTGAGGCGGTCCACCTGATCTTGCTTGAGCGTGTTCGGCAGCGCCGCCAGCAAAGCGTCGAGGTCCCCCGGGTAATCCTTGTCGGCCGCGACACGGACGACCTCGTATTGTTTGCGCAACTCCGAGACAATCGACCAATCGGGGGTTTGCCGGCGGGCCTGAAAGTCGAAGCCGCCGAAGAGCTTCGCGCCGGTATCAAGAATGCCGATCTTCTTGCGTTCGGCGCGGGCGACCACGCGGACCGACCGCACCAGCTCGTATTCGACCGGCAGCCCCAGGTCGAAGAACGGAATGACGAACTCCTCGGCCCCCGCGCTGAAGGCGATCCCCATGAAGATATCGTTGCTTCCGCCCGCGCTTTGCTCCCAAAGCGGGAGCGGCCTGGCGGTGATGTTGTAGCGTTCCTGAGCTTCTCGCGCCTCCGGCGTGTATTTCTCCGTCATCACGATACGCGAGTGCACGCGATCACCGCCCTGCGCGTCGAATTCGCGCATCAGGTTCATGATGTTCGTGTGGGTTTGGAGGTAACCTTTTGGAACTTCAGGGCTTAGGTAAGCCTGAATAAATACCGGCTTGTCGGAATCGAGGCTTGCCAGCAGATCACTCGTCTCGCCGGAGAGCGAGTGAATCTGTTCGGCCGTAAGATCTAGCCGACCGCCGACACGATCGGCGAAGATCGTCAGGGCGGCCGCGGCGACGACTAACGCCACCCCCCGGAAGGCGTAGTGACGCCCCAGCCTCACGGCGTCCTTTCCTGTCGGCCAGTGTCGGCGGCCCAGCAGCGCTACGTTCAAATAGAGCATGGCGGCCGTGAAACCGACGAAGTAGAGTAACGACGAGAGCGAAATCACACCGTTCGCGGGGTCCCGAAATTGTTCTCGGAATGAGAGCCCTTCCGCCAATCGACCCAAACCGCCGCTTAGAATGACGCCGGCGTCGTTGATGAAGACCGGTACGCTGCAAAACACCGCGCCGAGGATGAACGCCACGGTTAAGTTGTCGGTCAAAAGCGAGGCGACCATCCCGAGCGCCAACAAAGCCGCGCCCATCAGCCAATAGCCGAAATAAGTGGAAAACAGCAGACCGAGATCCGGACTGCCCAGCCATAGCAGGACGAAGACGTGACTGAGTGAGAACACCAACGCCGCCGAGTAAATGGCCAAGGCCGCCAAGTACTTCCCGACGACAATATCGAGATCCGCGGCCGGCAACGTGAGCAGCAACTCGTCGGTCCCGTTGCGCTTTTCCTCCGCCCACATCGTCATCGTGATGGCCGGGATTAGGAAGATCAGCAAATACGGAAAGAAGTTGTTGAGTTGCCCGAGATTCGCCAGATTGTTCGCGAAAAACGCTTCTTGCCAGAACGCCGCGATGGCGCTCAGAAACACGAACAGCGTAATGAAAACGTAGCCCGAGGGGCTGCTGAAATAGCCGGAGAGTTCCCGTTTTAGGACGGCTTTCGATAGACGCCAAGAATCGTTCATTCGGCCCTTTCCTCCGGGGACGGTTCGGGGCCGTCGGATTCCTCGACGGCCGCCGCCGTCTGCTCTTCGTCCGCCGCCGATACTGACCCGGCCTCCTGTTGTTCCTCGCCGCGGCCGGTCAGCCGGTGGAAAGCGTCTTCGAGCGTTCCGCCGCCGGCCATCTCGTCAGATGTGCCGTCGAAAACGATGCGGCCTTCGTGGATCATGATCACCTGGTCGGCGACGGCTTCCACTTCCTGAAGAATGTGGGTCGAGATCAAGATAGTCTTCGTCTCCCCGAGTTCTCGAATCAATTCGCGCACGTCACGGATTTGATTGGGATCGAGCCCGCTGGTGGGCTCGTCCATGATCAAGATGTCCGGTTCATGCAATAGAACTTGCGCCATACCGACGCGCTGCCGGTAGCCCTTCGAGAGCTTGTAAATACTTTTTTCCGCGACGGCCTGAAGGTTGCACTGCGAGATGACCGCCTCCAGGCGATTTCGCAGGCGGCCGTCGGCCAATCCGCGCGCTTCGCCCATGAATTCGAGCAGCTCGCGGGGTGTCATTTCAGGGTAAAGCGGTCCATTTTCAGGTAGATAGCCCACTCGCGCGACAGCCTCGATGCGGTCGGTGGCCACGTCAAGGCCCGCAATCCGCGCTGTCCCCGCCGTGGGGCTCAAATACCCGGTAAGAACCCGGAGAGTCGTGGATTTGCCGGCTCCGTTCGGTCCAAGGAAGGCTGTCACCTGTCCTTGGCCCACCGAGAAGCTGACATCCCGAATAGCAGCGAAAGCCCCGTAAAACTTGCTGAGGCCCACCGCCTCGATCATGAGGGCGCCGTCTGTCTTCAGCATCGCTTAAAGTATTGATTTCTTGTGCGTTATCAGTGCCGCCCAAGAATCAGGGCAGCAAGCTTGTTCCGTCCGCCGGGATGAAAAATTCGACGATCGCCGCCGATCGTACGCCCATGCGGTGAACAAGCGTATTAGTTTATCGCATGCACGGTGCCGCGCTCAAGGCCTGGGGAGCCCCGAAGCGGGTTTGAACACGTCGACCGTATCCTATTTCGCATCCAAGCCGAGCCGACGGTCGATCAAGGGCGGAGAAAAAGTTTTTAAAAAGTTTACATTGGCCGTGTCCTCTGCCGGGTTCATTTTACGCATAAGGGGGTGAGAGGGGAATTGACGGCTGAAAACGGGCGGGCTGAGCGATCGGCTCGGTCGATCCGAATTCAGCAGGCTGATTCCGCCGATCGATATTTACTGTTTGGAGAAGAGCAGTGAAAGAAATTGGTTCAGTAAAGTGGTTCAGCGCGCCCAAAGGGTATGGATTCATCAAACGCTCTGATGGGCAGGATGTTTTCGTGCACTTCTCATCCATCATGATGGATGGCTATCGAAAGCTTCGAGGAAGGCGACGAAGTCGAGTTTGAGATCAAGGAAGGACCGAAGGGTTTACAGGCCTATAACGTCACCGCGCCGGGAGCGGAGTTGGTCGACGCGACTTTGGAGCCAACCGAAGTCCTGTCGTCGGAAGGTCTCGCGACCGAAGCCGCCGGAGCCGGATAAACGCGGATCCCTCGCGGCGGCTGTGGGGATTTAGGCCGCTCGGTTGGGATGCACCGCGTTGGCGCGGCATAAGCGGGGATTGCCGACGAGGGCCCCTTGGGGTGAGCCGGTTCGTCATACCATAGGGGTTTGTCTCGCATGATGCCTCATGCCCTTCGATTTCGTACGTTTTCTTCGTGAATCACCGGATGGCCCCCCGGTCTCGGGTTATCTTCATTCGCCCGCCGCTGACGCGGCCGACGGCCCCACCGCCGGCTTGGTGCTGACGCACGGCGCGGGCTCGAATTGTGACGCGCCCTTGCTCGTCGCGCTGGCGGAGGAATTCGCCGCGGCGGGTGTCGCCGTATTGCGCTGTGATTTGCCCTACCGGCAGGCTCGCCCCAAGGGTCCGCCCCATGGCGGGGCCGCCAAGCGCGACCGCGAGGGATTGCGACTCGCCGCGGCCGCCTTGCGTGACGAGATCGCCGGACCCGTGTATATGGGCGGGCAGTCCTACGGCGGCCGCCAAGCGACAATGGCGGCGGCCGACGACTCGGATCTTACCGTAGGCCTCCTGCTGATTTCCTATCCTTTGCACCCACCCGGCAAGCCGGATCGTTTGCGGACCGAGCATTTCCCTCGCCTCGATACGCCCGCGTTCTTCGCCCACGGCACGAAAGACGCCTTCGGGTCGGTGGATGAGATGCGCGACGCTCTCGCGTTGATTCCTTCCAAAACGGAATTATTCGTCGTGGAAGGCGGCGGGCACGGGCTGATTACCAGACGCTCGGGCGACGAAGCGATCCACAACGTGGCCCGGAGGGTCCGCGAAGCGTTTCTCGAATTTGTCTGTTAGGTTGACTACGTTCCACACGTCGGGCGTCACGCCGGGTAGGCGCGCAGAATAGGCGGTACAAACTTCCACGATGATCGGCCAAACCATCTCGCGCTACAAGATCATCGAGAAGCTCGGTGAAGGCGGGATGGGTGTGGTCTATAAGGCCCGGGACACCAAACTCAAACGTCCGGTCGCCTTGAAGTTCCTGCGCTCCGAGGTGCTCGCCGACGAGGAACACAGGGAACGATTCCTTCGCGAAGCCCAAGCGGCGGCGGCGCTTGACCATCCCAATATCTGCACGGTTTACGAGATCGACGAAGCCGACGGCCAAACCTTCCTCTCGATGGCCTATTTGGAGGGAGAGACGGTCAAGGACAAGACCAAGGCTCGCCCTCTGAAACTGGAGGAAGCCCTCGAAGTCGCGATCCAGACCGCCGAAGGGCTGCGGGCCGCCCACGAAAAAGGAATCGTTCACCGCGACATCAAGAGCGCCAACTTGATGGTGATGGATCGAGGCCAAGTCAAGATTATGGACTTCGGCTTGGCGCTGGTGGCCGACCGATCGCACCTCACGAAGAACGCATCGATGCTGGGGACGCCCGCGTACATGTCGCCGGAGCAGGTCCGACGTCAACCCACTGACCGCCGAACGGATATCTGGTCGCTTGGAGTCGTTATTTACGAGATGCTGACGGGCCGCGTCCCATTCGAGGCGGAGCGCGCGCCGGCCGTACTCTACGCGATTACAGAACAAGCTCCGGAGCCGATCACGGCCTTGCGCGCCGGCGTGCCGATGGAGCTGGAGCGGATCGTCGGCAAGGCTTTGGCCAAGGACCGCGATGAACGCTATCCACAAGTCGAAGATCTGCTTGTCGATCTGCGAGGGCTGCGGCAACGACGGGAATCCGAAGACTCCTCGTCACATCGAGGTCCCGCCGGACCGACGGAAAGCCGAGCCGTGGAGGAAGGCCGGCGGCATGTGCCGCGGCTTTGGAAAACGGCCGCCACGATCTGGGCCGCGACAACTGTTTCTTTGGCCGCGCTGTGGTTTCTTGGGCCTCGGCCCGGCGGAAACGTTTCGCCCACACGGCTGGCACTGCCGGTCAATGAACCCGTTGCCCAGGCCGTGATTTCTCCCGACGGCCGGAGTATGGCCTATCTGACGACCAACGGTGTGCTCAAGGTGCGGGACCTCGACAAGGATGGGGCTCGAGAGATCGCCGGACCCGGCATATCGACCCCTTTCACGGCTCGCGTGTATTGGTCTCCCGACAGCAAATCGATTACGTTTCAGCAGAGAGACGAACTCAAGACGGTTCCGGCCGCCGGGGGCCGCGTCGCGACGATCTGCAAGCTTCCCGGGCAGTACTTGGAGGGCAGTTGGAGCCCTGGGGGCGATTCGATCATCTTCGGCGCGAGGCCGGCTATCTATGAAGTCTCCGCCCAGGGCGGCGAGCCTCGAATCTTGGTCGAACCGTGGGACGAGAAGAGGCCGTATCTCAGCTTCCCGCGAACATTGCCTTCGCGAAGCGGACGCAAGCTGCTGTACACCGCCTTCAGCGCCGGACCCAACGATGCGCAAGTCATCGCACATGACCTCGTTTCGGGGCGACGCGAAGTCGTAACGGACGGTGATGGGTATTTACTTGACTCAGGTATTGGGAAATAGCCCCTACATGTTGTGGTCGTCCGTAGCGCGTGTCGCGGTGCCTCCGACCAGCGATTTGTAGGGTGCCGGTGGCACGGCGACGGCCTGTTGAACCAGGCGGTAAAAGAGCTTGCCTCGACTTCTGGACTTGCGGCGGTTGAAGCGGAAGGCGAATTCGTCGAGGTAGGAGTCGAGATGCTCGTGACTGACCGCTCCTTGATGCGTGCCCAGTATCCAGCGCTTCACTAACGACACCACGCGGTGCACCCGGGGGAGCAGTTTCGAGGCGCGCGCCGGTTGCCCCTCCAGGTAGCTCACCTCGTGGCGATAGCCGTCGCCTTCGAGCGGTTCGTATCCCAGCCAACCGTCGGTATGGACCACGCTGCCGGGTTCGATCGACTCGCCGACGAAGGCCATCAAGCTGTCCCCGGAGGCGTTGGGAATGGTGCGTATCCGAACCCGCCCGATGCCGGCACCATCTTCCTCGGCCGCTACTACAATCAGCGCCTCAGCGTCGGTTTGGCGACCGCGCACGCCCTCCTCCAAGCCTCCTAAGTAAGTCTCGTCAACCTCCACGCGCCCGCTGAGCCGATCGCGTCCGGGCCGCACCATGGCGCGCCGGAGCTTATGCAACCAAGTCCAGGCCGTTTTGTAGCTGCCCAGGCCCAACACCCGCTGCAAGCCCAGCGCGCTCGCCCCGTTCTTCTGGCTCGTGAGCCACCACATGGCTCGAAACCAACTCTGGAGGGGTTGGCGGGTGTCTTGAAATATTGTGCCCGCCGTTGGAGAAGCTTGATGCCCGCAGCCGGCGCACTCCAGCAGCGCTGTCCGCACCGCCCACGCTTTGTCGTGCCCGCATCGCGGACAACGAAAACCCTCCGGCCAGCGGAGTTGACACAGATACTCTCGACAGGCCTGCTCGGTGGCGAAACGCGCCTCGAACTCGGCCAGATTCCGAGGATAATCTTCCATTTCCCCGATCCTACATCTTGTGGTCACCTGAGTCAAGTAAATACCCATCCGGACGGTTTAGGCGCTATCTATGACCCAGGTGGTTACATCATCTTCCGCCGATTCGAGCCGCCCGGCATTTTGGCGCTGCCGTTTTCCTCCGAGACTCTGACGGCCACGGGTAAGCCCTTCGTGATCGCTGAAGGAGAGGCGCCCCTGAGCGTTTCACAAAACGGCACTCTCGTCTACCTCGAGCCGGTCGCGGGGCTACAGCAGCTTGTCTGGTTGGATCGCCAGGGCAACCGCATTGGGACCACCGGGGAGCCTTTCGAGGGGACAGCTTTGTTCGCTCTTTCGCCCGACGATAAACGCGTCGCCGTCGTGAATTGGGTGGAACAGGCGAATCCTGACATATGGATTCATGAGGTGGACCGGCCAATCAAGACTCGTGTCACAACGCATGAAGGCAGGGACCTTGCACCGATCTGGTCTCCCGACGGAAAGCGTCTGGTTTTCGCTTCCTCGCGCCAAGGAGACCGCAACCTCTTCGTCAAGCAGGCTGACGGCGGGGGGGAGGCCAGCGCGCTGCTACTATCGCCGACAACGCGGGAATACCCGACCGACTGGTCCCGCGACGGCAACACCGTGCTCTTCATGCGCCTGAGCCCGACGGACACCGTGGGGGGCGATCTTTCGTACTTGCGTCGCAAGCTGGAGCAAGAGACTTTAAGGAGTTCCCGCTTGCTCGGACTCCCGCCAATGAGAGTACGGCGCGACTGTCTCCCGACGGGCGATTCGTGGCCTATGCCTCCGACGAGTCAAGACAGATGGAGGTCTATATCAGTTCGTTTCCCGACGGGGGCCACAAACAGAGGGTATCGCTCGACGGCGGCGTGCAGCCGCACTGGCGAGCGGACGGCAAGGAACTCTTCTTCGAATGGCGCGGAGTTCTCATGGCGGTTGACCTATCAGGCTCGTCAGACCTGGTTGTGGGGTCTCCGAAGCCTCTATTTGAATCGAAGGCGTTGGGACGATACGACTTAGTCACCTATGACATCAGCGCGGATTACTCCTTAGTCACCTATGACGTCAGCGCCGACGGGCAAAGGTTTGTGGTCGCGGAGCAGATTCAAGAGAGTTCCAATATCATCCGCGTCACCCAGAACTGGTACGAAGAATTTCGTGACCGCGAGTGAGGATGAGTTGCGCGTCGTCGTCGACTGGATTGTGTTTGGGGAACTGACCTGTCTTGTCAGTCCTGCTCTCGCAGATACTTAATGTCTTTCTTGAATACAAACACGTTCGGCGCATTGTCTCGCGTCAGGCGCAAGAAAGCCCGATCGTAGTATTCCACACGTCCAACGAACTCGTCGCCTTCCCAGGTCGTAACCGCCACGTCGGCCTGCTTTTCCTTCAGTTGCTTGAGGTAGCGCACTTCCTGAAACGTGTCCTCGGGCCGCGACGAAGCATGGTCGCCCCGAGTCGCGGGACGCCCTCCCTGAGCCTTGCCGCGCCCGCTCTTAGCCTTGCCGCGCGCTCCCTTGCGAGGCGGGCGGCGATTGTCGCTGTTCGTCGGTTTCATTGCGGTTGTCTCTTGGTTCGCACCGGGGGCCTTGTCTCGATGGCTGGGGCTGTGCGGGCCCTCTTGGGCGGCGGACGCAAACTGATCTTGTCGCGGGTTCTGCGCCTGCGCCTGATCTTCGGAACATAATACTCCTTCCGCGCTAAAACCGTCGCGTCGGGCTGACGAACCTTCAGGTCCACCGGTCGAAAGCGTTCTGTCGCCTCGGTGCGTTCCGGCGGGTAGTAGCCGATCAAATACTGCGTCCGGAGATTGCGTAGGACGCGGCCGAAAGCATCGTGCATCTCCACGTCGCCATATTGGATGAAGGTCTCGCCCCCGGTGCGGGCCGAGAGGACCTTCAAGGCGTTTTCACCCCCGACATTGCGTCCGGCGTCGGCGCGGATCGGGACGACGATCATGCCGTAAATGACGGCATCGACTTGTTGGGCGCGCTCGAGTGCCTTCTGAAAACTCGTATTGCTCGTCGTGTCACCGCCGTCGGTGATGATGACCATCACGCGGCGTCCCGAGCGGCGCGCCAGCTGATCGGAGGCGAGCAGGATCGCGTCGTACATGGAGGTCCCGCTGTCGGGCGAGATCGAGCCAAGCGCTTTGGCGATCGGCTTCATCGATTTCGTGAAGCGGGCGATCAACTCGACGAAAACGGAAAAGCGAAAGACGGCGAGTCGGTCCGTCCCGGTTCGGTCGGTTTCGAATAGATCGTCGGCGAAGCGCTTGGCCGCGGCCTTCTCGAAACGACGCTCCTTGCCCGTGCTGAGGCTGTTGTCGACCATCAACGCGACAGAGAGCGGTCGATCGGTGTGGTGTTCGAAGACGACGATCTCGCGCTCTTTCCCGCCGTCAATGACGGAAAAGTCGTCCTTGGTCAAATCGCCGATCGGCTCGCCGTTGGGTCCGCGGACGGTCGCCAGGATGTGAACGAGATTGACATCGACTCGAAAGACCGGGTCGTCTTCTTGTTGGGCCTGCAACGGTGCGGCCAAGATAAAGACCAAGCAGGCCGCGACCAACGCCGTGAGGGACTTTTTCACCGGAGGCTCGTTTCTTTCGCCCGCATCCTTCACCGCCGAGTCCGCGGGCGCTTTACCGAAGGAAGTTCGCTATCAGCGCGGCACGCCCTCGTCCCACTCGCCCTCGACCCATATCTCGCCGTCCTCGAAATACTCTTTCTTCCACACCGGGACGGTCTTTTTGAGACGGTTGATCGCATCCAGGCCGGCTTCATAGGCGGCCCGACGGTGCGCCGAGCTGACGACGATCGCCACGCTGGCCTCGCCGATTTCGAGTCGCCCCAGCCGGTGCGCCATGGCGACGGCATGCACGTCATGCGCTTCCAAAATTTCTCGGCCCAACTGCTGCATGGTTCGCAATGCCAAGGGGCGGTAGCAATCGTAGTCGAGGTAGCGCGTGCGTCGGCCCGAGGAGTTGTCGCGCACGACGCCCTCGAAGGTCAGCACCGCGCCCACCGACGCCGCCGCCGTTCGCCGCTTCAACTCCTCGACGTCGATCGGATCGCTGGTCAAGGCGTAAAAGGCGCATTCGTCCTCGACGCTTGCCGACCAAGGGGCCGTCTGTGTCCTTTCGTCTCGGGCTCCGCCGCTCACCGGGGGCATCAACGCTACTTCGTCGCCGTCGGCGAGGCTGCCGTCGCGGGCGACGAACTCCTCATTGCGTGCCATGACAATGCTGTCGGACATCTCGCGAACTCTCGGGAATTGGGACGCGTAGTGGTCAAAGACGGTTTCCAAGCGGGCGTTTTCAGGAAGCTCCAACTCTTGCTCCGAACACCCGATCAGATCGCGCAACAGGCCGAAAAATAGGACACGAATCCGCATTTCGAAGGCCTTCATTGTACCCGTCAGGCGATCCGAAATGCGGGCTGGGGTTTTTCCGAGCCCTCGATAGGCGTATGATTGACTTCGGACCCGAGCGGCAGCCTCGGAACCCCGAGGAAGACGTGTCATGACCGCCACCCCAACCACCGCCACCCGACGCCAAGCCATCAAGAAGTTCGCTCAATTCCTACTGGCTTCTCCTCTCGCCGCCGGCCTCGATCTCGGCCGGGCGCAAGCCCAGGCGTCCGCGCGCGGGGCCGACCCTCTATCCGCGGCCGAACGCGAGCTGCTCATGGACATGGTCAACGTCTTCGATTTCAAAAAGCGCGCCCAAGAAAAGCTCGACCCGCTGGCCTGGGATTATATGGCCGAGGGCGGCAAGGACGAAGTTTCCCTCAGGGAAGCCCGCACGGCTTTCGACAAGATCATCATCCGGCCGCGTTTTCTCACCGATGTCCACAACATCGACATCTCGACCGACTTCTTGGGACACACCCTGAAACATCCGATCTTCATCGACCCCGCCGGCGGCAAGAATTGCTTCTATCCCGACGGCGAGCAAGAAGTTGCCCGCGCCGCCGCCGCCGCCGACACGATGATGTTCACCAATGGCGGCATCGAGAGCGTAATCAACTCCGGCAACGGTCCCAAGAATTGGTGGCAATACACAACCGGCGGCCCATTCCGCACCAAGAACACGATGCTGAACTTCGTCGAGCGCGTCGAAGATCAAGGCGCCACCGGGATCTGTTTCACCGTCGACAACATGCACGTCTCGCACCGCGAGCGCAGCATCCGCAATAAACTCGTGCGGAATTGGTGCAATACCGGCATCCCCCGCGACGCCGAGGGGAATCTCATTCGTAAACCCGGTCAGCGCTATTGGAGAACGGGCGATTACCCATCGCGCGCGTTTCCGACGCCGACTTGGGACACTGTCCGCCAACTGCGGGACGCCACCGACCTGCCCGTCATTTTGAAGGGCCTGATGATCGGCGAAGACGTCGCTCGCGCGGTGGAGGTAGGCGCGGCCGCCGTCGTGGTTTCCAATCACGGCGCGAGGCAGCTCGATCACACCGGGTCAACCATCGAGGCGCTCGAAGAGTGCGTGAAAGCGGCCGACGGCAAAATCCCCGTGCTGGTTGACGGCGGCTTCCGCCGGGGAACGGACATTTTGAAGGCTCTCGCGATGGGTGCGACGGCGGTAGGTGTTGCGCGGCCCTATTTATGGGGCTTGGCGACGTTCGGGCAGGAAGGCGTAGCCCGCGTCATTGAGTTATTGCGAACCGAACTGGCGCTCGACATGGCGATGTCCGGGGTGGCGAACATTTCCGATATTGACCGCAAGCTCGTGCGCGTGAGGGGTTAGCCCGGACCGGCCCCAATACCCTTCACGTAACGATCCTGACGCGTTCTCGACATCCAACACCGTGTCCGACAAGACCGCAAACTCTTGAGCCGCGAAGCCGCGGCGGGAACCCTAACGCGGGAATCGCCACGCGTTCATCCCTGCATGTGAGTCCGGCCAACGCTCGCCCTCCGGCCTGTAAAGTGACGTTTAACTTGCAACGAAATTACGTTTAACTTGCAAAACTCGCCCCGGCGGTGATTTTTCTGGTATTTTTCGGAGCGCAGGCCAGGGGCCGGAGAGGCTACCCACGGGCGGATTTTTCAGGTAGATGGGTATTTACTTGACTCAGGTATTGGGAAATAGCCCCTACATGTTGTGGTCGTCCGTAGCGCGTGTCGCGGTGCCTCCGACCAGCGATTTGTAGGGTGCCGGTGGCACGGCGACGGCCTGTTGAACCAGGCGGTAAAAGAGCTTGCCTCGACTTCTGGACTTGCGGCGGTTGAAGCGGAAGGCGAATTCGTCGAGGTAGGAGTCGAGATGCTCGTGACTGACCGCTCCTTGATGCGTGCCCAGTATCCAGCGCTTCACTAACGACACCACGCGGTGCACCCGGGGGAGCAGTTTCGAGGCGCGCGCCGGTTGCCCCTCCAGGTAGCTCACCTCGTGGCGATAGCCGTCGCCTTCGAGCGGTTCGTATCCCAGCCAACCGTCGGTATGGACCACGCTGCCGGGTTCGATCGACTCGCCGACGAAGGCCATCAAGCTGTCCCCGGAGGCGTTGGGAATGGTGCGTATCCGAACCCGCCCGATGCCGGCACCATCTTCCTCGGCCGCTACTACAATCAGCGCCTTAGCGTCGGTTTGGCGACCGCGCACGCCCTCCTCCAAGCCTCCTAAGTAAGTCTCGTCAACCTCCACGCGCCCGCTGAGCCGATCGCGTCCGGGCCGCACCATGGCGCGCCGGAGCTTATGCAACCAAGTCCAGGCCGTTTTGTAGCTGCCCAGGCCCAACACCCGCTGCAAGCCCAGCGCGCTCGCCCCGTTCTTCTGGCTCGTGAGCCACCACATGGCTCGAAACCAACTCTGGAGGGGTTGGCGGGTGTCTTGAAATATTGTGCCCGCCGTTGGAGAAGCTTGATGCCCGCAGCCGGCGCACTCCACCACGACCCATGTGATGGGGTTGGCCAGCAGCGCCGCGGTCCAGGCCCAGGTAGAGGCGATCAATCCCTTGAAACCGGCCACCGCCGCGGTGACTCCCGTCGTGGCGAACTTCACCAGAGACGCTCCGAAGCTCTGGATAGCCCCGCCCGCCGCCAGCGCCTTGGTGCGTATCGAGGTGACGAGCGAAGGCAACCAGCTTCGTCCGCGTCCAGCCGATCGCCTCGCCGGCCTTCGCCCAGCCGGTCTTGATCGCCCCGCCCACCGCCAGAGCCTTCTTGCGGGCCGAGGTGACGAGCGCCGTCTTGTTGAAGGCAACCAGCTTTGTTCGCGTCCAGCCGATCACCTTGCCGCCCTTCTCCCAGGATATCTTGGCGTTCTGCCAGGCGGTTTTTATTCCCAAGACAGCATAGCCTCCCGCCAACAAAGCGACCGTCAACCCCAGCGTGGCCGTCGTCAACCCGACCACGCCGGCGGTAAGGGTGGGGTACCCCTCGGCGAGGTCCGCCATCCAGTCCACCGCCTTGCCGGCCCACTTCGTCATCTTCCCGAGCGCCGGTAGGGTCACCGATCCCACCGTAACGCCCAGCCGGTACATGCGGTTCTTCATGAGTTCCAGCTCGTTGGCGGTGGTCTTCGAGCGTTCCTCGTATTCTTTCTGCATCGAGTCGGCGAATTTTGTCTCATCGGCCACCAGCCCCAGCGACTTGCGGTAGAGATCCAGGCCGCCAACCAGCTTGGTCATGTCGTCGGTGTACTCCAGCCCGAACAGATCGAACAGAGTGCCGCTGACGTCATCGGAGGACTCCACCGCCTCCAGAAAACCGAGCAGCGCTCCCTGGGCGTCCTGCTCGATGGCGTCCTTGAGTCCCTGGGCGCTCATGCCGATCCCCGCCAGCGCCTGCTGGAACTTCGGCCCCTGCTTGTCGGCGGCTTGCAGCTTGAGCAGCATGGAGTTGATGCCGGTCGCGGCAACCTCGGGCTGTGTCTTCAGCGCCAGGAAGGTCGCCCCCAAAGCTCCCACCTGATCACCGCTCAACCCGAACAGCTCGGCGCTGGCTCCGGCGCGGTTGGCGATGTTGAGCATGTCGCGGGCGGTGGCGTCCTTGTTGTTCGACAGATGGTTGTAGGCGTCGCCCAGCCTGACGACCTGGTCCTGATTCAACTTGAAGAGGGTCCGCAGGCCGGTCATGGCCGAGCCCGCCTCGGCGCCCGCCATATCGAAGGCCACGCCCATCTTGGCGGCATCGGAGGCGAACTCCAACAGCTCCTCGCGGGCGATGCCCGCCTGGCCCGCCGCCGCCACGATGTCTCCCAATCCCTCGGCCGACATCGGGATCACGGTGGAGAGCTTCAAGATGTCGCTGCTCATCGCCTTGAACTGCTGGGGCGTGTCGAAGTTCACCACCTTCTTGACGTCGGCCATCTTCGACTCGAAGTCAATGGCGGCCTTGATGGGCAGCGCCAGCGCTGCCCCCGCCACGGCCGTGCCGATCAGCTTGCCGCCCAGCTCGGACCTTCTTTCCTTCAGTGCTTGGCGCTTCTTGATCGATTGCGTGAGCCGGTCGTAGCGCCCGCGGAGTTGGTCCACCGTCGCCCCGAGCTTGCGCTCCTGTCGTTCGAGCTGGGTGGTGGCGACTCCGGCTTGCTTCATTGCGAGGCGCGTCTGGCCCAGGGCGCTGCGCTGGGTCCCCAGTTTCTGGCTGAGCCGGTGGACCTGCTGGTGCGCCTGCCCCAGCGCGGCTCTCATCTGCCGGGTGGGCTGCGACGACCGCGACATCTCGCGGCCGAGCTGCCCCACGCGATCGCGGGCCTGCTGGTGGGCGGTTTCGGTCTGGCCCAGCTCGACCTTGAGCCGCTTGAACTGCTCGATGTGGGACTGTTGCCGCTCGGCCTTCTGGATCGCCGACCCCAGCTTCCCGAACCCCCTGGTGCTCGATTCGATCGTCGAGCGGAAGCTCTGCCCGAGCTTCGAGTCAATGACGATGTTGGTGGCTAGAGATCCGGGCATGATGCGGCTAGCGGTTAAGAAGTCAACGAAATCGACGGGGCATTCTCGGCTGCGCCGCTTCGAGCGCCCGCAGCCATTCCCTCAACTCCCCGCCGTCGAGTTCGAGCAGTTCATCGAGGCCCCAGCCGGTGTGGGAGGCCAGGATCAGCGCCGCGCTGCGGGCGTCGCCGGCTCTCAGGACAAAAAACCCTGATACCCCTTTTGCAGCTTCAGGTAGTCGGCCAAGTCCAGCTCCTCGATGGTCTCGGGGGAGACCTCGCACAGGTGGGCGAAGGTGCGGATCTCCTTCTCGGCATCTGATCCGCCGGCCTTGTCCGAGGCGATCATATCGCGCACCCTGGGCCGCCGGAGGGTGAGCTGCTTGATCTCCGTCCCGTCCACCGTGACGGGGTGTTTCAGCTCAATAGTCGTCGTCTTCGAGGTCGTCTTCATGGATTCTCCCTATGCGTCTAGATCCCCAGCGCCTCGCGCTGGGCTTCGAGCCGGTCTTCTCCGTCGACGATGCGGATCATGTTTTCGGCGTCGATCTCGTGAACCGTCTCGGAGCCGATTTCCAGCTTGTAGTAGCGCAAGGCCACCATCACCTTGAGCGGCGCTTTCTCGCCCGGCTTCCAGGTCCCAAAGTCCGCCTCGCGGATGATGCCCCTCATGCGCATCACCACCGCCCGCACCACGCCGTCCCCGTCCTGGACCGCGCCCCGGAAGGTCAGCGGCACCGGCTTGCTCGAACCCAGGCCCCACGACTTGAGCGTCCCGGCGTCGGTGCCAGCCAGCGAGAAGTCGCATTCGAGCTTTTCCATCCCCATGTCGATCTCGACCGGCATGTCCATGCCGCCGGCGCGGTGCTCCTCGGTCTTGATCGTCAGCTTCGGGGGCGTCAGCTCGTCGATCTTGCCCACGAAGCCGCGGCCGTCGACGAACAGGTTGATGTTGCGCAGAATGTCAGGTATCGGCATTAGAAGATCTCCTTGATGTAGTCATTGACCAGACGGGACCGGAAGGTGATGTGCTCGGCCGGGTAGGGCGGGGTGAAGTCGAAGTCGAAATACACCTTGCCGCTGCTGATCGCGGCCTTGTCATTCAGCTCAGGATCGGCCCAGCACGTCCCACCCAAAATGGCTCCCTGCCCGGTCAGGCCGCGCAGGTAGGCGTTGACGCTTTCGCGCACCTCCTCGATGTAGGTCTTGGTGAGGGTGCGGTCGAGGGCCCACAGGTGCGAGCGCCACAGTGCTTCGTTGATCTGGTCGGCCACGCGCACCACCGCGAGGAAGGCCCACTTGGGATCGAACGACGAGGTGCGGTTGCCCCACAGCCGGTAGCCGTTCTGGTTGACGATGGTCGCCACCTCGGCAGCGTTGAGCAGGTTGGCGCGGGAGGAGGCGTCGCCCAGCCTCAGATCGATGGGCCGCGCGGTCCCGACGATCCCCCGGATCACGCGGTTCGAGGGCGAGAACCAGAAGCCGCGCTCGGCATCCGATCTCGCGATCACACCCGCCACGTAGCCCGAGGCCGGCTCGGTCACCGTGCGGTTCGCCTCGGCGTCAAAGACCTTCACCTGGGGATCGACGACAAAGATGCGCCTGGAATCGAGCAGGCCGCGGTAGGCGATCGCCTCGGCGTCGGTGGTGTCGGGACCGTCGGCTATGATGACCGCCCGGAGCTTCGTGGCGACCGGCTCCAGGGCGCTGGTCACCGGAGCGCCGGTGATCTTGTCGACGGTGCGGGTCACCTGGGAGGTAAAGCCCGGCGCGATCAGGATCTTCGGCCGCAGCCCGGCCGTGCTCTCGGCGTCGAGCAGCTTCTCGGCCCCGGCCGTGATGTTGGCCGCGGTGACCTTGCTCTCATCCAGCCACTTGTAGCCGATGCGTTTCGAGGCGGCGTCCGGGATCGTCCCTCCACTGAGCCTGGTCACGACACCGCTTTCCTCATCCACGGAATAGTCGGTGTCCTTGGTGTAGGCCGTCTGGCCGCTCGCCGTGGTGAAGACCTTGACGTCGCTGAGGTGGCGGTGGTCGAGTTGCACCGTGTCATCCGAGCCGAAGGTGTAGTTCTTGGGGGTCTCGGTCGTCTTGTGCGTGTCGGGGTCGAGCACGTTGACCACCACGACCGAAGCGCCGATCTGATCGAAGATCGCCCGAAGCGCCGCCGGGATCGTGCCCTCTTTCCCGAACACCTCCGCCTCGCGGCGGCTGCCGGCAATCAGGACGGGCGTTGAGACCTCACCGTCAACCGCCGTCCCGACCAGCCCGATCACGCTCGACGCCGCGCCCTCGATGGGACGCGGCCCCGCGTCGACGTCGAGGACCTCGACACCGTGTAGAAATTGTGTATCCGCAGCCATGTCTTCTCTCCTTTACTTGTCAGCCGCCGCCCTCGGCGGGCGGGTCCGAAAACGTGTCCGTCGCCTGGTCGTAGATCTTTCCCAGGAACGGGCCGTCGGTCCTTAGGGTCACGTCCATGTGACCTGACGCCAGGACCGCGGTCTTGGTCTCGCTGAAGTACTCGAACTCGTGAAAGCACTTGTTGTTGCTGTCGAGTTCGATGATCTTTTTGGTATGCGTGGGCATGGTTGACTCCTTAGAAGAACTCGATGAGTTGGTAATACAAGTCGAAGTCCAGACTTGCCCCTAGCTCCTCGACCTGGGCGAATCCCCGCAACGTGTTGTCTCCAGTGATCATCACGTACCAATGGCGCAGAGTCGAACTCGAGGATGGGTCTTGCACTCGCGGAAGCAGGAGGGCCTTCGACGAGTCGAATGTGACGCTCGTCATATCGGTAGTCCCATGTCGGTTGTTAAACGGGACGGTGACTCGCACCGACCCCCGCTGGATCGAGGCGATCGGCGAGGGCGGGCCGGCAGCCAACTCCGCCTGGATCTCGGCCGCTGTGGGCGGCTCCTCGAACGTGTGCGCGTCGAGCGCATTCGCGCAGGCCGCTTGAATGTCGGCCGCGGTCAGAGCCGGTTTCGTGCTAGTGATTCGTCCCATGTTTGTGCCGAAGACCCTCCTTAGCTCTCTAAATCCCCCACGTACCCCGACCCGTGAATCGCCACGGCGTTGGCGCGGTTCGAGCGAACCGTAATCTTGTCGCCCGCCTCCAGCACCTGCCGCAGCGAGAACGTCTTGGTTTCATCGGGCGCGATCTCGAGCCCGTAGCTCAGCCGGTTCGGATCGTCCGAGTTCGACCCGGACGGGACCAGATAGCTCGTGAAAGTCGCCGCCACCGTCAAGACGTTCAGGACCGCCAGCTCGAAGTTGAAGCACCGGCTTGTCCTCGGGCACCGTATAGATCGTGGTCGTGACGGTCGAAAGCAGCCTCGGGGGGGAAATTCTGGTGGGCAACGCTCCCTCCTCGTCGATCTCGACGCCGGAAGCATGGACCGAGATGCTAGAGGGGTCGGACGCGGCGGCCCAGATCCCATCGCCCGCCGCGAGCACCTGCCTAGAGGGAACGACAAGCGGCGTCTTGCCCGCGATCCGCAAGCCGTTCTCGCGCTTCGAGTAAAGCTGCGTCGCGGCCGAAGCCGACGCTCCCAAATAGATATCGACACCCCTTTCGGCGCTGTTGATGTTCGACAACAGCAGCTCGAACCCGTCCAGCCGCTTGCCCGCGGGCACCGAGTAGCTGCCCAGGCGCGCGGCGGAGGTGGTTAATTGAACGGGATCAAACAGCTTTTTGAGTTCCGACGCCACCTAGTTCCTCCAGTAGTAATGCAGCCTGTCGATCTGGTCGATGCGGGCCGGCAAGGGGTCCAACACGACCTGGACTTCATCGATCGCGGTGGTGTTCGGGTTGGCCCGTACGTGGTAGGTCGTCACCGACGGGGTCGTCCCGGCCGCGCCGGTCACGATCCTCGCCAATCTGGCATCGAGCGGGGTGGAGGGGAAACCTCCTCCCGAGCTGCCGTCAACCGTGCCCCGCAGACTCGCGGGCGCGGTGTCGGTCTCCAGGCCCTGCGCGACGTATATCGTGAGCGAGCCGTCGATGACCTGGGCGCGAAGATAGTATTCGCTGTCGGCGGCGAGGTCGGCGCTCTCCCAGTCGGCGGTTGTGAAGACCCGCGCGACGCCCGTCTTGCCCGTCTTGATCTCTCGCCGAGAGACAGCTTCGTGCCGGCCGCGACCGATACCTTGCCCCCGGCGGTGGCGCGGATGGGGGTGACAGCCAAGGCGCGGTCGGAGGTTGCGACCTGCGGCAAGGGAAGCGTCCACAGCGGCTGATCGCCCAGGCCCCCGATCGTGATCGAGGGGTCGATGGTGACCGCGATCTCGGCAACCGACACCGTCACGTCCTCGCCGTTCGAGGACCAGTAGGCGTAGAGTTCTTCGGTTCCGTCCGCGCCGATCCGTCCCATCAGACCGGCTTCGGTGACATCGTAGGTCTCGGTGGGGGTGAAGTCGGCGCGGATGGCGATGCGGCCCGCTACCGTCGTCGAGCCCTCGAGCGCCACGCTGTTGCGGGAGTCGCGCAACGCGGTGCGGGCATCGTCGCCCGCGCCTCCCGGCCCCTGGCCCGCGCCCAGCGCCATCTTCGTGAACGTGACCGCGCGGGTGCCGGTGTTCGCGCCGTCGGCGATCGCCGCCCGGCCCGCGTCGGTCAGTCTCAGCACAAACGCCATGGCCTCGTCCTTGCTATACCCACAGCCTCACCTCGTGCAGCGAGAACCCGCCCAGCCCTGCGGCCAGGGGCAACTCGCCGGAAGTCTCCACCGTCCTCGTGGTTGAGAGATCGAACTCGACCGGCGTCACCCCCAGGCCCATCGAGAGTCCTCCGGCTATCGGCACTTCTCCCGTCAGCCCCGCATGCAGCTCCAGGGTGTAGTGCGCCGCCGCCCGCTTGATCTGGTCGATGGCCGCCCCGAGACCCGCCAGATCGCTCAGCGGGAGCGTATTCGAGTTGTGGATCACGACGGTGAAGCGCAGCGTTTCAGGCTCGGAGTATTCGTACTCGGCCTCGATCGACTCGAGCAGCCTCTTGAGCGCCGCCACCGTGCCCCGTTGGGCGTGGATCTGGAACGCCTGAGAGATCACGCGGCGCTTGATCTCTTCGGGCCAGGAGTGGCCCCAGTTGTCGACCGCGAGCGCCCAGGCCAGCCACGGCAAGGCTTCGACCGGGCAGTTCTCGGCCGACCAGAGATCGCCGACCGGGACCGGTATCTCTTCCAAACGCTTCCCCGCCGCCCGGTCGAGGGCCTTCTCAAGCGGCGAGGCGTTGGGAGGCAGCAGACTCTCAGGCAAGTGTCACCTCCAGGGCCGTAGGATGGGCCGCTCCGGTTTCGCCCACGTCGATGTCGGCGGCGGGTTCGGTCAACTCCGCCTTGACGACGCCCTCGGCGTGGAGCGCCGCGTAGATGGCATCGAGCCCCACGTCGCGCCCCAGCTTGTGGGCCGCGAGCGTATAGGACGCGCAGTAGGTCTGTTGACCGACGAATCGCTGGGCTGGCTGCGACGGCTGGGGATCGACATCATCACCGAGGAGCCGGGCAACGCCAAGGGCAAGGGTTTGATTGAGGGCTGGTTCCGCTGGTTCGAGGAGCGGGTGGGGAAACGCTTCTCGTCCTATTGCGGCCACTGCCGCACCGACGACGATATCCGCCGCCTGAAGAATTCGATCCGCGACAAACGGGTCAAGCTGCCGTCGCTGCCCCAATACGCCGAGGCGATCAAGGAGTACATCGCGGCCTACAACCACACACCGCAGCCGAACCTGGGCTGCGCGCCGGCCGACATCTGGGCGAGCCTGGAGCGCAATCCGGTCGGGATTCCCCCCGAGGCGCTGCCGCGGCCTTCCGAGGAACGGGTCGCGCGGCGCGGCGCGGTCGAGTTCTACAACCGCGTCTATCGCGCCCCCGAACTCTTGCTGCTGCTCGACGGACGCCGGGTCGAGGTCGAGTACGACTTCTTCGATGATTCGAGGGTCTGGATCAACCACGACGGGCAACGGGTGTGCGTGGCGAAGCTGGCCGAGCGGCGTCGCTGGGCCGAGGAGTCGCGTATCGCCGACTTGAAGGCCAAGCGCAAGCGGGGCCAGGAGAAACGGTTGCTGCGGGGTCTGAGGGAGATCGAGGCCCAGGCGCGGCCCGTCATCGACGCCGAGGCCCACGCCCACGCCGCCGAGATCGCGGCCGAAATTGTGGCTCCCGAGGAACCGGAGCCCGAAGGCAAAGACGACTTTGTGGACTATCTCTAGGGAGGCATCTTAAGTCAATGGCTATGAAATACTCGCAGGCCGATACCGAGGCCGCTGTCCGTCAGATCACAGGTTGGCTGAAGGCGTCGGGCAAAGGCCGCAGCAAGGCGGCGCTGGCCCGCATCGCCGGCATTTCCCCGGCCGCGGTCTCGCAGATCCTCGCGGGCCGCTATCCGTCCGACCCCTCGGCGCATCTGGAGGCGATGACGGCGGCCGTTTGCCGCGAGGACTCGCGGGAGCGCGATCCGGCCGAGATTCCCTACACCGAGACCTCGGTGGCCAAGATGGTGCGGTCGGTGATCCGGCGCGCCCATCAGGACCGCGACTTCGGCATCTTCGCGGGCCGGGTCGGAGTCGGCAAGACGATGGCGCTCAGGCGCTACGCCGGCGACCATCAGACCACAGCGGTCCTGATCGAGGCCTACCCCGGCGCGGGCGCTCCGGTCGTGCTGCGGCTGATTGCCGCCGCCGTCAACGCCCTCATCACCCGGCGCACGGTTGCCGACACGACCGCGGCCATCGTCGAGACCCTGCGCGGCTCCGACCGCGTCATCCTGGTCGACGAGGCCGAGACGCTGACCCCGCAGGCGTTGTTGCACCTGAGGAGGATTTCAGACGCCGCCGGTGTCGGGGTGGTGCTGGCCGGCACGCCCGGGCTGATGGCGCTCGTGCATGACCCGGACGGGAAGTTCGGGCAGATCACCAGCCGCATCGGCTGGTGGCCCCCGGTCTGCCAGTCGATCAACGCCTCCGATGCCGCCCTGCTCGCCGCAGCTTACCTCGGCGAGGACCTCGCCGCCGAAACTCAAAAGGCGCTGTGGGAAGCCTGCCAGGGCAGCGCCAGGGCGCTTCGGAATCTACTGCGCCATGCCCGCCGCCGGCAGGCCAAACACGACGAAACCGGACTGACGGCGGAGCTGATCCGCCGCGTCGACCGCCACGCGATGGGAGGCCGGCGACTGGCCGCGTAAGGAGGACACCCGATCATGGACACGAAACTATCCGATATCGCCGCGCTCTGCGCCGGCTATGCCCAAGCCCGCGAGCAGCTTGCCGACACAACTGAGCAGATCCGCACGCTGCAACGGCAGGCGGTGCGCCAACATCTCGGCGGACTCAGAGAGAGGATCGCCGAGGTCTCGGCGGTGTATGAGAGTCTGCGAGAGGCGGTCGAGGCCAATCCGCAACTGTTCGCCAAGCCGCGCACCCGTTCCTGCCGGTCTCTCAAAGCGAGGCCTACGAGCGTCTTGGACTGACGCCTCCGAAGGAGGGCGAAGAGCTGATCGGCTCGTCCCCGGCTGAACCGGCAGGCGGCGAGTTCCGGTCCTCCAGGGCGACCGAATTCGCCGCCGACGATCCCGCCGACCCCTTCGAGCAGGCCCTCGAAGCCGCGATCAAGGCCGCCGACGACCCCGGCGAAGCCGAGTCCCTCAGCCAGGATCTCGCCCGCCCGCTGCTCGACGCCGCTGACAAAGACCCTGAAATGATCCTCGCCCGCCTCGCCGAGCTGTACCCGAAGCTGGAGGCCGATCAGCTCCAGGACCTGCTCGGCCGCGTCCTGTTCGCCGCCGAAATGTGGGGACGGCTGGGAGTCGACGCCGATGCCTGATCCCGATCCCCGCGGCGTCGACATCGGCCACGTCATCGGCCTGCCTCCGGCCGAGGCCGTTGAGTATTTCCGGCGCAAGGGCTTCCTCATCTCCGATGATTGGCACGAGGTCTCCGAACAAGCTCACGCCAAGGCTTTCACTGTCTCCCGCATGGCCCGCTTCGACCTGCTCGCCGATACCCGCCGCATCGTAGACCGCACCGTCGCTGAGGGCAAGACCATCGAGCGGGCCGCCGCCGAGCTGGAAGCGGAACTCCGCAAGGCCGGCTGGTGGGGCCAGAAGACCGTCACCGACGCCGAGGGCAACAAGCGCACGGTGCTGCTCGGCACGCCTCACCGCATCCGCACCATCCTAAGGACCAATATCGCGGCCGCCTACTCGGCCGGCGCTACAAGCGCCAACGCGAGACGATCGCCTCCCGTCCTTACTGGCAATACATCGCCGTCCTCGACGGGGCCGCCCGCTTGCGGCACCGCGAGCTCCACGGCAAGGTCTTCCGCGCCGACGATCCCGTCTGGGACACCATCTACCCGCCCAACGGCTTCCGCTGCCGCTGCCGCGTGCGCTCGCTCTCCGAACGCCAGGTCCGTGCCCGGGGTATCGAAACATCGAGCGGCACGGGCGGCTTCACGCCTGATCCAGGCTGGGCCTCGAACCCCGGCAAACACGCCCTCTGGCGCGAGTTCGGCGAGGCCGTCAAGGCCGTCGCCGGTCAACCGACATGGAAGCAACTTGGCCTGCCCCATGCCAGGGATCTGCCCGGAGCACCGGAGCCAAAGGAACTCTCCGTGGCAGCTACGCCCCAGCAGGCCCGGCGGGTGGTCCAGGCCGCGCTCGGCCTGTCGGAGGAAACCCCCAGGCGCTTCGTCGAGACCCCCGTCGAGCGGGTGCTTCTCGATCTCGACAGGACCGCCCACATCACCGAGAAGTTCGACGATCACCGCGAGCGCTTCGCCAACCACATCCTACCCACGCTCAGCGAGCCGAACGAAGTATGGATGGCCTACTACGACGACGGCACGTTCCGCAAACGCTACCTGAAAGTTTTTGAAAGCAAGGGCGAGAAACGGCGAGGGGGGTTGTCGGTGGCCGTCGAGACGCCCGACGGACAACTACTCTACAACTTCATCCCGATGGGGTATCGGGGCATTAATCGCAATAGGGAGGGCAGCTTGCTGTACAAAGAGTAGAGATTAGGCCTGGTCGCCTCGGGGGACGCCACCTAAAGAACCGCTGACCTACGGGACCCCGACCCAGTCCAGCAGCCCCTCCACCCCAGCCTATAGTGTGCGCCCGGCGACCGTCAAGTGAAAAAGGATGCCCATCGATATCAAGATCGAATACGACGACCGTGAGATAGCGGACGCGCTGAACCGCCTCGCAAGCGCCGGTCAGGACCTCCGTCCCGCCATGCGCGACATCGCCCAAGCCCTCGAATCCGCCGTTGAGGACTCGTTTGAGAGCGAACAGTCCCCCGCCGGCGATCCTTGGGCCGATCTCTCCCCCCACACCAAGATCCGCCGCGCCAAGGACAACAAGAAGTGGCCCGGCCAGATCCTCCAGGTCAGCGGCCGCCTCGCCGGCAGCATCACCAGCCGCTACGACTCTTCCTCGGCCGAGGCCGGAACCAATCTCGCCTACGCGAAGACCCATCAGTCCGGCGCGAAGCGGGGCGAGTTTGGCTCGACCAAGAGAGGCCATCCCATTCCCTTCGGCGACATCCCCGCCCGGCCGTTCCTAGGCCGCTCCGAAGACCTCGACGAGGAGATCCTCGAGGCCCTGAACCGCCATTTCGTGGACGCTCTCCGGCGGCGCTGATCCCGCCTGCGCACGGAAGTATTTTTTGCCGATTTTTTGGCCGCTCTGGAGGGGTGTTCATTCCGTGTCGGTTGCGACCATTTTCTGATCATTTTTCCGACCAGAATGTGTTCAGAAAGGGACCGAAAAATACCCAAAAGTTGCAAGATAAGTGTAATTTCGTCGTTCCCATAGAATCGCCGTAACCCTTACTGTGCTAAAGACTTGGCCCCGAAATCCGTCCCACGAACCCTTTTCCAAATGAAACGGTACCCTCCACGGCCCCGTCCGGACGAAGAGCATTGAACCTAGTCTCCGTGAGGCGCGGGGCTTTAGCCGTGGGCCGCGGGTGTCCCCACGGTTGGTATTCTTAGGAGTAGATGCTCTCCAAACGCTCAGTTTGGGTCGTCGTCCTGCTGCTGATCGCTCTGGTCGGCTGTTCCCTAAAAAAATACGCGATTAACATGGTCGGCGACGCGCTGGCGTCTGGTAATTCCGTGTATGAAACCGACGACGACATCGAGTTGGTCGGCGACGCGCTGCCCTTCGGCCTCAAGTTAATCGAAAGCTTACTCCTCGAATCGCCCAACCACCGCGGCTTGCTGCTGACGGCGGCTCGCGGTTTCGTCCTCTATTCCTATTCGACCGTCGCCGACCGCGCCGAGGTACTCGAAGACGAAGATCTCGACCGCGCCCGCGCCCTGCGGCTTCGCGCCCGCAAGCTCTATTTGCGCGGATTGCGGTTCGGGCAGCGAGGCCTCGAAGTTTCTTACCCCGGTTTCAGCGAACGGCTTTTCATGGACCCCGAGGCCGCGGTCGCCGGCGTGCACAACCGCAAGAAAAAGCAGCAGGACGTTCCTTTTCTCTATTGGAGCGCGGCGGCATTGGGGCTGGCGGTCTCAGTTTCGCGAAACGACGCCGCCATGTTGGCGCGTCTACCTGAAGTGGAAGCCATGCTCGATCGCGCTCTCGAACTCGACGAAACCTGGGAGGACGGCTCGCTGCACGAGTTCGCGATCCAATTCGCGTCCTCGAAACCCGGCGAGGCCGACTACGCCGCCATGAAACGCCACTACGATCGAGTGTTGGAACTGGCCGAGCACCCCAGCGCCGGCGTTCACCTTTCCTACGCCGAGGCCGTTTCGCTGCCCCAACAAGACAAACCGCGGTTTCGAACCCTGCTCGAAAAAGCATTGGCCGTCGACCCCGACGCCCACGCACCCAAGCGCCTCGTCAATTTGCTGTCTCAGCGACGCGCTCGCCGCCTGCTTGACCGCATCGACGATTTGATTTTCGACTTGGAATCCGTCGCTGACGAGGAGGGAACGCCATGACCGTCTTTCGCCGTATTGCCGGCGTGTTGCTCGTCGCCGCCGCGGCCGGACTCTTTTCTCCCGCCCTGCTCGAAGCCCGGAAAATCCGCTTGCGGATGGGAACAATCGTTCCGCGTGGTTCGGCTTGGCACGAGACGTTGCTCTACATTCGGCAGGAGTGGCGCAAGATTACCGACGGCGAAATAGATCTCGTGATCATCCCCGACGGTCAACTCGGTGACGGCGTTGAAATGGTTCGTAAGATGCGCGCCGGCGTGATTCACGCCGTGGCACTTTCCTCGGGCGGCCTCTCAAGCATCGATTCGGGCGTTCTGGCGCTGCAGGTGCCGATGATGTTCGCCTCCTATGAAGAGTTCGATTATGTCCGCGATCGCATCGCGCCGAAGCTCGAGCGGCGAATCGAGTCGACGGGCGTGCAACACAAGATGCTGTTCTGGTCCGACGGCGGCTGGGTGCACATGTTTTCGAAAGAGCCGGGCAGGATGCCGAAAGACATTCAGCGCATGAAGTTGTTCACCTCGGCCGGCGATCCGGAGACCGAGAAGCTTTGGAAGAGTTTCGGGTTCAACGTGATACCGCTCGCACCGACCGATATTTTGACTTCGCTGCAAGCCGGCATGATCAACGCCGTCGACGTACCGCCCTTGCTGGCGCTCTTCAACCGCCTCTACACCGAAGTGCCCCACATGATGGATCTCAAGTTGGCTCCACTGGTCGCCGGCGCCGTCATTAGTAAGCAGGCGTGGGATCGAATCCCCAGCCAATATCACGAACCGATGCTGAGCGCCGCGCGCGACGCGGGGCTGAAACTACGCCGTGAGATCCGTGCCCTGGGTCCCGACTCGATCGACCAGATGAAGCAGCGCGGCCTCCAAGTGACGACCTTGGAGGGGCAAAGCCTCGCCGCTTGGCAAAAGTTAGCCGAAGACGCCTACCCGAAACTGCGGGGCAGCTACTGCCCGGCCGATCTTTTCGACGAGGTCAAGCGCTTGCGAGACGAGTATCGCGCCAAGTGATCGATCACTCAGCAAACCGAGCCGCGACAGTGAGGGAGCGGTGGCGTTGAATCGCGTGCGCCGCGACGCGGGTGGTGGACCTACTACCGGTCTCGACCCCACCGTTGATAATCCCCGGATGCGCGGGCGGCCCTGAGCGCGCACTCATCATTTCGCGTTTTTGGCTTCGCGCGTCCGCCACGTTTCTTGTTGCGGAACGGCCTCATCGCATACCGCTCCATCACTGTCGCGGCTCGGTTTGGCGGCGGCCGCCACCGCGCTACAATGCGCCCATGGGTACCAAGCGGCGACGCCCCAAAACGCGTCGCCCGGCCGATGATCCTGCCCGCTCTCCGCTCACCGAGGAATCCACGCGACATCTCGGCGTGATCTGCTTCGCGTTAACGCTGTTCGTCTTCCTGCCCGCTCTCGGTAACGATTTCGTCAACTGGGACGACGATCTCAACTTCCTCGAAAACCCTCACTATCGAGGGCTCTCGCTCGACAACTTGAAGTGGATGTTCACCAGCTTCCATCTCGGGCACTACCATCCGCTCACTTGGCTGACCCTGGGGGCCGACTATGTCGTCTGGGGCATGAACCCGGTGGGCTATCACGCAACGAATGTTCTATTGCACGCCCTGACCACGCTGCTAGTCTATTTTCTGATCTTGCGCTTGCTGCTGCTCGCCCGACGCGAAAAGGAAGAAGACGACGACGAAACACCGGCCATGCGCTTGGCCGCCGCATTCGGGGCGCTGTGGTTCGCGCTCCATCCGCTGCGCGTTGAGTCGGTAGTCTGGGTAAGCGAGCGGCGCGACGTTCTTTCAGGACTTTTCGCCGTTGGGTCGGTGTTGTTTTATCTGCGCGGGAAAAGGGCGGCGTCGGTGGCCGTCTTTGTCGCCGCGTTGCTTTCGAAAATCATCGTCGCCGTTCTACCCGTCGCGCTGTTGGCCCTGGACTTCTACCCCTTGCGGAGGAAACTCGACCGCCGCCTACTGATCGAGAAAATCCCTTACGTTCTGCCGGCATTCGCCGCCGGATTATTCGCACTCAGCCGACAGCGCACCGGCCTTGGCGGCACATTCGCCGACGTCGCGGTCGAACCGCTGGCTCGCGTCACGATGTCGCTCTACGGGGCGGCTTTTTACCTTTGGAAGAGCCTTGCGCCTTTCGGGTTGGCGCCGCAATACGCTTGGCGCGCCGTGCCTGAAGCCCTGGACCCGACGTTGCTGCTGGGCGGCGTGTTCGCGATTGCCGTTACGGGCGCGGTGCTGTGGGCGGCGGTGAAACGCGGAATCTTCGGCCCGGCCGCGGCATGGTTCGTCTACATTGTGGTGCTTCTGCCGGTGCTGTCGCTGCTGCGCTACGACCCGCAACAGTTCGTCGCCGACCATCACAGCTACCTCGCGACGTTGGGTTTCGCGGCGCTGGGGGCGGGCTTGTTTTTGCGCTGGTTTACGCCGGAACGGTCTCTTCTTGTGGGCGGATGTGCGTTGGCGTTCACGCTATTACTATGCGAGAGGACGGTGGCGCAGATCGGCGTCTGGCAAGACTCGAAGGCTTTGTGGACTCACACGCTTGCCGTGAGCCCGTCGTCGATCGTAGCGCATAACAATCTCGGCCGCGCCCTCGCCGAGGATGGCGAAACCGACAAGGCTGTCGAACACTTTCAGCAGGCCATCCGCATCGAACCTGAATACGCCCATGCGCGCTACAACCTGGGCCATGTCCTGATGCAAGCCGACAAGCTGAGCGAGGCCGAGCAACACTTTCGAGCCGCGCTCGACCGCGAACCCGAATACGCCGACGCGCTCAACGGGCTCGGGAACTGCTTGGTCCGCCAAAGAAGGGAACTTGAGGCCGAAACCTACTATCAACGCGCCATCGAGGCCCAACCCGGCCTGGCCCGAGCCCATTACAATCTCGGCATTGCTTTCCACCAACAGGGGAAGCTTGACGACGCCGAGCGGCAATACCGCCGGACAACGGAACTTGACCCGACCAACGCCGGGGCTCACAACAATTGGGGCGTCTTGCTCGAAGCCCAAGGCCGTACCGAGGAAGCGATCTCGCACTACCGCCGCGCGTTGGCGATTGAACCCAACAACCCGGCCGCGCGCCGGAATCTTGATATCGCGGCCGGGGCGAGCAGCGATCCATAGCCAAACGGCGCTCGTGTCGACGGTTGCGCGGGCCGCTCGTGGACTAAGCAATCCGCCTACCCCCGTTACAATAGTTGCAGTTCCCCGTGCCGGCCCATGCAGACGTTATCAAGGTCTTTGGGATTCGCCCTGCTGTTGCTTTCGGCCTTGCCCGCCGGTGTTTGGGCGCAGACGACGCAATGCCTGATCACCGGTCGCGTCGTGGATTCCCAAACCGGCGAGCCGGTCCCCGGCGCCCAACTCACGGTCGAATATCCCGAAACCAACACGCGGCTCTCGGCCGTCTCCGACGCTGGCGGCTTCTATTTGCTCGCTCCCTTACCCCCCGGCGACTACCGCATGCGCGTCACGGTTGATGACTATCAGCCCCAGGAAGTCCACGGCTTGGAACTCCGAGTGGCCTCTCGTATCGAGCTGCCGTTCAAACTCCGCCGACTCGATGATTTGTGGGAAAAAGGCCGCTACCGCAGCATCTTTTTCCCCGACAGCGAAGCCGTCGTAACCTTCTACGGCCCCGATGTCGACACCAGCCGCTCGGGAGTTTTCGAAGCTCGCACCGGCCATCACGGCGCTCTCGAATCGACGGTCTCGGAAGTGATTCGTCCCGTGGATTTGCGCGCCCTCCCCTTCGCCGGGCGCGACGTCTACACCATGCTGTTGACCCAACCCGGCGTCACCGCCGACACGGCGACCGCGCGCGGCTTGGGCCTTTCGATCAACGGGCAACGCCCGGCGTCGTCCAACTTTCGCCTCGACGGACTCGAGAACAATAATCATCTTGTCACCGGGCCGCAGTTTTCGTTGGCGCCGGAAAGCGTCGAGGAATACCGCGTTTCGATCAGTAGTTTTTCCGCCGAATACGGCCGCACGGCGGGCTACTTGGCGAATGCCGTCACGCGCTCGGGCGGCAACGCCTGGCACGGCATCGGCTATTTCCACCTCAAAAACGACGCCCTCAATGCCAACGATTTTCAAAGTAACCGCCGGGGCCTGGACCGCCCGCCTCTTAAGGAAACGCAGACGGGGTTTCACGCTGGCGGGCCACTGCGCCGCGACGGGTTGTATTTTTCGGGCGCCTTCGAGAACCTACGCACTCGCAATCGCGCTGAGGCAATCACGGTGCGCGTGCCCGCGCCGAACTTCGCGCGAGACTTCACGGCCGAAAACAGCCTGGCGCGGCGCTTGTTGACCCAGTTCCCCACACCCGCGCTCGATGCGGGCAACGGCGTGACCTCCGACCTCGACGCGCGGCCGCCGTTTTCCATTGACCGATCGTTGTTTCTGGCGCGGGTCGACTCGATTTCGTCGAATGCCAAGCATCGCCTCATGGGACGTTTCACCGGAGCGAACCTCGAACGCCCCGATTTCATTTGGTACCCCTGGGAGCAGTTCAATTCGGAACTGGAGCAGCCCGGCTTCCATCTCGGGTTGAACTATTTCCAAACGCCGCGCGCGGGCTTTCTCCACGAACTGCGTTTAGGTTGGAGTTCGGAGGAGCTGAGTTGGGACCGCGCTCATCCCGAAATTCCGACGCTCGTCGCGGCGCGAACTCTGGTCGGCCCCGGCGACCCGCCCGAAGCCGCTCTGCGGCCGACGTTGTTGCCCGGCAGCCCGGCTTTCTATGCCTTTCGCCACCGCGCCCGTAGTTTCGAGCTCAACGACAACTTGCTTTGGTCCCGCGGACGCCACATCGTCAAATTCGGGGCCGGGCTATTCTTGCGTCGTATCGACAGCCGGCTCACGGCCGGGCGCGATGCGCGCTACGGGTTCCGCGATATTTTGAACTTCGCTTTCGACTTGCCCGAAACCTTCGAAGCCCCGCTCGCTCGGGGCTCGCTTCCGGAATTTCGCCGCCCTGAATTCGAGCGCCGCTTCGGCTACAACCAGTACTACCTTTTCGCCACCGACACTTGGAAGGTGAACTCGTGGCTGACGCTCAACTTTGGGTTGCGTTACGAAAAGTTTGGCGCGCCCGGGGCCCGCTCCGCCAACCAAGATGCCGCCGTTGTGCTTGGGTCCGGGTCGAGCCTTGCCGAGAGCTTGCCGTCAGCGCGCATCGAACCCCTCGGCTCGGGCGAGGCGCTGTTTCGGGCCGACAACAACGACCTCGCGGCGCGTTTCGGCTTTGCCTACGACCTGTTCGGAGATTCCAAAACGTTGCTTCGCGGCGCCTACGGCATTTTCTACGATCGACCTTTCGACAACCTCTGGCTCAACTCGGGGAATAACGGTTTCGTCTTGGGGCGCTTCGCTTACCAAGACGTCGGGGGCGATGACGGCTATCTTGCCCCCGTGGATTCCGTTCTGTCCGCCTACGAAGGCCGCCGCTTCTCAGGCGATTTTCCGCGCCTGACGTTATTTGACCCCGACCTAAGCAACGGATATGCGCAGAGCCTCTTCGTCGGCGTGCAGAGGGAGCTTACTTCAAACTGGTCAGTCGAAATCAATCATCTGGCGTCGTTGGGGCGAAAGCTCATCACGACCGATATCGTCAATCGCCAATTCAGTGTGGGACGTGGCGGTGACAATCCTCAAGGACGTCTGAATCCGGAGCTGCCCGACATCAGCTATCGCGCGGCGCAGGGAGCTTCGAACTACCACGCGCTGACTGCGGTGGGACGTTACCGGTCACGCCGCGGATTCGTGCAGCTCGCCTACAGCTGGAGTCACACCATCGACAACCAGAGCGATCCGTTGCTCGGTGACTTTTTCGACCTGACCTTCATCGGCTCGCGCGCGGCGACGGGCTCTCGCGGAACGGCGGCTTTCTCGCGGCAATTCGATAGCGCGGCGGACCGCGGCAGCGCCGATTTCGACCAGCGCCATAACCTCGTTTTCTACTCCGGTTGGGACGTGCCCGCGCTATTCTCCGATTCGGGTGTCGCGCCGCTGTTTCGAAACTGGCGTTTCGCGCAAGTCGCGGCCTTTCGCGGCGGCTTTCCCTATTCCGTTTTCGCCCCGACGCGCTCGCTCGACAGGCAAGGGCAAATCCTCAACCAACGAGCCGATTTGTTGAACCCGTCAGCCGCCGAAGTGGATCGCGTCGCGGCCGGGGGTAGGCAGTTGCTCGACACGGCGGCCTTCAGCCAACCGGCGCGCGGGACGCTCGGCAACACGGGCCGCAATGCCTTCTCGGGCCCCGGCCTCTATAACGTCGATTTATCGATCAGCCGTGTGATCCCGGCTCGTTGGCTGGGCGAATCAGGGACCGTGACGCTGCGCGCGGATGTTTTCAACGTTTTCAATCACGCCAATCTCAACAATCCCGACGCATTAGTCGGCTCGTCGAATTTTGGTTTCGCGTCGTACGGCCGCCGCGGCCGCGACACCGGCTTTCCCGCTCTAACTCCCCTCGACGAGACCCCGCGGCAAATCCAACTGATGTTGCGATTTGAGTTCTAAGAACGGGATGGCCGGCCGATTCGCGCCAGGCAAGACCGCCAACGCTGCCCTGAGCCGCGAAGCGGCGGCGGGAATATAGCCTGGGGTGAAGCCGAAGGCGGAACCCCAGGTACGGAATCAAGAGGAATCGAGCCCTGACAGGGCGACAGGAACGAAGCCTGCTATCCCACTTGCCTCGTCACCGGCCCCGTTCTTGTGGCGGTATGGTGAATCCGCGATTTATGGAAACGGCCTGCGCCGTTTCCTCGCGTAGCCTGCATTTCTCACCACCTGGCGGGGCGAAGTGCGTGAGAGGCCTGTCAGTACGAGGCACGGGCCGCCTGGCGCCCCTTCCTTAACCAAAGAGGCGTACTTGAACAGTACGGTGAGCACGGCAGGCAACCGTAACGAAGGAATGACAGGCTTATTGCGTGCTTCGACCGTCAGGTGGTGAGAAATGCGGGCGTAGCCGGACTTGCACCGCGGGCAAACCTGCGCTCAGGAGAATTCTTCGAACCCCGGCATTGGATTGTCGAACCCCGGCAGGATCTTGATCTTCCCTTTGGCCGTGCCGAATTTGCGGGTCTTGCGGGCCGGCTGCCAACGCGTGAGCTTCGCCACGGGCTCCCCTGCCTTGGTGATGATGACTTCCTCTCCTTCGATGACACGCTCAACGAACCGCGACAGTTGCTCTTGAGCCTTCTCGATATTGATCGTTATCGACATGAGCGCACCGAGAATCGAAAGTCAATCTAGGTTACAGGAGAGAATCCTCTCATCCCCCGATCCGCACAATCTCCTGCTGCACCCGCCCCGTCGGCCCGGCGTCCCCTTCGGAAACATAACAATCGATTTCGCAACGCACCCCGAACTTCGGCGAATAGACGCCCGGCTCGATCGAAAAACAAGTCCGGGGAATGATCCGTCGATCGTCGCGCGTTTCGAGATTGTCGATATTCGCTCCGTTGCCGTGTACTTCCTCGCCGATCGAATGCCCGGTTCGATGGACGAACTGCTCGCCGAATCCCCTTTCCGTAATAAAGCCGCGGGTGGCGTCGTCCACTTCGTAGGCCGCGAGCGCCCGCCCCCCCCGCAACGCCGAACGCACCGTCTCCACCGCGTGATCGCGAGCGCCGCTGACGATCTCGAAAACATTCTGAATCTCGCTGGGCGGCTCGGCCCCGACAAATCCCGTCCAAGTGATGTCGTAGTAGACCGATCGAGGCAGGTTGCGCTTCGCCCACAGATCGATCAAGACGAAATCCCCGGCGCCAATCGGCGACGTCAGCTCCTCGGTTGGGGCGTAGTGCGGATTGCCGCTGTGTTGATTCACCGCGACGATCGGGCCGTCCTCGGCATACAAGTCTTCCTCGGCGAAGCGGCGACGAATGAATTCAGCGATCGTGAATTCCTCGACGCTGCCCTCCGCCCCGACCAGGCGGCCGATTTCGACAAACGCTTCCGCTAGCACCTTGTCGACGCGGCGTCCCGCTTCCAAATGCCCGTCGAGCTGCTCCTGGGACCAACGCGCCTCAAAGAACTGCACCAGCGAGGCCGAGCTGACAACGCGCTTGCCGAGCGAGCGAACCAGATCGACCGTCCCGCCATCCACCAGCGACACATAGGGGATCATGCAATCGGGCGAATACTGCATGGCGATCGTTTCGGCCCCGGTAAGGATTTCCCCCAGCAGCGCACGTTGCTCGGGCCAGGCCGAGTAGCGCCGCCCTTCACCGGGCAGCGAATCGAGCACCCAATCTTCGATGCGGTGCACGAGTTTGAGCGGTTCGCCCTCGGCGGGAATCCAATAATACCAACGCCGCGAAACATGTCCGGAGGCGTTGAGTCCGAGCACGCGGTAGGCGATCGGGTCGCGGTGATGATGGTCGAAAAACAGCCAGCCATCGACGTTTTCCGCGCGGAGTTGCTCTTGGATTTCAGAAAGGTCCATTCCCCCAAAGTAGCAAGCCGCAACGTAAAAGCGGGCCGCGTGTGCGACATAAACGTGGCACATACTCCAACCATCCGAGCAACAGAATCAGAGACCTGAGCGCAAGCGACCGGCCGAGCGACCGCGCACCAAACTCCGGGGCGCGGTAGCCCGGTTTACCGGGCTTGGGATCGCAAATAGGCCGGTCCTTGTAGGGCCGGTTTCCGGTTTAAAGCACTCGTTGTTCGGTATCAGGCCGTTTCAACGGCCTTCTCCGATGTGGCTTGAGCCATGGTCGAACCAAGGGGAAACTTCCGACGGGGAAACGCTGGGACCCGCGCCGTCGACTCTCCACATTGATATCGCGCCCAAGCGGGTCGCGGTATTGGTTAGGCGTTTTGATACAATTGAAGTCCGCTCATGGTCGGTCAACTTCGCGTCTGCGCCGTCAGCTACCTCAACACCGCGCCGCTGGTTTGGGGCTTTACCCACGGTCCCCAACAGGGACTTTACGACTTGCGTTTTGAACTCCCCGCCGGTTGCGCGGATGCCCTCAAGGCGGGCAATGCCGACATCGGCCTGGTGCCGGTGATCGAGCTGGCCGATCAACCTGATTTATTGGTCTTGCCGGGAACTTCGATTGCGGCCCAAGAGCAGGTTCGCAGCGTCTTGCTGTTCTCGCGCAAGCCGATGGAGGCGATCGAGTCGTTCGCCGCCGATACCAGCTCGCGCACCTCCGTCGCGCTGACTCAAGTTCTGCTCGCGCGGCGATACGGCATCCGTCCGCGCGTGAGGCCTTATCCCCCTCGGCTCGATGAAATGCTCGATGTCGCCGACGCCGGCCTGATTATTGGCGACCCGGCGCTGCGTCTCGATCCCCAACAAGCCGATTGGAAAGGTCAGCCGCTTTTCGTCTATGACTTGGGCGCGGAATGGTGGGATCTGACCGGCCTGCCGATGGTCTTCGCCGTCTGGGCGGTGAAGAACCTTGCCGCCAACCCCGCGCTGCCGCAAAGTTTTCAGGATTCAGCGGCCTACGGGCTGGCGCATCTGGATGACATCGTCGAGGCCGAATGCGTCGGACGAGACCTTGCTCCCGACCTGATCCGTTCCTACCTGACAACCAACACCAGTTTCGGTTTGGGAGAACGGGAACAGCGCAGCTTGTCGACGTTTCTGCGCTCGGCCGCCGAGCTCGGCCTGGTTGATTCGAGCCGCGAAGTCGCCTACATGGGCGTACCGGCCGTTGCGGAAGCGGAATGAGAATCACCCCCGCGCAAGCCCTCGAATATCTCGAAAGCGACGACTTGATCGGCGTTGGATCGGAAGCCGATGCCGTCCGGCGCAAATTCCACCCCGAGCCGGTCGCCGGCTACATCATCGACCGCAACATCAATCACACGAATTTCTGCACCGAATATTGCAGTTTTTGCGCCTTCTACCGTCCCATGGGCGACGCCGAGGGTTACATTTTGTCCAAGGAAACGATCGGGCAAAAAATTCAAGAGACAATCGATCTCGGGGGAACCGGCGTGCTGATGCAAGGCGGCGTCAACCCCGATTTGAAGATCGAATATTTCGAGGACATCTTTTCATGGATCAAGAAGAACTACGCGATCCACCTGCATTGTCTGTCGGCGCCCGAAATTCTCACCGTCGCCGAGGTCAGTAATCTATCGATTCGCGACACCATTGCAAGAATGCGCGACGCCGGGCTGGACTCGATCCCCGGCGCCGGCGCGGAAATTCTCGACGACGAAGTCCGCGTGCGCATCGCGCGCCTCAAGTGCACCAGCGATGAGTGGATTGACGTGCATCGTACCGCTCACGAGTTGGGTATGCGCACCACGGCAACAATGATGTTCGGTTGCGGTGAGACCTACGAGCACCGCGTCAACCACCTCGAGTTGCTGCGCCGTCTACAGGACGAAACGGGCGGATTCACGGCTTTCATCCCTTGGCCGTTTCAGCCTGATAATACAGCTCTCGGCCGGCGAGTGACTCAGGAAGTCACCGCTGTCGAATTCCTCAAGACGCTGGCGCTCTGCCGAATTTATCTCGATAACGTGGTGAACATTCAGACCTCCTGGGTGACGCAAGGCCTTAAAGTCTGTCAATTAGGTCTGCGATTCGGCGGCAACGACGTCGGCAGCGTGATGATCGAGGAAAACGTCGTGCGCCAAGCCGGCGCCTCTCACAGCGCGACCGAAGAAGACCTGCGGCGCATGATCCGCGACGCGGGCTTTATTCCCAAACAGCGCGACACGCTCTACCGCACGATGTATCTGAACTGAGCAAGACGTACGGACGTTTCGTGAGCCGCGGCGACCGCCCATGGAAGCTTTCCCGTTTCGCGCCGTCGAACAATCTCGTCTCTATGACGGCATCCGCGCGATCCCCGTTTGTGTGGTTCTCGACAGTGTCCGAAGCCTTTATAACGTCGGCTCCTTCTTTCGCACCTGCGACGCCGCGGGCGTCGACGGCCTCTACTTGACCGGCATCACGGGTCACCCGCCTCATCGGGGTATCTCGAAGACCGCGTTGGGAGCCGAAGACGCCGTTCGATGGGAACATCATCAGGATGCGAAGGCGTTGCTCGACCAACTCCGTGCCGCGGGCCGTCAAATCGCGGCCGTCGAAACGTCTCCCCACGCCGTGGATCTCTTTGATTGGAAGCCGGATTTTCCGGTGTCTCTTGTTTTCGGCAACGAAGTCGATGGTGTTGCGCCCGCCCTGGTCGAGCGCGCCGACATTCACGTGAGGATTCCGTCGCTGGGCGTCAAGCAATCCTTGAACGTAGCGACGGCGGGAGGCGTCGTGATTTACGAGTTGTTGAGGAAGTACCGGCGGCGTTTGCATCAAGGCCCGGATCCGCGGTGACGGCCTCCGACCTAGCCTGAAACTTCAAATTGCGCGCTACCCAGAGATTCACAACTGCTACCAATAGATCGGACTTTCACCCACCCGATCCGGCACCGCCGGTGGCCCCACTAGACAACCTTGGTCTTCAAGTTTCGCTTGATCGCGTCAAGCAATTCCGCGGGCTTGAGAGGTTTGGCCACGTAGTCGTCCATGCCGGCCTCGATGCACCGCTCACGGTCGCCGCGCATGGCGTTGGCGGTAGCCGCGACGATGGGGATCTGGGGATCGAGCGCGACGGACCCGGTTTTGCGGATTTGACGAACCGCCTCGAAGCCGTCCATCTCGGGCATCTGACAGTCCATCAACACGAGGTCATAGGAGTTCGTTCGCAACGCTTCCACGGCCTCGAGTCCGTTGGTGACCGCACCAACTTGGAAGCCGAATTTCTTGGCGAGCAAGAAGGTCGCTACCTTGCGGTTGACCGGATTGTCTTCGGCTATTAGGATCTTGATCTTATCCCCGCCCGCGACATTGCCCGGGCTCTCCGCGGGCGGCGACAACGCCGAGACCCGCCCTCCGAGGCACGTGAGCAGGCTCTTCTCGCGTACGGGTTTCGTGAGCCTGCGACAGACGGATTCGGACGGGCAGTAATCTTCACCGCTACCCAACGGCGTCATCACGACGACGAGGGGTAAAATAAGGGCAGCGAATGCGCTTGTGCTTCATCCTGATCCTGCTCTTCCGGGTCGCGCCGGCGTGGGCCGGATGGGCCTCCGAACAACTGGCCGACATTCGAGCGACGCGGCTTGATCCCGAGCAATGCTATCGCGTTCGCGACCTGTTTCTCGAACGAGAAGACGTCAAGTTCTATTTCGTCGACGGCCACCTGATCTTTGCCCGACCCTTCGCCGGGCGCACGTTCGCCGCGCTGTTTGTCGCCGGCGAAGCCGCCGACCGAGGCGAAATCATCCTTTTCCCGCCCTCCAAGCAGGAGCGCGTATCGTTGGCGCGCTTTACATCCGAGCCGGTGCTCAACGAGCGTTTCCGCAGTGCCATGATGTTCTTCAGCGACGACACCGACGCCGTGTTGCGTGAAGCCGTGCGGGCAAACCCGAGCAACAAGCTCGACCCCGAAGCCGGCGGCCGCATCGCGCCTCGATGGAACTCCGTGATGGCGAACCTTTTCGCCGGTGTCGAGCTTTCCTTGCTGGCCGACCTTGCCGAACAGCGCGATCCCGCCGGCGGTTTCTTCGGAGCCATGATCGGCGGCGGAGCGAGGGGCCGCTTTGAAGTGGTCATCGACTCGAGGCAAGACAAACAGGTCAACATCGGCCAGATTGTTTGGCGCGAAAATCGTCAGTTCTACGAAGCGTGGTGCCGCTTCCGCGGAAGGAATTTCGTCGCGGGCCTCCGCCGCCGCATCGAACCCGCGGGTTTGTTGAGCGACTATCGCATCGAGACGCGCATCGCCGACGACTTGCGAATGGATGTTCGAGCCAAGGCCGTCTTGAAGCCGAGTGCTCCCGGGGCGAGACTCTACGCCTTCGAGCTTTCGCGCCGGCTGCGGATTTCCGAACTGCTGCTCGACGGCGAGCCGGTGGAATTTCTTCAATTCGACCATCCCGGCGCGGCCGAGTCGCCCTATCGAAGCAGCAACTTTTTCGCCATGGCCGTCGAGCAGCCTCTCGACCCCGGCTCATCCCACGAAATCGAGTTTCGCTACGAGGGCAAGGTGATCGGTGAAGCCGGCGAAGGCATTTATTACGTCGGCAGCCGCGATACGTGGTATCCAAGGGTCCGAACCGACTTCACGAATTTCGAGCTGCGGTTTGACTACCCGGCGCGCTTCGACTTGGTCGCCACCGGCGGACGAATTGAAACAACCAGCCGGGGCGGCGTGCGGTCCTCGCTGTTTCGCGCCGAAAATCCGATTCGGATGGCGGGCTTCAATTTGGGGGTCTACGAAAGAGCGTCACGCACGGTCGGCGATCTACGCATCGAAGCCTGCGCTTACCGCGGCGTGGAGCAGGGCCTGCGCCCCAAGCCGGCGCCGATGCGGCTTGTTAATCCGTTTCCGAAGGCCGCCATGGATACCTTTCCCGGGTCCCAGCGCGAGACCAAGCCGAACGTCGTGCTCGAAGGGCCCCGGCGGGCCGCGCCCGAGCCCACGCAGCACCTCGAAGAGGTCGCCGACGCGGGCGCCAGGGCGCTCACGTTCTTCCGCGACAAGTTCGGCCCCCCGGCGACGTCGGAGATCGTAATCTCGCCGATCCCCGGCGACTTCGGACAGGGCTTTCCAGGCCTGGTCTACGCTCCCACCATCAGTTACCTACGGCCCGGGGACGCTCCGTTCGACCGCATGTCGCGCTTCCAACAGGTCTTCTACAGCCGCATGCTGCCGGCGCACGAGATCGCGCATCAGTGGTGGGGCAACGTCGTCACCGTTCTCTCACCCTCCGATGTTTGGCTGATGGAAGCCTTGGCGACCTATTCGGCGCTGCTGTTGCTCGAAAACGAGCAAGGGGTCGAGGCCCGTGACCAGATTCTGAGGGCTTACCGCGAACGGTTGCTCCAACGCAACGTGGACGGAGAAACGGTGGAGAGCGCCGGCGCCATCGTACTCGGCGAGCGGCTGAGTTCGTCGAAGTTTCCGAGCGCGCGTCGTCTGATCGTCTACGAAAAGGGCGCTTGGGTCATTCACATGATGCGGGGGATCTTCGGAGATGCCGGCTTCTTCACTTTCTTGCGGCGATTACGTGAAAGTTTCGAATACAAGGACCTCACAACCGAGCAGTTCCGCCGCTTAGCCGCCGACTTCCTACCCGCGGACTACCCCGACCCGGGCCTGGAAAACTTTTTCGACCAGTGGGTTTACGACACCGGAATTCCCAAGCTGAGCGTCGATTACCGGTTGGAGGGGCAGGGTCCTCGCTATACCTTGCGGGGGCGGCTGGTCCAAACCGATGTACCCGAATCGTTCTCGGTAACAGTGCCGGTCGAGATCCACACGATCCCGGGGCGTTCCTTGACGAAATACATCAAAACCGAGGGCGAAATCACGGAATTTCAGGTTGTGCTGCGCAACCGTCCAAGCCGCGTGGTTGTCGACCCGGGTAAGACCCTCCTCGCCCTGCGCGCACCGTAGCGGCGGGTAAACATCCACCATGCAATGGTTTGACACTTCTTCGCCGCTGTAGGTATTCTGAGGTTTCCCGTAGTTCGGTCCGTATTTTCGGTTGACACTTTCATGGCCAACACATCTTCAGCAATCAAAAAGGTGCGCCAAATCGAGCGGCGCACGATCGTGAATCGTCGCAACAAGGGAAGCATGCGCACGCAAGTAAAGAAGTTGCGCAAGGCGATCGAATCCAACGACGCCGCGGGAGCCGAACAGCTTCTCTCTTCCGCCCTCAGCGCCTTGGACCGCTCGGTCCAAAAAGGCGTCATGAAGAAGAACACCGCCTCGCGTCTGAAATCCCGCCTGAGCTTGAAGGTCAACAGCCTGGCCGCGGGGTAGAACTCCGCGGCAAGAGTGTTCGGGCGAAAAGGGGGGACTGCCGGCCGATATTCGCTCTTCGGACCGCTCTGTTCCTCCCCAGTGGACAGCGAAAATAGGTGGCTCTTCCGAAAACAACACTGCGTCGGTACGATGTATTACTCTCAGGATCGCCAAACTAGCAAATCTCTTGAGCCGCGAAGCGGCGGAAGGAAATAGCCCAGGGTGGAGCCGAAGGCGGAACCCTGGGGACGAAACAAATCAGGTCGAGCCCTGAAGGGGCGGCAGGAGCGTCCCGACTCCCATTTTCATGGCGGTTCTATGAATCCGCGGATTTCAAAGCAGCGGAACTGTGCCCCTTCTTTCGCGTAGTCAAACTTACACCGCGGGCTGCCGGCCTTGCAGGCCGGCTGTCGGCTGAACGCCATCCTCCGAGGCATAATGCGTCTCGATGTAGTTGTCGAGAATGCCGATGAATTCCCGCACGATGTGGTCGCCTTTGAGCGTCGTCATCAAACGCCCGTCGACGTAAACGGGTGCTTTCGGTTCCTCGAAGGTGCCGGGTAGGGAAATGCCGATATTGGCGTGCTTCGACTCTCCCGGCCCATTGACCACGCAACCCATCACGGCGACCTTCATCTCTTCCACACCCTGAAACCGCGTCTTCCAAAGCGGCATCTGATCGCGCAGATAGCTTTCGATCTCATCCGCCATCTCTTGGAAGAATGTGCTCGTCGTGCGGCCGCAGCCCGGGCAAGCGGTGACCTGGGGGGTGAAACTGCGCAGCTCCATCGACTGCAGGATCTGTTGGCAGACGCGCACTTCTTCGGTCCTGTCGCCGTGGGGCTGCGGGGTGAGCGAAACGCGAATCGTGTCGCCAATCCCCTCTTGCAGCAAAATGGCAAGTCCCGCCGTGGACGCCACCACGCCTTTCGTCCCCATCCCGGCCTCCGTCAATCCAAGATGGAGCGGGTAATCGCAGCGGGCGGCCAAGTCGCGATAGACCGAGACCAAGTCCTGGACGTTCGAGACCTTGGCGCTGAGGATGATCCGTTCCTTCCTCATTCCGTAGGATTCGGCGGCCTCGCCCGAATCGAGGGCGCTGACTACGATGGCCTCGCGTGTGACCTCGTCGGCCGTTCTCGGATCGGGCCGCGATGAATTCTCATCCATCAAGCGCGTCAGCAGCACTTGATCGAGCGAGCCCCAATTGACCCCGATGCGGACGGGCTTATCGTTGGCGACCGCGATCTCGATCATCGTGCGGAAGTTGTCGTCGTGCTTCTTGCCGATGTTTACGTTACCGGGGTTGATGCGATACTTGGCGAGCGCGCGGGCGCAGTCCGGGTACTTTTCGAGCAAGATGTGCCCGTTGTAATGAAAGTCACCGATGATGGGGACGTCAACGCCGAACTCGCGCAGTGTCTCGACGATGCGGGGAACGGCTTGAGCGGCTTTTTCATTGTTGACGGTGACGCGCACCAACTCGGACCCGGCCCGCGCCAGCGCCAGAGTTTGATTCACCGTCGAGGCGGTATCGGCGGTATCGGTATTCGTCATCGATTGAACGACGACCGGATAATCGCCGCCGATCTTAACGCCGTTGACGTCGCAAACGAGTGATTTCCTACGGTTCTCCAAGATCATCCGATCCCATCAGCAAAGTAGAGAGAACTTGATTCTATCAGAGGGCGAATTCGCGATTTCGAGTCGCTCAATCGATCTCGAAACAGGATCAGAGCCCCGAGCACAAGCGACGGGCCCAACCGCGCGAACAACTCGAGTCGCGGATTGTCGTGGCTGCCGGCGCGGAGGAAACCGCTGGCGGAGGAACCACCGGCCAAACAGAGCCGCATTGCCACGGGGCTGTGAAAATTGGGGACTGTCCCGAGCGCCGACCGAATAAGTTCCATCAAATCAACAATTTCTCCTGGCGCGAAGTGGACTGTCCCCCATTTTTTCACAGCCCCCACGCGATGCGGTCACTCAAGAATAATGCTTTGCCCGCCAAATAAACTTTGATGGGTATTTACTTGACTCAGGTGACCACAAGATGTAGGATCGGGGAAATGGAAGATTATCCTCGGAATCTGGCCGAGTTCGAGGCGCGTTTCGCCACCGAGCAGGCCTGTCGAGAGTATCTGTGTCAACTCCGCTGGCCGGAGGGTTTTCGTTGTCCGCGATGCGGGCACGACAAAGCGTGGGCGGTGCGGACAGCGCTGCTGGAGTGCGCCGGCTGCGGGCATCAAGCTTCTCCAACGGCGGGCACAATATTTCAAGACACCCGCCAACCCCTCCAGAGTTGGTTTCGAGCCATGTGGTGGCTCACGAGCCAGAAGAACGGGGCGAGCGCGCTGGGCTTGCGGCGGGTGTTGGGCCTGGGCAGCTACAAAACGGCCTGGACTTGGTTGCATAAGCTCCGGCGCGCCATGGTGCGGCCCGGACGCGATCGGCTCAGCGGGCGCGTGGAGGTTGACGAGACTTACTTAGGAGGCTTGGAGGAGGGCGTGCGCGGTCGCCAAACCGACGCTAAGGCGCTGATTGTAGTAGCGGCCGAGGAAGATGGTGCCGGCATCGGGCGGGTTCGGATACGCACCATTCCCAACGCCTCCGGGGACAGCTTGATGGCCTTCGTCGGCGAGTCGATCGAACCCGGCAGCGTGGTCCATACCGACGGTTGGCTGGGATACGAACCGCTCGAAGGCGACGGCTATCGCCACGAGGTGAGCTACCTGGAGGGGCAACCGGCGCGCGCCTCGAAACTGCTCCCCCGGGTGCACCGCGTGGTGTCGTTAGTGAAGCGCTGGATACTGGGCACGCATCAAGGAGCGGTCAGTCACGAGCATCTCGACTCCTACCTCGACGAATTCGCCTTCCGCAGGAGATTCCCGGTGGCACGTGGGCCGATTACGAAGGTTGGGGCAACGGCCAGCGCATGGTCATCATGCCTATCCCTTTCTGGAACCCGCCGGTCGACAACGACCCCACTTCGGGAATTGACCACGCCAAGATTATCGGTTTCGGAAATTTTTTTGTGCTGAACTACCCCTGCTTCGACAAGGACAACCCCATGCAAGAAACTTCGAGCCCCAGCGTCCCGTGTTGCGCCGAGTACGTCGGGCCGGCGAGCGTCGTCAACGGCACCGGCAACGACGTCGGCAGCTCGGGTGTTTTCAAGATCCAACTGGTGAAATAAGTCCCATGGCAAGCAAACCCGCATCAGACAATCGACGCCGCAGGTCGCGCCGGGGCGCGGTCATGGTGGAATTTGCCCTCGGTTACGGATTCGTCCTGCTGATCTTGGCCGGCGTGATCGAGTTCGGCTATAGCTTTTACGTTTACAACTTGCTGCAAAGCAGCATGCGCGATGCGGGACGCTACGCTTCGGTGCGTCCCTATGACATCTGTCGAGTCACCCAGGGCGGTGGTCTCCCGAACAATTGCAGTCAGGGAACGGACTGGGAAGAAGCGGTCAAGAACATGGCCGTCTACGGCGACCCCCTCGTGGACAGCGGAGTGCCGCTGGTGCCGGATCTGTCGCTGGACCGCATCATCGTGACAAAGAACACCACGGGAAACGCCCGTCCGACTGAAGTCGCCGTGCAGGTGGACGGCTTTACGGTCAATACGTTTTTCGCGCGACTGACATTCACCGGAAAGCCCAAGGCATCGTTTCCCTACATGGGACGCACTTACTTGCCGTAGGGCCGGCTCAAACAACGCATGCGTTATTCGAGGAACTTATGAAAACCAGGCAACGCCGCGGCGCCGTCATCGTCGAGGCGGCTCTCGTTATGCTCTTGGCCCTGATGATTCTCATCGGGATTCTCGACTTCGGCCAAGTTCTGCTGTTGCACCAAGGGCTGGTCGAGCGCGTGCGCGCCGGCGCACGCTATGGCGTGGTGCATGACTGGGACGGCGACTCCAATGGCGCCATTGACCGCATCCGCAATGTCGTGCGTTTCGGGAACTCAGCGGGATCCGGGGGATCAAGCATGGGGATCTTCGGCGTCACCGAAGAGAACGTATTTGTTGATCGCGAAAGCGTCGGCGGCAATGTCGGTGACGAGGGAGCGGACCGCATTGTGGTCGAGATCCGCGGCTACCGCTTCCACTTCTTGACCCCGGGCCTGGCGGGGCGCTACGAAGCCAAACCGATACGTCACGCGATTACGGTCGAGAATCTTGGGTGCGCCATCGATTGCACCTGACGGCGGCCTGGCTCAAGAACAGCCTGGGGGATACCCGGGCGGAGCGTTTCACTCTCTAACGCCCCGCCGGTCTCAGGTCGAGAAGCCGCAACGAACCCGGTCGCCGCACCCTGCAACGCGGGCTCCGAAACGAACCCACCGTAGAGTGGTGCTTCCAGGACTGTCAACTTGCCGCGGGGCCGCCGCTCTGCTATTCTAAGAATCTCTACTAAATCGATAGGAAATAGGAGATTCACCCTCCATGTTGGTATCCGCGGAGAGAGCCTCGGCTCTTCTTGAAAACAATCCACCCAAAATCACGGCGACGTTTCGCCAATTGAGCGATCTCTTCTTGCTTTCGGAGGGCGGCTATCACCCGGTCGAACGTTTTTTGCCCGGCGCGGAAGTGTCCCATGTTGCTGAAAAAATGCACCTTACGACGGGAGAGCCGTGGAGCATCCCGATCGTCTTCCCGATCAGCGCCGAGCAGGCTAAGCAGCTACACCAGGCCGAACGCGTCATTTTGATGGATGGCGACACGCCGGCGGGCGCGCTGCACATCGAAGACGTTTTTGAAATCGATAAATCTCAATACGCGCGCAACATCTTCCGCACCGAGGACGCCGCGCACCCGGGAGTGGCTTGGCTCGAGGAGGCTGGTGAGTACAGCCTGGGGGGGGAAGTCGAGACGTTTCCCGACTGGCAGTTTCATATTCCCGGCGGTTTGCCTTTTTCCCCCAGTGCGGTGCGAGCCGCGATCGAGGAAAAGGGATGGAAGAAGATCGTCGGCTTTCAGACACGCAACCCGATCCATCGAGCGCATGAGTTCGTAACGAAGATTGCTCTCGAGACCGCCGATGGACTCGTCGTCCATCCTCTACTGGGAGAAACCAAGGCCGATGACACGCCGGCGGAAGTTCGCCTGGCCTGCTATCACGCACTGATCGACAACTACTACTCGCCCGACCACACGCTGCTGGCCGGCTTCCCGGCATGGATGCGATATGCCGGGCCGCGCGAGGCGGTTTTTCACGCCCAAGTTCGCAAGAATTACGGCATTACGCACTTCATCGTGGGCCGCGATCACGCCGGGGTGGGCAACTACTACGGCCCGTTTGACGCGCAGCGGATTTTCTTGGAGTTCGGGCGGGACGAGTTGGGGATCGAGCCGCTGTTCTTCAACTTCGTCCACTACTGCAAGGCTTGCGGTGGGATGACGTCGCCGAAGAGCTGTCCGCACGACAAGGAGAACTATGTTCACTTGAGCGGCACGGCGGTTCGTGCGATGCTCAAGGAAGGCAAGCTGCCGCCGCCGGAATTCACGCGGCCCGAGGTGGCGAAGATTCTCGTGGAGGCGTCGCGCTGACCATGGCCGAGGCAGCGAAGCTGCTGGATAACGTCCCGCCGGAAAACGCTCCGGCCGAGGAAATCCTCGCTTGGGGGATGAAGCAGTTCGGGGAACGTTTCGGCATCTGCACGAGCTTCCAGCTCGGCGGCATGGTCATTATCGACATGGCGGTGCGGCTCGACTTGGGCAAGTTCCAACTGTTCACGATCGACACGGGAAGGCTCCCCGAGGCGACATACGAGATCATCGAGCAGACGAGGCACCATTTCGGGGTTCCGATCGAGGTGCTCTATCCAGACACGCTCGAAACAGCCACGATGGTCAGCGGCCATGGGCCGAACTTGTTTTACGAGTCGGTCGAGAAGCGGAAACTTTGCTGCGAAGTTCGTAAGGTGCGGCCGCTACAGAAGAAGCTGAAGCAGCTGGACTGCTGGGCGGTGGGTCTACGCCGCGGACAGGCCGAGAGCCGCGAGGACGTCAAGAAAATCAAAATCGACGAGAAAAACGGCGGCATCTACAAGTTGTCGCCACTCGCGGATTGGTCCGAACAGCGGATTGAAGAATACGTGCGGCGAAACAATGTCCCCAAACACCGGCTTTTCGCCGAGGGGTATACGAGCATTGGTTGCGCTCCGTGCACACGGGCGAACTTTGACGGAGAGAACATCCGGGCCGGGCGTTGGTGGTGGGAAGAAGAAGGCGACAAGGAGTGCGGCATCCACTTCAACGCCGACGGAACGGTGGCCCGCAAACTCGACGCGAATCTACGGGAGTTGCTCCGCAAAGCCGGGGAGTAGGGCGTCCTCTCGACTTAATCTGAAGGTTGGGCCGGCGAGGTCCGGCGGTTTCCCGACAACGCTCGGTTGCGGCACCGGCATTCTTGAAAAAGGAAGAATTGAACATGACTCATAAAGGTTTCACACTCTGGTTCACGGGTCTTTCCGGCTCCGGGAAGACGACGGTTTCCGAGATCTTGGAAAAGCGTCTGCGCGAGGGCAACGCCAAAGTAGAGGTTCTCGACGGCGACATCGTTCGCACGAATCTTTCGAAGGGGCTCGGTTTCAGCAAGGAAGACCGTGACACGAACATCAAACGTATCGGGTTCGTCGCCGAGTTGCTTTCGCGCAACGGCGTGATCGCCGTCACGGCGGCCATTTCTCCCTATCGCGGTGTACGTGACTTCGTACGCGAGCGGATTGACAATTTCGTCGAAGTGTACGCTTATTGCCCTTTGGAGACCTTGGTGGAACGCGACGTCAAGGGCCTTTACAAGAAAGCCCTGGCCGGGGAGATCAAGAACTTCACGGGTGTTTCGGACCCCTACGAACCGCCGGAAAACGCCGAAATCGTTTTTGATTCCAGCACGGAAACTCCTGACGAAAGCGCCGAGAAAATTTGGGCTAAACTGGTAGACTTCGGTCTTTTATCGCCTAATGGTTGATCTGCATGCTCACACCGACCGCTCCGACGGCTCTCTGACGCCCGAGCAACTCGTCGATTTGGCTTGCGAAAAGGGCCTCAAAGCCCTTTCGATCACCGACCACGACAGTCTGGAAGGCTACGACGCGGCGGTGGAGTACGCCGCCGGCCGCGGCCTTGATTTGGTCTGCGGTGTGGAATTGAGCACCAGCCTGCATGGGCGGGCGATTCACGTTCTGGGCTATTTCTTGGATCAACCGCCCGGCAAAGCGTTTCGCGAGCACATCGATTGCGTACAAAAGGGGCGCCGCGAACGCAACCAGCGACTCACCGCACGATTGCGCGAATTAGGCCTGAGCATCCGGCTGGAAGACGCCGAGGCGTTGGGCCGCGCGCAAACCGGGCGTCCGCATTTCGCGCAGGTTCTTGTCAACAAAGGCTACGTGCCGAATTACCGCGAGGCCTTCGACCGCTATTTGGACGAAAGCCAACCGGGGTACGTCGAGCGCCGCGATCCTTCGGTGGAAAACGTGTTGCACTGGATTCGCGAGGCCGGCGGCCTATCCTCCTGGGCGCACCCGATGCGTTTCGTGGAGCAGGAAGGGTGTCCCGCCGAAGAGCTTTTCTCGGAATTGGCTGAGAAAGGGTTGGACGCGGTGGAGGCTTTTCACGGGGACCATACGCCGGAACAACGCGAACTTCTGAACCGCGCGGCGCTTTCGGTCGGCTTGAAAGTGACGGGCGGGAGTGACTTTCACGGCGGGGAAAAGTCGAAGACGCCGCTGGGAGCGCTGAACCTGCCCTTATCGTTGCTCGAGGATCTTCGAGCGTCCGCTTGAGATCCGCTTGATATCCCCTTAACCAGCGACTGGTTCGAGGCGGCTCCGGGAGTCTTTTCGCTTATGTGCCCTCTGCCTTCGCTGCTTCCGTTCGCTCGAGGACTTCGCGGACGGTTTCCAGCAGCGCCCGCACGCGATAGGGCTTTTGGATGAAGCCCGCCAGGCCCTTGCCGGCAAAGCGATTCGTGACGTCTTGCGCGTTGTAGCCGCTCGATAGAATCGTCTTGACGTCGGGGCGAATGCGGCGCAATTGCCGAAACGTTTCTTTCCCATCCATGTGAGGCATCGTTAGATCGAGCAGGACGAGAACGATATCTTTCGAGCGGGTGGAGAAAATCTCGACGCCTTCGCTCCCGTCTTCGGCCGTCAACACTTCGAACCCCCGCCTTTCGAGAATCTGCTTGGCGACGACGCGCACGCTTTCCTCGTCGTCGATAACCAGCACGATCCCTTGTCCCCGCCACTCGCGTTCGGGAGGGGCGGCCGCCGTCGACGCTTCGGCCGGTTGCTCTGAGCAGGGAAAGAGTACCTTGAAATTGGTGCCGCGGTTGAGATGGGTGTAGACCTTGAGCGCTCCGCGGTGGCCGCGCACGATGCCTAACGTGGCGGCGAGGCCGAGGCCGCGTCCGGTGAATTTCGTGGTGAAGAAGGGATCGAAGATCTTGTTCTTGGTCTCCTCGTCCATGCCGCGGCCGGTGTCGGCGACTTCCAGGTAGACGTAATAGCCCTCGGGTAAATCGTCGTCGAGGTAGGTTTCGGAAAGATAAGCTTTGTCGGCTTCGGTAACGCCGGTTCGGATGCTCACGATGCCGCTCTGTTCGCCGATCGCTTCCGAGGCATTCATGATCAGGTTCATGATGATTTGGCGGAGTTGCGTCGCGTCGGCCTCGACGCTGGGCAGATCGGGAGCGAAATCGTACTTGAGAATGACGTTCTTTGCAATGGAAACATCGAGTAGGTGCGCCATCTCCTCGACGACTTTGGAGAGGTTCAGCGGCTTGACGATGAACTTGCCTTTTCCCGAGTAGGCCAGCATTTGGCGTGTCAACTCGGCGGCCCGCTGCGCGGAACGGGAGACGTCCTCGATTTGGTCGCGGCCGGGCGATTCGGGGGCATCTCCATCAGGGCGAGATCGGCGTTGCCGAGGATGCCGACCAGCAGATTGTTGAAGTCGTGAGCGATGCCGCCGGCCAATACTCCCAAGCTTTCCAGCTTTTGGCTGTGTTGGATCCTGGCTTCGAGGGCTCGGCGTTGTTCTTCGCCTTGCTTAAGCTCGCTGATGTCGGTGATGAGCGCGACGTAGCCCCGCACCTCGCCTTGCGGACTGACGTGAGGGATATATTCGGCCAAAATGTCGCGCTGTTTGCCGCCGAGAGGAATGGACGCCTCGTAGGTGATCCGGCGGCCGGATAGAGCCGCCTCAATGTTTGCGCGGACAGCTTCGTAAGCCGGCTCTCCTAAGACCTCTTCGATGGTGAGACCCTTGATGTCGTCGCTCTTGCGGCCGAACCATTTTTCGTAGGTCTTGTTGTTGAAGCGATAGCGCTGTTGGGAGTCGGCGTAGGGCGATGCAGACCGGCAGGGCATCGGTGATGAGACGAAGCTGCTCTTCGCTTTGCCTCACGACACTCGACTCTTTTTCGAGGGCCTCGGTGGTCCGCCGTAACTCCTTGGTGCGCTCCTCGACTCGCTCTTCCAACCCTTCGTTGGTCCGCCGCAATTCTTGTTGCGTTTGGGTGCGCGCCGCCACCGAGCGCTCCGCCAGGATGACGAATATCAGTCTGGTGATCGAGATCAAGAATACCGTGGGCGTCAACTCGGGCGGCGGAGAAATAAGCCATTCGATGGCAGCGGGCGCCTGCAGCGAAATCGTCACGGCGAGGGCCACGAACAACGCCAAGACGGTATAAAACCAACCTCGCCATGCGCGAAGGCGCCAAAGGAGAACCAAGGCCCACAAGAACGTGGTGACTCGAAGCAGAATAAAGACGACATTCATGAGGCGCGCCGGAGGATGGTCCGGCATTTCCGAAGTTAGCTTTGCATACCCTTTTGGGCAAAGTCCAGAGGCGGGTCAACTCCGTGTGAGCAGCGTGGGAAATCGTCGATTGTCCGCGGGGGACTCAGTGGAAATCGTGGCTCGGTATGGCGAGCGAGACATCCCCCAGCTGCTCGATCTTTCGGGCGCGGACATGAATGACGCCGTCCTGCTTTTGGAGGTCGCCCTCGACGAATAGGAAAGGCTCGCCGGTGACGAGGAGGCGCCATTGCTGAAACTTGTCGGGCGTGACGATGACGTTCGAGACACCGGTTTCATCTTCGAGGGTGAGGAAGACAAAACCCTTGGCGGTCCCCGGACGCTGACGGGTGATGACGGCCCCGGCGACCCGCAGCCGACGACCGTTGGGCTGGGATTCGAGTGCCGCCGCGGGTACGACGCCGAGCTCATTCATCGCCTCGCGCAGATAGTGCAACGGATGAGGGCCGGTGGTGAGGCCGGCTCCTCGATAGTCGGCGTCGAGGCGCTCGAAGGGAGTCATCGGGGCAAGGGGGGAGGGGTCGTGAGCCGTGACGCCGTGACGCCGTGACGCCGTGACGCCGGTGGAAGATGGACCGGCTGGAGTGTCGGTTGCTGTTTCGTTCTCCCATAGAGGACCCTTGGGGCGTCGGGACTTTTCGATTTGCCATAACGCCGCGCGGCGGTCAATGCCTTGCTCGAGAGAATTCAGCGCGCCGATTTCAGCGATCACGTCGAGCTCGGGCTTGCGTAGTTTCACGCGGCGAACAAAATCATCGATCGAGGTAAAGGGCTTGCGGCGGCGCTCGGCGACAATGGCTTCGGCGGCTTCGGCGCGCAGACCGGAGACGTACATCAATCCCAAGCGAACGGCCGGTCTGCCGGCTGCGCCCGTCGCCACTCCGCCGTTCGCTTCGACTGCCGGCGGATCCTCCATTCGACACGTCACCTCCGACACTTGCACATCAATCGGTCGAATCCGAACGCCGTGCCTCTGCGCGTCTTTCACCAAAACCGCCGGGCTGTAAAACCCCATCGGCTGACAGTTCAACAGCGCCGTGTAAAAGGCCTCGGGATGGTGAGCCTTCAAATAGCAACTCGCGTAAGCCAACAAGGCGAAACTCGCCGCGTGCGATTCCGGAAATCCGTAGAGCGCAAACGATGTGATCGAACGCACGATCTGTTCCGCCGCCTCGCCTTGAATGCCGTTGGATGCCAGCCCGTGCCTCAGCCTTTGCTCGATTTCGTGCATGCGCTCGCTCGAACGCTTGAACCCCATCGCCCGCCGTAACTCCTCGGCCTCGCCGCCGGTGAAATCCGCCGCCACCATCGCCAATCGCAGTAGTTGTTCTTGAAACAACGGCACGCCGAGAGTGCGTTTCAAAATGGGTTCGAGCGACGGGTGCGGATACGTCACCGGCTCTCGCCCCAGCCGACGATTGATGTAGGGATGCACCATCTTGCCGACAATCGGGCCGGGCCGAATGATCGCCACCTCGACCACCAAATCGTAAAAACACTTCGGCTTGAGCCGAGGCAGCGTCGCCATCTGCGCGCGGCTTTCGATTTGGAACGTGCCGACCGTATCGGCCTTCTGAATCATCTCGTAGGTTTTCGGGTCGTCGGGGGGCAGATGCGCCAAGTCGATCTTCCCGCCGCGGGAACGAATGGTCTCGATTGATTCCTCGAGCGCGGCCATCATACCCAGCCCCAATAAATCGACCTTGATAATGCCCAAGTCGGCGCAATCGTCCTTATCCCATTGCACGACGACGCGTCCGGGCATGCGCGCGTTTTCAAGCGGAACCACCGCGTCGAGATCGCCGCGGCAAATCACCATGCCGCCGGAGTGCTGCCCCAAGTGCCGCGGCAAGTTTTGGATTTCCAAACACAGCCGAACCAAATGCCTCACGCGCGGATGCGCGGCGTCAAAGCCCGCTTCTCGAATCTGATTCCCGAACTTGTCGGTATCGTCGGTGTATTCAAACGAATGAATGCGTTTCGACAAACGCGCGATCATCTCCTCGGGGAAGCCGAGCACCTTGCCGACCTCCCGAACGGCGCTCTTGCCTCGATAGGTGATGACATTCGCCGTCATGCCCGCCCCCCGCGGGCCGTAGCGGTTATAGACGTGTTGCAGAACCCTTTCGCGCTGGTCGCCGCTCGGCAAATCAATGTCGATATCAGGCCACTCGCCGCGCTCCTCGGAAAGAAAGCGTTCAAACAGCAGATCCATGCCGACCGGGTCGACGGCGGTGATGCCCAAGCTGTAGCAAACCGCGCTGTTGGCCGCCGAACCGCGCCCTTGCGCCAGGATTTTGTTCTCGCGGCAAAAGCAAATCATGTCCCAGACGATCAAGAAATAGCCGGGCAGATTGAGCTTTTCGATCACCCGCAGCTCATGCTCGATTTGCCGCCGAGCCCGCTCGTAATAGGGGCGATAGCGCTCGCGCGCCCCTTGATCGGTGACCTTGGCGAGATACGACATCTGGCTTTCGCCTTCGGAAACCGGGTAGTGCGGAAACTCATAACCGAGGTCTTGCAAAGTGAAGTCGAGCCGCGCGGCCAGCTCCGTCGTATTGCGAACGGCCTCGGGGACGTCTCGAAAAATACGCTCCATCTCGCGAGGGCTTTTTAGATAACGTTCGCCATGGGGATCGAGTCGGCGCCCGGCTTGGTCGAGCACGGTTTTCTCGCGCAGACAGGTAAGGATGTCATAGAGGGCGTGTCCGGAAGGCTTGGCATAGCGAACGCCGTTGGTCGCCAGCAGCGGCAATCGGCGGCGGCGGGCGAAGTCGATCAGCGCTTGGTTGGCGTGTTCCTGCTCGCGGCGAAAATGGCGTTGGATCTCGACGTAGAGATTTTCGCGGCCGAAGATGGCTTGGAGACGGTCGGCACATCGCAAGTCGTCAAGCACGGCGATCAGTCCGTCGGCATGTTCCGCGATGTCGTGCCGGCGCGCGCGGCCTTCGCCCTTGGGCGAACGCAGATGCATTTTTGTGAGCAAACGGCAGAGGTTGCGGTAGCCGTGACGATTGGCTACTAGGACGGTGAGCCGTGAACCGTTGTTCGTGAACCGTGAACCGTGAGCCGTGAGCCGTTGTCTGTTGGTAGGCGTACTTGCTGTCGACGGATTGTCGAAGTCTGTCGGATGGAGCGAAATCTCGCACCCGATCAGCGGACGAATCCCGGCCTCGACGGCCGCTTTATGAAACCTCGGAGCCCCATAAACCCCGTCACGATCACAAAGCGCCAAGGCAGGGTAACCCAGCCGCGCGGCACGTGCCACCAGGTCCTCGGGCTGCGAAGCCCCGTCAAGAAAACTGAACCCGGAAACGGTATGGAGTTCGATGTACATGCCGATTTGATGTTGAAAGCAGTCGTGTCAAACTCCAATATGAAAATCACCGTCGATCTTCCCGACTCGCTCTTCCGCCGCATGGAGGCCGATGCCGTGCTTCACGGAGTCAGCATCAAAGAATTCATCATCGCCGCCATCGAGTCTCAAATCGCCACGCCTGAAAGCGGCGACGATTATTCGGTGGATCTCCTTTTCATCCGCTCCAAGACGCCCGGCGTGCTTGATCTGACCAACACCGAAATCGAAGAGTTGCTTACCATGGGCTGCTGATGCCAAGTCCTCTCTTCCGAATACTCCTTTTCGAGGGTACGGCGGATCACGGTATAGCCCTTGAAATCACAAACGGCCGCAGCCGCGGAGCGGCGACGGGAGCCCTAGCGCCCCGGGCTTCAGCCCGGGGTCCCCGCCCAAAAACACGATAAGCCCCGGACGGGGGCCCAGGGTTTCGCTTTGCTCCACCTTTCCGGCCCTCCTCCGGGAGGCTGCCCTTGACTTGCGCTTGGGGCTGATATCATCGTGTAGCTTCCCGCTAGTCATACACTCCCATCACGTACCACTTCTCTCCGGGCGTCTCACGGCAAATGCGATACAGCCGCCCCCGCACATCGACATCCCACTCTTCGTAATGCCGGGGGCCGGTCGTCCACCACTCCCCGCGAACTTTCCAGGGGCCGGCGCGGGTTTGCACTTCGCCTTGGATTTCCCCGGCCTGCACGACAACCGGCTGGGCTCCGTCGAGAATCACTTCCGCGTCGAGCGACGGTCGAAAGCAGCGGAAGACCGGAGACGTTGCACGAAGGGGAAGTTGCGCTGTCTCGTCGAAACGCGGCGCGGGCGTTGCTCGATTGAGCTGTTGTGAGATTGCGCCGCTGTGCCGCAAGGAAGTCTCATCCCCGCTCGGAATGGTCTCAACCGTTGGAAGAGCCGGGGTAATAGCCTTTGGAAGAGCCGTAGTAAGAGAAAGCCCCGCGCTGCTCGAACGAAGTGCCGCGTTCCCTCCCCGCCGCCGTTTTTTTTCCTCCGCCGCGGGAGCGAATCCCGCCAAGGCAAAGGCGCCCGGCCGATGCGTATCGACCACCAACGGCGCTCCAACGCGATCCGGCCCGACCAAGTTCACGAGCCGCGCCAGCGTTACCGCCAACTTTTCCGGACTCGGCTGCATCGGCTCGAAGAGCGAAAACTGCACCCTGCGCCGCGGCGTCGTCCGTGCGGCGACCTTCACGCCCTCAATCGCCTCGCCCGGAGGATGCGCCGACAAATCCAAGCGCAGCAAAGTCAGCAACACCCGCCGATCAGCCAGCGGCGAGGGCAGAGAAAGCTCTCTTTCAAATCTTGCCCCACCGGTCAATTTCAGAACGAGCCGAACTTGTTCCGCCGCCAAGCCGCTGCCCTGCATCTTCCAACACAAGCGATCCAGCAGACCCGAAAGAAGAAACGAAAGAGGCTCTAATTCAGTGACTTCCCATTCAAAGTCCAAGCTCTCCTCAAAGGCAGGCGACACCTCATAAGGCTGCAAGACCGAGTCCAACTCGCCTCGCGACATCTGGGCCATCTCGACCCCGCGTGTCCCGAACCGGGCGACCAGTGAATCCTCGGACAACCGCGCCAACTCGCCGACTGAATCCAGCCCCCAACGTTTGAAAGTTCGCAGTTCCTCGGAATCGAGCGGCAAGACATCCAACGGCAGAGCATGCAAAAAACCGACTTGCCGACCGGGAAAAATGTGGGTGATGCCGGGCCGCACGCGAGCGGCGCATAGCGCTGTGAAGCGATTGCATGAAACGGCGACTTGGGCCGGCAAACCGAGCTTTTCGACTTTGTGAAAAAAATCCTCCACCGCGCCGTGCGGGTCGGCAATCCCGGTGAGCTCGACGAGGACAATTCCCGGAGAAACATCTTCCACGCGAGGAGCAATCGTGAGCGCCGTCTCGAGTAGTTCGCGTTGGGTTTGCCGCTCGGCTTCGGGATCGCGCGGAAGGACTTGGAGAGGCTGTTCGGTGGCGTACCCAGGGGTTCCAGTAGCGACCGGCACTCGTGCCGGTTCTAGCCGACAGTCCGGACCGACACTCGTGTCGGTCCCAGCGCGGCGTGGCGCGTTCGACGCAGCCCCTACCGCGGGAACGCTCGGACGTAGACGATAAGGGCGAATGCCTCCCGCCCGTTCGGCGGTGGGTTTGGCAGCCGGCCGAAGTTTCTTGCTTTGCGCATCGGCAAACCGGGTTGTGGCCTCGGTCAACGACATTCCCTCGCGGATTCCTCCCGCTCGCACGGCCTCGGTCGCCGCGTAAACAAAACAATTCGGAGGCTTGCCGGTCGAAACCACCAACGGAGGCGTCCGTAAATTCCTCTCCCCGCGCAGCAGAACCGCCGCCGGAAAATTCGGTACATGCAAGCAGGCGTAGAGACTCACCGCTCGATCTCTCCGTCTGTCATGCCGTCTTCTCGCGGCCAACGCGTTGAGAGACAACACGAGCTTGTATCGCCATACCATTGAACAATAAAGAAATACCCTGCCGGCCCGTCCAATGCGTTTTGTGTCGATTCAACTCCACGGCCAACGAAGAGACGCCGCTCGTCAATCGCCGCGGGGTGAGAATCACCAGGACTGTTGAACCGTCTTTTACTGTCTGCATCAACCGCATCCAAGGCCGATTGCGCCAAGGGCCGAGACGCCGCCCCGAGACTCCTCCTAAATCGAGAACAATCACTCCGAACCCTCCGGCCGAGACCACCAGATTGAGGGCCCGCCAGGCGATTTCTCCACCGTTGGGCGATGACCAATAGTTTGGTGACGGCGAATCGTTCGGTCGTTGATCCTTGGACCCGTTTCCCCGGCCGCCGTACGAGGGGCTGTGAAAAAATGGGGACTGTACCGAGCGCCGACCGAATGAGTCCCTTTGAATCGATGATCCGCTGGGCGCGAAGTGGACTGTCCCCGATTTTTTCCGCGCTCTGACCGAAGCCGGAAATTGCACGCCGCCAGCCTGGCCGCAACGCACCCAGAGCAGACGTTCGAGCTCCACCCCGGCCGCGGCGGCCGAAAGCGGGTCCAAGCAATCCGAGACATCGATATAGGCGGCGACCTCCCCACGCGCGGTTGCCTCGGCAAGGAGCGACAAAATGACGCTCGTTCCGCCCGACGAGGCTTCTCCCGTGATTTCGCTGATTTGCCCACGCGGCAACCCACCCCCGATCAGAGCATCCAAGTCGGTTAATCCCGTCGATGCCGGTGGATACGCCGTCATGCTTTTGGGCAAACAAGATCCAAGACCGTGCTGCCGGAGCAAGGTTTGGAGCTGCTCGAGTTGAGAGGAGGCCGCCAGTAGTGTATTCTCCTTTTGTTCGCCTAAGCATTATGCCAAGATTGAGGCCCGGATGCAAACTTTTCAAGCAGAAAAGTTGGTCGGGGGTGGGCATTCAATCGAGGGCGTACCGTAAACCGACGCCACCTCTTGGGCGTGGTGCTTACGCCTCATTTTTTATACGTTAACTTTGATGCTGTTTTTCCTTTGACAAGGCTCCGATTTAGGTGTATAAATACAAATGGAAGGAGACTTCCGAAGGGCTCGCAAGGGCCCGAAAATAAAAGGTAAGGAGGTTAATGATCGAACCGCCGGTTATACAAAGGCGGCCGCTTTCGCCGAGGGTTTGTTTGCTTCTCCGGGATGATCCGGAAAGCACACACTGAGTCGTCAAAGAGAGTCCCAGCGTTCCCCGACCGGGAACCGGGCTTACGGCGCGCAAAGCGCTTTGGACATCAGAAAACCGAGGAGTAGCGGTCGCTACCTTCCCCTCGTATGTTCCCACCTTTGTTGTGCCCGTGAATCCGCGGGGTTCATCCTGTCACGTTCCGATTGGCCGGGTTGCGTCGAACCGTTGCTCCTGCTACCTTCCTTGGTGCTGAACGGCCTCATCTGATACCGCTTGCTGAGACGTGCGCGGCTCGGTTTGGGGCGGCAAAGCGAGCGGCTTGTCGCCCTCTTCGCGGCCGGGCGTGAACTGCATCGCCGGAGCACCGGAATGGAGCTGTTGCAACCAGATCAGCCCGTCAAATTTGGCGCTCCCGCCGCGCGTCACAAAGAAATCGACATCGCCGTCTTGATCGATATCGTGAGAAACAAAGCCCGCATAAGAAGCACCGGCTCGTCGGGAAATGTCGTGACGTGTCCAGACTTGCGCGGCTTCGCCCGGGTTCTCGAACCAAGCGATGCGACCGGCGGGATCGGCGACCGAGACGTCCGCTTCGTCTTCATTCGCGTCGCCTTCAGCGGCACTCTTTCCCCCTCGACCGCCGACGATGACGTCGAGCCTCTCGTCGCCGTTGATGTCGGCGATTCCGAAATCCGCCGCGCGATCGGGCGAGATCCTGCCGAGCGGATGGATCGCCCAGGGCTGTGAAAGATCGGCGGGCTGTTCGATCCACAGAAGCTCCGAGGCGTCCCCGGCGCTCAAGGTGACCAGGTCAACGCGGCCGTCGCTATTGAGGTCGCCAAAACCCAATCGCGAGCCGTCAGGTCTTGGATCCGGCGGGCCTTCCTCGCCCCACAATTCGCGGACCGAAAAGGCGACTTCCCCGGCGGTTTCTTCCTCGGCGCCCGATTCCAGCAGCTCGTTTTCGAACCAAACCAGCGGCGAACCTTCGCTTAGGGCGGCAACCACATCAAGATCTCCGTCGCCGTCAAGATCGATCGGACGAGCGTTGACCGCCCGGGCGCCGGGGAGAAGAACGTTTTTTCGCCAGGCGTCTCCATTGAGCGGGTCGGGGGGCAGAGTGAACCAGGAGATCCCGGGGCCGGGAGCGCCCTCGTTCGGATCACGGCCCTCGCCACCGTTGACCGCGAGAACTTCCAGACGCCCGTCGGCGTCAAAGTCAGCCAAAGAGACGCGGTCGAAAGAACCCCGTCCCGCGGTCGCTGACGGAATGGCTCGTCCCCAGCGAAAACCGCGGACGGTGCCGCCGGGGTTTTCGAGATACAAGAGATGCCCGTCGCCGCAGGCGACGACGGCGTCGTCGAAGCCGTCTCCATCGGCATCACCCACAGCTAGGTCAAGAGGTTGACGCACTTCCCCGCCCTCGGCGAGCGATAGGCGAAACCAGGTGTCGACTTCATCGGAACCGAAGACCACGCGAACATAACTACTCTCGCCGTGAATCGAGATCATGTCGAGAATGTCGTCGTGGTCGAGGTCGGCCATGTGGAGACCGTCGCCTCCCCGAATCGGAACCCCGCCGCCTAGACTCTCGTCGTCGATGAGGTGCTCTTGCCAGGAAATGTAGCGGCCGTCCGGCGTTTGCGCTTGCGTGAGACTGCGGGCGACGGTATCGCCGTCAGCTTGTGAGCCGCAGGAGAGACCGGCGAGGCCGGCAACGAGACAGGAGAGGATAATTTTCAAGACTTGGGGTTTTCGCAAGAGAAACTCTTTTCGTTAGTTTCAATCTAGCGGCGAATTCGGGGGACCCGCAACCCGGCGTCGCCAACACTCTACCTTAGCCGAGGGAGTTGGACGCCTTAGAGATTTTCAGCGTCTGACTTCTCCACGCACACGGTCCGTGACCAACCCATCGCGCAAAAGGTCTACACTGACAAACGCATGAATACGTCGGAAGATCGGTGGCCGCACCTGAAGGCGGCCTGGGATTTAATCTTCGAAGCCTTGCTGGCCTGGCACCGCGACAAGGTTTCGCGCCTTGCCGCCGCTCTTGCGTTCTATGCGCTCTTCTCGATGGCGCCCGCGCTGCTGATGATCATCGCGGTGGCCTCGGCGATGATCGGCGAATCGGCGGCGCGGCAGGAAACCCTGGCTTACCTTGAAGGCCTGATGGGGCCGGGTCGCGCGGCCTTCGTGTTGTCCGTTGGGGAACGCGCCAACCGAGAACTTTCCGGCACGTTGGGAACACTGATCGGCGCGGGGGTGCTTCTCTTCGGGGCAACGGTTTTGTTCGCGGAGCTGCGCGGCGCCCTCAACGACATCTGGAATGTCACGCATCCTCCGGGCAAGAGAAAGGCGGTCAAGCGTTACCTCACGAGCAGGCTGTTGACTTTCTTGATGGTGCTGAGCTTGGGCGGATTGCTTTCGGCCGCAGTGTCGGCCAACGCCGCGCTGCACGCCGCCGGTGAACTGCTGGGGCAATATTTCGAGGTGCCGGGCCTGCTGTTGCAGGTCGGCGCGGTCCTGATCGTGTTCACCTTGATGACGTTGCTTTTTGCCGTCATTTTCAAGATATTGCCGGAAACCGAAATTCGTTGGGGGGATGTCTGGTCTCCTACCTCGACGAATTCGCCTTCCGCTTCAACCGCCGCAAGTCCAGAAGTCGAGGCAAGCTCTTTTACCGCCTGGTTCAACAGGCCGTCGCCGTGCCACCGGCACCCTACAAATCGCTGGTCGGAGGCACCGCGACACGCGCTACGGACGACCACAACATGTAGGGGCTATTTCCCAATACCTGAGTCAAGTAAATACCAATCTAACGGAGATGGGTATTTACTTGACTCAGGTGACCACAAGATGTAGGATCGGGGAAATGGAAGATTATCCTCGAAATCTGGCCGAGTTCGAGGCGCGTTTCGCCACCGAGCAGGCCTGTCGAGAGTATCTGTGTCAACTCCGCTGGCCGGAGGGTTTTCGTTGTCCGCGATGCGGGCACGACAAAGCGTGGGCGGTGCGGACAGCGCTGCTGGAGTGCGCCGGCTGCGGGCATCAAGCTTCTCCAACGGCGGGCACAATATTTCAAGACACCCGCCAACCCCTCCAGAGTTGGTTTCGAGCCATGTGGTGGCTCACGAGCCAGAAGAACGGGGCGAGCGCGCTGGGCTTGCAGCGGGTGTTGGGCCTGGGCAGCTACAAAACGGCCTGGACTTGGTTGCATAAGCTCCGGCGCGCCATGGTGCGGCCCGGACGCGATCGGCTCAGCGGGCGCGTGGAGGTTGACGAGACTTACTTAGGAGGCTTGGAGGAGGGCGTGCGCGGTCGCCAAACCGACGCTAAGGCGCTGATTGTAGTAGCGGCCGAGGAAGATGGTGCCGGCATCGGGCGGGTTCGGATACGCACCATTCCCAACGCCTCCGGGGACAGCTTGATGGCCTTCGTCGGCGAGTCGATCGAACCCGGCAGCGTGGTCCATACCGACGGTTGGCTGGGATACGAACCGCTCGAAGGCGACGGCTATCGCCACGAGGTGAGCTACCTGGAGGGGCAACCGGCGCGCGCCTCGAAACTGCTCCCCCGGGTGCACCGCGTGGTGTCGTTAGTGAAGCGCTGGATACTGGGCACGCATCAAGGAGCGGTCAGTCACGAGCATCTCGACTCCTACCTCGACGAATTCGCCTTCCGCTTCAACCGCCGCAAGTCCAGAAGTCGAGGCAAGCTCTTTTACCGCCTGGTTCAACAGGCCGTCGCCGTGCCACCGGCACCCTACAAATCGCTGGTCGGAGGCACCGCGACACGCGCTTCGGACGACCACAACATGTAGGGGCTATTTCCCAATACCTGAGTCAAGTAAATACCCATCCTAACGGATATACTTGCAGCGATCAACGACAATCGGATTTACAGATAGGAAGTTATTATGGCCGGCAGTTTCGTTATTCAATTCCAACGCGGGGGAAATCCAATTCCGATCTCGGATTATCTCCCGAATGCCGAGCCGGTGTTCGAACGAGGCATCGTGCTCGATGGCGAGAGCAGCGCTTTCCCAAGGCCCTTTGCTCTCAACCTGTTCCCCCTCGATCCCGGCACAAAGGTCCGCTGGGAGAGGACGCAAGACCGGAACGGGTGGGTCAATCGTTACGACATGGACATGACCCAAGTCGGTGATGGAATTCGCTTCGAGGGCATTGCCGGCGCGCCGCTGCCCGAGGGCCGCTACCAGCTGGACCTGCGGGTCGGGGAACTCGCGCTTATCGACTCACGACGGACGATTTCCATTCCCGGTTCCGGGACCGAGACGGTTACGTTCGACGCCGAGCCCGCTGCCCGTTCGATCCGACTCACACGGGAAGTGGATGACTTTGACGACGAGGCGCGTCGTATTCTCCAAGACGACAGGTCAGAGCTCGACAAACTGGGGGCCGTCGAGTGGTTGAATACGCGCCGGCACCAGGACCGGCGCAAGGCCTGTCTGCTGAATATTCTGGCCAAGTTGGAAGCCGTGCCCAGCCGCGACGAGCGACTCCGCCGCCTGGTCCGCAACGTATTTCATTGTGAGATGGATCGCATCTATTGTGCCGTCGAGCCTGAATTCTTCAACAAGGTCAGCACCACTTTCAATGAGGATGGGATGATGCACCCGACTCATAAACGTTTGAAGGCAAAGATCCCCCATGACGAGGCCGATAGATTTGAGCTTAAGAGTTATCGGGAGGACGTCGAAAGCTCAATGCAGGCGGTCGTGGCCATCCCGCCGGAGGACCTTCCCGACCGAACGCATTACGTGGATCTTGATATCGACAAAAACAACCCCAGTTACGATGCTCTGCGGTTTCTGTTGCACATCGGCGACTTGTTCCAGTCTGGGAAGACGAACCACTTCGATATCCGGAGCACTCTGGTTGGGGGAGACACCGGGGATTTTGTTTACTACGACGTGGAGTAGTCGACTCTCGCCCACACTCGAACAGGGAAAGCCACGATCACCGCCCTCTCGGCTTGGCGTTCCGGACGCGCGACCGCGGATTCGCGAAAAAAAGTTGTCGCTGGACGAAAATTCGTCGCCGGCGGCGGCTCTCACCACGGCTCGACCGCCCGTCTAACTTGGCGAATTCAAAAGCGCTTTCCCGCGCGGCCTCCCCTGCCGCTGAATGGCACGCGGCGTGCCCGAACCCCAGCGACGCTTCGCCGACTTTCGAGGAATATCCAACCATGCCGCAACCCGTCACGCTTCCCGCACCCGCTTCGCACCGTCCGATTCCCGAACGCATCGAAATCGACGACGCCGAACGCGCCGAGCAATTCAGCGCCTTTCTACGCGCTCGCGCGGGCGAGGACTCGCCAGCCGCGAATCGGGCGGGCCAAAGAGCGCGGGCATTTCCTCCGCCAGCCCGCTTCGATTGGGAACCGGGCGAAGGAACATCACCGCCGCCCTGGGCGCGCGCCCACGAAGTAGCCAACGGCAAGCCGTTTGTCGGAGACGCACAAGGTATCGAGGTCCCACCGCCGGCGCCCGAGCCGCCGTCCTCTGAAACACCGCCCGCGGAAACACCGCCGGCCGAGACGGCGCCCGCCGAAGACACCGAGCCGATCACGCCGCCAGCCGTCAACGACGCGGAGCCGACGCCCGAGCCGGCCGCCGATGCGGCCCCGGCCGACAATCCCGTCGAGCCGGCGATTTCCGCCGACCCCGCCCCCGAAACACCGTCGACGAGCGAGTCCGGGGACGCCGCGGGAGTGGAGACTTCCGATGAAGCCATCGCTTCCTTCGCGGCGCCCTTGACGGAGACGGAGTCGACGTTTCAGCCCAACACGCCTCGCTACCAAGACGTCCCCAACGCTTGGAAATGGCCCATCGGAACCTACCAACAGGCACCGGAGAAGTTCGGCGGCGAGTGGTGGAAAGTGAATCCGTTTACCGGTCCCGAGCCGTGGAAGCCGGTTGAGTCGTCGGTCCGCAACCAACCCCCGGAGGAATTTTCGGCGGTTTTCGGGCCCCGTCCCCAACCCGGCGATTTCGACAGCGGCAAGGCTTACCAGGCGGCCCGCGGCCGCTGGGACCAGGACCTAGCGTATTTCAAGCAAAGCGGCATTCCCGAAGGCTTTGATGAATCGCAGGTCGAGCTGGCGGTGAACGTGTTCGAATCCTGGGGAATGGGGCGACCGGCCTTCTACGAGGGCCGTTACGGATGGGCGACGCGTTTCCCGGACTCGGGGCTGCCCACTTTTGAAGCGAAGGCCGAGACCGCTCTCGAACACGCGCACTTGATTATCGCGAGCTTCCAGACACGTCAACTGCTCAACGGCATCGACCCGGTCGAGCGGCATCCGTTTGTTCCGCTGGCATTGCGGGCCGAGAACGCGAAAACCGCCTGACGAAATCATGATGCCGGCGCGGATGTTAGGGCCGAGCAGACGTCGAAGTGCCGGGCTTCATCCGGGGCTCTTGGCTTTGTGGGGTTGAACGTCCGGGGGCGCGGTACGAGACCATCCGACATCCGCGACGCCGTGCGATAAATCTCGGGGTTCGGGCGGAGCCGGCTTCCGAACGTCCGAAACGCCCCGACCGACGCATGTTGACAACAAAGCGATTCGGCGAGCGGAGAACGAACGGGAGTGGCCCTTTTTCGTGTGCGCCTATCAGTCGGCGGCGCGTCGTTTATTCCGCCAAGAACTCGCGCACGGCGGTTTTGACTTCGTCGGCTTGGCACTGAAAAGACAAGTGGCCGCAATCGCTTTCCATCTTGAAAGCGCGGGCCTTCACGCGCTTGGCAAAATCAAAGGACGGCTCCGGGGTGACCATGTGGTCCTGGATGGCGGAGATTACCAGCACATCGGCTTCCACCTCGGCGGCGGCTAACTCGATCTTGCTCCCAAGACGGCGCGCGACGTCGTGGCCGATCATCGCTCGCAGCTGGCTTGCCCAGTCATAGGCATCCATCTTCTTGATGGTTTCGGCCTCGGTTATCGCCATCTTCACCTCGATTTGGTCTCGCGAGACGTCGGCGTTAAACCGGCTGGGAGACATGAGGGCTAACTGCTGAATGTCATTGGCCAGCTTCATGGCGACACGGCGCTGCTCGGCGGGTTCGGGGTAGGCTTCGAGCACGGCTTCGATCACATTGAGTTCGGTGCGCCACAGCAACAAGTCATACGCCGCCAGCCGCGGAGAGCCGATGATCGGGATCGCCCGGTCCATGAATTTCGGATAGGCGACGATCCACTCGAAGGTCTGCATGCCGCCCATCGAAATTCCCATCACGGCATGCAGATGCGGGATTCCCAGTTCCTCGGTCAGCAGCTTGTATTGCGAGCGAACCATGTCGCCGATCGAGAAGCGTGGAAAGGCCTCTCTTGGCTGCTTTGCGCTGTTCGAAGGCGAGGAAGAAATCCCGTTGCCCAGCGCGTCGACGGCGACGATGAAGTACTTCGACGTGTCGACCAGGCCGTCGGCCGCCATGAACGGGACTAGGTCTTTCGTGTGGCCGGTAAACCAGGTCGGGAACAGGACGACGTTCGAGCGGTCCACGTTCGGCGTGCCGAAGGTGCGATAGCCGATCTTGCAATCTTGAATGACTGCGCCGCTCTCGAGCTGGAAATCGCCTAAGGAGGCGAATCGAAGTTCGGCGCGCGCCTCGATCACGGAAAGACCGACCCAGGCCGTTAGGACAGCGAGCAGGCAAACGCTTGGCGAGATCTTTCGGCGACGGCGTGCCTTCGATGCCTGGCTGTAAAGTTGATGCCGGTTCATGAAAGAAACTCCTCGGGGTTGGAAGCGCTCGCGCTACTCGGCGCTAATCGCGAAGAGCGAGGTTTCGCTGCGCAAGAAAATCTCGCCGTCTAAGATCGCCGGCGAGGCAATGAAAGAATGGTCGCCCATCTCGTTCACCGAGACGACCTCAAACTCTTCACCCATCTTAAGTACGATCACCGCGCCGTTTTCAGTGGCGATGTAGATACGGCCTCCCGCGCCGACCGGCGAGGATTTGAGAGTGGGCGAACCCGGCAGCCGCTGCTGATGGTAGTAGGGCATCCCGTTCGTTGCGTTCAGACAACTGAAAAAGCCGTTGTCGGTGGCGAAGTAAAACCGATTCTCATAAAGAACCGGCGACGCGGTATAGGAATTGGCGCGCTGATTGGTCCACAGAATTTGGTCGGAATTAGTGATATCGCCCGAGCCCCCCAAACGAATGGCCTGTAGGTTCGGGTCGCGGTAACCGCTCATCACGAACACGGTGTCGTTTTGCTTGACGGGGTTCGGAATCACGTTGCGGCCCAGCCCGGCGGCTTCCCAGATCACCTCGCCCGTTTTCAAGTCGTAGCTGCGCGTCTTCGTCGTCCCGCTGACGATGGCTTGTTTACGTCCGTCGTGTTCCACAACCAAGGGCGCCGACCATGAAGACATCTCATCGCGATTGTGCCGCCAGAGTTCCTTGCCGCTATTCTTGTCGAGCGCGACGATCACCGAATCGCCCTGATGATCGAGTTTCAACAAGAGCGTATCGCCGTGGAGGACCGGGGCGGTTCCCTCGCCGAATTGCAGGATTTTCGCCATCTTGACGCCGAGGTCTTTTTCCCAGATCAAATTGCCGTCGAGATCATAGGCGAAGATGCCGCGGGAGCCGAAATAAGCGTAGACACGTCGGCCGTCGGTCACCGGGGAATTCGACGCGAAACTGCCGTAACGCTGGTGATAGCCTTCGTGCGGAGTGGCTGTCTTGGCGACCTTGCTCCACAGCGTCTCGCCGGTGTTCTTGTTGATGCACCAGATTTCGAAGCGATGCTCCACGCCGGAGGCCTTTCCGATTCGCATGCCGAAGCCTTTCTTGCCGGCTCGTTTGCGGGGCGGCCGCTTATCGCTGCTCGGGTGGTCGCCGGAGCCGCGTTTCCGAAACGCCCGGCGCATCGGCTGCGCCTCGCTGACGGGTTCGGTGGGAACAGCGGTGGTGAGAAAAATCTTGTCGCCCCAAATGACCACCGACGATAATCCCTTGCCCGGCACGTCGATTTTCCACTTTACGTTTTCAGTCTCGCTCCACTGAGCGCGAGCTCCCCCGGCGGCCATGCCGGTGTCGTAGGGGCCGCGCCAACGCGCCCAGTTTTGTTCCTCGACGGTTGGCGGCGCGCCGGCGATGACTGCGCCGGCGAGGATGAGAAGGACGATGGAGAGAACGAAGAGGCGAAAGGCTTTCATGATAGATCTCCCTTTGCGTGGGGCGTTGGAGTGTTCCTCTAGGTTACTGGAGCGGCGGGAGTGCTTGGAGAGGATTGGTGGAGACTGACGTTTGTGATCGTTTTGGTTGTGGGTGGGGTTGGGGTCTGAGGTTGTTGACGCGGGGGGGCGCTGCTCGGTGGAGAGAACCAACTGAGAGCCGGTCGTGACCGGGTGCGGCGGACTGGGTGCGGCGGACGTTAGCGGTTCCACTTAAATGGTCCGAGCGGGTGCGCAGATCATAAGTATGCTTCGGAAACGGACGAAGAGTATTCCGGGAGTGCCTCGTGATAATTTCGTCTCTTCTGCCCTATTACCCTTTCGCCACGTCACATAGCTCGATTTCCCGCGCCGGGCCCGTTGGGTCACGGAGGGCGCCCCGCGGAAGGTGGTTTGGCGCCGCTCTTTTCGTCGTGATGGCGGCCATTTTACTGGAAACGCCCCTTTTTGCCGATCCTAACCCAGCGGGTGGATCCTCCGCGGCGCGGACGGCGGCGAAGCTCACCTACTACCGCGACGCCCGCAATTACGGAACGATGAACATCATGACCAGCGCGGCGGGCCTTCCGCTCGGTCTGCAATTTTTGGGGTTTACCGATATCCACGGCAACCAGGGTGGAGAGGGGGCGGACGAGTTCGCGCGCTACTTCGTGGAATACCGCCTCAGCCGCCCGCTGCCCAAGCAATTCGTCGGCATCCAGGGGCTCGGCCTACAGGTTGAATACAACGATTTCCAGGGAATGGGTAACAGCGTGGCGCGGGTCGGGCTTACCTTTCGGCATCGCACCTACGGTGATCGCGGCTGGTTGCAATGGCGCTACTTCCCGGTCGAGACGGATGGCGATGGAGGGCAGGCAAGCCTCATCTATTTCTTTCCTCTCACGAAACGCGCCTCGATCGGTGGGTTCGTGGACTGGAATTGGACCCGCGCGCGGAAAGGTCGCTGGGTGCTTGAGCCGCAGTTGACCTACCGGCTCAGCGAGCGTCTGGCCGTCGCTTTGGAGCTGCGTCACAACGACTTTGAACGGATCAATCCCCGGCTCCAAGGCACCGGAGTCGCGCTCGGACTGGAGGCGTCTTTTTGAGATGGAAGCGGTCGTCGCCGATGATCGTAACCGCCGTTGCCGGCGTCTTGCTGTCGCTGTGGGGTTTCTTGTTCCTCCAGGGCCGCGAACAGCAGTTGCTGGAAGCGAACTTTCGTTCGATGGCGCGTGACCAGGTAGCAAGCATCGAGCGCGAGATCCAAGTCAATCTGGAAGTCCTTGAATCGCTACGGGCCCTCTATTCGGCGGTGCCCGGCGTGGGCCACGAGGAGTTCACCTCCTTCGTCCGGCCGCTGCTGCAACGCCACCGTACGATCCAGGCGTTGGAGTGGATTCCGCGAATTCCCTTCGAAGAAAGAAGCACTTACGTATCGCGAGCTCGCAAGCACTACCCGGAGTTCGAAATCACCGAAAGGCAAGCCCAGGGCGTGATGGTGCCGGCCGAGGAGCGGAGCGAGTATTTTCCCGTCTACCAGGTTGCTCCCTACATGGGCAATGAGGCGGCGCTCGGGTTCGACCTGGCGTCCAACCCGACTCGTCTGCAAGCGCTTGAAGCCGCCCGAGCGAGCGGAGAGCCCACCGCGACGGCGAGAATTACCCTCGTCCAAGAGGACGCCAACCAATTCGGATTCTTGGTTTTCTCGCCTGTCTACGACACAGCCGAGCCAAAGGGCGCGGGCAAGGCTTCAGACCCCCTGAAAGGTTTTGTTCTGGCTGTCTATCGAGTCGGCGACATGATCGAGAAGTCGCTCAGCTACCTTAGCGAGCAGCCGCTGTCGCTTCGCGTGGAAGACGGTTCGTCCGGCTTGACGACCGATCTGCTGTTCGGCCCCGAGGACTCAGCCTCGACCCCCGAGAGTCCCAGCTATCAGGCCGACGTCGCGGTGGCGGACCGGCGCTGGACTATTCGGTGCACCGCAACAGCGGAGTTGCTTGCCGCCTACGATACGACGCAGAGTCGGTTCTTTCTCGTAGCGGCGCTTCTCTTCACGGCCGCCGCGGCAGGTTACGTCGGAGTCAGCCGCAACCGGGAAATCCGCGTCGCTGAGTCGGTCGGTGCCCGCACCACGGAATTATCGGCCTCGAGGAGGATCGCCGAGAAGCGGGCCGAGGAATTGTCGCGAGCCAACGAAGAGCTTGAGCAGTTCGCGTACGCCGCCTCGCACGACCTCCAAGAACCAATTCGCACTCTCGTCTCCTTCAGTACTCTTCTACGCGACGACGTGGGTGACGATCTCTCGCCCCGAGGCCGCGACGGACTTGGACCACATCACGGTCGCGGCGCGACGTATGCAGCGGCTCGTCGTCGACTTGGTGGCTTTATCTCGCGCCGGCCGTTCGGCCTTGGAGCCGGCTCAAGTAGCGCTCGAGGACCGTTTGAAGGATTCCTTGGATGCTTTGGAGGAACGCGTGAAAGAAACGGGCGCTTGCGTTGAACAAATGCATTTACCCGTCGTTTCGGGTGACCGCGGACTGCTGACGCAGCTGTTCCAAAACCTTCTCGGCAACGCCATGAAGTTCCAGCACGGTAAGGAACCGCCCGCCATCACCGTCACGGCAAAACGGCAAGACGCGGAGTGGCTGGTTGAGGTGAAGGACAACGGTATCGGTATTCAGCCAAAGTACGCCGCCCAAATCTTCGCTCCTTTTAAGCGTCTTCACGGTATCGGCGACTACGAGGGAAGCGGAGTCGGATTGGCCATCTGCAAGCGAGCCGTGGAGCGACATGGCGGCCGGATTTGGGTCGAATCCACGCCGGGCGACGGATCACGTTTTCAATTCACTTTACCGACGCATGAGCGAAAGACGTAAGAGATGCGCGGAGGGGAGCGTTGATTCGATAGAGCCGTAAGCCCGCCGTTACTGCGTCATCGCTCAACCAAATAGTCCCAATGCTCGCCGGCTTGGCGAAGGATACCCGGCACGTCGGCGGGCAGTAGGTAGCCTTGGTCGGCCGAGGCCAAGGCGGCGGCGGCGATTTTTCCCAGGTAGTGATCGCGGTTGAGGTAGCGCTCTTCGATCGAGGGCCGCGGATCGCCGTTGGCTTCGCGCTCGGCCTTGGTTCGGGCAAACGGAACAAACGACCCCTTCATGCTCGAGATTTCATGCGTCGGTCCGGAACGTTCGTTGAAGGTATTCCAGCCGCAATAGGTGGCAAGCGGCACGCTCAGCTCGGGTAGAGCGATCCCCGCTCGGTCGTTGCCGTCTTGGTCGACCGCCGGCACGAGCACCGGAAAAGCCTTGCCGATTTTCGGCGGCTCATGGGTCACGATGCCCTTGGCGACAAAGTCGGGACCGTAGTCGGCGCGATAGGCCTTGTGGACGAGGGTGGACAAGTTCACGCCGGGTATGGCGGGGAAGCCGAGGTCTTCGGCGCGGACCAGCGTACTGTCGGCGAGGCGCGGGTAACGGCTCGCGGGGGGCGCGGCGTCATCGGCAACCCAGCGATCGAGGGACTTGAGCAAGGCCCGCATGTTCCAAGTGAAATCCATCGGATTGTCGGGCTGTTGCCCCAGCGATTGGGTCGGAGGAAAACGGGCCGGGCCGTGCTGGGTGCTCGCGAACAAATAGATTCGCGAGTTGTCGAGCGGGGCGATGTCGCGCTTGCCGTCGAGGCTGGTGTGAATCAGCGACGCCGCGCGCCCCCAGTATTCATAGGCCGAGTTGGTGTAGAAAACCTTGGGCCGAAACTCGGGCTTGAGGCGATGCGTTTGCAAGCCGTCCGTTATCCCCGTGATCGGATCGGTTTGCTTGCGGTCGCTGAACGGAAAAATATCGGTCGGGTGGAAGAAGTTCATGTACGGATGAGCGTCGCGCGAGGGTTGCGCGAAGCGGTGGTTGAAACTTCCTCGGCCTCCGCCGGCGACGTGCGCCATGACGCCGTCGAGGGCGAGGCGATGTTGCTCGTCTTCGTTGAAACCGTAGTAGAGATATGTGCGCAGGAAACGGCCGCATTGGGAAATCCCGTAGGCTAGGGTTCGATCGATCGCGTCGGCCGGGACGCCGAGTTCAGTCGATCCTTCGTATTTGAAATAGGACGCGGCGTCGCGTACCGCCGTGGGGCCGAGCCCGACCAATGCCGGGTTTTCCGACAGATACACAACTTCGTAGATCTTGTCGGGTTCAAAGCCGCCTTCGAGATAGACGTGTGTGCGCGAGGGGATCGGCTTGCCGCCCACGACCGTCGCGAAGCTCCATTTTTCGCGAGGAATCGTCCGGCGCTCGGCTTCCACCGAATCGCGTACCGTCAGCACGTTTTCAGAAGCCTTCGGGTCGGCGACCTCGTAGGGTATATGATTGCGATCGGAGAGAATGTGATGCCTGACGCGGTCGGTGACGATGAAGTCGGCTCGCACCAAACCGCGAATGGGTTTGCCGTCTTCGCTCGCTGTCGGCGTATAGAGACGCATGCGACCCTGCTCGCGCGGGGGGTCGAACTGCCAGCCAAGAAACAGCACGGTGAAACCTTCGCGCTGAAGAAAGTTGTCGCCGTAGTGCTTTTCGGTTTTCGGGACATTGACGCGGGAGCTTCGGTTGAACATTCCCAGCGCGGTTTTGCCTCCCCGATTTGGGATATCGACGAGCAGCGCGCCGTTGGCTCTCGACATGTCCTTGGGACGCAGCAGGAAAAAATCGGAGCTGAACTCGACCTCGCCCCGGGCGTTGCGCGGCGCCAGGTCAATGTCGGTGATGATGCGGTTGGCCGAGTTGGAAGGATTCACGGCGAAGTGAAGCTTGCCGCTCACGGCCACATAGGCGCCGGCGAGGCCGAAGGAGCGTCCGTCGAGAACGGCGGATTGCGATTCGATCTCGACGCCGGTCACCTCGGCGAAAGCGGCGGTAGTCAGCAAGATGAAGGCGACAAAAGTGCGTAGCATGGTGGGCATGGCTCTATTTTTTCGGAACGGGAGGCGACTCGGCGGGTCGTGGACCATTATGCGGGTTTTTGAGGCGAGCCGGGTTGCGGCAGCCCGGAATTTGCTGCTCGGTCGCTCGGCCCGTCGCTTGCGCTCGGGGCTCTGATTCCATGGTTCGCATTGCGAGCGGGGTTCCACATTGACGTCGCACACCCGGTCCTAGTAAGCCGCGGCGATCTGCTTCCGGACAAAGCGGCAGTCTTTCTCGATCACTTCCAAAGTCTTCTCACGGCGTGCGGACTCGCTGGGCGCATCCACCTCGTATTCGAGGTGCACTGAAAGCGGCCCATGAAAACCACTCGCCGCCAACATCTTGAAGAACTCCGGAAATCGCACCATACCCTCACCCAGAGGACACATCCTGACCTTCCAATCGCCCGCGCGTTTCTCCCAGTAGAAATCCTTGAGGGAAACCATATTGATGCGCGACGCCAGGCGATGAAAACCGATTTTCCAACCCCAGTTTCCGCCCTCGATCGTGGCGTGGCAGGGGTCGTAATAAAAACCCATCCAGGCCGGGTCGATGTCGCGTTGGATCCACCAGTTGTCCCACATCACCGAACCGACGCTGCTGCCGGAATGGGTATGGAAGCCCCCTTGGATGCCCGCGTGGCGGCCGATGGCGGCGATACCTTCGACCGAGCGCTTGACGTGTTCGAGGGTTTCATCGAGCTTCGTGAGATCGCGGTAGTGATAATAGCCGAGCTTGTAGAGAGGAATGCCGAGTTCGCCGGCGGTTTGCAAGGTCGGCCGGGCGGCGGGGTCGTCAGCGGAGGTAAGCCCCGTTGTGATCATCGGCAAGTCGACGCCCTCGCCGCGAATGGCCTCGTAAGCGCGTGGCAAATCGCGGGCGACGCGCTCGGGCAAGACGTGCCCCTCGGACCGAACCGTCAAATCGACGCCGTCGAAACCGATCTGCTTAAGAGTTTGGCCAAGCTGTCGATAACCGAGAAAAGAGAGATGTTTCGAAAACATGCAGAGCGTCGGTTCGCCGCGTTGGGCCGCCTTGGCGCCGACGGGAGCGCCCGCGGCGGCGTAAATGGTTGCCAACGAGGCGGTCTGCAAGAGTCGGCGTCGTGAGAGGTCGGACATGCAGTTCTCCCAGGGGCTTTTACCGCCCGCCACCCATGATCGCATAGGCGGGGGGAAGCGGCCTGCCGGCAAGCCTCGGCGCGGCGTCGGCGAACGGTCCAGGCAGCACGAATACGAGAATCAGCGGCGCGGGCGGCAGCAGGCGCGCGGCAGCTCAAGCTCTCTACGTTTACCTCGCTCTCGCCCTGGTTTAGCGGGTCGGGAATGGCGCCGGACGGCTGCTATACTTGGGGCAGTTGGGTTAGGCGTGCCGAAAAAGACATTCTACTTGGAAACTTTCGGCTGTCAGATGAATGTTCATGACAGCGAAAAGGTGCGCGGGACCCTGCTCGCCAAGGGTTACGAGGAAGTTCCCGACGCCGGGACGGCCGGACTCGTTCTCTACAACACCTGCAGTATCCGAGACAAAGCCGAGCAGAAGGTTTTTTCGCGGCTGTCGAACTTCAAAAGGCAAAAAGGCGAGGGGAAAATCTTCGGTGTCCTGGGCTGCGTGGCGCAGCACAAAGGCGAAGAAATCTTCGAGCAAGCGCCGCACGTAAGCCTGGTTTGCGGCTCGGCCGGCTACAACGGGTTGGCGAAGTTAGTGGACCGCGTCGAAGCCGGCGAAAATCGCGTTACCGGTCTCGATCTCGACACCGATGAAACCTTCGATACGCCCCTGACCCGGCGCGACAATCCGCATCGCGCCTACATCACGATCATTGAGGGCTGCGACAAGCACTGCGCCTACTGCGTGGTGCCTTTCACTCGCGGTCCGGAGCGCAGCCGGACTCTCGGCAGCGTGGTCCATGAAGCGGAGCAACTCGCGGCAAACGGCTACACGGAAATCCAGTTGCTGGGACAAAACGTCAACAGCTACCGCGATCCGACCCCGGCGGGCTGGAATTTCGCGCAAGTGCTGGCTGCGGTGGGACAAGTCGGGGGCATCCGACGGGTCAGGTTTACGACTTCTCATCCGCGCGACTTTACATCCGACATCGTGAGGACGATCGATCAGCATCCGACCCTTTGCGACCATGTGCATTTGCCGGTGCAATCGGGTTCCAACACGATCTTGAACCGGATGGAGCGCAACTACACGCGAGAACAATACCTGGAGCGCATCGAAAATATTCGATCATCCAGGCGTGACATCGCGCTCAGCACCGATATCATTGTCGGCTTCCCGGGCGAGACCGAAGAGGACTTCGACGAAACGCTCACCCTGCTGGAACGGGTGCAATACGATTCGGTCTTCTCGTTCAAGTATTCACCCCGTGCCGGCACCGCGGCTGTTTCCTACGCCGACGCCGTTCCCGAAACGGAAAAGTCAAAGCGCCTAGCGGCCTTGCAGGAGATGCAACGCCGCATTCAGATGCGTAACAACGAGCGTTTTATCGGCCGCGAAGAGGAAGTTCTCGTCGAGGGTCGGCGCGAGAAGCTTCAACAATGGATCGGGCGGACGACTCAGAATCGGGTGTTGAACTTCACGGTCCCCGCCCATCTAGATGATGACGGGAGTTGGATTGGGACTTATTGCCGCGTGCTGGTGACGGCGTCGGGGCCGAATTCCTTGGTCGGCGAGATGACCGCCCGGAGCGCCATCCCCGAATTTCACCCCCTGCGCATTCTGCAGTAGGCATTCTTCAAGGAAAGGCAAGGCTCGGAGGACGCGATGGAAGTGGAAATGAAGATTCGCGGTCTGATGATGGACCCGGTCACGAACATGCCGATCGTGATCCTCAAAGATGTTGAGGGGAAAGCGGTATTACCGATTTGGGTCGGAGTGTATGAGGCCAATGCGATCGCCCTCGAGATCGAAAAAGTCACCACGCCGCGCCCGATGACGCACGATCTGATCAAAAACCTGCTCTTCGGTCTCACCACGGGGGTCCGCAAAGTGGTCGTCAGCGAACTCAAGGACGACACCTTCTTCGCCGTTATCTGGATCGAACGCAACGGCGAGATGATCGCCGTCGATTCCCGCCCCAGCGACGCCCTGGCGGTAGCCCTGCGCCTGGATTGCCCGATCTATGTCGAAGACGAGGTATTGAAATCGTCGAAAGTCAGCAACGCCGTCAACGATAAGGCCACCAGTGAAGAGTTGCGCCGTTGGCTCGAAAACCTCAGCGACGAGGACCTCGGGCAATACAAGATGTAGCGGCTTGGCGGATTGATGAGCTCGTCCGCACACCTCTGTCACCCACACTCCCGCGACGATCCGCCGCCCGACCCACAAGGGCGCGAAGATTCAGGTCATATGCACATACACCCTGACGTACTATTCCGGCGTAGGTCAAAACGTCTGAATTGTCAGTGAACGAATGGCCCATCAAAAAAAGGTACCGACCTCCTCCCCAAAAACCGAAAGAACCCTGATTGTCGAATACCCGCGCGGCCGATAATCTCATGAGATGGATATTTACTTGACTCAGGTATTGGGAAATAGCCCCTACATGTTGTGGTCGTCCGTAGCGCGTGTCGCGGTGCCTCCGACCAGCGATTTGTAGGGTGCCGGTGGCACGGCGACGGCCTGTTGAACCAGGCGGTAAAAGAGCTTGCCTCGACTTCTGGACTTGCGGCGGTTGAAGCGGAAGGCGAATTCGTCGAGGTAGGAGTCGAGATGCTCGTGACTGACCGCTCCTTGATGCGTGCCCAGTATCCAGCGCTTCACTAACGACACCACGCGGTGCACCCGGGGGAGCAGTTTCGAGGCGCGCGCCGGTTGCCCCTCCAGGTAGCTCACCTCGTGGCGATAGCCGTCGCCTTCGAGCGGTTCGTATCCCAGCCAACCGTCGGTATGGACCACGCTGCCGGGTTCGATCGACTCGCCGACGAAGGCCATCAAGCTGTCCCCGGAGGCGTTGGGAATGGTGCGTATCCGAACCCGCCCGATGCCGACACCATCTTCCTCGGCCGCTACTACAATCAGCGCCTTAGCGTCGGTTTGGCGACCGCGCACGCCCTCCTCCAAGCCTCCTAAGTAAGTCTCGTCAACCTCCACGCGCCCGCTGAGCCGATCGCGTCCGGGCCGCACCATGGCGCGCCGGAGCTTATGCAACCAAGTCCAGGCCGTTTTGTAGCTGCCCAGGCCCAACACCCGCTGCAAGCCCAGCGCGCTCGCCCCGTTCTTCTGGCTCGTGAGCCACCACATGGCTCGAAACCAACTCTGGAGGGGTTGGCGGGTGTCTTGAAATATTGTGCCCGCCGTTGGAGAAGCTTGATGCCCGCAGCCGGCGCACTCCAGCAGCGCTGTCCGCACCGCCCACGCTTTGTCGTGCCCGCATCGCGGACAACGAAAACCCTCCGGCCAGCGGAGTTGACACAGATACTCTCGACAGGCCTGCTCGGTGGCGAAACGCGCCTCGAACTCGGCCAGATTCCGAGGATAATCTTCCATTTCCCCGATCCTACATCTTGTGGTCACCTGAGTCAAGTAAATACCCATCTGGTGATGATCCGGCGTTGACGGAGCAGTGTCAAAATTTTGTTCGAAAGATTCGGGACGCCTCCGGGGCACCGCCGGTCATTGTATTGAGCGCCTCCGAGCAAACCCAACAGACCGCGTCGCTGCTGCGGGCCGGAGCCACCGACTTCTTGGTCGAGCCGTTTTCGGCCGCCGACATGCTGCGGCGTATCGAAGTAGCGCTCTGCTCCGCTCCGCCGACCACCGAGGCGGTCCCCCGTTCCTCGCTCCACGCCGACCCCCGCGCTCTCGCCGAGGCGGTCGAGGGAGCGGGGGGCAATCCACAAAGCAACCGCGGCGCCACTCTCGATCCCGCGGATCTATTGACGGGCCGGGGCGCGGCCATCCAGCGGGTCATTGAACAGGTGCGATTGGTGGCGCCCAAGAACGCGACCGTCCTGATTACGGGTGAAACCGGAACCGGCAAGGAGCGCATCGCCCGCGCCATTCATGCCCTCAGCCAACGCCACGATCGCGAAATGGTATCGGTCAACTGCGGCGGCATCCCGGCCAGCCTACTCGAGGACGAATTCTTTGGTCACGTCAAGGGCGCCTTCACCGACGCCTACCAGGCCCGCATCGGACGCTTCGAGCAGGCGCATCAGAGCACGATCTTTCTCGACGAGATCGGCGACTTACCGCTTGAGTTGCAACCGAAACTATTGCGGGCCCTGCAAGAGCGCGAGATACATCCCATTGGAGGGGTTGAAACGATTCGCTTCGACGCCCGCGTCGTGGCCGCCACGAACGTCGATTTGTGGCGTCGCGTCAAGGAGCAAAACTTCCGCGAAGACCTCTTCTACCGCGTCAACGTATTTCCCATCCATCTCCCGCCGCTGCGCGAGCGCCGCGAAGACATCCCCTTGTTCCTCGACTACTTCATGGACCGCTTTTGTCGCCGCGAAGGCCTGGAGCCCAAGCAGATCGACGAGGCGGCCGCGGCGGATCTGGTGGGCCGGTCGTGGCCCGGCAATATTCGAGAACTCGAAAATGCCGTCGAGATCGCGGCGATCCGCTCCGAAGATCGGGGCGTGGTGGAGCAGGCTGACTTTCCCGAACCTCGCCCGGCTACCTCTTCGCTGATCAAGACGCCGCATCTTGACGACGAAGCGAACTTGAAGGAAATCGTGGCGCAGGTCGAGCACGACTTGATCCGACAGGTGCTCGGCCGTACGAAGGGCAATAAGACACGCGCCGCCGAGATCCTTCAAATCAAGCGCACGACGTTGGTCGAAAAGCTCAAGAAACTCGACCGCGCCCGCACCCCCGAGGCGCAGCCCGCCGCCGAGTGCTGAGGGGACCGCGGGTTGCGCCGGATGCGGTTACATGTTCGATGGAACTGATTCGGTGGGTGCTTGTCGCGGCGTCGAACTATTTTGCTCCTACGCCCCGTCCGGGGCTAATCGGTTTTTGGGGTGGGGACCCCGGCTATCCCTGCCCACTTCCGGGGGCGGGGTTGGAGGCCATGGGACATCCGGGGACACCTCGTCGGACGAATCCGACAAGATCGCAGAGGCCTCCTTTTTCGCAGCCGCCGAGGCGGGAATCGATCCCTACTCGCGCTCGTTCCAGTAGATCTTCAAGTTATGGGTGGCACGGCCGGCGGCGATGATCTCGGGCCGGCCGTCGCCGTTGAGGTCGGCGGCGGTAACGTCTTCGGTCGCCATCCCGCCCGAATCAATGATTTCGTAATGATTCCATTCGCCGGGATCAAAGACGCCCACGCCGGTTTTCTGAAATTCGCCGACGCCTTCCTGTCGCCAGCCGAAAACGAGCTCCTCGTCGCCGTCGCCGTCTAGATCAGCAGTCCATAGCGCATGGCCGCCCCCGAGTTGGTCAAGCAAAACCTTGCGCTCCCAGGGCTCGTCGGATGAAGCGCCTTCGAGATACACCACCAGATGATTGGCGTGCCATGGCTCGACGGTGGCAAGGTAACGGCGGCCGTTGGCCAAACGTCCTAACTTCACTTCGCCCGCGCCCTTGTCGCCGTCGCCCTCTTGATGTCCCTCTCCAATGCGTCGGCGACTCCAAGCGCCGTCAGGGCCGCGATCCAGCACATGCACGCCTTCATAGCCGGCAGTGATCAACTCGTCGGCCGCGTCGGCATCGAAGTTCGTGACCCAGAAATTGTGCATCATGTGGATGGTGTCATCGGCCACTTCCTCGGACCAGTCGGGCTTGGTCGCATCTTCCGGAGGACGAAGTACGAGCATCCGCGCCCCCGGACCTTCCCACCATGCCGGCGGCGAGGTGCCGCGGCCTTGCAGCGGCGCGACGAGCAACTCGCGAGCGCCGTCGCCATCCACATCACCCCAGCGCATGCGGTGGGTCGTCGGCTCGGCGCCGATCGGGTGCAAAGTCCACCCGCCGGTCGGATCATCGCCTTGGCGCACCCATTGGATCGTCCCGCCACCCTCGGTGTTGCGCGGCTGCCAGTCGGCGCCGAGAGCGATGTCGAGCCGGCCGTCGCCGTCAACATCGTGCGCGGCGAGGCAGACGTTGTCGGGCGTGGAGACACCTTCGTTGACGACATGCTTTTGCCAGCTCGGATTTTCGAACCACATCACCTGCGTCTGGTTGATCGCGACGACGTCGGGTTGCGAATCGGCGTTCACATCGGCGACGACCACGCCGTAGCCAATGCCGAGTTCGGGTTCGATCACTTGTTCACGGAAAGAGAAACGAGGCCCATCGTCGGCTTCGGGCGGCGGCGCCGAGCAGGCCCCCAGCCCAACGGCTAACGCGATCAACAACACAAGTTGGGCTCTCTGTACTTTCACGGTGTTCTTCTCGCCTCGTTTTGACGCGACAGGCCGCTCGCTACTCCCCGCCCTCCAGCAGATGATACATGCGACTGATTTCCAGCTTTCGCATCTCCGGCCGAGAAGTCTGCCCCACGGCGTAATCCTCGTACCCCGCCAAGTCCACTAGGGCGACGGCTTCGTCGATCGACAGTCCCTTGGCGTGGGCGGCCTTGACGCTTCCCCAATACTTCCGCAAGTACTCTTGCGTGAAATCGACATGGGCGCGGTCGCGAACAATCGGGCCGTGACCGGGAAGGATCGTGTCGAACTCGAGGCCCTTCAATTTTTCCAGTGTCTCGACAAAGTCCTCGGTGAAAGAATCGCCAAGATAAGGCGCGCCGGCCGGCAGCAGGTCTCCGGTGAAGATAATCTTCTCCGCCGGCAAGAAGACGACGACGTCGCCTCCGGTATGGCCTCGTCCGAGGTGATGCATCTGAATTTCTCGGCCGCCGCGATGGAGCGTCAACTTCCGCACCAACGTCGTGTTCGGCGGCGTCGGCACAACCTCGCCCAACGCCTTGGTATGCCGCTTGAGAGTCGCGAGCTGACCTTCCAACGATTCTTTTTCGGAGCCCGACGCCGCGGCAACCTGCTGCTCGAGCGCCGCGATCCGGGTCTTCTGATATTCCTCGCCGCCGATCACGAGATACGTTTCGCTTTGCAGCACGTCGCCCAGCAGTCGTTCGCGAGAGTACTCATGACCGATAATCTCGACGCCCTCGGGGAACGACTGATTGCCGTGCGCATGATCGAAATGGAAATGCGTGTTGACGAGATAGTGGATCGGCTTGTCGGTGAGGGTTGCAACGGAGCTGATCAACTCGCGCGCCGCATCCGGCGTGATATGGGAATCGACGACGAGGACGTCGTCTTCATTCACGACCACCATGGCATTGCTGCCCACAGTCACCGGGCCTTTACCCATGGCGAAAAAGACGCCGGGGGCTACCTCTTCGAAATCGTGGGTTTGTGATTCGCTAGGCGCGGCGGCACCGCCCGCGGACGAATCGGTCGAGCCGCCGCATCCAAGAGTCGCGAGCGTCAAGATCAGCGTGGTGATTTGTAGTTTCGTCATGAGTATTCCTCGTCGATGTCCTCCCACCATTACCGGGCCGGCGGAACCGGATCGCAGGGTACCATAACGCAAACGAAGCGGGTCGCCAAGGGGACATGTCGGCAAAAGTGTCGACACGGAACGCCTGGGCTGAAAATTTCCTTGCACTCTTTCCCCCAGAGGCGCGTCGATATAATAGAGGGTCTCCGCCGGGAGTACGTCTTTCCGCGTCGAAACGCGACTGCAACAGATTCACCATGAGACGACGACGCCCAAACGGCTTTACGATCATTGAACTGCTGATCGTGATCGCGATCATTCTGATCATCGCCGCCGTCGCGATTCCCAAGCTCACCCAAGCTCGCCGAACCGCCTACGAAATGGCGGCCATTCGAACGCTCCAAACTCTCAATACATCGCAGGTACAGTATTTTTCAACCTATGGACGCTTCGCGCAGACGCTGATGGAGCTCGGCCCGCCCCCCGGCAACGCCGCCGCCACGGCCGCGTCGAGCGATCTTATCGGCGAAGACCTCTCGATGGGCCTCAAATCCGGGTACGTCTTCACCATGGTCGGCACCCCCAGCGGCTATACCATCAACGCTGATCCGCAAGTTTATGAAGTGACCGGGAGCCGCTCGTTCTACACCGACCACTCGAACTTGATCCGGCAACACGTCGGCAATGAATCCGCCTCCGCCAACGACTCGGAGATCAAATAGCACCGCCGCGGTGAACCGGGCTACCGCCCCGAAGTTTTGGTGTGCGGTCGTTTGGCCCGTCGCTTGCGCTCGGGGCTCTGACTCTATTGCTCGCATGGCCGGAGCCACCTCCCACATATATGTCTCGCAGCGCTGTTGAATCGCTCATACTTGTGCTGTGCACCTCTTCGAGAACCCGGAGGTTCTCAAAAATGACCGACAACAACAACGACCAATTGACCCGGCGCGAGTTGGGTCGTAGAGCCACGCCGGCACTCGCCGCCATCGCCGCGGGTTCGTCTCTCACCGCCGCCCGCGCCGCTCGCGCCCTGCCTCGCCGCCAATTAGGCAAGACCGGGATGGAAGTCAGCCTACTCGGGCTCGGTTCCGCGCAAGATGGGTATTTACTTGACTCAGGTATTGGGAAATAGCCCCTACATGTTGTGGTCGTCCGTAGCGCGTGTCGCGGTGCCTCCGACCAGCGATTTGTAGGGTGCCGGTGGCACGGCGACGGCCTGTTGAACCAGGCGGTAAAAGAGCTTGCCTCGACTTCTGGACTTGCGGCGGTTGAAGCGGAAGGCGAATTCGTCGAGGTAGGAGTCGAGATGCTCGTGACTGACCGCTCCTTGATGCGTGCCCAGTATCCAGCGCTTCACTAACGACACCACGCGGTGCACCCGGGGGAGCAGTTTCGAGGCGCGCGCCGGTTGCCCCTCCAGGTAGCTCACCTCGTGGCGATAGCCGTCGCCTTCGAGCGGTTCGTATCCCAGCCAACCGTCGGTATGGACCACGCTGCCGGGTTCGATCGACTCGCCGACGAAGGCCATCAAGCTGTCCCCGGAGGCGTTGGGAATGGTGCGTATCCGAACCCGCCCGATGCCGGCACCATCTTCCTCGGCCGCTACTACAATCAGCGCCTTAGCGTCGGTTTGGCGACCGCGCACGCCCTCCTCCAAGCCTCCTAAGTAAGTCTCGTCAACCTCCACGCGCCCGCTGAGCCGATCGCGTCCGGGCCGCACCATGGCGCGCCGGAGCTTATGCAACCAAGTCCAGGCCGTTTTGTAGCTGCCCAGGCCCAACACCCGCTGCAAGCCCAGCGCGCTCGCCCCGTTCTTCTGGCTCGTGAGCCACCACATGGCTCGAAACCAACTCTGGAGGGGTTGGCGGGTGTCTTGAAATATTGTGCCCGCCGTTGGAGAAGCTTGATGCCCGCAGCCGGCGCACTCCAGCAGCGCTGTCCGCACCGCCCACGCTTTGTCGTGCCCGCATCGCGGACAACGAAAACCCTCCGGCCAGCGGAGTTGACACAGATACTCTCGACAGGCCTGCTCGGTGGCGAAACGCGCCTCGAACTCGGCCAGATTCCGAGGATAATCTTCCATTTCCCCGATCCTACATCTTGTGGTCACCTGAGTCAAGTAAATACCCATCCCGCGCAAATAGGAGACCCGCCGGCCGATCAAACCATCGCCAATCGAGTCGTGGACGCCTTACTCGATGAGGGCATCAACTATATCGATACGGCGCCGATTTACGGGTTATCGGAAATCCGGCTCGGTCATGCTCTCAAAGGCCGCCGCGATAAATTCGTCCTCGTCTCGAAAGTCGAAGCTACCTCCAGCCAGGACGCCGCCTGGCAAGTGGAAGAAAGCCTTCGCAAGCTGCAAACCGACTACATCGATGTCGTCCACTTGCATAATGTCGGCCGCACCGATCGTTTCCCGAGCCTTGAGGTATTGACGGGAGAGTTGGGAGCGCTGGGGGGCTTGCGCGATCTGAAGAAACGCGGCGTCGTGCGTCATATCGGCCTGACTTGCCACTTGCGTCCAAAGCGGGCGCTGCCGATTCTCGAGACCGGCGACATCGAAGTCGTGATGTGCGCGGCGAATTTCGTCGATCGGCACACTTACAATTTTGAAGAGACTGTCTTCACCGAGGCGGCCCGGCTGGGGCTGGGCGTCGTTGCGATGAAAATCCTGGGGGGGCAGGTGGATGCCAAAGACGGCCGCTTGGCCGCGCACTACCAAGACGCCATGCGTTACGCCTTGGGCTTGCCGGAGCTTTCCGCGGCGATTCTCGGAATGAAGAACGCCGGCGAGGTCCGTAAAGCGGCCAAGATGGTTCGGACCTACCAACCTCTGAGTGAAACCGAACTGACCAAGCTCTCCGATGCCGGGAGAGCGATGGCCCGCGAGTGGGGCGAGCTGCGCGGCCCGGTGTCGTGGGAATCGTAGCGCGGGGCACGGCCGGGCTCTTGGCGCACCTGACCCCTCTGCGCTACACTACGCACCGTAACCGACCATGATCGGACAAGCCGTCTCTCACTACAAAATCACCGAAAAACTCGGCGAAGGCGGGATGGGCGTCGTCTACAAGGCCGACGACACCAAGCTCGACCGTTCGGTGGCCCTGAAGTTCCTCGCCTCGCACCTACTCGGTGACGACGAAGCCAAGGCCCGCTTTCTGCGCGAGGCCAAGGCCGCCGCCGCGCTCGATCATCCCAACATCTGCACGCTCTACGAAATCGACGAGGAAGACGGGCGAACCTTCATGGCGATGGCCTATCTCGAAGGCCCCACGATCGAGGAAAAAATCCGGCTGGGTCCGCTGGCGCTTGACGACGCTCTCGACATCGCCATGCAAATGGCGAAAGGCCTCGAGCAGGCCCACGGCAAGAACATCTATCACCGCGATACCAAGCCCTCGAACCTGGTCCTGCTCGAAAAAGGCCCCGCCGAGCGGCTGGTCAAGATCATGGACTTCGGCCTAGCCTACTTGGCCGACTACTCGAAGCTCACCTTGAAAGACACCACTCTCGGCACGCCGGCCTATATGTCTCCCGAGCAGGCGCAAGGCATACCCTGCGATCATCGCACCGACATTTGGTCGCTGGGCGTGGTGCTCTACGAGATGGTCGTCGGCGAGATGCCTTTCCAGGGCGAATACCAACAGGCGATTGTCTACTCGATTCTCAACGGGGACTATGAGCCCGTTACCGCCAAGCGCGCCGGCGTGCCGATGGAACTCGAGCGCATCATCGGCAAATGCTTGGCGAAGGATGTCGAAGGGCGCTATCGCCACACCGACGAGCTGTCGGCGGATCTGGAGAACCTGCGCCGCGAACTGCAATCCGGGCAGAGCCGCGCGCGCTCGACGCCGCGGGCGACGGTGAGCATGCCGTCCCCGGCCGAGACGGTTCCCGCGACGCCTGCCGAGCCGATGCCCACCGCCGCCCCAAAGAAAGCAGGCCCCGTGGTCGCGCTGGCCGCGCTGGCGGGGTTGGTGCTCGGGGCACTCGGCATGTGGACTCTGGCCGACTCTGACACCGGCGGGGAGAAGGCGGTTCGGAAATACGCCTTCTCATACGAAAACCTACAGCCGGGCGCCAAGATCTCGCCCGACGGCACGAGCATCGCTTACGTCGCGGGAAACGGTTCCAGAGTCAAACTGTGGGTGCGAGACCTTGACAGTTGGGAAAGCCGCGAGATCGCCGGCACGGAAGGCGCGCGTGCCCCTGCTTGGTCGCTTGATGGGCGATTCTTGGCGTTCGGGAGTGATCAAGAAGGTTTCGGTTCAGGGAGGCGGGGCGGTCACGTTGTGCGAGGCGGCTATCGGTTTCGGGGTGCTGCTGAGTTGGGCGCCCGATGGTGAGTCGATGGCCTTTAGCGCGGGGGCTCCGCGTCGGATCTACGAGGTCTCAGCCGGTGGGGGGACGCCGCGAGAGTTGATTCAGCCGGACGAATCAGAAGAATCCGTCGGGTTCATCGCCCCTTCTTTTTTGCCTTCGGGGTCGGACGGGCGGGGCCTCTTGTTCGCCTTGGTGGGCGGGGGAAGGCGAGAGATCGTGTTGGCGGACCTCGATACCGGCATGCGCGAAGTCTTAACCCAGGGGCGGTCGCCCGTGTATTCCACCACCGGGCACATTGTCTATCAGAGAGGTTCGGGAGTGGGGCCTGTCACCGGAGAGCGAGCGCTCTGGGCGCTGCCTTTTTCGCTTTCGGATCGGAAAGTCTCAGGCGACCCCTTCCTTGTTTCGGCCGGGGCGGTTCCCGGCGTTTCCGATACGGGCGCTCTGGTCTACTCCGCCGCCCGGCGATCCAGCCAAACCTTGGTTTGGCGCGATCGCAAAGGGAACCAGGTGGGAGCGATCGCCGATCTGGAAGGAGAGCTTCGTTATCCGGCCATCTCGCGGGACGGCCGATACGTCGCGATCACGGTGACGGGCGAGGGCGCGAGCCACATTTGGGTTCACGACACGCGGCATGACACCAACTCCCGCCTTACGTTTGAGCAGGGAAGTACGAACCTTCGGCCGGTCTGGTCGCCTCGCCATGATGTCGCCTATAGTTCGCAGGTGGACGGCGTTTTCCAGATCCAGTTCAGACCCGTGGGCGGACGCGGCGGCATCAAGAATCCGCCCACCGACGAGACAACAAGCTTTCCGGACGACTGGTCGCTGGACGGGCGTTACATTCTGGTCGCGAGAGCGGCCCCGGGCGGTCTGGATATCTGGTACTTGAAGCTGTCGGAAGACGGGACGATCGAGGAGAAGGCCCCGTTTCTCCAGACGCCTCATACAGAGGCATCGCCCACAATCTCTCCCGACGGGCGCTTTGTCGCTTATGCATCGAATGAGTCGGGCGCGCTTGAAGTCTACGTGCAGTCCTTCCCCGACGGCGCGGGCAAATGGTTGGTGTCCACCAACGGCGGCTCTCAGCCGCGTTGGAGCCGCGACGGCAAGGAGCTGTTCTTCGTCGAGGGAGAGACGCTGATCTCAGTCTCGATTTCGCTCAGGCTGACTTTTTCGCCGGCACGCCGCACGCCCTTGTTCTCGATTCCGGAACTGACTGATCTCACTCAGGCCCAACGTTACGACGTTTCCGCCGACGGCAAGCGCTTCTTGACGCTCGATACGAAAGACCGCGAGCGCTCGGAGATCCGCGTGGTCGAGAACTGGTTCGAGGAATTTCGAGCGCGGCGGAATTGAACGACGTCGGTGGCGACCGGCACGGTCGGTTCCCTGCCTGTCGCGTGCTTCGGCTGAGAAAAAGCGAGCTCGCATTGCGGCGCCGGCGGACCCGCCGACCGCGCCGCCGCCGTAGCCCGCATTTCTCATCGCCTGACGGGCAAAGCACACGACAGGCCCGCCATTGCTTCGTTGCGCTTGCTCGCCATGCTCACCGTACTGTTCACGTACGCCTGCGCGCGCCAAGCGGCGCGCGCCTTGTACTGACAGGCCTCTCATGCACTTTGCCTCGCCACGCGATGAGAAAAGCGGGCTAGACTGGAACTTTCCCGCCTAGCACATGCAATCGCTCGAAAACTTCCTGATCGCTTTCGCGGATTACGCTTGGGGGCCGTGGCTGTTGGTGCTGCTTCTCGGAGGCGGGTGCTTCTTTCTCGTCTACTCGCGGTTCTTGCCGTTCCGCTACTTCCGGCACGCGATCGACATTGTTCGCGGCAAATTCGATAACCCCGATGACGCAGGCGACGTCACCCACTTTCAAGCGCTTTCGAGCGCACTCGCCGGAACCATCGGCGTCGGCAATATCGGCGGCGTGGCCGTTGCGATTCAGACGGGCGGACCGGGCGCGGTGTTTTGGATGTGGGTCAGCGCCGTCGTCGGCATCGCGACCAAGTTCTTCACCTGCTCGTTGGCGATCATGTATCGGGGGCCCGACAGCCGGGGACATCTTCAGGGCGGACCGATGTATGTGGTCGTTAACGGACTCGGGGAGAAGTGGCGTCCTTTGGGGCAGTTCTTTTGCGTCGCGTGCATGATCGGGGCCGCGCCGATCTTCCAGGTCAATCAACTGGTGCAGATCTTGCGTGACATTGCGGCGCCCGCCGCGGGTCTCGCGAATGCCGCCGACCTGACGACCTTCAACTTCATCTGCGGACTCGGAATCGCGGCGGTGGTTTCGCTGGTCATCTTCGGCGGGATCCACAGAATCGCGAGCGTTGCCTCGCGGGTTGTGCCTCTGATGGTCGCGCTCTATCTTGCGGTGGCGGTGTGGATCTTGCTTGCCAACTGGAGTGAAATCCCGAGCTATTTCGCGACGATTATCAGCGATGCCTTCACGGGACGAGCCGTTGCCGGCGGGGCCCTCGGAGCGGTTGTGGTCACGGGAATCCGACGGGCGGCGTTCTCGAACGAAGCCGGCATCGGCACCGAGGCGTTGGCTCATGGCGCGGCGAAGACGGACGAACCCATCCGTGAAGGCCTTGTCGCCATGCTCGGTCCCGCGGTCGATACGCTGATCGTCTGCACCGCCACGGCGATGATCATTCTCAGCGCCGGCATGTGGCAAAGCGGCGAGGCCGACGGCGTTACTCTGACGGCTCAGGCATTCGAATACAACCTGCCGGGCATCGGCGCGTGGCTGTTATTGATGTGCGTCGTGTTTTTCAGCACGAGCACAATGTTCGCCTTTTCCTATTACGGAACGAAGTCGCTGGGCTTCCTGATCGGCGCCGAGCGGCAGCACCTCTATAACTATTTCTATGTCGCCTCGATCTTCGCCGGCGCCGCGGCCTCGATCGACGCGGTCATCAGCCTGATCGACGGCATGTTCGCGCTGATGGCGATCCCGACGATGGTGTCGTCGCTGTGGCTTGCTCCGCGAGTGATGCGCGCGGCCCGGGGTTATTTCGAGGAATATGAGTCGAAGTGACGGCATTCCAAACGAGAAGATTCTGATGACCTACAAATCGTTTCCGTTGACGGCCGCGGCGGCGGCGGCCTCACTCATGCTGATCCGCGGCGGCTGTTCCTCGGGTTTCGGGTTGAGTTAATAACCCGCGTCGCTCATCGCCTGTCGGGCAATGCAGACGGTAGGACCCGCCGTTACTTCGTTACGCTTACTCGCCGTGCTCACCGTGCATGGCTCGGGGACGCTCCTTTCGCCCCTCCAGGGCTCGCTTGGGCGGGGATTCCACCCAGGGTTCCGCCTAAGCGGCTCCACCCTGGGCTAAGGCTCCTGTCGCCGCTTCGCGGCTCAAGATACGGGTCATTTTCGGGACGAAAGCCCAATGCCCGATATTCTCGAAAAGGGGATATTGGGAAGAGTTCACTTCGCGTCGGACGCGGTTGGTGATTCAAGGGATTTGATTCGGCCCGCGCTTGGTTCAATCCCCATCGCTTCACAAATCCGGTGTGAGCCGGTGCGCGGGCAGCGTTCGCCCGCCGGGACCGGAGCGGGGGCCTCGCAGCAAGCGGCCGGGGCGGGCTCGGGTATCTTCGCCGTCGCGGGCGACTTCGATTCCGCGGACGAATGTGTGCCGGTAGCCTATCGAACGCTGCACGATGCGCTTGCCGCCGGCCGGTAGATCGTGCACCACTTCGGGCCGCTCCAGGTGTAGCTCTTCGAAATCGATGACGTTGAGGTCCGCGCGGTAGCCCGGGGCGATGAGGCCGCGGTCATGAAGGCCATATGTGCGGGCGGTCGCCGCGGTTTGCTTATGGACCAGAAACTCGATCGGCAAGTGCGGACCTCGCGTTCGATCGCGGGCCCAATGGGTGAGCAAGCTGGTCGGCGCGCCGGAGTCGCAGATCAGCCCGACGTGGGCGCCGCCGTCGGCGATTCCGCAAACCGTGTTTCGATTGACCAGCATCCGATAAACAACGCCGAGATCGCCCTCGCAGTAGTTCTCGAAGGTGTTCAGAAGCAGCGTCCGACCGCCGTCGGCGAGCAGCAACTCGAGGGCCAGGTCGAAGGGGTCACGATTCGCCGCCCGAGCCCGATTCGCGATGCTTTGGGAGAACTCGGGCTCGTAGTTCAAGGGGTCGCCCAGCTCGAAAGTGCGCTCTAGTGTTCCCGTCATTTCGCGGGTCAGTTCGTCGTCGGGCCGCTCGTCGATCAGACGGCGGCGAAGCTCGGGCTCGGCGGTCAGGCGGGCGATGCGTTGCTCGTGGTCGAGCGCCTGGAGTTCGAGCCACAACGGGTGGCCCACGAAAGGATGCAGCGAGGCCTGTAACCCCAACAAGATGCCGATCGGCCGTGAGCCGACCTGCGCGGTGACTTCGAGCCCGTCGGCGCAGGCTTGGTCCACCGACGCCAAGGTCTCGGCCCAGCGTTCAGGAGCAAGGGCCATCTGGACGAGCAGCACCGACAAGGGCCGTTCGGCGAGTTCCGCCGTTTTACGAAGCAGTTGGAACTCTCCGGGGCCGAAGTCGGAGTTCACTTGGATCAGGCCCGTGCCGGCGCGCTTCATGGCGGCGGCGATTCCGGCCAGCTCGGGGTGTTCGGCAGTCAAGCTCGGCGTTGGTCGACCGTCCGCGGCGCGATGCTTGGACGTTCGGGAGGTGGTGAAGCCGAAGGCCCCGGCCGCCAGACCTTGCTCGAGCAGCTCGCCCATGCGCGTGATCTCGTCCGCTGTGGGACGCGCCCCGTGATCCGCGCCTCGATCGCCCATCACGTAGAACCTGAGCGCCGCGTGAGGAACCTGGGTGCCGACATCCATCACGCGATCGGTTTCCTCGAGCACATCGAGGTATTCGTTGAACGTTTCCCAGCGGAAATCGACACCCTCGGAAAGGACAATTTCGGGAATGTCCTCGACGCCTTCCATCAAGTTGATGAGGAAGGGCTCGGTACCGGGCCGAACGGGCGCGAAGCCGACCCCGCAGTTGCCGAAGATGGTCGTCGTCACGCCGTGCCACGACGAAGGCGTCATGGCCGGGTCCCAGGTCGCCTGGCCGTCGTAGTGAGTATGAATATCCACCCAGCCGGGCAGCACGAGCAGGCCGTCGGCGTCGATGTCGCACCGGGCGACGCCGACATTGGGCTCCAGGGCGGTGATCAGACCGGCGGTGATTGCGAGGTCGGCGCGGCGGCGAGGCGCCCCTGTGCCGTCGATGACGGTTCCGTTGCGGATGGCTAGATCATGCATGGGGGGGCTCCTGGGTGTTCCCTGGAATAAGAGTCGGGTCAATCATGAAGCACGACCGGCCTGAAAAGCGGCGCGGCAGGCCCGAATGGACCGATGGGATGGAGTTTACTACGGAAGCCCCCCGTGGCGCACGCACTCTTGCGTGCCGTCTCGCCGCTCGTGGCGACATCGGTTTCACACGGGCGAGCCGGGCCGAGTGGTGTAAAGGTAGCCCTGAGTGCCCAGAAAACGGGCGTAGTTGTGCGCTGAAGACATGTCGCCACGAGTGGCGACAAGTGCGTTGCCACGTCGGGGCTATGGCTCGGTGTAGATCCGAACGCGATTGCCGGTTACTCCGGCGGCTTCCAGGAGAAGCTCGCCCGTCCCCGCCGTCAAAATGGAGGGTATCTCGGCTTCGACGAGGTACGTTCCGATGTAGCCGGCCGCGAGGGTCGCGGAGAACACGCGCAGCGAGATTCCGCTGAGATAGACTTTCACCGCTTCCGCGGTTTCGGGAGGGTCCTCGAGCGGCGCCGGCACACCGGTGGGCCAATCGGGCTTTACCGCGCCGAGCCCGGTCGCCAAGATCAAAATACGGCTTCCGGCAACGGCCGGATGAGCGGCGTCGAGCAGCCTCCCGGTACCCGCGTCGAGCACAAGCGGACTTCCTTGGTCGACGAAAATCGCGGGCGAAACCTCGGCCAGCGGAAAGCCCATTTCGCGGGTCCCCGACCCGGTGGTCAACTGAAGCGACAACGCTTCTCCCTTGACACCGTAGGGGACCTGAATCCGCGTTTCGGATCCGTCCGAAAACAGCACCGGGGCGGTGACACCCTCGACGCCGGCCCGCTCGAGCCCTTCTCCGAGAATCGTCAGCAAGCCGCCGGGGGCGGCAGCGCGTTCGGTCAAGTCGGCTGCGTTCAAAATCCGCAGGGCATCGGAAACGGCTGGGGCACGCACGGTGTAGACGCCGTACCCTGCAACGAGGGCGTACAGCCTTCCGGCAACCATATCGAGCAGCACGTCGGCGGCGTTGCCCGGCAATTCACCGGCGGATTGCCAAGGCGTCGGCGCCGCGGGGCTTGTGAGATCGGCGATGGTGTAGAAGACGCCCGATTCGCCGGCCAAGTAGACCGCGCCGGTGGCGGCGTCGGCGGCCAGACCGAATACTCGGCCGGGGGGGAGATCGGTCGTCAAATCGTCCCAGAAATTGCCGCCGTTGGTCGTGCGGAAGACTCGGGGACCGGTTTCGCCGTCGAAAACCGCCAGGGCCGATGCCGCCTGATCGGGATGGACGAATAGTGCCGTGACGGCATCCGAGTCGGGCAACCCGACCGCGGACCCACGCCAGGTCAGGCCGCCGTTTTCCGACGTCCGAATCAGACCGTCGGAGGTTCCCAGATAGAGAACGGCGCCCTCCGCCGCCCCGGCAAAGGCGCTGATGTAATGTCGCGCGGGGTCACGGCAAGCCTGGGTGGCGCAAGCCGTTAAGTCGCCGGTGACGGGAATGCCGGCCATCCAGACGCGGTGGCTGAGGAGAATACCCTGGGGTGATCGAAGGGGGAAGGGCGCCGCGCGAAGGCGGTCCTCGGCAGGCAGCCGGGCCAGACGAGCGACGGCAAAGCTTTCCGTTCCCTGGAGCGCCTCTCGCCACGCCGCGCCGTCGAGCCCGGTCGTTTCGAGCTCACCGAAGCCCTCAGCGTAGAGCCCGAGAAAGCGATCCGACAGCGGCGGATGAAGTAACTTGCCGGCCGGGAAGTTGGGGAGACTATGATTGAGACCGACCCAGGTCAGCCCGTTGTCGGCCGACTTCCAAACACCGAGCGAGTTTCCGACGACGAGAGTATCGGGCGAGGTCGGGGAGAAAGCGACGGACGACTGCCAGGGACCGATGACCGATCCCAGGGCGTCCGCGGTCAAGTTGACCCAGGTTTCACCGCCGTCGGTGGAGCGATGAAGATGGAAGCCGAGCGCAATACGTTCCTGTCCGCGAAAGGGGTGTTGCACGACGAGCGCTGTTTTGTCGTCGTCGGGCGGCGGCGCGGCGGGATCGAAAACGGGCGGTCGGGAAAACGGGTCCGGGGTATCGAGAGAGGCCGCGAAGGCGGTCCAAACGGTGCCTTCGTCCGATGTGCGCCAGACTCCGGCGGCGGCGGTTCGGACGTAGAGGATGGAGCCGTCCAGCGAAAAAGCGGTCTCGGCAACGGGCCCGCCGGCCACGCCGGCCAGACCAAGATCAATCGCCGTCGAGCCGACTCGGGACCAGCGCGGGGCGGCGTCCGCCCCCGGCGTGGCAAAAGCCAACACCGCGGCTATCAAGCTCGTTACCGAAATTCCAGGACGCATGGGTCAGAAGGAGCGGCACCGGCCTACAACAGAAAGACTCCAACTTCCGGCTTTGGGTTGCGAAAGACTTGTGTCAAACTGACACAATAACATGTCTCTTCAGCCTAACTGAATCCGGCGGAAATGGTGCGGCTCTCAGGTGAAATCGTTGATAACCCTGAGGTAATCCACATACCGGAAAACGGTTAGAGACATGCAATCGGTATGCCGGACATGGGGGGCAAAGTGTATCAACCATGCACGGGGGGCCGTTCCAGCGGCCCTCGCCGTTTGGCTTTGTGTCCTTGTGTTTGTCGGATTCGGCCCCGCGACCTTGTCGGCGCAAACCGGCGCGGCGCGGGTGATTGTCGCCGACGGCAACGTTTCGGTCATGCGGGACGGCGCGGAGTGGGCCCTTTTTTCGGGCCATGAAGTCGTCGTCGGGGAATTGATCGTGACCGGCGAGGACGGCTATGCGCGGCTGGCAGTCGCCGACGGCAGTTCGTTCACGGTCTACCCCAACTCGCAGGTCGTTTTTCGCAGGAATCCCGGCAGCCTCAAAGACTTGCTTGACTTGTTTCTCGGCCGCATTAAGGTTGAGATTCAAAAGCTGAGCGGAGCCCCGAGCCGCGAACGCATCTTCACGCCCACGGCGGTGATCTCGGTGCGGGGGACCGTCTTCGACGTGAACGTGGACGAGAATGAGACGACCATAGTCCGTGTTGACGAGGGACTGGTGGGGGTGCAGCATCGTTTGCTTCCCGGCAACGAACAGATCCCGGTCGAAGCGGGTCAGAGCCTGACGATTTACCGCGATACGCCGTTGGCGGAGGCGGGGGTTGACAAGGCTCGGGCGGTAGCCGTCGCCGAGGATATTGCGCGCGGCTTGGCTTACCTCTGGAATCGGCTGGGACGACGGGGGCGCGGCACGGGGGGTGGATCGGGCGGGGCTCCACTTCCGGGAGACACCGCCGCCGGCGGCGGGCCGCCCTTGCCCGGAGACGCCCCGGCACCGGAGGCACCTCCGCCGCCGGAGAATTGATTCGCGATTGGTGGGCGCGATTCGTCGGCTGAGCTCGGACGTCGCCTCGCTCGAAGGTCGCCTCCCTTGGGATTGCGATTCGGCTGTGGACGCAGAGAGAAGAGATGTCGCCGGGAGTGGCGACACGGCGCGGATGAATGCGTGCGCCACGAGGGGGGGCTTCGGTGTCAAGGAGATTTCCGGGTCTATTTTCGCTACGGAAGGATCACGACCTTCCCAAACCGGCCTTTGCTCTCCAAATGCTCGTGGGCGGCCCTTAGCTCGGCCAACGGAAACGTTCGATCGATGACCGCTTTGAGTTTTCCCGCGCCGATCAACTTCAGCACATCGTGCAGCTCGCCGAGCGTCCCCATGAAGGTTCCGTTGAGGCTGAGCTGACGGAAGAACATGTGGTGGATGCTGAGGTTGACGTCTCCGCCGGTGGTCGCGCCGCAGGTGACCAAGCGTCCGCGATTCCCCAGCGAGGCCGTGGAATGGGGCCATGTGGCCGCCCCGACGTGCTCGAATACGATATCGACGCCGCGCTTGCCGGTCAGTCTCCGCACTTCTGATTTGATGTCTTGCTCGTAGTGGTCGATGACCTCATCGGCGCCGAGTTCTTTGGCCTTGGCCATCTTAACCTCGCCGCCGGCGGTGGCGATCACGCGGCAGTGGTGCAGCTTGGCGATTTGAATAGCCGCCGTGCCCACGCCGCTGCTTCCGCCCACCACGAGGACGTCCTCACCCATCTTGATCTTGGCGACGCCCACCAGCATGTGCCACGCGGTCAGGAAAACCAGCGGGACGGCCGCCGCTTCCTCGAAACTCAACTCGCCGGGAATCGGAATCGCGTTGACACCGGGAACCGCTACGTACTCGCCGTTGACGCCGGGGTGCATATAGCCGAGCAATCCGTAACGGCGGCAAGCATTGTCGTTGCCCGAAACGCAGGCGGAGCACTGGCGGCAGCTCAGCCCCGGAGCCAGCAGGACGCGATCACCGGGCTTGAAACGGCCGGCAACCTCGCCGACTTCAGCGATCTCACCCGAAGCGTCGCTGCCCAAGGTATGCGGCATGTCGAGCTTCAAGCCGGGTAACCCTCCGCGGATAAACAAGTCGAGATGATTCAGCGCGCAGGCTTTGACCTTGACAAGCACTTGGTCGGGATGAATCTTTGGTTCCGGCGCGTCCTCGTATCGCAGAACTTCGGGACCACCATGCTCGTGAATGCGAACAGCTTTCATGGGAAACTCTCCTGTTTCGCGCCGGTCAACAGGGCATGCTCCGGCAAGTCACGTATTATAATGGCTGTCGGGAACCAAGCCTATGCCTCGCCCCATGGACGTTTACGAAGAGTTGGTTCACCTGCGCCGCGTCGGCCAGAAAGCCGCCTTGGCGACGATCGTCGAGGTGCAGGGGTCGATTCCCAGCGCCCAAAGCGCCAAGCTTTTGGTGCGCGAAGACGGCTCGATGGTCGGAACCATCGGCGGCGGCTGCACGGAGGCGGAAGTCTGGAACGCCGCGCGCGAGGTGATGGAAAACGAGCGTCCGCAACGGCTGCGTTTTGATCTCGGTCAGGACGCCGCCTACGACCAGGGCTTGATCTGCGGCGGGCAATTGGAGGTTTACATCGAACCCATCCTCCCCATCCCCAGCGCCTTCATTTTCGGCGGCGGGCACATTTCCAAAAGCCTTTCGAAAGTGGCCACGCTGGCCGGCTTTCGCACAACGATCATCGACAACCGCGAAGCCTACGCCAACCGAGAACGCTTCCCCGAGGCGGTCGAGATCTACGCCGAGGAATACGAGGACGTTTTCCCTAAGCTCGAGATCAACGAATCGTGCTACGTGGTGATCGTCACGCGAGGCCACAAGGACGATATGCGCATCCTGCGTTGGGCCATCGACCAACCGGCTCGCTATATCGGCATGATCGGCAGCAAGCGCAAGCTGGTCGAAATCGTGAAGAACTTCCAGGCCGAGGAAGACATTGCACCCGAGAAACTAGAGCGCGTGCATTCGCCGATGGGTTTCGACATCGGCGCCGTGACGCCCGAGGAAATTGCCGTGTCGGTGGTCGGAGAGATGATCCATTGGCGGCGGCGGCCCGATGCGGGGTGGAACGCGATTTCGAAGGCGCTGTTCGCCAAGGGCATGCCGGAAGCAGGGACCGTGGAACCGGACGACGCCCCGAAAAAAGTAGTGCCGGCCGAAACGAAGTGAAGCCCGCGGGCATTATCCTCGCGGCGGGCGAATCGAGCCGCATGGGCCGCGACAAGGCGCTGCTGCCCTTCCGCGATACAACTTTCCTTAACAACATCTTGAGCGGCTTTCTGCCGAGGCTGGACCCGGTGATTGTGGTGCTGGGTTGCCACGCCGGGGTTATTCGGAAGTCGATTCGGGTGCCGCATGCCGAGGCACCGGTGTCGGAGACCGCAAGGCAGGGGGTACGCGTTGTTGAGAACGCGGATTACCGGCGCGGCATGCTTTCGTCGTTACAGAGCGGCATCGCCGCCCTGCCCCCAACCGCGGAAGCGGCGATGTTTACTCTGGTCGACCACCCCGACGTCCGCAAGGAGACGCTCAACAAACTGCTCGCCGTCTACCGCGAAACCGGTGCGCGACTGGTTATTCCGCGAATGGGAGAGCGCCGGGGGCACCCCGTGATCGCCGCGCGAATCGTACTCGAGGAAATCGCGCGGTTGCCGGTGGAGGCGTCGCCCAAAGACGTGATTCGCGCCCACCGAGAGGGGACTGTGTTTGTGGAAGTCGAGGACCCGGGGGTTTTGCGGGATGTCGATACGCAAGAGGAGTACGAGAGGTTGATCGGGAAGTAAGAGGCCTACCCGTTATCCGCATTCATGGAAGTATCCGAATTTCTTAGCGCGGAAGCCTCGATGATAAACTAAGGCTATGGGAAACTCCGTTCGACGGGCAGTGGATGGACTCAGCAAAGAGGACAAATCCGCCGTCTAAAAACTGGTCGGTCGCCGTCTGAACGACGACGAAGTCTTCACTCTCCGTGTTTACCGCCCCCATTCGGAACCGGTCGGAGCGGATCGAGTAATCGCCGCGACGCGTCTTAAGGAAGCTTGTGATCGGATCGCGGCCAAGGCGAGTTCCGTTCCCTCCGGCGAACTCGAATCGTTGATTGACGACGCTTGCCGACAAGTCCGCCGACGGCGCGGATGATAATCACTCTCGACACCAACGTTCTGGTCAGAGCCGCCGGGAACCCGAAAGGTCCCCGGGGGCGGTCTTGCGGTTGATACGGACTCTCCCGAAGCATATTCTCGTTCTCTCCACGTCGATTTTGGACGAAGTCGAAGACGTGTTGCGCCGACCCCGCCTTGCCGCCGTATTGGGTCTCACAACTCAGGATTCGGAGAAGTTTCTCTTGGCTTTGCAAGGCATGAGTCGGCTCGTTGAGCCTGAAGTGGGTCCGCCTGTCGTACTCGACGATCCTGACGATGACGCAATTCTGTACACCGCAATGGGCGGGTCGGCCGGCATTCTGTGCACGCTTGACCGGAACTTGCTCGCGCCCTACGTTCGTCGCTTTGCCGCCGGCCGCGGTCTCCAGATCATGACGGATGTCGATCTGCTCCAACAGTTGCGATCCTGACCACACCGAGAGAAGAATTGCCAAGCACGTTGGCCCTACTCCATCGGCGGCAAAATCTGGACCTTCTTGCCGATGTCGAACGTGTCGGGTTTTAGCTTGCCGTCGACTTCCGCCGTGCGGCCGAAGAATTCAAAGATTTTATCGTCGTCGCGTTGCTTTTGAATGTTCCACGGCAGGGTCACCCACCCGACTTCCCGATACTTCGAAAAGATCGACTTCTCCTCATAGGGGATGCGGGTCTTCGGGTCGCGGCGGGTATAGATCTGCTGCACCGGAAGGTTATCGGACATCCGCAAGAAAACCGTCACCGTCTCGTTGTTGCCGTCGGTGATGTCGATCGCGTGGGTGGGAGTGTTGTCCACGATCTCGGTGCCGGTGTAGTAGAAATACATGTCCGGCTCGTCGAGGCGATATCGCAAGATGTAGAAGATGTCGCGTCGCGCCGAAATGCGATAGCGCTGTAGAGTTTCCTCGGGTAACGGGCGCGCGCCGAGATAGGTCACTTCCCAGCCCTGCCCGTTACGGAAGAGAGTGTAGTAATCGCCCTTCTCGGTGTAGACTTCGCGGCGGCTCACCGGGAGGTAGTCGGGATCGTCGCTCTCGCGCAGTTGCCCGAATTCATCGAACAGCGTCATCACCGCCAAACCACTCAGCTTGTGGCGATAGAAGGAATAGGCCCGGCCGGTCTTCTTCACGGTCCGCACGTTCCGGAACGACTGGCCGCCGAGCGCAACAAGGGCCTTGTCGAGAAGCTGCTTAGCCTTTTCCTGGCGGCTCTGGGCAAAGATCGGGCGGAAGGCACCCGAAAACAGCACTAAAGCACTCGCGGCACAAAGAGCAACGAAAGCGTGCCGGGCGCTCCGCCCGCGGCGTACCGACCTTGGATATTCGCTCTGTTTCATGCAAGCTCCCCCCAGCGGCGGCGCGCATCTCACCGCCGCCCCTTGCATTGGAGACGGCACGGGCGCACGCATTGTTGCATTTCTCCGAGGAGCCATTATAGAAAAACGGCGCGGACCGTGGGCCGAGGGGCCTATAATCGGGTCAGGCGACGGCGCTGTGCGAATACCGGCGAGCGCGGTACACTCCGTCGCTCAAAAGGGGTTCCGATGAGTATTCAGAGGCGATATCGTTTCATCGGCTTCGCGGCCATCTTCGCGGGCGCCCTTGGCCTATTCCTTCTCTCAGCGCCCACTCTGCACCCGGCTACCCCTTCGCCCACGCGCCTCGACGTTCTGGAAAGCTACGCCGCCCGTTTCGCTGACGACGTGTATCCCCTGATGGCGCGGGACGTCAACGGCTGCCGAACTTGCCACGTTCCCGATTCGCCCCGGATGCTCCAGGTCCTAGGCTCGCCGAAAGCGACTTTTAGCTTGCTGCTCGAGCAGAACCTGTTTGATCCCGAGGACCCCATGGCGATCCGGCAACGCGTTGCCACCGGCAAGGATGAGTTGCACATGCCGAAATTCGGGAAGCTGACGGAGGGAGAAATCGAGCGAATCGGGAGCTTTTCCGCCGACCTGACCGCAAGTTTGGGCGCCGTCGCCGGCGATGCATCGGGTCCCGCCGACGAGCGTTTTCCCGACAGCTTGCTATTTCCCTTTGACGGCCCCGAGCGCGTTGAGCGGCCGGAGCGGCTGATGAGCTACTACCAGCTTCGCCGGTCTTTCGCGACCCTGTTCGGCGCGCCATGGCTGGAAGCTTCGGGCTCTGATCCCTTCCGCAACAAAGCTCATTTCTTTGGTGGCGCCGATTTCAAAAGCAGCTTTGACATCTCGCGCACTGCCTCGGCGAACTACCTATCCGCGCTCCGAGAAGTCTCGAAGGAAGTTGCCCGGCGCTACGTTTCCGCCTCCCCTGACGTTCTGTTCCCAGGCTTCGATCCCGCTGTGTCGGTTCGTCGGTCGCGCCGTAAAGCGCAAAAAAATGTGCGCGCGTTGTTTCGCCGGATCTTCTTGCGCGATCCCGAACGGCATGAGATCCGTAGCTCGTTGGATCTCGTTGCACGGCTGCAGCGCATGCCCGAGCACGAGCGCGTCGTGCGATTCTCGCTGACCGCCGAAGACAGCCGGGGCCGGCGAGGCGAGCAAACTGTCGACGTTCGGCTCGAAACGACCGGTGCTTCCGTCTCCCGCTTTCGGTTTGAACGGAGCCCCTCATCAAAGGCCGGGGTTGATTCCTGGCTCCGCGTCGGGGATCAGCCGTTTCGCTTCGAAGCCGGCAACGACGAACATCTCATGCGCTTCGTTTCCCGACCGGGCAATCACATCAACGCCTTCGATGCTTTCAAGCTTGTCCGCGTCGAGGCCGGCAAGGAAGCGGAGGAAGAGATTATTCTCGACAACCTCGACCCGGAATGCACCTTGCTCGGTGAATGGATGCCGGTTCGCAAGGACGGCGACCTCACTCGCGCCGAGGACTTGAAGAAGAAATACGAGCAGGACCTCCACGTCGTCGGCGAGACCCACGTTGAAAACCGCACCCTCGGCGCCGACCTCGCCACCGCGACGATGGCTCTACGCATTCCGCGCGACGGCGACTACAACGTCTACCTGAATTGGCTCGCGATCCCGGAAAGGACCGGATCGGCAATGGTGGAAGTGCATTCCGCCACCGCCGGAGACGCCGCTGTTTCGCCGCGCTCCGACGCCCCTTCCTCGGAAGGCACGGCCTCGTTTTACGTCGACCAGACCGAAAGTACTTTGGACGATTACGGAGAGACGCAGTGGGAGCTCTTCTACCGCGAAGTCTATCTGGGCGATGAAAGTGACTACTTCGAAATCAACAACTCCGGAGTCGACGCCGAGAAGAAAGTCATCGTGGCCGATGCCGTGAAATTTGTCCCGCTCGACGGCGGTTCGGAAATCCTCGTCGATAACGGCGCCGAGAAGGGATTTGAACATTCCGACGGCTGGGCCACCGACAAACTCGTGAAGAACTCTCCGGGCCGCGGGAAGATGTTCGGCGAAGACCTGCTCCATTACCCGCCTGCGAAGAACGGCCGTCCTCTCGAAGATCAGACGATCGACGCCGACAAAGAGGTTTGGGCGCGCTATCGTCCGGTGAGCGAGGGCGGTTATGCGCCCGGCTGGTACAGCATTTACGTTTGGACGCCGGGCGGCTACACGCATTCTGATTGGGTGAAGATGGAAATCCACGGGACCCGCTTCGCCCCGGTGGCCTCAATCGAGGCGTCGCCGACTCTTTACGTGGGCGAAACGGCTCGGCTCAACGCGTCCGAGACGCATCATCCTGGCGGCGAGACGATTCGCTACCGCTGGACTCATGACGCTCAAGATTTGGGGCTCAATCTCATCGACGCGAACACCGCCACGCCCGGTTTCGTTGTTCCCCAACCCGCCTCGCCGCGTCCCGGATGGGCGGGGCTGATCGAAGCTCTGTTGCAGCATCCGGAGTTTCTTATGCCGCAAGGCGGGCCCGACGCCGCGCCGGGGCCTCGGTTGGCTCGGGTCGCCCTCGACTTGGCCGGGCGCGTACCAACTCAGGGCGAGCTGCGACGCTTCCGCGGAAACGGCGAGCAGCTCGAATCGATGGTGGACGCCTATCTGGCCTCGCCTGATTTCAAGGACTTTTTCTTTCACCGCACCCGGGCCGAACTCTTAAGCCGAGGCACGGAAGAAAGCGACGAACCCGCGCGTCTATGGACCTACATCGCGACGAACGACTTGTCGTACCGGGAATTATTCACGGCCGACTACGGCATTGACACGTCTTGGAACGAAGTATCCCGGCCGCCCGAGCACGGACCGAGTGGAATCCTGACCATGAAGGGGTATCTCGTGGGCAAGCCCGGCCTGCCGAGTTACACCTATCCGGCTCGTGTTTTGACATTCGCCATGGGGATCCAATTCGAGATTTCCGATGCGGTGGAGGCGGCGCGCAAGAACATTGTTAGCACGACCGACCCCGCCAGCCTTTGTTACTCCTGCCATAAGCTCCTGACACCGCTTGCCTATCAGCGCGAAAGTTGGGACGTCGATGGAAACTACCGCACCGAGGACGAAGAGAAGAAGCCCATCGACGACAGCGATCGTGGCGTTGTCCCCGACTACCCGTTCAAGGGGGAAGGCCTCGGCGCGTTTGCCGCGCAGGTCGTCAAGAAAGAGCGCTTCGTCCGCACCTTCGTCAATCTCCATCACGACATGCTCTTCCACCGCCAACTACGCGTCTATGAAGACCAGCGCGACGAGTACAAAGAACTCTACGAATTCGCCACCGCGAACGACCTCAAGATCAGGCCGCTGCTGAAGAAGATGATCCTGATGAGGAACGAGGCCCGCCCCGGCGACCCCATCGTCGCTGCGCGCTGGAAGTAGAGACAAACACTCGTGTTTGTCCCAACCCAAAGTCCGGACAAGCTCTCAGCTTGTCCTTCCGCGGGCTTACACGCCCAGCCTATCGACGCCGCCAAGTTTCGCGATCTTTTGCCGCATCGTGGTTCGGATTCTCTGTCGGCAATTGCGCCCCGACCTCCTTGCGCCAAGCCGCCAACATCGCCTTGAGTTCCGCCGCCTTGTCCGGCATCCGTGCCGCGAGGTCGCTGCTTTCGCCGACATCCTCTTTCAAGTTGTACAACTCAGCCCGGCCGTCTTCGAAGAACTCGACAAGACGCCAATCGCCGGCGCGGATCGCCGAATAGGGAGCCGCGCCCTCTGTGTGGTAATGCGGGTAGTGCCAGTAAAGCGCCTCGCGTCCGAGTCGAGCCGCGGGGTCGCGCAAAACCGGCACCAGACTAACGCCGTCGATTTCCTCGGCGTCGTCTTGCAAATCGCTTTCGCCCGCCGTACGTAGAACGCTCGCGATCTCCAAGATCGTGCTGTAGAAATCCATCGTGATGACGGGCTCATCGCTGACCGCCCCGGCGGGCGTTACCCCGGGCCAGTAGACCACGGCCGGGGTCCGCACCCCGCCTTCGTAGGCTGAACCCTTGCCCTCGCGGATGGGAGCGTTCTCGGTCGGGGTGCCGTCGCGGTCCAGGCCGCCGTTGTCGCCGGTGAAGATGATCACCGTGTTGTCGGCTATGCCCATGGCTTCGAGTTTGGCGCGGACCAGCCCGACACCGCGGTCGACGCTCGTAACCATCGCCGCGTAGGTCGGGTCGGTGTGGATCATGTCCTGCTTAACTCGGGCGCGGTAGTGCTCGATGTCTTGGTCTTTCGCCTGAATCGGCGTATGGACGGAATAGAAGGGGAAATACAGAAAAAACGGATCGCCGCCGAAACCCTCAATCAGCTTCGCGGCCTCGCCTGAAAGCCGATCGGTGAGATAATCGCCCTCGGCGCCGCCGGGCGGGATCGGACCGATTCCCCGCCCTTCTCGCGTCGCGTGTTCGTAAGGGTGAAAATAGCTGCCCGGTTGGCCCCACTGGTTGCCGCCAATGTTTACGTCGAAGCCATGCCTGTCCGGGAAGTATTCACCCATGTCCTCGTCGCCGCTGGGCATCAGGTGCCACTTGCCTACCGAAGCCGTGCGGTAGCCCGCGTCGCCGAGCGCTTCGGCAATCGTGCGGTGGCGCGCTTCGAGCTTCATCGTCCAATCGGGCACGCTGAGTTTGGCGAAAGGACGCTGGTGGCCGCGAATCCAGTCAGTGACGTGAGTGCGCGCCGGGTACTTGCCGGTCATCAAAGCGGCACGAGTCGGGGAGCAGACTGTGCAGGCCGCGTAGCCGATGCGGAAGCGGAGGCCGTCCGCCGCCAGGCGATCAATGTTGGGGGTTTCGTAGAGATCGCTGCCGAAAACGCCGCCGTCGCGCCATCCAAGATCGTCGACCAGGAAGACGACGAAGTTGGATTTCTTGGGAATGGGGGCAGTTTTCCGGGGGCCGGCACACGCGGTTAGGCCCGCGACGATAAGGATCAAGATTAGGATGGGTCGGAGCACCCGCCGATTGTATGCGGGTTCAGACGGGAAACGCAATGGGAGCGGACTTCTGGAGAGTTTGCCCCGGCACGCCCATCGCTAAATCGTCCGACGCCGAAGCGAGCCAAGGAAAACCCAGATCAAGACTCCAATCGAGATCGCGGTTAAGATTCGGCCGACGGCGTTCTCCAGCGGTAAGTCGAAGAGCAGGGTTATTTCTAGAGGGCCCTCGGGCACTTCGATCAACATCTGGCCCAGTGGGTCGCGACGGATGGGCAGGCGCCGATCGCCGGCAAACGCCCGCCACGCGGGGTCGTAGGCGACTTGCAGCAGCAGCGCCTCACCATAGTCGAACTCCGCGTTGACGTTGATTCCGTCCGTGCCCCGCCACTCCATCGCGGCGGCTTCTTCGGGGCCCTCTTCGAGCGTACGGACGTAGGCGTTGAGTTCTTCGGCCCCCCACTCGTCGGGTGTTTTGTCCGATAGCGCCCTCATGTCGCGCCTTCTCACGACACGGGCGTGACCGGGGTAGCGACGCGGCACCTTGTAGACCACGTCACCCTTGCCCTCGTCCCTCAGCACGGGTAGAACACCCCCGAACTTCTTCGGGTAAGGGTAGTCGTGATAAAACTCCTTGGAAGTCTCGTCGTTAACGATGATCGCGTCAACGCCGAAACTCTTCGCCCACTGGGCCGCCAACTCACCGTCCGTCCCGGTTCGAATTTCGTTGATCGCCGGGAGGATGCTTTGGTTGCGCATTCCTTGGTGCGAGCCTCCGGAAAGATAGCCTAGGTCGTGCCAAGCGTTGTACCAAAAGCGAACCGAGCCGGCCACGAAGGCACGAGAGTCGGGAAGGTTTTCCGCCATCCACCCACTGAGGCGATATTCGATGCGGCGTTCGGGAAAACGGTCTTCCGGGAAAATCTCCCAAGCGTGAGAGACGTAGCTTGCCGTATTCGGCAGCGCGACGATCATCGGCGCAATCAGAGCCGCGCGAGGCAACCAAGGGCGAGAGGGAGACCAACCGGGGGCACGATTCCAGAAACGACGCATGATTTCAAGCAACGCCAGAGTGAGAGCCAAGTCCAGCTCGGGAATCAGCCGCCCCGGAGTGCCGACAATGCGGATTCCAAACCAATCCCAGCTCAGGATCATCCCGCCAAGGATGAAAAACAAGCCGCTCAGAAACAACGCGTAGAAGCGCTCGGGGCGTCCCTTGCCCCACCAATAGCTCATGACGAAGAATCCGGCCGCCGCGACCACGCCCCCCATGAGGTGCTGGATATTGCTTTCGGCGCGGACCACTTTGAGGTTCACCAGCGTGGCGGTCAGGTAGGAAGGGACCAACCAATACGCGGTCAAGCCGTAAGCGAGGGCCGCCACCGCTGCTCCGCGCAGCCACAATCCGTGATCTCGCCGCGTGACCCACAGGCACCACAGCATCAAGCCGAAAAAAATCGACAAGGCCACGCCGCCATAGAAGTTATTGGCCATGACGAGAGCACTCAGCACGGCCGCGGCAACTAGCGCCCGACGGCTTCCTCGCGTTAGGGTCAACGACGACGCCGCTATAGCGGGGCCGATTAGCGCCAGAGCGCTGGTGTGAGGACCTTCCCCCCACAACGCGAGAACGTGCAAGCGCCACGGCGTCATGAAGCGCGTCGCCGCGTCGACGTAAATCTCTTCCATCAGCCAATACGTCGGGGAAACCAGCATCGTGGCCAGCGCCGCCGCCCAGGCCATGCCGCGAGATCCGCTCAACGCACGGACCATCAGGTAAACCCCGGCGATTCCGATGCAATAAAAGAAAGCGGTGTAGATGTGGTAAGCGTGGGCCGCTGGAATACCGAAGAGCATCGAGAGCCCGGCCGTCCCATAGCGGAGCGCGGGCGGGTAGATGTAATCGAAACGCGTGCCGCCATACCAAAGCGGCTGCCATCGAGGGTGCGGCCAATGCTCGGCCAGGAAACGCGCGTCGGCGATAAAGGTCGCTTCAATCGACGCCCAGTTATTCATGTAGACCAAGGTGAACAACGGATAGACCAGCGCCGCGGCGATCAACGTCAACAGCAGCGAGTCGATGACAAGAGTTCGGACGTGTGGACCGGCCGGCATGATGGGGAGGGAGTTCGTTTTCCAACCCTAGCGTAGTGGACGGTGACACGCGGGCTTTCGTCGCGGTTCTTTACCCGCGGTCATTCCTCGGAGGGGGATCCGACGTTTTTTAGGGCTTCTTGGAAGGCCGGGTTGGGAGAGGAGGCCTCGCGCTCGACGGCCCACCCGTAGTAACGCCGCGCCCAGTCGCCGTCTCCTCGACTTTCGCTGATTTGTCCCAGATAGAAATAGGGGTAGGGGTTTGCCGTGCCCCCCCGCCGGACCGCCCCGAGCAGCATCGCTTCGGCTTGTTCGGCTTGACCCCACTCCCAGTAAACGAGGCCGGCTTCCTGGCGCTTGTACCACGCTTCGGGATCTTCGCGGAGCGCCTCTCGAATCGGCCCCAACGCCGGGAACAGAACGAGGTCGGTTTCGGGGATCTCCTCTTCCGCGCCCTGTTCGAGCGCGGCTGCTTGTTGGCCCGACCATTCGCCGTCAAGGCTACCGTCGGGGGCGAAGGCGAAAATGCGGTCGAACTTTGACAGGTCAACGTCGGTTGCCGAGGTCAGACGCACGGGCGGTTTGTGGCTCTTTGGGATCTCGCGGGCGGCGAGGACCGTCCACTCGCGGGTTTCGCCGAATTCGCGCAAGATGTAGTGCTGACTGTGGAACGGATGGACCGGAGTGAGCAGACCCGTGACGAGAACGCGGCGGTCAGCGGGCAGGAGATTCTTCCAACGCGGGACGGCGTCCATGATATTGCGGTTGATGCGTTCTTGTGCGACGGCCCAGCGGTTTTTCTCATAGTCGGGCCGATGAAAGAAAACTACCAATGCAAGCAACCCGGCCGCTCCTATTCCCAAGATCCATCGATTCGAGGAGAGCCCGGAAAACGGCACCGCGGCCAATAGGAAAGGAGCCAGGAGTAACGGCGCGCCGGTGGCCGCGTATTGCGCGCTGAGGTGATGCGGCAGAGGCACATGCGGCAGCAAGGCGCAGAAGCCGCCCAGACAGAGAGCGCCGATCGGCACAAAGAGGCGTCGTTCTCGGAAGACGGCATACAGACCCGCGAGCACCGCCATTAAGATGCCCAACGGCATCAGGGCTTTGGCGTAGAACCAGAGCACTTTTGCCATCGATAACGGGGAGAAGTCCATTGCGTAGGCGCTCGATGTGTCGTCGAGACGCATGAACGTTTCGGTGGAATGCAGGTTCCAGTAGAGGCCCGCGCTCTCGGCGACAACGACGACGCCGAGGATGACAGCGGCGGTCCGGCGAACTCGACCACCGCGCAAATACACCTGCGCGGCCCAAAACAACACCGCCGTCACAAAATAGGTTTCCTTGGTGAAGGCGACGAGCACGAACGGAACAACACAAAGAACCCTTCGCCAAGGGTCGGGTTTCTCGAGATAGGCGTACCAGCCGCACATACCCGCGATTACGTACAAGTACGTAAGCGTCGCCAAAGTGTCATGAACGTAGTTGACGTAGAACTGTGGATGCGAAAACACCAACCCGGCGTAGAGGGCCACCATCGTCAGCGGCAGCCGGCGGCCGACAATGCGTTGGACGAGATCGGCCGTCAGAGCCGTGCTCAGGAGGGTGATGAGAATCAGGATGAAGATGGAGCCCTGGACGCCGGCCAGGCCAAACAGGTGCACCGCCAGATACCCCGCCGGGCGCGGCCAGCCGACGTAAGCCGTCAGCGAAGGGTTGCGGGCACTGAGGCCGGGCGAAAAATAGATATCGGAATGGATCGCATATAAAGGATCGAAGTACCCGGGAAAGAGATAGGTCAGAACGACGATGTAAACGCCGCAGACCATGGCGAGCAGACCCAGACCCTGCGGCCCGAACAACGCTCCGCGGGGTTGCTCATTTGTAGGCGGCACAGACCACCCGCTTCCCGCGACGGTGTTGTTCATAGGCCTTCGGGGGAGGCTCGATCAACTCCGCTCGCGCGAAGCCCGCCTGCTGCAACATGAAAATCAGAGCGGCGGGTGAAGGGCAAGCGGCTACCGGCGAGGCTCCGGTCTCGGTATTGTCGGCCAGGAACTCATCCGACTCGTCGATGAGCGCCAGTACGCCGCGATAGGGACGGGTCCATCCACGCGATCCCCATTCGGTGGCTCCGACGATTTCGTCGACGACCTGGGTTTCGATGACGCAAAGCTCCTTGGTCAAGGCCGCGATATTACGCAGGCAGCGCATTGGATTCTCAAGATGGTAGAGAATGCCCAAAAACAGGCTTAGCTCGAATTGACCAAACTTGTCGGCGGAAAGCTCTTCGCAGTTGCCCGCTTGGAATTCGATGCCGGCATATCCCTTGGCCGCGGCGACGAAGCGTGCCTTGGCAAGGTTGTTGTCACGAACGTCAATGCCCACGACACGCGGCACGCCGAGCGCGGCCATGGCCATCGAATAAAAGCCCTCGTGGCAGCCGACATCGATGCATTGAATATCGGCTAATCGATCGCCGAAGTGGCCTTGTACGACGCCGCTGACCATCGTGAGCCGCGTCTCGAAGATCGCCCGAACTTCGGGAGGAAGTTCGGATTTCGTACGCAACCCCTCGCCGAGGTCGAACTCGTAGAACCACGGTCCCAGAACGGCGATTTGCTCTTGGATTTGTTGGGGCGTCATCGAAGGCGAGAGCAACATGGATGCGGCGCGCGAGGGGTTGCAATCGGGATGGAACCCCATTCTAGCTTGAAAGTCGGCGTGGGGCCTCGATGTGAATGGAGCGGGAGTAGGTTGAGGCCCCGAAGCGGTCTTTCGGGTCCGGCATGGGGAGGGGCGGCTGTGAGAAGATCTAGCAATTGACTCCTCGGTGGCGCGGGTCGGGCCTTGGACCCAGTCACTCAACCGCTAAGCTGAACTTCGATGTATCAAGTCATCGCTCGCAAATATCGCCCCCGGACGTTCAGCGAAGTCGTCAACCAAGAGCACGTCAAGCAGACGATTACCAACGCCATTGCGCAAGAGCGAATCGGGCACGGCTACATCTTCTCGGGGCCGCGAGGCACAGGTAAGACGACGCTCGCACGCATTCTCGCCAAGGCACTCAACTGCGAGAAAGGCCCCACCGTCGAGCCCTGCTTGGCTTGCTCGAGTTGCAACGAAATCGCGGCGGGCAATTCGATGGACCTCACGGAAATCGATGCCGCCTCGAACCGACGGATCGACGACATCCGCGAGCTGCGCGAGAACGTCCGTTATCGTCCGGTTCGAGACCGCTACAAGGTTTTCATCATCGACGAAGCGCATCAGATTACGCCCGATGCGTTCAACGCATTGCTGAAGACGTTGGAGGAGCCGCCGGAATGGGTGGTCTTTATCCTTTGCACCACCGAGCCGCAGCAATTTCCCGCAACCATTGTCTCGCGCTGCCAGAGCTTCCCCTTTCGGATGGTGGAACTTGAGCTTGTGGTCGAGCATCTGAAATGGCTCTGCGACAAAGAGGGCGTCGAGGCCGACGAAGATGCGCTGGTCGCGATCGCCTTGGCCGGAGACGGCAGCATTCGTGACTCGCTGTCGACTCTCGACCAAGCGATAGCGAGTTTCCCCAAAAAGCTCGAAGCCGCGCCGGTGCGCGATTTACTGGGAGCGATCCCGGCCGAAATCACCGACGCCATCACCCTAGCACTCAAGGAAAATACACCCGAGCGGATGTTGGAAATCGTCGATCAGCTCCACCGCGAAGGACGTCATCTGCAGAATTTCAGCGGCGAATTGGTGCGCTATTTCCGCAATCTGCTGGTGATGAAGGTCTCGGGAGCGGACACGCGCCTGATTGCCGCCGGCACCGGTGATCGAAGGCGCATGGCTTCAGTTTTTGATAGTTTTAGCCAAGAGGACCTCACCCGTTACTTGCAATTATCTTTGGACCTTTATCGCGATCTACAACAGGCTGTGCAGCCGCGTTTTCGACTGGAAATTGGCTTGCTGAAGTTGGTGCATGCCGGTCGATTGACGCCGATTGAGACGGTCTTGGCGGAATGGGGCGGCGGCGGGCCTGGCGAATCGTCTCCAGGCACGGGCCCAGGTCGGGGCGGCTCCGCGACAAGAGGCTCGGCGGCGGGCGGAGATTCGCCGGGACAAGGGGCGACGCAGGACTCAGCAGCGCGGGCCGCGGCCGCGCTAGAGAGCATTGAGCCGAGGATGGCGGAACCGGATATCGCCCCCCCGGAGCCGCCGCCCGGTGTGGCCGCGGAGACCTCCTTTACCCCCGAATCGGCGAGTGATGCGCCGGGCGACCTGCAACAGTCCGTCGTAAGGGCCTTTCGCCAAAACGGTGACGACTTCACCGCCGATGCAGTCGAGCACGCCGAAGTGAAGCGCGTGAACGGACAGGTGGAGATTCGTCCTTCACCCGATGACGTGGCGGCGCTGCAGATCAATTTGAAGGCCGTCGAGGCCGCTGTCCAGAACATTGTAGGCAAAAATGTTCGTGTTACACTGGGAAACTTACTTTCGGCGCAGTCCGCTAAGCTGACGGCTTCCACGCGGGACGAAAACGGCGAATCCAACGGTTTGGCCGATGCTCCGATGTCGTCGGGGGACGACGCGGAGGGGACGGGGACGGAAGTGGAACGCCGTGCATTGGCCGATCCCGAAGTTCGGGAATTCCAAAAGACTTTCGGCGGCCGCGTTCGAAACGTTCGAGACCTGAGGAGGTATCCGTGAAACTACCGGGCAACATGCAAAAGATGATGCAGCAAGCGCAACAGATGCAGCAGCAGCTGCAAGAAGAGATTGCGCAGATCCGCGTCGAGGCGTCGACAGGCGGCGGCATGGTGACCGTCAAGATGGACGGGCAAAAGAAGGTGCTTTCGATCGACATCGACGCAGAAGCGCTCGAGGACCGCGAGATGCTGCAAGACATGGTGCGCGGCGCGGTGAATGAGGCAGCGAAGCGGGTGGACGACGAAGCGCAGTCGAAGATGGGCGGCATGCTGGGCGGGATGGGCTTGCCGCCGGGCATGATGCCGTGATGGAGTAGCGGCGGAATTGGCGGTTGGGGAAAGGCAGGCCTGGAGACCTGCCCCACTGTATACCGTGCTCTTGGTGGAATCGTAGAGAATTGCCATGGATGATCTCGCCGCGCCGATGTCTCGTTTGGTGGACGAGTTAAAACGTCTTCCCGGGATCGGCGCCAAATCGGCACAGCGTATGGCTTTTCACTTGCTGGGTGTTCCCAGGGAGGAGTCCGCTAGGCTGGCCCGCGCCGTGGTCGAAATGCGGGAGCAGATTCAGCTCTGCGGCCGTTGCAACAATCTCTCGGAAGGGCCGCTGTGTCCTTACTGCTCAGACGCCGGTCGGGACGCGCAAACAATCTGTGTCGTCGAGCAACCCAACAATATCGTCACCGTCGAGCGCACCCGACAATACCGCGGCTGTTACCACGTTCTTCACGGGACGCTCTCGCCGCTGCGTAACGTCGGCCCCGAAGATCTGAAGCTCAAGAACTTGCTCGAACGGCTCTCGGGGGGGGAAGTGCAAGAGATCATTCTCGCCACCAGCCCCACAACCGAGGGGCAAGCCACGGCAACCTACCTGGCGCGACTATTGAAGCCGCTCGGCGTGCGGGTTTCGCGCATCGGAATGGGTATTCCCGTCGGGACGGATCTCGATTACGTCGACGAAGCCACCATGATGGAAGCCATCGACGGACGCCGCGAGCTGTAGCGCGCACTCGTCGGTTCCCCCGTTTCGCAACCAAACCGAGCCGCGACCGTGAGGGAGCGGTGTCCGCTGCCGTAGCGTGGAGCCAACAGTAGGTGGCGGCCCTCAAACAGTGTCGCCGCCACACCCAACTTCAGCCGACTCGCGAGCAGCGTTATCCCGACGACACTACATCTGACATCGAGAGATCCCGCTCGGCGTTTGCCAACGCCATTTATACTCTTGGGTGATGACGTCTCCCTCGCCGCGGAGAGACCCAACCGCGGACACACGTTACCTGTGTTCGCATCTGGTGCAATTGCATTCCCTGGGGGATCGCTCGCTTTCTCAAACCGGCCTACTGGAAGAGATCGAGGCGACGCAGGCGTGGGTCGCTGTTGAAGCGGCATATCGCGTAGGCGGGCATGTGGATCTCAGCGCCGAAGACTTCCAGGTGTCCGCGGAAGTTGTTGACTGCCGGGCGCGTGAGAACGATTGCCTTTTGGGGCTTCAGTTCCTGTTGGATACCGTGTGGAGCCCCGAGGTTTGGCGGCCGGATCACCTCTATTTGCCGCCGCCGGAGCAGTCAAAGGCGGGGCGCAAGGGTGCGCCAACCGATTGAAGCGTTAGCCGCGCCTTGCCTACAGAGACAACTCGCCGTTGAAGAGCATTTTCTTGAGCTTGAACTTGCGCTTGATTTCCATGCGCTCGGTCTTCATCCAAAACTCAACGTCCTTGTCTTCCAAGGTGATCGGGTCTGTCTTGGGGAAGACGAAGTAGAGATCGGTCTTCTCCATCTGTGTCGTGACTTGTAGATCGGCCGGCGCGATGGGTTCCTTGCCTTTTCGGCGCAGGCTGGTGTTTTCCTTAATGCTGTCAGGGGCTCGTTCGATGAAACCGCCCATGCGTCCGGGCAGACCGGCTACCGAAACAACGTAATTGGGCTCCTCGCGGTTGAGATAGTTCAACCCATCGGTCGCCGTCGCCGCCTCGTTGCCGTAGCGAAGTTTGACGGAAGCCTGCTTGACCGGCAGCGCGGAGAACCAGCGAACCACCGCCGTCATCTGGGGCATGCCCATGCCGCCGCCCGGGGCGCCGCCACCTCCTCTGCCGCCGCGACCGCCGCCACCACTACCGTAGGCGCCACTGCCGCCACCGCCGGCAGCTCCGCCGAAGCCGCCGCCTCCACCATCGCCGACGCCGGGACGGCCACCGCTGCCCGGTCGGCCGCCGCTGATATCGCCAAAGCCGCCGCCCGCGCCGGGGCTGAACGACCCGGTCATGCGGATCGTAGTGCTCTGGGACCAAGGCGATTTATTGAGAACTTTGTCGACTTCCTTAGCGCTCCATTCGATGTAGGGTTTCGCCTCCCAGAAGTCGGCCGCCCAAAGCGCGGCAACGCTCAACGACGCCACCGCAGCTCCGCGAAAAATCGATTTCTTCATGAGTTCACCTCAAAACGCCGACTCGGCGACATCCAATCGTCGCGGCACTCCTCCATCGCCAAGGCGCACAAACGCACGCGGGGGTTACACCGCGATTCCCTTCCCCGCCCCGAGCCGACGCCGGCCTTAGCGAATCCCTGAAAACGGCAGCGGCTGCATCTGAATATTGGTGATATTCGACACAACCTCTTCGTTCGCCCACTCCGGCTTGCCGCTCATTTCCTTCCACTCGTCACTGGAGACGAATTTGCCCCAGGCCTTCTGGCGGGCCGAAAGGTCGTCGTACCAAACCATGTAAGTCAGATTGGGCAATTTCGATCCGACAATCGCTTGACCGAAGAAGACCGGATTCACGCCGACCTTGCGAAACAGGGCGATTTCGCCCTTGTTGAACATATTGACCTTCTCTCGAACGTCGCGAAAAGTTTCGGCTTGATAGATGCGCAGGTCAAATAAGCGGGGCGATTTGCCGGCCTCCGGGGCCGCCGGAGTAGCGAGCTTGGGCATGCCGTCGAAGGCCCGTAACAGCGAGGATTCCATGCGGACGAAGGGCGGCTCGGCGGCGGAACCGATCTTGTCGGCGGCGCGCATCCATTGCTTGTCGGCGCCCTTGCGGGCGCTTTTGGCTTCCATGTCCGCGAGCGAGTCGTGGACTAAAACCATGACTAACATGGGCGTCTCGGCCCCCATCGTGACGTTAAAGTAGCCGACCGGTCCGAAGTCGTTGCGCTTGGTCATCGGGAGGTGGTGTTTTTCCAGAAATTCGCTGAGGCGCGCCGGCTGAAGCGCTCGGCTGTTGCGCTGCTGGAATTGTCGTACCTCGATGTATTGGTTCGGGGGTTGGTCGGCGGCCGCGGCAGCCCCGACGGTTAATCCGCCGGCGGCGGAAGCGGTAATAAAATGGCGGCGTTGCATGCAAACTCTTATACCACGACAGGGGGGGTTGGCTTGGTACGGGGAGTCACGAACGCGCTTGGATGTTTACGGCGTGTAGACTCGGTACAATCAAGCGCATTGTGAAGGAGGGAACGCAATGCGAAGATTATTGAGTCAAGCTGGGGGGCTTGCCGCGGCTTTCGCGCTGGGCTTTTGGGCGGCCCATCCGACGGGCTTTGACGCAATGGCGGCGTCGGCCGATGCGAACGCCAAACCGACTTATGTGATTGTCAGCGCCAAGGTGCCACACCCGGACAAGATGGGCCCATATCGTGAGGCGGCGGTTCCGCTCGCCGAGAAAGCGGGAATGGAAGTCCTCGCGGCCGGAACCAGCGGTTCTTCGGTCCGTGTGCTGGAAGGCGATTGGCCCTTCGAAGGTCGCGTGATCGTGGAGAAGTTCGACTCAATGGATGCGCTGCTTAGTTTTTGGAACTCGCCGGAGTATCAAGCGGCAAAGAAGCTTCGCGAGGGGCATGTCGAAGCGAACTTCATCATCGCGGTCGAGCCGGAGGACAGTGACGCGGAGTAACGGCGATCGACGGCGGCTCAGCGTTTCTTCAAATACAGATTGCGGAACTCTATTTTCATCGGGTCGCCTACGTGGATCTGTAGCCCGACGAGGCCTTCGGCGATCTGATTGGCTCGTCGTCATCCACGACAACGCTGGTTACATAACCGTTGAGGATATGTATCAAAACGTTGTCGCGCGCCACGACATGCAGTCGGTTCCAATCGTTGACCTTAATGTGTTTTTTCAGTTCGTCGGCCTCCCCGAGATGCCCGATCACGCGAGGTCTTTGTCCCTTTTCAATTTGGACCATATCTCCGCGCCGAGTGATTAGTCCGCGCGGGCCGCGTTCTTCATAGAGCGCTCCGGTGTAGTTGTTGTCGAAATCGAAGTCAGCCTGATAACCTCCGAGCACCCATTCCCCGCTGCCGCGCAACCGGGTGCTGCGGTATTGCAGACCGCTATTGGTGGAGTTCATGCGGAACTCGAGTTTGAGGTCAAAATCCCCGACCACGCCTCCGCGCCAGATCAAGAAGGTGTTTTGTGCGATGGGTTTTCCCGGTTGGGTTTCGCCGATGATGGATGTACCGCTTGTTTTCCAGTGAGCCGGATCGCCATCCCATTGATCAAGAGTGCCGTCGAAGATCGACTCGAAACCTTCGTAGTCGTCCTCAACGTAGGGCTCGGGGCCGAACGGGGTCTGAGCAACTCCTGGAGCCGCCAGGATGAATCCGGTCAGGGCGAGAATCGTGATCGTGGCTTTAGATCGTTTCCGCATACACATTTGGGTGCTCCTCCATCGGCGTAAGTCCTTTGAACGCGGCGCGGCCGGTCAGCGGGCAAAATAGCCGTCGCGGGCGCGGATTAAAATTCCGGGGCGTTTCACTTGCACCTCGACCTTGCGCCAAGCGCCGTTGAACACCTGATTCCGCGGATAGTAGGACAAACTGTAGACGCTGCGCAGCTCCTGTTCCACGAGCAGGAAAACGGGCTCCAAATCCTGAATCGATAGCGCCGGAAAAAGCCGTCCTCCGGAACGCTCCGCAAGCTTTCTCATTTGTTTCCGGGCCCCATAGGACCAGCCGCGCCCGAAACGTTCCCCGGAGCGCAAAAACACAGGATAGATCAATGCGTTCATTTCCGCCGCGCCGCGGAGGAGCTTTTTAAACGAGACGCGCGAGGGCATCTCCTGCCCGCTGACGCGGTTGTCGATACCGTCGCTGATGATAATCAGGGCGTTGCGTTCTCCGATGTGTTGCGGAAAATCCTCCGCGTAGGCGAGCACGACGGCGTCGTAGAGTGGCGATGCTCCGGAAGCGTCCGGCAGACGGGCGATTGTTTCGAGCAGCGCTTCTCTTTCGTCGGTCAACCGCGAAATGACGTGAAAAGCGCTGCCCGCGAGCGCGTAGACGGCGACACGGTCGCGCAGCCGGGCCAACTCGACGAAACGTCGCGCGGCATTCTTCATGGCCAGCCGATCCGGCCGCGTGCTGCCGCTCAGGTCGAGCAGAATGGCCAAATTGAAAGGCATTTCGTCGGAGCCGGCGCGGCCGATTCTTTGGTCTGCGCCGTCTTCGATGACGTCGAAGTCCCGCTTCCGCAAACCCGTCACGGGCCGCCCCTGTTTGTCGTAGGCGGCAACGATCAGATTGACCATCCTGACGTCGGACCGAAAGACCGGGTCGGCGCCGGGGAGTGAAGCAGCCTGTTCGGCGTCCTCTTCCGGCGCCGCGGCTGCTTCCCTTCGCTCGGGGGCTTCGAGCAGGCCGGCCAAAATTTCGGGGGCTTGCCATGGGAACTTGATCGGAGAATCCTCGGGGACCGAATACTCCGTTAGTTCGATACGGCCCGGTTGGTTGGCTTCGACGCGGACGCGTCCGTAGGCAATACGCCAGTCCGCGAGCCTGTCTTCGATACGCCAAAGCTGTTGGTTGTTGATAATGTCGACTGCTTTTTGGGAGAACTTGTAGCCGTGGGGCTTGACGAATTCAGCCGGTTTGCGGCGCGCATCGAGTCGGAATCGCGTAACCCGCCACGGGGCGCTGACGGAAATGGTTCCATTGTCGGTTTTCAGTACGGCGCGGCTGATCATTCCGCTGACCGAGATCGCCCCGTGTTCGGTCGTGAGGTCGAGTAAGAAGTCAAAGGGGACTTGCACTTCCAGGTTGATAGGCTCGTTGTCGGGAGGATCACATTGCACGGTGATCACAGCGCCGCCGCGGGCGATTTTCAGATCGTCCTTCGTAGCCGAGCGACTATTTCCTTGGCCGTGGATGCGCAGTCTCGGAACCGTTCCGACTTCGACCGAAATACCGCCGACCGGATTATAGAGACGTAAAGTAGTCGGCTTGACGGGTTGGGCGGAAGCCGGAGGAAACGCCGCAAGGGCGAGGAGAGGAAGAAGCGAACGCACGATCGTCCTCATAACGAGGCCGGCGGAAGGGCTGTAATTTCTCCCACATCCGGTCGCACCGTACCTGTCAGCTCCTGGTCCGGTATCCCGCCTTGCCCTGTACGGAATCGGGCACTCTTGATGTCCCTCATCGAAAGCCCTCCCCCGAGGGAGAATCAGAGCGGATTCGCAGCCGAGTCCCGACCGCTTCGGTGCGCCGCTCCAGAAACCCTTGGCGGACGCGGCGCTGCGAGTCGTCGAGCGGAGCGACTTCCACCAGCGTGTACTCTCGCTGAACGACGACGCGCGGCTGCAACTCCGGATCGAGCGATTTCCCGTCGCGCAAGATACCGACCGAAATCGCTTCGGCCGATTGCCGCGATAATGCGCGCAACACCTCGGTGGCTCCGCCGGTGACGCGGCGTCGACCGAGCCGGAAAATTCGGTCGCCGCGCCGCAGACCCGCCTGCTCGGCGGCCCCGCCCGGTTCGACCGACGATACCATGACCCCTTGCCCCGGGGGGTCGGCCAAGGTCAGGCCGGCCATCACGCGGCGGCGTTCGACCGTTTCGAGCCGATAGCCCGCATAACCCAGGTAACGATCCCAATTCAACGGTGCGGAGGACCGCACCAGAGTCCGAACTTCGTCGCTTATGTCACGGCCAGCAACCCCACTGATCGCATCCACGATCGCGTCGAGATCTTCATAGGGGCGGCCTGTGCGGCCGTAGTCGCGATGTAAACGCCGCATCACGTCGTCGAAACTGCGTCGATTGTCACTGGCTTGCCGCACCCTCAGATCGAGCAGATAAGCGATTAATTCACCTTGCAAGTAATACGACACGCTGCGGTCGGCCCTTCCATAGGCCGGGTAGACTTCGAGCCAAGCGTCAATGCTCGCTTCCTCCGCCGACTGGCTTTGGGACGCCGGTCGTCTTTCGTATTCGTTGAGCAGGCGCAGCAGACGCGCCAAGAACTCCGGTTCGCCGGTTAGACCGGCGCGGAGTTGGATGTATTGCGAATAGGCGGATGTCACGCCCTCGGCGAACCAAAGCGAGGGTGTTGGGTTGGGGCGATTGAAATTGATCGGTTCGAGCGAGCGCGGCCTGATTCTCTTGACGTTCCAAAGATGAAAAAACTCGTGCGCCGCCAACGACGCCATATTGCATTCCCCACACCGCGCCGGTCCCCAAATCGAAGTGCCGTCGCGGTATTCCATGCCGCCCCCATTGATGTCGGAGAAGTGATAGACAAACGTGTAACTGGGAAACGACGCGTCATCCATGATCTCCGTTGCCGCGGCGACCACCCGACGGGCGGTCTGCTTGAGGAGCTTGAGATTGTAATCCCCGCCGCGCGGATAGGCCACAACGCGGATCGTGCGGCCGGCGTGGAGAAACTCGGTGTGCTCGGACTCGGAAAGATGCACGGGCGTGTCCACAAGCCGGTCATAGTCAGGGGTCACATAGCGATCCCCTTCCCGGGCCGGCGTGAGGATGGTCTTCCAGTTTTTGGGGAGATTCTCGAAGCGTAGAGAGAACGGACGGCGGCGGCCCGCGACCGGGTAGAGCAAGACTTGCGGCAGGTTCAAGCAAACATGTTCGCCGTCGGCATAGGAGCCGAACGGACCGGGGCGGTCGGCCAAGACATCATAGGAAATCACCACCCGAGACCCGGGTAAAGCCGCCACCCGCCACATCGAGGGGTTTTGTTTCAGGGCCGAAAGCGGTCGACCGTCGACCTCGGCCGCGCGAAAACTCTTGACGTATTGGGCGAAGTCGCGGACTTGATAGGTGGCGCTCCAGACGGGCATCTGGAAATCGCACGCGGCCTGCTCACAGCTGGTTTCGACAGTGACCTTCAGCCACCCGGAGCGGCTTTCGGCCAAATCGATGGCGTAATCGGTGGAGGCACTCGTCGCCGCGGGCGCCGCCGGCAAGGCACAGATCAACAGAGAACGCAAAAGATTTAGAGCGGGCCGGACCAACTTCTAGTATGCGTCTTCGTGTCGCCGCGGCGCGGGAACGGGGGGTTCGGGCCATGACGCCGTCGGGTACGCCGGCCATAAACCAACGAAAGGAAGCGGTCTAAGCCGCTCTACCACAGGCTCTTACGTGTAGGGCGGGCGTTTGCACGGGACCCTAATCCCTGCATCAGGCCGCGACGATAGAACCTATTGTCGGCGACCGGAGCGCGCCCTTGCCAGGGGCGCACCGGGGACGACTGCGCTGAGTCGGCCCGAAGATTGGGACTCAGAAAGCGGTAGCTATGCCCAACCGAACAGAATCGAAACATCATCCGTGTAAGCGCCGGAGCCGTTCGATGCTTTTCTCACGGTCTCAACTCTGGAATCGGGGTCTCGGAGGATTTTGGCTTACGGTCGTCCTATTCCCCGCGGCGACGCTGTGGGGTCAGACGAGCACGGCGCCGGCGGAGCAGAGCCCGAAGGCCGCTGACCGTGGGACGGCCGAACCGCGACTTGCCGACGGCCTGGATAGACGTTACGTTCTGGGGCCCGACGACGCGGTGACTGTTCTCGTGCTGGGTTCCGAGGAAGTTGCCTCCGGAGCGCTTCGGATCGGACCACGCGGATATCTCAGTATTCCGTTAGCCGGAAGAGTGGCGGCGGCCGGCAAGACGGTTGAGGAGTTGGAGGATGTGCTGCGGGAGCGCTTGACGACCTACATTCGCGAACCGCAGGTCAGCGTTGGTATGGCTGAGTTTCGCAGTCGGCCGGTTTCGGTTCTCGGAGCGGTGAACCGCCCCGGTGTTCATCAAGTTGAAGGCAGCAAGACTTTGGTCGAGATTCTTTCACTCGCCGAAGGGATCAGCCAACGGGCGGGCCCGTCGGTCAAGATCACCCGACCGATCGAGAACGGCGCAATCCCGCTGCCTGGAGCGCGCACCGATGTCGGCGGACGCTATAGCGTAGCCGAAGTGAACTTGTCGGACCTGTTGGAAGCCCGCCGTCCGGAACTCAATATTCCGGTCATGCCCCGTGACGTGATCGCCGTGCCTCGCGCCGAGATGTTCTACGTCATCGGCGGAGTCCATCGCTCGGGGGGCTTCACGTTAAACGACCGCGACAGCGTAACCGTTTTGCGGGCGCTGGCGCTGGCCGGGGGCCTCAAGGGGACGGCGAAGAAGAAGGCGGCGAAGATTTTGCGCTCGCGCGAGGGCGTCGAGCGGGTCGAAATCGCCGTCAACCTGGCGAGCATCATGGCCGGGCGCTCGACCGACGTTGCGCTGGAACGCGAAGACATCTTGTTTGTGCCGCACAGCGGCGGCAAAGCGGTGGCGAGGCGCATCGCCGAAGCCGGAATCGCGATGGGCACCGGCGTCATGGTTTGGCGCGCGGGGCGCGGCAATTAGAGAGAAAGAACGAGCGGCCCGGACCCTTTGGCCGTCCAACGGGTTCGCTCCCCTGGGTACTCGAAACCGTCTTGCAACGCGCGGCTTGATCGCGTCGCCTATTCCCGGTAATCAGAATGGAACATCGAAGACAAACGAACGGCGCGGCGTCCTCCAACCCCTCGGCGCTGCCCGCGCGCCGGCCCGAAGCCGTTTACGCCGCCCCGCTCGCACGCACAGCCTACGGCGAACTCGTCGAGCAGGAGAGCGACGAGGGAACCGGCGCCGGGTCGCTGCTCGAATACACCCACATGCTGGCTCGAAACAAGGGCAGATGGGTATTTACTTGACTCAGGTATTGGGAAATAGCCGCTACATGTTGTGGTCGTCCGTAGCGCGTGTCGCGGTGCCTCCGACCAGCGATTTGTAGGGTGCCGGTGGCACGGCGACGGCCTGTTGAACCAGGCGGTAAAAGAGCTTGCCTCGACTTCTGGACTTGCGGCGGTTGAAGCGGAAGGCGAATTCGTCGAGGTAGGAGTCGAGATGCTCGTGACTGACCGCTCCTTGATGCGTGCCCAGTATCCAGCGCTTCACTAACGACACCACGCGGTGCACCCGGGGGAGCAGTTTCGAGGCGCGCGCCGGTTGCCCCTCCAGGTAGCTCACCTCGTGGCGATAGCCGTCGCCTTCGAGCGGTTCGTATCCCAGCCAACCGTCGGTATGGACCACGCTGCCGGGTTCGATCGACTCGCCGACGAAGGCCATCAAGCTGTCCCCGGAGGCGTTGGGAATGGTGCGTATCCGAACCCGCCCGATGCCGGCACCATCTTCCTCGGCCGCTACTACAATCAGCGCCTTAGCGTCGGTTTGGCGACCGCGCACGCCCTCCTCCAAGCCTCCTAAGTAAGTCTCGTCAACCTCCACGCGCCCGCTGAGCCGATCGCGTCCGGGCCGCACCATGGCGCGCCGGAGCTTATGCAACCAAGTCCAGGCCGTTTTGTAGCTGCCCAGGCCCAACACCCGCTGCAAGCCCAGCGCGCTCGCCCCGTTCTTCTGGCTCGTGAGCCACCACATGGCTCGAAACCAACTCTGGAGGGGTTGGCGGGTGTCTTGAAATATTGTGCCCGCCGTTGGAGAAGCTTGATGCCCGCAGCCGGCGCACTCCAGCAGCGCTGTCCGCACCGCCCACGCTTTGTCGTGCCCGCATCGCGGACAACGAAAACCCTCCGGCCAGCGGAGTTGACACAGATACTCTCGACAGGCCTGCTCGGTGGCGAAACGCGCCTCGAACTCGGCCAGATTCCGAGGATAATCTTCCATTTCCCCGATCCTACATCTTGTGGTCACCTGAGTCAAGTAAATACCCATCCAAGGGCATATTGGTGATCGCCGCATGCCTGGGGACGCTGGCCGGATTTCTGCTCAGCCTGCCGCAAACACCGATCTATCAGGGCCGCACAACGCTTGAGATCGAAAGTCTCAACGAAAACTTTTTCAACCTTCGCGAGGTTAACTCGACTACCGTCAACAGCCGCTTCAACACCGAGTTTGATATCGCGACTCAGGTCAAGATTCTTCAAAGTCGCGCTCTTATCGGTAAGGTGGTCGATCGCTTGGAGTTGGATCGTAAGGCTCGGTTTACCGCCGCCCCCGGACGGCTCTCGGCCTGGAAGCAAGCGCTCGGCCTGGCGTGGCTTGGTACGCCGCCGTCGAGGCGCGCTTGGCACTGAATCCATTGTTGCTGCGGGTACTCGAACGCGGTGAGTTGATCGACGTCGCCCCGGCGCTTTCGTCGATTGTTTTGCTGTGGGTTTTGACGGCGTTCTATCGCGGTTCTTATAGCGGCCGGGGTCGCAACCGAGCCGGTTCCTCGGTGGCGGCGGCTCTTCACGACGCGGCGGAGTCGACCTTCATTGCCGGCGCGCTGATCGTGGTGGTGACCTATTTTTCTCGCCAAGCCGGCGCGGATCTGTCGCGCTCGTTCACCGCTCTGTTCGTCCCGCTCAATTTCGTGACGATGATGACGGGCCGTTACGCCGCGTTGTTGGCCGTTTCGGTCTTCGAACACCGCCTCGCGATTCCCGAACGCGTTGCGGTGGCGGGGTGGGGCCGGCCCGCGGCGAACTTGGTCGAACGGTTGCGGCAAGCCGGTGAATCGATCGAGGTGGTTGGGGTCATTCAACCAACCGAGAGACGAAAGACGAGCCGGGGCGCCGCGGAGCCGTCGTTGCCGCTGATCGGCAAGACCTCGCAGCTCGGCGCGCTCGTCAACATTCACGCTCTTGACCGAGTCGTGATGATCGAGGGACATCTCGATGCCGACGAGACAGAACACTGCGCCGCGGTGCTCAAACGCATGGGCGTGACGGCAAGTCGCGCGGTGGCCGCCGCCGGTCCCGACGCGCGCATCGAGGTTTCCGAGCGCTACGGTTTGCAGTGGGTCGAGCTGCGTCCGGTTTCGCTCACTCGCGGCGCGGAGTTTTTTAAGCGGGGCTTCGACCTTGTGGTCTCGGGGGTTTTGTTGACGGCTCTGGCCCCGCTGCTGGGGGCCGCGGCATTGGGAATCAAGCTGACTTCTCCCGGCCCCGTTTTCTACCGTGCGCCGCGGGTCGGCAAGGGCGGACGGCATTTCCAATTCTTGAAGTTTCGCTCTATGTACACCGACGCCGCCGGGCGGGGCGGTTTAGGCTCGCGCAACGAACACAGCGGGCACTTGTTCAAGATTCGGCGCGACCCGCGCATTACGCCGCTGGGCAGATTGCTGCGGCGTTCGAGCGTGGACGAGCTGCCGCAGTTGATCAACGTTGTGTTGGGGCAGATGAGTCTGGTGGGGCCGCGCCCGCTGCCGGCCGAAGACCTCGATCCCGACGGCCAAAGCCGCCGTTTTCGCGAATGGGCCGACGAGCGCTCTCGCGTGCTGCCGGGCATTACCGGGCTGTGGCAGGTGAACGGTCGCAGCGAGCTGCCGTTTGAAAAGATGATCGAGCTCGATCTGGGGTATGTCAGAAACCGCGGCCCGAGGTTGGATCTGCGGATCCTGCTCGAAACACCCCCGGCGGTGTTGACCGGCCGCGGGGCTTACTGAACGTTGAACCTCGGCGAGTCGCATTCCATGAGAATAACCAACACGCAGCGGGGCCCCACCGAGTGATCGCCGTCTCCCCCCGTCCACTCGCCGTCGAAAGAGGCTTCGCGTGCCGGCTGTGCGGCGCGACGGATGAACCGATCGATCTGGGACCAAACGGTGATTTTCCGCTCGCGGGGGGCGAAGGGGCGCGAAGCGTCCGTTGCCGATGCTGCTCGTTGCGCGGCACCCGCCCGCTGCCCGACGCGCGGCAGTTAGCCGAGGCCTATCGCGAGGCCTATCGCGGGCGACGACAGGAAGGTCCCGACGAGGGGTACCTGAAAGAATCCGACGCTCGGGCGGCCGCGCAGTGGGCCTTTGTTGACCGCGCGGCGAGCAAGCAGGTCGACGCGGGGTCTGGAACACCATGCAATTTTTCCGGCGCTCGGATCTTGGATGTCGGTTGCGCCGCCGGGTCGTTTCTTTGCGCGCGCCTCGACGAGAGCGCCTCCTTGACGGGATTTGAACCCGACCGAGCGATGTGGGAAGCGGCCGGGCGCAGACTCGGGCCGCGAGCGCAACTGTTCAATTCCATCTTCGATGCCCAGGAAATGAGCGGCCGACGTTTCGACGTGATCGCGGCCTCGCACGTTCTTGAACATGTGCTCGAGCCCATCGTATTTCTCAAGCGGCTGCTGGGGGTCCTCGAAGACGGCGGCGTGTTGTTTCTCGAAGTTCCGAACGAAGACGCCGGGACGATCGCGGCCGGCACGGGGACGGCGTCTCTGGGACGCATGCATCTCTATTTCTTTGATCCGCAACGGCTGAGAGCCGCCGCGGAAGCCGCCGGCGGAGTGGTTGTCGCCCTGGGAGCGTTCGGCGACCCGAAGGTGCATCCGAGGCCGAGCAGCGAACCGTCGAGAGTAGGGGGCGGGTGGATTTCGAGATTGCGCTCGTCGGGGCACCCGGCGGTGAGCGTCGCGCGGGCGGTCTATCGAACCCGGCGATTACAAAAGCGGCGTAAACGGATGTTTGTCGAACGGGAAGACGGGGATTGTTTGCGGGTGATTGCGATGAAGCAGGCGCCCGACTCGCTTTGAGGCGCCTCGATTTCACGGCACTTTATTCAGGAGGATTTATTTCATGGCGGATTCGTTCGGGGCCGGCGTCGCGGCCGGGCATGTAGACATCATCGCCGAGATTGGCATCAATCATAACGGCGACCTCGCCATGGCCAAGCAGCTGATCGATATGGCGAAGGCGGTTGACTGCGATGTCGTTAAGTTTCAGAAGCGCACGATTGACAAAGTTTATACCGCGGAACTGCTCGACTCGCCTCGGGAAAGCCCATGGGGCTCGACGCAGCGGGAGCAAAAAGAAGCTCTTGAATTCGGGCGAGCCGAATTTAACGAGATCGACGCCTATTGTCGCTCGCTCGGCATCGAGTGGACGGCTTCGGCTTGGGATGTCGACAGCCAATTGTTCTTGCGGTCGTATGATCTTCCGCGCAATAAGATCGCGTCGGCGATGATTGGCCACCTCGATCTACTCCAGGCCGTTGCCGAAGAAGGCAAACCGACCTTCATCTCGACGGCGATGACCAGCTACGAGGAAATCGATCGGGCCGTGGAAGTATTTCGAAGCCGCGATTGTCCTTTCACGCTGATGCACTGTGTCGGCGAATATCCGGCGCATGCGCCGTCGCTGAATTTGCTGATGATTCCCGAGCTACAGCGCCGTTACAACTGCCCGGTCGGCTATAGCGGGCACGAAGCCGGCGTGAATGCCGCCGTGCTGGCTTCGATGATGGGGGCTGTCGCGATCGAGCGCCACATCACGCTTGACCGCTCGATGTACGGCAGCGATCAAGCGGCGTCGCTCGAACGGCGCGGCCTCGAGTTGATGGTGGGCTATATTCGCTCGATCCCGACCGTGTTGGGAGACGGCGTCAAGCGCGTCAGCGACGAGGAGCGCAAGAATTCCGAAAAGCTACGGTATTACGGCGGCCGGGCCGAAACCGAAACACCGGTTTCGGCGGCAAAGGGACGATAGCGAGGGGGCGAAGATGCCGCTTTCCCCCACCGTAATTTCGTCGCGCCGCGTCGTGCTCATCTTGCAGGCGCGCATGGGCTCGACGCGCTTGCCCGGCAAGTCGCTGCTGCCGTTGGCGGGACGACCCTTGCTGGCAAGAATGCTTGAACGGGTGAGGCGGGCGCGGCGGGTTAACGAAGTCGTTGTCGCGACCACGCGCAAACCCGAAGACGACGTGCTCGCCGAACTCGTCGCCGCCGAGGGCGCGGCGGTGTATCGTGGGGCCGAAAACGACCTGGTCGAGCGCTTTCGTCGCGCCGCCGAAGTCTACCAGGCGGGTCTGGTGGTCCGGTTGCCGGCCGACAACGCGGTTCCCGAGCCCGACGAGATCGACCGCATTATCGAATACCACTTGCGGGGAGAGAGCGAGTTCTCCTCGAACTTGGCCGAGGTTCTAGGCAACGGCTATCCCGACGGCATTGGAGCCGAGGTGTTCGAGCGCTCCACCCTCGATGAAATCGCGGCGCGTCCGCTTAACCCGACGTTACGCGAGCACCCGCACTTGAACTTCTTCGACTATCGCGCGCAGAAGCCGGTCGAACCCGAGCGGTTTCGCGTGGGGACCATCGAATGCCCGGCGGCGTTTCGGCGCCCCGATTTGCGGCTCGACGTTAACACGGCCGAGGACTATCGTTTCTTGGCGCAACTCTACGACGATCTCTATCCGCGCAACCCGAATTTCCATATCACCGAAATCATTGATTGGTACGACAACGTGTACCAAGATCCAAACCGAGCCGCGAACATAAGTGAGCGGTATGCGATGAAGTCGCCCGACCCCTGACACCGGAGGCGATCCCGGCGCGGCCGCGCAGACCGGCTACCCCGGCCCGCCCACTACCCCCATGAGCCAAAACACCCGCGTGGTCTACTGGAACGGCCGCTTGATCCCCGAATCCGAAGCACGCGTGTCGATCTACGACTCCGCGCTGATGTTCGGCGACATGGTCTTCGAGATGACACGTTCGTTCAACGGCGTGCAATTCAAGTTGCGCGAGCATCTCGAACGCCTTTACTCCTCGATGAAGGCCGTGTGTTTGACGCCTCCGATCCCGATCGAAAAGATGGAGCGGGCCGTCGGCGAGACGATCGAGGCCAACCGTGCGGCTTTCGCCGCCGACGACGAATACCGCGTGATGATCGACGTCTCGCGCGGGTTGCTGTCGATCTACGAAGGCATTGGCGGAATCGACCCCGGCCCCAACGTCATCATCGCTGTCTTTCCCTTGCGTTGGACCGTGCGGGGAATGGGACGGTTGTTCGATCACGGCATCAATGCCGTCGTGCCGTCGCAACGCGCCATTCCGGCGCACTTGCTTGATCCGAAAATCAAGAACCGCAGCCGGTTGCACTACTTGATGGCCAACATTGAAGCGAGCCGTTGTCGCGGCGAGGATAACTGGGCCTTGCTGCTCGACCCCGACGGTTTCGTCGCCGAGGGCACCGGCGACAATTTCTTCATCGTCCGCGACGGTCGGCTGATTACGCCTGAAGGCCGCAATATCTTGCGAGGCGTCAGCCGCGCCTATGTGATCGAGGAACTGGCTCCGGCGCTGGGCCTCGAAGCCGTCGAACAAGACATCGAACTCTATGACGTGATGACCGCCGACGAAACTTTCATGACCGGAACGCCGTTTTGTCTCTTGCCGGTCTGCCGCCTCAACGGCCAGGCGATCGGGGAGGGCCGAATGGGCCCGGTGACCCGCAAGCTGCTCGCCAAGTGGAGCGCAAACGTCGATCTCGATATTTCCCGTCAGATTCAAGGCTGGGATCAAGAAGGGGGGTCGCTCGTCGGCGGCACGACGCCCTACAGTTTCGACGCCGGCAAGTAAGTTGTTCTTTTCTGAAAGGAGTCAGTATGTCCTCTCGATTGACCGCGGAAGGTTTGTGCTTGGACGAATATTCCGCCAATGACGCCTACGCCGCCGTGCATTTCAAGCGCGCCGTGGGCGAACTTCCCGAAATGGAATCCGCTAAGGCGATGGCCGGTCTCGTCGCCGACCGCATCGGCCCGGAGCAGTCGTTGCTCGATGTCGGTTGCGGCACGGGCCACTATCTGCGCTCGTACCGGAGGGCCGTCTCGACCCCGTTTAGCTATGTGGGCGTGGACTACTACACCATCTTTCTCGACAAAGCCCGCCAGGCATGGGCCGACGAGCCGATTGCCGAATTTCGCCAAGGCAGCATTTTCGAATTGCCCGTCGCCGACCGAGAATTCGATGTCGTGACTTCGAGCAATTTGTTGATGCACTTGCCGAGCATCGTCAAACCGCTCGGTGAGTTGATTCGCGCTTCCCGAAAATGGGTCCTCGTGCGTACGATGATCGGCGAGCGTAGCTTTCGCATCCAGGAAGTGCTCTCGAAGCCGACCTGGGCTTATACCGATGTGCGGGCCGAAGACGAGTTTGACGACAACGGCGAACCCCGCGCCTTTTCCTACGAAAACATCTATTCGAAGGACTATTTTAGCGCCGTCGTTCGTCGGCACGCGCCCAACGCATCGATTACCTATCTCGACGACGATCAGTTCCAGGCCAAAAACATCCAGCAATCCGCCGACACCGAGGGGCTCGCCAACGCCACGCGCATTGTCGATGGCAAGCAAGTGTTTGGTTACGTGCTGTTGCCCTATTGCTTCGCGTTGATCGAGCTGCCTTCGTGAGCTTAGGTCACGCCATGGGCATCATGCAGGGGCGGCTGCTGCCGGCACAGGAAGGGCGCATTCAATCCTTTCCCGCCGGGCGCTGGGCCGAGGAATTTCCTCGCGCCGCCGCCGCCGGGCTCGACTCAATCGAGTGGATTTACGACGACGACGCGCCGGGCGTGAATCCGCTGGAAACCTCGGCGGGCATCGATGCCGTTCGACAGGCGGCGGCCGAGACCGGCGTCGCTGTCGGTTCGGTCTGCGCCGACCGCTTCATGGTTCGGCGACTGATCGATCAGCGGGGTGAGGTCGAAGGAAGCGCGCTCGACGAGCTACGGGGTCTGATCGTAAACTCCGCTCGGCTCGGGGCCGCGCACATCGTGCTGCCCTTCGTCGACGCCTCGGCGTTGCCGACCTCGCCCGAGCGCGCCGGGCTCGAAAGGCTGCTCGCGGCGGTGCTGCCCAACGCGGAACGCGCCGCGGTCGAGTTGCACCTCGAAACCGATTGGGCGCCCGAGATTTGGCGGAGTTTGTCGGCCGCATTCGGCATCCGCTGTTGCGGGTCAACTATGACATTGGCAACAGCGCCTCGCTCGGCCATGACCCCGCCGAGGAGCTGTCGCTGCTCGGCCCCCACCTGGGCAGCGTTCACATCAAAGACCGAGCGCGAGGAGGCTCGACGGTTCCTCTTGTCTCCGGCGCGGCGGATTTCGAGACCTGTTTCGATGGGTTTCGACAGGCCGGCTATGAGCGAGCGTTTATCTTGCAGGTCGCCCGCAATCCGGTCGTCGACGAAATCATCTGGGCTCGCCGAAACCGCCGATTCGTGGAAGGGTTTTTGCACCGCGGCATCAGCCTCCAGACCGGTCGCGTCCCGAGTCGTCCGGGCGTGTCTTGTTTCGACGCCGCGCGAGGCTCACTAATTCCCGGGTAAGAACCGATCAATCGACTCGCGGCAAGCCTCGAGGCTCACGCCACGTAGCGGCCGGCTTTCTCATGGATTTGGAACTCCAAGACCGCACCGCGTTCATCGGCGGGTCAAGCCGCGGCATCGGCTTCGCCATCGCCGAGGCCTTTCTCGATGAGGGCGCACGGGTCATCATCAGCGGACGCGATCGCGAGTCGCTTGACGGCGCCGCCGCCCGGCTTGTCGAGGGGCGCTCCGAGCGCCTGTTCGCCGTCGAAGCCGACCTGAGCGACGAACGCGGCATCGATAACGCCCTCGATGCCGGACGGGACGCTTTCGGGAACCTCGATATCGTCGTCGCGAATGTGGGCGACGGCCGGGCCACGAGGGGCTGGGTTGTCGAGCGCGACGAATGGGAAGCCGTTCTCGAACGCAATTTACTGGGAAGCATGGACCTGACGCGCCGCGCCATGCCCGACCTGATCGCCCGCCGAGGAGCGCTCGTGATGATTTCGTCGATCGCCGGCAGCGAGGCCATCGGAGCTCCTATTGCGTACGCGGCCGCCAAGGCGGCGTTGAACAGCGCCGTCGGCTCGCTGGCCCGGACGCTGGGTCCCCACGGTGTTCGCGTCAACGCCGTGGTTCCGGGAAACGTGTTGTTCCCCGGCGGATCGTGGGAGCGGAAGGTCGACGAGCGGCCCGAGTTTTGGCGGGAGTACATTGCCCGCGAGGTGCCGCTCAAGCGCTTTGGGCGGCCCGAGGAAATCGCCCTAGCCGTCGTGTTTCTGGCCTCGCCGAGAGCTTCATTCATCACCGGCGCCGCGCTTGTGGTCGACGGAGGGCAAACACGCACTCATGGTTGAAACGAAAGCCGAACCGCTCGCCGACATCGAAACCGAGCCGCGCGAGCGCTCGGGAGCCCGAGGGCTCGCCGAACGGTTTGATCTCAGCGGTCGGGTCGCGCTGATTACCGGTGGTGGCGGGATGTTAGGCATCGAACACGGTTCGGCGATCGCCGCCGCCGGAGGCCTTCCCGTCTTGCTCGATATCGACGGGGAGAGTGCCGAGGCCTCGGCTTCTCGAATTCGCTCCCGCCATGACCGCCCGGCGTCGGCGGTCGTCGCCGACATCACCAGTGAAACCTCGATTCGGGCCGCCTTCGCCCGAGTGCGGGCCGAATGGGGTCCCGTCGAGATTCTGATCAATAACGCCGCGCGCAACCCCGGAGTCGGCGGCGAGGGTCTTCGCGGAGGAGCCGCGACGCGCCTGGAGAACTACCCGCTCGATGCCTGGCGAACTGATCTCGATGTCGGGCTTACCGGTGCATTCCTAATGAGTCGCGTCGTGGGGGCTGAGATGGCCCGCCGGGGGTCGGGCGTGATCTTGAACATTGCCTCGGACCTGGCGCTGGTCGGCCCCGACCAACGCCTCTACGAACTCCCCGACACGCCGGCCGGCGAACAGCCCGTCAAGCCCGCCGGCTATTCCGTCGTCAAGGCCGGGTTGCTCGGGCTGACCCGCTATCTGGCGACCTATTGGGCCGACCGAGGCGTGCGCGTCAACGCTCTGTCCCCCGGCGGCGTCGAAGCCGGGCAAGACCCCGCCTTTCAACAACGCTTGGCCGAACGCATACCGCTCGGGAGAATGGCGCGTGTGGACGAATATCAAGCGGCGGTGGCTTTCTTGGTATCCGACGCCTCGTCCTACATGACCGGGGCCAACCTCGTCATCGACGGAGGCAGAACGTGCTGATAGCTGAAAAAGCCCCGGCGGTTGAGCAAGCCGCGGCTCCTTTTACGCCCAGGCCCGCCCCGGTTTCGTCGCCGAGTCCGTCCACTCGCTCATCCGCGGCAACAAGGCATCTCTTCCTCGTTCAGGCTCCGTTGCAGGCCTTCAACGCCATCGAGGCCGTTGACGCTTTCGGACTCAACCCCCAAGAGTGCCGCGCCGTATGGTTTCACTCTTCCTCGGAACGCAACGATCGCCAAACTCTCGAAGCCGAGCCGCCATAGACGAAACAACCAAAGGGCCTCCACGACCCCGAGCACCATCCAGATCCCGATAGAAACCACCATGGAACCGTGAGCAAACGCCGCAGTTTACATTGCGAGTCTTAGAATTTTATCACAATCAGGCCGCACAACAATTAAATTCTTGCGGATTCTATTCATTTTTTCTTGGGCGGTATCCGCCGCGGGTCGGCATGCCGCTGAACAGCGTCGTGACGGCATCCCTATTCGGCGAGTTGTGCGGGCAAATCGTGTAGCGCGGCTAAGAATTCCGGACCCTTTGCAGCGCCGGTTTCCCATTCCAATTCGCCTCGCGGCGAGAAGGAGGCTTGGGGCGCGGCGGCGACAAACCGCATCAGGCGTTCCGGATTCACCTTGGAGTTCTCGCGGAAACGAATGCAGACTCGCGTCGCGCGGCGTTCGATCGATTCGACACCGATTTTTTGAGCCGCCGTTTTCAAAAGCGAGTAGGCGGCCAAGTTCTCCACCGCCGCCGGAATCGGTCCGTAGCGGTCTTTCAACATCTCGATAATCTCTTGTCGGCCCGCGTCATCCACAACCTCCGCCAACCGTTTGTACGATTGCAGCCGTTGGGTTTCGTCACGGATATAGTCGGAGGGGATGTGCAGGTCGAGTTGCAACTTGAGGCTGGTCGGGGGGAAGCGGTCGACTTTGTCGCCTTGTAGCTCCCGCACCGTCTCATCCAACATGCGGCAATACGTCTCGAAACCGACCGCCGCGATTTGCCCGTGTTGTTGGGCTCCCAGCAGATTCCCCGCGCCGCGCAGTTCGAGATCGAGCGCGGCGATCTTAAATCCCGCCCCCAATTCGCTGAACTCCTTCAGCGCCGCCAATCGTTTACGCGCCGTCTCGCTGAACTCCCGGTCTTCCGGAATCAACAAGAACGCATAGGCGCGGCGATTCGAGCGCCCCACCCTTCCGCGTAATTGATACAACTCCGCCAACCCGTAACGATCGGCGCGGTTGATGATGATCGTATTGGCGAGCGGAATATCGAGCCCGTTTTCAACGATCGTCGTGGCCATCAATACGTCGCACTCGTGGTGGATGAACTTCAGCATCACCCGCTCGAGTTCTTTCTCCGCCATTTGTCCATGGCCGACGCCGATGCGGGCATTCGGAACCAGCTCTTGAATCCGCGAGGCGACCGCCCAAATCGATTCCACCCGGTTGTGAATGAAATAGACCTGTCCGCCCCGATCGATTTCCCGTCGAATCACCGTTTCGACCATTTGGTCGGAATAGGGTGAGACAACCGTATGGATCGCCAGGCGGTCTTTCGGCGGCGTTTGAATGATCGAAAGATCGCGCAGCCCGGCGAACGACATGTGGAGGGTCCGCGGGATGGGCGTCGCCGACAGCGTCAGCACATCGACATTCTTCTTGATCTGCTTGAGTCGTTCTTTCTGGCGCACGCCGAAGCGCTGTTCTTCGTCGACGACCAGCAAACCGAGGTCGCTATAGACAACGTCTTTCGAAAGCAATCGGTGCGTCCCGATGATGACATCGAGTTTGGCGCCGGCGAGGCGTTCGAGGATCAGTTTTTGTTCGGCGGCGTTCCGAAAGCGCGTGAGCATTTCGATCTCCACCGGGAACGCCGCGAAACGGCTCTTGAAAGTCTCGAAATGCTGGAAGGCAAGCACCGTGGTCGGCGTCAGCACGGCTACTTGTTTGCCGTCGCCCAGCGCCTTGAAAGCGGCGCGCATCGCGACTTCGGTCTTCCCGAAACCGACATCGCCGCAGACCAGCCGATCCATCGGCTGCGCGGACTCCATGTCGCGCTTGATTTCCTTGACGGCTTGGATCTGATCGGGAGTCTCGGTGAACGCGAAGGCGTCTTCGAATTCCCGCTGCCAATTACTGTCGGCCGAGAAGGAGTAGCCCTCGGCAAGCTTACGCCGCGCGTAGAGCTTGAGCAGCTCGTCGGACATATCGAGTAGCCGGGCCTTCACGCGTGACGTCGTGCGTTTCCACGTTTGGCCGCCCATGCGGTCGAGCGTTGGAGCCGCGCCGCCGGCGCCGTGATACTTCTGCACCAGGTCCAACCGTGAGAGCGGCAGATAGAGCCGCGCGCGGTCGGCGTATTCGAGCAGCATGAACTCGTCGGTGCGCCCGCCTTGCTCGATCTCTCGCGTCCCCAGATAGCGCGCGATGCCGTGTTCGCTGTGAACCACGAAATCGCCTTCACGGAGGTCTTGCAGATCCGATAGAAAAATCGAAACCGCGGACTTTCTCTTTCGCGGCCGCGCCACCAATTCCGAGGAACCGAACAAATCCTCGGTTCCGTAGAGAATCGTCTTGGCGTCGGGAAATACGGCTCCCCGTCGGATCGGCGCTTGGACGAGAATCGTGCCCGCGACCGGTCCGGCGAAGTAAGCCTTTTCCTGAAGAAACGGCGTGGCGGCCTTGGTCGGGTCTTGTAATCCGAGCTGGAAGCTAATCTCATATTCGCTCAGCATGTCGGCTAAACGCTCGACGTCGCCCAGCGAACCCCCCGTGATCAAAGTGCGCGAACCCTCCCGGACCTTCGCCTGCATTTCCCGCATCGCGTGCGCGATATTGCCTTGAAATCGCGGCGGCGGTCGGGTCGGGATGTGCAGCGCCCCTCGACCCTCAATGGCAACTTCATTCATTTCGATTTGGCGCACTCCCCGCCCGTCGCTCGGCGCGATTTCGTCGATCCGGTGGTAGTACCTGTCGGGCGGAGCCACGCCGTCGGGCGCTCGCTCATAGGAGGAGTCTAATCGCTCCCGAAGCTTCTCCGCCTCGACGTCGAGCGAGGCCTTTTCAGTCCAGACGACGACGGGGTTTTCGAGCAGGTCCCAAAGAAAGCGATCGGCCTCGCGGGCTGGGTTGGAATGGAACTCCCAACCGGGCGGCGGGATGTAGGGGACGTCGCTTGCATCCGCGTCATCGGGTCCGTCGCTCACCGGCTCGTCACCTGGAATGGGGTATTCGGTCAGCGGCAAGAGAGTGACTTGCTCCAGCCGCTGCACCGATTTCTGCGTTGCCGGCTCGAAGTGGCGAATCGATTCGAGTTGATCGCCGAACATTTCCAAACGTGCCGGGTAAGGGTCTTCAGGGGAGTAAACGTCGACAATGCCGCCGCGTACCGAGAACTGCCCGACCATCTCGACCGGCTCGTGGCGGCTGTAGCCGGCTCGCAGTAAACTTTCCTCGAGGTCTTCGAGAAAAAACTCGTCTCCGACTTCCAGCTTCCATCCGAGGTTGCGATAAAATTCCGGCGCGCGAACCTTCTGCAGCACCGCCGCTATCGTCGTCACCACCACCGAGGCCCCGCCGTCCGCCATACGCCACAGCCCGACGGCGCGCTTCTCCGAAATCTCCGGGTGAGGCGAGAGGCCCTCGTAGGGCGTGACGTCCTGGGAGTGTAGGGCGAAGGGTTCACAGGCGGCGGAGACCTCGAGAAGGTCGAAAAATGCCCCGGTCGTTTCGACGAATCGATCAACCTCGATGTTGCTGCTAACGACAACGACGACGGGCGCGGCGGTACGCTCGGCGAGCAGCACCGTATAGAGAGCCTTCGCTGTCGAGTTCAAACCAGTCAGACGGATCGTCTCACCCGTACCGCCGCGACAGGCGGCCAGAGTGGTTTCGAAAGAGGGATGCTTGGCAAGCCCACCCAACAGTTCTCGCAGACCCGGGAGAATCACGGTGCGCGCTCGATAATCGTCCTGACAATGTCGGTCGTCGAATAGCCCTCCTCGAAGGGAAGCGGAAAGACTTTCCCCCCGGCCTCTTCGACAATTTCACGCCCCACGATCAGGTGACTCCAATCGGCCCCCTTGACGAGAACGTCGGGAAGCAGGCGCTCCAGTAAGCGACAAGGAGTATCTTCGTCGAAGACCGTGACGGCGTCCACGGCTTCCAGCGCGGCGAGCACGTCGGCGCGCTGCTGTTGGGGCTGGATCGGGCGTTCCGGTCCCTTGATGGCGGTTACGCTGCGGTCGCTGTTGATCGCGACCAACAGAACATCGCCGTGCTCGCGCGCTCGTTCAAGCAATCGCACATGCCCGGGGTGAAGCAAGTCGAAGCAGCCGTTGGTGAAGACGACCTTCTTGCCCTCTTCTCGCCAACGCCTCCGCAACCGTTCGCAGTCTTCGCTCGAAACAACAGCTCCCATGAGGAGCCTTCATTCTATTCAACCGGGGCGCAAGTTGCTTTGGAGAATGTGACGAAGGATTGCCCGTCGGGCGGTGAGAAACGTCGGGCTAAAGCCGAAGAAGGAAGGCCGCTGAACGGACCCTCCCGCAACCTCCGCGAAATCCGGCAAAATGAATTTATGGCATCCGTACTGTTCTTTTACAGAACTGCACGGGTGCTGGGCGTACCTTTGAAGCGTCAGGCAACAAGGTCCGACTCGTCGAATCGACTGCGCCGTTGCAATGACATCCATGAAACACGATAAACACTCCGACAAGAAAAATGCCCGGATCCGTTTCGGTCGCGGATGCATAGCGGCCGCCCTGTTCCTGATCACCGTCTTTGCAAGCGGTTCGGCGGCGGTGGAAGCGGCGTCCCCAACGCCGCCGGCTCGGGTCTGCCTGGAGCAACCCAACAGCATCGCGGAAACCTCCGAGTTGCGGTTATTGATCGCTGAACAAAAACAGCAACTCGAACAACAGCGGAAACGGATGGATGCCCAATCCGCCCTGCTCGACAAGCTGCTCCGGAAGGTCACCGCGCTGGAAGAGGCCGATCCCTCATCGCCACCTGCCAGCGCAAACACGTTGCCTGGCAAGCCGGCGACGTCCCGCGACGGTTCCTTGCTTGCAAGCAACTCGGCGGCTCCGGCACCGCCCCCCGCGCCCTTGCCGGCCAAAGCCGCCGCCCAGGCCGAGGCAAAACCGGATCCATCCACTTTGCGGGCGTATTGGAAGCAAGGCCTTCGTTTTGACACAGCCGACAAAGCATTCCAACTCAGAATCGGCGGACGCATCATGAACGACTGGGGCTTCTTCGCTCCGAGCAGCGAGGTCACCAACGGGATCGGACCGCTCGACGACGGCACCGAGTTCCGGCGCGCCCGCCTCTACGTCGAGGGACTACTGCACAAGCACGTCAAGTTCAAAGCCCAATATGACTTCGCCGGCGGCGAAGCGGGGTTCAGGGACGTGTATATTGGGCTAACGAAGCTGCGCGGCGTCGGCAACATCATGTTCGGACACATGAAGGAGCCGTTCGGGCTCGAGGCGTTGACGAGTTCGAAGTACATCACCTTCCTCGAGCGCTCGCTGCCCACCACCTTCGCTCCGGAACGCAATACCGGCGTGATGTTCCAAAATGCCGTCGCCGGGGACAAGATGACCTGGGCCTTCGGAGCCTTCCGCGACGCCGACGCGTTTGGGGAGAGCTTCGGCAACGGCGGGTTCAATTACACGGGCCGCATCACGGGGCGTCCCCGGTATGAAGACGGAGGCCGTAAGCTGCTGCACCTGGGGCTGGCCTATCGTCACGGGAATCCGAACGGCAATCGGTTGCGCTATCGGGCGCGGCCTTCGGCGCACCTGTTGCCGCGGTTCGTGGACACGAAGTCCTTTTCGGCCACCTCCAGCGATACGATCGGCATGGAGTTCGCGGTCGTCAACGGACCGGCCTCGATTCAATCCGAGTTCACTTACAGCTCGGCCGACCGGCCGACCGGACAGCGGGAAAACTTCACGTCCTTCTACGTGCAAGGCAGCTACTTCCTCACCGGAGAGCACCGCGTTTACAAAAGTTCCACCGGCGCGTTTGATCGTGTCAAACCGCTCCGGCCTTTCCAACCCGGTCAAGACGGCGGCAACGGCGCGTGGGAAATCGCGACCCGCTACGCCCGCATCGACTTGAATGACGTTCTGATCCAGGGTGGCGAGTTGCAGGACTTCACGTTCGGTGTGAATTGGTACTTGAACCCCAACACGCGCTTCATGTGGAACTACGGCTGGGCCGAGCGCATTGATCTGGGAGCGGCGAATCTGTTCCAGAGTCGCTTCCAAGTTGACTTCTAATCGGTTCAAGCTTGGCGATGGGTTGCGGGACGTCGGGTCGAAAGGCCCGCGCTCTTACGCATCGCCCAAAAGCACGATCGATCTCGGTCTTGCTCCGGGACTACTGAAACCTCTTCGCAACGCGGGCGCGTGCCTTGGCTGCTTCGATCTCGCGGTTGCGGCTCGGGGCGGCCGTAGTCAGTGAATCGACCAAGTCCCGGGCGATTTGCGAAACGTCATCCACGGCTTGGTCAAATAAAGGCTGATTCGCCTGGGACGGCTTGGTGAAGCCGCTCAGCTTGCGCACGAACTGCAGCGAGGCGGCTCGAACCTCCTCATCCGTCGCGGGCGGGTCGAAGTTGAAGAGGGTTTTGATATTCCGGCACATAGGCGTATTGTCGCGGGGCTTGCGGCGGCTCCGTGTGCATCGTAGCGATTTTCATGCTCATCCCGTGTTCGCCGATTCGAAGGTTCGCGCCCTCGCCATATCGTGTTGTAAGATGAAAAGACTGACCGGGGCGAGGGTTCTTGTTCCTCGCGGTCTCGATCGGAGGAGATAAACTTGGCTGAAGTTCACATACAGAGCGGCGAGTCGCTTGACGGAGCCCTGCGGCGCTTTAAGAGAAAAGTGCAGCAGGAAGACATTATCAAGGAAGTCAAACGCCACTCTTTCTACCTCAAACCCGGAGAGAAGAAGCGCCTGAAGCGGGCGCTGGCACGTAAGCGAAACCGCAAACGCATGCGCCGCACGAGCGAATGATCGGCTGTCCTCTTCACGGGTTCGGGTGTGCAAAATCCGGCCCGTTTTCTCTTTTCCCGAGCTGATCCCGCCGGACTCGCTTGACTTTCCCCCCCGCCGCAAGTTACCTTCTCGACACGTGGGAATGGGTGGATCAGGTTCCCGCGCGGTAAGCTGCGGCCTGTTCTCCGCGTCCCTAGCGAATGTCGACAGAACCTTCCCAAGAAAGAGTAGCTTGTCTCGAGCGCGACAACTTACGCCTGCGTCGCGCGGTCGAGGAGCTTTCCATCATTAACGAAGTCGCCTCGGCGGTGACGTCGACCTGGTCACTCGACAAAATCGTCGACTCGATCGTTCAAAAGTGCGTGAAACACCTCGATGTGGATCAGGGAAATGTTTCCCTGTTTCAAGAGGACGAGGAAGAGACGGCGCTCCGCACCATGGTTCGACGCGTCGATTCCCGTCTTGATTCCAATCCTTTTCGCATCGGCACTCAGCTCAGCGGTTGGATGCTGAAAAATCAGGCCCCGCTGATCATCAACGATATCGAGGCCGACGGGCGTTTTCGCGCCATTTCCGACGAGGACAAGCCGATTCGCTCGATGGCCGCCGTTCCCTTACGCGTCAAGGGACGCATGATCGGAATCCTGTCCGCCTTCAACAAGCGTTCCAGCGAAGGATTTACCGAAAGCGACCAACGTTTGCTCACCATCATCGCCGCTCAATCGACGCAGGTCATCGAACATGCCCGCCTTTACCAGGAAGAGCAATCGCTGCTCCGCATGCAGCAAGAACTTGATCTGGCGCGCAATATTCAGAACAACCTACTACCCAAATCGCCGCCCAACGTGCCGGGATATGACGTCGCCGGGCAGTCGGTTTCGGCCGAAAACGTCGGAGGCGACTATTTCGATTTTCTTGTCTCGGAAAACGGGCGGCTGGCGCTTTGCCTGGGCGATGTATCGGGGAAAGGGATGCCGGCCTCTTTGCTGATGGCCAACGTGCAGGCCACGATCCGAAGTCAGAACCTCGCGGGCGCGTCCGCCGGCGAATGCATCGAACGCTCGAATCGTCTCCTTTTTCAGAGTACGGATTCCGACAAGTTCGTGACCCTTTTCTACGGCATCATTGAGATCGAGAGCAAGCAACTCCACTACTGCAATGCCGGGCACAATCCTCCGATCCTCGTCAGCGGAGACGACGTGGCAAGACTCGAGTCAGGCGGCCCGGTGCTGGGCATTCTCCCCGACTTTCCGTACGAGGAAGCTTCGGTGCAACTCAAGACCAATGATGTTTTACTGGTTTTCTCCGACGGCTATTCCGAGGCGATGAACCAAGGCCTGGAAGAATTCGGCGAAGAAAATCTCGTCGAGTTGACGAAGCAACACCGAGAAAAATCAGCCGTCGAATTGATCGACAAGATCTCCCAAAGTGTCGAACAGCACTGCGGCGATGCACCGCAGTCGGATGACATGACAATCGTCGCCCTTCGCCTCAACGACTAGCGAGCTTTTCTCATCGCGTGGCGAGGCAAAGTGCCTGAGAGGCGCCTCGGTACGGTGAGCACAGCAAGCAAGCGTAACGACGTAATGACGGACCTATCGTGTGCTTTGCCCGTCAGGCGGTGAGATGCGGGCTGACCCTGTCTACAGGTTGACCCAGCGGTTGAGGTCGTCGGGTTCCGCTTCCCGCCGGGGCTGGACCTTTTCGGTCTTCTTCGTGGCGGAGTTCTCGCGCGGGACGCCCCCCACTCCGGGGAGACTGCGAGGTGACGGTGCGACAAACAGACTATCGCCGCGCACTTGGATGTTCAGCTCGGACGTCCAGTACCCCAGCCAGAAAAAGCCGCTCATCAGCACGGCAATGCCGAGAACGCTCGCCAGGATGTTTCTCCAACTAACGCCGAGGGACGGGATTTTAGTTTGCACGCTAGAATGATCGCTCAGCACGGACAGGCGCAAAATGGGCATCCAACCGCAATTTTTCCAAGTGGTTTGCCGTAGACGCGGATAATCGGAAGTTCTAGGTAGCACTGGGCGAGCCGTCGGGCGGCTGCCGGAACAGCGACGAGAAGTCGCGTCAGAACATATCAATCATCGATTTTTTTCTATATCTTGGAGTACTATACATCAAGGTAAACATAAGCTTCGTTCGGGTTACATCGCCGCCGTCGAGGCCCTTGGCAAAGGTGCGCTCGCGCAGGGGGAATCGCTTCCCAAAATAGTCATCGAGAGTATTCGGCATTTGGGTTTACGCCCGGCAAGGCCGCGAACATCTCGAGCCGCGACGCGGCGGAAGGAACGATAGCCCAGGGCGGAGCCGGAACGGCGGAACCCTGGGTGAATCCCTCCCCCAGGCGAGCCCTGAAGGGCGGCAGGAACCTCGTGTGCCCGACCCTTCGGCCCGTGGGCGACGATTTTCACGCGGGTCTCATGAAACCGCGGATTCATAGAAAGGGACTTGTAGTCCCCTTTTCTCGTGAAGTCGGACTCTCACCCCGCAGCCGTTGCCTAGTCCAGGCTCGGATCCAGCTCCTCAACGCCCGCTTCGTGAAAAATTGCCGTCTCACCCGCAAGATCCGGTTCGCCGCAATGGCTCAGAATCCAGGCCCGCGCCGCAATTCGCAGCTCGATCGCCGCATTGAAATCCGCACCCGTCGGGGTGATGGGCCCGCCAACCCGCACCTCCACCCTGCCCGGGCGGAGTAGAAAACTTCCGTCCCTCAACAGCGAGCGCGTCCCGCGCAAGGCCATCGGAATCACGCTGACGCCGGCCTTGGCGGCCGTGACAAACGCTCCCATCCGAAAATCGAGCAGGCCCGGCTTGCGCCAAAACGTGCCTTCCGGGAAAAAAAGCAATCTTTCGCCGGCTCCTGCTCGCACAACGGCGACTCGACTGTCTTCAACGCTGCCGCTTGGGTCGATGCGCTCGATGAAAAAGGCGTTCAACCGTCTCAGTAAAGGGCCGACGAACCAATGCGACCGCAACTCGCCTTTCACGAGAAACACGGTTTCTCCCGGCAAAGTCGCCGCCAGGACAAGAGCGTCCAGGTAGCTAGCGTGATTCGAGACCACTACCCCTCGCCCCCGTGATATGTTCTCCATACCTTCGACCTGAACGGAAACCCTCAGCACGCGCAAAACGCTTCGGCAGAGAACCCGCCCGGCTCTCCAGCGCAGCCCCAGACTCGGCAGCACCCAAACCCACGGCAGCCCAAGCACCATCCCAAGGACGACGACGAGAGCCGTATAGCCGGCATACAGTCGCCGCGTCATTCCACCCAACACGCCGCGAACACGCCGCACAACCCCCTCGGCCGTGAAACGCGCCACCTGTCGCCAAGGCGGTCGGCGTCCGGCGGTGAGAGCGCCGCGCTCGTAAAGGGTTCGAGTTTCCGAACGCCTGAGTTTTCCACTGGAAGTCTTCGGGATGGTTTGTGGCGGCGCGAGAACCACTGCGTCGACCGGGCTTTCCAGCACTTCCGCCGTTGTTTGCATAACCCGTTCGCAAATCTCCTTCAGCCGATCCGGCGCCGTCTCGCGGGTTTCGGCGACCAGGACCAACTGCTCCGTCCCCGATGAGTCGTCGGCTGACCCAAACAGCGCCACGCAACCCTTGCGGATGCCTTCCACCTGCCCGACCGCCTCTTCGACCTGGTGCGGGTAGATGTTTCGCCCGGCCCGAATGATGATGTCCTTGGAGCGGCCCGTGACGAAGATATCCCCGTCGGCGACGTAGCCCAAGTCCCCGCTGTTTCGCCAATCTCCATCGAGCAGCGCCCGGGTCGCTTCCTCGTTGCGAAAGTAGCCGCTGGTGGCCGAAGGTCCTCGAAACTGTAGTCGACCCTGGCGGCGGTCGGGCAGCTCGCGGCCCCCGGCATCGACCACGCGCACCTCGTGACCCCGCAACGGCTGCCCGCAGGCCACGAATTCCAGAGCAGCCCGTGCCTCGCCGTCAGCGGTCAGCGCGAAGCCGCGAGACGTCATCTCGTCCCGCCGTACGCGATCGACGCGCGGTGTTCGCGGCTTTGACGGAACCGTCACCGAAAGCGAGTTCTCCGCCATCCCGTACACCGGCGCCATCGCCTCCGCCGGAAACCCGTAGGGCTCGAAGCGATCGGTAAACCGTTGAATCGTCGCCGGACTGACCGGCTCGGCGCCGTTCATCACCAAGCGCAACGAACTCAGGTCGAGACCACGAATCGCTTTATCCGAGATTTTGCGCACGCAAAGCTCATAGGCGAAATTAGGAGCGGCGGAAATCGTCGCGCGGTGGCGATCCATCGCCCACAACCACTGCTCGGGGCGCGCCAAGAACGTCAGCGGCGACATGATCACCGCCGGCACCGCGAAATACATCGACCCCAGCCAAGTGCCGATCAGTCCCATGTCGTGGTAGAGCGGTAACCAACTCACCGCGATATCGCCGGAATCCACCTCCATCGAGCGCCCGGTCGCCCGAATATTCGCCAACAGATTGGCATGCGTGAGCATCACGCCCTTGGGACGACCCGTACTCCCGGAGGTGTATTGCAAGAGCGCCAAGTCATCCCCATGCGGGAGGAAAGGCTTTGCATCAGCTTGATCGCCACGCAGCCCCTCGACGGTTTCGACAAACTGCAAACTGTCGACTTGAAGCTTCAGGACCGCCGCGATCGTTCGGGCCCGCGCTACCGTAGCGAGGCCGACGGCGCCGGCGTTGTTGAGAATCCCGGCCTGCCGACGTAGATGGTCCTCGAGTTGAGAAGGCCGCGCCGGCGGGTAGATCGGGACCGGCACGCAACCGGCCGTAAGGATTCCGAAAAACGCATAGAAAAACTCCGCACCCGTGGGCAGCATCAACGCGATTCGATCGCCCCGCTCCACGCCTCGCGAAGCAAGGCCCGCGGCTACCGAGCGGGCTTCCGCCGCCAGTCGCCCATACGTGATCTCGGGATCGCGTCCGCGTTCATCCCACAGCAGAATGTGAGGCCGATCAGGATGATCGTCCAAATGCCGATCCAGAACGTCAAGCAGAGTCTCCGCATCCGCCGCGGTGGATCGGCTTGGCGCGAGAACCGAAAGATCGACGACGGAATCCAGTGTGAATTCGACCGCGCCATCGGCTTTCGCTACACCGATCAGCAGATCGGCGACCGTCTCGCTCTCCGACAGCAGCGATTCCGGCAAAGTGACTTGAAATTCCCGTTCGAGACGGCTTAACAATTCGGCCCGCCCGAGGCTGTCAAGGCCAAGGTCGCGGTCCAGGCGACTCTTGACCGTGAGTTGGAGGTTCTCTCGTCGTTCGGGATGAACCTCTACCACGAAATCCGAAACGACTTTGAGCAACCGCGCCGCGGCCTGGGAAACTTCTTGGACGGACGGGCCCTGCGCCTTGAGGTCGCCGACTTGCTCGTGAGAGACCGCGACACGGTGCTCCTTGAGACTGCGCCTCATACGCCAAGCCTACCGCGTACGTGCGTAATCCCGCTTGAAATCCGCGGAAACGAACCGATGAGTCGGTTCGCGGCAAGCGTGGACGCTAACGCCACGTCGGCGCCAGGCCGACGATTACGTCTCGGAGCTCAACCTACTTGCGCGCCGGGGCCTTTTTCACGAGCCGGGATCGAGTTCACTTCGTTTCTTCTTCTTGATCGCGGCGCGACATGCGTCCCGTAGGCCCAAACCCTACCTTCGCTATACTGGTCGGTCGCCGGCTCATAGGCAAAAAGGGGCGGAAAGTCAATGTCGGTCACAACACAACTCGTCGAATACGAAGACGGCGGTCAAACGCTCGAGGGTTATTTCGCCCGCCCGGAAGGTTCGTCGGCGACCTTGAGTACCGTTCTCGTCTGCCATGCCTGGGGCGGACGCGGGGAATTCGAATGCGAGAAAGCCCGCGCGCTGGCGGAGCTCGGCTACACCGCTTTTGCCGTGGATTTGTACGGCAAAGGCGTACTGGGAACGGGCCCCGAAGAGAATCAAGAGCTGATGCGGCCGTTTATCCAAGACCGTGCCATGTTGCGGCGACGCTTAGGGAAAGCGCTCAACACCGTACGCGGCATCGACAATGTCGATGAATCGCGGTTGGCGGCGATTGGTTATTGCTTCGGGGGCCTGTGCGTGCTGGAAATGGCCCGCGCGCGTCTGCCCGTCAACGGCGTCGTTAGCTTTCATGGTTTACTCGGCGCGCCCGACAACATCGAAACCGGCCCCGTCACCGCCAAAGTCTTGGCCCTCCATGGCTGGAATGATCCAATGGCTCCGCCTTCCGCGGTCGAGGGCTTCGGCGAAGAAATGAATACCGCCGCGGCCGACTGGCAGCTTCACGCCTACGGAGGCGTCTATCACGCCTTCACCAATCCTAAAGCCAATGACCCCAACGGACTCGGTGTCCTCTACAACGCCGACGCCGACCGCCGCTCGTGGCAAACCATGAAAGACTTCCTGGAAGAAGTCCTCGCCTAGCTGCCCGCCGCAAAATCGCGCATGTCTTGAGCCGTGAAGCGGCGGCGGGAATACAGCCTAGGGTGGAGCCGAAGGCGGAACGGAATTCATTCAAATTGAGCCCTCTGAGAGCGACAGGAACGCCTTCGCTCCGGCTAACGGACGAACCGTTCCGGATCCAACGGCCTTAGCGAAAACGGCACCCGCACCACAACCTCCACGTCCACCGGCACACCGTTCTTCAGCGCCGGGTCGAACCGCCACTTCGAAAACGCCGCCAACGCCGCTCGGTCCAGCCGTTCGTCCAGCGATTTGATCAACTCGATGTGAACCACCGCCCCATCGCCGCGGATCACTCCCGAGAGAATCACCTCCCCTTCGACCTTTTCCTCCATCGCCACCCGCGAGTAAGCCGGGTCGACCTTGAGGCGAGGCGCCGGTGCGAGCAGTTCACCCTCGCCGCTCGGCTTGCCGACCTCGGAAAACCGCACCACCCAACTACCTTGCCGGCTGTTGATGTTGGGCATATTAACGGCCATGGTGTAGACACGACGGCCGAGAAAAACGGCTTCGGGGTTCTTGGGTGTCGGCTCGACTTCCAACTCGCCGCGCAATGCCGCCGCTTGCGTCCTCTCCCGCAACTCAGCCAGAAAACTCTCGCGCCGAAAAGCGGTGTTTTCAACAGAGCGGGGCAGGCGCCGAGCCAGTGCCGCCAACGATGACCCCGCCGCGGGAGACGACCCTCCGATGGCCAGGTTCGGAATCCGTACATCCGACTCCCGGTTGCCGCCGCCGGAGAGCCCTTCCCCTCCGGGACCACCATCCGGGGCGGCCGAAAATCGGCCCTTGCGACGCCCGCTCGGCAAACGGGCATTCGTGTTCGATGATGGGTTCACACCCACAACAGCCAATTGACGACCCTCAAGCGTCACATCGGCCCGAGCCGGCGACCCCGTTCCCCGCCCGCCCGCTTCTCTAGTATCCTCCTGACTCCCCGGTTGGACCCGTTCAGCAACGGAAGCGGGAGCCTCGGGAAGCCCGCCGAGAGCCCCCCGCAAAACCGCCGTCGCGACGGCGGAGCTTTCATTAGCGGCGCTCCGCGGCAAAAGATCGGCCGGTTGGGGAATCCCACCCGCGTCCAACGCTTGCGTGACCGGCCCGCCGGCGACTTCGGGGTACGTCTGATACCGCAACGCGTCGAGGGGCTGAATCTGCCGCAAATTCAACCCCGACCGCGCTTCGCCGCTGACTTGCGGAGCGGCGCCCCCCGCCAGGGCCTTCGGCTCGGGCACGGCAATCTCATCGGGCTCTGTCCAATACCGCAACGGGTCAATCTCCTGGAGCGCCAAATCCGAAGCCGACCCGAGCAAAGGAGCGTCAACCTCGATTTCGGGCGCCGGCGAGGGATCGAGAGCTTCGGGACGCGGCTTCTCAACCGGGCGATGGAAACTTTGGTATCGCAACGGCTCCATGGGCTGGATCACCTGCAAGTCGAGTGAAGCAAGCGGCGTTGCCTCGACCTTCGGCGCTTTCGGAGCCCGCAACGCCTCCTTCTCGGGAATGGTTGTCTTCGGCGCCTTCAGCTCAAAGCGCGGCCGGGCGACCTTCGGAGGAGTCCACACCAGCAAATTCGGCGAGGGGATGTCTTGCTGAATCTCCGGTGCCGGTTCCGGGCTCCAAACCATTTGTTGGTCGCTTCGGGGGTCCGGATCGTCGGCCACGATGGTTTGCGGCGCTCGATACTCAGCCTTCCCGTCGGCCTTACTCGCGGGCGACTCACGCGGCGGGGCCGTGGCGGGCAGCTCCTCGCGGAACGTGTGCCAAACGATTTCGTGCTCACGCTCGGCAAACAGCTCCGCGCCTTCGATAATCTCGGGGGACCTCAGGCGCGACGAGCCACCCAAGGTAAGCAGTCCGACAAGCACAACATGGAACCCAAGTGAAGCCGCCCACGGCCCCGCGGGACGACGCAGTTCCGCTGACCCGGTGATCCGGAAAACAGCGTCGGCGGAAGAGTGGTTGTCGTCCCGGGCGGGCATGTCTTCATTATGGGCCGCTGACCGGCGGCGGGCCGAAAAGGGTGCGGGCGGGGCAAGCTCGACCGTTTGGTATCCTGCTTCCAGTCACTTCCTTCGGATCAGGAGCCTTCTTTATGCTTCGCACTTGCGCGCTTCTTCTCACCGTTTTGCTCGGCGCCGCTCCGGCGTGGGCGGATGAAGGTATGTGGCCTTACAACCATCTGCCGCTCGAGGTCCTCCAATCCCGCTACGGATTTGAGCCTGAACCGGGGTTCTTCGAAAAACTCCAATCCGCCTCGGTGCGCTTTAACAATGGAGGGTCGGGATCTTTCGTATCGTCCTCCGGGCTGGCGATGACCAACCATCACGTCGCCTCCGGCTGCATCCGCCAACTCAGCAGCGAAAAGAAAGACTACGTCCAAGACGGCTTTTACGCGACGCGACGCTCAGCCGAGCTCAAGTGCCCCAATCTGGAGCCCAATGTGTTGAAACGCATCGAGCCCGTCACCGATCAGATCAACGCCGACGTAACGCCCGAGATGAGCGAGAAACAGCGGCAGGACGCTCAAAAGGCCGCCACCGCGCGTATGGAAAAGGACTGCCGCGATTCCACCCTGAACCGCTGCGACGTCGTGAACCTTTACTCCGGCGGCGTCTTCGACCTTTACGAATACAAGCGCTATACCGATGTGCGGCTGGTCTTCGCTCCCGAATAGAAGCGGCGTTTTTCGGCGGTGATACCGATAATTTCACCTACCCGCGCTATTGCCTCGACGTGGCTTTTTTGCGGGTGTATGAAAAGGACGCACCGATTGAATCACCCGCCTACCTGCCCTGGGGCGACGGCGCCGAAGCGGGCGATCTGGTCTTCGTCTCGGGGCACCCGGGAACCACGAATCGGCTGCTGACCGTTTCGCAGTTTCTGTTTCAGCGCGACCGCCGCATTCCGTTTTCGCTCGACTGGCTCGATGTGATGACCGAGGCTTTCCGTAATTTTCGCCGCGGCGGAGGAGACGCCGAACGCCTCGCGCGCGACGAATTTTTCTGCTTCAACAATGGCGTCAAGAACTACCGCGGACAAATTCGAGGGTTGCGGCTCGAAGAGCTCGTGCGCGCCAAGAAGCAGTCGGAGGAACGCTTGCTGTCGGCCGTCGGGGAAGGCGCCGACGCGGAAGAATACGCCGCCTCCTGGAAAGCCATCGCGGCCGCCCAACGCGTGAAGGCGGAAATCTACGAAGAGCAGCGACTGCTTGGCGGTTTCGGCTTCTACTCGCGGCTGTTCTCGATCGCGCGTCATCTCTATCGGCTCTCTTCCGAACTCGCCAAACCCAACGAAGATCGTCTGCCCGAATATCGCGACTCCGGGCTCGATTCGCTCTATCAGAACCTCTACTCCCCCGCCCCGATTTACGACGATGTAGAAACTATCAAGCTGGCCGAATCGATGCGGTTCATGCGCGACCGGTTGGGCTTCGATCACCCGGTGGTCGAAGCCGCCGTCGGCGACAAGAACGCCTCACTCGTCGCCAAGCGCCTGATCGCGCGCACCAAGCTCAAGGATGTCGAAGTGCGCAAAAGGTTGGCGACTGACTCGGCCTCCGCGGCGGCCGAATCGAAAGATCCGATGATCCTCCTCGCCGTCGCCGTGGATGAGTATTCTCGAGAGATTCGCAACCGCTATGAGGACGAAGTCGAGGCGGTCGGAAACGCCCACGGAGCCCGCATCGCCAAGGCGCGCTTCGCCGCTCGCGGCAAAGGAGTTTATCCCGACGCCACGTTTACATTGCGGCTCAGCTCCGGGGTGATTAAAGGTTACCGAGAGTCCGGGTTGCCGATTCCTCCTTTTACGACAATCGAGGGGCTGTTTGAGAAAGCCGGTGACGAAGCGCCCTATCGGCTGCCCAAGCGTTTCACGACGCGAAAGCGCCAGGTAAAACTCGAGACGCCGTACAATCTGGTTTCGACGAATGACATTACAGGCGGGAACTCGGGAAGTCCGTTGATCAATCGCGCCGGCGAGATCGTCGGCATCGTCTTCGACGGCAATATCCACCAGTTAGTCAATGACTTTCAGTACAGCGACGCGCAAGGCCGCGCGGTCAGCGTCGACAGCCGCGGCATTTTGGAAGCGCTCAACAAGATCTATCGAGCGCGACGGGTCGTTGCCGAACTGAAACCGCAGGGTCGCTAGAGGAGACCGCGTTCCGGCGGTCTGAAAACGCCTTCGGCCGCGATCTCCTAAAATTAAGAAATAGAGCTTCGCACCAAATGCCCAAGAACTTTGCAGTACCCTTAGCCGCCCTTCTTGCCCCCCGCGAGGTATCCGGAAACGTTGATATCGCCGCGGCCCAGAACAACGTCGATTGGGTTCTGGCCCGCGGCGTCGGAGGCGTCGTCATCGGCGGCGGTACGGCCGAATACGTCACCATGAGTTTGGATGCCCGCAAGCAGCTTTTCGAAGCCGCCGTCGAAGTCGGGCACGGCAAGGGACAACTGATCGCCGCCGTCGGATCGGCCGACATCGCCGATTGCCTCGATCTGGCCGAACACGCCTTTACGCATGGCGCCGACGCGGTTCTCCTGCCGACGCCCCATTTCTATCCGCGAAGCGAAGAAGACATCGAAACTTTCTATCGCACCGCCGCCGCCTCGATCGGCGGCCCGGTTCTGTTGTACAACCTGCCAGCCTTCACTACGCCGATTTCGACCGATCTGGCTCTGCGGTTGATCGAGTCGGTCCCGAACATCATCGGGATCAAAGACAGCAGCGGAAAACTCGAAACCCTCCAAGCGATCACCGCGCGGCCCCAGCTCGATGCTCACCCGATCCTCGGACACGACATCGTGCTGGCCGAAGCGTTGGCCGACGACTGCATCGAGACCATCATCTCCGGGCTGGCGGGCGTAATGCCCGAACTCATCGTCGCCATGTTCGACGCGCACCGCGCCGGCGAGAGCGATCAACTTGCCTCGCTCGGGGGTTGGGTGCGGGAATTCCTCGCCGAAATGGAAAAGCTGCCCTTCCCGGTCGCCCTCAAGTTGGCCGCCCGCCGCCGCGGCCTTTTCAATCCTCGATTGGCGCTCCCGCTCTCGCAACGCCAAATGCAAGTAGCCGAAGAGTTCGAGACCTGGTTTGAAGGCTTCGAAGCGCGGCTTGAGACGTTGAGCAGCCTCGAAGAACAACCCGTCCCCTGCTGAGGCGTCCCAAACCGAGCCTTGACTCCTCAGCAGTGAATCAACAATACTAGACGCCGGTCGTTCCGCGTCGCCGCGCCGCGTTGCCAAACCCTTCCATGTTGAACCGAACCGACAAACTCGTCGCCGTCGCCGGCCTCGTCGGCGTCGTCACTCTCGGCTTCGGCCTCGCCGGTAACGCGCTGCTCTTCAGCTTCGGGGTCTCGCTACTAATCGTTTTCGGCTACGGGGTCGCTTACGGGGCCAACGCAGCGCGCCCGGCGATCGCCGTCACATTGCTCATCGTTCTCGGCGGCTTTTGGGCGCTGTTCGCGGGAGCCTTATCGAGCCACCGTCCCGACGAACCCTTAGTACTCGTTCTCGGCCTGCCGATTGGGACCGCCTTCTTCGTCTTTGGCCTGTGGCCGCTGGGTCTGATCCCCAGCATCCTGCATGTGGTCATGTTCGACCGTTTCATCCTCCCGAAACGGAACGTCAAAAAGCTGGTCGAACGCTTCGGCCGCTGGGAACCCGATCAATAGGGCGGGCGTTTTCCTCCCATGCCGATCGCCGACTCCCCGATCATCGCCTTTTGCGCCGCCGCCTATCTGATCGCCTGCATGGGCGTGGGTGTATGGGCGATGCGTCGCACCAAGACCGCCGCCGACTTTTTCATCGCCGGCCGTCAGTTGGGCCTGTTCGTTACCGTCATCGCCGGCGTCTCGAGTATCATCAGCGGATTCGGTTTCGTCGGCGGCCCCGGCCTCGTCTTCGACTCCGGCATGACTTCCCTGTGGATGACGCTCGTCGGCGGCTTCACCGGCGCCCTGTCGTGGGTCATCGTCGGGAAGCGCCTGCGTCTACTCGGCGAGGTGCGGCAAATCCTCACCCTGCCCGAAGCCATCGCGGCTCGCTACGGGGGTACCGGTCCCCGCCTCGCGATGGCCATCGCCGTACTGCTCGGCGTCATCGGATATCTGGGAACGCAAGTACTCGCCATGGGCATGGTGCTGATGGTTGTGCTCGGAGTCGACCTGCCCATGGCCATGCTCATCGGACTCGGCGTGCTGGCGTTCTACAGCGTGGCCGGCGGGATCATCGCCGGTGTCTATACCGATCTTTTCCAAGGGATCCTGATGGTCGTCGCCGCCGCGGGGGTTCTTTATTACACCCTGCAGCTGGGCGGCGGGCTGGGCAACATCAGCAAGACGCTGTGGGAGATGGAGCCGAATTTCATCGGCCCGTGGGGTACCCGCGGCTCGATCACGGCAATCAGTTGGTATCTACTTTTCGTCCTGGGCAACATCGGCCAGCCTCACGGGGTGATCACCAAATCCTTAATGCTGAAAAACATCAGCGACATTCGATGGGCCCCGCTGCTGGGATTCGCCGTGGCGTTCGTGCTGCCGATGCTGTGGATGATGATCGGCCTGACGATGCGCTATCTGGTCGAAATCGGCGCGCAAGAGCCGCTCTCCTCGCCCGACATGGCCGCGCCGTTGTTTTTGCTCAACCACACGCCGGATTGGCTCGCCGGGCTGGTCTTCGCGGGCCTGTTGTCGGCCATCATGTCCACCGCCGACAGCTTCTTAAACCTCGGCACGGCGGCGTTGGTCCATGACATCCCGACGGCGCTGATCGGCCGGCCGATCAAACGCGAGTTGATGGGATCGAGAATGACGACGGGAGCCATCCTGGTCGCCGCCGCGTTATTCGCGCTCTATATGGAGAACCTGATCGCGCTGCTCGGAACCTTCGGGTGGGGCACCTTCGCCGCCGCCATTGTTCCCAGCACGGCGCTCGGCTTCAACTGGAAACGCGCCACCGGACAAGCCTGCGTCGCGTCGATCAGCATCAGTGTCTTCTTGAACTTCAGCCTCGAAATCATGGCCCGCCACGGCATCTACGCCCTGCCGCACGGCATGAGCGTCGGCTGTTTTTCCCTGCTCGTCTCACTCGCGGTTTTCGTCGGTGTTTCCCTAGCCACCGGCAAGCCCGACGGCACCGACATCCCCGACGATGTCCGCGCCGTCATGGAAGCCTGACGTCATGCCGCCGGTTACTCGCCGCCCCAAGAACAGGCGGAATCCGCCCCCGAGACGGTCGCCGATCGCCTCCGCGGCCGCGAAACCAAACGATTCTTGACCGCAAACAGCTAAGTGATTCCCCCGAAGTCACTCTCTTTTCTTGACTTACACGGAAGACCTACAGTTGCTTTCCGCCCGGATTCATCCCGGAAGCGCGTATAATAGCGGTGGTACTCGCGAAAGGTTGGAGAGCCTCATGACCACCGTATTTTGGGTTTTGTTGCCGATTTGTATCGCACTCGGTTCGGCCTTGCTGGCCGTTTACATCATGCAGCAACGACTGGAGTTGCAGATGGCCCGCGAGAGGCAAGCCCTCAACGAAGCCCGCGCCCTGATCGAAGCCCAGAAGGAACATCTCGAAGAACTCAATACGCTTCGCGATGAAGCGGCACGCCGCAAGTCATTCGACGACTTTCGCGGTCATTTGAAGATCGAACAGCGCCACGAAATCCAAGAGTCCGACTCGCCCTTCCAAAGGCAAAAGGTGCTGCTGCTCCAAGAGCGCATCTCGTTCGGCGAGATCCCGATTTCCAACTGGGTGCAGCACGAACTCCCCGTGGAGCGCAGCGAGGATATCGAAAATCTCGCCAAGACCCTTTCCGTTTTCGCCTCCGACCTGCCGGTCTCGGTTTTCTCGACGCTCCAAAAGACCGTCGGCAAACGACTCGTCAAGGAAGTGCGCGAAACCGTCGCTGTCATGCGACGTTAGTGTATTGATTGGGGTCCGGCCAAATCGGGTCCGGCGGGTCCGCGCGCGACGGTCTAACCGCGGTTCAACCGCTACCGTCGACCCCATACGTTTGCTTCTCACGCCGACCCACCTCGGCGCTCAAGCTCCCCACGCCGTCAATCCACGCTTCCACCCGGTCGCCCGGCTCAATCCGCGCTCCCTTCGGACATCCCGTGGATAGAATATCCCCCGGTTCGAACGTCATGACCGCCGTATGAAAGGCGGCCAAAGGAAACGGCCGGTGACGCATGTTCCTGGCGAAGTCGCGCGAAAAATCCGCTCCGTTGTGGCGTGTCACTACCTCGAGCGCGTCAACGTCTTCAATCTCGTCAATCGTCGTGATCACGGGCCCGAAGCTGAAGAATGTATCGAAGCTCTTCGAGCGCTGTAGATAGCGCGGGTTGCGCGCCAGCACATCGAGCGCGGTCATGTCGAGCGTCGTCGTGTAGCCGAAAAGCACTTCGGGAACCGCTTCCAGCGGGACGTCGCGGCATCTCTTGGCAAAGACCAACCCCAGCTCTCCCTCCGCGTCGACTTCTTTCGTCATCTCGACCGGCGGCAGTTCGATCGTCCCACCCGGCTCAAACAGCGCCGATGTCGGTTTCATGAAGCTACCCGGCTCCTCCGGCTGCACCGCGTCGATATCCTCGGCGTGTGAGCGGTAGTTGAGCCCGATAGACCAAATCTTCGGCGGATCAGGGTACGGCAGCCGCAACCGAACCTCCGAGACCGGCAGCTCGGCCGCCGCTTCCCGCTCGCCGGCCCGCAATTCCTCAAGGCAATCCGCGGCAATCAGTAGGCGCAGTTGCTCGGGAATCTTCGTCCCCGCGCGAGCGTTGACCTCTTCGACGGGAAGAATTTTGTCTCCCTTGACAATTCCGGTCCGCGAGCGGCCCTCATGTTCAAAAGTGCAAAGTTTCATGGCAAATTCCGCATCCCGGCACGCCGTGTCAAAACACGAAACCCGGTCCGCTTTTCATTCTAGGCGAGAACCGCCCCCGAACCCGAAACCCGCCCCTGTACCCTTCCAGAGTGGCTGCCCAGCGCGGTAGTTCATAGAAGACCGGCCACCCGAGAGGAGCGCCCTTCGCCCCCTGCGATCGAACGCCTTGGGGGGACTTGCGCCCTCCCGGTGTGGTCCGCAACCGAAAGCCCAGTGGGGAGTTCGCGCCGTTTGTTCGAGCGCCAGTACAGGGGTGCCGTTGGTTGCGGCGGCTGGCGAAAGGAGTCTGTCTTGTCTGCATCTGCATTTCAATTCTTCGTCGGTATCGACTGGGCCACCGAGGCCCATCAAATCTGTCTGCTCGACACCCAGGGCGAGATCGTTCACGAACGCACCGTCGTTCATTCCGGTTCGGCGGTCGGCGAGTTCCTCAATCAACTGCTCGAGTTGACCGGCTGCCCGCCGGCTTCCATCGCGGTCGCGATCGAAGTCCCGCGTGGCGCGTTGGTCGAAACGCTGCTCGAACGGGGATTCTCGGCTTTCTTCCTTAACCCGAAACAACTCGATCGTTTCCGAGACCGGCATTTCCCGGCCGGCGCCAAAGACGACCGCCGTGACGCTTTCGTCTTGGCTTGCTCGCCGCGAACCGACCCGCATTGCTTCCATGCCATCGAGGTCGACGACCCGCTCGTGATGCGCCTGCGCGACCTCACTCGTCTCGACGATGAGTTGCGTAGCAGCTTCAACCGCAACAGCTGCCAACTTCGCGAGCAACTCTATCGCTACTACCCGCAGCTTTTGCGCTTGTCCCCAGCCGCCAACGAAGCTTGGCTCTGGGCCCTGCTGGAACTGGCTCCCAGCCCCGCAAAGGCTCGTCGACTGAAACCGGCACGAATCGAAAAGTTGCTTCGCGCCCACCGCATTCGCCGGCTCCAATCGGCCGACATCGTCAACGAACTGCGAGCGCCGGGATTCCAACTTGCTGCCGGAACGGCCGACGCAGCGAGCGAACACGCTCTTCTACTCATTCCTCATCTGCGACTCATCGCCCAGCAGCGAACCGAGCTGGCCAGGCGCCTCCAAACCCTGCTGGAGCAACTCGCTTCCCCGTCCGAGGACGACGAGGATCCTCACCAGCATCGCGACGTCGAGATCATCCTCTCCTTGCCCGGGGTCGGACGTGTCGTCGCCGCCACGATGCTGGCCGAGGCCTCACAGGCTCTCGCCCATCGAGACTACCCCGCTCTTCGAGCCTACTGCGGCAGCGCCCCGATCACGCGCCGCAGTGGCAAAAAGATCGCCGTCTTGATGCGTCGCGGCTGCAATGACCGTTTACGCAACGCGCTCTACCATTGGGCGAGAGTGAGCATCCAACACGACCCCCACAGTCGTCACCATTACCATCAGTTGCGCAACCGAGGGCATTCTCACGGGCGCGCGTTGCGCGGTCTTGCGGACCGACTTCTGGCCGTGCTGTGCGCCATGCTTCGTCAGGGAACCCTGTATGACCCCGCCCGTCGTCAGCCGCCGGCCCAAGCGGCAGCTTGAACTACCGCGCTGGGCAGCCGCTCTGGAAGGGTACCGCCCTTCCTCAGCACTTGACAAACGGTGGGGAGTCCCCCCCGTGCCCCCCACCTCGTCTATCATGGGCAATCATGGTCAAACCCGGCATCACCCTCGAACAAAAGCGCACCGTCCTCCAGGAAGACGCCATTACCTTTCTTGGCGTCGACGTCCAACCTTCGCTCGCCACCCCATCCATGATCCGTTGGATGGAGTTCGCCGCCCGCGACGCCGTCCTACCCCACCTCGACGATGGCCAAGATACGGTCGGCACGGTCGTTCATGTCTCGCACCTCGCCCCCACCCCTCTGGGTGAAACCGTCACCTATCGCGCCACCGTCACGGCCGTCGACGCCCGCAAGCTGACCTTCTCCGTCGAAGCCGAAGATTCCCGTCAGGTCGTCGGCAAGGGGACCCACGAGCGTTTTATCGTCGACATCGAGCGCTTCGCCGAACGTCTTCGAAAGCAATTCGGCCAAAGCTGAATCGCGGACCTTGGCGGGAAAGCCGATCACACGGCGTCGTGAAACCGAAAGTCCGCCACGCGCGTCTTAATGAATGCTTAACAGTGCAAGGGCGTCTGGAAGCTTCGCTCTCCGGCGAAACAGAAGAACATCCTTGCCATTCTCTATCTCCTCTGCTCGTCGAAGCCGGTCTCGATCACAACTCGGGGCCGGCTTTTTTGGCCCCGCCCGGCCACACCGTCTCGCACCCCTCGGAAACCACCGATTCCGGCCTCTTGGTAGACTGGTCTTACTCAGGGTGCTCTCGCTTTTCTGAGGTATAGGTAAGTTGGTGGGTCGAGGTCTCTTCCAAAGTTGGCTCGGACGAATAGTGGTCTGCGCATCAGCCTGCGTGATTTTGGGCGCGCAACAGGGCCGTTGGGAGCAACTGATCGCCGACGGCCGTCAGGCGCTCGCGGCGCGCGACTTCGAGACCGCCGAAACACGCTTTGAGGCCGCGCTCGACCAAGCCGCCGGTTTCGCCGCCAATGATCCCCGCAAAGCCGACGCCCTGGTGAACATGGCGCGCTTTCACCGCGCGCAAGGCGACTTCGCCAAGCCCGAGGCACTTTACCGTCAAGCCCTCGTCGCCGCCGAACTCGCCCTTGGGGCCGACACAGCCGCCTGCGCCGCCTATAAGCATGAACTGGCGAGCTACTATCACGCCCGGAGAAAGTACGACTTGGCGGAAGGCTTTTATAAAGACGCCTTCGCCCGGCGGGTCCGCGAGTTGGGCCGCGAGCACCTCGACGTCGCCCAAAGCATCAACGACCTCGGCGTGCTCTATGAAAACAAGGCGGTTTTCGAGAAAGCTCGTGTCTACTACGAGCACGCTCTCGCCATTCGCGAGAAGCTGTTGGGGCCCGATCATCTCGAAACCGTTGCGACTGTCGAACACCTGGCGCGGCTGTTCAACAAAACCCGCGAGGGCGGCAAGGCCCGCGAGCTGGCCGAGCGAGCCCAGGCCGTGCGCGAAGGCCGCGTTGACAACTACAACCGCGGCACGGTCGAGCCCAACGAAACTTTCTCGCTTCGGGAAGTGCGCCGCGAGCCCCGCGTCGATGCCCGGGTCGAACCCGAATACACCGACGAAGCCCGCATCGCCCGCCACCAAGGCGCCGTGTTGCTCCAGGTGACGATCGACCGCGAAGGCCGCGCCGCCCGCTTTCGTTTGCTCCGCAGCCTCGGTCTCGGTCTCGACGAAAAAGCCGTCGAAGCCATCCGCCAATGGAAATTCAGACCCGCCCGAAAAGACGGCAAGAGAGTAGCCGTCCGGGCCAACCTGGAAATTCTTTTCCGGTTGATGTAGGCCCGGTAACCTGCGTCGCGGGCAAGCATCCCGTCTCAAGTGCCGCGGCGATTCCGCCCAACTGCGGTACGCACACTCTGTCGGCCTTCCGTCCTCGACTGCAACGGAGAAGTCGCCCGCGATATCGTGGCCTGTCCCGACTGGGTTCGATCGGTTATGGAAAAAGATTGGTAGGCCCGGCAGGATTCGAACCTGCGACCTGCCGCTTAGGAGGCGAACCATAAATCTCCCCAACCGTATTATTTTCAACAGAAAATCTCTTTTTGGTCATCAAACGGTCATCACTTCGTGCTGAAACGCGCACAAAAACCCGTTTCATTGGAGCACCTCGGAAGCCTCGGGTTGGCCCTTCATGATCGCTCCAAGAATCGCTTCCGCGCCCCGCCGTCGGCGCTCGTGAGAATCCTGCGTGTACATGGCCGTCATGTCGATTCTCGAGTGGCCCATTGTCCCTTGCCGGTCCTTTAAGTCCATCCCAACATCGGCGCCGAGCGTCGTGTAAGTCCGCCTGAGGTCATGCCAGCCGAGCTTCTCTAACCCGATCGCTTCGGCGGCCGGCTTCAAGTGGCGACTCCGCAGATTGTCGGCGTCCAGCGGCGTCCCTTTCGAACTCACGAAGACCAAGTCGTCGGGACCCACGAAGCGAGGTCGGTGTTTTAGTGCCGCGATCCTTTAGGACAGCGAGTCCACCGGTATAGTGAGCATCATGCATTCTCTAAAGTCTCGACTCGTGACCGCAACAACTCTGCTGCTGCTGGCTGCATCCTCTGGAATCGCAGCAAACATACCGGCTGAGGTGAAGAAGATCGTCACGTTCATCTACGTCACGGACAAGGATGGCAACCGCACTGCGATCGGCACAGGATTCTTGGCCGGAATCAAGAACCCCAACGACCCCAAAATATTGCACGGCTACTTCGTGACAGCCAGGCACGTGCTGGTTGGCTCGCCTGGGAGGTTTCATCCGAAAATCTGGTTGCGGTTCAATACCCACGACGGAGGATCTGATCTCGAGGAATTACGCCTTGAGGTTCCGGGTCGCAAGACGGTCTACACACATCCGACTGAATCCGGGGTTGACATAGCAGTCATCCCAGTATTTCCCAATGTGGAGAAGTACGACTTCAAACTGCTGACCGAAAATTATCTCACGACGAGGGAGTCCGTAGCAGATCTAAATATCGGCGAAGGCTCAGATGTTTTCTTCACCGGGTTGTTCACAAATTACGTTGGGCGAAAGAGAAACTACCCGATTGTCCGATTTGGTCGGGTGGCTCTCATCACGGATGAGCGTTTACCCGTACCGATTCCCGGAACTGATGAAGTGCAAATGCTGGAGCTTTACCTAATCGACACTTTTTCGTTTGGCGGGAACAGCGGAGCACCGGTGTTCTTCTACCTGGGAGCAGATCGACAACCCGGCAGTCTCCTGCCCGGTATGGTTCTCAAGTTCGCTGGAGGATGGGTATTTACTTGACTCAGGTATTGGGAAATAGCCCCTACATGTTGTGGTCGTCCGTAGCGCGTGTCGCGGTGCCTCCGACCAGCGATTTGTAGGGTGCCGGTGGCACGGCGACGGCCTGTTGAACCAGGCGGTAAAAGAGCTTGCCTCGACTTCTGGACTTGCGGCGGTTGAAGCGGAAGGCGAATTCGTCGAGGTAGGAGTCGAGATGCTCGTGACTGACCGCTCCTTGATGCGTGCCCAGTATCCAGCGCTTCACTAACGACACCACGCGGTGCACCCGGGGGAGCAGTTTCGAGGCGCGCGCCGGTTGCCCCTCCAGGTAGCTCACCTCGTGGCGATAGCCGTCGCCTTCGAGCGGTTCGTATCCCAGCCAACCGTCGGTATGGACCACGCTGCCGGGTTCGATCGACTCGCCGACGAAGGCCATCAAGCTGTCCCCGGAGGCGTTGGGAATGGTGCGTATCCGAACCCGCCCGATGCCGGCACCATCTTCCTCGGCCGCTACTACAATCAGCGCCTTAGCGTCGGTTTGGCGACCGCGCACGCCCTCCTCCAAGCCTCCTAAGTAAGTCTCGTCAACCTCCACGCGCCCGCTGAGCCGATCGCGTCCGGGCCGCACCATGGCGCGCCGGAGCTTATGCAACCAAGTCCAGGCCGTTTTGCAGCTGCCCAGGCCCAACACCCGCTGCAAGCCCAGCGCGCTCGCCCCGTTCTTCTGGCTCGTGAGCCACCACATGGCTCGAAACCAACTCTGGAGGGGTTGGCGGGTGTCTTGAAATATTGTGCCCGCCGTTGGAGAAGCTTGATGCCCGCAGCCGGCGCACTCCAGCAGCGCTGTCCGCACCGCCCACGCTTTGTCGTGCCCGCATCGCGGACAACGAAAACCCTCCGGCCAGCGGAGTTGACACAGATACTCTCGACAGGCCTGCTCGGTGGCGAAACGCGCCTCGAACTCGGCCAGATTCCGAGGATAATCTTCCATTTCCCCGATCCTACATCTTGTGGTCACCTGAGTCAAGTAAATACCCATCTAGGGGTGTTTGTCGTCTGGTGGTTTCGTGTTTGGTTGTCGACGGTGCCGCCTAACCGTGAGTCCCCGTCCACGACCATCCGCAATGTTGGCCTCGTGATCGGTGGCATCATTGCTATGGTACTCGCCATCTGGCGCAGTATCGTGGCCGATCGCCAATCTAAGGCGAGCCAGCGCCAGGCTGAGACGTCGCACCGCCAGGCTGAGACGTCGCACCGCCAGGCTGAGACGTCGCACGGCCAGGCCGAGACATCAGAGCGTGGTCTGCTGAACGAGCGTTACCAGAAAGGCGCCGAGATGCTTGGTAGTAAGATTCTCATTGTTCGCCTGGGAGGAATCTACGCACTGCAACGTTTAGCCAAAGAGCATGCTGAGCAGTACCACGTCCAAATCATGCGTCTGTTCTGCGCCTTCGTGCGCCATCCAACCGAGCACAAAGACGACACCGCCGAATCAACGGACGCTAACGAAACATCAAGCACCAAACTCGATCGGACACGTGAGGATGTTCAAACTGCTATGACGGCGATCGGCACCCGCAGCGACGCCGACATTATCCTTGAGCACAAAGAGAAATTCTTCCAGACCTGGACGATGCGATACTGCCCGGTGCGGGCCTCTATAAAGCGAACCTGACCGGCGCATTCCTGCGAGACACAAAACTGACCAACGCAAACCTAGTCGGCGCAAACCTGACCAACGCAAACCTGACCAACGCAAACCTGATCGACGCAAACCTGATCGACGCACACCTGACCGACGCAAACCTGGCCGGCGCAAACCTGATCGGCGCAAACCTGATCGGCGCAAACCTGACCGACGCAAAGCTCTTTAAGACAAAAGGCCTCACCCAAGCCCAACTCAATAAAGCGGACGCCCATCTCCAAAGGCCACCCGGGTTACAGGGTGTCTTTGATGTAGAAACTGGTGTTCTCCTAGCTTGGGGGAAATCAGCCTCTCCCTAAACATTCCACGCCACAGGGTCGAGGCCGAGACGCCTAACGAAAAGCCGTACTATATTTTAGGTGTGCCTAAACTTGTTCACAAATCAAGTGTCGCCTTACAGGCTGTACCGTTTCGACCCGGACGGGCGTCCTACTATAATTGAGATTGGCTCGCGAGCCCGGTTGAACTCGCGTTCGCATGCCCGCGCGAGTCCATCGGCCGGCTCGCATTGGGCGGTTTCCCTCGCATACGTCTCTCGCGGCCTATCCCTCGCATCATGAATCAGAACGGCAACATGACGGCCGACGCGTCTCACGACGTGATCATCATTGGCGCGGGCCCGGCGGGTTCGACGGCGGCGGCGGTGCTTTCCGAGCATGGGCGCAAGGTGCTCGTGCTCGAGAAGCAGAAATTCCCGCGCTACAGCGTCGGCGAGTCGTTGTTGCCCTATTGCTACTATCCGCTGGAACGCCTGGGCGTGCTCGACAAGATTCGCGAGGCGGCGTTCGTCAAGAAGTACAGCGTGCAGTTCGCCTCGGTCGATGGGCGGGTGTCGCAACCTTTCTATTTTTTTCAACATCTCGAGCACGAAGCCTCGCAGACTTGGCAAGTCTGGCGCAGCGATTTCGACCGCATCTTGCTCGACAATGCCGTCGACAAGGGCGCCGACTTGATGGAAGAGACCGTAGCGAAGACATTGCTTCGCGAGGGGGAACGCGTCGTCGGTGTCGAGGTGAGGACGCGCGACGGCTCAACCCGCTCGTTCCATGCCCCAATTACGATCGACTGCAGCGGCCGCGACGGTTTCGCCTTGAAGCGCAACAACTGGCTCGTACGCGACCCAAAGTTGAACAAGATCTCCATCTGGACCTACTATCGCGGCGGCTTGCGTGACGACGGCTACGACGAAGGCGCCACGACAGTCGCCTACCTTCCCGAGAAAGGTTGGTTCTGGTATATCCCGCTGCGCGACGACGTCGTTAGCGTCGGCATCACAGCCGAGGCCGATTATCTCTATCGCGACGGTAAGGATATTCAAGAGATTTTCCAGCGTGAGGTAGGCGTCAACCCTTGGATCGATCAGCATCTCGCGCCGGCCGAGCGGATCCGGGATTTTCGGGTGACCGGGGAGTACTCCTATCGCTCGCAATATTGCGCGTCCGACGGACTCGTTCTCGCCGGCGACGCGTTCGCTTTCCTCGATCCGGTGTTTTCCTCCGGAGTGTTCCTGGCGCTGCGAAGCGGAGAGATGGTCGCCGACGCGGCCGACCAGGCGCTCGCCGCCGGTGACGTTTCGGCGGCGCGCTTCACCGACTACGCGGCGAATCTATGCGAAGGCATCGAAGCCATGCGTAAACTCGTCTACGCCTTCTACGACGATTCTTTCAGTTTCGGCCGTGTGTTCCGCAAATACCCGGACCTGCGTTCCGACGTTACCGACTGCTTGATTGGGAACCTGTTCCGTGATTTCGGCCCGTTGTTCGAGGCGGTGGGAGAGTTCGCCGAGGTTCCACCGGCGCTCGACTACGGGCGGCCCCTCACTCACGCTCCCGAAGCCGAGAAGGCGTCGCCGGAAACGCCGAATTGAACCCGGCGGGCGGCTTCCGCTCCCCTTTCACCACCTTTTTTGGGTTCCCGGAGTAAAAGTTGCTTCGCTCGCTTGCAGTCCCGCCGCCACTGGGTTACAAGAGTTGAATGCCCCCCTCGCGCAGCCACTTGAAGTTGGCTCTCCATTCGCTCCCCTCCAACCCCGGTTTTGAACGTCTGCGCGGGGAATCCGTTCTCGAACGAGTTCGCGACCTCGACGCCCAGACTCGCGAACACGGGTTGGCCTCCCTCAAGCCCTCGTCCGACAAATTGATTCCGATCGGCATGGAGGTCAACGGAACGGGCAAGGTCAGCAAGAACGGCTACGGCGTTTTGAGCCTGCCCCGCCAGGCCGAGCGGCATCCGGAATGGGCGGACATGGTGGGCGAGGAGGTCACACAGATCCGTGCCGCGATCCGGAGGGATCATGGAGTGCGACTGCGCTACTTGATCTGGGCCGGCATGGGCGGGTCCGCGGAGGACAAGGTGTTCTACCAGGCCGCCGGGCTACTGCGTAAGGGCTTGCGGGTTTACATTCTCGATTCCACCGACCCGGCCAAGCTGCGCTCGATCCTCGACCATATCGAGACATCCGAGAAACAGCCTTTGAAATTGGCGCTGCGCAAGACATTGGTCGTGGGCATGGCGATGGGCATGACGTCGTACGAGCCGGTGTTGAATTTGGAAGTTCTCGACGCGCTCTACAAGAAACTGCGCGTGCCCAACCAGTCGAACTTCCTTTACATGACGCTGCCGGATTCGATCCTCGATCGCTTCGGGCGCGAGCGAGGCTTTCGGCGCGTTGAGTTGCAGCTCGATGACGACAACACGACGGCAGGGCGTCACAGCGGCCCGCTGACGCGCGGCAGCCTCTATCCCTTGGCGCTGGTCGGGTGCGATCTGTCGGCGTGGATGGGGGCGACGAAGCTGAGCGACGACGAGAAGAACGCAGCTCTGGAGTTGGCGGGTTTTCTCCAAGCGAACGCGCTTGCCGGCCGCGACAAATTGACGCTGTTTTTGCCGCGGGAATGGTCGGGCGGCGCGGTTTGGACGAAGCAGGATTTCGAGGAAAGTCTCGGCAAGAGCGAGCAAATCGGCATCAAGGTCGCGATCGGCGAAAAAATCAAGCCGCTAAATTATTTCCCGCCCAAGGAGAGCGCGCAAGACCGCTGTTTTCTGGTCGTCAACGCTCGCGGCCTCCACAATCCCGACGCCGACAAAGTGAGTCGGCTGCGCCGCGCCGGCTACCCGCTGGCCGTGATCCGGCTGCATGGGGAAGCCGCCCCGGCGCGCTACATGCAGTTCATCCACTACGCCGTTTTCGGATTGGGATATTTGCGTGACATGAATTTCGTGACGCAGCCGAGCGTGGAACTGTATAAGACGATCGCCGGTGAAATCAGCGCCGAGGCCGAAAAAGTCGGCGGAACGGCGCGGACCCAGGCTTGGCGCGCGACCGTCGATGCGCCGTGCAGTATTCGCTGGCGGGGCGGCCTAACGGTTCACCTGGGAGCTTTGCGGCGTCTTGCCGCGGTTTCCGACGAGCATCTGCGTTCGGAGAACGGCAACGCGGCGGCGATCTACGCGGCTGTGCTTCGCTCGTTGGTCGAGGAGGGGAAAGTTTCCTACGGCGAGCTGACGTTCTTCGGAGACACGCGCTACCACGCCCCCGGCAAAGCCCTACTTCGCGCTCGACCGCGCCGCCGACGGCATCTTTCGCTCTCGGCTGAAGATGCCCGCCGACGTTTATGAAGGGCCGGCGATGAATCACTCCTTTCATGAGATGATTATTGGCTACGGTCGCGGCTTTTCGACCGTGCTGCTGAGCGAGAAAGCGGCCGGTTTCAAGAAAGTCGACTACCCGCCCGACTACCATCAGGCGCAATGGCTGGCTACTCAGGAAGCCCTTGCGCGCAGAGGGCGGGCCGCGGCGGGTATGACGATCCGTGATCTGAGCGAACGCAGCCGGCAAACCGTGAAGGAGTTTTTCTCCGAAGTGGCGCGGCGCGTTGGGCGGCGGCGGAGCTAGAAATGTCACGTTGGAAAGCGGCGAAGGGCCGCAAGAAATACAAGGAATCCAAGGCCGGCGCGGTGGGTTGCGTCGTGGCCATCGTGCTCGTCCTGGCGTTTTTCATCTGGAGCTTTTCGGCGCTGGTGCGTCCCTGATCAAGTTGCGTACGCGGTTCGCCGGTGGCGTGAGCGTCCCCGGCTTGCCGCACGAATAGGAGACCCGCGATGAGTAAAGTAACAACCCCCACTCCTTCGAGGCGTGAATTCCTAGTCCGCGGCGCCGCTTTTCTCCCTGCCGCGGCCGCGACGACCACCGAGTTGGCGCCCTTGCTTTCCGCCGCCCACGGGGAGGAGCATTATTGGAAACTCATTCGCGAGCAATTCGCCTTTCGGGATGAAAAAGTTCCCATGAACGCCGCGAACCTCTGTCCCGCGCCGCGCGTGGTGGCCGACCGCATTACCGACTTGACGCGCGATATCGATCTCGATTGCTCCTCGCACAACCGCGCTCGATTTCCCGCGATTCTCGAACGCGCCCGCGACAAGGTCGCCCGGCAGCTTGCGGTCTCGGCCGATGAGATCGCTTTCGTTCGCAACACGAGTGAGGCGAATAATACGATCAATAACGGGTTGACGCTCGACGCCGGCGCTGAGATTCTGCTGTGGGACCAAAACCACCCGACTAATAACGTCGCCTGGGAAGTTCGCGCCAAGCGTTTCGGCTACCGTGTGCGGCGCGTGGCGACGCCCCCCGCCCCAACCGGTGAAGACGAATTGCGGGCGGTTTTCGTGAACGCCTTCAGTCCTCGAACGCGCGTATTGGCCGTCACCCATGCCTCGAATATCAGCGGTCAGCGCTTGCCGGTCGAGGCGTTGGGGTCGGCGGCCCGCGAGCGCGATATTTATTTTCACGTCGATGGGGCGCAGAGTTGGGGCGCTTTCGATCTCGACTTGGGCCGGCTGGGCGTGGACTCGTTCACCGCCAGCGCGCACAAGTGGTTTTGTGGGCCCAAAGAGGTTGGGCTACTCTATGTTCGCCGGGAAAGAATCGCCGAGATTTGGCCCAATGTGGTGGCGCCGGGTTGGGGAGCCAATGCGGATCCCGACGTCGTGGGGGCTCGGAAATTCGAGTCTTTCGGCCAGCGCGACGACGCCGCGCTCTCGGCGGTCGAAACCGCGGCGGATTTTCACAATCTGATCACGCCGATTCGCGCCGAGGCGCGGGTACTTGAGTTGGCCGCGCGTCTCAAGAGCGGCTTACGGAAACTCGGTGTGAAAGTGGTGACGCCCGCCGATCCGGCGCTCAGCGCGGGCGTGTGCATCATCGAAGTGCCCCCGGGCAACGCTCAAGAGCTGCTCGACCGAATGTATCGCGAACACGGCATCGCCGGATCGACGGCGGGCGGGTTTCGGCTCTGCCCGCATATCTACAACACGCACGAGCATGTGGATCGCGCGATTGAGGGGATCAAGCGACTACGACATTTGGCGGCGTGACGCTGTTCGTTCGTTGAAAGTTTGTGGGATCGAGAGCGGGCGTGCCGTATCGTTCAAGTGAGAACCATTGCAGGCAGGAAAGCTTGGCGTGGAGCGGCGTCCGATGCGGGACAACCTGTGTCCTAACGTTCGGCTAGGACAAACACAAGTCTCTGTCGTTACCGGCAGACCGTGGTGAGAGTCCGAACATGACCCGCGACATCCCCGAGAAAGTTCGTCGCCGATTGATACGACTTCGCGGCGCAATACTCGCGCACCTCGGGCGCGGCGAGACGGATACCGCTTTCTGTCGGCGTTGTTTGCTTCCTTACCCGGAAGGCGATTTCGAATCCTACGACTTTTGCCCTTGGTGCTCGTTCGCGATCCGCGGCCGAGAGCCGCGTTATGATGAGTCGCGCAAGATCATCCTGAGCGAACGCTACGGCTCGGACGAAATCCAGTGTGGAGAGTGCGGCGGGGAATATGAGCAGCCGACTCGGTACCCGTTCAAGTTTTGTCCGCATTGCGGAGCACCCTTTGCCGAACAGGATGAAATCTTGATCGAATTGCCTTGGGTGCATTGACCGCAGCGGGCATATGGCAGTGGGGGAGATCAGGCTATTGACGATTTTGCGCCATTCGCCTCGCCAACGCCCGTCGCGTCGCTTCTTCGTCGGCCCGCGGCCGGGCGCGGCGGCGGCATCCATTATTCTAGGAACCATGGCCTGTAGCGAGTCGCCCCCCGTCCATCCTCCGATCGCGAAAATTGTTCCCCATACCAAAACCCTGCATGGCGACGAGCGCACAGATAACTATTCTTGGCTCCGCGAGCGGGGAAATGCCGAGGTGATCGCGTATCTCGAAGCCGAAAATGCCTACACGAAATCGGTGATGCAGCCGACCGAGGCGCTGCGGGAAAAACTCTACGCCGAACTCGTCGGGCGCATCAAGGAAACCGACTCCGAAGTGCCGACGCGCATCGACGACTACGAATACTACTCGCGCACCGAGCAGGGCAAACAGTACCACATCCATTGCCGCAAGGGCACGAACGAAACCGAGGAAGAGATTCTGCTTGATGAAAACGCCGAAGCCGAGGGTGAGAAATATTATCGGCTCGGGGCGTTCGAGGTCAGCCCGGATCATCGTCTGCTGGCGGTCTCGACAGACACGGACGGCTCGGAAACCTACACCCTGCGCGTCAAGGATTTGGCCACCGGCGAATGGCGCGAAGACGAAATCCCCAATACGTATTATTCGGTCGAGTGGGCCAATGACAACCGGACGCTTTTCTACAGCACACTCGACGAAGCCAAGCGCCCCGACAAACTGTTTCGCCACGTTTTGGGAGAAGACCCAACCTCGGACGCGGTCGTGTTCCATGAACCAGACGACGCCTTCCATCTGAGCCTGGGCAAGACCCGCAGCAAGAAATATTTATTGCTCGAGCTCGAGAGCAATACGACGTCGGAAATCCACTACCTCGACGCCGACCGCCCCGGCCGAGCCTTCCGCGTCATCGAACCGCGCCGCCAAGAGGTCGAGTACGAGGTTGACCACGGGCGGGACCGGTTTTTCATCCTCACGAACGATCGCGCCAAGAACTTTCGCTTAATGGAGGCGCCGGTCAGCAATCCTTCACGCAAACGCTGGAAAGAAGTGATTCCGCATGACGACGACGTCTTGCTTGAGGCCGTCAGCGTCTTTCAGCACCATCTGGCCGTGTGGACCCGCGCCGGCGGTCTCGAACATATCCAAATCCGCGACCTGCAATCGGGCCGCACTCACGAGGTTGAGTTCGAAGAGCCTGTCTACAGCCTCGGCGGGGCCTGGAACCCGGAGTTTCGGACCGCAACGCTGCGATTTGTGTATAACTCGCTGACAACTCCTCGCTCCGTCTTTGACTACGACATGGAGGCGAAGACCCGCGAGCTCAAGAAACGCTACGACGTGCTTGGCGGCTACGATCCGGCCGACTATGCGTCGGAGCGCGTCTTCGCGACCGCCGAGGACGGCGTGCGGGTTCCCGTCTCGCTGGTCTACAAGAAGAGCTTCAGGAAGGACGGCTCCAACCCGCTATTTCTCTACGGGTATGGTTCCTACGGGCACACGATCGACCCCAACTTTTCGTCGGTGCGTATCAGCTTGCTCGATCGGGGGTTTGTCTACGCCATCGCGCATGTGCGGGGCGGCGAAGACCTCGGGCGGCTTTGGTACGACCATGGCAAGCTGCTCCACAAACGCAACACGTTCACTGATTTCATCGCCGCCGCCGAGCATCTGGTCGAACAGAAATACGCCCACCCCGAGCGGGTGGTGATGCAAGGCGGAAGTGCCGGAGGCCTCTTGATGGGCGCGGTCCTCAATATGCGCCCGGATTTGTTCCACGCCGCGATCGTGGCGGTGCCGTTCGTGGATGTCGTCAATACAATGCTCGACGCCTCGATTCCGTTGACCGTGACCGAGTATGAGGAATGGGGCAATCCGAACGACAAGAAATTCTACGATTACATCCTGTCTTACTCGCCCTACGACAATGTCGAGCGCAAGGAATACCCGCATTTGCTCGTCACCGCCGGGATAAACGACCCGCGGGTGCAGTATTGGGAGCCGGCGAAGTGGACGGCGAAATTGCGGGCGCTGAAGACCGACGCTAATCGCCTTCTGCTCAAGACGAAGATGGGCGCCGGCCACGGCGGTCCCTCGGGCCGTTATGAGCGGCTGCGCGAGCGGGCGTTTGAGTACGCCTTTCTGCTCGACGTGTTGGGGATCAAGGAATAGCGGCTGGTCAGAGGTAATTGGAAGCGCCCCAGCCGCGGCGCGGGCCTTCAGGGTGCGGTGTCGCCAATCCCGGCGACAGCTCTCCGGTTTCTAAACAGGTACGCCGCGCGCCTTATACGTGGCCGTTGAGCAGGGTGGCTACTTTCTCTTTGCCAACCGCGCCGACCACTTGGTCAACCACCGCTCCGTTTTTGAAAAGCAGCAGGGTGGGGATGCCCCGCACTTGGTAACGGGTGGCGATTTGGGGATTATTGTCGACATCCAACTTGCCGACCTTGGCCTTGCCCTGGTATTCAGTGGCAACTTCGTCGACGATCGGCGCCATGGCGCGGCACGGGCCGCACCAAACGGCCCAAAAGTCGACGAGCACGGGAACGTCTGATTGCAAGACTTCCGTGTCGAAATCGCTGTCACTGAAATTCAAGGTATTGGGGCCGGCCATAAAAATCCTCCGCGCCTTCAGAAGCGCTGTCTTGGTTTGAATTATCAGATTAGCAAATCCTCGAAATTTGGAAATCCGGACACTGTAACCTCGTAAACTTCCGGCCCGATGGTCATAGCCGCATCCCGCGCGGCTCCGCGACGAGCGGGCCGCCTTCCACCGTCTTCAAGACCGGATTAAGGATAACCGCGCGCAAGGACGATGAGCCTCTTGTGGGGAGGTGTACACCTCCCTGGAGGCTGTGGTGAATCAAGATTCGATTGAGCAAATCAGCGTCAACACGATTCGGACTCTATCCATGGACGCCGTGCAGCGCGCCGGTTCGGGGCATCCCGGGACGGCGATGGCCTTGGCTCCGGTGATGTACAGCCTCTGGCAGCGCCAATTGCGCTTCGACCCCGACGACCCGATCTGGCCCAATCGAGATCGCTTCGTGCTTTCGATCGGGCACGCCTCGATGCTGCTTTATTCCATGTTGCATCTGTCGGCGGTGCGCAGCGTGAATCCGAAGTACGAGACGTTGGGCGAACTGTCCGTCTCGCTCGACGACATTCGCGCCTTTCGACAGTTGGGCAGCAAATGTCCCGGGCACCCGGAATATCGCTGGACGTCGGGAGTCGAGACGACGACGGGTCCGCTCGGGCAGGGCGTGGCGACCAGCGTCGGCATGGCGGCGGCGGCGAAATGGATGTCCGAGTACTTCAACCGCTCGCGGTATGCGATGTTCAACCACGACACCTACGCGCTGTGCGGGGACGGCTGCATGATGGAGGGCGTCAGCCAGGAAGCGGCCTCGTTGGCCGGGCACCTCAAGCTGTCGAACCTTTGCTGGATTTATGACAACAACAAAATTTCGATCGAGGGGCACACCGACTGGTCCTACAGCGACGACGTGGCGACCCGTTTCATCGGTTACGGTTGGAATGTGACGCGGGTGGGCGACGCCAACGACCTGGACTCGCTCGACCGGGCTTTTAACACTTTCAAAAGTACCCTAGACCGGCCGACGTTGATCATTGTCGACAGCCACATCGCCTACGGATCGCCACATAAGCAGGACACCAGCGCCGCCCACGGAGCACCGCTCGGCGAGGACGAGACGCGGCTGACGAAGCAGAACTACGGCTGGCCCGAAGACGCCGCATTCTTGATTCCCGACGGCGTGGAAGAGCATTTTCGGCAGGGCATCCGTCGTCGCGGCCGCGGCTTGCGGCAGGCCTGGATGGTCAAGTTCGATGAGTATCGCGGGGAATACCCCGAGTTGGCCGACCATCTCTACAAGATGCAGCATCGACAACTGCCCAAGGGTTGGGATGACGGCTTGCCTGAGTTCAAGCCCGACAAGAAGGGTGTGTCCGGACGTGACGCCTCCGGCAAGGCGCTCAATGCCGTCGCCGAGAAACTGCCTTGGCTGCTCGGCGGGTCGGCCGATCTATCGCCCTCGACCAAGACGCGGCTCGAATTCGAGAAAGCCGGTGATTTCACCCCCAAGACCTTCCAAGGCCGCAACTTCCATTTCGGCGTGCGGGAACATGCCATGGCGTCGGTGCTCAACGGTTTGTCGCTATCGAAGGTTCGGCCCTTCGGGTCGGGCTTCTTGATTTTCAGTGAGATGGATATTTACTTGACTCAGGTATTGGGAAATAGCCCCTACATGTTGTGGTCGTCCGTAGCGCGTGTCGCGGTGCCTCCGACCAGCGATTTGTAGGGTGCCGGTGGCACGGCGACGGCCTGTTGAACCAGGCGGTAAAAGAGCTTGCCTCGACTTCTGGACTTGCGGCGGTTGAAGCGGAAGGCGAATTCGTCGAGGTAGGAGTCGAGATGCTCGTGACTGACCGCTCCTTGATGCGTGCCCAGTATCCAGCGCTTCACTAACGACACCACGCGGTGCACCCGGGGGAGCAGTTTCGAGGCGCGCGCCGGTTGCCCCTCCAGGTAGCTCACCTCGTGGCGATAGCCGTCGCCTTCGAGCGGTTCGTATCCCAGCCAACCGTCGGTATGGACCACGCTGCCGGGTTCGATCGACTCGCCGACGAAGGCCATCAAGCTGTCCCCGGAGGCGTTGGGAATGGTGCGTATCCGAACCCGCCCGATGCCGGCACCATCTTCCTCGGCCGCTACTACAATCAGCGCCTTAGCGTCGGTTTGGCGACCGCGCACGCCCTCCTCCAAGCCTCCTAAGTAAGTCTCGTCAACCTCCACGCGCCCGCTGAGCCGATCGCGTCCGGGCCGCACCATGGCGCGCCGGAGCTTATGCAACCAAGTCCAGGCCGTTTTGTAGCTGCCCAGGCCCAACACCCGCTGCAAGCCCAGCGCGCTCGCCCCGTTCTTCTGGCTCGTGAGCCACCACATGGCTCGAAACCAACTCTGGAGGGGTTGGCGGGTGTCTTGAAATATTGTGCCCGCCGTTGGAGAAGCTTGATGCCCGCAGCCGGCGCACTCCAGCAGCGCTGTCCGCACCGCCCACGCTTTGTCGTGCCCGCATCGCGGACAACGAAAACCCTCCGGCCAGCGGAGTTGACACAGATACTCTCGACAGGCCTGCTCGGTGGCGAAACGCGCCTCGAACTCGGCCAGATTCCGAGGATAATCTTCCATTTCCCCGATCCTACATCTTGTGGTCACCTGAGTCAAGTAAATACCCATCTTCAGTGATTACGCGCGGCCGGCGATTCGGCTCAGCGCGCTGATGGAACTACCGGTGGTCCATATCTTCACGCACGATTCAATCGGTGTCGGCGAGGACGGGCCGACCCACCAGCCGGTGGAGCAATTGGCTTCGTTGCGGGCGATTCCGGGACTGATTACTTTGCGGCCCGCCGACGCCAACGAAGTCGTCGAAGCCTGGCGGGTAATCGCCGAGTTGCGCCACGAACCGGTGGCATTGGTCCTCTCGCGCCAAGATCTTCCTACTCTCGATCGCAAATGTTATGGCTCGGCGGCGGGCTTGGCCCAGGGCGCCTATGTGCTGATCGACGCAGAGAACGGACCGCCGGATGTCGTGCTGATGGCGAGCGGCAGTGAGGTAAGCTTGTGCTTAGAGGCTCATGAACAGCTCCAGCACGAGGGAATCGCCGCCCGTGTCGTCAGCATGCCTTCTTGGGAGCTTTTCGAACAACAGCCCGAGGCCTACCGCCACAGCGTGATTCCACCGTCGGTCGGGGCCCGTGTCTCGGTCGAGCAGGCCTCGACGCTGGGCTGGGAACGCTATGTCGGCATCGAAGGCACCGCCATCGGGATGACGACGTTCGGCGCTTCCGCGCCGCTGAAGGAACTGCAACAGCGATTCGGCTTTACGCCCGACAACGTCGTCGACGCGGCCAAGCAGCAACACCGGCGGGTGAGCGCCGGAGAAGCTGTCTTGGTGTAGGAGGCGGTTGGGCCTCCTAGCGAGCCGCCGGCGCGCAGAGAGCCGGGGAAACCACCATGAATCCACTGCAACGACTTTCTCAGAGAGGCCAATCGGCCTGGCTCGACTTCATCCGCCGCGACTTGATCGAAGGCGGGGGCCTCCAACGAATGGTCGACGAGGATGCGCTCGGAGGCGTTACTTCGAACCCCGCGATATTCGAGAAAGCGATCGCCGGCAGTGCCGACTATCAAGCGCTGCTCGACGAGCTTTCCTCCGCGGGCGACCACGACCCGATGCGGCTGTACGAAAAGGTTGCCATCCGCGACATCCAAGACGCCGCCGACGTGCTGCGGCCCGTCCACGACCGGACCGACGGCCGGGATGGTTTCGTGAGCTTGGAAGTCTCTCCCTTCCTGGCGCACGATACGGCCGGGACACTCGAACAGGCCCGCCGGCTGTGGGCGGAAGTCTCGCGTCCTAACTTGATGGTCAAGGTTCCCGCCACGCCCGAGGGCATTCCGGCGATCGAACAATTGGTCAGCGAGGGCATCAACGTCAACGTCACGCTGCTGTTCGCGCAACAAGTTTACGAACAAGTCGCCCGGGCTTACCTGAGCGGTCTGGAGAAGCGCGCCGCGGCGGGCGAACCGATCAACAAAATTGCCGGAGTCGCCAGCTTCTTTATCAGCCGCATTGATTCCGCCATTGACGACGAAATCGCCGCAAAGCTTGCCGCTGCCGACGCGGCGGCCGCCGACCGCCTACGCGGGCTGTCGGGTAAGGTCGCTATCGCCAACGCCAAGCTGACCTACGAGGCCTACAAGGGGCTTTTCTCGGGCGATCGCTGGATCGCGCTCGAGGCCAAGGGCGCGCAGCCGCAGCGCGTTCTGTGGGCCAGCACGAGCACGAAGAATGCGGCCCTCAGCGATGTCCTCTATGTCGAGGAGCTGATCGGGCCCGACACTGTCAACACCATTCCCCCGGCTACGATGGACGCCTTTCGCGACCATGGCGAGGTTCGCGACAGCCTCGAGGAAAACCTGGATGCCGCCCGCCAAACCATGCAATCGCTGGCCGACACGGGCATCTCGATGGACGCCGTCACCGACACGCTGTTGACTCAGGGCGTGCGGTTGTTCGCCGAGGCTTTCGACAAGCTGCTGAACGCCGTCGACAAGCGTTGTCGCGTCCTAGCTTCGGGACATTGCAATCCTCAGAATTACACGGTCCCCGCCGCGGCAAAAGCCAAAATCACGGACGCTCTCGACGATTGGCTGGTCAACGGAAAGATTCGCCGGTTATGGGCCGGCGACGCCTCGCTTTGGAGCGGCGCCGACGAGAGTCAATGGCTTGGCTGGCTCCACATTACCGAAGAACAGATCGCGCATCGGCGCCATTTGACCAATCTCGCCGACGATGTTCGCGCGGCCGGTTTCACCGACGCCATGGTGCTCGGCATGGGCGGATCGAGTCTTTGTCCGGAGGTTTTTTCGCTCACCTTTGGTCCCCAGGCCGGCTTTCCCCGACTGCATGTGCTTGATTCGACCGACCCGGCCCAGGTTAAGACCTTGGAAGAGAAAGTCGACCTCGCCAAGACGATCTTCATCGTCGCCAGCAAGTCGGGCAGTACTCTCGAGCCAAACATCTTTCAACAGTATTTCTTCGGCCGAGTTCAGGAGATTGTCGGCGCCGAGCAGGCTCCGAAGCATTTCATCGCTGTCACCGACCCCGGCTCGCAACTCGAACAGACGGCCCGCGAACTGGGCTTCCGTCATATCTTCCACGGCGTCAAGTCGATCGGCGGCCGCTATTCGGCGTTGTCGGATTTCGGCATGGTCCCCGCGGCGGTCATGGGCGTCGATACGCCGCGTTTTCTCGACCACGGCGACCGCATGGCCGCGGCCTGCTCGCCCTGCTCCTCGGCGCCGGAGAACCCCGGCGTCGTGCTCGGCACTTTACTCGGCACGCTGGCGCTCGAGGGCCGCGACAAAGTCACGATCCTCGCCTCCCCGGGTGTTCATGACCTCGGAGCTTGGCTTGAGCAGTTGCTGGCCGAATCGACCGGCAAGCAGGGCAAGGGGTTGATCCCGGTGGACCGCGAGCCTGTCGGACCGCCCGAGGTCTACGGCGGCGACCGCGTTTTCGTTCACCTACGGCTCGCCCCGGACCCGGATGAAGAACAGACTCGGGCCCTTGCAAAGTTGGAAGCCGCCGGGCATCCCGTCGTGCGCATCGAGATCGCCGATGTTCATGATCTCGGGCAGGAGTGGTTCCGTTGGGAAATCGCCACTGCCGTCGTCGGCTCCATTCTCGGCATCAATCCCTTCGATCAACCCGACGTCGAGGCCGCTAAGATTGCGACCCGTAAGTTGACCGACGAGGTCGAGCAAAGCGGGGTGTTGCCGGCCGAAACGCCGTTCTTTGAAGCTGACGGCGTGAAGCTCTTCAGCGACGAGAACAATGGCCAAGCGTTATCGAAAGCCGCCGGCGAAAACCCTTCGCTTGTCGACTATCTACGGGCTCATCTCCAGCGCGTCGGCGCGCGCGATTACGTTGCGCTGTTGGCCTATATCGAGATGAATGAAGCGAACGAGAAATCTCTTCAGGCATCTCGTGTCTCGATCCGAGACTCCACCCATGCCGCGACCTGCTTGGGCTTTGGGCCGCGATTTTTGCACTCCACCGGACAGGCTTATAAGGGCGGACCCGACAGCGGCGTGTTCCTCCAGATTACCTGCGACGATGCCGCCGATTTGCCGATCCCGGGACGCAGCTATACCTTCGGCGTCGTCAAGGCCGCGCAGGCGCGGGGAGACTTCGAAGTCTTGGCCGAACGCGGCCGACGGGCTCTACGCCTGCATCTGGGGAGCGACGTCGAAGCCGGGCTGCGGAAGATCGAGGCGGCCGTGAGCGAGGCGTTGCGGTAAGAGCGGGCGGCGAACCTCGGGAACGACGATCGGCATGAAACTCGCAACCAACTCCACCTTTGCCGCGAGACTTCGCGAAGTCTCCGACCAAGAGCCGATCGAGGACGGTCTGCTCGCGGTTCTCGATCAGCTCGCGTCGGCCGGCAAGCGGATCTCGCGAGAAGTCGCGCGTGCTGCTCTTACCGGCGGTCTGGGGGCCTCGGGGGATGAAAACCCCACCGGCGACTCACAGAAGAAACTTGATGTCGTCGCCGACGAGATCTGTTTCGACGCCCTGGCCGAAAGCGGTTCGGTCGCCGCCATGGTCGGGGAAGAACGCGACGAACCGGCTTGGCTGCCGAATTCGGATGCCGCCGCCTACGTCGTCTATATTGATCCGCTCGACGGCTCGTCGAATACCGACATCAACGGCTCGCTGGGAACTATTTTCGGGATCTATCGGCGTAGCGCTTCCTCAAGGGCCGGCAACGAATTCCTCCGACGGGGCAGTGACCAAGTCGCCGCCGGGTACATCCTTTACGGGACGAGCACGATGTTCGTCTACACGGCCAGCCGAGGTGTCGAGGGGTTCACGCTGGATCGTGATTCCGACGAATTTGTTTTGTCCCACCCCGATATTCGATGCCCTCGCGAAGGCAAAACCTATAGCGCCAATCTGTCGCGCTATTCGGAATGGGAACAAGGGATTCGCCGCTTGAGCGACGCTCTGAACGCCGCCGACCCGACCCATAGGCGATCCTACTCACTGCGCTACACCGGCGCTTTAGCGGCCGACTTTCACCGCTGCTTGCTCGAAGGCGGTTTCTATTTCTACCCCGCCGACAGAAGTTACCCGCAAGGTAAGCTGCGGCTGCTCTACGAGTGCGCTCCGCTCGCTTTCATCATCGAACAAGCCGGCGGCGCGGCCGGGACAGGCAACGGCCGCGTGCTCGACATCGAAGCTGACTCGATCCACCAGCAATCGCCGCTCGTCATCGGCAGCGCCGAAGACGTCGCCCGCTACGAAAACCAAACGGACGACTAGCCTGAACCGCATCGCGGCGCGTCACGGTCGGTTTTCTAGAAAAATCGCACCGCGTAGGTAAATCGCACGCCTCGCCCGATCTCCGGAGCCAGGTCTTTAATGAACGACGAGTGGTTGCGATAAAGGCGGTCGGCGATGTTGAACACATTGACCGAAAACTGATGCGCTAAATGCTGTGTCGGGATCGTGTAGGACGCCTTCAGGTTCAACACAGTGTATCCCGGCGTGCGCGTCTCAGTCGTGAAGGTTTGGTGTTGCGAGGCGGCCATCACAATTTGAGGCTTGATGCTGAACCCTCCCTGACGCCAGTCGAATCCCACTTTGGCTCGTAGCGGCGGGATGCGTGGCAACGGCGTATTGTGCGTCGTCTCCTGCGCGTCCACAAAGTCCATCCCCAGGTTGAACCAGAGACCGTCGCGGAGGCGCAGGCCGCCCGCGGCCTCCATTCCCAGAAAGCGGCTGTCGAGTTGCGTGAACTGAAGGACCGGCAGGCCCTCGCGGACCTCGCCCGTCGCGAAGGGGAAGACGAAGTTGTCAAACCCGTAATAGAAGGCGTTCAACTCTCCGCGAACGCGCCTCCCTTCGCGGCGTAGTGAGACTTCGATACCGTTGCCGACTTCCGAAGTCAGATTCGGGTCTCCGACTTCAAACGAAATGGTTCCAATGTGTGGGCCGTTGTTGTAGAGTTCCTCGAGTGCCGGCGGGCGGTGTGTATGGGCGTAGTTAATTACCAGTGCCGACCCGCGGCCTAGATCAGCGTGGATTCCCGCCGCCGCTGAAACTCCGGTGAACGTCCTCTCACGAAGCCCGACGGGCTCGTAACGGTTTTGTTCGAGTCGCCCCCCGAACTGAAACTTAACGCGTTCGAGCTCGATTTCCTCGAGGCCGAAGACAGCAACCGCGCGCTGATCAACCGGCGGGGAAAGAGCCTCCGCGCCCACCACGTCGTAGTCGCGCGCCAGTCCCCAGAACCCGAAGCGTCCTGTCAGGGGCCCGTATTTGGCCTGTTCAAAGACGCCTCGGTAGATGAACTGGCTCTGATCGAAGCTCGTGGCGACGGTGCGATCCGACCCGGCGATATCGACCTCGTCGTGGCGCCAGTCGGTGAGGCTCAGCGACAACCGAAACGTCTCGATCGCGGGGCCGATCTTGCGTCTTCCCCAAGTGAACCGCGAGACAAAGCGCTCGGCTTCGAGTTGTACGCGGCGGGCGTCCTCTTCCTCGGCGTCGTCGAGCCGGCCCGGATCACTCTCCAACCCCGGTTCGAAAGACGCCGCGAAGGGCACTCCGTTGACGCCGTCGTCGGCTTTGACGCCGAAACTGAAGAACGTTCTTTCGCCGTACCATCCGATGCCGACCCGACCGTCGGCGGTTCGCGTCCTCGAATTGTCAACGGTGCCCGCCGGAGTTGCGTAGTCACCCGTACGCTGACCTCCGGCCCCGCCCCACAGCAACCAGTTCCCCCGGCCGTACTCGAAACCCGCCGTGCCGCCCCCCAGAGCATTCGCCGAACCCGCCGACGAGGAAACAAAACCGCGCAAGCCTTGGTGGGGATGCTCGTGGACGGCATGATGACGACTGATCGCATTGACGACCCCGCCCAGGGCGTTGCTCCCGTAGAGAAGCGTGGCCGGGCCTTTGACCACTTCCAGGCGATCAAGCGCCGCGGCGTTAATCAACTCCCCGTGGTCGCCCGATTGCGAGGACAAAGTCCCCGATCGAATCCCGTCCTCGAGAATCAAAACTCGGTCGCCGTCGAAACCGCGAATGATGGGCCGCGACGAGCCGGGACCGAAACTTCGCTTAGCGACGCCACTGCCGGGATTGTCGCCGAGCACTTCGCCGATCGAGGCGCCGATTGATTCGTTGAGTTCATAAGCGTCCAGCGAATCGACGCTTTGGAAAGATTCGAAGGCCGATTGCCGGCGGCCCTCCGCCGTGACGGTGATCTCGGACTTGATCGAAAGCAGATCGAGAGCGAAGTCGACCCGCGCCGTTCGTCCCTCGCTGACCGCGGCGATCTTCGACTCCTCGGTGAAAATGCTGTCGAGGTGGGCGACCAAATCATAAGTTCCCGGCGGCAGGTCGAGAAAGACATAGCGGCCCTCGCCGTCCGACGTCGTCGTGCGTCCCAAGGTTTCGATCAGTATCGACGCCCCATGAAGCGGCTCGCCGCTACTGCCCAACCTCACCGTTCCTTCGATCGAAGGAGGCGTTTGCGGGCGCAGGTCGGCCGCGAAGGCCGTGAAGGCCCACAGGGCGGCAAGTCGAATTTGGGTCTTCGAAAAGCTCACGGGCAATCCGACGATGCGGAGAGGGTTCCGCCGGCTACGCCCCTCAAGTCGCGTCCGCCTCGGTTAGGGGCAACGCCTGAACATTCGCCCGGTGGGGCAAAGCTCAGGCAACGTCATGAAAGGATAGGTGGATCAGGCGGGCGGAGCTCGCGGGGAAGGTAGTCCCAACCGGTGGTGGGAACCCGCCGCCTTTTCGACAAGGATGACCGTGGCCGCCGAAGCCGAAGGGGTGGGGACGGTCAGGGAAGCAACCGCTTTGAGAATCGGCGCGTGCCCCAGGTGGCAGAATTCACAGCAATGGTCGAGTCGGTCGCCGTGAAACAGCCCGGGCGCGGCCCCGGCCGTGGTCATGACCAACAGCGCTACGACAGCGGGAAGTGCCGCCAAACGAAGCAACCAATGAAGGTGGACCGGTTTCATGAACTCGACCGTTCACTCTTGGATTATCATCGGGCAGAAACTTTGTCAAGGTGCCGGCCCGTTTCCGCGCGTGCTACATCGAGTAAAAGAACGGCAGATTCATCTTCTCGACGAGGGCCCGGAGGCGGCGTTCCGAGCGAAGGGGGTCGAATTTCGGGTCGAGGCCCAGATGAATGAGGGATGGGTCTCGTTCTTCGTAGGCTTGCTCTAACCATTTCAACGCTTTGTCCTTGTCGCCCAGGCCGATGTAGGCAATGGCCCACCCCAACGGGGAGACGTGCTTCTTGCTTGCCGCCCTGCGTTTGAGTTGATCCAGCGCCCCAATCGCGGCTGCGCGATCCCCTTTCAGACCGTACGCGTACACCAAACACACGATCGGCCAGTCGCGGCCGGGCGGACCTTCGCGACAGAAAGAAGCCGCTTCGTCGTACTGTTCCGTGAGAATGGCGACCTCCGCCAAGATAAGCAACCCGCTTCCCGGGAACGCCTTTTCCTGCCGCCGGGCATACTTTCCCGCCCCGTCATAATCTCGGGTGGCATGGTGAATTGCTCCGACATGCATACCCGTTTCGAAAGCCTGAGGATCGAGCCGGTAGGCCCGTAGGATTTCCTTGCGTGCGTCCTCGAAGCGACCGTAAACGGCGAGCAGGTGCGCATGGGAGACCCGAAGTCCGGCGTGGCTCGGGAAAGCCTCGATCGCGGTTGCGAAGACTGCCGCGGCTCCTTCCCAATCCCAGTCGTATACTCTCGAGTCAGCCTGGACCCGCAGGGCCGTGGGTTCTTTTGGGTCCAAAGACAAGGCCTTTCGCATGGCCGCCCGACCCCGAGACTGCGCCTCCGCTATCGACATCGCCCCTCCCCAAGACAGATCCTGGTACATCAAAGCGATTCCCGCATGGGCCGGGGCAAAATCGGGCGCCGCGTCGATGGCCTGTTGAAAATAAGCAAGCGCTCGGGCAGCGTCGAGGTCTTTTCGATATGCCGCCAACGCCTTCAAATAGGCCACGTAGGCCTCGGGCGGCACGTCGCTCTCGGCTGCCGGTCCCCGCCTGGGAACCGTGAGTCTCCCCTCAATTTCCGGAGCTACCGCTTGAGCCACTTCTCGGTGGAGACGCAAAATGCCAGCCAGCGGGCCTTCGAAACTGTCGGACCAGATTTGGCGGTCTTGTCCCGCGTCCGTCAGGTGAACCGTGATGCGAACATCATTGCCGGCCCGCATCGCGGCCCCTTCGAGCAAATAGCCTACGTCCAGCTCCTTGCCGATTTCAGTAGCGCTTTTCTCCGTGTTCTTGTATCTCCTCGCGGTCGTCCAAGAAATCACTCGCAAGGACTGCACGCTGCTGAGGTTTCCGATTAACTCCGAACTCATACCGTCGCTGAAAAACTCCTGCTCCGGGTCGCCGGACAGGTTCTCGAACGGCAGCACGACGATCGAGGCGATCTCCGCCGTGGAATGAGCGGGCCCGGGCGGTGGATTGGTTCGGGCGCCCCACCACACCCCCGCGCCGATCGCCAGCAAGCCGGCCACAACCACTGGAATCGCAAGGCGGCGCATGGGCTGCCCGGCAGCGGCACGCCCGGCGGCGCGTGGCAACCGCGGACCCGCGGACGGTCGGTGGGTCGAGCCGCGCATGTCCGATATAGCGCTTCCCGGTTCGGTGACTTCCAGAAGACTCCGCAGATCGTCCATCATCAGGGGCTCACACTCGCGTTGGAGTTGGATGACGGCATCCCGACCGATGTGTATGGGGACCCCACCCGGCTGCGGCAAATTCTGCTCAACTTGCTTGACAACGCCGTGAAGTTCACCGAGCAAGGCGGCATTACCGTATCTCTCGAAGACCAGGGGACGAGTGAAGGGAAGATCGAGCTTAGTTGCACCGTTTCCGATACCGGTATCGGGATCCCCAAAGACCGTCAAGAGAGTATCTTCAGGTCCTTTGAGCAAGTCGACAGTTCTTCCACCCGCCCCTTCGGCGGAGCCGGGTTGGGATTGGCGATTTGCCAAAAACTATCCACGATGATGGGCGGGCATATTTCCGTCAGCAGCCGCCCGGGTGAGGGAAGCAGTTTCCAATGTAGGATGGTCTTTGCGCTGACCGATGATCACGACGCCGAAGCCGGGCGAACCGAAATGCTGGCGAGCGTGGTAAACGGCAAGCCGGACCAAACGGCCTCGTCACGGCCCTTTACCGCAACGGCTTCATCGACGGCTCACGACATCCGCGTGCTTGTGGTCGACGACCTTCCCGAGATGCGCGGTCTCATCGGGACACTGCTTGAACGCGAGGGCTACCGTGCGATTTTCGCGAAGAACGGCCGTGAGGCCGTAGAGTTGTTTCGCACGGATCGCCCCGATGTGATTTTGATGGATGTTCAAATGCCCGGTATGGGCGGCGTGGAAGCGACCCAAGAAACACGTCGTCTGGAAAGCGGCGGCGACGAGCGTACTCCGATCATCGCGCTCACGGCGCACGCCGTCAAGGGAGATCGCGAAAACTATCTGCGCTCCGGCATGGACGACTATGTGAGCAAGCCGATTAGCCGGGAAGAGCTGTTCGGGGCTGTCGCGGCGGCTGTGAATGATCGGGTGGCCGCCCGCGCCCAAAGACAAACCACATAGCGGAAGACTCTGCCTCTTAGAGACTCTTTACGGCTCTTGCGTCTTCCCGAAAAACCAAACCGCATCGCGTTTGTCGAGGGCCTCGACGAGATCGTCGATCCCGACGTCGGGGCCTTGGATGCGCACCGTCTTGCGGGAACCATCGGGAAACTCGACGATGGCCGTTTGGAACGGCAAGTCTTTCTCGAAGGCTTCGGCGGAGGCATGTAGCTTCGTCACCGAATAAACCCGGGCTTGGGTGCCCACCTCGATCGCGCTCATGCCGAGAAAACTCCCACGACGCAGGTTGCGCCGGAGCCGCCTAGGTTTTGTGTGAGCCCCACGCCGGTTTGGGGGATTTGGCGTTCGCCGCACTCGCCGCGAATCTGCGAAACCACTTCACGGATCTGTGCGACGCCGGTCGCGCCCACCGGATGTCCCTTGGACTTGAGACCGCCGTCGGAGTTGACGGGGAGATCGCCGTCGAGCGCCGTGCGGCCTTCGAGGGTCGCGGGTCCGCCGTGACCCCGCGGGACGAATCCGAGGTCTTCCAGCGCGATGATTTCCGCGATCGTGAAGCAGTCATGCAGTTCGGCGAAGTCGATGTCCTTTGGCCCCACACCCGCCATGGCGTATGCTTTTTCCGCCGCGACTTTGACAGCGGAGAAGGTCGTGATGTCGGGCTTTTCGTCGAGCGCCAATCGATCGGAAGCTTGCGCCAAGCCGCGCACGCGCACAGGCTTGTCACACAGTTTTCGGGCCACGTCGTCTGAGGCGATCAACACGGCCGCCGCGCCGTCACTGATCAACGAACAGTCGTAGACGGTTAGCGGGTCGGCGATGGGGCGGCCGGCGAGGGCCTTTTCCATCGTGATCGGCTTGCGCATTTGGGCACGGGGGTTCAACGCGCCATTGGCGTGATTCTTCACCGCGACGGCGGCCAAGTGTCGGCGGGTGGTTCCGAACTCGTGCATGTGACGTTGCGCGATCATCGCGAAGATCGAGGGGAAGGTCGAGCCGACGCGAACCTCGCCTCCGACGTCTCCGGCCGCCGCGAGGATTTCGGTCGTGCGGGCGGTGGTTTGCGGCGTCATCTGCTCGACGCCCAGCACCAAGACCAGGTCATAGAGTCCGCCGGCGACACCGGCATAGGCATGAAAGAATGCCGAGCCGCTTGATGCGCAGGCTGCTTCAATGCGCGTGCAGGGTACGCCTTCGAGTCCGATCGCGCCGCCAATCCAGGGGGCGAGGTGATTTTGGCCCACGAAGGAAGGTCCCGCGAAATTGCCGACGTAAAGAGCCTCGACTCGGCCGGGGTCAACGTCCGCGGCTCGTAGGCAGTTCCCGGCGGCTTCGACCGCCAAGTCGCGAATCGACAGGTCGGGGAAGGCCCCGAAGTTGGTCATGCCGGTGGAAATGACCGAAACAGGCCGCATGGTCGTATTGTCTCCGATTTCACGTTTTCCCTCATAGCCGAATTCGAGACCGACGATCGGGTCACTGAATTCGTCATACTACTCGCCATGGTTACACGACGCATCCTACTCGCAATTCTCCTGCTGGGCGCGAGCTTCCTTCGTCTCTCCGCGGAGGTCTTGCCGGCGGCGAAACCCGAGTCGGTAGGGCTGTCATCAGAACGCCTCGCGCGCATCGATCGCGTGATGAGGCAACACGTCGAGAGCAACGACATTGCCGGCGTTGTCACGATGGTCGCTCGCCGCGGCAAGACGGCGCATCTGAAAGCCTTCGGCATGGCCGACATCGAAGCCGGCAAGCCGATGACGACCGATACGATCTTCCGCATCGCCTCGATGACGAAGCCGGTCACGAGCGTGGCTGTGATGATCCTTTGGGAAGAGGGGAAGTTTTTGCTGAACGACCCCGTGTCGAAGTTCATTCCTGAATTCAAGGACATCAGGGTTCTGCCGGCGGAGTCGGAGCCGGGCGGCGAACCGACGCCGGCGAAGGGGCCGATCACGATACGCCATTTACTGACCCACACTTCGGGTCTCACCTACCAGTGGAACGAGCGGATCGGCGCCGAATATAAGAAAGCCGGGATCACGCACGGGCTTGTTCAAGACGCCGGAACGATTGCGGAAGGGGTGAGGACTCTCGCCGGCGCGCCGCTGCTTTTCAGCCCCGGCGAGGCTTTCCATTACGGCTTGTCAATCGACGTGCTGGGAAGAATCGTCGAAGTAGCCTCGGGCCAAAGCTTGGCCAAGTTTTTCGAAGACCGTATTTTCTCTCCTCTCGGGATGAACGACACCCACTTTTTTCTGCCGCGAGATAAGCATGGGAGAATCGCGGCTGTTTACGAACGCTGCAACGGCGCCCCGATCACGCGGGCATCCAATGGTGAGTTGCAAGGCGACGGTTCCTTGGTTTATTCGGTCACCTATCCTTATGAAGGCCCGACAACATATTTTTCCGGCGGAGGCGGGTTGTCTTCGACGATCGGCGACTACGCGCGCTTCGCGCAGATGCTGCTCAGCGGCGGTGAGTTGGGCGGCGCCCGACTGCTGAGCCGCAAAACGGTGGAGTTGATGACGAGTGATCACCTGGTGGATATGGGCATCGAAGGGGCCGGGTTTGGATTGGGCTTTTTCGTCGTGCGCGAGGGGAAGGACCTCGGCACGCCTGCCTCGCCGGGAACGTTCGGCTGGGGCGGGTTCTTCAATACGACTTTCTTCATTGACCCGGCCGAGGATATGTTCGGGATTTTCATGTCACAGCTCTACCCAAACGGCAACCTTGGTTTGCGGGCACGCTTTCGCGTGCTTGCCTATCAAGCCATCGCGGATTGATTGGGGGGCGATTTCAGGCCTGTTGGGTGCGCTTGGCCCGTCGCTCGCGCCTTGGGCTCTGTATCCGCGTCACGAAGTTTCGAGGGCGATGCTCACCACGAACCCAGCAGCCGGCGTAGCAGCACGAGTTGACCGACGTGGTAGCTGTTGTGGTCGGCTATCATTATGGCTTCGCGCAGGATCGTCTGGCCGTCGCCCCACTCGATCGCGGCATAGAGGTCGGTCTCGGGGTCGAGCACCAATTGCGTCATCTGTTCTAGGTCGGCGTGAATCTCGGCGATGCTCTTTTCCCAGGACTCGTCGTCGGGCGGTGCTTCACTTTCCGGCCAATAGCCTTCCGGCCACTTGGGCGAGACGTGGCTTCGATCGCGGCTGAATTCGAGTATGTCCCTTTGCGCGATGCGGATGTGCTCGAGGATTTGCCAAGCGCTGTAGGGCAACCCGTCCGGCCGGACGCCGCGCTGGTCAGCCGGGCAATCCTTGACCGCCGACGCAAGCGTGGCGTGGGCCTGGCGGGCTTGCAGAAGCTTCACCAGATGTTCGCGCAGAGTTTCGTCGTTGGACATGGCGGACAAAGCCTCCTCATTCTTTCAACACAAAATGGCGAGACACGGCCGGCCCACAAACGGGCGAACAACTCCCGAACGACATTGCAAATGTCGTTGACCGTAATAGAGAAACCGGTCGTGTGGTCCAACGACGATCGGCGGCAGCGCGGGTCTCCGCCGGTCGCTACGTCAGAATATCCTTCACGACATTGCCGTGGACGTCCGTTAACCGGAAGTCGCGGCCTTGGAAGCGGTGGGTCAGCTTCAAGTGGTCGACGCCGAAGAGATGCAGCATCGTCGCGTGGAAATCGTTGATGGTAACGACATTTTCCACCGCGGCGTAGCCGAGGTCGTCCGTTGCTCCGTAGCTGGTGCCGCCCTTGATGCCGCCGCCGGCCATCCACATCGAAAAGCCCTTGATGTGATGGTCGCGGCCGAGCAGCTCACGCTTGTCGCCCTGCGACATCGGCGTGCGGCCGAACTCGCCACCCCAGACGATCAGCGTGTCCTCGAACATGCCGCGCTGCTTGAGATCCTTGATCAGCGCCGACGTGCCCTGGTCCACATAGTTGCAACTGATCGGGATGCCCTTTTTGATTTCGTTGTGGTGGTCCCAACCGCGGTGATAGAGATGAATGAAGCGCACGCCCCGCTCGGCTAAGCGGCGGGCGAGAAGGCAATTGGAAGCGAAGGTCCCGCCGCCGCCCTTGGCGCCGTACATGTCGAGAACGTGTTGCGGCTCGTCTGAGAAATCGACCAGATCGGGAACGCTCATCTGCATCCGGAAAGCCAACTCGTACTGCGCGATCCGAGTGGCGATTTCCGGGTCGTCCATCCATGTGTTTTGGATGCGGTTGAGCTTGCCGACCGCGTCAATCAACTCGCCCTGCATTTCGCGGTTGACTCCCGCCGGGTTGCGAACGTAGTTGACCGGATCGCCCGACGAGTTGAACTTCACGCCTTGGTAGATGCTCGGCAGAAAGCCGGAGTGCCATTGCCGGGCGGCGATCGGCTGCGCCTGCGCGCCGCCTTCCGAGGTGAGGACAACGAACCCCGGCAGGTCTTCCGCTTCACTGCCGAGCCCGTAGAGCAGCCACGAGCCCATGCTGGGCCGCCCGGCCATTTGAAAACCGGTATTCATGAGAGTGTGGGCCGTGTCGTGGTTGATCTGCTCGGTTTGCATCGATCGAATGATGCAGAGATCGTCGGCGACCTCGCCGATTTTCGGGAGCTGCGAGGTCATGTACTGGCCGCTCTCGCCGTAGTGTTGGAAGGGATGCTGCGGGCCAAGGATCTTCAGCTCCTTGCCCTGTAGCTGGGCGATCTGCTGTCCCTTGGTGAAGGATTCCGGCATCGGCTCGCCGTCGCGCTTGGCGAGTTCGGGTTTGTGGTCGAGCAGCTCGAGGTGCGCCGGGCCGCCGGCCATGCACAGGAAGATAATGCGCTTGACCTTGGGCGTGTGATTGGGGAAGCCGGGGAGGCCGCTTTTCGCGCCGAATAGTTTCGGCTGGAGAACCGAGTTGAGGGCCAGCGCTCCGAGGCCCATCGACGAGCGCCCTAGAAAGCCGCGGCGGTTCAGCAGGTTTCTTTTTTCGTTGGTCATGGTGATTTCCTCAATCGGCGCGTCAGCGGCGCGCGCCACATCTCCACGCAGGTCTCTACGTCTCTAATATCGCATGACGAATTCGTGTTTGTTAAACAGGGCCCGGGCGACGCTGGTCCAGGCGGCGAGTTCGGTCTTTTTCGCGCCGCCGGCCTGGTGCGTAATTCCGGTCTTCAGCAATTGCTCGGCTCCGGCGGGGTCTTTCTTGAATTGCCCGCGGCGGCTTTCAAGCAGCGCCAGCACGACCTCCGCTTCTTCGTCTTGCACGCGCCGCGAGAAGGCCTCTTGGAAAGCCCACTCGACACGCGCCCGGTCACTCTTCGCGGATTTGAGAACCCTGCCCGCGAAGGCCCGCGCGGCCTCGATATAGCTGGGGTCATTGAGCAGCACCAGCGATTGCAGCGGCGTATTCGAAACCGCGCGCTCGGCGGCGCATTCCTCGCGCGAGGGTGCGTCGAAAGCCATCAGCGACGGATGGACGTATTGCCGCTGCCAGTGCGTATAGACGCCGCGGCGGAATTGGTTCGGGTTCAAGTCGGCTTCATAAATCCGCTTGGGGAAGTTCAGCTCTTCGTAATAACCGGCCGGCTGATAAGGCTTGACGCTCGGTCCCCCCATCGTGCGATTCAGCAGGCCGCTCACCGCCAGTAGGTTGTCACGGACGAACTCCGCGTCAAGCCGCGCCATCGTCTGACGCCCGTGTAGCCGGTTGCCGGGATCAGCCGCGAGTAACTCCTCCGACGGCTCGCTCGAGCGGCGATAGGCCTTCGACATCAGCATCGTCTTGACGATGTGCTTGACGTCCCAGCCGCTTTCCATGAACTCGACCGCCAACCAGTCAAGCAGTTCTTGATTTCGCGGCGACTCGCCCTGTGAACCGATGTCGTCGAGCACCTTCGAAAGACCTGTCCCGAAAAACATCTTCCACAGCCGGTTGACGAAAACGCGGGCCGTGAGCGGGTTGTCGCGATCAACTACCCAATTGGCGAGATCGAGCCGCGTTAGTTGCCGACCGTTGGTTTCGGGCGGATTGAGGAAATGCGGCGCTTGGGGCTCGACCACCTGCCCAGAGTCATCCATCCAATTTCCTCTCGGCAGAATGCGCATCTTGCGCGGCTCGACGGATTTCGCGATCAGCGACTCGCCGGCGTGGTCGAGCAGGGTCTTCTTGCGGCGCTCGAGCCGCCGAATCTCGGGCCAATGCGTATTGCCGCCGGTGAGTTTCTCGAAAGCCTCCACGACGGCCTCTTGTTGCGCGTCGCTCCGCCGACCCTTCGCTAACAGCGCGGCTCGCAACTCGCCCGACGCCGGCAATTCGGGGAAATCGGCATCGGTCGCGAGCAGGCGCATCAGGCCCGCGACGTTCTCGCCGCGCCGACCGTAGAAAAGCGCCGTCACTTGAAGCTTTTCGCCGCGCGTGGCGTGGATCGGCTGTTCGAAAACAAACAGCGCCCGGCGGGCCGTCTTGCGCGGCTCCTCGACCCAGCTGCCCCGCCAGCCCGAGTGGAAATTTTCGTCGATCGCGTGGCGCAACATCGACTTTGGCCCTTCGTGATCGGGGACAAGCGCCTCGATGGATACGCGCATCGGCCAGTCTGCGCGGCCCAGCAGGCGAACCTGAAACTCGCTCAGTTCAAACTGATGGAAGTCCGCGGTCGGGAACAGTTCGATGGCCAAGGCGCTGATGGTCTCTTCGCCCAACCCGATCTCGAGTTGATGCATGACCTTGCGCGGTTTTTTTTCACCCGTCAGCGATACGCGAACCAGGCCGTTGTCCTCTTCGGTCAGATCGTAGAGATCACATTGGCTGAAGTCGGGGTGTTCGCAGTCTTGCCGCACCCGCTCGGGGTCGAGCAACCGCCAACGGTAAAAATCGTCTTGGAGATAACGCGCGACCGTGTTGACGTTCTTGGGCGTCGGGGAAAGCTTGCCATCGCCGCTTTCATGCAATGTCTCGAGCTTTTTGTCGATATCGGCCATCTCGGAGGCCGCGCGATCGGGAAGCACGCGGATGTGGGATCCCCAATCAAAGTTGCCGTCGGCCACGCCCTTCTCCTCGATGTCGGCGAAGAAGGCCGCCATCGAATAGAAATCCTTCGCCAGGAAAGGATCGAACTTGTGGTCGTGGCATTCCGAGCAGCCCATCGTCGAGCTGAGCCAAACGGTCGAAATATTGCGCACGCGGTCGGCGGCGTACTTGGCGAGGTATTCCTTGGGCTGCGAGCCGCCTTCATTCGTCATGCGGCTGAGACGGTTGTAACCGCTTCCGACGAGTTGCTCGGGCGTCGCGTCGGGCAGCAGGTCGCCCGCTAATTGCTCGCGGGTAAACTCGTCGAAAGGTTTGTTTTCGTTGAATGACTCAACGACCCAATCTCTGAAGGGGTAGACGTTCATCGGCACGTCGCCGTGGTAGCCCACGGTGTCGGCGTAGCGAACCAAGTCGAGCCAGTGCACCGCCATGCGCTCGCCGAAATGGCGCGATGCCAGCAGCTCCTCAAGCAGCTTTTCGTAGGCTCCCGGATCGCTGTCGGTCACGAACCGCGAAACGGCTTCGTAGCTTGGCGGGAGCCCCGTCAAGTCGAAATTGAGACGTCGCGCCAACACGACCGGCTCGGCTTCGACCGCCGGCTCGATTCCCTTCTCGTGAAGTCCTTTTGCGAGAAGATGGTCGATCGCCGCCGAGCCGTCGGGCGCCTCGGATCGCCGCGGCGGGATGTAGGCCCAATGGCTTTCGTATTCGGCGCCTTGTTCGATCCATTGCTTGAGCAGGTTTTTTTGCTCCGAGCTCAGCTTCTTGTCGGTGGCCGGAGGCGGCATCACGAGCACTTCGTTAGACGCGTTGATGCGCGCCACAAGCTTGCTGGCGGCGGCGTCTCCGGGCTGCAGAGCGCCTCGCGATACCGCGACTTCGCGCCGGTCGAGGCGTAAATCCGCCTGACGAGCGTTACTGTCGGGGCCGTGACACTGGAAGCAGTTTTCCGAAAGAATCGGCCGAATATCGCGGTTGAAACGAACCGTCTCCGCCGACGCGTTCGCCGCGCAGCCGAGCAAGGCCGCCGCGGAAAGAAGACGCAATGCGTTAGTCATTTTCGTTCCCCGCCTCGTTACTCGATTAGGATACCAACGACCGGGCGTTTTCACCATGAACCATGACGGATGCGACGGGCCGGGAAGCTGCTTCTTGTAACCTGGTAAGAGGATGTCTTCCGGATCCTATCCGCCCGGTCCACCCGAACCGCCCAGTCCGCTCGGCCCCCCGCCGATCGTGCCGGATCGCTTCGGCCGGGCTTGGAACGGCGGGTCACGGCCCGCGTTGCGCCCGGTGCCGCCGCAGCCCAAACGGCGCATATGGTTGCACGTTCTGCTTTTTCTGTTAACTGTGGTCTCGACAACGGTGGTGGGCGGCTTTGCCTATTCCGCGTGCATGCTGGCGATTCTGGGCTCTCATGAATTCGGGCATTACTTTGCGGCACGCTATTACCGCGTTGATGCGACCTTGCCCTACTTCATTCCCTTCCCTTCCTTTTTCGGGACTTTGGGGGCGGTGATTCGGATGTCGCCTTTGATCCCTAATCGTCGAGCATTGTTTGACATCGCGGCCGCCGGTCCGCTGGCCGGATTGGTGGTGGCGATTCCGGTGAGTTTGGTAGGGATCGCTTTGTCGGAACAGACAGTCCCAGATTCCTCGGAGGGGCCGATCTTAGGCGCCACGTTGCTCTTCAGGGCGATGGAGTGGGTCTTGCTCGGCCCGCGAATTGAAGGAATGAATCTGGAACCACACGCGGTCGCAAAGGCCGGTTGGGTTGGCCTGTTCGTCACAGCGCTCAATCTCCTTCCTGTCGGGCAACTCGACGGCGGACACATCAGCTACGCCCTGTTCGGTCGCCGGGCGAAGTTGTTCGCGGGCTTTGCCTTTGCCGCGTTGCTCGCGGTGACGTTGACCAAGGGCTACCACTACATGTTGATCTTGATCATGCTGTGGTTCATGGGACTGAAACACGCACCCACGGTCAACGACGCCTACGAAATCGGCCCACGCCGCCGCGGTCTCGGGATACTACTGGCCATCGTCTTCATCACCTGCTTTTCCCCCGTGCCCGTGGAATTTTAGCCGGCGTCGGTTATCCTTGGGCGGAGGAGGACGCGACTTGAACGAAACAGCTCGTCCCGGGCCACCGCCGCTTCAACGCATTGTCGTGGCGGTGGGCCTCCCCGGCGCCGGTAAGTCGACCTGGTTTCGCGAGCGCGGCATCACGCCGCTGTCGAGCGACGAGTTGCGCCTCCTCCTCGCCGACGACGTCGATGAACAGGCTTTCCAGGAAGACATCTTTCGCGCGCTGCGGTATCTGCTCGAAGCGCGACTCGATATTGGACGCCCGGTCAACTATATCGACGCGACGAACCTGATAGCCGAGCAACGCCGCGATTTCCTCGATATCGCCAAGCGGCGAGGTTGCCGCGCCGAGGCGTTGTTTTTCGATGTGGAGTTGGGCGTCTGCCTCGAGCGCAACCGCGCCCGCAAGCGCCGCGTACCCGAGGACGTTATGCGCGCCATGGCCGAAGCCCTTGAACCGCCTTCACGCGACGAGGGGTTCGATGATGTCACCGTGATCCGGTCCTGAGCGATGTCTCCGGCGAACATCTATACCCAAGCTGTTCCGACGCCCAAAATCCTAATCCGCCGAAACCTTCGCCGCGCCCCCGCGCCCCGAACCCTTGGCCGACGCCATATCCTGCTCGATAAAGAACTCCGAACGGTGATCCAACGAAGGCAACAACAGCTCCAACGACGGCGCCTCCGACGTCTTCACGACCGCTTCCCCTACCGCTTCAAAGGAAACCAGCGACACGCCGTCAACGGGCTTGAAGTAGAACGCCGCGTCGCTGTCGACGCCGTCCTCACCGACCGGGCCCCGCGGCGGAATCGGGTCGGCGGGCTTCGAGACTCGACCTTCATAGGCCTCGTGGACTGAAATGTTGTTCTCCCGCAAACTTTGTCCGGTGGAGCGCGCCAACTCTACTCGCGCCTTGACGTAATTACTGCGGGTCGTAATCTCGGTGGAGCGCGACAGCGCCAGATCCCTTTGCGCCTGGACGACCAGGAAGATCGTCGAAACGCCCAAGTCGAACTTACGCTGCTCGGCGTGCAGGGTTTGCTCTTGCAACACGCGTGCTTTTTGGGCCGCCCGGTTCTGCGCGCGAGCCTGCCGGACGCCGATGATCGCGTTGCTGACTTCCGCGCGAACGGCGTTTTCCTGTTGCCGCAGCCGGATCTCGGCCTGCCGGCGCTCGAGCATTGTCGCCGTCATATCCGCCTGCGCGCGTCGATTTTTGAGCGGAATCGTCACTTGCACACCGATCGAATAATCCGGGAAATTACGTCGGAACAGTTGGCCCACGCCCGTTCCCAGCCCGCCCAGGAAGAAGGTCGACACGGGGTTGTCGAATCCTGGAAAGCCCTGAAAACTCTCGTTGAGTCTGCCCGCCAACCCGCTGTTGGTCACATCGGCGACCAGATCCACTTGCGGCAACATGGCATGGCGAATGCCCTTGACGGTCAGGTCGCGATTCTTGAGCTGAATGCGGGATTGGGCCATTTCCGGACGCGCCCCCAGCGCCAAAGTCATCAAGTCTTGAATCGGTTGGATGTTTTCGACGTCGGGCACCTCGATTCGGTCGGTCGGCACGATTTCCACCAGCAACAGCGACGGGCTGACCAGGCCGTTAGTGCTGATGGCGTTTTTGAGCAGCGTCCCTTGGAGTTGCAGCCGGGTCAAAGCCAGCTCGACGTCTTGCTGCCGCGCGGCGACTTCCGCCTCGGCTCGAACGATTTCAATCGGGGCGAGGGTGCCGATTTCGACGCGACGCTTGTTGTCCGCGTAGAGCCTCTGTGCCAAGCGCAAGTCTTCTTCTCGGCCCCGTAACTCGGCCGCGAAGCTGACCAAATCCCAATAAAGGTTCTGTACACCGGAAACGGTTTCGGCTACTTGCTGCTCAAAAGCGAGATCGGAAACCTCGCGGTTGTTCTTCGAAATGCGGATATTACGGCCGTTGACCGCGCGCCCGAAGCCTTGCAGCAGACGCTGCCGGATGCGCAGGGTCACGTTGCTGCGCAGCGAGGGGTCGAAGTTGTTGCGCAGCGAGTTGGTGTCCTGTAAACGGTTGGCCCATTCGAGAGAGACGGTTGTTCCGGTCAGGAACCCCTTGCGATACGCCAGGTTGGAATTGCTGGTTTGGGTAATGAAGGTGTTCGTTCCGGTCACGAAGTTGCTGGTCTGCGGGTTGCTGAAGTGTCCCCAATCGATGCCGCCGGTCAGGGTCGGATCGAGGTCGGGCGTTGTCGTACCAAAAAAGGTGTTGGCGTCACCCACCGCGCCGGTGTCGCCGCCGCCACCGCCCGCGCGGCCCGTAATCCCCGTAACGTTGCCGCGCTGGGCGGCACCCGCTCCGCCACCCACCGAGGAAGCCGTCGACAGATTCGTGATTTGCGTTTGCACGCCGCGCAACTGCGCGCCCGATTTCGCCCGCAGCAGGTCGGTGTCGGCGATCCTCGGGCCATAGCGCGCCGAGGCGATATCGAGGTTGTTTTCGATCGCCAACGCAATGGCGTCGTTGAGCGACAGATACAGCTTGCCCTCGCGAACCAACTGATCGAGCCGAGGCGAGTTAGCCATATTCGGCTCGGGCACTTCGGGGTTCTTGAACACCTTCGAGAAGTTGGGCCACGCCTTGACTCCGGCGCTGTAATCGGTTTCGCCTTGCAAGCGAACCTGCGAGTAGGCTTGCGCCGCGAACAAAGCGGCGCAAAGGAGAGCGAAGACGATCGGATTTTTACGTGTCATCGTTATGTATCTCCAAGTGAGGTGTCGCGGTATGCGGACTTGCGACCTCTCCGTGACGAAAATCAACTGCCATCGAGGCAATATCAGCGGAAAACTTCCGCCAAGCGGACACCGGGAAAAAAGCTCCCCGACGAACTGGCGTGCGCGAGCACCACATTGTTACCAGGTACGCACGCACCGCCCGAGAAGATCCCGCAGTCTTTGATTTCATCATAACCGGAGACACCGCCGGCCGGATTCAGCCGGCGCGCCGCGGGCCCGCTGTCACGCCCCCACGTGCTCGTCTACCCAGGCCGAGAATTCGGCCACTTCGCGGAATACCGCCAGCGGTTCCCGCGAGGCCAGCAGGTCGAAATCGGCGGTCCCGGCCCAGGCGGCCGCCAGAGGCGCCAACCCTACCTGTTTCGCCGAGTCGACGTCGGGGCGAGCGTCCCCGATCGAAACCGCTTGCGCGGGAGAAATCCCCCAGGCACCCAACACCTCTCGCATCGCTTGGGGCTTAATGCCCCCGCCTTCAGCACCGGCCTTCACCGGGTCAAACAGGTCATCCAATCCCAGTGCTCGCAATGAAATAGAAGCGCTTCCCTCACCTTTTCCCGTAACCACGGCAAGCCGCACCCCATGTCGCCCTAAGCGTTCCAGAATCTCCCGAATTCCCGGAAAGGGCTCGGGGCACATGCGATGGTGTCGTTCGTATGCACCGAGATAATCGACCAACGCTTCTTCGCTACGGTCGGGGACGCGATCTTGCAAAATGCCCGCCTCGCTCGGCCCGAACATCGCGCGCACTTGCTGATCGCTGTAGTCAATCCCCAAGTAAGTTAAAAATACTTCGCGAAACGCCGCGAAGCAAACCGGCAACGTATCGGCGAGGGTCCCGTCGAGGTCGAAAATCATGCCGCGGATCTTCATCACGCACCGAATCGTAGCAAACCCGCAATCGAGCAATTGCAGTCGCGCGCCCGTCCGGTAGCCCACCGGCCGACGTGATCACCGGGCGGGACGGCCTCGGCTCCGCCGCTTTTCAAGGACGAATACGGACTCCGTCAGGCGATGAGCTCGCAGGCCGTGCTTGACGCCCAACCGCACCCAATCGGTGAACGACAAACTCCAACGCGCGTTTGAGCGGGGCATGCGCTCGAAGCGTTTCGAAAAGGGTCGGCATGGTCGGGTCGGGGGCGAGAGGATCGGGCAACCTCGCCTGCTCAAACGGAATCGCGCGCCGGATTAAACCACGCCGAGAATCCGCTGACGCCCCACTGAGTGTCGTAATGGTGATGGAAGATATTCACCATTTGATGATCCACACGGGCGAGGCCCGCGGTGACACCGGGGCAGCCATCGTCGTGGTCATCCAGAATGTACACGGTGGGACCCGGCAAGCGCTTCAAGAAATACGTCATCGTCTTGCACCGCCTCTTCGGTATGAGGTCCGTCCAGATGCACGATGACGAATCGGCCGGGGTGCCGCGGCAGATCCGCTCGGGCAAAGCTTTGCGAATCCATGAAGTAATGGCAGTGCGTCACGCCCCGTTCCGCCGCCAGGCCGGCCAGCCGGCTGATCGTCCGACGCGCGGTTTCCCAGTCCTCGCACTCTCGTTTCTCATACGACTGCGTCGGCAATCCGTAAGGGTCGACGGAAACATGAAAACTGTCGGCGGGGCACGACAGAATCAGCAGCGCGGACGTGCCTCCTTGAAACACCCCGGTCTCGACGGATCCTCCTTCGGGGAGGACATTCCGGGCCGCGACGACCAGCCGCGCGAAATCGATTTCCTTGGTGCCGATTCCGGCCCAATCCGACGAAAACCCAAGACTCTTGGCCTGCTCCAGGTTCTGTTCCGCCACCGCCACAACGCGCTCGATTCCCAGGCTTCCACCAGGCGGCCAAAGAGATCCGAGGGAACACTCCTCATAGTCATTCTATTGGCTACGCGCCCCGAGGCGGGTCGCAACGATTCCCGCGGACCCGTCCCAGGGCCGTGCGTAGTCCGCCGGCCCACACTACCTTCCACAAGAAACGGAGCCCCGTATCCTCGCGCAGAATTTCAATTCGCGGCACGACGAAAGCATCTTTCCGCGGCCGGACATAACCGGGCTCGACGGTGAACGCCGCCTCATATCCGGATTCCTCCACGATCCGGGTGACCGCCTCGGCATGTTCGCCGTAGGGATAGGCGAACATTCGCGGCCTCGCTTGTCCCATCTTTACGAGATCGTCCGCCGAACCGGAAATTTCGCCGACCAGAATTTCGGGGGCGAGATGGGGCAATGACGGGTGGGTGCGGGAATGGGCCCCTATTTCCACCCCCTCGGACGCCAGCTTTCGCAACTCCGATTCATCGGCCAGCGGGCGTTCCTGGGCGCCCGCCGCCTTATCCCATTGGTTCGAACCTCCGACACAGCGACTGACCGCAAAAGCGACCGCGGGAATCGACCGTCTCTTCAACAGCGGTCCGGCGGCTTCGGCCAAATCCTTATAGCAATCATCGAACGTCAGCAGCAACGCCCCGCGCGGAACACCTCCTTGGCCTTTGAGAAACCGAAGAAACTCATCACCGTCGATGAACCGAAAACCCGCCCGTGTGAGCAGATCCAATTGTCTTTCGAACTCGCGGGGCGGCACTCCATAGGGTTCCACGACCGGCTCCCCCGACAAGTCGGCAACAGCATGATACGCCGCCACCCGTACCGTCCTGCGGCGAGGCACGCCTCCCGCCTCATGGACTCCGCGCCAGTACTCGAGCGATCGCGCCTGCTCAATCGCCCAACTGATTAACGAACCGCGAGCGCCGCGCGGCACCCACCCGGCGACAATGCTCCGCAAGCAGACCGCGATAGCCGCCGCCGCCGGAAAGATGCATCCGACAGGCCGCCAAACCCAACGGTTGCCCCATCGGCCCGCACCGTTGAGAGCGAAAATCGTGTTCCGTTGATCGGGATGCTTGCGGGCGAATTCCACATCGGCACGACCTGCCCCACGCCATTGGCGCAAGTACGCAATCGGTTCGACGACGTAGTTCTGCCAACTCACGGCCTCGGGATTGAAGACCGCGCGGCATCCAGCATCCAAAAGTCGATAACCGAAATCAACATCTTCGTTGCCGAACGACCCGCCGCGTGTGAATTGCGTATCAAACCCTCCCACGGCAAAAAAGGTTTTCCTCTTCACCGACATCTGCCCCGTCAGCAGGTCGTGCAGCGTCAATTCCGTTCTTGGAGCGGAAAGATGGGCTTTGCGCCCCTCGGCCCATATCCCGACGTTCTCGCTCAACAAGTTCGAGGGCGAATCGGGATGCAACGGGATATGGCCGACCACCAAATCCGCGCCCGTCTCATGCGACACGTGGTGTTGCGACAGCATCCGCGGGTCGCCCTCCATGTCGTCATCAAGGAACAGAAGAAACCGACCTTGCGCTTGTTTCGCGCCACGGTTGCGCGCCGCCGCCGCCCCTTGATTCGTCTGCTCCAAGACCGTAAAACGGAAGGGGACTTCAAGTTCCCGAAGCGCTTCCACCGACCCGTCCGTCGAGCCGTCGACAACAACGATCACTTCGAATGCCGCCGCAAGGTCTTGGCGAACCAACGCGCGCACAGCCCCGACGACCAGATCCCGGCGGTGATGAGTCGGGATCACAACACTGAACAAAAGCCTGGTGTCCTCGGCAACCGACTCGGACCATACCCAGGGCCGCGGCGCGAATCGGCCGGGGTCCGGCAGCTTCCCCCCGGGCACGACTCGTACGCTCACTACATCGAGGATATTGGCGATCTCGGACTCGCCCCGCGATGTATCCAGCAGATAATAGAGGGTTCTATCGAGCAGCGGCGGTGTTACATGGGTACCCGAAGCTCCTCCGACGCAAACCAACGGGCCATCGGGGCCGCCCACTCGGATTTCCACCGACTGCACGCCTTCCGAGGACCACAACAGCGTCGTCGGACCGTCTGGAATCGCCCACCACGCTTCTTCCGGAAAGGGAACAGGATTAGGTTGGGCTTGAATCGTTCCACGAGACGTCATGACACAGGCGCTGTGAAAACCCCTTGATCGACAAGAACGTTAAGCTCCAGCCATTCAGTAGGAATCGAACGTAGTCTACCAAGCTGTCGGAGACGATTTGACTCCCCCGCGTGGGGGTTACGCCGGCTCACCGCGAAGGGTCTTTCAAGAAACCCATTCGTCGCAGTGGACTCAACACATGTCGAAAGCGATACGGGCGCCGCGCTTCTCGAAGCGCCCTCCACACTTCGTCATCCTCTACGCCCATACGCTTTAGGTAGCGACGCATCCAGTTCAGAAAAAACGAGCGCACCGTATCATAGTGCCCCGCGCCCAAGACCCGCGCGCAACATGAATCAGGATGCACTCGATACAGAATCAACGATTCCGAAAGGATCAGAACCGGCCATCGTAAGTACATCTTGATGAGAAACGCTTGGTCCTCGTAGAGTTGTTTCACACCCTCGAAGCGTTCTTCGAACCCCCCGACTTCCTCCAGAGCCGCCCTGCGCACAAGCAAACTACTGGGGCCGATCGGCGTGCTCTTTCCTAACGGATAGAAACGGGTGAGCAATGTGGGCGGCTCGATGACGGAGTCGGGTTCGACCTCGAATTCACTTGTGTAGTCGCGATTCTCGTCTTCCACCCGTCCCGTCCAACTGTGCCAATAGCGAAGCGGCGACCCAACCATGCCGAGTTCCGGATGCAAATTCATCCAGTGAGACTGGGTCTCAAGCATTGTCGGCAACCAAAAGTCGTCCGCGTCCAATAAGGCGATGTAGTCCGCCCGAGCATGTCGAATGCCCAAGTTCCGGGACGCGCTCATCCCGCGGTTGCGATGTCCGTCGTGCGCCAAGTAACCAATTCGGCCGGGGTGTTGTTCGGCGAATTGTTTGGCAAACGGGTGCTTCCATCCGTCGATCCATCATCCACCAACAACATCTCCCATTGATCCATCGTTTGCGCAAGCACGCTCTCGACGGCCTCCGGAAGAAATCGCTCTTCGTTAAGGAAGATCAGCACGACCGAGACTCGAGGTACTGCTTCGCTTTCGCCCCGTGAGGCGGGGCTCGGCTTCAATTCGATCTCGATTTGAGCGTCCAACGAAATAGTCCTCCCGCCACAGTGAGCCTAACGGCGGTTCAGTCGAGCAAGTGTCGGTGGAGACAAGTCCTTCCGAGCATGTAGCCCTCAAATCCATCCCCAGGCTCGAAGTCGAGGACAAAAAGACCGGCTTGCAACTTCTGAAAATACCGGGTGACGCCCTCATTGTACCGGCGGCGCCTCTCGGGGAATCGCCCTCATCGAGATAGGCGACTCCGTAGTAAACCCAATGAACATCGGCACGAGGCGTGTTTGCATCGAGAACATGACGGAAAGCGTCTGGAAGTCAGCGAAGGCGCCCTTCGCTCCTGTCGACCGTCCCGCCAACACTAGGCTGTTGCTGGGTGGCGCAATGAATCGTTCCAAATCCCCACACGAAATCAACGGCGTGGATGCCGCATACTTCGCGCCCCGCAAACAGCCGCTCGATCGTCGATAAAGCAATACGATCGTTGGGGTCGTTGAACGTCGGCACTAGGACCACGCCGTTGGCGATGTAGAAATTCGCATATGACGCCGGCAATCGGCAGCCGTCGAAAAAAAGCGGGCGCGGCATCGGCAGCTCGACCACCTCCAAGGCCCGTCCGTCCTGATCCGTCATGGCTTGCAGGCGTTGTAGATTCTCACGCAAAGGGCGGTGGTTTTCATCGCGTCGGTCCGTTTCGACCACGGTCACGACTGTTCGCGGCCCTGTGAAACGCGCCAAATCATCGACGTGGCCGCCCGTATCGTCGCCGGCAATTCCCCGCCCCAGCCACAACACATGCTTAATGCCAAGCTGCTCGGCGAAGAGCTGTTCGTAATCTTCCCGCGCCATGGCCGGGTTGCGCGCCCGCTCTCCGGTGAGCAGGTATTCCTCGGTCGTCAGCAAGGTTCCCAATCCGTTCACGTCGATGGCGCCGCCTTCGAGAATCACGGTTTTTCCGCCTAACTTCGGTTCTCGAACGGTCGCTCCGATCGCGGCCGCTACCTTTCGATTGAGCCGCCGGTCGCGTTTCCAATTGCTGTAGCGCGCCCAAGCGTTGAAGCGCCAACAAACCGCGGAGACCTCATTTCCGGCGACAACGAAAGTCGGCCCCGAATCACGTACCCAGGAACGATCCGTCGCAAATCGAAAGAAATCCACTCGCGAGAGATCGACTCCCGCTTTTTCGAGCCGCCGCCGGGCGCGCTCTTCGCGACTCCGGTCTTCGACGATGATACAGACCCGCTCGTGGTGATGGAGCAAGCGAACCATCTCGACGTAGACCCACGCGATCGCGCCGAACTTCCCCGGCCAATCTCCGCGGTTGTGCGGCCAGGCAAGCCATGTGGCAACGTGCGGTTCCCACTCGGCGGGCATGCGGGAGACAGTGGCTTGCTGCTTCATGGCGACTGGTTCGCACTGTGACAAGGGGAGTCGTGAGACCCGCGAGAACGTCTATTCTCAGCACTCATCCAACAGGCGAGCGGTGATGCCGTCATAGGCGTCGACGCGCCGATCTCGCAAAAAGGGCCAATGCCGCCGCGTCTCTTCGATCAGACCGAGGTCGCAATCGACGATCAACGTCTCGTCGCTCTCTCGCCCCGCCTCGCCAACGATCTTCCCCATCGGATCGCAAACAAACGACCCACCCCAAAACTCGATGCCTTCGTAGTCCGCCGGCTTGCTCGGCGAGTCCGCCAACAGGCGTTCGCAACCCACCCGGTTCGCGGCCGCGACAAACACTCCGTTCGCCAACGCATGGGACCGCTGCACCGTTCGCCAGGCGTCGAACTGCTCCTCGCCGTGTTTCTGCTTCTCGGCCGGATGCCAGCCGATCGCCGTGGGATAGAAAACGATCTCTGCCCCGCGCAACGCCGTCAGCCGCGCCGCTTCGGGATACCACTGATCCCAGCAAATCAATACGCCGATGCGAGCGTATTTCGTGTCGAAAGCCTGAAACCCCCGATCGCCGGGCGCGAAATAAAACTTCTCGTAGTAGAGCGGATCGTCGGGAATGTGCATCTTGCGATACACGCCCGCAAGCGACCCATCGGCATCAATCACGGCCGCCGAATTGTGATACACTCCCGCCGCGCGCCGCTCGAAAATCGGCGCGACAACCACCACGTCCAGTTCCCGGGCAATGTCTTGGAGCGTCTCGCAGGTAGGTCCTGGAATCGGCTCGGCCGTGTCGAACCACTCGGCATTTTCTTCTTGGCAAAAATAGGGCGACGAGAAGAGTTCCTGCAAGCAAATGACTTGCGCCCCGGCCTCGGCCGCCTCCCGAACCTGCTCTACCGCACGCGCGAGATTCGCCGCGCGATCTTCGCCCACCGCCGCTTGCGGCAACGCGATTCGACAACCGTGACCCGAGTCCGACATGCAAGCTCCATGATTCCAACAACGCCTCGAAAGTGTCAAACAACCCAAACCGAGCCGCGAGGGTAAGGGGCTCTGAAAAAATGGGGACTGTACCGAGCGCCGACCAAATAAGTTCCACTGAATCAGTAACCGCGTCCGGCACGAAGTGGACTGTGCCCGATTTTTTCCAAATCGCCATCCCCGGGGACTTCAAGCGCATACGCCCGCCAATCCCGCCGAGCGTACGCCGCCGCATAGGTTCCGCACCCACAAGAACCACCCGCCCGTTGCGCCATACTGACCGTAGCCACCCATCAAGAGGACATCCCATCATGCGCCCAACCCACCTTCTGCTGCTCGTATTCTTCTTAACCTCCACGTCCCCCCTCTCGCGCGCCGCCGCCGAGGAGCCTCTCCTCAACCATCTAACCGCCAAGGAGCGCGCCCAGGGGTTCCTGCTCCTCTTCAACGGCCGCGACCTCGACGGCTGGCAAGGAGACCCGCGCGTCTGGTCCGTGAAAAACGGTGAACTCATCGGATCAAGCGACGCCTTCTCCCCGCCCAACAACACCTATCTCATCGCCGAACGCCAATTCGCCGACTTCGTTCTCCAGCTCGAAGTCAAACTGCGCAACGGCAACGGCGGCATCCAGTTTCGCTCCAAGGCCTTCCCCGGTTGGATCGTCCACGGCTATCAGGCCGACTTATCCTTCGCCGGCGATTTCTCCGCCTGGGGTAACTTCTATGAAGAAAAGGGACGCGGGCGCGGCGTCATGCCGACGCCGACCGCCGGCTGGGAGCAAGCCAAGGACGTCGTCCGCGCGGACGGCTGGAACCACTACGAAATCCAAGCCCGCGGACCCCACATCCGACTCACTCTCAACGGCAAAGTCACTATCGACACGCATGACGACAACGCGGCTTCGGGAGTGATCGCCTTCCAATTGCACAAAGGTAAGCCGATGGAAGTCCGCTTCCGCGATATCAAGATCAAACCGCTCTAAGCGGGCGCCATCCAGGCCGACAGGGCCTCCCCTCCTCCCTTCCCTATCAACCCAAACCGCCGGCCGGTAAACTGGAGGGTCCGGGGCGCTTCGCGTTAGCTCTCTTCGGCGCTTGGTTGACATTCATGAGCGATCAGAAAACCCTTGACGACTTCCAACCTCGGTACGACTTCTTCGTCGGCCTCGATTCCGACGGCTGTGTGTTTGACTCGATGGAGATCAAACACAAAGAGTGCTTCACCCCACAATTCATCAAACATTGGCACTTACAGGCCGCCGCCAAATACGCTCGGCGGACTTGGGAGTTCGCCAATCTCTATTCCGTCGATCGCGGCATGAACCGTTTCCCTGTCTTGATCAAGTGCCTTGACTTGATCCAAGATTGGCCCGAGCCGATGGAGCGCGGCCTTCGCATTCCCGACATCAAACCCTTGCGTGATTTCGTGACCTGCGGCCTGCCGCCGAGCAATGCTTCGCTGACCAAGCTGGTCGACGAGACGAAAGACCCGATCCTATTGCAAACCCTCGCCTGGAGCCTCGCCGTCAACGAAGCCGTGGCCGATATCGTCAGCGGCGTGCCGCCTTTCCCCAAGGTGCTCGATGTGCTCGACCGCGTCATCGCTCGGGCCGATCTGTGCGTCGTCTCGGGGACGCCCGGCGAGGCGCTTGAGCGCGAATGGATAGAGAACAAGATCGAGCACTACCCCGCCCTGATCGCCGGACAGGAATTGGGCAAGAAAGTCGATCACTTGCATTCGATGACGCGCGACAGTCGTTACGCCCCCGACAATATGCTGATGATCGGCGACGCGCCGGGCGACCTGAAAGCCGCGCGGGCGTGCGGATTGATGTTCTACCCGGTCAACCCCGGTCACGAGGAAGATTCCTGGCAGCGGCTGCATGACGAGGCCCTCGACCGCTTCTTCGCCGGAACCTACGGAGGCGAGTACGAAAGCGCCCGCATCGCCGAGTTTGAGAAACTATTACCTTCGATTCCGCCGTGGAAACAGTAAGGATTAACGATCCATGATTCACGTACCAATGCTCCGCTGGGGCGAACCCTATACCAGTCTCGATACCGACAAGGTGGTCCACTTCGACACCGGCGAGCCCGTTGCCGAGGTCAGCCAGGCCGTTGCCGGGATGGTCCGCCGCGACCTGCGCAAGGCCCAATCCGCCCGCGACGCCCTACGTGAGATCCCCTGCGTCGAGCTGATCAAGATGATTCAAAAGGCCGGCGAGCTGTTTATGACCGCCGAGCTGCCGGTGGGCGATTCGCCGCAAACGCCCGACGACTTCGCGCGTCAGCAGTCCTCGACGACGGGTCTGCCGTTCCACATGTGCCGTAAGAATATGGACAAGATCGCCTTTGTCCTCAAACAAATGGACCGCATTCTCGACGCCCTCACGCGCGGCCTCGACCTGAGTATTCTCACCGCCGGACACGGCGTCGACGACAACGGCCGCATTCTGAGCTATCAGGCACAGACGCCGGTTCTCGGGATGGTGTTGCCGAGCAACTCGCCGGGCGTCCATACCCTGTGGATGCCGGTCGTCCCCATGCAGATCGGCCTGGTTCTCAAGCCCGGCCCGCAAGAGCCTTGGACGCCCTATCGCATGGCGCAGGCGATGATGCAAGCGGGCGTTCCGCCGCAAGCGATCTCGCTCTACCCGGGCGGCGGCGACATTGGCGCGGCCGTGCTCGAAAGCTGCCCGCGAACGATGCTTTTCGGCAGCCAAGCCACGGTCGATCAACACGGCGGCAACCCCCGCGTGCAGGTCCACGGCCCCGGCTACAGCAAGATCTTGATCGGCGACGACGAGATAGACAACTGGGAAAGCTATCTCGACATCATGGAAACCAGCGTCGCCTTAAACAGCGGACGCGGCTGCATCAATTGCAGCGCGATCTATGTGTCGCGCCACGGACGAGAGATCGCCCAAGCCCTCGCCGAGCGCCTGGCGTCGATTCGCGCGCTGCCGCACGACGACCCCGAAGCCGCTCTAGCCGCCTTCACCGTGCCCGGCGTGGCCGAAGCCATCTCGTCCTCGATCGACGCCGATCTCGAAGCCGGCGGCGCCGAGGATCTGACACAAAACATTCGCGGCTCCTCGCGCCTGGTCACGCGCGACCATTGTTCGTATCTATTGCCGACGGTGGTTCATTGCGAATCGCCCGAGACACCCATTGCCTCGAAAGAGTTCATGTTCCCCTTCGTCAATGTGGTGGAGTGTCCGCAAGTCGAAATGCTCGATAAGATCGGCCAGACGCTGGTCGGAACCGGCATCACCGAGGACGAAGCGTTCCGCGCGCAATTACTCGACAGCGAACATATCGATCGTCTGAACCTGGGCCCGGTCCCAACAGTGAAGCTCGACTGGCTGCAACCCCACGAAGGCAACATCGTCGAATACCTCTATCGTCCACGAGCTTTCCAAAGCCAACCCGCGGCCTGAAGATTCAGAGTCCCGAGCGCAAGCGACGGGCCAAGCGAACGCGCGCTCGACGCCGTGTCGTATGGGTAGGTCATGCAGGCGTCCCCCCCTTGCCGCCCGCCCACCGTTAGGGTTACCATGCAACCGGCAAGCCCGACGAGGAGGTAACCCATGCCCTACCCCCGAAGAAACTTTCTCAAGAACATCGGTAACACCGGCCTCGTCGCCGTCGGCGGCGGCCTTTCAAGCCTATTCGGCGGCACGCCCCTTTCCGCCGCCGAAACCCGCGTCACCCCCGACGTCGTTCGCTTCACGCCCGAGATGGAGCCGCTTGTCCGGCTCATCGAAAAAACCGAGCGCGCCAAGTGCTTCAGCATGATCGTCGACGAGCTCCGCCGAGGCACATCCTATCGCCAATTTCTCGGGGCGCTGTTCCTAGCCGGCGTGCGCGATGTGAGCCCCAAACCCCCGGGCTTCAAATATCACTGCGTCTTCGTCGTCCACGCGGCCCACCAACTCAGTCTCAACGCCCCCGTCCAAGACCGCCTATTGCCTCTATTTTGGGCGCTCGACTATTTCAAGGAATCGCAGCAGCAAGACGTCAAGGAAGGTGACTTCCGGCTTCAGCCGGTGAGCGGCAAACTCCCCTCCGCCCCCATTGCCTGGAAGGAATTTCACGCCGCGATGGACGACTGGGACGACGCCCGCGCCGACCGCGCTATCACGGCCTTGGTGCGCACCCGCGGCGCCCACGAAATTATCGAGCAGCTCTGGCCCTACGGGGCTTTCGATTACCGCAACATCGGCCATAAGGCGATCTTCGTCGCCAACACCTGGCGCACCCTGCAAACGATCGGTTGGCAACACGCCGAACCCGCCATCCGATCGATGGTCCTCGGGCTCCTTCACTACGGCAAGAAAGAAAGCGTCAACGCCTACGCGCTCGACGACCAATGCTTCCGTCAGAATCGCGTGCGCTCACGCCGGGCCGCCCATGAGGCCGCCGGAGCGTTGGGAAAAAGCCGTGCTGAAGAGGCTCAAGATTTGATCGCCCCGCTGCTCGCAATCATTCGTGAAGGCAAAACAGACGACGCCTGCGATGAAACCGTCAAACACCTGATCAGCGGAAAGGCCGGAACCGCGGACCTATGGGACGCCGTTCATCTAGCCGCCGGTGAAGTCATGATGCGCCACCCGGACGTGTTGGGTGTTCATGCCGTCACCTGCACCAACGCCCTGCACTACGGGTTCAACCAGGCGGCCGATCCCGAAACCCGCTTCTTTCTGTTGCTGCAAGGCATCGGCTGGATGTCCCAATTCGTCAACTTCTTTTCGAAAGAGCCCGAATACCGCGCGAACAAGATCACCGAGATCGCGGAGGCCGACATTCCCGAACACCCCGAAGCCGCCGCCGAGGCAATTTTCTCGTCCTTGAATGAGGAGCGCGATCGGTCGGCGAACAAGGCGTTCGCCTATGCCAAGAAATTCGCCAACCCGTCGGTCTTTCAAGGATTGGCCGAGAAGTTGATCATTCGCAAAGTAGAAGGCGCGCACGACCTCAAATGGACCGCCGCCGTGTTTGAAGACTACAACCAAGTCCATCCCCGATGGCGGCCCCACATGTTGGCAACCTCGGTGCAATTCTTGCGCGGTTCCGACGCGCCGGACGCGGAGGCCTACTTGCGCGCAAGAGAAGCGCTCGGGTAGGGCTATGAAAAATTGGGGACTGTACCGAGCGCCGACCGAATCAGTTCCATCAAATCAACAATTTCTCCCGGCGCGAAGTGCACTGTCCCCCATTTTTTACAGCCCCGTGGCTGCGCGGCCGGCCCGCATCGGCCTTGTTACTCCAATGAATCGCGGGACTCCTCGAGTTGAGCTTGCAATCGCCGCTTGGCGGCCGCGGCTCGAATGTCTTCCGAAGCGATGAGGTTGCGGCGTTCGTCGGGGTCGGCGGAAAGGTCATACAGCTCGTCGTTGCCGGGGTTGGCGAAATCTCGAACCAGCTTCCATTCGGGCGTACGATAACCGTACTGTTCGGTCTGTTCGAAATGGTACTGCTTGTATTCGGCGAACAGGTCGTTGTTCCACTCGGGGCGCTCGCCTTGGAGCAAGGGGGTGAGATCGCGGCCGCGGATGAGGACACCTTCGGGCAACGGCACGCCGGCTATTCCGAGCAGCGTCGGATACCAATCAAGGTTCGTGGCCGTCTGCTCGACCACGGTTCCGGGCGCGATCACGCCGGGCCAACGCACCGCCGCGGGAACGCGCAGAGAGCGGTCGTAGAGATTCGCGCGAGGGCCGCGGCGATCGGTGAGAATCCAACGGCCGTTGCCTTTGTGCCAAATGCCGTTGTGCGCCATGTTAAAGCCGTGGTCGCTGGTAAAGATCACGACGGTGTTTTCTCGCAGCCCGAGGTCGTCCAGGGCCGCCATCAAGCGGCCGACATTGCGATCGACGCCGGCGACGCTCGCCAGATACTCCCGTGTCATGCGGCGCAGGCGAGGGATATCGAGTTTCGGGTAGTCGGGGTTGGGGATGCGGACATCGAGTTCGCTAAACCTGTCCCAATCCGCGTCGCTGAGCGGCAGCCATGTGCGGTCGCCGTCGGGCGTGCGATTGGCGGTATTGGCGTGCGGCGCCCAAAAGTGAACACTGAGTGAAAACGGCCCTTCTCGGGGGCGGTTCATAAAGTCGATCGCGAAGTCGGTGAGGATGTCCGGCGTATAGCCGTCCATCCGACGCATCACGCCGTCGACTTCGACTTCGGGGTCTTTGGAAATCTTGCCGCCGGTTCGCCAGCCCGGCGCGGGTGGGGTGGTAGCGGTCTTTCTCCCCAAGGTGCCATTTCCCGATCAGGCCTGTCGCATACCCGGCCGATTGCAAGACTTCGGGCCAAGTGACCGTCGCGGGGTCCAGACCGAGGTCGGGTTCCCGGCGATGGTTGAGGAAATCGGTAATGCCCAGCTCACTCCCGTACCGGCTGGTCATCAGCGCCGCCCGCGACGGGCTGCAGACGGGCGTCGTCGTGAAACTGTTGCTGAAACGCGCACCCTCGGCGAACAGGCGGTCGAGGTGGGGCGTGTGTGCATCGCTTTCGCCCTCGCGGCTCAGCGCCCAAGCGGCTTGGTCATCGGTGTAGAGAAATAAGAAGTTGGGCCGGGATGCGGGTTCAAGGGCGGACGTCCGAACAGCTTCACCACACCCCAACGTCAGCACCGTCGCCAGGAGCGCTAGACAGAAACGTGTTAGAGACAGGGCGCGGTGAGTAAGACTCGCGACTAAGGTCGGCATGGGGAAATCCTATCGGGTTCGGCGGGGTCACGGGGCTCCAGAGCGCCGCTACCCACCCGTATCAAACCGCCCCAAAAAGAAGTTGTAAACCCAAGCAATCACCAGCCCGCCCAAGGCCCCATCGACCAAGCCGTATACCATGCCCAGAGCCACATCGCCCGCGGTCCCCGTGCCCTCGATCCCCGGGTAGATCGAGCCCATCACCTCGAAGAAACCCGCCCCGTAGCTCGGGGTAAAGGCGTGGACGACGCCAATGATCAGCATCGCTCCGCCCCACAGAACGCCGAGCGTCAAAGCCAAGGCCCGTGGTGAGATTCGCATGCCTTATGAAATCAACTTTTGAATCGCCGAGGCCGTCATCATCACCGCCATCACAACCGCCGAGATCCACAGCAGCAACTTGATCCAGCCCTTCGGCAAGATCGATTTCGGCGTGCGTTTGACATTGAGGTAGATCGTGCAGAAGGCGATCACCGGCAACATGACCGCCTGCGCCAACCCGCCGATCATCACCATCAACACCGGAGACTCGAGCCACATGAAATACATTGAGGGAATGAACAGCAGGATCACCACGAAGATACGCGTGGCTTTCAGCCGCAGCGTGTAGTTGCGGCGATTGTAGACGCCCAGCATCCCGAAAAAGTCCGCGTAGATACGGCAATGCGCGGCCGTCGAGGCGAACACGGTCGAGTACAGCACCGCGAAGGCGCCGGCGAGGAACGGAACCAGTGACCACGAACCCAGAGTTTCCGTGTACATGTTCGAGAGCATGTGAACCATCTCACTGCCCTTGGGAACGATCCCCATGCCGTGGAGAATTCCCGCGCCCAGCAAGTAAAAGGCGATTGTCGCGAAGGTGTAGACCACCATCGACGTCAGCACGTCGACGCCCATCACGCGAATCCAGCCGAACGCCCGGCTGACCCAAGCAGCCGAATCGTCCCGCGGCCCCGCGAACCTCGCGTACCCCTTTTCAATACACCAGTAGGGGTACATGATCAGCTCGGTCGCGCCGACGCCGGTAATCCCGAAGGTCGCCACGGCGGTCATCAAACCGCCCTCGGGCATCTGAATTCTCAGACCGTCGAAGACCTGGGCCATCGAGAAATACTCCGGCTTTTGGAACAGCAGGACGGCGCAACTCACCGTCAGCATCGTGAAGGCCACCACCAATCCCATCGCGACTTTTTCGACCAGCGAATAGCGCCCAACGATCAGCAGGATAACGGTGGCGAAGTTGACGATCCACACCCAAGCCATCACCGACACGGACGGAACCATGCGGTTGAGCACTTCGGAAATGCCGCCCAACATCCCGCCGACCTGCATCATCGTCATCAAAACCATGATGAACCAGCACCACGCCACCCAAGACACCCGCCAACGCGGTCCCGGAATGGCGTCAAACGATTCCAAGGTGGTTTCGCCGGTGCCGATCGCGTGGCGGCCCAGTTCATTCTGAACAACGGTCTTAATGGCGCAGCTGACGATGATGAGCCACAGCAGCTTGTAGCCGTTTTCCGCGCCCAAAACCGTCGTGGCGATCAGCTCCCCCGAGCCGACAATCGAGCTGGCGAGAATCAGCCCCGGGCCGATCCGGCGCATGATCGCGCCGAGCTTCGTCGGGGGATTTTCGATCTCTCCGGGGTCCAGAAAATACGGGTCGTGGACGGTGGATTCTGCCATAAGCGATTCCGCATCCTACGACAGCCGGTAGGGTGGGCGCAAGGAGGACGCGTCGAGCCCGGCCGGCCTAGGAATGGGACGGACCCGGAAACCGGCGGGCGAAACAGACCCCTTTCAGCGCTGTGGATTGTTCGCTACCGCTACCTTGCGTCCATCCGGCGTCACGCCCGGGATCCCGACCGGCGGTTCCGGCGAATTCGACGAGGACGAGGACGATCCCGATGTCGAGGCCGCGAGGGACAGCCGGAACGCGGCCATCTCCCGGCCGTTGCGAACCAGCAGGCGGTCGCCGACCAGAACCGGATGGTTCCAAGCCTTGCCCTCAATCGCCGGGAATCGCGCCAGCTCGGTGAACTGCTCGGGGGCCGCCGCGACCAGTACCAGCTCACCCTTCTCCGAAAGCACCAACAACAAGTCCTGGTCGGGCAACAAGACGAGCTGGCCGTGGCCGTAGCGTCCGCCCTTCCACTTGCGCTTGCCGTTCTCGACGTCGATGCACCCAAGAATGCTGCCGAAGCCGTAAGCATGGCCGGCATGCACAACGAAGTCGCTGAAGTAGGGCTTCAGCCGGACCGACTTCCAGCGCTCTTCGGTCGTCCATCCGCCGCGTCCGTGCGCGACCGCGATGCGGCGCATGCCGACGGCCATGACCTCGACGTCGCTAACCGGACATCGCCGTCCGCGGTCAGCGCCGGCTGCACGATGGGGAGGCCCGGCGCGGGCTGCTCCCACAGCAGCGTGCCGGTGCCCGGCGCGACGCTGGTCAACCCGGTTTCGCTCAGCAGCAGAATCTGTGCGACCCCGTCGATCGTCAATAGATGGGGCGAGCTGTAGCCGTCGCCGCCGTCCGGGCCAAACCAGCGCGGATCCCCGGTGGCGAGGTCGTAGGCGACGAGCGTGCCGGCCGCGGCGACGATAACGACGTCGTCGACCACCAACGGCGAGCTCGCGAATCCCCAGGTCGGGACCTTCGCGCCGGCGTCGGACGCCGCGTTGCGCGACCACACGACGGAACCGTCCGCGGCGTCGAGCGCGTTCACGATTCCGGTCCCGCCGAATGTGTAGACGCGACCGTCGCCGAGGGTCGGTGTCGCGCGCGGACCGGCGCCGGCATGCGAGTCCCGAACCGGGCCGCGTCGCGGTGTCTCCACACCGGCTCGCCGTTGGTCGCGTTGTAGCAGGCAACAATCTCGTCGTCACCCCGCTGCTCCTGAGTGTAGAGCAGGTCGCCGCGGACCGCGAACGACGATATGCCGGGTCCGATCGGCCGGCGCCACAGCTCGACCGGCGGCGACGCGGACCAGTCGGTCTCGATCCGTACGCCGGGGATGATGCTGTCCCGGCCGGGTCCGCGAAAGCCCGGCCATTCGGCTGCTGTCTCCGTTGCCGCCGGAGCCGACAGGAGCGGCGTCGGCTCGTCGCCGGGTTGGGCCAGGAGCCGCGCCTCGTGAGTCTCCGACCACCGCCACGCGAAATCCGCGGCGCCCTCGCCGGTAATGCCGGCGCTCCGGAGCAGCGTCCAGCCCGCGCACGAGAGCAGGATGGTCGCGACCATCGTTGCGCGCCGAGGTCCGTCTGGGAGGCTCCGGGCGGCAACCGCCCACACAACGAAGGCGAGGCTCAGGACTGGAACGGCGTAAATGAAGAACTGCATCCCCATCCCGCCCGTCGCAATCGACTCGTGGATGATGCGCGATGTCACGGCCAGAGCGACCACCATCAGCAGGACGGCGCCCCAACGCTCGGACCGAGGCGCGCGGCTAAAGAACGCCCACCACACGACGACAGCCAACCCGCCAAGGAGTCCGCCTATCACCCCGAATACCGCGGCCTCGGGCACGACGATAGGGACCACAAACCGAGCCGACCACTGCAGCACCACAATGACCACGCCGGGCCACAGTCGCAGCGCCTTCCGCCCAGTCGATTCGTCGGTTTGCTCGCCGGCCATATCAGGTCCTCCCAATCGGTTGCTCCCGGGAGCTGTGTCCTCAGCCCTATGTGATCTTAGCCCGCTTTTCTCATCGCGTGGCGAGGCAAAGTGCGGGAGCGGCCCGTCAGTAAGAGGCGCGCTCCGCTTGGCGGGCTAGGCACTCCATTGAGTCAAATGATGATCCAGGTGTCGAAACTGCAGCATGTCCCAATCATGAGGCTTCATCCGCCCGAAAATTAGGATTGTCGGCGGGGAGCCGGCTCGGGTCGGCCTGTCCGAAACGCTCGATCAATTCGAGCAATTTGGCGTGGTCCTCGCCCCAGGTGGAAGGCACCGTCGTGAAACCTTCGGGGGGGCTCTCCGCGCGGCCCTTCGGCCAAGACAAGACGTGGATAATGAGACACCTCATCAGGGCGGTCGCCATAAAGCCTTTTCCGAGCCTTGGTTCAATGTCTCCGAGCGCCATTCGCAGCGCGTCGCCCATGTGCGGCAACAGCCGAGAGCGTTCCATGACGCCCCAGCGGCGTTCGTTTTCGGGCGTGAGGCGGTTGACCCGCGCGACGATGGCAGCGCGGTCCTGCTCGTTCCACAATGATCCCTTCGTCATAGATCTTTGCCTCTGGGCGTCCCGTCCCGCCGAACTGCCCACAAGCATACACGGTTGCCGTGGATTTCGCTCCTCAGCGAAGAGGGTTCACAACCGTCAATCCGGCGAACCTTGAAAAATCCCGGTCCGCTGTCCAGATCTCGCCAACACCGTGTTCCAAAAGCAACGCCGCTATATGGGCATCGTGAATAAGGTTGCCCGCGGCGTCGGAAGAGTCGATTGCGCGGCGCATGGCCGAAGCATGTCGTGAACCTTCTCCCAACAAAAGCAGAGTTGGGGACTCCAACAACGACTCGACGTCACTCAAGACGTCATGGGTCGCTGACGGTGGATCAAAAACTCTCGCGTGGGTGACGACCCTCATAAATTCGTAGACACAGGGCCAAGCAAGAGCCCACCCCCGGCCGCCGTTCGCCAGGCTCTCCACGATTCGGCGCGCCTTCTTGTGAAAAGGCGTCTCCACGCGGTACGCATAGACGAGGATGTTCGTGTCAAGGGCTATCAAGAGCGGCCGTCCATGACGTCAAACAGTGCTTCGCGGTCATCGAGCTTCACCCCGGGAAGCACGCGGCCCTTTTGAGGTCGCCACCGCAACTTGTAGCCTTGCCGCCGAACAGGCGCTGCCAGATAGGACCGCAACGCGGACTCCACAACGCTTCGCAAAGATCCACCGTCGTCCGCGGCCCGACGTTTGGCCTTTCGCATCAGCTCGTCGTTAAGCTCGATCGTCGTCCTCATACATATCAGCATATCATTCGAAGCATAAATATGTAAGTACTGGGCGTGACTGCCGTGACTGCCCGTTCAGGCCTGCTGCCGCTACGGCCCGAGCGGCGCGCCACCACGCCGCCGGATTGATATCCCTTCCCGCGTAAGGATCCTTAAGTGAAGAGACTCGGCTAACGCGGCAGGCGAACCCCCACTCCGGTCAGGGCATCGGGAAACTCAGCGTCCGCTCAAGAACAACCAGGCCGTTCGGGCTCAGCCCCTCGGCAATGGGCTTGGTGGCTTGCTTTCTGGTGATGATCGCCCAGGAGTACTGATAACCCACAAAATCGATCAACTCGGCGCCCAGGGTTTCGCGAAGAAGCCCGCGAGCTTCCGCCGTCAGCAGGTGCGTCCCTTCATCGGCGATCGAGCCAAGCACGACAACTCCCAACGGCAGAGATCGCAAGTAGTTTCCCATCGCCTCGACGTCCGCCGGGCGATCGAAGGTGTCGAAGGCACGCACTTCCCCCAACGCGCCGGTTCCCGCGTCGACCGTCAGGAAATTGAAACCTCGCCCGGGCCCGCCCCCATGCGTTTGATAGAGCAGGTTGCCGTTGAGTTCAAAGCTCGCCACCGAAGCGCCGCTCTTGTAGCCACCTGAGATCACGCGGAACGCCGCATCAACCCGGCTGGGCAAGATCGTCAACCCAAAAGCTTGCGTCCGGCTACCGGCCGACGCTGAAATCGCCGTGAGCGTGGCGGTGATGCCGGAAAGCAACGGCGACTCGGGCCCGGCCGACAACTCCAGTGGGAGAACCTGTCCGGGAAAGCCGACCGGAATCGTCGCCGAGACACTCGCCGGAAGCCCGCCGATCTCAAATCGAATCAGGTCGCAAAACGAGTTCACTCCTTCGATCTCGACCCAAGCGATTTCGGGCCCCGCGCCCTGCTGAAGAACCACCGTTACGGGCGACGGCCCGATCAATTCATAGCCGGGAAAGGCGGTCTCCTCGACCACACGCACCGGTAGGGGCTTGCTTTCGACCCCCGCCACGCTGAGCGTCAGTTCCGTGTCCAGCGGCGGAAAGTCGCCGGGAACAAAGACATTCGTCTGGTAGACACCCACCACGCCCGGCAATACGCCCGCGTAGAGCACCGGCAGCTCCCGCCCGCCGAGCCTCACCGACTGCGGCTCCACCGTCGGCAGCGCCCCATCGAAAGCCAGGCCGTTGACAGGCGCCGACCTAACCGGACCCAATCCGGTCGAATAGATTTCCAGATAAGTACCCGCTTTCACTCCATTGCGCTCGTTCACAGGACAAGGCAACCCCGGGCGAAACACGCCGCGTTCGAAGACCGCCGGAGCCGGCTCGGAAATCTCGGCCGTCGCGATATGGCTCGGCACGCCGGCTCGGTAGGCAACGATTTCAACGGCTCCCAGTGGGGTTTCCCACGGCGCTTGCCCGCGAATTTCCCCGGAATCGGCTTGCAGTAGGGGTACGGGCCTGCCCGCCAGGCAGACGCTTGTCGCGCCCAGTTGGAAGGGCAGTCGCCCGCCGTCACTCGACAGGTGTTCGCCCGCAAGCCCGCTACCGCGCAACGACAGTAGCCCGCCCGGCGCGATCCGCGGCCCTCCGTCCGCCAGGTTCACCACGCCGCCCGACTCGATTTGAGGCGGATCCGGCAACGAGAGTGCCCCCGCCGGGGTCCCGCCCCACACTTCCGCGAGCGCAAAGTAAGCCGGGCGCGGCTTGAGGTGGTCCAGCCCGGCCGCCGCCGTGCGGGAGGTTTCAAACAGCCCCATCCAATCGGCTTGGTAACGGCCGTCGGGAAAAGCTTCGAAGGGCTGACCGAGCGTGTCGTGGTCGCCGGGATCTCCCGCGCGCCACCACTGATCGGCGAAACCGTCCCATATCCCGCCCAGGACGGGAAAAACGGCGCCGCCGGAGCGGATTTGAATGTCGAATGCCCGCGCTCGGGCGCTGTCGGCCTGGGCTTCGACGTCCGCGGCTTCGGCCGATCCATCATAGGCATCAACGCCAAAGGCCGAAATCAAGAAGGGTTTCAGCGTGCGGGCGCGAAGCTCGACGAAGACAGCCTCGAGCGAATCGTCCCCCAGTCGATTCAACGACCAAAAGGCCAAGCCCGGCAACGCGGCATCGGAAGTTCCCAGCGCGGCATCGCCGATCGCCGTCGTCTCGGAGACCGCCGTCGTCAGCAGCGGTGGGTTCTCGGGGTCGAGTTCGGCAAGCACCGCCGCGGCGTCGCCAAGCAAACTGTGGAAATCCGCCGCCGAGCCCGCGAATTTCCTGCCGTACGACTTACCAACATCGTCACCCAAAACGAAGGCAATCAGCCGACCTCGATTCTCGCTTTGATGGGTATTTACTTGACTCAGGTATTGGGAAATAGCCCCCACATGTTGTGGTCGTCCGTAGCGCGTGTCGCGGTGCCTCCGACCAGCGATTTGTAGGGTGCCGGTGGCACGGCGACGGCCTGTTGAACCAGGCGGTAAAAGAGCTTGCCTCGACTTCTGGACTTGCGGCGGTTGAAGCGGAAGGCGAATTCGTCGAGGTAGGAGTCGAGATGCTCGTGACTGACCGCTCCTTGATGCGTGCCCAGTATCCAGCGCTTCACTAACGACACCACGCGGTGCACCCGGGGGAGCAGTTTCGAGGCGCGCGCCGGTTGCCCCTCCAGGTAGCTCACCTCGTGGCGATAGCCGTCGCCTTCGAGCGGTTCGTATCCCAGCCAACCGTCGGTATGGACCACGCTGCCGGGTTCGATCGACTCGCCGACGAAGGCCATCAAGCTGTCCCCGGAGGCGTTGGGAATGGTGCGTATCCGAACCCGCCCGATGCCGGCACCATCTTCCTCGGCCGCTACTACAATCAGCGCCTTAGCGTCGGTTTGGCGACCGCGCACGCCCTCCTCCAAGCCTCCTAAGTAAGTCTCGTCAACCTCCACGCGCCCGCTGAGCCGATCGCGTCCGGGCCGCACCATGGCGCGCCGGAGCTTATGCAACCAAGTCCAGGCCGTTTTGTAGCTGCCCAGGCCCAACACCCGCTGCAAGCCCAGCGCGCTCGCCCCGTTCTTCTGGCTCGTGAGCCACCACATGGCTCGAAACCAACTCTGGAGGGGTTGGCGGGTGTCTTGAAATATTGTGCCCGCCGTTGGAGAAGCTTGATGCCCGCAGCCGGCGCACTCCAGCAGCGCTGTCCGCACCGCCCACGCTTTGTCGTGCCCGCATCGCGGACCAACGAAAACCCTCCGGCCAGCGGAGTTGACACAGATACTCTCGACAGGCCTGCTCGGTGGCGAAACGCGCCTCGAACTCGGCCAGATTCCGAGGATAATCTTCCATTTCCCCGATCCTACATCTTGTGGTCACCTGAGTCAAGTAAATACCCATCTCTCATGAATAGATGGAACGGAGTTCCGGGTAATCGGCCGCGAACAATGACGGCGATGCTCGGTCGGCGGAAGGAGACTTCAGTGAACTCGCAAATGCAGGCATTGATGGCGCAACTCGGCGACGCGGTGCACAAATCTCTTGAGGGCTCCGAACCGATGGCGGCCATCCTGGACGACATCAAAAGAGCCGGTTACGCCGTGGAGCTTTCCGTGGACGCCAAATTCTCCTCCGATGAAGACGACGATTCCGCGGAAGCGGTCGGATCGACGGCGGTCAACCGGACTTCGGCTGATCTGTCCTTAAGCGATGTTGACCGATTGTTTCTACGGGCTCTTAACATCACGGCCTAGTCGATTCATTCCGCTGCTTGTTGCCCCGCCCAGCCCGCTTTTCTCACCGCCTCACGGCCAAGCACACGATAGGCCTAGCCCCGCTTTAGCCCTGGGCTAAGCTCGACGTGACCCATTCGGTTGTGTTGGGACCCATTCCGCGAAACAAAATAAGCTACGTAGTGCGCGCCGAGCCGCCAAAAGTGTATGATGGCCGGTTACGATTGTTTCAGAGGCCCCTGACGCCTCCGAGGCCGCCCAAGAACCCGTTTCTTGGGGGACGATATGACTCTTTTACATCCTGACGCCGTCAAACCGAGAACCCATGGCAAAACGATCGGACCGCCGGAGAAAACCTCGCAAGCCCACCCCCGTCGGAGAGTCCATCGAGTTCGAGTTTTCGTCCGGCGCCGGTAAGACACACCGTCTATCGGCGCGGCTCATCGACATCAGTGATTTCGGGTGCGGCATCGAAACGAACGAGCCTCTTACTGTCGGCGCGGATCTGAAAGCCTTTAACGTGCCGGCGCCGAATTTCCGAAACCACGACGACGGAGCCGTCGTGCAAGTGATCCATTGCCGGCTTCACGACGAAGGAATTTACCGCTCCGGGTTAGCCTACGAGGCGGCCCACGCCCGCACGGTGCACAAGATCGACGGTGACCCCTCGCTGACGGATTACTACGAAGCGCTTCAAATCAGCCCGAACGCCGATTTGGACACGATTCAACGTGTTTACCGCTTGATGGCGCAACGTTTTCACCCCGACAATGCCGAAACCGGCAATCAGGCGGCGTTTCAGTTGATCTTGCAGGCGTATCGTATTCTCAGCGATCCGGAAAAACGGGCGGCCTACGATGCTCAGCATACGGCGGCGACGGAAATCCGTTGGCGGATCTTCGATAAACCCGAACGCAGCGCCGGATCGGGTATCGACGAAGAGAAGAGAAAGCGTTGGGCCCTTCTTTCCGCTCTCTATATGAAGCGCAAGAATGACCCGGACAGGCCGGGCATGCGGATCCGTGACTTCAGCGATCTGCTCGGCTGCCCCACCGAGCATCTCCTGTTCGCGCTGTGGTATTTGCGTGGAAAGTCGCTGATCATCACCGAAGACCAGGGCTTTATGACCATCACGCCCCAGGGCGCCGACGAGATCGAACACGCGAGCCCGGACGTCTTGCCCAAGATGCCCAAGATGCTCGAGGCGGCCGCCGAGAAGGCAAGCGAGGACTCTTAACACGGCCCGCCGAGCCGGAAGCCCGGCCCGGTGTTGGCGGACCGCGGCCGATTCCCTATAATGGAGAGTCCGAGCGAGACGTTATGCTACAGAACCAATTCGAACGGAACTTCCTGACCACGTCGGTGGACTACGTTTTCAACTGGGCCCGTAAATCCGCCATCTGGCCGTTGACCTTCGGGTTGGCCTGTTGCGCGATCGAGATGATCGCGTCTTCGACATCACGCTTCGATATCGCGCGCTTCGGTTCGGAAGTTTTTCGCCCCAGCCCCCGGCAGTCCGATCTGATGATCGTGGCCGGAACGGTCACCCTAAAAATGGCCCCGGTCCTCAAGCGCATCTGGGATCAGATGCCGGAGCCGAAATGGTGCATCTCGATGGGAGCCTGCTCGAGCGTCGGCGGTCCCTTCAACACTTATGCCGTTTTGCAGGGCGTCGACAAGATCGTCCCGGTTGACGTTTACGTCATGGGCTGCCCTCCACGGCCGGAAAACCTGTTTTATTCGCTGTTGAAGCTGCAGGATAAGATCGACCGCATGACGACACTCTGCAAGCGGCCGACGCAAGTGCGGCTCGACGAATCGATGCTGGCCGACTTTCAAAAGCGGATCATGGTGGCCCAGACCCCGAACCCCGCCTAGCAACGATTACCGCGCGCCTGGCGAGCCGCGTCGGTGGAGATCGGACTCAAGCGAGACGCCGAGCCGCATCCGTCCACTGCGGGTAAAGATTGCAGGCGGCAACGGGGATTGCAGGCGTGGGAAGCAAAGGATCCCTCGAACCACCCTAAGACCACTTCACAGGCCCGCTCGACGCTGCTAAAATGCTCGGCGATCGAAATACCGCGGCTGCGTAGATGAGCCTTCCAGGGTCCGCTCTCGAGTTTCGTCACGGCAAGACAAACCTGCTCCTCCGATTCAGGCAGGTAATGAACGGCATGAGCCGCGAAGTCTTCGTCTCTATTGAAACCGGCTATCATTTTCGCCCGGCATTTTCGCGATGGCCGCGTAATTTCCACCGCGAAGGCCCGTTAAAACCGATGACCAGGAACGTTCCGCCGAGCCACCTACCGGCGCAGTGACCGGCGGTATTCAGATCTCTTCCCCACGACAACACGGAGCCGCGGAGAGAGCATGAGAGCGGCGACCTCACACAGGCAGGGGAGTCAGGAAAGCCGCCAAAAACCAAGCTTACCAGGCATAAACGTCTGATCCTAGTAACTTTATGATTTCTTTATCTAAATTTGTCGACGCATTTATTTGAATTTGTCATCTGAATTGTTACGACGATTCCGTTTCTCTCGGTTACTCCTCGATCCCATCATGAGGAGCCCACCTAACGAGCTCCCCGGTCCGGCCGAGGTGGGCGTTGGAGTCCTACTCGCCGAAGCGGCCGGGTTGGTGACCATGCGATATCCATAGCGATGCCGCAAGCGCAAGACCGGTGAACCGGGCTGCCGGGCTTACTTTTCCACGTTTCCGTCGCGCACGCGTCGGTTCTCGAGTCAATCCGAAACCACGCCACGATGTGTTAACATCACCCTTGCGAACCCCATGGACCGGCCGCGCGCGCGAGTATCGGGCGCTTCGCCGAGTCGCGTAGTTGGGTTTCGATCGCTTCAGGAGATCAATATGGCCGCATCGCAACCGCTCAGCTTTCTATTAGGCCTGAGCTTGGGTGGAGCCGTCGGGTTACTCTTCGCTCCTCGGCCCGGGGAAGCACTGCGCAGTGACTTGCGAACGCGAGCTGAAGAAAGCGGCGACTATCTGCGCCGCCGGGGCGGTGAGTTGCGTCACCAAACCGAGGAAATTCTCGACAAAGGACGCGGCTCCCTGCATGTCCGCAAAGAACGCGTCACCGCGGCGCTCGAAGCCGGGCGGCGGGCGTACCGAAACTCCGTGGTTGAGAGGTCCGAGCCCGCCGAGCGCTAGATCGAGAGAATTCGCTGTCCACCGCCGGCCGGAGAATGCGGTGAGGAAATAGTCGAAATGGAAAGCCAACAGACGCTTCTCGTCATCATGGCGGTCTTCACGGGAGTGGCGGCGGTTGCCCTACTTCTTCAGATGGTCTTTTTGTTTGGAATTTACAGTTCCATCAAAGCACTCAAGGAACGCTCGATGCTCTTTCTCGACCATTGGGAGCCGGTCGCCGAGAGTTCGCTCAAGACGCTCGAACAATTGCGCGAGCAGTCGACGGAGATCATGGGCAAAGTCAGCGATCTGGCCGACGCGACGAAGGTGCAGTCCGAGAAGGTTGACTCGATTCTCGACGAGTTCTCGAGTTTCAGCAAGACGCAATTGAGCCGCGTCGATCAGACGGTCGAGGGCGCGCTCGAAAAGGTCAACGAAACGGCGGCCACGATGCAGAACACCTTACTGGCGCCGGTACGCCGGATCCGCGCCGTCGCGATGGCGCTGAGCGCGATCGTGGAAAGCTTGTTCGGCGGAAGACGGCAGAGCGTTGACCGAGCCACGGTGGACGAAGAAATGTTCATCTAGCCCGCCTCGACCGACCCGCTTCCCCGCCTCTTTAGTTCAAATAAGGAAAATCGCAATGGCAATTCGAGTTGCATTATTCGGCACGAAGTTCATGGGCAAGGCTCACAGCCAGGCCTGGCGCAGCGTGAATATGTTTTTCCCCGACGCCCCGAAGGTCGAGATGAAAGTGATCGTCGGGCGCAATCCCGCCGAGACCAAGGCCGCCGCGGCAAGCTACGGCTGGCGGGAAGCCGCCACGGATTGGCAGCAGGTGATGGCGCGAGACGACATCGACTTGGTCGACATCTCGACGCCCGGCGATTTGCATTGCCCGATGGTGCTCGAAGCCGCCAAGCAGGGCAAGCACATCATTTGCGAGAAGCCTCTTTCGAACACCTTGGCCGAAGCCAAACAGATGGTTAAGGCCGTGGAAAAAGCCGGCGTCCGGCACTTCCTGATGCACAACTACCGGCGGGTCCCGGCCGTCGCTCTGGCGAAGAAGATGGTCGACGAAGGTCGCATCGGAAAGATTTACCATTTCCGCGCCCGCTATTTGCAGGATTGGGCCATGTCGCCCGATCTGCACATGCTGTGGCGTTTCGATAAGAGCCTTTCGGGCAGCGGAGCGTTAGGCGACCTCGGCGCGCACATCATCGATTTGGCCCGCAATTTGTGCGGAGAAATCTCGGAAGTGGCCGCCACAACCGAAACATTCCTGAAAAAGCGCCCTATCGCGCCAGGCAGCAAGAAGAAGGCGGACGTCACCGTCGACGATGCCGTGGCGATGTGCGTTCGTTTCGAAAATGGCGCGATCGGCACCCTTGAGGCATCGCGATTCGCGCCGGGCCGCAAAAACTTCAATACCTTTGAGATCAGCGGCAGCAAGGGGTCGATCGAGTTCGACCTCGAAAACCTCAACAACCTACGCTACTTCTCAACCGAGGACGCCCCGGACGAGCAAGGTTTCCACGAAATCATCGTCGCCTCGAAGGGCAAGCACCCCTATGCCGACAACTGGTGGGCGGACGGTCATCTTCTCGGGTATGAGCACAGCTTCACGCACTCGGTCGCCGACTTCCTGCGAGTACTAAAGAAGAAAAAGAGGATTCGCCCCGATTTCAACGACGGGTTGCGGAACCAGATGGTCCTCGCCGCGGCGGAGAAAGCGGCGGCGAACAAGCGTTGGGTGAAGGCGGGCTGAGCGGCTACTGCTTCGTTTTACCACTGGACTCCGCGTGTCCGCAGTTCCGCTTGCAGCGCTTTTTCGCCCGTAAATCGCGCGGCTTCGATACCCAACCGGCCGGCAGCCTCAACATTCCCTTCCTTGTCATCGGTAAAGAAGCACTCCGCCGCCTCGCAGCCGGCCCGCCGCACGGCTTCCAGATAGATTTCCGGCTCCGGCTTCATCGATCCGACTTGATAAGAAAGTACACAGTCGTCGAATTCCTCGAGGATCGAGAAATGACGTCGGATCCACTCGAAATGCAACTCGTTGGTATTGGAAACCAGCAGCAGGCGATGTCGCCCTCTGAGACCCGCCAAGAACGAACGATCGAGCAGCGGCTCGGGACCGAACATGTCGCCCCACAGCTCGCAAAACCGTTCGTAGGAAACCGTTAACCCGATCGCGGCCGAAAATCCGCGGTAAAACTCCCGGCTGCTGATGCGGCCTTTTTCGTAAGGCTCGCTGAGGCCGGCTTGGCGAATTCGCTCGCGGATTTCCTCGACCGCAAGTCCCGTCAAGCCGGCGGCTGCCGCGTAGGCCCGCCGGAAATCAAGCTCGACGATGACGTCGCCTAGGTCCAGAAGAATCGCTCTGATCATGACGCTGAACGCGGGGTTGGCCGCGGAAGCCGGCGGGCGTCGATCACTCCGGCCCGGTCGCCGCCACCGATCATCGCGGGCCGTCAAGCCTTCGATGCTTCGGACATCTGGTGAAACGCGTACTCCGCCGCGCCGACGACACCGGCCGTATTGTCGAGTCGTGAGGCCTTGACGGCAAGCCCGTCGGCGGCTTCCGGCGCGATGAATTCCTTGATGGTTAGTTCCAGTGCCGGTTGGAACAGAGAAAACCGTCGAGCCACCGAGCCACCCACCACGCAGACCGACGGATCGACGATTGCCACGATCATACCTAGCGCTTCGCCGAAAGCGCGTCCGAAGAGCTCCCAGGTTTCGACGGCCTCCGGGTCCCCGGCCTCCGCCATGTCCCCGATTCGCTTGGGAGAGGGCGTGTCTTCTTGAAGCGCCGGACCGCGATCAAACGCGGAGAAAGAGTCCTCGGCTCGCCCCGTAACGCGTTCGTAGAAGCGCTGCACGCCACTACCGGAAAGCATTTCATCAAGACTGCCTCCCGCGACGCGGCAGTGAGAGACTTCGCCGGCATTGCCCGAACCGCCCCGGTGAATGCGCCCGCCCACGACGAGCCCGCACCCGAAGCCCGTACCAACCGTCAATCCGACAACGATCTCCGCTCCCTTCCCTTCCCCGACGAGCGCTTCGGCCAGCGCAAAGCAGTTCGCATCGTTCTCGAGATAGAGCGGCGCTCCCAGCTCCTCGGTGACGAACTTCCCAATCGGAAATCCCCGCAAGTTTGGGAGCGTGTCGGCGGCCAGGCAGCCCTCCGCCAAATCGAAGGGGCCGGGGCTGCCCATCCCCACCGCTGCGGGCGGACCCTCGACCCCGGCCGACCGCGTCGCCTGCGAGATCACGCGCTTGAGGTTCATCAGCGTCAACTTGGCCGGCTGATTCGCCATCGTCGGCATCACATGGACATCGCTCGTGCGGCGATGCTGCCGGTCGAAGACCGCGGCGGCGATTTTCGTGCCGCCCAAATCGATACCGAGAATATAGGAGGAGTCGGACATGAGGGAAGGAGGTCTAAACGAGGCCGGTCAAATGCGTCCTTCCATCCTATCGGAGTTGTGATGAGGGTCGGGGGAGTTATGAGGCTGACATCCGCCCGACCTCGGTCGGGCTTTCGGGACGGATTGGGTTTGGGAGGCGCGCCCGGCAAAGACGGGTCGCGGAAAGGGATGTGTATACTGTGGCCGTGTCGGGCCCAAAATGGAAATCCCGGCTTAGCGATCAGCAGCTCACCGCCGCCCTCGCACTTTCCGACGACGTGTGGAGGGGCGTTCTGTTTCGCGGAGTTCCCCGCCCTGATTTCGGCCTCCCGTCGGACTCGAAACTTACTCAAACCTTGCGTGGGTGCGCGGAGGCTCGGCCTACCCGATTCGCCGAGCTATTTCAGAGCTTACCGAGCGGCACAAAGCCGCATCTCATGGAGGCGATCCTGTTTGGACTCGCCGAAGCGAGACTGAACGGCGATCACTTGGTGGGTGTGGCGAAACGTTGCCACGAGGTGAACTCGCGGCCGCTCGGGATGGGTTTGGTCGCGCTCATTGACTCGCACTCCAGCGGGAACATCCCCCGAGAGGTCCTCGATTTGCTCCCCTGGTATGCATCAGCGATGACGGTCAGACGTCCGTCGAGATCCGGGACGTTCATCTTCGCCTGGGTTTGGTTCATCGAGTGATCGGGTATCCGCCCCTGTACCCTTCCAGAGTGGCTGCCCAGCGCGGTAGTTCATAGAAGACCGGCCACCCGAGAGGAGCGCCCTTCGCCCCCTGCGTGATCGAACGCCTGGGGGGGACTTGCGCCCTCCCGGTGTGGTCCGCAACCGAAAGCCCAGTGGGGAGTTCGCGCCGTTTGTTCGAGCGCCAGTACAGGGGTGCCGTTGGTTGCGGCGGCTGGCGAAAGGAGTCTGTCTTGTCTGCATCTGCATTTCAATTCTTCGTCGGTATCGACTGGGCCACCGAGGCCCATCAAATCTGTCTGCTCGACACCCAGGGCGAGATCGTTCACGAACGCACCGTCGTTCATTCCGGTTCGGCGGTCGGCGAGTTCCTCAATCAACTGCTCGAGTTGACCGGCTGCCCGCCGGCTTCCATCGCGGTCGCGATCGAAGTCCCGCGTGGCGCGTTGGTCGAAACGCTGCTCGAACGGGGATTCTCGGCTTTCTTCCTTAACCCGAAACAACTCGATCGTTTCCGAGACCGGCATTTCCCGGCCGGCGCCAAAGACGACCGCCGTGACGCTTTCGTCTTGGCTTGCTCGCCGCGAACCGACCCGCATTGCTTCCATGCCATCGAGGTCGACGACCCGCTCGTGATGCGCCTGCGCGACCTCACTCGTCTCGACGATGAGTTGCGTAGCAGCTTCAACCGCAACAGCTGCCAACTTCGCGAGCAACTCTATCGCTACTACCCGCAGCTTTTGCGCTTGTCCCCAGCCGCCAACGAAGCTTGGCTCTGGGCCCTGCTGGAACTGGCTCCCAGCCCCGCAAAGGCTCGTCGACTGAAACCGGCACGAATCGAAAAGTTGCTTCGCGCCCACCGCATTCGCCGGCTCCAATCGGCCGACATCGTCAACGAACTGCGAGCGCCGGGATTCCAACTTGCTGCCGGAACGGCCGACGCAGCGAGCGAACACGCTCTTCTACTCATTCCTCATCTGCGACTCATCGCCCAGCAGCGAACCGAGCTGGCCAGGCGCCTCCAAACCCTGCTGGAGCAACTCGCTTCCCCGTCCGAGGACGACGAGGATCCTCACCAGCATCGCGACGTCGAGATCATCCTCTCCTTGCCCGGGGTCGGACGTGTCGTCGCCGCCACGATGCTGGCCGAGGCCTCACAGGCTCTCGCCCATCGAGACTACCCCGCTCTTCGAGCCTACTGCGGCAGCGCCCCGATCACGCGCCGCAGTGGCAAAAAGATCGCCGTCTTGATGCGTCGCGGCTGCAATGACCGTTTACGCAACGCGCTCTACCATTGGGCGAGAGTGAGCATCCAACACGACCCCCACAGTCGTCACCATTACCATCAGTTGCGCAACCGAGGGCATTCTCACGGGCGCGCGTTGCGCGGTCTTGCGGACCGACTTCTGGCCGTGCTGTGCGCCATGCTTCGTCAGGGAACCCTGTATGACCCCGCCCGTCGTCAGCCGCCGGCCCAAGCGGCAGCTTGAACTACCGCGCTGGGCAGCCGCTCTGGAAGGGTACCGCCCTTCCTCAGCACTTGACAAACGGTGGGGAGTCCCCCCCGACAAACAGGCGTCAAGTCACCGCGGCGGACAATCCACGGAGACAACCGGATCGAGGCTCGGCAGGCTCCGCAACTGTTCGCCGTCCCTCAATTGTGGTAAAACAAACTGCTATGCCGATGCACAAAAATAGAGCCAAGGCCATCCTCAAGGACGGCGGCACCATTCTTGGAACCTGCGTCACCGACTACGTGGGGACCGAAGTCGTTCCAACCATCAAAGCGGCCGGATTGGATTTCTTCTTTCTCGATACCGAACACTCGGTGGCGAGCTACCGTGACCTGCAAAATCTCGTCCGGGCGGCCAAGGCCATGGACGTCACCGCCATCGTTCGTGTCACCCAAACCGAGGGCCACTTGATCTCCCGCGCGCTCGACTGTGGCGCGATGGGGATTGTCGCCCCGCGGGTACACAGCGTTGAGCAAGCGCAACATGTCGTCGACAACATGAAATTCGCGCCGTTGGGCATGCGCGGCTACGGTTTGCGGAGCATCATTCACGACTACGACTTCGCGGGCGCCGAGGCCGAGATGCAATCGTCGAACGACGAAACGATGGTGGTCTTGCAAATGGAAAGTGAGGAGTGCGTCGAGGCGATCTACGACATCACGGCCATCCCCGGCGTGGACGCGACGATGGTCGGTCCTTTCGACCTTTCGGTTTCGCTCGGCATTCCGGGCGATTTCGAGAATCCCATTTTCTGGGACGCTTTTGACCGCATGGTGGACGCCTGCAACAAGAACGGTGTGGCGCCGGGTGTCCACATGGGCAATACGAAAATGCTCAAGCGGGCGCAAGAACATGGAGCGCGCTATCTGGTAGTCGGCAGCGATCTGTCGATGATGATGAAAGGTTGGAAAGAAGCTCGCGAAGACATCCCCGCCGCCGAAATGGCCGAGGCGAAGCAAGGGTATATGTAGTTGGGCGGGCCGGGCGTTTGCCCTCAGCCCGTTAACCGTGAGCCGTGAACCGTTAACGGGATGACTTGGACTCTCTATCGCTTGAGCCGCGAAGCGGCGGCGGGAATATAGCCCAGGGTGGAGCCGAAGGCGGAACCCTGGGTACGGAATCAAATGAGGTCGAGCCCTGAAAGGGCGGCAGGAACACAGCTCCTCCCCCCAACTTGACTGGCCGGGTCGTGGACGTCTGTTTTCATCGCGGCTATATGAATCCGCTGATTCATAGAAACTTGACTCCCCCGACATCGAACGCGCGGACCGCGCCGCCTCCATGAAATCCTCTCGCTTCCCTGATTCCCTCGTACTGATCTTCGCCCTCATTCTCGGGGCGCAACTGGTTTCTTATGTCCTGCCGGCGGGGCGGTACGAGCGCGTCGAAATCGACGGGCGCCAACAAGTCGTTGCCGGCAGTTTCCAGACCGCCGACGCCGAATCCCTCCCCGCCTTCGCTTTTCTCACGGCGATTCCGCGTGGCATGGCGGAGGCCGCCGACATCATCTTCTTCGTGTTTCTGGTTGGAGGGGCGATCGGCGTGATTCGCGCGACCGGCGCGATCGACGCCTTGCTCGGAACCGCCATCAACCGCTTCGGCAAGAGCCCGGGGGTACTCATCGGGGGCGCCCTAACTCTGTTCGCGCTGGGGTCTTCAACCATCGGGATGGCCGAGGAGTACATGCCCTTCATCCCCGTGCTCGTAGCGATGTGTTTGGCGTTGAAGATGGACGCCGTTGTCGCCTTGGCCGTCGTCTACGTCGGTGCCGGCATCGGTTACGGTTGCGCGGCCTTGAACCCCTTCACGGTCGTGATCGCGCAGCGCATCGCCGAGGTCCCGCTGTATTCCGGACAAACGATTCGCTGGGGCTTGCTGGCCGTGTGCCTGGCCATCGGCATCCATCATGTCCTCGGTTACGCGCGGCGCGTGGCGAGTGACCCTCGACAGAGCCTGGTCGCCGATCTTGATTTCAGCAGCGGCTTTGAGCTGCCCGAAGACGTGCCGCTGACCGCGCGCCGCTGGGCCGTCCTCGTCAGCTTCTTGCTTGCCGTCGTCTTGTTCGTTTACGGAGTTGCTCGTTGGAAGTGGTTTCTCACGGAGTTGGGGGCCGTTTTCCTCGGGTTGACCGTGATCGCGGCGGTATTGGGCGGCCTGAACCCGAACTTCGCCGCCCGCAAGTTCAGCATCGGCGCCGCTGAGTTGACTTCGGCGGCCTTGGTGATCGGCTTCGCCCGCACCATCGAAGTCGTCCTCGACGACGCGGTCATCAAGGACACCCTCATTCACGGCATCGCCTCGACCCTCGAAGGGCTCCCGCCGGCGGCCGCCGCCGTCGGCATGCTGGGCGTGCAAAGCGTTTTCAATTTTCTGATTCCCTCGGGAAGCGGACAAGCCTACGTCACGATGCCGATCATGGCGCCGTTGGCGGATCTAACCGGCGTGGGGCGAGAGGCAGCCGTTCTGGCTTATCAGTTCGGCGACGGCTTCACGAATATGATCGTCCCAACGAATGCGCTGTTGATGGGGATGCTGGCCCTGGGCCGAGTTCCCTACCCTCGTTGGTTTCGTTTCGTGATGCCGCTGTTGGGAAAGATATACCTAGTCGCCGCAGCGGCGTTGGTATTGGTTGTCGTCGTCGGCGGGTGAGACCGGCCGTTACACCCGAATCATTCACGGCTGTTCGCCGGGCTCCTCGATCGGCAGCGGTTCGATGTCGTCGATGTCGTCGAAGGTGAGCGTTGACTCGGCGCTGAATTTCCGATACAGACGAAATTCAACGTTGTTGCGAATCAGAAACTTCGACTGCCGCATATTCATCTGGGCCTTCAGGGGCAGCAAGAACTCCCTGCCGCTGATCTCGGCGAAGTCGTAATCCAAGCGGCTGCGGGCCTCTTGGATCGGAAAATCAGCCGGGATCCCGGTGGCGCTCATCGCGATCCGCAAGACTTGTTCGGTTTCCTTGTCGACGTAGACCAAGCCGCGGTAGGCCGTGACGATCTCCCGCGAATTATCAAACCGGATGCGCCAACGCGAGCGCCGCCGTAAAACATCGTAGTGAAAAACGTACACCGGACGCCGCCGCAATAACGAGTGCCGCGCCCACCGAAAGCGAGTACCCGTGTTGGGTTCGAACATTTCCGCCAACATGCTGCCGAATTCTCCGGTGCTGTTCGCCCCGCCCAGCTCAAACATTCCGCGATTGTTCACGACCCGGTTGTTGACGCTGAGCACTTCGTAATTCTCTTTGTTCTCGACATAGCTGACACGGGTCTTGATTTCGTCCTGCTTGAGCCAATCCATCTCGAGCCCCGAGGGATCGACGTAGCGCCGCGTGAGTTGCAGGCAAACGAAATCCGGAAGCCCGTCCGTATAAGAAAGGGCATTTTCCCGCGCCGCTTCGATGATGCGTTCTTGCTCCTCGTCGGACGGCGGTGGCGGCTGCTTGGGACCTCGGGCGGTCTTAGGCACGATCTCGGGTGCCGGCAAACCCTCCGACTCGGCCCCCATCTTGCGAAGCAAGTTCAGCGTGCGCGGCCCGACGCCCATACCGATGAACTCCTCGATCAAGCGTTCACTCAACGAGAAACCAAGCTTCTGATTCTTGAGGTATTTCGCAAGCTGCTTGTCGGAGACGCCTTGCTTGACCGAAGACTCGAGCAAGTCCCTAAGCCGCGGAAAACTCAGCGCCGCTTGCGCCGCGAGACTCACCGCGGCGAGCAAAGCAACGGCGGCAAGCTTCCCCCACATGTCGGTATTGTAGCCGAGATATCGAGTAGGCAGCCGGCGGCGGGTTCGCTTCCACACGCCCCACAGCCCGACGTGGCGCACGTCTCCAGGCGTGCCGTGTCGGCATTCGTGCCGACATCTCCCGCGTAGCGCCCCTACCCCCCCTCCCCGCGCACCTTGCGTTGCAGCCGCCTCATGCCGCGCAACCAGCGATCGTAGTCACTCGTTTTGCGCCGCAAGTACTCGCCAACCTCGGGATGCGGAAGGATCAGAAACTTCTCCGTCGCCAGCCCTCGAATGACGGCATCCGCGCAATCCTCGGCTGAAATCGCGCCGTCGACGAGGAACTTCGAGATGCCGTCGCGACCACCGCTCAACATATTCGTTATAACCCCCTGCGGGCAAAGGCAGGAAACTTTGATCCCGGCATCGCCGTAGGTCACCGAAAGCCATTCGGCGAAGGCGACGGCGGCGTGTTTCGTCACCGCATACGGCGCGGAATCGATTTGCGTCAGCAGCCCGGCCGCCGAGGCGGTGTTCAGCAAATACCCTTCACCACGCTCGATCATCGCCGGCAGAACGGCGCGGGAGGCGAAGATGTGCGCGCGAACGTTGATGTCCCAAATCCTTTGCCAGTCTTGGTCCGAAGTCGTCTCGTTGCCGTGAATCGAAATGCCGGCGTTCGAACAGAACAAGTCAATGTGTCCATGAGGGGCCATCGCCGTTTCGACCAATCTTTGGATATCGGCCTCGACCGAAACGTCCACATGGACTGCCATGCCCCCGATTTCGTCCGCAACCGCCGACGCGCCCTCGCCATTCGCATCCGCGACCACGACCAACGCCGCCCCCTCAGCAGCAAAACGGCGGCACATGGCGCGGCCGATGCCGCTCGCGCCGCCGGTGACCACGGCAACTTTGTCTCGTAATTCCATAGGACTCCTCGATATCTCAACCGCGAGGAAATGAGGGTACTTATCGTACCTGTCGCGCGCCCCGCGCGGCACCGAGGTTCGGACGCGGGGCATAAAGGCCGGGAAATTAGCCCGGTTCATCGGGCTTCAGTTGCTCGAATAGGCCGGCCCTTCAGGGCCGGTGTGACCGCCTCCACCGAACGATTAGGCCGCTTCAGCGGCCTTCTCCCATGCAGGGCTTTAGCCATAGCCGAACCAAGCGAAATGCACCATGGCCATTGGGCCCGCCACCCCATCTCCAACCTCCCAGTATGGATGTCGCCCCCGCGCGGTACAATCTCCACAGGCTGTACGGACCCGCCGATGATCGGCCAAACCATCGCTCATTACAAGATCACCGCCAAGCTCGGCGAGGGCGGCATGGGCGTGGTCTACAAGGCCGAGGACACGAAACTCGACCGCCCGGTCGCGCTCAAATTTCTCGCGCCGCACCTGTTGCGAGACGAGGAAGCGAACAAGCGCTTTCATCGGGAGGCCAAGGCCGCCGCGGCTCTCCACCACCCGAACGTTTGCCCCGTCTATGAGATCGCCGAGGTCGACGAGCAGACCTTCCTCGCAATGGCCTTCATCGAGGGCGACAGCCTCGACAAACGCATCGAGCCGGGGCCGCTGAAGATTCCCGAGGTCCTCGACATCGCGCAGCAAATCGGGAAAGGCCTCGAAGCCGCGCACGAAAAGGGCATCGTCCATCGCGACATCAAACCGGGCAACGTGATCCTCGACGACAAGGGCCATGCAACCGTCATGGACTTCGGATTGGCGCTGCTTACCGAAGGCTCGAAGCTCACCCAGCACGACACGACCCTCGGAACGGTGGCCTACATGTCGCCCGAGCAGGCCGAGGGGGCCAGGTGGATCATCGCAGCGACATCTGGGCGCTGGGGTGCGTGCTCTACGAAATGGTCTGCGGGCAGCGAGCCTTCCGCGGCCTCTACGATCAGGCGCTGGTCTACGAGATTCTCAACGAGGAGCCCGAGCCGCTGACAGGCTTGCGAACGGGCGTCCCGATGGAACTCGAATGGTTGGTCGCGAAATGCCTGGAGAAGAACCGCGGGAACCGCTACCAGAATGCCTCGGAGTTGATCGTCGACCTGCGCAATCTCGCCGAGAAGCTGAAGTCGGGTCGGTCGACCGTTCAAACAGGATCACGCTCAGTAGCGACCGGCACTCGTGCCGGTCCAAGCCCAGCCGCGGCGAACATGACGGCCGCCGAGTCGACCACCGAACCGCTTCCAGGGCAAATGCAAGCATCTTCCCAATTGGAAGCCACGACAAGCAGGAGTGCACGTCCCCACCGGCGCGAGCGCTTCTGGATCGCTGCGACGGCCCTCGCCTTCGCGGCTTTCCTCGCGCTGCTCGTCGTCAACCTCACCACCTCGACGCCGCCGCCGCGTCCCATCACCTTCACGATCGACCCGCCCGAGGGCGTCGTCTTCCAAGAAAGCCGTTTCGCGCCCCCGGTTGTGTCTCCTGATGGAAGCAAGCTGGCCTTTGTCGGCTTGGCGGAGGAGGCCGCGAGCCTATGGGTGCGGCCGCTTGATTCTCTCGAAGCCGAGAATCTTGCGGGCACGGGCGGCGCCGAGTACCCCTTTTGGTCGCCAGACAGCCGCTACGTGGCCTTTTTCGCGGACGGCAAACTGAAGAAGATCGATACGCTGGGCGGACCGCCGCAGACGCTCTGCGAAGCGCCGAAAGGTCGCGGAGGGACCTGGGCCGAAGACGACCAAGGCCGGGGCGTCATCCTTTTCGCTCCGTCAAATAGGGACCCGCTGCATCTCGTTTCGTCCGCGGGCGGCGAGTCCTCCCCGGTGACGGCTCTGCCGGAAAGCGGCACCCACTTCAATCACCGTCAGCTGCGATTCCTGCCTGACGGGCGTCGATTTCTCTACTTAGTGTGGGCCAGTTCAACGGACGCGGCCGGTTCTCCCGTGTTTCTCGCCGACATCGAAGGGGCTTCCTCGTCAACTCCGAAGACAGACGAGCCGAAGCCGCTGCTGTTCGCTTCCTCCCGGCCTTGGGTATGCTCCTCCGACGGCCTCTCACGCCCGGGGCTATCTGGTTTACGTTCGCGGCGCCACCCTTTTCGCTCATCCCTTCGACGCCGATCGGGCCGAGCTTACCGGCGAAGCCTTTCCCATCGTTGAAAATGTCTTCTCGGGCGGAAACCGTCATGGCGGCGACTTCTCGGTTTCAGCGGACGGCATCCTCAGCTATCGCACCGGCGGCGGAGAGGGCGCTAACCAAATCACCTGGTTCGACCGACGCGGAGAGCCCTCGGGGACGATCGGAGAACCGGTAGGCGGCATAGGGCTGAGCCTGTCGCCTGACGGGGGGCGGCTGGCGTTCGCTGCCAGGGATGCAGCGAGCGCGACCGCCAACATCTGGATACGGGACCTGGGGCGCGATGTGGCGACGCGGCTCACGTTCAATCCGACATCGGACTATGTGCCGGTCTGGTCGCCCGACGGAACCCGCGTCGTCTTCGGTTCGGATTGGGAAGGGGGCGGGCTGTATGAGAAGCCGGCGGGAGGGTCCGGCGAGGCGAAACGCATTGCTGACGTGGAGAGGGTGCTAGTCCCGTGGGATTGGTCCCGCGACGGCATGCACCTGAGTTACTTCACGTACGCCACCCAATCGGATCTATTCGCGCTCGCCATGGAAGGAGAGCCGAAATCGAGCCCGATCTTGCGGACGGACTTCCGTGAGTCCCAGGGCCACTTCTCGCCCGACGGCGCATGGATTGCGTATCTTTCCGATGAATCGGGACGCCTCGAGATCTATGTTCGTCCGTTTCCCGAGGGCGAGGGGAAATGGCAAGTGTCGTGCGACGGCGGCCGCTCCCCGATCTGGAGTGCCGACGGCAAGGAGATTTTCTATCTTTCGGGCAACAAGATGATGGCCGCCCCGGTGAAGACCGGCGAGACCTTTGAAGCCGGAGTGCCCGAGGTGCTTCTTGAAGTCGACGCCCAATTGCCGAGGCTCACGAGGTTCGACGTCACGGCCGACGGCCGGCGTTTTGTCATCGCCGTTCCCACCGAAGACCGAGCCGACCTGCCGATTACGATCGTGACGAATTGGCAGGAAGCGCTGATTAAGTGACGCCTACTTGAGCTACTAGCTGCCGTCCTTCCTACTCACTGGGACTCGGCGACGACTCGGTCAGAGTCACCGCGGCGATAGTGGCGCCTGTGGCCGCGGCGCCGATGCCGGCGGCAAGCGCGACGCTGGCCGCATGGCCCAGTGATCCGATAGTCCACCCGCCGGCAGCCTTCCCGCCAGCGCCGCCCGCCGCCGCCGCGCCGCGGCCCGCTGCCCCCGGACGTTTCTTCTTTTTCTTGGAGTCGCCGGTCTCTTCGTCCACACGCGCCCCGGCATCGGCATCACTCCCCGACGACTCACCGGCGCCTTGCTCCGCGCCGGCCACCGCGTAAGATCCCGCCGGCAGCAACAACGGGGCCGCCCCGGGAGCGCCGATCGTCACGTTGCCGCGGTAGGCCGCGACCTGTGACCGCCCGCCGTTTCGTGCCACCACGAACCACGTTTCCTCGGCCGTATCGGGCCGCACCGTCGTCTCCGACCAACGAATCGCGCCGCCGTCGGAGGCCGCCGATCCGCTCTCGAGGACCACTCCGTCCCCCTTCCAGGTAATTACGCTGCCGGGACGAATCTCAACTCGACCCGACCGCGATGTAATCATCGCAAGGCCGTCCTCGCCGGTTCGAATGCGGTCGCCCTCATGCACCGCACCGCCACTGGGCAACACGGTTGAGTTCGTCCAAACCGGCCCGCTGCTGCTCAGCGTCGCCTCGGCCGGCCCACCCGCCGAAGCCGTCGCGCCAAACAAGAAGATCATCGAAGTAGCGGCAAGCCGCCGAACGCTTGCATTCATGAGTTCCCCCTAAACAGGCCGTTGACCCTCGCCGCCCGAACAGCCGCAAGAATCCCGAATATCTTGAGCCGCGAGGCGGCGCGGGAATTTAGCCCAGGGTGGAACCGAAAGGCGGAACCCTGGGTCGCCCCCCCACGACGGAGGAGCCCTGGAGGGGCGACAGGAAGGCCCCCGACACCCATCTTCATGGCGGTATTACGAGTTCGCGGTTTCATGGAAACGGACTCCCCATTTCTTCCCCGGCCGCTCCGGCTCCGAGACATCAACCACCAATACTGCAATCGGTCGTTTCGGGCCGCTGTTTTAGGGTTGATGAGTGTCGAGCGCCGTGCCCATCAGACCGCCCCGCGAGCTTTGGCTCGAACCGGGCGCCCCAAATCGACCACCCGACCCGCGATGCGCCGAACGGTTTCTTCCGTCATTCGCCCATGCAGAGGCAAGCAAAGAACCTGCGAGCTGACTTCATCGGTCGTGCGCAACCGACTCGCCGGCGGCGCCCATGGCAGATAGAGCTTCTGCCGATGCAATGGCGGATCAAAATAGCGCCGCGTTTCGATATTGTCGGCGGCCAGAAGGGATTCTACTTCTCGACGGTCCCGGCCAAAACGTTCGGGATCGATCAAAACGGCGAAGTCTTTGTAGGTGGATTGATACCCGGAAGGAATCAACTGCGTGCGCAGCCCCGGCGTCGCCCGAAAGCAACGGTTGTAGATGGCCGCCAAGGCACGACGGTTCGCCAAAACGGACTCGATCCGCTTGAGCCCCGCCCGTGCCGCCGCGGCTTGCCATTCCGTCATGCGCGCGTTCAACCCCAGCACTTCGCAATCATAGCCGGCCCCCTTGCCGTAATTGCGCGCCTGCCGCAGCCGCGCGGCCAGGTCCGGGTCACCGACGGCAATGAGGCCGCCTTCCCCCGCCGTCAGCGGCTTCGTCGGGCTCAAGCTAAAAACCGTCACGTCGCCCCACTCGGCGACTCCGCGCCCCGCCACGCGGGCTCCGAAGGCGTGGGCGCCGTCGAAGATCAGCGGTACCTGGTGACGCCGAGCGATTCTCTCGAGCGCCTCGACTTGCGCCGGACACCCGAAAATATGCACCCCGAGAATGCCCCCAATCCCGGGATGCATCAGCCGCTCGACGTTTTCCGGGTCCAGATTGAACGTCCAGGGCTCGCAATCCGCCAAGACGGGCTCGAGGTTGTTCCACAGCAAGGTGTGCGCACCCGCGAAGAACGTGAAGCTCGGGATAATCACCCCGCCCCGCATACCCAGGCAGCGCTCGGTGAGCATCAGTCCCGAGGTGCAACTCGACACGGCGACACAATCCGGCACCCCCAGAAAACGAGCGGCTTCTTGTTCCAACGCGGCCACGCGGGCGCCGTTGGTCAGCTGAGGGCCGCGCAGCACCGACGCGAATTCCCCGAGCACTTCCGCGGCGTCGGGAAGGGCGGGCGAGGCAATGGGGACTCGCTCGGGAAACAACGGCGGCCGCTCCTCGGGTCCCGGGTTGTCCGAAGACCCGGGTTGGCTCGGCGTCGAGGGCTGCTGTTTCGCGGAAGCTTCGGAGATCGGCTTGGGTGTCGTCATGGGCATAGACCTATCCAAGCGATCGGCGGATAGAGCCCAAAGCTTGATACCCCCCGACCCTCGTGCCGAACTTCCCATTCCGACGAATACTCGACACCTGTTCGCTCGCCGCGGAATTCGAAATAAACCTCGCGGCCCCCACCGCCAGCAAGCCCATCAACGCCGGCCGAAAGAACGTGCCGAAACTGTTTCGCGTCGTCCACAGCAGCGGCCCCAGCAGCACCGCCCACAGCGCCAGGCGAGTCGGACGCGAGGCGTCCATCCGGTCAACGCCGATCAGCGCCAGGGGCAGCAAGAAGAAGAAGGCGACCACGCCCGGCGTCCCGAAATTCATGTAAGGTTCGGCAACCGCCGAAAATCCCAGGCCGCCGAAATGGCGATAAATCCAGGGAGCCGCTTGCTTGGTCACCCAGTGACTGGGCGGCAACTCATCGAGTGGAACGTAGCTCCCCCCCTGCCAATCGAGCGAAAGATTCGGCAGCACCGCCAGCAACCCGCGCCAATAGGTAGCACCGGCTCGTGGCGTTTCGGCCTCCATGTAATGCACCGTGTGGACCAGCGGACGCAGACTCGCGCCCATTTCGTTCACCGCCGCCAACGGCCGCGCCGTCTCGAGCGCTTCGATCGTCGAACGCTCGCCCAGTCGCGCGTCCCGCATCACCGTCACCGTTGGGATCGCCACCAACAACACCACGCCGCCCGCGGCATACGCCCAGCGGGACGCGTTGACGCCTCGCTTATGGAGTACCGCGAGAATCGTGATCACTGGAATCAGCCCGAAGCCACGAAACCCCAGCACGAAAATCGTCCCGCTCCACAGTGCCGCCAAGGCGGCGGTCCAACCCAGCCGCCCGCGAGGCACGCCGGCCGCCATCAGGTACAGACCGATCGGCGCGACGGTCAAACTGGTGACAAAGAAACGCGGGTCGTACCAATTCGTCAGCTTGTAGATCTCGAAGTAATTCGCCGAGGAGAGTCTGTCGAATCCAATCGTCCAAGCGCCCCAAAGAAACAACCCGCAACCAGCTAGAAACACCACCAGGCCACACCAGGCGAGGATGTGGTTGTGAAACCACTCCCGCCTCGCGGGCTCGGCCGAGGCGGGCCACTTCCAAACAGCCAACGCGGCCCCGGCCCAGAATGACATCAGCGCCGCGACGACCAGGAAGAGCGCATCTCCGAGATTGCTGTCACGCAACCAGGCCGGCGGCGCCCCGATATCGAGCCCCAGCCCCCAGGGAACCACCAAGCCAAGATGAAAGACTCCGAAAACATACAGATAAACCATCGCTGGCGAGAGCGGATGCAGACCTAAGCCTCGCCAACAACCCAACCCGCAAAGCAAGAATGCCGCGCCGGCCCATAGCGATACCGTCGAGTCGTCGCGCGGCCACGCCGCGAGCATGGCCGCGCCCATCAGCGTCGCGGCCGCCAGTGTGGGGAATGTCGCGCGGCCGCGAGCCCGTCGAGGGGCCGCCGGGCGAATGGCCGTGCGCGCGGAGACAGAGCCGTGCATTTCCTTGAACTTCCGGTCCTTGAGCTTCGGCCTTTCAGCTTCTTCCCAGGCCAGCCTTCGCCTGCAACGGCCCGCCGGCTTCTCGGCCCGAGACGGTCCGCCGCTCGATCAACTCTTCGTAAATCGTCGTCAAGCGGTCGCGGCAGGATGCCACGTCGAGATGTAGATCCTCGAGCGCGGACGCCCCTTCGGCCGGAGAGAGGCGCCGCGCCTCGAGCATTTCGCGTAACGTGCGCGCCCAATGATCCGGCCCGGCCTCAATCGGCGCGCGATAGCTGATCTGCGGCAAAACTCCGATCTCGCCGGTCACTCGATCCGAAACCAGCGTCGGAATCCCGGCCGCCTGCGCTTCGAGTGCCGCCATCGGCAACCCTTCCCAAAGCGACGGCAATACGAAGGCGTCAAACAGCCCGACCATCAGGTGCGGAATGTCGCGCCGCTGCCCGGCGAAGCGTACTCGCGCGCCCAAGCCGCGCTGCTCGGCCTGTTGCTCGAGCCGCGCCCGCAGCCGTCCGTCGCCCACAATCACGAAATACGCCTGCGGAATCACCTGCGAGGCTTCGCTGATGATATCCAGCAGAAAGAAAGGGTTCTTTTGCGGCTCCAAGCGTCCGACGTGTCCGACCACCGGAGCCCCGGCGGGAATGCGAAACTCGCGGCGCAGGCGGCCTCGATCCGTCTGTAGACGCCGGAACCGTTCGAGGTCGATGCCGTAAGGCAGCAGAGATATCGGCGGCTCCGTCCCCTCGTCAATGCCCGGCAACCACTCGGCGGCTGTCTCGGAACAGGCCAAGCCCGCCGTCATCGAACGCAAGAGCATGCGCCGCATGACTTTGCGGTACAGCCGCCGCGGAACGCTGTCGGGCCGGCCGTCTTGCGCATTATGGCTGTGCGCGATCCGAACCGGCCCCCCCGCCGCTCTAGCAAGCCCCAAAATCAAACCGCTGAAATGGTGCACATGACTGTGGACGATCTCATAGTCTCCGCGACGCAGCAAGCGGTAGAAACGAGGGACAAACAAGGGGCTTGACCGCACTGGACACCGCAAGACCCGGGAGCCGTATTTCTCGAAGTCCTCGGCATACAGCCCGATTTCAGGCCCCAGCAGGCAGTAATCGAAGGCCCACCCGCTCTCCGCCAGATGCGGAGTCATCTGCAGTAACCAATTTTCGACGCCGCCCGGCTTGAGGGCTCCGAGCACGTGGAGAGCGCGCCGAGAGGAATCTCTGGGCGCGGGAGGAACTTGACCGCGAGTAAGCACCAAGAAACCGATCAACGCTCCGGAGCCACGCCTTTAGGAGGCGTTTCCGAGGGTCCGCCGAGGGAGCCCTCAGCGACCCTGCAGTACAATGTCTGTTTATGCCCAAGGCGCTGATACCCGCTGAGGCCCGATCCGTCCAACATCACGCCCCGATCGACGTCCTCTACGCGGTGCGCAATCTCGTACGGGCCGATTTCCACACACGTTACCGGACGACGTTCGCCGGCGCTCTCTGGTCGCTGATCAATCCGCTCATCATGATGGGCGTGCTGACTTTCGTTTTTTCGGTGATTTTCGACGGCTCGCGCGAGTTGTTTCCACTGTTTTTGCTGGCCGGTTTGTTGCCCTTTGACTTCTTCACGCAAGCCTGGCAGGGCGGCACGATTTCCATTTTTCGAAACGCGTCGTTGGTCAAGTCGTTCCCCTTCCGCGCCGAGTTGCTGCCGATCTCGGCGGTTCTCGGAAACTCCGTCCATTACCTGATCCAATTGGGCTTCTTGCTGCTGGCCTTCGCTTGGTTCGTGGGGATCAACATCTATTGGCTTTGGCTGCCGGTGATCGTGACGCTGCAGGTCTTGTTCGCCTGCGGCTTCTCATTGGCCTCGGCGGCTCTCGATGTGCGCTACCGCGACGTGCGCTACGTGGTCGAGTCCGCTACGCTGGTGCTGTTCTGGCTCGTGCCGATTTTCTACGGCCTCGATCAAGTCAGCCCGCAATACACTTGGTTGTATGACATGAATCCCGTCGCGGCCGTCGTGGTGGTCATGCGTCGCGTCCTGCTGTACGGAGTCGACCCCAGGTTCACTTTGCTGAAGCTGCTGGGCGTTTCGGTTCTGTGTTTCGTGGGCGGCTATTCGCTGTTCCAACGCCACCGAAGAGATTTCGCGGATTACTTATAAGACTGATCGCTTCCCGGAAACACGACCGACCCGATGCTGATCGCCCGACATTGAGATTTTGATTCCGTCATGCCCGCCATCGAAGTTGAAAACGTCCGCAAGTGCTACCAGCTCCATCACCGCCGCCGGTTTTTGCGGCATACCTTGGGCAGACAACGCGGCGAGCGCCACGAACCTTTTTGGGCCGTGAACGATATTTCGTTCAGCATCGAGGCCGGGGAATCGGTCGGCCTCATTGGGCCCAACGGCGCCGGTAAGAGCACCCTTCTGAAACTTGTTGCCGGGATCACTCACCCGACCTTGGGGCGGGTTCGGGTCTCGTCGGTGCCGGCGACGGTGCTCGACCTCGGCGCCGGTTTACACCCCGATTTGACGGGCGAAGAGAACACTCGACTGTTGGCGTCGCTGGCCGGTTTTTCTCGAAATAGGATGAAGCAGGCATTCGACGAAATCGTCAATTTCGCCGGCATCGCCCGCTTTCTCGACCAGCCGGTTCGAACTTATTCGGCCGGCATGATCGCGCGTTTGGGCTTCTCCGTCGTAATCCATATGCAACGCGAGGTCCTCGTTGTCGACGAAGTGCTTTCGGTCGGCGACGCCGCTTTCGAGAAGCAATGCGAGGACCGCATTGAAGCCATCGGGCGGTCCGGCACAACCCTTCTGCTGGCGTCGCACAGCTTGTCCACGGTCATGGCGATTTGCTCTCGCGCCATCTGGCTCGAAAAAGGGCGCGTGCGCATGGACGGACCCGCCGACGAAGTCGTCGGCGAATACCATCAGTTCATGATGTCCGCCGGAGACGTCGGCATCGATCGCGAAAATTCGGCGGCCGACTGACAAAGACCCTGAATCGCGCCTGCGACTACGCCATGAAACAACGCATTCGCATCGGCATGGTCGGCGGCGGTCCGGGATCGCGCATTGGCTCGGCGCATCGGGTCGGCATGCGCATCGACGATCGCTACGAAATTGTCGCCGGCGTGTTTTCGCGTGACCCTGGGAAATCCCACGCCATGGGCCGTGAGCTCGGCGTCGACCCCGACCGTGTTTACGCCGGCTACCAACAGATGGCCGAATCGGAGGCCGGCCGACCTGAGGGCGTCGAAGCCGTCTCGGTCCTCACCCAACACGACACGCATCATCGGGTCGCATGCGCTTTTCTCGACCGCGGCATCCACGTCGTGTGCGAAAAGCCCCTCACAATCAACCTCGACGACGCATTGGACTTGGAACGCCGCGTCGCCGAATCGGGTTTGGTCTTCGCGTTGACCCACAACTATTCGGGCTACCCGATGGTGCGTCAAGCGGCCGGCATGGTGCGTGGCGGTGAACTCGGTGAAATCCGGGTCGTCCAAGTCGAGCACGCGCAAGGCGGCGGCGCGCGCGCCTGGGAGCACGAAGGCAACGCCCATCTCGCCTGGCACACCGACCCGGCGATCACCACCGAGGCAAGCGTGGTGTATAACCTCGGTACCCACGCGCATCACCTTTTGCGGTTCGTCTCCGGCCTCGAAGTCGACTCGGTCGCCGCGGAGATGACCACGCACATCCCCGGCCGCCGCGTCTTCGACAATGCATTCGCGAACTTGCGGCTCTCCAACGGCGCCGCCGGGACCTTGTGGGCTTCCATGGTCGCCGCGGGAGCCGAGCACGGTTTGCGCATCCGCGCCTACGGCGAGAGCGGCAGCCTCGAATGGCGTCACGAAGACCCCCATCACCTCATCGTTCGCCCGCTCGAGGGTGGCGAACGGTTGCTCTCCCCGGGCCGGGCCGGGTTGTCCGAAGACGCCCAAAATGCTTCGCGACTGGGGCGCGGTCATTCCGAGGGTTTTTTTGAATCGTTCGCCAATCTCTACCGAGAGATCGCCGACGCCATCGACGCGCACCGTGCGGGAGCGTCGTTTGAGCGGCGTCCGTTAAGCTTCCCGACCGTTCGCGACGGTGTGATCGGCGTGAGCTTCGTTGAAGCCGTCGCCGAATCTCAGCGCCGGGGCGGAGCTTGGGTCGAGGCGACGCGGGTCAAGGCCCTCCCCCCTTCGTGACCAACCCGTGACACGACCGTGAAGCGACCGTGAACTCACAGCCGTAGAATGGGGTCGTGCGCTGGACCGGCAGACGCGCCATACCTTTGCTGCTCGCCGCGGCGACCCTCGTGCCAATCGTCGCGCTCGGATGGCTCGCCCTCCACATTCTTCAACAAGATCGCGCCGGCGAGCGCAGGCGCCGCGCCGAGAACCTCAGACTCGACGCGCGCCGGCTGTCCTTGGCGGTGGAAGGCAGGCTCACCGCCGTCGAGGATCAGCTCGCGACGGGGGAAGGGATTCGATTCACCAACGAAGGGTTCGGGGCAGGCGTCCTTTACCAACCGCGAACCGCGCCGGCGCCGCCCGTGCCGCTCGACTTGTTTCGAGAAACCGAAGCGATGGAGTTTCAACGGAATGACTTCGCGGGAGCGGCTCGAAATTACCGTCGCTTCGCCCGGTCGCCTGATCTAGTGATTCGGGCCCAGGCCCTGGTGCGGCTTGGCCGGGTCCTCCGCGCGCAAAACAATCGAAGTGAGGCCTTGCGGGTTTACACGAAACTCGCCGAGATGGGCTCGGTTCCCGTAGGCGGACAGCCCGCCGAATTGGTCGCCCGCCAAGTGCGCTATCGCCTTTCCGAAAAGCCCGTCGACCGCGACGACTTTCGTCAAGCCCTCCATTCCGGTTCGCTCACGATGGACCGCGCCACCTTCGAGTTCTATTCAGACATGCTGCGGGACTGGGGCGGATCCGGCCCGCCCGCCAATGAAGTTGCGCGCACCGAAGCGGCCATTACTCTATGGACCCGTTGGAAAGCCGGCGACCTCGCCGCTCGCGGTCGCGAGATCATCGGCGACGGCGGTCGGCGGACCTTGGCGATCTGGACGGAAGCCCCCGATCACCCCATCGCTCGCTTGCTGACGCGCCCCGAACTCCTGAGCATGCTCGACCCGCTCATCCAAAATCAACAACTGAACGTCTCGCTCACCGACGGCCCCCAACAGGAAGGGACCATCGTGCTGACGCCGGGCGAAACGCGGCTTCCTTTCTTGCTCCGTGTGTCCGCTGCCGGCGGCCGCCTGAACGGGAATACGTTTGCGTCGGGAAGGACCGTGTTGATCAGCGGTCTATTTTTCGTCTTCGCTCTGATGTCGGCGGCCGCGTACGGCCTCTACCGAGTGACCACGCGGCAGGTGGCTTTAGCGCAACAACAGGCGGATTTCGTCTCCGCCGTCTCTCATGAGTTCCGAACGCCGCTAACTTCCATGCGCCACCTGACCGAAATCCTCGCCGCCGACAAGGTCTCGAGCGAAGAACGAAAGAAGCAATACTACGGATTGCTCGCCCAAGAATCTCAACGTCTGCACCGCATGGTGGAGAGTCTGTTGAGCTTCGGCCGCATGCAAGCCGGAGTCTCGGCCCGGCGCCTGGAATCGGCCGACGCACGGCAACTATTGCGGGATGCGGTCGAAGAGTTTCGCCGTGACCCACACTCACAAGGGCGAGAAGTTGCCTGTGAAGCCGATGAAAATTTACCGCCTATCCGCGCCGACCGCGAAGCACTCTCGCGGGCCGTTTCGAATTTGCTCGACAACGCCGGCAAATACTCGGAACCCGACACGCCCATCCGGGTGTCGGCCAAACGTGACGGCGGTTCCATTCACATCTCGGTCGAGGACCAAGGCCCCGCCATCCCGCTCGAAGAACAGAAAAAGCTGTTCGACCGATTCGTCCGCGGCGACGAAGCACGCCGTTCCGGCGCGCGCGGTATCGGCGTCGGACCGGCGCTGGTCAAGTCGGTCGTCGAAGCCCACGGCGGCACGGTGAGGCTTACCGCCGAGCCCGGCCGAGGCAATACATTCACATTGATGATCCCCTGTCAGGAAACCTAAAACCACGAATTCCTATCGACGCACATCCCCATGTCACGAATCCTAATTGTTGAAGACGACGTAGCGATCGCGGTGGCGCTGGAAGACGACTTGCGCCTCGAAGGGTATGCCGTCGAAGTTGCGCATGACGGCGAAACCGCGAGTCGGCGGGCCCGTGAAACGGCCTTTGACCTGATCCTGCTCGACGTGATGTTGCCGAAGAAAGACGGCTTTGAGGTCTGCCGCGAACTGCGCCGAGCCGGCGTTTCCTCGGCCATTTTATTGCTCACGGCTCGCACGCAAGAAACGGAAAAGGTGCTGGGGCTCGATCTCGGCGCCGACGACTACGTCACCAAGCCGTATAGTCCGAAGGAGTTGCGCGCACGCATCCGCGCCTTGCTTCGCCGCGGCGCTCCAGCGGCTGAGCAAGGCGACGTCATCTCCTTCGGGGAGTGCGAGCTGGATTTCGCCAGAGCCGAGCTGCGCCGCGCGGGGAATCCCGTCGCCGTCACGCCGCTCGAGTTAAAGCTGCTGAGTCTGTTCGCCCGCCGCCCCGGACGTGTACTGACGCGCCGCGTCCTGATCGATCAAGCCTGGGGCGCCGAGACCATGATCACCGAGCGCGTGGTCGACAACCAGGTAGCCAATCTTCGCAAGAAAATCGAACCCGCCCCGGCCCGCCCGCAATTCATCAAGAGTGTACGCGGCATCGGGTATCGGTTTGATCTCGAAGGCATGACGCAATCGTGACCTGGTTGTGGAGCGATCACGACTTACGGCGGGTAACCTCGGTCTTGGAGGTGCAGTGATGAAGTACATTATGACCGTAATCCTGGCCGCGGCGCTTCTGGCCGGCGCGCCAACCAAGAACGACGCGGAGCGGATGTTCAAAGCCGCCCGCAACGCCGAATTCGTGGACGGCGACCTCAAGGGAGCAATCGAGCAATACGACGCGATTGTCGCCAAGTTCGCTGACACTCACCGAGACGTAACCGCCGATGCGCTGGTGCGCATGGCGGAATGCCATACCAAGCTCGGCAACGCCGAGGCCCGCAAGATCTACGAGCGCGTGATCAAAGACTACAGCGACCAGAAAGAGGCCGTCGCCGTCGCTCAAGCACGACTCGCCAACGGCAATCCCGACGAGAGCACCAAGGGCGATCGGGTTGTGTGGGCCGGCGAAGACGCGACGCACGTTGGAGGTAGTATCTCCCCGGACGGCCGCTTCGTTTCCTACACCGACTGGTGGTATACCGGCAACCTGATGCTGCACGACATGGGGTCCGGTACCACCCGACCCCTCACCCCCAGCAAAGATTGGCGCGGAAAGGGAAATGCCCTGAGTTCGACGTTTTCGAGCGATGGCAAGCAAGTCGCCTACGGCTGGACCAATTATGAACCACGCCAGACGGAAATTCGCATTGTAAACATCGAGGGAACCGGTGTTCCTGAACCCCGTCAAATATTCGCGAGCGAAGACGTAAATACCTTGTGGGCTACGGATTGGTCCCCGGACGAGGAGTGGATCGCCGTCCATTTGGTACGTAAAAGCAGCGGCGGCGAGATCAGCCTCGTCAAGGTGAGCGATGGCTCGGTCCGGACTTTGAAGTCCGTCGGCTGGCGTGGCCCCGAGAAGATATTCTTTTCGCCTGACAGTAAGTACATTGCCTACGATCTGCCCACCGACGACACCAGTGCACAGCGCGATGTGTTCGTCATCGCCGTCGACGGCAACAGCGAAACTTCGGCGGTAGTCGATCCGGCGCACGACGTGATCATGGGCTGGTCGCGTGACGGCAGCCAATTGTTGTTCGCCAGTGACCGTACCGGTTCCACGGCGCTATGGGCGCTGCCCGTTTCGGCCGGCAAATCGCAAGGCGCCCCCCTGCTGCTCAAACCGGATATCGGGTCGGTGACCTCGCTCGGACTTACGAAGTCGGGCGCGCTGCGCGTGTTCAAGGACACAAGCACCCAAGCCCTTTACATCGCGCCCATCGATCTCAAAGCCGGAAAACTGGGCGCGCCGGTTGTCGAAAGCTACCGCGCCGCCCGACCCGATTGGTCGCGGGATGGAAAATACCTTGCGTACAAGAAAGGGGAGCTTGGCGACCTTGTCCTCGCGATCCGAAATGTGGAATCCGGTGAATTCAGAGAGATACCCACGGCTCTGGACTATTTCAGCGAGCCCCGTTGGTCACCCGACGGCCGCTGGTTGGTGGCCGGCACGCGAGATTTCAATGGGGACCGCGCCATCTCCAGATTTGATGCCGAGACCGGCGAGGTCTCCGTCATCACGCCCGGCCGTCACACCAGCCGCGTCGAAGTGTCGCCGGGCGGGAAGAAGATTTACTACGGCCACCCGGAAAAGCGAGGCCTGTACATCGAACGTGATCTGGCTTCCGGCAAAACGCGAGACGTCTTCCAAAGGCCCGAAGAAACCCGAACCGGTCGTATGGAGCTATCGCCGGACGGTCGATACTTTGCCGCCGTCTCCATTGAGTTGGCCGAGGGCGGCAAGAGCGAGGACGACGCCTCTTCCGGAAATACGTCTACGATCCTGCTGATTCCTGTCGACGGCGGAGAGCCGCGCGGACTGCTTCCCGTAAGCCGTCCCGAAAGGCTCGTCTCCTATGCCGGTATGTCTTGGGCACCCGACAGCCAAGCCGTGATCATGATGAAGGTGTTTGGCGAATTGGGGAACGAAACGAAGAAGGAGCTCTGGCTCGTACCGATCGACGGCGACAAAGCCCGAAAACTCGACATCGACATCAGCGAGTGGAATTTGGGCGGCGGCTATGGCATCCGTCTCCACCCCGACGGCAGCCAAATCGCCTTCTTCGCCGGCAACCAATCCGAGGAAATCTGGTCCCTCGAAAACTTCCTGCCACTCTTGAACGCCAAGAAGTAGGCGCCGGCCTGGGCGGGGGTCGGGGCCCTGTCCATTCATGCCGGTTGGTCGCTGAGGGGTCGTGGAAACACAGCCTCTCAGCCACCGGCGTTTGCGCCCATCGCATCCCGAGAAGCATCAGCTTGCTTCGCTATCATGGGGTAGTGTTTGCAGGCAAGGATCGTAAGCTTTTGCCGCACGGATCGGCGGCGCCGGAATTTCGTCTGCCCGACGAAACCGGCCGCGAAATCGCCCTGGTCGATTTTCGGGGTCGGGCGGCGGTCGTTCTGGTCTTCTACGTCATGGATGCGACGCCGGGTTGACAACGGCAACTATGCCTGTTGCGGGACAACTGGGGCGCCTTTGTCGAGCACGACATCGCTATTTTGGGAGTGAACCCGGGCAGTGGGGCCGGTCATAGGAAGTTCAGCGAAAAACATGAATTCCCCTTCCCTTTGCTAATTGACAAGGGAAAGAAGACGGCTACGCGCTACGGAGCCGGGGGGTTGTTCGTTAAGCGCACCGTGTACGGAATCGACCAGACCGGAAAAATCGCTTTTGTCGAAAGGGGTATGCCGTCGCCCGCGGCGATCCTTCAGGCGCTGACCATGCGAGGCCGCGGGGACGACAAGCCAACGAATTACATGACTGAAAAACACCGCTCCGATCCGTTTGTCACCGTATTCTCATCCCGCGAAGTTCACGCCGAAATCGAGGCCGACACGATTCACGGTTTGTTGGAATCCGCCGGTCTGCAATCGATGATTTTCCGCGAGAACGTTCAAGAATTGCCGATCGGCAATGTGAGCGTGCGGGTGACGGCGTCCGACGAGCAGGAAGCCCGCACCTTGATCGCCGAGGCCCAACGCAATGCGCCGTCCCCTGACGAAGGGGACAGCCTGGAATGAAACCGCGCCGGCTGTTGCTCCTAAGCCTCTTGTCAGCCGTCCTCAGCGCGGCAACCGGCTGCACGCAGGATCATCCGACGCCTCCTCCGGAGAACGCACGGGATCGCGCCGACGCACTCATCGAGGCAGGCGAGGCGGGTCCGCTTCCCGACGGCGCACCACGCCTGATTCTGATAGTCGTCATCGATCAACTACGCTACGACTACTTGACGCGCTTCGAGGACCTCTACACGGGCGGCTTCCGGACCTTGCTCGATCGTGGCGCCCTTTTCACCGAAGCTCGCTACCGCCGAGGCGTGAACGTTACCGCCGCCGGGCACGCCACGATCGTGACCGGCCGACACCCCTCCCACCACGGCGTCGTCAGCAACCGCTGGTACGATCCCGCGCTCGGACGGGATGTCGGCGCGGTGGAGGATTCCGCTTACGGGGGGGTCGGAGGACCCGGTGCCGGGAAGTCACCGCGAAAACTTCTTGTTCCCACTCTTGGGGACTTGTTAAAGCAGAGCGATCGTCGATCAAAGACCGTTGGAATCGGCACAAAAGATCGCGTTGCCGTGCTGCTCGCCGGGAGGGCGGGCGACGCGGCGTATTGGTTTTCCGAAGATTGCGGCTGCTTCATCACCAGTACCTACTTCAGCTCCGAAGCTCCCGCCTGGCTTACAAAATTCCGGGCGGAGCGCCGCGTCGACGGCTACCTGGGGAAACCATGGACGCGCTTGCTCGACGACACGGAACTATACACGAAGCGTTCTCGGGAGGACGCCTTTCATGCTGAAGACGGCGGACGCAATATTGTCTTCCCCCATATCCCGCGTACCTACAGCCGGCTCAAGGAAACGCACCACTACGACGAGTTCGTCCTTGATGTCGTCGTCGAGGCCATGGAGTTCCATGAGATCGGCCGTGACGACGTCACCGACTTGCTGGCGGTCGGGTTCGCCGCGACCGATCACATCGGGCACCGCTTTGGGCCCTTCAGCCAAGAAGCAATGGATCAGCACTTGCGCCTCGATCTGCTGTTGGGGCGGCTTTGGAGCGAAGTTGACAAGCGGGTGGGCCTGGAGAATACGATTGTCATCCTGACGGCGGACCACGGCGTGGCTCCGCTCGCCGCCCAATCGCGAAAGAAAGGCAATGCCGCCGGAGGTATCCCGTCCGCCCGTTTCCGAGAAGCCGTTAACGGCGCGTTGGCCGAAGAGTTCGGACGGGAGGGTGTTGTGGCCTATGTTTATGACGGCCACGTGACGCTCGATCTGGAGGCCGTGGAAAGGCTGGGGCTCGAACGCGAGGAGGTGGAACGCGTCGCTAGGAAGGCCCTGCTCGAGATCGACGCGGTCGACGCGGTCTATACCCACGGCGATCTACGGAACGAGCCCGATAGGGATGATCCTGATCTCTATCGAGAACTCTACCGAAACGCGGTCTACGACGGCCGAAGTCCGCATTTGCTGGTTCAAATGAAACCCTTGTACTACACGGGCGAAACCCAGGGACACACCACGCACGTTAGCGCGCATGATTACGACCGCCACGTTCCGATCTTCGTGATGGGAGGAGGCGCGGCGCCGGGGCGGTACGAGACGCCCTCGGGGCCGGAAGACATTGCGCCCACGCTTGCCGCGATGTTGGGACTTGACATCGAGCCCGAACCCGACGCGCGCGTGCTGCGAGAACTAGGTTGGAAGACTGACGGAACCCAAGCCGCGGAGCCGACCACTCCTTGAACCCCGACTTTTGGGACAGCGGCTTCCTCAATTTCGAATTTCCGGCGGGCTTTCCCGTTGATGTCGCCCGCGGTATCGGGATGGGACCGGCGAGAGGACACGAACGCTGTGCTACAATCCGCCGTTGCCGGGTGGAACGGTTCCGAAGGAGGCTAACGATGTGGAAATTGATGCTTGCCGTGCTGACAACGGCGTTGTCGCTCTCGGCTCAGATTACGGTTTTCGAACATGCCGACGTGATTGACGGCTCGGGGGACCCGCCGATGCGCGACGCCACCTTGATCGTCGCCCAAGGTAAGATTCGGCTGTTGGCCGCGGGCGGGAAAGCCAAGCTTCCAAGCTCGGCCGAGGTCTTGGACCTTAGCGGAAAAACGATCATTCCCGGCATCATCAACTTGCACGGTCACGTCGGCATGACCAAGGGCCTGCTCCAGGGCGCCGATTACTACACGCGGGAAAACGTCAATGCCAACTTGCTGACCTATGCGCGTTACGGGGTTACGACGACAACGAGCATGGGGACCGATCTCGATTTGATCGTCCGCATCCGGGACGAACAGCGGCGAGGACACCTCAGCGGAGCACGGGTATTTACGGCATTGCAGGGTTTTACCACTCGCGCGGGCTATCCGACGCATGTACCCGGCGTCAAGGGCGTCGCGCGGGAAGTCACCAGCGCGGCGCAGGCGCGTCATTGGGTCAAGCAATTGGCCGACAAGGGCGCGGACGTCGTCAAGATGTGGGTGGACGATCACCACGACACTTTCGAAAAGCTGTCGCCCGCCGTTTATGGGGCCATCATCGAACAGGCGCACAAGAGAGGCTTGAAAGCCTTTGCGCATCTTTATGAAATGGAAGACGCGAAAGGCTTGGCGCGGGCCGGGTTGGATGTGATGGCGCACAGTATCCGCGACGGCGAGGTGGATGACGAACTGATCGCCTTGCTCAAGAAAAACAACGTCACCGCCGTCGCCACGCTCAGCCGCGAGAAGTCGACCTACGTCTACGCCGACTCCCCGCCCTGGCTCGACGATCCGTTTTTCGCGAAATCCACGACAGCCGAGGTCATCCAAGAGGTACGCACGAAACTCAAGGCAAGGCAGGCGAAAGACCCGGAACGAGAGATCAATCAGAAGGGCTTCGAAATCGCGAAGCGTAATTTGAAGAAGCTCTGCGACGCCGGCGTTCGCATCGGATTCGGCACCGACACCGGCCCCCCCGCCCGATTCCCGGGCTTTTTCGAACACTGGGAAATGGAAATGATGGTGGAGGCCGGGCTGACGCCGATGCAAGTGATTGAGTCGTTCTCGAAAAACGCGGCCCGGGCGCTGGGGGTCTCGAAGGAGTTCGGAACACTGGCGAAGGGCAAGGCCGCGGATTTTATCGTCCTCGATAAGGATCCGCTGGCCGACATTAGAAACAGCCGCGCCATCCACGCCGTGTACCTCGCTGGAAAGAAGGTCGAGTAGGTCGATCGAGCGGGCGGCATCGTCTACAAATCGTATTCGCGCTAGACGTCAAACCCGCGTCCTTCGGGCCGATATGAACTAAGCGGCCTCATGCGTAGACGGGTTCACAGCGAGGAGAATCACGATCGGTGGCTCGTCTCGTACGCCGATTTCATCACGCTGCTGTTTGCGTTCTTCGTGGTCCTGTTTTCTCCCTCGACTATCGACCCCCGGAAGATGCAATCGTTCGCGGCCACGTTTCACTCATTGCTGGATCGGATCGAGGACCCCGAGTCGCCGCGCTACACTCTGGCGGCGGGTCTTGAACAGGACTCCTCGGCGGAATCGCTGGGGAACCTACGGCAAGCCTTGGACGAGTTGGAACCGCAATTCGAAGCCGAGTTGCTCCCCGAACTCGAAAGCGGCAAGGTCACGATTTCCGTGGAACCGCGCGGCTTGGTCTTGAGCCTCAGCGAATCGGCTTTGTTCGCGCCGGGTCGAGCCGAGTTGGGCGCCGAAGCCCGCCGGATCATGCGCAAGGTCGGCCGCACGCTGGCCCGCACTCGGCGTCCGGTGCGGCTGGAGGGCCACACCGACGACCGGCCGATCCGCACCAAGAAGTATCCCTCGAACTGGCAGCTTTCCACGGCCAGGGCGATTGTCGTATTGCAATTCTTGGTCAAGGAAGAAGCACCCCGTCAATAGCTGTTAACCACTGTGAATACAGTGTTCAGCGACGCCCATTCACACTCATTCACACTCAGCATTTGGGCAAACATTTGGGCAATTCCGCCCACGCCCCATTTTTCTTTGCATTGAGTTTCGCGGGAGGCCGGCGTGTACGGGTGCATTGAGATCCACCCTTCGCGCCTGGCCTCCTGGCGGAGCTGCGAGCGGCGGGCGATGTGGGAGCACCTGCACCCCGAATCGAAACCCTTCGCCGGGGAGCATATCGCGGGCTGGATCGGCTCGGCGGTGCATGCCCGGCTAGCGGGCAAGGATCTTCCCGCTCTCCCTGAGCCGGCCCTTTTCGACGACCGCACGCCGACCGAGATATACGCCCGGGCGCAGGTCAACATGCTCGTCACCTCGATCGAGGCTAAGGTCGATCCGATCGGCTGGAAGGTGCTCGCGCGGGAGTTGCCGGTCCGCGCGCCGGTCGAGGACGCGGTGATCGCGGGGACGTGCGACCTCGTGGTCGATACCGGACTTGGCAAGGCCGTGCTGGATGTCAAGACCGGCCATACCTCTCATCATTCCTGGCTGCAGCTCGGAGCTTATGCCGCGGCGCTCGATGCCACGGAGGACGAAGGACCCGCCTCGGTCGGGCTGATCTCCTGTCCGCGCCCGCGCGTCGGCCGGCCCGAAGCCGCGCAGATCGAATTCCGTCCCTCGGGTCCGGCAAAAACCGACGCCGCGGCGGTCGTTCGCCGCGTCATCGCACTCTTCAACGACGGCGGCGAACCGCTGCCCAATCCCGGCCTGCACTGCTCCCAATGCCGGGTGATGGACTGCGCCTCACGAATACTTCCACGAAAGGAACCCTATGCCAACCAAGGAACAGTATCAAGTATGCAGACAAACAGTCGAGAGCGCCGCACTGGACGCCGCGCCTCACCTTAAGCGGATCGACGTCACGCCCGCTTATTTCTCCCGGGTAGTGCTCAACGCCATGATGACGAACCCCCGGATCGGCGAACGCGATGCCAAATCGCTACGCAAGGCGCTTCTGACCTGCGCCGAGCGCGGCCTGATGCCTGACGGCCACTCCGCCGTAATCATTCCCGTTGGGAAAGACACGGCCCGGCGGGCGCGCCTCGACATCATGATCGGCGGCATGCTCGACAAGTGCCGCGAGGGAATACCGGGGATTGTGATTCGGGCAAGGTGCGTCTACGCCGCCGACGAGTTCACCTACGAGGACGGGCTGCATCCGCTCCTGCGCCATGTCCCGAACAGGGATGGCAAGCGCGAGAACGAAAACATCATTGCGGCCTACGCGGTGACTCACATCCCGGGCAATGAGCAGCCGGAGTTCACGGTCTTCTACCGCGCTGACATCGATGCGCGCAGGAAGCTTTCTCCGGCCGGTGGCAGCGGCCCCTGGGTGACGCACTACGCGCAGATGGCCGAAAAGTCGGTGCTGCGGACACTGCTGAAGCGCTTGCCGATCCGGGGTCTCGCCCGCACGGCAATGGATGACTTCCTGCCGGAATCAGGCGAAGCGGACACGCCCGTCGTGGAGATGGCATCGCAAGGCGGCGGCGAGTATCAGGCCCGGCAGCAACAAAACAGCGATCCCGAGCCTGAACAGGCCGAAGACACCGCATCGCAAGAACAAGACACCGCACCCGACGGCACGGGCAACTGGGAAAGCGATGAGTTCTAGCGCGATGGCGGAGATGATCGTCACGGCCAGCAACGTGCTGGGGGTGGAGCGGGCGGAGATCCCCCTGCCCAAGGCCGCGCCGCTGGGCGTACTCGGCCCTAACTCCGCCGGCAAGACATCGCTCGCCACGGCCATCGGCGCGGTGCTGTCGCGCGAGGCTAATCCGCTGGGTCTGGCCCCGACCGCGAGACCTTACTTACGCCAGGGGGCCGACTATGGCGAGGTTCTGCTGTCGGGTCCCGGCGGCACCGAGTACGTCCGTTGGGTGTTGTCGGAAAAGGCCATGCGGGTGTTCGCCGAGGCTCCCGAGCCGCTTCATCCCGCGGCTGTCGGGCTGACGGATTTCATCTCCCGGGCCAGCGCCCGCGCGCGGGGGGAGATCTGGGAGTCGGCCTTCCTGCCGCCGCCCGAGCAGATCGAGGACGAGCTGAAGAAAGAACTGCGTTCCGCGCTCGCCGGCGAGCGCATGGTGTCGGATGTCATCGACATTTTGCGGGAGCAGGGCTGGGAGTCGGTCGAGGGGGTCTACCGGGCCAAGGCGAAGGAGAGCAAGAGGGAGTGGTCCTCGATCACGGGCGAGCCATACGGCACGTCGAAGGCCCCGAACTGGACGCCTCCGGGCTGGCGGTCCGACTACGACGGCGTGACGCCGCTCGAGGCCGAAGCCGCGCTCGGAGACGCGCGGGATGCCCTTCAGGCGCTCCATGTATCGGGAGCGGTCTCGGCGGCCGAAGCGCAACAGGCGAAAGACGCCGCCGAAAAGATTCCCGAACTTCGTGAAAGAAAGGACGAGGCGGCCCGGCGGCTCGAGGAGGCCGGAAAGACGGCGGCGGCTGTCGAGGGGGAGATCGCCGGGATTAGGGCGGATGGTTTCGAGACGAAGAACAAGTACGAGGAGCACCAGCGCTCGAAGCCCCGGCCGAGCGACGGCAGGCCCTGTCCGCTCTGTGGCGGAAAGATTGTCGTGCGGGACCGGGCCCTCTACGCGGCGGAGGACGAGGCGGCCTTCGCCGAGCGCATCAAGGACTGGGAGAAGCGGGGAGAGGAACTTGGGGACAGTCTCGATTTTCTGCGTCAGAAGCTGGCGGCGGCGAAGCGGAAGGGCAGGCCGATTCTTGAGCAGCGCGAGCGGGCGGAGAACGTCAAGGCCGATGCCGACGCTGATCTGCGGGCGGCGGGAGTGCGGGCCATCGGCGCGGACAGCCCTCTCAAGGCGGACGAGTCGGAAGAACGAATCGCGCTGGCCGAGCAGGAGCTCGAGTCGCGGAGGGAGGCGCTGGAGCTGATTCGCAAGCGTTCCGAGGCCACCGAAGCCCACCGCTCAGTCTCCTACTATGCGCTGATCGCGGAGCTGCTCGGGCCGCGTGGCATCCGGGGCCGCGCCATGAAAGCCGGCTTGGAGCGATTGGCGAAGGGCCTCGGGCGGGTGCATGAGCTGACCAACTGGCCCCTCGTCAAGCTCGATCCCTCCTACGCCGTCAGTGCCGGGGAGCGGCCCGTGGCGTTGTGCTCGACCTCGGAGCAGTGGCGGGCGCAGACGGCGCTTCAGATCGCCCTCGCGCTGGCCCTAGACAACAACTACGCCGTCCTGGACGGAGCCGATGTCCTCGACGCCTTGGGGTTGATGGAGCTGGGGGTGTTGTGCGATTCGCTTGCCGCAGATAGCGGTCTGTCCCTCGTGGTCTGCGCTACCGGATGCCGCGAGATGTTTCCCGAGCATTGGGCCACGGTCACGGTCCAGGAAGGCAGGATATCCGATGCTCACCCCGCGTGACTATCAGCTGGCGGACGTCGAGAAGCTGCGGCTGGTGCTGCGGCGGGTCCGTGCCGTGGTCTACCAGCTGCCCACCGGCGCGGGCAAGACGATCGTGGCCGGCTACATCGCCTCCCTGCTGGCCGACCGCGGCAAGCGGGCGCTGGTGCTGGTCCATCGCCGGGAACTGGTGCGCCAGTTTTCGAAGACCCTCACCCAGGCGGGCTTGGGCGATCAGTACGGCATCATCGCCGCGGGCCGCGCCGAGACGCGCTGGGCGCGTTTCCAGATCGCCTCGGTGCAGTCCATCAACCGCCGCGAGACCGGCTGGCTGAAGCCCGACCTCGTGATCGTCGACGAGGCGCACCATGTCAAGGCTAAGACCTGGGAGAACGTGCTGGGCCGCTTCCCAGACACCAAGGTGTTGGGGTTGACGGCGACACCGGGACGGCTCGACGGCAAGCCGCTGGGCGATCACTTCGACACCTTGGTACAGGGGCCGTCGATCGGGGAGCTTGTCGAGCAGGGTGATTTGGCGCCGATGCGTGTTCTGCGTCCCGAACAGGGACTTTCGACCGCCGGTGTCCGCACGATGGCGGGCGATTGGAACAAGAAGGACCTCGACGAGCGGTTAACCGATCAGGTGATCGCGGCCGGAGCTGCCGCCTACCGCCGCTACGGGGCCGGCAAGAGGGCCATCTTCTTTGCCGTGAACCGGCGCCATAGCAAGGCCATCGTCGAGAGTTTGAGCAAAGAGGGTTTCCGCGCCGAGCACATCGACGCCGAGACGGACGTCAGGCGCCGTGACCTGGTGCTCAAGGAGTTCGGCGAGGGCCTGATCCAGGTGGTCTCGAACGTGGACCTGATCTCGGAGGGAACCGACGTCCCCGAATGCGAAGTCATCATGATGGGCCGCCCGACCAAGAGCGTCACGATGTATTTGCAGCAGGCGGGGCGCGCCATGCGGCCCGGCGAGGGCAAGACCGCCCTGCTGCTCGATCTGGCCGGTAATTCCTGGGATCTCGGCCTGCCGGACGAAGAGCGCAGCTGGGACCTCGAGGGAACTAGGCAGGGTGCAGCCGTCGACAAGCGCCCGCCTGCGTTGCGTCAGCGCTGCTGCTCGGCCTGCGCCGAGGTCTACTCCTCGCGTCTTTTGGCCTGCCCATCTTGCGGCACCGAACACGTGCTGCCAAAGCCCCTGGAGGTCGAGACGGAGCTGAGCGAGGCGGCGCCGTCCGAACGCACCCCAAAGATCTCCCGGCGCCAGATGAAGTCACGCCTCGCCGCTGTCATGCGCCGGCGGGAGGGATACGAAGGGCTGGTCAAGATCGGCAAGGACTTCGGGTACAAGCCGGGCTGGGCGCGGCTCATGGCGGAAGTGCTGAAGGTGCCGATCGATGCCCACAAGACTAGTTGACCTGCTGCGGGAGGACGGCATAGAGCTGCGCGGCAAGGGACCGGAGATCGCCGCCAAATGTCCTTTTCACGACGACCGGAAACCCTCGATGAGCGTCAACGTCGAGAAGGAGGTTTACAACTGCCACGGCTGCGGAGCAGAGGGAGACGCCGTGACCTATCTCATGGACAAGCGGGGCTTGAGCCGCAAGGAAGCCTTGCGGGAGGTCAAGGGCGAGATGCACTCGACGCAACCCAAGCCGCGGAAGAAGGAGTCACAGCCCAGCCGGCCGTACTGGATCTCCGGCCTGCCCGAAAACGCGATCACGCGGCATCGCTACTTGCTGGGGGACGGGTCGCTCGCCTTCGTCGTCTGCCGCTTCCCGAAGGGAGCCCAAGCCAAGTGCAAGCCATACACGCCGGCCAAGCGCGGGGGCAGCGACGGCTGGACGATGAATCTGGCGATCAGAGAAGGACGTCCGCTCTACCGGCTGGGGGAGATGAACAAGGCGTCTTCCGGGAAGCAGGTGATGGTCGTCGAAGGAGAAAAGTGCGCCGACGCGGTCGCTTCCGCCTTCCCCAAGGCGGTGGTGACTACCTGGCACGGCGGCGCGAAGGCGTGGAAGTACACCGACTGGTCGCCCCTCGAAGGCCGGCGCGTGCTGCTGGTCTCAGACGCCGACAGCGAGGGGCGGAAATGCATGCTCGACCTGGCCCGGCACCTCAAGGGCCTGGAGTGCACGGATATCAGGATCGCCCTGCCCGAGGGAGAGGATCACCGTGACATCGCCGATGAGATCGCCGAGGGCGGCGGGCAAGCCGCCGGGGAGTGGCTCAAACGGCTGGCCGCGCCCTGGAAACCGCCCGAGCCGGAGAAGGCAGCCTCGAAGCAGCCGAAGAAAAAGAAGGATGATCCGCCTGCGCCCGCAAACGCCGCCGACAACGACTATTTCCGCATCCTCGGCAACGTCGGCGACAGCGTTGCCGTGAGGCTCGCGACGCATCAGATCATGCTCTATTCGCGTTCAGCGCTCACGCAACCCTCGACCCTGATCTCACTGGCCGCCTACAACTGGTGGCTCGATTTGCTGACCCAGGAGTCGCTGACGCCCTCGTCCTGCCATTCGGTCGGGTCGGCGCTGATCCGCGCGGCCGACCGCCAGGGCCAGATCGACCTCTCGCGGGTCGCCGGACGGGGATTCTTCCGCAACGACAACAACCGTTACGTATGGAACCTGGGCGACCGCCTGCTGGTTGACGGCAGGGAGGGGGAACTCGACAGCCTCCAGGACGGCTGGCACTACGTTAACGGCCCGCGCATCGAGGTCGCTGAAAAACGCGCCGGCCACGGCGAGCGCAAGCGGGTCGCGGAGGCCGTCGAGCGTTACCGCTGGCAACATCCGTTGGACGGCAGGCGCTTTCTGGGCTGGCTGGTGTCGAGCATCGTCGGCGGCGCCTTGGAGTGGAGGCCGCATATCTGGCTGGCGGCGGCGGCCGAGACGGGCAAAAGCTGGTTGTTGAAGCGCGTCGCGGCTAGGCTGCTGGGCCCCATGGTCGTGCGCGTGGCGGACGCCACCCCGGCGGCGATGGCGCGGCGCATGCGCTCGGATTCGCTGCCGCTGATTCTTGACGAGGCCGAACCCGACCGGCAGTGGATCGAGGGGCTGATGGACTTGATACGGGTCGCCGCGGGCGGGGACGGAGAAAGGATCCGCACGGATGTCGGCGGCAACGTGCAGAGGCTGCACCCGCGCTTTTCGGTCTGCATGAGTTCGACCAAGATCGCGAACCTGCGGGCGGCCGACGCCAGCCGCTTCCAGATGCTGAACCTGTCGCTAAAGGGTGTCGAGAACTGGCCGGAGGTTGAACGCGCGATCGAGGACTCGCTGGCGAACGGCGCCTGCGAACGGATCCGCGCGGCCCTGATCCATGAGGGGCATGAGGTCGTCGAGGAGTCCGCCTCGGTCTCGCGCGAGTTGATGCGCGGCGGTCACGGAACAAGGGGCAGCCTGATCGGAGGAGCGCTCACGGCCGGCTGGCGGTGGCTGTCCGGCGCGACGGACATGCTGCCGCCGGTCACCGAGACGCTTGTCGGGCGATCGCAAGATGACGCCGGCTACGCGCTGCGGGAAATCCTCAATCTCCGCGTCCAGACGCACGGCGCGGAGAGGGTGCCGCTGATCGACCTGCTGACCGACCAAGTGAGGTATGAGGAGAAGCTCCCGGCGGGTTACGGCCTCCGGCTCGACGACGACGATGACCTGCTGATCGCCACCAGGCACCCTTCGCTGCTCAGGGAGCTGCGGCGCACGGCGTTCGAAAAGGTCGACTTGCGGCGGCTGCTTTGTCAAGTCGAGGGAGCCTCACTGACGGAGTATCCGGTGCGCTTCAACCAGATGCGGATGAGGGCCGTCTGCATCCCCAGCGAGGTTTTGAAGATGCACGGGGTTGATCTCGGCAGGACTGGGCCCGAGGAAAGCTGAGATGGAATACGCCAAATTTCAGAAGAAGCTGCCTCCGGACTGGTTGGCGGTGACCCGTACCCGGGAAAAATCACGCATCCGCTTCATCGAAGGAATGGTCGAGCCGGAGGAATGCCTGCAGCTCATCAACCTGGGGCAGGTCGCCGCCGGCCTGTGCGGAAAATCCCAGCTCGGCCCGCGCGACATCGAGACGGTCGTTCTCCGGCGGCCCAGCTACACCATGATCGCCGATCTCGCCGATTGCGTGCGGCGGGATTTGGCCGGAGTCCTCGTGCCCCTCGAGACACGGTTAATCAGGCGCGACAGCGGTGTCCGCCCGCCCCGGTCGAGGCCCGATATCAAGGCGCCCATGGCGCGGCGCTGGATGCTGTTTCTCAACGGCGACTACGAGGGCGGCGAACTCTACTTTCCCCGCAGCCGGGTGTTCGTCAAGCCCGCCGCGGGCTGCGCCGTGATATGGCCCGTCAGCGCGCCCTCGGGCATCGCACCGATCCAGCGCGGCTACCAGTTCGCCATGGAGGGGCTGGCGGCTCCACGCGGCGCCCAGGAGCGATGGGTGGCCGAACTCAAGGCGGCGGCATGAGCGTTCGCATCCTGGGCGGCGACGTGTTCGAGCGCCTAGCCCAACTGCCCGACGAAAGCGTGCATTGCGTCGTGACTTCTCCGCCCTACTGGAGGCTTCGGGCTTACGGCGAAGACGAGAAAATGATCGGCCTTGAAGAGACCTTCGAGGAGCACATGGACGTGCTGGTCCGCTTCAGGGAAGTGCGGCGCGTGCTGCGCAGTGATGGAACCTGCTGGCTGAACTATGGGGATGCGTATGGTCTCAAGCCCAAAGACTTGATGATGATGCCCGCCCGCCTCGCACTGGCGTTGCAATCCGACGGCTGGTGGCTGAGGTCTGAGATCGTCTGGTCGAAGCCCAACCCGATGCCTGAGAGCGTCACCGACCGGCCCACCTCGGCACACGAAAAGGTGTTCCTGCTCACGAAGAGCGCCAAGTATTTCTACGACGCGGAGGCGGTGCGGAAACCGGTTCAGGTCTTGGAGACCAGGGGGTTCAGGCCCGGTGTCTATGCCGGGAGGCGCGCCTCCAACCCCCGCAAGACCGACAAGCAGCGCGGCCATTCCCGCCGACACGCAGGATTCAACGGCCGCTGGGACGAGATGTCCAAAGCCGAGCAGGAGGCCATGGGAGCAAATCTGCGTAATGTCTGGACCATTTCTACCTTTGGGTATCCCGAAGCCCACTTCGCCACCTTTCCGCCGGCGCTGGTCGAGCCGTGCATCAAGGCGGGAACGAGCGAAGAAGGATGCTGCGCGGCCTGCGGATCGCCCTTCGAGCACGAGACAGCCGGATTCAACAGACGGTTGGAGGCCGTCCATAGTTCGCTCGGATGGCAGCCCCGCTGCGTCTGCGACGCCGGCGATCCAGCCCCTGCGGTCGTTCTCGATCCCTTCGCGGGAGCGGGAACCGTGGGCCTCGTCGCCGCCCGGCTGGTGGGCCGCAACGCCATCCTGATCGAACTCAATCCCGAGTATGCCGAGATGGCCCGGCGGCGCATCCACGAAGACGCGCCCCTGTTCGCTGACGTCTGGATCGAGGCTGTACCGAAGGAGAGCCATGAAACTTCCCAACTTCCCGCGGGCTAGGCTGCTCGGATTCGCGCAGCGCATCATGGACTCCCGTCCGCCCGACCGGGTCATCGGCGGGCGCTATCTAAGCCGCTGGCACGTCATCCCGCGCAACCGCTTCTTCAACATCTACTTGCACAAAACGCTTGCCTCCGACCCCGGAAGAGGCGTCCATGACCACCCCTGGGCCAGCGTCAGCCTGCATCTCGAGGGTGAGCGCCTGGAGGTGATACGCAGTCAAGTGTTCCTGCGCCGGCCGGGGGATGTGGTGTTCCGGCGCGCCACGACTCAACACAAGCTGTTCCAGCGCAACGGCCGGCCGGTCATCACGCTGTTTCTGACCGCGAGACGAACACGCCGCTGGTTCTTCTACATGCCGGATGGCAGAGAGGAGGGGGTGTCGTGAGCCGGCAGGCCAAAAGCGCCGGCGAGGAAACGCTCTGGCTGTGGCTGGATGTTTTTCAACCCGGCCTTTGGCAGCGGGAATTTCGCTTCCACGAGACGCGCCGCTGGAGGTTCGATTTCGCCCGTGAGGACATCAAGCTCGCCGTCGAGTTCGACGGCCTGCTCTACCGGGGAGGACTCCCCACCGTTTGTCAAGTGCTGAGGAAGGGCGGTACCCTTCCAGAGCGGCTGCCCAGCGCGGTAGTTCAAGCTGCCGCTTGGGCCGGCGGCTGACGACGGGCGGGGTCATACAGGGTTCCCTGACGAAGCATGGCGCACAGCACGGCCAGAAGTCGGTCCGCAAGACCGCGCAACGCGCGCCCGTGAGAATGCCCTCGGCTGCGCAACTGATGGTAATGGTGACGACTGTGGGGGTCGTGTTGGACGCTCACTCTCGCCCAATGGTAGAGCGCGTTGCGTAAACGGTCATTGCAGCCGCGACGCATCAAGACGGCGATCTTTTTGCCACTGCGGCGCGTGATCGGGGCGCTGCCGCAGTAGGCTCGAAGAGCGGGGTAGTCTCGATGGGCGAGAGCCTGTGAGGCCTCGGCCAGCATCGTGGCGGCGACGACACGTCCGACCCCGGGCAAGGAGAGGATGATCTCGACGTCGCGATGCTGGTGAGGATCCTCGTCGTCCTCGGACGGGGAAGCGAGTTGCTCCAGCAGGGTTTGGAGGCGCCTGGCCAGCTCGGTTCGCTGCTGGGCGATGAGTCGCAGATGAGGAATGAGTAGAAGAGCGTGTTCGCTCGCTGCGTCGGCCGTTCCGGCAGCAAGTTGGAATCCCGGCGCTCGCAGTTCGTTGACGATGTCGGCCGATTGGAGCCGGCGAATGCGGTGGGCGCGAAGCAACTTTTCGATTCGTGCCGGTTTCAGTCGACGAGCCTTTGCGGGGCTGGGAGCCAGTTCCAGCAGGGCCCAGAGCCAAGCTTCGTTGGCGGCTGGGGACAAGCGCAAAAGCTGCGGGTAGTAGCGATAGAGTTGCTCGCGAAGTTGGCAGCTGTTGCGGTTGAAGCTGCTACGCAACTCATCGTCGAGACGAGTGAGGTCGCGCAGGCGCATCACGAGCGGGTCGTCGACCTCGATGGCATGGAAGCAATGCGGGTCGGTTCGCAGCGAGCAAGCCAAGACGAAAGCGTCACGGCGGTCGTCTTTGGCGCCGGCCGGGAAATGCCGGTCTCGGAAACGATCGAGTTGTTTCGGGTTAAGGAAGAAAGCCGAGAATCCCCGTTCGAGCAGCGTTTCGACCAACGCGCCACGCGGGACTTCGATCGCGACCGCGATGGAAGCCGGCGGGCAGCCGGTCAACTCGAGCAGTTGATTGAGGAACTCGCCGACCGCCGAACCGGAATGAACGACGGTGCGTTCGTGAACGATCTCGCCCTGGGTGCCCGTGAATCCGTCCATTCGGGATACCCCCCCCCCCCGTGAATCCGTCCATTCGGGATACCCTAAAGCAAGTAGTTAAAGATCAAGTAGTAAAGAACAAGTAGTAGGAGCGACGATCCTGTGGATAAACTCGCTGAAGAAAAACGGCCCGAAAAGGCAAAATCAAGCCCTTCCTTATAGTCAAAGAACTGAAAACAAAAGACTTACGGCAAACAGCGGAGCGTCTGGCAAGCGGATCAGGCACCAAAACCAGAATCAAAACCCCCGGATAGCCTACGCCGAGGGGCGAGTCAAGCCGCTACGCGGCTCCTACGCTGCGCTACGGCCCCGCGCGGGGTGACAGCGCCCCACGGCTGCGGCTAGGAGTTCTGGTATGCCCGAAAGGTTCCCTTTCGGCCCGTCCACACGGCCCGAACCCGCTCCCCCCCTTTCCCCTCATAAGCAGCGCGTCTTTCGGATCGGCCCGGAGCCGTCCAGGGCGCGAAGCGGCGAAGCGAACCCTTGACGGCGAGGACCGATCCGGCACCATGCGGTACGAGGGGAAAGGGGGTTCTCAGAAGCTCTCTGCGGAGTTCGCCGCGTTGGGTTGTCCTGTCATCTCGACCCTGAGTTCGGCAATATCTTCCTTGGTTGCAAGGCCGCTTTTGTCGGAGATGTCAGTCACCGCTAATCCGCCTCCGCCTCATCGGGATCGGGCTGCGCGAAAAACTCTTCGTCGCTGATCGATCACGTCCTCAAAGGAGAAGCCCGACTGCGCAGACGAAAATGACGACGGCCATCGTTGCTTGCGGCATGGCGACTTTACTCAATGCTCACCGAGCGGCCTCATCGACGAGCGCTTGGACCGCTTCTTGGTTCTCGCTCCACCAGGCGCGCCAGAAATCCAGGTAGAAGTTTTCGTTCTCCCGGACCAATTCTTCGTCGTAGACTGAATGACGAATCGTATCGCCGGTACGGAACGGCCAAGTCCCAGCGCTGGGGCCCGCACCTCCGATCGGGATGTTGTTCGCGAACATGGAAAGCCCGCCGATAGCGCGCCAACGGACCTGGAAGTCCGGGTCGCGCAACGCCGGCCCCAGCACTATGAGCGCCGCAGGCGTGTGAACCCGCGCGAGCGCGCCGGCCGCTGCGGCCCTCATATGGTCCGGCGAACCGGGATTCAGCCACTGCTCCAAGATCTCGACGCCTCTAGGATCCGAACTGCCATAGAAGCGTTCTAGCAGGTCGAAGGCGCCGTCGACCTGTGCTCCTTGAGCGCGTGCTGCATGTAAGCTCTCGAGTCCGTCCAGTCCTCCAAGGCCCACGAGCCCCGTCGTGCCTAGCGCCAGTCCGTTTGCCGCGGCGCTCTGTCGCATGGCCTGGAAAGCTCGCCGCAGTGTCGGCTGTTCCTTGCCGCTCCAGGCGAGTGACATCAGGTGGACCATTGCGTTTGACGAGTTCGAGTGGACTTGGATTGTCACCATCTCCTTGATGACTTTCTGGATCGTCGTGTCTTGGGGAGCACCAGCGACCAAAGGGCCGGCCACCGGAAAATCGGCAGCGAGGACTTGCCTCTCCAGGTATGTGCCATCGCCGTCCAACAGGGGCACGAGCTCCAAATCAGCGGCGCCGGAGACCTGGTTGGCAAAGACCAATGCGCGCTTCCCCACTATGCTGTCTCCCAGACCAACACGCATCTGCTTGTAGGCGATGCGGAGAGGCCCGCCTTGGGCTTTGCCATCGAGAACCTTGCTTACTAGCAAGACAAGGACCCCCGCGTCACCTCCTTCACTAGTCTCGATCGCGGCCACTTGACCGACGACGATGGTGTCCGACGCGGCAACGAGGTCAGGGATCGAACGGTATCCAACGGGCCCGGCGTGAACAACGGTGGCAGCAAAAACGAGCGCACAAATCGTCGCAAGGGCCAACGGCGTCTTGGCGACTGTCGTATCATACGTCATCGGAATTTCTCCTAAGTTCTTCGGATCAGTTAGACGGGGTAACGACGGACGTGTGGTCGCCGTGGTTAATCAAACGCCTGAATATTTCCCTCCGATTTCTCGCCGCCTTCTGTGGGGGCTGGGGCTTGGGGGCCAGGTCGAACAGTGCCCCTAGGGGCTACGCCATTTCATAGGTTCGTCTCCGTGCTTTCAGCGCCGCCCATGGCGGCTGTTTCTGAGCCTTCCCGCAGGGATAAATGAAGATGTGAGCGACCCCATGGGGGCCGGTACAGAGGCGTGTGCAAACGCCATCTGTGGAGGACCGCATACCCCCCCTGTTTTGGGGGGGGTCGCTCACGTCTTCCGCCTTTCTCCCGCGTCCGAAGCGGGAGGGGCATTTCAGAGCGGCTAACCACAGTGGAATGAGTCATATAGACGAGTGTGGCTGTGGTGAACCTGAGCGAAAACCCATGTTACACCCCCCCCCCTGACCCTGTAACATCGTGGCAGGGCGTTTGTAACACGAAAAGCAACAGTTTTCGACCCTCTCTCAGCCGATCTCATCTTGATCTGCAAAGCGCACGGCCCGCCATGTATCGTAGTCGTCAATCGAGACTCCTTCTGTGACCGACCCGCATTGCTTCCATGCCATTCGACGACCCGCTCGTGATGCGGCGCATTTCGTAGAGCACCCCAAGCCGTTTCATAGCTCCCCCCAGCCGCCAACGAAGCTTGGCTCTGGGCCCTGCTGGAACTGGCTCCCAGCCCCGCAAAGGCTCGTCGACTGAAACCGGCACGAATCGAAAAGTTGCTTCGCGCCCACCGCATTCGCCGGCTCCAATCGGCCGACATCGTCAACGAACTGCGAGCGCCGGGATTCCAACTTGCTGCCGGAACGGCCGACGCAGCGAGCGAACACGCTCTTCTACTCATTCCTCATCTGCGACTCATCGCCCAGCAGCGAACCGAGCTGGCCAGGCGCCTCCAAACCCTGCTGGAGCAACTCGCTTCCCCGTCCGAGGACGACGAGGATCCTCACCAGCATCGCGACGTCGAGATCATCCTCTCCTTGCCCTCGGACGTGTCTCGCCGCCACGATGCTGGCCGAGGCCTCACAGGCTCTCATCGAGACTTGGTTCATGCGTCGCTTCGTCTATCAGGTTCGATCCATCAGTCCTGCTTCACGGCGTCATGCTTCATCAGGGAACCCTGTATGACCCCGGCGTCAGCCGCCGGCCCAAGCGGCAGCTTCCCTGACTGGGCAGCCGCTCTGAAGGGTACCGCCCTTCCTCAGCACTTGACAAACGGTGGGGAGTCCCCCCCCTGACCCTGTAACATCGTGGCAAGGCGTTTGTAACTCGAAAAGCCGACCCTCCTCAGCCGATCCATCTTGATCTGCAAAGCGCACGGCCCGCCATTATCGTAGTCGTCAATCGAGACTCCTTCTGTGACCTCCGCTTCGGGCATTTCGTAGAGCACCCCAAGCCGTTTCATAGCTCCCCCGAAGCCGCCGTAAGCTAGAAACTCCTCATCATCTTGCATGGCTTCGCTATCAGGTTGATCTCCTGCTTCGGCGTCAATTCATGGCTTGTCCCTGACGGAGCCGCCGCCCATCCCAAAGCGGCCCATGCGCGGCTCCCCACGCGTGGAGTTCGGTATGCGTCTGGTGGCCCGGATCGGCGTAGACAAAGGTGACGATGTCATGTTCCACGGCAATGGGCAGTTTGAGCGCAAAGTAGCGCTTGCGGTTGCCCGCCACACCGTAGTAAATCCGGCGCGGAATCAAGCGCAGCGGCAAGCCGATCTCTTCAAAAAACTCGAGCTTCTCCGACTCGGCGGGGAGCCAGATCATATTGGAATGTTCGAGGACAAAATCGAGCGACAAAAGCCTCCGCATGACAAGCGGTTGGCTGGCGCCTCGCCGGTGGCGGATGTTCTCGACGCCCAGCGCCTTGTAGATCGCCTTGCTCAATATGCGGCACGTTTTGCCGCCGCCGTTGAAAGGAACTAGATCGGTTTCAACGGCCACCCGCCGCTCGATTAAGGTCTTCACGAATCGCAGCGCTGTCATTCGCTTTGCATTGAAGTAGTGGCAGAACTGCGCCCGCGTGAACACGCCGCTGTGAAGGCACACAAGCGTGATCCACTCCGCTCCCGGGCCGGTCCATCCGAGCGGTTCCAGCTTGCGATCTCTTCCCCGCAAGTGCTCGATCATCTAGTGATCTCCGTCCCTCGTACTGTACAAAAAACGATGGGCTTTCTCCAGTAAACCGGAGCGGCGGGCTGTGGCAGAATGAAGCCATGCGGAGCAAACGCAGCGAGTTGGTTCCCGTCGGTGAGGTCTTCGGCAGCCTGGGCGGTCCGGTCCAGGCGCTCCGCGCAGCACCGCCGCCCCCGCAACGGGGCTTCACCCTTGCCGATCAGGTGAACCAGCTTGTCTCGGCCAGCGAAGCGGACCCCGACCGGGGTTTCATGGCGCGGATGATGGTGTTGTGCTCATTGCCGCGCACCAACCCCGGCAACCGCCTCCAGTACAAGCGCACCAACGGCCCCTACACGCTCCACATGATCGCTGGTGGTAGCAACAAGCTCCCCTATGGCAACTTCCCCCGCCTGATTCTCGCCTGGGTTTCGACCGAAGCGGTACGGACTCGAAACCGTGTGCTGATCCTAGGACCGTCGCTAGCCGAGTTCATGCGGGCGCTGGGAGTCTACAGCAGCGGCGGCGGCAACGTACACACCAAGCTCCGCAACCAGATGAAGCGGCTGTTTGGTTGCACGGTTTCAATGACCTACGAAGACGAGCACGGGGAGCAATTCGTATCCTCGCTGATCGCCGAGCGGGGCGAGTTTTGGTGGAACGAGCGCACGCCCGATCAGTCCTCGCTGTGGGCCAGCAAGATTTATTTAGGTGAGGCGTTCTTCAACGAGATCATCCGCCACCCCGTACCGCTTAACATGAACACCCTCACGGCCCTCAAACGCTCCACGTTGGGCCTTGACCTCTACCTCTGGCTGACCTATCGCACCTTCCCGCTTCGTGCTCCGCTACGCCTCACGTGGGGGCAGGTCTACCGCCAGTTCGGAGCGCACCCGGACAACGCCAGCGACAAGCGCACCGTCCTAAACTTCCGAAGCAAGGTGCTGCGCGAGTTGAAGAAGATCAAGATGGCCTGGCCGGACCTGAACTACACCACGGCTCCGGGTGTCTTGATCCTCTTGCCCTCGAAACCAGCGGTCCCTCCGGCTCCCGCACCGCTCCGCCTAGCTGAATAGCCTTTCCCAGCCTCTCAGCGGCCTTGGCGGGCCGGTTTGGACCTCTAGGCTCCCCCGGCGCTCCCGAATCGTCAGAAAGCCTGAATCGCTTATTTCCACAGGCTTGTGTGCATCAGGGGAGTTTTCCACGTCCATTCGGGATACCCCCTGTACCCTTCCAGAGTGGCTGCCCAGCGCGGTAGTTCATAGAAGACCGGCCACCCGAGAGGAGCGCCCTTCGCCCCCTGCGATCGAACGCCTGGGGGGGACTTGCGCCCTCCCGGTGTGGTCCGCAACCGAAAGCCCAGTGGGGAGTTCGCGCCGTTTGTTCGAGCGCCAGTACAGGGGTGCCGTTGGTTGCGGCGGCTGGCGAAAGGAGTCTGTCTTGTCTGCATCTGCATTTCAATTCTTCGTCGGTATCGACTGGGCCACCGAGGCCCATCAAATCTGTCTGCTCGACACCCAGGGCGAGATCGTTCACGAACGCACCGTCGTTCATTCCGGTTCGGCGGTCGGCGAGTTCCTCAATCAACTGCTCGAGTTGACCGGCTGCCCGCCGGCTTCCATCGCGGTCGCGATCGAAGTCCCGCGTGGCGCGTTGGTCGAAACGCTGCTCGAACGGGGATTCTCGGCTTTCTTCCTTAACCCGAAACAACTCGATCGTTTCCGAGACCGGCATTTCCCGGCCGGCGCCAAAGACGACCGCCGTGACGCTTTCGTCTTGGCTTGCTCGCTGCGAACCGACCCGCATTGCTTCCATGCCATCGAGGTCGACGACCCGCTCGTGATGCGCCTGCGCGACCTCACTCGTCTCGACGATGAGTTGCGTAGCAGCTTCAACCGCAACAGCTGCCAACTTCGCGAGCAACTCTATCGCTACTACCCGCAGCTTTTGCGCTTGTCCCCAGCCGCCAACGAAGCTTGGCTCTGGGCCCTGCTGGAACTGGCTCCCAGCCCCGCAAAGGCTCGTCGACTGAAACCGGCACGAATCGAAAAGTTGCTTCGCGCCCACCGCATTCGCCGGCTCCAATCGGCCGACATCGTCAACGAACTGCGAGCGCCGGGATTCCAACTTGCTGCCGGAACGGCCGACGCAGCGAGCGAACACGCTCTTCTACTCATTCCTCATCTGCGACTCATCGCCCAGCAGCGAACCGAGCTGGCCAGGCGCCTCCAAACCCTGCTGGAGCAACTCGCTTCCCCGTCCGAGGACGACGAGGATCCTCACCAGCATCGCGACGTCGAGATCATCCTCTCCTTGCCCGGGGTCGGACGTGTCGTCGCCGCCACGATGCTGGCCGAGGCCTCACAGGCTCTCGCCCATCGAGACTACCCCGCTCTTCGAGCCTACTGCGGCAGCGCCCCGATCACGCGCCGCAGTGGCAAAAAGATCGCCGTCTTGATGCGTCGCGGCTGCAATGACCGTTTACGCAACGCGCTCTACCATTGGGCGAGAGTGAGCGTCCAACACGACCCCCACAGTCGTCACCATTACCATCAGTTGCGCAGCCGAGGGCATTCTCACGGGCGCGCGTTGCGCGGTCTTGCGGACCGACTTCTGGCCGTGCTGTGCGCCATGCTTCGTCAGGGAACCCTGTATGACCCCGCCCGTCGTCAGCCGCCGGCCCAAGCGGCAGCTTGAACTACCGCGCTGGGCAGCCACTCTGGAAGGGTACAGGGGGCGGCGGTCACCAGCGTGTCGCGGGCTACGAGAAGGACCGCGAGAAGGACGCCGAGGCGCTGCTGCTCGGTTGGCGGGTGCTGCGCATCTCGCCGGGCATGCTGCGCAGCGGCAAGGCGTACAGCTACATCGCAGCGTTGGCGAAGACGGGGGAACGGGAGGAAACCCATGAAACACAGTCAACCGAAGCAGCCTAAGAGGGGCCGAAGGAATGGCCGATGACTGCGGAACCACCTAAAGGAGAAAACAGATGAAGACTGAAAATTTTCGAAGAGCACTGGCTCGACAACGACGAAAACCCGGCTGGAGGCGCGTCTTTCGGTCGTGGGTTCGCGATCTCGTGGCAAAACGGGCCGTTGGGACGCGGCGAAGACAGGCGAGAGCCTAACGGTGCGTTTGTGGAAGACGTTATTGCGGCCGCAATCGGACGCATCGACTTCTATCAGCAAAGCAAGTTCAGTTGCCGAGAGAATGCGGACGCCCTTGACCACCTACGAAAGGCTGCGGAGCACCTGTCCTCTCGTACCGAGGAGAGGGATAAACGCAGCGTTGAAGGGACACATCAAGCGTGAATCAAGCCAACAAGGAGTGGCCGATGACCGCAGGCGAATTGCAAAGAGCACGCTACACTGGTGGGGCAGGGCCAATGCCCCCGGTGCGGCGGCCAGGTGTTCATGGTGCGCACGCCCTGTCGGCAGCAGGTTCGTGCTGTCGGCAGACCCGATGCCATTGCAGCTTTCGGGCGAGATAAGCTACCGCCCGCACAGCGGCGAATGCACACGAAATGGAAAGGAGGCCGCATGAGCGATTTCGCAGGCACCGTGGGGATGCCGGTGTTCTCCTTCGGGTTGCTGCTGGTGTTCTCCTTCGGGTTGCTGCTGGTGTTCTCATTCTGGGTGCTGCTGATGGTCAAGGGCTGTGCCCATCGTCATACCACGACACCGCGCAAGGACGAGGAAGGTGCCTACGTGCGCTGCTTGGAGTGCGGGGCGCGGATCGCCGAGCCGCTGTGGGACATGTGATGGACGGAGCATGGCGGGAGCTCCACCGCTGATGGCGGTGCGGGCGGATCAGGAAGGGTGGGCCTGAGGACAAGTGCCCGCCTACTACAACGAGCGGAATTCATCAGGGCGTTCGAGGAAGTGAGGCCGCTGGAAATTGACAGGGCAGCTCTTCGGAAATATCTGAGTTCGAGGAAGAGGCCCATCCCGGAATTCCTCAACGAGCGGTTCGATGACCCCGCCGGAGGGAAGGAAGGGGAGTAGTATGGCGGAATGCGGAAAACAGCTTGGAAATCGGCCTGGGGGGTCGTGGCGGCGTGCCTCACGTTTATTGGGGCTGTCGATGTGGTGGAGGACCTCAAGACCTGGAGCGGGTGGCTCGCTATGATCGATCACGACATAGCCCGATGGATTTTTCTCATTACGGGTCTGTGCATCTTCGCTTACCTCGGATGGGGGTCGAAGATCAGGTCACTGATAGGGAACAACAAGAAGCCCGCAGGCTCCCAGGAGAAAGAGCCCGCGATCCAGGAGCAGCCGCCTGGTCCACCCGAGCCGCCGGAAGAACCCAGGCGCGGGCGCATGGCTTGGGAAATCAAGGCGGAGAGGGCGCAACAATTCGCCGTTTATGAGGTTGCCTGCCTGCTAGCCGGAACGGCTCCGGTGTGGCCTCTTCCGACACCTGAAAGTAAAGAGGAGTACGAACTTCTACGGCTGGCGCTCCTCGACGACGAACTGGGAGGGGAGCTGGCCTACGAAGCCGGGTTTGCCGAAGGCAACGGCGGAGACGAAAGCCGACTCCACCTGGTGGAGATTGAGCGCGGACAACTCCGAGGATACTTGAGGCTGGCCGATAGCCAAATACCAGAATTTCTCGCCGCGGAATTCGACGAGCCGAATCGCTACGTTCCCTTCGGTAGCCTATGACGCGATGATTCAGATCCCACAACCCGTAACTGAACCATCGTGGCCGATCGGGCCTCTAGGCCCCGAGCGGGGCGAGATCCTACATTGCACGGCACCATGGCCCAGTACACGCCGCGCAGTGTCCGAATACCGAAAGATGGGTATTTACTTGACTCAGGTGACCACAAGATGTAGGATCGGGGAAATGGAAGATTATCCTCGGAATCTGGCCGAGTTCGAGGCGCGTTTCGCCACCGAGCAGGCCTGTCGAGAGTATCTGTGTCAACTCCGCTGGCCGGAGGGTTTTCGTTGTCCGCGATGCGGGCACGACAAAGCGTGGGCGGTGCGGACAGCGCTGCTGGAGTGCGCCGGCTGCGGGCATCAAGCTTCTCCAACGGCGGGCACAATATTTCAAGACACCCGCCAACCCCTCCAGAGTTGGTTTCGAGCCATGTGGTGGCTCACGAGCCAGAAGAACGGGGCGAGCGCGCTGGGCTTGCAGCGGGTGTTGGGCCTGGGCAGCTACAAAACGGCCTGGACTTGGTTGCATAAGCTCCGGCGCGCCATGGTGCGGCCCGGACGCGATCGGCTCAGCGGGCGCGTGGAGGTTGACGAGACTTACTTAGGAGGCTTGGAGGAGGGCGTGCGCGGTCGCCAAACCGACGCTAAGGCGCTGATTGTAGTAGCGGCCGAGGAAGATGGTGCCGGCATCGGGCGGGTTCGGATACGCACCATTCCCAACGCCTCCGGGGACAGCTTGATGGCCTTCGTCGGCGAGTCGATCGAACCCGGCAGCGTGGTCCATACCGATGGTTGGCTGGGATACGAACCGCTCGAAGGCGACGGCTATCGCCACGAGGTGAGCTACCTGGAGGGGCAACCGGCGCGCGCCTCGAAACTGCTCCCCCGGGTGCACCGCGTGGTGTCGTTAGTGAAGCGCTGGATACTGGGCACGCATCAAGGAGCGGTCAGTCACGAGCATCTCGACTCCTACCTCGACGAATTCGCCTTCCGCTTCAACCGCCGCAAGTCCAGAAGTCGAGGCAAGCTCTTTTACCGCCTGGTTCAACAGGCCGTCGCCGTGCCACCGGCACCCTACAAATCGCTGGTCGGAGGCACCGCGACACGCGCTACGGACGACCACAACATGTAGGGGCTATTTCCCAATACCTGAGTCAAGTAAATACCCATCTACCGAAATTGTTGTAGGTCATAAGCGTCAACCGCCGGTTGTATCTATCCGGTGGCCCAGCTCGACTGGCAGCTCAGAAGCCGAAAATCCGGATTTTCGGCTTGGGCAGTTTCGTTTGCAGGCTTGCCCGCGAACGGCCAAGCTCCCAAATTTTCTCCGTGACTCGTTTATCGATCACCCGCTTCTTCTGTGCTTCCCTTTTCAGCTCATCGTCCAGCATCGATGGAGTGTATGCAGTGATCTTCTCTTTGCCATATGAATAATTCCACGGCTTTTTTCGGTCCTCCTTGACGAGAACCAGACAGCCCTTTACCGGCGTCCCTATCGGTGCCCATTTTCGTACCTCTTCAATACTTTCTGCGATGTATCGCAAAACATCTGAGAAGTGTTTGCGAGGAACTCGACGGAACTTCGTTTCGACTACCCAGATCGCTGTGGGCGTTGCCACCAAATGATCTATATCGCCCCCTTTCTCGAGCCTAGTGACGCCATGCGCAACAGCGCAGTTTTCGGCAGTGATGGCTTTTTCGATCATTTGCCCCACGTGGGTCTCGGCATACACGCCTTTCCGAAGATTCTTGTAGTTCCATCGGAAGGAAGGCTTGTTCAGGATCCGAACAGCCAAGAAAACGGCTATCGCTGTGGCCAAGTATGCGCCGATGGCCCAACCGTGACCGATCAGAACTCCGACCAAGTACAACAGGAATCCGATTGAAAGCCCGATCAGGAAACCCACTCCGCCCGTTTCCAGCATGGAGAGCCGGGTCATTGTTTCTCGAACGAAGGAGCCGGCTGATCGTCTCATCGAATCGTTCCAGTCAGCAAGAAACCCCGCTCAAGGTCGAGTACTGGCAGTTCCCTTCCGCCGAGGAAGGCAAGGACGAAGGTGTGAGCAAGCCCGACTAGGACGGCAAGCAGCCCGAAGAATGATAATCAATAATATCAAAGCTACTTCCTGCGTATCACAAGATCGTCCACCGCACCTATGTGGTGTTCAACGCCGAGCAGTGCGATCGCATGCCGTCGTTGGAGCAGGAGCAGCAGAAGGAGCCGCAGGAATGGGAAGTCTCCGAACGCGCCGAGCGCCTGCTCCAGGCCTCGGGTGCGAACATCAGCGGAGGGAGGCGTTTCCCCTGCAAATTTTTTCGGATTTCCCTACCCCGGAGAGCGCATTCGAAAGTACAATAAGTCTAGAGCATAAATGTCTTAGATGGGTATTTACTTGACTCAGGTGACCACAAGATGTAGGATCGGGGAAATGGAAGATTATCCTCGGAATCTGGCCGAGTTCGAGGCGCGTTTCGCCACCGAGCAGGCCTGTCGAGAGTATCTGTGTCAACTCCGCTGGCCGGAGGGTTTTCGTTGTCCGCGATGCGGGCACGACAAAGCGTGGGCGGTGCGGACAGCGCTGCTGGAGTGCGCCGGCTGCGGGCATCAAGCTTCTCCAACGGCGGGCACAATATTTCAAGACACCCGCCAACCCCTCCAGAGTTGGTTTCGAGCCATGTGGTGGCTCACGAGCCAGAAGAACGGGGCGAGCGCGCTGGGCTTGCAGCGGGTGTTGGGCCTGGGCAGCTACAAAACGGCCTGGACTTGGTTGCATAAGCTCCGGCGCGCCATGGTGCGGCCCGGACGCGATCGGCTCAGCGGGCGCGTGGAGGTTGACGAGACTTACTTAGGAGGCTTGGAGGAGGGCGTGCGCGGTCGCCAAACCGACGCTGAGGCGCTGATTGTAGTAGCGGCCGAGGAAGATGGTGCCGGCATCGGGCGGGTTCGGATACGCACCATTCCCAACGCCTCCGGGGACAGCTTGATGGCCTTCGTCGGCGAGTCGATCGAACCCGGCAGCGTGGTCCATACCGACGGTTGGCTGGGATACGAACCGCTCGAAGGCGACGGCTATCGCCACGAGGTGAGCTACCTGGAGGGGCAACCGGCGCGCGCCTCGAAACTGCTCCCCCGGGTGCACCGCGTGGTGTCGTTAGTGAAGCGCTGGATACTGGGCACGCATCAAGGAGCGGTCAGTCACGAGCATCTCGACTCCTACCTCGACGAATTCGCCTTCCGCTTCAACCGCCGCAAGTCCAGAAGTCGAGGCAAGCTCTTTTACCGCCTGGTTCAACAGGCCGTCGCCGTGCCACCGGCACCCTACAAATCGCTGGTCGGAGGCACCGCGACACGCGCTACGGACGACCACAACATGTAGGGGCTATTTCCCAATACCTGAGTCAAGTAAATACCCATCATGTCTTATTTTGTTTTTGTTCTCGAACGATCCCTGATTCACTTCTTTAGCTCTGCGGGCGTCGTCCTGCTGGCGCTCTACGGCTTCTGGATGCTGGAGCGCAAGGTCTCCTGGTGGCCCAGGACGCGCGGCGGCTGGTGGGACCTGGTTCTGCCGGCACTGGTGTCGTTCACGTTCATCTCTTTCCGTGAGGTCTTCGACGTGGCAAGCGGCGGCTCGCCGTTCAAATCGGTGTGTGACTGGCTGAGCTGGCTTCTGGGCATGGGGGTGAGCATCTGGGCCATCTACCGGCTGTTTCCCCGGCTAGGGCAGATCCTGGGAGAGATCCAGAAGAAGGAAAGCGGGAGCTAGGATGGACCCGCAGCTGGCCATGGTTCTCGGTCTCGTCGGGGCTTTTGCGAGTGTCGGGGGGCTGTATCTGCGGACGTCGGCCCGCGAGGCGGAGGTGGCTAGGTGGAGGGGCAGCATCGATGGGAAGGTCGAATCCATGCCCGACAGCCTGAAAGAGCTGGAGCACAAGATGTCCGAGCAGCATAGAGACCTGCGGAATGAAATCTCCCGGCAGAGCGAGAAGCTTCACTCCCGGATCACGGAGTTGAAGGGGGAGGTGCACAAGATCAGCCTCGCCATGGCGCGCTCGGGGATCAACGGCGGCAAGCACGGACCGCGAGGTGGTGATTAGCCATGCTGGGAGCCATCGCGGGATTCGTTGCGCCGTTCCTGCCCGATGTGGTCAAACTTTTCAAGCAGCGCCTCGACCACAAGCAGGAAATGGAGATGCTGGAGCTGCGGCTCACGCACGCTTCGAAAGAGCACGAGTGGCGCATGCGGGAGGTCGAAACGGCAGCGGACGCGGCCGATCTGCGAAGCGCCCGCAAGCCGAGGGAGAGCTACGGGGTGCAGCTGTTGAATGCTGCCGCGGGCCATGTGGGCGAGAACGCGTTTATCGCGCCTAAGACGTTCAGCAGGGCCTTTCTTTTATTCACGTTAACGGATCTGTTTTCTGCCGCGGTGCGGCCCGTGATTACCTACTGGATCGTAGGACTATGGGGCACGATCAAGATGGCGCTGCTCTATTCGCTCTATTCGACGGCGGGAGGGGGTTGGCAGGACAAGATTGTCAATGCGCTGACGGCGGAAGGGGTTTGGACCACGTTCGATCAGGACGTGTTGGCGGTGGTGATCGGCTTCTGGTTCGGCTGGAGGACCAGGCAGCGGGCGGCGGGGCAGAGGTGAGGGTGTAGCGAATATGTCCGGGGAAGAACAAGCCAAAATTGGCGAACTCGTATGGAAACGTCAGGCGGCCGTCAGGAGGCTTACCTGCTTCGAAGATGAAGCGAAGCGGATGGCAGACGAGCTGCGAAGCGCCCGGAGTCTCCTCGAAGACGCAGCGCGAGGCAAGAGGCCGGATTTCGTGGAACTTCATGGATGCCCTGACAGAGAAGAGATCGAGCAATTGCTTTCCTCCATCGTTCGAGAAATGACGGTCATCCAGGAATTGAAAGAGAAGCTGCACAAGATGGGCATATCAGGATGACTGAGTTTCAAGGTAAAGGAATGCCACTAAACAACAAGCCGGCTTTCGACTGGGTTTCGGCGAGGGCCATGTGCACCGCAAAGACGCTCTTCAATGAGCTTAAGAAAGTTGTTGAAGCGGATGTCAGATCGGCAAATAACAACGTCGCCGACAAGTTCGAGATCCATCAGGAACCATGAACAGCGAAGACGGCCAGATGGTTATAAGGCAGCGGACGTTTGAATTAGTCGAGCAAAACATCCTGGTATATAAGACCTCAACGGAATCTGATGTGTTTCTCAGAGGAAGGGCGTCTTTGACTGAAACCAAGGATTGCCTTATAGAAGTAGAGCAGAAAACCCCAATGCGGCTGTGGCAGTTCAGTTTCCTTGCACTGGAGGATTTCTTCTTTGCCGGCCGCTAGCCCGCTCTCGGAGAATCTCGATGAAGCCGATGCTCGGCCCGAAGCGCTACCTGAAGGGCGCCACGCGCGTATGACAAAACACCCCTCGCTGCGGCCAGTGTCAATCGCGGCCGAGCTGGCGGCGCATCACGAAGGGTTGTCGCTCGACCCCTACCACGACCCGGTCGGGTTCCCGACGATCGGCTACGGGCATCTGCTGAGCCGCGAGAAGGGCGCCGACCTGTCGCGGTTCGAGCCGCTGGCCGACGAGGACGCGGCGCGGCGGCTTCTGGAGAAGGATCTTGGGGTAGCCGCCGGGGCGGTCGGGAATCTGATCCACGTTCCCTTGACGGAGGAACAGGAGGCGGCGCTGATCGACTTCGCGTTCAACTGCGGCGCGGGGAATCTCCAGGCCTCCACACTGCGGAGGGTGATCAACCGCGAGGAACACGATGAAGCCCCCCGGCAGTTCCGGCGCTGGGTGTGGGCCGGAGGACGAAAGCTGGGCGGGCTGATACGCCGCCGGAGAGAGGAAGCCGTGCTGTACGCGGCGGGAATGTAACACCATGCCTTCGCACTATGATCGCAATGTCTCGGGGCGGGCAAGAACCGCCACTCCCAGCCAGGCGGGCCGGCCGGCGGTACGCTCCGCCATTCCGCAACCCCGCTCGCCGCTGAACCCGCAACGGCTGACCACCCCGCAGCCCCAGATGCCGCTTCCGAGCGAGCGGGTACGCTCGATTGTGGAGACCGACAGCCCGCTGATGCGGCAGGCGGCGACCCAGGGCAAGCAATACGCGCACCGCCGCGGCCTGCTCAACAGTTCCATCGCCGCCGGAGCCGCCCAGAACTCGCTTCTGGCGCATGCCTTCCCGATGGCGCAGGCGGACACGAGCGCCGCCCTTCAGGGCCGCTCGCTCGACATCAACCGCCAGCAGGCCGACGACGCCTGGCAACAAAGTCTTATCGACTATGCCTTGAACCGTGACCGCTTCATCAGCGACACGGACCTCCGCAACCGGCAGCTGACGTTGACCGACCGCATCAACACGGGACGGTTGGACCTCGACCGGGAGCGCTTCATGAGCGACGCCGATCTGGCGCAGGACCGGCTGGGCCTCGACAGGGAGTTCGGCACCCGGCGACTCGATCTCGAAGGCCGCGGCCTCGACCTGGGCTACGACCGGCTGGCACAGGACCGAAGGCAGGGCAATCTCAGTGCCTACGCGTCGATATACGGGGCGGTGTTGAGCAACCCCAACATCGACAAAGATACCCGCGGCGACTACCTTTCAAGCCTTAGAAAAGATTTCCTTCCGAAAATGGAGGAAGGAGAGGACGATCTGGCGAATACGGATATCAAGGATCCCGACGGGGAGGCTGCCGCAGGAGCCGAAACCACGCCCGAAGAGCAGCCGACAGGGGAGGAAGAGCCGGAGTCACCGCCGGGGGATGAGGGGCAGCAACAGGAGCCGCCGGCACGACAGCAGCCGCCGGCACGACAGCAGCCGGCAGCGCCCCCCCCGCCTGCTCAGCAGCCTGCGCCCGCTCCGGCAACCTCCGGTTCTACACAGACGATCCCGCCACCCGGAGATCCAGGCTGGAATTCGATTCCAACTCCGGGCGGTGTTCCGAGCTGGGACTGGATTCCTTACCACAGCAGACACATATTCGTGTAGGCCGATGATCCGCCCGGCGGCATTTGGTGACGAGCAGGCCATCGCCGACCTGTTGCACTCGAAGACAGGCGACAAGTCGCACCCCAGGATCTGCCTCAGCCGCGCCCATGAATGCGTGAGGCGCTCGCGGAAATGGCAGCAAGGCAGCAAGGTCTACTGCCTGGTGTCGGAGGACGAGGGCGGGATCGGCGGTTTCCTCTACGCCCAGGAGGTCGAGGCGTTCGAGTTATGCCCGAACATCGTGTTCCTGGAAGTGATCTATCTGGCCGGAACGGCTTGCGCGGTCGCGCTGCTTCGGGAGTTGCGGGCCGGGAGCCACCGCAGGATCCACGTACCGGCGTGGGTCTCGCTGACGCCGTTGCCGGCATTCGAAAGGCTGCTGGCTCCGCTCGAGCCGCGGCTGGCGGGAGTGGTGTATGAGATTTAAGCGAAACCCTCTGGTTGACGCGCCGACAGGCAAGCCTATAGGCTGTCTGCCATGGCGTTCTGGGAACCAGTCTTCGATTTTCTCATTCGTCATGGCATTTCTTGGGCCATGGCCGGCGTCTTCACTGCGGTCGGAATACTGGTGGGATCTATGATAAGCAAGTGGATAGTGGGCCGGGACTTTAGGGGCAAGCTTGAGGCCCAGGGGAAGAAGATCGAGACCCAGGAGAAGGAATTAGAGCAGGGGCGGCTTCAGCATAGAGTGCTGGGGAAGGAATTGCAGGAGGAGCGGGTTCAGCGTATTGTGCGGGAAAGGGTGCTGGAAAGTAAGCTAAGCGCCCTAGATGCAGAGATCAGGATATCCAGAACCCCATCTCCAGATACCAAGGAGGGCGCCGACCCTTCCGGCGGTGATTCGCCTGCTGATCTGAAGAAGATTTGGGAGGCAAGTCCTGGCGCGGGCCGGACGGCAGCGAAACTCATCATGATGGTGCCAAGGCTTGAAGAGGCCAGGCGGATTTATGATGGCTTCCGGGCTGCGCCACAAAGAGAACATACCGAGCAGGCGAACTGGGCTTTTCTGTACCAATTGGACAAGGCGGGCCACGAACAAGAAGTTTTCGACTTGGCCTTCAAGCTCACGGGAAAAGGGGAAGACATCAACGTCGATGACGAAACAGAGGAAGCACTCATTCGCTTACACCAACAGGCAAAAAGCGATGGCTTCTGAACACGACTTCGATGGGGTCATGTCCGAACAAGAGCAGGAGAACCACCTCGCTAAGTTGGTTCTGGAAGAACGCAAGGCTCAAAAGAAACTGGCCTGCCTGACCTCGAAGGCACGGCAAACAGCGGACATTCTGCACGTGGTGATGGCCCTCTGGCTTCGCTGGAACGCCATGATCGGCCAGCATTCGAAGGCCGGAGCGGCAGCGCAAGGAGTACCGAACCTGGCAGCAGTGCCAAAACCGTTGCATCGCAGCCGGTAGTCCGCTATCGTATACGTTCCAGGACGGCCAAAAAGGAAATCCTGGTTTATTGCATTAGGCAAGGAATTCTTTAATATTGCAAGGCACTGGAGGTGTCGCCATGATCGAATCGTCGATTACCAAGAAGGGCCAGACAACGCTCCCCAAGCCCGTGCGGGAGACGCTGGGCGTGCAGGCTGGGGACCGGGTGCGCTACGTCATTTCCGATGGCGAGGTGCGCATTCTGCCCGTGCGCCCCATCGGTCGGCTGTTCGGCGCGCTACGGCATGACGGCCCTGCCGTCACTGTGGAGGAGATGGAAGAGGCGGTGGCCGACGGCGCGGGCGGGGTGCGTCTCCGTCGCGGGAACCGGGGCGTCGTCATAAACTCGTCGTTCAGATCTGCCGGTATAGGCAGGAGGTCACTCATGCGAACAAGTTCCCTCGCCGCCGTTGTTCTCCTCTCACTGCTGTCGCTCGCTCCGATGGCAGAGGCCCAAGTTGCCGCGCCGGATTACGTATTCCTTGATACGGAGCGGACCAGCACATTGCAGCGGGAGCTGCAGGAAGCCGCTGACAATGAGTACCGCCTCGTTCCCATCCAGGGCAGTTGGGGACAACCCACGGTGATCCTGGAAAAAGCTCTCGACCCGGAACCCATCGAATACCTCCTGCTCGCGACATCGAAGGCCGGGACGTTGCAGGGCGAGATCGCTGAAGCCACCGCCCAGGGCTATCGACTGGCCAGCGTCTTCGAGAACGGCTGGGAGGCACTGGTGGTCATGCAGCGCGCGCCGGGTCAGGCTGAGCCGACACACGAGTACGTTGTACTGGGAACCAAACGGGTTGACACCATGGAAAAAGAATTCCTTGCGGCAGCCGCGAACGGCTTTAAGCTCGTCGGCCGGTCCCACTACACCACTCCCTCTATCACCGCCCTCAGGATCGTCGCTTCGGCCTTCCCTTTTGGCGCGGCCGGGGGCGCCGTGGCTCAAGAGATACTCGCGGTTCTTGAGCGACCTATCCCAGACCAGCCTTCGCAGGTGGCCGCCCTCGACCAGTGATGACAAGCTGACGACTGGGGGTCACTGATCAGGGGCTCTGCACCCGCAAGGGGGCAGAGCCCTTTGTCTTTTCCGAGGGCGCTCCTCACCCCGGCTCGGATCTCAACACCTCAGCCGCCTCGCCCTGGTTCCCGCTCCCTGTCGGCATCTCCACGTGACCCACGACCTACCTGTTGCCGGACGTGCTCGCCGGCTATTCCTGGTGGGCCGCTCGCGGGCCGAGAGGGCGCACGTGTTCCACGTCTCGCACAAGTCGCCGTGCCGGTGCTCCGCGACATCGGAGCGGCTCCCTGGCGCGGCGGTTTCTGTAGTCGAGAGAGGGCCAGCCTTCCGGCTGACCGTGCGCTGCCGAACGCCGGGGATCGCCCGGCCCACCTGATCGTGCCGGGCACGCATCCCGGCGACGGCCGCATCGACGGCGGGTTCTCAGCTGGCGCAGCGCCGCCGTCCTATCCGTGCGGGGGTCGAGAGGGCGGAGCCCCCTGCCAGCCCAATGTACGCACATTGAAAGTTGTATGCTCTTCACCCAATGAGCCGCATGGTGACGTACTCCAGCGAGGGAATACGCACTTAAGCAACCGATTGGGATCGACTTCAGTCTTGTTCGCAAGCAGTACTTGGAAGTCACCGACATGGATATCGGCAGCCTGATTGCCGAGACGGAAAGCACCTTGGGCAAACTCGCAGTACTTGATCGAGAGATCAAAGCAATCGAGCATCCCTCTCGGCCACTTCCCTAAGCGCCGCGTCGAGCACGCCACGGTCGATACATGACTCAAACCACAGCTCAACCGCCTCCCTGAGAGATTGTAAGGCCTGTTTCCTGCTCGAAGCCTGGGTCATGACAACAACTTCCATGTGCCCTCGCTCGGCGGCAAGGTGCAGGGGCGTGCGCTTGTCGGCCTTGGTGTTGGGGTCGGCGCCGCTTGCCAACAGCTTGTGCACGGCAGTGTTACCCCTGGCAGCGGCTGCATGTAGTGCGGAAATGCCCAACAGGACGGCCACGGTCAAACTGATACCGAGCGCCGTCATAACGGTAGTCGTCTTCCGCACGGCAAGGTTACGGAAGTTATAGGACAGGGGAACTCTCATAGGCCTACCCGGCGTGCCGAAGCGCGTCGGCGATTCGGGTGTTCGCGGCGACTCCGGCCGGGACGATCGCGCTGAACAGCCCGATCAGCATAGCCACGGCCAGGCAAATCGGCACGCTCCAAAGAGGCATCACGAAGTTGCTGAAAAACTCAACCATGACTTCGCTCAAAAACTGGGTGCCCGCAAAACACAAAAGCACGCCCAGCACCCCGCCCAATGCCGCGATCGAAAGCGACTCCGCAACGATCAGCGTGACCACCGTCGATGACGTAAAGCCGAGCGTCTTGAATACTCCGATCTCTTGAACTCGCTCGCGGGTCGACATCGCCATGGTGTTAGCCGACACCAGGATGATCGTGAAAACCACGGCGCCGCCGATCGTCAACAGGAACAGCTGGATATTGCCGATTTGCTCGACGAAGGCGAGCTGAAACGCGTCTTCCGTCTCCGTCTTGGTCGGCTGGGGGGAATTGCGGAACATGTCGTCCACGGCAGCGGCGATCTTCGGAACGTCATCAGGCGAGCGAGCGAGAATCGCAAAAACTCCGACCTGCCCCCGCTGTCCTTGGGCAAGGCTTTCTTGCAGATATTCCCAGTGAAAAAAGGCCACGGGGCCCTCGGAGCCGTCGAAGATCGCATGAATAATAACTCCAGATCTACCGGGTAGAAGTCGCCCTTGATCGTGATCCTTTGTCCGAGTTCGAATTGGTGACGTTCCGCCAATTGCTGACTAACAGCCATAGCCTGCCGGTTCTTGAGAAACGCTTGTAGCTGCTCGGGCGACACCTCAAGTTCGGGATTGACAGCGAAGATCTCTTCCGGTTCCACCGCGAAACGGGCGAAGAAATTTTCCGGCCGGTTGTCTTTGTATATTCCGCCGAACCAGTTTTGGATGCAGACCGCCTCCACTCCGTCGATCGCTTTGATCCGAGATCCGTAGAACTCCGGGAGCGCTTGCGCCAAAGACACGCGATGTCGCGTCACCAAACGAAGGACCTGCTCGTCGGGTGTATCCCGAACGTAGAACGCCGCGTGATGGGTATTTACTTGACTCAGGTATTGGGAAATAGCCCCTACATGTTGTGGTCGTCCGTAGCGCGTGTCGCGGTGCCTCCGACCAGCGATTTGTAGGGTGCCGGTGGCACGGCGACGGCCTGTTGAACCAGGCGGTAAAGGAGCTTGCCTCGACTTCTGGACTTGCGGCGGTTGAAGCGGAAGGCGAATTCGTCGAGGTAGGAGTCGAGATGCTCGTGACTGACCGCTCCTTGATGCGTGCCCAGTATCCAGCGCTTCACTAACGACACCACGCGGTGCACCCGGGGGAGCAGTTTCGAGGCGCGCGCCGGTTGCCCCTCCAGGTAGCTCACCTCGTGGCGATAGCCGTCGCCTTCGAGCGGTTCGTATCCCAGCCAACCGTCGGTATGGACCACGCTGCCGGGTTCGATCGACTCGCCGACGAAGGCCATCAAGCTGTCCCCGGAGGCGTTGGGAATGGTGCGTATCCGAACCCGCCCGATGCCGGCACCATCTTCCTCGGCCGCTACTACAATCAGCGCCTTAGCGTCGGTTTGGCGACCGCGCACGCCCTCCTCCAAGCCTCCTAAGTAAGTCTCGTCAACCTCCACGCGCCCGCTGAGCCGATCGCGTCCGGGCCGCACCATGGCGCGCCGGAGCTTATGCAACCAAGTCCAGGCCGTTTTGTAGCTGCCCAGGCCCAACACCCGCTGCAAGCCCAGCGCGCTCGCCCCGTTCTTCTGGCTCGTGAGCCACCACATGGCTCGAAACCAACTCTGGAGGGGTTGGCGGGTGTCTTGAAATATTGTGCCCGCCGTTGGAGAAGCTTGATGCCCGCAGCCGGCGCACTCCAGCAGCGCTGTCCGCACCGCCCACGCTTTGTCGTGCCCGCATCGCGGACAACGAAAACCCTCCGGCCAGCGGAGTTGACACAGATACTCTCGACAGGCCTGCTCGGTGGCGAAACGCGCCTCGAACTCGGCCAGATTCCGAGGATAATCTTCCATTTCCCCGATCCTACATCTTGTGGTCACCTGAGTCAAGTAAATACCCATCCGCCGCGTATATCGTAAGGAGGAATCCCAGCAAAGAAATCGAAACCGCGACACTGAAGACGGTGAGAAAAGTCCGCCTGCGATTCCGCGAAAGGTTCTTAAGGACCAGGGGGAGGAACTTCATAGCGGGCTGCGAACCCAAATTATCCAGGATTTCCGATTTGGCTCCTCTGACGGCACGAGTCTACACCCTCACCCGGCGAAGCGCAACCATTTCTCCACCCGAAAGAGGCGGCGGCTGAGGCGGGACCGATCGAGCCCCCTTCTTGCCCCTCATGGGGGCTGATCCGCCGCTGCGAAGTCAATTTCGCGGACACCCCTCCGAGCTTCCGTCCTCAGTACACAGATTTCGCATTCGCCAAGTGCGGTGCTAACCACCCGGCACAGGCAGCGCCCAGATCCTCCGCAGCATGTCGCCAAACAGCCGCCGGTTCAGATGTCCCTCGGCCAAGAGCAACCAGTAGTACCGCGCGTGCTTGACCAATCTGCCGCCGGTCTTCATCAACCGCTGCTGCAAGCTCGTCAGTGACCACGTCTTGATCCTGTGCGGCAACCCGAGTCGCCGCCACAGGTTGCCCAGGTTGTAGGCCGGCACGCTTAACTGCAAGCGCACCTCGTTCGCCCGGAAGCGATGGCACGACAGTCGCGTCCAGTGCGTCGCTTGCTTACCTTCTTTGATCCACTGCTCCGCCGTGCCGCGCTTGTTGTAGAAACGCACCACCGACCGGCTTGGCAAGCTCATGTTCGTCACGATAAAACCGACGCGCGCGAATAGCTCGCCCTGGTGGTGCTCGACCTTGGCGACAACTCGTCTCGGCCCCTTCCAGCTCTCCGCCTGATAGCGAAAGCTCTTGTAGCGCACTAGCGGCTTGCGGCCGGGCCTCCCCGGCGGACGAAACAGGATGTCTTCGATCTCCAGCTCCAGGTTCTTATTGGCCGGAATGCGGATCGCGTAGTCCGCGCCGCGCTCCTCCAGCGCCTCGTAGATCTCCGGCTTGGCAAAGGCGGCATCGCCCCGCAAGGCGACCTGCTTGCCCGCAGCCTGTTGGCGCTCGATCTCCGGCAACAATAGCTCATCCCAGTCCTCGGCGCTGTGCACGTTGCCGGGACGCAGCTTGGCAGCGAGGCAATCACCATGACCGTTGAACAAAAGCAACGGGTGGTAGCAGACCGACTCGAAGTGTCCGTTGTAGGCACTGCCTTCCTGTTGGCCATGGACCGGACTCTCGGTGGAGTCCATGTCCAGAACGACCCGCTCGGAGTCGTCGAACGCCTCCGCTTGCCCGACCAGCTCTCGGTTCAGCGCCATCAGCCCCAGCAAGTTCTCTTCGCTCGCCAGCATCTCCGTCTCGAAGCCATGCAGCGTCGAGGTCAAGGCGGCTCCGCGATCCCAGTTCCTCCGTTGTAGCCCCTCCCCTACTCGAAATCCACCGTCGATTCAGCCCCAAACTTGCGGCAGCTGGTCCACTCGACGTCGTCTCGTTCGATCTTCCTGGGGTAGCGCTTGACCCAGCGCGACCGCACGGGCAGCAGATGGGGCTTCCCGCCGATCAGCACGTAGCCGTAGTCGATGCTGTGAGAGGCTTGCTGGAAGGGGTAGTCGGAGGGGATGCCCAGCATCTCGCGGGCGTCGTAGCGCAGGACGCGGCCCGTCGCCTTGTCGATCGAGACCAGGCCCCGGAAGCCGACGTTAATCGGCCGCTTCTTGCGGCCTCTGAAGAAGAGGTGAAAACCGTAGCGGCGGTTCACAACCTCCATGCGGAAAACGGCCACGTCGCGTCCGCCGATGACATCATCGCCTGAGCGGGTGAACACGGCCCCGGCTTCGGGCCGAAAGAGGTTGTAAAGCGTGGTCCCGAATTCGCCGTAACCGGCGATCTCCCTGAAGTTCTTCTTGGACCGGCGACCATTGACCGTGACGTTGCGGTAGGACTCGCGCCCGTCGACGAATTGGACCTCGGCGGCCACCTCACGGTTTGGCCGCCAGCGGGACCTGGTGCCATCCTTCGACCACCCGCTGCGTTCGGTTTTGGTGCAGACGAAGTTGGGGAGGTTTTCGGTGTAGGCCAGCGCGACCCGGTGGGCGCGCTCGATCAGGTTGGCATCTGTCTCGGCCGGGGTGAGAGTGGACGGTGCGGGAACGGCGGGCCCGATCAGGCTGGAATCTTTCTCGGCGGGAATAACCGGGGCGGACTCGGACGCCTTTGGGTCCGATTCAGGTTCGGGATGAGGATCATTATTCGGTTCAGGAAGCCGGGACAGGATCTTCGCCAGCTCCTCACGGACGATCTCGCGGACTCGCCGCTCGTCCATCGCGTCTCCCCGGTGGGACGTATCGACCGCCGCGCTGAAGTCCTGCGCGAAACCGGCTACGGCCACGGCCACGGCAACGCCAACCAGCCGGAGAGCGGTCATGGGAGGGGCTTTCAGGAGGCTGTTTGGCCCTGTTCCCGGTAGATCCAACCGCCCGCTAGCCCGGCCACAATCATCTCCACCAAGCCCCACCCAACCACGGCAAGCTGCGCTTGCGGCGGCCACACCCACACAGCTCCGATGGTCGATAGGAAGTAGGCAAGAAACCATACGGCTGCTCCGGCACATATAGCCGTTTTCAGTCCGGCACCGTAGCGCGGACGGATGGCCGCATAGAGCCAAACCAGCGTTATGCCGATCAGGAAGCCCTTGATGTTCATTGCTACCTGCCCGCCGCTTAACTCGTTCAGTACACCCTGATGGAGGACTACCTCCGACACGTTGATGATCACACCGGCCGCCAAACCGCCAAGAATGATTCTTCTCCAGTTCATTTTTTTGTTCCCCCTGCTGCGCTCGATTCTACCACACGCTTTCTACTCGAAATCCACCGTCGACTCAGCCCCAAACTTGCGGCAGCTGGTCCACTCGATGTCGTCTCGTTCGATCTTCCTGGGGTAGCGCTTGACCCAGTGTGAGCGGACGGGCAACAGGTATTCCTTGCCGCCGATCGGCACGTAATCGTAGTCGAGGCTGCGGGAGGCCTGTTGAAAGGGATAACCGGGCGGGATGCCCAGCATCTCGCGGGCCTCGTAGCGCAGCATGCGGCCCGTCGCCTTGTCGATCGAGACCAGGCCACTGAAGCCGACGTTAATCCGTTTGCGTCCAGCTCTTAAGTTGTAACCGTAGCGGCGGTTCACAACCTCCATGCGGAAAACGGCCACGTCGCGTCCGCCGATGACGTCATCGCCTGAGCGGGTGAACACGGCCCCGGCTTCGGGCCGAAAGAGGTCGTAAAGCGCGATCCCGAATCCGCCGTAACTGGCGATCTCCCTGAAGTCCTTCTTGGACGGGCGACCATTGACCGTGACGTTGCGGTAGGACTCGCGCCCGTCGACGAACTGGACCTCGCCCGCCATCTCACGGATTGGCCGCCAGCGGGACCTGGTGCCATCCTTCGACCACCCGCTGCGTTCGGTTTTGGTGCAGACGAAGTTGGGGAGGTTTTCGGTGTAGGCCAGGGCGACCCGGCGGGCGCGCTCGATCAAAACTTTGTCTTGGTCGGCCGGAGTAAAGGGAGGTAATTCTGCAACGGCAGTCGCGGGGAGATCAATGGCCGCCGAGTCGCCGCCGGCAGTCTCAGCCGTTTTCTCGGCGACCGGCTCAGCGGTTATTGTTCCGCCGGTTTCTTCGCGCGTCAGATCGCGGAGAGCACCCGAATCATCAACGTAGATATTTCGACCGGCACTCTCCCGGATCAGGCTGCGCACGGCTTCCTGTTGCTCGGGAGTATAAGCCCATCCCTTGTACTTGGCGCCGTGGTCCACCAGTAGGCGTGTCATAGTCGCATCGCCTCGCCCGACGGCGATTTCCAGCGGCGAATATCGACGCGTGATGCCGTAGTGATCCCAGACATTCGGATTCGCTCCATGTTCGAGCAGCAAGCGCACAATATCGGTGCGGCGGCGCTCGACAGCCATGTTCAGCGGCGAGCGGGCAACGGGCCGAATGCTGCTTTTCTGTATGTTGGGGTCGGCGCCGCCTTCGAGCAGCAGCCGCACGGCTTCCAGGTCGCCTCGCTCCACGGCTAAGTGCAGCGGCGTCCTGTTGGGCCGGACCCTGCCTTTGTTGACGTTAGGTTCGGCACCTCCATCAATCAACAGCCGAACCACAACGACAACCAGCCGGAGAGCGGTCATGGGAAGGACCTCCACCATCCACAGCATACACCCGTGTTGACGCTCTCTCGCCCCCAGCCGTTACCCGGCACAAGTTCTTGAGCACTTTGTTCGTGTTTCTCTGGCGCCGGAAAGGTGCCGGTTGTACAATGAAGTTTGGAACATAAACGGCTTGTTTTGTTTTTGTTCTCAGACAAGGCTTAACCCGCTCCTTTAGCTTTCGAGAGGCGTGACGCCTGGGAGGTGTGCTTTCTTCAAACGGATATTCAAGGGTATCGGTAGATTATTCAAGAAGACCGCCAAGGCCTTGAAGAAGGTCTGGCCGATCGCGCTGGTGGCGGCGGCCATCTTCTTCACCGCGGGAGCGGCGCTAGCGCCTGCCGGATCCTGGTTGAGCGGCATGGGCTGGGGGAAAGTTGCGTCTACCCTTGTCACCAAGGTCGGCATCAAAGGCACGCTCGGCAAGGTGCTTACCGGCTCGGTGGCGGGTGCGGGCTGGGGAGCGGCGATCGGAGGCGGCGTCTCAGCGGCGACGGGAGGCAGCTTCACCGAAGGCGCCCGGAGCGGCGCGCTGAGCGGCGCTATCACGGGCGGCCTGGCCGGCGCTGCCGGCTGGACGCCTGGAGTAAAACCCGACTCTACATCCAACAACGGCGGCAGCAGCAACGGCGGCAGCAGCAACGGCGGCAGCAGCAACGGCGGCAGCAGCAACGGCGGCAGCAACCCCAACTCCCTCATCGACTTCCTGAAGAACCCCGCCGTTGCGGGCAACCTGATATCGGGAGTGGGCAAGGGCATTGGCACGGCAGCCGCCGCGAGAACCCAGGCCGATATGGCCGCGGAGGAGCGGCAGGCGTTTGATGACCGTCTGGCCCAGCTCAGCGACAACTACCGCGTGAGCCGCGAGGCGCTGGGCCTGCCGCCTCTTGAGCAGCCCGCTCCGCAGGTAGCCGTGCCGGATGTGGCGCAGGCGGTGCAGGTCGACCCGCTGCAAATTTCCGCAGGCGGGCCGCTCAGCCCAGCCGAGGAGATGCGGCGACGGGCGCGGCAATACCCCAACTCGCTGGTGGCGCGCGGATTGGGAGTAGGGTAAGTGCCGGTCCATCAAGGCAACGGAGGATCGCTGCTGGCAGCTGCCGGAGTGCGGCCGGGGATGAGTCCGCCGGCGCAGGGAGCGCCCGCGGCAGGTCCGCTAGGCCGGCCCGCAAGGCCCACTCCCGGAGCGCAGCAGCCCACCGCTGGAGCCGATGTCGACGAGCGCCAGCTGGCACGCTTCTCCGACATGGCCTACCAGCTGATCTACGGCGGCAAGACGCAGGATGGTGAAGCGAACCCAGCCATCTTGAAGATGCTGCGTACAGGCGGACAACAGCAAGGCGGGCCGCGGCAGGCCCAGGGTCCGGGAGGTCCTGTCGACGCGCTGGCGCACACCGCCGCCGCGGTCGGATCGCGGGTGGCCGAGGCGGGAGGGGCCAAGGACGGAGCGGTGGTGTTCATGGGCACGATGGACGTGCTGGGCGAGTTGGCGTCGGTGGCCGCGGAAGCGGGCCTCTACGACTATTCGCAGGAGGAAATCGACTCCGCCGCGCCGAGAGCGGCTGAGCTGTTGTACGGCAAGACGGCGAAGCTCGGCATCTGGAACCAGCAGGAGATCGAGCAGGAGTTCGCGGGCTTGCTCGAAGCCAACGCCGACGGCTCGCTGGAGCGGAACCTGGCCGAGGTTGCCGCTGTTGCGGGGCAGCAGGGGCAGCCGGGGCAGCAGGGGCAAGGCGCGGCGCCGATGCCGCCGGCCGGGAGAGGGATTGTATCGTGAGCCTGATCGCATACGCCTTCGGCGGCGCCCTTGAGGGGGCGGGCAAGGGCTTGGCCAAGGTCGGCGAGCACCGCCGGCGCATGGAGGGCGAGCGGCTGCGGGAGGCGTTTTGGGAGAAGCAGAACGAGTTGAAGATGCAGCAGCAGCGCGATCTGGCCGGGGAGGAGCGGGAACACCGGGAAACGTTAGCCGAGGACAACCGGGCGCATCAGGCGGCGCTGGTCTCCCATCGACTGGGGACCCAGGCGGACTGGCGCAAGGAGGACATAGCCCAGCGGAAGGAAGAGGGCGAGAAGAACCGAGGCCTGCGGCAACAAGAAATCGACCTGCGAGGGAAAGAGCTGGAGGCGCAAACAAAACGGCGGGATGCTCAATTGGCTGCGGTGCGCTCCAAGGCGAGAGCAAAGCAGGCGGCTGACGAGGCCGAGGCCAAAAGAAATGAGCGTGAAGCCGTAAAAAAATGGGTAGAGAAACAGCTCACCGTAACCGACGAGAATACCGGCGACGAGAAACTCGACCTTCCCAAGTTCGATTACTGGATGAACTATTTGGATACCTACAAGCGATTACCCTACCAGGTACCGGCGTCATGGGCCGACATCTATCGGTTGGCGGAAATCGAAAACATCCCGCTCGAAGATGCCCGGGATCTGTTGGAACAACGCGGACACCCGACACCTATCGGGGACCCTCCATCCCCCCTGACCAATCAGGGCGGGAGGCTGTGGCGCGGAAGAAGAAAGCGCTGATTCCGAAGACGAGGCGGCGGGGTCAAACAGGGCCGCCATGAGCAACCACTTCGAAGAAAATCAACGAACTGCGGGCTACACCCCAGAGCCGCGGTTCGACTTCCTTGAAGCATATTATCGAGCTTCGCGCCGCACCCCAGAGCCGCAATTCGACTTTCTCGAAGCGTATTATCGAGCTTCGCGCCGCACGCCGGGCGGTCCCCGGTACGCATACGGCGTCCCTCCCGAGCCCCCTGACGAACCCGGCGTATTTGACGAGTTCGGCTCGGCATTCCATCACAGCCTGATCCAGTCGAACCCCGAGATGTACGGCGCCGCTCTCGAGGCGGCGGGGGTAAGTTCCGGTTCCGAGAGCATGCGGCAGGCAGGCGAGCGCCTGCAGCGCTGGGCAGCGGGGCTGGAGGCCGGCAGGCCTCCCATCACGTTTGAGGAAGCGGAAGGTTTCGGGGAGAACCTGCGGGCGCTGGCGGGGCTTGCCGGTAGTGCCTTTGGCAGCACGGTTCCGCCACTCGCGATGGGAGCCGCCGGCGCGGTCGGTGGCGCGGCAGTGGCCGGACCTCCCGGAGCCTTGGCGGGTGGCTTCATTGGCGCAACCGCGGCGGGCGCTCCGCTGAACCTCGGCGAAGCCTACCAGCAGTTCAAGCAGGAAGGCGTTGAGCCGGAGAGGGCCGCGAAATTCGCGATTGCCATCGCGGTGCCGATTACCGCTCTGGATGTGGGCGGGCTTGGCGGGATCGTCAGCCGGTCCCTTGGTGCACCGATCAAGAAGACGGTACTGCGGGCCATTGGCCGCAGGATCGCGGAAGGGTCGCTGATCGAGGGGTCAACGGAAGCGCTGCAATCGGCGATCCGCGAGGCGACGGCGGCGGCGTTGACCGACAACCCCGATGTCAGCCGGCGAGCCTGGCGGACGTTCGAAGAGGCGCTGGCCGGCGCCATGGTGGGCGGGACCATCGGTGGGGTCACAACTACGGCGGACCAGCTGTTGCGGCCTCAAGATACCGCTCCCCCTCCGCTTCCACCCGAGCGCCCCACGCCGCCTCCCGACAGCGGACGTCCGGGAGCCGCGGAGACCGCCGCGGCAGGGGCCGCCGGGCAACCCCTGAGTGAAGCCGACCTGGCCTCGCCGCTCCCCGACGATCTGATTGCCGAGGGCCGGGAGTTCATGGCGACGGCTGAGGGCGCTACCGAGTCCAACCGGATACTCGCCGAGTACGGACTCCCCAACGTCGGCGAGCAGGCGATCTATCAATCCGATGTCTTCTCGGAAGACGGAAGAGTAAGCCGCGGCACCCCGGAGCGCGTCGTGGTGCTCGACGCCATCCCGAGCGAGGAATACCTGCCCGGGGAGTCGACGCCGCCGGCGGTCAAGATCTGGCGCGACGGCACGACCTTCGAGCTGATTCTGCCATTGAGCGGGGAGACGCTGACGGCCCCTCCTACCGCCCAACAGCAGGCCGAGCAGGCCGACGGGACGAGGTTCGAAACCGATGTCGCCGAGACCCTGCGGCCGCTCGAGACTCCCGAGCTTCGAAACGCGGCGCTGAGGGCCGAACTCGATGCCGAGGGAGCGGACTCGCTTGAAGCGCTGGGACCGGATCGCCGAAGCAAGTTGCTGGGAGCGCTCAAGAAGCGCGTCGCCACGGACACCACAACCCGCGAGAGCGAGCAGAAGAGCGCCGCCGGCGAGCAGCAGGAGAGCGACGAGCGGCTGTTGTTCGAAGAGGAGTACCGCGAGACGGTCGAGGACGCCGCCGGGAAGATCGGCACGGAACGCGCCCAGGGCCTGATCGCGGAAACCACCGCGGCGATGGGGCTTGCGGAAGGAGCCGTGCCGACCGAGCGTCGCGCGGCTTTCCTGAAATTGCTTAAAGCCAAGGCTCGCACGGCTTCCCGCCTGGTCCAGCAGGAGCCACAGCAGCAACCGGAGACACAACAGCCACAACCTGAACCGTTACAGCCTGAGCCGGAGCCGCCGCTGCCACAGCAACCGGAAGCGCAGCAGCCCCAACCTCAATCTGTTCAAGAGATTCCCTTCCAGCCGGTCGAGCGGGACAAGGCGATCACGCCCGCCGGCACCGAGCATGAGGTCGAGTACGCCATCGCCGATGCCGACACCCTGACCGCCTCGCACGACCGCTTCGGCAAGCTGAATCCCGCCTACCCGCGGGAGCTTCAGCCCAGAGACAGGAGCCGCGCCGCGTCGCAGCTTCAGATCGAGCAGTTGTCGCGCGACCTTCGGCCCCAACTGCTGGACCGCTCCCCGGGAGCCGAAAGCGGCGCTCCGATCATCGACCCCGGAGGCGTGGTCGAGAGCGGCAATGCCCGCACAATCGCCTTGCAGACGGCCTATTCGGAGGGCACGGCGGAGAACTACCGGCAGTATCTGGCCGGCAAGGGCTACCCCGTCGAGGGTGTCGGGAAGCCGGTCCTGGTACGCATCCGCCGCTCTCAGCTGACTCCCGGCGAACGGCTTGCCTTCACACGGGAGGCGAATCAGCAGGCGGTGATGAGCCTGTCGCGCACCGAACGCGCGTTCGCCGACGCCGAAGCAATGCCGCGGGGCTTGGTGGACCTCTATGAGGGCGGCGCGGTCGACCTGGAAAAGAACCGGAACTTCGTGCGCTCGTTCGTCCGCGACGTCGTGGGCCCTGGCGAGCAGACGACTTTCGTGAGCGCCCAAGGGGACCTGACGGCGGATGGGGTTCAGCGTATCGAGACGGCGCTGCTGGCGAAAGCCTACTCGGACCGCCGTCTGGTCGAGCGCATCGCCGAAGCCGCCGATCCAGGCCGCCGCACGATCCGCAACGTCTTGATCGACCTGGCGCCCCAGTGGGCCGGGATGAGGGAGAGCGTCCAGGCGGGCACGATGCACCCCGATATCGACCAGACGAAGGCCCTGCTCGATGCCGTTAATCTAATCGACCGCGGCGTGCGCGAGCGGGTTCTGGTTTCGGATCTGCTGAATCAAGGGTCCCTGTTCCCCGAAGGCGATGCGGCCCCAAGCGGGCAACACGGCGAGCGCCTGAAAGCCTTCCTGGGGATGTTCTACAAGGACCCCGGAGCCGACGGCTACAAGCGCCTTGAATCGGAAGCGGGGATCACGGAGGCGCTGAGGCGGTATCTCCAGTCGGCCGAGCGCTACGACCCGCGGCAGGCGACGCTGCTGGGCGAGCCGGAAGCTCCACCGATCGAGCAAATGCTGCGCGAGGCAAGAAGCGAAGAGCCGGCCGCGCCTGTCGAGACACCGGCGGAACCGGCCAAGACCAAACAGTCCAAGCAACCCAAGAAGCCGAAGAAGCTCAAGAAAACGTCCAAGGCCAAGAAAAAGACGACCCAGCGCAAATCGACCAAGGCCTCACCCGAGCCTGAATCGCGGCCCGCGCCGGAGGCGGCAGTCGCGGAACGTACCCTCACCGCTGAGGAAGCCGCGCGATTCGCGGAGCTCCCCGAAATCCTCGCAGCCACGCTCAACCGGATCGCGCCCAACACCACGTTTAAGGCGAGCCAGGCTCCGATCAGCGGCCGCCGAGGGTTCGTCCAGGGCCGCTACCGTCCCTACAACTCCGTGATCGAAGTGGCGCTCGACCCGGGCTTCGGGACCTCGAACCCGCTCAAGGTGCTGCACCACGAAGCGATTCACGCGCTGAAAGCCGACGGCCTGTTCAGCGAGGTGGAATGGAACACCCTGACGCGGGAGGCTCAAGAGTAGGACTGGATCGCCCGCTACCGGATCGAGGAGCGTTACCCCGAACTGTTCGAGAAGGGCGGCAAGCCTTCCGAAGCCGCCACCGAGGAAGCCATCGCGGACGCTTTCGCCGATTGGTCGGCGGCTCCCCGCGGCTGGAGGGAAACGGTAGCACGGATCTTCGCCAAGCTGCGGCGCCTGCTCAGGCAACTGAGAAGCGCCCTGCTCAAGAGCGGCCGGCAGACCTCGGCGGAGGACATCTTCTCCCGTGTCGTCTCGGGGGAGGTGGGAACACGTACGCCGACGACCACACCGCAACAGGGCGCGGTGCGCGAGTCGCGGCCCGAGCCCGGCGAATCCCGCCGCCGGGCCGAGGAGCGCTTCAAGGAGCGGCAGAAGGGCCTGCGGGCAAGCGGACCCTCGATGGTGGAGAGAGCCAAGGAAGCCTGGGAGAACTTCCGCGAGGACTGGGTGAGGACTTACCGCGACCTGCCGCGCAAACCTCTGTTCGCCGACGCCCACGAGTGGCTGCGGTCGCTCCAGGCGGCGCCGTCGGTGGCGAGCGGCGAGGCCGTGCGGCATCTCACCGAGCTGACCGCGGGGCTCGACGCCGACAGGCTCGACCTAATGACCCGCAAGGTCTTCATGGATGACTTCTATGACGACATCAGAGAAGGCATGGCGGTGCCGTTCTGGTCGAGCAGCGACGATTTAATGGCCAGCTACCGCGAGGTGAATCGGGCCTTGGAAGGCGACCGCGAGCTGGCGAGCCGCGTCCGAAAACGCCAGGTCTACGTGCGCCGCGTGGCGAGGCGCATGGTGGAGGCCGGCGTGCTCTCCCCCGAGAGCCTGAAGCGCAGGAACTACATCAAGCACCAGGTGATCGAGTACGCCCAGATGATCCGCTCGAGCCGGGTGCGTGGGGTCCGCAAGCCCAAGTGGGCCAAACGGATGGGCACCACGCTTGAGATCAACACCAATCTGCTCGAAGCCGAATCGGCGTGGCTCATGAAGGCGCTGGTCGACATCCAGATGGCCAAGGTGATCACCCAGATCGCCGAGTCGTCCCAGTACAACCATCGCGGCGAGCTGAAGAAGGCGATCCGGGAGCACAACAAACCCCTGGTGGACCAGCTGGTCGTCGAGGAGTTCCGCGAAGCGCTGCGCCTGATCGGTATCGACGCCACCCTTGCCGACGCCGTTGAGACACCGGCGGACATCCAAAAGTTCCTCGACGAAAACTCGAAGGACCTTGATTTAAAGAATCTGAAGACGCCGATCCGGAACCAACTGCGGGGGTTCCGCAAGAAGATCGGATCCGGATTCGGCAAGCTCAGGGCAACGCTCGACAAGGCCGACGTGCCGTCGCACCTCGAAGCCGAGTACACGCTGTTGATGGATACCGAGCGGGTAACGGAGTCCACCGAGGATTCGGCGTTTCCGCTGGTCGTCTGGGTGGCGCAAAACCTCGACGGCGAGGCGGCGGGCGCGGCCTACCGCATTCTTGCCGCCGTCACCGCCCGGCGGCAGTTCCTCAAGGATCAGCTGGGAGAGAAATACATCCTGGCGGACAACATGGAGAACGCTCTCAAGGCGCTCCGAAGAGGCGGCGGGACCGAGTGGGAAGGCTTCGCGGCCTGGCAACCCGACCCCGGACGCCACATGTTCACGGCCCTGACGATCCCCGAGCACGTCTTCGACCGGATGCGGTCAAAGCTAGCCGAGGTCTTCGAAGACTCAGGGATGGCCGGGATGTTTCCCGCCGGGGAGGTCGCGGCCATGATGGACAGGATAAAGGAACAGCGGGTCGTCGGCGGGCCGAAGTTCGAGATGGTGCTGCCGGTGGAGCTGGCCGCCACGCTCGACTCGTTCGGGAGCAAGGACTCGGACTACTACGCCACCGTTGAACTCTATGAGAAGTCGATCCGGGCCTGGAAGCAATGGACGCTCATCAACCCCAGGCGCTATTTCAAGTACAACCTGCAGAACACCTCGGGCGATCTCGACGGCGTGATCGCGGCCTTCCCGAAGGCGCTCAAGTGGAAGTACCTCGAGCCCGCGTTTCTGGAGCTGTGGGACGTGACGGTAAGGAATGGCACGCCCAGCGCCGTCTTCCAGGAGGCCGCCGAGCGCGGCGTGCTGGACGGCGGCTGGTCGATCTCCGAGGTCTATGACGTCCAGAACGACATCGAGGGCCTGCTGGTGAAACCGGGCCTCTCCCAGCGGACGCTGAGGAAGATATGGAAGTTCCTGGCCAAATCGACCACCTTCCGCGAGAACTTCCTGCGCTACGCCATGTATCTGGCCGTGAGGGAAGAGATTCAGACGGCGCGGCGGGAGAACCCGGGACGGCTGAACGAAGACCTGATGCCGCTGGTCGGCTACGGGGCCGGTCGTATTGACCAGGTCAACGCCATCACCTCCGACGCCGACCGCGCCGCCTACATCTCCCGTGAGTCGCTGGGCGACTATGGCGCGATCAGCGTTCTCGGCCAAAAAGCTTAGAAAGTGGGTGATTCCGTTCTGGAGTTGGCAGGAGATCAACGCCAAGCGCTATTACCGGATAGGGTCGAACATCGTGGCCACCCGGAAGGGCTTCGGGCGCGCCGCGTCGCTGGCCGCCCTCGGCGCCAAGGTGGGCACGCGGGCGGCGCTTTGGCTGACCTGGCGCCTGATGGTGTACTCCGTCGGGACGTGGATGTGGAACAACCTTCTATTCCCCGATTTGGAGGAGGAACTGAGGGACGAGGACCGCCGCAGGCTGCATCTGATCTTGGGCAAGTCAGACGACGGCGAGATCAAAATGCTGCGCATGCCGGGAGCGTTGAGCGATCTGATGGGCTGGTTCGGACTCGACGACGTGCTGGCGGCGCTGTCTCACATCTCGAAAGGCCGGGGAACCTGGCGCGACGTGGCCCTGGCGGTGGTCCAAGCCCCGATCAGCCGGCTCGTCAACGGGTTGACGCCGACGTTCAAGGTGCCGGGCGAAGCCCTGGCCGGCCGCAGCTTCTTCCCCGACGTGTTCAACCCGCGTTTGATCCGGGACGGCTGGCGGCACCTGTTCCGGGCTGTCCAGGTCGAGCCTGTCTATGACTGGTATCTAGGCAGGCCGTCGCCGGGAGCGGGGCACGTGCTGATGACAACGTTTGTCGACGCGCGGCACACCGGCTACAGCGCCTACGCCAAGATCCGGGGCGAAGCCTACCAATGGCTGCGGGCGGTCGAGGGGGAGGAAGGAGCGCCGCTCTACGCGAGCCGGCGGGGCAACGCCTACTTCTACTACCGCATGGCGCTCAAGTTCAAGGACACCGAGGCCGCCGTGAGATACCGTCAGGAACTCAGGCGGCTAAAAGTGAAACCGGATATGATGCGGGCCATGCTGAAGCGCGCCCATCCGCTCGGCATGCTGAACAGCCGGGAGCGCCGGGCGTTCCTGCGGACACTGACGCCCACCGAAGAGCGCAGCCTGCGGCGCGCGATCGACTGGTGGAGGGAGACCTATGTTGGAGGTCACAAGCAGGCGCGGCGGGATTGACATGGGACTGTATCGGAAAAAGCCCGTAGTCGTTGAGGCAGTCCGGTTGGCCGAGAAAACCACGATCAAGACCCTGGAAGGCACCATGACCGCCGAGTCTGGCAATGTGAATTGCAGCCTTCGCATGGCAAGTAGTATCGACAATTATGACTTTTTGTCAAGCGTCATCCTGGGGAGCCGGGAGCGCCGGGCGTTCCTGCGGACACTGACGCCCACCGAAGAGCGCAGCCTGCGGCGCGCGATCGGACTGGTGGAGGGAGACCTATGTTGGAGGTCACAACTCCGCAGAGCCTAGCTAGACCGCGCCAGGTAAGGAACGGTGTTCCATCCGAGAGCACCCCCATAAGCCGATGCCGTCGATCTCGATCTGCCTCTCAATTCCCAGATCCAATACCTGCTGGACAGGGGTGGCTGCTCGAAGGTGCTCGATGCCATCCCTACGGGGTCGAAAACCCTTTCCCTCAGAAGCTCTGGAAAGGGCTTCTCTGCCACATCCTCAAGCAGCAGCGTCAGGATTCCGTAGCCCCCAGGCGAGTAAATGAACTTCGTCCCTGGGACTGTCGTGACTCGGACAGGTTTCGCCTCGCTGGGCGGAGAATCTGTGGGTGGTTCGGCATCCAGCGTCTGCTGGATCGTGAATCTCGCCTCCCCGCGGGCGAAGGACGCGTTCCCACCGTCACTCAAGCCTGCGGTATGGCTCAGCAAGCGGCGAAGCGTTACTTTCTCTTGTTCAGTGAACTCGTTGTCGGGTACCTTCCAAGAAGTCAGCCGGTCGTTAACGTTCTCGTCGAGTGTAAGCAGGCCTTCTTGGACCAGCACCAGCGCAGCGGCCGCCGCCACCGGCTTAGCAATCGAACCAGCGTGAAAGAGAGTGTTTGGGGTTACGGGTTGGCTGGTCCCGGCTTCTAGTACTCCGTAGCCTTTGGCCCACGCGATCTCGAAATTTTCGATAACGGCGATGCTGACCCCTGGCACTTGATAGTGCTTCATCCGGTCGACAAGCCCCATGTCGACGCTCACGATTTGGTAGTCAACTACTTGCTTCAATCCGTGTTCGACACGTTGAATTTTGTCGGGCGCGGCCCTGGCAGTTGATCCGAGCGCGGACAGCAGCGTCAGAAACCAAGCTGTCGACCAGAGTCGAACTCGAGCGAGGCTTGAAATCGAGACAAGCAGGCTGGCGCACATGGTTACGGTACTCTCCATCTGGTAGTAAACGAGGTGTCGCGCGAAAGGTTCCACCGGGCGGTGTTTTCCCCTTCCGAAGAGGGGGATTCTCGGAACTTGCCCACCGAAGAGCCGTCCAGCTTCCGCAAGCTGGGACTCATCTGAAGTGGCGCTCCGCCGTGCAAGACGCGCCGACGCCGACTGCGCACACTGGCCGGACGCAGTGCGGATACTCTCGGTCGATTGCCTCTAGAACCGGATATTCAGGGTATCAACGGTCGAGCCTTGATCCAGTTACGTCAGTCACTTTCCTCGTGGATTTGTTCCGCGAGGTAGACCCCGATTCCCATCTGCTCGATCATGCCGAGCTGCGCTTCGAGCCAGTCGACGTGCTCTTCCTCGTCGACAAGAATCTTCTCGAACAGTTCACGCGACCCGTTGTCAGCAGCCGCGACAGAAGCGTCAATCGCTCCGTTCAGCCGGGGCAACGCCGCCAGTTCGAGGGCCAGATCGTTCTCGAACTGCGTCTTTACGTCCTGACCGATCTTGATGGGGAACATGTCGGCCATGTTCGGAACGCCTTCGAGGAACAGCAGCCGCTCGATCAGTTTCTCGGCGTGACGCATCTCGTCGATCGCCTCTTTGCGAATGTAGGACGCCAGTTTGTTGTAGCCCCAGTTCTCGCACATCTCTCCATGGCAGAAGTATTGATTGATGGCGGTAAGCTCCGCCTTGAGGACTTCGTTCAGTAAGTCAATGACCTTGAGGTCGCCTTGCATTAGTTGCTCCTTCCTTGTAGTTTTACCTGCTGCGAGGGGCTCTTGTCAAAACCACCCCGGGCGGATTCTCGGATTCGGCGGTCCGAATCGCGGTAACTCCGCCTAACATGCAAATCAATTGCAGATGGGTATTTACTTGACTCAGGTGACCACAAGATGTAGGATCGGGGAAATGGAAGATTATCCTCGGAATCTGGCCGAGTTCGAGGCGCGTTTCGCCACCGAGCAGGCCTGTCGAGAGTATCTGTGTCAACTCCGCTGGCCGGAGGGTTTTCGTTGTCCGCGATGCGGGCACGACAAAGCGTGGGCGGTGCGGACAGCGCTGCTGGAGTGCGCCGGCTGCGGGCATCAAGCTTCTCCAACGGCGGGCACAATATTTCAAGACACCCGCCAACCCCTCCAGAGTTGGTTTCGAGCCATGTGGTGGCTCACGAGCCAGAAGAACGGGGCGAGCGCGCTGGGCTTGCAGCGGGTGTTGGGCCTGGGCAGCTACAAAACGGCCTGGACTTGGTTGCATAAGCTCCGGCGCGCCATGGTGCGGCCCGGACGCGATCGGCTCAGCGGGCGCGTGGAGGTTGACGAGACTTACTTAGGAGGCTTGGAGGAGGGCGTGCGCGGTCGCCAAACCGACGCTAAGGCGCTGATTGTAGTAGCGGCCGAGGAAGATGGTGCCGGCATCGGGCGGGTTCGGATACGCACCATTCCCAACGCCTCCGGGGACAGCTTGACGGCCTTCGTCGGCGAGTCGATCGAACCCGGCAGCGTGGTCCATACCGACGGTTGGCTGGGATACGAACCGCTCGAAGGCGACGGCTATCGCCACGAGGTGAGCTACCTGGAGGGGCAACCGGCGCGCGCCTCGAAACTGCTCCCCCGGGTGCACCGCGTGGTGTCGTTAGTGAAGCGCTGGATACTGGGCACGCATCAAGGAGCGGTCAGTCACGAGCATCTCGACTCCTACCTCGACGAATTCGCCTTCCGCTTCAACCGCCGCAAGTCCAGAAGTCGAGGCAAGCTCTTTTACCGCCTGGTTCAACAGGCCGTCGCCGTGCCACCGGCACCCTACAAATCGCTGGTCGGAGGCACCGCGACACGCGCTACGGACGACCACAACATGTAGGGGCTATTTCCCAATACCTGAGTCAAGTAAATACCCATCTAGTGTAGATCCCGCAACATTCCGGCCCGGAGCCTAGCCTGGACCCGGATTTGCCGGGCGGAGCCGTCGGGGGGAAGAGCTCTTGTCGATGAGTAGCTGGAGCGCCAAGACAGCTTTGTTGTACTGCTCGTTCGGGCCGCCACAAGAAGCCAACCATCAGTGAGGAAATAGGCGATGGGGTGATCCTCAGAAGGCATCCATCCCACGGATCGATCCTTGGCCGCCGGATGCAGCCCGTTGTGACAGACCTCCGTCTGAGGCCATATAATACCATCTGACCACCGTTAAGCTGGCCCATCACCTTAGGCACTCCCTGCTTGTGTCTCGGGGCCGGCAAAATCGGAAATTCCGGCCAATCGGTAAGGGAGGACACGACAGCAATGGCGAGTAAATACGGAGAGTGTACGCTGAATTGTCTGCGGATCACGGCGGGCTTCCTGTTTCTGGAACACGGCCTGCAGAAGGTCTTCGGCTTGCTGGGTAAGGAGGCCGTCGACCTAGTTTCTTTGTCTGGGATGGCTGGTGTGTTGGAATTGTTCGGCGGCTTGGCAGTCATGGCTGGGTTGTTCACGCGCCCCGTGGCGTTTGTCCTATCGGGCCAGATGGCCGTAGCCTACTGGATGGCTCACGGCACGCAGTCGTTCTGGCCTATCGTTAACGGGGGTGAACTGGCCGTTCTGTATTGCTTTGTGTTTCTGTTCCTGTGGGGCCATGGCGGCGGCAGCTTCTCGGTCGACGGGATGTTGGCAAAGAGAAACAAGTAACGCCGCGCACTCTAGCCCATCCGCTCGGCATGCTGACGATCCGGGAGCGCGGGAAGTTCATCGAGGCGCTGACGCCCACCGAAGAGCGCAGTCTGGAGCGCGCGATCGACTGGTGGGATGAGACCTACGAGGGAGGTCACGCACAGGCGCGGCGGGATTGACGGGAGTTTGACGCTGTAGCCGGGAACTGTGAGCTCCATATGCTACTCAAACCCAACTATCACGGACGGGGCGTATAGCCGTGAGACCGAAAGAGTCTTTCGTGCCATGGGCGAAGAACGCCGGCACCCTAATGTTCGGAAAGTGGTCGGTTCGAAGCCTGTCAGGCTTCCCCGGCGGATGCAGGGGATACGAAATGAGCAGCAGGCCGTCAGCTAAAGCCGCGTCGTCAGCAGCGGCCATCGTCGCCTGCCGTCCACCGTGTACGAACGGCGGGGGCATCGGGTGTCATCTTGAGACGCACCCCTATTCTATGACGAACCGGCTCACCCCATGGACCGTTGTCGCTAACCCCTTTTTGGCCGCCTCAACACGGCTAATCCCCGCCCCAAAGCGCCCTCAAACCACTCGGCCGCTCGGGCCGGAACGATCATCCGGCGCTTGCGGCTTCAGCCGACAGAGCTTCCGGAGGCTCAATAGCGTCGGGAGCGGCGCTGACCTCCGGAGAGGTCACATCTTGAGCCTGCAGACCCTTCGGTCCTTCCTTGATCTCAAACTCGACTTCGTCTCCTTCTTCGAGTTTGCGATAGCCATCCATCATGATCGACGAGAAATGCACGAAAACATCCTGCCCGTCAGAGCGCTTGATGAATCCGTACCCTTTTTGTGCGCTGAACCACTTGACTACTCCTGCTTCTTTCACTGCTCACTCCATAAGGAAAATACCGATCGCCGGAAATCAACCGCCGGGCGCAGATCGTCCCGCCCCCGGTTCTACTGCACCTCCCCGGACGCTTCGATTTACCCGACAGTTCCGACTCTCAACCGTTCATGCGTAAAATTGACATGGGACTTTATCGAAAAAAGCCTGTAGTCGTTGAGGCAGTCCGGTTGACCGAGAAAACCACGATCAAGACCCTGGAAGGCACCATGACCGCCGAGCCTGGGGATTGGTTGATCACGGAGGTTGCGGGCGAGCAGTACCCATGCAAACCGGAAATTTTCGCGCAGACCTAGTGCTCATGGGTTTGATCTATTCTGCTCCTAGGTGGATGTTCGAGCTTGACGGTGATGTTCTTCTTGTCCTTGTTTCTTCCCCACAGGTAGCCGAGTGCCGTCATGCCGCTCCATACTCCAATCGCCGCCGCCGTCACCTTGTCTCCCTGATTTTCCCACTCCGTGACAACGCCCAGTCCTAGACCTAGGCCGCCCAGGAAAAACAGCGTTCCGAGAAGGGCTCTCTTGTACCCGTGATGCCGGGTGAACTGCACGGTGGAGATCCGATCCGTGGGGATGTCCTGAAGTCCACGCGGCACCGGATTGGGGCCGTTGCTCTTCTTGATGTCTACCGTCAAGAGACCGTCCTGGACCTCCTTGACCCGGCCCCGCAGTTGGGTGCCATCGGCAAGGAAGGCGTTGATTCGTTGACCGCTGAGCATCTCGCGGAACCACTTGGTCTCGGAAGAACTGACAGAGAGGACCTGGTTCTGAGCCGCCTGCACGGCGCCGGTGGCGAGCAGACAGGCACACAGCGGGAAAACAACGGTCTGCCTCCATACGCTCATGGCTTCTAGCCCGCTGCCGTCCGTCCGGTGATGGCCTCCCGCAAGCCTTCGAGCAGCCCCTCGAGCTTGGCTTGGCCGTATTCCAGCCGCCCCACGCGATCCGCCAGCTGCTTGATGTCATCCCGCAGTTGCGCTTCCATCTTCGTCATGTCAGCCCGAAGTTGCGTCATGTCGGCCCGAAGTTGCGTCATGTCAGCCCGAAGTTGCGCCTCCAGCTGTCTCATGTCCTGCCGCAACCCACGGTTGCTGGTAAGGATCAAACCCGCGAGCGCCACGCCCACGGCCAGAATCGCTATCATTTCCCCGCTCATCGTTCCTCCTCGCTGTGAATTGATGGTAGCGCAGCCTCGTTTGGCGGCGCACCCGTAAGGCCGCACGAAGCCCGCAAGCAGGACCCAGAAATATGAATGATAATGTGCGAAGTCACGTTGGCGGGTCATCGTCCTGCTGATTCCATTCATTATCGAAGGCCCATAGGCAGCTGATGGCGTTGCCCAGGTGGTTTTCGACCTCATCCCGCCGCCAGCTGGGGACCTTCCCGGCGAGATCGTCCGGGCCCAACGTCAGCGTGCCGAGAGTGACAACGGCGTCGACGAACGCCAGGGCTTCCTGCTCGCCCACTTCGAGCTCCGGGGGTTTTTCAGGGTCCTCCCCCGGCGGGCCGTAGCGCCGCCCGTCCCGAGCCAGCACGGATCTGTTCTCGGCCAAGGCGATGCGGCGGGCCTGTTTGGGCGTCGGGAACGCTCTTCTCGTGAGCTTGCGCCGGGCGACCGCGATCTTCATCTCCCCGTCGCGGATTTTCCTGAGAAGCGCGGGGTCGGCGTCCTTGATCAGCTTCGCCGACCAGACGTAGTCACTGTTGGTGGCGAACATCTTGGCGGCTCGGTCTATGGACCGCTCAGAAACATCTGCGCCCTTTGTTCTATTCGTCTTTTGTTCGCTTTTGAAATCGCCATTAACGAACACCTTGTTCCCGGCGCACAGGACGGCCTAGGAGCGGTTTTCGCGGTCGAGGCGGCAAGCAGGGGCGGAAAACGGCTGAAAACGCCTCAGAGGGGCTTCTATCGGCCTAAATCGCCCTGTTCCGGCGGCGGCGGGTCTAACCAAGCCCGCTCGGCGGCGATCTCGCGGTGCTTTCTGAGCCGCGACCGCAGGATCATCGCGCTCGCCCGCGGCATCCGCGAGTGGCCGTACTCCCAGTTGTGCACCTGCTTCTTGCGGTGCTTCCCCCGCAAGCCAAGCGCCGCCCCGAAGTCCGTCTGGGTCAAGCCCAGCTCGGCCCGAGCCGCCCTGATCTCGTCCGGTGTCGGGTCGTCCGTCAGCCCGCTCAGATCGTCGTGGTGCTCGCCGAGCCTTGGCGGATCGATCGAGCCGCCATGTCGTTTCAGTAGCATGGTGGCATTGTACCATCGAGAGGGCCGGCTTTCGCGTACGGGGAGCCTAGGGGGCTAGTGTCAGCGCCCGCCGATGGCCTGAGACCTACGAGCCGCTTGTCAGCCGTGCCCGCCGGTGGCCCTTCCCTTCCCTCGGCTCGCGGCACTGGAAGCGGCCCACATTTGGGCAAAGATTTGGGCAATGTCGGTGACCCCAGGGCGTAACGTGTTGGTATTGCGATACTTACGACCAATCATGAGGTCGTGTGATTTCCTTGGGTAGGAACATGGCCGTCAATGTGTACGTTATCGTGCCTATTTGTATCGTTTTGGAAAGATTTTGAGGCAGGGGGGGGACTCCCCACCGTTTGTCAAGTGCTGAGGAAGGGCGGTACCCTTCCAGAGCGGCTGCCCAGCGCGGTAGTTCAAGCTGCCGCTTGGGCCGGCGGCTGACGACGGGCGGGGTCATACAGGGTTCCCTGACGAAGCATGGCGCACAGCACGGCCAGAAGTCGGTCCGCAAGACCGCGCAACGCGCGCCCGTGAGAATGCCCTCGGCTGCGCAACTGATGGTAATGGTGTATTCCCGCAAGTTACACTCCTAGGTATTGGAGGCCGGGCTGGAACCAAAACCGGCTCTACCCGGTCTCCAACCCCAATGGCTCAAACCACGGCAAACGCGATGCGCGAGACCGCCGAGCAGGTAGCCCGGATGGCGCGGGAACCCGGGGTGGTCGAGCGGCTCTCGCCCGATGAGCGGCGCAAGCTGGGGGTGGTGCTCGAGGCCTACGGGAAGCAGGCCAAGCGGGACCGCTATTTCGATCTCTATCCCGCGGACGGGCCGTTGTCGCGGCACGCCTACCGCAAGCACATGGAGCATTTCGCGGCGGGCAAGTGGGCTCGGGAGCGGGCGGTGCTGGGAGGCAACCGGGTCGGCAAGACGGAGATGGGCGCCTACGAGATGTCGGCTCATCTGACGGGTCTCTACCCGGATTGGTGGGAGGGCCGGCGCTTCGATAGTCCGGTCAACGCCTGGGCGGCGGGCAAGACGAACGACACGACCAAGGTCATTCTGCAGGAGAAGCTGTTCGGCGGGGTACACAAGGACGAGCGCGACCGCAACCGGTTGGCTGGGAAGGGCATGATTCCGGCCGACAGGATCATGCATGAGTCGGCGACGTTCCGGGCGGGTTTCCCGGGGCTGATCAGCGAGGTGGGAATCCGCTACCGGGATTCGCGGCTGGAGCACAGTGTTCTGGGGGTGAAGGCTTACGAGCAGGGCCGGCGGGCGTTCGAGGGCACGGCGCAGCACGTGATCTGGCTCGACGAGGAGCCGCCCGAGGACATCTACGGCGAGTGCCTGATGCGCACGGGGACGGTGGACGGGATGGTGTATCTGACGTTCACGCCGCTGGACGGGCTGACGGAGGTGGTGACGCGCTTTCTGCCCGAGGAGTTGCGGCCTCCGGTCGAGATCGAGGACGACGAGTACACGGAGCACTGATGCCCGAGGTTTCCCAATCCCGCCACGCCATCCAGATCGGCTGGGACGCCGCGCCGCACCTGACCAAGAAGGCCCGCCGGGAGCTGTGGGAGGCGACGCCGCCCTATCTGCGGGCGGCGAGGTTCCGGGGCGAGCCGACGCTGGGGCGCGGGCGGATCTATCCCATGGACATCGAGGCGCTGACGGTCGAGCCGTTCGTCCCGCCCGGGATCTGGACTAGGGTGTACGCGCTCGATCCGGGCTGGAGACGCACGGCGGCGCTATGGGCGGCTCACGACCGCGACTCGGATGTGGTGTATCTCTACTCGGAGTACTACCGGGCGCATGCGGAGCCGCTGCTGCACGCCGCGGCGGTCAAGGCCAGGGGCGAGTGGATCCCGGGCGTGGTCGATCCTTCTTCGATCGGCGCCAACCCCGCCGACGGGGTGTCGATGATGGAGCGCTACCGGAGGGCGGGGCTCAGGCTCCAGGAAGCCGACAACAGCGTCGAGACGGGCATCCAGGAGTGCTATGACCGCATGACGACGGGGCGGCTGAAGGTGTTCCGCACGTTGCAGAGTTTCCGATTCGAGTTCTCGATTTACCGCCGCGACGACAAGGGCCGGGTGGTGAAGAAGAGCGATCACCTGATGGACGCCATGAGGTATCTGGTGATGAGCGGCTTGCGGTTGGCGCGGACCGAGCGGATGGCAACGGGCGGGCCGATGAGGACGATGGCGGGCGGGGTGGCCGACCAAAGGGCGGGATTCTGATGGCGGTTGACGCAGTTGCGGTAGTGGGGCCGGAGAACAACGAAGTTCAGTCCGCCGACCCCTGCGCGGCGTTCGCGACTGAACTCCACGGCAAGGTAGCGGAGCAGGCGCGCCGCCGGCAGGTCATCGAGCAGCGCTGGTACGAGGATACCAGGCAGTACTACGGCTTCTACGACGAGGAGACGGAGAAGCGGCTGGAGGATGAGAAGGGGTCTTCGAAGCTGTTCGTCAACTTGACGCGCCCGAAAACCAGGGTCATGCGGGCGCGGCTGAACGACATTCTGTTCCCGAACGACGAGCCGAACTGGGACATCCAGGCGACGCCGGCGCCCGAGATCGAGGAGCTCGCCGCGAGGACGCAGGAACGGCAAGAGGCCGTCGGGATCGAGCAGCAGGCTATTGAGCAGGCCAAGGCCATCCGCCAGGAAGCCCGCAAGCGGGCGGACCAGATGCGGATGGAGGTCGCCGACCAGCTGGAAGAGTCGGGCTACGCGGAAATCGGCCGCAAGGTAATCGACCAGGCCTGCCTGCTGGGCACGGGCGTGGCGAAGGGGCCGTTCGCCGACTGGCGCCAGCGGCAGCAGTGGGGCTTGGACGCTGAGGAGTGGAAAATCGAGCGAGAGGGCGACCCCAGGCCCGCTTTCGAATGGGTCGACGCGTGGAACTTCTTTCCCGACATGAACGCGGCGTCGATGGAGGACGCGGAGTTCGTCTTCGAGCTGCACCGCATGAGCCGCAAGGCGCTCCAGAGGCTGGCCGGACGCCGCGGTTTCCTCGCCGATCCGATCCGCCGGCTCTTGAAGGAGGATCCCGAGCCGGGCGAGTTCAGCGACTACACGAAGTGCCTGCGCGCCATCAGCGACCAGGGAGAGGAAGGGGCCGAGGGGCGCTATAACGTGTTCGAGTATCACGGGCCGATTCCGGCGGAAACGCTCGAGGTGCTGTGTCGAAAGTACGATAAGGGCGACATCCTGGACACGGTGGACATGAGCGCCGATCCGCTCAGCGGCATCGAGGGGGTGATCTGGTTCTCCCAGGACCGCATCCTGCGCTTCGGCATTCATCACCTGGATTCGGAAGAGCCGGTGTATTCGATCTTCCGGCTCGACCCGCAGGCGACGGGGCTGGGGGGCGACGGCATCCCGACGATGATGCGCGACCCGCAGAAGGCGCTCAATGCCGCCTGGCGCATGACGATCGAGAACGGGTCGCTCTCGGGCGTGCCGATGTTCATCTTGGACCGCGGCGCCATCCGGCCGGCGGACGGCGACTGGTCGATCCGGCCGCGCAAGGTCTGGTACCGCGACGTCGAGACCGAGCGGCCGGCCATCGAAGCCGTCAAGCTCGACGGCTCGACCCAGGAGCTGTCGAGGATCATCGAGATGGCGCGGTCGTTTTCCGACGACGAGACGAACCTGCCGCTGATCGCCCAGGGCGACCAGGGGGCGCACGTCACGCAGACGGCGCACGGCATGAGCCTGCTGGTCAACGCCGTCAACATCGTGTTCCGCAACGCCGCCCGCGGTTTCGACGCCGAGTTCACGATCCCCAACATCCGGCGGCTCTACAACTGGAACATGCAGTTTTCGCCCAAGGACGAGATCAAGGGGGACATGCAGGTGTCGGCGCGCGGTTCCTCGGTGCTGCTGGTCAGGGAGCTGCAGGCCCAGAACCTGCTGATGATTCTCAATCTGGCGGCGACGAATCCCTTGCTGGGGAAGCTGATCCGGGTGCCCGCGCTGGCCCGGCGGCTGTTCCAGGCGCTTCAGCTGTCCAAAGACGAAGCGGTGCTGACCGAGGAAGAGATCAAGCAGCTCGACCAGGAGGAAGCCGGCCGGCCCGATCCCGAGACCGAATTGAAGCTCCAGCTGGAGCAGATGAAGCTCGACAACGCCTTGCGGGTGGTCGAGATGCAGATGCAGACCGAGGTCTTGCGGCTGGCAACCCAGCAGGAGATGTCGGTCGAGAAGATCGCCGCTGATCTCGAGAAGGTGCGGGTCCAGATGCAGAGCAAGGAGCGGCTGATGGCGGCCGAGATCGCCCACAAGGACCGCCACGGATCGGGTTTGTGATGATCGACATCGACAGTTCGACCTGGCAGGCTCTGCTCAGCCACATCGCGGAGCAAGAGAAGAGTCTGACCAAGGCCTTGTGCTCGGAGACGACCGAGGAGCGCAAGACGCAGTTCATCCGGGGGCAGCTCGAAACCCTTCGCAGACTGCGTAACCTGCCTGAAACCCAAAACATTTCACTATAGACTTGATTTTTTACATGAGGTATGCCATCGTGAGTTCAGGAATCGATGCAGGCTCCCGAAAGCCACGAAGCCGAAGTAGATCCCGGGCAGACTCAAGCTGCTGAGGAGCAGTTTGCCTCCGGCTGGGATGCGGCTTCTAGCGGGCCGAAGGCCCCGGCAGCCGATTCCGCTTCCACCTCGGATCGACCCCCTGAAACCGAGCCGTCCCCGGACCCCTCGTCCGCCGGCGGTGAGGTAGATCCAGAGCCGGAAGCGTCTTCCGCCCTCCCGGCGGAGGACACGGGGACCCCCGGACCTCCCCCGTCTGAAGAAGGCCCGGAGCAGGCGGAGACCTCCCTCGAGGACCTCAAGCAGAAGTACGAGGATCTCAAGAAGGATTTCGCCAAGAACGAGCAAGAGTTAAGAGCAGCAGAAGGCAGGCTCAGGCGAATCCAAGCCTCAGAAGTCCGGCAACAGGTGATCCCCACCGGGACGGCCGGCGTTCGAGCCCCCCTCAGTACTGCTCCGCGGCAACCACAGGAAGGCGCGACGGCGCCTCCCCTGGCGGAGCGGTTGAAGGGCGTGCGTGACGTCGATCCCGACCTGGCGGAATCGCTGGAAGAGGTGCTCACCCCGTTTCAGGCCCGGCTTGACGAAACCGAGCTGAAACTGGCCGAGCGCGTCGATGCCGAACGGCGGCTGGGATTCGAGGCGAAGCTGGCGGAAGTGGACCAAGCGGTGCCTGGCTGGAGGGAAGACATCGGGAGCGAAGAGTTTACCCGATGGATGGACCAACAGCCCGGATACCGGCAGGCCGCTTTCCAGCAAACCGATAACCCCGTCGATCTGATTGAAATGCTCTCCTCGTTCCGATCGTCAGTGAATGGCTCGCCGTCCCCGCAAGGGCCCGGCAGAGAGCAAGCTGACACCAGCGTACCGGCCCTACTCCCCGCCCCATCGAAACGCCGCGCCGCGCAACTCGCGTCGGCGGCGGGCGTGCCGAGTGCTTCATCCGCTTCCGCTCCGAAAATCAGGGGCGCGGCGGACAGCTTCGACGATGGGTGGGACGAAGCCGGACGCGAAACCAAAACATACATGAACCGTCAGCCGCGGGCCGCCAACGGGCAGTTCCGAGCGGCGTAAAGAACGGACGGATCATCGCGCCGTGCCCGGTCTTGCTACCGGAAGTGCGGGTGTGTGAGCCGGCCCACGAGGAGATTTCTACATGCCACAAGGATTGAACACCTACGGGGATATCGGGAACGCCACGGCCGGCTGGTACAGCCGCAAGCTGCTCTCGCACGCCATGCCGGTGATTATTCTGGAGCGCTTCGGGCTGACCAAGCCGCTCCCCAAGAAACAGACCAAGGTCATCGAGTTCCGGCGCTCTCAGCCTTTCCAACCCAAGACCATTCCGCTGGTCGAGGGCGTCACGCCGCAAGGTTCCGATTTCGGGTACGACACGATCTCCGCGCAGATTCAACAGTACGGCGACTGGGTCGGGATCACGGACGTGGTGCAGGATACGTCGAAGGACAACGTGCTGCGCGACATCGTGGAGCGCCAGGGCGAGCAGGCCGGCGAGACGAGGGAGGCGCTGACCTGGGGCATCGTGCGGGCGGGCACCAACGTGCAGTACGGCGGCGCCGTTGCCTCGCGCACGGCGGTCAACCAAACCGCTCTGCTCAGCGCCGCCAAACAGCGCTCGGTCGTCTCGGCCCTGCACCGCCAAAAGGCCAAGAAGTTCACCTCGATCCTGTCGGGCTCGGAGGATTACGAGACCTACCCGATCGAGGCCTGCTACTTCGGCATCGTCCACACCGACATGATCTCGACAGTGAGGGAGCTGGCGGGCGGAAACCAGAACAACGCTTTCGTTCCGGTCTCGAGGTATGGCAGCCAAATGCCGGTATCGCCGCACGAAGTCGGCAACTTCGAGGAGATCCGCTACGTCGCCAGCCCCGACCTGACGCCGTTCGTGGGCAAGGGCGCGGCCATCGGCACCCACGCGGCGGCGTTCCGCAACGACGGCACCAATTTCGACGTCTATCCGGCGCTCTATCTGGGCCGGGAGGCGTTCGGGTGCATTCCGCTGCGCGGCAAAAACGCCATCAAGCCGATGGTGCTGAACCCGGATGTTCCCCGCGGCGGCGATCCGATGGCCCAGCGCGGCACCGCGGCCTGGAAGATGTACTTCGCCTGCCTGGTGTTGAACGAAGCATGGATGCGGCGGCTCGAAGTCGCTTGCGCACAGTAGAGGGTTTCGATCGCCTTGATGTTGGCGTCGATCTTTTCTAGAGGAGGCACAGATGATAGCTCACGAGCAAGTCAAGATCATCCGCGTGGGGCAGCAGTCCACCGCCGCCGCCAAGGACTACCGCGTGCGGATCGGCTGGCGTCCGGCGGTGGTCGTGGTAATGAACCACAAGGCCGCGGGCATTCTCGCCATCGCGGTCGACGGCGTGACCGAGGCCGGCAAGGCGCTCAGCTTCGGCTCGAACGCGGCGATCGCCGAGCAAGCAACCGCGATCACGATCGAGGACAAGGGCTTCAAGTTCGGGCAGAACGCGACCCTCTTCAAGGAGGACGACGCCAAGCTCGTCTTCATCGCCTTGCGCAACATGCACGGCGCGGGCGTAATCGACCTGGCGGAGCTGCCCGACGACGACGAATCCGTTGCCGGCGTGAGCGAGGCGGCCTAACATGCGCGTCCGCATCACGCACCCCAGGATGGATTTTTTCTACATGGCTGCAGGACGATCCGTAGACCGAACTACTGGAACAGGGAGGACGAATCAAATCACTCCTTGACAAGCTTTGGGGTGGGCTGCTACAACAATTACAGACGTCGATGTCCCCTAGGAGCGTTGTGCTATGCCTTTTAAAATCTTCACCAGAAAAGTGATCCGCAGTGGCGATCCTGCTATTTCCGTGAACAAGCTGGGCAGGATCGGCCTAAACCAGTCGGCCACAAATAGGTTGAACCAGGGAGCCGTTGAGTTGGTGCTTCACTGATGTGGGACAAGGACACATCAACTTTAGCGATTCGCCCCATCACAAAGAAGGACTCTCGCGCCTACCGGGTCAGCTACGCCAAGACGGGGAATAGATCTGCGTTCTCTGCGAAGACGTTTCTTGACTGGATTGGATATGACTACAGCGAAACACGCTCCATGCCAGCCGAATGGTCAGAGGAAGGATGGTTCGCGATTCAGATACCCAAGGAGGCCCTAAAGGACGAACGGCAGGGGCAACTGTCTGATATTACTAAACTTAGATCAAGCACAGCGGGATAAGACTGAGCAGACTTGAGATTGCGAAGCTGCAAGTATGATCCGTAGACCGAACTATTGGAACAGGGAGGACGAAGCAAATAACTGCTTGACAAGCTTGGGGTGGGCTGCTATGGTTACAGATGTCGAAGTCAATTGTCCCCTAGGAGCGTTGTGCTATGCCTTTTGAAATCTTCACCAGAAAAGTGATCCGCAGTGGCGATCCTGCTATTTCCGTGAACAAGCTGGGCAGGATCGGCCTAAACCAGTCGGCCACAAATAGGTTGAACCAGGGAGCCGTTGAGTTGGTGCTTCTGATGTGGGACAAGGACACATCAACTTTAGCGATTCGCCCCATCACAAAGAAGGACTCTCGCGCCTACCGGGTCAGCTACGCCAAGAAGGGGAATGGATCTGCGTTCTCTGCGAAGACGTTTCTTGACTGGATTGGATATGACTACAGCGAAACACGCTCCATGCCAGCCGAATGGTCAGAGGAAGGATGGTTCGCGATTCAGATACCCAAGGAGGCCCTAAAGGACGAACCGGCAGGGGAAACTGTCTGATATTACTAAACTTAGATCAAGCACGGCGGGATAGAAGAACAAATTAAAGGGGGCGACCGGCGGAAACCAATTGCCCCCAAAGCCCTTACTCAATCAATGTCGATGTCAATCAAGGAGGCGCTATGCGCCCAGGCTTCTTTTCTATTGTACGGATTCGGGGGCCACCAGTCAATAGCTTATGGAGAGCATCCGGGAGGGGTGTATGCCCCTCCCGGCCTTCGGAGGCATGGTGGACGAATGGTAAGTCGCTAGGATGGCAATCCTAATAGTCTTCCGAGTTCCAGTTCGGGCTGCATCCACCAAGCGCCAGAGTCGCAAGGGCGATCATCCATCTCGTTTGCTTCATCGCTGCTCTGGGCCTCACAGCGTCCTCCCCGTCCACATCACTTGGCCGATGACCTCCGCTTCCCTCGGCCACCTGACCGGCTTGTAGCGCTTGTGGTCGCTTACCAGTAGCCAGTCGTGGTTGTCGTGCTCCAGCCTCTTGATTTGCAAACCGTCGTCGGAGCGCACGGCGAAGATGCGTCCGGCGAGGCGACGGGTCCGCTGGTGATCGATTAGGATGATCGCTTTGTCCCGCAGCTCCGGCTCCATCGAATTCCCCAGCACGTCGATCAGGCTGCACTTGTCGGGGTTGATGCCATGCTTGCGCAGCCAGTCGCGGCGGAAGCCGATCAACTTGATGACGTTCTCATCGTCCACGAACGCACCCGGCCCGGCCGCTCCGCCTACGTTGACACGGTAGGGGAGGCCGCAAATCTCGGCGTCGGGGTCGGGGAATTCGACAACCTTGCCTGACTCCGGCTCGGCAAGTGCATCGAGACCTTGGACCGGGCGCGGCAACCGCGAGATCACCTCATCCAGGGCCTCCGCCATTTCGCTGCGTGCGGCGTTTATCTCCCTGCGCAAGTCCTCGTTGGAGAACCGCTGTCTGATGGCTTTCGCCGCCCCGGTGGGGGCGGAGGGCGAGGGGGTGGAAGGCTCGCGGGGCGGGCCGATGTGGATTGCTAAGCCGATGGCTTTGCAAATTTCGATGGCTCGGTCGATAGAGGGAGATTGCTTGCGCGTGGGGTCCAGGAGACCACGTAGTGCCCACAGCTGTAAGCCATGCGCCCCCTCGAACCGGCGTGCACCCATCTTCGACTTGCGCAGTGCGTCCTGGACAGCCTGTCGGATTTGTTCACTAGGCAGGAGCATATATGCACCATTGTGCACCAATTCCCCGCTCAAGCGGTAGTGCTTGACTTTTCATGCATCATTGCACATACTGTGTCCCATAGTGCATGGAGACAGGTCGGTTGTCACCCTGATTCGCATCTATGCGGCGGCGCGTGGCATCTCCGTGTCCTATGCCTCGAAGGTGACCACAGGGAGCGGTGACACGGTCGACCGTATTGAGGCTGGCACGAGTCTCACTGGTCGTCGCGCCGAAAAAATCATCAACGAACTTGCTTCCCGCTGGCCCCCTAATGTGGAGTGGCCTCGGAGCATTCCGCGTCCCGCTTTACCAAAGGAGGCGGCGTGAGAGACGGCCTGATGGGCGCTGAGTTGCAATTTCACCCAGCTGCCTCCGTCTTTCCCATGATGCGAGGCGAGGAGTACCAAGAGCTTCTCTACGACATCCAGGAACACGGCCTGCGCGAACCCATCCTGCTTTGCGACGGTCAAATCCTCGACGGCCGCAATCGCTTCCGCGTCTGCCGCGAGATCGGCATCGAACCCGCGTTTCGAAAGTGGGACGGCAAGGGCGGATCCCCGCTTTCAGTCGTTCTCAGCCTCAACCTGCACCGGAGGCACCTCACGAGTTCCCAACGGGCGGCTATCGCTGTTGAGATTCTGCCGATGCTGGAGCGGGAGGCAAAGGAACGTCAGCGGGAATCGGGGCGAGAGCATGGCCGGGGAAAGGTTGTGCAGAAAACTTCACAACCTATTGACGGCCCCATGCGCCAGCCCAGATCTACTGAGCAAGCCGCCCGCCTGCTCTCCACGAACAGCGATTACGTCAAAGCGGCAAAGAAAGTCCATGAGGCCGACCCCGCGCTACTTCAGAAAGTCCGTGACGGGGAGACCCATATCGCAGATGCCCTTCGAAGAGTGGTCAAGGACAAGAAGCAGCAGCTACCCACAGCGAAAGAGGCCAAGCGCATCGCCATTGCCGAGAACAAGATGGTGCCGGCCCGGGATGGCTACTACCACAGCCCAAAGCCGGAAGAGCAGATCGCGCAAGAGGTCGAGCAGGGCCAGCGGGAGGGCACCTTCTTTCACGCTATTGAGGACCTGAATTCCATGCCCGTTGAGCCGGAGCAGCTGGCGTCGGAGATTTCCGATTACCGGCGTTTCCGGGTCGAGAATCACCTGGAGGGCGCCTTCGACTATTTGAAGCGATTCAAGGAGATATGGCGATGAACGGCACGATTCGAGAGGTCCTGAAAGAATCGATCCATCTTCACCTCGCAGGCGGTGATCCGGTGGGGATCGACCGGATCGTCGCCCACGCCAGGCAGCTGCATCCCGACGTGTTCGAGCAATACGGGGAAGCGCTTGCGCTGAAAGGCGCAAGCACCATGGTCAAGCATCTTCTCCGCGAGGCGACGGAGATCAGTCAAGACCAGGAAGATCAACTCTACCTTCCCGGCATGGACGCCCCGCTTGCTATCGCTTTCGAGCAAGAGGGCGAGTACAAATATGTCGCCACCCTCAAGGCCAAATGGCCCCATCTTGAGAAGGCACTCGTCGAGCGGGAGCTGAATATCGAGCGCGCCATCGCGCAACGCGACGACTGGGAGCTGAAGCTCGATTATCTAAGGCCGGTGATGGAGAACGAGCCCGGCATTACCTTGGAACAGGCCGCTCTGCGGCTGCGGGAGGCGCGGGAGCGGGTGCACTGCATGGAGGGGGCGGCGTGAATAGACGGCTACGAAGTTGCTTCGGCCTCTTCCCGTGCCAGCCTGACGCGCTCAGGCATCGTGAAGGTGTACATGAGGAACAGTTCGGTGAACTCCTGGATCTGTTTGGCGCTCTCGCGGGAAAAGTCTTCGTCGCCATGCGCCGCTTGATTCCCTTCGAGGCGGATGAGGTCCGCCCAATCCTTCATCGCGGGTGTGATCTTGTGGCGGTCGGCGAGGGCGTCGATACGCCGAGAAAGCGTCATTTTCCCGAAGTCTACCCCGTCGGGAGAGATCTCCATGGTGGAACGTTCCAGGACCTTGCGGAACATAATTCCGGCGCTTGTCCAGTTTTGGCGCCACAGGCTGTCCATCGCCTCCTTGTAGTCTTGCGTGGTTGCGGGAGGAACGTGTTCCGGCGCGGTGAGTTTCGGCGGGGCAGGATAAAGTGCCACTGGCCTGAAGCCCTCGTCACACGGATCGCCATCACAGTCGGCGGGAGACTTCTTTTGGGATGGCCCGGATCGCAGTTTGACGATTACCCCCTCCCAACATTTGCGGCACATAGCGAAGTAACTCCATTGATTGCCTCGTTGGAAGGAAGTTTGATATTCAAAGCCGGTTTTCTTGGAACCGCAATGAGGGCAGTCTAGGACCATTTCAGGCATGTCGGACCTCAGTCATCACATCAAGGAAATCGGCAAGACCCTGACCCCGGAACACGGGCCGGAATCGCCCGGCGGCGCCGTGGACCGCCTGCTCGAATACTACATGAAACTCGACTGGCATGACCGGACAGCCTTCGTCGCGGCCTTGATCGGCGAACTGGTGACGCTGAAGGTGAGACAGCGATTAGAGCAGGCGCTTCGGGAGGGGGCGGCGTGAGCAATGGCGATAGCATGGCAGGATGCGGACATTACAGATTTGTTGTTGTGTTGTCCTTTGGGCTCTCGCGGTCATTGGCATTGCTGGAGTTCCGGAGGATTTGCGTCAGTGGCGACGTTGGTTGAATCACATGTTGGATTGGGACTACTGGCTGAACAGCGGGGAGTGGCTGCCTTGGGCGATTCGAGCATTGATTGTCACGGTTCTCTTCCTGTTCGCAGTCAATCCTGGTTGGGGCCTCTGGATCAAGAGAAAGCTCAACCCAGTGTGGCCCGATGGAACGCCAATGGGACTGGGGTTTGCTTGGAGTTGGTGGAGGGCCGGGTGGAAGGGCAAGATTCGTAAAGCCCGAGGCAAGTGCCCGCCTTCGTAGGCGGAAAGGAAGGTGAGGATTTCTAATGCCTGAATGTGATTTTTCGAGCGTGGACGATGCGCGGGACTTTTCCCCGCTGCCGCCGGGAGACTATCCCTGCCGCTTGGCGGCGATCGACCCGAACGAGCGGACGAAGGCCGGAGACAAGATGTGGAACCTGCGGTTCGTTGTCAAGGAGGGCGACTGCCAGGGCAGGATGATCTTCGACCGCATCAGCTTCGGCGAGGCTGCCTTGCCGCAGGTGAAGCTGCTGTGCCATGCGCTCGGTTTGGATGTCACCGGAAAAGTAGATCTCATACCGGAACTACTCATTGATCGGGAAGTTCTCGTCACCGTCGAAAATCAATCCTATTTCGACCGGCGGGAAGGGAAAGAGAAAAAGTCCAACAAGGTTGTTTTTGCGGGCTATAGCAGCATCGGGAACAGTTCCTCAAGCGACGCTGAGGTACCGGAGGACGAGGACGATGCTCCCTTCTGACTGCTCGATCCCGGCCTGGCTGGCCGTAGCAGCCTTCGTTTTTGGCTACATTTGGGCAGCTAACGCGAGGATGGATGTGGTCTGGGACCAGGGCTACGAAGCCGGCATCCGACAGCTGTCCGAGGCCTGCGGGGAGGAGCCGGGGAGCGGCGTGCCGCCCGCGCAAGCGATGGCTACGGGAGATGAGCGATGACGAAAACGATTCCCGCCTGCCGGGACTGTAAGCACTGCATGCCGAACAAGAGCCTGCCGGTTCGGCTTTTTGGGCACCGATACGATTTCGCTCGATGCGGCTCAGCTCGGGCCGAGCTCGACCAAAGGCCCCGATACCATCTTGGGCTGCCGCCTGAATACAGCGAGTCGGATTATTGCAGTGTGATGCGCAACCATGACTGGCTGTGCGGCCCGCGAGCGAAGTTGTTCGAACCCAAAGAGGAGGAAGAAGAGCAGAAATGAAGCTGCGACAGAAGGCGACTAATCAGATTGCATCGGCCAACGGCTTTGGTAGCCGCAAGACCTGCGGGAAACTGGACGACGCGCATTGCAGGGGACGGGCAAAGGACGGATGACGGCTGACAGGTAGCGATGATGAGAAACGACTGGGATACGGCGCCATCACCTCTTGAAAACTCACTGGGTGATCTGGTCGAGAGCAGGATGCGCAAGGTAGTGCGCGAGGAAATTACCAACTCCCGTCCGATGGTCGAGCCGCGCCTGCTCGACACCAAACAGGCGGGGCACTACATCGGCCGGCCCGAGGCGATTGTCCGCAAGCTGGCGAGGGAGAAGCGCCGACCGTCTGCCGCGTCATCGGGTGGAAGAACTCAAACATGCTTCACCGCTATCGGATCGTGGACGAACTCGATGTTTCCCATGTCGGCCGGAAGGCGGAGAGGTACCTGGAGTCACTCGAAAGAGACCGGGAACGGGAAGACGAAAAAGTCCAATGAGCGGCACTAGGAGGGGGTCACATTTGGGCAAAGATTTGGGCAAAGATTTGGGCAATGTTGGCGGGCTTAGGCACGTAACATGCTGGTTGTTACACTTACTACCGAAAGCATGGACGCGGACAACTTCTTGGTCAATGAAAGTTCGCTGCCGATCGAGCAGCTCTCCGCGGCCGGTTACGGCGAATATCAACCTCTCGCCCCGAACGACAGCGTCCAAAATCGCGCCAAAAACCGGCGAGTGGATATCGTTGTCTTGACGAGCCCGCTGACCCGGACCCACACGATGATCCGCCCCGCCAACTGTTCGCGCCTGAAAAATTGGGGACTGTACCGAGCGTCGACCGAATAAGTTCCATCAAATCAAAAATTTCTCCTGGCGCGAAGTGGACTGTCCACCATTTTTTCAGCCCCTCCGGAGCACGGCGCGGGCGACTCGTATAATGAGTCCACCGGCCGTCACCGGCCGCTTCCGGGCCTTCCCAGAGAGTTCACCGTTGTCTCAGGACTATCTCGACATTCGCGGCGCGCGTGTCCACAACCTACAGAACATCAGCCTCCGCCTGCCTCATGAAAAGTTGATCGTCGTGACCGGCGTGTCGGGTTCGGGGAAGTCGTCGTTGGTCTTCGACACGATCTACGCCGAGGGGCAGCGGCGCTACGTCGAGTCGCTTTCCGCCTACGCCCGGCAATTCCTCGAGCGCATGGAAAAGCCCGATGTTGATCACATCGGCGGCATTGCGCCGGCAGTGGCGATCCGACAGAAAAATACGACACGCAACCCGCGCTCGACGGTGGCGACGGCCACGGAGATCTACGATTTTCTGCGGCTGCTCTACGCCCGTGCGGGCGAGACGACGTGCCGCGAGTGTGGGCTAACGGTTTCGAAAGATCCGGTCGACCAGGTGGCGGCCCGCATCTTGGCATTGCCGGCCGGCTCGCGTTGGTACGTGCTGTTCCCGTTACAAAGAGAAGTAGCCGGAGGCCTGACCGAGGAATTGAAAGCGCGGCTCGCGGATCTGCGCGCCAAAGGCTTCAACCGGCTTCTTCAAGACGGCGAAGTTTTCGAATTTTCGAACCCGGAATCTTTGCTGGATGTCGATTTCAAGCGGCCCGTCTTCGCGCTGGTCGATCGGCTGGCCATCAGCTCGGATCTCCATTCGCGCGTCGTCGACGCGGTGGAAACCTGCTACCGCCAGGCCCGCGAGGTGGTGTTTGAAAACGCGACGGCGGTTCCGCCCGAGCAGTTGTGGTTCAGCGAACGTTTCGAATGCCGCGATTGCGCCATCGAATACCCCGAACCCGAACCGCGGCTATTCAGCTTCAACAGCCCTTTCGGCGCCTGCCCGCGGTGCCAGGGTTTCGGCAACACGGTCGATTACGACATAGACCTCGTGGTCCCCGACAAATTCAAGACATTGCGGCAAGGGGCGATCGATCCTTTCACCAAGCCGCGTTACAAGCGCTTTCAGAATGCGCTCGTGGAAAGCGCGAAAGCAGCGGGCGTGCGTCTGTCGGTTCCCTATCACGAACTGAGCAACAAAGAGCTGGATTTCGTGTTGCGCGGCGGCAAAGGTTTCGGCGGTATCGAGGGTTTCTTTGCGTATCTGGAACGCAAGAAATACAAGATGCACGTGCGGATCTTCATGGCGCGCTACCGAGGCTATACGCTGTGCCCGGCCTGCCGCGGGGGGCGCTTGCGGCCCGAGGCGCTCAATGTCCGCTTGGGCGGCAAAACGATTGGCGAGGTAACAGCGCTTAATCTAGCGAGCGCGAAACAATTTTTCGAAGACTGGCGACCGACAGGCGAGCAAAAGAAGATCGCCGAGCAACTCCTGGAGGACATTCGTCATCGGCTGACATTCTTGAACGATGTCGGCTTGGAGTATCTGACGCTCAACCGCAAGACGGCGACTCTATCCGGCGGCGAGGCGCAGCGGATTCAACTGGCAACCTCGCTGGGCTCCCGTCTGGTCGGAACCTGTTACGTGTTGGACGAGCCGTCGATCGGCTTGCACACGCGCGACACGAATCGGCTGATTCAGAGCCTGTCGGGCCTGCGCGACTTGGGCAACACGATCGTCGTGGTGGAACACGATGCCGAGATGATGCGGGCCGCCGACCACATCGTTGACCTGGGGCCGGGCGCGGGTGAGCGGGGCGGCAAAGTCATTTTCGAGGGTCCTTACTCGGAGATCGTCTCCAACGGCAGCCACTCGCTGACAGCGCTCTATCTGCGCGGCGACTTCACCATCCCCGTGCCCGAAAAGCGGCGCAAGCCGAAGGCGCGCAAGAAGCTTACATTCTCCGGCGCGGTCGCCAACAATCTCAAGAACCTGAACGTAACCATCCCGCTCGACTTGATGACGGTGGTGAGCGGGGTTTCCGGGTCCGGGAAGTCCACGCTGGTTCACGATGTGATCCACGGCGCCCTGACGGCGGTGAAGAAGCGAAACCTTTCCGATTCGTCGGATCAGGACATCCTACGACTGCCTTGCCGGCGCATTACCGGAGCGTCACTGATCGACGAAATCGTGCTGGTCGATCAATCTCCGATCGGGCGGTCGCCGCGCTCCAATCCGGTGACCTACGTCAAGGCCTTCGATCTTGTTCGCGCGACTTTCGCCGCCACGGCGGACGCTCAGCGGCGGGGACTCACCGCCGGAAATTTTTCATTCAACATTCCCGGCGGCCGTTGCGAAACCTGCCAGGGCGATGGAACGGTGACGGTCGAGATGCAATTCTTGGCCGATGTCGCGCTGGTCTGCGAAGATTGCGCCGGCAAGCGCTATAAGAACGATGTTCTCGATGTTCGCTATCAAGGGAAGAATATCCATGACGTCTTGCGGATGACCGTGGATGAGGCCTTGAAGTTCTTCGTGCACGTGCCGGGCATCGTGAAAAAACTGTCCTGCCTGGCCGAGGTGGGCCTCGGTTACTTGCGGCTGGGGCAATCGGCCACCACGCTGTCGGGTGGTGAGGCGCAGCGCGTCAAACTGGCCGGCCATATAGCCCAATCGAAGTGCGAGGGGACGCTCTACCTATTCGATGAGCCGACAACCGGGCTCCATTTCGACGACATCGCGAAATTGCTGGCGGCGTTTCGCAAGCTGCTCAACAACGGCGGCAGCGTGCTGGTGATCGAACACAACCTCGACGTCATCAAGAACGCCGACTGGATCATCGACCTCGGACCGGAAGGCGGCGACGGCGGCGGCCATATCGTCGTCGAGGGAACGCCCGAAAAGGTCGCCCGTTGCGACGAATCCTACACCGGGCGGTATTTGCGGGACGTTCTCGAACCCGAAAACCGATGACGCCACGCCCTGCGCCGTGAAGGCCGGGGAGTGGCGCAGAGTGACATAGCGAACACCCTGGTCGTCCAGCAGTTTCTTCATTCGTTTGATCGGCATATTCACACCCTTTTCGAGCTGATTTTCTTGTCTCTTCCAGTACGGCGGATGCAAGTCGATTTCCACTCCGGAGACAACCGCGCCGCGAGAAGGGGCTGGTCAAGAGGCTCGTCCCAGCCGTCGCCGGCGAGATGCGGGCAGACAAAGGCGTCGTTCGGAATGAACCGGCCTCGGAATGCTCACTCTCGTAACGTGCATTACTATTCAATTGAAGGGCGTCGGGTTCGAATACCCCAGTCCGGCAAAGTGATAGCCGCCGACCTCGAAGACTTTCTCATGGAAATCCCGCAGGCCGAATTGCCCGCAAAAGCGCGTGATGTGCTCGGATGACTCGTGGTTGCCCGGAATCACCCACGCGCGTTCGCCTAGCGGTTCGAGAATCCGTCCGCACTCGGAAAGACCTCTCGACCAGGTCACCAAATCACCGGCAGCGATGTAGACGTCGGCCGGCGTGTCGACGAGTTCCAGCAGTCTCTGCAGGTCGCCGTGGATGTCGGAAAAAACGAGGATTTTCATTGCGAAACTTTTGGCGGGTGCTTCCCGGTGTTCAGCTGGTGAGCCGCCAGGTTGCTTGTCGCAGCGCCGCTCCCGGCTGATGCCGAGTCATCTTGAACCACGCCTCCGTAAAATCGCCCGTTCCATACACAGCCTCCCGTCAACCGCCCTGCATTATCGGCGAAAACGATTCGAGGGCGTAGGGCCAGTCTCGTGTGCGTAAGTATAAGTAGTAGTTTTCCGAGGTAGCAAACTAGTGTATCCGGCTGATTGCGGTCGAGCGAGCGAACTTCCGATACTGCGGGTATGGGGCGATTCAGCAAGTTGTGGCGCGAAGCGGGACTCTCGCTCGGTTTCGAGGTACGGCCCAAAGGCCATTTTGGCGAAGAGCCGGAGCGTGAGGAGCACGTCCTTGACCGCCCGGCCCCCGAGCAGCCTACCTACGAAGACTGCGACGGCCGGCTGGATCCACGCGGCCGGCAACCCCGTTTTCACGAAGGTCCGATTTAGCGCCGAATCGGACGACGTCCTACTGATGCCAAAGAGCCCGCCGCTTGACACGCCTCTGTGGGTCATCTCCGAGGCACGCGCGGGCGAACCGTATTTCATCCAATCCTCGGAGCGGACCGAAGATGGTTTCCGCGTTACCGCGTATCGAAACAAAAACCGTCGGACCGATAGTGTCCGGACGACGTCACTAGGGCAGGCGGACCTGCTCTGGGTAGACGACGAGGGGGCCGTGGCGTCCGCCTCGGTTGCACTCGAGAACGGCGAGCCCGGTGAAGTCGTCGTTACGGTTGGCGAGCCGGTTTCGGCTCCCGCGGTGGTTCTTCTTGCCGGCTACGAGTATCGCGGTCTGGGGTCGGTCAAGCAATGCGGTGCCGACGGCGAAAACTTCAAGCTGTCCGTCGAAATCGCCGAAGAGTTACTTCTCAAGTCAAACGCCGCCTAATAGGAATCTCTATCTTCGCCTCCGCCGCTATCCCCTTCTGCCGTTGTGCCGCCAGAGGTCCTCTGCCCGCAGCCCAAATAACCGACCCGGTGCGGCCCGGATCGCGGACCGTGTAAACAAGTCGTCTCTTACCTTTTGCGACTGATTGCCTGTGTCAACCGGACTGCGATCCCTGTGCCATAATCGGTGCATGTGGCGATGCGGGCAGCCCTTAGGGCCCTTGACTAGAGCCGGGAGACCAGCCCGCAAATTTCCTTCGCTCCTCATCGTTCTCGCTTTCGTTTCTCTTGCCGCGGCGCAAGACAACGACACTGAACGTTTCTTCGAGATCAAGATCAGGCCTGTTCTAGTGGAAAAGTGCTCCGCCTGCCACGGCGAAAAAGTGCGCATGGCCGACCTTGATCTAACCACCGCCGAGGGCTTTCGCGCCGGAGCCGGCGGCAAGCCGGTGGTTTCGGCAGACGACCCCGCCATGAGCGCGTTGATCCGCGCCATTCGTTACGAGGAAAAAATCAAAATGCCGCCGACCGGCAAGCTGCCCGATGCTGAAATCGCGGCGCTTGCGCATTGGGTCGAGATCGGAGCGCCTTGGCCCAAGCCGCGGGTCGTTTCCGATGGTTCACCCACCGACAAGGCGGGGAAGTCGGAGGCCGACGACCCCACGCAAACCGATCACTGGTCTTTTCAGCCGATTCGCGACCCGCGGCCCCCGGCGGTCCAAGACACTGGCTGGGTCAAAACCGATATCGACGCTTTCATCTTGGCCGAGCTCGAACGGAAAGGGCTTGCGCCGGCTCCGCCCGCCGACAAGCTGACTCTTCTGCGGCGCGTGAAATTCGATCTCCAGGGACTGTTGCCGACTTTGGAAGAAATCGAGCGGTTCACCGCCGACTCGAGTCCTCGGGCCTTTGCCGATCTCGTGGACCGCTTGCTCGAGTCGCCCCATTACGGCGAGCACTGGGGACGCCATTGGCTCGACGTGGCTCGCTATGCCGACTCCACCGGTGTGGATGAGGACAGGCCTTACGTCCACGCATGGCGTTACCGCGATTACGTCATCGACGCCTTCCACCGTGATCTGCCCTATGACCAATTTGTGCGCGAACAGATCGCCGGCGACCTGCTGCCGCCTCCGATGGGTCAAGACGTCAACCTTCGCGGCATCACGGCCACGGGCTTTTTGGCGCTGGGGCCCAAAGCGCTGGCCCAGCAGGACAAAGTGCAGATGGTCTACGACGTAGTGGATGAGCAGATCGATACCACGTCGAAGGCCTTTCTGGGGTTGACGATTTCCTGTTCCCGCTGCCACGACCACAAGTTTGACCCGAGATGGATATTTACTTGACTCAGGTATTGGGAAATAGCCCCTACATGTTGTGGTCGTCCGTAGCGCGTGTCGCGGTGCCTCCGACCAGCGATTTGTAGGGTGCCGGTGGCACGGCGACGGCCTGTTGAACCAGGCGGTAAAAGAGCTTGCCTCGACTTCTGGACTTGCGGCGGTTGAAGCGGAAGGCGAATTCGTCGAGGTAGGAGTCGAGATGCTCGTGACTGACCGCTCCTTGATGCGTGCCCAGTATCCAGCGCTTCACTAACGACACCACGCGGTGCACCCGGGGGAGCAGTTTCGAGGCGCGCGCCGGTTGCCCCTCCAGGTAGCTCACCTCGTGGCGATAGCCGTCGCCTTCGAGCGGTTCGTATCCCAGCCAACCGTCGGTATGGACCACGCTGCCGGGTTCGATCGACTCGCCGACGAAGGCCATCAAGCTGTCCCCGGAGGCGTTGGGAATGGTGCGTATCCGAACCCGCCCGATGCCGGCACCATCTTCCTCGGCCGCTACTACAATCAGCGCCTTAGCGTCGGTTTGGCGACCGCGCACGCCCTCCTCCAAGCCTCCTAAGTAAGTCTCGTCAACCTCCACGCGCCCGCTGAGCCGATCGCGTCCGGGCCGCACCATGGCGCGCCGGAGCTTATGCAACCAAGTCCAGGCCGTTTTGTAGCTGCCCAGGCCCAACACCCGCTGCAAGCCCAGCGCGCTCGCCCCGTTCTTCTGGCTCGTGAGCCACCACATGGCTCGAAACCAACTCTGGAGGGGTTGGCGGGTGTCTTGAAATATTGTGCCCGCCGTTGGAGAAGCTTGATGCCCGCAGCCGGCGCACTCCAGCAGCGCTGTCCGCACCGCCCACGCTTTGTCGTGCCCGCATCGCGGACAACGAAAACCCTCCGGCCAGCGGAGTTGACACAGATACTCTCGACAGGCCTGCTCGGTGGCGAAACGCGCCTCGAACTCGGCCAGATTCCGAGGATAATCTTCCATTTCCCCGATCCTACATCTTGTGGTCACCTGAGTCAAGTAAATACCCATCTGACCCGATTCTAACGACCGATTACTATTCGCTGGCTTCGATCTTCGCCAGTACCCGGAGTTATGAAGACCCCGAAGCCTTCGTCTCGAGTTTGATTGTGACGCCGTTAATTCGCAAGGATCTCGGCGAACGCTACTTCGACGAGCAAAAGAAGATCAAGGGGACGAAAGGGGCGATCGATGTGGTCATCGACCTGGGCGTCATCGATCACGGGTTGCGGAACCTGGTTCCGCGGATCGCCGATTCCATGTTGGCGGCGCGGCGGGTCTATGAAGACGGCGTGTCGGCTGAGGCGGCCGCGCGGGACGCCGGGCTGGATCCCGAGCGGCTGGGAAAGTGGACCGATTATCTCAGGCCCGGCCCGGAGCCGAAGGCGCATCTTGAAAAGTGGCATGCGGTCGAGGCTGCCGGCCGCGCCGGCGCGGCGGCGGAATACCAGCGGCTTTATGCCGAAGTCGCCCGCGAACGCTTGGCGGGCACGGACGCCTGGCTCACGGAAAACCTCGATGGCCTGATCGAGGGAAAGAAAACGAGATTCGCGGAGTTATTGGGGAGGCTGCGCCGAGACCCCTTCCATAGCGAAGTGAACGAAGGTCCGCTTGCGACCGCCGAGGACGAGGACGAGCGCGAGGGGCTGCTTTCCGCGAAATGGAAAGAACGCTTGCAGCCGTTGCGAGTACGGGCGAAACAGCTCGCGGCCGAAGCGCTGTCCGAGCCGCCGATGGCCTGCGCCGTGACCGAAGGCAAACCGGTCGAGCAGCCGGTTTTTGTTCGCGGACGGCACGACAATCACGGACAAATCGTCGCCAAGCAATTCCCGATCGCTCTCGCCGGGCGCCGGCAGCTGCCGATTCAACACGGCAGCGGACGGCGGGAGTTGGCGGAGTTTCTCACTCGGGAGGACAACCCGCTGCCGGCGCGCGTGATGGCGAATCGGATCTGGCTCCGCCATTTCGGCGAGGGCTTGGTACGTACGCCGAACAATTTCGGAATCGTCGGCGAGCGGCCTACGCACCCGGACTTGCTTGACTACTTGGCCCGGCGCTTTGTCGAGAGCGGCTGGTCGGTGAAACATTTGCACCGCTTGATTCTGTTGTCGAACACCTACCGGATGAGCAGCCGGGTCTCGGACGAAGCTTGGCGGACCGACTCGTCGAACCGGCTGTGGGGCCGATTCAACCGGCGCCGGTTAACGCTCGAGGAATTGCGCGACAACTATCTGGCGCTTTCGGGTAAACTCGACTTGACCGTCGGCGGCAACGTCGAACCGGAGTCGGCCGGCTACACCGAGTTTGGACGAATCAATCATCGGGTCGACCCTGATTTCACGATGCGGCACAGCCTCTACCTGCCGCTGCATCGCAATAAGCTGCCGTCGTTGTTCAACCTATTCGATTTCGGCGATGCGACCACCAGCAACGGCCAGCGCAGTCAGACCAACGTGGCCCCCCAAGCGCTTTATGTGATGAATAGCGGCTTCGCCAACGAACGGTCGCGGGAGTTCGCCGAGCGCTTGTGGTCCGAGCCGGGCGACGGCGTAAGTGAAAGCGCGCGCATCAAACGGGCCTATTTCATGGCGCTGACGCGCCCGCCGAGCCCCGAGGAGCGCGAAACGGCGATCCGCTACCTGGCGCGTTTCGAGCTGGAACAGACCTCCGCCGAGGACGCCCGGGCGGCGGCCTGGAAGAGCTTTTGTAAGATGTTGACGGCGTCGAACGAGTTCCATTACGTCGATTGAGGGATTTATGCAACACGGCCGGAAACCTAATCTCGCCGGAACTCAGCGCGGTCTCGCGCTCGCGGACCGCGCAGTCTCTCGACGAGCCCTGCTCTGGCGGACTGCATGCGGCTTCGGCAGCATTGCGCTGGCGGGCTTATTGGGCGACGAACGCGCGGGCCTGCAAGCCGCCGCGACAAATCCGTTGGCGCCCAAGGCGACCCACTTCGCCCCGCGCGCCAAGCGCGTCATTTTCCTCTTCATGCACGGCGGTCCCTCGCACGTCGACACGTTCGACCCGAAACCCCGCCTGACCAGCGAGAGCGGCAAGCCGGTCCCGTTCAAGCGCTCGTTGACTTTCAACGAGGAAAGCGCCGGCGGGCTGATGGCATCGCCGTGGGAATTTCGCAAATACGGGGAAAGCGGCATCGAGGTCAGCGATCTGTTTCCGCGCATCGGAGGCTGTGTGGATGAGCTGTGCATGATGCGTTCGATGGTCGGCGAAGGAGTCGATCACGGCGCGGCGATGTTGCAGCTTTTTACCGGCACCTTTTCGTTCACTCGTCCCAGCATGGGCGCCTGGGCGCTTTACGGACTGGGGACCGAGAACCAAAACCTGCCCGGATTCATCACGATCAAGCCGACGTTGTCGCAGGGCGGGGCGAAGCTGTTCAGCTCGAATTTTCTGCCCGGCGCCAACCAGGGCACTCCGATCGGCTTTTCGTTCATGAAGGTGGACGACATTCTCCAAGAGCCGATCGAGTATCTGACTTATAAGGGGCTGACCACCGACGAGCAGCGCCTCGAACTCGAATTCCTTCACAAGATGAATCGCCGTCATGCCGCCGACCGCCGACACGACGCCAACCTCGACGCTCGCATTCAGTCTTTCGAGCTGGCGTTCCGCATGCAGATGGAAGCCCCCGAGGCCCTTGAAGTCAACAACGAATCGGAGGCCGTGCGCCGGCTCTACGGGCTCGACGAGGATATCACGCGCGATTTCGGCTGGCAGTGTCTTCTCGCGCGGCGTTTCATCGAGCGCGGCGTGCGTTTCGTGCAGTGCTCTCACTCGGGCGTGGGAGAGAAATGGGATCAGCACACCGAGCTGAAACGCATGCACGCCAAGAGGGCCAAGGAAGTCGACAAGCCGATCGCGGGTTTATTGAAAGACCTCAAGTCGCGCGGCCTGCTCGACGACACGTTGGTGATCTGGGGCGGGGAATTCGGCCGCACCCCGTTTGCCGAGAGCAATGACGGCCGCGATCACAACCCTTACGGCTACACCATGTGGATGGCCGGGGGCGGCGTCAAGCCCGGCTTTGTCTACGGAGCAACGGATGAGTTCGGGTATCACGCCGTCGAGGACCGCATGCACATCCACGATTTGCATGCGACGGTCCTTCATCTGCTCGGGCTTGATCATACGAAGCTGACCTATCGCTACGGCGGTCGCGATCACCGCCTAACCGACGTTCACGGCAACGTAGCGAAGAAGATTTTGGCTTGAGCGGTAGCGACCGGCACTCGTGCCGCCCCTGGACATCAGTCGGGGCGACTTGGTGGAAGTACGCGGCGAAATCTATGTCGACACGCACACAGAGTTGGAGATTCGCGCGTCGGAAGTGATCCGACTCGGCGGCGGCAGGGATCCGGAGCCTCACGACCTCACGCCCGCCGACGTCTTAAGCGGCGAACACCGGGGGGAACTCGTTCGTGTTCGGGCAACCGCGACCGACACCAGCATCAGCGACAGGATGGTCGTCGTGAGACTTGGAGACGAACGACTCCGCGCCTATTGGGTTCCCCACGGCGGCGCGTCGGATTTGGCGGAGTTGCCGACCTTCGAAGTGGGAGCCATCGTGGAGATTCGCGGCATCGCCCGCCCGCGGCAGAGGGAAGACGGACGCATACAACATCAGGTGCGGATTCGCACGGTGACCGATCTCTCGGTCATCGAAGCCGCTCCGCTTCTGAGCCCGGCGAATTTGAGAATCAGCCTGCTGGTGCTTTTCTTGCTGGCCCTCGGCGGGGGCGCCTGGATTGTCATGCTGCGCCGCACAGTGCACGCGCGGACCGCGCAGGTACGGGAGTTGCTGAGATCGGTCGAAAGCAAAGTCGTCGAGCTTGAAGAACTTAACCAAGACCTTCGGGGCGCCAAGGAGAAGGCGGAAACGGCGGATCGAGTGAAAAGCGAATTTCTGGCAAACATCAGCCATGAAATCCGCTCTCCTCTCACCGTGATTATGGGGATACCGGACTTGGTGCTCCAAGACGATTACCTTCACGCAAAGGACCGCGAGCTGCTGCAAATGGTGGTCAACGCCTCGGAAGCGTTGACGCACATCGTGGATGATCTGCTCGATCTGTCACGCATCGAAGCGGGCCGCATCAAACTGAACCGGGTCCTATTCGATCCTGGAGGCCTCGTGGGCGAGGTGGTGGAGTTCAGCCGAGCCAAAATTCACGCCAAGGTCGACCTGCTGGTAGCGTTCCTCTACATCCTTGGCCAGCGCTTTGCCGACGATCCACTCCAACTCCCTGGGTGCGCCCGCCCGTAATGCGGTGATCGGTTGCGGGTCTTCATTCGCAATCGCATAGAGGACAGCCTCCTGGCGCTCGCCTTCAAACGGCAAACGGCCCGTTACCATCTCGTAAACCACCACACCCGCCGACCAGATATCGGTGCGGTGATCGGTGGGTTGGCGCCGCACCTGTTCGGGGGACATAGATGAGACCGTACCCACGACCGCGGCTGTTCGCGTGAGCCGTGTTTGGTCCGCGAGGCGCGCCAGCCCGAAGTCGAGAATCTTCACCTGCCCTTCGGGCGTGACCATCAGGTTCGAACTCTTGATGTCGCGATGAACGACGCCCTTCTCGTGCGCGGCTCGCAATCCGCCCGCGGTTTGGATCGCGATGCCGACGGCTTCATCGAGCGCCAACGGCCCGGCGGCGATCGTCTTGTCGAGGCTTTGACCCTCGACGTAAGCCATGGCGATGAACATCTGCCCGTCGACCTCGTCGATTTCGTGAACAGTGCAAATGTTCGGATGATCAAGGGCGGCCCCGGCCTGTGCCTCGCGCCGAAAGCGCTCTCTCGCCTCGGGGTCTTGGGTCAGGTGGTGCGGAAGAAACTTCAGCGCGACGGTACGATTGAGTTTCGTGTCGAGAGCCTTGTATACGACGCCCATGCCGCCTTCCCAATCTTTTCGAGCAGGCGGTAGTGAGAGATCGTGCGCTCGACCGCCGTGCCCGCCGGGAGGCCGACAATTTCACCCGATTCGTCGATTTGCTCGATAACCCCGACAAATCGATACCCCCGCCGGGGGAGAGTCTCGATGAAGCGCGGCTCATCGGCGGAATCTCCCAGCGCCTGCCGCAATTTGCTGACGGCGATATTGAGGCCCTTTTCGAAATCGACAAAGGTTTCGTCGGGCCACAGCCTTTCGTGGAGCGTCTCGCGGGTGACGAGTTTGCCGGGGCGTTCGAGCAGCGCCGCGAGGATTTGAAACGACTGCTCTTGCAGCCGAACCTTTACCCCACCCTTGCGAAGTTCGCCGGTCTTGAGGTTAAGCTCGAAGGTCTCAAACCGCACGACCTTCGAAACTGCGATCGAATCCCGCATCGAAACGCCCTAAATCTCCCCGCGTTCCGCGCGCACTCGACAACTTGCGGTTGGAATTGATGGGAATTATAGCGCGTTCGGCGGGGGTGCGACATCAACGTGGGGAATAGGGGATCCGCGCGGGTGAGAATTAAAGCCCGCTAACCCGCGGTGAACCGGGCTTTGCGTAGATCGCCGTCCGCTGCTCTGTTTCCATGCCTCGCGCCGGCCGGCTACTCGTCTTCCTCTTCCGTCCCGTCGCGATCGCGCTTTGCCGCCGCGATCACCTTCTCAGCCGTCTGCCGCGGCACGAAATCGTAATGCGCGAACTCCATCGAAAACGATCCGCGGCCCTGCGTCATCGATGTCAGCTCGTTGGCGTAGGTGAGCATTTCGGCCATCGGCACTTGCGCCCGCACGACCTGATTCGACCCCTTCGAGTCCATGCCCTGAATGCGGCCGCGGCGGCTGTTCATATCACCCATGATGTCGCCCGCGAAATCAGAGGGCGCGACCACTTCGACCGACATAATCGGCTCGAGCAGCGCCGGGCTCGATTTCTCCATCGCCGCGCGGAAGGCCTTTCGCCCGGCGAGTTTAAAGGCCAGCTCGGAGGAGTCGACGTCGTGATATTGGCCGTCATACAGCTCCACTTTGAAATCGACCACCGGATATCCCGCCAAGTGCCCGGCCGCGGCGGCTTCAAGAACGCCTTTTTCCACTGCCGGGATGTATGTCTTCGGAATCGCGCCGCCGAAGATCTTGTTGACAAACTCAAATTCCCCCCCGCGTTCGAGCGGTTCCATGCGAATGCGGCAATCGCCGAACTGCCCGTGTCCGCCGGTCTGTTTCTTGTGGCGGCCCTGCACTTCGGCGCGCCCGCGGATCGTTTCGCGGTAGGGAATCTTCGGCGCCTTCAGCTCGACATCCACGTTGTAGCGCTTCTTGAGGCGGCTGACGATGATTTCCAGATGCTGCTGCCCGTTACCGGCCAGTAGAAATTCCTGGGTCTGGGGGTCGCGGTAGAAATTGAGCGCCGGATCTTCTTCGAGGATCTTATGAATGCCGGCGCTGAGGCGGTCTTCATCCTGTCGCGTCTTGGGTTGAATGGCGTAGGCGATTGCCGGCAGCGGAATCTTGGCCTTGGGGAACTCAATGGGTTTACTCTTGTCCCCGAGGCTGTCGCCGGTCAAAGTATCCTTGAGCTTCGCGATCGCTCCCAGGTCGCCCGCGTGAATCGAGGTGACGGGTGTGATGTCCTTACCCATTGCGACGCCGATACGCGCGAATCGCTCTTGGGAGCTCTTCGTGAAATTGAATACGTTGTCGTCATTATTGAGGACGCCCGAGATGACTTTGAAGTACGTGACGCGCCCGGCGAAGGGGTCGGCCGCGGTCTTGTAGACAAACAGCGATAGCGCCTCGCCGTCGTCGATCTTACGCGAGGTCTCACCATCCGCCGAGGCGACCTCTCCACGAGCGGTCGGCGGCGGACAATAGGCCTCCAGGAACTCCAGCGCTCGGTCGGTCCCAATATTCTGTGTCGCCGACGTGCACAGCACCGGGAAGAGCTTGCCCTCGGCAATGCCTTTTCGCATACCGGCCAGGATTTTTTCCGGCGACAGAGTCAACTCTTCGAGGTATTCGTTGAGCAGATCGTCATCGCATTCGGCGACCATCTCGATCAGCGATTCGCGCGCCGCTTCCACATCGGACGACAAGTCGTCGGGAATATCGCCGGCTGTCCCCTTGCCCTTGCCCCCGGGTTCATAGGTGTAGGCCTTTTCCTCGATTAGGTCGACCACGCCTCGGAAGTTCTTCTCCGAACCGATCGGAATTTGAACCGGCACCGCCGCTCGTCCCAGGACCTCTTGGATATCCGCGAGGGTGCGCGAAAAGTCCGCGCGTTCGCGGTCCAGCTTATTGATCACGACGACGCGGGCTTGGCCGTACTCCTCGGCGAAGCCCCAGACTTTCTCGGTCTGCACCTCGACACCCGCGACGCCATCCACCACAACCAACGTCGTGTCGGTGGCAATCAGCGCTCCTTTGGTGTCGTTGATGAAGATGTTGTAGCCCGGCGTGTCGATGACGTTCAGCTTCGACGACCCCCATTCGATATGCACCGGCGAGGGACTGACCGTCACCTTGCGGTGGATTTCCTCATCGTCGAAGTCAGTGAGCGTATTGCCCTCGTCGACGGCGGTGAGCCTAGTGGTCGCGTTGGTCGTGTAGAGAAAAGCGGCGACCAAACTCGTCTTGCCGGAATCACCGTGGCCCGCAATGCCGATATTGCGGACATCTTTACCTTCATAAACGTTCATGCACAAACTCCAGACCGTCGTTCCGGGAGCTGGGAAGACCTGATCGAGGGAAGCGGGCGCGGCGGCCGGCTCGCAGGTCGTGTTCTCTCGGATAGGGCGGACCGCCGCCCGGTTCCTCTATATGTTAGCGAAACGCAGTGGGGATACAAAATTCCGGCCGCAACGCCGGAAAATGCTCGGAATCCGGCGCTTCCAGAGGGACCGCCGATCGTCTCCCCGCCGGCCCCAAGCTTACTTCGGCGCCCGGCCCGTTTCTCGCTCGATGTGCTCCAGCCAGTCGAGGTAGAAAGCGTAAACCTCCAGGCCCCGCGCTTTCATGTAGTTCTCCCGGAACTCGAGACCCTTCTCGCGCAAATCACCAAGGTCGATCTTCTCGTGATCGACCCAATGGACCCCGGCCTTCTCCATCTTCTTCCTGTTCGCGATGAACTGCCGCTCGACTTCTTTGAGGTTGAACTGCTCACTCTCCAAGCAGACATCGAGAAAGATCTTGCGAAGGTCCTCGGGCAGACCCTCGACCCACTGCTTCGACGCCACGGTAAACGATTCGCTCAACACGAGCCTTGTGTCCAGAAAACACTTCAGCACCTCGTGCCAGTTGCCCGCCACGCCGCCCGCCACGGAGTTGAGCGTGCCGTCGGCCACACCCGTCTTGAAGGCCATGTAGGCGTCGGCATAGGGCATCGGATTGGGGATCGCCCCGTAGAGTTTCGTCGCTTCGATCCACAAATCGGCGTTCACGGCGCGAAACTTGGCGTTGCGCACGCGATCGAGCGAATCAATCGGCTCCCGATAGTAGACGCCCCAGTAGTCGCGGCTGTCGAGCGCCACGGGGTAGAAACCCTTGGCTTCGGAGGCGGCCATCAATCGAGGCCAATACGCCCGAATCACTCGGTGCGCCTCGTGTCGGTCTTTCCAGTCGTAGAAGGGCAGCTCCAAGACTGACGCTTCGGGGACGTAGCGGTAATAGTAACTGCCCGCGCCGTTCATTAACTCCAGGCTGCCGAGCAGCAGGTCTTCCAGGTTTTCCTTTTCGCCGCCCATCACGCTGCCGGCGAAGACCTGACATTCAAAGCGGCCTTGGCTGCGCTTTTCGAGTTCAGCGGCGGTCCATTCCAGCTTCTTCGCCAGATGGTGTTCTTTGCTGAAGAGCGTCGCCATCCGCACCGGGATACGATCACTCTCCGAGCACGAAACGAAAAAGGCGAGCAGCGGCGCCAGAGCGACGAGCGAAAATCGGGCAAGTCGGTTCATAACAAAACAGTTCCATACAGCCCGGCCGGAGGCCGAAAATTCAGACCACGATGGCGGAGCCCCGACGCAGGCCGCGGGCCCGGCCGCCCGACCAGTGCCGGCCGGAGCAAGGTTGGCCGGCGGGTTCCCGGCTCGTCCGCGTTTCGCGTATTCCCCGCCCTATTGCCCCAAGATATCCAAGGTTGTCGTGCCCCGCTGCCGCACCTTGAAATAAGCTTCTTCCCATTCGCGGTGCGCCGCATGATCGGCATATTTTTCGAGCGCCGCGATATCTTCCATTTCCATGCATACCGACCATTCGCGCACGCGCTCCTCGTATTCAGCTTCGTCTCCGCCGGTCTTGTAATAGAGGCGCATCGGACGGCGGAGCTTGCCGTACCAAACCTTATTGAAGCCCTCGATCTTCGCGGGCAACTCATCGGTGGCTTTGTAGAAAGCCTCCCAATCGGCTTCCGAGGCATCCTCGATTGGCGTGAAAGCAAAGCAATGCATCAGTTTCTTTTCCCCGGCCGCTCCCATGCCGGTCAGCAAAAGCGCGCCCAGCGTAATCGCGGCGAGGTTTGTCCATCGCAAATTCACGGTCTCATCCTCCTCGTAAACGAATCGAGCCCGGGCGGGCCCGAAGACTCTTGATTCTATCAACCGCGCCCGCATTGGTCATAGCCACCAATTGGGCGCGACCAGCTGGGCGCAACGAGTCGGCACGAGGTGACGGCGGAAAGCCTACCCCCTCAATCCAAGCAACCCGTCGAGCACTGAAACCCCGGTCATCACGAGCATCAGCAACGACGTCACCCAAAGCGCCAACGTAATCCAGCCTTGCGGGGCAATCGTCTTGGGCAGGTGGCGGTAGCGTAGGTAAACCGTCGCAAAGCCGACCACCGGCAACATCGCCGCCTCGGTCAACCCGGCGATCTTCACCATCACGACCGGCTCTTGGATCACGAAGAAGAACGCCGTCGGAACAACAATATACAACACCACCAGCCAACGCGTGTGAAACAGCCGCTTACTCCAGTCGCCACGATCATACACTCCCAGCAGCGCCAGCATGTCCGCCGTCATGCGGCTTCTGGAGGCGATACCCGCGAAAACCGTGGAATAGAAAACCGCCGCCGCCCCGATCAAAAACACCGGCCGAGATCCCGGTCCCAGCGTTTCGGTATACATATTCGACAGCGTCTCGACCATCTCGCCGCCTTGGGGCATCACACCCATGCCGTGCAGAACCCCGGCGCCGAGCAAGTAAAACGAGACCGTCGTAAACGTGTAGATGAACATCGCATTGACCACGTCCACGCCCATCACTCGAATCCACCCCAACGCCCGGTGCCGCCAAGCGCTCGTTTCCTCGCGGGGCCCCGTATAGCGTGCGTATCCCTTCTCAATGCACCAATACGAATAGCTCGACAATTCGCTGGCCCCGACCCCGGTGATGCCGAACACCGCCACCGCCGTCATGAATCCGCCGGCGGGCATGTGGAAGGACAGACCGTCCCAGACCTTGGCCCACGAAAAGTACTCCGGCTGATCGAGCAGCAGCCCCGCCGACGCGACCGTCATGACCGTGAACGAGATCACCAAAGCCATCGAAAATTTCTCGATCAAGGCGTAGCTGCCGACGGCGAGTAGGACAACCGTCAGCGCGTTGACCACAAGGACCCACATGCCAAGCGGTAACCCGGGGATCAGCTTGTCGAGCACCTCGCCGATCGCCCCAAGCATTCCGCCGATGCCGAACTGCACCGAGATCTGCCCCAGAAACCAAACCCACACCACCCAGGAAACCCCGAGGCGCGGCCCCGGCACGCGGTTGAAAGCTTCAAGAGAGGTTTCTCCCGTCCCGATCGTGTAGCGACCCAGCTCATTCTGGACAACGATCTTGGCGACGCAACTGATGAGGACCAGCCACAGCAGCGTATAGCTGTTCTCGGCGCCGAGAACGGTGGTCGCAATCAGCTCGCCCGACCCGACGATCATCCCGGCGAGAATGACGCCGGGGCCGATCTTGCGAGCAATCCCGGCGGCGGTCACCGGCGCGTCTTCGATGTCGTCGGAGGTAAGGCGATAGGGGTCGTGACCAGACGCTGCGAGCATAGCTACTACAGCACCCTACTGTAGCGCGCCGATTCCGCCTACGTTGGAATGCTCTACCACTGAGCCCCCCTACCAATACGACCCGATCCACGACGCCTCGGGCGGCGTGTCGATCGGCGGGCGTTTCAGGATGGCTTCTTCGTTGATGTCGGTTCCCAGCCCCGGCCGATCGGGGATCTTCAAGTAGCCGTCGGCGTATTCGATCGGCTCGGTGAGGATCTCGTTGTAGTGATCGAGATAGGGGTAGAAGAATTCCTGGATGATGCAATTCGGAATCGAGGCGTCAACGTGCAAGCTGGCAATCGTGCCGATCGGCCCGTTCGAGTTATGCGGCTGTCGCCTGCTGAATTGGGAAAAGACCAAAGTACTCGCCCCGCAACCGGTTTCGGCCGTTTCGGGCTTGTTCATCGTGCCCAGGATTCTTGCGAGTTCGCGCAGTACTGTGGGTGGTAGAGCGTACGGTGAATATTTCGTCGATTGCCGGATGATATCGTCAATAGTCGGTTTCACACTCTTGCTCATGATGTAACGGCAAGTGGAATTGCCTCTCCTCTGATACTCCTGGACGCCGCCGCCGCCCGTCCCCCATCCTAAAGGGTCCATGGCAACCCTAACGCACTTCGCACCCCAATCTCTAGAGCCCTATGTCCACCAGGTCTTCGTGGCGCTTGGCGCCGACGACGACATTGCCCGTGAAGTTGCGCGGCATCTGATCCGGGCGAATCTTTCCGGCCACGATTCGCATGGCGTGATGCGGGTCGCCCAATACATCAAGCAAACCGATGCCGGTGACCTCCACCCCACCGCTCGCCCCGCGATCTTGCGCGAAACCGGGAGCACGGCGCTGGTCGACGCCAAGCGCGGCATGGGACATTTTTCGACCCGATTCGCCCTTGACTGGGCCATGGAGCATGCAAGAGAAAACGGCATTGCCGCCGTCACGATCCGCCACTCGATGCACATCGGACGCGTCGGCGAGTACCCCGAAGTGGCCGCTGAACAAGGCCTGATCGCGCTCGTCACCGCCGGGGCCGCGGGCCATACGGTGGGCGGCATGGCTCCGTGGGGCGGAACCGAGCGCTTCATTACGCCGAGCCCGGTCGCAATCGGAGTCCCGATTGCGGGCCACACACCATTTCTGTTTGACGCCGCCATGACGACCGTGGCCCAAGGCAAAGTCAAGGTCGCCTACGACAAGGGCGTCGACCTGCCCCCCGATTGCATCACCGACCGCGACGGCAACCCCACGACGGACCCGGGCGACTACTTCGCCGGCGGCACCATCCAACCTCTCGGCGGGCGCGTCGCGGGGCACAAGGGTTACGCCATGGCGTTGGCGGCGGTTCTGCTGGGTGGGCTGGGGATGATCGACGACCCGGAACCGGCTCTGATCGGCGCCCCCACGCACGATCCCAAGGCCGAGCCGCGCGGGCGCCTGGGCGGCGTCTTTCTGCTGGTCGTCGACCCGGCTGTTTTTGGTGATGCGGAACATTACCAACAGCAAGTTGCCGCGACAGTCGAGGAAATGAAGGCGAGCCCGAAAGCAGAGGGCGTCGAGGAGATTCTGGTCCCCGGGGAGTTTGAGGTTCGGACCCGGCAACAGCGCAGCCGAGACGGCATTGCGCTGCCCGAGACGACGTGCCGGGAGCTCGACGAAATCGGCCGCCGTTTCGGCGTCACTCCCCCCCAACCGGCAGCCACAAGCTAGGCCGCGGTGCGCCCGACAACGAAACGTTGGACAATTAGGAAGAACGGAGTCGCCCCGAAACGCCGCTCCTCACGATCCATTCCGCGAAACAAGAACCCCGGGCTTGGCGAAGCAACATCTAAGCCCAGGCGAAAGGACCAGTCCCATGCCGGAAGACCACACTCACTCCTCGGAACTCGACCGTTTCATGAACGGGCTCGTTAAACGCAATCCCGGCGAAAAAGAATTCCATCAAGCCGTTCACGAAGTCGCCGAAGACATTCTTCCCTACACCCGCGAACACCCCGTCTACCGCGAGCAGCAAGTCCTCGAACGCCTCACCGAACCCGACCGTACGATCACCTTCCGCGTGACCTGGAAGGACGAAGCCGGCAACGTGCGCGTCAACCGCGGTTTTCGCGTGCAATTCAACAACGCCATCGGCCCCTATAAGGGAGGGCTGCGCTTTCATCCCTCCGTTACCGTCAGCGTGATGAAATTTCTCGGCTTCGAGCAAACTTTCAAAAACAGCCTGACGACGCTGCCGATGGGCGGAGCCAAGGGCGGGGCGAACTTCAATCCGAAAGGAAAATCCGACGCCGAGGTCATGCGCTTCTGCCAATCATTCATGACCGAGCTGTGGAAATACATCGGCGAGCAAAGAGACATCCCGGCCGGCGACATCGGCGTCGGGGCGCGCGAGATCGGCTACCTGTTTGGGCAGTACAAGAGACTGAGCAACGAAGTTACCGGAGCGATGACGGGCAAGGGCCCGACCTTCGGCGGCAGCTTGATCCGCACCGAGGCCACCGGGTACGGCGCCGTCTACTTCCTCCGCGAAATGTTGCGCCGGCAGGACGAAAGCCTCGAGGGAAAGATCTGCTTGGTCTCGGGATCCGGCAACGTGGCACAATACGCCGCGGAGAAACTCATTGAGCTCGGCGGCAAGGTCGTCACCATGTCCGACTCCTCGGGCTTCATTCACGACCCCGACGGGCTTGACCAAGAAAAGCTCCGCTGGGTGATCGATCTCAAGACCACGCGTCGCGGCCGCATTCAGGAATACGCCGAAAATTTCGGCGCCGCCTATCACGCCGGCGAGAGGCCCTGGGGCGTGACAGCCGACATCGCGATGCCCTGCGCCACGCAAAATGAAATCGAAACCGACGGCGCCCGCCAACTCGTCGCCAACGGCGTCAAGTCCGTTGTCGAGGGCGCCAATATGCCGACCAGTCCCGACGCCGTCGAAATCTTTCGCCAAGCGGGCGTGCTCTTCGCGCCCGGCAAGGCGGCCAATGCGGGCGGCGTAGCGGTCTCGGGCTTCGAGAGGACGCAAAACGCCCAATACCTCGCGTGGACCCGTGGCGAAGTCGATCGCCGTTTGCAGGAAGTGATGAAGCAGATCCACTCGACCTGCGTTCGCTACGGGCTCAACGACGACCAGGTGAACTACGTTCGAGGAGCCAACATCGGAGGCTTCCGCAAAGTGGCGGACGCCATCCTCGCTCTAGGCGTCACATAGCGTCCCGCACCCCCTCAGCGAAGCGGCACCAGAATCGCGGCTACCTGCGTGATGATATAGCCGGTGATGCCCATGATGATCAACTGCGGCGTCCAAGTCTTGAGGGCTTCGACTTCGGTGAGCCCGGACATTTGCTTGTAGACCCAGAAGCCGCTGTCGTTCATCCACGAACCGACCGCCGAGCCGCTCCCGATCGCGCACGCGACATAGACGGCGTGGAAGGGGGGTGGGGAGGAAAGCACGATCGGCGCCATGATCGACGAGACCGTGATCATCGCGACTGTTCCCGAACCTTGCGCGACTTTGATGAGCCCGGCGAGCAGGAAACTCAGCAACAAGACCCCCACGCCGAACTCTTGCGACATCTCGCCGATGGTCTTGCCGACTTCAGCCTTCACCAGCATCCCGCCGAACGACCCGCCCCCGGCGGTGATGAGAATGATCAAACCACCGCTGGCGAGAGCCGCCTCGACCGGCTTGGACAGTTGCGACAGCGTGTAGCCTTTTTGGGACGCCAGCAAGTAGAGCGAGACCGCCGCGGAGGCGAGCAGGGCGAAGTTGGGGTTGCCGAGAAAGCCGGTGACGTTGGAGATCTCGCTGCCTTTCGCCACGGCGTTGACGACGGTGTTCGAAGTGATGAACACAACCGGCAGCACGATCGGGAGCATCGACATGAAGAAGCTCGGCAGCTCTTTTTCCTCGCGCGCGGCCAGCTCTTCGAGCTCGCTCAACGACAGGCCCGGCGTTTCGCGCAACGGGACGTCCATGGCCCTGTTGCGGCTCAGGGCGAACAGCCACCCGACGAACGACATCGGCACGGCGATGCAAGCACCGACGATGATCATCACGCCGAGATCGATGTCGAGCGCTGCCGCCATCGCCAACGGTCCGGGTGTGGGGGGCACCATGCTGTGCGTCACCGCCGCTCCGGCCGAGATCGCCATCAGGAAGAGCAAATAGTCCTTGCCGGTGCGAATGCGCATCGCGCGCGCCAACGGGACCAACAGATAGAAAACCGTATCGAAGAACACCGGCACCGACAGCACGTAGCCGCTCGACACCAACGAAAGCGAAGCGTTCTTCTCGCCCGACATGCGGACAAAGACGCGCACGATCTTATCCGCGGCGCCGCTTTCCATCAGACATTGCCCGATCAGCGCGGCGAGGGCGATTACGATGCCGATACTTCCGCAGACACGCCCGAAGGTCGTGGCGACCTCGGGCATCACGTCGCCGAGCGCGACCTTCGAAGAGAGCAGGCCCACGGCGGTCGCCGCCGTTATCAACGCAATAAAGGCGTTGATCTTAAGCCGAAGGATGAGCAGGAAGACGATCGCCACGGCGATCAGCAAGACGAGAAGCGGGTGAATCTCCATGGCTGAGCATTATTGCCTATCGCGGTGACTCGTGTCTATAGCTGCCCGGGTTTTGCGTTGTCGGCCGGAAGGTGCGCGGGCCGAGACAAGCTGAGAGCTTGTCTCCACTGTCAACGAGGACAGACACGAGTGTTCGTCTCTACCGAAGACCGGTTGCCGTTTCAACTCGCCAGGGCGAGGCGTTTGAGCAGGGCGTCGGGGTCGGGGTCGCGGCCCATAAACGAGCGGAACAGGTCGGCCGGCTCGTCGCTGTTGCCTTGCGAGAGAATCTTGTCGCGGAAGTCCATTCCGACTTCGCGGCTGAAGATGCCCTCCTCGGCAAAGCGCGTAAAGGCGTCGGCGTCGAGTACCTCGGACCACTTATAGGAATAGTAGCCGCCCGCATAGCCGACCGGGCTCGAAAACAAATGCATGAACGCCGCGATCATGGCGTTGTCGGGAAGCAGCGGCACGGGCGAGAACGAATCGAGGATGTTGAAGGCGTATCGCATCACATCGCCGTCGCGCTCCCGGTCATAGTCGACATGCAACGCCAGGTCGACGGTGCCGAAACTCAACTGCCGCATCTGGGCCGTGGCGGCGCGGAAGTTACGGGCCCGCTTCATCTTTTGAAACAGCGCCTCGGGGATCGTTTCTCCCGACTCCCAATGGCGCGCAAACAGGTCGAGCGCTTCCCGCTCCCAGCACCAATTCTCCATGATCTGCGACGGCAGCTCGACGAAATCCACGGCGACGTTGGTTCCGGCCAAGCTTCGGATTTCGACTTTGCTCAGCAGGTGATGCAGCAGGTGGCCGAATTCGTGGAAAACGGTCTCGACCTCGCGGTGGGTCAGCAAGGCGGGCTTGTCGGGGAGCGGCGGGGTGAGATTGCCGCAAATCAATCCTAAGTGTTGCTCGAACTCAGTGCCGGGCTCGGCGGTGATGAAGGAATCCATCCAGGCGCCGTCACGCTTGTTTTCGCGCGGGAAGAAGTCGGCGTAAAACGACCCGAGAGTGCCTCCGTCGGAGTCTGTGATCGAGTAATACGTGACGGCCGGGTCCCAGACGGGAACGTTGGCGACGGGCTCGACGCGGATTCCATAGAGCTTTTCAACCAGGTCGAACATCCCCTCGAGAACGGCTTCGAACGAGAAGTAGGGGCGCAAGTCTTCCTCGTCGAAAGCGTATTCGGATTTGCGGAGCTTCTCGGCGTAGTAGGTGACGTCCCAGGGCTTGAGGGCCGGCGCATCGGGCCCCTCGATTTTGTTTCGGAAGGCCTCGAGGTCGCGCTTATCCGCCTCAAAGCCTGATTCGGTCTTCTGCTTGAGCGACGCGACAAACTCTTTCGCTTGGTCGCCGTTCGCGGCCATGCGATCCTCGAGGACCAAGTCCGCGAAGTCGCGGTAGCCGAGCAGTACGGCCTTTTCGCGCCGCAGCCGCAGGATGTCGGCGATGATCTCGCGATTGTCGAACTCGCCTTCGGAGGCTCGGGTGCTTTGGGCACTGTACAGGCGCTCACGAACGGCGGCATCGTCGAGGTAGGTCAGGACGGCGAGCAAACTCGGCATCTGGAGAGTGAATCGCCATCCCTCTTGGTCCTTGCTCTTGGCGCTTTCGCGGGCGGCCTCGACGGCGCCGGGCGGCAAACCCGCGAGCTGGGCTTCGTCGGTAATCAGCAGCTCGAACTTGTTCGTCGCGTCGAGAACGTTTTGCGAATACTTCGTCGTTAGCTTGGTGAGTTCGACATTGATTTCGGAGAGGCGTTTCTTTCCGGCGGGGTCGAGCTCGGCGCCGCTGCGACGAAACCCGTCGAGCGTCTTTTCCAAGAAGCGGGCGCGGGCGGAATCGAGTTGCTTGGCTTCCTCGCCGGCGGCGTAGGCTTTGAGTTGTTTCCAGACGCCCTCGTTCAACGCTATCGAGGAATAGAATGCGCTCACCTTAGGCTGCGCGGCATTGTAGGCGGCACGTAAATCAGGTTCGGTGGCGACCATCTCGAGATGCCCGACGACTCCCATGGCGTACTCGATGTCTTCGGTGACGTTTTCGAGCGCCGCGAGAGTGTTACGGTAGCTCCGCTCCTCGGTGTCGGAGGCCGCGGCGTCGAGGCGGGCTTGGGCTTCTTGCAAGTGTCGCTCGACGGCGGGCTCGACGTGCTCGGGCCGTATACGGTCAAACGGAATAAGGAAGACTTTCGTTAGGCGTGGGTTCGAGGAGCTGTTGTCAGGCATATTCAATCGATTCGGCTCGTCGGACCGATCAGTTTAGCAATGCCGTTGCCGGCCGGTTACGGTGTCGCGGCCGCAGGCGGCTTTGCCGGCGCGTCATGGAGCGGCGGCCGCGGTTCCGCGCGGCTCCGGGTCGGGCGGGTCGAGGGCCTCTCGCACCTTGCCGAGAAGTTGACTCGGGCCGTAGGGCTTCTGAATAAACCCGGCCAAGCCTTTGCCGACAAAGCGACTGGTGACTTCCTGCTCGTTGTAGCCGCTAGAAAGGATGGCCTTCACGTCGGACCGAATACGGCGCAATTCCCGAAAGGTTTCTTCCCCGTCCAAATGCGGCATCATCAGATCGAGTAGGACAAGCACGATCTCGTCGGCGCGGGCGCGGAACAGTTCCACGGCCTCGCCGCCATCACTCGCGGTGATGACCGTGAAGCCCCCCCTCTCAATCATCTTCTTGGCGATGGCACGCACATGCTCTTCGTCGTCAACGACCAGGATCGTGCCGCTTCCCCGCCAAGCCTCGTCCTCGCCGACCTCCTCGGTCAGGGCGGCGGCGTCTTCTTCCGAGCAAGGGAACAAGACTTTGAACGTGGTGCCGCGCTTTGGCTGGCTATAGACCTTTAAGGCTCCGCTGTGTCCTCGGACGATGCCCAAGACAGCGGCCAGCCCCAGCCCGCGTCCGGTGAACTTGGTTGTGAAGAACGGATCGAAGATCTTGTCAATCGTTTTCTGATCCATGCCGCGGCCGGTGTCAGCCACTTCCAAATACACGTAGTAGCCCTCTTTGAGACTCTCGTCCAAGTAGGTTTCCGACAGATACGCTTGGTCGGCTTCCATCACGCCGGTCGTCACGGTGATCACGCCGCTCTTCTCGCCAACGGCCTCGGAGGCGTTGATGATCAGGTTCATCACGATTTGGCGAATTTGGGCGGCGTCGGCTTCCACCGGGGGCAGGTTCTCCGCGAAGTTGTATTTGAGGGCAACCTTCTTGGAAATCGAGATTTCCAGCAGATGGGCCATGTCCTCGACGAGCTTCGACAGGTTGAGCGGCTGAACGACGAATTTGCCCTTGCCCGAGTACGCCAACATCTGCTTAGTCAGCTCCGCCGCCGTCTTGGCCGCGGCCGAGATGGCCTGTAGTTCCTCCCTGGCCGGCGACTCGGACGCTAGATCGAGCAGTGCAATTTCAGCGTTTCCGAGGACGCCCATCAGCAGGTTGTTGAAATCGTGGGCGATGCCGCCGGCCAACACGCCCAAGCTTTCCAATTTTTGCGCGTGTTGAAGTTGAGCGTGGAGCCTTTCGCGCTCTTTTTCGGCTTGCTTGGCCGCCGTGATATCGCGGACCATAATCAGCGCTTCGTCGGGCCCGCTTGTCACGAAGCGCGTCTCGTAATACCCGGTCGTCTCGTCTTCGAGTGCCAATTCGTACTCAAATACCCGTGATTCCGCGGATTCGAAAACTTGCTCCAAGCACTCGATGCTCGGTTGCGCCACCGCCGGCGGCAGTACCTCTTCGATCGTCTTGCCCAGAAACTCTTGGGGCGGCACCAGTGGTTCGAATTGCGCCCCCGGGAAGAACTCCAGGAACTCGCCAGCGCGATTTACCCTGAAAATCAGATCGGGCATTGCCCGCAACACGGCTAAGTGGCCGGCCTCGGCGGCGCGCAACCTTCCCTCGGTCTGCTTGTGATCCTCCATTGCGTTGCGTAGCGCTTGGTTCGCGGCTTCGAGCTCAGCGGTCCGCTGCCGAAGGGTCACGTCGGCTTCGTCGCGGGCTTTCCTCAGTAGTTGCTCGATCTGCTTGTTTTCAGTGATGTCAACGCACGAGCCGATGTAACCGGCAAAGCCGCCGCTCGACTCGAAACGCGGGACCCCGGTATCCAGAACCCAACGGTACTCGCCGTCATGACGCCGCAGGCGGTATTCCATTCGGAAATCTCGCCGGGCATCGAATGCCTCGGTGTAGGTTTGGAGACACTGCTCAAAGTCGTCCGCATGGACGCCTTCGGCCCAGCCGTTACCCAGTTCCTGCTCCAACGTGCGCCCGGTAAACTCCAGCCAGGGCTTGTTGAAAAAGGTGCACAGCTTGTCGGTACCCGACATCCTGACCAACACCGGAGCGGCATCGCTCATCACACGGAACAGCGCTTCGCTTTCCCGTGATTCCGGATTCGCCGGCGGCCCCTTGCTGTCTTCCTGGTTCCCGCCTTCCGCGTTTTTCACGACGCGAACCTCCCCCGGGTTTCGGTCACGGCACACTGCAACGAATCTGAGACAGCAAACAACACGCCAACTTTCTGTTTCGCCCGATAACGGCGTGACGACGCTCGCGGTTGGGCACTATTGTAGCGTGTGATTCGGCAAAAAAAAGAATTACGTCTCGGCTCGCGCGAAACGAGAGCGATTTCCGTTCAACTCTTGAGCCATTTGCCGAGCCGGCGGCGCATTTTTTCGGGGTCGAGGCCGGTTTCGGTCGAGAAGGATCCCGTGCCGCCGGCGACGCGGTAGACCCGCTGTGTCCAATCGAATTCTTGGTCGATCTGGTCGCGGGGCGCGAGCCGGCCTTGGGAATCTTGCGGATTCAAGACCAGAACCTCGCGGGGGGCCAGCGCGGCGTAGACGTCCGGAAGGTCATATTCACCGATCACTCCGGGCAGAAAACTGCTGACCGGATGCTTGGTCAACGGATCGTCGGCGAGCCGCCGGAACGAAAGGGGCCCCCCGACGGCGACCACGCGCCGAATGCGCCGGTCGAGGACGGCCGCGTGCGAGGCGACCAGCGCTGCGGCGCCGATCCCGGCAACCAACCACGGGAGACGACCGCCGCGGTCGCTTGCCGAAGCCAGCAGATCCTTCATCCGTTGGCCCAACAGCGGGCGACCGGCCTCCATGCCGCGATAGGCGAAGAAGTCCTCCCACGAATAGGGGGGAGGCGCACCGGGCAGGTGTGGCTCGCTTTCGCCCCAGCCGCGCAGATCCAACGCCACGACGCGGTAGCCCGCCGCCATCAGGGGATCAATCACGCCGCGCCTGACGGCCGGGTCGTCCTTGCCGCGGTCGGCGCAAACGAAGGCGACACCCTTCGCGAACGCTCCCACGTCATAGACGCGGTCGGGGACAAGGACTCCCGCCTCGTGGCGAAAGCGGCCTACTTGGGTCACGCGCTTGACCTTATTGGCGACATCGTTGCGGTAGATTTCAAGAGTATGGCGACTGTCGGGAAACGAGTAGCGGGGCGCGATTTTTCGGGCGCGCTCGCGGTTGATCGACTGCACGGTTTCGGCGTCGGGCAGATCGGCGACGCGGCCGGTGGGCGTACAGTGGAGCTCTTGTACGGCAAAGACGTTCTCGGGCTCCTCTCCCGCGGCTTGGCCGTCCGTGCCCAGCCGGCCAACGAGCCAACCGGCGGCGGCCTGCCGTAGCTCTGGATTGAGGTGGTGGAGCCCGGCGGTTTCGACGAACATGGTTCGATCGCCCGCGCCGAAGAGCGAGTAGACGCGGGAGACTTCGCCGTAGGTTTCCCGGACGGCTTCGATGGGTATGAAGTGCTCGGCCGGAGCGCCGATCATCAGCGGCTTGGGGGCCAGCGCCGCCAGCAGCTCGGGATGATCGATGCCGTCTTGCAGGGTCCCGTAATATATCCGCTCGGGATTGGCCGGTAGGCGGGCCGCGGCCTTGTGCCGCGCTGTGGAAACCGCGGCAATGCAAACTGCGGCCTTTATGCGCGAATCGATCGGGGCGGTTCGAAGAGTTTCCTCGCCGCCGCTCGAAACACCCGCCATGGCGAGGCGGCCGAGGTCGATGTCGGCGCGGGTCTCGAGATAGTCGATCGCGCGCACGGCGTCCCAGACGCGGTATTGCATCAGGTTGAGGCCGGCCAGGTAACATTGATTGCCGAGCACGCGCCGCTCTCCGGCGGCTGAACCGGCTTCGGAGGCGCGCTGATCGGGATTCCACATCTGAGCGCGCTCGCCCACTGTGATCGGGTCCCAGGTCAGGGCGGCGAAGCCCGAGCGGGCCATGCGGGCGCAGAAGCGCTGGACGGACTCGGCGGCTTTTCCCGCCGGGTCGTCACCGGGGGCGAACAGGACCGCCGGCAGTGGACCGTCCGCGTCGACGGGGCGGTAAAAATTGGCTGTCACGTAAAGCCGCAGGCGGCTCTCGTAGATCAGCTTTTCAACCGTGAAACCCTCCCCTTCGAGGGTTCCGACATGGTGAACCTTTAACGGCGTTCGGGCGGACGATCCGGCCCACGGCGGCGTCGACTTGGCTCGAACGCGCTGTTGGAGCCGCGCTAGGTCGCGCGGCGAGGCCAGCGCTTCGAGGCGGCGTTTGCGGCGTTCGTCGAGCAGATCGAGGTAGTCGAGAGTGTATTCGAACATCATCGACCCGAGTCCGGAGACTCGGTCGGCCGCAGCCGGAAAGCCGGCGTTGCCGAGCAAGCTCAACAGAATCGCCCGTCGTGGAATAGAAAAGCTCACGGTGAGGGAATCGCCGGCGCGACTCCCAAGGGGAGGCAGTGCAGCCGCGCTTTGAGCAACGGTTGCTTTCATTTTAGTGGAGTGTGTCAACCGGGCGGCAAGGGGCAGGGGCGGGCCTGGGCGAGTGGCGCTGCGAGCGTGTAGCTCGAAGGGGTTGAAGTTGGTTCTAAAGGGCTTAGGGCACCCTTGGGTTCGTTTCGTATTGCTTGATCGAGGCTGTTCGGCTGCTTCGGGTGTTGCGTCGGGCACCGGGAGCCGGACGCTCGCCGCTCCCTCCGCGGCGATGGGGTACGAGATTGGAGTCGGACCCGGGGTTGGGACGAAAGCCGGGGCTCATTGAGCCGGGTTTCAAGTAGCTGATTGCAAGCCATTTGAGTCGTCTTTGGGTTCGTTTCGCATTTTTCTACCGTGCGGCCCAGTCCACTCCGCGCCCAAAAAGACGAAGGGCGCGGTTTCCCGCGCCCCTGTCTTTTCGATCATGTTGCTATCGCGACGCGACGCCGCGGCGAGCCGGCTTACGCGGCGCGCATTGGCTTTGATTTGTCGCCGGCGAACTGGCGCTCGAGATCGTGCATTTCCTGACACACGATGCAGAGGGCCGTCCACGGCACCGCCTCGAGGCGCTTGGGATTGATATCCTCGCCGCAATCGCGACAGATGCCGTATTCGCCGGTTTCGAGTACATGGAGCGCGGTTTCCACCGCGCGCTTCATCTCGAAGCTCGTGTTGATCGTCGTCACGGCGAGATCAAGGTCGGCACGAGACTGCATCTGATCCATCGGATCACTCAAACGCTCGGCGATCAAGTCGTCCTTGCGGGACGTCGCGCCCTGCAGATCGGCCAACTTGCTAAGTAACTGCTTCTGAACCTTTTCCTGTTTTTGCTTCGTCATACTTCTCTCCTGTCCGAGCTTGTCATCCGGACACTCTATAGATGTTACCCACTCGATGGTGGTTGCACAATTTTTTTTGACGCTTCGCGCTTCCTTTGGTTACGAAGAAATGCGCAAACGCGAGACTTTTTACGACATGTCCGCGAGACGGCGTCGAACTTGGCGGAAGACGCGCAGCATCATGGGCATTGTCAGGCGGCCGGTTTGGGTGTTCTGTCGGCTGGGATGGTAGCAGCAGATCAGACTAGGCAGCTTGTTGCCCAGATTATACACGCTTCCGTGCTGAAAAGGGTAGTCGGATCGTTTTCTTATCGAATTTTCACACAGCAGGACAGTCAGGTACGCATGGAGAGCCAGGCGGCCCAGGACAACGACGACCCTCAAGCGGTCGAAAATCTCAAGTTCGCGCTCGAGATAGGGCCGGCAGGCGTCGAATTCCTCCCGAGTAGGCTTGTTGGCGGGTGGGGCGCAGCGGGCGGCGGCGGTTATGTAGCAGTCGTTGAGGCGCAGGCCATCGTCGCTGGAAACGGCTGCGGGTTGGGAGGCGAAGCCAGTGCGGTGGAGGGCGCTATAGAGAAAGTCGCCCGAGCCGTCGCCGGTGAACATGCGTCCGGTGCGATTGGCGCCGTGGGCGCCTGGGGCGAGGCCGATGATCAGAACGCGCGCTTGGGGGTCCCCGAACGAGGGGACCGGGCGGCCCCAGTAGTCCCAGTCTCGATAGGCGCGGCGCTTGACACGGGCGATTTCGCGGCAATGCTCAAGCAGGCGGGGACAGCGGGTGCAGTTGGTCACCTGCTGTTCGAGGAGGCGTAAGTGCTTGGTGGTACTCATGTTCGGCGGCGACCCGGGGGACTCGCTGGAGATGGGGAGATCTCTATTTTAGCTTGGCGGCGGCGCGGGCGGGGTGGGCGACAAGCTGAGAGCTTGTCCCAACTGTTGGCGAGGACAAACACGAGTGTTTGTCGCTACTGGGGTTCGGCGAGTCGATGGCGATCACGTACAGATAATAAAATATGAGTGTAATACAATCAAATAATATATATTGTTCTTGACAGATCGGGCACCCAGGTGTACCATGATTACAGACACACAGTTCGACAAGGAGGGTACAGATGAGCTTAATCCGATACAACCCAAGGGGCGTGATGCCCTGGCGCGATTTCGATCGTATCTTTGATCGCTTCGTCGCCGCGCCTTGGCCCGAGACCAAGGGTGTGACCACCTGGTCGCCCGCGGTCGACATCGAGGAGACCGATAAGGAGATTATCCTGACGGCCGATTTGCCCGATGTAGATGAGAAGGATCTCGACGTCAAGGTCGAAGACGATGTGCTCACGTTGAAGGCCGAACGAAAGTTCGAGAAGGAATCGAAGAAGGAGAACTTCCACCGTCTGGAGCGGGCTTTTGGTTCCTTCGAGCGAAGCTTTGGTCTGCCGGAAGGCGTGGATGTCGCCAAGATCGGGGCGAAGTACGACAAGGGCGTGCTGCGGGTAACGCTGCCCAAGGCGCCCGAGAAGCAGAAGAAGACGCGTCGGATTGACGTCCACTGAGCCCGTAAGTGGCGGGTGAGGTGAAAGGGCGGGCCGACCGGTATGCGGCGGCCCGCCGCGATTTTGCGATGCGTCGCCCCCAAAAGGGCACGGACAGGTAGGCAACAACGCGAACGAACACAGGGGTAGACCATGATTCGCTTTGACAAATTCACGCAAAAGGCTCGCGAGGCGGTGGAGCAGACCCAAACGATTGCCGCCGACAGCGGGCACCAACAAATGTCTCCGCTTCACCTATTGACCGCCTTGGTGGAACAGGAAGAGGGGATCGCGGGCACGATCCTGGCGAAGCTGGGTGCCGATCCGGGGGCCCTCGCCTCGGATGCCCGCGAGGGTTTACGGTCGCTGCCGCAAGTTTCGGGCTCGGGCGCCCAAGGCGGCATGTATCTGTCGCCGTCGCTCAACGAGGTCTTCGCGCAATCGCAAAAGGAAGCCAAGAAATTCAACGACGAGTACGTCTCGACCGAGCATCTATTGCTGGCGTTGAGTCGGCTCAACTATGACCCGGCCGCGGATTTGTTGACCAAGGCCGGCGCCGGGCACGAGGCAATCCTACAGGCACTGGCCGGGGTGCGCGGTTCGCAGCGCGTCACCGACGCCAACCCCGAGGCCAAGTACCAAGCGCTCGAACGCTACGCGCTCGATCTCACGGAACAAGCACGGCAAGGTAAGCTCGACCCGGTGATCGGCCGCGACGAGGAGATTCGGCGGTTGATGCAGGTTCTGTCGCGGAGAACCAAGAACAATCCGGTGCTGATCGGCGAGCCGGGCGTCGGCAAGACGGCGATCGTCGAGGGGCTTGCGCAACGCATTATCGCCGGGGACGTTCCCGAAAGCCTGAAGAACAAACGCTTGGTCGGGCTCGATTTGGCGTCGATGGTGGCGGGCACGAAGTTTCGCGGGGAGTTCGAGGACCGCCTCAAAGCCGTGCTCAAGGAGATCGAGGAGTCGAAGGGCGAGGTCGTCTGCTTCATCGATGAGTTGCATACTCTGGTCGGGGCCGGGGCGGCCGAGGGGTCGATCGACGCGGCGAACATGCTGAAGCCGGCGCTGGCTCGCGGGCAATTGCGTTGCATCGGCGCGACCACGCTCAACGAATACCGCAAGCACATCGAAAAAGACGCCGCGCTCGAGCGCCGTTTCCAAACCGTGTTGGTCGAACAGCCGAGCGTCGAGGACGCGCTGGCGATTCTTCGCGGCCTCAAGGAGACGTATGAAATTCACCACAGCGTGCGCTACAAAGACTCGGCGCTGGTCGCCGCGGTGACGCTGTCGGATCGCTACATCAGCGACCGCTTTCTGCCCGACAAGGCGATTGACTTGATCGACGAAGCCGGCGCGACACAACGTATGCAGATCGACTCGGTTCCGGTCGAGGTCGATCAGATCGATCGCCGCGTGATGCAACTCGAAATCGAAAAGCAGGCGTTGAGCAAGGAGTCCGATCGGGCTTCGAAGGAGCGTTTGCGTGCGATCGAGGACGAGCTCGAAACCCTGCGTTCGGAGGTGACCGAGCTGCGCGATCGTTGGCACAAAGAGCGCGAGACGATCTCGGTGCTCCAATCGCTCAAGGAGCGCCAGGAGAAACTGCGCGCCGAGCAAGAAGACGCGGGACGGCGTGGCGATCTCGAGCGGGCGGCCGAGATCCGTTACGGAGAGTTGGTGGAACTCGAAAAGCAACTCGAGGAAGCCACGCGCCGGATCGAGGAGCAGCCGAGCGATTCGAGCCTGCTGCGCGGCGAGGTGGATGAGGAAGACGTCGCCCGCATCGTCGCCAAGTGGACGGGTATTCCGGTCACGCGGATGCTGGAGGGTGAAATCCAAAAGCTCGTTCACATGGAAGATCGTCTTCAGGAGCGGGTTATCGGCCAGGACGAGGCGCTGGCGCACATTGCAAACGCGGTGCGGCGTAACCGTGCCGGGTTGAGCGATCCGTCGCATCCGATCGGGACGTTCATTTTCATGGGACCGACGGGGGTCGGCAAGACGGAGCTGGGGCGGGCGTTGGCCGAGTTTCTCTTCGACGACGAAAAGGCGATAGTGCGTATCGACATGTCCGAGTACATGGAAAAGCACGCCGTCTCGCGGATGATCGGAGCGCCCCCCGGCTATGTGGGTTATGACGAAGGCGGCCAGTTGACCGAGCATGTGCGCCGCAAGCCCTACTCGGTGGTCTTGCTTGACGAGATCGAGAAAGCGCACCCGGATGTCTTCAATGTGCTGCTGCAAGTGCTTGACGACGGGCGGCTGACCGACGGCAAGGGACGCACGGTCCATTTCAACAATACGGTCATTATCATGACGTCGAACATCGCGTCGACCGACATTCAGAGCGCGAAGATCGGCTTCTCGCTGACGCACGATCAGAGCGAGGAGAACCACCAGATGCGGCAGGTGTTGATGGAAGAGTTGCGGCGGGCCTTTCGACCCGAGTTCCTCAACCGCATCGACGACATTATCGTGTTCAACAAGCTGGACCGCGAGCACCTGCGCGAAATCTTCGGTTTGCAGTTGGTGCGGCTGCGCAAGATGCTGGCCGACAAGGGGATCGAGATCGAGGTGGCCGACTCGGCCCGCGAGCTGGTACTGCGCGACGGCTACCAGGAGGAGTTCGGCGCTCGTCCGATGCGCCGGGCCATCCAGCGGCTGATTCAGGATCCGCTGGCGTTGAAGATCCTCGATGGGGAATTCGGGGAAGGTGATGTGGTGTTGGTGGAGGCGGACGCGGAAGCGACCGAAATGCGCTTCGCGAAGCGGCATCAGGTCGCGGCGTAAGGAGAGCTGTTGGGTGGAAAGGAGTGAAGGTTCCTGTTGCCGGAGCCGGCATCGAACGATGGTTCCAGCGCCCCTTTCAGGGCTCATTGTTTGGTGTTCATTTTCCCACGGCTAAAGCCGCGGGCTAAATTCCAAGGCTCCTACGGAGCCCATCCGCGCGGAAACGGCCCTCTCCAAATCCTCTCCCTAATGCACAGTAGTTTCGAAGGCTGCTTTCCGGCAGAGGATAAAGCCGCGGGAAGCGAGCGTGAACGGGACGTCCTCCGGATCTGGGGCGTCACGGGGCGCCGGCAGCGGCTCGCACGCGTCTTGCACGGTTCTTGGAGGCCTCCGAGGAGGGTTCCTGCTTGCCGACCCCGTCGTTGCGTCGAGTTAGGTGAATGACGAAGGGCGTCACTTCAAAGGGCAGCTTGTCTTGGGCGGTACGCAGGGCCACCGGCTTGGCCTTGATCAAAGTCAGTTGACTGCTCCAGGGGTCGAGTTGAACGCGTGAACCGAGCGGCAGGGCGGCGATTTGATCAAGCTTGGAATCGTCGAGTTCGGGGGCTTGTTCGGCCAGGTCGGCCAGCCGAGCCAGGCGGCCCTCGCTGATCAGAGCGTTGCCTAAGTTCGGTTGCGTGAGTTGCGGCAGATTGGCGGCGCGCGCGGCTAGGGCTTTCAGGAAGAGGCCGGCTTGGCCCAGCTTTTCCGCGTAGGGAGACTTCCGCAGCATCTCGAGCGCTTTCTCGTTGGCGGCCTCGACCTGCTCGGGGCCGCGCCTGAAATCGAGTTCCTTGAGCACTTCAGTGTCTTCAAACATCGTGCGGTCGCTAAACGCCCACATCGTTTCGGTTCCATGTCCGAGAACAATGTGCGCCAGCTCGGTCGCCAGCACGGCCGCCAGGCTGGCCTCATCGGGCAGGACGTCGATCAGCCCGCGGCTGACCAAGATCGCTTCGCCGACCGAGAAGGTCTCAAGCGGTGTCGTCAGCAGCACGCGGCTGTAGACGTCGAGGTGAATATTGTTGGTCACCAGCAAATTGTTGAGCACCGTGTTGAGAATTTCGTCGATTTCGCCGACCGGCGCGAGCAGGCCGCTCTTTTCGAGCCGATAGGTGACGTTGTCGGCGGCTTGGCGGGCCCAGATTCGGCGACCTTCGACCGGCGAGACGTGTTTGGACCCCTCTTCGTCCTCGATCTCGCTTTCGGCCTCGATCAGAATGGCGGTCAGCTCCTCAAGCTTGTTTTCGTGAACGGGCTTATAGCCCCAGACCCGTGTTTGGGCGCGAAAACGCATCTTGGCGCCCTTTTTGGAGAACGCCTTACCGCCGTCCTCGATATAGACATAGGCCGGGACCCAGACGCCGGGCGCGACATTGACGCGCCAACTGTCGAAGTGGAAGAACAGTGACGAGGCCTTGCTCATCGTGTAGGTGCCGTTGAAACGAACAATGTTGTAATCGCGGTCCTCGACCCAGATGCGGCCAATGAACTTGCCTTCAGCGGAGCGGTCGCGCGGCGTCACGTCGAAGACGAGAGTGCGCACGTCGCCGGTGAATTCGCGGCGCACGTATTCAAAATCATACGCGCGGCGGCCGAATTCATAGGCATCCGGGATGACCATCTGCGCGAACCCGGTGGCATAGAAAACCGTGGTGTCGCTCTTGCGAAACCCGCCGCTGGCGAAAAAGCCGTCATGCTCGATGTCACCGGCGATATCGAGTTTCCCAATCATATAGTGGTCGCGGACGAAGGGCTCGTTCGATTTGGCGGTCCTCGACGACTTCCTGGATGTAGGTTTCGAGCACCGGCGAGTACTCTTGCATGCGGGTGAGAAATGCCTGTTCGTTTTCGACGATGCGGTCGAGCAGTCTCTCGACAAGGTTGTCGGCCGGGGCCGCGGTCGAAAGCGCGGCGGCGCTCAGATACAAAATAGTGGAAAGAATGTGAAAACGTGGATGCGTCATAGTAAGTCCGTTCAGTAAGCCAGTTGAAATCGAATCGTGACCAGCGCCCGAGCCTCGGTGGCTCGGCCGTCGCGTTGGGCCGGTTCGAAGCGAATCCGCCGTGCCGCTTGGACGGCATTGCGGTCGAGGCCCTCGTCGAGTCCGCGAACCACCCGCAGCACCTTGACTTCGCCGGCGGCGGTGAAGAGAACCTCCAACAACACGCTGCCCTCGATGCGGAGCAGGCGTGCCTGTTCGGTGTAGGCAGGCCGCGGCTTTTCGAGAATGCGAACGGCGTTGATGGGCGGCGTGGGGAACCTCGGTTCTTTGCGCCGGGCATCGACCTTTGCAGCGCGTACCTGGGAGAAACCACCGCCGCGGACCTCAGCCGGCTTGCCGAGCGCGGTTTCGGCTTTGGCGGTCCCGAAATTGCCGCCCACCGTCACCGAACCCGATGCGATAGGCCCCCGGGCCCGAGCCACCTCGGCCTGACCGAACGCTCCTACCGCCGAGGCGGCCCGACGAGGCCGGCCGGTGAAGTCTTCAGCCGCGCCGACCGCGCCGAAGCTATTGAGCCGTTCGGCCGGCAGGCGTCGTCGGTCGTCAGCGGCGAGGGGAATGTCGGAAAAGCTTCCGGCCCGCACGGCCAAGCGCGGCGGGGCCTCACGGGGCGGGCTGTCGGCCAACTCGGCGAGCAAGCCGGTTCGCACCGCCGGCGCGGGGAGCGGGATATCCGGCCGCGCCGGCCGAGGCATCCGCATGGGGGGGGCGGCAGCACCAGGTCCGGGGCCGGCGCCGCGATGGCTTGCGGGCGCGGAGCGGGCGCGGCGGGGCGCTTGGGGATATCGAAACGCGCCCGTGTCGGGGCGTCGAGGGGCTTGGTGAGATTGGGCTTTGGCGCACGGCGCGGCGGAGCGACAAGTTCCACGATGTCGGGCTGCAATAGCGGCTCGATCAGCGGTGAACTGCGTGTCCCAACGAACTCCAGCTTCGTCGCCGGCAGCGCCACGAGCAACGCCAGACCCGCGACGTGAAGAACAAGGCTCGTGCTCAAGCTCGTGCCGCGATTCTGCTGCGTTCGGAGAGTGGAGCGGAAAAGATCGCGTGGGGTTAGCGGCATCGTTGGCTATTTATGTGAGAAAAGACACTGCGACCGTGCATCCCGATGGGGGGGGCGCGGCCGGCACGGCTCCCTACCAGGAAATCGTCTTCGGCGGCGGCAATCTTTAAGCGGCTTTTTCGGTCGGTCGACCGAAAGCTTGAATGGGTGGGCGAGACAAGCTGAGAGCCAGTCTCAACTTTGGGGTGGGGCCGGCACGAGTGTTGGTCGCTACCTACCGATGCCGCGGACGCGAAGGTTCGAAAACGCCCGCTTCGGCGTGATAGGCTGAGGAGCGCCCCGGGGCGGCGGAGGTTTCACCATGGCGAAGGCTCAACGTAAGATGACGATAGCACTGACGCCGGGCAGCATCGGCGTCACCGCTGACCAAAGCCGCTCGATCGAGTTGGCGCATTATTTCGGGTTTGAGTCGGTACAACCCTTCCCGAAAGAGTTGGCCGGGTTTTCCGCGGCTCAAAACGATGAGCTGCGGGGCGAACTGAAAGCCAAGGGGTTGGTTTGGGCCGCCTCGGGTCTGCCGGTCCAGTTTCGAGAGGACGAAGCCAAGTTCCGCGAAGACATGAAAGCTTGGCCGCGGTTGGTGAAAGCGCTCGAGCGCGCCGGCGTCGACCGCATCGGCACTTGGTTGATGCCGACTCATGATTCGCTGACTTATCTGGAGAACTTCAAGCAGACCGCCGACAGGCTGCGCGAAGCCGCCGCGGTCGCCGGCGACCACGGGCTGCGGCTGGGACTCGAATACGTCGGCACGAAGACCTTGTGGAGCCTCAAGAAATACGCTTTCGTTCACACCATGGCCGAGACCAAGGAACTGCTGGGGGAAATCGGCCAACCCAATGTCGGTTTCGTACTCGACAGCTGGCACTGGTGGACTTCGAACGAAACCAAGCAAGACATTCTGACGCTTGAGAACAAAGACGTCGTCTCGTGTGATTTGAACGACGCCCCCAAGGGCATTCCCAAAGAGCGGCAACACGACCTCAAGCGCGCCGTACCGCTTTCGACGGGCGTCATCGATGTCAAGGGGTTCTTAGAAGGGCTGGTCGAGATCGGCTACGACGGCCCGATCCGCGCCGAACCCTTCAGCGCCGAACTCAACGATATGGAAGACGAGCCGGCTTGCGCGAAAACGATCGAGGCCATGCGGCGGGCCGTGGCGCTGGCGGGGTAGGGACCCACGGGTGCCGGTCGCTACCGGGTCAATACGATGGGAAGATTTTGTCGTCGCTCGTTTCTTGGCGTGATGCGGTGTCGCGCGGGGTGCGGATTGCGTCTTTTCGTACTGGCCGCCGCGCTTGCCGCGACGGGACCTCGGGCCGCCGCGGCGCAAGCCGATGACGGCGCGAACGCCGAGGCGCACTACAACCAGGGTGTCCGATCGCTCGAAAAAGGGAACTTCGACGTCGCCGCGGCCGAGTTCCGTAAGCTTCTGGAACTGCGGCCCGAGAGCCCGGAGGCCCATGTGGCTCTCGGCATCGCGCTGGCCCGCAAGGGAGACGTGGCGACCGCGATTACGCATTTTTCGACAGCCGCCGAAATTCGACCCGCCTTCGCGGAGGCGCACTACAACCTAGCGCTCGCCCTGCGACAAACCGAGAAGGTCGACGAGGCGGTCGAGGCTTTCGGGCGCGCTATCGCGGCGCAACCCGACCACGCTCAGGCGAGATTTGATCTGGGGATGACGCTGCTGCAAAGCGATCGGGCGGCGGATTCGGTTGCGCAGTTTTCGGAGCTGACGCGGCGGCACCCCGAATCCGGCGAATACAGGAATTGGCTGGGGGTGGCATTGCTCGATCAAAGCGACTTGCCGCGGGCCGTCGAGGAGTTTCGCCAAGCGATTGAGAAGCAGCCGGACTTGATTCGGGCGTACAACAATCTGGGCACGACGCTGGCTAAGTTGGGCGAATACGATGAGGCCGTTGAAGTGCTCAAAACCGCTCTCGAACGGCAGCCGGAGAACACGCAAGTTCAGTTGAATCTCGCCGTGGCGCTTCGCTCGCGCGGTGACGCCGAGGAGGCGCTTCCACATTTCGACATTCTGATGGGGAAGTTCCCGAATCAACCCGATGTCCATTACCAGCGGGCGCGGACGCTGCGACAGATAGGCCGGCTGGATGAGGCGGCGAGTGGCTATGAGGAAGCGCTTGGGCTGAATCCGGAATTTCTCGATGCGTATTACGGGCTCGGGTCGACGCTGAAGCAGGCGGCGGCGCGGCAGCGGCAAAAGCGCTTTCCTCCCGAGGCCGCCTCGGCCGCGCAGGCTGATTTTGAACAAGCTCGCAAGGCTTTTGGCCGCCAGGACCTCAAAGCCGCCAAGGACCTGCTGACACAAGCGCTCGATGCTGATTCCGGTTTCGGACCGGCGCACGACTTGTTGGGCCTCATCTTGAGTCGTGAAGGGGAGATCGAGTCGGCACTTTCGCATTTCGAGCAAGCTGTCGCGGCGGGCCCGAGGCGGCCTGACTTCCGTTACAACCAGGGCGCGGCGCTTTGGTATGGCGGTCGCCGCCTGGAGGCGGTGAGTTCGCTTGAGGATTCGGTCCGCCTGGACCCCTCAGCCGCGGAAACTCACGCTTTTCTCGGCATGGCGTTCGCGGAACTGGGCCGAGTTGATCTGGCGCGACGATCGCTCCAACGGGCGATGGCGCTCAATCGGAAGTTGCCCGCGCCCTATGTCGATCTGGGAACGCTGTTTCTCAAAGCCGGGCGCGTGGACCTCGGGATCGGGCAACTGGAAGCGGCGTTGAATTTGCCGGACCCGGCGCGTCCGCTGCCGAAGCTCGACCGCGCGCTGGCGCAGTTGCGGCGCGTGCTGTCGCAACAGCCCGACCGCGCTGATGCGCATAACTTGCTCGGGCGGCTGTTGGGCAAGAACGGAGCGGAGCCGCAACAGGTGCTGCGGGCTTTTGACGAGGCTGTCCGCTTACGTCCCGACTTTGCCGAGGCGCACAATAATGTCGGACTCGTCTACACGCAAATCGGAGGGAAGACCGAGCAAGCGGTGGCGGCTTTTCGGGAAGCACTGCGGTTGCGGCCCGACTATGTGGACGCTCTTTCGAACTTGGGCGCGGCCTTGATCGACGAAGACGCCGAGGGGGCGATCAAGAGTTTGCTGTCCGCCGTGGAGCTCAAGCCTGATTTCGCCCGCGCCCATTACAACTTGGCGAAGGCATACGAGAGTGCCGGGCGGGCGGGCGAGCGCAAAGCCGCGCTGGAGAAAGTTCTTTCGCTCAACCCACGGTTTGCCGAGGCTCATTTCGAGCTTGGGAAGGTGCTGCTGAGTGACGGCGACGCCGAAAACGCGGTGACGCACTTGCGGCGGTCGCTCGACCTCGATCCCGATCTCGGCAATGCGCGGTATCAACTAGGTCAGGCCTTGGTGCGGGCGGGCCGTCGGGATGAAGCGCGGGTGGAGTTGGCCAAAGCGCGTGAAAGTATTTCCACGACCGAAAAGAAGGAAACCGCCTCGTCGGGGTTCGACGAGGCCCGAGCCGCTCTGGAGCGAGGGGAAACGGAGTTGGCGATCGACAGCTTCCGACGGGTTATTCGCCTACAGCCCGAGTTTGCCGAGGCCTATCGCCATTTCGGTGATGCGCTGGCGCGGCGGGGCGAACTGGACGAGGCGATCGGACATTTCGAGAAAGCGCTGGAGCTTGCGCCGGATTCCTTCGAGGCTGCTCTCGCGTTGGGCAGAGCACGGCGCCGCGCGGGCGATTCCGGCGCGGCTATCGGGGCTCTAGAGAATGCCGTGCGTTTGCGGCCATCCTCGGCCGAGGCGCGGATGCACTTGGGGTTGGCGTTCGCCGATGAGCAAAACCGTCCCGGGGCGGTGCGGGCTTTGGGAAAAGCCCTGGAGTTGGACGCTGACTTGAAGGCGGCGCGGAGCGCGCTCGACGGGCTACGCCGTGAGCCGGCCGCGACGGGGACGTTCGTGTTGGGGCAGACGGAAACGTCGCTGGCGGGCGGAGTGTTCGACCTTGACCCGATCGCCAAGGCCGCCGACACGACGGACCGAGGGCGCATCGAAGGCGCCATTCGACAAGGTGAGTACGTCCAGGCAACGACGCTGGCGCTGGCCTATGTGGAGAGCAATCCGAGTTCGTCGTGGGGCTACTACGCATTGGGGTACGCCTACTTCGGACAGCAAAAAGTCGGTGAGTCAATCCGGGCACTGGCGAAATCGCTGCGACTCGACCTCAACAACGCCGAAGCCCACAAGATGCTGGGGCGGAATTTGATGATCATCGGCAGCTACGATCGCGCGCGGGTTGAGTTTCAGTTCGCCGCGCGCCTCAAGCCCGAGTCGTCGGAGATCCGCTACAACCTCGGGAAGGTTTTTTCCGCGCAAGACAATTTCCCCGAAGCCCGCGCGGCGTTTGGAGAGGCAATCCGCCTCAACCCCGACTACATGGAAGCGCACAACGCACTGGGCTTCGCGTTGGAGTCGATGGGCGAAGACCCACAAGCGCTTGAACACTATCACAAATCGATCGCCCTCAACGACGCGCGGGGAGGGGATTTCACCGCGCCCTACGTCAATCTCGGGGCTTACTACAATCGCATGAACCAACCCGAGCGGGCGCTTGAGCGAGCCGAGAAGGCTCTTGTGATCGACGCGGATTCGCACATGGTGTACTTTCAAAAGGCCAAGGCGCTGCGCGCGCTCAAGCGATGGACCGAGGCGGTCGCGGCGCTTGAGAAAGCCGTCGCGCTGAACGCGCGCATCTCGCGCTACCACTACGTGCTGGGGTTGCTCTACCGGCGGCTGGGAGAAGAGGAGAAGAGTCGCCGGTCGCTCGATCTTTTCAAGCAGCTCGAGGACGAGGTGACGGCTCTCGAAAGCAAGCGGCGCGCGGCAAAGGCGGCGGAGAACGCCGCCCAATGAGCCCAAAGATCACGCCCTTCCTGATGTTCGACGGTCGAGCCGAGGAGGCGCTGACCTTCTACGTCTCTTTGTTTAGCAACGCTCAGATCAGGGCAATCGAAAAATACGGCTCCGATGAAGCGGGTGCCGAAGGTTTCGTGAAAAAGGCAAGCTTTGTGCTCAACGGCCAAGACTTCCTCTGTATCGATAGTCCCGTGAAGCACGGGTTCACGTTTACGCCCTCGATCTCGCTCTTCGTTGACTGCGAGAGCGAAGCGGAAATTGATCATCTATTCGAGCACCTCGCCACCGACGGTGAAGTCTTGATGCCGCTCGACGGCTATCCTTTCAGCCGGAAATTCGGGTGGGTGTCGGATCGTTTCGGCGTCTCTTGGCAGCTGAACCTGCCGCCGGCTGAGGTGGTCTCCGATCGATAGACGCCCCGTCCGTGGTGGTTTGGCCTCCGCCGAGTCTCGTCGGCGGACATAATGAAACGATGGCTGACGGCACTAGATCGCGCGCCGGTTCGCGTCGCGCCTTCCTGCGATTGCTGGGTGGTGGGGCGGGGGCGGCCGTTTTGGCGGGGCTTGGATCCGAGAGCGGTCTCGGCCGGCTGGAAGCGCTTTTCGGACGGTCGTTTCGCGCTTCGGCCGCCTCAGACGGGCCTCCGGCGGTCAGCTTCGTCGACATCGCCGAGAAAGCCGGGCTCGACAAGGCCCGCAACGTTTCGGGCGGTGTGACAGAAAAAGACCTGCTGCTCGAGGAGATGGGCTGCGGAGTCGCCTTTTTCGATTACGATCACGACGGCTGGCTCGATATTTTTCTTGTTAACGGCACAACCCTCGAAGGCGCGCCGGCGGGCAAGGAACCGACCAGCTACCTGTTCCACAACAACCGCGACGGTACGTTCACCGACGTCACCGGTGACTCCGGGCTCACGCGCAGCGGTTGGGGACAAGGATGCTGCATCGGCGACTACGACAACGACGGCTTCGACGATCTATTCGTCACCTATTGGGGCAAGAACGTTCTTTATCGCAACAACGGCGACGGCACGTTTACCGATGTTTCCGAGGCCGCCGGGGTCGCGGGCAAGGGTGTACGCTGGGGCGCGGCCTGCTGTTTTCTTGACTACGACCGCGACGGGTTGCTTGATCTGTTTGTCGCCAACTATGTCCGTTTCGACCCGAAGATCGCGCCCGCGCCCGGTAGCGAGGACTACTGTTCGTTCATGGACATTCCCGTCGCTTGCGGGCCGGGAGGCTATGGCGGCGGGACGAATATCCTCTATCACAACAAGGGTGACGGCACGTTTGAGGACGTGTCGGAATCCGCGGGGATCGCCAACCCGCGCGGGTTCGCCGAGCCGGCCTTTGTCAAGAAGAACTGGCGGCCCACGGGCTCCTACGGCATGGGCGCCGCCGCCGCCGATTTCGACAATGACGGCTGGCCCGACATCTACGTCGCCGCCGATTCGGCCGCCAGCCTGCTTTATCGCAACAACCACGACGGCACATTCACCGAGTCGGCGGTTGAAGCCGGCTGCGCTTTCGATGAAAACGGCGTAGCGCTGTCGGGCATGGGAGTGGGCGTAGCCGATTACAACGGCGACGGCTGGTTCGACATTCTCCGGACGAATTTTTCCGATCAGATCACAACGCTGTATCAGAACAACGGTGACGGCAGCTTCCACGACGCGAGCGTGCGAGCCGGGCTGGGGGTCAATACGAAATACCTGGGCTTCGGGGCGGGTTTTTTCGACCTGGACAACGACGGGCGGGAAGACATCTTTCTCGCCAATGGCCATGTCTATCCCGCGATCGCCGACAAGAAGCTCTACATCACCTATCAGCAGCGCAAGGTCCTTTATTGGAACCGCGGCAACGGGCGCTTTCGCGACGTGTCAAGAAAAGCGGGTCCGGGCATTACCGGGCTTTATGTTAGCCGCGGCTGCGCTTTCGGCGATTTCAACAATGACGGGCGAGTCGATGTCGTGGTCAACAATATCGATGCGCCGCCGTCGCTGCTTCGCAACGAAACCGAGACGGCGAACCATTGGTTAATGGTCAAGTGTATCGGGGTGCGCTCGAATCGTTCGGCGATCGGGGCTCGTGTGAGCGTGACGACCGGCGAGCAGGTCCAAATCGACGAGGTCATGAGCGGGGCGAGCTATTACTCGCAAAGCGATCTGCGTTTGCATTTCGGGTTGGGGTCGGCGACGCGGGTTGAGCTGGTCGAAGTCCGCTGGCCGACGGGTGAGACGGAATCGTTTCCCAACATCGAGGCCGATCGCCTGATCCACATCCGCGAAGGCGAAGGTATCGTCAAGACCGAAGAGTTTGGCGCGGCCAAGCGCGCCGCCGGCGATTCTTAGCGGGAAGAATGAACGACCGGCAGGGGTAGCGCGACATGAACTTCGGCCGTACGTGTCAGCGCTGCACTCGGCCCGAGCCACCGCCTTTGACCAGGGCTTCGACCTCGGCGGCGGAGAAACGGTTGTAGTCTCCCGGCACGGAGTGTTTCAGGCACGACGCCCCGACAGCGAATTCGAGCGCCTGCTGATGATCGTCGGCGTAGGCGTTCAAACCGTAGATGAGGCCGCCGGAAAATGAATCGCCGCCACCGACGCGATCGACGATGTGGGTGATCTGATACTTACTGCTGAGGTGAAAACTTTCGCGGTTGTTCAAGCAAGCCGACCAGCCGTTGTGCGAAGCGCTGACGGATTCCCGCAGCGTGATGGCCTGGACCTTGAGGTTGGGGAATTCATCAAGCATCTTTTCCGAAAGCGCCCGATATTTTTCTACATCCAGCTCGCCCGACTCAACGTCGACGTCGATTGAGACGCCGAGAGATTTCTGGCAGTCCTCTTCATTCGCGATGCCGACGTCGACGAATTTGACCAACTCGCGCATGACCTCTTGCGAGGTCTTGCCGTAGTTCCACAGCCGCTTACGATAGTTGAAATCACAAGAAACCGTCACGCCCTTTTCGCGGGCCGCCTTGACGGCTTCAAGGGAAAGATCGGCGGCACTTTGGCTGATGGCCGGCGTGATGCCGGTGATGTGAAACCAAGTCGCGCCGTCGAAGACTTTGTCCCAGTCGATGTCGCCCGGCTTCGCCAAAGCAATGGACGTGTCGTCGCGGTCATAAATGACCTTCGACGGCCGCTGGTTGGCACCGTGCTCGATGAAATAGATCCCCATCCGCCCCTTTGCGCGGACGATGCCGGAGGTGTCGATGCCGAGGCCGCGCAGTTCCGCGATGCAGCCGTCGGCGATCGCGTGGTTGGCGGGCAGCGCGGTTACGAAAGCCGTGGGCAGCCCGTAGTTAGCGGTCGAGACGGCGACATTGGCCTCGCCGCCTCCGAAGGTCGCCACGAACATCCCCGATTGCATGGGACGTTCGAGGTTGGGCGGCGCGAGCCGCAACATGATCTCTCCAAAGGTGACGATTCTTGCCATGGGGGTCCTTTCGATTGCGGCGTTCGGTCGGGTTCAAGGAACGGTTGGGGCCCGGCGTGGGGTCGGCGTATGTCGCCAAGAGTGGCGACACGGCACGCTGAGAGCGTGCGCCTCGTCGGGGGGCGACCGGCAACCGCGAAAGGGCAGGCGCGATGCCTGCCCTATTCGTCCTACCGTCTTTCGATCGCGCCTAGTTCACCTGCTCGAGAATGGCGAAGTCGCCCGGGTTCCAAGCCTGCGCGATGATGTAGAGCTTGCCGTTGACTTCCCGCAGCACGGAATTGTGGATGTGCTGGAAGTTCTCCAAGCCCAAGTCCGTCTTACACATGATGGTCGAGACCAGCTTGTCGTCCTCAAGCAGATAGATTGGGGCGCCTTGCTTGCGGTCGGGGCCGTGGAGAGCGCCGACGAGACCGTATTTGCCCATATAGTCGACGTCGCAGGGGAAGGAGCCGAGCGGCATCGGCAGAGTGGATAGATACTGACCGTGCCGGGTGTAGCGTTCGATTTCCGAATTCGGCCGGTCGGCGACATCGATGCGGGTCGTTCCCGGCGGAACGGTGATGCCGTGTCCGGTGCCCAATTGCCCGACGCCGTCGCCCTTGCCACCGAAGGCCAGGTCATACCAGGCCGTCTTGAAGGGGTTGGTGCTTAGGATCTTGGCCGTCAATACGTAGTCGAGGTTCGAGTAGCCGGTGGCGATGTAAAACATGCCGTTCAACTGTTCGAGGTCGGTGGGAACGAAATTCCCGCGGCCGATGAAATAGTCGTTCGCGGCCGGATGCCCAAGGTCCTCGGTGCCGTCCGGCCCGCCGAACTGATGCACCAATTTGCCGGAAAGATCGGTCGTGAAAACGGTGGCGATTCCGGCACCCGGAAACGACAGGAAGGGACTGCCGTCGTTGCCGTACCAGATCGTCGTATTGTGCATGTTCGGCGCTTTCATAGCCGCGTCGGTGGGCAGCATCTTGGTGCTCTTCATGTCCGAACTGATCTGAATGATGCCCGCGCCGGGAAGGGCGAAGTAGGTCTCGCCTTTGCCGTCACGGTGGTCGACCGCGAAACCGCCGTGAGCCTTTTCGAGTACCGCTTGGGCTTCCGAGGGCAGATGGTCGGACGTATACAGGACCTTGAACTTGTACTTCCCCTGGCCGCTGGTCCCGTCCGTGGACGGGGCGGGAGCGGGGCTCGGGGCCGCGCTCGACGGCGCGTCGGAACTCACAATCCAGCTTGCGGCCAACAGGCCGACAAATGCGGTACTCAGGGCTAAACGTTGGATGGGGCGTTTCATAGGGTAATCTCCTACCGAAAGCCTATTAAAGCACACTTGACAACGTACGGAATCGGGGGAGGGGTGGACAATATAAACGTGGAAGCCGCTCTCGCAATGCGAGCGATGGAAACCGAGGCGTAGTCGGAAGTCCGGTTTGCCCTGTTCACCGGGCTTGGGGTTGCAATGGGCCGGCACTCGTAGGGGGTTCGACAATGGCTCGTCGTCCGGCACGGCCCGTCGCAATTTCAACGGCCTTCCCCGTAAGGCTTAGCCTGCATTTCTCACCAAGTGTCGAGGCGAAGTGCATGAGAGGGCCGTCAGTACGAGACGCGGGCCGCTTGGCGCCCCATTTCTTAGGCAAGAGAGGCGTACCTGAACGGTACGGTGAGCACGGCAAGCAAGCGCAACGAAGTAATGGCGGGCCTGTCATGTGCTTCGACCGTCAGGTGGTGAGAAATGCAGGCTTAGCCATGGTCGAACCACAGGAAAGACTTCAGGCATTCAGTCCGGACGGCAAACGGCTGGCGGCGGGCACGAAGCAAAGTGGCATCAAGATCTGGGATACCGCCGCGGGCAACCAACTCGCGACTTTGAGAGGCCACAACTCACGAGTCTCGTCGCTGTCATTCAGCGCCGACGGAAGCCGTCTCGCGTCAGGAAGCTGGGACCGAACCGTAAAGATTTGGGAGGTTCGCACGGGGAGAGCTCTGCATTCCCTGGTCCACAAGAAGGATGTGACGGCGGTTGCTCTGAGTGCCGACGGCGGGCGATTAGCCGCGGGCACGACCGACAAGACGATCACACTCTGGGATTTGGCGACCGAAGGCCGGCTTGCGAGGCTGCGAGGACACCGGCGCAGCCCGCAAGGGCTCGCCTTCAGCCCCGACGGCGCCCTCCTCGCCTCGGTCTCGGTTGAGAAATCGGTTCGCTGTGGAGGCTGCCGTTCGCGGGCGATCGGGTTGAGTTGAAGGGTTTCGATCTGGGAGCGACGGCAGTGAGCTTTAGTCTCGATAGCCGGCTCGTCGCCGCCTACGGCGGAGGCCGGGCCAAGGTCTGGAGGGTTCAAAGCGAACAACAAATCGCCGATCTGGGCTCCCCGGGGTGGCTCCATGCTCTCATCCCGACTCCTGGCGGGAACTTTCTGCTTCTCGGCGCGACACCGGATTCTTTGAAACTGTGGGACATTGCAAGCTCCAGAGAGGTGTCGGAGATAACTCCGGACGGGGCCGCGCTGTCGATCGCTCTGGACTCCGCCGGCGAGCGAGTTGCCGCCGCGACGGACCGCGGCCTTATCAATATCTGGGAAGCCGCCCGATAGCTTCCCGCCGGAACGGCACGTCAACCTAAATGGGTCGGTTGCCCAACAGGACCGTTTCGGTCGGCGCTTGAGGCAGCCTATTGTTTCAAGATCCCTCAGCGCCTCAGCCAGCGGGCGATATCCGGGAACAGCAATTCCTGCATTTCGGGGGTATCGACGTTTTCAGGTAGAACCAAGTAAGCGCCTGAATCCATCTCGGCAGTCGGTTCTTCTCCGTTGAGGTGGAGAGCCACGGCTCTGGTGCTCTCAAACCCCATCTTGAAGGGGTCTTGCACGACAATCGAGTCGATCGTTCCGGCTTTGAGTTCCTCGATCAATTCCTTGGAAGCATCGAAGCCCACGATCTTCACCTGTCCCACGGCGCCGCGCTGTTTGACAGCCCGCACGGTACCGTCGGTGCTCGATTCGTTGTCGGCGAAAAGCGCGTCGAGGTCGGGGTGGGCGGTCATCATATTTTCGGCTTCGGCGAGAGCCTTGGCGCGGTCCGCCATGGGGTGACGAACGCCGACGTTTTTGATCATTGGAAATTCCCGGGCCAGGGTTTCGTTGAAGCCGGCTTCGCGAGCCGTCGTCGAAGCGCTGCCGGGCATGAAACCGATCACCCCGACCTTGCCCTTGCCGTTGAGAATTTGCCCCATGCGGCGGCCCGCCATCACGCCGGCCTGGAAATTGTCGGTGGCGACGAAGGAGATAATCTTGTCGGTCTTGATGCCCGAATCGAAAATCGACACCGGGATGCCGGAATCGGCCGCCCGCTCGACCACGGCGACCAGCGCCTCTTCATCGACCGGCGCCAGCACGATGCCGTCGACTTGCCGCGTGATCAGATTCTCGACGATCGAGATCTGGCGGGCGCTGTCGATCTCGAGTTGCGGAGCGTTCCAAATCACCTCGAGATCGTATTCATCGGCGGCGGCCAGAGCACCGGCGTGAACGGTTTGCCAGAAGATGTGGTTGGTGCCCTTGGGAATGACGCCGACGACTCTCTTAGAGCTTTCCTGACTGCAGGAAGAACCCGCGACGACAGCTAGAAAAACGACGCTCAACAACCAACGACGTTTGGACATGACAACAGATGTAGCACAAAATGCCGGAATCAAGAGGGATTTCTCGCGCCCGCGCCGCCCGATGCTTAGAATGGGAACAACCCGTGCGCCGCTACTTCGATCTGCTGATCCATTACTTCGGCCAATACGCCAAGGTGCGAATGGCCTACAAGGGCGATTTCTTCGTTTCGATCGTGACGACGATCGTTGCGACGGCGTTTGGGCTGGCGGTCGTCTTCCTGCTTTTCCAAAGGGCGCCGGAAATCGCCGGGTGGACCTTTCCGGAGATCCTGTTTCTCTACGGCTTCGGGCTGATTCCCCTGTCGCTTTTCAACCTGCTCAGCGTCAATCTCTACTATTTCGGCGAGGTCTATATCGTCGAGGGGAAATTCGACCGGGTGTTGCTGCGGCCGGTGCATTCGCTGTTTCAGGTGATGAGCGAGCAGTTTCGGCTTGAATCGGTGAGCGACACGTTGATCGGGTTGGCGATCGTGCTCTACACGAGCCGCGAGTTGGGTTTCGAATACGGCTTGGCGGATTGGGCTTTTTTGGTGTTCGCGGCGGTCTGCGGGCTGCTGATCTACACTTCAGTGTTTTTGATCCTCACTTGCGTTTCATTTTGGGTGGAAGACCGCGTGGGCGTCATCCCGCCGGTGTACAACATGCTGGCCTTCGGGCGCTACCCGCTTTCGATCTACAGCCCAATGATTCAGTTTCTGCTGAGCTGGATCATCCCCTTCGGGTTCGCCGCTTTCTATCCCGCGTCGAAGTTGTTGGGGCGTGTCGAGTACGCCGGGTATGTGGTGTTTCTGCCGCTTGTCACGGCGGTTTTCATGACGTTGGCGGTGTTGCTGTGGAATCGCGGGGTTCAGAATTATTCGAGCACGGGATCGTGAGGAAATGTATGTTGGTACGAAAATCCGGGTTCTGAGTAGGCACCCCGCATTCCCACCCGCCGACATCCCCCGACATTGAACGCAAACAGCGCGCGATAAAATAGAGCAGTTGGAGGAACCATGGCAACAAAAAGAGTCGCCCTTGTCACCGGAGGTTCGCGAGGCATCGGGCGGGCCGCGGCCCTGCGCCTCGCCTCCGACGGAGCCGCCGTTGCTATGAACTACAACAGCAACGCCGCCGCGGCCGAAACAGTCGTCGGGCAAATCGTGAGCGCCGGAGGCCGCGCCATCGCGCTCCAAGCCGATGTCGCCGACAAGAGTGCGGTCGAGTCGATGGTCTCCGAAACAGCCGACCAATTGGGGCCGGTCGACATCTTAGTCAACAACGCCGGATTGCTGATCCCCGGCGAGCTGCTCGACTTCAACGAAGACGACCTCGACCGCATGTGGAAGACCAACGTCAAAGGCGTGATCTATGCGACTCGGGCCGTGATCGAGTCGATGAGCGAACGCATGTGGGGACGCGTCATCAACCTTTCCTCGAACGCCGCCATCGGCACCGCCATGGCCGGAACCACGATGTACGCCGCAACGAAAGCGGCGGTCCTGAGCCTCACGAAGCGCTTCGCGCTGGCCTTCGGCGAGCACGGCATCACGGTCAACGCCGTGCTGCCGGGCTTCACCGAAACCGATATGACGATCGGCGGCAAGACTCCCGAGCAGAAGCAAGAAGTCATCGAACGCGTCAAGGCGTGCTCGGTACTGGGCCGCACGGGAAGGCCCGACGACATCGCCAACGTGATCGCGTTTCTGGCTTCGGAGGAATCCGGGTTCATGACAGGCCAATACCTGATGGCCGACGGCGGCCGGATCGACTATATCACGCGCACGTAGGCTCGGAGTGCATTCTCGGCGGGCCGTTGCGCACGGCCGGCCTACGGATGTTTAGTCGACTTCGATGCTCGTCGATTGCAGGCTCATCTTGCATTGGACGATTCCGGAGTGGGATCAAGAGCGATTGTGATAAATTAAGGATGGCTCCCTGCTCGGATACCCGGCCTTGACTCCCGCGGAGAGGTGGCTGAGAGGTCGAAAGCAGCGGTTTGCTAAACCGTCGTAGGGTTTAAAGCTCTACCGGGGGTTCGAATCCCCCCCTCTCCGCCAATCCCTTGTCCCCGGGCGTTACCCGTGAAACTCAGCATCGAGCACAGCTTCGAAGGGGACCAGCACAGCGTCACTATCCGAACCGACGAGGCTCAGGGTAAGGACGCGGTCGGCCGGTTCGCTTTCTCGCTCAGCTCCGAAGATCGGGAGCGCCTGCGCTGGTATTGGGAGGATTTCCTCCATTACCCGATCGAGGAGGCGAGCGACGAAGCGCAAGAGGCCGAAAGGCGAATCAACGACATTGGGACCGATCTTTTCGGCAAGATCTTTTCGTCCGGGGCGGCCCGGACGCTTGGAGAAAGGTCAAGCCGAAGCTGGCTTCGACCCGTGTCGAGATCACAACACCGTCTTCGCAAGGAAGCGGCGACATTCCCTGGGAGTTGATCCGCGATCCCTCGGGCGGCGCGTTGGCGGCCGAGGCGCAAGCATTCGTCCGCATCCCCCAAGCCGCCGAAAAAGGGGCGGCCGTGCGCCGCCATGGTGCTCAACTTCGGGTTCTTTGCGCGATATGCCGGCCGCTGGCGGAATCGGGAACACCGTTTCGTTCGACGGCGGCTCTGCTGTTGCGCTCGCTGGGGCGCGAAGTGCGGGAAAGAGTACGGGTTGACTTCCTCAGGCCGCCCACCGTCGGTCAGCTCAGCAGCACATTGCTCGAGGCCGAAGCGATGGGCGAGCCGTATCACGTCGTGCACATCGATTGTTCCGGCGTATTCTCGGACGTGGAGCTTGACGGAACGCCGGATGAAGTCGCGTTATTCGAGCATGAACCACAGTTTTCTCAAGTCCTGAGAGGCCCCCACGGCTACCTGGCGTTCCAGGACGCCACGCTCGAACAAAATTTTCACCTGGTGGACGGCGTTTCCCTGGCGGAGTTGTTGGCGGACGCCCGCGTGCCGCTGTTGACGCTTTGCGCCACGCCCGCTTCCTCCGACGCGTTTCATCTTGAGCCCCGTGATTTTGATGAGGCCCCCGGCTCGACCCAACAGGCGCTGCTCTCGGTCGCGCATGACGCCGCGGCTCAGGGCCTTGCCGGCGCTCTTTGCCTGCCTTACGGACTGGATCCGATCTGCGCGTCGGAAATGACCGGTAAGATTTACAACGAGTTGGCGCAGGGCCGGAGTTTAGGAGAAGCGGTTTCGCGCGTGCGACGACAAAGCCGCGATATCACGGATCGTCAAGTCACCTACGGCCCGATTCCCTTCCAAGAAGTCGGCGTGCCGCTGGCTTACGAACGCGAGCCCGCGCCGTTGGTACTCGCCAAGCCAAAAGCGACAGCCGCAGTTCCGCTGCGGGTTGTCGAGGCCGCCGAGGCGCCGGAAAATCAATCCGCTGCTCGCCCCGCGGAGCCGGTGGGAGGGTTTATTCGCCGCGATGCCGTGCTGGTGCAGCTCGATCGCGCCTTCGACGCCTATTCAATCGTATTGCTGGAGGGGGATCCGGGCCAAGGCAAGACGGCGGCGGCCGCCGAGTTCGCAGACTGGTTTACGCGTACCGGTGGAAATGACGGGCCGGTGATGTACACGTCGTTCGATCATCGCATCACCTTGGCATCGGTGCTCGATCAACTGGCCCGAGTTTTTCGGGCCGCTCTCGAAGAAACGGGGCATAATTGGAACCGGGTCGAAGCCAAAGAGCGCCAGGAAGTCATCCTTCAGGTGATGAACCAGATTCCATGCTTTTGGATCTGGGACAACGTGGAAGCGATCGAGCCGGTGACGGGTGAATCGGAATGGTCCGAAGTCGAGCGACAAGAACTGACCGGTTTCCTGCGATCCGCCCGCCAATCCCAGGCCAAGTTTCTTCTGGTGAGCAATCCCGCCGAACACCGCTGGCTGGGAATCATGCCGCGGCGCGTTTCGATCTCGGGGTTGCCGCCTTGCGAACGGTTGCGGATGATCCGGGCGTTGGTCGAAAACGCGGACGGCCGACTCGAGGACGCCGACGATTGGCGGCCGCTACTCGACTACAGCGAGGGCAAACCGCTGGCGCTGGCGTGTCTCGCCGCGGCCGCGGTCAAGGAAGAGATCGAGAGCGCGGGCGGGCTGCGCGCGTTGCAAGGTCGCGTGACCGCGGCGGGGTCGGGAGATGAGGACGGTAATGTCGCGCAGGCGGCTTTGAGTTACGCCGTCAAGAAAGGACTAGGAGCGAACGACAGGCGTGTCGTGGCCTTGCTGCACCTATTCCGCGGGACGGTGAACGCCGAGCAGTTGGCGGCACTGGCCGAAGGACCCGCCGACTCGGCTCTGCCGCAACTGCAGAAGAACGGCGCCTTCGTCGAGTTGAGCGATGATCCCGAATCGACCGTTCTCGACCGGGCGGCCAAGTTGCACATTTTGCGCCGCCGAGGTGAGGGAGTGTTCACGATGCACCCCCTGTTGCCGGCCGTGACGGAGTCCCCGTTCCAAGCCGCCGTCCAATCGAAACCGGAGCCGCGCGGCAAAAAGCGTTCTTTTTTTGATACGTTGCGAAGCCGCGTGAAAGAGGCGGATCTCGACGATTTGACGGTGGCTAACCGCGCCTACGTTCGAAGCTTCTCCGATTTCGGTACGCGGTTGTTTGAGCGTCTCAAGACGGGAGACCCGGATGTTGAAACCGAGCTTGCCGGCGAGAAGGCCAATCTGTGGCACGCGCTCTCTTTAGCCAGACAAGACGAGTGGCATGATCTGATCGGCGGTTGCGTTCAAGGCCTGGGAGCGCTTTTCGAAGTGCAAGGAGGGGTCTCGGCTTGGGAGGGCTTCGTCGGCGAACTCATGAAGGAGTGCTCCGAACGCGGTACCGAGAAACCGCTGCCCGGCCTCGACCTCTACTGGAGAGCGGTTATCGAGCAGGGCGTGTACGCGGCTGCTCGGATGCACCACCTCCCGCGCGCCGAACAGCTTCAGCGATTGTGTTTGCATTGGGACCGCGAGGAGGCGGCGCATTTCATCGCGACCGCGCCCGAGCAATGGGACGAGGACGCGCGTCACACAATTCGACGCTGCGCCGAGTCGCTCTTTCGTTTGAGCGGGGTTTTGCGAAGACAAGGGTTCCCGGAACCCAAAATCGACCAGGAAGCCGTTGATCTCATCCAGCAACTCGGGGAAACCGAAACCGCTTCCCAGTGGACGTTTGAGCTGGGGTTGGCTTATACCGACGAACTCGGCGTGCGTAACCTGGACCAGGCCGACCGCTGGTTTCAGCAAAGCTTGACCTTGCGGGACGAAGACGACCGTCTCGGCAGGGCGGCTTGCTACGCGGAGTTGGGGCGGGTTTCTTGGGAGCTTTTCGGCATGGCTCGAAAAGCGAATATGGCCCAAACGGATCTGATGAGGCACTTGAGCGACGCGCGCCAACATTACATGCGCGCCATCGAAAGCGATCCTCCCGACGATTGGGTCAAGCTGGCGCACCACAACCAGGAGTTAGGCCACATCTGCTTTGCGCTGGGCGATTTGGGCCGCGCCTTACCCTACTACCGCGAGGCGATTCGCTACTACGAGCGACAAGGTAATGTCGCTGATGCGGCCGACACCCGCTTTACTCTGACCCTATCACTGCGAGACGACGGGCGACTTGCCGACGCTCGAAAATTCGCCGTGGACGCTCACGCCGGATTTGAGAAAATCGACGGTGACCCGGAGATAATCCATCGCGCCAAGCGTCTCGTCGAGTCCATCGAAGAGCGACTCGAGAAGCAAAGACAGCAACGCCAGTCCAGCCAAAAGAGCTGAGTTAGACCAGCCAAGCTTGCGCCGGGCGGTCTATCCGACGCTTCAATCGACTCCGTTACGACATCCTGATCGTTGTCTCCGGACGCCTGGGGCAAGACTTCCTTCTTTCCTTATTATTCCTATAAGTTACTTTAAGAGCCATGTAAATGTTCTTAAAATCCGATCTAACTCCATATCGGCATCACCCTGCTTGCTCCGCCCAGATGACAATCTCCTATTTGTTGACAGGAATAGTAGGGATTCACTACGATCAAGGTTGAGGAGGCTCTCGCGCGACGGTCTCCGAAGGTTTTCACGTGACGTCCACGAAGGCACCAGGAAGCATATCGGTCTTGGAGCGGATCGGCAATACTCCGCTGATTCGTATCCAAAATCTGGCTCGGCACTTGCCGGATGTCGAGATCTATGCCAAGGCGGAATATTTCAACCCGGGCGGGTCGGTGAAAGACCGTCCGGCGTTGAAGATGGTCGAGGAAGGCGAGCGTAGCGGCCGCCTGACCCGGGACAAGATTCTGGTGGATTCGACCAGCGGCAATACGGGCATCGCCTATGCGATGATCGGCGCGGCGAGGGGCTATCGGGTCAAGCTCTTTTTACCCGCGAACGCATCACCGGAGCGCAAACGCATTCTCAAAGCCTTCGGAGCCGAGATCGTGCTAACGGACCCGGGCGAGGGGTCGGACGGCGCGATTCGAGAGTGCCAAGCCGAGTATGAGCGCAGCCCGGAGCTTTATTTCTACCCCGACCAGTACAACAATCCGGCTAACTGGCAGGCGCACTATGACACGACAGGACCGGAGATTTGGGCCCAGACCGAGGGAACGATCACGCATTTTGTCGCCGGGCTGGGCACCAGCGGGACCTTCACCGGCGTGGGACGGCGGTTGCGGGAATATTCCGACCGTGTGCGGTTGGTTTCGATGCAACCCTCATCAGGGTTTCACGGGTTGGAGGGCCTCAAGCATATGCCGACGGCAATCGTCCCGGGCATCTACGACGACGAGTTGGCGGACGCCAACATTTGGGCCGAGACCGAGGACGCCCACGAAATGGTTCTCCGCTTGGCTCGGGAAGAGGGGTTACTCGTCGGCATTTCCTCGGGCGCGAATATGGTCGCCGCGCTCAAGGTTGCGGAAGAAGTCGACAGCGGCTCGATTGTTACCGTCTTCTGCGATGCCGCCGACAAGTATCTCAGCGAGCATTTTTGGGACGACGAGTAACCGGGTTGCCTGGCGCGCCGATCCGTGCCCGGGCGTGCCCCGTTCATCTGTGTTGACGAATCTTTTGGCCGGCCGGCAGCATCTTATTGAGAAGAGGGACGATCAAGACGCGATGGTAAAGATTGATTCAGCCCCGTGGAAAGCGATGGTGAAGCACGCCGAGGCGGTCTACCCCAATGAATGCGTCGGAGCGATGCTTGGGGCCTCGGGGTCCGACGGCAAGGTCGTTACAGCCGACATGCCGCTCGCAAATTCCTTTGACGGCGAGCAGGCGGCACGCTACGAATTGCGCAATGAAGATTTGCTGGCGGCGGATCGCGAAGCCCGCGAGAAAGGGCTCGAGCTGATCGGAATCTATCATTCCCATCCCGATTGCGACGCCTATTTTTCCGAAACCGATTTAAAGAACTCCTGCCCTTGGTATTCGTTTGTTGTACTCTCGATCAAACAGGGGCGGTTCGACCACGCCAACAGCTGGCTGCCCGACCCCGATCAAACCAAGGCGGAAAAAGAAGAACTCAGCTACGGAGACCGTGATGCCTAAATTGACGATTCCCACCCCTTTGCGCCAATACGTTGACCAGCAAGACACCGTCGAGGTCGAAGCCTCGAGCGTCGGCGAAGCGCTGGACAAATTGACCGGGGAGCACGCCGAACTGCGACGGCATCTTTTCAACGACGAGGGCAAGCTGCGCAGCTTCGTCAATGTCTATATGAATGACGAAGATATCCGCTATCTCGAGCGCGATAAGACCCCTGTTGGTCCCGACGACGTGATCAGCATCGTTCCCTCGATCGCCGGAGGTCGCCATGTCGGCTAATCCTGTCGGCGCCCCGCCGGCCGCGGCTCTCAGCAACGACGAGATCCTTCGTTACAGCCGCCACCTGATCATGCCCGAGGTCGGTATGGAGGGTCAGATCAAGCTCAAGCAGGCCAAGGTCCTGATGATCGGCACGGGCGGGCTCGGCGCGCCTCTGGGGCTCTATTTGGCCGCCGCCGGCATCGGGAAGATCGGCCTCGTGGATTTCGACATCGTCGACATGACGAACCTGCAGCGGCAAGTCATTCACGGTACAGCCGACATCGGTCGGCCCAAGCTCGACTCCGCCGCCGACCGCATGAACGACATCAACCCCTATGTCGAGATTGAAAAATACGAGACGATGCTGACCAGCGAAAACGCTCTCGAAATTTTCAAGGATTACGACGTCGTCGTCGACGGCACCGATAATTTCCCGACGCGCTACTTGGTCAACGACGCCTGCGTTCTGCTCGGTAAGCCGAACGCCTATGGCTCGATCTTCCGCTTCGAAGGCCAAGCCACCGTCTTCCATCACAACGGCGGGCCGTGCTATCGCTGCCTCTATCCCGAGCCGCCGCCTCCGGGGCTGGTTCCCAGTTGCGCCGAGGGAGGCGTGCTCGGCATTCTGCCGGCGTTGGTCGGCAGCATCCAGGCCACCGAAACGGTCAAAATCATCCTCGGCAAGGGAGAAACATTGAGCGGGCGCTTAGTGCTCTACGACGCCCTCAACATGAAGTTCCGCGAGCTGAAGCTGCGCCGCAATCCGGGGTGCCCCGTCTGCGGCGACAATCCGACCGTTCGCGAGCTGATCGACTATGAGCAGTTTTGCGGCATCCCGCAAGTCGAGTCCGAGCCCGAACCGGGATTGAGCGAATGGGAAATCGACGTCGTCGATTTGAAGCAGCGGCTCGACCGCGGCGACCCCGTTTTTGTGTTGGATGTTCGCGAGCCCCACGAATACGAGATCTGCTCGCTACCCGACACCGTGTTGATTCCGCTGGGAGACTTACCCAAGCGCGTCAACGAACTGAACTCGGCCGACGACATTGTCGTCCATTGCAAATCGGGCATGCGCAGCGCCAAGGCCGTCGACTTTCTCAAGAAGGCGGGCTTCCGAAAGGTCAAGAACCTCAAGGGCGGCATCCTCGCCTGGAGCGATCGGGTCGACCCCTCGGTTCCGAAGTACTAACCTGCATTTCTCACCACGTGGCGAGGCGAAGTGCGTGAGAGGGCTGCCAGTACAAGGCACGGGCCGCCTGGCGCCCCTTCCTTAACCAAAGAGGCGTACTTGAACAGTACGGTGAGCACGGCAGGCAACCGTAACGAAGGAATGACAGGCCCATTGCGTGCTTCGACCGTCAGGTGGTGAGAAATGCAGGCTAGCCCGGGTTAGCCGACGTCATGCCCGCCTTTTCTCCCGACGGCCACATGCTCGCCTATTCCCGCTACAGCTCCGGGTTGAAAGCCGATCTCCATCTGCTGGATCTCGACGAAGATTTGAACCCGCGAGGCGAACCTCGACGCCGAACCTTTATGGAGCAGCTGACCGGGGCCACGCCACAAAGTTTCACTTCCGACGGCCGCGACATTGTTTTCTCGGCGGGGCCTTTCACCAACTCAAGTCTTTGGAGAGTGCCGGTATCGGGGACCGCCTCGCCCGAGCGGCTACCGTTTGGAGAGGTGGGAATTTGGCCGATTGTCTCCCGTCAGGGCAATCGGCTCGCGTATACAGTGACGAACTTAAACATCAACATCTACCGCCTGAACCTGCCCGTCACGGACAGGGCGACCGGCGCGGCGGTCAAGTTGATTGCTTCTTCCCGCTGGGACGCCCAGCCGCGATATTCTCCCGACGGCAACCGCATCGCGTTCGGTTCGGATCGCTCCGGGGCCTCGGAAATTTGGACGTGTGACAGCGACGGTTCGAACCCGGTGCAGTTGACTTCGCTTGGTGCGCAGACCGTCGGCCCCGATGGGCTCCCAATGGGAAGAGTATCGCATTCAGTTCCGACGCCGAAGGGCATTCCGATCTCTACGTCGTGGACGCCGATGGGGGCGCTCCTCGGCGTTTGACGAACGATTCGTCGGGCAGGCCGTCTTGGTCGAGAGACGGCGAGTGGGTCTACTTCAATTCGGACCGGAGCGGGTTTTTTCAGATTTTCAAGATGCCGGCGGGAGGAGGTCCCGCCCAAGTCGTTACAGCCGGACGGGGACCAACCATGGAGTCGCCCGACGGCAAGTGGTTCTACTTTAAGCGCGGCCCCAACCGCTCTGTGTGGAGAATGCCGGTTGGGGGAGGCAATGAAGGGACTGAAGAGGATGCCGAGCAGGTCCTCGAATCCTTGCACCCAGAACTCTATGATGTCGTCGAGGACGGGGTCTATTTCGTCCCGCCATCGACGGGGGCCGCTTTTTCCCTTCAGTTCCTCCTCTTTGCCACGGGCGCCGTCGAGCCGATCCATGATATCGATAGACAGCTGGTCGGCACGATGAGCGTCGCCCCCGACGGCCGATCGATTCTCTTCGGCCAAGTGGAGCCGATGGAGGCCGACCTCATGCTGGTCGAGAATTTCCGCTGAGGGTGGGGCGGATTTTTCAATGGGTAATGTTGGGGCTGCAAGGGAATGATGACTCTTCCGAACCTCTTTGCGAGCGAATGGGGCATTGCTTCGCGCCCGGCGAAATCGCAGGCAGCTGGAGCCGCGAAGCGGCGGCAGGAATATAGCCTAGGGTGGAGCCGAAGGCGGAACCCTAGGTAAGAACACAGAACAAAGTTGAGCCCTGAAGGGGCGACGGGAAATCATGACACAACCGTTGCACCGCATCTTGGCAACGGGCAGCCAACCGACCCTATGCCAAAATAAGCCCTTATGGCGCAACAGGAATTCTCCATTGCCGCGATACCCGGCGACGGCGTCGGCCTGGAAGTCACCCCGGAAGGCCGCCGCGTACTCGATGCCGTCGGCGACCGCTCGGGCACCCAATTCAAATGGACGGAATTCGACTGGAGCACCGACCACTACTTCCGCCACGGCAAGATGATGCCCGACGACGCGGTCGAGCAACTGCGCGGCTTTGACGCCATCCTGCTCGGGGCCATCGGACATCCCGACGTACCCGACAACGTCACGCTCAATGGTTTGCTGTTGCCCATCCGGCGCGCCTTCGATCAATACGCCTGCGTGCGCCCGGCCAAGCTCCATCCCGGTGTTACGTCCCCTCTCAGCGGCAAGCAGCCCGGCTCGATCGACATGGTCATCGTCCGCGAAAACACCGAAGGCGAGTACGCGCAAGCAGGCGGTTTCGTTTACCCGGACCTGCCGCGGGAGGTGGCCGTGCAAACGTCGGTCTTCACCCGCGAGGGAACCGAACGCATCATCCGCTACGCATTCGAGTTGTCGCGGAAGCCCAACCGTCGAAAGCGCGTGACCTCGATCACGAAGTCCAATGCGCAGGGTTACAGCATGGTGCTGTGGGACCGCGTTTTCGCCGACGTGGCGGCCGATTATCCCGACATTGAGACGGAATCGCTGCTGGTCGACGCCGCCACGCTGCACTTTGTCCGTCGCCCGGAAAGTTTCGATGTGGTGGTCGGTTCGAACTTGTTCGGAGACATCTTGAGCGATTTATCGGCGGCGCTCACGGGCAGCCTGGGCCTGGCCCCGAGCGCGAATCTCGACCCAACCCGCAAAGCTCCCTCGATGTTCGAACCCGTGCACGGCTCGGCGCCCGATATTGCCGGGCAAGGGATCGTGAACCCGCTGGCGATGATCCTCAGCGTCGCGATGATGGTCGATTTTCTCGGCCTCGAGGCGGAGGCCGGGGCGGTGGAAGCCGCCGTTTCGGACGTTCTCGGCGAGGGCCGACATCTCACACCCGATCTGGGAGGCGACGCCAAGACCGCCGACGTGACCGACGCCGTACTGGCCCGATTGCGGCCTTAACAGGCCTTAGCCGGGTTCGCCAACCGAACCACGGGCCTAGACCTTGAAACGGGTCACCAGCGCTTGCAACTCTCCGGCCGTCTCGGCCAGAGACTTCGCGGAGTCCAGCCTTCGGCGGCGCTTCGCCCGATTTCGTGCACCTCGATGCGTTGAGAATGATCGTCACGCCCCACGGCCTCGACAACCGACCGAATGCTGTCCACTTTGGCCCGGAGATCCTTGGATTGAGATTCTTCGCGTTCCGAGGCTTCACGGACTTCCCGCAAGGCGCCGTCGATGCGCTCAACGGTCGTATTCAACGCGTCCCCCAATCGGCCGATTTCGTCGTCACGGCCGACCTCGATCCGTTGCGTATAATCGCCCCCCGCCACGCCGTCGAGGACTTCCACGGCGCGGTCGATCGGCTGCAGGATTTGCTTTCGCACCAGGAGAAGCAACAGCCCCAGCCCGATCACGAGAATGACGCCGAACCCGCCTATCAATCGGTTCCGCCCGGCGGCAGCCCGCGCCGCGACGTGGTCGACCGGAATTTCAACTCGGAGGCCCCCATCAACTGGTGCAGTTGCCACTGCTTACCCGCCCCTACGCCGTCCCGCGTACGCATGGCGGCAACATCAGGCCGCTTTTCGTATTGGTTGTGACACGACACGCAAGCCGGCACGGAAGCGGGGTCGGCTTTCATGTAAACCAAGGTCCGTTTCCCCTCGACGGTTTCGAAGCGATGGACGGCCCGCCAGGGAAAGCTCTCGTTCCCGCGAGCAGTGCCGGAGCGCTGAAATTCCGTTTCTTGCTCGAGCAATCGGCCCCACGCCCAGCGATCGAAACCGTCTTTCAATCCTTGCTGTTCGTTGAGGGTCCAGCCACTCACCAGCGAGTAGGAATACAGCCCCCCGGCCTTGGCCTTAACGCGTTCGGAAACATTCCGAACAAACTGGGCCGGTAGCGGAATATACCCCTCTTTGAGGTGTGAATCCCGCGCCCCCCCAGTGCCTTCCTTCTTGAGCTTGCCGACCAAGTTCGCCGTGTACTCGGCGCGGTCGGCGACCACCTGCGTTGAAACAATTTCGGCGATCCGCACCGCTTCTTCGCCGATCAGGTTGGCATGCGCGCCCTCCAAGATCCAATAAGCGGACCCCGCCAGAAAAACGCCGATTCCCGCCACCAGCAAGAAGAATTTCGCGTGAATTCCCACGTCAGATCTCCCCTATTCTCCGATTCCGGCGGCACGGTTGCGTGCGCGACGCGGAGCGGTTCCTTAGGAGCAATCGTCGGAACGCGGGAGGTCTTTAGCGCGGGGCTTGTCGCGGCGAGCCATCAAAACAGCGCGCAAACGTTCTGTTACACGGAGTGGAGCGTCAGCCGGTGCAAATTTGGGAGAGAGTCCGCCCGCTTTCGCCAAGTCTCGCGGACGCATATGCTGTAATAACTTAAGCGCGGCCTGAGCAAGCGTCCGCGCCCGCTCGAACCCGGTCCCTGTCTCCAGACCGTCGATCGGCCCAATCGGCCTCCCTTCATGCCCTCCGTCGCCATCTTTGTCGCCGCCGCCGTCGTGATCGCTACTTGGCTGATGACGAAAATGGAGCGGGACGCCGCCGCCCGCCGGTCCGGGGGCGCCCCGGGCCCGCGTGATCCCGGGACCGACGCTTCCGGTGGGGAAGCCGGCGGCTCGGGCTTGCGGCCGTTCCGGCAATTCGCCGTGGTCTGCGGGCTGATCGGGTTAGCGTTTCGGCTTTACGGCTTCCACTTCAGCCTTTGGCTCGATGAATTTGGAACGCTGTGGACCGTGGAGGCGAACTGGACCGATGTCATCCCACGAACCCTCGAATTTCAGCCGCACAGCGCTTTCTATTACTTGATCAATTGGCCTTTCGTCCGCCTGCTGGGAGAGTCGGAAATCGCGCTGCGGATCCCGTCCCTGTTGTTCGGACTCGGGACCGTCTTCTTCATTTTCAAGGCGGCTCAATGGCTTGTCGGCACCAAGGCGGGGCTGCTGGCGGCGGGGCTGGCCGCTCTTTCCCCGCAGCTGGTGGAACAAAGCGCTAATGCCCGGCCCTATACGGTGGGTCTTTTCTTCACATCGTTAATGCTGGCTGGGTTCGTAAAGGTGGTGTTGACAGGGAGCCCCTGGGGGCGGGTTCTTTTTGTCCTGGGAGGCGCGGGAACTTTCGCCGCTCACTACGCACTTGGATTGGTCAGCGCGGGCGTGGGGCTGTCTTATCTGCTCTTAGGGCCGCTGTGGGCACGCTATCGGCCGCGCGAGTTCGCGCTCGACGTGGTTTTCCAGTTACTGCTGGTGTCGCCGACGTTGCCGCATGTTTGGTCGGTATGGGTAAATCGATCGGACACGGACTGGGCCGGCGCGCCGAACTTCTTGGCATTCTTCGTGTTGGTGGGAGGTCCGCTCGTGTTGGCCGCCGCGGGCTGGGCCGTTGGCGGCCCACGCTCCGATTCCGCCCAACGCTCGCTCATTTACACCTTGTGGTTGTGCGTTGCCGTGCCCGTCGCGGGCCTAAGCCTAATGAGCGCGGTCGGACCCAATTTGTTGGTGGAACGTTATTTGGGAACCGTTGTCATTCCGGCTCTTGTGTTGGCCGCTGAAGGCGCGCGGCGGATTCCCCGCGGCACGGCGATGTTTCCATGGTCTTACTGGGGCGTTTCGGTGGCGGTCACGTTCGGAATAACGTTTTACCTGCTCGGCTCATTCAGCAAGGTCGGCCTTCAGGACTGGCGCCGCGGAGTCGCCGTGATGGAAAAGATACTGCAAGATCAGCCCGAGGCGCTTGTCCTCTTCCGCTCCGGTTTCGTCGAGGACGATGACCGCGTGACCGGTTTAGTCTCCGCGGCCACGCAATCTCCTCTGCGCGGTCCCGGTGGGACATATCCAACTTGGGAGCGCGTCAACCTGCCCTTCCGCTGGTCCGTGTTCCAAAACGAGGAGTTTTATGCCCGCGAGGTGGCGCCCCGACTGCAATCGCGAAAGGTATTCTACTTCTTCGGTGTGAACGCCTTTTATGAAGTGACGGGGAATTACCCGCGCGAGCTCGGCGCTTGGGTTGAAACGCACTTCCCCGGCCGCTTCGAAAGCAGTCGAATCGATGCCGGGCGAAGCATCCGTCTGATCGAATATCGGGTCAAACGGAAACCGGAAGAAGCGCCCGCCGCCGATGATCCCCTAGAATAGTGGTCGTCCCGGCGGCCGCCGGGAATCTCCGGCAACGGGATGGTTCACTGCCCATCCAACCCCCATGGCCCCCCGCGAGCAACTACGGCGACTGCTGACTCGCCGCTATTTCTTCGGCTCGGCCGCCGGCGGCATCGGCACAGCCGCTCTCGCGACTCTGCTCGGCGAAGACTTGCGCGCCGCCGAATCAAACTCAGCGGAGACATCTCACGCAGGTCTCCCCCAATTCCCGAACTTCGCACCCAAAGCCAAGCGCGCCATCTACCTATTTCAGTCCGGCGGACCGGCCCAGATGGATCTATTTGACTCCAAGCCCGGGCTCGCCGATCGCCAAGGAGAGGAATTACCCGACTCCATCCGCCAAGGCCAACGCCTGACCGGTATGACCGCGGGGCAGAACCGCTTCCCGGTGGCCTCTTCGAAGTTTTCGTTTGCCCGGCACGGGAAGTCGGGAGGCTGGTTTAGCGAACTACTGCCGCATACCGCGAAAATCGCCGACGAGTTGGCGGTGGTTCGTTCGATGCACACCGAGGCGATCAACCACGACCCGGCCATCACTTTTTTGCAGAGCGGCCACCAACTCGCCGGCCGCCCCAGCATCGGCGCTTGGCTGGCGTACGGGCTGGGCAGCGAGAATCAAGATCTGCCGGCGTTCGTGGTGATGGTCTCGCAGGGTAAATCTTCGGGTCAGCCACTCTACAGCCGCCTATGGGGCAGCGGGTTTTTGCCCTCTCGCTACCAAGGCGTGAAATTCCGCTCGGGCGCCGATCCGGTGCTCTATCTTTCCAACCCGCCCGGCTTCAATCACGCCGATCGACGTCACTACCTCGACGATCTGGCGCGGCTCAACCAAATCAAGCTGCGCGATTTCGGCGACCCCGAAATCGCGACGCGTATCGCGCAGTACGAGATGGCCTACCGGATGCAAACATCCGTCCCCGAGTTGACCGATCTTTCCACCGAACCCGAACACATATTCGAAGCTTACGGGCCCGACTCCCGCCAACCGGGCACGTATGCCGCGAACTGCCTGCTGGCACGCCGCCTAGTCGAGCGCGGCGTACGTTTCGTGCAATTGTTTCACCGCGGCTGGGACCAGCACAGCAACCTACCTGAACGCCTGCCTGAGCAATGCCTCGACACCGATCAACCATCGGCGGCCCTGGTCGCCGATCTCAAGCAACGCGGCCTGCTCGACGACACGTTGATCGTGTGGGGCGGCGAGTTCGGCCGCACCGTCTACTGCCAGGGGACCCTCACCGCCGACAACTACGGACGCGACCATCACCCGCGCTGCTTCAGTCTATGGATAGCGGGCGGCGGAGTGAAGGGCGGCATCACTTACGGGGAATCCGACGACTATTCTTATAACATTGTCAACAATCCCGTAAGCGTCCACGACTTACACGCCACGATTCTGCATTTATTAGGCGTGGACCACAGGAAACTCACCTTCAAGTACCAAGGCCGCCATTTTCGACTGACCGACGTGCACGGAAATGTTGTTCATGCTATGTTAGCGTAGAGTTGCTTCCCCCTCGGATTAGGCTGAAATTGAATTTAGCTCGCATGCTGGAAAAATCAGTTGTGCCGCGGCTTGTCTGATCGCGGGTTCGATCCCTATTCCTTTCGGCACCTCCCTTCTCAAGCAGATGGGTATTTACTTGACTCAGGTGACCACAAGATGTAGGATCGGGGAAATGGAAGATTATCCTCGGAATCTGGCCGAGTTCGAGGCGCGTTTCGCCACCGAGCAGGCCTGTCGAGAGTATCTGTGTCAACTCCGCTGGCCGGAGGGTTTTCGTTGTCCGCGATGCGGGCACGACAAAGCGTGGGCGGTGCGGACAGCGCTGCTGGAGTGCGCCGGCTGCGGGCATCAAGCTTCTCCAACGGCGGGCACAATATTTCAAGACACCCGCCAACCCCTCCAGAGTTGGTTTCGAGCCATGTGGTGGCTCACGAGCCAGAAGAACGGGGCGAGCGCGCTGGGCTTGCAGCGGGTGTTGGGCCTGGGCAGCTACAAAACGGCCTGGACTTGGTTGCATAAGCTCCGGCGCGCCATGGTGCGGCCCGGACGCGATCGGCTCAGCGGGCGCGTGGAGGTTGACGAGACTTACTTAGGAGGCTTGGAGGAGGGCGTGCGCGGTCGCCAAACCGACGCTGAGGCGCTGATTGTAGTAGCGGCCGAGGAAGATGGTGCCGGCATCGGGCGGGTTCGGATACGCACCATTCCCAACGCCTCCGGGGACAGCTTGATGGCCTTCGTCGGCGAGTCGATCGAACCCGGCAGCGTGGTCCATACCGACGGTTGGCTGGGATACGAACCGCTCGAAGGCGACGGCTATCGCCACGAGGTGAGCTACCTGGAGGGGCAACCGGCGCGCGCCTCGAAACTGCTCCCCCGGGTGCACCGCGTGGTGTCGTTAGTGAAGCGCTGGATACTGGGCACGCATCAAGGAGCGGTCAGTCACGAGCATCTCGACTCCTACCTCGACGAATTCGCCTTCCGCTTCAACCGCCGCAAGTCCAGAAGTCGAGGCAAGCTCTTTTACCGCCTGGTTCAACAGGCCGTCGCCGTGCCACCGGCACCCTACAAATCGCTGGTCGGAGGCACCGCGACACGCGCTACGGACGACCACAACATGTAGGGGCTATTTCCCAATACCTGAGTCAAATAAATACCCATCCTCAAGCAAATTCAACCGGCCTCTACCTGTTGCGGACTCCCAACGAATGACAGGTCCGGCCATGAGGAAGAGGTCTACCGAATTATCCGCGTCGATGGAACGGTGCGTTGGGTGCGCGACAGCGTCACGGCGCTGAACATAGCAGGCGGGTTGCGTCGGTTGAACGGCGTCGTCTCCGACATCACGCGACGTAAACACTTAGAGGCGCAGCTCCTGCAAGCACAAAAAGTGGAAGCCATCGGTCTGCCGGCCGGCGGCGTGGCGCACGACTTCAACAACATTCTCGAGAACATGACGTTATTCACCGAGTTGGCCCGCTCGGAAGTTCCGGCCGATTCAGAGGCGGCCCGCCATCTCAATCGAAGTCTGGAAGCAGGCAGCAGGGCCGGCGACCTAGTGAAACAAATTCTGGCTATCAGCCGCCAAGGCGATCAAGTTCGGGGCCCGCTCGATCTCGGCGCGGTGGTCGCCGAGGCCTTGCGCTTGGTTCGAGCCTCATTACCGCCGACGGTCGAGCTTCGCTCCGAAATCGACGCCGCATGCGGAAACGTCCTCGCCGACCGGACTCAGATTCACCAAGTGGTGATGAACTTATGCAGCAATACATCGCAGGCCATGCAATCGCGAGGCGGTACGATAGACGTCGCCGTCTTGGCGGTGGAAGTGGACACCGCGTTCGCGCGGCGGCACATGGGTCTGTCCGAAGGCCCGTACGGGAAGTTGGTTGTCAGGGATTCCGGCCCCGACATAGCCCCTAAGGCGCGGGATAGAATCTTCGAGCCGTTCTTTACGACGAAGGGCGTCGGCGAGGGAACCGGGCTGGGGTTATCTGTCGTTCACGGCATTGTCAGTGCTTACGGGGGCGTTATCCTCGTCGAATCGGAGTTGGGAGAGGGAACGACGTTTTCGGTCTATTTCCCAAAGGCCTCGGAGCGACCCGAGGTCACGCCCCGCCCCGCGCTCCGAAGTCGAAGGGAACGGGCACATTCTCTTCGTCGATGACGACGAGACCATGGCTGAAGCGGCTCGATTGATTCTCGAAAAACTTGGCTATCGGCTGACAACCTATACCGATAGTCGAAAGGCTCTCGAGGAGTTCCGCATCGACCCTGAACGCTTCGACGCCGCCATCCTCGACGTGACGATGCCCGGAATGAGTGGGGTCGAGTTGGCGGCGCGAATGATCCAACTTCGCCCGAACTTCTCAGTATCGCTGTGTACCGGCTACAGCGACCCGCTCTCACTAGCCGAGCTGAAGCGGATCGGCGTCAACGAACTGGTGATGAAACCGGTTGGCACCAAGGATCTGGCAGCCATGGCGCGGCGGGCCGTCGAAAAGGCACGAAAATAGCGAACAGAATCGGCCCCCGCTTTAGCCCTCCGCCCGCGCGGACCCGGCTTCGGCGAATCTGCTACAACAGAACACTTATCCCACCGGTGAAGGAGAAGTTCATGAAGGAAGATCCGCGGCGGCTCGACGGCAAGGTCATCATCGTGACCGGCGGTACGCAAGGCCTCGGCGAGGAAATTGCCCGCCAGTCGGCGGACCTCGGAGCCGCGGGCCTCGTGATTTCGGGCAGAAACACGGATCGCGGCGCCGCCGCGGCCCAGAGTCTTTCGAGCAACGGCTGCCGCTCGATCTTCGTTGCGGCGGAGCTGGCCGATGTCGCGGCCTGCCGTCACATCGTCCGCCGATGCGACGAGGAGTTCGGCCGGGTCGACGGCCTGGTCAACGCGGCGGCTTGCACCGAACGGGGCACGATCTTGGATACCACCACGGAGCACTGGGACAAGATCATGGCCGTCAACGTCCGGGCGCCGTTTGTGCTGATTCAAGAATCAGCCCGACTGATGAAGCGGGCCGCGAAAGGCGGCAGCATCGTGAACATCCTAAGCGTCTCGGCGCACGGCGGCCAACGAAAGCTGACCCCTTACAGTGTCTCCAAGGGTGCTCTCGCCACGCTCACCAAGAACGCCGGTCATTCGCTGACGCCGGACCGCATCCGCGTCAACGGCATCAACGTGGGTTGGATGGCGACCCCCAACGAACACGCCGTGCAAAAGAGCGAGGGGCAGCCCGACAACTGGCTTGAGATCGCTGAGGCCGGCATGCCCTACGGCCGGATCCTGCGACCGAACGACATTGCCGGACTCGTCACCTATCTGCTCAGCGACGCCGCCGAAATGATGAACGGCAGCTTGATCGACTACGATCAACACGTTATGGGGATCTTCGACCCCTAGAAGCACCGTACCGCTCGTGCGTCATTTTGGCCCTAAGCCGACGCGTTTTACGCCGGTAATAGAGGAGGCCCTCTACCATGCCCTTCTACAAGAGTCTCGGCCGTGAAGACAATCGCGATTTCGCGCCCCGAGCCATTGATTGACTCGTGGCCTTGCGCGAGCAACTACGCGCCGAGATTCCCGCGCGGACGCTGCGCGATACGCTGTTGCTGGCGACCTGGAATATTCGCGACTTCGATTCCAACAAGTTCGGCCAAGGCCCCAGGCTTCGCGAATCGTATTACTACATCGCCGAGGTGATCGCCGCCTTTGACCTGGTCGCGGTCCAAGAGATCAACGATGATCTCGCACCGCTCGAGCAGGTGATGGACATTCTCGGGCCCAACTGGGACTTCATCACCACCGACGTCACCGAAGGCGTCAGCGGAAACGGCGAGCGGACCGCCTTCGTCTTCGACACGCGCAAGATCCTGTTTCGCAATGTCGCCGGAGAAATTGTGCTCCCCATCGGGCAGGCCATCGGAGGAGCCGAGAAAATTCGCCTGCCGAAAGCCCACAAAGTCGAATTCACCGAGGACGGCACGCTTACCTTGCCCGACGGCGGCGAAATCAAGGTCGCCAAGGGCCAAAGCTTCGAACTGCCGGCGAAACACAAGGTCCACCTGTGCCCGAGGGCCAGAAGATCGCCAAGCTCAAGCAATTCGCCCGCACCCCTTTTCTCGTCGCCTTTCAAGCCGGCTGGTTCAAGTTTTCGCTTTGCACCGTTCACCTTTACTTCGGCTCGAAATCAGGAACGAAATTCCGCCGACGCGTCAAGGAGATCGGCAAGATCGCCGGCTTTCTCTCGAAGCGTTCCGATGGGATTCGAGAGCGTGAGCAACGCGGGGAGAACTTCATTTTGCTGGGCGATTTCAATATCGTCGACGCCGAGGACGACACCTTCCAGGCACTCACCGAGAACGGCTTCACCGTCCCGCAACCCTTGCACAAAAGCAACGTAGCCAAGACAAAGTTCTATGACCAAATCGCGTTTCGGGTGCGGGAGAAGGAACTCAAGTTGGGCCCGAGCGATCCCAACAGCGGCGTGTTTCGCTTTTTCGATTCCGTTTTCCGCGACGGTGATGAAGATTACTACGTCTATCACGACCTGATGGAAAATAGCGCGGTTCGAGACATTCACGACGCGGGATCGAAAAAGGGACAACCGCGGAACGAGGAGGAGAAGAAGCAGTATTACCGCAACAAGTGGCGCACCTGGCAAATGTCGGACCACGAGCCGCTCTGGGTGGAATTAAAGATCGATTTCACCGAGGACTACCTCGCCAGAGTACGCGAAGAGACGACACCCGAGTAGCCGCCAAGCCTGCCCATGAGGTTCCTCACGGAAACGCCTCGGCCCGCTGCTAGAATGACAGCATGTTGCGAGCGTTTATCGCGCTTGTCGTATTGGCCGCGCCGGTTGTCGGCAGCAATCTCGAGCAAGCCGTTAAAGCGTTGGATGAAGAAGATTGGGCGACGGCCGCCCCCTTGCTCGAAACAATCGTTGCCGAGAAGCCGGAAAACGTCGAGGTACGATTTAACCTCGCCTATTGCTACACCCAACTCCAACAGGGCGACAAAGCCGTCGAGCATTACAGAAAAGTGGTCGAGCTGAAACCGGAGCTGACGGAAGCCCGTATGAACCTCGGGATCCTGCTGATGGAGCGGCGCGAGTTCGGCGAGGCGGCTCCTCACTTCCGTGTTGTGAGCGAAGCGCGACCCGACGAATTCGCTCCGGCGCTCTACCAGGCACACGCCTTGCTCGAGGTCGGCAGGGCGGAAGCGGCTGCGGAAGCTTACAAGAAAGCCGTCGGCCTCGATCCGCAATCCGCCGATGCGCATCTGGGCTTAGGCCAATCGTTGCTGCGCTCGGGCCGAGCCGCGGAAGCCGCGCCGCACTACGAACGGGCCGCCAAACTCGACCCGACGCTGCAATCGATGAAGCTCGAACTCGCCGAGCACCTCGAAAACAACGGCCATCCCCGGAAAGCGCTCGCGCTCTACCGCGGCTATCTCACCGTCGACCCCGAAGCCGTCGCCGTCCGTGAGCGGATCGGTTTGTTGCTGCTCGATCTCAAGCGATATCCCGAGGCCGTTCGTTTTTTTGAACAGGCTGTCGAACTTGACCCGACCATCGCCAATCGCGCCGCCCTTGCCGAAGCCTATTTGAACACCGACGAGCCGGCCAAGGCGCTTCCCCATCTGCGCGAGGCCGCCGCCGCCAAGAACGCCGACCCCGCCTTGCGGCTGCGCTACGCCAACCTGCTTTTGCACAACGAGCAGTTTTCCGATGCCGCGCGCAATTACCTCGCCTTGCTCGAACGCAAGCCCGATCTCGTGGATGCCTGGAACGGACTGGCCTTCGCGATGTACAAGAACGAAGACTTGCCCGGCGCACTCAGCGCGCTCATGCAGTCGGCCAAGGCCGGCCCGTCCAAGCCGGCGCAGATTTATTTGCGGGCAATTATCGAAGATAAGATGGAGTTGCGCAAGGAAGCCTTGGCGAGCTACCGCCGCTTCCTGGAAATGAAGCCCGGGCTCGAAGAAGAAGAATGGAAGGCTCGTGAGAGAGCCAAGGTGATTCAAAGAGCGCTCAATCGAAGACGATGATCCAGCGTCGCGCGGCAATACTCGGACTCATGATCGCCTTCGCGGCCGCGGCGGCGCAGGGCCCCGGCTCCCCCGAGTTCGAGTCGTTGAAGACCGAACCCGACCTCGAGCGGAAAGCCCGACGCGCCTTGGAATTTTCGCGCGCCCAAGTGGACCACGTTCTCGCGGCGTACCAACGAAGCGACCCGAAAGAAGGAAAACGCATCTTGGCCGAAATCCTCGAAGCGGTGGAGCTGGCTGATGAAGCGCTCACGGCAACCGGCAAAGCGGCCCGCCGACGGCCGAAGCATTTCAAGCGAGCGGAAATTCAAACTCGTCGGCTGCTCAAGCAGCTCGACGCGTTGTCTCGCAACCTCCTGGTCGATGAACGCGGGGCGATCGACCCGGTGCGAGCGCGCGTCTCGGAAATCAACGATCAACTTCTGCGGGCCATCATGACCAAGCCGAAAAAGAAATGAGGTGGGTGATGACGCACAAACTTTGGGCGATCTTCCTACTGCTCTCGGGCGTGGCGACTCTCGCCGCTCAGGACTATATTGGCGCCCGGCGCGAGTTCCTCACCGACCATGAGATCGATTCGATTCGGGAAGCGCAAGACCCGAATCTTCGCATCCCCCGCTACCTCGAATTCGCCAGGCTTCGAGTCGAGTTGATTCGATTGCAACTTGCCGAGGAAAAGGCGGGACGCTCCAAAATCATCCACCGAACACTCAAGGAATACGGCCATATCATGGAGGCTGTCGACGCCGTCGTGGATGACGCGCTCGACCGGGAGTTCGACATCAGCCTCTCGATCGGCCCCATGCTGGAACGACAGGAGAAGTTCCTCGCCGCGCTCGAAAAGATCGCCGACGATCCGCCCGAAGATCACTTTCGCTACGAGTTCGTCCTCGAGGACGCCATCGATATCACACGCGACAGCATAGAGCTGGCCGGCGGCGACTTAGGGGCCAGAAAGGCCGCCATCCAAGAAGCCGCCGAGCAAGAAACAGCCAAACGCGAAGCCTCCATGGTTCCGGAACTCAAGAAAGAAATGGAAGCGATCCGCGGCGAGCAAGAGAAGAAGAAGCGTAAACGGCCGTCGCTGCTTCGTCCCGGAGAAGAATTAGAGTAGCCGTAAGCCGCGCCGACCTGCCGGAGCACGCCACTCTCGCGACCCGCCAAGTTACCGGCCAGATTGCAATCCAGGACTTCAGGCCAAAATCTTTTTCGCTACGTTGCCGTGAACGTCGGTCAGGCGATGATCGCGGCCGCCGTAGTGATAGGTGAGCTTGGTGTGGTCGAGCCCGAGCAGATGAAGAACCGTCGCGTGAAGGTCGTGGATGTGCATGCGGTCTTCGACGGCGTGGTAGCCGAACTCGTCCGTTGCTCCGTAAACGAAGCCGGGCTTGACGCCGCCTCCGGCCATCCACATGGTGTAGCCGTAGGGGTTGTGATCGCGCCCGTCGTTGCTTTCTGCAAAGGGCGTGCGGCCGAATTCCCCGCCCCAGACGACCAGCGTCTCGTCGAGCAAACCGCGCGACTTGAGGTCTTTCAGCAAACCGGCGATCGGCTTGTCGACTTCCTTGGCACGCTTGGCGTGCATCCGTTTCAGCTCGGTGTGCTGATCCCATTTCTCTTCGACGCCCGAGTGGGTGCATTGCACGAAACGCACGCCACGCTCGACAAAACGCCGCGCCAGCAAGCACTGCCAGCCGAAATCGCGCGTGATGTCTTCGTCGAGTCCATAGAGTCGGCGGACGGCTTCCGACTCCTGGTTGACCGCGAGAGCGTCGGGGGCTTCCATTTGCATGCGGAAGGCCAGCTCGAACGATTGAATGCGCGCGTCAAGGTTGGCGTCACGGCGGCGCTCGGCGGCGTGCCGGCGATTCATCTTTTGGAGAAATTCGAGTTCGAGACGCTGCTCATCGGTCGTCAACCCTTGATATTGCAAGTGCTCGATGGGCTCCGGCAAGACGTCGTCGACGTTCTGGAACGAAAAGCCGATCGGGGTACCCTGGCAGGCCCCGGGAAGAAAATTGGACCCGAATAGCTTCGCCCCGCCCTGCCACAGAGTCGGCTTAATGGTGATGAAGCCCGGCAGGTTCTGATTCTCGGTTCCGAGCCCGTAGAGCGCCCAGGCGCCCATGCTGGGGCGGGTAAACGAGAACGTCCCGGTGAAAAGTTGCAACATGGCCGCGCCGTGATCGACGCCTTCGCCGACCATGGAACGCAGCATGCATAGATCATCGACGCATCCGCCGACGTGCGGAAACAGATCGCTGACCTCGATGCCGCTTTGGCCGTATGGACGAAACTCCCATGGGGACGCCATCAGCCCGCCCGCGCTTTCCTCGTTGAAGGTCAACGAGCGCTTGAAGGGAACCGGCTTGCCATTGTCGCCGGTCAGGCGGGGTTTCGGGTCGAACGTGTCGACGTGCGAGGGTCCGCCGTGCATGAAAAGGAAAATGACGCGTTTGGCGCGCGGGGCGAAGTGGGTGGCTTTGGGCGCGAGCGGGTTGGTCGCGGCGTGTAAGCCGGGGCGCTGTTCGCCCAACAGCCCCGCCAACGCAATGCTTCCGAAACCGCAGGCGGTTCGCCGCAGCAGGTCTCGCCGTGAAACGGTTTCCGCCAGGTGGGAGGGGGCGCGGTGGTTCGAGAGGAAATTCGGTTGCCTGCCGTGTTTCATAAATCCCTCAGTCGATGTAGTGAAACTCGTTCGAAGCCGTCAACATCTTGCAGAAGCTCTTCCAGGCCGCCAGGCGAGCGTCCTCGGCCGAAGTTTGTTCATGGCCGAAGCGCGTCAAGAAGCGCATCGCCGTCGTGCGTTCCTCGGGACTCGGCCGGCGCGTTAACGCCATCGAGTAGGCCCGTTCGATCAGCTCGCTTTCGCCGACATCCCCGCCCTCGGCCAACAGGCGCTCGGCGAACCCCCGCGACCGCTCATTCGAAAAACGACTGTTCATTAGGTAAAGCGCTTGGGGCGCCACGTTGGTCTGACTGCGCTTGCCGTTGCTGGTGGTCGCATCGCCGAAATCGAATAGGTTGAACAACGACGGCAGCTTATTGCGGTGCAGCGGCAGGTAGAGGCTCCGCCGCATCGTGAAATCAGGGTCGACGCGGCGATTGTTTCGCTCAAACTCGGTGTAGCCGGCCGACTCCGGTTCGACGTTGCCGCCGACGGTCAAGTCGAGTTTACCCGAAAGCGCCAGATAGTTGTCGCGCAATTCCTCGATAGTCAACCGGCGCCGGTTGAAACGACTCCACGACCGATTCGCCGAATCGGCTTGCCAGGCTTCATCCGACACGCGTGTGCTCATCTGATAAGTGCTCGAAAGCACGATCAGACGGTGCAAATGTTTGACCGACCAACCGCTCTCGACAAAACGCCGCGCCAAGTAGTCGAGCAAGTCCGGGTGCGTCGGAGACTCGCCGACGATTCCGAAATTGTTGGGAGTTCGCACCAAACCCTCACCGAAATGCCCCAGCCAGACGCGGTTGACCATCACGCGCGCCGGCAACGGGTTGTCTTCCCGAGTGAGAAACTCGGCCAACTCGCGCCGGCCGCTGCCTTCGCGAACCGGCTGCTGCCCGCGCCCGGCGAGAACGATCGGGAATTGCTTGGCGACGATCTCCCCGTGATTGTCGTGCCGTCCACGAATAAAGACCGGCTGCGTGACCGGTTCGCCTTCGCTCACGGCGCAGGCCATTGGCGGCTCCGACAGCGCTTCGGCCTCGAGTCGTTTCACCCTCGCTTGCAAAGGCTCCAATCGCTTATTCCATTGCGCGGAAAGTAGCGTCTCCTGCTCGTCCTCCTCGTCCTCGGCCGCGGCGAGCGGGCCTTCGCTCACCTCGGTATGGAAAGGCTCTCGCCGCAACTTTTGCAGTCCCAGGAACCGCGTACTCTTGCCCTCGATCATGTCGCGAAGATTGTTGGTGAGCCATTCGTCCGTGCCCGCCAAGCGTTCACGGGCTACTTCCGCGTAGAGCCGCTGGTATTGTTTCGCCGCGGCGGCTCGGTCGGCGGCCCCGGCCGCGTGCCACTTTTCGAGATGAACCTTGGGTTCGGTGCTGGGCCGGAGGTACTCGACCCATTGGCTCAGGCGCTCGGCGTCCAAACCGGCGTCACGCGCAACCCTCTCGACCGCCAACCCGTCCTCGTAAACCTGTCGCGCCGCCAGCATTGAGTCAGCGATGAGCGGAATCGCATTCCGAAGCCCGTCATCGATGACGCCCATCCCGACGATCGTATTGATCGCCCGTTTCGTTCCCTTGATCTTCTTTTGCTCGTCGAGGTAGCGTTCGCCGAGATCCTTGCGAATTAACGGCGTCACGATGACCCTCGAGACGAAGGCTTGGGGGTCTTCATAACTCCGAGTACTGGCGAAGATCGAAGCCAGCGAATAGTAATCGGTCGTTAGAATCGGGTCAAACTTGTGGTCGTGGCAGCGCGAACAGGAAATCGTCAAACCCAGAAAAGCCTTCGAAGTCGTGTCGATCTGCTCGTCGACCACGTCGTAGACCATCTGAACTTTGTCTTGCTGCGCCAGCGCCTTGGGCCCCAGCGCCAGAAAGCCCGTGGCCGTGATACCGCGAAGGTTGACGCTTTGGCCCGGTGGGGGCGGCAGCAAGTCGCCGGCGATCTGTTCACGCACAAATTGGTCATAGGGTAAATCGCGACCAAAAGCGTCGATGACGTAATCGCGATAACGCCAAGCGTGGACGTAAGGCTTGTCCTCATCCACGCCGGTCGAGTCGGCATAGCGCGCCACATCGAGCCAGCGGCGCCCCCAATGCTCGCCGTAGTGGGGCGAGTCGAGCAAGCGGTCGACGAGATCGGCGAAGGCCCGGGGACTCGAGTCGGCGGTGAACCGCTCGATTTCTTCCAACGTCGGCAACAGCCCCTGGAGATCAAATTTCAAGCGCCGCAGAAGAGTCAGCTTGTCGGCGGGCGGCGCGGGCGCAAGCCCTTTCCTTTCGAGCCGGGCCAAGATGAAGGCGTCGACGTCGGTCTTCACCCAGCCGGTGTCTCGAACCACCGGCGGTCTCGGGTTGCGAATCGGCTGAAAGGACCAGTGATCGGTTTCGGTGGGGTCGTCCGCCCCCGACTGCCCTGTGTTCTCGGGGGATGAATCATCGGAAACAATCCCGGCGGAAACAACCGGCGGCTTCGGCCACGGCGCGCCCATCTCCACCCAGCGGCCGAGCGCCGCGATCTCAGCGGGAGACAGCTTCCCCGTCGGGGGCATTTTGACCTTGTCTTCATACCGGACGGCGCGCATCAAAGCGCCATCCGCGGGCTCGTCGGCCGAGACCACGGGCTTGCCGCCGGCTCCAGCGTGAAGGCCCTCGGCGGTGGTCAAATCAAGGTCCGCCATGCGCACTTTTTCGCCATGGCAGGCGGAGCATTTTTCAATGAGCAGGGGCCGGATTTCGGTCTCGAAGAACTCCGCGGACTCGCTGTTTTGCGCGGCGGCGGGAAAACAAAAAACGAGGACGACACCGAGAAGCAAGAAGATTTCAGGAGCCCGCCCGCTCGCCCCGATCGAGAGATCCGAACACCTCCGACGACGACGCATGGTGTGATTATGCCACACAGGACGCGGCCCGAATGGGGAGCCCACGGCCCCGCGCGCTCAACGTCGCCTCAAGCGGGGTTCAAGCCGCGTTTGACTTCAAGAACAACTCTTCGGCGATCTCGACGATCAGCTTGAAATTGTCGCCTTCGGCGTCGCATTGCTTCACCGAACCCAGCCCGCGGTATTCGTAACCGGCGAGTAATACCACCGAAGGCACGGAGACGGCCTCGGCCGCCGTAACGACGACTTCGCCCGCCTCGCCATTCTCGATGGATACACAGGCCGAGGCCACGGCGCCGTCGTCATCGACCCAGAGCAAATCCGCCTGGCCCAGCGCGGTCGTTTGGCCGCTGTCGGAGCGACCGTTCTCATTTCGATACGCGGTCACGCGGAAGCCGCGGTCGGCCCGCTCGCTGGACTGAATGTACAAAGGTTCGCCGCCGCGACTCTGGGAGATGACCCACAACGGCGTGTCGAGCGGCGGGCTCTTGGGCATTAGCAGGACGTCTTCCGAGTCGGGGTCGAATTCGACGGTTACGAAAATCGGAGTCCCCGCCGTATGGATCCAACCCGCCGTCGCCGCCGTGGAGGACGACTCCTCAACGGTCGGCTCGTCAACCACCGACGGCTCATCGTGCGCGGATTCCGGGGCAATGCGGCCCCTCGGCCTCACTTCGAAACCTAGCGAACGTCCCGCGTCTTTCCACATCTTGCTGAATCGACCCATACCCGAAGTATCGGAAGGTCCCGTGCTCGCTCGCAATCAGCCGGACACACTAGTTTTGCACCTCGGAAAAGTACTACTTCCGGTCTCGGGCAGGCGGGTGACCAGCCCCACCCGCGGTGAAAGCGGTCAAGCGGTCGGCCGCAAAAGCTCTAAGTCGGTAAACGTCCGAAGATAGCCCGCCAATTGGTGGTCGTAGGAAAACAGCGGCTCGTGGTGCACCAGGGTCCGTCGCAGCGTTCCTTGCACGCCGACGAGTTCGGCTTCCGCGTAAGAAGGATAGCGAGCATCCTCGTCGCTCACCAGAGGCGAGTAGGTCTCGACAAATGAACCGTAAGGGTGGCCCGTCAAGTCACGCGAGTCGTCGACCTCCAGCAGAGCGCACATCGTCGCGTTCACGGCAAGTGTCTCGTCACGAGGAGTGGTATGCCACACGCCGATCGGTTTCGCCCTTTCTTTCTTAGTGATCGCCCGGAATTCAACTCCCACCCGGCACAGCCCATTGCCCGTGGGTTCCGAAGAAATCACACACGCGCCCTGCAAAAACAGATTGACCTGAACGCCGTCCTCGCTCGTTCCGCTCGAGATGGGTATTTACTTGACTCAGGTATTGGGAAATAGCCCCTACATGTTGTGGTCGTCCGTAGCGCGTGTCGCGGTGCCTCCGACCAGCGATTTGTAGGGTGCCGGTGGCACGGCGACGGCCTGTTGAACCAGGCGGTAAAAGAGCTTGCCTCGACTTCTGGACTTGCGGCGGTTGAAGCGGAAGGCGAATTCGTCGAGGTAGGAGTCGAGATGCTCGTGACTGACCGCTCCTTGATGCGTGCCCAGTATCCAGCGCTTCACTAACGACACCACGCGGTGCACCCGGGGGAGCAGTTTCGAGGCGCGCGCCGGTTGCCCCTCCAGGTAGCTCACCTCGTGGCGATAGCCGTCGCCTTCGAGCGGTTCGTATCCCAGCCAACCGTCGGTATGGACCACGCTGCCGGGTTCGATCGACTCGCCGACGAAGGCCATCAAGCTGTCCCCGGAGGCGTTGGGAATGGTGCGTATCCGAACCCGCCCGATGCCGGCACCATCTTCCTCGGCCGCTACTACAATCAGCGCCTTAGCGTCGGTTTGGCGACCGCGCACGCCCTCCTCCAAGCCTCCTAAGTAAGTCTCGTCAACCTCCACGCGCCCGCTGAGCCGATCGCGTCCGGGCCGCACCATGGCGCGCCGGAGCTTATGCAACCAAGTCCAGGCCGTTTTGTAGCTGCCCAGGCCCAACACCCGCCGCAAGCCCAGCGCGCTCGCCCCGTTCTTCTGGCTCGTGAGCCACCACATGGCTCGAAACCAACTCTGGAGGGGTTGGCGGGTGTCTTGAAATATTGTGCCCGCCGTTGGAGAAGCTTGATGCCCGCAGCCGGCGCACTCCAGCAGCGCTGTCCGCACCGCCCACGCTTTGTCGTGCCCGCATCGCGGACAACGAAAACCCTCCGGCCAGCGGAGTTGACACAGATACTCTCGACAGGCCTGCTCGGTGGCGAAACGCGCCTCGAACTCGGCCAGATTCCGAGGATAATCTTCCATTTCCCCGATCCTACATCTTGTGGTCACCTGAGTCAAGTAAATACCCATCCCGGCCTTTTTCAAGCAATCGATCGGTCACCGGACGCTGTTCGGCAACCACAATCTTTTCGGAGTGGTGATGGCGGTCCGATAGAACAGGCCGAATCGACGGCCTCGCCGCGGCTATCCCTGATACGCCGAACACAATTCGCCGCGCCGCGGCCTACACCTTGAAGGTGCCGACCACTTCCTGAAGCTGTTTCGCCAACTCGGCGAGTGCGTGCGCGGACTCCAGCGTCTCAGTGGCGCCTTTGGTCGTGCTTTGCGCCGCGGTTGCCACCCCCTCAATGTTGCTGGTAATTTCTGCGGTTCCGGAGCTGGCATCCGAGACGCCGCGGGTGATTTCGTTGGTCGTCACCGTTTGCTCTTCCACCGCCGAGGCGATCGTGGTCGAGATATCGTTGACCTGCTGGATCACCGCCGCCAACTGGTCGATCGCGGAGACGGCCCCTTCGGCGTCGCTTTGGATGGCCTCGACCTTGCGGCGAATGTCTTCGGTGGCATCCCCTGTCTGTTTGGCCAGCTCCTTCACTTCATTGGCAACTACCGCGAACCCCTTGCCCGCCTCGCCAGCCCGGGCGGCTTCGATGGTCGCGTTCAGCGCTAACAAGTTGGTCTGTTCGGCGATCGATGTAATCACGCTGATCACCAAACCCACTTCGGCGCTTGATTCGCCGAGACGTCGAATCGTCTCGTTCGCTGATTGGGCGGTTTCGACCGCTTCGCTCGCGACGCGAGTCGCCTCGTTGGTGTTCTTGGAAATCTCCGCAATCGAATCCGACATTTGCTCGGCGCTGAGCTTGACCGACCCGACGTTCCCGTTCACTTGCTCGCTCGCGGCGGAAACGACGGTGGCCTGAGTGGATGTCTCTTCGGCGTTCGCCGCGAGCTGCTCGCTGACTTTGGTGAGAACACCCGAGGAACTGCCCAGCGACCGCGCGTTCTCGCCCGGCTTCCGCATCGAGCCGCGAAGACTTTCGACAAGATTGCGCAGGCCTTCCCCCACCTTTCGAATCGCACCTTCCCCGCTGAGCTCGATTTCCTTGGTGAGGTCGCCCGCCGCAACCGCGGAAACCGAGCTCAGAATTTTCTCGACGCCGCTGTCGATCTCGGCGGCCTGCCGCTTCTCGCGCTCGGCGGCGTCATTCACTTCCTGAATGGAGCGGTCTACTTTTTGGACCGTTTCGTTCAACACCTCGGCCATGCGGCCCATCTCGTCCCCGGTGTCCACGCTCATGCGCTTGCTGAAGTCGCCGGCCGAGGCGGCTTCCAGCACGGCAACCGCTTGGGTCAGCGGGTGGACGATGACACGGCGCGACAGCAGCCAAGCCAACCCGAAAGCAGCCAGCGCCGATAGGGCGACGACGCCGAGGGTGAGGTTGCGCGCCGAGTGATAAGCCGCTTCGCTCGCTTGATACTTCTCTTCCGCGGCCTCTTCGTTGTGGTGGACAAGGCCGGTCAGCGCCTCATCCGTCTTGTCAAACGGCTCGAGCCCATCATGCTCGACTACTACGCGGGCGCCCTCCAGATCTCCTTTGTGCGCCAACGCCACGGTGCGGTCGCGGGCCGCCGCAAATTCGTCGTAGGTTGCCCTGGATTCCTCGATTTCTTGCACGGCCCAATCGTCACCGTACTCTTGAGCGGCCTGATAGAGTTTGTCAAGGTTGGTGATCAACTGCTCTTCGTGGTGCTTCATCTCCTTTTCGAATTCGTTCCTCTTCGATGGATCAGGCTCGATGACGATTTCCAGAAGGTACCTCTCGACCTCGAGAAGAGAGAGGTTCGCCTCGGCTGCGTACTCGAGAGGCAGCAAGTCCTCGTCATGCAGGGCGACAAGATTGTCGTTGATTTGCTTCATCTCGAAGATCATGAAAATCGAGAGCAGCAGGAACAAGCCCACGACGGCCCCAAAGCCCGCCAGCAGTTTGTGTAGAATTGACAGTTTCACGGTTTGGTGTCCTTTCAGAGAATGGTTTTTGACCAGGAATCGATGTAGATCGGCTCCGCCGTGACGGCGCAGAGGTCGCGTTACACGGCTTCCTGTTGTGTCCAGTCGTCGGTTTGAGGCGATAGCTTTATCTGGAGGAGTCCGTTTCTCGGAACGTTGCCGTTCATAATTCCGCCATGAAAATTTGTTCGGACGCCACCAGATCACTGCCCCATGAACGTCGATGCCGCGATTTTATGTAACACAGAATTCACCCAGGGGCTCATTTTCGGAAGAGCCGCCTTCCGCGGGGTTCGCGCTCGACGAAGGCGCGGGATCACAGCTGGGTGAAATGAGGTTCGGCATGGGTGCGGAGCGCGTGTCCCGAGCTCTCGATCGCCGACGCTTGCCGGCCCAGGGCATGATACGCTCGAAGGCCGGTTCGGAAGGGCATCCGAAGATGGTAGGGGCCGCACTTGGAGTTAGCGAAACTACTTGCCCATCTTTTCGAGTTTTCTATAGAGGGTTTTGCGTTCGATATTGAGGATTTGGGCGGCTCGGGTTTTGTTGCCGCCTGTTGCTGCTAGGACTTTGCGGATTTGCTCCTCTTCGGCATCGGCTAGGGATTCGACGGGCTTTTGGCGAGGCTCGATGCTTGCGAGGGCTTCGCGGACGGCTTCTCCCTCGACGGTGTCGACAGGGCTCAAAATCACAAGTCTTTCCAGTAAGTGTTGCAATTGGCGGACGTTGCCGGGCCAGGCGTATTCCTCGATAGCCTTGCGGCCGGCGGAGGTTAGGCGAACTCCGCGTGAATGGCGTTCATTGAAGCGTCGACTTCGGCGATTTCGTCGAGAAAGACCGTCCCGCCCCGAGCGGTTTCGATCAGGCCCAGGCGGTCGCGGTCGGCGCCAGTGAAGGCTCCGCGCAGGCTGCCGAAAAGTTCGCTTTCCATGATGCCGGCGGCGATCGAGCCGCAATCGACGGGCACGAACGGTCCCTGGGCGCGGAGGCTGTTGCCGTGGATCAACCGAGCCACCAATTCCTTGCCGGTCCCGGATTCTCCCTCGATCATTACGGAGGCGTCGGTGGGGGCGGCGCGGGAGATGAGCTTATAGACTTCGACCATGGCGGCCGAGGAGCCGATCATTTCGCCGGCGGGCGGGTCGTCGGCGCCATCGGCGTTGTCACCCTTGTTATTGGCCCGCTCCTCGATCGCCGCGGCGGCACGATCGACGACGCCGAGCAGGCGAGTAAGATCGAAGGGCTTGGCGATGTAGTCGAAAGCGCCGCCCTCGGTCGCCTCCATCACGGTTTCCATCGTGCCTTGCCCGGTGATCACGATGACCAAGCAATGGGGGTTGTAGTCGCGCGCGCCGCGCAGAATATCGAGGCCGGTGCGTTCAATCGAGGTAAATGTCGGTGATGACGATGGGGTAGTCGCCGTTGGCCAAGCGGGTCAGAGCTTCCGTGGTGTCGTTGACGGCTTCGACGGGGTAGCCTTCGGCCTCGAGACCGATTTGGAAGGTCGCGACGACGGAGGGGTCGTCCTCGACGAAGAGAATTTTCGGTTTGGCGGTCATGGAAACTTCCGAAAATCACGACGCCCGCACGGATCGGCCGGCAGCGGCGGGCAGGGAAACCGTAAAGCGCGAACCTTCGTTGACGCGGCTCTCGACTTTAATCGATCCGCCATGGCGGTCGACGATCTCCTCGACCAAGGCCAGACCGAGGCCCGTGCCGGGCGTGCCGGACTGCTCGGCGCGCTCGGTCCGATAGAAGCGTTGGAAGATGTTCTTGATTTCCGACTCGTCCATGCCATAGCCGCGATCCTCCACCGAGAGGTAGACGTGGTCCTGGTGCTGCTTGGCGCGAACGGTGATCTTGCCGCGGGCGGGCGAGTACTTGACAGCGTTGGCAATCAGATTATAACAAGCGTATTCGAGAAATTCGCGGTCGCCCCAAATGGTTGCCGCATCGGCGAAATCCTGCTCGATCTCGATTTGCATCTTGTCGGCAGCGGGGCGGGTTCGATCGAGAGCCGCAGTGAGGATTTCGGCGGCCGGCAGGGATTCGCCGGCGAGGTCGCGTTCCCCGGCCGAGAGCTGCTCGACGCCAAGGAAGGTTTCCATCATACGGCCCAGGCGCTTTGACTCGCGGTGGATCATCTCGGCGATTTCCTTGCGTTTTTCGTCGGAGAGCGGATAGCGGCTCATGATCTCGCTGGAGCCTTGAATGGTGGTGAGGGGCGTACGCATTTCGTGGGTTACGTAACCGACGGCGCGTTGGTAGCGGTCGCGCTGGGATTCGGCTTGGCCGAGACGTTCGCGCACGACGAGATGGCGGTAGACACCGGAGCCGAGAAAACCGAGCCAGCCGACGGTGAGCAGCGCGGCGGGCGGGAAGACATAGCCGGCGCGGAATGCCGCCGCGGGGACGAGATGGGCGGCGGCGAGCACGGTCGCCGCGGCGGTGATGGTCCGCGCGCCGCTTCCCTTGGCATGGAGCAGGCCGAGAGCCGCGGCAAGCAGCAGACAGGCGAGAAGTTCCGTCGAGCCCGGGACGTCGGCGAGAAAGCGGCCCGCCGCGAGAGTTTCATAGGCATTGGCATTGATCTCGACGCCCGACATCGCTTCGCCGAAGGAATAGGGCGTCATCAGATAACGGTCGAGACCTCCGGTGATGCGGACACCGACGAAGACGACGCGGCCTCCGAGGGCGGCGGCTGTGGCGGGGTCTTCGAGGACCGCCTTGAGGGAAATGCTCTCGACCGTCGAGGCGGGGTTGCGGTAGCGAATGCGTAGGGCCGCGCTGTCGGCGGGGCCAAGCGGGAGAAAGGTATCGCCAATTTCGAGGCCGCGGCCGGTTTCCCGAATTGCCTCGACGCCGGAAACCAGTCGGAACATTTCGAGCGCCATTGCCCAGCGCCGGTCGCGGCCGGCGGCCTTGGCGGGCTGGATGCGGCGGGTGACACCATCTTCATCGGGTTCGGCGTGGGCATGGCCGAGAGCGGCGGCGTGCAGGGCGAAGCGGGACAGCGGTTCTTCCCAGCTTGTGGCTCCCGCCGCCGACCCGGCCGATGAAGCCAGATGGGTTGCGAGGACGACGTTGGGGCAGGATATCGATGGCCACGGCCGCCGGCTCATGTCGGCAAACCGTTTCGAGGGCTTTCGCGAGGGGGGCTCGCAAGTGCAGCAAGCCGCCGTGGGCGTCGAGGGTTTGCTCGTCGATCGCCAGGATCACCGAGGCCGAGGGGGCGGGTTCGGGGGGATGCAGACGCAACAGAAAATCGTAGGCCCACAGATCGATGGCGCGTCCCCAGGGCGACCAGCCGGCCGACAGGCCGAGTGCCAAAGCCGCCACCGAGACGAGGGCGTATTTCGCGGCATCGCGCATGGGCAACTTCAGTATATGCGGCGTGTGGGCCGGGAGCGGGCCGGTAGCGACAGACACTCGTGGCAGCGGCGTCTACAAACACCGCGGAATCGGTTGCGTTGGTCTAGCGTTCGAGCTCGCCTTCGATTTGTTCGAGGTCGCCGGCGAGTTGCTGCGCTTGCTGACGCAGCCGTCGGACACGGAGCGTGATGGCCCGCAGGCGTTGCCGACTCACGCGGGAGTCGTCCGTCGAGGCCTCCGTGCCGCCCGCGGCGGTCCCAGTCTCGCCCGTGTCGGCTCCTTGCCCTTCCTGCACCAACGATGACAGAAACACCTCGCCGCCGCCTAACTCACGTAGCGCCTGCTCGAAGGTGTCTTCGTAGATGAGGCGGTTCCCCATCGCCAGCACGACCTTTTTGAGCTGCGGCATTCGAGCCGTTTCGGCCTGGATGTAGATCGACTCGACATAGAGAAAACTGTCGCCGATCGGCAGCGCGATGATTTCGCCGCGCAGTACGCGGGAGCCTTGTGTGTTCCACAGCGAAAGGTCTTTCGATATGTCCTGGTCTTGGTCGATGCGGGATTCAATCTGGTTGGGGCCGAAGACGAGTTGCTGTTTGGAAAGGTGAAAGAAGAGCAATTCACCGAGCTTGTCGCCGTCGCAGCGGGCAGCCATCCAGCCGATCAAGTTGTTCTTTTTTGTGGGCGTGAAGGGCAGCATTAACAGGAACTCGGGCTCCGTTTCGCCCGGCACGGTCGCCACGATGTAGGTGGGCTTCATGGGCGCGGCCGTGCCGGTGTCCCCGGACAGGCTCTTACCGACTTCCCACACATCTTCTTTGTTGTAGAAAACCCCGGGGTCGCGCATGTGAAACGTGCGGTAGATGTCGGCTTGCACCTGGAACATCTGCTCGGGATAGCGCGCGTGGCTGCGCGGCGACGGGGGCATCTCGGAATGGTCTTTGAACAACGTCGGGAAGAGATTCCGGTACACCTGAATAACGGGGTCGTTGGGCTCGAAGACGTACAGAGTCGTTGTGCCGTCATAAGCATCGACGGTGGCCTTGACCGAGTTGCGGATGTAGTTGAACGGCCGAGAGAACTCCGGCCGCCGCAAAAGCATCGAGTAAGGGTGGGCGTCGGAGGTGGTATAGCCGTCGACAATCCACATCAGCCGGCCTTCCTCGGTGATGAACAAGTACGGATCCGGCTCCCATTCGATAAAGCCCGCGAGATGGTCGAGACGCCCCGAGACATTGCGATAGAGCATCATGCGGCTGTCTTCGTTCATCTGGCCGGTGAACAAGATGTTGTAGTCGGCCCGCACGATCGAGGCCATCAGCCGCAGCCACAACGAGTTGATCGGGAAGCCGCCCTCGCCCCCGTAATTCGACGTGATGTTCTGGTCGCCCGAGGGGTAATCGAATTCGGGCTGGTCGGTGTTGACGAAGACCGGATCGTGGGTCGCTTCGCCGTAATAGATCTCCGGGCGGTTGAGTTTGATGTCGGGGATCTTGATTTCCGGCGGAGCGTCTTGAATGAGCAGCACCGGCAAACCGTCATCCGTGGTGCGATTCACTTCCGACATAACTACGCCGTAGCCGTGGGTATAGACGAAGTGCGGATTGATCCAGCTCGCGCGCGCTTCGACCGGCAGTTCGTTGACGTCGATTTCGCGCGGCGAAAGCATGACCTGTTTAATCTTGCCGTTGATCGTGTAGCGGTCAATGTCAACGTCGGCGAAACGGTAATAGGGGCGCAGGGCTTGGATTTGCGTAATGGTGTCGGAAAAAGCCCGCCAGTCCCAGAGGCGAATGTTGTCGACGAGCGTGGCGTGCTCTTTGACGTCGAGGGTTTCTTGCTGGGAACCGCCGAACGGCTGTTCGCTCGACCGTTGGCTGAGGCCAAAGGCCGCGCTGGTGGCTTCAATATGGCGTTCGATGTAGGACTTTTCAAGCACCAATTCATTCGGGCGCACGTACACCGCCCGCACGATAGCGGGCGTCACGGCGTTCGCGGCAAACGCGGCGGCAAGGACCGCGATCACAAACCTCCAACGCGAGGTCAAGACCAGCGGGATCGCTACGAACGCGGCAACGACGACGACCCAACGCAGCGGCAGCGTGACGTTTTCGTCAAGGAAGTCGACGCCGGTCATAAACGCATGTTGATTCATCAGCAGCGCGTAACGCTGCAAGAAGAACCAACCCGCCAGAGCGACCAAGCCGACCGAGGCAAGAATGCGGGCGAAACTTGATTGGGTCGCGCCTGGGAGCAGCAACGGGCTCGGACCGGGATCGAATTCCTCCACCGAGCCCCCGGAAGCCTTGAACTGTTTGACCTTCTCGAAAATCTGCCAGCCGCGGCCCGACGCCCAGAACACCAGCGCCGAGAGCACGGTCGTAGCGAAAACAAATCGCACCAGCAGCGTATAGAACGGCACCCCGAACAGATAGAACGGCAGATGGTTCCCGAAAACCGGATCACTCCAAGCATCGGCGGGCAAGGCGACGCCCTGTGACCCTATGAAAGCCATGACCTTCAGATGGTCGACCGACGAGCCGACGAAAGCCGCCGATGCCGCCAGCAGGGCAACCGGAACGAGTTTCGAGTAAATCGAGTAGTCCGACGTCGAGGCGCCCGCAAAGGCGGTGCCGCTGCGGTGTGCCCAAAGCAGGACCGGCCAACACAGAAGCGACGCTATCGCAACCGGGAAAACCCGGTACAGCAACATTGTGATCCAGGTCTCGACCTGGCCCAGTTCGTGCCACCACTGGTATTGGATGGCGAAGTCCGCGGCCGTGCGCGAGCCCAGCAGCAGCGCCAACACAATGGCGACAAAGATGATTGTACGGATTTGAGAAGGGTTCATGGAAATGTCCGAGGTCGTTATCGAGGCCGGGCCGGCGGGACCGGCGATTCCGGGGTTTCAGACCATTGTAGCTGCCCGGCCCGACGTCGATCTGGGTCAACGTGAAAGAATAGTTCGTTATCCCGGGTTCGGAGCCGGCTGCACGGAGTTGTGTATGGGCGGGTTGAGGCCCCGTGCTGCGCCTCGAGTGCCGGTCACCATTGTCACCATGACGCTCATCACCACCGCTGACGAAGCCGTCTCGCGTATCAAAGATGGTCAAACCGTCGCCGTCGGCGGCGCGTCGGGTTTCGCCGTACCCGAAAAGCTGCTCGAAGCGCTGGGCAATCGATTCCGCGAAACGGGCCGGCCGCGCGACTTGACGCTGGTCCACGTCTTTGGAGTAGGCAATCAAAAAGGCAAGGGCCTCGACCACCTCGCGCAACCGGGTCTGTTTCGCTGCGTGATTGGCGGCCATTGGTCGATGGCTCCCGGCATGGCGCGGTTGGCCGCCGAGAACGAATTCGAGGCCTACAATCTGCCGGCGGGCGTGATGGAACATCTTTATGGCGCCGCGGCGGCGGGTCGGCCCGGCCTCACGACGCCGATCGGTTTACATACGTTTGTCGACCCGCGTCTCGAAGGCGGCAAGTTGAACGAGCGGGCAACCGAGGATTTGGTCGAGCTCACTCGGCACAACGGCGATGAATATCTTTTCTACCGAACGATCCCGATCGACGTGGCCCTGATTCACGCGAGCGACGCCGATTCGGCGGGAAACCTCGGCATGAATCGCGAAGCCGGGTTCTGGCATAACACGCCTTTGGCGATGGCGGCGAGGGCGTCGGGCGGCACGACGCTGGCCGTAACCCGTCATCTCGTCGAGCGTGGCGCGATTCATCCCCGTGATGTGCGCGTCCCGGGAAGCTTCGTCGACGCGGTTGTGGTCGACCCCGACCACGGGCAGCACTACGATGTGGACTTCGATTCGACGTTCACGGGCGACGCCGTGAAACCGGAAGACGAGTTCGGCGACTTTCCGTTGCATGTGAGGAAAGTGATCGCGAGGCGGGCGGCGTTCGAGTTGGCGCCGGGCGCGGTGCTCAACGTCGGTTTCGGCGTTGCCGACGGCGTCATGAAAGTAGCTCGCGAGCAGGGTCTGGCGGCGACGCTGACACCGACCATCGAGCATGGGCAGTTCGGTGGTATTCCCGCGGAAGGTTTGCTTTTCGGCGCGATGTATAACGCGAGCGCGATGCTCGAATCGCCGCACATGTTCACTCTTTACCACGGCCGCGGGGTGGACCAAGCTTACCTCGGGTTTCTGCAAATCGACCGCGAAGGCAATGTCAACGTCAGCAAGCTGCGGTCGGCGATCATCGGGACGGGCGGGTTCATCGACATTGCGCAACGGGCCCGTAAGCTGGTCTTCTGCGGCAGCTTAGCGGTGCGCGCGGAAACGGAGTTGACCTCCGACGGGGTGCGATTCCTGAAGCCCGGGCGACCGAAATTCGTCGAGAAAGTCGATCAGGTCACTTTCAGCGGCCGCTTTGCTCGGCAGTCGGGACAACAGGTGCTTTACGTGACCGAAGCCGCGGTGTTCCAATTGACCGACAGCGGCGTACAACTGATTGAGATCGCCGCAGGCCTCGACTTTGAGCGGGACATTATCCCGCAACTCGGCTTCCGGCCCGCTGTGTCGGATTCGCTTCGAACCATGCCGCCGGAACTTTTCTCCGCCGACCCGTTGCCCCGGCGGCTTTTCCGCCATTACGAGGAGTGAGGCGGGCAGCGGCTCTTAGGCGTTACAAATCCATGCCGCCGGCCGGACAAGTTGGAGACATCCCATGAAGCTCTCGTTATCGGTGCGCGTCGCCGAGTCATTTCTGGACAAGAAGAAAGCCACCTTGACGATCGACGAGTTGATCGCATTAGCGAAAGACAACGGCTACGAAGCTCTCTGTATGCGAGCCTCGCAGGCCGGGACGCATTCCGAGCCGGAGATCGTCCGTGAGAAAAGCGAGAAGATCCGCGCCGCAGGCCTCGTCGTTTCGATGGTCACCGCCGATTTCGCCGTGCCGATGAACGATCATCTCGGCCCGGGAAGCCTGCGCGACATCACGCCCAGCCTCGACATCGCGGCCGCCTTTGGGGCCGACCTGATCCGCATTTGCATGAAGTCGGAAGACGATATCGCTCGGGCTCAACACGCCTCGGACGAAGCGGCCGAGCGGGGTATTCGTCTGGCGCATCAATCGCATTTCGGAAGCCTCTTCGAAACCACGGCCGGGGCGCTGCGCGTGATCGAGGCGGTCGGCCGTCCGAGCTTCGGCATCATTTATGAACCCGCGAATTAGTGGATGGTCGGCCAGGATTACGGGCCCGAGACGATCAAGAAGCTGGGCGGTCACGTCTTTAACGCCCATACGCAGAATCACCGCTTCAATCCCGACAGCGACGTCTACCTCGATACTTGGACGAAAGGACGCGTCTTTCTCGATCACATCGGCATTTGGGAAGAAGGCGGCGTCGATTCCGAAGCCATGTTCGAGGGGCTTCACGCCATTGGATATGACGGCTACGTGACTGTTCACCAGTCGTTCGCCGGCATCATGTCGATCGAGGAATCGGTGCGTAAGAGCGCCAAGGTGCTCAAGCCATTGATGGCTCCGCACTGACGGAATTCGCCGCGGTGTCCCGCCTCAGCTGGAACAGGAGAAAAGCGTTCCGCCGTTAAGCTAACGGAGAGGACGCATGAGAAAACAACGAAAGCACTACACAGCCGAAGAGAAGGTCGCCGTTCTGAGGCGGCATTTGATTGACAACGAGCCGGTCTCGAAGCTCTGCGACCAGCTGGTACTTCAGCCGACGGTTTTCTATCGTTGGCAGAAAGAGTTCTTCGAGAACGGCGCCGCCGCTTTCCAGACCAAGAACCGCGGCAGTCGCCAACCCGAGCAGGAACGCATCGCGCGGCTGGAGAAGAAAATCCGAACCAAGGACGAAGTTCTCGTCGAGTTGATGGCCGAGCACATCGCGTTAAAAAAAGCCTTGGGGAACTCTAACCGGAACCTGGACGCAGCCCGATGTCCGCGACCAGATCGTCGATTTCGTTCGGCGTTGGTCGCTCAAGACCGAGATCGGGGTCGGGTGTTTTATCCCATGGCTCGGCGAGCGTGTGGCGAGTTCTGCATCGAGCGGGCCTGCTGCGCCAATGGAATGGCAAGCAGTCGAAGAAAGGCACGGGTTTCCAACAGCCGCCGGAACCGCATCAACATTGGCATATCGACGTTTCTTACCTCAATGTCTCCAGCACGTTTTATTACCTATGCAGCGTGCCGGCCGGCTACAGCCGCGCGATCGTTCATTGGGACTTGCGCGAGGCGATGAAGGAAACCGATGTCGAGATCGTTCTCGAAGCCGCCAAGGAGAACTATCCCGCCGCCAAGCCGCGAATCATCTCCGACAACGGGCCGCGGTTCATCGCCCGGGACTTCAAGGAGTTCATTCGGATCTCGGGCATGACGCACGTGAGAACGTCGCCTTACTATCCGCAATCCAACGGCAAGTTGGAGCGTTGGCACCAGTCGTTGAAGAGCGAATGCATTCGGCCCGGCGTGCCGCTGACGCCCGAGGATGCGCGGCGGCTGATCGAGAGTTATGTCGAGCATTACAACACGGTGCGGCTGCACAGCGCGATCGGATACGTGACGCCTCTGGATATGCTGACCGGTCGCCAAGCCCAGATCCACGCCGCCCGCGACCGCAAACTGGAGCACGCTCGACGGCAACGTCAGTTACGCCGTCAGCAGGCAGCTTGACCGATCGAGTTACAATGGCGTTGCCGGGTAAAACGCAAGCGGGCTCTGCTGGGAAGCAACCCTGCCGAGGGATAGCCCGGCGGGCTCACCGAGACGATGATCACGGGCGCGGAAGTCACCTTTCGCGCTCGTCCCAAAGCCCCATCGGATCGATAGACCCTGATGCCTTGAAAATCCCCGCCCGCAGGGCGGCATCTACACTAACGCGGAGCGCTCACTCTCCCGTTCCGGCTGAACCAGGACAAAGGCGGGGACGCCGGGAGAAAAACTTGAAGAAATCAATTGGTCATTCCGTTATCACGGTCTTGAAACAGACAACCCTTGTGCTGTTTGCCTTCTCGTTGCCGCCGGCGGGGAGCCTATCGGGCGCCGCGGATCGCCCCGCCAAAGGAACCGCCATGCAGCACTTCTCCGTGGAAACCGACGCCGTCCCCCTGCCCCGCGGCGCCACGGCAAAAGCTCGCCGCGTCAAGATCAGCCGCGACGGCAAACTGATTACGGCCTTGAGCCAGGGCTCCCACCGCGCCTATCTCTATCCCGTCTTCACGCCGGCTGGCACGCCGCTAACGACCGAATCTCCCATCGATCATCCACACCACCAATCCATCACCATCGGCGCGGACCATTTCAACGTCTACTACCCCTACTCGACCGACAAATTCGAGGAAGCCAACTATAACTTCTACGTCAACGAGACTTTCCAGGGCCGGTCGGCCGGACGCATTGTCGGCGTGAGCTTCGAAGCCGAAGAGGTGTCGGAAGACCACCTGCGGATTGTCCAAGGCCTTGAGTGGCGCGGAGCCGCCGGAGTGGGGCTCGCCCGCCGAGGGACGCGTGTTGGCGCTCGAGACGCGCACGATCGACATCCATACCGGGGAAACCGCGAACATCATTGATATCCGGTCGGCGTTGCGGCCGGGGGAATGGGATTTCAGCGTCGGCCCCACTCGGCACGCCTATTTCACGATTCGCCTGGCCGACGGGCTGCATGAAACCGATGGCGGCGCGGTCGTTGATTCGGAGAATCGCCGCGGCGCCGATCGGATCAACGGCCGCACCGCCGATTGGGTCGACTACTCAGGCCCGGGGCCGCACGGCCGCGGCGCCGGCATCGCCGTCTTCCTTAACCCCTCCCTGGGCAACCCGCCATGGCACGTGGCCGAGTGGGGCACGATCACCGTCAACCCCCTGGCTACGGCGGCGAGAAGAGTAACCCGCGGCGAAACGCTGGAGTTGGCGCTACGGATCGTCGCTCACGACGGAGACGCTGACCAAGCCGGCATCGCGGAACTCTACGAATCGTTCAAAAAACAGCGTTGAGCAACCCAACTCGAGACGTTCCGCCCCTAGGGTCGGGATGAACGCCGAGGCCTAGTCGGGCAAGACACAAATGTCAGGCCGGTTGCGGTAACGCTGGTCGTAATCAAGCCCGTAGCCGACGACGAACTTGTCGGGGATTTCAAACCCGACGTAAGACGGCGAAACTTCGACGACGCGGCGGCTGGGTTTGTCGAGCATCGCCGCGACGCGAAGCGAGCGCGGTTTACGCTGCCGCAGCATGTCGCATAGATAGTTGAGCGTGATGCCGGTGTCGATGATGTCTTCGACAAGCACGACGTCGAGGCCGCCGATTTCGTGATCGAGATCCTTTTGAATTTTCACTTCTCCCGAACTTTCCGTGGACGGCCCATAGCTGCTGACGCCGAGAAAGTCGACCGAGACGTCGCGCTCGATGTGGCGGATCAGGTCCGATAGAAAGACGAAGGCTCCTTTGAGGACGCCAATGAAGCGAAGCTCGGGGGCGTTCGGGCCCGCGGGGTAATCGGCGGCAATGCGGCCGGCGAGTTCGATGACGCGCGCCTCAACGCGCTCGGCGGAAATCAGCGTTTCGAGCGAAGCCTCCCCCATCGAGCCATTGTGATCGAGACGGGGTCTCGCGGGCAATCGGCTATAATCAAGGCGATTCGGGAGTTGGCGAGGACAGCCGCCGAGCCACGCTCCTTAGGAGTCCCTTCCAGCCTGATCCCCGCATCGTCTCCGGGGCGGTAGCTCAGCCGGTAGAGCAACGGCCTTTTAAGCCGTGGGTCCTGGGTTCGAGTCCCAGCCGCCTCACCACTTTTCCAGCCGCGAACTTTTGTGGCTCCTTAGTTAACACCAGACCCCGATGGGAGGCTTCCTCGGGGTCTTGTCGTATCTGGTGCTTTTTCAATCACTTGCACCGTCCGACACATTTCCCCCGATTCTCCGTTTCGTAAATTCATCCGGTGTACCGCTTGCAACCATGGGGGGTTGCGAACGCTCCACCGGAATTTCCGTTACGGATTCTCTCGTTCTCTATTTAACATCCCGCGTTGTTTAATAGCCCAGTTGCTAGTGGTCCACCGCCCGACACTTTCGAACTCGCGCCGGTATGTATCCAGTAGAAGCCGGGCCATAGGGGTCCGGCGGACCACCAGACAGCGGCAGCGGCCGTAGGAAACGGAGCCCGTTGTGGGTGCCGACGGCATCGCTTTCATGCGGTGTCGACGGGGCTTCCAACGGCTCACGTTGACCGTTTCGTCCCGCCGGCATCCACAACACGACCTCTTCCGGGCCTCTCCGCGAAGGAGGATCGGATGCCACCGAGCACGCACGTCTCCAATACTGTCGATGAGGTAGTCGCGGAGATCGCCTCAATCCTGGCCGAAGGCTACCTGCGCCACCGCAAGAGTCGAGAAATCTCGTCCACATCCGAGAATGAACGCAAGAAAGTCAAACATTCTCAGTTATTTACGGAGAATCCACTTGATCCTTCGGGCCACCGGAGCGTTCATTCATGAAACGAGTTAACGCCCCGAGACGGCGAGGTGAATGGAACGTCGGCCACAGGGCAAGTCCATGAGAAGGAGGAATTTGGATGGAAGCAAGTACGTATCAACAGATCCAGGAGCTCTCCCGAATGACCGTCGGCCAGCTTCGGGAGAAGTACCTGGACGTCTTCGGTGAGGAGAGCCGCTGCCACCATAAGGCAGCCTTGCGCAAGCGAATCGCCTGGCGCCTGCAGGCCCTGGCAGAAGGCGGCCTGTCGGAGCGGGCCCGCCGCCGTGCCGAGGAGTTGGCCAACGACGCCGATCTCCGAATGCGCGCTCCGCGTGATCCGATCCGGCCCGGCTCGGCGGAGGTGCGGGCGCGGACGACAAAAAGTCGAATTCCGCCCTCGTGTGATCCGAGGTTGCCGGTGCCCGGCACACTGCTGGCCCGCGAGTTTCGGGGCCGCGATGTCGTGGTCAAGGTCCTCGACGGGGGCTTTGAGTTCGAAGGACAGCGCTATCACTCCCTGTCGGCCATCGCCAACAAAGTCACGGGCACCAAATGGAACGGGTTCCTGTTCTTCGGCCTCGCCGGCAGTGGCTCACCCGCGAGCGGTCCTACGCACCAGGAGGTGAAGGAATGATCGGCAATCTCCAACCGGCATATTCGATGAGCCAAGCAGCTCGGTCGACTCACAACGCGGCCATCCGCTGCGCCATCTACACCCGCAAGTCGACCGATGAAGGGCTCGACCAGGAGTTCAACAGCCTCGATGCTCAACGGGAATCGGCCGAGGCCTACATCGCCAGTCAGCGACACGAGGGCTGGAGCTGTCTTCCCGAACACTATGACGACGGCGGCTTCACCGGCGGCAACATGCAGCGGCCTGCTCTTGAGCGCCTCTGCGTTGACATCGAGGCGGGTCAGGTCGACTGCGTGGTGGTCTACAAGGTCGATCGTCTCAGCCGCTCGCTGCTGGACTTCGCCCGCATCATGGAGCTCTTCGACCGCCGCGGCGTGAGCTTCGTGTCGGTCACGCAGCAGTTCAACACGACCAGCTCCATGGGCCGGCTCACCCTGAACATCCTGCTCTCCTTCGCCCAGTTCGAACGGGAACTCATCTCCGAGCGCGTCAAGGACAAGATGTCGGCAGCACGGCGTAAGGGCAAGTGGATCGGCGGCCCGCCGTCCCTGGGCTACGACGTGGCTCCGGAAGGTGGCAAGCTGATCGTCAACGCAGATGAAGCCGCTCAGGTGCGGGCCATCTATGATCTGTATCTCGAACACCGGGCCGCCCTCCCGGTCGTCCAGGAGCTCAACCGCCGGGGATGGGTCTCCAAACACTGGGTCACAAAGAAAGGCCGCCAATTCGGCGGCAAGGACTTCACCAAGAACGCACTGTACCGAATCCTCACCAACGTGCTCTACGTGGGCAAGGTACGGTACGAAGGAACGCTCTACGAGGGCGAACACGACGCCATCGTGGATGCCGAGCTGTGGCAACAGGTCCAGGAGAGACTCCGTAGAAACGGTCTGTCGGGAGGACGGAAGGTGCGCAACAAGCACGGGGCGTTACTGAAGGGTCTGCTGTACTGCACGCCCTGCGAATCCAGCATGGTGCATGCCTATACCCGTAAGCGGGAAAAGCGCTACCGCTACTACGTCTGCCGGAACGCTCAGCAGCGGGGCTGGTCCTGCTGCCCGAGCAAGTCACTCAATGCTCACGACATCGAGACCGCCGTGGTGGAACACATTCGCGGCATCGGCAGCAACGGAGCCATCGTCGAAGGGACCGTCGAGAAGGTGCGCGAGCAGGGCGAACGGCGGCTGGTGGATTTGAACGTCGAACGGCTTGAGCAGGAACGCGAACTCAAGCAGCTCTACTCCAGTGTCGAGAAGCTGGTTCACGGGGCCGGCTCAGACAGCGCCAACGGCCGATCCACGACCGATCGGCTGGCTGACTTGCAGGACCAGATCCGCACCACGGAACAGCGCCTCACCGTCATGCGTGAAGAGATTATGGCTCTGCAGCGTGACCGCGTCGATAAAGGGGATTTGACCCGGGCCCTGGCGCACTTCGATCCGGTTTGGGAGTCGCTGTCGCCACGCGAGCAGTCCCACATTATCAAGCTGCTGGTTGAGCGGGTCGGCTACGACGGCCGTGACGGCCGGGTGACGGTGGCCTTCCGCTCGGTGGGCATCAAGGCGCTCTGCAGCGAGAGCACCATCGCCGGTCAGGAGGTGACGACTTGAGAAATGATTCATCCGATGCCCCCCGCGCTGGGCCGAGCACGTTGGAAGTGTCCTTCACCTTCCAGCCCAGGAACGGCCAGAGAAACGGTCGCGAGGGTCCGGACAACGACCAAGTCGTCGAACCGGGAAATGTGCCCCGTGTATCGAAAATCATGGCCTTAGCCATCCGCTTCGACGGGTTGCTCCGGTGCGGCGAGATCCGTGACTATACAGACCTGGCGCGACTCGGCTATGTCACGCCGGCTCGAATGACCCAGATCATGTGCCTGCTGCACTTGGCGCCCGATATTCAGGAAGCGTTGCTGTTCCTGCCACGCACCCTCGAGGGCCGCGATCCCATCCGCGAGAAGGACCTTCGCCCCATCGCCGGCGTGCCGCACTGGAACCGGCAGCGCAAGATGTGGGCGCGGCTGGTCGCACGGCGGCTGAAGTAGCAAGCAACCCTCGGGTCGGGCCAGATTATCGGCCCTTGCCCTTGCGCTCCTGTTCGGTCTCACCTCCGCAGGCTTTTGCGCTGTCCACACACTCCTGCCATCAGGCTGCCTCCGTCCGGTGAGCTGCCACCGGCATCCTATTATTTTTGTCAATTGACTACTTATATAGGAGGTTTATATACTGTTCTCTTCGACCCGTTGACCCAGGTGAGCCGCGTTGTCCGATAGGCCGGACTGCTCGACAGTCCTGGTCTCCGGTCCCTGGGCATAGCCACTGTAATCTCCCCTGAGAGAGGATTTGCCATGAGCAGTCAGTCGAGAGGCAGACCACGCGTTGAGGAAATCACCGGCCCGCAGCGGCGCACATTGGGCGAGCTGCGCCGTTTCACCGGCCGGCAGGGGTTTCCCCCGACCATCCAGGAACTCGCGGACATCCTCGGGATATCGACCCCGAGCGTGCGCGACCAAGTCAGCCAGCTGGTGCGCAAAGGCTACGTCAAGCGGGAGTCGAGGAAGGCGCGCGGCTTGACCATTTTGCGGGAACGACGGAGGAGGTGCTCAGCCTGCGGACCGTTCCCATCGTCGGCAGAGTCGCTGCCGGCCCGCCGATCCTGGCCGATGAAAACATCATCGGCGAAGTGCTGGTCGACAGCCGGGTTGCCCGCCATGGACGCTGCTTCGCACTGGAAGTCCAAGGCGACAGCATGATTGATGCCGACATCGACGACGGCGACCTGGTCGTGGTTCGGCAACAACCGCTGGCGGAGAGTGGGGACATCGTGGTGGCGCTGCTGGGCGAGGAGGCGACCGTGAAGCGCCTTTACATTCGAGACGAGACCATCGAGTTGAGACCGGAAAATACAAGCCACCGGCCGATCACGGTCGGGCCGGAAGACGAGCTCAGGATTCTGGGCAAGGTGGTCGCGACGAACCACAAGTAGCCCCGTACGACGGGAAGGATTGAGAGCCAATGACCGCGTTCACCATGGCTTCTCTCGAAGAAGCAGGTTCCGCTGCCCGGGAGTTCTGGGAGGATGATCTGGAGACGGCGCTTGAACCCCTTCTCGCGCGGGCCCGCCGGAACGGCGCCATGGACGAGTGGATCGGCAAGCGAACAGGCAGGCAAGTCAACGTCCTGTGCGCCAACCTCGGTACGGACGGAACCGTCTCGGTCCGAGAAAAGAAGAACGTCCTGCGATCAACCAGTGACGACGATCTTGTGCCCTATCTGCTCGTCGATCAGTTCGCCAAGTTCAAGTCCAAGGTCGCCACCATCGATTTTGCGAAAGGCGTACTGACCGAAGACACCCTGAAAACCTGCCGTATCCAGGACGATGAGTTCGACAAGACAGCGCTGCTTCTTGCCATCTATCACCGGCGTCCGGAGGATCTGCGGGTCGTGTTTCACCTGGACAAGATTCATAAGTCCGGCTTCGCCCGGATGAAACTCCGGGAGACGGCTCGGCGCCGCCCAGAGTCCTTCCAAGATTTCCTTCGCCCCGACACCGTCAAGGGGACGCTCGCCGACTTCGACGCGACTGCGAGGGATGGGCGCAGGAGCGAGTTCAAGGAGGTGGTGACCCACGGAGATTCCCAGCTGGTTTTCATACGCCGTGCCCAGCGCCCCGATCTCATTTTGCGGTCGGGCGGCGTGGTTCACGGCCATCGGCCCGAGTGGATCATCCTCGACTTTCAGGACGGTGGAAAACGCGTCAACATCTCCTCGGTGAGCGTCAGCGTTCCGCTCGAGATCGCCAACCGCCTCGCCTCCCGATACTTCGACAAGCCCTGCGAGTACGAGAACGAGAGCAGAATCACGTACGGCAGGCAGCTGGGGCGGTTTCTGAGCATCCTGAAGGACGACCAGGCAGAACAACTTCGCTTTGTGGAGTTGGTGGTTTCGAACTCGCCGTTGGAAGGCGCTCCCAAGATCAAGATCACCGATCCCGACTCGAACGCGATTGGCGTTGCCATCGGGCACTTCGAGAAAGCCGTGGGGGTACATACCGGGAACATGGTAGACGATTCATGCCGGGGACATGGTTGACAGTTCCGGGAGAGAACATCGAAGCACGAAAATGTTTGGATGCCCTGGAAGATCAGCAACGTCATGGAACAACGAATGAAATTGGTCCTCGAATGGCTCGACGGTCTCGAGCCCAAAACCGAACTATGTCGGCGCTACGGCGTGTCGCGGCAGAGCGGCTACAAATGGGTGGAGCGCTATCGTCGGGAAGGCGTCGGCGGGCTCGCCGATCGCTCCCGAGCCCCCACCCGTCACCCGAATCAAACCCCCGACGATGCCGTCGAACGCGTGTTCGCCGCGCGTCGCAAGCATCCGCTGTGGGGTGCTCCGAAACTGCGCGTCCTGCTGTTGCGGCAATATCCCGACAAGTTTTGTCCCTCCGAAACCGTGATCGGCGACATCCTGCGCGAGGCCGGTCTCACACGACAACCGGTCAAGCGCCGCCGCACGCCGCCCTACACGCAGCCGTTGGCGCACGCGGTGGCGCCCAACGACGTCGTCTCGCTCGACTTCAAGGGCTGGTTTCGCACCGCGGACCGGACGCGCATCGATCCGCTGACCGTCATCGACAACGCCAGTCGCTACCTGCTGTGCTGCCAAGCCCTCGACGCCTGTACTACCGAGACGGTGCGGGCGGCGATGGACCGCGTGTTCCGTGATTACGGGTTGCCCCAACGCATCCGGTCCGACAACGGGACGCCGTTTGCGAGCCGCGCGGTGGCGGGTTTGAGTGCGCTGAGTATCTGGTGGATCAAGTTGGGCATTGAGGTCGAGCGTATCGCGCCGGCGAAGCCGAGTCAGAATGGCCGACAAGAGCGCTTTCACCGCACGCTGAAGCAACATACGGCGAATCCGCCGCAAGCCAACCGTAGGGCACAGCAGCGCGCGTTTCGACGGTTCCGGGAGGAATACAACCACGAGCGTCCGCACCAAGCGCTCGACTATCGCACGCCGGGGAGCGTTTATGAGGCCTCGCGGCGAAGCTACCCGCGGCCGCTGCGAGAGATGGACTACGGCCGCTGGCCGGTTCGCAAGGTTGACCAGTCCGGGTTGATCTATTGGCGCGGCCGGGCCGTGTTTGTCAGCGAGGTTCTTTTCGGCGAGCGGGTCGGGATGGAGGCGATTGACGACGGTGTGTATCGCGTCTGGTTCGGCTCGCTGGAGCTGGACCGGTTCGACGAGCGGCGCGGCAAACTCGCGCCGTCCCCCCACCGGCGGGGGGACGGCCCCTGCGGGGGCTCACCCCGACCGGCATGCCGTCAAAGGCGACCAGAAGCGAACCATCGCGGTCCACGTCGGTGACGGTGCCCACCGCGCCGTTCATCACGCCGAGGGCGTAGTTGTTGCGGGTCTGGATGACCTTGTCGTGAACCAGCAGCCGGGGCCGGCTACTACGCCTGGCTCCGATACAAGATGGAGCTGGCCAAGAAGGCCGTCCAATCGGGCCGCCTCACAGCTCAGGCCTTCGATAAGCTCCGTACGCGATTCAATGCAATCCATGCATGGGCCATGGAGCACCTGGGAGAAGAGGCGCTCCGCTCGGCCGTCCAATCGCTCGACCCCAAAACCTATTCGCCACCCCGCATCGATAGGCTCGATAAACGGCCTGCCGCTCGATCACCAGCACGGGAGCAGACGCCACCGGCCGTCCCGCCGTATCTCTTCCCGAAAGACGGCGACTGGCGTTTCACCCAACGGGTCCGGGCCTCAGCCGTACCCAAGGTCGATGCGATCCGCGACCAGGCGCTGTCGCTGGGATGGCGCGAGGCCAGGCTCTACCAGAACCGGGGGCGATTTCGATTTCCCTGTGGCGAGGATTGCGGCCTCGTCTGCTTCCTGGACGAGAACAAGCGCATCGGCAATGTGACCCGGCAGTCCATCGAAATCGTCGGTCCGTCTCCCAAGGAGTACCGGACTCGGTTCTCGAACCCCGACGTCGGCGAGGAAGATCTGCTGCGGCTGGCCGGCAGCGGGCGTGTCAAGTTCCACGAATCCGGCGAGTACGTTTATTGGCAGGGGCGCAAGCCGGGCCGTTTTATCTTTGTCATTCAACAGGGAACGCTGAAGCTCGTCGACGAGAGTCAACAGGCCGAGGTGCTGCAGGACGTGCTCGGTGAGGGCGATATCATCGGGCGGAAGGGCTTGCGGGCAAGAACGAATACCAGTATTCGGCGAAAAACCACCAGCGACGTCATCATCTACGCCCTGCTCGCCAAAGAGTTCGAGGAGCTGGCCGAGCGGCATCCCAAGTTCGCCCGCTACGTCGAGTCCAACTTCTCGGTGGCACCGGTCGACGTCACCGACAAGGCTACCGACGGCGAGGCCGGTGGCCCTGGCGGCGCCCGGCTTCCGATCGACTTCTTGGCCGGCCGAATGATGACCTGCGACGGCGGTACTCCGCTTCAGAAAGCCGTCGGACAGATGAGCAAAGCCAGCCGCGACACGTTGGTCGTGACCCGCAAGGGTGCTCCCGCCGGGTACCTCAACGACAGTTCGTTTCGCCGCCTTGCGAGTGATGACATCGAAAGGGCCGGCGGTGTGGCCGACGTGATGACCACTGAGTTGCCGGTCCTTACCGACGCGCTCCCGCCACATGCCTATGCCCTAGAGATGCTGCGGGGCGGCGGCTCTGCAGTAGGGATCATGGATTCCCAAGGGGCTCTGAAAGCGGTAGTCACAGAATCCGATCTGACGCTGCTCGGCATTCCGAATCTGCCGCAGCTTGGGCACGAGATCCGGCGGTCGCAGACGACGGCCGAGCTGGGCGAACTGCGGCGCCTGGCACTCCGTTTCGCCGCGCAGTCGCTCACCGACCCGTCGCACGTGGTGTGGGTCAGCGAGGCTCTTAGCGAGCTGAATCGCCTGATCGTCAGCCGGGCGATCGAGCTGACCGAGGACGCCGCCGACGGCAGGCAAGGCGAAAACCGCTGTTGGGTATTCTTTTGGAGCCGCAGCCCGCGGCGAGCTGCTCACCGGAGCTATCCCGGATGTCGGCGTTATCCATGAAGACGGTGACGGCGAAGTGGCTCGCCGGCTCGGGGAGCAGGTTTCCTCAGCGCTACGTCAGTGCGGTTACCATTCACCAGACGATGCGATCACGCCGGGCAGCGAGAAGGGATGCCGTTCCCTGGCCGAGTGGAGAGATAGCTATTCGCGATGGATTTCGGATCCGGTGCTCTCGGGGCTTTATGCCGGCCTGCAGTTCTTCGAGCCCGCTGCTGTGTGCGGGAACGCCACGGCGGTTGCCGCGCTACAGCAGCATATCCGAGAGGAAGTGCAAAAGAACGAATCCTTCGTTCCCATCCTCGCAAACGACTCGATGGCGAACCTGCCGCCGCTGACCTTCTTTCAGGGCCTTGTGGTCGAGGACGACGGGGAACGCAGCGGCCGATTCGACCTGCGGCGCAGCACCCTGCGGCCGCTGGCCGATGTCGGCCGCGTTTTCGCCCTGGAGCGGGCCGATGCATCGCAGACGCCGACCGTCGCGCGTCTCGAGGCGGCCGGCGCGGAAGTCGAGGAGCAGCGCGACCTGTTTTTCGATGCAGCCGGCACATTTCGCGTGGCCCTTTACCACCAGGCGCGCATCGGGCTGCGCGACGGCACCGGCGGTTGGTCGATCGAGCCGAAAGCCCTGAGCAAGATCGAGCAGCAGGGGCTCAAGAACGGATTCCGGACCATCATGAAACTGCTCGAGTTCACCGCGGTGAGGAACGGAATCACCCCAAGATGAGCAGCGCCGAAACGCCGGCCTTCGTTCGCGACTACCTGGCGCGCTTTGACCGCACCTGGGGCGACGATGCCTCGGAGCGGGACATCCGTTTTGTTGTGCTCGACTCGGAAACCACCGGGCTCGATGCCCGTACAGACCGCCTGATCACGATTGGCGCGGTCGCCGTGCAGGGCGATGAGATCTTGCTCGAAGACTCCTTCGAAGCGCTGATCAAGATCGAGCACAACTTACAGGCGGTGACCGTTCACGGCATCACCCGTGAGGAGAGCCAGGCGGGGCTGGACGAGCCCGAGGCGCTGCAGCAGTTTCTGGATTATCTCGGCGACGGTGTCATCGTCGGCCACCACATCATGCATGACGTGGAGACCTTGAATGTCGCCCACGAAAGGCATTGGGGTTTCGAGCTGAAGAACCGGTCGCTCGACACGATGGATCTGACCCTAAACATCGAGCGGGACGGTGCCTTCGCCAACCAACCGGAAATCCGCAGTTTCTCGCTCGACTCGCTCTGCGAACTGTTCGATGTGAAGCCGCATGACCGCCACACGGCGCCGGGCGACGCGTTCATTACGGCTCAGATTTTCCTGCGCCTGCTCGCCTTGGCACGCAAGCACGCCCGCGACACGTTGGGGGCTTTGTGTGAGCCGGTTCAAGTAGCAGAAGAGGCGTAAGAGCAGAGCAGGCTCGGAGGGCCGTCGATCGGATGGCCGCCCCCTCGCTGCGATGCGATGGGTTTCGCGCTGCCGCCAAGTTCAGGTACTCCCTGCGCTGCCGGTATGTTGGAGGAAATCGAGAATTCTTTCAGCGTGTGTCGCGGCTCGGTTGCTCGATCAGACGGTATCTTGGCTTCTTGACATCCTCCTCTCGCTCCTGCTTCAAGAGCATCTGAAATCGTTCCATGAGTTCTTGGGCCTCGGCGCGCCGCCCGGCTTTGCGAAGGGCGAGGAATAGCTGATAGGAGGCCCGTTGGTTCTTGGGATCGATCTCGACGACCCGTTGAAGTTCTTGGATGGCCTCCGGGATTTGATCGAGCTTGAGCAGGATCCCGGCGAGCTGGATCCGAGAGTTTGGCTCGTTCGGGTCGGCTTCGATCGACCGGACCAGCGCCAGCCTGGCTTCTTCAAATTCAGGTTCACCGGGGCCGGCTCCCCACTGGATCAGTACCTCAGCCAGTCTGCGTTGTATCGTCGGATCTCCCGGGTTCTCCCTGGCTTGCTTGCGGACCAGCTCGAGCGCTTCATCGAGCTTGCCGGTCTTCTCCATCGTCATGACCAGAGCAGTCGTCGCAGCCATGCGGTCGTCGGTCAGGTTCCTCGCCTGCTCGAACTCGCGCTCCGCCTCCTCGTATCGGCCGAGTTCGGCGTGGAGAACGCCTCTCATCGTATGGAATCGTCGAGAGTCGGGAAGTTTTTGCGCCGCTGCATCCAGGATCCGCAGTCCCAGCTCATAGGATTCTTGCCGCATGCTCAGATGCGCCAGGTCGATGTAATGCCTTTGTTCGGTGGGGTACAATTTGACCGCTTTCTGCAGCGTGGTCCAAGCCTGGGGCCTCTGCCCGGCGGCTTCGTAAGCGGCGGCGGCCAAACTGAGAACGTCCGTTGCCGGCTCGGTGCTCTCCAGTAGTGGATCCAAGACCTCCAAGGCTTTCTGATGCTGCCCGGCCTGGTTGAGACTCAGTGCCAAGTTGTAGCGCAGGTCCGCATCCGCCGGCTCGCGTGACAGCAACAACTCAAAAACCTTGACTGCTTCGGAGTAACCTCCGGCTCCAGACAAACACGCCCCGAACTGGCGCGCCGCCGCGGGGTTACTCAAAGTCTGCTCTCTGCTTCTTTCAAAATGCTCAACGGCTTCCGTGCACTTCCCCCGCTCGAAAGCCAGTACGCCCAGCATCGCATGAGCCGCAGGGTTTTCCGGTTCCAGGGCATGTATTCTTTTCAGCGTTTCACTCGCCTGTGGGTCGTCCGATCCATATTCGATCTGCGCGGCGGCCTTGAGAGCCGGCAGAAAATCGGTTCTCAATCGAAGAGCCTCGCGGAAGGCAACGAGGCCATCGGCATTCCGCCCCAAGGACGAAAGGGCGATCCCTTGGAGCAGCCACAAGTTGGGATCGCGAGGGTTTTGATCGAGCAGCGGCTGCAGCAGACGAATTGCCTCATCGAATCGCCTGTTTTGCAAGGCCCGCTGCACAATTTCCAAAGGGGACTGAGCTGCCTGGACACCACCCACGAAGACGGCGGCGATGAGGAGCACGACGAGGAGACCAGAAAAAGGGTTGGTGGGATTCCTGCGCATGTTCGCGGCGTGCGAATCCAGGCCGGCAGGGTGAGATCCCCGCACATATTCGGAGTTTTCAGGATACTTGGTTCCGTTAGCAGCGTACAAAAGCGCTCGGAAGCCTGCCGCACTGGGCGGCCCGACGGCTTTCGCGGCACCCCCGAGAGACCGCCGCTTTACTAGCCCATCTAACCGGTCAGTGACGCGGCCGGTTCCTCCACCTCATCCGCTAAGTGGAATCTGTGCCAGAGATCGTCTGTAGCTTCAGTAAAGCTCTCAGCGGCGATCACGGGGTCCCGCGAAGCGAGGCCCTTGAGGATCTCGCGATGCACGTCGATGACTCGCTCGTCTTCGTGGCGGCCGGTCGAGTGGCGGTGCAAGGCGAAGAACGCGAACAACCCAAATGTCACCCGCTCCAGCGCCTCGGCCAAGTGCCTGTTCCCGGCCGTTTTCCAGAGGAGACGGTGGAAAGCCATATCGGCCTCGTGGAAGGCGGGGATGTCCGATCTCTTGCCCGCTCTTTCCATGCGGTTCACTTGCTCTGCCAGGTCTTCCAGGATGGCGTCCGTCACTAGCGACGCCGCCTGCTCGACCACCACCACTTCTAACGCCATCCGCACTTGATGGAGTTGTCTCAAGTCGTTCGTGTCAAACTCGGTCACGAATGTGCCGCGGTTGGGCATCCTTTGGACAAGGCCGTGGTCCTCGAGCTCCAGGAGTGCTTCACGTACGGTGCCTTGCCCGACCCCCACCTTCTTCGCCAATCTGAGCTCGACGAGCCTCTCGCCCGGCTGACACTCGCCGCGGAGGATGCTCTGGCGGAGCCATTCCGCCACGGAATGCGCGGTTGTACGCGCTGCCAGCGAGTGTTGAGGGAAGGTGCCTTTCGGTAAAGCCATAGCGATCGTGTTCCGCAACTCCGCCGCAGTGGTGCGGCGTTGATGCTAAAGAGGGTAGCATACCATATGACGGTAATCATTTAATTGATTCACAGGTTGACAGATCAACCGGGCGTATGATAACCTGGCCCAGAATCGGCTCAAGCCGGTTCGTATTCAGGGGTGCGGGTGCCGTTCGACAAGCCGTACGGGGGATCCAATGAGCAAAGCTTACGAAGCGATGAAGCACCTAGGGGCGCAGGCAAGTCTAGGTTTTGGTCTGCTCCTGTTCCTACTCAGCAGTCCGTCCGTTCACGCGCAGTACAACAGCGGAGTCGACGGAACGGTCAAGGACGCGACCGGCGCCATATTGGTCGGCGCCGAGATCACGTTGACCAATGTGAACACGGGCGTGCAAGCCGAGGCCGTTTCCAACGAGGCCGGTCATTTCAGGTTCACGTCAATCGCACCGGGTACCTATCGCATCCAGATTCAGTCGCCCGGCTTCAATAGCTGGACACAAACAGACGTGGTCGTCGAAGCCGACCAGGTTCGAACCATACTACCGGTGCTCGAAGTCGGCAGTGTCGAGACAACCGTCGAGGTTGTCGCCACGCTCGGCACGGTGGAAACCGCCGAGAGCAACACGGCGCGGTCCCTCGAGGAAACCCTCGTTCAAGAGGCCCCCGTGATGGGTCGCGTCACCTACAACCTGGCTGCACTCGCCCCCGGAGTCACGGGCTTTACCAGTGAGCGAATCAATAATTACGACTACAACGGAGAAACCGGCCTCGATATCAATTCAAGCGGCCAGCGCCAAGAGTCCAACGGATTCTTTCTGGACGGCAGTGACATGACGAACAACGCGCGGGGTGGAATTGGGAACATATCACTCAACCCCGACCTCGTGCAGGAGTTCCGCGTGGCGGCGAATGATTTTTCCGCTGAAACGGGGCGATACAGTGGTGCTACCTTTGCTCTTGTTTCGAAGTCGGGAAACAATACCTGGCATGGTACTCTCTCCGAGTTTCACACCAACAACAAGTTGAGCTCGCGAACTGTCTTTGAGAAAGGCGTTCCGGTATCGCGCAGCAACGAATTCGGTGGAACCTTAGGGGGACCTATTCTCAAGAACCGCACCTTCATATTTGGATCACTTCATATGCTCCGATCGTCCGTTGGGAGGAGCTCTTTGTTTACGGTCGAAACACCGCAGTTTCGGAATTACGTAACGCAGAATTTTCCGAATGGCGTCGCTGCGGAAATATACAGAGTAGCTGCTCCCGTTTCTGAAGCAACCGCCGACATTACTAACGTCGCACAATTACGACAGCGCAACCCAGGCAACTTCCCCGATAGCTTCCCGGACGATCTGCCTGCGGTTGGGACGCTTACAATAAGCGGAGCCGACGCTCGAAACGGCGAGCAGTGGAGCATTCGAGCGGACCACAACTTCAACAACTACAAGGATAGGGTCTATTTCAATTACATCGACGTCGGTTCGGAAAATGTCCTCTTTCAGCCGAGGCCGGCTTTCACGCCCACGAGGCCTTTAACATCTATATTCGGCAAGGTGTCGTGGAGCCACACCTTTTCCCCGTCGGTGGTGAATGAGGCTTCGTATACCCAGTCGGAAACGACTGGGGCGGCTAATCCCTGGGACGCTACTTTTGTACCCAGTCTTTCTGTTACCGGGGTCTCGGGGTTCACGCCTTGGGGACCGGGCCACTGGGCGCATAAGGTTTGGGAGTGGAACGATGTTTTGTTGGTAAACCAGGGTTCGCACCAATTGCGCTTCGGCGGCAATTTCAACCGAAGATATTCACCCCAAGAATTCACCCAGCCCTGGACCCGGCCGAGCTTTTCATTTGGGAATGTACTTGATTTCGCGCAGGATTTGGTGCAGACACAGAGTGGCCCCGGGGTCGACCCCACCACCGGACAGCCGTACCCCATTGACGTGAATTCTACCGCCCCTGTGCCGGACGGGGCCTTTGATCATGAGTTTGACAGCTCCTACTTTGCAGCGTTTGTACAGGACAACTGGAAGGTATCCTCAAACCTTACGGTGAACCTCGGCCTCAGGTTCGACGACTACGGCAGGGTTGGCGGTCAAAGGATGAAGAGTGGACCCGCGATTCCTTTCTTCCGATGGGGGTCGGGTGGTTCGGACCAAGAGCAGATCGCAAACGGATTTATGGATTCATCGGACGGTTTGGTCAGCGCGAACCGGGTTTGGAACTTCGGCCCGAGGGTCGGACTTGGTTGGGACATTTTCGGCGACGGCACTACCGCTCTCCGAGGCGGCTACGGACTGTACTATAACACCCTCCCGCAGCTTTCCTTCCGGGGGAGCACTCGCTCTAACCCGCCCCTGCTTGGACGGCCGGTGTTCGGCATTTTCGATGCCGAAAGGCCGGATTTCACCTACGGCTTGATGGGTACTGATGGGTCGTTTCCCGTGCCCGACGTCAGCTTCGAAGTTCTTCCCAACGGAGCGATCGCGGGAGCGCGATCCGCTGCCGCCGGAAACAACAGCGACTTTGACCCCGGGCGTGCGCACGTCTGGATGCTGGCTCTGCAGCGCACCCTGCTCAGCGGAGATCTGGTTTTCGAGGCGAATTACTCAGGTTCGGCGGGTAGAAGGTTGTGGGTTGTAACGGACGTCAATCGCTTTGCAGGTGATCTGCTGGACGGCACCCTGGACCGGCTCCACCAGAATTTCGCTTCAGCGCCCTTTGGGCGTGCTATCGCAAGGTCTAATGGACATGTTGTCTCCTTGAGTGTGAGCAAGCGATTCTCCGAGGGCTGGTCTATGAGAACGATGTTCACCTATGGAAGAGCACGTGACAATTCAAGCAACGAGCGGACCTTGACGGGAGGCGGGGCCCGCGTAAACACCACCGACGTGTTCGACGCCTTCAACCTGGATGCTCAATACGGCCGTTCCGACTTCGATATTCAGAAGAGGTTGACCTTCGATGCTGTGTGGGATATTCCGACGCCCTGGAAGTCAGGCTGGCAGCGCAACGCGCTGGGTGGCTGGCGCCTTGCGGTCATAACCGCGCTGCAAAGTGGAAGGCCATTCACCGTGTTCACGTCGGCGGCTCTGCCCGGGGGGGACTATAACGCCGACGGACTACGATTTGATGCTCCGGACACCCCGAGCTTCGGAAACGAGCTTTCCGGTGTCGACCGGAGTGACTTCCTCAACGGAGTGTTCTCGGCCGACGACTTTCCGCGTCCGGCACCCGGACAAAGCGGGGACCTGGGAAGGAACACCTATGAAGGGCCCGGTTTGGCGAACGTCAACCTGAACCTTATCAAGGGTTTCGGGATACCATGGTTCGCCGGCGAGCCCGCAGATTTACAGTTTCGCGCCGAGGTATTCAATGTGTTCAACCGCGTCAACCTCAATGGCGTAAACAGCAATCTGTCGAGCGGCACGTTCGGGCGCTCGGTCCGATCCTTCCTGCCGCGCATCTTTCAGTTCGGCCTGAGGCTTACGTTTTAACAGTGTATCCGGCAAAAGGGGTCCTTCTTTTCCAGAAGGGCCTCTTTTCCGGGGCGACGGATGGCGTGATTTTTCTAGGGACCGTCTGGTCGGCGTTACTCCCGGCGGAACAACAGCACATGAAGGGCGGCGGGCACCCGGCCGATTGGGCGGACGCGCGCAACCGAGCGTCTCGGGCTGAGCGCAACTCACGCGCATTTATGGAGGCAATACAATGACAACCCGGCAATTGTGGTTCGGTGCGCTTACAGGATTGAACTTGATTTGCATCCTCTCCGCTGTGACCCCCTGTGTGCTCGCACAATCCACCGCGGAAGCCCCTCCATTGGTGATCGCGGGAAAACCGGTAGAAATCGCAGCCACTAAGGTAACCGACAGAACAATTCGTGTTCGCGTAAGACCCATCGACGAAAGCGGTATCGCACAACCTGCCAAGGAATCCCCGGTACTGGTGGACCGCGATTGGCCCGCACCGGTGTACGTATCGCGTTCGCGGGCCCAGCAATGGTCCCAGGAATATAAGGTTGGCGACCTTTTTCTACGAGTAAGGCCGGCTCCTCTGACAATGCGCATCGAGGGCCCACAAGCCGGCCAACACCAGGAGATCCGGATCGATGAAGCAAGCGGTTCTCTCTCCTTCACCCTCGGCGACCGGCCGATATTCGGGCTGGGACAAGGCGGAGCGCAGTTCGACCGGCGCGGCCATGCCTATCCGATGATCAACAACCAAAGCGGCTATAGGCTCACGACATTCTCAGGACGCATGGCCGTCCCCTGGCTGATCAGCCCTGCCGGCTGGGCGATATTCTTTCAGTCGCCGCATGGACGGATCGACCTCTCGGGTAACGCCGACCCTTGGGCCGTCGACCTCGATGCCACTCCTATATCGACCGAATTCGGCCGCCTGGTGACAAAACCGGGGCACGAACCGTTACCGCTCGACTTCTTCGTCAGCATGGCAACCCCGACCGAACTTATGACCGAATACGCGGTCCTTACCGGCTTCCCGTCGATGCCGCCGCTTTGGGCGCTCGGCTATCAGCAGTCCCACCGTACCCTGAAGGACTTCGAGGAGGTGCTGGGCGTCGCCAAGTCCTTCCGGGAAAAGCAGCTCCCTTGTGATGTGCTGATCTATCTCGGAACAGGGTGGTGTCCTTCGGGATGGAATCAGAGCCACGATTCTTTCGATTTCAACCCAGAGGTATTCAGCAAACCGGCTGAGCAGATTCGTGCGCTCAAGGACCTGAACTTCCGCGTGGTTCTGCATTCAACCTATCCACCGAAGCGGTTGTACGGCTCGGTACATGACGAGCCCGCTGAGAGGGACGATCACTCCGCGGTCCATTACTGGCGAAGACACGTGCCCGTGATGCGCCTTGGCGTCGACGGCTGGTGGCCTGACGCGGCGGAGAATCTCTCGGTCCAGTCGCGGCTCGCACGCATTCGGATGTATTGGGAGGGCCCGCAGCTGGAGCGGCCCAACGAGCGCCCCTACGCGCTGCACCGAACAGGCTACGCGGGAATGCAGCGCTATGGAGGTTGGCTGTGGTCGGGCGATAACGACGGAAGATGGGCCACCCTACGCAATCAGTTGCCGATCGGACTCAACACCAGCGTTACCGGAGTTCCCTACTGGGGAACCGATATCGGCGGCTTCTATCCGACCGAGGAGTACACGGCGGAATTCTTCGTGCGTTGGTTTCAGTTCATGTCTTTTTCTCCCCTGTTCCGGTCCCACGGCAGAACCTGGTACACGCGTCTTCCATGGGGGTGGAATACGGGCGTGCTGGGTCCAGACGAAATGGAGAATCGGCGCCTCGATGGAAGGACGCCCGTACGAGTCAGTCAGCTGCGCAATCCCACCGTGGAGCCGATCCTCAAGAAGTACCTCGAGCTTCGCTATCGCATGATGCCCTACATCTATTCCGCTGCGCGCGAGGCGAAAGATACCGGCATTCCGCTGATGCGTCCGCTGTGGCTCCATTACCCCGACGACCCACGCACATTGTCTCTCGACGACCAGTACCTGTGGGGGCGAGACATCCTCGTTGCCCCCGTCCTTGAGAAAGGTGTCACCTCCCGAAAGGTCTATCTGCCCGAGGGAGAGTGGTACGACTTTTGGACCGACGACAAGCTCGATGGAGGGCGAGAGGTCACGCGCGAGGTCAACCTCGAAACAACACCGCTTTATGTACGAGGTGGTTCGATCATATCGACCGGCCCAGTGAAGCAACACACCGGCGAACAAGTCCATCCTCCGCTGACGCTGTCCGTTTACACAGGGAAGAACGGTGAAGCTGTCATGTATGAAGACGATGGCACGACCTTCGATTTTCGGGAAGGTGAGTACATGAAGCTGCTGTGCACCTGGGACGACGCGAGCAAACGCCTCGATTTAACACTGGCTGCCGGGTCGCGCCTGCTCGGTCCTTCAAGCCGGCAGATCGAGGTTCGACTCATACCGACAGGCGAAAGCCGCTCTGTTGAGTTTGACGGCAGCCCCGCCTCGGTCGACTTTCAGTAAACGCTTGGGTGGGCGGCGGTGCCTACTTACTGCCGGAGTTACGAGCCCGCACTACAAGCGGCATTCCTCGTCGCCTACGCGCTCATGTACGCGGGCGGCGGAAAGCTTATTGACGTGCTGGGCACGCGGCAGGGATTTCTGTGGATCATGATCACCTGGTCTTTGGCCTGCGCAAGTCACGGGCTCGCAACCGGTTTCGGCATGTTGGCGGCGAGCCGCTTTATGCTGGGCTTTGGAGAGGGTGGTGGATTCCCGGCGGCGACGAAGGCTGTGGCGGAAAAGTTCGCGGTTGCAGACCGTTCGACGGCCATGGGAATCATCAACGCCGGAACGGCGGTAGGCGCCGTGATTGCCCCGCCCATGATCGCCGTTTCGTCTTGGCGGTGGGTGTTCTTCGCCACCGGAGCGATCGGTCTGGCGTGGACCTTGTGGTGGCTGCGGGATTTCAAACCCCCCGAGAAGCCGGTCGGTGAGGCAGGCCGGTCCTTGGCGGACGCGAGCAGGATTGCGTGGCTCCGGCTCTTTACTTTTCGTCAGGTCTGGGGTCTCGTGTTGGGCAAGTTTCTCAGTGACGCCGCCTGGTATTTCTACTTGTTCTGGCTGCCGAAATATCTCTACGACGCTCGCGGATTGATACCGCAAGCGTTGGCTACTACGCCTGGATCCCTTACGCGGCCTCCGGCGTTGGAAGCTTAACCGGGGGCTGGCTTTCGGGCCAGCTGCTTCGCGGGGGCCGTTCCCTGAATTTCGCTCGGAAGACTGCGTTGGGCCTGAGCGCTGCCGTTATGCCCGTGATTGTTTTCGTCATCCAGTCACCGGTGGAACTGGCGATCGTTCTGTTCAGTATTGCGTTCTTCGGGCAGCAATCGTGGTCGACTCTCGTGATGATCCTTCCGGTCGATCTGTTCCCCAAAAGCGTGGTGGGGTCGGTAGCCGGGCTCGTGGGGTTCGGAGGAGCCATGGGTGGCGTTGCGATGAACCTCGCGGCCGGCTATCTTTTGGACGCCGGGTTCGGCTACAGTCTTGTGTTCGGCATCGTCGGTAGTCTTCACGTCTTAGCTTTCCTTGTAATCCTGGTGACCATCCCAAAAGTCGAACCTGTTCGTCTGGAGAGCGGCGCGTGAAAAAAGAGGACGTTCGCAAGGAGTTCGACTAGAGCTACTCTGAATCTGTGCGGGGAATTCTTCGGCTCGGTTCCTACGTTATTTCGTTGTTGGTTGCACTGTGCTCGGCCGTCTCGTGGGCTCAGACGGGGTCAAATCCTATCCTGCTCGGCTGGGTACCGACGGAGGCCCCTCCCGACGGGCGGTACGAAGGCAGCGGTAGGTGCGTCCAGTGCCATGCCGATCAAGCGCCCTCAACGCTGACGGCTATGGCTCATGCGTTGCAACCTGCCGGCGAATCCGAGATTTTGCGCTCGCACGGGCCCTTAACCTTCACTGAGGGTCCCTATCGCCATGAAATCGTGCGGCAGGGTGATCGAGCCATCTACACCCTTAGCGATGGAAAAGAGACTATCTCCGAGCCCCTGCTTTGGTCCTTCGGGCAAGGCAAGGTAGGGCAGACCTATCTCTTCGAGCGTGACGGCTCATTTTACGAAGGCCGGGTCAGCTACTACTTGGGGATCAGCGGACTGGACCTGACGTTCGGGGCCAAGCGAGAAGTCCCCAATACGTTGCAAGAAGCTGCCGGGCGTCTGCTGGAACCGGATGAGCTGCGAGGATGTTTCGGGTGCCATTCTACGGGGGCGGTTCGCGAGTCACGTCTTTCCCTTGAAGATCTCACCCCCGGTGTGACCTGCGAAGGCTGTCATGGCACAGGTGTGAACCACGTCCGGGCGATTCAAGCGGGTAACTTCCAGAACTTGGCGATAGAAAGCTTCAAAGGCATGGGAGCGGATGAGCAAAGCGATTTCTGCGGCTCCTGCCATGTCACATTGGCCCAGGGGATATTCATGGGGATGGAGGGACTTACGACGGTTCGCTTCCCTCCCTACCGGCTTGCGAGCAGCCGCTGCTATGACGCCGACGATGCGCGTATCGGCTGCAACGCCTGCCACAATCCGCACGAAAATCTGGTGGAAGATGCCGCCTACTACGATTCGAAATGCCTTGCCTGCCACGTGTCTGGTGCGGCAACCGTAGCGCGTCAAGCGGAAAAGAAAGCCCCCTGCCCAGTAGGACGCGAGGAGTGTTCCACGTGCCATATGCCCAAGCACGAGATTCCCGGGTCCCATTTTCAGTTCACCGATCACCGCATTCGGGTAGCCCGGCCCGGTGACCCCTACCCGAACTGAGTCCTCCTACCTCATCTGCCGAGGGTTGGCCGCTGCAGGGACGCCGGTTACCCGACACCCGCCGTACAGGTGCGTGAGCTGCCTACTGGCGGACCGAAACTCGCGGCCGGTCAGGTCTCAACGTGCGGGCGAACGGGGTTGGAACAGCGGCTGAGACTGATCTGCAAACAGGACCCAGAGTCCATATCCTCCGAGCGCCGTTCCAAAGGGGACATCCAGCAGGCTAATCGCCGAGATTATGATTCCTAGGATGCGGGCCCAGGGGCGAAAGCTCAACAAGCCCACCCCACAAATCACGCGCGGTACCGAAAGCACCGCAATCAAGAAGAAGACGAAGGTTCCAATCGCCATCAGGATTGGCGCGGCGATCAGAGCATCGGCGTCATTGGCCTTCAAGCCCACGAGTCCCGCGATCCCTCCGAAAACCACGAGAATGCGAAATCTATCTTCCCCCCCGAACCCCGAGTTGCCGAAACGGGAACACCGCAGATCATGGCTGACGACAAGGCAAACCCCAGGATTGGCAAACACGACGCCGGACAGCTCGACCGCTGGCACCGCAACGCCGCGCGCCCCAGCCGGAAATCCTGGCCACGGCCGAGGCGCAGACCCGGAGGAGTCCCTACGAGGGCAATCAGAACAGCCTGGCGCACGGCATCTACGCCGACCGGTTCCTTTCTCCCGAGGAGCGTCCCCTGTTCGAGGCCATCATCGGGCAACTGTACCAGGACTTCGTGTTCAACAAGAGCTCGGATTTCATGCAGGTCGAGCTGGTGGCGGTCTATTTCCTCAAGCTGGGCCGGGCTCAGGAGGCGGGCGATTGGGATGCGGCTGAACGTCTCGACCGAATGATCCGCTGCCACCTCAAGGACCTGAAGGCCACCAAGATTGCCCGCGAGGGTGAGGTCCCCAGTGGTCCCGGAACCACACCGGCCGAGTGGGCCACCGCGCTGCTGGAAAAGCTGGCCGAGTCGGAAAAGAAACCGGCCCGGAAGCGAGCCAAGAGACGGAAAACGCGAAAATGATTGAGGATAACACCAGACCGAGGGAGGACGCGGCCCCGAAGAACCAAAGACTTACGGCGATCCGTTCTGGCGGAATCCAGCATAAGACGTGTTCGGTCGACTTCTGCTGTAGCCCCACGCGCGGCCCGTTTTTCCAACGACAGCACGCGGAGAATGGGACGGAGCGACCGCCGCTTCTCGGACCTGACAAGGGCAGGCGACTGGAGGCGAAACGTGGGAGGCCAGGTCCGCCACACCGCCAACCGGCCAAGTGGAAGCGGCTCTCCTGGGAGCGACGAATGAGGGACGCTTCGAGGCGCGAGACGGGGCGGCTGCGAAGAGGCGCCCGTCCGCTCAGCTCCCAGAAGGCCACCCAGATCGCCCGCGAGGGGGAGACCCCCAGCCAGGCCGAACCGACTAACCGGGCCCGCCTCCGAGAGGGTGTGCCGACGCTAGCGCGCCCCAGTGGGCTGTGGCCGGCGACCCTCGGCAGCACATCCCAGGCAGGGAGGCAGTGGACCTGCCCGTGGCGGTGGTGAACCGCTCCCCGGAGGCCGCCTGTCGCTTCGCTCGGGGGGCGGCGGTTTTGTTTCCCCACTTGGTTCAGAATTGCCGCAAAAACGGTTCAAAAAGGGGTCAATTGGGTGCAAAAACCGGCCCAAGAGTGTCCAAAAACGGCCTTCCCGGTCACGTCGTAAAGCGGGCCCTGGCCATGGAATCCCATGCGGCGGAAACTTTTGTCAACCAATCCTTCCGGTCCTCACCGGAAGGCTCCGGTGCCGGCCAGCTCACATTCGGCGATTGTGTTCAGGGAGGCTACTGTCGGCTCACTGTCTCCAGCTTCTGTGAGTGCTCCTCCCGCGCCAGGAATGGAAAAGCGGCCCCGAAGGACCGCTTGGATTCTGGACCGGTGTGCCGTCTACAGTCGTTCGAGGGCGTCCTCCAGGGCGTCATCAACCAGGTGGGTGTAGATCTCGGTGGTCGACAGGTCCCGGTGCCCGAGCGCTCGCTTGACGACCAGGATATCACCGGTGCGGCTGTAGAGGTGGGTGGCGAAGGTGTGGCGCAGACCGTGGGGACTCAGGCTCTTGTCGATGCGTGCCTTGCCGAGCCAGTACTTGACGCGGTTGGCGACCTGCCCCGGAGACAAGCGCGAGCCGCGGTTGGAGAGGAACAGCGCCGAGCAGTCACCGTTGCCCTGACGGCGGCGCTCGTTCAGGTAGATGCGGAGGAGGGAGCGCAGCGTGGACTTTAGGAACTTCACCTGCGGGATGCCGCCCTTGGCGCGGACCCGGAGATGCTTGGCGTCGAGGTCGACGTCATCCACGTCCAGGTCGACCAGCTCCTGGAGCCGAATACCGGTGCCCAGGAACAGCTCCATGATCACCCGATCCCGGCGGGCGATCTTAGAGGACCGGCCACGGAGCTTTTTCAACAGCCGCCGTTTCTCGGCCTCGGTCAGGAAGCTCGGCGTGGTGCGCGGCAGCCGTCTCAAGGTCACCGACCGGGCCTGGTTCTCGGCGACCTGCCCGGTCTCCTCCGCCCAGGCGAAAAACGACCAGACGGCCGCCTTGAAGCGGTGCAGCGACGCCGGCGACCGAGGGGTGCCGGCGGCCGAGTTGACGAGGGCCGGCGAGGTCAGCGCCTCGTCGAGTAAGGCACTGGTCACGCGACCCAAGGTGAGGGACGGGTGGCGCTCCAACAGGACGGACGTGAACTGCCGCAGGTCCCGCAGGTACGCACTGATGGTGTTCGGGGAGCGACCCTCAGCCGCCAGCCTTCTACCGAAGGCCGCGACCGCCTGCTCCAGTGGCTCAGGCGTTGGCAGGAGCCGAAGCGCGCTCGTCGTCATGCTGCTGGTCTCCTTCCTTTTTCACGCTCCGGCCCATGGGGGTGTCTTTGGGCAAGGGCAGCTTCTCGATCCGGCCGGTCTCTTTGGCCCAGACCAGGAACATGCGCAGCACCCGCATGGTCTTCTTGACGGTGGGCTCGGCGCGCTGCTTGCCGTTCGGGAGTTTGAGGAGCGCATCGGAGCGGAAAAATTTCCCCACGTGCGGGGCCAGGATGCCTTTGAGCTTCCGGTCGGCCCCGAAGAAAGCTGCGATCTGCTGCAGGTCTTTCCCGTAGGTATAGACCGTGCGCTCCTTCTTGCCCTGGCTTTTCAGGTGTTCGAGGTAGGCCTGGCCAGCCTCGTGCAGTGTGTCGGTCATGATGTGACTCTCCTTTTCGGTGGGTTGAAATGGTTGATCTACAAACGCTTATGCGCTCGACACCATGGACGCTTCGTGTCGATCGGAAGTCAAGGCCATACACGCGGGCGAGGAGGAATCTCATGAAAAGACCGATTGAAACCGTGACCCGAACGGTGCTGGTCCTCACCCTGGCGGCCTCCCTGGCAGGCTGTGCGGCGAAGCGGCCGCCGCAGCGCATCCAGCACGCCATCCAAACCATGAACCGCCACATGCCCGAATACGTGGCCGAGGCCAACCAGACCCTGGAGGAGGCGAAGCACCCCGAGCGGGAGCATCTGAAGGGAATCGGCGAGCGTCTGGCCGAGGCGTTGGCCGCCCTGGACGCTTGGGCGCAGGGTGAGAAGCCGCCGCAAGAGCGGAGCGAAGCGGAACCGCAGGAGAAGAAGGAGAAGCGATGAACACGATTCTCGAAGAGAACCGGGAAGCCGTCCGCGCGGTCGGGCGCCGGCTCATGGAGATCGGCGCCGTGCTGGCGGAAGGCCGCAACCGCCCGGCGGACCTACCGCGCCTGGGAGGAGCTAGATCAGCGGCATGCGCCGAGAAGTCGATCACGCCCTCCGGCTCGGCAAACCGCTGGTCGAGATCAAGGAGATCTGAAGGTGGCCTGGGAAAAGAAAGCGATCACCGCGCACCTGGTGGATGTCCAGACCCGGCAGCGACTGGAATTCCAGTACAACCCCAACGACATTGTGGACGAGAAGAGCACCGCCTATGCCGCCATCAAGATCCCTGGCCTGAGCCATCCCCGCTACCAATACGTGGCCGGTGAGCCGCGCAAGATCAGCTTCCAACTGAGATTCTTCAAGGGACCGGTTCAAGAATCAGTCGATTGGTTGCGTTCGCTGCTCTATCCGGAGCACGCCGGGACGATGCTCAAGAACGCACCCCACCGGGTGCTGTTTCTGTTCGGTGATCTCTACCCTGGAGTGGAGTGCGTCGTCCGCCAGGTCAAGGCTCGCTACTTCCACTTGTTCGACCGCAACAACCTTAAGCCCCAGCACGCCGAGGTGGACGTGGTCCTCGAGGAATACATTGACGAGTCGGTCGGGTACCGGGAGGTGCGCGCGTGATCGGGCGTCGTTCCAGGTATGCGTCCGCCGTGCTCTACACGGGCCAGGAGGAAATGTTCCTGGGCGCTCGGGATCGGGTCGATACCACCCCGAGACCGGACGATCGCTTCCATACGGTGGTGGCGGGAGATCGGGTGGACCTGCTCGCGGCGCGCTATCTCGGACAGGCGGAGCTGTGGTGGGTGCTGTGTGACTACAACGACATCTTCTTTCCGCTGGAGCTGGAGCTGGGAACGGTCCTGAGCATTCCCTCGTTGGAGCACGCGAACATGCGTCTCATTGGGTGATGCGTCAGTCGCTCAGACCGGTCAGTTGAATTCTGTCGGAAGACACAATGAAATCTTGAACTTTGACTTCCCGTAGGAACGCAACGAGGGCTGCCGCATGGTGAGCTCGTCCAAATTCCACGATCCGAGTAATTGTCTCTCTGTACTCTGTAGTTGCATCTTTGAATTCGAGGATCTCGCTCGCAGTCACACGAGACTGGATGTTTCCATGACACATTCCGACTACTTTTGGGCCATTGTGATAGGTAAGCACGGGACCACCCGATAGGCCTTCTACTACCGCGTAGGACAACGACATCGAAACTGATCCTGGAGTCTTTGGCGATTTGGAGAAGTTGACAATGTTTCCCTTGAAGTAACCTTGATTGATCTCATTGGTGACTTCAGTGGCGATCTCACTGCTAGATGAGAGAAAGTAGCCGTAGCTGTATACGTCTTCGCCTGCTATCACCGTGTCCGGCGCGATCAATGGCAGGAATTCTTCCTTCTGTCTCTTAAGGGCGTTTGGGATGAAAACCACATCGAAGGCTGGGTCGGCGGGTCTAAGGCATTTGTCGGTATCAATGGGCACGACATGGCCATTCTCGTTGTCGTAAATCACTATGCGCTCGTCATGCGTAGTGCGGACGTCAAGAACGTGACGACAAGTGATTAGGCCTCCGTTCGGCGCTAGATGGGTATTGACTTGACTCATGTGACCACAAGATGTAGGATCGGGGAAATGGAAGATTATCCTCGGAATCTGGCCGAGTTCGAGGCGCGTTTCGCCACCGAGCAGGCCTGTCGAGAGTATCTGTGTCAACTCCGCTGGCCGGAGGGTTTTCGTTGTCCGCGATGCGGGCACGACAAAGCGTGGGCGGTGCGGACAGCGCTGCTGGAGTGCGCCGGCTGCGGGCATCAAGCTTCTCCAACGGCGGGCACAATATTTCAAGACACCCGCCAACCCCTCCAGAGTTGGTTTCGAGCCATGTGGTGGCTCACGAGCCAGAAGAACGGGGCGAGCGCGCTGGGCTTGCAGCGGGTGTTGGGCCTGGGCAGCTACAAAACGGCCTGGACTTGGTTGCATAAGCTCCGGCGCGCCATGGTGCGGCCCGGACGCGATCGGCTCAGCGGGCGCGTGGAGGTTGACGAGACTTACTTAGGAGGCTTGGAGGAGGGCGTGCGCGGTCGCCAAACCGACGCTAAGGCGCTGATTGTAGTAGCGGCCGAGGAAGATGGTGCCGGCATCGGGCGGGTTCGGATACGCACCATTCCCAACGCCTCCGGGGACAGCTTGATGGCCTTCGTCGGCGAGTCGATCGAACCCGGCAGCGTGGTCCATACCGACGGTTGGCTGGGATACGAACCGCTCGAAGGCGACGGCTATCGCCACGAGGTGAGCTACCTGGAGGGGCAACCGGCGCGCGCCTCGAAACTGCTCCCCCGGGTGCACCGCGTGGTGTCGTTAGTGAAGCGCTGGATACTGGGCACGCATCAAGGAGCGGTCAGTCACGAGCATCTCGACTCCTACCTCGACGAATTCGCCTTCCGCTTCAACCGCCGCAAGTCCAGAAGTCGAGGCAAGCTCTTTTACCGCCTGGTTCAACAGGCCGTCGCCGTGCCACCGGCACCCTACAAATCGCTGGTCGGAGGCACCGCGACACGCGCTACGGACGACCACAACATGTAGGGGCTATTTCCCAATACCTGAGTCAAGTAAATACCCATCCGGCGCTATTGGGAACGCGGTACCAAGAAGCCGGGGGCTCTTGAGATCCTTCGTTACCTTCAGCACGCGATAGAAGAATGACGCGATGTTCACCAGCCCTTGTCCTCAGGCGGCGTAGATGGACTTCGACTTTTGACAGTCCTTGGCACCTACGTTCACTTATTGGCGTCAGCTCACGGATCGCAGTTTGTCAAATCTTGCCAGTCGGCCAGATTCGCCCGCTGCGTCTTGTCGACACCAGATAGATTCAACAGACGACCGATTATCGCCTCGACGACCTCGGGCGACACGACCTTGCCGTCCAGCGCTTCATCGGCAATGAACTGGTTTGGCAAGAACCACGCGATTGCCTGACCTTCGTCGGGCTGGGGTCCTGGTCGATAGACCAGCTTCACGAACGCATCCGGCGTGACAATACCATGCGATTGGACGAAATGGTCGTTCGTCGCGTTGTATCCCCAGAGCACGCCAATCCAGATCTCAAGAAGCGCCGCCTCGCGCCAGCATTCGATTAGGTCTTCCGTTTTTCGCCATGCGCCACCCTTTCGGTTGAGTTTGCGCTGCTGCGGCACGACGTTGGTCATCAGGTAACTCGCCTTGTACGCATCCTCGTTGTCATCCAGGTGGTTCGCCGGCACGAGGTGTCCACGGTCGTATTGGTTCTGCGCACTCTTCGGCCGCTTGTACGTCTGGATCGACGTCTGCTGGCAGTCCTTCACATCCTCATCGATTCGAAAGCTGAGCTTCTCATCGATGTTGCCGGTGTCCGGTCCGATCTTGTAGTACGCCACAACCGGGCCGCGCCGGCTACAGTCCATCCACAGGGTGAAGCCCGTATAGTCAAGTTGCACCAAGCCCTGCGCCGACGCCGGTGGTGCAGGCAACCAGGCCGACGTCATCGTGATAACGAGTGCCAACGCGCTTCTCGCCGCCTTCAATCGGTCCTCCTTCACTTTCTGGAGCTGGCCCTACGGCCGGGCGTGCCAGTCGAGGCCCTGCTTGGCCCTGCGTTGAGTAATCTTCCCCTCCTGATAACACACCTCTGATTTTACTGGCAGAACGCCAGATTCGCTCATCTGTTCGATATCGCCGCACTCCGACTCTCGGTGGACATGGGAGACCCGACACTTTTCCCGCCGCTCCGGTAAGTATCCATTGAAGGACCACTCAGCGGGTGGTCCGACGCGGAGACCGGACGCATGGACTTAGACACCTTCCAACCGACGTTCCTCATCCAGATCGAGGGACAGGCGTTTTCTGCGGACATTACCGGCGAGATCACCGCGTTCGTCTTCGAGGACAACGAGGAGGAACTCGACGTCATGGAGCTGTCCGTCAGCAATCGCAATCTGCAGTTCGTCGACGATCCGCTCTTCCAGGAGGGCAACGAGATCGTCGCCCGCTTCGGCTACGTGGGTAATCTCTCGCCGCGCAAGAAAGCGGTCATCAAGGACATCGACTACGACTTCCCGGAAAACGGCGGTCCGAGAATCCGGTTCAAAGCCTATGACAAAGGCTTTCAGCTGGCGGGGAAGGAAAACCAGAAGGTCTGGCAAAAGCCGGTCCCCGGCATCCTCTACTCGGAGATCGCCGAGCAGATCGCCGCCGCCAATGGCTTAAAGCCGTTCGTCGTGCCCACCGTGGGCCGGCATCTGCGCGTCGTGCAGAGCAATGTTTCGGACGCCCGGTTCCTCAAGGACCTCGCCGTCAAGGCCCGCGCACGGGACGGAGACGGAGTCACCGGCTACGCTTTCTTCGTCCAGGACGACGGCCTCCATTTTCACCCCCGCAGGCTGAAGGAGGAACCGGCCACCGTCCTCGAGTACTTCACCGACAGCAAGGGCATGCTCCGGTCCTTTCGCCCCTCCACCCAATCGCAAGGAGCCAAGGGAGCCGGGACCCAGACCAAGGCCGCTGGCATCGATCCCCGCCGAAAGACTGCCGTCGCGCACGCGGCCGACAACGAGACGACGCCTGAGCGGACCTCGCTTGGCAAGCGCACCTATCTGGTGGACGGCAACACGGGCGAAGCCGCCTACAAGGAGCAGGAGTCGGGCCGAATCGTGCCGAGCTTCGAACGCTCCGAAGGCTTCCACGAGGAACCGAGTCAGGAGCCGGCCCAGGACCTGGCCGAAGGGACCTTTGCCGAAGCCGAATTGCGCCAGGTGGAGGCCGTGGCCGTGACCATCGGCATCCCCACGCTCCGGGCCAAGCAGAACGTCGAGATCCAGGGCGTCGGCACGAAATTCTCCGGCGTCTACTACTGCCACTCGGTCCGCCACGTTATCGATGGGTCCGGATATCGCTCGGAGCTCAAGCTCCGCAAAAACGCCCTGGGCCGAGGCGCGGGCGACAAGTCGGTTGAGGTCAAGGGCCGCCCGAACGAACAGGAAGCGCCACAGGTCCCGAGAGACGAACCGCCTGAGATGGTGCGGATCGATGCCGACAGCGGCCGCCGGCTGGAAGGAGTCAGCCATGGGTGATCTAAGCCGCAACTTTTCGAAGCACGAACTCCGCTGCCGCTGCGGTTGCGATCGGGCCGAGGTCAACCCCCGCCTGGTGGAGGCACTACAACAGCTGCGGGATTTGGCCGGACGACCGATCCGGATCACGAGCGGCTACCGCTGCCCCGATCACAATCGTGCCAAGGGCGGCAAGAAGCGCAGCCAGCACTTGCTCGGCAACGCAGCGGATCTCGCGATCGACGGGCTCAGCGTCATCGAGATGTATTGCCTGGCCGATAAGGTGGCGGCCGTCAGAAGTGGCGGAATCGGCCTTTATCCCAAAAACGGAATCATTCACGTGGACGTGCGGGACGGGTATGCCCGTTGGGGACGACTGGGCAAAAAATACGTCCGGCTGGACACAGCCCTTGCCGCCAAACAGACGGGAGAGAAACCAACCAAAGGAGACGACCATGCAACAGCTTGAACAGACTCTGACCTTCATTCTCGACAACAAAGAGCTCTTTGCGACCTTGTTCGTGACGCTTGTGACGATCCTCAAACTGACGTCCTGGGGCCGATCCGAGTCGGCTGCCCTGGATGCGGTGATCGAGGCCGTCGAGCGGGTGGATGACAAAAAGGTCAAACGACAGGTCGCCGCTCGGCAGGCCCATCTCAATACGGCCGTCCAGGACGCACTGGACTACGCCGTCTCGAAGGTCGACCCGAAGAAGGAGACCGCTACCGTGGCCGCCCGGGTGGCACGGGAGGTCTTGCGCGGATTTTTTCCGCCCAAGAAGTAGTCGGGAGGCCGAGCGGTGATCGAGACCCAGGACCGGGAACACGAAGAGCGCTACAAGCACCGCTGGTACGGCAAGTACCGCGCCTTTGTCCGTGACAACAACGACCCGGAGCGCCTCGGCAGATGCCGGTTGGAAATCCCGGCCGTGCTCGGTCAGGGCCGGGAGAACTGGTCCGATTGGGCCTCGCCCTGCTTTCCCTACGGCGGCAACGAGGATACGGGGATGTTTCTCATTCCCGAGGAAGGAGCGTCCGTTTGGGCGGAGTTCGAAGGCGGTCAGGTCCAGTACCCGATCTGGGCTGGCGTCTGGCTGGCAGGAAGCAACCCGGGCGAGCAACCGACCGAATCCAAGCGCCTCTGCCACGATCCGACTTGTCACGACTGCGAGGACAAGGTCGAGCACGCCCGCGACCGCCGCGATGATCTCGAGCACAAGAAGTACCACGGCCATCCGCCCTACTATTGCCCCCGGCGCAAGGTGCTGCTGAAGACCGAGACCGGGCACACCATCGTCGTCGACGACCGCGACGAGGAGGAGTTCCTCAAGATCATCGACCGCGCCGGGCAGATCCTCCACATGCACGCTCCGGTCAAGCGGAACATTCAGAGCGGCAATGCGCTTCGCCGCGGGACCCGCGATGCGGAGCAAGGCGACCCGCTCGACATCGCTTCGGACATCAAGGACCAGCGCGCTCGGATCGAGAACGCGCCGTCACCGCCTCGGGGCGTATCGTCGGCGTTGACCTTACCGATGCCATGCTGCGGGAAGCTCGGGGTCGCGTGGAGAGCGCTGGATGGGCGAATGTCGAGCTGGTGGAGTCCGACGTGGCCGACTATGAGCTTCCGGGCAACATTGGAGGCGTGTTGTCCACCTACGCGATGACGATGGTCGATGATTACGACGGTGTCATCCGGAGGGCAGCGGAGGCGCTGCGTCCCGGGGGACGCCTGGCCATCTTGGAGATGAAGCGACCGGAAGGACTGCCGGAGTGGATGGTTCGTTTCGGAGCTTGGCCCCTCCGGCCCTTTGGAGTGAGCCCTGCCTACGCCGAGCGCACGCCCTGGGAGTCAGTCAGGCGGCACCTGGACGAGGTCCTGTACGAGGAGTTCTATGCCGGCGCCATCTACCTCTATGCCGGGCAGAGGCGTTTGTGACCGCGGCCTTTGAAACTACATGCTGCATCGTCGGCGGCGGGCCCGCCGGCATGATGTTGGGAGTGCTGCTCTCTCGCGCTGGTGTTCGAACCGTCGTGCTCGAGAAGCATGCTGACTTCCTGCGCGATTTCCGGGGCGACACCATCCACCCGCCGACGCTCGAGCTGATGCACGAGCTGGGCGTGTTGGACAAGTTCCTGGCGCTGCCGCACCACAAGGCGCACCACATCTACGCACAATTCGGCGAGGCACGGTTTCGGGTTGCCGATTTCACGCGTCTGCCGACGCGCTGCCGCTTCATCGCCTTCATGCCACAGTGGAATTTCCTCGATTTTCTCGCCCGTCAGGGCCAGCGCTACAGCGCGTTCGAGCTGCGCATGGAGACGGAGGTCACGGGCCTACTGGAAGAGGACGGGCGCGTATGCGGGGTACGCGCGAGTTCGCCCGAAGGTGAGTTGGAAGTTCGGGCCGATCTCGTGATCGGCGCAGACGGACGCGCGTCGGTCGTACGCGCTTGCTCGGCGCTCGAAGTCGAGGCGTTCGGCGCCCCGATGGACGTGCTGTGGTTTCGCCTGTCGAGGAAGGCCGGCGACCCAGAAGATCCGATGGGACATTACGCGGCGGGCCGTATCTTGATCATGATCAACCACCCCGCGCACTGGCAATTCGGCTACGTGATTCCCAAGGACACCTTCGATGATATGCGCGCACGGGGAATCGAGGCCTTTCGTGGGGCCATCGCCGAACTCGCGCGCTTCGCGGCTGATCGCGTTCAGGAGATCGCGAGCTGGAACGACGTCAAGCTGCTGACCGTGGCGGTCGAACGGCTCAAACGGTGGCACCAGCCGGGACTGCTCTGCATCGGGGATGCCGCCCATGTGATGTCGCCGATTGGCGGGGTCGGTATCAATCTCGCGATTCAGGACGCAGTCGCGTGTGCCAATCGGATCGCGCCGCCGCTGCGGGACGGCGGCCTCACAGATAGCGATCTGGCCGCAGTGCAGAGGCGGCGGCTCTTCCAGACATGGATCACGCAACGCACGCAGGTCGCCGTTCACAACCACGTGACGAAACGCGTGCTCGCGGGCAGGGGATCGGAACAGCTGGCGCCGCCGTTGCCGGTGCGAGTCATCTCGCGCGTGCCGGTGTTGCAGCGGATCGCCGCTCGCCTCGTTGGTATCGGCGTGCGGCCGGAGCACATCGAGACGGCGGCGATGCCGGAGAGGGGGCTATTCTGACCGGCGGGGCGGAAATGTCCTAAACAACGCTTCCGCCCCGAATTTGCTGGATCGGAAAAAGGGGGCTCTTCTGGGTTCTTAGAGGGTGGCCTGGGCTAGGACGGCCTGAATCCCCTTTCCCTCGCCTCGAACGATTCCAGATCGGTCCTCGCCGTCAAGGGTTCGCTTCGCCACGCCCAGCGCGCGCCCTTGACCGCTCCGGGTCGATCTGAAGAGCCTAACTTATGACGAGGGAAAGGGGATAAACGCAACGCGCTGGTTCGCCAAGGGCAGTTCGCGTCGGCACGAAGTCGAGTTCCGGTCGTCGGCACTCCGCAGGAGCTGCTGGTAGTCCGCTCCGCATCGGGCCCCCTCCGCCCACTACAAACCCTGAAGAGGCTTGTGGGGTATTCCGGGTTCTTAGTGGGTAGATGCGAGCTGGGTTGCGGAATCCCCTTTCCCTCCCCCTCGTACGATTCCAGATCGGTCCTCGCCGTCAAGGGTTCGCTTCGCCGTGCGAAACGCGCGCCCTTGACCGCTCCGGGCCGATTTGAAGCGCATAACTTATACGAGGGAAAGGAGATAAGAGGAACGAGCCACCTTTCCACCATCAGCGCGAGTGCGCCCCAATCGGCATTCCATCGATCGACGGTCCTCAAGTGCGGTCGCTTGCTTGCCCCCTCGTGGGCCGGTGCCACCCACTAGAAACCCGGAAGAGCCGAATTGTGCCCGACAATTTGCCTCGGCCTACAGCGCAAGGCTGCATCTACTGCACGTTCTCGAGTTGCCCTTGTTGGCCATGGCGAGTGCCGACTTTCCGGGAGTGAATACCGATGCTTTTCACCAATACGAAGCGGCCGCCCCAGGCCCAAGTGAGCGCTATAAAGAGCAAGGTCGAGGGCGTCGATGTCCAAGCCAGTCTCGAGACCGGCGTACCGCACGTCTCTATTGTCCGCTATGCCAAGAATCACAACATCGACCTGATCGTTCTGGCCACCCACGGCCGGACCGGAATATCTCACGCACTGATCGGGAGCGTGGCAGAAAAGGTCGTGCAGATGGCTCCGTGCCCGGTGTTGACCATCAAACATCCAGAGCACGAATTCGCGCTTCCGTAGAGGAACGAGTCGGTGGAACTCCCAACCATACGCCTTGAAGCAAGGCGAGTGATTATTGAAGAGAATTGTACAATGGCGAGAATGTGGACAACAAGTGTTCGACAGGGATGCACGCTGCGGAGGCGACTTCGGCCAGATCGCAACCAGGTGGGACCAAGAAGACAGCGCCGGACAGTCGGCTGCCTGCTACTACTGGTTTTACTAGCGCTGGCCGCGTGCGGGGGCGGGGAAGACTCGGCCCTAACCACGTCCGCGTGTGTGGATTGCCATCGGGAGGTGACGCCCAACATCGTCACCGACTGGGAATTGAGCCGGCACCGGTCCGAGGGCGTAGATTGCTCTCTCTGTCATGGTGACGAGCATCGCACGGCGGACGACGTCGCGCTGGTCAAGACCGCCACGCCGAAGGTCTGCGGGACCTGTCATCCGATCCAAACCGAGCAATTCAATGCGGGCAAGCACGCCTTGGCGTGGGCCAGCATGAAGGCTATGCCGACGACCCATTGGCTGCCCATGGCCCTCACCGGCGGCATGAAGGGCTGCGGGGGATGCCATCAAGTCGGGGTTAAGAGCGAAGACGAGATCCGACAGTTGAAGGACGAGGGCGTCCTGTTCGGTCTGGCCTCCTGTGACGCCTGCCATACCCGGCACCTCTTCTCGGTCAAGGAGGCGCGTGAGCCACAAGCCTGCCGAACGTGTCACATGGGGATGGACCACCCGCAGTGGGAGATGTATTCCTCGTCGAAGCACGGCGTGCGACACGCGCTCAAACAGAGCGGAATTCTGCCCGCAGAAGCCGCGGCGCCCACCTGTCAAATCTGCCACATGCCCAAAGGGAATCATGAAGTGCGCACAGCCTGGGGCTTTCTGGCGGTACGCCTACCCCTGCCGGAGGACGAGCAATGGGCGGCCGACCGCGTCACCATTCTCCAGGCCTTGGGCGTCCTGGATCCGGAAGGAAATCCGACGGCGCGCCTGGAGGTGGTCAAGGGAGCCGACGTTGCCCGGCTCACCCAGCAGGATTGGCAGGCGGAGCGGGACCGAATGATCCAGGTCTGCGAACAGTGCCACTCCACCAATCTGGTTCACGCCGAATTGAAAAAAGGGGACGAGATGATCCGGGAGGCGGACCGATTGCTGGCCGAGGCGATCCGGATCGTTGCAGCCCTCTACCGCGACGGAGTGCTTCAGAAACCAGACCACTATGCCTACGACTTTCCCGATCTGCTGGCTTTCCACGATGCGCCCACCGTTATCGAGCAGAGACTCTTCAAGATGCACCTGGAACACCGGATGCGGGCGTTTCAGGGAACGTTTCACAACAACCCGGACTACGCTCTCTGGTACGGTTGGAGCGAGATGTTGCAGGACTTGACGGAGATCAAGACGTTGGCCCGGGAACTGCGCAGAAACCGTTAGCAGCCCGTCGTGACTTATGCCGCGGGCTGTTGGCCAGCGAGGAGGAGCAGGAATTGTCCGGTTTGTCCGTGAGCGTGTTGGTTCTGGCCGCGGCAACCCTTGCCGTCATCGCGATTCTGGTTCGCCGGCCCGAGACGGCGGCCACCGTGGGAGGCAAGGTGCTGGCATTTGTCGTTCTCTTCGTGCTGCCCGGGCTCTTGCTGCTGGGGGGTGCCGGCCGGCACTATCAGCAGGCCCAGACGACCGAGTTCTGCCTGTCGTGTCACACCATCAAGCCCTACGGGGAGAGTCTCTACATCGACGATGCCCGTTTTCTTCCCGCGTCTCACTATCAGAACAAACGGATTCCCGCCGATCGGGCTTGTTACACCTGCCACACCGACTACACCATGTTTGGGGATCTGGACGACAAGATGCGCGGCGTGAGGCACGTATGGCACAACTTTTGGGGTACCGCCTCCGACCCGGTCCAGCTCTATGAGCCGTATTCAAACCGGGCCTGCCTCCAGTGCCATCAAGGGGCTCGATCCTATGAGCAGGAAACAGCCCACGCGCCCTTTAAGAACGAGCTGTTGGCCGGCGACAAGTCGTGTCTCATGTGTCACAACCTGGTCCACGAAGTGGACAAGCTGGACCGCTTTGGGCGCTGGGACCCGGAGGTGAAGCCGTGATTTCGGATCGACAATCGAGGCTTCCCCCCGCACTGGCCACCCGCCTTCGATGGGCCGGGATACTGATCGCGGCGGGGATCGTCATCGAAGTGGCCACCCTGTTCTGGAACCACACCGTCTCACTCTTTCTCTTCCTGGGTCCGGGGGTCCTGCTTGTGGGTGCCGGGATGCTGCTCTACTTGTGGTCGGTCGTGACCAGGAGCGAGTGACGGGTGGTCGTGGAGGCGCCCGTTCGTACATTGATGCTCCTGTCGTTGCCGGCCCGCAACAACATTCCTTGATGGGTATTTACTTGACTCAGGTGATTGCCCCTCCAGGTAGCTCACCTCGTGGCGATAGCCGTCGCCTTCGAGCGGTTCGTATCCCAGCCAACCGTCGGTATGGACCACGCTGCCGGGTTCGATCGACTCGCCGACGAAGGCCATCAAGCTGTCCCCGGAGGCGTTGGGAATGGTGCGTATCCGAACCCGCCCGATGCCGGCACCATCTTCCTCGGCCGCTACTACAATCGGGCACGACAAAGCGTGGGCGGTGCGGACAGCGCTGCTGGAGGCGTGCTCGGTGGCATCCGATCCTCCTTCGCGGAGTGTTTACAGAGAATCGACTTGATCGTTCGGGCCACCGAAGCGTTCATGAATGAACGAGTTAACGCCCCGAGACGGCAAGGCGGAGGGACCGCCCGCCAGAGGGTGAGTCCATGAACAGGAGGAAATTGGATGAAAGCAAGCACCTATCAACAGATCCAGGAGCTGTCCCGACTGACCGTGGGCCAGCTCCGGGACAAGCACCTGGATGTCTTCGGTGAGGAGACCCGCTGCCACCACAAGGTGGCCCTGCAAAAGCGCATCGCCTGGCGCCTGCAGGCCCTGGCCGAGGGCGGCCTCTCCGAGCGGGCCCGCCGGCGTGCCGAGGAACTGGCCAACGACGCCGATCTCAGAATGCGCGCCCCGCGTGATCCGATCCGGCCCGGCTCAGCGGAAGTGAGGGCTCGAACGGCGAAGAGCCGCAATCCGCCCTCGCGAGATCCGCGACTGCCCGTGCCCGGCACACTGCTGGTGCGGGAGTTTCGGGGGCGCGACGTGGTGGTCAAGGTGCTCGATGAGGGCTTCGAGTTCGAGGACCGGCGCTATCCGTCTCTGTCGGCCATCGCCAAGGAAATCACGGGCAGCAAATGGAACGGGTTCTTGTTCTTCAGCCTCACCGGTGGTGACGCACTCGCGAGCGGGCGTCACCATCAGGGGGTGAGCGAATGAACAGAAGTCTCCACTCCGCTCCGTCGATGACCCCGGCTTCTGCCCCGACTCAAAACGACGCCGTCCGCTGCGCCATCTACACCCGCAAGTCAACGGAGGAAGGGCTCGACCAGGATTTCAACAGCCTCGACGCGCAGCGGGAATCGGCCGAAGCCTACATCGCCAGTCAGCGGCACGAGGGCTGGAGCTGCCTGCCCGACTACTACGACGATGGCGGCTTCACCGGCGGCAACATGCAGCGGCCTGCTCTTGAGCGCCTGTGCGCCGACATCGAGGCCTCCCGGATCGACTGCGTGGTGGTCTACAAGGTGGATCGTCTCAGCCGGTCGCTGCTGGACTTCGCCCGCATCATGGAGCTCTTCGACCGCCACAAGGTGAGCTTCGTCTCGGTCACCCAGCAGTTCAACACAACCAGCTCCATGGGCCGGCTCACGATGAACATCCTGCTCTCCTTTGCCCAGTTCGAGCGGGAGATCATCTCCGAACGCGTCAAGGACAAGATGTCGGCGGCCCGTCGCAAGGGCAAGTGGGTGGGGGGCCAGCCGGCCCTGGGCTACGACGTGGCCCCGGAAGGGGGCCGGTTGATCGTCAACCCGGAGGAGGCGGCTCAGGTGCGGGCGATCTACAATCTGTATCTTGAACACCAGGCCGCGATCCCGGTCGTCCAGGAACTCAACCGCCGCGGCTGGGTCACCAAACAGTGGATCACCAAGAAGGGCCATGAGCGCGGCGGCAAGCCCTTCACCAAGAACGCGTTGTATCGGCTTCTCACCCACGTGCTCTACACCGGCAAGGTGCGGTACGAAGGGACCCTCTACGAGGGCGAACACGACGCTATCGTCGATGCCGACGTGTGGCAACAGGTCCAGGAGGTGCTGCGCAGAAACGGCCTCTCGGGAGGACGGAAGGTGCGCAACAAGCACGGGGCGCTGCTCAAGGGCCTGTTGTATTGCACGCCCTGCGAATCCGGCATGGCGCACGCCTACACCCGCAAGCAAAAAAAGCGCTACCGCTACTACGTCTGCCGCAACGCCCAGCAGCGGGGCTGGTCGTCGTGCCCGAGCAAGGCGCTCAACGCTCACGAGATTGAAACCGCCGTGGTGGAACACATTCGCGGGGTCGGGCGCAACGAGGAGATCGTCCAGGCGACGATCAAGGGGGTGCGTGAGCAGAGCGACCGGCGAATGACGGAACTGGAGGTCGAACGGCCTCGACAGGAAAGCGAGCTTAAGCAGCTCTATTCCAGCGTCGAGAAGCTGGTTCACGGGGCCGGTTCGGAAAGCTCCAACGGCCGATCCACGACCGATCAGCTGGCCGACCTGCAGGATCGAATCCGAGCCTCCGCGCAGCGGATCACTGCCATCCGCGAAGAGGTCATTGCGCTGGAGCGGGAAACCGTGGGCGAAAGCGAGTTGACCCAGGCCCTGGCGCACTTCGATCCGGTGTGGGAGTCGCTGTCGCCTCGCGAGCAGGCGCGCATCATCCGACTGCTCATTGAGCGGGTCGGGTACGACGGGCGGGACGGCAGGGTCACAGTGGCCTTTCGCTCGGTGGGCATCAAGGCGCTCTGCAGCGAAGGGGACATCGCCGGAAAGGAGGCGACAACGTGAGAACAACCCCATCCAGCTCAACGAACCCGGGGCCGAGTTCGGTTGAGGTCTCCTTTACCTTCCGCACCGCCAACGGCCGGAATCGCAATCATGGAGGCAAGGACCGAGCGATCGAACCGGGAAACGTGCCCCGTGTCTCGAGGATTATGGCCTTGGCCATCCGCTTCGACGGTTTGGTCCGGCGTAGCGAGGTTAGTGACCATGCGGACCTGGCACGACTCGGCTATGTGACGCAGGCTCGAATTTCGCAGATCATGTGCCTGCTTCACTTGGCGCCCGACATTCAGGAGGCGCTGCTGTTCCTGCCGCGCACCCTCCAGGGCCGCGATCTCATCCGCGAGAAGGACCTTCGCCCCATCGCCAGCGTGCCGCACTGGAGCCGTCAGCGCAAGATGTGGGCGCGGCTGGTCGCACAGCGGCTGAAGTAACCGCAACCTGTTAGCGGCGGAGAGGAAATAGGCCACAAGGCGGCGGTGTTGGGCCGTGTTGTGGCGGAGCAAAAGTAGACCGCCCGCCCGCATTTCATAAAACATTCTTGGGGTGTTTTGTGTGATGCAGGAGGGATGTACTCTGTGGAGCTGTACGCACGCGTTAGCCGAGCGGTCTTTGTCGAAGGGGTCAGCGAGAGAGAAGCGGCGCAGCGTTTCGGGCTGGCGCGCGAGACCGTACGCAAGATGCTGCGCTACGCCGCGCCGCCGGGCTATCGGCGGCAGAAGCGGATTCGACGCCCGAAGCTCGACGCCTACACGCCGATCATCGACCAGATCCTGGAGACGGACCTAGCGCTGCCGAAGAAGCAGCGGCACACCGCCCCGCGGATCTTCGAACGACTCCGAGACGAGCACGACTTCGCGGGCGGCTACACCATCATCAAAGACTAGGTGCGGCTGAAGCGGACCTCGCAGCGCGAGATGTTCGTGCCGCTGACCCATCCGCCGGGGCACGCCCAGGCGGACTTCGGCGAGGCGCAGGTGGAGATCGGCGGGGTGCTGGCGAAGGCGCACTACTTCGTCATCGATCTACCCCACAGCGACGAGAGTTACGTGCGGGCGTTTCCGGCCGAGACGACGGAAGCTTTCTTGGAGGGGCACGTCAAGGCGTTTCGCTACTGGGATGGCGTGCCGCGGCGGATTCTCTACGACAACACAACGCTGGCGGTGGCACGGATCCTAGGCCGACGGGACACGGCAGAAGACGCAGGCATTCTCGGAGCTGCAGTCGCACTACCTGTTCGAGGAGCGTTTTGGGCGACCGGGCAAGGGAAACGACAAGGGGAAGGTCGAGAACCTTGTGAAGGTCGCGCGACGGAGCTTTTTCGTGCCGCGACCCCGGTTCCCAAGCTGGGAAGCGTTGAACGTATGGCTGGAAGAGCAGTGCCGCAAGAGGCGAGAGCGTCGGCAACGCGGGCATCGAGAGACGATCGGAGAGCGCTTCGAGCGTGATCGGCAAGCACTGTTGCCGCTGCCGGCCATGGCGTATGAGGCCTGCGAGACACGTCCTGGGAGAGTGACGTCGTTGTCGCTGGTGCGCTACCACACCAACGACTACTCGGTGCCGACCGAGTACGGGCACCGCCAAGTGCTGATCAAGGGCTATGTGGACAAAGTCGTCATCTGCGCCGGCAGCGAGGAGATGGCACGGCATCGGCGCAGCTATGGGCGCGAGGAACTGATCTTCCATCCATTGCATTATCTGGCGCTGCTGGAACGCAAGACCGGAGCACTCGAGCAAGCAGCACCGCTCGAAGGCTGGCAGTTGCCCGAGGAGTTTGCTCACCTCCGGCGGCTGCTCCAGACAAGAATGGGGAAAGCCGGTTCCCGCGAGTATATCCAGGTCTTGCGGCTCCTCGAAGACTTTCGTCTGGAAGAAGTCCGTGCCGCCGTCGGGGATGCGATGAGGCTGGGCGCCATCTCCTTCGACGCCGTGAAGCATCTGTTGCTGTGTCGCATCGAACAGCGGCCGCCGCGGCTGGAACTCGAAAACTATCCCCATCTGCCGACGGCTCGAGTCTCAACCACCGCAGCGTCCGACTATCTGGCGCTGCTGGGCGCAGGAGTGCCGTGATGGCCAAGCCACAGGTTCTGCTCCAAGAGCATCTCAAGGCACTGCGACTACCGACCTTCCTGCGCGAGTACGACAAAGTGGCGCGGCAATGTGCCCAGCAGGGCGTCGATCATCCACGCTATCTGCTACGGCTGAGCGAGCTGGAGTTGCTCGATCGCGAACAGCGCGCCACGGAGCGGCGCATCAAGGCCGCCAAGTTCTCGGTGCTCAAGAGCCTGGAGATCTTCGAGTTCCGTTCGATGCCGTCGCTGAACAAGAGCTTGGTCCGGGAGCTGGCGCGCTCGGAGTATCTGGATCGCAGAGAGAACGTGTTGGCGCTGGGCAACTCGGGTACGGGCAAGACGCACATCGCCCTGGCGTTGGGGCTGGCCGCCTGACAGAAAGGCTATCGGGTCCGCTTTACCACCGCCGCGGCATTGGTCCACGAGTTGCTCGAGGCGCGTGACGACAAACGTCTCTTGCGTTTACAGAAACAGCTCGCCAAGCAAGACCTGCTGATCGTGGACGAGTTGGGCTACCTCCCCTTGTCGAAGACGGGCTCGGAGTTACTGTTCGAGATCTTCAGCCAGCGCTACGAGCGGGCCTCGACGCTGGTGACCTCGAACCTACCCTTCAACGAGTGGACGGAGATCTTCGGCTCCGAGCGGCTGACCGGCGCCTTGCTGGATCGTCTCACCCACCACGTCCATATCTTGGAGATGAATGCCGAGAGCTACCGTCTCCAGCACGGTAAGCGGACTCGCAAGCGTCCTTCCTCCGCCTGATCCCCCTGCCCGGCCGCCGGCTGTTTCGGGGAGCTTCCACTACGTCCGGGGCCGCCTTAACAGGCGTCCCCCGACTTCGCTCCAGCCCCCGAAACAGCCCCTTTCAGAAACGAGTCCTCTCCCTGAGACGGTCTACTTTTACTCCGTCCCAGTAGCCTAATTTTGCTCCGCCCTTGACAACACGGGCTTCCAAAAGGTGACGATTGAGGCTACAATGTGGCAGGTGTACCACGGTTTCAGAAGGTTGCGCCATACTCGCCAGATTGCCATAGGAGGAGTGAAATGACTTCGAACCAACACTGGTGGCCAAATCAGTTGAACCTGAAGGTTCTTCGCCAAAACTCTCCCCCGTTGGATCCGATGGGCAAGGATTTCAACTACGCTGAGGCGTTCAAGACCCTTGACATCGATGGGCTGAAGAAGGAGATCGAACAGGTGATGACGACCTCGCAAGACTGGTGGCCAGCCGACTACGGCCACTATGGGCCGCTCTTCATCCGCATGACGTGGCACGCCGCAGGTACGTACCGCATAACCGACGGCCGCGGCGGTGGAGGCTCCGGTTACCAACGCTTTGCGCCCCTCAACAGCTGGCCCGACAACGCGAGCCTGGACAAGGCGCGCCGCTTGCTTTGGCCGGTCAAGCAGAAGTACGGCCGGAAGGTCTCGTGGGCCGACCTGATCATCTTCGCCGGCAACTGCGCCCTCGAGTCCATGGGGTTCAAGACCTTTGGTTTCGGCTTCGGGCGCCTGGATGTCTGGGAGGCTGATGAAACTGACTGGGGGTCTGAGGGCACGTGGCTTGGAGACGAACGCCACAGCGAAGACGGAGAACTGCAGGGACCCCTTGGGGCCGACCACATGGGCCTGATTTACGTCAATCCGGAAGGGCCTAGCGGTAAACCGGACCCGCTCGCTGCAGCAAAATATATTCGCGAAACGTTCAGACGCATGGCGATGAACGACGAGGAGACGGTCGCGCTCATCGCCGGCGGACACACGTTCGGCAAAACACATGGTGCTGCCCCTGAGGACCATGTCGGTCCCGAACCCGAGGGCGCTAGCATAGAGGAGCAAGGTCTCGGCTGGAGTAACAGCTTCGGCAGCGGCAAAGGCAGCGATACGATCACCAGCGGCTTGGAAGGTGCCTGGACCACTAACCCGGTGAGGTGGGACAACAACTTCTTAGAGAACCTGCACAGTTACGATTGGGAGCTGACCAAGAGCCCTGCTGGTAAATCGCAGTACGCTCCCAAGAATGCATCTACAGTCGCCACCGTGCCAGATGCACACGACCCCTCGAAGAAGCACGCCCCCATGATGCTCACGACGGATCTCTCACTGAGGATGGACCCGGTTTACGGGCCGATTTCGAAGCGCTTCGTCGAGAACCTGGAGGAGCTTGCAGACGCCTTCGCCAGGGCGTGGTACAAGCTGATCCATCGCGACATGGGACCCCGTAGCCGGTATCTCGGCCCGTTGGTTCAGGCAGAACCGCAGTTGTGGCAAGACCCAGTCCCAGACGTAGATCATGAGTTGATCGGGGAGCAGGATATCGCGGACCTCAAAGCTAAGGTCCTCGCCTTGGGATTGTCAGTTTCTCAACTGGTCTCGACCGCCTGGGCGTCGGCGGCAACGTTCCGCGGCACCGACAAACGCGGCGGAGCGAACGGGGCACGCATCCGCCTCGAGCCGCAAAAGGACTGGGAGGTGAACAACCCGGCCGAACTGGAGAAGGTGCTGCAGACACTGGAGCAGATCCAGATGGAATTCAACGCCTCGCAAACCGGCGGGAAGAGGGTCTCCCTCGCTGACTTGATCGTCTTGGCTGGCTGCGCGGGTGTTGAGCAGGCTGCAAAGAACGCCGGACAGAACGTTCAGGTCCCCTTTTCGCCCGGGCGCACGGACGCTTCGCAGGAGTGGACCGACGTGGAGTCGTTTGCCGTGCTCGAACCCACCGCAGACGGGTTCCGCAACTACCTACAGGGCGAACATCAAGAATCAGCGGAAGACCTGCTGGTGGAGCGGGCATGCATGCTGACGCTGACTGCTCCCGAGATGACAGTGCTCGTTGGCGGCTTGCGTGTCTTGAATGCGAACACCGGGCAGTCTGAACACGGCGTTCTCACCAATCGGCCAGGAACGTTGACCAATGATTACTTTGTGAATCTGCTCGACATGAATACCGAGTGGCAGGCGTCCTCCACATCTCAGGACGTGTTCGAGGGGCGCGATCGCCGGACCGGTGATCTCAAGTGGACCGGCACCAGAGTGGACCTCGTCTTCGGCTCGAACTCCGAGCTGCGAGCCATCGCGGAAGTCTACGGATGTGGCGATGCGCAGCAGGCGTTCGTACGCGACTTCGTCGTCGCGTGGGACAAGGTGATGAATCTTGATCGCTTCGACCTTGCGTGATCTCAGCGAGGTGGGGGGAGCAGTCGTCTCCTGTACATCCGAGAGGTTGAACTGTCGCTGCAGACTGTAGGGCATCAATCCGCAGATACTGCTCTGAAGAGCAATTGGCGGCACTGCAGGGAGTCCATCAAGCATCCCATGGGCCAAGGCCGATGAGATGGTACGGAATGCTCTAGCCCAGAGGTTCGGTTCCTCACTGAACCTCAATCCCCACCTGCACGTGCTCATGCCTCACGGGGTCTACGTCGGTGGGGAAGAAGCGCTGGTTTTCGTAGCGGCCCCGACGTTGTCCGACCAAGACGTGCAGCGGTTGTGTTGCAAGTTTGGCCGACGGCGGCTTGTAAACTGAAGAGATCATGAAAAAGACAATCCGACCGGCGATCTTCAAGTGGCGACAAACCGAGCCCGAGCTGATTCTTTGCGCCGTGCGCTGGTATCTGCGGTACTCACTCTCGTTCCGCGATGTCGAAGAGCTGCTCAGCGAGCGCGGCCTGGAAGCGGACCACACGACAATCTGGCGCTGGGTCCAGCGCTACAGTCCCGAACTGGAGGAGCGGCTGCGCCGTCATCTCAAGCCAACCAATAAGTCCTGGCGTGTCGATGAGACCTATATTCGTGTCAAGGGCCGTTGGTGCTACCTCTACCGCGCCATCGATTCCACCGGAGCCACGATCGATTTCGTGCTCTCGGGGTTGCGCGATGCCGCTACGGCTGAACGGTTCCGCAAGGCGCTGGCGGATCCGTCGCATCGACAGCCCCGCGTCATCAACACCGACCAGGCACGTCTCTACGGGGCGGCGATTTCAGGAGTGAAAAAGGAAGGAATCCTGCGACGCCGTTGCCGCCACCGACCTGTCCAATACTTGAACAACATCCTGGAGCAGGATCATCGAGCGATCAAACGACGCGTAAAGGCGAAGCAGGGCTTTCGTGAATTCCACGCGGCGCGGCGAACGATCCAGGGATACGAGGCCATGCACATGATCCGGAAGGGGCAGGCGAGGTGGATGAGCGGTTCGGATGTTCTGCAACAGATTCAGTTCATCAACCAGCTATTCGGGATGGCTGCATGAGACGGAGCCTGGTAGACCCAACCGGTCGCTCTCTTGCTGTCTCTTGAAAGTTGCAACACATCCGATGCAGACCATCACCCGTGAGAGAACGTTGGGCACGGGCGGAGAAATTGTCGAAACGACCCGCACCCGTGTGCGTAGCTTCGCCGATCCCAGTCGCATGGGAGGAGAGGAGACGCAGCAAAAGGTGACTCGGCCGAGCGAGGATGGGGAGAGCATCCAGACGTCGGTATACGAGCGAGACGTCAACGGGCGAATGCACGCCACGCAGGTGATCGTAGAGCAGGTAGAGAGGTAGGACCCGCGACCAGTCGGCGCACCCGTGTCGCCCGCGAGTGTAGCACCGGCTCCTGAGTGTGCAGTATGCCTCACGAACCCAGCGCTCGGTATGGTCAGCCATTTGCACGTCCTCTATCAGGGACTTCCCCCCAAAACGCCGCCCGAATCATAGCCCTCTATACCAGGATTTCGTTTTTGGCCGTCCTGGAACGTATACGATAGCCGACTACCGGCTGGGATGCAACGGTTTTCGCACTGCTGCCAGGTTCGGTACTCCTTTCGCTGCCGCTCCGGCCTTCGAATGCTGGCCGATCATGGCGTTCCAGCGAAGCCAGAGGGCCCTTTAGCAACACCTCTCCCGCGCCGACCCTCGGCAACCCGCGTACGCTGGCTGTTCCGGGCCGTCGACGTTACCCTCCGGGCACAGGTAGCGCCCAAATCCGCCGCAGCATGTCGCCGAACAACTTCCGGCTCAGATGCCCCTCCGCAAGCAGCAACCAATAATATCGCGCCTGCTTCACGAGCCGTCCGCCCGTCTTCATCAGCCGATGCTGCAAGCTCGTCAGCGACCAGTTTTTGATTCGCTGCGGCAACCCCAGCCGCCGCCAGAGATTACCCAGGTTGTAGGCCGGCACGCTGAGTTGCAGGCGGACTTCGTTCGCCCGGAAGCGATGGCACGACAGCCGTGTCCAGTGCGTCGCCTGTTTGCCTTCTTTGATCCACTGCTCGGCGGTGCCGCGCTTGTTGTAGAAACGTACCACCGAGCGGCTTGGCAAGCTCATGTTCGTCACGATGAATCCGACGCGCGCGAACAGCTCACCAAGATGATGCTCGACCTTGGCGACAATGCGTCGCGGCTTGGACCAACTCTCCGCCTGATAGCGGAAGCTCTTGTAGCGCACCAGGGGCTTTGCGCTGGGCCTCCCCGGCGGACGAAACAAGATGTCGGCGATCTCCCACTCCAGCTTCTTGTTGGCCGGGATGCGAATGACGTAGTCCACTCCGCGATCCTCCAACGCCTCATAGATCTGCGGCTTGGCGAAGGCGGCGTCGGCGCGGAACGTCAGTCGCTTGCCTTCTCCCTGTTGGCGCTCGATCTCGGGCACCAGCAGTTCGTCCCAGTCCTCGGCGCTGGACACGTTACCCGGTCGCAGCTTCGCCGCCAGACAATCGCCGTGCTGGTTGAACAGCAACAGTGGCTGGTAGCAGATGGACTCGAAATGGCCGTTATAGGCGCTGCCTTCTTGTTGACCATGGACGGGGCTCTCGGTGGAGTCCATGTCCAGAACGACGCGATCGGAGTTGTCGGAACCTTCTGCTGGCGACAGCAGTTCCCGGTTCACCGCCATCAACCCGAGCAGGTTCTCTTCGCTTGCCAGCAGTTCCGTCTCCCAGCTGTGCAACCTGGAGGTTAGCGCCGCACCGCGATCCCAGAGCTTCTTGGAGCCGATCAGACGGAAGGTTGGATCGGCGCATACGCGCTCTGCGTCGTTGAGGTCCTCGTAGCCCGCCAAGCGGCTGTAGACCGACTGCCGCAACAGATCAGCGAACGTGAACTGCTTGTTTGTGCCTTGTCGGGAGTCGCTGAGATGCTCGTCAATCAGTTCTCCGAGACCGAGTCGTTGGTCCAGTTCGCGAACCAAAATCAGGCCACCGTCGGAAGTGACGTGCGATCCCTGGAAATCGACTTTCAACGAGCCGTTGAAACTTAGCTGGAATGGCTTGGTTTGTTTTTCACCCATTGGGTGTTGGCCTCCATGGCCTCCTCATCGGGCTCTAGCCCCTATGAATAAAGACGCTGCAGGCCGCTGGAAGGTCGGGATGTCAAACATTAAATTGAAAATGCGGGCTATACTGACTGAAGGAGAGTCCCTGCTTCTTCATGCGTTCCCTGTTGCTTTCGGTGGTTGCGTGCTGCGTCTCCGGACCCTGTTGGTCGCAAACGCCGGCAGGGCGCATCGCCGGCCGGATTCTAGACCCCTCGGGCGCGGTTGTGGCTCAGGCCCAGGTGGAAGCCCTCCACCTGGAAACGGGTCGCCGCTACCGGAGTGAAAGTAACCAGGCTGGAGTGTACCGGTTTGCCGTGCTTCCCGTGGGAAACTACGAACTAACTCCCTCGGCTCCGAAGTTCACGGGACGCCCTCGCCGCGTTCGGCTCGAGGTCGGGCGCCATCTCAACGGCGATCTGTCTCTGTCGCTCGAGACGGAGCGAGTGAAGGTCACCGTCACGGATTCGACGCCTCTAATCGAGCCTGAAAACGCGGCTTTGGGCACGGTCATCGGCCGCGAGACCCTGGCCGATTTTCCCCTCAATCAGCGAGAGTTTCTGCAACTGGCATTGCTTTCCGCCGGCGCGCTGCCGGCGGCGCCGGGGTCCGAGCTCGAGCGGCAGAACAACAGTGGTCTGCACCTTAGCGGAGCGAGGGAGGCCTCCAACAACTTCCTTTTGGACGGCGTGGACAACAACGACCTCTATATCAACCGCATCGTCGTCAGCCCGCCGCTCGACTCGGTACGCGAATTCCGCTTGCATGCGGCGAACTACCAAGCCGAATACGGTCGCAGCGGCGGCGGCCAGATCAACGTCGTGACCCAAGGCGGCACCAACCGACTGCACGGGTCTTTCTACGAGTACTGGCGCAACAACGCCCTCGATGCACGCAATTTTTTTGACCCGCCGGATCAGCCGATTCCGCCCTTCAAACGCAACCAATTTGGCGGATCGTTGGGTGGACCGATCCGCCGAGAGAAGACGTTCTTCTTTGCGGGGTACGAGGGCACGCGAATCCGTGACGCCGTGACGAAGACGGCTCGGGTCCCGACGGCAGCGGAGCGAGCCGGTGATTTTTCCGCGTCATCCGGCGTCATCATTGACCCTTTCACCCAGCAGCCGTTCCCCAACAATCAGATTCCTCCTGAACGAATCGATCCGGCCGGTTCCACGCTGGCATCCTATTGGCCTGATCCGAACCGTGTGGGGTTTTCGCAGAATCTGGTCTCGACGCCCGTAGGAGACGCCCTGATCAACCAGACCTATGGCCGCCTCGACCACTATCTTTCCTCCAAGGATGCGATGTACTTGCGCTACAACTTGAGTCACGACCGCAGCCTGGCGCCCTTTAACGACGGCAATACCAACGTGCCGGGGTTCGGAAGTTTCGTGCTTAATCGCGGCCAGAATCTCGCGCTGTCGGAGACGCACTTCTTCAGCCCGAGGTTGATCTGGGAAGGACGGTTCGGGTTCAATCGTCTTCGCCGCGAGGTCTTGCAGCAAAACGTGGGCAACGATATCGCGGGCCAGTTGGGTATCCCGGGGCTTTCCCCTGATTCTGACTTTGTCGGCTTTCCAGCCATCAACGTGGCGGGCTTCGACAATCTTTCCGACAACATCGCCCAGCCCATCCTGCGGCAAGACAACACTTTCCATGTAGTGCAACAGCTAACCCACGTCCGCGGGCGGCACACGCTGAAGGCCGGCCTCGAGTACCGGCGGTTTTCAAACAGCGGGATCCAAGGATTCTTCGGCCGCGGCCAGTTCAATTTCCTTGGTGTGTTCACCGCGAACGCAGTGGCGGATATGCTTCTCGGGTTCCCCACCTTTACGATCCAGACGGTCATCGACAACCCCTTCCGTCAGCGGGCGTCGTCATGGAACGGCTACCTGCAGGATGACTGGAAGGTTACGCCGCGGCTTACCTTGAATCTTGGCCTGCGCTACGAATGGAACCGACCGGCGACGGACGCCGACGACCGGTTCACCTTTTTCGACCTGGCAAAGAAGGAATTGCTAAGAGCGGGCGCTGACGGGGCCTCGCGGTCGGGATTTGAGTCCGATGCGAACAACATCGCTCCTCGTGTCGGAGTGAGCTGGAGCCCTGTGGGGTCTGATGATCTGGCGATTCGCGCCGGATATGGTGTCTTCTACGATGTCGCCATCCTGGAAGCCAACTCGGGGCTCTATTTCAACCCGCCTTTCTTCGAGCTGCGAGTTTTCGTGCCCACGCAGCAACAGCTATTGACCCTCGGTAACCCCTTTCCTGCAAGCTCGGGCTTCGCGCCGCCCCCTTCCGTGAACGCCATGCAGCCGGGTTTCCGCACGGGCTACTTGCAGCATTGGAATGCGTCGCTGGAGAAAGCGTTGCCGGGGCGCGTGGTAGTGCGTGCGTCCTACGTTGGCTCGAAAGGCACGAAGCTATTGCGTCGGCGGGACATCAACCAGCCGGCCCCGGGCGAGAGGCCCGTCCAAGGCCGCCGACCCCTACCCGGGTTTGCGAATGTGGTGGTTTTCGAGTCCGGCGCGGCTTCTGCCTATCATTCGGGCCAGTTGTCGGTAGAGCGCCGTTTCGGACGCGGTTTTACTTTTTCGGGAGCTTACGTTTTGTCGAAATCGATCGACGACATGTCGGCGTTCTTGCACACCGACGGCGACCAGAGCTTCGCCCAGAACAATCACGATGCGCGGGCCGAACGAGGCTTGTCGGCTTTCGACCAACGCCACCGGTTCGTCTTTACCACCAGCTACGCCCTGCCGTTCCAGCGCAACGTGCTGGCCCGCGGATGGCAGATCTACGCGATCGGGTCGTTCCAGTCCGGGCCCCCGTTCACGCCCCGGGTAAGCTTCGACAACAGCAACACCGGCAATAGCGGCGATGTCTCGGGCGTCGATCGGCCCGATGTAGTCGGAGACCCCCGTCAGGGACCCTCAACCCCGGAGCGTTTCTTTAACACCGCCGCCTTTGCGACACCACAGCCGTTTCAGTTCGGAAACGCCGGCAGGAACATTCTCACAGGCCCAGGCCTGGCGACCGTGGATGTGGCCGTCGTTCGAACGTTTGCCCTTTCCGAGTCGGTGAGCCTCGATTTTCGGACCGAAGCCTTCAACCTCGCCAATCGGCCGAATTTCGATCTGCCGCGTCGCGTCTCCGATCAGCCTGACTTCGGCAGCATCCCTTCGGCAAAATCCGCGCGCCAGATTCAGTTCAGCTTGCGATTGAGGTTTTGAAGCGCGGAAGACCTGGCGACCTCGAAGGCGTGAAAAAATCGGGGACTGTCACAAGCGGCGTCCTAGAAGGCACGTAGAATCAATGACAGCTTCAGCCGCGGTTGACTGTCCCACCATTTTTTCACACCTTCCTGCCCACCGGTTCCGCAGGCAGCAGTTGCCGTACTAGCGGCCCCGGCGCGAAGACCCCTTCGCCAGCGGCTTGTACCGGAAGCAGCCTACTTCGTGGTCGTTGACCATGCCGACGGCCTGCATGAAGGCGTAGCAGATCGTGGTGCCGACGAACTTCAATCCGCGTTTCTTCAAGTCCTTGCTCATGGCATCGGATTCAGTAGTATGTGCCGGAATTTGTTTCCAGGATTCCCACGAATTCCGGATCGTTCGCCCTCCTACTCTGAATCAGCTTGTCGAGGTTGTCGGCCATCCGCGCGGCGAACTCTTCCTCGCTTTCGCCTGCTTCCCCAAAGTGGTAGAAATGCGGGCAGTCCGCGTGCAATACCTTGTCACGGCTTCACCTACTCCGGGCACCCGGTCAGCGCCGCGGTGGCCGTCGAGACGCTAACCATCTACGAAGAGCGGGACATCGTGGGACATGTTCGCGACGTTGCGTCCCGCTTGCAAGAGGGGCTGAGGCGATTCGCCGGCCACCCCATGGTTGGTGAAGTGCGGGGTGTCGGATTGGTTGCCGGTGTTGAACTGGTCAAGGACAAAGCGGCCCGCGCCAAGTTTGATGCGGCCCAACAAGTTGGCCCCTACCTTGTGGGCCGCGCACAGGAGCACGGCGCGATACTACGACCCTTGCCCGGCGACCTATTGGGATCGGGCGAAGCCTTACCCGAGCAGGCAGAAGTCGAGCAGGAACAACCGTCGGTCGGGAGCACTCAGAAAATACAGCAGATCTCAAACGGCAACTGCGTTATGAACGCTCCGATCTAACCTAACTCGAAACAAAAGCGAAAGCTGGAGCCACGGGTCGGATTCGAACCGACGACCTGTGGTTTACGAATGCGTAGACTGTCGTACTGGATCACTACTGTCCGGTTAAAAGTCGAATAGAAGGTATTGGGAAATAGCCCCTACATGTTGTGGTCGTCCGTAGCGCGTGTCGCGGTGCCTCCGACCAGCGATTTGTAGGGTGCCGGTGGCACGGCGACGGCCTGTTGAACCAGGCGGTAAAAGAGCTACTTCTGGACTTGCGGCGGTTGAAGCGGAAGGCGAATTCGTCGAGGTAGGAGTCGAGATGCTCGTGACTGACCGCTCCTTGAAGTATCCAGCGCTTCACTAACGACACCACGCGGTGCACCCGGGGGAGCAGTTTCGAGGCGCGCGCCGGTTGCCCCTCCAGGTATTTACTTGACTCAGGTATTGGGAAATAGCCCCTACATGTTGTGGTCGTCTACAATCAGCGCCTTAGCGTCGGTTTGGCGACCGCGCACGCCCTCCTCCAAGCCTCCTAAGTCGCGGTGCCTCCGACCAGCGATTTGTAGGGTGCCGGTGGCACGGCGACGGCCTGTTGAACCAGGCGGTAAAAGAGCTTGCCTCGACTTCTGGACTTGCGGCGGTTGAAGCGGAAGGCGAATTCGTCGAGGTAGGAGTCGAGATGCTCGTGACTGACCGCTCCTTGATGCGTGCCCAGTATCCAGCGCTTCACTAACGACACCACGCGGTGCACCCGGGGGAGCAGTTTCGAGGCGCGCGCCGGTTGCCCCTCCAGGTAGCTCACCTCGTGGCGATAGCCGTCGCCTTCGAGCGGTTCGTATCCCAGCCAACCGTCGGTATGGACCACGCTGCCGGGTTCGATCGACTCGCCGACGAAGGCCATCAAGCTGTCCCCGGAGGCGTTGGGAATGGTGCGTATCCGAACCCGCCCGATGCCGGCACCATCTTCCTCGGCCGCTACTACAATCAGCGCCTTAGCGTCGGTTTGGCGACCGCGCACGCCCTCCTCCAAGCCTCCTAAGTAAGTCTCGTCAACCTCCACGCGCCCGCTGAGCCGATCGCGTCCGGGCCGCACCATGGCGCGCCGGAGCTTATGCAACCAAGTCCAGGCCGTTTTGTAGCTGCCCAGGCCCAACACCCGCTGCAAGCCCAGCGCGCTCGCCCCGTTCTTCTGGCTCGTGAGCCACCACATGGCTCGAAACCAACTCTGGAGGGGTTGGCGGGTGTCTTGAAATATTGTGCCCGCCGTTGGAGAAGCTTGATGCCCGCAGCCGGCGCACTCCAGCAGCGCTGTCCGCACCGCCCACGCTTTGTCGTGCCCGCATCGCGGACAACGAAAACCCTCCGGCCAGCGGAGTTGACACAGATACTCTCGACAGGCCTGCTCGGTGGCGAAACGCGCCTCGAACTCGGCCAGATTCCGAGGATAATCTTCCATTTCCCCGATCCTACATCTTGTGGTCACCTGAGTCAAGTAAATACCCATCTGGGCGTTTTCTCGAATAGGGTGACGCTGAGAATTTGTAGGATTTGGTAGAGACTCGCCTCCAGGCCCAACCTCTTACGCACGATGGCGACCAGCACGTAAACCGAGACGGCGATCCAGACCTGGGTCTTCACGGCGTTCTCGCTGGTGCCGTAGAACTTCTTGATCCGCAAGTGCTGCTTGATCCACCTGAAGAACAGCTCCACCTGCCAGCGCGAACGGTAGATCTCGGCGATGGTCAGCGCCGGAAGCGTGAAGTTGTTGGTCAGGAACTTCAGCCGCTTGTTCGTCGCGGCGTCGAAGTAGCTGACCCGCCGCAACGAGTCGGGATAGGCTTGGGCCGATTCGATGGCAGTCAGTATGACGGTCTGATCCGAGCGCAAGCCCGTAGACTTGTCGACGGGATGCGAGTAGCGCCGTTGGAGCAAGATGTTCTTCTTGGTTCGCACGACGAAGAACGACGAGCAGAGGGTGAACACGAAAGAGGCGTTCGAAATCGACGTAGGCCCGATCCATGACGTAGAAGGCGCCGGGCTCGGGGAGGAACTCGTCGAGGATGTTGACATCGTGCGTTTTGCCATCGGTAATGCGGATAAACGTGGGGATGTTGCCCCGCAGGTCCAACAGCGTGTGCATCTTCACGGCGGCCTTGCGCCGGCGGAACCTGGCCCACGGGAACAGCGAGAGGCACAGGTCGATGGTGGTCGAGTCCAGAGCGTAGAGACTTTGATCGAGATCCACGCCGATCGGATCGCGGGCGTACAAGGGCCGCGCGATGCGAATCAAGACCTGGGCGAAATCGGCATAGATCCGCCAGTCGCGCGACTCGTTGGCGTCGGCCAGTGTGGAGCGCGCCACCTGGGAGCGGAATCCCATGTGGTAGAGCTTGGCACCGAGCGAACGCAGGCACGCTTCGATGTCGCGCAGGCTTTCGCGGTAGGTCAGCTGGGCAAACGCCATGCATAGGAACTGATCCCAGCAGGAGAAGCCGCGCCATCGGCGATCCCCGTCGTAGCGGCTTACGCAGCGGCGGAATTCGCGATCCGGAAGGAAACTGATCAACTGCGCGAACACGGTGCGTCCGAGGTTCATGAACCATTGTCGCCGCCTCGGAAGTCGTTCTAGCCATCCTTCGCCGTTTAAATCGCGGCAAGGGAAAAACGGCCCTAAGCCATGCTGGAACAGTCAGTTGCCGCCCGCCCGCGAGTCGTCAACCGGACAGTAGTGGTACTGGATAGTACCCGGCAGTGCCGTGACATGTTGATTCGTTTAGGGCTTAAGCGCACTCCCGTGCCTACCCGACCTGCCTGATATCAGGCCGTGTTGGCACGTTTGGGTTGCAATTTGGGTTGCAAGAAGGATGCGCGCTGGACGATAGACTACCAACCCTCGGGTAACAGTCCGTGGCTAGGCCGTCCGCTACTCCAAGCTGCGCTAGGCCCGATCCCCCGAACGATGCTGTCTTGCTCGTTACTCTCGACATCAGGTGGAGGCTCTACGTCGCGTATCGCAGACGGTAGTCCGGAGGCAACCAGAAGCTTTACGTTACGCCACTTAGCCTGATTTCGCCGGGCTGGTGTCCGGGAAGGGCGCTATACGTCCTTCAGGTGGCGTTTGGCGCCGTTGAGAGAGGGGCTAACAGTTTATCTCTTGAACTGCAACAGCCTTGCGCCGGATGGCATGTCATCCACACATAGGATATCCTTCAGCAGCCCTTGGGGAACGCCCGAATCTTTGTTGAGCCGCCCAAGGTCAATCGGTTTCGCATAAATCATCTCAGCCATCTTACGCATCAAGCGTGGTTTCTCTTGGGTGATTCTCTCGTCACCGGGTTCACGAAATGTACCCCAGCTAGCGTTCATCTTCTGGTTTAGATATCTGTACTGGTTCCGTGTTAGTTTTCCCAAGTCGTGCGCCCTTTTGGCCAGTGCTCGTATGGGCCCGCATTTTCAATTTAATGTTTGACATCCCGACCTTCCAGCGGCCTGCAGCGTCTTTATTCATAGGGGCTAGAGCCCGATGAGGAGGCCATGGAGGCCAACACCCAATGGGTGTAGATGGGTATTTACTTGACTCAGGTGACCACAAGATGTAGGATCGGGGAAATGGAAGATTATCCTCGGAATCTGGCCGAGTTCGAGGCGCGTTTCGCCACCGAGCAGGCCTGTCGAGAGTATCTGTGTCAACTCCGCTGGCCGGAGGGTTTTCGTTGTCCGCGATGCGGGCACGACAAAGCGTGGGCGGTGCGGACAGCGCTGCTGGAGTGCGCCGGCTGCGGGCATCAAGCTTCTCCAACGGCGGGCACAATATTTCAAGACACCCGCCAACCCCTCCAGAGTTGGTTTCGAGCCATGTGGTGGCTCACGAGCCAGAAGAACGGGGCGAGCGCGCTGGGCTTGCAGCGGGTGTTGGGCCTGGGCAGCTACAAAACGGCCTGGACTTGGTTGCATAAGCTCCGGCGCGCCATGGTGCGGCCCGGACGCGATCGGCTCAGCGGGCGCGTGGAGGTTGACGAGACTTACTTAGGAGGCTTGGAGGAGGGCGTGCGCGGTCGCCAAACCGACGCTAAGGCGCTGATTGTAGTAGCGGCCGAGGAAGATGGTGCCGGCATCGGGCGGGTTCGGATACGCACCATTCCCAACGCCTCCGGGGACAGCTTGATGGCCTTCGTCGGCGAGTCGATCGAACCCGGCAGCGTGGTCCATACCGACGGTTGGCTGGGATACGAACCGCTCGAAGGCGACGGCTATCGCCACGAGGTGAGCTACCTGGAGGGGCAACCGGCGCGCGCCTCGAAACTGCTCCCCCGGGTGCACCGCGTGGTGTCGTTAGTGAAGCGCTGGATACTGGGCACGCATCAAGGAGCGGTCAGTCACGAGCATCTCGACTCCTACCTCGACGAATTCGCCTTCCGCTTCAACCGCCGCAAGTCCAGAAGTCGAGGCAAGCTCTTTTACCGCCTGGTTCAACAGGCCGTCGCCGTGCCACCGGCACCCTACAAATCGCTGGTCGGAGGCACCGCGACACGCGCTACGGACGACCACAACATGTAGGGGCCATTTCCCAATACCTGAGTCAAGTAAATACCCATCTGGGTGAAAAACAAACCAAGCCATTCCAGCTAAGTTTCAACGGCTCGTTGAAAGTCGATTTCCAGGGATCGCACGTCACTTCCGACGGTGGCCTGATTTTGGTTCGCGAACTGGACCAACGACTCGGTCTCGGAGAACTGATTGACGAGCATCTCAGCGACTCCCGACAAGGCACAAACAAGCAGTTCACGTTCGCTGATCTGTTGCGGCAGTCGGTCTACAGCCGCTTGGCGGGCTACGAGGACCTCAACGACGCAGAGCGCGTATGCGCCGATCCAACCTTCCGTCTGATCGGCTCCAAGAAGCTCTGGGATCGCGGTGCGGCGCTAACCTCCAGGTTGCACAGCTGGGAGACGGAACTGCTGGCAAGCGACTGACGTTCCGCGCCGACGCCGCCTTCGCCAAGCCGCAGATCTACGAGGCGTTGGAGGATCGCGGAGTGGACTACGTCATTCGCATCCCGGCCAACAAGAAGCTGGAGATTCATCTTCCCCCCCGAACCCAGAGGTGGGGAAGCCAGAGAGCCCGTCGTGAACACATCGTTGGAGCCGAATCGGTGGCATTGAACAAGAAAGACCAGCAAAACCTCGACACTTGGCACAGCGCCGAGGGGAAGGCCCAGCCGCCCAAGCGTACCGGCCGCCACAACAAGCTCAATCCTAGCAGGCTGTGCAGCGAAGCGGCCGCCGCAGCGCATCCAACACGCCATCCAAACCATGAACCGCCACATGCCCGAATACGTGGCCGAGGCCAACCAGACCCTGGAGGAGGCGAAGCACCCCGAGCGGGAGCGGCTTAAGGGAATCGGCGAGCGTCTGGCCGAGGCGTTGGCCGCCCTGGAGGCTTGGGCGCAGGGTGAGAAGCCGCCGCAAGAGCGGAGCGAAGCGGAACCGCAGAAGAAGAAGGAGAAGCGATGACCACGATTCTCGAAGAGAACCGGGAAGCCGTCCGCGCGGTCGGGCACCGGCTCATGGAGATCGGCGCCGTGCTGGCGGAAGGAAAGATGGACGAGGTGCGGACCCGGGCCGCAACCGCCCGGCGGACCTACCGCGCCTGGGAGGAGCTGGATCAAGCGCGCGCTGACATCGAAGGCGTGATCCGGGACCGGGAGCGGATGCGGGCCACGCGGCAGGAGTTAGCCGAGCTGGTTGGAACGATCATCCGGGCGGCGCTCTTACCGAGGCTGCCCTGAATGGCTCCGCTATCCACCAGAGAACGTGAAGTGGCTAAGACCCTGGCCGACCCGGTGCTCTGGGGCCAGGCCTACCTGCGCAACCGGGATGGCCAAGAGAGGGTCTACTGGCCGCATCAGATCGACGACCTGCGGTGCTCGGGGCGCAATATCATCCACCTGGACGGGCGCGACGTGGGCAAGAGCGTGTGCATCAGCACCGATGCGCTGCACTTCGCCTTCACGCATCGGGGCAGCCAGGGCCTCGTCGGCGCGCCCCACCAGGGGCACCTGGACACGCTGATCGAAGAGTTCGAGTTCCAGCTCGACGCGAACCCGGACCTGATGTCGAGCATCGCGCTGAGCAAGTACGGCAAGCCCAAGATCCACCGCAAACCCTACTTCCGCCTGGAATTCACCAACGGCTCCATTCTCTACTTCCGTCCGGCGGGCGCTTATGGCGACTCCTTCCGGTCCCTGCACGTGGACCGCGTCTGGGTGGACGAAGGCGCCTGGCTCACCGAGCGGGCGTGGAAGGCCCTACGCCAGTGTCTCAAGGCCGGCGGGACGCTCCGCATCTATTCGACCCCCAACGGACTGCGCGACACCACCTACTACCGGCTGACCAGTTCGACCCAGTTCCAAGTGTTCCGCTGGCCGTCCTGGTTGAACCCGATCTGGAACGAGGAGCGCGAGGCGGAACTCGAGGAGTTCTACGGCGGCAAGGACAGCGCCGGCTGGCAGCACGAGGTGGCCGGCGAGCACGGCAAGCCCTCCTACGGAGCGTTCAACGTCGAGCATCTTAACCTCTGCCGCCAGGACGTCGTCGAGTACCAGAAATGCGTGATCACGGGGGAGGAGCTGCGCGGCTGCGAGACCGAGGAAGCCTCCCACGACTGGCTGGAGATGCTGCTGAACCTGATGCCGCAGACCGGCGTGTTCTGGATCGGCGGCGACCTGGGCTACACCAACGACCCGACCGAGATCGTGGTCTTCCAGGAAGTCGAGCTACCGGAGCGTCGCGTTCTGAAGCTGATCCTTCGCGTGCGCATGGAGCACGTCGCCTATCCCCACATCGCCCAGACGATCGGCTTGCTGGACCGCTACTACGCGGCCACCGGGATCGGGGTGGACAACGGCGGCAACGGCCTGGCTGTGGTGCAGGAGCTACTGACCCTGGACAAGTACCGGGACCTCCAACTGGACGGACGGCTGCGCGGCTACGACTTCGGCGGTATGACGACCCTGGCCGTCCGGGACGGCAAGGAGGTCAGAAAGCGCACCAAGGAATTCATGACCAGCCTCATCAACGGTGCGCTGCAGCGCCGGCAGGTGGTGTTCCCGGTCAAGGACTTGGAGATCGAGGACCAGTTCACGACCCACACCTATACGCTGCACGACGGTCGGGTGGTCTACGCCAAGGGCAACGATCACATCGTCGACGCCGTACGGTGCGCCATGCTGGTGAGGGAACAGGCCAATCTCGATCAGGTCGGAGAGGAGACGGTCTTCCTGGTGCCGGTCATGACCGACCCAGTGTTTGTCTGAACGAGCCGGTCGCTCCAGTTCGCCACGTTCGCGCCTACGCGCCCAACCCGACGCTTTTCCCGCCTCCGGTAATAACCCCCAAAGGGCGAGCCGTTCTCGCCACACGGCGCGAATGCCGCGCCCCCAAGGGCAAAGACACGACCGACAGGCTCCGGCCACGGCATGTCCGGGTGTAACGGACGGCCTGCACCTTATCTACTCGCCAGTTTGTCAGGACCGCGCGCGCCCACCCGACGTTTTTCCTCCGCCTCCGGTAAGTAACCCTTAGGGCGAGGTGTTCTCGCCACAGGGCGCGAATGTCGCGCCCCCAAGGGCAACACACGACCGGGAGGACCCTGATGGAAACACGAACCGACCCACAGCCCGCTACCTCAGCCGCAGCGGCGGGCAGCCATCCCCCGCCGCTCGCAGCCGACGCCGACGTGCTCATCCCCCTGGCCACGGCCGCGGCGCTGGACGCAGCGGCGTTCCGTCCCGTCAACGCCACCGAGGCCGTTCCCGCTTCCTGGGAGGAGCGGGCCCGCAAGGCCTGGGAGTACTACCTCGAGGAGCCGCTGGTGAAGAACTGCGTCAACTCCTGGCGCACCTTCGCCGTGGGCGACGAGATCAAGATCGCGAGCGACGACGAGGAGGTGAAGTCCGGCGCCGTAGAGCTCGCCGCCCAACTGGGGGTCTTCGCCTTCGTCAAGGACATGGTGCTGCAGTTGCTGGTCAAACGGGGTCGGGTTCAAGCGCTACACCAAAGACGGCAAGGCGCTGGAGGAACTGGTCTCGGTCAATCCCGTCTCGGTCAAGGTCAAGTACGCCCAGGGGGAGCTGGTCGAGGCGCGCCAGTTCCCGGAGGAGCATCCTGGCGCGGGCGAGGGTCTCGATCTCCCGGTCGAGCAGGTGCTGCATCTCAAGTGGGACGCCCCGTCTTTTTCGCCGCGCGGCAACTCGCTGGTCCTGCCCGCGTTTCAGTCCATCGAACTGCTCAGGGACTACCGCCGGGCCGAGCAGGCCATCGCCAAGCGCTGGGCCACGCCGTTTCGCCTCATCAAGGTGGGCGGGGCCTTCGGCCAGAAGATGGTCATGCCCGACCAGAAGATGCTCGATCAGGTCCGCGAGCGGGTCAACAAGATGGACCTCAAGAGCGGCCTGGTCGTGCCCTTCTACGTCACGGTCGAGACCCACGGCACAGACGGCCAAGTGCTGAACGTCGAGGACAAGGTTAAGGAGGTGAAGGAAGACATCGTGGTGGCGCTGGGACTCTCACGGTCCCTGGTCACCGGCGACGGTCCCAACTTCGCCACCGCCTCGGTGAGCCTCAGGCGCTTCGCTACGGGCCGGTTCCCGCCACAGCCCGCCCACCCCAATTGCCGCTGCACCAGTGTGGTGGCCTGGCCTCTGGAGATCTGCGGCGGCGAGCTGGGCGCGAAGGCGTCGCTCGGTCCCCTGACCGCGATCGCGGCCCCGGCGGAGAGGAAGCGGCCTACAAGATCGCCCGGCTCATTGACCCCGACGCTATTGAGGTTCGAACCATTCGGCTCAACGGCCGAGTGGATTCCATCCAGAAATGGCGGACCGATCTCAAGCGGAAGATCGACTTCGACGGGGTGAATCCGGTCGAGCTGGCGACTCTCGACGTCGAGCAAGTTCAGCGCGAGCACGTGATCGACTGGCTGACCGCCAACCACGACGGCCACGCCAAACAGTTCCTGCGGGCCCGCGACGGCGCGGTCTACGGCATCGACAAGGGACAGGCTTTCAAACACCTGGGCGAGGACCGCCTGTCCATCGACTACCACCCCAACGGCGGGTTCGGAGAGAAGGAGCCCTTCTACAACACCCTGTTCCGCGCCGTGAAGGGCGGCGACGTCGAGGTTGATCCGGCCGTGACGCTGCGCACGATCCGTGAGGTCGAAAAGATTCCCGACGAGGACTACCTGGCCATCCTTCGTCCCTATGCCGAAGGTCGTTTCGGTCGTAACGAAGTCCAAAGACGGGCCTTCTATGACACGGCTCTGGAACGCAAGCGGAACCTGCGCCTGGACTTCGAGGCCTACTACGCCGACATGTTGGGGAAGAAGGACTTCCGCTTCGACGATATGGTTGAGGCCCTCGCCCAGGCGAAGCTCGGGCCGATGGAGCAAGAACTGCTCGAGGAGGTGCGCGACCTCGGTTGGCAGGGCAAGGCCATGAGGTTCGATGAGGGCGACATCGAGGACCAGAACGCGCTTGTCTTCGCGGAGACCTTCGGTGGCCGGCAGCGCACCGTCGTCAAGATGAAGGTTCGGCCCGAGGCGGAGGAGAAGCTGCTCACGGTCCTGCGCCAAGCCGGGATCGAGACGACGCCGGCCAAGGTCGGGCAGCCGATCCCGGAGGATGTGTTTGCCAACGATATCCTGGCCGCGGTAAAGACCGTCAACCACCACGCCAGCGACGCGCAATACAACCAGACGACGCTTGGCAAGCTCGCTGATCACATGGCGGCACTCAAGCGCTTGCGCCAAGCCGACGACGCGGACATCAAGGAGATGGCCGGGACCTATATCGCCTGGATCGAGAAGGTACAAAAGGCGGCCCGTGACAAGACGCCTATCGAGGAACATTTCGAGACCTATCTCAAGAAGCGTGCGACCAGGAAGAAAAAGCGGAAAGATGTCCCCTTCACCGTCCGGCGGACGAAGGTGCTCCATACCAAACGGCAGCTCAAGGGCGGTGACCTGGGCGTGGTGGAGGAGGCTGCCGACAACAAAGCTCTATTTCAGGGCGCATCGCTCAAAGCCGGCGAGCAGTACGAGATCGACTTCGGCGACGGCGTGCGCGCCGTCTACCGGCCTTCCTCCGACAAAAACCTGTTCGCACAACGGGGCGAGCTCGAGCTGATGCTGCCGGATCGTCCCGACGCCAAGAGCCTGAACCGGGCGCTGGAGCAAATGGATTCCCTGGGACTCAAAACCGGCGCGGCTACTCCCCAGGACGCCGAGTTGCTTTATCTCCACAAACAGGCCTATCTAAGCAAGGTGGATCGGGAGCCGGAATACCAACAACTGATCGAGGGGCTGGACCGCCGGGCGGTGGGCAAGGAGGAGCGCATCCAGACCATGCGCGGCTTCTGGGAGCGGAGGCTGGGCGTGAAAGACCTGACGCGCATGGCGGGCTACGAACCGCTGGGAGAGCACCAGACGGCCTTTCGCCTCCCCGGAAAGACGGCCGGTTATCGACACCAATACCGGTTCGATCTTTCGGATCAAGACCTCGAGAAGCAGATGAAGGGATATGGACTCTATCACTCGCTGACGAACGGGCAAGACCTGCCTTCGTTCATCGACACGGTGCTTGCAAATAACGGCGCCATGGTGAGCACGGTGGAGAAGATGCGAATCGGTATCCCCGTGCGGGGGATGTCGCCGGCGGAGGACATGGGTACCGGCGGCGCGAGCTATGTGTTTACGCGCATCCGCAAGCTCCCGACCGCTGGGCGTTCAAAGCAGCCCGGGCTCTATTTCAAGAAGCGGTTGCTGCGGCGCCAGGACGCCATCAGCTACAACCACGATGCGTATGGGAAAGTGCAGGACGACTACGTCCCCAGCCATCGCGGGAGAACGTCTGCCCAGTGGAAGCAGTTTGCCCGAAATGACAGCAACGAGACGATCCTCAAGCATTCCATCACGCTGCTGGACAACATCGAGCTAATCGTCGTCAATACTGACGAGCAACGCCGCCGGCTGCTGGAGGTGTTCCACAAGCGTCAAATCTCCAAGCTCCCCGATGGCCGCAAGGTCGAGGACATCGTACTGGTGAGGTGACCCGATGAACGAACTCGTCAACCAGGAAAAAATCCGATTGCAAGCGCTGTTCGATCCGTTCAACGAGCGCGGATCGTGGATGACCCTGGCCGAGGGCCGGGAGGAGCCGATGCGGCTGGGCATCATGGAAGATTACCTGGTGACCCGCGTGGCGCCGCATTTCGACACCCAGGGAAACGTCACGCAGGTGGATTTTTGGTTGTTCCACAAGGCGCTCGGATACCACGAGGGCTTCCAGCACGCGCACACCATCAAGGTCGTCCGCTGGTCCCAGGAGGACACCTACCTGCTGGATCTGGTGGACGACCTCGATCGGCGTTTTCACATCGAGTTGATCTTTCCCGAACTGGAGCGGGACCTCGCCGTCGACTGGAAACGCTGGAGCGAGTACAAGGCCGAAAACCGGGAGATGTTCGAGCGGATCGACCGGGAACTGCTTGCCGAGCACATCGGGATCGCGGAGAACTGGCCATCATGAAGCTGCGCTACATGATCGAGTATGGGCTACAGGACCGCATCCGGGAGCCACGCTACGATCCTATTGGCGTCTGGGTCCAGGGGCCGGGCCCCGGCCTCGATTTGGTGATTGAATTCCTGCCCGGCCACGCCGAGGCCCGGGAGAATGCCGAATGGGTCATCAACCGGCTGGTGGAAAACGACGTCCGGTCGCTGCCCGAGGATTTCCTGGAATACCATCAGGCGACGCTGTCGCCCTATCGTGGTATGCGCGGCGTCGTGGTGGAGACAGAAGAGTACTCGTCGGCCGAGGCCTGCGCCAAGTCCGTGCTGGGCCGGATCGCCTCCGGCGTTATCCTCTTAATTGGGTAATTGGGGTGCCCGGGACGACCTGGGTGCAGACGTCATCCCACCCGCAATCTTACTAGAATTGTCCTTCCGTGATGCCGGCGGCCACAATCTCTCTTGCGAGCTTCGATTCCCAGTCTCCAGCGTCATCCATCGGAACATAGATGACACCTTGATAATCGCTCATGATCGACTCTGCTCTTGTGGAGGGCACAGACCCTCTTCCTGCCGAGCTTACCAACGAAGAATCCTAGCTCGAAGATCACGTTCTGTCGCGGTCGCGTCTTAGTAGGCTCACCAGGTGAGTCAGCCAAGCTGCCCTTGTCGTCGGGCGTCAAAAGGACCACTGCGAAGTCTACGTCCGCGTTCCCCTCAAACTTCTCAATAACCGTCTGACCCTTGTTCGCCTGTTCATCGAGGATCACAGGCTCAAGTTTCGCATTGATGGGTATTTACTTGACTCAGGTATTGGGAAATAGCCCCTACATGTTGTGGTCGTCCGTAGCGCGTGTCGCGGTGCCTCCGACCAGCGATTTGTAGGGTGCCGGTGGCACGGCGACGGCCTGTTGAACCAGGCGGTAAGAGAGCTTGCCTCGACTTCTGGACTTGCGGCGGTTGAAGCGGAAGGCGAATTCGTCGAGGTAGGAGTCGAGATGCTCGTGACTGACCGCTCCTTGATGCGTGCCCAGTATCCAGCGCTTCACTAACGACACCACGCGGTGCACCCGGGGGAGCAGTTTCGAGGCGCGCGCCGGTTGCCCCTCCAGGTAGCTCACCTCGTGGCGATAGCCGTCGCCTTCGAGCGGTTCGTATCCCAGCCAACCGTCGGTATGGACCACGCTGCCGGGTTCGATCGACTCGCCGACGAAGGCCATCAAGCTGTCCCCGGAGGCGTTGGGAATGGTGCGTATCCGAACCCGCCCGATGCCGGCACCATCTTCCTCGGCCGCTACTACAATCAGCGCCTTAGCGTCGGTTTGGCGACCGCGCACGCCCTCCTCCAAGCCTCCTAAGTAAGTCTCGTCAACCTCCACGCGCCCGCTGAGCCGATCGCGTCCGGGCCGCACCATGGCGCGCCGGAGCTTATGCAACCAAGTCCAGGCCGTTTTGTAGCTGCCCAGGCCCAACACCCGCTGCAAGCCCAGCGCGCTCGCCCCGTTCTTCTGGCTCGTGAGCCACCACATGGCTCGAAACCAACTCTGGAGGGGTTGGCGGGTGTCTTGAAATATTGTGCCCGCCGTTGGAGAAGCTTGATGCCCGCAGCCGGCGCACTCCAGCAGCGCTGTCCGCACCGCCCACGCTTTGTCGTGCCCGCATCGCGGACAACGAAAACCCTCCGGCCAGCGGAGTTGACACAGATACTCTCGACAGGCCTGCTCGGTGGCGAAACGCGCCTCGAACTCGGCCAGATTCCGAGGATAATCTTCCATTTCCCCGATCCTACATCTTGTGGTCACCTGAGTCAAGCAAATACCCATCCTGTGCGGAACTCGTACAACGGTGGGAAGTCGTCGATTCGATAATCCTTGTAGATGGGTATTTACTTGACTCAGGTATTGGGAAATAGCCCCTACATGTTGTGGTCGTCCGTAGCGCGTGTCGCGGTGCCTCCGACCAGCGATTTGTAGGGTGCCGGTGGCACGGCGACGGCCTGTTGAACCAGGCGGTAAAAGAGCTTGCCTCGACTTCTGGACTTGCGGCGGTTGAAGCGGAAGGCGAATTCGTCGAGGTAGGAGTCGAGATGCTCGTGACTGACCGCTCCTTGATGCGTGCCCAGTATCCAGCGCTTCACTAACGACACCACGCGGTGCACCCGGGGGAGCAGTTTCGAGGCGCGCGCCGGTTGCCCCTCCAGGTAGCTCACCTCGTGGCGATAGCCGTCGCCTTCGAGCGGTTCGTATCCCAGCCAACCGTCGGTATGGACCACGCTGCCGGGTTCGATCGACTCGCCGACGAAGGCCATCAAGCTGTCCCCGGAGGCGTTGGGAATGGTGCGTATCCGAACCCGCCCGATGCCGGCACCATCTTCCTCGGCCGCTACTACAATCAGCGCCTTAGCGTCGGTTTGGCGACCGCGCACGCCCTCCTCCAAGCCTCCTAAGTAAGTCTCGTCAACCTCCACGCGCCCGCTGAGCCGATCGCGTCCGGGCCGCACCATGGCGCGCCGGAGCTTATGCAACCAAGTCCAGGCCGTTTTGTAGCTGCCCAGGCCCAACACCCGCTGCAAGCCCAGCGCGCTCGCCCCGTTCTTCTGGCTCGTGAGCCACCACATGGCTCGAAACCAACTCTGGAGGGGTTGGCGGGTGTCTTGAAATATTGTGCCCGCCGTTGGAGAAGCTTGATGCCCGCAGCCGGCGCACTCCAGCAGCGCTGTCCGCACCGCCCACGCTTTGTCGTGCCCGCATCGCGGACAACGAAAACCCTCCGGCCAGCGGAGTTGACACAGATACTCTCGACAGGCCTGCTCGGTGGCGAAACGCGCCTCGAACTCGGCCAGATTCCGAGGATAATCTTCCATTTCCCCGATCCTACATCTTGTGGTCACCTGAGTCAAGTAAATACCCATCTCCTTGTATTTGTTATACTCAACAGAACCTTGGCCAAACACCTTCTGAATGGTTTTGCGGATGCTCACATTGACATTTTGAACAGCGGGGGCGTTGTAACCAGGATTTCCATTTTGGCCCTGGCACGGTCACAGGATACACCCCCGCTGCGCCGAATACCACGTCTTTTCGCGCTGAACCCTGCACATCACCTCCGCCGGTAGGCGCCAGGGCTCGTCCGTCCGCTCACAGACGTTGATTGAGCGGGCTGAACGGCGCTCCGGCCGACACTGCTCCCTGCGAAACCTTTTTGGAGCCAAAAACTGTTGATCCTCGCCCGCAACGCTACCCACCCGGCACAGGCAGCGCCCAGATCCTATGCAGCATGTCACCGAACAGCCGCCGGTTCAGATGCCCCTCCGCCAGCAGCAACCAGTAGTAGCGAGCATGCTTGACCAGCCTACCACCCGTCTTCATCAACCTGTGTTGCAAACTCGTTAGCGACCAGCTCTTGATCCTGTGCGGCAGCCCGAGCCGCCGCCACAGGTTGCCCAGGTTGTAGGCCAGCACGCTGAGTTGCAGCCGTACCTCGTTGGCCCGGAAGCGGTGACACGACAAGCGGGTCCAGTGCGTGGCCTGTTTGCCTTCCTTGATCCACTGCTCCGCCGTGCCGCGCTTGTTGTAGAACCGTACGACCGAGCGGCTCGGCAGGCTCATGCTCGTCACGACAAATCCGACGCGCGGGAATAGTTCGCCCTGGTGATGCTCGACCTTGGCGACAACTCGCCTTGCCTTCGACCAGCTCTCGGCCTGATAGCGAAAACTCTTGTAGCGCACTAGGGGCTTGGCGTTCGGCCTACCCGGTGGCCGAAACAGGATGTCCTCGATCTCCAGCTCCAGGCTCTTGTTCGCCGGGATGCGAATCACGTAGTCCACGCCGCGCTCCTCCATCGCCTCGTAGATCTCGGGCTTGGCGAAGGCGGCGTCGGCGCGGAACGTCACCTGTTTGCCCTCCGCCTGTTGTCGTTCGATCTCCGGCAGTAGCAGCTCGTCCCAGTCCTCGGCGCTGTGCACGTTGCCGGGACGCAGCTTCGCGCCTAGGCAGTCGCCGTGCTGGTTGAACAGCAACAGCGGGTGATAGCAGAGGGACTCAAAATGGCCGTTGTAGGCACTGCCTTCCTGTTGGCCGTGGACGGGGCTCTCCGTGGAGTCCATGTCGAGCACCACGCGGTCTGAACCGTCGGGAGCTTCGGCTTGCGCGACCAGCTCCCGGTTCACTGCCATCAGCCCCAGCAAGTTCTCTTCGCTCGCCAGCATCTCCGTCTCGAAGCCATGCAGTGTCGAGGTCAAGGCTGCTCCGCGATCCCAGTTCCTTTTCGAGCCGATCAAGCGAAAGGTCGGATCGGCGGATACTCGAACGGCGTCATTGAGGTCCTCGTAGCCAGCGAGTCGGCTGTAGACCGACTGCCGCAGCAGATCGGCCAGCGCGAACTTCTTGTTCAAGCCTTGTCGCGAGTCGCTGAGATGCTCGTCGATCAGCTGGCCGAGTCCGAGTCGTTCATCCAGTTCGCGAACGAGAATCAGACCGCCATCCGAGGTGACTCGCGATCCTTGAAAATCGACTTTGAGAAATCCATTGAACGTGAGCTGAAACGGCTTGTTTTCTTTTTCACCCATCGGGTGTTGACCTTCCATGGCGTCCTTATCGGGCTCTAGCCCCTATCAATAAAGACGCTGAAGGTCGCTGGATGGTCTGAAGCTCATACATCAAATTGAAAATGCGGGTGTAAGTGTCGCCCGGAACGAGACTCTTCACCTCTTCAATGCAACGGCGTAACTCGTCGATACCTGCTTCGACTCTTTGAGCTGTCCAATCTCCTGGCACGTGACTCCACCTCTCTCACAATATTTTTCAGTTTAGTGATTCGCCCCCACCATAAGCAGAATGGCAACTGAGTAGATCGATTGAGCGGCTCCCCTGTACTTAGTGGTAATCGATCCTCAGCCCTACGTCTTCTTTACCGCGGCTGCAGTCTTCTCGATCAGTTCCCTGAGTACATCCTGGTCGATGTCCTCGAGCCGTTTGATGTACAGGCACCCCTTGCCCGTCTTGTGCTTGCCAAGTCTTCCGAGGAGCGGCCGCACTCGGGAAAGATCACACGTCAGGTAGAGCGACAGGCTGCCTTTTCTGGGGGCAAAGCCAGTCACGAACAAGTCCCCCTCGCGGCCGCTTGCGTACTTGTAGTGGTAGGCGCCGAAGCCGACGATCGAGTCGCCCCACATCGAGGGTCGCTCACCGGTCACTTCGCTCATCAGCTTCGCGATCGTCTTGCAGTCTCGCCTGCGCCCGGAATCCTCGACCGCATTCAGGAACGCCTGGACATTTCGACTGTTCCTTTTCGTCTTGAGTTCAGCCATGGTTCGCTATTCCCCCGAAATCGCTGGACCCGGCGGGTCCGAGACGCCGCACAGGGTTTTGTCGTAAAGGCTGTTGTTCTCTCCCAGAGTATCTCCCATCCAGGGTTACTTGCACGGCTCGCTGTGGCTTAAAAGGTGTTTCAGCGTCCTTGATCTGTAGCGATGACTATGATCTTGCCGTCGGGTCTTCCTTGTCCAGAGCCGCAATACCGGTTAGCGCGATAGGTGGGCGGTCGGGAAACTCCGCCCACAGGCTCAACTTCCCGCCCATCGCTGCAACGTAGCCGCTGAGTGTGGAGATCAGCAGATCGCTGCGTTTTTCGATGCGGGAGACCTTCTCCTGGTTGATCCCGAGTTCTTTGGCCACACGAACCTGGGTCTGCTTTCGGGTCTTGCGCAGATCCTGCAGTGACATCTCTTCGGCAATCAACGCCTTGGCCCGCGCCTCCACTTTCTTCCGACGCGCGTTGGGCAGACTGTCCATTCTCTCCGTGAGTGTCGTCATCCTGACCTCCTAATCGTTCTTCATCACGGTCCAGATTCGCGGGTCGAAGACCGGATCAAATCCGACTTCCCAGTCCACAGCCTCTTAATATGACTTGAACGTCATATGCTGTCAAGGTCCTCTGTTTCGGCTTCCCCTACTGGGTGGCCGCACGTCTGATCTCTCCCTCTCCCGACACTTTTGCCCATTCTCCGGTAAGTATCCAAGTGACGGGGCCTTTGCTCCGTCCGGCGGGCACTCGCCCGTGGACGGGACCTGGGTCCATTGCCGGCGCACGTGCCGGTGAGTCGCCACAACACCGGAGACTGGAATGGAGCTGTTCTCTAACGACCGTGACCGGCTGGCCTTCCTGCTGGAGACAGATGCCGCGCTGGACCTGGACTTCGAGGCGCTCGAAGCGAGGGGACGCGATGACTCCGGCGAAGAGCCGGCCAAGCGGCCGAGCTACATCACCAACTACATCGGCTCGAAGCAGAAGCTGGTCGATTGGATCTGGAAGCACACGCCTGAGGGCGTCTCCTCGGTGCTGGACGCCTTCTCCGGCTCGGCGCGTGGCCTACATGTACAAGAGCAAGGGCCTTGCGGTCACGGCCAACGACCGGCTGCGCTACTGCCACCACGTGGCCCGGTCCCACCTCCTGGTCCGGGACCAGCAGGATTTCCTCCAGCGCCTGGGCGGCGGTCAGCAGAATGCTTCCCGTGCCGTAGTTCTTGATGACGCCCTTGGCGCGAAGGTCCGCCTTGGTCTGGGGATCGAGATTCCAACCCCGCAGATCGTTGAAGCGCCGGCCTCGCATGACGATGGTCTTCACCGACAACTCCAGGTCCTCGATCATGGAGATCGCCTCATTGAGCGCCTCCTCGGTCAGGGTGGCGCCGGTGACCTCCACCGTATTGGCAGCCGGGACCGCGGCCGAAAGAACCGTAATGGTCCGCTTGTCGATCGTCTTGCGGATCTCATCGGCCGCCGAGGTCTGGATGTCCATCAGGCACAAGGTGTTGACTCAAGACGTCGACCGCAACGTATTGCCTGTTCGCATCGCCTACCGCGTCATACAGAGCCAAGTCGAAGGCAACCTGGTCTATCCCTTCCGCCGCGAGCCGTCGCGGGGTTCTACCGCCAGCGGTGAATTGTCGGACGTGCCCTAGCTGACCGCCCTTATCCTGTGCGAGATCGATGTCTTTTCGCTCGAAAATGAGAGCATCATCCCGCCATCAAACCCCAGCCAGGGCGGTCCGGGTCCCGGTCAGCGAAAAGTGTGCGTTCGGCTCCCCCGTGCCGGTGAAGGTCTCTAACTTGCGGCGTCCCTGGCGCGCGTCGACGTCGACCGTCAGCTGGTGACCATGCCAAACAAAGAGTACGAACAGCACACCCCGCCCGGCGCGGACATCGATCTGACCGACTTCGCGGACGACTATACCGAAGCCGAAGTTGAAGAGAGGGAGTTCGAGCCGGTCCCGGACGGCAAGTACCAGGTCAACGTCGACCAGGTGGAGCTGGTCCGGGCGAAGAGCTCGGGTAATCCGATGCTCAAGTGGACCCTGCGCATCCTCGCGCCCCGGTTCCCGGGACGCCTGCTGTGGCGCAACAACATCATTGCCAGCCGCGAAAACATCAAGTGGCTCAAGACGGATCTGCACACCTGCGGATTGGATCTCGAAAAGCTCTCCGATCTGTACAAGCACCTCGGCCAGCTCACAGGCGTGAAGCTCGAAGTGACCAAGCGGACGAATGGGGATTTTGAAAACGTCTACCTCAACCGGCGCCTGGTGATTGAGGACGACGAGAACTCCGAGGCTGGGGCCCAGGATGCGCTCGCCCCGTTCTAACCGGCTTGCGCCGGGTCCTGAGCGGCAGGCAGGGACAGATCGGATCACGGTCGTTGTCGACACCAGGGAACAGGAGCCCTACACCTTCGATTCGGAAGGCGTGACGGCCACGCGCCGGGCCCTGCCCGCCGGGGACTATTCGCTGGATGGATGGGAGCACCAGGTGGCGGTGGAGCGAAAGACCCTCGAGGACCTGGTCTCGACTGTCATTCGTTCCCGGAAACGGTTCCGAAGGGAGCTCAAGCGGCTCGCAGATTTCAAGGCCGCCTGCATCGTGGTCGAGGCCAACCTCGCCGACATCCTGGCTGAGCGGTATCGCTCCGGAGCCCATCCCAACGCCGTCGTGGGAGCCGTTTTGTCCATCGTCGTCGACTTCCGTACCCCGGTCTTTTTTTGCTCCGACCGGCAGGGGGCCCGGACGTTTGTCGAAGGCTATTTGCGAAGAACACATCTCGAATCGCATCGCAACCACAACCTTGACGTCAACAGTTACCAAGATTCGCGGACGGATCGACGCCGTCTACTACGCCGGCGCTCGTTTCTCCGCAGGGCGGCTGATCACCTCCGACGGCGATGAAGTTTCCTTCGCCGGCAAGCTCTACGCCCGCGAGCAGGATCAGGTGATCCTGGAAGGCCATTGGGTCACGCATCCCCAGTACGGACAGCAGCTGGAAGTTGACAGCGTGGTCTACGACCTGGAACTGGACGGGGAGGGACTGGCGCACTACCTGGCTCACCACCCGGACATCAAGGGAATCGGACCGGTCAAGGCGAAACGGATCGCCGAACGCTTCAGCAAGGATTTCGACCGGGTCATTGTCGAAGAGCCGGAGGCCGTCGCCGAGGCTGCGCATCATCGCCATGGTGTGCAGTGATCCGCCCGCGGGCCGGGCGCGCTGGACGGTGCGGCTGATTGCCCAAGAAGCGGTCAAGCGCAAGCTCGTGCCGCGAGCCGGGCGAGAGACGATTCGGGTACTTCTTGAGAGCCACGACTTCAAGCCGTGGCGGGAAAAGAATGTGGTGCGTGGCGGAGCTGGATGAGAAATACATCGAGCGCATGGAAGATGTCCTGGCACTGTATGAAAGGCCTTATGACGCTGCCGAGCCGGTCGTTTGCCTGGACGAGAAGCCGGTCTCGCTGCACAAGGAAGTGCGGCCGCCCCGCCCGGCAGCGCCCGGCCACACGGCCAAGCGGGACAACGAGTACCAGCGCTGCGGCACGGCCAATGTCTTTGCCGTGGTGGAGCCGAAAGCCGGGCGGCATTTCACCTGCGCGACGCCGAATCGTACGGCGGTGCAGTTCGCCAAGACGCTGGGATCGCTGCTGCGCCGTTATCCCGCGGCGCGGACGATCCACCTGGTCTGGGACAATCTGAACATCCACTGCAAAAAATCATTGAGGGACTACTACGGGGAAGAGCAAGCAGATGAGATGTGGAGCCGGCTGACGATCCAGCCGACTCCGCTACACGGCAGTTGGCTCAATCAGGCCGAGATTGAACTCAGTTTGTATTCCCGCCAGTGTCTGGGAAGCCGGCGTATCCCCGACCTGCAGACGCTCAAGCGCGAGACGCGCTCGTGGAAAGATCGCGTGAACCGTGACCAAGTGAAGATCAACTGGAAGTTCGACCGCCGGGCCGCCCGGAAAACATTTGGCTACAACAAAAACTCTTTCAGGCGGTCGAAGACCTAGGGTGACTTCAACCGCCTAGCAAAGGCGAAGGCGAAAAGGAAATGGCCCTGGTTCCCTCGCGTAAACGCTGCAAGGGACCGCGTAGGGGGCGGCATGACTGACTGGCTAGATCTGGAATCCAAATTTCGCGCTGTTAACGAGCCATACGGCGCACTCCGCGCCGACTGGTTCCAGGTCAGCGGTGGACTCCAGCAGTGGAGAGTCTCTGGCTCTACGGATAGCTTTGCACGGGGGCGCTTCGAAGCGCTAGCATCTCTCGCCGGAAATGCCTGTCAGGGTACCCTAATTCCCCCGACGATTTACTGCAAAATGCCGATCCGGTCTATCGTTGGTCAATGCGGTTCGGCACAAAACCAGTTACTTCAAAATCGTTGATAACACCTTCCCGCCGGTAATGCGATGGCAGCACTGCAGAGCCCATATTCGACCGAGCCATCCCACATTCTGACCGCCTGCTCACCGGTCGATGAAGGGTGTTTGCTGGTGGGAACAAATTTCTGAGTGGCAATTTCTCCACGCCGGTGCTGTCAAGCCGGGACCAGGTCACGCGGGCGTTCCAGGTTGGTATGACTTGAGCGGAAAGGTACGGGTCCTGCGTACGTTCGAGAACGGCCCGGTATAAAGCGGGGCGGCACATTCGTGAACTTACGGCAATGTGGTTGAAAACGATAGTGACGGCGAGTTGAAACAAGTCCCTCAGGTCTCTTCGAGAGCACTTGCCGAATAAGCCTCTGGCAGCTACTCGGCGAGGAACCAAGCAAGATTCGTACCCCAAGCTGTACGAGGACGCGTGAGTAACGCGGGAGACGCTCCCGCGGTCAGGACCCCGTGTATACTAGGCAGTAACGGTTTGCGCGTTCCGTGAAGGGGTGCCGGGAGTTCAAGGGCATGCGGAATTTCGGTGGTCAGCGTCAATTCTGTGGCAATGAGACCAGAGTCACTTCCCGACGGGATTTTCTGGAAAAGAGCGGACTCGGCTTCGGTTCGCTGGCTGCCGGCTACCTGTTGAACCGGGACACGGCCTCTGCCGCGGCCACGCGGGCGGACTCCGAGAATCCCTTCGCTCCGAAGGCCCCGCATTTCCCCGCCAAGGCCAAGAACGTCATTTTCCTTTTCATGCACGGTGGGCCGAGCCATCTCGATACGTTCGATCCCAAGCCGCTGCTCAATGAACTGCACGGGCAATTCGTGCCGCCGAGTTTCGGCAAGTTGGATTTCCAGTTTTCGAAGACCGAAAAGCAACCGCTGCTCGGCACGCGGCGCACCTTCAAGAAGCGCGGGCAGTCGGGGATCGAGATCTCCGATCTGTTTGAGCAGACCGCGCAACACGCCGACGACATGGCCGTCATTCGCTCGTGCCATCACGACGGCTTCACCCACATCACCGGCCAGAACTGGTTGAACACCGGGTGGCCCCAAGTCGGCCGACCGAGCCTCGGCGCCTGGGTGGTCTACGGCTTGGGCAGCGAGAGCGAAAACCTCCCGGCTTACATGGTGATGCTCGACGGCGGTATCAAGTCCGGGTCGCCCGCGTACGGCTCGGGATTCCTGCCGGCGATGTACCAAGGCACGGTCCTACGGAGCTACGGCCCGCCGATCCTCAATGTCAATCGACCCAAGCAGATCAGCGCCGCCGAGCAACGCGGCATGCTCGACAAACTGAACTGGTTCAACCGCCGGCACCTTGAGTCGCGTCAAGACGACTCGCAGCTCTCGGCTCGGATCTCGTCCTACGAGTTGGCTTTCAAGATGCAGACGTCGGTTCCCGACTTGGCCGATGTTTCTAACGAAACCGAGGCGACAAAGAAGCTGTACGGCCTCGACAACCCCGTTACGGAGGAGTTCGGCAAGGAGTGCTTGCTGGCCAGGCGTATGGTCGAGCGGGGGGTGCGGTTTATCCAAGTCTACTCGGGCTGCGGCAAGCAGGGAGGGAGCCCCGGTTGGGACGGCCACAACCAGTTGGACCACAATCACACGACGCTGGCCGCGCAAGTCGACAAGCCGATTGCGGGGTTGCTCACTGACCTCAAGAGCCGCGGCCTCTTCGATGAAACGTTGATCGTGTGGGGCGGCGACTTTGGGCGCACGCCCTTCACCGATGGCGGGGAAGGTGGAGCGGCCAACAGCGCCGGTCGCGACCACAATCCCTACGGTTTCAGTGTCTGGATGGCCGGCGGAGGGATCCGAGGCGGCAAGGTCATCGGCGCCACTGACGAGATCGGTTTGCAGGCCGTCGAGGACAAGGTCCACGTCCATGATTTGCATGCGACGATTCTCACCCTGCTTGGGCTCGACCACGAACAGCTGACCTACCACTTCCAAGGGCGCGACTTCCGCCTGACCGACGTCGGCGGAGAAAACAATCTGGCGTCCCGGCTGGCCAACGGATAGGCCGCGTAGTATGTTTTGTCCGTCGCAGGGGGGAAGTTCGATGCCGAGTAGCTCGCTCGTCAAGGCCTTCGCCGTGCTGCCGGCGACCTTGGCCTTGAGCACTTTGTCCGCTCAGTCCCACGACTCGGTCGAGGTGGGCGCCCAAAGGATCCTCGATAAGAATTGCTTGTCCTGCCACGGCGCGGTGCAGACCTCCGACCTCGATTTGCGTTCGCGCGAAGCACTCATCAAGGGCGGCAAGCGCGGGCCCTCGATCATCCCCGGCAACGCGAAAGAGAGTCTCCTCTATCAAGCCGTCCTCCACATCGACGACTTGAAAATGCCGCTGGGCAAAGACCCGCTTTCCGAGCAGGATCGAGACCTGCTTCGCACCTGGATCAACCGCGGAGCCCGCTGGCACGACACCGTCCAGGCCGCTTCCGAGTCGGGCTGGTGGGCTTTTGAGAAGCCCGAACAGCCGGAACCGCCCACGGTGAACGACGAGGCGTGGGTTCGAAACGCCGTCGACTTCTTTATCCTGGCGCGGCTCGAGGAAAAGGGCCTGACGCCTGCTGTTCAGGCCGACAAGACAACCCTGGCTCGGCGCCTCTATTTCGACCTCCACGGCGTTCCACCAACCCCGGACGAGGTGAGGGCTTTCGTCAACGATGAATCCCCGAAAGCCGACGAAAAGCTGGTCGACCGGCTTCTCGAATCACCTCGCTACGGAGAGCGCTGGGGGCGTCACTGGCTCGACGTGGTCCGCTATGCCGATACCGGTGGATTCGAAACCGACATCTTTTTCCCCAACGCCTGGCGTTATCGCGACTACGTGATCAAGTCCTTCAACGACGATAAGCCGTTCGACCGCTTTCTCAAGGAGCAAATCGCCGGAGACGAGATCTGGCCCGACGACATCGAACTGCGAGGCGGGTACGAAATTCCCGAACAGAAGCAACGCCACCTCGAAGCCCGCATCGGCACCGGCCTCTACACCGTCGGGACCGTCTATCACGAGGCCGCCCTCGACGGGAACCGGCTGCGGTACGAGTGGATGGTCGACGCCGTCGACACCACCGGCGAAGCTTTCCTCGGCCTGACCATTGGTTGCGCGCGCTGCCACGACCACAAGTTCGACCCGATCAGTCAAAAGGACTACCACCGCATGATGGCCGTCTTCGCGGGCAGCGAAATTCGGCAACTGCCCGTCGTCAACAAGATGAGTGAGTTCGGCTACTACTCGGCCTACCCGCGACAGATCAAAGTCTTCGAGTACCAAGCCGCCATCAAACGTCTGGATAGCGCGGTTCGGCGGCGCGTCATTGATGAGATTGCCGCCAAGTTCCCGCCCGATCTGGTCGAGGTCTTCCGCATTCCCAAAGTGAAGCGAACTAAGGACCAAGAACTCGAGGTCATTCCGATCGAGCGCGCGATTACCGAGGCGGGGCTGCGGGAAAACGCCGCCGGTTACAAGCGAGCGCTTCCCTATACCTCCCAGGAACGCGACCGCCGGGCGACGCTGATCACCGACCTGGGCAAGGCGGCCTCCGGGGTTGCCTTCGAGTTGCAGAGCGCGACCGTGCTCGGTCATTCCGATGTCATCTACCCGGTGCACCTGACCTCCCGCGGCGATTGGCGCCCAAAGGGCGAGAAAGTGACGCCGGGCGTGCCGGCCGTATTGAGCAACGGTGAGGAGTTCGCTCACGACGAACCCGATGACCGTTCGTTCGTCCCCGAGCGCCGCAGGAAGCTTGCGGAATGGCTGGCGGCCCCCGATCACCCGCTGACCGCCCGCGTCATGGTCAATCGAATCTGGCAAGGGCATTTCAGCCGCGGCCTGGTCACAACGCCGAATAACTTCGGACGCCAGGGACAACCGCCAACCCACCCGAAGCTCCTCGATTGGTTGGCGACGGACTTCGTACAACAGGGTTGGAGTATTAAGAAACTTCACAAGCAAATCCTGCTCTCGAGCGCGTATCAGATGTCCACCGCGTACAACGACGCCAACGCCGAAATTGACTCCGAGAACCAATACCTTTGGCGCATGAATCGACGAAGGCTCGAAGCCGAGACGCTTCGCGATTCGGTGCTGGCCGTTTCGGGAACGATCAATTGGAAAGCGGGGGGTCGCCCAGTGCTGCCGCCCCTGACCGAAGAGGAGCGGCTCGGGATGTGGGACGTTGACGATTGGCCCGAGTCGATGGATCCCGCCGACCACAACCGCCGCAGCGTGTACGTCTTTGTGAAGCGTCAGTTTCCCTACCCGATGTTCACGACGTTCGACGCTCCCGATTCATCGACGAGCTGCGGCCGCCGGGATACAACGACGGTCGCGCCGCAAGCTCTCACCCTGCTCAACAGCAATTTCATGATCGAGAAGGCCGGGGCTCTTGCGTCACGGCTCAGAGAAGACTTCGACGACGACCCCGAAGCGTGGGTAGATGGAGCGTGGAACCTCGCCTTCGCGCGCCCGCCTTCAGACGAGGAGCGGCGCCGGGCTCTCGACATGTTTACGGAGTCATCGGCCCCGGACTCGGAACTCACCCGATTCGCCCTGATGGTTTTCAACCTAAACGAATTTCTCTACGTGGACTAGGGGACCCGCCGGCGCACGGCGGGCCGCCGCCGCGATCATCGGCGCGGGCCTGCATTCACATTTCCCCGCTCCCCACGGCCTCGGTTCCGCGTCTCTATCGACATTAGAGGAGGAACCTGGCCGGTGTACACTACGGGACATGTCCATGTGGGGAGCCCGCGGCACGGCAAGACTCCGCCGAGCGGTACTTGGGGTCGTCGGTTTTTTCTGCTGGAACGCTGATCTATTCGCGCAACTCCCCGAGCCTTGCAGGCTGCCGGAGCACATTAGGCAGGACATATCGAGCAATCCATCGGTCGAGAAATGGGGTGCGGTGGGCGGAATGTTCGCGCAGCAGGGGCAAATATCTTGCGCCCTGGCGGCGTTTCGGGAAGCGGTGAAGCTTGGTCCGGACTCGCCCGAGGCGAGCTTCAACCTGGGCTTGGCGCTGACCGAGAGCGGCTCCACCGAAGAAGCGGCAAGACATCTACAGCGAGCCATCGAGTTACGGCCCGGGCTCAATCGCGCTCGGCTTGCGTTGGGCTCCGTGCTGCTTGACCTTGGTCGCGCTGCCGAGGCGGCCGAGCAGTTCGAGGCGGCGTTGGAAGCGGAGCCTCAATCCCTGCACGCGTTGCACAACTTGGGCCGTGCTTTGATGGACGAAGGGAAACACGCGGCCGCGATTCCTCCTTTGAGCAAGGCGTCCGACCTGGAGCCCTTGGAGCCCGAACACCAGTTGATGCTCGGGGTTGCGTACACCGAAGCAGGGCTTTCGGACAAAGCGATCGGCTTGCTCCAAAAAACAGTTTCGAGGTTTCCGCAATCCGCCGAGGCCCGCATGAATCTGGCCACAGCGTATGCCCGCAACGCAGACTACGAGCCGGCCGCGGCCGCGTTCGAGGAAGTGATTCGGCTCGACCCCGAGAATCAAGACGCTCGCTTGTCGCTCGGTAAAGTCCGAATGCGGTTGCACAACTACGACGACGCCTTGGCGGCGGCGGATGCCTACATAGCGAAAAGGCCCGTGCCTTTTGAGGAGTTCGACGCTCGTCACCTGCGAGGCGTGGCGCTGCGGCAATTGGGCCGTCTTAAAGAAGCGGAGCAGGAGCTAAGCCGCGCGCTCGAACTCGACCCGGAATACGCGGACGCACATTACAACCTGGGATTTGTCCTCTCTCGTCTCGGAAGGCTCGAGCCGGCTCGGGAGCACTTGGAGAAGGCCAAAGAGCTGAACCCGGAATCGACCGACATCCGCTTTCAGCTTGGCTCCGTCCTGCGCCGCCTAAAAGAGGATGATGCGGCCGCGGAGGAACTCGCGGAATTCCAGCGCCGCAAGACGAAAACGCAGCGCGAGCACGAAGCGATGATGACGGGCAACCGGGGCAGCGACGCCCTGCGGGCCGGGAAGCCGGAAGAAGCGGCTCGACTCTACAGAGAAGCGATCGACCTCGCGCCCGACAAAGCCGCGAACTATTACAATCTGGCGTTGGCGCTGGCCGAGCTGGGTGATCGCGAGGAACAGAAGCGAGCCCTGGAGAAGACCATAGAATTGGACCCGGGCCTTGCCGACGCCCACAACGAACTGGGCCTCATTTACCACGGCGACGGACGCACGGCGGCGGCGCGAGAATCATGGGAGAAGGCTCTGTCGATCAACCCGGATCAAGTCGGGGCGCTGAACAATCTTGGGTTCTTGCTGGCGCAAGCCGGTAAGGTTCACGAGGCGCAAGAGCTTTTCGAAAGAGCGCTTCGCAATGATCCTATCTACGCGACATCCCACCGCAACTTGGCGCTGGTTCTTGCGGCGCAGGAACGGTTTGAGGAAGCGAAACTGCGCATACGCAAGGCATTGGAACTCGACCCGGATGACCCGCAGGCGCGGCAAGCTGAGCGGATGATCATGGGGGCGGTGGCGAAGAGCGCGACGTCGGGTCGGTGAGGTCGGTAAAAAGACCGGCCGCGAGGCGCCCGGTTTACGTCCCACCCCGTACCCACGAACGACCGGTGTCATCGGTCGTTCGCCCCCCCGAGCATTTTTTTGAAGGTGGCGGGTGCCGGCCCTTACGGACCGGCCTAGTATCAATTCAAGCTTGATACTCGTAGGGTGCCGTGAGCCGATTCATTCAGGCTTTTCGATCTTTACTTCGACGATCGTGTCAATGGGATCGCGAGCGTCGACGGGGACGGCGATTCGCAGTCGGCCTTCTTGCTGCGACCACGTAGGCTTTCCGTCTCCGGTCAGCAATCGGACCTGCTTGACGGTCTTCCCGAGGTCCGGGAGGTCGAATGCATCGCCGGGCCAGTCGGTCACGTGGACGTAGATTGCGGTGCCCGTGTGCGTGCTGCCGCCCCAATCGGCCGGCTTCCAGGGGCCGCCTCGGGTGCCGTAGATGGTGTGGCCGTAACGGCCCAGCCAGTCGCCCACTTCGGACAGGCGTTGGACGTGGTCCGGATCGAAGGTGCCGTCGGGGCGGGCACCTACGCTGATGAGCAGGTTGCCGTCGCCCGATGCGGTGCCGACCAGCAGCCGGATGACCTCGCGCTTCGACTTGGCCTCCCCCGGCGACCAGGCCCAGTGCGGCCCCAGAGAGATACAGCTCTCCCAGGGCCGGTGGTCTTGGAACATGCCGAGGCGTTGCTCGGGGGTATCGAAGTCGCCCGGCAGACTGGCGCGATTGTTGATCAGGATGTGCGGCTGTAGGCGGCGCGCTTCACGCTCGATTTCGACGGACTGCCACATGTCGGCATGGTACATACCGTTCCACCAAAGCGCGTCCGACCAGAGAAAATCGATCTTGCCGTAGTTGGTCAGCAGCTCACGGACGGTGCGGTGCATATATTCGATCACTGCTGTCCGGTTAAAAGTCGAATAGAATCAATTGGTTGGGGTCATAGGGGGATTCGTTTTGGGAGTCGGATGGCTGGAGTGCCTGTAAAATGGGCATTTTTTCGAATAACGTAAGGCTGAGAATCTGTAGAATCTGGTAAAGACTCGCTTTCAGCCCGAGGCGTTTCCGGACCACGGCGATGAGCACGTAAATCGAGACAGCGATCCAGATCTGCGTCTTGACGGCGTTCTCGCTGGTGCCGTAAAACGACTTGATTCGCAGATGTTGCTTGATCCACTTGAAGAAGAGTTCCACCTGCCAGCGCGATTTGTAGATCTGGGCGATGGTCAGTGCCGGCAGAGTGAAGTTATTGGTCAGGAATTTCAACCGCTTGTTAGTTTCGGCATCGAAATAACTCACCCGCCGTAGGGAGTCCGGGTACGCTTGGGCGGAGTTGAAGGAAGTCAAAATGACGGTGTGATCGGATCGCAGGCCTGTGCTCCTATCCACCGGGTGGGAGTAGCGACGCTGCAGCAAAACGTTCTTTTTGGTTCGTACCACGAAGAAGGCCGAACAGAGCGTGAACACGAAGAGGCGCCGAAAATCGACATAACCCCGATCCATGACGTAGAACGCGCCGGCCTCGGGAAGAAATTCATCCAGGATGTTGACGTCATGCACTTTGCCTCCAGTAATGCGGATAAACGTGGGAATATTGCCGTGCAGATCCAGCAGCGTGTGCATCTTCACGGCGGCCTTGTGCTGGCGGAATCCGGCCCACGGAAACAGCGACAGGCAGAGGTCGATTGTTGTCGAGTCGAGAGCGTACAGAGTCTGGTCCAAGTCCACACCGATCGGGTCGTGGGCATATAACGGCCGTGCCATGCCAATCAAGACCTGCGCGAAGTCCGCGTAGATCCGCCAGTCGCGCGACTCGTTCGCATCGGCCAGTGTCGAGCGCGCTACCCTGCCGCGGAATCCCATGTGGTAGAGTTTGCCGTGCATCGAACGCAGGCACGTCTCGATGTCGCGGAGGCTTTCCCGATAGGTCAGCTGGGCGAATGCCATCGAAAGAAACTGATCCCAGCAGGAGAAACTTTTCAGATAGGAGTCGCCGCGGTAGCGCAATACACATTTGTGAAACTCTTTGCTCGGCAGGTGCTCGATCAGTTGGGAGAAAACCGTACGGCCAAAGTTCATCCCCCATTGTGCCGCGTCGGGATGCTCCGCTCAGGCGGCCATTTACGGCCTCGGAATTTCAAATCGTTCCCGGACAAAACAGGCCATAAGACATTGAGCGGCAGAGACTTACCGTCCGTTGGTGCAACTTTCCCCGGACAGCACTGATATTCGATGTACTGCCGATGTTTGGGGCCGGCCCGGCGCTTCGCCCCGCCGATGGGCTTCCAGTAAGGCGGGTCAGGGATCCGCTTCACGACCGCGGGGTCAAGAGGTTGATAGTCGGGGTGGTACCAGTCTCGCTGCGAGTAGTAGACCCCGAGTGGTATACCGGACTTGTGGCAGGCATCGGCGAGCTCTTTGAGGTAGTCGCGCCCGAATGGCGAGTTGGTGATCTTGTGTTCGGAATAAGCCGTGTCCCACATGTGGAATCCGTCGTGGTGTTTGGCAATCACGACGATGTATTTGAACCCGGCCCGGCGCGCTGTTTCGACCCACTCGGTTGCGTTGAACCGCTCCATCTTGACGCGCTCGGCGAATCCGTCGTATTCGCCATCCGGGATCGTTCCCTTCCCCGGGTCCGGAAAGACGTGGCTTTCGCGGCTCCAGCTCAAATCGGCCACTTTGAAGCTCGATAGTCCGTAGTGAATGAACAGCCCGTACGGGGCGTCTCGGAATTTGCTGACGCTCTCTTCGGTGGCTAGGCGTCCCATTCGTCCTGGCTGAAGACTTGATAGAGGTGCGCGGGGTCACGCGGCCGCGGGTCGCTCTCGAGCACCGCCCATTGGGCCGTGGCGGCGACTGCGTTGAGAAACAGGAAGTTCGCACATAGCAGCCCGCGGCAGAAGTGTGGTCGGGCGAAAAAGGGGGACTGCCACTCGATTTTCGCTCGTCGAACTTCTCTATTTCCAACATCGACGGAACGCGAAAATCGGTGGCTGTACCCTCTTTTTCGCGTAGTCGGACTTGCAGCACGGGCTAGCCCGCATTTCTCATCAATGCTCGGAAGGAGGGTTGGAGGCGCGGGCGAACTGAGATTTTCGGGGTCTCGGGGCGGCAACGCCTCTCGGCGGCGTCGCCGGGAGGCGGAAACCGCCCGGCATGGCGTCCGCAGCCCCTGCCGAGACGTTTTTGGTCCGATTCGGCCCAAACCTCAATGGCCGCCCCTGTCGAGGCCTGTGTGCTTCCAGTATTACTTGAAGTCGCCGCGCCGTTTTCAGCAGCGCAGCGGCTCGCGGCGTTGGAGATTGGCGTAGACTTGCTCGAACACTCCGGCCCACGCATGCCCGGTCGCCAACGATATCCACACCCGACGCGCCGTGATCCGAATCCGCGCCCCGATCTTCAACAACCGCAAGCGGATCGTCGTGCATTGCGCCCGCGCCATCTTGGTCCCCGCCAACCCCAGCCGCCGCAGCGCTTCCATCACACAGTACGCGATCGATGAAAAATATAATCGGATCTGATTCGATCGAAAAAGGGCCGTCGAGGTGCGGTCGGCGAACAACCCCAACTGCTGCTCCTGGATGCGGTTTTCCATCTCCCCGCGGGCGCAGTAGATCGTCTCGTAGACTTCGTCCGCCGCCGCTTGCTCCGCCGTCAACGACGTCACCACGAAACGCGGGTTTTCCCCCTGCGCCAGATACTCCGCCTTGGCGACCACCCTGCGCCGCCTCGACCAACTCGATTGCGTGCGGTAGGAGAAGTCTCCGAACACTCGCGCCGCCTCGCCCGTCTTGGCGAAACGCCGTCGCGCCCGCTTCATGCGGCTCTTGATCAGGCGCCGCAAACCGCCTCGCACCAGCTCAGAATTTCGTCGCGGCAAAAACCGCTGTCGGCCCGCACCAGAATCTCGACGCCGGGCCAATGCCGCCGTAGTTGCCCGACGATGCGTTGGAGCTCCTCGATCGACCCCGCCGAGGCGTCGATATTGGCCGGCCGCAAGCGCGCCGTCAGCAGTTGATCGCCGGCGAAAATATAGAGCGGCAGGTAGCAGTAGTGTCGGTAGAAGCCGTGGAAAAAGCGTCCTTGTTGACGACCGTGCAGCGGGTCGTCGGTGGCGTCGAGATCGAGTACGATGCGCTCGGGTTGCCGCGGCTCGGATTGGATGTAGAGGTCGGTCAGCAGACGGTCGACCGCGTCGGTGTCGAGAACGATCTTTTTGTAGCGGCTGGAGGCGTCGGCGGCGGCCGCGGTCAGTTCCAGTCGATTCAGGGTGCTTTTGCCGGTGCCGGGGTTGCCGCGATCTTGGGCTCGGCGGCGCTGTTGGCCTGCGAGGTCTTGTTTGCCGCCCAGCAGGGCCAACAGCGGGTCGCGGCGCAGTTGATCGTGATCGTTGAGGTCTTCATAGCCCAGCACCAGCCCGTGGACGCGCTGCGAGACCAGCTCGGGCACGCTGTGTTCGACCTGACCGGCTTGGCGGTAATCGTGGAAGCTGGCGGCGAACTGCCGCACGATGCCGGAGCTTTGTTCGAGTTGCCGCAACAGCACGGCGCCGCCGTCGGAGCTGATCGTGCCGCCATCGAAACGGGCCGTCACCTGGCGGCGACCGTGCTTGGCGAAGGGGAAGCTGGTTTGGGTACACTCTGTCATGGCAGCGGTCGCTTTCTTGTCGGCTGAAACATCTTGTAACCATTATGTTTATGCCACAAAAGGCGACCTTCTGCCACCCCCGCGGTGAGAAATGCGGGCTAGGACGTTGTTGAATTGATTTCGGGTCATCGACAACTCGCGGCAAACATAAGAAAAGGGCGGTCCGAGAAGACCGCCCCTTGATCAAGGTTGACTATCGGTTACGCGACTAAAAGATAATCTTGAGCGCCATCTGAATAATGCGCGCCTGGTTCTGGGTCGACGTGACCGCCCCGAAGTTCGGGTTGGACAGGTTGTTGCCCGGTCGTGCAAACTCCGGTGAGTTGAAGGCATTGAAGGCTTCGGCCCGCAAGTCGATCCGCAGGCCTTCTCGGATCCCTTCCAGCCGAAACTGGCGGAACACCGAAATATCGAAGTTCGCCGCGCCGTCCCTCCTGAGGACATTGCGGGGGGTGCTGCCGAAGGTGAACGGAGCGGGCGCCGCGAAAGCCCCCGTATCGAACCAGCGTGCCGGCGTTGGGCTGCTGAGCGTTCCTTCGCCTGTGGCGTTCAACCGCTCGTAGAAGCCGTCGCAGCAGTTGAAGTTGCCTGTGTTGGCGATATCGCCCGCGACGCCGACCGAGAACGGCTGGCCGTCGTAGAACGAAGCGATGCCGTTGATCTGCCAGCTGCCTATGATATGGCTGAGAACTTTGTTCTCCGGATTCCACTTCTGACCGGGGCCGAAGGGGAGTTCGTACACCCAGTTAATGGTCAGCACTTGCGGCAGGTCGATCGAAGCCCGGCTCTTATCGCCCGAGATGTCGTACGGGTTGGGCGTTGAACACCCTTCTACACCGAACCACCCGTCACAGGCTGTCGAAATGTTCTTCGAATAGGTGTAGGAGATGATGTACGCCAGACCGTTCGAGTACTTACGGTCGAGCGAGAACTGGAACGCATTGTAGTGCGCATTGCCGATGCTGCGGTCATAGAAGGTCGGACCGGCAAACGGCCAAGGTTGCCGATCTTTGATCGGGCCCGGGCCCGGCACCAGCGCGGTATTGAAGTAGCCGCCTACGCCCAGACGAGAACCGCTGGAGCCTACGTAGTTGGCCTCGACTACGGTGTTTCTGTTCAGCTGGTGCTGAATCCCGAAGTTCCACTGGGCCGAATAGCCGTTCTTATAGTGCGGGTCCATGAACCACTGCACCTGACTGAACGGATCCGGTGCCGGGAAGCCAACCCCCGAGATCGGGTCCTTGCCCGAAGTAGTCGGAGTGGGTTGGGCGGAGGTCGGGTTGTTGAGGTTGTTCGCGAGAGTCTCACCGACGCCCGGCCAGGTGGCCGAATAGTTCTGCGCCAACTGCACCACGGCCGACCAGCTGTCGAAGAACATACCGAACGAGCTGCGGAGAGCAGTCTTATCACTCAACCGATAGGCCAGCCCGAAACGCGGCTGCCAGTTGTCGGAATAGTCGTGGTAGATCTTGCCGCGGGGCTCCACCTTGACGTGCTCGGGCAGCGAGCCGTCTGGAGTCGGAATGCACGGAGCAGCACCCAACGTGGCGCAGGACCCCGGCACCTCTTGAACCAAGTACGCGTTTTCACGCTCAAAGTCATACGCGCCGGCGAAGATGTTGCCGCCCTCGTCGTCGGGACGTCCCAGCGGTGGAATGAAAGTGCGGTCGTAGCGCAGCCCCATGTTGATGGTCAACTTCGGAGTGGCCTTCCAACTGTCCTGGACAAAGAAGCCCGCGACGCCGCCCCAGCGGTGGGTCGTAGCGCGGTTGCGGAACCCCGCCGCGTCCGGCGTGTCGAGCAGGAAGGACGCCAAGGCGCTTCCCGTGCCCCCCGGGGCGGCCGGATTGGAGGTCTGGAACGCGCGGTAGGTCGAGCTGGCGTTCTGCGGCGCTCCCAAGAAATTAGGGACGCTGTCGAGCTCGGCGCCGAACTTCCAAGTGTGGTTCCCGGCGATCTTCGTGAAGCTTCCCTTGAACTGCCACACCTGCGTCAAGTCGTTGAATGACGCGGATTCATTGCCGCTGAACCAGCCGTCGACGTTGAGTCCGGGGACGAAGATGGTTCCTTCGCCCAGCTCACGGAAGCTGCAGCAGAAGCGGGGGGCGAAACCGACCTGATTCGCGAATGCCTGGGGATCGCTAACAGACTCTTCTCTATACCTGTTTCCGGAGGGCTGGGTACCGAAAATACGGCCGAACTGGAGTTGCATTACGCTCGTCGGGCCAAACGTGTGGACCCAGCTGGCCCCGACATTTTTGGAGAAAGTCTCACCAAGGCTCGCCAAGGACGGTAGGGAGCCGCCTGAGTCCCGATTGAGCCGGGCTTCGCTCCAGCGGAACCAAAAGATATCCTTCTGGCTCATGTGATAGTCGCCGCGCATGCTGAACTCTTCCTGGTCATTCTTAGTGGCGGACGAGTTGAGAGCGTTTGTGCCGCCGGGACCGACTAGGGAAGGCTTCGGTAGAAGCGTGTTGGCGTAGACCACGTTGCCCGAGTCGATCATGGCTTGCGGAATTTGGTTGTTCGGGAAGGGGTCGCGAACGAAGTTCCCCGGATTGTTGGGATCCTCCCTGGTCGTGAACGGATTGAAGACCTGTTCGGAGAGATCACTCAAGTCGCCGCCGAGGTTCGCTGCTGTCGGCACCTTAAGGAAGGTTTCACCGGAGCGGCGGAAGCGGAAGCCTTGAAAAGACCCGAAGAAGAAGAGCTTGTTCTTTACGATCGGACCGCCGCCGGCAACGCCGAACTGGTTCTGCGAGAAAGGCGTGACGGATTGCGTAAAGAAGTTGTTGGCATCCAGGTTGTCGTTACGAAGGAACCACCAAGCGGAGCCATGGATTTCGTTCGTACCCGACTTGCTGACCACGTTGACGATGCCGCCGGTACCCTGGCCGAACTCGGCTTGGTCATTGTGCGACTGAACCTTGAATTCCAGAATCGTGTCGATGATGGGCTCGATCTGCGGCGTGTTGAGAATGACGCCGGTGTTGTAGATACCATCAAGGGTAAAGATGTTCGAACGATTGGTCTGCCCATTGATCGACGGGTAGGTGAACTGGCCGACTGCCGCCGACGTGAATCCGCCTCGGCTTTGCGACACATTGACGGGAGCGACGCCCGGGCTTAACGAAAGCAGCTGGGTGAAATTGCGGCCGTTCAGCGGAAGGTCGACGACCTGACGCTCGGCGACCACACCACCGATCTCAGAGGTCTGGCTCTGGACCGCGGCGCCGAGTGCCTCGACGGTTACCGACTCGGTGACCGCGCCGACTTCCATGGTGAGATCAAACGTCGCCGTCTGGTTCACGTTGAGGGTGAAGGCTTGGACGGCGGCCGTGCGGAAACCTTCCTTGACGGCTCCCAGGGTGTACGTGCCCGGCAGGATGTTCAGGAAGCTGTAGTTGCCTACCGAGTTCGAAACCGAGGACTGCGAGGTCCCGGTTTCGATGTTGGTAAGTTCTAAATCAGCGTCGGGCATAACCGCGCCCGTGGCGTCACGGACGGTCCCGGTAATGGTGGCCGTGGATGCCTGCCCGTAGAGAGGGGCGGATCCCAAGGCCAAGACGAGGGCGAGAGTCAAAAGCGTCGTAGCGTGCGAACTTGCCTGTCTGCGAAGTTCCAGCAGGATTCCCATTAGATTTTCACTCCTATGGCCGAGCGAGACGGCCTGTATTCCAGCTCAATGAGATGTAGGACCGCCGCCTGAGACCCGGAAACAGGTGAAACCCACGCCCGGTGGACAGGCATAGAACTATCATACTGACAACCCCAAAGCGATTGTAGCAAGAACGGCAGTGGGTCCGCAACCGAAAATCCGACTCCGGTGTACGGTAGAGTACATGCCGTCGAAATCGACAAGAGCTGTGCTGAACGACCTGAGCTGCCTTGGTTCGAAAGCCGTTGTATTCGAGACGTTGCGGGTGTATACTACGGCCGTGCCGGGGCCGAAACGGTAATTCCTGTTGGTAGTGAAACTTTCTCGTGCTTGGACAGACCGGGGAGGTGGAGATGAAAGCATTCGATCATTCCGAGGCGAACCCCGTGTCCATCTTGACCAGGCGCAGTCTTCTCAAGTCGGGCGCGTCGCTCGCAACGGCGCATTCGCTGGCGGTCTCGCCCACCGAGTTGCGCGCCGCCCGGCCTCCGATCACCGTCCGAGACCGGCTGTGGCTGTGGTCTCACGTGGCCGACAGCTACAGTGGCAAATACAACCTGCCCGGGAGATCTCGCATTACGCCCACCGAAGCCGCGCATTACATGGGAATCCCCAACGTGTTCATGATTCAGCGGGACGGCCTACCGCAGCCTCCTTTCGACCAATACGCCGTTCCCTTCGAGTCACTGCGGGAGCTGGTGTGGTCTGTCGTGAGCGCGGGCGGCGAGGTTTCCAGCGAGGAACAAGAGGCGGTTCTTGATCTGGCCTTCAAGAATCCCAAGATCAGCGGGGTCGTTATGGACGACTTCTTCGTGCCGAAGGGAAAACCTGGCGCGATGCACCTCGACCAACTCCGCAAGCTCCGTACCCGGCTCCGCAACACCCGCAAGGAACTCGACCTCTGGGTCGTGCTTTATGAACGCGAGCTCGAACGCGACATTACGGCGTATCTAGACCTGTGCGACATCATCCAGTTGTGGACGTGGTACGGCAAAAATCTCCAAGATCTAGCCAAGAACTTTGAAACCGTGCAAAGGCTCGCTCCGGGCAAGCGCATGGCGTTGGGACTCTACTGGTGGGACTTCGGCGACAAGAAGCCGCTTCCCCTGTCAGCGATGGAACAGCAGTGCGAGCTGGGCCTCGAGTGGTTGCGCGAGGGGCGGATCGAAGCGATGATTTTCTGCGGAAGCTGGCTGTGTGACCGGGGCCTCGAGCCTGTCGCCTGGACCCGCGAGTGGATCCAGCGAGTGGGCAGTGAGCAGTTGGATGCCTAGCCGACCGCGCCAACCGCACCGCAGCATATCGTGAGCCGGTGAAGAAAGACCAGCAAAACCTCGACACTTGGCACGGCGCCGAGGGGAGGGCCCAGCCGCCCAAGCGCACCGGCCGCCACAACAACCTCAATCCTATGACCCACGGCATCTGGGCCAATCAGTGCCTGGACGATGAGGAGCGGGAGCTTTTCCGGGAGATCATCGAGCGGCTGCAGAACGACTTCGTGTTCAACAAGAGCTCGGACTTCCTTGCTCGGCAAGGACATGGTTGTTCGCGCCACCATCCACGCGGCAGACCTTCCAGCCGGCTTCTCCGAGCGCACGGTCCTTGATCGATGAGGCCGTGGCCCAGGCCTCAACCGCTGGGCGAACCTACCGCGAATGGGAGGAGTTGGATCAAGCCCGCGCCGAGATCGAAGGCGTCCTCGACCCGAGTCTACGCCCAAATGGACGTCCCGAGCGGCACCTCCCTCGACTGGTACGCCTCCAACGACGCCGGCGAGACCTGGGAGTCGATGGCGCTCGAGGCGACGAGAAAGGTCGACGAGGAGTGGACCTAATACGCTCTCGCCCTCACCTTCGCCGATCCGGCAGGGAACCGGGTGCGCTACAAAGCCGAGCTCGCCGGCGACCGCCTCGTCTACCCCCGCATCCATACCCTGGGCACCACGCTCAGCTGACGGCGGAGGCGCGATGCTCACCCGACGCCAAGGCGGCCTGACCGAACTCATCCCCTCGCCCCGGGAGAAGCGCGAAGCCGTGCTGCGCGATCACGCCCTCGACCTGCTCGCCAACCTGGACGCGCGCCTCGCGCGGGTCGAGGCCGGTCTCGGCCTGTCAGTCGAGGAGGCGGAGGCGTTCCGGGCGGTCATGGCGCGCATCCGCCGCGAGGAGGACGAGGCCCGGCGCATCCAAGCCGAGCGGCTCGCGGCGGGCGTCGCCGACGGCTGAGCGAACACCGCCGTTTTCATCCCCGGCGGTAAGTCCCGGTTCTTCCGCGACTTACGGCCGAACCTACATAAACCCTTTGATATCAACAGGTTAATTTCGAAGTTCGCCTTGCTTTCTGTTCAGGAAGAAGCGTTCATGTGTCTGAACACAACGCCCTGACCCCCTTACCGGACAAGGGGTTACGGGCCGGAAGCAAGGAGAACCGATGGATCTGCGCGAACTACGCTTCGGGGTCGAGATCGAGACGGTCCGGCGAACACGCAAGCGCGTGGCCGAGGCCGTCCAGTCGGTGGTGGGCGGCAGCGTCACCCTTCCCCCCCGAACCCCGAGGTGGGGAAGCCAGAGAGCCCGTCGTGAACACATCGTTGGAGCCGAATCGGTGGCATTGAACAAGAAAGACCAGCAAAACCTCGACACTTGGCACGGCGCCGAGGGGAAGGCCCAGCCGCCCAAGCGTACCGGCCGCCACAACAACCTCAATCCTATGACCCACGGCATCTGGGCCAATCAGTGCCTGGACGATGAGGAGCGGGAGCTTTTCCGGGAGATCATCGAGCGGCTGCAGAACGACTTCGTGTTCAACAAGAGCTCGGATTTCATGCAGGTCGAGCTGGTGGCGGTGTACTCGGTGAAGCTGGTACGTGCCCAGATCAACGGGGACATCGACGCCTCGGAAAAACTCGACCGGATGATCCGCTGCCACCTCAAGGACCTGAAGGCCACCAAGATCGCCCGCGAGGGCGAGGTCCCCAGCGGTCCCGGAACCACACCGGCCGAGTGGGCCACGGCCCTGCTGGAAAAGCTGGCCGAGTCGGAAAAGAAACCGGCCCGAAAGCGGGGCAAGAGACGGCAAACGCGGAAATGATTGAGGATAACACCAGACCGAGGGAGGACGCGGCCCCGAAGAACCAAAGACTTACGGCGATCCGTTCTGGCGGAATCCAGCATAAGACTGTGTTCTTCCGACTTCTCCCGTAGGCGTCCAACGAGCATCACGCCCAGCCCTCGGTTGGAAGCGGGGAATGGGATACCGCGTCCGCCACGTCGCGGACCTGGCGAGCAAAGGCGGCCACCCCGGAGGCGAGGAACGATCGACGCTTCCATGGCCCAGTCCCGGCAGCTGCGGAGACGATCCCGTCGGCTCGGCCCCCAGGTCGAACCGCCTATCCGGGACCTCCCCCGCGAGGCCTTGCTGGCGCTCACACGCAAGTGGGCTGTGGCGACCGGCGACTATCGGCGTCACGCCCCCAGCAGGTCCGGCAGAGATGCAGTGGACCTCCCCGTGGCGGTTGGGAACCGCTCGCCGGAGGCGGTCTGTCGCTTCGCTCGGGGGGTGGATGATTTGTGTCCCCACTGGGCGCAGAATCGCAGGAAAATCACGGTCGAGACCCACGGCACAGACGGCCAAGTGCTGAACGTCGAGGACAAGGTTAAGGAGGTGAAGGAAGACATCGTGGTGGCGCTGGGACTCTCACGGTCCCTGGTCACCGGCGACGGTCCCAACTTCGCCACCGCCTCGGTGAGCCTCAGGAAGATGTTGGTGATGATCCGGGAGATCACCCAGACCGCCAAGACGATTCTCGACTGGGTGTTTGACGACTGGCTGGAACGGAACGGGTGGGGCGGCAAGACGCTCCAGTTCCTGTTTAACGATCTCGATCCTTCCGATGCGGTCGACTTCAAGCGCCTGCTCATCGAGCTTTACGACCGCAAGCTGATCAGCCGCTCCAGCCTCCAGCTCAAGATGGACCTCGACCCCGACATCGAGGCCGCCAACCGGGACAGCGAAAGTCAATCAGTGGATCTGTTTGACACCAAGCAGGTCAAGCCGATTGTCGACATGGTGCTGGCCGGGATCATGAGTGTCGAGCGTGCCCAGAAGATGCTGGGCCTGGACCCCGAGAAGCACACGCCAACCGGGACGGAGGCCGCCTGGGGAGGACCCAGCGCCCGCGGGGATGTCGGCGATGCGGTCTGTGACGACTGCGTGCACTTTGAAGAAGCGCGCAACCACTGCCGGGTGCACCGCAGCGAGGTGACGTTCGACACGCCGGCCTGCCGTTTCCTCGATCCCAAGACCCCGCCACTCGACAGAGGGGCGTAGGGCATGCTCGATGCACTTGCCGCCGCCACACCACCCCTGCCCCAGGCCGAGGCCATTAGGCAGGCCACGGCTAGGAGCGTCCGCCACCGGAATCGTTACACGGAAGCAACGGTCGCCGAGCTGACCGGCATGCTCGCCGGCGCCGAGGACCAGGTGCGAGGCGCCATCCTTCGCTACAAGAGTCTCGGCTCGCTCCCTGACAACCAGCTGGCGGCGCTCGTTGGCCTCAAGAAACTCCAGACCGACATCCGCGAGACCATGACTCGCCTCGGCCGGGAGCAGACCCTGCGCTTTCGCCAGGCGGCCCGCACCTCCTTTCGCCAGGGCATCTCCGGCGGCATCGAGGATTTCGCCACCGCCCAGCGGCCCTTCTACCGCAACCTTGCCCCCGAGGGGATCAACAAGCTCGCCACCCGCGCTTTCACCCTGGTCGACACCGACGCGCTCGACTTCATGAGCCAGTACAACCTGGTGCTCACTGGCGACGTCCACCGCGAGTTGGCTGACGGAATCCGGCGCACCGTGATGAGCGGCATCGCCACCGGCAAGGGCGTCGAGGGCATTGTCCGCGACCTCGGCCACGTGGTGAAGGACCCGGAATCGTTCCGGCACGCCGGCTCCAAGGTGTTCCGCAAGGCGCAGTACCGCATGGAGGTGATCGCCCGCACCGAGGTGCTGCGCGCCCACAACCAGGGCCGCATCAAATTCCACCAAGAGGTCGGCGTCGAGAAGCTCGAATGGATGACGATGGAGGATGAGCGGGTCTGCCCGGTCTGCGGTCCACTCGACGGCAGGCGCTTCGCTACGGGCCGGTTCCCGCCACAACCCGCCCATCCCAACTGCCGCTGCACCAGCGTCGTGGCCTGGCCCCTGGAAATCTGTGGCGGCGAGCTGGGCGCCAAGGCGTCGCTCCTTCCCCTGACGGCGATTTCGGCCCCGGTAAAGTCGAGCCCGGCCTGCATCCTGCCGCCGCAAACCATCGAGGAGCAGGCCAAGGCCAAGTCCCAGGAGACGGCCCAGCTCAAGGCGGCGTTTGAGAGCGGTCAGGTTGGGGACCTCGACGGCCTCACCGTCAAGCAACTGCAGACCCTGTCGAAGCAAAACGGCGTCTCTACCGCCCGCACCAAGGCCGACTTCATCCAGCTGCTCGACCAGGTGGAGCCGGGCCTCAGCCACGCCGACCTCTCGGGAGCGGCGCTCAAGGCCAAGCTCAAAGAACACAAGATCGGTCTGCTACGCAGTAAGCAAGAGCTGGTGGGACTGCTGGCCGAGAAGCAGGCGGCACTCAAACACACCCAGCAGCTGGCCGAGCAGTTGAAGAAGGTCCCCGCGCCAGGTGGGCTCGACCAACTCGCCGTGGTCGAGCTCAAGGAGATAGCCAAGACCAAGGGCGTCTCGCTCAACCTCACCAAGCAGGACGTGATCGCGCTGCTCGACGAGCTGGAGCCGGGAGTGGACCACTCCGGCCTCAAGGGAAAGTTCCTCATCGAGGCCAAGAAGAAACACCACATTGGGCCGCTCAAGAACAAGCAACAGCTGATCCAGGCCATCGAGAAAGCCGCCGGCGAGGAGTTGGCCGAACAGGCCGGCCAAGATGCCATCGAGGCCGCCAAAAAGGAGGCGCTGGGCAAGGCCAAGGATTCTCTGGTGCAGGCCACTGCCAAGGTGGTCGTGCCCGAGTCACCTTCGGGTTACGCGAACTTCCTCTCAGCCGTGAAGGATGCCGAAGCTGCGCTTGCCGGAGGCGCCGGTCTCCCCCAGGAACTGCTCGGAGCCCAGGCCAAGGAAATTCTCCTCAAGAAGCAGCTCTTCCACGATCAGGTGGCGGCCCTCAAGGCCGCCCAGCTCAAGAACCTGGCCAAGGAAACCCAGCTCAAGCACTGGCAATGGACCAACAAGAACGAGCTGGTCACGATCTTTACCGAGACCGATCCGGCCACGGTGCAGGCGGCGCTCGATGGCATCGAGAAGAAACATGCCGCGTGGCTGGCCAAGCACGGCAGCAAGAAAAAGGCCGCAAAGCCCAAGGCGCCGAAAACGCCCAAACCGTCGCCCGAGCCCTCCCCGCCACCCTCCTTCACCAAGAAGGGCAGTGAGTTCGAAGCGGTGGACGCGGCCTGGGCGGATAAGGGCAAGCCAGCCAGCTTCACCTACGCCGGCAAGGCCAAGGTCGGCGGCGCTCACAGCAAGGAGTTCTGGACCGACGACGCGGGTGACCGGTGGCTCTTTAAGCCGCAAGAAAGCGCCGCTGATGCCTTCATTGCCCACGGAGAGGAAGAGGCCTACAAGATCGGCCGTCTCATCGACCCCGACGCCATCGAGGTGCGAACCATTCGGCTCAACGGTCGAGTGGGTTCCATCCAGAAATGGCGCACCGATCTCAAGCGCAAGATCGACTTCGACGGCGTGAATCCAGTCGAGCTGACGACACTCGACATCGAGCAAGTTCAGCGCGAGCACGTGATCGACTGGCTGACCGCCAACCATGACGGCCATGCCAAGCAGTTCCTGCGGGCCCGCGACGGCACGGTCTACGGCATCGACAAAGGCCAGGCCTTCAAGCACCTGGGCGAGGACCGCCTGTCCATCGACTACCACCCCAACGGCGGGTTCGGAGAGAAGGAGCCCTTCTACAACACCCTGTTCCGCGCCGTGAAGGACGGCGACGTCGAGGTTGATCCAGCCGTAACCCTACGCACGATCGGCGAGGTCGAAAAGATTCCCGACGAGGACTACCTGGCCATCCTTCGTCCCTATGCCGAAGGGCGTTTCGGTCGTAACGAAGCCCAAAGACGGGCCTTCTACGACACGGCTCTGGAACGCAAGCGGAACCTGCGCCTGGACTTCGAGGCCTACTACGCCGACATGCTCGGAAAGAAGGACTTCCGCTTCGACGATGCCATCGACGCCCTCGCCCAGGCGAAGCTCGGGCCGGCGGAGGAAGAACTGATCAGGGAGGTGCGCGAGCTCGGTTGGCAGGGCAAGGCGATGCGGTTCGATGAGGGCGACATCGAGGACCAGAACGCGCTGGTCTTTGTGGAAACGTTTCAGGGCCGCCAGCGCACGGTCGTCAAGATGAAGGTCCGACCCGAGGCGGAGGAGAAGCTGCTCGGGGTCCTGCGGCATGCCGGGATCGAGGCGGCGCCGGCCCGGGTGGGCCAGGCGATCCCGGAGGATGTGTTTGCCGACGATATCCTGGCCGCGGTAAAGACCCTTAACCACCACACCAACGACGCGCAATACAACCAGACGACGCTTGTCAAGCTCGCTGATCACATGGTGGCGCTCAAGCGCTTGCGCCAAGCCGACGACGCGGACATCAAGGGGATGGCCGGGACCTATATCGCCTGGATCGAGAAGGTGCAAAAGGCGGCCCGTGAGAAGACGCCTATCGAGGAACATTTCGAGACCTATCTCAAGAAGCGTCGGACCCGAAGGAAAAAGCCGAAGGATCTCCCCTTCACGGTGAGACGGACGAAGGTGCTCGATACCAAACGGCAGCTCAAGGGCGGTGACCTGGTCGTGGTGGAGGAGGCTGCCGACAACAAAGCTCTATTTCAGGGCGCATCGCTCAAAGCCGGCGAGCAGTACGAGATCGACTTCGGCGACGGCGTGCGCGCCGTCTACCGGCCTTCCTCCGACAAGAACCTGTTCGCACAACGGGGCGAGCTCGAGCTGATGCTGCCGGATCGTCCCGACGCCAAGAGCCTGAATCGGGCGCTGGAGCAAATGGATTCCCTGGGACTCAAAACCGGCGCGGCTACTCCCCAGGACGCCGAGTTGCTTTATCTCCACAAACAGGCCTATCTGAGCAAGGTGGATCGGGAGCCGGAATACCAACAACTGATCGAGGGGCTGGACCGCCGGGCGGTGGGCAAGGAGGAGCGCATCCAGACCATGCGCGGCTTCTGGGAGCGGAGGCTGGGCGTGAAAGACCTGACGCGCATGGCAGGCTACGAACCGCTGGGAGAGCACCAGACGGCCTTTCGCCTCCCCGGAAAGACGGCCGGTTATCGACACCAATACCGGTTCGATCTTTCGGATCAAGACCTCGAGAAGCAGATGAAGGGATATGGACTCTATCACTCGCTGACGAACGGGCAAGACCTGCCTTCGTTCATCGACACGGTGCTTGCAAATAACGGCGCCATGGTGAGCACGGTGGAGAAGATGCGAATCGGTATCCCCGTGCGGGGGGTGTCGCCGGCGGAGGACATGGGTACCGGCGGCGCGAGCTATGTCTTCACCCGCATCCGCAAGCTCCCGACCGCTGGAAGATCGAAACAGCCCGGGCTCTATTTCAAGAAGCGGCTCCTGCGGCGCCAGGACGCCATCAGCTACAACCACGATGCGTATGGGAAAGTGCAGGACGACTACGTCCCCAGCCATCGCGGGAGCACGTCTGCCCAGTGGAAGCAGTTTGCCCGAAATGACAGCAACGAGACGATCCTCAAGCATTCCATCACGCTGCTGGACAACATCGAGCTAATCGTCGTCAATACTGACGAGCAACGCCGCCGGCTGCTGGAGCTGTTCCACAAGCGTCAAATCTCCAAGCTCCCCGATGGCCGCAAGGTCGAGGACATCGTACTGGTGGAGTGAGCTATGAACGAATTGATCAATCAGGAAAGGAACAAGCTGCAGGCGCTGTTCGATCTGTTCAACCAGCGCGGCTCGTGGATGACGCTGGCCGAATCCGGAGAGAAACCCCTTCGGTTGGGGATCATGGAAGGCTATACCGTGACCCGCGTGGCACCGCAGTTCGACACGGGAGGAAACGTGACCCACGTGGATTTTTTGGTTGTTCCACAAGGCGCTTGGATACCACGAGGGCTTTCAGCACGCGCACACCATCAAGGTCGTCCGCTGGTCCCAGGAGGACACCTACCTGCTGGATCTGGTGGACGACCTCGATCGGCGTTTTCACATCGAGTTGATCTTTCCCGAACTGGAGCGGGACCTCGCCGTCGACTGGAAACGCTGGAGTGAGTACAAGGCCGCAAACCGGGAGATGTTCGAGCGGATCGACCGGGAACTGCTTGCCGAGCACATCGGGATCGCGGAGAACTGGCCATCATGAAGCTGCGCTACATGATCGAGTATGTGCTTCGGGACCACATTCGGGAGCCGCGCTACGACCCCATTGGCGTCTGGGTCCAGGGACCGGGCCCCGGACTCGACTTGGTGATCGAATTCGTGCCCGGCCACGCCGAGGCCCAGGAGGATACCGAGTGGGTCATCAACCGGCTGGTCGAAAACGACGTCTGGACGCTGCCCGATGATTTCCTGGACTATCACCAGTCCACCCTGTCGCCCTACCGTGGCATGCGTGGGGCCGTGGTCGAGACTAACGAGTACCCGTCGGCCGAGGCCTGTGCCAGGTCCGTGCTGGATCGGGTTGCCGCCGGTAGTATCACATGACGTTTCCGTTCAGCTTACCCGCCATCTCCTCTCGCGTCTACACCTTCTCTATTGGGATATCGAACATCTTCGGCTCAGAGAAGAACTTTTCCCCCATGCTCATAGAATCCTGGGTTGCTTTGAAAGAATGGATCATCACGGTCTCGTAGCCATTGCGATTCTGGGTGTAGTTCACCACCAAGCCCCGTGGTTTTCCATAGTGGGTTAGCCCACCTTGCAGTACGGCAGAGCACTGCTTGATTACTGCGCTCCTGGGCATTCCCTTCGAAGATGAGAATAAATATAAAAAGTCTGGCTTCGAATCCAAGTAAGTCGCCTCGTATCCGATCACTGTGTGCCGGTTCAGCCGGAACGGGAGAGCGGGCGCTCCGCGCTAGTGTAGATGCCGCCCTGCGGGCGGGGATTTTCAAGGCATCAGGGTCTATCGATCCGATGGGGTTTGGGGACGAGCGCGGAAGGTGACTTCCGCACCCGTGATCATCGTCTCGATGAGCCCGCCGGGCTATCCCTCGGCAAGGTTGCTTCCCAGCAGAGCCCGCTCCCGTTTCACCCGGCAACGCCATTGTAACTCCAAGTCAAGCCCCCTGGCGACGGCGCAGCTGACGCTGCTGTCGCGCCTGCTCCAGCTTGCGGTCTCGCGCGGCGTGGATCTGGTTTTGGCGGCCTGCCAGCATGTCCGCCGGCGTCACGAACCCGATCGCGCTGTGCAACCGCACCGTGTTGTAGTGCTCGACGTAGCGCTCGATCAACCGCCGCGCATCCTCGGGCGTCAGCGGCACGCCCGGCCGAATACATTCGCCCTGCAATGATTTGTGCCCACGTTCCAACTTGCCGTTCGACTGCGGATAGTAGGGCGACGTTCTCACGTGCGTCATTCCCGAAATGCGGATGAATTCCTTGAAGTCCTTGGCCAGAAACTGCGGCCCGTTGTCGGAGATGATGCGCGGTTTGGCATCCGGATATTTCTCCTTGGCGGCCTCGAGAATGATCTCGACGTCGGCCTCCCTCATCGCCTCGCGCAAGTCCCACTGCACGATCGCGCGGCTGTAGCCGTCGAGCACGCTGCAGAGGTAGTAGAACGTACTCGAGATATTGATGTAGGAAACGTCGATATGCCAATGCTGATGCGGTTCCGGAGGCTGTTCGAAGCCCGTCCCTGTGCGCGATGTTTTGCCGTTCCACTGGCGCAGCAGGCCCGCCCGGCTCAACACTCGCCAGACGCTCGACGGGCTGACGGCCACGATATCGGCGTCGAGCATCATGAACGTCAGCCGCCGGTAGCCTTCCAGCGGATGCCGGCGGTAAAAGTCGACGATGGCCTGTTTTTCCCACTCTTCGAGCCAGAAATCTCGGGGAACCCAACCGTTGTGCTCGTTGACCGAGCCGTAGCGTCGGCGCCAAGAATAGAACTTGCTGGGTGCGATGCCGAGCCAATCGATGAAACGCCCGGCACCGATCTCGGTCTGCTCCGACCAACGCCGCACGAAATCGACGATCTGATCGCGCACGTCGGGCGGCGTCCAGGTTCCGGTTAGAGCTCCCCAAGGCTTTTTTTTAACGCGATGTGCTCGGCCATCAACTCGGCCAGAACTTCATCCTTGGTCCGGATCTTCTTCTCGAGCCGCTCGATGCGTTTCTGCTCGGGCTGGCGACGGCTGCGGTTTTTGGTCTCGAAGGCGGCGGCGCCGTTTTCAAAGAACTCTTTCTGCCAACGGTAGAACACCGTCGGCTGCAGCGCCAACTCGTCGCAGAGTTTCGAGACCGGCTCCTTGTCCACCAGATGCCGTCTCAGAATGGCGACCTTCTCTTCGGCTGTGTAGTACTTTCGTGCTTTTTTCATGCGTTCCCTCCGTTAGCTTAACGGCAGAAACGCTGTTCTCCATTTCCAGCTGAGGCGGGACAGGGGCGCTGGGGGAATGCAACGGCCACGGCGCATTTACACACACCGCTTACAACGATGTCGAGATTGTCGCCGCGAACCTTCTCGATGGCGATCCGCGCCGTGTGAGTGATCGGATTTTCACTTTTGGTCTCTTCATCGATCCGCCGCTCGGCCGCGCCGGCCTTACCGAAAAGCAAGTGCTCGCATCAGGGCGAAAGGCCTTGAAGGCGACGAGGCCAATGACCCGCGTGGGCAGGGCCGTCGAAAAGGGCGAGACGCAGGGTTTCATGAAGGTTCTGGTGGACGCCGAAACCAAACACATCTTGGGTGCGGCGGTCCTCGGTGTGGGGGGAGATGAAGTGATCCACTCGATCCTCGACGTCATGTACGCCAAGGCTCCCTACACGGTGATCCAAAGGGCCGTACATATTCATCCGACAGTGACCGAGTTGATTCCGACGATGCTCGTGGATCTCGAACCGTTGACTTGAAAGCGGACTCCATTCCCAGCTTCAGTTGGTAGTTGCTGTAGACTGTGCCTGATGAACTCGGTGCTGTCAGCCCGATTCGGGGGCCTGTGTGGAATACTTGGATGCTTTATCTTCGTGGCCGGCACCCTGACTCACCCGATGCAAGCGGACCCGAATGATGACCTGGCCGCTTTCACAGAGTACGCGGCCGACAGCTCATGGGTCGCGAGCCACTTGGCGCAGTTTTGCGGCTTTCTACTCATCGTTCTTGCTTTGCTCGCGCTGGACCGCTTGATGCGGCCCGACCGCGCACGGTCCTTCTCATCCTTTGGATCGTCTGTGGCGGTTGCCGGCCTGGCGGTCTTTGCGGCCCTCCAGGCAATAGACGGGGTCGCCCTGAAAATGACCGTCGATCAATGGGCTAAGGCTCCAGAATCAGAAAGGCTCGACCTGTTTGCAGCTGCGATTGCCGTCCGCCGAATCGAGATCGGACTGGCAGCGCTATGGTCGCTTGTCACTGGTGTTGCGGTGGTTCTGTTCGGGCTGGCTACAACCCTGAGCGACAACTTTCCACGCTGGTCGGGCTACGCCGTAGCTCTGGCGGGAATGCTCTCCTGCGTGGGCGGCGTCGTGATGGCCCACGAGGGATTCTCGGCGACCGCGATGAATGTCAACTTGTCCGCGCTGATTGTGATCGCTTGGGTCGCGTACATGAGCGTTCTGATGTTGAGGCACTCGTAAAGTAGTCGGGTGCCTCGACGAACACATGCGCTCCCCAGACACCGCCGCTTCCGGATCTCGGATTTTGGCGCTAGAATCGAATCCATGCGTTCTACCGTGACCCCCGCGCTGTTGGTCCTTCTTAGCGCGGCCGTCTGTTCGGACATGTTTGGCGCTCACCCGACCGCGGCCTTCACTCTGGACGTCAAGCGTCGAGAGTTTGTCCATTCACGGGACAAGCCTATCGACGAACAAATGCGGGGCTGGGCGGAAACTTGCTCCGTTCAACCTCGCGGACCGCTTTTTACTCTGCGGTGCCGACCCGCACCGCTTGCGCGCCGGGAATCCTCTCTACCTGAGCCCGATGCAATCGAGGCAGCGCTCGTGTTGTTTCGGGACCGGGACGAAGTTCTCTACGTTGCCGGCTGCCCCGCAATCGATGAGCCCGCGGAAGTAGGGCCGGAGCGCGGGACATCGAGGCCGGACGAGCCACTCCGGCGGTCCAGGTCGGTTCCAAAGGCCGTCGCTGAGCAAGACCAACGGGACTGCGCAGCCATCGCTCAAGGCCGGACCTTCACCACGCAGATTGAGCATGACGTGATGAAGATTGTGATCCGGGGACGGCAACTTTCGTTGACAATCTTCGACGTCCAGCCGAGGGAGATAACGACCGGCTCGCCCTACGAGCTGAAGCCGGCGAGGACGCGGGCCTCGACTGCCTCGGGCGCTCTGCCTGTAAGTGCCCGAGCCCCTGAGCCGGGAGCAGAGCCCGAGTTCCGGCCTCCCCCGCTCAATGAGCAGTCCGAGGGGCGCCCTTCCCGCCGCAGTTTGAATGGTGCGCCGACTGCGAAGACTTCGCTCCAAACGGGCCGTTTGGTGATCGAATGCGCGTCAAGCCGGGCCGCGGTTTACGTCGACGACGCTTACTACGGCAGTTGCCCGCTGGAGCTGCCCTGTGGTCGCGGGAGCCCACTCGATTACGGTGCGCCGCCCAAAACAGGAAGACTGGGTGCGTGAGGCGATTGTTCGCGCCGGCAAGACGGTGAGGGTGTCAGTGCCCTAAGTGAGATCCGGTTTCCTATCTACGGGGGCGTCATACCCCCCGATCGGACCTGCGAATCCCTTATGGCTTGACGACGTCGATGGCGGGCGAGGACGGCGCGGCCCTTCTCGGGCTTGCCGTTGCGCACCAGGGCGAGTCCGTAGGAATAATAGGCTTCGCGCATCGACGGAGCCAGGCGGACGGCTTTTTCGAGAAGCTTCTCGGCTGGCGCATAGCGCTTTTCCGAGAGATAATGCTTTCCCAGTTGGTAGAACGACTCGGCGGAATCGGCCTCGACTTCCAAAGCTGTCTGGAAGGCCGTCTCGGCCTGCTCGCGACGCCCCAGCAGGTTCTCGGCGATTCCCAAGCGTATCCAATAGCGCGCCGGGGCCTTGGGTCCGGCCAGATCGATAGCGCGGCCGTAGCTTTCCCAAGCAGCCTTGGGCCTCGACGAGTATTCGCGCAGTGAACCGGCGTAGTAGTGTAGGTCGGCATTGTCGGGGTGTAGGCTAAGGCCCGCTTCGACGAACGCCAAGCCCACGCGCGGGGTGCCGAGTTCCTGGCAGACAAGCCCAATCGCGCCGTAGGGTTCGGCCGCGGCCGGGTTTCTGTCGAGCGCCAATAGAAAAACTTCCAGCGCGGAGCCCCAGTGCCGGCCCGCCAGCAGGGTTTGTCCGAAGGAGCTCAACAGGCGCGCTTGTTCCACTCGGCCCCGCTTCGTATCGGAAGGGGGTGCGAGCCCGGAGCAATTCGTGCGCGATTGAATCACATAGAACAACTTGGCGCCGCCGCTCATCTTGGCGGCCCCTTGTTCGAGGCGCCCAAGAGCCTGCTCAACGTCTCCACGCTCGAGATGAAACATCCCGAGGTGCAAGTCGCTCGACGCTCTTTCGGGCGCTTGTTCAGCAGCCCGCGCCAGCTCCCGGGCGGCTTCTTCCCAGTGCCCTACGCGGGCCAAGGCCGATCCGAGCAGATAGCGGTACTCGACCGGCGGAACAGCAGGCGCGATCGCGCGCAAGACCTCGGCCGCCGACGAGTACTCCTCGAGTTGGAAATGCGACAGCGCCCGGTACATCCCGGTTTCGTAATGCCCGGGCTCGATCTGCTCGGCTTTGACGAACACCTCGATCGCCTGCCGATACAGCAGGTAGTCGAAGAAGAGCCTTCCGACCTTGCGCAGGGCGGCCGCGGATCGAGAGTGCTCAGCAAAGGGCAGCAGGAGATCCACCGCGTCCCCGTCACGGCCTCGCGCAAGATAGGCTCGGCCCAGCGCCAAGGTCGCCGCACTGTGGCGAACACCGCCTCGGTAGGTGCGCTCGAGAAGGTCGGCCGCGTCGCTCTCCCCCCCGTTTTCTCGCGAGACCCGCGTCGCCGATGAAAGAGCACAGATTCCGGCTTCGTAAAGAAGCGACGGCGGAACCGGCTCGACTCGGGCGGCATCCCGCAGGATGTCGCAGGCCCCCGCCTCGCGCCCCAACGCCCGTAACGCTTTGGCCCAGGCTTCGGCAAAACGCGGCAGATCATCCTCATCCGCCGTTTCGCTCGCTTTCTTGAAATGAACGTCCGCCGCTGCGTAGTCACCACGCGCGAGAGCCGTGCGACCCAGTTCGGCGTCTGTCGTTTCGCCGGAACGTCGTCGGCTAGGGGTCGCCCGTAACCGTTGTGCGGTCCGTGCAGAGCTTTTCGCCTCTTCTATCCGCCCGGCTGAACGAAAAGCCGCGGCCAGTAGGGCATGGACGCCGGCGTCGTCCGGCCGGTCGCGCAACAAATCACGGTAAGCGGCAATCCCCTCGTCGTACAACCCTTGCTTAACCAGCGCTTGCGCCAACGAGCGTCGCGCTTCGAATAACTCGGGACGCGCGTTGACGGCGGCGCGGAGGTGCTCCAGTGCCTTCCCGGGTCGGCCCTGGTTCAAGTGCGTCTTGCCCAATAAGAAATGTGCGGTTCCGTGGTGAGGGTTTTCCGCGAGTTCCTTGGCCAGGTGGACCGCGGCCTCGTCAAATCGATTCATCTTCCACAACACGCGCCCGACCGCGTATTGCACGCCGGGGGCGTCAGGACGCAACTCGGCAGCCTTGTGAAACTCGGCCAATGCCTTGTCGAACTCCAGCCGCGCGCCTTTTTCGAAAGCCTCGCCTCGCAGCAACCGGGCACGATAGGAATCGGGATACAGATCGAGCAAAGTCTCCGCCGTCTGTCTTGACAGCCTGGCGTAGATCTCGCCGAGTTCATAGAGCGCGTCGGGATTGTCGGGCGACGCGTCGACCATGCCGTGAACCCGGCGGGCGTCCGATGGATTGCGTAGGCCGGCCTTTTCGTCAAACTCTTTGAAGAAAGGACCCGCTTCGGGATACCCTCGGCCATCGCGGGAATGAATCCTCGCTTTGACCACGTGTGCCTCTGCGAACCCCGCGTCGGCCGCGATCGCTCGGTCAACGGCGGCGAGCGCGGCTTGCCATACACCGTCCGCCACCAGGTCTTTCGCTGCGAGCAAGTGCGCCGCCGCAGAATCCGGTGCAATCTTCGACAGCGTGGCGTGGAGTTCATCGGAGTACTCGGCGTAACTGCGCGCCAAAAGGTGCAGCCCTTCAAGATCTTCAGGGCTCAACTCCGCGGCCTGTTCGAGCGAGGCGATCGCTTGTCTGTTCTTGCCTATGGCCCGCCGCGCCGCTCCGAGCCAATAGTGCGCGAGATGTTGGTCATCCGTGATTTCAGGAGCCTCGGCCAGCGTCGCCGCGGCTTCGGCGAAGCGGTTCGCTCGGTAATAGCTGATTCCCAAATAAAGCGCCGCCCCAGGCAGGGCGGCGTCGAGCGTCAGCGCCTTTTCGAGGGGCGGTATGGCCTCCAGGTTCATGCCTTGCATGTGGTAGGCCAGCCCGAGGCCGCGATGAATCCATGCCTCGCGCGGACGTAGCGCCGCCATTTCTGAATAAGCTTGAACGAGTTTCGTGAAATTCTTGGTTTCGCCGGCTTGGCGGGCCAACCCGGACCAATGTTCGAAGCTCTCCGTCGGACCGGAGGGCGTTTGCGCCCCTGCTAAAAGGGCCGTCGCGAGGAAGGCTGCCAAGGCCGGCGGGAGTAGGCCGACCCGCTGAAACGCTCGCTGCGGGCCGTTGCGCGGCATGGGTTCATTATAGAAAACGGGGTATCGAAGCCCGAGAGCCGCGATACCCCGTGAAGGTCAAACTAGGTCAAACAGAAGCCCGCGCCGTCAGAAGTATATCTTGGCTGCGAGCTGGATCTGGCGCGCGTCAAACGTACTGCCGATCACGCCGAAGCCCGACAGGTTACTGGGGTCGAAGCCCAAGCCGGGGTCGTTGAAGTTCGTACGGTTAAACAGGTTGAAGAACTCAAATCGCAACTGCGCTCCCCAGCGTTCGGTAATCGGGATGTTCTTATAGAACGAAAAGTCCACGTTGGCGAACCCCGGCCCCTCGACGATGTTGCGCCCGGCCGTGCCATAGCAGGAATCGTCGCCCACAAACTGCGGAGCGTTCGGTAGCCCGAAAGCGCCCGGATCGATCCACCGATCCGGCGTACGGGTGTAGTTGAAGCTCCCTATGATATCCGGCCGATGGCCGGTCCCGCGCCCGGCTACGTTGCAGTGGTCGACACCCAGCCCTGGGGTCAAGAACCGGCCGCTGCGCAACTGGACGATGCTGTTGATCTGCCAATCGTTGATGATCTTGTCGGCGGCTCCGCTGAGAGATCGAATCTTCGGCAGCCGCCAAACCAGGTCGCCGCTGAAAATATGCGCGCGGTGGAAATCCGACACGCCGATCGAGGCGCGCTTGTCGAGTGCGTTTTGCGCCGACGTGCCACCCCACTGCGAGTTGAGATCCATCGATTTCGACCAAGAATAGTTCAGCCGATAGGTCAGCCCCTTGCTGAAGCGCTTTTCGAGTTTCGTCGTCAAGCCGTGGTAGCTCGATACGGCGTCGGACTGGTTTTCGCTGAATGCTCCGGTGTGCTGCGGGAAGGGCCGTCGCTGCTGAATCACATCTCCGGCGGCGGCGGGCCCGGGCAGCGCATTGTTGCCGTCGATAAACGACATCAAGTTCGTGCCCTTGTTCCCCACGTAATTGATTTCCCACATCAGATCCTCGGCCAACTGACGCTGAATGCCCAAGTTCCACTGCTGCGTGTAGGGCATGACGTTGTCGCGCCTGGCCGTGTGCTGGGCACTGGGAGCATCGGGTTTCGGCGCTGGGAAGGGATTGTCAAGCGGTGCGTCGAAGAACGTTGTATTCACATTAAGGGCTTGCCCCAGAGCATAGGGGAAATTCCCCCGCATATGGTTGCCCTCCCAGGCGATATTCGACCCGTAGAAGATGGAATAGCCGCCGCGGATCGTCGTCTTCTCGCCCATGAGGTACGCGAAGCCGAATCGCGGCGCCCAATTGTTCTTATCGGGGGCAATAAAAGTCGGCGTCGTGTTGGCGGCTTCCCCGGTGATCGGGTTGGGGCCGGCCCACACGAACTGGTTGCCGATGGCGTCGAACCACGAAGCGTTTGGCGGGTTATTGCGGCTACTTAACCAGGACGTCCACTCATAGCGCATGCCCAGGTTGAGCGTGAGATTGCGAGAGATCTTCCAATCGTCCTGCACATAGATGTGGGTCATGTTCTGCTTCATGTTGGCTTCCGCGCAGGAGGAGCATCCCGGAGCCTCCAAAGGCTGGATGCGGCCTAGGTCCGACGGGGCGCCCAGCAAGAAGCTGGCGTAGGAGAATCCGGTTGTTCCCGTCGCGTCCTGCGGATCGGATGTCGGCAGCCGGTCGTGGGCAACGTTGGCGAAGACGCCGTCATGCAAGATGTGCCGAATCTTCAAATCCGCTCCGAACTTGATCGTGTGATTCCCCGAGATCTTCGACAATGAAGGGAGGAACTGGTAGGTCTTCTGCGGACCCGATACGAAAGCCGTCAGACCCGCCCCGGCAAACCCGGCCATCGAGATGTTGACCGGGAAGTCAAAATCATCCCGGAACGTGGCCGGCAAGTCGGCGATCAACACGCCGAGATTGAGCGGTTCGGTGCGGCGCTGAATATTGTCGGAGTTGTACCCGAACTTGAACTCGAAGATCGTCGTCGGGTTGAACACATGCGTATCGCTAATTGCCATGTTGCGGAACTTGTTGAACATCTCCACTTCCCGCCCCGGGAACGACTGCGGCGACGTCCGGATATTGTCTGCCCACGACCAACGGGCAAAAAACATATTGTTATCGCTCAAGCTGTGGTCGAGCCGTAGGTTGACTTGATCGTCATCGCGTTTGTCGGGCGTCGTATTGATGAAGTTGTTCGCTTGGCCGGGACGGTTGGGCGTGAACGGCCCGAAGACGCCCTCCTGCCAAGTCTTCGAGGTCGCGTGGAAGCGCGAACTGGGAATGGTGTTGTTCGGGAAGGGATCGCGCATCAAACCGTTGGGCCCCTTGACCGTGGTCCCGATGTCGAAAATTTGCCCCAACGGCGTGCCGTCGACGTTGGAGGTGAAGAGGCCGCCGCGCATATCTTGGGTCGGCACGGTGCTCAGAATCGTGCTCTCGCGGCGAAAACGGAACGACTCCCAGTTCGCGAACCAGAAAGTGCGGTTCTTGATAACCGGGCCTCCGACCGCGGCGCCGAACTGATTCCATCGAAACTCCGACTTCTCGGTCGCGAAGAAAGTTTTCGAGTCGAAGTTGTCGTTGCGGAGAAACTCGAAGACGCTGCCGTGAATCTCGTTGGTTCCCGACTTGATCGCGACGTTGACGTTCGCCCCCGCCGCTTCGCCGTATTCCGCGGCGGTGATGTTCGTCTGCACGGTGAATTCCTGAATCGCGTCGAGTGACGGCCGAATTCCGTAGTGTTTGAAGAACGTCTCGTTATTGTTGACGCCGTCAAGGGTGTAGTTGTTCTGGTCGCTGCGATTGCCGGTCACCGCGACGGTCTGCCCGCCGATCAGGAAGAAGCCGCCCGCGCTCGCTCCCGGAGAAGCGCCGGGCAACAGCAGGGTGAGTTGCGTGAAGTCGCGGCCGTTCAAGGGAAGCTCGACCACTTTTTGGTTCGAGACAACGGTCCCGAGCGTTGCGCGCGTGGTTTCGAGCTGCGCCACCGCCGCGGCGCTGACTTCGACGGTTTCGACGACATCGCCGACTTGCAACGCGACTTCGACGCGCGCGGATTGGTTCACCTGGATGACGACGCCGGCGGTCACCGACTTCTTAAAGCCAGTGGTCTCGACGGTCACATCGTAGGTGCCCGGCAACAGGTTCAAGATGCGGTAGTCGCCGGTTTGATTGGTCTCCGCTAAGGTGACGATGTTTGTATCCACGTTCGTCGCCGTCACGGAAGCTCCTGGAATCACGGCCCCGGTTTCGTCGGTTACGACCCCGACGATCGTGCCGTAGGTGTTCTGCGCCGGCGCCGCGGAAAAGATTCCCAACGCCGCGATCAGCAACGCTACGAGCGTTACTGGATTCTTGCCCTGCAATATCCGATGTTTCACGCAAATCCTCCTTGCTCTTGACAGAGTTCAGATCGGTGCCGTGAGGTAGACTTCAACCAAAAAGACACCCCTAACTGCAAACTTTATACCACAGCGGGAAACCCGGATGTCAACCTAATTGTGTGTAAAATGACTCCCCTCCCTTGACTGTTGTCTTTCGAATCGGCCCAGTTGTCCGCCTCGAGCGGAAATGTGCCGCGGCGAGGCGTGTTCAGCACGTTGGGCGATTCCCTCTTGTGATAGAATTCAGGTGGGGAAGTTTCGCTTTCCGGGAGCCGTGTCATGTGCGCCGACCCCCGTTTTTTTTCCGGCGGTTTCGCGCTGCTTCGCAACGTGTGCGCGGCGGTTTCGTTAATTGCTCCCGCGTATCTCGCCGCCCAAGCCCCCTCGGCGCCCCGCTTCGAACCCGACATCGCGCCGATTCTGATCGAGAATTGCGTCGTCTGCCACGGTGAGAATTCGCCGCAGGCCGAACTCGACGTGCGAACCCGCGAGGCTTTGCTTGCCGGCGGCAAGTCGGGGCCGGCGTTGGTTCCGGGAAACCCTGTTGAAAGCTTGTTGTTACAGAAAACCGCTTCCGGCGCGATGCCGCCGGCCGACAAGAAATTGGCGCCCGACGATGTTAACTTGATTCGCCGCTGGATCGAGAGCGGTGCGCTCTTGGAAGGTGAAGGCGCGGCTGTGGCGGGCGGCGGCGCGCATCAGCAGGTCAACCCGCGCGAGATCCTGGTCACCACGATCAACATCAAGTGCCTGCTGTGCCACGGACGCCGCCGTCAAGAAGGCGGCCTCGATCTGCGCACGCGCGCGTCGGCGCTGAAGGGCGGCGCCTCGGGACCGGCGATCGTACCCGGCGATCCCGACGGAAGCCTGATGATCAAGCGCATCGCCGCCGAGGAGATGCCTCCCGAGGAGCATCAAGCGCGACTTTCCTATCGCCCCGTCACTTCGGGGGAACTCGAAGAACTGCGTCGTTGGATCGCCGACGGCGCGCTTTGGGACGACGAGAAGCCGACCGCGGTCGACCCCACCGCCGATCCTATGGTCAGCGACGATGACCGCGCGTTCTGGTCTTTCCAAACACCCCGGCGGTCGGCGCCGCCTTCTGTGCACGGCCGTGATCGCGTTCGACAACCGATCGACGCCTTCTTACTCGCAAAGCTCGAGGAAAAGGACCTGACCTTTTCACCCGACGCCGACCGGCCTACATTGATGCGCCGAGCCTACTTTGACGTGATTGGACTACCGCCCTTGCCCGAGGAAGTCGAAGCTTACCTGGCGGACGAAAGTCCCAACAGCTATGAACGGCTGATCGATCGACTGCTCGAATCGCCGCGTTACGGCGAACACTGGGGAAGACGCTGGCTCGACGCGGCGGGCTACGCCGACTCGGAAGGCCAAGTGGACTTCGACGCGGTTCGGCCGCACGCCTGGCGCTATCGCGATTGGGTCATTCGAGCCCTCAACGCCGACATGCCCTACGACCGCTTCCTGATCGAACAGATCGCCGGTGATGAATTGTTCAACTACAAGGAAAAGCCGCTTCCGCTCGGCCGCGAGGACAGCGCAAGGCTCACAGCCACCGGGTTCCTACGAATGGGGCCCGACGGCACTTACAGTGTGTCGCAGGGCTTCGTTACCGAGCGGCTCACTGTCGTAGCGGACCAGCTCCAGATCTTGACCTCAACGGTCATGGGTCTGACCGTCGGTTGCGCCCGCTGCCACGACCACAAGTACGACCCGATCCCGCAACGCGACTACTACCGGCTGAGCGCGATCCTGCGAAGCTCTTACGATCCTTATGATTGGCTCTCCCCGAACGAAGCCGACATCGGCCCGGATGCGGATTGGAACGAGACGAACAGCCGCCTGCTGCCGGGCGCCCCGGCGAAAGAAGTCGAAGAAGCCGCGCGGCACAACGTACCCATCGAGGCGGAGGTGGCGCGGCTGGCAGGCGAGCTGGGGGCGTTGCCCGCTCCGATGCGAAAGAAACTTCTCGAAGAAAAGGAACCCGGCGTGCCCGAGGCCGTGCGGGTCGAGGTCCGCAAGGTCTTGGGCAAGACACTGATCGAGGACCTTGCCGCGGCGGCCGAGGAGGGGGCCGAGGTCGGGGGTGAGAGCCAAGTTTCCACGTCGACGGCATTCTCACTGCTTGATTCCTTCGTCAAGGCGAAGATGAGTCTTCACACCAAGCCGCAAGTCCGCGCGCTGTTCGACATGGGAGGAGATCCCACCCCGGTCCACATTCTGTATCGCGGTGAACACCGCAATCCCGGGCCGCCTGTTAACCCCGGTGTGCCTTCGGTGCTCAGCGTCGGCATTGAACCCTACAGCCTGGAGCCGCTCGATTGGTCGAGCGGACGGCGATTGGCGTTGGCGAAATGGTTGGTCCAGCCGAATCACCCCTTGACGGCGAGAGTGATGGTCAATCGCGTTTGGCAACATTACTTCGACCGCGGGATTGTGCAGAGCGAGGCCAACTTCGGCCGCACCGGGTCTCCGCCGACGCACCCGGAGTTGCTGGACTGGCTGGCCGTGGAATTCGTCGAGCGCGGCTGGAGCCTGAAGACCCTCCATCGGCTGATCCTGACCTCGAGCGCATACCGTCAGAGCTCCCGGTTCGACGAGACCAAGCACGCGGTGGACTTCGATAACGTTCTGCTCTCTCGGTTCCCGCTGCGGCGACTCGACGCCGACGCGATCCGCGACGCGGTCCTCAAAGCGTCCGAGCGGCTCGATCCGAAGCCTTTCGGCCCCGCCGACGAGATCGACGTCAAGCCCGATGGAGAAATCGTCGCCAAGGATTCGCCGCAAGGGCAACGCCGCGGCATCTATTTGCAGCAGCGACGGTCGAAACCATTGACCATGTTCGAAGCATTCGACGCGCCGCAACTCAAGCCCAACTGCCTGCGAAGGACGAAGTCGACGGTGGCGTCCCAAGCGCTCCAGATGATGAACAGCGAGATCCTTCGCACCAACTCGCGCTACATGGCCGGGCGCATTATCGATGCGGTTGGTGACGATCCGACGGCGTTGGTCGAACGGGTCTACTTGACGGCGCTGGGCCGCCCGCCGTCCGCCGAGGAGCGGACCGACGGCGTTTCCACGTTAACCGAAATGACCAAGGCCTGGGGACGCCGGCTGGAAGAGCAGGTTCCGATGGAACCGAAGCGCATGAAGGCCCGTTGGCTTGCGTTGGCGGCGTTGTGCCATACGGTGCTCAATTCGGCCGAGTTTCTCTACATTGATTGAGAAGGGGACTGACGCGAGGAGAGTGAGCATGCTGGCTTCCAACGAATGTCGAGAGGGCTCAGCGCGGGGAACGACCCATCCGACGCGCCGCGATTTCTTTTCGCGGGTCGGCGACGGGCTCCACGGCGCCGCGCTGGCGTCGTTGCTCGGCCGAGACTTGTTATCCCCGCAAGCCGCGGCCGCGGCGACCGGCAATCGCCGCGTTTACGACCTCAAGGAGCGTCAACCGCACTTCGAACCCAAGGCGAAATCCGTCATCCAGTTCTTCATGAACGGCGGACCGAGCCAAGTCGACCTCTTCGACCCCAAACCGGCTCTCGCAAAATACGAGGGTCAGCCCCCGGGTCGCGACCTCGCCAACGATATCGAGTTCATCAACGAAGCCGGGGGCTTCATGCCCTCGCCGTACCGGTTCTCCAAGTACGGGCAATCAGGTGTCGAGATTTCCGAGGTACTGCCGCATCTCTCCGAGCACGTCGACGACGTCGCGTTCATCCGCTCGATGTTCACGACCCACTTCAACCATGAACCGGCGATTTTCATCATGCAGGGCGGCAGGCAGTTTTCCGACCGGCCGACGGTCGGCTCCTGGATCGTCTATGGGCTCGGTTCCGAGAACCAAAACCTGCCTGCCTATGTTGTGCTGGACGACCCCAAAGGTCTGCCGGTCAACCACCTGCAGAACTGGCAGTCAGGTTGGCTGCCCCCGGTCTACCAGGGGACTCGTGTCCGCTCCGAGGGTTCTCCTGTGCTGAATTTGAAAGCCAAGCAGGAGTATCCCGCGTCAGTCTTGGACTTGGCCCGCTCCTTGCTGGCGCGCATGGACCGCGCTCACCGCGATCGCCGACCCGGTCAACCCGAACTCGAAGCCCGCATCATGAACTACGAGCTGGCCGCGCGCATGCAGTTGACGGCGAACGACGCCCTTGACGTGATGCAGGAAAGCGAAGCGACGCGGGAAATGTACGGACTCAACAACGAGCAGACGGCGTCCTACGGTAAGCGTTGTTTAATGGCGCGTCGACTGGTCGAGCGCGGCGTCCGGCTGATACAGATCTACATCGAGGGCCAAATCTGGGACAACCACTCCGACCTTGACAAGTCGCTCCGCTATGCCTGCGGCAAGACGGATCAACCGATCGCGGCACTCATCAAGGATCTCAAGCGCACAGGCCTGTTCGATCAGACGCTGCTCGTCTGGGGAGGCGAGTTCGGCCGGCTTCCGCTGGCACAAAGCCGCGAGGTGGGCGTCGCGGGCCGCGACCACGGCCCGACCGGTTTCACGGTTTGGTTGGCCGGAGCGGGCGTCAAGGGCGGCGTCGTTCACGGGGCCACCGACGAAATCGGCTACAAGGCCGTCGAGCACCGCGTGAGCGTCCACGACCTACACGCGACCATCCTTCATCAGATCGGCATGAACCACCGCGACCTGGTCTACTCGCACGACGGGCGCAACGAGCGCCTCACCGACGAGTTCCCCGCCCGCGTCGTGACCGAGATTCTACGCTAGGTAACGGCCGACATCCGCCGGGGATTTTCGATCATCAATGGATCACTCTCGAGCTGCCCGACCGATTTGTCGCAGCCTCGGCAGGAAGGCTCAAACCAAACGAGCCCGAATAGGGGCCCGCGACCGAATCTGAATGAAGCGGAAGCCTGAGCGGCCCGCCAACGCCACGGGAAGTGGCAGCCGCGGTACCATCTTGCAAGATCCCATTTATTCCGACCTGGGGAGTGGCTGAGGAGTGAGTGATGATGAGAAAAAACGCAGTCGGGCTGATGCTCTTGCTAATCGCCGTCGGCCCGACCGCAGCCCAAAACCATCCGTCGAACCCGTACGGCGCCGGAGAACAATGGGGCGAGCTTCCTGAAGGGCGGGCGTGGGGATCAACGAGCGCCATCCACCCCCACCGCGACAGCGAGGGGGATTTCACTGGAAAAATTTGGGTTTTTGAGCGCTGCGGCAAGAGCCTTTGCGCGGACAGCGATTTGGACCCGATCATGCTGTTCGACCGGAACGGCAAACTGATCCGGAGCTTCGGGGCGGGATTGTTCGTTTGGCCCCATGGGATCCATGTCGACCATCAAGGGAACTTGTGGGTGACCGATGCGGTCCACACCTCGTGCGAGTTGGGCCGGGAAGACGGCAAGGGCCATCAAGTTCACAAGTTCAGCCCTGACGGGGAGCCGCTCATGAGGCTCGGCACGATGGGCGTGGCCGGCGATGGAGAGGATAGTTTCAGCTGTCCGTCCGACGTCGTAGTCTTGCCTGATGGTCATATCGTCGTCGCCGACGGCCATAACCACGGCCATGGCGGTAACAACCGTATCGTCAAGTTCACGAAAGACGGTCAATTCGTCGCGGCCTGGGGAAAGAAAGGCGCCGGTCCCGGAGAGTATCAAGGGATTCATGCCCTGGCCCTGGACTCTCAAGGGCGAATCTTTGTCGGCGATCGAGCCAATCAGAGAATTCAAATCTTAGACCAGACCGGCAACCACCTGGCCACATGGACTCAGTTCGGGTCGCCAAGCGGAATCTTCATCGATGAGAACGACACGATCTACGTCGCCGACTCGGATTCAGGCTACGATCCCGACCGAACCGGCAAACCCCGCAACCCCGGCTTCGAGCGAGGCATCTACATCGGCGACGCTCGGACCGGCAAGGTAACGGCCTTCATCCCCGACCCGAAGCCCAAGCTCGATAGCGTGACAAGCGGAGCCGAAGGGGTCGCGGTGTACGGCAAGCATGTCTTTGGGGCCCAAGTGGGCGGCTCCCGAGGCGTGCTGAGATACAAGAAGATAGAGTGAACGTCCGTTCCGCGCTTTGTATGAGGTACGGAAGGAGAAGACAGAGAGGACAGGATGACGACACTGCTAAACAACCGGCCCCTTCGACGCCGGGTCCGTGCGGGGCTCCTCCCCGTCGTACTCGCGCTGTTCTGGTCGTGTGCGCCCCCCTCACCCGAGGAGGGCTCGGTGCCTCCGGAGAGCCCCCAAAGGGCCTCCCTCGAAAAAGATTCCTGGCGCCAACTCCCCGACATGCCCGTGGCGCGGTGGGAATCCGGCACCGTCGTGATCGACGACACCCTTTTCTGCTTCGGCGGATACACCATGGGAACTAAGTCGAGCAAGCGCGCCGACGTCTACGATCCCGACAAGAAAACCTGGAAACAGCTCGCCGACCTGCCCAGCGCGATCACCCACATCAACACCGTCGTCGACGGCCGGTCGGTGTGGATCGCCGGAGGCTTCAAGGACGGCTACCCGGGCAAGGCGATCGATGAGGTGTGGAAGTACGACGTCGACAGCGACACCTACGTTGCCGCGCCCTCGCTACCCGAGCCGCGAGCCGGCGGCGGTCTCGCGCTCGTGGGTCGCCGTCTGCACTACATCGGGGGACTGATGTCGGATCGCGACACCGATTCGGCCGACCACTGGGTGCTCGATGTGGACGCGGCTTTGGACGGTTCCGGCGAATGGCAGCCTGCCGCGCCCATGCCGGCGCCCCGCAATCAGTTCGGCACAGTCACTCTCGGCGGGAAGATCCATGCGATCGGCGGCCAGTTCAATCACGACAGCGGCCAGACCGATCAGTCGCGGACGGATATCTACGATCCCGCGACCGACTCCTGGAGCAACGGCCCCGAACTGCCGGCACCACACTCCCACGCCGAAGGGAGCACCTTCGTGAGCGGCGGCCGGGTCTTCATGATCGGCGGCATGACGGGCGGTCCCGACAATAGAAAGGTCGAAGCTTCGATACGGGCGCTGTCATCCGACGGTGTGTGGAGCGAACTCGGCGAGCTGCCGAAACCGTTGTCGTCGCCGGCGGCGGCCATCATCGGCGACCAGCTGGTCATTGCCGGGGGCTCGCCCGACGGCAAGGATCCACAGCCCGGAATGTGGGAGCACGACACACCCTGACCGATCGTGAAGAGAAAGGAATTGCCCATGCGAACGTCAAGTATCGCGCCGGTCGCTGTCGTGGTGGCTTGCCAGGGACTTGTCCGAGCCCGCCACCGGATCCTATTCCCTGGAGGACGCAGACCTCCGGGGACAGCTTGATGGCCTTCGTCGGCGAGTCGATCGAACCCGGCAGCGTGGTCCATACCGACGGTTGGCTGGGATACGAACCGCTCGAAGGCGACGGCTATCGCCACGAGGTGAGCTACCTGGAGGGGCAACCGGCGCGCGCCTCGAAACTGCTCCCCCGGGTGCACCGCGTGGTGTCGTTAGTGAAGCGCTGGATACTGGGCACGCATCAAGGAGCGGTCAGTCACGAGCATCTCGACTCCTACCTCGACGAATTCGCCTTCCGCTTCAACCGCCGCAAGTCCAGAAGTCGAGGCAAGCTCTTTTACCGCCTGGTTCAACAGGCCGTCGCCGTGCCACCGGCACCCTACAAATCGCTGGTCGGAGGCACCGCGACACGCGCTACGGACGACCACAACATGTAGGGGCTATTTCCCAATACCTGAGTCAAGTAAATACCCATCTGGGTCAGATAGGGGTCCGATTGGGGGTCTGACTCTTTACTTTCTCTTGATCCTCGGTCTGAGCCACCGAACTTGAACCAAGAGACTCCGGAAAGCGCCCAACGATGTGCGGCCGGTTCACACAGCAGCTGACGTGGCGTCAAATTGACGATCTCTACCGAATACCGGAACCAGCCCTGCCGTTGAACCTGCAACCCCGTTACAACGGTGCCCCCGCACAGGACTTCGCGGAATCCCAGCTCGATGAGTACCGGAACCGCGCAATCACCAAGCTCCGCTGGGGGGCTGGAGCCGGCCTGAGGTAAGTGGATCATGGATCTGAACAATACCTTTAACTGCATTTCAACGATTGTGTCGACGTCCACCGAGCGCGGTGATTCTCAAGGCACGGGCTTCTTTTACAACACACTGGCTCAAGGAAGGGTAACGGGCCGCAATGGCGTGAGATACAGAAGATGTGGATTGTCACGAATAGGCATGTGCTGTTGCCGAAACACGGCGACGTTGAGGTCGCGCCCACATCGGTCACGTTCCGCCTGCGTCGACTTAATGACGCTGGTGTGTTGGTTTGGGACCCAGTCACACTGTCAGTTGACCACATCGAGCAGCTGGCCCGGTTCCATCCAAACCGTGCAATCGATGTCGCCACACTCGACATCCACGATTTGATGTTCGAACGTCTCAACAGTGGTAACCAGTATGCGCCGAACTATGGTCTTTCAAGCGACCGTTTAGCCGGAAAGAACAAAATTAGCGTTGAAGCGTCGAGCGACGTGCTTGTGGTCGGGTATCCGAGGGGTTTCTACGACGATGTCAACTTGTACCCGGTGATCAAGTCTGGAATTATCGCTTCCCGGTGGGGGGTCGGTTTTCGAGGTAACCGCTATTTCTTGATAGACGCGAAACTGTTCCCCGGCTCCTCCGGGAGCGTCGTTCTCTCCAAGCCGATCGACTTCCAGGTTAAGGATGGGAAGATGATGTATTCCCAAGAGAAGCAGTTCGCATTCTTGGGGGTCTTTTCTGGCGAACCTTACTTGACGGAGACACCTATAGAACTTGACGACATGATCATCATCCAGAAGTCAGGCTTCAACCTAGGGGTTGTATGGTATGCAGAACTGGTTGATGAGATACTGGGGAACGGAGTCCCAATTTCCGAAGCGTTTGAGACGTGAGTTGGTGAATGGGAGGTCGGCAGGAGTGGACCCCCATTTCTTGGTGCCCGCCTGGTCCAAAGACAGGCGGATGAGCACGCACCGCATCAATGCCAGGACGGCGGCTCCTCAAGCTCGTGCGTCCATCGCATCAACTTCATAGAGAGGGCGGGCACTAGCATCCGGCGCATCCGGAACGAAAGCGGGTGCAAGGCTGCCGCGAGTCTAAACTCGAGGTAAACGGTTTTGTCACGCCACCTTTTGGCCCAGCGCCGAGGTACGGGCAAGAGCGAAAGTGTGTTTGATGGAGCACGTCGCCGCGGAAGTCACCAACGGAAGTTCGGCTATCCCGCTTCCGATGGCAGAGAGCCAGTATCGGAGGGGCGGAAATGTGCTTGACAACGCTTCCGCCTCAAAATTGCTTGATCAGAAAAAGGGAAATCGGCGACAACCGCGCTTCCGCTTTTTCGGCCCGGTCCGTTTTCCATAACTCCTTGTCATATATGGGTTTGATGGGTATTTACTTGACTCAGGTGACCACAAGATGTAGGATCGGGGAAATGGAAGATTATCCTCGGAATCTGGCCGAGTTCGAGGCGCGTTTCGCCACCGAGCAGGCCTGTCGAGAGTATCTGTGTCAACTCCGCTGGCCGGAGGGTTTTCGTTGTCCGCGATGCGGGCACGACAAAGCGTGGGCGGTGCGGACAGCGCTGCTGGAGTGCGCCGGCTGCGGGCATCAAGCTTCTCCAACGGCGGGCACAATATTTCAAGACACCCGCCAACCCCTCCAGAGTTGGTTTCGAGCCATGTGGTGGCTCACGAGCCAGAAGAACGGGGCGAGCGCGCTGGGCTTGCAGCGGGTGTTGGGCCTGGGCAGCTACAAAACGGCCTGGACTTGGTTGCATAAGCTCCGGCGCGCCATGGTGCGGCCCGGACGCGATCGGCTCAGCGGGCGCGTGGAGGTTGACGAGACTTACTTAGGAGGCTTGGAGGAGGGCGTGCGCGGTCGCCAAACCGACGCTAAGGCGCTGATTGTAGTAGCGGCCGAGGAAGATGGTGCCGGCATCGGGCGGGTTCGGATACGCACCATTCCCAACGCCTCCGGGGACAGCTTGATGGCCTTCGTCGGCGAGTCGATCGAACCCGGCAGCGTGGTCCATACCGACGGTTGGCTGGGATACGAACCGCTCGAAGGCGACGGCTATCGCCACGAGGTGAGCTACCTGGAGGGGCAACCGGCGCGCGCCTCGAAACTGCTCCCCCGGGTGCACCGCGTGGTGTCGTTAGTGAAGCGCTGGATACTGGGCACGCATCAAGGAGCGGTCAGTCACGAGCATCTCGACTCCTACCTCGACGAATTCGCCTTCCGCTTCAACCGCCGCAAGTCCAGAAGTCGAGGCAAGCTCTTTTACCGCCTGGTTCAACAGGCCGTCGCCGTGCCACCGGCACCCTACAAATCGCTGGTCGGAGGCACCGCGACACGCGCTACGGACGACCACAACATGTAGGGGCTATTTCCCAATACCTGAGTCAAGTAAATATCCATCATGGGTTTATTCTCCAGGGCCGAACGGTGAGTGGTTATGAAGAGGGTTGCGCAAGGGTCACCACCTTCTCAATAACCTTAGCCGGCCTGCGCCGAGCCTCTTGTCACCGGCACAGAGGCTATGATCCGGCCAAATTGGACGCAGTTTGGACGCGCCGACTTTTTGGCGCGCCTCTCGACAGTTCAGAGGTTGATGGTGCGGGCGCGCCCAGACTCGAACTCGGGACCTCCCGCGTGTGAATTCGGACGACCAGGGCGCTCAGGGGCGCAAGTTGTTGCATTCTGGGGACCGGACGGAGTGGAGAGGGTGCACGGCGACGCCGGGAAGCGCACCGAATGGTTACAGAGACGGTTTACATTCTCATCACCGACCCGAACAGAAACATCCGGCTACACAACCCCGTCCCCGGAGGCGCGAAGCTCCCCGACGAGCCAATCGAGCGCGGAGAGGCAGTCACGCATCGTGTGATATGCAAGAATCCCGATTCAAGCTAGAATGTGGGTGCCATGGAACTTCTTGCCGGAAGCGTGCGACGCCTGCCAATGAACGGCGCTTGTCTCATCCTCGGACATGTCCTGACTCTCTTCGTGGTGGCCGGTTGCTCATCCGGCGAAACAGAACCAGCCTCCAAAGCGGAAGCGCGGAATCCGGACACGGCGGTGCTCGCGGAATCTCTCATCTTCCACGCCTCCTTCGACAACGGCCCGGACGCGGACTTCGCCTCAGGTGACCGCGCTATCTACTCGGCTCCTTCCTTCCACGAGGCAGACCAGGCAAGGCCGGGGATCAATGTGCCCGCTGTCGAAATTGTGTCTGGAGCGGGCCGGTTTGGTGACGCTCTCCGGTTCGGCAAGAAGAACACCCAAGCTCTCTTCTACAAGGCCAAGGACAACGTCGCCTATTCCGGTACCGACATTGCAGGCACGGTATCGTTCTGGCTGAGCCTCGATCCGGCCGTTGATCTGGAGCCGGGCTACTGCGATCCCATCCAGGTGACCGATGCCGCTTACAACGACGCGGCTGTGTGGGTGGACTTTACCGACAAGAATCCGCGCAGGTTTCGGTTGGGTGTGTTCGGCGACCTGGAGGCATGGAACCCAGAGAAACTTGCCCCAGATAAGAACCCAGATTTCGAGAAACGCCTTGTGGCGGTTGATGAGCCACCGTTCGCCAGCGGTCAGTGGAATCACGTCGTGGTCACTTACTTCCGCCTGAACTCGGCGGTTGGCGGGACTGCCAAACTTTATCTCGACGGCGGACTCCAAGGTACGGCGGAAGGGATCAGCGAGCCATTTACGTGGGACGTGGACGAGGCTGCCCTTCGTCTGGGTGTTAACTACGTGGGACTCTTCGACGATCTGGCCGTCTTCGACCGCGCCTTGACGGGCAAGGAGGTCGCCGCTCTGCACCAACTGGCGGATGGTATCGAGTCACTCCGCGAGTAAACCCAACATCCACGCTACCAACTCAATCCGACGAAGGCCCTTCCTCGTAGCGGTACCCGACACCGTGAACCGTGCGGATAATTCGCGGACTCTTAGGGTCATGCTCAATACGCTTGCGGAGTTGCGAGACATGCTGGTCGAGAGTGCGGCTGTTCGCGATGTGCGACAGCCCCCAGCATTCGTTGAAAAGCTCCGTGCGATTGACGACTCGCCCGCGCATTCGATGGAGCAGCCGCAGAATCTTCACATCACGCAATCCGAGGTCGATCACCTGCTCGCCGCGGCGGGCTCGTAGCTCGCTCGGCAGCACCTCCAGGTCCCCCATGCGAAACGGATCGTGGCTCGCTTCGTCCCGCCCGCGCGCCATGCAGCGTCTCGTAACCGCCCGGATGCGCGCCAGGACTTCCCGCACCCCAAAGGGCTTAAGGATGAAGTCGTCCGCTCCCAGCTCGAGGCCCACAACCTTGTCAACCTCCTCCGACTTCGCGCTGATGAAAATGATCGGGACGCCCGCGTCGGCTCGGCGGATCTCCTTGCAAACCTCGTAGCCGTCAACGCCCGGCATCATAATATCGAGGCAGATGAAGTCCGGCGACTCGCGGCGAAACAGGGCGAGCGCCTGGGTTCCGTCTTCCGCGACCACCGTCTCATATCCTTCGTCCGCGAGGATTTCCTCCAGCCCGGCGCGGATATTCCGATCGTCTTCGGCAATCAGCACTTTCATGGTTTCAATCACCGGTTGCCGCGGGCGGACACTGCAGCGTTACTCGGAAGCGCGCTCCTATTTCGGTCGGGTCCAACTCCAGATCGCCGCCGTGAAGCCGGGCGAGGTCGCGCGCAATCGAGAGGCCGATTCCAGTGCCGACGACGCCGTCCGTGTGGGCGCTGCTGACGCGGTAGAAAGGTTCAAAAATTCGCTGTCTCTCCCGCGCGGGAAGGCCGGGGCCGCGATCCGTCACCGTAATCTCGACAACGTCACCGCGTCGCTGACTGGCCAACTCCATATACTTTCCGGCGGCTCCGTATTTCTCGACATTGCCAATCAGGTTTCCGACGATTTGCTCCAGCGCGTCCGAGTCGAAGGCGACCGATTCGGAAGCGCCGCGCTTAAACTCCACTTGAATCTGCTTGGCGTCCAGAGCAGGCCTGAAATGATCGAGAACACTCCGCACGACATCGTCCATAACCCCCGGCTTCGGGTGGATTTCGAGGGTTCGACGCTGCTTTCGACTAAACGTGAGGACATTGCCGATCAGGCGGCTTAGGCGCCGGCTCTCCGAGACGATGACGTCGATATGGCGACGCAGTCTCTCGTTCTTCTCATCGCTGTCCCTTTCCAGCAACTCGGCGTACATGCGGATGTTCGTGAGCGGCGTCTTCAACTCATGAGATACCTGGTTCACGAAGCTCACCCGCTGAACGGCTTCACGCATCTCGCGGGATTGCTCTCGATAGAAGTAGTACGTCAAGCCGATCACCGTCGCGGCCAGCAACGCCAGCCCCGCCGCCAGGTTGATCAGCAAGCCGCTCGTGACCGCCGATCCGAACACCGCGCTCGCGTGGTATTCCAGGCCCCAAGCGCCGAGCGGCGCGGCCAAGCTGAGCGAGGTGACGGGCCGCGAATCGTTATCCGCTTGAAATGCGCCCCATTGGTAAAGCGCTCGGCCCGCGGAATCAACGAGTCGAATCCGCCCTTCGGTTAGCTCCGGAGCGGCTGCGTTCGTCTCCGGCAACGAGGCGATCAACTCAGCCAGCAAGCGCGTCCTGTTGATCTCCGCAACGTGGGTTGTCTCGCCGCTCCGCACCCACAGCATCAACTGCAGGCCGCTGCCGCGGTACCAAGCGTGCCAACCCTTCGGGTTCGCCGGCAGCTCCCCGTCATAAACGCCCCTGGAATCGGATGTGCGCGCCGATGCCGGAGATGACAGTTCCGTCGCCGAATCCTCGCCGGCGAAATCAAGATCCGCGATTGCGCCCCTCTCCCAAATCTCGCGCGTGCGGTCTAGCGAGTCCCGCTCGGCCGCGGTGAGGGAACCGAGTGTCCCAACCGGAGGAAACAGCAAGCGGCCGTCGGCGTCCAGCATGTAATACTGCTCGACATACGCTGATTGCCGCGTCCGCCGCCGTAACTCGTCTTGATCAACCGTGTAGGGGTTCATCTCTTCCAGTACCGTTTCCTCATAGTCTTCCAACGACCTGCTCAGAGCCTCGTCCACGGTACGCAGCCGACCGAGCATCAACTCGCGCAGCCCGTGTTCGACAACCACCTGCTCATCCTGGACGAGCCTCGCCCCCAACCATCCAACGATAGCCAGGGGCGCGACCACGATCAGCACCAGAATGATGGTGAGCTTCGGTTTCACTTCTTACTTGGGCTTGGAGATGACGGCACGTTGCGTCTTTGTCTTGTACTGGATTTCCCGCTGCTTCTTACGTTCGCGGTTCCAATTCTCACCGTCAAGGTTTTGGCCGGCCTCGTAGTTGACCTGGGCTTCCCGCTTTAGGCCCTTGTCGCCGAGCTTTTGTGCGTTGTCCTCGAGATAGGCCGAGTTGGATCGGAAGAGTTCGCGAGCATCCTCGACCTTCCCCTCGTCCCGCAAGGTCGTCGCCTGCTCGTTGCGTTCGTTGGCGATCTGGCGCACGACCTCGACCATGGCGTCTTTGTTAGTCGCTTTTTCAACCACGGCCGCGGATTCAGTAAATGTCACCGATGTCCCGCCGCTCAGACTAGCTTGGGAGCCGGTCAGCAGGTCGCGATAACCGACGGTGACGTCGGCGACCTGTCGAGTGCGGCCCGTCGCGGCCGGCGATACCTCGACTTCCAGCAAGATGTAGCGAGTCTGGTCGCGGTAGAGCTGGTTCATCGTGGCATACACTTTCCGGCCCGCGATCCGCGCTTCCCGCCCAACCACTCGTATCGGCCGTACTCCGTTAGGGCAAACGATTTCGATGGTCACACCCTGGGCTACGGTCGAGAGCGCGTCGCCGAACTCCGTGGCGAAAGCGGCTTCGAGATCGGCTTCATTCTCCACGAAGAAGTGGTTGCCGTCGCTCGCCATCGCCAACCGTGTCATCAGATCTTCGCTGTATTGCAAACCAAGGCCGATCGTGGTCACGGTGATGCCTTGCCGTGCCAAGGAAGTGCCGAGTTGAGCCAATTCCCCGGGAGAACTCGGCCCCACGTTGGCCAGCCCGTCGGAGACGAGAAGCAGCGTATTGACCCGGTTGCGGTCTAGAAACTTCCGCAGCTCGCGCGCCCCTTTGCTCACGCCGGCGAATAGAGCTGTTTGTCCCCCCGCGCGGATGCCGTGAATTGCGTTGCGAATCGCCTGGCGGTCGTACAGCTTCGTGGCCGGGACCAAGACGTCCACCGTGCTCTGGTAGGTGACGATCGAGACAATATCATCGTCCCTGAGCTGACCAATCGCCATCAGCGCGGCCCGCTTCGCCTCTTCGATCTTGGCGCCCGACATGGATCCCGAGCGGTCCAGGACGATGGCGGCGTTCACAGCGGCCCGCCGATCCACACGGTCTTTGCGGCCTGTCAGAGAGATTCTCACGTAGGCCTTCTGCCGGGCACCGGTCAGCATCCGCGGGTTGGCCATTTGCACGTCCAGCGCGACCGACGCACCGTGCGCGGCGGGAATGGCCGAAACGGTAAGCGCGACCGGAAGCGCCATGCGAGCCCATTTCTTAATCATTGTGTTGATTCTCATCGGATTCTCCTTGTGTGCGTCGGCCGGGTTAGATCTCTATTGCACGCCGACACTGTTTCTGATTCAAGGTTCGCCCAGCCGGCTTTTTGAATGGTCAGTTGCTCGCAAGAAGATTGTAAGAATTATGTCAGCATCGAAATCGCCTCACGACCGGCTCAGAAACTCGCGAGCCGTTTCGATGGCGCAAAGGGTGAAGCCGATCCCGTTGATGTCTCCGGAAGTGCGAGTCGCGGCTCGCCGGCTTGTGCCTGGGACTTTCGGCTCACAGGCTTTGAAAGGGCTCGGTTGGGAAGGAACTCCCGGCGAGCAAGCGCGACGAAGTCGTGCCGGGCCTTGGTGGGCTTTGCCCCTCGGACGGCGTGAAAGCGACTTAGGAAGCCGCCTCTTCGACGACCGGCATTTTGTGTTTGCACTCGCCGTTGGGGCATTGCAGAAATGACCCGCTCTTGAGGTTCTTCGCTTCCATGTAGGGGTTGCCGCACTCGGGGCATTTCATGTCGATGGGTTTGGCCCAGGCCGTGAAATCGCAAGCGGGGTAGAGCGTACAACCGTAGAAGGTTTTGCCGCGCTTGGATCGCCGTTGGACGATTTCGCCTTTGCAACCCTCGCGGGGGCAGGCCAACCCGATTGTCTCCTGCTTGATGTAGCGGCAATCGGGGTAGCTGCTGCAAGCGGTGAACTCGCCGAATCGGCCCGTTTTGCGCACCATTTGGCTGTCGCATTGCGGGCATTTCTCGTCGAGCGGGACATCGGGCTTACGCTCTTGTTTGCCGACTTGGCGGGTAGTCTTGCAATCGGGATAGCCGGTGCAGGCGTAGAACATCCCGAAGCGTCCGCGTTTGAGCGCCATGGGCCGCCCGCAGTTGTCGCAGTAATCCGTCTCGCCTTCCATCTTCGAAAGGTCGGCGCTGTCGACATCGGGCAGATCGACCGTCAACTCGCGGGTGTTGGTGCAATCGGGATAGCCGCTGCAAGCGATGAAGCTGCCGTGCTTGCCCCAGCGAATGACCATCGGCTTGGAGCACTTATCGCACGTTAGATCCGTCGGGCGCTCCATCCTCTTCATGTCCGTCATGGTCTTGGCGGCTTTGTCGAGGTCTTTGGAGAATTTTTCGTAAAACGCTCCGATCGACTCGCGCCAACTGCGCTTGCCGTCTTCGATGTCGTCGAGTTCTTCTTCCATCTTCGCCGTGTAGGCCACGTCGAAAATGTCATCGAAGGCTTCGAGCAGCAACTGAGTGACGACCATGCCGAGTTCGGTCGGGAAGAAGCGGCCTCCGGTCTTTTTGACGTATTCGCGGTCCTGAATCGTCGAAAGGATGGCCGCGTAGGTGGACGGGCGGCCGACTCCGCGGGCTTCGAGTTCCTTGACCAGCGTGGCTTCGGTGTAGCGCGGCGGCGGTTCGGTGAAGTGCTGCTCGGGGAGCAGTTTCTTCAGCGAAAGCTTGTCGCCCTTTTCGACTAGAGGCAGCTTGGTTTTGAGATCGGCGTCCTCTTGGTCCTTTTGGTCTTTGCCCTCTTCGTAGACGCGGCGAAAACCGTCGAACTTGGGAACCGATCCCGAGGCCCGAAATAGGTAACTGTGTCGGTCACTTCCCGCGACGTCGATTTCGATCGAGGTCTGGTCGAAGACGGCGGGCTTCATCTGTGAGGCGACGAAGCGGTTCCAGATCAGGGTGTAGACCTTGAGCTCGTCTTCGCCCAAGTGCTTCTTAAGGAATTCGGGGGTTCGTTCGACCGAGGTGGGTCGAATCGCCTCGTGCGCGTCCTGCGCTTTCTTCTTGGTCTTATAAACGTTGGGCTCTTGGGGCAAGTACTCGCCGCCGTATTGCTTTTGGATGAAGCCTCGGCACTCGGTAACGGCGTCGTCGGAAACGCGAACCGAGTCTGTTCTCATGTAGGTGATCAGTCCGACCGCGCCTTCATTGCCCAGTTCAATACCTTCATAAAGCCGCTGCGCCAGCATCATCGTGCGCTTGACGCTGAAGCGAGCTCTGCGCGCGGACTCTTGTTGCAGCGTCGAGGTGATGAAGGGCGCGACGGGATTGCGCTTACGTTCCTTGGTCGTGACCGACTCAACGGTCCAATCGGCATCACCGACGGCGCTGACGATCTCGCTCGACGACTTCTCGTCGCCGACTTCGATGTTTTCGCCGTCCTTGCGGGCAAACTTGGCGGTGAACTGCGGCGGGTTCTGGGCACGTAGGCGCGCCTCGATCTTCCAATATTCCTTCTTCTCGAAGGCCTTGATTTCTTTCTCGCGTTCGACAGCCAGTCGGAGAGCGACGGTCTGCACGCGGCCGGCGGAGAGGCCGCGGCGCACTTTATCCCAAAGAAGCGGTGAAATCTTGTAGCCGACGAGGCGGTCGAGCACCCGGCGGGCCTGTTGCGCGTCGACGCGGTTGAAGTTGATCGTTCCGGGCTGCTCGAAAGCCTTGGCGATGCCCTTCTTGGTGATCTCGTTGAAAAGGACACGGTAGATCTTCAGGGTGTCTTTGCGTTTACCCTGCAGCACTCCGGCGAGGTGGTAACAAATCGCTTCGCCTTCGCGGTCCGGGTCAGCGGCGAGATAGACGGCGGAGGCCTTTCGGGCGTCCTTGCGCAACTCTTCGATCAGACCTTTCTTGCCGTCGATGACGGTATAAGTGGGCTCGAAATCGCCGTCGACATTCACCGCCAAGTCGTTCTTCGGCAGGTCTTGGACATGCCCGAGCGATGCCTTGACGACGTAGTCTTTACCCAGATACTTGCCGATCGTACGAGCCTTGGCCGGGGACTCGACAACAACAAGGGCCTTGTTCCGCGCTGCTTTTGCCATGATTTCGCTTCAAGCTCCTACAAGATCGAGATGCTGATGGAAAAGGATCATCGAGACAACCGAAGATCCCCTTCCTTTACTTATTACCATGGTTCACGACCAGATGCGTACGAAATGCTTGCCGGGAAGCTGCTTGACCACGCCGTAGAGCTCCAGTTCGCTCAGCGCGGCGAGGACTTCCGACGGCGAGCGATCTTCCATCGCGTAGATCACTTCATCGACGTGCGTCGCGGTATCGACTCGGAGCAACGAGAAGACTTTCTTGCCCAACGGCGAGGCCCCGCCCTGCCAAATGGATGCTTGCGAGGGGGAAGAAGTTTCAGCCGAAGATGCACTTTCCTCTTCCATGGCCTTTTCGACCCGGCGCGCCAACTCGGCCCGCACTTCGGCGGGAAGCTCCTCGATCACGTCCTCGACCTGCTGTACCAACTTCGCCCCCTGCTTGATCAAAAGGTTCGGGCCCCAACTGGGCTTCGAAGCAATACTGCCGGGCACGGCGAGCACTTCGCGGCCCTGATCGAGCGCCAAGCGGGCGGTGATCAGCGAACCGCTGTATTGCGCGCCTTCGACCACCATCACGCCGTAGCCGAGGCCGCTGATAATGCGGTTGCGGATCGGAAAGTTCTGGGGAAACGCGATGGACCCCATCGGGAATTCCGAAACCACTAATCCGCGCTCGGCCACCTCTTCGATCAGCTTTCGATTGTCGGGCGGGTAAACCACATCGACGCCATTGCCCAACACGGCAATCGTTTCTCCCGAACCAGCCAAGGCGCCCCTGTGCGCCGCCGAATCGATTCCCCGCGCCAAACCACTGACGACGGTCAACCCGGCTGCGGAAAGTTCACGGCCGAACTTTTCCGCCACGCTTCGCCCGTAGGGCGTCGGGCGCCGGGAGCCGACAATCGCCACCGAGTCGGTCGCCAGCAGCTCGGCGCGGCCGCGGGCATAAAGCAAAATCGGCGGATCATAGATTTCCTTCAGCCGCGCGGGATATCTGGGATCGTGGAACGTAACAATCTCCGCGCCCGCTTCGGTGACTTTCTTGAGTTCCGCCGCCGCGTCCTCAAACGACAGCCCCGAGTGAACGGCATCCGCCACGGCTCGGCGGATACCGCAGGAGCGCAGTTCAGTGAGCGAAGCATGGAAAACCGCTCCCGGATTTCCGAACGCTCGAATTAACTTGAGTGCGTTCCGCGCCCCCAGCCCCGGAACAAGGTGTAACGCCGACCAGTCAAGCTGCGCTTCCCGGCCGGACGAAGCGGCTGCCATCCGTTTCCCTGAAGTACGGACTCTATCAGTCGGCGGCGATTAGGTCAAGCGGCGATCTGCTCTGTCGATCTGCCTTCCCCGGTTTCCCCCGCCCTCGGTTTCGTGCTGGTTCAGTGCTTGATCTACGTACAACCCGAGCCGCGCCGCCTCGCGGTGCGGTCTTCCTCCCCGCAAGACGACCGCACCGCGAGGCGGCGCGGCTCGGGAAAACCGGAAGTTTCACAGTTCCGTGCCAGACCACGATCTCCTTCCGATCTCGTTGGCGGCGGTAAGGTCAAGCGGGGGAGGTGGGTTGAGAGTTCTATTTGCGGGCGGCGGATCGACCGGCGGCGGCCAATCGAGCTTCCACTTGATCGAGGGAGAGGCCTTCGACGGCGATAAGCTTTTGGCGGCTTGTCTTGCCTTGCGCAACGCGGACCGCCGAGCGCGGGACGCCCAGGGTTTTGGCCAGAAATTCGACGCAAGCGCGATTGGCTCGGCCTTCCACCGCGGGCGCGGTGACGGCAAGTTTCCGGCCTCGGGCGGTCTTTTCGCCCAGGCGGTTACGGGAAGCGCCGGGTTGCAGATGGATGGAGATAAGGGCGGGCTTTGCGGGTGAGCTTGGCGCGGGTTGGCGGGTAGTGGCGCGGGTTTTCATCGGTTGGTCGGACACCGGGTTGCCATGTAGTGTACCCCGACCCCTAGTCACCGGCCACGTCGGGCGCCGACTACCGCAAACCGAGCCCCTTAATACGTGCGCGGCTCGGTTTGGGACTCTTGGGCCGGTTCGTAGAAGCTAAGACTATTGGCCCCTTGCGTGACGGTTCGGAATCTCCGCAGATGCCCATAGCGCTCGGCGAGGTCGTGCGTTTTGGCGTGTTGGACGATGACGAGTGCGGGCGCCGAAGCGCCCAGGATGCCGAAGGTCTTCTTGTACTCTTCGGGTAACGGATAGGGAGGCCCCAGAAAATAGATTTCCCCCTCGATCCGCGCCAGCACGCTCTCGGTTTTAGCCCGCAGCACCGAACACGTCCTCTGCGCCGCCAGCATCCGCACGTTTCGTTCAACCGCCTCGACGGCGGCGAGCCCGCTCTCGACGAAAACCACTTTCCGCGCACCTCGACTCAGGGCCTCGATCCCGACAGCGCCGGAGCCGGCGTAGAGGTCCACGAAAACCTTGTTGGCCACGCGCTCTCCCAAAATGCTGAACAGCGTCTCGCGCAGACGGTCGGGCATGGGGCGCGTGTCTCGTCCCGCCGGGGTCGCCAGGCGACGACCGCGATGGATGCCGGCAATGATTCTCATGCGGGGGTTGACTTTTCGGGAGGCGAGGAAGGGCCTGCGGCCGAATCGGGTTCCGACGCGGCCGGCAAGGCCGGTTCGACCTGCACTTTCGCGATACGATTGCGCTCCATCCCCACGACGGTAAACCCTCGGCCTTCGAACTCGATACGCTCATCGGCTTGGGGAATGTGGCCCAATCGGCTGAGCAGAAAGCCGGCGAGGGTTTCGAAACCCGTGTCATAGGGCAACTCGACGCCGTACAGGCTGTCGAGATCGCGAATGTTCGTGTTGCCGTCGATCTCGATCGGCTCGTCGAGCGCCGGTGTTTCGTCCGGCTCGTGTTTCTCATGCTCCTCGCGGATTTCGCCCACGATTTGCTCGATAGCGTCTTCGACGGTCACCAAGCCTCCAACCGTGCCGAACTCGTCGACGACGATCGCCAAATGATAGCGCTGCTGCTGAAATTCCTCGAGTAGCTCGGAGAGGAATTTTGTCTCCGGCACGAACCGCACGGGGTTCATGAACGACGCCATGCGGAAGACCGGCTCGGGGCGATCGAGCATGCTCCAGCGCCGCATTTGCTGGACAAACGACCACACTTGCTTGCCGTAGAGAACGCCGACGACATGCTCGGGCGAGTCTTCGTAGATCGGCACGCGCGAATGTTGATGGCGCGCGATGCAATCGATCACTTGGTCCAGCCCGGCGTTGCCCGGCAGCGCGATCATCTCTTGGCGCGGAACCATGACCTCACGAACCGTGACGTCGTGGAAATCCAGGGCACGGCTGAGCATCTGTTCTTGGAACCGCGCCAGGCGACCCTCGCGCTTGCTGACGCTGAAGAGCAACTTCAGCTCTTCGGCCGTGTAGCCTTGCTGCGAGTTATCCATTTTGAGCCCGAGCAGGCGCGACACACGAGCGGCTGTTCCCTCGACCAACGAGACAAACAGGCCGGTCACGCGGCTGAACAGTTGCAACGGCGGCGCGACGGCCAGGGCCAGCCGCTCGGAGCGTTCCATGGCGAGATTCTTGGGAACGACTTCGCCGATTACCATGTGAAAGAAGGTGATCAATGTGAATGCCAGCGCGAAGGAGAGGACACGCCCCGTCGGTTCGCCGACCGGCAGTCCGAGGTAGACGAAAGCGGGTTCGAGAAAACGATAGACGGTGCCTTCTCCCGCCCACCCGAGGCCGAGACTCGCCAGGGTGACACCCAGTTGCGTCGCCGAGATCATGCGGTCGGGCCGCCGCAGCAACGACAGAACGGCATCCGCGCGGCGCACCCCGGCTTGGCTCAAGGCGCGCATCTTGGTTTGGCGTACGGAGACCAGCGCCACTTCGGCGGCCGAGAAAAAGCCGTTAACGCCGAGCAAGAATACGAGAACGATCAGACGGATCGTGAGCGGAAGGTCTTCCATCGCTTGCGTCGCGGGTCGGGCGAAACATCGCGCCCGGACCCGCGCTTAGGGAGCGCGGGCGGGAATCGTTTGATTGACCGAACTCATCCTAGCACGGGGGGGGCGTCAGATCTCGATTATCGGTCAGCGCTTCGACAGGTCGCGGACCAAGATGTCTTTGAAGCGCATGCGGCCTTCGCCGCCCGAGTGCAGTTGCAGCGCGATGACGCCTTCGGTGGAGCCGGGCGAAGGGTACGTGAAATCGATCATCTCGACTCCGTTGAGGTAGGAACGGTAGCGATTGCCTTCGACCATGATCAGCATGTCGTTCCAGTCCTTGGGCCGGATGACGGTCTCGAGTTCGGGCGCGGGCCAAACGATCCACCCCTTGCCGTCACCATAGATGCCGCCTGTGTGCCGGCCGATGGTGCGATCGATTTCGATTTGGCGGCCGGCGATGATCTTCGGCGTATCACCTTCGAACTGAGTGTGGAGATACACGCCGCTGTTGCCGGCGGCTTCGCATTTGAAGCGTAGCGAGAGATGAAAGTCTTTGTAGGTCTTCTCGGTCGCCAGGTAGCCGTACTCTTCGGTGATGCCGGCGCCGTAAATGACGCCGTCCTCGACAACCCACTTTTCGTTGCCGACTTTGTTCCAGCCGGTAAGGTCCTTGCCGTTGAACAGCGATACCCAGCTCGGGGTCAAGGTCTTCGGTTCTTGCAATTGAGCGTCGAGCGGAAGCAAGCCGCCCAGACCAAGCAGGAGGGCGATGCCCAAGACAGTGGTGATTTGGGAGTACTTTGTCATCATTGTTCCAGTAGCTCGGCCATCGTGAAGATCCGTTCGAACGGACAGCCGGCCGCCTCGATTGCCTCGCCGCCGCCTTGCTCGCGATCGACAAGACAAATCGCGCCGATCACTTTGAGCCCGGCATCACGGGCGCGTTCGATTGCCTTGAGCGCCGAGCCGCCCGTGGTGCAGACGTCCTCGACGACCACGACCTCATGGCCGTCGGTGTCGGGAAGCCCTTCAAGGAATTGCTGCCGGCCGTGTTTCTTGGCTTCCTTGCGGACGAGAAACCCGTTGATCTCAAGACCGTATTCGAGACTTTCGCGCGAGACGGCGGTAACGATCGGATCCGCGCCCATCGTCAGGCCGCCCACCGCGTGAGGCGTCCATCCGCGTTCGCGTATTTTGTCGACGAAGGTCCGACCGATCAAGGGCGTGGCTTCGGCGCGCAAGGCGGTGAGTCGCACGTCGACATAAATCGTGCTGCGTTCGCCTGATGCGAGTACGAAATCACCGCGTTTAACAGAGTGGGTGCGAAGAATTTCCTTGAGGCGGCGGCGGTCCTTTTCGTGGTTCATGGCAGTGGATTGAGAGAACAGCCTCGGCGAGCCACTGGTGCTATCGCGGCTTCAGCAGCAATTCATTGGTTCCCGCCTCGACATCGATTTTCATTGGCCGGTCGAGATCGATGACGACCCGCGTGACCGGGGGGGACGGTTTGAACAGCGCCCAACGGACCTTTTTCACGCCGCCGCGATTGACGTCGATCGAACGTTTGCGCGCCGTTTGAAGCTGTGCGCCGGGCAAGTCGATCACGAAGCGGTCGGGGCCGCCCAGCGTCATGGTCTTGTGGGGAACGGCGGGGTCGATGGCGAGCGCGATGACGACGCGGCCGCCCTCCGTCCGCAGGGCGACATCGCGTAACGCGGTCGGGCCGCCCTGTCGAGAAGCCCGAGATGAACGGGAAACGCCGGAGGGCCGTCCGGCCGACGGCCGGCTTCGAGCGGTTGGGGGCTTGCGGGTCGGGGCGGCGCGAGTAACCTGGACCGGCGACTTACCGTCCGCGAGCACAACGCGAAAGGTGACGATATCGGAGACGGCCTTGGGCCGGGAACTGCCCCGGTTGGCGCAGCGGATGCTGTTGAGGTCTCCGCGGTATCCGCCGCCGCGCAGGACGCGAAATTCGCCTTGCTCGGGTCCGCGCGGGTCCTTGCCGGGGGATTGCTCGTAGTAGGCGGCGTCGTACCAATCGGCGGTCCATTCCCACAAGCCGTCGACGCCGACGAACAGGCCGAAAGGGTTGGCTCGCGCGGGCGGCTGAAAGTCTTTGCTCTCAAGCTGGTCGGGAGGAACGGGCGGGTCATCTCCCCAAGGGTATTTCTTTTGTTCAAGACCGCCGCGAGCGGCGCGTTCCCACTCCGCCTCGGTGGGTAGGCGAAACGTTCGTCCGGTCTTTTCGCTTAGCCGGCTACAGTACGCATTCGCGTCTTCCCAACTGATGCCGGTGACCGCCTCGTTATCCTCGCGGTCGCCGGAGTTTTCGTGATCGGCGCGAAAGGCGCGGAACTCGGCGTTGGTGACGGGACGCTTGGCGATGGAAAAAGCCGACGCGGCAACGCGGTGGACAGGCTGTTCCCAAGTGGCGCCGTCTTCGGAGCCCATCAGAAAGTCGCCTGCCGGAATACTCGCCAGATCGGGGAGTTTGGCGGATTGCGCGAGAGCGGTCGACCCGGCGACCACGCCGCAGAGCGCGGCGATCGCGAAGCGAATAAGTAAGGGGGCCAAGTAAAAAGTTTATAACGTTAAGGGGAGCGCGGGGAAGGTGTGGCCGAATTTCCGCGAATTGCCCCGCGCCAACTTACGGACGATCTTGCTGGGTTCGCGGCTTGAAGGTTGGGGCCGATTGCGCGGAGGTGAACCGGGTTTGGTCCGTTTTTCCGTGTCACGGACGCGTTGGGGATAAGGGCGCGACCCGCTGCGGGAACCCACCGCTATCATGAAGGTCTCCGGAGTCCGTCCGGTAAACAATCGTCGAGAAATGCCGCAACCCTTGGTCGTTATGAAATTCGGGGGAACCTCGGTCGGTTCCCCGCAACGTATTGATTACGCGGCGGAATTGATCGGCCGATGCGCCGCCGGGAACCGCGTCGTGGTGGTGGTTTCCGCGATGTCGAAAACCACGGACTTGCTGCTCGACACCATGAAGTTGGCGGCGGCCGGGGAAGAATCCGCGGTGGAGTCCAATCTGGCAACGCTGCGCGAGCGCCACCTGGAGGCGGCCGACGAGCTGCTCGGCGGCGAAGCGCTCGAAACGGCCCGCGGTGAAATCGAGGCTTTGGTCGATAGTTTTGCCCGCACGGCGCGGGGTATGGCGATGCTGCGAGAACGACCTCCACGTTCGGTGGACGAGGCGGTCACGACCGGCGAGCGACTTTGCGCGCTGTTGGTGAGCGCGGTGTTGCGCAAGAACGAGATTGCTTCGGAAGCGGTGAACGCCGTCGAGGTGATCGTCACCGATGCGGAATTCGGCGACGCTTCTCCGCTGATGGAAGAAACCGCGGAGAAGGCCGCGGCGCGGCTGGGTCCGCTGCTCGAAAACGGAGTGACGCCGATCGTGACGGGTTTCAACGGCGCCGCAGTCGACGGACGTCAGACGACGCTGGGTCGCGGCGGCTCGGATTTTTCAGCCGCGATTCTGGCGGCGGTCCTCGAAGCCGCCGAATTGTGGATCTGGACGGACGTGGACGGCATTCTCACCGCCGATCCGCGGCTTGTCGCCGACGCAAGGGTTCTCGCCGAGGTGAGTTACAACGAGGCGGCGGAGCTGGCGTACAACGGTGCCAAGGTGTTGCATCCGCGCACTCTCGCCCCGTTGGTCGAAAAGCGGATACCGGTGTGGATCAAGAACAGCTTCGACGCCGCGAAGCCCGGCACGCGCATTGTATCCTCGATCACGGCCGATCACGGGGTGCGCGCGATTACGTCCCTTGCGAAGTCGGCGCTGATCACGATCGAGGCGGCTAACGCCTCGACCTCGGGAGCGCAACTGATGTCGCGCGCGCTGGGGGCGGCGGCGCGAGCCAATGTCGAAGTGCTGCTGATGACGCGGTCGAGTTTTCGGCAGAACTTTTGCATGTTGGTGCGTTCCGAAGAGCTGGCCGACGCCTTGGCGGCGCTGCGCGAGGAACTATCGCTCGAACTCGAGCACGGTTACGTCCATCCGATCGAAGTGGATCACAGTGTGGGGCTGCTGGCGGCGGTGGGCGAGGGGATGCGGGGCACTCCGGGCTTGGCGGGTGACGTGTTCACCGCGCTTTCCCGCCATCGGATCAACATCATCGCGATTGCACAAGGATCGAGCGAGTTGACGATTGCGATTGTCGTCACCCAGGAATCGCTCGATCAGGCGGTGCGGGCGTTGCATGAATCGTGCGGATTGGGAGCGCTCCACGAGGAGACGGCGTAAGCAACTATGGGTAGCTCTTCAAAAACACTCTCGGTCGGCGTTATCGGCGTCGGCGGCATGGGCGGCCGGCACGCCGTCAATCTTCATTCCCAAGTCTTCGGAGCCGAAGTCATCGCCGTGATGGACATGGACGTGGAACGCGGCTCGGCGGTCGCGGCCGATTGCGGCGGCGCGCGCACGTTTAGCGACGGTCACAAGCTCATAGAAGACCCCGCCGTTGACGCCATCGTGATCGCGACGCCCGACCCCACCCACCTCGAATTTACGCTGGCCTGCTTGGCGGCTGAAAAACCGGTCCTTTGCGAGAAGCCCTTGGCGGTAACCGCCGAGGATGCTCGCCGCGTGGTCGACGCCGAAATCGAACTCGGCCGGAGGCTGGTACAGGTCGGTTTCATGCGGCACTACGACGCGCGGCACGTCGCGGTGAAACAGGCCGTCGACACCGGCCGGATCGGCAGACCGATTCTCTTCAAGGGATTCCACCGTAACGAAGCACCCGAGGCTTACGTGACGAGCGAGGGGGTGATCGTCAACTCGGCGATTCACGACCTCGATTCGTGTCGCTGGTTTCTGGGGCAAGAAGTCGAGTCGGCCTATGTTCGCGGCGTGACGGCGGACCCGGCGGTCGGGAAAGACACCTTTGATTTGGTGACCATTCATTTGTCGCTGAGCGGAGGCTGCTTGGGGATGATCGAAGCCTACGTCAGCGCCAAGTACGCTTATGAGGTTGGCGTGGAGATCGTTGGAGAGACCGGAACCGTGCAAACCGATCCCAGCGAGGGGCCCGTCGTGCGGTCCGCGAGGTCGGCATCGCAGCCAGTGCATCCGGGTTGGCTGGAGCGCTTCGGGGCGGCGTATGCCACGGAATTGAAGGAATGGGTGCGATCGCTCGACGATGGCGGCCCGACGGGACCAAGCGCCTGGGATGGCTATACGTCGCTATTGACGGCGGAAGCGTGCATCCGGTCGATGCGTTCGGGCAAGGCGGAGACAGTATCGGGTTCGGAAAAGCCGAGACTTTACGACGCCACGAGTTGACTAACGGCGAAACCCGCCCGCCCCGCCCGTTCGATGTTGTCGAGGACGGGTCTTAATTCATTCCCGCTTCGACTGCCGAGGCCGGCTACTCGCCGCGGTGCTGAGCCGAGTTGGCCCGTCGCTAGCGCTTGGGGCTGGTTGCGGTATTTGAGGCTACAAGGCGGACAAGGGGCGGGTTTCCGGGCCGTAGCGGAGAGCCGGCGAGGGCCCGATCTCGGCGGGGGGCAAGCGCACGATGCGAGGTCTCACGGTGACGATGAGTTCGCTCACGTTGAATTGATTCGACTGATCGCTAAACAACCGACCCAACCAGGGGATCTCCGAGAGCCAGGCTAAACCCGAGCGATTCTTGCGGCGTTCGAAGATCTTCATGCCGCTGATGACCGCGGCTTGGTCGGTCCGTAGGCGAACGGCGGAATTGAAGCTGCGGTTGGAGAGAATCGGGATGTCGTTCACGGCGCTGCCCGATAGAAGCTGCACTTCCAGTTCGAACTCAATCGAGACTTCATCGGCGTCGTGTACTTGCGTCGTGGCGGTGAAGTTGAGTCCCAGATCCTCGAAAGTAAAAGAAGGAAAAGCCTGCCGCAGAGTGCCGGCCTCGGTTTCGTCCCGGATCTGTTGATTGATGACGACCGCGGAAAAACGCGCGTTGATGATGGGGAAGCGCTCGCCGATGTTCAGCGTCGCCGGCTGACCATGCGCGGAACGAAGTTGGAAGCGCTGCAGACTGCGGCCTGAACCGCGGGTCCGCTTGGCCGTGAATAGGGCGTCGGCTATGGCAACGCCGAAGACGGTCTGTCCCCCGCCGATCCCGATTAGCGGAACTCCCGAGGAGCCGCGATCGGGTGCTTGCGCCCCCCAGATCGTGCTGAAATTCGTCAGCGGGAAGGCCGTGGGGAGCTTGATGCCGAAATCAACCTGGTCCGTTTCGTTCATGGCGATCAGGTCGACTTCGAGGACGACCTCGGCGCGCGCCCGCGAGAGTTGGCGGTAAATCTCCTGCGCCAGGCGGACGCGGTGAACCGTATCGCGAAGCACGACCTGACGGTTTGCGCGGTCGGTCTGCAAGCGCTTGACTTCGAGCACCTGCTGGACGGCTTGTCCGATCTGCTGCAGCTCTTCGTCGGTCATGGCGTCGGGAACGGGAATGATGGCGGTTGCCATGGGTTCGAGTTCGGTTCGTTTCGAGGCGGAGTCTTCGGCGACCAGAAAAATCTCCGGGGTCAGCGGGATCGCGATGGCGCGGGCGACGTCGTTGAGGACCCGCACGGCCTGGGTAAAGTCGGCTTCATCGAGTGCAAAGCCGATCTCTTTTTCGCGATCAAAGTCGGAATCGAAAATCACCTTGAGGCCGAATTCGCGCGCCACGGCCTCGTAGGTTTCGCCGACCGATTTCTTGATACGGAATGACGACGTCTTTTTGTTCGGGCGAAGTTCCACAGGGGGCCTGAGACGACGCTGTGTCCTCATGGCACGCAGCTCGACCGGCGATACGGTGTCGGCGCGCTCGGCGGCCCCTTGCAACAAGTAGGACTGCGCGGCGTCAACGGCGGCGGCGGCCTGGTAGCTGCCCAGTGCCGCCAAGGTTTGCCCGGCTCCGGCTCGGACGGCGGTCACCGCGTTGGCGAAGCGTAGGTCGGTCGGATCGGCGGCGCGCGCTCGCGAAAAATAGAGATAGGCCGTGACGGCGTCGCCTCGCTGGGCGGCTCGGCGTCCTTGCTTAAACAACTTCTCGGCTTCGCCCGCCGACAGCCAAGACGCCGTCAGACAAACCAGGACACCGAGGCGCAGCTTCCCCATACTAGATTTCGACGCGCGACGGGTGCGCGACGTGCAGGGGAATGCGAGTTCCTGAAAATGACCGGGATTCGCGGGCTACAACGCGTGCGGCCAGCGGGCGGTCGTCGTATAGCCGCCGTCGGAGGCGATGACTTGACCGGTGATGTATTCCGCCGCGGGGCCAGCCAAGAAGGTCGCCAACCCGGCGATGTCCTCGGGTGAGCCGAGACGGGGGTTTGATTGCACGCCCTTGACCCACTCGTGCATGTGCTCGGGTTGCCACATATCGCGATTCATGTCGGTAAGGATAAACCCCGGCGCGATGCAGTTGACCTGAATGTTGTAGGGCGCCCATTCGACGGCGAGACCGCGCGTCAGCCCGGCCAGCGCGCTCTTGCTGATGCCGTAGATGGAGAGATACGGCAATCCCAAGGTCGACGTCAGGCTGCCGATATTGACGATCTTGCCGCCTTTTCCTCGCGCGATCATGTTGCGGCCGACGTGCTTGGTGACTCGCGCGAGTCCGTGCAGGTTCACGGCTAAGATGCGGTCGTATTCTTCGTCGGTGTAGTCTTCGAATTTCTTGCGTAGATTCGTGCCCGCGACATTGGCGAGAATCTCGATGTCGGGATGGGCGTCGGCCAGCTCGGCCACGGAAGAGGGTTCGGTGACGTCGAGAAAGGCGGCTTCGGCGTCGAGGCCTTGCTCGCGCAACGCGGCGGCTTCGGCGTCGAGTTTTTCCAAAGAACGCGAGGCGAGAATCGTGCGCGCTCCCGCGGCGGCAAACGCTTTGGCAATCGCCAAGCCGATGCCGCGGCTTGCACCGGCGATCAGGGCTTTCCTGGGGGCCAACGAAAACAGGGACTCTAACGACATCGTTTCTTCTTCTCCCCAGTCACGAAGGAATGAAAAAATATGGTAGCAGGAGAAGTGTCGGGCCGGGACTGACGTCGGTCACCCGCGGCAGGGGCGGTTTCGTCAGTGGCTTCACGTCCGGGACGCGGCCTTAAAGCGCTTGCAGATCTTTACCGGGCTTGAACCGAACGGCTTTGCCGGGCGGGATGACCACTTCTTCCCCGGTCCGTGGGTTGCGTCCGATGCCGGTCTTTCTTGGGCGGATGTTGAAGACTCCGAAACCGCGCAACTCGATTCGATCGCCGCGCTCCATGGCACGCTTCATTGTCTCGAAGACGGTCTCCACGGCAATCTCGGCTTTCGTCTTACTCAGGCCGGTTCGGTTGACCACTTCGGTGACTATGTCGTGTTTTACCATGTTGGTTGCCTGCCCCCGGTGCTGGGCCGGGTCACGAGATTTATGCTATGCGAGGTTCGAAGGCTTTGTCAAGCAAAGACTTAGCCGGCTTACGAACCCTGGTGACCGAAGCCGGACGCAGAGCCTGTACGGCGAATTTTGCCGCCCGGACTCTCTTGACAAAGACACTTTCGTGGTACTATACAGATCGTAGAAGTCGGGGAACACCAGGCGTTCCCCAGAGATTTTGCTTGCTGGCTCGCTCGAATTCAAGAAACGTTTGTTGACGCCGGGATTGGGAGCCTCGTGGGTTCCGAATCCCTTTTTGTTTTTTGGGGTCCGATCGTGCCGACAAACCGCCCGCCGATCGGCCTGATAAGCCGCGCGGCCGCGAACCGAGGAGGAAGTTATTCGCAGACCGTTTCGACCCTTTAGACGGGCTCGTAAGACGAATGTCAACGAGTTCATCCGTGCACGCGAAGTTCGCGTCGTATTTCCCGATGGCCGGACCGACGTGCTGGCGACGCACGAGGCCATCCGTCAGGCCAAGGCCTTGAGCCTTGATCTCGTTTTGGTGTCGCCGACCGCTCGCCCGCCGGTGTGCAAAGTCATTGACTACGGCGAGTACACTTACCAGGAAAAGAAGAAGAAGTCCGAAGCCAAAAAGAAACAGCATCGGATCGAAGTCAAGGAAGTCAAGTTTCGTCCCAATACGGACCAGCACGACTATGACTTCAAGAAGAAGCACGCGATCCGCTTTCTGGAAGAAGGCAACAAAGTCAAGGCGACGGTATTCTTCCGAGGCCGCGAAATCACGCACGCCAATCTCGGCGAAAAGCTGATCCGCCGCCTGGCTACCGATATCGGGGAGTTGGGCGAAGTCGAAGGCCGCCCAAGACTCGAAGGCCGCATGATGCACGTCATCATCGCCCCCAAGAAGAAAACGCCGTAGGGGGTGCGGTTTCGATCTGATAGAAACCTATCCGGTACGCTCGTAGGCGAGCACGTATTTTCAAAGCCCCTCGGGACCGCCCCCGCGAGGGGCTTTGCTATTTACAGGACTGAGTAGAGCGGCGCCTAGGCGAATCCGCTACCGGGACCCCTCCAGCTCTCTGACGGCCCGCTCAACCTCCTCCGCCGCCGACCGGTAATCCGTCATCCCACTCAAATCGAGCGGCGCCCCAAACCTCACCCGCACCGTCCCCGGTTCCGGCCACTCGTGATGCACCGAATAAATCTCGTGCAGCCCCTCTAGGTAAACCGGGACAACCGGCAATTCCAGTTTCAACGCCATCAAGCCGATGCCGCTCTCGAAACGATGGATCTTACCGTCCGGCGATCGGCGTCCCTCGGGAAACACCAGCGGGCAGAACCCCTCATCCGCCAACTCACCGGTATAGCGCAAGGCCCGTCGCGTCCCCGTCATGCGCCGCGGCAGCGGATAAGCGTTCACTAGAAAACAAGCCCAATAGTATTGGACAGCCCGCCTAAACAGCTCGAGTGGCTCGGTATGACGCCAATCCCAATAGGCTGTGAAATAGTCTTGCGACATCGCCGGCGCCAACCGTCGACCTAGCCGTGGCGGCAAAGCGGCCAGGATGGCGATCACGTCAAAGTGGCTGTTGTGATTCGCGGCGAACAACACCGGACCCGCGACACCCGCGAGGTTCTCCAAGCCCTCGACGTGAAAGCGAATCAACATTTGCCGAAACATCGGCAACGCCGCGCACCGCAGCATCGCGCTCCGCAACCACCGGATAGGCAAACGTCGGTTCCAACGTGGCAGGCGTGGCTCGAACGAAGCGTCGACTTGCCGTTCCTCCGCCGGCCGCCCCGGCTCTCCTCCGCGAATCGTCAGACGCCGACCCGATGCGGCGATGCTCGCCGGTCGTGCGGCGCTTTCGTCCCGGGCCGCTTGGAACACGCTTTCGAGTTCGCCGATCGTTTGCGCGGAAGCAAAGTCGGCCTCATCAAGCTCAACGCCGGCCGGCTCTTCCAACCGCGCCATCAGCTCCACGCGATCCAACGAAGAAAGCCCGAGGTCCTCACCGAGCCGCGCGTCGGCGGGTAGGTTCGCGCCAGCCGCCCGCTTGAGGCCCGCGATGGCGGAACGCACATCGCACACCTCTCGGGACCTCTCGTTGGGCTCAGCCCCGCCGCCTTCGCCCGCGACCCGCCGCGCGATTTCGGCCCGCTTGAGCTTGCCGGTCGACGCCGTCCGCGGCAGCTCATCGCCCGGCCACAGCGACCAGCTCTGAATTCGTTGGTGCGTCTCCAGTGCTCGGTTCGCCGCCCGAATCACATCTCCGCCCTTGATCTGCTCGATGGCCGGCGCCAACACGGCATGCACCTGCTCGCCGCCCTCGGCCACAATCGGTACCACGGCGCACTCGGCCACTTCGGGAAGCCTGTCGAGAACCCGCTCGACATCGTCGGGATAGACGTTCAACCCCTCGGCGGTCACGATGACTTCTTTCAGCCGTCCTTTGAAAAAGATTCGCCCCTGCTCGTCGATCTCGCCGATGTCGCCGGTATGCAGCCAGCCGTCGTCGAGGTCCGCGGCGACCCTCCGGCCATCTTTGAAATATTCGCTCACAACGGCGTCGCCCCGAACAAGAATTTCCCCCCCCGGCCCGATCTTGACTTCCTGGCCTTGTACCGCTTGCCCAATCGACCCGCCGCGAGGGTTGAAAGGATGGTTCAACGCGACCACGCTCGACGCTTCGGTCAGTCCATACCCTTGAATAACCGCGACACCCAGCTTCCGCCAGAACTTCTCCAGCCCTTCATCGAGCGCCGCGCCCCCCACCACCATCGCCCAAAACTTCCAACCCATCGCCCCGTGAAACCGCCTGGAGCGCCACCAAGCCCCCGCCGCGCCGCTCAGGGCCCGCGAAAAAACGGGGACTGTACCGAGCGCCGACCGAATAAGTCCCTTTGGATCGGTAACTCGATCGGCGCGAAGTGGACTGTCCCCGATTTTTTCACGGGCCCTGAGCGACGCGGCCCCTTCCGGGTCAATCGCGATATCGAACTGCTTCCTCACCTCGCCGCGCAGGCTCCGCAACACCGCCGGCACCGCGGCCAAGACCGAAACCCGCTCTCGCCGCAATGTTTCGATCACCGCCCCCGGTTGCAACTGCGTGCTGAACACCGCCGAACCTTCGAGCAGAACCGGAATATAGAGCCCCATCGCCTGCCCAAAAACATGACTCAGCGGCAGCAAATCCAGCACCCGGATCGGCCCCACTAACCGGATCGCCAAGCGAAAGTGCTCGATCTCTCGTTGAATCCCGCCCAGGTTGGCGCAAAGGTTGCGGTGACGATGGATCACGCCTTTCGGGTCGCCCGTGGTCCCCGACGTGAATATGATTTCCACGACATCGTCGGCGGAAATCGCGCAAGGCTCGAAATCCTCCCCCGCCGGCAGCCGAGCAACTTCGCGCAATGTCAGTGTCTTGACGCCGAGCGCTCCCGCCTCCATAGCGTCCCCGTGAACCAGCAACCGTGCCCTGACTTGCTCTTGCATCCGTGCCACGAGTCGTTCCGAAGAGTGGAAATCAACCGGAGCCACCTCCACGCCGCGCGCCAGGCATGCCCAGAACACCGCCACCCATTCCGGCCGGTTTTCGCCCCACAGCAGCACCCGGTCGCCTTTGGAAATTCCCTCGCGGTCGAGATAGGCTACGATAGCGGTCAGGTGCTCGTAGAGGGTTTGGTAGCTCCATTTCGCCGTCCGATAGCCGTTGTGAAAGCGCAGGGCCTCGCGCTTCCCCAGGGCTCGAATCAGCGGCAAAAATTCGACCAACGTTCGCACAATCGGTAAACCCTAAGTCCGCGTCAACCGGTCGGCTCGGCAACTCCCAAGGCGATCGGGTTCCTCGCGGACTTAACTCGTTTCGAGTGCAATTGTAGCGCCGGTCCGGAGTCGTCGGTCAGCAATACCCGGCCATGTCGTTCCAACTTGCATCCAGCTACACCCCGCGCGGCGACCAAGGTCAGGCGATCGCGGAACTCTCGCGCGGTCTGCGCGACGCCGAACCGCACCAGGTCCTGCTCGGCGTCACCGGCTCGGGCAAGACCTACACCATGGCCAAGGTGATCGAGGAAATCGGCCGACCCGCCATCGTTCTGGCCCACAACAAGACACTTGCCGCCCAGCTCTACCACGAGTTCAAAAGCTTCTTCCCCTCCAACGCCGTCGAATACTTCGTCAGCTATTACGACTACTATCAGCCCGAAGCCTACTTGCCCTCGAGCGACACCTACATCGAAAAGGAGGCCACTGTCAACGACGAACTCGACATGCTGCGCCTCTCCGCAACGCGCTCGCTGTTCGAAAGCCGCGACTGCGTCATCATCGCCAGCGTCAGCTGCATCTACGGCCTCGGTTCGCCCGACGCCTACTACGGCATGCTGTTGATGCTTGAAAAAGGGCAGCGCATCTCGCGCGACGAAATCTCGCGCCAACTCGTCAAGATTCTCTACGAGCGCCAGGACGGCGAACTCAAGCGCGGCTCCTTCCGCGTCGTCGGCGACGTCATCGAAATTCTCCCCACCTACGACGACAATGCCTACCGCATCGAGCTTTGGGGCGACGAGATCGAAAGCCTATCGCAAATCGATCCGCTGATGGGACAAGTGCGCCAAACCTATCTACGCCTTCCCATCTACCCCGCGAGCCACTACGTCATGTCCGACGAGACCCGCAACGGCGCCATCGACAGCATCCTGGCCGAGTTGGACTCCTGGCTCCCCGAACTCGCCAAGGAAGGCAAGCACCTCGAAGCCCAGCGACTGCGCCAACGTACCTTGTTCGACATCGAAATGATGCGCGAGATAGGCTACTGCCACGGCATCGAAAACTACTCGCGTCACTTCTCCGGACGTCTGCCCGGCGAGCCGCCGCCCACCCTGCTCGACTACCTGCCGCAAGACTCCGTCATGTTCATGGATGAGAGCCATCAAACCGTGCCGCAGGTGCGAGGGATGTACCGCGGCGACCGCTCACGTAAGGAAGTGCTCGTCTCGCACGGCTTCCGCCTCCCCAGCGCTCTCGACAATCGCCCCCTCACCTTTGAAGAGTTCGAGCATCGGGTCAATCAAGTTACCTATGTGTCTGCAACACCAGGTCCTTATGAGTTGACGAAATCATCCGGTGTCGTCGTCGAGCAATTGATCCGCCCAACAGGATTGATTGACCCCGAAGTCGAGGTGCGCCCCGTGAAAGGCCAGGTCGACGACCTGCTCGAGCAAATCCGTCAACGCGCCGAAAGGCAGGAGCGGGTCCTGGTCACCACCCTGACCAAGCGCATGGCCGAGGACTTATCGGAATACTACACCGAGACCGGAGTCCTTTGCCGCTATCTGCACTCGGAGATCGATACTCTCGAACGCGTGCGGATTCTGCGTGACCTGCGACGGGGCGAGTACGACGTATTGATCGGCGTCAACTTGCTGCGAGAAGGCCTCGACCTGCCCGAGGTTTCCCTGGTTGCCATCCTCGACGCCGACAAGGAAGGCTTCCTGCGCTCGGCGGGCTCGCTGGTCCAGACCATCGGCCGCGCCGCCCGTCACATTCGCGGCAAGGCCGTTCTCTATGCCGACCGCGAAACCGACAGCATGAAGCAGGCCATCGGCGAAACCAACCGCCGCCGCCAAGTGCAGCGGCAATATAACGAAGCCAACGGCATCACGCCCGAAAGCATCGCCAAGCCCGTCGACATGAGTCTGGCGCGAATCGTCGAAGCCGACTATCTGCCGATCCCGACCGAGCTCGACGATATCGAGCTCCCCGACAACCCCGAAGAGATGGCCAAACTAATCGACGGGCTCGCGGCAAGCATGAAAGACGCCGCCCAAAAATTCGAATTCGAAAAAGCCGCCAAACTCCGCGACCGCATCAAGGAATTGAAAACGGGGGCGGTGCCCCAGTAGCCCCGACGCCGTATGCATACCCACTCCAAGTTAACGTTCAACCTGCTAAACTACCCGCCAACCGGACGCTTTCGTCCCGGAGGAGTTACCCATGCATCGATTTACCCCAATCAACGCAGTCATGCTCTTGGCGGCACTCGTTGTTTTCGCCTCGGGCATCGCCCCCGCGCAGGAGATCATCTCCGTCCGCGCCGGGTTTTTACACCACACGGAAGGCGAGGTCTTCTTGGAAGACAAGGCGATCAAGCAGGATCCCGCCCGTAAAGTTCACGTCGAAATGAACGAGCGCTTGCGCACCGGCAACGGCCGCGCCGAAATGATGTTCGCGCTCGGCACCATGATTCGTCTCGACGAAAACTCCGAACTCCAGATGGTCGACGGCGGCATGACCAGCGCTACCGTGCGAATGATCTCCGGTTCGGCGATCATCGACTCCGCTCATGTTTGGGATCCCGATTCGCTTTCGGTTTTGTCCCACGACAACAAGATCGAAATTCTTGAATACGGCCTCTACCGCATCGACGCTCGCACCGACGAGGCCGTCACTCTCAAGGTCTTCGCGGGCAAAGCCGTTGTCGGGCTCGCCGACAAAAAGAAGGACGTCAAGAAGAAGCGAGCCATCACCATCGGCGACAATCCCTCCGAGTGGGCGGTCGCGAAATTCAAACACAAGAAGAAAGACCACGACGGGTTGGACTTGTGGAGCAAGGCTCGCGCGAAAGTGATTGAAGAACGCGCCAGCACTCTGATGGCCTCCGGTATCGGAAGCCAGCAGGATAAGGCCGCGAAGGAAATGTACGACATGTATCTGCGCGCGGACCGCAACCGCGGCTTTAACAGCACCAACCGCAACATGGGCGGCGGCCGCGGTCCCGGCGGCGGTCCTGGCGGTGGTGGCGGCATCGGCGGCGGCGGCGGCGGCGGAGGAGCCCGCGGCGGCGGTGGCGGCGGCGGTGGCGGTCGCTAGCGAACCCACGGTTGATGGGCCAATCCGGTACGCGGTTACCCCGCGCGCCGGTTTGGCATAACCCTCCCGAGACAGTTACCCTGACCGGAATGGCGCTGGTACCGTCGTTGCAGTTCGGCAAGCACATCGCGATTGTTCTAATCGTCGCCTCATCGGCCGGGGCGCTACCTGGCGCGGACTTTCCCCACGTCGCGGAAGTCGTCGCGGTCGAGAACCTCACCCACAACGTTAAGCGCATCGGTTTTCAGATCCAGCCCGGAAGCGGGTTCTCGTTTCAGCCCGGACAGTTTCTCTTCCTCGAAGTCCCCGCCGACTATGTTGCGCGCTGGAACCAACGCTACGGAACAACCCACCAGGAAGTCGCACGCCCCTATTCGCTCGCTTCCGCTCCGCACCGGCTACCGCGCTTCGATCTGATCGTCGGACATCAGCGCGCCCCGCGCGACAAGGACGTCCCACCCGGTCTGGCGTCCACCTATGTGCACACCGCGCTGCGCCCCGGCGACGTGGTTCGCTTCGGCAACCCGGCCGGGAACCTCTACCCGGCCAACGCCGCCGAAGTGTCAACCCCCGAACGATTCAATGACGCCCCGCTGATTCTCGTCGCCGGCGGCACCGGCGTCGCCCCCTTCGTGGGGGTGCTGGAGCATTGGTTCTCGAAGCAGCCGCGCCCCAAGCGAAAGCTCTACCTTTACCTGGGGGTTCGCGCGGCGAGAGATCTGTTGCTCGACCGAACGCTGTTGAGATGGGATCAAGAGAACGAAAATTTCCGCTATGTGCCCGCCCTATCCCGGCGCGGGGCCAATGACGTGTGGGAGGGCGAGACCGGCTATGTCAACACCGTTCTCGACCGCCATTTCTCCGCGCCGCTTTCCGCGGATGTTTTGATCGCGGGGTCGCCGATCATGATTCGCGAAACGATCAAGGTTCTGCGCGCCAAGGGACTCGACGAGAACAGAATCTGCCACGATCCGCCGGCTCCGGCGCGGTGATCGATCAGCTCTTCCGCCGCGCCCCCGCCGACCGCATCCCCGACCAGCTGCCCGCCAGAGCCGCCAGTGACACAGCGAACAGAATCACGCCCCGTTGGAAGTGCTCCATGCCCTCAAAGCGGTAAGACGGTCGCGTGAGAGCGCAGAGCAGTAACGCGAAGACCACAAGATTCCACGCAAAAACCATCCGCCACCCGAGCGTGCCGCCACGCAGCGTCAAGATCAATGAGAGTAGGGCGAATGCGCCAACCCCCATCAGCGTGAGCCCCATCGATTCCGGCTCCACGCCGGGCACGAGTTCGAAATGGATCTCTTCGCCGCTCGCCCAGCCGATGAATCCGATGCCGAAGAGTAATAAGCCCGCGAACAGGCTGAATAAGTAGCTGATCGATCGAAAGAGTAAACGGACCGCGTTCATCCCAAAACCTCGAGGTTACAGAGTTTTGCATTGTACAGCAAGCCGTGCGCCGTGTGATGAACCACAGCGACCCTGGGATGCGCGACATCCACCACCCGGGTGCGACATGGCGGTTCGAATTGCGTGTCTTATTGACAAGATGACGCCACCCGTCTCGCCGCTGGGCGAGGCGCGGGATTCCGAATGGCGGCTTGCCGTTTCCCAACGCCCTAACCATCGAGCATGATTGGCGAACTACACTAGTAAGCTCTGTCGTCGAGCGCGGCCCCGGGGGCCGTCCGGCCGAGGAAAGCAACAAGCCCGCCGCGACCCATGCGCCATCATCGCCCAACCCCGCGCAAGAACTGTATGCGTTCAATAGCGGTCGGTTTGCCTTGGATTCTGGCGGCCGTCCTCCTCCCCGCTTCCCAACCCGAACCCGCCGAAACCTACCGCGCCCGCCGCGAAGCTCTGGCTCGGAAACACGCCGACGGCCCGATCGTTATTTTCGGCTTTCGTGAGACCGAGGCGCAGTCGAGTCGATCCGCCTTTCGGCAACAAAACGACTTTTACTACCTCACCGGATGGAACGAACCCGGCGCGACCCTGCTGTTGCTACCCGAAAGGAGAGGCCGCCCCTACCGCGAGATTCTCTTTCTGCCCAGGCGAAACACCCATCGCGAACAATGGACCGGCGCCAGACTCGGCCCCGGCGACCCCGGTGTTGCGGCAGCGACCGGCGTGAAAGATCCGCGCGATATCGAAACGCTGGAGAAGACGCTCGCCAAGCAACTACGGGCCTATCGACGGCTCTACAGCGCCCTGCCTTCGCGCCGCGGCTACGCCGAACAACCGTTTGCTGATCGCCGCGACCGCCTCGCCCGGCTCGCTCCCGGTTTTGACCCCATCGACGTCAGCAAGACTCTTGCCCAGATGCGCGCCGTGAAATCAAGCGGGGAAATCGACTATATCCGCCAGGCGGCCGCCGCGACCGCCGCAGCCCATAGCGCCGCCTGGCATCACATCCGCCCCGGCGTCTCGGAAGTCGCCATTGCCGGCCGCATGATCGCGACGATGATGTCTCTGGGCTGCCAACGCCCCGCCTACACGCCCATTGTTGGCGCGGGCGAAAATACAACCGTTTTCCACTACGACAAACTGGCGGGACAGCTCGACAGCGGTGACCTGGTCCTGATCGATGTTGGCGGCGAATACGCCCACTATGCCGCCGACGTTACGCGTACCGTGCCGGTCAGCGGCCGCTTCACCGATCGGCAACGCAAGCTCTATGACATCGTGCTCGGCGCGCAGCGCGCCGCCATCGCGGCCGTCAAGCCCGGTATGCGATTGGCGGGCAACGGGAAAAAAAGCCTACGCCGCGTCGCCCAGCAATATTTCGACAAACAGAGTTGGGAGGGCGAAACCGAACTGAGCCGTTATTTCCCGCACGGGCTCGGGCATCACGTGGGCTTGGCGGTGCACGATCCCGCCGACGCCAAGACGCCGCTTAAGCCCGGCATGATCATTACCATCGAGCCGGGGCTCTATCTGCCGGCTGAAGGTCTGGGCATTCGCATCGAAGACATGGTGCTGGTAACGGAGGACGGCGCGGAAGTCTTGACCGGCGCCCTACCGAAAGAAGCCGGTGAGATCGAAAAGATCATGCGACACCGACGCCCGCGCCTCGCCAAACCTCCACAGCCCGGCGCACGCTTGTAGCGCGCCGTGTCGCCGCCGGTGGCGACATACTCCGCGTTGGCGCCGGGTCCACCATGAAAAGCACCGCCATCTCCATGAAACGCGCCATCGAAAGCTATTTCGAATTCGACAAGCTGGGGACCGGCTTCCGCACGGAAATCCTGGCCGGGGTGACGACGTTTCTGACGATGTCGTACGTCATCTTCGTCAACCCGGCGGTCCTACGCGAAGCCGGCATGCCTCCGGCCGCTGTGGCGGCGGCGACCTGCTTGGCGGCGGCAGCGGGGAGCATCCTGATGGGCGTCTACGCCCGCTACCCCATCGCCTTGGCTCCGGGCATGGGGATCAACGCCTATTTCACGTATACGGTCGTGATCGGCATGGGCGTCCCTTGGCAAACGGCGTTGGGCGCGGTGTTTCTGTCGGGGCTGATCTTTTTAGTGCTGACGTTGATCGGCGTACAACAGGCGATCGTCCGGGCGATTCCCAGGGATCTCTACGCTGCGGTGGGGGGCGGCATCGGACTCTTTTTGGCGCTGATCGGACTTCGAAATATAGGCCTGGTCACGGCGAACCCGGCGACGCTGGTAACCTTGGGCGACCTTTCGAACCCGGATACGTTACTTGGGATGTTCGGCTTGCTGCTGACCGCCGGTCTGTTGGCCTGGCGCGTCAGGGCGGCGATCGTCATCGGGATTGTCCTAACGACGGGCCTGGCGGCAATGCTCGGCCGTGTTCATAAGCAGACTCCCGCCGGGTTCGCCGAGATGGGCGCGGCCTGGGGTGAGTTGGATATCGCCGCTGCCATGAGTCTTGGGTTGCTCGAAATCGTATTCGTGTTTTGGTTCGTCGATTTATTCGACAACATAGGGACCTTGGTCGCCGTCGGCAATCGGGCGCGGCTGTTCCCGAAAGAGGGCGGGATCCCGCGCATCCGCCGAATCCTGCTTTGCGACGGAGCGGCGACTACCATGGGGGCGGTGTGCGGAACCTCGACCGTCGTGAGTTATATCGAAAGCGCGGCGGGTGTCGCGGCGGGCGGCCGCTCGGGGCTCAGCGCCGCGGTAACGGGTTTGCTGTTCGCGGTGTCGTTGTTTGTGGCGCCGTGGGTCGGCGTCATTCCGACCGCCGCCACCGCGCCGGCGCTGATTCTGGTGGGTTGCTTGATGATGGCGACGGTCCGCGAAATCGATTGGGACGACATGGTGATCGCGGTCCCCGCGTTTCTGACGATTGTGATGATCCCTCTCAGTTACAGCATCGCCAACGGCTTGGCGATCGGCTTTGTCAGCTTTACGGCGCTGAAGGTTTTCCGCGGCCGGGGCCGCTCGATCGGTTGGCTGGTTTATCTGTTGACGGCGTTGTTTATTGCTCGTTTCCTCTATCTGGGAGCGGGGTAAGTCGAAACAGCAACAGGTCGAAACACAGATCCCGGAGGCAAGCGCCAGTTCGGCCCGTGCTCCCCGGGTCACGCCCTAACCCGCTTCTCTTATCGCGTGCCCGTCGGGCGATGAGAACCGGGCTAGGCGGGCCTCTTTGCACGGATGCGGGCACGCGTCTACAATCGAAGGAGAGGAGCGAGGCCGCTCGGAGCGCCTCAAACGACACATGGGACTTCTTGACAGTTTGCGCCCCAAGTGGAAAAACAGCGACCCGGATGTGCGGATCAACGCCGCGCGGGCGCTGGACAACCCCGAGATTCTCGTCGAGATGGCGGCGAACGACCCGGAATGGTTCGTCCGTCACCGCACCTTTGACGTGATCCGCGAAAAGTTCGATTCGCAGGACAACTACGCCTATCTCGCCCGCAACGCCGGCGATGAGGAAATTCGACGTAAGGCCGTCAAGAAACTCAGCGATCAGACGGTTCTCGCCGACATTGCCGAGGACGACAAATATCGCTACGTTCGCGACGCCGCCGAGCATCGACTCGACGAGTTGAAGACGGATGTGTGGGATGAGCAGTCGAAGTCGGCTCCGGCGTCCCAAGGCGAAGCTTAGCCCGCTTTTCTCATCGCGTGGCGAGGCAAAGTGCATGAGAGACCCGTCAGTACGAGGCGCGCGCCGCTTGGCGCGCGCTGGCGTACTTGAACAGTACGGTGAGCACGGCAAGCAAGCGCAACGACGTATTGGCTGGTCTATCGTGTGCCTTGCCTGTCAGGCGATGAGAAATGCGGGCTAGGCTCCGCAGGCTCTTCGAAAGACTTCCCAACCGCTCATGGCCTGCCCGATTTGCGAAAAACGCAAGCCGAAACGATCTTGTCCCGCCAAGGGCGCGCGGATTTGTTCGCGGTGCTGCGGCACGGAGCGAGAAGTTTCGATCGATTGCCCGCTGGATTGCTCCTACCTCCGCGAAACCCGAGAACGGGAGTATGTCGGTCATTTAGACTCCAAGAACTTCCCGTTCAAGGAAATCAGCATAGATAATCACTTTCTCGAAGAGCATGCCGACTTGCTCAACAGCCTGGCTCGCGGCACCCTCGAAGGCACTCTGGCCGTGCCGGACGCCTCCGATGCCGACACGCAACAGGCGCTCGAGGCTTTGATTGAGAGCTACAAGACGCTCGAAAGCGGAATCCACTACGAGAGACGCCCCGACTCGAGTTACGGACGAGCCGTCTTCGACGGTTTGCGCGCGGTCATCGGGGAATTGCAGCGGAAAGAGATTGAGCAGGCCGGCTTCAGCCGCACTCGCGACGGCGACATCCTGGCGACATTGGTTTTCCTTTACCGCATGGCCCTCGACCGCGACAATCGCAAACCGAAGGGCAAGGCGTTTCTCGACTTCCTCGATCAACATTTTCATGTCGCGGCCCAACCCGGCGCCAACCTGATCATTCCGGGTCGATAGGGCCGCCTCAGGGGATGTGGCTGGAAATACTCGCTAAACTAGACGGGACATGGAGCAGTTGGCGGGACCTCGCATCGGGCTGGTAGTGTTCGCGCACGGTTCGAGCGTTCCCGAGGCCAACGAGGCGGTGATAAGCGTGGCGGCGGATACCGCCCGGCGCTGCGGCGTCGAGCTTTGGTCGGAGGCCTTTCTTGATCCGGTGAAGCCCGATTTGGCCGCCGCCGTGGATCGGTTGACGCGCGAAGGCGCTACAAAAATCGTCGTGACCCCTTACTTCCTCACCATGGGGATGCACTTGCAAAAAGACCTTCCTCGGATTCTCAACGACGTATCGGCGGCGCACCCCGGAATCGAAATCCTCTGCTCGCCGCCGCTCGACGGCGACCCCTCGTTGGTTGACATCCTGGCCAAGCGAGTGCGGCGGGTGTTGGACGCATGAACTCGGGGAGCCCATGGAAAGTCCGGCTGACCGATCGCCGCGCGCTGACCGCCGATGTATTCCACTTGAGCTGGGAGCGGACCGACGACGAACCGGTCGCCTTCGAGCCGGGGCAATATGTTTGCCTCAGCGCGGACGTCGACAATGAGACAGCGAAGGGGTATTACTCGCTGGCGTCGGCGCCCAGAACGGACGGCTTTGAGCTGTGCGTGCGCGTGAACGAGTCGAGCGGAGCTTTCGGGCGGTTTCTCGCTGAATGCGAAACCCATGAAGCCTTTCTTTCCGACCCTCCCGCGGGCAATTTCGTCTTGCGGCAGCCTCTTCGTGAATCGGTCTTCGTGGTCCACGGAACCGGCATTTCGCCGGTTCGGTCGATGCTCGGTCACCTACTGAATGACGGCGCGAATTCGCCCGGCGATATTTCTCTGACGCTGCTGCAGGGCGCCCGCGCGGCCGAAGATCTCTACTATCGTGAAGAGTTTGAACTGTTCGAGAGGCGGCAGCCGAATTTCCGGTTTTGGCCGGTGTTGAGCCAAGCGGGCGCCGAATGGGACGGCCGTACGGGTCACGCCCAGCAGCACTTGCCGGAGGCTCTCGCCGGAAAATCCGAGGGCGTCGACGTTTATCTGTGCGGCCGTCCGGAGATGGTGCGCGGCAGCGCCGAAAAACTTATCGCTCAGGGATTTGACGAACAGGCCATCGTGTTTGAAAAATATGGGTAGTGACGAAATCGCCCGACAGCGCGGTTTCGCCGACGAAATAGAGGAACACTCGACCGACACCATCCGCTTGGAAGCAACGTCTATATAGTTATGTGGATTTCGAATTTTCTCCCGACCTTCCTTTTGATCTTGCTGTTCGCCTTCGTGGCGGCGGCGCCGGGGCAACAACCCCCATCGCAAGCTCGCGCCGAAGTACTGGAAGCCCGCAAGGTCTTGCAGGCGAGCGCCGATCGTTTTCTGGCCGTGCTCGATCGCTTCGAGGAAGTGGATTGGAATTTTCGCCCCAAAGGGTTCCGGCACACCCTAGGGCAAGAAGCCGAACACGCCGCCCTGGCGCACCAGGAACTTCAGGCCGTGGTGGCGAAAGCCCTCAATCGAGAAGACCAACCCGAACGGGCGAAGGCGCTGGTCGGGAAGAAGGATCTCATCCGCAAGAGGATGCTCGATTCCGGGCGAAAGGCCGAGAACTACTCGGTGAAGAACACGCTGCGCTCCAAGGCCGAGGTGGTCGAGTTCTTCCAAGCAGCGCATGAGAAAGCGCTACGCTTGCTCGCGGCGGCCCCGAACCCGGGCGTGCGTATCTACAAGCATCCTCATTCAAACTTCTACGGGGAACTCACGGCGCTGCAGTGGTTCTACTATATTGCGTACCATTGCGAGCGCCATGCCGTCCGCATGCTGGAAATGATCGAGCATCCCGACTTCACCGGCGAACCGGCCGCCGGGGCATAACGTGCGTCGACGTATAATCCGTGTACCGGTACGTTAAAGCTCTCTCTGTTAGACTGGAACAGCGGATCTTTCCCGAGTAATATCGGTCTGGATTTTGAACGAATTGCCCGAGTGAATTAGTTGCTTCATCCGTCTATTTGTTGACCTGCGCTAACCGGCCGGCCGGTTCGAACGTCAGTACAGTACGGGGGAACTTCTCTCCCGGGAACTGCGTACTAAGGAGCGGCGGCTCGGACCCGGCCCGCTCCCATTCACGACGATGAAAAAGATTCTTATTTGGTGCGGGGTCGTTCTCCTGATCGCGGCGATTGGTGGGGGTACTTTCGCCTACAGTCGACGTGGCGTCGTCGAAGTGCAAACAGGCCGCGTTGAGCGCCGGAATCTGCTGCAGGTCGTCATCGCCTCGGGAGAAATCACCCCCCGCAACTACGTCAACATCGGCGCCAACAGCCTGGGACGGATCACCGATCTCTACGTTCTCGAGGGAGACAGCGTCGAGCCGGGTCAGCGACTCGCCAAGCTGGAAACCGTTCAGCCCGCCGCCGAAGTTGCCGCCCAGAAAGCTTCGCTTCAACTTTTCCGTGCTGAGTTATCCGCCCGCGACGCCGGCATCGCGGCCAACGAAGCGAATCAACGCACCCAGGAAGCCGCCTTGACTCGGACGCAAGCCGAGTTGCAACGAGCCCGCCTTAGCTACGAACGCTCCGGGCAATTATTGGAAGAAAAGCTTATCTCGCGTCAAGACTACGATGGGGCGCGCGCGGATTACGAAGCCTCGGCGGCCTCGGTGGAAGAGGCCAAAGCGCGATTGGAGGAGCTTCGAGTCCAAAGAAATCAATTGGTGGCGCAGCAACAGTCCGCCGACCGCCGCGTGGATCAGGCCGAGGCTCAACTGCTTCGCGCGACCGATGTGTTGGCGAAGCATTATTCCGTCGCGCCCTTGGCCGGCATCGTGACCAACCTGCCGGTTCGCGTGGGCGAGACGGTTGTCCCCGGCATCCAGAACTCTTCGGCCAGCTTGATCATGACGATCGCCGACATGTCGCTGATCACAGCCGAGGTCAAGGTCGACGAGACGGATATCGTCAACGTCAAGCTCGATCAAATCGCCGAGGTCGAAGTCGACGCCCTGCCCGATCTGCGCTTCCAAGGCCGCGTGATTGAAATCGGCAACACGGCGATTCTTCGCAGCACCGGCTTGGCCGCTTCGCAAACCGCCAATACCTCGCAAGAGGCCAAGGACTTCAAGGTTGTCGTCGCGTTGGACGACCCGAGTACGACGATTCGGCCCGGCATGTCCTGCACCGCTCGCGTCACGACCGCGACCCGAAACGACGTCTTGACGCTGCCCATTCAAGCCCTGACGGTGCGACCCGCCAAGGCGCTGGCGGAGCCCGACGACCCCGCCAGCGCCCGGGCGGCGGCCGCGTTGCCCGACCCGGACGAGGAAATCGAGGGCGTCTTTATCGTCGAGGACAACAAGGCGGTCTTTCGACGCGTGGACACCGGAGTGACCGGCACGACCCACATCGAAGCTGTCGCCGGCCTGGACGAGCAGGCCGAGATTATTACGGGGAACTACAAGATTCTCCGAACGATCAAGAACAAGGCGAAGATCCGCATCAAGAACGAGGACGATTCATTGAGTTGGTGGAGCCGTTAATTCGATCGACCCTTTGGCGGACCGGCAGGGACCATGGCAACCACGACAGTCTCCAATCCGCAAGACGTCGGCGAGCAACTTCGTCGCGACGGCGTGGTGATTCGAACCTATGATTTGTGGAAAACCTACGTCATGGGCGATCAGGAAATCCACGCCGTTCGTTCGATGGATATCGAAATCCGAAAAGGCGAGTATGTGGCGATCATGGGGCCTTCGGGTTCGGGGAAGTCGACCCTGATGAACTTGATCGGCTGCCTCGATACGCCGTCGGTGGGACAATACTATATTGCGGGCCGGTTGGTCAGCTCGATGAACGACGACGAGTTGGCGCACATCCGCAACAAGGAAATCGGATTCGTCTTCCAAACGTTCAATCTCTTGCCGCGGCTGACGGCGCTTCAGAACGTCGAATTGCCGCTCGTCTATAGCGGCATTCAACCGGCTGAACGCTCCGCGCTTTCCCTGAGCGCTATCGGACACGTCGACCTCACCGACCGCATGTATCACAAACCGAATGAATTGTCGGGCGGTCAACGGCAGAGAGTCGCCATCGCGCGGGCTCTCGTCAACCACCCCTCGATCCTGCTCGCCGATGAACCGACCGGCAACCTCGACACCGCGACCGGCGACGAAATCATGGCGCTGTTCGACGAACTTCACAAGCAGGGCAACACCATTATTCTCGTCACCCACGAGCATGACGTCGCCATGCACGCTCACCGCGTGATCCAGCTTCGCGACGGGCTTGTTGAGAAGGACGAGAAGGTGCGTTAGCCGGAGCACGTCACCTCCGAATCCCGAAACACCATCCTGCGCCGGCCCTCCGCGGGACCGTTTCCCGCATCGATTGAGGGCCCCTCACAGCCTCTTTCGACCGTTGTCGGAGGCTGTGCTATTCTCGAATCTCATGGACCTTTCGGCGGTTTTTCAGGGTATAGGGCGCGAGCGGTTTGAGGAGTTGATGCGCGGTGTGTCGATGGGCAAATTGCGCACCTTCCAGGTCTACGATTCTTTCAAGGTGCATGCCGCCATGAACAAACTCAACCGCGAGAAGCTGCGCAAGGCCCTTCCGCGCCTATGGGGTCGGCTCGAAGAGGGTGATAACGAGGTGGCTCGCGAAGCGGCGCAGGCAATCTTGGTGTCGAATCTGCCCTTCGTCGCCGAGGTGCTCGACTTTCTCGAAATTCCTCACGACGGCAATGGCTTCTTCGAAAAGAACAACCGCACCGGCGATGCGCTCGGCGAGGGTTGGCAACAACGCGTTCACGCGCAATTCAAGGACGAATACGCGGAAGCGCTGATCCTGCTTTACACGAATCATTTGGCTTGGGAGACCGACCCCTCCGCCGAAGTATTTCTCGGCTGACGGGTGGTCGAAACCGAAAGCTGTAACGACCTGTCGAACTCGCAAGAAAACACCGTATGGCGAAGAAAACGATCGGAATTCTCACGGGCGGCGGCGATGTCCCCGGACTTAACTCCGTGATCAAATCCGTGGTGTGGGGCGCGGCCGCGATCGGCGACTACGACCTGATCGGAATTCGCCGGGGCTGGGCAGGGCTCACGCACGCGAACCTCGACGATGGTTTCGACGACGAGTACATGATTCGGCTCGATCCCAATATCACACGCCGCATCGACCGTTCCGGCGGCACCTTTCTGCACACGTCGCGCACGAAACCATCCAAGATGAGAGTCGACAGCGTCCCCGAGCATGTGAAACCAAAACTTGGGCGCTGCCGGGAAGTGGAAAGCGGCGTCGTCGACATGACGCCGATCGTCAGGGAGAACCTGGACAGATTAGGCATCGACCACCTGTTAACCATTGGCGGCGACGATACGCTGAGCTACTCCAAGGTACTCTCCGACCAGGGTTTTCCGGTCGTAGGCGTGCCCAAGACCATGGATAACGACGTCCGCGGCACGGAATACTGCATTGGCTTTTCGACCGCGTTGACGCGCGCCGTGGACGCGGTGAAGCGCATGCGGACGACCGTCGGGTCCCACGAGCGTGTCGGCATCTTTCGCATCTTCGGCCGAGACGCGGGGTTCACTTCTCTCTACACGGCCTACGTCGCCAACATTCGGTGTTGTATTCCGGAGCACAACTTTGATCTCCAAAAACTGATCGACTTGCTGATCACTGACAAGCAGAATAACCCGAGCAATTATTCGCTGGTGGTTCTGTCGGAGGGCGCCACATGGGTCGGGCGTCCGGTGGAGGAGAAGGGGCCGCCCGACGCCTACGGCCATCGCAAGAGGGTCAGCATCGCCGAAGCCTTTAGCGATCGCCTCAAAGACGCTTCCGGAGAGGAAACCGTCGTCGCCGACCTCACGTACCAATTAAGGAGCGGCGACCCGGATTTTCTCGACAGGATGATCGCGACGACGTTCGCGACCATGGCTCTTGATTGCATCGTGGAGGGAGTGACCGCGAAGATGATGGCCATTCAGAACGGCTGTTACGCGATCACCGATATTCCCGACCCCGGTCTGGGGCCGCGCGAAGTGGATGTCGAGACAATGTACAACGTTGACCGCTATCGGCCCAACTACTCCAACAAGGACGGTTTGCCGATTTTCTTGACGCGCCTCGACTAGCCTGCATTTCTCACCAAGTGTCGAGGCGAAGTGCATGAGAGGGCCGTCAGTACGAGACGCGGGCCGTTTGGCGCCCATCTCTTAAGCAAAGAGGCGTACTTGAACGGTATGGTGAGCACGGCAAGCAAGCGCAACGAGGTAATGGCGGGCTATCATGTGCTTCGGCCGTCAGTTGGTGAGAAATGCCGGCCGGCCTCCGCCGCATTGGCGGGCTGCGAAGCGTTAGGTCCCGCGACTTCCCTTCCAAGAAACGATTGCTTCAGCCTGATCCCCCGACCGCATGAAGCCCGTCTCCTCACTACGGCCGTTGCGCCACTCTCTTCGTTGGCTCGCCGTGCTGGTTGCGGCGGGGATGAGCGTACTGCCGGCGGCCGACATCAGGGGCCGCTTCGACGGTACCTATCGCGGCCGTGTCGTCTCGGAACTGTTGCGGCATCGCCAGGAAACGGCGCGGCGCGGATTTGTCGCCGCTTTGTCGACCGCGCGACAGGCGGCGGTTCGCGACGATATCGGCCACATCGCGATCCTCGATGATTCCGACGGCGTCGTGTTGCGACCCAATGATTTCGACCTTGACCAACTCAGCATCACTCTGCGCCCCGGTGAAAACGGCTATGCCGCCGAACCGCTGCCCTTGGGTTTCGACGAACAGGCGAGAGAGCTGGGCTCGCCGTTGCCGCTCGGCGACGACGACGCTGAAAACGTCGTGCTGCCGTTTTCTTTTTCATTCTTTGAGCAATCTCACGAGACCGTCTGGGTCCATTCCGACGGCAACTTGAGTTTTGTGGAACCCGACGCCGGCTCGACCGCGCGCAGCCTCTCGCGCGCCGCCGCCGGGCCGCCCCGCGTCGCCCCGCTTTTCACCGACCTCGACCCCAGCCGACTCGATTCGAAAGTGACCGCCTTTGTCACCGCCGACCGTGTTGTTTTCACATGGGACGAAGTTCCTGAATTCACCCGCGCGACCATCGGTCGCCGCCAAACATTTCAAGCCGTTCTCCACATCGACGGACGAATCGACTTTCACTACCTTGCCGTCAACTTGGCCTCGATCGTAGTGGGTGTGATGCCCGGCGGATTCGAAGACGATGTGCGCGCCGTTGATTTTTCACAGGGCGCCGTGACCGCGATCCCGGGAGCGTTGGCCGAGATTTTCACCGACGAACGCGATATCGACCCGGTCGCCGTGACGCAAAGGTTCTACCGAAATCACGGAGACAGCTACGACTTCATCGTCTTGTTCAACGATCTGCGATTGCCGGCCGGACCCGGCGCCTTTGCCTTTGAACTCAACGTCCGTAACGACGTCGAGGGTATTGGCGGCCTGCAGCCCGACGGCAACCCCGTCTTCGACTTCGGTGAATCGTTCGGCTCCCCGCTACGCCTGCAAAGCTTCCTCAATATGGGGCCGCTTTCCAATTTCCCCGACGACCCCGAGACGACGATTTCTATCCTGGGACATAACAATACGCTCTCCGTCTTCGGGCAGGAGTCAGGCCATCGCTTCCTGGCGTATGTCCGGTTTCTCGATCCCATGACGCAGTCGACATCGAAGGCTTTACTGGGGCGTCAAGACGCGCACTGGAGTTTCTTTTTCAACTCCGACGCCTCGGTGCTGGAAGGCAATCGCATCACGGACCACGGTATGGCGACGCCGCAATTTGAAACCGTCGGCGCGGTGGAAAAGTACGGCGCCTTCGATCAATATCTGATGGGGCTGCGTGAGGCCGACGACGTCCTCCCGAGCTTTTTCGTCGACGACCCTTCGGTGACAAGACCCCGAGGCGCCGCCCCGTCGATCGGCGTTGCTTTCGATGGGACTCGCCGGGAAGTGACCATCGACATGGTCATTGACGCCGAGGGTCCGCGTCGGCCGCGGCCGAGCGTGGCGCAGAAAGATTTCAACTTCGCGATCGTGCTTCTCGTTGCCGAAGGCGAGAACGCCACGCTCGAAACGCTCGCCAAACTCAACCGCATTCGAACCGAATGGGAGACCTACTTTCACCAAGCCGTCGATCAACGCGGCACGGCGCACACGGCGTTGGTGCGGCGGTTGCATCTTTCCACCTGGCCCGCCGCCGGGGTGATTCGAGGCCGCTCGGCAACCGCGACAGTGAACATCGACGGTCCCCTCGATGCCGACCTCGACGTGATGCTGTCGAGCGACAGCGGAGCCATCGAGATTCCTCCCTCGGTCACGATTCCGGCCGGGGAGCGGGAGGTGGCCTTCACCGTGAATGGGGCGAGCGTCGGGATCACGCGGTTGACGGCGCGCGCTGCCAACCCCGGGTATGACACGGCCCGCACGATCGTGCGTGTCCAAGACGGACTCAGCGGAGTACGGCTCGCCGCGGCGTCGGGTGATTCGCAGTCGGCGGGCGAGGGCGGCGTTGTGCCGTTGCCGGTGGTGTTCCGGCTGCGAGACGAAGACAAATTGCACTACGGCGGAGTCCCCGTTGTCTTGATCCCAAGCGGAGACGGCGTGGCGACCCCTTCGCGCGCGATGACCGACGCAAGCGGCCGTATCGCCGTCGAGTGGCGCTTGGCGTCGGAGGGCGTTTTCAACATTCTGCGGGCCGAGGTCGAACAGGCGGAGAATATACGAACTACGGCCACCGCGGTGGCCACCGGACCAAGGCCGTCCTTTGCTCAAGAAGGCGTTGTCAACGCAGCGAGCTTCAACGTCGCCGGAGCGGGCGAACAGCGCGTGCTCAGCCCCGGCGGGCTCTATTCCACTTTCGGAACGGCGTTGACCGCCGCCTCGGAACCCGCCTGGGCGCCCACCCTTCCCCTGCCGCGACAATTGGCCGGGACGACGGTTCTCGTCAACGGGACACCGGTGCCGCTGTTGTTCGTTTCCGCCACGCAAGTCAACTGGATGGCGCCGTTTGATTTGCCCTCCGAGCAAGCCGAGATCTTCATCACCTCGGCGACCGGCGCCGGCGAAGCCGTCACACTCCCGGTGAGGGCGGCCCAACCCGGGATATTTTTCGACCTGCAAACCGGCTTTGGCGCGATTCTCAACAGCACCGATCAGCATGCGACGGAGAAGCCTCCGGCCGCCGGTGAAATCGTACAAATCTTCGCGACCGGGTTGGGAGCCGTTGATCCGCCCGTCCTAAGCGGCGCGGGCGCTCCGCGTTCGCCCCTTTCGTGGACCGTGATGGCGCCACGCGTCGAGGTGGCCGGGTACGACGCCGAGGTCGTATTCAGTGGCTTGGCGCCGCTTTTCGCTGGGCTCTATCAGGTGAATGCCGAACTACCCGAGGACCTCCCCCCGGGCCTCCACGCGCTGCGCATCGAATCCCAGGGAGTCGTAAGTAACGACGTCCTGCTCGAAGTGCGGTAAGGCGGCGCCAACCGTCGATCCGGGGGGACTTGACTCTGTAGCCGGGTGCAGGGTTTACACTAATTGTAGAGGGTGCCGCCCTCGAGCCATGACAACCGGCATTTCAACCACACGATCCACCAGGTACCGCGCCTTGGTCCTGCCGGTCGTGCTGTCGCTTGCCGCTGTTCTCTTGTCCGCGCCGTGTCGTGTGCTCGTCGCCGCGGCTGCCCCTTCGTCCCATGAATGCTGCGACGATCATTGCGACCACGAGCAACGGAAAACGCGGGGCTGCGAAACGCTGTGCGAGGCGCGGACATCCAAGGTTCTGATTTCACCCGCCGCCGACTTTGCGCCGGCGCGCATCACGGAATCGGTCGTCCTATCAGACCGAGACCGCGTCGACCGCGCCCGAACGCGTTCCTCGGTTGATCCGGCGATCACCGATTCCTCCCCACCGCTCTACGTCAAGAACGCCGCGCTCCTGATCTAGCTTTCCGCTCTCGATAAGTCTTCAAAGACGTTCCCAAGCCCGCGGGCTTGCGCGAATACTTGCCCGAATGCGCCGTCGCGCCGGAACACAGAGAGAGGAAAGCCGTGAGAATACGAATCATTCTTGCCCTATGGGCTGTCAGTTCGGCGGCCGCCGAAAGCTACGCCGGCGCGCCAACCTACGCCATCAACGGAGACGAGCAACTGGGCGTCTATATCGCCCGCGCCGTCGAGCGCCATCCGGCGGTACGTGAATCGTTTGCCCGCTACCGCGCGGCCCTACAGCGCCTGCCCCAGGTCAGCGCGCTGCCGGATCCCGTCGTCGGGCTGACGCAGTTCGCCCGCGCGCCGGAGACACGAGTGGGCCCGCAAACAACGATGGTCAGTATTTCACAGCGTTTCCCATGGTTCGGGAAACTGAGCGACCGCGAAAAGGTCGCCGCCAAGGAAGCCGCCGTCGTGGCGGCCACTCACGAGGCCGACAAAGCGGAAGTTGTCCGGCAAATCAAGTCGGCCTACTACGATCTCGCCTACGTCGATACCGCCGCGGCCGTCACCAGTGAGGACCTCGAGCTGCTGCGGCACTACGAAACCCTCGCCCAGGCCCGCTATGCCCAGGGAGTCGGACTGCAGCAAGCCGCCTTGAAACTGCAAGCCGAGATCACCCGCGGCCTAAACCAACTCGAAATCTTCCGTCGTCACCGAGTCGACGCCGAGGCGGTTCTGAACAAACTAATGGACCAAGCCGTCGACACGCCGCTCGCCCAGGTAACCTTGCCCGCCGTTCCCGCCAACGCTCTCGACACCGGCCGACTCTACGCCTTGGCGCGCCGTGAGCGCCCGGAAATCGAGGCGGCCTTTTTGCGGATCGAGAGCGATGAGAAAAGAATCCACCTGGCGCGAAAACAATACCGGCCCGACTTCACCGTCGGCATGGGCCTAACCAATGTCCTCGGCCGACGGGACGTCGCGGGTCGCATGATGCCTCCGGCTGGCAACGGCAAGAACATCTATAACGTCACCGTCGGCGTCAATCTGCCCATCTTTCGCCGCAAATATGATGCCGCGGTTCTGGAAGCCGGCGAGCTCCTGGTGGCCTCGAAGGCCGCCTATCGCAACGAGGTCAATCGTGCTGAAGTTTCGATCCGTTCCGGGGCCTTTCGACTGGAAACCATTCGCCGTCAAATGTCGCTGTTTGAAGACGCTCTGGTGCCGCAGGCTGAGCAGGCCCTGCGCGCGGGCGAGGCGGCCTATGCCACCGGTTCGCTGGCCGTGCTCGATTTGCTCGACAGTGAACGCGTGCTGCTGGAAGTGCGGCTGGGGCTGGCGCAACTCCGCGCCGACTACATGAAGACCCTGGCCGATATCGAACGAGCCACCGGCGCCGCTTTTCCGCCCCATCCGGCCGACGACAAACTTGCCGCCGACTACAACCCATCGCCGGACGAAAAACCCTCCCAGGAGGAGCAACAATGACCACCCCATCGAAACTCTTGCTCGTCGGCCTGTGCGCCTTCCTACTGGGTACCGCCGGCCCGGGGCTGCTGCTCTGGAACCCGGCCGGATGGGAGTGGGCCGATCAACTCGTCGGCCGAGAACAGGCCCAACAAGTCGCCGCATCGCACGCCGACGCTCGGCTTTGGACCTGCGCGATGCACCCCCACATCCTTCGCGAAGAACCCGGACCGTGCCCTGTTTGCGGCATGCGCCTGACACCGCTGAAGGACACTTCGGTCTCCGGCGCCGCTGCCGGCACAGGTGAGCGTAAGATTCTCCACTGGCGAGCCCCCATGAACCCCAGCTACATCTCCGACAAGCCCGGCAAATCCCCCATGGGCATGGATCTCGTTCCCGTCTATGAGGACGAGCTATCGGCGGAGGGCGGTGTTCGGGTCGACCCCAACTTCTTGCAGAATTTCGCCGTGCGCACCACTCTCGCCGAGCGCGGCAATATCCCGATCGAAATCCGCACCATCGGGACCCTTGCTCACAACGACGAGACGCTCGTGTCTGTCAATACGAAGTTCGCCGGGTGGATCGAGAAAGCCTACTTCAACAACGTCGGCGAATCCGTGAAGCGTGGCGATGTGCTGTTCGAGGTGTACAGCCCTGAACTCGTCGCCACTCAGCGCGAGTACCTGGCGGCATTCGATTACTTGGACCGTCTCACGGGATCGGCCTATCCCGAAGCCGTCGAACGCGCCCGTTCGCTGCTCGAGGCCGCTCGTGAGCGGATGCGGTATTGGGACGTCGCCGACGAACAAATAGAGGAACTCGATGATTCACGCCAGGTGACCCGAACCGTGAAGGTGTACTCTCCGGCTTCCGGTCTGATCGTCGCCAAGATGGCCGGCTCATTAGAGGGTATGCGCTTGACCCCGGGGATGGCCGTGCTCACCCTGGGCAGCCACTCCAAGTTGTGGGCCAAGATCGAGCTTTACGAAGACGACATGCGACACGTGCGAAAAGGAACGCGGGTCCGCGTCGAGGTCGACGCCTTCCCGGGCCGAAGTTGGAGAGGCCGCGTCGTTCTGTTCGACGGCGCGCTCGACGTCCGCACCAGGACTCTGGCGGCCTACGTGGAAATCGACAACAGCGACATGAAGCTGCGTCCCAACATGTTCGCCGATGTCCTGATCCGGCCCCCGGCCGTACGCGATGCCGTTAAGGTCCCGAGCGAAGCGGTTCTCCACAGCGGAGAAAGAGCCGTGGTGATTGTGGAGAGAGCCAAGGGGATTTTTGAGCCGCGCGAAGTCACGCTCGGTCCCGAGGGCGGCGGCTACCAGGAGATTCGCAAAGGGCTGGAAGCGGGTGAGAAAGTCGTGACCTCGTCGCAATTCTTGATCGACTCCGAGAGCAATCTCAAGGCGGCCATCAACCAATTGCTCGGCGATCGGTCCGCCCCCGACGAATCATCGGATCCCGGGAGTTCGCAACCCTAAAGTCGTCATAACTCGACACAACGAAAAAATGCCATGTTGACCAAGATCATCGAATGGTCGATCGAAAACCGCTTCCTGGTGGTCCTGGGCGCCCTCGTCCTGGCCGCGGGCGGCGTCTATTCGATCGCCAACACTCCGCTCGATGCCATACCGGATCTTTCCGATGTGCAAGTCATCGTCTACACCGAATTCCCCGGTCAGGCGCCGCGCATCGTCGAAGACCAAGTCACCTACCCGTTGACGACGCAAATGCTGGCCGTCCCCTTCGCCAAGGTCGTGCGTGGCTATTCGTTTTTCGGATTCTCCTTCGTCTACATCATTTTCGAAGACGGTACCGACATGTATTGGGCGCGCAGCCGTGTCCTCGAATACCTCAACTACATTTCAGCCAGGCTCCCCGACGGCGTTACCCCAACCCTGGGACCCGATGCCACCGGAGTCGGCTGGGCCTTTATGTACGTCCTCAAGTCAGACCGTCATGATCTGAGTGAGCTGCGTTCGATCCAAGACTGGTTCTTGAAATACGAGCTGACCGGCGTTCCCGGAGTCTCCGAGGTCGCAAGCGTCGGCGGCTTTGTTCGCCAATATCAGATCACCCTCGACCCCAACAAGTTGCGTGCCTACAACCTGCCGATCTCGAAAATTCGCGACGCCGTGAAAATGAGCAACGTCGATGTCGGGGGCCGTCTTCTCGAGGTCGCCGAGAAGGAATTCATGATTCGCGGGCTCGGGTACATCCGATCCGTCGACGACATCCGCCGCATCGCGCTGGGAGTCGACGGCCATGGAACACCAATCCTTCTCAGCGACGTTGCCCGCGTCGGCCTCGGACCCGAGATCCGCCGCGGCATCGCCGATTGGAACGGCGAGGGCGAAACCGTCGGCGGTATTGTCGTCGTGCGCTATGGCGCCGACGCGCGCCGAGTCATCGAGAACGTGAAAGCACGACTGGAAGAAGTCAAACCCGGCCTTCCCGAGGGCGTCGAAATCCTCGTCGCCTACGACCGCACCGCTTTGATAGACCGCTCCGTGGACAGTCTCACGACCGCGCTCGGTCGGCAGTTTCTCATCGTCGCCTTGGTCTGCATCCTCTTCCTCTTTCACTTCCGCAGCGCGATGGTCGCCATCATAACCCTGCCCATCGGTATTCTGATGGCTTTCATCGTCATCCATTGGCAGGGACTCAGTGTCAACATCATGTCGCTGGGCGGCATCGCGGTGGCCATCGGGACCATGGTCGACGCCGGAATCGTGCTGGTCGAAAATGCTCATAAGCACTTAGAGCGAGACCGCGGCAAGAAACCCCATTGGAAGATCGTTCTCGACTCGTCGAAGGAAGTCGGTCCGTCGCTGTTCTTTTCACTGCTCGTCATCACGGTTTCTTTCCTGCCCGTCTTCACGCTCGAAGCGCAGGAAGGGCGCCTGTTCAAGCCGCTGGCTTTCACCAAGACGTACGCGATGGCGGCCTCGGCTTTGCTGTCCGTTACGCTGGTCCCCGTGCTTGTCGGGTACTGGGTGCGGGGACGCATCCGGCCCGAAAAGCGCAACCCGATCGCCCGTTTGCTCATTGCCGTCTATCGCCCCTTGCTGGAGATCGTCTTTCGACTCCGTTGGCCGGTTCTCGCGCTGATGGTTCTTCTGCTGGCGGTGAGCGTGATTCCTTACGCTCGTCTGGGGTCGGAGTTCATGCCGCCGCTTTGGGAGGGCGACCTGCTTTACATGCCGATCACTCTGCCCGGCATCTCCGCCACCAAAGCCCGCGAGATCCTACAGCAGACCGACAAGATCATCAAGACGTTTCCCGAGGTCGATACCGTTTTCGGCAAAATCGGCCGCGCCGAAACAGCCACCGACCCCGCCCCGCTTTCCATGGTGGAAACCACCATCACGCTCAAGCCCGAAAGCGAATGGCGCGAGGGCATGACGCCCGAACAACTCACCAACGAAATGAATGCCGCCATCCAAGTCCCCGGTCTGACCAATGCCTGGACCATGCCGATCAAAACCCGCATCGACATGCTCTCCACCGGAATCAAAACCCCCGTCGGCATCAAGATCGCGGGCCCGGATCTCAACGAGCTGCAACGCATCGGCCAACAGGTCGAAAGGGTCGTGCGCGATGTCCCCGGCACGCTGAGTGTTTACGCCGAGCGCGTCATGGGCAGCAACTACCTCGACTTCGAGATCGACCGAACCGCCATCGCCCGCTACGGCTTGACCGTCGCCGACGTACAGGACGTCATCCAATCCGCCATCGGCGGCATGAATATTACCACCACCGTCGAAGGATTGGAGCGCTATCCCGTCAACCTGCGGTACGCGCGCGAGCTGCGCGACGACTTGCCGGGGCTGCGCGCCGTCCTGGTGCCGACCCCGAGCGGTCATCAAATTCCGCTCGGCCGCCTCGCCGACCTCCGTTACGCGGTCGGCCCGCCGAGCATCAAGAGCGAGAACGCCAAGCCGAACGCCTGGGTGTATGTCGACATTCGCAACATCGATGTCGGCACCTACGTCGAGCGCGCCCGCGAGGCCGTGGCTGAAGCGGTCGAAGTCCCTTCGGGATACACGATCTCATGGAGCGGGCAGTACGAATACATGCAGCGCGCGCAGCAACGCCTGATGTACGTCATTCCTGTGACCTTGCTGCTGATCTTCGTCATCCTTTACATCAGCACCAAGTCGATGAGCCAATCGCTGGCCGTGATCGGCGGAGTGCCGTTCGCGCTGATCGGCGCCGTATGGCTGCTCTACGCGCTCGACTACAACCTCAGCGTCGCGGTTTGGGTCGGCATCATCGCGCTCGCCGGGCTTTATGCCGAAACGGCCATTGTCCTCCTGCTCTATCTCGATCAGGCCTATAACGAACATCACGCGAACGGGCTGATCACCGACCGCAACAGCCTCATCCGAGCGATCTACGACGGCTCGGTCCGCAGAGTGAGACCCATCTTGATGACCGTCGCGACGGACCTGATCGGGCTGATGCCGATCATGTGGAGCACGGGGACCGGGGCGGATGTGATGAAGCGCATCGCCACCCCGGTGGTCGGCGGCATCGTGACGTCGGGATTCACTGTTCTGGTCATTTTCCCCGTCGTCTATTACCTGTTGCGCTGTCGGAAATTGCCCAAGGGCGCGGCATTCACCGGATTTCACAACATCGAGGAGGCGTCATGATCGCGCGGATTTCATACTGTCTCGGAGTACTTTTTCTCGCCTTGGTCGTGAGCCCCGTCGCGTCCGCCGAGACCGTGTTTGAGGTGATCCACAAGAAGCGGTTTCAGCCCGACGGGAAAGGCGTTCTGAGAATCGTCGACGACGAAATCCGCTTCGAAGCGGCCGATGAAAAACACAGTCGCCGTTGGGCTTACCGCGATATCCGATTTCTCGACCGCGTCGGCCCGACCGAGATCATCCTGCACAGCTATGAGAACGCTCGGTTCCGCTTAGGGCGCGACAAGCTCTTCCACTTTGTAATGACCGCGGGCGAGCTGACCGTGGAGCGGTTCAACCACATCAGCGCGAAGATCGGGAAGCCCGGGGCTAACCGGGCCTTCGTTGCGCCTGAACGTCCGGACTACGAAATCTCCGTCAAGCACCGACATCCATTCGGCGGCTGCCAGGGGAGACTCCTTTTCACGGAAAGCCGAATTTTTTACCAAGCCGGCGACGCCGGGCATGGGCGGGAATCGCGCGAGTGGATGCTTGCGCGCGATGTCGAATCGGTCTGGTCGACCGATCCCTATCACCTCGAGTTGCACGTTTACGAGGGAGAACGACGCCGGAGCGGCCGCACTCGAATTTTCCGCTTCGACCTCAAGCGGAAGCTGGACGAAGAATTCCTTCGCGAGCTGAAGCTGCGACTTTACCGCTTGAACACCAGGCCCCCGTCTCGCGTACAGGGTGCCACATTGTGTCCGCGAAAATCACGACGATCCGGAGCCGCGAAGCGGCGGCTGGAATATAGCCCAGGGTGGAGCCGAAGGCGGAACCTTGGGTGGAACTCCCACCCCGGGGGGAGCCCTGAAGCGGCGGGAGGAACGCCACCGACACCCATTCTCATCGCGCTTGGATCCATCCACGGACTCACGGAAACGGACTGTTTTAATGCATAGGTGAGCCGGCGAAGAGGTCCTCCTGAGAGGGATAAAAAGCTAAGCGCAGCCGCCCAAGGCGGCGCCTTAGAACCCGAACTCAGGAGGACTGAAATGCACTATATCGGACTCGACGTCCACAAGCAAAGCGTCAGCTACTGCACCAAGACCGCCGCCGGGGAGTTGGTCGAGGAAGGTCGCATCGACGCCACCCGCGAAGCGCTCGCAAGTTGGGCCCAAACGCAACCGCCCTGGCGCGGGGCGATGGAAGCCACCTTGTTCAGCGGCTGGATCCACGACACGCTCGCGCCCTACGCCGACGACCTCGCCGTCGGACACCCCGCCGCCATGGAAGCCATCACGCGGGCCAAAAAGAAAAGCGATCGCCTCGATTCCGACAAGCTCGCCGACCTATGCCGCGTCAACCTGCTGCCGCGCGTGTGGATGCCGCCGCGCGAGCTGCGCGAATTGCGCCGCCTGCTGCGCTTTCGCCGACGCCTGGTCGAACAAGCGACCTGGTCGAAGAACCGCATCGCGACCTTGATGATGGAAATCGGCGAGCCCTACGCCAAGTCCAAACTGCACGGCAAACGCTACTTCTACCGCTTTCTCGATGATCTGAAGGCAAGCGAAACCGACCTTCTCCTGTTGGCCGCGAGCCGCGACCGTCTGGAGGATTCCGCCGAGCTCGCCCGGCTTGTCGAGAAACGCCTGCTCGAGCATCCGCTGTTGTGCGAGCGTGTGGCGAGGTTGCAAACGATCCCGGGCGTCGGGGCGATCACGGCGCTCACGTGGGCGGTCGAGATCGGCGACCCGCGGCGCTTTCGCTCGCTCGATCGCGCGGTGAGCTACTGCGGGCTCTGCGCGCGGCTCAACGAATCGGCGGGCAAGAGCAAACGCGGCCCGCTGTCGAAGCAACGCAACCCGCATCTGCAACACGTGCTGATCGAAGCCGCCAAGCTTGCGCCGCGCTGGAACGAGCCGTTGGCCGGGTTGTATCAAAGCGAACTCGAGCGCGGACATCGCAATCGCGCGACGATTCGCGTGGCCCGCAAGCTGGTGGCGATGCTGCTCGCCATCGACCGCCGCCAAAGCGGCTACGAAGCGCGAGACTAGCGACGTAGCGATGCGCTGAACGACTTTCCGCCGGGCCTCGGCGTTCGGTGACTCCGTAACGGCTCCGCCGCGGCGGCGCCCGAGACGGCATGGTGACTGTTTCGAGGCCGGCGGAATCGACTTTGTTGGACCCGAACTGAATCTTCCGCGACGGCGCGCCTTGGCGTGCCCGAGGCGGCTCATGGATGTCTGGTCGCGCCCGAGGCGGGCGGTGATCGAAGTGAATGCGATTCGGTGACGGGAGTTCGTAGGCGTGGCAAGACGCCACCAATCACGCGGACTCTGATCCGCCAACGCCGGACCTGCGTCGGGTGACGAGGGCCGTCCATCGCCCTCGAAAATCTTCCAATAAGCGGCTGAGCGGAACCCGTCAAGGGTTCGCTTCGCCGCTGCGCGCCCTTGACTGAACCCGCTCAGCCGCCCAACCCCCCTAATACGAGGGCGATGGACTCCGAGCGTCGCTCACCCGACCCGAATCGAGAGCGACGATTGCTTCGCCCTTTCTCCATCACCCATCCCTCACCAACAGCGGGCTGACTGCGTCCACCCCTTGCGGACACTTGACAGATACCTGTCATGGATGTCACCGATTCTTTCGCGACCCACCCCGTCAATCCATCTTCGTCGCCAACTCCTCAAACCGGCTCAATCTCCCGCCGCTCTTCGCCATGAAACCCCGCGCCTCGGCTTCGCTTGAAAAAGCGAGCACACTCGGAGAACAACGGTCGAATTCAAGACGGTTGGCCGCTCTCTGCTGATCGAGCAGCGGCTCCGCCCGAAGGCAGTGATTCACGCTGCTGCCCACAACCAACAACGCTTCGTCGGGCTCGATACCGGCGTGGGTGGGATAATCCGTCAACTCGACGACTCTGATCTTCTGTCCGGTCTCACGGTGGTCCATCAGCAAACAAGCCGGGCAGCAAAAAGTCCGCGGGTCCTCATCCACCAAACCCACAACCCTGGCGTAGGCGTGCACCGGCCGGCCGCATGCCGCGCAAGTTTGGTCTCGCCCGCTCTCGAATAGCCGCCAACCCCCATAAACGAGCGCCAAGCCGAGCCCGATCACCGCGACCAAACCGACCGTGGAGGAATTTCGCCTCATCACCCCACGCATAAGTATATTGTGTCGTAATCATCCCGTGACGTGGGGGGCTGGGTGTGCGACACAAACGTGGAGCGTACCGCTCGCGGTGCGAGCAGCAGAACAAGCCCCCAGCCGCGTTCACATTGCGGGAACATCTATGTCGCGCGCCCCTGCCACACCGCTCGCTCACCCGGAACCTGCGAAAATGCCTATGAGGCCGTACCGGCCGGCTTTGCAACCCAAGGAGTCCGTCATGATGCGAAGGTGCACCCCCATTCTCCTCTCCGCGCTGCTGTTTCTGCTGCCTCTGAGCGCCGAAACGTATAAGATCGACAAGGCCCATTCGGTCGTCGGTTTTGAGATTCGGCATTTGCTGACCAAAGTGCGCGGCGGCTTCTCCGACTTCGAGGGTCTCATCCGTTTTGACCCCGAAAAACCCGAAGCCTCTTCGGTCAACGTCACCATTCAGGCCGCCAGCATTGACACCAATCACGACAAGCGCGACGAGGATCTGCGCAGCGACAGCTTTTTCGACGTCGCGACCTATCCCGTGATCACCTTCGAAAGCTCCGAGGTCGTCAAGACCGGCGACAACGCCTACGACCTCAAGGGAACCTTCCGCATGCACGGCGTCTCGAAGGAAATCACTTTCCCGATCGCTTTTCTCGGCGCGATCACCGACAACCGCGGCAATCACAAGGTGGGCTTCGAGGCCGCGGCATCCGTCGACCGGAAACACTACGGCATCGTCTGGAATCGCGCCATCGAGGGAGGCGGCTTGGTTCTCGGCGATGACGTCGACATCTCCATCAATATCCAAGCCGTCAAGACCGACGAAGTGACTGCCGCCCCCGCCGAGCAAGACGACGGCGGCCGCCGCCAACCGGGACGTTTCGCCCGAGGCTCCGGCGGGCCGGGAGGCTTTTTCGCCCGCTTTGATACCAACGAAGACGGCAAGATCGCCAAAGACGAACTTCCCGAAATGATGCAAGAGCGCTTCCCGATGATGGATGGGAACGGCGACGGCTTCATCGATCAGAAAGAGATGGAGGAGATGCGCCAACGCTTTCGCGGCCGCGGAGGTTCCCGGGGCGGCCCCGGTGCAAGCGACCCCGGCAACTCGCCGCAATAGGCTTAACCCGCTTGGTGGAAGCCTGCGGGCTGCTCTCGGAATCTTTACGCGGGAGAATCATGGAAGTTTTGATTGCGGAATTCGTTGGAACCTTTTTGCTGATCCTACTGGGCAACGGCGTCGTGGCGAACGTCGTTCTTCGCCAAACCAAGGGCGAGGGCTCGGGATGGATCGTGATCACTTTTGGATGGGGCATGGCGGTCTTCGTGGCCGTGTTTTGCGTTGGCGACATCAGCGGCGCGCACATCAACCCGGCGGTGACGATCGGGCTCGCCGCAGCCGGAGGGTTCGCGTGGAGCAGCGTTCCCGGCTATGTCGCGGCGCAATTGGCGGGCGGAATTTTCGGGGCGATCTTGGTCTATCTGTTCTATATAGACCACTACGCGGTGACGGATGATGCCGGGGCGAAACTGGCGACTTTCAGCACCGGCCCGGAGATCCGCAATGCGGCCTCCAATCTGTTTTCGGAAGTGGTGGGGACTTTCGTTTTGGTTTTCGCGGTGTTGTCGATGGCGGCGCCGTCGTTGAGCCTGGATGGTGGGGTGGGCGTCGTTTCGGCGAAAATCGGACTGGGAGCGATCGGAGCGCTGCCGGTGGGTTTGCTGGTTTTCACCATCGGGCTTTGCTTGGGGGGGACGACGGGTTACGCCATTAACCCGGCGCGGGATTTAGGGCCGCGTATCGCGCATGCGGTGTTGCCGATTCCGGGGAAGGGCGACAGCGACTGGGGGTATAGCTGGATCCCGGTGGTGGGTCCGGTCTTGGGTGGGTTGCTGGCGGCGTTAGTGCGGGGGGCGATTTCCTAGCACGACGTGGCCCACTCGCCCGATCGTGCTTGGTCCACGGACGACCCGAGCCGCGCCGCCTCGCGGCTGTGAAAAATTGGGGACTTTACCGAGCACCGACCGAATAAGTTCCATCAAATCAACAATTTCTCCTGGTGCGAAGTGGACTGTCCCCCATTTTTTCACAGCCCCCTCGCGGCGCGGTCTGGTCGTAGTTGAATCAGCCATCCCGGACGCGCTCGGTGGCTTCGAGGCGGGCTTCGGCGCGGCGGATGGCTCGCTGGGCCCTTTCGACGTCGATTTCCATTTCGTGGCTTTGCAGCATGTCGTTTGCTCGGCGGCGGGCGGTTTCGGCGCGTTCGAGGTCGACTTCGTCGGCCCACTCGGCGCTGTCGGCCAGCACGCGCACATGGTCGGGCAGCACTTCCATCAAGCCGCCGCTGAGCGCCATGTAGCTTTTCTTGCCCCCGGCTTCGTAGGAGAGAACACCGTGGCCGAGTTCGGTGATCAGGGCGGCGTGGCCGGGTAGGACACCCATATAGCCGTCGGCGGCCGGCGCTTCGACGCTGTCAACTTCGTCGGAGAGCACTTGCCGCGTGGGAACGGCGACCTCAAGCTTGAGCTTTCCCGGCATTAGGCCGCCTCGGCGAGCTTGGCCGCCTTCTCGACGGCTTCTTCAATCGTTCCGACCAGGTAGAACGCCTGCTCGGGCAGATCGTCGTGCTTGCCTTCGACGATTTCCTTAAAGCCTCGAATTGAATCGGCGACGCGAACGTAGCGTCCCTCGAGGCCGGTGAACTGCTCGGCCACGAAGAAGGGTTGTGAGAGGAAGCGCTGGATCTTGCGGGCTCTCGAAACGGTGAGCCTGTCTTCTTCCGACAGCTCTTCGACGCCCAGAATCGCGATGATGTCTTGCAATTCCTTATTGCGTTGCAGGACCTGTTTCACGGCTTGGGCGGTGTTGTAGTGCTCGGCGCCCAAGATGTTGGGGTCGAGGATGCGCGAGGTCGAGGCCAGCGGATCGACGGCCGGGTAGATGCCGAGCGAGGCGATTTCGCGCGACAGGTTCGTGGTGGCGTCGAGGTGCGCGAAGCTGGTGGCCGGGGCGGGGTCGGTGTAGTCGTCGGCGGGGACGTAAATCGCCTGGACCGACGTGATCGAGCCCTTCTTGGTCGACGTGATGCGCTCTTGCAGCTCGCCCATCTCGGTCGCCAGGTTGGGCTGATAACCGACGGCGGAGGGCATGCGGCCGAGCAACGCGGAGACTTCCGAGCCGGCTTGGGTGAAGCGGAAAATATTGTCGATAAAGAGCAGGGTGTCCTGTCCCTCGACGTCGCGGAAATATTCGGCGACAGTGAGGCCGGTGAGCCCGACGCGCAGACGCGCGCCCGGCGGCTCGGTCATCTGACCGTAGATCAGGGCGCATTTCGATTTTTTCCAATCGTCGGGATCGACAACGCCCGATTCCTGCATTTCAAGCCACAAGTCGTTGCCTTCGCGGGTGCGCTCGCCGACTCCGGCGAAGACCGACACACCGCCGTGCTCGGTGGCGATGTTCTTGATCAGCTCCATGATGATGACGGTTTTGCCGACACCGGCGCCGCCAAATAGCCCGATCTTGCCGCCCTTGAGATAAGGCTCGAGAAGGTCGATGACCTTGATGCCGGTCTCGAGCATTTCGAGTTCCGTCGACTGGTCTTCAAGCGACGGGGCGGGACGGTGGATGGGGTAGCGCTGCTCGGTTTCGACGGGCCCCTTTTTGTCCACCGGTTCACCGAGGACGTTGAGCACGCGGCCGAGGGTTTGCGGCCCCACCGGGACGCTGATGCCCTCGCCGAGATCTTCGACTTGCATGCCGCGGACAAGGCCGTCGGTCGGCTGCATGGCGACGGTGCGCACGCGGCCTTCGCCCAAGTGCTGTTGCACCTCACAGACGATGTCGATAGGGTTCGGGACGTCGAATCCTTCGCTGGTAATGCGAACGGCGTTGAAGATCTTAGGCAGGTGACCTTCGCCGTATTGCATGTCGACGGCGGGGCCGGCGACTTTGATGACTTTTCCGATTTTCGACATTTCGATTCCCTAACTTCGACGGCGTCTCTGGTTTACTCCAGTGCGGCCGCGCCGCTGACGATTTCGATGAGTTCCTTGGTAATGCTCGCCTGACGAACGCGGTTGAGATGCAGTGTCAACTTTTCGATCATCTCTTCGGCGTTGCGCGTGGCCGAGTCCATGGCCGTCATGCGGGCGGCGTGTTCGGCGGCCCCGGATTCGAGCATGGCCTGATAAATATTCGTCTCGACGTACTTCGGCAGCAGGTTGCGGAAAATTTCCGCCGCCGGCTGTTCGTAGATGTACTCGGTCGCGGTCGATTCCTCCGCCGCCGGCATTTCCGCGGGCAATAAACGCCGCAGGACGACCTGTTGTGTCAAAACACTCTTGAAGTCGTTATAAAGCAGGTATACGGAATCGACTTCTTTGTTGGTGAAGCGTTCCATCGCCTTGGCGCTGATCTTGCGCGCTGTTTCGAGCTCGACGCGTTGAAACACGTTGGCCCACTCGCCGCTAATGGCGATATCGCGGCGGCGGTAGTGGTCGAGGCCGCGCTTGCCGATCAGTTCGAGTTCGATTTGCTTGCCTTCGCGTTCCTTCAAAAACCTTTGCGAGGCGCGAAGAATATTGCCGTTGAACGCGCCGCACAGGCCCTTATCGCCCGACAGCAGCAGCAAGGAAACGCGTTTCTCCTCGCGACGTTCGAGCAGCGGATGATCGAGCGCGGCGGAATCCTCGGGCTCGTTGGCCAAAATCGAGGCCATCATCTCGCGCAACAGCGTGGCGTGGGGCCGTGCCGCCAAGGCGTTTTCCTGAGCGCGGCGCAGCTTCGCCGCCGAGACCATTTTCATGGCCTTGGTGATCTGCCGCGTGTTTTGCACCGAGCGGCGCCGGCGGCGCAGATCGATCAGACTGGGCATTAGCCAGCCTTCGTCTCCTCACGGTGGAGCGACGTGAAGCGCTGCTTGAATTCACCGATCGCGGTCTTAACCTCGCCCGACAACTCGTCGTCGATCGCCTTGCGCTCGCGGATTTTCCCCAACACGCTTTCTTCCTGCCTGTCGAGGTATTCGTAGAGGCCTTTTTCGAACTCGCGGCACTGTGAGACTTCCAGGTCGTCGAGGAAGCCATTGGCTCCGGCGAAGATGATCAGTACCTGCTTTTCGACCGCCAGGGGCTGGTATTGGTCCTGTTTGAGAATCTCGGTTAGGCGTTCGCCGCGGTGAAGCTGTTGCTGCGAAGCTTTGTCGAGATCGGAACCGAATTGCGCGAAGGCGGCGAGGGCGCGGTACTGCGCCAACTCGAGACGCAGCGTCCCGGCGACCTGTTTCATGGCCTTGATCTGGGCATTGCCGCCGACGCGGCTGACCGAGATGCCGACGTCGACCGCGGGTCGGACGTTGGCGTTGAACAAGTCGGCCTGAAGGTAAATCTGCCCGTCGGTGATCGAGATGACGTTGGTCGGAATGTAGGCCGAGACGTCGCCGGCCTGGGTTTCGATAAAGGGCAGGGCGGTGAGTGAACCGCCGCCTTTTTCGGCGCTGAGTTTCGCGGCGCGTTCGAGCAAGCGGCTGTGCAGATAGAATACGTCGCCGGGAAACGCCTCGCGGCCCGGAGGCCGGCGCAGCAGCAACGAAATCTCGCGGTAGGCCGCCGCGTGCTTTGACAGATCGTCGTAGATACAGAGCGCGTGCCCGCCGTTGTCGCGGAAATATTCGCCAATGGCGCAACCGGCGTAGGGGGCCAGAAACTGCATCGGCGCCGGGTCGGAAGCCGAGGCCACGACGACGACCGAATACTCCATCGCGCCGTAGTCCTCGAGCGTCTTGACCAAGTGGGCGACGGTGGAGCGCTTTTGCCCGATGGCGACGTAGACGCAAATCATGTCGCCGCCCTTTTGGTTGATGATCGTGTCGACGGCGATGGCGGTTTTGCCGGTCTGGCGGTCTCCGATGATCAGCTCGCGCTGTCCGCGGCCGACGGGGATCATCGCGTCGATCGCTTTCAGCCCCGTCTGGACGGGCTCCTTGACCGGACTGCGGTCGATCACGCCGGGCGCCAGGCGCTCGACGGGGAAATGCTCCTCGGCTTCGATCGGACCCTTGCCGTCCACCGGGCGGCCGAGGGCGTCGACCACGCGGCCGACCAGGTTCTTGCCGACGGGAACCGAGATGATTTGGCCGGTGCGGCGAACTTCGTCGCCTTCCTTAAGTTCCTGATACGCACCCAACAGAACCGCGCCGACCTGATCCTCTTCGAGGTTCATCGCGATGCCGGCGACGTTGTGAGGGAATTCGAGCATCTCGCCGGCCATGACCTTTTCCAGGCCGTGGAGACGCGCAATGCCGTCGCCGAGAGCGATGATCGAGCCGACTTCCGAGACCTCGATGGCGGTCTCGTAGTTTTCAATTTGTTCCCGAATCAGCTTCGAGATTTCATCCGCACTGATTTGAGCCATGGACTATGCTTCTCCTGAAAGGGCGCGGTCGAGATGGTTCAATTGCGCTCGCAGTGAACCGTCGAAGACAGTGGAACCGAAGCGCACCGTCGCGCCGCCGAGCAACTCGGGCGCTACCGCGAACTCGGCCAATACGGCCTTGTGGGTGACGTGGCTGAATTTCGTGACGAAGGCCGCGCGTTGTTCCTCGGCCATCGGTTTGGCCGAGGTGACCGCGATGCGGGCAACACCGTTGCGCTCGTCGATCCAGGCCCCCACGGCCTCGATCATCTCGTCGAGATAGGGCATGCGGCGGTGATCGATGACGACGTAGAGGAAATTACGCACCGTGACCACGAGATCGAGCCTCTCGGCGAGTTTGGCGGTGAGCGCGCGCTTGTCGGCCGGGGTGACGGCCGGTGAGCTCAAGATGTTCCGCAACTCCTCGGAGGTCTTCAATAAATCCTGAAAATCGCCGAGCTGGCCCAGGGCGTCTTCGGCACTGACGGCGGATCCGGGCTGAGTGACCACTTCGGCCAGCGCCGAAGCGTATCGATTCGCGATTACAAGGGCCATCGTTATTGAAGATAATGTCGCGGACCGGATCCAACAGACCGAACCGGTCTCGTTGCGCAAACTGCTTGAAAAAAAGGGGTTGGCGGCGTGAACGGGACCGCCGATTTCTTAACTCTCAAACTACCATATGACCCGGCGAACGGGCAACCGAGAGGGGGATGTGCGACATCAGCCGGGGCCTTCTCTCTCGTGGTACAAGGATTAGATGGAGAGGCGTGGACGGAAGTCCGCGCTCAGCCGGTTTCGCCGGACTTGGATTTGAACTAGGGCGGCCTGTCGTCGACCGAAACCCTTTCTTCGGACCGCCCGATCGAGTAGAATCAAAACCTTACGGACCGATCTCTTGCGCGCCTCGGGGCGACTCGGGGGTAGATGCCGGAGGGAACATGTCATCGACAGGCCCCTCTATTGAAAACATTTTCGTCGCCTCCGACGGCGGAGTCGATATGCAATCGGTCGAGCAAATCGAGGCCGTCGAGGGGAGCGGGCTGCGCGGAGATCGCTATGCCGAGGGAACGGGCCATTGGGTGCCGGTCGACGTCTGCCAAGTGACCTTGATCGAAGGCGAAGAGCTCGCAAGGATTCAATCGGCGACGGGAGTGAGGGTGCTGAATGGTGAGCATCGCCGCAATCTCGTGACTCGCGGCGTTCGCCTGGAGGAATTGCTTGGGTGCCGGTTCCAGGTGGGTGAAGCGGTTCTCGAATACGATCGTCCGCGTCCGCCTTGTCGCTATATTGCCTCGATCACGGAATGGGGCATGACGAACGCTCTTGGGGGCAGCGCGGGTATCTGTGCGCGGGTTGTGCGGGCGGGGGTTATTCGGCGGGAGGATGCGATTACGGTTTTGGAGGTAGAACCGTATTCTCAGAGCTAGTCAGACTCATTCCGAAAATGACGCCTCGGATGTATGCCCCATTACGTTCATGCTGAGAATGCTCCAAATTTCTTGAGCCGCGAAGCGGCGGCGGGAACCGTAGCCCAGGGTGGAGCCGAAGGCGGAACCCTGGGTCCGAAACAGGTACTTACCGGGGACATGGTGAACAGAACGTACCGGGCACATGGTGAACAGATTCCCAGGGGGGAACATAGAGTGGTAAGAATGTTTCATGCCTTGGGAAACCACAAACCACATGACGCAACGCGAGCTGTTCATCAATGATTACATGAAACAACACGACACCATGGCGGCGCTGTGCCGGCGCTATGGGATTCAACGCCGCATCGGCTACAAATGGGTCGAGCGCTATCAACAAAACGGCCGCGCCGGGCTCGAGGACCTTTCGCGGGCGCCGCTGCACCATCCCAATCGATGCAGCCCGGAAACGGTCGAGCGGATTCTCGCCCTTCGTCACCAGCATCCGTTGTGGGGCGCCCCGAAGATTCGGGCGCTGCTGGAAGAGAAAGAGCCGAAAAGAAAGCCGCCGGCGACGTCGACGATCGGGGAAATCCTGCATCACGAAGGGCTCACGCGGCCGGGCAAAAAACGCCGCCGCACGCCGCCCTACGAACAACCCTTGGCGCACGCCGAGGCTCCCAACGATGTCGTTTCGATCGATTTCAAAGGATGGTTTCGGGCGCGCAACGGCGAGCGTATCGACCCGCTGACGTTGATCGATAATCACAGCCGTTACGTGCTGTGTTGCCAGGCACTCGAGGGCTGTGATTTCGCGCACGTGCAGGCGGTCATGGCGACGGTCTTCCATCAATACGGGCTGCCGAAGCGGATTCGCAGCGACAACGGAGCGCCGTTTGCGAGTCGGGCGATCGCGGGATTGAGTCGGCTGAGCATCTGGTGGGTGAAGTTGGGAATCGGGGTGGAGCGGATTCCGCCGGGGACGCCGAGCGCGAACGGACGCCAGGAACGATTTCATCGGACCTTGAAGCAACACACGGCCGAACCGCCGGCGGCGACCAAGCGGGCGCAGCAGCGAGAGTTCGGTCGATTTTGTCGGGAGTACAACGAGCAGCGGCCGCATCAGGCATTGGGACAGAGACGACCGGCGAGTGTGTATTACGGCTCGCCGAGGAGCTATCGGGGGCAGCTGCCGGCGGTGGAGTATCCGCCGGGCTACCTGCGTCGGATGGTGGGGAAACGAGGAGAGATGTACTGGCGGGGGCGACGGATCTTTGTGAGCGAAGTGTTGGGGGGAGAGCCGGTCGGGCTCGAGGCAATTGACGATGGGATCTATCGGGTGTGGTTCTCGACGCTCGAACTGGGGCGCTTCGATGTGCGCGAAAATCGGGTCGCCGGAGTACGTGAACCGTTAGCCGGGTTGAAGAGGGGACCGGCCGGGGGAGGCCGGTCTTTGAGCCCAAGGACTCGTCAAATTCCCAGCGAGGCTTTGAGGATGATGGTTTGGTCGGAGCGGGTGTCGCTTAATTTGAGTTGGTTGTTGTCGAAGACGATGTCGTCGACTCCGAGGAAACCTTCGGGCGTTCGGACCCAGAACATCAAGAAACGCGTCTCGATCGCTGATCTCGCGGGAAGCCAGCGATAGAGCAATTCGCCAAACAAGCGATTTTGCGTGATGACGTCGCGGCGGGGCAGGTCAAAGGCTTGCGTTCCGAATTCGAGGCCGCGAGCGCGCAGGCCCTGCTCAGGATAGAACTCCCAGGTCTGCAGCCACGGAAATTCGGCTCGACGAAAAACGTATCCCAACAATAGGCGCTTTTCGGGATGCAACGCAGTCACGAAGGCCAGTCGGCGATCGGACGCCATCAAGTGGCCGGTGTGGTCGATGGAATTCGGTTTGGCCGGCGCCGCGCGTAAGTCGACTGTGCCGCCGGCCTTGAGTGGGGCCATGGGCCAAGGAAACTCTTCGCCCGCGGCGAGGCGATTACCGAGGCTTTGCAGACTTTTTTGGTCGGGACGCGTGAGGGCTCGGTTTTCCGATATGTCCACGACGGTTACGCCTGGTTCCAGGAAAGGCGAGCCGATTGTGGCGTGTTCGGCCCAACTGACGGGCCGGTCGAATGCCAGTAGATTTTCGAGTCGACTGTCGACCGCGACGACGTTTTCGCCGTCCGCGATCGCGACCGTTCGAGTCATCCTGTGTTGCGCACTCGGCAAGTGCACGGTCTGAACCAGTTTGGTCACGCCGCTTTCGCGACCGACCGAGCGGGTCGACCACTCGAGCGTGTGGGCTTCACCGTGCATCGGCATGCCCGCGCGGCTTTCTTCGGGCGACGCCGGGCCAAAGCCGTCGACGCAGATGAAATGTCCGAGGCCGCCGTTGTCGCGCATGGGCTTGCCGGCTTCGCGGTCGGCGCGAAGAGCGTCCCAGAGGGGGTTGAAGGATTCCGGGTCGTCCCTTAGAGTGACGGCCGCGAAAGAGGCGCCCATGGGAAGGACGGTCAACTCGATTACCCCGTTCGAGAGAATGAGTGCCGGCTTGCCTTGAAAGTCGCCCTCGCGGACGGGTTTGTTGGGGGATTGCGCGGACAGCGGCGCGACCGCCAAGAGAGCCAACAGCAGTCCGACCGATCGAGTTCCGGCAGGCATAACGTTACTCCGCCTTTCTCGCCACCCGAGGCGCAACCCTCGCAAACTACCCGCCCCTCGTCACGCGGAGGTGATAGACGCTGCCGACGCGCTTATCGGCCTTGGACTGAAACTTCACTTCAACTTCCCGCTTGCCGCGCGTCAAGGCGGCCGGAATGGCGTACGTCGTTTCGTAGTAGTCGTCGTAATCGTCGAGAGTTTGGGTTGGGTCGAGTTCTTCAGCGCCTCCGATGCGTTGCCCGTCCACTTGAATGTCGAATTCCAGATTGTCGATGCGGTTCCAGCGACTGCTCCCGGCTGTCGATCGCGTTGTGATCAGACGCATTGGGCGTTCGCCGTCGACCTTCATCTTGACGGCGAACCAGCCCGCATCCCGTGTGTCTCGCCATCGCCGGCCTCGAAAGGCGGCGGCTCGCGAACCTTCCTCGGAGAACGTGTGAGCCTTTTCCTGTTCCTCGTCGCCGAGCTCAACCTCGTCGATTGTCGCGGCCTCGATTCGCGTCCGGGACCGCTCGGCGCCCCGACGGCTTCGATCGGCCTGACGCCATCCTTTCTCGTCGTACAAATTCCAATAGACGTTGTAGCGTCCCTGATGAATGCGGTAGAGCGGCATCAACGTTACGTCGTCGGGCCTCCCGACCCCCTTGGTGCGAAAAGTCAGCGGCTCGCCTTCCACCGGCTCAACCCAGTCACTCACATGGTCGGCGTTGGCCGCCAAGTCGGGCGCCGGCGGCGTCGGTAGCGCGCCGAAAGCCTGCTGCTCCCCGGCGTAGGGCATCGGAGCGGCCATGCCCTCGGCGTCGATCAACCCCGCCAGAACTACCGGCCCGTACAGAATGGCCACGCGGGAATCGCCCCCCAGAGCGGGCTCGACAGACAAATTCATCGGGAAGGTAACAGTGATCGAATCGCCGTCGACCCAGCTGCGTTGAATCACGCGATAACCGCCCGGCTCGCTTTCTCCCTCGAGGGCTTCGGCGTTGAGTTCGATCCGCAACGATCCGTCAGCCCACCAGGGATGCCGGATGTGAACGGTCGCCTCGCGCGCCTGGGCGGCCGAAACCGTTAGACGAGTCGAGTTTTGTTCGGGGAATTCCGTTTCCTGGCGAAACGTTAACCCGGCGTCGCGCCAATTGACTTCCGACGGCACAAACAGGTTCACGTAGAGATCTTCGCCGCCGCCGTGGAAATAGATGCTGTCGTTGTATTTGACGTGATTCTCGAAGCCTGAGCCGGTACAACACCAAAACGAATTATCACGCGTGCAATAGGTCTTGAAATGTCCCGGCTTGAGCGGCAGGAAATAGATCGTGCGGCCGGTGTCGGGATCGATCGAGCCCAAGATGTGGTTGTAGAGGGCGCGCTCATAGAAATCGGCGTACTTGCCGTCGGCGGTCCAGGAAAACAATTTCCGGGTCAGCTTGAGCATGTTGTAGGTATTGCAGGTTTCCTGCGTCGTCACGCCGAGCCGGTCGGAGAGTTGATCGGGAGGGCCCCAATGCTCATCTTCTCCATGACCGCCGGTGGCATAAGAGTGATGGTTGACAACGCGGTCCCAGAAAAACTCGGCGCTCGAACGCAGGACTTCGTCGCCGAACAGTTCATAGCGGCGGCCGAGGCCGATGACCTTCGGAATTTGCGTGTTTCCATGGAAGCGGTCGAGGCGGTCCTCTTGGCGCGCCAGGGGGTCGAGCATTTCGCGGTCGTGGAATTTCCGTGACAGCTCGATATAGCGTTCGACACCGGTGACGGCGTAGAGGTTCGCCAAGACTTCATTCATCCCCCCGTACTCGCAATAGAGCATTTTTTGCCACAGCTCGCCGCTGAGATCCTTCGTGGTTTCGTGAGACCAGTCGGCCAACCCGGCGGCAAGATCGAGGGCCTTTTTGTTACCGCATAACTCATGGGCATCGAGCAAACCCGCCATGATTTTGTGCAAGGTGTACCAGGGTGCCCAAAGCCCGTTGAGGTTGAAGCGCTCGGTTTCGATTTCGCCCCGCGAAACCTTAGCGAAAACTTCCTCGCCGTCCGGCATGCCGCCGATATAGCCGTTGCCGCGCGCTTTCGCCACGGCCGCCAGCTCGTCGACGATGTAATTCACTCTTTCGAGAAACCGCTCGTCGCCGCTGGATGCGTGGTGGATCGACAGGGCGGTCAGATAATGGCCCAACGTATGTCCGGCCAAGCCCATACTCTCCCAGCCGCCGTAGATCTCGCCTTTCGGCTCCAGGCCGGCAAACTTGCGGAAGTTGTGAAGCAGGCGGTCGGGTTCGAGTTCAAGCAGATAGCGAACGTCGTGTTTCGAGGCTTCGGCGAAGGGTCCGCCGGTCACGCGAACGTCCGAGAGCGAGAAAGGCGCGGCTTGCGGCGCGACTTTGGGCGAGACGCGATTGACGGGCGCACCCTGTTGGCAACCCGCCACAAATAGAGAACCGGCCAACGCCGCTCCCGCCATCATTCGAAAGAAAAGACCGTCGTTGTGGAGCCGTGCTCGTGCCATGGATTCAACCTCCCAGGGCGGAAACGCAGACTCCTATGTTCGACGAACGGTCACGGGAAAGCAAGACGGTCCTTTGAATACCGGGGTGCGTCGGCCGCGCGATTCCGGCGGGCGGCCCCAATTCGGCCCGCGGTCTTCCCCAAACGCTGTTCGACCCCCCCATCGAGGATTCGGCAACCCCTAGACAGGCTACCTCGACGATCGATAAGATGGCCCTTTGATCGCGGAATCGGAAGAAACCGGAAAGAGCCTGTTTATGACGTGTTTTCGAAAGTTCAGTTTCGCTGCTTGCTTGGCGGTTTTGTGCCTTTTGAGTTCGGGCGCCGCGCGGGCACAGAAGGTGGAATCAGCCGTTCGCGGGCGTGTTCTGGATGCTTCGGAAGCCGCGATTCACGGAGCGGCCGTAACGGCGGTTCACACGGGTACGGGCGTGTCGCGATCCACGCTGACAAATCGGAGAGGGGATTACGCTCTGCCCTCGCTGCCGGCCGGAGTCTACGAAATCAGCGCGTCGGCGGACGGCTTTCAAAAGTTGCGTCAGACCAGGTTGAGATTGTCCGTGGGTGAACAGGCGTCCGTGGATTTTCCATTGCAGGTGGGCGAGGTGACGGAAGAAATCACCGTGGTGGCCCGGCAGGTGGTGCTCGAGACGCAGTCCTCGGCGGTAGGCGCGGTTATTCCGAACAACTACATTGTCAACTTGCCGCTGAACGGCCGGAACTTTTTGGAGTTGGCGCTGCTGGCGCCCGGGGTTTCCCCGAGCGTGGAAGGCTCGCCCGGTTCGTCGCGCGGCCGTTTGTCGTTTCAGTCGAACGGTCTGCGTGAAGCGCAGAATGCCTACATTTACGACGGTGTTTACGCGGTTGATCCGATCTTGAACAGCTTCACGCTGAACCCGGCGGTCGACGCCGTTCAAGAGTTCAGGATTCACACATCGGGGACCGAGGCCACTTTCGGCGGCAACAGCGGCGGACAAGTGGCGGTGATTCTCCAGAGCGGACGCAACAACTTTCACGGTTCGGTGTATGAATTTCTGCGCAACGATTCCCTCGATGCGCGGAATTTCTTCGACGATCCACCGGCGGGGCAACCGAATTTGCGGCGCAACCAATTCGGGTTCGCCGCCGGCGGCGCGCTGCGTCCCGGCAGCAGCTTTTTCTTTGTGGACTACGAAGGTCTTGCCGAGCGTCGCGCGATCACGCAAACGACCAACGTGCCGACGGCGGCCGAGCGCGCGGGCGATTTTTCCCAAAGTCTGTTCCCCGCCCCGATCAACATTTTTACGGGGCAGCCTTTTGCCGATCGGAAGCTGCCGTTTTCACATCCGATCGGAGCGGCGATTGCGAACCTCTATCCTTGGCCCAATCGCCAAGCGTTCGGCCAAAACTTTGTCGCTTCACCGACGCAGCGCCGACGGAACGACAAATTCGACGTGCGCTTGGATCAGCAGCTCGGGGTCGACGGCAGGCTGACGGGGCGCTACAGTTTCGGGGACAGCAACTTGTTCGAGCCTTTTGCAACGGGCAGCGCGACGCTGATTCCCGGCTTCGGCAACGACTTCGACGAGCGCGGGCAAAACCTGATGGTGGCGGAAACCCACACGATCGGCACGCGCTGGGTCAACGAATTTCGGTTCGGCTACAACCGGGTGGATAACCGAACGTTCCACGAAAACTCGGGGACGAGCATCAACCAGTCCGTCGGGCTGCCCGATTTTTCGTCACGGGAACGCGATTTGGGGTTGAGCCAAATCAGCGTGACGGGGTTTTCTCCGTTGGGGGATGAAGGGAACAACCCGCAAGACAGCGTTGTGGATAGTTACCAATTTCTCAACACGGCGAGTTATGCCGAGGGCGGCCACCTGCTGCGGCTCGGCGTGGAGCGGCATTGGATTCGCCAGGATGCATTCCGCGATGTTCTCACGCGCGGCATGATCAATTTTCTGGGAGCCTTCACGCGAAACCCGTTGGCGGATTTGCTGCTGGGATTGCCGACCTTTACCGGGGGGGCGGTTTCGGACAACCCGCAGGCGCTACGGACGGGGAACACCAGCCTTTTTGTCCATGACGGCTGGAAGCCGCGCCGCAACCTGACGCTGAACCTCGGTCTACGCTACGAATACAACACGCCGGCGCATGACGCCCAGGATCGCGCGTACCTCTACGACCCGACGTCGTTTTCGACGGTGCAGGTGGGGACGGGCGGGATCCCGCGGGCGGGCTACGAAAGCGACCGCAACGATATCGCGCCGCGGGTCGGGTTGGCCTGGAGCCCCTCGCAGCGCATGGTGGTACGCGCGGGTTACGGGATCTACTACAACACCTCGCCGCTGGCTCCCGGGCAAGCGATCTACTTCAACCCGCCGCTGTTCAACTTCCAGCTCTTCTTCCCTTCAGCCGAAACCGGACCGATCATGATCGACAACCCTTGGCCGTCGGGTTTGCAGGCGCCGGTTCCTCCGAGCGCCTTTACGTATGACCGCCGGCTCCGATCGAGTTACGCGCAACAGTGGAACTTCACTTTCCAGGGGGAAATGAGCGACGAGGTGATCTTCGAGGTGGGCTACCACGGCACGTCGGGCGTGAATTTGCTCGCCGGCCGCGACATCAACCAGGCGGCGCCGAGCCCGCGCTTTCCGAACTTTCGGCCGGTGCCGTTTTATCAATCGATCGATCAAGTGGAAGCGGCCGCTCATTCGACGTATCACAGCTTGCAAGCGCAGTTGCAATGCCGTTTTCGCGGCGGGCTGACGGGGATGTTTTCCTACACTTGGTCGAAGGCGATTGACAACGCCTCCAACGTATTTCGCAGCTCCACGGACAACAACTTTCCACAAGACAGCTTCAACACCGCGGCCGAGCGCGGATTGTCGAGCTTCGATCTACGGCAGCGCTTTTCAGGAAGCTGGGTTTACGAGCTGCCGATGGGAGCCGGACACCGTTTGGGAGGCAACCTGAGCGGGCCGCTGAAAACCCTGACGGAGGGGTGGATGTTGAACGGGGTTTGGACACTGCAGACGGGCCAACCCTTCAGCGTGGTGTTACCGAGCGAGCTGGATAACAGCAATACCGGTATTTCATTTCTCGGGGGGGCGGCGGACAGGCCGAACGTCATTGGCAATCCGATATTAGGGAGCCGCGACCCGTCGCGGTGGTTCGCGGGGGAGGCCTTCGCGCTGCCCGAGTTCGGTAGTTTCGGGAACGCCGGACGCAATATTCTCGGTGGGCCGTCGTTGCGGAATTTGGACTTCTCGCTGCTGAAGGAAACAGGGCTGGGCGGCAGCGCGACGCTGCAATTTCGCGCTGAGTTTTTCAACGTGTTCAACACCCCGAACTTTCGCCAGCCGAACGCGGTCTTCGGAACGCCCGGGTTTGGCCGAGTCTTGGCGGCTCGCGACGGGCGTGAGATTCAGTTTGGGGTGAAGCTGCTTTTCTAGGCCGCGACGATTGGCGCAAGAGACAAGACATGTCGCCAGGAGTGGCGACACGGCACGCTGAAAGCGTGCGCCAGGTCGGCGCCGACGTCCGATCCCGTCCGATGAATTTTCTCAAGGAGCACTGTGGTATGATTCCCGGCATGTCCGACTCAACGTTACACCGTCGTGATGTCTTTCGCATGGCGGCCGGGGGCGCGATGGCGATGACCGCGGGTTCGTACTCGCGGATTCTCGGAGCCAATGATCAGATTCGGCTGGGCCTGATTGGGGCCGGTCAGCGTGGTCAGAGCGTGATGAAGGCGTTTCTGGAGAACGAGGCGATTCATGTCTCGGCGATCTGCGACGTCTACGCGGGCCGCGTGGACCAAGCGATGGAAACAGCTACCGAGGCCCGCGGCTTTTCCGATCACCGCAAGCTACTCGATGAAAAAGACGTCGATGCGGTCTTGATTGCGACGCCCGACCATTGGCACGCCGGCGTCGCGATTGGCGCGGCTAACGCGGGCAAGGATATCTACGTCGAGAAGCCCTTGACGTTGCGGATCGAAGAGGGGCCGCCGATTGTGAAGGCGGTTCGCGTGAACAACCGCGTTTGCCAGGTGGGCATGCAACAGCGTTCGGGGGCGCACTATCTACATGCCAAGAAAGAGTACTTCGACACGGGCCGGCTGGGGAAGATTACGTTGGCCCGCACATGGTGGCACGGCAACAGCGCGCACCTGCGCAAAGCCCCGGCATCGTTGCAATCGCTGCCGTCGAACCTCGACTGGGCTCGCTTCCTTGGCCCGGTGAAATGGCGCGACTACGACCCGCAACAGTACGCCAATTTCCGTGCGTATCTCGATTTCGGCGGCGGCCAGATTACTGATCTATTCACCCACTGGATCGACGTGGTCCATATGTTCATGGAGCAGGACAATCCGATCTCGGCGGTTTCGGCGGGGGGCATTTACGCCTACAAGGACGGCCGCACGGCCCCCGACACGATTAACACGGTTCTCGAGTATCCCGGCGAATGGAGCGCGACCTTCGAGGGAACGCTCGCGCCCGGCATTCGCGGCGCGGCGGTGGAGATCGCCGGCACGGAAGGACGTCTGTTGATCGACCGGCGGCACTTTGCCTTCTACACGCCCGACCCCGAGGCGGAGCCGACCGTCGTCAAGGCGGAGGGCAACCTGACCATTAGTCACGTGAATAATTTCATTGATTGCGTGAGAAGCCGCCAGCGGCCCAACGGCGATGTTTGGATCGGCCACCGATCCGCGCAGGCCTCGCACCTCGGTAACGTCGCTTATTTGCAAAAGCGGCGGCTGAAATTCGATCCCGACCGGGAAGAGATCTTACCGTTATAGAAAGCCGCGGGGTTGATGCGGGAGGCGGCGCGATGCGCTTTCGCCCGCCAGTCCCTACAGGTTCAAAATACGGTCGGCGACCTTGTTGATCTGCTCGGTGAACGGGTGTTCGGGGAATTTCAGACAGAATGGCGCTACTGGCCAACTCGACGATTTCGAAGTTCAACGGAAAGACGCCGGCCACCTCGGCGCCATAAGTTCGTTCCAGGTGGTCTTTCAGAACGCGGTTCTCCAGCCCCGAGGGCACCTTGTTCACCAGCAAGAGAAGTTCGCCGACCTTCAGCCGACGAGCCAAATCAATGGTGACCGCGGTTCCCTGGAAGTCCTGATTGTCGGGCCGCATGATGACCAGTAGTAGGTCGGAGATGGCGATCGAAAGCAGCGTCTCTTCGTTGACGCCCGGATGCGTGTCAATGAAGAGGTAGTCCAGCTTGAGATCTTCGATCATGCGCCGAAACCCCTCATTGAGGCGGCGGATGTCATACCCTTCCTTCAAGATCCGTGTGATCTCCCCGGCTTTGAGGCTGGAGGGGATCAGGAATAACGTCGGCCCTTCGCTATCGGCTTCCGCGGCGGTTCGAGCCGCGGCGGAAACATCGTAGGAGGCCTCTCCCGGCCCCCGAGCCGGACCGCCATGGTCGAATTGGACGATGTTCGGCGGGATTGGTAATAAAACCAGTCTCGGCGGTCGAAGCGATCGTCCTTGTCGAGGTCCTGCATGCGCCAGTTGCCCGGCAGCCAAGCCTCGGGGATTTCGCCCTTGGACAAGAAACCGTCTTTGTCGGCGTCGTGGGAGGCCAGCATGGCGTCGAAGTCGGGAAGAATCAGCCGACGGCTGGGCATGCCGCCGGGAGCCCAGCCGTTGAAGTAGACGGTGCCGCCGGCGCTCACCGGCGTGGATTTCACCTGATAGGTCAGCCCGCGCGCGCGCCACAACTCGCGGCCCGAGTCGACCGCGTAGCTCACCATTTGGTACGACCCGGGAACAATCAGCTCGCTTGGTCCGCTGTCGGGGCGGTGAATCAGCGGGGTCGAAAAGCTGTGGACCATCTCGGGACGCTCCACTTTCCAGGCCGTTTTCCCGTCGTCCTGGTTAAGCGCGATCACATAAGCGTCGCGGTCTTGGTCGCACACCATCAATACCTTGCCGTCGGCCAGGATCGGCGAGGCCCCCATGCCGTGGAAATTGGTGAACGGCCCCATGGGACGCGCCCAACGGCGATCGCCCCGCGGACCGTAGGAAAGCAAACCGTAGCCGCCGAAAAAGACGTAGACGTTCTCGCCGTCGGTGACCGGGGTCGCCGCGGCTTCATCGTTGAGCGAATTCATCTTTTCGAGCCGCCGGGAGGGAGCGGCTCGCCGCCACAGAATTTTGCCGCTTGCTCGGTCGAGAGCCATGGTGAACAGCGTCTCGTCTCCGTGCGCGGTCAGATAGATGCGGTCCGCGGTGAGCACGGGCGAGGATTTCCCCTTGGGCAGCGCGGTCTTCCAAACGACGTTGCGGGCGGGACCGAAGTGGACGGGCAGGCCCTGGGTTTCAGAAACGCCGGCGCCGTTGGGGCCGCGAAAACGGTCCCACGCGCCCGCGGCGGATAACTGCGCGGCAAGCGACAGCGCGGCGGCGACGGCGAAGATTCGAAGCGGCGAGTAATGCGGCATGATGTTGGTGGTTGGTCTTGGGCACAGGAGGGTTGCGCCGGCATTCGGTTGCGCGTGGTGATGCGAACCCGCGGGTTCATGATAGCGCCCTGAAAACCCGCGTCGCGTGACGGGCGGGGTCAGCCGCAAAGACGGGGAATGGTGAAATGCCGAGCAGTCGCTCCCACGCCCCGTCCGGGGCTTGGTGGCCTTGTGGGTGGGACCCCGGGTTGCGCTCCGCTCCACCCGGGGCGCTCCACCCGGGGCTACTATCCATGCCCCCTTCCGGGGGCGGGAGCCGTTAGGCGATAGACCTTGGGGAACGGTTTAAGGCAGGCCGAGTTCGGCGGCTTCGTCGCTGTTGAGGTCTCGACCTTGTTCGATCAACGTTTTCATTCGTTCGGGACCCAGACCGGCTTGGACCTTGGCGCGACATTTTTCGACGGCGGATCGATAAAGTTCCGGCACTGGCGTTTGAAAACGCTCACGGATCCCTTCGGCCGCGCCCAGCATTGTCGCGGCAGTTTCCTCACCGCCGGAGGAGACGCGCAGCACGGCCAGACTCTCGAGGCATTCGGCAATACCGAGGCGATCGCCGATTTCTCCATGAATGGTAAGGCTTTCGCGGAGCAGCCCCTCGGCCTTACCTTCTTGTCGGCGCAGGGCGGCACGACCTTGTTCGAAAAGATTCAGGGCCATGCCCCACCGTCCGTGAGCGTTCACCCAACTGTCGAAGCCTCGCAAGAGGACCTCTCGTCCTCGTTTTGCGTCGCCCTGTTCCACCAAGACGGCACCGAGATAGGTCTGCGTCCACGCCAACAACGTAGGGTGTCCGCCGCCACGTCCCCAGAGCGCCATGCCCTCTTCGAGCAGCCGAAGCGCGCGCTCACCGTCGCCGCGCAAACGAGCGAGGCAGGCGCGATTGACCAGCGCCCAGGAAAGCAGTACGCGGTCTTCGACGAGTTCGAGGATGCGCCATGCCTCCTCGATCTGCTCGGAGGCGCGTTCCAAATCGCCGTGCAGGCATTCCACCCAGCAGAGATTCGTGAGGGCGAACCCGATGCCCCTCTGGTCCCCGATTTCCCGACGCAGGGCTAAACCACGTTGGTGGTAACGCACGGCTCTGGGATAGTCACCGATGTGCCCGGCCACCCAACCGAGGTTGTTGAGGGAAAGGGCCATCTCGCGTTTCTCGCCGAGCTGCTCGTTGAGGATCAACGCCTCGCGCGAAAGCGCTCGGGCGGGGCCGAACTCGGAAAGTTCTGAATGCGCCCATGCCAAATTGTTCAAGGCCTTGGCCATGCCGCGCCCATCACCGCTATCCCGCGCCAAAGTAACGCATTGCTTGAGAATCTCTCTCGACTTGGGCGCTTCGCCAAGGTAGTGGTAGAGAGTCCCCAGTGCGTGCAGCGCCTGAATGCGTTTTTCAGGATCGGCGTCGGGCGCGGGTCTGGAGAGCAGTCGTTCGAAAACGGGTAAACCTTCACTGATGTGGCCGCGGGCGATCCAAAACCGCCACAGTGACGAGGCCAAGCCGATCCCCAGGCCGTCCTCGCGGCTTTCCTCGGTCCAGCGGAGCACCGCCTGCAGGTTGTCGTGATCGGCTTCGAGGAGGTTGAGCCAGCGGCGTTGGTCGGCTCCGGTTAGCTCGGGCGCGGCCTTTTCGGCGAGCGAGAGGAAATACCGGGCGTGAGCGCGGCGCAGATCTTCTTCCTCACCGGCGGCACGAAGGCAATCGAGCGCAAACGCTCGAATCGTTTCCAGCATCTGAAAGCGGACACCGCTTTCCGCGTCTTCGGAACGCACCAACAGGCTCTGCTCGGCAAGGGCGGCGAGCCAATCGAGAACGCCGTCGCGCAGCTCGGGGTCGTCGGCGCAGACGCCCTCGGCGGCCTCCAAGGTCCAACCGTGACTGAAAACCGCCATCCGACGGAAGAAACGTCGCGACGGTTCGTCGAGCAGATCGTAGCTCCACGCGATGGCTTCGCGCAAAGCACGATGGCGCGCGGGTTGGTCCTGCGTACCGCCGCGCAGTAGATCGAGCCTTCCCGCCAGACGCGAAACCAAATCGCTCGGCGCGAACAACTTGACGCGGGCCGCGGCCAACTCAATCGCCAGCGGCAATCCGTCGAGCCGCCGACACAACTCGCCGACATCGCCGGCATTGGTGTCTGAAAGAGAAAATTCGGGGCGGGCAACACGGGCGCGCTCGACGAAAAGCCTGAGAGCGGAGTGCCGCTCGCCGACTTCGGCGTTGATGGGGCCGGCGTTGCGAGGCACCTGCAGAGGCGGTACGGGGAATTCTTTCTCGCCGATCAATCGCAACGGGGCCCGGCTCGTCGCGATGACCTTGATGGCGGGGCATGAATCGAGAAGCTCGCGCACGACTCCGGTGGCCTCCAAGACGTGCTCGAAATTGTCGATCACCAACAACAGATTTTTCGATGCCAAATATTCCTTAAGGTTGGCCAGGACGGGGATTCCCGCGACATCCGGCAAGTCCAACGCTCGGGCGATCGCGAGCGCCGCGGCTGACGGGTCGCTGATGCCGACCAAACCCACGAAGCAGGCGCCGTCCTCGAAATCTTGGGCCGCCGCCCTTGCAAGCGCTTCACTCAATCTGGTTTTGCCCGTCCCCCCGGGCCGGTTAATGTCACTAGGCGCGTTAGGACGAGCAGGCGACCGAGATCCGTCAGTTCCGTCTCGACGAAGCTGTCGAGGTAGGTCGGGAAACCACGAAGGCGGGGCGGTGAGGTCAAGCTCCCCTGGGAAACCGCGGAGGGGATCGGAGCGGTTTGCGCGGGCGATGGTCCGGCTGACTCGCCGAGAAACTCGCGCACGTTTTTGAGAACGGCCGCCGCATCTTCAAGCCACGGGAAATGACCCCGGCCGGGCAAGGCGACGAGACGCGCGTCGGGGATGGAGCGCGCCAATTCGAGGGCCAATGGATAGGGAATGGCGCGGTCCCCCTCGCGGTGAATGACGAGAGTCGGCGTCCGAACATCCGGGAGCTTCTCGCCCACATCGATGCGATAGGCGAGTTCGAGCAACCGACGAGCCATCTCGGCTTCGGCCGAACTCCGCTGCAAGCGGGCGAAGGCTTCCGCGGCTTGCGCGTCAGCGCCGGGCATGAAGATATCCGCGAGAGCTTTCGAGCCGAGGCCCCAGTTGTCGCGAATCAGCGACAGCATGGAATTTCGGACCGCGGGGCTTGCAATCCCGGCGCCGCGGGCGTAGGCACCGAACAGAACGAGGTGCGAAACACTTTCCGGACGTTCCACGGCATAGGCCAAGGCCACCGGGCCGCCTTGGGAAAGTCCGAGAAGCGCGACCCGCTCCGGGGCAAGATGATCGATTACGGTTCGCAGGTCGGCCAATTCCGCTTCGAGGGAAAAGGAGGTGCGATCTCGATCGGAAAGTCCCGTGCCGTGCTTATCGTAGAGCACCAGCGTGTGATCGGCGGCGAGATGTTCGTAAAAGGCGCGTCGCCGCTCGTCGCGCCAGGCCTCCAACAGGTGACTGACCCAGCCCGGCGGCATCACCAGCAGGGACCGGACCCGATCATCGAATAGGCGAGTCGCACGCCGTCGGAGCGGCCGCAGTAGCGAATCTCCGGCTCGCCGTATTCGGTACCCGGGGTCGTGGAGCTGTTGCCGACGCGACTCGTTGCAGCCCGGGTGACGCCGCGACTCGAGGTGGGCGGTCTTGTTTCGACGAATGATTCGCCGGTCTCGTCGGGCGGCGCGACATGTTCGGTGAGCCGTCGCGCGACGGACTGAGAGATCTCGTCCTGGACTTCGAAAACGTCTTCGAGAACACGGTCATAGCGCTCGCTCCAAACATCATGCCCCCCGGCAATGTTGCTCAGACGAACCGTAATACGAAGCTGCTTCCCCGCCCTTCGGACACTGCCTACGAGAACGTTTTCGACGCCCAGCTCACGGCCGACCTCTTGGAGGTCCGGCGTGAGGTCCTTGAAACGCAGCGCGGAGTTGTAGGCGGCGACGCGCAAACCGGGGACCTTTGTGAGCGCGGAAGTTATATCCTCGGTCACGCCGGCGGCGAAGAATTCGCTTTCATCGTCGCGATTGACGTTCAGCAGGGGAAGCACGGCGATCGATGGTCCCGCGGAGGGCCCGCTCGTGAAACTCGAAAAAGAAGAAAGGCCGGATTTTGAGAAGCGTAGGGCCTTTTCCAGATCCGCGCCGAACTCCTCGGCGTGCTGATGGCGTTGGTCGGCGGCCTTGGCCAGCGCCTTGACGACAATGCGCTCAACCTCAAGCGGCACACCGGTCCGCAAAGCGCTGATACGCTCGGGCTCTTCGTTGAGAATGGCGTAGATGACGGCCTCGGTATATTCCCCGCGAAACGGCGAGCGCCCGATAATCATCTCGTACAGCGTGGCGCCCAGAGCCCAAAGATCCGTGCGAGCGTCGACTTCGGCTCCGGAAGCTTGTTCGGGCGACATGTAGGCAACCGTGCCGATGCGCGTGTTGGGGTCGGAGACGGGGCCTAAATCGCGTTTCGCCAAACCGAAATCGAGAACCTTAACGAGACCCTTGGTCGTCAGCAAGATGTTGGACGGTTTGATGTCGCGGTGAATAACGCCCGCTTCGTGGGCGTGGCCAGGCCGCGGGAAACATCGAGGGCGATTCGCAATGCCTCTTCGATCGAAAGCGGTCCCTGTTGCACGCGCTCGGCGAGCGTGCTGCCGTCGTAGTAGGCCATGGCGAAAAATATTCGCCCTTCGGGGGTGCGCCCGATGTCGTGAATCGTGCACATATTCGGATGATTGAGCGCGGAGGCGGCGCGGGCTTCGGCCAAGAAGCGTTCCTTGGCGCGCTCGTTGGCGACAAGATGAGGCGGAAGAAATTTCAGCGCGACGAAGCGACCCAAACGAGGATCTTCGGCCTTGTAGACGACGCCCATGCCGCCGCGACCGATCTCGGAGACGATGCGATAGGGCCCGACGTGTTCGCTGTCGGAGGCGGGAGCTTCCGCGACGCGAAGCGCTTCGGAGGCAAGGCCGGCAAGCGACATGTCGAGAACGCCCTCGGCGCGCTCATGAGCCTCGAGCATTTTCTCGACTTCACCGAGCAGCAGGGCGTCGTCGCGGCAGGCTTGGGCGATCCACTCGGTACGTTCCTCGCCCGAGCGCTCGATCGCCTGGTCGAAAATGGCGGAGATCTTATTCCAGGAAGGTTCGGAAGCCATGAGCAACCCGTGGTGAAAGTCCGACTACGCGAAAAACGGGTACGGCCCGTTTCCATGGACCCGCGGATTCATGATACCGCCATGAAAAAGGGGCGCGGGCCGGCGGAAGGGTCGGGCGAGATTCCTGTCGCCCTTTCAGGGCTCGCCCGGGTGGGGATCCACTCCGGGGTTCCGCCGTTCCGGCTCCACCCCGGGCTATATTCCCGCCGCCGCTTCGCGGCTCAAGGGATTTGTGACTTTGAGCCCTTCCGCCGCGGGCTGCGATGCCACTACTGCCGCGACCACATGAAAAAGTTTAGATGGGTATTTACTTGACTCAGGTATTGGGAAATAGCCCCTACATGTTGTGGTCGTCCGAAGCGCGTGTCGCGGTGCCTCCGACCAGCGATTTGTAGGGTGCCGGTGGCACGGCGACGGCCTGTTGAACCAGGCGGTAAAAGAGCTTGCCTCGACTTCTGGACTTGCGGCGGTTGAAGCGGAAGGCGAATTCGTCGAGGTAGGAGTCGAGATGCTCGTGACTGACCGCTCCTTGATGCGTGCCCAGTATCCAGCGCTTCACTAACGACACCACGCGGTGCACCCGGGGGAGCAGTTTCGAGGCGCGCGCCGGTTGCCCCTCCAGGTAGCTCACCTCGTGGCGATAGCCGTCGCCTTCGAGCGGTTCGTATCCCAGCCAACCGTCGGTATGGACCACGCTGCCGGGTTCGATCGACTCGCCGACGAAGGCCATCAAGCTGTCCCCGGAGGCGTTGGGAATGGTGCGTATCCGAACCCGCCCGATGCCGGCACCATCTTCCTCGGCCGCTACTACAATCAGCGCCTTAGCGTCGGTTTGGCGACCGCGCACGCCCTCCTCCAAGCCTCCTAAGTAAGTCTCGTCAACCTCCACGCGCCCGCTGAGCCGATCGCGTCCGGGCCGCACCATGGCGCGCCGGAGCTTATGCAACCAAGTCCAGGCCGTTTTGTAGCTGCCCAGGCCCAACACCCGCTGCAAGCCCAGCGCGCTCGCCCCGTTCTTCTGGCTCGTGAGCCACCACATGGCTCGAAACCAACTCTGGAGGGGTTGGCGGGTGTCTTGAAATATTGTGCCCGCCGTTGGAGAAGCTTGATGCCCGCAGCCGGCGCACTCCAGCAGCGCTGTCCGCACCGCCCACGCTTTGTCGTGCCCGCATCGCGGACAACGAAAACCCTCCGGCCAGCGGAGTTGACACAGATACTCTCGACAGGCCTGCTCGGTGGCGAAACGCGCCTCGAACTCGGCCAGATTCCGAGGATAATCTTCCATTTCCCCGATCCTACATCTTGTGGTCACCTGAGTCAAGTAAATACCCATCAAAGTTTATTTGGCCGCCAGGCACTATTCTTGAGTGACCGCATCGCGTGGGGGCTGTGAAAAATGGGGGACAGTCCACTTCGCGCCAGGAGAAATTGTTGATTTGATGGAACCTATTCGGTCGGCGCTCGGTACAGTCCCCAATTTTTCGCAGCCCCGTGGCGATGCGGCTCTGGTTGGCAGTGGTTTCCTCCGCCAGGGCGGATCGAAGCCGTCTCAACAAGGTCGGGGAAAGGCGTCTTTTCACGTGGTCTGAGTACTACCAATTGTTTCAACCTAATTTCTCTAGCTATACAGCTCTTTGTAAAGCCAAGCCCGCGCCTTGACCCATTCTCGCTGCACGGTACGGGGAGTGACGCCGAGGAGCTCCGCGGTTTCCTGCTCGGTCAAGCCGCAAAAGAAACGATACTCGACGATAAGCCGCAGGCGGTCGTCAATGCGCCGCAAACGATCGAGAGCTTGATCGAGCGCCAGCAACTCCTCGAGGCGTTGGTCGGGGGAAACACCCTTGCCGTCGAGCGAGGTGCGATTCCAATCACCGCCGCGTTTTCGGCGTTCTTCTTACGGGCGTAATCGATCAACACCTGCCGCATCGCGCGCGCCGAAACGGCAAAAAAGTGTTCGCGGCTTTGCCAATCGACTTGCATCTGATCGACCAGCTTCAGGTAGGCCTCGTGAATCAGGCCGCTGGCTCCCAGAGTGTGTTCGCGGCGCTCGCCGCGCAACTGCCGTTCGGCTACGCGGCGCAGCTCCGTGTAGACGAGCGGCAGCAGGCGATCCATCGCCTCGCGATCACCCTCGCGGGCCATCACCAACAACTGGGTGACGTCGCCGCCGTCCCTAACCCGCATTTCTCACCGCCTGACGGGCAAAGCACACGATAGGCCCGCCATTACTTCGTTGCGCTTGCTCGCCGTGCTCACCGTACTGTTCAAGTACACCTCCGCGCGTCAAGCGGCTCGCGCCTCGCACTGACGGGCCTCTCATGCACTTTGCCTCGCCATGCGATGAGAAAAGCGGGCTAACGTCGAGTGGTTCCACGATTTTCCATTTCAATTGTGTCACGTCCCGTGTCGTGGCGTCCGACTTTTTTTCGCAGCAGTAAGTGAAGGCGGAAAACAAAACCGCCGCACAAGGGAAACCAAACCGATGATGAAAAACCGAACAGGAACTTCTCACGGCGGGCCGAACAAGGCGCAAACCCCTCGGCCGGCCGCCTCGCTGCTCGATTCCGCCGCTTCGATCTCACACTCGGCACGGCACTCCGCGGCCTATCCCGGCGGACCACCCTCGGGGATCGGCATCAGAAGCACCTTGTACCGCCTTCGTGAAGGGGGGTTGACGCGCGTCGAGCGGAGACAGCCCCGCCAGCCCCTCTGAAGCACGAACAAGGAGACCCACGATGTTGGACGATGGTTCTGTTGGCCACGATGATGATCCACCACTTTGATCTATTTGGGATGCGGCAGGTCTACATGCACGCCAAGGGCATGGTTTACAAGGATCTGGGTTTCCGGACGCCGGGCTTCTACCGCTACATGCGGCACCCGATTCAAGTCGGTTTCATGATCGCGTTTTGGGCCACACCGGTGATGACGGCCGGGCGCATGATGTTCGCCGTCGTTACGGCGGCATACATCATCATCGCGGTGACGATGTTTGAAGAGCCGGACTTGACGCGAGAGTTTGGGGAGCGCTACCGCAACTACATGAGTCAGGTGCCGGGCTTTGTCCCGACGGGGCACTACCGGGAAAGTGAAGCACCGGTAACGGTAACGAACGCAATGTCGTCGGGCGCCGCTCGATAGATCGCCGCGGCGCTCCCTTGGGGGGACGCGAAAATTGCCGGGCGGGCCTTCGGGTCAGCCCTTTTTCGTTTGGCCGAACCGCGCCCCGCACTTCCCGCGATCAATAGGAACGCGGCAGGCCGAGAACGTGTTCGGCGATGTAGGCGAGGATGAGGTTGGAGTTGACGGGGGCGATTTGGTAGAGGCGGGTTTCGCGAAACTTGCGCTCGATATCGTAGTCCGCCGCGAAACCGAAGCCGCCGTGGGTGTCGAGCGCGACGTTCGCGGCCTCCCAGGACGCGTCGGCGGCGAGCAGCTTCGCCATATTGGCTTGGGGGCCGCACGACTTGCCTTGATCGAACAGCCGCGCGGCCTCATAGCGCATCAAGTCGGCGGCTTCGACATGCGCGTGAGCCCGCGCGATGGGGAACTGCACGCCTTGGTTCTTCCCGATGGGGCGGTCGAAAACGACGCGCTCGCCGGCGTAGTCGCAGGCCCGTTCGATGAACCAACGGCCATCGCCGATGCACTCGGCGGCGATCAAGATCCGCTCGGCGTTCCAACCATCAAGGATGTAGCGGAATCCGCGGCCTTCTTCGCCCACAAGATTTTCGGCGGGGACTTCGAGATCGTCGAAAAAGAGTTCGCAGGTGTGGTGGTTGATCATCGTCCGAATGGGACGAACGGTGAGGCCGTTGCCGATTGCTTTGTTGAGGTCGACGAGGAAGATCGACAGGCCTTCGGTGCGCTTGGCGACTTGATCGGGCGGGGTTGTGCGGGCCAGAAGCAGCAGTAAGTCGGAATGCTCGACGCGGGAGATGAAGACCTTCTGTCCGTTGACGATGTAGCTGTCGCCTTGCCGCACGGCTGTTGTTTTGAGCTGTGTCGTGTCGGATCCGCTGGTGGGCTCGGTGACGCCGAAGGCCTGTAGGCGCAAATCGCCGGCAGCGATCGCGGGTAGATACTTCGTCTTTTGTTCATCGGAACCGTGCCGCAGCAGCGCGCCCATGATATACATCTGGGCATGACAGGCGGCGGCGTTGCCCCCGGAGCGGTGAATTTCCTCGAGAATCAGCGCCGCGTCGCCAACGCCGAGGCCGCCGCCGCCGTAGGTTTCGGGAATCAACGCGGCCAGCCAACCGCCGTCGGTGAGGGCTTTGACAAAGCTATCGGGGTAAGCCTGCTCGGCATCGAGCCGGCGCCAATATTCGCCGGGGAAGTCGGCGCAGATTTCTCGAACGGCTTGCCGGATCTGTTGCTGTTCGGGAGTGAGCGACGTGGGCATGTGTTTATCCGCAATCGTACCGCGGGGTCTATCAACTCGCGGCGAAGTCCGACCGCTCGACAGAAGGGTCTAACCTGCATTTCTCACCGCCTAACGGGCCTCTCATGCACTTTGCCTCGCCACGCGATGAGAAAAGCGGGCTAATGGTTTCTATTGGGCGATATCGCAATGAGTGCTCCTACGCCCCGTCCGGGGCTTCTCTTCATTTGTGGCCGGGACCCCGGGCTGAAGCCCGGGGCTACTATCCATACCCCCTTCCGGGGGCGGGGCACGAGGCCATGAGACATCCCGGCCGAAGAACGAATTTCGACACCCATGCGTGTTCAACGCAAAGCAGTTCCACGGGCAAAAATCGAAATGGTAATCCCCCTTTTCGCGCTCGAACACACTTTTGCCACGGGCGGCTATTCGATCCAACCGCCGCCGACGACCAGATCACCCTGATAGAAAACGGCGGCTTGGCCCGGCGTCACCGCTCGTTGCGGAAGATCGAATTCTACCGCGACCCGACCGGCGTTTGTGGTCGGGGTGACGACAGCCGGGGCGGGCGGGAATTGGTGGCGAATCTTCGTCTCCACGCGCAAAGGCTCGTCCAACGATGGGATCGAAATCCAGTTCACATCCCGTACCTCGAAAGACTTCTTGAACAACGACGGGTTTTCTCCGATGACGACTTGCCGCGACGCCGGCTCGATGCGCGTCACATACATCGGCTTACCGAGCGCGACGCCGAGGCCCTTGCGCTGTCCGATCGTGTAGTGGTGGATGCCCTGGTGGCGACCGAGTACGTCGCCGTCTTCGGTGACCACCTCGCCGCTGGTTTCCGGAAGTTCGATTCCCTTATCCTCGACATAGCGCTCGACGAAGCGGGCGTAGTCGCCGTCGGGCACGAAGCAGATCTCGTGGCTTTCGGGCTTTTGCGCGACCGGTAATTGGAGTTCATCGGCCAGCACGCGGACCTGTGACTTCGCCATTCCGCCGAGCGGAAACAAGCTGCGGGAAAGCTGCTCTTGCGTGAGTCCGAACAAGAAATAGGATTGGTCGCGAGTTTCGTCGACGCCGCGGCGCAGAAGCCGGCGCCCGGTGGCGGGGTCGGTTTCCGTGCGGGCGTAGTGACCCGTGGCGACTCGCTCGGCCCCGACCCCGCGGGCGGTTTGCAGGAATTGGTCGAACTTGATGAAGTTGTTGCAAAGCGTGCAGGGGATCGGCGTACGGCCTTCGAGGTAATCGCGCACGAAAGGCCCAACGACCTCCTGCTCGAAACGCTCTTCGTGGCTGACAACGTAGAAGGGAATGTCGATGTGGCTCGCGACGCTACGGGCGTCGTAGACGTCATCGAGCGAGCAACAGCGGCCCGAACTCATGCCCGGCGGGATCAACTCGGGGAAACGTCGCTGATCCCAAAGCTGTATCGTCATGCCGACGATCGGCCGGCCTTGGCGCTTGAGCAGGCCGGCTACGGCGGAGCTGTCGACTCCGCCGCTCATGGCGACGGCGATGAGGTCGTTGGAAGACATCAGGAGCAACGCTTACAAATTTGGACCGACGATTGGGCCGTCGGAAACCTTGCCGTAGCTCGCGTTCTCCGAGAGCGATCTCTGGGAGCGCGGTTCCCGCCGCCGCTTCGCGGCTCAAGGTGTTCGCGGTCTTGCCGGGTTTCGAGGTGACGCACAATACTCTCGCAAACTATTTTCCGGGGGAGCTCAGTAGAGACAAGGCTGTTCGACGCGCGAAAATTGGGTGGCAGTCCCCCATTCGCCGCGCCGGCGGTTCAAAAAGTGAGACGTTCCGGTTGGCCGGGGTTTCATCGAAGAGTCGCTCCTACGCCCCGTCCGGGGCTCTTGGCCTTGTGGGATAGAGGACCCCGGGTTCCGCTTGGCTCCACCCGGGGCTACTATCCATGCCCCTTCCGGGGGCGGGTCATACTCTCGCAAGCTATTTTTCATGGCGAAGTCGGCGGAAACGAATCTCGTGACACTCCCACTTCCGGCGCACACTCTTGGCACGGGTCGCTAGCCGGCGTAGGCCGGAGAGAGCTTTCTCAGGTGATCGACGACATTGGGGAGCGCTTCCAATACGGCGTCCACATGGCTTTCGGTGTTCTGCTTGCCGAGCGAAAATCGAATGCTCGATCGGGCTTGGTCGGCCGAGAGTCCGATCGCGGTCAACACATGCGACGGATGTACCGCTCCGCTCGAGCAGGCCGCACCGCTCGAGACGGCGATTCCTTTCAAATCAAGCGCGATGACCATCGCCTCGCCCTCGAGAAAGTCAAAACGTAGGTTCGTCGTATTGGGCACGCGCCGAGCCTCGGCCCCGTTGAGTGTCACATGATCAATCTTTTCGAGCACGCCGCCTTCGAGCCGGTCGCGGAGCGCGGCCAGGCGGCCCCCTTCCTCGACGAGATTACTCTCGGCGAGATCCGCCGCAGCGCCCAAACCGACGATTCCGGGTACGTTCAACGTCCCCGGACGTTGATCGCGTTCATGGCTGCCACCGTATTGAATCTTCTCGATCGGCGTTCCCTTGCGAACATAGAGCGCGCCGACACCCTTGGGACCGTAGATCTTGTGCGCGCTGAGGGTAAAAAGATCCACTCCCAAATCGTCCATGCGGGTGGGGATCTTACCGGTACTCTGAACGCCGTCGCAGTGGAACACGACGCCGGCTTCGCGGGCCGCGACGGCGATTTCAGCGATCGGCTGCTCGGTCCCCAACTCGTTGTTGGTGTGCATGATCGAGATCAACACGGTCTCGGGGCGTAGGGCTGCTCGGACGTCATCGGGTGAAACGACTCCCTCGGCGCCGACTTTGACCAACGTAAGCTCGACGCCCTCCTGCTCCAACTTGCGGCAGGCTTGCAAGACGGCGGGATGCTCGATGGTGCTGGTGATGATGTGTTTTCGAGGGCCGCTCGCGGCGCGCACGGTTCCGAAAATCGCCAGATTATCGGCCTCGGTACCGCCGCTTGTGAAGACGATCTCGGCGGGCTTGACGCCGAGAAACGAGGCCACCTGCCCGCGCGCCCGCTCGACGGCCCGCGCCGCCTGCTGACCGAACGAGTGGATACTCGAGGCATTGCCATACCCGGCCTCGAAGCACGGCAGCATGGCGTCGAGCACGAGCCGGTCAACCGGAGTCGTGGCGTTGTGATCGAAGTAGTAGCGCTCGACGGCCATAGCTTGTCAAGATTGATTATATCGTGTCGTCCTCACTTATCACCCTTACCACGGACTTCGGCTTGACGGACCACTATGTGGGTGTGATGAAAGGGGTTATTGCGACGATCGCGCCTGAGGCGCGGGTTATCGACTTGTGCCACGAAGTGCCCGCCTACGGCGTCGGGCAAGCCGCTTTCACGATCGCGCAATCCTATCGGTATTTCCCGCCAGGCACGGTCCATGTAGTCGTCGTCGACCCCGGGGTTGGGAGTACGAGGAAGGCTTTGCTGGTGGAGGCCGGCGGGCAGTGTTTCGTGGCCCCGGATAACGGCGTGCTGTCACAGGTTTTCGAGAAGGAACACTACCGAGCGTGGTCGGTCGATGCCGAGCGGTTTGCGCTGAAACCGACGAGCAACACCTTCCACGGGCGAGATCTTTTCGCGCCGGTAGCGGCCCATGCCGCCAGCGGGCGGACAAGCGAAGACTTTGGTGAGCCGGTCGAGCGCGCGGTGCGGTTGCCGCCGACCGCGCCGGAGGAAATCGCCGCGGGCGTTTGGCGAGGGCGGGTCCTGGCGATCGACCGCTTTGGGAATATCGTGACCAGCTTGGCCGCCGACATGGCTGAAGCAGACGGGCGTTTTCGGCTGCGAGTCGGGAAAATCGAAGCGGTCGCTGGCGCGGCGGCTTACGAGGAAGCAGCGAGGGGAGAGGCCTTTGTCATCGCGGGGAGTTCGGGGTATCTGGAACTTTCACTGCGGGAAGATTCAGCGGCGGCGAAAGCTCGGGTCGCGGTGGGGGACCCGGTGGAATTCTCGATTGACGCTAATAGGGGCACGAAGAGCGGCAATCCGCCGCCGTGACGGCGCGGGGGAAGGATCACTCTTTGAGGACCATGCGAATCTCGAACTTCGCGTTGTAGGTCGAGAAAGGAACGACGAGCCATTCCTTGCTTGGCCCTCGAGCGCACAATCATATTGTCACCGTGAACCACGGTAGGCGGCGTGATGCCGACTTGCTTCCCGTCTACCTCGAGCACGTCTTTGAGATTGCCCATGACGATGTTGGCCAACTCGCCGACACCGTCGAGCACCTCATTATCTTGTGCGGCAATCTCGACGCCCAACATCGTCGAAACGAGGTGACAGGCGGACGGCGGGTCGCAAACGAACATAAACGAGCCCTTCCAGTCACCTCGAATGCCGATGATTGACAGAATTTCGTCGCCGCCTTGCAGTTCCGACTTGCGGGCGAAGCCGTTGTGTTCGACTTCCATCGCGAACATGCTCTTGAATACCTTGTCCGCGCTTTCCTGAATTGAATTGGCTAGGGCGTTGTCATCCATAGTGTTGTGTCTCTTGTTCCACGGCGGACAAGGCGTCGACCGAGATCGGCCCCGCGGCGCCGGCGGGCCCTCAAATAGAGTATCGGCATCCGTTCGTAACTCTTGAAGGGCCCGGACCTTTCCCCGCCGCCGGGAGCCCTGAGAGTTTCCTAAGTTATGCCGGGTTCTCGTACTGAAGAAATCGGCAGAGAGGGCGCTTTACGTTACTTTGGCGACCAGGCGCGTGTAGTCGTTGGGGTCTTGGCGGCCGGGCCGGAGCGAAGAGCGTGAGTATTTGGGCGTCGACCCGATCTGTGTTTGGACCCGGACGCGAAACTTTTAGGCCGAATTCCCGTTTGACGGCCCGCCGAGAGCCGTTTCGAAAAACGCCTTGGTCTGGTCCGCCGTCTTTTCCCAGCCAAAAGATCGGGCTCTCTCGCGCCCGGCCGCGGCCAAGGTGCTCGCCAGGTGTTGGTTGCTGAGCACGCGTTCAATGGCGGCCGCGATTTCCGAGACGCTCATCGGATCAACGCAAATCGCGCCTGCTCCGACAATTTCCGGCGCCGCTCCGGTAGAGGAGGTAACGATCGGCAGGCGGGCGGCCATCGCTTCCACCAGCGGAAGGCCGAACCCCTCGTAGAGAGAAGGCAGGACAAACATCGACGCGCCGTGGTAAATGGCCGGCAGCAGACTACGGCGAACCGGACCGGTGACGTGGACCCCCGGCGTGGCGGCAAGCTCGCGTTGAATCGGAGCGGCATTCCAGCCTGTCGCGCCGACGATCACAAGCGGATGATGCCTACGAAGATCTTCCGGGAGCGTCCGGTAGGCACGGACCAGCCGAACGATGTTTTTTCTGGGTTCGAGCGTTCCCACGAAAAGGATATAGTCATTGGGCAAGGAGTACTTTTGGATCGCCACGTAGCTCGCGGCGGTTGTTACGTCGTAGAACTCTTCCTCGACGCCGTGGTAGATGACCGAGATACGGTCCGGGGGTACGTGGAGGCGCTGCACCAGGTCGACCGCAACCGCCTTGGAAGGAACGATCATGCGATGCAGCTTGGGAAGAGTCTCCTTGGCGAACTGGCGAAAGTAACGAACATTGGACGCGGTGTGGCATTGCGGGAGTAATAAAGGCGTCGGATCATGAACGATCGAGGTCAAGCACTTCTTCGACGGGAGCTGCCACACATGGGGCGTGACGTGAAACACTTGCGAGTTTCGGGCCGCCGCTTCCGATAATCTCCAACCCGAATAGTTAGACCCCAACACCGCCGCGAGGCGCCATAGCGTGCTGTAAGGCGGGTAATTGGAAAGGTCCGGGCGGTTGGCTGTTAGGGTATCCAGGAAAGGAAACAGCCCGATCTGATGCGGAGCAATGCGCGGAATCAACGTACGCAAAAGGGTGTGGTGATAGTGTTTCACCCCGGCGCTGCGCATCAGCAGCGGTGTGGCGTCGTAGAGAATGCGCACGGTTGGTCAATCCCGCAAACTACGGCTTATCAGAGACGTCTCGGCTCAGGCGTTCAATTTCCGCCGCCTGTTTCTTGACTTCCCATTTCAGCATACCTATCTTCTGCGCCAAGACAATACTACTGTCTTTCAGGTCCGATTGCTGGACGGAAGACCGGAAGAAAGTAAACAAGAACAAGATCCCGGCGACGCCCAGCAAGATGAACGAAAAATCCTCGATACCCAGCCAACTCGCCAGCCACCCAAGCGCCGTATCCGACAAGCACAGCGCCAAGAGCAGCAGGACGGCGCCCAGCCAGGCCATCGAATATTCCACGCGAATGTGTTCGCGCCGTACCGATCGAATGATCTGGAGCAGCAACAGGACGCAGAAGACGGCTGTAACGACTCGTACCTGCTCCACGGCTAGCTCCGTCTTCCGATGTGATAACGGCGCTCGTACCGAATCACGTTGGCGAAAACGCCCAAGAGCACACGGACCATGTAGTAGGCCGCCGTCTTGGTGTTGATCGAGGACTGCCCGGCCTTGCGCGGAAACATTTTCGTGGGAACCTCGCTGAAGCGCAACGCCTTGCGTTTGAGAACGACCAAAGCCTCGATCTCCGGATATTCCAGCGGGAAGCTTCGACTGAAAACCTCGAGCGCCCTCCGATTAACCGCCACAAATCCAGAGGTCGGATCGGTGATTCGCTTGCCGAGGATGGGATAGAGGATCCAAGAAAACAGTACACTCCCGAAGCGGCGCACGGTACGGCTCGGATAACCATTGGGCACCAGGAACCGAGATCCGCTGACCATGTCGTAATCGCCCTCGGCCATGGCGGCGAGCAAGCTCGGTATATCGTCGGCGTTGTGCTGCCCGTCGCCGTCGAGCCGGACGACGGTTTGATAGCCGTGTTCAAAGGCGAATCGGTAACCGGTTTGGACGGCACCTCCGAGACCTAGATGGTGCGGCAGACGGAAGATTTCGGCACCGCCTCTTCCGCGCGCGCGGCTGTGCCATCGGAGGACCCGTCGTCAATGACGAAAACGGGGGCGTGGGGTAGAACGCGGTTTATCGAAGCGACGACGTCGGCAACGGCCCCCTCTTCGTTGAAGGCGGGGACAATGACGAGCAGAGAAGGTAGAGAAGCGGGCATACATCGTTCGCGGGCACGTTACCCCGGGCCGCCGAAAGGCTGCTTGTCCAAGGGCACGGGGTTCGTTACTGCGCGGCAATCTCCGAGGCCGTGGTCCCATGCCGCCTCAGTAATTGTCGGAACGCCGACCCTCCGAGAACGGCCGAACGCGCCACCGCCCGCCTCTTTCGCAAGAGCGCCGGGGCGTGCAGCAAGGCACTACCGTGGGCTGACACTACTATTAACACAAGTCGCCACCACTTTTCTCCCGAGGTTGCGAATTCCGAAGCCAAACCGCGCTGTTTCCAGAGAGCACGGGCATGGGCGAGGTAACGCCACGCGGAATACCACGGGACTAGGGGCCAGAGCCAAACGGGGAAGACCTTGACGACGGTATACAGGCGGTTTCTTTCGACCAGATAGGCTTTGAGGGCGGACGCGCGGCCGGCGGAGGCCGAGTAATCATGCTCGACGACCGCGCGGGGAGAGTAGAGACAGCGCCATCCCGCTTGGCGGGCCCGCAGACCAAGGTCGCTGTCTTCGCAATAGAGGAAGTAGTCCTCGTCGAAGCCCCCCAGCGCGCGCAACAGAGAACGGCGGTAGAGGGCGGCGCATCCGCTGGGGAGGAGGACCTCGCGCGGGGCTGATTCATCGATCGGAGGACGGCCGTGACGGCTTTGCTTCGTGGTGCCGTCGCCGTAGACGGCAAGGCCCTCGGAATCGAGTCGGTCGACCCTCGCCCAGAAAAATACGGGAGGCGCACAGGCCCACGTCGCTCGCGCCGACGCAGGTATTGACGAGCTCCGCGAGCCATTCGGGCGATGGGTAGGCGTCGTCGTTGAGGGTACAGATGAACTCGGCCGAGGAGCGCACGACGGCTTGGTTGATGGCGGCTCCGAAGCCGACGTTCTCGGAGTTGCGGATCAAGGTGACGCGGGGGGAGGCCGCGAGGGGCGCGGCCAACCCCTCTCCGCTGTTATCCACGATGTAGATATCGAAGGGCTCGAAAGTTTGCTTTTCGAGGCAGTCAAGGCAACGTGCCAGCTTATCACCGGCGGTGAGAGTAGGAATGACGACCGAAGCTCGTGGCTCAAGCAAATTGGATCTTACCACCCGGCGGCGGCCGGGGTTCGCGCAGGCGGCTGACTGCATGGGAGTCCGTTTCTCTGAAGATGGGCGTTCATAAGACGGCCATGAAAATTTGTTGCGGCCGAGGGTCCTTCATGGAAGAGAGGTCGCCATGAGTGGCGACACGGCACGCAGGAGTGCGTGCGCCACGTCGGCCGGACTGCAACCCGGGATAAATTCGAAAGGTTATTTTCGGAAGAGCACGGTTAGCGAAGCCTTCGGAAGAACTTCCTGACGTCTTCGACGAAGAGTTTGGGTTCTTCCATGGCGGCGAAGTGACCGCCACGCGGCATTTCGGTCCATTGGTGGACGTTGTAGGCCGTCTCGACCCATTTGCGAGGCGAGAAAAAGATTTCGCCGGGGAAGACAGCAACGGCGGTAGGCACTTCGACGCGCGCCGGGTCACGCGGGGCTCGGCGTGATTCGTAGTAAATCCTGACCGAGGACGCAATCGACTCGGTGACCCAGTAGATCATGATGTTGGTCAGGATCTCGTCTTTCGAAAAACGGCTTTCAATGTCGCCGCCGGTATCGGCCCAAGTGCGCCACTTTTCGGTGATCCAGGCGGCCAGACCGACGGGGGAATCGTTGAGCCCATAGCCGAGAGTTTGCGGCTTGGTTCCTTGAATGTTTCCGTAGGCGTTCTCGCCGTCCCACCATTTACGCCGCTCGACGGTTCGTTTGAGTTCCCATTCGGGGATACCCTCTTCGGGATTCTCCATGTCGTCGGGCGCGGGCGTACCGACTAAATTGACGTGGATGCCGACGACATGCTCGCCGTCGTGGCGGCCGACCCAGGTGGCGACCGCCGAACCCCAGTCGCCGCCTTGAGCGGCGTATTTGGAATAGCCGAGCTTGGCCATGAGCTTCGAGGCGTTTTCGCCCATACGCCCTACGCTCCAACCTCGATCTTTCGGTTTGTCGGAGAAACCGAATCCCATCATCGAGGGGCAAATCACATGAAAGGCGTCTTCGGCGGAGCCGCCGCGCTCGGTGGGGTCGGTGAGCGGCCCGATCACTTTTTGGAACCCGAAAACGGAGTCGGGCCAACCGTGCGCCATCAGCAACGGCAGCGCGTTCTCGTGCTTGGAGCGGACGTGGAGGAAATGAACATCGAGGCCGTCGATTTCGGTTTTGAACTGCGGAAAACCGTTGAGGCGCGCTTCTTGCCGGCGCCAATCGAATTTGGTTTGCCAGTACTCGACGAGTTCCTTGAGGTAGGAGAGGTTGGTTCCGTAATCCCAGTCGACGCCGGCAAGTTCGTCGGGGAAGCGGGTGCGGGCCAAGCGGTGATTGAGATCTTCGAGAACGGCATCGTCGATTTGAATCTTGAAGGGGGTCACTTTGCTTGATCCTCCGGCGGGCGCGGCGGCCGAATGGGGCGAAGCGGCCAAGCCCGCGAGCGCGCCGGGGACCGCGGCGGCCATCGATTTCATGAATGTTTTTCGGGTCACGATCGTCCTCTTGGGGGTGACGAGATTGGCCACGGCTTGCGGTGGCAGTCTATTCTACAACGGCGGCGGACGGAGGGGGGTGATGTGCGAGGATGGGAGTCGTTATGTCTGTTCAGGTCGAGCCAGTCGACGAATCAACGTTTACCGTCACGGTGCGGGCAGGCACGACGACCACGCACACGGTTACCGTCAGCCCTCGATACCACGAGAAGCTCACCGGGGGTCGGATGGGGGTCGACGAGCTTGTCGCGAAGTCTTTCGAGTTTCTGCTCGATCGGGAGCCGAATACGAGTATTTTGGGGCGCTTTGATCTGCCCTTGATTGGGCGTTATTTTCCGGAGTACGAAAGCTGGATCCGTCAGGCGTTGGATTGAGGGCTCGGCAGAGACTTCAGAGTGCGCGGGGACCCGCCGGGGCGTACCGGCTGTCGCGCGGCCTGCCTTCCGTAGCTCCCCAGAACCGACGACAGGGTTTGCAGGAGCAGGGCGAGGCCGAACCAAACTTGCCATCGCGAGAAAACTCCCTCAACAAAGGGAAATGACTCTACCATTTGGAGATCGTTTCCCCAGCGCCAGGCACAGACGGCAAACCCGGCGATGGCGGCCAGCCCGAGTAGGGGAGCGGTTCCGCCGGCCAGGTGGCGATTCGCGGGTCGACCCGGAACGATCACGATTTCCGACGCCGCGCGCAACCTTAGGATAACCCTCATTACCCTGACCGTAACATGGCTCTCCAGCCGGCGGGCCGGGCGGCGGAGATTTTTCAACGACTAGGGGAAGACAGGCGCCGGGGTAAGGTTTGTAGCCCAGTACAGGTACGGGCAGAAGTCCTATGACTTCTCAACTTCGGGGGCCGATATGGCGTTGAGGGAGCTCGGACCGGCTACCTTGGGCGGACGCGATGGAATTGGCCGGAAGGCGGGGAAAGTATTTGACCGTCACGGTGCCGAGAAACTGTTGCGGGTCTCCGATCGCGTCGCGGAGAGCGGAGACGTCCTGGGCGGCTGAGTACTCCACGCCCCCGACGACATAGCGGTAGTGGATGAGGGGTTCGCCGACGCCTTCGCTGTCGGGGATGTCGGTCACGGTGCCGTCGGTCGTCCGTCCCTTGGCATGGACCAGAAGTCGCCGCCGTCGTTCGCGCTCGACGGGTGTATTCCACCGTTGCCAAAAACGGTAGCCGAAAAAAGACGCGGCAACCGCCACGACCACGATCGCGGCCGAGACCAGCAGCCAAGAATGATTTGTCAGCGAGACCTCCGCGCCCGGCTAACCGACCGATACTTCCGCCAGCGTCTTACGGTAGTCGGCCAGGAATTTCTCGAGGCCGATGTCGGTGAGCGGATGTTGGAATAGTTGATCGAAAACTTTGCAAGGCAGCGTCGAGACGTGCGCGCCGGCAAGGGCCGCCTCTTTGACGTGCAGGGGGCCGCGGATTGATGCCGCCAGGACCTGCGTGGAGTAACCGTAGTTCTCGTAGATCGCGACGATTTCGCGAATCAGCTCCATGCCGTCGATCGAGATGTCGTCGAGACGCCCCAGGAACGGGCTGATCAAATACGCGCCGGCCTTGGCGGCGAGCAGCGCCTGCGTCGCCGAGAAGCAAAGCGTCACGTTGACTCGGATGCCCTCGGAAGAAAGGATTTTGGTGGCCTTGATGCCCTCGCGAATCAGCGGGAACTTGACGACGACATTGGGATGGATCGCCGCGAGTTCCCTGCCCTCGCGAACCATTTCCCCGACTTCGGTGGAGACGACTTCGGCGCTGATATCGCCGTCAATGATGTCGCAGATGGCCCGGATTTGTTCGTGGTGCTCGCGGCCTTCCTTGGCGATGAGGGAAGGATTCGTAGTGACGCCGTCGATGATGCCGTAACTGGCGACCCCGCGAAGGTCGTCGAGATTCGCCGAGTCGATAAAGAATTTCATATTGTCTCCTGTTTCTGAATATTATACGGAACCTCGGCGGGGGGCCTGATTTTCACCTTGTTTGTCCGAACCGACGGACGGACCTGGTGTGCGGGAGGGTATCCACTATAAAAGGCCTGGGGAGCCGGAGGGGTCGCGGTATCATAGAGGGAACATGCCGATCGAAATGAATCCTGATTTCCGCGTGGACCGATCGGCCTTCTCGGTGGTTCCGCTGGATCAGCAGGACCGCGACGACCGTGAGTACTGGCTAAGCAAGACCCCGCAAGAACGCCTCCAAGGCGTTGAAACGATCCGCCGAATCCTCTATGGCTACGACCCTTCCGAGCGACTTCAGCGAGTTCTTGAAGTTGCTGAACAAGAATAGAGTTCGCTACCAGCTTGTGGGCGGACACGCCGTGGGAGACCACGGTCACGTCCGAGGAACAGCCGACATGGATATTTGGGTGGACCGCGGAGGCGACAATTCCGTTCGAGTCGTGGCTGCTCTCGCGGGATTCGGATTTCGCGGCCCCGACGTTTCGGCGAACGAGTTCGAGGAGCCAGGCAGGATTATTCGACTGGTGCCACGGCCGCATGAAAAAAGTTTGTTTGGCGGCAAAGCTCCATTCTTGAGTGACCGCATCGCGTGGCGATGCGGCTCTGGTTGGCTGTGGTTCCTTCGCAATGGCGGATCGAAGCCCTCTGCCACGGCCGGCCGGTCGTTATTCGGGTCGCTTGGACATGACGGCGTCGGGAGCGTAACGCCGGATCATCTCGCAGACGATTTGCGCTCGGCGAACGCGTTCGCGGGAAAGGGCTGCGGCGGTGGCTTCGATGTGGGTGCCGCTGGGGTAGATGTCCGATGCGTTGCGCAGACCCAGCTTGACGTAGAGCGGAGCACAGACGCGAATCAATTCCGGCACTTCGAAATGACGGATGAAACCGCCGATGTTGTCAGGGGCTTCCACGTAGAAATCAATCGGCGCGTCGATGGCGGCGCGGATGGACGCGAGTTGCGGCAGGGTTAGGTCCGACGGAACGTTGATCGTCGTCGCGCCCAGGTCTTCGAGTACGCGCGCGGAGGCGGGGTTCGCGGGCGCCATCATCACGGAGGTCTTGATGATCAGGTCGCTCGGCAGTTCGCCGGCTTTCTTCATCTCATCCATTACGGCGAGCAAGCCGATGTCGGAGACGAGAATGCTGTCGATGCCGAGAGTAACGGCTCGTTTGACGTCCTCGAGGGCGAAGACGATTTGATCGGCTCCGCGTAGGCTCAACGCGAGTGACTTACCGGCGGCGGAAAACGCCTGGGCGCCGATGTCGAAACTCGCGCGCGGACCGACGAACAGATTCACTTCAATCTCGTGGGCTCGGCCCAAATCGACCATCTCGCGAATTTCGTCGTCGGTGAGCAGCATGATGCCGCTGCCCTGGCTGATGCGATGGACCGGGACTTTGCGAATCTTGGCCTCTTCGAGTACCGTTCGAAAACAAGCCGGGCCCTCGGTGCTTGGGATTTCAATGCGGTATTCGGCGCCGTCGGGGAAGCGCTTGGATGAACTGGGGCAGTCGCGGGGATCGGATCCCGGACGTCCGTGTTTTTCGAGGGTTTCTCGGGTTGCTCTCATTTCGGCTCCACGTTTCAAAGAACCGTTCTCGGGCTAGCTGTCGTCTTCGATTTGAAGGCCTTCGCGGTCGATCTCGCAAAAGAGTGCATCGCTGGGTCGTCCGACAAGCCGGAATTGCTCCTGCACCAACTCGACCACTGATTCGGAACCCTCTTCGTAAAAGACCAAGATCGCCGGGCCGGCGCCGCTTAGCGTGCAGCCGAGCAAGCCCTTGGCGCGCAATTTCAAGATCGACTCCATGCCGGGGACCAGCGAGAAACGATAAGGCTGGTGCATGCGATCTTGGAAGCAATCGGGAAAAACATCGCGATTGCCGGTCGCCAGCGCCGCCACCAACAGCGTCGCGCGTTGCAGATTGAAGATCGCGTCCGCCTTCGAATAAAATTCGGGCAACACGGTGCGCATGTGGTAGGTCGCAAGCTTAAAGTCGGGACAGACGATGGCGATCCGCAGCGTCTCGGGAAGGTCAAGCCGAATGGCCCGCGTGAAACCGTCGGAATCAATCGTGGCGGCGACGAACGAGCCCAATACCGCCGCGGCGACATTGTCGGGATGTCCTTCGAGCTTCGATGCCTCGTCGAGAATTCTTCGGCGGCTCCAGCCCAAATCGAGGACGCGGTCGGCGACGACGACGCCGGCGAGCAAAGCGGCGGCGCTTGACCCGAGGCCCTTGGCTACGGGGATTTCGTTGCTTAACTCCAACTCGATCGGCGGCATCTCGCGTTCATATTTCGCGCCCAACTGGAGAGCCGTTTGCCAGATGAGATTGCTGTCGTCGAGCGGAATCGAAGTCAGATCTCGCCCCTGCGCGGTGATGGCGAACTTCTCGGACTTGCGGAAGCGGCATTCGAGGTGGATCTTGAGCGCCAGGCCCAAGGTGTCGAACCCGGGGCCCAAGTTGGCGCTCGACGCCGGGACGCGTACTATGCCCGATGCAGCCATGAGCCAGTAATTATAGCGGTCCCTCGTGGGTTTGAGATTGGGTTGCGGCCGGCGCGGTCGTCGGCCTGATGCCACCGTGATTGCACGTGCAGCCGCCTACTGTCCGGTTGAGCCAAAGCCGCCGCTGCCTCGATTTGAATCAGCCAGGTCGTCGGAGACGTCCCACTCGACCGCAGTATAGGCGGCGATTACCAGTTGCGCGACGCGGTCGCCGGGCTCGACGGTATACGAGGTTGTTCCGTGATTGATGAGCAGCACGCGAATTTCGCCGCGGTACCCCGGATCAATCGTCCCGGGGCTGTTGAGCACGGTTAGCCCGTGTCGAGCGGCGAGGCCGCTACGGGGGCGCACTTGCCCTTCCAAGCCGGCGGGCAGCTCGATGGTCAACCCGGTTCCGACTCCGGCCCAGGCCCCGGGGGCGATGTCAACGCGTTCGACGGCATACAGGTCCATGGCGGCATCCTCATCGGCGCCGTGGGCATATTGAGGCAGTCGCGCCTCGGGATGGGTCTTTCGGAGTCGAACGCTGAGCTTCGGCATGGTTAAAGGGAACCGGGAATCAAAATCCGAACAACAGATCGCGGAAGTTGCGGTGCCTGGGGGGCGAGCGGACACCGACGGCGGTGATGACGAGCGGCGGTCTTTGGCTGCCCGGGATCGTGACGGTCATGGTGTTCTCGCCCGGCGCGGCGGCAAGGGTCCAGTCGACCACGATGAAACCGAACGCGCCACTGACGGGGTTGGCCGGGGCGACGCTTCCATCGCCGCTGACAGTGATTTCGAGAGGAATATCTTTGTACGCGAGAAAGTTGTCGTCAAAGACCTGGATGAAATAGGGAAAGGGCATCGGCGCCCCAATACGGCCGGTACGGAGCCTCTCGCGAGGGTCGCCGAACAGGATTTCGAGTGGGAATAAACGGGTGCTCGAAAGCGTCGAGGTGTCTCCCAAGACTTGAATATTCGAATGAGATACTTCGTATTCTTCGTCGACGACGGCGGTGAGGCGGGCAACCCCGGGCGAAACGCCGGTGATCGGGAAATTCACGAATTGCGACCCGGCTTCAATGGTCACCGTTTCCGGCAAGTCAACGGCGTCATTGTCGCTCCCCAACATGACCGTGACGGGCTCGACCGCGCGTCGACCGAGAAACACGGCCGCGGTTTGGGTGCTTCCCTGAAAAACGCCGGCGGCGGGCCAGGTCGTGAGGCCGAGCTTGCGGACCAGCTCGGTCTCGGCTTCGGCGCGATTATCGATGACTTGCTCGAAGCGGTCGTCAAAAGCTTCGCGGAGGGTGTCGAGTTTTTCGACGTGCTCGGGCGGAACCTCCTCGCCTTCTTGCTTCAGGAGAAGAAAGCCGTAGCGAAAGCTTTTCTGAGAAAGTGTATGGTCGGGAATGCGACGGCCGTGAGCGTCGCGAATCGTGTCGAGGGTGACATCGACTCGTTCGCCGTCGAAGAAAATGCCGGCGAGAGGTTCGTGCCCGGGAGTGAACAGATTGTCGGCGATGCTGGGATCGCGCACGAAGAAGGACGGCGGCACTTGTTCGGGCGGCAGCAGACCCCAGAGGTACAAGTCAAGCAAGCTGTACGCTTCGGTCGTTTCCGTCGTTTCGAAGCGGAAGGGTCCGCTGCCGCGATCCGTAATGCGGTTGCCTTCGAGCAGAGAAGCTTCGGAATTGAAGTAGTAACTCCAATGGCTGAATTGGCGGCCGAGCAGTTCAGCGGAAAATTGGTTGGTTTCGGGATCGACGAACAACACATTCGCCAGGAAGCGGTGGCCGGCTTCATGACTCAAAACGGTCAACGGCGTGTTGACGCCAAGGCCGAAGCTACGGTCGATACGATCGTTGGGGTCGTCGGGATAGTTGTCGAGCAATCCCATGAAGATCAACCCTTGAAGCCGTTGCGGCGAGCCAATGAAGGCGCCGAAATCAGTGATGTTGAATTCAGACAAAAACGACGGGAACGGACCGATGCCTTGCACGAAATTGCGGATGGGCAGATAGAAAGCGAAGGCTCCAGTCTGGATCGGCAGTTCGTAGTTGTGAAAGATCACCAGGAAGTCATAGGCGTCATCGTGGTTCAAGTAGAACTTTTGGCTCAGCACGGCCAAATCGACGACGGCGGGCACGAAGATCTCGACGACCGCGGCTTCGAAGACGGTATCGGAAGGCTCTGAGAAATCGACCGCCAGCGACTCATTCAGGCGTGTTCCCGAAGCGATGCCGATGATGCCGGTCAGCGCGGTGATGTCGCGGTAGGCGAACTCGATGCGGCCGTCGGCGAACAGGGAAACTTGAAAGTTTTGGGGTAGGCCCTCGCCGGTGAAGCTGAATTCCGGGACATTGATCCAGGTGGCCGTCCAGCGATCGGGTGCGGCCAAGACGCGAATCGCGCCGCCGGGCATGGTCGGATCGAGGTCGACAAAATAGGGCAGAATTCTGGGCGGACCGCTCACGGCGCGCGCCGGGTCGCGAGCGGTGGATGCGTTGTCGCCCTGTAGAAAAGTCAGATTGCCGTCGGAGTTGAGAAAGATTTCATCGTACCGCTCTCCAAAATAGGGAAAAGGGAACAGCAAGGCCAGGAACAAGGAAGCGTCATCGCCCAAGACGACGAAATCGCCGGCGGCGGCGGCCTGGCTGTCATAGCCGCCATCTCGGGTTGCGTAGGTATAGCCGGCGGCGGCTTCGTCGGCGGGCAGGAACGCCAGAGTCTTGCCGTTGAGGTCGAAATCGAGCGGCGGCAGGAAAACGCCCTCTCCGTCGTCGACCACGGCTAGGTTGTCGATGTCGTCGACAACTAACTCGTCAACGGGCTCCGGCTCGACGGCGAGCGACACGGTGCGCGGCATCTCGAGCCCTTTCGCCGCGCGGGCGACGAGATTTTGTTGGTGGATGAGCTGGGTTGTAAGGGGGTTGGAAAGGTCGGCGGGCCGGCGCTCGGACTTGGCCGCAAGCGGAGCTTGGACGAATAGCGCGGCCAGGGCGATAGCCGCCACAAGACGGAACGTTGCGCGGCCGCGAGGAGCCATATCGTCAGTGTAGTACGGGACGCGGCGGGGTTCTTGCCGCCGGGACACGAGAGGGACCCGCAAGAGTGTCGGTCTTTACCGCGGAAGACACCGGGGAGCATGGATGCCGGTTCATTGATTCGACGATGCGGCACAAGTTGGCGGCCGAGCCGGCCGTACTGCTTGGCCGAAAGGGTTGCCCATGTGCCTGGGCCAGTGCCACGACCGCGTGAAAAAGTTTGTTTGGCTGCAAAGCACTATTCTTGAGTGACCGCATCGCGTGGCGATGCGGCTCTGGTTGGCCGTGGTGTCCTCGGCAACGGCGGATTGAAGCCTTCTCAACAAGGTCGGGGAAAGGTGTCTTTTCACGTGGTCTGAGTATCGGCCCGCATTGCTCACCGCCTGACGGGCACACCCATGGTTGACAACCTTGGTCCCGACCTTTACTATCTCGAAACGGGGGAACCGATGTACGAAAACCGAAACCGACTCTTTCTGGCCAGTTGCGTGGCGCTTGTCACCACGTCAATGGTGTTTTCCATACGGGGCGATATTCTCGACGCGCTGGGCGCCGATTTTCAGTTGAACAAGGAACAGATCGGCATCATCTTGAGCCCGGCGTTTTGGGGCTTTACGCTCTCGATTCTCATTGGCGGCTCGCTGGTCGATTGGTTCGGCATGCGGCGGTTGCTCTATGTGTCGAGTTTCGGGTACATCGCGGGGGTGCTGGCGATCCTATTCGCGCCGACACCCGACGGCCCGGTGGAGGCCTACTTCACCGACCCCGGATTCGTCATCTTGTACGGCGCCATGTTGACGCTGGGGTTGTCGCAAGGTCTGGTCGAGGGCGTGATCAACCCGCTCTGCACGACGCTCTATCCCGATGACAAGACGCACCGTATGAACGTGTTGCATGCTTGGTGGCCCGGCGGTTTGATCATCGGCGGGCTGGCGGCCTACAGCATCACGAAGATGATGGGCTTGGACAGCGGGAATGTGTCGGCGGCGACCGCGACTCTCGGGTGGCAGATCAAGCTTTCGCTGATCTTGATCGCGGCGGTAGTCTACGCCTATCTCATCCGAGGCCAAAAGTTCCCCGCCACCGAACGCGTAGCCGCGGGCGTCTCCACCGGACAAATGGTGCGGGAAGCGGTGCGGCCGATGTTCTTGCTGTGGTGGATTGCGATGTGGCTGACGGCCGCTACTGAGCTAGGTCCCGATCAGTGGGTCGGCTCGGTGATCACGAACCTCACCGGGATGAGCGGGATTCTGATTCTTGTCTACACGGCGGGCATCATGTTCATCCTGCGTTTTTATGGCGGGCCGATGGCTCACCGCTTCTCGCCGATGGGCGTACTGACGGTTTCGGCGATTCTTTCGGGACTTGGACTCCTGGGACTCAGCTATGTCGAGACGCCGTGGCAAGCCTTCGCGGCGGCAACGATTTTCGGGGTCGGCAAGACGTACTTCTGGCCCTTCATGCTCGGCGTGACGTCGGAACGATTCCCCAACGGGGGGGCGTTTCTACTGGCCATCATCGGAGGAACGGGCAATCTATCCGTGGCTTTCGTGCTACCCATGATGGGTGGATGGTACGACGCCGAAGGGGCGGCAGCGGCTTTCCGCTATGTGGCGTATTTCCCGCTGGTTCTGACGTTTATCTTTGGAGGATTATTCTTCTACTTTAAGTCGCTCGGTGGGTACCGCCCCGTCGAACTCGGCGCGGCGGAGGAGCCCAATCAGGCAGCGGGGCAAGGCAGCGGCAAATAGGAGTGGTCGGTTCGAGCGTCGAGAACGACGCCCGATAGAGCCCATCGTCAATCGCCCCGACCGCGATCAATCCAAGCCGTGATCGGTTCCGCACAAATGGACGCCCATGCCCATCTCGCGGAAAGCGGCGATCTTGGCCGCCAACGCGCGGTTCGCCCCCGCCGCGTCGGGAGCGTAGGCGACTTGAATGTGATTGGCCTTATGGCGGGCCATTAGTTGATCACGGCCGACGCCGTAGGTAACGGCGTGCATGATCGGCCACTGCGACGTCGTGATTTGCCAACGCCGTTCGGTTTCTTCCGGCGGCAGCTTGACGACCTTAGCGCGTCCCAGATCGGCTTGAAGTCCGCCGTGCTCCACGAAAATTCGACTCCAGACGATCTCGCCCGGCTTGCTGATCCCCTTGATGGTCCCGCCGCCGAGAGGGAAATACATCGGAGGTTGGCGTTCGCTGACCGCCCCGGTGTACCCGCCGATCAGGTGCTGGGGAGGCACCGAACCCGAGATTTCAAACACCCAGACAAACTCCTCTTGCCCGTCGACCGCATACGACTCCCCATATCGAACGTCATGCAGCGTGGTTTCCGGATCAAAGCCCAACGTCTTCCAAATACGATTGGTCACCAGGGCGTCCAGCCCGGCGCACTCGTCGACTTCGTTGAAATGCGGCAGCGCCTCGCCTTCAAACAACACACGGCCGTTCTCTCGGGTCTTAGCGGGAGGACGGTCGACGTTATTCAATAGTCCCTCGACCAGGTCCGATGCCGGCGTCAGATCTTTCAGCCCTTGCTGGTATTGGATGCCGATCGTGTCGCAACCAAATTCATCGGCAATCCGCAAAGCCGCGATATACATCTTGCATTGCTCGAGAATCTGCCGCTCGGTCAGGTCCGACTCCTCACTCGATCCCATCTTGAAAGCCATACCCTTGGCATTGAGCCAATCGCGCACTTCTTGAGCCTCGTAATCATTGACCTCGCGCATGGCGGCGTACAGCGCGGATTGACTGAGACGTTCCTTGAACACTCCGGTCGGGTGCAGTAGCTCGTCGGGGATGACAGCGTTGTACATCCCCATGCAGCCCTCGTCGAAAATGCCCATGATCGCTTTATCCGTCCGTAGTCGGATTGCGACATCGCGGCCTACCGTCGCCGCGTCGTCGGGCAGATCGATGGCGGAGGCGTCCCTGGCGTGCCCCGTGTCGTGAGTGACCTTGCCGTCGGCGAGCCACGTCCGCAGCCCGCCGAGGAAGAAATCATCGCTGAAATCGACGCTCCACAGCGTACTGTAGTCGACTCCCGCCTTGGTCAAGCTGCCGTTGAGGTTGAGCATGCCGACCAGCCCCGGCCATTGACCGCTCCAGTTGGCCACGGTCAAAATCGGCCCCTCGTGCGTAATCAGCCCGTGCAGTAAATGATGGCTATATTGCCAAACCGCTTCCACCACAATCAGCGGAACGTCGCGCGGAATCGAGCGAAACACTTCCATCCCGCGGGCTTGGCTATCGATAAAACCGTGCCGCTTGGTTTCGTCGTAATCATGGGCGCGGCGGACTTTATGTCCTTCGCGCTCAATCGTCTCAATCAGTTTGGACTCGACTTCGGCCTGCGCCGGCCAGCACATGCGATTGGCGGAGAGGCGCAAATCTCCGTTGGCAACGAGGTAGATCTCTTGTCCCATACGCCGAGTATTTTCGCAAAACCGAGGATCGTAACGCTATAGTACCGACGTAGGAGAACGAAATATCTGTTATGGCGGCCCAGACGTCGAAAAAGAGGGGCCAGCGTGTGGTGAGGCTTCACGGTCGCGGGGCACCGAGTCATCGGGGCGTATCCGGGGAGTGCAGGCTTTGCGAAAATTCTCGCAAATTCGGGAGTACGAACCGATGAATCGGTTCGCGCCAAGCTTGGACGCTCACGCCACGTCACTCCAGCGGCAGCGCCGAAGCCCAAGGCTTCAGGTCCGATTTCGGCAGCCCCTGGATCTTGATCTCCATGCGGTCGCCCAGAGTATAGACGCCCGTCAGCTCCAGCACATAGTGCCCGCGCAAAACGGAGTAGACAGTCGCAGCCAGGTCCTTGGGGTCTTGCTTTCTCGGGCGGGCGCGGAAGTGAGCCCCGCCGGTACGTCGAGCCAAGCGGCGGAACAACCTCCGCTCCACGCCCTCTACATAAACCGGGTAGATCGACGCGCGCTTGTCCTTGGCCAAGCGCAACACATCCGCCAACGGGACCTTGCTACGCCCTTCCACTCCCGCCGCTAACAGCACGATCACCCGGCGCGCCGCCGAGGACACGCCGAACCCCCCGTCAAGCCCCGCGAAAAGCGCATCGAGGATACGCGGGTTGTTTCCGAAGCGGACCCCGCGCAATGAGCCCATCAGCGTTTGTTTGCTGTTGGTGAAATCCTGCAACAAATCAGCCGAGTCGTGGAATCCCACGATCGCCATCTGCTCATCGGGCCCCAAGGCCTCGACAAAAGCTGCACTCAAGGGCCGCACGACCTCCCCCAGCGCGCTCGTATCGACCAACAACATGACGTCGAGCAAGGTCTTCTTGTACTCGGCTGCGATCACGCGTAGCGGCGTCTTATCGTCGATAACGGAAAAGTTGCCGGCCGCGAGGTTCTCGATCGGCTGCCCGGTCTTCTCATCGAAAACCGTAACCAGCAATTGGATCTGTTGAGCCGCGGCAATCGAAGCAAACAAACCAGACAAGAGGACGACGCCGGCAATCAGCGCCGCGGGCCGGGGAGGTTCGCACCCCCGGCGTCCCGTCATGTCCCCAACCACCCGGCGTCCGTCGCCGCCTTCGCCAAAATCGCAACCCCCAACAGCGTCACAACCACGGCACTGCCCACCGGCAGAAAACGCATCATCGGCCCGTCCTTGGTAAACCGCTTGAACGCGGGTCCGGCCATCACCATCGCCACGCCGATGGCGATCAAGATCGCCGCCAGCCCCAAGCTAAACGCCAGCAGGATAATCAACCCGAACATAATGCGGTTGAGCGTGAAAGAGATCAGCAAAACGGCCAGCGCTTCCGGACAAGGAATCAACCCGCCCGAAATCCCCAGCGACAGCAGACTTCCCCGCCCTTCTCCCGACGGCGCGTGGGAGTGGTCGTGTTCATGGCTGTGCGCGTGGCCCGAATCCTCCTCATGCCCAAGGTCGTGAGAATGGTCGTGGTCGTGCGAACGGTCGTGGTCGTGCGAATGACCGTCCTGATGGGAATGATCGTGCGAGTGGGTGTGTCCGAACGGCCCATGCGAATGGGAGTGCGCCGCGGCTTCGGCCAACTCGGGATGCCGGAAGAACTTCCAGCGCGAGCTAAGCAGCCACGATCCGATCCCCACGATCAGCACGCCGCTGATCACCGACAGCCCGGCATAGAGTTGCTCCATCAGGAAATATTGCGAAGCGTAGAGCGTCAGCAAGCCGAGCACGAATACGGCCGCAGTGTGCGTCACCGTCACTACGCTGCCCAGAAATACGGCGTCCCAAACGGTCCCTTTCGAGCCCACCAGATAAGCCGCCACGAGCGCTTTGCCGTGACCGGGCGTTAAGGCATGCGCGGCGCCGGCCAAGAACGCAACCCCCAGCGCCCACAAGAAGAATCCCGAATCCGGGTCGGCGGCCCGAACCAACTCTTTGAGCTTCTCGCCAAGCTCGCCGTCGTGAGAGCCTTGCCAAGCCGCCAACGGCGCCGCCAAGGCGATCAAAATCACCAGCAATGAAATAAGACGCGGCGTCGTGCTCGGCACAGGCTCCCCACAAGCGCCCTAGCGCAGCTATTCATTGTAAGCCGACGCGCACGACCCAAGACAAACACCGGGGGTACGCGACATGAACATGGAGAATCGACGGCCCGGGCCCGAGCGTATCGCTACCTGAAGTCTTCGCTTGGTCATCACGCTACGCGTGAGCGGTGCTGACCTTCGACCCTGGCTAAAGCCACATGGGAGAAGGCCGTTGAAACGGCCTCGTGCCGGACGACGAGGGCTCTAAACCGGAAACCGGAAACCAGCCCTACAAGGGCCGGCCTATTCGCGAACCCAAGCCGGGTGAGCCGGGCTGCCGCGCCCCGGGGTTCCGCGGTCGCTCGGGGCCCGTCGCTTGCGCTCTGGGCTCGGATTCTATTGTTCGCATGGCGAGAGGGCTTCCACGTTTGAAGACACCGAGCGGTGTGCCATATGGCCACATTTAATGCGCGCCTCGGTTTGATAAGGGCGAGACGGCCTTAACCGCCTCGCCACGCGGTGAGAAAAGCGGGCTAGAAACTTGCGTCGGTTTCGGGCGCGTCGCCGCTCCTGTGCCGCCGTCGGTGCCGTAACCGGTCGCGTCAGAAGGATCGCGTGACGATCATCGCCGCCTTTCGAGAACTCCGCGATCGCCACGAGAATGCCCATGGGTTGCAGCACGGCGGCCAGCAAGAATAACGGCACAGCGACATTTTTCCAACGCTCGTCAGCATCCGCGAACAGAGCCATCACGAATACCGCGATACCCGAACCGAGCGTGACAGCGATTCTGGCGAAGGAATTCATCAGCGCCCACTGCATCTCGATAAAGACGCCCAAGCCGGCGAGCACGAAAATTCCGCCCAGGTAGCCGAACAGGCGTGTCAGCAGAGACGATTTGGAATCGGAACCTTCCGTGGCGGACAACAGTTCCTCAAGGATCTCGGCCGCCGTTAGTAGAGTGTTCGCGCGCGATCTCGGCAACTTGCTTGAGCGCTTGTTCTTTCTCGGTCATGGCTTTCTAGTGATCGGACGGAGTGACGATCCAGCCCACGAACCTAGCCTGGTATCCGTAAAGATGTTCGCCCGGCGGCACGGTAACGAGAGCGCCGCTCTTGCTGATCGACAAACCACGACGGCTCCGCGGGTAGAACAACCCCATCAGGCCGCCACCGCCGCGGCCGGGCTTGACGAACTCATAACCGTCGGGGGCGGTCCAGTTTGAGTCGATCACTTGGTCGGCGAACTCGGGAACTTCGACAGCGACGCCGTCGGCGGCGTCCTCGGTCGTCTCGGGCAACGGAGCTTGATTTCCCGAACCTGTTCGCTCGCCGGCTCAGACAAGAACAGTCGGGCGTGCGGAGCATAGGTTACCGGCTCGGTCGGAAACGCCCGCACGCGCAATCTTCGCTCAGAATCGACATCGATCTTAAATCGCCAACGAGACTGTGGACCGCTATAGCCGTAATCTTGGGCGAACAGAAACTTGTATTGGGGCGGGGCCACCAGCAGCGGTGGAATCATCGTCGCCAGCAAGAAAAGACCACGACGACAACCGGCAACATGATGCCGATGACAAGCGCCGTATTTTCACGAACTAGCTTCGCGATTGGCATTTTGCGCCCGCCGGTCCGACTACGAACTCAACGTTACTATCGCACGCTTTGTCTACAGCGGCCGGTCGGCACGAAACGACTCGGAACACGGGTTAGGCCCACAGGTGCTGGTGCCACGACCGCGTGACAAAGTTTGTTTGGCTGCAAAGCACTATTCTTGAGTGACCGCATCGCGTGGGGGCTGTGAAAAAATGGGGGACAGTCCACTTCGCGCCAGGAGCAATTGTTGATTTGATGAAACGTATTCGGTCGGCGCTCGGTACAGTCCCCAATTTTTCACAGCCCCGTGGCGATGCGGCTCTGGTTGTCCGTGGTTTCCTCCGCAACGGCAGATTGAAGCCTTCTCAACAAGGTCGGGGAAAGGTGTCTTTTCACGTGGTCTGAGTACTAGAACGTCCACCGCAAACTTGAGTAACCTACGTGCGCGTGGTAGTTTTGTCGTCCCACAAACTCCTCGCTGTAGTTATAAAACTGCCCACCAAAATTCCAAGCCAGATTCTTATAAACCGCCGCCGACACCCGCGCCAGCGGCGACTGATAGGTCAACGGAAAACTGTTCCGCAAATCGCCGTCAAAACCGAAGCTGGGGTACCCGGCAACCACCCCGGAGGCAAAACTAGGGGCGCCCCCCCCGTCGCCCGTGTCTTTCGCAATCGTATAGGCCAAGTAGAGGTCCAACCTCTCGTGAAGCCGCAACCGCGAACCGGCGTAGAAAGTATGCAAATTGCTCGTATAGAAACTGCGCCGTTGGCGATCGTCGCCCGGCTTGACGGCTTCGAGGAAATTGAAAATCCCCGACTCCGAATCGATATCGAGGCGACTGTAGCTCAAGTCAAAAAGCACCCGGTCCGAAGCCGGCGTCCACGACGCATTGACGCCGTACTGCTTACCCCGCGCGCTATGGCCAAGCAATGAAGCGCCATTGTCGTTCGCCTGATTCTTGAGCTGAAAGCCGATGCGAAACCCGTTCTTGCGCCATTGCACGCGGGCGTTTTCCGTATGAAACTCCTTGTCGCTCACGGGTGTGAACGGCCGATCCGCCCGACCTTTCTCGGCGTCAAACGAAACACGCAACCCGCGCACCGGCCGCCATCGGAACCCACCCCCACCGGAATGAATACCGTTATCCTGCCCGACGAGCGGCAGCCCGAAATCAAACCCGGGAAAGAACAGCGCCTCGCGCGATCTCACCCGGCGAGTCGAAAAGCGATAGGCCCCGTAGAACCCCAGTTTCGGCAGCGGCCGAAAGTTCAACTCCGCGGCATTCGAAATATGCCGAATCCCCAATTCCTCGAATTGAATGAACTGGTTCGTAAACAGGCTCGTCTCGAGAAACGATGACTCGCCCAAGATCCGCAAGCTGTTCAATGCGGTTGTATTCGTAACGGTCCATTTCTCGGTCGGCAACAGCGTCACCGTAAAGTCGCCGGTCCCCTGCTTTCGATTCGCATCCCCCAGAACGAAGGTCTGGCGCAACGTCGACAGATTCCCGCCGGGGTCGAGCGCCGTCACGTCCTCGCTGAGAATGAAATTCCTCTCGCCGCCCGAGTACACATACCGCCCGTGAAAGCCCACAACGCTCTCGTTCTCGGTCCGAATCGTGATGCCGGTGACGGGCGTATTGCCGTGGATCGGCTCATGCCGCCGCAGCGACGAAACCGCCTGCACATTCGTCAACCCGCCCGGCGCAGACGGCAACCCGGACGCATCCGAAAACTCCGTATCCTCGCGATAGTTGTCGAGCGACTGTGTCAGCGTAATCGCCAGCCCCGCCGCACGAATGTTCGTCCCCGTGCGGTATTGGTTGTTAAGCTGCCGTAGATTGGTCGCCAGTCGCAGGAAGTTCCCGGAGTCAAAAGCCGCCAAGCTCATCTCGATAGCCTCGGATGAAAATCCCGGCCCGTTGCGATTCGAGCGGTCATAACCAAACCAGATGGGTATTTACTTGACTCAGGTGACCACAAGATGTAGGATCGGGGAAATGGAAGATTATCCTCGGAATCTGGCCGAGTTCGAGGCGCGTTTCGCCACCGAGCAGGCCTGTCGAGAGTATCTGTGTCAACTCCGCTGGCCGGAGGGTTTTCGTTGTCCGCGATGCGGGCACGACAAAGCGTGGGCGGTGCGGACAGCGCTGCTGGAGTGCGCCGGCTGCGGGCATCAAGCTTCTCCAACGGCGGGCACAATATTTCAAGACACCCGCCAACCCCTCCAGAGTTGGTTTCGAGCCATGTGGTGGCTCACGAGCCAGAAGAACGGGGCGAGCGCGCTGGGCTTGCAGCGGGTGTTGGGCCTGGGCAGCTGCAAAACGGCCTGGACTTGGTTGCATAAGCTCCGGCGCGCCATGGTGCGGCCCGGACGCGATCGGCTCAGCGGGCGCGTGGAGGTTGACGAGACTTACTTAGGAGGCTTGGAGGAGGGCGTGCGCGGTCGCCAAACCGACGCTAAGGCGCTGATTGTAGTAGCGGCCGAGGAAGATGGTGCCGGCATCGGGCGGGTTCGGATACGCACCATTCCCAACGCCTCCGGGGACAGCTTGATGGCCTTCGTCGGCGAGTCGATCGAACCCGGCAGCGTGGTCCATACCGACGGTTGGCTGGGATACGAACCGCTCGAAGGCGACGGCTATCGCCACGAGGTGAGCTACCTGGAGGGGCAACCGGCGCGCGCCTCGAAACTGCTCCCCCGGGTGCACCGCGTGGTGTCGTTAGTGAAGCGCTGGATACTGGGCACGCATCAAGGAGCGGTCAGTCACGAGCATCTCGACTCCTACCTCGACGAATTCGCCTTCCGCTTCAACCGCCGCAAGTCCAGAAGTCGAGGCAAGCTCTTTTACCGCCTGGTTCAACAGGCCGTCGCCGTGCCACCGGCACCCTACAAATCGCTGGTCGGAGGCACCGCGACACGCGCTACGGACGACCACAACATGTAGGGGCTATTTCCCAATACCTGAGTCAAGTACAAACCAAACCTCGACAGGCCGGCCGGGGAACAACGTCAGATCGTGGTTTTGAAAAATGCGCTCGGAGTTGACGCCGTGCTCGCCGTTCCAAAGAGACGGCAACGATTGAAGTAGTTCACGATCCGAAAACACATGTCGTAACGGTAAAGGGAATTCTTCTCGACCCGAAGACTCGACGATTGATAGGGGTCCTGTCCTTGCCCGAATGTGTGAAAGGAAAGCTCGTCGAAGTATTTCCCGCGTCCTTCGAGCGTGTTGACGCGCAGTTGCCCTTCGAACAGCCGCATGCCGTTGCCGAAATTCACGCCGCTGCGGTAGACATCCCGATTCCCCGTGACGTCGCTCAGCCGATACCCGGCTTCAAACGAATTCGAAATTGTATAGGGACCCACCGTTTTGAGGTCGTCGTTCGCCCCCGGCGTCGGCGTCACGACTTGCTGCGCCCGCCCCACCGTTACGCCCGGCCAAACCGCCCCCAGAGCAAGCAGCAACGCGACCATGGACCAAAGACGCTTCATCGTTCGTCGATCATTCGTTCAACGGCGAAACAGCGCGTCCACGTTCGAACCATGGATGCGCGAGTGGCAAACCACGCAATTTTGAAAGCGCGGCTCGGCGATGTTATGAAAGGCCGTATTCGGACTCGGGATGCCCGCCGACCGCAGCCCGAAACCAACCACATCGTTGTGGCATTCCAAGCACATCGTGAACACCGCCGGTCTGGTCAGCAGCCGCGGGTTCGTGCTTCCATGCGGGTTGTGGCACGACGTGCACCCTTCCACCCGAACCGGCGGATGCTCATGCACAAAAGGTCCGCGCTTATCGGCGTGGCAGTTCACGCAAGCCATGTCGTTACCCAGCCCTTGGCGCACCATGCGCGGCGAGTCGGCGCCGGCCCAAGTCGCCGTCGGCGACCCGTGAGGGTTATGGCAATCGGTGCAATCAATCGCACCTTCGTTGACGCGGTGTTTGAACGGCAGTTCGAAACGCGCGCGAACGTCGCCGTGGCATTCGTAACAAACCTCACGTTGCTTGTCGGCAAGCAGGTGTTTGAACCCCTTGGCCTGGTGGACCGAGTGGCAATTCACGCAAGAGACCTCGCCGGTCGAATGCGCCGACCGGCGAATCTCGGTCTTCGTGATGTCCTTCGAATGGCAAGTCAAGCAGCGACTAATCACCTCATGCGGCTCGACCTCGGGGAAGCGAAAGATCTTCGACGTATCGCCCATCCCCTTGATGTGCAACTCGCCCGGCCCATGGCAGCTCTCACAGCCCTTCTTATCAGGGGCTGCGGTCTTTCCGGCAATGGATTTGAAATGCGGATTTCGATTGAATCCGTGCCAAAGATCGGGATGGCAAGCTTGGCAGACCCCGCTGCCGACAAACTTGTTCGGTTCGGTCGCCGGTTCGGCCCCAAGGCAAACCCCGACCGTAAACAGCAGAATAATAGCCCCGAAACCCACCGCCCTCATCATAAAGAAGTGGTCCGTCTTGTGATGGCTCCGGTCGGGCGCGCGACAGAAATGTGGAGAACCGACGGCCCGGGTCCCAGCGTTTCGCTGCCTGAAGTCTTCGCTTGGTTCGACCATATTGATGTCGGGCGCCCTAACCCGCATTTCTCATCGCCTGACGGGCCTCTCCCGCACTTTGCCTCGCCACGCGATGAGAAAAGCGGGCTAAGGACGTTGAAGCCCGGCCCCCCATGTGCTAGTGTGCCCTTCTGGAGGTAGCGTGACGATGACCATGGAAAGTATGGCCCCGCGAGGGCCGCTTTTACTGAGCTTGATCGTGTTTGCGATGGCGGGATGCAGCAGCCCGCCGCCGCCCGAACCGGTCCCCGGCTTGAAAGCCTTTGTCGGCGCCTCGGTGTTCGATGGATCGGGCAATTTGGTCGAAAACGCTGTTTTAGTCGTTCGTGACGGTCGAGTCGAGGGGGTTGGATCGGCGGAAAACCTGGAGGTGCCGCCCGGCGCGGAAGAAATCGATCTGAGTGGAAAATTCATCACCCCGGGCTTTATTAACGCTCACGGGCACGTCGGCGGAGCGCGCGGACTCGAAACCGGCGAGGGCGTCTACACCAAGGAAAATATTCTCGATCAACTCGGACTCTACGCCCGTTACGGCGTCACTACGATCAATAGTCTGGGCGGCGACGGCCCCGAAGCCATCGAAATCCGTGACGCCCAAGACACTCCTGATCTCGACCGAGCGCGCCTCTACGTGGCGGGCAAGGTCGTCGAGGGTAACACGCCGAAAAAGGTACGGGCCGAAGTCGACGCCAATGCGGCAATGCGGGTCGATTGGATCAAGATTCGCGTCGATGACAATCTCGGCACCACCCGCAAGATGAAGCCCGAGGTTTTCCAAGCCGTCATCGATCAAAGCCACCAGCAAGGCCAGCGTGTCGCCGCCCACCTCTATTACCTCGAGGACGGCATAGAGTTGATTCGAGCCGAAGTCGATTTCATCGCCCACAGCGTCCGGGATCAGCCGGTCGACGACACTTTTACCCGCGGGATGCTCGAAACCGAGAAGTGCCTGTGTCCGACGTTGACGCGCGAAGTCTCGACTTTCGTCTACGAAAGCACGCCGGAGTTCTTCTCGGATCCATTTTTCACCAAGGAAGCCGACCCGGCCGTGCTCGATCAATTGAAGGACCCCGCGCGCCAAAAGACGGTCGCCGAAAGCAAATCCGCCCAGCAATACAAGAAGGCTCTCGAAGTGGCGTCGAAGAACCTCAAGCTGCTCTCCGCCGCTGGAATCACGATCGCGTTCGGCACCGACACGGGGCCGCCGGGGCGCTTCCAGGGTTATTTCGAACACATGGAAATGGGCCTGATGGCGAAAGCGGGGATGGACCCTTACTCCATTCTGCTGTCGGCGACGGGAAACGCCGCTCGCTGCTTGCGGTTGTATGAGGTCGGCGTGCTTTCGGCGGGCAAGTGGGCGGATTTCAATGTCTTCGCCAAGAGCCCTTGGGAAGACATCGCCAATACCCACAGCCTGGAGTCGGTGTGGATCGCCGGTGGCCGCGTTCCCGACAAGAACGCCGCCGCGCCCCCGCCGGCTGATTAGGCAACGGTTCGGATAGAGATGCATCGGCGCGGCATCGGCCCGCTCCGGCCGTGCTGATGCATCCCTTACGATTTGACCGCCCCTCCGTTCCCTCTCCTTCGCCGTGGAACTCCTCGAACATCTTCACAACGAGCTCTACGCCCTGGTCTGGGGACCGCCGATGCTGTTGTTGCTCATCGGTTCGGGACTTCTGTTGACCGTCGTCACGCGGGGCGTCCAGTTCGTGCGTTTCGGCTTCGCGATGCGCGAGGTGTTGGGCAAGATTTTCTCGCCCGGCGAAGGCGAAGGGACCGTTCGCCCGTTTCAAGCTCTTGCCGCGTCTTTGGCCTCGACCGTTGGCGTCGGCAACATCGCCGGAGTCGCCACCGCGATTTCGCTGGGCGGGCCCGGCGCGCTTTTCTGGATGTGGTTTTCCGGCGTCGTCGGCATGGCCACCAAATACGCCGAGATCACGCTGGCGCTGCGCTACCGCGAACCCGACGAACAAGGCGTCATGCGCGGCGGCGCGATGTACATCCTTTCGAAGAACTTCAATCTGGGTTGGCTCGGCGCGATCTTCGCTCTGTTGGTGGCACTGGCTGCCTTCGGGATCGGCAATATGGTCCAGGCCAATTCGGTCGCCGACGCCGTCCGAAGCGCCTTTGGCGTCCCGGCGTGGGTGACCGGCTTGATCATGTGCACCGCCACGGCGCTGGTCGTGCTCGGAGGATTGCGGCGGATCGTCGAGGTCGCCGAGATTCTGATGCCCTCGATGTGCTTTCTCTACTTGCTGGGCGGCTTCTCGATCTTGATCCTTCACATCGATCGCATTCCTTCGGTGATCGGGTTGGTGCTTAGCTCGGCGTTTGACGGACATGCGGCCGTAGGCGGCTTCGCGGGCGTCGGCGTGGCTCAAGCGATCCGATTCGGAATCGCCCGCGGCATGTTTTCAAACGAAGCCGGGCTGGGAAGCGCCCCTATCGTGCATAGCTCGGCGGTCACCGACCACCCCGCCCGTCAAGGCTGCTACGGAATTTTCGGCGTCTTCGTCGACACCCTGGTTGTCGGCATGGTCACCGGGTTGGTGATCTTGACGACAGGGGTCTGGGAGTCAGGCGCCACCGGAGCAGCGCTGGCCGACCAAGCGTTTAAAGCAGGTTTACCCGGAGACTGGGGCAGCCTGGTCGTCACCGTGGGGCTGATCCTTTTCGCCTTCTCGACGGTGATCGGTTGGGCCTACTACGGCGAGACCGGCGTAACCTATCTGTTCGGAACCAAGGCGATCCAGCCTTATCGACTGGCTTGGATCGGCTTCGTCTATCTTGGCGCGACGGGAAGCCTACAATTGATTTGGAGCTTGGCCGACACGCTAAACGGCTTGATGGCGTTGCCCAACTTGGTGGCCGTGCTGGGCTCGATCGGCATGTTGCGGGAACTGACGGTAGACTTTTTCAAAAGCCGTCGCTGACCCCAGGTGCGCTTACGAACAACAACCCGTTTGATTGGCTGGCCGGCACTGATCTTCGCCGCCGCTCCAATCATTGCCGGCGATCTGACGGCCCGTTTCGAACTCACCCTCGAACGCGTGCTCCAAGGCGGCCCGCCGCACTACACCGAAGACTTCCTGTTGGCCGACGTTGTGCCGCGCGACGTCCGACGCTTCACGAACTTCAGCGGCGACCTCTCCGGCCGCTACATCGGGGCGCTGGCATCGGCGGCGCGACGAGATCCGACGTTGACCGAAACGCTCGCGCCCTTCGTCGAGCAGCTTTTGCGGCATCAAAAAGACGACGGCCATTTCGGCGATCCGATGGGACGAGGCGAAACCTCCGACGACGACATGGCGCGGCTGTGGGGTAACGGCCGCCTCCTAATCGGGTTGCTCGAATACTATCGTGAAACCAATCACGCCCCCGCCCTCGAAGCCGCCAAGCGACTCGGCGATTTCTTGGTCGAAGCCGCGCCTCGTTTCAACGCTCCCTCCCTGCGACGGTTTTTTCTCGACGGAAAATTCGCCGTCGGCTACGTTTGCTGGACCCAAAACATCGAAGGCCTGGCTGAACTCTACCGGCAAACTTCCGACGATCGCTATCTCCAGTTAGCCGATCAAATGGCCGAGCGAACCGAGCGCCGTCCCAGCCAACACACCCACGGTCTGTTGAGCACACTGCGAGGGTTGGTCGAGCTGGCGCGCGTTTCCGGCCAACCGCGTTATATCGAGCAAGCCGAGCGGGAGTGGAAATCGATCGTCGATTCCGGGAACCTGCTGGTCCAGGGCGCCATCCCCGAGTACTTTCTCCCCAGCATCGAGCGCGACGAAGGTTGCTCCCAAGGCGATTGGATTCGCCTCGGCCTCGACCTTTGGCGCGAGACGGGAAAGGTCGACTACCTCGAACAAGCCGAGCGAACCCTCTTCAACGAGTTCGCCCTGAATCAGTTCGCAAGCGGTGATTTCGGGCACACAGAACTGCGCGAGACCGGCGTCGGCCCCGAAGCCGCCCGCGCTTGGTGGTGCTGCACGCTCCACGGCCTGAGGGCCTTCCCCGCCATCGAGCAAAGCGTGTTTCGCCTCGACGGCGAGACTCTCTATTACGACCTGCCCGTCGACGCGACGTTCCAGAACATGGGCCTACGCGTCGCAGCCAAGTCTTCACTCGAAACCGACGGCCGCATCACGGTTTCCGTCGCGGAAGCGCTTGACCCGGCCACACGCCTCGCGGTTCGCCTGCCGAGCTGGGCCAAGGCAATCAGCGTCAACATCGAAAACGAACCGCAAGAGGTGTTCGTCATTGACGGCTACCTACGGATCCAGAGGATTTTGCGTCCCGGCACCGAGATCCGTCTTTCTTACGAATTCATCACTCGCCTTGAGAGCCCGCCCGACAAGGCCCGTTACGGGGCGGTATTTCACGGACCGTGGTTGCTGGGGATTTCCGAAAGTGCCACGCCGTCATTCTTCGACGAACCCTATCATTTCAATCGCGTGCTCTTGCCCGACTCCGCCGACGGCCCCATTAAGTTGCCTGCATGGACCGATTCGGAACCCTCGGAAACGCCGTTCCACGTCCCCGCCGCGCATCTTGCCTTGGAATGGATTCCCGCCGGGTACCCCGAACAACGGCAAAGGGCTCAACTGCGCCCCCTCGCCGAAGCCACGGCTTCCAGGCACGCGACCCGCTGGGAATTCCAACTGCCAACCGCCGACGACGTCCCCGACATCGCCCGCGGCGACGTCGGCCAACCCAAGTCGGAATCGTGGATTGGACGCCGCGGCCCAACCGCGGCCGTCATGGTCCTGATCATCGCGGCACTCGCCCTCGTGATCCTCCGGAAGCGACGCCACTAAGAGCCGCGCTTCTCCGAGAAGCGTGCGCCCGCGAAATGGCGTGAGCGTCCACGCTTGCCGCAAACCGATTCATCGGTTCGCCTCGGATGATCCGTTAGGACCCCCAACGGCTTCCGCCGTGAGACCGCCGGCACAATCCAACAACGAAGGCGATGTTCTCCGCGCAACAGTGCCAGTCACCGGTTACGGGTTGAGGCGATAGTTCACGTCAACATTGCATAGCGCCGGCAACTCCAGCTCTGTTGAGTACTTCCAATCCAGCACAGCCACGAGGGCCGATTTTCGTAATTCCATGGGACCGCTCAGGACACGAGCGTCCTCAACCTCGCCTTGCCGGTTGATTCGAATCTCGATGGTAACCGTCCCCTGGATACGCTTCTTCCTGGCATGTCTCGGGTATAGGGGCCTATCTTGGTGGACCAGATTTGCGCGGGCCTTGCTGTCCGAAATACGATGGGCCTCTTCTTCCGGCGCCGCCCGAAGCGGAAACTGAGACATCGCGGCCAACCCGCACAGCAAGACAAAGCACGAAGCAATCGAAATCAGAACGTGGAATTGTTTCTTTGACATCGGATCCTCCTGGGCAAGTAGGGCCACTCGCGACGACAAGTGGCTCTTTGTGAAAAACGACGGAGCAACGGCCACGCCCCGCATGGATGGAACCGCCGAAGCCAGCAACGCCTCTACGTAACAGCACGGGTCAGCCATCCTCCGCACCACAGCCTCATCGACGACCTGCTCCCGGGCAAGCCGGATACGGGCGAGGAGCCACGACATTGCAGGATGAAACCAAAGAACGGCTCGCACGGACTCCTCGAACAACGTCACCAACCAATCCCCGCGTTGAATATGCAACAGCTCGTGCCGCAATACGGCACGTTGATGATCTACCGACATCTCAAGGAAGGTGCGCGGTAACAGAACGACGGGGCGCAGAAACCCGTACGTAACCGGGCTTGCGATTTTCTCAGAGACGAGAATCGCGACCCTGGAGCTCGCGCTAGGGAGGGAAAGCCCCTCCAAAGCGGGGCTCGAAATCTTTACCGAATCGTGCCGATACCTACGCAACCTCCAAAACCCAAGCCCAAGTATGCCAAGACGGACAACCACCCCCACGAGCAACACCCATAACACAACCTCGGCGAACGGCAGTTCGACAACGCCTTCGGTCGCCGCCGTGGGAACTGCTCCACCGAAAGAGACCGACACTGTATGGGCGTCGGGCGGCGCAATCGAAGAACGAAAGGTAGGACGGCACCAGTTCCGACCAGAAAACTCACCTGCAGCCAATGGGCCGCGATGTTGTCCAACCACAAAGCGGCGTTCACTGCTTCTCCTTCGGCATCCTTTTGAGCATGCCGGCCACTTCCGCCAGCTCCTTTTCGGAGAGTCGGCGGTCTTCGACCAAATGCACTAACAACGGCTCCGCCGCGCCGTTGAAGACGCGGTCGACGAAATCGCGGACCATCGATCGAATGATCTGCTCCTTGGGCTTTCGCGGCGTGTAAACATACGCCCTGCCTACCCGTGATCTTTTCAGATAGCCCTTGTCTTCCAATACCTTGAGCATCGTCATGACCGTCGTATAGGCGATCTTCCGTCTGGCAAGAAGGGTTTCGTAGACATCCCTGACAGTCGCCTTTTCCAGCGCCCAAACCACCTTCATGAGCTCCAGCTCTTGATGGGTTAGTGTCTTACTTCGCGGCCTCATACTAATAAACTAGTACTATGGAATAATTTTGTCAAGTGAAAAATTGGCGGCTGAGTGCTCGGTTGCCGCGCCCCGATTCATCGGCTCATATTGGCTCCGTCAGGAGCCATGGATTTAGCCCGCGGCTGGTTGTCTCTTTTTCCCACGGCTGAAGCCGTGGGCGAAATTCCAGGGCCCCTAGCGGGGCCGTCAAGCGTCCGCCAGACCGTCAGTGCGAAGCCGTTTCCTTTTCAACAGCCTTTCCGCCGTCTCCAGGATTACTGATTCTCCGACGCGTCTGTAACGCACGCGATCTGCTTCCCTACAAACCAGCCCCTATAGTGAAACGATGGACGCGCAACAGGTGCTCGAGCACGTCGGCGGGCAACCTCACGGTCGCGTGTCCTTCAAACACCTGGCCCGTGAACTGCGCGTTCGCGGCAAGGAATACGCCTCACTCGCGCAAACCCTCAAAGCCCTTATCAGCGACGGCCGCCTGGTCGAATTTCGCCGCGGGCACTACAGCCTCCCAGGCCTCGACACCGAGTACATCGCCGGCCGTTTCAGTCGTCACCCCGACGGCTACGGCTTCGTCTCCCCGGACCGCCCGCTTCCCGGCGTTGACGGCGATATCTTCATCCCGCCCGACTCCACGCTTCACGCCATGCACCACGACCGCGTTGTCGTACGGCTCGGCCGCGTTCCGGACGACGGGCGCGCCGAGGGCTACATTCAGCGCATTCTCAACCGCAAGCAAACGTTCGTCGTCGGGCGCTTCCACTATTCGAAACGCGGCAGCTACGTGGTCCCCCACGACGATCGCATTCGTGATAATATCCAGATCCCCAAGGGCCGCGAGCTACCCTCGCCCGACGATGCGTCACAACGACTCGGAGACGCCGTGCGCCCCGACATTCAAACCGCCAAAGACCTCGACGGCTGGATCGTCAACACCGAGCTAACCGCGTTTCCCAACCGCGCAACCGAAGCGCGCGGACAAGTCGTCGAAATTCTCGGCCGAACAGGCGACTTCGGCCTCGACGTCGAAATCATCATTCGCAAATATCATTTACCGCATCGCTTTTCCTCTCGCGTAAAGACGGAAGTCGAGCAGGTTGCCGCCACCGTCTCCGCCGACGATGCGCCCCACCGCCGCGACTTCCGCGATCTCGATATCGTCACGATCGACGGCGAAACCGCCCGCGATTTCGACGACGCCGTGTGGGTCGATCGCCTCGACAACGGCAATTTCGCCCTGCACGTCCACATCGCCGACGTCAGCCACTATGTCCGCCCCGGATCGGCCATCGACGAAGAAGCGCAACTGCGCGGCACCAGCGTCTATTTCCCCGACCGCGCCGTACCGATGTTGCCGGCGGAACTGTCAACCGGCATCTGCTCGCTCAACCCGCAAGTAGACCGTTTGGTCGTGTCGGCGCTCCTGGAGATCAACCATCAGGGTGAGACGGTCGGGGCGGAATTCCGCCGCGGCGTGATTCGCAGTGTCGAGCGGATGACCTATACGAACGTCTACAAGGTGCTCGAAGGCGACGCCGAGCAATGCGAGCGCTGTCGCCCGCTGGTCGAGCGTTTCGCGCAAATGAAGGAACTCGCGATGATCCTCAATCGCCATCGCGAGCGCCGGGGATCGATCGATTTCGACTTACCCGAGACCGTGATCGATTTCGACGACAAAGGCATGATGCAGGGTGTCGCCCGAGCCGAGCGCAATATCGCCCACCGCATCATCGAGGAATTCATGCTGGCGGCCAACGAAGCTGTCGCCAAACACTTGGAACAGCGCGGCGTGCCGACGCTCTATCGCATCCACGAGAAGCCCGACCCCAAGCGCCTCGCCGACTTCCAGCAATTGCTCGGTATGTTTGGGTATTCGTTGGGTGTCGACTTGTCATCGCGACGTTTCGGTCGCACCGAGCGGCGCCGAGACGGTTCGAAGGGCCGCCGACACATCGATGTCGCCCAAAGTGACGTCCGCGTCTCGCCCCGCAACTATCAAAAGCTAATCGCCGAACTCGAAGGCAAGCCGGAGCAACGTGTCTTGAGTCTTCAAATGCTGCGCTCGCTTAAGCAAGCACGCTACAGCGAAGGCAACGACGGTCACTTCGCCCTCGCCGCGCCGTCCTACACACACTTCACATCGCCCATCCGGCGCTACCCCGACCTGGTCGTCCATCGCATCTTGACCGCGTTATTGGAAGCCGACCGCCTTGATGCCAATCGTCTTGAGGCCGACCGTCTTCAGGCCGATGGTCGCGCCGTCGACGGCTCCATAAAGAAGCAGACCAGTCCTTACGGAAACGCCGCGCACGACGGTGCCGGCGCACACGCTCTCGCCTACCGCCAATCCGAACTCGCCGTGATCGCCAACCAAACGTCGTTCACCGAACGCCGCGCCGCCGACGCCGAGCGGGAGTTGATCGACTGGAAGAAAGCGCGCTACATGGAAGAGCGGCTGGGAGACGAGTTCCACGCCATTGTCGTCTCGGTGATGCGCTTCGGCCTTTTCGTCGAACTCGAAGAGCTTTTCGTCGAAGGACTCGTACCGATCGAATCGTTCACCGCGGAGCGCTTCGTCTATCGCGAGAATCAGCAAGCCCTAGTGGGCGAGCGCACCCAACGCCGCTTCGGCCTCGGCGCCCGCCTGCGAGTACGAGTCGACCGCATCTCCTACGACCGCATGCGGCCCGAGTTTTCCTGGGTGGAAGAAGACCGTGGGTTCACGGTACCGCTATGAAATGCGCACGCGGTTTCCTGTCGCCCCTTCAGGGCTCAACCTGCTTTGTTTGTACAACCCGGCACATGGTGAACACTTTATGCCGGGCACATAGTGAACACCACTGCTGTCCGGTTAAAAGTCGAATAGAATCAATTGGTTGGGGTCATAGGGGGATTCGTTTTGGGAGTCGGATGGCTGGAGTGCCTGTAAAATGGGCATTTTTTCGAATAACGTAAGGCTGAGAATCTGTAGAATCTGGTAAAGACTCGCTTTCAGCCCGAGGCGTTTCCGGACCACGGCGATGAGCACGTAAATCGAGACAGCGATCCAGATCTGCGTCTTGACGGCGTTCTCGCTGGTGCCGTAAAACGACTTGATTCGCAGATGTTGCTTGATCCACTTGAAGAAGAGTTCCACCTGCCAGCGCGATTTGTAGATCTGGGCGATGGTCAGTGCCGGCAGAGTGAAGTTATTGGTCAGGAATTTCAACCGCTTGTTAGTTTCGGCATCGAAATAACTCACCCGCCGTAGGGAGTCCGGGTACGCTTGGGCGGAGTTGAAGGAAGTCAAAATGACGGTGTGATCGGATCGCAGGCCTGTGCTCCTATCCACCGGGTGGGAGTAGCGACGCTGCAGCAAAACGTTCTTTTTGGTTCGTACCACGAAGAAGGCCGAACAGAGCGTGAACACGAAGAGGCGCCGAAAATCGACATAACCCCGATCCATGACGTAGAACGCGCCGGCCTCGGGAAGAAATTCATCCAGGATGTTGACGTCATGCACTTTGCCTCCAGTAATGCGGATAAACGTGGGAATATTGCCGTGCAGATCCAGCAGCGTGTGCATCTTCACGGCGGCCTTGTGCTGGCGGAATCCGGCCCACGGAAACAGCGACAGGCAGAGGTCGATTGTTGTCGAGTCGAGAGCGTACAGAGTCTGGTCCAAGTCCACACCGATCGGGTCGTGGGCATATAACGGCCGTGCCATGCCAATCAAGACCTGCGCGAAGTCCGCGTAGATCCGCCAGTCGCGCGACTCGTTCGCATCGGCCAGTGTCGAGCGCGCTACCCTGCCGCGGAATCCCATGTGGTAGAGTTTGCCGTGCATCGAACGCAGGCACGTCTCGATGTCGCGGAGGCTTTCCCGATAGGTCAGCTGGGCGAATGCCATCGAAAGAAACTGATCCCAGCAGGAGAAACTTTTCAGATAGGAGTCGCCGCGGTAGCGCAATACACATTTGTGAAACTCTTTGCTCGGCAGGTGCTCGATCAGTTGGGAGAAAACCGTACGGCCAAAGTTCATCCCCCATTGTGCCGCGTCGGGATGCTCCGCTCAGGCGGCCATTTACGGCCTCGGAATTTCAAATCGTTCCCGGACAAAACAGGCCATAAGACATTGAGCGGCAGAGACTTACCGTCCGTTGGTGCAACTTTCCCCGGACAGCACTGAGTGAACACTTTCTCCTTTCCTACGATCTTGTCAGATTCGTTCGAGGGCGTGTCGGCCGGGACAGGGGCCCCCAGGGGCGCCGTTGCCCCCCGGGGGGGCAACGGCGCGACCCGATTTTCGCGCACATCGAAGCGCCCCAGTTCGAGCGTCGAGAACCACACCGGATAGATCCCATCGTCAATTGCCTCGAGCCCGACCGGCTCTCCCCCCAACACTTCGCTCACAAAGATCCGTCGCCCCCGCCAGTACATCTCTCCTCGTTTCCCCACCATCCGACGCAGGTAGCCCGGCGGATACTCCACCGCCGGCAGCTGCCCCCGATAGCTCCTCGGCGAGCCGTAATACACACTCGCCGGTCGTCTCTGTCCCAATGCCTGATGCGGCCGCTGCTCGTTGTACTCCCGACAAAATCGACCGAACTCTCGCTGCTGCGCCCGCTTGGTCGCCGCCGGCGGTTCGGCCGTGTGTTGCTTCAAGGTCCGATGAAATCGTTCCTGGCGTCCGTTCGCGCTCGGCGTCCCCGGCGGAATCCGCTCCACCCCGATTCCCAACTTCACCCACCAGATGCTCAGCCGACTCAATCCCGCGATCGCCCGACTCGCAAACGGCGCTCCGTTGTCGCTGCGAATCCGCTTCGGCAGCCCGTATTGATGGAAGACCGTCGCCATGACCGCCTGCACGTGCGCGAAATCACAGCCCTCGAGTGCCTGGCAACACAGCACGTAACGGCTGTGATTATCGATCAACGTCAGCGGGTCGATACGCTCGCCGTTGCGCGCCCGAAACCATCCTTTGAAATCGATCGAAACGACATCGTTGGGAGCCTCGGCGTGCGCCAAGGGTTGTTCGTAGGGCGGCGTGCGGCGGCGTTTTTTGCCCGGCCGCGTGAGCCCTTCGTGATGCAGGATTTCCCCGATCGTCGACGTCGCCGGCGGCTTTCTTTTCGGCTCTTTCTCTTCCAGCAGCGCCCGAATCTTCGGGGCGCCCCACAACGGATGCTGGTGACGAAGGGCGAGAATCCGCTCGACCGTTTCCGGGCTGCATCGATTGGGATGGTGCAGCGGCGCCCGCGAAAGGTCCTCGAGCCCGGCGCGGCCGTTTTGTTGATAGCGCTCGACCCATTTGTAGCCGATGCGGCGTTGAATCCCATAGCGCCGGCACAGCGCCGCCATGGTGTCGTGTTGTTTCATGTAATCATTGATGAACAGCTCGCGTTGCGTCATGTGGTTTGTGGTTTCCCAAGGCATGAAACATTCTTACCACTCTATGTTCCCCCCTGGGAATCTGTTCACCATGTGCCCGGTACGTTCTGTTCACCATGTCCCGGGGTGGCCCCCCCCTACCCCGAGAAGCCCTGAAGGGGCGGCGGGATGAATGCCTCGGATTCATGAAAACGCCTCAAGCCCGGGCCGATCAGTCGGCCATTACACCGCTGGAGGAGGAGCCGAGGTGAGACATCGGTTGGCGCCTGATTCATCAGCCGTCACCATGCCCCCCCGACAGCTTCTTAATCGCATCCGGCAGAAACCTCGCGATATCCGTCGCCAGCATCCCCGGTTCCGTCATTTCCACCGCGGCCCGCTCCCCGGCGAGCCCGTGCAAATAGACCGCGGCGGCAATCACGATTTCCGGCGACAGGGCGGGGGACTGCGCCAACAGCCCCGCCATGATCCCCGTCAGAATATCTCCCGAACCCGCCGTGGCCATGGCCGGGGTCCCGGTTGGGTTGACCAGCACCAGCCCACCCGGCGTGGCGATCAGCGTCCGCCGGCCCTTGAGCACCACATAGGCCCCTCGGCGCTCCGCGAATTCACGCGCGACCTCCACGCGTCGGCTCTGCACCTCGGCTGTCGACAAACCCGTCAACCGCGACATCTCTCCCGGATGCGGCGTTAGCACCAACAAGCGGCTGGCGGCCCCCCAGTCATCCACCTCGGCGAGGGCGTTTAAGCCATCGGCGTCCACCACCAAAGGCTGCCTAGCCTCGCGAACGATCTTGCGCGCCAACTCTTGACTTGCCAGCGCGGTCCCGAGGCCCGGCCCCAAAGCCAGGACCGTGGCGCGTTCGAGGGCTCCCATATCGAACGCCTCGGCATCAAAAGAACCGTCCGCGTTTTCCGGCAGGCTCAGTGTCATCAGCTCCGGCGTATGCGCCACCAGCGTTTGTGCCGCGCCCGCCGACGTCGCCGCCGTGACCAACCCGGCACCCGAGCGCAGCGCGGCCGTAGCCGACATCGCGGCCATCAACACCGCCCCGGGCGTCGCCGGGGACCCGCCGATCACGAATACATGCCCGTAGTCGCCTTTGTGCGCCGAGCGGTCACGGAGCGCGAATAAGTCCCCAAAATCCGCCCCCTCGACAAGGGCCAAGTTCAGCTCCGGGTCGGCGTCGAGCACGGATTGCGCGGTACCGATCGGCGCGACCGTCAACTCGCCAACCTGTTCGCAATTGGGCGGAAAGATCTGGCTGACCTTCGGCGCGGTGAAAGTGATCGTCCGCGCGGCCCGCATCGCCTCGCCCGTCGGTTCACCCGAATCAGAGGGCAGCCCGGAAGGCATATCAACCGCCACTACCTCGGCGTGGCCGAAGTTCGCATTGACGTCGTGGATAATCTCGAGAACAATCCCCTTGGCCGGCCCACTCAAACCCGTACCCAGCAAAGCGTCAACAACGACCTCGGCGGGAAGCAGCCGAGCGCGCACGCGCCGCCAATCCTCGGAAGCGCGTACGACCAACGGCTCGCAATCGACACCCCGCAACATGCGGTAGTTCGCCGCCGCGTCGCCCCGCAGGGCATCCGGGTCGCCGACCAACACCACCCGCAACCCCGCCGCATCGCCCCGAACGACCATATGCCGGGCGATCACAAGGCCATCGCCGCCATTGTTGCCGTTGCCGCAAAGGATCACAACGCGCCGGGCACGGAGAGGTGCGAACTGGTTCGCGAGCAACTCGTAGACGCGGGCCCCGGCGTTTTCCATCAACACCAGACCCGGAATACCGCGCTCCTCGATCGTGCGGCGGTCGATCTCTCGCATCCGCGCCGCGGTCAGGATTTTTTGCAAGGCGCCTAGCCCTCCAGATCGGCTTCCAAGCGTTGTAGCTTTGCTCGTTCCCCCATCACGATGAGAACGTCACGGGCTTCGATGCGGGTTGTTGCCAGGGGATTGAATTGCGTATCGCCGTCGGGCTTAATAACAGCCAGCACGATCACGACATAGTCTTCGCGAAGGTCCGAATCTTGGAGCGACTTCCCCGCCACTCGACTCGATTCCGAAACCCGAATCTGTTCGAATTCCAATTCCAGATCGGACTCGCGAAACACCGTGGCGATGTCCAAGAAACCCAGCACATGCGGCCGCAACATCGACTGTGCCAGCCGATGGCCGATATACGTATAGGGCGTGAGAACAGTCGTCGCGCCGGCCCGCCGTAATTTGTCCTCCGCCGAATCGTCGGTGGCGCGCGCGGCGATCAATAAATCGGCATTCAGTCCGCGGGCCGAAAGCGTTACGTAGACATTATCGGCGTCGCTTGAAAGGGCGGCCACCAATCCCTTGGCGTCCTTAATTTGAGCTTCGATCAGGACGCCGTCCTCGGTCGAGTCGCCGACCAAGGTGGGGATGCCCTGGTCCGACACCCAGCGGGCGCGTTCCGGATCTTGATCGATCGCGATGATGGGCGCGTTGGCGTATTGCAGTTCGCCGATCACCCCGCGGCCGACGCGTCCCAGTCCGCAAACGATATAGTGGTGCTTCAGTTTTCCCAACATACGTTTGTTCCGGCGGCGACCAAAATAATCAGCCAACTCCAATTTAATAATAAAGTCGCCCAGCAGAGCGATGGAAACCAGCGTCACCGTCACGCCGACAAGAATGAGTATGGACGCGAACAACCGCCCGGCGTCGCTCAGCGGATAAATCTCCGCGTAGCCCACCGTCGACAGCGTGATCAACGCCATGTAGAAGGCGTCGAAAAGACTCCAGCCCTCGACCCAATGGAAGCCCAGCGTGCCGAAGGCCAGCGAGCCGCCCAGCAGCCCGAGAATAAGAAACAAACGGCGGGCGGTAATCATCGTCGTTTGGCCACTAACATCGTCATGTCGTCCTGCAACGTCGACTCCCCCGTCCAGTCAATCACTTCCTGCATCACCGCCGCGATCATCTCCGAGCTGGGACGATCGGCGTGTCGCAACACGGCCTCGCGAAAGCGTTGCTCGCCAAACTCCTCTCCGTAAGCGTTCTCCGGTTCGGTCAACCCATCGGTAAAAGCGACCAAGGTATCGCCCGGCTCAAACTCCACCTGACGCGATTCGTAGGTTGAATCCGGGAAAACGCCCGCCACCATTCCGGTCACTTCGAGTTGTTGAACGTCGTCGCCGCGAATCAGCAGCGGCGGCAGGTGGCCCGCGTTTGAATAGGAAAGAACGCTCTCTCGTTCATCGTACCCGGCGAAGAACAATGTCGAGAACTTGTCGTCGGAGGTATCGGTGTGGAGCCGGCGATTCGTGCGACTCACCAACTCGGCCGTCGAAAGCGCGAATTCTCCGTTGCCGCGCGCCAGCAGGGACAACTGCGTCCGCACAATCGAGTGCAAGGTCGCCATCACCAAAGCCGCCGAAATTCCCTTGCCCGAGACATCCCCGAACGCCAGCGCCATCCGCGACGGCGACAGCTGAATGTAATCGTAAAAATCCCCGGAAACAACCTGCGCCGGGCGACAAACTCCCAACACTTCCAAGCTCGATAGATTCGGCGCCTCTCTCGGGAACATCCGCGCTTGCACTTCCCGCGCAATCTCCAGTTCCGATTGCAGTCGCTCATGCTCGCGCGATTTCTCGATCAGCCGCTCGATCGATTCCGTCATCGTATTGAACGAACGGCTCAAATCACTGAGTTGATCGTCCCCCCGCACATGAATTCGATGTGAAAAATCGCTTCGATTCACCCGCTCGGTTGCTCGATACAGATCATGAACCGTGCGCGTCAACGTCCGTGTCAGCGAAATCGCCACGATCAAGGAAACCACCACGGCGCCGCCAAACAAGCCCAGCAAAATGTACCCGACGATTCGCACTGCCCGCGCGATCTGAATCGATTGATTCGAAAACAAGATCCCCGCCACCGCCGAGTACCGCGACCGCAACGCGAACACGGTTTCCAGTTCCGATTCCCCATCCGACCAACGCAGCACCCGCGCCTGCGCCGGCCAGCGAATCGGGAAATCGAGGCCGTGGACTTGCGGCGGCAACATTTCCTCCACTCCGCTCACGGGATCGCTTCCCCGTAATCGCTCCCGCGCGCGCCGAAGCAGGTCTTCCCGGCGCCGGCTCTCCGCCTGGCTTGGCGGCCCATCGTCTTGTTCGGCGGCGCGTTCGATTTCTCGCAAGGGTTCAAGCGCCGCCCCGAAATCAAGCCGTTCGACCACGCCGAGCGCCGGCAACAGCGCCGCCAAGTACTCACCCGTCAGCGGGACCATCAGCAACACCGACAAAGCGTCCGGAGCGTATTGCGCGTGCGCGGCTAGAAACAAGTCACGGTCGCGCCGCACAACCCCCTCATATTGTTCGATTCCCGCCGGCGGCTTTTCCTCGAGCAGCCAGTCCGGGAATCCCGCGACAGTCCCTTCCGCCGTTTCCACCCGCAACATAATCCCCGGGAACCGCTCTTGAGCATCTTGCACAAAGCGGCGTCCGACTTGACGTCGCCGCGAAGGCTCGGTCGCGCGAATCTCCCAACCAAATGACGCCGCCGCCGCGTGCAGTTCCGCCGCGCGCTGTTCCACCATCGACGTCACGATGTAAGCCGCCAGCGGCCCGAAGAGCAGCGCCGTCCCCAGCCCCGCCAAGGTCACCGCCAGCGCTAGCGGGATCAGACCGACGAACACGTACACCGCCGCCATCCGCCTGCGCACACGCCAAAGGAATTTCCCGATCAGAATCCGCACGCCCTTGATGCTGTAACGCACAATGGCGATCGACCCCAGAATATAGATCACCCCTTGCAGCAGCTCCCGAATCCCTCGAACATCCGAGATCACCAGCTCGAACGGCCACAGAAACAAATAGAACGCCAGCAGGACCAGCAGCCCCTTATCCCACCGACTCTGCTTTTGCGCCCATTCCCACATAGATCTAACCCGCCGACCCAACGTTCACGGCTTGCCGCCGCTCCTCGCTTTCATAAACCGCCCGGGCGATCTCCACGGCTCGCAGCCCCGCCGCACCGTCGGCGCCGCGTGAAGCCTCGCCTCGCGTCAGACGCACAAAGTCTCGAAACTCCTCGACAAATGCCGCTCGCACAGTCGATTGCCACCCATACCATTCGTTCCCGGAACCAGACCGTCGGATACAAGTGATACTTACGGCGACGCACCACGCCGGGTTCTTCGAGATAGACCGCCATCGAGAACATCGGCGCGTACCACGCTCTCACCATTCCCCGATCTCCATACGCTTCGATGGAAAACCGGTACCCGCGCCACTCGTTCCAACCAGCCTCGATCGTTGCGGTTTTGCCTTCATGGTTTCGCAACAGCGCAATGCCGTGATCTTCCGTGCCGTCGAGTTTACACACCGCGTTCGATGCCGCTCCATACACTTCGGCGACGTCCCCCAAGAGGTCCGAGACGAGGTCGATCATGTGGATGCCGTTGTCCATCAACGCCCCTCCGCCAACACTCTGCTTGTCGTACATCCAGGCTTCGCGAAATTCCGACAGACCCAGATGCCCCGCATAGGCGCGAACATGCGTTAGCTCGCCGATCGCACCCGACTCCACCGTTTGCTTGACGAACTGAACGGCCGGAAAGTAGCGTTGGCAAAAGCCCGTAGCGAGCACAAGACCGCGGTGTCTTGACGCGTCGACCATGCGGCGACAGGCTTCGACGCTCGGAGCCAACGGCTTTTCGCAAAGCACATGCTTGCCCGCCGCCAGCGCCGCCAAGGTGATCTCTTCGTGACTGTCGGGAGGCGTCGCGACAATGACCGCGTCGAGATCCTCCCGCGCGATCAATTCACGGAAGTCTCCCAATGCCGCCGCGTCATGCCTGCCGGCGACCTCGCGCGCGCGAGCCAAGTCGCGGTCGGCCACCGCCGACAGACGGCAATCGCCGGAACCTCCCAGCGCGTCCGCCCGTATCCGTCCAATTTTTTCCGCACCGACAAGACCGAAGCGCATCGAAGCCTAGAGTACTACAGCCCCTGAAGGGGGCGCGGGATAACCGCCGCGTGCTTCAGCCCGGGAACCGACGCCGCGCGCCATTTTCTCCTTACCGTAAGATCCCACCCAATACGTCGATTCGGTGAATCCCAAGCTCGACAGCGGGCGTCCAATCACCCAGTTGCGCACAAGAGATTCGGTCTTGTGGCCACAAACTGAAACGGTTTCACGCAACGGGTTCTACAAAAAAGAGGAGAACGTCATGAGAAAACCATTTCGCAACATCGCTCTAACCATCGCGCTGGGGTTGGCCGCCTTGCCCGCCGCCACGCAATCGATCGAAACCCTGACTCCCATCGAAAGACAGGTTCGCCACGAACTGGTCACGATGCCGTATTACAGCGTGTTCGACAACCTGCAATTCCAAGTCGACGGCGATCGCGTCATCCTGTCGGGACAAACGGTTCGGCCCACCATCAAAACTTCCGCTGAACGCCGCGTGGCTCGGTTGGAAGCGATTACCGAGGTGGAAAACCGCATCGAAGTCTTGCCGGTCTCCGGCCATGACGACCGCCTGCGGCTGCGCGTCGCCCGAGCGCTCTACACGAACCCTGTCCTGGACCGCTATGCACTGCGAGCAGTCCCCGGCATCCATATCATCGTTAAGAACGGACGCGTAACTCTCGAAGGCGTCGTGAACCGCGAAGCCGAAAAGAATGTAGCGTTCATCGAAGCCAACGGCGTCAGCGGCGTGTTCATGGTAACGAACAATCTGCGAGTCGAAATCCCAAGCAAAACCTAACTCCCGCCCGGATGATCCCCGCGCCCGGTCGAAAGCCGGGCCGGGGAGAATTCGCGTGCTCCTTGATGTGCGTTTGCGCCGATTGCTTACGCACTTGCTTTGGCGGCCTCGGGGAGGGCCCGCCACGAATGATTTCAACCGCCCCTCTACCCAAGCGACTCCGCGAAAGTCTGCTCCATCTCCCGCCGAACGCGCACTTCATTTGCATTCTCGTCCAAGGCGACATCAGCCCGTCTCACCAACTCACCCGCCTTCACCGCGCGCCGAACGGCCACATGGTTCGCCAAACCGATCGGCAAGACCTGTTGCTCAAACGACGCGGCCGCCGTCGTCAGCTTTCCCCAGACACAAGATCCTCCTTCGCCGTCGAGAACCTCCCCCTCTGGCAGGTCGCGCTTGGCGACGGCGACCACATCGGCTCGCCAATCCCGCGCCGCTCCCGTGGGCTCGCCCCGCAGCGCGGCCGAGGCCACACTGACACCCAACTCAAGGCCGATCAAGTGATAGGGGCGATAGAGCGCGGTGTAACGCCCGCTCTTGTCCGTTGCTAAACCGTATTCGCGAAAGCAACTCGCCACGTAGTCCGAGCCCGCCTCAAAGGTGACGTAGACTCCCCAGCGCAAGTCATTCTTGACATCGGAACCGTCCCGATTGAGCGAAGAGACCACTTCCACCGTTCCCTTTTCGGCAATCACGCCGCCGTCGGTCACGGGCTTGAGCACTTCCGCCAGACGATCGCCGCCGCAAGGTGGAAACCGCAATCCATCGACGGGCGGCGCGAGCCCGGAGGCATTCGAAACCGCCGCCATCTCGATCGCCGATTTCGTGCCGTCGAGAAAGGAGTTGAACATCTTCGGGTTCATGCCGGCGCGGGCGGCCTCCTCGGCGCTGATACCGTAATGTCCCCAGACGGTCTTTGGGGTGGAGACGTGATAGGCGGGCAGGTACTTCGTCCCTTTGCCGGCGCACACGATGTCGAAGCCGCTGGTGCGCGCCCAATCGATTAGCTCGACGATCAGCGCCGGTTGGTCGCCATAAGCCATCGAGTAGACGATGCCGGCCTGGCGGGCGCGCTCGGCCAACAGCGGTCCGGCGAGAACGTCGGCTTCGACGTTGACCATGACGATGTGGCGTCGGGCCTCGCAACACGCCAGGGCGTGGCGGATGCCGGCGGCGGGGTCGCCGGTGGCGTCGATGACCACATCGATGCCCTCGGACGAGATCAATGCGGCCGCGTCTTCGCTCAACCACACCGATCCGTTCTCGGCGGCGTCGGCTGCGGAATCGGCGCGGAGTTGTTCGGGCGTATACCCGGCGCGGGCCAGGGTGCGTTGGGCTCGGGCGAAGTCGAGATCGCAGACTCCGGTGACGGCCAGACCCGCGGTCCGCCGAGCCTGGGCCAAAAACATCGAAGCAAATTTGCCCGCTCCGATGACACCGACACCGATCGGACAACTCGTGGCTTCCCTTCGCGCGAGTGCTTGGGCAAGACTCATAGGTAGTTCTCGATACGGGACGGAACCGCGCTACAGCCGCAGCGAAAAATCCTCGCCCTCTCGGGTAAGGTGCGGGTTGTAGTAGGGGTCATCCTCGATGTATTTCCCCCACCGCGAACGTATATAGGCAACTTCCGGGTCACTCGGCGTGTATTGGGCGTCGCTCTTGCTTGACGCCTCGTGATGGTAGAGCTCGGCGTGGGGCGTATAGATATTGCGGTACCCGGCGTCGTGGAGCTTCAGGCAGAGATCGACATCCTGGAAAGCGATCGGGAGATTCTCCTCGTCGAATCCCCCTACTTCCCAAAACCGCTTTCGGTCGACGAGAAGACAGGCCCCCGTCACCGCCAAACAATTTCGCACTAGTTCGGGCAAATCGCCGTAGTGCTGCTCATCCGCGTCGATCCCCTTGAAGCAATGGCCGGCGGTTCCGAAGACTCCCAACACCACGCCGGCATGCTGAATCTGGCGGTCGGGAAAGAGTAGTCGCGCGCCGACGGCGCCGATCCGGTCTCGCCAGCCATGCTCCACCATCGACGTGAGCCAATGCGGCGTGATAATCGTGACGTCGTCGTTGAGAAAAAGCAGCAAGTCCCCATCCGTCGAGCGCGCCGCGGAGTTACACAAGCGCGCGAAGTTGAAGTCCTCGCCTTGATAGTTAAGCCGCCGGATCGGCTGCCCGGCAGCCGCGTGACGCTCGATCAATTCATTGGTGCGCTGATCCGACGAGTTGTCGATAACGACGATCTCATAGTTGGCGTACTCGGTCTTTGCGAAAACGCTCTCCACGGCCTCTTCCAGCCGATCCACTCGCCCGCCGGTTGGCACCAAGATCGAAACGTGGGGTTCATCCGCCAACCCGTGGCGCACGCGATACCGCCCCGGCCCGGTCTCGATCACCTGGGCATCGAGCTTCATCCGCTCGACGTGGCCTTCGAGGGCGCGGCGACCGGCGTCGGACGCCGCCGGCTTATTGCCAACATCGATCGCTGTCGATCCGGGAGTCGTCCGCCAATGATAGAGCACCCCGCTGACACGCTTGATCTCATTGGTCTTCTCCCACAAACGCAGGATCAGGTCGTAGTCTTGCGCACCGTCGAAACCAAGCCGTAGCCCGCCAATACGATTTAGTAAATCCCGTTTTGCTACAAGGAGATGGCAGGCATAATTCATACCATGGATTAAGTCCGGTGACCAGTCCGGTTTGAAGAGCCGAATCGATTGCCTTGCGGGTCGATCTTGTCTTCGTCCGAATAGAAAACCTCGACATTGGGCGCGTCGTTGATCGCTTGAACCACCCGGTAAAGGGCTTCGGGGGCGATCTCGTCGTCGTGGTCAAGGAAAGCAACGTAATCGCCGCCGGCGGCGCCGATGCCCGCGTTGGTGGCGGCCGCGATACCGCTGTTCTTTTCCAGGGCGATCACTTTGACCCGAGAGTCTTTCGCGGCGAACTTTTCCAATGCCTTCGTCAGCGAAGCGTCGTTTGAACCGTCGTCGACCAGGCAAAGTTCCCAACGGGGATAGATCTGGGCGAGGACGGATGCAACACAGCTCTCTAAGTCCGCCGGGTCGGTGCGGAAAACCGGCGTCACGACGCTGATCAAGGGACGTTGAGCGAACTTTTCGCTTTCGCGAAGCATATCTTGCTTGTCGGCGTCGGACAGAGCGTTTCGTCGAATCCAGATTTCGTAGGCATCACGATCATCAATCAGCACCTCGCGAACGAGTTCGCCGCGGGCGCCTTCCTTGGTGATCACAATAATTCGTAGTTGGTGTAACCCGCCTTGTCCGCGTGGGACGTTCCAGCGCACCTCGAACCCCGAAGTGGCCGCATCGGCGTATTCAGGATGGACTTCGGACACATCGCGGCGCGCTTTACCGTAGACCGCCTTGTATTCGGGGCCGTCATCGAGTTGCACGAAAACACTCTCGATCGGCGAGGAGGCCAGAGCCCAACCACGCACCAGCACGCGGCCGGCGAGGGTACGCCGGGAATCGGGCTCGGGGTAATCGACCGAGATTCGGAACTCCGTCGGCGGCGCGTCGGGAGAAGCCTTGGGAGCCTGTGCGCGCGGCGGCGCCGGGGTCTGCGTTTTCGCCTTATCGCGAGCGGAAGGAACGGGCGACGGTGACAGGGTTGTTGCCTCGCGGGTCGGCGGCGAGTCGGGTGCCGGAGCCGGACGGCCTGACAGCAGAGAGAAAAACCCTTCGTACAAGTGCATGAGCCAGGGCCGACTCCAAACGTTTCGCTTGACCCAGCGGCGGTACGCGACATTCAGTTTCCAGCCGGGACTCTGCTTCACGCGATGCAATTCGGACAGAACCACTTCGTAAGCTTCCTCGGTGGCTTGAGCCTGCCGCAGCTTGGCTTCCTGTTCTTGTTGGCGCTGTTTGAGGTCGGTAATCTGGGCGCCCTGGCGGCGCATCAGATCCACCATTTCGGCAAGCTCCGTTGCCTGGCCCCGAATCCGTTCGCCCATCCGGGCGCGCTCTTTCGCGTGGCCGGCCTCTAACTCCACCTGAGTCTTTGCATGGGCGGCCTCCATCTCCGCCCGCTCGCGTCGGAGCGTTTCTCGGTCCTCGGCCATCCCTCGTATCCGTTTCTGAATCGCCTGAAGATGAGGTAGGTTTGAGGGATAGGCGACGATCACGAAATGGCTCGTCGATGCGTCCGGGTCCGCCTCCAGTTGCTCGCGCATCGACGGATCAAGGTTCGGGGGCACCCCGGGCAGCGACTCCAACGGCTGTTGTATGCGATCCAACCGGCCGATCAACAACCCGGCCTGCTCGATCGTTTGCTCCAACGTGGAGCGCGTGAGATAGTTCACATGGTCGGCCGAAACCGGCCCGTCTTCCTCGAGCGGCAGGGTGCCTTGTTTCAACAGCGACACCCGCATTCCGGCGTGGGCAAAGTTGGCGCAGCAGACGATCAGATGCCCCTCGGGCGTGAGGAGGTCCTTGAGATCACGAAGCGTTGACACCGGCGTCGGGCCGGCCTCGACGAAACCGACGGCGATGATCGCGTCATAGGGGCCGTCGGGAATCTCGCCCTTCAATTCCGGCCAGGCAAGAGTATTGACGATGACGCGTTCGGCGTAGGGCGCCATTCGCAAAGCGGCCCGCCGATCCTTTTCAAGCACGATCAAGCGACAGCCGAGGTCGCGCAGCTTGGCCGCCCAGGCCTCGCCGGTCGAACCCAACAGCAACACCCGCCCGGCAGCGGGAACGGCCTCGAGAACGACGCGCTGGAGCGGATTGAGGTCCGCGGCGGCTTGGTCGTCTTGAGAATCCCCCGTGGGTAAAGGTTCGGGGCCCGGGGTTGCACTCATGAGATCATCTTCTCCGCCGCGGTCGAGATGGCGGTTACGTTTTGCCCGTTCTCTTCGCTGATCCAAGGTGCGACCAAATCCCGCAACCTTGTGTCGCGGATAAGCGGGTGCGATTGACCCTGGACGTCCAGACATTCGTCTTCATAGCTGTTCGCCCGCCATTCCGCGTCGAGGGAACCCCGCGTCGCAAGCCGGTACCAGGTTCGCACATGCCACCCTGGTCTTCCGGCAACCCAAGTCGTTCCACCCGCCCGCCGTGGTCCATTGCCTTGGCTACCCAAAGGGAGCGAGCCCGTAAGGGTGCGTGCAGACATTGGATCTCGGGACAATCTTCCGCGGCACCTGGAATGTGAAGACATTATGGTTGCCCATCGCGATCAGGACTTGCTCGGCCGGCCTCGCGATCCATTTGGGATAAGCGCCCAGCTCCACGTAAGAAAACTTCCCGGCGTCGAATAACGCCTGCGCGTTTTCCGCGGGCACATCGTTCGCTTCGGGCCGATAGATCATTTGCAGAAGCGCATCGGGCGTGGATGTGAGCTGAGCGCGCCGTTGGATGAAATTCGTCATCGAAACCTTGAGCGCGGCCGCGGTCGCTTCCTGGAGCACGTCTTTGAGAGTTCCGTGGGGTGCGTACCAAAACTCATCGGCGTCAATCGGCACGACCCAATCGGCGCCCATCGTCCCGGCTTCGCGGGCGAGGTCGGTAGTGATGTCGGATTGGTCATAGGGACCCGCGTCGCGAATCCAACGCAAACGGCCGTCGTCGGCGAACGATTCCAATACGGCGAGCGTGCCGTCGGAGGAGCCGTTGTCAACGACCAGAAATTGATCGACGCCCTGAGCGAAGTGATGACGCAAATTCATCTCGAGGATGTCGGCCTCGTTACGCACCATCATGACGCCGAAAAGTTTCATGGTCGATTGCCAAGCACACTGATCGAGAAAAGACGCACCGTCTTCACGGGACGTCGCCGGGTCCCTCTCTATTCTCCGAGATGCTTTCAAGAGAGATCAAGGACGGGCGCCCGGCATCCTCAATCGAAATGCGGGCCGATCGCTCCGGCAACCGCCGCCATCAGCGAAAGATGAAGACCCGCTGCTCCGAAGCTTCGAGTGCGAACCGCTTTGCTCGCCGGGGCGATCAGTCGCCGGCGGTGAGGACTTCTTCGGATGAGGCGACCTTTTGGAAGCCCAGGTCGACGATCAGTTTTTCTATGTCTTCGTTGGTGAGGCCCTTGCGGCCGTCGGCCAGCGCGGTGAAGGCCTTGTAGACGCGCATGAGCTCTTCGCGGTTGAGCTCGGGGAAACCGAGGTCTTTCACGCGCTCGTGCAACGCATGGCGGCCGCTGTGTTTGCCGAGTACGAGGTTCGTCTTGGGCACGCCGACTTGCTCGGGCTGCATGATTTCGTAGGTCAGCGGGTTTTTTAGATAGCCGTCCTGGTGAATGCCCGCTTCGTGAGCGAAGGCATTGGCTCCGACGATGGCTTTGTTGGGCTGAGCCCCGAAAGTAATCAAGCTCCCCAGCAGTTGACTGGCGCCGTAGAGAAGCTCGCCGCGAATGTTGGTGTGGTAGGGCAACCGATCGTTGCGGACCCTCATGGCCATCACGACTTCTTCCAGGGCGCAGTTGCCCGCACGCTCGCCGATACCGTTGACGGTGCATTCGATTTGCCGCGCCCCGGCGCCGAGCGCCGCCAGCGCATTGGCTTCCGCCAGGCCCAGATCGTCGTGCGTATGCACGCTCACAATGGCACGATCGCCTACCTCTTCCACGATGCGGCCGATGATTTCGGCATAGTGCTCGGGCACCATGAAGCCGACCGTGTCGGGGATGTTTACCGTGGTTGCTCCGGCGTCGACGGTGGCTTTGGAGATGGCGCACAGGAAGTCGATATCGGTGCGCGTGGCGTCCTCGGCGGAAAACTCGACGTCATCGATATACTTCTTGGCCTGCTCGACGGCGGCGACGGCATCTTCGATGACCTGCTCCCGCGTCATGTTGAGCTTGTAGCGAAGATGAATCTCACTGGTGGCGATGAAGGTGTGCAGACAAGGCTTCTTGGCTCCGTCGAGGGCCTGGACGGCGCGCTCGACATCGATCGGGATGGCTCGCGCCAGCGCGGCGACGCGAACATCTTCATATTCACGCGCGACCGCGCGGACGGCCTCGAAATCACCCTCGGAGGCGATTGGAAACCCAGCTTCCAACAAGTCGACACCGAGATCGACAAGGTGCTTCGCCATTTGCAGCTTCTCAGGGGTCGTCATGCTGCAGCCGGGGGACTGCTCGCCGTCCCTCAGGGTCGTGTCGAAGATGTATACGCGATCAGACATCCGTTTGCCTCCAGCATCGGCTGTTCCCCCTAGTAAATCAGGAAACAGGCTATAATGCAAATTGATAGTGTTCCGTTGAACTATGATCTGGAGTAATGATATAAATCTTGTTTATTCATAGGCCGCATAGCATTGCGCGAGTTTCGATGGGGAAAAAATGGGGACAGTCCACTTCGCGCCGGATGAGGTTATTGATTCAAGGGAACTTATTCGGTCGGCGCTTGGGGCAGCCCCTATTTTTTTGCAGTCTCGGACGGGGCGGTTTGTGGGTGACGGAGGAGGTTGGTTGTGGACGTTTCTTTGCTGGATACTTTCGTCGCGGTCGTCGAGGAGGGTAGTTTCTCGGGGGCGGGGCGGAAGTTGTTGCGCACGCAGCCGGCGATTTCGCTGGCGCTCAAGCGGTTGGAAGTCGAGCTGGAAGAGAAGTTGATCGACCGCTCGTCGAAGCAGCTCACATTAACCGCCGCCGGGCGTTTGGTCTTTGACTACGCTCGGCGGTTTGACGGCCTTGACCACGAATTGCGCAACGCCCTGGTCGAGATGCGCGACAAGCGGGCGGGCCGATTGACGATTGGCGCGAACGAGTCAACGGCGCTTTACCTGATCGGCCATATCGAAAGATATCGGCGGCTCTACCCGGGAGTGAAGGTCGAGATCCGACGTAGTTTGTCGAGCCGCATTCCCGAAGCGCTTTCGGCGGGGTCGTTGGACCTGGGAGCGATCAGTTACGCGCCGGCCGATCCGGGGCTGGCGGCGCTTGAAATCTACACGGATGCTTTGACATTCGTCGTGTCTCCGGAGCATCGTTTCGCGGATCGCGACGAGGTGGGCATTGAAGAGTTGGGCATGGAGACCTTCATCGCCCACAACGTGGTTTCGCCGTATCGAGTAGCGGTAATCGAAACGTTTCGTCGACTCCAGGTGCCGTTGAATATGGAGATCGAGATGCCGACGATCGAGACGATTCGTAAGTTGGTGCAACTGAACATGGGCGTGGCGTTCTTGCCCAAGATGTGCGTGGAGCAGGAGCTTCGCGCGGGGGCGCTGGCGGAGGTAAGGGTTCGAGAGATTCAGGTGGAGCGCAAGATCAGGTTGGTTTATCCGGCGAAGCGGCAAGCGTCGTACGCGGCACAGGCGTTCTTGGATTTGGTGTCGGGCGGGGGGTGAGTCGTCCTATCAGGTCGTCGGAGGCCCTGGGCGGATTCCGTCAGCAATCCCGCGGCGGTACAATGCTTGCTGTCGACGATCGCACCCTACACGTCGCCGTGCGCGGGTTAACGAGATGCAGGTCGGCACACCCGATTGGAAGGAGTTTCCAGTGTCTCTTCGACAAACTTTTTGCGCTCTTGCGGCGCTGTTAGTAATTGGCTGCGGCGATACCACCGCGCCGAGCTTCACGTCCGCGCCGTCGGTGGCGCCTAACCCGAACCCCGCCGTTCCCCTTGCCGCTATCGTTTCCGCCGTAACGGATGAGCCGGCCGAGTTGGTAATCGAGGTCAGCGACGGCGAGCGCCAGTGGGCGGTCCCCGAAACGGGGGATACGGCGACGGATCACACCCGAGCGGTGCTCGGATTCAAGGCCGGCCGAAAACATCAACTTCGCGTGCGGGCTCGCGACCAGGCTGGCAACGTGAGTACCGACGTTCACGAGCTGGAGTTCGAAACCACTCCATTGCCCGACGACTTGCCTCCAATCAAGATTCTGGCGGCCGTTCCCGACAAGATGGAGCCGGGCATCACGCTTTTCACACCCATGAAGTGGCCTACCGGCGGCGAAACGGACGAGGCGTACGGCCTGGTGTTGGCCGTCGATGCCGCCGGAGAGGTTGTGTGGTACTACCGCGGCGACGAGGCCGTCGGAGATCCGCGCCCGCTTCCGAACGGCAACCTGCTTTGCATGATCGGACACAACCGAGCTTTCGAGATGGACATGCTCGGTAATGTCGTCGCGCAATGGCACGCCGCCCCGGCACCCCAGTCCCGAAGCTGTCGAGAAAGTACCGCAAGGATCGATCCCCGTCGAGACCGAAACGTTTCACCACGGGATTCTCCAGATAGCTTCGGGGAATTTGCTGGTCCTCTCGACCGAACTCCGGGAGATCGAAAACTATCCGACCGATCCGGCGAAACCGGATGCCGACAAGGAGACGGCGAAAGTCATTGGCGATATCGTCGTGGAATTCGCTCGGGACGGGACGATTGTCCGGGAGTGGAAGCTGATGGACATGCTTGACGTCCACCGGGTTGGGTACGATTCGTTGGCACCGATCTGGAATGACTGGGCGTACACCGAAGTCGAGGGTATGACACGCGATTGGGCGCACGGGAACAGTATCTTCCATGACGCCTCGGACGACTCGATCGTCCTGTCATTCCGCCATCAGGACGCTGTTGTGAAATTCTCGCGCGAGACCGGAGAGCTGATTTGGATTCTGGGTACGCACGAGGGTTGGAAAGATCCCTGGAAGCCGTACTTACTCGAACCACAAGGCGAGTTCTCTTGGCAATATCACCAGCACGCGGCCAAGATGACCCCGTCCGGGACCGTGTCGCTGTTTGACAACGGCAACAACCGCTCCTGGCCGCCCGGGAAAAAGTCGGAGGACAAGGACAGCTACAGCCGAGTGGTGGAATATGCCGTTGATCCGGCCGCCAAGACCGTGAAGCAAAGCTGGACATACGGCGGCCCCGGGGATGAGCTCTTTTTCTCGCCGTTCATCAGTGAAGCCGACTGGTTGCCAGCGACCGGCAATGTGCTGGTGACCGACGGCGGGCGCGTCCGTGATAAAGACGGCAACATGTCGAGCGACATCACCGGCGGCCGGCACTGGGCGCGGATTGTCGAGGTGACCCGCACCAACCCACGCGAGAAAGTCTTCGAGTTGGTTGTCGACGGCGGCGATAAAGACGACCCAATTGGTTGGGCGGTGTACCGAAGCGAGCGGTTGAACAGCCTCTATTTCGCGGCGTCTGAATGAGCATGGTCAAGAAGTAGTCTTCTTCTCGTATTTCGCAAATCGACCCACAAACATGTCACGATTGCGTCATTGTTTGGGATCGAGCGCATCCCAGACTACGGGTGCGGCACAGCGCGGGTTGAGCTTCGCGGGTACAATGTTGGAGCCGACGGCGGCACTAAGGAAAATTTCCGATAAGGCACCAGAGCAAAGGCAGATCTAATTTCCATGAAACGGCGTGCGCTATTGCAAGCAACCGCGTCGGCGGCTTTGGGAACAACTTGTTCAACCCCGGTGCCGCAAGGCCGACTTGTCAGCCCTCAGAGGAGATTCGCGATACCCGAAATCTCATGGGACCACATCATCCGCACCGTCGTGGGTCTACGACCATACCGACCTTCTGGGTTCCGTGTCGAGACGGAGCGGCTTAGAGAAAAAATTGTCATTCACAATTACGGACACGGCGCGCGCGGAGTCGGCTTGTCCTGGGGAACGTCTCATTTCGCGGTGGAAGAGGCGCTGAAGACGGACCAGAGGAGGTGTGCGGTCGCCGGCTGCGGCGCGGTGGGATTGGCGACGGGACGCCTGTTGCAACGGCGGGGCTTTGACGTCACGATCTACGCAAAAGACCTGCCGCCCCATACAACGTCCAACGTCGCGGAGGCACAGTTTGACCCCGAGGTCATGCCGGATGACTTCGAGGATGTCATGTCAAAGTCTCTCGCCGCGCAAATCAGAGCGCGGTACGTTCGGGCCGCAAGGCTTTCTCACCGCTATTTCCAAGACATGATCGGTGATTCCTACGGCATCCGCCAGCTTGACAACTATCGGCGGGACAACGCGGAGCGCCGGCGAGAGAGGGAAGGAAACGAACTGGGTGACCTTTACCACTACAAGGTCCTGAAACCCGGCGAACACCCTTTCGGCTCATTGGATGTCGTTCGCGACACGACGATGCAGATCCAGACGCCGATATACCTTAGCGCCGTGTTGCGCGACTTCCGTGTCGCCGGAGGCCGCATTGTGGTTTGCGAGTTCTCGGATCTCGGCGCTCTTCTCAAGTTGCCGGAACCGATCATCATGAACTGCACCGGTCTCGGCACCCGAGCGCTGTTTGGCGATGAGGAGTTGACGCCCGACAAGGGTCAGATCACGATTCTCTTGCCGCAGCCGGAGATTGACTATGGCGGCTTTATGATGTCCCCCAGGGAAGACGGGCTCCTGCTCCATAGCGGCAGGCAAGATGAACGTGGCGTCTGGTCGCTGGAGCCTAACGAGGAAGTGATCGAACGAACGATGAACCGCGCGATTGAGTTTTGGGGACGGTTCGCGTAGGTAGATGCTGAGAGCCTTAGGGCTTCCGGCTAGTCTTCTTCTTTTTGGATGTCTTTTTTCCGGCCTTCTTCCGGACCGTCAAATCGTAGGATTCTTGCAGCCACTTTTCCCAGATGGATTGGGGAAGCGGCTTGTCTGTAGAGAAGCGCGTCGTCACCCAGCCGGTGGATCCCACCTGAAAGCGATCCGGATCCTTGGCCGCCAGCTTGCCGGCCTGGGGTATGGAACGTTCGAGTTTGAACATGGCTTTGAATCCCTGTCCCTTGGCTCCGGGTCCAATGAAGAGGAAGGAGCCTTTGCCCGCCTTGAAGGAACTCTGGTTGCAGGACGTCCCCGTAGCCACGGCAGGGAATGTCACGGCTTTCTTGCGAATTGGATCGGTGGGGTCTTGGGAGCGGCCCATGGAGTCCTCGGGTAGAGCGGGTGGAGGGAACAGTATACCGTCTAACCTTGGCTCGAGTTTGATGATTGAGTTGTTTCGTCAGTTGTTAGGCGGGTGGGTGTCCGCTACCGCTCGGTTGCGATAATTCGCAAGAAACCATCGCCGTCGATCGCGGCGGTGTCGCCGGTTTGGAGCCAGCCGTTGTCGAAGACGGCCTCGCTTGCCGCCGGGTCGTCGGCGTAGCCGAGCATGCGGCTCGGACCTTTGATCCACAACGCGCCCGGCTCGTCGGGGGCGGTGCTTTCACCCCTCGCCGGATTAACGATCTTCGCGACAATGCCCGGAAGCGGATGGCCTACGGTGCCGGGTTTGGTGCCGATTTGCTTTCGATGTCCTTGGATGTAATCGGGAATGTTTAGGGCGACGGCGGCGGTCATCTCGGCTAAACCGTAGCCCTCGATCAACGGCGCGCCGAACTTCTCTTCGAAGTCATCCGCTAATGCTTCCGAGGGGAAATCACCGCCCACCAGGGCGCAACGTAGCGTGGCTAGATCGTCCCGCGGGATCTGCTCGAGATAACGGCCATAGAGATCGGGCGGCGCGACGAAGATCGTGACCTCGGTGTCGCGAGCCAGTCGGCCCACCGCGGGGCCGTCTTTCGGGTCGGGGGCGTAGGAAGCGCCGCATCCGGTTAACAACGGAAACCACAAAGTGCCGGTCAGGCCAAGCGCACGGCTGAAGGGCAGCACCCCCATCACGCGGTCGTCGCGCTTCACCCAGAAAACTTGCGCCAGCGCTTCGACGTTGGCGATGAGGTTGGCGTGAGAGAGCAGGACGGGTTTTCGTCGCCCGCCGGTTCCGGCGGTGAAGATGATCGCGGCCGGGCTGTCGGCGGAAGGGGCCATGCCACAGGCCAGTGCCCGCAGAACGCGAGTCGGCGTTCGGAACGCCGCAAGCGACAGCACCATTCTCTTCCAGCCGGGCGCCGACGATTGGAGATCCCGGGTGGTCGCACGCCAAGCGGCCGGAGGGAGTTCGGGGTAGCCGGAGTCGGGGTCGGTGATCAGACCGTCGAGGGTGATATCACTTGAGATTGCTCGCAGAGTCGCGGCGTCCAAGTCGGGCGGTAGATTGACCGACACGCCTCCGGCGACCACGGTCGCCAAGTTCGCCAGGACGGCATCGATCGAGGGAGGCAGCCGGATGCCGACGCGGGGCTTACTTTGCCCGGCGTCACGGGCAAGTCGTCTGATTTGGCGACCCCACAGCAACGCCTCGCTCAAGAGCCTTCCGTAGGAAATCGAGCGGTGTTCATCGACGACGGCGCGCCGGAACCAACGTTTTTTGGCGGTGCGGATGAAGCGGTGTTGGAGTCCTTCACGGCCGGCGTAGGCGTGTCGCGCGGCCTCGGCGCCGAGTTCCATGACGGCTTGGCGGACTTCGACGGAGTTGGCGGTCGCGGGCAGAGGTCGGCCGAAGGAAACGGTGATGGGGTAGCGGAGGTTTTCCGGCACGCGGAAGAACGCCTTGCCGTCTTTCATGCTGAAGATGCTGCCCCAGACGCGATCGAGGTTGACCGGGATGATCGGAACGTTGAAATTTTCTCCAGCGAGGCCCGCCATGATGCGCTCGAAGCCGGGCTTAAAGCGCATCATGTTGCCTGTCCGGCTGACCGAACCCTCGGCGAAGATACACACGACGTGGCCTTGGCGAAGTTGTTCCCGCGCCAGTTCGATCGATTCGGCCATTTTTTCCGGGTCGCCGCCTTGGATCGGGATGGCGTGCATGCGGCTCAAAATCCAGTTGAACGCTTTCATCTCGTAATAGGGACGGTAGATCAGAAAGCGCAAGAAGCGCTGTACGCAGCCGCCGACCAGAAAGCCGTCGATGTAGGAGAGGTGATTGCTGACCAGCAGGGCGGGTCCGCGGAACGGGACGTTCTCCTGTCCGACGATACGAATGCGGTAGACGGTGTGGGTCAGCATCCACAACACGAAGCGGATAAGAAAGTCGGGCACGACGGTGAGCATGTAGGCCGTGACGACGAAGGTCATGATCCCGAATAGGAAGATGATGCGATCGGGGCCGACCGCTAGTAAATCGTTCAGCGCATAGATCGCGCCCGAGGCCGCCAGAACACCGAACATGTTCAGGAAATTGTTGGCGGCGATCAGTCGGCCGCGTTCGCCGGCGTCGCTGCGCTGTTGCAGCAGCGAATTGAGGGGAACAACGAATAGCCCCCCGGCGAAACCCAACAGCACCATGAAAAGGCCGGCGCGCGAAAAAGTATCGCCCGCCGCCAGCCCCAGCCCGGCCAGTCCCATGCCGATTGAGCCAAGCGGGGTGAGGCCGAGCTCGACTTTGTCGCCCGAGAGTCTGCCGGCCGCGAGACTGCCGACGGCGATTCCCAGGCCCATGAAGGCGATCAGGCGGCCGTTCCATTCCTGGCCGGCATGGAGGACGTCGCGAGTGAACAGGACGATGTCGAGTTGCAGCAATGCGCCGAGCATCCAGAAGTAAGAGATGCCCAGCACCGTGAGCCAAAGCGGCTTGTCGCGGTAGAGGGTACGCAGGCCTTGGCCGATTTCGCTCCAGGGGTTGAGTTGGAAAGGCTTTCGCACGGCCGGGTCGGGAACGCGCCCGATCCCAAAACTTGCGCTGAAGCCGGCGACGGCGATGACGGCAAGCACGACGCCGATGCGCCAACCATCGTCCGGCCATGCGGCAAGCATTTCGCTGCCGATCCAGGCACCGAAGATGATGGCGAGGTTGGTGGTCATTTGGACCAGGGCGTTGGCGCGGGAGAGGTCCTTGTCGGGAACCATCTCGGGCACGATGCCGTATTTGGCCGGGCTGAAGAGCGTTGATTGCAAAGCCATCAAAAACAGCACCGCGAGCAGGAAAGCAAAACTGCCGATCCATAGCGCCCACACGGCCAAGAGCATAGAGAAGATTTCGATCGACTTGGTCGCGATCAGAACGGTGCGTTTGTTGCGGCTGTCGGCGAGGCGGCCGGCATAACCGGAAAACAGAAAGAAAGGCAGGATGAAGACCGCGCCGACCAGAGCGAGATCACGACCGCCGGAACCGCCCGCTGTCGTGGTGGTCGCCAGCAGAGTGACGACGATTTTAAAGACGCTGTCGTTGAAGGCTCCAAGCAGTTGGGTCCATAGCAGGGACCCGAAGCCGCGTGTGTGAAGCAGGTCTTTGTATTGGCCGAAGGGCATTAGGTACGGGGCGTCGGCCCCACTCTATCGCTTGTGTTTGACCAATCTACCGCGATTCCAGGGTTGGGCCAAGGTCGGCGGGTTGGCGTAACGGTCCATCGAAAAGATGAGACGCCGTCCGCAGCCGGGTTCGAGGCGGACGGTTACATAGGGCGCGTTGAATGGCTTGGTCGCGGTTTCGCGCTCGTTCGATTTCGGGTCCTTCGTGCCGGTTCGGAGATCCCCGAAACGCCTCGAAACTGATGTTCACCGTAGCCGCCGGCTTGCACATCGATCTCGCGGGCTTCGAGTTGATTGGTGTTCACGAGTGTAACCGTCACGGAATTCGCGTCCATGTTTTCGACCAGCGCCGCGACGTCGTCGGGGAGTCCCGAGCGCCGGCGGACGGGGTCGAAGTAGCGCAGGCGACTGTGCAGCACCCAGATTCTCCCGCGGGCGAAGTAGCCGCCCGTCGTCAAGCGAAGCAGATGCTCGGTGGTCGCGGGGACGACGCCGAGCAGGTAATCCGCCAGCCGCGTATCGGGCGAGGTTGGGTCGTTGCGCATGCGATCAGTTCTCTCGCGAATGTGCTCGAAGTCCCGCCGCATCGCCCGCGCGGGATAGTCGGGGTCGTTGCCTTCGAGAAAGGCAAGCCAACCTTTCTCGGTCGGGATGCGGGCGAGGTCTTTGCGGTCCATCGACCAAAGGTAGATTTCGGTCAGCCGGTCGGCGAAGAGATTTTCGGTGTAGTGATAGAACTCGGGCGGGCCGTTGTGTTTGTAGCCGCGCGGGTCGCCGTACATCTGTGGCAGGAGGGTCTTACCGGCGACGGTCTTCTTGTGTTCGTAAACGAGGTCCAGTTGTCGACGAAGGACGTTGATGTAGGAGAAGTCGCCGGTCAACAGCAGGCCGTTCGCGAAGCCCGGCCAGGAGGCCCCGGTGAAATAGTTGCGGTGAGCGATTTGCTCGAGCTCGCCGTCGAAGATCGTGAAGTTCCAACCGTAGGTCCCCTTCCACCACTGCCCGTTGTACTCCCCGCCCGGCTCGCCGTCGAGGCCGATGTTGGAGGGAATCATGCCGCCGGTTTTCTCGGTCCGCGCTTTCCAGGCATCGAGGTATTCGAGCGTCCAATCGCGGTACTTGTCTTCGTGCGTCAGGGCGTAGGCGTTGAGGCCCAGCAGGGTCGCGCCGAGGTTGAGAAAGTTGTCGCCGACCGAGTCGAGGTACTCTTCGCAATGCGCCAGCATGCGCGGGTACCACTTGGCGAGATCAAGCATCTTGGTGTTGCGGGCGGGATTATGGAGCAGATGAAACGTACCCGCAACAGGGTCGCCCACCCAGTCGTAGACGGTGGCCTTGCGCATCATCGGGCCGCGACTGCCATTCCAAATGCTCTTGATGATCTTCTTGGTCGGGTCGTAGTTGGGGGCTTCGGGATCTTCGTCCATGTACATGGCGGCGAAGCGGCGCATGCGGCTGACGAGGAGCGGGTCGGTCGGGTCCGATAGGCCCAACAGAAAGAATGCGCGCATGCCCTCGCCGGTATGAAACCAGTCGGACATGGTGATGAATTCCTTGTGATAGGCACCGTTCGAGGCCAGCTCGGTCAACTCGGTGCGCAGCTCGTTGTATTGCAGCAGATGGCCTTCGAGGCCTTTCTTGTAGAGCCGCAGCACGGAGTCGGAGCCGCCGAGGGCGTGCAGCAGGGTCCAGTTGTAGTAGGTCTCGATGGCATCGTCGGGGCCGTCGAGGGTGCCCCAGCGCGGGGTGTGCAGCAGATAGCCGCGATCATCGATGTATTTCTTGGCGAAAGCTTCGACGGCGCGGGAGTTGGCGTCGAGCAAGGCGCGCTCCATCAACGCCCAAGCGGGCGGGGCCATCGGGGTATCGATGACGAGGGTGGGTTGGGCGGACGCCGGGGCGGCGGCGGCAAGGCATAGGGTTAGGGCGGCGAGCCGGGTTCTCGAAGTGCTGACTCTGGTGCGTTGGCTGGTCATTGCTTGCTTTGGTAGAGCTTGTCGATGACCGGGGCGTACAATTTTTCCACTTCGCGACGACGCACTTTCATGGTCGGCGTGATTTCTCCTTTTTCGATGGAAAACTCTCGTTCGAGGACGGCGATCTTTTTCACTTGCTCGTAGCGCGCCAGCCCTTCACAGGTCTTCCGCACGGCGGCTTCAACCATGGCGGCGGTCTTTTCATCGCGGGCCAGCTCGCTATCGCTTTCGGCGCCGACGCCGTTGGCTTTGGCCCATTGGCGGAGCTTTTCGAAGTTCGGTACGATCAACGCGCTGGGAAAATTTCGCCGCTCGGCAATCACGACGGCCACGGAAACGTAATCGCAACTCTTGATGAGATTCTCGATCGGTTGGGGCGCGATGTACTTGCCGCCCGAGGTCTTGAGGAGATCCTTCTTGCGGTCGGTGATCTTCAGATAGCCGTCATCGTCGACCTCGCCGATGTCGCCGGTATGGAACCAGCCGTCGACGATCACTTCGGCGGTGACCTCGTCCATTTTGTAATAGCCGCGCATGATGTTGGGGCCTCGTACGAGGATCTCGCCGTCTTTGGCGATCTTGACTTCGACATTCGGGATTGTTTTACCAACAGTCCCGAAACGCATTTCCCCCAAGTAATTGGCGGTGACTAGCGGAGAGGTTTCGGTGAGGCCGTAAGCTTCACAGATGGGAATGCCGACGGCGTAGAAGAATTCCGCCAGATGACGCCCCAATGGCGCGGCGCCGGAGACGAAGTAGCGTATGCGGCCGCCCAAGCGCTCGCGCAGCTTACTCAGTACGAGGCGGTCGGCGAGGGCATGCCGCAGTTTGAGTCCCAGCGGCGGGGATTCGTTGCGCAGCCCGTAAGGAATCGTCTCTTTCCCCGTGCGGACGGCCCAGGCGAACAGCTTTTGGCGGAGCGGCGGCGCGGCACCTACCTTTTCCATCACGCGGCCGTGCACTTTTTCAAAGAAGCGCGGCACGCCGAGGGCAACGGTCGGCTTGACTTCCAGCATATTCTTCGCCACTGCGTCAATCGATTCGGCATAGGCAACCGCCGTGCCGGTGCGGAAATAGGTGTAGTCGGCCATGCGCTCGGCGACGTGGCAGAGCGGCAAGAACGACAAGCCCACATCGTCGGGGCTGAAGTCGTATCCGTTGTCACGGACGTTGATCGCGAAATTCCCGTGCGTCAGCATGACGCCTTTGGGCGTTCCCGTCGTACCGGAGGTGTAAATGATGCTGGCGAGATCTTCGGACTCGACTTCGTTGATCGAAGTTTCAAGCGCTTGTTTTTCCTCGGGCGTCAGAGGCGCGTCGCCGATCAGGGAAGCGAGGTGGATTACGCGCTCATCGCCGCTCTCGCCTTCATCGAAAACGATCACGCCTTCGAGCAGTGGCAGGTGATCCCAAATCGATTGGATCTTGGCGAGTTGGTCGGCGCTCGAAACCATCGCCGCGCGGGCGCCGGAGTGTTCGAGCATATAGCGCACTTGCTCGGCGGTCAGGGTTGAGTAGAGCGGCACGCTGACGATGCCCGCCGTCATCATGGCGAAATCGCCGACGGCCCATTCCCAACGGTTTTCCGACAGCAGCGCGCAAAGGTCGCCTTTGCCGAGGCCCGCGCGGCGCAACTCGCCCCGCAAGCGCCCGACGCGGCGCTCGACCTCGCGCGCCGAGATGGGGCGGTACTGCCCGTCGGATTTCGCCAACATCATGTCCGGCCGGTCGTAGGCAATCGTGTGGCGAAATAATCGGGCCAGGGTTTCGGGCATGCACTGCTCCTTCGTCTTCCCGCGCGGCCGACCTTCGATTCACGATGTAGGCGGAAACGGGTCGACCGCGGAAAACTTCGTTCTCAACACTGTAAACTGTAGCTCTTCGGGAGGGAAGGGGTATGGCGCAAACCAAGTGGACGAGAATGGCCGAGGATATGGATCCTCGTATTCCAAAGGAAGAAGCCGAAGCGATTTCGGTGGTGTTGGAGCGCTTGTACAGCGACCTACAGCAGGCACTGGACCGCGACCTGAGCACGGTCGAGCCGGTGGGCGCTTTCCGGCCTGACGGAAAGTAGCCGGGCGAACAGAGGGGCTCGTATGACGATCGAAGAAGCATCCCGACAAATTCAGAGCGGTGCGCTGTCGCCGGTTGAGTTGACGCGCGAGAGTCTGAAGACCATCGCCCGCTTGCAACCGGCTCTCAACGCCTTCGTGACGGTTACCGAAGAATTCGCGCTCGAGCAAGCGCGCGGTGCTGAAGCCGAGATTCGGGCGGGCAACTATCGCGGGCCGCTGCACGGTATTCCTTATGCGGCGAAAGACCTTTATTACACCGCGGGCATCAAGACAACGATGGGTTCGAAAATCATGGCCGATTTCGTGCCCGACTACGACGCCGCGGTGATCGAAAAGCTGCACGAGGCGGGCGCCGTGTTGGTGGGCAAGGCGGGGCTGCATGAGTGGGCCTACGGCATCACGAGCACAAATCCGCATTTTGGGGCAGTGCGTAACCCCTGGGACCCCGAGAGGATTCCGGGGGGGTCGAGCGGCGGATCGACGTCGGCGCTGGCTTCCGGACAATGTTTGTTTTCGCTGGGGTCCGATACTGGTGGATCGATTCGCATCCCGGCGTCGTTGTGTGGGGTGGTGGGGTTAAAGCCGACTTTCGGACGCGTCAGCCGACACGGCGTTTTTCCACTGGGGCACACTCTCGACCATGCCGGGCCTTTCGGGCTGACGGTGCGCGACACGGCCTGGGTTTATGAGGCGATCGCCGGTCCCGATGCGCGCGACGACAGCTGTGTCGAGCGCCCCGACCCCGCGCCGCAGCTTGACCCGGAACCGCGCCTGGACGGCAAAAAGATCGGCGTGCCGCGCAATTTCTATTTCGAGCACCTCGATCCCGATGTGGACTCCGCCGTCCGCGCGGCTTTGAAGGCGCTGGAAGAGATTGGCGCTACGTTGGTCGATATCGATGTTCCCGATATCGTGGAGTTTAATGCTGTCGGCAGACTGATTTTGCTGGCCGAGGCGTCGTCGGTGCATCGGCGGCGGTTGCGGGAGCGGCGGCAAGATTTCGGGGATGACGTCCGGACTATGCTGGACCAAGGGCAACTGATCTCCGCCGCCGAATACCTCGACGCCCAGCGCCGGCGGCGGGAGTTGAACCGCGGTTTCAACGCTCTGCTCGAACAGGTCGACGTGATTGCCGCGCCGACGATTCCCATCACCGCCGCCAAGATCGGGCAACTGACGACAATGATCGGCGGGGAGGAAGAGAATGTTCGGCTGGCGACGACACGACTGGTTCGCGCGCTGAATATGACGGGGTTGCCGCTGCTGTCGGTTCCTTGCGGGCTGAGTACGGCGGGGTTGCCGATTGGGCTACAACTTATCGGACCGCTTTTCGGGGAAGCGGGTTTGCTCGAAGTCGGCCACGCCTACGAGCGAGCGACGGATTGGCACACGAAACGGCCGGCGAATTTGAGTTAGCCGGCGTCAGATTGAGAACCTGTTTGGGGCGGAAAAACGATACTTCTCACTACCTACGCGTTTGCTTGCGCATGCTCCGCAGCTCGTCGGAGCGTCGCAAGCCGATTTGCTCGGACGGATTGGTCCCCAGGCCGGACGAACCACTCAGCCCCGCCTGTTACCTTGAATACTTCATGACTCTGCAGCTTTGACGCGCGGCCGAGCGGGACCTAGTGCCACGACCGCGTGAAAAAGTTTGTTTGGCTGCAAAGCACTATTCTTGAGTGACCGCACCGCGTGGCGATGCGGCTCTGGTTGGCAGTGGTTTCCTTCGCAATGGCGGATCGAAGCTTTCTCAACAAGGTCGCGGAAAGGTGTCTTTTCACGTGGTCTGAGTACTAGCTGGTCTTGACCTCGTCCATACTCTCAAAGCCCAAAGCACTAATGGCTCCTCGCCGAATCGGATCGGTGACGCGGTTGAATTCATTCACACCGAAGTCCATTCCGAGGACCGTCCGGATCGGACGCTTGCCGGCGGGCGTCGCGATCAGTTCCAGCATTCCATCAACGCAGATTCTGGGATCGATGGGTGCCTCGGGGTTTGCGAACATTTCCATGAAGCCGGCCATCATCTGCTGGAAACTCTCCTGAACGTCGTTGAGCTGCTCCAGCCTCGTCGTGTCTCCCGGTGCGGGGGCGTTGGGTGTGAGCTCTGTGTTGAACGGACCGGGCTCTACGATCACGACATCGATGGCACTGCCGGACGCCCCTCGTAGCGCAGGGACTCAGAGAGGCCCTCAAGCGCCCACTTGCTCGCCTCGTATATACCGAAGGAGGGGGGAGGGTGATGCGGCCGGTTGAGAAAAGCCTTAGATGGGTATTTACTTGACTCAGGTATTGGGAAATAGCCCCTACATGTTGTGGTCGTCCGTAGCGCGTGTCGCGGTGCCTCCGACCAGCGATTTGTAGGGTGCCGGTGGCACGGCGACGGCCTGTTGAACCAGGCGGTAAGAGAGCTTGCCTCGACTTCTGGACTTGCGGCGGTTGAAGCGGAAGGCGAATTCGTCGAGGTAGGAGTCGAGATGCTCGTGACTGACCGCTCCTTGATGCGTGCCCAGTATCCAGCGCTTCACTAACGACACCACGCGGTGCACCCGGGGGAGCAGTTTCGAGGCGCGCGCCGGTTGCCCCTCCAGGTAGCTCACCTCGTGGCGATAGCCGTCGCCTTCGAGCGGTTCGTATCCCAGCCAACCGTCGGTATGGACCACGCTGCCGGGTTCGATCGACTCGCCGACGAAGGCCATCAAGCTGTCCCCGGAGGCGTTGGGAATGGTGCGTATCCGAACCCGCCCGATGCCGGCACCATCTTCCTCGGCCGCTACTACAATCAGCGCCTTAGCGTCGGTTTGGCGACCGCGCACGCCCTCCTCCAAGCCTCCTAAGTAAGTCTCGTCAACCTCCACGCGCCCGCTGAGCCGATCGCGTCCGGGCCGCACCATGGCGCGCCGGAGCTTATGCAACCAAGTCCAGGCCGTTTTGTAGCTGCCCAGGCCCAACACCCGCTGCAAGCCCAGCGCGCTCGCCCCGTTCTTCTGGCTCGTGAGCCACCACATGGCTCGAAACCAACTCTGGAGGGGTTGGCGGGTGTCTTGAAATATTGTGCCCGCCGTTGGAGAAGCTTGATGCCCGCAGCCGGCGCACTCCAGCAGCGCTGTCCGCACCGCCCACGCTTTGTCGTGCCCGCATCGCGGACAACGAAAACCCTCCGGCCAGCGGAGTTGACACAGATACTCTCGACAGGCCTGCTCGGTGGCGAAACGCGCCTCGAACTCGGCCAGATTCCGAGGATAATCTTCCATTTCCCCGATCCTACATCTTGTGGTCACCTGAGTCAAGTAAATACCCATCAAGCCTTATTGAGTCTCGCAAAATAACATGACACCTTTTGAGGTTGCCGTACGTAGTTCTATGTATGGAAACACCAAAAGGAAAGCGCCGCGATTTCGAAGCGCTGGAGAAACGCCGCTTCGAGGCGATGCGCTGGCTCGATCAAGGACTCAATCAGTCCGAAACCGCCCGGCGGCTCAAAGTCGCCCGACAAACCGTCAGTGAGTGGCGGCGACGCTACCGCGATCAAGGCGAGCCCGGGCTCCGCGCCGCCGGCCGCGCCGGCCGCAAGCCGCTGTTAGCCCCCACCCAGCTCGAACGCCTCGAGACCCTGCTGCTCGAAGGCCCCGAGGCGCACGGCTTCCCAACGCCGTTGTAGACCTGTCCGCGCGTGGTGCGTCTGATCCAAGACGAGTTTGGCGTGCGCTATCACCAAGGCCATGTGTGGAAAATCCCGCGGGCGCTCGACTGGAGCCCGCAACGGCCCGTCGGCCAAGCGCGCGAGCGCAACGAGCAGGGCATCCGCGAGTGGAAGCGCAACCAGTGGCCCGCCATTAAAAAAAAGCCCCAACACAAGGTCGCACGATCGTCTTCATCGACGAAAGCGGATTGAGCCAGAAGCCGCATCGCTGCCGCAGCTGGGCGCCGCGCGGGCAGACGCCGCTGCTGGAGTTCAACTTCAACTGGAAAAAGCTTTCCGTTTCGGCCGGGCTGACGTTGCGCAACTTCTACTTCCGGCTCTATCCCGGCGCGATCGGCCAACTTGAAGTCATCGACTTCCTGAAGGCTTTGGTCCGTCACATCGACAGCCCGTTGTTGATCGTCTGGGACCGCCTGCCGGCGCACCGCAGCCGGATGGTGCAAGAGTTCATCGAACTGTCGGAGGGTCACATCGTGACCGAGTATTTGCCAGCTTATGCGCCATACTTGAGCAATTCCGTAGTTCATGAAGGCCGGATGGTCAAATGCCCGGGCTGAATCCCACCCATCAAAGCGGACACAACTGCCGACCCCTGTGACATGCTGGGTCGCAGCCAAGATTTCTATTTTCATGTTCCTAATGTGTTGCGAAATAAAGACTTAAGACCTTCGCGGAGTTCGCGCAGCCCCTCAGAAGCCCCCGAACATTTTGGGACACTATTTTTCGCTGACCGCCAGGATCATGGCAGGAATGTGGTGGCTCAAAGCGCTGGATACTGGGTAGGCATCAAGGAGCCGTCAGCCACGAGCATCTCGACTACTACCTCGACGAATTCACCTTCCGCTTCAACGCCGCAAGCCAAGAAGCCGAGGCAAGCTCTTCTACCGCCTAGTTCAGCAGGCCGTCGCCGTGCAACCGGCGCCCTACAAATCGCTGGTCGGAGGCGCCACAACACACGATGCGGACAACCACAACATGTAGGGGCTGTTTCAAAACACCTGGGTCAAGTAAATACCCACCCCCAAGAACCTTCCTTTGAAGTTCGATAAAGACGCAAGCATCCTTCCTTCTAAGGCGCGCGGGATGAGTCAACCGACCAGGCGCCGCACCCGAGAAGGAAACCCCGGCGTGAAATTAGGCGCGACGGCGGTCACAACCAGGTCGAGCCGACGAGATACACCGTACTTCTTGAGAAGGCGATGTACATAGACGTGAATCGTGGACTCGTTCACGGAAAGAGTCGAGGCGATTTCGCGGGTTCGAAACCCTTGCACCAACATCGAGATGACTTGCTTCTCTCGCGGTGTGAGGCGAGGCGTCTCCGGTTCGGCGTTGAAACGATCCGCGCCAACGGCGCGTCGCCGCTCTCTTCCGGCTCGAACCGCGCTCGCGATTCGGGGATCGTAACGTCACGAAGAGCCAACACGTCGCCCTTGAACCTGTTCTGTGATAGCCGGCGGTGTTCGGAGTCGGACTCCACGAGCACGACCATTCGGGTTTCGGTCCAGCGTGCCGCGACCTCTTGGAGGGCGTCGGCGACTATTTCGTCGGTCGGGCTCATGCACCAGAGAACAACCTCCGAACTGTCGCGCCGAAGGATGCTGGCGAGCTCACTCGGGTTGCTCGCTTCGGCGATGATTTCGAGATCCGGTTCCGGCGCCAGCAATCTCCTCAAGGCATCGCGGAATGCGAGAACATTGCAGGCGATCACAACGGAGCATCGTTGGGTGGTCTTGCCGAGCATTGCGTTTGATGCTTTCGATCTCCGGGCGACCCCCGGATTCCAGTCGTTCTAGGAATAATGGTACAAGAGTATTGCGATACTGAATACCGTTTCGATATAAAGTTTCCATAAAGAGATGATATTTACGGTGAGTACTTCATCCCAATGGCGTACCGGCACGGCTCAGATGACACGGCCCCGCCGATAATCCGTGGGGTCGCGGGAGAACTCCCAACAATAGGCAGCGCGCGTCGACCGGAAAGAGCCGGCTCCTCGGCGGAGAGGGGACGGACCGGCCTGCACGGCAGCGGGTCTCCGGCCCTGGAAGAAAGCAAGTTTGGGGGTGGTTTCGGGGAGACGATCGATTGGCCGGACGCCACGCGAGTCGCGGGAAGAGGCTGGCTTACTCGGCCGAGGAGCCGCGGTGAGCTCTCAAACGTCGTCGGTGAGTTCGTGGTCATTCGTCGCGGAAAGCGAAGACCTCGCCCACGGACTCAAGTTGCCTTGCCGGCTCAACGCGACGCATTGCCGCATCGCCCCGAACAATTCATCGCGGCGTATGGGCTTCGCAATGTAGTCATCCATTCCGGCTTCCAGGCAACGTTCCCGGTCCCCTTTCATCGCATGAGCGGTGACGCCGATCACCGGGATGTGCGTGTCGCCGGATTCCGTCGCCCGAATTTTACCGGTTGCCTCCAGTCCGCCCATTCCGGCATCTGAAGGACCATCAAGATGAGGTCGAAAGGTTGCTCCTTGAACAACCGTAGGGCCTCCTTGCCGTTTGAGGCCGCTACCACGGCATTCCCCATTTGCTCCAAAAGGCTCACAATCAGGACTTGGTTTTCCGGGATGTCCTCGGCAACCAGGACCTGTAGACGCGTGGAACCGTCGCCGTGCATCTGCTCCGTCCGGCGCTCCGTCTCGGCCATTCTTTGCGCTCCGACCTTCGGCGAAACGCCCAGGACGGCCTCCACGAGCTTGACACCGGTAACCGGCTTCAGCAAGAACGCCTCACCGTCTGATAAGGCTCCCTTGTCTTCATCGAGGTGTTTTCGGGGGCCGAACGAGGATAAGCTTCGGTCCGGAAAACGCCAGAACCTCCCTGACCTCCTTGACGAGGCTTCGCATCCCGATGTCTCGGTGTCAATCAGCAGGTGCGAGAACGGGCGCCCTGTCTTCCACGCCCACTCCACGACCACACGGGCTTCTTCACAGGTACTGACCGGAGCACAATCAATCGAACAGTTCGCGAGGATCTCGGCGATCTTCAAGCGGTCGTCCGATTCGCCCGCGACCAACAACGCTCGCACCGATCCTGCCTGGAACGGAAGTGGGCCCGGCACGTTGCCGGCCGGCCGGCCCAAAGGCAAGGTGAAGAAAAACGTACTCCCGCGGTCCACTTCACTGCTGACGCGGAGTTCTCCTTCCATAAGTCGGACCAGCCTTTCGGAAATTGGAACGCCCAGTCCCGTCCCCCCATAACGCCGCGTCGTCGAACCGTCCGCCTGCGCGAAGGAATCGAAGATAAGACGCAGCTTGTCGGATGGGATGCCGATTCCGGTGTCTTCGACAGCGATGTAAAGTTGCACTTCGTCGTCGGAGACGGCAACCAATTTGAGATGGAGAACGACCTTACCCTTCTCGGTGAATTTAATCGCATTGCTCATCAGATTGACGATGACCTGGCGTAGCCGAGCCGCGTCGCCGCTGACGATGTCGGGGATCCCCGGTTGCACATCGGTGGCCAACTCGAGGCCTTTTTCGTGGGCCTTCAACTCCAGCAAGGCTGTCGTGTCTTTCACCAGACCCTTGATGTCAAAGGGCGTCAGATCCAAAGTGAGCTTGCCCGCCTCAATCTTGGAAAAGTCGAGGATGTCGTTAATGATGGTGAGCAGGGATTCCGCGGAATTTTGAACGAGCGACAGATACCGCTTCTGGGTGTCGCTCAGCGGCGTGTCGAGCGTGAGTTCGGTCATGCCAATGATCACATTCATCGGGGTCCGAATCTCATGGCTCATATTCGCCAAGAACTCGCTCTTCAGCCGGCCGGTCTCGAGGGCTTTATCACGGGCTTCAACCAATTCATCGTTCTTCTCTTGGAGTTCAACAGCGGCTTCCGACAACTTGCGCTCGGTCAGTTTCCTCTCGGTTACATCGAAAACAAATCCCCGCAACTGCTTTGGCTCGCCTTCGGCGTCGGCGACGACGCTGGCAATGTCTCGGACCCAAACGGTACGACCGTCGGCGGCGATCATGCGGTATTCAAACTCGTGGTCTTTGTGTTGTTCAGGGGCCTCCCTGCGGAAGCTGACGACCCGTTCGCTGTCCTCGGGATGGAGATGGTTGGTCCAGAAACCTTCCGCCAGCCAATCTCCGGCCGGATAGCCGAGAAGATTGGCCACTCGAGGCCCGACATAGGTGAAACGGAAGGTGTCGACATCCGCTTCCCACGGAACTACGTTGGTGGTCTCGACTAATCGACGACTGCGCTCTTCGCTCTGCTTGAGCTTGCCGGTTCGCTCGATCACCTGAGCCTCAAGGTAGGCGTCTCTGTGCTCCACCTTCTCGATCATTTGGTTGAAAGCATCGATCAGGACTCCCAGTTCGTCGCTGCCTTCTCTATCTACGCGCGCGGAGTAGTCCTTTCTCTCCGATACGCCCTTCGCCACATACGCCAGGCGGAGCAGCGGATCGGTGATCAGCTTTTGCAGTCTCGTCGAAATTAGAAGGGTGCCTGTGAGGGACACCAGCATGCCGAAACCGATGATCCCTGTATACCGCCAGAGTGTTTCCCGAACTCCCTCCAGGTCGGCCTGAAGATAGATTGATCCTACAACCTCTCCCTCGACCGACACGTTCCGGAACAAGAGCAAGTTTCCGGCGTCCCGGTAGTCACCGGGTTTCGGGGCGCCGACGGTACGTGCACGGCATCCTTGTCACCTCGGAAGTAGGTCGCAAAGCTCTTGCCCGTCTTCGTGTAGAGCCGAGCGGCCAATATTCGGTCGTCTGCCCGAAGAGCCTGTAGCGTGTCCACTGGGGTGGACTTGTCTCATTTTTGGGGTCCACTCCAGAGCATGGCGCAAAGTTCCTTCGTAATCGGTCGGAGCCACATAGCTTCGAGCCAGTTCCCTACAAAAGTGAAGACCGGATCAGGACACATTCTCCACAAGCCTGTTGAGTGAATTTAGCCGCAAGACGCCAACAATCCGTTGCGGCCTACGCCTGACGGGCCCAGCGCCGCGGCAGTTCCGCCGAGACTTCTAAGATGCGCTGCCGAGGCTGCGACAACGCTTCTGGTGTGGTTTCTCTTCTCGACAGGAAAGGAGCACGGATCGGCAAGCCCCGCTGTTATCGAGTGCTCCCCCCATCCCGCCCCTCCCGCGGCAGCGCGAACACCCAGAGCACTCCGCCTTGCGGCACGTGGATCTTCGTCACGAGCCGCTTGTTCATCAACGCCTGCATACGTTCGGCATCGACGCCCCAGCCCGACAGCACGGCCACATACTGAACGCCGTCTATCTCGTAGCTGCTGGGCACTCCCGTGACGCCGGAGTTGGTGCGTTGCTTCCAAAGCTCCTCCCCCGTGCGGGCGTCGAAAGCACGGAAATAGCGGTCATTCGTGCCGCCCATGAAGATCACGTCGCCCGCCGTTGCGAGCACCGGGCCCCAGTTGTGGCTTGCGAAGGTCGTCGTCCACACCTTCTTGGGCCCGTCCGGATCCCAGGCCTGCAGCTCGCCAATGTGGTCCTCGGCGTCCTCGTGAAGGATCAGCTCCGCTCCCTGGTTAACGCTTCCAATGAACATCCGACCGCGTCTATACTCGAGTTTCTTGCCCGTCATCGAGCCGCAGAGGTTCTCATTCGCGGGGATGTAGAGGTAGCCGGTCTTCGGGCTGTAGGCCGCCGGCGGCCAGTCCTTGCCGCCCCACAGCGAAGGGCAGAACTCGGTGCGCTTGCCGGTGCCGGGTTTGCGCGCCGGGTCGTAGCTGGGCCGTCCCGTCTTTGGGTCGATGCTCGCGAAAACGTTCTGGCGCACATAGGGCCGCGCGTCGACGAAATCGATGCGGTCGCGCCCGCGCTCGAGGAACCATAGATAACCGTTGCGGCCGGGGTGGACCAGGCCGGGGATCGTTCGGCCGTCGCGCCGGAAGTCCAGCAGCAGCGGGGCGGAGACTTCGTCCCAGTCCCAGGAGTCGTTCCAGTGGTACTGGTGGTGGGCGCGGAGCGCACCTGTCTCCACATCCAGCGCGATCACCGACGTGGCGTAGAGGTTGTCGCCGGGGCGCGTGTCACCCATCCAGGGGGCTCCGTTGCCGGTGCCCCAGTAACTCAGTCCGAGCTGCGGGTCATAGGAGCCCGTGACCCAGATAGAAACGCCCCCTGTCTTCCAACTATCGCCCTCCCAGGTTTCGCTGCCGGGCTCGCCCGGCGCGGGGATCGTGTAGGTCTTCCACGCCGGCTCGCCCGTGATCGCGTCGAAGGCCGCGACAAAGCCGCGGATGCCGAACTCGCCGCCCGAGACGCCGACCATCACCTTGCCCTCGGCCACAAGCGGCGCCAGCGTCATGTAGTAGCCCGCCGCGTAGTCCTCGACCTCGCTTTCCCAGACCACCTCGCCGCTACGCGCGTCGAGAGCCACCAGATAGCAGTCCGCCGTCGCCAGATAGACGCGGTCCGCGTAAAGCGCCACGCCCCGGTTGGTCGGGTGCATTTGGAATTGGTCCTCGGGCAATTCGCGATCGTAGCGCCACAGCAAATCGCCGCTTCGCGCGTCGAGCGCCAGAACCCGGTTGTGGGGCGCCGACACGAACATTACGCCCTCGTTGACGATGGGCGGGGCCTGGTGTCCCTCGCGCATCCCCGTCGAGAAGGTCCAGGCCGGGACCAACCGGCTCACGTTGTTCGTGTTGATCTGATCCAGGGCGCTGTAGCCCATCGAATCGTAAGTGCCGCGATACATCAGCCAGTTTCGCGGCTCCGGATTCGTCAACCGCTCGTTCGTTACGTTTTTGTACGCGGGCGCGGATTGCGCGGCGCTCCATGAGGGGAACCCGCCGGCCACGAGCAATACGGCCGGCCAAGCGGAGATGCCAAGGAATCGGGTGACACGGGGGGTAAAACGCAACATGGTTCTCCTCTGTTGGGCGGGCTGTGTTACGAACGGCTGTCGTTGGTCATTGGCGCTCAAATCCGACCCGGCGCGTGAATCCCCTAGCCACGCGTAGCTCGCCTTCGGCAATCTCGAGAGGCAGCATCGCCAGTGGTTTCGGGGCCGGTCCCGTCATCACACGAGCGCCGTTCGAGACCTCGAATTCGGATTCGTGGCATGGGCAGACCAGCCGCTGCGTTTCCTCGTTCCAACCCTCGACATCGCAACCCGTGTGGGGACATACGGCCGAGTACGCCACGATCCCATCCGCAGCCCCTTTCGCCGTTTTTTCCGACAGCGTCACCGGGTCCAGCCGCATCACCATCACGCGATTGAGCCGCGACCCGCTACGCACCACGCCTGCGTCAGCACTCATTGGCCAAGCCGCCACCGGCGCGCCTCCGACCGTAAGCTCTTCCGATTGCAGTAGCTCGCCCTCGCGCGGACCAAACGCGAAAACCAGATGGTCCCCGAGCTGAGGCCGCAGCTTTTCCGGCGCTTTGGCGCCCGCCTGCGCCAAGACCCCTATCGGCGCCGCCAGGGTCAGGGCCAAGGCCGGTTTGAGAGCGGCGCGGCGTGTTAGGCCTTGTGTGGGCTGTGGATTTGTCGGCGCGGCGGATTCGTCGTCAGCGCTAGCCATATTACTGAACCTCCTGCAAAGAAGGGTGGGCTATCGGCCTCCGCGCCTCTCATGGACCACTTCGACCGTTTCAGGAGGGTTCCCGGCACTTGCAGCCTAGCAAAATGGAGCTGCTGCTGGAGCGCGTGAACCGAACATCCGCCGGTTGCTGTTGTGGTCCATCAGCCCCGAGGATTAGCCTTCCGGTGCTTTGAGGACCGTCACCCGATCGGCGCTCACCAAGTCATACACGTAGCCGCGCCACTCGATCCGGCGCGTCGTGGCGGAGCGGGCAAACGTAACCAGCCAGACCCAAGTGGCGATCGGCACCATCCAAAAATACGCCCAACCGTGGCGGTCGAACCAATCTTCTCTTTGGGGAAACATCAGTCGCGCGATCGTGCCTCGCAGCGCGCCCTTGCCCATCCCGGGAACCGTCGTCACGACCAACGCGCCTAATCCAAGAGGTGCGTTTTCAACCAAGGCCATCGCCAGGCTCAGAACCATCGCTCCGCAATAGACAACGTGACTGACGAAACCGGCCGTCCACAGCCGCGGCCGATAGACGCGGGTGATGATCAGTTGCCGGCGAGCCCAAGTCAAGAACTCCTTCCCCGTGCAGGAGCCCGTCGTGGCGACCATCGAGCCGGGAACAAAGCGAATACCGCGGCCGGCCGCGTTGATCGCCGCCGAGAGGCGATAGTCGTCACTCACGGCCCCGGCCCAGAACTTTTCCACATTCGCCTCGACAAACGTCGTGCGTCGCAGGGCCATGGCGCCGCCCCACGCGAAGTTCTTGTCCTGGGTGCTCATATTTCCCGCGATGGTCGAATCCCAAGCGCTACGCAACAGCGGCCAAAAACCACCCTCCTCGGGGAAATACCAGCGGAAGCCGGTCGTTGCGCCCAGGGTTTCGTCTTGCAGCGGGGCGACCAAGTTGTGAAGCCAATCTTCGTCGACTTGCCCGTCGGAGTCCGCAAAAGCGAAAACCTCGCTTTCGGGGCGCGCGCTTTTCACTGCGGCGAGAAGGTTGTGAACCTTTTCGCCGGTTCCCTCCGGCGGCGTTCCCGCGGCAACAAACCGGGCGCTTTCACCAAGAATGGTCCGAGCCGTTCGGAAACCGGCGTCGTCGCGGTCCCTGGCCGTGACAATGAGTTCGTAATCGGGGTAGTCGAGAACCCCCAGCGACCCCAAATTGCGAGCCAGATCGTGGTCGTGGCCGCGAACGGGAACAATGAGCGTAACGGCGGGGAGATAGGGCTCGCCGTGTTCCCTGTCCGGGTCGTCTTCGTCGTCGCGGTCATCGGAAGGGGAAAGGAAATCTTCCACGTACTCCAAGAAGTCTCGCCCCTTGCGCATGGAAAAAAGAGCGGCGAGAGCCGCGGGGATAACGAAAAACCAGAACCAGAAGCTCAGCACCCGGTCGAGTCTATCACACGGGTCGGCACAGCCCTCGGGGCAACCGTTTTCGGCGGGACAAGGGCACGCTTTGGGATACAATACCGTTAACGTAGAGTTCAGTCGGCATGCCGACTAAAACGCCTTTTCAAGGCAACGGGAGACGACCATGATGAACCCATTACGAGAAGTGTTCGGAAGAATAACGGTTGTGGGCGCGGTCCTCGTCGGCCTTGTGTCGACCGCCTCCGCTGGCGGCCCCGAACTCACCGAAAGCCCCGTAACCTTCACCAAGCACGTCGCGCCGATCCTACAAGCCAGATGCGAAGAGTGCCACCGAAGCGGCGCCATGGCGCCGATGTCGTTGGTGACCTACGAAGAGACTCGCCCCTGGGCGCAGTCCATCAAAGAGCGCGTCTTGACGCGCAGCATGCCGCCTTGGCATCTCGATAAGACCGTCGGCATCCAGAAGTTCCAAAACGATATGTCGCTCAGCGACGAGCAGATCTCGACGGTCGTGCGCTGGGTGGACTCGGGCGCGCCCATGGGAGATAAGAAGGACCTGCCGGCTCCCAAGAAGTGGCCGGTCTACGACGGCTGGTTGCTGACCAATCAGTTCGGCCCGCCCGACATGGTGATCAAGTCGGAACCCTACACGATGCCCGCCGGAGGCCACGATGTCTGGTGGAGGCCGCTGACTAAGATTCCATTAACCGAACCGCGCCGGGTGCGCGCGGTCGAGATTCGGCCCGGCAGCCCCCAGGGGCGTCCCATGATGCACCACGTGCTGGCGCGATTGCAGCAGGAGGAGCCGAACAAGCCCGTGGTCCCCGACGGCAACCGCGGCGGCCCGGGCATGTTGATGGAATGGGCCATCGGCAAGAACTACGACATCTACCGCCCCAACACGGGAAAACTCTTGCTGCCCGGCGCGCACATCTGGTGGGAACTCCACCTTCATGCGATCGGCAAGGAGGTTCGCGATCACGCCGAGCTGGCGATCTACCTCTATCCCAAGGGGAGGAGCCCGAGCATCGCACCTATCTGATGGGTCTGCACGCGGCGCGCAGAATCAAGGGGCAGATTCCTCTGCTCGATATCCCTCCCCACTCGATCACTCAAACGCAAGGTTTCTATGTCCTCAAGCAACGCGCTCGATTTGAAAACTTCCAACCCCATATGCATCTGCGGGGCAAGGCGATGTGGCTGGAAGCGATCTTGCCCGACGGTTCTCGCCGGATGCTGAGTTCGGTCGACAATTTCACATTCAATTGGATGACTAACTACATCTATGCGGACGATGCCGCTCCCATCTTGCCCAAGGGCACGATGATCGAGATCACCGCCGTGCATGACAACACGATTGCCAACCCCAACAATCCCGATCCCGACCAGTGGGTCGGGTGGGGAGACCGAACGGTCGACGAGATGGCGCATGCTTGGGTCAACATCACCTATCTTCCCGAGGAGGAGGAGCCAACGCGGGTCACGGCCAAGTGAGGCGCGACAGCCCGGCGAACATTCGGAAAGTGTCGCGCCCGGTTCGAATCGGACTGTGCCTGGCGATCGCGCTTTGCAGCGGGCCTGTGTCGGCGCAAATTCTGCCCATCAGGGCGTTGCATGATTCCGGGCAAGCATTACCGCCTCCTACGAAGGCTGGTTTCAGAACGAAGACGGCAGCTACGGCATTCTCTTCGGTTACTACAATCGCAACGAAAAGCAAGTGCTGGATATTCCGATCGGCCCGGACAATCGGATCGCGCCGGGCGGTCCCGATCTGGGCCAACCGACTCATTTCTTGATTCGCAGGCAATGGGGCGTCTTTGTCGTGGAGGTTCCGAAAGACTTCGGTGACAAAGAGCTTACCTGGACCATCACGGCCAACGGAACGACCACCTCCGTACCGGCCGGGCTCGACCCCTTGTGGGAGATCTCTCCTCTCCTGGACGACAACGGCAACACGCCGCCGCGCCTCCAGCTGGAGGAGGGCGGCCCCAACGTGCGAGGGCCCGTTCCCGTCCGCGCAACGAAGACCGCCAAGGTCGGGCAACCGCTCTCACTCGACATCCACGTAGCCGACGACGCGAAGCTGATCCCGGGGATGCGGCGGCGGGGGACCCCCCCAGTGAAAGTGACGTGGAGTAAATACCGCGGCCCCGGCGACGTCGTTTTCGAGAACGTGCATCCGATGGTGGAAAAGCAAAATCCGCCGGATCATGGAACAGCGTTCAGCGGCCGCGCGGCCACGACGGCGACGTTTAGCGAACCAGGCGAGTATCTACTCGAAGTTGTGCTCAACGACTGGACGGGGCTGGGAGGCCGCGGTTTTCTGTGCTGCTGGACGAACGGGCTGGTGAAGGTCTCGGTGGCGGCTCGCTGATCGACGTCTGTTCCCCCGAACAGAGTATCTCGTCGCCGCCGTGTGCGATAGGGGGTCCGCTTCCGGGTTCACCGCAGCTACATTCCCGCGCCCGAGTTAATTGGAACCCCCATCGTGGTTAGAAAGGCCGAGAGCTTGTCTCAACTTTGAGCTGGGACAAATACGAGTGCTTGTCGCTCCTGAAACCACCGGCCGCCGCCTGATTTTTCTCGAGCCGCTCGGCACGATGCTGAAGCAGGCCGGCATGACGTCGGAAGAGATCAACCTGCTCGCCCTTGTCGGCCTTCGAAGCCTAGCCCCCCGAATGGCAGCTCGCGGCGCGTGACCACTCGCATCACGGATAGAGCTTTCCGTCGCGATCACGAGCACTCCCGAAAACTCCTTACCGTTAGCTAACGTTCTCCTTACTGGCCGGATCGCGGCATCCGGGGCATGATGGTTTCATCGCGAGCGCCCTCGGAAGCAGACGACGGAGGGCGCCCGGCCCGACGAGCTAAACAAGGGAGAACACTTTGCATAAACTATCCATCGCGATCTTGACATGGACGTTGACGGCGGGGGCGCTGGGGGCGGCCAATGTTCCCGGGCGGGAGGCCCCGGCCCACCAGGGCGTCACTTTCTACGAGGACGTTCTGCCGGTGTTGCGGCAGCGCTGCCAAGGCTGCCACCGCCCGGGAGAGATCGGCCCGATGTCGTTCCTCACCTATGAGGGGACCCGGCCCTGGGCCGCGGCGATCCGCGAGGCGGTTCTGACCAACAGGATGCCGCCCTGGTTTGCCGAACCAGGCGTCGGGCCGGCGTTCCACAACGATCGCACGATGAGCCCGAGGGAACAAGAGGTTCTCTCGGCCTGGGCCGAGACCGGGTCCCAAGCGGGCGACCCGACCAAGGCGCCCGCTCCGGTCGAGTTCGTCGACGGTTGGAATATCGAACCCGACCAGGTGATGACGATTCCCCCTTTTGAGATCCCCGCCGACGGAGTGATCGAATACACCTATCTACATCGTCAAGAACCCCTTCCCCGAAGACCGTTGGGTCCGCATGATGGAACTACGGCCGTCCAACCGTTCGCTGGTTCATCACTTGGTGGTCTATCTGCGCCCGCCCGGGTCGAACTTTCTCAAAGACTACCCCTCGGGTGAATTCTTCACGGCCGACCGCGAGACTCGCCGCATCGGCGCCGACGAGCAAAAGGGTTTTGACCGTCGGCAATTCCTCTCCGCCTATGTTCCGGGCTACAACGTGGCCGAGCAGTATGCGGGAGAGGCTCGAGACCAGGCCGTTTTGATCCCCGGCGGTTCGGACCTGATCTTTGAACTGCATTACACCGCCACGGGCACGGCGGGAGCCGACCAGCCGTCTTTCGGGATGGTCTTCGCCGACGAACGGCCCGCGCGCAGAGTCATGACCGGCGCGGTGCTGAACCTCGAATTCGTCATCCCTCCCAACGCACCGCATTACCAAATCGAGGCCGCCTCCACCGCGACGCGCGGCGTGGTTCTGGAAGGGTTGAGCCCCCACATGCACTATCCCGGCAAGGCGTTCGAATACCGCGCCGTATTCCCCGACGGCCGGACAGAGACGCTGCTGAGTGTTCCACGCTACGACTTCAATTGGCAGCTCGTCTATCGCCTCAAGGAACCGATTGTGCTGCCGAAAGGGACACGCATCGAATGCACGGCGTGGTTCGACAACTCGCCCAACAACCCGGCTAATCCCGATCCCTCCGAGGAAGTGCGATGGGGCGATCAGAGTTGGGAAGAGATGATGATCGGATTCATGGATCTCGTCGCCGATGTCGATCAAGACCCCAGAGGAATTCTCGACCGGATTGTCGAGAAGCCCGACGCCGGTGAAACAAGCGAAACGGTTTCCCCGGCGATAACGGCGGGGGATGCCGCGGACAAGCAGCCGAAATCAGGCGCCTAAGACTTCCCCTGAAACTACTCCTACTTGGCCCGGTGATTTTCACCGGGCCTTTCTTGTCGCCGACTTATTACAAAAGGATCGGAACATCAGAGCCCCGGTCTCGAGCCGCGAAGCGGCGGCGGCAATATATCCCGGGGTGGAGCCGAAGGCGCAACCCTGGGTGGAATTCCTACTCGGGGAGCCGTGAAAGGGCGGCGGGAAGTATTTGAAACTCCACCATCGAGTGTTACTCTGTGAGCAACGATTTGGTTGTTTGATTTCGTTCCGAGAGATCGGAGGGTTCGTCATGTCGAATCGAAGTCGCTTTCTTGTAGGCTTTGCGGCGTTGACTTTGTCGCTGGCCGCGCAACAGACAGGTAGTCCCCCGAGCCCTTCGGGCGGAGGTTCCCAAGGCGGCAACACGCAGCCGCCCTCCCAGCCGCCGGCGCAGTCGGGCGAGGCTCCGACGCAATCGGCGCCTCAATCGAGTGAAGCGCCGAACCCCGGTCAACGCGGCTCTTTTCCGATCGTTATGGCCGGCAAGGTTCGCTTGGACGACGGCTCCATTCCTCCCGAGCCTGTACCCATTGAGCGTTACTGCCTAGGCCACGCTATAGTCGAGGACCATACGGATCGGAAAGGCCGATTCAGTTTTCAGCTTGGCGGCGACCCCTTCCCCGCGGCGCTCGACACCAGCCTGCCGATACTCAGATCCGGCCCCGGATATAGTGCCCCGCCGACCGGGACCGTGACGTCATTCGGAATAGGTCCGGTCCTCATGGGATGTGTAATCCGAGCGGTCTTGTTCGGCTATCGATCGGGACACCGTCCAACTTCATGACCGCGATGCACAACAAAAGGTGGACATCGGTGTGATCACCTTGTACCGGCTTGAGGGTGTGCGAGGCCGATCGACCAGCCCGACGTCGCTCAATGCCCCAAAGAAAGCCCGCAAGCTCCACGAAAAGCCCTGAAGGAAACGGCCAAGGACCCCAAACGCCGGAATCTCGACAAAGCCGAGCGGGCGTTTAGTAAGGCCGTGGCCGAATACCCTCAATACGCTGCCGCGTGGACCGCTCTCGGCAAAGTCCGTGACGCAGCCGGCGACGTCGACTCAGCCCGAGAAGCTTTCGCCCATGGCATCGCCGCCGATCCGGATTACATGCCGCCCTACGAACCATTGATCCGCTTGGAAATGCGCCAACAACAATGGCAGCGAGTTTCCGATCTCAGCGAGAAGCTGCTCGAACTCCACGAAGGGCTCGACATGGTGCGCTATTACCAGGCGAAAGCGAGCTTTTTCCTCGACGACTTCGACAAAGCGGAAGCGTTGGCTCGGCAATTACTGTCCGGTGCCGCGTCGATTGAGTTGGCGGAAGTTCACCAGTTACTCGGTGTGATCCACGCACGGAAAGGCCGCTTTAAGCCGGCCGCCGGCGAATACCGCCGCTTTCTCGCCGCCCGTCCCGACTCCGATGCAGCCGCTCTCATGAAAAAGCAGCTCGCCGAGTGGGAAGCCAAGGGCGTGCTCGCTGAATAGCCGGTTTCCCATGGCGGCCCAAACAGCGAGAATAGAAAATCCGATCAGGTATTTACTCAACGCAACTTTCAATAACCGTTGAAATCCGGCGCTCGCCCCCCCAGCACGAGCCTCCTTTCCGACGTAGAAACAAGCGCGGCACGATGGCTTAGAGGGTTGTTATCAGTGCTGTCCGGGGAAAGTTGCACCAACGGACGGTAAGTCTCTGCCGCTCAATGTCTTATGGCCTGTTTTGTCCGGGAACGATTTGAAATTCCGAGGCCGTAAATGGCCGCCTGAGCGGAGCATCCCGACGCGGCACAATGGGGGATGAACTTTGGCCGTACGGTTTTCTCCCAACTGATCGAGCACCTGCCGAGCAAAGAGTTTCACAAATGTGTATTGCGCTACCGCGGCGACTCCTATCTGAAAAGTTTCTCCTGCTGGGATCAGTTTCTTTCGATGGCATTCGCCCAGCTGACCTATCGGGAAAGCCTCCGCGACATCGAGACGTGCCTGCGTTCGATGCACGGCAAACTCTACCACATGGGATTCCGCGGCAGGGTAGCGCGCTCGACACTGGCCGATGCGAACGAGTCGCGCGACTGGCGGATCTACGCGGACTTCGCGCAGGTCTTGATTGGCATGGCACGGCCGTTATATGCCCACGACCCGATCGGTGTGGACTTGGACCAGACTCTGTACGCTCTCGACTCGACAACAATCGACCTCTGCCTGTCGCTGTTTCCGTGGGCCGGATTCCGCCAGCACAAGGCCGCCGTGAAGATGCACACGCTGCTGGATCTGCACGGCAATATTCCCACGTTTATCCGCATTACTGGAGGCAAAGTGCATGACGTCAACATCCTGGATGAATTTCTTCCCGAGGCCGGCGCGTTCTACGTCATGGATCGGGGTTATGTCGATTTTCGGCGCCTCTTCGTGTTCACGCTCTGTTCGGCCTTCTTCGTGGTACGAACCAAAAAGAACGTTTTGCTGCAGCGTCGCTACTCCCACCCGGTGGATAGGAGCACAGGCCTGCGATCCGATCACACCGTCATTTTGACTTCCTTCAACTCCGCCCAAGCGTACCCGGACTCCCTACGGCGGGTGAGTTATTTCGATGCCGAAACTAACAAGCGGTTGAAATTCCTGACCAATAACTTCACTCTGCCGGCACTGACCATCGCCCAGATCTACAAATCGCGCTGGCAGGTGGAACTCTTCTTCAAGTGGATCAAGCAACATCTGCGAATCAAGTCGTTTTACGGCACCAGCGAGAACGCCGTCAAGACGCAGATCTGGATCGCTGTCTCGATTTACGTGCTCATCGCCGTGGTCCGGAAACGCCTCGGGCTGAAAGCCAGTCTTTACCAGATTCTACAGATTCTCAGCCTTACGTTATTCGAAAAAATGCCCATTTTACAGGCACTCCAGCCATCCGACTCCCAAAACGAATCCCCCTATGACCCCAACCAATTGATTCTATTCGACTTTGATGGGTATTTACTTGACTCAGGTATTGGGAAATAGCCCCTACATGTTGTGGTCGTCCGTAGCGCGTGTCGCGGTGCCTCCGACCAGCGATTTGTAGGGTGCCGGTGGCACGGCGACGGCCTGTTGAACCAGGCGGTAAAAGAGCTTGCCTCGACTTCTGGACTTGCGGCGGTTGAAGCGGAAGGCGAATTCGTCGAGGTAGGAGTCGAGATGCTCGTGACTGACCGCTCCTTGATGCGTGCCCAGTATCCAGCGCTTCACTAACGACACCACGCGGTGCACCCGGGGGAGCAGTTTCGAGGCGCGCGCCGGTTGCCCCTCCAGGTAGCTCACCTCGTGGCGATAGCCGTCGCCTTCGAGCGGTTCGTATCCCAGCCAACCGTCGGTATGGACCACGCTGCCGGGTTCGATCGACTCGCCGACGAAGGCCATCAAGCTGTCCCCGGAGGCGTTGGGAATGGTGCGTATCCGAACCCGCCCGATGCCGGCACCATCTTCCTCGGCCGCTACTACAATCAGCGCCTTAGCGTCGGTTTGGCGACCGCGCACGCCCTCCTCCAAGCCTCCTAAGTAAGTCTCGTCAACCTCCACGCGCCCGCTGAGCCGATCGCGTCCGGGCCGCACCATGGCGCGCCGGAGCTTATGCAACCAAGTCCAGGCCGTTTTGTAGCTGCCCAGGCCCAACACCCGCTGCAAGCCCAGCGCGCTCGCCCCGTTCTTCTGGCTCGTGAGCCCACCACATCGCTCGAAACCAACTCTGGAGGGGTTGGCGGGTGTCTTGAAATATTGTGCCCGCCGTTGGAGAAGCTTGATGCCCGCAGCCGGCGCACTCCAGCAGCGCTGTCCGCACCGCCCACGCTTTGTCGTGCCCGCATCGCGGACAACGAAAACCCTCCGGCCAGCGGAGTTGACACAGATACTCTCGACAGGCCTGCTCGGTGGCGAAACGCGCCTCGAACTCGGCCAGATTCCGAGGATAATCTTCCATTTCCCCGATCCTACATCTTGTGGTCACCTGAGTCAAGTAAATACCCATCTCGACTTTTAACCGGACAGCAGTGGGTTGTTATATTCCCTCTAGATGGATATTTACTTGACTCAGGTATTGGGAAATAGCCCCTACATGTTGTGGTCGTCCGTAGCGCGTGTCGCGGTGCCTCCGACCAGCGATTTGTAGGGTGCCGGTGGCACGGCGACGGCCTGTTGAACCAGGCGGTAAAAGAGCTTGCCTCGACTTCTGGACTTGCGGCGGTTGAAGCGGAAGGCGAATTCGTCGAGGTAGGAGTCGAGATGCTCGTGACTGACCGCTCCTTGATGCGTGCCCAGTATCCAGCGCTTCACTAACGACACCACGCGGTGCACCCGGGGGAGCAGTTTCGAGGCGCGCGCCGGTTGCCCCTCCAGGTAGCTCACCTCGTGGCGATAGCCGTCGCCTTCGAGCGGTTCGTATCCCAGCCAACCGTCGGTATGGACCACGCTGCCGGGTTCGATCGACTCGCCGACGAAGGCCATCAAGCTGTCCCCGGAGGCGTTGGGAATGGTGCGTATCCGAACCCGCCCGATGCCGGCACCATCTTCCTCGGCCGCTACTACAATCAGCGCCTTAGCGTCGGTTTGGCGACCGCGCACGCCCTCCTCCAAGCCTCCTAAGTAAGTCTCGTCAACCTCCACGCGCCCGCTGAGCCGATCGCGTCCGGGCCGCACCATGGCGCGCCGGAGCTTATGCAACCAAGTCCAGGCCGTTTTGTAGCTGCCCAGGCCCAACACCCGCTGCAAGCCCAGCGCGCTCGCCCCGTTCTTCTGGCTCGTGAGCCACCACATGGCTCGAAACCAACTCTGGAGGGGTTGGCGGGTGTCTTGAAATATTGTGCCCGCCGTTGGAGAAGCTTGATGCCCGCAGCCGGCGCACTCCAGCAGCGCTGTCCGCACCGCCCACGCTTTGTCGTGCCCGCATCGCGGACAACGAAAACCCTCCGGCCAGCGGAGTTGACACAGATACTCTCGACAGGCCTGCTCGGTGGCGAAACGCGCCTCGAACTCGGCCAGATTCCGAGGATAATCTTCCATTTCCCCGATCCTACATCTTGTGGTCACCTGAGTCAAGTAAATACCCATCCAGAGTAAAATTGGGATTCGTGACCGACGAAACCATTTCGCACTACAGGATCACCGAAAAACTCGGTGAGGGCGGGATGGGCGTTGTCTACAAAGCCGAGGACACAAAACTTGAACGCCCGGTGGCCCTCAAATTCCTTTCTCCATTACTGAACCAAGACGCGGAAGTCCGCAAACGCTTCGACCGCGAAGCCAAGGCGGCCGCCGCTCTCTCCCACCCCAACGTCTGCACGGTCCATGAGATCGACGAGGAGGACGGTCGCGCGTTCATCGCGATGGAATTTGTCGAAGGCGAAAGCATCGACAAGAAAATCGAACGCGGGCCCCTCAAGCTCGACGACGCACTCCACATCGCCGACCAAATCGCCAAGGGCCTCGAAGCGGCGCACAAGAAAAACATCTATCACCGCGACATCAAACCCCAGAACGTGATCGTCGGCGACGAAGGGCACGCCAAGGTGATGGACTTCGGACTGGCACAGCTTGCCGACCGCTCGCGGCTCACGCGAGACGGCACGACACTCGGGACCGTCGCCTACATGTCCCCCGAGCAGACCGAGGGAGCGGGGACCGATCAGCGCACCGATATCTGGTCCCTGGGAGTCGTGATCTACGAAATGATCACGGGACGCTTGCCCTTCCAGGGGGATTACAACCAGGCCATCATGTTCTCGATCCTTCACGAGGAGCCGGAACCGATGACGGCGCTGAGGACCGATGCTACCGCCGAACTCGAGCGAATCGTCAACAAGTGCCTCGCCAAGAAGCCCGCGGAACGCTATCAGGCCGCGACGGATCTGATCGTCGATCTTCAGGCGATTGCGAACCAACGGGTTGCCCCGGAGACGGTTCCTATCTTGCGCAAGCCGGCCGCGGGCCGGAATTACTCGTGGGCGGCGGCAGCGGCCTTGGCGACGTTAGTGGCGCTGGGCGTCTCGGGGCTTCACTTCAGCGAGCCCGAGTTGCCGCGGCCGGTCCGCAAGTTCGATATTGCCCCTGAGGATTTCCACTCGCGGGAAGCCAGGCCCGCCGTGTCGCCCAACGGGGAGCATATTGCGTATACGGCGGGCTCGCCGAGGACCGGCCTATGGCTGCGAACGCTTAGTCAGACCAGCCCGCGGCGATTGGAAGGAACCGACGGCGCCATGCGACCGTTTTGGTCGCCCGACAGCAAGTCCATCGGTTTCGTAGCGGGCGGCAGTCTCAAGCGAATCGATGTTTCGGGCGGTCCGGCGATCGATGTGTGTCGCCTTCCCGGCATTGGACGCTACTTCCTGGCCGATTGGCGCCCCGACGGCGAGTCGATCGTGTTTGCGTCGCGGAACCCCACGTGGCTCTTCGAAGTTTCAGCGCGCGGCGGCGAACCGCGCGTACTTGTGGAACGCGCCGACTCGGCAGCAAGTGCTTCCGTCTCGTCGCCCCGATTTCTCTCGAATCGAATGCTTTTGTATCGCAGGGGCACCCCGGGATTAGGACGAAGCCTTGTCTCTCGAGACCTGGAGACGGGCGAGGAGAAAGAGTGGCCCATGGCGGCCGGGGCCTTCACGTTCTCCCGTACCGGCCATATCCTTTACCAATCGAATTCCCGCTACACCAATCAGTTGTGGGCTCTGCCCTTCTCGGCGGACTCGCCCGGGCCTTCGGGCGATCCGTTTCTCGTCGCCGACGACGCCGGGTGGCCGAGCGTCACCGACGACGGGTTGCTCGTGTATCAACAGTACAGCGTGCCGCAAACACTTCGAGTGAGCATCGTCGATCGTTCCGGCAAGGAGGTTGACGATACGGGCAGGCGTTGGAACCGGGGCTCGCAACCGACCTTTTCGCCCGACGGCCGGCGCTTGATCGTGGCTCTCGGCGACGACGATGTACGAGCGATATGGCTCCATGACTTAAAGAACCGCAACTGGACCCGTCTCAATACGGTCGGCTTCTTTCCGGTCTGGGCCCCCCGGGGGAACCGAGTGGCCTTCTCCGAGGAACGAGGAAGGCACCTTGGCATTCCCGTACAATCAGCGGAACCAAGCGAGCCGACCGTTTTGCTCGATGACGCCGGAGGGGAAATAGTCACTGACTGGAATGGAACGACGGGTCGCATTCTTTACTACCGCCTCGAGAGCGACCGGCGGGATCGCGATTTGTGGTATCTCGAACCGGACGGCCAAGACGGCTACGCCCCGAAAATGTTCTTGAGCGAGCCCTTCAACCAAAGGTCGGGCGCTTTTTCTCCCGACGGCGATTGGGTCGCGTATGTCTCCGACCAGGAAGGCCCGGACGAAGTGTACCTGCGGAAGTTTCCGGAAGGCACCCCGGTATACAAGGTCTCGCGGCAGGGCGGCGACGGGCCCCGTTGGCGTCGCGACGGCAAGGAGCTTTTCTTTCTCGAAGGGCAGGTTTTGATAGCGGTCGACGTAACCCTCGGTGGGAAAGTTTCGTTTGGGCAGCCGCGAGCGCTCTTCTCCGATCCCACCTTCCTCGACGACCCGCTGTTTCGCCGTTATGATGTGGCGCCCGACGGCCGCACCTTTGCCGTGGTATCGCTTTCGCCCGAAGCGCTGGCCTCGCCCCCGGTCATCCGCGTTGTCGAGAATTGGTACGAAGAGTTCCGCGACCGCGAGCAGAATTAGGCACAATTCGGTCCGCGACTTACCAGCCGATCGTCGAGAACACCGCTTGTATGGCGTCACGAATAGCGACGCACACCGGCCGGGGGGCACGCGACATAAATGTGGAAGCCCTTCTCGCAATACGAACAATAGAATCAGAGGCGTGGACGGAAGTCCGCGCTCAGCCCGGTTCACCGCGGTGAAGCGGGCTAACTCCTCTTGAGCCGCGAAGCGGCGGCGGGAATATAGCCCAGGGTGAAGCGAAGCGGAACCTTGGGTAGCCCCCTCACCCGGAAGAGCCCTGAAAGGGCGGCAGGAGCCCTCAATTTATGAATTCCGCGCGTCCATAAGTGTCTCTCGGGCTAACCCGTCGCTTGCGCTCAGGGGTCTGATTTTGTTGTGGCCGACCAAGCAAAACGTTTCAGCCAGGAAAATCCTCGCGCCCGCACCGCCGATCCTCCTATATTCATGTCGCGCACCCGCCGGCGGGCCTGCGCGACCACCTCAAAGTGTAGACTGGGTGGCTGGGAGACACCTTGAAACTTGAACGCACCGCCGCGGCCCTGCTCGCCGGCAGCCTCACCGCCTGCGCCTCTGGGGTCGCACCGGCCCCGACCGTCGACCCATGGTGGGAGCACATCGCCTACCTGGCTTCCGACGATTTGGAGGGCCGCGCGACCGGCAGCGAGGGTCACCGCAAAGCCGCCCAATACGTCTCGGAGCAATATAAGCAGCTCGGCCTCGAACCCGGCGGCACCCAGGGCTACCTTCAGCCGGTCGAGTTCGAAACCCGCCGCGTCATCGAAGAAGAATCCGGCCTCGAACTGCTGCGCGACGGCAAAGCCGACCCGCTCGAATTGGGTCGCCACGCCATTCTCGGCCGTGCCGCTGAAACAGGCAACACAGTCGAGGCGGAAATGGTCTTCGTCGGCTACGGGCTGACGGTTCCCGAGCACGATTACGACGATTATCGCGGGCTCGACGTCAAGGGAAAAATCCTGGTCGGGTTGCGCGGCGCGCCGGCGGGAATTCCGGGCCCGTTGGCGTCCCATTACCAGTCCGGCGACGAAGCCCGTAAGAATTTCAAGCGCGTCGGCGCAATCGGTTCGATCGGCTTGCCGAATCCTCGGCTCAGCGAGATTCCCTGGGAGCGTATCACCAAGCTTTCGCGCTTCACGGGGATGGACCTCACCGACCCCGAGCTCTCTCGCAACAGCACGTCTCAACTCAGCGTCCGCTTCAACACCGAGCACGCGGACTTGCTGCTCGCCGGCTCCGGCCACACTTTCGAGGAACTGATCGCTCTCGACCGCGAAAGAAAGCCCTTGCCGAAGTTTCCGCTCGTCGGCAAGATCCGCGGCCGGGTTGCGCTAAAGCAATCCAAGCTCAGCTCCGACAACGTCATCGGCATCCGGCCCGGCGACGACCCCGAACTCAAGAACGAGTACGTGCTGCTTTCCGCCCATCTCGACCACGAGGGCGTCGGCGAGCCAATCGACGGCGACTCGATTTACAACGGCGCGATGGATAACGCTTCCGGCATCGCGACCCTGCTCGAAGCCGCGCGCTTGCTCCGCGAATCCGGGCGGAGCCTGCGCCGGTCGGTCATCTTTCTGGCCTGCACCGGCGAGGAAAAGGGGTTGCTCGGTTCGCGCTACTACGCTTCGCGGCCAACGGTCGACATCAACAACGTCGTCGCGAATATCAACCTGGATATGTTCCTGCCGCTGTTCCCGCTCAAGGTGGTCCGCGGTTACGGGCTTGGCGAGTCGGATCTGGGAGAGCGTCTGCGGGCGGCCGCCGAAAGCATCGGCATCGGCGTCCAAGAGGACCCTACGCCGGAGCGCAATATCTTCATCCGCAGCGACCAATATAGCTTCATTAAGAAGGGCATCCCGGCTCTGTTTCTCGGATTCGGGTTTGAAGCCGACACACCCCAAGCCGAACAGTTCCGGCAATGGTTGCGAACCCGCTACCATGCGCCTTCCGACGATCTCGATCAGCCCGTGGACCGCGAAGCCGCCGCCGTTTTCAATCGCTTGATGGCGCGATTAGCCGCCGAAATCGCCAACGCGGACGAGCGGCCGCAATGGCGCGAAGACAGTTTCTTCCGGCGGTTCGCGGCCGCGGAGTAAGGGGCGAGTCCGCGATGGCCGAGTCGCCGCTTCGGCTTCCACGCCGAGCATGCGGACGGCCGACCCACGGATCGCATGGCGGGCCTATCGTATGGTTCGCCCGTCAGCCGATGAAAAAGGCGGGTTAAGAACTTTATGCAGAGCACAAAGATTGTTTGCACCTTGGGGCCCGTGTCGAACACGATCGCCGTCATCGATCAAATGCTCGACGCCGGCATGAGCGCGGCCCGGTTGAACTTTTCTCACGGCACCCACGAAGAGCACGCGAAAGCGATTGCCAACATACGGAGCGTCTCAAGAAAACGGCGCCGATTCCTCCCCATCCTGGCTGACTTGCAGGGACCGAAAATCCGCGTCGGGCGTCTCGCGGAGGGCGGCCCCGTCGAGTTGTCAACCGGCGAGACGCTGCGCCTGTGCGCTTCCCGCATCCGGGGCGATCACCGCGCCGTGTCGGTGGATTATCCGAGGTTGGCCGACGATCTCGGCAAAGGGGACCGCGTACTGATCGATGACGGCGCGATCGAGTTGCGGGTCAGTCGTGTTGACGGCCGGGACATCATCACCGAAGTAATCCACGGCGGCTTGCTGGCCGAGCACAAAGGAGTTAATGTGCCCGGCGCGGCGCTGCGGTTAACTTCCTTGACCGCCAAAGACAAACGGGATCTCGATTTCGCGCTCGAACAGCGGGTCGACTACGTGGCGCTCTCTTTCGTGCGCACGGCCAACGACATTCGCAAGCTCAAGAAACGCATCGCGGCGGCGCAATCGGCGGCGCACGTCATCGCCAAGATCGAAAAACCGCAGGCGGTCGAAGCGATCGACGAAATCCTCGACGTGTCGGACGGCGTGATGATCGCGCGCGGCGATCTCGGCGTGGAACTCTCCCCTTGGCGCGTGCCGGTGGAGCAAAAAAGGATCATCGAGAAGGCGCGCTTGGCGAAGAAGCCCGCGATCACGGCAACCCAGATGTTGCAATCGATGATCGATAGGCCCTCGCCGACCCGAGCCGAGGCCGGCGACGTCGCCAACGCCGTGCTCGATGGCTCCGACGCCTTGATGCTTTCCGGCGAGACGGCGGCCGGGCGGTACCCGGTGGAAACCGTCCGTATGATGAGCCGCATTATCGAAACCGCCGAGGCTTCGGCGCCGCTCCGTCACCGCGGCGGCCGGCAAGCCCTATCGCGGGGCGACGATCTGTCGGAGGCGGTGGCCCGCAGCGCCACGTTTCTCGCCGAGGATCTCGGGGCCGACTACATCGTCGTCTATACCGAGAGCGGCTACACGGCTCGGTTGGTCTCGAAATGTCGGCCGCGCTGTTCGGTGTTGGGTCTTTCGCGGCACGAAGCCGTTTGCCGGCGCATGAAATTGTTTCGGGGAGTCCGCGCCAAGCAGATCGAGCAGGTTCGCGACTTAGACAGCCTGGTCGCGAAAGCGCAAGCGCTGCTGCTGAAGCTGGGCTGGGTGAAACGCGGCGACTTGATCGCGGTAGTGGCGGGTACGCCGTTTCAGATTGCGGGCAAGACCGACTTAATCAAACTGCATCGCATCGGGGACAAGGCGGCGGGCGGAAAACGCACGGGACGGTAAGCCGGTCTCACTTTCCCACGTTCGCGCCGCGCACCCGGGCCGAGTTTCCACGCCTTGCGCGCAACCGCTACAGTAAAATGAAGAAGGGCATTCATGACGCAGGTCAAATTCGCCATCCCCAAGGGAAGCCTCGAAAAGAAGATGTCCGGGTTCTTTGAACGCGCCGGACTGGGGGTCACCGGCTATGCCGACGGCAGCCGAGGCTACCGTCCGCGAGTCGACATTCCGGGCATTTCCGGCAAGGTGCTCAGGCCGCAGGAGATTCCCTATATGATCGCGGCGGGCTTCTACGACATCGGCATCTCGGGCCTCGACTGGTATCTGGAAAGCGAATGCGCCTCGAACGTCGCCGAGTTGCTCGACTTGGGCGTGGGACGCGTCGATATCGTGCTGGCGGTGCCCGAAACCTGGGAAGACGTCAACAACGCCGAGCAACTTTTTGAAAAGTTCGTCAACTCAACCGGCACCCACCCGTTGCGGATTTGGACCGAGTATCTCAATCTCACCGAGGCGCTCGTGCGCAAGCACACCGATCTCGAGCCCTCGCTCTATACGCCCTATTCGCGTCTGCACATCGAACGGCGCGCCTCATCGCCGGTGGCGATTTTCCACTCTTTCGGGGCGACCGAATCGAAACCTCCGGAAGACGGCGACGCCATCATCGACAACACCGAAACCGGCCGAACGCTGCGGGCCAACGGGCTGAAGATCATCGGGAAGCTGGCGCCGAACTCGACCGCGCGGCTGCTGGTGAATCGGCGTTCGCTACGCAACCGCGAAAAACGAGCGGTGATTCACCAAGTGCGCGACGTGCTCGTGGGGGCCGCGCCGACGCGACGAGAAGAAGAGCCGGTCTTCGGGCACGTTTAGTCGGCGAGTGGCGATGCCGCGGCCCGCGCAACCTGTTCATGAATTCGGACGCTCCGCGATTGCTTCGGTCGATTGCTTCGGTCGAGGCGTAGATCGACCAAGGGGCGAGTCGGCAATCACGCGGAGAGCCGTGTCACCGAGGAGGTTGCGCTCGGCGGGCAGGTCAGCCGTGGGCGGATTGTCGCACCGGTAGAGCTCTCTTTATTTCCTCGGCCAACTCGGGAATCCGATAGGGCTTCAGCAGAACGGCTCGCACACCCATCTCGGCGGCCTTTTCCTCGGAAACCAACTGGCTGTAGCCGGTTACCAGGATGATCGGCAGATCGGGCCTGATTTCGAGCATCAGGCGAGCCAGGTCAATGCCGCTGTATTCGGGCATGGTGATGTCGGAAATGACCAAGTCGTAGTCATGGGGCGCCTTGCGGAACCGTTCCAAGGCTTCGGCGCTGCTTGTCAAAGCGGTGGCTTCGTACCCCAGGCTCTGGAGGATCAGCTGCGAGGTTTCCACGAGCGATTTTTCGTCGTCGACGAAAAGAACGCGGGCGCGGCGGCTCTCCTCCTGCTTGGCGGGTTTGCCCGGGTCGGCTTCGGAGGACTGCAATCTGGGGAGGTAGATCTGGAAGGTCGAGCCAAGCCCAGGCGTGCTTTGCAGGAAGATCGACCCGTCGTGTCGCGTGACGATTCCATGGACAACCGAAAGGCCGAGGCCCGTGCCCTCGCCGACTTGCTTGGTCGTGAAGAAGGGCTCGAAGATGCGCTCTTGCAGTTCCGGGTCGATGCCGCCGCCGGTGTCCCGCACGGTGAGGCAAACAAAGTCGCCGGCCTTGAGGCCCGAGCGTTTGGCGGCGAACTCGGCGTCGACGCTCACGGGTTCGAGTCGCACTTCCAACACTCCCGACTTGGCCCCGATACTTTGATAGGAGTTGGTACAGAGGTTGATGACGATTTGCTGGATTTGGATCAAATCGGCCAGCACGGAGCCGCACTCGGGATCGATCGATTGCCGAATATCGATGCTGGAGGGAATGGAGGCGCGCACGAGCTTCAGGGCTTCCTTGACGACCGAGGAAATGTGGAGCGGCTTCAGCGGTTGCTCGCCTTCTCGGCTGAAGGTCAGGATTTGCTTGACCAAATCCCCGGCGCGTTCACAGGCTTGCAGGACTTGGGCGAGGTTCTGCCCGACCTTCGACTCGTCTTCAACGAGCTGCGACGAGAGATAGGTGTAGTTGGAAATCGCGGTCAGAATATTGTTGAAGTCATGGGCGATGCCCCCGGCCAAAACGCCGACGGCCTTCAGCTTCTGCGATTGGCGCAGTTCAAGTTCGGCTTGGCTTCTTTGCGCTTCCGCGAACTTGCGCGCGGTGATGTCGGAAATGATGCCGTGAACCTGAATCGAGCCGTTCTCTAGATGTTGTGCGCTGATTTGCTCTCGGACCCAGCAGATTGACCCGTCTTTCCGGACCACGCGATACTCCTCGTCCAGGTCGCTCGTCTCGCCCGTGAGGAGTCCGGCTCCCGCCTGCTCAAGACCGGGGCGGTCGGCGGGGTGAACTACCTTGATCCAGTCCGCGAATCCTCGGCTGAGGCTCTCCGGGGGGTGCCCGGTTATTTTCTCGATGACAGGAGATACAAAGTGCACCTCTTGATTACCCTTGGCGTTGAAGGTGGCGCTCCACAGGGAATCGGGGATCGAGCTTATAACGCGCGTTAGCTCTTGTTCCGTCTTTCGAAGGGCTTTTTCAGCCTGGTTGCGCTCCGCTATTTCGGCTCGCAGTTTCTGATTGGCATGAGCAAGCTCCCGGGTGCGCTCCGTTACCAACTTTTCCAACTGGGCCCGGTCACGCTTGAGCACGCGTTCGGCTTCCTTGACCGCCGTGACCTCCTGCACCGTTATCCCGACGCCGACAATTTCCCCGGAGTCAGAGTGCGCGGGATAGTAGTTGAGCTCCCAGTCCCGCACCGTCTCGGGCTCGGCCGGCGCGGCGATGCGCAATGGGACATTGAGAACAGGCTCGCCGGTTTCCATCACCCTGGTCATCAATTCTTGGACCTGCTCGGCGGCATCGGGAGCAATGTCCATTAGGGTGCGGCCAATGTGCTCCTCGACCGGTTTGCCGTTGATAGCAGCCAAGCGTTCGTTGATGCGGACGTAACGCAGGTCTCGATCGAACATCACCAGCCCCACCGGAGACGTCTGATAAAGCTGGTCGAGCTCTGCCAGACTTCGCTCCGCCAGACTCCGACTCTCCTCGAGTTGTCGTTCGGTTTCTTTGAGATGACTGACATCCTGCACGACGACACTCACGCCGGTCACTTCTCCGGCACGCGAGATCTGAGGGTGGTAGTTGGCAAGCCAATCGTGCGTATCCGAATTATCCCGCGGAATTTGGACATCGAGAACCGGCTTGGCGGTATCGAAAACTTGTTGAAGCAACGGGGCGACGAAATCGGCAGTGCGCGGAGCCATCTCGAAAATCGTTCGACCAAGGTGATCGGAAACGGTTTTGCCGTTTCGCGCCGCGAGGTTCTCGTTGATCCGGACGTAGCGCAGGTCTCGGTCAATCGTACACAGCCCGACCGGCGCGGCGGCGTAAAGCTGTTCCAGTTCGACTAACCGTTGTTCGGCGAGGCGTCGGCTTGCTTCCAGTTCCCCCTCGGCCTTTTTGCGTTTGGTAATGTCTTGCATCATCCCGATGCCGTGGAGGACGTTACCCTGTTCGTCGAAGATGATTGAAGCCGAAAGTTCAGCACAGACGATCTCGCCGGACTTGTGGATGTATCGTTTCTCGATCCGAAAATGAGGAATCTCTCCGCGGAAGACCTTGGCCGATGATTCGGCGTCCATATCCACATCTTCGGGGTGGGTGATGTCGAGGAAGGTCTTGTCGAGCAATTCCTCCTCGCTGTACCCCAGCATGTCGCAGAACGCCTGGTTGACTTTCAGGAAGCGGAAATCCGCGTCGGCAAGAGCGACACCGATCGGAGCACGCTCGAAAGAAGCCCGAAACCGGGCTTCGCTCTCCTGCAGTTCCCTTTCGATCCGTTTGCGCTCGCTGACATCACGCGAGATCATCGCGGCGCCGATGGTCTTACCTTCGTCATCAAAGAAGGGGAAAAACGTTGCGGCGATGTCCACCTCGGATCCGTCCTTGCGACGGTGAATGGTGTCGTACTCGGGAATCACTTCGCCCGCCGCGAGACGGTCGGTGATCTTTTGGAAGTTTCCAGGTCCCTTGGAAGAAACAATGATCTTGATCGACTGTCCCTTTACCTCGTCTTCGTTGTAGCCGTACAGTTTTTTGGCGGCGTGGTTCCAGGTCGATATCTGACCGCGGTTGCCGACCTGGACAATCGCGTCGGGTGACGATTCGGTGATGGCGGCCAATCGGGACCGCTCGGTCTCCCGCCGCCGTTTTTCGGTGACGTCACGGGCGGACCAAGCAACCGAGGTGACGCTACGCGTTTTGGGGTCGTGGATCGGGAAGAGGTGGCAATCCACCTCAATGAGGCGATCCTCTTGTCGAAAATGTTGAAGTCGGCCCAGGTATTCAAGCGCTTTACCTTGCTCCACGACGACCAGAAACTCTTCCCGGAACGCTTGACGAAACTCCGGGACGACGAATTCTTCGACCTTACGGCCGACAGCGTTCTGTAGCCCGCGCAGCCCAACCATTTCGAGCCCCCGGCGGTTGAGATAGGTTACTGTTCCATCCGGGGCGGCAATGCCCATGAAATCGCCGCTGTTCTCGACCAAGTCGCTCAAGGGACCGTCCTTGCGGCGGTGTTGCTGGAGGGTCTCGATCATACGCCCGATCCAGACGACGGCGGCGAGGCCGAAGATGCTGCTCAAGAGCGTCCAAAAAGCGTGCGGTGTGAGCGGGACAAAATCGCCTCGGTTGAACAACATGAGTCGATTAATCGAGCCCGTGCAGAGAACGACGAGGACAAGCACGAGCGGCACAACACGCCAATCGCGCGCGCGGTAAAGCAGGCGAGCCGCTCATACGAATCCCGCCAGCCGAAGAGTAACCGTGGTGAAAAAGAGAACGTCAGCGGTGGATGGGAATTCCATGATGCAACAACTTCTCGTGAGTTTCTTTTGGGATTAGATGGGTATTTACTTGACTCAGGTGACCACAAGATGTAGGATCGGGGAAATGGAAGATTATCCTCGGAATCTGGCCGAGTTCGAGGCGCGTTTCGCCACCGAGCAGGCCTGTCGAGAGTATCTGTGTCAACTCCGCTGGCCGGAGGGTTTTCGTTGTCCGCGATGCGGGCACGACAAAGCGTGGGCGGTGCGGACAGCGCTGCTGGAGTGCGCCGGCTGCGGGCATCAAGCTTCTCCAACGGCGGGCACAATATTTCAAGACACCCGCCAACCCCTCCAGAGTTGGTTTCGAGCCATGTGGTGGCTCACGAGCCAGAAGAACGGGGCGAGCGCGCTGGGCTTGCGGCGGGTGTTGGGCCTGGGCAGCTACAAAACGGCCTGGACTTGGTTGCATAAGCTCCGGCGCGCCATGGTGCGGCCCGGACGCGATCGGCTCAGCGGGCGCGTGGAGGTTGACGAGACTTACTTAGGAGGCTTGGAGGAGGGCGTGCGCGGTCGCCAAACCGACGCTAAGGCGCTGATTGTAGTAGCGGCCGAGGAAGATGGTGCCGGCATCGGGCGGGTTCGGATACGCACCATTCCCAACGCCTCCGGGGACAGCTTGATGGCCTTCGTCGGCGAGTCGATCGAACCCGGCAGCGTGGTCCATACCGACGGTTGGCTGGGATACGAACCGCTCGAAGGCGACGGCTATCGCCACGAGGTGAGCTACCTGGAGGGGCAACCGGCGCGCGCCTCGAAACTGCTCCCCCGGGTGCACCGCGTGGTGTCGTTAGTGAAGCGCTGGATACTGGGCACGCATCAAGGAGCGGTCAGTCACGAGCATCTCGACTCCTACCTCGACGAATTCGCCTTCCGCTTCAACCGCCGCAAGTCCAGAAGTCGAGGCAAGCTCTTTTACCGCCTGGTTCAACAGGCCGTCGCCGTGCCACCGGCACCCTACAAATCGCTGGTCGGAGGCACCGCGACACGCGCTACGGACGACCACAACATGTAGGGGCTATTTCCCAATACCTGAGTCAAGTAAATATCCATCCTAAAGTGTTCGGGTACCGGTCGTATCCCCTATTTCCTCTATCCGGACACCCGACGCCGGTCCAACCTTTGGTGGAAAGTACTGTATCGAAACAATACGGGAAGGCGGGTGTCGAGAGGCGCCGTGACCGGCCCAACACGGCTGCGAACGCTGGAGCGACCGGCGTCAACTATAAAGCAACAGTCCGCATAAAATCTTAGCATGGGACACTAAGCTTCTCCTTGCAACAGGAAAAACCCTTGTGGTATGCTAATACGAGATGGGCCCGGAGCTACGGGCGATCCCTGCGTTTTCCGTGGCGAGATCCATGTGAATTTCGGACTCCGCGGGAAACACCGAGAAATAAGGAAACCCGCGCAGTTGTCTTCCGGCCGGTGATTTTTCCCGGCTTTGTGGAGACGACCGGCTACGGATTCGCGGCGGCGGGGAAACTTCCGCTGCGGCGAGGCCCGATTGGTTCGCGCGGCACAATGCCGCGGCTTGAATGTTGATTAGGAGGAAACAGGAATGAAACTACGACCGTTGCACGATCGCATCCTGGTCGAGCGCGTGGAAGAAGACGCGCAGGTCAAGGGGGGGATTATTATCCCCGATTCGGCGAAAGAGAAGCCCCAACAGGGGAATGTCATCGCCGTGGGGAACGGCAAGCGCCAAGAGGACGGCAGCATCGCTCCTCTGGACGTGAAAGCGGGGGATCGCATCCTTTTCGCGAAATACGCGGGGACCGAGGTCAAGATCGACAACAACGATTACTTGATCTTCCGCGAGGACGAAGTTCTCGCCATCCTCGAAGACAAGGAAAGCTCGGAGAAAGCGGCTTAAGGAGGGACAAACAATTATGGCAGGAAAGCAAATTATCTACGGAGAAGATTCGCGCAAGACGATTCTGTCGGGCGTTAACAAGTTGGCTAACACAGTTCGCATCACGCTGGGTCCGAAGGGCCGCAACGTAGTGCTCGAGAAAAAGTTCGGCGGACCGACGGTGACCAAGGACGGCGTGACCGTCGCGAAGGAAATCGAGCTCGAGGACAGGATCGAGAACATGGGCGCGCAGATGGTGCGCGAAGTGGCCTCGAAGACCAGCGACGTAGCCGGCGACGGCACCACCACCGCAACGATTTTGGCCCAGGCGATTTATCGCGAGGGCGTCAAGAGCGTAGCGGCCGGGGCCAACCCGATGGCGATCAAGCGCGGCATCGAGCAGGCGACGGTGCAAGTCGTCGTGGAGATCGAGTCAATGGCTCGTCCGGTCGAAGGCGACGCGGTTTCCCAAGTCGCCGCGATCTCGGCAAACAGCGACTCCACGATCGGCAACATCATCGCCGAGGCGATGGAGAAGGTCGGCAAAGACGGCGTCATCACGGTCGAGGAAGGCAAGACGATGGAGACCGAGCTGGACGTGGTCGAGGGCATGCAGTTTGACCGCGGCTATCTTTCGCCTTATTTCGTCACCGACCAAGAGGCGATGGAGTGCATGATCGAGAACGGCCTGATTCTGATCCACGAGAAGAAGATCTCCAACATGAAGGACCTTCTTCCCTTGCTCGAGCAGGTGTCTCGCGCGGGCCGTCCGCTGCTGATCGTGGCCGAGGAAGTCGAAGGCGAAGCGCTGGCGACTCTGGTGGTCAACAAGCTGCGCGGCACCCTCAACGTCGCCGCCGTCAAGGCTCCCGGCTTTGGCGACCGCCGCAAGGCCATGCTCGAGGACATCGCGGTCCTCACCGGCGGCAAGGCGATCATGGAAGAGACCGGCATCAAGCTCGAGGGCGTGCAGATGGACGACTTGGGTCAAGCCAGTCGCATCGTGATCGATAAAGACAACACCACGATTGTCGAAGGCGCCGGCGGCAAGGAAGCTATCGAGGGCCGTGTCAAGCAGTTGCGCTCCCAGGTTGAGGAGACCACCTCCGACTATGACCGCGAGAAGTTGCAAGAGCGGCTGGCGAAGTTGGTCGGCGGCGTGGCCGTCATTAAAGTCGGCGCGGCGACCGAGACCGAGATGAAAGAAAAGAAAGCTCGTGTCGAGGATGCCATGCACGCCACCCGCGCGGCTGTCGAGGAAGGCATTGTTCCCGGCGGCGGCGTGGCGTTGCTGCGGGCGGGCGGTGCGTTGGCCGACGCGAAGGCCGATGACGAGGACGAGCAAATCGGCATCAACATCGTGCGCCGCGCGCTTGAAGAGCCGGTTCGCTGGATCGCCCAGAACGCCGGCCAGGAAGGCGCCATCGTCGTGGCCAAGATTCGCGAGAACGATGAAGCGACGTTCGGTTTCGACGCACAGAATGAAGAGTACGGCGACATGGTCGCGGCGGGCGTCATCGATCCCGCCAAGGTCACCCGCTCGGCTCTGCAGAACGCGGCTTCGATCGCGAGTCTGATGCTGACGACGGAAGCGACGGTCCACGAGATTCCCGAAAAGAATCCGCCGGCGCCGGAGCCTCCCGGGCATCACGACTTCTAATCAAACGCAACCTCCGTCGCGTTAAACCCGCGGCGGGAAGGCTAACCTTAAGGGCCGGGAAATCCCGGCCCTTTTTTTCGCCGCGCCGGTCTTGGGTCCGGCTATTCGTCGGGGTAGCGGGAGCGAATCTGTTCGATCGATTCGTCGGGACGTTTCCAAAAGCTTTCACTAGATAGGGGTCGAACTGCTCGCCGCTTTCCGAGTTGATGATCTCTCGCGCCACGCTGGTCGGCCGTCCGGCGCGGTACGGCCGATCCGAGACAACGGCATCCAGCGTATCGACCAGAGAGAATACTCTGGCGCCGGCGGGAATATCCTCCCCATGCAGACCCTTCGGGTGTCCCTTGCCGTTGAAGGCTTCGTGGTGGTGGTGAACGATTTCGGAAGCCGCGGCCAACTCACCGAAGGGCGAGAGCAATTCCCACCCGATCCGCGGATGCAGCCGCATCACCGCCCACTCCTCATCGTCGAGCGGACCGGGTTTCATCAAGACATTGTAAGGAATGGCAATCTTACCGATGTCGTGCAAAAGCGCCCCGGGGCGTAGGTCATTCAATTCGGCTTCGCCAAACTTCGCCTCGACCCCGACCAAGCGAGAATACTCGGCGACACGACGTGAGTGTTGCAGGGTTTCATAGCGGCGTAACCCCAGAGTTTCGAAAGTCTTCAGAACCTGCTCGGTCGAGAGCCCGCCTTCTCCGCCGCCGGCCAGGTAATTCCCCAAAGCTTGTTGCAGGGCGGCGTGATCGTTGGATGCCTCGGGCCTGAGGTGCTTGGCCACCATGTCAAGAAGTTGTTGGGGCTTGACGGGCTTGTAGAGATAGTCGGCGGCGCCGGATTTCAGCGCGTCAAGCGCCAAGATCAACTCATAGAGCCCCGAGACGAGAATCACCGGAAGGTCGGGAGAAACCGTCTTGACCGTGCGGAGAAACTCAATACCGTCCAGGCCCGGCATGCTGATGTCGCTTAAGACAAGATCAACGGGTTTATCGGTGGCCGCCAGACGCGACAAAGCCGCCAAGGCCTCCCCCACCGGCTCGCACGTGTAGCCCTCCGAGCGAAGGACCGCGCTCAGGTAATGTCGCATCGACTTTTCGTCTTCCACGACCAGGATGGTTTTCGATTCAGGTGACGGCAAGGCGACGAGAGACGGCTATCCAGCCGCGAAGAGGCGGCGGGAACGTACAACCCGGCACATGGTGAACACTTTATGCCGGGCCTCACCCGGGCGAGCCCTGAAAGAGCGGCAGGAAACGTCTGCGCTCCCATTTTCATGGCGTTCCATGAATCCCCGGATTCATGGAAACCGACCGCCCCCGATATTTTCAGGGGCCCTGACTCGGTGTCGCGGGGGCCGCGGGCTAATCGTATCTACCAAGCCAGTCGTTCTTACGCACCCGCAGTATGTCCAGAAACGCGTCGGCCCCCGAAAAGCCCGCCACTTTCGTTCCTTCCACGTCGTCCCAGCGGACCGGCACTTCAGCGACCGGGAAGCCGAACTTGCGGGCCAAGTAGAGAACCTCCACGTCAAATCCGAAGCGCTCTAAGCGTTGCGCCGCGAAGATTCGCTCGGCGGCTCGCCGCGAAAACAGTTTAAACCCGCATTGCGTGTCGGCGAACCGAAGGCCCGCGATCAACCGCACCACGACATTGAAGACCCGCCCCATCGCTTCACGGAACATCGGTTGGCGGACGCCGATTAGCGAACGATCCAGGGCTCGCGAACCGATGGCGCCTTCGAAGCGGCCGTCGGCGACCGCCGCGAACAACTTATCGCATTCTTCGATCGGAGCCGACAGGTCGGCGTCGGAAAAAAGCACCCATTCTCCCGCCGCCTCGCGGGCGCCGTGACGCACGCTGTAACCCTTCCCGCGGTTGCCCGGATTGTCGAGAACGCGGATTTGCAGCCCCTCGCCTTCGAGTTTCGATCCCGCCTCGCGAGCGATGTCCGCCGTACCGTCCGAGGAGCCGTCGTTGACAACCAAGATTTCGGTTTCGCGATAGGCTCCGGCTCGCAGATACTCCGCTACCCGCTCCAGGGTTGGAGGCAGCCGTTCTTCTTCGTTGTACGACGGGATGACGACGGAAAGGGAGGGCAACAAGTCAGGGTCCGTTCCGAAAGGGGAATTATACCGTCTTTCCCGTCTCCGCTATCATAATCGTTCCCGCCCGCGACCCCTCGGCCATGATCGTTTCTCTCACCCTCAATCCCTCGATCAACGTCACGGTGACGACGGACCGTATCGTCTACGACGACCACAGTTTCGTGCTGGCCGAACAGGAACACGCCGGCGGTAAGGGCGTCAACGCGGCGCATGTAATCCATGCCTATGGGGGGAAGGTTCACGCCATTGCCACCTGTGGCGGCGAGCGCGGCAAACGTTCGAGCGCTTGCTGGATCAAGCCGGCATCGAGCGCACCCTGATTCCCGTCTCCGGCGAGACACGCCGCAATTTCGCGATCAACGACCGCCAGGGCCTGACCATCAAGGTCGACCAAGTCGGTGAGCGCTTGCAAGCCGAGGACGTGCGGAATATCGAGCAAGCCGTGATTGAAAAACTACCGCGCGCCGACTGGCTGCTGCTCACCGGAAGCCGTCCGCCGGGGGTGCCCGCCGATTTCTTCGCCCGCATGATTCGCCTGGCCTCCGAACATCACGTGCCGACGCTGCTCGATTCCAGCGGCGAGTCGCTGCGGCTTGGCCTGGCCGCTCATCCGGCCGTGGCCAAGCCGAACCGGCCCGAGGCCGAGCGTCTGCTCGACCGCACTCTGCTCTCGCAAACCCAAAGCGCCGCGGCGGCCCGCGAGATTCGTGAAATGGGTTCGGACAAAGTGCTTCTCTCGCTGGCAAGCCAAGGGGTGATCGCGGCTTGGGAAGAAGGTTTGTTGGCCGCCGTGCCGCCGTCGCTTGAAACAGGATGCCCGATCGGCGCGGGCGATGTCTTGGCCGCGACCTACGTTTGGGCGCTGACGCAAGGGGAATCGTTCGTCGACGCGCTGCGCTGGGCCGTGGCGGCCGCGACCGCCGCGGCGGGAAGACCCGGGCTCGAATTCGCTCCGCTTAGCGAGATCGAGCTTCTTCGCGAGCGGGTGGAGATACGTTCGCTCTGACCCAACCGTCCAGCTCGGCCGACAGCTTGTCGAGACCCGCGCGGACCGCTCGACTCATCTCGGCGACAACGGCGCTCACCTCTCCCACCGAGACCTCTCCCTTTTGCTCGCTGAAGCCGTGCCAAACGGGCTTGCGGTCTTCGAAGGAAAGTAGTTCCGCCGACAATCGCACGTGGACCGAGACACCGCCGCCGAAGTCGACCTCCTCTAGCTTTTCGATCCGTCCTCGAAGAATGTAATCGGCTGTCATGCGGCCGTCGAGAGGAACGACCGTGGTAAAAGTTCCCAGCGCTTGCAGACGTCGGATGAAAGTGGCCGTGATCGTCTGACGAGGGTCTTCCGCCCAACGGTGATATTCGTAGAAGCCCACCTCGCCGGCCGCGGGACGATAGACGATCCGATCCTGCGTGAGCATCTGCGAGGCCCGGAAGGGCGCCACCACCGCCGTGGCAGGAGAAGCTTCCGTCTGGGCGCGCGGAGCCGCGGGTAATTCCAAAACGTAATAATTGGTCGGCAGGATCTTGCCGCCGCAACTCGACAGCCCGGCGCTCAACAGCAATGCCGCGGCGACACACAATCCGAGATTGCGCGAAGAAAAGAGTGGAGTAGGGAGCGTCATGAGTGTAAGCGTCGATCTCGCTGTTGTAATTCTGTGCCGCCGTGTCCGGATAACGTCGAGAGCCCATCCGTCGGCACATTGAACAACCGGACCGACTAGAGTATTCTCGTTCGTATTATGACCAATGTCGTCATGGCCTGCCATAACTGCGGAGAGCCTGTTCGCCTGCTGCCGGGCCAGAGCATCGCCCGGCGGAACAGCTGCGCATCCTGCGACGGGGATTTGCATTGCTGCCGCAACTGCCGTTTTTTTGATCCCGGCAAGAACAATCAATGCGCGGAGACGCAGGCAGAGTGGGTTTCCGACAAAACTCGCGCGAACTTTTGCGACTACTTTGAGCCCCGCACCTCCGTCGATTTAGTCAACCGCTCGAACGCCCAAGGCCGGGGTACGCGCGACCAGTTCGACGCGCTGTTCAAGAAAAAGTCGTAATCGCGACACGAACCAACCGGGTCGTAAGCGTCATCGACCCGCGACCAAACCGACCCATGCCCAATCCGAGTCGCGACCAAGCCGAGCCGCGACCGTAAGGGGCTGTGAAAAAATCGAGAGCCTCCTAATCCGCCACCGCAATACACGATTCGCAACCCAAGATTCAAAGCCCAGAGCGCAAGCGACGGGCCGCGAGCCGGCAAGCATCACACGCCGCGGCGGCGTCTCCTCGAAAGGCGGCCGCGCATTCTTTCAGAGCCCTCACGGTCACGGCTCAATTGGGGCATGGCCCCCGATGGAAAAGGGCGCGACCCCAAGGCCGCGCCCTTACCTGATTTCACCCGTCGCTAACCGAACCAGCGTTCTGAATCCGGTTCCGGCGACCGTGCGTCTAGTTGCCTCGACAGGTTCCCAACTTGCAATTGAACGAACAACAATCCTCGGCCGAACCGCAAGGGGCCTTGTTGCCGCCGCAACCGGACACGTCGCAAAAGGCGTCAAACTCGCAATCGGAATCATCGCAATCGGCAACACCGTCGCAGTCGTTGTCAAGACCGTCGTCGCAAACCTCGGCGGCCGGCGTGCAGCCGCCGCCACCACCGCCGCACTCAGAGTCAGCCGCATCAACTAGAGTGTCGCAATCGTTGTCGGTCGCGTCGTCGCAAACTTCCACGGAGGGATCACAACCGCCGCAGTTGTAAAGGCGATCAAGGCCGTCTCTGAATGAAGCCCGCCGTTAACACAAGAGGCAACACTCGCATACATCACAGCACCGTTCACATCGCTATGGCCCAGCCCGAGTAGATGGCCGACTTCATGCGTGGTTACGGTTTCAATGAAAAATTCCAAGCCGCAGCCGCCGTCGAGTAATTCTTCTGCTTCGCTCGTCCATCCGTTCCACGGTCCGGCCGGTTTTGGTTGAAAACAATATCGGAGTCGAAGACTTGCACTACCGGTAGGTCGCCCCCGGTACTCCGGCAAATTCCCGAGACCTCATCGTTAAAGAAGCCGGTAAAAGTGGCCGCCAGACAATTCCCCTTACAGACTTTGAGCGGATCGTCAAACACCATCGTGCTGGTGCCGTCGCCGAGAGAAAATGTCGGGTTGGACGTTGCCTGCGCGTCGATAACATTGCCTGCTCCAACTCCATTCCAAGCCTCGGCGGCTAGAACAGCCAGGCCGACACCACCGTCACCGTCGCTAATCGTTGGCATGCCCGTGTCGTCCACCAAGATCACGCGCGCCAAGTCGTCTCCGAACCACCGTCTAGGCGGATTCAACAGAACAAAAGCCGCGGCGGTCGTGCTAAGCGTTAACAGAGCCGCGACAAACGAAAAAACTCTCGTTCGCCTATTCATCGTCCACCTCCCGCCAACTGGCGCATCAGGTCGGCGAGGCTCAATCCGTCCGCCGAGCCGCCGCTAAGGTTCTGCACGCCCCGATTGTCGAGAACTACCGTGGAAAGACCCTGAAAATAGCCCGCCACCATCGGGACACCATCGTCCCAAGCGCCGATGAACGCCACAACCGAGCTGCCCTTTTCGAACTCCGGCGCACCGGACATCTTGACCGTATAGTCGCCCACGGTACCGCCCGGCACTCGAACACTCAGCTGCTGTTGGGAATTCCCGTGCAGCGTTCGAATCACGCTGAGCGTCACGCTTGTGAAGATCATCGTGTGCTCGGAGTTCCAGGCACTTTCGATGTCCGTAACCCGAGCGTGGACAACAGACTTGGAAGTCTGCTTCAAAGTCTGAACGTCAGCCTTGACGAATGTAGAGGCAAAACCTCCGCCTGCCAGAATCGCGGCGGCGAACACCGCGACGATCTTGTGCTTCCATTTGTCCATAAACCACCTTCCATGTGCGTCCAAACCCGCGACAACCTGTTCTGTAACAAGTGAAACCGGGAATGACTCAACCGTATCACAGATCCCGAATCGAGACTAGACCCTAAGAGTCATATGACGTTCGTACCGGTTGACCAGGGCCCGCGTGGCCTATTCCTAGGGCGCGGCCCCCACTCCGAGCCACAAATAGCTTATCGGTTGGAGCCGGCAGTCCCTATGTATTTCGATCGCAAGCGACGGTTGAGGGTCGGCTACAGGGAAATTCAACCGACGCCGCCTGGAACGCACGTTCGACTGTGATCCTCATCACTTTGCAACCCGCAAAAAACCGTCGCGGATTCGTCCTAATCAGTAGAGGCCATACGCCGGGCGGTGATGCGAAAACGGTCGAAATCGTCCGTCTCGCCTCCTTCGGCCAGCCCAATCTTAGTTCGCCTATGCAGTGAACCCACACCACCCGGCGCGGGAGGTTTTACCTCCTTTTCCCCTCCCGCGCCGGGCCTTTTCTCCGTCGCTCCCGCCCGCACGGTCCGTCCGGCACCCACTGCGCTATAGTTTCCTCGATGCCGAAGAGGGACCCGCCGCTCGCCCGGCGAAAATTTCTCGCGGCAACGACGGCGGCGGCAGCCGCCTTGGCCTGTCGGCGCGAAGACAATCCCGCCGCGCCGGCCATCACCGGCCGCGCTGCCCACTCAGCCCCAAAACGGAGAAACATCGTGGATCAAGCTACCTGGCTGGCACAAGTCACCGAAGAAATCATCGAGCCGGAACGGCAAATCCGCGACCCCCATCACCATCTATGGGACCGCCCCGAAACCCGCTACCTGCTCGACGACCTTCTTGCCGACATCGGCAGCGGCCACAACGTCGTCGGCACCGTCTTCGTCGAGTGCAAGTCGATGTATCGCGCCGACGGCCCCGACGCCATGAAGCCCGTGGGCGAGACCGAGTTCGTCAACGGAGTCGCCGCCATGTCGGCAAGCGGTGGCTACGGCGACAGTCGCGTCTGTACCGGTATCGTTGGGTTTGCGAACCTACAGCTCGGTTCCGCGGTCGGCGAAGTTCTCGACGCACACATGGCCGCTAGCCCCCGCTTTCGCGGTATTCGTCATGCCAACGCCTGGGACCGCAGCCCCGAGATCAGAAAATCCCACACCGACCCGCCCGAGGGGCTCCTCCTCGACAAAGCGTTTCGCGAAGGCTTCAGGGAACTCGGCAAGCGCAACCTCAGCTTCGATGCGTGGATGTTCCATCCGCAAATTCCCGAGTTAACCGACCTCGCGAAAGCCTTCCCCGACACGACGATCATCTTCGACCACTTCGGCGGCCCATTGGGCATCGGCCCCTACCGCGGCAAGCGCGAGGAGATCTTCCCGCTGTGGCGCAACGACGTCGCGGAATTGGCGCGATGCGAAAACGTTTTCGCCAAGCTGGGCGGCCTAGTGATGCCGATCAACGGCTACGGTTTTCACAAGCGAGACTTACCGGCGACCTCGGACGAGATCGTCGCGGCCACCGATCGCTATTACCGGCATGCGATCGACTCGTTCGGCGTGAATCGGTGCATGTTCGAAAGCAATTTCCCCGTCGACAAGCGAAGCTGTTCCTATCATGTGTTGTGGAACGCCTTCAAGAAGATGGTCGCCGACGCCTCCGAAGACGAAAAGCAAGCCCTCTTCCACGATTCAGCCCGCCTCGCCTACCGGCTTTAGCGCTGGTCGGCTTTCGACCGACCCGCGGATTGCGATCTGGAAACCAGGGACTGATCGACCGCGCCGAATGCGCGTGCCTACAATGTTGCTGTGTCGTCCCGATTGTTGCCGCGACTGATTCTGCCGGCGGCCGCAACACTCATCCTCTATGCCGACGCGGAGGTTGACGCCTACATTCGCTCTGAGATGGAGCTGAACGGCATTCCCGGTTTGTCGCTCGCGGTCATTGACGATGGAGAGCTCGCCTGGACTAAAGCCTACGGAGTGCGAAGCGTTGCCACGGGTCAACCGCTAACCGCCGATGCCCCGATGGAGCTGGCGTCGGTCAGCAAGTCGCTGACGGCTCTCGCCGTGCTTCGACTGGAACGCGAAGGCTTGCTCGAACGGGATCAGGCCGTCGGCACCTACCTGCCCGGCTTGCTCGCGGGCGAAGACCCCCGCTGGCGCGAGGTAACCGTTCGTCACCTGCTGCAACAACGCAGCGGATTGCGTCGAGAGGATGACTTTCGCGTTCCGTGTTGCCGCCAACACGGGGAGGTGGATCTCCGAGCCGCCGTACCGAGGATTGCCCGAACACACTTGACGAGCCGTCCGGGAGCAGTGTTCTCATACTCCAACGCCAACTACATCTTGGCCGCGGCGTTGGTGGAACGTCTCTGTGGACGCTCATTCCCTGACTTCATGGAAAAGCAAGTGTTCATGGAATTGGGTATGACGCGCACTACCGTGGACCGTCAGCGAGCGGAGGCCTGGGGCTTGGCGGATCCACACGAACGGCAATGGGGGCGGGTTCAAGTCAGCCCATCCGTGTTTTTCGGGTGGTTCGGGGCCTCGTTGGTCAAGTCGAATGCACCGGACATGGGCCGCTACCTGACCTATCTTCTCTCATCGCCGGAGACGGGCTCGCCCTTTCTCTCTCCGGCCTGGTGGGAACGCATGGAAAGCGGCTATGACCTTGGGTGGTACGTACAATCCGAGGCGCATTGGTTGAACGGTGAGTTCGCGCTTGAGCATGGCGGCGACATCTGGGGCGGCAATACGGCGGCAATCCTTGTACCGCGAACGCGATCCGCGGTCGTCGTCCTTACCAATCTCGGAACCAATCGAGCGAACCGCATCGCACGCGCCGTCATCCGCCGTATGGCCGGATTGGATTTGCCGGAACCCCGCCGGACCGCGGGCGCGGAGTCTCCGGATAACTGGGCGATGGGATTCCTGGCCGCGGCCGTATTATTGCTCGTCGGTCAAGCGGCGTACGTTCTTCGGTTCCGCCGGCAGAGGCAGGCTGGGGTGCGTGTGTGGTCACCTACGTTCGCGCGGATCGCGCGAGGGGCGGTTCTCAGCGTTCTGGCCGGGTTATTGCTCTACGCGCTCTTTGGAGGGACGCCGCCGCTAGCAGCCCTGCCGACAACGGTGAAACTTGCGCTGCCGCTGCTCGTAGTCGCGACCGCAACGCTGCTGCTGCTGGCTGCATGGGCCGGACTGTGGCCGAGCACGAAGACGCCCGCGCCAACGAGCTAGTCCAAAAGCTCGTTCCAGTTGGATCCTACGGTTTTAGCGACGAGCCGTTCGTTGGTTTGGGGGGCGCGGTACGTCCCGCTTTCAGGTAGCCGCCATGCCAACGTCTCAAGTCCACAAGACGTCCGGTATCCGCCGACGCCGCGCCGCGATGGGCCGGGCGTTTATCGGCGGGCAGGCCGAGCGAAGCGGCTAGAAGCACAAAGAACAGGCTGCCCCCGGTTATGCGAAACAACGAGCCGACGAAGCGGCCGCCACAGAAACGGGAGGCCGTCCGCCTCGTCACAGGCGATCCTCCTGTTTGGCCGTTGTCACCTTGGGTAGAAAGTCTTTCATCACCCAAAGGCCGAACTCCCACTTTTCATGGAATGAAAAGGACAGTTGCGTGCCGTCCGGGCTGATGCTGAGCGCCCGGATTCGACGGGAGTACGGTTCGTCTTCCGAGACCCTATCGGGCCAAACGCCGCGAACCAGTCCCGTGTCGACCGGCTCTCCGCCCTCCGTCGGAACCCGCATGATTCGCCCCTCTCGCCGAAACACCAAATAGATTGCGCGGCTGTCGGGCGACCATGCAAAGAACCCTTCATGACGGCCATAGAACGATCTCTCAAACTGGAAAAGCTCGCGCACTTCGCCCGTTTCCGTTGCTAGAGCGGCGAGCTCCCAGGGGCCTCCCCGCTGCGGAGTTCTCGCGATGGCTACCGTCTTAGCGTCCGGGGAAAGGCCCGCTACGTGAAGCCTTCTGTGTTCCTCGGGAAGCTCATAGAACTCAGTCTCGCTTCCATCGTCGAGATTCTGCCTCGCCAGGCGCGAAGGCTTCCGATGGTGCAGAATGACCTCCCGAGCGTCGTTGGTCCAATCGGCGATCTCCGAGGAAGACTCCTCAAGCAGCAGCTCTGTCTCCCCGCTTCGAGCGTCGACTTGATAAAGGCCCGGCGAGCGCGCTTTGCTCGTCCGGCCGACAACCAGCAAGGATCTTCCGTCCGCGTGCCATCGCAAACGCGAAAAAGTAGCTAATTGCGGCACGATGTCGCGCTCGGCGTTGGTCGTCAGCGATCGAATCGAGATTTTCATACCGGACTTGTCGGAAGGACCTTGCCAACTGCGGTAGGCGATCCGCTTGCCGTCCGGGGACCAGGCAGCCCAATCATTGGACCCGTTAAAGCGATCGGTCACGCGTCGAGGTTTTCCGGTAGTTTTGCCGGTTTCGCGATCAATCGTCGCGATATAGGCATTGGTGGGTTCACTCTCGAGTGAGTAGTAAAAGGAGCCGTCTCGATCGAAACCGGCCGACACGATTTCGCCGACATGAGGCCGCACCAACTCCGGTTCTCCCACCGGCTCGCCGTCTCTGACGGTGACAGCCCAGATCCCGTAGCTGCCCGAGCGGTTGCTCGCGAAAATGAGCGTGCCCCCGTCGGGTGTCCATCCGAGCGTATAGTCATCAGCGGCGTGGGGCGCCACCGGCACGGCCTCGCCGCCGGCTGTCGAAAGGATGAAAACATCACCGGCGGAGACTTCCTGGTCCGGAGGAAAATCGTAAGCGACGTAACGACTGTCACGAGACAGAAAAGTTCGGCGGCGATAGCGTCGGGGCGATTTCAGTTCCTTGAGGGTTCGAAGGGAACCGTCTTCGACCGAAACCAGCACGATTGCGTAATTGCCTCGGCCTGGCGGCCTCCAACCTTCGCCCGCTAACTGTATCCGGGCCAGGATCTGCTTTCCGTCCGACGACCATGCATCGGGAGTGATCCACCCGCTGTCCGAGTAGGGCGACTTGCTGTAGAGCGTTCGCTCCCCGGTCCCGTCGGAGCCCATGATTCGCAGCTCGACCGTATCGGACTCGTGAACCGACGTGTAGTAGGTGAAAGCGATCTGTTTGCCGTCAGGCGAGATGACGTTCATATCGGCAAAGCCCGATTTCTTCCAGGCGCCGTCTTTGCTCCAGTCGCCGAATTGCGTCAGCACTTTCTTTTCGCCGCTGACTATGTCGCAGATCCCCGCATTACCCGTTTCCCAGTGGCTGCAGGAAAGGTAGCGCCCGTCAGCGCTGATCGTGCCGCCGACGTCTTCCTCCGGGTCGTCGAAGAGCAATTGCACAGTCGTGCCGGCCGCCTCGGCCAGCGGGTCCACAGGACTCAGAATCGGCCCCTGGAGAACAACGAAAGTGGCGATCAGCGCCATCGCCGCCAAGGCGAATATAGGCGCCGGGCGGACGCGCATGGTCGGGGACGGTTCCTCGGCGGCCCTGGGTTTGTGAGCCGCCCGCCAAGCATCGAGCTCACTCGGGTAGGCGTAAACGCTCGCGCGACTACTGTCGCCGTGCCGCCGCACCGGAAGGCCCTGCGTTTTCTCCCATCTTCGCGCCGTGCGCGGCTCTCGATCCAAATAGGCCGCAATTTCCTTCCATGATTGGAGCGGCTTTTCTCCCATCGGAGGATCGGTTGAGCGCCCGTTCGAGGGGATTGGATTCGAATTCTCCGTCATCATGGCTGCCTCGTTTCGATTCGCAGCCCAAGCATACGACGGCAATCACCCTATGACAACGGACAACAATGGACATTCACGGGCCGGCCCATGAAAACCGTTTGCGAAACCTTCGTGGTGGAAACAATGAGGCGCGAACGGCCGGCATGGGCGGTATTTTGAGAACGCCTCACCCCCCGCGAACAGGCGTCACCCGGCACGGGATCGCTTTATGATGCGGACACCCGCTGATCGGGTCGCGGTCCTGCGCATCCGTGATTTCGTTGATATTCACGCCCTGCATAACGGCCTCGCCCGTTTCCGGGTCCGGATAAACGACTCCAAACCCATTCGGGACCCAAACATGCCCCGGCAAGACCTTGGCGTCGACTTCGGCCGGTAGTTCGAGAGAACCGCGCTTCGTGCCTACTTCTACTTTTCCACCGTCGCGAATGCCAAGCTCCCTCGCATCGTTCGGCGAAATGTGGAGCGCGCAGAACGGGCCCTTCCCCTTGCGCCATTCAGGGGCTCGGTGAATGGCGTTCGCTGTCCAATGAGTTCGCAAACCCGAAGCCAACAGCAGCGGATAGCGCTCATCCGTGGGCGGTTGAAAGTCCAGCGCCCGCCGAATCTCCCCGAGTATCAACTCCGGGACAAGCCGCACCCGGCCATCCGCCCATCCCACATGCTGCTCGTAATTGCGCTCGCGGTCCGCCACGGCCAACACCACTCCCTCGGGATGATCGAGCATGCGGCGAAACATCTCCAAGCCTAACCGCGCGGCATCGGCGTCGCGCCAATCCTCGCCCAAGGCACGGATCACCGCCTCGGGCCGCTTGGCGCCGTTTTCGACGCATCGCAACAGCATCGCCGCCGGCCCGGGACCCGGCAACAGCGGCCCCAAGGTCCGATACGCCCAAAACATCGCGCACGGCCCCGCCGCCTTCCCCACACGCTCACGCGCCGCCTCTTGCAGCGCCGCCATATAAGGACCAATACCATCCGGCTGCAAGGCCGCGCCCGCAAGCTCATGCAATTCATCCGGAGGAGAGCCGAACAAGCCCATCGCCGCCACCAGCCGGTCATAGATCTCCGGTTCGGGCAAGGCCTCGCCCGGCGGCGGAACCACCGGCGGCCGCAACTGCACGCCGATTTCCGGGAAGCGTTTGGCGAAACCCGCCCACTCCCACTTCTCATAACCAACCGCCGCCGGTAGAACGTAGTCCGCTTCCACCGCGGCCTCGGTCATCGCCGGTTCGACGACCACCATCAGGTCGAGCTTCTGACGCGCCTCTCGCCACCGCGGCGTGTCCGCGTACGCCAACCACGGGTTTGCATTTTCGACGATGATCGCCCGCAAACGCCCCGGGTCGTCGGTAAGGATCTCCTCGGGAACAACATTGGGTGAAATCATCGCGAAATTCCCCAATGCCCGAATCGCCGGCACCCCGGCCACCACCGAACGCTCCGGCTCGGCGAATCGATTCTTCGAACGCACCGGCGGGCTAAAGCTCTCACGAAAGAAATTGGCCCCAGGGCGGCTGACGTTGCCCGTCAGCGAGAGCACCAGCCGAATCAGATACGAGATCAACGTCGAGAACCAGGTTTGCTCGACCGCCAAGTCATACATGATCGACGTCGCCCGGGCCTTCGCGATCTCTCGCGCCGCCCGCCGGACTTGTTCCTCGGAAAGGCCGCAACGTTCCGCCATGCGGGCCGTCTCCACGGCGACAAACACCCCCTCCAGGTCTTCGAAACCGAGTGTGCGATTCTCAATAAAATCGCGGTCGACCAGGTCTTCCTCGATCAACGTCTTCGCGATCCCCAGCAACAGGAAAGCGTCGTGGCCCGGCCGCACGCGCAAATGCATGTCGGCGCTCGCCGAGGTTTCCGTAACACGCGGGTCGACGACGATCAGCTTGCGGTCCTCGGCGCGGCGCAATTCGTTGAAAGTGATGTTGGGACGCGGTCCGCGGTTGGAAACCCGCGGATTCGTCCCCATCACCACCAGTAAAGGCGCGCCCTCCTCGTCGGCATGAAAGCTCGTCGCCGGAGGCGCGTCGAACATCCACTGATCAACCAAGTGGTGCTGCGACTTCTCTTGCGCGTAGGAGCTGTACCAGCGGCGCGAGCCCAGCGCCGCCATCAGCGACAAACCGTAGCCGGTGCCCAGATGGTTGGCCTGCCCGCCTCCCCCCACGAACCCGATAGCATTGCCGCCCGATTCCTCGCGAATCACCGTCAACCGCGCCGCGATCTCCTCCACCGCCTGCTCCCACGAAATCGGCTCGAAAGACCCGTCGGCACAACGCCGCAACGGCTGTTGCACTCTCTGCGCATGATTGACCGTCAGCGGAATGCTCGCGCCCTTGTTGCAGATGTAGCCCTCGGTCAAGCTGGTTTCATCGGGCCGCACCGCCGTGATCCGGCCGTCCGAGACATCGACCCGCACACCACAGTTGTGACTACACAAAACGCAAACCGTCGCCAAGTCACGAGCATCAAGAGGCAAAGGCGAGCGCGATACCGAGGGATCGACTACGGCAGCTAAACTCATACGCGAACAAGCTTTCCTGTAGTCCTGTAATTATGCCGGACGGAGAGCGGCCGGCGTGGGAGTGCGCGACGTATATTTGGAAGCCCTTCGGCAAGCGACGGGCCGAGCGGCCACGCACCAAACTCCCGGGCGCGGTAGCCCGTCCACCGGGCTTGGGTCACAAATAGCCCACCTTAGGGCCGGATGGGCGCTCGTCAAGGTCAACCCGGCCGCTTCAGCGGCCTTTCAAACCGCCGGCTCTAGTACTCAGACCATGTGAAAAGACACCTTTCCGCGACCTTGTTGAGAAGGCTTCGATCCGCCATTGCGGAGGAAACCACTGCCAACCAGAGCCGCATCGCCACGCGATGCGGTCACTCAAGAATAGTGCTTTGCAGCCAAACAAACTTTTTCATGCGGTCGTGGCTCTCGCCGCGGCCGAACCAAGAGGAAAACACCAGCGCCGGCCCGCAATGCGTGCGCTTTGCCCCTCGGGCGGCGAGAAAATTAGGGCGAGGTCTTTGCGCGCAGTCTTTCGATCGTTCGCAACGATTGGCGCACCTCCGCGTCGTCCGGGTGAATCTTGGCGGCCATGCGGAGTTGCGGCTCGGCCTGATCGAGGTCGCCCGAGCGGGCGTAGATCAACCCCAAATTCTTGTGCAGTAAGAACTCCGTCCGGCAGCTTCGGCAAACCTCGATCGCTTCCTTGAGTTGGCGGATTGCCTCGGCCGTGTTCCCGCCTTGCAGAGAGGCCATGGCGAAGTTGCCGAGGGTGTCGGCTCGGTCGGTCACACGCTTCTCGGCGCGCGACGCCTGAAAGCGTTCTTGATAACGGCGGGCTTCGTCGGGATTGTCTTTTCTTAGCTCGCGAAAAAGATTGTAGAGGGCTTCGCGATGGTTCGGATCGACTTCCAGGACTCTTTTCCAACGAACGATAGCCTGCTCGCGGTTTCCGAGTTCGTTCTCCGCCTGCCCCAGTTCGTAATGTCCTTGCGGGTCGCCGGGTTGGATCGCAATGTAGCGCCGCCAGGCCGCGGCAGCTTCGGCGTGGTTCCCGAGCCGTTGCTCGGTCAAGGCGAGAAATCGCGCCGCGAGAGGGTGATCCGGCTGCAACGAGACGGCCTTTGCTAATTCGACGCGGGCTTCCTCGTGCCTGCTGAGTTGGAGGAGCAGCCGGCCGCGATTAAAACGGGGCGCGGGCGATTCCGGCGCTATCCGAACCGCGTCGGTGAACTGCTCGAGAGCCCCGTCCACGTTATGGGCGTCGGCCATGGCGATGCCGAGATTCAAATGGGCCTCGGCGGAGCGCGGGTCCAAGTCGACGACTTTCTTGAGCGTTCCGACGGCATCGTCCATCCGTCCCAGGCGGGTTTGGATCATGCCCAGGGCGGTGAGCGCCTTGCGTCCGTCCGGCGCCAGCGCCACGGCCTTGCTCGCGGCGACTTCGGCTTCCTTGAACTTTTCTTGACCCGCCAGCGTTAAAGCCAGATTCGAATAGGCCTGCGCGTAGGCAGGGTCGTCCTCGACAGCGCGTTGAAAGTGGCTCTCGGCTTCCTGATTGCGTCCTTGGTTGCCGTAGAGCACGCCCAGATTGTTGTGGGCCTCGGCGTACTGCGGATTGAGCTCGACGGCCTTCTTCAATGCCGTCTCGGCTTCGGCGTAGCGCCGGTCGCCCAAATGCAAAAGGCCCAATTCGTTGTGTGCTTGCTCCATTCGCGGATCAAGCTCGACGGCTTTCATCAGAGCTGTACGCTGCTCGCCGCGATGCCCCAATGCCGCGTGAGCCAACGAAATATCGTGGCGGAGTTTCGCGTCGGTCGGGCTAAAGCGAATGGCCTCCGTGTATTCGATGACGGCCTCGGCGGCTTTACCGGCTTCCAGGGCCGCATTGCCCCGCGCGGCGGCGCTTTCGGCGCGACTGGCGGCGACATCTTGTTGCTTTCTCCGCTGGAACTCGCGCAGTTCCGCGCTGCCACGCTCGGATTCTTTCAGCGCATTCAACACGCGGCCGAGCTGGAAGCGGATGTCGGCCGACTCAGGGTCCAATTCCTTAGCCTTCTCGAGATGGATCCGAGCTTGTTCGTTCTTCTTCTGACGGGCCAGAACGAACCCAAGGTTGTAAAGCGTGTCGGAATGGTTCGGGCGCAGGCCGGCGGCCCGCAGGAGCTCAACTTCGGCTTCGTCGTAACGCCCCAATCCACGCAGCGCGACGCCACGCAAATGGTACAGCTCAAACTCGTCCACCTGGGCGGGGCGACCCGCCGAATAGCGTTCGATCAGCTCGATCACTTCGGCGTGTTTGTGGAAATTCGCAAGCGCCTTCGCCGCCGACATACGGGCGGCGTGATTCCCGGAGTCCACTTCAAGCACGGCCTGGTAATGGCGCGCGGCCGCCGGGTAATTTTCGACACGGGCGTACGCGGTCGCCAGGTTGAATTGCGCGGCCGCCGAGCGCGGATGCTTCTTGACTAATCCGTCGAGCAGCGCGATGGCCTGCTCGGTTTGGCCTTGGTTGGCGTAAGCCGCGCCGAGAGCGAGTTGCACTTCCATGCTCTCCGGGTTTGATGCGAGAGCGCGCTTGAGGTGGGTCACGGCGCTCGCGTAGCGCCGCTGTTGCATGCGGACCTGAGCAATTCCGTAGAGCGCTTGCGGCGATTGAGGTTGCTGCTCCAAGGCTTCCTCGATCGACTTCTCGGCGGCGGTCCAATCACCCGACTCGAGCAGAACGTAGCCCAGCGCCAACTTGGCTTGCAACGAGTCGGGCTTCAATCGCACGGCGACGCGCAGTTGCTCGGCGGCCGGCCGCGGCTTGGCGGCTTTCGCCAGAGCGAGCCCGAGATTAAAGCGCGGCTCCCAGTTGTCCGCGTCCATCTCAATGGCTTTCTCGAAGGCCGGGATGGCGCAATCCATTCGTCCCCGCTCGGCGAAATAGCCGCCCAGGGCGTTGTAAATGCCTGTCGAGGGTGTAGCGAGCGCTGCTTGCAAGGACGCTGGCGGTTCGCAGTCGCCCTGGGCAAACACCGGGGCCGAGAACAACAGCAACAGCCCGGCCACAAGCCCAAAACGTCCGACCTGAATACGAAACATCGACACTGCTCTTGCAATTTTACATGAGAGAGCTACCGCGTTTCGTTTCGTATCACCCCAGGCTCCTCAGCCCTTCGAGCCCAGCGCCCGATCCAAGTTGAAAGCCGCGCTAATCAGCGCCAGGTGCGTGAAAGCCTGCGGGAAATTGCCCAGCGCTTCGCCGCTGTGGCCGGTCTCCTCGGCGAAGAGTCCGAGATGGTTGGCATATCCCAACATCTTTTCGAAGATCAGGCGGGCTTCTTCCAGGTGAGCGGGATCGGCGCGCCCGGCGCGGGTGAGGGCTTCGACCAGCCAGAAAGTGCACAGGTTAAAGGTGCCTTCGTCGCCGTTGAGCCCATCCGCGGTTTCCGACACGTTGTAGCGGTAGACCAAACTGTTCGACACCAGCCCGCCTTGCGCCGGCGAGCGGTTGATCGCGTCGAGCGTCTTGAGCATCCGCGGGTCGGTGGGAGACATGAAAAACACCAGCGGCATGATGAGGGTCGCGGCGTCGAGGGCTTCGCTGCCGTAGTGTTGAACGAAAGCCTGCCGTTTCTCGCTCCAGCCTTTTTCGAGAATTTCGTCGTAGAGCGAGTCGCGAGCCTTGATCCAACGGTCGCGGTCGGCGGGGAACGAGCGCTTTTCGGCCAGCCGCAGACCACGATCGATCGCCACCCAGCACATCAGCTTCGAATAGAGAAAGTGCTGCCTCCCGCCCCGAACTTCCCACACGCCTTCGTCGGCGCGATGGCGGTTGTCGCAAACCCAGTTGACGAGTTCGGTGGGCGGTCGCAGGCTTCGCCATCCTCGATTTGTTGGAGTAGAAACGTCTCGGACTCACCCTCTCGTAGCGAGAACTCCGCTTGCACGCCCTGCTCGACCTGCCGCAGCGGAACCCGCGTCCGCAATGCCATGCTCAATTCGGGCGTTCGGAAACACACGCCGTGTTGCGACACCTCGACCTCGTGCTCGTCGCGACCGTAGTTGAATGCCGGACGGCAGTCGAGCCGGAACAACATCGTGCCGCGCACGACCTTCACCGACCGGATTATGGGACGTTCGTGGGCGTCGTGGGATGATCCGCCGACCGGCATGAAATCGGTAACTTCGCCGACGCCTTCGGGCGAGAGAAAGCGCGTCACCAGACATTCGTGTCCGGCCAATAGAGTTGTTTGTGGTTCACGCCTTCGGCTTGGAGCGGCGCAATGGCGTACCGACCGCCGCGGCCGGCATCGAGAATCGCCCCAAAGATGCTGGGAGAATCGAAGTGCGGCCAGCAAAGCCAATCGATCGAGCCGTTCATGCCGACCAGAGCGACGGTCCGCATATTGCCGATGATGCCGTAGTCTTCGATAGGTTGATAGCTCATTTTCCGGCTTCCCTAGTTCCCCATCGGCCGCGGCGAGCCGAGTTTGAGCTGATCGGCGCGATCGGGGGACTCCTCCGAAAATAGCCTATCAAGCGTACCGTGCACTACCTTGCGGCTCGCCAACGTCGCAAATCTCTTGAGCCGCGAAGCGGCGGCAGGAACCGTAGCCCAGGGTGAAGCGAAGCGGAACCCTGGGTACAAACCCCCACTCAGGCGAGCCCTGAAAGGGCGGTGGGAACCTCGTGCTCGACGCTTCGCACCGCCGGCCTCGATTTCATACCGGCCCGGGTTCAGACTCCCCGGGTTTGCTATTCGGCTTCCGCCGCCAGCCGTTCTTGGACGATCAGCCGGGTCATTTGAATCCGATCGTGGCGCGGCTCGCTGGGATAATCGGCGCTGACCAGAGCGAAGGTTCTCTTCATTTCCTTCTTGAATGCCATGTACCCAACCGCCTGCCCCATCAAGTACCAAGCCAGGGCGACCGGTCCCAGAGCCCACCAGCCGATTCGCGAAAAACCCGCCACGGCAATGTGATTCACCACGTCAAGGACCAGAAACATCGCCGTCGTCTCTTCGTAACAAAAGGGCCGATCCATGGAACCGGCGAAGGCATAGTGATATTGATAGGCGGCGTGACCCAGAGCGATGAAAAGCCAGACGCCCAGCACGACCGGCGCATCCCAGCCCAGAAAGCCGATCAGCAAGGTGACCGCGGCATAGTTCTTTGCCGGACGGGGCAAACGACCGCGCGCCGCTGTGCGATCGCGGGCAAGCGCCGGCGCGGGGGTCAGCCACCAGACCTTGACGGCAGTGACGGGGTTGGTCATCGGTCGCCGTGAAAATGCGGTCGCCCTTCGGCGGGCGGCCCTCGTAACTCCATCTTGCCGTTGAACCCTCCCGATCGTCGATTAGGGAGTTTCAGTAGAAACCATGAAGAAACCCGGCAGAAACCGGCTAGGGAGAGGTAGAGTCGCGGCGGGTTGGCGGAGTAGACATCGTGCGTCTTGAATGGCTGCTCGTCGAAGTTGATCTATAATTCGGTCAACGAGTTATCGGGGAGCGAACCCATTGATCCGCATCAACATTCACGAGGCCAAAACGCACTTGTCCCGCTACCTGAAGCGCGTCGCCGAGGGCGAGCGGGTGATCGTTTGCAACCGCAACCGGGCGATTGCCGAACTGCATCCGGTAAGGACGCCGATCAAGGAAAAACGCCCCATGGGACTCGACGAGGCGCGTTTCGAAGTAGGCCCCGAGTTCTTCGAGCCACTCCCCGACGACTTGCTTGATGCTTTCGAAGCTACTCCAGCGCGAAGACCATCAACCTAGCCATATAGTTATTGTTGTACTTATTGCCTCCGCCCACCGCAATCGCGACGTATTGCTTTCCGTTGGTCGGGCCCAGGTACGTAATCGGCGTTGCATGGCCGCTGGCGGGCAAGCGCGTCTCCCACAGAACCTTGCCGCTGTCCTTGTCGAACGCCCGGAAGCGCCTGTCGTTGGTCGCGCCGATGAAGACCAACCCGCCCTTAGTAACGATAGGCCCGCCCAGATTCGGCGTTCCGGTTTGAGGCACGCCCCGCGCCGTCAACTCATCGAATTCACCCAACACGACCCGCCAGCGAAATTCGCCGAGATTCATGTCGATGGCGGTCAGCCGGCCCCAAGGCGGTTTTTGGCAGGGGTATTGGTTCGAGTCCCACAGCCGGCCGTACTTCGTCCCGCGAACCCGATAGGGCAGCAGCGCGCCCTCGGGACGCTTGACGATGCGAAGCAGCGCGGCGACGTCCATGGAGTTGATATAGAGCAGTCCTGTCGAGGGGTCGAACGCCCCGCCGCCCCAGTTGGCGCCGCCGTTGGTCCCCGGGAACATCACCGTCAGCCGCTCGCCGATCGGTCGGAAGAGCGGCCCTTCGATCTGAGCGTCCGCGAGCAGCGCCATGCACTCGGCGCGGGATTCCGGTGTGACGTCGGTAATCTCGTCACGCGTCATCGATTGGCGCGTGAAGGGCGGCGGCTTGACCGGGTGAGGCTGCGTCAGCCAGTACTGTTCGCCCGCGGTGTCTCCGGCCGGCACCGCGCGCTCTTCGACCTCGATCAACGGTTTCCCCGTCAATCGGTCGAGCAGAAAAACGAAGCCGGTCTTCGTAATCACAGCGACGGCGGGCACCGGCCGCCCGTCGCGCAGCACCGAGATCAGCATCGGCTGGGAGGGTAAATCCCAGTCCCACAAGTCGTGGTGAATCGTTTGGAAATGCCATTTCCGCCGGCCGGTCGTGCAGTCGAGCGCCACAACGCTGTCGCTGAACAGGTTCGCTCCATGGCGATCGCCGCCGTAGAAATCGTAAGACGGCGAGGTTAGCGGAAGGAAGACCAGCTCGTTTTGCTCGTCCACGCTCATAATCGACCAAGCATTCGTCCCGCCCCGGTCTTTCCACGAATCGCCCTCCCAGGTCTCGTGGCCAAACTCCCCGGGGTGCGGAACTGTGTGAAACCGCCAGCGTTGTTCGCCGCTGCGAACGTCGATCCCGCGCACGTCGCCGGACGGGCCTTGCGGGTTGGAGTCGGTGACGCGTCCGCCCGCAATGATCACGTCGCCGCAGACCGTTTGCGGAGAGGTCATCCCGTATTGCGCCCGCGGAAACTTCCGGGCGACCCCGGAGCGCAAATCGAGCACGCCGTCATCGCCAAAGTTCGGATCGGCCCGGCCTGTGGCGGTATCGATCGAGTGCAGACGTCCCGATTGATCGCCAAGCAGAATGCGCTTTTCGTCCCCGCCGCTCCAAAACGCCGCGCCGCGATGAATGTATAGGCCGAAGCGCGTGTCGCGCAGGTTTGTCTTGGGGTCGTAGACCCACAGGGCTTTCCCGGTTTCGGGGTCGAGTGCGAATAGGCGATCGAAGGGCGTGGTGAGATACATCACGCCGTCGACAACCAGCGGCGTCGATTCATGCGCCGAGCGATTGGGGCGCTCCGGGTCGTTTCCATCGCTCGCGTCGCCGGTGTCGTAACTCCAGGCGACTTTCAGACGGCTGACGTTTTCCTTATTGATTTGATCCAGCACCGCGTATTTCATCCCGCCGGGGTCGTTGCCCCACGAGGGCCACTGCTGGGCGTGGGTGGGGGCGGAGGCAACGAAGCCCTGTAGGATGACCGCCGCGGCGGCCCATGGAAGGTGATGCTTATGGCTCATGGATACTCGATGTGCTGCCCTTCGATTTTCGCTCGACGGACCTTCCTATTTCCAGCCACGATAGGCAACCAAAATCGAGGGCTCCTTTCCGATCTCCCCCAAGCTATTGATATGCCGTAGGTTACGTTCGTCTTGGCTTCGTTTCGCAAAATGACTTGGGCGGGGTTTGGAGGCCTCTTCAGGGTGCCGGGTTGGCGGCCGTCGGAACGGCGATGATTCTTCATTCGAAGTCGGCCCGAGCTGGCCCGCCGATCAGCAAGATGACTCTTAACATATTGATATGGCGGAACATAGTAGTGTCTTGGGTTCGTTTCGCAAAATGCCCTCGGGAGGGGTTCGTGGAAGGCCTTTCTTCTCGCCGGCCGGGGTAGACGCGGCGGATTCGGACGCCCACGGGTCGGGCGGTTGGCTGTTCAGAGCGACGCGCGAACCGGGGCCGCAGGTACCTGAGCCGGTTTGAGCCGTGGGATTGTTACCGGGTCTCGACTTGCGGGGTCGGGTGTGTCGGTTTGGCGATGATTCCCCATTGGAAGTCGGCCGGCCGGCGCAAAAATAATATCTTAAAGTATTGATATGGCGCGACATAGAAAATAGTGTTGCGGTGCTTGGCTTCGTTTCGCAAAACTCTTCGCGGACCGTTCGCTGCTTGTTTTTTTCTTCCTCTTGGCTCGCCACCACCGGTCCATGGCTCAGGGTTCCCTTGTTCAGGATAGCGTTCGTGTCAACCGGTTTTGCCCAGCGGGAGCTGGTCCCCGCCCCCCCCTCTGATCCTTCCTGAAGATTCTCTATTCGGTGGCTGTTTTATTGCATAGGTGAGCCGGCGAAGAGGTCCTCCCGAGAGGGATAAAAAGCTAAGCGCGGCCGCCCAAGGCGGCGCCTTAGAACCCGAACTCAGGAGGACCGAAATGCACTACATCGGACTTGACGTCCACAAGCAAAGCGTCAGCTACTGCACCAAGACCGCGGGCTTATTCGGTGGCGGGCTTATTCGGTGGCTGTTTTAATGCATAGGTGAGCCGGCGAAGAGGTCCTCCTGAGAGGGATAAAAAGCTAAGCGCAGCCGCCCAAGGCGGCACCTTAGAACCCGAACTCAGGAGGACTGAAATGCACTATATCGGACTCGACGTCCACAAGCAAAGCGTCAGCTACTGCACCAAGACCGCCGCCGGGGAGTTGGTCGAGGAAGGTCGCATCGACGCCACCCGCGAAGCGCTCGCAAGTTGGGCCCAAACGCAACCGCCCTGGCGCGGGGCGATGGAAGCCACCTTGTTCAGCGGCTGGATCCACGACACGCTCGCGCCCTACGCCGACGACCTCGCCGTCGGACACCCCGCCGCCATGGAAGCCATCACGCGGGCCAAAAAGAAAAGCGATCGCCTCGATTCCGACAAGCTCGCCGACCTATGCCGCGTCAACCTGCTGCCGCGCGTGTGGATGCCGCCGCGCGAGCTGCGCGAATTGCGCCGCCTGCTGCGCTTTCGCCGACGCCTGGTCGAACAAGCGACCTGGTCGAAGAACCGCATCGCGACCTTGATGATGGAAATCGGCGAGCCCTACGCCAAGTCCAAACTGCACGGCAAACGCTACTTCTACCGCTTTCTCGATGATCTGAAGGCAAGCGAAACCGACCTTCTCCTGTTGGCCGCGAGCCGCGACCGTCTGGAGGATTCCGCCGAGCTCGCCCGGCTTGTCGAGAAACGCCTGCTCGAGCATCCGCTGTTGTGCGAGCGTGTGGCGAGGTTGCAAACGATCCCGGGCGTCGGGGCGATCACGGCGCTCACGTGGGCGGTCGAGATCGGCGACCCGCGGCGCTTTCGCTCGCTCGATCGCGCGGTGAGCTACTGCGGGCTCTGCGCGCGGCTCAACGAATCGGCGGGCAAGAGCAAACGCGGCCCGCTGTCGAAGCAACGCAACCCGCATCTGCAACACGTGCTGATCGAAGCCGCCAAGCTTGCGCCGCGCTGGAACGAGCCGTTGGCCGGGTTGTATCAAAGCGAACTCGAGCGCGGACATCGCAATCGCGCGACGATTCGCGTGGCCCGCAAGCTGGTGGCGATGCTGCTCGCCATCGACCGCCGCCAAAGCGGCTACGAAGCGCGAGACTAGCGACGTAGCGATGCGCTGAACGACTTTCCGCCGGGCCTCGGCGTTCGGTGACTCCGTAACGGCTCCGCCGCGGCGGCGCCCGAGACGGCATGGTGACTGTTTCGAGGCCGGCGGAATCGACTTTGTTGGACCCGAACTGAATCTTCCGCGACGGCGCGCCTTGGCGTGCCCGAGGCGGCTCATGGATGTCTGGTCGCGCCCGAGGCGGGCGGTGATCGAAGTGAATGCGATTCGGTGACGGGAGTTCGTAGGCGTGGCAAGACGCCACCAATCACGCGGACTCTGATCCGCCAACGCCGGACCTGCGTCGGGTGACGAGGGCCGTCCATCGCCCTCGAAAATCTTCCAATAAGCGGCTGAGCGGAACCCGTCAAGGGTTCGCTTCGCCGCTGCGCGCCCTTGACTGAACCCGCTCAGCCGCCCAACCCCCCCTAATACGAGGGCGATGGACTCCGAGCGTCGCTCACCCGACCCGAATCGAGAGCGACGATTGCTTCGCCCTTTCTCCATCACCCATCCCTCACCAACAGCGGGCTGACTGCGTCCACCCCTTGCGGACACTTGACAGATACCTGTCATGGATGTCACCGATCTCCCCCGGGCGCTGATCGCGCTCGACGCAACGGCCAAGATCGCCGGGCCCGAGGGCGAGCGTGAGCTGGCCGTCGAGAAGCTCTATCACACCCCCGCCGGGGCCGATGAGCGCGAGCTATCGCTGAAACCCAATGGATTCTCACGGCGATCGTGATCCCTTCGGGGAACACGGCCAATGCCTCCTATGAGGTCCGCGAGCGGCAGTTGCTCGACTGGCCGCTGGCGGCGGCGGTATCGATCAAGATGAGCGGCAGCACGGTCGAAAGCGCCCGCGTGGTGCTGGGACACGTGGCGCCGACGCCTTGGCGATCCGCCGAAGCCGGAGATGCTCTGAAGGGCAAGGCGATCAACGACGAGACGGCTGCGGCCGCCGGTGAGGCGGCGGTGGCGGGAGCCACGCCCTTGAGCGGCAACAAGCACAAGGTGCGGCTGGCAAGCGTCGCCGTCAAACGCGCCATCCTGGCGGCAGCCGGGAGGAGCGTCTAGTCATGATGAAAGGCGGCCTCAAGGTCCTCACGAAACGCTGCGAGGGCCTGCGTTGGAAGGGTATGTTCATCGACGCCGACCACGACCCGACCGTCCCCGAGTCGAACACGCGCATCTACTGGTGTGTGTTTTCGCAAGGCCCGCTGGGCCCGGACGGGGATGTGGTGGATGAAGATACGTGCACGGCCTTAAGGTCGTGCTACGACCCTGTCTGAATGGTTCGACAATTTTGGCCCCGGTCCGCTCTTTTGTTCAAGAATGAGCGGACCGGGGCTTTTGTTCTTGCAATCGAACCGCGGGAATTGGGCTAGTTTTATCGGAGTTCGGGAGCGTTCCCCTTTCGGCCCCGGTTTCCCGTCTCTTGCGGCTCTCTCGATTTCCCCTGTGCGGGCTCGTGGCGGCACCAAGCCTCTTGGGTGAGGATTCTTTATTCGGGCTCCGTCCCCGAACCGCTTCCAACCGCTTCCCGAACCGCTTCCCGAACCGCCCCGAACCGAACCGCCCCCGAACCGCCCCCGAACCGCCCCCCGAACCGCCGTCCCCGAACCGCCCCACCCCCACCGCCCCCGAACCGCCTGTCCTCGAACCGCCGTCCACCAACCCACCGAACCCATCCGAACCCATGTCACCGAACCCATGTCCATTCGCTGGCGAGCCGCTTGGCATCGGCGATCTGCTCCGGCGTCATCTTACCAGCGACAGCATCTTGGGTCTCGGCGAACTTCTTCCTCTGTTCTCTTCCGCCCACGCTCATGCTTAAGGCTAGGGTGTGCCAGACATACGCCTGGATCAGGTCCTGCGGGACGCCCCGGCCGTCGGTGTACCTCTCGCCGAGGTCGAACTGCGCGAACGAGTCACCCTGCTGTGCTGCCATGCGGAGCCACTTGACGGCCTTGGTATCATCCCGAGACACACCACGGCCCTCGGCGTACTTCCAGCCGAGGTGGTATTGTGCTCGCGAGTCACCCTGCTCACCCGCCTTGACAAGCCACTTAAGCGCCTCGGCGTCGTCACGCGGCACGCCCCAGCCGTTGGCATGGATGAAACCGAGATTTCGCTTACCTCGCTTGTCACCCTGCTCCGCGGCACGTCTCGACCACTTGACAGCCTCAGGGAAGTCTTGCGGCACGCTGCTACCCGAGTAGGGTCGGGCGGAGTACATCTCGCCGAGATTACCCTGAGCGAGCGCGTCACCTTGTTCCGCGATTTCCCTAAGCCACGCGAGAGCCTCGGCCTCACCCTGTTCTGCGGCGAGCCGGGACAACCTTACGGCCTCGGCATTGTCACGCGGCACGCCCCGGCCGTTGGCGTACATCAAGCCGAGGCCGACCTGCGCCTTGGCGTCACCTTGTTCTGCGGCGAGCCTATACCATTTGGCTGCTTCCGCGGCGTCTTGGGACACACCTTGGCCTTTGTGTACTGAGCGCCGAGGTTGCTCTGCGCCTCGGCGTCACACTGCTCAGCGGCGAGATGGTACCATTTGGCCGCCTCTGCGGCGTCTTGAGATACGCCTTGGCCCTTGGCGTATTTATCGCCGAGGTAACGCTGCGCCATGGCACGTCCTTGTACTGCGGCAAGCCTAAACCACCGGACGGCCTCGGCGTCGTCCTGCTCCACGCCCAAACCTTCCAAACCTTCGTTGTACATCCGCCCGAAGGCAATCTGCAGGTTCGTGTCCCCTTCCGCAGCCTGCTCGCGCAGACGCTCGAGCCCCCCAGCGGCGCGTTTCCCGAACATCAGGCCGAGCATTGACCGTGCGAAATCGCTATGCTGTTCGGCGGCCGGACTGAACTCGTCGCACTCCGACCCGCTCGGTTCCTGGCCCCAAGCCGTTAGCGAGAAAACCAGACAGACAATCGCAATCCAGAATCGCATGGTGACGATTATATCCAGGATTTCCGTTTTGACCCTGGCATGGCCCAGTATAGCAAGCGCGCCACCCAGGGCTCGACCTGATTTGTTTCGTACCCAGGGGGGGGAAACCGGGGGGGAAACCGGGGACAGTTTCCTAATAAATATTCTGATGGGTATTTACTTGACTCAGGTATTGGGAAATAGCCCCTACATGTTGTGGTCGTCCGTAGCGCGTGTCGCGGTGCCTCCGACCAGCGATTTGTAGGGTGCCGGTGGCACGGCGACGGCCTGTTGAACCAGGCGGTAAAAGAGCTTGCCTCGACTTCTGGACTTGCGGCGGTTGAAGCGGAAGGCGAATTCGTCGAGGTAGGAGTCGAGATGCTCGTGACTGACCGCTCCTTGATGCGTGCCCAGTATCCAGCGCTTCACTAACGACACCACGCGGTGCACCCGGGGGAGCAGTTTCGAGGCGCGCGCCGGTTGCCCCTCCAGGTAGCTCACCTCGTGGCGATAGCCGTCGCCTTCGAGCCCCCCGGTTTCCCCCGCCCGGTTTCCCCCGGTTTCCTTCCGGTTTCCTTAGCGGATGCTGTTTGGCGGCGGAAGCGAGCTTTTTACCTAAGTGGCTATGGAATAAGCTTCTAGACCGCATGAAGTAGCGCCAGGCGCGGGTTCGTAATCTTGCTCCAAACTTTGAGCAACACAAACAAGGCGGAAGCCAAGAAATCAGTTGGTGCCGGCACCAGTCATTTCAATGACTGGTCGAAGAATGCGGACACTTTCTCTAGAAAGTCTTTCCGCATGGGAGACGAGTCCTTGTGCTTCCGCCCCGTCCGGACTCCTTGGGTATGGCCCAAGCCTTCGAGAATCCACAGCTCATCCTGAGCATTCCGGGACGCCGCCTTGAGTCTGTAAGCGTGCGCGACCGGAGTGACCGGATCCTCGCTCCCGTGGATGAACAAGATGGGCCTCGGCGCGATATCCGGTGCGGCACGTTCGGGAGCGATAACGTCAAGGTCCAGTCGGTAAATAAGCTTCCCCAGCAGAGTGATTCCCGGCGCAAACGCGGAAACAAACGGAAACCACGGTATGTCGCGCTTGATTTGTCCTTGCATGGCATCCCGAATATCCGCGAAGGCGCTATCCGTGACGACAGCGCCAAGTTCCGGCATGGCGGCGGCGGAAACAAGTGCCACCGCTCCTCCGTAGGACGTGCCGTGGATACCGATACGTCCCGGTCTGAAACCCCTCCCCAGGAGCAAATCCAGCGCGGCGCGGACGTCTCGTCTCTCGAACCAGCCGAACCCGATTAGATCGCCCCCGGAGCGTCCGTGTCCTCGCAAGTCAAAGACGAGCACATGGAAGCCGGCCTCCACATACGCTCGCGCTATGTCGGTGTGAGCGCCGCACCAGCCATCAGAATTGATGCCATGAACAAGCACAATAGCTCGATCCCCTGAGGAGGGAAGCAGCCAACCTGATAGGGGAATCTTATCCTCCGCGCTCTGGAACTGAAGTGCTTCGCTTCTCAGATTGGGATCGGGTCCCGGCGGGTTAGGTTTTGGCGAGGGGGTGGCCACCGCCCACAGGATTAGCCCACAGATTCCGAGGTACAGGACCGCGGCGAGTGCCGACCCCACGATTGTTGGGCGCAGCCATCGGCGAGGTCGTGTGGTAGTTGGGCGAAGAGTTGGCGCGTTGCCGGTCATTTTTTCGACACTCAATCGTTTCGACCCATCACCAACTCGGCGATCATACGCCTGGCCCTGCGAGGATCATTGGATTCGTGGGCTCTTAGCCTAGCGGATGCCGTTTGCCCACGGAAACCAAGCTTTTTCCCTACGAGGCCATGCGCGCTAGGCTACTCATTCTACGGGGAAAGGATGCGTCTCCGGGGAGATCGGTCGGAGATCGGTGACGGTCGGAGATCGGTGACCCGGAGATCGGTGACATCCATGATAGGTATCTGTCAAGTGTCCGCAAGGGGTGGACGCAGTCAGCCCGCTGTTGGTGAGGGATGGGTGATGGAGAAAGGGCGAAGCAATCGTCGCTCTCGATTCGGGTCGGGTGAGCGACGCTCGGAGTCCATCGCCCTCGTATTAGGGGGGGTTGGGCGGCTGAGCGGGTTCAGTCAAGGGCGCGCAGCGGCGAAGCGAACCCTTGACGGGTTCCGCTCAGCCGCTTATTGGAAGATTTTCGAGGGCGATGGACGGCCCTCGTCACCCGACGCAGGTCCGGCGTTGGCGGATCAGAGTCCGCGTGATTGGTGGCGTCTTGCCACGCCTACGAACTCCCGTCACCGAATCGCATTCACTTCGATCACCGCCCGCCTCGGGCACGACCAGACATCCATGAGCCGCCTCGGGCACGCCAAGGCGCGCCGTCGCGGAAGATTCAGTTCGGGTCCAACAAAGTCGATTCCGCCGGCCTCGAAACAGTCACCATGCCGTCTCGGGCGCCGCCGCGGCGGAGCCGTTACGGAGTCACCGAACGCCGAGGCCCGGCGGAAAGTCGTTCAGCGCATCGCTACGTCGCTAGTCTCGCGCTTCGTAGCCGCTTTGGCGGCGGTCGATGGCGAGCAGCATCGCCACCAGCTTGCGGGCCACGCGAATCGTCGCGCGATTGCGATGTCCGCGCTCGAGTTCGCTTTGATACAACCCGGCCAACGGCTCGTTCCAGCGCGGCGCAAGCTTGGCGGCTTCGATCAGCACGTGTTGCAGATGCGGGTTGCGTTGCTTCGACAGCGGGCCGCGTTTGCTCTTGCCCGCCGATTCGTTGAGCCGCGCGCAGAGCCCGCAGTAGCTCACCGCGCGATCGAGCGAGCGAAAGCGCCGCGGGTCGCCGATCTCGACCGCCCACGTGAGCGCCGTGATCGCCCCGACGCCCGGGATCGTTTGCAACCTCGCCACACGCTCGCACAACAGCGGATGCTCGAGCAGGCGTTTCTCGACAAGCCGGGCGAGCTCGGCGGAATCCTCCAGACGGTGCCAACAGGATGCTCATCGAGAAAGCGGTAGAAGTAGCGTTTGCCGTGCAGTTTGGACTTGGCGTAGGGCTCGCCGATTTCCATCATCAAGGTCGCGATGCGGTTCTTCGACCAGGTCGCTTGTTCGACCAGGCGTCGGCGAAAGCGCAGCAGGCGGCGCAATTCGCGCAGCTCGCGCGGCGGCATCCACACGCGCGGCAGCAGGTTGACGCGGCATAGGTCGGCGAGCTTGTCGGAATCGAGGCGATCGCTTTTCTTTTTGGCCCGCGTGATGGCTTCCATGGCGGCGGGGTGTCCGACGGCGAGGTCGTCGGCGTAGGGCGCGAGCGTGTCGTGGATCCAGCCGCTGAACAAGGTGGCTTCCATCGCCCCGCGCCAGGGCGGTTGCGTTTGGGCCCAACTTGCGAGCGCTTCGCGGGTGGCGTCGATGCGACCTTCCTCGACCAACTCCCCGGCGGCGGTCTTGGTGCAGTAGCTGACGCTTTGCTTGTGGACGTCGAGTCCGATAAGTGCATTTCAGTCCTCCTGAGTTCGGGTTCTAAGGTGCCGCCTTGGGCGGCTGCGCTTAGCTTTTTATCCCTCTCAGAGGACCTCTTCGCCGGCTCACCTATGCATTAAAACAGGCAGGCAACTGTGGTAATCTGACCTCACTGAGAGATATCACGCCAAGCCCGTGGTGGCGGAGGGCGTTTCTTGTTCGAAGCCCTTGAGATTGAGTCCCCCGACCACGGCCCAGATCTTGCGGGCCGGGTGGTCGCTGGGTTCAGCTTTTGCGGCGAAGAGGCCGACCGCCATACATTCGATTGTCGCTCGACGGACCTCCCTATTAGCAACCACCATCGGCAACGAAAATCGTCGGCCCGCTCGAATACGCCGGAACCTCCTCGGATGTCGAACGTCCCCTCATCCTCCTCTCCATTCGATGCCGGCGGTGACCTTGATTCGGCTATATTGATTCGAACGCACACCATTCGCGTGGTGCGAATCAGAAGCCGCCATGATCAACCTTGAAGATCTTCCCATGCGCGTCGGCCTGGGGCAGTTCCAGCAAATAACGACCTCGCGGCTGCGGTTCATTAAGCAATGCGGCTGCGATGACTTCCAATTGAACGCGCCGGTTCTGCCCGGGGAAGAGCGCTGGGAATACGAGGATCTGGCCCATCTGGCGCGGCAGGCAACCGAGGCGCAACTACGATTGGTCGCCATCGAAAATGTGCCGGTGAAGTTCTACGACCGGATCATGCTGGGCGAGGACGGCCGCGAAAAGCAGCTGGAGAACATGATCTACACGGCTCGAAACATCGCGCGCGCCGGCATCCCCCTGCTCGGGTACGCTTTCATGCCGACGGGTGTGTGGCGGACGTCTCAAGATACTCCGGTGCGCGGAGGCGCGGCCGCGACGGCGTTCCATTACGAAACGGCCCGGGCGCCGCAAACAGCCGACCAGGCACCCTTCGGAAGCTGGGGCAGCATTGAAGTCGAGCGGGAGTATTCCGAACAAGAGATCTGGGAGAACTATTGCTGGTATCTGGAGCGCATTCTCCCGGTTTGTGAAGAGCTTGGTCTGCGGCTGGCCTTGCATCCCGACGACCCTCCCGTTCCGTCGTTGGGAGGCGTGGGTCGCGTGTTCCGCAACTTTGAGAACTTCCGCCGCGCGATGGAAACATTTGACAGCCCGATGCACGGTCTGGACTTTTGCCATGGCTGTTGGTCGGAGATGAAAGGCGGAGCCGGCGTCACCGACGCTATCCGCTACTTTGGGGAACGGAACAAGATCTTTTATGTCCATTTTCGAGACGTCCAGGGCGCGGTAGACGACTTCACGGAATGCTATCTCGGTGACGGCAACTGCGATCCGGTGGAGACGATTCGAACGCTCAAACAAGTAGGGTTCCACGGCTTCTTGCTCCCCGACCATGTGCCTCGGATGGTCGACGACGCCGAATGGTGCGAGCGTGGACGGGCGTGGACCGTCGGCTATATCCAGGCGCTCATTGCCGCTGTTGAAGCGTGAGGGGCGGGCGCGAAACAACGTCGTCACCCGAAGCTGACCCAGCCGGAGTTGATAGCCAGCACGATAAGGATGCCGGCGGGTGAGATGACGGCCAGGGCGATCGCGCAAATCCACAACCATCCCGTTGTCAGCGAGCCGGGGGCAATCCGCGGATCGACTCTTCGATACCGAAGATAGAGCGTGCCCAGCCCCAAGACCGGGTACATTACCGCCGCGATCAAACTGCTGGTAATGAGCAGCATCTGGGGCGGATTCTCGAACAACCAGTATGCGATTGAGTATGCCGCCAGCGAGACGACCACGAAAACGCGGATGAAGCGTAACCGTGCCGCATAGTCGGACTCGTCGATGATGCCGATGATGCCGAGTGCGTCGGCGAGGAGGCGACTGTTCGCCGCGGCCCCCGACAACACGGTCGTGAAAAGGACGAAAAACGACCCAACGAGAAACAAGGTCGCCGCCCAATCTCCGAAGCTTTCCGTGTACATCGAGCTGAGCGTTACAATCGTGTCCCGCCCGTCGGGATTAAGCTGATTCGCATAGAGGATGGCGGCCCCCAAGAGATAGAAACAGACCGTGCTGACGGTGTAGACAACCATCGTCAACCCGACGTCGGTGTACATGACCCGAATCCACCCCTTGGCGCGTCTCGGCCAATCGTTGCCTGGTTCGGGAGGCCCGGCGTTGCGGGCGTAGCCTTTTTCCAAGCACCAATAGGTGTAGTTCCACATCTCGCCAAATGCGACGCCGGTGCCGGCATACATGGCGAGAGCGGTGAGCACGAGCGGCGTCGATATCTCGCCCGGCACATTCAGAGAAAGACCCTGAGCAAGGTCCGACCAGCCGACCGCAAACCCGGTCCACTGCAACAGCACGGTGCAGGCCACCGTCAGCACGGTGAACACGGCGACCAGCACGATCAGGAGCTTTTCCAAGGATCCGTACGTCCCGCCGAGCAGCAACGCGCCACACAGAATCGCAATGAGGATCGACCAATAGCGGGCCCCACCCTCATCGAGAACGCCTGGAAAAGCCATTTCGAGTACTTGTCCGGTGCCGCCTAGAATCGCACCGGCATTGACGAACACAAGAAGCGTTGAGGCCAGCCAAAGCCACGTGAACCAGTTCATGAGTAAGGCGGGTTGTTGGGAAGCGGCGTTTCGCGCGCCGGTTCTTCGCCCCTTGGCAATCCAAGCGGTTGCCGCGCAGACGAGGACGACGGCGCCACACAGCAGTAAAGCCGCGGGCGTCGTTTGCGATCTCTCGTCCAGTCGCACGAAGATCGCCACCGCCGCGACACAGGCAAGCACCAACACGGCCATCCAAGGCAAAGTCAGCCAAGCGGGCCGGGGCGCCGCCGGGCCGGGCAGGGTGTTGAAAACCCGCAAGAATGTTCGGCCGCTCGCTATCGTGTGCCGTGCCAACTCGGCCTGAACGACGACTTTGACAAAACAGGAAAGCAAGACGAACCAGAGCAAGACAAAGCCGGCGACGGCGCCTAACTTGGTAGTCACAATTAATTCGCCCGACCCAACGACCGAGCCGACGATGATCATACCCGGCCCAAGTTGGCGCAACGTGGCCCGAAATCCAGTAGGCGGCTCGCTGCCTTCGCCGGCCCTTCTCGAGTAGGGGTCCGTTGTCTCCATTGCGGCTGCGTCCGGGAACGATTAGGGAACGCGAGGCCTGCTGACCGCGGGACCCGCGCGTTCATGTCAATTTATCGGGTCTGCCCTTCTCGCGGAAAGGCCGGAGCAGATTACGACCTTGTTTTTGAAGGGCAAGCCTTTTGCGGCGAACGCCGGCCTGTCCCTTCTTTGGTGGGTTCACTGAACACCCGAGGTCCACCCTCAGGACGCGCCCTGCCGCCGCCGACCCTTCCTTCGCCGCAAGATAATATGCAAACCAAACATCACGAGACCCAGCGGCCAAAGCCGCTGAATCGGAAAGTCGATCAGCCCAAGCTCGCTCAGTTGCAAATAAACGCCCGCCGCAAGCAAGCCAAGAAAGAGCAAACCCCGCCCGCGCCATTGAAAATCGAACAGCGCATACAGCGCCAAGACCGTCAAAAGCGGCCACCACCGGCCCAGATCGCTCCATTCAACCGCCAACAGCCCGAACTGTTGCAATTGAAAAGCGCCGCCCAACCCGACCAACAGTAAGCCGAAAGAACGTCGGCGCCCGCGTCCCTCGGCAATACGCCCCACGCCCAGCGCCACGAGGATCATCGGCCAGAAGCGGCGAGCTTCCGAAATGTCGAAAATCTCCAAAGTGTCGAGCGTGAGCAAGACACCTAGAACGACAATCACCGCGCCCGCCGCCATGGTCGCGTCGAAACGGCGCGGAGGGGCGGTCAAACGACCTTCTCGATAGAAAACAGGACTCATAGCGAGGCGTTCTTCTCACCCGCGAGGGCTTCCACTTGGCGCATCACCCGAAGACTGTTGCCGCCCAAGATCTTCCCGATATCCGAATCAGAGAAACCACGTTCGGAAAGCCCGGCGACAAGGTTCGGAATCTTCGAGATATCCTCCATGCCCTCGGGAAGTTGGCCGCGCACGCCGTCAAAGTCCGACCCCATGCCGACGTGGTCGACGCCGGCGACTTTCACGGCATGTTCGAAATGGTCGAGCAGCTTGCCGAGCGGGACACGTCCAATGCGTTCAACTTGCTGTCCGTCAACTTGACGCAGTTCGGCGGCCAGGCGTTGCTGGTCACCGGCAAAGCGTTGGCGGATCGCGTCGCGTTTCTTTTCGAGATCGGCGAGCGTGTTTTCCCGGCGGTTGTTTTCGTCGTCGAGAAAAGCGTTGTAGTAGTTGATATGCATGACGCCGCCGCCGGCGGCCAGCGCCTGGAGCATCTCGTCCGTCATATTGCGTGCATGTCCGGCCAGCGCCCGGCAGGAAGAGTGCGAGGCAATGATCGGGGCCTTCGACGTCTCCACCGCATCAAAGAACGTCTTATCGGAGGTATGGGAGATATCGACCATCATCCCCAGCCGATTCATCTCACCGACGACGCCTTTGCCGAAATCGGTAAGTCCCCCCGAACCCCCCGAGGAATCCGCCCAACCCGTCGATGCACTGTGCGTCAAGGTCAAATAGCGGGCCCCCAGGCGATAGAGATTCCGCAGCACCTCGAGGCTCGAGTCGATCATGTGCCCGCCCTCGACGCCCATCAAGATCGCGATTTTCCCGGCCTGTTTGGCGGCGACGATTTCTTCCGACGAAACCGCGAGGATCAGGTCATCGGGGTGGCGGCGAACTTCCTCGACGACGGCATCGATAATTTCGATGGCCTTCTTGACGGCTTCGAGAGGTGTCTTGTCGGTTGCTCCGGTGTAGATCGAAAAGAAAACGCCGGTAACGCCACCTTGCCGCATGCGAGGGATGTCGAGTTCGCCGCTCTCATGGCGGCGGCCGAGATCGAGCTTTTCCTCGACCAGTCGCATCGGCGTGTCGCAATGCAAATCGAGCACAATCGAGCGCGCCAAGACGTCGCCGCCCGCCGCCGTAGGTTCTTCCGTGCTCTGATCGGGCGAAGTGGGGTTTTCGGGTTGGGAACAGGCCGCCAGTCCGGCGGCCGTGCCGGCCGAGAGCAAGGCCCATTGGCGTCGAGTCAGCATGATCGGGGAAAGAGTATTCGGGCCCCCAGCGGCCGCGAAAAAATAGCGGCTGCTTCCAAGCCGCGGCGGGTTCGTTTCATCCTGCCGGCATCGGCTCCCGCCGGGCAACACGGGCCCGTGTCTCCAAGCCTACCGTGACGGCGCTCCCGCCGCCATGTCTTCATGCGCTTCGACCGCCTCACGGGGCGTCATAGGTGAGCACGACGCCGCGCGTTTCAAGCAACTCTCCGGTGGCTTGCAACAGCCGCACAACGCTACGTCGATACGCAATGGACTGCGCCAGCAAATCGGCCTCGGCTTGCACCAGATCATCCTGGGCGTCGAGCACAAGAAAAGCCGTCGTCACGCCCAGATCGTACTTTTTTTGCTCGGCGTCGAGACGCTTTTGGGCGAAATCGCGAGCCACGCCCGCTTGATGAATCGCCGCCTTGCTCTGCTCCACTCCGGCGACGGCGTTGAGCGCCTCCAGCCGCACCTGCTGCTCGATGCTTCGCAGCGTATACAAGTCGCGCCTCTTTCGAATTTGCGCGTCCGCTAAATCCGCCGCCGCCCGCCGATTGCGCACGGGCAGTTGAAGCTGCAACCCAAACGAATACGTCGGGAAGTTGAAGCCGAATAGTTGATCCAACGCGTCTCGATACCCCCCGGGGATGAACGTCGTCGGCGCATCGCCGAAAAGCGTGCGCTCGAAAAAGTTCCCTCCCCTGCCTTGCGAGCTATAGTTGGCGGTCAACGTCAGATCGGGCCTCATCTCGTTCGTCGCCGCGCGAATGTCGACGTCGTCAATGTCGAGCGAGTAGCGGCTTTGCGCCAACTCGGGCCGCATCTCGAGCGCCTTGGCGACGGTTTCCTCCGGATGATAGGTCGGCATTTGATCCGGCGGCGAGGCGGTTTCGGTCAGCACCAGCGGCACTTGCCGGAAGCGGGGGTCGAGATCGGCGCCGATCCAACGCCGCGCGACATCCTCGGCCTGTTGCAAGCTGTATCGAAATTGCGTCACCGCGACTTGCGCGGTGGCGTATTGCTGCTCTGGTTGGTAGATGTCGAGAGGCGAGATCGCGCCCAGTTCCAATTCCCGCCGAGAGCGTTCGAGAAATGCCCGGGCCAGTTCGAGATTGTTTTCCCTCACACGCAACGATTCGCGTTGATCGATCACGTCCCAGTAGGAGTTTTCCGCTTGGGCGATCAGAGCCAGCACGCGCTCGCGGACCTGCTCGCCCGTCAGATCGAGCCGCGAGCGCGCAATGAGAATCGGCACGCGGTTAACGAAGCGGCCGCGGCCGCGCAGCAGCGGCTGCGTGATCTCGAAATCCAAGTTGTGGGTAATGCTCGGATTGAAATTCGTAAACTGGCTGTTGTTGGCATTCTTGACGCCCGTAAATCCAAGCGAATAAGTGGTCCCCGTATCCATCGTCTGGCTGAATGTCAAACTGCCGCGTTGGTTTAAGTTCGTGCGCACTTCGGCCCCGTCGAGAACGCCCGTGGAAGGACTATTCGAGCGATTCGCATTAAAGCCCGCCGCCAAGGTCGGGTCAAACGGGCTAAAGGCGCGCTCGACGGCGTTTTGCTGTTCGTACACCGCCAGCTTTTGCAGTTGAATGTCGGGATTATTAGCGATCACCAATTCGATATAACCGCGCAAGGAAAGCTTGATGCTCTCGTCGATCTGGAAGTCTTCCAGACGCCGCACGGTGTCGATTTCAATGTCGAGAGGAGGTCGCTGCCATTGCGCCTTAAAATAGTCACCGCCCGGAAAGGTGGAAAACTGCGCCGGCAACAGCGTACCGCCAATCAACATCAGACCGAGAAGTCTCATCCGCATGCAGTCGTTTCCTTAAGCCGCCGAACCCATGGGGCAGGTCTCCAGGCCTGCCCTCTTCCCCCGCTACTCATACCGAATCGCCTCAATCGGATCCAGCTTCGCGGCTTGCACCGCCGGATAAATCCCAAACAGCAACCCGATAAACACCGATACGCCGAAGGCCACGAAAATCGAAGCCGCCGTCACCACCGTCGACCATCCGGCAATCGCCGAGATCACTTGCGATCCCCCAAACCCGGCCGCGATGCCGATCAATCCGCCGACAATCGAAATCAATACGGCCTCGATCAAAAACTGCCGCACGATATCGCGTTGCCGCGCGCCGATAGCCCGGCGAATGCCGATTTCGCGGGTTCGTTCCAAAACCGTCGCCAGCATGATGTTCATGATACCGATGCCGCCCACGAGCAACGAAATACCCGCGATGCAAATCATCACCACTTCAAAAATGAACTGCTGTTGCTCGCGCTGCGCCAACAAACCGGCCGGCACGAGCACCGAAAAATCCCCGGCGTCATTATGCGTCGCCGTCAGAATGGCGCGAACGATTTCCGCCGTTTCAATCGGGTCGGCGTCATTGCGAACGCGCACGAAGATGCCGTCGATTTCATCCTTGAGATAACTATTGCTGTCTTGAAATCGACGCATCGCCGAATTCATCGGGCTCACGATGAGATTGTTGCGGTCGTCGGTCTCGAGCCCCTCGACTTGCGACTCCGCCGTCGCCTGCGGCGACATCACGCCAATCACTTGCAGCCAAACCTCGTTGACCTTCACATACTTGCCAACCGCCGAGCCATAGCCGAGCAAATTCACCTTGGCCCTTTCGCCAAGCACGCAGACCGGCGCCGAGCGCAGATTTTCTTCTTCCGTGAAAAAACGGCCTTCCAGCAAAGCGACGTTATAAATCTCGATGTAGTTCGGTTGCACGCCGATCAGCGTAGGCATTTCTTGGTCGGTGCGCGGCAGAATGCTTTGCGGCCGGAAAGTCTTCCGCGGCGACATCGCGGCGATGTTCGGCGTGTTGTCGCGCAGCGCTCGAAAGTCCCGAAACGTCAGCCCCGGAGAAAGTTCGCGCGCCGCCAGCAGCGAATCGCGATCGACGGCCTCGCGCGATTCAACGATGATATTGTTGACGCCAAGCAGGTCGATGTAGCGAATCATCTCCTGCTGCGCGCCGGCGGTGATCGAGAGCATGGCGACCACCGCCCCCACGCCGAAAATCATGCCGAGCATCGTCAGCAACGAGCGCAGCTTGTGGGCCAGCAGGCTCCCGAGGCCCATCCAAAGCTCGGGCGCCACATCGGCGATATGCGTGGCCACCTAGCGAGGCCTCCCGCGGCCGCCGCCGCCCGCTCCGCTGCCCGGCGACCCGCCTCCCGGAAAAGAGGGCCGCGCCGTCTTACGCTCGGCCGACTTCTTTTGCCGCCCTCGGCGATCGCCGGCGTCGGGCGGTTCGAGCGCGATCAGGTCGCCCTCCTCGACGCCGCTCAATACGGCGATCCGCGATTCGGACCGCTTGCCCAACTCGACGCGGCGAGCTTCGAGGCGCGAACCGTCCCACACATAGAGCACCGAATTCTCCTCGACTTCGAAAACTCCGTGGTAGGGAACATAGAGGGTGTCTTCGATACGGTCGACTATGATTTCCGCGTCGGCGAGCAGGCCGGGCCGCAACAACACGTCTACATCGGAACCCGGTCTGGGCGGCTCGGGCAGTTGCGCGGCATTTCTCTGTTCGGCGCTGAACCGTTGGCCGCCCGGACGCGAAAGCGAAAGCCCCGACGTGGAGGCCGATCCAGGCGCCCCTCCTCGGAAGCCCGCGCCCCCGGCGCCGCTAAAGCCGCCCGCTCTCGATCGGCCGGCGCCTCCACCCCCGGGCCCGCCAAAGCCCCCACGTCCTCCCGAGCCGCCGGCGCCCGGGCCTCCCGCGCCGCCCATTCTTTGCCGCATCTGTTGGAAGATCTTTTGACGTTCTTCCCGGCTCATCGATTGAATATTGCGTCCGCCCAGCGCCTGCTGAAACATCCGCCGCGCCTGCTGCCGCTGCTCGTCGGAAAATCCCGCGCCGCCGCGTCCGCCCGGCCCCCCGCCGGCCTGCCCCCGCGGGCCGCCCGATCGCCCGCCGCCCGCTCTCGCGCCCGCCTCGGCTTCGGCGGAGGATGCCGCCGGGCTTCCACCAGCCGCCGCCGGCGCCCTCTCCTCGGCCTTCGTCATGATGCGCGTAATCTGCCGCGGTGTCGCGCCGACGTGCCTCAGCAACTGCGCCATGTCGATCGAGAGCACACAATCAAATTTCTTGGTCGCCTCACCGCGAAACACATTAGCCGAGGCCGTATTCCCCAGCCGCCGAACCCGCGCCCGCACCATCTTCCCCGGCAGGGCGTCGAGCAGAATCACCGCTTCCTGGCCCTCGTGCAGATTCGATCGCTCAATCTCCTCGACCTTGGCGAGCAACTCCATCTCGGATAGATCGAGAATCTTGACCACTTCCATGCCTGGGGGAATTTGGTCTCCCTCTTGAACGTCCGGCATCGTTTGCCCGAATCCTCCCCGGCCGCCGGCGCGGTTTTGTTGGATCGACACCAACCCCGACATCGGCGAAAGTACGCGCGATTGGTTGATGCGCCGTCGCTCGCGTTCGGCGTCGAGGCGCGCCTTGCGCGACTGCTCCCCCAAGACGGCCAACTCCGCTTCTCGCTGTTGCAGGCGCGATTGAATATCCTGCCCGAGCTTCCGCTCGCGGCGTTTCGATTCCTCCAACGTGAGAATGTTCTTGCGCGCGTCGATGGCGGATATCAACTCGTTCTTTTGGACCTCGAGCTCCGCGCTCTTGACCGCGAAACGCGCCTTGAGCAGCTCAACCTCATCCTGGCTCTTGCGGATCTCCAGATCCGTCTCGGCTTCTTTCAGCAACTCGCCGACGCGTTCGACTTCAAGCTCGGCGTCTTCGAGAGTGGCTCGTCGCTCGGAATCATCGAGCTCAAAGATCAAATCGCCCACCGACGCGAGCGCGCCGCTCGGCGCGAGCTTCGTAATTTGTGTCACCGAGCCGAGGTTCGGCGCCGCCAAGGGAAGCGATCGCACCGCCCGCAACTCGCCGCGAAAATGCGTTTTGACAACCAGATCACCCCGGCGCACGGGAGTCAAGACAAAGTCATTGCCGGACCGGGGAATTTGCCGCGCCAGGTAAAAGCCCGCCGCCACAACACCGCCCAAGGCGACCAAAATCACAACCCGGCCAACCACCTTTTTCATATTCCAACGCGGCATCGCGGTTATCTCTCTATCCGCTCAACCGGCAGCGACCGACACTCTGGTCGGTCCCATCTCCCCGCCCCTCACGACCGCTTCCTCGCCGCCGTCTCCGGATTCTCCAGCGCCACCACATCACCCTCTTCCAACCCCGCGCTCACCACAATCTCCGTCGCGCTCCGCGCCGCGACCTCAATCGTCCGGCGCTCATAATGGTTACCCCGAAGCAGAAAAACCGTTGGCCGGCCGTCGATCTGAAAACCCGCTTTCGCCGGCAACACCAACACTCCGGGACGCCGCTCTACCTCAATCTCCACGCCGGCGCTCATACCCGGCCGCAGCCGCTCGTCCACCACGTCAAACGAGCACCGCGCCGGGAAATTCTTATCCGGCGGAAAACGCCGAAAGATCAACGTCGCGATCGGGCTGACCCAATCCATCTTTCCGGTCAACTCGACATCGGGAACCGCGTCAACGCGAATGCGAGCCGGCTGTCCTAAGCGAATCCGGCCGCGATCGATTTCTTCAATTCGAAATTCGACGCGCAATGACTCCAAGTCCGGCACCTCCGCAATCGCCGCGCCCGTCCACACCGTGTCGCCCTCTTGGAACGGCGGCCGCGTCTGTCCCCAACTTCCGCCCGCGCGAAAGTTTTGCAGAACATGCACAATTCCGTCACGCGGCGCGCGAATCACCATGCTGCCCAGGTACCGTTTCGTGCGGTCCAGGTCGCGGACGGCCTTATCCTTACGCTCGCCGATGCGCGCCAGATCGGCCTGTTGCGAAAGATCGGTCGCGTCGGCATTGGTCTTGGCCTTGGCCAGCTCGCCGTCGCTGACCTTGACGTTGATCCAATTCTTTAAACCTTCGAGCTCGGAAAGAATCTCCTGCTTCCCCGCTTCCAGCTTGGCGCGCTCGAGATTGTATTCCGCCTGCATCAGCGCCATCGCGTTCTGCTCGTCGGCGATCGAGTGTTGCGCCTCGGCTTGGACGATTTCGCTGTTGATCTGCCGCACCTCGGTGTCTTGCTGGGTGTACGTGTCTTCCTGCGAAGCCGCGTCAAAAGCCACAACGATTTCGCCTTGTTTAATAGGGCGACCATTCTCCGCCAAGCGGACAATCGTCAGATTCGGCGTCCGCGGCGCGTTGATCAGAACCGACTGCGTGCTCTTCAGCTCACCTCGCGCCCGCACCGTGGTCAGAAAGTCGCGCCGTTCGACCCGCGCCGTCGGCACCGGCGGCCCCGGAGGCGTGTAGAAATGCAAGGCCGCGTACGAACACGCCGCCCCGGCGAGCACGATGCCGCACCAAACGATGAGACGAGATTTACGGCCTCCAATCGGCATCTCTACTCCTACCTAGCGGCCACGCGCGGCGCTTCGCTTGACTACAGCTTCACCGGCGGCCTGCGCAAAGCAACTTCCTCTCCCGCGTCAAGCCCCGCCGTGACAACCGTCGTGACATTATCTTGGGCGCCGGTTTCAATCCCACGAGCTTCGAAATCGCGACCCCCCGGTTTGCGAACAAATACAATCTCTTCACCCGCGCCGTCCCAATGCACCGCCTCCCGCGGCACCGTCACAACATCACTGTGCGCTTCCAACAAAATATCCGCGCTCCCCGATAAATCGGGAATAATCTCGGCCGCCTGCGTTTCAATCACAAACGTCACCGGGACGCTGCGAACATACTCGGCACGCGTCATCGAGCGCGGCCCCCGCATCCCGCCGCCGCTTGCGCCGGCGATCGCGCCCACCGCCGTCACGCGCCCGGGCCAAACTTGATCGGGATAAGCGTCCAGCCGAATCTCGACGCGCTGCCCGGCCCGCACGCCTTGGCTGTCGACTTGATTCAACTGCCCATTGAGAATCATCGACGACGTATCCACGATTTGCATGAAGAACGCCCCGGAATTCACCTCGTCGCCTTCCTGCACTTGCGAGAATTGACCTCCCCCGCGAAAGAGCGTCTGCATCACGACCATGCCGGAAATGCCGGCGCGCAGCACCATCTTTTCCGTGTTGATGCGGGCTCGCTGTTCGTCGATCTTCTTTTGATCGCGCTCGATTTCGAGGGCGCGGTGCTTGGCGGCGTGCGCGGTTTCGAGTAACTTGACTTCCTTTTGCAACTGCCGGTAAGCGGCTTCCGTCTCCTCGACGTTTAGTTTTAAGATCTCGGCTTCGATGCGAGAGCGCACTTCGCCCGTCCGCAGATCGAGCATCGATTTATCCCACTCGGCGCGCGCCGAGCGGAGTTGCTGTCTGGTCGTCTCCATCGCGATAGCCAACTCGGCGGCGTTCTTGTCAATCCGAGCCTGCGCCTGAACGACCTCGGCGTGTCGGTCATCGATGGTCCGCTGCTGCGATTGGCGATCGAATTCCGCCACGACGTCGCCTTTTTCGACGCTGGACCCGGGCTCGGCCATGGTCAAAAGAGTGAGGCGAAAGCGACTTCCTCCCCCCGGCCGACCTTGCAGCCGAGGTGCCACCACCGCCGAAGAGCGCCGCGCCGCAATCGTGCCGCCCACCCGCAGCTTGCGCGTCATCTCACCGCGCGTGACCGCAAAGATGGGAACCGGCCCCGCCGCGGTCGCGGGCATTTGCCGCTCCTGTTGACGGTAAAGCATATAACCGCCCAGCGCGCCGATCAGAAAGGGAATCACCAACCAACTGCGTGAAATCCTCGATCCCTGTTCCCCGGGTCCCGGATCTCCCAATGGCCGCGGTCCCCCGGGAGCGGGGTAGTGTGGTTCGGCGGGCAAGCCGGCCGCGAAGCTGACTTGTGGTCCCAGCGGCTGTTGCGATTTCATGCCGTCACCTTTTCCCTATCCTAAGCGGCCTTCCAACCACTCCGCCACCAAACTGTTAAGAGTTTGTAAAACAACACCTTGGCGACAAGGACGCATCACATCCGCCGCTATTTTCTAAGACGATCTTTTCCCAAGAAGGTTATCCCCGGCGAGCGGAAAAATACCGGGCGGCGTACACTGACTCTCATGAGCAACCGGCATCCGGAGACCGAGGCCCCCTCTCGCGAGTTCTCCCCTTTTCGTTCCAGGCTGCACGAGATCATCTTCGAAGCCGACACGCCGGCCGGCAAAGCGTTCGACGTCGCGCTGCTGTGGGCGATTCTGCTCAGCGTGCTGGCCGTTTTGCTCGAGAGCGTCGCCGCCTACCGAGCCGTTTACGGTCCTTGGTTGCGGGCCGCCGAGTGGGGGTTCACGGGGCTGTTCACGCTCGAATATATATTGCGTCTCTATTGCGTTTACCGCCCGGCGCGCTACGCCCGCAGTTTCTTTGGCGTTGTTGACCTGGCGGCGATCATCCCGACCTATTTGAGTCTGATCATTGTAGGTACGCAATCGCTGATCGTTATTCGCGCCCTGCGGCTGCTCCGCGTCTTTCGTGTCCTCAAGCTGGCCTACTATTTGGGAGAAGCAAATTTGCTGCTCGCGGCCCTCAAAGCCGGACGCGCCAAGATCACCGTGTTTCTGGGGACCTTACTGACTCTCGTCGTCATCGTGGCCGCGTCGATGTATTTGATCGAGGGCGAGGAGAACGGTTTCACCAGCGTTCCGGCATCGATCTACTGGGCCATCGTCACCATGACCACGGTTGGCTATGGGGACATCGCGCCTCAGACTGTCGCCGGTCAGACCTTGGCCGCAGTATTGATGATTCTCGGCTATGCGATCATCGCCGTGCCCACCGGTATCGTTTCCGCCGAGCTAACCCGCCGCACCCCGCGCCCGGTCAGCACCCAAGCCTGCCCGTCGTGCGCAAGGGAAGGACACGATGTGGACGCCGTCCACTGCAAGTACTGCGGCGTGAAGTTGTGACGACCGCGTTTTTGCCCAGGAGGGTCGCCGACGTGGCGCACGCATTCGTGCGTGCCGTGTCGGCATTCCTGCCGACATGTCTCCCGTGAGGGTCTTCTCCAGGCCATCCCAGTCGTCACTCGTCCCCCCGAAACGCTTCGAACCAATTCTCAACCAGGTGGATTTTCCGCGGCGGCCCGTCCTCAACCGGCTCGACCACCACAAAATACTTGCCGTCAGAGGTTACGTCGTACTTTTGAAACGGGAGGCGATCACGCAAATATCGCTTTTGAAAAAGTCGTTTCGGGGTTCCAAACGAAAACGCGGACCGCGTATTGACCGGGACAGCCATCAGGGTGTCACCCTCGACATAGAACAGTTCCTTACGGTCCCGGCTCCAGCGCGGCTGCGTCCCGCGGTCGGTCGAGATTTGCACACGGCTGCCTCCGTTGGGAAACGGCCGGACATACACCTCGTCTCGCCCCGAGTCGTTCGAGCAGTAGCTAATGAACCGCCCGTCGGGCGATAGTTTGGCAACCGTTTGGTCGAAAGGCTCTCGCAAGAACGGCGCCTCTCGATACTCGCCGCTTTGCTCGTCCCGCTCGAGGTACCAGATGTCCCCGCCGGTTTCCTCGTCGAAATGCCAATAAAGAATCTGTCCGCTTGTCGCCGGCCAATCGCTTAGGTATTTATTCCGATCCGTGATAAACATCGGTTTGGGTTGCCCGGAACCGTCGGCGGATTTCAAGAAGAAGTCAAAAATTCCAGAGGGCCGTTTTTGGTACGCAATCTGCTTCCCGGTAGGCGACCATGCCAAAGCCCCTGCGTCGCCGGGTTCGAAGGTCACGCGACTCTTGGTATCGCGAGTAACCCCATGCACCCAAATATCGGAGTCCTCGGTTTCGGTGTCCCAAGCGCGGGCGCCGGCAAGCCGGCCGTCGGGGGACAATTCGGGGTTGCCTATGGCCACCTGCGGTCTGCCGATGGTTTGGACCCTTTCGCCCTTCCGATCAAGCAAAACCAATTGGTCCGGCACCGGCCCCGAGGAGACGTGGACCAGCGTCCCGTCGTTGGATGCGCTGGGGGTCCGGCCGCGCGGCGCGATCGCGAAGGCCTCTCCCGTCGCTTCGAGAGACTCCGCTGAAAACGGCAGCGCCCACAGAGTTCCTTCTCGCGGACCGGACTGGTAAAGCACATGCCCGGTCGGAGAAAAGACCGCGAACGCACCCTTGCCGAGCACCTGCTTTTGCCGGCTCTCGAGATCAAACAAGACAATTTCCCGGCGAGACGCGTCCCCTTCGCCGAACAGCAACTTGAGTCCGCCTCGCTCGGACGGCAGGAAGCTGGGAAACCAGTGTCCCTGGTATTGCCCATCCGGTAAATTGAGTCCCGTCACAGGTTCGGGCGGCCCTCCGGAAGCGGGCGCCCGCAAGAGTCGTGGCGGAGAGCCCATGCTGAAAAAAATATAACCTCCGTCCGGGCTCCAGGCCGCACCCGCCACGAGATCAGGCGTCTCGCAAATTGTGGTCGGGACGCCGCCTCGCACCGATATCTTCTTGAGCGCCGTTCCGGACACCAATGCGTCTTTCACCCGCACGTCGTTGCTCGCGGTGGCGCGCATTCCAATGACATCCCAGTTGTCGATGATCTCCACGTCCTTCATCGGGCAAAATAACGCGATGATCTCGGGTTCAGCGTCGTTCGGTGCGTCGTCGCGGTGGACTTGGCCTTGCATCATGCACCAATCCGAGAAACTGCACCCGCTGTTGAATGGAGCTTGCGACGAAAACCGATATGCGCCGCCTTCGGGTATCGCCTTCCCCATGCTGTTGAGCGATCCGCAGACGGCTGCGTTGGGGTTGCTTCCGAAGATCGCATCGGTGCCGGCCTCTGACAGGTGAGAAGTGATATAGGCCAGCGCATTCCCGTTGGCGATCAGCCATCCGACCGAGGCGTCGAGTCACGAAATGCGCTCGGTGAGGCGAAAGGAAGTGATCGGGTCGATTTCTAAACCGCCGTAGAAACGCGGGACGTAGAGACGCAGGAACGCGGCTTCTTTCAGCGCCTCGACGACCGGATCGCTCAACCGGCCGTTCTCTTCCGCCTCGTCGCGATGCTTTTCGATGATCGGTGTGATTTCTTCCAACCCGGTAAGCAGGGTGTCGAGTGTGACGGGGGCTTCGGTGGTAGCGGGATAGGCCATATTCTGTATCTCCCCACGGATCGGTTCAGTAGCAGCAGTGTAGAGCAACGATTGGGCCCTGGGAAGTGACATGGGGTGACATTTTACAGAGGCGCCATAAATTTGGCCGCGGGCGGTTAACGTATACTAGCTATGGTCATGACCGAACCGAACGGCGGCGGGGGAGTTTCGAAGGCTGAAACCAGGGCCCAACTCGAGAAGATTCTCTCCGGCGAAACGTTCGCGCGCACCACTCGATTGAGTAGACTCTTGCGCTACTTGGTGAAGCATTCAATCGAAACGGACGGACCATTCATCAAGGAATACACGCTCGGCGTCGAAGTTTTCGACCGCGGCGAATCCTTCGACCCCCGTACCGACACCATTGTTCGCGTGCAAGCGCGCAGACTGCGCGCTCGCCTGGCTCATTACTACGAGACCGAGGGGCGAGGGGATCGCTGCGTGATCGAAATCCCCAAGGGAGGCTATCAGCCCGAGTTGTATGCCCGAGAGCCGCTTCAGGCGCCGCCTCTGCCCGCCAATGGACGCGTCGACCGCGAAGCGCATCGGCTGATTCTCGAAGGACGGGTCCTGGTGAATCAAGGAACACCGGCCAAACTGTTGGAGGCCGTCAGTCTGTTCGAAAGAGCCATTGCTCTCGATCCGCGCTATGCCCCGGCATACAGCGAGTTGGGGCACGCGCACGTGCAGCTTTCAAGCCTTCATTGCACGCCTCACGAAGCGATGCCCAAGGCTCGGGAAGCGGCGTTGCGCGCGCTGGGTCTCGACGATTCGCTCGACCAGCCTTATGCCGTGCTCGGACTCGTCCGCCTTTATTACGACTGGGATCGTTATGGCGCTCGCCAAGCCGCTCGGCTGGCAATCGAGCGAAACTCGCGCAGCAACATCGCCTACCGCCTCTTGGCCGCTACGTTCAACTCAGCCGGCTTGGTTTCCGAGGCGAGGGAAGCCATCCGTCACGCCCAAGATCTTGCTCCGCTTGATGCCCCCACGACCTTCGAAGCCCAAGTCACCGAGATAACCGCTCGCGACTACGACGCCGCCATCGCGCATGGCGAGCAAACGCTGAGGATCGCCCCGGATTTCAACCCGGCCCGATGCCTGATGGGCATGGCCTACATCCTCAACGGCAGCGCGCATCGGGGCCTAGAGGAGCTGCGCGCGGCGGCGGAGCAGGACTGGAGCCCGTGGCCCGTGTTGTTCCTGCAGAACGGCTATGCGCTCGTCGGCCGGACCGACGATGCGCTGAAACTGATGCCCCAGCTCGAACAGGGCGTGGGACGCGACTACGTTTGCGCCTATGAGATCGCCCAGGGCTATTCGGTGCTCGAAGACCTTGATAAAGCGTTTGCATGGTTTTCGAAAGCCGTCGAGCAGCGTTCCGACTGCATGGTCCGGGTCGAAGCCGAGCCCTGGCTCGACTGTATTCGAGACGACCCACGCTACCCCAAGCTGATGGATTCCACCGGGCTGAACTCGCCGCCGGAAGTGCGGGACCAGCCGGCTTTCGAGGCGTCGGCTTCCGTTTGAACGCGCCTGGAGTTTCCGTGAAATGAAGCCTTGTCGGGCTCGAAAGCCCGACACGGCACGCTTGGGAGCGTGCGCCACATCCGGCTCGGATACGCTACCATCTACAGTCGACCGCTTGAACCGAGGCTACACTGGCGCGGCCCCAATCCGCGCTCCAGGAGGAACCATGGAACCCGTTCGTTGGGGTATTATCAGCACCGCCAGAATCGGCATTGATCTCGTCATCCCGGCCATGCGGCAGGCCGACAATTGCGAAATCGTCGCCATCGCCTCGCGGAATCTCGAAACCGCGCGACGAGCCGCTTCCAAGTTGGGCATCCCGAAAGCCTACGGTTCCTACGAAGAGCTGCTCGCCGACCCCGACATCGAAGCCGTCTACAACCCCCTGCCCAATCATCTGCATGTTCCCTGGTCGGTCAAGGCCGCCGAGGCCGGCAAGCATGTGCTCTGCGAAAAGCCGCTCTCGATGGACGCCGCCGAGGCGCAAACCCTGCTCGACGCCCGTGATCGCACCGGCGTGCTGATGCAAGAGGCCTTTATGGTTCGCAGCCACCCGCAGTGGGTGCGCGCCCGCGAGGTCGTGCGCAGCGGACAAATCGGCGAGCTGCGCGCGGTGCAGGGTTTCTTCAGCTACTACAACACCGATCCGGCGAACATCCGAAACATGGCCGACATCGGCGGCGGCGGCATCTACGACATCGGCGTCTACCCGACCGTCGGCTCGCGCTTCGTTTTCGAGGATGAGCCGACCCGCGTCGTCGCCCTCGTCGAATACGACCCGGTCATGAAAACCGATCGATTGGCGAGCGCCATTCTCGACTTCCCCGCCGGTCAGGCGAGTTGGGTTTGCAGCACCCAACTCTCCCCCTACCAGCGCATGCAGATTTGCGGAACCAAGGGCCGCGTCGAAATCGAGATTCCGTTCAACGCGCCGAAAGACCGCCCTTGCCGGATTTGGGTCGACGACGGCAGCGGAGGACACAACACATCCGGGGCGGTCTTGGAGGAAATCGACACCTGCAATCAGTACGAGATTCAAGGCCAGCTGTTCTCGGAAGCCGTCCGCGGCATCACGCCGATCGAGTTCCCCCTCGAAAACGCGCTCGCCAACATGAAGATCATCGACGCCCTGTTCCGCTCGGGAGAAGAGGGCGGCTGGGTCAATTTGTAGTCGGTCTCCCCAAGCTGCGAAGAAAGAGGAGTTGCCGGCTATGACGTACTCAGTCAATGACTTACAATGAATATGCGCTCTTCCAAAACAGCTTTCGGGAAGATCGTGAATTACGTTTATACTCGGCAATATCGCGAAAACCCTGAGCCGCGAAGCGGCGGCGGGAATATAGCCCAGGGTGGAGCCGAAACGGCGAAACCCTGGGTGCTTCCCCACCCGGGCGAGCCCTGACGGGGCGGTGGGAACCCTACGCCGGACCCTTCGGTCCGTCAACACCGAATTTCATGTGACCGCGCGGAAAGCTACAACGAAAGAAATCCGCCTCTTCCCGCCAACATCTTGGAGGTGATGATGCTTGACGACATGCGCGAGTTGACCGAAGAAGACTTTGCACGCGCCATGCCGCGCAAGCAGCGCGAACGCATCACGCGCGGACGCATTGATCCGGTGAAAGACATTGCGGCCCTGCGTCGATTCGCCGGGCTCACGCAGGAGGAGTTCGCCGAAGCGCTCGGCATCAGCGTGTATACCTTGCGGAATTGGGAGCAGGGTCGGCGAAGCCCCGAGGGTCCGGCGTTGGCTCCGCTGCGCGTTGCGGCTCGGCACCCGCGAGTGTTGCGCGAAAACCTCGCGGCCCCTGCTTGACCTCCCACACTTCCACCGCCCCACGTGGCGCGGCCTCGAAGCAACAGTGAGTATCGAAGTCCACCAAGAACGCGAATTCTACGACGACGCCTACGCCGAGCACTTGGCGGTCGAGGGCGACGCGCTGGCCTGCAATCGGCAAATCCTCGAACATCAATTCAACGACCCGGCGAGCCCGATGTATGAACGCCGCCGGCTATACCAGGGCGCCCTGGACTCTATCGTGGAAGCCCTGCCGCGCTGTCGGAACGTCCTCGACTACGCCTGCGGAACCGGCGAGTGGGGCGTGATGATGGCGACCGAAGGCGCGCAAGCAGCCTTGCTCGACCTGTCGTCCGTGGGCGTCGAAATCGGGCTCCGTCGCGCCCGCGCCTCGGGCGTGGGGGATCGCGTCAGGGGATTCGCTCGTGATGCGGACAATTTGAGTTGCTTCGCCGACGGCGAGTTCGACTTGATCTACGCCGGCGCGGCGGTCCATCACACGATGAAGTACCCCCACGCCCTGGCCGAGTTGTTGCGCGTCCTCAAGCCCGGCGGGCTGCTCGTACTGGCCGAGGGCTACGGCAACAACCCCGTGCTCAACGCCGCGCGTCGATTGCGCGCCCGCGTCAGTCGAGAGCCCGAGGAAGCCGGCGAAGGGATCATCTTTTCCGACGCCAACGTCGAGACTCTCCGCCGCCACATGAGCCGCGTCGACATTACGCCGCTCAATCTGTTCGGCATGACGAAAAGGTTGTTTCGCGGGCGCTTCGAATCACCGACCGTGCGGGAGGCGATGCACCGTCTCGAAGCTCTCGACGCCGCCATACTGCGCCTGGCGCCGTTTCTAAAACGCTATTGCGGCGAGCTGGTCGTCGTAGCTGTGAAGTAAACAGATGTGGCGTGGGCGTCCACGCTTGCCGCGAACCGATTCGTCGGTTCGTTTTCCTCGATACCGACACGTTGCTGGATCATTCAAGACTCACCCGGCGAACTCCGGGCTCGGCAAGCCCGGGCTCCTCGTCACGCCAAGCAGGCGGGCATCACCCTTCCTCGATCCGCCGCCTATCCGGATCGAAAACCATTCGCCGCCCGCTCCACATGGCATTCACGGCCATGATGCAAGCGATCGAATGCCCGTAACCGGCGATCGGCGGGGCATAGAGGTCGCCCGGCGCCCGTCGGCGAACACAGTCGAGCCAGTTCGCCATGTGATGACGCGTGCCGGGTTTCTCCTGAATCTCCTCGGCTTCTCCAATCGCATCGCCGCTTTCGATGCCGTCGCCTGAAATCCTCCAACGGTCCTCGACTTCCAACGTGCCGCGCGTCCCCAACACCCGTGTCGCCCGCCCGGCACCGTTCTGTAGACAAGTGCCGTAGTTGGCCAGAAACGCCTTTTCGCCGCTGCCGTAATGGAGCAGAGCCTGCATCATGTCGGGGTTTTCGCGATAGTCGCGGAATCGGTAAATGTCTCCCAACGCGACCACGCGGGTGGGGTAAAGCTCCCCGGTCAACATGTGGACGACGTCAATACCGTGCGTCATCCACTGATCCACGATCGCGCTCGAAAACTCGCGGTAGAGGCGAAACGAACGGAAGATCTTCGCATCAAACGGTCTGTCGGGCTTGCCCATCAGAAAGGCTTTCCAGTCCACATCGGCTTCCTGCACCTCGTCAAGCCGGCGTTGGCTCTTGGCCCAGCGGTAGGGGCTATGGGCGTTCCAAATAACATCGACTTTGACCACGTCCCCGAGTCGTCCTTGACTCATCATGTCGACGGCGGACCGATAGCGCGGCCAACTGCGCCGTTGCGTCCCGACTTGGACCACGCGGTCCGATTCCTCGACAGCCTTGAAAGCCTCGTTGAGTTCGTCAAGGACGTTGCCGAGGGGTTTTTCGACGTAGACGTCCTTGCCGGCCTCGACCGCCGCCTTGAGCATTTTTGAATGCTGGTGATCGGGCGTCGCGATGATGACGGCGTCGATCTCGGGATCGTCAAGCACGCGCCGGTAGTCGCTATGCGCCTCGGGCTCGACGCTGTAGGATTCTCGAACGATCTTCGCCGCGGCCGCGAGGTTCTTGGTCCAGATGTCGCAAACCGCCGTGACTCGGGCCTGGTAGGAACTACCGTATTCGATGCACTCCTTGAGCAGTTGGGTCCCGCGCCCGCCGGGGCCGATCACCCCGACCCGGATCGTGTCGTTCGCGGAGGCCGGCTGCGCGCCCCCGGCCGCGGAAAGAGCCGCCAAGCCCGCACCGCCCGCCGCCGCCTTCGTCAAAAACCGTCGCCGATGAATCACCTCTTGCGCCATGGGGAGAGCCTCCGGATCGATGGATCCCAATCGGCTCCGAGCAGCGAAGCCGAGCCAATTATAGCGCGCCCCAATCGCGATACCCCTAAACCATTCCATCCCCGTCCGTCAGCCGCTCTTCCATCTCCTCGGGCGTACGCGGCCAGTCCTTCTTCAGCAACCGCGAGAGCGAACGATCGGCCAAAAGCTTGCCCCCGGTTTGGCACCCGGGACAGTAATTCGTCTCATTCGCCGCATACCGAATCCGGCGAACCTTTTCGCCGCACGTGGGACACGCTTTCCCATAACGCCCGTGAACCGCCATCCCCGAACGAAACGCCGTAACCTTCTCGGGGAACTCGTCGCCGGCTTCTTCGCGCAGCGTCGCAACCCAAGACCCCAACGTCTCACGCGTCGCCTCCCACAGCCGCTCAACCGACTCCGCGTCCAACTTCTGTGTCAACGCCACCGGCGACAGCCCGGCGCGATGCAGGATTTCATCGGAGTACGCATTGCCGATCCCGCTGAACTTACGCGGATCGGTCAATGCCCGTTTCAGCGTGTGATTCGCCGACTGCAGAACGGCCCGAAAAGCAGGGTAAGCGACATCGAGAACTTCGAGGCCGCCCAGGTCAAGCGCACGAAGGGCTTCTTCGCCCTCGACCACCTGCAAAGACGCCCGCTTCTTCGACCCGGCCTCGGTCAAAAGCAATGTGCCCGAGGAAAAGTCGAACGCCGCCAAGCCACGCCGACCGCCCGGAATCGCCGCCCGAGGCGGCCTCGGATGGGCCGGCGAAAAATTGGGGACTGTACCGAGCGCCGTCCGGCCAAGTTTCTTCGAACGAACAACCCACTCGGCGCGAAGGGGACTGCCCCCCATTTTTTCGTCGGCCCAATGCAGCCGCCCGGCGATCATCAAATGCAGCACCAGCCAGATACCCCCGTCGAGGCCGATCGCGATCCTCTTCCCCAATCTCCGAATCCGCCGAACCTTCTTCCCGTGCGCGGCCTCGATCGGCGGCTGCGCGGTCCTTAGTAAGAACGGGCTTTTGAGCCGAACCCCTTCGAGGCGCTCGCCGACAATCCGCTTCTCGAGCGCTTCGATGTAAACCACGACATCAGGCAACTCCGGCACCGGACCAGCTTCCCACGATCACCCGGCCCGGATCAAACCCCGGCCAGCTTCCCGGTCCGATCCTCCGACCACCAAGCCCGCAGCAACGCCCCGTGCGCCGGCGACCGCAACGGCGCCGTGACGTGATTGGGTTCCTGCTCTTCCATGAGCCGCCCGCGAAAAGCCTCCAGCACCCGAGCCGACCGAAACACGCCGCCCGAGTAGGCAATCGTAACCGGCTCATCGGTCGCGAACAATTGCCCTCGCACCGCCTCGGCGAGCCGAGCCAGATCCCGCCCCGCCGCAAGCAAGATCTCCCGCGCGGCCTCGTCGCCCCCCTCGGCCGCCTGGTCGACCAGCGGCGCGAGACCAGCGATCCCATCGCGAGGCAGCCCCTCGGCGAAAAAACGATGCAGCAAGCCGTTCATCGTCGAGGCGCCGCCGTGTTCGAGAAACAACGCCCGCAAGCTCGTCTCCGCCCCCCAGCCTTCTTCGGCTTTCAGCCCCGCCCGCATCGCCTGTCGAACAATATCGAACCCGCCGCCCTCGTCCCCGAAGGCATACCCCCAACCACCGGCCCGAGCGGTCTTCCCCGCCCCGTCTTCGCCCCAAGCGATCGAACCGGTCCCGGCGATCACCACGATCCCCGGCCCGCACTCCGTCGCGCCCCACAGCGCGATTTGCGCGTCGGTAACCACTTCCAACTGTTCGCTGTGAATGCGCCGGGAAAGAAAATCGCGGGCGGCGTCGGCCCCGCCGCTCATACCGCAACAGGCCGCCCGAAAGCGAACAGCCCCGTCGAGCCCGCCGTCATCGAGCGCGCTCGACAGAGCCTCGTCGATCGCCGCTTCCGTTTTCGTTCGCCCATCCTCGGCGCCCCCGCGGTTCGCCGGCCCCGCCGACCCTGTCCCAACCACCTGCCCGCTCTCGTCGCCGATCAGCACCGTCGTATGCGACTGCCCCCCGTCAAGACCCAAGAAATATCGACCTCGGGCCGACGAAACATCAGCCGCCGGGTTCATCTCATTCGTCTCCACCCGCCCCGGACGAAAAGGGGAGCGGCCATTCGATTTCCTCTCGGCGAACTCGTCGCTCTCCAACGCCGATCAACAGAAAAAATCGGTGACTCCTCCGAAAATCCCCTTCGAGCGTACGGTGGGGTGCTATATAGCTCAATCAGGCCGCACTTGTCGTGCAGCCGCGGAGCGGCGATGGGAAAGTAGCCCCGGGCTTCAGCCCGGGGTTCACGCCAAAAAACGGCAAGCCCCGGACGGGGCGTAGGAGCATTCGTCCGATGCGACTTGACCCAACCGAAACGTTCAGGTCGACGACTCGCCCCCATTTTCATGGCGGTCTTATGCACGCCGGCGTTCAGAGAGACGGGACTCTTCCGAAAATTTCTTTCGAGAATATCGTGCATTGCGTTTGTGCCCGGCAAGACCGCGAACACCCTGAGCCGCGAAGCGGCGGCCCGAATATAGCCCAGAGTGGAGCCGGAACGGCGCAACCCTGGGTGGAAACCCCTACCCAGGCGAGCCCTGAAAGGGCGGCGGGAACCCCCTCGACCCTTCGGCCAACCGGCCCCAGTTTTCATGGCCGTATTATGAATCCGGCAAATGCCGGAAACGCGACGGCCCCTTCTCTTTCGCCCAATCGACCTATCTCATTCGTCTCCACCCGCCCGCCGCAGGCAATACTCAAAAACAACCCGCCACTCAACCCGCTGCACTTCCATCAGCGCCCCTTCCAACTCAGCGTCGCGGCCCCGCTCGATCACCTCGCACTGATCCACAAACCAAAAAGGGGCCCATTCCGCGCGGCTCTCGACAGCCGACGCCAACCGTTCCGCCGGCGCGCCTCCGCCCGCCCGCAAATGCTCGATCGCGGCTTCCCGCAATACAGGGAAAAGCTCATGCCGACCCACCCGCCGAAACCAATATTTCGAGTTGGGGAAGTCCGGCTCCTGCCGATGCATGACGCCGTGCAGGAAGCTGCCCGTCGCCGAACTGATCGATTGGGAAATCGTATGCGATTCGTCAATCGCCGAGAAATAGAGAAACAACGTACTGCGAACGCAATCGGCAAACTCGTCTGACCTGACCGCGCCGCCGAGTAATTCTTCGGCCGACGCGGCCCGCAAACGCTCCAACCCCTCGCCCCCCAACGGACCCGCCGGGGCCAACGGCATTACCCGCTCTCCCCCCTCGACCGAATTGAGAATATCCCGCGTCGTTGCACTGCAGCGCGTCAGGTCCACCATAACCACCTCCGCCGCGAACACGACAGCACCACCCGCGAACCCTCGGTCGGTCACATGCCCGCGCCGTCGCCCGGCACCAGGTAACTTACCACCATGTACACCCCGTAGGCGGCCAGCAGCACAAACCCGAAAGGTTTTCGCAACGAGTCGCCGGAGACGAAAATCCCGATCCGAAAGGTCAGCAAGATAAACAGCATCGCCGGGAACAGCACCAGAAAGAAATGCCCCCCGGCCGCCAGCCCCGCCGGTGTAGCTGTCGCTGAGGCCCCGGCGACAAACAGCACGTTGAGAATGTCCGCGCCCACCACATTGCCCACCGCCAATTCGCCGTGGCCTCGCCGCGCCGCCGTCACGGCCGTGACCAATTCCGGCAACGAGGTCCCAAAAGCCACCAGCGTCGCCGCGATAATGCTTTCCGGAATTTCAATCCGCGTCGCCGCCTCCCGCACCGCCGGAATCAAAACCTGCGCCGCCAACACGACCAACGCCAGCGAGCCCGCCAGCTTCAATATCACAAAGGCAATCGAGCCGGCTTCGCTGTCCGTCTCTTCTTCGGACACCGTCGCCGCCCCCGTGCGCGCCCAGCGGATCGACAGCACCATGTAGACCGCCAGCGCGACGAGAAATACGATGCCCACCCATTGCGGCAGCCGCCCGCCTTCCGAGAACACCTGCCCGGCGTTACTCCAGGGAAAACACCCCACAACCAGCGCCGCGGCGGCTCCCAGTTGGATCCACCCTTGCCGATTGACGATCGCGCGGTCGAGCCGCAACGGCGCCAAGATGCACGCCAACCCCAAGATCAAACCCGTGTCGCAGATAATCGAGCCGACCGCGTTCCCAAGCGCCAATCCCGGGCTGCCCTGCAGCGCGGCGAGCACCGAAACAGCGGCTTCCGGAGCGGTCGTCCCGAGGCTCACAATCGTCGCCCCAATTACCACCGTCGGAATACCCGAACGCTCCGAAAGCTTAACGGCTTCATCCACCAGCCAGTCCGCCGCCTTGGCCAGCACCGCCAGGCTCAGGACGATTACAAGCGCCAGTAAACCGCCGTTCAGATCGGAAACAAAGTGATGCAGAGCCTCTTCCATAGCTGAATCACCCGGGCTTTATCGCTCAACCTCCGCCGCGGCCTCCGCCGCTTTCCCCCCTCCGCCCACAAACGCCACTGCCTGTGTCAACAGAAAACCGCCCACGATCAATCCCGCCGCCGCGGCCCATTGCCCGCCGCTCGGCGTGAAGCTCTCTAGCGGGAAATCCTTCGGGTCGAGTGACGCGATCGCCTCCGCCGTCATCACGCGCCCTTTGATCACATTCTCCGGTTCCGGCGCGACGCCTTGTTGAAACGGCCACAATCCCAAAACCGCCCCTAGTAACAATCCCAGCAGCAGGCCCAGCGTCGGTTTCTGAAAACGCTCCAGCAAGACTTTGACCAGATTGCTAATCACAACCACGCCCACAACGATTCCCAGGCCCACCGGCACGAAGACATGCAACGCCTCGGTCAACTCGTCCCACTGGGGACCGCCCGCCGCCGTCAACGCCGTCTTCGTATCGGCAACGGCTCCCAAAATCGTTAGGTACTGCCCCAAAATCAATAAGATATAACCGCCCGAGATACCCGGCAGGATCATCGCCGACGCACCGCCCACGCCGGCCAGAAACAGCATCAAATAAGCCCGCTCGCCGACGCCCGTTTCCGCCGCCCCCGGCTGCATCAGCGCCATCAACGCCACGCCGCCCGCGCAGCCCGCCGCGGCAGCCGTCGTCGCTGGCCGCAACAGCCGCCATACGACCGGCACGCCTCCCAACGTCAGCCCGATAAACAGACTGAACATCACCCAACGGTGGTCGATCACCAGCCCCTTCACCACCCCGGCCAGAGCGATGATCGCCACGAGCGCCGCGCCGCCCACCGCCGCGAGCAACGACAGCGTTTTCACCCGAAAACGCAACGTCGTCACCTCGGCGATGCCGCCAATGAATTGCGGATACACGCCCGCCGCCAACAGCATCGTCCCGCCCGAAATACCGGGTACCAGGTTCGCCAACCCCATCAACACGCCGCCCAGAACTCCTCGTAACAGTTGCGTCGTTTCGAGCATCGGCGGTTTGGTGTGGTGTCGCGTGGTCGCGATCGGTCGTCGCGAAGCCGCTTGTCGAGACCTCGAAAGTATGGGAAACTACCCCTGCGGCAAGCCCCTCAATCTACCATGGACTACCACGCACTGTCGCCTGTCACGGGCCGCCCCATCGCTCTTCATATCGCCAAGGGCCGCATCGAAACGGTCGCCCCCTCGGATGACGATCCGGCCGGTCTTTGGGTCGCGCCCGGCCTTATCGATTTGCAGGTCAACGGCTTCGCCGGCGTCGATTACAACTCGCCCGACACGCCTATCGAGGAAATCGGCCGTTCGATCGACGCCCAACGCGCAACCGGCGTTACCCGTCTCTACCCCACCGTCATCACCGGTTCGAACGCCAATATCCGCAGCGCACTCGCCAATCTCGCGCGGGCCAAGCGCGTGCTCCCCAACCGCGCCTCAATCGCCGGCTATCACGTCGAAGGCCCCTTTATCTCACCCCACGACGGCCCCCGCGGCGCCCATCCGGTCGAGCACGCGCGAGCCGCCTCGATCGAGGAATTCGAAGAATTTCAGCAGGCCGCCGAAGGGGAAATCCGCCTCTTGACCCTTGCGCCCGAGGTGGAAGGGGCCATCGAGTTGATCGAATACTTGCGCGAGAAAGGCGTGGTCGTCTCGCTCGGCCACACCGGCGCCGAACCCGAGGAAATCCGCGACGCCGTTGCCGCCGGCGCGACGATGAGCACTCATCTCGGCAACGGCGCGCACTCGATGATCCGCCGCCACCCCAACTACATCATCGAGCAGATGGCCCGCGACGAACTCTACGCCGGCTTCATCGTCGACGGCATTCACCTGCCGCCCTCTTTCGTGAAAGTCGCCGTCCGCGCCAAGACCCCCGAAAAATCAATCCTCGTCACCGACGCCGTCGCCCCCGCCGGCTGCGCTCCCGGCACTTACCGGCTGGGCCACGTTGCATTGAAACTGAGTGAAGACGGCAGCGTGCGCCTGCCCGAGTCAGGACGCCTGGCCGGTTCCGCTCTCCGCATCGACCGCGCCCTCGAAAACCTCATGCGCTTCACCGGCCTCTCGTTACCCCAGGCTCTCGAAACCGCCACCGTCAACCCCGCCCGCGCCATGAATCTGGAAGCCCGCCAAGGCTTCCTGACGCCCGGCGACCCGGCCGAGCTAATCTTCTTCCACCACAACCCGGAATCGCAAACCTTCGAAATTATCGAAACTGTTGTTTAAGTGATCGACTCGCCACGAAACAGCAAGCCGTGAGGAGGCCGGTTGCGAACCCCTACCCGTAAATATGGGAGAATGAGAACCGTGAAGACAACCATTGAAATTCCGGACGCGTTGTTCCGTCGCGCCAAATCAGCGGCTGCTGAGCAAGGCATTCCCTTGCGGGCACTGGTTTCCGAGGCGCTGACCGACAAGCTTCGTCCTCGCGGTGGTCAAGACAAACCGTGGATGAAGACATTCGGCAAGTTGCAGGGCCTACGCAAGGAGACCGCCAGGATCAACCGCATCATCGAAGAAGAGTTCGGTCAGATTGAGCCCGCCCCGTGGCGGTAATCCCGCCCCCAAGCCTCAACCCCTCTACACATCGCAAATCGCCGCCGCTTCCCGCAGCGACGTCATCGGATCCCGCGCCGGAACAAACTCCTGCGCCAGATACCCATCGAACTTCAGGTCCACAATCGCCTCGCAGATCGCCTTGTAGTTCAACTCTTGCGTTGCATCGATTTCATGGCGTCCCGGATTGCCGCCGGTATGGAAGTGGCCGATATAGCGGATGTTGTCTCGAATCGTGCGGATGACGTCGCCTTCCATGATTTGCATGTGATAGATGTCGTAGAGCAGCTTCACGCGCGGTGACTCCACTCGTCTCATCAGCTCCACGCCCCAGGGCGTCCTATCGCAGTGGTAGTCGGGATGATCGACCTTGCTGTTGAGCAACTCGACGACAATCGTCACGCCATCGTCCTCGGCCTGCTTTGACTTTGTTGAGCAGCAACGCCGAGTTCTCCCACGCCCGCTCGTCGCTGATGTTGCGGCGGTTGCCCGAGAAACAGATCAGGTTCGGGACGCCGTGCTTTTTCGCCAACGGGATCAGGCGCCGAAAGTTCTTCTCCATCGCCGCGTGGTTTGCCGTGTCATTGAGCCCGTCGGGGATGTCGTTCACACCCGAACCCACCGCGCAAATCAGGCCGTGTTTCGTGACTACCGGCCATTCTTCTTCCGTCAGCAACTCGACCGACTTGAGCCCGATCTCCGCCGCGTTGCGGGCCAACTCATCGAGCGGCATGTCGCCATAGCACCACTTGCAGACCGACTGCTTGAGGCGGCCGTTGCGAACGGCTTTCTTCGGCACCGCCTCGGCACTTGATGCGGCGGCGGCCATCATCCCGGTCCCCGCCGCGGTCCCGGCAATCATGGAACGTCGCGTGATTTCAGCGGAAGTTTTTCGCATGATGTCCCCCGGCCTCGTCTCGATCGGGCCAATCGGATTGTAGCATCCTCTCCGAAGATCTCGGCCTCCCGACTTCCCCTCGGAGGTAATTGTTGCCGACAGCGGGCCGATACGACTTTCAGGGAAGTCTATGCTTGCGATTGTCGGCATGTTGATCGTCATCGGCGCCGTTTTCGGCGGCTACCTGATGCACGGCGGGACGATGGCGGTTCTGTTTCAGCCATCCGAGTTCCTCATCATTTGGGGCGCGGCGTTGGGAACCCTCGTGATCGCAACGCCGATGCCGGTGATCACGCGCTTGCTCAAGAACTTTAACCGGGTGCTGAAAGGCAACCCCTACAACCGCGACGTCTACCTCGAAACGCTGAAGATGTTCAGCGACATATTTCAGGCCGCCCGCAAGCAAGGCATGGTGAAGCTCGAGGTCGATGTCGAAGAGCCTCGCAAGAGCGACATCTTCAAGAAATATCCACGTTTCCTAGAGGACCATCACGCGAGCTCCTTCGTTTGCGACACCCTGCGGATGGCGATCACCGGCGGAATCCCGCCTTTCGACCTAGACCAGATGATCGACGCCGACCTCGAAGTGCACCATGCCGAAAACGAAGCCCCGGTCCATTCGCTCACCAGCGTGGCCGACGCCCTGCCGGGTCTCGGTATCGTGGCCGCCGTGCTCGGTATCGTCATTACGATGCAGGCGCTGGGGGGGCCGCCCGAGGAGCTGGGTCACAAGGTCGCGGCGGCGTTGGTGGGAACCTTTCTCGGCATCTTGACCTGCTACGGCTTCCTGGCCCCGTTGGCGCAAGCCATGGCCTCGGTTCACGAGGGCGAGGCGGCCTATTTTCGCGTGCTGAAGGCGGGCGTCATCGCCTTCGTCAAGGGGCATCCGCCGATCATGGCGCTTGAGTTCGCGCGGCGCACCATTCCTCATTGCGACCGCCCTACTTTCCAAGAGATGGAGAAAGCATGCAAGGGGAAGAAGGGCTAGGCGGCGAGTCGGGCGGCGGCGGCCCGATCATCATCAAGAAGGTGTACAAGGGCGGGGGCCACCACGGCGGCGCCTGGAAAGTGGCCTTCGCGGATTTTGTCACCGCCCTGATGGCGCTCTTCATGGTCTTGTGGTTGATGAATGCCAACACCGACGAGAAGGCCGCCGTTTCGGCTTACTTCCATGATCCTAAAGGCTTTGAGGAAATGAAGTGGGGCATGTCGCAACCCAGCATGACCATCGGCCAAGACGACTTGAACGGGTTGGCCGAGAGGCTGGCCGAGGCCATGAAGGAAATGCCGGAACTCGAGCAGCTCAAGGATCACATCGTCGCCACGGTCAGCGGCGAGGGGCTGCGCATCGAACTGCTCGAGGACCAGCATGGGATGTTCTTCCAAAGCGGCAGCCCCGAGCCCAGCGGATCGGGGAAACAAGCGATTCAGGTCATCGCCGGAGAGCTCGACAAGCTGCCCAACGAGATCATCATCGAAGGCCACACCGATGCCAAGCCCGTTCGAGGGCGCGAGGACTACACAAACTGGGAACTCTCCGTCGAACACGCCAACGCTGCCCGCCGCATCATGACCGAAGCCGGGCTTGACCCGGGCCGGGTCGTGCAAGTCCGCGGCTTCGCCGACGGGCAACTCCGCAATAGCGACCAACCCGACGACCCCTCGAACCGCCGCATCACCTTGATCGTGCGTTTCCAGGAAAGCAAAAAGGCCGCTCAGCCTTGAGCCGCGAAGCGGCGGCCGGAATATAGCCTAGGGTGCAGCCGAAGGCGGAACCCTAGGCACAAAATCAGACCAGCTTGAGCCCTGTAAGGGCGACAGGAGCACCTGCTCTCCCCTATTCATCGCGCATGATGAATCCGCGGATTCACCCTTCCCTGCTCGCAACCCACCAGTGGGGCAGCGGCCGGGATGTCTCATGGCCTCGTGTCCCGCCCGGAAGGGGATACTCCCAACCACTTGAGGTAGTCTAACTAGAAGCCCCCCGATGTAGGGGGCGGCCCGAAATCCGGTGGGCTGGACGGTCCGACCGTCTTGAAACTAACGTAGCCGGAACCATTTAGGCGCACTCAGTGCGCCTTTTTTGTTGTCCGTCTTTCCCCTGTACATGGAATACCGATTTGCGCAGCAGGTACTGCTGTATTGCGGCGGGGTGTATATGCGCACCCTGACTCCCGGAGAAGCCGAGCGTCTGTTGGCGCTGGGCTCGGTCGAACGCCCACGGCAGCGCCGCGTGCGCTGTCTGGAGGTCAAAGCGGCTGCACGCAAAAGCCTGCCGGGCTTCCGTCTGCAGACGCGGTTCACCTACCGGGAGCGGTTGCTGGACGGCGCGGCGTGCTTGACGCAGCACAAGAGATTTGCTCTATCACCTCCCCGATAATTCACTGTGAACGACAGCAAACGGCAACGGCCCTCGGCGGCCAAGCGGGGATACGACCGGCGCTGGCGCAAGGCGCGGGAGGCCTACCTCGTCCGCCATCCGCTGTGCGTGAGATGCAAGGCCGCGGGCCGCATCGCCGCAGCCGGCGAGGTCGACCACATCGTGCCGCACCGGGGCGAGGGGAAGTTGTTCTCGGCAGTTTGGGCAACGGCCCTGGCCGCCATCCTCACGCTGACGGCGTTCGGCTGCCAGAGCGGGGAGCAGAGACAAGCCAACGAGTTGCGTGAGGCCCTGGTTCAGCTTACCGATGAGATCGAGCAGTTGAATCAGGAAGAAATCGCTGCTTGGCGGGAGCGGAAAGAAGTCGTTGACACCTCACCTCCTCCCCGGAAACAATTCCAGAGTTCATCCGCGTCCATTCGCGAGCCGTTCATCCAGCGCTCGCACGCGAGGGCGAAGCAAAGCGCGCTAAGACAACTCGAATCTGCCCAAAAAAGCCGCGCGGAGAACCTCGCGGAGTTGCGCCAGCAAATTAAGGAATACACAGACCCCGAACTGCCCGCGTTGGCGCAGCGCGTTAGAGCGGGTAAATCCTTCGCGGAGAAGAGAGTCGAATCTGCACAGAAGCTGCTTCAACAAGCCCAAGAAAGCAAGAAGGCCGAAGAAGAATGGGCCATCCAAGCATCCCAAAAGAAGGCCGCGCCGCGCCCGCCGCCAGCCGCGCCCGCCCCGGACCCCGAAGAACTGCGCCAAGCCCTCTCGAAGCGAATTGATGAAGTCGATCAGCTTTACGAACAGTGGATCAACACGCTCAAGGCCGTTCAGGAAGCCCAAACCGACCGTTGGGAAAAGCGATGGGCGGGGGACGCGGTGACTATGGCGCTGATGGCCCGCAAACAGGACATTCCGGGGCTCCGGACGCGGCTTGAAAAATCGGTGAATGGCAGATTTGATCGAGTAGAAAGCGGGCTCCAGTTCCAGAAAGCCATGATCGAGGGAAAACTGGCTGCTGCCCGCGAGAAACTGAAGACCGCCCAATAAGGCACAGACCCCCTGATGCTACAAACATGCATTAAAAACCGGCTGGATGGGTATTTACTTGACTCAGGTATTGGGAAATAGCCCCTACATGTTGTGGTCGTCCGTAGCGCGTGTCGCGGTGCCTCCGACCAGCGATTTGTAGGGTGCCGGTGGCACGGCGACGGCCTGTTGAACCAGGCGGTAAAAGAGCTTGCCTCGACTTCTGGACTTGCGGCGGTTGAAGCGGAAGGCGAATTCGTCGAGGTAGGAGTCGAGATGCTCGTGACTGACCGCTCCTTGATGCGTGCCCAGTATCCAGCGCTTCACTAACGACACCACGCGGTGCACCCGGGGGAGCAGTTTCGAGGCGCGCGCCGGTTGCCCCTCCAGGTAGCTCACCTCGTGGCGATAGCCGTCGCCTTCGAGCGGTTCGTATCCCAGCCAACCGTCGGTATGGACCACGCTGCCGGGTTCGATCGACTCGCCGACGAAGGCCATCAAGCTGTCCCCGGAGGCGTTGGGAATGGTGCGTATCCGAACCCGCCCGATGCCGGCACCATCTTCCTCGGCCGCTACTACAATCAGCGCCTTAGCGTCGGTTTGGCGACCGCGCACGCCCTCCTCCAAGCCTCCTAAGTAAGTCTCGTCAACCTCCACGCGCCCGCTGAGCCGATCGCGTCCGGGCCGCACCATGGCGCGCCGGAGCTTATGCAACCAAGTCCAGGCCGTTTTGTAGCTGCCCAGGCCCAACACCCGCTGCAAGCCCAGCGCGCTCGCCCCGTTCTTCTGGCTCGTGAGCCACCACATGGCTCGAAACCAACTCTGGAGGGGTTGGCGGGTGTCTTGAAATATTGTGCCCGCCGTTGGAGAAGCTTGATGCCCGCAGCCGGCGCACTCCAGCAGCGCTGTCCGCACCGCCCACGCTTTGTCGTGCCCGCATCGCGGACAACGAAAACCCTCCGGCCAGCGGAGTTGACACAGATACTCTCGACAGGCCTGCTCGGTGGCGAAACGCGCCTCGAACTCGGCCAGATTCCGAGGATAATCTTCCATTTCCCCGATCCTATATCTTGTGGTCACCTGAGTCAAGTAAATACCCATCACCGGCTGATTCGGCGCGGCATTGTCGCCTTGGCGCTGCTGGCTGTGCTGCTCGGCATACCGGTCGCCGCGGCGCAGACATTTGACGAAGCCGTGGCGGCGTATGAACGCCGCGACTATGCCACAGCGATACGAGGGTTCCGCGTTCACGCCGAGCAAGGAACCGCCGAAGCGCAGTACGCCCTCGGGCTCATGTACGCCTTTGGCGAGGGCGTCCTCAAAGACGATGCCGAAGCCGTGAAATGGTTCCGACTGGCTGCCGAGCAAGGCGTCGCCAGCGCGCAGTACACCCTCGGGCGCATGTACGCCACCGGGCGCAGCGTTCTCAAGGACAATGCCGAAGCCGTGAAATGGTACCGACTGGCTGCCGAGCAGGGCCAAGCCAATGCGCAGTACGGCCTCGGGCTCAGTTACGCTGCCGGGCTGGGGGGCGTCCTTGAGGACTCCGTGCTCGCGCACATGTGGTTCAACATCGCTGGCGCAAACGGGAACGAAGCCGCCCGGGAGATGCGGGGCAGATTTGAACGCGACATGACCCGCGCCGAGATCAGCCGCGCGACTGAACTAGCGCGGGCCTGTATGATCTCGGACTATCAGGACTGCGAGCCGTAAGCAGGGCTGGCATACGCCTTGTGGAGGTTTGTCGAGCCTCCCTTCCCCAGGGACTTACCCCCCTTTCCCTCGCGTCGCATGATTCCAGATCGGTCCTCGCCGTCAAGGGTACGCTTCGCCGCTTCGCGCCCTGGACCGCTGCGGGCCGATCTGAAGGGGAGGCTGTTTACGAGGGAAAGGGGGGGGCGGGCCGTGTGGACGGGCCGAAAGGAACCTTTCGGCCATACTGGACGCCTTGTTTTTGGGGGTTGATTTTGAGACCCTGAAGCGGGAGCTAAAGGCGCGGAAAAAAGAGCTACAGGATGGCCCAGCGACGCCAACGATCCCGACAAGCGAGATCGCTTCATGGAAGGGACTCGATGTATTCTTTAGAACGGGATCGGGATCGAGAACTGTTCGACCTGGCCCGCCACCCGTAGGGTCGTAGCGCAGCGTACCCAAGGAGCACGAGCATGTGGAGGCGAGTGATTGTCCTGCCGCTGTGCGTTTGCCTGCTGGCGGCATGCAGTATACGGACTGCTCGGAATCAGGTCCTGTCCGTCAGGGCTTCGGAGACCGAGCGGTTGCGCGATCTGCTCAGCGGCAAACGAATTGATGCCTCCTTCGCGGACGGCAACCGCTTGCGGGGCCGGGTCAAGGAGGTCCAGGACGGTCTCTTGACGGTAGACATCAAGAAGAGCACTGGCACCAATCCGGTGCCGCGTGGACTTCAGGACCTTCCCACGGATCGGATCTCCACCGTGCAGTTCACCCGGTATCAAGGGAACAAGAGATTCCTCTACGCAGCGCTGTTTTTCCTGGGCGGCGTCTTTCTTGCAGTACCATTAAACATTGACAGTCCACCAACCCCGGCTTCGATGGCAGGGGCGATTGGAATCTGGAGCGGATCGACGGCACTCGGCTACCTGCGGGGTAGAAAGAAAGACAAGAAGAACGTCACCTTGACGATCCAACAACCCGAGCCAACTAGAGGCTCCGTGAAATGAGACGCCACACCTTGAGTAAACTGTTCTTGCTAGGAGCCGCGCCAGCGGCTTGACTCGCCTCTTGGCGGGAGGCTATCCGGGGGGGTTGATTCTAGTTTTGGGTTGGGTCTTGTTGTCGGTCCGCTTGCCCGTTCCGCCGCAGTTTGCCTTAAGGCTTTTGTTTTCAGCGAGTTATCCACAGCCGTAGCCGCTTCTACTACTTGTAATCTTTCTACTTGATCTTTAACTACTTGAGTGGTGTGGTGTTTGACCGGAAAGGTAGTGTGGTGTTTGAGCGTGGATAACTGACTGCCCCGAATCACAGGGAACTGTGGATAACCCTAAGAACGCCGCTCAGAAGCCCTCTGAGGCATTGCACGGTTGGTCCGATAGGCGAGGGTGCCCGGCCCACGCTAGATCGCTCCTGGATGATCCTTTAAGGCCAGCAAGAGGCTATCTGAGAACTACCCCACTAGGAAAGGCCCCTGTACCCTTCCAGAGCGGCTGCCCAGCGCGGTAGTTCATAGAAGACCGGCCACCCGAGAGGAGTGCCCTTCGCCCCCTGCGTGATCGAACGCCTGGGGGGGACTTGCGCCCTCCCGGTGTGGTCCGCAACCGAAAGCCCAGTGGGGAGTTCGCGCCGTTTGTTCGAGCGCCAGTACAGGGGTGCCGTTGGTTGCGGCGGCTGGCGAAAGGAGTCTGTCTTGTCTGCATCTGCATTTCAATTCTTCGTCGGTATCGACTGGGCCACCGAGGCCCATCAAATCTGTCTGCTCGACACCCAGGGCGAGATCGTTCACGAACGCACCGTCGTTCATTCCGGTTCGGCGGTCGGCGAGTTCCTCAATCAACTGCTCGAGTTGACCGGCTGCCCGCCGGCTTCCATCGCGGTCGCGATCGAAGTCCCGCGTGGCGCGTTGGTCGAAACGCTGCTCGAACGGGGATTCTCGGCTTTCTTCCTTAACCCGAAACAACTCGATCGTTTCCGAGACCGGCATTTCCCGGCCGGCGCCAAAGACGACCGCCGTGACGCTTTCGTCTTGGCTTGCTCGCTGCGAACCGACCCGCATTGCTTCCATGCCATCGAGGTCGACGACCCGCTCGTGATGCGCCTGCGCGACCTCACTCGTCTCGACGATGAGTTGCGTAGCAGCTTCAACCGCAACAGCTGCCAACTTCGCGAGCAACTCTATCGCTACTACCCGCAGCTTTTGCGCTTGTCCCCAGCCGCCAACGAAGCTTGGCTCTGGGCCCTGCTGGAACTGGCTCCCAGCCCCGCAAAGGCTCGTCGACTGAAACCGGCACGAATCGAAAAGTTGCTTCGCGCCCACCGCATTCGCCGGCTCCAATCGGCCGACATCGTCAACGAACTGCGAGCGCCGGGATTCCAACTTGCTGCCGGAACGGCCGACGCAGCGAGCGAACACGCTCTTCTACTCATTCCTCATCTGCGACTCATCGCCCAGCAGCGAACCGAGCTGGCCAGGCGCCTCCAAACCCTGCTGGAGCAACTCGCTTCCCCGTCCGAGGACGACGAGGATCCTCACCAGCATCGCGACGTCGAGATCATCCTCTCCTTGCCCGGGGTCGGACGTGTCGTCGCCGCCACGATGCTGGCCGAGGCCTCACAGGCTCTCGCCCATCGAGACTACCCCGCTCTTCGAGCCTACTGCGGCAGCGCCCCGATCACGCGCCGCAGTGGCAAAAAGATCGCCGTCTTGATGCGTCGCGGCTGCAATGACCGTTTACGCAACGCGCTCTACCATTGGGCGAGAGTGAGCATCCAACACGACCCCCACAGTCGTCACCATTACCATCAGTTGCGCAGCCGAGGGCATTCTCACGGGCGCGCGTTGCGCGGTCTTGCGGACCGACTTCTGGCCGTGCTGTGCGCCATGCTTCGTCAGGGAACCCTGTATGACCCCGCCCGTCGTCAGCCGCCGGCCCAAGCGGCAGCTTGAACTACCGCGCTGGGCAGCCGCTCTGGAAGGGTACCGCCCTTCCTCAGCACTTGACAAACGGTGGGGAGTCCCCCCCGGTGTCGTGGGTAGGTTGAAACGCCGCAGTCAGAACCGAATACCTGCACCGAATCGGACCTCCAAGAGTCGAACCTGTGCGCGGAGGAACCATCGGGAACCAATCGAGCGATCGACTCCCACCCCAACCTGCGGGAAGATTCCAAAACGTATGTTCGCAGGCTCATCCGCGCACGGCCGTGCACCCGTGAAATCGACACGGAATCGTTGCATGGGAACCGGTGGCGTCTCGATAACGGGATGGCCCTCGGCACGGCAGGCACGATTGGCGCGGTGCGCCAATCGTATTCCAAGAAGTAGGTGCGGGGTCCAGCGCGGATTCTTGGACAAGCGCCAGTACGCCGTCACTCCACCAACTTGTTCCACCTGGGTACCCCCAAGGGCTCGCTCTACGACGATTTCCTGTCCTCCTAGGTGCTCGTAGGAGTCTGTAAACCCACCCCACCGCTGCACGTTGCGCACATAGTCAACCTGCAGGCGGAACCTTCCCGACCCTACAGTCACCCATCCGCCAAGAGGCGTGCAACAAGACGACTCGTCAAAGAAGGCCACGAACAGAGGTGAGATGCTGACACCGACATCGAATTTCCACCTCGGCGTGTTCTCAGCCTCAGCTGACGGGGGCGCGGTAACGTCGGCGTTCGCGCGTGGCGGCTGGGTTGTTTCCGAGCCCGCGTCGCTGGATGATTGCGCAAGAACCACCGGTGACACGATCAGCAATGCGAGACCGACGACGAGAGTTACGGCGCGTTTGAGAGAGGCCAAGGGAATGCTGAGTAAATATCCAGTCACTACCGATCTTCTTGCTTTCTAGAAAGCCTTGTCGGCTTACCAACTTGAAAGGCGAGGAATGGAAGGTTCCGAAGGGCTGAGGATCAGCACGCCCTTGGCCGTCTCATAGTTCAACTCCGGCCAAGCGAGCTTGATCTTCTAGATCGTCCGGCCATCCGAGCCCGCCTCGCTCAAAACACGATCGATCTCCCCGAATCTGCGAATAGATGATAGCTGCGAGGATGCGAAGCGAAAGGCTTAGCGTATAAATTGTTCGGTCGCCATGTATCTCATCTTAGCGCCGGCCTGCCGCGTCATCCACTTAACTCACCGACCACCCTGGCGTCGTCGGGCCACCGTGTAGGCCCTCTATTCCCCCACCTTCTCCCGGGTGCGCCCGAACAGCGCCTCGCGCAAGCCGTCCAGCACGCCTTCCAGCCGCGCCATGCGCTGCTCTAGCGAGTCCAGGCGATGCTCCATGGCCTTGACGTCCTCGCGCAAGCTCTTGATCTCTTCGCGCAAGATCTTCATCTCATCGCGCAAGTTCTTGATGCTGGCCATGTGGAGCGCGGCCAGCGCCACGCCCACGCTCAGAATGCCGATCAGTTCAGCGCTCATTGTTTATTCCTCCTCAACCTTGTACCCGGAAGTACGATCTCTTCATAGTTATTCCCCTTTGGCCGAAGAGAGCCGCTCCGCCTGCGAGCCGTCCCGTGAAGAATCCGGCGCGCTCTCGTCCAAGACAATCAGCACGGTCCCGCGGTCGGCCCGCGCTCCGCGCTTGTAGAACCAATAGGGCACTGCTATCAATGTGGCGAAAAATGCCGTGTCCGAAGAGCGGCCCCATCTATCTATGTCACCGCCGCTAGCAACTGCACCAAAGAAAAAGCCCCCAAAAAATCCGGCGGGGATGCCTCCCATCAAGCCAAGCAGCCGATACTTGTAGCGGGTCGTCTTGCGGGGTCTGAGCCGGATCGTGCGAATATCTTCCCGCGCAATGCTTGTCTCGGTTCCACGGCGCACCAGCCGCAGGCCCGCGTCAGTTGTTCCTGCTAGTTTCCCCTTTAGCCGCTCGGACGAGTGCAACTCAACCCGAATCTTGGGGCGATAATCGCCTTCGGCTATTATCGTTCGAGCCTTTCCCCAGGGGACTCCGACGGAGACGGTCTTTGCCAATCCTGCGGGCGTGACCAGTAGAACCGCGCAAAGCAATGCTGAGGTTGTTTTCATCAAAATAGACTGGAACTGCACAACGTCTTACCCGCCCACCGCACCTGCCCAATGATCTTGCCCGCCCTGGGCCATGGCAGCGGCTTGTACTCCTATTGGTTAGTGTCCCCTGAGGGCTCGGTGGATTCGTCGGAATCCGTATCCGGCTCTTCGGGCTCGGTGGGTGCCGGCTCTGGCTCCGCCGGTGCCGTCGGTGCGGGTGCCGGGTCGGCGGTCGGCTCGGGCTCGGGGGTCTCCTGGCATCCGCCTAGGGCGAACAACGTGATTGCCGTGAGTAGTATTGCTGTTCGGATTTTCATAGTTCCTACCTCCTTTGAAGGGGACTTATCTACCTGAGTCAGCCTAGCATGAAAGCATGCGTGCGGCTCGGTCGGCTCACAGCGTTCTCCCCGTCCACCGCACTTGTCCGCTACTCACAGACAATACCGTCACCGTCGGAATCCCGCATGAAGCGATAAGCCGGATGGCTGCGCGGCACCGGCGCGATCCCGTGCTTGCGCGCTTCGGCGCAAGTGATCCGCCCGTTGCCGTTGTCGTCGTAGCGGCTGAGCGCGTCTACGCCGCTCTTAGGGCAAATCACGGCTTCGCCGAACGCGTTCAGGTCAAAGAAAAGTTGAAGTTGACAGCCTGTCGGACCTCTGGATAAGCTGACCGATAGTGCGGGTTTTGTCATCGAGCGCCGTGCCCTTCTACAAGACGGTCTTGCCCTTTCTGTGGCTCGCGTCTTGGGGATTAGGTGCCCTTTTCTTTGACGCTGCTGCGGCCCACTACGAGTTGCTTCTCGGTGTCGCCGTCCTCGGGGCGTGCTTCCTCTTCTGGTACGGCGCCCGGCTCCGCAAGGTAATCCTGGACGGTGAAACGCTCATCATCTCCAACTACTCGCGCGAAGTCCGTGTGCCGTTAACGTCGGTGTCCCAGGTAAAAGGGAGCCGATTGGCAAAGACGAAGGACGTCATCATTACCTTTGACCACGACATCGGATTCGGAGACAGGATCGTCTTCCTACCTAAGACCAGATTGCTGTGGCCTTGGCAAGAGCATCCGATTGCGGCGGAAATGCGGGAATTGACTGGGTGTAGCCGAGACTAGCACAGGCCGGGGGGCTGCGGGCTCCGGTTTCTCGATTACAAGGAACGGCCCGCGGGAACTTGGCGTCTACAGCAGTGGTGGAGGCAACACTTAGTGGCTTGATGTCCACATCACTTTTCCGATCCTCCCTCACTCCTCCGTCAAGGGCTAATCCCGCATTTTCAATTTGATGTTTGACAGCCCAACCTTCCAGCGGCCTTGAGCGTCTTTATTCATAGGGGCTAGAGCCCGATGAGGACGCCATGGAGGCCAACACCCAATGGGTGAAAAACAAACCAAGCCAGATGGGTATTTACTTGACTCAGGTGACCACAAGATGTAGGATCGGGGAAATGGAAGATTATCCTCGGAATCTGGCCGAGTTCGGGCGCGTTTCGCCACCGAGCAGGCCTGTCGAGAGTATCTGTGTCAACTCCGCTGGCCGGAGGGTTTTCGTTGTCCGCGATGCGGGCACGACAAAGCGTGGGCGGTGCGGACAGCGCTGCTGGAGTGCGCCGGCTGCGGGCATCAAGCTTCTCCAACGGCGGGCACAATATTTCAAGACACCCGCCAACCCCTCCAGAGTTGGTTTCGAGCCATGTGGTGGCTCACGAGCCAGAAGAACGGGGCGAGCGCGCTGGGCTTGCAGCGGGTGTTGGGCCTGGGCAGCTACAAAACGGCCTGGACTTGGTTGCATAAGCTCCGGCGCGCCATGGTGCGGCCCGGACGCGATCGGCTCAGCGGGCGCGTGGAGGTTGACGAGACTTACTTAGGAGGCTTGGAGGAGGGCGTGCGCGGTCGCCAAACCGACGCTAAGGCGCTGATTGTAGTAGCGGCCGAGGAAGATGGTGCCGGCATCGGGCGGGTTCGGATACGCACCATTCCCAACGCCTCCGGGGACAGCTTGATGGCCTTCGTCGGCGAGTCGATCGAACCCGGCAGCGTGGTCCATACCGACGGTTGGCTGGGATACGAACCGCTCGAAGGCGACGGCTATCGCCACGAGGTGAGCTACCTGGAGGGGCAACCGGCGCGCGCCTCGAAACTGCTCCCCCGGGTGCACCGCGTGGTGTCGTTAGTGAAGCGCTGGATACTGGGCACGCATCAAGGAGCGGTCAGTCACGAGCATCTCGACTCCTACCTCGACGAATTCGCCTTCCGCTTCAACCGCCGCAAGTCCAGAAGTCGAGGCAAGCTCTTTTACCGCCTGGTTCAACAGGCCGTCGCCGTGCCACCGGCACCCTACAAATCGCTGGTCGGAGGCACCGCGACACGCGCTACGGACGACCACAACATGTAGGGGCTATTTCCCAATACCTGAGTCAAGTAAATACCCATCCCAAGCCATTCCAGCTAACTTTCAATGGACTTCTCAAAGTCGATTTCCAGGGATCGCACGTCACTTCTGACGGTGGCCTGATTTTGGTTCGCGAACTGGACGAACGGCTCGGTCTCGGAGGACTGATTGACGAGCATCTCACCGACTCCCGGCAAGGCACAAACAAGCAGTTCACGCTCGGTGATCTGCTGCGGCAGTCGATCTACAGCCGCTTGGCAGGCTACGAGGACGTCAACGACGCCGAGCGGGTTTCGATCGATCCGACGTTTCGGCTGATCGGTTCGCAGAAGATCTGGCATCGTGGTGCGGCCTTGACCTCGACGCTGCACGGCTTCGAGACGGAGATGCTGGCGAGCGAAGAGAACCTGCTGGGGCTGATGGCGCTGAACCGAGAGCTGGTCGGGCGAGCGGAGGCGTTCGACGACTCCGCGCGGGTCGTTCTGGACATGGACTCCACCGAAAGCCCGGTCCACGGCCAACAAGAGGGCAGTGCCTACAACGGCCACTTTGAGTCCGTCTGCTATCACCCGCTGCTGCTGTTCAACCAGCACGGCGACTGTCTGGCGGCGAAGCTGCGAGCGGGCAACGTGTCCAGCGCCGAGGACTGGGACGAACTGCTACTGCCCGAGATCGAGCGCCAACACGGAGAAGGCAAGCGAGTGACGTTCCGCGCCGACGCCGCCTTCGCCAAGCCGGAGATCTACGAGGCGTTGGAGGATCGCGGAGTGGACTACGTCATTCGCATCCCGGCCAACAAGAAGCTGGAGTGGGAGATCGCCGACATCTTGTTCCGGCCACCGGGCAGGCCCAGCGCGAAACCGCTGGTGCGCTACAAGAGTTTCCGCTATCAGGCGGAGAGCTGGTCCAAACCCCGACGGATCGTCGCCAAAGTGGAGCATCACCCGGGTGAGCTGTTTGCGCGACCCGGCTTCTTGGTGACCAACATGACCCTGCCGAGTCGTTCGCTGGTGCGGTTCTACAACAAGCGCGGCACCGCCGAGCAGTGGATCAAGGAAGGCAAGCAGGCGACTCACTGGACGCGGCTGTCGTGCCATCGCTTCCGAGCAAACGAAGTGCGGCTTCAGTTCAGCGTGCTCTCCTACAACTTGGGCAACCTGTGGCGGCGACTCGGACTGCCGCGCAGGATCAAGAGCTGGTCGCTGACGAGTCTGCAGCACCGGCTGATGAAGACCGGCGGACGGCTGGTCAAGCACGCCCGGTATTACTGGCTCTTATTGGCGGAGGGACATCTGAACCGGCGGCTGTTTGGCGACATGCTGCGGAGGATCTGGGCGCTGCCTGTGCCCGGTGGGTAGCGTTGCCCGGGCGAGGATCAACAGTTTTTTGGCTCCAAAAAGGTTTCGCAGGAGCAGTGTCGGCCGGAGCGCCGTTCAGTCCGCTCAACCAACGTCTGTGAGCGGACGGACGAGCCCTGGCGCCTATCGGCGGAGGTGATGTGCAGGGTTCAGCGCGAAAAGACGTGGTATTCGGGGCGACGCGGGTGTATACTGTCGCGGTACCAGGGCCAAAATGGAAATCCTGGCTAATACTCAATCCCGTCCCGTCACTATAACTTTCGGAGTCAGCCAAAGGTCCCGTTGGTCCCACTTCCACAAAACTGGATTGCTTAACTACAAACCGAGAGCAAGGGTGCCAACGAGAACAAAAAACCAGAGGATGGATATTTACTTGACTCAGGTATTGGGAAATAGCCCCTACATGTTGTGGTCGTCCGTAGCGCGTGTCGCGGTGCCTCCGACCAGCGATTTGTAGGGTGCCGGTGGCACGGCGACGGCCTGTTGAACCAGGCGGTAAAAGAGCTTGCCTCGACTTCTGGACTTGCGGCGGTTGAAGCGGAAGGCGAATTCGTCGAGGTAGGAGTCGAGATGCTCGTGACTGACCGCTCCTTGATGCGTGCCCAGTATCCAGCGCTTCACTAACGACACCACGCGGTGCACCCGGGGGAGCAGTTTCGAGGCGCGCGCCGGTTGCCCCTCCAGGTAGCTCACCTCGTGGCGATAGCCGTCGCCTTCGAGCGGTTCGTATCCCAGCCAACCGTCGGTATGGACCACGCTGCCGGGTTCGATCGACTCGCCGACGAAGGCCATCAAGCTGTCCCCGGAGGCGTTGGGAATGGTGCGTATCCGAACCCGCCCGATGCCGGCACCATCTTCCTCGGCCGCTACTACAATCAGCGCCTTAGCGTCGGTTTGGCGACCGCGCACGCCCTCCTCCAAGCCTCCTAAGTAAGTCTCGTCAACCTCCACGCGCCCGCTGAGCCGATCGCGTCCGGGCCGCACCATGGCGCGCCGGAGCTTATGCAACCAAGTCCAGGCCGTTTTGTAGCTGCCCAGGCCCAACACCCGCTGCAAGCCCAGCGCGCTCGCCCCGTTCTTCTGGCTCGTGAGCCACCACATCGCTCGAAACCAACTCTGGAGGGGTTGGCGGGTGTCTTGAAATATTGTGCCCGCCGTTGGAGAAGCTTGATGCCCGCAGCCGGCGCACTCCAGCAGCGCTGTCCGCACCGCCCACGCTTTGTCGTGCCCGCATCGCGGACAACGAAAACCCTCCGGCCAGCGGAGTTGACACAGATACTCTCGACAGGCCTGCTCGGTGGCGAAACGCGCCTCGAACTCGGCCAGATTCCGAGGATAATCTTCCATTTCCCCGATCCTACATCTTGTGGTCACCTGAGTCAAGTAAATACCCATCCGCCACCAATATTATGGGTCCGAAAAGCAAAGTTAGCACTGCCCAGCCAACGTGATTCATTCTCGCCCTTGCGTCAATGAAAACCCATACGGCAAGGAGTAATGCGAAGATTGTGTTCAAAGAGAGCCACATGTCTAACTCCTGTTACAGAACTTCCGTGTGTGCCCACCAGACCACCTGGCCGAGCGTCTGATCGTCCTCAAACGCATCAGCCGGGGCTTGTACTCACCGTTGTCGCTGTCGGCCCACCAGTGGCCCGCGCGCTATTGAACAGCCGTCAGGAAGAGTCAGCTGTCTTCTTGCGCTCGTATTTGGAGAGTTGGGTAAGATCAAAGACGTATCCATCTTGCGACGAATCCACCACAAAGTTTTCTTGAATAGCTGGGTTGTTGCCGGAGAGTACTCCAAACTCTTCCGGGTCTCGGAAGTACCCGGGAGGCAGCCCTTCCACAAGTCGCTCTGCTCTATCTCTGTCATCTCCTTTGACCATTAGCAGCGCCAGGGTTTCCGAAAACAGCAACCCACCAATGGGAATGATCGATTCGACCTGGGGGGTCGAAGTTTCAAAAAGCCGGACGGCGATGTTGACATCGAGAACTGCCTTTCCGCTATCAGGTAGAGAGGGAATCGTTCCATTGGTCGTGGCCTGATGATAGGCGTCGTACTTGTCTTCGCCTGCCCAGGGCCGATAAGCCAAAAAAGCCTGGATGTCCTCCATGTTGAACGGATGTCCCTCTAGGTCGCCCACCAATTCCCTCAGCGAACAGTTATGGGCCACCCAAAAAACGTCGAACAAGCACAGTTCCGGCGCCGCCATATGCACTCGCCAACACCACTTGGCCTGGCGAAGCGTGATGCGTTGCGGTCGCACGGTGCTGGCATTGGTCAAAAACCAGTCGTGCTTGCCCTCTAGTACGAAAGCCAGCATTCTCATCAGGTACCCCCCAGATTCCCAGGGCAGGTCGCCTTGTTTACCTATCTGACTCCAGTCGAAGGGGGAGTCGTCTTCTATGGACTGCTCCGTCCACCCCCGGATCCACCGTTGCACGGTGCTCTCGCTGGCGGGGTCATCGTACTTCAGCGTCAACTTGGCGACTAAAGCGGTGGCAGATAGAGTTCGGTTCGACTCCGCATACCACGTGAAGGCTGCTAGTTGTTGGGTTAAATGCTCTTCCGGCAGAGGCTCCGACCCCTGCTCTTCCCCGCCAAAGAACCACTCCACGGGCTTGCCGTAAAGTGTGGCTAATGCGTAGAGCGTCGGCCCAGAAGGTCGGCGCTGACCAGCCTCATACCTCCAGATAGTGTTGAAGTTGGTGTTCACCAACTCCGCGGACTTCTCTAGGGTAAGCCTCGCCTCCAGCCTAGCCCGCTTTAGGCGCTTCCCCACGCTCATGGCCCTCTCCTCTACCAAATGGTAGAAAACTTCGTTGACAAGCGCTACATCCGATGGTAGAGTTCTGTTCATGGATAATTCTTCCATTGGGGTAAAGAGATGAAGACAGACAGACAGACTCTCCTGGAAGTTCAGCGGGGAAAGCCCGTTGAGGATGTTGTGCGGGAGGCACTGGAGAAGTACCGGGGCCGGAAGAGTCAGGTAGTCCTGGCCGGCTTCGATATGGGTATCACCGACGCCTCGGTTTACAGCTGGTGTGAGCAGTTAGGCATTGACATCAAGGACTATCAGCAGCCAGAGGCAGCAGAGAAGGCGGCGCAGGAAGCCCAGGAGAAGGCGCTCAAGCAGGGGGCGGCGTGACGGGTGTGACAACAACCCCGTCAAATGGTGTCGGCATGACCCCGCTGTCATCCAATACCGATGTGCGGCTCCCCGGAGCCTACGTCAACGCCAAGCGGGCGCTCACGGAGTGTTCCCGGCTCGACGAGTGCCAGGACTGGGCCGACCAGGCTGCCGCTTTGGCCTCCTATGCGAAACAGGCTAACGACGACACGCTCCACAAGATGGCCGTCCGCATCCAGGCGAGGGCGATCCGGCGCTGCGGGGAACTGCTGAAGCAACACGAACCTAAGAGTGGGGCGCGGACGGACCTAGGGCCGGTACCGACCCGAGGTTTGGCCGCGAAAGAGGCTGGCCTATCCGAACGTCAGGCCAAGACCGCCGTCCGCGTTACCAGCGTCCCCGGGGAGGATTTCGAATCCGCCGTGGAATCCGATACTCCTCCGACCGTAACGGCGCTCGCCGAACAAGGGAAGAAACCGCGCACCGTAGAACTAATTGACCTTGGCGGCCGTGACCCTGAAGAGTTTGCCCTTTCCACTGACGGACAGGGGCGAGTGCGTCAACTAGCCGAATTTTGCGGGCGTGTTGATGCGGGCGTTGTGGCTCGGGGCGCGATGCCTAATGAGTGGCAGGTCATACGGCGGGATATCGAAACCATTGATAGCTGGCTTCGCCAGCTTATCGCTGAACTGGAGGGGTGAATGCTTTCAGGGAAAGAATTAGGGGCGGAGGTTGCTGAACTCGTTGAGAGAGGCTTGTCGGAAGGACGGACGGTTCAAGCGGCGTCGCTGGTGGGTGCTGTGATTTCCAGGCATGAACGGATCGAAGGTGAGGACAAGGATTTTTACCTGATGTGCGCCTGGAGCCATGTTCGGGTCGTTGTCCGTCAAATCCTGCGTCGTTACAAGGGGGAGCCGGCGGAGGCGTGCCGCCTGAAATCCAAGAAGGAGACACCGCCCATGCACAAACAACTCCCGAAGCCTGCCTTTCCCACGGTCGCCGAGATCATCGAAGCCTCTCCCGGCGTCAGGCTCAACGGCAACGTCGAGACCGCCTGGAAGCTGGTCGCCGGCATCGACTGTCACAGTGGCGGCGACATTCGCTTGGCGTTGGCCGTCGGCTGCTTATGCCGTGCGCTGGCCGAGCGGACCGGCAACGACCTGGACGAGTCCGGCCGGAACGGGCCCGGCTGGGTCTCTTAGTAAAGGGGAAAGAGCGATGAAACGCCATCCGTTATCCGTCGTCTGGGGCGACATGCCGCCCGAACAATTCGCGGCGCTGGTCGAGGACGTACGGGCGCACGGCGTCAATGAGCCGATCACAATCTACGACGAAATGATTCTGGACGGCTGGCACCGCTATCGTGTCGCCGGTAAGGCGGAGAAGACATGCAAGTTTGTTCCCCTGCCCGAGGACGAGGACCCTGCTGGTTTCGTGATTCGCGCGAACGCTCACCGGCGGCATTTGACCGCTTCGCAGCGAACCGCCGCCATCGTCGCCTGCCGCGAATGGATGCAGCGCGGCCACGATAGGCGGACAGCAAGCCTCAATCATCCGAACCTCTTTGAGGACGCCGACAAGACGCCGCGTAACGGTGGCGGCGTTAAACCGGAAGCTACTTCCTATTTAAGCGGAACGACGGAATCCGAGATGGCCACCGAGGCTGGTGTGTCAACTCGAACCATAAGACATGCCAAGGAAGCCGAGCGCGCCGGTTTGGGCGGGCATGTCCGCTCCGGGGAGATATCGGCGCAAGCCGGGGCCGAGATCGCCAAGGCTGGCTTAGCCGAGAGGGTCAAGTCCGGCGAGATGTCCGCCAAGGACGCCGCGCGCAAGGCCAGGGGCGAGGACTCCGAGCCCAAGCCCGCCAAGCCCACGCCCGCGGCGGCCGCCAAGCTCCGCAAGGAAAACGAGCTTCTAGAGGCCGAGCTGACCGAGGCCAAGCTCGAACTCAACGAGCTCCGCACGAAGAACGACGAGCTCGAGGAGCGGATCGCCTTCATCCAGGCCGAATCCGCGCCCGTCGCCGCCGTGCGCGAGGAGAAGTTCAACAACTACCGCGCTCACATCCGAACCCTCAAAGGATCGGTGGGTCAGTGGCAGACCAAGTTCCAGGAATCGAATGCCGAAAACAGGTTTCTGCGGAAGCGCCTGCGGGCCTTGGGGGAGAACATCCGGCCATGATTCCGCCGCTCAGGGACTATCAGTCCGCGTCGATCGAGTTATTGCGCGAAGGCATACGCGACGGCCATCCGCGGCAGATCCTCTGTGCCCCAACCGGATCGGGAAAGACGCTTGTGGGCGCTTATCTGATCGCCGAGGCGGCGGCCAAGGGATCGAAGGCAGCCTTCGTCTGCGACCGCGTGGCGCTGGTCAACCAGACTTCGAAGGTGTTCACCGAATTCGGGATTCCCCACGGCGTGGCGCAGGGTCAAAACACATTCGGGCGCTCTCTGCCGGTTCAGGTCTGCTCGGCCCAGACGATCGAGGCGCGGGGCTTTTGGCCCGATCTCGATCTGGTCATCGTCGATGAAGCCCACACCCAGCGCAAGGCCACCCTGAAGTTCATCAAGGCCATCGGGAAGCCCGTGATCGGACTTACCGCCACTCCTTTCAGCCGGGGGCTGGGAGCAACGTACTCCCGAGTGGTGAACGTCACCACCACCGACAAGTTGATTGCCGATAAGTGGCTGGCGCCATTGAAGGTCTACGCGGCGCAGGAAATCGATATGAAGGGTGCGAAGACCAACGGCGGCGAGTGGCTGGCGTCGGAAGTCGAGCGGCGCGGCGTCAGGATCGTCGGGGATATCGTCGCTGAGTGGGAGGCGAAGACCGGCAAGCACTTCGGCAAGCCCGTGAAGACGATCGTGTTCTCGGCCACGGTGGATCACGGCGAGGAGCTGTGCCGCGCTTTCCAGGAAGCGGGCCACGACTTCCGGCAAGTCTCCTACAAGGACGGCAACGACGAATCACGGGCGGCACTGATCGAGGCCTTCCGGCGCGGGGAGGTGATGGGGCTGGTGTCGTGCGAGGCATTGGCGAAGGACTTCGATGTGCCGGACATTCTCTGTTTAGCAGAAGGCAGTCGGGTCCTGACCGAGAAGCGCGGTTTAGTCCCCATCGAGAAAATAAGTAAGTGCGACAGGCTGTGGGACGGGGTCGAGTGGGTTTCCCATGGTGGAGCAGTCTGCAGGGGAGAGCAGAATGTCATCGAATACGAAGGTCTCGCAGCAACGCCAGGTCATCTCGTCAAAACGGCGGAGCAGATATGGACCCCCTTTTGGGACGCCGCCACCCAACAAATCCCCATCGTTCAGACCGGAATTGGTGGGATTGCAATACCGGAATGTGCGGGTTTGTTCTCACGAGGTCGAGTGGAGGGGGAAGCGGCAAAGGCGCCATCGGTATGTTCAGATCGAGTGCATGGACTGCAGGAAGCGCTGGTCAGTCTCCTTGTACTGGCTTCAACACGATTCATGGCGTGGCTGTGCGGACTGTCGCCGCAAGTCTCGTGTTCCGGCTTGGCTCGTGAATCGCTGCAAGACGGCGCAAGCCAGGTGTACCAAGCCGAACCGCGCAGCCTTCGCAGATTACGGTGGAAGAGGAATCCGGTTCAACTTCGAGAGTCCGCGCAAGGCCGCAGAATGGATTCGAGAGAATCTTGGTGTCCTGGAACAAGACCGCAACATGCAGATAGGCCGGATCGACAACGACGGTCACTACGAACCGGGAAACCTTCGTTGGGCGAGAAAGCGTGTGCAGGCAAACAACACGAGACGGGGGGGGTGGGTCGCAGCAATGCACAAATTCCGCCTGGAGCACCCGAAGATTCGCTATGCGGACAAAACTCTGCGGAATCTGTTCTATATGGGGCTGACTCCGCAGCAAATCATCGAGCGGTATCACAGGCATTCAGACAAGCCAAAAGGCGTGTATGGGACATTCTCAACGCCGGACCTAGAAATCGCTTCACTTGCGAAGGACTCCTAGTCCACAACTGCGGGATCGCGGCCCGTCCCTACCGTCGCTCTTTGGCGGCTCACATTCAACAGATCGGCCGCGTGATGCGCCCCGCGCCGAATAAAGACTTTGCTTTATGGCTCGATCACGCGGGCAACTACCTGGGGTTTCTGGAAGAGACCCTGGATTTTTTCGCGCAAGGGGTCAACGAGCTCGACGACGGCGAGAGGGGCCGCGTGGTGCGCAAGCGGTTCAGCAACGGTGAAGCGCCGAAGTGCCGGCGCTGCGGCTACGTATGGGGCGAGGGCGAGGAGACGGATCTGTGTCCTTCGTGCGGGCTAGAGCGCGGGCGGAGCCGCTCGCGGGTGGCGGTGGCCCCGGGCCGCATGGAGCAGGTCGAGGGAGCCAGGGCGCTAGAGAGGGACTGGGCTTCGGACAAACGCTTCGTCTGGGAGCACATACAGAGGATCGCGGTCGAGAGGAAACCGGCCAATCCCGGCGCCGCGCGCAAGTTCGCCCTGGCGCAATACCGCAACTGGTTCGATGAGTGGCCGCGAGGAGACTTCTACTTCATCAGGGGTCCGGTGGATTCGCGCGTGGAGCGGCGTGTCCAGCGGCAGCTCAACAAGTGGCGCAGGCAGCAGTACGCCATCCAGAAATCGATCGAGGCGAGGGACCCGGCATGAGTCAGCCGTCGAGAGAAGAGGTAGCCGGGGCCCTGTCGTGGATCTCGCCTGATGACCGCGACGTCTGGGTGCGGATGGCGATGGCCTGCCGCTCGGCTCTCGGGAACGATGGCTGGGCGTTGTGGGATGAGTGGTCCGAGGGATCGGAGAACTACCGGCCTCGGGATGCCCTTGCGGTCTGGCGCTCGGTCAGGCCCGCCGGCGGCATTACCGCGGGCAGTCTGTTCGCACTGGCCCGGCAAAACGGATGGCGCCCGAACGCCACCGGGCAATTCCGGCCGCGTTCCACGCGCCCGCACCGGCCACCGCCAGTCTCGGCTGGGCCTTCGCCCGAGCAGGCGGCGGAGAAGGCCGGAAACCTGATAGCCAGAGCGAAGCTCGACGTGCATCCCTATCTGGCACGGAAGGGATTCCCTGAGAGGAAAATGCTGGTACTCGGCGAGGCCCTGCTGGTTCCCATGCGGCCGATCGGCGGCTACGAGCGGATTGCCGGCCTGCAAATGATCCGGCCCGACGGCGGGAAGCTGTTTCTCAAGGGCGGCAGGGCCTCGGGCTGCGTCTATCATCTGGGCTTGGGCAGCAGCGAGCAGTGGTGGTGCGAGGGACTGGCGACGGGCCTCTCGGTCCTGGCCGCCCTCAAGCTGCTTTGCCGGCGGGCGCGGGTAACGGTCTGCTTCTCGGCTTCGAATCTCGCCCGGGCGGCGCGCCGCGGCATCGTGATCGCCGACCACGACGAAAAGAGCGGAGCCGGGGAAAAGGCGGCGCGGGCCACGGGGCTTGACTGGTGGCTGCCGCCCGAACCGGGTGGTGACGCCAACGATTTCCATCAGGCCTACGGGGTGCGGGCGCTGGCCGACGAGCTCCGCAAGATTTTGAACGAGAGGAGCCGCGCCGCATGAGCCTCCGCATCGTCCAGGCCGACTGCAAGCGATGCGCTCAGCCATCGCTACCGCTGGAGGGCGACGCCGCGTGAAGACGATTCTAAGCGAACGTGAGGCGGCTGACTTTCTTGGCCTTAAGCTCAGAACATTACAAGAGCACCGTCGGGCAGGGTTGATCCCCTGTCGGCAGGTGGGTCGAAAGTATTTGTACAATCGCGCTGTACTGGAGGAGTGGACACGTGGCGAAACGCAAAACCAGGGGAGAGCGCGGAATCGAAGAGCATCACGGAAAATGGCGGTACCACTTTCAGTTGCCGGGACGCCCTCGCGTGAAGGCCTCGACCGGTTTGGCGGCTATCGGACGAAACCTGTCGGCAGCTCGGCGAATGAGGGAAGACCACATGCAACGGCTGCTGCTCAGGCTGCCGGAGCCGATAGAGGACATTCCGTTCAGTGAGGCTTCGGAGAGGTTCTTAGCATGGAAGACTTCGAAACACCGCGACCGGCCGAGTACTGCCAAACGGGTCAAGACGAGCCTGGCGAGCTGGAAGGCGCTGTTGGCCCACAAGAACCTTGCCGAGGTCTTCGAAAGCGATGTCCTGGACTACATGCAGTGGCGTCGAGAGACTGGGGTGCGGGAGGTTACTCTGCGCAAGGACATGCTGGCCATGCGAATGCTTTGCGAGTATGGCCGCGCGCATCGCTGGATTGCGCACGACCCCACTACGGGAATCGAAATGCCCAGCGACCGCGACAGCAAGAACGAGCGCGTCGCGACCATCGAGGAGCAACGCATCTATCTTGCCGAAGCGGACAGACATTCGGCGCTCGGCGACATTGCGCGGCTGATTCTCAATCAGGGGCTCCGGCCGGACTGCGAAGTGCTGCAGATGCGCTGGGAAAACGTCGATCTCGAAGCGGGCAAGCTGTGCGTCCCTCGGTCCAAGTCGACCGCTTCCGAGCGAGCCCTAACCCTGGCTCCGGAGAGCCGGTTGATCCTAGGACGGCGGACGCGCGACAATCGGACCCCTTGGGTGTTTCCTGGGCTCGACCGGATTCGAGGCCGGCATCGCAAATACCGCCAAAGAAGCGACCGCCCTTTGAGCTACCACGGAATTCGCAATGCCCACGATCGGGTACTCGCAAAAACGGGTCTGAACTTCGTGCTCTATTCGTTCCGGCACACGTTCGCGACCGAGTTCTACGATCGCACCGGAAATCTTGTCGCCCTGAAGGACATTCTGGGGCATTCGGATCTTCGCACGGTCTTGCGGTACGTCAACGATCGCCAGAGGCGCATGGATGAGGCGATGCGGTTGTTCTGTGAATCCAAGGAAGGCGAGAGGCTGGAGGTATTGCAATGAAGCGCTGGACTGGGGGGCATTTTTTGGGGGCACGGTGGGGGCACGCGAAGCGCATTCTAACGGTTTGGGGCTGACTGAGACCGATTGAAACGGATTCAGAAGAGAGCGCATGGATCACTGTAAGGTTATGAAAAACAATGTACTTATCGTAGTATCAACGAGTTACGGCTTGGAGGCGCGGGTGGGAATCGAACCCACGAATAAAGGTTTTGCAGACCTCTGCCTTACCACTTGGCTACCGCGCCCGGGCGGGTGGTGACGCCGCTTGGATTGCCCGCAATCCGGTCGGCGCTCCTGAACAAAACGGCCCTTTCTCGACGAAACAGGGCCGCTGAAATTTGGAGCGGGAGACGGGATTCGAACCCGCGACATCGACCTTGGCAAGGTCGCACTCTACCAACTGAGTTACTCCCGCTTCAACCCATTGATTCTAGTCGCCGTCCGACTCGCTGTCAATGATTGCGTGATGCCAACGCGGGGCCGCAGGGGCAAGCTTTACCCGAGCGCGCCGGGTGGAAACAGGACTCTTTCGCGCTCGGATTTGTACGCGGCGACGGCATCGCCAATCGAGGTCGCCCCCCATGCCGGTGATGTCGCCGCGATGGCCGCGACGCGCTCGGCCCAACTCCCTTGATGCTCGGCAGCGAAAGCCAAACCGGTTCTGCGCAGCATGACGTCGGCCAGTGTGCGGGCATGTTCGTATTCGACGGCAAAGAGAATTTCCCCTCGGGTGACCGGGGAGCCTTCAAGCACCGGCTCCTCCCTGTCGGTCGACGAACGGGCAAAGTGCACGAGCTGGTCGGTGCGAGGACCATAGATCTCCATCCGGCGCGCATCAGTGCTTTTCACGCTTGCCGGCATGGCCGGCGCCGAGGGTGCGTGCCGACCCAGCTTCTTGGCGGCTTTGGTCAGGACCTCCAACGCAAACGAGCGCGCCGTGGTCAGCTTGCCTCCGGCCATCGTCAGCAACCCGGCCAAACCGTCTTTTGACTCGTGATCGTAGAGACGGTGGTCGCGAGAGGCCCTGCTCCAATTGCTCCCCGACGCCCGCAACAGGGGCCGCGAACCGGCATAGGCATAGAGCACCGACTCCCGCCCGAGGCCTGAGCCGGGGAACAAGCTGATCGTTTCCGCGAGCAGGTATTCGATCTCCGCCGCCGTCGGCCTAACGCGGGCGGGATCGCCGTCAAACGGCGTTTCCGTCGTCCCGATCAAATAGAGACCTCGCCACGGAATGATGAAAAACGGCCGGCGGTCGGCGCGGGCCTCGTGGTAAACGGCACGGCGCGGAGCTTCGTTGAACGGCGCCACCACGATGTGGGCGCCGTTGAGCAGCGTCAGCAACGGCTTCGGCGAGGACTTAGGCAGTGCGTCTAAGACACGGTCGATCCATGCACCGGCGGCGTTCACCACCAGCCGGGCTCGGAACTCCTCTTCGCCGCGCGGACCTCGAGTCTTTACACCCCGGACACATCCCTCTTCGATGAGAAACCCGCTGACGGCAGTGTGATTCGCCAACACCGCCCCGGCCTCTTCGGCTTGCAAAGCCATCTCAAGCGCCAGCCGTTCCGGATAGGTCGCCTGGCAATCACAGTATTGAAAACCGGCACGCAAGCCCGCCGCCTCCAGACCCGGTTCGAGAGACATAACATCACGCGGCGACAGCCGCTGAACAACCCCGAGTTCGGGATCGCGTGCAAACCATTCGTAGAGCTTCAACCCGACAGACACGTACCACGCGGCGCGTGAGTCGGACTGATACACAGGGATCAGGAACGGCAGCGGCTTGACCTGCCCGGGATATTCATCGAGCAGCAAACGCCGGTCGTGAAGCGACTCTCTGACGAGTCCGATCCGCCCGCTCTCGAGGTAACGCAGCCCTCCGTGGATCAGCCGCGTCGAGCGACTCGTAACGCCCGAGCCGAAATCGTTTTCTTCGAACAACGCGACCGAGAAACCGTTTTGAGCGGCCAGGCGGGCCAGAGCGCAGCCGTTAATGCCGCCGCCGATGATTACTACGTCAAAGGTCGATTCCATGTCTTCGAGTTCGATTCGGGTTGTTTCATTGCGCCGCGCGGAGACGGGCGGCGGCTTGTTCGGGTGTTAGGTCGCGTTGCGGCATGGCCAACATCTCGTACCCCACCAGAAATTTGCGAACCGTCGCCGAGCGCAACAACGGCGGGTAGAAATGAGCGTGGAACACCCATTCCGGGTGCGGTTCGCCATCGTAGGGGGCGATATGAAAGCCCATTGAATAGGGAAACGGCGCGTCGAATAGCTTGTTGTAGCGAGCGGTGATCTGTTGAAGAATGTCCGCCAGACCCAGTCGCTCGGCGCTGGATAGATCCTCGAATGAAGCGAGCGGTTGGCGTGGGGTGATCAATGTCTCAAACGGCCACACGGCCCAGAACGGCACGACGGCGATGAAATGCGCGTTGCTCGCCACGAGCCGTTCTTCGGCCGCCGACTCAAGCGCGGCATAGTCGGTCAGCAGCGGTCGGCCGTGCTTTTCGTAATAGCTTTCTTGTCCGGCGAGTTCCTTGCGGGCTTCCTCGGGCAAGCTCGCACCCGCCCAGATTTGGCCGTGCGGATGCGGGTTGCTGCATCCCATCATCTCGCCGCGGTTTTCGAACACTTGAACATGCTGAATGTCCGTCATCGCGCCCAACTCCACCGCCTGGTCGGCCCAGACATCAACGACCGCGGCGACCTGCTCGACAGTCATGTCGGCGAGCGTGAGATCGTGGCGCGGCGAAAAGCAGACAACGCGACAGATGCCCTTTTCGGGGCGGGCTTGCAAAAGCTCGTGACCGGAAGTCGTCGGCTCGGGCTCATCGTCAATCCCGTGCCGGGAAAGGGCGGGAAAATCGTTGTCGAAAACGAAAGTATCGGGATAGGCCGGATTGATCGCCCCGCCGGCCCGAGAGTTTCCCGGACACAAGTAGCAAGCAGGATCGTAGGCGGCCAACTCGACCCGCGGCACGGCTTCGACTTGGCCTTGCCAGGGGCGCCTGGCGCGATGCGGCGAAACGAGCACCCACTCGCCGGTAAGGGCGTTCCGACGATGGTGCGAATGCTCTTTTAGATACATGGCTGCTCGATTTACCGCTGCTCGGGAGCCGTGCTTGCATGCCGTGCAACGGCCTGGGCGCCCGGGGCCGCGGAACAAACGTGCAGAGTCGGGTCGCGGCCGACGGCATCGCGATATTCTCGCGCGACGTAAGCCTTGAACGCGTCGACTTCCGACTCGTCGACCAAGCTCACCGTGCAGCCTCCGAAACCTCCCCCCGTCATGCGCGTACCGCGTACGCCCGGAGCGCGTTGGGCGGCTTCCACCATGGCGTCGAGTTCCGAGCAACTGACCTCGTAGTCGTCGCGCAGGCTTTGGTGCGATTGAGCCATCAGACGGGCGAGGGAAGAAAAGTCGTTGTTGGTTAGGGCAACGGCGGCCTGTTCGACCCGACTGTTCTCGGTAACCACATGGCGGACTCTGCGGCGGGGCACCTCGGGGATGTCGGCGGCCTCCACTTGCCCGGCGGTTACGAGCCGCGCTTGCGCGGGACCGGCCCCGTCGCCGAGGGCTCGTAGGCCGGCTTCCAATTCCTCACGGCGTCGGTTGTATTCTCCCGTGCCGTGCGCATGGCGAACCATCGTGTTGGCGACGATGATCCGGACGTCGGGCGGTAGCGGCAAGGGAGTGCGGGCAAGGCTTTCGCAATCGATCATCAACGCGTGGCCCGGTTGTCCGCAAGCCGCCGCCATTTGGTCCCTGATGCCGCACTGCACGCCGACATAGTGGTTCTCGGCACGCTGACAGATTTTGGCGAGATCGGCCCTCTCGATCTCGTGTCGTGCTTCGGAGGCAAAGGCCAGGCCGAGAGCGACTTCGAGAGCGGCCGACGAGCTGAGCCCCGACCCGACGGGTACATCGCTGTCGATGAGCAGATCCGCGCCCGACACCCTATAGCCGGCGTCTTCGAGAGCCGCGGCGACACCTTGCAAATACCGCGCCCACCCCGCTTCGGCCGTGTCGCCGTCGAGCGAAAAATCTTGGGATTCACTCATGGTCTTCGAGTAGGCGCGAACCGTTCGATCCGGACGTGGGTTCACGGCCACCCAAGTAAACAGATCGATCGCCACCGGCATAACCAGCCCGCCGCTGTAGTCGGTGTGTTCTCCGATGAGGTTAACGCGGCCGGGGGCGCGATAGACCCTCGGCTCGGAACCGAAGCGTTGACGAAATTCGTCTGCGAGCCGGCCGGCGCGTGGATCAGCGGACATGAAATCTGGGGTAGACCGGCAGCAGGCGCGCCGGGGCGCGGGCAACGGGAGGCCCTGTCAAGAATGTACCAAAACAGCCGCACGCCCCCGGCGGCTGTGGAAAATTTGAGGCGGCGGTGTTGCGCCTGGCGCGGCCTTCGACGGCTTGGATGCCGTTTGACGAACGACCGACAGGCCGGTCGTTCGGGGGCCTGGGGCGGGCCGGGTGGGCACGATCGTGGACACACGATCGTACACAGCTCTCGAACTCAGCCTGACCCAGTCCGACTACCGTTCTTACACCAAGACCGCCTTGACAAGCCCGTTATCCTGAGCCCGAGCCCCCCCAAATTCAGGACCGTCAGCGACAAGCCGGGGAAAGAAAAAAAGCACCGAAGCGCCGCCCACGAAATTCCGCGAGACGAATTACGCGAAACGAACCCAAGACGAAGGTATCCTTCTTGGTATCAACATCTTGGAACCCCATGGCGTGAGCGTTCAGAGCGAGTCCGAGTACGCTCGGGCACGCTCCGACCCCCGCGACACAAGGCGAGATCCGCGAGGGCGATCGGGGACATCCATGAAACGTCCCTCCGGTCCCTCCCACTTTCGGCGGCCGCTTCGATCCGCCGCCGAGCCGGCCCCATGCTCTATACTCGGGACCGCGGCGGCGCCCCGCGGAGAACTACAAATAAAAAGACAACAACTTTGCGCACTCTTGATACCGCTGTTCTGCCTGGGCGAGCAGGCGCCGGCACAAGATGTCCTGACCTACCAAGACCTCGTTCATCGCCTTTATGACCTGGAATACTTGGCAACTCCTCCCCGACAAGGTGAGAACTCGGGAAGTTTCTCAAGTTATGACCGCGGCGCCGTGTATGATGCCCAAAACGACCGCTACACGGACTGGTCGGCCAACCGCGACGGCAACGGCTTCATCCGCAAGGAAGGCGAGGGCATTGTGGCCTTTGAAGCCAACGGGCCTGGTGTGATCTGGCGCGTCTGGTCGGCTAGAGCCGACGTCGGGAGGATCCGCGTTTTCATCGATCACCAGGAAAAGCCGGTTGTCGACATGCCGTTCCGCGATTTCTATGAGCGGTTCGGCGAGTTTGGTTTGAGGATGAACTTCCCCAGCTTGGTCTACACGCTTTCACGAGGGCGAAATCGCTTTATCCCCATCCCCTACAACAAACACTGCAAAGTTGTGTTGGAGCCGGGTTGGGGTCGCTACTATCACATCACCTATACGACGTTTCCCACCGGCACCGAATTGCCGGTGTTTACCGGAACCTATGATCGGAAGGCCGCCGTCGCCTTGGCTGAAGCGGACCGCTTGCTCTATCAGCGAGGGAGTCGTCGGCGCCATAATTCCGGCGAAGAGACGCCGCACGAAGACACGAAGGTGTATCAGGTGACGGCCCACCCGGGAACAACGGCCGCAGTGTGCCGTTACGAAGAGCCCGGTGCGATTACGGCCATCGTCGTCAAGCCGCCGCTTGGTCCGCCGTCGGAGAACCGGAAGCTCTTGCGCGACCTGGCTCTCAGTATCAAATGGGACGGCGCCAAGGAAGCCGACGTGTGGTCTCCGCTGGGTGACTTCTTCGGTACGGCGCCAGGCGTCAACCGCTATCGTACTCTTCCGCTGGGGATGACGGACGAGTCCCTCTACTCCCACTGGTACATGCCGTTCGAGAGCGCGCTGGTAGAGTTGGTCAACGACGGCGAACGCTCGGTCACCGTCGAGTTTCAGGTGACGACCGCGCCTCTCAAGAAACCACCCGCGCAACTCCTACGCTTCCATGCCAAGTGGCATCGCGACGTTTTCCTGGATGAGTCCCAATCGAAGGGCCGCTCGATCGACTGGCCTTTTCTGATCGCCGAGGGAGAGGGCCGCTACGTCGGCATGTCCCTGCATGTGTGGAATCGCTGGAAGAAGCCGGATCAAGAAGCTGACCTGTGGTGGTACGGACAATGGGATCGCAAGACAATCGACTGGTGGTGGGGCGAGGGCGATGAGAAATTCTATGTGGATGGAGAGAAGTTCCCATCCACCTTCGGCACGGGAAGCGAAGACTACATCGGCTATGCCTGGTCGGCGGAAGCGCCCTTCCCCATGTTCGATAGTCCCTTCGCCTCGCAACCCTATGTCGAACTGGACGGCAACGGCCACACCTCGGTGAACCGGTTTCAGATAGCCGACAACATACCGTTCCTGAAGTCATTCATGGGTGTGATTGAAAAGTACAAAGGGAACCGCTGGGGCGACGGCAACGCCTGCCTGTACGACGCGGTCGCCTACTGGTATCAGCGCGCGGGGCAGAAAGACCGCTACGCGCCGGCTCCGGCGAGGGAACGAAGCGGCTACTGGGCAAGATCGGAAGCTCCCTGATGAGGAATCGTCACGCCGCACGGCTGGAAGCGTTGACACCAACCTGGCGCCGGTCTAGAGGTTCTTTCGTGAGCGACCCCAGCCACAGCCGCATGGGGCGGCGCGTCCGCGCTGTCACCGTTATTGATGCGCTCGGGGAAGGGCGCGGCTTCGGAGTCACGATTTGCCTGGTTTCGTGGTTTACGCACGAGCCTTGACGTTGCGCCGCAGCCACGCCGCCAATTCGTCAAAGCTGAACGTTCGCGTCTCGTAGAGGCCCCAGATGAACGCGTATGTCTCCTCTGGGTTCGCCGTTACTTGCGTACCGTTAATCGCCAGAAACGTGAATGTCGCGGCAAAGGCCGTACGCTTGTTGCCGTCGATGAATGGATGGTGCTGGGCGAGACTTTCCCACAGCGCGGCGGCCTCGTCGACGAGATCGGCGTAGTGGCCGGTTTGGGGCCGATAGAGTGCCGCATCGAGCAGACCGGCGTCCCGAACGCCTTGCGATCCGCCATATCGTTCAATCTGGTCCGCGTGAATGGCGAGGACCTCCACCAGCGTGAGGTAGTCCGTCACTTCGCCAGCATCTTGTAGAGTTCGTCGTACTTGTCATGGCTAGCGAGATAGGCGGCCATGACGTGCGGCCGGGGTCGGGCCTGTTTTCGTTTTTCGATCAAGTCCGCAAGCGCCTCCTCCACGAGCGCCTGTAGCCGGCGGCCTTCCTGCTCCGCCATCGCGCGGATAGATGCCAGGATCTCGGCATTCACTTGGGTAGCGAACTTCTCGCGCGTCTGAGCCATGGCACGACCTCTGCTCAACTCACTGCAAGGTATCATGACAAATCATGAATTGTCAAGAAACTCTCCATCCTCCACCGCCTTCAGCCAATGGATGACGCCGAGCGCCCAGGCTCCGCGGCTCCCGACACCGGCTGATTGGCCGTCGGTTTCCGATCAAAGGGAGCGGCGTTCTCCATTGACTTCCCCTCCCGGCTGGTATAACGTAGCGCTTGACCACTCGACCCGCTGCGTACTGGAACCTTGCCTCTCCGAAGCGGTCCGGTCGGAACGCCGCCCGTCCCTTCGCGTCGGCAAATGGAGAACACGGAATACTTCGAAAGGAGTTGCGGCGCGATGAGACGGTTGGTCGGCTGCAAGGTTCATAAGACTGTTTCGACCCTCGCGATTCTCGTCGGGCTTGCCCTCGCTTCATGCTCGGGGGATTCGCGGCGAGACACGGACCCGCTCCTTGGTCGATGGAATGACGCGCCGGAAGTGCTTCCTGACCCGGCGTTAGACGAAGCTGCCCTCAAGCGGCTCTCCACACTCGGCTACTTGAGCGGCTACACGAAGGCCGGAGCGACCAGCGGTGTCACTATTCTTGACCCCGAGAGAGCCTTTGACGGTTACAATCTGTATGTTTCGGGGCACGGCCCGGAAGCAAGACTGATCGACATGAAGGGCAAGACGCTTCACACATGGCGTAAAGAGTTTCTCGACATATGGCCGGATTGGGACGCCTACCGCCCAATGGAGTCTAAAAACAACCCACCGCACTATTTTGTTCGATCTTACCTTTACCCCAATGGCGATCTCCTTGCGATGTTTGAGCGTTACGGACTGATTAAGCTTGACAGAAATTCAAGCATCCTTTGGACCTACTCGGGCTCAAGCGCGGGTGGGGCCGCGGGCTGCCATCATGATTTCTGGGTCGACGATGCGGGGTTGATTACAGTTCTGATGGATATTTACTTGACTCAGGTATTGGGAAATAGCCCCTACATGTTGTGGTCGTCCGTAGCGCGTGTCGCGGTGCCTCCGACCAGCGATTTGTAGGGTGCCGGTGGCACGGCGACGGCCTGTTGAACCAGGCGGTAAAAGAGCTTGCCTCGACTTCTGGACTTGCGGCGGTTGAAGCGGAAGGCGAATTCGTCGAGGTAGGAGTCGAGATGCTCGTGACTGACCGCTCCTTGATGCGTGCCCAGTATCCAGCGCTTCACTAACGACACCACGCGGTGCACCCGGGGGAGCAGTTTCGAGGCGCGCGCCGGTTGCCCCTCCAGGTAGCTCACCTCGTGGCGATAGCCGTCGCCTTCGAGCGGTTCGTATCCCAGCCAACCGTCGGTATGGACCACGCTGCCGGGTTCGATCGACTCGCCGACGAAGGCCATCAAGCTGTCCCCGGAGGCGTTGGGAATGGTGCGTATCCGAACCCGCCCGATGCCGGCACCATCTTCCTCGGCCGCTACTACAATCAGCGCCTTAGCGTCGGTTTGGCGACCGCGCACGCCCTCCTCCAAGCCTCCTAAGTAAGTCTCGTCAACCTCCACGCGCCCGCTGAGCCGATCGCGTCCGGGCCGCACCATGGCGCGCCGGAGCTTATGCAACCAAGTCCAGGCCGTTTTGTAGCTGCCCAGGCCCAACACCCGCTGCAAGCCCAGCGCGCTCGCCCCGTTCTTCTGGCTCGTGAGCCACCACATGGCTCGAAACCAACTCTGGAGGGGTTGGCGGGTGTCTTGAAATATTGTGCCCGCCGTTGGAGAAGCTTGATGCCCGCAGCCGGCGCACTCCAGCAGCGCTGTCCGCACCGCCCACGCTTTGTCGTGCCCGCATCGCGGACAACGAAAACCCTCCGGCCAGCGGAGTTGACACAGATACTCTCGACAGGCCTGCTCGGTGGCGAAACGCGCCTCGAACTCGGCCAGATTCCGAGGATAATCTTCCATTTCCCCGATCCTACATCTTGTGGTCACCTGAGTCAAGTCAATACCCATCCCGGGCAAATCCAATGCGTCGTTCTTCTGTCCCATCATGGGGGTGGTGGAGCAGGTGGCGAACGGCAACAAGATTGTCACCGATTCCGCTTCAGGACGAGCGTTTGAAGTGACCCGGGAGAATGAGATTGTTTGGCAATGGGTTAGTCCACATAGGGCTACGAAGAAGAAGGAACTCATCGCAACCCTTTGCCAAATGACACGCATTCCGGCGGACTTCCCAATGGGCTGGCTGGAGAGACGATCGGCGGACGATCGAAGACAGCTCAGGAATAGAGAAGATTCAACCCGCGTGCCCGAACAAGCGCCGCAATAGAAAGCCCCCAAAAAGGTTCGCGCAGTGTTGCGCGGCTGGATGAATACCGGCCGGTCCGTATGGGCCGGCACCCAATCCCAAGCCGCAACTTCCTCCCGGGCGAACGACCGGCAAACCGGTCGTTGGTGGGCATGGAGCGGGCCGGTGTCCACGATCGTGGGGACACGATCCTTGACAGTTGTCGAACCCGCGCCGAAACGGGGTTGACAACCCCGTTATCCTGAGCCCGGGCCCCCAAAACCCAAGACCGTCAGCGGCGGCGAAGCGGCCCGCCTCGCCTCGCTTCCCATGGACCGCTGTTCGGAAGTTCTCCATCTCCTGAACACCGAAATCAAGCCGAGCACGGCCCCTACACTAAGGAAGGTGCCATCGATGAAGATTCAGGATTTGTTTCATAATTACGGAACCGACAAGGTAGAGTATGCCGTCCTGTACCATGCTCTCCTAGAGCCGCGCCGTGAATCCGTCCGAGCCGTCCTCGAGGTGGGAATCGGAACCCTTATACCGGATGCGCACTCCTCAATGCTTGGATGGGGCGCCGAGTGGTATCGCCCCGGGGGGTCGCTTCGCGCATGGCGTGACTACTTTCCCAATGCAGTCGTACACGGCATAGACGTCCAGGCCGATACACAATTCACCGAAGAACGCATACGCACGCACCTTTGCGAGTCAACCGCGGCTCAACAGACAACGGACCTGTTGTCCAACATCGAGGTCGATGCCTTCGATCTGAATCATCGACGATGCCTCGCACGTCGCGGATGATCAACTCGCCACCCTCAAGAACTTTCTGCCGCATGTCCGTTCAGGAGGACTCTACGTTATCGAAGACGTGGTACTCGAAAGCGAGCTGACATCGAACCCCGCCTTCTCGAAGAGGCATGTGGGGAAAACCCATTCTTCTATGTTGGATGGGAGAGGAATATTGTCGTGGTTTCGCGAGCGGCACCCGATGAAAATGAGGCGCGTTTCAAAAGGCTGTAGTTGTGCGAGCTGTCTCTTCTCTTTCGGCGAGATCGGGGGTTGAGATCGGGGAGAGGATGGGGGCTTGCCCCTGGGGTGAGACAAATAGTTTAGAGACAGTTGACCGTCCGCTGCGAGTCAGGGAGAGAAAAAAGTGCCGATGAGCAGCCCGTCGAATGCCGCCGCTCAATAGTTGAACTTGACTTCCAACTCTACTTCCACGTCCTCGCGAGGCACCATGTCAATGGCGTCCCATGGGCAGCCGTCGAGAAACGTGTCGTCGGGGCCTTTGCTGATGCATTTCTTGCAGCCGATGCAAAGTTGGTAGTCGACCTCGATGCGGCCGAAAGGAGGGTGATCTTCGTCCGGAACCCAGAACATGCATTCCGCCACCGGACAATACGTGATGCAAACCGGAGACCCCGCGCAGCCCGTGCAACACTCGTTGATGACAGCGAGTTCCTTGGGCATCTTCTTGCGCGGATTGGTCAACCCGTCCGACCAGGGTTCCATCTTGACGAGCCCTAGATCGACTGCTTCCAAATCTTCTACCGGTGCGGCCATAGTTGATCTGTCTCCGAGTGTCCCATTGTATCAAAGTGTGTCGTTTTATCGATGTCGTTTATCGAATGACGTGTCGCGCGGCGCCTCATCCAGGGACGTGAACCGTTCACCGTACGCCTGGCGGGACGCCGCGTCGGCGCGGCTCAGCTCTTTTCTTCCACGCTGCGGATCTTGTCTTCCATGGTTTGGTCCCGATCGACGCGCGTACCCAGTTTGATAGTCGTCGTGATGCGTGGCGCCCCCATCTGGTGGATCACTTCGTGGCATCGCTTGACGGCTTGAAAGACTTCATTCCATTCACCCTCGATATTGGTTCCGTAAGCGTGCAGGCTGGTCTTGAGACCCGCGTCGGCGAGCACTTTGCCGCAGGCGGCGACGTATTTTGAAACGGAGACGCCGACTCCGAGTGGGACGACGCATAGATCAACGATGACTTTCATGAGTTTCCATTGCCGCACTGTTAGGACGGCATCGACCGGGATCACTCTCCCACCACTCTATTTTGGCGCTGGGCCGTTTCATCGCATACTGCTTACTAAGGGGCTCGGTTTCGTATACCTGAAGCGCTCACTAGCGCTTGTAGCCGATTGTGCGCAAGAAGTTGTGCCGCCATTCGACATCGCTTTCGCCCTCGACGCCTTTGGGGATCGAGCCGTCGATCACGCCCAGCACACCGCGGCCTTGCGCCGTTTCGGCGAGGACGACTTCGACCGGATTCGCGGTTGCGCAGAACAGCCGAACGACCTCCGGGCAATCCTTGATGCGGTTGAGAATGTTGATCGGATAGCCGTCGGTCATTACGATAACGAAACAATGTCCGGCGGCCATCGCCGTTGCGTTCTTGACGGCGACCGCGCGCAGGTTATCGTCGTTGCCCTCGACCCGGGTCAAGCATGCGCCCGAGGCTTCGTTGAAGGCGATGCCGAATTTCATTTGAGGTACGGTGCCGACGATGATTTCGTAGAGATCCTCGACGGTCTTGATGAAATGCGACTGTCCGAGAATCAGATTGCCGCCCTCGGGGATATCCATACTGACGGTGCTGAGTTCCACGTGAGTCTCCTGTTCGGAAGTGAGCCGTCCCGCGCTTGCCGGCAAGCTCCATTCTATCGCCGCGGTCGAAACCCTCTTCCTTCGGCGCTACAACTTGAAAAGCTCGCGCAAGCGCTTAGTCTGCCCGCGGCTGACCGGGATCTCCGTCTGCTCCTTGTCGCTCATACGAAGTTGATACGTGGACTTGAACCAAGGAATCACTTCCTGGATCTTGTTGATGTTGACCAGGAAGGACCGGTGCGGACGCCAGAAGTCGGGGAAGTCGAGACTCGATTGCAATTCCTCGATTGTCTTGTAGTTCGACTGGCCGTCGACCAACGTTGAAACCACACGGATCGCCCCGTCTTGCGTCGCGGCGTAAACCACTTCCTCTGCGTCGACAAGCAGCATGCGATTGTTGCTCTTGATAAGAAGCTTGGTTCGCGTCGGAGAAACGCGGCTCTCCATCTGGGTCACCAGTTGCCGAACACGATCGGGTGACTGCGGCGATTCGGCCCTTTTCCGCGCGCGCTCGATCGAGACAGCGAGCCGTTCCTTGTCGATCGGCTTCAGTAGATAATCAACGGCGTTGACCTCGAAGGCTTCGACGGCATATTGATCATAAGCGGTAGCGAAAATGAAATGAGGCAGCTCGCCCCCGGCGTCCATCAACTTGCGAACCGCCCCAAGGCCGTCGAGCCCTGGCATGTGGACGTCCATAAAGACCAGGTCGGGGGCGTCGGCTTCGATGCACTTCAACGCTTCCAGCCCGTTCCCGGCCGTCCCGATGATCTCAACCTCGGGAAACGACTTCAACAGAAAGGCGAGCTCATCGCGAGCCAATTTTTCATCGTCGACGATAAGCGCGGTCAAGGTCGCCGGAGTCGCGGATTCTTGCTGTTTCTCGGCCATTGAAAATCCTGCAAGATGGGTATTTACTTGACTCAGGTATTGGGAAATAGCCCCTACATGTTGTGGTCGTCCGTAGCGCGTGTCGCGGTGCCTCCGACCAGCGATTTGTAGGGTGCCGGTGGCACGGCGACGGCCTGTTGAACCAGGCGGTAAAAGAGCTTGCCTCGACTTCTGGACTTGCGGCGGTTGAAGCGGAAGGCGAATTCGTCGAGGTAGGAGTCGAGATGCTCGTGACTGACCGCTCCTTGATGCGTGCCCAGTATCCAGCGCTTCACTAACGACACCACGCGGTGCACCCGGGGGAGCAGTTTCGAGGCGCGCGCCGGTTGCCCCTCCAGGTAGCTCACCTCGTGGCGATAGCCGTCGCCTTCGAGCGGTTCGTATCCCAGCCAACCGTCGGTATGGACCACGCTGCCGGGTTCGATCGACTCGCCGACGAAGGCCATCAAGCTGTCCCCGGAGGCGTTGGGAATGGTGCGTATCCGAACCCGCCCGATGCCGGCACCATCTTCCTCGGCCGCTACTACAATCAGCGCCTTAGCGTCGGTTTGGCGACCGCGCACGCCCTCCTCCAAGCCTCCTAAGTAAGTCTCGTCAACCTCCACGCGCCCGCTGAGCCGATCGCGTCCGGGCCGCACCATGGCGCGCCGGAGCTTATGCAACCAAGTCCAGGCCGTTTTGTAGCTGCCCAGGCCCAACACCCGCTGCAAGCCCAGCGCGCTCGCCCCGTTCTTCTGGCTCGTGAGCCACCACATGGCTCGAAACCAACTCTGGAGGGGTTGGCGGGTGTCTTGAAATATTGTGCCCGCCGTTGGAGAAGCTTGATGCCCGCAGCCGGCGCACTCCAGCAGCGCTGTCCGCACCGCCCACGCTTTGTCGTGCCCGCATCGCGGACAACGAAAACCCTCCGGCCAGCGGAGTTGACACAGATACTCTCGACAGGCCTGCTCGGTGGCGAAACGCGCCTCGAACTCGGCCAGATTCCGAGGATAATCTTCCATTTCCCCGATCCTACATCTTGTGGTCACCTGAGTCAAGTAAATACCCATCCTCCTGCAATAAGGACCCGCAACCTACTTGGCCGTTAGTATAACCGCACGCGAAACCCGGATGGGAAGAGGGCCGCCCCCTAGTTTTTCGGCTCCCGATTCGATACATTGTTTATGGGTGGTAGGTGTTCGCCGTCGCCCGCTGATTGCAGCGAAAAGGGGAAAGATCATGACGTTCACGACCGTGCGCGTTGCCGGCGCGTCGCTGATTCTTGGAGTCCTGTTGTCGACCGTGTGGGCCGCCTCGCCGCCCACGAATGATCCCTTCAGTCCCTCGCAACGTGAATACTGGGCCTTTCAGAAAGTGACACGGCCTCCAGTCCCCACGGCATCCGATTCGTTCGAAAATCCGATCGACGCTTTCGTCGCGGCGAAACTGGCCGAGAAGAAGCTGGCGCTCTCTCCCAAAGCCGACAAGATCACCTTGATCCGCCGAGCGTCGTTCGACCTGATCGGCCTGCCCCCGGCGCCCCAAGACGTCGCGGCCTTTCTCGATGACGACTCGCCCGAAGCTTTCGTGAAAGTCGTCGACCGGCTGCTCGATTCACCCCGATACGGCGAGCGCTGGGCGCGGCATTGGCTTGATCTGGCGCGCTACTCCGACAGCGAAGGCTTCAAGTCCGACGAAACACGGCCCAACGCTTGGCGCTACCGCGACTACGTCATTCAAGCGTTAAACGACGACAAGCCCTACAACCGCTTCGTCCGCGAGCAGATCGCCGGCGACGAACTGTGGCCCGAGGATACCTCGGCGCGCATCGCCACCGCCTTCAACCGCCACTATCCCGACGAGACGAACCAATGGAACTTGTGGCTGCGGCGACAGGAGATTCTCTTCGACATCACCGACACGGTCGGAGCAACCTTTATGGGCCTGACCTATGGTTGCGCCAAGTGTCACGATCACAAGTTCGACCCGCTGCTGCAAGCCGACTACTACCGTTTGCAAGCCTTCTTCGCGAACTCGAAGGCTAACGATCACATTTCGCTGTGGTCGAACGAAGAGGTTACCGACTACAAAAGTCGTCTCCAAGCCTGGGAAGAGAACACGAGCGACATCCGCGACAAGATGGAAGCGATCCTGGCACCCACGCGCCAAGAGATTCTCGACGACCGTTTCAATCGCTACTACCCGGGAATACGCGAACAACTCGCCAAGCCGCCCGAAGAGCAAACCCCCTACGAACGCCAGATGTACGCGAAGTACAAGTGGCAGATGGAATTTCTCGTCCGGGAACCGTCCGTCGTCGCCAAGCTCGACGACGAGCAGAAAGAGAAATACAAAGCTCTCAAGGCGGAACTGGCCAACTTCGAGCACCAACATCCGGGCGAACGAGCCGAGGGAGTCGGCATTTTCGACTTGGGCAAGCAAGCTCCGCCGACACATGTTCTTGGGGTTGGCAGCTACAAGGCTCCGAAACAGGAAGTACAGCCCGGTTTCCCGACCATTCTCAACCCCGACGACGCCGAGTACGCTCCGCCCAGCGGACTCGAATCCACGGGCCGCCGCACGGCGCTGGCAAACTGGTTGGCCGATCCCGAGAACCCGCTCACAACACGCGTGATCGTCAATCGTCTCTGGCATTTCCATTTCGGGCGCGGCATCGTGGCGACGCCGAGCGATTTCGGCATGATGGGCGAGCGCCCGACACATCCCGAGCTGCTCGATTGGTTGACCAGCGAGTTTATCAACCGAGGCTGGAGCCTCAAGAAAATGCACCGGCTCATGATGACGTCCGAGGCTTATCAGCAGAGCTCGGCCTTCCGGGCAGAGGCGAAAAAGAAGGACCCGTTCAACCGCTTGTTGTGGCGTTATCGGCCGCAGCGGTTGGAAGGGGAAGTAATTCGCGATTCGTCGCTTTTCGTGGCCGGTGCGCTCAACGGTAAGATGGGCGGGCCTTCGGTCTTCCCTCCCCTGCCGCGACACATGCCCGAGCCACGCGGCGGTTGGCAGGTTTCCGAAGACCTTGAAGACCATCGCCGGCGCAGCATTTACGTCTTTGTCCGCCGCAACGCGCGTTATCCAATGCTGGAAGCCTACGACATGCCCGACACGCATCAGAGCTGCGCGCGCCGCGACGTAACGATGACGGCGCCGCAGGCGCTGAGCTATCTCAACAGCGACCAGAGCATCGACTGGGCGGAGCGCTTCGCCGGGCGTCTGATTAGCGAGGCCGGTGAAAACCGCTCCAAGCAGGTTGATTTGGCGTATCGCATCGCCTACTCGCGCCACCCCGACGAGTGGGAAAAGGACACGGTATTGACCTTTCTCGACAAGCAAGCCAAGGTGATTGCCGCGCGAGGAGCCGAGGACGACGCGCTCGCGAAACCCACGATCGCGGCCGCGAATCTCAGTCCCGAGCAATCCGCGGCGTTGGTCGATTTTTGTCACTCGATTTTGAATTCGAATGAGTTCGTCTTTCGGTATTGAGTTCAACAGAGATGCGGCGATACAAGGGAAGTTCACCATGCCCAATACGCAACAGCCTCACAAGCGTCCGGTCCGTTCGCGGCGCGATTTTCTCACGAAAGCCGGCAGCGGCCTGGGCGGCATCGCGCTGGGCCATTTACTCAATGACGGCGGGCTGATCCCGAGGGGCTTGGCCGCCGAAGCGTACGAGAATTCCCTGGCGCCGAAACAGCCGCACCACCCGCCGAAGGCGAAGTCGGTGATTTGGCTCTTCATGGAAGGCGGCCCGAGCCACGTCGATCTGTTCGACCCCAAGCCAATGCTCGATAAGTTGGCGGGGCAACCGATGCCGCCGTCGTTTCCGCGTCCGATCACCGCGATGGGGACGGCGGGCAATACCCTGATGCCCTCTCAACGCCGCTGGAACCAATTCGGCGAGAGCGGGCTGTGGGTTTCCGATTGGTATTGGAATGTCGCCGAGCATGTCGACGATCTTGCCGTGATTCGCTCCTGCACCGCCGACGGCCTCAACCATGTGGGCTCGGTGAGTCAGATGAATACAGGCTCGATCCTCGCCGGACGTCCGTCGCTGGGCGCATGGGTGACCTATGGGCTCGGGAGTGCGAACAAGAGTCTGCCGACCTTTTGCGTGCTAACCGACTACAAGGGCGTCACCGGCGGCGCGAAGACCTGGAGCTCGGGCTTCCTGCCGGCGACCTACCAAGGCACGCCCTTCCAACGCGAAGGTCCGCCCATTCTCAACCTCGACTTGCCCGACTCGGTCGACATGACCCAACAACGCGGCAAGCTCGATTTCCTGGCAACGATCAACCGGCACCATGCCGAGGATCGCCCCGAGGACAGCGACCTCGAGGCGCGCATTGAATCGTACGAACTGGCCTATCGCATGCAATCGGCCGCGCCCGAAGCGGTCGGTCTCGAAAGCGAGACGCCGCTGACGAAAAAGCTCTACGGCATGGACGAAGAGGAGACCGAGAAGTTCGGCACAAACTGTCTGCTGGCTAGGCGATTAGTCGAGCGCGGGGTGCGCTTCGTAGAAGTCTACTGCGGCAGCGGCAGCGGTTGGGATGCCCACGAAGACCTCGAGGGCAACCACAACAAGTGGTGCAAGGTCTCGGACAAACCGATCGCCGGCCTGCTGACTGATCTGAAAGCCCGCGGGCTGCTCGATGAGACTCTGGTCGTGTGGGGCGGCGAATTCGGACGCACGCCTTTCAACGAAAAGGGCATCGGGCGCGACCACAATCCCTGGGGCTTCACCACCTGGATGGCCGGCGGCGGCATCAAGGGCGGCCAAGCGATCGGCGCGACCGACGAGCTGGGTTTCCGGGCCATCGAAAAGCCCTATCACGTCCACGACATCCACGCGACGATCATGCACCAATTGGGGCTGGATCACCTCGACCTGACCTACTTCCACAACGGCCGCTCCGAGCGCGCCACGGTCAACGGCGGCAAGCTGATCGAAGAAGCCTTGGCGTAACGACCGGCCCGGGCGAAAAGTTTTTTGTCTGCCGGAAGGCAGGTGGTGTACTCTGTGCGAGCCGGGCGTCCAAATCGGAAATTCCGGTTACACAATTCATGCCGCACTACGCTTAGTGAAACGCATGGACGAATCACCACAAGCACAAGTGCCGATGGACACGACCCGGCATACGCGCTGGGCCAGGATCTCTCACTGGATCGTGACCGCGAGCTTCTTGACACTGGCCTTCAGCGGCTTTGTGATCTTGATGACCCACCCGCGACTCTACTGGGGTGAGGTGGGGAACGATTTGACTCCGGCGCTTTTCGAACTGCCCATCAGCCGAAACTACCAGCACGGCGGATGGGAACAGAGTGTCCCCTTTTTCGCTGATTCGGATTCTCCTGTCAGTGCGATCCGGACCTACGAAATTTTGAACGAGAACGGATGGGGGCGGAGCCTGCATTTTTTGGCCGCCTGGTTTCTCGTTGGGGCCGGCGCGGTCTATCTTCTCGCCGGAGTTGGCAGCGGCCATCTATGGCGCCGGCTCGTACCCCGTGCCGGCGAGTTCACTCCAAGCCGGCTCTGGCAGGACGTGAAGAGGCACCTGCGCCTGCGGATTCGGGCCCCGACCGGAGGACCCCAATATGGGCTGCTGCAAAAGTGCGCCTACTGCGCGGTCATCGCTCGTGCACGTGGTGATGATCATCAAGTCCGGATTCAAGCGCCAAATGCGCGCCATGACCTTCGGGGAATAGCATGAAAACCAACCCACTGATCACCCGCCGCAAGGCAATCGTCACCGGACTCGCCGGCGGGGGCGGACTCCTCTTTCGGGATGTAGCAAGGAACTGCCTCCGACCTACGGCAACATTCTGCGCATGGGCGACGTCCTCACCTACACGGCCCATCGCACGCTGTTGCCCGGGCAGTCACTGGCGAGAGAATACAGTCCCAAGGACATCTCTTCGTTTCCCGCCAACGGCACGACGGATCCCGCGGACCCGGACGGGCGTTTCCACAGCACGACGCATGGGCCGACCTACGAGCGCTTGCGGGAAGGCGCATTCGCCGACTGGCGCCTCTCGATCGAAGGCCTCGTGGCCCGGCCGGGAGTCTACTCGCTCGCGGACCTCAAGCGGTTCCCTTCGCGGACGCAGATCACCCGGCACGCGTGCGAGGAAGGCTGGTCGGCCATCGGCGAATGGACCGGCGTGCCGTTGCGTCGTGTGCTCGAGGCCGCGGGAGCGCTGCCGAGCGCGCGTTTCGTGAATTTCTACACGTTCGATGTATTCCCCGACAGCATCGATATGGTGGATGCCCTGCACCCGCAGACGATCCTCGCCTATGGCATGAACGGACGGGATCTGTCGATTGCTCACGGTGCGCCAGTGCGCCTCCGCGTGGAGAAGCAGATGGGTTATAAGAGCGTGAAGTATCTCCGGCGCATCGTGGTCAACAACGAGCTCGAGGATTTTGGGAAAGTTGGACTGATTCAAAACGGGTGGTCGTGGTACGCGGGTATCTGAGCGTGGAACGATCATGCACCAGTTGGGGCTGGATCACCTCGACCTGACCTACTTCCACAACGGCCGCTCCGAGCGCGCCACGGTCAACGGCGGCAAGTTGATCGAAGAGGCTCTGGTGTAGGGCCAAGCCCTCAAACCGCGACACTTCCGAAGCTCACCACCGCGACGAGTCGAACGTTTGCTTCCGCCCCCACGCGAGCCGTAGAATACTCAAAGGGAGATTGTCGAGCCGCATCCCAACACCAAGGAGTTTCCATTGCCCTCAAGCAACAACGTCAACCGCAGAAGTTTCGTGAAATCAGCGGGAGTAGCCGGCGCCGCCATGGCCGCCGTGTTGCCCAAGGCCCAAGCCGTCCCCGGCATTCTCACCGCGAAAGCCGCCACCGAGCCCATCAACTACGGCTTCATCGGACCCGGCAGCCGCGGCGGACGCCTACTCAAGCGGCACCTGGTCAACATCGACGCGGGCCGCTGCGTGGCGCTGTGCGACATCTATGAGAAGAACCTCAAGCGCGCGCTGAAAATCTTCAAGGACTCGGAGACTCCTCCCGATACCTACAGCGACTACCGCGAGGTCCTCGACCGCAAGGATATCCAAGCCGTCTTCATCACGACGCCGCTGTTCATGCACTACCCGATCATGAAAGACGCGCTCGAGGCCGGGAAACACGTCTTTTGCGAGAAGTCGCTGGTCTTTCGGCCTGAAGAGGTGCACGCGCTGCGCGAGCTGCACGAGAAATATCCCGACCAGGTGATTCAAGTCGGGCTGCAACGCCGCTACAGTGACTTTTATCACGCCGCGAAGAAGATCATTGACTCCGGCGCGATCGGTGAAGTCACGCACATTCACGCCCAGTGGCACCGCAACACCAACTGGCGGCGCAAGGTCAAAAACGAAGCACTCGAGGAACAGCTCAACTGGCGGCTTTATAAGAAATACTCGGGCGGGTTGTGCGCGGAGTTGATGTCGCACCAAGTCGACGTCGCCGACTGGATGCTCGATGCCGTCCCGACTTCCGTGATGGGCGTCGGCGGACTCGACTACTGGAAAGACGGCCGCGACATCTACGACAACATCCAGCTCATTTTCGAGTACCCGGAAGGCCGCAAGCTGCTCTATAGCGCGATCATGACGAACCGCCACATCGAGGGGCGGCGCGTCCCCGGCGACGGTTGCCGCGAGATCATCATGGGGACCGAAGGGTCGATCGAAATCACGCTGATTCCCTACGGCGACGGCATGTGGTTCCGCGACCCGATGAAAGTCCGCATGGGCGAGAAGAAGAAGGGAGACGAGGAAGAATGGGTTGCCGGCGCAACCGTGGCCGACAGCCTCGAGCAAGGCGAAGGGCTGCCGATCGTTCCGGGCATCAAGGACCTCGATTCTCCCGATGTGGGCTTCGTCGAGAAGGAGATGGAGTTCGCCAAACGCTGGCTCTACCAGAAGGGCATCATGGTGCCTTCCGAAGACAAAGACCCCGAATACAAGGAACTCGAGCGCTTCTTGCTCGACGCGCGCGACGGCGGCCGGCCCAACGCCGATATCGAAGTCGGCTTACAAGATTCCATCGCCGTCATGCTGTCCCAGAAGTGCATGGAAGACGAACGCAAGGTGCATTTCTCCGAGATCGAGGAGATGGGCGTGGGCGGCAAGCTGACCGAAAGCTCGAAGGGGAGAAAAGCGTAGCGGCCCGGCGATTGAAGTGAAGTTCCGAGGGGCGGCCCTTTCCGCCGCCCCGGCTAGAACAGCCCCAAGCGTTTCTTCTTTTTCTTCTTCCCCCGAGACTGGATGGCGGTCCCGATCGCGGCCTGCGCGAGCGAACCCATCACCTTGTATCCCTGCTCGTTAGGATGCAAGCCGTCTTCGGCCAATTCGGCTCGCAGTTGCCCCTCGGCGTCGATCATCTTCGAGTGGTAGTCGAGATAGATCAGCCCGCGTTCGGTGCAGAAATCACGAATCCAACGATTGAGCGACAGGATATCGCGCGGCGGCCGTAGGGCGGACCTCGCGTAGTTCGGGTCGTTCTGCTTGTGATGATCGCTGACGGGCAAGACGGACGAGAATACGGGCGTAATCCCGTGCGCGGAGGCCAGTGAAGCGATCATCCTCAGGTTGTTCTTAATCGTGTCGAAAGGAACGCCGCGGGCCAAGTCGTTCGTCCCGGCGAGAATGACGACAACGGACGGCTGAAGCGCAATCACATCGGCTTGCATGCGGGCCAGCATTTGGCTGGTGATCTGACCGCTGATGCCGCGATTGACGTAGGGCTTGTCGGGGAAGTATTGGTTGAGCGGCCAGCCGTCGGTAATCGAATCGCCGAAGAAGACCACTCGATTTTCGACCGCGCCGGCTCCCCTGAGTTGAGAATTATCCTCGGCATAGCGCTCCAATTGGTCGCGGTCCGCGCCGCGAACAATGCTTTCCTTGTGATCCAACGTTGCGCGGAAGTGCACGGACAGTCGCTCGACCGCTCGCCGCAGATCGATGAGCTGCACGCCGATTTCCTCGGCGAACGACGTGGGCTTGGGAACGACGTCGGCAATTTGCAGATAGATGCGCGCATTGGCCAACAGGCGATATTGCACACCGCTGTGTTCGCGCGTGTTGCCGACGCGAAGCGCCCGCGCCGACTGGCGGGCGTTCTCGATCAGCGGCGCCCCGGCGCGCGCCAACTCCGGCGCGGCGAACGAGGTCGCTTCCATCAAGTCGGCGACGCGGCGATAAAGCTCGCGCGCCGCGCGGCCGCCGAGGCGCTCATCGTCTTGGGCGTCGAGCGCTGAGGGCGCTGGAAAAATCAGCACCATAAGTAAGAGCAGGTATTGTCGGGTGCGGCGCATCGGCGGTACCTCTTGAGCAAGCATCACTCGGTTCCGAGACGCTTGGGCCGGAACCGAGGGGAGACTCTATTGTTAGCAAATGGGATGCGTCCGGGGCTTGTGTTGGGGTGACCGAGATGCGTCATATACCGCTTCCCCGCGGGCTGTGAAAAATCCCGAGCCCCTCGAATTCCACGCCGGTCTACACAATACGCAACCTATGATTCAGAGCCCAGAGCGCAAGCGACGGGCCGCGAGCAGGCAATCGTCACGCGCTTCGGCGGCGCGTCTTCCTGAACCGTCACGCGCTTCGGCATGGTCTTCCGTCTAGTCGAAACCTTCGCGACGCTTTGGCCGTCGCTTGCGCTCAGGGCTCTGAATCCGCATTCGAATCGGCGTACGACCGGGGAGGGTGGCTACGCGATTTTTCACGGCCCCTTACGGTCGCGGCTCGGTATGAGCGACGCTGCTCGCGCGGCTCGGGGCGTCCAAGGCATTCGCGAGAGCGTCCCAGACTTGCTCGGGGCGGACTCTTGACATCGAGGAATGAATCTCTTCGCCACGTTGGTAAGACGTCTCCGCGCCCGGGGACCTAAGCACGGTGAAAGAGTCCCCGTAGGGGCCGTTGCGCGCCGGATCGGTTTGCCCGTAAATCGCCACGCCCGGCAGGTCGAGCGCCGCCGCCAAATGCAGCGGACCGCTGTCGACACCGATCACCGCCCGCGCTCGACGGGTGGCCGCGATCAGTTCATCGAGCGAGGCAATATGCACGATGCAGCTTCCGCTCGGCGAGCGCGCGCGAATTCGCTTGACGTATTGTTCGTCTTGCGGCGCGCAATCGAGCAGCAGCGGCATGCGGCGATCGCCCCACAGCCGCTCGGCGAGTTCGGCGTAGTATTCCGCGGGCCATTGCTTCGAAGCCCAGCCCGCGACCGGAGCCGCCAAGACGAAATCTCCCTCGGGCAGCGCCGGACCGGGTTTTCCCGGCGGCAAGGGAAAAGTCACCGGGCCGTTCAGCGCCCCCACCGCCGTCGCTAGATCGAGATTCCGGTCCACCACATGCTTGGCATTGGAAGCCGTGCGATCCGAGTAAAACGACGCGGCGATGCGCTCCCGCGCCATTTCCTTCTCGAACCCGAACACGCGGTCGGCGCGGCTGAAATGCGTCACGACGGCCGATTTCAACAGTCCTTGAAAGTCGATGGCCAGGTCGAACTTCGCCTGCCGCAGCCGACGGCGAAAACCCTGAAAAGATTTCCAGGTCAGTCGGGCCATGGGATCTTTGCGCCAAGCGGCCAAAGCAACCGGCACGACCTCATCCACGAACGGATTTTCGTCAAGCAACGGCGCCCAGTGAGACTCGACGGCCCAGGCGACGTGCGCATCGGGGAAGCTCGATTTGAGTCGAGCGACGGCGGGGAGAGCGTGGATCACATCACCCATCGCACCCAGCCGCACGACGAGAATCTTACGGAGTGTTCCCATCGGATCCCTGTCGTCGCAGCACTTCGGCGGCCAGGTCGGGCAGCGGCGGCTGATCGATGTCGACGACCTTTCGCGCTCCCCACGACCGAGCCAGCGGGTCGGCCTCGGTTTGGTCGCAAATAACAGCCGCGTCAGCCGCCTCGAGCCCCGCCGCCAATTCGGCACGCGTGCGCTGGTCGAGGACGGTGCCCTGGGGATTTTCGTCGGCATAGACGATGACGACCAGCGCCGCGCCCGCCTCGCGCGCTTCCGCGAGACGGTGGCCGTGCTCGGGCCGCAAGATGTCGAACCACCCTTTGGCTACTACTGGCGCGGGCGCCGCGGAAGGGTCCGTCGACGAAAAGCGCCTTTCGATGGCGGCCGCGCTAACAATTTTCTCGCGAGTATCCATGGGATGTCGACACGTCCCGGCTAGCGCGGAATCCGTTCCTCGGCGGGTTGTTCAGCGGCGAGTGCCAGCGCCTCGCGAACAACCATTTCTACATCCACGCCCGTCATGCAAGGATGATCGATCGGGCACTCCCTGAGCAAGCACGGGCTGCAGTCGACGTCATGACGCACCACCCGCGCCGACCGCGATGCGGGTCCGGTGCCGATGTGGTCCGTCGCGCCGAACACCGCGATCGTCGGCGCCCCCAACGCCGCCGCGACGTGCATCGGCCCCGAATCGTTGGTCAGGTACACCGTGCAGGCCGCCGCCAATTCGAGAAACTCGGCCAGGGTCGTTTTGCCGGCTAGGCTGTGGGCTCGCGGCCCGCTCAACTCGGCCACCCGCTCGCCAAGCTCGGCCTCGCCCGCCGACCCGAAAACGACGACGCCGGCATCGAGTTCCCTCGACAGCCGCGCGGCCGCCTCCGCGAACCGTTCCGGCAGCCAGCGCTTCGCCCCCCCGAACGCCGCGCCAGGGCTCACGCCGATCCAGCGCTCTTCCTTGAAGCCCCGCCGACGCCATTGGGCTCGGCCGTCGGCGGCAAGCGCCGGCGGCGCCGACAACCGAATCTCGGGACAAGGCGGAAGCTCGTCGATGATCCCCGCTCGTCGCAGCAGCTCGAGATAGTAGAAACGTTCATTCGGCGGTATATCCGCACGCTCGGGAACCGCGATCGCATCAGTCAACAGGGCCGAGCGTCCGTCCCGCGCATACCCGATACGGCGCGGAATCCGCCCCAACCACGCCGTCAAGGCCGCGTCGAAGGCATTTGGCAGCAGGATAGCCTGGTCGTATCGCGCACGACGAAGTTCGCCTCCCAACCGCCACTTTCCCGCAAGCCCGCGGTGACGCCCAGTATTTTCGTATCCCACAACCTCGTCGCAAAAGTCCTCGCGAGCATAGAGATCCGCCAACCACGGGCGCGTCAGCAGCGTAATTTCGGCGTCCGGGTAAACGCGGCGGATCTCGCGCAGCGCCGGGATCGACATCACGGCGTCACCGAGCCAGTTCGTGGTTCGGACGAGAATTTTCATGACGCTTCCCGCCGCCTCACAGCCTCAACGATCCTCCCGATCAGCTCGTCGCCATTCTCGACGTTCATATCAATCCCGAGCCACGCCAACGGCACCGCTCCAAAGAGTCGAGCCGCGACGGCCTCGACGCCCTCTTCTTCAACAACGGACCTCTCCACAGCGTGGCATAGGTTGACGAGGTCTTTCTCGGTCGTCACGACAAGTTGCGCCTTGCCGTTCCAAGCAGCTCCCAGAATGGTTTCCACGTCCGCGGCCGTGTAGCGATGGTGGTCACGAAAGTCTAAACACGCGGTCAGCATTGCTCCCGAGTCTTCGAGCAATCGAAAAAACGCTTCGGGATTCCCGAGGCCGGCGAAGGCGAGAACCCGTCGCCGGGCGAGGTTCTCCATCGGCAGTTGCCTGCCGCCATGAACCTCCCAAAGACCCGCTGTTTCGATGCGCGACCGGTAGATGGGCGCCGACGGGTTCCACTGCCGCAAGCACTCTTCGACAGCGCTGTAGTCGCGATCGGCTTGCGTGCGAGTGAGCAGGAAGGCCGAGGCCCGAGCCAAGCCCGACAGCGGTTCCCGCAAGCGACCCAGGGGAAGCACTTCCCCGCCCCCGAAAGGATCGTCGGCATCGATCAGCACGAGGTCGAAATCACGGCGGAGTCGGAAGTGCTGGAAGCCGTCGTCGAGCACAAATGCTTCCGGTCGAACCGCGTACGGGATCGGAGCGACATACTCCATGCGGCGACCAATGCGATAGCGATTCGCCCCGATGCCGAGTGGAATCGCAATTTCACGGCGACGAAACCGCCGCAGCATCAGTTGCGCCTCGTCGCCACCAACGAAAGGCGAAAGCATTTCACCCGCCTCGACGACGGTTTCCGGCTCCGGATCAGCCCGACGATACCCGCGCGTCAGCACGGCCGGACGCACGCCGCCGGCGTGAAGTTCTTCGACCAGCCACATGACAGTAGGGGTCTTGCCCGTTCCACCGACGGTGATGTTGCCCACGCACAACGTAAACGTATCGAGCCGCCGCTGCTTGCGGTAACCCTTCTTATAAGCCGCTTGGCGGGCTCGGGCACCCGCCTTCCAGAGGGCCGCGGGGAGATAAAGAGCCGCCGCTTTCAGGCCTCCCTCGGGCGCGGGAAGTGGGACGGAGCGATACAGCCGCTCGGCCTCGGCAACCGCGCGATCCGCCGCGCCGCGTTGTTTCTCGGCCGCCTCTCGCGCCCGCGCGCCAAGCTCGGCGGCCTTATGAGGATCAGCCAAGACCTGCTCAAAGGCCCCGGCCAGTTCGTCGGCATTATTAACTTGGACAATCGCCCGCTCGCGCAACATGCGATCGGCCACGTCTCGAAAGTTCCGCATGTGCGGCCCGACCACGACGGGGCGTCCGTGAACAGCGGGCTCGAGGACGTTATGCCCGCCCCAACCGTTCAACGAACCGCCGACAAAGACGAGGTCCGCGCGCGAGTAGAGCGAAGCCAGCTCACCCACGCTGTCGAGTAGAAAGACCGAGGGCAACGCAGCCGGAGCCCGCTCACCCACGCCTAGCGTGGAACGTCGCACGAAGGGCAGCCCGCAAGCTTCCACGACCTCCGCCGCCTCGGCAAAGCGGCGCGGGTGCCGCGGTGCGATCACCAACAGCGCCCGCGAGCGATTTTTCGTAATCTCCAGAAAGGCCTCGACGATCGGGCCTTCCTCGGTTTCCCGAGTGCTTCCCGCCACCAAAATCGGGCTCGCGTCAAGCTGATCGAGAAATCGCTCGATGTCGGCCGGCAACGCCGCATCGCTCGCGGTGAAATCGTACTTGAGGTTCCCACCGACAGAAACGTTGGCCTCCGGCGCCCCTGCCGCAAGAAAGCGGTCGCGGTCCTGCTCCGACTGCACCAGAATCCGGTCAACTTCACCGAGAACCGGGCCAAAGAACCATCGATAGCTCGCGTAGCGGGGGGCCGAGCGGTCCGACATTCTTCCGTTCACCATCATCAGGCCGGCCCCATGCCGCTTCGCGAGACGGAAGAAGTTCGGCCAGATTTCCGTTTCGGAGACGATCACCAGCCGCGGCCGAATGGTTTCAAAGGCTCGCCACAAGGCAAATGGAAGATCAAGAGGCAGGTAGAAAACGCCGTCCAGCAACGACGAGAGTTTTTCTTCGGCTACCTGCCGGCCCTCGGGCGTCGTCGTACTCAAATAAACCGCAACCCCCGGGAAGCTTGCCCGCAAGCGTCCGAGCAGCGATTCGGCCGAGGTTGTTTCACCCACCGACACGGCGTGCAACCAAATCGCATCCCGGCGGGTCTGTTGGAATGACGCGGGTAAGCGCCCCAGCCGTTCCCGTAGGCGCTCCCCGCGAATTCCACGAAACCAAGATCGCGCCAGAGCGTAAGGAAACAATAAGGGCGACAGAATCGCGAGCAAAAGGTTGTAGACGAAATACGCCAAGTCCGCCGTGTCTCTTTCAGTTCGCCGTGAGTCTTTATGGGAACATACAACTATATGTCAAGGTTGCTGATCGCGGTCCTCGTCGCCGCCTTCGCGGGCGTTCCGGTTACGGCCAAGGACGCTTTTCGCGTCCGGCCGGCGGAGAAATATTCGGCCAAGCAGCAGCAGGGGAAAGTGATTCTCGCCGTGAAACCTTACCGCTCCGAGAAGGAGATGAAGACGGCATTCGGCAAGGCCAAGCCCTACAAGTTCGGCGTGCTGCCGATCTTGGTTGTGCTTTACAACGGATCAGACCACGCGCTGGGCTTGAAAGATCTGAAGGTTCGCTTTATTACGGCCGACCGTGAAGGTCTCGAGCCGATGACCGAACAAGACTTGACCTACTTCCAGCCGAACACGAAACCGAAAGAGCGCCCCGCCTACCTGCCGCCCATCCCCGGGCTCGGCCGCCACGGGCTTAAGAAAGGCCCCTTGGCGAAACCGGAGATCGCGCGACTCGCTTTCAAGGCCCCGATCGTCCCTCCACAAAGCGCGGTCAGCGGGTTTTTCTACTACAGGACCGGGCGAGAACCCGACCCGGTTCCCGGAGCGTCGATTTATCTTTCCGGCGCGCGAGATTTGACAACCGGACAAGAGCTTTTCTACTTCGAGATCGAACTCAAGAAGTAAGTAGAACGAAACAGAGGCGCGGACAGAAGTCCACGCCTCCGCAACGAGCTTGCCTGTAGCTGTAAGGAACTACGCCGGAGCCATCTCGCTGACTCGCGACGCATTCCAAAGCTCGAGATACGGCGCCAAGTCTTTCATCAAGGCATCGAAGCCGGCAAACGTCAGCGATTGCTCGCCGTCGCTCCAAGCTTTTTGCGGATCCGGGTGAACCTCGACCATCATGCCGTCGGCGCCAACGGCAACCGAGGCGCGGGCCAGCGGCGGAATCAAATGCCGCTTGCCGGCCGCGTGGGCCGGATCGAGAATCACCGGCAGATGGGTCAACTCGTTCAAGACCGGCACCGCGCTGATGTCCATTGTGTTGCGGGTCGCCGTTTCGAAGGTACGGATGCCCCGCTCGCACAGCAGGACGTTCGCATTGCCTTCCGACAGAATGTATTCAGCCGAAAGCAGCAGCTCCTTGATCGTCGAGCTGAGACCCCGCTTGAGCATTACCGGACGATTCACACGCCCCACGGCCTTGAGCAAGGGGAAGTTCTGAACGTTGCGCGCGCCGATCTGCAGGATGTCGGTGTAATCGGCCACGAGGTCGACGTTGACGACCGTCATGACCTCGGTGATGATCGCCAATCCGGTTGCGTCCCCAGCCTTGCGCAGCAGTTTCAGCCCTTCTTCCTCGAGACCTTGAAAGCTATAGGGCGAGCTGCGCGGCTTGTAGGCGCCGCCACGTAAGATATTGCCGCCCGAGGCGGCGACGGCTTCGGCGGTCGCCATAATCTGGCTCTCGGTCTCCACAGAGCAGGGACCCGCGATCACGGCGAAATCCTCGCCCCCGATGTTCACCCCGCCGACGGAGATCTCCGTCTTATCGGGCTTGAATTGCTTGCTGACGAACTTGTAGGGAACCGAGATCGGCACGGCGCTTTCCACGCCCTCGCAGGCTCGCAATGATTCTAAACAATGTGTCACGTCTCCCACCCCCACGGCCGCGATCACTACGCGCTCCGTTCCTTGAATCGAATGGACCTTGAACCCAAACTCGTCGATTCGTTTACAAACTTGGTCAGCCTGCTCTTTGCCGGCGCCGAGCTTCATCGAAATGATCATGATTACCTGTCAATCCCCTGTGCCCCCGAAAGCGGCGGGAGCAACAAAAAAACCCACTCCGTAGAGTGGGGCTTGAGACGATTCCGAGTCCAACCAACGCCACTCTACGGATCACGGACCCGTAAATCGAGGCCAACGAAAATAGGCGCGTCGAAGTCTCATCGCAACAGTATCTTGTAACATGACCGAGCCTCGCTTGTAAAGTCCCTTTGTGCGGCGACGTACAGTTTCCGGCACCGGAGAGGCTCGAACGGTCGCGGCCAAGGCGACGTAGAGTCCCCAAGTCCCTGATCTCCTATACTAAGAATTGGAGGGAAATTCATGGCTAACGACAATGGCGCCGCCAATCTGGCTTGGTTTTTGACGGGGGCCGCCCTAGGCGCGGCGACGGCTCTGCTGCTCGCCCCACAGACCGGCGACGAAACGCGCGAATATCTGCGGAAAAGAGCAGAAGAGGGACGGGGTCAACTCGGACGTTCAGGCCGCGAGGCTTTGGGCCGCGGCCGCGAACTCTATGATCGAGGGAAAGAGCTCGCCGACGACGCGGCGGAGATGTTTGAAAAGGGACGCGAGGCCGTCAACAAAGTACGCGGCAACGAGGAAGCTTCCGAAACCGCCTCCGGCTGACCGGGCTGAAACGTCTCTCGGTCAGGCGCGGACGCGAGTCTTCCGCCGTCTATCGGGGTCGACAACCCCGCAATCGGTTGTGCCCTGAACCGCATCGAAAAACAAAAAGGCCCGGGTATGCCACCCGGGCCTTTTCGCGTTTTCCGAGACCTTGCGCTTAGCGCATTGGCCGGCGTACCGGCGAGTCGTCTTCATTCGCCGACAGCTCTTCCTGGCAGCCGACGCAGTATTTAGCCCAGGTCACGGCTTCCAAACGCTTCATCGAGATCGGCTCCTCGCATTCCAGGCATGTTCCGTATTCGCCTGCCTCGATGCGCTCGACGGCCTCCTCGATTTCGCGCAGCAGCATCACGTCGATGTTGTTGCGGTTGAGGAAAATCCATTCCTCATGACTCTGGCCGGGCAATTCCTCGAGGTTCAGCGGCTCGCCGCCGTGCGCTAATGTCTTCGCCGCCGCCGATGACTGTAGATTATCGCGCAGCTCCGCCGCCTTGGCATCGAGGAGCTTCCAGAAGCGGTTGATCTGCGCTTTCGTGAGAGCTTTGGTCAATGTACCCGGCATGATTCACCTTCCGTTCTTGAACTGAGGCTGCCTTCCTCGCCTACCGAAAAAGCAGCCGGCCCGTGACAACTTCTGGCTATATCGTCGCCTTGGCCCGGCATTGTTAGACTCCTCCGGACACAGCCGCGTTTCATCGGCGGGTTGAGAGGAAGTCCCAAAACCAGGATCGACGTGAATTGTCAGCCGGCCGAGTGGCGGTACTCAACCGAGAGCGGGCGGAATCGTTCGAGCCGTGCAATCGGAGCCTTACGGTCAGCAACCCAGCTCCCAAATCATTTCTTACCAAAGATGTATCAAGATTATACGGAGGCGGAGGGCTCTTGGCAACAAGAAAATTCACTAAAGTCGCCGGTCGGCCGTTGTTTGTCGGCAATGATTTGCTCGCGCCGCCGGGACCCTCCGCCGCGGGGGGTTTGGCGGTTCGGAGCCCGGCGGGCAATACTGAAAGCAGCAGTCGATGTCGAGTTCTCCCCAAGAAACCGCGCCGACGGACAATTTCACGCACGCCGAGGCTCGGTTTCTCGAAGCGCACGCGGAGTACAAGGCCGCGGCGGATCTCGACCGCCGCCGCTCCCATGACTACCCCTCCCTTGCCCGCGAAGACCATGTCTACCTCGACTACACCGGGGGCGGGCTCTACGCCCTGAGCCAAATCCGGCGCCACCACGAGCTTCTCGACGGCAGTCTATTCGGAAACCCACACTCGGGCAACCCTACGTCAACCGCGTCGTCCGAGAAAGTCGAAAGCGCCCGCGCCGCCGTCCTCGAATTCTTTCGGGCCTCGCCCGAGGAATACGTCGCCGTCTTTACCGCCAATGCATCGAGCGCGCTGAAGCTGGTGGGCGAAGCCTATCCGTTTCACAGCGGCGGTCGATACTTACTCACCTTCGACAATCACAACTCGGTCAACGGCATTCGCGAATATGCGCGCGCCAAAGACGCCGAGGTGACCTACGTTCCTTTACGGCTGCCTGAAATGCGCCTCGACGCCAAGCGACTCGAGCGGGAACTTTCGACGGCTTCCGCGGAGGCCGACAACCTTTTCGCCTATCCCGCGCAATCGAATTTCTCCGGCGTGCGACATTCTCTCGAATGGATCGAGAAGGCGCAATCTCACGGCTGGGACGTCCTACTCGACGCGGCGGCTTTCACTGCGACGCAGCGGCTTGACTTGAGCCTCGTCCATCCCGACTTCGTGTGTCTTTCGTTTTACAAGATGTTCGGTTATCCCACCGGGGTCGGGTGTTTGCTTGCACGGCGCACGGCGATCAAGAAACTCAACCGGCCGTGGTTTTCCGGCGGAACTATTACCGTCGCCTCGGTGCAAGGCGACCGCCATTACATGGCGGAGGGGTCGGCGGCATTCGAAGACGGCACGGTCAACTACCTCGGCATTCCGGCGGTCGAAATCGGGCTGGCGCACCTGGAATCGCTCGGCCTCGACAAGATCGGCGCCCGATCGAGGGCACTGACCGCGTGGTTGCTCGAAACTCTGCCCCAAATGCGGCACGGCAACGGCAAACCGTTAGTAAGACTCTACGGTCCTCGCAATACCCGTGACCGCGGTGCGACGGTCACAATGAATTTCTACGACGCCGGGGGAAAGATCATCGATCACACGCGGGTGGAGAAGGAAGCCGGGCGGGCCAATATCTCCTTGCGCACGGGTTGTTTTTGCAATCCCGGCGGCGGCGAAACCGCGCTCGAACTTTCGCGTACCGAGCTGATCGCTTGCTTCGACGAGCCGCCCGGTATCGAGCCCGACCGTTTCACCTTGGAAGACCTGCGTCTTTGCATCGATGGAAAAAGCAACGGGGCGGTGCGAGTCTCGATGGGCGCGGCAAGCAACTTTCGTGATGTCTATCGCTTCGCGGAGTTTGCCCGAGGCTTCTTGGAATGAGAGAACTAGGCGGAGTGCGACACGGACCCGATGAGTCGACACGCCGCCGAGGCGGCACTCGGTGAGCGAAAATCGTCCTCTGCGTGTCGCCCTCGACGCAACGCCGTTGTCAATGCGAGCCGGCGGCATTCGGCGCTACGTGGTCGAACTCGTCGCCGCCCTGGCCGAGCAATTTCCCGACGACGAATATCACTTACTCACCGATCAACCGGGCCTCTCTCGCCCGGAGGAGTGGTCCAGCTTCGCGAATGTCGTCACCGAAGCCCCGCCCTCCAATCATTTCACGTCGAAATGGTGGAGCCTCGGGCTTCCCTTGGAACTCGCCCGTCGGAGAATCGACGTCTTTCATGGAACCGATTTCGCCATCCCCTACCTCCCCGAGCGTCCGGCGGTATTGACCCTGCACGATCTGGCCCCCTGGAAGCCCCCCCCCGTGCGCCCTCCCGGCTCGAACCGCGTTCGGCAACGCACCCCGGCCCTGGTGCGCATAGCGACACGCATCATCACCCCCAGCGACGCCGTTCGTCACGAGGCGGCCGAGTTTTTCGCGCTTCCTGAATCAAGAATCCGCGCGACACCGTTGGCCGCGGACGCTCCGCCGACCTCTCCGGCCGAGGGTGATTCTTCCGACTCGTTGCGACCTCCGCCGGCTATGGAAAAACCGTATTTGCTCTACGTCGGCTCCGCGGAACCGCGCAAGAACGTCCCTGGGCTCGTGGAAGCGTGGCGAAAGGCGCGCTTGGAGATCTCCGACCTCTCTCTGGTTCTCGCGGGCGCGGGACACCTCGAACCCGAAACGGCGGCCGACGAGCCGGGATTGCACCTCGCGGGTCACTTAACAAACAAAGAAATCACGCAACTCTTGTCGGGAGCCACCGCCTTCGTTTATCCTAGCTTTTACGAGGGATTTGGACTGCCGGTGCTGGAGGCGATGCGCGCCGGGGCACCGGTCATCACATCGAAGGATCCCGCCTTGGCGGAAGTCACGGCCGGAGCGGCCGTGTATGTCGACGCGGCGTCACAGACCGAGTTGAACGCGGCTGTTCTGCGGGTCATTCGCGATCCCGATTTGCAGCATCGATTACGAGAACAAGGGAGGCGAAGAGCCTGCCGATTTAGTTGGCGATCCACCGCTTCATTGACCCGCGCAGTCTATGCCGACGCCATGCGAAATTTCTGACCAAGCGCTCTTGTTGTCCCCGGAGCCGCCCTATCCCTTGACGGGCGGCGGAGCCATGCGCAGTGGAAGTTTACTGCATTTACTGGCGCGCCGCCGGGCCGTGCATTTGGTAACTTTCCAGCAGCCGGGAAGCCCCGATCCGTCCTCTTCCTTACCTTCCGGTTTGGTGAACTCGCTCAAGGTCATCGACCTCCCGTATCATAAGAAAGGAGCGTCGGCACGGGTCCGCCGCAATGCCCGGCGGCTGCTGCGGGGAGTTTTGCCGTTGACCGACCGATTCGCGCAAACGCCCATCCGCAACGAGGTGTTTCGCGCGATCCAAGGTAAACGGTATGACGTGGCCGTCATCGAGCATTTCTGGTGCGCTCCTTACTTGACCATGCTGCGCGAGTGCGCCGATTGCGTGATTTTGGATCTGCACAACATCGAGTCCGTCCTCCACGATGGATGCGCCCGCTCCGAGCGGTGGCCGCAAAATGCGGCCCATCGTCGCTTTGCGGCTCTTGCCCGCAACATGGAGCGAGAGTGGATCGGGCGTTTCGACATGGTGCTCGTCCCCTCGGAAGCCGATCGACAAAGAGTGATCGAACTCGCTCCCGCGGCGCGCGTCGAAGTCTACCCGAACGCCATCCCGCTCCGGGAGCAACCCAGCGTCGAGGAAGAGAACGTGATCGCTTTTTCAGGAGATTGGGAATACCATCCCAACTTGACGGCGGTGAAGTTTTTCCAATCGCGAATCTGGCCGCGCCTGCGCCATGAAGACCCCGAGTTGCGCTGGCGCCTGATCGGCAAAAACGAAGGGGCGATCCGCCGCTTCACATCCGGCGACCCTCGTATTGAGCTGACCGGACCGGTCGACGACCCGATCACCGAACTGGCCAAATCACGCCTGGTTGTCGTCCCGTTGCTGTCGGGAAGCGGTACGCGCGTGAAGATTTTGGAGGCCTGGGCGGCCGGCCGACCCGTCGTCTCGACCTCGATTGGAGCCGAAGGATTGACGGCCGGCGAAGGAGAAAATATCCGCCTCGCCGACGGCGAAGCTCCCTTCGCCGAAGCGGTCTTGGAATTGCTACGTGATAAGAAAGAACGGCGGCGACTAGGCGCCGAGGGCCGCCGGACCTATGAGCGAGTGGGCAGTTGGCCCGCGGCTTGGCGGGCGGGTGAAGTCTGTTTAGGCGACCCCACCCTCCGCAAGCGAGCTGCCGTGGAGGCGCCGGCCCTGGCGCCTTCGTTGGTTCACTAAGCGAGAAAACGATGCGTATCGCCATCGACGCTCACGCAATCGGCCAACGCCTCACCGGCAACGAGGTCTACGTTCGGACCTTGCTCAAAGAGTTTGCCGAGTTGGATTCGGAAAGCGAATTCATCGCCTACGTCTCGAAGACGAACGTGAACGGCTGGGTGCCGCGCGGGTTCCGCCGGCGCGGCGTGTCGGGGAATCCCTTCTTGCGGCTGGGCTCGCAGTTACCGGCAAGGCTGCGCGAAGACCGTCCCGATCTGGTCCATGTGCAGTACACGGCGCCGCTTTTCTGTCCCGTTCCGATCGTCGTCACGATCCATGACGTCAGCTACATCGAGCGACCCGAGTACTTACCGACCCTGCGGACGACACAGCTGCAAATTTCGACCCGTCACACCGTAAAGCGGGCCGCCAAGATCATCACGATCAGCGAGTTTTCCCGACAGGGAATCTCGAAGGCCTTCGACATCGATCCGGAAAACATCGTCGTGACGCCGCTGGCTTCACAGGACGTCTTCCGCCCGATGAATCGTGCCCGGGCGGTGCAAGACGTGGCCGACTTCCTGGGAATTCATAGGCCCTATATTCTCAACGTTGGCGATCTCCACCGCCGTAAGAACCAGATCGGGCTGGTGCGTGCGTTCAAGGAATTGATCAACGCTCATCCGGAGCTTCCTCACGCCCTGGTGCTTGCCGGCAAACACACTTGGTTTGCTTCGCGGGTCATCGAAGAGATTCGCCGCTCGGGCCTCGAAGACCGTATCCTGCTGACCGGCTTCGTCGATGACAAACTATTGCCCTCGCTCTACAACGCCGCCGATATTTTCGTGTTCCCGTCGTTCTACGAAGGATTCGGACTTCCGGCGATCGAGGCCATGGCATGCGGCCGAGCGGTTGCTTGCTCCAGCGCGACCGCGCTGCCCGAGGTCGTCGACGGTGCGGCCATCTTGTTCGACCCCGAGTCCATCGAAGAACACACTCGTGCGATCCGCGACATCCTCATCGACCCGGAGTTAGCCGCGCGCATGGAAAAGAAGAGTCTGCAAAGGGCCGCGACTTTTGACTGGCGGGAAACCGCGCGCAAGACTCTCGACGTCTACTATTCCGTGGCCGAACGCCCCGCCATTCCCGAGCGCACTCAGGAACTGGCGGCGCGCTGAAACCAACCGTGTCCCGAATCGTCCCAGCCTCTCTGCTTCTGCTGTGTCTTTTTGCCACGGCGCCGCCCACACGCGCCGCGATTTTCCCCGACGGCGAATTGCTGACGTATGCCGTCACCTGGCCGAGCGGACTGAGCCTGGGCGAGACCAGCCTCCGCGCCGAAGCAACCGCCGAAGGTTGGGAATTCGAAATGACCGTCGACGCGGGCTTGCCGACCCTGGAAATCCAGGATGAATATCGCGCCAAGTCCGATGTCGCGCTTTGCTCGCGGGAGTCTTCCAAGGACGCCAAACACGGCGAGCGAAGAATCCAAGAGCGCGTCGACTTCGACCAACAGGCCGGCGAGGCCGTGCGAAAAACCATCGACGGCGGGGAAAGTTCGTTTCCTATCCCGCCCTGTGCGCGCGATACTTTGACCTATCTCTACTTCTTGCGCGAACAACTCGCCGCCGGGCGCATTCCGCCTCCCGACGACGTTTATTTTGGGGCACAATATCAGATCAGCGTGACTTACTTGGAATCGAGAGATATCGACATCTCGGGCGAACCGCGACCCGCCGACCGCATTTTGGTCGATGTCAGCGGGCCGAAATCTCAACTGGGTTTCGAGATCTTCTTCGGCAAGGACGAAGCGCGGACTCCGCTGCTGATCCGTATCCCCTTTGAGATCGGCACCTTTTCGCTCAGGCTGGTGCAATGAAAGTCGCGGTTTTCACGCCGCTCAACCCGGCGCGTTGCGGCGTTTCCGATTACTCCGAAGCCCTGCTGGCGCATCTCGGCAACCACCTTGAGACCACCGTCTTCGTCGACGACTATCAGCCCGACCGATTCACGGGCGACGAAAAAATGGCGTTTCGCCCGGCCGCGGAGTTCGACCCCGCCGAGTTCGACGAAACCGTCTATCACGTCGGCAACAACCCCTATCACATCCATGCCTACGACGCCGCGCTGGAGCATCCCGGCATTGTCGTGCTGCATGAGTTCAGCCTGCATCATCTGATGGCGGCGGCCACCATCGCGCGCGGCGACTGGGACACGTATCTCGCCGAAGCCGAATACAACGGCGGCGCCGAGGCCCTGGCCTTCGCCCGGCGCGTGCGCACGCTCGAAATCGGCCCCGACTACGAAGGCTTGGCGATGAACCGCCGCTTGCTCGAACGTTCGAAAGCCCTCATCGTTCACAGCCCTTTTCTGCACCGGCAAGTGCGCCGGGCCGGTTTCGATTTGCCGATCGCGCACATCCCGCACGGCGCGTGGATCCCCGAGGTCAACCGTCACCAATATCGAGCCAAGCTGGGACTGGACGAATCCACGCCTCTGATCGGCGTCTTCGGCTTTCTCAAGCCCTATAAGCGCATCGCCGAATCCCTGCGCGCGCTGGCGCGGCTGGTGCAAATTCATCCCCAAGTACGCATGATCCTAGCCGGCGAAGAGCACCAGGATTTCCCCGTACGCCAGCTGATCTCGCAGCTCGATCTGGAACCCTTCGTGCGCCTGCTGGGCCATGTCGAAATCGACGAGTTTGAGCAGTGGATCGGCGCCGTCGACATCTGCCTCAATCTGCGCTACCCAACCTACGGGGAAACCTCCGGAACCCTGCTGCGAGCCCTCGGCCTGGGGCGCGCCGTTGTCGTCTCCGATGTCGGGTCGTTTTCCGATCTCCCCGACGAGGTTTGCCTGAAAGTCCCGGTCGACGAAGACGAGGTCGAGATCATTCGGCGCTATCTCGACCTGCTCGTCACGCGCCCTCAAGTGGGTCGCGCGATGGGCGCGGCCGCCCGCGACTACGTGGCGCGCGAGTGCGCCTGGCCCCACGTCGCCCGGTTGTACGCCTCCTGGATTACCGCCGTCGCCGAAGGGCGCGCCGAACTCGATCGGCCTGCCCGCTCCGCGGAACCGGCAACTCCCGAACCGGAAACCGCCGACGCGTCCACGGAGCCCGCCGCCCCCATGGCTTCCGTCACCTCGAACGGGGCGCTGCCCGCGACGGATCCCGAGCAAGCCCGCCGCGCCGAGTTCGCGGAATATCTGCGCGGCCTCACCAGCCCTTTCGGCGGCGCGCAATCGTACCTCGAAAGCCACCTCGTCCGGTTGGTGAAAACACTCGAAATGACACCGACCGGCTCGGCCTCGGACGGCGTCCTCGAAATGGGCGCGTACATGCAAATCACCCCGGCACTGTCGCACCTGCTGGGATACGGCAAAGTGCGCGGCTGCTACTTGGGCGAGCCTGGAAAGACCGATCATGTCGAGGTCGAAACCGGAGACGGCCGAGCATTCGCCTGCGACATCGATCTATTCGACGCCGAACGAGACTCCTACCCGTACGAAGACGGGCGCTTTTCGACCGTCCTGTGCTGCGAATTGCTCGAGCACCTCTATGACGACCCGATGCACATGATGGCCGAGGTCAACCGCATCCTCGCCCCCGGCGGACATCTCGTCTTGACGACTCCGAATATTTGCAGCCTACGAGCGGTCGGTGCGATCTTGTTGGGCTACCACCCGGGGTTCTTTCCGCAATACATTCAACCAGACGACCAGGGACAGGTCGCCCCCCGCCACGCCCGCGAATACGCCCCGCGCGACATCCATGCGCTTTTCGAAGCCGCCGGTTTCGAGGTGGCGCGGCTTGAAACCGGCCCCTACACAACCGACCGCGGCGCCGAGCACGATTGGGTCAAACACGTGATCAAGCGCTACGAGTTGCCCGATCACCGGCGCGGCGAGGCCATCTACGCCGTGGGACGAAAAGTGGGAGCCGTCTCCGAGCGCTACCCGGCGGGGCTCTATAGTCAAAGCGCGAGCTGACGAAAGCCATGCAAGCCGCCATCGTTCAAACGCGGGTCGAGGTGGATTCCTCGGGGCGGCGCATCCGTGCGTGGTTTACCGTGGAAAACCGGAGCCGCGAAACATGGTCCGCCGAAAAAGGTTTCGCGGCGGCCGCGCAGGTTCGCGACGCCAAGAGCGGAACGATGATCCTCGACGGGCCGCGAACCGTACTCCGCGACGCCGTTCCACCCGGCGAATCAGTCGAACTCAAGGTCGCCGCCGAGTTACCCCGCATCAACGGTCGGCTCCACGTTTTCGTCTCACTATTGCAAGAAGGCGTCGGCTGGTTTTTCGATCGCGGGTCCCCGTTCTTGCTGATCGAATGCGAGGTCACCGGCGACGACATTCGCGTTACCCGCGAAACCGTGACCACGTCGGCCGCCCTCCGGGCCCGCCGACTTGTCCGCTCCGTGAAACGCGCGTTCTCCTATCCGCTGTTGATGTTTTCGCGGCACGGTTCGCTGATACGCTCGATGGTCCGTCGCGACATCCTGGGCCGCTACCGGGGTTCGCACGTGGGGCTGTTTTGGACCGTGATCCATCCTTTGTTGCTGATGCTGACCTACTATTTCGTCTTCGGCATCGTCTTACGAACACGCTTCGGCGACGACGGACACCCAAGCAATTTCGTCCTCTACTTCCTGGCCGGCATGTTGCCCTGGCTGGCTTTCAGCGAAGCCGTCGGCAGAGCGCCGACAACCGTCATCGAACACGGCAATTTCGTCAAGAAACTCGTCTTCCCGGTGGAAATCCTTCCCGTGACGCTTGTGATAGCGGGACTCGTCAGCGAAGCTTTCGGCGTGGGCATTTTCCTCGCCGGGATGACCGTCTTCGGACATGTTCCCACGACCGCGGTTTTCTATTTACCGCTAGTGTTGATTCCGCAATTTTTGTTGACATTGGGTTTGTGTTGGCTCATGGCCGCGTTGGGCGTCTTTTTTCGCGACCTGGGGCAGTTCATCGGTTTTGTGCTGACGGTTTGGTTCTTCACGACGCCGATCTGCTACCCGGAGGCATCACTACCTAAAAATTACCGTTGGCTTTTCGAACTCAATCCGATCTACGTTCTCGTGCGATCCTACCGCGCCATTTTTCTAGAGGCTTCCCCGCCCCCCTGGGAACCCCTCGCTTGGCTGATGCTCGCGGCGACGATCGTCTTCTTGGTCGGCCACGGGTGGTTCTATAAACTGAAGAGGTCCTTTTCCGATGCGCTGTAAGTGCTACCGTGAGCCGTGAACCGTAAGCCGAAAAGGAACAGCACCCAGTAGCGACCGGCACTCGTGCCGGTCCAAAGGTCCGGCGGCACAACCGGCTCTCAAGCCAATCGCAAACGGCTCACAAAAACATGCTCTCGGCCCTCAACATCTCGAAGCTCTACGAGATCTACAACCGGCCCGCCGACCGTCTCAAGGAAGCGCTCTGGTTCGGCCGCAAGAAACTGCACCAAGATTTCTGGGCCCTCCGCGCGATCGACGTCACGGTCGAACCCGGAGAAACCCTCGGCATCATCGGCCCCAATGGTTCCGGCAAGAGCACTCTGCTGCAAGTTCTCGCCGGCATCCTGCCGCCGACCAGTGGTTGGGTCTCGCGAAGCGGCCGCGTCGCCGCGCTGCTCGAACTCGGCGCCGGCTTCAACCCGGAATTCAGCGGCCGCGAAAACGTTTTCATCAACGGCGAATTACTCGGCCTCTCTCGCGCCGAAACCCGCGCCGCCCTACCCTCCATCGAAGAGTTCGCCGGCATCGGGGAATTCATCGATCGACCCGTGAAAACTTACTCCAGTGGCATGTATGTTCGTCTCGCGTTTTCAACGGCCATTCATGTCGAACCCGACATCCTGATCGTCGACGAAGCCCTGGCTGTCGGCGACGCGGCCTTTTCCAGTCGCTGCGTCCGCAAGTTCGAGCGGTTACAGCAGCGGGGAGTAACGACCGTTCTCGTCTCGCACGATCTCGGCCTCATCAAACAAGTTTGCAACCGAGCAATCTTCTTACTCGACGGCCGCGTCGAACACGAGGGCGCCCCCTCCGATGTCGTGAATCGCTACGTGGGGAGCGTACTGGAACTGCCCGGCGACTCGAACGGCAGCGGCTCGACCGAGGCAACTGACAGATCCGCCGACGCGAGTGTCGGCCACCGCCACGGCGATCGCCTGGCTGAAATCACCAGCGTCGAACTCCACGACGCCGCGGGAAATCCTCGCCGAACTTTTCAAGCGGGCGAGCCGGCGCGTCTCCGCGTCACGGCTCGCTTCCATCAGTCCCAACCCGAGCCCATGGTCGGCATGTTGATCCGAACCCGCACCGGCATGGACGTCTTCGGCACCAACACGCGCGAGGAGAACATCGCGCCCATCGCCTGTGAAGCGGGCGAATCGATCGAAACTGAATTCGTCTTCGACTGCCGCTTAACACCCCAGGAATACACGCTGACCGTAGCCGTGCAGCACCCCGACGGCCACAGCCACGACTGGCTCGACGACGTCCTGACCTTCGAGGTCACCGCCCCCCGCCGCCCCGCCGGCGTCGCCGACCTCACACCCAAGGTCACTTGCCGAAAATCCCCGGCGAACACGTAGAGAATTGTGGAAATACCCCTTCGCTAGGGGGTGGAAGTCAGTTCTTTGAGCCGCTCGGTGATACGTGGGGCGAGCTTGGGATCCGCTTGAAGCGCTACGGCGTAGGCCTTTATGGCGTCATCGTTGCGGCCGGCCCTCTTGAGAGCGTCCGCAAGCTGCATAGAGGCCGCCGCGCGATCGGGATGCTCTCGAACGGCGAACTCCAAGATCGCGATCTCGTCATCGCTCTTCTTGTTCCGTTCGAGGTGCCGCGCTAGGAGAAGGAACTGACGGACACTCACGTCGAAACCGTCGCCGTCAACCTCCTTGATTTCCTTATGTCGGGCTAGAACCCCTTCAACCCCACCCTCGCGATAGAAGTTGAACAATTCCCGAGAAAGCGGTTTCAAAGGAGGCTCGGGCGTCTGCCCATACAGCACGGCGCGAATCCCCTCCGCCATCTTGCCGAGATCGGCCCCAGGAGTGTTATTGAGGATCACGATCAGGTGGTCGTCTTCGCGGAAGCGTTGAATCAGCGTATTGAACCCGTTGATGCCGCCGTTATGGCCGACGATCTCGAGTTTCTCACCTTCTATCGCCGGATGGTCCACGTCATCAATAGACCAACCGTAGCCATACCGCGGCCCCCGGCTGTTGCTGGATTCCCTCACCTGTGGCGCGAACATCTTCGCACTCAGATCCTCCGGAAGAACCTTACCCGAGGCCAATGCTCTATCCCACAAGAAGAGGTCTTCGACCGTCGAATACAGCGCACCAGCGGAATAAGGCAGCGACATGTCGAGATACGGGGCGTTGCGATAGCCGTCGAGCCCGTACTCGTAACCTGTCGCGCGTTTCGCGATCAGGGCGTCATGGGTGTCATAACCCGTGGCGCGCATGCCCAAAGGTTCGAGAATCCTTTCCCTCAGCGCATCCGCGTAGGTTTGACCGGTGACTTTCTCGACAATGACGCCGAGCAGGAAATAACCCGAGTTGTTGTATCGGAACTCCTTGCCCGGCTCGAAATCCAGAGGCTCCTCGGCAAAGAAGGAAAGAAACTCAAGGGGAGCATAAGGATCGCGTGTGTGATCGGACCAAAACTTCGGCAGCCCGGTATAACTCTTGATTCCCGACGTATGCGTCAGTAGTTGATGGATCGTGACCTGCTTCGCAACATCCTCCGGGTATTCAGAGACATATTCGGCAAGCGACGCCTCAAGTCGAACCTTGCCCTCCGCGACAAGTTTGAGAATCAACGCCGCGGTGAATTGTTTCGTGATGGACCCGAGGCGAAAGCGTACGTCCCTTTGATTCGGGATGTCCCATTCGCGGTTAGCGAGGCTGTAGCCCTTCTTGAAGACCACCTCCCCATTCGCGGCTACGAGCACCGCGCCGTTGAACGTGCCGAACTCGTTGTAGCGTGAGACAAGCTGATCGATCAGCGACGGATCGGCGCCCTGTAGTGCCGCCGCCGCCAGCAGAACCGCCACGAAAATGATCAGAGCCTTGCGCATCGTCACCCTGAAAGAAACGCAATCTTGAGCAGCGATTGAACGTCACTACCCGGCGGCCGCCGGGACATCCTCGCGATGCCCGATAACGCGGCGGTAGGCCTCAAGCGCGACTCCGCCCAGCCTCTTCGCCAAGTGTCGAAAAACTTCCGGGCGGAAATCCACGTCTTGACTACGCGGAAACTGCTCCAACCGATCACAGAGATGGATCGCGCAAAGGTCCTCGAAGTCACCCGGCTCGACCTCGACCTCGCACCCGGTAAACCGATCGATCATCGTATGGGGACGTTCGCTGCCAGCAACGGTCGCGTCGAACGAAGCATAGACAATCGCGCAATTGAAATAGGCCAAGCGCTCGGCGCGCTCCCCAATCAAGTCACGTACTTCCCCGCGCTTCTCCAGAGGAAGGACGAAGCTTTGAAAAATTTCCGTCCCGTAGATGGAATGAAACAGCCCGGCGTTGCAAACTTCCTCGGAGCAATTCCAGGCCTTCAGATCTCGGCACACGCCGGCCGCGTGTCCCAAATAGCTGCCGTCGGAGTGGTCCACATCAGCCGCCCCAATCCGGCGTATGTATTGAATGAGGTCGTCGAAGCTTGCGGGGCCGGTCATCCCATTAGATTAGTGGACCGCCGTCACGGATTGGCGGAGAAATAACCGTGACGGTTCCTCGCGATCCGGACGTGACTCCAGATGCGGTGTTGGACCGCGAGCCTTTTCGCCACGTCTTCCGCTCAATCGTGGCCGAGGGGTTCCTCGCGCCGCTCTTCAAGCAGCCGCCCTTCCGGAAGCCGCCACGATTCCCGCTGCGAGGTGAAGGGCATTTCCAGAACCTTCGGCAGCACGACATCCTCGGCTTGGGAATAGGCGGGGACGCCGATCGTAATTTGCTCCGTGGGAACGTCGAGTCGCAATGTTCCGTGAAGACGATCCCAGATTGACAAGCTGCTCGACCAATTCGAATCAGCTTCTTCGTGTACGTTCGAGTGATGAATTTCGTGCATCCGCGGCGTGATCAAAACCCGCCCGAGCAGGCGCTCGGTTCGACCCGAAAGGCGGACGTTCGAGTGGTGGAACAAGATGCAGAGAATCAACCCCGTCTGCCAAACCGAATACGAAAGCGGTGTCACGCCGATCAAAACGATCTGCGCCGCGCGCCAACCCGCCGAAAGTGCAACTTCGCCGAAATGGAACCGCAAGGCGGTGGAAGCGTCCATGTCGCGATCGGCGTGGTGGGGCTGATGAAAGCGCCACAAAAATGGCACGCGATGATTAAGAGCGTGCCACAGATAGAGCGTGTAGTCGAGCGCAAGAAAGGCCAGCGGGATTTCCAGCCAAACCGGCAACCCCAAGAATCTGACGAGGCCGAACCCTCTCGCCTCCACCCAGGCGGCGAGAGGTCTCACGAGCGGCATCTCGGCGTATTGCACGGCAGCGCCCGCCACCGCCGCCACGGTCAGGTTGCGCGCATTGCGAACCAGCTTCGATTCCTTGGCGGCCCGAGCCGGCGTCCGCAATTCTCGCCACAGCAGCCAGCCGCACAAACCGGCAACCAGGGGAATCTTGATCCATCCGGGAACTTCTCTCATGAACGCCGGGGGCGGTGTAATCGCACCTGCTTCCAGCCTAACGCGGTTGCGCCTCTTTCCGCGCGACACGAGCGGTTTTTCCCGCAAGTGCCTCATTTCGCTGCCGCCAAACGCACCGTCTTGGTCGCGTCACCCCTGCCTCGGTCATCTTTCGTAAAGAGGCTTAAGTCGTTCTATCCGTCAAAATATTAAGGTGTAAACCCCACGACAGCACAGTCAATTGTCTAATAGGCCCCGTCCCGATCTCTGCCTACTCTAGAGTTGAAGTCGCGGAAGGCCCTCCGTTCGAGACGGATAATTCCGGCTCGTCGCCGCGCTGAGTAGTAGACTGTAATGCCTATCGATACGGCCAACGCCGCCGACCCTTCCCGCACCGACGTTGCGCCCGGCCCCTTGCCGGCAAATAGCAACGTGCCGCCGCCGCTGGCTGGCACAATCACTCTTCTCCGGCCCGTGGTCGTCAGCTTGGCGGCCCTCTACAGTCTGATCGCGATAGCCAACCTGCTGCAGACCGACTCAATGGTCGGCGGGCTGATCACCGGATTGACGGCGGTGGGGTTCATCGTGCTCGCCTTCGAGCTGAGGCCCGCCGCGAAAAAACGTGTCGACACGACGATCGCCGCCACACAGATAATCGCCCCACTGGCGCTCAATGCCGTCGCCCATATCTTGCTGAATCCCTCGGCCTGGCAGGTGGTTCACGCCGTCATTCTGACGCTGGCGGCGGGCTGCCTGTTTTCCGGATCCCGCGTCTTGGCGGCCATGTTGGCTCTCTCGATGACCGCTTGGGGCGTCAGCGCTTGGTTTGTGCTTCCTCAGCAAGATTGGATCACGACCTCGCTGGTTGTTTGGGGCGCCGCGGTCGCGGCCGTAGCCATGCATAAGCTGCGCCGCAACCTCTCCGTTGAAACCGAAGCCTTTCTTGAAAGCCGCCGCGGCAGCGAAGAAATCTACAAGGCGACGCTGAACGCCATCCCCGGTCCGTTGGCCCTGCTTGACCGAGACGGCCGCGTCGTTTTCGCCAATAAGAAATGGGAGCGGTCTCGGGACACTCACTTGTTCGGCGCCGCGAATGAAGGCTCGGACGTCAACTACTTTGCCTGCCTGGCCGGCGCCGCGGATAAGGGTAACCAACATGCCCGCGATATCGGTTTCGGCCTGCGAGCGGTGGTACGCGGCGAGACATCCGAATTTTCCTACCAATATCCTTGGCGCGCGCTGCGTTTTCGTGTCCAGGCGAGTCTTCTCTCGGGCGGCGCGGACCCGCGAACTCTCGTGGTTATCCAAGACATCACTCCGGTGGCTCGCGCTAAACAATCGGCGCAAGACATGGAACAGCGCTACGCCCTAGCCTTTCGAACTACCCACGACGGGCTTTGGGATTGGAATCTGAAAACGAAGGAGATTCATTTTTCTCCGAGCTGGAAGACGATGCTCGGTTTCGCGCAGGACGGTCGCGTGGGCGTCGACTCGGAAGAGTGGCTGGCAAGATCCATGCCGACGATGCACGCGGCCTGCTGGCGAAGCTGTCCGATCACCTCGACGGACGCACGAGTGAGTTCGAAGGCGAACATCGCATGCGGCACCCCGACGGCAACTACCGCTGGATTCACACCCGCGGCGTCGCCATCCGTGACAGCGAGGGTCGCGCCGTGCGCTTGATCGGGTCGCAAGCCGACGTCACGGCGCACAAAAGGGCCGAGACCCTTCGCCGCCACGACGCGATGTACGACCCGCTCACCGGGTTGCCCAATCGCTCGCACTTTCGCGGCAAGCTCAAGCAAGCGACTGAAGATACCGGTTCCCGAACCAAAGTTCTCTACGCGGTCCTGTACCTTGACCTCGATCGTTTTCAGTTAGTCAACGACAGCCTGGGCCACACGGTGGGCGATCATCTGCTGCTGGGTATCGCCGACCGCCTCAAGAAATGCCTGCGGCCCGGAGATTCGATTGCGCGCCTCGCCGGCGATGAGTTTTCCATTCTGCTCGAAGACCTCTCCGACGTTTCCGAGGCCACCGAAGTCGCCAACAAGATCCAAGCCGAGGTCGCGCGGCCGTTCAAGGTGGCCGGCCAGGAGGTCTATACCGCCGTAAGCATCGGCATCGCGGTAGGGTCTTACGGCCGCGAAATCGCTGGGAACTTGCTGCGCGACGCCGACACCGCCCTGCACAGGGCGAAATCCCTGGGACGGGCGCGCTTTGAGTTGTTCAACCACCGCATGCACGCCGACGCAGTGGACTTGCTCACTATCGAGACCGCCCTACAGCAAGCTATCGAGCGACAGCAATTCACCCTTCACTACCAACCCATCATCGCGCTTGAAAGCGGCCGCATCACCGGTTGCGAGGCCCTGATACGCTGGCATCATCCCGAGAAAGGTCTCGTCCTGCCGGGTGAATTTATTCCGATCGCCGAAGAGTGCGGTCTCATCAAGGGAATTACCGAGTGGACCCTGCAAGCCACGACCGCGCAGGTGAAGCGCTGGCATGACGAAGGTCTGCCGGCGATTCGCGTCGCCGTGAACATCTCCCCTCGCATGCTCAAGGTTGTAAGGCGACACTTGATTTGTGAACGCGCGACACTTGATTTGTGAACAAGTTTAGGCACACCTAAATATATTAGGACTTTTCACTAGGCGTCTCGGCCTCGACCCTGTGGCGTGGAATGTTAGGGAGAGGCTGATTTCTCCCAAGCTAGAAGAACACCAGTTTTTGCATCAAAGACACCCTGTAACTCGGGTGGCCTTTGGAGATCGACGCACGCTTTATTGAGTTGGGCTTGGGTGAGGCCTTTTGCCTTAAAGAGCTTTGCGCCGGTCAGGTTTGCGCCGGTCAGGTTTGCGCCGGTCAGGTCCGCGTCGGTCAGGTCCGCGTCGGTCAGGTCCGCGCCGGGCAGGTACACGCCGGGCAGGTCTGCTTTAACGAAGAGTGCGAGGTTTGCGTCAGTCAGGTTTGCCCTGGTCAGGTCCGCTTTATGGAGTATCGCGCCGGGCAGTATCGCGCGAGACAGTTTTGTGTTGCGCAGGAATGTGAAGGACAGATTCGCTTCATGGAGTATCGCGCCGGGCAGTATCGCATCGTCCAGCTCTGGAAAGAATTCCTCTTTGTGCTCAAGGATAATGTCGGCGTCGCTGCGGGTGCCGATCGCCGTCATAGCAGCCTGAACATCCTCACGTATCCCTTCGAGTTTGGTGCTTGATGTTTCGTTAACGTCCGTTGATTCGGCGGTGTCGTCTTTGTGCTCGGTTGGATGGCGCACGAAGGCGCAGAACAGACGCATGATTTGGACGTGGTACTGCTCAGCATGCTCTTTGGCTAAACGTTGCAGTGCGTAGATTCCTCCCAGGCGAACAATGAGAATCTTACTACCGAGCATCTCGGCGCCTTTCTGGTAACGCTCGTTCAGCAGACCACGCTCTGATGTCTCGGCCTGGCCGTGCGACGTCTCAGCCTGGTGGTGCGACGTCTCAGCTAGGCACTGGCTCGCCTGAGCTTGGCAATCGGCCACGATACTGCGCCAGATGGCGAGTACCATAGCAATGATGCCACCGATCACGAGGCCAACATTGCGGATGGTCGTGGACGGGGACTCACCGTTAGGCGGCACCGTCGACAACCAAACACGAAACCACCAGACGACAAACACCCCTATTAGGAGGACGGCGACGACAATGAAAATGATTGCGTTACGGGACCGGTTTCGGACAGGCATCTCAAGGTTTGCGAGCCGCTCTACTCTGGACACCCCGATAGGGGACTCCGTAGCTTCATAAGCTGCTTATCTCCTCATCATAGCTCGGCGGTCGAATAGTGAAAGGTAGTTTACTGTTCGTTAGGCGTCTCGGCCTCGACCTGGGTGGAGTAGCCGCTGGAGCTGATTTCATGGGTGACGCGGGTCAGGACCCAGTCCCGGTCGACGCCTGGACGGAAGCCGGAGAGCGCCAGCCTGGTCCCGGCGGTCAGGGGCGGGTTGGCGGGCTGGTTGGTCTCGGCGAGAAGGGCGGGCATGCCGGGATTGAGGGTCAGGCTGAGGGTGCCCGTGCCGCGGTTCAGCGCCCGCAGCTTGGCCTGGGCAGCGGCTTGGGCCTCGGCGGCATTAGGGTAGGGGTGGCGTAGGGTATAGACCGGCTCGCCCTCGCCCGCCCGTGTCCGCACCTTCTCACCCGCCTCCAGATCTTGCCAGTGGGCCGCGACCGCTCCGTACTGGCCGCGGTCGGCCAAGGTGACGCGGTGGCCGCTGGTCTGGTTGCGGTGGATGGCAATCCGCAGGTCACGGCCGCCGGCGCTTTTCGCTTCGCCGCGGAGCACGAACAGCAGGCGGCCCCCGGCGGGTTTGGCCACGGCGTCGTACTGCTTCGACAGGCGGGTCAGCAGGTTCAGGTCCGACTCCTCGGTCTGGTCGATGTGCTCGATGGCGACACCGGCGAGCGTCTCGCCCACTCGCGGTTCCAGGCCGTGCTCGGCGGCAATGGCCGCGACCAGACTGCCGATGGTGGTCTGGTCCCAGGAGCGCGTCTTGTGTTGTTTCAGGCTGCCGCGCATGTCGGCGGCTTTGGCGCGGATCGTGAAGGCGTCGGGCGGCCCGTTCAACTCGATCTCGTCGACGGCAAAGAGTCCCATTGCGGCCAGGCCGATTTCTTCGTAGCCGAGGGCGATGTCGAGCTTGACTCCCTTGCGGAGCAGCGCGATCTTGTTGCCGCGGTCGTCGAGTTGGATTTCGACGGCATCGGACTGGTAGCCGGCCTCGTCGGTGACGCGCAGGCTCAGCAGGCGGTGGCGGATGGCGGTGGTGATGTCGTTGTCATCGGCGAGAACGCGGTACGCGGGGGTCATGAAGTTCTCGTCTCGCGGATATAGCGGCGGATATCGTCTTCGAGGTAGGGTTCTTCTTTGGACTTGAATGCGAGGACTTCGAGGACCTTCTCCGGCGTGTACTGTTGGGCCAGGCCGCCGAAGGCCTCCCGCAGGAACGATGTCGCGTAGAAATAGCCGCCGTCAAGGTCAACGAGCAGCTTTTCTCCGGTGGCCACGGCGCGGAGGAACATCGGGTGCAACCAGCGCAAACGGAACCGGCGGCCGTCCTCCTCGCCTGCGGGGGCCTTGGAAAAGTCCTTGACGATGACAAGTTGGATCATATTTTCAGTCCCATAGCTTCAGGGTGTCGATGGTCTTGAGCGGTCGGGGCCGGTCGGGCAGCTCGACGAGGATGCCCTCCTCCAGAACGGGGCCGCGGGCGGCGAGTCCGGGGTTGGCCTCCAGCACGATCTCGACGGTGCCGGTCTCGGTGCCGTAGTAGCGACGGCACACGGCGTCGATCATGTCACCGTCTCGGGTGCGATAGGTCATTTAACAATACCCATTCCAGCACGGATGGCTGCCTTAGCAGCTTCCTTGGCAAGCTCGATGGATGATCCCTTTCGAATGAGACAAAACAGCTTTTCCCCGATGGTCTCCTGAGCCTGGACGCTCGCTGGAACTGCCTTGAGGATCTCCAGGCCACGAGCCGTCAGCACGCACCGGCTGTAACCATATTGATCCCGCTCTTTGCAATAGATATACCCGGTGTCGATCAACCATTCGATCGTGGCCATGCAAACGTCGAATGCCTTGGAGCGCTTTCCCCGCTCGTCGATTGGTACACCAAAATCATCCACCTCTGGGTTTCCCGACATTTGGAGCGCATCCAGACCTATGCGAATGGGGAAGCTGCCATAGAGCATTCCTAAGGTCCGAGCAACGTATTCGTCGAATAGTTCGATGTTCTGCATCAGTCGTCCTCTCCGTATAGGGTCATGAGAGGTAAAACAGGCTCAACCTCGGCAAGCCACGGCGTTGGAGGTATTGGCGTTCGAGATACTGCTTCTCGAGCAGCGCCAGTTGCTCCGCGGTCATCTTCGAGCGGTAGGGAGCCAGTTGACGGTCCACCTCTTGACGGGAGACGAGAAGATTGTCATGCGCCGCGGCCTCGATCACGGTGGCAATCATGCGCTCCTCAAGGACGGTGAGACGCTGCTCGATCGCTTCGAGATCATGAACCTCGTCCCGTTCGGCAAGCTCGGCTAGTTCGTCGAGCTTAACGCCGATGTACTCCAGCATCTTGCGGTGCTCCTCGGACTCCTGGGGGGCGCGCTGACGGATGGTCTCGGCGTTACGGCGGAAGAACCGGGCTAACTCTTCGGCACTAAATGCCGGCTCGGGGGCTTTCGTTGCCCTAGCGGTGTTGTCCATCCGGCTCGCGGCCGCCAATACTTCCTGGGCACAGTAGGAGAGCGAGTTGATCGGTGTCTTGTGCTTGCGGGCACGCCACTTTTTGAATACCCGGTCAATGCCCTTGTGGACCGCCTCGACAGGGACACCAGCGTCCTTCCAGGTCTCGACCAGTGCCCAATCGAGCGGTGAAAGCTGGAACAGAGGCGTCCCGCGGGCCTGCCGGAAGTGCTCTTCAATCTCGGTGAAGTAGTTCGAGGGGCACACCTCATCGAGGAGCGCGGTGCTGCTCATGCCGTGGCCTCCTCGCGCTCCTCGCCATAGCGGGCAAGTGAGAGGCGGAACTCGATGCGCTGGGGCGTGCCGTCCGAGCGGAACACGCGGCGGGTCTCCTCGACGCGCGTGATGACCCACTGGCCCCAGACGTGGCCCGTGCCCTCGGTCAGCATCAAGGGCTTGCCCCGGCCGGCCTCGCTGCGCATGCGGTCGAGTTGACCGAGACCGCCCTTATAGCGCGGATAGATGACGCCGCTCAGGGTGATCTCTTCCTGGCCTGGTCCGAGGTATTGGCGGGCCGGCAAGCGGCCGACGCGCTCCTGGGCCGGCCAGCGGTATTCCGACGAGTGGGACCACTCCTGGTAGGCGGCGGTGGAAACAGAGAAGCGATAGTCTCCCAGCGCCAGCATGTGCTCAGAGGGCATCGTATTCCCTCTTTCTGAGTCGATGGAGCCGCTGGCGCTCGATCTCGTCGAGAACGCGGGTGGCCAGCGCGCGGGCATCCTCGCCGGGAAGCTGTTGGATCGTCAACTGTTGGATGTGGATACTGCCGTCGATCGAGCGTGCCCCACCCGTGTTGGCCGGCGCGGCCTGGTAGGAGGGAGACCTTGTCGGCGCAGGCGTTGCCTGGGCTGCCACGGGCAGGGTCAGGGCCAGGCCCGCCGTGGCAGTGCCCAGGGCGCGGGCCAGCGGCCGTTTCAGTGCGGCCGGACCCATCCGTCTCATCCCCTCGCCCAGGGTGCCGAGGATGCTTGCTCCGCTCGCCGTCAGCCTCGACAGCGGCCCCTCGTTGGCGTCGGAGAAAGGCAGCAGGTCGCGGACCTTGCCGAAGACGGAGGTGACCTGATCCAGCAACCATCCCCCAGCGCCCAATATCCCCTCGCCCAGCGTTGTGAGGATGGCGGTCCCAACGTCGTAGAGCGAAAATCCCTCCAGCCACTCTATTACGCCCTTCCAGGCGTCTCCGATGCCGCCCACGAGCGCCGCTCCGAGATCCCAAGCCGCCCCGGCCAGCCAGGCGATGCCCTTGGCGGCCGACATCAGGGCCGACGCCAACTCGACCGCCATCCGGATGGGCTTTACCAGAACGGTCCCGAGAATCCGCCCCAGCCACTGTCCGACCTTGCCGATGGTCCCGAGCTGTGCTGCCGTCGCCTCCACGGGCGCGAACAGGTTGCGGAACCAGTCGATCAGCGGGCTTACCGCCTCGCCGAGCTGGCTCATCGCCGGCCCGAGAGCCGTCCAAAGCGGCTCAAGCGCCTCCAGGACCGGAGCCGCCGCTTCGGTGATCCCCTTCCACAGGCCGACAAAAAACGTCTTGAGCGGCCCCCAGTACTTGTAGATCAGGACGGCCAGCCCCGCGACCGCCGCGCCGATCAGCGCGATCTTGAGCGTCAGCGGGTTGAGCAGCAGCCCCCACTTCATGGCCCCGCCGAGGCCGCCCAGCGCCTTGCCGGCGGCCTTGGCGGCGGAAGTGTCCTTCAGCCTGCCCAGCAGTTTCCGCAGCCCGCCCTCCGACGATAGGGCGAACCTGCCCAGGTCGCCGAAGGCCCTGACCACGGGAACGAGGTCCAGGGCCAGCTTGAGGCCCACTCCCATTTTGATGAGGTTCCACCAACCTCCCACGGCGTCGGCCACCTTGCCGATGCCTTCCGCCACGCTCTTGATCACCGGCAAAGCCTTCTGCCCGGCCTCCCACAGCCATTCGAACGCCTTGAGCAGCTTATCCGCCATTTGCTTGGCGATCTTCTCCAGCTGCCCGCCGGCGGCCAGCTGGTTGAGCTTGTCGAGCAGACCGGAGAGCTTCGTCTTGAGCCAGTCGAACACCCCCGCTTCCATGACCATCTGCTGAAAGCGGGTCCACTGGTCCAGCAGGTTCGAGACCATGCCGCGGAAGGTCTTGGACTGTTTCTCCATCGCCCCGCCGAACTTGAGGTCGAAGATGCCCCGCAGCGTCTTCTCGATCTGGGCGCGGTCCCGCGCGTTGGCCTGGGCGGTCTTGGTCTCCCCGGCATGGGTGTATTCATAGGTGATCACGTCGCCCTTCGTCCGGGCCTTGATTCCGAACTCCTTGAGCCGCTCGTTCTCGCCGGTCACCGCGTCGGCGATCGCCTCCACCGCCTGTATGAGGTCCTTGCCCATCGCGGCGGAGGTGTCGCCCAGGCTGCGCAACAACCCCTGGGTGGGGTCCAAGCCGTAGGCACGCAGCTTGACAAAGGCGTCGGTCACCTGCCGCAGCTCATAGGGCGTCTTGACGGCGAAGTCCGAGATCCACTTCATCGAGGCGGCGGCCTTCTCGCTTGATCCCTCGGTTGTCGTGAGAATGGTCTGGAAGGTCTCGAACTCGGCGGCGGTGTTGACGAAGGTGCGCCGGAACAGCTCGACGCCGAGGCCGGCCAGCCCGCCCGCCACCAGACCCGTGCGGACCAGCTTGTTGCGCAGCTCGCCAACGGCCCTGCCGGCCTTGCCGCTGCGCTCGACGACTCCTTGCCAACGCTCGATCCGGCGTTGCTGGTCTTGCAACTTGCGGGTGGCCCGCTCGGTCTGCTCGACCAGGCGGCGCTGGGCGTCGGCGAGGCCGCGGGTGGGACTCCCGGTCCTTCTCAGCTCCTCCCGCAGCCGGCGCAGCCCGTCCCGCTGCTCGCGGTGCCGCTTGCTAAGCGCATCGGAGGCGCGGCGGGCGGCCTCGAACTCCCGCTGTAGCTTCTTGGTGGGGTTCGCGGCGGCGGCCAGTTGACGACCCAGCTCGGCCGTGCGATTGCGTGCCCGGTCCATCTCCGAGGCCGTCTGGCCGAGCTGCTTGCCGAGACCCTGGAGACGCTCGATGCCACGGCGCCGGCTTCCCAGCCGCCCCAGCTCGGCCTGGGTCCTGCGCGCCGACTCGGACAACCGTCCCGTCACGCCGATGATCTTCTTCACCGGCGCCGTCAGCTTGTCGACCGCGCCGACGATGATCGAGAGGTCCAGGTCCGCCATTGTTTTGTAATGCCTGATCTAATAGGTCGGCTGGATCAGCCGGGTTCGGGCCAACGCCTCGGCCCGCTCCATCGCCAGCCGGTGCCACTCCAGCAGCTCGTCCACCTCCATATCGCGCATCTCGGAGGGCCCCCACCCGAATACGGCCGCCACGTCGGCCATCACGGGGAGGGGATCAGGTCTTCCACCCCTAAAAAATCGCCAAGTGTCTCCGCGATGCTCCCCAGGTCCTCGGCATCCAGCTCCCGCACCTGATCAGGGGCCATCTCGGCCAGGGAGGCGATCAGCATCACCACCTTTTTCATCTCTCCGGCAACCTTATCCATGCTTTCGAGATCGCGAATCTTGGGCCGCCGCAAGGTGATCTGGCTGATCTCCGCCCCGTCCACCGTGACGGGGTATTTCAGTTTGATGGTGGTCGGTTTTTCGGTGGTTGTCTTCATGACTGCCTCCTTTCAGGCGGCCCCCTCAAACCGGGACCGCTCACTCTCTTAGATCCCCAGGGCCTCGCGCTGGGCTTCGAGCCGGTCTTCTCCGTCGACGATGCGGATCATGTTCTCGGCGTCGATCTCGTGGATCGTCTCGGAGCCGATTTCCAGCTTGTAGTAGCGCAAGGCCACCATCACCTTGAGCGGCGCTTTCTCGCCCGGCTTCCAGGTCCCAAAGTCCGCCTCGCGGATGATGCCCCGCATGCGCATCACCACCGCCCGCACCACGCCGTCCCCGTCCTGGACCGCGCCCCGGAAGGTCAGCGGCACGGGCTCGCTCGAACCCAGGCCCCACGACTTGAGCGTCCCGGCGTCGGTGCCCGCCAGCGAGAAGTCGCATTCGAGCTTTTCCATCCCCATGTCGATCTCGACCGGCACGTCCATCCCGCCGGCGCGGTGCTCCTCGGTCTTGATCGTCAGCTTCGGGGGCGTCAGCTCGTCGATCTTGCCGACGTAGCCGCGGCCGTCGACGAACAGGTTGATGTTGCGCAGAATGTCAGGTATCGGCATTAGAAGATCTCCTTGATGTAGTCATTGACCAGGCGGGACCGGAAGGTGATGTGCTCGGCCGGGTAGGGTGGGGTGAAGTCGAAGTCGAAATACACCTTGCCGCTGCTGATCGCGGCCTCGTTGTTCAGCTCGGGATCGGCCCAGCACCTTCCGCCCAAAATGGCTCCCTGCCCGGTCAGGCCGCGCAGGTAGGCGTTGACGCTTTCGCGCACCTCTTCGATGTAGGTCTTGGTGAGGGCGCGGTCGACAGCCCACAGGTGCGAGCGCCACAGTGCTTCGTTGATCTGGTCGGCCACGCGCACCACCGACAGGAAGGCCCACCTGGGATCGGAAGAGCTGGTGCGGTTGCCCCACAGACGGTAGCCGTTCTGGTTGACGATGGTCGCCACCTCGGCAGCGTTGAGCAGGTTGGCGCGGGAGGAGGCGTCGCCCAGCCTCAGATCGACAGGGCGGGCGGTCCCGACGAGCCCCCGGATCACGCGGTTCGAGGGCGAGAACCAGAAGCCCTGCTCGGCGTCCGATCTCGCGATCACACCCGCCACGTAGCCCGAGGCCGGCTCGGTCACCGTGCGGTTCGCCTCGGCGTCGAAGACCTTCACCTGGGGATCGACGACAAAGATGCGCCGCGAATTGAGCAGGCCGCGGTAGGCGATCGCCTCGGCGTCGGTCGTGTTGGGACCGTCGGCCACGATGACCGCCCTGAGTTTCGTGGCGACCGGCTCCAGGGCGCTGGTCACCGGAGCGGCGGTGATCTGGGCGCCCGTGCGCGTCACCTGGGAGGTGAAGCCCGGCGCGATCAGAATCTTCGGCCGCAGCCCGGCCGTGCTTTCGGCGTCGAGCAGCTTCTCGGCCCCGGCCGTGATGTTGGCCGCGGTGACCTTGCTCTTATCCAGCCATTTGTAGCCGATGCGTTTCGAGGCGGCGGCCGGGATCGTTCCCCCGCTCAGCCTGGTCACGACACCGGTTTCCTCATCCACGGAATAGTCGGTGTCCTCGGTGTAGGCCGTCTGGCCGCTCGCGGTGGTGAAGACCTTGACCTCGCTGACGTGGCGGTGGTCGAGTTGCACCGTGTCATCCGACCCGAAGGTGTAGTTCTTGGCGGACTCGGTCGTCTTGTGCGTGTCGGGGTCGAGCACGTTGACCACCACGACCGCAGCGCCGATCTGATCGAAGATCGCCTGGAGCGCCGGGGGAATCGTGCCCTCTTTCCCGAATACCTCCGCCTCGCGGCGGCTGCCGGCAATCAGGACGGGCGTTGAGACCTCGCCGTCAAACGCCGTCCCGACCAGCCCGATCACGCTCGATGCCGCGCCCTCGATGGGGCGCGGCCCCGCGTCGACATCGACAAGCTCGACGCCGTGTAGAAATGGTGTAGCCATGTTTGTTCTCCTTTAACTCTTAGCCGCCGCCCTCGGCGGGCGGGTCCGAAAACGTGTCCGTCGCCTGGTCGTAGACCTTCCCCAGAAACGGGCCATCAGTCCGGGAAGTCACGTCCATGTGGCTCGCCGCCAGGACCGGAGCCGTCGCGCCAAAATATTCGAACTCGTGAAAGCAAACGTTGTCGCTGTCGAGTTCGATGATCTTATGGTGAAGGGTGGGCATGCTTGACTCCTTACACGAATTCGATGACCTCGTAGGACACGCGGAGGCTGTGGGTGCTCGCCGTATGGCCGGCGAACACGTTGCCATCCTTAATGAGCTCCAGCCTCGTTGCACTCGCCAACCAGAGCCGCAGGGACCCATAATTTCGGTTGGCTGCCGTTTGAGAAATCGCCGCCAGGAGGTGGACGGACGTCTTGCTCCGGTCCACGCTCGAGATCGTGACCGACACCACGGTGTGATTTGGTCCGATCGTCAGCGAGCCCCGCTGGATCGAGGCGATCGGCGAGGGCGTTTTCGTGCTGGTGATGTGTCCCATGTCTGTGCCGGTCCCTCCTAGCTCCCTGCATCCTCGACGTACCCCGACCCATGAATCGCCAGGGCGTCCGCGACGCTCGCCAGGGCCGTAATCTTGTCACCCGCCTCCATCACCTGCCGCAGCGAGAATCTCATGGTTTCACCCGACGCAATCGTGACTTGGGGGGTCATCCGATTCGTGTCGTCCGCGCTCGACCCAGACTCCACCAGATTGCTCGTGAAAGCCGCCTCCGCCGCCGAGACGTTCAACACCGCCAGCTCGAAGTTGAAGCACTGCTTGTCCGCGGGAACCGTATAGAGCGTGGCGTCGCCGGTCGAGAGCAACCTCGGGGCGAACAGTCTGGTGGGTAGCGCTCCGTCTTCGTCGACCTCGACACCGGAAGCATGGACCAAGATGCTGGAGTCGGCGGAGGCGGCGGCCCAGATTCCATCGCCCGCCGCGAGCACCTGCCGGCAGGGAACGACCAGCGCCGCCTTGCCCGCGATCCGCAAGCCGTTCACGCGCTGGGAGTAGAGTTGCCCGGCATTCATCGCCGAAGTTCCCAAGTAAAGGTCGACGCCCCTTTCGTCGCTGTGGATGTTCGACACCAGCAACTCGAACCCGTCCAGCCGCTTGCCGGTGGGCACGGAGTAGCTGCCCAGTTGCGCGGCGGTTGTGGTCAGTTGCACGGGATCGAACAGCTTTTTCAAGGTCGCCGCCACTTAGTCCCTCCAGAAATAATGCAGACTCTCGATCTGATCGATGCGGCCGGGTAAGGGGTCCAACACGAGCTTTACCGCGGCGATGGCGGTGGTGTTCGGGTTGGCCGGCAAGCGGTAGCTCGTCACCGACGGGGCCGTCCCCGCCGCGCCGGTCACGATCCTCGCCAATCTGGCATCGAGCGGGGTGGAGGGGAAACCTCCCCCCGATGTCCCATCCACCGTCCCGCGCAGGCTCGCCGGCGCCGTGTCGGACTCCAGGCCCTGCTGCGTGTAGAGAGTGAGCGAGCCGTCGACGACCTTGGCCCGCAGATAGTATTCGCTGTCGGCGGCGAGATCGGCGCTCTCCCAGTCCTCGGTCGTGAAGACCCGCACGACGCCCGTCTCGCCCGCGGTGATCTCCTCGCCGAGAGACAGCTTCGTGCCGGCCGCGACCGATACCTTGCCCCCGTCGGTCGCGGCGGCCGCCGTGACAGGCAGCGCCTGATCGGAGGTCGCGACCTCGGACAGGGGAAGCGTCCACAGCGGCCACTCGCCCAGGCCGCCGAGGGTGATCGAGGCGCTGATCGTGACGGAGATCTCGGCCGCCGACGGCGTCACGTCCACGGAACCGCCGATCACCAGTGTTGTATCCGTCACCGCGCTGGCCAGCACCGTCCCGTCGTCCGACCAGTAAGCGTAGAGTGCCTCCGTCCCGTCCGAGCCGATCCGTCCCATCAAACCCACTTCGGTGACGTCGTAGTCCTCGGTGGGAGTAAAGTCGGCACGGAAGGCGATGCGGCCCGCTACCATCGTCGAGCCGCTCAGCTCCACGCTGTTTCGGGAGTCGCGCAATGCGGTGAGGGCATCGTCGGCCGCGCCGCCCGGCCCCTGGCCCGCGCCCAGCGCCATCTTGGTGAGGGTGACCGCGCGGGTGCCGATATTCGTGCCGTCGGCGATCGCCGCCCGGCCCGCGTCGGTCAGCCTGAGAACATACGCCATTTCCCGTTCTTTCCACCTAGCCCGTCCGGCCCGAGAGATCGAGTTCGACCCGCGTCACCATCAGTCCCGCCGAAAGCCCGCCGGCGAGGGGGATCTCGCCCGTCAGCCCCGCGTACAGCGTCAAGGTGTAGTGCGCCGCGGCCCGTTTGACCCGGTCGATGGCCGCCCCGAGACCCGCCAGATCGCTGATCGGGATGGTATCCGAGTTGTAGATCTCGATGGTGAAGCGCAGCGCTTCGGGCTCGGCATATTCGTACTCGGCCTCGATCGATTCCAGCAGCCTCTTGAGCGCGGCCACCGTGCCCCGTTGGGCGTGAATCCGGAACGCTTCGGTGATCGCGCGGCGCTTGATTTCCTCGGGCCACGAATGACCCCAGTTGTCGACCCCCAGCGCCCAGGCCAGCCACGGCAAGGCCTGGACCGGACAGTTCTCAGCCGACCAGAGGTCGCCGACCGGGACCGGAATCTCTTCGAGATGCGCCCCCGCCGCCCGGTCGAGGGCCTTCTCCAGCGGCGAGGCGTTCGGAGGCAGCAGATCTCTAGGCAAGAGTTACCCCCAGGGCCGTCGCATAGGCCGCTTCGGTATCCGACACGTCGATGTCGGCGGTGGGTGCACTCAATTCCGCCTTGACGACTCCCTCGGCGTGGAGCGCCGCGTAGATCGCATCGAGCCCCACGTCGTGCCCCAGCTTGTGGGCCGCGAGCGTATAGGCCCGCAACCTCTCTTCCGACGCCACCCGCACGAGTTCGCTGTCGGGACCGCTGCCCACCGTAATCTCCGCCGTGACCGTGTACTCGGTGATCGTCGCCGACTGGACCGTGATCCTGTCGCCGATCGGCCGTACTTCCTCGGCGCTCAGCGCGGTGTTGACCGTGGCGATCAGCTCGGCGCTTGCCACGCCGTTCTCCTCGGTCGAGAGCAGAGTCACGGTTACATTCCCCGCCGAGGGCGAGGCGATGTGGACGTCGGCGACCTTGGGGTCGGCCGAGAGAGCGTGGTAGCGGTAGCTCGATGCGGGACCCGCCGTCGAGATCGCCGCCAGAGCCAACTGCGTCCGCCGACGCAGACGCTCGTCCGTCTCGTAGGTAGGCGCAACGGGCGGACGGGCATCGGGGTCTCCGGGGTCGCTGATCTGCCTCGTCACTCCGAAAAGCGCCGCCAGATGTTCCAGGTTGCTGCCCGTGGCGTAGGCCAGCATCACAGCCCGCGCCTGGTCGTTGCCCCGCTGCTGCTCAACCAATACGCGGTAGGCGAAGGATTCGAGGATCTTTTGGGCCGGATCGGATTCGAGACCGGCGTCGAAATCGGGCAAGCCCGAGCGCACATCGGCTAGGAGCGAAGCCAGGATCCCCTCGTAGTCGAGCGGCTCGACGATCTGGGGTGGAGGCAGCCTTGAGAGGTCGATCGGCTGGCTGCTCATACCACAACCCCCTCCAGGACGATCTCTTCTCCTTCGGGCAGGTACTCGCCCGTGAGATCGATCGTCACCCCTCCCTCGCCGGCGCGGGTAGCCCGCACCCTGGTCAACCGCAGGCGCGGCTCCCAGCGCTCCAGGGCCTCGGCCGTGGCGGCGTAGATCTCCGCCAGCGCGCCCTCGTTCAACGGCGCGTCAACCAGCTCGAACAACCGCGAGCCGTAGTCCCGCCGCATCACCCGTGAGCCGATCGGGGTCGTCAGAATGTCGCGGATCGATTGGCGCAGATGCTCGATGCCGCTCAACGCCTTGCCCGTTTTCCGATTCATGCCCGTCATCGGTCTTTCGTCCTAGTCCATCTGCGGCGTCGGGGGAGAGCCGGCCGTGGGGGTGTGGACGTGCTGGTTGTACTTAGTCCGCATGTTGGCCATCGTGCCCGTGTCGTCGGAGACATCGGAGCCGGCGTCGATCGAGCCGGTTACATCGGCGTCTCCCGAAACCTCGAGGTCGCCCGTGATCATCACGTCGCCCGTGATCGTGACCCCGCCGTCCGCCGTCACCTCGGCCTCTCCTCCCTCGGGCAACTCCGCCTTGAGCCGGTGGGCGGAGCGGTCGTATTCGATCACCGCGCCGTCGGAGTAATGGATGGCGTGCTTATCCGGATCGCTTTCCGGTGCCGGGTGTTCACTCCGGTAGACGCCGGCCACGACGACGGCCTTGGCCAGCTCCCCCGAGGGCGCCAGGATCAACACCTGCTCGCCGGCCTCGGGGGGCCACCAGGAGCGGTCTTGACCGGCCCGCGCCGTGACCCAGGGAAGCCACGCGCTCAGGGCCGTCTCGCCCTCTCCGCCGTAGCTAACCCGCACCCGCGCGGCTTGGTGGTCCACCTCGGCCACGATCCCCAACCGCACGATCGACGCCATCCGCCGCGCGATTTCGGTCAACTCGAACTCTTGATACTCGGTCTCGATCATCCCGCCACCTGCTCGTAGTCTCCCGCGGGGTCTCGATCCCGCTCGGGATCGCGGATGCTGTACAACTCCTCCGGCACGGGACAGTCCTTCTCACCGCTGAAGATGGACTCGCCCAGCCGCAAGGTCTGCCTCCACCTCACGGCCCATAGCGCGATGCCGGTCTTGTCGATCGCGCCCGAATAGAGATTGTCGGAGCGCAACTGCTCGGCTCCCCCGATGCCCTTCAGCCCCCAGCGGGCGCGGGGAATATGGACCTCCAGCGCGTCCACGAGATTGCGGGCCGCCTCGCCGCGAGACAGCTTGGGCCGGCCTTCCCTCGCCGGCGCGTTCGCGGTCACCACATACACCGCCAACTGCTTCGCCGCCTCCGTCTGCTCCGTGCCGGGGTCCTCGACCCTGGCCGTTCCCAGGCACGACACGTACAGGGCCGGCGTGCGGGTCGCGATCCGCCGCAGCTCGGCCAGGTCGAATCGCCCGTCGTGCGGGTCGCAAACGCGCAGGCTGGGAAAGAGTTTGGCGAGATCGGCGCAAATCGCGGCCAGCAACTCGTTGGTGCGCGGCTCGAAGGAGGCGGCCATTTACGCCGCCTCCAGCTGCCTGGACGCCCACTCGTCGATGATCTTGAGAACCTCGGCCTCGTCGTCGCCCGACAATCCCAAATAAGGACGGGCCGGGATGTCGCCCCAGGGGATCGGGCGGCCGTGATCGTCGGCGCCGAAGGCGCCCTTGGCCGCGCCCAATTGATGAACACCGGCATAGGGGACGTTCGTCCCGATCTCTACCTCGTCCTTTCCTACCTGGTGAGTAATAGAGTCTGAAAGTATTTCGGTGTCGGTCAGAATCACCCCTCCCGCGCGCCGGGCTTGGGTGGCTTCCGACCACTCCGCCCAGGGCTCGCCCGCGGGACTCTCCGTATCCTCGAAACGAAGATGCGTGGAGGAGACCAGATACCCTCCGATCTCATCCAGCAGCTCGCGCGGGTCGGCCAGGTTGTTGAGAATCTGCCGCAACCGCTTCGAGACGCGGTCGACCTGCTTGGCGTCGATGGTGAGCGTCACGCCGGCCATTACCTTGTCCCCGCCATGCTGGGGCGGCTGAAGCGCCGCCTTCGTCCGGAGAACTTCACGCCGCCGGCCGAAGGCGGCGGCTCACTCAGTCCCAGCGACACCTCGCCGCTCGCGATGCGCTTCAGCAGTTTCACGGCGTCTTCATAGCGCCGGCGGCGCTCATCGGTTCCCTCAGCCGTCGTGGACGAGAGGCGGTACAAGGCGATGTCCACCGACAGCCGCGCCAGCACCTCGGGCACTTTCGGCAACGGCAGATCGTATTTCGCCGCCAGATAAGTGTCGATCTCGGCCGAGGCATCCTCCAGCGCCCGCCGCACCACCTCCGAGTCGATCTCACCGTCGCCGTCGCGGTCGGCCGCGAGCAGCAGCGCGTCGGCCCCGTAGCGCTCGATGATCTGTTGCTCGCCGGCGTAGGCCATATCTCCCTGATGGTTCTTTTTAAGCGGTGGTCCCGGTCGAGCCGTAGGCCAGCTGCCAGAAGCCGTAGCCTCCCGCCGCCCGCGCCTCCGCCCCGAAGCGGTACATAGCCCGCATGAACACGTTGTCCGCATTCATGTCGTACTGCTGGACGAAGATCGGCTTTTTGCGCTCCTGGTAAATGAGGGGCTTGACGGGCTTCGTGGTGTCGAGCAAAAACCAGGCCGTGTCGGACGTGAGCCTGGCGTCGACCACCATCTGGGCTGTTCCCTTGTAAGGGTTGGGCTTGCCGTCTTCGAGACGCTCCACCATCATCAGCGCGCGGCCCGTGTCCTCCAGCGCCGGAGGCACCAGCAGGATGTTGGGGATCATGTTGAGCGGGCGCCCTTCCTCATCGGTGAATTTGCGAAGAGTCGTGCGGGCCGCGCCGTAACTGCCCTGCGCCTTGGCCAGGGTAGCGATGGAAAGGGCCTTGGTTGCCTTGTTCGACACCGCTTCTCCCCCCACCTCATGGTCGGTGGCGAAGAACTTCTTGCCGTCGTAACAGGGATTGTCGAACCCCTGGTTCACCAGCTCGTAGACGATCTCGTCAGGCAGTTGCCGGGCCGAGTAGGCGGCCATCTGTGCCTGTGGCGCGTAGATGCCCAGGTTGTCGTCCTCGATGTCGTTACGGGTGACCTCGACCGTGGCCTCCCAGTCGTCGTTGACGATCGTGTAGTGGAAGCCTTCCAGCGCCTTGACCGTCTTTTCGCCGATCCACTTGCGCATGCGCGGGAAATAGCTCAGCCACTTGTAGTCGTTGCGGCTGGACCCGGAAGGGACCAGCATGGCGACCTTGTCCCACGTCGACGGCGCTTCGTCGAACGCCTTATGAAAGGTGGTCTTGAGGTTGCGGAAAATCTCGTCCAGATTGGATTTGTCGACCAGCATGGTTGTTACGCTCCTCCTGGTTATGCCTTCAGGACCGTCACCCGGAAGGTGGCGGCATCGGGATCGATGGCCGAGGTGGTGTAGTTCTCGGCCCGGATCGTCACGGTGTCGGCGGCCGAGACGAAGCCTTGAAAGAGAATCCCTTCGGGCGGCTCGGCCGGCAGCCCCAACGCTACTGCGTCTCCGATCTCCGCGCCCGTGACGGTTATCGTCTTGGTGGCGTTGCCGGCGGCGGTGATGGACCCGAAGTCCAACTCCGCGGCCGCGCTGATGGTGGGCGCGTCGTGGGCCGTCTCAGGCGCCACCCACACGCCGTCCGAGTCGACGCCGATCACCGTGCCCGCCGGCGAGCGTGTGCCCCCGTTGTCGCTCATCGAAACCGTCTCGTCGTCCTCGATGTAGCAGGGCTTCCCCAGCGATGCCTGGGTCACCTGGTCGGTGGCCGAGTTCTTCCACAGGAAGGCCTTGCCGCGCCGTACCAGAACCGTCTTCGACCCGTCGGCGCCGCCCGTGTTGTCGACGCGCTCCTCAGCGCGTCCGAGATAGCTCAGCCCCGCGGCCGCCGTGCCCTTCTCGGCGTACCCATCGGCGTTCGCCACGACAATCGACCCGGCGTAGATCACCGCTCCGGCGGCGACCGGGACGCCGATCAGCTCGCCGTCCTTCATCGCTGTATTGCGGTCCGCGCTCAGTGCCATCGTTTATCTCCTCTTTTTCTTCAGGCGGCTTCGCCGCCGTATTTCTTCAGATCCTCGGCCGAGTTGCCGAACATCCCCGCGATCCTCGTTGCCTCCGTGTTCAGCGCCGTGCCCTCGTTCGGCTTCCTGTTGTCCAGTCCGCTCTCGCCGGCCAGGGCGGGCGCGGCCTTGACGTATTCCCGGAAGCGTTCCAGTCCGCCCTCGGCGCGGCATTGCGCCCGGTGGTAGTCCGCCGTCGCCGGCGTGATCTTGCCCGCCTCGAGCGCCTCGCCGATGACGCCGTCAATTTCCGATTCGACCGCCTTGGCGCGGTGCTCGTCCAGTGTCTTCTCGGCGTTCGACGCCCGCTCCAGCGCCGCGTCGTAGTCGGCCCGCGGCACGAACTTCTCCAGGCTCGGCGACTCCGTCCGGTTCAAGGCCGTGTCGCGTTCGGTCTTCAACTTCCCGATCGCCTCGGCGGCTTGCTCCCCGGTGGCGTCTTCGGCTAGATCGAGCGCCTTGAGAATCGGCTCCGGTAGTGATCGCATGGTCGTCTCCTGTTGCTCTTGGTTTTCCTGGTTGAGGGCCCTCATGCGGAAGTTCGGCAGATTCACCAGCCCGGCCGACACCAACCGCATGATGCGTCTGCTCTTGGGCTCGTAGTGGAACACCGGTGAGAGATAGCGGTACTCGCGCCGCGTGACGCTCTCCCGTCCCCGCTCGGTCCACTCCACCCGTCCCCACAGCGTGCCCCCGCGTGCCTCAAGCTCCGTGATCCAGCCCGCCGCCGGAGACATTTCTCCGCGCCGCGCCTTGATCTCGCTCGCGTGCTCCCAGTCGATGGGGATCTGCCGCGCGCCGTCCAGACTGGCGCGGGCCACCTGCTCGGGATCGTCGAGCCGCCAGCTGCGCCCGTCGCGGCCCGCGACCTCGGGGCCGGCCGGCAGCAACTCCACCCACTCGGGAGCGGAGCCGCTTCCCGTCAGCTCGAAGCAAGGGGCCGCCGCGCACGTGGCGGTGTCCGCCGCGCACGTGGCGGTGTCAGGGGGTTGGTGAGGTAAGTCGCAGGATGGTTCGCGCGGCGGCCCCATACCTCCACCCTAAAGGGGCGGACGCGGGTTTCCAAGACTGAAGCGCTTCAGTAGTTGGAACGAAGATCACCCGCTTTGGAGTCAAGAATATTATGAGAGAATCAACGTCGGCGCCCTATTACAAGGCGGCAGGAGCCGTTCTCCACCACGGCGAGGCGCTGGCCGTCCTGCGCTCCCTACCCGAGCACAGCGTGGATGCCCTCGTCACCGACCCGCCCTATTCGGGTATCGCCGACGGCCGCTCCGCCAACTCCAAGTACCAGACCACCAAGACACCGCGCTACCCCGAGTTCGCCGGCGACAACCGCGACCAGCGTTCGTACTTCATTTGGTGGACTCTGTGGGGAACCGAGTGCCTGCGGCTGCTCAAGCCCGGCGCCCCGGTGCTGGTTTTCAGCGACTGGCGCCAGTACCCGGTCGTCTCCGATGCCCTGCAAGTGGCCGGCTTCGTCTGGCGCGGGACCCTCGCCTGGGACAAGACCCGCGGCGCCATTCCCACCCGCGGCCGCTTCCGCCAGCAGGCCGAGTTTGTCCTGTGGGGATCGGCCGGACCCTTCCCCAAGCGCGACGGCGTCGGGGCCCTGGCGGGCGTGTTCTCCTGCGCCCCGCTGGCCGGCGGCAGGCATCACGTCGTCGGCAAGCCGGTCGCCTTGATGGAGCAGCTCGTCGAGATCTGCCCGCCGGACGGGCTGGTCCTGGACCCCTTCGCCGGCTCGGGTTCGACCGGCGTCGCCTGCCTCAACACCGGGCGTCGCTTCCTCGGCGTCGAGCTGTCGGCCGACTATGCCGCCATCGCCGCCCGAAGGCTGCGCGAGGCGGCTGCAAAGTCCTCCAAAGCCGCTTGACTCCCTCGAAAGGGGGCAACGGCTTGGACACGCTCTCCAGACACCGTTTAAAACCCGTTTAAACGCGTTCAAAAACGTTTAAAAAATACGCGGTGGTACCCGAGGGCCACTTCGCTCTGGCAATCGCTTAGAGGGGCTCTATGGCGTTTTTTGGGGGCGGGGTCTTTGAGCGCTGACAGGCAGGCACGAGGAAAAATCCACGAAGGGGGTAAGGACGGCATGACCCCACTACCCGCGTCTTTGAGTAGTTTTGTGGGAGCGCTGCATCGTTCAGCCTACGTTATTAGGCAGACTTCATGGATTGGGTAGTATCCTTCGCCAAGATTGGGCCCCACTACCTCGTACTTGAAGTCTTCCGAATCAGGACACCGTTTTCTTCGAAGTCCAGAGTCGCCATCAACGGGCACATGATGCCCCATCACGTAGACGGCGTCAAAATTCTTGGGCCGGGGCAATTCGATTTCCTTCAAGTACTCTTCCAGGACACTCTCATCCAAGTGGATCTCGGTGCCGACCGGAATGAGCAGGAATTGCTTGTGCACGGAACCATCGCGGCCCGTTCCCCCGTCCTTGTCGTTCACTCTCTTTGTTAGGCACTCCTTGAACTTCTCCAGGGGCCAGTCCTCATCCCAATGCTGTTCTACCAGCTTCGTCACTTCGACAGCAATACATTTCCCGTTCATCTTGGCAAAGCAGTCCGGGGGGTCGTCGGGGTTTGCTCTAATCTCATAGATCTGTATCGAGGGGTCACGCCTGTGCATCTCATTTGCCCAATCCTGGGTGTACGCGCAATCCGACCACCCCTGGTTGAGGTTGTCGAAATTGGGCGCGCGCCGGTCGTAGTTCTTAGAGATGTAGCTAAGCTGCTCGCTAGAGCTGAGTTTATTCCAGGCCGCGATTTTTGCGGCCTCCTTCTTGCCTGGTTGCTTCTTCACTCGTGGTACTCCTTCCTCGCCGCCCTCTTCCGCGGCCGGTACGCCTGCACGACGTGCATGGTTTTTCTCATCTCGGCGGATGCGACGCCGGCCCAGGCCAGGGCCGCGCAAACGATGACATGATGCATGGGTTTTCTCACAGCGTCCTACTCGCCTAGCTTGGGATCGCTCGTCACCTTGTAGGCGTCCACGCCCGCATAAACGGGCCCGTGTCGAACAGCCGTCTCGCCCGCGCCCGCGCATCCCGTCTCGCTCCGCATCTGAGGCGCGTCGGTCGCCTCCAGACCGCCGCCCCTCTTCCGAAAACGGTACGCTTGGACGGCATACGTGGTTCGCCTCATCACAGCGTCCTCCCCGTCCACATCACCTGACCGATCACCCCCGCCTCCCGCGGCCACGGCACCGGCTTGTACTCTTTGTCGTTGTCGCTCACCAGTAGCCAGTCGTGGTTGTCGTGCTCCAGCCTCTTGATTTGCAGACCGTCGTCGGAGCGCACGGCGAAGATGCGTCCGGCGAGGCGGCGGGTCCGCTGGTGATCGATTAGGATGATCGCTTTGTCCCGCAGCTCCGGCTCCATCGAATTCCCCAGCACGTCGATCAGGCTGCACTTGTCGGGGTTGATGCCGTGCTTGCGCAGCCAGTCGCGGCGGAAGCCGATCAATTTGATGACGTTCTCATCGTCCACGAACGCGCCCGGCCCGGCCGCTCCGCCAATGTTGACACGGTAGGGCAGGCCGCATATCTCGGCGTCGGGGTCGGGTTCGGGAAATTCGAGGACCTTGCCTGAATCCGGCTCGGCCAGCGCGGAGGCGTCTTCGAGTTTCTTTGGGGCTGTCCGGGACAGCTGCGAGGTTAGCTCCTTGAGCGCGGTCTCCGTGGCCGCCTCGCGCCTCGCTATCTCCTCGCGCAGCGCCTGAGTCTCGCCGCGCATCGCGATTGTCGTATCACGTAAGGTGTGTATCTCCTCGCGCAGCGCCTCGTCCGTAAACCGCTGCCCGACCGCGCCCGCCGCCTCCAGAGCCCTCGCTCCCTTGGGCTGCGCAGGCGGCGCTTTCGAGTCGGGAATCAGCGGGGGCGGGTTCTTCACATTCGGCCTGCCCCGGTAGACCGCCAGCACCACTCCCTTCGCCTTTACAAACGACTTCAGCCATTGATCGTGATAGGGTGCCTGCTCCCCCTTCGCGTCGGGGTCCTGCCAGCCGAGCAGCTCGTAATGGGTCTCGGTTTCCGCCAGCAGCCGCTTGATCGTCACTTGGTCCCGCTGGTTCTTGAGCCATACCCGGAGGCCAGCGGCCAGCGGCGTGTTGGGTGAGACCACGCAGTAATCGCCGTTCTCGATCCCCTCGGATCTCATCGACGCTCCCAGGGCGATGGCGTAGAAGGCGTCCTCGTCCTCCAGGCCCAGCGGCATGGGCAGCTCGGGGAACTCCTTCTCGCCCTCGAGGTATCCCTCGATGGAGCACGTCGCCCAGCCCCGCACCGTCATATCGATCGATGCCGAGAAGCGGTCGAGGGTGGGGGTGGAGGAAGAGGGGAAGGACTCGGACTCGCCGCGTCGAGGGCCGAAATAAAACCTGAGCCCGAGAGCTTGGCAGGCAGCGTGGAGCCTCGCGGCAGACGGCATCGATCCACGTCTAAGACCCTGAAAAAACGAGGAATCTCGACGCCCGAGAATCATCATGGAAGCATCGGCCTGCGATAAGCCCATCTCGATTCGTCGGCGCTCTAGAACATCGTATACGTGTTGAGGCGTCAGCACTACAAGTGCATTTTTACACTACACATCGTGTAGCCGCAATACGGAGTAACCGGATTCGACAGAGTCGCGCTTGACAATAGTTTATATTTACACTAACATGGCGGTGTGGACGGTATAATTTTACACCGCCTTGCCTCCGCCTACAGCGCTCAGCGGCATGTCAGTCTTGCCACGATATCCAACTTGTCCTGCGGCAATGCACGACTCTTCAAACGCTTGGAAGAAGGCCACTCATGCACTATTCGCACCTACAACCGTGTGCTTCGCTGGTTCTCCGACCACTGGCCCGCAGATCTTGAGTGGCCCTCGGACATCCCCCGTCTCGAACCCTCGAAAACGGATGGCAAAGAGGCGGCATGAGCGACCGCAGCAGCGGGCTGGGTCTTTTACTGGCCGCGGCTGCCCTCCTCTTCGGCTACGTCTGGGGCGCGAACGCGAGGATGGATGCGGTCTGGAACGAGGGCTACGAGGCGGGCCTCCGGCTCGTGGGTGAGGTCTGCGGAGAAGAGGAGCGGTGAGGAGAATCGTGCCCTGCCCGCTCTGCGGATTCGTTGCCCTAGTCGTGACCACGATCCGGGGGCTGTTTGGGGGTCACCGTCATCTGTCTTGGTCGCGGGTTGTGTGCCTGCGCGGACATCGATCGGTAACCGCCGCCGGGGAGGCCGCATGAGCCTGGCGGCGGTGGTAGCGATAGCGGTGGGTTGCGCGGCGCTGTTGGCGGCATTGCTCGTTGCTCTCACTCGCAGACCCATCAAGCATGTTGGGCGCTCCCATGTGCGGACGTTACGATGCGGCGCCAATGTTTTTGATATGGCGTCGGAACTCGCGGCGGTTTCCCCCTCGGAAGGTAAGCCCGCCGCAGCCAGTTACGACAAAGACGTTGATTCCTTTTCGAAGTTGCGGGTGCTTTTCTGCTTTCGGGGGCATAAGCAATGTGACGCTTGTCCGTGGCTCCATGCGGTGTGGGAGGGTCGTTCCACCCGATGCTGTCGGGAAGGAAGGCCAAGTGTTTGTTTGCGCGGCAAGGAGGCGGCCTGATGCACGCCGCCCGGCTCAACCGCTCGGAACGCTTGCGGCGGGTGCATGGGCTGCTCTCGGACGGGCGCGAGCACTCGACGCTGGAGATCGCCCTCGAAGCGAGGGTCTGCGCGGTGAACTCGATCGTGGCGGAACTTCGCGCCAACGGCTTCCTGATCGAGTGCCTGCAAGAACGCGGTTCCCACGGCGGTCGCATCTGGCTGTACCGCATGACCGCGTCAGCCGCCGAGGAGTCCGTGGCGTGACCCGTGCCTTCACTACCCGTGAGATCGCGGAGGCGCTGCGAGTCAGCAAACAGTTTATACAACGATGCGCGATTCGTGAGCGCTGGCCCTACACCGAGAAACCTCATTCCGGCCATTCACGCCGGCTGTACCGCTGGGAGGACCTGCCAGAGCCCATACAGGCGGCGCTGAATACCCACGGCGAGCCGCCGGCCGGGATCGAGGACACGCCGCTCCGGCGCGAGGCGGCGGCGCAAGCGGAAGCGGAACAGAAGCCGGTCTTCACCTACGACCCCGACGCGTTGTGGAAGTGGGCGATCACCAGGACGCAGGCGCAGCGGGACGAGGGCCAGCGGCGGGCCATGGTGATGATCGAGCTGACCCGCCTGATGGAGACCGGGCAGACCCTCCGCGAGGCCGCGGCCACGCTGGCCGCGACGGAGGGCCTCAGCACGTCATCGATCCGCCATTGGTTTTACGGCGTCAACGGCAATCCCGGCGCGAAGGACTTCGCGAGGCAGGATTGGGCGGCGGCACTGATACCGGGCCATGCCGGCCGCGCGGAGCGACGGGAGATCCCCGAGCCGGCCTGGGACTGGTTCCGCGGCTACTACCTGACCAGGCGGCAGCCGACGATCGCCGAGGCCTACCGCCGCACCAGAGAGACGGCACGGGCGCATGGCTGGGGTGTGCTGCCATCGCGGAGGACGTTTGAGCGCCGGGTGAAGAGCGACATCCCGTTCAAGACGCGCGTCTATTTGCGGGAAGGACCACAGGCGCTGGCGCGGCTCTATCCTCCACAGCGACGCGACAAGCGAGTGTTCCGGGCGGGTGAAGCGGCCGTGGGCGACGGGTTGAAGTTCGACAGGATCTGGGTCAGGTGGCCCGACGGCGAGGTGATCAACACCACGACCGGCTGGTTCTGGGCGGATCTCCGCAGCAACTACATCGCAGCCTACCGGCTGGCCAAGACGGAGAACACGGATCTCTTCCGGCTGGCCACCTACGACCTGACAGGGAAGTTCGTCCCCAGGGTGGTCTGGGTGGACAACACGCGGGTGGCGGCTGCGAAGCCGATGACGGCGGGCGCGGCCGGGCGCCATCGAGGACGGGACAAGGCGGGCGATCCGGTCGGACTGTTGCCGCAATTGGGCATCAAGGTGTGTTTCACGAACCCGGACAAGGTGATGGGCAGTCCGGGAGCCAAGCCCATCGAGCGCAGCTTCGGCATCGGGGGCATTCACGACAAGGTGGCCACGCACCCTGCTTTTCTCAATCGCGGCTACTCCAAGAAAACCGCCATCCCCTATGAGGAGTTCGCGGCGGTGGTGGCCGCCGAGGTCGGGCGCTTCAACCGTCAGGAGCAGCGCCGCACGGCCCTCTGCCGCGGGGTCTTGTCGTTCGAGCAGGCATTCGGGGAGTCCTTCCAGGAGTCCGGGGCGAGGCGCTTGAGCGAGGACGAGCGTGGCTTGCTGCTGCTGATGCCGGAGGCGGTCCGGGCTGACAGCCGCCTGGGCGAGATCCGTCTGAAGGCGGGACGCGGGCCGATGGGTTCACACCGCTACTGGGACGAGGCGTTGACCGAATACAAGGGACGCCGGCTGACAGCCTACTACGACCCGGCGAAGCTGACGAATCAGATCTCGGTCTACACCCTCGGCGGAAGGTTTGTGTGCCGCGCCGGGCACCGTGGCGACATCGCCTTCCACGACACCGGGCAGGGACGGGAGTGGCAGAAGAACAAGGCGCGCTTTCTAAAGGCGAGCAAGAAGGCGGCCCAGGCCGAACAGCGCATGAAGGCGCTGGAGGTCGCGGCGCTCTATGCGACGGGGGAGGATGTGATGCCACCCGCGCCCGGACTGGTCAAGCAGACGAACGGCCCGGCGGCGGGGACGCGGGAGAAACAGGAACAAGAGGAGTTCGACCATACCCTCGACGACGCGATCCTGGCGATGGAACCCGCCTGGATGGAAGCGAGGCGGGAGGAGGAGCCCTGGTGATGCAGCAGACGCAGGCGGAGCTTTCGCGTTTGCTGGAACTCGTGCGCCGCGACGCGAAGACCCTGCGGCGGCGGATCGAGAAGGTGCGTCTCGGTCTGGAGGATACCTGCGAATGGGACGAGGAGTTCCGCCAGGGTGCGATCCACGAGCTGAGTTGGATCTTGGAGGCCTACGAGCGGCGCATTAAGTCCACCGAGAGCGCACTCTCCAAACACGCGCCGCCGCGGCTGGAATTGGTGGTCGACAACACGCGGCGTTCCAAGTCGAACGGCAAGGTTGCCGTGCCGGAGGGAGATGGCGCGGCGTGAAGATCGCTTACAAAGCCAAGAGCTTCAGTGGCGCGCACCTGGACCTGATCGGGGTCTCGAACAGCATCCATCGAGCAGTATCAGCGTCAGGGGCTACCGCCTCACCCTGCGGCACGCGGCCGTCGATGAGTACCTGGACCGGGGAGAGGTTTGAGCGGTGCTGCTCGATCAAGGGTTAAGGGGCGACAACCGGCAATGGGAGAAGCACAAGGAGGATTCCGAATGAGTAAATCGAACGGGAACGGGGCGGTACGAGGTTCCGAGGCTACGGGCTTGCGCGAGTGCGCGCGGGGGGTACTGGCCGAAGTCGGGCTGTCGCAGTCGCGGGCGGCGCGCGAGATCGGGCTGTCGGGCTCGGCGCTGTCGCAGTACTTGGGCGGCAAATACCAGGGCGACGAGGCGGCGGTCGAGGAGAAGGTCCTTCGCTGGATCGAGGCCCGCGCGGAGCGGGCGGAGCTGGCGAAGCGGCTTCCGGCGGCGCCGGGGTGGGTGGATACGCCAACGGCGCGGAGGATCGAGGCGGGTCTGTCTTACGCCCAGATGGCGGGAGATATCGCCGTGATCTACGGCGGCGCGGGCTTGGGCAAGACCTTGACCGCGAAACGCTACGCCGAGACACGGCCGAACGCCTGGGTAGCGACGATGACGCCGGCGACGCATGCGCTGGGACCGTGTTTGGAGAGGACGGCCAGGGCTTGCGGGCTGCGTCCCTCGAGCAGGGCGGCAAGGATCGAGGCCGATCTCGGGGAGCGGCTGAGCGGCGCCCACGGTCTGCTGATCGTCGATGAGGCGCAGCACCTCGGCACGCGGGCGCTGGAGGGGTTGCGAAGTTTGCACGACGCCACGGGAGTCGGGCTGGTTCTGTTGGGCAACGAGTCGATGTATGCCCGGTTGACGGGAGGACGGCGGGCGGCGGAGTTCGCGCAGTTGTTCTCCAGGATCGGCAAGCGGGTGCGGCTGGGGCAGCCGACCCGCGACGACGTGGAAGCGCTGTTGTCGGCCTGGTCCGTTGCCGACAAACAAACGCGCGGGGTGGCGCTGGAGATATCACGCCGGGCCGGGGCGCTGCGGGGGTTGACGAAGACGCTGCGGCTGGCCTCGCTGGTCGCCGGCGGCGAGAAGGTAGGGGCCGGGAACCTGCGGTCAGCCTGGAAGAACTTGGGAGGTGAGGGATGAGCGACAACCAAACACCACAACCCCACTTGATGGACGATATCGAGCGGCTGGCGAGCGAATACGCCCGCCGCCGCGACGCGCTGCGCGAGACGGCGGGGGAGGCGCAAGCGGCGGTGGAGAGGGCCAAACGCGGGCACCGTGCCGCGTTGCGCCGCCGCATCGGGGCCGCCGTCAACGCCCACGCCGAGCTGTTGAGGACCATCGAGCGATCCCCCGGTTTGTTCCAGCGGCCGCGCACCAGGCTGTTGAGCGGCATCAAGGTCGGCTGGCGCAAGCGCCCCGGCCGAATCGAGATCGAAGACGAGGCGGCCACGATCGACGCCATCCGGCGCAAGCTCGGCGATGAGCTGGCCGAACAGTTGATCCGGGTCCGCGAGAGGGTGGTGCTCCGCGCCTTGCGGGAGTTGCCGGCCCGCGATCTGTTGCGCATCGGCGCCGTGGCTGTCGAGGACGCCGACGAACCGGTCGCCATCCCCGCCGACTCGGAGATCGACAAGCTGGTCGACGCCCTGCTCGATGGCGAGGAGGGGGATCGGATCGAGGAGCAAAGCGGCCTGAAACGGGGGGGGAAGTCATGACGAGTGAGAGCCGCAGAAACGAGCTGGCGAAGATCCACATCGGAGCCAAGCAGCTGGGGCTGGACGAAGAGACCTACCGGGACATGCTGGAGACGGTGGCGGGGAAACGCTCGGCGGCGGAATTGGACGAGCGCGGACGGCGGGAGGTGTTGGCTCATCTACGCGAGCGCGGAGCGAAGTTCCAGCGGAAAACAACCCGGCGTCGGCCCAGCCCGGCGGACGGGAATCGACCGCTGATCGGCAAGATTTACGCATTGTTGGGGGATCGTCCAGTGGAATACGCCGAGGCGATTCTCAAGCGCATGACCAGCCATTCCCACAAGGTGCCGCTGGCGTGGGCCACGCCGGAGCAATTGCGCAAGGTGGTGGCGGCTCTGAGCTACGACCAGCGGCGCAGGCGGGCGGAGGGTTAAATCAGGATGCCGGTATCGAGAGAACAGCAGCAGCGCTATCCGGGAGGGTCGCTGCGCTCGGCCGAATGGCTGTCCATCCGGCGCAGGATTCTTGAGCGGGCCGGACATTGTTGCGAGTTTTGCGGCGTGCCGGATCGGGTGTATGTCTGGCGCGAGGGAGAAGCATACGAAGTAATTGGATCGTCGGAGACTTTCAGCCATCTCAAAGGAATCTTTCCCTCGATTGTGCTGACCGTTGCCCATCTCGACCACGATCCAGGCAACAGCGTCCCGGAGAACCTGCGGACGCTTTGTCAGAGATGCCACAACCGTTATGACGCCGCTCATCGGGCGGCGACCCGCCGCCGGAACCTCCGGGCACGATGGGCCATCGGGGATCTCTTCGACGAAGGGCCACAAGCGAGCGCTTAGAGGCGATGGCTGTGATTGAGTTTCCACATCAGTCCCCCAATCCGTTGCGCCGCAAGCCGCCTGATCCCGTCCAGCAGCGACGACGGTATTGCCGGCATATGGAAGTGGTTGTCGACGAGCATAGCCGCACGGTGAAATGTCGACCCTGCGGCCAGATCATCGACGCCTTCGACTACCTGTTTCGGCTGGCCGAGGAATGGGGGGAGCGGGCGGCATGGTTGAAGAAGTACGAAGCAGCCAAGCGGAAACAGGCCGAGGAAATGAAGGACGCCGAGTTCCGGCGTGCCAACGACCTCCATGTCACCGAACCTTCCGGCGGCAAGGGCCGTGATGTTTGGCGGACCGCGCGGGAGGCGCTGGGCCGCGAGCCGGTTGCGATCAAGCGCTGCGGACGGCATTGGTATCACGTGGACCCGGCCGGCTCCACGGTCAGCATCGACTACTTGATCGCGGTGAAGAAGGGGGACCGATGACCCGTTGTCGGCAATGCGGGCGCGGGACCCGACGTCCCTACGCGGCCTATTGCGACCGCTGCCGCGGCTGGAACACCGTGCCGTTCACCACCGAAATGGACGAGAAGTTGCGACGCGTCTACGCGCGGGCGGACTACCCGGCGCTGGGTGTGCTGGCGAAGCGTTGGGAGATGCCGCGGTGGAGGCTGACCCATCGGGCGCAGCTGCTCGGGATCGCGGCGACGAAGGAGCCTCGGTGGAGCGAGGAGGAGATCAAGATCCTGGAGCGGAACTGTCATCTCACTCCCCGGATCATCGCCAACAAGCTGCGGGCGAGAGGCTATCGGCGTTCCGAGACGGGCGTGGTGTTGAAGCGCAAGCGGCTGCGGCTCAGGAAAGCTGACCGGGGTTACTCGGCGGGCGGCCTGGCCGAGGTGATGGGCGTGGACCGCGGCACGGTGCTGCGGTGGATCGAGCTGGGCCTGCTCGGGGCGCAGCGGTTGCCGTCCGAGCGAACGGCCCAACAGGTAGCCGCCGCGGGGGAGTGGTTCATCCGGCCGCGGCGGGTACGGCAATTCATCACCGATCACGTCGCCTTGGTGGACACGCGCAAGTGCGACAAGTACTGGCTCATCGATCTGTTGACGAACAAGCGGGCCGCGTGACGGCCGGCGGCGAACATTCCGAAAGCGAGGACGACGAAAAATAATGAGCGACATCGTACACATTCTGGATCGAGGTGTGATCCATTTCTTCTGTTCCGCGGGCGTCTACCTGATTGCGCTGTGGGGCTTCTGGCTGCTGGAACGCAAGGTGTCGTGGTGGCCCGAGCTCAGGGGCTGGTGGGAGCTGATCCTGCCCGCGGCGGCCTCGTTCGGGTTCATCAGCCTGCGCGAGGTCTTCGACGTGGCCGGGGGAGGCTCGCCCCTCAAGTCGGTGTGCGATTGGATCAGTTGGCTTCTCGGCCTGGGGGTGAGCGTCTGGGCCCTCTACCGGCTGGTTCCGAGGCTCGGACGGGTTCTGGCTGAAATCAAGGAGGAAAACCCGTGAAGGAGTTCTGGAAAGCCGTTCTAAACGGGGACCGGGCCGATCCTCCCGATAGACCGCGACGCAAGCCAATACGATGTGAAGACCTGCCGGAATCGCTCCGACGGATCGCGGCGATCGCGGGGCGGCGCTCGGCCCTGGTGTTGTCGGCTCACCACGGCGGGACGCATGTCTCGGTGCCGAGCCACTATCACGGGGACCACCCGCTATCGATTCTGCTTGGTCCCGAGGCGGCCGAAAAACTCATCCGCCGCTGGGGTGGATCGAGACTCTATGTCGCCAAGATGGACGCCACGGCGCGCTCGCGCCGCAACATCGAAATTGTCAGGGCCTACGAGGGTGGTTGCCCGGCGCATAAGCTGGCCCGGCAGTACGGGTTGAGCGAGCGGCAGGTGTGGGCCATCCTCAAGGTCACCCCTATATAAAGGTAGGGGCCGGGCTACCGGTCCTATATCCTTCCCCCTCCCACCTACTGAAGCGCTTCAGTCTTGGATTATCACCCGAGGACTACTAGGGTGGTGTATGAACCCCTTCGCGGGCGGCTGGCCGTGGCCAACATGAAGAAACGCCTGAGCGGGGATCGACAGTGAGCGGGGCGATCGCGCTCGTGGTTGGAGGAATGGTCAACGTGGAGGAATCTACACAGACCGACGCCGCCATCATCGACGCCATCCTTCGTCGCGAGGGCGGCTTTGTCGACCATCCCGCCGATAGGGGCGGGGCGACGAAATACGGCATCACCCGCAAGACGCTCGAAGCCTGGCGCGGCGAGCCGGTGACGGCCGGCGGCCTGCGGGTCTTGGACGAGCCCGAGGCACGGCTGATCTACGAGCGGCTCTACATCATCGGACCGGGCTTTGACCGCATCGCCAGCCCGCGGTTGCGGGCGCTGCTGGCCGATTGCGCGGTGAACCACGGCCCTGTCCGGGCGACGCGCTGGCTGCAAGCGGCAGCCGGCACTCGGGTGGACGGCGTGTTCGGCCCGCTGACCCTGGCGGCGGTCAACAAAGCGGACGAGAAGACGCTCTTCAAAAGCGTGCTGGCGAGCCGCTGCCGCTTTTACGGGCAGATCATCGCCCGCGACCCCTCGCAGGCGGCGTTCGCCGCCGGCTGGACGGCGCGGCTGGCGGAGTTCATTGAGGAAGCAGTCTGAAAAAGGAAAAGGAGGAAAAGAACGATGGAAGGCTACCGGAAGGTTGAGGACAAGACGGACTCGTTGCTGTTCGTGCTGGCCAACAAGCCCTGGTCTGCCCTGGCCATTGTGCTGGGCGGCGTGGGGTTGTTCTGTCTCGGGTTCTGGCTAGGGAGCTGAGATGGGCCTGTTGGGCAAGTTGTTCGGCGGAGGTGTCGTCTCGGCGGCCGAGGGTGTGGCGGGGATCGTCGATAAATTCGTCGAGACCGACGACGAGAAGAAGGCGGCCGAGATCATCAAGGCCAAGCTGATGATGCGGCCCTCGCTGGCGCAGATCGAGTTGAACAAGATCGAGGCCAGCCACCGCTCGATCTTCGTGGCCGGTGGACGGCCTTTCATTTTGTGGGTCTGTGGAGTTTCATTGGCGTTCTACTTTATCCCGCAATTTGCGCTGGGCGCCTATCTGTGGACGCGTCAAGTGCTCACCACCGGCGAACTTATGGCATATCCCGTGGCGGCTGATGGGCTGTATGAGTTGGTGTTTGGGATGCTTGGTCTAGGCGCCTTCCGGACCGTGGAGAAGCTTGCCGGCAGGGCGAAGTAGCTGCCCCGAAGCGAGAGGAGCGATGGACTACCAGGCCTGGCGGTTTTGGACCGATATTCTGCAAACGCTGCTGACGGCGGCGCTGGGCGTCTATGTCTGGCTGGTGAACCGCACGCGGGTCAACGCGGGCCGTATCCGGGACCTGGAGGACAGCGTGGACGAGCGGCTGGACGATCACGACCGGCGCTTGACGCGCATCGAGGGTGCCGTCGAGCACGGCCCGACGCGCGAAGACCTCGGCCGCATCCATACCCGAATCGACGAAGCGCAAGCAGTGCTGGCTCGGATCGAGGGCGAGTTTCACGCGGCCAAGGGGACACTCGACCTGATCCATCAATTCCTGCTCAACGAGAAGAGGTAATGGGGTTCCAATGGTTCGAGACCGAGCACCTGCGGCTGGCGATTCTCGAAGTGTTGGAGCAGGACGCCGATTACGCCCACAACGAGGCGGTGTTACAGACCGCGTTGGGAGCGCTGGGGCACGGCGTGAGCCGGGACCGGCTGCGATCCGAGTTGGCGTGGCTCGCCGAGCAGGGACTCGTCAGCGTGACGGATGCCGCCGGCATCCAGGTCGCCAAGCTGAGCGAACGCGGCATGGACGCGGCTCTGGGGCGGACACGGGTTCCGGGCGTGGCGCGGCCCCGGCCGGGGGCCTGATGCCGCGGCCCAGCACCATCCACGGCCTTCCCGAACAAGTGCGCGAGGCGCTGCACTCGTGGCTGCGCGACCCCGGCATTACCCAGACCCAGGCGACCGAGCGGGTCAATGCCCTGTTAGAGGATTTGGGGTTGCCCGAACGGCGGGTCAGCCGCCAGGCCATCAACCGCTACGACCTGCGGATGAGGAAGGTCGGCGAGAAGCTGCGCCAATCCCGCCAGGTGGCCGAAGCGTGGATCGCGCGGCTCGGCTCCGAGCCCGGCGGACAGTTGGGGCACCTCGTCACCGAAATGCTGCGGACGCTGGCGTTCGAGCTGACCCTGAAGCTCCAGGAGGGCGAACTGAGTGAGGAGTCGCTGCCGGAGGTCGTCGCCCAGCTCAAGCACATGAGCCTGGCGGCGATGCGCCTGGAGCGGGCGTCGGCGGAGAGCGTCAAGCGCGAGAGGGAGATCAAGCGCCGGGCCGCCGAGGAGCTGGCCGACAAGGTCGCCGCCGAAGCCGGGTCAGGCAAGGCCGTCACTCCCGAGCGGTTGCGCGAGATCGTCAAGGAGAGCTATGGCGTCTGAGGGGCGTCCCATCCTCTATCCCTACCAGCGGCGCTGGCTGGGGGACAAGAGCCGCTTCAAGGCCGGCATGTTCGCCCGCCAGACCGGCAAGACCTTCACCTCCACGCTTGAGATCGTGCTCGACTGCCTGGAGGCCGAGGCGGCGGGCCGCCGCGAGCGTTGGGTGATCCTCTCGCGCGGCGAGCGGCAGGCGCGGGAGGCGATGGAAGAGGGCGTCAAGCGCCATTTACAGGCCCTTCAAGCGGCCTTCGAATACACCGAAAACGACGACTGGCTGGAGGCTGCCGAGATCAAGGTCCTGGAGGTAAGGCTTCCGGGCGGCTCGCGCGTCACGGCCCTGCCGGCGAACCCCGACACGGCGCGCGGTTTTTCGGCCAACGTGCTGCTGGACGAGTTCGCCTTCCACGCCGACAGCCGCAAGATCTGGGCGGCGCTGTTCCCGGTGATCTCGGCCGGCCACAAGCTGCGGGTGATTTCGACGCCCAACGGCAAGGGCAACAAATTCTACGAAATCATGACCGACCGCGACCCGGACAATCCCTGGTCGCAGCATGTGGTGGACATCCATCAGGCGGTCGCCGAGGGGTTGCCGCGCGACGTGGACCTGCTGCGGCGCGGCCTCAACGATCCCGACGCCTGGGCGCAGGAGTACGAGCTTCAATGGCTCGACGAGGCGAGCGCCTGGCTGAGCTACGACCTGCTCGCCCGGATCGAGCACGACAGCGCCGGGGACCCGGAAAAATTCACGGGCGGGCCGGCCTTCATCGGCAACGACATCGCGGCGCGCCGCGATCTGTGGGTCGGCTGGGTGTGGGAGCGGGTGGGCGACGTGCTGTGGACGCGTGAGGTGCGGGTGCTGCGGCGCGCCTCGTTTGCCGCTCAGGCCGCCACGCTGGATGAGCTGGTGGCACGCTACAACCCGCTGCGGATCGCGATGGACCAGACCGGCATGGGCGAGGCGCCCACCGAGGACGCCCGCCGCCGCCATGGCGCCTACCGCGTCGAGGGTGTGCTGTTCACCGCCGCGGCGAAGCAGCACCTGGCGACGCTGCTGAAACAGAATGCCGAGGACCGGCGGCTGCGGATTCCGGCGGATGCCGCGATCCGCGCCGATTTGCACTCGCTGCGGCGGGTCACCACCCCAGCGGGCCATGTGCGCTTCGACGTGCACGGCGGCGACGGTCACGCCGACCGTGCCTGGGCGGCGGCGCTGGGCCTCTACGCCGCCGACGCGCCGATCGAGGTCTTTGACTACCGGCCCGTCCGCAAGCAGTACGACCCCGCCGGCGACCGTGATCCCTATCGGGTGCGGGCGACGGGCGGATTTCAGAGAGGGATGCTCTGATGGCGGATGTTATGACCCGTATCCTTGGCCCGGACGGACGGCCCGTCCGCAAGCAGGAGCTGACCCGCGAGGCGGCGCATCCCACCCTGACCGGCGTGCGGCAAGTCTGGAACGGCGAGTCGATGGCGTCGGGGCTGACGCCGGAACGGCTGGCCGCGCTGCTGCGCTCGGCGGCCGAGGGAAGCCGGCGCGACTTTTTGACCCTGGCCGAGGAAATGGAGGAGCGCGACCCGCACTACGGGGCCGTGCTGGGTGTGAGAAAGCGGGCCGTGTCGGGGCTGGAGCCGACGGTCGAAGCGGCTTCCGACGAGGGGTCCGATGTCGAGTTGGCCGACGCGGTAAGAGAGATTGTCAAACGTCCCGAGTTCGGCGAGATGCTCGACGACTGCCTGGATGCGCTGGGCAAGGGGTATAGCGCCGTCGAGATAATCTGGGACCGCTCGGGGAGTGAGTGGAGGCCGAAGCGCTACGCGTGGCGCGACTCGCGCTTTTTCGTTTTCGACCGCAACGACGGCCGCACCCTGCGCCTGCTCGACGAGGCCGACACCTTCCAGGGCATCCCGCTCGAACCCTACAAGTGGATCGTTCACATGCCGCGGCTGAAATCGGGCTTGCCCGCGCGGGGCGGGCTGGCGCGGCTGGTCGCACTGGCCTACATGGTCAAGGCCTACGCCCTCACCGATTGGGTGGCCTTTGCCGAAGTGTTCGGGATGCCGTTGCGGCTGGGGCGCTACGGCCCCGGCGCCACCGAATCCGACATCGGGAAGCTGATGCTGGCGGTGGCCAACCTAGGGACCGACGCCGCGGCCGTGCTGCCCGACACGATGAGGATCGAGTTCGAAGAAGGCGGCAACCGGGCCGGCGCCGGGGAGCTGTTCGAGAAGCTGGCCATCTATCTGGACCGTCAGATCGCGAAGGCCGTGCTCGGGCAGACCGCGACGACCGAGGGCACACCCGGCAAGCTGGGCAACGAGGAGGCGCAGGACAAGGTGCGGCAGGACATCCTGCGCTCCGACGCGCGGCAGTTGGAGAACACCTTGAACCGCGACCTGGTGCGTCCGTTCATCGACTTGAACCATGGCCCACAGAAGAGCTACCCGCGCCTGCTGTTGCTGGTGAGGGAACCCGAGGACATCCAGGCGCTGACGGCGGCTTTGGAGAAGTTGACTCCGCTGGGGCTGCGGGTCGAGGCGTCGGTGATTCGGGACAAGCTGGGGCTGCCCGATCCCGCCGACGATGGCGAACTGCTGGGTCCGCCCGTGGAACGGCGAAACACCGGGCCGGAGAGCGCCTCCAACCGCGCCGTGGTCCATCGGGAACGGATTGCGGCGAACGCCGAATCGCCTTCCCGTCCCGATGCCGTCGAAGCGCTGCTCGACGAGGAACTGGAGGACTGGGAGGAGATGGTCCGTCCGCTCGTCGATCCGGTCGAGACACTGCTCTCTGAGTCTCACGACCTCAAGGAGTTCCGGGACAAGCTGGCCGAGGTGATCAGCCGCATGGACCCCCGGCAACTGGCGGACCTGCTTGCCCGCGCCGGCTTCGCCACCCGCGCCGCGGGAGAGGCCGGAGCCGACCTTGGCTAGGGTCGAGATCAAGGCGTTGCCTCCCCAAGAGGCGATCCGCTTCTTCGAGAGCAAGAAGCTGAAGGTCAGCTTCGACTGGCGCGACGTCTGGCAACAGGAACACGCCCACGCCTTCACGGTGGCCAAGGCCGCCCGCGCCGATATCCTGGCCGACATCCACGAGGCCGTCGACGACGCCATCCGCGAGGGAACCACTCTCCATCAATTCCGCAAGCAGTTGACCCCGCTGCTCCAAAAGAAAGGATGGTGGGGCAAGCGGACTCTCGTCGATCCCGCCACGGGCGAGAAGGTCGTGGCCCAGTTGGGCAGCCCGCACCGGCTGCGGACGATCTTCGACACGAATCTGCGGATGTCCTACGCGGCAGGGCGCTGGGAGCGCGTCGAGCGGCTCAAGAAGCGCATGCCGTATCTGCGCTACTCGGCCGTGCGGGACAGCCGCACGCGGGCCGCGCATGCGGGCTGGCACGGCACGATCCTGCCGGTCGATGATCCCTTCTGGGAGACCCACGCGCCGCCCAACGGCTGGCACTGCCGCTGCAAGCTGATCCAACTCTCCGATCGTCAGATGAAGCGCCGGGAGTTCAAGCCCAGCCCCGCGCCCGAGATCAAGACGCGGCCGTGGACGAACAAGCGCACGGGCGAGACGATCGAGGTTCCCGAGGGCATCGCTCCCGGCTTCGCCTACAACGTGGGACACACCGGGCGCGGCTTCAAGGGGCCGCCCCCTCCACCGCCCGACCCCAACAAGATTCCCGAACTCGACGAGACGGTGGCGCTGGAGCGCTTCGTCGCCGGGGCGAAGGGCAGCAACGAGGGCGGGATCTACCGCGGCTCGGACGGCGTCACGCGCTACGTCAAGTTCTACGACGACCCGGCCCAGGCGTATTCCGAAGCGGTCTCAAACCGCATCTACCGCGAACTGGGTTTCGAGGCTCCGCGCTCGGCGCTGGTGTCGAGAAAAGGCAAGATCGCCCTGGCCAACGAAATGATTGAGAACGGCGGCACGCTCGGCTCCGCCGGGCTGACCAAGGCGCGGGCCGAGAAAGTATTGCAAGGTCTCGCGGCCGATGTCTGGCTGGCCAACTGGGACGCCGTGGGCCTCCAGCTCGACAACGTGCTCGTGGCCGGGAGCAAGCTGGCCCGCGTCGACCAGGGCGGCTCGCTGCTGTTCCGCGCCCGCGCCGGCCGCAAGCCCCTGGAGCGGCTCGGGAAGATCAGCGAGTGGGACGGTTTCGCCGACTCCACCCGCAACCCGGCCTACGCCAAGGTGTTCCGCAAGGCGGGCTTGGAGAGCGCCGACGAGCTGGGCCGCAAAGCGCTCAACCGCATCGCCGCGATCAAGAAGCTGGGTGAGCGGACCAACGACTTCGCCGACCTGGTGCCCGCCGTCAAGGGTGTCCCGGCCGCCGACCGCAAGGCCATCCTGGAGCTGCTGCGCAAGCGGGCAAGGCTGCTTGAGACCGCAATCGCCCCGCGCATCCGCGAGGCCCTGCGACAGGCTGCCAACGTGCCGGCGCACGAGGCGGCCCTCATGCGGGCGATGGGCGCCCGCTACCAAGAGTTCCGCACGGAGGCGCTCAAGAAGATCAAAGCCGGTGCGCCCCGCCACGGCCTGAGCGACCCCGAGTTGACCGCCATCTATGCCTATACCACCGAAGACGGTCGCTGGAGCTACAAGTATCTGAATGAGGCGCTGCGCTCGGACGACCCAGCCAGGATTGAAAAGGTCCGTGATTTCAAGGAGACCCTGGAGGCGGCGCTGGCCAAGCTGCCCGACTACGAGGGCGTTGTGAGGCGGGGGGCCAGGCTCTCGGAAGGTGTTCTGGCCAAGTACAAGCAGGGGGAGCTCGCGCCGAAAGACGCTTTCAGGAGCACCTCGGCCGAGGGGAAGTCGGCCTTTTCCGGCCCTCATCAGTTCGTGATACAATCAAGGCACGGCAAGCGGATTCAGCCCTACTCGGGGCATCCCAGAGAGCGTGAGGTCTTGTTTCCTCCCAGTGCCAAGTTTCGGGTGACCGGTGTCGAGGAGAAACAGGGCGGCAAGGTCGAGATCAAGATGCGGGAGGTCGAATAATGGCCGAATATGAGTTGACGCCCGAGGACATTGCGTTCAATGAAAAGGCCGAGGAGGCCTTTCACGAAATGAGGGAAGCCGAGAAGCGGGGCGACTTTGTGCCCGAGAGCCTGCAAAAGAAGATGGACGACCAGGCCTTGACCCACGCCGCGCTGGCGGACGAGAACAGCCCGGCCAGAAAAGCCTACGACAAGGTCATGTCGGTTCCCTACGACGAGTTTTACGGGGTCGCCGGCCAAGACCAAGAATCTGCTTCCGACGAAGACGCGGCCTGAGCTGCCCTTCGCCGTGTTTCTTCCATCCCCCCTCCAACAGATCTGGGTCGGATTTTGTTCACATATTTAGGCAAACCTAAATATACAGCGACAACCACCCATACAGAGCGCCGGAGACTTCTAAGACGATGTAACCACCTGATAACATTGGAGAACAACGGCTAGCGACAACCAAAAAGCTAGCGACAACTTGGAGGTTGTCGCTAGCGACAACCTCACACGGAGCGTGGGAGGCTCCTGGGTTTTCACAAGTTCCAATATTTCAATGGTTTAAACGTTTCTTGAACGCTTGGGCCGCGTTCCCAAATCAAGTGTCGCAAATGCCGTTGTGTCGCCCCAAACCGCGAACGTGTCCCAAATCCAAAATCCGCCCCCAAACCACCACGCAACTCTGCTAAGTCACTGATTCCAAGCCCACTATTGCCCGGTAGTGCCCACTATTGCCCGGTTCCTTTCTTGTTCCCAAATCAAGTGTCGCCTCACAACCTGGACCGCAAGGAATTCGCGCAAGCGGCCGAATACTATACGGAATTGCTCAAACTCGAGCCGGAGAACGCGACGGCCCAGTTCAATGCCGGCCTTTCGTTCCAGGCTATCGAAAACTACGAGGCGGCTCTAGGCGCGTTTCGAGCCGCGATTGCATTGGATTCCGAGCTGGTCGACGCTTACCTGGGCGTGGCGGGCTGCAGTCTAAAGTTGAACGATCCCGAGGGGGCCAAAGTCGCCTACAAGGCCTACTTGAAGTCCGAGCCGGATGCTTACGCCGCCGTGTTCGGACTGGGTGTCGCTTGTCATCTTTCCGAAGAGCACGACAAGGCGGTCGAGTATTACACGGCCGCGCTGAAGCAACATCCGAAGTCCGAGGAGGTACTGGCCAATCTGGCCGGCGTCTACATGAAGCAGGAAAAGTATGGCGACGCGGAAAGCGTCTTTCGGTCGCTGCTGCAACTCGCGCCCGACTCCGCGGCCGCTTTCGAGGGCCTCGGGTACGCCTGTTTTCGCCAGGAAAAACTCGAAGAGGCGCGGGAGCATTACAACCAACTCGTCGCCGCTTCCGGGGAGTCCGCCGAGGGCTGGTACAACCTGGGGCTGGTTTGTCAAAAACTGACCCGTTTCGAGGACGCCATCAAGGCCTACAGCCACTGCCTACGGTTGGGGCACGCGTCAACCGGCGTGCTGTTGAACTTCGGCACGTGCTGTTTGGAAACGGGCAAGGATGCGGAAGCCAAGGCGGTCTACTCCAAGGTGCTTGAACAGGACGAGTCCTCGGCCGCGGCGCTTTACAATCTCGCCGTGCTGTATGAAAAAGAGCAGGACTGGGCCGGATCGGTGCGTTGCTACGGCAAGTTGGCCGAAACGACGAACGCTCCCGAACCTCTCTTCCGGCTCGGTGTTGCCCTGCATAAGAGCAATCAATGGTCGGAAGCGGCCGAAGCCTATGCCAAGTGCGTGGAGCACAAACCGGATTGGTCGCAGGCCTGGTCGAATCTTGGCGTCGCGTATCTGAAGAACGAACAAACCGACAAAGCCGAAGCGGCCTTCGTCAAAGTACTCGAACTCAACCCCGATGACCCCGACGGGCTGACGGGGATGAACGTGGTCTACGGCGAGCAACAGAAGACGGATCAGTTACGCGACATCTATTCGAAACTGGCCGAAGTCAAGAAGGACTCTCCCGAGATTCTCTTCAACGCGGGCCTACTCGAGCAGCGGGCGGACGTCGTCAAGAGGCGATCGGCTACTACCGGCGGGCCTTGGAGTTGCGGCAGGATTTCGCGGAAGCGCACTTGAACCTGGGAGTTGCCCTGCAGGCCGAGGGCGACGCGACCGCCGCGGTCGCCAGCTTCGAAAAAGCGCTGGAACTCAAGCCGGAATTGGCGAAGGGCTACTTTACGCCTCGTTCGGTGGGTTCTTCAGCAACGTCCTAGCCTGCATTTCTCACCACCTGACGGTCGAAGCACGCGATAGGCCTGTCATTACTGCGTTACGGTTGCCTGCCGTGCTCACCGTACTGTTCAAGTACGCCTCCGCGCGCCAGGCGGCCCGTGCCTTGTACTGGCAGCCCTCTCACGCACTTCGCCTCGCCACGTGGTGAGAAATTGCAGGCTAGCGCCCATTGCGCGCCGGTAATCACGGGGTTGGGTGAAGACGGGCGTCACGGCGCCGCGACCGGCCCTCTATGTTTCCGCTTCCCGGGCGACGAAGCCGGCGGCGGCGGAAAGATCTTCGGGTCGTCCGACATCCCGCCAAAAGCCGTCGATCGGGAGCAGCCCGAAAGCGAGGCCGTTCGCAATCATGCGCGAAACCGCGTCCGTCAACTCGTACTCTCCGCGAGGCGATAGGGGGATTCGTTCCAGCTCGTTGAACACGGCCGAGCGAAAACCGTATATTCCGGCGTTGATCCAATGGGTCTCTGATTCGCCGGGCGGCGGTTTCTCGACAAGGCGAGTCACACGGTCGCCGTCGGTGTAGACGGCGGCGCCGCGATGCGGGTCGTCGACGTGTTTCGCAGTCAACACGGCATCGAACCGATCCATCCTTTCGAGCAGGGCGCGATAGACGGCCTGGTCGACAAGAATGTCCCCAAAAGTAAGCAAGAAGGCGTCGGAGCCGACGAAATCGCGGGCCAGCAGAGCGGCGCTGCCGGTGCCGTTTGGGGTCGCTTGGCGACGATAGACGACGGTGGCTGAAGCTGGGGGCTGGCGGTTGAAATGTCCCTCGACGAATTCCGCCTTGTAACCGGTGATCAGGAGCACTTGCTCGATGCCGACCGCTTCGAGTCGTTCGATTTGGTGCTCCAAGATGGGTTTGCCCCGCAGTGGGAGCATCGGCTTGGGGATGTCTTCGGTCAGCGAGCCCATGCGGGTGCCGCGGCCGGCGGCGAGAATGACGGCTTTGTTGAGACGCACGATTTCATGATATCGCCGCCGGGGGCCGCTCGGCGGTTAGTCGGCCGGGGTCCCATCAAGGTCTCCGGCGCCCTCGGAATTCAGCCGCTCCGACCATTCAGAGAACAGCCACATCGCGGGCAGCAGGGCAACAGGGATGAGTTGGGAGAGAACGCGGTCGGCGGAAGTGCCCAGCCACCATGCCAGGTCGTTCGCGCCGCCGGCGTAGACCAGTAACACGCCGCCGATTTGCCAGGCGACCAAGAAGACGGGAATCCACAGAGCCGGTTGCGCCCGCAGGATGATTCCTCTCGCCACGACGGCGAGAAGGAGCGGGCCCGACAGTTGGAATTCGTTCCATCGGAACACGCTGTCGACGAGCTGAGCCAGAGCTGTCCAAAACAGATCAAGGTGGAAGTTCGTCCAGAGCGAAAATCCGGCCGATTCCACTCGGAACGACGAAAGAAGCAGGGTCCAAGTCCCCATCACGGCCGCGGGCGGGCCCAATAGCCAAAGCCACGCCTTGAAGCTATCTCGGCGATGGAGCAGACGCGCCGCCGCGAGGAGAACGACGGCGAGAAGAAAGAGCTGACCTTCATTCTTTGTCCAGGCGGCGGCCGAGGCGGCCAACAGGGCCGCGGCCAGGTCAACTGGTTCCGAGTCGCGCCACCAAGTGGCGAGAAGACCCGCCGAAGCCAAGATATAGAAGCTCAGAATGATGTCGGCATAGCCGGCGTATTCGAATCCGATGCGACCGAGCGCGGTCGACGAGGCCGCCATGACCGTGAATACGAGGGCCGTCGAGGGTCGTCCGAAACGTTTGCCGAGGGAATAAAACAGACCGATCGTCGCCAAGTGAAAGCAGGGCGTGATCGCCTTGGCCGCCCATTCGTTCACAGCGCCCTCGAGGACGTAGAGAAAGCTTCCGTAGAGGGGAAACAGCAATGGGTAGCCCGGTTGGTGGTAAACGAATTCATCGGCACGCGCCAGAAAGCCGCTGACGCCGGAATCGAGGTAAAAGGCTTTCGCCTTGAATAGCCAGATGGCCCAGGCGTCCCAGGTCACCGAAGTCAGGGGCATCAGACGTTCGTACGGCAACCAGGCGACGATCGGTAGGAAGACCAAGATCGAAAGCAACGCCCAAGGGCGCCGCAACGACGGGATCTCGGGCAACAGCGCCCGCGCGCCGGCTCGGTATCCACGCCACCCGATGACGACGAGCCAGGGGACGAGCAAACTCCAGCGGTTCCATGGCAGCCCGATGAGATCGTAGCCGAGCATCTGAAGCGAAATCGCGAACACGCCGGCGCCGAAGGCCAGGGGGAGGCGTCCGGACGGCATAACGGGACGGGACGGCAGCAGCGCCATCCCGAGCAGCCAAGTGAACAAGAGTCCGGCGTAGGCCATGCTGGTGCTCGTTAGGGGACCCCGTACACGGCGACAGCGGCGCTTTCGTTCAGGAGTTGAAGGAGGTGGACCCGCTCTCGCAGTTCGTCGTGTCGCCACCGGCCGGTGAACGGCTCGACGGCTAGGTTTTGGTCCGTGTCGCGAAAGACCGCCAGAAAGGGGCATTTCTTAACCGTTGCCGAGGTCCGGTCGAAGGTGTGGACGCGACGCGGATAGAGCAAGTAGCGCAAGCGGGACCGATTTCGCGGCCGACGGCGAAGGCCGGTTGGTCGAGTAGGAGGGACCTCTCGCGTTCGTCTTTGTCGGAAAGCAGCGTCCACGCCGCGGCGGTTCGTTGGGATTGCTTGAGGAGCGAAGGCGCGGCCGAGGCGAGCCAAACAGTCAGCAGAACGGCCGAGATAACCGAGGGGCGGCGGATCAGCAAGGCCGCATGTTACCACGCGGCGGCGGTGGATCGCCAGAGGATGCGTCCGGTCACGTCGGGGGGATTTGAGCGCCGCAGCCGCGGCATTGCGTTCTGCGCTTGGCGTTGAGAGTGCCGCAAGAGTCGCAACGGTTGTACATGCCTCTCGCGTAGGCATTGGTTGCCCAGGCACTGGTTCCGAGGATCAAGATCAGCAGGCCGATGTTCAGGAAAGTGTCGAGCATGGCGATTTATGAGAAGGAATGACGATCCGCGCTTCCTCGTACGCCTCGTGTCCGCGGCGGCTTGCTCGCGGGCTATCCCTTTCGAAACAGAGACAGAACCAGGGTCAGGACGACACTGAGCAAGATGCAGGTGACGATAGGGAAGTAGACGATTGTGTTTCGTCCGCGATACACGATATCGCCGGGCAATTTTCCGAGGCCGGGGAAGCCGAGCTTCGCGGCCGCCATCAGCAGCAACCCGAGTGCCACCAGACCGAGGCCGGTTGCGACGAGTAGGCGGCCAATGTTCACGCTATCCCCACCTCGATCGGTCCTGTAATATCTATCGTAGACGGAGTTGAGGGGTAAGGCCGGCGCCTCACGCCACGTCCCCAAGGCCGCCTTTCATTCCGGAAGCGTCAGGCCGGATCCCGCCGGTCGTCAAACATCGCTTTCCATCCGTCCTCATCCAGCGTTGCCAGGGCGCCTGGAAATCCCATATTTGCACGGACCAAAATCCCATTACGGCCATGGTTCCCGCACGTCCACGAGAATCTGAGGTACCGACAGAAAATGCCTGTCCGTCGTGAGAACTTGTAAGCCGTGTTCCATTGCGCCGGCCGCGATCCAAACGTCGTTCGTGGGGAGCGGCGTGCCGGCGCTTCGAAGATAGCTCAATATCTCCGCGTAACGGACGGCGGTGGTGTCGAAGACCGGTAGGATCTCAACTCGCGGAGTGTCCAGAAACTCTTTAAGAGCTTCTTCGTTTCGGGCTCTACGCTTACCTCTCCGGAAACCGGATCGGAGTTCCCCTAAGACGACCGGGCTGAGGTAAATCTTGTCGGCGCGCTGGAGTGCGAGCCGCAACTCGGGGTGGCCCCGCATGAAGGCCGAATAGGCGGAAGTGTCGACCAGTACACGCATCTATCGCCACAGCTCAGGATCGATTTTCCGTTGCGCGGCCAGATCTTCATCGAACTCCGCGGCCTCGGCCTCTGACCACGAGCCCGCCAAGTGGTCCAGGTCGTGGGAAAGCGTGGCGTTTCGATTCTTTGACGTGCCCAACGCCGCTTCAAGAATCCGGATCACCGTTTTATTCATGCTTGAGCCCTGTTCTTTGGCTTTGCGTTCTATACGGCGGCTCAGATCCGGCGGAAGGTTTCGTAGCGTGATAGCTTTCATCCTGCCCCCTTGCACTGAGGCTATCACATTATGCATCATTGTGATTCAGTATGATGATGCATCACTGAGGCAAGAACCTTTGAAGCTGACCGACACCCGTCTACTTCACCTCCACATCCCGCAGAGCCCGGTCGAGGGCTTCGACGAAGAAATACTCGCCCCACATGACGGACTCGCTGACGCCTAGGCCTTTGCGGAGGTGATAGATCCCTTGGCGCAGAATGCCTTCCCAGCCTTCGACTCCCTCAGCCAGGTAGTCGGGTCCGGAGAGCGTCAGCAGGATTCTGTGGGCGGTGGCGGCGTAGAGCGCGCCCTTGGCCCGGTCGGGGACGGCCTTGGCGAGCTGCAGCAAACCGGCCGCCGTGATGGCCGCGGCGGAAGATTCACGGTATTGCGGCTCGTCGGCGGGCGTGTCATAGTCCATGGGAGGCACGCCATCGGCCGGGGTTTCGCGAATGTAGAAATCGGCGCAGGCTTGCGCGGTGGTTAGAAAGCGGGGGTCCTTGACGGCACGGTAGGAGGCCGTAAAGCCGTAGATCGCCCAGGCCAGCCCGCGCGACCAGCAGGAATCGCCGCGCCAACCCTGGTGGGTCGATTGCCGAAGGAATTCGCCGCTTTCGAGATCGAAAATGCCTTCGTGCGAGCTGCTGCCGTCGCCGCGAACCAGTACCCGCCGGGACGTCAAACAGTGGTCCATGGCGACCTTTAGCAGAGCTTCGTCGCCGGTTTTGAGCGCGGCGTAGAAAATAATGCCGACATTCGCCATCACGTCGATGAAGATCGATTCCGGCCCGATGAACGAAGAGAGGTAGCGCCCTTTTTCCTGAAACCGCTTGCCCAAGGTGCGTCCGGCCTGAATGACAACGTCGTTGAGCTTTTGGTCGCCGGTTTGCTTGAACCAGCGGTGATACGTCGAGAAGAAGATGAATCCCAAGTCGTGGACATTGCGGTCCATCTTGCGGGGCTCGAGCGGGGTTGTGTAGCGTTCGGCTTGCTTGGCCCACTCGGGGTCGCCGGTGCGACGATGGAAGATCCACATCATGCCGGGGAGGAAGCCGTCGCACCAATGGGTCCAGGCTTCGCCGTCATGACGCCAGCGCCCGTCCCGGGTATACATGGGGTAGAAATCGGGGTCGCGGTCGATCAAGGCGCGGACTTGCCGTTGGGCGAAGTCGAGAGATTTTTCAAAGGCAGGGCGCCAATCGGCGGAGGGGCACAGTTCGATCATAGGATCTGAGAGTTTATCATTCCCGCCGGCGGGAGTGTCGGCGGGGGGGACTCCCCACCGTTTGTCAAGTGCTGAGGAAGGGCGGTACCCTTCCAGAGCGGCTGCCCAGCGCGGTAGTTCAAGCTGCCGCTTGGGCCGGCGGCTGACGACGGGCGGGGTCATACAGGGTTCCCTGACGAAGCATGGCGCACAGCACGGCCAGAAGTCGGTCCGCAAGACCGCGCAACGCGCGCCCGTGAGAATGCCCTCGGCTGCGCAACTGATGGTAATGGTGACGACTGTGGGGGTCGTGTTGGATGCTCACTCTCGCCCAATGGTAGAGCGCGTTGCGTAAACGGTCATTGCAGCCGCGACGCATCAAGACGGCGATCTTTTTGCCACTGCGGCGCGTGATCGGGGCGCTGCCGCAGTAGGCTCGAAGAGCGGGGTAGTCTCGATGGGCGAGAGCCTGTGAGGCCTCGGCCAGCATCGTGGCGGCGACGACACGTCCGACCCCGGGCAAGGAGAGGATGATCTCGACGTCGCGATGCTGGTGAGGATCCTCGTCGTCCTCGGACGGGGAAGCGAGTTGCTCCAGCAGGGTTTGGAGGCGCCTGGCCAGCTCGGTTCGCTGCTGGGCGATGAGTCGCAGATGAGGAATGAGTAGAAGAGCGTGTTCGCTCGCTGCGTCGGCCGTTCCGGCAGCAAGTTGGAATCCCGGCGCTCGCAGTTCGTTGACGATGTCGGCCGATTGGAGCCGGCGAATGCGGTGGGCGCGAAGCAACTTTTCGATTCGTGCCGGTTTCAGTCGACGAGCCTTTGCGGGGCTGGGAGCCAGTTCCAGCAGGGCCCAGAGCCAAGCTTCGTTGGCGGCTGGGGACAAGCGCAAAAGCTGCGGGTAGTAGCGATAGAGTTGCTCGCGAAGTTGGCAGCTGTTGCGGTTGAAGCTGCTACGCAACTCATCGTCGAGACGAGTGAGGTCGCGCAGGCGCATCACGAGCGGGTCGTCGACCTCGATGGCATGGAAGCAATGCGGGTCGGTTCGCAGCGAGCAAGCCAAGACGAAAGCGTCACGGCGGTCGTCTTTGGCGCCGGCCGGGAAATGCCGGTCTCGGAAACGATCGAGTTGTTTCGGGTTAAGGAAGAAAGCCGAGAATCCCCGTTCGAGCAGCGTTTCGACCAACGCGCCACGCGGGACTTCGATCGCGACCGCGATGGAAGCCGGCGGGCAGCCGGTCAACTCGAGCAGTTGATTGAGGAACTCGCCGACCGCCGAACCGGAATGAACGACGGTGCGTTCGTGAACGATCTCGCCCTGGGTGTCGAGCAGACAGATTTGATGGGCCTCGGTGGCCCAGTCGATACCGACGAAGAATTGAAATGCAGATGCAGACAAGACAGACTCCTTTCGCCAGCCGCCGCAACCAACGGCACCCCTGTACTGGCGCTCGAACAAACGGCGCGAACTCCCCACTGGGCTTTCGGTTGCGGACCACACCGGGAGGGCGCAAGTCCCCCCCAGGCGTTCGATCACGCAGGGGGCGAAGGGCGCTCCTCTCGGGTGGCCGGTCTTCTATGAACTACCGCGCTGGGCAGCCACTCTGGAAGGGTACAGGGGGTTGGCGGGGGGATTGACGGGGATGGGCGAGATGAATATGGGAGCATCGGCGGCGGGGGCTTGAGCGCTCCCCGGGTTGAAATTTTCCTTTGGTTCGACCGCGGCTAAAGCCTGAAAGAAAAAGGCGGTTGAAACGGCCTGGTTGACGCGGCGGGATGCCCATGCCGGCCCTGAAGGACCGGCCTATTTTCGAATCCAAGCCCGGTGAACCGCGGTTCACCGGGCTGAGCGTGGACTTCCGTCCACGCCTCTGCTTCTGTTGCTCGCATAGGGGGTGAGACTCTTAGCGAAACCAGTTTTTGACCCAGTCAACGGCGAGGCGGAAGTTGGAGTACTCGGCGCCGACATCGGACTGATCGTTCAAGCCCCAGTTGTAGTCCTTGAAGCTGATGCGGAGTTTGCGATCCTCTAGGGCGGCGACGGTTTCCGGCGAGGCGTGGCGACGAACGAATCCTTCGAGCCCTCCCGGGTAGGAGGCGAAATCGTCGTCGTACCAGTTGAAAATCGGGCTCAATTGGGCGCGACCGGCGGCGGCGTCGATTTCGTTCAAATCGGCATCGGCCAGCCAACGGCGGGTGTTTTCGTCGAGTTGCTCGTCGATCCGCTCGGGGAAATAAGCCTCGGTGCGCAACGGCGGACAGCTTCGAGCGGCGCAGACCAAGGCGGCGTGGATCCGGGGATCGCCGCCGGTCCGAAGCCGTGATTCGATTTCGTCGAGTGATATTTTCTCGCCCGCGACGGTATGGCGAGCCTCGCGGAATGGATTAGGCGTCGCCATGATGCTGTTGGCGGGATAGTTTTGGACGATCCAAACTACCGTCAGCGCATTGTAGGCATTGATCAACAGGGCCTTGCCCGCGGCCGCGGCCGGATCGGGCCGGGGCGCTCGGGCCAACTGATCGGCATAGGCGTCGAGGCGGTCGGCGGCTTCCTTCTTGAGACGCGCGTAGTCGACTCGGCTTTCGGCGTCCACGAATTCGGCCAGCAGGCCGTTCCAGAGTTCGTGGTCGGGTTCACCGAAGCGCGGGGTCGCCGAGCCCGAGGCCGCGAGAAGGCACAGAGTCAATAGGATTCTCGCGAGCATCGTCGGGTTGGGGCACCTGGGAACAGCGGCCGGCACTCACTTACAGTCTACCCGGCGGATCGGGTTGGGAAGAGAGCGGCGCGGCCCCGACTAGATTCCGACCGCGTAGGCCTTTCTCGCACGGAAGGCCTCTTTGATGGGAACCACGGGTACGAGATGAGGCTTGGGACGCGCCCCTTCGTTACGTTGCAGAACATAGCCCTGCCTGACAACGGTATGGATCAGAATGTCCTGCCTTTGCCGCAGCTTCTTGCGCAGACGGCTGACGTGTACGTCGACCGTTCGTGTGCGCGCGTTGTCGCTGTATCCCCAGATCGTTTTCAACAGATAGGAGCGGGAAAAGCAGCGGCCGGGGTTGTCTTCGAGCAGACGCAGCAACTCCTTTTCCTTGTGGGTCAGCGATGAAGCTTGATTCCTGGACCTGATACCGGCATTCATGGTTTCCTTACCCCCTGGGGGCTAACCTAATCTCTCCCCCGTCCCTTCTTTCGCAGTGTGAGGGGGTGAGGTTACGGAAAATTCGGCGTGGCTCGTCGAGTGGGGCCGAGCAGCCGGGCGGGGTCGCCGGTGACGCGGTAGGGATGGGAGGTTTCGGCGCAGCGAGGCAGCCGGTTGGCGCTGTAAAAGTCGAGTCCGTAGACGACGTGACGCCGGACGTCGCCGATGCAGGTTTCCGACTGATGCGGCTCGATCGCCTTCCACAGCGAGCGGGTGCCGGCTTCGCGGTCGATGGTGGGGAAAGTATTGATTTGAAAGTAACTTAAATTGACGACGGCGGTGACGCCGAGCAGCAGGACCGCCATCGATCGCCTACCCGAACCGGCCGCCCAGGCGATGGCGACCGCGGCGAGAACGGGCAGGGCGACACGCCCCCAAACGATGTCTTGGGGAGGCCAGGCGGAAAACAAGCCATGGGATAGAGCGCGCGGCAAGACCGCTTCCGCCGGCGGCAGTAAGGCCAACGACAAAGCCGCCGCGACGAGAACGCCACGACGAGGACGCTGATCGGCGAGTTGCAGGGCCGCCAGGATCGCCAGCGGCGGAAATATCGGCAGCACGTAACCGGGTAGTTTGTTCGTCGAGATCGAGAACAACAAGAATGTCCCCAGACACCAGAAGAGAAGGAAACGGACGCGCGGGTCGCCTCGCAGCGAGGTGGCGGGGCGCCCGAACGCCAACGGGGTCCAAGGAAGAACGCCGAGGGCCAAGACGGGTCCATAGAACCAAAACGGCTGGACGTGCCGCAGCGTTGGGTCGGTGAAGCGCTCGAAATGATGCCGCCAGACGAATTCCTCGAGAAAGACCGAGCCGTTTTGGGCGTAACACAATAGGTACCAAGGAGCGGCTATGGCGAGAAAGGGCAGCCAGGTTCGGGGCCGGGCCAGATCGCGAGTGACCGAACCGAAGCCGCGGTCGCGGCAGACCGGAAGCAGCGCGAGGGCGGCGAGGACCGGTCCGACCAAGCCCTTGGCGAGGACGGAAACGCCCAGTAGCGCACCGAACCAGGGTAGGGCTCGGCGGGTCGAAGGGTCGGACTCTTGCACCCACGGGAGAAGTACGAGCAGAGCGGCCGCCAGGCTTGCCGCCAGCGGCAAGTCAAAGACGCCGATCTGGCTGAAGGCCGTCCAGCCAACCGAAGTCGCCAGAATCAGCACGGCGTATTCCGCGCTGGGCGAACCGAAGTGTTGCCGAGTAATGCGGTGGAGAAAGAAGAGAAAAACAACGCTGATCAGCACCGCGGGCAAGCGCGTGGCGCGGTCGTCGTCGACGCCGAGCGTTATCGATAGGGCGCCGAGCCAGTAGAGCAGCGCCGGCTTTTCGAACCAGGGCTCGTCCCCCAGCCGCGGCGTGACCCAGTCGCCGGATGCAGCCATTTCTCGAGCTATGGAGGCGTAGCGGGGCTCGTCGGGACCCACTAACCCCCGCTCGTCCATGGTGTGGAAGTAGAGCAGATAGACGGCGGCGAGCGCCGCGGCGATGATGGCTGTCTTACGAATCAGCGGCAACGGATTTCTCGACACCGGCGGCGCTTTCGGCAGCCGGCCGTCTCCGAATTATTTCACAGCGCGGCGGGGAGGTCGGTTTCAGCGGGTGCGCGCTTTAGACGAGGGAGGGTTGGTGAGGGCGATAGCGATGGTGAACAGCCGGGAATTGTCGGCAGGCAACTGCCCGAGTTGCGGGCCGGTATTGAGTCGGGAGGGTTGGCGGGCAGGCCTGGGGACCTGCCCCACTGGGACGGGCGCGGCGGGATCGCCCCGTCAGGCGTCGCGGCCGAAAGCGAGCGAGAGTTGGCCGTCGTCGATCTCTTCGGGCAAGCGGCTCTTAATCTGTCGATAGATCGCTCTGGTCGCGGTCGAACGGTTAAGGGTGTAGAAATGCAATCCGGCCACGCCGGATTCGAGCAAACCGGCGCACTGCTCGACGGCGTGATAGGTCCCCAATTGGCGCACGGCCTCGGCGTCGTCTTCGACGGCTTCCATCTTTGCAAGCAGGTCGGCGGGGATGGTCGCGCCGCACATATTCGTAAAACGCTTGACTTGCTTGAGGCTGAGGATCGGCATGATGCCGGCGACGATCGGGATGGTGATGCCGCTCGCGGTTGCCCGATCGCGAAAGCGCAGGAAATCGTCGTTGTGAAAGAACAACTGCGTGATCAGGAAATCCACTCCGGCATCGACCTTGCGGTGGAGATTCTCAAGGTCGGTGGCGGCGTCGGGGGCTTCGGGATGATTTTCGGGGTAGCAGGCTCCGGCGAGGCAAAACGGAAATCGCGGCCGAATGAAATCGGTGAGTTCGGAAGCGTAGGCGAAGCCGTCCTCGTGCTTGACGAATTCCGTCTCGCCGCGGGGGGGGTCGCCCCGCAACGGCAAAACGTTTTCGATGCCCGCGGCTTTGAGCTCATCGAGGACGTCGGCGATTTCCGCGCGGCCGGCCCCGACGCAGGTCAAGTGAGCCATGGCCTCGATGCCGATCTCGTGTTTGATTTTCTTGACCAGGTCGACGGTCTTGCGGCGCGTACTCCCGCCGGCCCCGTAGGTCACCGACACGTAGGAGGGTTCGAGCGGCTTTAACGATGTAATCGTCTTGAACAGGTCGTCGAAACCGGCGTCGTCCTTGGGAGGGAAGAACTCGAACGAGACGGTTTGCTTTCCGGTGTTGAGTATGTCGATGATCTTCATCGTCGGTTGGAGCGGGATTCGTTGTAGACGGCGCGGCTCGTCGCTTGACCTAGCCGCTTTTTTCACCACCTGACGGCAAAGCACACGACAGGCCCGCCATTACTTGGTTGCGGTTCTTGAAACCCCTTTATATCACCCTCGAACGTCGCAATTCAGGGCTGCCGGGCGAGCGGGAAACGTTCGGGCTTCTTCTTTGAGAATCGGCGGAAGCTCCCCGCGACGTCAGCCGGCGCGGCGGCAAGCCGGCTACGCCGACCGGGCCGAGGGCCGGCACGCCGGCGAATGGCATGGATTTCGATTGGCGACGGCGCTTGCACCAGCGTCAGCCCGGACGGATATTGCGGTGGATGGCGTAGAGCGCCAACTCCAGGCGGTCCGAGACGCCGAGCTTGTCGAAGATATTGTGGAGGTGGTTCTTGACCGTCTGTTCGCTGATGAACATGCGCTCGGCGATTTCCTTGTTCTTGAAACCCTGGGCGACCAGCGCCACGATCTCGCGTTCGCGATTGCTCAGGCGAGGCTTATCGCGCTCGCGCGGCCCCAGATCCCCGGGAGACGCAAACTGCCGCATGACGGCCGCGGTTGTCCTGGCGTCGAGCCAGATCTCGCCGCCGTGAACTTTGCGAATGCTTTTGATCAGCAGCTCTGTCGCGGTCTGCTTCAGCACAATGCCCGAAGTGCCGAATTTCATCGCTTGGACGTATTCGCCTTCATTGTCGGAGGCGGTGAGCACGATGATCTTTGTTTTGAGCTTTTGCGACTGAATGCGCTGCAACGCCGAGAGTCCGTCGAGGCCGGGCATTTTCAGATCAAGCAGCAAGATATCGGGCTCGTGGTCGCGAACCAGGTCGAGCACCTCGGTTCCGTTCTGGGCTTCGGCGATGACGTCGAAATCGGGTTCGAGCGAGAGAAGTCGCCGCAAACCGTCGCGAAAGATCGTGTGATCGTCCGCGAGAGCGATTTTGATCTTGTCGCTGCCGGCTGCGGTTTCCGTCGCGGATTCACTGCCTGTTTTCGCTTCGGGCATGATCGTGGATACAATCGTCCCCGAACCTTGGGGACGGAACCTCACACGAATATTGTATGGTCCTGTTAGTACTGTGTCAACGGGGCTACTTTAGTGATGAGCCGAAAGTTAGGGACGTTTTCAGAGAAAGCGGACGGCGGAATCCGTTGTGAAGCGGCCCGGGGGGCCTGGATCGGGTATACTATTGGCTTATGCGTTTGGACCTCCACCATCGGCATGCGCATCACGCTTACCCTCAGGGGTGAGTCAGCCGGTGGGGACCTCGCGTCATAAGCGAAATCGCAGCATTAGCAACCCGCCGGCCGACGCCGAGCGGGTTTTTTGTTTTTAGGGCAACGATAGGGCAGACAACGACATGGAACTCGATTTCAGTAAATTCCAGGGGCTGATTCCCACCGTGATTCAGGACGCCGCCGATGGCGAGGTTCTGATGGTCGGCTTCATGAATCAAGAGGCCTTTGACAAAACAGTCGCGACCGGCAAGGTGACGTTTTTCAGCCGCTCGCGCAATGAGTTGTGGACCAAAGGCGGCACGTCGGGACACTATTTGAACGCCAAGGAAATCCGGGTCGATTGCGACCAGGATACCTTGGTGATCAAAGCCGAGGCTCTGGGCCCGGGCGTTTGCCATAATGGGTTCCGCACTTGCTTCTACCGGCGTTTCGAGGACGGCGAGTGGAAGCAATGCGCCGAACGCGCCTACGATCCAGGGACCGTGTACAAATAGAGTGGCGCGGGGTCACGGGTGGAGATTTCCGGGCGTTTTCTGGGTTGGCATCGGGCTCCGTTGGTAGTCGATGGGGAGAGTTTTTCCCGTTGGCTGGTTGGGCCGCTTGGCCCGTCGCTTGCGATTCTAGTAGTCGTTCGCGCTCTGGGTAGTCGCTTGCATTGGCCCGTCGCTTGCGCTCTGGGCTCTGTTGCCGCGTTTTGAATTTCCGGCTGTTTTTGGCGGTTTCCGTATGCTGAGTGTTTTTTCGAGCAAAGACCGCGGCGATGTGGAACGTCTTTTCGCTCGGCGCGCCGTGCGGCTGGGCCGCGCCGAAGCGGTGGTGGGGCCGATTTTGGAAGGCGTGCGGAAGCGGGGCGACCGGGCGCTGGTTGGGTATGCGCGACGCTTCGACGGCCTCGAGGAGGGCTCGGTGCGCGTCCCGGCGGAGCGTTTGGAGGAAGCGCGGGAAGCGCTTTCCGCCCCGTTCGAGAGGGCGCTCGATGTCGCGTCGGGGCAGATCCGCCGCTTCGCCGAGCGGCAGATGCCAAAGTCGTGGAGCAAGAGCTTCGGACGCGGCGTGACACTGGGGCAGACCGTGAGGCCGCTCGATTCCATCGCGGCCTACATTCCCGGCGGCCGCTACCCGCTGTCCTCGACGCTGATGATGACGGTGATTCCGGCGCAAACCGCCGGGGTTAAGACGATCTCGGTCGCCTCTCCGGGGCCGAGCGCGGAAACGCTGGGAACGGCCGGCCGTCTGGGTGTCGACAACTTCTTTCACATGGGGGGCGCGCAGGCGATTGCCGCGTTCGCCTTTGGGACGGAGACCGTTCCGCGAGCTGATCGTATCGTGGGCCCCGGGAATATCTACGTCGCCGCGGCCAAGAAACTGCTGGCCGGGGAAGTCGGGATTGATTTCGTCGCCGGGCCGACGGAAATTCTCGTGATTGCCGCCGACGGCGACCCTCGCTACATTGCCGCCGACATGCTGGCGCAGGCCGAGCACGATGTCGATGCGGCGGCGATTCTGCTGACGACGTCGAAACGCTTGGCGAGGAAGGTCCAAACGGAGATCGCGCGGCAGTTGGAAACGCTTTCGACGCGCAAGGTCGCGGCCAAGGCGCTGGCCCGCAACAGTGCCGTTGTCGTCACGCGTTCGCTGGATGAAGCCGTTGAGATTTCGAACCGCTTCGCCCCCGAACACTTGGCGCTCTATGACGAAACCCTGCTCGACAAGGTGGAAAACGCCGGCAGTATTTTCCTGGGACCCTGGAGCCCGGAAGCGGCGGGCGATTACGCCTCGGGGCCGAATCACGTTTTGCCGACCGGCGGCGCGGCGGCGCTTCGAGGGGGCCTCTCGGTGCTCGACTACGTCAAGGTGATCGCGGTCCAAAAATTGGAGCCGGCGGGTTTGAAGCGACTCGCGCCGGCCATCGTGACCTTGGCGCGGGCGGAGGGCCTCGAAGCACACGCGCGTTCGATCGAAGCTCGTCTCGATAACTAGAGGAAGGAAGATGGCGAAGAAGGCGACACCTCGATTTCCGCGGGCGCGTGCGGCCATCCGCCGCATGGCGCCGTATCATCCGCCGACCGACGGGCGTGGGGGTAAGCTGCGTCTCGACTTCAACGAAAACACGATCGGCTGCTCGCCCCGCGTGGTGGAGGCGTTGCGCAAGACCGCCACCGCCCAATTCCTCGCGGTCTACCCGGAGTACCAGGCGTCGCGCAAGAAGATGGCGCCGTTTTTCGGCGTGGACCCCGATCAACTGGTTTTCGCCGACGGTACCGACGAGGCGATTCAAGTGCTGGTTCACACCTACTTGGATGCCGGCGACGAAGTAGTGATCCCCTGGCCGACGTTTCCGATTTTTCGAGTGGCGGCGGAGTCGGTGGGCGCGAAGATCAAGTTGATTCGCTACGGAAAAGCGAAACTCGATTTTCCGCTCGGGAGGTTGTTGCGGGCCGTCAGCGCGAAAACCCGGCTGATTCTGATCGCCAACCCGAATAATCCGACCGGCGGGGCGATCGGACTCGACGAGATCGAGACGATTCTGCAGGCCGCGCCGCGGGCGGCGGTGTTGATCGACGAGGCCTATTTTGAGTTTTACGGCGTAACGGCGCTCGACTTGATGGCGCGCTACCCGAACCTTTTCGTCAGCCGCACGTTTTCGAAAGTCTACGGCATGGCCGGGTTGCGCATTGGCTGCTTGTTTTCGCAAGCCGAGAACATCGCCATGGTGCGGAAATTTCAGTCGCCCTACAGTGTGAATTCGTTGGCTGTGGCCTGCGCTCTCGAAGCGGTGAAAGACCAGGACCATATTCGAAATTACGTGGACGAAGTTCTCGAAGCCCGCGAGATGCTCTGTGAAGCGCTGGATGGCATGGGTCTTTTCCATTATCCGACCCATGCGAACTTCGTTTTGGTTCGCTTCGGCGACAGGACTCAAGAAGTCCACGAAGGTTTGCGTCAGCGGGGCGTTCTCGTGCGGGATCGCAGTCACGAGATCCCCGGCACGATTCGCATTACCGCGGGCACCAAGCGACAGGTCCGCAGAATGTTCAAAGTGTTAGGGCAGGTGATGGGGCCATGAAATTGCTGATCTTTGACATGGACGGCGTCTTGGTCGATCCAACGCACTCCTATCGCGCGACGACGATTGAAACCATCGCGCACTTCAGCGGCCGGCGCGTCACGCTGGAAGCGATCGCCGCCATGAAGAATCGAGGCGGCTACAACGACGATTGTGAGTTGGCCGTCGACATGCTGCGTGAGTTCGACGTCGAGGTGACCTACGATCACCTGACGACGTATTTTCACGAGCTGTTTTGGGGCACGGGCGACGAGGGCTTGGTGCATCGCGAGTCTTGGCTGGTGGAGGACGGCGTGCTGGGCCGCTTGGCGGCGAGCCACCGTCTGGCCGTTTACACGGGAAGGCCGACTCGCGCGGCGCACTTTTCGCTGGAGCGATTTGCCGAGGAAATCCGATTTGATCCGATCGTCACAAGCGATCTGGTTGAGAATCAAAAGCCCGCGCCTGACGGCTTGCTGCACGCCTTGAACGCGGTGCCGGATTGCGAGGCGATCTACGTTGGCGACAATATCGACGACGGACGCTGCGCCCGGGCCGCCGGTATCCCGTTTGTCGGAATCGCCGCCCCCGATGCGCCCCACCGCCGGCAAACGGTGCGCATCTTTCACGAGGACGGTGCGCGCGCGGTGGTCGAAAGCGTGAACGAACTGGAGAGCGTGCTCTAAGGCCGGCCGCGCCGGCGATGGAAAAGCAATGAGAAAATCCGAGGTCACGCGCGACACCAAGGAAACGCGGATTGAAGCGCGCCTGCGCATTGACGGCCGGGGACGTTACAACGTCTCGACCGGCATTCGTTTCCTCGACCACATGCTCGAGCTTTTCACCAAGCACGGCGGCTTCGACCTCGATCTCAAGGCCGAGGGAGATCTCGACGTCGATCAGCACCATACGGTCGAAGACGTCGGTATCGTCTTGGGACAGTGTTTCGCTCAAGCGCTCGGCGATCGCGTGGGCATCAACCGCGCCGGGTACTTCGTTCTCCCCATGGACGAGACTTTGGCCGTGGTCGCGGTGGATCTCGGAGGCCGCCCGGCGCTGGTCTATCACGCGCCGACACGCTTTCGGTTGGTGGGCGATTTGCAAACCGAACTGCTCGAGGATTTCTTCGACGGGTTCGTGACGCATTGCGGCGCCAATCTGCATGCGCGCGTAATGTACGGCCGCTCGAACCATCACAAGATCGAGGCGATTTTCAAATGCTTCGCGCGGGCCATGCGCTACGCCTGCTCGAAAGACAAGCGCCTCAAGGATCAGCTTCCGAGCACCAAGGGACTGTTGGAGCGAGCACGATGATCGCCATTTTCGATTACGGCGCGGGCAATCTTCGCTCGGTCGAGAACACGCTTGACGCCATCGGGACGCGGTACGAAATCGTGTCGGACTCGGCGGGGCTGCTGCGGGCGGAGAAGATCATTCTGCCCGGCGTCGGCCACTTCGGGCAGCTGATTCGTTCCTTGGATTCGCTGGGCGTGCGCGAAACGTTTTGCGAGCGGATCGCAGCGGGGATTCCCTTCTTGGGCATTTGCCTCGGCATGCAGGCCTTGTTCGAAAAGAGCGAAGAAGCCCCGGACCTCGACGGGCTGGGTATCTACCCCGGGACGGTCCGCCGTTTTGCCGCCGACGCGCGAGTGCCTCACATGGGCTGGAACGAGTTGGAACCGAACGACCGTCCGCGGCTGCTCGAGGGCGTCGGCGAGCACCCCTACGTCTACTTCGCGCACAGTTATTACGTCCCGGCCGAGGTGGCCAGGGAAAGAGCGGCGGCGCTGTGCGATTACGGTGTTCGCTACGCGGCGGCGATCGAGTCGGAGAACGTATTCGGGGTCCAGTTTCATCCCGAAAAATCGGGTGCTCTGGGGCAGCAAGTCGTGAGGAACTTTTTGGCCGCATGAGGGGCCGACCCGGGCTAGGCATACGACGGGCGGCCGCCGCGGTCAATCGGCGGAAACCAAAACCGACAGGCGGGCGGGGAGAATCTCGATTTCGAGGGGCAAGCGCCCCAGGCCCTCGCCGTCGATCTCGATTCGGGTGATGTCTTCCGACTCGGCGCGAAGGCGGTTTGCGTGGTAGTGGTCAACCTTGGGGTGTTGGTAGACGTCGTCGGAATAGAGCACCGGCAGGTCCCGAATGAACTCGAAGGTGGTCAATTGCCGAATCGTGGTGACGTCGAGCAGCCCGTCATCCATCGCGGCACGCGGGCAGGGGTGCATCCCGCCGCCGTGATAGCGGCCGTTGCCGACGGCGACATTGGTGATGTCCAGGTCTTCGGGAAGCGGTTGCCCGTCGATCGTCAACCGCACGCACTTGCCTCGATAGGTGAAAAACACCGCCGCGGTCGCGTAAAGAAAAGCAGCCTTGCCGCTCAGGTCGCTGAGGAAATTCTTGGCCCGGACCGACACATCGCCGCCCATGCCGAAGCTCACGACATTGACGAAGTAGCGGGAGATCGGCGCGCCGTCGTGGGAGAGCAGCGAGGCCTTCCCGACGTCGATCGTCCAGGCTCGGCCGCGGGCGACGACTTCGGCGGCGGCGCTGATGTCGCGGGGCACGTCGAGGGTGCGACGCAAATCGCCGCCGGTGCCGATGGGAATGAATCCCAGCCGGGCCTCGGGACGGATCGGTTGATCGTCATCCTCGTTGAACCAGCCGTTCACGATTTCATTCGCCGTGCCGTCGCCGCCGACCGCGACGATCAGGTCGCAGCCTTCGGTCAAAGCTTTTCGGGTGAGATCGGCGGCATGACCGGGATGTTCGGTGAGCAGCACGTCGACCGGGCGGTCGAGGCGGCGGTTGAGTTCCTGCTCGATGCGGGGGAGTTGCTTGGCGCTGCGTCCGCCGCCGGCGCGGGGATTGAGGATGACGGCTATCTTAGCCCGCATTACTCACCGCCCGGCCCTTTTTGTTTGAAAAATGGGGCGCCAAGCGGCGCGTGACTTGTTCAGACGGGCCTCTCATGCACTTTGCCTCGCCGGGCGATGAGAAAAGCGGACAGGAAGCCATGGCCGCGGGAAGGCCGGCCTGCATTTCTCTCCAACTGTCGGCCGAAGCAAATGATAGGTCCGCCATTACTTCGTTGCGCTTGCTTGCCGTGCTCACCGTAGGGTTCAAGTACGCCTCTTTGCTTAAGGGATGGGGCGCCAAGCGGCCCGCGCCTCGTACTGACGGCCCTCTCATGCACTTCGCCTCGACACTTGGTGCGAAATGCAGGCTAGAGCTTTGCCCACTGGTCTTGTAGGAATTTCGTTCCCTCGAAAGCGATGTCGTCGAGTGTCGGGGCGAGGTCGCGCCAAATCGCGGTGGCGGCGGCCAGCTCGGGGATCGTCGAGTTGAACGACTCGATGGTCAACCGATTGTCGTACCCCATGTCCTTGAGCGTCGTTAGGACGCCCTTCCAGTCGGTATGGCCGCTGCCGGGAATGCCGCGATCGTTTTCGCAGGTGTGGACGTGCTTGAGATGTCGGCCGCAAGCGCGGTAGGCCGCCGGGACGTCTTTCTCTTCGATGTTGGAGTGAAAGGTATCGACGAGCAGACCGATATTGGGGCTGCCGATCTGTTCGACGAACCGCACGCCGTCGTCGACGGTGTTGAGGAAATAGGTTTCAAAGCGGTTGAGAGGTTCGACGGCTAATTGGATGCCGGTTTCCTCGAGCAGCGGGGCCAGTTGTTGGTGGAAATCGACACCCCATTTCCACTCTTCCTCGGTGCGTCGCCGACCGGGCAGGTATCCAACCGGTGCGTAGGTGGGCCCGGCGATGAGATCGGCCCCGACTTCGGCGGCGACGCGGATTACGTCTTTCCAGTGCTCGACCGTCTCGGCGCGCACAGCCTCGTCGTCGCTGATGGGGTTTTTGCCCGGCGGGTTGACCGAGCAGAAGGTGCACTCGAGGCCGAACTCGTCGAGTGATTCCTTGAGAGAGTCGAGGGGAACGTCGGAGGCGCTGAAAACGGGCACCTCGATGACGTCGATCGCGGCATTCTTGATCTCCGCCAGGGGGATCGAATCATCGATCGCCCCGGACCAGATCATCGTATTGACGCCGAATTTCATCCCATTTCCTCCCGGACCCCGATTCGAAAACGACCTATGCTAACGGGTCCGTTTCGACAAACGATTATGGCACGGCGGCCAGCGCGGCGTACAGGCGAATGGGGCCGAGCGGGTTCGCGGGAACAGTGCCGATGGGGAGCGGCCCGAGGTTTACACGGCAGCCCGCCTTTCTCACGAGCGGGTCCCTAGCCCTGTAGAACTTCACCGATCCGCCGATATAGATCGGGAGAGCCGGAAGTCAGGCAGCCTAGCGGCCGACTTGCCGAGGAGGAAAGACGATGGCACACTCGAAAGCAACCGCCGTTCAACGGGCGCGCGCGACCGACCTCACTCCCGAATTGGCGGCTTTCATCGAAGACACGGCTCTGCGGGACGATCATCCGCTGGCACCGCGGTCTCGGAAAGTTTTGCGACTGCTGGGGGCCGGAACGCCCTTGGCGGCGATCGAGTCGGAGTTGCGTCCGATCGCGATGGAGTTCTCGGGCCGGGCGGTGGCCGCAGCCGCCGCCCCGGACCATCAGGCGGCAGCCGGCGGCGGGAGCGCCCTGGCGGTGCTGCAATCGCTTTCGGTGCAAGGGAATCAGCCTGTTGTCGCCTTGGCCAGGCTGTTCGCGGCGCTCTCGCCGCGGACAGCCCCCCTCCAGGACCCGGCGTCGGAGATGGAGGCTCTCGGACGCAAACTCTTTCTCTCGGTCAAAGAAGCGGCTGTCTATGCCGGGCTGCCCGAATCAACGATCCGCCGCCTGATCGCTCGGCAGACGTTGCCGGCGGTCAAAGTCGGCGGCTGGCGCATCCAGAGAAAGTACTTGGAAGTGCTTGCCCTGCGCCACTTGAGGCAGGTTGGCGAATCCAATTTCGCGGGTTAGACTCCGATACGATCGTAGGGCGCTTCAGCCAATCGCCAGGTAACCGGCCGCGAGCAAACACAGTAGCGCGATGACTCCGCCGATGACGCCGAACTTGGCTGCATGATCTTTTTCTTGCACGCTCGATTCAAACATTGATTTGTCCTCCTAGTGAAAAGTCGTTCTTGCGTCAGGGTAAGTTACAGTTTACTATTGCGTATATGACGAGGGTTTCGGGCGGGGCTGTGTCGAACAATGGCGCCTAAGATCGTCCGGGGCTTGTTGGGATTGCGTGGGGACCCCGGGTTGCGCTTCGCTCCAATCGACGGCCTGCTGATGTTTTCCCTCGGTTCGACCATGGCTAAAGCCATATGGGAAAAGGCCGTTGAAACGGCCTCATATGCTACGGAGAGCTCTTCTAAAGCGGCCCTACAAAGGCCGGCCTATTTGCGAACCGAAGCCCGGTGAACCGGGCTGCCGCACCCCTGAGTTTGGTGCGCGGTCGCTTGGCCCGTCGCTTGCGCTCTGGGCTCTGATTCTCTTGTTCGCGTTGTGAGAAGGGGCTCGCATATATATTTCGCGCACCCTCCAGGGGCGGGCCTATTTGCGATCTTTTTCCGCGGCTTGCATGACTGGCGGGACGTCCCATTGTCGGCGTGCGAGACTGGAGGCGGCATGAGCGGTTTCAAAGCCTTTCCGATCTTCGTCTTCCTACTCACCTTGGCGGGTTCCTGCGAATCGCATCGCGCGGTTCCTGAAGCAGGCTACCGAGGGTGGGAGGCTTACGGCGGCGGCCCCGAAAATCTGCGTTACTCGGCCCTGGATCAAATCAACCGCGCCAATGCTGGGCAACTCGAGGTGGCGTGGACCTACGACACCGGCGATGTCTTCGACGGTTCGGAGATGCAATGCAATCCGATCGTTGTCGACGGCGTTCTCTATGCCACGAGCCCGAAGCTTCGCGTCTTCGCGCTCAACGCGGCGACCGGCGAGCCGATTTGGAGTTTCGATCCTTTCGAGGAAGGCCGGGCGAGGCAGCGTCGTAATCGCGGTCTGGTTTATTGGGCCGACGGCGATGATCGCCGCATCCTGGTCACCGCCCGCCACTATTTGTACGCCCTGAATGCCGAGGACGGCAAGCCGATTTCGTCGTTTGGCGAGAACGGCCGAGTTGATCTGCGCGAGGGGTTTGAGCGCGACAGAAACCGCATCTCGATTTCCGCGGCCACGCCGGGCGTCATCTACAAAGACCTGTTGATCCTCGGCAGTTTGCTTAGCGAGTCGCTGCCCTCGTCGCCGGGCGACATTCGGGCCTATGATGTCCGGGGCGGCGAACTGCGTTGGAGCTTCCACACGATTCCGCACCCGGGGGAATTCGGCCACGAAACTTGGCCCGCCGACGCCTGGCAATACAGCGGCGGAGCGAACAACTGGGCCGGGATGAGCGTTGACGTCGAACGAGGCGTCGTCTATTGCCCGACCGGCTCGGCGGCGTTCGATTTCCACGGCGGCAATCGCCACGGCGACAATTTGTTCGCGAACACTCTGTTGGCCCTGGACGCGACCACGGGCAAGCGTCTCTGGCATTTTCAAGCCGTGCGGCACGATGTGTGGGACCGCGACTTCCCCGCTCCGCCGAATCTTGTACGCGTCAAGCGCGACGGACGTTTCGTCGACGCGGTGGCCCAGATCGCGAAGTCGGGGCACGTGTGGGTGTTTGATCGCGTGACCGGCGAATCGCTCTTTCCGATCGAATACCGCGACGTCCCCGCATCCGAAGCCGAGGGCGAACTGCTCGCCAAACAGCAGCCGCTACCGCTCGAGCCGCCGCCCTTCGCGCGGCAGATTTTCACTGAAAAGATGATTACGCGCAGGACGCCGGAAGCCCACGAAGCGGTCTTGCAAACCTTCCGGACCATTCACAGCGGCGACCAGTTCACGGCTCCCTCGACGGCGGGCACGGTGATCTTTCCCGGATATGACGGAGGCGGAGAATGGGGCGGGGCGGCCTTTGATCCGGGAACCGGCTTGCTCTACGTCAATGCGAATGAAATGCCTTGGATTCTGCGGCTGGTCGAAAAACCGCCGGCGTCCGAGCAAGCAAGCGGCCGAAGCCTTTATCTACGGGACTGCGCGAATTGCCACAAGGACGATTTCAGCGGCAGCCCGCCGGAGTTTCCTTCGCTGGTGGACATCGGCGACAAATTAAGCCGCCAAGAGTTTCTGCGCTTCACCTATCGGGGAGCCGGGCGGATGCCCGCTTTCCGGCATCTCGGTGTCGACGCTCTCCGAGTCATAACCGATTACGTTCTCTACGGCGACGATTCCGAGACCAATGAAGCGACAGGTCCGTCGCCGATCGTTTTGCCGTACGGCAGCGACGGCTACAACAAGTTTCTGGATCCGGACGGCTATCCGGCGGTCGAGCCGCCCTGGGGCACGCTGAATGCCATCAACCTCGATACGGGCGAGATCGCTTGGCGGATTCCGTTTGGCGAGTTCCCCGAGTTGGTCGAAAAAGGAATCCGCAACACGGGAAGTGAAAACTACGGCGGCCCGATCGTTACCGCCGGAGGACTTGTCTTCATCGGCGCCACGAACCACGACGCGAAGTTCCATGTCTTCGACAAGCTGACCGGCGAGCTGTTGTGGGAGACTACCCTGCCGGCCGGGGGCAATGCTACGCCGGCGATGTACGAGGTCGACGGCCGCCAATACGTCGTGATCGGGGCGGGCGGAGGTAAGTCGGGCAGTCCTTCCGGGGGTAAGTACGTGGCGTTTGCGCTGCCCGACCCCGCGAACGAATAATTAGCCCTTGATTTGCACCATGCGATTCGCGACCAGCTCGGCGTAGAAATCCTTGCCTTGATGATCGATGATCGTGAAGGCCGGGAAGTCCTCGACCTCGATCCGCCAAATGGCTTCCATGCCCAGCTCGGGGTACTCGACCACCTCGACCTTCTTAATGCTGTGCTCGGCAAGACGCGCGGCCGGTCCGCCGATCGAGCCGAGATAAAAGCCGCCGTGACGCCCGCAAGCCTCGGCGACCTCGGTGGAACGGTTGCCCTTGGCAAGCATCACCATGCTGCCGCCGTGACTCTGCAACAGATCCACGTAGGGGTCCATGCGCCCGGCCGTGGTAGGCCCGAACGAGCCGGAAGCGTGGCCCTCGGGTTTTTTCGCCGGTCCGGCATAGTAGACCGGGTGGTCCTTGAAATATTGCGGCAGCTCTTCGCCCGCGTCGAGACGCTCTTTCAACTTGGCGTGCGCGATGTCGCGGGCGACGATCAGCGGTCCGCTCAGCGAGAGGCGGGTGGCGACGGGATGCTCTTTGAGTTGCGCCAAGATCTCGGGCATCGGGCGATTGAGGTCGATCGGCACGACCTCGTCGCCCAACTCCTCATGGGTTACTTCGGGCAAGAAGCGCGCCGGGTTCGTTTCGAGCTGTTCGAGAAACAGCCCGTCGCGGGTAATCTTGCCAAGGATCTGGCGATCCGCGGAACACGAGACGCCGAGACCCACCGGGCACGACGCCCCGTGGCGCGGTAGGCGGATCACCCGCACGTCGTGGGCGAAGTACTTGCCGCCGAACTGAGCTCCGATGCCGGTCGCGGCGGCAATCTCAAAGACCTTCTTTTCCATCTCGATATCGCGGAAAGCCCTTCCGAGCTCGTTCCCCGTGGTGGGCAGGTCGTCGAGATAGCGTGTGCTGGCTAGCTTGACGGTCTTGAGCGTCATCTCGGCGGAGGTCCCGCCGATCACCAGCGCTAAATGATAGGGCGGGCAGGCGGAGGTGCCGATCGAGCGCAGCTGTTCGTCAAGAAAAGCCACAAGCGATTCGGGATTGAGTAGTGCCTTGGTTTTTTGGTAGAGGAACGTCTTATTCGCCGAGCCACCGCCTTTGGCGATGAAGAGAAAACGGTATTCGTTGCCCGGCTTGGCGTAGATTTCAATCTGCGCCGGCAAGTTTGTCCCAGTGTTTTTCTCGGTGTAGAGGTCGAGGGGCGCGAGTTGAGAATATCGCAGGTTTCGTTCGGCGTAGGCCTGATAGATGCCTTTCGAGAGAGCCTCGGCGTCGTCGGCTTCTGTGAATACGGCCTGGCCCTTATAGCCGATGGCAATCGCCGTCCCTGTATCCTGGCAGCCGGGGAGCACGCGGGCCGAGGCGATGGAGGCGTTTTTGAGAAGTTCGAGCGCCACGAAGCGGTCGTTCTCCGACGCCTCGGGATCGTCGAGAATCTTGCTGAGCTGAGAGAGGTGCCCGGCGCGCAGCAGGTGGGCCATGTCGTCCATGGCATCTTTGGCGAGGCGAGCTAAGCCTTCCGGGGAGACCTCGAGGATTTCACGGCCGTTGAGCTGCGTGGTCGTGACGTGATCGGAGGTGAGCCGGCGATATTCGGTCTGGTCGGGACCGTGTTCAAAGATGGGCTGATATTGAAACTCGGGCATGATTTTTCTCTGTGTTGCTTGCGCGCGGGGCCCTTCATAAAGATGGAGGCCGGGAGCCGCGACGCGGCGGCGGGACTCTTGATTTTCTCGCAGCCTCATAGCGGCCGGCCCCTCGGCTTCAGGATAATGCAGTTTCGCGGGTCTCGACGGTGATTTGGGAGCCGCGAGAGGTGAATTTGGCGCGGAATGGGCGCTCTTGGAAAGCACCACCCCATGGTGTATCCTACTTCGCCCTGAAACCTCCGTTGAGGGGGCTAAGGGGTTTCCGTAGAACATCTCCGCAAGATCTTGAATTAACTCTTGACACTACCACTAGATCGTGTACACTATTTGAACGTCGGCAAGCGTTGTCCCCCCCGTCACGGGCTCAAATTTTGGTTGCCGACCCCCGTTGATCAGTCGTTTTTCCGGTCACAATTGTAGTACGATCGGGTCAATTCTTGTGGAGTGAGCTATGGGCGAAATTAGCGTGGATCTGGCCTCGAAAGTCGATCAATTGTCATCTCCCGCCGAGCAACAGGCGGGTTTGTCTTTCCCGCGACACTTTACCAAGGATCTCGAACCGGGCCGCACGCCCTACGACGTTCTGGAGTGGGAAAAGCGCACAGCTTCGATCGGCAACGAAAAAGGCGAGATCATCTTCGAGCAGGCCAATGTGGAGGTGCCGCGCGATTGGTCGCAGACGGCGACGAACATCGTCGCCAGCAAGTATTTCCATGGCCGCGCGGGAACGCCTGAGCGCGAGTCGAGCCTGAGGCAACTCGTCCATCGCGTCGTCGACACAATCGCCGATTGGGGCGCGGCGGGCGGCTACTTCGCCTCTCCCGAAAACGTCGAAAACTTCCGCGACGAATTGGCTCACTTGATGCTCAGCCAAAAGGCCAGCTTCAATTCGCCGGTCTGGTTCAACGTCGGCGTCAAGGAGGTGCGCGGTTACGGCTGGCATTACGACGAGGCGACCGGCAGGGTCAACAGTCTGGCCGAGGGCTCTCACCGTCCGCAATGCTCGGCCTGCTTCATCATTTCCGTCGACGACCGGATGGAATCGATCATGGACCTCGCCAAGACCGAGGGCATGCTCTTTAAATGGGGTTCGGGCACAGGTTCCAACCTCTCGAAAATTCGCGAAGAGGACGCTATTTTGGGCGGGGGCGGCAGGGCGTCGGGGCCGGTGTCGTTCATGAAAGGTTTCGACGCCTTCGCCGGCGTCATCAAGTCGGGCGGCAAGACGCGCCGCGCCGCCAAGATGGTCATCCTCAACACCGACCACCCCGACATCGACAAGTTCATCTGGTGCAAGGCCAAGGAAGAAAAGAAGGCTTGGACGCTGATCGAAGCCGGCTATGACGCCTCGATCGACGGCGACGCCTACGGCTCGATCTTCTTCCAAAACGCCAACAACTCGGTTCGTGCCGGCGACGACTTCATGCTCGCCGCGGTCAACGACGAGGATTGGTGGACGAAGTCCGTCGTCAACGACCAACCCAAGAAGCGCTACAAAGCGCGCGACCTGCTGCGGCAAATCTCCGAAGCCACGCACCAGTGCGGCGACCCGGGCATGCAGTTCGACACGACGATCAATCGTTGGCACCCTTGCAAGGGCACGGCGCGGATCAACGCTTCGAACCCTTGCTCGGAATACATGTTCCTCGACGATTCGGCCTGCAACCTGGCTTCGCTCAACCTGCGCAAGTTCCAAGCCGGCCAGGGCCAGTTTGACGTCGAGGGCTTCCGGCATGCCGTCGACACGTTGATGTTGGCGCAGGAAATCCTCGTCGGCAGCGCGAGCTACCCGACGGAGAGAATCGCCGAGAACTCCTACAACTACCGGCCGCTGGGGTTGGGCTTCGCCAATCTCGGCGCGCTGCTGATGTCGATGGGCGTCGCCTACGACAGCGACCACGGTCGCTCGGTCGCGGGCGCGATCAGCGCCGTGATGTGCGGGCAGGCTTATTTGACCAGCGCCCGCATCGCCGGCACGACCGGTCCTTTCGCCGGATACTCCCACAATCGCGAACACTTCCTCGAAGTCATTCGCATGCATCGCGATGCGGCGCGCGAGATCGACGGCGAGAAGATCGAAACGCCGCTACAGCAAGCCGCGATCGAGTGCTGGGAAGACGCCTATGAGCTCGGTTCCCGCAACGGCTACCGCAACGCCCAAGTCACCGTCATCGCCCCGACCGGGACGATCGGTTTCATGATGGATTGCGACACCACCGGCGTCGAACCCGAATTGGCCCTCGTGAAATACAAGAAATTGGTCGGCGGCGGCGTCATCAAGATTGTCAACAATACCGTCCCCGAGGCGCTGCTGAAGCTCGGCTACAACCCCGACCGCGGCAACGAAATCGTCAACCATATCGATTCGACCGGGACGATCGAAGGTGCTCCGCATATCAAGGACGAGCACCTGCCCGTCTTCGATTGCAGTTTCCAGCCGCGGAATGGCGAACGGTCCATCCACTACATGGGCCATGTACGTATGATGGGCGCCGTGCAGCCGTTCATCTCCGGCGCCATTTCGAAGACCATCAACTTGCCCGAGGAGTCCACGGTCGAAGACATCACGGACGCCTATGTGGAGTCATGGCGTTTGGGCCTCAAGGCCGTGGCCATCTACCGCGACGGTTCGAAACGCGCGCAACCTTTAAGCACCGGGAAGGCCGGCGACAAGAAAGAAGCCGCGGCGAGTGAGAAGATCGTCTATCGGCCGATGCGGCGCAAACTGCCCGACGAGCGGCAGTCGGTGACGCACAAGTTCGCGGTCGGTGGCCACGAGGGCTACATCACCGTAGGCATGTACGACGACGGCTCGCCGGGTGAACTTTTCATTCGCATGGCGAAGGAAGGCTCGACGATTTCCGGCTTGATGGATAGCTTCGCGACGGCGGTCTCAATGACGCTGCAATACGGCGTCCCGCTGCGAGTCTTGGTCGACAAGTTCCAGCACGTGCGTTTTGAGCCCAGTGGATGGACCGGCAATACCGAAATCCCCTACGCCAAGTCGATCATGGACTACATCTTCCGTTGGCTGGGGACAAAGTTCATCTCGCAGGATTATCGTGTGTCGGAAGTCGGCGAGTCGTCCGGTCTGAAACCGACCGAGCCGGAGCCGCAACAAGAGTTGCCCTTCCAGGCCACCCAGGACGCGCCGATTTGTTCGGAGTGCGGTTCGCTGATGACCAGCAACGGCAGTTGCTACAAATGTGAAAACTGCGGCTCGACATCGGGCTGTAGTTAAAGTCGATCAGGCATGCAGTCGTTCCTTGAGTAGTTTGTTCCCTCCTTAGAAGGCGGGGGTTTCGGGAAGCCGAACCCCCGCCGTTTTTGACTTCCCAAGCGCGCAGCCGCTACTGAGCCGACACTGCCACGCGCCAAAGCTCGCACCAACAATCCGCCACAAGACCGTGCGGACCTTGCATGGAGCGGGCTACGCGCCGGTCTGCTTGCCGAGCGCGGAGGCTGGCGCGAGGGGCAATCGCACGCACATCTCTGTTCGACCGGGCTTCGATTGGACGTCGACAGCGCCCTGGTGGGTTTTCACGATGCGCATGGCGATGTCGAGGCCTAGGCCCGTGCCCTCGCCCATCGCCTTGGTCGTGAAAAAGGGTTCGAAGATGCGAGCCCGCACTTCGTCGGAAATACCGTGCCCATCGTCGATCACCCGCACCGCGACCCAGGCGTCCGCTGTCTTACGTCGATGCGGAGGTTGCCGCCGTCGTTCATGGCGTCAAGGGCGTTGTCGATGAGGTTCGTCCACACCTGGTTCAGCTCACCGGCGTTCGCCGCAATCGGCGGCAGGTCTTGTTGGTAGTCGCGCGCTAGCTGGATGCTCTTCTCCTTGAATTTGTGGCTTAGCATGGTGAGCGTGTTGTCCAGACCCTCACGAACGTCGGTGGGCTTGTGTTCGGGCGAGCGGTCCATGTGGGAGTAGGTCTTGATCGAGGCAACCAGCTCGGATATGCGGGCGGCCGAAGACGCGATCTCGACGGTCATTCGATCCGCGGCGAGACCACCGGCCACCCAGGCAAGGGCCTCGGCCGCGACGGGCGGGGGCACCTGTCCCATGAATGCCCCAAGAGCCTCGTCGGTCAACCCGGCGTCGACAAACGTTTCGGAAATCTCCCAGGCATTCGCGACATCATGGTCTTCCAGCCACGCCGTGAGCTCTTCTTCGCGTTCGCTCTGCTCGAGCGGTGAGAGGGCGGTGGGGTGGCGCTCGCGAGCTAGCCGTCGGAGTTCATCGATGGCTCGGACAGCCGTTTCGTCCACGCGATGCGGCATCATGCCCAGGACCAGCGGCGACATTTTCGCGAGCTGTTCCGAGAGGCCGGCGGCCGCGCGGCGTACGGCCGCGGCGGGGTTGTTGAGCTCATGGGCCAACCCGGCGGAGAGTCGCCCCAGGGACACCATCCGTTCGCGCTGTTGCTCGAGACGGACATCACCTCGCACCCGGTCCGACATCACGGCAACGAGACGCCGGCCGATTTCCTGGCTCACCAAAACCATTTCCTTGAAGTCGCTTTTCTCAACGCGGAGCACCCGCGAAGGCTCGGCGGCCATGGTGTAGCCCGGATAGTGAGTCATGCGCGAATAGGGCAGCATGCCGGTCACCTCACCTTGCCGAGTCGTGGCCACGACCAACCACTGCCCGCCGATCTCCTCATACCGTTGGATCGCGCCCCGGACGACGATGAACATGAAGTCGGAGGGCTCGCCGCGCTCGAACATCCTGTCGCCGAGCGCGAGGTCGATCCTATCGCCGTGATCACTGAACCAGGCGAGCTGCCCTTCGGGAAGCCCCTGGAGTATGGCCGCCGTGCTCAGCTCGTCAGTCGTAAACTTCATCGCCGTTTGGGAGGTGGAGTGCGATTACGTTTTAACGTGACGCCAGGAACTGATGCATGAAATGAACGGCGACCGACCCTTCACCCACCGCGGACGCAACGCGTTTGACCGACCCCATGCGTGCATCCCCGGACGCGAAGACCCCGGGCACATTGGTCTCCAGCAGGTACGGCGGCCGTTCCAGCGGCCAGTCGCGTAGGTGGGTTTTCGGATCCAAATCGGGACCGGTCAGAACAAATCCGCTGGGATCATACGCCACAACATCCTTGAGCCAGGCGGTTCGCGGCGCGGCTCCAAGAAACACGATTAGATACTTGGCCGGCACGACCTCGGCTCGCCCGGTCCGGTTGTCAAACAGTTCGAGCGCCTCCAGCCTTTCTTCTCCGCGGCAGGCTTTGATCTCCGTGTGCAGTCGCACCTCGATGTTGTCGGTCGACTCGATGCGGTCGACGAGGTATTGCGACATCTTGTCACGTAGCGAATCCCCGCGAACGACCATCACAACCTTGGCCGCGAGGTCTTTGAAGTGCATGGCGGCCTGCCCCGCGGAGTTCCCGGCGCCGACCATGTAAACATCCTGCCCCTTCGCGTGCATGGCCTCCGTCGCGGCGGCGCCGTAGTAGACGCCGGCCCCGGTCAAATGGTCCGCGCCGGAGGCGGGGAGCAAGTTCCAAGACACGCCCATGGCCAGCATGAGGACATGGCACGAGATCGCGGAACCATCCGACAGCCGCAGATGCTTGTATGGTCCTTCGACACGCAGCGCCGTAGTCTCCTGTGGCGTGAGGATCTCCACCCCGAACTTCCGCGCCTGAGTCACTGCCCGGCGCGCGAGATCGCCACCCGACAGTCCCGCGGGGAACCCCAAATAGTTCTCGATCTTGCTGCTGGTGCCGGCCTGTCCGCCCGGCGCTTCCCGTTCGATGAGGACCGTGCGCAGCCCCTCCGACCCGCCGTACACGGCGGCCGCCAGCCCGGCGGGGCCCGCCCCGACGATCGCCAGGTCGTAGAAACGCTCCTTGGCCTTTGCCGTGAGCCCGATCTTTTCAGCAATATCGCCGGGCTCCGGCGCTGTGAATCTTCCGCCGTCGGGAAGGATCACCAGCGGCAACCCCGACGACTCGACGTCGGCCGCCAGCGCGCGCGCCTCGTCGGAAGACTCGATGTCGAGGAATTGGTAGGGGACCTGGTTGCGAGCTAGAAAGTCACAGACGCGATGACACCGCGCCGACCAGCAATCACCAACGACGCGAACCCCCCCATACCCCGGGCGAAACGATGCACGCCAATCGTCGAGAAGGTCGTCCAGCACCGGATACAGCCGCTCTTCGGGGGGATCCCACGGCTTCAAGAGATAGTAATCTACCTGTGACTTGTTGATGGCTCCAATCGCCGCCTCGGTGTCCGCATAGGCCTCAGCAATGCCCGCTTGCTCTTCGGGTGGGATTTTACGGCTTCCGACAGGAGGGTCACGCCATCCATGTGGGGCATGCGCTGATCAGAGAGTACGAGTGCAACGGGATCTCCTCGGTCCTCTAGTTCGCTAAGGAGGGTGAGGGCTGCGGATCCGGACTCGGCACGCAGGATGCGGTAGGCACGACCATACTGCTTCCGCAGATCTCGCGCGATCGCGCTCAGCACGTTGGCGTCGTCGTCGACAGCGAGCAAGACAGGTTTCGCCATGTCTCTCGAGGGTCCCGGGCCGCCGCGCGGCCGGGATGAAGCCTATTATAGGGCCGCAAAGGTTGCGCCGGGCCGTGCCGGCAATGTGAACATCGTCTTTGCACTCGACGGCGTAGACGCCGATACAGTGACCGCGAGTACCTGTTGAAACCGCGATTGCGGCGGTCCGAAGGGTCGGGCGAGGTTCCCGCCGCCGCTTCGCGGCTCGGTTTGGGTTTTACATGACGGTATCGAGCCAAACCGTCATCTTGCCAACCCCGCGATTGCCCCACAGCGCGTAGGGCACGGCTCGAATCTCCACTTCCTTACCCTTCTCTGCGCCGCGGGCGCGGTATAGCGCCCGGCCCCACGATTCGGTATCGCGCACCATCGCTTTCGCCGTGATGACTTGAATGCCGGTGAGTAGATCCGCCTCGAAGCTTTCGCTCAATTGGGCGTTCGCCGGCAGGACGATGCGGTCGATATCCACCTCGTGGTCGACTTGTTCCAGAACATAGATCAGCGGACCGCGTCGTATTGCCACTTTCCCGCGATTCGTAACGACATTCGGGTGCGCCTCGATTCGCTCGATCTCCATCGGCAACGAAAGCTCGATCACATCGCCCGGGTTCCATTCCCGCTCGATGTGGAGATAACCCTTTGCATGCACCGCCTTGACCGCCTGCCCGTTCAAGCGCAGCGAATGACTCTCGGCCCAGCCGGGAATACGCAGATGCAGGGCGAAGCTCAACGGCTCGCTCAACTCCGGCTCCAATCGGACGTCGCCCTTCCAGGGGTACTCCGTCGCCAGCCGAAACGATACAGCCTTGCTGTGAATCGTCGTTTTGGCCGTGCTCCCGACGTAAAGGTTGACCCACAGATCGTCCTTCCCTTGGCTGTAAATCAACTCGCCCAGTCGCGGGAACGTGCGCACGATCGTGGACGGGCAGCAGGGCACCGAGAACCACGGGCTGCGCTTGAAGCGGCCTTCGGTTTGCATTGGATTGGCGTAACAAAACGTATTCCCTTCGAGAGAAACGCCTCCCAAGAAACTGTTGTAGAGCGCCTGCTCGGCCACGTCGCTGTAGCGCCCGTCGCCGCTGAGCTTCAGCATGCGATAGTTCCACAGAGCCATTCCCACGGTCGCGCAGGTTTCCTGGTACGCGGAACGGTTGGGCAAATCGTAGTCTTTGTCAAATCCTTCGTTGTGAGCCGAGGGGCCGATGCCGCCGGTCACGTACATGCGTCGAAAAGTCACGTTGTCATGCAGCTTCAGTAAGGCGTCCATCAGACCTTGATCGCCTGTCTCGTGTACGACGTCGGCCATCGCCGAGTAAAGATAGGTCGCCCGCACGGCGTGCCCGACGGCCTCGGTTTGCTCGCGGACCGGCAAATGGTCCTGGGCATAGCTGGTATCGAACTTGCGCGGGTTGCGCCGGTACAAACGATCGTGCAGGCCGCGCACGGAAGCGACCCTTCCCAGGAAATTCTCGGTCTTGGTCGGGGACAGCAGTTTGTACTCTGTCTCGAAGACCGACGGCTTTTGGCCGCGGCCATTCAGGAAATATTCCGCCAACTGGAGATAGCGCTTCTCGCCGGTGACGCGGTAAAGATCGATCAGCCCCAGCTCGATCTCCTCATGCCCCGGAATCCCGTTTCGCTTGTCCGGGCCGAAGACGGAATCGATGTTGTCGGCCAGCTTCGTCGCGACGTCCAAGAACGTGCGTTTGCCGGTTGCCCGGAAGTGCGCCGCGGCGCCTTCGAACATGTGTCCGGCCGAATACATTTCGTGATAGAACCCCAGGTTCTTCCAGCGCTTTCGAGGCGTGACCAACTGGACATGGGTGTTGAGGTAGCCGTCGGGTTGCTGCGCGGCGGCGATCTTCCCGATGACCTCGTCGACCTGGGCTTCGAGCGCGGGGTCGCGGTCAAGCCCCAGATGCAACGAAGCGCCCTGTAGCCACTTGTAGACGTCGGAGTCCGCCCAATAGGGCTCGCTGAACTCGCCCTTGGCCTTGCCGGCGGCGATGTCGAAATTGGCGATTGCCCCCTGTTCCTCGAGTTGCCCGAGCGTGTGGGCAACGGTGCGAGTGCGGTTGATCTCGATCCGCGGCGTCCAGAAAGCGTCGTCGATCGTGACATCGGTAAGCGGCAATTCCTTCAGCCGAACCGGCTCATCCGAGCCCGGGGGCGTCCAACTGAGTTGTGGCGGTTCGGCACCGCAGCCCAACAGCAACAAGCCGGCGAAGCAGCTCGCCGCAATCACTTCCCATCGAGTCTTACTGTGTGTCCACATCGTAAAAACCTCCTTCGAGAAACGCTTGAAACCAAATGGGGGAGCCCGTTTCGCGCGATCGAAGTTTTGTTGATTCAAATTGAATGCTTTTCGGTCGGGGCTTGGGGCAGTTCCCATTTTTTCACAGGTTGTGCGGCAGCGGGGCGGCGGGACGCCCGTGGGTCGCCGTGTTCCCGCTGTTGACGGATTCATCGCATACCGCTTCCTCAGGGGCTGTGAAAAATTGGAGGACAGTCGGGTTCCCAGCCCGCACTTACCGTACTGTTCATGTACGCCTGCGCGCGCCTCGTGCTGACGGGCCTCTCCCGCACTTTGCCTCGCCACGCGACGAGAAAAGCGGGCTAGAAAGCGCGGCATTCATAATACCGCCATGAAAAATGGAAGCGAGGACGTTCCCGCCGCCCCTTCAGGGCTCCTCCAGGTGGGGGCGCGTACCCAGGGTTCCGCTTCGCTTCACCCTGGGCTATGATTCCCGCCGCCGCTTCGCGGCTCAAGGATATTCGCGACCTCACAAGACTTAAGCGTAATGCGCCCTACCCTCGCGAGTGTATTTTCGGAAGAGTCCCCATTTTTTCACCAGATGGGTATTTACTTGACTCAGGTGACCACAAGATGTAGGATCGGGGAAATGGAAGATTATCCTCGGAATCTGGCCGAGTTCGAGGCGCGTTTCGCCACCGAGCAGGCCTGTCGAGAGTATCTGTGTCAACTCCGCTGGCCGGAGGGTTTTCGTTGTCCGCGATGCGGGCACGACAAAGCGTGGGCGGTGCGGACAGCGCTGCTGGAGTGCGCCGGCTGCGGGCATCAAGCTTCTCCAACGGCGGGCACAATATTTCAAGACACCCGCCAACCCCTCCAGAGTTGGTTTCGAGCCATGTGGTGGCTCACGAGCCAGAAGAACGGGGCGAGCGCGCTGGGCTTGCAGCGGGTGTTGGGCCTGGGCAGCTACAAAACGGCCTGGACTTGGTTGCATAAGCTCCGGCGCGCCATGGTGCGGCCCGGACGCGATCGGCTCAGCGGGCGCGTGGAGGTTGACGAGACTTACTTAGGAGGCTTGGAGGAGGGCGTGCGCGGTCGCCAAACCGACGCTAAGGCGCTGATTGTAGTAGCGGCCGAGGAAGATGGTGCCGGCATCGGGCGGGTTCGGATACGCACCATTCCCAACGCCTCCGGGGACAGCTTGATGGCCTTCGTCGGCGAGTCGATCGAACCCGGCAGCGTGGTCCATACCGACGGTTGGCTGGGATACGAACCGCTCGAAGGCGACGGCTATCGCCACGAGGTGAGCTACCTGGGGGGGCAACCGGCGCGCGCCTCGAAACTGCTCCCCCGGGTGCACCGCGTGGTGTCGTTAGTGAAGCGCTGGATACTGGGCACGCATCAAGGAGCGGTCAGTCACGAGCATCTCGACTCCTACCTCGACGAATTCGCCTTCCGCTTCAACCGCCGCAAGTCCAGAAGTCGAGGCAAGCTCTTTTACCGCCTGGTTCAACAGGCCGTCGCCGTGCCACCGGCACCCTACAAATCGCTGGTCGGAGGCACCGCGACACGCGCTACGGACGACCACAACATGTAGGGGCTATTTCCCAATACCTGAGTCAAGTAAATACCCATCTTTCACCATTTTTCATAACCCCTGACGGTCACGGTTCGGTTTGTATAGCTACAAGATGGGTATTTACTTGACTCAGGTGACCACAAGATGTAGGATCGGGGAAATGGAAGATTATCCTCGGAATCTGGCCGAGTTCGAGGCGCGTTTCGCCACCGAGCAGGCCTGTCGAGAGTATCTGTGTCAACTCCGCTGGCCGGAGGGTTTTCGTTGTCCGCGATGCGGGCACGACAAAGCGTGGGCGGTGCGGACAGCGCTGCTGGAGTGCGCCGGCTGCGGGCATCAAGCTTCTCCAACGGCGGGCACAATATTTCAAGACACCCGCCAACCCCTCCAGAGTTGGTTTCGAGCCATGTGGTGGCTCACGAGCCAGAAGAACGGGGCGAGCGCGCTGGGCTTGCAGCGGGTGTTGGGCCTGGGCAGCTACAAAACGGCCTGGACTTGGTTGCATAAGCTCCGGCGCGCCATGGTGCGGCCCGGACGCGATCGGCTCAGCGGGCGCGTGGAGGTTGACGAGACTTACTTAGAGGCTTGGAGGAGGGCGTGCGCGGTCGCCAAACCGACGCTAAGGCGCTGATTGTAGTAGCGGCCGAGGAAGATGGTGCCGGCATCGGGCGGGTTCGGATACGCACCATTCCCAACGCCTCCGGGGACAGCTTGATGGCCTTCGTCGGCGAGTCGATCGAACCCGGCAGCGTGGTCCATACCGACGGTTGGCTGGGATACGAACCGCTCGAAGGCGACGGCTATCGCCACGAGGTGAGCTACCTGGAGGGGCAACCGGCGCGCGCCTCGAAACTGCTCCCCCGGGTGCACCGCGTGGTGTCGTTAGTGAAGCGCTGGATACTGGGCACGCATCAAGGAGCGGTCAGTCACGAGCATCTCGACTCCTACCTCGACGAATTCGCCTTCCGCTTCAACCGCCGCAAGTCCAGAAGTCGAGGCAAGCTCTTTTACCGCCTGGTTCAACAGGCCGTCGCCGTGCCACCGGCACCCTACAAATCGCTGGTCGGAGGCACCGCGACACGCGCTACGGACGACCACAACATGTAGGGGCTATTTCCCAATACCTGAGTCAAGTAAATACCCATCAGCTACAAATTTCGATCCAGATATTCCTCGATGCTCCGAAATAGATGCAGCCGCTCCGTGCCGCCGTAAAGCGAATGTGTCTTGCCTGGGTAGAGCAGCAAATCATACGGCTTGCCGGCTTGGATCAATGCATGGACCATCCGCACCGTGTTCTGAAAATGCACGTTGTCGTCCGAGGTTGGATGCACCAGCAGCAAGCGGCCGTGAAGGTCCTTCGCCCCCTCGATCGCCGAGGTTCGCCGATAGGCTTCGGGCTCGTCGGCAGGGCGGCCCATATGGCGCTCGGTGTAGATCGAATCGTAGAGCTTCCAATCGGTCACCGGGGCCACGGCGATACCCACTCGGAACAGCTTGCTCTTCGTCAGCGCCAGGCAGGTGCTGAAACCGCCGCCGCTCCAGCCCCAAATCCCGATCCTCTCTTTGTCGATGAAGTCCAGATCCCCAAGATGCGTCACGGCGGTCTCGTAGTCGGCTACGGCCGTCGGCCCGTAGTTGCGATAGAGCGCCGTCTCGTATTTGTGGCCCCGAAGCGACGACGCGCGATCGTCGATGATCGCGACGGCGTAGCCCTTGCGCGCCAGGTATTGATGGAACAGGAAACGGCCGCGACCACCCCAGGCATCCCGAATCGTCGGGGCGTGCGGGCCGCCGTACACATAGACCAGCAGCGGATACTCGCGTCCCGGCTCGCGAGCTTGCGGCTCGATCAGCTGAATGCGAATCAGGGCCTCATCGGGCGCTTTGAGCTCGATCATGCGCGGTTTGGCCAAGGCGTACTCGTCGAGTGATTGAGAGCGGTGCGCGACCGACCGCCTACCGCTCGGTAAATGCCGCACGAGCGTTTCGGGCGGCTTGAGGAAGCCGGAATGCCGATCGAAGTAGGCGTCTCCCGTCTTGTTCATCACCACGCGATGCGTTCCGGCGCCGTCGGTCAGCCGCTCGCCGCCCGAGCCGTCTAACCGCACACGGTAGAGATCGTCGCCCATGGGATTGTCCTGATTCGAGCTGTAATAGACCCAACCTCGCTCGTCGTCGACCCGAACGATCCTGGCGACCTCGCTCTCGCCCCGGGTGAGGACTTTCGTCATGCGGCCGGCGGACTCGTGGTGATAGATTCGGCGCAGGCCGCCGCGCTCGGAGGTCCACAGAAAACCGTTGTTGTCCTTGAGAAACGTCAGATCTTTGGTGATGTTGATCCAATGCCGGTCGCGCTCGGTGAGCAATGATGTCACCTTCCCGTCGAAGGTATCGGCGAGGACCAACTCGAGCTCCGTCTGTGCGCGGTTCAGAAATTGCACGGCGACTTGCGTGTCATTAGCCCACTGAATCCGCGGAATGTATTCCCGGCGCTTGTTCACCCACACGATAGGCGGCGGAGACTCGGCGTTGGGTTTGGCCTCGACGATGCCTACCCTGGCGCGAGGGTTTGGGTCGCCCGCTTTCGGATAGCGTTGGTGATCGACCGTCGGCTGTATGTCCAGCAAATTGGAAATCGGGTAGCTCGGAACCGCGGTTTGATCCAACTCGAGAAACGCGATGCGGCGGCTGTCGGGCGACCAGTGGTAGCCGCTGCGCAAGGCAAATTCTTCCGGATACACCCAGTCGAGATCACCGTGCAAAACCAGTTCGGTCGCTCCGAACGTCAGTTGCCGGGCTTCCCCGCCGCTGGGGGGCACGAGCCATAGGTCGTGTTGGTAAACGAAAGCCAACCAGCGGCCGTTGGGCGAAAAACGCGGGTTTCGAATGCCCTGTTTATCGGGTGCGAGCGGTTTGGCGCGTTTGGCCGGCAGGTCGTAGAGATAGAGCTTGCCCGCGCTCGTGAAAAGAATCGATTTCGAGTCGGGCGCCCACAGATAGGCCGCCACGGCGTAGCGCTTGCGCCTTTCCCGCTCGCGTTCGTTGTCGGTCGCTTGATCCGTTGTCGGCGCCAAATCACCGAGCAGCTCGCCGGGAACCAAGATGCTTTTCTTCCCAGAGACCGGATCGAGCGACCACAGGTCCCGGCCGCCGTCGGCCGTTTCGAGCATGTAGGTCAACCGGCGGCCGTCCGGGCTCCACTCTAAATGGCTTGGCTGGGGCCCGATCAATCCGTGCTTCGAGAAAATCTCCGCGAGACGAAGCGGCTTGCGCTCCGTCTCCGCCCCGCCGGCCACGAGGGTCGAGAAACCCAAGGCCGACAGGAGACAGAACGCCGCCCCGAGACGCGCGAACGGACTCGCCATCGAGGGCCGCCCGTTGACGGCCTCGGCTTTTGGGACTTTATTGCAACGCGTCACTTACGATTCGTCTTGCGTACGATTCATCTTGCGATTCATTATTGCGATTCATCACTCGAAACGGCGATCAACGACTTCGTCAAACCCAGGAACCGCTCGCGGCGAATCCGGGCCGCCGGAAACAATCCTCGCAACTCCCGAGCGTCGAGCAATCGCACGTCATCCACAAATTCCTCGCAACCCCGCGGCGTCGGCCTCACCAGCACGCCCCACACCGTGAAATTCCGCAACAGACGTTTCTCCAAGCGCGGCGGCAGGAAATGAATGAACGGCGTCAACAAGTGCGGCTCGATGGGAAACCAGTAGTTCGGTGTCTGAACATAGTAGCGCCGTGCGACCCGTTCCACTTCCCTCGCGAATTGTCGCCGACTTTGCCGGTCGCCTACGTGCTCGATGATCGAGTTGGCGAAGACGACGTCGAAAGCCCCGTCGCGAAACGGCAGCGCGCGGGCGTCGGCCGCCACCCAACGAAATCTCTCGCTGCGCGGAGGCGTTTGGTCCAGGTTGACAATGGTCACGCGGGGCGGCTGTTCGAGGTAACTCCAATAGTATTCATAGCCGCCCAGATCGAGCACGCGCGTTTCGGGTCTGATGCGGAAAGCCCGCTGAAACCAACGAAAGCGGCGTCCGCGAAAATAGCGGGCGAAAGGTGCGTGAAGCCGCGGTATGCTGATCCGCATTGTTGGCGTTCCCGGCGCCCAAACCCGCGCCGGATCGATTGGCGAACTTCCGTCCAGTGTAGTTGACGGCGGCGACGCGGTTCCGCATCCCCGGTTTGCCTCCGTCCTACGTCAACCGCGACCATAGGAGATCGGACTTCCCTGGTATGACTCGTCTACCGCCGTGGTTGCGCCAAGCTCTGAGCGATGGCTTGCCGTTGTGGCTCGCCGCGCAGGCGGTCCTGGTTTTCTCGAACCTTGACTTGTTGCCGATCTGGGGGGACGAGCAATTCACTCTTACGGTCATCGGGCTTGATAGCCGGCAGGCGCTCGAAGCCTTGCGGGCGGACATTCATCCGCCGCTCTACTATTTCCTGGTCTCGGCCTGGGCTGATTTGCCTTTCGACGGAACGTTGATCAGCCATGTGCGCGCTTTTTCGGGGTTGTGGGCGTTGCTTTCGACCTTGCTCATCTACCGTTTGTGGGTCAGGGAACTTCCGCGAGCGACACGACTTTGGTTCTTGGCGCTGTGGACGCTTTCGCCCGCCTTTGTCCTCTACGCCCGCATCGGCCGTTCGTACACTTTACAGCTTTTCCTGGCTTGCCTTGTGCTCTATTTCGCCGCGCGTTTCGTGCGGGCCCCCGCCGACCGCCGCGCCGCTGGTGCTTACACCGTGGCGGCGACGGCGCTGCTCTACGTCCATTACCTGCCGGCGTTTGCTCTCATAGCCGCCACGGCGGCATGGCTGGTTGTTCGCTGCTTCCGAGAACGTACGCGCGGCTCGCTCGCGGCGCTGTTCGTTCCCCACGCCGTCGTGTTGCTGCTTTACATTCCCTGGGCGGCGACCTTGGCCGGGGCGATCCGTCGGGTGGCGGTGACCGAGTCGTATTCTCTGGTCGATAGTTGGTGGGGTGAAGCGCTGGTCAGAGTGCTTTATTGGTTCTGCTCATTCACGTTCGGGGAAACGTTGCCCCCCTGGGGCATTGCCGTCGCGGCCGCGGTTTCACTGCCCGCGGCGTGGATGATCGGCGAACGGATCCGCGGGCGGCTTCGGGACGGAGATGCCGGCCTCGGCATCGCGTTGGTCGGCGCGGTGGTCGGCTTCTTGGGAGCGTCGTCGTGGGTTGCTTTCGCCTCGGTTCCCGGACGATTGCTGTTTCTGTTGCCGCTGTATTTGCTGCTGCTCGCCGCCGCCGGATTCGCGTGGCCGGGGTGGGGCGCCGCCGTTCGCTCGGCGATCCTACTACTTGGCATCGTTTCTCTGACGAGCTACTTCCACAAGAACGACTTCTTCAATAAGGGGTACTTGATCCCTTTCGATGAAATGGCCGCGCGAATCCAAGACTCTCCGGGCACGCGGTCGTCGCTGGTCGTCATCGACGGCTATAATTGCGACCCGGGCCCCTTTGTGGCGGCCATTGGCGATTCGATCGACAAGGTAGTCGTCAACACCCGCCGAGCGCGCCCGTGAAAAGGTCCGCCCGCGTCGTCGTCGCACCATCTGGCACCTGCGCGGCACCCACGATATCTCGCCGGGACAGTTTCACGATCGTCTCGAAAAACGCCTGCGCCGCCTCTGTCGTCCCGACGTAACGCCATATTTGCCCTACTCTTCGCACGAGCGGCGCTTCCTGGCCTGGACCGGCCGGCCCGACCCGCCGAAATACCACTACCGGCTGACGCGTTTTTCCTGCGGCCCGAGTGGCCGCCGGTACTCCGGCTGTCGCTCTTCCCTCGAGGTTTGGGGGAGAGCGGAGCGCCGTTGTTTCGTCCCGAACACGACATGAACCAATGCGGTGGACCAAGGCGTGAGCATACTCGGGAACTTGTTCCCGCCGCCCCTTCAGGGCTCGCTCGGGTGCTGATTGTAAGCGAAGCGGTGAGTGGCGCGGGACGGAAGGATGTTTCCGGCATGCGACATTAGCCGCGCCAGAGAGCGAATCGAGTGGGGGCCCCCTTACAAGATTCCTTGCTCTTTGAGGAACGCGTCGATTTTGCCGTGGATCTTGATTTGTTCGGCCTTCGAGAAGCGGCCGTGGCCGCCGCCCTCCACCGTGTGTAGATAGTTCGTCACGCCGGCCTTGTCGAGCGCCTTTTGCAAGCGCACGGCGTGCGAGTAGGGCACAATCTTATCCGCGTTGCCGTGAATCGTGAAGATCGGCGGCAGGCCCTTGCGAATATACGTTAAGGGCGAGACTCGCTTGGCGATTTCGTAGCGATCGGGAAGGCTGCCCATCCAGCGAACGGCATAGCCTTGTTGGTTGGGGCCGTCGAGGATGTCGGCGACATCGGTGATGCCGTACCAGTTGACCACCGCCGCCACGCCCAGATCGAGCTTCACCGGCCCGGCCAAGCTGCCGGTCACGCATTCATAGTCGAAACCGGCGGACTCGTCCAAAATGCCGGTGGTCAGCGACAAGTGGCCGCCCGCGGAATTGCCCGTGACGACGATCTTTTCGGTGTCGAAACCGTTTTCCTCGGCGGTGGCGATCACCCATCGCAGGGCACAACGGCAATCGGCGACCGCGGCCGGCGCAAGCGAGGTCGCGGCCATGCGGTACTCGACGTTGACCACCGCCATGCCGTGCTTCAGATAGGGGAATAGATTGAGGACGCTGTTCTCTTTCGTTCCGCCGACCCAGCCGCCGCCGTGGATGTAGATCAGCGTCGGCCGAGGCCCCGACTCGCCCCGAGGCAAATAGAGATCGAGTTTGTTCTCATAGCCGTTGGCGGTGGAATAGACGATGTTGGGCCGGACTTGGTAGGAGCCGCCAAGCGAGGCGGTCCATCCGGCGACATCGTCGGCTTGGGCCGGGGCGCCGAGGGCGAAAGCGGCCAGGAAAACCGCAAGGCAGGCACGAAACTTCATGGGAATCACCTGGCGCTAGTATACGCCGGCGGGCTAACACCAATGCTCTTCACTTCAGGATTTTATAGAGAGCGGACCGCCGTTGTTTCGTCGGCACTGATGAACGCGCGGCGATTCACACGTTGGGGTTTCCCGCCGCCCCTTCAGGGCTCGCACGGGTGGGGGGGCTACCCAGGGTTCCGCCTTCGGCTCCACCCTAGGCTATATTCCCGCCGCCGCTTCGCGTCTCAAGAGTTAGCGGTCTTGTCGGACTAGGTTTGGACGTCGAGAACGTGTCAGGATCGTTAGGTGAAGGGTATTGCCCCTGAGGGGACTATCCTAATCTCTACCCGGCGGCAAGAAAAGGGGGACCTCTCTCCATGCGATTCGCAGTAACGATCCTTCTGTGGGGCACACTACTCAGCGGTTCCGCGGCATCTAATCACCTGGGCGCGGAAGATTGGCCCCGTTTCCGGGGGCCGAACGGGTCGGGAGTATCACAGGCCAGCCTGGCTCTTCCGGTGTCGGTTGACCCGACGACACACCTGCTCTGGCGTGTCGAGGTGTCGCCCGCCTTGTCGTCGCCGGTTGTGTCCCAAGGCAGAATATTTCTGACCGCTCACGAAGGCGATCGTCGAGTCCTGCTATGCCTTGATTCCAAGACGGGTAGGACGCTGTGGAGACGAGAAACCAGCGCCCCGCGAAGAGAGCCTCGGTATCATTTCAACGGACCCGCGACACCGTCGCCCGCGGTCGATCAAGAGAGGGTTTATGCGTTTTACCCGGACTACGGACTTGTTTCCTACGATTTTGCCGGGAAGCAGCAGTGGAAGGTTCCTCTAGGTCCCTTTTCGAGTCAGCACGGCTTGACGGGGTCGCCGATTCCGGCGGGTCAATACCTGGTTCTTCTCATCGATCAAGTCAAGGATTCCCACATCGCCGCCTTCGACCGGATCGACGGCCGCCCGGCATGGAAAACTTCCCGGCCGGATCTGTTTGGAGGTTATTCCACGCCGGTCGTCCGAGAAGTCGGCGGCGGCGATCTCGAAATCGTCGTTTCCGGACCCTCCGAACTCAGCGCTTACAGCGTGAACAGCGGAGAAAAGGTCTGGTGGTTCCAGGGGATGTCTCGGCAACCGAAAGCAGGGCCGCTGTTGACCCCCAACACGGTCTATATCAACTGGCCTAAAACCGACTTGGGGGGACGTCCGTTCGACTTCCCGTCCATCCTCGCGCGGCAAGATCGAAACCGCAACGGAGCGGTCGATCTCGACGAAGTCGACGGAGCTCTGTTGAATCTCGTTGACTTCGTCGACCGCGTGACCGGCCCCAGGGACGGGAAAGTCAGCGTCGAAGAGTACCGGAAGCATCTTCGGGAGTCTCGCGAGGCGGAGGCCCTGTTTGCGATACGACTGGGCGACAGCGGCGCGCTAACCAAATCGTCGGTTCGTTGGAAACTGTCGAGGTCTCTGCCTGACTCGCCTTCGCCGCTGCTCTACGGCGACGTCCTTTTCCTTTTCAAACACGGCGGGATCGTCACATCGGTGGACGCCGACACGGGCGAAGTGCTCAAGCGGGGCAGGATCCGGGAGGGCGTCGACTTTTACTACTCGTCACCCGTTGCCGGAGATGACAAGATCTATATCGGCAGCGAAACGGGCAAGGTTTCCGTGATCAAGGCCGCCGCCAACTGGGAAGTGCTATCGACTACCGATCTCGGGGAAGAGATCTACGCAACGCCGGCCATCGCGGACGGACGGCTCTATCTGCGGACGGTCGCCGCTCTGTACGCTTTTGGGATTCGGGAGTAGGCCCGGCTGTGATCGCTTTGCCCGCGCGTGTACTCCTGCTTTTCGGTATCGAAATCCGAACCCCCGGCGTGTGACGATCGGGCGCATGGGTCGCCCATGCTTCGGCGCTGAAGGGCCGGCCTATTCGCAATCCAAGCCCGCTGAACCGGCGCTGAACCGGGCCTGCCGCGCCCCGGAGTTTGGTGCGCGGCCGCCTGACCCGTCGCTTGCGCTCAGGGCTCTGATTCTATTGTTCGCATTGCCAGAAGGGCTTCCACGTTTATGTCGCGCACCCTTGTTGGCGGGAGCGATTGTTATCCCGGGCAATCCACTGCTATGATCTAAAACGACTTGAACGGGGAGTAGTGATCATGAGCCGGATTGGACGCCGATCGATTCCTCACGTGATTGTCTTCCTCTCGTTGTTGTTTTTCACGGCGACGCTTCGCGGGGCCGACATTCCGCCAACCGGGAAGGCCGTCGTGCTGTTCAACGGCAAGAGCCTCGATAACTTCGAGACGTTCGTCTTCGGGAAGGGTTTCAACAATGACCCGGACGGGATCTTTCGGGTGGTCGACGGCATGGTCCGGGTCGAGGGAATCCCATATGGGTATTTCATCACGAAAGAGGAATTCGGCGATTTCTATTTGCGCGCTGAATTCAAGTGGGGCGAAGCGACGCACGGTCGCCGCGAGGGCCTGGCCCGCGATAGCGGCATTCTCTATCGGGCGACGGATGTGAACAAGAACGCGGAAGCCGCCAAATCGCAGGGCACGATTTGGCCCAGAGCGATCGAGTTTCAGATCATGGAGGGCGGCACGGGCGATGTGATCCTGCTCGGAGGGGCCGAGTTGACGGTTAAGGGCGAACGCAAGGGCGGCGACCGCGGTATTCAAATTGATCGTTTCAACAAGACCGACATGGGCCGCCAAGATGGTTGGCCGACCGGTTACCGGGCGCCCGCCGGCTTCCGTGATCCAAAAAACGAAGTCGAGAAGCCTCACGGAGTGTGGAACGTCCTCGAAATGATCGCCGACGGAGATCGCGTCAAGTATTGGGTCAACGGAACCTTCGTCATGGAAGGATTCGAAGCCAGCGAGACAAAGGGAAGGATTCTGTTTCAGTCCGAGGGCTCGGAGCTGTATTTTGGCCGCATCGAGTTGCGGCCTCTCAAAAAAAAGTGAGCACGAGAACCCTTGAGGAGGCCTTGCCAGGTTAACGGCGCCCCGCGATAAGTCCCACGGCGGTACGATGTCCCCATTGGCGGCATCCGTTCCACTTCATTCTTGAAGCGGCCGCCATGGAGCGTCACAAGGAACGGGAGATCGCCGGCCAATCGCGGGAGAGGGAATCATGAAGGAAAAGGGTTTTCAAAGACGGACTGTTCTGAAGGGCGGGCTTTTGTCCGCGGCCGCGGCGCTGGGACTTCTGCCGGGCTGCAGTGACACGGGCTCTTCGCCGGCGGGCGTGGATGGCCGCAACCCCGACGAGGGAGGTTCAACCGGCAGTCTGCCCAGGGCCGTGCTTGGAAAGACAGGCGTCACAATCCCCATCCTGGGTCTTGGCACATCCAAGCTGGGGTTGTTCAAGGGGCCGGATTACGATTACGACCATATGGCCCGAACTTTCACCGCGGCGGTCGATCACGGGATCCATTATCTCGACACGGCAGCCGGGTACCGCCGGGCCGAAGAGGCGGTAGGGGAAGCGATGCGCGGCCGTCGCGATCAAGTCTTCGTGGCGACCAAACTCTCGACCGATACCCGAGAAGAAGCCCAACAGCAGTTTGAAAGGTCGCTACAGCGGCTGGGCACCGACTACGTCGACGTCCTGCACATGCATAGCGCGGGGCAGCGAAACCTGGACGTCGCGCTTTCGAAAGACGGGGTTTGGCCGTACATCATGGAGCAGAAGAAGGCCGGGCGCGCCCGGTTTTGCGGCATTACCGGACACAACAACCCGCCCAATTTCGTCAGGGTCTTGGAAAACGAAGAGATAGACGTCTTGATGTGTCTGATGAACTTTGTCGATCACCATACCTATTCGTTCGACGAAGTGGTGCTGCCGTTGGCTAGAAAGCAGAACGTTGGCGTGATGGCGATGAAAGTCTACGGAGGTTTGGAAGCCGGACCGACGGGCGGTTTCCATTTTTACAATGACCCGGTTCGCCACCCCTCGCAGATGGAAGCGCAACTCGATAAGAGCGCGCTCCGCGATGCGCAACGCTTTGCCAAGAGTCTCGACGGCGTGACCGGCATGGTCATTGGAGTGTTTGATACCGAGGAGATTCAGACGAACATCCGAATTGCCATCGAGACCGAGCCGCTGTCGGACGAAGAAATGGCGGCGGTTCTCGCCCTCGGGGAAAGAGTCTCCCAAGGATGGGCGGAGCGCTACGGCTGAGATCGAAGCCTTTCGGGTGATCGGGAATTGGTGCGCGAGTTCCGCGATCTTGGTAGGATTTGGGGGGAGGGAATCGGGTCCAAAACGTGCTTTTTATTCGCCTATCGCTTGCAACACTTTTCCTGTCGCTTTTCGTGGTAAGCTCGCCGGCCGCCGGGGCCGATCCTGACGCCGAGCGTCTGTTCGCCCTCGACATTAAGCCCCTGCTGGCCGAGAGATGCTTCGTCTGCCATGGCGGAGAGCCGACCGCGATTCTCGGCGGACTCAACCTTACCTCGCGCGAATCGATGCTTCGGGGCGGCGCCTCCTCGAAGCAAGTTCTCGTGCCCGGCAACGCCTCGGCGAGTCTGCTTTACGAAGCTGTCCGCCGCTCGAACCCGAAGCTCCTGATGCCACCCAAGGAGAATGATCGGCTCAGCGAGGAACAGACCGCGAAGATCCGTGATTGGATCGACGGCGGCGCCCCTTGGCCCGACTCCGAGACCGAGCAAGCTTACCTGGAAGAGGAACGCGCTCGCGAACGGACCGCGAAAGGCGTGATGGTCGAGACCAGCGGCGGCCTCTCGGAGGGATGGACCAACCGGCGATACCAGCCGGATGACCTGTGGGCTTTTCGTCCCCTGCGCAAGGCGGCTCCACCCGAATCCGACGCCAGCCACCCGATCGACGCGTTTATCGGACGCAAGCTCGCCGAGGCGAATATCCCCGCCGCCCCCGACGCGAGCAAACTCATCTTGATTCGGCGAGCCACGTATGATCTCAGCGGCCTTCCGCCGAGCCCCGAGCACGTCCAAGCCTTTCTCAACGACGAATCACCCGAGGCCTGGAGCAAGGTCATCGACCGCTTGCTCGACAGTCCCCATTACGGCGAGCAATGGGGACGCCACTGGCTCGACGTTGTTCGCTACGCCGACACCTCGGGGTATTCGAATGATTGGGAACGCTCGAACGCCTGGCGCTACCGCGACTATGTCGTTCGCTCGCTCAATGCCGACAAGCCCTATAACCGCTTTGTGGTCGAGCAACTGGCGGGCGACATCCTCGAGCCCGACAATCCCGAAATGCTCGTCGCCACCGGGTACCTGCGCATGGGCCCTTGGGAACACACCGGGATGATGCAGAAAGTCGCGTCCCGGCAGCTCTATCTCGACGACATCACGAATAACGTCGGGCAGGTTTACCTGTCGCTGCCGCTGCGCTGCGCCCGCTGCCACGATCACAAATTCGACCCCATTCCGACCCGCGACTACTATCGCTTCTACTCGATCTTCGCGACCACGCAGTTGGCCGAACGCCCGGCCCAATTCCTTGACGAGGAGAACCGCAACCACTTCGAGGAAAATCGTGCCTGGCTCGAAACGCTTTTGGCCCGAGCCGAAGCCGACGTGGCCAAGATCAAAGCCAAGGGAGAAAAGGCCGCCCGTGCTTGGTGCGCCGAACGCGGGATTCCGTATCAGCCTCGCGAAGAACTCAAGGACAAGCCCGAGGGCGAGAAGCCGCCTCGCCATATCGGCCTGACCGTGGACGACCTGGGGTACGTGAAAGTTCGCGGCAACGACGCCCTGATCTGGAAACGCCGGCTGCAACGCTACCAGCCGATGGCCCATACCATTTACGAGGGACCCATTAAGCACGAGCCCTCGGTGAAGCTTCGCATGCCCGAGCCCGAGGAGATGCAAGGCGAGATTCCCGAGTCTTTCATCCTGACGGGCGGTTCGATTTACTCGCGCGGCGACAAGGTGGCGCCCGGCGTGCTGAGCGCTGTCGCGGTGAGCTACAGCCCGGCCAAATCGAAGACCTACGAGATCCCGGCCACGATGACCGGCCGCCGCCTGGCGCTCGCTCAATGGATCGCGAACCCCGACAACCCGCTCTCGACCCGCTCGATCGTCAACCGCGTCTGGCAATACCATTTCGGCAAGGGGATTGCCGAGAACGCGAACAACTTCGGCAAGATGGGCAAAAAGCCCACCCATCCCGAATTGCTCGATTGGCTGGCGCGACGTTTCGTTGCCGGCAACTGGTCGATCAAGGCGCTCCATCGGCTGATCATGACGTCGGATGTGTACCGTCGAAGTGATCGACCGGCTGATAACGCCGCCGTTCAACTGCGCGATCCCAGCAATGAATTGCTGAGCTATTTTCGGCCTCGCCGACTTGCCGCTGAAGAACTGCGCGATGCCATGCTGGCGGCGTCGGGTGAGTTGAATCCCGAGGTAGGAGGCCTGGCGATCTTTCCCGAGGTTAACCCCGAATTCGCGGCTCAGCCTCGCATGAACCAGGTCACCCTCGCCCCGGCCTATCAACCGTCACGAACGCGGGAAGAGCGCAACCGCCGCTCGCTCTACGTTTACCGGATGCGCATGCAGGCCGACCCGATGTTCGAGGTTTTCAATCAGCCGAGCTACGATTTGTCGTGCGAGCGCCGCGACAGCTCGACCGTCACGCCGCAGGTTTTCACTTTGATGAACAGCGACAACTCGACGGATCGATCGATCGCGATGGCGCGTCGGGTGGAAGAGGAAGCCGAGACGATCGAGCAGCAAGTGAACCGTGCTTTCCAACTGGCCCTGGGACGAGCGGCAACCGACGAAGAACGGGCGAAGATGTCGTCTCATGTCCGCAAGATGACGGCCTACCATGAGCAACGTCGTCCGGAGCCGGTTTCTCCGCCTCGCGAGCTTGACCGTACGGTGGTCGAAGAGATGTCAGGACTGGCGCTTCATTACAAGGAGCCGTTGGATATCTACGAAGACTATTTGCCGCACCTGAAGCCGTGGGACGTGGAGCCGGAGACGAGGGCCTTGGCCGACCTTTGCCTGGCGTTGTTCAATTCGAACGAGTTTATTTATGTGTATTGACAGCACGTGGTGAGAATCGCTTGAAGAAACTCGAAACGTGAAACAGCGAGTCAAACGCCATGCAAGACACCCGCCGCCGCTTCCTCTACAACCTCGGAGCCTCGCTGGGCAGCGTGGCTTTCGGCGATCTTCTCGCCCAGGAAGCCCCGGGACCCCTCGCCCAAAAAGACCCCCATCTTGCCCCAAAGGCCAAAGCCTGCATCTTCCTCGTCATGGAAGGCGGCCCCAGCCACATCGATACCTTCGACCCGAAACCGAAGCTCGAAGAGCTGCACCTGAAGCGCTTCCAGAACGTCGGCGAGCATTTCTCGCCCATGTCGTCGGGCGAGCGCTACTACGTGAAGAGCCCCTACAAATTCCGCAAGGTCGGCCAGGCCGGCATCGACATGTGCGAGCACTTCACTCACCTGCCGGATGTGGCGGATGACCTGTGCGTCTACAAGGGTTGTCAAGCCGAATCGGTCGATCACCCCACGGCGCTCTACCACATCAACACCGGCAACAAGTTCGGCGGAGACCCGGCCGTCGGGTCGTGGGTGACCTACGGGCTCGGCAGCGAAAATCAGAATCTTCCCGGATACATCGTTTTGTCGGAGGCGGGCTTTCCGCAAGGCGGTGTCGGCAATTGGACGAACGGTTTCCTTCCGGCTTACTACCAGGGCACGCCGCTGCGCGCCGCGGGGTCGCCGATTCTCGATATTCATCCGCCGGCGTGGAAGACTCGCGAACACCAGCGCGCCAACCTTGACGTCCTAGCGGATCTCAATCGCGCCCACCAAGCCAAGCACCCCGAACACGACGAGCTTGCCGCGCGGATGGCCAACTACGAACTGGCCTACCGGATGCAAACGGAGGTGCCCGGCATCATCGATCTCGACGGCGAGCCCGAGTCGGTGCGTGAAATGTATGGGCTGGATAACAGAGAGACGGAGCCGTTCGGGCGACGCTGCTTGTTAGCTCGTCGACTCATTGAAAAAGGCGTGCGCTTCGTGCAGATCTTCTCCGGGGGCTGGGACTCGCACGACTATCTCGAGCGTTCGCACAAGGCTCGCATCTACAGCATCGACAAACCGGTCACCGCTTTGATCAAAGACCTCAAGCAGCGCGGACTCTTGGACGACACGCTCATCGTTTGGCTGGGGGAGTTCGGCCGCAGCCCCGACAACCACCATCGCGGCGGCGGTGTCGCGATCGGCCGCGACCACAACGCCCATGCGCAATCGATGTTCTTTGCCGGGGGCGGCGTGAAGGCCGGCCATGTGATCGGCGCTACCGACGAGATCGGGAATAAGGCGGTCGAGGTCGTTCATCCGATTAAAGACCTGCATGTTACGTTGCTGCGCCTGCTCGGCTTGGACGATAACAAGCTGACTTATTTCCATGGCGGCCGGTTTAAGCAGCTTTCGCAAACCGGCGGTCAGGTTATCAATGAGCTGATTGGGTAGGGGTTCGGCAAGGCTAGTGCCACGAGCGCTTGAAAAAGTTCGTTTGGCGGCAAAGCACTATTCTTGAGTGACCGCATCGCGTGGCGATGCGGCTCTGTTTGGCAGGTGGTTTCCGACAGCTCCCATTTTTTCACAGCCCCTGATGTGCGCGGCTCAGTTTGGGAGGCCCGTCGCTTAGGGCTTTTCCCGCATCGCTTTTTCGCGCGCGGCGAGGGCGGGCGGGTCGTCGGGTTTCCAGGCGAGGATCGCGTCAAAGGCGGCTTTGGCGGTTGGATACTCGCCGGACTTGAGGGCGAGGTTGCCCAGGGCGCGTTGGGCTTCGATCAAGCTGGGGGCTAGTTCGACGGCCCTGCGCAGTTTCTTCAGGGCAACAGTGGAGTGCCCAATTTTTAGGAGAGTTAAGCCGAGTTGGTAATGCGCTTCGGCTCGCGTTGGGTTGAGTTTCAACACTTTTTCCAAGGCCTGGCGCGATTCATCGAGATCTTCTCCCCCTTGGCGTAACGCGATGCCGTAAGCAAGCTGCGCGTCTTCGTAGTCGGGGCTGAGATCGACGGCTTCTCGAAGCTGCTCCAAGGCCTGGGTCGCGTCGCCGGTATCGAGCAGATGCTTTCCCGACTGCACCAGTAACATCGACCGACTGCGATTGGATTTGACCTGCGCAACCTCTCTCGATCGTTCGGTGGCTTGGCGCGCCTCTTCGGGGCGGCCCGAGCGTTGATAAGCCTGTGCCAGATTGCGGTGGGCTTTCAACAGCAACGGGTTCAATCGGATCGCTTCCTCCAAGTGGTGGATCGCCTTGTCGAAATCCTTGCTTCGCAGCAACACCGTACCGAGCGAATTATGGGCTTCGAAGTCGTCCGCGTAATCCGCCACCGCGCGAGTCAGCTCTTGCGCGGCGGAATCGAGGTCGCCTTTCTGGAGCAGGCCGACGCCCAACGCCCGTCGCGCCGCGGGATGCCGGGGATGAATTTTCAAAGCCGTCCGAAAACTCTCGATCGCTTCGTCCAGATTCTGTCGCTTGGTGAGGGCGAGTCCGAGGTTGTAATGCGCCTCGGGATTCGCGGGCTGTAGCTTGATGGATTTGCGCAGAGAGTCGGAAGCCGTTTCGATGTCGTTGAGTTCGGCTTGCGCGATGCCGAGCGCTTGAAGGAAACGCGGGTTGTCGGGTTCGGCGGCGACGGCACTCTCGAGGTGTTTCGCGGCCTGTTCGGTTTTCGCGTCCAGCTGCAACAAAACAGCGAGGTTATAACGAGCTTCGGCAAACGCCGGCGCTTGTTCGACGATGCCACGCAAGAGACGCTCGGCGCCGCGCGTGTCGCCGCGCTTGCGCAGAGTTGCGCTGAGCATGTAGCGCGCCGGCAGCAGGTCCGGCTTTAAACCGAGGACTTGATGGAGAGCGTCGAGCGTGCCGTTGGAATCTCCGGAGCGGTCCAAGGTCATCGCCCGGTGGAGGTGGGCGTCGATGAATTTCGCGTCAATGGCGATGGCCTTCTCGAAATGAGAAAGCGCTTCACGAGCGCGGCCCCGCTCGGCCAGGATCATGCCGATGTTGTCGTGGGAAATCTTGTCGTCGGGATCGAGTTCCAAAGCCGAATAGAAGTGCCCGAGCGCGGCTTGACGGCTCCCCTGCTTGGCGTACAAGAGGCCTTGTTCCCGGTGTTGGGCGGCCCTAGCGGCGGGATCATCCTGGGGCGCGGCGTCGGTCGGGATGTTCCAAGCGAGGGTTAGACCAACGACGACTACGACGGACCTAAGCGGCCCTCGAAACGCGATTCCGCTCATGAACCGGTTGCTCACGTTACCTTCCCGGTCTTGGGGCTGGGAGCGGTACGCGTGTCTGTCGCTGCATTCTCGGCCTTTGGGCTGGGGCCGGTACCAGTGCCGGTCGCTGCCGGGCTTGTTCCCTCTTTCGCTACCACGACGCGGTCGACGTTAACGTTCGTGATCTCATCCACAGTGCCGCTCGGCCAGCGAACTTCGATTCGGTCGACCCGCGTCCGGTCGCCTAATCCGAAATGCAGGCGCGGATCATGAGCCGCCTGGTAGCTCATGCCGCCTTTCCGCTGTTCGTATTGCACAAGATCCCCCGCCGTTACTTTCACTCGCGCCCCCACGCCGTCGCGATTCGACTTCGTGCCGATCAGCCGCACCTGCAACCAGTGATTCCGCTTACCCCCGTCGTTGCGAAGCAGTTCCGCGGCTTGGCCGTTGTTGTTGATCAGAACATCGATATCGCCGTCGTTGTCGTAATCCCCGAACGCCGCGGCGCGACTCACGCGGGGGCGGGAAAGATCGGCCCCCAGTTGGGCCGTCACATTTTCGAATGTACCGCCCGTGTTACGGAAGACGATCTTCGGTTCGGCGTAAGTCGTCTTTTCGTGGAGGAGGTGAATATTGTCTAGTACATGACCGTTGGCGACGAAGAGATCCCTTGCCCCGTCGTTGTCGTAATCGATGAACCGCGTCCCGAAGCCACTGACATTAAAGGTCTGATAGCCGATCTTGCCGAGAAACGTCGCGTCCTCGAAACTGCCGTCCCCTAGGTTCCTGTAGAGGCGATCGAATTCGAAATCGAGGTGAGTGACGTAGAGATCCAGCCGACCGTCACCGTCATAGTCGGCGGCATCGACGCCCATGCCGGCTTCGGCCTTGCCGTCCTCTCCGTAGGCCACGGCGGCGGCCAGGGTGACATCCTCGAACGTCCCGTTGCCGCGGTTACGATACAGAAAGTTGGTCATCGAATCATTGGCGATAAAGACGTCCACGCGGCCGTCGTCGTCGAAGTCGAAGCAGACCACGCCGAGCCCGTTCCCGGCGTTTCGGCCGATGCCCGACGCCTTGCTGACGTCTTCAAACGTGCCGTCGCCTTGGTTGTGAAACAGCGCCGGCGTTTGGCCCTTGTATTTGTTGGGGTGACAGTAGGATTGATACCCCGGGCGCTTTTCCCCGCAGAAAAGATTGTTGTCTTCGGTCCAGTCGAGGTAGTTGACGACGATGAGATCGAGCCGGCCGTCGTTGTCATAGTCGAACCAGGCGGCGCTCGACCCCCACTTGCCGGGATTTTCGACGCCGGCTTGCTCGGTGACGTCGGTGAAGGCGCCGTTGCCCCGATTGCGGTAAAGGATCGACCGCGAATAGCCGGTCACGAAAAGGTCCGGGTCGCCGTCGTTGTCATAGTCGCCGACGGCGACACCCGTGCCGAACAACCCTTCGGCGGTCACGCCCGCTTGCGACGCGACATCCTTGAAAACGCCGGCCCCTTGGTTCTGGTAGAGAGAGTTGCGCAAGGGCTTGGCGGGCGTGTAGGCGGCCGTCGCGGCACTGTTGACGAGGTAGGCGTCCAGCAGTCCGTCTTGGTCGAAATCGAGCCAAGCGGCGCCGCTGCCCATGGTCTCGATCAAATACTTTTCGGGCGACGCGGCGTTGTCATGCCGGAACCCGATACCCGACTCTTGGGCGACGTCGACGAAGGTGACGTCCTCGGGTCTTGAGCCCGCGGAATCGGCGAAACACAGAACGGCGGCAAGAAAAAGGGCGGTTCCGCGACCCAAAGTTCGGAACAGGCACTCCCAATCGTTGGCGGAAAAGTTCACGGCGACCCTTCGCGAACGATCCGCAGCAACCCTCGCTTGGTGAACTCTTCGCGGTCCTCGGCCTTTTGTCGACCCACGATCGCGAAGAGTTTCTTGGCGCGCTCCGCGTCACCCTTTCGGCGATAAACCTGCGCCAGCTGGTAGGTCGCCGACACGTTCGCCGGGTCGATCGATCTGGCTTTTTCCAGGTGCTCGATCGCTTGATCGAAGTCGCCGCGCCGAGCCAACATCTTCCCCAGCAACACGCGCGACTGAAATAAATCCGGCTGTAGCTCGATCGATTTCCGAACGGCATCGACGGCTTCGGCTTCCTCGTCGCTGCCCGGCCGCGCGCCGGAACGATTCAAAGCCTCTCCCAAGAACCAGTGGACCATGTAATCGTCGCGGCTCTGCTCCCGACGCTTGCGCAGGACGCGGATCGCATCGGGCACACGATCTTGTTGCAGCATGATTAAGCCCAGGGCGACGCCGGGGAGATTCCGGTCCGGCGCTAGTTCGGCGGCGCGGTCAAAGGACGCTTCGGCATCCTCAAAACGGCCTTTCATCGCGAGGGCGACGCCGCGTTGAAGGTGCAGCCGATGAGAGTCGGCAATGCGTTCGACCGAGATGTCGGCGATTTCCAAGCCCAGGTCGAAATTTTCGTGGTCCAAGCACAGCGCGACTAAATCGATGTAATTCTTCTCCTCACCGCGGTCGACGTCGGTGGCTGTCCGGAGCGCATCGTAGGCCTGCTTGGTGTCGCCGGCTTTTTCGTGGGCCTGGGAAAGCAGGTTGTATAGCTCGGCCTTGCGAAAACCCTTGCTCAACAGTTGCTCAGCGGCGTCGACGGCGAGCTTGGGCTGATCGCTCTTGAGATAAGCAAGGGCTCGATTGAAGCCCAGTTCGTAGGGGTCCGCGGAACTCCCCTTGGCTCGCTCAAACTCTCGCGCGGCGGGCGCGAAAATTTCCAGTCCCGCGAAGATCCGGCCCGCTTCGTAATGAATATCCGGGGGCGCGACCAACGGCAGGGTCTCCAATACGCGAGTGGCTTTGACCGTTTGTTTCGTTTGAACGTAAGCCGAGGCCAACTGCACGATGAGCCGGGGATCCTCTTGCAGCAGGCTTGCTCCACCCTCGAAATGGCGAATTGCGGCCGCGAAGTCGTTATTCGCGAATGCGATTTCCGCCAGCCCGAGACGCGCCAACGGTTCACCGGGCGTGAGTTCCAACAGCCGCGCAAAATGACTTTGTGCCGCGTCGAGCCGCCTGCGCGACATCTCGAGAAGGGCGAGGTTCTTGTGGGCGGATGGGTAACGAGGCTCAATTTCGAGGGCGCGATTGAATTGCGAGGCCGCCTCCTCCACGCGCCCGGCCGACGAAAGCGCGATGCCCAGAGTGTTATGGAGTTTCGCGTTCCCGGGAACCGCCTCCACGACCTTTTCGAGAAGTTCGACAGCGGGCTTCCACTCGCCCTTTTGCATGTGCTCGACGGCTTGTCGGTAGGTGTCCCGAGGGGATTGCGCCGCGGCCGACGACAGCAACAGCACGCCGAGAGTGACCGAGCCCGAGAGTTTGAGACGCAGACTTTTCCCGTCGTTTTGCACGGATGCCAAGCGGCCTTCGCGGAAGCGAGCGAACGAAAGGCCGTCCTGCATCCAGCTTACAAGGTGGGCCGTTCGTTTGCCCGGCGTCGCATTGTCCGATGCCGCATGAGGTTGCAAGGGAGGAGTGTTTCCAACACAAGATGATCCTGAGAACAGGCGCATGCCGGGCGCTCGCGAAAGCGAGGATACGGCCTATTTGCGAACCCCAGTCCCGCGCACCGGGCTGAGCGGGTCCAGGCGGGGCGTCGCCTACGGCTTACTAACGTGCGCTGCTCGGTTTCTATTGTTCGCATTGCGAGAAGGGCTTCCAGATTGATGTCGCGCAGCCATTCGTGATGGCGTGCCGTGATCACCGGGATTGTCGTATTATAACCCCTCGGTCATTCGGATCTTTACCGTTGTTGGTAGACCACTTATGGTAAGTTAGTTTCGGTCGCTGTTGGGGCGGACTATGGGAGGGGAAACGGACTTACTTCAGCTTCTTATGTTCACGAAGGGTTGGGCGCGGTAACGCGCGCAACTCTTGGGCGCTGTTTCCGGAAGAGAAAAGAAGGGCATGATGACTTGGAGTGGGAAGGCAGTCGGGCGCGTGGCGTGGCGTGTGGTGAAGTGGGCGGTCACCGCCTACGCGCTGATCATCGCGGCGGCGGCTGTGATCGGGCTCCGCGACATCGGGAACGGCGAAATCGGAGAGCGGATCGGCCCCGATGAGGAACAATACACGGCCCAAATCATCGCCAACGGCGTGGCCATGGTCAACCACGTCCAAGAGCAACTGCGGGTCAGCGATAACGACGAAACCTATCGCCGCGACGCCCATGCCAAAGCGCACGGCTGCCTCAAGGCGAACTTCGAGGTGTTGGACGTCGAGAGACAGTATCGCCACGGCCTTTTCGCCAAGCCCGGCGCCTACAAGGCATGGGTTCGCTACTCCAGCGGCAACGAGCTGGCGTCGGACACGATATGGGACGCCCGCGGAATGGCCGTCAAGGTGATGGGGGTTCCAGGCGAAAAGCTCCTGGAGCCCGAGAAAGACGCGACGACGCAGGACTTTATCCTTATGAATGCGTCGGTGTTTTTTCTGCGCAGCCTTCGGGAATACGTTGTCTTCACGCGGTATCAAGGACAAGGAGACCCCATCGGCTATTTCCGCGAAGGCAGCTGGAATCCTTTCCAGTGGCACTGGCGGTTCATCGTGCGGGCTGTTCCCGTGCTCCAGCCGCCCCCCGACAGCTTGCCGGCAACGCGCTTCAACAGTTTGACGGCCTACAAGCTGGGCCGGGAGAACAACATCAAATTCCGCGCTCAACCGGCGCCCTGCGAGTCGGGTCGGCCGCTTGCGGTCGAGGGGGTTTCCTGGTTGTGTCAGGCCTGGGTCTTCGGCGCTCCCGAGTTCTTAGGGTGCGATGACGATCTGCTGCGCCATACCATGGCGCAACAGATTGCCGGGGCTCCGGCTTGTTTCGATTTCATGGTGCAATCGCAGGCGCGGGGGAAGAATATGCCGGTGGAAGACGCCACGGTGGAATGGTCCGAGGATGACGCGCCGTTCGTTCCGGTGGCGCGCATCGAGATTCCGCCGCAGGAATTCGACACGGCGGAGCAAAACAACTATTGCGAGAGCCTTGCGTTTAACCCCTGGCACTCGCTGCCGGCCCATCGTCCCTTGGGAGCGATGAATCGAGTCAGGAAGGCGGTGTACTTGGAGATCTCCCGTTATCGCCGCTCCAAGAATACGGCCAACGATCGACCCGAGACGACGCACTTTCCCGCCGGTCTGCAATTCCCCGAGAGTTTCGCCGAACCGGCCGGATGGTGCCTGGATGGGGAAGACAGGGAGGAGTGCGCCCCGGCGCCGCCGGCGTCGTCGTCGGAGCCGACGTCGTGAGAAGCTATAAAAAAATGGGGGCAGTGCGTTTCCATGAATCCGCGGATTCATCATACCGCCATGAACATGGGAGAGCAGGTGTTCCTGTCGCCCTTACAGGGCTCAAACTGATTTGATTCCGTACCTAGGGTTCCGCCTTCGGCTCCACCCTAGGCTATATTCCCGCCGCCGCTTCGCGGCTCAAGGCATACGCGATCTGGCCGGGCTCGAATGTACTGCAAGGTACGGGACCAGACGAGCTTCTCGTCGACGGCATCGGCCAGCTCGGCGACCACGCGAATGCGGTCGCCCGCCCGCTGAAGGCTCCCGGTGAGCACATAGCGGACTTGCAATGCCTCCCCGATTGCGTGGAGATCGGTCGGTTGGTTCTTGAAGCGGAACGTCGCGAGAAACGGAGCCACGCGGACTCCGGGAACACCCGACAGCGCGCTGACAACTTCCGCGGCAATGCCGTCGGCCATATAGGCGTTGTCGGGGTCCGATGAAAGGCTGCGGAACGGCAGGACGGCGTCTGCTCGGTCCCGCGGCTGGGAGGAGTTCTCCGTTGTGCCTTGGCGGGCAGCTTCAAGGTCGCATGAGCACTCGATGGAGTCGGGAGCGCGGTTGCGTCAATACCGGATTCGCCGAGCCCGCCAAGGATCCCTTGCAGGTCCGTTATCATTTCGGCGACGCTTGCGTATCGATCGTCCTTCTCTTTCGCGAGGGCGGTGTCGATGACGCTCTGCAACGCCGCGGGCGCCCGCGGCTGCAGCGAAGCAAGGGCCGGCGGCTCGTCGTTGGCGATGGAATACATCCTTGCCAGCTCATACTCTCCGACGAAAGGCAGTTGTCCGGCGACCATCTCATACAGGACCACGCCGAGGGACCAGATATCGGTTCGGTGATCGAGCGCCCGGCCCAGAGTCTGCTCCGGCGACATGAAAGCCGCCGTGCCGAGCGTCATGCCGGTTTTCGTGAGGCGGCTCTCCCCGGTTATTTGGGCTAAACCGAAGTCCAGGATGCTCGCCCGCTGTTTTTCAGTGACGATGATATTGCCGGGCTTGATATCGCGATGAACGACGCCGTTCTCGTGGGCGGCTTGCAGGCCCTGGGCTGTCTGGAGGGCAATATCCAGAGCTTCGCGGAGGCTCAACCGACCCTCCCCGACTTTCTGCTGGATGGTTTGGCCTTCGATGTAGGCCATGGCGATGAAGGTTTTGCCGTCGACCTCATCGACCTCATAGATGGTGCAGATGTTGGGGTGATCCAGCGCGGCGGCGGCCTGCGCCTCGCGAAGGAAGCGGGCTTTTTCCTCACCGTCGCCGAGCAGGTGGGCCGCCAGGAATTTGAGCGCGACCACACGCTTGAGTTTGGTGTCTTGGGCCTTGTAGACCACACCCATTCCGCCTTCGCCCAGCTTGGCGAGGATCTTGTAGTGACTAATGGCGCGGCCGACCATGACGCCCAATTATACCGTTGGCCGATTTCCGGCGGCGGGAAGTCACGGAAGCCCGGTTTGACGGCGTTGAAAATCCGGGTCGATGATTGTTGGGCGCGATAGCCGATGTTTCTTATGGTCCTGCCGGCATAAGGGCCTATACTGTCCGTGAGGGTATCTCTATGAAGCCGCTGCTATTGTCGGTGCTGTTTGGCGTTGCCGCCGCCGCCAACGTCAGCGCGGCCCCGAAAGGGCCGGCCGTCAAGGGGGTGGACTTCAGCCGCGAGGTCCGCCCGATTCTCTCCGACAAGTGCTTCGCTTGCCATGGTCCCGACGAGGGTCCGCGGCAGGCCGACCTGCGGCTCGACACCAAGGAAGGCGCTTTCGCCGACCGAGGGGGACGCCAAGTCATCATTCCCGGCGACGCGGCGGCGAGTCGCCTCTACCAGCGCATCAACCACAAGCAGGAAATCGCCCGCATGCCTCCTCCGAGCGCCGACCGGCAGCTCACTCAAGCAGAGGTCGAGACGATTCGCCGCTGGATCGACGAAGGAGCGGAGTGGGAAACCCACTGGGCGTTTCAAACACCCGTGCGTCCCGCGCCGCCTGCAATCAACAACCCCGCGTGGCTACGCAACGAGATCGATCAATTCGTGCTTGCGCGTCTGGAAAGCGAGGGACTCGCGCCCTCGCCCGAAGCCGACAAGAACACGTTGGTTCGACGGGTGAGTTTCGATCTGACCGGGTTGCCGCCGACACCCGAGCAAGTCGCGGCGTTTGTGAACGACGACTCCGAAGAGGCCTACGAAAAGGTCGTCGACAGCCTATTGGAATCGGAGCACTATGGCGAGCGGATGGCGATCGAGTGGCTCGACCTGGCCCGTTACGCCGACACGCAGGGCTATCACATCGACAATCTTCGTGAAATGTGGCCCTGGCGCGATTGGGTGATTCGTTCCTTCAACGACAACAAGCCGTTCGACCAATTTACGATTGAGCAAATCGCCGGCGACCTGCTTCCGAATTCCACCCTCGACCAGAAGATCGCCACGGGATTCAGCCGCAATCACATGATCAACGCCGAGGGCGGCGCCATTGCCGCCGAGTACCACACCGAATACGTGATTGACCGCGTCGAAACCACGTCGACCGTTTGGCTGGGACTGACGATGGGTTGCGCGCGCTGCCACGATCACAAATACGACCCGTTGAGGCAGAAAGAGTTCTATGAGTTCTTCGCCTTTTTCAACACCATCCCGGACCGCGGTCTCGACGGCGCGGCAGGCAACGCAAAACCCATCGTTCGGATGCCGACCAGAGAACAAAAGAGCCGGATGGACGAAATCGCGGAGATTATCGAGGCCATCGATAAGAAAATCGGCAATGAAACAGTCGATGCCTGGGTCGACGAATGGAAAAAGACCGCCCTACCGGAAGTCCCTACCGCGAATACCGAGGGCCTTGCCGGGCACTATGAACTCAACAAGGGCCTCGACGACTCTTCCGGCCGAGAGCATCACGCGAGCGTCGTGCGCGGCGAAGTGACCTACGACGAGCTGAATGTCGGAGACGGTGTCCAGTTTGACGGGGAGACCCGTGTTGCGTTCACGGCCGCGCCGCTCGATCGGGAAGGGCCTTTTTCGGTTGCATTCTGGACCTCCACGCGACCCCCCGGGGACACGGCCTTGATGTCGGTCTTCCAGAAACTGAACCTCGAACAGGATCGCCGCGGCTTTGAAATCTTCGTTGGTGAAGCCGAACCGGCGAACATGCAGCTTAAGTTCAACATCTATGTGCGTCTCTCTCACCGTTGGCCTGACGACGCCATTGAGGTTCGTACGAAACAAAAGGTACGAGGCCCCGGCCATCACTACATCGTTACTTATGACGGCTCGGGCAACGCCGCCGGGCTGCGACTCTTTATCAACGGTAAAGAGCAGGAGATGATTGCGACGCGCGACGACCTCACCGGGCCCTACCAACACAGCGGTCCTCTCGAAGCCGGTGTGCCGGGAGTGTTCAACCCATATAAGGGCAGCCTCGACGATCTTCGCGTCTACGATCGTGTGATCGGCTCCGGGGACATTAAGCAGCTTTTTGAGCACGAGGGCATGAGGGCCGTTCTGGCTTCGCCCATCAGCGGATGCGCCGAAAGCATGAAGGAGTTTGACGAACACAAGAAGGCCGATATCGACGGTACCGGAGAGAACGTCCCAGTAGTCTCCGCGCAAAGCGCCGTGGGCCGTCGCGTGCGGGCCTGTCTGAGTCGCCGCGATCGGTTTCGCGAATACTACCTGACTTATGCCGCTCCGAACGACATCAAAGACCTTTACAAACGCAAGAAAGACCTGCGGAAAGAAAAAGGCGAACTGGAGTCCTCGATGCCGTCGGTCATGGTGATGGCTGAGATGAAGCAGCCGCGCGAGACTTTCGTTTTGGGGCGCGGCGATTATCGAAACAAGACCGAAAAGGTTGAGCCGGGGCTGCCTGCGTTTCTGCCTCCGCTCCCGGAAGACGCGCCGCCAAACCGCCTGGGACTGGCGCGCTGGCTTGTCGACCCGTCCCATCCGTTGACGGCGAGGGTCACGGTGAACCGCTATTGGCAGATGTACTTCGGCACGGGGTTGGTGATGACGTCGGAGAACTTCGGTTCCCAAGCGGAAGCCCCGAGCCATCCGGCATTGCTCGATTGGCTGGCCGGTGAGTTTGTCGACAGTGGGTGGGACGTGAAGGCCATGCAGAAGCGGATCGTCATGTCCGCCACGTATCGTCAGTCCTCCAAGACGACGCCGGAGCTGATATCGCGTGATCCCCGGAACCGCCTGCTGGCGCGCGCCACGCGCTTCCGTTTGCCCGCCGAGATGGTGCGCGACACCGCTCTGGCGGCGGCGGGGCTGCTGAACCCCAAGGTGGGCGGCCCGAGCGTGTATCCCTACCAGCCCCCGGGGTTGTGGAAAGAGATGTCGATTGGCCTGTGGTTTTCGGGCCAAGAGTATGAGGTGGGCGGGGCAGACGATCTCTACCGCCGCGGCATGTACACGGTTTGGCGCAGAACCGTGCCTCCGCCGTCGCTCCATGCTTTCGACGCACCCGACCGTGAAGAGTGCACGTCACGTCGCGCGCGCACCAACACCCCGCTGCAGGCGCTCGTGCTGATGAATGACCCGACCTATGTCGAGGCCGCCCGAGTGTTCGCCGAGCGAATGATCACCGAAGGCGGAAGCCGGTCGGAAGATCGAATCCAATACGCCTACCGGCGCACCCTGGCGCGGGAGGCGTCCCGCGAAGAAGCGGAACTGCTCGATGGGTTGGCCGCGGAGCAGTACCAGGCTTTTCGCGGAGACCGCGGCGCGGCCCGAGAACTCCTGGGCGTCGGAGAGGCGGCACGCAACCCGAAAATCGAAGATGCCGAGCTCGCGGCATGGACCATGGTCGCGAGCACAATTCTAAACCTCGATGAGGCGATCACCAAGGAGTAAGCCATGCGACCCGAAGAACGCCTCTTAATGACCCGCCGCCAGCTCTTCGGCCGCACCGCGACCGGCATCGGGACGGCGGCGCTTGCCTCGCTGCTCCACAAAGATCTGGAGGCGATGCCCGGAAAAGACCCAATGGGTCGAGCCGTCAACCCCGAGACGGGGGGTTTGGCGGAATTGCCTCACTTCGCACCGAAAGCGAAGCGGGTGATCTTCATGCACCAATCGGGCGCTCCGTCACAGATCGAGCTGTTCGACCACAAGCCGAAGCTCCGCGAGTTGATGGGCACCGAGCTGCCGGACTCCATCCGCAAGGGGCAGCGCATCACGGGAATGACGTCCCACCAAGACAGCTTTCCCGTGGCGCCGTCGATGTTCGATTTCAAGCGCCGCGGTAAGTCGGGCACATTGGTGAGTGAGCTGCTCCCCCATACCGGCAAGGTAATTGACGACATCGCGCTCATCAAAACGATGCACACCGATGCCATCAATCACGACCCGGCGATCACGTTCATCCAAACCGGTAGTCAACAACCGGGACGTCCCAGCCTCGGCGCCTGGCTCAGTTACGGCTTGGGCAGCGAGAACCAAAACCTGCCCGCTTACGTCGTGTTGATTTCGCAAGCCTCGGGCGGCCGCAAGGGCCAACCGCTGTTTTCGCGCCTCTGGGGACCGGGGTTCCTGCCCTCCGAGCACCAAGGCGTCAAGTTTCGTTCGGTCGGCGACCCGGTGCTCTATCTCTCCGACCCGCCCGGGATCAGCCGCGACGCTCGCCGCGGCATGCTCGACCGCCTGGGGAAGCTCAACCAAATGCGGGCGGACGCATTCGGCGACCCGGAAATCGAGACCCGCATTTCGCAATATGAAATGGCGTACCGCATGCAGACCGCCGTGCCGGATCTCATGGATCTCTCCAGCGAGCCCGACAGCACCTTCGAGCGCTATGGAGAGGAAGCTCGAAAGCCCGGCACCTACGCGGCGAACTGCCTACTCGCGCGCAGGCTGATCGAGCGGGACGTCCGTTTCGTGCAACTCTATCACCGCGGCTGGGATCAGCACGGCAACCTACCGCGCTACATACAGGTCCAAGCCAAGGACACCGACCAAGGCTCGGCCGCGCTCGTCGCCGACCTTAAGGAACGCGGCCTGCTCGACGAAACGCTAATCGTGTGGGGAGGCGAGTTCGGCCGAACCGTCTATTCCCAAGGCCGTCTCACGAAAACCAACTACGGCCGCGACCACCACCCCCGTTGTTTCACGATGTGGCTGGCCGGCGGCGGCATCAAACCCGGCACGGTCCTCGGCAAAACCGACGACTTCTGCTACAACATCCTAGAGGACCCCGTCCACATCCACGACCTACAGGCGACCATCCTGCACTGCCTAGGCGTTGATCACAAGAAGCTGACGTTCAAATTCCAGGGCCGGCATTTCCGGTTGACGGACGTCCACGGAAAAGTCGTCGAAAAGCTGCTGGCGTGAGGCTGAACGGGGAACCGCAAACACCCGCTGCCCCACCAAATACGATTTCCGGTTTGGCGCCGGTCTCCGCCGTGAGATGAAGGTTCTTTATTCGGGCTTTCCGTCCCCGATCTCTCCCCCGATCTCTCCAAAGTGACGAGGAAGGGTAGGATGGGCAGGATGCGTTGTGCAAGCTGTGGCGGTAAGATTCGAGCAGCAGCCTATGAAGGGCCGGATGGGAAGCTCTATTGCATCAACTGCTCCCAGGGTTCTGTCGGTGGGTCTGCAGCAATTACAACCGCTGCCGGTCCGGGCGAAGGCGTCTACTACGCGCGTGGAGACTATGCGGGTATTCTCCGGCGGCTGGTGATTTTTGTTGCCGATTCCGCGATCATTCTGGGTTGTGGTCTGGCAGTGCTGGTCCTGCTTGATCCGACGGTGACGGAGTTGGCCCCTCCAGTCGCTGTTTTGAGCGTCGGCCTGGTCATGTGGGGCTACCTGGCTGTTCTGAAACGCTCTCGATTTCGAACGCTAGGGTACAGACTAGCGGACACTAAGATCGTGACTCTCAAAGGCGACCGACCTTCGATCTTGCGCATGACATTTCGCTTGTTGCTCTGGGTGGTGGGCCCGGTTAACATCTTCGTAGACTTGTTTTGGGTGGGTAATGACGACGATTCACAGACCCTGCGGGATAGGTTGGCGGGAACGTACGTCATCAGGTCGAACGCGGAGCCCATTGGCAGAGGGCGTATATCTTTCGTCAGCTACTACGCCTACGCCCTGGCCCTAACATTTCGCCAGGCTATTCGGCCGCCTGAAGAACCGATTTCCCAGCGGGGAGATCAAGCCATGAACGTTCGAAGAATGACTTTGAATCCACCAGGAGGTTGGTGGTCCTCGCTAGTCGCAAGTGATCCAACTTCCCACCACCCGAACTCCGCTGCGGTGATGGCCAACAACCGTTGCAAAACAGGGTCTTGACCCTATACCCTAGGACTCGTCATGGCCGCGCAAGCACTCACCCTCGAAGAAGCCAGGTTCATTGTCGAAGAGTTTCAGCAGAAGTGGTGACTACTGTCATGAAGTGCTAGGCTAGGTTTTCTCTGCCATGGCAGCTCAAAAACTGGCGAGGTCATCTCCCAGTGGGTTGGCGTCTACGGCGGCAACGATGGTTGCCTTCAGAGCAAGAAGAGGGTGTACCCTGGCGCAGCCGGGGTGAGGGTTCGGTGAGGGTTCGGTGGAGGGTTCGGTCGAGGGTTCGGTGACATCCATGACAGGTATCTGTCAAGTGTCCGCAAGGGGTGGACGCAGTCAGCCCGCTGTTGGTGAGGGATGGGTGATGGAGAAAGGGCGAAGCAATCGTCGCTCTCGATTCGGGTCGGGTGAGCGACGCTCGGAGTCCATCGCCCTCGTATTAGGGGGGTTGGGCGGCTGAGCGGGTTCAGTCAAGGGCGCGCAGCGGCGAAGCGAACCCTTGACGGGTTCCGCTCAGCCGCTTATTGGAAGATTTTCGAGGGCGATGGACGGCCCTCGTCACCCGACGCAGGTCCGGCGTTGGCGGATCAGAGTCCGCGTGATTGGTGGCGTCTTGCCACGCCTACGAACTCCCGTCACCGAATCGCATTCACTTCGATCACCGCCCGCCTCGGGCGCGACCAGACATCCATGAGCCGCCTCGGGCACGCCAAGGCGCGCCGTCGCGGAAGATTCAGTTCGGGTCCAACAAAGTCGATTCCGCCGGCCTCGAAACAGTCACCATGCCGTCTCGGGCGCCGCCGCGGCGGAGCCGTTACGGAGTCACCGAACGCCGAGGCCCGGCGGAAAGTCGTTCAGCGCATCGCTACGTCGCTAGTCTCGCGCTTCGTAGCCGCTTTGGCGGCGGTCGATGGCGAGCAGCATCGCCACCAGCTTGCGGGCCACGCGAATCGTCGCGCGATTGCGATGTCCGCGCTCGAGTTCGCTTTGATACAACCCGGCCAACGGCTCGTTCCAGCGCGGCGCAAGCTTGGCGGCTTCGATCAGCACGTGTTGCAGATGCGGGTTGCGTTGCTTCGACAGCGGGCCGCGTTTGCTCTTGCCCGCCGATTCGTTGAGCCGCGCGCAGAGCCCGCAGTAGCTCACCGCGCGATCGAGCGAGCGAAAGCGCCGCGGGTCGCCGATCTCGACCGCCCACGTGAGCGCCGTGATCGCCCCGACGCCCGGGATCGTTTGCAACCTCGCCACACGCTCGCACAACAGCGGATGCTCGAGCAGGCGTTTCTCGACAAGCCGGGCGAGCTCGGCGGAATCCTCCAGACGGTCGCGGCTCGCGGCCAACAGGAGAAGGTCGGTTTCGCTTGCCTTCAGATCATCGAGAAAGCGGTAGAAGTAGCGTTTGCCGTGCAGTTTGGACTTGGCGTAGGGCTCGCCGATTTCCATCATCAAGGTCGCGATGCGGTTCTTCGACCAGGTCGCTTGTTCGACCAGGCGTCGGCGAAAGCGCAGCAGGCGGCGCAATTCGCGCAGCTCGCGCGGCGGCATCCACACGCGCGGCAGCAGGTTGACGCGGCATAGGTCGGCGAGCTTGTCGGAATCGAGGCGATCGCTTTTCTTTTTGGCCCGCGTGATGGCTTCCATGGCGGCGGGGTGTCCGACGGCGAGGTCGTCGGCGTAGGGCGCGAGCGTGTCGTGGATCCAGCCGCTGAACAAGGTGGCTTCCATCGCCCCGCGCCAGGGCGGTTGCGTTTGGGCCCAACTTGCGAGCGCTTCGCGGGTGGCGTCGATGCGACCTTCCTCGACCAACTCCCCGGCGGCGGTCTTGGTGCAGTAGCTGACGCTTTGCTTGTGGACGTCGAGTCCGATATAGTGCATTTCAGTCCTCCTGAGTTCGGGTTCTAAGGCGCCGCCTTGGGCGGCTGCGCTTAGCTTTTTATCCCTCTCAGGAGGACCTCTTCGCCGGCTCACCTATGCATTAAAACAGTCACCGAATAAAGACCACCGAATAAAGACCGGTTGCCTCCGGCAAGCTCCAGCCTGCAAAACTGAGGCTGTCCCGGTTTCCGCCGGTTTCCGCTTTCCATGGGTTTCCTGTGCACCGCGCAACGTTGCATGTTACACTCACGTTTGATCGAGAGTTTTCGCCACCGGGGCCTGAAGCGGCTGTTTGAGCGCGGGGACGGCAGCAGGGTGCATGCTGGCCGTGCGGACCGCATCAGTGACGTGTTGGCTCACCTTGACCGGGCGCAAACGCCCGGTGATCTCGATTTGCCGGGGTATCGTCTCCACCCGCTCAAGGGCGATCTGAAAGACTACTGGAGCGTGACGATCTCGGGCAATTGGCGCGTCATCTTCCGCTTCGAGAACGGCGATGCATTCGAAGTTGACCTGGTCGATTACCACTAGTAGGAATGGAGCAAAAATCATGCCCATGAAGAACCCGCCACACCCGGGCCGGTCGGTCAACGACGCCTGTTTGGAGCCGCTCGGACTCAGCGTTACCGAAGGCGCGAAGGTTTTGGGCGTCACCCGCAACACCCTCTCGCGCTTAATCCACGGGCAGTCCGGAATCTCACCGGAAATGGCGATCCGGCTGGAGAAGGCGGGATGGTCCAACGCTGACCACTGGCTGCGCCTGCAAAGCGGCTACGAACTAGCCCAAGCACGCAAGCAGCAAGACGGGATCAAGGTCGAGCGCTACGAGCCACAGCCGGCGGCGTAGGGCGCGGATCTCTTCAAAAGGGTTCGGTAAGGGTTCGGTGACAAGGGTTCGGTGAGGGGGTTCGGGGGGGTTCCGGGGGTTCGGTGGGGGTTCGGGAGGGGTTCGGGGGAGGGGTTCGGTGACAGCCACCGAATAAAGAATCTTCACGAAACGAGAGCGGTTGAGAGCCCCGAAAATCCGCCAAGACCGCCTTGACACCGCCGCTATCCTGAGCCCGGCGGACCGGACGAAATGCTGTGATCGGCGACGGCCGCGCAATGACGAATTGAGGTAGTCCCGGCGATTGATTGTTGTGTTTCCGTTTCCCGAGCCGCGCCCCCTCGCCAAACCGGGCCGGCATTTCTCACCAGCCACCGGCCGATATCTTCGATACTAGATAGCCGGCCCGCTTTTCTCATCGCGTGGCGGGATAACCGATGAAGATTAACGATCTGTTTCACCACTACGGAACCGACAAAATTCGGTATGCCACGCTATATCACTCGCTGCTCGAACCACGCCGCGAGTCCACCCGTGCCGTCCTGGAAGTAGGCATAGGAACACTCATACCGCGCGTCCCTTCGTCCATGGTTCCCTGGTGCGCGGAGTGGTATCGACAGGGGGGATCGCTTCGGGCGTGGCGCGATTACTTTCCCAACGCCGGTGTTCATGGCTTGGATGTCCAGCCCGACACACAATTCTCCGAAAACCGGATCCACACCCACCTCTGTGACTCGACCGACCCGCAACAGATCTCGGAGTTTCTGGCCAACGCCGGGGTCGACGCCTTCGACCTGATCATCGACGATGGATCGCATCGAGCGGACGATCAGCTGGCTACTCTCGGAAACCTGCTGTCCCACGTGCGTCCGGGAGGACTCTACGTCATCGAGGACGTCAAGCCCAACGGCGTGTTGTCCTCAAGGCCCCACTTGCTCGAAGTAGCCTGTGAGGGGAACCCGTTCTACTTCGTCGGGTTGAAGAGGAATGTCGTTGTGGTCTCCAAGCTGGCGCCGGAAGACGGGGAGGTTCGCTACAAGAGGCACTGATCCGGCCTGGGCGAAGGTGGCGGCCCGAGGCCGACCGACCGCTCCCAATGCTCTTCGGCCTGTCGGAGAGTCGTGGTCGCACTCTTGCCTCAAGCTATTCGTTCCGCTGTCCGCGTAGGATAGGATCAATAGTCTCATGCGAATCACGAATGTTGAGGTTACCCACCACGCCTCTTCCGCCTGGGGAGATTTCTGTGACCGCGAAGACGAGCTTCATCTGGTCACGGCGATGGCCGTCTACCCGCAATACAAGCATCCGATCTCGACATGGCGCGCCCCCGAGGGCATGTGCGTCGTGGAAGTGGGTCAAGCATCACCTTTCGCACTTCCTCGTCGGTGCCGACGCGCGCGACAGAACGCTTTTATGGGACCAAATGTTTCGCGCCTCGATTCCCTACGGCCGCAAAGGCGCCGCGCTCTACGGCATCAGCGCCCTCGACATCGCGCTTTGGGATTTGGCCGGCAAGGCGTGCGGGCAGCCTGTCTATCAATTGTTGGGCGGCCGGGTTCGCGACACCATCCCGGCCTACGCCAGCCATCTGCACTACGAGAACGCCGAGGACTTTTGCGCCGAAGCCGCCGACTACGTCGCCCGGGGGTATCGCGCCATGAAGATGCGGTTTCGGTGGGGTCCGGCCGACGGGTTGGAAGGCATGAACCGCAATGTGGAATTGGTGAAGATGCTTCGCGACACGGTGGGCGATTCGATTGAGTTGATGGGTGACGCCTATATGGGCTGGACGCTGGACTACGCCCAACGCATCGTGCGCAAACTAGCGCCATTCGACTTGAAATGGATCGAGGAGCCGCTGTTGCCCGACGACTTGGAAGGGTACAAGGAGCTGACCAAGAGTTCTCCCGTCCCCATCGCGGCCGGCGAGCACGAGTTCACGCGCTACGGATTTGATTTACTGATTCGCAACAAAGCAGTCAATATCGTCCAATTCGACATGGGCCGTGTCGGCGGATTCACCGAGGCGAAACGAGTCTGCGCCATGGCTGTCGCCGCGGGGTTGCCGGTTTGCACCCATGCCTACGGCCTGCCGACCCTGCAATTCGCTTTCGCTGAACCCGTCTGCCAAATGGTCGAGCATTTCCCGGTCCCGGTCTGGATGGGGGATGGTCAACCCGAGCCGGAGTTCTTCGACGGCGCGCCTTCTCCGGTCAACGGCGTGGTCACTCTCGGCGATCAGCCGGGCGTCGGGTACAAGCTAAAGCTGCCGGAGGACCCGACGGTCGCGTAGAACCCGGCCGGCACTCGCCTGACCCGCGCTCGAGAGCCAAGCGCATGAGTCTTTTCGATTGGATCATCGTCCTTGCCTTCAATGCCCCGATCATTGTGTACGGGCTCATCCGAAGCAAGGACACGAAATCAAGCTCCGATTGGTTTCTGGCGGGCCGCGGTCTGCCGTGGTGGATGGTCGGTCTGTCGTTGTACGCCACGGCGATCGATTCGAGCGACCTGGTCGCGGACGCCGGCGGAACGTATGTCCTGGGCCTGACGTATTTCGTGACGAATTGGGTTGGAGTGACGGCCGGGTGGGTGCTGGCGGCGCACTACATTTTCCTACCGATGTACCGGGCCGGGATGTATACGAACGCCGAGTACTTGGAAGCCCGCTTTGGACCGGCGGCGCGCGTGTTGAGCGTATTCGTGCAGGTGCAATACCGCACGATGGTTCTCGGTATCATCGCCACCACGGTGTATTTGGTGCTGGCGATCGTGTGCGGTTGGGGGACCGTCGCCTGGTGGGCCGTGGGAGCGATGGCGGCCGTGGCCGCGGTCTACACCGCCATGGGCGGCCTCAAGTCGGTGGCGATTACCGACGCCCTGCAAACCATCGTCATGGTGATTGCATCGTTGACGTTATTCTTCATCGTTTGGAGCGCGGTTGGGGGATGGGGCGGGTTGCAAGCAAATTGGCCTTGCACGAACCGGGCCTCGAGCGTCAGATGCTGCATGTGGGTTCCGAGACGGTCGAGAGAGAATCCACCAAGGGGAAATCAGCGACGGAAATCGAGAACCTGTTGCTGCTTGGGGGCGAGTATGACGAGAGCCGCCAACAGATCGTCAAACGAACGCCCGCGTGGCTGGTCTGCATTGCGTTCCTCATCCTTGGGCTGTCGTACTCAATCGTGAATCATACGCAGTCGATGCGGATGTTCGGGTCACGAAGCGAATGGGACCTCAAGATGTCGGTCGTCGTTGCGGGCGTGCTGATGATCGGGACGACTTTCACCAACCTGATGATGGGCGTGATCGGGCGGGGCCTCTATCCGGAGACGAGCGCGATGCCGCTCGAAACCGCGCTGCGGGCGCGCGACTCGATTTACCCGCTGCTGGTGCGCGACCTGACGCCCTGGGGACTGAAAGGCCTGGTCGTCGCGGGCGTGGTCGCGTCTATTTTTTCGACCTTTGATTCGATCGGGTCCGCGTTGTCGTCGCTGTTGGTGCGCGATGTGTACGCCCGATTTCTGGTGCGCGATCGAGACGATCGGCATTACCTGGGGGTTGGCCGCGCGCTGACGCCGGTGATTATCTTCGGCTCGTTCGGTTACATCCCCTTCCTGCTCGGCGAGAGGGGGATGTTGCTGTTCTTCATCGATTTGGTGGGAGCTTTCGTGGTGCCGTTGTTGACGATCTACTTGATGGGCGTTTTCACCCGCGTCCATCGGCGTGGCGGCGCCGTGGGATTGAGCGTGGGTGTCGCTTACGGCGTGCTGCGGTTAACGGCCCGGCCGATCGCGGAAAACTTCGGGGTGGCGATTTTGCCCGAATGGGCGGCGGGTGATTATGCCGGCTATATTTTCGCGGTGCTGCTGACGGCGGGACCGATGGTTTTGATGTCGCTTCTGCTGGGTTGGGAGTCACCCGGCCGGCTTCTCCACGAAGAAAAGACGGAATGGTTGCGTTCGAGCCAACTGCAAGTCGGCCACATCATACCCGCCGACGCACCGAGCTATAGCGACGCCTGGCCGATCGGTCTCGGCGTCGCGGTTGTGCTGGTGGGGGCGCTGCTTAGCTTCGTGGTCTTTTGGTAGCAGCCGAAGGGTAGGTAGGCCGCCATCGCCGCCCCCGGCCCTCGTAGTGGCGGAGAGAGCAACCGAGGAAGAAAGTATCCAACTATGCCGACCGTACTCATCAGCTCCGACGGAAGACTGGACCGCCAAGGCCCCCATGTCGACATGCTCAAACAAGCCGGCTTCGATATTCGCTACACGAAGGGCCTCGACTTCCCGCGCGGCCATGCCGGCGATCAGGCGACGATTGAACAACTGCGCGGCGTGGCCGCCGTGTTGGCCTGGGGAGAGCGTTACACAGCCGCGGTGCTGGCCGCATTGCCGGAGTTGCGCGTGATCGCACGAATTGGCGTCGGGCTTGACAGCGTTGACATTCCGGCCGCAACCGAGCGAGGAATCGCAGTGACGGTTACGCCGACGGCGAATCGTGAAGCGGTCGCGGAACACGCCATGGCCTTGCTCTTCGCGGTCGCCAAGTCAATCCCGCAAGACGACAAAGCGACGCGAGCCGGCGAATGGCCGGTGGAGCTTCACCAACCCATCCGCGGCAAGACGTTCGGCATTGTTGGGTTGGGACGCATCGGCCGCGCCGCCGCCGTCCGCGCGCTGGGCATGGGTATGAAGGTCATCGCCGCGGAAACGTACCCGGACCGGGCCTTCGTCGAGAAGCACGGCATCGAGTTGATGGAGCTCGACGCGCTCCTTGGCCGCTCCGACTACATCAGCCTCCACTGCCCGCTCTCGGACGAGACACGAGGCATCATCAACGGCCGCCGGCTCGCGAAAATGAAGCCAGGCAGCGTACTCATCAACACATCGCGCGGCGGCTTGGTAGTCGAAAAAGACTTAGTCGCGGCCCTGACGTCGGGTCAACTCCGCGCCGCCGGTCTGGACGTGTTCGAGAAGGAACCGACCGACCCCGACAACCCCTTGTTCCAGCTCGACAACGTCGTCGTCAGCTCGCACACTGCCGGCACCGATACTCTCTCGATGGAGGACATGGGCATCGAAGCCGCCCGCTGCGTCATCGATCTTTCCGAGAGCCGATGGCCCGACGGAGCCACAGTGAACAACGAACTCAAGAAGACCTGGAAGTGGTAGCGAAAGGCGGCGTCCGACCTTCAATCCGGCTGAGATTTCCTCGGTCGCGTCGCTTCCGCGGCCTAAAGCGCCCGCAATCAGCCCGCCGTCAGGCGATCAACTCCGACAGCACGTGCCCGCCGATATCGGTGAGCTTGCGGTAGCGCCCCTGGTGCAGGTAGGTCAGTCGCTTGTCGTCCAGCCCCATCAGATTGAGCACGGTGGCGTGAACATCGTGCAGCGGAATGGGATGGATGCCGCCGATGCCGAACTCGTCCGTCGCGCCGACGCTCGCTCCGGCCTTGACGTCTCCGCCGGCCATCCACATCACCAGCGCATTCTGATTATGATCGCGGCCCGGTTTGGGGTCCGGACTGTTGCCTTGTTGGATGTACGGTGTGCGGCCCATCTCGGAAGCCCACACCACGAGGGTCTCTTCCAGTAAACCGCGGCTCTTCAAATCCGTCAGCAGAGCCGACACCGGCTTGTCGACCTCCACGGCGTGTTGCGGCATGCGGCCCTTGCTGTCGCTGTGATCGTCCCAACTGTTGTTCGAGATGCGCCGGCCGTGTATCAACAGCGTGTAGCGAACTCCTTGCTCCACCAGTCGCCTTGCCAACAAGCATTGGCGGCCGAATCCGGCGGTGTTGGGATCATCGAGGCCGTACAACTTCTTAACGGCCTCGGATTCCCCGGCGAGGTCGACGACTTCCGGCGCCGCCGTCTGCATTCGAAACGCCAGCTCATAGGCGTTGATGCGCGCTTCTAACTCGGAGGCATCCGGCTGCCCCTCGCCATGCTTGATGTTGAGCCACTTGAGCAGGTCGAACTCGCGGCGCTGCCGCTCACGGGAAAGGTCCTCGGGGCGCTCCAGATCGAGAATCGGGGGGCCGGATGACCGGAAGCGAACCCCTTGGTAGCCTGCCGGTAAATAGCCGTTGCCCCAAACCGCCGAACCGTTGACCGGACCACCGCGCGGATCCTGAATCACAACGTAGCCCGGCAAGTTTTGGTTCGGCGTCCCCAGGCCGTACTCAATCCAAGAACCCACCGACGGGCTTCCCGGGAATTGCGAGCCTGTATTCATGTGCAAACTCGCCGGCCCGTGATTGTTGTTGTCGAGGCGAATCCCATGGATAAAGGCCATCTCATCCACATGGCCGGCCAGGTTGGGCAACAGCGCGGAGACGTAGCGGCCAGACTCGCCGTGTCGCTTGAAATCCCAGGGCGACGGCATCGCGGCGTGAGGCTTATCGAGCGCGGTTGCCACCTCGCCGGAAAGCCCTTCCGGCCGCGGCAGAGCCTTGCCGGCATATTTATGGAGAGCGGGCTTGTAGTCGAATGTTTCGATATGGCTCACGCCGCCGCCCATAAAGAGAAAGATGCAGTGCTTCGCCTTGCGAGGCAGGTGCTGCTCGCGAGGGGCCGGCGGGTCGAGTGGGTTCGGTCGGGCCCGCAACTCCTCGGCGGCCATCCCGGTGAGGGCCAGCCCGCCGATGCCGTTCCAGGCGTGGCACAGGAAATCGCGGCGCGAGGGATTAGTCCACATTTCTCACCGCCTGACGGGCAAAGCACACGATAGGCCCGCCATTACTTCGTTGCGCTTGCTCGCCGTGCTCACCGTACTGTTCAAGTACGCCTGCGCGCGCCAAGCGGCGCGCGCCTTGTACTGACGGACCTCTCATGCACTTTGCCTCGCCACGCGGTGAGAAATGCGGGCTAAACCTAGGCTCGTACCCAGACCACGTGCCAAAGACACCTTCCCCCGACCTTGTTGAGAAGGCTTCGATCCGCCATCGCGGAGGAAACCACGGCCAACCAGAGCCGCATCGCCAAGCGACGCGGTCACTCAAGAATAGTGCTTTGCAGCCAAACAAAGTTTGTCACGCGGTCGTGGCGCTAGTCACCGCGACCCCTCTTCTTCGCCAGACAGTAGAGGTAATGCCCCGCGCGGATGAAAATCTGGTTCCCCGCAACGGCCGGCGACGAGAGCGTGTACTGATCAAGCTTGTTCACGCTCAGGATCTCGAACTCGTCTCCGGCGGCGAAAACGGTGGTCGTTCCGTCTTCGCTCGTGGCGTAGATCTTGCCGTCGGCGAGCACGGGCGAGGCGCTGTAGGTTCCCGGCTCGAGGCGGCTGCGGTCCCAGACGGTTTTCCCGTCCCGGACCCGCAGGCAAAGCGCGATACCTTTGTCGTCGACGATGTAGACGCGCTCGCCGTCGCTGGTGGGGGTCGGCACGTCGGGCCCGTAGTCGGTCGACCACAAACGATGAGACGAGGTCACGTCGCCGCTGCCGCCGCTACGAAACGCGATCAGCGGTTTGCGTCGACCGGGGGCGAAAATGATGTCGTCAACGACCAGGGCCGAGGCTATGGTTCGATAGTTGCCGGCTTTCGCGGGGTTGAGACCGCCGCCCCGCCACAGCTCTCGGCCGGTTTCAAGTTCATGGCCGGTTAGGTAATCTCCGCCGGTGATGATCAACTGCAATTTGTCATCGGCCGCGGCAAGCGTCGGCGTCGAGTAGGCGTCGGGAGATTCACGGGGAGCGTCGGTGGGCCGGTCGACTTTCCAAATCGTCTTCCCGCTCGATCCGTCGACGGCGAAGACATAAGACGGCTCGTCGGTCTGCATGCCGTGCAGCACCTGAATATACAAACGCCTGTCGTGCAGCAGCGGCGACGAGGCATAGCCCCAGTTCAACCCAAACTCGCCGTAGTCTTTTGGAATGTCGCGTTGCCAGATTTGCTTGCCGGCGAAGTCGAAGCAGGTCAGCACGCCGATGCCGGTCATGATCCAAACATGTTTGCCGTCGGTGACGGGCGAGGGCGAAGCCATGTTCTGTTTGAACAGGATTTTATTGCCGGCCCCGATCACGCGCTGCCAACGAATCGATCCGTCTTTGCGGTTGAGCGCGACGAGCAGCAACTCGTCGTCGAAATTCATCGCCGAGGCGATGCGGTTGAGCGCGGCGCCCAGAAAGCCGCGGCCTTTTGGATCGGTGAATCCCTCCGCCGCCGAAGTGACGAAAACGGTGTCTCCCCAAATGATCGGAGTCGCCGCGCTCCAACTCGGCAGCTCGGCGCGCCAAACCACGTTTTCGGTTTCGCTCCACCTCACCGGCAGCGAGCCGGAGGAGGTAACGGCGCCGTTGAGGTTGGGCCCGCGCCATTGCGGCCAGTTCTCCGAGGCTTCCCCGGCCCCGCCGACGACCGTCCCGAGGACGAACATCAAACTGATTACAAGGAACTTGCGAAGAAAGTGACAAGTGGACACGAGGCAGCTCCCCCAAGGTGCGAACGCGGTCATCATAACAGAGCGTCCATCCGTGCGCCGTGTCTTTGGAGACGGTCGGCGGTCGGGCCCTGAGTGAAAAACCTTAGTCCGTCGCGGGGGCGACTGCCCTAAGAAAGCACGCTTTTCCTAAAAGAAAACTTAAAAAAATGTTTACGGAGGGCGGCGTTCTTTCCGGCCAACTCTGAGACAAACCGGCATGGCGGATTAGGGAGTCTTCCTCTCGCGGAAGGCGTCAAGAATGTGCGTATAATAGAATCGCACTGGAGGTCCGTCGGGCTCGCTTCCCTTCATTCGAACGTCTATGAAATCCGCTGCCACGTCAATCGAAAACACGCTGACGGTTCGAGTTAATGGGGAGTCCGTGGACTTGCCGCCCGGAGCGACAGTGTCGATTTTGCTTGAGCAGCTGGCGCTGCCGGCGGATCGAGTAGCGGTCGAGATGGACCGCGAAATCGTTAGGCGTGCCGATTGGGACGATACCGAGATTCGTGCCGGAGCACGATTCGAGGTCGTGCATTTTGTGGGCGGAGGATAAGCGCCTCTCTCTCAACGACATAAAAGAGGCTTCTCACAAGGGGTCGAGTTGTCGTAAAATCGCAGAGTTGCTCCGCCGCTGGCTCTCGCTAGGATTTGTGATGCAGAAAGCAAAGAAAACCCCCTCCCCCCACCCCCTTGCTTCCGAAGTCTTCAGCAGCCAAGACGTCACGCGCATCACCGGTGTCAGTCTGCGTCAACTGCAATGGTGGGATGAACAGGGCGTCGTGAGCCCGACGCAGCGCGGGCACAAGCGGCTGTACGAAATCCATGAGGTCGTCGAAGTGGCCTTGATCAATGAGCTGCGCGGCAAAGGGGTTTCGTTGCAGAAGATCCGGCGCGTAATGAACTTTCTCCACAAGCAGATGGGCAAGAGCTTGTTTGATTCGGCGCGCAACGGGCGAGACGTCCATCTGATCACCGACGGCAGGAAGTTCTACCTGGAAGACAACCACAAGCGCATTATCGATATCTTCGACGACGCTCGGCAGCCGATGATCGCCGTCTGCGTTTCGGACCAGATTCGACGCCTCTCCTCGGCGGTCGCCCTCAAGAAATCGGTGAAGTCCGAGACGCGGGCAGCCATGCCTTCAAGGGCGGCGCGGGCTTCCTGAGCGGTCGGGACCGCGGTCAAACCCGTGCTTCCGCTTGACTGGCCGAGAGCCGGTTATCACTGTGGAGAGAGATCATCGTGCAGTTCTCCGGTTTCCACGGCTTCGCGGTTGGTTTTGGGGCGCCGAGGGAGATCCGAAAGGTCACGCCGCCGGCCCGGGCGGGTCACGAGCAGGAAACGCGGGTCCTTCAGGCATGAGTCCCTCCGCGATCCGTGGGGCCGCCGGCCGATTTTCGACCGCGAATCCTCGTATTCCCAACTCCTGTGTTCGGCAAAGTCGCGAACTCCTTGAGCCGCGAAGCGGCGTCAGGACGGAGTGACGTGGCGGGAATAGTGCTTTGCAGCCAAACAAACTTTTTCATGCGGTCGTGGCGCTAGGCCCGCGACCGCGCGACTTCACTTCGCCACGATAGACTCGGCGTAGAGCAGATTGCCCGTGAAGCCGTCGTAGTATTGGAAGATCACCTGCGGGTGCGGGAATTTGACCCAGCGCTGTTTGCCTTCCTCGACGGGGTTATTGAAAACGTTGTTGACCTGCACGACCGTGTAGACCGGCTGACGGCTCAGCTCCGCCGGGACATCGTCGCGCATATAGCTCGACCAGCGAATCTCGCTCTTACGGCCGTGCCATTCGAACGTGCCGTTTGCCGGGCGGCCGGCTTCCGCGCTCGCCTGATGGTTGCGTGAGTTGTGGGGGCCGGAGGCGAACTCCCATACGCGGTCGGTGATCTTGATGGCGAAGCTGTTGTGCAGGTCGCCGGTCAGCACGAATACCGGCTTGCCGAGTGAATCCCAAAAGTCGATCAGACGGTCGCGGTCTTCGAGAAAGACAGTCCAGGCTTCGTCTTTGTTGGCAATGTCGGCGACGAAACCGCCGGGGCCCCCGGTCCCTCCGACGTGCGGAATCATGAAGTTGACGCTCGAGAAGACAAAGAAGATTTCGGCGTCGCTTTCGGCCATTTCCCTCATCAGCCATTCGCGTTGGCGCCCGCCGATCATCGACAGGCCCGGGCCCTGAGGATTCTTGACGTCGTGCATGTCGCGGTGGCTGCGCGTGTCGAGAAAGAAGATGTCGGAATTGCTGACGCGCTTTTTCGAATAGGAGCGTCGTCCGATGGAGTACGATTGCGTCCCGTCGGCGCGGAAGGGCGGACTGATGCGGAGTTTCGTTTTGTCGACGACTTCGACGATGTCGTAGACCCCCGCGTTGGGGTCGCCTTCCTCGCTGTCGAGCGAATTGTCGTTGACCGCCGCCGTCTCCCCGCCCCAATGGACATGCAGGTTGGCGGCTTGCTCTAAGTCAATCTCGGTGAAATCGGCCGCGGGGTCTTCGAGGATGTCGCTCTCGGCCCCATAAGATGTTCGACCGAAATGAATGCCCTGCGTGAACACCTCCGGATTGCTCCAGCCCAGATAGTGATACCAGGCCTCGACGCCGATATCGCGAAAAACGGTGCGGCGATGTTTGTAGCCCGCCGTGCCCGTGCCGTAGATATCGTTGAGCAGTTCGTGGTCGTCGAAGGTGTAGTAGGAGGGAACTTCGCGGTGCCATTCCGACAAGTTCGCGGCGCGCGATAGATAGAGCTTGTAGTTTTCCCAGACGCCGGTGATGGTGGGCGCGAGTTCGAGCAGACGCGGCAGTTCGTCTTCGGCGGCCCCCACTTGCCCCAGCCACTCGCCGGTGGAATAGTCGCGCTGTTCTTCGTAGAGCCAGTCGCCGTTGAGCACGGCGAAGTCGACCTTGTCCTTGATGTTGGCGAGCATCTGGTTGTAAGCGGGCATCCCGTGGCCCAGGCCTTGCGCGGGATTTTGGTTGTTGCCGCAAGCGAACTCGAAGCTGAAATTGAAATCGCCGCGCGGGTTGACCTCGTCGTCTTGGAGTTCGGCCGGATCGGGCAGGGTACGAAACGACCCGCCGTGAACCGGGTTGGCGCCCGCTTGCCGCGAAGTAATGACTTGGTAGAAATATTCCGTCGAAGCCTCGAGCCCGGCGACCAGGCCCCAGCCCGTGTTGTCGCGAGCCAGCGAGGTTTCAATCGGGTCGGAATAGCTCGTAAGCTGATCGGCGCTCGTGCCGTAACGAATCAGGAATGAACCGGGGCGCGAAGTCCGGGCCCAGACGCCCATCTGGTGAGCGCCAACGCGGCCGAGCATCGGTCCGTGAGTGATCGCAAGCGTCGGTTGGGTGCGGAGTTCGGTCGAGCAGGCCGCCGGCAGCAGGGCCGCGAGAAGAGCGAGGTGGCGTAGGCGCATGGTTGCTAACTTGATCGAAGGCAAGTCGAAGGAAACAGCACCCCGGAGCTTAGCAAAAGCCCGGGCCGCACGGCATACACCGATCGCCGGGGGTGCGTGACATCAAATCGGGAACATCCCTCCAACCATCCGAGCAATAGAATCAGAGCCCACGGCGAAAGCGACGGGCCAAGCGGCCGCGCACCAAACTCCGGGGCGCGGCAGCCCGCTTCAGCGGGCTTGCCCGGCTCGGAATAGGCTGGCCCTTGTAGGGCCGGTTCAAACGGCTCGTCGTCCGGTGCGAGGCCGTTTCAACGGCCTTTTCCAATGCGGCTTTAGCCATTGGCTGAATCAAGAGAAAATAGCGGGCGAGTAAGTGCTCGACCCCGGCCGGCCAATTCTCCCATATTCATGTCCCGCACCCGATCGCCGGCGGGTCAGCCGCTTCGGCCCAACACTTGACGGAAGCGCCGGTAGAGCCATGCGATGACTGCCGCGTGATAGATTGCCCCAATTAAGCAATGCGGGAGATAACTCTCTCCGCGCGCCGCGAGCCAGAAGGTCTTTATGGGCCAAAACGCCGGGAACACCATGAGCAACGGTTCCCAGCGCGCTTCCACAAACCACGCAACCATGGGGATGAGAAGCAACAAGTTCAGGACGCGCATCAGCACGAAGCCCTGCAGCTTGTCTTTCGCGAAGGTGACCATCGTCAGCGCCAGCAGAGGCGCCCACAGCGCTCCCACGAGCGCCGGCCCGGTGTAGCTGAGCTGAAACGGAATGATCCCCGCGAGCGGAATGCCGACGAGCGTCAACACGGTGGTGACCGCTACCGGCGGGCACAACTTCCAGGCCAGGTATCGAGACATCGATAGCGGCGTGACCCGAATCGCGTGCAACGTGCCGTTGTCACGCTCGTCGAGCAACAGCACGCCGACGATGAAACCGATCAGCACCGGAGCCGCCAAGACCGCATGAACGCTCATGATGAGCAAGTAGTACGGTCGAAGATCGACTTCGAAATTCGCGTCGGCTAAGGGGACCAGCCAACCCAGCAACAGGGCCGTTAGGATCGGGAACGCCGCAAACCAACTCAGCATGGGATCGCGGCGAACGTTGCGAAGCTCGGTTCCCGTCAAGGCACGAAGCAATGCTGGTGCGCGCATGCTACGACTTCCCGATTCCGACCGTGACGAATCGATGAAACGTCCGCCGTCCCCACAAGAACGAAATGAAAATCCACGCCGACGGGTACCCCACCGCGTACGTCATCTTCCATGCCGGTAGCGGCTCCAAGGCCGCTTGAAACATCAGCAGCGGTCCGTGCGTGGGCAGCAGAAAGAGCGGAGCAAACTCCGGCATCCCGAAACAGACCATCGCGGGAAGTTGCAGCAGCATCGTTATGAGAATCATCGGGAACATGAACTCGTTGAGCGAGTCGTAGCGGATCACCGTCAGAAAGCCGAGCAACGTGTAGACGACGCCGCTGAAGACCGAGCCGGCAAGAACCCACCCCCATTCGACGTCGGAAAGCAGCCCGCTTGTGCGAGCGATAGCGGTGATGACGGCGTTCTCCAACACGGCAACTCCCGCCAGCGTCACAACCTTGGCCAATAGATACTCGTCCGGTTTCAGCGGCGTCACAATCAGGCCTTCGAGCGTCCCCTGGCCTTTTTCCAACAGCAGCAGTCCCGCCATGAAAACAAACGTCCCCAGCAACATGCCGGTCAGTAAAATCGCGGGAATCACAACCGCGGCCGCCGGAGGCAACAGACTAACGATGGTTCCCACGAAGACGAGGACGAAAAAGGAGGCGAAGTAAAACCCGTGGCGATACTGGTTCCGTACATCGTGCTTGACGGTCGCGATCAATCGACTCACGAAAGGCTTCTCCCCGTGACCTGGATGAAGATGTCGTCCAACGTCGTTTCCTGGGTGTGAATCGTCTGCAAATCGTCGCGGCGAATCAGGCCCAAGAACTTCTGGTTGTCGGCCAAGCCCTCCAACGGTAAGTCTCTGAATTCGGTTGTAGGGCTCGATCCGTATTCCACCCGGACGTGTCGCGAGCCGTAGCGCAGTTTGAGTTCACGGGGCGAGTCGATCAGCCGAATTCGTCCGTCGACTAAGAAAGCAACCCGATCGCAAACCCCGTCAGCGAGGCTCATGTTGTGCGTCGTGAGAAAGATCGTGGTGCCTTGCTCGCGCAGCCGGCGGATCTCTTCCATCATGATTCGCGTGTTCACCGGATCGAGGCCGGTCGTCGGTTCGTCAAGGAACAACAGCTTCGGTTTGTTGAGCAAGGCACGCGCGAAGTTGAGCCGCACCTGCATCCCCTTCGAGAATTCGCCCACGTAGCGGTCGGCGTCATCCCGCAACCCGACCGCATCGAGTAAATCCAGTGGATCTTCCGTGTCGCCACGATACAGGGACCGGAAGAAGCTCAAGTTTTCGAAGGCCGTCAGCTTCAAGAAATGATTGGGGCGCTCAAACGAGACCCCAATCTGCTCGTAGTAATCGGAGCCGCGCCCGGCCAGAGAGCCGCCCATGACCGAGACACTGCCGCTATACTCGCGCAGCAGACCGATCAGGATTTTCTGCGTCGTGGACTTGCCCGCGCCGTTGGGTCCCAAAAAACCGAGCACTTCGCCGTCGTCGACGTGAAAATCCAGGTCCTGCAACGTGGGCCCTTGGGCGGATGGATAGCGAAAGCTCAACTCGCGAACGTCAATCATATCTGCTTGGGCCGACCCAGTACCGACCATGAAATCATAACGGACTAGCCGGCCGGTGCGCTCGCAAACCGATCCCAAATCCGGCGGCGACGCTGACGTGGGCCCTATCGAAAAAAGCTCGTCGCTGTGAGCAGCCGCGCTCGGGTTCGCATTTTTTCATTGGCCCCAGGCCTCCACTCCGCTAAAATAGCGGGGGGTTCCGGATCATGTTCAAAAAGGTTGCGATCACGGGGCTGGCGGCTTTCAGTCTGCTGACGGCGCAGGAAGCTGCGGAGGCCCCTGATGAACCGATTCGCGTCGACGTCAACGTCGTCAACGTCCCGGTGACGGTCAGCGACCCCAAGGGACGATTCATCGTCGATCTGTTTAAGCGCGATTTCGAGGTGCTCGAAAACGGCGAGCCGGTCGAGATCCGCTACTTTACCAAGATCGTCGATAAGGACCCCGAAACGCCTCCCTTGCACGTCGGGTTCTTGATCGACCTCAGCAACACGGCGCGCGTTTACTACAAGAGCTACAAAAACTCCATCGGCGATCTGGCCTACATCCTCGTTCCCGAGGGCGGGAGGCATAAGGGATTCTTGATGGGATACCACACCGAAGTGGACTTGCTCGTCAAGATGACCACCGATCCCTACCCGATCGCGCAGCGTATGGAAAACCTCAAGCATGGCGGTGGCAGCGCGATGCTCGACGCCGCCTATAAGGCCTGCACCGAGCAGCTGGCGTCGACCAGCTACCAGGGGGTCGGGGAGCCGCGCAAGATTTTGGTCGTTGTCGGAGACGGCCACGACAATGCCAGCACGCGCACGGTCGAGGAAGTCATTGCCGCCGCGCAACGCCAGCAAGTGACCATCTACGCCGTCAGTACCGTTGCCTGGGGGTTTCACGAGACCGAAGAGAAGAATCTCAAACAATTGGCCCGCGCCACCGGAGGCAGAGTCGTGCATCCGATGGAGGGCGTTCACAGCGACGTCCAGGGATTTCTCTCGAAACCGCAGGACGCCGGCAACTATGTCCGCACCGTGGGAACCGGCGAATACGCCCGCGCCCAACTGGCCGCCCTCTATAACGCGATCTTGGACATTTCCGGCGCGGTCGAAAGCCAATATATTCTCGGCTACGCTCCGCCGTCGCCGTTTAGTGACGGTCGTTACCGCCGCATTCGGGTCAAAGTGAATCTCGACGCGGAAGTCGAGGTCAATCACCGCCAGGGGTATTACCCGCCCGGACTCTGACCCCATCCGCTACATAAAGCCATGCGAGCAACAGCAACCGAGGCGTGGACGGAAGTCCGCGCTCAGCCCGGTTCTAGCCTGCATTTCTCACCACCTGGCGGGGCGAAGTGTGTGAGAGGCCTGTCAGTACGAGGCACGGGCCGCCTGGTGCCCCTTCCTTAACCAAAGAGGCGTACTTGAACAGTACGGTGAGCACGGCAGGCAACCGTAACGAAGGAATGATGGGCCGATCGCGTGCTTCGACCGTCAGGTGGTGAGAAATGCAGGCTAAGGGCTTTTTGGTTGGCTCGGATTGGGCCGGCCCATTGTAGGGTCGGTTTCCGGGCCGCCGATTCTCCCTATGGATGTCGCGCCCTCCCTTGTCACCTCCGGAAGGTATCTGGCACACTAAGAGCCTACCCGCGGCTCGCCGCAATCAACGGCTAGGAGGATAATGGCGAAGGAAGAAGGAATTGAAGTCACCGGCACCGTCGTGGAAAAGCACCCCGGCGGCATTTTCAGCGTCGAACTGGATGACAAGCACAAAGTGCTTGCTCAGATCGCCGGGAAGCTACGCAAACACCGCATCCGCATCCTCACGGGAGATCGCGTCCAACTCGAACTTTCCCCCTATGATCTGACGCGCGGAAGAATCACATACCGCTATCGCTGACCCCTTGATTGGGATATTTCTGTTGCGTCGGCGGGCCCGGAGCGATCGGCGGCGGGCCGAAATTGCATCGTGCGAGCGGTATGCCTGACCGCGCAGTGACGGACGGGGATCTCGACTTGGCGCGAAAGCCTCGGCGAGGCAAGTGTTATCGTCGCTCGCGTTGGGTCTCTTGACGGCGTCGCTGTCCAACCGTTTCATTTCGCTCGAGCAGGAAACCCGTCATGTCCGCCAATCCCCCTTTTCGACTTGACGGCCGTCGCGCCTTGGTTACCGGCGGCGCGAGCGGCATTGGTGAACACACCGTCCGTGCTTTGAGCCAAGCTGGCGCGTCCGTCATCATTGCCGACCTGAATATCGAGGGCGCCGAAGCGCTTGCCGCCGAGCTGGGAGCCGCTGTCACCGCGAAGCAGGTCGACCTGACGGATCCTGATGCCGTCGAAGCCTTGTTCGGCTCCATCAACGAACTCGACATCTTGGTGAACAACGCCGGTATCGCGCACGTCGGCAATATCGAGGAAACCGATTTCGAAGACTGGAAGCGTGTCTTCGACGTGAACGTCAACGGGCTTTTTCTAGCGACAAAAAATGCCTTTCCGCTGCTGCTTGCATCCGGCCGCGGTTCGATCGTCAACATTGCCTCGGTCGCCGGACTGGTCGCCGTCGGGCGCCGCACCGCCTATTGCGCCTCGAAAGGCGCGGTCGTGGCATTGACGCGGCAGCTCGCCGGAGATTACGCCAATCAGGTACGGGTGAATTGCATCTGTCCCGGGACGGTGCATACACCTTTTGTCGAGGGGTATCTCGAAAAGTTCCACAAGCACGAGAAGGATAAAGTACGCCAAGAGGTTCACGCCCGTCAGCCGATCGGCCGCATGGGGAAGCCCGAGGAGATCGCCCACCTGGTTCTTTATATGTGTTCGGACGAAGCCGAATACATGCAAGGCACCGTTGTCCCCATCGATGGCGGTTGGACGGCGCTCTAGAAAGGGCCGCTCGAGCCCGGGCGCACGACACAAATATGGAACATCCCTCCAACCATCCGAGCAATAGAATCAGAGGCGTGGACGGAAGTCCACGCTCAGCCCGGTTCACCGGGCTTGAGTCGCAAATAGGCCGGCCCTTATAGGGCCCGTTTCCGGTTGAAAGGGCTAGTACTCAGACCACGCACCTTTCCCCGACCTTGGCGATGCGGTCGTGGCACTAGTCGTCCGGCACGAGGCCGTTTCAACGGCCTTCTCCCAAGTGGCTTTAGCCATGGTCGAACCAAGCGAAGACTTCAGGCGGGGAAACGCTGGGACCCGGGCCGTCGGTTCTCCACATTTATGTCGCGTGTCCCTGAAGCACAAAACGGCCGGCCGAATCTTATAAGATCAGTATGTCGTCGGAGTCCTCGTCCGCGCGGCTAGTCACGGAGAAGTTTTCATCATGGCGTCCGGTCGCAAACCCATTTTCTCCTTTTTCTCAGTGGTTCTCCTGGTAGTGCTTGCGCTGGTCACGGGGGCCTGCAATCGTTCGGATCGGACGCGCATCGGCGTGGTTCCCAAAGCCGTGGCCCATGTGTTTTGGCAAAGCGTTCACGCCGGCGCGGTCGCCGCCGGGCGCGAAGCCGACATCGACATCGAGTGGAAGGGGCCGCCGACGGAAACGGATTTTTCGCGCCAAATCGAAATCGTTGACGCCATGATCAATGCCCGAGTGGACGGCATTGTGATGGCGCCCACCGAAGCCACCGCGCTGGTTACGGTTGTCGAGCGCGCCGCCAGGGAGGGCATTCCGGTTTCGATTTTCGACTCGGGAATCAATACTGAAAATTACGTCTCCTTCGTGGCGACGAATAACTATGAGGCCGGCGTGTCGGCGGCTCGGCAACTCGCCGAGTTGCTCGATTCGAAAGGCCGCGTCTTGGTTGTCAAGATGGTTCCCGGCAGCGCCTCCACCACGCAACGGGAAAAGGGCTTCGAAGAAACACTGAGCCGCGAGTTCCCCAAAATTCAAATTCTCGCCGAGCAATATTGCATGTCCGACCGCGCACGGGCTTTAGCCGTCACCGAGAATATGTTGACCGCCCACCCGGACGCCGACGGCCTGTTCGCCTCGGCTGAACCCGGCACGATCGGCGCCGCCAAGGCGTTGCGCAGCCGCGGGCTGACGGGGAAGGTGAAGATGGTGGGCTTCGACTTTTCCGATACGATCGAAAAGGATCTCATCGACGGGGTGCTCGACGCCTTAGTCGTGCAAGACCCTTTTAATATCGGTTACGAGGCGGTGAAAACGATCGTCGCGAAACTAAACGGCGAAACCCCGGCTAAGCGCATCGATTCGCCGGCGACGATTGTAACCGCCGACAATCTCTCCGACGCCGAAATCGACGCCCTCGTCCACCCGGATTTAGATCAATACCTCAAGTGAACGGCGACCACAACGAAATTGTTTGCCGCGCCTGCGGCGCCCAACTCGAAGTAAAGGTGCGATTTCGCGGCAAGATCGTTTGGGTCGTCGACCCCGGCGAGCCCGATTTCGGCGTCGCCGAGCCGGAACTTCGAGGCGATTCGGGCGATCCCTCCCTGGTTTGTTCCGCCGACAGCCTACATTCGACCGGGTTTCAACTCGTCAACGGCGAGATCCACCCCGCGTAACGGATCCAAATACACGTCGATTCTACGGCTACACTCTTTTTCCCGCTGCCGAGGAGGCGAATGTTTCCAACGCACAGCACCGCGTCAATAGCTGACCAAAGGAGTCGCCAAAGATATCTAGCCTGGACATATTTTCAGCCGTATCTGATCTTCCGGGCTTTGCAATGTGACGCCGGTCACGATCAGCCGGTAGCGTTTGCCGGAGAAATCGAACGTGATGTCGTCACCGACCCCACGAGCGTCGAATCGCCAGTGGCGCTGCACTCGAAGGCGGCCTAGCCGATCCCGAAAATCGTTTTCCGAGAGGCGACCGGGCCGCCAGAACGTCTGCGTCGACGCCAGAACGTGGACGTTGGTGGGTTTACCCTTGTCGATATCGCCCACATAAACATAGACGCTTCTCTGGAAATCGGTCGCCGCTAGGCGGAAAAGTGTTCTCTGGCTCAGGGTAAACTCATCTATCTGTCGGCAGTCGCCAACCGCATCGAACCTAAGCTGATGAGAGAGTTCAACTTCCTGACCATCCTTTCGAGTAACCCGTATAGGGATCTCGAAAGTTCCCCATCCCTCGGTGGTCAGCGGAAAGGCGAACAAGCCGTCGCCTCTCTTGCATACCTTTCTCACAGGCTCTGGAAACGTTCGATGAAGCGTGTATTCTACGCATTCGATCTCGTCGAGCAACTCGTCGGGACCCGAAACATACGTTGTCCAGCGCCACCAGCCCGGGCGAACCTGCGTTGCCGTGTTGCCGGCCGTCAGGGTTCCTCCGCCGAAGATTTCGACGGCTCTCCGGTCAGCGAATTTCTTGTTGAGCCGCAGCAAGGTGAAGTAGCGCACTGATTTCGTTTGCCGATCGAAGGTCAGGTAGGAATCCTCGATCTGCGACGACTTCCGGACGTAATCGTTGAGTGCCGTGTTGGTCAATCCCGGCAACGAAACCCCTTTGGAGATGTGCTCGACTGCGAGTTCGACTGCATTGTTCGCGCTTTCGTCTTTGGCCTGCTTTAGCGAGTCACTGGAAAAGATACCGACAAAATAGAGCCCCTCTTGGTTCTGAGGCGGGGTGGAGATCCGATCCGGCTCTCGCGTCTGGGCATATGCGATCATGCTTAGGTCCGGCAAGGAAGACACTTCGATGCCCGTACGCTCTAGATCGTAGATTTTTTCCAACAAAGAATGGATTTCGTCGCGCCACTCCTGCCGAATGTCGGCTGGGGCTGCTGCGTCGTAGTCCGCCAGACGGAACTCTATTTTTCTCACGTAGCTCTTCGCGACGCTGGCACGGTCTTTGAGGGTCCTGTATCCTTCCGGATACATCGTGTCCGACAAAAAGGTTATGAGGCTTACGAACACGCCCAATAGGACACGCACGATTTTGACGAGTTTGCCTCCGGATCCCAGCATTGCCGCGCTGATCAGACCAAACGCGATGACGATGGCTGCCAGAACGAGGCAAACCGTTGCGCGTTGCTCCCAACCGCCGATGGTTTCCGTCGCTTCAGCGACTAGAGATTGAATTCGCTCAATAGGGCTGGGACCGGCGGAACTCGATCGCGAGGTCGGCTGAGCTTGGATGAGAAACGCGGCAAGCAAAGCCATACCGACCAGTGCTGACGTGCCAAGTCCGATTCGCCTTAACCCCGGCGCCACTTTCTTCGTTCCCCTCTCGTGTGCCATCGTCGATGAACCTCCTCTCGTATAACTAACGCGCGGTTCCGGCGTTCAACGGGCCATCTTGCGCTCTCATTTAGATCAAGATGGGTATTTACTTGACTCAGGTGACCACAAGATGTAGGATCGGGGAAATGGAAGATTATCCTCGGAATCTGGCCGAGTTCGAGGCGCGTTTCGCCACCGAGCAGGCCTGTCGAGAGTATCTGTGTCAACTCCGCTGGCCGGAGGGTTTTCGTTGTCCGCGATGCGGGCACGACAAAGCGTGGGCGGTGCGGACAGCGCTGCTGGAGTGCGCCGGCTGCGGGCATCAAGCTTCTCCAACGGCGGGCACAATATTTCAAGACACCCGCCAACCCCTCCAGAGTTGGTTTCGAGCCATGTGGTGGCTCACGAGCCAGAAGAACGGGGCGAGCGCGCTGGGCTTGCAGCGGGTGTTGGGCCTGGGCAGCTACAAAACGGCCTGGACTTGGTTGCATAAGCTCCGGCGCGCCATGGTGCGGCCCGGACGCGATCGGCTCAGCGGGCGCGTGGAGGTTGACGAGACTTACTTAGGAGGCTTGGAGGAGGGCGTGCGCGGTCGCCAAACCGACGCTAAGGCGCTGATTGTAGTAGCGGCCGAGGAAGATGGTGCCGGCATCGGGCGGGTTCGGATACGCACCATTCCCAACGCCTCCGGGGACAGCTTGATGGCCTTCGTCGGCGAGTCGATCGAACCCGGCAGCGTGGTCCATACCGACGGTTGGCTGGGATACGAACCGCTCGAAGGCGACGGCTATCGCCACGAGGTGAGCTACCTGGAGGGGCAACCGGCGCGCGCCTCGAAACTGCTCCCCCGGGTGCACCGCGTGGTGTCGTTAGTGAAGCGCTGGATACTGGGCACGCATCAAGGAGCGGTCAGTCACGAGCATCTCGACTCCTACCTCGACGAATTCGCCTTCCGCTTCAACCGCCGCAAGTCCAGAAGTCGAGGCAAGCTCTTTTACCGCCTGGTTCAACAGGCCGTCGCCGTGCCACCGGCACCCTACAAATCGCTGGTCGGAGGCACCGCGACACGCGCTACGGACGACCACAACATGTAGGGGCTATTTCCCAATACCTGAGTCAAGTAAATACCCATCTAGATCAATACCTCAAGTGAACGGCGACCACAACGAAATTGTTTGCCGCGCCTGCGGCGCCCAACTCGAAGTAAAGGTGCGATTTCGCGGCAAGATCGTCTGGGTCGTCGACCCCGGCGAGCCCGATTTCGGCGTCGCCGAGCCGGAACTTCGAGGCGATTCGGGCGATCCCTCCCTGGTTTGTTCCGCCGACAGCCTACATTCGACCGGGTTTCAACTCGTCAACGGCGAGATCCACCCCGAGCAGTCCGACCCTTAGGCCGTTTGCCGGCCGACCGCTCGGCTTGGCTCGACCTTTCCACTGGATACGCGGAAAAGGCATTTTTTTCGTGATTCTCCCCCCCGGAATGCGCTGGACCGCGGTAGATTCGGTCCGAAACCTATAAATTTTCGGCGCTTTGTGTTGTAAACTGGATTCGCGTGCATCTACAATAGTCGCGGTTTCTTAAGTTATGGCGGCCGCTACGGGAGATGTCACTCTCTTACTCGCGGAGTTAGCGAACGGCAAAAAAGACGCCGCCGATCAGCTACTTCCGCTCGTCTATGACGAACTGCGTCGGGTTGCCCGCCGCCACCTCCGCCACGAACGCATCGGCCACACGCTGCAACCCACGGCCCTGGTTCACGAAGCTTACGTGAAACTTGTCAATCAGCGCGATGTCGATTGGCAGGGGCGGGCGCATTTCATCGGCGTCGCTTCTCGAATCATGCGGCGCATTCTCGTGGATCACGCCCGTAAGCGGCTGCGCGAGAAACGTGGCGGAGGACGGGAAAACCTCCCTCTCGACGAAGAGTTGGTCGGGCTTTCCGATCGCGAATCGGAAGAATTGATTGAGCTCGATGCGGCTCTAACCGGGCTGAAGTTGCTCGATGCCCGCCAAAGCCGCATCGTCGAGTTGCGCTATTTCGGCGGATTGACGATTGAAGAAACCGCCGAAGTGCTGGGTGTTTCCGCCCGCACGGTGAAACGCGAGTAGGCCATGGCGCGTGCTTGGCTGCGAGCGGAAATTCGACCGGGGTCGCGCCCATGACCACCAGGCGATACCGGCAAGCCAAGCGGGTTTTCGAAGCCGCCATCGAGCGCGATAGCGAAACTTGGCCGAGCTTTCTTGACGAGGCTTGCGGCCCCGACACCGCTTTGCGGGAACAAGTCGAGTCGCTGTTGCGCGAGCATAAGCAAGCCGACAGCTTTCTCGACGAGCCGGTCTGGCGGAGGCGCCGCAAAGCCCAAGCCGCCGCGGCCGGCGCGGGAGGGCTCCCCCCAACGGGCGGCCCTCTGAGTCCGTCACGCGAGGGAACCGGCGAAGCCGACCCAACCGCCGGCAAGTCGGTACGCGGCGAGCGCGAAGGCCTGGAAACAGGCGGCGTTTCGGCCGTCTTTCGGAGCGCATTTTTACAGTTGAAATCCGCCTCCGGCCTGCTTTGGAATCGTTCGGGGGCCGGTGCCGGCGGTGGCGCGCTGCGACCCCCGCTGGAGTCGCCGACCGAGGGCGATAAGACCTCCCCTCGCAAGTCGTCGGCGGACCGCCGCCACTGGGGTCACCTCGAGATCCTTGAAAAGCTTGGCGAGGGCGGCTTCGGCACGGTCTACCGCGCCTGGGATCCGACGCTCGAAAGAGAGGTCGCCCTGAAGCTCATCGCCTCGGTGATGACGCCGCCAAGCGGGCTGGGCTCCTCGAAGTTTCACGAGGCGCGCATGCTGGCCCGCATCCGTCACCCCAACGTCGTCGTCGTACACGGCGTAAGCTCCCACTCCGGTCGCGTGGGGCTGTGGATGGAGTTTATTCGCGGCCGCACTCTCGAAGAGATCTTGCGGGAACAGGTCCCATGAGCGCCCGTGAAGCCGTTGTGATCGGGCTCGATATTTGTCAGGCCGTCGCGGCCGTGCACGGGGCCGGGCTGATACACCGGGATATCAAGGCGCAGAATGTGATGCGGGAGCAGGGCGGGCGGATCGTCCTGATGGATTTCGGGCTCGGACAGGAACAATCGCCCGGCGACGCCGAACATACGATTGCCGCCGGAACGCCTCACTATATGGCTCCCGAGCTCTTTGAAGGGCAGCCCGCGGCCGTCTACAGCGACATCTATGCGCTCGGCGTCCTCCAATACCACCTTGTGACCGGCGCTTTCCCGGTTGACAGCACGACCGTCACCGGTTTGCGGCAAGCTCACCGCCGGGGAGAGATCGAGAGACTCCGTGATCGCCGCCCCGACCTGCCGCAAGACCACATCGCGGTCATCGAACGCTGCCTGGCGACCGACCCGGCGGCTCGATTCTCCACGATCGGCGAATTTTCCCAAGCCCTGGCCGAAACCGCCGGCACGGGGCGCTTCGATAGCGGGGCCGTGGCCGCGCCTGTCGCCAAGCGCCGCCGTCGCAATGTCGCTGTTGCCGCGCTTGTCGCCGGGGTCTTGCTGGCCGCCGGAGCGGCTGTTGTCCCTTTTCTGCCGGAAACGGCGCGCCAATGGGTAGGGCTCCTGACAGTGCCCCGGAAACAACATCTAGCCGTGCTGCCGTTCAACACCATCGGAAGCGACCCGACCTCGCAAGCTTTGAGCGATGGCCTACGCGAAGTCGTCACGAGCGAATTGTCCCGCCTAGAGGGCGTCCAGAAATTATTTTTCGTCGCGCCGGCCGACGAAGTTCGGTTTCGCGAGATCAAGAGCCCCAGCGAAGCGCGGGAACAACTCGGCGCGTCGCGAACCGTCGGCGGCAGCATGCAGATGTCGGGGTCTTCCATCCGGCTGACGCTCAACGTCGTCGATACCGCCACGATGCGGCAACTTGATTCGGCGGTTCTCGAGGGCCGCCTCGGAGACACGCTGGGGCTGCAAGACCGCTCCGTGATACGTTTGGCGGAATTGCTGGGCGTCGAAGTGCCCGCCCGCGAGCTCATCGAGTCGGCCGCCGCCCGGGTGGTCGAGCCCGGCGCCCATGAATTCTACGTGCAAGGCGTCTCGTATCTTTCCCGCCGCCATAAGTCGGAAAACATCGACATGGCGATCGAGCTGTTCGAACGCTCGTTGGAGCGCGACTCTCACTACGCGCCGGCCCACGCCGCCCTTGGGAAAGCGTATTGGCGCAAATATGTCGACACCAAGGAATCGGCCTTCGTAGAGCGCGCGACCGAGGCCTGCGATCGTGCCTTGGCGCTCGATACCCGTCTTGCCGTTGCGCACTTGACGCTGGGGATCATCCACTTCGGCACCGGGAAGCCCGCGGAGTCGGTATCGGACCTCGAAACCGCCTTGCGCCTGGATCCCCGCAATGCCGAGGTGTATCGCGAGCTGGGACGCGCTTATGAGGAGTTGAACCGACTCGACGAGGCCGAGACGACGCTCAAGAGAGCCATTGAAATCCAGCCCCTTTACTGGGATGGCTTTCGCGGCCTCGGGGCGTTCTACTACCGCCTCGGCCGCTACCAAGACGCCGTCGCGCCGTTTCGACGCGTGGTCGAGCTGACTCCCGACAACGCCCAGGGGTACGTCAATCTCGGCGGCCTGCTCTATCGCCTCGACGACCGCGAAGGAGCCCGCGAGATGTACGAACGCTCCATCGCCATCGAGCCGCGCTATTCGGCTCTGGCGAACTTGGGAACGTTGCTGAGGCAGAGCGGCGATTACGAAAAGGCCGCGGCCATGTATCGCCGGGCGCTCGCCCTCAACGACCACGACTACGGACTTTGGAGCATCTACGCGTCGGCGCTGTACCGGCGGGGCGGCATTCTCACCGATGAATCGCAGCGGGCCTTCGAGCGGGCCGCGGAACTCGCCGAAGCCGTGCTCGAGGTAAACCCCTCCGACTTGGAAGCGATCACGCGGCTCGCGCGCGGCTACGTTCGACTCTCTCGCCCTGAAGATGCACGCCGAATCCTGCGACTCGCCGAGGAAAAGGGCTGGGCCGATGTTTCCGAGATCACGGCCGCGGCGACGACTTATGAGATGTTGGCTGATCGGGATCGAGCCTTGGAGCTGTTCGGGCTCGCCGTCGAGCGCGGCTGGTCGCCCCCGGAGATCTCTAACAACCCGGATTTGCTCGATTTACTCAAAGACCCGCGCTTCCGGGAGCTGACAAGCCAATAGGTGTTCGTAAGCAGATAGAAAAGGAGATGCTATGCCGCAAAGGAACATTAGGTTTCGACACGATAACGGAACGTGCAGCATTACGCTGCCACCCAGAGTGGGCGTGAGACCGGCCGACGCAGTCGTCTTCAGCGCCGGCCCACAGACCAAAGTGACGCTGAGGTTCGGAAACAGGGTTCAGATGATCCTTACCCCTAGGCCCCCCAATGAGCTCGTTCTCGAGAGTTCACAACCCGGGAACGGAAACGCAAGCGCCCGTTTCACGGTTGCGGGCGATGCCCATCAGAAGCTCGGTCTGACCGCCGCCAATCTGCCGGCAAGCCTTGACCTCGGGGCCCATTGCTCGGGCGACGGCGAAGAGGCCGTGGTCAATCCACAGTTTCACGGCGACGACATCATCATGGAACTGTGCTGACGGCGGGGGCCGATCCGGCTCTCAACCGGAATCGCGAGGCCGCCGCCCTTTGTAAACTGAGTGGCGACCATGCTCGCCGCCGACTACAAGCACGTCCCCAAAACCGAAGTCCCCTGCGCGGGGTGCGGCTCCGCCGAGTCGCTCCCCGCGTGCCGCGGCGATCGCTACGGCATGGGGATTCGCACCGTCGTCTGCGCCGGCTGCGGACTCGTCTTCACCAGTCCGCGACCCTCGGCCGAATGGTTCTCCGACTTTTACCGCAACCACTACCGGCAGTTCTATAAGAAGGTCTCGCGGCCCGATGAAGCCTGGGTCAAACGGCCTTGGATCGAGGGCCGGCACGGGCGCAATATGGAGTTCCTCGCGCCCTTTCTTCCTGAATCGGGCATGGCCCTCGATGCCGGTTGTTCGGAAGGCACTTTCCTCGCTTTCCTCCAACAGCGGCGTCCCGCCTGGGCCATGCACGGCGTCGAGACGAATGCCGAGTTCGCCGAGTTCGCGCGGTCCTACTACGGGCTCCAAAATATAACGATCGGCGAGATCGAAGACCTCGTCGAACGCTCGCCCGAGCAGTTCGACTTCGTCGCCGCCAATCACGTCCTCGAGCACTTGCTCGACCCCGCGCTATTTCTCGGCACGGTTCGCGACCTGCTCAAGCCCGGCGGCCTGCTCTTCCTCGATGTGCCCGACGCCGAGGGTGAAAAGCCCGGCATTTGGAACCTCCACATCGCCCACGTCTATCATTTCTCGACCGCGACGCTCGGCAATCTGCTGCGCCAACATGGTTTCGAGATCGTGACCTGGAAGAAGGGGGAAGAAGCGCCGCATCCCTGGACGTTGCGGGCGTTGGCGCGCAAGGGCGAGGCAGGGGACGGTGTATCGCGGGCCAACGAACCGCAAGCCGTTGACGCGCGCGCCATCGCGAAGGCGTTCGCCGAACGCTGCCTGGCGGGTGCGGCCGGTCCAAGCGCGTCCCCGCCCCATGGGGCCGCGTCGCCGGGGCCTTTGCGGCGGGCGTTGAGACGGCTGATGGGCCGTGAACCGTGAGCGGCGCCGCAGACGGGATTGCCGGCCGCGCGGGGTTTTCGCTCAGCGGCGGAATCGTTGTTCGCGGAAGGGGTCGCCGTACATGTGATAGCCGAATCCCTCCCAATAACCGGCCTCGTCGGCAGCCGTGAAATCGAGACCGCGAACCCATTTAGCGCTCTTCCAGGCGTAAAGATGGGGCACGACCAGACGCAACGGCGCGCCGTGCTCGGCGTCGAGCGGTTCGGGAGCGTGGCGGTCGGCCAAAAGAACGTCGTCACGCATAAGGTCTTCGAGCGGCACATTGGTGGTGTAATTGTTTTCAGCCAGCACCATCACGAAGCGCGCCTCGGGCTTGGGTCGAGCCTTTTCGGCGATTACGGAAAAGGACACGCCTTCCCATTCGTTGTCGAACTTGCTCCAACTCGTGACACAGTGAAAGTCGGCTTCGACTTTCGTGCGGGGTAAACTCTGGAACTCGTCCCAGCTCACGCGAAAGGGGTTTTCGACCAGGCCGCGAACCTCGAAATCCCAACTCGCCGGGTCAAACGACGGAATCGCGCCGCCGTGTAACACGGGCCATTTGAGAGTCAGCGATTGCCCCGGGGGCAGGCGGCCGCTTTCTCGGAACTCTTGCTGCAGTTTTTTCCGTTCGTTATTGAAAATCACAATGACCCGCGAAAGAACAGCCTTTCCGTAGGTTAACAATTCCCTGGGCGGCCGTCCGACCCGGTCTAACCCAGGCCACCCTGGTACTATGGTGTGGGCTCCGGGAACTCGCCATGAAGTTTCTTCCCTTGATCCTCAAGAACCTGTTCCGCAACGGACGGCGGACGATTCTTACCGTCTTCAGTGTCGCGGTTTCGCTTTCCTTGCTGGGTTTCCTCCTCACGATTTACGCGGCTTTCTACGTTCGAGACCGTTCCGATGAGCCGGCACTTCGGTTAGTCACCCGACATCGCGTTTCACTAGCCCAGTTGCTGCCGGAGTATTACGGGTCCCGAATCAGGGCGATCGACGACGTCGAGGAGGTCTGCATCCAGAACTGGTTCGGAGGGATTTACAAAGACTACCGGCCGGAAAACATGTTTGCCCGGTTTTCCGTGGAACCCGAGAAGATCTTCGCGGTGAACCCGGAACTGGAGGTGGCGCCGGAGCAACTGCTTGCGTTCAAGAATGACCGCCAGGCGATGGCCGTCAGCCGGCAGATTGCGGAGAGTCAACAGTTCCAGCTTGGACAAAGAATCACGATCAAAGGCGACATCTACCCGGTGGACATGGAGTTCATCATTCGGGCGATCTTCGACAATGCCGAAGGTCCGGTGGCATTCTTTCAATGGAAGTATCTGCAAGAGAGCCTTCCGCAAGAGATGCGGGGGCAGGTCGGAATTTTTACGATTCTCGCGCGGTCGCCGGATCACGTTCCGAAGATCGCCGCCGCCGTGGACGAGATGTTCCGCAACTCCCCGCAGCCGACCAAGACGGAAACCGAAGACGCCTTTCAGCTCTCTTTCATCGAGCAGGTTGGCAACATCCAACTGTTCCTGCTGACCATCGGCGGCGCGGTCGTCTTCACGATCATCCTTGTGACGGCTAACACGATGGCCATGGCGACCCGCGAGCGAGTCCCGGAGATCGGCGTGTTCAAGACACTGGGCTTCACCCCGTCGACCGTGGTGACGCTGCTCGTGGCGGAATCACTGTCGATCGCGGCGGTGGGCGGAGTATTGGGGGTCATTCTATGTTTCGCGGGAACGCAGCTGTTGAGGGGCGTGATGGTCGGCTTTTTCGGCAACTTCATGATGCCGCTTTGGGGCGTGCCGATTTGCATGGCGGTAGCCCTGGCGATCGGCCTGTTTAGCTCCATCGTCCCCCCCGCGGTCGCCGCGAACACGCGTAGCCCTTCGGCACACCGGGTAGATCCATGAAAGTCCCTCTTTCCTATAACCTGCGTAACCTCGCCGTGCGGAAGACTACGACGGTCATGACGGCGCTCGGGATCAGCTTGACCGTGGCGGTCCTGTTGGGTATTTCCGCGTTGGTGGGCGGGCTGAAGTCCTCGCTGGCGGTAACCGGCCATCCGTTGCACTTGATCGTGACGCGACAGGCGGCGACCTCCGAGTTGGTAAGCATCGTGCCGCAAGAAAAGTTTCAAGTCGTGAAGTTCCTGGAAGGAATCGCGCGGCTGGAGGGCGAGCCCATGCTCTCTCACGAGGTCGTCACCGTCGTCAACCTCCGCTTGCGTTCCGACCTGACCCAGGATGCGAATGTGAACGTCCGGGGCGTTTCCCCCATGGGGCTCAAAATGCGTGACATGGAGCTTGCCTCCGGCCGCTGGTTCGAAACCGGGAAGCGCGAAGTGATCGTCGGGCGCGGCACGCATGCGGCGCGCGAGGGGACCTCGATTGGCGACAAGATCGAATTCGGACGCGGAGACTGGGAAGTGGTGGGTGTTTTCGACGTCGGCAAATCGGCCTTTAACAGCGAGATCTGGGGGGACGGAAACTTGATCACCTCGGACCTGGGGCGCGGCAGCTCCCGCAGCTCGATTGTGCTGCGCGCGACCGACGAAGTGACCCTCACCGCTCTGAAGAATCGAATGGCCGATGACCAGCGGCTTCAACTCGAGGGACGGACGGAACGTGAATACTACGCATCGCAAATGACGTCGGCACAGCCGGTCGAGCTGCTGGGCATGATCGTCGCGGCGATCATGGCGATCGGGAGCAGTTTCGCGGCCATGAACACGATGTATACGGCGGTGGCGCGGCGGACAAAAGAGATCGGGGTGCTTCGAATGTTGGGCTTTTCGCGCGGCAGCATTCTCAGCTCGTTCTTGATCGAGTCGCTGTTGCTGTCGCTGTTGGGAGGGGCGCTGGGCTGTCTGTTGGTGATGCCGCTCAACGGTTTTCAGGGCCGCATCGGGAACTTCGTGACATTCAGCGAAACGACATTCAACTTTGAAGTGACGACAACGATCATGGCTTCGGGAATCGCTTTCGCGGCGCTGATGGGCGTGCTCGGAGGCTTCTTGCCGGCGAGGCTGGCGGCGAAGCGCGAGATCCTGGCCGCGATTCGAGATGTGTAACGAAGAGCAGTGAGGACGAAGCCCGCCGCCGCCGACTATTGGGTTTGTCGCCGCCAATTCTGAAGCTCTCAAGATGCCCGTCCACGACGAAAATATCGACGAACGCCTCCACAGCTTGAAGATCGACCGTTCCGAACGTTCGCCTGACAAGGAAAGTTCCGGTTGGGCGAAAGGGTGGATCCTCGCCGGGATCGCGGTGTTTGTCGCGCTTGGGATATGGCGGATCGCATTTTCAGAAAATGCTGTCGAGGTGGAGATAGCGCGCGTCAAGGCTCAGGTGCTCGGCGGAAGCGGCGAGCGGATTTTGCTGAACGCGGCCGGCTACATTGTTCCCCACTACAAGATCCAATTGACCCCCAAAGTGATCGGGAAGGTGGCTTGGATTGGCGTGGAAAAGGGAGATCGGGTCACCAAGGGACAGGTCGTCGTCCGGCTTGAGGACGCGGAGTTCCAAGCGAGACACATGCAGTCGGAAGGGAATCTAGCGTCCCTGCGAGCGCGGTTGGCGGAGTTGGAAGCGGGCTCGCGCCCGGAAGAAATCGCCCTCGCCAACGCCAATCTACAAGAGGTCAAGGCGGAACTCGAGAACGCTCGCGTCAATCTGGAACGAGTGCGAAAACTCGTCGGGGAAGGAGTCCTCGCCGAGCAAGACGCGGATGACGCTCAGGCGCGCTACGACTCGGCTCAGGCGCGAGTTGAGTCCTTGGAGCGCACCTATGATCTGGTTCGCATCGGCCCGCGAAAAGAAGTGATCGACGCAACCCGAGGCCAGGTCCGGCAGGCGGAAGGTGAGATGGCCTACGCCCAGACGATGCTCGACGCAACGCTGATTCGAGCCCCTATCAGCGGAACGATCCTGGAACGCAACGTCGAGGTCGGGGAGTTCGTTACGACAAGCTTCGTGGGCGAGAGAGGCGCCAAGGGTTATGTCGCCTCGCTGGCCGATCTCATGGACATTCAGGTCGAGCTGGATATCAGCCAGGACGATTTCGCCAAGCTGGGGCCGCGACAGCGCGGCGTCATTACCACGGATGCGTTTCCAGACCGGCAGTACGACGGTGAGATCGTCGAGATATCTCCGGAGGCCGATCGGCAGAAGGCGACCGTGCAGGTCAAAGTGCGGATCCTCGAGCCCGACGGTTATCTACGCCCTGAAATGAATGCCAACGTGGCTTTCTTGTCGGACGCCAAGCCCGGACTAAGCCAAGATTCGAAACCGCTCATCGTGGTTCCCTCTTCCGCGCTGCGTGACGGCAACAGCGTTTTCGTCCTCCAAGGCGAGAAAGCCGTGAGGCGCGAGGTTACCGTTGGAACGACCGGTTCGGACGGCATCGAAATCACGAGTGGCCTCACGGGCGGCGAAGATCTGATCCTCAACCCTTCCGCCGAGTTGGCGGACGGCAATCCGGTGAAACTGAAATCGACATGACCAACGACACAGCCATCAAGGCCGAACAGCTAAGGAAAGTGCATCGCCGCGACGAATTCGAAGTGGTCGCGCTCAATAAAGTGGATCTGGAAATTCCCAGGGGCGAATTTCTGGCGCTCATGGGACCGTCGGGATCGGGGAAATCCACGTTGCTGCATCTCGCGGCGGGCATCGACAAGCCGACCTCGGGCCGCATCGCCGTGCTCGGTGAAGAGTTGAGCGGCTTCAGCGACAAGAAGATGGCGCATTGGAGAAGCGAGAACATCGGCTACATTTTTCAAACCTTCAACCTGATCCCGGTTCTGACAGCGATCGAGAACGTCGAGTTGCCTCTCTTGCTGACGAAACTCAGCAAAGAGGAACGCCGTCGGCGGGCCTCGACCGCGCTGGATATTGTCGCCCTGGGTGACCGTATGAAACACTACCCGCGCCAGCTTTCCGGCGGGCAGGAACAACGCGTGGCCATCGCGCGGGCGATTGTGACGGACCCTTCGATCGTCTTGGCCGACGAGCCGACGGGCGATCTCGACGCGGGCTCGGCCAAGGAGGTGCTGTCGATTCTTTCCAAGCTCAACGAACAGCACGGCAAGACGATCATCATGGTCACCCACGACCCCCAGGCCGCCAAGTCCGCTCACCAGACCCGGCATCTCGAAAAGGGTGACCTGCTCCCCGCCGGACAGTTGCCCGAGGCGTAGATTAAGAGCAACGATATTCCCGCGAGGTTCGCCGACACCACGAACCCAAACCGTAAGAGCAACGCCATGAAAACCAAACTTGCCCTCTGCCTTGCGCTCCTGTCGGCCGCCGCCGCGCTTCCTCAAAGCGCGACTTACGACGAGCCCTACCGGCCGCAATTTCATTTCACGCCGGCCATCAACTGGACCAACGATCCCAACGGCCTCGTCTATTACGACGGCGAGTGGCACATTTTCTATCAATACAACCCCTTCGGCGATCTGTGGGGACACATGAGCTGGGGCCATGCCGTCAGCCCTGACTTGTTCCGCTGGAAACATCTGCCCGTCGCGTTACCCGAGCAGGGTCCGGTTATGGTTTATTCGGGAAGTGCCGTCGTCGACCACGGCAATACCAGCGGTTTCGGCAAAGCCGGCAAGCCGCCGATGATCGCCATCTACACCGGCCGCACCGAAACCGACCAGTCGCAGTCGATCGCCTTCAGCAACGACCGCGGCCGCACCTGGACCCGCTACAAAGACAACCCGGTGATCGATATCGAAGATCCCGCCTTCCGCGACCCAAAAGTGCTTTGGCATGAGCCGACAAAGAGCTGGATCATGGCCGTTGTTCTCGCTAATCGCCGCAAGGTGCGCTTCTACGGCTCGCCTGACCTTAAGAAATGGACTCACCTGAGCGACTTTGGTCCCCAAGGCGCCCACCCGGTCGCGAATTGGGAGTGCCCCGATCTGTTCGAGCTGCCGATCGAGGGCGAGCCCGGCAAATCGAAGTGGATCTTCCAAGTGGATTCCGGGATGGGGCACCCCTGGCTCGGCTCCGGCTGTCAGTACTTCGTCGGTGAATTCGACGGCGAAAAGTTCACCAACCTCAATCCGCCCGAGACGCAGCTCTGGCTCGACTGGGGTCGCGACTTCTACGCCGCCCAAAGCTACTCGGACGTTCCGGCAAGCGACGGCCGCCGCATCGTGATCGGGTGGATCAGCAATTGGATGTACGCGCGCCAAAAACCGACATCACCCTGGAGAGGCGCCCAATCCACCCCCCGCAAGTTGAAACTCCAGCGCTTTAAGGAAGGGCTGCGGGTGACGCAGCAGCCTGTCGCCGAAATTGAAAGTCTGCGCGCAAAGTCTCTCAGGCTCGGCAATCTCTCCATCGACGAAGCCAATCGGAAGATCAACGCCGCGGGCTTCAGCGGCGACGTGCTGGATTTACAAGCCGAGATCGAAGTCGGCGGCGCCGAGGACGTCGGATTCAAGGTCCTTCAGGGCGACGGGCAGGAAACCCTCGTCGGCTTCACCGCCGATCCGGCCGAGGTCTACATCGACCGAACAAAATCCGGCAAAGTCGATTTCCACGAGACCTTCTCGGGACGTCATTCGGCCCGCCTCGACCTGGTCGACGGGCGCGTGAGCCTACGCATCTTGGTCGATCGTTCCGTCATCGAAGTCTTCGCCGGCGACGGCCGAGTCGCGATCACCGACCGCGTCTTCCCCGACCCCGCAAGCACCGGCCTGTCGCTCTATTCCAAAGGCGGCAAAGCCAAGATCGTCGACCTCAAAGCCTGGAAGCTGCGCTCGGCCTGGAAGTAGTGACGAACCCCGGACAGTCGGCACACTCGTGCCTAGAGGACATCTCGCTTTGACACGGACGTGAGCGGGTGTGCGGCCGCTAACACGCCGGCTAAGTATCATCTCTGCCAGACCCGCCCGGGAAATGCCTCTTTCAGCGAATCGCAGCCGACTGGGGAAACGCGTCGCTGGCGGGCGCCGGCGTCACGGTCCGGCCCCGTAAAGATCGAACGATTGGGGTCGTGGTCGAACCGTCCGGGCGCTCGAACCACAATTCCGGGCCTTACGGGCAACAATTGTAAATAATTGCAGGGCGGGTTGTGGTGCATAGGCGTCTCTGTGATAATCGTTGGTGATGGGTATTTACTTGACTCAGGTATTGGGAAATAGCCCCTACATGTTGTGGTCGTCCGTAGCGCGTGTCGCGGTGCCTCCGACCAGCGATTTGTAGGGTGCCGGTGGCACGGCGACGGCCTGTTGAACCAGGCGGTAAAAGAGCTTGCCTCGACTTCTGGACTTGCGGCGGTTGAAGCGGAAGGCGAATTCGTCGAGGTAGGAGTCGAGATGCTCGTGACTGACCGCTCCTTGATGCGTGCCCAGTATCCAGCGCTTCACTAACGACACCACGCGGTGCACCCGGGGGAGCAGTTTCGAGGCGCGCGCCGGTTGCCCCTCCAGGTAGCTCACCTCGTGGCGATAGCCGTCGCCTTCGAGCGGTTCGTATCCCAGCCAACCGTCGGTATGGACCACGCTGCCGGGTTCGATCGACTCGCCGACGAAGGCCATCAAGCTGTCCGGCACCATCTTCCTCGGCCGCTACTACAATCAGCGCCTTAGCGTCGGTTTGGCGACCGCGCACGCCCTCCTCCAAGCCTCCTAAGTAAGTCTCGTCAACCTCCACGCGCCCGCTGAGCCGATCGCGTCCGGGCCGCACCATGGCGCGCCGGAGCTTATGCAACCAAGTCCAGGCCGTTTTGTAGCTGCCCAGGCCCAACACCCGCTGCAAGCCCAGCGCGCTCGCCCCGTTCTTCTGGCTCGTGAGCCACCACATGGCTCGAAACCAACTCTGGAGGGGTTGGCGGGTGTCTTGAAATATTGTGCCCGCCGTTGGAGAAGCTTGATGCCCGCAGCCGGCGCACTCCAGCAGCGCTGTCCGCACCGCCCACGCTTTGTCGTGCCCGCATCGCGGACAACGAAAACCCTCCGGCCAGCGGAGTTGACACAGATACTCTCGACAGGCCTGCTCGGTGGCGAAACGCGCCTCGAACTCGGCCAGATTCCGAGGATAATCTTCCATTTCCCCGATCCTACATCCTGGGTCACCTGAGTCAAGTAAATACCCATCTCGTTGGTATCCTAGGTTCGAAATGGAGTTCTGTCGGACCTCAACTCGAAAACCGAAAGGCAAGGAGGAAGAAATGCGACTTTTATGTACTCTGTTTTCGGCGGTGATGATATTGCCGCTAGGGCTGTTCGGCCAGCCGGCGGAAACCCTTCAGTCGACTTACTTGGCCGCGGCTTTAAGTCCGGGCAATGAGATACCCCCGGTGGAGGTTGGAGGCGAATTCGCGAACGGCGCGGCGGCTGTTGCGATTCACGCTATACGCGATCACAACACTGGTGAAATCGTAAAGGCATTCGTCAATTTCAATGTGGATTACTTTCTCGACGAGCCACAAGACCTGGTGGCGATGCATATTCACAAGGGCAGAATTAATCAAAACGGACCGGTCGTCGTTGGCTCCGGTATGATGGCGATTGAAGGGGCTGGAATCGGAACGATCACGCCCCCGCAGTTGGAGATGACCAGCCCCGAGGGTTTGGCCGCCATCAAGGCTATCCTGGAAAACCCGCCAAGTTTCTATGTCAATGTGCACTCCGAGTCGAACCCACCCGGTCTTATGCGGGGCCAGTTGGGGAGTATTGAGGTCACGCAACTGCGTAACCTGACGCGTCTCTCCGACCACCGCGGTGCACGCCGCCGACACAGCAGCAACCGTGCGGTTGATTATGGCGCTAACCAGGCGGCTAGCCACGGTGCATGGCGTTCTGCGTCGAGGTGAGTAAACGCCGGGCCTGAAGAATGCCGCTTGAACGCACGTGCGGGCGCGTACGCGGAGTTGGGAGCCGCCCGGTCAAAGTCCTGTCGCGGCAGGATCGCTCTCGGGGGGGCACCGGCTAAGAGTTGGCCTACCCGGCTCACCCGTATAATGGAGTCGGGTTGCGCGATAAATCGCTCGGTTTCATCCACAGCATCGAAAAGGTCCTTGCCGACGGCGGGTTGGGCCGGGGTATGTGCCGTTGGTGGGCGTGCGGTACCTCGGCCGGGCTCTCGAACGTCTTGAGCGAGCTTACCGGGAGCGGTCCTTTAGGCTGGTCGACCGAAACTTGGACCCCTTCGTTGACGACGTTCCAAGAGGGCGCCGCTCGCGGCCCCTCTCGAAGAGATAAGCTTTCCGCCTGAGGCGGTCGGCCGGAAGTTACCAGTGGTCCTGATCGTCGGACCGCTCTCCTCCGAAAATAGCTCTTTGAGCGTAATTAAGGTTACGCTCGGGTGGCTCGCCAATCGAGGATCGAATCGAAGACGGCGTTTACAACTCTTTGAATAGCTCCTTCAATTTCAAGACGGTGTTGTGGTTTCTTACCGTCAGTTGCCTATATACCGGCCGCGCACTCAACTTCATCATCGTCGTCCGGCTCAAGTGTTTCTTGGATGCTGACCAAAAGATCACCCCGGAGCCGGTGGCAACCGTTTCAAGTTCGGCCTTTAGCGAGGGTAACTCCGCTAACACCTCTTCAGGCTGGAGATCGCCGAGCGTAAACAAAGCGTTGTGCCTACGCTCGTCGTCCTTGCCCCAACCTTTCGGCGCCGCTTCGACAGCGACCGAGTATTGTTCATTCGACATCACAACGGCGCGCGCCGCATAGGAGAACCGATCCGAAAGTTGCTTCTCTATGATCTCGCTCAGTGTCCGGCTGTTTGTGTTGGCGGCGCGAAACAGAATGTTGCCGCTTTGAATGTAGGTTCGAACGTTGCTGAACCCAAGGTCGGTAAAGCAACTTCGCAGGTCGTCTTTGGCGATTACATTCTTCCCGCCCACATTGATGCCGCGCAACAGTGCCAAAAATCGTGACTGATCGTTCCGCATTGTCCGTGCCGACCTTTCGGGTCAAGCGTCGCTACCCGGCGCCTTTCTGGAACCGGCTTCGGCTGTCGAGCATGGCCTCGATCTGATCGAAGCAGGCCGGCGACATCAGTTGGTGACGCACTACCTCCGCCCGCGGCCCCAAGTTTCGCACGACCCGGTACGCGCACGAATCGCAAAAAATCAGATCGGCGGCGCCTACCGATGCGGGATGCTCGGAGGTGATCAACACGCGCCGCAGCGAGTGACCGCTCGCCTCGGCCGGCGCCAACACACCGCACGCCATCTCCAGAAAGTATTCGCTGATCGAGGCGACGACAATCAAGGATGGTTCCTCCAAGCGGCGAATCGTCGAGAGGTGCTCCTCGGCGGACGAATACGTCACCGGAATCAAGGGCCGCTCGGCCGGGATGACGCCCTCCAGCGTCGCGACGTTACCCGGGGCGGTGACGAGGAACGCCCCCAACATCAGGTCTCGATCGGCAAGTATGTCCTCCGTCGAGCAGGCACGGATCGGCAAACTGAACCGCGTGCCAAGCTCGGCGGGCATCAAGACCCGCATACCGGCGTCGTCGGAAATAAGCAGGATGTGATCCGGCGGCGCGGCGAGCAAACGATCGCGAAGGTGTTCGATCAGCTGTTGCAGGCTGTAACCGTGCTGCCTGGCCGCGCGGATCGCGGCATCCACGAATTCGTCCAGCCCGGTCTCCGCCTCCGCTCGCATGTCTCGCGGATCGCGGACCACAAGCCGGCTCCCGCGCCGCTTGACGACTAGTTTATTCAGGACGTAATCGCGATAGGCCTGCGTGACCGTGTTGCGATGAACGCCCAGTCGCCGGGCCAACGCCCTTACGCTCGGAAGGGCGTCCCCTGGACTCAGCGTCCCGGAGCCGATCGAGAGAATGATCTGGGCCGCGATCTGCTCGTGAATCGGCACGTCACTCTCACGATGGATCCGGATGGCAAGCGCCACGACCGAACCATTGTGCCACTCTACAAACCGCCACGCCGGCGCTAGGCGGAAAACGTCCGCCGCCACACCGCGGGATAGGCGCATTCACGTAACGATCCTGACGCCCTTTCGACATCCAAAGACCGTGTCCGGCAAGACCGCAAACTCTAGAGCCGCGAAGCGGCGACAGGAATATAGCCCAGCCCGGAGCCGAAGGCGAAACCCTGAGTAGAATTCCCCACCCGGGGCGAGCCCTGAAGGGGCGGCGGGAACCAATCGCCGCGCGTTCAGCAGTGCATGTGGGTCCGGCAACGCTCGCCCTCGGGCTCCCTCGGCAATGCAAGCAATAGCAACAGAGGCGTGGACGGAAGTCCGCGCTCAGCCCGGTTCACCGCTGTTGCCCCCCGGTTTACCGCGGTTTACCGGCATGGGTTCGCAAATAAGCCGGTCCTTGTAGGGCCGGTTTCTGGTTTCTGGTTTAATGCCCTCGTCGTCCGTCATGAGGCCGTTTTCAACGGCCTTTTCCCTTGCGGCTTTCGTCACGGCCCACCAAATGAAAAATCGTAGCCAGGGAAGCGCACCCTCCACAATTCTCCGTGCCGGCTCCCGATCTCGGCCATGGTAGACTCAAGAAAAGAGCGATCCAACGACACTCAAGGAACAGTCATGAAAGCGGAAATCCACCCTGGCTACGAATTGGTGACGGTCAACTGCGCCTGCGGGAGCAGCTTCCAGACCCGTTCCACCCACAAGGGCGACATCCACGTCGAAATTTGCTCGGCCTGCCACCCGTTCTTCACCGGGAAGCAGAAATTGGTCGATACGGCCGGTCGCGTCGAGCGCTTCCGCAGGAAGTACGCAAAAGTGGAAGCTTCGAAGAACTAGGTCGTTTCGTTAAGCATTCCTCTGCCGGGCCGGGGGACTTTTCCCGCGGGCGCTACCACAAGCCGATCAACTTCCACCACAACAATCCGGTCGATACCCATACGGCCAGGTTCCATAGCGAGAGCAGGAAGCCCACCTTCCACCAATCGCGAAAGCCGACGTAGTTTTGCGCGAAGAAGATCGGCGCGGGCACCGTTCCGTAATGGGTGAGTCCGGCGGCCGGGCTCGCCAGGCAGGCGAAGGCGTAGACAGTGAGTCCCGCCGGCGCGCCGCGAGAGACCAGCAAGGCGACGAAGGGCGGGAACATCGCCAGGAAATGCATCGTGATGCTCGCGAAGCCGTAATGGGCGTAGAAATAGACCAGCAAGGCGATCGCGAATAGTGCCGGCCACGCGAGCCCGCTCAGCGATTCACCCACCGAGTCGGCGAAGGCCCCCGTAATGCCGTAGTCGTTGAGGGCCGCGCCCAGGCGCACCACCCCGCCGTACCAAATAAAGACATCCCAGGCCTGACGCTCGCTCACTGCGTCGTCCCAAGTGAGAACCCCGGTCAGAAACAAGGCACAGGCTCCCGCCAGCGCCGTCACGGTGACCGGCAGGCCGTGTAAACCCGAGGTCACCCACAACCCGCACACCAGCACAAAGACCCCGAGGACGATCTTTTGGCCGCCGTCGAGGGGACCCATCTTCGCAAGCTCCTCGCGGGCGAAAGCGGGGGCCTCGGGGGTTCGTTGGATTTCGGGTCGGATCAGTTTGCCAACCAACCAGGGGACGCCCAGCAAACTCGCCATCCCCGGGACCAGCGCCGCCAGAGCCCACCCGGCCCAGGTGACTTCATGCGAGGCCGCGTCTTGGGCCAGGCTGACAATCACCGCGTTGCCGGCTTGCGCGGTCAAGAACATCCCGGCGACGACGCACTCGCCTTGATACAGCGCGGTCATCAGAAAAGCCCCGAGACGTCCGGCGGTCTTGCCGGGGTGCGAGCCGTGGAGCTCGGCCAAGCTGCGCGCGATGGGGAGAATGACGCCGCCGGTGCGGGCGGTGTTTGACGGAATGATCGTGGCCAGTGTGAGGTCGCTGAACACCAGCGCATAAGCGGTGCCGAGCGAGCTGCCGCCGAACACGCGCAGGAAGAGCAGAGCAATGCGCCGCGCCAGGCCGGTCTTGATCAACGCCCGCGCGATCAGGAAGGCCGAAAGCACCAGCCACACGACCGGGTTGGCATAGCCGCTTAGGGCCTCGCGGATTTCCAGGGTCCCGGTGAGGGTGGTTACCGTGAGGGCGACCAGGATCAGGACGCTGCCCGGGAGCGGGTGCAGCATCAGGCCGGCTATGGTGGCGACAAAGATCGAGAACAGCCGCCAACCCTCCAGCGAAACAGCCTCGGGTCGCGGCCACAGCCAATAGACGGCGCAGCCCAACACGACCAGGCCGAGCAGCTTGGTCCGCGCCGTGCGATCGATGGCCGGCGAGGGAGTGGCGGCCGGCTGTTCGGGGGAGTCGTTCATTCAGCGCGGTATTGTAGCGCAGACGATCAGCATCAACGCCGAACTTGCCCTAAGCGACCCCACATGTCTCGGGAACGGAGGCGCTCATGGGACATAATCGAGGCTCCTCCGACCCCCCCGCAAACGTATGACGCAACACACTCAAGATCACCAAAGCCTCAAATCTCTTGAGCCGCGAAGCGGCGGCAGGAACCGTAGCCCAGGGTGGAGCGAAGCGGAACCCTGGGTACGTCTCCACCTGTGTGGAGCCCTGGAAGGGCGGCAGGAGCACCCCGGCAACCGTTTTCATGGCGGTATTATGAATACCGAGTTTTCATAGGAACCGATTATCCCGGTTTCCCCACCGAAACCCTGTCCGCTCACGATAAGATGCGACGTTCTTGCAGTATAGTTCTCACAGTATCCCCGTTGATCGCGAAGCAGATGCCGCAGTACGAGCACTGGTAGCTGTCGACTCCCCGTGGATTCGGATTACCGAACACCATATGGAGGCTTTCCCCCGCGCCCAGTCTTCCAAAGCTGCACAAAGGACAGGCTTTCCCGAGAAGTTCGAGTGGCGGAAAGCCAGACATTATGAGGAACCGCACGCGGCGGGAAAGCGTTAGAGCATCTTGAATAAGGAAGCGGTCTTTCGGTGATTGACGAATAGTCCCCTCAAAGATGTGATGCAGATGCCAGCGTTCTGGGTTGTCCGGGCAAGTAGCGTAACTGATCGTTATCAACGAGCTTGGCACAGGTTTGTCAAATCCAGAGCCCGGCGGCGCGGCGTCGGACATTCAGCGCGGTATTGTAGTGCAGACCACTGCCCGATTGGCGGCGTCGGTGCGTGGACGCAATATAGGCCCTACTCCGCTTTCGCGGCAAGGACAGCTTCGGTCAGCGCCGGGACGACCTCGAACAAGTCCCCCACAATCCCGTAGTCGGCGATTTCGAAGATCGGGGCCCCGGCGTCTTGATTGATGGCGACGATGGTTTTCGCGCCCTTCATGCCCACCACATGTTGGATGGCGCCGGAGATGCCGACGGCGAGGTAGAGCTTCGGCGAGACGGTTTGTCCCGAACTGCCGACTTGGCGCTCGAGCGGCAGCCAGCCGTTGTCGCAGACCGGGCGCGAGGCCGCCACTTCGCCTCCCAGCGCTTCGGCCAGTTTTTCGGCGATGGGAATATTCTCGGGATCTTTGATGCCGCGGCCGACCGAAACGATGATGTCGGCCGAGGAAAGATCGACTTCCCCCTTCGACTCGCGGAACCATTCGCCGTGACGGGTTCGGATATCATTGGCGTCGAGCGCGATCTCGATGTTTTCGATCGGCGCGGGTCCGGCGGCGGGTTCGAGCGCATCGCCCCGAAAGGCTCCCGACTGGATTGACGCGAAGTAGGGCGGGTCGCCCGCGAGCGTCACGTCGGCATTCATCTTGCCCTGGAAGAGTTGGCGGACGAAGATGACCCGCCCTTCCTCGACGCGCACGCCGACAGCGTCGCTCAAAAACGGCCGATCGAGTCGAGTGGCCAATTTCGGGCCGTAATCACGGACGAAATAGGTGTGCGGAAACAGCACCAGTCGCGGCGAGGTTTTCTCAATGACCTGCTCAAGGGCCCGCGTATAGCCGTCCGGAGAATAAGCGGTCAGCAGGTCGTGCTCGGCGGTCAGAACGCGGTTTACCTTGTGTCCGGCCAACTCGTCGGCAAGGGCTCCTAGGCCCGAGCCGATAACGAGCACGCAGAGGTCGACATCGAGCGAGGCCGCGATCTGTTGCCCCGCCGCGAGCGTCTCCCAAGACATCTTGTGCCATTTGCCGCCGTGCTGTTCGGTAACGACAAGGACGCTCATAGGATTCTTGCCTCGAACTTGAGCTTCTCGGCCAGCTTCTCGGCGGCCTCTTTCGGCGAACCCTCGAGAAACTGCGTTTCCTTCGTTTTCACCGGCGTGTACAACCGTTCGATGGTCTGGGTGACCTCGGGCACGACTCCCAGATCTTCGGCCGTGTGGCGCTCGAAGGGCTTCTTCTTGGCTTTCTTGATGCCCATCAATGTGGCGTAACGCAGCTTGTTGATGCCGGATTGAATCGTCAGTAGCGCCGGGAGAGGTATTTCGATGTTTTGGAACCACCCGGCCTCGAGTTCCCGTTTCACTTGGATGCCCTCGTCGGAGGCGTTGACCTCCATGATGATCGTGGCGTGCGGCAGATTGAGCAACTCGGCCAAGACGACGCCCGTTTGCCCGAAGCCCGTGTCGTCCGATTGCAGGCCGGTCAAGATGATGTCGGGCGATTCGGTGGCCAGCGCGGCGGCCAGCGCCTTGGCCGTGGCGAGTGTATCGGCGTGGGCGAAACCGTCGTCCTCCACCAGGATGCCGCGCTCGGCGCCCTTGGCGAGCGCTTCGCGGATCGCCGCGCCCGCGCGCTCGGGGCCGGCGGAAACAGCAACGACCTCGCCGCCGTGTTTTTCCTTGAGCCGCAGCCCCTCTTCAAGCGCGAAGGCGTCGGGCTCGTTCATTTCATAGGTGAGATCGGATTCGTCGATCCACTTCTCGTCGCCGGCCGGACGGATCACCGAGTCGCGTGCGGGCGTTTGTTTGAGGCAGACGAAGATGTTCATGGCTGAACGCCCCCAGGATGAGCTGAGAGCGGACCCCTACGCTTCGGCGTAACGCTTGAAAATCAGAGCTCCGTTCGTTCCACCGAAACCGAACGAATTCGTCAGAGCGTATTCCATCTCGATTTCGCGCGCTTGGTTGGGCACGTAGTCGAGGTCGCATTCCGGGTCCGGCGTTGCGTAGTTAATCGTCGGTGGGACGACCTGATCCCGCAGGGCCAAGACGACGACGCCGGCTTCCAGCCCGCCCGCGCCGCCCAGTAAATGCCCGGTCATCGACTTAGTTGAACTCACGGCGAGTTTGTAAGCGTGATCCCCGAAAGTCTTCTTGATGCCTTCCGACTCGATGCGGTCGCCGACCGGCGTCGATGTTCCGTGGGCGTTGATGTAGGCGATGTCTTGCGGCCTGAGTCCGGCATCGGCGATCGCGTTGGTCATAACGCGGCAGGCGCCGTCGCCGCTATCGGGCGGCGAAGTGATGTGGAAAGCGTCGCCGCTCATGCCGTAACCGACGATTTCGGCGACGATCGGCGCGCCGCGCCGCCGGGCAAACTCATATTCCTCGAGGATCAGAACCCCCGCGCCTTCCCCCACCACGAAACCGTCGCGGTCTTTATCCCACGGACGGCTGGCGTGCCCCGGATCGTCGTTGCGCGTGGAAAGCGCCCGCATCGCGGCGAATCCGCCAACACCCATCGGCGTAATCGCCGCTTCCGCCCCTCCGCAGATCATCACATCGGCGTCACCGCGAGCAATGATGCGGAACGAGTCGCCGACGGCATGAGCCCCGGTCGTGCAAGCGGTCGCCGTGGCCGAGTTCGGCCCCTTGGCGCCCGTCCGGATCGAAACGTGCCCCGAAGCGAGATTAACGATGCTGGCCGGAATGAAGAAAGGAGATATGCGGCGCGGCCCGCCCGCCAACAAATTGCGGTGTTCGCGCTCGATCACGTCGAATCCACCGATACCGCTGCCGATGTAGACGCCCACGCGCTCGGCGAAGTCCGCGGCCACATCGAGAGCCGCCTCCCGCATGGCGATTTCCGCGCTGGCGATGGCGAAGAAGATGAAGCGGCCCATCTTCTTCAACTCTTTCTTCTCGACGTAATCGAGGGGGTCGAAATCCTTGACTTCGCCCGCGAAACGCGATGCGAACTTTTCGGCGTCAAAGAGCGTAATCGGAGCGATCCCGTTCTTGCCCGCGCGCAGTGCCCTCCACGTCTCCTCGGTCCCGATGCCGACCGGCGACACCAAACCAACTCCGCTAACCACTACTCTGCGTGACAATTCAATTTCTCCTCGAAAGATCGACAACAGGTCGCTACTTCTTCTTGTGGGCGGTCACGTAGTCCACCGCGTCGCCGACGCTCCGAATCTTCTCGGCTTCCTCGTCGGGGATCTCGATGCCGAACCCTTCCTCGAATGCCATGATCAACTCAACGATGTCGAGCGAATCGGCATTCAGCGTTTCGACGAATGAGGCGTCTCGCGCGACTTCCGATTCCTCGAGGCTGAGTTGCTCGCAAATGATTTCAGTGACCTTCTTCTCAATATCCATAAATTCTCCCCGGTCCAATCGTCGCTGAAAGACGAATTCTTGATTCTATCGGGGCGCGAGCGGCGTGACAAGCGCCGGCCGCCGCGGCGCCTCGTCGGGCCGTCCGCAAAGCCCGGAATCGACGACCCGGCCCGCGTCCGACGGCCCCCCGGACGCCCCTACTGCACGGCGGCGCCGGCCTGGGCCGCGTTGGGGTCGAGATTGATCTCTCCGAAGGCGTTTTCGTATTGGGCGATGTTCTGTTGCAAAACGCCGAGCAGGGCCTTGGCCTGCTGCGGGCTCAGATAGACGCCCTGGAAGTTGCGAATCTCAACGCTCTCGGGCGCGGTCTGGTGCATCGTGCCGAACATCAGCATGAAGTCCCACACGTTGACGCGAATCTGAACGCTGTTGGAATAGGATTCACGGTAGTCTTCGCTTTGGATGAGATTCACGCGGGTTTGCTTTGGAGTGGTGGACATGGCTTTCTCATGCTGATCGACCCGAGGGGACGGCGTCAAATGGAGACAGGAGAGTATCGCGGCAAGATGTCGATTCAGCCGCCGTCTCGATCTTGGCGAATCAAGACTTCGCTTCCCTCGGGCATCGGTTTCATCCCTGCCCGCAAGTCGGCGTGGGTTGGCGGGCGGGCGGCGCTGTTGATCGGGAGAAGGCGCGCGATAGCACGTCCGCGACGGGTAATGATGAGTTCTCCATGGGAGTTCAAGATTTCCTCCAGCCGGGCGAGCTCGCTCCTGAACCGTCCTAAGGGCATGGGTTTCATATTCGATTCCCGGCGCACCGATCTCAACGAATTCCTTTTACCCTCAAGCCAAAACGTTCTTCACCACATTCCCATGCACGTCGGTCAAGCGGAAATGGCGGCCTTGGTACTTGAAGGTCAGCTTGGTGTGATCGATGCCGAGCAAGTGCATCATCGTCGCGTGCAGGTCGTGGATGTGCACCGGGTCTTTGACGATGTTGTAGCTGTAATCGTCGGTCTCGCCGTAGCTGATGCCGGGCTTGACGCCGCCGCCGGCCATGAAGATCGTGAAGGCGCGGGGATGGTGGTCGCGTCCGTAGTCGTCTTCGGTCAAACGGCCCTGGCTGTAGACCGTGCGCCCGAACTCCCCCCCCCAAATGATGAGCGTCTCGTCGAGCAGGCCGCGATTCTTGAGGTCTTGAATCAACGCGGCCGTCCCCTGGTCGACTTCCTTCGATTGCACCCGGATGCCCTTGGGCAGCTCGGTATGGAAATCCCAACCGCGATGGAACAGTTGAATGAAACGAACGTCGCGTTCAGCCAAGCGTCGGGCCAGCAGGCAATTCGCCGCGTAGGTGCCGGGCTTGCGGGCGGCCTCCCCGTAAAGCTCGAAAGTGCTCTCGGGCTCTTTCGATAGGTCGGTCAGCTCCGGCACCGAACTCTGCATTCGATAAGCCATCTCGTACTGCGAAATGCGGGTCGAGATTTCCGGGTCGCCGAATTCCGCCAGCGTCAACTCGTTCATCTTGCCCAAGTCGTCGAGGAAGCGCCGCCGCGCGTTTTGGTCAATGCCGGGCGGGTTCGAAAGGTAGAGCACCGGATCGCCTACTGATCGGAATTTCACGCCCTGATAGCGCGTCGGCAGAAAACCGGCGCCCCACAGTCGATCGTAAAGCGGCTGCCCGGCGATCGCCGAACCCGAGGAAACCATCACGACGAACGAGGGCAGGTCTTTGTTCATCGTCCCCAAGCCGTACGACAGCCAGGCGCCGATGCTGGGTCGCCCGGCGAGTTGAAAACCGGTCTGGAAAAACGTGACGGCCGGGTCGTGGTTGATGGCTTCGGTGTGCGCCGTTTTCACGAAGCACAGCTCGTCGGCGACCTTGGCGATATGCGGCATCAATTCGCTGATCCAAGCGCCCGATTGCCCGTGCTGCTTGAAATCGAAAATCGTCGGAGCCGTCGGGAAACTCGTCTGCGTCGCCGTCATCCCCGTCAGCCGTTGACCTTGGCGGATCGAGTCGGGCAGTTCGGTCGCGCGGCGATTCTTGAGTTGCGGCTTGTGGTCGAAAAGGTCCAATTGCGAGGGCGCGCCGGACTGGAACAAATAGATCACCCGCTTGGCCTTGGGCGCGAAGTGCGGCAGCCCGGGTAGACCGCCCGATATCTCGTCGGCCGATTTCGCCGCCCCGCCGAAAATGTCTTCGTTCAGCATGTGGGCGAGCGCCGCCGTGCCGATCGTGGCGCTCGATCGGCCGAAAAAATGCCGTCGGGTCATCAAGAGTCGGCGTTGCTGTTGCGGGTTCATCGGATTCCCCTTCTTCGTGGCCGTTAACCGAGATGCCGCGAATCGATTATCCTTCGGCTCACGGCTCACGGCTCACGGCTCACGGCTCACGGCTCACGGCTATGGTCACTGCTTCGTGATCGTTTCGTCCAGATTCAAAATCAGACTGGCCACCGTCGTGTAAGACGCCAGTTCCACAAGATCAAGCTCTTCATTTCTCTTCGACTCACCCTGGGTCACCAGGCCGAGCGCGGCCTTGCGGTTCGTTTCGTAGTTGTCCAGATGATGGTGGTAAGCGTTGACCAAGACCTCTTTTCGCCCGGAGTCTGGTTTGCGGGCCGTGGCCAACCGATACCCATAGGCAACGCGTTCGGCGGGCGTGGGACCGGCTTCGGTCATCATCCTTTCGGCCATCTTCCGCGCGGCCTCAACGAAGGTGACGTCGTTCATCAAGTTCAGCGCTTGCAGCGGCGTATTGGTGCGCGTCTCGCGAACCGTGCAGGCCTCCCGCCCGGCTGAATCAAAGTTCAGCATCGCCGGGGGCGGAACCGCGCGCTTCCAAAACGTATACATGCTGCGGCGATAGAGATTGTCGCCCTCGTCTTGGACATAATCCTTGCCGCCGGCTAACTCGCTCCACAACCCGGCCGGCTGATAGGGCTTGACCGACGGCCCGCCGGTTTGCTCGACCAGCAGCCCCGAAATCGCCAAGGCCTGATCGCGCACCACCTCCGCCGGCAGCCGGAAGCGCGGTCCGCGCGCCAGTAAGCGATTGTCCGGATCGCGTTCATGAAGGTCGAGATCGACGATCGAGCTCTGGCGGTATGTCGCGCTCATGACGATCGTCTTCATCACGCCTTTGATGTCCCAGCCGCTCTCCACGAAATCGACGGCCAGCCAATCGAGCAGATCCATATGAAGCGGCCAATCGCCTTGCGAGCCGAAATCCTCGACCGTCTTGACCAAACCAACGCCGAAAAGCGTCTGCCAGAAGCGGTTGACCGTCACGCGCGCCGTCAGCGGGTTGGAAGGGCTCACCAGCCACTTGGCGAACTCCAGGCGATTCCGCGGCGCCGGCCCCTCGCTCGCCGAAATCACGGCCGGCACGGCGGGTTGCACTCTCTCGCCCGGTTTGTCGTAGGCGCCGCGCAGCAGCAAATGCGTTGCTCGCGGCGGCTCCATCTCACGCATGACCATGACGGTCGGCAGTCGGTCCGAGAAAGCCTCGCGTTGTTTGCGCAATCGGACGAGCTTGCGCCAAGCCTCTCGAATCTTCGGCGGCGCGTATTGGTCGAGAAACGCCAGCCGCAGCTTGTCGTCTTCGGCTTGCGTTCTCTCGGCGGCCGGCCGCGCGGCAATCTCGTTGAGCGGCATCGGCGTCGCTATCACCGCGACCTCGGCGGGGCGCAACGCGCGGCTGTACAACCGAACCCCGTTGATCAAGCCTTGGAAGCGCGGCCCGGGGCCCGCGACCGCCCCGATTCGTAGCGGCTGATCCACCTTGAACGATTGGTTCATCTCGTCCACATTGACTTTCAGCTCTTGACGCCGACCGTTGAAATAGATGGCGATTCCCTTGGCAAGCCGCGAACCGTCGTAGGTGGCCGTGACGTGATGCCCGCGGTGCAGGGCCAGCGGTTCGGCGGTCTCAACCAACAGGGCGTCGTCAAGCGCCCGCACCACCATCTTGAAGTGCACTTTGCCGTCCTCGAGGTAGATGCCGTAGCCGGTAATCTCGGTGGCGAGTTCCTTGGTGCGGGTTAGGATGGCGCCGTCGGGAGCGGCGGGGTTGATCCACGCCGACAGCGTGAACTTGTCCTGGAAATCGTACTCGGCGACCTTGCCGGCGTCGATGAAAACCTTGCCGTCGAAGCTCGCCGCCACGCCGCTCGCCCCGACAACGAATTTCGGCGGCCCGTCAATCAGCGCGGCATTGACGCGCCCCGCGCCGGGAGTTTCTCCGGAGAGCTTGCCGTCGAGTGGATAGTGTGCCTCCAGCCCGTCGCGCAACGACCAGTTGCCGGCGGCCGAGCCCGCGATCGCTTCTTCCCATGCCTGGCGGGCTTGGCGGCGCTCCGGCTCGAGTTTCCCGAATTCGTCCTCGGCGGCCGCGATTCCGTCATCCAGCTGCGTCAATTCGGCCTGCTGTTTCCGCGTCGGGGCCTGAATGAAGGGTGGGGAGTTGCCGTATTTGAAGGCCTTGCCGCGTTCGGGGACGTTGTTGAAAAACGCAAACAGACTATAGAATTCCTTCTGCGTGAAGGGGTCGTACTTGTGGTCGTGGCAGCGCGTGCACCCCAGCGTCAGCCCCATCCAGACTGTCGAAGTCGTTTCCACCCGATCGACGACGTATTCGACGGCATACTCGGCGTCGATGATGCCGCCCTCGCCGTTGCCGCGGTGATTACGATTAAACGCGCTGGCGATTCGTTGATCGAGAGTCGCGCCGGGCAGCATGTCGCCCGCCAACTGTTCGATGGTGAAGCGGTCGAACGCCATGTTGTCGTTGAACGCTTCGATCACCCAATCGCGCCAACGCCACATCGAACGCTCGGCGTCGGTCTGGTAGCCGTTCGTGTCGGCATAGCGAGCGGCGTCGAGCCAGCGGACAGCCATCCTCTCGCCATAGCGAGGCGAGGCCAGCAAGCGGTCGACAACCTTTTCATAAGCCCGGGGTGAGTCGTCGTCGAGAAAGGCGTCTAATTCGTCAGGCGTCGGCGGCAGCCCCGTCAGATCGAGTGAAACGCGACGAAGCAAAGTCGCTCGATCGGTTTCGGCGGCGGGCGAGATCCCTTCTTTTTGCAAACGCGCGAGCACAAAGCGATCGATATCGTTGTTGGCCCAATCCCGCGGTTCCCCTGGCGGAGCCTGGGGGCGTTTCGGGGTAAGGAACGACCAGTGTTGCTGCCACTCGGCCCCTTCCCGGACCCAGCGTTGCAGCAACGCGATTTCGTCGGGGGAAAGTTTCTGCCCTCCGTAGCTTGGCGGCATGCGGCGGGCTTCGTCGTCGCTGGTGACCCGCTTGATCAACTCGCTCTCGTGCGGTTTACCGGGCACAATCGCGAAGCGGCCGCCCAGATCGGCCCGCACGCCTTCCTCGGTATCAAGCCGTAGCGCGGTCAACCGTTTCGATTTGTCCGGCCCATGGCAAGCGAAGCATTTGTCGGAAAGGATCGGTCGAATGTCGCGGTTGAAAGCGACCGGCTCGGCGGCGTCTTCCGCGGCCAGGGCGGGCGAGGAGCCGCCGACCGCGGTCAACAACACCGCAAAAGTCCATAAGAGGACGGAAAACTCTCGGTATGCCAGTCTGATCATGACCTGAAACTCCAGTTTGATTATAGCCCCCGACAGTCCCTAGACACCCAACCCAAGGTCCCCACCGGCCACACACGCGACCTTGGCTTCGGGGTCAACCCCTCCCGTGTCCTACGCGGTGCGCCGCGGGCGGTTCTCGCGCAGAAATCGTGCGATCGATTCGAGCGAAGTGCCCGGCGGGAAAACCGCCGCCACCCCCTGCGCTTTCATGGACTCGATGTCGGCGTCTGGAATGATCCCGCCCAGCACGACGCGAACGTCGTCCATGCCCTTGTCGCGAAGCATCTCCATCACGCGCGGAACGATCACCGTGTGGGCGCCGGAAAGAATCGACAGCCCGATAAACTCGACGTCTTCCTCGAGCGCGGCGGAAACAATCTGTTCGGGCGTCTGACGCAGCCCGGTATAGATCACCTCCATGCCGGCGTCGCGCAGCGCTCGCGCAATCACCTTGGCCCCGCGGTCGTGGCCGTCGAGGCCGGGCTTGGCGACAAGGACGCGAATCGGCCTGGCGGCGGTGGAAGCTTCGGCCATCGGATTTTACACTTCCACTTTTTGGGTCTTTGCGTTCCAGCGTACCCGCCGTCCCTGCTTGACCGAGATGTTCGCCATCTGCAAAACCAACGCTGATTGGAAGCCGGTTTCGACCGGAGCAACCGGAGTCTTGCGGCTCAGCACCGACTCGACGAAGTTGTTCACGTGATCGATCGTCGCTTGGCGAAAGCCGCCGCGCTGATCTTTGTCGATCGAGGGCTGATCGGGCGCTGCCTTCGGAAACACCCGCAAGAACTCGCGGCCGATATCCATGCGGGCTTCATCGCCGTCATAGGCGTTGAGCTGATCGGCGCGCATGGCGTATTGCATCGCCGAGTAGTTAATCGTGAACACCGCCATGAAGTCTTCGGGGTATTCGGCCGTCACGATCCAGGACTCGGGCAAGTCGCCGTTCGTGCGATGCCCCGAGCAAGCCGAGGCGTTGACCGCCGAGGGATAACCGGCGTCCATAATCATGTGGATCGAGTCGTAGATGTGCGCGCCCTGGTCGATGACGATGCCGCCGGAGTAGTCCGACCAGTTGCGCCAGTCGAAAAATCGCAGCGGGTCTTTGGCGACTTTCGGCGCCGGTCCCAACCATTGATCCCAGTCGAGGGGCCCCTCGAATTTTCGGGCGCGGGGGTCGAGCCGATTGTTGAGCCAGTAGGTGCGGACCATGCGGACCTTGCCCAACTTTCCGGCGCGGCGCAGGTCGCGTGCTTCCTGATAGAGGTTGTAGCTGCGGCGCTGCATGCCGACTTGGACGATTTGCTTCGACGCCTGCTCGGCGCGGATCATCTCGACACCTTCCTCGGGCGTATGGCAGAGCGGCTTTTCGAGATAAACGTCCTTGCCGGCGGCCAGGGCGTCGAGCAACATGCGGTGATGCTGGTGCTCGGGCGTCGCGATCAGGACGATGTCGATTTCGGGATCGTCGAGCAGCTTCTTGTAATTGCGGTACGCTTTGGTCCCCGGCCCGGCGTCCGAGAGGCCCTTTTCGAGATTAGGCTCGTAGATATCGCACACCGCGCGGGCTTTGACGCGGGGGTTGTCGGCGAAATGCGTCATCACGCGTCGACCGCGTCCACCGGCGCCGATCAACCCCAATTGCAGCGTCTCGACCGGGCTCTGCGCCATCGCCGCGCTACTGCCCGCCATGAGAAAAATACGTCGATTCATGTAGCTTGACTCCAACAGGCGGGGCAGGTCCCCGGGACCGCCCAATCTCAATCCACAAAACAGCGCGTCTACATCATCTTGCAGGCCCGCAGCAAAGCTTCTTGCACAATCAGATCATGCTCCACCGAGTAGTCGGGTTCGCCGCCCTCGACAATCGACGCCATCATGGCGAAATCGGGCTCGTAGGGCACCGAGCGCTTGTCCTCGATGTCGATCGTTTGCGCCCCGGCCTTGTAGGGTCCCTCGGCGTGAGCCAAATCGAAGTGCACTCTGAGATCGGGAAAAAACGGCCGCACCGTCGCCGTTCCCCCGGTTCCTGAAATCTGAAATGTGCGGTAACGGTTGCCGTTGGGCCGTTGGGCGGCGATATAGACTTCCGCCAGCGCGCTGTCGTATTCAAAGACCGCCAGCGTATTGTCGGCGAGCTTGTCGGGAACGTTCGAATCGTGGCGAATCCAGCTCGTGATGTTCGTCGGCTTGCCCAGTAGATCGACGATGCGGTCGATCATGTGCGAACCCAGGTCGAACATCATCCCGCCCTTGTAGGCCGCGTCGTAGTCTCGCCCCTCGCGGCCGAGCGGCTTGTCGATCGTCGCGCGGACCATATACACACCGCCCAGCCAACCTTTGCGCGCCGCCTCGATCGCTTTTTGCATGGCCTCGTGATAGCGCCATTGGTAGCCCATCTGGACGACCAGGTTCTTCTTCGTGGCCGCGGCGAGCAGGTCCCGAAGCGCCGGCAAGCTGTCCCCCGGCGGCTTGTCGAGATGGACGAACTTCCCCGCCTCCACCGCCTTGCGCGCATATTCGAAATTCAGATTGTCGCGAACATCGGCTTCGATGGCGATCAGTCGAATCGACTCGTCGTCGAGCATCTCGCGTTCACTGAGCCGCCGAACGCCTTGGTAGCCCTCGTGATCCCAAGATTGTTTCGGGTCGGGCTCACAGATGCCCACGAGATCATAGGCGCCCATGCCGCGCAAAGTCTTGACCTTGCTGCGAGCATGACCATGTCCGATGCCCCAGACAGCGGCACGGATCGGCTTCGGCGTTGACGCGGCGCCAAGTGCCCCGGCGCTCGAGGCCAACAGAAAAGCACGACGATCAAGCGGGTTTTTCGAGTCCGGCATGCCTTGGATTGTAGCAAGGGGGCGGTGGCAAGCATGCGCGATCCGTCGAACCTGACCTCGCAACCTGCGGAGGCGCTGCGATCGATTTGACGCCCCTGTTAGGATCAAGGTAGGAAACAAGCCGTGAGCAAGAAATTCAAAAACAAACTTTGCGTTTATTGCAGCAAAGCACAATCGACTTCGGCAGACCATGTGTTGGCCCGGGAGTTCTTTCTTCCGCGACACCGGGGCAATCTTCTCAAGGTTCCGGCATGTGGGTATTGCAATGGGGAAAAGGGGAAGCTGGAGAATTATTTCGGCTCTTTACTACCGTTCGGAGGACGGCATCCGGAAGCGAAGGAGAATCTGGTCAGTATGGTGCCGCGACGTTTACGCAACAATGCACGGCTCCACCGCGATTTGTTCCAAGGGCAAGGCGCCGTGTGGGATAAGCCAGATGCTCTTATAATCCCGGCGATGACCTTGCCAATTGACAGCGAGCGCTTTGTGCGTCTCTTCCAGTTCATCGGAAAAGGTCTCATTTGGCATCACTGGCGGGCATATCTCACCGACGAACACTTTGTGAAAGTCTGGACACTTAACCGAGCCGGAGACGATTGGTTCGATCGGCGGCTTTTTCATCTCAATGCGAACGCCCGTGTTACCAAGAATCTCGGGGCGGGCGCATTCACATACGAGGGTGCCCAGGGTGTGGATTGTCCAGAGATCACGGTTTGGCGCCTATCCATGTACGGCGGCGTTCGTGTCTCAGACGACCTCGGCTACAGAGGAAACTTTTCGTCGCGAATCAATATCGTGACAGGGCCGCGGTCGGCGGACCGTTATGCCATGCTCGCCTCGAAGTTCTGCAACTCAAGTGCAGCCGGGCTTCGTCTCGACTAGTCCCGCCGCCCAGAAGTAGACGGCCCCCCTCACCTCGCGAGATCCCAATTCGGCTTTCGATTCCAAGGGTGCGGCTCGACACCCGGCACCGGCGGCGGCAGCAAATCGGCAACCAACTCCCTCGCTTCTCGCGGCCAATCGTCCAGCCTCAAGGCATCGGCCGAGGCCGCATCCGTATCGACCCCGCGGCGTTCATGGATCTCGCGAATCCGAGCCCGCATACCGCCCGGCAGCGAGCCGAAATTAGGGTGATACCACAACGTGATCAAACTTCTCTCCTCGGAGGATTGATTCGCGTACGCGGCGTGCAACAAACGCGAGTCGCCGATGACCAAGTCTCCCGCCCGCACCGGGACCGCCTTTTCTTCGGCCAACGCGCCATAAAGTGGGTCGTTGGGATTGTCCACCCGCGATAGAGCCTCGTCGTGGGCCTGGTCGGCGTCGTGAAGCGCGTGCTTTTGGCGGTGGCTCCCCGGGACCACCCGCAGGCAACCGTTTTCGGGCGACGTGTCGGTCAGATAATACATCAAGAAAACCTGCGCCACGGCTTCGGTGTAGGAGATCGCGTCGTCCCAACCCCACCAATCTTGATGCCAAAATAGCGGTGGGCCGCCCGGCGGCTTACTGATCAGATAACCGGAGCTAAAGCGGGGGTCGGTGAACTCGAGCTCGTCGAAGGCCGCACGGGCTCTCGGATTCCCGATCAGGGCCGCGTAGTCGGGATAGTCCGAGGTGTTGACCAGACTGCCCTGGGAGCGATTTTTAGCGCGGTGTTCGGCGGAGACACGGTCGAGAATCCCGGCGGAAATTTGCCGCACGCTTGCAAGCAACGGTGGATCAAGCGCGCCTTGGACGACACAATAGCCGTCGCTCAGCAGATGCCGAAGCACAGGTTCCATAGGTTGACCGAGGGGCCCAGGCGCACGCATTGGGTGGCGCGCCGGCAGGGCGATCATAGCAAAACAGAGATCGAGTTACTCTTTTTCTCTTGGGCCGGCGGGGCTCTTGTGTCTGTCCTAACGACACATCTCGCGACCTCGCCAAGCGCGCTCCCGCTTCGAAACACGGCCGCCCCTTTCGGCCTTACAGTGGCTTGGCCGGTTTCGTGCGGACCCTTCGTCCTTTGATGTAGCGTTCCCCGGCGATGTCTTCTCGCTCACGAGGTTCCAACATCAATATTATTTCCGCGCTCTTGCGTTTTACCGCCATCTTGACCTCCTCGGGGGGATCCGCTCGTTGAATCTCCTGGCGCAGCTCGGAGGGTGAATCGACGCTTTTGTCGTTGACCGAGGTAATGACGTCGCCTGCTCGCAGACCCGCGCGTTTGCCGGGCGTATCGGCGTCGACCGCGCGCACCAGAACGCCTTGCTCGACGCCGAAATAGTCGGCCAATTGGCCCTCGACGGACTCGAGTTCGGCGCCCAGGTAGCGGTTCTGCATGACGATGCGCGGGCGGGGCATGTCCATGTGGGTAAGCTTATGGCGAATCCCGCTGACTTGCTTCCGGAAGAAGTCGACATTCGGCAGGCCGCTGGTGCAGTCTCCGTCGTCGCCGTCGCAGAACACAAAGTGCTGCTCACGGCGCGCCGCCTTGCGTCGGCCCACCTCGGCGGTCAAATTGATAGGCTCGCCGTCTCGGACAATCGACATGGCAACGCTGCGGCCCACCGGCGTTTCGCGCACCAGACGGACGAAGTGCTCCACACCGCGCACGCGTTGCCCGTCAAATTCCGCTACCACGTCGCCTTTTTGCAAGCCGCCCTTGGCGGCCGGGCTGTCCTCGGCGACGTTGCTGACCTCGACGCCGTGGGGCGCGGCCATCTTCAACTCGCCGGCGCGCTTGTCGTCAACCTCGACGATGTGGATGCCCAGATAACTGCCTCCCGGCCGCGCACCCGCGGCCATAAGCGGCATCACGCTGCGACCCGGCATGGCAAAGTGTTGGCCCGCGACCCGCGACCCGCCGGGAGCGGTGTAGTCGAACAACAAAGGCCCCTCCTGGTGTCCTCTGTGGGGATGAGGATCCGCGTCCCGTTGGGCGTAGGCCGCGGGCACTGAAAATAGAATCAAAGCAAGAAAGTACGTCGCTGTCGTTTTCATGACTCAACTCCTCGTTCTCATCGTCAAACCAATTGTCCGTACCGGCGGCGGGCCGGCAATCATCGTTACTTTTCCGCCGCCCGCCGAATCTGAATCGTCCCGCTCGTATTGCGAATTCGCAAGACCGGGCCGCCGCCGTTCAACTCTCCGCGAGCTGCAATCCCGCCGGCGAGGAAGCCCTGCTGCTTCAGAACCCGAATCGCCTCGAATTCACTTTGAATCTGATTCCGGCGCCTGGCGAAATCCACATCAGCCTCCACGGTCAGCACGGCGGTCGTCGGGATGATCACGACGATCCTACCGACATTGGTTTCCAGAAACGAATCCTTCAGCGGACGTCCGGCTAGGAAGACGGCGTGAATGCCGCCGGCGGCGCTGGCGGCCCGCACCGCGCCGGCAACGTTAATGAGCCGAATACTGCCGCCCGCCGTCTCGGCCGCCACGCCGTCGGGCGCCGAGTCGACACGAATCGAGCCGCCCGCCGTTTCGACGTTGACCGTTCCTCCGACTTGCCCCAGCCGAATCGAGCCGCCCGCCGTTCCGGCCATCACGTTGCCGCCGACTTGATCGACCCGGATACTACCGCCGGAAGTCTCGGCGACGAGATCTCCTTTGACCTGTAGCGCGGTGATGCCGCCGCCGCTGGTTTCCAGCGTCGCGTCGGCGCCGCCGTATCCCAAACGAATGGACCCTCCGGCCGTCTCGGCCCGCACCTCGCCGAGGATCGTTCCCAGCTCGATACTGCCTCCGGCGGTGGCCGCCTGTACTTCGCCGCCGATCTTATCCATGTGGATCGAGCCGCCCGCCGTATCGGCGTTCACGCGCCCTTGGATGCCCTTGACTGTCAACGATCCGCCTTCCGTCGTCAACAGGGCTTCCAGGGTCGAAGCCGGGACGAACAAATTCAACTCCGCGTTGAAATTGCAGCGGAAGCAATCCGGGGATGCCAGCGAAACCACCGCCGTATCGCCTTGCCGCACGGCCGAAAAGGTTGCCGACTCGAGCAACCGCCGAGCTTCCTTGTCGTTCCCGGCCTTGATTCTCTTGAGAACGCTGCAGCGAACTTCGCTCTGTTTGGCCCCGAAGACCGCGATATTCCCGGTCGAGGCGACGCGCAGCCGCGTACCGGCCGGAATCGACCCCTTGACGCTCGTGGTCCAGTAACGCCCCTGTTTTTTGACCGGGCCCGAGGTTTGCGCCGACAATGTCAGCGCGAGAATAAGCAGGCCGCTCAATCGAAGAATCATAGGCGTGCGCATCGTGTTTCCTTTCGCTTCGGCAGGCCGCGGAGTCGCTCCTTCAGAACCGGTCCGCCGAGGCGTTGAGTTCGTGCAACACCCGCCTTGACCGCAGCCGGATGTAGTTATTCGAGTCACGGTTGACGAGTTGTTGCAACGGTTCGACCAAATTGCGATCGGGCGTTTCCGTCAATGCGTCGATTGCCTCGACGCGCATGCCGGGGTTCTCGTCTCCGAGCAGAACCTTGAGAAAGGCGTCGCGAATTTCCGGGTCCCCGCCGTGGGGCTTGAGGGCCTCGAAAGCCTTCAGGCGTACACCCGGGTTACTGTCCTCGAGCATGGCCTCGCGCAGGGCGCGCCGCACATCGCTGTTCGGCGCTTGCGCGGTCAGCGCGTCGAGCGTATCGAGGCGCACGCCGGAGTTGGGGTATTCGCGCATGGTCGAGAGAAGCAAGGCTTGAATCTCGGGATCCTGGGGCGTCCCCGCGATCGTGCGGCGCGTTATCTGCTCCACCACGATCTCGACGCGGTCTTGCTCGGCGTTCATGCGGACCGACTCGATTTCGGCCACAAGGGGCGGACCGGCCACCGAAGACTCCACCGTTCCCGGTTGCGTCAGGGAGAGTCCGCCCCAGCCGGGCGGAATCGTCCTGCCCACGTAAAAGCCCAACACCAGCAACGCCAAGGCCGCCGTGGGCCGCCAGGCCGGGCGCATCGTACCCAGGCCCCCCCAAAAACCATCCCACCAGCCCACGCTTGCGGAGCGCTCGGCCTGCTCGCGATATACGCTTTGCATCAAGCCGCGCCGGCTCTCGGTCAGCAAGTCCTCGGGCGGCGCTTCCCGGTCGTCGAGCGAGCGCAGGAAGTCCCTTTCACGGCGAGACAGTTGCCGGCACGACTCGCACGCATCCAAATGGGCCTCGACCTCTTCATGCGCTTCCGGACTGAGTTCGTGGTAGAGGTAGAGCAGAATGCTTTCCCGTACCTTTTCACAATTCATGCTCGTACTCCTTCGAGCGACGCCCGCAGCTTGCGGGTGGCCCGAAATAGGCAATTCTTCGCGGCTTCCTCGCTGATCGAGAGGAACTCGCCGATGGCCCGCAGCCTGAGCCCCTCGTAGTGTTTGAGTTCGAAGGCCATCCGTTCGTTGGGCGAGAGTCGCTCCAGCGCCCGCCCAATCTCGCGCCCGGTTTCGCGCGCGGCGAGGGTTCGGTCGGGATCGCTGTCGGGCCTCGAATCGGGCGCGCGGTCGATCGGGTCGGGGGTGTTGGTTTCCGGATCGCCGCCGATCGTCTGCTCTTTCCGAACGCCATTGCGCCGCAATTGATCAAGACACACATTCGTCGTAATGCGGTAGAGCCAGGTCCGAAATGCGCATTGAAAGCGAAACCGATCGAGGCTGCGAAACACGCGCAAGAAGACCTCCTGGTAGGCGTCCCGGGCGTCCTCGCGGGAACGCAGCACATTGAAAGCAACATTCAGCACGCTACGCTCGTGGAGACGCACGAGCTGCTCAAAGGCGTCGGTATCGCCTTGCTGCGCCGCGCGGATCAAGGCCGATTCGCTGAAATCGACCGCCGGGGCATCCCCCGCTAGGCTGACTGTCTCCACTTGCATTGCCTGCAATCAGATTAGACGGCGCGGAAGAGAATCGGTTAGCCCTAGGGTCTTTGGCGGCCGCGATTTTTCGTATGTGAACCCGACCCGCCTGCCAACCAGCCATCCCCAGCGGCGTTCACGCCGCTTGAGCTTTCCCCCCATAGGCCGGTCCTTCAGGGCCGGCAAACCCGCCAATCAAACCTCCCCGGGGCGAACGACCGGCCCCGCCGGTCGTTCGGGGGCCTGGGGCGGGTCAAAGACCGGCCGCCCGCGGCCGGTCCCTCTTCAACTCGGCTCACGGTTCACCGCTCACCGCCCACCGTTAACAGCCTCCCGCCACGAAACCGTCACGTCACTTCAAAAAATATTCCCCCCAGATGGGTATTTACTTGACTCAGGTATTGGGAAATAGCCCCTACATGTTGTGGTCGTCCGTAGCGCGTGTCGCGGTGCCTCCGACCAGCGATTTGTAGGGTGCCGGTGGCACGGCGACGGCCTGTTGAACCAGGCGGTAAAAGAGCTTGCCTCGACTTCTGGACTTGCGGCGGTTGAAGCGGAAGGCGAATTCGTCGAGGTAGGAGTCGAGATGCTCGTGACTGACCGCTCCTTGATGCGTGCCCAGTATCCAGCGCTTCACTAACGACACCACGCGGTGCACCCGGGGGAGCAGTTTCGAGGCGCGCGCCGGTTGCCCCTCCAGGTAGCTCACCTCGTGGCGATAGCCGTCGCCTTCGAGCGGTTCGTATCCCAGCCAACCGTCGGTATGGACCACGCTGCCGGGTTCGATCGACTCGCCGACGAAGGCCATCAAGCTGTCCCCGGAGGCGTTGGGAATGGTGCGTATCCGAACCCGCCCGATGCCGGCACCATCTTCCTCGGCCGCTACTACAATCAGCGCCTTAGCGTCGGTTTGGCGACCGCGCACGCCCTCCTCCAAGCCTCCTAAGTAAGTCTCGTCAACCTCCACGCGCCCGCTGAGCCGATCGCGTCCGGGCCGCACCATGGCGCGCCGGAGCTTATGCAACCAAGTCCAGGCCGTTTTGTAGCTGCCCAGGCCCAACACCCGCTGCAAGCCCAGCGCGCTCGCCCCGTTCTTCTGGCTCGTGAGCCACCACATGGCTCGAAACCAACTCTGGAGGGGTTGGCGGGTGTCTTGAAATATTGTGCCCGCCGTTGGAGAAGCTTGATGCCCGCAGCCGGCGCACTCCAGCAGCGCTGTCCGCACCGCCCACGCTTTGTCGTGCCCGCATCGCGGACAACGAAAACCCTCCGGCCAGCGGAGTTGACACAGATACTCTCGACAGGCCTGCTCGGTGGCGAAACGCGCCTCGAACTCGGCCAGATTCCGAGGATAATCTTCCATTTCCCCGATCCTACATCTTGTGGTCACCTGAGTCAAGTAAATACCCATCTACGCCCAATATATCAACAACTTAGAAAATCCAAACCCCGCCAAATCCCCACCTCCCCCTTATCCTATAGTGCTCACCTCCCCTTATCCTATAGCCGCAAATAGAGGTTTACACTATGGCATCAAAAGAACAAATCAAAGCTAATCGCGAAAACGCAAAAAAATCAACCGGGCCCCGCACCAACAGCGGAAAAGCCCGTACCGCCAAAAACGCGCTCAAACACGGCCTGCTTGCTCAAGACGCCGTCCTGCCCGGCGAAGACCCCGCCGACTTCGACCAACAGCTCGTCGCTCTCGAAGAGCTCACCTGCTTGCTCACCTCCCCAAAAATCGCGTCGAAAAAGAAATCGTCCGTCAAATCGCCGACGCCATGTGGAGATTGCAACGTCTCTCCCGCATCGAAACCGCTGTCATCGCCGCCGGCATCGAAAACACCCGTGACTTGAACCGCGACACCGACCCCATGCCCGAAGACCGCCCAGGCCTAACCCGAATCCTAGGCCACGCCATCCTTACAAGGACAAAACTTCTCAACAACCTGGCTCGCTACGACGCCCATCTCGGCCGCCGTTTCTACCGCGGCGTCGAGCTCATGATCGACATCCGTCGCGAGGAACGCAAAGACCGTCAAAACCGCGAGTCCCGCCAGGCCTACGAAGCCCAACCCGACTACAACCTCGACCCAACCCCCGCCCGCGCCCCCAACGAGCCAACAAATCCCCCACTCATTAACCAAGCCCTCGAAGGCGGCCAAGCCGTCTCAAACCGAGACGCGACCGTAAGGGGCTGTGAAAAAATGGGCACTGTACCGAGCGCCGGCCGAATAAGTTCCATTGAACCCGTAAGCGCATCCGGCGCGAAGTGGACTGTACCCAATTTTTTATCTAACAACGAACGAAAAAGTGGTTCCATCACCCACATATCGAGAAAGCGTAAAAAGTCCCGAACCCGTCGCCCCGTGACATCACTAATCAAAAAACAAGATGTAGGATCGGGGAAATGGAAGATTATCCTCGGAATCTGGCCGAGTTCGAGGCGCGTTTCGCCACCGAGCAGGCCTGTCGAGAGTATCTGTGTCAACTCCGCTGGCCGGAGGGTTTTCGTTGTCCGCGATGCGGGCACGACAAAGCGTGGGCGGTGCGGACAGCGCTGCTGGAGTGCGCCGGCTGCGGGCATCAAGCTTCTCCAACGGCGGGCACAATATTTCAAGACACCCGCCAACCCCTCCAGAGTTGGTTTCGAGCCATGTGGTGGCTCACGAGCCAGAAGAACGGGGCGAGCGCGCTGGGCTTGCAGCGGGTGTTGGGCCTGGGCAGCTACAAAACGGCCTGGACTTGGTTGCATAAGCTCCGGCGCGCCATGGTGCGGCCCGGACGCGATCGGCTCAGCGGGCGCGTGGAGGTTGACGAGACTTACTTAGGAGGCTTGGAGGAGGGCGTGCGCGGTCGCCAAACCGACGCTAAGGCGCTGATTGTAGTAGCGGCCGAGGAAGATGGTGCCGGCATCGGGCGGGTTCGGATACGCACCATTCCCAACGCCTCCGGGGACAGCTTGATGGCCTTCGTCGGCGAGTCGATCGAACCCGGCAGCGTGGTCCATACCGACGGTTGGCTGGGATACGAACCGCTCGAAGGCGACGGCTATCGCCACGAGGTGAGCTACCTGGAGGGGCAACCGGCGCGCGCCTCGAAACTGCTCCCCCGGGTGCACCGCGTGGTGTCGTTAGTGAAGCGCTGGATACTGGGCACGCATCAAGGAGCGGTCAGTCACGAGCATCTCGACTCCTACCTCGACGAATTCGCCTTCCGCTTCAACCGCCGCAAGTCCAGAAGTCGAGGCAAGCTCTTTTACCGCCTGGTTCAACAGGCCGTCGCCGTGCCACCGGCACCCTACAAATCGCTGGTCGGAGGCACCGCGACACGCGCTACGGACGACCACAACATGTAGGGGCTATTTCCCAATACCTGAGTCAAGTAAATACCCATCAAACACCAAACAAACCCAATTGCCAAGTTAACCGCCACGAATACAACGGCATAGCAACCGCAACCGCGACCCACAAATCAACAAGGAGATAACGAAAACCCCAACCCCGCAGCCGCCAACAAAGCAGCAAACCGACAACAACACCAACCAACCGACCCAGCCCGGCCACTGCCCATCGATCGCCCCCCACGAGTCGCCGAGCCCCCATGAATCCAACGCCCGCCGTGTCTCTTCCTCCCCCCCCACCCAGGCCGGCCAAGGAATGAAATCGCGATGCCGGCTCGTCCCCCATTTTCGTCCGAACACCCTGCTGCCGCGGGCTGCCGAGGCGGGACTGGGTACGCGATCACCGGTGATCTTTCGGTCGGCCTCATGCCTCCAAGGCTCGCCGGACCGCCGCCGGCTCGCGATCGATGATGGTCAGCAAGACGCGAGCGGCCCCCTCGGGTCGGCGTCGACCCTGCTCCCAATTTCGTACTGTCGCCGTGCTGATGCCGAAGCGCGCGGCGAAATCTTTCTGTGACAGGCCGAGCTTTCGACGTACGAGTTTCACGTCAATCCGCTCGGGAACCTCGACTCGGTGAGCGACCGCCTTAGGATTGCGGTCTTTCGAATAGTGGACCGCGTTGCACAGTCCGGCGATCATGTCTTCGCCGACCGAGGATCCGCCGGTTGTTGCTTCCTACCTGCCATAGGCAGCCTTCGCTCCAAACCTGTTTGGCCTTGGCCGAGAAGGGCTCGACTTCCACGACCGTGACCGGTCGAACCACTTCTTCATGATACGCCAATGGCGTATCTGAACAAGTCGATCGAGTCGCTTTCGCCGGTCACTTGGACGATGAGTCGGTCGCGGGACTACGGGCGGCGAAACTCGAATGTGGCGGCGAAGCGGGGCTCGTCGGTTGACGGGGGGGGCGCGGCGGAGTCGAACTCGCCTTCGCGCGCCGTCACAACGCGCACGATCAGTTTGCCGGGGCCGATATGCTTGCCATGGGTGTTGAAAAATACGGCGCCGTCGGTCGAGTCGCCGGCATGGAGCTGGGTCCGGACAAAAGTGATGGTCGAGGCCGCCGCGGCCGCCTTGATCCCGCGTCGTCCGCCGAAAGCGAGAGCGGATTGGCGGCGCATTTCATAGCCGTTGGTGGAGCGAATGAGCTGATTACTGAACAGGGACTTTTCGTAGGCGGTCTGTAGCTTCACGACTGCCGATCGACCGGCCGTGCGAAACAGTTCGTGGATAACGGTATTTTCGGGGACGGCCCGGATGCGGCGGCCGTCTTCGGTTTCGTAGGTGAAATCCGTCGGTTGGATCGACCACTTGTGCTCGCTGCCGTTGCTGAAGGCGATTTGGAGAACCGCGAAGTCGCGGACCGTCAACGGCAACGGGGCGTACATCAAGGTGAGACCTTGCCGAGTTAAGACCTGATAGGTGAGCCCGTTGGAGAGAAATTCGATAACTTGGGCCGCGGCCGAAACGGTGAAGAGTAGGAGGCAGACGGCAAGGCCGACCGTGAAGAAAATCGGCAGAGTGCCCCGCTTCCCGGCCATTCCACTATGATACAGGAAAGCGTTTTTTTCACGGGTCGTTCTTACCATGAAGGCTTTGACAGGGCTGCCGACGTCAGCCTATTTGATGGTCGCCGAGCAAGTCAAGGTGCCACTGGCCGACTTGCTGAAGCTGGTCCCTGCCTTGGAGTCGGGGCTATTGCCGTCTTATCTGGCTCGCTACCGCCCGGATCTTTCGGCGGGGCTCGATGCGGGACGTCTTCACGACGTTCTGCGGCTATTGCGTTCGTTCCTGGATCTGGAAGATCGGCGTATCACGATCCTCACGGCGGTTGGCCGAAAGGACGCACTGACGCCGGAGTTACGGGCGCGTATCGAAGCGGCGTCGGAGCGACGAACCCTCGAAGACCTCTACCTTCCATTCCGCGCCAAGCGGCCGTCAGCCGCCGACCAGGCCTTTGAGCAAGGACTGGAGCCGCTCGCCGGTTTTCTATGGAATCAAGAACCGGCGGATGCCGATATCGAGGCGGCCGCCGGGGAGTATGTGAATGCCGAGAAGGGCGTCGCTGATGTTCGCGCGGCGCTGGCGGGCGCCCGAAATATCGTTGCCCAACGCTTGGCGGACGACGCCGAAATCCGCGGTGAGTTGCGGAGCATCGCCTTCGCGCACACGGAGTTGCGGGTCCGCGGCGGAGACTCGCGCCGAGTGGACGCCGCTTTGCGCAAGAAGGTGGAATGGTTGCAAGGTTACCGTGCGCCCGTCAACAAGGTCGGGTGGCGGCATCATTTGGCGTTGCGGCGCGGGGTGCGCGAGCGGCTGTTGCGGTTTGAGTTGGTCCTGCCGGAAAATCGCGTCGTGGCGTTCATGCTCGAGCGCTTGCTGCGTGATCGGACTTCGCTTTTCTGTTCCCACCTGGGGGCGGCCGCCTACATTGCCTTCCACGAGTATCTGGCGCCGGTCTTGGGGAATGACGTCGTTCATTGGCTGACCGATCGTGCCGACGCCGAGGCGCTACGACTTTTCAAGAAGAACTTGCGCAAGGCTCTGCTGGCGCCGCCGGTCGGGCCGGTCGCGACGATCGGGTTGGAAACGGGCAAGCCGGGCGGTTGGCGCGCCGCCGTGGTCGGAGCGGACGGAACGTTTCTGGCGGCGGCGGTCGTACACGGCCGTGAGCGGGAGGCCGCGTCGCGGTCCGCCGAGACGGCATCACTGGAATCGAAGGACGAATCGACGGCGCCGCGAGCTGTCGCTGAACAAGCTTCGAACAACCAAGAGGCGGCCGCGGAGCCGACAAGCGACGCCATGGAAGCCGAAGCGGCCGAGAGAGAGGCGGCGGCATCCGATTCCGGCGAAGACAAAACGGCCGAGGCGCCGGCCGCGGATGACGCCGAGGCCGCCGGAGAAGCCGCCGAAACGGCGCCGCTCGAAGCCGAAGTGGCCGAAAACGTCGCGGCGGCGGTCGAATCATCCGCCGAGCCGGCGGCCGGCGGGGAGGACGCGGTAGCACAACCGGCCCAGCCGGAAGTCCCCGCCGCCGCGGGGGCGGAGAGCAGCGGCGACGAGCCGCAGGCCGAACAGGCCGCGGTTCCCGGAGCGCCACTCCCGGCCGAGGCCTCGGAAAATGCGACAGAGCGCGATCCGCGGCGGGGTAAGCGCGACCGCCTGCCGGATACGCCGCTCGGCTCGCTCGGGGACCTGATTCGAGAGCACGGCGTTGAGGCGATAGTCGTCACCAACGGTCGGGACGCGCGGGAGAGCGAGAGGATCATTCGGGCCGCGTTGCGCGAGGCGGGAGCCCCGAAAATGATCCGGACGACGGTAAACGAGGGCGGGAGTTGGATCTACGCCACTTCCAAAGCGGCCCGGAAAGAACTGCCCGAAGTCGAGCCGGCGGTTCGCAGCGCCGTCTCGTTGGCTCGGCGGCTGCAGGACCCGCTGAACGAACTCGTCAAGCTCGACCCGAGACTGCTGGGGATTGGTCAGTTCTACGGCGAGATCGAGCCCGGTAAGCTGCGCAGCGAACTGCGGCGAACGGTTGAAGCGTGTGTCCGCGCGGTGGGCGTCGATCTCAACACGGCTTCCCTGGAACTGCTGGGCGGCTTGCCTGGTGTAACCGAGCGGCTGGCCAAGCGGATTGTCGAGTACCGCGACAAGCAGGGGAACTTCTCTTCTCGCGCGGCACTCAAGAAAGTGCCGGGGATGAACGATCATCTCTACCGGCAGGCGGTCGGGTTCGCGCGCGTCAAGGAAGGGGAGAAACCGCTCGATGCCACGGGCATCCACCCGGACTGGTACCGCGCCGCCGAGAAGATCGTCGCGGCGGCCGGCACTTCGGTCGAGGAGGCGCTGGGGAACCCGGAGGCCCTGGCTTCGGTGAACCTCGATGAGTTGGCAACGGCGGAATGTCCGCGTCCGATTCTCGAAGCTGTTGTCGGTGAACTGACAGGCGGCGAGCCGGATCCGCGGCCGAAATTTCAAGCCCATGAGCTCCCCGTTGAGCTACTGGACGCCGAGAAGCTCAAGGCGGGTTTGGAGGTGGAAGGTCTTGTAACGAACGTCACGGACTTCGGCGCCTTTGTCGATATCGGCGCGAATCAGAACGGCCTCGTTCACGTATCGCATATCGCCGACAAATTCCGAGAAAAAGGTCAAGTCACCGTGAAGGTCGGAGACCGGATGAAGGTCCGAGTCCTGACGGTGGAAAACGATGGTGAGCGGATTTCCCTGACGACCCGGGATCGGGACGAGGCGAGACGGGGACCGCGTGGCGGCGGCGGTCCCCGCCCGGCCAATGGAAGCCGGCGACCGGAAGGCCCGCGCCGACGCGGCAAGCCTCCCGGCCGCGAGCCGCGCATCACCAAACGCTCGTACGGTCCGGATCGCGCCGCCCAGGCCCGCGAAGCCGAGAAACTCGGAAAGCTTTCCGTCGACGAAAAACTTTCCTTACTGGAAACCAAGTACCGCACCAAGATCTGACCCGCGATGGACGCGCGCGACGGTCTTTGGATTGCAACGGGTTCCTTGGATCGGTACAGGTCCGTATCGGCTCGGGGGGTCTTTTCGGAGGCCGACGGGCCCGTGAACCATTTGAAAACGACGGATTGGAAAAACCATGGAATCAACCGGACATTCCCCCAGCAACCACGATCTATCTCATCACGGACTCGAGGGGTTGGCGAAGGTTTACTGGAACCTCAACCCGAGCGAACTGGTCGAGGAATCGCTGACCCGCGGCGAGAGCCGTCTGGCCGCCAACGGGTCGCTGGTCGCCGAGACCGGCCAATACACGGGCCGCTCACCGCTCGATCGCTACGTTGTGCGCGACGAGATGACCGAATCGACCGTCGATTGGGGCAAGGTCAATCAGCCGATCTCTCCGGAGCATTTCGACGGGCTCCACCGCAAACTGCTGGCCTATTTCGCGGGAAAAGACGTTTTCGTGCAGGATTGCTTCGGCGGCGCGGATGAGGACTACAGGCTGCCGATCCGAACGGTTCACGAACTGGCTTGGCACAGCCTGTTTGCACGGCACTTGTTCGTGCGGGCCGAGGCGGGATCAACGTCCGAGCACGTCCCTGAGTTCACGGTTCTTTACGCGCCCGGGTGCACCGCCGACCCGGCGGTCGACGGCACGCGGTCGGAGGCCTTCATCATCGTGAATTTCAGCCGCAAGCTGGTGATCATCGGCGGCTCGCGCTATGCGGGCGAGATGAAGAAGTCAATCTTCAGCGTGCTCAACTATTTGCTGCCCGAGCGCGACGTGCTGCCCATGCACTGTTCCTCGAATGCGACCGAGGACGGGCAGACGGCGCTATTCTTCGGGCTGTCGGGCACCGGGAAGACGACCCTGTCGGCCGACCCGGAGCGGCGTTTGATCGGCGACGACGAACACGGCTGGAGTGCCGCCGGCGTCTTCAATTTCGAGGGCGGTTGCTATGCCAAGTGCATCCGTCTTTCGAAGAAAAACGAGCCGCAGATCTGGGGTGCGATTCGTTTTGGGGCCGTCGTCGAGAACGTCGTGATCGATGCCGCCCGCGAGATTGATTTTGACGACGGCGGCATCACCGAAAATACACGGGCCGCCTACCCGGTGGAGTTCATCGACAACGCGCTGATCCCGGGCATCGGCGGGCACCCGTCTCATGTTGTGTTCTTAACCGCCGATGCGTTCGGAGTGCTGCCGCCTATTTCGCGGCTGACACCCGAGCAGGCGATGTACCACTTCATGAGCGGCTACACGGCCAAGGTGGCCGGTACCGAGCGGGGGCTCGGCAACGAACCGGCGGCGACCTTCAGCGCTTGTTTCGGGTCTCCGTTTCTGCCGCGCAACCCAAGTGTGTATGCCGAAATGCTGGGCGAGAGGCTGCGGCGGCATCAAGCAAGTTGCTGGCTGGTGAATACCGGTTGGGCCGGCGGCGCGTTCGGGGTGGGATCGCGTATGGATCTGCCCCACACGCGCGCCATGTTGACGGCGGCGTTGAACGGGGACTTCGACGGCGTGGATTTCGAGCCGCATCCGGTCTTCGGAGTCGCGGTGCCGAAAAGCTGCCCGAACGTTCCGGCCGAAAAGCTCGATGCGCGAGGGATGTGGGAAGACGGCGCCGCCTATGACGCGGCCGCGGCCGACCTGGCCGGGCGGTTCCAAAAGAACTTCGAGCAATTCAGCTCGGCGCCGGCGGAGATTCGCGAGGCGGGACCCAAGGCGTAGGGCCCGGCCCGGTCGGTTTCAGCCGCCGATTCCATCGAAGGCCGCCTCGATCTCCTGCTTGGCTACGGGCGTCAACGGCGTTAAGGGAAGCCGCGGGGGACCGCCGTAATAACCGTTGAGATCGAGGGCGTACTTAAGGCCCGCGATTCCATAGTGAAGTCGCAGCAGGTCGATTGCCGGCCGCGCGCGCCGCGCGATATCGCCTGCGGCGTCATACTCTCGGGTTCGAACGGCCCCTTCCAGATTCAAGCAGAAAAACGGCGCGGCGGCGGCGAAACCGCTGACCATCCCCGAGGCGCCCGAGATGAGCAGCGACGGGAGGTTCGGCGACTCTCCGGCGAGAATGTCGAAAGTCTCGGCGATCTCGCCCCGCACGACCAGGCGGTGATCCGGGGGGTTGTCGATGACGGCGATGATATTCGGATGCTCGGCGAGTGCCGCGACATCGTCGTCCGCCAAGCGCGCGGGCTCGGCCGCCGGGTTCTCGGCTATGACCGGCAGAGCGGCTTGGTCAGCGACCCCGCGATAGTAGAGCCGGGCCGCGTCGGGCGGCTCGGCTCCCCAGCCGACCGGGGTAGGCAATGGAATCACGGCGGCGTGGTAACCAACCGACGCGGCCTGCTTCGTCAGCTCAACCGTTTCCCGCACGCTCGCCGCGCCCGCTCCGGCCAACAAAAGTGCCTCGGCCTTCGCCTCGGCCGCGACGAGTTCCCAAACCAGTCGCTTTTCTTCGAGGGTTAGCAACGCTGCTTCGCCGGCGCGACCCGTCACGACATAGCCCGCCAATTCGGCGCGGTTCCAACGGCCGACGTTTTGAGCGATCTTGGAGCGGTAGATTTCGCCGCGATGATCGAAAGGCGTGGGGAGAGAAGCGAAGACACCGGAGAGTTTCATGGCGGGAACTCACTATTGTAGTTCCACCACGCGATGAGAAAAGCGAGCCGGCAGCCCGGCGCCGCTTCGCGGCTCAAGAGAATTGTGACGTCGGCGATCCTCAACGTAGTGCACCGTACGCTCGACGGGCTATTTTCGGAGGAGCCGCCGATTTTCGCCCTGACATAGGTCTGCCGCGGGCTGCTAGACTTCGCCGGCGGCCTGGAGGGCCGTGATGGCCGAGGTGTAATAGATGTCTTCGACCGAGGACCCTCGGGAAAGATCATTGGCGGGTTTGTTGAGCCCTTGCAGAAACGGTCCGAGCGAAATACAGCCGCCCAGGCGTTCGGCCAGTTTGTAGCCGATGTTCGCTGCGTCGAGCGCTGGAAAGACCAGCACGTTGGCGCGGCCGGCAACCGGCGAGCCCGGAGCTTTCGAGCGGCCCACCGCGTCCACCAAAGCGGCGTCGGCCTGCAATTCGCCATCGACCGACAGTCCGGGAGCCCGCACTTGAACGATACGATGCGCCTCGATCACCTTTTTGGCCATGGCGTGTTTGGCGCTTCCCTTGGTCGAAAACGACAGCAGTGCCACCCGCGGCGGATCGCGCAAGATGCGCCCGGCGTTGGCCGCCGCCGCGATGGCGATCTCGGCGAGCTGATCGGCCGAGGGATCGGGGACGACGGCGGGGTCGGTGAAAATCATAACCCCGTCGTCGCCCCATTGCGGGTCATCGTGGACCAGCACCATGAAGCTCGACACGAGGCGGAAATCGGCATGCACGCCGACGCAGTGAATCAGTGCGCGAACCGTTTCGGCGGTCGTGTTCAACGCGCCGCCGACCAGCCCATCCACGTCTCCGGCCGCCAGCATCAGCGACGCGTAATAGAGCGGCTGCGAGGCGACCTGCCGCGCTTCGTGCTCGGTGACGCCCTTGGCCCGTCGCCGTTCGTGGTAAATCGCGGCGTAGGCGGCGCGGCTGTTCGAGGTTGTCGGATCGACGAACTCGACGCCCGGAATGCCGCCTTCGGAACTAATCAAGACTGGTTGAACGATCTTGTCGGCGGCGAGCTTTTGGGCGGTTGCGCGAACCCTGGCGTCATCGCCTTCGGGAAAAACGACACGCTTCGACAAGGCCCGCGCGCGTTCGACGACATTGGCGAGGAAAGCCGGCATTCTCCCGATCTTACTGGAAAACAGCGAATGACGTGGCGCACGCACTCTTGGGTGCCGTGTCGCCACTCGTGGCGACATCTGGAGTTTCTACATTCTCCACCGTAGGGGGAGGCTCGGAGTGGGGCAGGTCTCCCGACCTGCCCAGCGGGGACTTCCGTCCCCGCCTCCGCGTCTGGTAACGCAATCGTCACGATCCTGGCAGGTCTGGAGACCCGCCCAGTGTCGCCACTCGTGGCGACATGTGACGGCATTCGTGCCGACATCCCTTCGGGAGCGTCGAAACTTACGGAAACCCAGCCGGCGGTCCAGCCCGACCTGGCGCCCGCGGGCGTCGCCGCCGGCTAGCGGAAGTTTTCGATCATCATCAGGTCGCTGCCCCGGTCTTCAACGCGTGAGTAGAGCAAGGCCGACCCGTCGGGGGCCACGGACATTCCCATGTCGGGCCTGACTCCTTGAGGAAACGTCGCTGCGGTCTTGATCTCGCCCGTCGAGAAGTCGAAAAAGCGGAGCCGAAACACGTCGCGCCGTTCGCTCGGGGCCGGCAGCGACTGGATAAAGTAGACGCCGCCCTCGGAGACCTCGATGTTGGAAGGGTAAACTCGCTCGGCCACTTGAGCCTCTTCGCCCCCGTCCGCGGGGATCGTCCGCAGGGTCGTGTTCGCCGCATTGGTTTTCGTGTAGTAGACGGTGCGGCCGTCCGGCGATTCGAAAGCTAAGCCGCCGCCCTCTCGAGTCAACTGGACCGGCTCGCCGCCGGCGGCCGACACCTTCCAGATCTCCTGACGCCCTGTCCTGGTGGAGGTGAAGTAGAGCCACCGACCATCCCTCGACCAACTTGGCATGGTGTCACCGGAAGCGTGGGAGGTGACTTGGATGGGCTCACCTCCGCGAGCGCTGATGACGTAGATGTCGAAATTGTCTTCAAGATTCGAATCGAAAACGACGCGCTGCCCATCGGGAGACCAGCGGGGCGAGCCCGAATGAGCGCCGTCGCGAACAAAGAGAGGTCGGGCGTTACCCCCGTCAGCGTCCGCAATCCAGATTCCCATCGTGCCTGTGCGATCCGACGAGAAGGCTATGCGGCCGCCGTCCGGGGAATACTGAGGATTGTAGTCGCGCTTGGTGGAAGCGAGGTGCGGCGTGCCCGCGTCGGGTTCCGCGGAGTTGTCCGCTAGCGGTAGACGCCAAATATTCACGGCGGAGACACCAACGGAATAGATCAGCCGGTCCCCAAGTAGCGAAAGGACCGGCTCTGATGGGTTAGATCCCGCCGTCGCAATCACGCGCGGACTCCCTCGTCCCTCAACTCCCACGCGAGCCAGCCGGCGGCTTGATGTGTCAATAAACCAACTGAACACGACCTCGCGCCCGTCCGGCGTCCAAGTGGGATTCCACAACCATCCCCGCTCCGACGTAAGCTGTCTCGGCTCGCCCTGGGGCGTCGCATCGGCTGAAAGGCCCAGCGCATAGAGGTCGGCTTGAAATATGGCGGAACGACGGCTGAAAGCGAGGCTCCGGCCGTCTGGTGAGACCACCGCGCCGCCGTCGCCGAACACTCCTGTTGGTTTGGTCAGCCGACGTTTTTCTCCGGTATCGAGCGCTAACGAAAATAAACCGGCGGCTTCATCAGCCGACTCTCGGTGCGACACAATGAGAAATTCTCCGCCCGGAGCCCACGCCAAACCATAGGCGCGCTGTGAAACATTGGCCGTGCCGACCTCGCGCTCAGCTCCCCCAAGAGCCGGAATCACCAACAGCTTGAAGGTTGATCCGCCCGGCTCCGCCTGCCTGCCGAAAGCAATCAAACGGCCATCGGGAGACTATCTCGGGCTATAGTCGGGCATGGGAGAGTTGGTCAGCCGCACCGGACTCGACGAGTCGAGCCTTTTGGTGTAGACGTCCAAGTTGTCCTGCTTGTCGCCGTTCCAGGTGAACGACTTGGTTGCCGTCGGGCGAGAAGTCCGGGTAGCTTTCCGAACCCGGGTACGTCGTTAGTGGAACGGTCCGCATCGGCTCGGTTGGTTCTACCTGTCGGGGGCCGAACCACCCTGACCATGCTCCTAACCCCACCAACGCGGCAACCGCAACGGCCCCCGCTGCCACATACCACCCGACACGGCTCTGCGCGCCCGCGGCTGCCGGGGCCGATTGCACCTGGCTTGGGGGGCTCGAGTCCTCGAGCCGACGCAGGTCAACCAGCAACTCGTCAACCGATTGATAGCGTTTCTCGCGGTCCTTCTCGAGCGCCTTGTCGACGATGGCTTCAAGTGGTTGCGGAATACCCGTTCGCAGGCCCGTCAGCGGGTCGGGCGCCTCGTTCAAGATCGAATAGAGAATGGCCTGATCGAAGTGCCCCTGAAAAGGCATTTGCCCGCTCAGCATTTCATAGAGCACCGCGCCGAGCGCCCAACAGTCGGCTCGGCCGTCGACCTCGATGCCTTCGACTTGCTCGGGCGACATGTAGGCCACCGTGCCGAGCATCGATTGTCCCTTGGTGATTTTCGATCCGCCGGCAAGTTGCGCCAGTCCGAAATCCATCAGCATGGCTTGGCGCTCGCGGCCCGAGCCTGAATCGGCGATCAAGATATTGGCGGGCTTGATGTCGAGATGGACGACACCCTTCTCATGCGCCGCGGCCAGTGCGCGCGCGGTGTGGCTCGCGATCTCGACGGCGTCCTCGATTTTCAGCGGCCCCTCGGCGATGACCTTATCGAGGCTTTGCCCCTCGATAAAAGCCATGGCGATGAAGGTTTTTCCATCGGCCTCGTCGATTTCGTAAACGGTGCAGATATTGGGATGATCGAGCGCCGCGGCGGCCTTGGCCTCGCGAACAAAGCGCCGGCGGGCGTACTCGTCTTTGAGCAAATGGGGCGCGAGGAATTTCAGGGCCACGAAGCGATCGAGTTTGGTGTCCTTGGCTTTATAGACCACGCCCATCCCGCCTTCGCCGAGTTTCGCGACGATTTCGTAATGCGAAATGGTGTGGTCGATCATGGGAGTTCATGTCTAGTATGCACTTTCGGGGGGCTCTCGGGGAACGCCGGGGGTGCGCGACATCAATATAGGAAAATCGCGTGCTCGCCGGGTTCGGCGCCGGCTAATGCCTTGGGAGACAAGGCCGTTGAAACGGCCTAATGTTCTTAGGGGGCCTTTCAACCCCCTCCTACAAGGGCCGGCCTATCCGTAATGGAAGCCCGGTGAACTGACGGTGAACCGGGCTGAGCGGGACCCTCCATCCTCCTTCCTCCAGCGGGGCCCGCCAGCTACGGGTTGGGAACGGCGCTGCCGATCCCAACGGCCCGCAGGAGCCGGAAATAGCGCTCGGCCGACTCGACGTCGCGCAGAATCTGCTCCCGCAACTCTTCCGCGGAAGCGAACCGCTTTTCGTCGCGTAGGCGGTGTAGAAACGCCGGTTCGATGCGCGAGGGCGCGCGGCCTTCGAGCGGCTCCAGCAGATACGTCTCGACGGTTTGTTCGGTCCCGTTGAAGGTCGGGCGAGAGCCTACATTCGTCACCGAGGGCCATTGCTTGCCGCTTTCGCGGTCGCGGGTCAGAGTGACATAGACGCCTTGGGCCGGACGCACATCGGCTTCCGGGGCGAGATTTAGAGTCGGAACCGTTCGGCGGGAGCCGATGCCGTGCCCCGGTACGACGTCGCCGACCAGGCTGAACGGGCGGCCCAGCAAACGGCGGGTTTGTTCGACCTTGCCCGCGGAGACGAGTTCCCGAACCCATGTGCTGCTGACCGCCCGGGTCCCAATCATCACCGGGCGGACGGCGACGGTCTCGAAACCGAGATCCTCCCCTAACTCCGCCAACTCGGTCAACGTGCCGGCCTGTTTGTGTCCGAATCGAAAACCCTTCCCGACGACGACCGAACCCGCCGCGAGCTTTTCGACGAGCACGCAGCGAACAAAGTCAGCCGGGGTTAGACGGGCGACTTCCGGCGTGAAGGCCAAAACGACCGCCGCATCGAGGCCGATGCGTTCAAAGCGCCGCAGGCGCTCGGCCGCGCTCATCAGCAGTTGTGGAGCCCGCGCGGGCGCGACGACCCTGGTCGGGTGGGGATCGAAAGTCAGCACGATCGCCTCGCCGCCGATGCGGCGCGCCTCGCGCTTGGTGCGATCGAGAATTTCCAGGTGGCCGCGATGCAGCCCGTCAAAGTTGCCGATCGCCAGCGCGGCGGGCGCCGGCCGGGGAGGCACATCCTCCAAGTTCCAATAGGCCTTGAACATTACGCGCTTCCGGCGACCTCGATTTGGAGGCCGTCATGCGCCAATCGCACATGCGAAGGCAGGCCGGAGTTCGTTTTCTCGTGCGCCAAATCGTGACAGATGTGCGTGAAGAAGGCTCGGTTGGGCTTGAGTTCCTCGACCCACTCGATGGCGCGGCTGACGGTGGTGTGCATTGGGTGAGGCTCGTGCCGCAGCGCATCGAGGAAGAGGACGTCGAGATCACGCAACAAGGGAAGCGACGAGTCGGGGATGTCGCTGTGGTCGGTAAGATACGCGGCGCGGCCGAATCGATAACCGACGATTTCGCGCGGGCCGTGTTGGATCGGAATCGGCTGGAAAGGCAGGCCGAATAGATCGATCGCGGCGTTGTCGATCTCGTGCGCGGTCACGCGCGGCACTCCGCCCGGGTGCGTCGCCTCGTCCTCGAAGGCATAGGGGAAGACTCTCTTGAGCGCCCGCATCGTATCGGGGCGAGCGTAGACGGGGATCCGTTCCTTGCGGCCGTAGTTGAAAGGCCGGATATCGTCGAGCCCCATGATGTGATCGGCATGAGCGTGGGTGTAGAGAATGGCGTCCAAACCATTGAGCCCGGCGCCGAGGGCCTGTTGGCGAAGATCGGGAGTCGTGTCGATCAGGACCCGACGCCGAGTCTCCGCGGCCGAAAACGACACCAAGATCGAGGGCCGCAGACGCTTGTCGCGAGGATCATCGGAAAGGCAGACGCCGCACGAACAGCCCACCGTGGGAACGCCGACACTGGTACCCGATCCGAGCACGGTGATTTCGATCGACGGTTCGGCGGGCATGAGTCGGATTGTTTTTCAAAGGCCGGGCCGCGGGGAGCCGACCGCGGCATTTCTCTATGACGACGGGTTGCCGGCCGCCTGATTGATATCGCCCACGGCCTGCACGTAGCGAAAACGCAATTCCGTCAGGGTATTCTCCAGCAGACGCTGCTCTTCGAGCGACAGATTGCCCTTGGTCTTTTCCTGGAGCACGGCCAGCAAATCAATCGTGTGCCGGGCGATGTCGAGGTTGGGAGGATGGTCGGGGTTGGGCGCGCCCATGCCGAGTTCCATTTGTGCCTGCATCCCCAGCGACAGGATCAGCATCTCGAAGCTTGCCGCGGGCAGCGGGCCCGCCCGGGGGGCCTCGGCTTGCGGGCTTTCCGAGGGGGTCTCCGAGGAAGACTGCGTTTCCTCGGAGCCGGCCGGTTCGCCCGGGTCGGCGGCGGCGGGGGAAGCGTCTTGTGCCTCTTCCCGGTCGCCCGCCGGCTCTTCGTCCGGCGCGTCGGGGTCCGCGGCGGGTTCGACCGGGTCCCCCTCGGCGGTGAAACGCCGGCGGTCTTTTACTTTAATCTCTGGGGTTTCGCCGTTTTCGACGGATTCGGAATCGTTGGCCACGTCGTTCATTTTAACGTACTTCCTTGGGTCGCATCCGCTCATCAAAGCCTGGGCCCTTCGAGACTTGGCGGGCGATGCGCTTGCTCGCCGTGCTCACCGTAAATCCAGGTGCTATTTTGTACAAGGTCCGGCGAAAGCCTGATGGATGACGTCCCCGGCCACACGCATAATGAGTGTGTGGCCGGTTTCGCGCGAGTTGTCGCGACACTTCTATTCCCGCTTCTCGTCGGCTGGGTGGTGCTCGACGGCGCCCGGGCGGCGGAGGACAGCAAGGAAAAGGGCGGCCGGATTTTCCGGCAAGCCCGTGCCCGAGCCAGCGCGGGCGATCAGGCTGAGCCGCTACGCGATTGCACCTTTGATCTGCTGACCCGCACGGAACCTCGAGGCGCGAAGGCGAAAAAGCCGATCGAGCTCCCCAGCCGGGTGGCCTTCATCGCGCCGTCGGTGGTGCGCCAGGAAATTCAAACTCCCGGCGCGAAGATCGTTGTGGTTTTCGATGGGAAACAAGGTTGGCAGGTTCTGCCCGGCGACACGAAATATCTGCCGGATACGGCTTCGGAACAGATTCGGGCGGATCTCGCGCGGACCTACGTCTTGTTTTTCGCCGATCCCGGGCCCGACGCCGTGCGGTTCCTGCGTGAAGAGGTTGTTGACGGACGTGCCACCGAAGTGATCGAACTCAATGACGTCGGCAATATGCCTCTGCGACTCTTTGTCGACAGCGAAACATCCGACGTGGTCAAGAAGATGTTTGTCGGCGACACGCCGACCGGATTGGCACAGGTCGAGGAATTCTTCTCGAATTTTCGAGACGTGGGCGGCTACCGCTTCCCGCTCTCGAAACGCGTCATGCGTAACGGCGCGCCGGCTGTCGAGACGACGATCAGCAACCCGCGGGTCAACGTCGGGCTACAGCGGGAAGCCCTCTTGCGCTGAGCCGGATCGTTCGTGTGAGCCGGGACGGCGAGCAGAACTTCGCGGAGGAAATCGCTTCCGGCCGTGTGGTTGTCGTGAAACAAGCCGCGTGGGATTGGGCCGGCCCGGTGCGAATGGCGAATATCGGCCCCGACAACGCAAGCCGGAGCAACAAGGGCTTCGCCGTCGCGTATGAGGGTCCCGTCGGTGTGGAAGCCGCGACGATCGATGAAGTCGTGGCGCGGCTGGGATTGACGCAGGTCGATTTCATCAACGTGGATATTGAGGGCGGTGAGACACGGGTGCTGCGCGGCGCGAGGACTACGATTCAGAATTTCCGTCCCCTGATCGTCAGCTGCCTGCACCATATCTCCGGCGATCAGAAACGGGTTGTGGACGCGGTATTGGAGATAGAACCCCGTTACACGGTAGAGCGGACCTTCCTCCAAGGGTACTTTCGGCCCTTGGCCGCGGCGCGGACAGCGCGCTGATCCGCGGACGCACTTTTCGTTGCGCTTGCTCGCCGCCGCCCGGCCGGAATCGCGTTCGCGCTACAATCGAATCCGTTTTTAACGTTGTCCGCGGGGCGGTTTCCGTTGCCGTCTCCGGGATTCACTGGAAAGGATGGTTGCTCGAACGAGCAACTTGCGCGCACTATGACAGGCAGCCGATTGATCGCCCGCATTCTCAAGCAGGAAGGCATCGAACAGGTGTTCTGCTTCCCCTTTACCCCGATTATCGAGTCGTTGGCGGAGGAGGAGATCCGCATCGTCGTCGCGCGCCAAGAACGCGTCGCCGAGAACATGGCGGACGGCTTTTCGCGAACGACTTTCGGGAAGCGGATCGGCGTGGTGACGGTGCAACAGGCCGCCGGGGCGGAAAACGGCTTCGCGGGCATCGCCCAGGCTTACACCGACTCGAGCCCGATCTTGTTCCTGCCGGGGCACCCGGGTCGCAGCCGCGCCGGCGTGCCCTCGGTCTTCGACGCCGTGAAGAACTACTCGGCGACGACGAAGTGGGCCGATACGATTCCCTCGGCCGACGATGTGCCGAATCGCATGCGACGGGCGTTTACGGCGCTGCGTTCGGGACGCCCCGGGCCGGTGCTGGTCGAAGTGCCGGTCGATGTGGCGAAGGAGGAATGCACCAAGCCGATGGATTATCGCTGCGTCGAGCCGGTGCGCACCGCGCCCGACCCCGACGTGATTCGCGAGGCCGTGAAACTGCTTGTCGCCGCCGAAAAGCCCGTGATCTGGGCGGGCCAGGGGGTACTTTACGCCGAAGCCTGCGAGGAATTGCGCGAATTGGCTGAATTGTTGGCCGCGCCGACGTTGAGCACGCTGCTCGGCAAAAGCAACTTCAACGAACGGCACCCGCTGGCTTTGGGCGCGGGCGGGTACAGCCAGACCGCGATGGTCGGCGATTACCTCGGCCAATGCGATGCCGTGTTCGCGATCGGGGCGAGCCTGACAGCGACGGTCTTCGCCCCGGTACTGCCGAACGGCCCCAAGATCGTTCACGCCACGGTTGACCCGCGGGATCTCAACAAGGACGCGGTCGCCGACATCCCGATTCTGGGGGACGCCAAGCTCGTGCTCGCCGCCATGATCGAGGAAGCGCGTTCGCAAACCGGGGGGAAGGGGCGGCCCGGCCGCGCACAGGTCGAGGAATATCTCGCCGAACAAAGGATCGCCTGGAAGGCCCGCTGGGCGCCCAAGCTCAGCTCCGATGAGACACCGCTCAACCCCTATCGCGTGATCGGCGATTTCATGAAAGTCACCGACCCGGCGAACACGATCGTGACGCATGACTCGGGCAATCCGCGCGACCAACTGCTGCCGATCTATGAATCGGTCACGCCGCGCGGCTATCTTGGGTGGGGACATTCCACACAACTCGGCTTTTCATTGGGCGCGACCATGGGCGCGAAGCTGGCCGCGCCGGAAAAGCTGGTTGCCAATTTCCTAGGCGACGCGGCTTTCGGCATGGTGGGCATGGACGTCGAAACCGCCGTTCGCGAGGAGATTCCGATTCTGACGATGCTGCTCAATAATTCCGCCATGGGGAACTATCAACAGCACATTCCCAAGGCGGTCGAGCGTTACGGGACGAAGTATCTGAGCGGCAACTATAGCGATGTGGCGCGGGGGCTTGGCGCGTACACCGAGCGCATCGAACAGCCCGGCGAGATCATCCCGGCGATCGAGCGGGCCATCGCGCAAACCAAGGACGGCAGGCCGGCGCTGCTCGAATTCATCACTTGCGAAGAGCCGGATATGGCGATTCCGAAGCGGGGGTGACGGCCCCTTGAGAGTTCGGGGATGATCTGCTGTCGTTTTGTTGCTGATAATGCCCCGGTAGGAACAAACAAGCGGGAATGAAGCGATGTCGGATCGTGGTCCTAAAGAGGTCGTTAAAGCCTGGGTTCGCGCGTTCAATCGTGCTGATGCGGCTACGATCGGCTCCTTGTACAGCCGAGACGCGGTGAACCACCAGGTCGCGGAATCGCCGGTCGATGGGCGCGAAGCGATTCTCCGGATGTTTGAACAGGAGTTTGCGACCGGGGATATGACCTGTGTCATCGAAAACTTATTCGAAGATGGTGAATGGGCGATCTTGGAATGGCGGGATCCGCTTGGCTTGCGCGGCTGCGGCTTCTTCCATGTCGTCGGCGGCGAAATCCATTTTCAGCGAGGATACTGGGACAAACTCAGCTTCTTGAGGCAACATGGGTTACCGCTGCCAAGAAAATAGCGGTCCACACACGCAGGTGTTACTGATCCGGCATGCCGAAAGCCGACCGGACCCCCGGTTGCCGGAATCCGACTGGCCGCTCAGTGAAAACGGCCACCAGCAAGCACGGGCGTTAGTCCAGCCGCTGGCCACGCTGGGCGTTGAAGTCCTTTTCTCGAGCCCCTATCGTCGGGCGATGGACACCGTAAAGCCTTTCGCCAGGGTACGCGGACTCCCGATTGGTATCGACCCGGGTCTCCGTGAGCGCGAGCTCACACACGGCTTTGACCGCGATTGGAAGAAGCTGGTTCGGAAAGCGTGGGACGATTTCGGATTTGCATTACCTGGTTGCGAATCGGGGTTGGATTGCCAAATGCGGATCCGAACCTCCGTTGATACCCTTGCGCTCCAATACCCCGGACAAACGATTGCCGTGGCTTCCCACGGCAACGCGATCGGTTTGTATCTCAACTCGCTCGACAAGGCGTTCGGCTTTCAAGGTTGGGCATCGATAAAGACTCCGGACGTCTTCTTTGTTGAGTACCCTTCGGTGGGTACCCCCGTTTGGGATCCGGCTTTCCATGCCCGCGGACTCTAGCGTCAATGCGAAACTTCACCTCGGAGTATTCGGGGAGATCCGTGAGCAGATTTGGGGGCAGTTCCACTAGCGCCGGGGCGGCACTGATCAGCGATCGAACTCGCGGCGCATCTCGGCCGCCAGGCTTTCGATTTCGGTCAGGTCGCGGCGCATTGCACTCCAGCCGTACCACGGCGAATAGTCGGGGTTGGCGTGAAAAACCCCTTGGAACGCCCTCATGCGGTGTTCGAGGTGCATCTCAAACAGCTTCTGTTCAATCACCGTCGGAGCGTCGTGAAACGCCAGTAGGTCGGGGAACGCATAGGCGTAGTCATCGGGTCGGCGGAGGATCTCTTCTTGATAGAGATCGGCCACGATGCGAATGGCTTCCGCCAATAGGTGATCGACCTCTCGGATCGTGTCGTCACCTTTTTCGAGCTCGGCCTTGGCGAAATTCTCGGAGTGGCAGTCGCCGCGGACTTCGAGCATTCGATCGCGCGCCGCGTCGGGGTGTTCGGCGGTGAGAAGATTCCTGGCTATGTTTTCACGGCCCCCAACGCTGGGGCATGCCGCAGTAAACTTGAGTAGGGAAGGCGTCTCGCTGCATCCGCCCCGGCGGATGAGCCTTCCGTGTCATGGATACCCACACTCTCATTGAATTCCTACTGTTGCTGTTGATTGCGGCTTCGGTGATCGCGATCGCGACGGCGCGCTTCAAGGTCCCCTACACGGTCTTTCTGGTTTTCGGCGGGGTCGTGATCGACCTGTTTCATGTCCCGATCGTCGACAGACTTGGGGAGTCGGCGGGGCGGTTGCTGACGCCGGACGTGATCTTCATGGTCTTCCTGCCGGGGTTGTTGTTCGAGGCCGGCATCAATATTCACGTTCGCCACCTGCGGGCGAACTTGATCCCGATTCTTCTACTGGCGATTGTCGGCATCTTGCCGGCGGCCGTCGTGGTGGCTTACTTGGTTCACGGAGTCATCGGGATTCCCCTGCAAGCGGCTCTTGTTTTCGGGGTGCTGATCGCGGCGACGGATCCGATTTCAGTGCTGGCGCTCTTCAAGGAAATGGGCGCGCCCAAGCGGCTTGGCGTGATTGTCGAGGGCGAGAGTCTGTTCAACGACGGCACGGCGGTGGTGTTGTTCCAGATCCTGTTGGCGGGCATGGCGGGCGGCAGTTTGAGCGTGATGGACGGGATTGGGCGATTCCTGGTGGTCGCGTTGGGCGGCGGCGCGTTGGGCCTAATGCTCGGGTACGGCGTCAGCAAGCTCACGAAACGAATCGATGAGCCGCGGGTCGAGATCATGCTGACGACGATTCTCGCCTACGGGTCGTTTTTGCTGGCCGAGCAACTGCATGTTTCCGGCGTGATCGCGACGGTTGGCGCGGGGTTGATGGTCGGCAACTTCGGGGCCGAGACGGGAATGAGTTCCCGCACACGGGTCGCGCTTTGGAGCTTCTGGGAATATTGGGGCTTCGTCATCAACTCGATCGTTTTCCTGATGATCGGCATCGAGGTTCATATCTTCGACTTGATCGGTCACGGGACGGCGATCGCCATCGCGATCGCGGCGGTGCTGGTCGGCCGGGTAGTCGCCGTGTATGTGCTGACGCCGCTGAGCAACGCGCTTTCCGAGCCGATTTCGTGGGCCTGGCGGCACGTGCTGGTGTGGGGCGGAATCCACGGCTGTGTTTCGTTGGCGCTGGTGTTGACGCTGCCCGAGGATTTCCCGGCTCGCGAGGCAGTGTTGGCGATGACGTTCGGGGTGGTGGCGTTCTCGATCGTTGTTCAAGGGCTGACGGTTCAGCCGTTGATGCGCCGGTTAGGGATCAAGATGGGCGAGGAGGACGGATACGACCACATCAGGGTGCGGCGTATGGCGTTGACGGCGGGCCGGGACGACATCGAGAAGCTCCATGACGAGCATTTGATCTCGGAGCCGGTTTTCGAAAAGTTGCGGCTCGAAATCGAAGCGGAGATCGGCGAGATCGGGCAAGAGGTCAAGGGTCTGCACGAGCGGCGGCCCGAGCTGGCACAAGAGGAAATCCGAGCCGCCCGCGAGCACATGATTCTTGCCGAAAAAGGGGCGATTCAGCGAGCGCTCGGGGAAGGATGGATCTCGTTGCACGGCGCCGAGCAAATGCTGGCCGCGGCCGATGACGAGTTGGAAAAGTTGTCGGGCCGGGGGGCCGGGTAGGGGCTTCCTCACCCCCGGGCTCGGAGGTGAGGAATGCCGAACAGTTGTTAATGCCGATCAATGCGTGCTGGGGGCCGGGGTTTCGGCCGGCTGCTCGCGATGCGCGGGCTTGGCGGGCGTCGGGTCGGTCTTTTTTCCATTGCTGAACAGCGCGGTGAGCAGCGGCGGGGTGGCGAGAGTAGTGACCATCACCATGACGATCATGGCCGAGAAGGTCTCCGCCCCGAAGACGGGTTGTCCGGCGACGGAAAGCGAGGCGCCGATGCCGGCGAAGATCAGGCCGACCTCGCCGCGGGGAATCATTCCCACCCCGACGACCAAGCGGTTCAAGCCCTTTTCCATCACGCCCAATGAACAGACCTGCTTGCCGATGATGGCGGCCACGCAAAGTCCGGCGGCGAACTGCAGCACCGAAGCCGAGGCGAACGCGCTCAGGTCGACCTTGAGCCCCATCAACACGAAAAATACGGGGACCAGTGTCGAGTTGATCGGTGCCAGCACTTCTTCGATTTTTTGTTTCTTCATCGAGGCGTAGCCGCGGTAGTGGGTTTCATCGAGCACCAGCCCGGCGGCGAAGGCACCCACGATGGGGGCCAAGCCAACGACTTCCGCCAGACCCGCCACCAGGAAGCAATAGCAGAGCGTCAGAACGACCGGAAGACCGGCCACGCGGAAGCGCGAGCCGAAGGCCAAGACCTTCCCGGCCAGCGAGCGTCCGACGATCACGGCCACGGCCAAGAAACCGACGGCTTTCCCGATGATGGTCAGCACGGGCAGGAGTGAAATCTCAGCCGCCCCGCTTTGCGCAATCGAGGTGACCAGGCCGCTGACCACGGCCAGGATGATCAGCCCCAGAACGTCGTCGACCACGGCGGCGCCCAAGATAATACGCGCCTCCTTGGTATCCATCTTGCCGATATCCTTGAGAACGCGGGCGGTAATCCCGACGCTTGTCGCGGCCAGCGTGGCGCCGACAAAAAGACGGACGTACCAGGCGGACTCGGGCAGAAACCACGCCGAGACGCCGTAGCCGAGAGCCACGGGAGCGACGACTCCCAAGACAGCCACCACGGCCGCCGAGGAGCCCACGGCGAGCAGTTCGTCGAGGTTCGATTCCAGCCCTACCTCGAACAACAGCAAGATGACGCCGACTTCGGCCGCGAAGGCAATGCCGGGGTGAGTCTTAATCGCTTCCAGCCCGCCATAGCCCAGCAGGACGAGGTTTCCCAGGATCACGCCGAAGACGAGCTCGCCGAGCACCGCCGGTTGGTGCCAACGTTCAAACAGTTCCCCCCCGACCTTGGCCGCCAACAGCAGCAGCACGAGCGAAAAAAGGACGTCCGCCACCTTTATGTGGCCGCTGTGTTCGCTGCCTTCGGCAAAGGCCTGAGGGACTGTTACGCCTAGAACCGCGATGAACAGGAATATGTAGGGGATGAACCGTTTTACCGACATTTTGCTCACACCGAAAAGCAAGTCAGATGAGATTTGCCTGCGTGGCCCGCGGCATAGCAGTTCTCTGGGAGCTATTTCGCAACCATCCGCGCGCCCGTCCGGCCTTCTTTGACTTCATCGGCCGGACGGGGGTGAGTCTGCGCTCGCCCGCATCCTGTCTCTACTTTATCATTTCGTCCTTGCGGCCCTTTGGGGGGTGCGCGACATAAATGTGGGAGAATCGGCGGCCCCGAGCGCCTCCATACGTGAAATTATCCGTTGGTTGGGCTATGGCTAAAGCCTCGGCGCGAAAAGGCCGTTGAAACGGCCTGGTGACGGGCGATGTGCCTTCTTAACCGGCCCTACAAGGGCCCGGCCTATTGCGACTCAAGCCCGGTGAACCGCGGTGAACCGGGCTGAGCGTGGACTTCCGTCCACGCCTCTGATTCTATTGCTCGGATGGTTGGAGGGATGTTCCACATTTATGTCGCGCGCCCCCTTTTGGGGCCCCGGACGACTCCGAAGACCGGATTTACCGAACGTCCGGGGCGTACTCCGGCGACGGTGAACAGGGGTGGCCGGCCGCGGGCAAGCCCTTACATGAAAGCTTTGATGATCTGCGCTTGAATGTCTTGCAGGTTTCGCTGGACCGGTGAGGAGAATTCGGGTCGCGAACGGCTGTAGCTTTTTGACCTCGAGCAGAAATTCGATACCCGTCATTTTCGGCATCAGGTAATCGGAAATCACCAAGTCGATGGTCTGCCCTCGGACGGCCTCGAGCGCCTTGTCGGGAGCGTCGAAGCTGAGCACTTCGTAGTCGGTCTCGAGCATCAAGAATGAGCGAAGACTAGTCAGCACCATCTCTTCGTCGTCGACCAGAACCAGAACCGGTATGCGTTCCTCGGAGCTCATTCTCTTGACTCGTCTTGCGCCGCTTCTCCGATTGGCAGACGTAGAGTGAAGGTTGACCCCTTGCCGACTTCGCTGCGCACGTCGATCGTGCCGCCGTGATCTTGCATGATCTTGAAACAGATTGAAAGTCCCAGACCCGTCCCGACGCCGACTCCCTTGGTGGTGAAGCCGGGATCGAAAATGCTGGCCAGGTTTTCGGGGGGAATACCGACGCCGGTGTCGGAAATTTGAACACTTACTATATCACCCTCACGGCGGGTCCGAATTGTAATTTCGCCGCGTTCCTCAATGGCCTGAGAGGCATTGACGAGTAGGTTCATGAACACCTGATTGATCTGGTTGGGATGGCAATGAATCGAGGGGATGTCACCGTAGTCCTTGACGACTTCGGCGCGTTGTTTCATTTCGTGATGAACCAGCGTCAGGGTACTTTCGAGCCCTTCGTGTAGGTCGGCCATCTTCAAATCTGCCTCGTCGAGACGCGCGAAATTGCGCAGACTCCCGACGATCGCGATGATGCGCTCGCAGGCCATGCCGTTGATGCGGGAAATATCGTCGAGCACATTGAGGACCTTCGTCAGCGAGTTGTTGGCGCGCACGGCTTCGGGGCATGACTCGTCGGTCAGGATGCCGCGCAACTTCTCGAGCGAGCGGCTCAGGATATCGGCGTTGCTCGTCACGGTGCCGATCGGCGTGTTCATTTCGTGAGCGACGCCGGCGACGAGTCGTCCCAGGGCCGCCATTTTTTCCTGCTGCACGAGTTGCGCTTGCGAATCGCGCAAATCGCGGGTCCGGGCTTCCACTTCGGCTTCCAACTCTTCGGCGTGATGCTGTAGGTGAGAAGCCAATTTGTGGCGCTCGGTGACGTCATGGCAAATGACTTGCGCGATGCGCTGATCGCCGTAGTGCACCAAGCTGATGTTGACGTCGAGATAAGCGGGCTCGGCGCGGCGTCTTTCGAAACGAACGTCGGAAATCCGCAGCCGCCCGTCTCGTTCGAGTTCGTCGAAGGTTTCATCCCGCGCCAATGCCTCGACGGGAATGATCGACGCCAGGTTGCGCCCGCGTAGGAAGTCAATCGGCACGCCGGTCAGCTTCTGTGCCTCGTCGTTGACCTCCATCACGCGGCGCGACTTCAGATCGGCGAGCAGGATGGCTTCTCCGGCTTCTTGCGTGAGGGCGCGATATTTGGCCTCGGATTCCTGTAAGTCGGCGCTCTTGCTCGTAAGCTCTTCGTAGAGGCGAGCGTTTTCGACGACTTGCGCCGATTGTGAAGCGATGATCGAAAGCAGCTTTTGATCGTCTTCGGTGAAGCCCTCGGCCGACTGCTTGTTGAACACGTTGAGCAAGCCGACCATTTCCCCTTTGGCGCGCAGCGGTACGCTCAGCAACGAGCGAATCGGGAAATCTCCCTCGACAACGGCTTCGAAGTTTTTGTCGGTGGCGAGATTGTTCACCAGCAAGGGCTTTTGATTTTTCAGCATCCAGCCGGTTAATTGCTGACCGAAGCGGAAAGGAACAATGGCTGAACCGGAATAGGCCTTGCGGGCCATGGTACGGAAGGGATCGCCGTCCCCCATGTTTTGGAGCAGCATGACGGCGCCCTGCTCGACATTGAGTTGGGTGACGCTCTCTTGCACGACGAGTTCGACGATGTCGTTGAGTGACATCGTGGAACCGATCGCCGAGCCGATCTGGTTGAGAATGGAGAGTTCTTGAACCGCCCGCCGGAGGCGCCGATTTTCCTCTTCGAGAGTTTCCGGGCTATTGCTTTCCGGTTTCATCGTTTTGCGAAGCGGTCTCGGGAGGCGGTGGTCGTGATCGCGATGTACGGGCCGGACTTCGCGCATCCGAGCACGCGGCCGGCGGTTCAGGTTCTGAATTTCCAGTATAGACAGGCGCCGCGGGGGCCGGGCGAATGCTCCACCCCGGGTTCAGCCGTTCCGGCTCTACCCGGGAAAAAAGCCGCTTGTTAATTCGGCTCGTTGCCGGCTTTCCACTTGATATTGCAGCCGATGCTCGGACGCTGGTCCGCGCTCACAGGCCGGCCGGCGAGCACTGCGTCCAACGCCGCGCGCAGATCGCGGCCCGTCACCGGCCGGTCACTTTCCGGGCGGCTGTCATCAAGCTGTCCGCGATAGACCAACCCGCGGTCGGCGCCAAAGAGAAAGAAATCAGGCGTGCAGGCGGCGCTGTAAGCTCGCGCCGATTGTTGCGTCTCGTCGTAGCAATAGGGGAAGTTCCACCCGAGCGTTTCCGCCAAGTGCTTCATCTTGTCGGGAGAGTCGTCGGGATGGGTCTCGACATCATTCGCATTGATGGCCACGATGCCGACCGATTCCGCCGCGTAGTCGCTTCCCAGGCCTGTCAACTCGTCCTTCACATGCTTCACAAAGGGACAGTGGTTGCAGATGAACATCACCAACAGCGCCTTCTTCCCCTCGAACGACCCAACTCGGATCGAGCGGCCGGTAACGGTGTCCGGCAATGCGAAGTCCGGCGCCGCCGTGCCCAGCGCCAACATGGTGGATTCGGTAAGAGCCATGGTAGAGAATCTCCGGTCGCAATGACGGGGATCCAGGTCGCCTGGGTCGCCCTTCTCTCAAAGAATACCAATCTCGTCGGCGACCGCCCGGAGCCCCGCCGCCGGGACGGCGAAGCGCATCCTCGAAGGTCAATTCTTCGTCACTGAAAAAAAGGTCGCGGTCGAGGGTCATGTCGAGCTGCGTGCCTTTTTCCAGAACGGCTTCGGGGCCGCGAGACAACAGGACGCCCATCAACCCCGCCGCCACGCCCGCCGCCGCGCCCACGCCGGCGCCGAGACCCGCGTGGCCGCCCGACGCGCCGGCGATTACGCCGATCGAGGTGCCGGCGGCGGCGGCCTCGCCGACGGTGCGGGCGTCGCCGCCTTTCGAGCCTTCGCTGGTAATCTTGCCTTCGTCGCGGTCAAACCCCTCGGGCGCTCTCCCATCCAACGACCCCACCCTCCCGACAAGGTCGCGGATGGTGCCATTGGGGAGAATGATCTGTTCGAAACGGAGAAAAAGCTCGCCTCGCCCTTTCACGCGCCCGGGCCGCTTTGAAGCGGTCACGCTGCCGGAAACATACGTCCCGGGCGGTACGACGATGCGGCCGTTAACGACGACCGGGTAGACGGACTCCAAATAGACCCTGTCTCCGGGGGCGGCGTGCTTCGTGCTGATGCTGTTGATCAGAACCAGCGGAACGCGAGTGCCTCGCGGTATGGCGATGCTGTCGGGCGGCGCCTCGCCGCGCTGCTTGAGCCCGGGTTCGGCGGCCTCGCGGACGGCTTCGGGGGCGCCGTTATCGGCCTGCTGGCCGGCCGCGGTCAGCACTGTCGCCAATGCAAACCCCACCCTCCATCGCGCTCTCATGAGGTCACCTCGGGTTCCATTGTAGTCAGAGATCAGGTCGGCGACCGGCTTGCTCTTCTCGATCTCAGGCCGGTCGGGCGCAAGAAGTCCTGATAGTAGTAACGCGCCCGGCCGAAAATAGTTGCGCCGGCCCGACAAATTGGGCGAGGCGCGGCGGAGTTGGGGCGGCTTCCAGACCACTCGGCCGCCGGCGAACTCCGGTCTAGGCGATGTATGGTTTTGCTTTCGCGGGGAGACGTGCCGCACTCGTTGGCGGGGGCGCGCGACATCAATGTGGAGAACCGACGGCCTGGGCCGGGGCCGGCCTAGTTGCGACTCAAGCTCGGTGAACCGCGTTGATGCGGGGTTGAGCGTGGACTTCCGTCCACGCCTCTGATTCAATTGCTCGGATGGTTGGAGGGATGTTCCACATTTATTTCGGACACCCCGTTGGCGGCAGGCTTAGTAGGATAAGAGCTTTCGGGGTAAGCTCCTTTCCTTTCGACGCGTTGGGCTCACCGTGCGTTTTTGATTCGGGCGCCGATTTCGACCGACTTGACGAGTCGGGTCTCGGCGAGGGCTCGAAAAGTGCGTCAAGCAAAGGGTCAAGGGTGCAAGGTCACACAGGTGGAAAGCGCAGCAACAGCCGACAAGATCGTCTCCGCCGCCGAGGCCGCGGCCTCGATCGCCGACGGCAGCAACCTGACCTTGGGCGGGTTCGCGCATTCGCTCACCCCGCTTGCCCTGGTGCATGAGCTCATCCGGCAGGGCAAGAAAGACCTCGACCTCACGTCGATGGGCGAGTGCTGGGCCGCCGATTTTCTGGCCGGAGCGGGGCTCCTCAAACGGGCGCGGCTTTCGAACTATATGTTCGAGGGATTCGGCCGTTGCATGAACTTTTCCCGCGGCGTCCAAGAAGGGCGCATCGAGGTTGAAGACTATAGTCATTTCGGGATTACGTCGCGACTGCAAGCCGCCGCCTTGGGGGTGTCGTACCTGCCGCTCAAAGTGATGGCGGGGAGCGACATCTTGAACGTGACGGCCTTCGACGATGACAAGTTCAAGGCCGCTCGATGCCCGTTCACCGACGAAGAGTACGTCGCGGTTCGCGCCATTCAACCCGACGTCGCGATCATACACGCGTCGCGGGCCGATGCATCCGGCAATACGCAGCTTTTCGGGACCACGTCGATCATCGAGGAGCAAGCTCGCGCCTCCAAGCGCGTAATTGTTTCGGTCGAGGAGATCGTCCCGAGTTCCGAGATTATGCGTAAGCCCGAGCTGACGATCTTGCCGGGCTTCATGGTCGATGCCGTCGTCGAGATCCCCTACGGGGCGCATCCCGGCGGCATGTTTCATTATTACAATTACGACGAGGAGCATATCGGGCGGTATTGGACGGCGTCGCGCGCGGTGGATACGTTTGACCGCTACCTCGACGAGTTCGTCTATGGGGTCAAGGATCGTTGGGGATACCTCGAGAAAATCGGCAGCCGTCGCCTAATGGCACTGCGCGCCGATCCCAAGTTGGGGTATTGACCGAGACCGGCATCGGAAACAGCGACAGGTTTGTGATATGGCAACCGCGGAATTCACGCGTGAAGAATTGATGGCCGTCGCCGCCGCGGCGGAAATTCGTGACGGCGAGGTGGCGATCATCGGCACCGGCCTTCCCATGATCGCCTCCTATTTGGCGAAGAGGACGCACGCCCCGACCGTCTCGCTTTTCTTCGAGTCGGGCATCATCGACGCCTTCCCGAGGGAACTCGCCACCGGCGTGGGCGACTTTCGCTTGATGTCGAACTGCGTCAAAACCGCCGGGCTTTACTACGCGCTGAGCTTGCTGCACGGCGGGCGCGTCGACCTCGGCTTTCTCGGGGCCGCCGAGATCGATCGTTACGGAAACATCAATTCGACCGTGATCGGAAACTACGTCAAGCCCAAGGTACGCCTGCCGGGCAGCGGTGGGGCAAACGATATCGCGTCGTTGGCCAAGCGGGTGGTCATCATCGTTCCGCATCAAGCGCGGAAGTTTCCCGAGCGCGTGCAATACATCACGACGCCGGGATATCTGGACGGTCCGGGTGGGCGCGAGCGCGCCGGGCTTCGCGGGGCCGGGCCGGCGCGGGTGGTCACGGACCTGGCCGTGATGGGTTTCGACGATGAGACCAAGCGCATGAAACTCGAGTCGCTGCATCCCGGCGTAACGCTCGATGACGTGCGCGACAACACCGGTTTCGAGTTGTTGGTCAATGAACCCGTTCTGGAAACGCCGGTGCCGACGCCCGAACAGTTGCGGCTGCTGCGCGAAGAGATCGACCCCGACGGAATCTACATTTCCAAGTAAGCAAGAAGGACCATCTTTGCCGGACAAGATCAAACAAACAGGCGGCGGCGCCATTGTCGACTGCCTGAAACGAGAGGGTGTGCCGTTTGTCTTCGGCGTGCCGGGCGGGCAAACGCTGGGCATCATGGACGCGCTCTATCACGCGCCCGAAATCCGTTTCATTACCGTTCATGACGAGCGCGCCGCGGCGCATATGGCGGACGGCTACGCGCGGACGACCGGCCTCCCGGGTGTTTGCCTGGCGACGACCGGCCCCGGCGCGACGAATCTGTTGACCGGCATCGGCGGCGCCCTCCATGACTCGAGCCCCGTCATCGCCTTCACGGCGAACAATCGCGGCCGCGACTTGGCGCGCGACGACGCCCAAGAGGCCGACCACATCGCCTTGCTCGAAAGCCTGACGAAGTGGTCGTTGTTGGTCACCGAAGTCGACCGCATCCCCCACGCGGTGCGCGAAGCTTTCCGGCGTGCGCTCGGCGGCTCGCCGGGGCCGGTGCATTTGGACTTTACACGCGAGATTCTCGAAAGCGAGCAGGTCGAGTTCGCGCCGCTCGATCCGGGCCAATACCGCGCCGAAGGCAGATCGGGCGGGGACGCCCGGCAGATCAAGCGGGCCGCCGAGTTGCTCTCGGCCGCGAAATCGCCAACGATCTGGGCCGGCCGCGGCGTGCTGGTCTCGGAAGCGTCGGACGCCGTGATCGCGCTGGCCGAGAAGACCGGCGCGGCGCTGCTGACGACGTATAACGGCATCGGAGCAATTCCCGCCGACCATCCGCAAGCCTTTGGCTCGCTCAGCCGGCACGGTACGCGCGTGACTAAGAAAGTGCTCGCCGAAAGCGACGCCGTTGTCGTGGTCGGCAACAGTCTCAACGCGCCGACAACGTTTCGTTGGAAACTCGAACTGCCCGAAAATCTCATTCAAATCGATCTCGACCCGGCGATCATTGGCCGCCATTATCCCTTCGCGGTCGGTATCACGGGCGACGCCGGAGCCGCGGCCGAGCAGTTGAGCGCGGCCGTTTCCACACCTGACGCGGCGCTCGATCAGGCTCGCCGGTCGCGCATCGCTCGCCTCCAGGACGAAAAGAGCGCCTGGAAGAACGAGATTTTCCCGCCGGAACTGAGTCAGGCCGAGCCAATCAAGCCCCAGTATCTGATGCAGGCTTTGCGGGAAGCGCTTCCCCGCGACGGCATCGTTGTTGGCGGCGCGGGGAACCCGGGCATCTGGACCAATCTGCTCGAAATCTACGAGCCGCGAAGCTACATGAAGCCGGTCGGCTTCGGCAATATGGGTTTCGCGCTCCCGGCGGCGATCGGCGCCAAGCTGGCGCGGCCCGACCGCACGGTGGCCTGCGTGATCGGCGACGGTTCGTTGGGAATGTGCATCAGCGAGATCGAGACGGCGGTTCGCGAGCAAGCCCCGGTTGTGATCGTCCTGATGGACAATTTTGGGTACGGCAACATCAAGCAGGAGCAGCTCACTTATTTCGGGGGTCGCTATCTCGGCGTCGATTTCAGCGACATCGATTTTCCGAAGATTGCCCAAGGGTTCGGGGCCAAGGGCCGCCGCGTAACCAAACCCGCCGAGCTGCCCGGGGCGCTGCAAGAGGCCGTCGATTCGGGGGTTACCTATTTGCTCGACGTTGTTATCGACCCGACCGACAACGTCTGGACGGAGCCTTTCTAGTGATGAACGGGCATGAGGAATTGGAGAGAGTCTGTTCCCGGAATGCGCGGATGTGTGAGGCCGTTGTGAGAATAGGAGTCAGCGACGTGGAGCGTCGGATCGTCTTCGCGGGTTACTTCCTGTCGCCCCTTCAGGGCTCGGCCTCGTTGAGTTCAGTAGCTAGGGTTCCGCCGTTCCGGCTCCACCCTAGGCTATATTCCGGTCGCCGCTTCGCGGCTACGATTCAGCGAAACTTCGCGGGAGGCGTCGTTCAACGCGGAGACGTAAAGCTCACGCCGAATGAAGGGGGAATGCCGTGAGTACTTCAATCGATCCCGCCGCCCCCGCCAGGAAAGACAAAACCACCTCAATGGTCGAGGCCGTCCGTCTGATCGAAGACGGCAGCACCGTGGCCGTTGGCGGCTCGTTGGTTCGCCGCCACCCGATGGCGTTGATCTACGAGATGATTCGCCAGAATAAGCGCGACCTTACCTTGCTCGGCTGGAATAACGCTGTCGATATGGACCTGCTGATCGGCGCCGGTTGCGTTAGCGCCGTCAAGACGGCCTATGTCGGCATGGCCATGCTGGGGTTGGCGCACAACTTTCGCCGCGCCGTCGAAGCCGGGGAACTGAAAGTGTACGAACATTCCGAAAGCACCGCCATCGACGCCTTTCGGGCCGGCAGCATGGGCTGGACTTTCGTGCCGACCAAGACGCCGCTGGGCTCGGGCCTCGCCGAGCACAACGACGAGATCAAGTTTATGGACTGCCCCTACACGGGCGACCCCTACTGCCTGCTGCCCGCTTTCAAGCCCGACGTCGCGATCATCCACGCCCATGTCGCCGACGCCTATGGGAATGTTCAACTCGATCCCAAGCGCGAACTCGACAACGAGGTCGACACGCTGATCGCGAAATCGGCCGAGAAAGTGATTGTTTCGGTCGAGCAAGTGGTCAGCGAGGATACGATTCACGATAACCCGCACTTGACGATCCTCCCCAAGTTTTTCGTCGATTGCATCGTCGAGTTGCCGCTCGGCGCACACCCGACGGCTTGCGATTGCCGCTACGACTACGATTTGGAATTTCTCACGGGCTATCAGGAGCACGCCAAGTCGCCTGAAAAGTTCCAAGACTTTCTGAAACGCTACGTTTTCGACGTGGAAGATCACTATCAATATCTCGACCTGATCGGCCTCGAACACCTGTTTTCGATCCAGCGTCCCAAGGAGATGCGTTAATGGCGGGCGATTACCGGATCCAAGAGCTGCTCTCCGTCGAAGTGGCCCGGCATTTGCGCGACGAAGAAGTCGTCTTCATCGGCATCGGGACGGGCGGCCCGGCTTTCATTCGCGCGGTCGGCATTCCGCTGACGTCTTGCCGACTTGCCCAGCTGTGCCACGCCCCGAATCTGGTGCCGATGCTCGGGCCGTTGATCGACCCCGACCTCGACACCCTGCCGTCGTCGTTGCGCGACGACTACGAGCTGGTGCACTGGCATTCGAAGGCGCAAATCCCCGAGCAAGAGGCGCTCGACGTTTTCAAATGCGGCAAGATGGGCGTGGGCTTTGTTTCGGGGGCGCAGATCGACGCCTACGGCAATCTCAATATCGTCGCGATCGGAGATTACAACAAGCCCAAGGTGAGGTTGGTCGGCCCGCTCGCCCAGACCGACCATTGCGCCTTCGCGAAACGCACTTTCATCACGATGGAGCACACCAAGCGGCAGTTTGTCGAGAAAGTGGACTTTATCTCCGGCGTCGGGTACTTGGACGGTCCGGGCGCGCGCGAAAAGGCCGGGCTGCGGCAAGGCGGACCGGGGCTGGTCTTCACCGATTACTGCGTGCTCGGTTTCGACGAGGAAACCAAGCGCATGAAGATCGAGTCGCTGCATCCCGGCGTGGCGCTCGAAACCGTTGTCGAGAATACGGGTTTCGAACTCGTCATTCCCGATACGATCGAGCCGACGGCCGAGCCGACGGCCGAGCAGGTGAAACTGATCCGTGAACGCATCGACCCCGACGGGCTGCTGCTCGAAGCCAAGGTGCAGTGAGGGTTTTCGGCGGTCGCTGTAATTTGGGACGTCTCAACTCCGAAACGCGGTATCCTGGCGAGGAATGCGCGGGCTAACAGAATCCGTTTCATTCCTAATACCGCCAAGAAAACGGGTATTGACGGGCCGATCGGGCGGACGCCGGCTTCCTGCCGCCCCTTCAGGGCTCGCTCGGGTGGGGATTCCACCCAGGGTTACGCCGTTCCGGCTCCACCCGGGGCTATATTCCCGCCGCCGCTTCGCGGCTCAAGGCGCCCGCGATCTCCGCGGGCGGCCGCGCAGCCATTGACATTACTTCTCCCCCGTCGCAAGCCATGAAGAACCTCCTGCTGACCGTCGACGCCGGGACTAGTTCCTGTAAAGCCGAAGTGTTTACACCCGAGGGCGAGTCGGTCGCTTCCGGATCGGTCGCCTATCAAGTCGACTCGCCCAGCCCGGGGCACGCCGAGTTGGATGCGGGGATGCTCGTTTCGGCCGCGAAGACCGCCGTCGGCAAGGCGCTCGCCTGTATTGACACCGCCGAGCTGGCCGGGATGGGCGTCAGCGCGCAACTCGGGCTGGCGGCCCTCGATCGTGACGGCCGGCTGCTTGGAAAAATCCTGACCTGGGCCGACCGACGGGCCGGCGAGCAGGCCGACCAAATCGAGGCGACTTTCGGCCCGGAGAAAATCTACGCCGTCTGCGGCCGCCGCGTCAGCCCGGAATGGCCCCTGGCGAAGATCCTCTACTACCAACAGCATCACCCCGAGCAACACGCCGCCACGGCAAGATACGTATCGCTCAAGGACTACCTCGTCCATCAGCTAACCGGCGCATTCGTCACCGACCCGGCCCACGCCTCCTACTCGTTGCTCTATAACGTCGGCGCGCGGCGATGGGAAACGGATTTTCTATCAGCCTTCGATTTGGCGGCCGAGCAACTCCCCGATGTTTTCCCGGCTCATCACATTGCCGGTGAAACGCAAGGTCGCTTCGCCGCCGACCTCGGTCTTCCGGCGGGGCTGCCGGTTATCGTGGGCGGACCCGACGGCAGCACGGGGTCGCTGGGGGCCGGACTGGTTTCCGAGCAAACCGCCGTGAATATTGCCGGCACGACCGATGTGGTGTTTACGTGTTCGAACGCGCCGGCATTCGATCCGGAACGGGGGACGCTGGTCAATTGCTATCTGATCCCCGACAAATGGGTTCTCGGGGGACCGATGTCGACCACGGGCGGTTGCCTCGAATGGTTCGTGGATCAATTCGCCGAAGTGGAAACCGCTCGAGCCGCCGAGCAGGGTGTTTCGGTCTACGAATTGCTCGATCGACGGGCGGCGGAAATCGAGCCGGGCTCGGAGAAACTTATCGCCCTCACGAGTCTCGTGGGCGAGCGTACGCCTTACTGGGAGCCGGATCGACGGGGGACGTTCTTCGGCTTGGGGCCGCGGCACACGAAAGCGCACCTTTACCGGGCGGTGATGGAGGGGGCGGCCTTCAGCGTTCGAGCGCTGATGGAGCGCCTTGAAGGTCTGGAACGGGGGGACCAATCGGACAATAGAGCGCGGGAAGTCATCCTGGCCGGCGGCGGGGCGAAGAGTCGTCTGTGGACTCAGATCCGAGCCGATGTTTTGGGCAGGCCGATTCACTTGGCGAAGACGATCGAGGCGACGAACCTCGGGTCCGCATTGCTCACGGCCGTGAGCCTTGGTTTTCACGGGGGGATTGAAGAGGCTGCCGCCGCGATGATTGGGACCGAACGGTTGGTGGAACCGGACCCCGCCCGTCAGCAGGTGTACGAAGACCTTTACGGAGTTTTCGTTGAGCTGCGCGATGCGCTGGGGCCCGTGTCGACGCGGTCGGCCGGCAGGGTGTGAGGTGTCTGGTCGCGGGCCTTGCCGTATCACGACTTTTGTTGGGGTTGAACGGCTTGAAAAAAATGGGGTACAGTCGGTTCGTATGAAAGCGCGGCATTCATAATACCGCCAGATGGGTATTTACTTGACTCAGGTATTGGGAAATAGCCCCTACATGTTGTGGTCGTCCGTAGCGCGTGTCGCGGTGCCTCCGACCAGCGATTTGTAGGGTGCCGGTGGCACGGCGACGGCCTGTTGAACCAGGCGGTAAAAGAGCTTGCCTCGACTTCTGGACTTGCGGCGGTTGAAGCGGAAGGCGAATTCGTCGAGGTAGGAGTCGAGATGCTCGTGACTGACCGCTCCTTGATGCGTGCCCAGTATCCAGCGCTTCACTAACGACACCACGCGGTGCACCCGGGGGAGCAGTTTCGAGGCGCGCGCCGGTTGCCCCTCCAGGTAGCTCACCTCGTGGCGATAGCCGTCGCCTTCGAGCGGTTCGTATCCCAGCCAACCGTCGGTATGGACCACGCTGCCGGGTTCGATCGACTCGCCGACGAAGGCCATCAAGCTGTCCCCGGAGGCGTTGGGAATGGTGCGTATCCGAACCCGCCCGATGCCGGCACCATCTTCCTCGGCCGCTACTACAATCAGCGCCTTAGCGTCGGTTTGGCGACCGCGCACGCCCTCCTCCAAGCCTCCTAAGTAAGTCTCGTCAACCTCCACGCGCCCGCTGAGCCGATCGCGTCCGGGCCGCACCATGGCGCGCCGGAGCTTATGCAACCAAGTCCAGGCCGTTTTGTAGCTGCCCAGGCCCAACACCCGCTGCAAGCCCAGCGCGCTCGCCCCGTTCTTCTGGCTCGTGAGCCACCACATGGCTCGAAACCAACTCTGGAGGGGTTGGCGGGTGTCTTGAAATATTGTGCCCGCCGTTGGAGAAGCTTGATGCCCGCAGCCGGCGCACTCCAGCAGCGCTGTCCGCACCGCCCACGCTTTGTCGTGCCCGCATCGCGGACAACGAAAACCCTCCGGCCAGCGGAGTTGACACAGATACTCTCGACAGGCCTGCTCGGTGGCGAAACGCGCCTCGAACTCGGCCAGATTCCGAGGATAATCTTCCATTTCCCCGATCCTACATCTTGTGGTCACCTGAGTCAAGTAAATACCCATCATGCACCATACTCTTGCGAGTCTATTTTCGGAAGAAAAGACCGCCATGAAAATGGGGGCGAGAGGCGTCGACCTGAACGTTTCGGTTGGGTCCAGTCGCATCGGACGAATGCTCCTACGCCCCGTCCGGGGCTACTCTCCCGTCGCCGCTCCGCGGCTGCACGACAGGTGCGGCCTGATTGGGCTATATCGTAACCCGCCGTACGCTCGAAGGGGATTTTCGGAAGGGTCCCCATTTTTTCACGGCCCCTAACGTGCGCGGCTCGGTTTGGGGACGGGCCGCCCAGAGTTTGGCGTTCAGCTTGTCGAGGGTGATGCGGGTGAGGCCGACGTCCTCTTTGTTGATCGAATAGACGATGTAGAGGTGTCCCTTCCAGGCCAGGGCCGAGGGATACTGCCAACCGTCGACCTTGTGGAGGCCTTCCCAACGCATCGAGGTTGGTTCGCCTCGGACGACGTAGGCGCGGTCGAAGGTGATGCCGTCGCTGCTCAAGGCGATAGTTAACGGGTTTCGCACCAGGTGAGCGCCCGGGTTGGTGATCAGGAAAGCCGTTCCGTCGGGTAGATTTCCGGCGCTGAAACGGGCGGTCGAGTCGCGGAAATTCGTCTCGACGGGCCGTGACCAGGATTCGCCCTGGTCCTGGCTGATCGAGGCCCAGAGGCGGTCGCTTTCATTTTTTGTGCGGAAGAGCATGACGAGAGTGCTGTCGGGGCGGCGAAACCAGTTCGGCTCGGGGAATTGGAAAGCGTCGGCGGGCGGGACGCGGCCGTCTTTCCAGCCGGAGATTCCATCCGCCGAATCGGTATACATCAGGCGCGGCTGCGAGTCGGCGAACTGACCGGGCATCAGCAGACGTCCGCCGGGGAGGGCGCGAGGCCGTTCGATGAAGAAGCCCGCGGCGAGCTTTTGCGGCGGGCCCCAGGTTTCAGCGTCGGTCGAGGCGCGGGAGTAGAGGGCGTTGTCGGCGTGAATGGGGTGCTTACCGATGATGGCCGTGTTGTAGGCGACCAAGGTATCGCCGGCGACGTGAAAGCCCGCAGCGACGGCGGCGAAAGGGCCGTCGGGGCCGTCGGGGTCTTCGGCGAGAACGACGGGGGTGCTCCATGCGAGGCCGTCGGCGGTGTGGCTGTGGAGGATGCGTTGTCCGTTTTCGTCTTCACCGACAAGCCCGTTGGACCACATGGCGTGGAGCCGATCTTGGAAGACGACGAGGTTGGGGTGGTGGCAGAACTTGTAGCCGTCTTCCGCGGCGCGATAGAGCAGAGTTTGCTCGCTTTCGAGGGAAGGCAGCCCGAGAGTGATTTCGTTGGCGGGGTCGAAGAGTCCCTCGGCGGCTCGGATGGGCGGCGGGGGTGGTTTGGGGGCGCCCGGGTCGTCGCCGGTTGAGCCGCATGTGGCGAGAAATAGGGCGGCGACGGTGATGAGGGTGTTGCTGGTGATGCGGATCATGAGTAGATTGTACGCCGGTATGGCCTGGGGAGCGGGGGTATGGGGAAGCTGGATAGAAACCGCACCGAAGATTGGGACATGTCGCCACGAATGGCGACACGGCACGCTGAAAGCGTGCGCCACGTCGGGGCGCCGGGCGAAAACAAGAGCGGGCTACGGCGCGCGGTGCTCTTCGATCCAGTTTTCGACGACGCGGATGGCGGGCGGCTTTTCTTCCTGCTCGCCGACGGTCTCGATTACGAGGAAACGCTTGCCGTCGGCTGAGACGTCGTAGTTCGCCGTGAAAAAGTTGCGGAAGCCGGAGTGTTCAAAGAGCGGTTTGGCCGGGCCCGCGGATAAACCGTTCCGGGTCGAAATCGGGACCGCGATCAAGGTGTTTCCTTCCACATAAAACAACGTCTTGCCGTCCCTCGCCCAGGACAGTTGTCGCCCGCCCCGGGGCGAAATCCGCTGTTTGCCGCCACCTTCAGGAAACGGGCGCACGTAAACATTGAACTGCCGACCGGCCTCGTCCGATAGGTAGGCGATAAAGCGACCGTCTGGTGACAGCCGGGCTGTTTGCTCGGCGAACTCCGTTTGCAGAAACATGTGCTCGTCATACCCGTCACCGGCCGGTTTGCGCTCCAAGTATAGAAGGTCTAAGCGGGTTTGCTGACTTTGGCGAGAGAACACGAAATGCTTTCCATCCGAGGACCACCCGCCGGGAAAATTCGGCCCCTGCGAATCGACAAGCAATTCCGGGGCGCCCGTGCCGTCCGCGGACCTCTCGAAAACATAGCCCCGCCCGCTTCGGTCCGAGTAAAAAGCGATCTTGTCGCCCGACGGCGACCACTTCGGACGCCCGTCGTAACCGGGATCGAATGTCAAACGGGTCCTGATCGATCGCGCCAGGTCATGGATCCAGATGTCGTTTCCCTCCCCTTCTTGACTCTGGACCGCCACCCGCTTGGCATCCGGCGACAGCGCTGGATAACGCATGTAGGTCTGGAGCTGTCCGACCAGATCCAGCCGCGCACCCGTTTCATCGCGCCATCCCAGTTGGCGTGTTCCGCCCTGGGATGAGTCGATAGAGATCAGTGTCTCGTCGGCCGCGACGCTCGGTGCTCCCTGATCCTCTGCCACAGGGAAAGCTTCGCCGGAGACCTTCAACGTTGCAAGGGAAAACGGCAACGCCCAAAGGCCGCCTTCGTAGCGGTTGGTCTGATAGACGATGTGGCCGCTTGGGGAGTAGGCCGGGTACGCTCCCTCCGTCAAAAGCTCCCACTCCCCGGTTGCGAGGTCCCGCAACGCGACATCTCGATCCGAGGCGCTGCCGATCTCGTGAAGGATGACGCGGGTGGGTGCGTCCAGAGGCAAGAAATGCGGATACGTAACGCCGGCGCCTTTCTCGGTACGCTCGGGTTCGAAAAGCAACTCGGCTTTCCCGCCACGCGCGGGAACTTCGTAAAGCTTCGCCGGCCCTCCGGAAGCGAAGACGATCGACTCGCCGTCGGGGCTCCATGTTCCGCCTTGAAATTGACCATCGGGGAGTGGGCAAAGGGGAGTCGCGGTGCCGCCGTCGACGGGAATCTTCCGCAACTCGCCCCCGGACACGAAGCCGATGGACCGGCTGTCAGGAGACCAGAAAGGCCTTTGCTCGGCGCCGGCGATGCTGAGCTCGCGAGCCAGTTCCTGATCGAGGTCACGAACCCACAGCGAGAGGTTATCGGCGCCCGCGATGTAGGCGATGTGTCGGCCGTTCGGGGAAACGGACTGTCCTCCGCGCCCGGTGGAAAGATCCGGCGGCGTAAATGAAAAACGTCGAAGGGGCAGTGGCGGCGGTGCTTCGGTGAAGTGCAGCGCGGAGACGGCGATCAGGGCGAGCAGCAGCGCGGCGGAAATGAGCCAGGGGATGAATGTGCTCCGTGCCGGTGCTCGCGGCGTGGGCGGGGCGCCGTGGGTGCTGACGAACTCCGCAGTGAGCGGGGCGTCGGGGCTGGGCGGGACTAGTGCGTCTCCGGGCAGGAGGGCGTTGGTCGTTGTCTGTGCGGGACCGGCTTGAGAGCCGGTCCCGACTGTTGGGCTAGGACCGGCACGAGTGCCGGTCGTCGCGGGCGGGCCTGTCCGCAGGTGCTTTGCCGGCGGTCGCGGCGGCACCAAACCCGAGGCAGCCCGCATTACCGTCGCCGTGTGCTCCTTGAGGCCGTCGGCCAAGTTCTCGAGGTCGACGATTAGGTCGGCGGTGGTCGAGTAGCGGCGCTGGGCGTCCTTGGTCAAGCATTTGCCGACGATGCGTTCAAGTTCCATGGGAACGCCGGTTCGCTGCGCGGTCAGCGGCTCGGGCTCTTGGTGGACGATTTCGTAGAGCAGCGCTTGGGCATAGAGGCCCCGAAAAGGCGGCTGCCCGCAAACCATTTCATAGAGCACGCCGCCCAGCGCCCAAATGTCGGTGCGGTGGTCGACCTCCATGCCCTGGGATTGCTCGGGACTCATGTAGGCGGCGGTACCGAGCGCGGTATCGAGTTCGGTAGCTTCGACCCGGCGGTCAGCAGCGCCAGCCCGAAGTCCATCACGGTGACGTGGCCCTTGTCGTCGACGATGGCGTTGGCGGGCTTGACGTCGCGATGAACGATGCTTTTTTCGTGAGCCGCTTCGAGGCCGCGCGCGATCTGGACGGCCATGTCGAGCGACTGGGGAACGGGAACCGGGCCGGATTCGATGCGCTTGTCCAGGCTTTGGCCTTCGATAAAGGCGAGCACCATGAAGGTTCGCCCGTCGACCTCGGCGATTTCATGGATAGGGCAAACGTTGGGATGCCGCAAAGCGGCGGCGGCCTTGGCTTCGCGCTGGAAGCGTTTGCGGGCGTCCTCGTTTTGGAGGAGGTGCGGTGCGAGAAACTTCAGCGCCACCGGACGGTCGAGTTTGGTGTCCTCGGCCTTGTAGACGACGCCCATGCCGCCCTCGCCGAGCTTGGCGGTGATCTTGTAGTGGCTGACGGTCTCGCCGATCACGCATCAATTGTAGCGCCGCGGGAGGGGCGTAGGCGGCAATGAGGGCGGGGCGTACTGTCTTTTGAGAAAGCGCGTTGAAAACCAGTTGAGGGCCGGAGTAAGTATCGTGTTCCCTAAAACGACCGGCCTAACAAGAATGGGGAAGCCGCGTAAACGCGACTTAAGGGCGCTAGGACGTGGCGATCTCCAGCGAGACATCGGTAGCTCGGAGGCGCGGCAAAATCTCGGGGTTCAGGACGGTCCCAACGACGTTGACCGCGCTCGCGGCACGACACTCGTCACCCACGCTTGCCGGCGTCGGCCCCCAAAAAATGCACAAGCAGTTGCCGTCGGGCCAAAAAGCTACCGTGCCGGGTTCGACCACATCGTCGGCGTCGGGCTCGGCGGGCGCGCCGACCGGAATTTGACAATAGATCTCGCCACCCCAGTAATTGCCGTGCGCGGAGAGCGGAAGGGCTTCGTGGATTCTTTGAGCCGTGGGCGAATCGTTCCACTCCGCCTCTACCGTCATATCGCCGATTTGAATGCGGACAAGCTTTGGGATGATTGGGTTTGTGTCGGACATAACCGAATACGCAATTCGTTCGGGGGGCGCCGAATCAATTGTAGTTGAGTTCGTCGATCACGCCGCAAGTCCACTGACGACGATGCAAGCTCTCGGTCGCTCCGCCGCCGATGAGGGCCGACTACGTTTTCAACACTTCAAACTCGAACACCATCGCCTTGCCGCGTATACCAAAGCAGAGGTAGTGTTCCCAGAACTTGCGGAACGTGACGAATCGATTGACGGCGAATTCGAAACCAAGGAGCCGCCACAGCCGCAACAGCTTGACTTGGATCTTCTTTTCACGCAAGCGGCAGGCGCTGTAATAGCCGAAGCCGCCGTGGTTTTCGCTGAAATAGCGAAACGAATAGCTGTTGAGGTGCCAACGGTGGGTGGGGTCGCAGAACGAGCTGAAGTCGGTGTAGTGGGGGGTTTCGATGACGATCGTTCCACCGGGACGCGTTAGGCGATGAACTTCCTCGATGGTGTGGATGACGTTCTCGACGTGCTCGATCACGTGGACCAACAGCACGCGATCAAAGCTGTCGTCACGAAACGGCAATGCGCCCCCATTGATGTCGGCGATGACGTCGGCGGCGGTGTCGCGATTGCTGTCCACGCCCAACGTGCCGGGGCGCTTGTTCCGGCCGCAACCGAGATCAAGGTTCATGGGAATTCGATTCGAGGGCCGCCGAGGGCCTCGATGGACGCCGCGCGACTTATCAATTCTACCCCGGCGGGCCGGGGAAAAGTGTTGGGCATGAGCATGTGAGGCAACAGCGAAGGGTTCCCGTAACGGCGTGTCGGTAACCCGCATTTCTCACTACCTGACGGTCGAAGCACGCAATAGGCTGTCATTACTTCGTTACGGTTGCCTGCCGTGCTCACCGTACTGTTCAAGTACGCCTCTTTGGTTAAGGAAGGGGCGCCAGGCGGCCCGTGCCTTGTACTGGCAGCCCTCTCACGCACTTCGCCCCGCCAGGTCGTGAGAAATGCGGGCTAACAGCTCCATCGAGTGGGAAGGGGCTTTCCTTATTTCCCCACGCCCGGTTCCGGGGCGGATTCCGACACCTCCGCCGACTCGAATGTCGCCATTTCCCGGTAGAGCCGCAACGCCGCGCTCATCACGCCCATCGCCAGAGCCGCGCCGCTGCCCTCGCCCAGACGCAGGTCGAGTTGCAACAGCGGCCTCACTTCCAAGAACTCGAGCACCAGCTTGTGGCCCTGCTCCGCCGACTCGTGCGAGAAGAAAAAATATGGCTCTGATGCCGGACAGAAGCGAATGGCCAAGGCAGCCGCGATCGAGGCGATAAAGCCGTCCACGGCGACGGGGGTCCGGCCGGCGGCGGCGCCGAGTAGAAAGCCCGTCATCCCGCCAATCTCAAATCCGCCGACCGCCGCCAAGACTCCCAACGGATCACTCGGATCCGGCTGGTGAAGCACGAGGGCCTTTTCGACCACCGCGATCTTATGCGCCAGCCGCTCGTCGTCGATCCCGGTGCCGCGGCCCACGATTTCAGACGGCTCGGCCTTGGAAAGCGCCGCGAAGACCGCCGCCGCCGAAGTCGTATTCCCTATGCCCATCTCGCCGCCGCCGAGCAAACCGTAGTCGAGCTTAGCGGCCGCATCGGCGAGGCGAATACCGGTCTCGACCGACGAGACAGCTTGCTCGCGGGTCATGGCCGGTTCCCGCAAGAAATTCCGCGTTCCCCGCGCCACCTTGCGGCGAATCACGGCCGGAACGCCCTCGAGCGGGTCGTCGACGCCCATGTCCACCACCAGCGGATCAATGTCGCCTTCGCGGCAAAGAACGTTGATCGCCGCGCCGCCGCCAACGAAGTTGCGAACCATCTGCCCGGTCACCTCGCGCGGATAGGCGCTGACACCCTCGTCGGTGATGCCGTGGTCACCGCAAAACACAAACAACGCCTTGCGCGGCGCGGCCATCGGATCCTGACCGCGCGCCAACCCATATCGCAAGGTGATCTCCTCGAGAAGCCCCAAGCTGCCGAGCGGCTTCGTCAGCCGATCGAGCCGGTTCTGGATGCGCGCCGCCAACGCGGGGTCATCGACCGCCGAGACGGCTTCAATCGTCTTGTCGAGAAGGTTCATAAATTGCCGTGCCCGTCGACAACATCGGACTCCGGCGTCCGAAGCTCCCCCGCCCATTGTCGCTGACACCGTCGCCATGCGAAAGCTGATATGAATAAGGGCACCGGGCCCAAGGCCGATGCCGCCGGGCCCCCCAAGGATCCCCTTATGAACGCGCATCGATCCTCCGCAAAGCTTCTCGGGCTGTCCATTCGCGGGTTGGCGGGGCTGGTAACGCTGCTGACGCTGGTCTGTTGCGCGGATCGAGAGGATTCAGCGGCCCAACGCGCCGACGCGCTGTTCGCAAAGTGGGATAACCCGGATTCGCCCGGTGCCGCGATCGCGATTGTTCGCGATGGAAAACTGATTCACGCCAACGCCTTTGGGTCCTCGCATCTCGGCTACGAAGTGCCGAACACGCCCGACACTCTCTTCGAAGTAGGATCGATGAGCAAGTCGTTCATGAGCGCATTGGTTGCCCGCCTCATGGACGACGAAAAGATCGCACCCGACGACGACATTCGCGAGTACCTCCCGGAGTTGCGGAAGGTCGATCCGCCGATTCGAATTCGGCACTTGCTCGGTTGTCGCACCGGCGTATGGGCGCAATGGCACATTGTGCAACTGGCGGGATGGTCGTCCGAACCGATTGAGAGCCCCTATACGAAAGACGACCTGCTGGCGCTCTACGCCAAGCAAAAGACCTTCCCGTTTAAACCGGGCGAAGAGTTTCTCTACGGCAGCGGCGATTTTTTTCTGCTCGGGATGATGATCGAGCGCGTGACCGGGAAGACCGCGGCCGCCTTCGCTCGCGATGAGCTTTTCGAGCCCCTCGGGATGACGCGTACGCACTACACGGAAAATCCGGCGCGGCTGGTTAAACAGCGCGCCGCGGGCCATCACAGGGGACCTCGGGGAGACTGGCTGCTGTGGTCCATGAATGCCTCGGTCAACGGCGGTTGGGGACTCAAGACCGGCGTGACCGAATTGGCGAAGTGGGCGGCGAACTTCGACAACAACAAGTTGCCGCGCGGGCGCTATCTCGATGAACTCATCGATGAAGGAACGGTCCTCGACAACCGTAACGTGCTCGACAGTCAACCGACCGGCGAATACCGCGGGCTCAAACGCATTCAGTTCACCGGCGGCATGCCGGGTTTTCGCGCCGCCATCACGCGGTTCCCCGAGCGGAAGTTCACGATTGTGTGCCTGGCGAACAATACCGAGATTGACGCGACAGGGATGACTCGCCAAATCGCCGACATCTACCTGGCCGACGACTTCGAACCCGTGCCCTTGGAAGACAAACCGGAACCGGCCCCGGTCAAGTTCGTCGAGCTTCCCCGCGCGGACCTCGAAGACAAGGTCGGCGGCTATCGTATGGGGCCGCGCGGCGCCATTTGGCGGATCGATTTGGAGGCCGAAAAGTTGCGCTGGACCGATCATCTTGAAAATAGTTTCGACTTGGGTCCGGTCGATGCAACCCACTTCCGACCCATTGGTTCCCCGATCGATCACAACTCCTTGCCTTTTCGCGCGCGAGGACCCCGCCGAGCGCTATACCCTTACGCTCAAGTGGCCGGGGGGTTCTCAGGAACTCACTCCCGTCGAATTGATCTCCACGGCGGACCGGTTGGAACAATTCGCGGGCGACTATTCAGCGAAGAGTTGACGGCGACCTATCGCATCAAGGTCGACGACGGGAGCCTGTGGTTGCGTGTGAACAGCCGCCGCTGGGAACGCCTGTCGCCGGTCATACGCGATCAGTTCGTGCCCGGCATCCGCCAAACTTTCGACAATCGCCTGCTCACGTTTCGCCGCAATAGGGCGGGCGACGTTGTCGGGTTTGACGCCTCTCTATTTCGTATCGGCGGAGTGCCTTTCGCGCGGGTGGAGTTAGGCGGCCGGCAACGTTGCGCTTCCGCGACAGCGACATCCGGGCGCCCGCACGAATCCTCGGAATCTGCTGTGGTGTCCTAACACTGTGTTGTTCGTGGCGGCCCCCCCGAGGGGGGGCAGGAATCACAGATCATGCGTGGGGCGTCGAGGAACTTTCGTGAACCAACTAAGCCCTGTAGATATAAGGGTATAGGGCTGTTCTGCTGTCAGGACAAGCTGTTCTCCAGAGCACTTTCTTGTTGCAGCACTGGTAAGCTAGGTGTAGGATGATTTTGGCGCGGCGGTGCTTGGGGCGCCCGATTCCGGCAATCGGCGCCGGCCAGCCTCCGTCTATCACAACGGAGAGTATGCCAAGTCGAAGGCAAATGAATATCAGGTTTCCGACGTGGGTTGATCTGTTTCCCGGCAGCAATGTCTTAATGCTGATGGAGCCCGACTGCCGACTGCTGGATCTCTATCCGGACATGCGGAAGAGTTCTCACCCATACGATTCCTTCGACGTTATTGGGAATGACCTTTGGCAGGCTATCTCTGCTTTGGTGGACCAGGAGGAAGATGACGAGACATTAAGGCTTCTCTTGCAAGATCTGGACGAGCAGGCCAAACAACTGGAACAATTAAACCTTGAGCGAAAGTCCGAACCTTCCCAGCCCGTCGGTGCCTGACGAAAACGAAGGCAAATCACGGACTGACCGTGAGCGCGTCCAGTCCCGTCTCGTTTCACTGCAACAAGCATTCTCCGGTCCTTTACCTCCACCCAGTCTCCTCGAAGGATACGACAGCATCTGTCCTGGCGCAGCGGAACGGATCATTGTCATGGCAGAGACGGAGGCCGATCATCGACGGTCCACCCAAAAAAATCTCGTGCAAAGTTCCATCTCCGAGGGCATTCGTGCGCAATGGCTAGCTTTCTTTATTGTCATCGCCTTTCTGACCGCGGGAGTCATCTTAGGTCTTTCCGGGCAGCCCACCAGTGGAACGATTCTTGGATCTGTCGGGGTCGCTACCATAGTGCTTGCGTTTTTGAGGCGCCGTCATGACGTCTCGGATGCCGGCGATTAAGCTATCCTCACCATTCAACCAGCTTCACCCACATACTGTTAGGACCCCACCGAATCTGACCGCGTCTACGATCCGCCTTCCCTGGACACGCCGTTCTGCTATGATGGCGGCGACAGGAAGTGTCTTCTGTTTGATCTTGCCCTCATTGCCTAAGTAGCCGCGGCCCCACTCATTCTTTCGGGGTCCGAGGGGTTAGTTCGCTTACCGGAACGCTCTCGCCGCGGCCGGTACTTTCCACAAGTTTGCGCATTCCACGCGGCCTTGCGGCGGCGATTTTGTCGCGTGCGTCGGTTTGCCCAAGGACGAGTCGGACTTTGGCTTGTCCGCAATGAAAAACAATCGTTTCGAGCGGAGGAGACTTCAGGCAATGAGGATCGAAGATTTTGGTTGGCGTTCCTTTTTCCAACGACAGATCGAGGCGGCGCCTCTGGCGGGCCTGGAGTGTGGCCGCGTCCGAGCAACCGCGGCGGGAAGCGCTGAGTTGTTGACCGCGGCCGGCCGGGTTTGTGTGCTTGTGGCGCGATCGGTCACGCCTCCGGTCGTGGGCGATTGGGTTACGTACAATCCCGAAACCGAGATGGTCGTCAGAGTGTTGGAGCGCGAAAGCGAATTTGCCCGCAAGCGCGCCGGTGTAACGAGCGAGAAGCAAACGCTGGCGGCGAATGTTGACGTCGTGGGCATCGTCTGCGGTCTGGACGGCGACATCAACCCGCGACGTATCGAGCGCTACTTGGTTGCCGTCGTCGAGGGCGGCGCCGAACCGCTAGTCATCTTGAACAAGGCGGATCTGTGTACCCGGCCCGCCGAGGCGCTCGATCGCGCCAGGGCCGCGGCCGCCGGAGCCCCGACTCTGGTCGTCAGCGCCCAGTCGGGAGCCGGCATCGAGGCTTTGTCGCTTTACCTCGAACCGGGAGCGACAGTCGCCTTCGCGGGTTCGTCGGGGGTTGGGAAGTCGACGCTCGTGAACCGGCTGCTCGGCGAAGACTACATGGAAACCGGGGCGGTAAGGGACGCCGACCAAAAAGGCCGTCACACCACGACACGGCGGGAACTGATCCCGGCGCCCCAGGGCTGGTTGCTGTTGGACATGCCGGGGATCCGCGAGATTCAACCCTGGAGTTCAGCGGCCGGGGTCGGCGAAGCTTTCCCCGAAATTGTCGCGGCGGCCGGACTGTGCCGTTTTCGGGATTGTCGCCACGAAGGGGAACCGGGCTGTGCGATCGAGACCGTGATCGAGCAAGGCCGAATCGGGCCCGAGCGACTCGCCGCCTACCGCAAGCTCCAGCTTGAACAGGCGTTTCTCGAACGGAAGGTCGACGAGCAGGCGGCGCTGCTGAGAAAGCGGCGAGACAAGCAGTTGCACAAGATGATCCGCAACGTCCCGAAGAAGCGTTGATCGGCGGTACGCGCGGTACCGCTCCGCCCGCCCGCGCGGCGGGAAGGTCCTCTGGAATCAAATAGATAACGTTAACGCAACCGATTAGACGTCTCCGGCCTTCAAAAAAGCGGACGGTATCGACTTTTTTCGGCTGATTGGGTTGAACCTGACCGGTCTCCCGTGCATCTTATGAAGAGAGAGCCGATTCTTTTTTAAGGAGCGGCTTTCAGGCGGGGATACCGCGCCGGGTTGGGATCATGGATCTGATCAATTCCTTCGCTGTCGTTGCGTACTTAAACTCCGGGCTGGGCCGTTTACTGGACTCGATGCGGCAGGAGATCACTCCCGGTTGTCCGCACCACGCTCACCTGACGATTTTGCCTCCTCGCCCGCTCTTCGTGGATACCGCCCAAGCCGTCGAGCGATGCCGCGAGATCACGAGCCGATTCGAGCCTTTCAACTTTACGCTCGGCGACGTCGATCTCTTCGAAAGCACCCAAGTCATCAAGATCCCCGTCGTCCAGGGGGTCGCCGAACTCAAGACCCTGCACGCTATTTTGAACACCGGGCCGTTCGAGCACTCGGAAAACTACGAATACATTCCCCACGTCACCGTCGGGCAGGAATTGCCTGCCGAGACGGTTACATCCTGCTTGGAGTTGGCCCGGAAACGTTGGGCCGAGTTTGATTCCGCCGCGCCGCTGCGCGTGGAGTCGTTGACGCTGGTGCGGCAACTCGCCGACGACCGCTGGCACGACCTGGCCGAGTTGTGTTTGGGCCGCCCCCAACCCGTCCAACGCTGACTGACTCGGGGCTCCTGGTCGCTGTTCCAAAACCGGTTGTGGTCCGGCTTCGCTCTTCCTCCCACAGGGTGTGCGCGGGAGAAAGGCGCGCTGAGAAAAGCGGGCTAACCTTTGGCTTTTTGGACGGCGCGTTTCCAGCCCTCGAAAAGCTCTTCGCCGCGGCCGGGAGACATGCGCGGTTCGAATCGCCTGTCGACTTTCCAGAAGGCTTCCAGTTCCGCCGTGTCTTTCCAAACGCCGACGGCGAGACCGGCTAAAAACGCCGCCCCCAAGGCCGTGGTTTCGATATAGGAAGGCCGAACGACCGGCTTGCCTAAGACATCGGCCTGGAATTGCATCAGAAAATCGTTCGCCGCCGCGCCGCCGTCGACTCGCAACTCGGTTAACCGAGCGCCGGCGTCGGATTCCATGGCTTCGACCAACTCGCGCGTTTGATACGCGATCGACTCCAGCGCGGCGCGAACGATGTGAGCCGTTCCCGAAGCCCGCGTCAGGCCCGTCATCACCCCCCGCGCATCGGAATCCCAGTGTGGCGCGCCCAGTCCCACAAACGCCGGAACGAAGTACACGCCCGCCGTGTCGGGAACCGACGAGGCGATTTCCTCGGAATGGGCCGCGGTCTTCAGCATGCCCAGGGAATCGCGCAACCATTGCACGACGGCGCCGGCGACGAAAATACTGCCCTCGAGGGCGTAGCGTCGCTGCGCGGATTCCGAAGCCGCCATTGTGGATAGCAACTTGTTCCGTGATTCGGCGGCATGAGCCCCCGTGTGCTGCAACATGAAACAGCCCGTGCCGTAAGTGTTCTTCGAAAGCCCTCGCGGAAACAGGCCTGCCCGAAAAGCGCCGATTGTTGGTCGCCGGCGATGCCCGCGATAGGGATTTCCGCTCCCAGGATCGAGGCGTCGGCCGTTGCCGTGACGCCGCTCGACGGCACGACGCGCGGCCGCATCGAGGTTGGGATATTCAACAGTCGAAACAGCTCGTCGTCCCAGAGGCCGCTGTTGAGGTCGAGCAGCATCGTGCGCGAGGCGTTCGAGAAATCGATCAGGTGGCTGCGTCCGCCGGTCAGCTTGTAGATCAACCAGGAATCGACGGTGCCGAAGGCCAGATCACCGGCTTCAGCGCGCTCGCGAGCGCCGGGGACGTTGTCGAGAATCCACGCGATCTTGGTCCCCGAAAAATAGGCGTCGATGACGAGCCCGGTGCGGGCTGTAACGTCGGGTCCGTGCCCGGCCTCGATCAGGCGACGGCAGGTTTCGGCGGTGCGCCGGCATTGCCACACGATGGCCGGGGAGACGGCTTCGCCGGTGTTGCGATCCCACACGATGGTGGTCTCGCGCTGGTTGGTAATCCCAATGGCGACGATTTTGGAAACCGAGGTTTCGGCCTTTTCGATCACGCGTCGAGCGGCTGTGAGCTGGGCCCGCCAAATCTGCTCGGCGTCTTGCTCGACCCAACCGTCCCGCGGGAAATGGGAAGCGATGGGGATTTGATCGACGGCGATTTCGCGAGCGTTGCGATCGAACAGGATTGCGCGCGCGCTGGTCGTGCCTTCGTCGAGGGCAAGGATATAGGACATTGCGGAAGTGCCTCCAAAGGGAGCGTCCGCGTTAGTGCGGACACCGCTAAAGATTCTGCCAAGATAGCGTGTTGCGGGCGCGGCGGCGAGGGCGGGCGGGGGCCGGCGCTTGTGGCGGTTCGAGCCCGGTTCACAGCGGTTCACCGGGTTGAGAAACGGACTTCCGCCCAGGCCCCGCGCCCAGCTTCTCTTACTCGCAATACTGGAGGGCCGTCTCGCGTTTATATCGCGCACCCGACCCCTCCGGGCAGGGCTAAGCGTTCTTTCGGGTAGAGTGAAGAGTCCTCGGAATTTGTAGAGCCATGGAATTATGCACAAAATCCGCGTCACATCACTGTTTCTGATCACGATGGCCTTCGCTGCTTGCGGCTCGGAGCCGGCCAAGGCCCCGGCGGACGCGCCGCCGGTTTCGGAGGTCTCGCGCTGGTCGGCGGAACGCGCCAACCAGTGGTATGAGCGGATCGGGTGGCTTTCCGGTTCTAATTTCAGCCCAAGCTCGGCGATCAATCAATTGGAAATGTGGCAGGCCGACAGCTTCGACCCGGAAACCATCGACCGCGAACTCGGGTGGGCCGAGGACCTCGGCTTCAACAGCATGCGGGTCTACCTGCATGATTTGCTTTGGCGGCAGGACTCCGAGGGCTTCCTCTCCCGCACCGACCGCTTTCTCGACATCGCGGACAGTCACGGGTCTTCGACGGCGTGTGGGACCCTTACCCGAAACTCGGGCCGCAGCGAGAGCCGAAGCCGCATTTGCACAATTCCGATTGGATCCAAAGCCCCGGAGCCGAAATTCTTCGGGACCCTTCGCGCTACGACGAACTGGAAGGATTTGTCAAAGGCGTGATCGGTCATTACAAGGATGATCAGCGCGTTCAGGCCTGGGACTTGTTCAACGAGCCCGACAACCCGAACGCCAACAGCTACGGTGACAAAGAGTTGCCCCATAAAGCCGAAGTCGCCCTGGCGCTGCTCGAGCGGACGTTCGCTTGGGCGCGCGAAGTCAACCCGAGCCAACCGCTGACCGCCGGCGTCTGGCGGGAGGAATGGGCGCCGCCCGAGGCGCTGTCGCCCATCAATCGCTTCATGTTGGAGAACTCCGACGTGATCACTTTCCACAGCTATGACGCGATCGAGTCAACGCGACAGCGGGTAGAGTCGCTTCGCGTGCACCGTCGGCCGTTGTTGTGTACCGAATACATGGCGCGGCCGCAAGGCAGCACGTTCGACCCGGTCTTGTCCTACTTCAAGGAAGAGAACATCGCCGCCTATAACTGGGGCTTCGTGGCCGGGAAGTCGCAAACGATCTATCCGTGGGATTCCTGGACGTCGACTTACACGGCGGAGCCGAAGCTGTGGTTCCACGACATTTTTCGCACCGACGGCAGGGCGTATATCGAGGACGAAATTGCGTTTATCAAGAGGGTCAACGGGAAGGAGTGAGGGGAGTAACGGTTGGGCACGGCCGGGTGTGATATACCGAAAGCATGAGCAAGAGGCTCCATGTCGTCTTCGACGATGATGAGTTCGAAGAGATTCGCCAAGCCGCGCGAGCGAACGGGCTCACGATCTCCGAATGGGTTCGGCAAACACTGCGAGCCGCTCGAAGGCCGGAGCAAGCCCATGAGGTCGCATCGAAACTTCGTGCCATTCAACGAGCCGCTGAATACAACTTTCCCACGGCCGACCCGAAACAGATGATCGCGGAAATTGAGAGTGGCTACCTCGAATGATCGCCGTCGGTTCGACCGTCCTTGCGCTGGCGCGACGAACCTGATCGAGCACCCCGGTTGCATTGACTTGCCCCGGGGCGTGGGCTATAGTCACGGGTAGCGATGGACGACCCTTCCGCGCCTTCAAGCGCAGCCGCTCGGGCGGACTTTCCGCTTCCCCCCTTTCTTGCCGAGCTTGTCGCACCCCGACAAGTTTTATCCGTCTTCCGCGGCGACCGGTCTTCGCGTATCTCCCGGTCCGAGTAAAGGAGGCGACGGCTGAGCACCACCACGAAAACACGCGTACCCATCAGCGGAGGCATCGAGCCGTTTTTTGGAACGCGCGACGAAAACATTCGGTTGCTCGAAGATTCTCTCGACGTCAAGACCCACTTGCTCGAAGACAGCCTCGAGATCGAAGGCGCGCCGGAACGGGTACGGCAGGTCGAGGCAATGGTCGCCGATTATGAGTTTCTGCGGCATGAGGGGCATCGCTTGACCAACGGCGATTTGAAGAGTTTTCTGCGGGTCGTTGCCTCCGACCCGCAACTGACCTTGCGCAATTTGGTAATCAGCAGCCGTCAGCGCAACTTCGGACGTAAGACGCTGGCTCCGCGCAGCGTCAACCAAATGCGCTATTTCGAGGCCATGGAGCGCTGCGACATGGTCTTCGGCATCGGTCCGGCCGGAACCGGGAAGACCTACTTGGCGGTGGCCATGGCGGTTTCGGAATTTCTCAACAAGAAGGTCCGTCGCATTGTGCTGGCGCGCCCGGCGGTAGAAGCGGGTGAACGGTTGGGCTTTCTGCCGGGAACTTTGCAGCAGAAGATCGATCCTTATCTGCGTCCTCTCTATGACGCGCTCTACGACATGCTCGACAGCGACCGCGTCGAAAAGCTACTCGACAAAGGCTTGATCGAGATCGCTCCGCTGGCGTTTATGCGGGGCCGTTCGCTGAACGATAGTTTTATTATTCTCGACGAAGGGCAAAACGCCACCGTCGAGCAGATGAAGATGTTCATCACGCGGTTGGGATTCGGTTCGAAGGCGGTGATCACCGGCGATATCACGCAGATCGACCTGCCGTCGGGCAGGCGTAGTGGTCTGCTCGAGGTGATCGACGTGCTCGGCGCGGTGGAGGACATTTCGTTTGTCTATTTCGACGAGACAGACGTCGTGCGGCACGATTTGGTGCAGCGCATTGTGCGGGCTTACGACATGTATCAACGGCCGCCGCTCGAGCAGGGTTCCACTGCCTCGGGGGAAGGAACCGAAAGGGGCTCGGAAGAAGCCTAACGCACGACGTATGGAAGCGATGGCGGAAACCAACAACGACGACCCTCCTTGGTATCTCAACCGGCAACGCAAGGTCGACTTCGACGAAGACGACTTCGCGGCTTTCCTCACCCGACTGCACGCCGACCTGGCGGCGCGGCGTGAGTTTGCCGTGCTCGTTTCCACCGACGACGCGGTGCGCCGCGCCAACCGGCGGTTCCGCGGCCGATCGTCGGCCACCGATGTGCTCTCGTTTCCCGACGGCGAGGACGGCCGGCTGGGGGATATTCTGATCTCGGCGGCGCGGGCCGAGCGGCAAGCGAGCGATTACGGACATTCGGTCGGGCAGGAATTGAAGATTTTGGCTTTGCACGGGTTGCTGCACTTGATGGGATACGATCACGAGACCGACGGCGGCCGCATGCGGCGAGCGGAGACTCGTTGGCGCAAGAAGCTCGGCTTGCCCGCGGGTTTGGTGGAGCGAGCGGATCGATGACATGGCTTTGGATCATACCGGCGGTGCTGCTGTGCGGCGTTGCGGCGCTGGCCTCGTACGTGCATTTGTTGTTCGTTCATTCCCTGCCGATTCGAGCGCGAGAAAACCCGGAAACCCTCAAGCACTTTGAGGAAGCTTTGCGGCCGCGGCTCGGCATGGACGCGCAGCAAGGTCTGTTTCGCTTTGCTCTCGCGCGGCAATTGGCGCTGGTCGCCCTCGTGCTCGTTCTTACGCTGTTGCTGGTCACCGAGGGCCGCGATGTTTCGCAGGCCATCGGGGAAGCGGCGATTCTCGCGGTGACGGCGGTCGTTTTCTTCGCCCACATCGTGCCGGGCGTCTTGCTGCGGCGCACGTCGGGTCGTTGGATGGAACGGCTGTTGCCTGTCGCGAAGCTGATCGGGTGGGCGACGAAACCGTTCGCCTTACTGGTCCATTTCGTTTCATCGGTTGCCGAGCTGAGCGCCGAAGAGCCGCGAGGCAACGGAACGACGACGCCCGGGGAAGACATCGAGGCCTTGCTCGACGCCGGGGAAGAAGAAGGGCTGATCGGGCAGGAAGACCGTAAGCTGATTCAGTCGGTCGTCGAATTCGGAGACAAGACGGTCAGGGAAGTCGTCACGCCGCGGCCGCGCGTTGTCTCGATCGAGGCGGGCCGGACGGTCGAGGAATTGTGGCAGTTGTTGATCGACAAGGAGATTTCGCGGGTACCGGTTTTCGAGGAGGATATCGACAATATCGTCGGCCTGGTCCACACGCGGGATACGCTCGATATCGACGAGAGCCGCGGCAAACTGATTCGGGTTCACGAGCTGATGCGCCCGGTGGCGCTGGTTCCGGAGACGAAGCCGATCAATGAACTATTGCGCGAAATGCAGGTCAACAATGCGCAGATGTCGATTGTCATCGACGAGTACGGCCAGACAGCCGGGCTGGTGACAATGGAAGACCTGATGGAAGAGATCGTCGGAGAAATCCATGACGAGTCCGACTCGCCTTCCGACGTCGTCGAGCAACCCGATCACTCGTTCATTCTTGACGGCGACGTGGACTTGGATCGACTCGATGGGTTGGTCGGTTTTCGGCCTGCCGAGGAAATTGAATCGACGACGATCGGCGGTTTGGTCTGCGAGCACTTGGGGAAAGTGCCGTCGCCGGGCGCGAAGCTCTCACTGGACGGGATTCAGATCGAAGTGCTTTTGGGCGATCAACGCAAAGTGTCCAGTGTGCGAATTCGGCGTGTCACCGAGAACAAGGACTCAGAGCCCGCGTCGTCGGAGAACAGCGACTCCCGGGCGTCCACCGAGGCAAGCGAATGAGGGCCGGTTTTGTAGCGATCCTGGGTCGGCCCAACGTCGGCAAGTCGACCCTGCTGAACCAATTGGTCGGCACGAAAATCTCGATCACCGCGGCCAAGCCGCAAACGACCCGCGACGCCATCCAAGGCGTCGTCACTCGTCCGGAAGGCCAAATCGTTTTCGTCGACAGCCCGGGCATCCACGAACCCCGGCAGGAGCTCGGCCGACGCATGATGCAGGAGGTGCGGCGCGCGACGTCGGGATGCGGCCTGGCGGTGGTGCTTGTCGACGCAACCGAACCGCCGGGACGGGGCGACGCGGCCGCCGTGGAGACGGCGAAGAAGCTGGGCGTCCCGCTATTGCTCGGATTGAATAAGATCGATTTGCTGCAGTCGAAACAGCGGCTGCTGCCGCTGCTCGAACGTTATGGAGAGACGCGGACGTTCGAAGAGATCGTTCCTCTCTCCGCGTTCGAGGGTGAAAACGTTGACTTACTGGTCAAGCTGATTTTCGAGCGCTTACCCGAAGCGCCCGCTTTCTATCCGGAAGATTACATTACCGACCAGCCCGAGAAATTTCTGGCCGCCGAGTTCATTCGAGAGAAGGTGATCGAGGAGACGCGGCAGGAAGTGCCGCACTCGGTGGCGGTGATCGTGGACCAATGGGAGCAGGAACCGCCGCGTTCGACAAGCCGAAAGCAGAAGCTTAGCGGCCTGCTGCGGATCTCGGCCACGGTGTACGTTGAGCGCCCGGGGCAGAAGAAAATTCTCGTCGGGTCGCAGGGCGCCACATTGAAACAAGTCGGGTCGGCGGCCCGTCACCAATTGGAGACTTGGTTCGGCAGCCATGTCTTTTTGGAACTCTTCGTCAAGGTTCGGCCCAAGTGGCGCGAGCAATCGAGCTTTGTGAAGTCGCTCGATTTTCATCAGATGTTGGGTAAATTCTGAAGCTGTCACCGAGTTCGCCGCCGGGAGATAATATATCCGTGATGAAAGTGTTTCTTCGCTCCGCGCGATACCGATGGTTGCTCCCGCGAGTCGGAGTTGGGCTCTTGCTCGCCCTCTTGCTCGCCGTTGCTCCACTCCCCGCCCAGGATGAGAATCCGGACGACATTGTCTACGACCGCGTGATGCGGAGGCTCGTCAATGATCCTCAGCTGAAAACCAATGCGCTCGAGGTGGCGGTGGAGGAAGGGGCCGTGACAGTTACCGGTTTGGTCGAAACCGAGAAGTTGCGGCGGCGAGTCGACAAGATCTTGAAGAAGGTCAAGGGCGTCAAGAAGGTTCTCAACCAAGTCCGCGTTCGGCGCTGACAGGGGGCGATTACGCCGGTCTGGTCGGGGTCACCGGTTTCATTGCATACCGCTGCTTAACGCGCGCGGCTCAGTTTGGATGTTAGGCCGGGCGGGCGACTTCGACGACCTTTTCCGGGAAGTCGCTGATGATGCCGTCGACGCCGAGATTGATTAGTCGCGTCATCTCACTCTCGTCGTTGACCGTCCAAGGAATGACGCGCAAGCCCTCGTCGTGAACTTCCGCGATGAGTTCGCGCGACGCCAACCGGAATTGAGGCTTGACGACGTCGACCGGGCAGTTGTGCCGCGACTCTTCATCTTGGGTGCGGTTGTAGAGAAAGCCCAGTTCGATTTCAGGAAATAGATCGTATACCTTCGTCAGCGCTTCCGGATAAAACCCCGAGACGAGCACCTTCGCCGGATCGCAGTGCTCGCGAATCAAGTCCACCGCGGCTTGCTCGAACCCGGGTGTCTTGAGCTCGATGTCGAGGAAGGCCTTGCGGCCGAATTTCTTCAAGACTTCCTCAAGCAAAGGAATTTCAAAACCGTCGGGGAGCTTGCGGATCTGCTCGTAGGCGTTTGCCTGCACGGCCAGCGTACCAACGACCGAGCCGTGAACGACGACCAACTTGTCGTCGGCCGTTTGGCGCACGTCGAGTTCAAACCCGTCCGCGCCCAGGTCCAGGGCCTTTTGAAAGCTGGGGACCGTGTTCTCCGGCAGCTGGTCTGCTCCGCGGTGTCCGAGTATTAATAAGTCTCCCATCAGCTCTTACCTATTCCCGTCGGGACCATCCGATATTAGAGCGATTGCCACACGTCCACTCTCTGCGAAAAACTGCTTACGGATTGCTTGCCGGAATTAGCGGCGGGGCACCGGCGCTGTGGTTCGTTTTATTGACACAAGCGCTCCATGCTCCGGATTCTCGGCGGGGCGTTTCGTACTAGCCCAGTTGGACTATTGCAAGTACCAGAGCTTCTACGGTATCACGAATGACGGCCCAAAGGGGGAGAAATTTGCGGAACACTCGATTGTTGCTCTTGTTGCCGTGGCTTGCCGGCGCGGCGTACGCGCAGGTTGCGATTGCGCCCAAAGCGGGCTTATTGCACTACGTGGAAGGCGCCATCTTTCTGGATGAAGTGCGGCTGCCCGTCGACACTTGGCGGTTTCCCATGATGCGTGCCGGAGTAGATTGGAAGCCGCTGACGGGCGGGCGGAGTTGCTGCTGAGTCCGACGGCGCTGCTTTGGTTGGACCATGACAGCGAATTGCAACTGCTTTCGAACGACCTCGCCCGGGTGCGGCTGCGCATCGGCGAGGGATCGGCGGTGATCGAGCTTGACGGCCTTCGGCGAGCCGGCGGCCGGCGGTTCGTACACGATCCGCTCTTGGTGGAATGCGGCGCCGCCGTCGTGCAACTCGAATACGCGGGGCGCTATCGCTTTGATTGTTCGGTGGACCGGCCGGGGTCCCGTCTGGCGGTGCATCGGGGCCGCGCAATGGTGGAAACGGCCGCGGGCGGATTCAAGGTTGGCAAGCGGCAGGCAACTTCACTCGCATGGCCGGGTTCGGCTCACATCGAGCGGCTGGGCGGCGGCGACGCCTTCGACGAGTGGAGCCGCCAACGAGCATCGCGCCTCAGCAAAACCCGCAAGCGCATGCGGCGACGCAGGGGCCCGACCGATTAGAAGAGCGGCGGATTTCCTCGAACTCCCCGGCGCCTCTTCAGGCCACCCTGTCGGTCGGGACAGGTCTGGTTTCGGGCCGGGGCGCGTCGCTACTGTTGCGGTACATTTGTTGTATGGCGCGACGACTCGAGTCGATTTTCCTTCAGGGTCCGGCCGGGAGACTTGAAGCGCTTCACGAAACGCCGGAAGACGGCGCACGTATCGTGAGTGTGGCGGTGGTTTGCCATCCGCATCCGCTACACGGCGGCTCGATGCACAACAAGGTCGTTTTCCGACTGGCTCGGGCGGCGCGGCGTGGAGGCGCGGCCGTGATCCGTTTTCAATTTCGCGGCGTCGGCCTGAGCGACGGAAGCTACGACGAGGGGCGCGGCGAGCAGGACGACCTGCGAGCGGCGTTGCGCTACGCCTCGGACCGCTACCCGGGATTGCCGCTCGCGGCGGCCGGCTTTTCCTTCGGGTCACGAGTGGGCCTCGGAGTATGCTGCGCCGATGCCGGGGTCGACCGTTTCTTGGCCGTCGGGACGCCGGTGGATCACGGCGAGTGGAGTTTTCTCAACGCCTGTGGTTGTCCGAAGTTCTTCCTTCACGGCACGCGGGATCAATACGGCTCGCGGGAAACCATGGAAGAAGTCTTCCGACAAGCGGCGGGCCCCAAGCAGCTTACTTGGATCGAGTCGCCGGACCACTTCTTTCTCGACGCGCTCGACGCTTTGGAAGAGGCTGCCTTCGCGGCGTTTCAGGCCGAGTTGCCAGCAGGTAAAGGCGTGCCTCAGTCGCCCAAAGCGGAAAATTTTCCCTTCTGATCCGAACATTCTTACCTTCTCGGCGGACCTCTGGGCTGTATCGTCTACGGCTGTATCGCTTGCCATGTCAACAACTTAAACCCTCTTTGGCGGATTGGCCCGGAGATTGCTTTCCCCTTCGTCAACCGCGGCCGGGCTCAAATCCCCGGCGGCGGCGGACCGCAAGCGGCCCCGAACATTCGCCAAGCCAAGGAGGATATTTTGATGAGTCACGATCACCCAAACTTCGAAGTCACACCGTCGCCGAAACGCAAGACCGCGGCAAGCGTCACTGTCGTGTTGTGCTTGCTGGCGGGGAATTTCTACCTCTACTTACGAGTGAACCGGGCTGAAGTCGACGCCCACACGTTCAAGCAAACTCTGGAAGAGAAACTGGCGGGAGTGGAAAACAAGTCGATTTTCCACTTGAACAACGCACAGCGAGAAATCGAAGACTTGCGGGAAAGTCTCGAAGACGCACGCTCGGAAGCATCGAACAGGGCGAAATCCGAAGCCCGTCGGCAGACCGACAAACTCAGCAGAAACATCGCCGCCCAGCAGCGGTCGGCCAAAGAGCTGGTCATGAGCGAGGTGCGCACCCTCGGTGACAAGGCCTTCGAAACCGCCGGCAAGGTCGAGGGCATCGAGGGCGAGTTGGTCGGCGTCAGGGGCGAGTTGGCCGGTACCGTCGAACGGCTCGAATCCACCGATAGCGTTCTCAAAGACACGAAGGCCCACATGCGATCCATCGGTGATTGGGTGGCGGGCAACGCATCGGAAATCAACAAGCTGCGGGAGAAGGGCGGTCGTCGGTTTGTTCGTTTCCAACTCTCAACGAGTGAGAAGATGAGCCGCGTGGGCGATGTTCGGATGCGCTTGCGCAAGACGAACCCGAAACGAAACAAGTACACCGTGGAAATCCTGGCCGATGACAAGAGGATGGTCAAGAAGGGGCAGTACGCCAACGAGCCTGTCGAGTTTTACGTAGCCCACCACAGGGAGCCGTACGAGGTAGTCATGACCACCATCAAGAAAGACCACGTCATGGGATTTCTTTCGCGGCCCAAGGAGGTAAGTCTCCGACGTTAGCTCAGGGCGCTGTCGTCGATTCGGATACGAACAGGGGGGCGGACACGGATGTCCGTCCCCTTCCGCGTATATGTTCAGCGCTCAGGGCCCAAGCGCCATCACTACGGCATCGTCAGGCGGGTCCTGATAGTAATCCGTGCGGCGACCCGCTTCCTCGAAACCCAGCTTGCGATAAAAGGCCTCGGCCACACTGTTCTTCGACCGCACTTCAAGGAAGACGTAGCCTCGGTGCGCCGCGAGCGATTGCCGCACGAGCTCGGCCCCGACACCCCGCCGCCGAGACGCCGGATCGACGGCCAAATTCAAGATTTCCAGCTCGTCGGGAACGGCTCGTCGAAACACCAGGAAACCGATCACCCGATCGGCGTCAAGGGCTACCCAACCTCCCGACCGGCCGGCCGTTGCCGTCAGGAAACCGCGGTATCCCGTTGCGTCCCATTGCGACGCTTCCGGGGATGTGGCCTGGATTTCGATCATCCAGTCGATATCCCCCGTCTCGGCTTTGCGAACAGTAATCGGCACTCTCCGCCCAGTCTACGGGAATCACGCGCGCGATCTCACGGTGGAACTTCGACGGGAATGAAACGTATTTGGGAACCGTTTCGTCTTTGAGGACAAAGAGCGTCGGAAGCACGTCCCCGCGGTCGGGCGCGTCTCTTACGTTTCTTGATTCTCGCTTGCCCGTGATAATCTGTACAAAGGCCCTTTGAATCGGAAGCTCCGCGGCGTACTCCGGCCATGGAACTCGCCGCCGCGGAAGCGAAATTGATCAAGAGCCAAGGGGAGAAACGTCGATGTTGATCAAAGTCCCGCGTGGTTGGGAGATTCCCGAACGCGAAGCTACACCCGAATCGGTCTTTCACGGTCGTCGCGAAATCCTAAAAGGCATGGGTTTCGTCGGCATGAGCGCCCTACTTGGACAAGCGGCCGAAGCGGCGATCGGCGCCGATCTCTACCCGGCGAAACGGAACCCGCGCTATAAGCTCGACCGTCCCGTTACCCCCGAGAGCGCCGCGACGAGCTACAACAATTTCTACGAGTTCACTACCGACAAAGAGCGCGTCAAGACCCTGGTCGGTAATTTCAAGATCGATCCCTGGACGGTCGAGGTCAAAGGCTTGGTTAACAAGCCCGGTAAATACGACCTCGATGACTTGCTCCACAAATTCCCGCTCGAAGAAAGGCTCTACCGCATGCGCTGCGTCGAAGCCTGGTCGATGGCCGTTCCGTGGACCGGCTTCCCCGTCTCGGCCCTCATCGAGCATGTCGAGCCGAAGCCCAAGGCAAAGTACCTGCGAATGGTAACCACCTACCGCCCCGACGAAATGCCCGGGATTCGTTCGCAGCCTCATTACCCCTGGCCTTATTTCGAAGCCCTCCGGCTCGACGAAGCCATGAACGAACTGGCGCTTTTCGTGACCGGCATCTACGGCAAACCACTGCCGAAACAAAACGGCGCGCCGGTTCGCCTGATCGTCCCGTGGAAATACGGGCTAAAGAGTATCAAATCAATCGACGTGATCGAGTTCACGAGCGAGCAACCGCCGACACTGTGGAATCAAGCTCAAGGCCTCGAATACGGCTGGTATTCGAACGTCAACCCCGCCCGCCCGCACCCGCGATGGTCGCAGGCGTCGGAGCGCGTCATACCCACCGGCGAACGTGTGAAGACGCTTCCCTACAACGGCTACCAGGAGTTCGTCGGCGACCTCTACGGCGGCAAGGAGTTCTAGAGGGCGGGCGATCAGCGATTTTTCAAAACCGGCACGGCCCCGGATTGGATCAGACGCCGGTCGGCCGTGACCAATGTAAGGTCAAACACGCGAGCGGTTGCGACCAGAAACAAGTCCGCCGGGTCACGGTGGGGAAGCTGAATGTTGCCGGTTTCCCGCGCGACTTCATGGGTCAGGGGCGCCTCGCGATGGGGCATCCGACCCAGTGCGGATTCGATCCACGGTTCGACCGACTCGTTCAGTTCGAGCCTTCCTTTCCGTGCTAGAACGAGAGTTTCCCAGATGCTGATCGGCGAAAGCCAGAGTTCATTTTCGTCATCTTCCAGTGCTTGACCTACCACCGATCGGAGCCTCTTCGGCTCAAGAGTACTCCAAAGCCAGATGTGGGTGTCGAGCAACAACCTCATCAGCGGAGCGCTTCCCAGTCGCTTTCGTCAGACGCCGGGGAAATGATGTCCCCCGTGATGCGACCGGTACCCACCATGCACCCCAGCCAATTGTCCTGTTTTTCCGGCGAAGCCGGAACCACTTCCGCTACCGGCTTGCCAAAACGCGTAATCCGAATCGGCTTGCCGGTCTTGCGAACTTCCTCGAGAATCCGCAGGCAACCGGCCTTGAATTTCGAAATGGCGATTTCTTCCATGATCGACTCACCTATCATTCTAGATTGGTCAATCTGAATGGTCAAACTTCAGATCCAACTCTCTGTAATGGAGAAGCAACCCTACAGCACTAACTCCGCCATCACCCGCAACGAGGCCATATCCCGCACGCCGCAGATCAGCGTCGTGACGTCGCTTGCTTTCCACTCTTCCAGCCGTTCCGCGATCCTCTCCTTGGGGCCGCACAGGGCGACTTGGTCGACCAACTCGTCAGGCACCGCGGCGGCGGCTTCGTCCCGCTTGCGTTGCAGAAACAGGTCTTGGATCTTCCCGGCGGCTTCTTCAAAGCCGTAGCGGCAGGCGATGTTGTAGTAGAAATTTTTGCTGCGCGCGCCCATCCCCCCGATGTAGAGGGCAAGGTTGGGCTTGACGCTGTCGCGGCAAGCCTGCGCGTCATCGCCCAGCGCGACTGTCACGGTAGGAGCGATATCGAATTGCGAACGGTCTTTTTCCGGGGCCCGAGCGAAGCCCTCGTCCAGAAACTCTTGATACATCTTTTGGTGCGCGGGAGCGAAAAAGACGACCAGCCACCCGTCGGCGATCTCGGCGCTGAGCGCGACGTTTTTCGGACCTTGGGCGGCGATGTAGATCGGGATTTGATTTCGCAGCGGATGCAGAATCAACTTCAGCGGCTTTCCCAGCCCCGAGCCTTCACTGGTGGGGATATCGTAATGTCGGCCGTGATGTTCGAGCGGGGCTTCGCGCGCCAACACCGAGCGGACGATCTTGACGTACTCCCGCGCCCGCGTCAGCGGCCGACCGTAGGGCACGCCGTGCCAACCCTCGACGACTTGGGGGCCCGACGCCCCAATCCCCAGCCGCATCCGCCCTCCGCTGAGCCAATCGAGAGTCGCGGCGGTCATCGCCGTCACGGCCGGGGCCCGCGCCGTCATTTGCATGATCGCCGAGCCGACAGCGATTTTCTCGGTTTTGGCCGCGATCCAGGTCAGAGGCGTGACCGCGTCCGATCCATAGGCTTCGGCCGTCCAGACCGAGTCATACCCGAGCCGCTCCGCCTCGGTCGCGAACTCGACCAATTGGTCGGGCTTCGAGCCCCAGTAGCCCAAGTTCAATCCCAGTCGCATCCACCCTCCTCGTCGGCAGCCCGGCTCGCCGGACCCTGAGTGTACGAAAACAGCGCTTCCGACTCAACCCGGCGCCGCCCGGCCCGGGCCCCCTCGGGAAGTTTCCCGCCGTGCCGGTCGCGCGCAGCCGAACGCCCGCGGCATAATGATTCCTATCCGCGACGGAGGTCTTTCTTTGCGAGCACTGGTATTGGGATCGGGCGGACAACTGGGAACCGAAATCGTCGCCGATCTGCGGCGCCGCGGCATGAGCGTCGTCGGACTCGGCCGCGGTGAACTCGATATCACCGATTCCAAGGCCGTTCAGGCCTGCTTTGAAGAGCACGCGCCCGGCTGGGTCATCAACACCGCGGCCTACAACCATGTCGACCTGGCGGAGAAAGAAGCCGAGACGGCGATGCGCGTCAACGGGCTGGCGGTGCATTACCTCGCCGCGGCGTGCCGCGACCGCGGCGCGACGTTGATGCACTTTTCGACCGATCACGTCTTCGACGGCACCGAAGTCCGGCCCTACACCGAGGAAGACATTCCCAATCCGCCGTCGGCCTACGGCGTTTCGAAGCTGGCCGGAGAGATGTATGCTCGCGCCGCTCTCGAGAGACACTATGTCGTGCGGGTGGCGGGCGTGTTCGGACCCGCGGGCCGCTACACCAAGCGCGGCAACTTCCCGGAGTTGATTCTGAAAAAGGCGGCGGAAGGCGGCCGGCTGAAAGTTGTCGAAGATTTCTTCGCCACGCCCACCTATGCGCCGGCACTCGCGACCCGTTGCGTCGATCTATTGGAGCGCCGGCAGTTCGGCCTCTACCACATTGGCGGCGGCGTGAAGATCTCGTGGTACGACTACGGGCTGAAGATCCTCGAAGTCGCCGGTCTCGAAGCCGACATCCAGCCGACGAATCACCGCGAATTCAAGACCCCGGCGCGGCGTCCCCGCAACGCCGAGTTGTCGAACGGAAAGGTGGAAAGCCTGGGCCTTGAAAAAATGCCCTCGCTCGAAGACGCCCTGCGCGAATACATGGAACTCCGCGAGAGCGTTAGGCCCCCCAAGCGCCACGGGTAGCCCCAGCCCGGCCGGTTCAATCAAGAATTCCGGATCGTTCGCCGACCGTCGCCGGCCGAGGCGTTACGCGGAGGTGGACCCCTGTCGGGCTATGATGTCCACGTAGGCTATGTCGTCCCTGAATCGCCCGTTCTTCCGTCGACTGTTGACGCCCGGTTTGGCGCTGCTCATGCTTCCCGTCGCGGCCGCGCAATCGCCGGCAACCGCCTCGAAAGACGACGAAGCCCGATCGCTGCTGGCCCGTGTCGCCCAAACGTATTCCGATCTCGACCGCTTCTTGTTCGAAGCCCTGGAGGTAACCGAAACCTTGTCGAAGGGCTATGAACGAACGACCGAAACCCGCTACGTGACCGCCGCCGACGCCGACGGGCGAGCGCGATTCGGCATGTTCAGTCGCGGCAACGAGGGTTTGGCGGTCTTCGATGGGTTGACGACCTGGACCTACGCTCCTCGCCTCAAGCAGTATACGCGCCTACGGGAAGACCCCTTCGCCGCCGCCAGCGGCCAAAAACGCCCCCAATCCATGGATCCCCGCAAGTCGGCGCGCCGCTACATCCGCCGCTATGCGGCGGCCGCGACACGCCTGCGTACGGCTCGATTCTTCGCCGACGAAGCGGGGTCCACCGGCGCTCACCTCGGCGTCGAAGCTGTCTATGACACTCCGCCCGGGGCGGCCCAGGGCCGGGTTCGACGAAGGTATTGGATCGACCCTGACGCCGGGTTGGTTTTGCGCGAGGTCTCGTCGGCCACCATGAAAAAGGCCGCCATGAAGCAACCGTTGCGAGTGCGGCAGACGATCACTTTCCAAACGACGATCTTGGACGATGCCGTCCCCGCGGAGACATTCATTTTCGAGCCTCCGCCCGGCGCCGAGATGGTCAAGGAATTCGGCGCCACGTCGACCCTGCTATCCCGGCTCACAAACCATCCGGCCCCCGATTTCGCCTTGCGGGATTTCAGCGGCAAGACCCATCGTCTGGGAGAACTGGCCGGTAAGGTTGTGTTGCTCGACTTCTGGGCCACCTGGTGCAAACCCTGTCGAATCGATTTGCCGCATGTCGACACGCTTGCCGATGAATTCGGCGAACAGGGCCTGGTCGTCTTGGGGGTTAACGCCGAACCCGAACGGCGCTCGCGGCCCTTTTTCGAGCAACAGGGTTACCGCTTCCCGAGTCTGGTCGACCGCGGCGCGCAGGTTTCGCAAAGATACTTCGTAGGTTCACTGCCGACGCTGGTGATTATCGACCGCGAAGGTAAAATCGCTTCCTACTTGATAGGACTACATCCGGACAAACGTCTGCGCGCGGAGCTGAGGAAAGTTGGTATCCGGTAAGCGGTTCTTCAAACCGCCAACAACGATGCCGGCGAGGCCGATAAGGAAAATTCGCCATGCCGATGAAAAACCCTCCCCACCCGGGCCGCATTATCCGGCAAGACTGTCTTGAGCCTCTTAGTCTTACGGTGACGGGCGCCGCGAAGCTCCTCGCGGTAACTCGACAGACTCTCAACAACCTTGTGAACGAGAAGTCCGGCATATCACCGGACATGGCGATTCGACTGGAGAAAATCGGCTGGTCGAATGCCGGTCAATGGCTGCGCTTGCAGGCATCCCATGACCTGGCGCGGGCCCGTCGGCACGAGCATGAGATTCACGTAGAGCGTTACGTGCCGCCCTCGGCGGCCTAACCCGCATTTCTCACCGCCTGACGGGCAAAGCACACGATAGGCCCGCCATTACGTCGTTGCGCTTGCTCGCCGTGCTCACCGTACTGTTCAAGTACGCCTGCGCGCGCCAAGCGGCGCGCGCCTCGTACTGATGGACCTCTCATGCACTTTGCCTCGCCACGCGGTGAGAAAAGCGGGCTAACCCGGCCCTACGCCTTCACTTCCACGTCGGCCCACTGCTCGAGCAGTTTGATCGCCGAGCAGAAATCTTCGTCACCCTGGCCGTTGGCGATGCTCGCTCCGAAAAGTTGATGGACCAGCGAAGTCGAGGGCAGCGGAACATTCATTTCGCGGCCCGAGTCGAGCATCAAGCCGATGTCTTTGTGCATCCACTTGAGCGGGAAGGCGGCTTCGAAATCGCGCTTGAAGATATAGGGAGCCTTGAAGCTGATGAGGCCGGCTTTGGCGGCGCTCTTGTCGAGCACCTCGAACATCAACTTGGGGTTGACGCCGGCCTTCTTCGCGAGTACCATGCCTTCGATAAAGCCCTGCATCATATTGCAAAGCACGAGGTTTTGCGAAAGCTTGGCATGCAATCCCATGCCCTGCTTGCCGCAATAAAACAGCGTCTTGCCCATCGGGAGAAAGTTCTCGCGCATGCCTTCGAAGACTTTCTTGCGGCCTCCAACCATAAAGGTCAGCGTGCCGCCCTCGGCGCCCGGCGTCGAGCCGGTGCACGGAGCGTCGAGAAAGAAAGCGCCCTTCTTCTCGAAACGCGCGGCCATCTTGCGCGCCAGGGTCGGAGCGATCGTGCTGCAATCGGCGACGACATTGCCCTTGCGAACGCCCTTGATGACGCCGTCGGCGCCCATCAAGACTTCCTCGGACATCTCCGAGTTGCCCACGCACAGGAAAATGCAATCGGCGAACTTGCCGACCTCTTTCGGGGTCTTGCAAAAGACGCCTTTGTGGCTCTTCGCCAAGCGGCGGGCTTTTGCGGAAGTGTGGCTCCACAGCGCCACCTCGTGGCCCGCGTCGAGCAGGTTGCGCGCCATCGGATAGCCCATCAAGCCGAGTCCGAGAAATCCAAGTTTTGCCATATCCGTCCTCTTCTCCTGAAGTTTTCAATTGTACGCTTTCAAAACCCTGTGAGACAATGGCGGACGATCATGCTGCCGCGACTGCTGATCTCGAAACGTATTTACCCCGAAGCCGCGGAGTACCTTCGCGAGCGCGCCGAGATCGAATATCACGAGTCCGACGAGAGCTACCCGCCTGAGCAACTGCTCGAACACCTCGCCGACAAGGACGGCGTCGTCAGCCAATTGACCGATCGCTTTTCGGACGCGGTGATGGCGGCCTTGCCGGGACTGAAGGTCATCTCGAACGTCGCTGTCGGCTTCGATAATATCGATATCGCGGCGGCGACAGAACGCGCCATCGCCGTGACGAATACGCCGGAAGTGCTGACCGAGACGACCGCCGACCTGGCCTTCACCTTGCTCGCGGTCGCGGCTCGGCGGGTGGGCGAGGCGGAGAGGTTTTTGCGCGCCGGCAAGTGGCGCGGCTGGGGCATCGATCAGTTTTGCGGCGTAGACCTTTATCACGCCACATTGGGGATATTGGGGATGGGCCGCATCGGGCGGTCGTTGGCTCGCCGGGCGCACGGCTTCGAGATGAAGGTGATCTATCACGACGCTTTCCGCATGCCCGATGAAATCGAGCAAGAGCTTGGCCTCACTTTCGTGGAGTTCGAAACGCTGCTCGGGGAAGCCGATTTCATCAGTGTTCATGTGCCGTTGATGCCCGAAACACGGCATTTGATCAGCAAGCCGCAATTTTCGCTCATGAAAAAGACCGCCGTGCTGATCAATACATCCCGCGGGCCTGTCGTCGATGAATCGGCCTTGGCCGATGCTCTCGAGCAAGCGGAGATTGCCGCGGCCGGCCTCGATGTGTTCGAAAACGAACCGCGTGTCGAGCCGCGCTTGCTGCAGCTCGAAAATGTCGTCGTGACGCCTCATATTGCCAGCGCCTCGACGGCAACACGGCGCAAGATGTGCATCATGGCCGCCGAAAACGCCTTGGCGGCACTCGATGGCCGGCGTCCGCCGAATCTTGTGAATCGCTCGCTGTTTCCCGACGAGGGTTAGGAGGCTGACCCGACTCCCGACTGAATAACCCGTGAAAACCGACCTTCGCGACATTTTTCTCCGTACTCTCGACAGCTTGTCGCTCGACAAGGTGATGCCTCGTCGCATTGCTTGCCGTGACGGCGTGCTCGCGGTCGGCGACGAGCAGGTCGATCTTTCCCGGTGCCGCAAAGTGATCTGTGTCTCGATCGGCAAGGCCGGCCTACGAATGGCCGAACAGTTTGTCGATATCGTCGAACCCAGCCTTGTCTCCGGCGTGGTTGTCAGTTCGGTTCCGTCCGAGCGCGACTTGCCTTACTTTCTTCACTACACCGGCGGTCACCCCTACCCCAACGCCGCGAGCTTCCGCGCGGCCTCGCTGGTTCTCGAGCTGGTCGGCGATCTAGGCCCCGAAGACCTAGTCGTGTATTTGCTGTCAGGCGGCGGTTCGGCGATTTGTGAGCGGCCGATTACCAATGACATTTCACTCGACGACAGTCGCGAATTCTTTCGCCTGTTGGTGACTTGCGGCGCCAATATCGTCGACATGAACGTCTTGCGCAAGCACTTCTCCGCCATCAAGGGCGGTCGCCTGGTCGAGCGGGCCGACCCCGCCCGACAGATGACGCTCTATGTCTCCGATGTGCCGGCCGATCAACCGTCGACCGTTGCCTCGGGACCGACCATGCCCGACGAATCGACTGTTGAGGATTGCCGTGAGTTGGCCGAGCGCCTTGGGTTGCTTGCGCGCTTCCCGGCCTCGATTCGTCGTATGTTCGACGAGGACACGATTCGGGAAACCCCCAAACCGGGCGGCGAAAAGTTTGCTCACAGCAGTTGGCACGGGCTGCTGGGGAACCAAGACGGCGTGGACGCGCTGCATGACGAAGCCTCCTCGCGCGGCTGGGTCGTCGAGGAAGATCTGTCCGTCGACGATTGGCCTTACGAGAAAGCCGTCGAGCATCTTGTTGGGCGGGTGGAGGGCATGCGGCAAGCTCATCCGGGCAAGGTCGTCGCCTTGCTGACCGGCGGCGAGTTGAGCGTGCCGGTCACCGGCGACGGCATGGGCGGGCGTAATCAAGCGTTCGTGCTTTCCTGCGCCCGACGCATCGCCGGACAAGACATCGCGATCATCAGCGCCGGCACCGACGGCGTCGACGGCAACTCCCCGGCCGCGGGCGCGGTGGCCGACGGCGAGACGATCGCCCGGGCCCAAGCTGCCGGCATGGACGCCGACGACTACGAGCGACGCTCCGACTCTTTTCACTTTTTCGAAAACCTGGACGACCTTCTGATGACCGGCCCGACGGGAAACAACATCCGCGACCTACGGGCGCTGGTTGCTTGGTAGCTCGCGTTGCGCGCGTTCTTGCGTGCCTGGGGGCCGGGGAGCGGAAGACATGTCGGCACGAATGCCGACACGGCACGCCTGGAGCCGTGCGCCACGTCGCTTCCTCGACGTCCCCGACTACACTGGAACGATGCCCCGCGAACCCTGGCGCTGTTCTCTCCACGGCGGCCACAGCGGCGAATTTTGTGAGCACGCCGAAGGCCGTCTCGAAGACGTTCTCGAGGCCGCCGTCGCCGCCGGGTATCACACCTTCGGTGTCACCGAGCACGCTCCCCGAGCCGAAGCGCGCTTCCTCTACCCCACCGAAAAGGAGAAGGGCTTCACTGTCGAGCGTCTTGAAGAGGACTTTCGGAACTACATCCGCGCCATCGACAAATTAGGGGATCGTTTCGCCGAACGGCTGATCGTCTTGCGTGGATTCGAGATTGAAGTGGTGCCCACCGACGGCTATCGCGAGAAGATGCTCGCCCACCGCGAAGCCGGCGACTTCGACTACATGGTCGGCTCGGTGCACTACGTCGACGAAGTTTCGATCGACGGGGAGGTCGAGGATTTCCGCGGCATCCGCGACGACCTGGGCGGTGTGGAGCCGCTCGCGGTTCGCTATTACGAAACGGTCGCCGAAATGATCGACGCGCTGCGCCCCGAGGTCGTCGGGCATCTCGACCTGCTTCGAAAAAACGCCGGGCCCGACGCCCCGCTCGACACGCCGCCGATCCGACGCGCCGCCGACCGCGCCCTCGAAGCCGCCCGTGGGTGCGACGCCATTCTCGATTTGAATACGGCGGGTTACCGCAAGGGCCTGCCGACGCCCTACCCCGCGCCTTGGCTGGTCGAGCGCGCCGCCCGAATGGGGATTGGCTTTTGTTTCGGGGACGACTCCCACAGCCCCGCCCAAGTCGGCGCCGGCATCGACGACGCCCGCGATTATTTGCTTAGCAACGGGGTCGGAGAAGTCACCGTGCTGACGCGCGCCGAAAACTTCGGCCCTCCCGATCCGGTCGAAAAAAGAGTCGTGCAACTGCGGCGGTGAAATGGCCGGCCTCTACTTTGGCAAGTCGGAGAGAGGATGCATGCGCCGAAAGCCCGAAATTCCGGCCCTAGAGGTCGGCTCAGGGTTACAATAGCAACTCAAAGGAGCGCATACCGTGTTTTCTTTCCACGACCGAGCCTGCTTACTATTCCTCATAAGCGTGCCGTTGCTTGCTCAGCAACCTGCCTCTTCGCCGAACACCGCGCCCTCGGCGGATTACGCGTTTTTCAAGGAACGAGTGCAGCCCATCTTCATCGAGAAGCGCCCGGGGCACGCGCGCTGCGTGACTTGCCATCAACATCGCACCCCTCGCTTGGAGGAGTTCGCGCCGGGAGCCGACAACTGGAACGACGAGCAGTCGCGTCGCAACTTTGAGGTCTGGAAGCAGTACGTTGTTCCGGGACATCCCGCCCGGAGTCGACTGTTGCTGCATCCGCTGGCGCACACCGCCGGGGGCGACCCCTTCCACGCGGGGGGCAAACACTGGACATCACGGAGCGATCCGGAATGGCGAACGTTGGCTGCGTGGGCGCGCGGCAAGACTCTTGAGGATTCGGACGTAATGCGGGCCGGCGCGGCGAGGTCAGCCGGCGGAGATAGGGTGCGGGTGCTGCAAACGAATGCCGCCGGCGACAACATTCACGTGATCGATCCGGCGACCAACCAAGTGGTCGACATGATCGAGGGTATCGAGGTGCCGCACGGCATCACGATCGCGCCCGACGGCAGCCGAATTTACGTCACCAATGAATCGCGGACGACGCTGGACGTGGTCAACGCCAAAACCCTCGAAGTGTCGAAGCGGATTCCGCTGAGCGGCCGCCCCAATAACGTCGCCGTGACGCCGGACGGCGGGAAAGTCTACGTCGGGATCGCCGAGGCTCCCGGCGCCGTGGATGTCATCGACTCCCGATCGCTGAAGAACGTAAACAGCATCCCCGTCCAAGGCCGCGTCCACAACGTCTATGTGACGCCGGACGGCAAGTACGCCGTCTCGGGCTCGATTCCGACGAAGACCATCAGCGTCATCGACGCATCCACCGATACCGTCAGGTGGACGCTCACGCTGAGCGCCGGCATCCGGCCGATGGCCTTTACCCGCAACCCCGATGGATCGACAAAAGACATCATCGTCCAGCTCTCGAACTACCACGGGTTCGCGGTTGTCGATTTCGCGACACGCAAGGAAACGCGACGAATCACGCTGCCCGATCCGCCCGGTCACGTAAAGGAAACGAGAGTGTTGCAGGGATCGCCGTCACACGGGCTGGCCATCACGCCCGACGGCAAGATGCTGTGGGCCACCAGCAAGTATTACCACTGCGTCGTCGCCTATTCATTGCCCGACTACAAAATGCTGAAGGTCGTGGATGTCGGTCCGCACCCGGATTGGCTCACGATCACCCCCGACGGCGGAAGCTTATACGTAGCGGTCGCGGGAGCCGATGTAACGGTTGTCGTGGATATCGAGACGATGAGCGTCATCGAGACGATTCAAGTGGGAGCCGTACCGAAGCGAGTGGTTGCCGGGATACTCAGCGCGAAATAGAAGACGACGTTTTCAAACAATCCGGCGTACCGATCGTGTGGCCGACCGAGCCGGACTTATCGAAAACCAATGGGTCCAATTTTTGAGAAAAGTGTGGTCCGGTTGGCGCGCCTGCCGTCGGGCAGGTTGTCGGACTGACACCAGGGGCCGCGTCAATCCGTATTAGGATCTTGCCGGGCGAGAGGCTTGAGGCCGCCGAGGGTATTTTCCAGTCGTCGCTTGACGGCGGGGTCGGTCCAGTCGGAAACGACGGCCTGACGATTCAGAACGGCCAGTTCGGTACGAAAGATCTCAATCTCGCGCGGTGCGATGACGCCGATTTTCACCTGTGAGCGGCTGAGCTGCAAGATCCGCACCTCGACGTCGTCGCCGACGCGGAACGATTCGCCCTGCTGTCGTCGAAAAACCAACATCGCTAATCCACCAGCGGCCGCGCCGCCGCGTAATCGCTGTTGAGTTGTAGAATTTGCTTCGCTCGTCGCGTGACGACGTTGACAACAATCGGGGCAAACAGATTGCAAGTCGGCGGTTTCGGTTCGTCGGCCAAGACCAACACCAACAGGCAAAGGGCGTTGCGGCCGATGTCGGGCGGGCCCTCGAAACCCAACAGCCGACAGTCTTCGTCATCGACGTTGAGGCTGTAACCAACTTCAACAGCCTCGGCTGGCACGACGGGTAGACGGATTCGTTCGTCGTCGACGGCTTGGAAAAACAGAATCGGCTCGAAGCCGTCGGGACGGACAATCACAAAGCGAGTTTCACTCTCAAACCCCGGCAGACCTTCGGGAAAAGTGATGGCGCTCTCGTCGGTGGGGACGGCGTTTTCGCTCATGCGGTCATCGGGACAACGACGGCTGTTGTTGATTGGGGCGGGTCGATTCCAGTCGGTCGCGCGGTCTAGACCAATAACTTTGACGGCAGAGGGTCGGCGCTGGCGGCCCGCGATCGGAACCAACAGTAATCGAGTTCCCAAAGTGAGCGGAAGAAATTCGAGGCGAACTCGACGATATCCCCGTCGGTCGAACCGGCGCCGAGCGACGTTGCGATTTCGGCGACGGAAGAGACTCCGTCGATTCCGTTGAACAGCGCCCCTTGCAGCGGGTCGACCAAGGCTGAGATTTCCGGATAATGATGCGCGTCCCAGCTAAGGCGGGCGGATAAACCGGCGGCGAGGCCTTCTTCGACAATCGTCAAGCCGGGGTTGCGGATGGGTACCGCTTCCGGCACTCGCGCGGCTTCGTACCCAAGCTCGCGAGTTATGGCGGGCCGTTCGTCGCGACAGACGATGAGTTCGTGCATCGGCATGCCCCCGCGATATAGTTCAACGATTTCGGCCTGTTCAACCGGAGAAAGCGAGCCGATCTTGGCAAAGATCTCCGGCGACCTCGCGAGAAAGGTGCATCGCGGGTTGTAGTGCGCCTGATAAAAGGGCCGTTGCATCTCCGAACCGCTGTCTTCGAGCAAGCGGCACAACCCGCCGAAATCGAAAGCATGCTCGCGCGGCTCGAGCAAAGCTTCAACCATCGTGGGTTCGGCGGCCCAGGCGCGAAGCTGCCCCCCGGCTGTCCCCTGCGGGTCGCCCTGGGCGAGTTGTTCGAGAATACGGCGCGTTGAGGCGACGTCCGGCTCCGCGGAACCCGTCAGTCGCTCGACGAGGCCGCGCAGCATATGAATTCCGTGGCGTCCGTGACGTCCGAACATCTGTAACACGATCGACCCGGTCGGACGAAGCGCGGACCGCAGCGCACGCAGGCCGCGAGCCGGGTCCGGCAGGTAGCACAACTCGCCGTTCGAGAAAATCGAGTCGAAACGAGGCCCATCCGAACCCGCTTCGCCGATCGGCAAATCGGCGGTCTCAAGGTTCGTCAAGCCATGGCGTTCCCGTTCGCGGTTGACTCGCTCGATCCGATCGGGCCGCGTATCCAGCGCCGTGATACGACTGGCCGGATTGGTCAAGGCCAACTGCACCGCTTGATCCGATCCGCGGCCAACCACCAAGATGTCAAGATCCGCGCGAAACGGCGTGGTCGGAAAATAGACGTGAAACCAGTGTCGTGGGCTGCCGACGACCGTCGCCTGGCCCGAGCGAAGTGAGTCGAGCCCGCCAGCCGGACCCGACACGGTCGCGAAGTCAGCTGTTTCCCGGTCTGTCGCCGTAGGCGCCATATGGACACACTTAGGACCGGCCGCCCCGCGGACGGGCGGTCATACCAAGAAAATCGGCGATTGTACGCCGGGTGTTTATGGGGACTACGATTTCCGCGAAGGAAAAGGGTTTGACGGGGATGCGATCGAACCCGGCTCTTGCGCGGCGACGGGCTGGGACCGGCACGAGCGCCAGTTGTTACTGGGGGTGAGAAATGCAGGCTAGATCGAGAAGGTCCGCCCGCGGTTTTGGCCGATCAACACTTGGAACAAGCGGTGCGTGATCAACTCGTGCAGCGACAGCAACTCTTGGTTCGCCGCGACGATCTCGTCAAGGTCGGCCGAATCGGTCCCGCCGGCTTTCAGGGCGTCAGTGGCTTCCTTGATGATCGGGTCGGAAATCGCTTCGCCGGCGATCTCCCATAAAGTGATGAAGCGGTCCACGGCGGTCGGGAAGCTGATCTTGAAAACGCCGTGCTTGCTGGTGGTGCGCGGCGGCTTGAAGTCGAGGTTAAACGGTCCCTCGTAGCCATGCGAGCGCAACAGGACAAGCACGTTGAGCCAGTCGAGCGGGTTGACCAGCCCGACGCCCAAATCGACATCGTGCTTGAGCGGATAGCCGTCATTAATATCGAAGTGCCACAGCTTGCCGCACAACAGAGCGCGAGCCAGGGCCGCGCGACAGGCCGCGCCCCACATCAACTCGTGCAGGTATTCCGGATTCAACCCCACCATCTCGGGGTGCTTGAGAAGCCCGCTGCTGATGAACGCCAGCATGGCGTCGCTCGACGGCAGGATGATCTGCGAAACCGGCTCGAAGGGCTTGGCTTCGAGACAGTGCTTCATCGTCGAACGGCCCTTCTGCTTGGCAACTTCGATGTCCTTTTCGCAGGCCGCGTTCATGCCGTCGGCGAACCAGCGCAACGTCTGGGTCTCGTCGATCACGCCTTGAATCATGTAGCCCAGTGTCCCGGGCCAATAGACCACAAACTGCGCGCCCAACTCATGACCGATTTCAACGGTGTTTTGCAGACGTCGGGTCGTGTATTGGCGAACCTCGGGCGCTTCGGCCGCGCCCGAGGCGGCGAACACTGGGTGATGGAAAGTCTCGCAAGTGACCATCGAGCAGCGCACGCCGTTGTCCGAAAGCGCCTTGTTGATCCGCTCGACGATTTCCCATTGCCCTTCGGTCAGCAGCGTATCGGTCGGGATCACGTCGCTGTCATGCGTGGTCCAGCAGGGAATGCCGATTCGGCCCAAATGCTCGATCGCCTCCTCGAAACCGACCGGGGGGCGGGTGGGGGCATGGAACAAAGCGTGTCCTTCGTACGCCGCCGCCCATTGCGGTCCGCTAATGAAATACTTGCGCCGTTGCTCGGGCGTGTAGCTGCCGCCGCAGGAGTCCATGAGGCGGTCGACGAGAGAGATTTGTTGGTCCTTGGGAATCGACATAACTCAGTCAAGTATACGATGAGCGGTTTTGAAAAAACAGCACAGCATCCGGCGAGCAGTGCGCGCCGCGAATGTGGCAGCCCTTCTCGCCATGCGAACAATAGAATCAGAGGCGTGGACGGAAGTCCGCGTTCAGCCCGGTTCACCGTCGGTAAACGCGGCTCAAACGCCCCGGACCACCGTACGCATTGGTCCGCGGCCTCTGTCACGCCTCACTCCGGTAATGAACCGACTCACCGTTACGTCACGGTCTTATTGGTGCACTACGCTGGGGGTCGGCTCGGTATGGGTCGCCGTTTTTCTCGAAAAGCGAACCATTCGCGCTACAATCTGACGAAGGCTCCCGGCGCCTCAACGAATTCCTCCGGAATCATGATCGGCCAAACCATCTCCCACTACCGCATCACCGAGGAACTCGGAGAGGGCGGGATGGGTGTCGTCTACAAGGCCGAGGACACGAAACTCGACCGCCCCGTCGCGCTGAAATTCTTGGCGCCGCATCTGCTTCGTGACGACGAGGCGCGGAAGCGTTTCGAACGCGAGGCGAAAGCGGCGGCGCGGTTGGATCACCCGAACATCTGCACGGTTTACGAAATCGACGCGGCCGAGGGGCGAACCTTCATCGTCATGGCCTTCCTCGAAGGTCGTCCGCTGAGCGCGAAGATCGAGGAAGGTCCGCTCAAGCTGCCCGAGGCGCTTTCGGTTGTCATCCAAACCGCCGAGGGCTTGGAAGCCGCCCACGAGAAGGGCATCACGCATCGCGACGAGTCACGCGGCGTCGGATGTTTCGCCGGCCTGGTCGCCGGATGGGCGCTGGATTGCTTTCCAGCGGCGGGAGGACGGTCAGGGTTCCGTATTACTCATCCCGTCGATTGGCGGCCCCGAACGCAAGCTGACTGACCTTGACAGTGAAGCCGAATTCGCAAGTAAGATGGCTTGGCTCCCAGACAGCACGGGCTTAATCGTTGCGGACGGCCGTCCCAGGTCCATCTTCGTGGTGTCGATAGAAACGGGTGAACGCCGGATACTGGTCGCCGCCCCGGACGTCGGATATTTACGCTCGGCCGTGGTGCTGTCGCCCGACGGAAAAACCCTTGCATTCAACGGCGGCAAGTCCATGAACCGCCGGATTCAGCTTCTCGACCTTGGCGCCGACTTCGAGCCGATCGCGCCGCCGCGGATGATGGGGAACGCGGGCTTGGGCCGAATTTCCCCGCTGGCTTGGTCTCCCGACGGGAGCAGTCTTATCGTAGGCACTCTTCGAGGTCTGACGGACGAACTCGGCCGCCTATCTCTTGCGGAGCCGGACCGGATCCAACCCCTCGCTTTCGCCGGCCCGGGGAGTTTTTGGGCCGCCGTTTCGGCCCGCGCCAACCGACTCGTATTCGGCAGGAGCCATTGGGATTGGAATCTTGGAGTGCTCCGCAAGAGCGCCGCGGAACCGGAGCTTTGGGAAATCGGCTCCTTCCCCTCTTCGACTCGGCTCGAATCCGGGCCGCACTTCTCACCCGACGGCAAGCAGCTTGTGTTCGAATCCAACCGGAGCGGGAATCTGGGCATCTGGATCAGCCAAGCGGATGGGAGCGGCGCCAAGGAGCTTTGGGTGGTTGACGGAGTTTCCTCCGGAATGCCCCGTTGGTCGCCCGACGGCCGGCGGGTCGCCTTTGACACCACCGCGGGGGGCAATTTCAATATTGAAGTGATTAGCAGCTCCGGCGGTTCGCCTTTGCCCGTGACGGATGACCCCGGCGATGAGCAAATTCCCAGTTGGTCGGTGACGGCAACTGGGTCTATTTCAGCTCGAATCGCTCCGGGCGGCCCGAGATTTTCCGGATATCAGCAACCGGAGGTGAGCCGGAACAAATCACCGAAGGCGGAGGGGCAGTCCCGTTCGAGTCTCCGGACGGGAGATTCGTGTATTTCCTCGAGCGCGGACTCAACTTTGCAGGTTCCTCGCCATTATGGAAAGTACCGACCGGCGGCGGCGAAAAGAGTGTGGTTCTGGAACGGGTGTGGGCGCGCAATTATGCCCTGAGCCGGCGCGGAGTCTACTTCATCGAGCCCTCGCCCGAACCGGGAGGGCCCTTCGCGTTCAAGTTCCTTGACTCGGCAAGCGGCGACATCCGAACCCTCGCCGAGCTTCCCGCTGGCGTGGTCCCGGGGCACTCCCTTACCGTTTCACCCGACGAGCAAACCATCGTCTACACCTACACCGCGGCCTCCGACACCGACTTGATGCTGGTCGAAAACTTCCGCTAGCGCGCGGCCTCGTTGTTCGACTCCTATCGCGAATCAATTGGCGCATGGCGCGGGCTTTGGGGTGGCCGGCACGCCGGGCACTCACGCCGGCCGCTCACTCCCGGGCATTGCGGTGTCGCCACCGTCCTTTGGTTTGAATGGCCTCATCGCACACCGCCTGCTGAACGCGCGGCTCGGTTTGGGACGAATTGCTACGCTACGAAGGCAGCCGACGCACTCGACAACCCCCATGGCGTCCCAAGCTTCCGACTATTACTCAGCAAACCGCGAGGCTTTTCTCGCCGGATTGATCGAGTTCCTCCGTATCCCGAGCATCAGCGCATTGCCGGAGCATTCCCCGGATATCAAAGCCGCCGCCGATTTTCTCGTCAACGATCTCAACAAGGCCGGCCTCAAGAATGCCGGGCTCATCGAAGGCCTCGGCAACCTCCTGGTGACGGCGGAATGGCGCGGTGCCGAAGGCCGCCCGACCCTGCTGATCCACGGACATTACGATGTCCAACCGACCGACCCGCTCGACGAGTGGCACTCGCCTCCCTTTGAACCGCAAATCCGCGGCGACGATCTCTTCGCGCGCGGCGCCGCCGACGACAAGGGGCAGGTCTATCTATTGATCAAGGCCGTCGAGGGCCTTCTCAAGACCACCGGCAAGCTGCCGGTCAACGTCACGTTCCTAATCGAAGGCGAGGAGGAATGCGGCGGCCAAGCCGTCACCACCTACCTCGAGCGACACGGCGCGGAACTCGCGGCCGACGCCGTTCTCATCTGCGACACCGAAATGTTCGCGCCCGGACTGCCGACCCTCTGCGTTGGGCTGCGGGGCATCGTCTACGCCGAGATAGAGGTCACCGGCGCGGCGACCGACTTGCACTCCGGCGTCTACGGCGGCGCTGCTCCCAACGCCCTCGAAGCTGCCGCCCAAATCATCGCGGGCCTCAAGCAAGGCGGCATGGGCGAGGCGGCCGGGCGGGTCCTGATTCCCGGCTTCCACGACCAAGTCGACCCCCCGGCTCCGGCCGAGCTCGCGGCTTGGGCGAAACTGCCTTTCGACGAAGAACGCTATCGCCGCGAGGAAGTCGGTTCGGCGGCGCTGACCGGCGAGGCGGGCTACTCGGTCTTGGAAAGAACCTGGGCGCGGCCGACGCTCGACATCGACGGCATTCGCGGCGGGTTTGTCGGCGAGGGGGCGAAAACCGTCATACCGGCGCGCGCAACGGTGAAGGTCAGCATGCGCTTGGTTCCTTCCATGGACCCGCACGATATCTTGGCCAAATTCGAGCGCCGCGTCAACCAACTCACTCCGCCGGGGATTCGCGCGGAAACCCGCCGGCTGCACGCCGCGCCGGCGTCCGTAGTCGATCCCGAGAATCAGTTCGTGCGAACGGCCGCCAACGCGTTAAGCGAGACGTTCGAGAGCGAAACGGTGTTTATTCGGTCAGGAGGGTCGATTCCCGTTGTCTCCGAATTCGACAAACACGCCGGAATTCCCAGCGTGCTGATGGGCTTCGGCCTGCCCGATGACAACATTCACGCCCCCAACGAAAAATTCCACCTGCCGAATTTCCACTGCGGCATCGAAGCCGTCGGACGCTACTTGGAAATGCTGGGGGCCTAGGTGGGGACGGCCCGGATGGGAATCCCGCATCGAGCGCTAAAGGCCTCGCTGCTCGCTGCGAGCGTCTTGACCCTGTCCGCCCTTCCCGTCATCCACCCCGCCGGCGTCGTCAACGGAGCAAGCTTTCTCCCCTCGCCTCTGCCCGGGTCCGCCCTTGCGCCGGGTTCGGTCGTCAGCATCTTCGGGACAAACCTCGGACCCGCACCGGGCCTGGCGGCCGCGGGGCGTCCGTTACCCACCGAACTCGCCAACATCTCGGTTTTGCTGTGGAACGGAGAACAATTGTCGCGCCCGGCGCGGTTGCTCTACGCGGGGCCACGCCAAATCAACGCCGTGTTGCCGACGGACCTTCCGGCGGGGCTTCATTTCGTGATCGTCCGGGTGGGTGAGGAGACTTCGCCGCCCGAGCCGGTCAAAGTTGTCGCCTCGAGCTTCGGAATTTTCACGCGGCGGCTTACCGACCCCGAAACCGGCCTGGTGGGGCGCTTGCCGGTCGTGGCGCTTGTCGGCAATCTCACGCCGGAAGGGCGAACGGTCATCAACTCACCGTGGACCCCCGCTCGCCTCGGCGGAACGATCGAACTCTGGGGTACCGGGCTCGGGCGGACCGCGGATCGGCCCGAAATCCCCGCGACCGAGCATGGCGACATCGAAATCGATATCGGCGGCCGGCCGTTCGCGATCGAGTCCGCCCAGGCTGCGTCGTGCTGCTTGGGCGTCGATCGAATCCGGCTGCGGGTCCCCGACCAAGCTCCCCTGGGGTGCTTTGTCCCCCTTTCCGTCCGGCTGCGCGGCGTCGTCTATAGCAATGTCGAAACGATTTCGATCAGCGAAGACGGTTCCCCGTGTGAAGACGTCCCGCCCATCGACCGGCGGGCCGCGCCGCGCCGCGACGGTCTCGTCACCCTGTCGCGATCCGTGATCAACGGAGAAACCTTCGATGAAGCCGAGGCGCGATTCGGCCCCGCGTCAGCGACTTTCTCTCGTCTACCCGCGCCGGGAACCTGCTTGCCGGGTTTGCCCGAAGCCAACCCCGAAGTCTCGGCCACGCTCGACGCCGGATCGGAACTGTCGCTTTCGACCCCTACCGGCGCGATTCTGCTACTGGCGGCGCCGGCGAGCGAACCGCCGCGCTACAGCGTAACCTCTCCCCCCGCGCTACTATTTCTCGGACCCGGCGAATACACTCTCGTCGGCGGGGGCGGCTCGGACGCAGGGGCCTTTTCAGCTTCCACCTCGATCCCGTCGGCTCCGATTTGGGCGGCCCCGTCCGGGTCCGAAATCGTCCGGCGCAGTCGGGGTTTCGATGTTGCTTGGGGAGCGGCGGAAGGCAGTGGGATTCTTCTGACTCTAACGGGGGGTTGGGGCCTGACTTGCCGCGGCGCGGGCGAGGCGGGGTTGTTGAGATTGCCCGCCGCCATCCTGACGAACTTACCGGCTTCCGCCCGTCTGCCTCGTGGCGGCGAACGGCTCGAGTTCGTGGCAACGTTTGCTCCGCGCCAGGCGCGTTTCACGGCCGAGGGAATCGACCAAGGCCGCTTGCGCGCTGTCCATCGCGAAGCGCGCGATGTAGTGCTGAGTCCCCTCGAGTTATCGAGCACGCCCGTAACTTTCCCGAACGGCAAGGTGATCGAAGCGGAGCTGGCGACCGCTTTCAGCGAGCGGCAACGTGGGCTTATGGGACGCCCCGAGCTTGCCGCCGACCGCGGTATGCTCTTCCTCTTCGAGCGGCCCGGCCGCCTGCCCTTTTGGATGTCCGGCGTCTTAATCCCCCTCGACCTTGTGTGGCTCGGTACGGACCGGCGAATCGTCGGACTCTCCGAGCGCACACTGATCTGCGAAAGCGCGAGCACATGCCCGCTCTTCGACGGCGGGGCCGAGGCGCGGTTCGTGCTCGAATTGGCCGCGGGAACCGCCGAGGCCAACGGCTTGGCCGTCGGCGACGCAGTCAACTGGTAGCCGTTTCCCATCAGAAGCCGCGAGGCCCCGGGGCTGTGAAAAATTGGGGACTGTACCGAGCGCCGACCGAATAAGTTCCATCAAATCAGTAGTCGCATCCGGCGCGAAGTGGACTGTACCCGATTTTTTTACAGCCCCGCCCTCTTCCGGCCAAACCAATTGAAAGCGAAGCACTTTTGCACCCGCTCAGTGAATTGAGACGGCAGGAAGAAGCACTTTGGCCGGTTGTCTAAGTCGAAACTCTTACTACTCCCGGCCCCGCTCGCGGTTACAATACAGGTACCTTCATGAGCGACTTCGATCCTAGTTTGAAAAGCATCGTCGATGAGCTGAATCAGAAAGCCGGGCTCGTCTCGGACAGTCCCGGGCCGCGGGCCGTCGACATCCTCGAGTCAGCCGATCCCGACAGCGCACTCGATCGGCTGCTTCACCACGCCGTCGACTCCAATGCTTCCGACATGCTCTTTGTCAACGGGTCGAGCCTCATCCTGCGTATCGACGGTAAGCTGCATCAGGCCGAGGGCACGTCCTTTTCCGATGAGAGTATCCGCGCCTTGATGCTGCCCTTGCTCAACCGCCGCCGCCGTCAGGAACTCGACCGCGAGCGCTCGGTGGACTTCAGCTTCGTGCGCGAGGGCATCGGGCGGTTTCGCACCAACGTTCACCACCAACGAGGCACTTTGGCCGCCGCGATTCGTTTGCTTCCCGACAAGGTTCCGACCATCGAGGGACTCCATCTTCCGGAATCGCTGCACAAGCTGACCGAACGTAAGCAGGGTCTGGTGCTGGTGACCGGACCGACGGGCTCGGGCAAGTCAACGACCTTGGCGTCACTGCTCGGAATCTTGAACCGCGAGCATCACTACCACATCACCACGATCGAAGATCCCATCGAGTATTACCACACCAATGAGCGTTCGGTCTTCGAGCAAATCGAGGTCGGCCACGATGCAAACAGTTTCGCCGGCGCCCTGCGGAGCATCTTGCGCCAGACCCCCGACGTAATTCTCGTCGGTGAAATGCGGGACCCCGAAACAATCGCCGCGGCCGTGACCGCCGCCGAGACGGGGCACCTGGTCTTTTCGACATTGCATACCAACGACTCCATCCAGGCGATCGGGCGCATTGTCGATTCCTTCCCGGCGGCGCAGCAAAATCAGATTCGTCAGCAACTCTCGCTTGGCCTGCTGGCGATCATCGCGCAACAGTTAGTTCCCGCCGCCGACGGCAAGGGGCAATACCCGGCGCTCGAGATTCTGTTGGCGAATACCGCCGTCAGCCACATCATTCGCAGGGCCGAAGATCATATGCTGCGGTCGCAGCTCAGCTTGGGGCGAGCCGAGGGGATGATCATGATGGAAGAATCGCTCGCCGATCTGGTCCGCAACGGCCGCATCACCTACGAGACCGCCTCGAAGCACTGCTTCCGCCCCGAAGAATTTCAGCGCTACATGCAGCAGTAAAGCTCCTAATGCGCGCGGCTCGGTTTGGATACTATGCAACCGATTGCCATGAAATTTTCCGAACTGCTTATCCACTCGATTCAACAAAGCGAGATTCCGCTGCGCTTCGAGCCCGGCGCCGAGGAATCGGTGGCTCACCCGGTAACGGAAATGCTCAAGCTGTGGATCTCGGCGCACGATCCCGATCCGGCCAGCAACGATTTCGATTACGGCCAAAAGGCGCTGGCCGCGAAACTTCTCGACGAGTTGGAAGATCAAGCCGACCTGCCCGAGGACGAGTGAGGCCGTCGTGCCGGGCGCGCCCGACCTACACTACCGAAACCAAGCCCGCCGGTCATTTCTCGGAATACCGCGCAGCCAAAGCAAGGCCAAAGGTATCGCGCAATTCGGCCAACGCTCGATGAAAGCCCAAATTTCGGTTTCGCCCGAGAGCGGACGCGCCAATGCCGTCAACAATCCCCACACAGCGGCATAGAGCAGAATGACGCGGAGCGGCTTGACCAGGGCCGCCGCGGCCACCGCGAAATCCAGACAGCCGATCACAGGCAATAACTTCACGGCCCAAGCGGCCGACATCCCGGTTGCCCCCATCAACAGCGCTTGAAAATTCGCTGTCGCCTGCCAAGCGTACCAGCCGTGCCCGAGAAATTCGCCGCATAAGGCAATCCGAAGAATCCACTCGATCTTCTTCATTCGTGGAGAAACCGGCCGCCGAGTTGGCGAGGTTCCAGCCGGGCAAGCTAAGGCTGCTTTTCCTGGAGCTGTTCGATCTTGGCGGCCATGACAAAATCACTCTCGGTGAGGCCGTCGATCTTGTGGGTCCATAGCTGAACGCCTACCTTGCCCCAGGCCAAATAGATATCGGGGTGGTGGCCTTGTTCTTCCGCTAGTTCACCGATTTGATTGGTGAAATCAAGCGCCTTCCGAAAATTGCTGAATGCATAGGTTCGGTCCAGATGATGCTCGTCGATCACATTCCATGCCGGGATCTCCGCCGCCAAGGGCTCGATTTCCTCGGCGGTCAAGGGAGGCACACCTCCGCGACAGGGAATGCACTGCTTTTCGGCGAGTTTCGACATGATCATCTCCCTCCGGTCTTCGGCTATGGTAGCAATGACGACAGTCGGCCGGCGGCCGACCGCGAGCCTGTGCGAGGCCTGCTTGTTACGATGGTCGACAGAGGACATTCCACCATGCGAAAGAAAATTCGATACATTCTGCCGATCGCGGCGATTTTCGGCTTGACGGCGACGATGGGGGCGCAGCAGCCGCGCAAGAGCCCTCACGAATCGACATCGGGAGTGATCGCGGGCAAGACCATCACCATCGAGTACGGCCGGCCCTATCAGAAGGGACGAAAAATCTACGGCGGCCTGGTCCCCTTCGATAAGGTCTGGCGAACCGGCGCCGATGAAGCGACGACGATCACCACGGAAGCCGACTTGATGGTCGGCGATGTCCATGTCCCCAAGGGAACCTATGGGCTGTTCACGATTCCCGGCGAAAAGGAATGGACTCTGGTGCTCAACAAGACAGCGAAGCAATGGGGCGCTTTCGAATATGACTCGGGCCAAGACCTAGGCCGGACGGCGATGAAGATCTCCGGTGCGGACGCGCCGTTGGAACAGCTCACGATCACGATCGAGCCGGCGTCGGGCGACAAAGGCACGCTGAAGATCGCTTGGGCGCAAACCGTCGCCTCGGTCGACATCGTGGTTCATTAACCGGGTTTTGATTCTCCAAAGCACGCTGTGCTAGGTTGGGGACATGCAAATTTCGGGACGGCATCTTTGGCTGCGCGCGGGGTTTCCGCTGCTGCTCTGGTTAACGTGGGTTCTGTTGCCGGCGGCGCAAACGCCGTCCGACTCGGCGGAGCGCTGGTACAAGGGTAATCTCCACACCCACACCATCAACAGCGACGGCGACAGCTCGCCGGACGCGGTGGCGCGCTGGTATAAGGAACACCGCTACAACTTCTTGTTCCTTACCGATCACGATTATCGAACCGACCCCGACGGGCTGAATTCGATCTTCGCCGCCGAGGAGCGCTTCTTGCTGATCCCGGGAGAAGAAGTCACTTCCGGATTCGAAAAGAAGCCGTTACACATTAACGGTTTGAACGTTCGTCACACGGTTCCGCCGGTATTCGGCAGCGGCGTGGTCGATACGATTCAGAAAAACGTCGACGCGATTCTCGAAGCCGGCGGCATCCCCTCGCTCAACCACCCCAACTTTCTCTGGGCCGTGACGCCGGACGAGTTGGCACAGGTACGGAATCTGCATTTGTTCGAAGTCTACAACGGGCACCCCGCCACTCACGATGCGGGCGGGGGAGGAAGCCCGGGACTCGATGCTATGTGGGACGCGGTGCTTTCGTCGGGGAATCGGGTTTACGGCATCGCGGTGGATGACGCGCATGTTTTTAAGGTGCTCGGGCCGAAATATTCCAACCCGGGCCGGGGCTGGGTCAGTGTTAAGGCTCCCAAGCTTTCCACCGAGGCGATTCTCGAAGCCATCGAGAAAGGGCGTTTTTACGCGTCGACCGGCGTTGTGCTCAACGATGTCGGGTGGCTGAGCGACGGGTTGCGCATTGACATTGTTCTCGACGACGTCGATAGCGAAAACCCCACGAAATACACGACCGACTTCATCGGCAAGGGCGGCAAGCTGCTGGAACGCTCGTTCGACAACCACCCGGCATATACCTTGAAGCCGGGTGAACCGTATGTGCGGGCCAAGGTGATGTCGTCGCGGGGCGAGGCGGCCTGGGTGCAACCGGTCTTCGCTCGATAGCGGCTGTGCGACATCAGCTCCGGGAACCAAAGCTTCAGTCCCGGCGGTGTAGAACCTACACATCCAGCCCCACCGAGCGCATCAGGGCGATGGCGTTGCTCTTCTCGACGACGCCGGGCCGCAAGTGGTAGTCGAAACGCATGCGGCCGCCTTCGAGATGGTCTTCAAAGTGCACGTTGCGGCCGGTCGAGCCCAGGGTATCGGCGATGTGAGCGAGAGCCAGATCGTGGGTGGTCACGAGGCCAATGGCGTTCCGGTCGACCAGGCCGCGGACGATCGCTTCGGCGCCGATGCGGCGGTCGTGCGAGTTGGTGCCGTTGAGGAGTTCGTCGACCAAGAACAATACCGGCGGGACAGCGTCGGTTGCGAGTTGGGTCCCGCTGCCGTCGCTGTCGGGCGCGGCCTTGTCATTCGCCGTGTTCTCGCCGCGGGCTTTCGCCATGATCAGGCCGAGTCGGGTGATCTCGGCGAAAAAACGCGAGGTTCCTTCCTGGAGCGAATCTTGGATTTGTATCGACGCACCCACGGTCAGCGGCGAAAGCCGCAATCGTTTCGCCCGCACCGGCGCGCCCGCCTGCGCCAATACGGTGTTGAGGCCGACGGTGCGCAGTAGGGTGCTCTTGCCCGACATGTTGGAGCCGCTGACGACCAGGACCCGCAAGTCGCCCCCGATCTTCACATCGTTCGCAATGGCAACATCCTCGACGAGCAGCGGGTGCCGCAACCGCTCGCCGTCGAAAACGGGTGATTCCGTAACGAATTCGGGGAACACGTCGTCGGGGTGCTCATAGCGATAACCGGCCAGCGACGAGAGCGCTTCCATCTCGCCCACCGCGTCGAGCCAACGCCGCAGAGCCGGCCCCGACCCGCGACGCCAATCCTCGAGCGCATAGGCGAGATGCAGGTCCCACAACAGAAACGGCCCGATCCAGGCGACGAACTGGTTGTGGCGAGAATCCGCCATGTCGGTGAGAACGTTCAGCCGTCGAATGCAATAGGAGGGCGCTTTTCCCTCGACCTCCAGCTCGGCCCGCAACGCCCGCAACCGCGGCGAAGTGAATTGCTCGGCTTCCAGCCTGGCGAGCACGCCGGAGAGTAGCGCGAGGTCGGCGGCAGCCTCATCGACCTCTTCGATAATGCGGTCGGTGCGGCTCTTGAACCGCAGCATCACACCCACCAAAGTGACGGCGGCGACCGCGAAGTAGACGACCACCGCGACCAGAGTCGCCGGCGCGAGTTCGATGAATTTCAGTCCCGCCGCGATGTAGACGAAAAAGGCCGCGATCGCTCCCGCGCCCAGCAGTGACAACAGGCGGGCAAGCGCGCGAAACGGGCCGTTCTCGATCAGAGGCTCCCGCTCGCCCCAAGTCGCCAAGGCATCGGGGTGGACGCCGGCCTCCACGTCCTCTCCCATCACGGCCAGATCCTCGCGCAGGTCGAGACTCGGCGCCAGCTCCACGACGGCCCGCTGACGCTCTTCGACAACGTCGCGTGTCGATGGGGCACTCAGCCAGGCGGCGAGAGTGTCTTCGCCCATGCGGGTTCGGGCGTTGGAGAGCAGCCGGAAGAGTGACGACTGCCCGAAGAGATCAAGGTCTCGGCCATAGAGATGATGGTCGTCAAGAAAGCACGCGCCGTCGGCGCCGACGGTTTGCCAGCGGCCGTCAAGCCTGGCCAGAGCTCGTTCGTAGAAGGCGATGGCGCGGGTGAGGGTCGTGCATTCGGTCTCGACGCGTTGCAGCCGCGAGCCCAGCCAAAAATGGACGCCGGCCGGAACCAGTAACCACCAGCCCGAAAACATTTCGCGCCCGAAAGCCCCTAACGCGGTCGCGGCGGCCGCGAAAAGCAGGAGAACCCGAAAGTTACCCAACGAGCGGTGCTGTCTTACGTGATGGGCCAGCGTGTCGCGGCGCGATTGTAAGCGACTCGAGTATTCCTCGCGGGGTTCGGAGAAAAGCGTGGGGCGGTCCGGCATCGGTCCACTTATTGTAGGGGTGGGGGCGTGGAACGCAGAGCCGGCGCGGCGGACACGACGCGCTGCTTGCGATCCTCACACGGTTCGCGTAGCGTGTAGGGAACGCGGAATATCGGGCGCGGGAGGAAGGTAATTCGATGGCAACGATCAGTTCCACGCAGGTCCCCGGGGCGGCGGCCCCGCGATCGGGCGGTGTTTGGGGATGGGTGTTCTTCGGCCTTGTCGCGCTGGGGGCCGTGGTCTTCTATTTCGCCGCCGCGTTTCGCTATTTCAACTATTCCGAAGCGACCTACGGCGAGCGTCTCTGGCCGCATGCGAATTGGCTGTTGGCCCATGTGATCGGCGGGTCGTTCGCTTTGCTGGCGGGGCTGTTTCAGATTTGGTCGGGGCTGCGCGGCGTCAAGCTGCGCTTTCACCGTTGGATCGGAAAAGTCTATTTCGGCGGAGTGTTGCTGGGATCAGCCTCGGCCTTCTATTTAGCCGCCGTCTCGGACCTGCCGACGTTCGCGATTTCGCTCTCCGGACTGGGGGTCGCATGGCTCGCGACATCAACGATGGCCTACCTGGCGATCCGCAACGGTCAGATCGAGATTCTCAAAGAGTGGGTGATTCGCAGTTACGTCGTCACCTACGGCTTTGTGAACTTCCGTTGGATCGTCGGATTGCCGGTTCTCGCCGGTCTCGGAGTGGAACGACTAGCGACGGCGGGTTGGTTGTGCTGGACGATCCCGCTGGTTTTCACCGAAGTAGTCTTGCAGTGGCGGCGAACGATCGGGCCGCCGCGGCGAGCGGCGTAGCGCGATTCTTGAGCAACGGACTCCCGTCCGAGCCGAATTCAGATTCCCTCGTAGCTTTCTCGGCGTGCTAAGGGTGCTCGGCCCGGGCCCCGCCCGTTCGCCGGGGAGCGGGCTTCCGCGATTCCCTCTCGAATAGCAGAGCGGCGACAAGCCCGGCGGTCGCGAACGCGGCGACGACGGCGAATACGTGTTGGTGTCCCAGCGCTCCCGGAGAGCGGTCGAGCAGGTAACCCATCATCGGGCCCGCGAAAACGTCCGGCGTGTACCCGATGACGGAAACGAGTCCGACCGCCGATCCCGTAAACGCTACCGGAACTCTCGCCTCTTCGAACAGGGCAAAATAGAGCCCTCGCAGGGCGAACGTCGCTACGCCGGCGCCGGCGATCACCGCGACGAATGCGTTCCAGGGGACTCCGGGACTCAGAACTCCCCATGCGATGGCGACGTTGCCCGCGACCGACAGGGCGAAAGTTAGTGAGACCGCTCGCGCAACGCCGATTCGGTCGCCGAGCAACCCCGCCGCGACCGGCGCGATGGAGCGCATCCATAGCGACAGCGTTCCGATTTGAGCCGCGGCGACGTCGTCGTAGCCCAACGCATCCCGGGCGAATAGAGAGAAGTTGTCCGTGCTCCGGTAGGCCACGTAAGCACAGACAATAATCACCGCCTGTAGCCAGACCGTTTTCAGGCGGACGACGGCTCGTAATCCGTTGAGCGTCAGCTTTGCCCGCCCGCCGCGGGTCGTCCGGCGGGCTTCGGGCAAGGCCGACCAAACCAGGCCGGCCGCCCCAAAGGTTAGGCCGACTCCGACCCAGATCACTTTGCTCAGGGCGTCGGAGCGTTGCTGCAAGGTCGCCTCCGCCGGATCGGGGAGCAGAAACGCAAACAAGACGAGGGTTACCGACGCCAGCAACGCGGCGGTCAAGCCGCGCCCGCTGTCGAGAATCCCATAGGCCCTGCCCTGTCTGGCCGGCCCGCCGAATTCTCGCGTCGCCCGAATCATCGTGGCCCAGAAAAGCAAGACCGTGGTGGCGCCCCAGAAGGCGTAGAGAACGCCAAGCGTCCCGGCCGGCGGGATCGTGGCGCAAACTGCTCCGCCCGCCGCGGTGGCGACCAGGGCGGCGGCCATAAGGCGGCGGGCCGAAAACCGGTCGGCGAGAGGTCCCCCCAAGAAGTAGGACGCCATGGCGACGATTCCGTAGAACGAATACATCGTGCCGAGCTGCAGGTTTGATAGGCCGAACACGTCGAGGAGAGTCGGGCGAAAGACGCGCGGCAAGACGAACGGCAATACGAAGATCGCCTCGCCCGAAACGATCAGCGCCAACATCACGATGACCCGGCTTTGAACACCCGAAGGCATGGTTTAGTCATGGTACCCGCGAAGTACGTGGAGAATCAACGGCGCTTGGAAGCGAGTGTGATCCGGGCAGAGAGAGAACAGGCGGCGCGGCCGGGGATGATCGGGGCCCCGAGCCCCTATTTGGGCCGCAAGCAATACAGCACGCCGTCGCGCGAGCCGATCACCAGCCGATCGCCGCTGATGGCGGGCGAGGCGACGATGTCGCCGCTGGCGGTGAACCGCCAAACGAGCTTTCCGTCGGCGTGGTTGAGTGCGTAGAGGTTGCCGTCATTCGAGCCGACATAGATGATGTCGCCGGCCAGCGTTGGCGAGGAATCGACGCGCGATTTCGTGAGGAATTCCCAGACCAATTCGCCGCTCTGCTCGTCGATCGCGTGGATGCGCTTATCGCGTCCGCCAAGCACAACCAAGCCCTTGGCGACCACCGGCGAGGAGTAGAAGGGATAATCCGTTTTGGGATGAGAGTATCGCCAGACAACCTCGCCCTTTTTCCAATCGACGGCTAGAACCTCGTTGCCGAAACTACCAACATAGATGCGGTCGCCCACAAGCGCGGGCGTCGCGGCGATGTAGTCGCCCAGCTTGATTTGCGCGACCTCCTCGCCGTTCGAAACATCGACGATACGCAACTTGCCGTCGCAACCGGTGACGAACGTTTGCCCGTCCTTGACCGCCGGGCTGCAATGAACGCGGTCCTCGGTTTCGTATTCCCACTTGACATCGCCGGTTGCGGGGTCAAACGCGTATAAGCTCGCATCATAGGAGCCGACCAGCACGGCCTCAGGCAAGCAGTTGGGCGAGGAGAGAATCTCGGCGTGAGTTTCGGCGATCCAACGTCCTTCGCCCGTCTTGATGTCGACGGCGTGAAAGTAGCCCTCTTCATCCCCGAAGAAGACGGTTTCGTCGAGGATGCATCCCGAGGCCGGGACGCCGAGTTTGGCTTGGTAGACCCACTTCCCCTTGCCGGTCTTGAGATCGACCGCATGGAACCGGCCGTCCATTTCGCCGAAGTAGACCGTGCCTTCGACGATGATGGCGGTCGAGTCGATGCCGGCCGGGGCCTCGTAGCTCCAGGCGACTTCGAGAGGCGGCGGAACGGCGTTGGGAGCAACTGCGTTGCGCTCGGAGTTACCGAGAAACAGCGGCCAGTCAGCGCCGCGAGCAGGCTCAACGGAGATCGCGAGCAAAACAGCGGCAAGCAGCAACAGGAACCGCGGCAAGGGTTCAACGGTCACGCTCGATGCGTCCGAAGCAAATGGTCGCCAAGCGAAAAAAGAGGACTGCCATCCGATTTTCGCGCGTTGAACCGCCCTGTTTCCGACAAACGTCGCGAGCGAAAATCGGTGGCTGTCCCCTTTCTTTCGCATAGACGGACCCACGCCACCGGGTGCGCAACCGGGCATCAGACAACGCATTCGTAAATCTCCAGCATCTCCTTCGATGTAACCTCGCGCGGATTAAAGCGCGCCGTCCACTCGAACGATGCTTCCCGGGCCAGGTCGGGCAGCGCATCACGCCCGATCTCGTGATCGGATAGACGTCGAGCCAGCCCGGCTTGTTCCATCAACTGTTCGATTCGCTCGGCAAGCTGATCCGGTCCCGTTCCGTCGTCGGATAATTCCGAGTAAAGCGACCCGACCTCGGCCGAGTTGAAGCGAATCACGGCGGGCAACATCAGCCCCACGGCGGCCCCGTGGGCGACGCCGTAGCGGGCGGTCAGCGGGTTGGCACAGGAGTGCGCCGCGCCGAGCATCGAGTTTTCAATCGCCGTGCCGGCATAGTTGGCGCCGAGCAGCATCGCGCCGCGAGCTTCGATATCAAAGGGGTCTTCGAGGACTCGCGGCAGGTTGTCGCTCAGCAGCCGCCAAGCTTCCCGCGAGTAGAGCCGCGAAAGGGAGTTACGACGATTCGTCACCCAAGTCTCAACCGCGTGGGCCAGGGCGTCGATGCCGGTCAGCGCGGTCACCTCGGGCGGTTGGGTGATGGTGAGTTCCGGGTCGAGCAGAGCGGCGGCCGCGGCCGCTTTGGGATCGCCGCAAGCCATCTTGCGGTGAGATTCCGCGTCGGCGATCAAGGCGAAAGATTGCGCCTCGCTGCCCGTTCCGGCCGTCGTGGGGACAGCCACCAGCGGCAACATCGGTTTCTCGGCCTTGCCAACGCCCCAGTAGTCGGCCATCTCGCCACCGTTGCTCAGCAGAAAGTTGACTCCCTTGGCGCAATCGATGGCGCTGCCGCCGCCCACGCCGACGATGAGATCGATCTTGTGGGACTTCGCGCATTCGAGCGCCTCGTTGACGTGATGCGTTGTGGGGTTCTCTTCAACGTCATCGAAGAGATAGGTATCCACCCCGCGCATCTCGATCGACGCCATCGCCCGCGCCGGATACCCGGCCGCGACAACACCTGGGTCGGAGACGATCAGCACATGCCGCCCGCCGAGCGACTCAGCCACTTCGCCCAACCGGTCGAGCGCACCAGCGCCGAAGATGACTCGCGTGCGCGGCTGAAAGTCGAAGGGTTGCATGGGCGTTTTGAGAATGGTGTTTCGCCGCGGCCCGAAACGGTTCACGGCTCACGGTCAACGAACCTCAGTACACGCCGACCGCCACTTTTGTCTGCCCTGTCGAAAACGGCCGGACATTGCGCACGCCGTCCCAAGGATAGAGATCGATCGGGGCCTCGCGCTCGCATTCGTCGCGTTCCGGAAAGCGCGGCATGAAGAACTCTTTCGTCAGCGTCGTTAGCAAAACGCGGCCGGTCTCGCCATAGCCGACAACGCTGTCCATATCGTCGGGGTCGACGACTTGGCTGACGGCGCGCGGCTGCGGCGGGTAGTAGATAATCGCGTAATCATCGGCCGGGTCGAAGGGTTTGTGACACGCCAGTCCCATCAGCGTATTGCCGTAAGTGGCGGCGAAGTAGGCGCCTTCCATCAGCTCCTCGACGGCAAATCGGTGGAACTGCGGGGTCATCTCGGTGCCGCCGCAAAAAACACCGGTAATGCCTTTGTCCTTGAGCGAAACGCGGTCGCAGAGACCTTCGAGCAGTTTCGGCGTGGTGAACAAGCAGCGGATATTGGGGTGCGCATCGAGAATCGTCACGGCCTGGTCGACGCAGTGCTTCTTATAGGCCTCGGCTTCTTTGATGGCGCCGCGCTTGAGCAGCTTCACGACCCAGCGCGGATCGAGGTCCACTTGGAAACAGATGCCGCCGCGGACTTGCGCCAGATGCTCGATCGCCAACCGCAGCCGCCGCGGGCCGCTCGGGCCGAGCTGCAGCCAGTCCGAGCCTTTGGGGAAATGCTCGTCGGGCAGGGTGTTGCTGAATTCCGAATAGTCGATGCGGAAGTCGTCGATGTTGATACGCGACTTGGGAACGCCTGTTGTCCCGCCGGTTTCGAAAACGTAGACCGGCTTGCCGGCGTAACCCTTCGGCACCCAGCGCCGCACCGGACCCCCGCGCAGCCATTCGTCTTCAAACAGGCCAAACTTCTTCAGATCGTCGAAGCCGTTGACTTCTTCGCGCGGGTCCCAGTCGAGCTTCGCGGCACGTTCCAGCCAGAAAGGGCAGCCGGTCTCCGGGTCGAAATGCCAGGCGACGATCTCACGCACATGGGCGTCGAGTTTTTCGCGGGCCGCGCTGATTTTGGGTTCGAGTTCGGGTGAAAGTTCAGTTGCCATGGATCGTCTATTTCGATTTCGAGCGCGCTGACATCGTCAGCAATTCGAGAGCACGGCCGGCCCCCGGCGGGGCAGGTCTCCAGGCCTGCCCTCTTACTTGCCCGCGATAGCGTAAAGATGCGAACGGGTCATGATGTAAAGCACGCCGTTCGCGACCACGGGCGTCGAATAGATCGTGTTCCCGAAATTCACTTCCGAGAGCACTTCCTTCACGCGGCCCGTCTTCATCACCGTCAGGTCGCCGTCCTCATCGCCCAGCATGACCTTGCCGTCGACGACGTAGGGAGAGCCCCATACCGCCGCCAATGTGTCATGTTCCCACAACATCTCGCCGGTCTTGACGTCGAGAGCGTGGAAAAAACCGCTGAAATTCACCGCGTAGACAATGCCTTCGTGAATGGCGACGGTCGAGATGGTGCGTCGAAACGGATGATGCCACACGACGGCGCTTTTGGTAACGTCGCCTGTCTTCGTCGCGTCGATCGCCCACAAATGCCCGACGCCCTCGCCGTGTTCGGGGTCTTGCCCGACCGAGACAAAGACTTTGTTGTCGAAGATAACCGGCGTGGCAATGATGTTGTTGCGGCCCCCTCGGCCTTGTTTCCATTCCGAGTCTTTGGGGTTGCAGTCGAATTCCCAGATCAGATCGCCCGACTTCGCTTCAAACGACCGCAGCCAACCATCGCCGCCCGCGAAGACGATTTGCTCTTTTCCGTTGATCACCCCATAGCCCGGCGAAGCCCATTGCCCGTGCAAGATCTTGTCGCTCGGCGAGGCGTCTTCCCAAAGGATTTCCCCCGTGTGGCGGTTCAGCGCCAGAAAGCTCGGTGAGCGTGGCGACGGGATGTTGAAGTGGCTCTCGTCCACGCCGTTCGACGTATTGACAAAAAGGATGTCGCCGACCACCAGCGGGGACGTCGCCGCCATGTTGTGCGGAAACACGCCCAGCTCGTCATACATGTCGAGCTCCCAGATGATGTCGCCGTCGCTCTCGGACGTATCCGCTTCATCCTTGAAAGGCCCGTCGTTTTCGCCGTCGAGAAAACCCTCCGAGTCGAGCGCGATAACCTCGGCGCGGTTCGATACGTAGTAGACGTGATTGCCGACGACCGCCGGCGAGGAGCAAACGCCCTGCTCGGGCCAATCGTTCACTCGACCCGAGGCGAGTTTGGCGTGCGTCATCTGCCAGAGGAACTCGCCGTCCGATTCGCGGAAACACATCACCACGCCGCGGTCGCCCTTGTGCTTCGGGTTGCGCAGCAGCTCGTTATTAGTGCCGACGTAGACTTTGCCGTCGGCGATCACCGGGTTACCGTACGATTGCGAACCCAACTCGGCGACCCACTTGATGTTCGTCCCGTCATCGACGTTCCAAGTGCGCGGGATGCCCGTTTCCGACGACACCATATTGCGGTCGGCTCGGCCGCCCCACATCGGCCAATCGTCGGCCGCCACGGGAAGCGCCGCAAGCCCGATCAGAGCCGCGGCGGTAAGAATGCGTTTCGGTTGTTGCATGGAAGTCTCTATTGAAATTGTTCGATGAAGTCGTAGCGCGAGTTAGCGGCCCGTCACGTGGCGCACGCGTTCTTGCGTGCCGTACCGGCATTCGTGCCGGTACGTCTTCTCCGGACGTGGCGGCTCGTGGGGGTCTCATGGAGGTATCTCCGCATCTCCGCCACCTAGTCCCCCGCCGGCCGCACAGAAATATTGTCGTAAAGAATATCCGCCGAAGAGTACCCATAAATACCCGGCGCCCCGTGACGGTGGGGAATCGCGTCCTCGGCTTCGATCGACCATTCGGCCGGCTCGGCTTCGTCGCGCTTCCAAACCTTCGCCCGAATCACGGCCGCGTCTCCTTTTTCGTCGACCCGCACCTTCATGCGATACCAGATGTCGGGATCCCAGCGGAAGCGAATCTCCTTTGAAAACCGCGCCATCTCGGAAAGCCAGGTGCGGACCATCAGCTTCTGCGTATTGCCCATCAGCGCAATCGTGTAACGGTGCGATACGAGTCCGATGTCGGGCATGCGGCGGCGGCGCTCGGAACCCTTAACGTCCGCCTCGATCACGTAGCCTGTCGCCGCCGGGTCGCCGATGTAAACCGTCGTTCGCCAGCTTCGCGGATTCCCAGAGGGCTTCTTGAGGACCATATTCTCCCCGTCCGCCGTCACTTGAAAGCGGCCGCGAGTCGCGTTCCACCCGTCAGGGACACTCTTCTCCGCCAGCGCGTCAAAGTCTTCTTCGAATGCAATCACCGGCCGGCCGCTCACACGCGCCGTTCCCTTCAACTCGCCGACCATCGCGACCACCAAGCCGCCCTGCGACGTATTTTCGGACGACAACTCCAGTTTCCCCGACGAGCTAATCTCGCCCTTCAGCCCATCAAGCGACCAAGTAGCCTCTGCTTCCCCAATCAATCTTCCTCGCTCGTCGAACGTGCGAACCTTGAACTGCTTCTCCCCGCCCGCCGCCAGAACGATTTCGCCGGGGGTCACTTGGACCGCCGCGGCCGACGCACCCGCCGGCGCTCGCTCGGGAGCCGCGGGCAGCGTCCCCGACGGCCGCGCCGAGGGTTTCTTCGAGCCGATCGCATAAAGGTCGGAATTCGTCAAAAGGTAAACGCGCCCGTCCGCCACCGCCGGCGAGCCATTGATCTGCGTGGCGCTGCCGTCGGCTTCCTTGAACTCGTCCACATCGAGGACTTCCGGCTCTTCGTCGCCGTTGAGCTTGAGGATGTGGAACTCGCCGTCCACGTCGGACACATAAATCTTGCCGTCCGCCACGACCGGGGACGCCTTTTGCGCGATCCCGAGGTTGTGTAACCAAAGCCTCTTGCCGGTCTTGGCGTTGAACGCAACGAGATTCGCCGAGTTGTCGACGTGATACAGCCGCCCATCATGGATCGCCGGCGACGCGTACCCGCCCGTAAAGCCGTCCACCATCCACACCAGCTTCGGTTTACCGTCCGTCACCTCACCGGCGTCGAGGCAAACCAGCCGTCCCATGGCAATACTTTCATCGACATTCTCTTCGCTGTGCGAGGCGTAAACAAGGTTCCCGTCGACGACGACCGAGGCATTGATGCCGCGCTTGCTCATCGGAAAGCCCCAGACCTTTTCGCCCGTGGCCGCGCGCAGGGCATAGACGCCGCCGTCGCCGTTGCCGCCGATCAACAGCCGTTCGCCATGGATCACGCGGACGATAGGCGCCGAATAGGTCGTATCTTTCGGCGCCCCCCCGGGGGTCGAAATCCAAACCGTCTCCCCGCTGCGTTTGTCGAGCGCATAAAAACGATGCCGCGGGATAAACGTCGAGCCCCAACCCGCCGTCAGGAAGCTGACGACCACCAAATCGCCGTCGACGATGGGGTTAACGGTGCGCCCGCCGAACCCCGAGATGCGTCCGACTTCCTCGCCCAGCGAGCGGGACCAGACAATCTTGCCGCCGGGGCCAAAGCAGTAGACCATCCCCTCGACGCCGTGCGAATAGACGTACCCGGTTTCCTCGTCGCCCACCAAATTGGCCCAACCGACGCGGTGATGCGGGATGTCGGTTTGGAAGACGTTATAGCGGTGCTCCCAGTTGATCTTGCCCGTGTCGGCGTCGATGCAGGCAACGCGCTCTTGCCATTTCGTGACGTCGCCCGGTTCGGCGAGCGTGATCAGGCAGACCTGCCCGTTCAAGACGATCGGAGTAGAGCGCCCGCCGATCGGAGCTGTCCACAACATGTTTTCGCCGCCGGGCGTCCAAGTGGACGGCAACCCCGTTTCCGCCGAGACGCCATCGGCGTTAAAACCACGCCACCCCGGCCAGTCAGCGGCTTGCGCGGATCCCGCAAACGCGACGGCAACCACAACACCAAACAAAAAAAGACTTCGAGGCCGCATCAACAAGCTCCTAACCGAGGCACCCCTCACACCGGGCATTCTATCAAATGACGTTGCGAGGACCCCGAAACGTTACGGATGGCGCGTGATTGCCGCCACGGTACAGGCGAAGCCGAAGCGAAACAAGCTCCAAGTTTTCATTAAGATCGCGACGAGCTATTCCTGAGAGTTTAACTGGAGCTTCTCTCGGAACTCGACGGGCAATCTGCTGTCGACTGCGGGTTCGGCAGCCAAAACAATTCTGGCGATCTTACCGATTCCACGCTTTGAATCTTCCACAGCTTGGCGGATTGAATCTACTGTGAACTGCGGCTGGCGAAGGGATGCTCGTCGCAGGTCGATTGTCCTCGTCCATCGTTCGGCGATCAGATCGGAGAGTCCGGGTGATAGTTCCCGGTTAAAGGGGGAACGACGTAACCACCAGAGGATGTTGCAGGTAGCCAAGAACAGATTGTTCGCAGCAATTGGGGTCTCGTGATCGCGAAGAGTTCTCGCCGAAGCCACGAAAGTTGAGTCTTTCCCGGCCTCAAGTTGACCGTTGTTCTCTAGGAACTGGAACACTTCCAAGTTGCAACCATCGCCGCCAACCACCAGTCGCAATTGCGTGGCCGTCTCGAAGAACTCAGTAAGGTCCCTCTGAGCTGCCGAAGAAACGAGGTACGCTGCGATCGCATGACTCGCGGTGGCGCGATATTCGTCTTCGTTCCATCGAATGATCGGGCAAGGAGCTATCCTGTCATGGATCAATGCCTCGTGATTCACCGGCCCCTCCGCATGTACCCGATGTTTCGTCAGGTAGGTGTGCACCGCAACATAATCCTGAACTGCGGACAGAAAGCTGGCTCTATCCAACGCACTGATGCTGTGGCTGACGTTGGTGATTTGTAGCGACAGCTCGAGCGGTATCAGATTACCCTGGCCTACACGACTTCGGAATTCCCGAAGAGCGTCTCGGCTTCCGTCCACAATGAGTTGCAGCTGTGCGAGATTGCACCAACACAGAGTAAGCGGTGGCGGATGTCTCTCCAGAAGCTCCTCGTGTGGCTCTGGGTTGCTGCAGCACCCGTAGGTGATTCCGAGCTTCGACTCATGGTCTGTTCGTTGTTGCAATAACCAAAGGATCGTGTGGCCCAGCAGGATAAGACATGCCTTCTGCTGGTCGCCCGCATCCGAGTCAATACGATCGGCCTGGCGAAGGGCAGCAGTAGCCAAGGCAATCGCTCCTTTTTCGCGCTCGTCCTCGAGTTCGACAACGGCGTTATCTGCCAAGAGGCCAATCGCCATCGGGAGCAATACATCGCCCGCCTCCGTTGCGGCGTCATAAGCGGCCGAAAAGAGTTGACCGGACTTCTTGAACCTACCTGTTTCTGCTGCACTGACGGCGGCTTCACGAAGCGCATACGCTCGTTCGATCGGTTCATCCTTGGCGAAAGTATCAACGATGTTAAGCACCGCCTCAAGTGAAGCAGCGTGATCGCCTCGCCTGAAGAAAATCTTTGCAACCTGTCGTGCGATTCTCGGTTCCCCTGGAAACCGTTCCCGCGCTGTTTCGAGGACCTTCAGAGCACTCTGAGAATCATCGGCGAATTCGTCTAACATAACGGCCTCGGCGCAAACACACTCTATCTCCGCATCTTCATTTGCCCAAGTGCGTGCCATCATGGCCAAACGGTGGAACGTTTCTGCAGCCTCACGACCGTCAAGTTTGCCGTTCTTATGGTCAAACACCCATGCGGAACTGACTGTTAGGCGAAGCCCCGTGTACGGGCTGCGAAGCGCGGATAGCAAATGACTGCGCCGCTCTTTTGCCATCGCGTGGAGCGCATCGAATAGATCGGAGAGGTCGCTTATTCCTCTTATCGCAGTTGCCTGGATCATGAAGAGGCGTTGATCCAACGCATATCCTTCGAAGTGGGCCGCCGAAGCAGCCTGGTTTGCTAGGCGTTCCCGTAGAGTCGCATCCTCATCAACGATACTGGTCAGCTCGTCTAACCACGGCAGCCAGCGAGCGGGCGATACTGGCAGGGACCGATACAGAAGCACGTTGGCGATCGCCAGGCAGATGAAAGTCCTGGCGCGAGCATCCGGTTCCAATCGATGAACTTCGCTAAAGAGATCGTCGAGGATCGCCGGAATCCTTTGGTTGTCGCCGAGCCACGCCGCCGTGCAGAACTGAGCAAGGCGAAGAAACGATGAGACAATCGGATCTTCGGGATAGAGGGGTTCGTTAGGATTGCCGAGCAAATGCAGCAGGAAAAGTTCATTGGCCATCCTCTGTTTGTTCTCTTCGGGGCACAGAAGGACAGCGTGTGCCAGCCAGAGCAGACCTTTCGAATGCTTGGAGGCGAGACCGTGTATGAGTAGGTGAATAGAGAATTCGCCGGGAAAAGGTTTCCTCGAGAGCAGATGATCGACGATGGTGCGATGTATCGCGTCCGATTGAGCACGAGAAAGGGTTATGACGCCTGCATCGCTGAGCAAGGGGGACACACCGTACTTCCCTGCGGCCCACGACTCAATCCACGGCCCCACTAGGCGTTCGAAGACTTCGCCAGGTCGATCAATAGCGGGTGCAAGACCAGCAATAAAAAGTGCCAGCTCGCGATCGAAGCGCCCCCCAACTAAGGTCAGCCGGTACAGTAGTTCACGTGGCTGCTCGGGTAACTCGGCGATGAGTCGGTCTCGTACCCGCTCTCTTTCAACCTCAAGTTCGAGGTTCTGTGTAGTGAAGGGGTCCAAAACGTTGGTAAGTTCGGCGTTCGGCCACCCTCGTTCCTTAAGGCCGCTTATGCGAGCGGCTACTAGTTGAGGGTGGCCTGCGCCACAGAACGTGTGGATTACGTCGCCCCAAAGCTGCGCGTCACCGCCCGCTGCGGTGACCATTTCTAAAACATCTTCTTTGGTGAGATACGGCACCTGTTTGTCAACGATCCCGGCTGACCCGATGCGCTGTCGAAGGCTTGGCGGTGGTGTCTTGCTCGAGGTGACGACAAGGGAGCCGTCGCACCGTCCGAGCTCCGATGCCAGCACCGCCAATTGGAGCGAGGCACTCGAAGCGAACTGTGGTGGAAGGTCGTCCAGGATGATCCCTCGGACGTGGGAAGGGCCTACTATTGCTACAGTCGCACGCAGCCGGTACAATAGGTCTGCGCTCGAACAACCGCGTAAGTCGACGATCCGCCAGTCTCCCCCACACTGGTGCCCCACGAGCTGGGCAAGCACGGTCTTGCCTAAGCCGCTGCTCCCATGAATCCATAGGACCCCATCGCGGTCCAGGTCTTTGCACAAGCCTCTGGCTAATTCACCGCGAAGAGCCACATGCGGCGGCAGGGGCATCCGGTGAAGCGACTCAGCGAGCGGCCACTCTCCGCCAACAGAGAGTACGGGGTCTCCGACGGTGGATGCCAAGCGATCAGACACCTTGCGCAGTGACTCGACAGGCATTGGCACCGTTGTGGCGTTTTCGAACACTCGCTTGAAACCGCCTTGCGTCAGGAAGCGGTCTTCCTTACGGACGATCACCTCGAGGATTGCGTAAACGCAGGCAGCTTCAGCCTTGTCTACGTCGGCGGATAGGAGTTGCCTTGCGGGGTCATGAAAGGTCAGCCTCTGGTGAGCGGTTTGCTTCAGTAGCGTTAGGTCGTGGGCTCCACAATGCCAGCTGATGCGCTTCACCAACCTGTCGCGGAGTTCACCTGGTAAAGCCCGTTTTACGAAATCAAGAATCTCCGGTGGCAAATCTAGGGATTGGAGCGCTATGCGGAGTGGCTCGACATCCGCCCCGTCGCGAGCGGCCATCCGCCAGTAAACCAGCCCCGGGCTTGCGCCCGGAAAACTAAGCTTCTTCTCCTTGCCGATTTTGGCTGTGGTGAGGTAATTAACGCGAGTAATTGTCGTTGGATTTGATTTCTGAAAGTTCCATAGGGGATGGGTATTTACTTGACTCAGGTGACCACAAGATGTAGGATCGGGGAAATGGAAGATTATCCTCGGAATCTGGCCGAGTTCGAGGCGCGTTTCGCCACCGAGCAGGCCTGTCGAGAGTATCTGTGTCAACTCCGCTGGCCGGAGGGTTTTCGTTGTCCGCGATGCGGGCACGACAAAGCGTGGGCGGTGCGGACAGCGCTGCTGGAGTGCGCCGGCTGCGGGCATCAAGCTTCTCCAACGGCGGGCACAATATTTCAAGACACCCGCCAACCCCTCCAGAGTTGGTTTCGAGCCATGTGGTGGCTCACGAGCCAGAAGAACGGGGCGAGCGCGCTGGGCTTGCAGCGGGTGTTGGGCCTGGGCAGCTACAAAACGGCCTGGACTTGGTTGCATAAGCTCCGGCGCGCCATGGTGCGGCCCGGACGCGATCGGCTCAGCGGGCGCGTGGAGGTTGACGAGACTTACTTAGGAGGCTTGGAGGAGGGCGTGCGCGGTCGCCAAACCGACGCTAAGGCGCTGATTGTAGTAGCGGCCGAGGAAGATGGTGCCGGCATCGGGCGGGTTCGGATACGCACCATTCCCAACGCCTCCGGGGACAGCTTGATGGCCTTCGTCGGCGAGTCGATCGAACCCGGCAGCGTGGTCCATACCGACGGTTGGCTGGGATACGAACCGCTCGAAGGCGACGGCTATCGCCACGAGGTGAGCTACCTGGAGGGGCAACCGGCGCGCGCCTCGAAACTGCTCCCCCGGGTGCACCGCGTGGTGTCGTTAGTGAAGCGCTGGATACTGGGCACGCATCAAGGAGCGGTCAGTCACGAGCATCTCGACTCCTACCTCGACGAATTCGCCTTCCGCTTCAACCGCCGCAAGTCCAGAAGTCGAGGCAAGCTCTTTTACCGCCTGGTTCAACAGGCCGTCGCCGTGCCACCGGCACCCTACAAATCGCTGGTCGGAGGCACCGCGACACGCGCTACGGACGACCACAACATGTAGGGGCCATTTCCCAATACCTGAGTCAAGTAAATACCCATCATTGCGTAATCTTCAGCTATCTCCAATAGCAACGTTTCGTCGACGTTTAGGTCCAGCCACGCGAGGAGCGTCTGGTAGACCTGATACACATACCCACGCAGGGAATCGACCGCTTGCCGTTTCTTCTCCTCGTCCGGGACCCGAAGCAACTCCTGCGGTAAACCGCCGGGATGTATCGAAGCGGCCATGACTATTGCCAGATGTTGGGCCTAGAGAAAGCCGTCTTGCCTTGAAGAGCGCGAGCCCCAACTCAACTACGAAACGCGGGTGGAGCTTCTTGAGTCCGGGAACTGAACTCTGTCGCGTCTCGACTGATTCCAGTCTACTAGTCGAACCTAATCGCCCGAGGGCAAAACTGGGCAAAACTGGGGCAAAACTGGGGGGCAAAACTGGGGACAGCTTCCTAATAATGAATCTTCATCCCATTCGCTCACCTTCACGACATCGCAACGCGGACGCAGCCGAATTCGCGCAAGGCCCGCTCGGATTAATCAGGGGCCGGTCCGTAAGGGCCGGCACCCTAACCCATCGACCCCCGCGCCGTTCCGGGCGAACGACCGGCCGGCCAGCCGTTCGGGGGCTTGCGGTGGGTCAACAAGACCGGCCGCCCAACGGCCGGTCCCAAGGCAGCTCCCCAACCGCGCCAAGACCGGCTTGACACGAACGCTACCCTAAGCAAGGAAGCCGGGAGCGAATGACCGGTTATCACCGGGCCGCGAGAAAAAACCGCTGCCCAAACGGCTCGACAGCAATTCTACGAAACGAACCCAACGTGCGGGTAGCTTTCGATATTTCAACAGGATAGAGACTCCTAAGCCGGCCGCGGGCCGCAATCCGATGGAAACTCACCACACCGGGCATTCTATCAAATGACGTTGGAGAGTCCCCGAAACGTTACGAAGATCGAGCGGGACGCGGACTCCGTGAGATAACGTCAATCAGTTCGGCTATCGGGGATCTGATCGGGTTCGCCTCTCTAGGCGTGGACGTGCTCGTTCTTGAGGGTGGGCAGGCCCTTGATCGTCTTACCGGCTTTCTTTTCGGCTAGGCGCGGTTCGTAGAGCTTTGAGGGCCGGATCGGGGACGAGCTCCCAATCTCGCAAGTCTCGGGCCGAATCGGGCCGGCAGTCCCCCATCTTCGCCCGAACTACTTCCGCCACGGGATGCTGGGGGCCGGCCGGGGCGGTTACGGAAGAAGCAGGAAGGTTCGGGAGGTGGGACGTCCTACGGCGTGGGTTTGTTGATAGGTGTCTAGTTTTTTTAGGAAATCGTCCCACATGCGCTGCTCGTCGACGTCGGTGATCCAGTTGATCGTGCGGTCGGTTTTGACGTGCTCGAAGTTCATGTCGTCACCCAACTTTGGGCGGGGGTGGGTTTCGTGGGTCGTCATCCCTAATACGTAGGCTAGGGTGATGTTGTCCCAAATGATCCAAGGCTTCGAAAAATCGTCCACTCGCCGTGGTTTGACAAAGCGGTAATACCAGGCCTGAAACTCCTCAAAGAGCCACTGCCCGATAGGGCCCCGGTCGCCCACCATTTCTCGGGCCTGATCCAGATGCAGCGACAGACTCGCCCGGCAGACGTTTCCCGAGCCGATGGTCAGAGGGACGTCCGAGTCGAGGATGGCCTGCATGCCTTTCACGTCGTTGGCGATATTGAACTCATCTCCACCGTTGGGCCAGCTCGTGAATCCCATATCGATGATTTCGATGCGCTCGACGATGGTGGGGTCCATCAGGATGGCGGAGGCCGCATCCGTCACCGCGCCAATGGTCAGCACTTTGAGCCGGTTGTCGGGTGAAAAGTCCCGCGACACCTCGACGAGAAAACGCGCGCCGTCACTGGCCCTGGGCTTTGTCCTGTCCTCCAACGGGAGATCGGCCCCAGCGAATAGCGGTGGGTGGCTCGCCATGCCCAGCCGATTCTCGACTACATCAAGAAGAATTCTGTAAGACGTTTGCCCGGCGGGCGGGCTGATGGTTGGCGCGTGGGCCGAGATGATCCCCCGAACGTCAAAATCCGAGTTGATGAGCAGGTAAGTGATCGCCCACTGATCGTCCACCTCATTGCCGACATCGGTGGAAAGAACAACAGGAATTTTCGGTGACGCCGCGCTTGCCGTGGAAGCGACCAAGAGCGCGGCCAACGCCACAAACCACAAGAGAAATCGAGTCAGGTTGAGCATATCCAGTTCCTTTGGATTTGAAGAGCCAAGCCCCCGAGGCTATGCGAAATAGTACGGGAGGGGAGCGGTACCGGTCGCGAGTTCCGTTCAATTTGCGACGGAGGCTATTATACTTGAGTGCGGGTGGGGGCAGGTTCGGTGCCGGGCACCGATCTCTCCCGATCTCTCCCGATCTCTCGGTCACCGATCTCCTCGGTCGGCTCCGTCATGGTGCATGTCAATCGCCTTTCGCTTGGGATAGACGTATGACGTATAGAGTCCCTTCCAAGACCATCGGTAGATAACGCCGTTCGCGTCCACCCAGAGCGTCCGCCAAGCGGTCCATCCCTGCCGCTGCGCCGGGGCGTAGACCGTGCGGCTTGTCGCCGTGCCGAACGTGTCGCTAGTCGGACGGCGGGTCTCCTTTCGTTGGCGTTCACCGCTTCTCGTCCGGCGTCCGCTGTCTCTGGTTCTGAGCCGGGTCTGGAACTCGCCGGTAAAGAAGCCGGACGAAGAGTGACACCACCAGCGTGGGCAACGCAACTACGGGTCCCAGCATCCGCTGTCTCTGGTTCTGAGCCGCGTCTGGAACTCGCCGGCAAAGAAGTCGGACGAAGAGTGACACCATCAGCGTGGGCAACGCAACTACAGGTCCCAGCACGTACAGCAACCTTTCGTTGCTAAACGGTTTAAACGTTAAGGTGATGTAGTCGAAGTAGACCGCCACCCACCAGACAAAGAAGAGCAGCACGACGCAGATCACAGTCCCCGCCATCCTCTCACCACGCGTTTCACGCTGCAAGCATACCGCAGAGACTCAAACGTCAGTCGCGTCTCGTACAGCCCCTGACGTGCGCGGCTCGGTTTGAGGATGAGGCAGGCGAGTGCGTGGGTCTCTTTTCCGCTCCCCTCTTCTATCCGGACAGATCGCGGCTTTTTTTCGGAAACGGCGGTTCCGACAGGCTATCATTTAGAGGAACTCGCGCTCGCGTCAAGGTGAAATGATGATGCGGCTTTCTTCTACTTCAGCGATCCGAAACTTTGGTTCCAAGGCGGCCGGCCCGCCGACCTCCACGACATCTGTTCAGTTGACTTCGAACATCGCTCGGCCGATGAGCCGGCGGGGGTTTGTGGAGTCGCTTTGCGGCGGGCTTGGTGGGATTGGCTTGGCCGGGATGCTGCGGGGAGACCTTGCGGCCGCCGAGCCGTTGGGGACGCACTTTGCTCCGAAGGCGAAGCATGTCGTCTTCTTGTTCATGACGGGCGGGCCGTCGCATATGGACATGTTTGATTACAAGCCCGCGCTCGAAAAATACGCCGGTCAGCGGCCCGACTCGGCTGACTTGCGGACCGAGCGGATGACGGGGGGGCTGCTGCCCTCGCCTTTCAAGTTTCAGCGTCATGGCGAGAGCGGGGCCCAGGTTAGCGAGCTGCTCCCCAAGCTCGCCGGGACAGTTGACGACCTGTGCATCATTCGCTCGATGTACACGTTCAACCCGACCCACACGCCGGCGCGCAATCTGATCCATTCGGGCAACATCGCCTCGACACGGCCTTCGCTGGGGGCTTGGGTTTCCTACGGGCTCGGGACGGAAAACCAAAACCTGCCGGGGTTCGTCGTTCTGAGCCCGTCTGATCGAGCCGGGAAGCTGTGGAGCGCGGGGTTTCTGCCGGCTGAGTACCAAGGAACGCATTTCAACCACGCGAACGAAGACCCGGAAAAGATGATCCGGTATTTGCGCAACACCCATCTCGATCGCGATGCGCAGCGCGAACAGCTCGACCTTCTGACGGCGCTCAACCGCGACCACCGCGCCGAGACCGGTCCCGACGCGTTTCTCGATGGGCGCATCCAAGCCATGGAGACGGCTTACCGGATGCAGTTCGAGGCGTTAGATGTGTTTGATGTTCGCAAAGAACCCGAGAAAATTCGCGAGGAATACGGCTCGACCCCTTTCGCCAATGGTTGCCTGCTGGCGCGGCGGCTGGTCGAACGCGGGGTGCGCTATGTGCACCTTTATTACGGCCCGGGCCAGCCATGGGACGATCACAAGGAGATCAACAAGAATCTGCGCGAGCGCTGTCCCGATATGGACCAGGGCGCGGCGGCGCTGATCATGGATCTCAAGCGCCGCGGGTTGCTCGACGAGACGCTGGTTGTGTGGGGCGGGGAGTTTGGGCGCACGCCGGTCTCGGAGGCCGGTGATGGGCGCGACCATAATCCTTACGGTTTTACGTTTTGGATGGCGGGAGGGGGCGTTCGCGGCGGGCTGACTTACGGGGCGACGGATGAGTTCGGTTTTCAGGCGGTGGAGCAGCGGGTCAGCGTGCACGATTTGCATGCGACGATTCTTCATCAACTTGGGCTGGACCATGAAAAGCTGACGTATCGGTATGCGGGGCGGGATTTCAGCTTGACCGATATTCATGGGCGAGTGGTTGAGGAGATTTTGGCGTGAGGGGTTGGCGGGAACGTTTTTTGGTGGCGGCGCTCGTGGCCGGGGTGGGTGTGGTCCCCGCGGCGGCGCAGAGCACGGAGATTGAGTTTTTCGAGCGTAAGATTCGGCCGGTGCTGGTGGAGCAGTGTGAGGTTTGCCATTCGTCGAAATTGGAAGAGCCGATGGGCGGGCTGGTCACGGACTCGCGCGACGGTCTGCGGCGGGGCGGGGATACGGGGCCGTCGGTGATCCCCGGGCAGCCCGAGCAAAGTCGGTTGCTGACGGCGCTGGGTTACAAGGACCCGCAATTGAAAATGCCTCCGACGGGGAAGCTGCCCGATCATGTGATCGCGGATTTCGAAAAATGGATCGCCGACGGCGCCGTGGACCCGCGCGAGGGCGAAGCGGAGCCGACGACTACGGAGAAGAAAGACGGGCCGGGAACGCCGATCGAGGAGGGCCGCAAGTGGTGGGCGTTTCAGCCGGTGGTCGAGCAACCCGCGCCGAAGACGTCTCGGGGCGATTGGGCGCGCAAGGGTATTGATCCTTTCGTCTTGGCGAAGCTCGAGGAAAACGGGCTCGAGCCGTCGCCGTGGGCTGATCGGCGGACGTTGATTCGGCGAGCTTATCTCGACCTAGTTGGATTGCCGCCGACCTACGAGCAGATCGAGGCGTTCGCCGCCGATTCGTCGCCGAAGGCCTATGCCGAGCTGATCGACCGCTTGCTCGCTTCGCCTTACTACGGCGAGCGTTGGGGGCGCTATTGGCTCGACGTGGCGCGCTGGGCGGAGGATCACCCCACCACGGAAGCCACGAATCAGCCGCATCCGCTGGCTTGGCGCTACCGCGATTGGGTGATCGAAGCGGTTAATGAAGACATTCCCTACGACCGTTTTATTCGGATGCAATTCGCGGCGGATTTGCTGCCGGAGTTCGAGCCGAGCCAGATGCGGGCGCTGGGGTACATCGGCAACTCGCCCATGTACCACAAAGATCGTAGGCTCTCGCGGGATGTGATTGAAACAATTGCGAGCGACGACTGGGATGAGCGCGTAGACGCGGTGTCCCGCGGGTTGCTCGGACTAACAGTCGCTTGCGCGCGCTGCCACGACCACAAATTCGACGCCATTACGAATAAGGACTACCATGCGCTGGCGGGAGTCTTCGCCAGCCTCTGGCTTGTGAAACGGCCGATCGTCGCCATGGACCCGGCGGAGGCCGAGAAGCTTGTTTGGGATCACGAGCGTCTGGTGCGCTTCAAGGGAATGGCCGTCAACTTAATGGAGCTCGAGACGATCGCCCCGGAGGTTCATCCTCGAGTCGCCGCGATCCAAGAGGAAGCGAAGCGGCTCGAGGAGGAGCTGGGGAAGATCGACACGCCGATGGCGCACGCGATTATCGACTGCGGCGTGTGGATCGACGGCAACACGCCGACGGTGACGTGGATTAACTTGCGTCCGGGCGAGCCGCGTGATTTACCGATTTTTATTCGAGGCAATGTGGCCAACCCGGGGGAGATCGTTCCGCGGCGGTTTTTGACCGTGTTTTCGCCGGGTGAGCCGGAGCCGTTTCGTCAAGGGTCGGGGCGGTTGGAATTGGCGAATAAGATTGTGGGGGAGGCGGGATCGTTGGCGGCGCGGGTTTGGGTGAACCGGGTGTGGGGTTGGCATTTCGGCCGGCATTTGGTTCGTACGCCGTCGGATTTCGGCAAGCAGGGGCGGTTGCCGACGCATCCGAAACTGCTCGACGATTTGGCGGCGCGTTTTGTCGCGAATGGCTGGTCGCTGAAATGGCTGCACCGCGAGATCATGCTTTCGGCGACTTATCAACAGAGCAGTCGGCATATTGACGCGGCCTCGCAGGCCGACGCGACCAACCAGTGGGTGTGGCGCATGACGCCGCGGCGTTTGGAGATCGAAGCGTGGCGCGATTCGATCTTGCAGGCTTCGGGGGAGCTGGATCTGACGCCGGGGGGGCCGTCGGTGGCGGTGGACGCCGAGCATGGGGCACGGCGGTCGGTTTACTCGAAGATCAGCCGCGGGCATTTGCATCCGGTGCTGCAGCTCTACGATTTTCCCGACGCGACCCAGCACACTCCGCAACGGCAGGTGACCACCACGCCGTTGCAGCAGTTATTCGTTCTCAACAGCAGTTGGATGCAGTATCAGGCGAAGAGTCTGAAGGTGCGCGTTTCCGGGATTTACGATCCGGCGGCGAAGGTTCGGGCGATGTATCGGCGGGTGCTTGGGCGGGATCCCAAAGCTAAAGAAGCGGATCTGGCGCTTAGTTTTGTGAGCCGGCGCGAAGGGCGGGCGGATGCCGCGCCGTGGGAAGAGTATGCGCAGGCGCTGCTGGGGACCAGCGAGCTACAGTATTTTCGGTAGGTCTATCAACATTCGACAGCGGTTTCGGCGGCGGTTTCGTTCACGAAGCTCCAAGGGCAGTACCTAGCATTTGGGTTCCGTCATTTCAAAGGCCCGGGTCCTCATGAACCACGTAACGCGCCGCTCATTCCTAGCTGCCGCTGCCTCGGCGGTGGCTTTACCCGCTGCATCTCAATATCCGGTACGTCTCGGCGGGCCGATTTTCTTGAAGTCAGAGGATCCCGAGGAATTCGCCCGCGAGCACCGCCGGTTGGGGTACAGCGCAGCGTATTGCCCGGACGCCGATGCGACTGACCGGGACCGAACGGAGGCCATTCGCAAAGCCTTCGCCGCGGAGGACGTGGTGATCGCCGAGGTCGGTGCATGGAAGAACATGCTCGATCCGGACCCTGACAAGCGCCGAGAGAATTTGAGGTATGTCACGGAGCGTCTAGCGCTGGCGGAGGCCGTCGAGGCCCGCTGCTGTGTTGATATCGCGGGCTCCTACAACCCTGAGGTTTGGTACGGTCCCCATCCAAAGAACCTTTCTCAGGAAGCCTTCGATGCCACGGTCGAGAACTGCCGGCGAGTGATCGACGAGGTCAAACCAACACGAACCAAGTTCAGCATCGAGATGATGGGATGGGTTGTTCCCGATAGCCCCGACTCCTACCTCCGGCTCATCAAGGCTGTTGACCGCGAGGCGCTTGGCGTCCACATCGACGTCTGCAATCTGGTCAACAGCCCGGCGCGTTTCTATGACAACAGCGCGCTGACCGAAGAGTGCTTCCGTAAGCTGGGCCGCTGGGTGGTCTCCTGCCATGCGAAGGATCTGGAGTGGAACGTCGAACTCAACGTCCACTTCCGGGAAGTCATCCCCGGTCGAGGAGAAGTGGACTACCGCGCCTACCTGCGTGAACTCTCGAAGCTGGCGGCCCAGCCGCCCCTGATGCTTGAGCACCTCAAGACCGCGGAGGAATACGAAGAAGGCAAGCAATACATCATGAGCGTCGCCAAAGAAATCGGCGTCGCGTTTGCCTGCCCGGCAACCCGAGCAGTGGATCAAAAAAGGCAAACCGGTGACGCACTCGACGCGGCTGTCGTGCCATCGATTCCGGGGACGGGCAGTTCGGGGGGCAGTTCGGGGACCGGAAGGTGTGAGTAAATTGACTTCGGGCGGTTGGCCTGTGACATTTGTGTTGGCGCCGCACTGAATCAAAAGGACTTGCCGGAGCGCAAACTTGCCGAAAAAACCCAGTCTTCAATTTTCTCACACCTTCCCGTCCCCGAACTCCCCTGCCCGGCGGGAACGAAAAAACCGCCGGAAGGGCCTTGACGCCGGATTTGCGTTTGTGTTAATTCATGGTTTAATCGCATCAATGGACGCGGTTGTGGGTTCATTCGCATCAGTCCCCCGCAAGCAGCTTGGGCTATAGTGGGTATTTACTTAACTCAAGTGCCTCCAAGATCTTGGGGTCAGCTCGCCTCGCTCTGGACTCCGAAGGCCGGCACCTCAGAACGATGAGTGGCCCGCAAGCGAGCGCGCACCTGCGGCTCCTTTCCCTACGGTGCACTTTCCGGTCCGCGCGCACGCAACGGCTGGAGAGTCCGTACGGTCAAGCGGTGGTGGGGAGTCTCGCGACCCACGCTGATTGCACGGTCGCTATGACTCCACTGGGGTCGCCTGGCCGGGTTTGAAAGTAATTTGCTTTTTGTGGGCTGAATCTTCTCGCTTGATTTGAGGAGATTCGATCTTTATCTCTTGTGGACCAAAGGAGAGAATCCATGACAGTTTTGAAAAAGCTTTCCTTGTTCGCAGTGCTGACGGTGATGGCTCTGCTGCCCGTCGGCGTGGCGAACGCTCAGGAAAATCTAGTTACATGTCAAGCAACGGCGGTAACGCCTCTGATCCGCGCTGAAGGCATCGCGGAATTGGTCGGCGATATTACGCTGAGCTGTACCAGTTCCCTTGCTGACCCTGCCGACCACGAGTTCGAGGTGAACGTCGATCTCTTTACCAGCGCCTTCGTTACCAATAATCGGACGGATGGGTATTTACTTGACTCAGGTATTGGGAAATAGCCGCTACATGTTGTGGTCGTCCGTAGCGCGTGTCGCGGTGCCTCCGACCAGCGATTTGTAGGGTGCCGGTGGCACGGCGACGGCCTGTTGAACCAGGCGGTAAAAGAGCTTGCCTCGACTTCTGGACTTGCGGCGGTTGAAGCGGAAGGCGAATTCGTCGAGGTAGGAGTCGAGATGCTCGTGACTGACCGCTCCTTGATGCGTGCCCAGTATCCAGCGCTTCACTAACGACACCACGCGGTGCACCCGGGGGAGCAGTTTCGAGGCGCGCGCCGGTTGCCCCTCCAGGTAGCTCACCTCGTGGCGATAGCCGTCGCCTTCGAGCGGTTCGTATCCCAGCCAACCGTCGGTATGGACCACGCTGCCGGGTTCGATCGACTCGCCGACGAAGGCCATCAAGCTGTCCCCGGAGGCGTTGGGAATGGTGCGTATCCGAACCCGCCCGATGCCGGCACCATCTTCCTCGGCCGCTACTACAATCAGCGCCTTAGCGTCGGTTTGGCGACCGCGCACGCCCTCCTCCAAGCCTCCTAAGTAAGTCTCGTCAACCTCCACGCGCCCGCTGAGCCGATCGCGTCCGGGCCGCACCATGGCGCGCCGGAGCTTATGCAACCAAGTCCAGGCCGTTTTGTAGCTGCCCAGGCCCAACACCCGCTGCAAGCCCAGCGCGCTCGCCCCGTTCTTCTGGCTCGTGAGCCACCACATGGCTCGAAACCAACTCTGGAGGGGTTGGCGGGTGTCTTGAAATATTGTGCCCGCCGTTGGAGAAGCTTGATGCCCGCAGCCGGCGCACTCCAGCAGCGCTGTCCGCACCGCCCACGCTTTGTCGTGCCCGCATCGCGGACAACGAAAACCCTCCGGCCAGCGGAGTTGACACAGATACTCTCGACAGGCCTGCTCGGTGGCGAAACGCGCCTCGAACTCGGCCAGATTCCGAGGATAATCTTCCATTTCCCCGATCCTACATCTTGTGGTCACCTGAGTCAAGTAAATACCCATCATCGGACGTTCGGCTCCGGCGCGGACATCACCGATGCCGTTCTGGTCATCAACGAGAACAACTCCGCGTTTCCGGTAGCCGGAGGAAATGATAACTCTTGCGGCCGGCCAGACCAATAAGACAAGCGGAACCGGGGTCCTCAACCAGTGCCCGCAGCAGGGTCTGCTGGCCGCCAACAACAACCTGCGCTGGAACGGCGTTATGTTTCCGGTTCCCGACGGTGGCGGCGGCGACAACGAGCCGACGACCACCCTACGCATCACGAACGTTCGCGTCAACGCTTCGGAGTTGGGCGTGACGGATGCGCCGATCGGCTTCACGCAGGTGCAGGCCGACCTGGTCATCACCGGTGAGAGCGCCATCTCGGTGAACAAGAACCTGTTCAACATCGGCGCCACGCTCAAAGGTTTGATCGTCGGCGATGCCGTGGACGCCTCGGGGCTGCAGTGCGAACCGCTCGGCGACTCGGGCAGCATCACGATCACGGAAGGTTTTCCGACCGCCTTTAAGACGCTCGGCGTACCGTCCTTCACGTTCTCCTCCAACATCCAAAACGAAGCCGGCTATTTTGGCTCCGACGTTGGCGGCGCGACGCAATCGACCCATTTCCTGGTGCAATTTCACAACATTCCCGACGGCGTGCGACACACCGCTCGGCTTTGTGGAGGTGGATATTGACGGTGGCGCCGGCTCGATCGGCTATGAGGTTACCGATGACTGGACAATCTTGAGTGAAGATTGCACCATCGGTTTGGAGTTCGGCTGGGAGCCCGACACGGAGAACGACTCTCCCACACCGGGTACCGGTCAGGTTTCGGTCAGCTTCGCGCCTCTGAGCACGAGCGACATCTCGACCTCCGGCGAGCCGCGTCCGCGGTTCCTCGACGTTACGGGTTCGGATCCGGAGGACATCGTCACCGTGACGAAATGTAGCTCCACACTCTTGTTCCCGTTTGTTACCAACCAGGGCAATTTCGACACCGGCTTGGTTGTTTCCAACACTTCGGAAGACTGGCTGTCTCCCGGCGCCGAGCCGCAAGACGGCTCCTGCGAGATCCACTACCACGGCAGCACAACCGGTGGTGGGGCAGCGCCCGAGAGCGTTATTTCGGACGTGGTGGAAGCCGGCGACCAACTGGTATGGCTGCTTTCCTCCGAAGCCCCTGAGTTCCAGGGTTACGTCATTGCCGACTGTGATTTCCAGTATGGCCATGGATACGCGTTCATCAGCGACGGGTTCCTTGGCATCCCGACACTGGCACAGGGCTATCTGGCGTTGATTCTTGAAATCGACGGCGAAGGTGTGCGGGTGCTGGATCCCAACGAGGATCTGGGCCACTAACAACTTTCGTTTTTAGTTCAACCGAAGCAGCGAGGGGGGCGGCAACGCCCCCCTCGTTTTCTTGTGCCCCGGTAGGTGTAGAGAAGGCGGCAAGAGGAGATCGGGAGGAGATCGGGGGAGTGGGAGATCGGGGGCAGGAAGGTGTGAGTAAATTGACTTCGGGCGGTTGGCCTGTGACATTTGCGTTGGCGCCGCACTGAATCAAAAGGACTTGCCCGGAGCGCAAACTTGCCGGAAAAACGCGGCCTTCAATTTACTCACACCTTCCAGCTCCCGAACTCGCCAAGACCGGTTGAAAAACGAAAAACAGCAAAAACAGCAAAAACAGAAAAACAGGAAAAAACAGGAAAAAACAGGGGACAGCTTCCTAATAAGGAATCTTCACCGCACGACCCGAACAAGCGCCGCGACCGCGAAGCCGCCCCTGTACCCTTCCAGAGTGGCTGCCCAGCGCGGTAGTTCATAGAAGACCGGCCACCCGAGAGGAGCGCCCTTCGCCCCCTGCGATCGAACGCCTTGGGGGGACTTGCGCCCTCCCGGTGTGGTCCGCAACCGAAAGCCCAGTGGGGAGTTCGCGCCGTTTGTTCGAGCGCCAGTACAGGGGTGCCGTTGGTTGCGGCGGCTGGCGAAAGGAGTCTGTCTTGTCTGCATCTGCATTTCAATTCTTCGTCGGTATCGACTGGGCCACCGAGGCCCATCAAATCTGTCTGCTCGACACCCAGGGCGAGATCGTTCACGAACGCACCGTCGTTCATTCCGGTTCGGCGGTCGGCGAGTTCCTCAATCAACTGCTCGAGTTGACCGGCTGCCCGCCGGCTTCCATCGCGGTCGCGATCGAAGTCCCGCGTGGCGCGTTGGTCGAAACGCTGCTCGAACGGGGATTCTCGGCTTTCTTCCTTAACCCGAAACAACTCGATCGTTTCCGAGACCGGCATTTCCCGGCCGGCGCCAAAGACGACCGCCGTGACGCTTTCGTCTTGGCTTGCTCGCTGCGAACCGACCCGCATTGCTTCCATGCCATCGAGGTCGACGACCCGCTCGTGATGCGCCTGCGCGACCTCACTCGTCTCGACGATGAGTTGCGTAGCAGCTTCAACCGCAACAGCTGCCAACTTCGCGAGCAACTCTATCGCTACTACCCGCAGCTTTTGCGCTTGTCCCCAGCCGCCAACGAAGCTTGGCTCTGGGCCCTGCTGGAACTGGCTCCCAGCCCCGCAAAGGCTCGTCGACTGAAACCGGCACGAATCGAAAAGTTGCTTCGCGCCCACCGCATTCGCCGGCTCCAATCGGCCGACATCGTCAACGAACTGCGAGCGCCGGGATTCCAACTTGCTGCCGGAACGGCCGACGCAGCGAGCGAACACGCTCTTCTACTCATTCCTCATCTGCGACTCATCGCCCAGCAGCGAACCGAGCTGGCCAGGCGCCTCCAAACCCTGCTGGAGCAACTCGCTTCCCCGTCCGAGGACGACGAGGATCCTCACCAGCATCGCGACGTCGAGATCATCCTCTCCTTGCCCGGGGTCGGACGTGTCGTCGCCGCCACGATGCTGGCCGAGGCCTCACAGGCTCTCGCCCATCGAGACTACCCCGCTCTTCGAGCCTACTGCGGCAGCGCCCCGATCACGCGCCGCAGTGGCAAAAAGATCGCCGTCTTGATGCGTCGCGGCTGCAATGACCGTTTACGCAACGCGCTCTACCATTGGGCGAGAGTGAGCATCCAACACGACCCCCACAGTCGTCACCATTACCATCAGTTGCGCAACCGAGGGCATTCTCACGGGCGCGCGTTGCGCGGTCTTGCGGACCGACTTCTGGCCGTGCTGTGCGCCATGCTTCGTCAGGGAACCCTGTATGACCCCGCCCGTCGTCAGCCGCCGGCCCAAGCGGCAGCTTGAACTACCGCGCTGGGCAGCCGCTCTGGAAGGGTACCGCCCTTCCTCAGCACTTGACAAACGGTGGGGAGTCCCCCCCGGCCCTCTCCGTTGGCGCGTCAGCTCCGGAACAGCGGCTGCGAAGGGTCGGCGAGCAAAACCCAGAGTCCGTATCCTCCGAGAGCCGTTCCGAAAGGAATATTGAACAGGCTGATCGCCGAGATCACAATGCCCAGGACTCGGGCCCAAGGGCGAAACCGTAGCAAGCCCACTCCGCAGACCACTTGCGGTACCGACAGCACCGCGATCAATAGAAAGACAACGGTGCCGATCACCAGCAGGATTGGCGCCGCGACGAGCGCATCGGCGTCATTCGCATTCATCCCGATCAAGCCGGCGATCCCTCCAAAGACCAGAAAGATCAAGCAAGCAACGAGTATTCCCAGTCCGCCGAAGACTAGGTGAAGGATGCCGAGAATCTTCACGTGTTGAACCATGGGCGTCATCGGAGTGATGCGGCGGAAGCGACGATGCGTATTGTAACCTAATCCCAAATTTGACTTGACAGGCCAGCCAACATGAACCAGGTCCTCAAGACTGCGGCTGGTGTTGGCGGGTGATTTGACCTTGCTCGATATCGCCGCGTTCTGATAGAGTCCTCGTCTGGCGGTACACTTCCCGCGGATTGGAGTACTTGATGCTGCGCCTGCTCGCTGTCTTAGTCTTCGTGCTGTTGTGCCCCTTGTCGCTTTTTTGCGAGGAGTATGCCCTCGGACCCGATTCACGCCGCAACCCCGGCGTTCCCGAGGGCAAGATCGAGAAGCATGAATGGAAGAGCGAGATCTTCCCCGGCACGGTTCGCGATTACTGGATCTACGTCCCCGCCCAATACGACGGCTCAAAGCCCGCCGCGGTCATGGTCTTCCAGGACGGCGGAAGCATGCGCTCGACCGATCGGGAGACTCCTTGGCTGACCACGACCGTCCTCGACAACCTGATCCATAAGGGCGACATGCCGGCGACCATCGGCATTTTCGTCAACTGGGGCCGTCTGCCCGCTTTCAACGAAGGGCAACAAGACCGCTTCAATCGCAGCTTTGAGTACGACGCCTTGGGCGACCGGTATGCCCGCTTCCTGATCGAGGAGATTCTGCCCGAGGTCGGCAAGCGGTACAAGCTGACGGACAACCCGAACCTGCGGGGCATCGGCGGAATCAGCTCGGGCGGCATCGCCTCGTTCACCGCGGCCTGGGAGCGCCCCGACGCCTTCCGTCGCGTGCTGAGCTTCATCGGCAGCTTTGTCGATCTGCGCGGCGGACAGATCTACTCCGCGCTGGTTCGAAAGACCGAGCCGAAACCTCTGAAAGTCTACATGCAAGACGGCTCGGGCGACCTCGATATCTACGCCGGCTCGTGGTGGATGGGCAACCAAGACTTGGCCTCCGCGCTCAAGTTCGCCGGCTACGACTACCAGTTCGTCACGGGCGAGGGAGGACATAACAACCTACAGCCGCGAGCCGTTCTTCCCGATGCGCTGCGTTGGCTTTGGAAAGACTGGGAAAAGCCTATCGAGGCGCCCAAGTCCGAGGGCGACCGGCAGTGGATCACCAAGATCCTCGACCCCGCGCATGGCTGGGAGCAGGTGTCGGAAGGCCACCAATTCACCGAGGGCCCCGCGGTCGCGCCCAACGGCGACGTCTATTTCACCGATGTCGCGGCGGGCAAGATATGGAGGATCTCCGCCGGCGGGGATCCGAGCGTCTTCAAGGAGGACGTCGAGTATCCAAGCGGCTTGCAGTTCGACGCGGACGGCCGGCTTTACGCTTGCGAGGCCGACGGCATTGTCGCTTATAGCCCCGAGGGCGGAGAGAAAGTCATCGCCGAAGGCGCCAAGTGCGATGACGTGGCGGTTGCCGCGCGCGGGGACATTTACTACACTGACCTGTGGAACAGCAGTGTCTACTTGATTCGGAACAGCGGCGCTCCGACGCTCGTCCACGAGCCTTCGCGGAAGGACTTCCAACTACCGCAAGGCATCCACCGTCCCAACGGCATTGCCGTCTCGCCCGACCAATCCCTGCTGGCGATAGCGGATTCAGGCAGCGGGTGGGTTTGGTCGTTTCAGATCCAGCCGGATGGAACATTGGACCACGGCCAACGCTTCTACCGTGTTGAGGGTCCGGGTGCCGGCGGGATCACTTTTAGCGCCGAGGGACGGCTCTACGCCGCGGCCTTTGCCGACGGTAATTTGCAGATCTTCGACCAGCTCGGCCGCTTAGTCGGGATCATAAACAAACCCCAGCCCGGATGGCTGACGAACGTCGTCTTCGCGGGTCCGGAAATGAAGACTCTGTACGTGACCGCCGGGGACAAGGTGTTCCGCCGCAAGATCCGCGAGAAGGGGACCTTGCCGTGGGAGAAAGTGAAGCCGCCGCAGCCGAACTTGTAACTCGCGGGCGGGTTGGGAATCGGAGAACTGTGCGACGATACTCGTACGAGGATTTTTCGAAAGCGCCGCCTATTGCTCGCCACAGCAGGCCTTTTTTCGGCCTTGGCCTGCGCACCCCTTCACGCGCAACCCCACTCGGCGAACGCCGTCAAAACCGCGACGCCGCCGCTTCTCGACGGGGTTTTGACTGAAAACGAGTGGCGGGGAGCAACTGAGTTTTCGGATTTCCTGCAACTGGAACCGCGCAAGGGCGCGCCTGCTCGGCAAACGACTCGCGGTTACCTACTGTTTGATGATACTCACGTCTATATCGGCGTTCACGCTCTTGACGATGATCCGCAATCGGTCACGGCACGACTCAACAATCGCGACGACCCGCTCACCCAAGACGATTCCATCACGGTGTATCTCGACACCTTCCACGACCGAAGGACTTGTTACTTCTTTTCGACAAACCCGCTCGCGACGCAGACCGACGGCCGCATTACCGATGACGGCCGTGTCGAGGATACGATTTGGGACGCATCTTGGCAGGTCGCCGCGCAAATCGTGGATGACGGTTGGTCGGCGGAGTTCGCCATTCCCTTGCGCGTGATTCAGTTCAGGACGGGCGAGGACCGCACCTGGGGATTCAACATTGGGCGCACTCGACGCAGCAGCCTGGAGCATAGTTTCTGGGCCGGACCGCTCGAGTCGGCCACTCGCGTTTCGCAATACGGCCGGCTTGACGGTTTGTCGTTGCGAAGAGGCGGCGCGAAACGTTGGGAACTGATCCCTTATGTGCAGGGCTCGGCCGCGCAAGGGGGCGCGACACGGGGAAACGCGGGGTTGGACGTTCGTTATGTGTTTCGTCCCGAGACGATCGCGAACCTAACGATCAACCCGGATTTCGCGATTATCGAGGCCGACGAAGAGTTTGTGAACCTAACGCGTTTCGAGGTGCGGCTCGAAGAGAAGCGACCGTTTTTTCAAGAAACCAACGATCGCTTCCGGCAGAGGATCCAGACCTTCTACTCCCGCCGCATTGGAGAAATCGACGCCGGGGGCAAGCTGCTGTCGAGAAACGGCAAGTGGGAAACAACGCTTCTTTCCGTGCGGTCCTCGCCCATCGACCTAGCGGATGAAACCGCGGGCCGGCAAGGTTTCGAGCGCGCGAACTACACCGTCGGCCGCGCGGAACGCGAGATCTTCGCGGGGTCGCAGATTGCCTTCCAAGCAGCGAATCGCGATCTCGGGGACGAGAACCGCGGGTCGATGGGGCTCGATACGTCGCTGCGCTTTTCACGGACGATGAGCTTCACCGGGCAACTCCTGAGGGCCCACGGACCGATTCAGGGCGGCAAATGGGGCTACTTCCTGCGCCCGGCCTGGGATACGCCCACTTTCCATTTCCATTACCGCTACACCCACCTGGGGGACAGCTTCGGCGACAACGCCAACGCCATCGGCTTCATCCCCGACGATGACGAGCGGCTGATGGACAGTGATTTGGAGAAAGTGTTTTGGTTCGAGGAGCGACCTATCCAGCGGATTTCGCTTTCATCGAAGAACCGAATCTTTTGGAGCCAGAAAGGCGTGCTGCGCAACTATCACAACATCGAAAGCGTCGAGGTGGAATTCCGCAACCGCTGGAGCGTCACGGCGCGTCACCAGAACAAGTTCGAACAGTTCGAGAAGGGCTTTCACAACGACCAGGCCGAGTTCGGAGTCGGCTACAACACGCGCGAGTTTCAGTCTTGGCAAGTGAGCTACACGTCGGGCCGGAACTTCGACTCCGACCTACGGGCGGTCAACGCCAAGCTGGCGCGCAAATTGACCAACAAGCTGGCCGTCGAATATCAGCTCTCGCGGGTTTGGCTTGACCCCGACCCGCGGCAGCGAGCCACGCTCATCAACGTTTTCCGTATCCGCCAAAGCTTCACGCGGGATTTGTTTGTGAGGGTCTTTTTCCAGACGAGTTCCGTGATCGACCGCAAGAACTTGGAGGCGGTGTTCGTTTGGAGGCACAAGCCTCCGTTTGGGTCGCTTCAGTTCGCATTCCAGCGAGGCCGTGCGGCCTTCGGGGAAAGATCGCGTCAAGCGAATACCTACTTTGTGAAACTGACTCACGTTCTGTGAGGCGGTCGGACGGATGCTTCCACAAGTGAAACGGCCCGGCCCGCTGAAGTGAAGTCTGCCGGCCACCCGAGCCGCGAGGCGGCGCGGCTCGGGTTTCGCGTCGAGGGTCGGGTTGTGCGGAGGCTCGTGATGCTTACTCGCCCATGTCGAGACTGCCGATGAGCTCGCGGGTAGTGGCGATGCCACGGGTTCTGAGGAAAGTGCCCCTATCCAGACCCATTTCGATCACGGTTCTTGATCGACCGTAATCCTCGCGGAGGTACAATAACCCCATCTTGATCGGCCAAACCATCTCTCACTACAAGATCACCGAGAAACTCGGCGAAGGCGGGATGGGTGTCGTCTACAAGGCCGAGGACACTAAACTCGACCGCCCCGTCGCCCTGAAATTCCTCGCGCCGCATCTGCTTCGCGACGAAGAAGCCCGCAAGCGTTTCGAGCGCGAGGCCAAGGCCGCCGCCGCGTTGAACCACCCCAACGTCTGCACCGTCCATGAAATCGCCGAGGCCGACGGCCGCACCTTCATCGCCATGGCCTTCCTCGAAGGGGAGAGCCTCGACAAAGAAATCGAGGGCGGGCCGCTGAAGCTGAAGGACGCTCTCGACATCGCCGTCCAGACGGCCAACGGCCTCCAAGCCGCCCATGGCAAGAAGATCGTGCACCGGGATATCAAGCCCGCGAACCTGATGATCGGCGAGGGCGGCCACGTCACCATCATGGATTTCGGCCTGGCCCTGCTGACGGATCGCTCAAAACTCACCCGCCTGGATGAGACGATGGGCACGGTGTCCTACATGTCCCCCGAGCAGACCTACGGGATGGATTTGGATCACCGCACGGATATTTGGGCGCTGGGCGTCGTGCTCTACGAAATGGTCACCGGCCGCCAACCATTCGAGGGCCACTATGACAAAGCCGTGATGTATTCCATCACCAACGAAGAGCCCGAGCCGATGACGGCGCTGCGGACCGGCGTGCCGATGGAGTTGGAGCTTTTGGTGAACAAGTGCCTCGCCAAGGCAGCCGAGAGGCGCTCCCAAAGCACCGCCGACATGGCCGTGGACCTGGAAACGCTCGCCGAGAAGCTGCGATCGGGCCAATCGACGATCTTGCGGACTACGAATCCCGTGCCGGGTATCCCAACGGCGGCGGCGACCCAGACAGTAAGCCCTGCACGCACATGGCTCTGGCCCAGCGTGGCGGCGTTACTCGCGATCGTTGCCGGCACCCTAGCGTTCCTCGCCTTTCGCCAGGAATCGGGAACGACGCCCGCCCGGCTTTCCATCGCACTTCCGCCGGGGCAAGAGATCACCAGTAGCCCGGCCATTTCCGACGACGGCCGGATCATCGCTTACGCGGCGCAACGGGGGGCCGATGAGCCGCGGCTCTATTTGCGCCGGCTGGATTCTTTTGAGGCGCGCGCCGTGGCGGGTTCGAGCGGCGCTCAGCAACCGTTCTTTTCGCCCGATGGGAAATGGGTGGCGTTCTTCGCGCAGGGGCAGCTTCAAAAAGCGGAGGTCACTGGGGGTACGCCCATCCTGCTGGCCGAAGCCGCCGTTCCCTTCGGTGGAACTTGGAACCAGGACGACACGATCATCTACGCCGCGTCGCTCGGTTCAGGACTCTTGCGGATTTCCGCAAGCGGTGGAACGCCCGAGGCTCTGACCAATCCCGACGGCGCGGCCGAGGGGTATGCCCACGTTTTTCCGCGAGTGCTTCCCGGAGGACGAAGTGTTCTCTTCACGATATGGGGGCAAACTCAGGGAAGCGCGGTGCTCTCGCTGGATTCAGGCCGGCGGGAGATGGTCTTGCCTTCGACGACGTGGGCGTCCGGGATCTTCAACGCTGCTGGCGGTTCTACGGGCCGACTGCTGGTCGTCGACCAGGCCGCCGGCATCAGAGCTGCACCTTTCGACGCTGCGCATCCCGCGCTCACCAGCGCTGATGCTTCGGTCCTGGCCGACGTGTACTACGACGTGGAGACCGAGGTCCGGGGCTGGCTTGCTGTCTCGAACACCGGTACGGCAGTCTACGCGCCCGGCAACCCGGCAAAGTCATCGTTGGTGTGGGTCGACCAGGAAGGCACGACCGAATCGCTAGGCGCGGACCAGGGTGTGTATCGGGAGGTGACGCTCTCGCCCGACGGAACCAAGGCAGCCGTCAGGCAGGGTTGGGACCTTTGGATTCATAATTTGCAACGCGGGACGCGCAGTCGTCTAACGTCAGCGAACACCTTTAATTTCTTGCCGCTGTGGAGCAGCGACGGCGCGCGGATTATTTTCACCTCAAACCGGGGAGGCGACTGGGACATCTACTCCCAACCCGCCGACGGATCGGAGCCGGCGGAAGTTCTGCTCTCTCGGCCCTACGATCAGTTTCCGACCTCGGTTTCGGCCGGTGGAACGGTGCTCTATCACGAGATCCACCCCCAAACCGGTGTTGACCTTTGGACCCTGTCGCCGGGTGCGCCATCGCAAGAGGGGATGTCGCAAGAGGGCCTGTCACAAGAAAGAATGATCTCGCCCTTTCGGGTAACCCCATTCAACGAAAGGGATGCCGAGGTCTCGCCGAGCCCGGTGGGCGAGCCGCGCCGGGTGGCGTATTCGTCCGACGAGTCAGGGCGACACGAGATCTACGTGCAGTCGTATCCCAGTGGAGCGAACAGGATCGCGGTCTCCGCCGAAGGCGGAATCCTGCCCAGGTGGTCGCGCGACGGTAAAGAGTTGCTCTACGTAACCGGGGACGCCCTAGTCGCCGTGGCGATTCAGCCGGACGGGTCTTTCGGCGCGCCTCGTAGGCTATTTGACCGAACGAACTTCTTAACCCGTATTTTCCGCTGCTACGATACCTCGCCGGACGGAAAGCGGTTCTTGATGATTCAGCGCGATCCGGGGTCGGTGCCGCGCCAACTCAATGTGATTCTCGATTGGGCGGATGAGCGGTAGGGGCCTGCCCGACCCTGAAGTAAAATTCGCCGTCCGCCCGAGCCGCGCCGCCGTGGGGCGGTCTTATTGCGCCGAGGAAGACCACGCCGCGAGGCGGCTCGGCTCGGGTTTTCGCGTGGAGGGTCGGGTTTCGCGTAGTGGGTCGGGTTGTAGCGGGGGCTCGTCGTTGCCTACCCGCCCATATCGAGGGTTCCGATGAGTTCGCGGGTCGCCGCGATGTTGTGGGTTTCGAGGAAATCGCTGAACTCCTCGACAAGGCGGGCCGGGCGTTCGGGGTCCCAGAATGTCGCGGTTCCGACTTGCACGGCGACAGCGCCGGCTTCCAGGAACTCGGCCACGTCTTCGCCGTCGGCGATGCCGCCGAGGCCGATGACGGGTATGTTTACGGCTTGCGCCGCTTGGTAGACCATCCGCAGCGCGATCGGCTTTATCGCGGGGCCGGACAGTCCGCCCAATTTCGCTCCCAGCAACGGCTTACGCGTCACAGCATTGATCGCCAACCCTAGGAAAGTGTTGACGAGCGAGATGGCGTCGGCCCCGGCTTGTTCGGCGGCGAGAGCCATAGCCTGAATGTCGGTGACGTTGGGCGAGAGCTTGACGATGAGAGGTCGGCGGCGGGCGGCTTGTTTCGAGGCGGCGACGACTTCGGCAAGCAGTTTCGGGTCGGCTCCGAATTGCAGTCCGCCGCGTTTCGTGTTGGGGCACGAGACATTCAGCTCGTATCCGGCCAAGCCGTCGGCGTCTTCGAGCACGCGGATCACCTCGACATAATCTTCGGGCTCGTAACCGAAAACGTTGGCGAAGACGGCGGTGTCGAGAGACGCCAGCTTGGGGAGTTTCTCTTCGACGAAAGCCCGCACGCCGACGTTCTGAAGGCCGATGGAATTGAGCATTCCCGACGCGGTTTCGACGACACGCGGCGGGGCGTTGCCGGCGATCGGTTCTTTTGAGAGACCCTTGACGACGAAACCACCCAGGGAGTTGAGGTCGAGAATCTTTTCGAACTCGAGCCCATAGCCGAACGTCCCGCTCGCGGCGATGATCGGGTTCTTGAGCGTAAGGCCGCAAAAGGATGTTTCGAGGTTCGGCACGAGCTATTCCGGCGTTGGCGGACCGACCAGGGTGCCTTCTTCCTCCCCGGCCTCGAGGGCTTGATGCAAGACGGGGGCTCGCGCAAGCGACGGCGCGGCGATTTCGAGAATCGCTGAGATCGTCGGGACGATCGAGGCGGCATCGGCGGGTTCGGGGAAGCGCCCGGCCTTGAATCCCTTGCCGAAGAAAATCAACGGCACGTCGGCGTCATAGGGGTAAGGCGACCCGGAACTTGTCCCGCGCCCCTCGGCGAAGTCTTCTACGAAATAGGGTTCGTAAGCTAACAACAGATCACCGCCGCGGGCGGCGTGGCGGCTTGCCTCAAACGCCCGGCGCAAACCGGCCGGGACGGCGCCGATGCCCGGTGCGAAATAGCCAGCGACCCCGTCGACCCCGAGAACGGCTTTTCCGGCGGCTTCCAGGGCGTCGCGGCGTTGAGCGGCCGGCAGCGCGGCGGCCTTGGGGTTGAGGTAGAGCGAGGGGTAGATGTACTTTTCAACGAATAGATCCGTTCCGAACTTTTCGGCCAAGGCGCGGTCCGCGGCGGCTACGATGTGCTCGCCGTTAACGCGCCCGGCGGGCAACCCGGCGGCTTGCGCCGCTTCGGGCAGCGGCGGGATGCCGTGCAACGCCGTGACAACGAGGCTGGTGCGATCGAGCCCGACTTGCTCGTCGAGGTAGTCGAGGAACCCGCCGAGCGCGCGGTCGAGCCGCAGAACCATATCGCGCATCAAAGGCGAGAACGCGCCGGTTTCGCGCGCCAGGGCGGCCGGGGCGCCGATGTGGACGATCAGCAGGTCCGTGAAGCTGCCGCCGCCGAGGTTTTCGGTTTCGACAGCCCGCCGAGCCAGGGCGAAAACGTCATCGGCGGCAAAGGGCGAGGCGCGATAGAGGGCGAGGAATTCCTTGAATCTCTTGCGGTCGAGGCTGCCGAGGGTTCGTAACGGCGGGGCGCCCGCATCCGCTCCGACGGCCCTCCAGGGCGCTCCCAAATGTCGCAGCGGAGGTGTGGCTTGGTTGAACGCTTCCACCCACGACGCTGTTTCGCGGCCGTAATAGGGGGCGGAAGTGAAACGCGACTCGCCGTTCATCCAATAGCAGGCGTCGGGTCGCCGGCCGGCCAATAAGACGGCGGGCGCGGCGCGGTCGGAAACCGCGATGACGCGCGAACGGTCGGCGGTGGCGAGCTTCAATTCGTCGGCCGCCGTCGAGCCGATCAGACGCTTTGGAGAGACGCCCTCGGCGGCGCCGGCCCCGATCGCGTCGACAACGTTCTCTCCCGCGCGGTCGTACCAACGGTTGCCGACGATGCCGCTGCTCTCCGGATAAGCGCCGGTGGCGAGGACGGCCGCATTGGGGGCGGCCAGGGTGGCGAGGTGATCGAAGCGGCAGCGCGGGAAGACCGCGCCTTCGCGCAACAAGCGTCCGAAGCCGATGTCGGAAAACCCGCTGCGATAGAGCTCGAGATAGTCGGCCCGCAATTGTTCGAAGACAACGAGAACGAACAAATGAGGGCGATCGGCGAGGAGTTGGCCGGGGAGCGCAAGCGCAACCACAAGCGCCGACAACAGGTAGAAGGATTTGACCGGAGACCGGCGTCCGCTCAAGCTCGGCACCAGTGCTAGATTAACAGAAAGCCGGCGGCGAACTCGCGGCCGGCTCCCAGGTAAAACCGTGGCGCGCGTCCTAGTGATCGGCGGAACTCTCTTTATCGGACGGGCCTTGGTGCGCCGCTTGCTCGATCGGGGCGACGAGGTGACGATCCTGCACCGTGCCGAGACGACGCCTTTCGGTGACCGTGTCGCGTCGATTCGTTGCGACCGCAATGACACGGCAGGGGTGCGGGTGGCCTTGGCCGGGCGCAATTTCGATGTCGTCTACGACAACGTCTATGATTGGCAACGCGGCACCACGGCCGAGCAGGTAACGGCGGCGGCTCTGGCCTCCGAGGGGGTAAGGCGCTACGTCTTTACGTCGAGCGTGGCGGCCTACGGAGAGGTCGACGAAGCCGATGAAGACACGCCGTTGGCGGCTTCCGATTATCCCGAGGACTACGTCCGCAACAAGGCGGAGAGCGAACGAGCGCTATTGCGCTTGCACGCGGAAAACGGTTTTCCGGCGGTCACCTTGCGGCCTCCTTTTATATACGGCCCCGAGAATCCCTTCTATCGCGAGGCTTTTTTTTGGGACCGTTTGCTCGCGTCGAGGCCGATTATCGTCCCCGGGGACGGCTCGCGCCGGATGCAGTTTATTCACGCGGATGACTTCGCGCGGGCGTCGATCTTGGCGGCGGAGTCGGAGAAGGCGGTGGGGCGCTCGTACAACGTTGCTCACCCGGATCCGGTGACGCAGGAAGAGTACGTCAGGGCCTTGGCGCGGATCGCGGGTGTGGAGCCGCGGCTGGTTTTCGTGCCGCGCGAGACGCTGACGGCTCGGGGTGGCGGGGTTTTCGCACCGCCTTACTATTTCGCGCAGTATTCCGACATGCGCGCGATTACGCAGAAGACCGAGCGGGCTCGTGACGAATTGGGTTTCGAGGCACGGGATTTCGAGGAGGGGCTTGCCGACGGTTTTGCGTGGTATCAGCGCGAGGGCGTGCGGCGGGCTCCTGATGTTTCGTGGGAAGACGAGCTGTTGGCGTCGTTGGAGCGGGACTGAAGCTCCGATTAGGCGGCGGGTTGAGGCGAGACAAGCTGAGAGTTTGTCTCAACCGTGGACTAGGACCGGCACGAGCGCCGGTCTCTACTGACCTGTTATGCGGATACGGTTCGTGCTCGGCTTAACGGCTTTTCTGGCGGCGGGCCTTTGCGCCTGCCGAGATGATGTCGCGGTTCATCCGCCCCCGGTTGAAGAGCGCTGGGTCTCTCCGTTTCCCGAGCCGCTCGATTCCTGGGTCGAGATGCGATGGCCCGATGTCGAACGTTATCTCGTTTCGGGTGTCTGGGAAGTGCATTCGGACACGAAGCGTTGGGTGGAGAAGCGCGGAGTTTTTCGGGTTCTCGTGCCTCCTTACTATCCCTTGAAATTTCACCTGGACTTCGAGCTGACTGCCGGGTTGGTCGAAAAGGCCGGCGAGGTGCGGTTGAATATCGATGTCAACGGGGAGCGCTTCGGGACGTTTACCTATGACGAGCCGGGTCGTCATCGTTTAGAGCAGGCTGTCAAGGACGGTAGTTTCCCTTGGGAGAGCGACAGCGAAATCTCGATTGAGGTGGTTCCGGGTCGCGAGCTGCCGTGGAAGGATTTCGAGTTGGGGGTTCTGGTGACGAGCTTGGGGTTTCGGCTCTAGGGCAGCTCTAGGGCCGAATGAATTTCTCTTTCACCTCGCCGGCCCGGTGGGGATGTGGCGCGAGCGTCCACGCTTGCCGCGACCGATTCATCGGCTCGTTTGACCGAGTTCGCGAGAACTGGCGAAGCGGCAAGGCTGGAGCCTCACGCCATTTCCGCGGTGCTCGATAGCGACTAAAAAGCGAAACACAAGAACCTGGACAAGTCGTTAATTTGTAGTTACACTTGTAGTTATAGATGAAAGGCTCTAGTCCGTGTTGGAGTGGGACGAAGAAAAGAAACAGACCAACTTCAGCGACCACGGCTTGAGCTTTGAAGATGCGGAAACCGTGTTTTCCGGGGAGTGCGTTACGTTTGAAGATACCCGTTACGACTACCGCGAGCCGCGCTTTGTCACACTGGGCCGGCTTGAGGGTCGCACCGTGGTCATTGCGCACACGCCGCGCGGTGAGAACACGCGGATTATTTCGATGAGAAAGGCCAACAGCCGTGAGCAAAAAGCGTACAAAGAGCGACTTGAAGCGTCTTGACGCAATGGGCGACAAGGATATCGATTACAGTGATATCCCCGAACTGGATCAGGCATTTTTTCGGGATGCGCGGGTCGTGACCCCGCCTGGAAAAAAGCAGCTAACGATACGGCTGGACGCCGATGTTCTGGGCTGGCTAAAGGGCCAGGGCAAGGGCTACCAGAGCCGGATTAACGCCATTCTGCGCTCCTACTACGAAGCCCATCAGTAGTTCGCTCGACTCACCCGGCCAAGTCACTGGCGAGGGGGGACCCCAAGAAGAGACAGGTCGTTCAGCCGGTCAGGCCTGTTCCGGTTCTTCCCACGATCGCCAGGGAACGACCAACGACCTGGCGGCCCAGGCTTCCCAGACGCCCGCCATGGCGGCAACTTTCTCGGGCTGCTCGTCGGCGAGGTTGTTCATTTCGGTGCGGTCGGTGTCGATGTCGTAGAGCTCCCACGGCCCGTCGCGCCGGTCCCGCTCGTTGTAGCGCGAGACGAGTTTCCACTTGCCTTGGCGAACGGCGCGGTTGCCTTCGTGTTCCCAGAAGATCGCCTCGTGGCTTTCGCGCTCGCCGGTTGCAAATACCGCGGCTAGGCTCTTTCCTTCGAGTGGCGTATTGGCGCGGCCTTGATACTCGGTCGGGTAGTCGGCACTCGCGACATCGACGCAGGTGGCCATGATGTCGATCAGGTGGCTCGGCTCGCTGTTGAGTTGCCCGGTTTGTTTCACCGTGCCGGGCTGATAGGCGATCAGCGGGGACGCGATGCCGCCTTCGTGGACCCAGTGTTTGTAGAGACGAAACGGGGTATTGCTCGCATTTGCCCACGGCACGCCGTAGCTCTGGTAGGTCTCCTCGGGGCCCGGCATGATCGACGGATCGTTGTCCTGTTGTACGGGGCGGCCGTCGCGGGTGTGGGAGGGGAAGTGCAGGCCGGTCCACTGGGGCTGGATTTCCTCGGCGCAGCCACCGTTATCGGCCAGGAAGAGAATGAGCGTGTTTTCCGACAAGCCCATTTGCTCGACCTTGGCGACAATCTTGCCGATGGCTTGGTCCATTAGATCGACCTGCGCGGCGTAGACTTCCATGCGGCGGGCGTGCCATGCCTTGTTGTCGACGTCTTCCCAGGCCGGTACGGTTTCGTCGCGCGGGGTGAGCGGCCAGGTCTCGTCGATCAGTCCCATGTCGATCATGCGGCGGCGGCGCTCGTCGCGTAGGGCGTCCCAGCCTTGGTCGTAGCGGCCCTTGTATTTTCCGATGGCCTCCTCGGGGGCATGCAACGGCCAGTGGGGCGCGGTGAAGGCGGTGTAGAGGAAGAAAGGCTTGGCGTTTTCGCCGGATGCCCCTCCGGACACCTCGCCCGACGCCCCGCCGTATTCGTCGATGTAGGCGACGGCTTGGTCGCCGATCGCCGTGGTGTAGTAGTAATCGTCGCCCTCGGGCTCGATCGCCTCGTTCTCCCGGGTCAGTGTGATGGGGTCGTAGAAACTGCCCGCTCCGTGGATGGTGCCGTAGAAGCGGTCAAAGCCTCGTTGCCGCGGCCAGTTGTGCTGAGCGGAGGGGTCCGGGGTGGTGACGTGCCACTTGCCCGACATCAACGTCGTATACCCGGCGGAGCGCAGAACTTCGGCGATCGTCACGCAACTCGGGCTCAGGTCGCCGCGATAGCCGGGTAGTCGATAGTCTTCCATCATGTGGCCGACCCCGGCCTGGTGTTGGTAGAGGCCTGTCAACAGCGAGGCGCGGGTGGGGCAACAGCGGGCCGCGTTGTAAAACTGCGTCAGCCGGACGCCGCCTTGGGCCAGACGGTCGAGATTGGGCGTCTCGATCTCGCCTCCGTAGCAGCCAATGTCGGAGAAGCCGAGATCATCGGCCATGATTAAGATAATGTTGGGACGCGGGGCGGCGTCGGATCCTCTGCCGCCCGCGCCGCAACCGAGGGGCAGAGCGGCCGAAGCGCCGCCGAGCATGCGGAGGAAATTTCGTCGATCGTGTTCCGGCATGAGAAGGGTCCAATGTAGCGTCTACGCGCGGGCCGGTAGGCCGCCCTTGATTCTACGCGATTGTCGGTTCTTCTCGTAACCGGCAAGGAGGGAGGACTTTCGCTCACCGACAAGTCATTATTTAACAGTATCTTACGGGGTGTCTAGGGAGCCGAAGCACGGCGAGAATCGGCGGCGACGTTTGGAAGGGGAGGAAAAAAGGGAGCCCAAAAAGAAAAGTGGCGCGGGCCGACTTTCCCGCGCCACCGATCTCTTGTGGATTCGCAAAGAGATGGGACTGACAGCCGAATCGACTACCAGCCTCATAACGTAAGACGGTCTAGAGAGCGTTTTTTTCGACAGAACCCGAAGAAAAAATGCGATCACGTGCTAAGTCGTTGAAAACTCTAGATTTGTTTTTTCGAGAATGTTACACTTCAGATGAGTCTATCTTCCCGACAGACTTTTTCGCCTCCAGAGGCGTCTTCCTAGGTGCTCGGAGCGGGAATTGATTTTCCGAGAAATCGAAGACCGGGACCTGATTCCGCGGAGCCAAAGAGGCGACGTGGACGCTTACAACGTCCTTGTCTCGCGCTGGGAGAAACGCGTTTACAACTATCTGTTGCGCCAACTCCGCAACCGCGAGGACGCCCTTGATCTCACGCAGGACACGTTCTTGAAGGCCTACCAAGGTCTGCCGCGGCTCAAGGAGCCCGACCGTTTCGCGCAGTGGCTGTTTCGCATTGCGCGCAACGAGGCGGTTTCACTGTTCCGGCGGACGAACCGGTTTCTCGATGAGGAGATTCCCGAGGCCGTCGAAGGCGGGGTCGTCAGCGTGGGCGGCTCGCGGGCCTTCCCGGTCGAGTGGAGCCTGACGGTGGAGCGAGCGCTCGAACAGTTGACGCCGGAGCAGCGGGAAACCGTGCTGCTCAAGGTGTACGAGGGTTTCAAGTTCCACGAGATCGCGGAGATTCTCTCGTGCCCGGTGTCGACGGTGAAGTCGCGGCTCTATACCGCTTTCGAGGCGTTGAAAAAAGACTTGGCGCCGGTCGCGAGCGAGTAGCGACGGCTCGAGACGGCGGCGAGAGCGTGAATCGCGAGTGTCCGGCGGTGGAGGGACCACCGTCGAGTGGTCGAAAGCTTAGGAGGTCGGGAAGATGGCGAAGCCACCCTATGATCTGCGTGATTATCTGTTCGATGAACTGACGCCCGAACAGCGGGCCAAGGTCGAAGCCTTTCTTGAGTCGTCGGCGGACGCCCGCCAAGAACTCGAGCGATTGCAAATCACCCACAAGGCGTTATTGAGCCTCCCCGAGGAGGAAGTTCCCCGCCGCATCGCTTTTGTCTCCGACAAAGTCTTTGAGCCCTCGTGGGCGGCCCGGTTGTGGCAAAGCATCTGGGCGCCGGCCGAGCGCGCGGGCTTTGGGGCGGCCGCGGCTTTGTTCATCCTGTTCGCGGGATTGTGGACGGTGCAGCCTTCTCTCACTGTCGATCAAGAAGGTTGGCGGGTCGCCTTCGGCTCCGGGCCGGAATCCGCCGTTGTGGAGGAAGCCCCCCCATCGCGTCCAACCGTTGCCGGGCTGACGCCCGAGCAGGTGCGTGCCGTCGCCGCGGCGTTGATCGCCGAGCACGACGAGCAATTGCGGCAAGATGTGACTCGGCTGGTGTCGGAATCCGTGTCTCTGGAATCAGCCCGGTCGGACCGGCGTCGCCAGGTCGCCGTTGAGCAACTGCGTCGCGAAAGCGAGCAAGCTTGGCGAATTCTGAGAACCGAGTACGAAGAGCTGGCTTACACGATGTCGGCGGAAGCAAGGCCCGCGGGATTCGAGAGGTAACCGATGGCGTGCGCAACGATTGCCGTGTTGAATAGTTGCCGACGGCCGCGAACCGGCATGGCGCGGTTCGGTGTGCTCATCGGCGTGATCGCGACGTTCGCTCTGGGTGCCGCGGCCGCGGCGGAGTTGCCCGAAACCAGGGCGGATTCGCGGGACGGGTTGCGGTCGGCTGAACGGGCCATCGCCGGCCGTTTCGACGGTTCGCCGATGCGGATCATCGGACGTGTGCGAGGCGGTCGGCTGGAGGACTTCGGAGCTGTTTTCTTGTTCGAGGTCAACGTCGTGCCGATGGCCAATATCAGCCCGTTTCGCCCGGCGTATTCGGAAGAGGAATTGCGTGACCTCAACGAAAGGAAAAAGGCGGGCGTGGAGCAACTCGAAAAAACCGGGCTGGCCTTGCTGGTGGAAGCAGCCGGGCGTTTAGAGGCGATCCCCCCCGATGAACAAGTGGCGTTGGTGATCGCGCTGTTTCATTTCACCTGGGAAGACGCGGCGGGGTTGCCGTCGCAGATGGTGTTGCAGGCGCGGCGGAGTCTATTGCTTGATCGCGCCGCCGGCCGGGTGAGCGAGGCCGAGTTAGCTCGAGAGGCTAAGATCCGGCGTTTTTGAAGGGGTGCTTGGCCTGACACGAGTGCCGGTCGCTACTGGTCGCGCTCACAACACGGTTATCAAATCGAATCATGGCTTTGCGTCTTGGAGAAATGTTGATCGAGAAGGGCGTTCTGGCCCGGGACGATCTCGATCGCGCGCTCGAAATCCAAAAAGAGCGCGGCGACAAGCTGGGCAAGATTCTCACTGACCTGGGTTTCGTCGCCCCGCGCGAAGTCCTCGCGGTACTTTCCGAGCAGCTCGAAATTCCCTTGGTGAGCGGCCAGGATTTTCCCTCCGTTCTACCGGACCTCGAGCGCATCACGCCACGCTACATGCGGCAGTTCAATTTTGTTCCGCTGACGCTTGAGAACGACGTGATCACATTAGCGATGGGTGATCCGCTTGATTTCGAGACCTTAGCGACCGTTCGCAACGTCACCGGGTTCGAGGTGGCCGCCGTGCTGTCGGCCGAGCAGGAAATTCTCGATGCCGTCGACAAGCACTACGGCGAGGAGGAGGCGGAGCAAGAAGAAACGGAATTCGGCGTCGACGGCGATGAGTTGGCCGAGATCGAGCACCTGCGCGACATGGCGAGCGAAGCGCCGGTGATTCGCTTGGTCAACACGATGATCTCGGCGGCGATTGAAAAGCGAGCCAGCGATATTCATCTGGAACCGTTCGAAAAAGAATTCCGCATTCGCTTTCGCGTGGACGGCGTGCTGGAAGAGCTGGAATCTCCGCCTCGCGAATTACGCGCCGCGGTCATCTCGCGCATCAAGTTGATGGCCAAGCTCAACATCGCCGAGCGTCGCCTGCCCCAAGACGGTCGCATCAAGATTAAGGTCGTCGGCCACGAGGTCGATCTGCGCGTCTCGACTTTGCCCACGCTTTACGGAGAAAGCGTCGTCATGCGGTTGCTCGATCGCAGCGCGACGGATTTCTACGAGCTGACCCGGCTTGGGTTTGACGACCAAATGCTGGGGCGCATGGAGTTCTATACGTCCCTGCCCCATGGCGTCTTTCTCGTGACCGGACCCACGGGGAGCGGTAAATCGACGACGCTCTACTCGGCGCTCAAACGCATCAACGGTATCGAACGCAAGATCATCACTATTGAAGACCCGGTCGAATACCAGATGGACGGGATCAACCAGATTCACGTCAACGCGCAGATCGGGTTGACCTTCGCCGCCGGATTGCGTCACATTGTGCGCCAAGATCCCGATGTCATCATGGTCGGCGAGATTCGTGATCGCGAAACGGCCGATATCGCCATTCGCTCCGCGCTGACCGGACACGTCGTCTACTCGACGCTGCACACCAACGACGCGCCCAGCGCCATTACGCGGCTGACCGACATGGGCGTCGAGAATTATTTGATCACCTCGGCGGTCGTCGGAGTTCTGGCGCAGCGGCTGGTGCGGATGATTTGCCGCCACTGCTCGCGCGAAGACGAAGTGGTGACATCCCCGGAAGGAGAAAGGGTTCAAAGCCACAGTGGCGCGGGTTGCGAGGAGTGTTCAGGAAAGGGCTATTCGGGACGCATGGGCATTTTCGAAATGATGGATCTCAACGAAGAGATCCGCGAGCTGATTATGCAAAATGCCGACGCAAGCAAGCTAACCGACGCCGCCCGCCGCAACGGCATGCGCAACCTGCGGGAAGACGGCTGGGAGAAGATTGCGAACGGCGTGACGACGGTGGAGGAAGTGATGCGGGTGACGCAGGAGTTCTGACGGTTCACGGCTAACCCATGGCGTCGACTTTTCACTACAGAGCGCTCGCCCCCGGCGGCAAAGTCCAAGAAGGCACTTTGGCGAGCGAGGACGGTCGTTCGGCTGCTCGCGAGTTGAAGCGGATGGGCTTGACGCCCGTCATGATCTCAACGTCGAAGCCTTCCGGGTTTTCATTTCGCATGCCGAGCTTCGGCGGACGGCGCTCGCGCGACGTCCTGCATTTCACGACCGAAATGGCGACGTTGCTCAACGCGGGAATTCCGCTCGATCGCGCGCTAATGATCACCGCCGAGTTGACTGAACGCGAAAAGTTTCAAGCCGTCGTCAAGGACGTTCTCAAGGCCCTGCGGTCGGGTAAATCGTTCGCCGACAGCTTGGGAACACGGCCCGATTATTTCCCGGACTTGTACTTGAGCATGATTCGAGCCGGTGAAGTCAGCGGGACGTTGCCGTTGACGATGGACCGCCTCGCCGAGTTCGAACGCTCCCGCGATGAACTGCGTGGCTACATTGTCTCCTCGCTGACCTACCCGGCGTTGCTGGCGGTCGTCGGGGCGGGTTCGGTCTTTATCTTGTTGCGTTTCGTGATCCCCCGTTTCGCCGAGGCTTTCACGCAATCGAATATCGAAATGCCCTTGCCGATGCAGGTTCTGCTGACCGCCAGTGAACTGGTGCAAAATTGGGGCCTGATTGTGATCTTATTGCTGATCTCAGCCGGCGTTGGTCTACGGTTTTATGTGAATACACCCGCGGGACGGCTTGCGTTCGACGGCTTTAAGTTGAAATTCCCGCTGCTGGGAGCCGCCCTGCTCAAGGCCGATACGGCGCGCTTCGCGAGGGCGATGGGAACGCTGGTCAAGAGCGCCGTGCCGTTGGTGCAGTCGATCAATATCGCGCAAGGCATTCTGGGGAACCGCGTTTTGGCCGGGGCGCTCGACTCCGTCGCGCGAGGCGTCAAACGCGGTGAAGGTATCGCCGCGCCGCTTCGTAAGACCGGGAAGTTCCCCGATTTGGCCGGGCATCTGTTGACGGTTGGCGAAGAGACGGGGCATCTCGACAGCATGTTCGAGCGCATGGCCGACATCTATGACAAAGATACACGTGACACCATCAAGCGCTTCACGGCGCTTTTTGAGCCGGTCGTGATTCTGTTCATGGGCGTCGTGGTCGGGGCGATGATCTTGAGTATTATGCTCGCGATTACGAGCATTCAGCAGACGGGTTTGTGAGCGGATTGTGAACGTTTCATCGTGAGCCGTGAACCGACTTAGCGACTACCATTATCATGAGCTTCTCAACCGATTGGTGATCGATGGTCGCGGCCTCGTCGGACCTGCATGGGACTGGGCCGCCGGGAGTTCGGCACGACAAGAATCGGTTCACGGCTCACGGTAAGTCGGCTTGCTGTTTGGCTATGATAGGAAAATAATCGAGCAGGCGCGAAGCGGGTCAGAGTGTTTTTGATGGAGGAGTGAGTTATGGAAAGCGCAACGCGAGAAGAGCGTCGTCGACGGCGATCCGGCATTACGCTGATCGAGATGTTGGTGGTGATTACGATCATCGCCCTTTTCTCGGCGATCGCGTATCAGAGGCTGACCCCGGCGCTTGATGAGGGGCGCAAGACGGCCGCCGGCACGCAGATCGATTCTCTTCTCGCCGCATCGCAACTCCATAACATCGAACACGGGCGGTTCCCCACGCAAGAAGAGGGGATGGATGTTCTGCAACCCTATCTGCAAAAAGAGATTCCGCTCGACCCTTGGAATAATCCCTACGTCTATCGCTTTCCGGGGCAAAACGGTCGCGAGCCCGACGTCATGTCCTACGGCGCCGACGGCGTCGAGGGCGGCGAGGGCCCCAACGAAGATATCTTGAGTTGGAAGTAGGCGATGATCTCTCCCGGCCGGCACACACAATTCACGACATAGATTCAGAGCCGGGAGCGCAAGCGACGGGCCCGGCGTACAACGGTTTCGAGTAGGCCCGCCGACGCCGAAAAGCGTCGCTGTTCCCGGGGGACGCGTTTCCGGAAGCGCTTGGCGGACGCACTGCCCTTGGCCCGTCGCTTGCTCTCCGGGCTGGTTTTCGCCTGCTTCATGCCGGTGCGTTTCGGCGGCGTCTCCGTCTTTTTGCCCCTCCGACGCGTCAATCTCAGTGAGTGGTTGGGATCGATGCGCCTCACACCAGTCAAGGGAAACCGGCGAGGTCTCGGGCTACCGTTCAGCGGTGCGTCGGAGCGTGGCCTCACCCTGATCGAGATCCTGGTGACCGTCGCCATCATCGCCGTCATGGTCGGCGTCGCCTACCCGACCTTCACCCGCGGGCTCGACGGCATCCGGCTGCGGACCGCGGTCAGCCGGGCGGGCACGTTTTTTAACAGCGCTCGCCAACAGGCCGATCGCCGTCAGCGCAGCGTGCAATTCCTCGTCGATCCGGAGAAGCGGACGCTTTCGGCGGCCGCGATCGAGGGGCCGTGGCGCGACGAATTTCGATTCGAAAACGGCATCAAGATCGTCTTCCCCACCGAACCGGCGACTTTGATCTTGTATCCCGGCCAACCCGCCCCCCAGTTTCGCCTAAGGCTGGTCAATCGCGCCGGCACGGCGGCCGGTTTGAAGGTGAACGTGTTTACGGGGGTTCCGGAAAAGTGGGAGAGCAAGAAGTGAAGCCCCGTGTCGCCGGGGTACGTGTCGCCGATTTTCGTGAGCCGTGAACCGTGAGCCGTGAGCCGACCTGGACCTTCTGTGAACGTGATGACTGCTTCAGATTCAGCGATGTCTAAGAACCGAAGTTTCGCCGCGGCCGGACGTGCCCCGCGGGCCGTCGGTTCACGGCTCACGGTTCACGGCTCACGAAAATCGGCGACACGGGGTTTCAGCCTCCTCGAAATGATCGTTGCCACGACGCTGCTTGCGCTCACGATCGTGGGCCTGCTCGGGGTGATCCGGACCTCGCTGGCGAATGCCGCGCGCGTGAAAGAGTACGACCGGGCGGCGATGCTGGCGCGCTCGACGATGAGCGAAATTCTCGTCAGCGATCCGCTACCGGTGCCGGGTCGGTTGTCGGGTCGCTATGACGACAAGGCCGGGTGGGAAGCCGTTATCAAGCCGTTCGAGATGCCGATGCGTCCTCGGAGCGGCGGCGTCATGGTGGCCGGGATTCAATTGACGATTTGGTGGCGCGCCGAGGGCCGCCGAAAGACGCAGGTTTTCAACGGTTTCCAAAGAGTCCGAATCACGTCCGAGCATATGCGGACGGCGGCGTTTCCGTAAGAGTGACTTCGGTGAACCGTGAACCGAAATGATCAGTACCTCAGCCTGGTTATGTTCAGTTCTTCACGATTGTCGTGAAGCGATGCGTACCCCTGCCCCCCATGACTTGCCGGCAGGTCGGGACTCGCGGCTCGCCGTCGACGATTCACGGCTCAGGGTTCACGGTGCGCCCACCGCCGGCATGACGTTGATCGAAGTGCTGGTGGCGGTCGCCTTGATGGCCATGCTTTCCGTGGGATTGTTTACGTCGCTGCAAATCGGCGCGACCTCTTGGATCACGACTCAGGATGCGCTCATGTTGGACCGCCGAGTTGCAACGGCTAATTCCCTGTTGCATGCGTTACTCGTCTCGATGGTTCCGATCGAGACGGTCACCCCGCCGGGAAGCGAGTTAGGCCGTTACAAATTCCTATTCTTCCAAGGAGAGCCCCGGGCCATGCGCTTCGTTTCGTCGCATTCGATGACCGGCGGCGCTCGCGGCGGGTTGCAGCTCACCGAATTACGAGTCGCTACGCAGCAGGGAAGTCTGCGCGTCTTGCTCAATCAATCGCTGTACCAGGGGTCGCTTTCGCTTGGTGAATTGGTGACGGGTCGCGTAGCGGTGCAGGGCATGCGAGGGGGCCGCTTGCGGTTTCGGCGGATTCGAGCCTTGCCGACGACGCTGATCGCCGTCGATCAGCTGCGTAGCTGCCGGTTTAGCTACTTGCCCCGCGGCCGCCGCAACGAACCGGCGACTTGGGTCCCGATCTGGGATGAGAGAGATAAGCTTCCGGCCGCGGTTCGGATCGAGCTCGTTTCTTCCGAAAAGGCCCGGAAGAAGGCCCGGGCCCTACCTGTTTCGATCACCGCCGCGGTCCGCTCCGAGAAAGTCAGGGAATTGACACAGGCGGAAATGATCGCGCTCCATCGCCTGGGGAGGTTGCGTTGACGTCGGGCGACACGGCGGCCGGCCGTCGCGGAAGCGCCTTACTGGCGGTGATGTGGTTCTCGGCCGCGCTTTCCGCCATCGCCTTCGCGTTGTCGATGACGGTGCGCACGGAACTGGACCGCGCCGGCCTGCAGGTTGACTCGGCTCGCGCGTATTTTCTGGCGCAGGGGGCGATCGAGATCGCGGCGAAGCGCATGCTCGACCGCGCCGTCGAGGAGGAAGAACTCGCGGACCGAGGCTTTGCCCCGGGACAGAGTGCGATGGAAATCGTCCTTCCGGGCGGCTCGGTGCATGTCGAGATCATCGGCGACAGCGGCAAACTGAATATTCGAAAGGTTGCTCCCGACATTTTGGCGCGGTTGCTGACGGCTTCCGGGGCGAAACCCGGGCAAGCGGTGAGTATCGCCGGCCGCGTCGCCGAGCTGCGGAAACGGAACCCTCGCGGCGAAAGGTCCGCTGAATTTTCGTCCTTGCCTTCGTCTTTCTCGCTGTCTCGATCGTCTTTCCAACAGGTAGAGGATCTGCTGTTGGTTCCCGGTATGACGCCGGAGTTGCTTTACGGCAGCTTTGTCGCCGACAGCAATGGGAATTTGGTTCACGTGGACGGACTTTATCACCAGGTCACGATGCGCGGCTCGGGAGCGATCGACGCGAACTATGCCTCGCCTGCCTTGATGCAGGCGGCGGGGCTGCCGCTCGGGGAGATCGAAAGGATCCGTCGCATGCGCGCCCGGCGCCCCCTCTCCAAGGATGACTTTCCGGATCTGCGCGCCCCCAACGAAGGCTTTCGGATGGGGCTTGGCGGCCGAGAAGACCACTTTACCTTGTGGGCGGTCGCCGAACTCGACAACTCACAGACGAGGCGCACGGTAGGGGCGAAGGTTTCGCGCGCGCAGCCTCGAGGACCCTTGGGGTTTCAGGTTGTGCGGTGGTTCGACGCCCCTTTCTAGAAATTTCCCGAGCCCGAGCGCTATGAACGCCAACCAAATCTTCCGGCTCGGCACCGGCTGCGGCATTGAGATCCGCGGCGCCGCGCTTCGGGTTGTCGCCGTGCGCTCCCGCCGCGCGGGCGTCCACGTGTTGGGACATTGTGAGATTGGCGACTTTCGTCAGCGTCCCGCCGCCGAATGGGGCGCCGAGTACCGCGCTTTTCTCGAAGACTTGCATCTTTCCCACCTCTCGGCGACCGTCTTGCTGCCGCGCGATGAAGTGATCGTGCGTGAACTGCGCATGCCCGTGCTCGCGAAGAAAGAACTGGCGGCGGCGGTGGGCTACCAGTTGGAGAACCTACACCCCTTCGACCCCGGCGAAATCTACCATGCTTTCGCCCCGCTGCGGCCGCTTGCCGCGGACGTTGTTTCGTTGCCCTTGGCCGTTGTGATCGCCGAAAGAGCCAAGGTCGACGCCTATGCCGACTTGTTCGAGAACGCCGGTGTCGCCGTGGAGTCGTTTACGGTTGCGGCCGCGGCGTTTTTCGGTGGCTTGCGGGTGCGTTGGGACGCGCCGCCGGTGCCGTTCATGATTGCCGATTTCGGCTCCGATAGTTTGGAAATTTATGGAGAGGGGACGGGGCGAGCCCTGCTGAGCATGCGATTTGACTTGCAACGTTTGCCCGCCCCGCGAGCCTTGAGCCTTGCCGCGTCCGATTTGCGCCTCGAGACCGACCAGACGGCGAAATTGGTTCGGGTCGGCGAAGCTCGCGAGGAGCCTGATGCCGCGGCGGGGCCCATGGGGAGCTTCGAACCCTATCGCGTCGAAGAGCTGCTCCCCGCGCCGATCGATGCGCCGATTGCCTTCGACGCCGCCAACGTCGCAACGGCCTTCGCGGCGGGGCTCGATGCCGCCTGTCCGCGCATGGGTTGGAGTGCGAATCTTCTTCCCGTGGAACGAAGGAAAAAGAATTCTCGCTGGATGTATCTGCCGACGGCGGGCCTGGCGGCGGCGTGTGTCCTGATGGCGCTGGGTTTCTTGTTGCGCGGCTGGATCCAAGACGGCGGCTACATCCGCGCCATCGAGGCCGAGACGGCGCGCCTGAGCCTGACCGTCCAAAAGGTGGACGTATTGGAGGCCGAAGGTCGTGAAAGCAAACAAAAATACGTCGTCCTGGAGGCCCTGGAGCGGCGCACTGGTGAGGACCTGAGAATTCTGAGCGAGCTGTCGGATTTGTTGCCCGACAGCGTTTGGCTGAATTCGTTGGAGATGGATGACGAAGGCGTCCGCATGCAGGGAATCGCGGACAGCGCCGCTCCGCTGTTGGGCATGGTCAACGAGGCCATCACTTTGGCCGAAGCCGAATTTTCCGCCTCGATTGTGACGACCAAGGACGGCGCGGAGCAATTTCGGATGGCGGCGAAACGCCGCGTGGCCGACGAGGCCCCGGATCGAAAGGCCCCGGCGACCGCGGCGTCGGCGTCGGATGAAGCGGAGCCCGACGCAGAGGGCGGCGCGCTTTCCACTCTGGGGGAAGACGGCGCGGCCGAGGCGCAATAGAGCGAGTACGACGATGACTGAGCGAGACAAGAAAGCGCTGATCGGCTTGGCCATTGCCGTCGTTCTGTTTCTGCTGCTCCAGACCGACGTGGCTTTGCCCGGCCTGGGCGGCGGGCCAAGCGGGGCGACGTCGGTTGAGGCGGTGGAGCAAAAGCTTCGCCTGGCCCGCGCCCGGGCGGGCCGCGCGCCGTTGGTCGAAGCCGAGGCGAAATCCGCCCGAGAGTCTCTGGAGGCCCTAGAGAAGGGTGTGCTTTCCTCGGAAAATGCCGCCCTCGCCAAGGCCGAAATGCGCCAAATCGTCGAAGACCTCTTGCATGAGGAAAGCATCGCCATGAAGAGCGCCGGCTTCGCGGCCGTGGAGCGCGAAGGCGAGCACTACGCCGCCGTGCCCGTCGTGGTCGATTTCAACTGCCGCATCGAGCAGCTTGTCAATTGGATGGCGGCGGTCGGCAACGCTCCGAAACTGCTGGCCACGCGCGCGATCCGCGTCGGCAAGGTCAACAAAGACACGAAGGCCGTCGCGGCGCGCGTCACCCTGGAGGGTTTTTTGCCGATCGCGCGGACCCCCGAGTTAGTGGAGGACGAGTCCGGACTGGGGGGCTTGCGGTGAAACAAAAACTCTTGGCCCTCAACATCGGCTTGGGGTTGATCATCGTGCTGGCCGCGCTGGAGCTGAACGGTCGCATCCGGGAAGCCTCGGAACGTCGAGACGCCCTGCTCGGCGTCGCCGAAGCCAAATCGACTCCCCCGTTTCCCGCGCCCGAGCCGGCCGCCGACCTTCGTCCGGCCGACTATCGACCGATCGTCGATCGACTCCTGTTTTCAGCGGACCGCAATCCGGTCATCGAAGTCGAGGAGCCGGTGGAGGAAAAGGTCGAGCGCCCGGCGTTTCCGCTGCTGGTAGGCGTGGTGGATCTCGGCGACGGTCCGATCGCGATGATGTCGGAAACCGCTCGCGACACGCCGACGCCGGTGGCGGTGGGCGAGAAAGTCGGGGAGTTCACCTTCCTCGCCGCGTTGAACGACCGCGTCACCCTGGAATGGTCCGGGCGCAAGTTTGAAGTCGGCCGGGACGAGCTGACCGGCGCCGCCGAGGGGCGTTCGTCTAAATCCAAACCGTCGGCCAAGAAATCACGGCCGGCCGCTCGCCGGCCCACGAAGGCAGCGTCTTCGGCGAAGGTCGGCGGCGACAAGGCCAAGAGCGTCAGCAGCAAACACTACGTCGGCCCGACGTTCGCCGGACGCAGCGACCGCCGCCGCGCCGATGCCGATGACGGCGTGGCCGACGGCACCGAATCGGAGGGTTGGGTGCGCCGCGTGCGCAAGACGCCTTTCGGGTCGCAGCACTGGTGGGAAGCCAAACCGAAATGAAGGAGAGATCAGCGATGAGGATTCACAAGATCAGACGGCCTCGGGAGGCGCGTTGGGCGCTGCCCCTATTTTTGCTGACTCTGAGCGCGGTGAGCGCGCCGCCCGGCGTCGCCGAATTGCGCGAGCCGGAAGGCAAACAAGACAAGGAATCGGCTTCCGAACCCGATCTCAAAAAAGGCGAGTATCTCGAGAAGACTCCTTTTGGAACAGTGAAACGACGCCCCGCGAACGTCGCGACCGACAAGTTCGCCGGAACCCGCAACATCGAAGTCGAGGAGAACGGCGACGTCATTACGTTTCGCCGCGCCACGCCTTTCGGCAAGCAGACCTGGAAACGCAAACGCTCCGAGCTGTCGGCTTTCGACAAGAGAGTGCTCGAAGCTCGCTACGCCGAGAAAGCCGCGGAAGCTCCGGCGACGTCGGCCCCGCTGAATAAATCAGCCCGGCCCGCCGCGAAAGACAAGAAATCCAACCGCTGACGACGATAGAACGAAAGCTGCCCCGACATGACGACATTCACCCATCTTCGGCCCCTACAACGGATCGCATGCCGGGCGGCTCTCGCAGCCGCTCTCGTTGGCTCGCTCGGCGCCCAACAAGCCGATCAACAGACCGGGGACCAGGCTGACGCCGCGGCTCGGCAAGAGGCCGCCGATGCTCCCGCCGCCGCGCCCGCCGATCCGGCGGCCGACCCGGCCGAGCAGCCGGCCGACGTCGCCGGCGCCCCCGCCGATCAGCAGGACCAAGCTTCCGCCGCCGCCGACGCGGACGCCGACGCGGACGACGCCGACACGGATGCCGACGCGGACGTCGCCGACGACCAACAGCAGCAAGCCGACCGGCCTCCGCCCTCCGCCGAAACGACTTCCAACGGCATCTCGTTTCGCAACTTCCGCGGCGCGAACTTGTTCGAAGTCATCGACCTGCTCGCGCGTCAACTCAAGATCAACTACATTCTCGACCCCGGCGTTAGCGACGGCACCGTCACGATTAATACTTATGGAACTCTTCAGCAAAGCGACCTGTTTCCCCTGTTCGAGACGATTCTGCGCATCAACGGGACCGTGGCCGTCAAAGTCGGCAGCCTCTATCGCATCGTGCCGACCGACAACGTCACTCACTTGCCGATTTCACCCCAGTGGGGATCGAAAGACGACCTGCCGCTCGACGAGCGGATGATCCTCAACGCCATTCGGCTGCGCTATGCGCTGGCCGAGGATATCGCCGCCGTGCTCGAACCCTTTCTCGGCGAGGGCGCGAAATACTCGATTGTCGAAACCTCCAACATCCTGCTGGTTTTAGACAACAGCCGCAGCATGCGTCGCACCATGGAGCTGATTGACCTGCTTGACGCCGAGCAGTTGGACGACCAGCGCATTCGTCTGGTGGAAGTCAAGAACGGCCTCGCCGCCATGTTGTCGCAAGAGTTGACAAACATTTTCTCGGCGTTCACCAGTTCCGAGGAATCTTCGGCCGTCAAGTTCGTCCCGATCCAGCGCATCAACGCCATTCTCGTCGTCAGCGCCAATACCAGCATGTTCAAGGAAGTCGAAAAGTGGGTGGACAAGCTGGACACCGCCACCGGCGGCATCCAGAACTTTATCTATCGCGTTCAATACGGCATGGCGTCCAACCTGGCCGGAACCTTGATGTCGCTCTACGGCTACGGCTACGGCGGCGGTTATGGCGGGGGGGGCTACGGCGGTTATGGCGGCGGCTACGGTGGGGGTGGTTATGGCGGGGGCGGTTACGGCGGCGATTATGGCCGCGGCGGCTATGGCGGTGGGATGGGCGGTCTCGGCGGTTACGGCGGTGGGATGGGCGGCCGCCGCGGTTACGGCGGCGGGATGGGCGGTCGCGGTGGTTACGGCGGTGGCGGTTATGGCGGTCGGGGCGGCTATGGTGGCGGTTATGGCGGCGGCGGTTACGGCGGTGGTTACGGCGGCGGTTTCGGCGGCGGCGGAATGATCCAGCTGCCGGGCGCCGCAACGGTTTCCCCCGGCGTCGATCCGGGCCTGGCGGGCGACCAAACCGGCGCATTGCTCGGCGAGACCATGGGCATGAACCCAAGCGAGCCCGTGCGCGGCATTCGCATCGTTCCCGACATGGTCAACAACCTCATCGTCGTGCAGTCCACGCCGCAAGAGTGGGAAGTCATCCGGCGCACCCTCGAACAGCTCGACTTCCCGCCCCGCCAAGTTCTCATCGACGCCCAGATCTACGAGGTGTCTCTCACCGGGGCTTTGACCAACGGCGTCTCGGCCTTCTTGCGCGAGCGCGACGGAAATTCCAACCGCAAGCTTGTGGGCGGGTTCGATTCCGTCGGCCGCACCAGCCTCACGATCGGCGCTCTGATCGGCAACACGCGCGAGATGGCCGCCTTCCTGGTCGCCAGTAAGGACGACGGCCGCACCAAGATCATTTCCGCGCCCTCCATCATCGCCACCGACAACATCCCCGCCACCATTACCGTCGGCCAGTCGGTTCCCACTCTCGCCAGTCAGGGCTTGTCGGCCGGAGCCCAAGTCGGCGGCGACTCCCTGTTCGCCAACACCATCCAGAACGTGCAAACCGGCGTCACGCTTTCCATCACGCCGCGCATCAATGCCTCCGGCATCGTCACGCTCTACATCGAGCAGGAAGTCAGCAACCCGCTCGCCCCTACCGGCGCCATTCAGTCGCCGTCGATCGATCGCCGCAATGTGTCCACGCAAGTGACCGTCGAAGACGGCACAACCATCGCCATCGCCGGCATCATCCAAGAGTCGGACATCTACCAGCGCAGCCGTGTCCCTTTCTTGGGCGACATCCCCTTCCTCGGCGCCGCTTTCGGCTCCACCAGTGTCTCGCACTCCAAGACCGAACTGGTCATCCTGATGACCCCTCGCGTCATCTACGACGAGAACGAAATCATCTCCGCCAGCGAGGAACTGCTAACGAAATTGCGCACCCTGCGCCGCTTGATCCGCAAGAAAGAGGGCCGGCTCTAAATTTCCAGGAAAAGCCCTGAAGGGGCTTGGGAGCGGGAAAGCGACCAACCAAAAAACAAGCCCCAGCGGGCGATGCGAGCGATGAATAAGGTTAGATGGGTATTTACTTGACTCAGGTGACCACAAGATGTAGGATCGGGGAAATGGAAGATTATCCTCGGAATCTGGCCGAGTTCGAGGCGCGTTTCGCCACCGAGCAGGCCTGTCGAGAGTATCTGTGTCAACTCCGCTGGCCGGAGGGTTTTCGTTGTCCGCGATGCGGGCACGACAAAGCGTGGGCGGTGCGGACAGCGCTGCTGGAGTGCGCCGGCTGCGGGCATCAAGCTTCTCCAACGGCGGGCACAATATTTCAAGACACCCGCCAACCCCTCCAGAGTTGGTTTCGAGCCATGTGGTGGCTCACGAGCCAGAAGAACGGGGCGAGCGCGCTGGGCTTGCAGCGGGTGTTGGGCCTGGGCAGCTACAAAACGGCCTGGACTTGGTTGCATAAGCTCCGGCGCGCCATGGTGCGGCCCGGACGCGATCGGCTCAGCGGGCGCGTGGAGGTTGACGAGACTTACTTAGGAGGCTTGGAGGAGGGCGTGCGCGGTCGCCAAACCGACGCTAAGGCGCTGATTGTAGTAGCGGCCGAGGAAGATGGTGCCGGCATCGGGCGGGTTCGGATACGCACCATTCCCAACGCCTCCGGGGACAGCTTGATGGCCTTCGTCGGCGAGTCGATCGAACCCGGCAGCGTGGTCCATACCGACGGTTGGCTGGGATACGAACCGCTCGAAGGCGACGGCTATCGCCACGAGGTAAGCTACCTGGAGGGGCAACCGGCGCGCGCCTCGAAACTGCTCCCCCGGGTGCACCGCGTGGTGTCGTTAGTGAAGCGCTGGATACTGGGCACGCATCAAGGAGCGGTCAGTCACGAGCATCTCGACTCCTACCTCGACGAATTCGCCTTCCGCTTCAACCGCCGCAAGTCCAGAAGTCGAGGCAAGCTCTTTTACCGCCTGGTTCAACAGGCCGTCGCCGTGCCACCGGCACCCTACAAATCGCTGGTCGGAGGCACCGCGACACGCGCTACGGACGACCACAACATGTAGGGGCCATTTCCCAATACCTGAGTCAAGTAAATACCCATCTCAGTCAATAGACCCTTCGCCACCAGCAGCATCAGCACGGTATTGTCTCCCTCGAACGTAGCGAAGATGTCAGTGTCGGCTTTGAGCGCGGCGAAGCGATTGACAGCAAGGTAGCCTTGCCCGCCGCAGCATTCCCGCGTTGTTTGGAGAGTTTCGATATTGTTCCAGGTGCTATACGCCTTCAGGCCCGCGGCGAGGCCCCCGACTTCGCGCTCGTCTTGTTCGGACTGCTCAACGAATCGGCGGGCAAGATGCCGCAACGCAAAGTGGAGCGCGTAGGCGGAAGCCAGCGTCGGCATCAGCCGGCGCTGATGAGAACGATAATCCAACAGACGGAATTCTTCCCCCCCTTCGGGTCCGAACTGCCGGCGCTGCTCTCCATAACGAATGGCTATGGCAAGCCCGGACTTACTTGCGCTCAAGGCACCGAGCGCGATGCTCACTCGGCCCGCCACCAACGCGCTCAGCATGGTGAAGAAACGCCGTGAGGGACTGGGAATACTGCTCGAATACTCGCCGTCCGAACTCACGTCGGCAAAGCGGTTGAGCAAGTTCTCTCGGGGCACGCACACATGGTCGAACCAGATCCGCCCGTTGTCGACCCCGTTGAGCCCAAGTTTTTCACCGCAATCCTCGATTCGCACGCCGTCGCGGACACTACCGTCCTTGTCTCGAATCGGGACCAGCAGGGCGTGGACTCCGTGCCGTTCGCCTCTGACGAAAAGCTGCGCAAACACCGTTGCCAGGCAGCCGTGGCAGGCGGCGTTCCCGATGTATTCCTTGCGGGCTGACTCGCCGGGGGTGACGATCTCGAAATCTTCCGACTCTGGACGATAATGCGCCTCGGTTTCGATGTCATAAACGTTGGAGCCGTGCCCCAGTTCGGTCATCGCAAAGCAGCCAGGCAGTGCAAGGGTTCCGGTATCGGCCAAATAGCGGCGGTGGTGACGCTCGGTTCCCAGCATCAGGATGCTTCCGCCAAAAAGGCCGAATTGAACTCCGAACTTGATGAGCAAGCTCAGATCGTGGAATGCCAAGGTTTCAAAGGCGGCAAGGAACTTGCCCATGTCGCCGGAGCCGCCAAAGGCCGCGGGGGAATTGAGAGCGCCAAAACCATGGCCGGCCAGAACCCGGCACCAGCGATATACCTGTTCCCGGTAGGAGGCAGTGCCAAGCCCATGCACGTGCTGAAATCTTGGGTGCCGGAGGACGGCTCTTACCTGCTCGCGAACATCCTGATGCGGGCCATCCAGGAGCCGCAATAGCGCTTCGGTATCAATGCCGCCGGCAACACGACCGCCGTCAAGCGGAGGCGAGTGCTGCTCCAGAAGCCGGCCGGAAACCTCGGCGCCCACAACGCCAAGAGTTTCTTCGATCTCGGCCAGAGCCCGGCGTACTTCCGCGGGCGGCCATTCCTTGGCGCCGCCGGTGGCGGCCTGGGCCAATTCCACCCCAAGCTCGACCAGAGAGCGGCGCTGGTCGGGAGGCAGATCCGAACCTAGCGTCCGGATTGTTTGCAACAGTGACTGAAGCTGGTTTGGCGTAGGTGGAGCTTCCGGACGCAGCCAAGACAGCAGCGCCTAGTGAGCGCCCTCCTCAGGCCAAGACTGCCCGGCCAGCTTTGCTTGGATGCTTTCGATTTCGGCTTGTGTCAATTCTCCATCCGCCCAAGCGGAATAGAGCACCGGCAGAAACGGCAGGGCCGCCGGATAGGAGGAGAGTTGACCAGCGTCGGCGGGTCTAGCCCGCGGCTCTGCCGGCTGTGTCATAAGAGAGAATCCCCACTTTATGGACGTGCTCTCTTATAAACTATCACTCGACCCCAAATAGCCGGTGAGGACGCACTACGCTGGCGCGCCCTGCCACCCATGAAACCCGAGCCGGGCGCAACGCGAAGGCGTGATAGAAATTCCGTTTTTCTCCCTTGATTTGCCGCTGCGAGGATTATTCCCATACCCGCCTCATGAAGCACAAGCCTTGCGCCTGGCGCTGACCCGGCCGCTCCGGGCCGATGTATCCTTACTCAGCGCAGGCTACTCGTCTGCAGCGGTATGCGAACCCACCGACAGCGTTCCGAGGCACTCTACTGGGTGGAACCTCATGCGATCTTGACATCCCAACCCCACGCAGGGCTGAAGGTACCATCACTGTTCTGTCGCCAGGGCGTACCACCCATGGCGTGGGGTGGACCCCTGCAGTGAGACAACCCGTTAAGCAGGGTTTCCCCATTCGCTGAAAAAGGCTTGGCTGGGGAGCGGCCTTCATTGTAAACTTCCGCTCGGCCGGTGAAGCGGAGGCGGGCTCCGCGGGAGCGCAACCCGCCAAGGAATACCCGGCTGGAAACTCATCGAGACGATGGGTCGGGTTGTTGTCGGAGTAGGGCGCGGTGCCGGCCCGCGCAGCCAACAGCGAGCTGCACGCACCGTGTTCAGCGGTGACACGACCACCGTAGCACAAGGTTCCCGAGCGCCCGGGACCGAAGCCGAGCCGTCAACCCTGTTGCCCAACTGGTTGTCGAGAGCAAGTTCCCGCTCGCGGCACCGTGCTAGAGTGGCAATGCAAAAAATACGCTCGGGGCGGCGGGCCTCTGTTGCGATATCCGGTTCCCACCATCAATCCCCGGCTTGAGGACCTCGGAACGTAACCCGAGGCATTAACAAACCGTTCGAGCCCGGGAGCCAGGTGGTCCCATGATTCGATGGTCGGACAGATGTCTTGCGTCGCGCTGATAGTGGTGTTTTGGTAAAGTCGCGGACATGAAATATTTAGTCGCTGCTGGGTCTGTTGTGGTGGCAGCGGTTCTTTGGACCGCCTGCGGGCCCTCTGAACCCAGCCGCGTCCGGATTTTGAGCGGGGGTGTTCGGCATGAGTCGAACACCTTTTCTAACGTCCCGACAGAGGAGAACTCGTTCAACGTCGTGAGAGGAAAGGCTGCGAGCGAAGATGTCGAATGGGCTCGTTTCCTGCGCGATGAGGGGGTGGAGATCATTTCCACAACTCATGCGGACTCGCCTCCGGGCGGAGTGGTCTCTCGCGAAACCTACGAGAAGTTCAAGGGCGAGATCCTGGAAGGGGCTCGCAAGGCTGGGAGGGTTGACGGCGTTTATCTCGATCTCCACGGCGCGTTGCACGCCGACGGCTATGAGGATGCGCAGGTGGATTTGCTTCGCTCTCTTCGAGAGATCGTGGGAGACGACGCGGTCATCTCCGCCAGTGCGGACCTGCACGGCAACATCTCGTCGGCCTTCGCTGACGAGATCGACATCCTGACTGGCTACCGGACCGCGCCCCATGTGGACGCGGTGGAAACGCGAGTTCGCGCGGTCCGCCTGCTTCTGAACGCGATCCGGGAAGAGGCCCGCCCGGCAACCGCGATTGTCAAAGTCCCGATTCTCATCCCGGGGGAAAAGGGCATCACCGGTGTCGAACCTCTGAAGTCGATTTACGCCGGGATCCCCGGAGTGGCGGAGCAACCCGAATTACTGGATGCGTCCATCTTTGTGGGGATGGCCTGGACGGATGTGCCGCGAGCGTCGATGACCGTCACGGTCGTCGCCCGCGGAGAAGAGCAACGTGAGGCCGCGCTGGAAGCGGCTCGGGCACTCGGCGCTGATCTTTGGGAGAAACGGGCGGGGCTCCAATTCGACGTTCCGACAGACACGGTGGATGGAGCGATTGAGACCGCACTCAGCGCCGCCGAGCCGACGGTGTTCATTACCGATTCGGGTGACAACACGACGGCCGGGGCAGCGGGAGACACCACGTACGTACTTGAGCGGCTGCTGGCAAAGCGGGTCAAAAACGCTGTCGTCGCCGGGATTGTAGATGCCGCGGCCGTCGAGGCTTGCGCAGAAGCGGGAGTCGGTGAACGGGTCAAGCTGAGCCTGGGAGGGAAGATTGATACCGTAAACGGCCGCCCATTGGAGGTGCGGAGTGTGGTGAAGTTCGTTTCGTCCGAGAAAGAGGAAGCGCATACCCTCATCCCAGGGGTCCGTCGGCGGACAGGCCGCACCGCCGTCATAGAAACCGCCGGCATCGTCGTCGCGATAGTCAGCGTTCGGCGAGCATTCACGGCACCCGAGCATTTCGAGCAGGTCGGCATTGATCCCCTGGCGCATAAGATCGTTGTGGTGAAACTCGGATACCTGTTTGCCGCCCTGCGCGAGATCGCACCTCGCACGATCATGGCGCTTTCGCCGGGCTTTGGATATCAGGCCATTGAAAACCTGAAGTACAAGGCTATCCGTCGGCCCATCTATCCCTTCGATGCCGACATGGTCTGGTCGCCGCGGGAGCCTTGGTAGGGGATTTGCGTTTGAGTGTCGAGCGGTTGCGTCGGTCGCGGGACGAGACTCTCGCGACCGCGAACGAGACTAAACCAACCGAAATGAACTACATACAGCTCGTACGCCGATTACTGTCAGGAAATCCGGTTCGCATGAACAATCCGACGCCTGAGCGGGCTCACGGCCCCCGACGGACCCGGAAACCGCTCTGACTCAGCGGCCTGGCCGAAAAAAATCAGTCTGTTCGTGACATCGATTGTTTTCGCCAGCTAACCGCGAAACGCTACAATTGGCCTGTCGTGGTCGGCCACACCGTCAGTCATTACAAGATGCTCGAAAGGCTCGGCGAGGCCGGAACGGGCGAGGTCTTCGAGGCTGAGGATGCGCGAGTCCCGCAGGTCGTTGCACTCAAGTTCTTGCTCTCCGGGGCCCTGGACGACAATAAAAGGAAACGCCGCGTTCACGCCTTGGTTTTGGTTCCGACCGTCCCGGGGACGCCTCGGCTGCCTTGTCGCCGCCGTCCGCATCGCGTCTCCGCTAGCCGGGGGACGCCCTGAACGAGCAGGTTTGACACTGTGTTGCGGTTCGACTCAATCGGCTACGTCTTAGGGCAGTTCCTCTTGTTTCTGGCGGTGGCGCTGACGGCGCCGATTCTGTATGGATTGTTGACATCATCCGGACCGCTTCGGCCGTTGCTGATCTCGTTGTTCATTTGCGCATCGGCCGGCGGTCTTTTGATTTCTCTGCTGCCCCGTCCCACTCGCGAACTTCATCAGCGCGAAGCGCTTTTTTTGGTAACAGCCACTTGGGCTTCGGTGTCTGTTTTAGGCGGCCTCCCGTTCTACCTTTCGCCTGAGTTTCCGAACTTTACAGACGCATTCTTCGAAGCCGCTTCGGGGTTTTCAGCGTCAGGCGCTACCGTCCTCAATGACGTCGAGCGCCTCGGAAAGCCGATTCTGTTCTGGCGTTGCCTCACCCACTGGATAGGAGGGATGGGAATCGTATTACTCGGGGTGGCCGTCCTACCTCTCGTCGGCCACGGCGGCACAAGCCTTTACCGAGTTGAGTTCTCTGGCGCGATCTCAGAGAAATTGAAGCCGCGGATTACCGAGACAGCATTGGCGCTGTGGAAAGTGTACGTGGGGCTTTCGCTCGCTTCGTACATCGCCCTGCGCTGGGCCGGAATGGGTAACTTCGATGCGCTGTGCCACACGTTCTCGGTCTTGGGCACCGGCGGGTTCTCGAGCCGCGGCGCCAGCGTCGCGAGCTTTCAGAACCCAGCTGTGGAATACGCGATTATCACTTTCATGTTCTTAGGCGGAATCAGCATGATTCTGCACTACCGGCTTTGGCTGGAGCGAAGCCCTCTCGCGGTCCTGAAGGATGCCCAGCTTAGGGCTTACGTCAGCATCCTTCTCATCGCCGGCGTCGTCGCCACGGTTTTGCTCCGTTTTCATAACGGCTATGCCTGGGAGCCCGCGCTCCGCGCCGGTTTCTTTCAAGTCACATCGATTACGACCACGACGGGACTTGTGACGGACGACTTTGAGCTGTGGCATCCGCTCGGGCAAATGCTGCTTCTAGGTTTGATGTTCGTCGGCGGCTGTACGGGCTCTACGTCGGGCGGTCTCAAGGTTGCGCGTCTGTTGCTGCTCATCAAGGTGGTCGACCGAGAATTCAAGCGTATGGTGAATCGGCGCGGCGTGTTTGCGGTTCGTCTAGGATCGCGCGTCATCCCGGAGTCGACGGTTCAGAGCTTGCTGATCATGGTTTACATTGCCGCCGCCGTCATTTTGTCGGCGTCTCTGTTGCTGGCCTCAATGGGTGTGGATGTCTTGACGTCGCTCACCGCGGCTATTGCCGCGGTATTCAACATCGGCCCCGCGTTTGGAGGAGTTGGGCCGTTCGACAACTACGGCTGGCTGCCTGCCGGAGCCAAATGGGTCCTGAGTGTTTGTATGATTGCCGGTCGCCTCGAGTTCTACTCCGCGCTCGTTCTGCTGACGCCTTGGTTCTGGCGCAAGTAGGGGGTCGGCCGGCGTGCAGGTTCATTCCGGCGGCGCCGAGCATCCTAGGTGCGTCGCCGCGCGCGAGGAGCACGAGAAGCTTCCACGCAACACGAGGCAAAGCGCAACCTCGGCCCCACCTAAGCCGGACGGTGGGACCCTTCGCCGGCAAGCCTGCAAACCTCACGTTTGTTGCTCGACTAACGGCCCGAAAGTGCCGGTCCCACCTCCTGTCCATTCATCGGCCCTTGCAACCCAGTTTGCCGGGGCATGGGACAATCGTCGATTGTGGGTATAGCCGCTGACATTGTTCTCATTGTGGTCGCCGCACTGCTGGGAGGGCTCCTGGCACAGCGCCTGGGGCAACCGCTGCTGGTCGGCTACATCCTGGCCGGGGTGATCGTGGGACCTCATACCGCCGGCCCCACGGTCGTCGAGATCGACGATATCGAGCTGTTGGCGGAAATCGGGGTGGCCCTGTTGCTCTTTGCGCTCGGCCTGGAAGTTTCTTTTCGCGACCTGCGGCCGGTGCGGCGCGTGGCGCTCATCGGCGGGCCGATTCAAATTCTGCTGACTGTAGCTTTCGGATATGGCGTCGGCCGAACGGTGCTTGGCTGGGGCCACGAGCCCGCGCTTTGGCTGGGAGCCATGTTTTCGCTTTCAAGCACGATGGTCGTGATCAAGATTCTGACGGCGCAGGGGGCCACGCGCAGGCTGAGCAGCCGCCTGATGATCGGGATCCTGGTGGTTCAAGATCTGGCGGTGGCACCGCTGCTCATTCTCTTGCCCAAGCTTGGGGACCTGCAAAACGCTCTGCCCGCGCTCGCACAAGCGGTGTTCCAAGGTGCGCTGTTTTTAGGTGCGATGGTTTTTCTTGGGACAAGGCTCATTCCGGCGCTTCTTAGAAAAGTCGCCGGTTTGAATTCCCGGGAGCTTTTCCTGGTGACGATCGTCGCCCTGGGCGTCGGGGTCGGCTATGGAACTTATCTTTTCGGGCTTTCGTTCGCGCTAGGTGCGTTCGTGGCAGGCATGGTACTGAGCGAATCGGAGTTCAGTCATCAAGCTCTGAGCGACATCGTGCCCCTGCGGGACATCTTCGGCCTGCTCTTCTTTGCGTCGGCCGGGATGCTGCTCGACCTCACTCTTCTCGGGACTCACTTTACGCGGGTGGCTGTTACGATGGGGCTGGTCTTGTTCTTCAAGGCCTCCCTGATCGGGTTGGTGGTTCGTGCCTTTGGCTATTCGGAGATGGTGCCCTGGGCAGTGGGGCTGGGGTTGTCGCAAGTCGGTGAGTTCGCTTTTGTACTGGCTCGCGCCGGGCAAAAGGGGGGCAACCTCACTGAGGAAGAGTATGCACTGGCCTTGACGGTGACCTTAGCGACGATGGTCCTTTCGCCCGGCCTGGCTCGTCTTGCTGAGCCCCTGCATGGTGTGTGGAGACGTTATCGGCCCGTCGAACGGCCCGCGAGCGTGGCCCATGTCCCCTCGGAAGGTCTGGAAGGGCATGTCGTCGTCGCCGGACTGGGGCGCTCGGGGCGGGCGGCAGTGGAAGTCATGCGGCAGGTCGGCCTCCCGTTTGTGGTGATCGAGCTGAATCATGAGAGAGCAGAGACCGCCCGGCGCCAACGGCTCCCGGTCGTCTGGGGGGACTCTTCAGCAGAGAAGGTACTGGAGGCGGCGGGCGTGCAGAAGGCGAGGCTGCTGCTGGTGGCGTTGCCCGACGCAGTGGGCACACGGCTGACCGTCGAGCAGGCCCGGCATCTGAATCCCTCGCTTCATGTCGTCGCTCGGGCGCTCTACCATGAGCACCTCGGTGAGCTGAATGAGATGGGAGTTTACGAGGCCGTGCAGCCGCAGTTTGAAGCCGGCCTGGAACTGGCCCGCCAGGTGCTGCTGCACTATTCGGTTCCAACGCACGAGATTCAGCGCTTCAGTGAAGTTGTCCGTGGAGATCTCTATCAGCCGTTGCGGCAAGGTCCCCTGTCCCGCCGTTACAGAGAGTTGCTGACGCATCTGCGCACCGCGGGCGACGCCCTGGAGCTGGATTGGGTGACGATTCCCGAGGCGGCGACCGTTACCCGCTCGACAATCGGAGAAGTTGGCATCCGCAAGAACACCGGCGCGTCGGCCGTAGCGGTCCTGCGGGGCGAAATAGTGACGTCGAACCCCGGGCCGGACTGGGTGATAGAACCAGGGGACATGCTCGCTCTGCTGGGGAGGGCCGAGCAGCGAGCGGAAGCGCGGGCGCTGCTGGAGGAAGTCAACGAAGTCGACGAGGTGCAACCTGGGTAAGCGTTTGCGCAGGACACTTCGGCGGGCCAGGACAGATCGAGGCATCACAGGTGGTCGGGGACGCACGCTTTTCGCAAGACGATGGTCCATAAAGTCTGGCAGGAGGCCGGCCTCAGGCCCCACCGGCTGGAACGCTACATGGCCTGGAAGCAGGCGGCGGTCCCTTCGACCGACCTCAGACAGACGTTCTCCGCAGCACCTTCGAACTTCTTCGTAACATTCCCCTGGTTCGCGATGCACTGCAGGAACATTTCAACACCCGCGTCCTGCCCGCGTACCCCGATGCCGATTTCAATGCGTTGGCCCAGGTTCTCACCGACTGGAGCCGTCGGATTCACCGTCCCCAAGGTTCGACGAGAATACGGCTGTACCCGCAACAGCTCGTCTACGACCTGTTGGAGGCATTCAATGTCGCTCGAACGAACTTCAGTGATGACATCATGCGGGACATCGGGTTGTTCAGCCGTATGATTCTGGATGTCGAAACCGTTTACATGAGTGTCGACTCGAGACAACGATTCTCCGACGTTCTCAACTTCCTCCAAAACGCGGCCGACACAGGATATGACGTATCTACGGACGACGTGCTTCAGCGACCGGACGCAGTTGCAGTATCCACCGTCCACAAAATGAAAGGGTTGGAGTTCCCGTGCGTGTTCGTCGTGGATGTGGAGGCAGGCAGATTTCCCCGGCGAAAAAGTAGCTATTCGGGATGGTTGCCCAATGGGATCATGACGTCGGCGATCAATCGCGGCGCTTATCAAAGCACTCACGATGAGGAAATCAGGCTCTTCTACACCGCTTCGACACGTGCCGAACGGTACCTCTACGTAAGCGGTGCGGAGGATCTGCCGTTGGCAAAAAGAGCGAGGCGTCAATCACCGTATGCGCTACAGCTCTCGACGCATCCTGCAGCAGGTGACGATCCGGCTGGTCTACCCAACGGGCTGGTACAGGCTCCACAGCGCAGGAGAATCGAGGACGCGGACTATCCAACAAGCTTCACGGAAGTCAGGTACTACCTCCAATGTCCTAAGAGCTATCAGTTCCGGGAGCGGTACGGTCTCAATCCGGTTGTCCCGGAAATGTTCGGTTACGGAAGAACCGTTCATACGGTAGTTCAGAAACTTCATGAACTGCACCCGGACGTACCGCCCGAGCCCGACCAGATCGAACCGGTGGTCTTGGACACATTCCATCTGAAGCACGTACCCCAGAGCGGCGATCCCGTGAACCGACCCGGCGCATATGAGAACTCCAGGAACCGGGCAGTGGAAATGGCTCAAGACTATGTCCGCTTTATTTAACGGCCCGGTTGCACGCGGACCACCGAAAGTGACACTTTTTCACTCGCTCCGGTAAGTATCTAGTGGATCACCGCGGGTTTTGTCTCCGTAGTACGCCCGCCCACGTCTCCCGAGGTATTCCACTCGCCCCTCTGATTGGGGTTTTCGCCGGTCTCGAGGACGAAGACCACTCCGTTCGTAATAGCCACGGGATCCGGCACCTTGAAGTTCGTTGAAATCCAGGCCGGCTCCAAGGCGGGTTTATTGGTTTCACCCTCCGCGACGACCTTGAAAGCCATGACGCTGCCGTCTGGATTGGGGCCATGGACAATGGGGAATTCCGGCGCCGACTCGGATACGGATCCGTAGAGGGGAACGTAGAGCCAAGTGTCACCCTCTTTGTCCCGCCACATCGAGAGCCCTCCCCAAATCCCATATGAAGTACTGGACTTCGGATCGTTCCCCAGTTTGATCCCCGCCAGCAACGGCGTCTGATGATCTTTGCCGCCGAGCGAGTCGGCGTCAAGCAGATACAAAACGCCCTCTTTCGCACCGCTGGCGAGCAGATTGTAATTCTTCCAGCCGAACCACACCGGGCTCGCACTGCCGAAATCCAGGTCATGGCGATAGACCTCGAGCCAATTCGCGGGTGTAAAGTAATCCGCCAGATCGAGTTCGTCGAGCGACGCGGCGACGACGCTGTTCGAGTAGTCGCCCACGTAGGGATCGGTCGGCCCGTCCGCCGTGGAACCGTAAACGCGGCCATCCTCCCCAATGATGGGGCCGCCACGGCCCCAGATGCCCCCTGTAGTGGTATTTGACAGATGGAGCTGCCGCACGACCGGATGATGCCGATTCCGGATATCCATCGAATAGAATCCGCCTAGCCCGCCGCCGCAGCCTTGGGCCAGTGTCGTGTAGATCGTGTCGCCGACGAGATTGAGGCTCCAACTCTTTGCAAAGGGAGCGACAAACTGCACGGGCCCAAACCGCACCTCCCCGCTGCCCATGTCCAGCCCGTAGAGGGCGCCGTCCTCGGCGAGGGTATAGAGGATGCCGGTGCGCCTGTCGAAGGTCGGTGTAGCGCTGACCCCGTTGGGGCAATAGAGGGTCCCTTGGAGTCCGATGTTATTGGGCAGCACATACGAGCGAACCTTCCACTCCCACAGGAGCTCGCCCGTCTCCGAATCCAGCGCAAAGACCTTGCCTTCTTTTCCGGCTATGTAGACGACATCTTTCAGTCCGAGGCGGGTCGGCACCTCCGCGGCCACAATGGGAGCCGTTAACGCGAAGAGCATAGAACCCTGATTATCGACCTTGGTTTTCCATTTCAACTCGAGGTTGGACACGTTTTCTGGGCTGAGCGTTGTCTCATCCCTAGCCCAACCCGTCCGTTGCGGGTCGTGCCCGAACGTCGGCCAATCGCCTCCTTGAGCCCCAAGAGCAGCCACCAAGTAGCAGTAGGCCAGGCAATAACCGACCCGGCAGATGACACGTGTCGTTTGTCGCATGAGAGAAACGTATGCCTATGTTACAGCGTAGAAAAAGGGCGGACCGGCTGGCCCGCCCTTGGCCGATTCCCCGAAAGTGCCCAGGTGAGTTGGGGAAGAATCCCGCCCGGGGTCAGAAGTGAATCTTCAACGCTATCTGAATGATCCGCGGTTCGTTCTCCTGGCTGGTGACTTGGCCGAAGCTGCCGCCTCCGAAGCCCGTACTGGGGTGCCGAAACTGGACCCGATTGAAAGCATTGAAGAACTCGGCACGGAACTCCGCCCTCACCGACTCCTTGATGGGAATGTGCTTCGTAATGGAAATGTCGAAGTTCTTCCAGCCGTCCCCGCGGCAATTCAGGTTGCGGGGCGCACTTCCGAATGTGAAGGGTTCCGGATGCCGGAACGCGTTCTCGTCCACCCATCTTGAGATTCTCTCCGACCGAGACCGGCCGCTGGAAAGGCAGGCATCGCCGACCAAATCAGGCCGCGCGGAACCACCGAACGCTCCCGTTCTGTTCGGTGACACGCGGATGTCGCCCAGTGGGAATCCGCTCGAGACCGTCATAATCCCGGACACCTCCCAGCCGCCGACAATCTTGTCGAGTGCGGGGGACATGCCCGAACCAAAGCGTTGGCCGCGGCCGAAGGGAAGCTCGTAGACCCAACCGGAAACCAAGCGGTGGGTCGTGTCTTCCGCCGAATGCGACTTTTCCCCCTCAAAGGAAACCTGGTTTTGCTGAGCTGTGTTCGGCCCTAAAAAGCCGGCTTCAAACGAATCCACATTCGTGAGGAATTTCGAGAATGTGTACGCTAGCTGCAGACTTAGGCCGGCTCTGGTGGACTTCTTATAGCCGATCTGCAAGGACTCGAAGGTGCTTCTAAACTCACTCTGAGTGGGGCCCGAATAGGAGGGTAGGGTGGCGACTCGGGACGTGAATTGAGGGTTTTGCTTCAACAAGCGTCCCAGCTGTACCTCAGGCAGACTCAACGGCGAAGTAGGGTCTGTAATGATCCCGAAGAACGGATTCGGCACCGACTCAAACACCCTCTCCCGAAAGCGGGTGAAGTCCTTCTCCGCTATCTGGTCCCCGCAGTTGAATATGGCGCAGTGCAGGCGCTCGCCCCGGCTGGCGCCGTAGGCGACGGAGAGAACGGATTGGTCCTGAAGCTCATACTCAAATCCAAAGTTCCACTGCCACAAATAAGGCGTATGGGTGGTGCCGTTGGCAGCGCCGACGATTAATGGCGCGCCTACAAGAGTCAGCAGTCCTTGGGAATCGAAGATCGGATCGTTGAACCCGGCCGGGAAAGGATCGTCAATGGTCGTGGCGGGATTGATCCCGTCAACGCTACCTACCAGCTGCGTGTTCGCCACATTGCCCGGAGGGCCCACGGCCGAAACGGTGGAGGTAGCCGGGCTGACCGCGTAGATCTTGGCCAGGCCGCCCCGCATGACCAGTTTGTCGGTCAGCCGATAGGCGAATCCCAATCGAGGCGCAAGGTTGCTGTAGTCCCCTTTGTCGATGCCCCGGTCATATCCGGGAGAGCTGGGCCAGACGACGGCGCCCAGCAGCGGCCTGCCTACCAGGTCTTGGAAGTAGTCGTTTAGTGTTCCGCTGCCGGTGTTTGGGCCGCTCATCTGTGCTAAAGGAGTCACCGCGTCGATGCTCCAGCGGGAGAAGTGGTCGAAACGATCGGTGAAGGGTCTTTCAAACTCGTAGCGGACTCCGAGGTTGAGGGTCAGGCGAGGCGTCACACGCCAGTCGTCCTGCAAATACCAACCCAAATACTTGCTCCTCGTGGCTGTGGTAAAACCTGAAGCCATGCCGCCACCGCCCGGAAAACCGAGCAACATGTCGGCAAGCCCGTTGCCTGTGTGCGCATCGGGGAGGAACGGGTTGGGGCCCCGGGTGAATTGGCCCGAGAAGCTGTAGCTCCCCCCGGTACCGGAGGACTTTCTCTGATTTGTGTCACGGACGTTCCCCTGGAAGCCGATCTTCAGCGTGTGCGAGCCCCTCGTGTTGATGATTCCCACCGAATAACCGAAGTTGTGATGCGGCTCGTCGACGGTGTTGTTGGTGCCCAACGAGGCGTAGCCGCTGGCTCCGACAGCGGGAAATGCAGTCCCGCCGGCAAACGTATTAACCCAGCTCAGAAGTTCAGGGTTGTTGAACGGCCCGCCCAAAGGTTGGACGTCAAAGTGCGAAGCGCCCGGCACCCGAGAGGAATCGCACAGGACGAAGGTGTAGTTGAAACCCTGTGTGATCACCATGGTGGGCGAAGCTGTCCAGCTCCAGGAAAGAACGGTGTTCCAACCGGGGTTCCTGTTGTTCTCGCCGAAATTGTCCGCCTCCGTGCCGTACACCCGGAATGTCGGAAGTTCAAACACGTTACTTGAGTAACGATACATGAAGCGGTGATTCTGAGTGGCCTGGTAGTCCCCTTTGATGTCCCACCGCCTCCAGCTCGTGTTCGTCGTTAGAGGAAACTGGAGGTTCCCGATTTCGGTTCGCTCGCCGTTGGGACCCTTGAGTCCGGCGTTGTTCGGACCGGATCCCCAGAAGGGAAGCAGCCCCGGCCCGAAAGGGTTGATCATGGAAGCCGGGATCTGGTTATTGGGAAACGGGCTGCGTATTGGTGTTCCGTCCGCACTCATGGACACGTCCAGTGGGTTGTAGATGTTTCTCACTTCTCCGGCGGTGGTATGGAGGTCGGAGAGGTCCCCTCCCATCTCGCGCGCCGTTGGAACGCGCGTGAAGATAGATCTCGGTCTCGGTTGAAGCATCCGCTCAAAATCTCCGAAGAACCACGCCCTGTTCTTCACAATGGGCCCGCCGCCGGCGGCCCCGAACTGATTGCGCTTGGACTCGGCTTTCGGCTGCCCCGCTCTGTTGAGGAAGAAGTCGTTGGCGTTGAGGTTGTCGTTCTGATGGAACTCATACACAACACCGTGATACTCGTTGGTACCGCTCTTGGTGATGATATTCAGAACGGAATTGCCCCGGCCGTACTCCGCCGAGTAGTTGTTGGTCATCAGCTGGAATTCCTGAGTGAAGTCCGGCGTCGCCTGGATGGGCATGTAGTTGCCGGACCCAGTGTTCGAAAAGGAGATGTCGATCCCATCCACCATGGCGACAGTCGAACTTCTCATGCCCCCGTTCGAGGTGAAGATGAGGCGGCCCTGCCAAGACAACCCATTGCGGTCCTGGCCGCCCCTCTGGCTGCGGTGGTCGGCCGTTACTCCCGGGACCAGGTTGACCAGATAGGTCGGGTCCCTGAGGATCAGAGGGAGCTGCTTGACCGACCGCTCGGCGACGACTTCACCTAGGTTCGAGGTTTGGGTATTCAACGACACGGCAGCCGCCGAAACGGTTACGACCTCCTGAACCGTGCTGGGCTCCAAGACGACGTTGACGTTGTTCGTCTTCGCTACCTGGAGGATGATGTTCTCCACGGAAGCGATGTTAAACCCCGGCTGCTCCACCCTCAACGTGTAGGTATCCGGACGAAGGGAGGAGAATCGGTAGTACCCGACCTCATTCGACTCGCCCTCAATGGTCACGCCGGTTGCTGCGCTTTCCAAGGTCAACTTGACGCCGGGAATCACGGCGCCGGTTGCATCGGTAATCTGCCCAGTCAAGTTAGCCGTAGCCCCTATCGCCTGGGCATATGCCGGGGTCTGCGCGACAAAGGCCAGACCCACAGCGAGCAAAAGGCTCAAAACGAGTCGTGTATGTTTCATGGATTTTCTCCCCTGAAGATGCTCAAGATCCACTGTTGTCCTAATAACGTCGGGAGATGGTATCACGTTTGCATCTCGCGCGTCAACACAAAGTTTTTCCTGGGCGAGAAAGCGCACCGGCGAGCCCGGTGTCGGTGGTGATGCGCTGTCTCCGACCGGTTTCTTAGGTGACGAAGGGGTTTTTACGACCTGGGGGCTCGTCCGGAACCAGCCTGTGTAGAAGAAGGCGAGGGAGTTACGATCTTCACCCGCTGTCGGCCCGACCGTGGCGGCTTCGCGGAGAAATCAGTCGGTCGATGCTCATTTGGCTAATTCTTTGAAGCGCTCTCGGATGATGGCGCCGCGGGTTCCCCTGAGGTTCTTGACGATGGCTAGATGCTTTGCCGCTGCCTCGCGGTTGCCCAACATCCCAAACGCCCGTCCGAGCAAATAGTGCACGGTCGCGCCATCCCCGATACCGAACCGCAGCGCGGCTTGCAAATGCTGGACCGATTTCGCAAAGTCGCGTTGCTTGAAATAGCCTTGACCCAGTACCTTGTGAGCGGCGGCGGACTTCGGGTTGATTTCGATCGCTCGCAACGAGACCTTTTGCGCCTCGTTCGTCTTCCCGGTGAGAAAATACGCCTCTCCTGTTCGCGCCAGCGCCGGAACCGAATAGGGGTCGTTCTTCAATTCGGCTTCCAAGGCGGTGATCGCCTCGTCGTACCGGCGCCGTTTCAAGTGGAGGGTTCCGATTTCCAGATGAAGCTGCATAGCCTCGGGATTGATGGCCAAGGCTTGCCGGTACTCCTCAATCGCCTCGTCGCCCTCTTCGCGGGCGGCGTGTTGCTCGGCCCGGAGTTGGTGCGTGCGGTAGGAGTTCGGCTCGAGCGACGCGAACGATTCGAGCGACTGGGCCGAGAGTCTTTCCGCACACTTCTGCAGGTAAAAAGCAATCTCCGGGTCCGCCGGCCTCTGCTTGTGCAGGGCGAGGAACCCTTCAAGCCCTTCTTCGAGTCGGCCAAGATCGAGGTAAGCGCGGCCTCGCCAATATTCGGTGTGATCGGTCTTGCTCTCGGCGCCGGCACGCCGTGCCAGGTCCAAGACCTGCGCAGGCTCGCCGGCGAGTAAGGCGGCATTCGCCTTGTCGGTCCAGGATACATCGGCGTCTGCCTGCAAGTTGGGTAGTGCTTCCCTGATCCGCTGTGCCTCTTGGGCGGCTAGAGGGCCCTGTCGAGCCGCCGGCGAATCGAACGACGCCGCGGCCAGAGCTTGCATAGCCGCCGGGCGGTCCTTGTGCAACGTCTCCGCCAACCTGCGTATTCGATTCGCCTCGGCTTCCATTCCCATCTGAGTCAGGAGGCGTACCAGCCCGGTGACTGCCGGCAGGTGACTCGGGAAGTTCTGCACTTCGCGGATATAGCTCTCGACAGCCTTCAGCGGCTCATCCCGCGCTGCGAGCAACTTGCCGATCCGATAATGAACGCCCGGCAACTGCGGTTCCATGCGGGCCGCGTGCCGCAATTCCTCCAGGGCCTTTCCGGTGTCGCCTTGCTGCGTAAACTGCTCCCCGCGAAACAGGTAGAACCAAGCAGAGTCGAACCTATCTTGGCGCACCACAAAGAAGGCTTGTGTCGACAGCTTGCGATAGGTTCGGCCCAGATGAAAGATCAGCTCGTGATCACTCGAATCAAGCCGTTGACACTCCTTGAACTCAGTGATGGCTTCGCCAAGATTGCCCGCCTGAAGGTGGCTCAACGCCAGCCACTTTCGAGCCTCGACGTTCCGAGGATCCATCCCCACGGCCTCGGCCAGCTCGTCGATCGCCGATTCGGGCCGCGATGTCAGGTAATAGTCCATGCCGAGAAATACTTTCGCGGCCAGCAGCCGCGGGTTCCGCCGTAGAGCCTCGCGAAACTCTCGGATCGCCGGCTCATACTTCCGCTGCATGTGATACATCAATCCAAGGTTGCTGCGAGCCTCGGGAAAATCAGGCATCAAGGTGCTAATCTCTTTCCATGCTTCCGCGGCCGACTCGTAGTCTTTCCTCTCCAGCGCCTGTTGTGCGCGCTGATAATGCCACTCGGGATCGTCGCGGGTGACCTGCTGCGCGAGAGCGTTCAGTGAGAAGAAAACTGGAAGGGCGGCTAGAACGATGGAAAGCCGGGTCCGGTTCGCCAGCTTACCGAGCCGCTGGTCTACGAGCCCGCCTGTCCGGACGAACCCGGCGACGGTCTGTACTATGGAGACGCCTTTCATCGTGGATCAAACACCCAGTTGATCTGACAGGCGATTGATCTGATGATATAAGGTGTGACCGCCTCGATCAACCTACGGAATGCGAAACCGTACGCGGCTGCCGCCGCCGGAGCCGCCCAGGGTTGAAAATTCCAGGCCAACCGACTGACATCAGGAGTACACTACCGGTGTGAGTAGGCCCCATCGGCGGCGCTATTGAGACGTCAAACGGGACCCAGATCGGGGATTCAAGTTAACCGTGCTATCCAGGTTGCATCCACGGGCCTTACCTTTCGCACTAGGCTAGGTGTGGTTGTGTGGGTGGTGGCGGGCGCCCCCCCGGGGGTCGCGAATGACCAAGCCCCCACGAAAAAGACGTGTTACCCTCATTCCACGACGTTACCCATGAAGCCGGCCTCAACTACAAGATCACCTGCGGAGATCCGGTCACCGAGTCTCTCATGGACGGTCAGCAGTACGACCGGCATCCATCAAGACGAGCCGGGCCGGGGCTTCGCCGTGGTGTTCTCAGACTACGACGACGATGGTGACCAAGACCTTTACGTCGCCAACGACTCAGGTCCCAATTTCTATTACAAAAACAAAGGCAATGGGACTTTCGCCGACATCAGCTGGGAATCCGGGGCGGTCGTCAACGAGCATGGGGAGGCCGAGGGATCGATGGGCCTCACCGGCCGGTCTCCATCGACGCCGATATCCACACCTACGCCGGCGAAGACCCGGGCCTGGTGCGCCGCCGGATCGAGCAGGCGCTCGCCGACTACTTCGACTTCGAGCGCATGGACTTCGGCCACCCGGTGCCCTCCTCGGACCTGATCGCCCTGCTCGATGGGGTGCGCGGCGTCAGTCACGCCCATCTCTACGCCCCGGCGCAGGATGTCGAGGTTCGTGCCGGGACCATTCCGGTGTTGGGGGAGGTGCGTCTGGATGTTCGGAGGGCCGCCTGATGGCTCCCTATTTCGAGAAGAAGCTCATCGAGCTGCTGCCGCCCTTGTACAAGGAAAGGGAAGAGACGGGTGATCTGGAAGCCTTCCTCCGCATCCCGGCCACTGCGCTCGACGAACTCAAAGAACACATCGACCGCTTCCCCGAACTGTTCGACGTGGACCGCTGCGATCCCCGGTTCCTGTCCTTGCTCGGCGAGGTGGTCGGGCATCGGTTCAACCCGCAAGCCGACGCCGAGATCCAGCGCCGGGAAATCCGCGAGGCTATCGAGATCTACCGGCGCAAAGGCACACTCCCGGCCATCGGCCGCGCGCTGGCCGAGGACGGCTGGAGTGGGAGGATCGAGGAGACCTTCCGGCAGGCGTTGCGCCTCAACCGCCGCGGGGTCCTGAGTCGCTCGAAGCTGCCCGGATCGATCTACAGCCTGGGCGCCTACCGCGTCGAAGGCGACACCCTCAACCCGGGCCTTCGGGACCGCCTGCGGTTCCATCATCCCGCCGGCACGCGGGTCTTCTTCCGGCAGCCGTGCCGGCTTCGACGGCAGTGCAGAACAAGACGGACCTCAGGCTCAAGATCACGGGCACCGAGAACCCGATTGAATAGGAAATCGATGGATGAGGACCATGCAAGGAGATTTGACGAGTGAGCACGAGCATCCAGCAGGATGCGGACGCGAGGGTGCGGGTCGTCGCACCGATGTTGAATCAGATGGATGTCCGTGCCCGGATCGTCGCGTCGATGTCCAACGAAGTGGATGTCGGCACGCGGGTCGTAGGCGCACTGGATCGTCGCTCCGACTGCGGGCAATGGATCACACGGCCGGTGCAAGTCGAAGGCGACCTGGCCGCGCACATCCACCGGTCGGTCGGCAACGAGGCGCGGAAAGCCGTGACCCGGCAGATCATCTTCGCCGTGCTCATTCGGGAAAGCCACCCGATCGAGACTTGAAGGAGGTACGCCCATGTCTTTGGGACTGATCGTCAAAAGCGGCCGCATCCTCACGGCCAAGCTCCTCTTGGGGGAGCCGGTCGAAGGGATCACCCACTGCGCGGCGAGGGGGACGACACGTTTACCGATCCCCTCAATCCACCGGCGCCGAACATCGACCAGACGGCGCTCAAGAACGAGCGGGCCCGGAAGCAGTTTTATAAGCGCACCTTTCTTGCCGAAGACCCTGAAGGGGCACTGATCGTCAACGGCGTGCATTACCTGGAGACCGTCCAGGAGACGCGCATCCTCGGCGTCTACTTCCGCTTTGAGGAGAGCGAGGCCAACGGCATCACCATCCGCGAGTATGGCTTTTTCGGCGGCAACGTCGCCTACCTCGACGGGCACGATTCGGACTACGCCGGCGAGGGCATCCATCACCCCGACACCAATCCGACTGGAGAAGTGCTCCACCCCGGCTACCTCTACGAAGTGAAGAACATCCCCGCCTTCAGCAAGATCTCCGACACCAGAGTGGAGCTCGTCGGGATTATCAAGATCTAGGAGGAAACTCGATGTCTATCTCGCGTGACACCTTTGACGAGACCAAAAACTACAAGCGGGTGCGCTACCACCAGGACCGCGACCTGCTCGACTCCGAGCTCAACGAGCAGCAGGACATCCTGCACCGCGAGCGCGCCAGGATCGCCGACCGGCTCTTTCGTGGGTCCCGACCGCGACGCCTCGGCCACCGTGCTCGAGGTGGACCGCGCGGCCAGCCGGGCGCTGTTCGGGGCGAGCCTGGTCCTGCTGCCCGGCGCCGAAACGGTGCTGGTCGAGCAGGCGGACTGGTCCGAGGACAAGAACGTCAACCCCTACGCGGTCTTCGAGCCGCCCGAGGCGACGGTGGAGACGACGCCCAATATCGGCCGCCGGGGACAGACCGGCATCGCCGTGACCGGAGCCAACTTCACGCCCGACGCCGAGGGGATCACCGTGCGCTGCGACGGGCGCACGGTCGCCGAGGGCATTGCCGCCGACGCGGTCGGACGGGCGAGCGCGTCCTTCCTCGTGCCCGCCGGGACCCGAAGCGGCAGCCGCATCGTTGAGATGAGCGACGGCGAGCGCTCCGCGCAGGCGACCCTGCAGGTGCACGACCCACTGGTGATCACCCGCATCCAGCGCGTTGTGGTCGTGCGCCAGGCGCCGCCGCGGATCGTCCGCGTTCCCGTGGTGCGCACCGTCTGGCGCTGGCGCCGGCGCCGCCGACAGCGCGACCCCCTGGCCCAGACCTTCAGCTTCGACCGCAACCGCGTCGTCTCGGCCGTGGGCGTCGAGTTCACCCGCAAGGACGCCGCCATCCCGGTCACCGTTCAGATCCGCGGCGTCACCACCGGCCTGCCCAACGAGGTCGTGCTGGCCGAGAAGGTCCTCTCGCCCGACGAGATCGAACTCCGCGAGGAAACCCGCATCGCCTTCGACGATCCCGTCTACGCCGAGGCGAACACGAGCTACGCGGTCGTGCTCCTGACCAACAGCAACCAGTACCGCGTGCGCATCGCCACTCTGGGGCGGCGCGGACGCCGGGGCACCATCACGCGCCAGACCTACGCCCCGGGCGTGCTGCTGGAAAGCTCCAACGCCGAGACCTGGACGCCGCTCAACGCTGCCGACCTTACACTCAGAATCTACGGCTACGACTTCGAGGCCGCGGGCGAGGTCCGCTTCAAGCCGGTCGAGAATGTCGAGTTCAGCGAGCTCAACCTCGACGAGTACTCGACCGTGCCCGAGGGCACGCGCATCGCCTGGGAGTACTCGACCGACGGCGGGGCAACCTGGGACTCCATCGTGCCGGCGGAGGAGGAGAACCTGCCGAACCTCGCCACCAGCATCCTGGTCCGGGCCCGGCTCGCCGGCGGCGAAGCCAACGACACGCCGGCGCTGAACTTCAGGGACGTGAACCTGGTCGGCTATCTCAATGGCACGACCGGCGCCTACGTCACCCGCGAGAACGAGCTGACCCAGGGCGTGGCCTCGACCAAGGTCTACGCCCAAATGGACGTCCCGAGCGGCGCGTCGGTCGACTGGTACGCCTCCAACGACGGCGGCGAGACCTGGGAGTCGATGGCGCTCGAGGCGACGAGAAAGGTCGACGAGGAGTGGACCGAGTACACTCTCGCCCTCACCTTCGCCGATCCGGCAGGGGACAAGGTCCGCTACAAGGCGGAGCTGACCGGCAACCGCCTCGTCTACCCGCGCATCCACACGCTGGGCGCAACGCTCAGCTGACGATGGAGTTCCGATGATCACCCGACGCCAGGGCGGACTGACCGAGCTCATCCCCTCGCCCCAGGAGAAGCGCGAAGCCGTGCTGCGCGATCACGCCCTCGACCTGCTTGCCAACCTGAACGCGCGTCTCGCGCGGGTCGAGGCCCGCCTCGGCCTGTCAGTCGAGGAGACGGAGGCGTTCCGGGCGGTCATGGCGCGCATCCACCGCGAGGAGGACGAGGCCCGGCGCATCCAAGCCGAGCGGCTCGCGGCGGGCATCTCCGACGGCTGAGCGAACACCGCCGTTTTCATCCCCGGCGGTAAGTCCCGGTTCTTCCGCGACTTACGGCCGAACCTACATACATCCTTTGATATCAACGTGTTAAGTCCGACGTTCGCCTTGCTTTCTGTTCAGGAAGAAGCGTTCATGTGTCTGAACACAACGCCCCGACCCCCTTGCCGGACAAGGGGTTACGGGCCGGAAGCAAGGAGAACCGATGGATCTGCGCGAACTACGCTTCGGGGTCGAGATCGAGACGGTCCGGCGAACACGCAAACGCGTGGCCGAGGCCGTCCAGTCGGTGGTGGGCGGCAACGTCACTCATCCGGGGCGGCCGGGGGTCTTCGATCCCTGGGAGGTAGTCGATGGGCAGGGACGGACCTGGAAGGTCGTATCCGACGCCTCGCTCAGCCACGTCCCGAGTCACCTGCGGGCCGAGGTCGTCACGCCCGTCCTGGCCTACGCCGATATCCCGACCCTCCAGGAAGTCATCCGGGCCGTCCGGCGCTCGGGCGCCAAGGTGGACACCCATTGCGGCATCCACGTCCACGTGGACGCGAGCCGCTTCGACGGGCGCACCCTCGGCAACCTCGCCAAGATCGTCTATAAGCAGGAGCCGCTCATCCTCGCGGCGCTGGGCGTCACCGAGGACCGCCAGCAGACCTACACCCGGCCGGTGCGCGACGAGCTGATCCGGGACATCGAGCGCCGGCGGCCGCGGACCACGGACGAGCTCAACCGCATCTGGTACGGCTATCACAACCGCCACCCGCAGCACTTCGACGGCACCCGCTACCACGGGGTGAACCTGCACAACGTCTGGTACCGGGGCACGGTCGAGTTCCGCTGGTTCGAAGCCACACTCCACGCCGGAAAGGTCAAGGCCTACATCCAGCTGGTGCTGGCCGTCGCCACCCAAGGCGCTCAACGGACGCGCCGCCTCCAGCCGCAAGCGCCGCTTCGATCCCCGAAGCGCCCGCTACGACTTCCGGGTGTTCCTGCTCCACCTCGAGCTCATTGGCGATGAATTCAAAACGGCGCGCAAGCACCTCCTGGATGCACTGCCGGGGGACTCGGCGTTCAAGCGCGGAAGACCGGCGCCCGAACCACCACCCGCCACAGAAGCGGACATCACCACGGAGGCCGGGCCGCAAACCCGGCCTCCGGCTTTTGAGGAGGAAGCCAACGTCCAAACCGAAGGAGAAAACACGGCATGAGAGTGCGCATCAAGAACACCGACCTGGAGGGCAAGCCGCTCCAGGGCGAAGGAGAAATCTTCAACGGCGAGACCGAGCTCGAGGTCGTCCAGGCCATGCGGGGCGCTACGCTGTTCTCCGATCAGACGACGCTCGAGGACTACGCCGACATGGTCCTGCGCAACGCCAAGATGCTGGCGGGCATCGAGCTGGTCGTCAAAGGCGACACGCCCGAGGAGAAGGCCGGCGCCCTCCTCGCCACCCTGGTCGACCACGGACTGGCGGAATACCTCGAAGACAAGCCGCCGGCGCCGATCACCGTGCCCGCCGCCGTCTGGCAGGGTTTGGAGGCGGTCCGGGACTCCGGGGCCACCAACATGTTCGACCGGCCCGCGGTCATCAAAATCGCCGAATTCCTCGGTTTCCACGAGACGGCACGCCGGATCGAGGGCCACCACGGTCCGTACTCCGAAGGGCTGTTCAAGGGATTCGTGGACGACCCCGAGGAAGGGAAGCGCTGATGTGCGGACAGGCCGGCATCATCCTGGTACAGAAGCGACGGCGCGCTGAGGAGCGCGATCACCTCGCCTGGCTGTTCACTCAGCTCCTCGTTTTGAACGAGCCACGAGGGCCGCACGCCACGGCCGTGGCCTGGCTCAACCGCGACGGCCAGCACCGGCTGTTCAAGAGGCCGGTCCGGGCCAGTCAATTCGTGAGCGACAGAGCGTTCCAAGAAGTTCTGAGCGGGATCGACAACCGCGCCACGCTGCTGCTCGGACACACGCGGTGGCGCACGCGCGGCGACGAGCAGATCAACGAGAACAACCACCCGATCCGGGCCGGGCACATCCTGGGCACCCACAACGGCACCATCTACAACGCCAACTACCTGTTCCGGCGGTTCAAGCTGAGGCGCTTCGCCGAGGTGGACAGCGAGCTGCTCTGCCGTCTGGCAGGCCGCGCCGCCCGAGGTGGCCCGATTGACATCGAGCGCTTCAAGGACCGTCTCAGGTTCTGCCGCGGGCAGATGGCTGCGGTGTTGGCCTCCCGGCTCGATCCCGAGACCGTCCTCGTGCTCAAGGGGAACAAGCCGCTCGAGCTGCGCTTCCATGCCCGGCACCGGGCCGTCCTCTACGCCTCCGACGCGGCATACCTCGACGCGGTCCTGGACGAGGAGCGCGGCTGGTGCGAGCTGAGCATTTCTCCGATGAACATGATGGTGTTCCGGCACCGGATGCTGACGGACTTCTCAATCGAGCCCTTCGAGTTCGTTGCGCAGGCCAGACGGCGGAAGACCGCCCCGGCCGAGGAGGCGCGATGACGCCGAGAAAGCAGCCGACAGAACCCAGAGAAGCCCCGAAGATGAACACATCCGGCATGCTGAAGCTCTTCGTCTACGGCACGCTCAAGCGCGGGTACTGGAACCACGATGCCTTCTGTGAGGGCGTGCTGGAGATCCGGGAGGCGCAGGTCCGGGGCCGGCTTTACGAGGGACCGGGGTTCCCGCTCCTCGAAGTTCCCGACGAGGACGTCCTTGCCTCAGGGACTGCCGCCCCGCTCGCCGACGTGGCCACACAGGCGCGCCTGTCCGGACAGATGGGATCATGCTCCCGACCCGAGCGGGAAAGCGCCAGAGCGGGCGCCTGGGTTGTGGTGTACGGGGAGCTGCTCACCTTCAACGACCCCGAATCCCGCCTTCCTTCCATCGACCGCCTGGAGGGCTTCCGCCCGGGCCGTCCCAGCCTCTACCGGCGGGTGCTGGTCCCGGCGACAGTGGAGGGCGCCCGCGAGTTCGCCTGGGTCTACACGGTCGAGACGACCCGCATCAAACGCCGCCGGATCGTGTCCGGCCGCTGGCCGGACTAGCCCGCCGACCGGCAATCCATCCTCCTTCACGAGAGGATGGTGTAGTCCATCGCAACGGTTACTTGCGGTGGCATTCAAGCAGGGCCGAGAAAATCCAATTGACATTCTGGCACAATATCACCTATTTTAAGCTTGTTTCTACGAACATGTGCCAGTCAAGCTTCGCCAGCACGGACTCCCTCGTCGGAACGGCTCGGCTGGGTTCACGAGGATGGCCAGAGCAATGATGGAAGATCGGTGGTTCTCCGTAGACGAGATCGCAGCCTACCTCGGGATCAAGCGAGACACGGTCTACAAGTGGATCGCAGAAAAGCAGATGCCGGCACACCGGATGGGGCGCCTCTGGAAATTTCGCAAGGAGGAAGTAGACGAATGGGTGAGATCAGGAGGAGCCGACGAGACCAGGGATCAAGGACATGAGTGATAGCAGAACCCCTTGCGGGCCCCATCGCGCGAACGAACGAGCGGACCGGGCAGCCGATTCTTGTCCGAGGTCAATTTCTCGCTGCGCACCGAGTTCGAGAATCTGAGGCGGAGGAAACACACAGTTGGCAGTTGGAACACATCGGAGAGGTCGAGAAACGGCTCTGGTCCGGCGCGGACAACCTGCGGGCCAACTCCAATTTCGCCAGCAATGAGTACTTCCTCCCTGTCATGGGGCTGATCTTCCTTCGGCACGCGTACAGTCGTTTCCTCAAGGTGAAGGACGACGTCGAATCGGCGCTGCCGCAGCGAGGAGGGAAGGTCCGCCCACTCACCAAGGAAGACTTCTCCCAGAAGGGGTCGATCTTCCTGCATCCGGAAGCACAGTTCGATCATCTGGTCTCCCTGCCGGACAGCGCGGATCGAGCCCAGGCGATCATCGACGCCATGGAAGGGATCGAAAAGGACTACGAGACCCTGCGTGGCGCCTTGCCCAAGGCGGAGTACCAGGAACTCGATAACGACGTTCTCGGGCAAATCCTGCGCACTTTCAACGACCGAGCTGCGTGATGTAGAGGGGCTCGTGAAGCTACGACGAGGAGAAGCTCAAAAAGCACATCGTCGACGAAATGGACGCCGCTTCGAAGAGTCCGAACCGTATCGTGTCGAGCTCGAACACCGTGCCGTCCTCCAACAGGTCCGGGGACAATCCACCCCACGCGAAAGCCAAGACGCAGTACGAGAGCATCACGACGTCCTTCCTCTGCACTATGGACAACGACGATCCGATCCTGGCCAAGCTGGAGGACGAGAAGATCTCATTTGCCGCGGCTGCGACTGGTGCGTACTCTGCATCAGAGGCGGCCAGCAGGGCGCGCGGCTCGAAGACGACTCCCGAAGACGCCGTCACCTATGGCCGGGCCTGATGCTGAGCGGCTACGAACTTGCCAGAGAGCAGCTACGGGAAATCGCGGAGGCATCGGCCGGAACGGTTCAGATCGTCGAAGAAGCGACGCGATCAAGCGGGTACCATCAGTTTGACGTAAGCATCCGCTTCGACGGTTTGGAGCGCGTCGAAGACGGGCTTTCCGTGCGCGCTCGCGAGCCGTTTCGGCTCGTTGTCCCAGCTAAGTTCCCCTACGAGCACCCGCGTGTCGAGACACCGCACCGGCGCTTCGCGCGCTTCCCGCACGTACAATGGGGGCGCCACCCCTGCCTGTACCAGAGCTCGGCAGAGTGGAAGCCAGAGGACGGGATGTATGGCTTCATCACCCGGCTCGACAGCTGGATTCGCGACGCTGCCCGGAACAACCTCGACCCCGACGATGCGCCTCTCCACCCCCCGGTGGCATACGCCACCGTCGCTCGGCTCGTCGTCCCGAAGGTAGACACACCTCGGGTTGGGGCATCCACATGGGTCGGATTCGCGGAGCTTCGCCAGCGGAGCCGCCGGACGGAGATCATCGGCTGGAAGTCGTTCTCCGAGGGGCACCCACAACACTTCGCCCCGGCGATTCTTCTCCATGAGGCCCTGCCCTTCGAGTACCCCGAGACGGTCAATGCTTTGCTGAACGAGCTCGAGTCACACGGCATCGACGTCGGCTACTTCCTTCTCGCGCTCGGGTCGCTCGCGAACCACACCGAAGCGGGGATGCCGTTGATCGTGGTCCTCGGCACTCCGATGCGCCGCGTCGAGGAAGGGGGCCGTGCTCTTCAGCACCTTGCTGTCTGGGAGATCTCCGGGGACGACGCAGACAAGCTGCGCGAGATGCAGGTGGCCAGAGAGGGCGACGATGCGGACGTACGCAAGGAGGGGATCGCGAAGGTCGCCAAGTGGTCTGTCGAGGCCAAGGTGGGCTGGTGCGTCGTCCGCGAGATGCGTCCCGAGGTAACCAGCCGGCGGGACCAGACATCTCCGATGGCGTGGTTTCGCGGCAAGCGGGTAGCTATTTGGGGATGCGGGGCCATCGGAACACACGTAGCGGAGTCGGTAGTGCGAGCTGGTGCTACGCGTGTTGAACTCGTTGACAACCGGTGTGTCGCCCCCGGTCTCCTAGTGCGGCAGGGGTTCGAGGATGCAGACATTGGGCGGTGGAAAGCCGATGCGCTGGCCGACCGGCTCAAGCGAATCGAGCCCAACCTCGAGATTGAAGCGCTGGCCGATAACCTCATCCAGGGAATCGGCGAAGCCGATTCCGTACCGGACGTAGACCTTGTAATTGATTGCACGGCTTCGTCGGCCGTTAGGATGAAGCTCGAACAGACGCTTTGCGCCGTCGGTGTGCGTCCCCCGATTGCCTCAATGGGCGTTAGCCACGACGCGTCATCGGCCATGGCGACCCTCTCGACTTCAAGGCACAGCGGTGGGTCGATGGACCTCATCAGGCGGCTCAAGCTGGAGGCCTGTCGAAGGACGAAACTCTCAAACCTACTAGAGGCCTTCTGGCCAACTACGCCAGCGGGTGAGCGTTTTCAGCCAGAGCCAGGGTGCTCAGAACCGACGTTTGTTGGCTCCAATGCAGACCTAGCTGGGCTCTCAGCTCGAATGCTGAACGCGGTCGCTCGTGCACTGTTAAAGACCAATGACGGGCAGACCGGAGCCGGGTGGATCTTCGAAGAGCAGGGCTCGGTCCATGCATTCTGTTGGCCTCCTGACCACACCCTGGGAGAGAAGGGCAGGGGGTACTCGGTCCGGGTATCTCCCGAGGCCGTGCGCGAAATGCGAGCGTGGGCGAGACGCTCCGCTCGCACGGCGGGGCCAACGGTGGAGACAGGGGGCCTCGTTTTCGGCGAGCTGAACGAGGCAGCGGGGGTTCTGTGGGTGACAGAGGTAGAGGGGCCACCGCCGGACAGCGATGCTGCCGAGGACCACTTCACGTGTGGCACCGAAGGAATGGAAGAGGCTGCCGACGAGAAGTCCCGGCGATTCCGCAGCTCCATTGCTTGCGTTGGGAGCTGGCACACCCATCCGACCACAAGGCCCAATCCGAGCAACGTCGACATCGGAGCGGTCGCTCAGCTTCTCGCAGCACCGGACTCGACACGGCGAACCTTCGTCCTGTTGATCCTCTCCGGAAGCCCCGATGCCCCGGTTCTCGGAGCACATGCGTTCCGAACAACGATCCGCAGGCAGGACTTCGTGTGCGTCGAGCTCGGCACGGCTGCAACGACCCGGATCGGGCGGGAGCCCGAGAAGCCGCGAGAGGTCGGCCTTGCTCTCTCCGGGGGGGGACTCCCCACCGTTTGTCAAGTGCTGAGGAAGGGCGGTACCCTTCCAGAGCGGCTGCCCAGCGCGGTAGTTCAAGCTGCCGCTTGGGCCGGCGGCTGACGACGGGCGGGGTCATACAGGGTTCCCTGACGAAGCATGGCGCACAGCACGGCCAGAAGTCGGTCCGCAAGACCGCGCAACGCGCGCCCGTGAGAATGCCCTCGGCTGCGCAACTGATGGTAATGGTGACGACTGTGGGGGTCGTGTTGGATGCTCACTCTCGCCCAATGGTAGAGCGCGTTGCGTAAACGGTCATTGCAGCCGCGACGCATCAAGACGGCGATCTTTTTGCCACTGCGGCGCGTGATCGGGGCGCTGCCGCAGTAGGCTCGAAGAGCGGGGTAGTCTCGATGGGCGAGAGCCTGTGAGGCCTCGGCCAGCATCGTGGCGGCGACGACACGTCCGACCCCGGGCAAGGAGAGGATGATCTCGACGTCGCGATGCTGGTGAGGATCCTCGTCGTCCTCGGACGGGGAAGCGAGTTGCTCCAGCAGGGTTTGGAGGCGCCTGGCCAGCTCGGTTCGCTGCTGGGCGATGAGTCGCAGATGAGGAATGAGTAGAAGAGCGTGTTCGCTCGCTGCGTCGGCCGTTCCGGCAGCAAGTTGGAATCCCGGCGCTCGCAGTTCGTTGACGATGTCGGCCGATTGGAGCCGGCGAATGCGGTGGGCGCGAAGCAACTTTTCGATTCGTGCCGGTTTCAGTCGACGAGCCTTTGCGGGGCTGGGAGCCAGTTCCAGCAGGGCCCAGAGCCAAGCTTCGTTGGCGGCTGGGGACAAGCGCAAAAGCTGCGGGTAGTAGCGATAGAGTTGCTCGCGAAGTTGGCAGCTGTTGCGGTTGAAGCTGCTACGCAACTCATCGTCGAGACGAGTGAGGTCGCGCAGGCGCATCACGAGCGGGTCGTCGACCTCGATGGCATGGAAGCAATGCGGGTCGGTTCGCGGCGAGCAAGCCAAGACGAAAGCGTCACGGCGGTCGTCTTTGGCGCCGGCCGGGAAATGCCGGTCTCGGAAACGATCGAGTTGTTTCGGGTTAAGGAAGAAAGCCGAGAATCCCCGTTCGAGCAGCGTTTCGACCAACGCGCCACGCGGGACTTCGATCGCGACCGCGATGGAAGCCGGCGGGCAGCCGGTCAACTCGAGCAGTTGATTGAGGAACTCGCCGACCGCCGAACCGGAATGAACGACGGTGCGTTCGTGAACGATCTCGCCCTGGGTGTCGAGCAGACAGATTTGATGGGCCTCGGTGGCCCAGTCGATACCGACGAAGAATTGAAATGCAGATGCAGACAAGACAGACTCCTTTCGCCAGCCGCCGCAACCAACGGCACCCCTGTACTGGCGCTCGAACAAACGGCGCGAACTCCCCACTGGGCTTTCGGTTGCGGACCACACCGGGAGGGCGCAAGTCCCCCCCAGGCGTTCGATCACGCAGGGGGCGAAGGGCACTCCTCTCGGGTGGCCGGTCTTCTATGAACTACCGCGCTGGGCAGCCACTCTGGAAGGGTACAGGGGCCCGCGCTATCGCCTTCCACCTCGGATGCCTACGTGCCCTGCACGACCTCGGGCTCCTGCGCCGTCTGCAGGTTATCTCGAGCGTCTCAGGGGGCTCCGTTATCTCGGCGATGTACGCCTACTCGAACGACTCGTTCTCGGAGTTCGATGCGCGCGTTGTCGATCTCCTTCGGCGGGGACTCACCAGAGACATTGTGAGGGCAATACTCCGACCGAGCACGATCGGAAAGACGATCTGGAGCCTCGCGGCCGCTGGCGCGGTGTCTGGCCTCCGGATGCTCTCTCGCCTCGTTCCCTTGCTGCTAACACCCGAGGGGCTTGGACGTGGTAAGCCACCGCCGATTCGCACGTTTAGTCGGAGCGAGGCGTTCCGCGATGCGATGGAGTTGCTGTTCGCGGACACGCTGATCCGGGACGTCGCCCGAGACTCACTCGATATCGTCGTTAACGCGACGGAGCTTCGCACGGGCTCAGCGTTTCGGTTCGGAAGCAGGCAGAGTGGCTGCTGGCGATTCGGAACGATCGCTCCCGAAGACGCGCTTGTTGCGGACGCCGTTGCAGCCTCCGCAGCCTACCCAGTCCTGCTCCCCGTGCTAGATCGGATGTATCGCTTCACGAAGAAAGGCGTGACCTCGGGCCCCACGCGCGTTCTACTCACAGACGGTGGCGTCTTCGAGAATCTCGGTGTTGGTCCGATGGAGCCAGGTAGAGAACCGTCGATCAGCACGAACGTCTTCAACCCCGCCTTCATCATTTCCTGCGACGCCGGTGCTGGCCTGTTCGACGGTGACAGCTACCCGATGTGGTGGATCAGTCGCATGTGCCGATCGTTCGAGACGGTCTTTCGAAAAGTGCAAGACGCCACCAGGAATCGGTTACACCGGCTCGCCGAGTCAGGGGAAATTTCCGGCTTCGCGTTGTCCTATCTCGGGCAAGACGATGATCGTCTGCCCTGGATGCCGCCGGAACTCCCGACGCGCGCGAAGGTCCGGGAGTACCCGACGAACTTCTCGTCCATGGACATAGAGGATATTGATCGCCTAGCACTCCGCGGAGAGCTCCTCACTAGGTTCCTCGTCGCTTACTACCTTCCAGCGCTCTAGGCGTGACGTGGCCGAGGACGAAGTTGGCGCGCGGCTGCATTGCGCGTCAACCGGGGTGATCGACAAACATGCGTTACGAGCATGCGTCACATCGCATATTAGGGGATGTGTTTCGTTCTGGTGCGCGGCCAGGGAGCACGTTCGAAGGCCTTGTAAAATTGTGGATCGGCTCAATCCGGCTCATTCCGGTCCATTCTGGCTGATTCTGGCCCTGGAGTCCTTCGCCATCATCACGACGGCTGCCTCCCCGGCGCTGGCCGACATCCACCACCGGCAACCAGCGATTATCGACGCCGACCGGTTTGAGGAATGGTTCGATCCGACGTCGTCAGTCCCGCGGCTCCTCAAACTGGTGCGTGAACCCCGTGCTGGTCCTTACGAGAGGCACGCCGTCAGTACCAGGGTAAACAGTGTGCGGAACGACGATCCGGATATCCTGGTTCCGATGACAGAGAGCGGGCTCTTTTGAACGAGAGGACGGAAGTGTGCTTGGTCGCTAAGGATGCATTGGACTCCTGGGGGTCTAATAGGGGTCAGATAGGGGTCAAATTTGTCGCTCGATCCAAAGGCCGCATTCAGAGAAAGGACCCGGAACTCGTGGTGCTGACCTCGTCTCAGACGCGAGCGCTCTATCGCCGACGCGCCCTCCACTATGACCGGCTCGCCGGGCTTTTCCGCCTCGCAGGCGCTCGAGTGAGCGCGTACCGTCGCCGTGCGGTGGAGGCGTTGAGTGTTTCTCCAGGCGACACCGTGGTGGACCTCGGATGCGGCACGGGAGGGAACCTTCTGTGCTTGGAACGCGCCGTCACCGCCTCGGGGCGCATCGTCGGCGTCGACTTTACCGATGCCATGCTGCGGGAAGCGCGGCGTCGCGTGGAGAGCGCTGGATGGGCGAATGTCGATCTGGTGGAGTCCGACGTGGGCGACTACGAGCTTCCGGGCAACATCGGAGGCGTGCTGTCCACCTTCGCGATGACGATGTTCGACGATTACGATGGTGTCATCCAGCGGGCGGCGGAGGCGCTGCGTCCCTGGGGGACGCCTGGCCATCTTGGAAATGAAACGACCGGAAGGGCGGCCGGAGTGGATGGTTCGTTTCGGCGCCTGGCTCCTCCGGCCCTTTGGAGTGAGCCCTGACTACGCCAAGCGAACGCCCTGGAAGTCAGTCAGGCGGCACCTGGACGAGGTTCTGTACCAGGAATTCTACGCCGGCTCCATCTACCTCTGCGTCGGGCAGCGGCGTTTGTGACCAAGGTCTTCTGGCGCAACGGTACCGCTGCCGCCGCCGATTTGCCGTGAAGTGCTGAGCTCTGATGACTTCGGCCCTTGAAACCACCTGCTGCATCGTCGGCGGCGGGCCCGCCGGCATGATGTTGGGAGTGCTGCTCGCTCGCGCTGGTGTTCGAACCGTCGTGCTTGAGAAGCATGCTGACTTCCTCCGCGATTTCCGGGGTGACACCATCCACCCGTCGACGCTCGAGCTGATGCACGAGCTGGGCGTGTTGGACAAGTTCCTGGCGCTGCCGCACCACAAGGCGTCCCACATCTACGCACAATTCGGCGAGGCACGATTTCGGGTTGCCGATTTCACGCGTCTGCCGACGCGCTGCCGTTTCATCGCCTTCATGCCACAGTGGGATTTCCTCGATTTTCTTGCCCGTCAGGGCCAGCGCTACAGCGCGTTCGAGCTGCGCATGGAGACGGAGGTCACGGGCCTACTGGAAGAGGACGGGCGCGTATGCGGGGTACGCGCGAGTTCGCCCGAAGGTGAGTTGGAAGTTCGGGCCGATCTCGTGATCGGCGCAGACGGACGCGCGTCGGTCGTACGCGCTTGCTCGGCGCTCGAAGTCGAGGCGTTCGGCGCCCCGATGGACGTGCTGTGGTTTCGCCTGTCGAGGAAGGCCGGCGACCCAGAAGATCCGATGGGACATTACGCGGCGGGCCGTATCTTGATCATGATCAACCATCCCGCGCACTGGCAGTTCGGCTACGTGCTTCCCAAGGACACCTTCGATGATTTGCGCGCGCGGGGGATCGAGGCGTTTCGTGGGGCCATCGCCGAACTCGCGCGCTTCGCGGCTGATCGCGTTCAGGAGATCGCGAGCTGGAACGACGTCAAGCTGCTGACCGTGGCGGTCGAACGGCTCAAACGGTGGCACCAGCCGGGACTGCTCTGCATCGGGGATGCTGCCCATGTGATGTCGCCGATTGGCGGGGTCGGTATCAATCTCGCGATTCAGGACGCAGTCGCGTGTGCCAATCGGATCGCGCCGCCGCTGCGGGACGGCGGCCTCACAGATAGCGATCTGGCCGCAGTGCAGAGGCGGCGGCTCTTCCAGACATGGATCACGCAACGCACGCAGGTCGCCGTTCACAACCACGTGACGAAACGCGTGCTCGCGCGCAGGGGATCGGAACAGCTGGCGCCGCCGTTGCCGGTGCGAGTCATCTCGCGCGTGCCGGTGTTGCAGCGGATCGCCGCTCGCCTCGTTGGTATCGGCGTGCGGCCGGAGCACATCGAGACGGCGGCGATGCCGGAGAGGGGGCTATTCTGACCGGCGGGGCGGAAATGTCCTAAACAGCGCTTCCGCCCCGAATTTGCTGGATCGGAAAAAGGGAAATCGGCCACAACCGGACTTCCGCCTGTACGGGATGGTCCAAATCTCCTAAGTCCATAGACAATATGGACTTAGATGGGTATTTACTTGACTCAGGTGACCACAAGATGTAGGATCGGGGAAATGGAAGATTATCCTCGGAATCTGGCCGAGTTCGAGGCGCGTTTCGCCACCGAGCAGGCCTGTCGAGAGTATCTGTGTCAACTCCGCTGGCCGGAGGGTTTTCGTTGTCCGCGATGCGGGCACGACAAAGCGTGGGCGGTGCGGACAGCGCTGCTGGAGTGCGCCGGCTGCGGGCATCAAGCTTCTCCAACGGCGGGCACAATATTTCAAGACACCCGCCAACCCCTCCAGAGTTGGTTTCGAGCCATGTGGTGGCTCACGAGCCAGAAGAACGGGGCGAGCGCGCTGGGCTTGCAGCGGGTGTTGGGCCTGGGCAGCTACAAAACGGCCTGGACTTGGTTGCATAAGCTCCGGCGCGCCATGGTGCGGCCCGGACGCGATCGGCTCAGCGGGCGCGTGGAGGTTGACGAGACTTACTTAGGAGGCTTGGAGGAGGGCGTGCGCGGTCGCCAAACCGACGCTAAGGCGCTGATTGTAGTAGCGGCCGAGGAAGATGGTGCCGGCATCGGGCGGGTTCGGATACGCACCATTCCCAACGCCTCCGGGGACAGCTTGATGGCCTTCGTCGGCGAGTCGATCGAACCCGGCAGCGTGGTCCATACCGACGGTTGGCTGGGATACGAACCGCTCGAAGGCGACGGCTATCGCCACGAGGTGAGCTACCTGGAGGGGCAACCGGCGCGCGCCTCGAAACTGCTCCCCCGGGTGCACCGCGTGGTGTCGTTAGTGAAGCGCTGGATACTGGGCACGCATCAAGGAGCGGTCAGTCACGAGCATCTCGACTCCTACCTCGACGAATTCGCCTTCCGCTTCAACCGCCGCAAGTCCAGAAGTCGAGGCAAGCTCTTTTACCGCCTGGTTCAACAGGCCGTCGCCGTGCCACCGGCACCCTACAAATCGCTGGTCGGAGGCACCGCGACACGCGCTACGGACGACCACAACATGTAGGGGCTATTTCCCAATACCTGAGTCAAGTGAATACCCATCTAAGGGTAAAGTCCGCTCGGTAGGATATGACCAGGATCCCGACTTCTCCGGTCGATTTGAGATCGTGCTGGATCATGAAGACGGCTATGAAACCTACTATGGTCTGATCGCGGATTGGAGCCTCCGATTCAAGCGAGTCATTGGCCGCGGTGACGACTCGGACTTGCAAAGGCTCGTTGGCTTAGAAGTTGAGACCAGCGAGCGTCTCGGCTGGGTCGAGCGGACATCGCCCATTTGGGCGCGTATCGGCGCAAGGAAGAAAGACGGCACGCCGGTAAGCCCGCTCACGACGATTCGCGGCTTCACTTACGCCGACGGTGTCCAGGTGGTCAAGAATCATTCGTCGTCGAGCGGCAAGCCGAAGAAGTGATGAGCGAACGTCTCTCCCGGGCCGGTTTCACAGCGCCCGGCTTCGGGACAATCGGCCCATCTGAGCTTGCGGGCGTTCCGTACGGAATAGCCCCAGACCCGCTCGCTCTCCGAGTCGACGTGGTAGAAGAGAGTCGAACCATCTTCAAGCCGGGCCTCGCCTAGATCGAAGGACCCGAGCACGCCGTTTGTGTTTGCGGCTAGAAGCCGGCGGTCCTGGTCTGTGAGGCGAGCCGAGAGCAGATTTTCTCCCGCGGCGATCAGTTGGGGGTTGGATGGAACGCGGTCAGGCGCGCTTACCTTTGGTGGCGTCGATGCCGGCGGAACGTTTTCCGCGCAACCGAGCAAAATCGCCGCTACCGCAAGGGTCGCTGCCTTTCTCGACAGCGCCCGGCGGGAGAACGCGATTGTGGGCGACGTTTGCGCCGACATTTGCCTGTCCTCGCTTTAGTTTCGCTTCCGTTGGTCTGTGCTTTCGTCTACCTCCGGGGGCTCGTGCACATTGACCATGTTGCACGTTGAGTGCCGGACAATGGGGCTCGTCTCAACCCGCATTTCCAATTTGATTCAGACCTCTCGACCTTCCGGCGGCCTTGAGCGTCTTTATTCATAGGGGCTAGAGCCCGCTGAGGACGCCATGGAGGCCAACACCCAATGGGTGAAAAACAAACCAAGCCATTCCAGCTAAGTTTCAACGGCTCGTTGAAAGTCGATTTCCAGGGATCGCACGTCACTTCCGACGGTGGCCTGATTTTGGTTCGCGAACTGGACGAACGGCTCGCTCTCGGAGAACTGATTGACGAGCATCTCAGCGACTCCCGGCAAGGCACCAACAAGCAGTTCACGCTCGCTGATCTGTTGCGGCAGTCGATCTACAGCCGCTTGGCAGGCTACGAGGACGTCAACGACGCCGTCCGAGTGTCGGCTGACCCGACGTTTCGCTTGATCGGCTCGCAGAAGATCTGGGATCGCGGTGCGGCCTTAACCTCGACGCTGCACGGCTTCGAGACGGAGATGCTGGCGAGCGAAGAGAACCTGCTGGGGCTGATGGCGCTGAACCGAGAGCTGGTCGGGCAAGCGGAGGCGTTCGACGACTCCGAGCGGGTCGTTCTGGACATGGACTCCACCGAGAGTCCGGTCCATGGCCAACAGGAAGGCAGTGCCTACAACGGACACTTCGAGTCGGTCTGCTACCACCCGTTGCTTTTGTTCAACGGTCATGGTGATTGCCTCGCTGCCAAGCTGCGTCCCGGCAACGTGCACAGCGCCGAGGACTGGGATGAGCTATTGTTGCCGGAGATCGAGCGCCAACAGGCTGCGGGCAAGCAGGTCGCCTTCCGGGGCGATGCCGCCTTTGCCAAGCCGGAGATCTACGAGGCGCTGGAGGAGCGCGGCGCGGACTACGCGATCCGCATTCCGGCCAATAAGAACCTGGAGCTGGAGATCGAAGACATCCTGTTTCGTCCGCCGGGGAGGCCCGGCCGCAAGCCGCTAGTGCGCTACAAGAGCTTTCGCTATCAGGCGGAGAGCTGGAAGGGGCCGAGACGAGTTGTCGCCAAGGTCGAGCACCACCAGGGCGAGCTATTCGCGCGCGTCGGTTTTATCGTGACGAACATGAGCTTGCCAAGCCGGTCGGTGGTGCGTTTCTACAACAAGCGCGGCACGGCGGAGCAGTGGATCAAAGAAGGTAAGCAAGCGACGCACTGGACGCGGCTGTCGTGCCATCGCTTCCGGGCGAACGAGGTGCGCTTGCAGTTAAGCGTGCCGGCCTACAACCTGGGCAACCTGTGGCGGCGACTCGGGTTGCCGCACAGGATCAAGACGTGGTCACTGACGAGCTTGCAGCAGCGGTTGATGAAGACCGGCGGCAGATTGGTCAAGCACGCGCGGTACTACTGGTTGCTCTTGGCCGAGGGACATCTGAACCGGCGGCTGTTTGGCGACATGCTGCGGAGGATCTGGGCGCTGCCTGTGCCGGGTGGTTAGCGTTGCGGGCGAGGATCAACAGTTTTTGGCTCCAAAAAGGTTTCGCAGGGAGCAGTGTCGGCCGGAGCGCCGTTCAGTCCGCTCAATCAACGTCTGTGAGCGGACGGACGAGCCCTGGCGCCTGCCGGCGGAGGTGATGTGCAGGGTTCAGCGCGAAAAGACGTGGTATTCGGCGCAGCGGGGGTGTATCCTGTGACCGTGCCAGGGCCAAAATGGAAATCCTGGCTCAAGCTAGTCCCGCCAGGGGCGAATGTCAAGCACTCTTCTTATATAGGATCGGCACGACGCTGACGATCGGTTAGCCGACCTAAAAATGGCACAATAACTCAGTAAGCAGGTCGTACATGCATTGGCCGTCATGTGGGATTCAGCTACTCAGCAGCTTCGGTTTCCATGTCGGGAAGACGGCGGCCCGCAGCAAGCCGGCACCGGCAACCATTTTCGGAGGGTTACATTGACCGCGCGATTCCCGATCTCCCATAAACCACCTCTTTACCCCCATGTGCTTGCGTGGGCCGCTTCCCTGGCGCTCTTCGGATGTACGGCGGAAGTTCCGGAAGCCGCCTCCACCGGCGGCACTATCTCGGCGCAACAGCCGTGGCCGCGGCATGTCGTTGCCGAGGGCTATAAGAACCACACGGTCGCCGGCGCCGATTTCACGGGCGACGGGCTGCCGGACGTGATCAGTAACGGGGCCGGCAAGACGCGTCTCTACGTTGCTCCCGATTGGAGCGAAATCGTGATCGCGGCCCATGACACCGACACGCCGCCCTTCTTGATCCACAGTGAAGTGATGGACGTGGACGACGACGGTGATCCCGACTTCATCGGAGCGGTGTACAAACCAGGGCCGATCTTCTGGCTCGAGCGCCCCGATAAGCCTACCGAGGATGCCTGGCCCTTCCACCTGATCGACGACGCTGTCAACGGAACGCACGGCTTGATCGTGGGCGACGTCGACGGAGACGGCGCGCCGGACCTTGCGGGCAATAGCGCGCAGCCGGTAGACACACAGTACCCCGAGTCGCTGGTGTGGTGGAAGGTCCCCGCGAACCCGCGCGAAGCCGAGCGTTGGGAGCGTCATGTCTTCGCCGACAAAGACGCCCCGGGCCTGAGCCATTATCTGGGACTGGGCGACGTCAACGGCGACGGTCTGACGGACGCGGCCTCGGCCGCCAAGATTCCTCCCGACGGCAATTGGTTCGCTTGGTGGGAACAGCCCGCCGGCGGAGGCCTACCCTGGGAGAAACACATCCTCGCGACCGGCCAGGAAGGCGCGACGAACATCCTCATGGCCGAGCTGAACGGCGACGGCCTAACGGACTTCATTGCCACCCGCGGGCATGGTAAAGGCGTGCTCTGGTTCGAGGCGCCTGAATTCACCCTGCACGAGATCAACACCGACCTCACGGGTCCGCACGACCTGGCAATCGGCGACATCGACCAAGACGGCGATATCGACGCGGTGACTTGCGCCAAGGACGACTTCACGGCCGCCTGGTTTGAGAACGACGGCCATGGCGGCTTCACCACGCACATCATCCATGAAGACCAGGCTGCTTATGATATCCGGCTCGTCGACATGGATGTCGACGGCGACCTCGACGTTTTGATCGCCGGCCAAGACAGTGAGAACGTTGTGTGGTACGAGAACCGCGTGGCGCGGTAAACCACGCGCCTAGCTTGCAGCCTCGGGGTTCTACTCGTCGAACGGTACGACCGCCAAGTCGGTGCGCCGAAAGTCGTTGCCTTTGCACAGCACGGGCTCTCCCCTAGTCTTCGCGAGAGCGTACACGCAACAATCACCGAAGTTCAGCGCCGCGGGATGATTGCCCTTCCCGAATCGGCGCCATGCCAGACGCGCTGTTTCGGCTTGTCGGCTGTCAAAAGGGACAACTTCGATTCCGGCCGTATAGACAAGTAAGTCGAGGTCCGCTCCGCCATCCGGCCCGTAACGCCCCTCGATCACCATTGCCGCCTCGAGCGCGGTAAGAGCCGACATGAGACGGGTGCCTCCGGTCTGCAGCGCCCCTAGAAACCAAGCTTTTTCGGGCTCGCCGCCGAGGATCGCCGCGATCGCGGACGTGTCGACGACCATGACTCCCTACCTGGGTAGACCGTGCTCGTCGTAGCCGATGATTTCGTCGTCGGTTCGAGAATCAAGGACCGGCCGACGGGCGCAACGATCGGCGATTTCGGTCAGCTTCTCTCGAACGGTCGGATCGGGGCGGCGGCACTGTTCGCGAGATAGCCGCTCTTTGAGCGAACTCCTCACCGTTTCGGTTAGTGATTCGCCGGTTAGATCAGCAAGACAGCGCGCCAAGCGATAGGCCTCGGGGTCCTTAATGTTGAGAGGCGGCAATTTGCTTGTCGACCTGTTTGTTACCATCCTCCATATTATACTCTATTACTCCCTTATGGTCCGTACGCCGGGCGCGACATAAATGTGAGCGAATCGCCGGCCCGGCCCCGAGCGCCTGCTTACGTGAAATTATCCGTTGGTTGGGCTCGGGCTAAAGACTCGCGCGAAAACGCCGTTGAAACGGCCTGGTGCCGGAGGACGAGTGCCTTAAAGCGGAACCGGCCCTACCTGGACCGGCCTATTTGCGAACCTACGCCCGGTGAACCGGGCTGAGCGTGGACTTCCGTCCACGCCTCTGATTCGATTGTTCGCATTGCGAGAACTGCCCTTGCCCCCGTCAGGACCTCGTTCCGAGGTCCTGACGCCTCATTGTGTCGGCCCACTGAGTGGGTGGGGCGGTGGGGCCGGTGGACGGGACTACTCCGGTTGCGGGACGATGCGGAGATAGGGCTTGGGCGATTTCCAGCCGTCGGGGTATTTTTCCTTAGCTTCGTCGTTGGACACGGAGGGGACGATGATGACGTCTTCGCCCTGCTTCCAATTCACCGGGGTGGCGACTTTGTGCTTCGCGGTGAGCTGCATGGAATCGATCACGCGCAACACTTCGTCGAAGTTGCGGCCGGTCGTCATCGGATAGGTGATCATGAGTTTGATCTTCTTGTCGGGGCCGATGACGAAGACCGAGCGGACGGTGGCGTTGTCGGCGGCTGTTCGGCCTTTGGCGGAACCGGTCGCGTTGGGATGAATCATATCGAAGAGCTTCGCCACGGAGAGATCCGTGTCGCCGATCAGGGGGTAGTTGACCGCATGACCTTGGGTTTCCTCGATGTCCTTGGACCATCCGGTGTGATCCTCGACGGAATCGACGCTTAGGCCGATGACCTTGCAGTTGCGCTTGGCGAACTCGGGGCCGAGGCCGGCGACGTAGCCGAGCTCGGTGGTGCAGACGGGAGTGAAATCTTTCGGGTGCGAAAACAGGACGGCCCATCCGTCGCCGATCCAATCATGAAATTGAATTGTGCCTTCGGTGGTTTCCGCCGTGAAATTGGGTACTTCATCGCCAATGTGTAGTGACATGGTTCTCCTCCAATTACTAAGTCAAACAGATAGTATTGCGCAGACGCATTCCGCCCGTCCAGGTCGTGTAGGTCCGACTATGCGAAAAAAAGGCTCAGTCCGTTTCCATGAATCCGCGGTTTCATAAAGCCGCCATGAAAATGGGTGTCGAGACGAACCGAAGGGTCGGGCGGGAGCTTCCCGTCGCCGCCTCGCGCTCAAGGTGCTCGCGGCCCTGTCGGGTAAAAGGCAACTCCCCTTCTTCGCCCGTACACACTCTTGCCCGCGTCGCTAGGGACTTAGAGTAGCAAGGTGGGACGCGGCGTTGGTTGTAACAAAACGAGGCAGTGGGAACGTGTTTTATCCTTGTGAGGAAGGGACCACAATCGTTTGGCCGCGAGCAGGGAGAGGACAAAGCCGTGCCGAGAATTATCGTTGCCCAGTGTCATCAGGAGATTTCTTCTTTTAATCCGGTTCGGAGTCGTTACGACGATTTCACCGTTACGCCCGGCGAACATTTGCTTGCAACGCACGGCCACTCGCGGGATGAGCTGGGTGGGGCGTTGGGCGTGTTCGGGGCGGCGGAGGGGGTTGAAGTCGTTCCGACCTATAGCGCGCGGTCGTTGACGTCGGGGGGGCTGTTGGCGGCGGCGGACTTCGAGCGCATTGCCGGGGAATTTCTGGATGGGTTGCGCACGGCGGGTACGGTCGACGGAGTGTACTTCGCCCTGCATGGGGCGATGGCCGCCGAACAGGAAGACGACCCGGAGGGCTACTTGTTGGAGGAATCCCGCAAGATCTTGGGCGAGGACATCCCGATTGTGATTTCGCTCGACCTGCATGGTATCCCTACGCCGCGTATGTTGCGGCTGTGTGATGCCGTTGTGGTCTACCAGACGTATCCCCATGTTGACTTTTTCGAGACGGGGGTGCGGGCGGCGAAGCTGCTGTTGCGGATCGTTCGGGAAGGCGCGCGGCCGGTGATGGCGCGGGTGCCGATTCCGGCGCTTGTTCGGGGTGATGAGCTGATCACCGAAACGGGTAGTTTCGGGGAGGTGATGCGCTTGGCGCAGGCGATGGAGCGGCTGCCGGCGGGGTTGGCGGCGGGGATGTTCATTGGGAATCCGTTTACCGATGTGCCCGAGTTGCGTTCGAATAGCTTGGTTGTCACCGACGACGACGCCGAGGCGGCGGGGCGGCAGGCTCTCGAGTTGGCGGAATTGTTCCATGCGCATCACGAAAAGATGCGGGTGCCATTGACGAGCGTCGAAGAGGCGGTGAGCCGGGCATTGGGGATCTTGTCGCAAGGCGGGGGCACGGTCGCGTTGATGGACGCCGCGGATGCCACCAGCTCGGGGGCTTCGGGCGACAGCACGGTTATCGTCAAGGCTCTCGTCGAATCGAACTACGCGGGGCGAGTGCTGGCGCCGATCGTTGATCCGGCGGCGGCGGAGAAGGCCTTTGCCGCCGGGGCGGGCGCGGTGATCCGCACGACGGTCGGCGGGGCGCTGGACCCGGAGCGCTTCACGCCGGTGGAGATCGAAGCGCGAGTGCGGCTGCTTTCGGACGGTCGCTTTCCGAGCGAAACGTTTGGGGACCCGTGGTGCTCGGACCGAACGGCCGTGCTCGAAGCCGGTGCCGTCAGGTGGGTCGTGACCAGCCGCCCGGTCAGCCTTTACGACCGGGCGCTTTTCCATGCCCACGGGCAGGATCCGAAGCGGTTTGACGCGGTTGTGGTCAAGTCTCCTCACTGCGAGCCGCATATGTTCGCCGATTGGTGCCGGGCGGTGATCAACATCGACGCGCCGGGGGCTACGAGCGCGAACCTCAAGAGGTTGGGGCATGTGAAGTGCGCGCGACCGGTCTTTCCCCTCGACGAGGAGGTGCCGTTTCGGCCCGAGGTGGAGATCTATCAGCGGGAACGGTAGTTTGAGGGCGCGCTGTTGCGGTTTCGTGGTCGCCCGGCCTATGTGTCGCGCTTAGACCCGTCTTGTTGTCTCCCAAATCATTGAATTCAAGAAGCTTCTGACCTTTTGGCTTCGTTTCGCATTTTCGGTGGTTCTTGTCCCGCCGGCCTTGCCATTCGCGGCTTGGGGAGTTCGAAGAGTCGCACGGCGGTTTTCCTCAAGAACGGGGCCGGTGGAGTCTTCCCGGTCTGCTGTATCCTTTTGATGGGAAGGGTCTTACCTGGTCGTTGGCTTTGTTTTGTATTCTTGTCATTCGGTTGTTGGATGGCGTAGTTCGCGATTATCGAATTCGGGAGGACCGGCCACCTTCGCGGCCGGGCTTTGAGCCCGCCCCAGGCCCCCGAACGACCGGCGGGGCCGGTCGTTCGCCCGGGGAGAGTTGGAGGGAGTTGGGTGAGGCGGGCCCTCGGAAGGGCCGGCCTAGTATCAACTCCGGCCCTTGGAGCGCGGCTGTTCCGGGGGCTCGGCAGCTGTCCTCGATCGGTTCCCGGTTGGCCTCGATGCAGAGCATCCCCCATGTTTCCGCGCTCAAACTCGTCCTTGTTGTCGTCCCAAGTCATTGAATTCAACTATCTTTTATGTTTTTGGCTTTGTTTCGCATTTTCGTTGGTTCTTGTGTCGCCAGGCTTGCCATTCGCGGCTTGGAGAGTCGCCGGCGTCCGGCGGTTGGCTTTGTTTTGTATTTTTGTCATTCGGTTGCTGTATGGGCAGCTCGCGGTTTTCGCGTTGGGGAGGACCGGCCGCGAGGCGGCCGGTCTTGGAGCCCGCCCCAGGCCCCCGAACGACCGGCGGCGCCAGTCGTTCGCCCGGGGAAACTTGCGGGACCAGAGCAAGGACGGTTGAGTCCAAGGCTGTCGCGTTGTCGTTCCAAGTCATTGAATTCAAGAAGCTTCTGACTTTTTGGCTTCGTTTTGCATTTTCGGTGGTTCTTGTCCCGCCGTCCTGCTATTCGCGGCTTGGAGAGTTCGAGGAGTCGCACGGTGGCGGGCATCACGAACGGGGCCGGCGGCGCGCCTTTCCCGATTGGCAGAACGTTCGATATCATTGATGACACAGGTTTTACCTGTCTTTTGGCTTTGTTTTGCATCTTTGTGATTCGCTTGTGGGACGGGTGGCTCGCGGCTTTCGCATTGCCCGGGAGTCTCTCGGAACATTGGCGTTGATAAGATCGCCATGAAAATGGGGGCGAGGACGCTCTTGCCGCCCTTTCAGGGCTCACCTGTGGTGCAGGACAACCCAGGGTTCCGCTTCGCTCCACCCTAGGCTAGGGTTCCCGCCGCCGCTTCGCGGCTGAGGAGATTCGCGGCTTCAACCCTCATAGTCGTAATGCCTTGTACGGTCGCGGTCTATCTTTTTCGGAAGAGCCCCGTCTCTCTGAACGCCGGCGTTCATAAGACCGCCATGAAAATGGGGGCGAGTCGTCGACCTGAACGTTTCGTCGCATCGGAATGCTCCTACGCCCCGTCCGCGGCTTGCCGTTTTTTGGCGTGAACCCGGGCTGAAGCCCGGGGCTACTTTCCGTCGCCGCTCCGCGGCTGCACGACAGGTGCGGCCGGATTGGGCTTTATCGTAACCCGCCGTACGCTCGAAGGGGATTATCCGACGAGTTGCCCTGAGACGGTGTCTGGAGCATGCTGCGTTAGATTGTTGACTCATTGGTTGCCCCCTTCTCGCCCCCGTCGCCGGGGGCGTGGGGTCGCGCGGAAATTGGGTTTGTTCGGTAAGTTCCGGCTTTCATTTCGGTGACCTTGGTGTCGCCCGCTTGGCGTCCGGACCGGTGGTTCGGGCGTGAAAAAAATACATGGCGGTTCGGGAACCCTTCATTGGAATAGAACGGTCTCCTCAGGTTAGCGGTGGTGTCAAGGGAGGGTTGTGGGGGCTTTGTCGAGAGGCGGGGCGCACCAGGGGGCCGGACAGAGGCGTAAGGGCCGGCCCTCTTTCTTGCGTCGGACTTTCACCAGGGGCTGCCATAGGTTGATCCGCTGATTGTGTAAACGAAGCCGCTGGTGTAGCGTCAATTCTATAAGGGGATCTCGATTCCAGTGGGCCTGCGATACGCGGCTCCTGGGAGAGGTTCCAACCTTGGAGTTGATTCTCTTGCGACTTGGGACGGCCAAGATCCTTGTTGTTGCCTGCACGGCTATCGCCGTCGTGGCGTCCGCGGCCGACGCCGGCGTGGCCACGCTTTTTCGGGACTTGCGGGACCCGGACGCGAAAGTGCGGGAGAAAGCCGTTCGCGGGATTGGGGAGCTGGGCCTTGGGGACCGAGCAGTGGAGCCGCTGCTTGAGGCGCTGCAAGACCCGGTTGGTGATGTGAGGGCCGCGGCGGCCGCTGCGTTGGGTGGGATGGGCGTCGATGCGAGGGACGCCGTTCCGGCCCTGGTGCGTCTGCTGCGTGACCCGGAGCAGCGGGCGCGCGGTTCCGCGGCGGGGGCGCTTGCGGAAATCGGAATCGTGACGCGGGGGGCGGTGCCTGCCTTGGTTGATCTGCTGGGCGATGAGGTTGCGTGGGTGCGACGGTCGGCGGTCTATGCCCTGAGCCGTTTCGGTCCGGAAGCTAGGGAGGCTCTCCCGTGGCTGATCGATCGGCTTGGCGACCCGGACGCGACGGTTCGTGCCTCGGTGGCGGACGCCTTTCCGCGGCTGGCCCCCGAGGGCGGTTCTCTTGTGGCGTTGCTCATTACAGCGTTGCGGGACGAAGACGCCCATGTGCGCGGGACGGCGGCTAATTCGCTGGCTCGTCTCGGTCGGAACGCTCTTGAAGCGATCCCGGCGCTGATCGAAACGCTGAACGATCCCGACAACGAATTCCATGTTCGCAGCGGGGCGGCTGACGCTCTGGGCTACATGGGGCCGGAATCGCGCGTGGCTATCCCCGATCTGGCGCGAGCGCTACGGGCGGACCATGAGTGGATCCGCAATGCCGCCGGGCGAACGCTGGCGACGATCGATCCGCTCCCGAACGCGACGCAGGCGGAGATCGAGGGGCTGATCGACATGTATATGCGGACCGCCCCGGAACCGGAGAGGACGAGCGCGGAGGACGCGAAAACTTTGGCTCGCTTGGGCCGGGCGCTGCGCAGCGAGGACCGGGCGACCCGTACACAAGCCGGTGAGCTGCTGATGGATTTCGGAGTCGCGGCTCTGCCGGTCTTGCAGGAGGTGCTGACGGATGCCAATGAAGACGCTCAAGTGGAAGCCGCGCGACTGCTCAGGGAGTTGGGTTATCGTGCCGGACCGGCGGTTCCGGCGCTGATCGAGGCGATTGGCGGCAGCAGTGGTAGCGCGCGGTCGGCGATGATTCGGGCTCTTGGAGCGACCCAAGAGAATGCAGCGCCGGCTGTCCCGCTGCTCATTGAGTTGTTGGATAATCCCGAAGCGAGGGGGGCGGCTCTGGGTGCGTTTCGCAGGATAGGATGCGGGGCCAAGGAAGCTGTCGGGCCGTTGACGGAGTTGCTGGATGATCCGGATATTCGGATTCGAGGGAAGGCGGCGACGGCATTGGGCGAGATTGGCTGCGAAGCGCAGTCGGCGGCGGCGGGACTGATCAAGTTGCTGGGAACGGACGAGGCCTCGGCTCGCAACAACGCGCTCTATGCGCTGGCGAAGATCAGGCCCCAAGACGACGAGACGGTGCAGGGGCTGATCGACGTTTTGGCCGACGAGAGCGCGGTGATCCGTGAAAAAACCGCTTACGCGTTGGGGAGGATCGGGCCGGCGGCGGGCGCGGCGGCGGGGGCATTGGTCCCTTTGTTGGAGGACTCTCGTGAGCGGACTCGGAGTCAGGCGGCTTGGGCGTTGGGGTGGATTCGGGTGGCGAGTCCGGGGATTGTCGGGGCGCTGTTGAGAACGCTGAAGGAGGATAGTCCGACGGTTCGCGGGCAGGCGGCTTGGGCGTTGGGGAAACTGGGGCAGCCGGGAGCGGTTCCGGCATTGATGGGTGCGCTGGGGGACCCGTCCGCGGCGGTGCGGCGGCAGGCTGCTCAGGGGCTTGGGGCGCTGAAGGCGAGGGTGGCGGTGGCGGGGTTGCGGCGGGCTCTCGAGGATGAGGATGGTTCCGTGCGGCGGGCGGCGGAGTATGCTTTGCGGAGGATTGAGGACGGGGCGGGGAAGTAGGGGGGCGTGTCTGGCCGCTTTGGGCGAACGGGCTTGGCCCGCCCCAGGCCCCCTAAAAGTGCCGTCGCGGACCGGCCGTCTCGGCGCTGCCGCGGGAAGGCGTTTCGGACTTGCGGAGTGGCATCGGCGGATCTTTCCCACGCCCCATCCGGGGCTTTCGATGATGTTGCCGCGGAGTGACCCGCGGTTCCGCTTCGCTTCACCGCGGGCTACTATCCTTGCCCCCGTCCGGGGGCCGGAGCATGGACGGCTGCGTTGCTTTTTTGTTGTTCCGCACCGCGGGTTGGTTTGCCCGTTGAATCCCCGTTTCTTCAATCGGGATGTGCCGGCGTCAGCGCGGGTGGCGGTGGAGACTGTAGTTGCGGTCGATCCGGTGGGAGGCGAGACAAGCTGATAGCTTGTCTCAACGGTGGGCTAGGACAAACACGAGTGTTTGTCTCTGTTAAGAGGCGTGCTTCGCGGTTCATTCGCTGGACTAGTTTCTTACCCGCCTGAGCCGGCGCGGCCGGTTTTCGGCCTATGCTGGATAGTTGGGTACTCGGTTGCGGTTTCGGTCTTTGTCTGTTCGGTTTCGCTTGCTTTGCGTGGGCGGGTGGCGCCGGCTGACGCTTGCGGGGCTGCTTGCCGCGGTTCCTCTTGCTTCGCAACAGCAGCCGCCTTCCTCGCCACAAGTTTCACCTTCCTTGCAACAGGGGCCGCTTACGCCGCGACAACCTGTGCTTGATTCGCAGGCGCCGCCGCCGATTCCGGTGCGGGGGCCGGGGGATCTTGAAATCATCGCCGACACTCAGGAGAGCGTGGGGGATCAGCGTTTCTTGCGGGGACGTGTCGAGATTCGCTTTGACGAGACGGTGATTACGGCGGACGAGGTTGACTACAACGAAGCCACAAGCGAGATGGACGCGCGCGGCAATGTGCGCTATCAGAACAGCTCGCGTCAAGAGAACCTGCATGCCGAGAAGTTCAACTACAACACCGGCACGGAGCTGGGAACGTTCTACGACGTTCACGGGACGGTGGGGTCGGCGAGCCAGGGCGGCGCGCGATTGTTGACGACGGATAATCCTTTCTATATCGAGGGCAAGGTTGTCCACAAGACGCGCGAGCACTATACGGTTTACAACGGTTTCGTGACCAACTGCGACGTTGATCATCCTTGGTGGACGCTCAGGGCGCCTCGCACGAAGATAACGCCGGGGAAGTCGGCGACGATTTACCGAGGCGTGTTTCGGTTACGGAAGGTGCCGGTCTTCTACTTCCCATTTTTCAAGAAGTCGCTCGAGCGCTTGCCGAGGCGCAGCGGGTTTCTAACGCCGAACATCGGCAACAGCTCGCGCTTCGGGCTGGTGTTCGGGCAGTCATACTATTGGGCGATCAACCGCAGTTACGACGCCACGGTCGGGGCGACCTTGTATACCGACCGGGGCGTTGCCAGTCAGATCGGTTTTCGCGGGCGACCGACGGCCGGAAGCTACTTCGACGCATATTTTTTCGGCGTCAAGGACCGCGGCTTGAAGCTTGATGACGGCCGGCGGATCAAACAAGGCGGCCGGAATTTCACGATGCGAGGGGCGGCGATGTTCCCGGGCGGGTTTCGGGGCGTGGCGGAGTTGAACTATCTCAGCTCGCTCGAGTTTCGGCAGGCCTTCACGCAGAGCTTCAACGAGGCCGTGTTTTCGCAGGTTCGTTCGATTGGTTTCGTGACGAAGAACTTTTCGACCTTCAGCCTGAACGCGGCGTTTCTGCGGGACGAGAACTTCCAGAGCGTCAAGCGGGGCGACACGGTGATTACCCGCAAGCTGCCGACGGTGGAGTTCAACAGTTATGACCATTCGCTGCTGCGGGGGCCGGTGCCGCTTTGGTTCAGCTTTAACAGCGCTTTTGAGTTGGTCAGTCGGACGCAGCCTCTGTTTCAAACACGGCGTTATGTGCAGCGTGGGGATTTGTATCCCAGGATGACGACGAAGTTCGACTTGGGCGGTTTTCAGGTCACGCCGACTTTCGGGGCGCGCTCGACCGCGTACGGGCAGAGTCGGGCCGATGACGGGAGCTTGACGGGGCGCAATCTCTACCGCAACACGCGCGAGGTTTCGGTGGATATCGCGCCGCCGGCGTTTGAGCGTATTTTTGACGCGCCGAGGTGGTTGGGTGAAAAAGTAAAACATGTGATCGAGCCACGGCTCGGTTATCGATTTGTCGACGGGGTTGAGGATTTCGATCGGGTGATTCGCTTTGACACGCGGGATTTGGTGCACAACACGAATGAAGCGGAGGTGGCGTTAACGAACCGGTTCTATGCCAAAGACCGAGCCGGGCGGGTGCGGGAGGTGCTCAGCGTGGACATTCGGCAGCGGCGGTTTTTCGACCCGGAATTTGGGGATGCGCTGTTTCCGGGGCGAAGGAATGTTCTGGACTCGGGGCTTGGGTTGACGCCTTTCGCCTTTGCCGATCAGGCTCGCAACTATTCGCCGATCGCGACGACGCTGCGGGTGAGTCCGTCGCTACGACATTCGCTGGAGTGGCGCTACGACTATGATCCGCTGCGGGGCAAGGTGGTCAACAGCAGTGTGAGCGGCAGTTTCCGTTTCGATTGGTGGAATGTGACGGTAGGTCACCATGCGGTCCGCACGCCGGATGTGCTGACGCCGCCGAGCAATCAATTGTCGACGATCATTCGGCTGGGTGATTTCAACCGGCGCGGATGGAATCTGGCGTTGAACAATATCTATGACTATCGCCAGACGATTTTTCTCTACACCGCGATTCAAGGTACGTACAATACCGACTGTTGCGGATTCAGCGCGGAGTGGCGGCGGTTTGCGATCGGGACAACGAGGAACGACAGCCAGGTTCGGTTTGCGTTCTCGATTGCCAATGTCGGGTCGTTCGGGACGCTGAGGCCGCGCGAGCGGATCTTCTAGGTAATGGCTTTCCCTAAACGCTACGCGGAGTTCGCGGCCCGGGCGCGTGTGCCGGCGGGCATGGTGGCGGCGGTGTTGTTTGTTTGGCTCTCGGAGCCGGATTGGGGCTCGCTGCGGCTCGGCATGCCGTGGGCGATGGCGGGGATGCTGCTGCGAGGTTGGGCGGCGGGGCACTTGGAGAAGAATCTGCGGTTGACGACCGCGGGGCCGTTTGCGCGAGTACGGAACCCGCTCTACTTGGGAAGCTTACTGGCCGGGATGGGGTTCGCGATTGCGGCGAGCCATGGGTTGGTCTTGGCTTTGAGCGGAGTGTTTTTTCTGTTTTTCTACCTCCCTGTCGTCGAGGAGGAAGAGCGGCACCTGGGGACCCTGTTTCCCGAGTACGAGGAATACAGGGGACGGGTGCCGAAGCTGATTCCGCGCTTGCGGGCGGCATACCCCAGAGGGGGCGGCTTTCGGTGGCGGGTCTATATGCGTAATCGAGAGTACGAAGCCCTCGGTGCGTTTCTGTTGGTTTCGGCTGTATTGGTTGGGAAAGCAGCCTGGCTGTAAACTCGAATCCACAACTTCTCACTCCAAAGCGCCGGGCTCGGGCGTCGCTTTCCAAGGAAATGTCAGCGGCTTTATCGAATGTTTCGGCGTAGCGACGTCCCATGGTCCGTGCTCCGGCACGGCGTAAGCGCGCGAGATGACCTCGGGGATGCTCCCCGACGGCCGGGCCCTCATCCCCTTAACTTCCTGTAATTGAATCCCTTGTGGGGCAGGCAAAGCCGCCGAGGGCGCTCCCGGTTGTCGGGGCAACGCTGGATATTTTCCACTTTAAAGGTGAGGCCGCGGGTCGGCCAACGGGACGAGATGTTTCGTTTTGCGGCCGAATTGTCTGGGGAGTTCTCGGGCAATGTAACCTGAACGGTGCCAGTCGGTTTGGTTAGTTCGCAACATTTCGGATAGATCTTGCCGCGATAAGGGGTTTACATTCGATGTCGTACGGTGGTATTATTATTCTCGCCTAGGGGTTTCTACTTATGACTGTCGTAGGGACCTGGATAGACGGTGTGTCGACTTTGCACGTATTTGTTTTGGATGGGTATTTACTTGACTCAGGTATTGGGAAATAGCCCCTACATGTTGTGGTCGTCCGTAGCGCGTGTCGCGGTGCCTCCGACCAGCGATTTGTAGGGTGCCGGTGGCACGGCGACGGCCTGTTGAACCAGGCGGTAAAAGAGCTTGCCTCGACTTCTGGACTTGCGGCGGTTGAAGCGGAAGGCGAATTCGTCGAGGTAGGAGTCGAGATGCTCGTGACTGACCGCTCCTTGATGCGTGCCCAGTATCCAGCGCTTCACTAACGACACCACGCGGTGCACCCGGGGGAGCAGTTTCGAGGCGCGCGCCGGTTGCCCCTCCAGGTAGCTCACCTCGTGGCGATAGCCGTCGCCTTCGAGCGGTTCGTATCCCAGCCAACCGTCGGTATGGACCACGCTGCCGGGTTCGATCGACTCGCCGACGAAGGCCATCAAGCTGTCCCCGGAGGCGTTGGGAATGGTGCGTATCCGAACCCGCCCGATGCCGGCACCATCTTCCTCGGCCGCTACTACAATCAGCGCCTTAGCGTCGGTTTGGCGACCGCGCACGCCCTCCTCCAAGCCTCCTAAGTAAGTCTCGTCAACCTCCACGCGCCCGCTGAGCCGATCGCGTCCGGGCCGCACCATGGCGCGCCGGAGCTTATGCAACCAAGTCCAGGCCGTTTTGTAGCTGCCCAGGCCCAACACCCGCTGCAAGCCCAGCGCGCTCGCCCCGTTCTTCTGGCTCGTGAGCCACCACATCGCTCGAAACCAACTCTGGAGGGGTTGGCGGGTGTCTTGAAATATTGTGCCCGCCGTTGGAGAAGCTTGATGCCCGCAGCCGGCGCACTCCAGCAGCGCTGTCCGCACCGCCCACGCTTTGTCGTGCCCGCATCGCGGACAACGAAAACCCTCCGGCCAGCGGAGTTGACACAGATACTCTCGACAGGCCTGCTCGGTGGCGAAACGCGCCTCGAACTCGGCCAGATTCCGAGGATAATCTTCCATTTCCCCGATCCTACATCTTGTGGTCACCTGAGTCAAGTAAATACCCATCTCGAGAAAATATCGATTCTGGGTCTCTCGAGTCGGAAAATGATCAACGGACATCGATCTGTCGGTGCCGAGCTCGCTTCTGTCAACGGGGAATCGAGGAAGTAGCGGTGCCGATGTTCTGACGAGTTCGGGAGCTGTCCTCGATCGCCGCTGTCCCCGATCGCCGCTGCCGATCTCCGCCCCGATCTCCGCTGGGAGCTGTCCCCGATCTCCCCCCGATCTCCCCCTCCCGATCTCCCCCCGATCTCCCCTACCAGTCTTAAGAAGTGCCTCCGATTGAACGGGTTGGTGTGCCAAGCATGCACTTGGCGTGCCAGGGGCCGAAACGGAATCCTGGGCCAATCACCTGGTTGCCCCCGAGCGTTTTTGGGTTAACTCCCAGCGTGACTATGCCTACCGCTGGGGAGTATCATGAATGAATGCGATTCCACATTCTGTCGACGCCGCCGAGATGTCACGCGATTTTGAGGAAGCAGCTACGCGGGACCTCGGCTTCTCACGTGATGATTTCAACCTATGCCGAGCAAGGGTCCGCAGGCATACCCCTGCAATCATCTTTCGAAAAAACTAGCAACGGTCAACGAATTCCATCGTGCTTTCGACGATGTCGCACAACTGGCCGTCTCTGGAGTCGTCGGCTACATCGAAAGCGAGTGCGTGGTCCGCCGAAGCGAAGTACGACCTTTGATCTATGCGCCAAGCGTCCCCTTACCTTTCTCGGTAGGTCTTAAGGACTTGGGACCTCGAGAATTCCGTGAAACCGAGATACATATTAGCGCCTTAGCTTCCGATGTTGACGATGACGTCAAATCCTCACTGGTGACAGCTGGTTTCTTTTTGGCATACAAGGGGAACGTCGATCAGCGAAAGCTCATATTCACTAGATTGGTATTTACTTGACTCAGGTATTGGGAAATAGCCCCTACATGTTGTGGTCGTCCGTAGCGCGTGTCGCGGTGCCTCCGACCAGCGATTTGTAGGGTGCCGGTGGCACGGCGACGGCCTGTTGAACCAGGCGGTAAAAGAGCTTGCCTCGACTTCTGGACTTGCGGCGGTTGAAGCGGAAGGCGAATTCGTCGAGGTAGGAGTCGAGATGCTCGTGACTGACCGCTCCTTGATGCGTGCCCAGTATCCAGCGCTTCACTAACGACACCACGCGGTGCACGACCGGCAGAATGGTATCAACGACCGGTGGCCGGAACACATCAGGATCACTTAGCCAGAACCGGCGGATCCGTTCCTCCTTAATGACGCAAGGCCCGAGAGCTCCTGATGTGGATAACCATTGCAGCAGGACAACATAGACCGGACGAATAGTGCGCACTGATCCTTGTATAGTGAATGATGGGTATTTACTTGACTCATGTGACCACAAGATGTAGGATCGGGGAAATGGAAGATTATCCTCGGAATCTGGCCGAGTTCGAGGCGCGTTTCGCCACCGAGCAGGCCTGTCGAGAGTATCTGTGTCAACTCCGCTGGCCGGAGGGTTTTCGTTGTCCGCGATGCGGGCACGACAAAGCGTGGGCGGTGCGGACAGCGCTGCTGGAGTGCGCCGGCTGCGGGCATCAAGCTTCTCCAACGGCGGGCACAATATTTCAAGACACCCGCCAACCCCTCCAGAGTTGGTTTCGAGCCATGTGGTGGCTCACGAGCCAGAAGAACGGGGCGAGCGCGCTGGGCTTGCAGCGGGTGTTGGGCCTGGGCAGCTACAAAACGGCCTGGACTTGGTTGCATAAGCTCCGGCGCGCCATGGTGCGGCCCGGACGCGATCGGCTCAGCGGGCGCGTGGAGGTTGACGAGACTTACTTAGGAGGCTTGGAGGAGGGCGTGCGCGGTCGCCAAACCGACGCTAAGGCGCTGATTGTAGTAGCGGCCGAGGAAGATGGTGCCGGCATCGGGCGGGTTCGGATACGCACCATTCCCAACGCCTCCGGGGACAGCTTGATGGCCTTCGTCGGCGAGTCGATCGAACCCGGCAGCGTGGTCCATACCGACGGTTGGCTGGGATACGAACCGCTCGAAGGCGACGGCTATCGCCACGAGGTGAGCTACCTGGAGGGGCAACCGGCGCGCGCCTCGAAACTGCTCCCCCGGGTGGCAGCGCCCAGATCCTCCGCAGCATGTCGCCAAACAGCCGCCGGTTCAGATGTCCCTCGGCCAAGAGCAACCAGTAGTACCGCGCGTGCTTGACCAATCTGCCGCCGGTCTTCATCAACCGCTGCTGCAAGCTCGTCAGTGACCACGTCTTGATCCTGTGCGGCAACCCGAGTCGCCGCCACAGGTTGCCCAGGTTGTAGGCCGGCACGCTTAACTGCAAGCGCACCTCGTTCGCCCGGAAGCGATGGCACGACAGCCGCGTCCAGTGCGTCGCTTGCTTACCTTCTTTGATCCACTGCTCCGCCGTGCCGCGCTTGTTGTAGAAACGCACCACCGACCGGCTTGGCAAGCTCATGTTCGTCACGATAAAACCGACGCGCGCGAATAGCTCGCCCTGGTGGTGCTCGACCTTGGCGACAACTCGTCTCGGCCCCTTCCAGCTCTCCGCCTGATAGCGAAAGCTCTTGTAGCGCACTAGCGGCTTGCGGCCGGGCCTCCCCGGCGGACGAAACAGGATGTCTTCGATCTCCAGCTCCAGGTTCTTATTGGCCGGAATGCGGATCGCGTAGTCCGCGCCGCGCTCCTCCAGCGCCTCGTAGATCTCCGGCTTGGCAAAGGCGGCATCGCCCCGGAAGGCGACCTGCTTGCCCGCAGCCTGTTGGCGCTCGATCTCCGGCAACAATAGCTCATCCCAGTCCTCGGCGCTGTGCACGTTGCCGGGACGCAGCTTGGCAGCGAGGCAATCACCATGACCGTTGAACAAAAGCAACGGGTGGTAGCAGACCGACTCGAAGTGTCCGTTGTAGGCACTGCCTTCCTGTTGGCCATGGACCGGACTCTCGGTGGAGTCCATGTCCAGAACGACCCGCTCGGAGTCGTCGAACGCCTCCGCTTGCCCGACCAGCTCTCGGTTCAGCGCCATCAGCCCCAGCAGGTTCTCTTCGCTCGCCAGCATCTCCGTCTCGAAGCCGTGCAGCGTCGAGGTTAAGGCCGCACCGCGATCCCAGATCTTCTGCGAGCCGATCAAGCGAAACGTCGGGTCAGCCGACACTCGGACGGCGTCGTTGACGTCCTCGTAGCCTGCCAAGCGGCTGTAGATCGACTGCCGCAACAGATCAGCGAGCGTGAACTGCTTGTTGGTGCCTTGCCGGGAGTCGCTGAGATGCTCGTCAATCAGTTCTCCGAGAGCGAGCCGTTCGTCCAGTTCGCGAACCAAAATCAGGCCACCGTCGGAAGTGACGTGCGATCCCTGGAAATCGACTTTCAACGAGCCGTTGAAACTTAGCTGGAATGGCTTGGTTTGTTTTTCACCCATTGGGTGTTGGCCTCCATGGCGTCCTCAGCGGGCTCTAGCCCCTATGAATAAAGACGCTCAAGGCCGCCGGAAGGTCGAGAGGTCTGAATCAAATTGGAAATGCGGGTTTATCCTGACGCGCACCCGTGAACGAGTTAGGCTTTCAAGTGAAATCGCAGGATTCCTAACGGGGCGGAGCTCGTATGGGCGCTTTGGAATCAGTGTGGAATTCTCTGCAAATCTAGTCTCTCCCGGACATAATGACCATATCCCCCTTCAAATCTGCAATCACACACCATATTCCATTGTCATATATCCAGGAACGCCGATCTGTCAAGTCGTCTTTTTTCGGTTCTCGATGGCCTCGGAGATTCCCTACAACCTTGACCCTCGATCGAAGTATGTTGGGTCGGGCAGTGCATTACTTCCTAAATGGTATCAAGATGCTAATCTGAAGGCACGTCCTTCCAGGGAGCCTTCGAGGACTGTTGATGTTACTGTGCTCCTAAACGCGTCGCTGCTGATCTCTACGGCACTGACAGCTGGCGTCGGCCTAGTGCCTGCCCTAGCTCCGAATGTTGATCCAACGTACATAAAGGTCCTTGGGGGGCCAGGACTGGGGCTGATGATCCTTATCGGGTTTCTTCGAGCAGCCGTCTTCATTCGAGATGTCGTTAAGCGAGACTAAGCGCCTTTGAGCTGTAGCACGCTCACACCCCATGGGGATCCTGGAGATCCTGGAGATCTGGAGATCTGGGACAGCCCCCGAACTCCAGTTAACCTGCCGCCACGGCGGCTCAGTCCGTTCTGACCCGACTCGATTTCTTAACGTCTGTTCAGGACCTGCCAGCAGGTCAAGCGTCGCTAAGTCGACCGAGTTGGGGGGAAACCGGGGGGGGGGAAACCGGGGACAGCTTCCTAATGAAGATCTTACCACCTGAACGGCGTTGGTCACCGTCACCCACCCCTCGTCAACCTTCAGAGTTCTAAAGAAAGGTGACCGCCCTCGCAGCGGATTGAACCTTCAGCGAGACTCCACGCCTACTCAAAAAGATCCTGTGGCGAAATCTGGAAATCGAATTCAGGAATCCGCAACGCAGGGACGGCCGTGAGGCCGTTTTCGGTATAGACGGAGAGCTGTTGCCGCCAGGGGTCGACGAGCCACGGATGGGGTACGCCCCAGGCGCGATACTCCTCGAATTTCCCGACGATGCCCGTGTGGCGATCCTCACGGGATACGATCTCGGCGACAAGCAACGGCGGCGTCGACGGCACCAGTTCCGTCGGCGTCGCACGAAAGGCATCTGAAAGGCAATTGGCGCCGCAACATCATCGGGTCGATGGCTTTGTGGCGCCGAACAAACCCCAGCCCTTTAGCTCATCGGGCGGCGGGGCTTCGCTGCCCCACTTGCGGCTGGGCGCCCAGCCGAATTGATCGCGTAGCTCGATTAGAAACTCGGCGTACTTCAAGGGCGCGAGAATCGCGTCGATGACCGGTACGCCAAGCTCGTCCTGCATTTGTTGATAGAAGCCGTATTCGACGGTGCAGCCAAGCACCAGCACTTCCGCGCCGTCTTCGTCAATCGCTCTCGCGCCTTCCGTCATGAGGCGCTCGCGGGTGACCGCGTGATCGGCTTGCAGCTCGTGGACTCCCAACCCCAGCGCGCGCATGGAGACCATTGCGTCGCCGTGCCCGTAGGCTCGTATGTTCTCTTTCATCTTGGGGATGCATTTCTTGCGCGTGACGAACACGGAAAAGGTGTTTCCCAAATGACTCGCGATATCGGTGGCCGCTTGGCACGGCGCGGTCACCACGGCGCGGCCGGAAACCTCGCGGGCTTCGCGCAGCCCGACGTCATAGAAACACCCGATGACCACGCCGTCGTATTCGTCCGCCGCCTCATGCGTAAGCTTGACAATGTCCGCCAGGACAAGCGCCTCGTAGGCGTGATACTCCAAGTGTTTCGGACGATCCGGCGCCAGGGAAACCACGTCAATGTGCGTAGTCGGCCGCTTGGCGGCCTCCAGAATGTCGCGAGTGTCTTGGTCGAAGACATCGGTTCCAACTGGGTTAATCACAAGAATTCGCATCGCACACTACCCTCGGTTCGCGAGGCTCGGCCGCGGTATCGGCGCTGTCCCGATGCCTCTGCCGTCCTCGACATTTCCTATGGCGATTGTATACCGAGGATGCGGTCGAAACAGTCCCCGCGAGCAACACAACGACGGAAGCGGCGCCCGCGCGGTCGTGAAAATGAACCCACGAAGGTGTTTTCAACGGACATATACTTGTATCGCCGGACCAAATGCACTCCGTGATCGGAGGCCCAAATGAGCGCTAAGCAGCCGGTTGTCGAGCACGGCATCGTCGCCGGCAACGTCTACGACAAGTACAACACGACAAATCCGGTGGCCCGCCGCCTAATGCGGCGCTTCTTGAACGCGGTTACGGATCTGGTGGAACTCTCCGAAGCAAGGGAAGTCCATGAAGTCGGTTGCGGAGAAGGTAACTTAAGCCTCCACCTCTCCGGCCTGGGGTTAACGGTAAGAGGAAGCGACTTTTCATCGCGGGTAATTGAAACAGCCCGACGACAAACAGCCCGACAGTCGGCCAAACAGGCGGGACTTGCCGAACAGCTCGAGTTCAAAGTGGCGAGTATCCACGACCTTGAACCCGCCGCCGACGCCGCTCCGCTTGTCGTCTGCTGCGAAGTGCTCGAGCACCTGGAACGGCCCGCCGAAGCTCTTGCGATCTTGGCCACCCTTGCTCAACCCTACTTGCTGCTGAGCGCGCCCCGGGAACCGCTCTGGCGAATTCTCAATTTGACCCGAGGCGCCTACATCCGCGACCTCGGGAATACGCCCGGCCACCTCAACCATTGGTCGAAGCGCGCTTTTCTCCGAATGTTGCGGGAACACGTCGAGATTGTGGCCGTCCGTTCACCATTGCCCTGGACCATCGCACTGTGTCGCGCATCGCACGGCACCACTCACTCCGTAGCGCCGGCGTATTAACGCAACAGCCAAGCGTCACCTGGACCCGATTCGGCCGTCATCCCCGCCGGCGAAGGATAAAAAGCTGAGATGGGTATTTACTTGACTCAGGTATTGGGAAATAGCCCCTACATGTTGTGGTCGTCCGTAGCGCGTGTCGCGGTGCCTCCGACCAGCGATTTGTAGGGTGCCGGTGGCACGGCGACGGCCTGTTGAACCAGGCGGTAAAAGAGCTTGCCTCGACTTCTGGACTTGCGGCGGTTGAAGCGGAAGGCGAATTCGTCGAGGTAGGAGTCGAGATGCTCGTGACTGACCGCTCCTTGATGCGTGCCCAGTATCCAGCGCTTCACTAACGACACCACGCGGTGCACCCGGGGGAGCAGTTTCGAGGCGCGCGCCGGTTGCCCCTCCAGGTAGCTCACCTCGTGGCGATAGCCGTCGCCTTCGAGCGGTTCGTATCCCAGCCAACCGTCGGTATGGACCACGCTGCCGGGTTCGATCGACTCGCCGACGAAGGCCATCAAGCTGTCCCCGGAGGCGTTGGGAATGGTGCGTATCCGAACCCGCCCGATGCCGGCACCATCTTCCTCGGCCGCTACTACAATCAGCGCCTCAGCGTCGGTTTGGCGACCGCGCACGCCCTCCTCCAAGCCTCCTAAGTAAGTCTCGTCAACCTCCACGCGCCCGCTGAGCCGATCGCGTCCGGGCCGCACCATGGCGCGCCGGAGCTTATGCAACCAAGTCCAGGCCGTTTTGTAGCTGCCCAGGCCCAACACCCGCTGCAAGCCCAGCGCGCTCGCCCCGTTCTTCTGGCTCGTGAGCCACCACATGGCTCGAAACCAACTCTGGAGGGGTTGGCGGGTGTCTTGAAATATTGTGCCCGCCGTTGGAGAAGCTTGATGCCCGCAGCCGGCGCACTCCAGCAGCGCTGTCCGCACCGCCCACGCTTTGTCGTGCCCGCATCGCGGACAACGAAAACCCTCCGGCCAGCGGAGTTGACACAGATACTCTCGACAGGCCTGCTCGGTGGCGAAACGCGCCTCGAACTCGGCCAGATTCCGAGGACAATCTTCCATTTCCCCGATCCTACATCTTGTGGTCACCTGAGTCAAGTAAATACCCATCAAAGCTGATTGCAGCCCATCAGGAATGGCTGGGAGCGCTCAACCACCATCCCGGCCAACGGGCCGAACTTCGACATCAGTTCCCCATCGATCAGGATCTCGTGCTCGTCGGCGGCTTCACGGCTAAACAGCCCCAATAAAGCTCCTAACTCGTGCATCTTTCTGAACCGCGGATGAGGGGTCGTCAGGATGAGCCGTCCGTTCGGCTTCAAGAGCCCTCCGATCTCGGAAAGCCAAGCCGGGGGATCCGGCATATGTTCCATCAAGGCCAAAGCGACCACGGCGTCGAATCGATCCGGATTGGCTCGGCTGTCAAATTCATCCTTGGTAAGAAACAAATACTCCTCATGTTCGCTCCTTGCGGTCTCAATCGACGATGCGTCAATGTCCATGCCGACATAGCGGCCGGGCTCGACATATCGCGCGAGTTGCCCCACGCCGCAACCGTAGTCCAATATTCGACCTTGACGAATGTGTGGACGCACCGCCGCGAGACGTTGCTGTCGAAGAAAGGGTGACAAAAGACCGTTAACTTGATCCGGCATACCGTCGTCCGGTCATGATTGGTCGGTGTCCCCGAGATCCGGGCGCCCTGCGTCTTCTCGCCCTTCTTTGCCGACATCCAATTCCAGTCGACGAATTTTCTCGAGTAGCATCTCGAGCAGTCTCCTGTTTGCCGCGATGAGATCGGTAACGGTTCCAACCAAGATCGTGATGAACCCCGCCACCACCAGCGCCGCGCCAAGTAGTAGCGATTGCACATGGCCGGCGCCGTCACCGGAGAAGTAAAAATAGAGAAGATGGGTATTTACTTGACTCAGGTGACCACAAGATGTAGGATCGGGGAAATGGAAGATTATCCTCGGAATCTGGCCGAGTTCGAGGCGCGTTTCGCCACCGAGCAGGCCTGTCGAGAGTATCTGTGTCAACTCCGCTGGCCGGAGGGTTTTCGTTGTCCGCGATGCGGGCACGACAAAGCGTGGGCGGTGCGGACAGCGCTGCTGGAGTGCGCCGGCTGCGGGCATCAAGCTTCTCCAACGGCGGGCACAATATTTCAAGACACCCGCCAACCCCTCCAGAGTTGGTTTCGAGCCATGTGGTGGCTCACGAGCCAGAAGAACGGGGCGAGCGCGCTGGGCTTGCAGCGGGTGTTGGGCCTGGGCAGCTACAAAACGGCCTGGACTTGGTTGCATAAGCTCCGGCGCGCCATGGTGCGGCCCGGACGCGATCGGCTCAGCGGGCGCGTGGAGGTTGACGAGACTTACTTAGGAGGCTTGGAGGAGGGCGTGCGCGGTCGCCAAACCGACGCTAAGGCGCTGATTGTAGTAGCGGCCGAGGAAGATGGTGCCGGCATCGGGCGGGTTCGGATACGCACCATTCCCAACGCCTCCGGGGACAGCTTGATGGCCTTCGTCGGCGAGTCGATCGAACCCGGCAGCGTGGTCCATACCGACGGTTGGCTGGGATACGAACCGCTCGAAGGCGACGGCTATCGCCACGAGGTGAGCTACCTGGAGGGGCAACCGGCGCGCGCCTCGAAACTGCTCCCCCGGGTGCACCGCGTGGTGTCGTTAGTGAAGCGCTGGATGCTGGGCACGCATCAAGGAGCGGTCAGTCACGAGCATCTCGACTCCTACCTCGACGAATTCGCCTTCCGCTTCAACCGCCGCAAGTCCAGAAGTCGAGGCAAGCTCTTTTACCGCCTGGTTCAACAGGCCGTCGCCGTGCCACCGGCACCCTACAAATCGCTGGTCGGAGGCACCGCGACACGCGCTACGGACGACCACAACATGTAGGGGCTATTTCCCAATACCTGAGTCAAGTAAATACCCATCATAGAGAAAACGGACAATAGGCGCGGCGCCGAGTAATAAGATGAGCAGTCCGCCATAGGTATACAACCGAAAAGGTTGATACAGCGCATAGGTCCTCACCATCGTGCCGGCGGACCGCGCGATAAAGCCCGGGACGGTACGAAACAGTCTCGATTCCCGGGTCTTCGGATTGACACGTATGGGCACCGAACAAACGCTCAGTTTCTTGCGGCCGGCCTGTATCAACATTTCGGTCGTATAGCTGAAAGACGAGAGGATATTGATCCGCAGCGCCGCGTTGCGCGAAAACGCCCGAAAGCCGCTGACCGCGTCAGGTATATCGACTCCCGACAACAACCCCACGATAAGGCTCCCCGCGCGTTGCAACAGCTTCTTCGAATACGAAAGGTCTGTCAAGGGTGCTGATGCATCGGTCTCCGATGAACAGATCGGCCCTTCCCTCCAAGATAGGTTCGACCAGCTTCCGGATGTCTTGGCCGCGGTACTGATTATCGGCATCGGTGTTTACGATAATATCGGCGCCCAACTTGAGGCTGCTGTCCATACAAGTACGAAAAGCGCCGGCCAAGCCGCGGTTCCTCGTATGGCGGATCACGTGGCCAACGCCCAGGTCTTCGGCCACCTGTAGGGTGCGGTCGGTACTCCCGTCATCCGTGATCAAAACTTCGATCGTATCCACGCCCGGAATTGAGCGCGGAAGGTCGGCATACGTCTGAGGCAGGGTCTCCTCCTCGTTAAGGCACGGAATCTGAATGATGACCTTCACAAGACGTCCGGCACGCAGCGCCCCAACACCTGGTCCACTCTAACATGCCGGCAGGGGCCGTTCCGCGGGAGAGCCTGTCGACTCTCCGGCGAACCTAACCCGCATTTCTCATCGCCTGACGGGCCTCTCGGGCACTTTGCCTCGCCACGCAATGAGAAAAGCGGGCTAATCGAGTTTGAACACGGAATATCGGCGGCCCAAATAGATTTGCCGCACCCCATCCGGTTGCCCGCCCGGCGCGCGGAACGCCGAATCACGCAACGCTTGCGGATAGAGGCGCCGTAACCGGCGTACATTCAGGTGGTCCACCAAGAGATATTGAAATCCCGCGTCTCTAAGCTTCGCCAGCATGGCCTGATCGGATTCCACGCCCTCGAAGAGCCATTTGTAGCTGTAGTGTCCAAACCAATCCCCAAAGCGGACCGTGTCGACATAGAAGTGAGTCCGCGAGGCTAACAAGAGATACGTCCGGTCAGAGGGGCGAGCCGCCTCATTAACCGCTTGCACAGCTCTATAGTAAGGCAGCGCTCGCTCTAACCAGAGTTGCTTTTCCGCCTGATTCGTCGGTGGAGGGATGCGATGCACTCCCGTCATGCTCGCTGCGAAAGAGGTATGAAGTGTAATCGCGACGAGAAAGAGAGTGAGAACCTTGGGTAGGCGGCCGTCCGTCCCGCTGAGTTGACGAATCGAGGTAAGAAAAAGCATGGCAAGCAGCGGTGCCAAAGGAACCAAGTAACGGTGCGGTAAAGCCGTAAAGCCCCAGGCAAGGAAATACGACGCGAGGGTAACAATGGCGAAAACCCACTCCACGCGCAAGAGACCGCGGTACTTCTCGCGCCGAAAGACGGCGAATAGGCCGACGATCAGCAACAGAAGCACGGAAACACCGAACCCATCCGAGTGACCGAGCCCGTCCCGCCGCATCGCCACAAGGTCATAAGCAGCGCCGGCGAAGTGACGCAGGCCGGGTTCGTGTTGGGAAAGCGTGAAGGACTCTGTCGTCGCCGCGTACTCGCCCCCGGGAGAAAGGATGCAGCGGTGTTCCGGTGTGAAGCCACGACCGAAACCACCATCCCGAGCCGACCAGGCCGACGAGTAGGACCAAGAGAAAGCACCCGCGCGCCAGACGCCGCGGCGGAACACCCGCCACCCATCCCGCTACCGAATAGCCCGCCAGAGCAGCCGCGAACAGCATCAACCCAAGATGCTTGCAGGAGACCGCCAGGCCGAATACTAATCCAGCCTCCACCTGGAGCCGCACATGAGGCCGGCGAAGCTGTTGCAACAGCAACATGATTCCGAGACCCGCGAAGGCCGTGAGAGCGAGATCGGCGTACTCCACCTTCGCGACAACGCAGACGATCGGCATGGCGGCGAGGTAAAGGGCCCCAACAAACCACGAATCTCGCCAACGGAGCCGTCGCGCCACGCCGACAAGCGTGAGCAGAAGGATCAACGAAAATGCCAAGTTCGCCAACTTGAGGAGAGTGTCGCTTTCGAGCAGGAGCCAATAGCGAAGGTAGATGAGCACGGGAAATTGGGGCTGCCCGTTAAAACGAATGCCCGGGTCGTAGACAAGCGCCTGCTGCTCCCGATACAGCTTAGCCGCGCTCATGTGGTACATCGTGCTGTCAAACTGCAGCACCGGCAGCAACAAGTCAAAACCGTGGATAACGATCGCCGGCAGCAGCAAGAAAGCGGACACGGCGATAAGCTTGCGATTGGCTCGAGAGGGGCGAAACGCAGCTAGAAATGAAAATCCCCAGCGCCACGCCCGTTGCCGGTAGAGCCCCCCCACGCCGACCACGGCCATAAGCGCCGTTACGGCTAAAACGGAAGTCCTCGTGAGATAGTGGACGGCTCCCAGACCAAATACAGCCATGCCGGCAAATCCGCAACCGAGCGCCAAGGCACTGGCGGCCCTAAGGGCGGGCGACAGGCGGCATGAACCTTGGAGAGATCTCCAACGCAGGAACGCCAGTCCAAACATGAGGTCGACGGCGATAATCAAGACGGCCCATAGATAGCTCAGAGCGGCGTGAGAAACCAGACCCAGCCCGTCGACCCAAGGAGCCTGACCTATCCGTAAGATCGTGGACCCGTAGGCCGGCACCAAATCGTCGATGGGAACAGGTCGAGTAAAGGGAGATTCGAAGTAGAGCAGGAATAGGACCGGCAAAATACACACGAAGACGATGTACAGTCGCCGATCAGAAAGTCCGCGGCCGAAAGCGAGAGTAAGAAGCGAACGGAACCGGGTCATACCGTTCCTTGCATCAACAGGCCGGCAACCGCCCGCGCGGCGCCGATTCGCAAGCAGCGCTTGGTGAGGTTCATAGCGACTCCGGTCTCGGCTATCATACTCGCTCAAGCTGGGTTCTCCAACCGCGGCCGGCTCCACCAACCGCGGGGGTGCGCGACATAAATGTGGGAGGATCGGTGGCCCCGAGCGCCGCCATACGTGAAATTATCCGTTGGTTGGGCTATGGCTAAAGCCTCGGCGCGAAAAGGCCGTTGAAACGGCCTGGTAACGGGCGATGTGCCTTCTTAACCGGCCCTACAAGGGCCCGGCCTATTGCGACTCAAGCCCGGTGAACCGGGCTGAGCGTGGACTTCCGTCCACGCCTCTGATTCTGTTGCTCGGATGGTTGGAGGGATGTTCCACATTTATGTCGCGCACCCAAACCGCGGTGACCGAGAGAACACTACGCCTGGTAGGCTTATGATTTCGGTCGCGGTTTCTCGTGTCGGTCTCCCTCCACCCACGTGCTTTTCGCTCCGCGATCCTGCTGTTGACCCTCGCCTCTCCGCCGGCGTTCGGCGAGGAGCCACCCCGCGCGGATAAACAACCCGCGAATGCACCGCGGGCCCAAACGCCGCCGCCCGCCGCCCTCGAAAACATCGCTCCGCCGCGACCAGACGCCCCATCCGCCGGTCCCGGCTCGGGAGCCGAGCGCAAGGCCCTCAACTTGCTCGGCGAAGTGGATTCGGCCTCCGGCGAGAGTCGCCGTAACGAGAACGTTCGCATCACTCTCGTGGACAACGCCGTGCAGCGCGAACTCAATGAAAGGATGGGCGCCTCGGCGACCATCGTCAAGGAATTCAACATCGAAAGCAACTACTTCGGCGCGGAGTTCGGCGGCAGTCCCTCCGCGACCTTGCATCTCACGCCGAACCGCCGCCGCTCGCTGCACGGCAGCCTCTACGAGATGCACAACAACAGCGTGTTCAGCGCGCGGTCTTTCTTCCAGGCCGGCGGCGTGAAGCCCGCCCGCTCCAACGACTACGGTTTCGCCGTCACCGTTCCCCTTGGCCGCCGCGCCGCCCTCGGCGTCCATGCCAAGCAGAATAAGATCCGAGGCAACGTCAACGGCAACGTCCTTGTGCCGCTGCCGCATGAGAGGACTCCGCTCGACCGCGATCCCATCACCGGCGAGCTGGTCGATCAGGCCACCAAGGACTTCTTCAGCCGGATGATGGCGGCCTATCCCGAAGAACCCCCCAATCGCCCCGACATCGACCCGCGAGCGCTCAACACGAACTCGCCGCAATCCATCGACGGAAACGCCATCGGGTTGCGTCTCGATGTCGATTTGTCTCCCCAGGATCACGTTGTCCTCAACTACCGATTCACAGGGCAAGACGTGACAGCATTCCAACTCGTCGGCGGCCAAAACCCCGATACGGCCACCAAGAACCACCGCGCCAAGATGACGTGGAGCCGTACCTGGAACGCGCAAACGATCACCGATTTTTCGGCCGCTTTCGACCGCGTCGGTTCGTTGCTGCTGCCCGACGAGACTTCCGTCGGACCCCTCATATGGATGGCCGGCGCCATCCACTTCCTAGGGCCGACGCCACTGGTGCCCATCGATAGAGCGAGAAACACGTTTCAGTACGGCGGCCGGCTGCGCCGGGTTCAGGGCCGGCACGCGGTTGACGCCGGGGTGAGGTTGATCCGGCGTCAGATCAACGGCTTTGAAAGCGCCAGCCATCGGGGCGAGTTCGAGTTCCGCAACGACTTCGGACATGACGTTCTCACGAACTTTCGGCTCGGGCGCCCCAGCCGCTTCGCCCGAGCCATCGGGGAAATCCATCGCGGTTTCCGCGCCTGGGACGCCCAATTGTTCCTCGGCGACCGCTGGCAGGCAACCAGCAACCTGACCCTCAACATCGGACTGCGCTATCAGCCCGCCCTCGCGCCCGTCGAGGTCAATGGGCTCAGTGAAATTCCCTTCGCTTGCGATTGCAACAATTGGGCGCCTCGATTCGGCTTCGCCTACCGGCTGGGCGGGCGTGGGGGCGTGTTGCGCGGCGCCTACGGCATTCAATACGGCGAGATCTTTCCGGTGACCTACAGCCAGGCTCGTTTCAACCCGCCGGGAAATCTGACAGTGGCGATCCAAGCCCCCCGGCTCGCGGATCCTCTCTCCGCCTTGGAACCGGGGGATCTAGACTCCGGAGCCCGAAGCTCTATTTATCAATTGGACCCGAACCTCGTATCGCCCTATTCGCATCAGTACAACTTCTCATGGGAGTGGAGCCTTCCCGGCAACTGGCGAGCTGAAATCGGGTACGTCGGCAGTCGTTCGATCAAGCTGTTGAACCAATGGAATACGAACCGCGCCCAGCCCGTGCCGGGGATTCCCCTCACCACCGAAACCGTCAACCAGCGTCGGCCCGACCCGCGCTATTTCGAAATCCGGCGGATCCTCAACAGCTCGCGAGGTTACTACGACGCCGCCAAGGTCCGGCTCGTCGTTCCCACCTGGCGGGGGCTCGCTCTCGACACGTCATATTGGTTCAGCAAAGGCATTGATCTAGAGAGCAACTACACGGGTACCGGCTCGAGTTCCGACGCTTGGTTTTCTCAAAGCCAATCGGAATCGAACTCTCACGGGGAAATGCGCGGTCTCAGCACCTTCGATCAGCCCCACGCCTTCTTAACCCGCCTCCACTACGACCTGCCGCAAGCCCGAGGACGAAAAAGCCCGCCCGCCGCCTTGTTGGCGAATTGGCGCATTTCCTCGGTGATCCTACTGAAATCGGGCACTCCGTTCACGGTCGTTTCCGGCTCCGACGGCAGGGGCTTTGGGAACGTTGACGGCACCGGCAGGGACCGCCCGCACGTTCTCGATCCCGCGGTTCTCGGAAGAGCGATCGACCATCCGGATACATCTCGCGGCCTGCTGCCGACCACGGCCTTTTCCTTCATCGCCCCCTTCGAGCAGAATGGTTCGTTGGGCCGCAACACCTTCCGAAAGGATGCCATTAGTAATTTCAACGTGAGCCTATCGCGAAAATTCTCGGTCGGCTCCGAGCGAGTACTCCTATTTCGTGCCGAATCAATCAATTTCCTCAACACCCCGCAATTCGCCGAACCCGGCCGCGATCTAGCCTCCCCCAATTTCGGCCGCATCACCAACACCCTCAACGACGGCCGCACATTTCGATTCTTGCTGCAATTCAATTTTTAGCCCATCCTCACGCGAACAATAGAGTATGATTTGGAGATTGATAAGCATTACCCCGCGACAAAATGCCCAAAAACCCGTCCGGATTAGCCGTCGCCCCGACCAAGCGTCGCTGGAACGACGGCATCAAGTCCGACTTCAAAACGCTCTTCGTCGGCCTGGGTAAATCGCTCGTCAAGCTCAACTACCAAGACCTCCCCGGCGCGGCCCTCGCCGCCGCCGACGCCGTCAAGGCCGTCGGCAAGCAAACCGACCCCGAGCGATTGGCTCGCCAATGGGTGCTGCGGGCGCTGACGCGCGCCGTCTACCAAATCGCGGGGGACAGCTACCAAATACTCGCTCGCACAAAGGCCGACGCCGAGAAGCTAGGGTCACAGGCGGAAAAGTCTCTCAGGGACCAGCCGGCCCTGTTGAACCAAGACACGCTCAATGACCCCGCCCAACTCCCCCTTGTCAAGGCCGTCGAAGAGCCGCTGGCCCAATGGCTCCAAGGCTGGGATGTCGACCCGACTTCCTCCAAGACCATCGCCTCGCGTCTCGGCGTCTACTTCACCCGCGCCCTCTACGACGAGTGGAACCGCGACTTCAGCACCGCGGACCAGGCGGCCATACGGGGGGTGCTCGACAATCCGATCACCAGCGCCGTCGAGCGCGACTGGGCCTGGAGCGATTACCACAGCCGGCTGGAGCAAGAGGTCGCCGAACCGGTCTTCGGCATCGAGCCCTTCAGCCTTGAGCAGATCCACGTCGACCTACACGGCTACTACGAGACCCGCAAGAAGACCAAAGGCCGCCAAGCCGTCGAGGAAGAAAAGCCTGAGAACACTGTCGTCAAGGTCAAGCATCACCTTAACGAGTGGCTTGAGAGCAACAAAGCCGGGGACGAGTACCGCGTGATCAGCGGAGGCCCCGGAACGGGGAAATCGTCACTGGCCAAGATGTTCGCGGTCGAGCAGGTACGCCGGTCCGACAACTCGTGGCGAGTTCTATTCCTCCCTTTGCACCGCGTCAACCCGGAGACCAGCCTAGCCGACGCCATCGAAGAGTACTTGAGCCCCTACCCTCTGGTTCGTCACAACCCTTTGGCGCATGGGACCAACGAGCCGAAGCTGCTGCTCATCCTCGACGGCCTCGACGAAGTCACCGAGCAAGGGAAGGTCGGCGCATCGGCCGCCCGCAGCCTGCTTCGCGCTGTCGAAAACCGGGTCTTGGGCTGCCGGGAGAGCCCCTACACGCTCAAGGTTCTCGTCACGGGTCGCCCCGCCGCCGTTGACGCGGCCGAGCTGACGCAGGCCAGGGATCCCGGCGTCCTGTTGCATTTGCTTTCCTACAAGAACGACGAGATCAAGGAAGACCTGCGCGCCGAGTGGTGGGCCAAGTACGCGAAGTGGAAAAAAAAGCCCAAGCAGGGCCTCAAGAAATTCATCGACAAGGTTCCGGAAGACGTCACCGCTCAACCGCTTCTGCTTTATCTAACGGCCTTCGCCGAGGACGAACGCTTCCAGTTCGACGACCACTTCAACCTCAACAAGCTCTACCGCTTCCTTCTCGAGAGAGTCCACGAGCGGGACTGGGGTAAGACCCGAGGCCATCCCACCACGGAACACATCAAATTCGATGACTTCGCCGAGGCTCTGGAGGCCGTGGCGGTCGCGGCCTGGCACGGCTCGGGCCGTGGAATCACCCTGACCGGCGTCGAGCAATCGCGCGATGGTTCCTTACCGCCGGCTCTCGGCAAGATGCTCCAAAGCGATCAGGGCCTCCTCCGGCTGATGGTCGCCTTCTACTTCCAGCGATCGGGTTTCGAAGGCCAAGAGGAGGCCTTCGAGTTCACCCACAAGAGTTTCGGCGAATACCTGACCGCCCGAGGCATCGCCCGTCGACTTGGGGAAATCATCGAAGACCTGGACGCCGAGCGTAAGCGAAAGAGAAACAAGTACGGTATCCCTGAAGCCCTGGCCGATTGGGCTCGGCTCTGCGGACCCCGCAAGATCGACTGGGATCTGCTGATCTTTATACACAACGAGGTCTCGACCATTAAGCCTGATGTGTGCCGGGTCTGGCAAGCTGAGCTGGGCGGCTGGATCAGCCATGTCCTCGAAAACGGCATGCCGATGGAACAGATCGACCGCCTCAAGCCCTTCGGCGAGCAAAACCGCCAATCCGTCAATGCCGAAACCGCCCTGTTGGTAATGCTGGACTCCTGCGCACGCGTAACCGGGGAACCCTCGCCGGTCGAGTGGCCGAACCCACACTCCGCGGCAAACTGGCTCGCTCGGATTCTGTCGCACGAGGAGTTTTACCGGTTTGGCTACCGAAACCCGGCGTTTGCCGCGCCGGTATCATCAGTTGTCAAGGCATCACTTCGCTCCCTACCCCTGGGCGGCTTAACTCTCAGCGACGCGAATCTCCTCGGCGCGAATCTCCTCGGCGCGAATCTCCTCGGCACGCAACTCCGCGGCGCGAATCTCCTTGGCGCGGATCTCAGCGGCGCGGATCTCCGCAGCGCGCATCTCAGCGACACGAATCTGCGCGGCGCGAATCTCTGGGACGCGAATCTCTGCGTCGCGAATCTCAGCCACGCGGATCTCAGCGACGTGCGAGACCTCGAAAACGCGATCCTTACCCCCCGCCAACGTGCCGACTTCAAGAAACGAGGGCTACTGTAAGAGCAGCTCCACCAGGTGCATGATCGCCCGCCCGCCGCGTTCGTTCACACAGTCGCGTCTCCCGCACCTTGCCGCCACTTTCCCGGAAGTTGGGCCACCGGCGGCGCGCCGGATCGTTCAGGGATGAAACTGGTTGAGTGGGTTCGAGGGGACCGCGCCGTGAGACGGCGCGGCTCGGGTGGGTGAAAATCGAGGCCGGTTTGAAGTTTCAGGCTAGTGGGGCCACCGGCCGCGCCGGCGCCCAACAATCCGTCCCAAGGAAAGCCGGAAGCGGCGTCCGCTTGCCGCCCGGTAGAATAACGCTTGATGGTGGAGCGCGGCGGTTCCATCCGACAGCTCTTTTCACGTTTCACGCGGAAGCAGGCGATCAAGGCGATGAAACGGCCCCGCGTCATCCTCGGACTCCTCGCGGCTTGTTGTGCTCTCGCCGCCGTACCCTCTCTGAGCGCGCAACTGACCCAAGCCGCCAAACAGCAAGCTGTCGTGGCGCACTTCGAAGCCGGGCAAGAGGCCATGCAGGCCGGGCGGTTCCCGGTCGCCGAGTCGGAGTTCAAAAAGGCCGTCAACCTGATGCCCGAGGTCGCCGAGGCCCGCGCGAACCTGGGCTTGGTCCTCTATCTGCAAGGCAAGTACGACGAGACCGTCGCCGAACTCGAGATCGTCGCGAAGCAGCGACCCGACTTACCGGCAACGAACGTTTTCCTGGGACTCAGCCACCTGAAACTGGGGGCGCCCGAGAAAGCCGTCCCGCCGCTTGAAAAGGCTCTGCGGGCCGCGCCGTCGAACCGCGAGGCGCGCCGCGCCCTATCCGCGTGCTATCTCGCCGTCGGACGTTATCGCGACGCGGTGGTGCAATTTCGCGCGGTTTTCGACCATGAGCCCGACAAGACCGAGGCCTGGTTTCGCCTGGGCCGCGACTACATGGCCTTGATGCGAGACTTGGCGGGGCGTCTGGTAAGCGGCAGGCCCGATTCCCCCTGGACATCGCGGCTCGGCGGAGACATGCTGGCCCTGAGTCGACACTGGGACGCCGCCATCCCCTACCACCTGGAAACCCTACAAAAGTCCCCCGGGTTGGCGGGAGTGAACCGCTCACTTGGCACGGCTCACCTTCAAATGGGGCGCTGGGAGCAGGCCGAGGAGAGTTTCCGGGCCGAGCTGGCCATCGATCCCTTGGATGAAATCGCGCTTGTCGGGCTCGCGGAAGTTCACCTCGCCCGGGGCGAGGCTCGGCGGGCATTGGAGAGCATCGCCGCGGTGTGGCGCTCGTCCCCGAATTGGCTGCCGCGGCAGACCGTGTTTCCTGTCTACGAGGTACCGCCGGAATCGGCGCTCTCTTTGATCAGCGATCTCCCGCCGGAAAGCTCCGGCGGGCCGTCGCATTTCTTGCGGTGGGTTCTCCACGACGCAGCGGGCCAAGCGGGCAAGGCTGCTCGACATCGCGCCGCGTTTGAGAAGGCGGCGCCCGGCGCCGAGGTCTCCGAAGGGGACGCCGCGAGCGCCGAGGAGCTTTTCGGGCGCCACCGCTACGCCGCTCTAGCACGATTGCTGCAATCGCGTCCGAAGCTTGATCCGACGAGTCAGTTGATGCTGGGAAAGGCCCGGCTCAGCCTGCATGACTACGACGCGGCGTCGATGGCGTTCGCCACAGCCATGGGGCCCGGCGACGATTCGCCCGAGGCTGTCTATTGGGCCGTGAAGACCTTTCAGATTCTGGCGGATCGCAGTTTCGGCCGGGTCGAGGAACTTTCACCCAATTCCTGGCGCGTGCATCATCTGCGGGCCGAGGCTCATCGTCAGCGCCAGGACGACGAAGAGGCGGTCAAGGAATATCGGCTGGCGATCAAGCTCAAGCCCGACGAAGCCGAGCTCTATCGCAGCCTCGGGCTGCTCTACTTTCTCGACAACACGCTGGAGGAAGCCCAAGAAGCGTTCGCGAAGGCTCTCGACCTCGATCCCGGCAACGCTCGCTCGCTCTATTTCATGGGACGGTTGTTCGTTACCAAACAGCAGCCCGAAGAAGCGGTTCCCTTTTTGGAAGCCGCTCTGCGCCTCGACCCCAACCTCGTCGAAGCGCGTCCTAATTTGGGCAAAGCCTACCTGCGGTTGGGGCGCTTTCAAGAAGCGGCCGCGCAGTTGGAGAAAGGCCTGGCGCTCGACTACTACGGGGATATCCACTACTCGCTGTTCCAGGCTCAGCGCCGTTTGGGTCACAAGGAACTCGCCATGAAGGCGCTCGAGCGTTCCAAGCAGATGCGCAAGAATTCGTTTGCGCGCGACCGCGCCAAGTTTGACCGTTGGCTGAAAGACGAGTGATGCGGGTCTCGATCCGACCGCCGGCGCGTTGTCGCCGCGACCGCAAGGCGACAATTCGTTACTGCTCGGCTCTCGTTGCCGTGCTGGCGGCCGCACTCTCGGGTACAGGGCTTCGAGCGCAATCCCGCATCGCTTTCCGTGACGTCGCCGCGGCCGGCGGCGTCGACTTTGTTCTCGAAAATCACCCCACCGCCGACAAACACATGATCGAAACCATGAGCGGGGGGATAGCGGCCTTCGATGCCGACGGCGACGGCGCGCCCGACATCTTTTTCACCAATGGCGCCGTGATTCCAGCGCTGAAGAAAGAGGCGCCCCAATACGCGAATCGGCTCTATCGCAATGACGGCGACATGCAGTTCAGCGACGTCACCACGCACGGGGGCGTCGCCGGACGCGGCTACTCGATGGGCGCCGCCGCGGCCGACTATGACAACGACGGCGACGTCGATCTCTTCGTAGCCGGCGTTTTCGAGAACATGCTTTATCGCAATGACGGGGCGGGCCGGTTCGCGGACGTCACGGCGACTTCCGGCATCGGGGAGGGTGAATGGTCGGTCGCCGCGGGTTGGTTTGATTACGATAACGACGGCTTGCTCGACCTCCTCGTGGTCAACTACGCGGACTGGGAACTTGGCTCGGACCCCTATTGCGGCGATCGCGAAAAGAATCTGCGGGCGTACTGCGGCCCGGAGCATCTTCAGCCGATCGCGAACCGCCTTTACCGCAATCAGGGAGACGGAAGTTTCAAGGATGTCAGTCGCGCTTCCGGCATTGCCGAGCACGCCGGGCGCGGCATGAGCGTCGCCTTCGGTGACGCCGACGGCAACGGGACACTCGACGCGGTTGTCACGAACGACAACCTCCCGAATTTCCTCTTCCTCAATCAAGGCGACGGGACGTTCGAGGAAGGCGCTCTGTTCGCCGGAGTGGCGCTGCTCGAACACGGCGACCCGGTGGCGAGCATGGGCGTCGATTTTCGCGATTACAACAACGACGGGCTCCCCGACATCGCCGTGACGGCGTTGATCGCCGAGACCTTTCCGCTGTTTCGCAACGCCGGCGACGGCTTTTTCGAGGACGCGACAGGGATCTCGGGACTGGCCAAACTCACCAACCGGCGCAGCGGCTGGGGCAACGGGTTGGTCGATTTCGACAACGACGGCTGGAAAGACTTATTCACCGCCAATTCCCACGTCAACGATCTGATCGAAACCTTCGAGGAGACGACACCCTACAAGGAGCCCAACAGCGTCTTCGCGAATCGCGGCAACGGGAAGTTTCGGGATGTTTCAGCCGGGGCGGGCCCGGCGTTTCAGACCGCGCGGGTGCATCGCGGCGCGGCGTTCGCCGATTTCAATCGCGACGGACGGGTCGATGTCGTGGTCAGCTCGCTCGGCGGGCCGGCTGAATTGTGGGAAAACACCAGCCCCGGCGGCAATCATTGGCTGCATTTGCGGCTCACGGGAACCAAGAGCAATCGGGACGGCATCGGCGCGAGGGTGCTCATCGACGGAGGCCAACACAATTCCATGACGTCGGCGGTGAGTTACGCGTCATCGAGCCACGACGGCGTTCATTTCGGGATCGGGAAGGCGGAGTCGGTGAAGAAGGTCGAGATTCGCTGGCCCAGCGGAACGGTTCAGATTTTGACGGACGTCGAAATCAACCGCGTCGTGAAAGTTCGCGAAGTCCGCGAGGAAGACTAACCAGCCGCCCTCATTGCCCCGCGTTGGCGGCGTCAATCTGGCGGAGCAGGTCGCGAATCCGGGCGTCGTTCGGGTGGGTCTCGACGTGCCAGCGAACGGTTTCCTCGGCTTCCGGAAAGCGCTGTAGCTGGATCAAGGTGAAGACCCGCATCCTTAGATAAACGGCGCGAAAACGGAGCGCGCTCTAAACCCTGATCCACGATCGTGAGAGCTTCGCCACCGCGACCGGAGTGATTGAGGATTTCAGCCAAATCGTTATAGACACTATCGATGTGGGTATCCGCCTCAATCGCTTTGGTCAGGTAGCCCATCGCCCGCCGGTCCCCTTCCGGCGTCTTCTCCTGCTTGGCCTGGTGTCCCAACCCGGCCAGGACCATCGGGTCTTTGGAATCGCCCGCGGCCAATTCGGTTAGCATCTCGAACGGCTTGGTCTTGTAGGCAGGCTTCTTGATCGCGATTTCGGCAAACGCTCGGAAGCGGGTGACCGCCGGCAAGTCGACCGTTTCGTCATCGACCGCAGGATTGAGCAAGAGCAAGCCGGCAAGGCCCGGCGTCTCGCGATCGAACACATCGTCGGGCGGCGGGGCGGCGGGGCGGCGCGGAATGCGGTGACTGGTCAGCGCGGTGTGGCGGATGCGTTGGAGATCGCGGGCGGGCATATGGCACCCGGCGCAGTTGTTCGCCGGGGTGTTCGCCTGCCTCTTTTCGAGGGAAACCGCGCAGGCTTCATTGGTGTGACAGTTCAGGCATTTGTCTCGGTAATAGGAGACTTTGGCCGCCGGTTCGGGCGGGTTGTGAACCTCATGGCAGCTAAAGCAACTCAGCCTTCCCTCGCTCGCCCGGAAGCAGCGGCTGGTTTCCATCCCAAAGTGATGTTCGAGCAGCACATTCGTGCCCTCGGACCGTTCGACAGGGACCTTGAGGATCGCCAGCGTGTCGACCAAATATGTCCCCGGGCGGAAATCGAAGTGTGTCTTGCCGGGCGGCAGCGTTCGCGCGTCGCCCCACTGGTGGCATTGCATGCAAACGTTCTCACCGAGCCGCGCGGGCGCCTTCGACGGGTCGAAGATCGTCGGGTCCAACGCCGCCGACACTTCAAGCTCGATCTGACGGCTGAAGCCCAAGTCCTCGGTCTCATACCCGGGGGAAAGTTCCCAGGATCCCGTCGTCGCGTAATACGAAAGCGGCGCTTGAAAGAGGTGACGCCCGCGGCGGACCAGGTAGCTGATGCCGTGGGTGCCGGAACCCATGGCGTAGACGAGTTTGTGGGTTGTCCGAAAGACGTCGCCCCCCGAGGGGTCGAGTTCGTATTCGGTTTGAAACAGTTCGTCTCCGCGCCTGGAGACTTCGTAGTGGCGGTTGAAGCGCGGGTGCTCGACCGTCACCGAGGACGGGACGAGCTTCAGTTGCGCCTCATCGGCGGCCGAGCTTGTCGAGCGGCCCATGGCCGTCGTGAAATGCGTGGAAAAGATCTCCCGGTGGCAGCCCGCGCAGGCCTTCGAACCGACATAGGCGACATCGGGGCGAGTTGTGGCGTAGCGCACGGTGTCCGCGCCGACAATCGGACACAAAGGCGACCCGAAAACCAGCCATGCGAGCCACGTCAAGCCGAGCCGTCGCCTACCAAAGATCCGGACAAACGAGAGTCCGCGCCTCTGCCCTGGTTCGGGAAAGGGGCGGCCCGCGCTTCGTCGGGGAAACTTAAACGGAAGCCGCATACGCTTCGAAAGTCGGCGTCTCGCCGCCGTGTTGATTATCCCATGAGGCCCCCGGCGCGATGGCTGGAACCAGTGCGCCACGAGATTTATGCGCCGGCACGATAGCAGTTAACGTTGAGAAATCTTGCTTTTGCCGGTTGCGTCCGTCACCAAAGTGTGTGATCGTGGAGGTACTAGGAAGCTTGGGGGTCGTAGTGTCTACGTCTTTGAAGGAGGAAGTCTCATGAACGCAAGAGATTTGCGAGCGTTAACGTTTATGTGCGTCTGCGTGTTGCTGCTCTCCGGAGTCGCGATCGGTCAGACGTTCTACGGCGCCGTCGTCGGAACCGTGCAAGACGCCAGTGGCGCCGTCATTCCGGGTGCTTCGGTGACCATCACCAACTTGGCCACCGGCGCTCAATTGACCCAAGAGACCAGCGACGCCGGGCTCTATCGTTTTGTCGCCTTGAATCCGGGACAGTATCGCCTCGAGGCGACGTCCGCCGGCTTCAAGCAGTTCGTCCAAGAACCGATCGCCGTCGAAGTCGAGGCGAACATTCGCATCGACCCGATCATGGAGATTGGTGAAGTCACTGAAGTCGTCGAAGTGACGGCGCAAACACCGTTGTTGCAATCGCAAACCTCTACTCTCGGCCAAGTCGTCGAAGCGAGGAAAGTGACGGAGACGCCCTTGAACGGGCGCAACGTCTTGAATCTCGTCGCGCTGGTGCCGGGCGTCGTCCCGCAGGGCCAGTCGATGCAGAGCCCGACGGGCGTGAACATCTTCGCCTGGGGCAACTATCAGATGGGCGGCGGACAGTCCAACCAGAGCGCGACGACGATCGACGGCGCGCCCGTGAACATGGGCTATGTCAACTTACTCGCTCTCGTGCCGACGCAAGACGCGATCCAGGAATTCAAGGTGCAGACCAACGCCCTGGGCGCCGAGTTCGGGCGTTTTGCCGGTGGCGTCATCAACATGACGACCAAGTCGGGCGGGAACCAGTTCCACGGAACCGCTTACGAGTTTCTGCGCAACAAGGCGTTGAACTCGAATACGTTCTTCAACAACGCCAGCGGAATCGGGCGTCCGCCCTTCACGCAAAACCAGTGGGGCGCGAATATCGGCGGTCCGATCGTCAAGGACACGTTGTTCTTCTTCTCCTCCTACGAGAGCTACCGGCAGCGGGCCGGCCGGTCGTTGTTGCTCGACTCGCCCACGACTTTGATGCAAAGCGGCGATTTCTCCGAGCTCGGCGTTCCGATTCATGACCCGTTCTCGGTCGCCAGCGTTGAGGATTTTAACGCCGGGGCGACAAGGACTCCGTTCCCCAACAACGTGATTCCCTCGCAGCGCCAGGACGCGACCGCGAAGGCGCTGAGCGGCTCGTGGGCGCAGCCCAATCTGCCGGGGCTCACCCTCAACTATGCCGGTAACGCCAGCGACGGCGGCGACAACGACCAAATCAACGAAAAGGTGGATTGGAACGCCAGCGACAAGCACCGCATGATGGTGCGCTGGACCTGGTGGGACAACCTTACTTTCGGCGTGGACCCCTACGGGACCGGCTTGCACATCGACGCGGGTCCGGAAACCTTCACGACCAACCAGATCGTAGTCGGCGACACCTACATGCTCTCGCCCACCACGATTCTGGACATTCGCCTGAACTGGGTTCGGTTCCGCTATGACCGCTCGCCGGCGAGCCAAGGCATCGATTTGACGCAATTCGCCTGGCCCTCGTCTCTGGTCAGTCAGATCCCGGAGGCCTTCCGACACATCCCGACGCCTTGCGTGGAAAGTTACAGCCTGTTCTGCGCCCAGGGCACGGGAAGCACGATTATCGGACGGCAGGAAAACTACTCGATTCTTCCCAGCATGACGATGATCCGCGGACGCCACACCATCAAGATGGGAGGCGACGCACGGCGGCTGACGCACAACTATGGGCAAAGCAATGTGCCAAGCGGAATGTTCAATTTCAACGCCAACTTCACGGCGGACGATCCGTTTAGTCCCGTGGGCGGAGCGGGCTTCGCCTCGTTCTTATTGGGAACGGGCAGCAGCACCGGGGGTATCAACACGCCCGGCCTCGTCGCCGCGCAGATGATCTACCGCGCCGCGTACCTCAACGATCAGTGGCAAGTCAATGACAAGTTGACCGTCAACATCGGTCTCCGCTGGGAAAGATCCGGCAACTTCTCGGAACGGTTCGACAACATCGTGTTCCTGGCGGTGGACGCACCCAATCCGCTGGCGCAGGAGGCCGGGCTTGACCTGAAGGGTTCGCTGGGTCTGGTGAATTCGTCTCTTCGCGATAGCAGGACCGCGATCGATGACGGCAACCAATTTGCGCCTCGGCTGGGCATCGCTTACCGGCTCAGCGACTCGACGGTGATCCGCACCGGCTACGGCATTTTCTTTTTGCCCAATGATGTCGCCTTCGCGAGCGCTCCCAACATCATGGTCATCAACACGATCGCGACGCCTTGGCTCAATTCGCTCGACGGCGGCGCGACGCCTTTCCGTCTGCTCAACGATCCCTATCCGGACGGCATCTTACAACCGCCGGGGCGCGACCCGGAGTTCCTGAACCGTCTTGTCGGCGGGTTGGGGATCCTCGCTCCAGTCCCGAATCAGCCGGCGGGCTACATGCAGCAGTGGAACTTCAACATCCAGCACCAGTTCAAGAACGGCACGTTGATCGACGTCGCTTACGCCGGATCGAAAGGTAACCACATTCCGGTCAATGCGCAGACGATCAACCAGTTGCCCGATCAACACCTCGCCCTCGGGGGCGCCTTGAATGAACAGGTGGAGAATCCGTTCTTCGGGACTTCCATTGCGCCCGGCGGGCTCTCTCAGCCGACGATTTCGCGAGGGCAACTGTTGCGGCCTTTCCCGCAGTTCACGGATGTCTCGATGGCCGCCCCAACGAACCGCAGCTCGACCTGGCACTCATTTCAGGCCAAGGTGGAGAGGCGCTTCAAGGGCGGCGCCAGCATTCTGGCGGCTTACACTGCTTCGAAGCTGATCACCGACGCCGGGACATTGACCGGTTGGCTTGACGGCCTGGAGGGCTTCAGTGCTCAGGGCTGGGCCACGGGGGGCAACAACAACGACCTCCGCGCGCTCAAGTCGCTGGCGGCCTTCGACGTTTCACAGCGCTTCATTCTCAGCTATGTGTTGGACCTGCCGTTCGGTAAGGGCAGGCGCTTCGGCGGCAACATGTCGGGCGCGGCCAATGCGATCCTGGGCGGTTGGGGCGTCAACGGCGTCACGACCATCCAGAGGGGTTTCCCGATCGGCGTCACCGCCTCGCAGAACCTTTCGAACTCGTTCGGCGGCGGCCAGTTCCCGAATAACAACGGGACGAGCGCGGAATTGTCGGGTGATCCGCAGACGCGGCTGAATCGCTATTTCAACACCAGCGTGTTTAGCCAACCCGATGCGTTCACTTTCGGCAATAGCGGTCGCATCTTGCCCGATGTAAGGGGTCCCGGCATCGCGCAGTGGGATTTCGCCCTCTTCAAGCGAACCACCATCCGCGAGAGTTTCGGGATAGAATTCCGAGCGGAATTCTTTAACATGTTCAACACGCCGCTTTTCCGCCACCCGGGCACGGCCCTGGGGACTCCGCAATTCGGGGTCATCAGCGGAACGCGCGGTAATCCACGCCTGGTGCAGTTCGGTTTACGTGTGTCGTTCTGATCAGCTGACCAGGCTTAACGAGTAACTTTAGAGGGTGCGGCATCCGCAAGGGCGCCGCGCCCTTCCTTTTTCAGAACCGGATCTCGGTATCGATTTGACGAGGGCCGACGGCACAATCGTCTTGACGATGGGCAGGCAATCGCCGCCCGGCCGCGTCACAATGCAGGTGACGGTTAGCCTCGGCTAGCCTGCATTTCTCACCAACTGACGGGCAAAGCACACGATAGGCCCGCCATTACTTCGTTGCGCTTGCTTGCCGTGCTCACCGTACCGTTCAAGTACGCCTCCGCGCGCCAAGCGGCCCGCGCCTCGCACTGACGGCCCTCTCATGCACTGCGCCTCGACACTTGGTGAGAAATGCAGGTTAGACCGGAGCCCTTCGGTACAATACGAGCGTGCCAAGCCTCTCACCATGAGCAGATGGAACCGGATGTCGCCGCTTATCGGGCTGTTTTTCGCGGCCGGCATGGCCCCTGCTGAAACCCCGGCCCTGCCTCCGGCCGCCGCCGGAGAGGTTGATTTCGCGCGTGACATCGCTCCGATTCTGGAGACGCGGTGCCAAGGCTGCCACGGGCCGGATCAACAGATGTCCGGCTTGCGGCTCGACACTCGCGCGGGATTGCTGAAAGGCGGCTACGCGGGCCCCGCCGTACGGGTCGGCCGGAGCGCCGAAAGCCGGCTGATTCACCTGGTGGCCGGACTTGACGAAGCGCGCGTCATGCCGATGGGCGGCGAGCGCTTAACCCGCCGGCAGATCGGTCTATTGCGGGCCTGGGCGGATCAGGGAGCGCGCCGGCCCGAGGAGTCCCAAGGCGCCCAACAGTCCGAGGAAACATCCGAGGAACCGAGGGGCCGGATCAAGCAACGACATTGGTCTTTCATCCCTCCCGAAAGGCCCGCGATTCCTTCATTGCGAAATCAAGAGTGGGTCCGGAATCCCATCGACGCGTTTGTGTTGGCGAGGCTGGAGCAGGAAAACATCCGTCCGTCGCCGGCGGCGGATCGCTCTCGGTTGATCCGCCGGGTGAGTCTTGATCTGACCGGTCTACCGCCGACTCCGGGGGAGGTGGAACAGTTTCTCGCCGACGATCGAGCCGGCGCGTACGAGCGCTTGGTGGATCGGCTGCTAGCCTCCGAGCACTACGGAGAGAAGTGGGCCCTGCATTGGTTGGACCAGGCACGTTTCGGTGAGAGCGACGGCTACCAGGCGGACTTTACGAGACCCGCCGCTTGGCGCTGGCGGCATTGGGTCATCGGCGCGCTCAACGCGAACATGCCGTTCGATCAGTTCACGATCGAGCAAATGGCCGGTGACCTGCTGCCCGACGCGACCGTTGACCAACGCGTGGCCACCGGCTTTCATCGCAACACGTTGACGAACCGAGAATCCGGTTTTCCGCTCGAGATGGATCGCGTCGAACAGGTATTCGATCGCGCCAACACGGTCGGCACGGTGTGGCTGGGGTTGACGGTCGGCTGCGCGCGTTGCCACGACCACAAGTTCGACCCTCTCACACAGCGGGAGTACTACGAACTCTACAGCTTCTTCAACACAGTCGCGGAGGTCAATATCGTTGCGCCACTGCCGGGCGAGACGGCTCGGCACATGGAACGGAAGCGGGACTACGACCGCCAATGGCGCGCGTTGATGGCCGAGTACAAGGTGGACGAACGGCAAGCCGAGTGGGAGGCCAAGGTGTTGCCCGCCTGCCTCAACCCCGACGACCCGGCGATCAACTTGCAGTGGAAAGTTATCTGCGAGGAGCTTCGTTTCGAGGTCGACGGGATTCACCAATCGCGCTTCAGCGGCGGGGAAGAGATTCTGCGGGTTCCAACCGCCGAGCGCCCCCAACGTTATGCGAAGAATCTCACGCGATACTTCGTCAACTTTGTCTTCGGCCGCTACATACCCAAGCAACGCTACAAAGAACTGTGCTGGGACGAACTCAAGAAGCGGCTCGCAACTCTCGAGGCGGACTATCCCGCGCTCAGCGAAGCCCAGGCGATCAGCGACAACCCGAATCCGCCCGACACGCACATCTTGCTGAGAGGCGACTTTCGCTCGCCCGGACTGCAAGTGCGGGCGGGTACGCCGTCGTTCTTGCCGCCCCTCCCCGAGGGAGACAAGGTGAACCGGCCGGCCTTTGCCCGCTGGCTGGTCTCCAGAGAAAACCCATTAACCGCTCGAGTCGCCGTGAATCGAATGTGGCAGGAGTTCTTCGGGCTGGGACTGGTGACGACCTCGGCGGACTTTGGCGCTCGCGGCGAAGCGCCCTCCCATCCTGAATTGTTGGATTGGCTGGCCGTGGAGTTCATGGACGGCGGCTGGGACATGAAGGCAATGCACAAACGGATTGTTACCTCCGCCACCTACCGGCAAGCCTCGAGGACGCGACCGGAACTGGAGACCAGGGACCCCAACAACCAGTTGCTTGCCAGGCAGTCAAGGCTGCGTCTGTCGGCGGAGATGATTCGGGATGCGACACTGGCGGTGAGCGGATTGCTGGACCGACGGATCGGCGGCCGCAGTATCCGTCCGGCGTTGCCGGGCGGTGTGACGGATCTGGGCTTTGGCGACTTCATCCAATGGCCGGAGAGCGTCGGAGCCGACAGGTATCGGCGGGGACTCTACATCTTTCGCCAGCGCACCCTGCTGTATCCGCAATTGTTGATCTTCGACGCGCCGAACACTCTCGTGGCTCATTGCCGCCGTGAGCGCTCGACAACGCCGCTGCAGGCGCTGACGCTTCTCAACGACCCGGTGTTTTTTGAAGCAGCTCAAGGGCTGGCGGCGCGAATTCTCCGTGAAAAGCAAGGGAGCGTTAGGGATCGGATCGACTATGCCTTTCGGGTGTCCCTTGGCCGCGTACCGCGCCCGGAAGAACGGGAGCGCATGCTCGCGTACTACCGTGAACAAAAGCGGATGCTTCGCGAGCAGCCCGAGAATCAGAGGATGGCGGCGCCCGGCGGCGGGCGTCGATGCGATTGAAGCGGCTACGTGGATCGGCGTATGCAGTGTGTTGCTTAATCTGGAGGAGTTCATTACGAGAGGCTGAGGTATGAACTTCCGCGACTTTCAGAACGTCCAAGATCGAAGGCGATTTCTACAGACCGCCTGCGGCGTGGGGACCATGTCTCTGGCGCAACTTCTGCACCTGGACCGGTTGACCGCGGCCGCTGACGACGCGCCCAGTCTGAACCCGCTCGCGCCGAAAACGCCGCCCGCCCGGGCGAAAGCACGGAACGTCATCTTTCTCTTCATGTCGGGCGCGCCGAGCCAATTGGATCTGTTCGACGCTAAACCGGAAATGAAGAAGTGGGACGGTCAAACTCTGCCCCCTTCGATGACGACCAAGGACGGCGATTTTGCTTTCATCAAGCCGAGCGCGAAGGTGTGGGCCAGTCCGCGCGCCTTCTCGCGCCACGGTGCATCGGGAATGGAGTTTTCCGACTATTGGACACACCTGCCGAGTTGCGCCGATGACATCTGCATGATTCGGTCGATGCACACCGAGCAGATCAATCACCACACGGGCCAGTTGAAGATGGCGACGGGGACGCCGTTGGTCGGTCATCCGTCGATGGGTTCGTGGGTTATGTACGGGTTGGGCAGCGAGTCGGAGAACCTTCCGGGTTTCGTCGTTCTGAATTCGGGGGCGGGAGCCGACGCGGGAAGCGGTCTGTGGGGCAGCGGCTTTCTGCCGTCGAGCTTCCAGGGCGTGCCGTTTCGCAGTCAAGGCGATGCCGTGTTGCATCTTTCCAATCCCCCCGGCGTGAGCAATCAGATGCAGCGGGCTCGACTCGACGCGGTCCGGGACCTGAACGAGATGCGGTTTTCGAGGGTGAGGGACGTGGAGATCGCCTCGCGTATCGCTTCGTATGAACTCGCCTTTCGCATGCAAATGGCTACGCCCGAGCTGCTTGACTTTTCCGAGGAGTCTCCAAAGACGCTCGAGATGTATGGCGTGAACGAGGAGCCGACGCGGCCTTTCGCCACGAACTGCCTATTGGCGCGGCGGATGGTCGAGCGCGGCGTGCGGTTCGTGCAACTGATTCACGGCAGCTGGGACCACCACAGCGACCTGATCAAGGGTGTCAAGGGCAACTGTGACATCATCGACCGTCCGACAACGGCGCTGCTCAAGGACCTCAAACAACGAGGGCTGCTCGATAACACACTGGTCGTGTGGGGCGGCGAATTTGGGCGAACGCCCCTGGCGGAAGACCGCATGCCGGGCCAAGAGAGGACCCGCGGCCGCGATCATCATCGGCAAGGTTTCACGATGTGGATGGCGGGCGGCGGCATCCAAGGCGGGCAGACCGTGGGCAAGACGGACGACTTCGGGTTCCATGCGATCGAAGACCGGATTCATGTCCACGACTTGCATGCCACGATGTTGCACTGCTTGGGTTTCGATCACAAGCAGTTAACTTATCGCCACCAAGGCCGCGACTTTCGGCTGACGGATGTCGCCGGAAATGTCGTCTCGAAACTGTTGGGCTAGCCGGACGTTGGGCTGTGTGGAGATATTCAAAGTGATCTCGCCCCTCAGCCAAATGCCTCGCGTGGCGATGCGGCTCTGGTTGGCGGTGGTTCCTCCGCCATGGCGGATCGAAGCCCTCTCAACAGGGTCGGGGAAAGGTGTCTTTTCAGGTGGTCTGAGTACTGGTTGAGCGCTAGTCGGCTCGCCCTCGCCGCACTTCCTCGAAAAACCGTGGTCCGCCGCGTTGCCCGCCTTTTAGGACGATTTCGAGGCCGTCGATCGGCCCGTCCGACCACAGACGGCACAGCGGCGAGCCCGGGGCCATGGGGCACGTCGCCGTGAGCGCATAGGCGTCAAGCTCGCGCCCGACTCGCGAAGATGTATCGCCGCCGCAAACGATCGCTCGCCGTACACCGGATTGAAGCAGGATGTCGCGAGCGAGCCGTCCCAGCCGCGACCCGAGCCTGCTCTGGAAGTCGACGTCAGCGGACACAAAGCTGTCATCTTCCGGGCCGAGTGCTGTATAGACGACAACGCCCTTACCCTCGCCGGCAGCCTTCAACGCGGTCGACAGGTGGTCCTCGCCGCGGCCCTCGGCGACCTCGCGAACGTCCAAGCGAACGCCGACAAAACCGTTATCCAAAGCCCAACGAATCGATGCTTCGGTTTCCGGCGAACAGCTGCCCGAGATCACAGCCAAGCGGTCGACAGTCTCCGCGACAGGGGGTACGTCCGGTTCTCCGATCCGGCCGATCGCCCGCCAGTAAGCCGTGAGAGCGTATTGGAGACCCGATGAGGAGACCGAGAACCGGCCCTCGTGACGGTTTTCCCAGACCAATTCGCCGACCGCCTCGAGCGAGGCTTGGTCGATCACGTCGCACAGCACCGCTCGCGCTCCGGCGGCGACCTCTTCGGCGAGCTGCTCGGGCGCTCGCCCGTTCTTTAAGGCAAGCAGGTCGACCAATCCCACGCGCAGCTTCGTCTGTCGCGCCAAATGCTCGCGTAAGTCCGCCTCGGCCATCGGCGTCACCGGGTGGCGGCTCATCGTTGGGTGCCGATCGAGACGGTGCGTCTCACCGCCAACAGTCGCGAACAAATTGCCGAAGGCCTGGTAGCGGCTGAGTTTCGGCGCGCCCACGACGATCGGCGCCCAAGCAGCGCCGAACACCCCCAGGCCGATCTCGAGCGCGCGGCCGATCGAGCCGACGTCGGGAGAGCTGTCGAAAGTCGAGCAAACCTTGTACTGGCATAACGGCGCTCCCAGCGCTTGCAACCGCTCGAAGACCGCCGGGAGGTTCGCGCTCATCCACTCCGGCGGGCGACTACGGCTCTCGCCCGCGACGCCAATCGCGCGTGCATCGGGAAAACGCGCGAGCCGAGCGTCGTCGGGCGGCCGGAGAAACAACACGGTCGGCAGGCCGGCCCAGGTCATCACCTCCATCACGTCGGTCGAGCCCGTGAAGTCGTCGCCGTAATAGGTGAGCAGCAGGTCGCGCATTAGGAACCGAACTTCTTCCGCGCCTGGCGAAACTCTTTGTGTTCGGCGGCGACTTCGTCTGGAGTGCGTCCCGCCAGCGCCCCTTCCCAGGCTTGGCGCATCGCGGCGACGCCGGCGGCGATGCCTGCGGGGTGCGCCATGATGCCGCCGCCCGCCGCGTGAATCAGGTCGGCCGAACCCAGCGCGGCGTAGGTGTCAAACGCCCGCTCGGCCCACTGCCCCGACGAGAAGACCGGCATGGCCTGGCACCCGCGCCCCTCGCCCTCGAACATCGGCGTCAAGCACGCTCGAGCCGAGGCGATCACGGACTCGTCTGGTTCGCAGAACTTGTTGCCCAGGCCGTTGACATGCATGTGGTCGGCCCCGGCCAGGCGGAACAGTTTTTGCCAAGCCACGTAGCTGGCGCCTATATGCGGCGAACGCGAATAGAGACCCCAGCCGTTACGGTGGGCGTGGATCGGCAATTGGCTGTGTCGTCGCAACGCGACCATGCCCGGTAAGCCGATCGAGTGCATGCTCACCATCACGCAAGTGCCGCCAGCCTCGAGCACAAGATCGTGCCGCCGCTTCATCTCGTCGATCTCGCCCGTCAGGTTGAAGGCGTACATCACCTTCTTGCCGCCGCACTCGGCGTGTTCGTTTATGACCGGCATTACCGCGCTCACGCGCTCCGCGAAGGGGCAGTGCGGCCCGTCGGCCTGTAACTCGTCGTCCTTGATGAAGTCGAGGCCGCTCTCGGCGAGCTTCCGAACCAACTCGGCGGTAGCTTCCGGTGACAGGCCGACGCTGGGCTTGATAATCGTTCCGACAAGAGGCAGCGCCTCGACACCGGCAAGCTTTCGCGTACCCGCCACCCCGAACCGCGGTCCTTGGTAGGCGTCCCGAAACGCTCCCGGAACGCGGATATCGAGCAACCGTAGTCCTGAGAACTGCTTCAGCTCGAACAGGTTCCCGGCGACTGTCGCCACTAGGTTCGGGAGGGACGGCCCCATGTTCTCAAGCGGCCAAGAGAGCTCCACGCGCGCACGCCGCCACTGGGGCGACGGGCCCTCCGCCGGTGTAGCGGCACCGGGCAGCGAGGGCGCGCCGACCGCCTCGAGCCCCTCGATACGCTCGACTCGGGCCCCATGGCGCTGCTTTAACTCGGGCGTCTCCCCCGGCAGCGTCACGAACGTACCCGAGGATTGCTCTCCGGCCATCACTTCGACGGCCGCTTCGATGTCGAAGGCCGTTTCGATCCAATAGTCGGCGTGAATGCGGTCGGACATCAAAGTTAGGACCTGTGTGGCCGGAGGATCTTCTTGGCGGCGCCGTAACCGTGGTGGATGAAAATCTTGGGGGCAACCGCTGCCCGGGCAAGATAACCCTCCGGCTTGCGCGAAAACGACCGGACCGAACGGGCGGGCGTAGGCCCAACGAACGTTCCCTTATCCGGCGTCGTCTGAAGATGCGGTAATGTCGCGGATGCTGCGATCAAGCGCTTCTTTCTCGAAGACCTTCATCCAATCGGGTTGGAAGATCTCCTTCTTGGCTTTCTCGATGGCAACGAGCGCGCCGTCGGAGAACCGGGCGTTTTCAAATAACTCAAACACGATTCCGATCTCGACTTTCATGTGCCCGATCACAAAGTCGACGGCGGCTTGGCGGGGTACGCCCCGGCGAACGGCCTCATCGGTGGCTTCTCGGATGACGGTGAGGCAGGTGCCGGTAACCGTTTCCGAGAGCACGGGCTCGAGGATCGCGAGTTGTTCCACCGTACAGCGGTGAGAGCGCATCACGGGAGCGAAGATCACCCGCGCGATTTGCTCCCCAAGGGTGTAAGCTTCCTCCGGTCCCTGCATCAGGCCGCAAACGATGTGTTGTTTCGCGTGGACGCCGCCAAAGAAATCAAATTGCGCTTCCGGCAATGTCTCGTCGCCTACGACGGGAGGGTGGCAGGGGTGCGTGACAAAATATGCCAAGTCATCTCGGGCGGGCAACTCACCGGCGTACGGCGCGGCGGCGTCGAGACAGATGAGAACGGTTCCCGATCCCAAGCGGGGCGATATTTCGTGAGCAACCCGGCCGATCGCGTTGTCGCGTACCGCCAGGATGACGACGTTGGCGCCGGCGACCGCCGCTTCCGCGGAAACGGCCTCCACGCCGCCGTCGGCGAGGGCCGCGCGCCCATGCTCGCTGATCTCAACGTGGCGCACTTCATAGGCCGATTTCTTGAGGTTTTCGGTGAGGCGGAGGCCCATCTTTCCGCCCGCGCCGAATAAAGCGATCGTGGTCATGGCAACTCACTCGTCTGGAAGGAATTGTCAAGTTACCACAGATCGACGACAATTGGCCAAGGAATCCCCGTAGGGCGCGCGGCTCAAATGTGGACCATCCCCGCAGCCATGCAAGCAGCGGAAAGAGAGGCGTGGACGGAAGTCCACGCTCGGAAGTCCACGCTCAGTCCGCCTCACCGGGCTTGCGCCGCGAATAGGCCGGCCCGAACGACCAGCGTGGTCGGGTTAGCGGGCGCGGGCGCTCGCGGAAGTGTCGCTATAGAGCCCTTTCGCGTCGCTCGAACACGATGCTCGGGCAACCTTCTGAGCCTGGAGCAGGAACGAAAGGAGTATGGCGGTGCGCGGCAGAGCGAAACCCTTGCATCGCAGTTGGTGGTACCCGGGCGCGACGCGAACGGCAACGTCATTGGGCCGGCGCCGGGCAGCGGAGACTTCAACGCCGACGGACAGAATTACGACTATCCCAACACGCGAACCGATTCATTGGTTCGTATCCCCGAATTCGCGAGAGTTCGCAACCCGGCAATCCGAAATGCGCCCCGATGACTCGGGGCACGGCAAGGCGGTACAATCTCCGCAGGTCACCTGACATCCGGCCCGAACCCGGCAGGTTGACGCGGGTTCGTCAGTAGGGGATATCGATGCATCCAATCCGGACTTGCCTTGTTGTGTCGGCTCTTGCCGGCGTGGCTGCCGCGCAAACAATCGAGACTCCCGGCGATTCCAGGCCGGCAACCCGGTCTCAAACCGATGACGGCAACCGGCACTTCGATCATCCGAACTGGCTAGGCCCTTTTGTGCCCACTCCCGCCCCGGTAGTGCGCGCCGCTTTAGAGCTCGCGAAAGTCGGCAAGAACGATCTGGTCTATGACCTAGGCTCCGGTGACGGGCGGATCATTCTGGCGGCGGCCCAACTCTTCCAGGCTCGGTCGGTAGGGATAGAGTGGAACCAAGCGTTGTGCGAAGAGACGTCTTCGGCCATCCGGCGCCTTGGATGGAAGGCAGAGTCAAGGTGATCCAAGGGGACATTTTCAATCAGGATGTAAGCTCGGCTACCGTGGTGACAGGGTATCTGCTGCCGAAGGCATGGGAACGGCTCGCACCCATCTTGGAGAGACAACTCAGAAAAGGCGTCAGGGTCGTCTCGGTGAATGATCTGATTCCAGGCTGGCGAGTTGTCGAGAAGAAACAGCTCCAGGGCGAGTCAAAAACCGCCTCTTGGGATCTGTATCTATATCGGGTCCAATAGCTTCCCAGGTGACGGAGTGCGGATATTGCCGCGCCGTCGCGGCTGTGGGGGTCACAGCCTTTCTACCGGAATCGAGGCGGAACCGTAAATCTTGCCCGCCTTGACAGTGGCGACGGGACGGAGCTTGCGGTGGCCGACTCGCTTCTGTCCCATCGCGTCGAAGAAATCGAAATCGCCTTCTTCAAGCGCGAAAACGGCGACGTCCGCCTCGGCGCCTTCGCGGAGTGTTCCCAGACCGTTGAGGCGTCCGAAGACTCGGGACGGATTCTTGGTCACGCGCTCGATGGTCTGCTCCAGGGTGAGCCCAAGGTGCAGGAACTTCGAAAGCGTTGTGGCCAAGTCGAAAACCGGTCCGTTGACGTTGAACTGGTGGAGGTCGCTCGAAATTGTTCCCGGTAAGAGGTCCTCGGCCAGCGCCTTTTCCGCCGTTGCGAACGCGAAGCTGCCGGCGCCGTGGCCGATGTCGAGATGAACGCCCCGCGCGACCGTCTTGTGCACCTCGGGCAACACACGGCCGCGGTCGTCGAGAATGCCGCCCTCGCCGCCGCGAAAACTGTGCGTGATGACGTCTCCGGGCTTGGTCATGGCAAGGATGTCTTTCAACGGCGACGCCGAACCGCCGATGTGAACCATGAGCGGCAACTTGACGGCGTCGGCGGCTTCCCGGGCCAGCGCCAATGCTTTCAGGTCGTGGTCGCCGGCGATATTGCGCGTCAGGCGGACCTTGACTCCCAGGATCACGTCGCGGTGGCGTTCGATAGTCTTCGCCGCCAGCTTGGGATTGGCGTAGCGCAGATCCAAGAGCTCGCCCCAGGGATTGTCTTCGGACAGAGTCGACTGCCCGACAACGGAAATGTTGAGCAGCGCGAAGACCCGCGTATCAGCGACGTTGATGACGTACTTGCGCAATCCCGGAAATGTGTGGGCGCCTGCCGAGCCGGCATCGACAACCGTTGTGACACCTTTCGCAACGCAGTTGGGGTCGGCCGGGATGCCCAGCGGCGCGACTCCGTCGTAGACGTGAACGTGAATGTCAATCCAACCCGGGGTGACGATCTTTCCTCGGGCGTCGAGAACGTGTAACGCCTCGGACGGCGGAATGTTTTCGGCCACCCTCGAAACCCGGTTTCCGGTTATGGCGACGTCGCGCGGCGCGGAGAGATCTTGCGCCGGGTCGACTACCCGACCGCCTTTCACCAAGAGGTCATAGCGGCGCGTCGTCGGGTCTTGCGCCCGCAACGGCGCCGTCGGCCCGGCGAACCACCGGAATACCAGCGACGAGCCCGCCAGCGAGCGACTGAGAAAGCCACGGCGTGTGCTGTGATCGGGCATCATTCCTCCGGCCTGGGCCCGGCCGGCCTCCACGGTGTTTCTTGACCGAACCAGTGCTCTAGGTCCCTATATTCGATGTACTCGACGACGGCACCGGCCTTGTGGACAAACACGGCGGTGCCAAACTCGCCCGGTTCGAAAGGCCCGAAGATCACCTCCTCGCCTTCCATGGCTTTTTCCAGATCGTCCACGCGAAAGGCGATGTGCGGCAGGTGCCAGAGTTTCCACAGTCCCAGGTCCCGCGGGTCAACCTCCGGCATCTCGGCCGGGCGAATGTACTCGATACGTTGCGGGTGAAGCCGCGGGTTGGTCACCCACACCTTGCTGAACTCGACCCAGCTCTCTCCTTCATGTGGCTCGGCCGTGACCATCCCGATGTGATCGAACTCCTTCATTGCCGGCACTCCCTCATGGCTTTTACCCGGTCTCGGGGAAAAAGGTGGGCAGATTAACGCCCGCGAATGGCTGGAACTCGCCGCGCACCTGGCAGAAGTGCAGCTCTACGTTCCTCGCGCCCCACTCGTACATTTGTCTCACAAGCCCCATTTTCTCCATCGGTACCAGTGTGATCGGCGATCGTCCCCGGTATTGATCGAGTTCCCTGTAAATCAAAGCCGCTGCCTGCTCTTCCGTGCGGGCAACTCCGGGGCCGAGCATGTTGAAGGCCGGATGACCGGAAGAGATCAGGAATCCCTCGATCTTGCCCGGCGAGGTTTCGTAGACCGAAACGTGCCAGAATCCCTGCTCGTTGGTGATGCAGAAACGGTAGTCGGTCTCGCGGCTGATGCCGCTGACCGATAGCTCCAAGTCGACCAGCGCGGAAATGTCGTCGGGCGTCGCGTCGCGGACATGTTCCAAGCCGGGCAGGCTCGTGTTCAGGCCGCCTTCCGGGACCTGAAGCATCATGTCCTGATAAGCGTAGCGCGGCACAAACCCCGCGCTGTTGTACAGCGAAAAGGAATCGAGATTCAAGGCGCTTTGTGTTAGCCGAAGAGCCTTGTAGCCGTTGCTGTCGGTGTAGTCGATGATGTAGTCGAGCAGCGCCCGGGCAACGCCGCGGCCAAAGTAGTTCGGGTGCACGTTCATGATCCCGAGCGAGACGTGTTGCGGCCTCGGATGGTAAAAACACGACCCCATCAAGCGACCCGTACGCGGGTTCTCCGCTACCACGCAGCATCCTGGTTCAAGCGCCTCGTAGACCTCGCGGAACACTTCGGTTGTCTCCGGCCCACCCGAGAAGATCCGCGGCATCCCCCGAAGTTGGTACCAGGCGTTGGTAGACGAATAGATCAACTCCGCAATCTCGGCACCGTCCTCGGGTGTCGCCGTGCGCAGCTGAATCGACTTCATAGAGAGGCCTCCCGGATCCGAACATGCACTATTCTACTAGCCCTCGGGTCGAAAGAACCGGAGAACGTCAAGCAACCGGCTCGGCTGCTCAGAGAGGATGAGCCGGGCTACACTCTGTCTTGAGAGCGGAAAAGGGGATTGTGTGAAACGCATCAAGTTCGGAGTCATCGGCCTCGGTTGGTTTGGTGAGAAGCATTGCGAGGCGCTCTTCGATCTGCCCCAGGTAGAGTTGTTCGCCCTGTGTACACGACGACAGGAACGCCTCACGGAGTTGGCCGACCGGTTCCAAGTGTCACGGGTATATACCGACTACAACGAAATGCTCGCCGACTCGGCTTTGGAAGCGGTCTCGGTCGTCACCATGTGGGACCAGCACGTTGGGCCCACTCTGGCCGCGCTGGAGGCCGGCAAGCACGTCTTTTTGGAAAAGCCAATGGCTTCCACGCTGGTGGACTGTGAAGCCATTGTTCGAGCCGCCAACGCCTCCTCCAAGGCTTTCATGGTGGGCCACATTTGCCGCTTCAATCCCCGCCACGCCGCGGCCAAAGCCGAAATCGACTCCGGAGCCATCGGCAAGATTGTCTCCATGTACGCCCGCCGCAACATTCCCGCCTCGGTCAGTGAGGGCGTGCTCGACAAGATCGGGCCGATCATGGGCGACGCCGTACACGACACGGATTTGATGCTGTGGTTCAGTGGAGGCACAATTGAGACTACCTACGCACAAACACTATCCGTACGAGGCCTGAAACATCCTGACCTCGGCTGGACCATGTACCGTTTTGAGGACGGCGCCATCGGAGTGTGCGAAAACGTCTGGTTCCTGCCGCGGAGTACTCCGTTCCAGATCGACGAGCGTATCGAAGTCATCGGGACCGAGGGATCGCTTCACATCCACGAAACGCATCCGAACTTCTCCGTATGCGACCAGGACGGCTGGCGTTCCCCCGACACGACCTACTGGCCACTTTTGCACGGAGTGCGCTCCGGGGCCCTACACGAGGAACTCGCCTACTTCGCGAACTGCCTGCTTGGGGGTACCAAGCCCGAGATCGTTACGCCTGAAGACGCTCTGGAAGCGGTGCGCGCGTGCTTGGCCGCCGAGGAATCCGCCGCGAAAGGTTCCGTCGTGCGGCTTCGGTAAACATTGTTCCGTGCCTTGAGTGGCCGACTCCGTTCACTTCGCGAGCGGGTCGGGGCGCAGCTGGAAGTGCATGACTTTGCTCGTTGTCCCCTTGCCGCCCTCCATGTGAAACGGTCCTCGGGTGCTCACTGTCGTCCACAGGCCTCTGCCCTTCCAGCCCGCCTCCGCATCATCGATCCGGCCATCCATCCATTTCGTGTAGAACCCCAGCGGATAGGGAACGCGGAGAACGACCCACTCGCCGTCTTTGAGAACCAGTAGCCCTTCGGATGCATTGCCGGTGTTGATCGGAATGTTCTTGCCCAGGCCAAACGTATCGAACTGGTCCACCCAGGTGTAGTAGCTGCCTTCAGCGCTGCCCGCGTCCGAAACGCCTTGGATCTGAGGTAAGGGCTCGGGATACAGGGTCCATCCCTCGGGACAGTGTTGTCCGGAGGCCTTCGGCCCGTTGAGCGGTCCCTTGCACTTGCGACGATCGAAGGCGGCCAGATGGCCGCTCGCGAGGGCCGCCCAGGCAACGCCGTCGCGGTCAACATCCATGCCGCGGGGTGAGTACCCCTGGACGGGAGCCTCGGGGTTGTTGAACGGCGGCTCGTACACTTCCGCCAGGGCGGTTTCGGGCGGGTTCGTCCCCGGATCGAGCCGGACGACGGCGCCGGGGAAGCCCAACACCGATCCCCAGATAGAGCCGTCCGGAGCGGGGGAGACGGCATAGAAGGCGGCGCCGAAACGCTTGTCCTTGGCCGGGTCGAGCGGTTCGTCGGGCTCCACATAGGCGTCCCGCTTGCCGTTGCCGTTGGTGTCCATGATGAGCGCGGTCCACCCTTGCGACTTCTCCTCGTCGCCGGTCTCGTCGAACATCTTCGTGTCAAGCCAGCCGACGACCTGGCCGCCGCCGCTCGTCCACAGCGTGTTGTTCTCATCCTCGGCGAACATCAGGTGGTGCGTGCTGAAGCACGTGCCGATGTGTGTGAGCTCTTCGGTTTTCGGATCGTAGACGGCGAGGTGGCGGGCGGCCTGCTCGACTGGGAACAATTTGGCCGACGGATGGCTCGAACCCTCTTTGCAAAAATCAGGGTTCGCGCGCGGGCGCACCGCGGAGGTGATCCAAACGCGGCCCTTCCCGTCGAACATCGGATTGTGCACATTGGTCTTACTGGTCCAAATGACTTCATCGCCCCAGTAGGGCGAGGGTTGCGGCACCGTCTGCGGCGCCGCCGGCGGCGTGTTCGGATCGCGGACCGTCAACGGGACCTGACTCCGGGTGTGGCCCACAGGATCGAGAACGGGCAGGTAGTCCGCGCTCGCCTCAAGCGCCCCGTAGATGAGACCGTTGGCGTTCAGCGTCGGATTTCGCCGGTCCGTGGAAACCTCATCGTGGAGGTAGGCCTTCGGGTCGGCCCAGTCCCATTGTGTGATGACGACGTTGCGCTCCAGGCCTCGCGGCCGCGGCGGTGTCGGCGGCAACTCGCCGGCGGCGACCCGATCGGTCCAATCCGCGAACACCTCTATTGCCCGCCGCGCGCCGATCCGCGCCAAGCCGTTGGCCATGCTACCGCCGGCTTGCCCGGAAAGGATGCGACGCTCCCATGCCGCCGCGGAGGACGGGAAGTCGCCAAGACTCTCGGGGATCTCCCGCGTCGCCTTGGCGCCCAGCTGGTGACAAGCCCAGCAGTTGCCCGACTTGACGTTCCGCAGCCACTGGGCCTGGCTCTTCATGTCTGGCGAAATGCCGTTGCCTTTGGGCCCGGTGCCGGGAAACTCGCTGTCGTCCGGCGCGCGGAGCAGGGAAAACCAGTAGCCGGCCGGGTAGTATTCCGCCGCCGCGGCGGGATTGGGCGCGACCACCGCCGTCAGGTTCACGATCTTGCCGGGCGCGGTCTCCACCTTGGGAGAGTCCACCAGTCCGTAGCCGCGCACCCATACGTCGTAGTTCGCTTTTGGAAGGTCGGGCAACACGTAGTGCCCGCGATCATCCGTGACGACGATCTTGACGAACTTAGTGGGCAGATCGGTCGTTTCCGCGATCACCCAGACACCCGCTTCCGGTCCATTCGCACTGCTGACGACCCCGCCGAGATCGTCACTGTCGATCGCGACCGTTTCGCCGGCCGGTTGCCCGCAACCCACCAAAGCGAGCAAGGCGCTCAAAAACGCGGCCAAGCCGACCGCCGGCATGCCTACGTCGGCTGGGTAAAGCACTCTGGTCGTTCTCATGTCGCCACTCCTCTCGTCTCTTGTCGCCGCACACTTGCGTGACCAGTTGGACCTGAGGGAGATTGTACCTCCGTCCGATCACCAGCGATAACAATCGATCCGTTGAAAAAAGATTTTTTTCGGGCCCAGGCTGCACTTTGCCTCGCCACGCGATGAGAAAAGCGGGCTAAGCTCCCAGCCTCTCGGCCAGATCGACGAAATCCTCGGCAACGATATCAAATGAGGGATCGGGCGTCGCATCGGGTTTCCCGTTCGGTCCGCGCTCAAGCGGGCGGGGAACGAAACCGGTCCTAAAGCCGACCGCGGCCGAGGCTCGCAAATCGCCTTTGTGGGCCGCGACCATCATCACTTGGCCGGGCTCGAGTCCCAGCAGCCGTGCCGCCGTCAAATAGACTTCTTTGTCCGGCTTGTAACGGTGCGCCAACTCGGAAGAGAGGATGACATCCCACGGCAAGCCGGCATTCTTCGCCATGTTGACGAGCAGTGCCACGTTGCCGTTCGAAAGCGTCGAGATCACGAATTTCCTCTTCAGCCGAGTCAGTCCCGAAACAGCGTCGGGCCAAGGTGTAAGCCGATGCCAAGAGCGATTGAATTGGGCGATCTCGGTTTCGGAGAGGCCCTCGATCTTGAATTTCTTCAAGAGGTCATTGAGGATGAAACGGTGCAGGCCGTCGATGTTCGTCCAGGGAAGGTCGCCCCGGCGAACGCGGTCCATGGACGGTCCGTAGCCGGCTCGCCAGGCATCCGCGAACTCCGCCCAATCGACATGAAACCCCTTTCGTTCGCCCAGTGCTTCCCCTTCGCGAATGATCGAGGATCTCCAATCAACGACGGTCCCAAAGACATCAAACGTAAGCGCTTTGACCGAGGCGAGTTCCATGGGTATTTCGTCTCTCTCGTCTCGCTGACCGCGGGCCGGTTGGAAGGACTGTAGGGCACACCAAACGACGGCCGGCATCGCCCGTGATCCGGCGCCAACGAACCGCCTGCGACTCAGCCTCTTGTTCATTGCGACAAAGAACATCATACAGGGTGCGCGACATGCTCCCCGAAATACAAGAGGTTTTCTTCTCAACGACGGATCGCCCATCATCGGAGCGAACCCGGCGTGTCCGGGCACTGTGGCGAAAGACGCCGAGGCAGGGCCCTTCTTCAGGCCAGAATTTCTTGGATCACCCGGGCGGCGAATTGATCCGTTAGGCGTTCGCCGAGGCCGTGACGATCGTAGATGAGGTCGCGAAAGTTCATTCCCAGGAGATGCAGCAGTGTCGCGTGGTAGTCGTGAACGCTGACCGGGTTCTCGACCGCATGGTTGCCAAGCTCGTCCGTCGCGCCGTACACGACGCCGCCCTTGACGCCGCCGCCGGCTAACAACGTCGTGAAGCCGTTAGATCTGCACGAAGCGCACGCCGCGCTCGACGAGCCGCCGCGCCATCAGACAGCGCCGCCCATAGGACTCGGTCAAGGCTTCGTTGAGCCCGTACGCCTCGCGGGTCGTTTCATCTTCCTGATCAATCGCCAAGGCGTCGCCGGCTTCCAGTTGCATGCGAGCGGCGAGTTCGATCCGCTGAAACTGCTTGGCGAGGTATTGCTGAACTTCAGCGCCGCGTTGGCGTCGTTGCTGGGCGCGGATCTATTGCTGGCGATGAAAAATGGGAGACAGTCCACTTCGCGCCAGACGAAACTATAGATTTGATGGAGCTTATTCGGTCGGCGCTCGGTACAGTCCCCAATTTTTCACGGGGTTTGGTGGGTGACCGCATCGCGTGGCGATGCGGCTCCGGTTGGCTGTGGTTTCCTCCGCGGCGGCGGATCGAAGCCTTGTCAGCAAGGTCGGGGCTAGACGCGAGTGAAGATCGAACCGCCGAGGGTGCCGGTGCTGTCCGCGAACGATTCCTGCTCGATGCCTAGAGATCTCAGAATGCTGAGATACATGTTGGACATCCGGGTCTCGCCATTTCGCCAGTACGTCCCATGTTCGAGGCCCATGTTGGTTCCACCGGCGATCAGAGTCGGCAGGTTGCGGGGGGTGTGCGTCGTGCTCGCGCCGCTTCCGTACAGCACGATGGTGTTGTCGAGCACGCTGCCGTCGCGATCCTGGTAACCAGCCAGTCTCTCGAAGAAGTGCGCCAACCGGCGGCTCAAGAACAGATCGTACTTGGCAAACTGAAACTGCCCGTCCTTGTCGGTCGCGTGCGAAAGATTGTGATGTGTCTTGGAGAGTCCCAGCTTGAGCGGGAAGGTATCGCTGATGCCCATGCCGTCTTCGCGGTTGAGCATGAACGCGACCGAGCGAGTGATGTCCGCGTCGAATGCCAAAGCGATCAGGTCGAACATCGCGCGGTAGTACTCGGCCGGCTCGCCCTCGGAGTTTGCGTCGAGATTGAGATGCGAATAATCCTGCTTTTTGAGCGGAATGTCGATCCAGCGCTCGGAGGCGATCAACCGCGATTCCAGTTCATTGAGTGAAGTCAGGTATTGATCCATCCGGTCGCGGTCGGATTTGCCTAGTTGTTGATCCAGTAAGCGCGCACTGCCGGCCACGGCGTCCACTAACTTGATGCGCCCCTGCAGCTTGTCGCGTTGCGCTTGCAGCGACGCCCGGTCACCGCGAAACAAACGGTTGAACACGCGACGGGGGTTGTTTTCCGCCGGAATCGGCCTACCTTCCAGGTTGTAGGAGATCGTACCCGTCCGCGAGAGAAATCCCGTGCCGGCGTCGATCGACAGCACTAACGAAGGTTGCCGGCAATACTGCTTGGTGTGCCGCGCCACGACCTGGTCGAGTGCCACGGAGTTGTAGGTTGCTCGCGTTGGATTGTGCAGCGGGGCGCCGGTGAGCCACATGTCCGAGCAGGTGTGCGGATCGGCCTTGCGACCGCTCGGATGATAGAGTCCGCCCAGAAAGCTAAGCTTTTTCCGGAAGGGACTCAGCGGCTCGGTCGACTTGCCGAAGACGAACTCGCCGTCGTTCTCGGCGGTGGGAAACCAACTCCACTCGTCGAGGCTGTGCTCAGTCCTCGGGAGTGACATGCCGTTCGCGGTGTAGAGCGCGCAGAAGCGGCGAGGAGCCTGGTCGGTGACTTCCGCGCCCATCGCGTCGAGGACGGGCAAAGCCAGCGCGGCTCCTCCGATGCCCTGAAGGAAAGCGCGGCGATCAATCTTCACGAGAGTTCTCATCGGTCTCTGTTTCCTATTATTGCTCGTATTCGCTACTTCTCCGCTACTTCTCCGCTACTTCTCAAGGAACAGGTCGCTGTGGACGACATACCGGATCATGTCTTGCATACGGTAGTCGCCGGCCCGCAATTCGAGCCCACCCTCTTTCAAGTGGGTGAGTTCATTGTACGTCAGGTTGCGGCCGTTCGCATAGGTAAAGAGGTGTTTGAGAACGCTGAAGGCCACCTGATCGATGCGATCTTGAGCGAGATAACGCTTCAGATCGTTGATGCCCGACACCTCGGTGTTGTCGGGCAAGGTGGCCCGCGCGTCCGCCGGGTGCGTTTTTAGGCGGCCTCCGGCGTCGAACTCCTCGAGCGCCACTCCCCACGGGTCGATCTTGGTGTGACACTGCCTGCAGCCCGGCTGATCGCGGTGCTGCTCGAGGCGTCGGCGAAGCGACAGCCCTTCCGTATCCGCCTCTAGATCCGGCACGTTGGGTGGAGGGTCATCGGGCGGCTCGGCGATGATCTTCCGAGCCAGCCAGGCCCCGCGCTTCACGGGGTTCGATTCCCGGCCGTCGGAGAGCCCCACCATGATCGCCGCCTGAGTGAGCACGCCCCCGAGCTCGGGTCGGCCGTGGTAAATGGGCACAAACTCGAAACCGCTTTCGGTCTTGTCTCCCAAGTCGTAGTAGCCGGCGACGACTTCATTCGCCACGACGAAATCGGACTGCACCAGATTCCGCGCGGGCAGGTTCTTCCGGATCAAATACCGGACAAACTCGACCGGCTCGCGACGCAGCTGGGCGCGGGTGTCGCGGGTAAGCCTTGGAAACCGGTCACGGTCCGGTTCGAGCACATCGAACTTGTCCAAATTCAGCCATTGGGATGTGAATTCCTCGGTGAACCGGGAGAAACGCGGGTCCTCGATCATGCGCCCGACTTCCGAGTCCAATTGCCTTCGCAGCGCGCCGCTATCGGCCAACCGCAAGGTTGTGTGATCCGGCGGCTCGTTCCACAGGAAGTACGAAAGCTTGGAAGCCAGCTCGCGGCCGTCGATTGGCTCGGGTTCGGGGGTGCTGCTCGCTTCGACCAAAAACAAGAATTGCGGCGACGTCAACACGACTTGCAGGGCGTCCTTGACACTTCTCTGAAAACCGCCTCCCGCGTCGAGTGATTGCCGGAACACCGCCATCAGCGCGGACTCTTCCGCGGCGGTGATGGGTCGGCGGTAGGCGCGGGTTGCAAATTTGCGAACGATCTCGCGCCCGTAGGCCGATGCGTCGTATCGGCGGTCAGAGTCGAGGAAGATGTTTTGATGTGACGGCGGCGGCCATTGATCGTAGAACGGTCCCTCGAATTCCACCGACCGGACCAGCAACCGCGGCATGTCGCGACCGTCGGTGTACTCGCTACGGACGCCGATTTCACGAATACCCGCTAGATAGTTGACATTGTCCTTTTCGACATCCGGGCTGGGGAAATCCCTAATAGCGCCTTCAAATACATAGCGCGTGAGCTTGTCGCTCGCCACGGTTCGTGGGGCCCCGACCGGAAGGAACGTGCTGCCGCAGTCGCGGCGCAGCCCCAAATGCACGCCTACTCGCGGCAAACGCTTCTCAAAAGCGGCAAAACGTCGCGAGGCCTCGTGCTCGGCGGGGAGCGGAGTAAGAACGACGCGGTCCAAACGCCCCACGCCGGCGTGTTGCGCGTTGACGCTAAGCGTCCCGGCCTCAAGCCTTACCGCCAGGAACGCGGGCTGCTCCAACGCGCCTGAGAATTGCCGACCGCCCAGGGTCAGCGTCACGTCTTGCGGCATTTCGGGAGGCGGCTGAGCGAATTCCCGTCCCGGTTCCACCAACGCTTGGACCTCGGCTTCGTCGAGGGCTCGGGTGTAGAGGCGCACTTCATCCAACTCGCCCTGGAACCGCGGGCCGTCGCTTACGCTGCCAACGTGAAGGTCGATCTCCGGGTTGTCGAGGTTCGCCGGACCAATCTCCCCTTTCGCGACGGCGTAGCCGTTTACGTAGAGGCGCGTTTCGCCGTTCCGTCTCACAACGGCCGTAACATGCTGCCAGGCGCCGGCGCGAATGACTCCCGGCGGGGAAGTCACACTACCATTGGGTTCGTTGCCGGGGCCGGCTGTTTGTATCCGGAAATCACCTTTACCGCCGGCCATTTCCAAGTACCAGCCGTGCGTCCACTCATATCCACCGAGAGCAACGATCCCCGCTGCTTTCAGCTGCTTCGGGTGGATCCAAGCCGCCACGGTGAAATCGTCGTCGGCAACATTCATGGCATTGCCGCGAGGGATGATCAGCGAGCCGTAATCGCCGCTGAGCGACACAGCCTTGCCGAAGGGTGAATCGACACGCTGTGCGGGGCCCTCTAGGTTGTCCTTTGTTTCGTTGTCGAAAGACCACGATCCGGCCGGCCCGTCGCCGAGTCGCGTCGAGTCCGCGGCGGGCGGCTCGTTGCGCGCCGCCTCGTGGATGTCGACTTGATAAATGCCGGCCTTTTTGATCGTGACGGAATGTGCCGATGTTGGATCGCGGATAACGACGGCGTCCGCGCCGGTGGTCCCCCGGGCGGCATCGCCCGGATCGAGCAGCAGCCCGTCGTTGTACTTCGCCGCCGTGACAGTGATCCGAAAGCGCCCGTACTCGGGCAATTCGCGAAGCGAGATTTTGAAGTTTGCCTTTGGCCCGTAGGTGTCGTCTTCCTCGAAAATCTCGTTGGTTGAAATGGCCGGCCTCAGCAACAGACCGTCCGGAATCGTGCTGTAAGCGTGCCCCTTGGGATAGCCGGGGTTGCCGCGCATGCAGGCAAAAACGGAGTGGTAAATGCTGTCAAAGTCTCTCCAGTCGCGGACTGTCGAGTTGCCTTTGTAGCCTTCGATGAAGCGATATTTGGTCCGCATTCGGAACGGTTCGAAGGAGAACGCCTTGCCGGGCGTGAGTTGCTTGACCAGGAAATCTTGGTTGTCCAACAGGAGGTTGTTCGCGCCGAGAATCAGCTTGCCCGGGAGCGGTTTGGGATTGATCGACGCGCCCAGATCAACCCGGAAGTTCTGGATCGTGGGCTTCGAGTCCGGATTGACGATGGCCCGGCCGAGCGCCTCTTCGGCGATTTCAAAGTAGGCTTCCATCAGCAGCGGCGAAAGTTCCAACGTCTCCGCATTATTTACGAATCCATCCTTGGAAACGGCGTCGGGTGGAAGCGCGGCCGTCAGGTCGGCGTCGAGCAGCAACAATTCGCGGAGAGTATTGCCGTACTGTGAGACCGTCAGACGCCGCACGATGCCGTTCTTCGGCAGCGGCCTCGAGCGGGCGGCGTGCAGTGCTTGCGTGATCCACTCGACCATCCCCTGACGGTCGGCGCCGGTCGGCTGTGGCGCGCCTTTTGGCGGCATCGTCTCATCGCCGACCTTTCGCCTTACGGCTTCCCAAAGGCGAAGATGCCGATCCTCGAGCGTCGCGTCGAGCTGGTCCAGTCGGACCCCCGACATGGCTGTGTCAACGTTGTGGCACTGGATGCAGTTTTGTTCTAAGAACGGCTTCGCACGTAGCGCGAAGGATGCTTCGAGCGCCGATGGAGCGCCATCCGCCGCCAGGGCCTGCTTGGAACGCGTTGTCCAAGCTACCCCTAACAGCGAAAGCAAAGCAAGGGTGCAAGTGGCTCGGAATCCAAACCGAGAAGTCCTTGAAGTCATGAGGTGCCGCGCTCGAAGGTTCGCCGACCCAGCCTGGCGGGTTCGGCTTCACCAACAAGGTTTATGGTACTCCGAAAATTCCCTGCCGGCGATAGCGGCACGTATCGCCCGGCCGAACCGGGGCCGCCTCGCATGTTTCAGAGACGATTGGCGACTTTGAAAATGTGGAATCGTCTATCGATCCCGGTCCGTCGGCAGCGAGGCTCCTCACAATCGCTTCTGAAGCTTCGCCCAGGTGTCCCGCAGCCCGGCGGTACGATTGAAGACGAGCCGCTCGGCGTGCGATGACTTATCCACGCAGAAATACCCGATACGCTCGAACTGATAGCGGTCGCCGGGCCGGGCGTCCGCCAGCGAAGGCTCGGCTTTGCCGCCGACTACTTCGAGCGATTGCGGGTTTACGTACATCGTGAAATCTTCACCCTCGGGCGACTCATTGGGATTTTCGACGTTGAACAGCTTGTCGTAGAGCCGAACCTCTACGGGAATGGCCTCCGCCGCCGAAACCCAGTGAATGGTTGACTTCACTTTCCGCGTTTGCGGGCCGCTACGCGTCTCGGGATCGTAGGTGCAGTGGATCTCCGTGATTTCGCCCGTAATGGGGTCTTTCACGGCTTGCTCACATTTGATGATGTAGCCATACCGCAGTCGGACTTCATTCCCCGGAAAAAGTCGGTGGTAGCGTTTGGGAGGCACCTCGCGGAAGTCATCCTGTTCGATCCAGAGTTCGCGGCTAAAGGGTACTGACCGCGTGCCTGCGTCGGGGTCTTCGGGGTTGTTGACGGCTTCCATGTGCTCCACTTGGCCTTCGGGGTAGTTCGTCAACACCAGCTTGAGGGGGCGCAAGACCGTCATCACGCGTGGAGAGGTCCGATTCAGATCCTGCCGGATGTAGTATTCAAGCTTCTCGAATTCCGTGAAGCCGTTCGTCTTCGACACGCCGAGATTGCGCGCGAAATTGCGCAAACCTTGGGGCGAGTAGCCGCGCCGGCGCATCCCGCTAATCGTGGGCATGCGGGGATCATCCCAGCCTTCCACCACGCCCTGCTGCACGAGTTGCAGCAGCTTGCGCTTGCTCATTACGGTGTACGTCAAGTTCAACCGGTCGAACTCAATCTGTTGCGGATGGAAGACCCCGAGCTGATCGAGATACCAGTCATAGAGCGGACGATGATCTTCAAACTCGAGCGTGCAGATCGAGTGGGTGACGCCCTCGATGGAGTCGCTTTGCCCGTGCGTCCAGTCGTACATGGGATAAATGCACCAACGATTGCCCGTGCGATGATGCTCGGCGTGCAGGATTCGGTACATGACGGGATCCCGCATGTTGAGATTCGGCGAGGCCATATCGATTTTGGCGCGCAGGGTGCGCGAGCCGTCGGGAAACTCGCCGTCTTTCATGCGCGCGAAGAGGTCCAGATTCTCCTCGACGCTTCTCTCCCGATAAGGGCTGTTTTTTCCTGCATCGGTCAGTGTGCCGCGCGTCTCCCGCACCTGGTCGCCGCTCAAGTCGCAAACATAGGCCTTGCCTTTCTTGATGAGGTCGACGGCCCAATCGTACAACTGCTGGAAGTAGTCGGATGCATAAACGGGCCGGTCGCCGAAATCGCCGCCCAACCATCTCACATCTTCGATGATCGACTCTACGTACTCGGACTCTTCCTTGGTGGGATTTGTGTCGTCGAAGCGCAAATTGCACTTGCCGCCGAACTCCTCGGCGAGGCCGAAGTTGACCATGATGCTCTTGGCGTGGCCGACGTGTAAATAGCCATTGGGTTCGGGTGGAAAGCGGGTATGCACACGTCCGCCATGTTTCCCGCACGCGGTGTCGGAGCGAATCCAATCACGAATGAAATTCGAACGGGGTAAATCGGCGTCCTTCATTAGACAATTCCTAAAGCAAACTCGAGACGGGTCAGCACGGTGTCACGGCCGAGCACCTCGAGGGTTTCGAAAAGCGGCGGTGCATTCTTGCGTCCGCACACCGCGACGCGAACGGGCTGGAACATCTGTCCCGCCTTCACGCCGAGGTCGGCGGCAGCGGCGCGAAGCGCTATCTCGAGGGTTGCGTGATCGAAGGCGGGTACGGTTGACAGCACTTCCCTCGACTTACGGAGCGCCCGCGCGGCCAAGGCGGCATCCCCCTTTTTGGGGATCAATTCCGCGGGCTCGTAAGACCGCGGCTGGGTGAAGAAGAAATCGGCGACAGTGCCCACATCGCGCAAAAAACGGATTCGCTCCCGGATCAGCGGAGTTATGGCGCGAAGCTTTTCCGGCACGGCATTCGTAAACCCGGCTTGTTGGGCGTAGGGCATCAATTGCCGCGCGAGGTCATCGACATCGAGCGCCCGGATATGCTCGGCATTCAGCCACACGGCCTTGGGATCGAACGGTTCCTCGTCGCTGAAGTTGATGATGGCGTTGCCGCGGTTGATGCCGTCGAGCGAGAACAGCTCGACAAGCTCGTCGCGCGACATCTTCTCGCGGTCATTCTTTGGCGACCACCCCAGCAGGGCAAGGAAATTTACGCACGCATGCGGCAGGAAACCGGCGTCGCGATATGTTGTAACGCTAACCACTGGGCCGTGGATACGTTTTGAAAGCTTTGCGCCGTCGGGCGCCATCAACAGCGGCAGGTGAGCCGTCATCGGAACGTCGACGCCAAGCGCTTCGAAGATCAGCACGTGTTTGAACGTGTTCGCCAGGTGTTCTTGGCCGCGCAGGATGTCGGTGATGCGCAGATCGGCATCGTCGGCGCAGGAGGCCATGTGATAGGTCGGCATGCCGGTCGAGCGCAGCAGCGCGAAATCCTCGAGGTCGCCGGTAATCTTACGCACGGTCCCGTAGACGAAATCGGATACAACAACCTCGGGGCGTGAGTCGCGCGGCACTCGGAAGCGTAGGACGAAGGGTTCGCCCGCGTCGGCGCGGCGATCGCTCTGCTCGCGGGTGAGCTCGCGCATGCCCGGATTGAAAAGCCATCCTCGGCTCGGATTGTCAAGCGCCGCGGAGGCGGGCGTGAAGTCGCGATAGGCGAGCCCCTTTTCGAAAATAGCCCAGGCGGCCCGGCGATGGAGATCGAGGCGTTCGGATTGACGGTAGAACTCGTCCCAGCCCAGTTCGAGCCATTGGAGACCTTCTTGGATGGAATCGAGAGAGGTCTGGGTGTTCCGTTCGACGTCAGTATCGTCGATGCGGAGAACGACGACACCGCCCTGACGGCGAGCATGAAGCCAATTAAAGATGAATGTTCGAGCGCCCCCTATATGAAGGTAACCGGTGGGCGAGGGCGCAAAGCGGGCGCGTGTCATTCTCAAAACATTAAGAATAGCTCATTGAGCGAGTGGGCAGGACGAGCCGAGACCGTCTCCATTGGGGGCTTTGGACCGGCCCGAGAGCCGGTCGCAACCGGGGATGCCGGCGACGCTGCTCAGGGGTTAGAGTTGGTGTTTGTCGCACAGAACGGCAGCTTCGCCCTTTTTTGCGATCTCTCGGTCGAAGAAGGCGACGATCTTATCACGACGCGCCAGCAGGGCCTTGATTTCGGTCTTGCTCAAGAGGCCTTTCATTTCGGTTTGCAGGGTGCGGAAGTCGAGTTCCCGGAGGCCCTTGAGGGTCCGCCGGTCGCATCGGCCCAGATTCTTAACGGCGCGTAAATCCTTGTGCCTTCGGAAAGCGCGGGTGAAAGAGACTGTTCTTGTTCCGGCAAATGGAACAGTCGTCGCTCGCGGCACAATGCTCATTAGCCCCCCCTCAAAGGCTCAGCGCATGTCTAAGCAGGGAGCGAGCCTGTCTTTGCGGTAGAAAACGGGTTAGTGATGGGGAAGGAGTTCCGGTGAGAGCGACAAATGGCCGGGTGATTGGTGAAGTCAGATGGATGGCGAGGGAGTTGTGGGGGGAGCTCGCAGGCTGGCGCTAAAATAAACACATGGCGACCGAACAACAGAGAAGCATGGTCTGGGAATCACGCTACCACGCCGAGATGGTTCACCGGTAGATGGGTATTTACTTGACTCAGGTATTGGGAAATAGCCCCTACATGTTGTGGTCGTCCGTAGCGCGTGTCGCGGTGCCTCCGACCAGCGATTTGTAGGGTGCCGGTGGCACGGCGACGGCCTGTTGAACCAGGCGGTAAAAGAGCTTGCCTCGACTTCTGGACTTGCGGCGGTTGAAGCGGAAGGCGAATTCGTCGAGGTAGGAGTCGAGATGCTCGTGACTGACCGCTCCTTGATGCGTGCCCAGTATCCAGCGCTTCACTAACGACACCACGCGGTGCACCCGGGGGAGCAGTTTCGAGGCGCGCGCCGGTTGCCCCTCCAGGTAGCTCACCTCGTGGCGATAGCCGTCGCCTTCGAGCGGTTCGTATCCCAGCCAACCGTCGGTATGGACCACGCTGCCGGGTTCGATCGACTCGCCGACGAAGGCCATCAAGCTGTCCCCGGAGGCGTTGGGAATGGTGCGTATCCGAACCCGCCCGATGCCGGCACCATCTTCCTCGGCCGCTACTACAATCAGCGCCTTAGCGTCGGTTTGGCGACCGCGCACGCCCTCCTCCAAGCCTCCTAAGTAAGTCTCGTCAACCTCCACGCGCCCGCTGAGCCGATCGCGTCCGGGCCGCACCATGGCGCGCCGGAGCTTATGCAACCAAGTCCAGGCCGTTTTGCAGCTGCCCAGGCCCAACACCCGCTGCAAGCCCAGCGCGCTCGCCCCGTTCTTCTGGCTCGTGAGCCACCACATGGCTCGAAACCAACTCTGGAGGGGTTGGCGGGTGTCTTGAAATATTGTGCCCGCCGTTGGAGAAGCTTGATGCCCGCAGCCGGCGCACTCCAGCAGCGCTGTCCGCACCGCCCACGCTTTGTCGTGCCCGCATCGCGGACAACGAAAACCCTCCGGCCAGCGGAGTTGACACAGATACTCTCGACAGGCCTGCTCGGTGGCGAAACGCGCCTCGAACTCGGCCAGATTCCGAGGATAATCTTCCATTTCCCCGATCCTACATCTTGTGGTCACCTGAGTCAAGTAAATACCCATCCCGCGCGAATTTATACGCTAAGAGGTTTCGAGTCGGTGCTTGCTCGGTGCAGGTATCGACCGGTACGCAGCTGCATACGGCGGCCAGGAAGGAAAACAATCATGCGAGTGTTCAAGGAAGGGGTGCTGCTGGCGCTCGCGGTGCTGCTGACTCTTGCGGTTGCGCCTGTGACGGCGGAGCCACCAAACAAGTACCCACTGCACAAGGCGGTCAGGGACGGCGATTTGGATCGTCTTGTCGAGTTGCTGCAAACGGGGCACAACCAGAACGAGGTTGACGAGTTCGGGCAAACGGCATTGCTCTGCTCGGCTAGATGGAATCAAGACAGACGCTATCTGTACACTTCGAAATTACTGGAGATGGGTATTTACTTGACTCAGGTATTGGGAAATAGCCCCTACATGTTGTGGTCGTCCGTAGCGCGTGTCGCGGTGCCTCCGACCAGCGATTTGTAGGGTGCCGGTGGCACGGCGACGGCCTGTTGAACCAGGCGGTAAAAGAGCTTGCCTCGACTTCTGGACTTGCGGCGGTTGAAGCGGAAGGCGAATTCGTCGAGGTAGGAGTCGAGATGCTCGTGACTGACCGCTCCTTGATGCGTGCCCAGTATCCAGCGCTTCACTAACGACACCACGCGGTGCACCCGGGGGAGCAGTTTCGAGGCGCGCGCCGGTTGCCCCTCCAGGTAGCTCACCTCGTGGCGATAGCCGTCGCCTTCGAGCGGTTCGTATCCCAGCCAACCGTCGGTATGGACCACGCTGCCGGGTTCGATCGACTCGCCGACGAAGGCCATCAAGCTGTCCCCGGAGGCGTTGGGAATGGTGCGTATCCGAACCCGCCCGATGCCGGCACCATCTTCCTCGGCCGCTACTACAATCAGCGCCTTAGCGTCGGTTTGGCGACCGCGCACGCCCTCCTCCAAGCCTCCTAAGTAAGTCTCGTCAACCTCCACGCGCCCGCTGAGCCGATCGCGTCCGGGCCGCACCATGGCGCGCCGGAGCTTATGCAACCAAGTCCAGGCCGTTTTGTAGCTGCCCAGGCCCAACACCCGCTGCAAGCCCAGCGCGCTCGCCCCGTTCTTCTGGCTCGTGAGCCACCACATGGCTCGAAACCAACTCTGGAGGGGTTGGCGGGTGTCTTGAAATATTGTGCCCGCCGTTGGAGAAGCTTGATGCCCGCAGCCGGCGCACTCCAGCAGCGCTGTCCGCACCGCCCACGCTTTGTCGTGCCCGCATCGCGGACAACGAAAACCCTCCGGCCAGCGGAGTTGACACAGATACTCTCGACAGGCCTGCTCGGTGGCGAAACGCGCCTCGAACTCGGCCAGATTCCGAGGATAATCTTCCATTTCCCGATCCTACATCTTGTGGTCACCTGAGTCAAGTAAATACCCATCTTACTGGATTTCGGAGCCGATGTCGATGCGAAGGATAGCAGCGGAGCTACCCCGCTGCACTATGCGGCGATGACCGGTTCGGTTGCAACTGCAAGCTTACTTTTGCAATCCGGGGCGGATGTCAAGGCTCGAACCAATGGCGGCGGTTCACCGCTCGGGGCCGCGTACCTAAATGGCCATATGGGGATTGCGAGCCTGTTGGAAAGCTACGGGGCTGGCATGAAAAGCGAAATGCAGCGGCGAAACCTGCAAGCTATTGGTCATATGACCAACGTTATTCGCAAAAGCAAAATGGCAACAAGGGACTTAGTTGCTCAAGACAGAACAGCCTGGATAGCACGAAAATTGCGAGAGGTGCGCGAGAAGCATGGGTTTCATGACCACTTGAGCGACGAAGTTATCGCCCGCATCGCTCTAGAAGAGGTGGACGAAGCGGCCCCAGACGAGGCGGGCGCGAGGCGCTAAAATGAAGATTTTACTCGTGCTATCCGCGTTCTTCGCGCTCGTATCCTGCGCGAGTTGAAGAAGATCAAGCTGGCCTGGCCGGAGTTGAACTACTCCACGGCTCCGGGCGTCTTGATCGTCGCGCCTTCGACGCCCACGATCCCACCGGCGGAGCGCCGACTCTTGGCATAGCGCTCAGCGCCCGTGTCAGGCTCATGGAAACAAAAAAGAGAAACAACCTGTGGTCTGCTGGGCTGTGGTCTTATGGGCAGGAGTTCATAGAGACCGCCGCCGCCGCGTTAGCTCTCTACAAGAAGAAGAATCCCACTAGATGGGTATTTACTTGACTCAGGTATTGGGAAATAGCCCCTACATGTTGTGGTCGTCCGTAGCGCGTGTCGCGGTGCCTCCGACCAGCGATTTGTAGGGTGCCGGTGGCACGGCGACGGCCTGTTGAACCAGGCGGTAAGAGAGCTTGCCTCGACTTCTGGACTTGCGGCGGTTGAAGCGGAAGGCGAATTCGTCGAGGTAGGAGTCGAGATGCTCGTGACTGACCGCTCCTTGATGCGTGCCCAGTATCCAGCGCTTCACTAACGACACCACGCGGTGCACCCGGGGGAGCAGTTTCGAGGCGCGCGCCGGTTGCCCCTCCAGGTAGCTCACCTCGTGGCGATAGCCGTCGCCTTCGAGCGGTTCGTATCCCAGCCAACCGTCGGTATGGACCACGCTGCCGGGTTCGATCGACTCGCCGACGAAGGCCATCAAGCTGTCCCCGGAGGCGTTGGGAATGGTGCGTATCCGAACCCGCCCGATGCCGGCACCATCTTCCTCGGCCGCTACTACAATCAGCGCCTCAGCGTCGGTTTGGCGACCGCGCACGCCCTCCTCCAAGCCTCCTAAGTAAGTCTCGTCAACCTCCACGCGCCCGCTGAGCCGATCGCGTCCGGGCCGCACCATGGCGCGCCGGAGCTTATGCAACCAAGTCCAGGCCGTTTTGCAGCTGCCCAGGCCCAACACCCGCTGCAAGCCCAGCGCGCTCGCCCCGTTCTTCTGGCTCGTGAGCCACCACATGGCTCGAAACCAACTCTGGAGGGGTTGGCGGGTGTCTTGAAATATTGTGCCCGCCGTTGGAGAAGCTTGATGCCCGCAGCCGGCGCACTCCAGCAGCGCTGTCCGCACCGCCCACGCTTTGTCGTGCCCGCATCGCGGACAACGAAAACCCTCCGGCCAGCGGAGTTGACACAGATACTCTCGACAGGCCTGCTCGGTGGCGAAACGCGCCTCGAACTCGGCCAGATTCCGAGGATAATCTTCCATTTCCCCGATCCTACATCTTGTGGTCACCTGAGTCAAGTAAATACCCATCTCCCACTAATCCCATCGCCCCATTCGCGATCTACTTCAACTTCTTGCACGGGATATCCCGGATGCTTCCCTCTCCCCGTGCCTAGCACGGCGTCCTCAATCACATTGGTGCGCTCGACGTGGACGGTCGAGTCGTTCCAGTCAGGATTCCGTCGTCTCAGCGCACGAGCCAGCGCACCGTTTGCTTGCGGTTCCGTGTTGTGCGGACTGCTCATATTGACATAGCCCCCCTTGTTTGTGTTACTTATTTCCCGATTCGTAGCACGGGCGGATTCCCCCTACACTCTACTACTACAGTACCCTCTACTAAGCTAGTCTTTTCCTTGGAGTCTCCGTGCAGGAGGCGGAGGAGGACTAGCCCCGGCCCGTTTCCGGTTACCAGGGTTCTCCCCGCCTCCAACAGGAGGCCCAGGCAGCGCAGTCCGCGCCTGCCTGGTCGGCAGCTACTTAACGACGGGCGGCTCCGCCGTGGATCTTGGACTTCTGCCTTTCGGAGTATCCATTTAGCCGCTGCGATCCAAGCCCAGCAGGTAGCGGCTCTCCGGCTGATGGGCGTCCAGGAATGCTCAGATGACATGTACCGAGCGCGCCATCACGACGCGCCTGATATCCCCAGAGATGATCTAGAGAGTTCATATTGCCTGTTCCTGCCGCCATCAACCAAAGTGTCTGTCCATGGACCCCGCCGTCATTGCAACCACCAGTCCATGGCAGGTTAAGGCTGTTCGTCCTACTCACCGAAGCCGGTACCCGGCCTGCGGCTTTCCAGCGGACTCACTACCTCCTTCATCACTGCGTTTCACTTCCACGGCCCTGACGACCTCAAGCCTCACTCAGGGCCTCTAATTCCTTTCGCAACCTCCATGCCCGCTTGCGGCAGGCCTCGGAGTAATATCTCTGATTCGAGCGGTACTGCATGAATGTCTTGTTGCACCCACACGAGCATCGCATTCGTGCCGTCTCCGAGCCGTCCTGAGCCGTCCCCCGCCGTCGCTTGGTCCTGAGTGCCAGCAACCTCTCAAACGCCGCCCACAGCACCGCTGAGCGGGCGCGCTCAAGAGCGAGTTGCAGTTCGAATGTCATTGCGGGGTAATCCACAGGCGCCTCTCGTGGCCAATTGGTGGCCAAAATGATGAGCGCCTTCCCCCTCTATTCGTCCTTCGGCAAGCGCACCATCCCCAGGCTCCCTCAGCAGGAAGTCGAGTTAAATCTATGATTTTGGGAAGTTTAGTGTCTATTCTCGAGATGGGATTTGGTGGGCGCGCCCAGACTCGAACTGGGGACCTCCTGCGTGTGAAGCAGGCGCTCTAACCAACTGAGCTACGCGCCCTGAGCGTATATTCCATCGATTATAGACAAGTTCCAATTTTGCCGCTCTCGTCGCACATGTAACGGAGGATACAAAACTGTAACGAGAAAACTCCTCGGTTGGGTCGAACTGTAGCTCGACTGCTCTGGGAGTCGACGGCATGCCCGGTCGAGTTTCGCCAGAGTTTCCCGCTTCTTATGGAACTTCATGGGGGGGACACCTCCGCCCACGACGCGGGCAGAATCCTTCTCGACTTCCGCTTCCCTCAGCTTGTGGATGATCTGTTCGGTCGTGTATCGCTACCTCGCCATTCCCCGCCACCTTCAATTACGTCCCGATCCTTCGATTTTCTCTCACCTGAATTATGCGCAGGATGAGTATTTACTTGACTCAGGTATTGGGAAATAGCCCCTACATGTTGTGGTCGTCCGTAGCGCGTGTCGCGGTGCCTCCGACCAGCGATTTGTAGGGTGCCGGTGGCACGGCGACGGCCTGTTGAACCAGGCGGTAAAAGAGCTTGCCTCGACTTCTGGACTTGCGGCGGCTGAAGCGGAGGCGAATTCGTCGAGGTAGGAGTCGAGATGCTCGTGACTGACCGCTCCTTGATGCGTGCCCAGTATCCAGCGCTTCACTAACGACACCACGCGGTGCACCCGGGGGAGCAGTTTCGAGGCGCGCGCCGGTTGCCCCTCCAGGTAGCTCACCTCGTGGCGATAGCCGTCGCCTTCGAGCGGTTCGTATCCCAGCCAACCGTCGGTATGGACCACGCTGCCGGGTTCGATCGACTCGCCGACGAAGGCCATCAAGCTGTCCCCGGAGGCGTTGGGAATGGTGCGTATCCGAACCCGCCCGATGCCGGCACCATCTTCCTCGGCCGCTACTACAATCAGCGCCTTAGCGTCGGTTTGGCGACCGCGCACGCCCTCCTCCAAGCCTCCTAAGTAAGTCTCGTCAACCTCCACGCGCCCGCTGAGCCGATCGCGTCCGGGCCGCACCATGGCGCGCCGGAGCTTATGCAACCAAGTCCAGGCCGTTTTGTAGCTGCCCAGGCCCAACACCCGCTGCAAGCCCAGCGCGCTCGCCCCGTTCTTCTGGCTCGTGAGCCACCACATGGCTCGAAACCAACTCTGGAGGGGTTGGCGGGTGTCTTGAAATATTGTGCCCGCCGTTGGAGAAGCTTGATGCCCGCAGCCGGCGCACTCCAGCAGCGCTGTCCGCACCGCCCACGCTTTGTCGTGCCCGCATCGCGGACAACGAGAACCCTCCGGCCAGCGGAGTTGACACAGATACTCTCGACAGGCCTGCTCGGTGGCGAAACGCGCCTCGAACTCGGCCAGATTCCGAGGATAATCTTCCATTTCCCCGATCCTACATCTTGTGGTCACCTGAGTCAAGTAAATACCCATCATGCGCAGATTCGGCGTAGCCGTCGCCGATGGAGTTGTGGCGGTAGCGGCAGTCGTGTCAACACAGTGATTTAGCAAGTCGTCCTTTCTGCTGTTTCCCTCCCAGTTTGAGCCGCCTCCCAATCCCGGCGGGCAAAAGCGGGCTCACAAGCGGCATGTTCTCAGTAGCTTGCGGCAAGTGCATAAAATTCTATGCACAGCGCCCCTCAACGCAGCGCACCCTCCACCACCGGCGCGCAGCTTGATCCCGGCGGCGCCATCGCCCGCAGCCGCCGCATCAGCCGCTCGAACAGTCCCTGCTCCTGGTACTGATCGCTGTAGCTGATGCCCGTTCTACCGGCATGCCGCCAGATCTTGGCCGCCACGAACAGAAAGCGCAGCCGCGCCGTCGCCAGGGTGGTGTGCCGCAGCTTCTCCGGGGTGGCGTCGGCTTCGCGTTGGAACAGCAGCAGCCAGCAGTTGAGGTTGTAGGCCAGCATGACCAACTGAAAGTGATTGCGGTTCATGTCAAAGCGGCGCGAAGGATGGGCCGCCAGTCCGGCGTCGTTGTTGGCTTCTTTGATAAGGTTCTCCGCCCCGGCGCGCTGATTGTAAAACCACACCACCACCGCGATCGGCTCGGCGAGATTGGTCACAAACACGCGGTAGGTGTAAGCGCTGGTTTCAAACAACTGATATTGCTTGACCTCGTCGGTTTCCGGCTCCTTTTCATAACGCAGCGCGACAAAGCGGCAGGCCCTGCCCCAGCCTTGCGGCTGGTAGAGGAATTCGCATTCCGCAGCAGCGTCGCTGTGGGGCGAGGGCTTCCATTCGGCTTGCTGCAACTGCTCGACCAGTCGCCTGGTCTTGCGCGCCACGAGGACGAACTGACAACGCGCTTGTTCGTAGGCTTCCACCGCTTCCCAGCAATAAAAGCCGGGATGGGTATTTACTTGACTCAGGTATTGGGAAATAGCCCCTACATGTTGTGGTCGTCCGTAGCGCGTGTCGCGGTGCCTCCGACCAGCGATTTGTAGGGTGCCGGTGGCACGGCGACGGCCTGTTGAACCAGGCGGTAAAAGAGCTTGCCTCGACTTCTGGACTTGCGGCGGTTGAAGCGGAAGGCGAATTCGTCGAGGTAGGAGTCGAGATGCTCGTGACTGACCGCTCCTTGATGCGTGCCCAGTATCCAGCGCTTCACTAACGACACCACGCGGTGCACCCGGGGGAGCAGTTTCGAGGCGCGCGCCGGTTGCCCCTCCAGGTAGCTCACCTCGTGGCGATAGCCGTCGCCTTCGAGCGGTTCGTATCCCAGCCAACCGTCGGTATGGACCACGCTGCCGGGTTCGATCGACTCGCCGACGAAGGCCATCAAGCTGTCCCCGGAGGCGTTGGGAATGGTGCGTATCCGAACCCGCCCGATGCCGGCACCATCTTCCTCGGCCGCTACTACAATCAGCGCCTCAGCGTCGGTTTGGCGACCGCGCACGCCCTCCTCCAAGCCTCCTAAGTAAGTCTCGTCAACCTCCACGCGCCCGCTGAGCCGATCGCGTCCGGGCCGCACCATGGCGCGCCGGAGCTTATGCAACCAAGTCCAGGCCGTTTTGTAGCTGCCCAGGCCCAACACCCGCTGCAAGCCCAGCGCGCTCGCCCCGTTCTTCTGGCTCGTGAGCCACCACATCGCTCGAAACCAACTCTGGAGGGGTTGGCGGGTGTCTTGAAATATTGTGCCCGCCGTTGGAGAAGCTTGATGCCCGCAGCCGGCGCACTCCAGCAGCGCTGTCCGCACTGCCCACGCTTTGTCGTGCCCGCATCGCGGACAACGAAAACCCTCCGGCCAGCGGAGTTGACACAGATACTCTCGACAGGCCTGCTCGGTGGCGAAACGCCCCTCGAACTCGGCCAGATTCCGAGGATAATCTTCCATTTCCCCGATCCTACATCTTGTGGTCACCTGAGTCAAGTAAATACCCATCAAAGCCGGAATCGGCCCGCGCGAAAATCTTCTTCACGCCGGCTGGCAAAGCCCGGAAAGCGCTCTCCAGGTGCGCCACAATCTCTTTGCCCGTGGGCCGGTCGCCATGGCGCAACCCGCCCATCAGGTATTCGCGCGTCTCGGCCAGGAAAGTCAGTATCGGCTGGTAGCTGCGCTTGCCCTTGTTTTTGGGGTTGTAGCTCTTGCGTCCGCCCATCTGTCGGCCATAGAGCGTGTGCACGGTGGTGTCGGTGTCCAGGGTCACCGTGGTCAACCGCACGTTGGCCGCCGTCCAGACTCGTTCCCGCAGTTGGCGCTGCATCGACAGGATCTGCCGCGCCACGTTCAGATGCAGCGAGGCCAGAAAGCGCCACAGCGTGGATTGCGGCGGCAGCCGCGTCACTTTTAAGATGCCGGTCAGGATGGGGTCGCGAGCGATGAAGCGGAGTTGGTGGAGCCGCGCAAAGCCGACATAGAGGCCCAGCACGAGGGCCAGCACAAACTGGTAGAGGCTCATCACACGGGTGATTCGTTTGACGCTAAGGGTTTCTTCCACCAGCGCTTGGAAGTCGAGTCTTTCGAGCAGGGTGGCGACCGGCAGCAGGCCGCCGTAGGGAGTCAGATTCTTGCCGCGGAAGTTATAGGGCGTGGAAGCCCCTATTTTATTGGGCTGCGGGGCCCTCGCGTCCAGGCCTTGTTTGACGGGCCTTGGGGAGCTATGCTGTTTTCGTTTGGTAACCATTTGGGTGACCTCCTTGGGGTGGGTTGGCGAAGCTGGAATCTTTGCCAGCCTACCTTTTCACCCCATGTTTTCGGGGGTCCCCAAATGGTCCCTTGCGGCTCAACCCTCCTCAGGTGCACCCCGCAGTGCATAATTCAGGTTTCAGACAACGGCAGCAACGCCCCTGATACGAGGCACCGGGTTCGCGGAGCTAACGGGGGACATTGTGTTGTTCTGTGAGAATCCCATCGCTGACGGGAGTTATGAGCAATACGTCACGGCGGATGTGAGCCTGTCCTACGGGTACCACGAGCTATTTGGCGCGGACAACGGCCTGTTGGGCGTCACGAACAATATCGATTTCGGAGAAGGCCCGGACATAACCGACGCAGTATTGATCATCAATGAAAACCACGCCGACCCGGTCACGACGTCGACATTCGGCGGGCCGGACCCGCGTTTCCCAAAACCACAATACGGCCGCTATGTTCCGGGCGACATCAATCCATTGGTGTGGCAAGGGGTCAACATACCCATTCCCGGCGCACCCAACGATACTGGTAATCCCATTGATTGCGGGACAGACGACGGATCGGGCAACTGCTTTCCATTCCAGACCCTCATTCGTATCACGAATGTTCGCGTGCCGGCTGCCGCGGTTCCGCCAGCCGTACTCGAGCTTCAGGTGTTATTTCAGGTAACCGCGAATTTGCACCTCTCACCCTCCGACCCGGATATCAGCCTCAATCTAGCCGTGGATCCTACCAACCCCGCCGCGATCTACGGGGTAGGGAACAGCGGCGTCTTGAAGAGCACGGATGGAGGGGAGACTTGGGTCTTGGCCAACAACGGAATTGTGTTGGGGCTCCCGCCGACAGGCATTACGGGGATCCTCATTGATCCGACGAGTCCCTCCACGATCTACGCCACAATCGGGGTATTTGGGCAGGAAGGGGAAGGAGTCTTCAAGAGCACAAACGGGGGAGCATCCTGGGAGCCCGTTAACAACGGGCTAGTCCCAGACCAGGATCACCGTGACGTTCGTGGTATTGCGATGCATGCCGCGAGTCCAAATACGCTCTACATAACCGGCCCGTCAGGTCTGGGCACGTACAAGACCACTGACGGTGGTGCAAACTGGATCCAAGTCGATACGGCGTTAGGATTCACGCTGGCTATTGACCCTGCTCATCTAGACACGGTCTACTTGGGCGGCCCTTTTTCCCGCCTCGACAAGAGTACGGACGGCGGTGCTACGTGGGGAGACAGCAGCACCGGCATCACGGACTTTTTCGTTGAAGAATTGGTGGTCGACCCATCAGAACCTACGACCATATACGCTAGGACCGATGGCGGTGCGCCGGATGTGGGTGTTGCCAAGAGCACCGATGGCGGGGCGAACTGGGCACCGATGAACACCGGGTTACCCACCGAGGCGGTGGGTAAGTCGGTCGGCGCCTTGGGTTTGGATCCAACCGAAACCGAGACCCTCTATGCAGGGACCCCGGATGGCGTCTTCAAGACCACGGACGGGGGTGCTAGCTGGGGCCCCGCGAACTCCGGCATCCCCCCAGGGTTTCCTGGGAGGGTAAATTCCTTCGCGTTCGCAACTCCCCCCTTCTTCACTCAACTTCAAACGCTCGGGAGCATGGTTCAGGGTTTGGTCGCGCCAACCGGGCCCCTCAGTAAAGGACAAGCCAACTCGCTTGCCAAGGAGTTGAACCAAGCCATCGGCCGCTTGAACAAAGACCAGCGGGAGCCCGCCTGCGGCGCCCTACAGGATTTCATCGACCGGGTGAACGCACATGTCGTCGGGGGTGTCTTGTCTCCCGCCCAAGCGGATCCGTTGACATCGCTGTCCCAAGCGATTCGATCCCTGATTCCGTGCCCGGTTTAGGTCGCCAGCGCCGGTCTTCCCCTGGGGATCGAGCGGGACTAAGTCCCCGAAGTAAATCACATAGTGCTCTCCCCAGCATTACTGTCGGGAAATTTCGTGCCCACTCCGAATCCGACCTGAGGGGGAAAACCGGCTGCAAGAAATGGGGACAGGTGTAGCCGTGCATGGGGCGGCAACTTACGTTGTGGGCGATACCGACAGGGCGTTGCCGGACGGTCAAGGCAGCGAGGTTGGGCGCGACGCGAATTGGCACTGGCGAGTCGCGGCGATCGGTTGAGCATGTAAATCCTGGACATGACCAGAGGAGATTTAACGACCGCACCGATCTTGGGAAGCGTCCTTGTTCCCGACAGCGCCTCGGTCCGGTGGCCACGCTTCTCAACTTGGAAGCTGTGACCGCTACCCCCTGATCGACTTGTCCTCGTTGGACATACAGGCCAATGTGGGTGACCCTCCAGCATTTCGCTTGACGGTCACAAGCGGTTCCTATGGCGTTAGAACCGCGGTGTTCTCGGATCTGTACGCCGGAGTGGGAGATCGGGGGAGATCGGTGACATCCATGATAGGTATCTGTCAAGTGTCTGCAAGGGGTGGACGCAGTCAGCCCGCTGTTGGTGAGGGATGGGTGATGGAGAAAGGGCGAAGCAATCGTCGCTCTCGATTCGGGTCGGGTGAGCGACGCTCGGAGTCCATCGCCCTCGTATTAGGGGGGTTGGGCGGCTGAGCGGGTTCAGTCAAGGGCGCGCAGCGGCGAAGCGAACCCTTGACGGGTTCCGCTCAGCCGCTTATTGGAAGATTTTCGAGGGCGATGGACGGCCCTCGTCACCCGACGCAGGTCCGGCGTTGGCGGATCAGAGTCCGCGTGATTGGTGGCGTCTTGCCACGCCTACGAACTCCCGTCACCGAATCGCATTCACTTCGATCACCGCCCGCCTCGGGCGCGACCAGACATCCATGAGCCGCCTCGGGCACGCCAAGGCGCGCCGTCGCGGAAGATTCAGTTCGGGTCCAACAAAGTCGATTCCGCCGGCCTCGAAACAGTCACCATGCCGTCTCGGGCGCCGCCGCGGCGGAGCCGTTACGGAGTCACCGAACGCCGAGGCCCGGCGGAAAGTCGTTCAGCGCATCGCTACGTCGCTAGTCTCGCGCTTCGTAGCCGCTTTGGCGGCGGTCGATGGCGAGCAGCATCGCCACCAGCTTGCGGGCCACGCGAATCGTCGCGCGATTGCGATGTCCGCGCTCGAGTTCGCTTTGATACAACCCGGCCAACGGCTCGTTCCAGCGCGGCGCAAGCTTGGCGGCTTCGATCAGCACGTGTTGCAGATGCGGGTTGCGTTGCTTCGACAGCGGGCCGCGTTTGCTCTTGCCCGCCGATTCGTTGAGCCGCGCGCAGAGCCCGCAGTAGCTCACCGCGCGATCGAGCGAGCGAAAGCGCCGCGGGTCGCCGATCTCGACCGCCCACGTGAGCGCCGTGATCGCCCCGACGCCCGGGATCGTTTGCAACCTCGCCACACGCTCGCACAACAGCGGATGCTCGAGCAGGCGTTTCTCGACAAGCCGGGCGAGCTCGGCGGAATCCTCCAGACGGTCGCGGCTCGCGGCCAACAGGAGAAGGTCGGTTTCGCTTGCCTTCAGATCATCGAGAAAGCGGTAGAAGTAGCGTTTGCCGTGCAGTTTGGACTTGGCGTAGGGCTCGCCGATTTCCATCATCAAGGTCGCGATGCGGTTCTTCGACCAGGTCGCTTGTTCGACCAGGCGTCGGCGAAAGCGCAGCAGGCGGCGCAATTCGCGCAGCTCGCGCGGCGGCATCCACACGCGCGGCAGCAGGTTGACGCGGCATAGGTCGGCGAGCTTGTCGGAATCGAGGCGATCGCTTTTCTTTTTGGCCCGCGTGATGGCTTCCATGGCGGCGGGGTGTCCGACGGCGAGGTCGTCGGCGTAGGGCGCGAGCGTGTCGTGGATCCAGCCGCTGAACAAGGTGGCTTCCATCGCCCCGCGCCAGGGCGGTTGCGTTTGGGCCCAACTTGCGAGCGCTTCGCGGGTGGCGTCGATGCGACCTTCCTCGACCAACTCCCCGGCGGCGGTCTTGGTGCAGTAGCTGACGCTTTGCTTGTGGACGTCGAGTCCGATATAGTGCATTTCAGTCCTCCTGAGTTCGGGTTCTAAGGCGCCGCCTTGGGCGGCTGCGCTTAGCTTTTTATCCCTCTCAGGAGGACCTCTTCGCCGGCTCACCTATGCATTAAAACAGTCCCCCATTTCCGCCACAGCGGCAGTTCCCCACCTTCCCCCATTCGCGCCAACGCTTGCGGTTATCCGCGCGGGCTGATCCTTCACCCCAGTGTTTTGTTCTTGGTCGACCGCTACTCCGCTAGAAAGTGTGCTGGGCGCAGCTGCCGCTCTATCCAGTAGTCGCCCTTGTGGATGAAGTACTGCCTGGGCTCGTAGGTTCCGACGAGATCGACTTTGGCGCCGGCTTCGGGGATTTGATCGGCCATGCCGAGAGCCCAGTAGGCGCCGTTCACGATCAAGCGTCGGGTGCCCTCGGACACTAGATCCGTCGAGGCGCCCATCGTCGTGACAAAGACTTGACCTGTTTCGCCTCCGGGAATCTGATAGCTCTTGGTCCATGCGACCGGCATCATGGGGTTGTTCTTTTCGTCGACGGGGGGACCGTCGTCGGGGCGCATTCCATAGAAGGCGTCGTTTTCGTCGTATTCGCCCTTGCGTTTCGTGACTTGGCCGAGAACGAGGGGCTTCGAGTCTCCCGGCAAGGGCAGGCCGACGGTGTAGACGTCGCTCGGTCCCCAAATATCGCCGTCCTTGATGCCGCGAAGGATGGGATCGTCCTCGACGCCGGGGGCGATAATGCCGAGGGTCGACTCGTGCTTGTGATGTCCGTGGTGCGCTACCCAGGTCTCACCCACGACCAAGCTGCCGAAGCCGCCCTGCCATTCCGGTTTGGGCCCGAAGTAGGCGTCGCCGTAGTGGCCGTAGGCGCCCCATTGCTCGTCGGTGAATTGAGGGCGCTCTTCGGGCTTCTTCTTTTTGTTGTCCATGACGTCGTCGAGAATCTCGTCCGGAGGAGCGAACGCGTGTGTCGCCGTCCGCATGGCGACGAGCGGTTTGCCGGCGCGAACGTAGGCATCGAAATACCGCATCTGGTCATCCGGCAGAGTGCGCCAGCGGGAAAAGAGGAAGGTCAGGTCGGCGGTTTCGAGGGCTTCGAGGCCGGGAATGCTGTCGCGGCGGGCCGGGTTGATGATTCCCGCGTCGGAATCAAAGGCGAACAGAACCGTGCACTTGAAACCGTGATGGTCGGCGAGGATGCGCCCGAGCTGAGTCAACGCCTCTTCGGAGCGGTATTCGTCGTCGCCGGCGATGAGAACGATGTGCTTGCCTTGCCCGGGTCCGGCGGCGCCTTCATAGACGACCCATTGAGGATTGTCGGAGGCAACTTCCTCGGGTGGGGCCTGGGCGGGCGCGCAGGCCGTTGTCAGCAGGGCTATCGCGGAAAGCGCGGCGAGGCAGGCGCTCGGGATGGATACAGCTCGGAACATTGTGCAACTCCTGGGTGTTCTCTCGACTGGGCTTGTCGGCATTGGCGGCCCGATCCCTGTCGTCATTGCAGTCTAGCCGCTGGGACGTTCGCAAATCCACCGCCGGCAAGCGGTTGGGCGGTTTCGATGACGGCCCATTGACGGTTTGGGGCGCCGCGTCGGTCGGCCAACCTATTACAATAGGCACGCCGGTGTTTGTTCAAGAAAACAAGGTGATCAGGCGTTCTACACGGGGGCAGCCCACCCCTGGTGGGGGCGGTCCGCGCGCTCAACTTTGGACCCTTGCCCGCGTGGTGGTGTCAGCGTGCTTGGCGACCTTTGGTTCGGGGGCGTTTGCACAGACAGCGGCGCCTTCGGCGGGTGACGTCGAATTTTTCGAGCGTGAGATTCGGCCGTTGTTGGCGGAGCAATGCTATTCGTGCCACAGTTCCCAAATTGAAACGCCTTTCGCGGGACTGCGGGTGGATAGTCGCGAAGCGTTGCTGAAAGGCGGGGATTCGGGAGCCGCCATCGAGCCGGGCAATCCCGGGAACAGCCGTCTGGTCAAGCTGCTGCGAGGGGAGCCGGCATTGATGCCTCCCACGGGAAGGCTGCCCGATGACCGCATCGCCGCGCTGAGCAAGTGGATCAAGATGGGTGCGCCTTGGCCCGCGGACGGACCCGCGCCGGAAGCTCAAGCCGGGGGCTTTGATCTCGAGGCCCGCAAGAGTGCGCACTGGGCTTGGCAACCGGTCAAACCGGTCGTTCCGCCAACTGTCAGCGACCCGGATTGGCAAGCCAATCCGGTTGATCGGTTTCTTCTCGCAAAGCTTCAAGAAAAGGGGCTGTCCCCGGCTTCCCCGGCTGATCGGTACCCGCTGATTCGGCGGTTGAGTTTCGATCTAACCGGGTTGCCGCCGACTCCGGCGCGGATCCGCGCTTTCGTTCAGGACAAGTCGCCGGATGCCTATCCGAAGTTGGTGCGACGACTGCTCGACTCGCCGCGCTTTGGTGAACGCTGGGCGCGCCACTGGATGGACTTGGTGCGCTACGCGGAATCGCACGGCAGCGAGGGGGATCCGGAGATCCCAGTGGCTTGGCGCTATCGAAACTACCTGATTCGCGCGCTGAACAACGACGTCCCCTACGACCAACTGGTTCGCGAACATGTGGCGGGAGACCTGATCGAGAAGCCGCGGCTCAACACGGGCGACGGGATCAATGAGTCGGTCGTGGGCACGGCCCACTTCCGGATGGTCGAGCACGCCTATCAGCCGGTGGACCCTTGGGAGGATCGCGTGAAGTTCGTCGACAACCAGATCGATGTGTTGTCGAAAGCATTCCAGGGCCTGACGGTCTCCTGCGCGCGTTGCCACGACCACAAGTTTGACGCGATCAGCCAGAAGGATTATTACGCCTTGTTCGGGGTGCTTTATGGGGCGCGGCCGACGCAGAGAGCAATCGATGATCCCGCCACACTGAACCTGCACCGCGACAAGCTGATCGAGCTGAAGGCCGACATTCGCGCGAGACTGGCCAAGGAATGGCTGTCGGCGGCGAAGAGTTTGGGGAAGCGGCTTTCGGAGGCGGATACCGCGCCGGTGCGCAGGGCCTTCGGGGAAGCGGCGTGCGAGCAGGACAGTCCGCTTCAGGTGTGGAACGAGCTTCGAGGCAAGGGGGGTGTTGCCTTCATCGCGACTTGGCGGAATCTTCGTGATCGCGGACGCGAGACTGCCCAAGCTCACGACAAGTTCAACCAAGAGAAGTTCCAAGTTTGGGATTTAGCCGGGGACAACTACAACCAATGGGTCGGCCACGGCGTGGGGTTGCCCGACAAACCCTCGAGGCCTGGGGAATTTCGAGTGCTTCAGGAGGGTGACCGCGTCATCGAGGGCGTCTATCCGGGCGGCGTCTACACCCATCTACTTTCGACGAAACATAACGGGGTGATGCAGTCGCCGCGCTTCAAGATCGATACGGACTACATCAGCGTGCGGGTCTTAGGCGGCGACATGAGCTACGCGCGCTTGATGGTCGAGAATTACTCCGTTCCGCTCAGTGGGATCTACTCGCAGCGTTACAGCCCCCGTAGCGACGAAATGAAATGGCGGCGCTGGAAGACCGATTTCTGGAAAGGCTTCACGGCTTACATCGAATTCACGACGCACAAGGATTCCACGAATTTCTTTCCTGACCCGCTCGATCTTCGCAAGAGGCCGAGGCCGAAACGCCCGAAACACGGGCGGTCGGCGATCGGCGCCGCGGCGGTCGCTTTTCACGACGGCGAAGACGAACCCAAGCCAACGATGAGCGCGGCGCTCTATTTGCTCGAAGGCGAGGCTCCCGACTCGGCCGAAGCGTTCCATGAACTGCTCGCTGGTCGTCTCAGCGAGGCGATCGAAGCTTGGCGGGACGGGCGGCTCGATGAAAAGCAGACGGCCTTCCTGGATTATTTCGTTCGCAAAGACCTGCTGCCTCGATCGATCGAGAGCCTCGAGAGTCTGCGCCCGTTGGTTGAGGAGTACCGTCGGCTGGAGGCCGAGATTCCGATTCCGCGGCGAGCACCGGGGGTCGTGGAGGAGGGCGCGCCGGATCACCCGTTGCTGATTCGCGGCAGCCACAAACAGCCGGCAGACGCGGTGCCGCGCCGTTATTTGTCGGCGGTCGGCGGCTCGCTCTATGAGAGTCCTCGGATGGTGCGGGCGCGATTAGCCGAGGAGATCGCGAGCCCCGGGAATCCGCTGACAGCGCGGGTGATGGTGAACCGGATTTGGCATTACGTATTCGGCCGGGGGATTGTCGGGACGCCCGACAATTTCGGCGTGGTGGGCGAGCGGCCCACGCACCCGGAATTACTTGACTTCCTGGCCGATCAATTTGTCAACGACGGCTGGTCGATCAAGAAAACGATTGAGCGGTTGGTGTCGACACGGGCGTATCGGATGAGCAGCAAGCCCTCCGATCGGGCGCGCGAAATCGACCCCCTGAACAAATGGCTCCAACATATGCCGGCGCGGAGGCTTAACGCGGAGGCGATTCGGGATTCGCTGTTGGCGGTTTCAGGCAGGTTGGATCAGACGATGTACGGGGCGCCGATCTCGAGCCGGAGTTCTTATTTCTTTAGTGACGATGATGCCGGCAAAGAGAAACCGTCTCCCTACGGAGACGACCGGCGCAGCGTCTACCAAGAGCTTCGACGCAATCTCCACAATCCCTTGCTGGAGGCGTTTGATCAGCCGAGCCCGGCGACGACTCGCGGGAAACGCGACGTGACGAATGTGCCGGCGCAGTCGTTGGCGCTGATGAATAGCCCGTTCGTGACGGGTTTGGCCGAGGAGTGGGGCAGCCGACTGGCGAATGGCGAGGCCCACTCGGCGGGCATGCGGATCGAGTATATGTTCATGAAGGCATTCGGCCGGCGGCCGCTGCCAGAAGAGCGAGACCGCGCCGAGGGATATGTAGCCGATTTGGCGAAAGAACACGGGGTTTCGGAAAGCGCGATTCTGGGGAGCGCCAAGGTTTGGCGGGCGGTGGCGCATTCGCTTTTCAACTTCAAGGAATTCATCTATATTCGTTAGGGGGCTTATGTACGATCCGAGTCATCGCTATCCGCGACGTCCGGTCAGCCGGCGGGAAATGCTGCGCCGAAGCTCGACCGGGTTCGGCATGCTTGCCTTGGCGGGCTTGATGGCGGATAAGAACTACGCCGGGCCGTCAAAAGGCCGCCCGGAAGCGCCGCTTGTTCGGAAACCGCCGCACTTCGCGCCGCGGGTCAAGAACGTCATCTTTTGCTACATGTCCGGAGGGTTGTCGCAGGTCGATTCGTTCGACCCGAAACCGCGCCTCTCCAAGGAAGCCGGGCAGCCGATGCCGTTCAAGACCGAGCGGACGATGTTCAACCAGGACGGGAACATCTTCCCGAGTCCTTGGGAATTTGAGCGGCACGGTGAAAGCGGCATACCGATGAGCGAGATTTTTCCGCACATCGGTTCGGTGGCGGATGAGCTTTGCGTAATCCGCTCCATGACGGCGAAATTCATGGAGCACGCCCAAGGGAATTTCTATTTCCATTGCGGCACTCCGTTCACCGGGTTCCCGAGCATGGGCGCTTGGGTGACCTACGGGCTGGGCAGCGAGAACCAGAACCTCCCCGGCTTTGTCGTGCTCGGCGGGGGCGGCATTCCGCTGGGCGGCATCAATATGATGGGCAACGGCTTTTTGCCGTCGGTGCATCAAGCCTCGCTGATCTACCCCGGACGAGATGAGCCGCTGCGCAACGTGACGCCGAGCGAGCCGGACCATCTACAGCGCAAGCAGTTGTCTTTTGTCCGAGGGATGGACGAGTCATTCTTGACAGGCCTGGGCGAGCACGAGCCGGTGGAAGCGGCGATCAACAATTACGAGATCGCCTACCGGATGCAGAGCGCGGTGCCGGAGCTGGTGGACCTGAGCGGCGAAAGCGAGGCGACGAAGAAACTGTACGGGCTGGATTCCGAGATGACGCCTCGGTCGATCTATGCGCGGCAATGTTTGATGGCGCGGCGATTGGTCGAGCGGGGGGTGCGCTTCGTTGAGTTAACCATGGTCCCGAGCAAAGGCCTTACCGACGGAATGTCGAATCCGTGGGACCAGCACGGTGGGCTGAAAGTCGGCCACGCGGCGAATGCCTTCACGGTGGACCAGCCTGTCGCGGGGCTGATCAAAGACCTCAAGGCGCGCGGGCTGCTGGATGAGACGCTGGTCGTCTTCTCGGGCGAGTTCGGGCGGACGCCTTTCGTGCAAGCGGCGGACGGCCGGGACCACAATCCGATGGGGTTCAGCTTATGGCTGGCCGGCGGCGGGCTCAAGAAAGGTTTGATCTACGGTCAAACCGATGAGTACGGCTACAGGGTTGTCGAGAACAAGCTCACAATTCACGATCTGCACGCCACGATTCTGCATCAACTCGGGCTCGATCACGAAAGGCTCAGCTATCGCTTCGGCGGTCGTGACTATAGCCTGACCGACGTGCATGGGCACGTAATCCAAGACATCTTGGCCTGAGCCGCAACGCGTCGCCGTCTCCTCGAAACTCTATCTGAATCGATAGCCGGTCTAACCATGCGGTTAGAATCGTCGGCCTTGTCTGCATTTCGGTTGGCGAATCACAGCCGTCTGCCGCGGCAAGAACACGACAGCGAACGTGTTTGGCTTCAGCAGCTTGCGTCTTGTTGTTCGGATCCGCCCCCACATTGACGACGCGCTTGCATACCCTCGGGGCATGCCAAAAGAGGTATTCCGCCGAAACTTCGATGCTCGAGCCGCAGTTTCCGTCGGAACGCTGCTGCTGCTCTTCTGCCTAACGTCGGCCGTGGCGCGGCCGGGTCAGGGCACGGAAGATCGCGGCCTCGTCAAGGCGGTGGCTCACGCTCGTTTGGTGCATCTCGATCGCGCGTTGGGCACATTCGAGAATCTTGGTTCGGCTTCGTTCGAAAGCGTTCGTGACCGTTTGACGGCCCACCCAGACGGCGTCGAGCTGACTCTCCCAATCCCCATTTCAGCTGGGAGCCCTTTGGAGGACATTGTCCTCCACGACGCCTCGCTCATCATCAACGACCTAGAGTGGTCTTTCGCCCTGATCGGGAAGACGACCCCTGGCGGGCCAGATGATACTTTGTTCACGGGGTTTTGGGAACCCGGTGAGGACGCGGCCGGACGCTTTGTGATCGGCCTCAAATTGTTGTCCGCAGTCGTATTTCACGACCTCGTCCCCGGTCTTCCGCCTTCCATTCTCGACGATCTTAACCTCGGCGGCGCCGCCGTTACGCTGACGAGCGCCGAGCACAGCCTCAACACACAGGATCTCCCCAAAGCGGCCGCCGCTTTCTACGGGGACGCCGACATCGATTTCCTGCCGGCGCAATCCAACTTTTCCGCGGCCGTCAATCCGGCTGACTCCACCGGCATCCAATACTCTCTGTTTCAACTAGGCGTTACCGACGCGAATACGGCGGTCACCCTGGCGGGAAGCATCGGCGTTGATTCCGCGCTACCCCTTGCCCAAACCGACCCCGCGGCCGCGGTATTTCTGTTCTTGGAAGCCGCGCTTCCCCTGCCCACCACGCAGCCGGGTTGGTTTCCCGACCGACTGCGATTCGCCCATACCGCGCGGCGCACTCTAACGTTCGCCTATGAGAGATTGTTACTGGAAATTTGGGTAACCGATCTCCTCGAGGTGGAGGTGGAGGGCGAGGTTCGCTCTTTCTCGTTGGCCACGCGGCTCGACATCGACAGCGGGCAAATCGTCGAGGCCCTGATCACTTCGCTCGAGGAGTCGGACGTCCCCGCCACGGCTAGGCTCAACGTTTCGGGCGGGCAACTGTCTCCGGCGGGCCGGCGCTCGTTGGACCAGGTGCTACCCGGGCCGGGACCTGATTCGGGAACCCAGGTCAAGCAGAACGGCTCCAGGAGAGGAGAAACCACGCGGTCTTTCAAGACGGCCCAAGCGAGGGCGTCGGCTAAAGCGGAATCGCCGGCTCCCGTTAGACAATCTTCCGAATTTGTTCTTGGGCCCTACGACGTGCTGTCTTTCGCCGCGCTCACCGACCTGCTACGACTGCAAATCGGCGACTCCGTCGCAATCCCGCCATTAGGGGAAGGTCTCCCCGACGGCGTCCTCGATCTCCGCGATGTGACCGTCGCCTTTACGACCAGTGCCGGCGTTTCTTTCACCGTCACCGGCACGGCCACGATCCTTGGCGACGTCACAACCGAGGTCCTCATCTCGAGCATCGCCGCGGGCGGGGCGTCTCTCGACGTGCTGCTCAGCCTACGGCCGCAACAGCTCACGCTCGGACAAATCTGGCGACATAGAGCCGGGGATGGCGCTGAAAGGCTCGCTTTGGGCGCCGCTGAGCGGCGGTTCGATGACGCTCGTGGGCGAGGTCGACAGCGAAATCTCAAGAAACGGCGTTTTCATCGATGGCACTTTACCCCACGACATCTCCGTCGCCCAACTCACCCTGAGCCAACCGGTCGTCAACGTCGAGATGGTGCTCCTGCCTCAACCCCGCGCGTCATTCGTGCTCACGGGCGATGTCACCCTGCCCTGGTTCACTAAGCGAATCGACGTCGTGCTCGACCGCCAAGTCGACGTGTCGCCGGCCATCGACGCCGTGACCACGATTGTCGACGCTTGGCGGCGGTTCCATGCCGCCTATCAGCAAGATCCTGTCGCCGCCGTCGGGTCGTCGTTTACCGTCCTTTTGGATGTCGCGGCCGTACCGGAGCCGCCCTGGGTCGATCCGCTGTTCAGCACCATCGGCACGATGCAAGATCTCTTCCCCGGCAGTGACCCGCGAACACTGATCGAGTACGCCTTGGCCGGCAAGGAGGTGAGGATCCCGGCCGGAAGCGGTTTTCCCCAAGGCGGTCGCGATCCGCGGGGCTGTCCCATCGGTTACACGCTCTATCAGGACCGCTGCTGGACCAATACACCCTTCGCGGGCGAAGAGTTGGGCTACAGCTACGTCTGCCCGACCGGCTTCGAGGAAGCGGGAAAGTGCTGGATCGTGCCGCCGAGCGCCACCTCGACGAAGTCGAAAATATCCTATTGCTGTGAACGGAATTTTCGACTGGAATGCACAAAGACCTGCTACAAATGCCCCCTAGGCACCTACGAGTCGGGCGGCAAGTGTTACGTGAGCCCCCCCGGGCCCGCCGTCCTATCCAGCCCCAATACGCCGCAAAGATTCTGTGCCGGTGTCGATTCCGGCGGCGTCTGCTGGAAGTTGGGGCGGGCGCCAAGGACAGGCAGCCCCGAGGGCGGGGCCAACCAAGCCTGTCCCCTGGTCGCTCCCATCTACTCCGACGGCAGGTGCTGGGCCATTCCGCCGACCGAGCAGATCCAGGTCGACCGGGTTCCCGGCATCTGTTCGACGGAGGGCATCAGTTGCCAAGTGGACGGCTTGCTGACCGAGACCATTTCGCCGTTAATCAGAAACGCGGTCGAGGGGCTCATTGGCTCGGCGCAGTCGGACGAGGACAACAGCGCCGCCGAACCCTCTTCGACCGCGGTGAATCTGGACTTTGGCGACGGCTGGAGTCACTACGGCGGCGAATACGCTCCCGCGGCGGTCCGCAAGCAGGGGGGCATCTGCCTCGTGGAGGGCTTGGCCCGCACATCCCACGCAGCGACGACGGACCAGAAACACGTCGCTACGCTGTCGCCGGAATGCCGGCCCGAAAAAAGACTGGTCTTCAATCTGAACAATAGAGAGAAGACCGCTCGCGTGGACGTCTTTGCCGACGGAAAGATACTCTGGGTCGCCGGCGGCGGCGACCATCGTTGGGTCAGCCTGAGCGGTATCCGCTTCAGCCCCGCGGCGGCCGCCCCGCTCGCGCTGAGCCCCGGCTGGCAAGACTACGGCGGCAGCTACGGTGAAGCTCGCTTCCAACGCGAAGGCAACATGTGCTTCGTTCAAGGCTTGGTGAAGGGATCCGACATCGCGTCGCAGCCGCACATTGCCACGCTGCCGGCGGAGTGCCGTCCCACCGAACGGCTGATCCTCAATCAAAGCAATCATGACAAGACGGCCCGGATCGACGTCCGGCCCGACGGGCGCATCATTTGGGTCGCCGGCGGCACCGACTACGGCTGGATCAGCCTAAGCGGGATCGCCTTTGGGACCGCGAGCGAGCCGATCGTCAACTTTGGCTCCGGTTGGTCGAACTACGGCGGCGGCTATCAGGCCGCCTCGCTGAGCCGACTAGGCGGTCTTTGCTTCGTGACCGGCCTGGCGCGGACTTCATACACGTCGGTAGCCGACCAAAAACACATCACGACCTTACCCATCGGCTGCCGGCCGGCCGGGCGTCTCGTCTTCAACCTCAATAACCACGACAACACCCGCCCGTGTCGACGTTCACCCGGACGGCCGCGTGACCTGGGTAGCCGGCGGCGCCGGCTATGGGTGGATGAGCCTAAGCGGCATCGGCTTCGCGGCCAACTCAGAATAGGCCCGGAT
>CBDFIU010000002.1:0-1064748 GCA_965248235.1 Bryobacterales bacterium | reverse complement strand
GCACGCTGCCGTCGCGATCCTGGTAACCAGCCAGTCTCTCGAAGAAGTGCGCCAACCGGCGGCTCAAGAACAGATCGTACTTGGCAAACTGAAACTGCCCGTCCTTGTCGGTCGCGTGCGAAAGATTGTGATGTGTCTTGGAGAGTCCCAGCTTGAGCGGGAAGGTATCGCTGATGCCCATGCCGTCTTCGCGGTTGAGCATGAACGCGACCGAGCGAGTGATGTCCGCGTCGAATGCCAAAGCGATCAGGTCGAACATCGCGCGGTAGTACTCGGCCGGCTCGCCCTCGGAGTTTGCGTCGAGATTGAGATGCGAATAATCCTGCTTTTTGAGCGGAATGTCGATCCAGCGCTCGGAGGCGATCAACCGCGATTCCAGTTCATTGAGTGAAGTCAGGTATTGATCCATCCGGTCGCGGTCGGATTTGCCTAGTTGTTGATCCAGTAAGCGCGCACTGCCGGCCACGGCGTCCACTAACTTGATGCGCCCCTGCAGCTTGTCGCGTTGCGCTTGCAGCGACGCCCGGTCACCGCGAAACAAACGGTTGAACACGCGACGGGGGTTGTTTTCCGCCGGAATCGGCCTACCTTCCAGGTTGTAGGAGATCGTACCCGTCCGCGAGAGAAATCCCGTGCCGGCGTCGATCGACAGCACTAACGAAGGTTGCCGGCAATACTGCTTGGTGTGCCGCGCCACGACCTGGTCGAGTGCCACGGAGTTGTAGGTTGCTCGCGTTGGATTGTGCAGCGGGGCGCCGGTGAGCCACATGTCCGAGCAGGTGTGCGGATCGGCCTTGCGACCGCTCGGATGATAGAGTCCGCCCAGAAAGCTAAGCTTTTTCCGGAAGGGACTCAGCGGCTCGGTCGACTTGCCGAAGACGAACTCGACTTCCGCGCCCATCGCGTCGAGGACGGGCAAAGCCAGCGCGGCTCCTCCGATGCCCTGAAGGAAAGCGCGGCGATCAATCTTCACGAGAGTTCTCATCGGTCTCTGTTTCCTATTATTGCTCGTATTCGCTACTTCTCCGCTACTTCTCCGCTACTTCTCAAGGAACAGGTCGCTGTGGACGACATACCGGATCATGTCTTGCATACGGTAGTCGCCGGCCCGCAATTCGAGCCCACCCTCTTTCAAGTGGGTGAGTTCATTGTACGTCAGGTTGCGGCCGTTCGCATAGGTAAAGAGGTGTTTGAGAACGCTGAAGGCCACCTGATCGATGCGATCTTGAGCGAGATAACGCTTCAGATCGTTGATGCCCGACACCTCGGTGTTGTCGGGCAAGGTGGCCCGCGCGTCCGCCGGGTGCGTTTTTAGGCGGCCTCCGGCGTCGAACTCCTCGAGCGCCACTCCCCACGGGTCGATCTTGGTGTGACACTGCCTGCAGCCCGGCTGATCGCGGTGCTGCTCGAGGCGTCGGCGAAGCGACAGCCCTTCCGTATCCGCCTCTAGATCCGGCACGTTGGGTGGAGGGTCATCGGGCGGCTCGGCGATGATCTTCCGAGCCAGCCAGGCCCCGCGCTTCACGGGGTTCGATTCCCGGCCGTCGGAGAGCCCCACCATGATCGCCGCCTGAGTGAGCACGCCCCCGAGCTCGGGTCGGCCGTGGTAAATGGGCACAAACTCGAAACCGCTTTCGGTCTTGTCTCCCAAGTCGTAGTAGCCGGCGACGACTTCATTCGCCACGACGAAATCGGACTGCACCAGATTCCGCGCGGGCAGGTTCTTCCGGATCAAATACCGGACAAACTCGACCGGCTCGCGACGCAGCTGGGCGCGGGTGTCGCGGGTAAGCCTTGGAAACCGGTCACGGTCCGGTTCGAGCACATCGAACTTGTCCAAATTCAGCCATTGGGATGTGAATTCCTCGGTGAACCGGGAGAAACGCGGGTCCTCGATCATGCGCCCGACTTCCGAGTCCAATTGCCTTCGCAGCGCGCCGCTATCGGCCAACCGCAAGGTTGTGTGATCCGGCGGCTCGTTCCACAGGAAGTACGAAAGCTTGGAAGCCAGCTCGCGGCCGTCGATTGGCTCGGGTTCGGGGGTGCTGCTCGCTTCGACCAAAAACAAGAATTGCGGCGACGTCAACACGACTTGCAGGGCGTCCTTGACACTTCTCTGAAAACCGCCTCCCGCGTCGAGTGATTGCCGGAACACCGCCATCAGCGCGGACTCTTCCGCGGCGGTGATGGGTCGGCGGTAGGCGCGGGTTGCAAATTTGCGAACGATCTCGCGCCCGTAGGCCGATGCGTCGTATCGGCGGTCAGAGTCGAGGAAGATGTTTTGATGTGACGGCGGCGGCCATTGATCGTAGAACGGTCCCTCGAATTCCACCGACCGGACCAGCAACCGCGGCATGTCGCGACCGTCGGTGTACTCGCTACGGACGCCGATTTCACGAATACCCGCTAGATAGTTGACATTGTCCTTTTCGACATCCGGGCTGGGGAAATCCCTAATAGCGCCTTCAAATACATAGCGCGTGAGCTTGTCGCTCGCCACGGTTCGTGGGGCCCCGACCGGAAGGAACGTGCTGCCGCAGTCGCGGCGCAGCCCCAAATGCACGCCTACTCGCGGCAAACGCTTCTCAAAAGCGGCAAAACGTCGCGAGGCCTCGTGCTCGGCGGGGAGCGGAGTAAGAACGACGCGGTCCAAACGCCCCACGCCGGCGTGTTGCGCGTTGACGCTAAGCGTCCCGGCCTCAAGCCTTACCGCCAGGAACGCGGGCTGCTCCAACGCGCCTGAGAATTGCCGACCGCCCAGGGTCAGCGTCACGTCTTGCGGCATTTCGGGAGGCGGCTGAGCGAATTCCCGTCCCGGTTCCACCAACGCTTGGACCTCGGCTTCGTCGAGGGCTCGGGTGTAGAGGCGCACTTCATCCAACTCGCCCTGGAACCGCGGGCCGTCGCTTACGCTGCCAACGTGAAGGTCGATCTCCGGGTTGTCGAGGTTCGCCGGACCAATCTCCCCTTTCGCGACGGCGTAGCCGTTTACGTAGAGGCGCGTTTCGCCGTTCCGTCTCACAACGGCCGTAACATGCTGCCAGGCGCCGGCGCGAATGACTCCCGGCGGGGAAGTCACACTACCATTGGGTTCGTTGCCGGGGCCGGCTGTTTGTATCCGGAAATCACCTTTACCGCCGGCCATTTCCAAGTACCAGCCGTGCGTCCACTCATATCCACCGAGAGCAACGATCCCCGCTGCTTTCAGCTGCTTCGGGTGGATCCAAGCCGCCACGGTGAAATCGTCGTCGGCAACATTCATGGCATTGCCGCGAGGGATGATCAGCGAGCCGTAATCGCCGCTGAGCGACACAGCCTTGCCGAAGGGTGAATCGACACGCTGTGCGGGGCCCTCTAGGTTGTCCTTTGTTTCGTTGTCGAAAGACCACGATCCGGCCGGCCCGTCGCCGAGTCGCGTCGAGTCCGCGGCGGGCGGCTCGTTGCGCGCCGCCTCGTGGATGTCGACTTGATAAATGCCGGCCTTTTTGATCGTGACGGAATGTGCCGATGTTGGATCGCGGATAACGACGGCGTCCGCGCCGGTGGTCCCCCGGGCGGCATCGCCCGGATCGAGCAGCAGCCCGTCGTTGTACTTCGCCGCCGTGACAGTGATCCGAAAGCGCCCGTACTCGGGCAATTCGCGAAGCGAGATTTTGAAGTTTGCCTTTGGCCCGTAGGTGTCGTCTTCCTCGAAAATCTCGTTGGTTGAAATGGCCGGCCTCAGCAACAGACCGTCCGGAATCGTGCTGTAAGCGTGCCCCTTGGGATAGCCGGGGTTGCCGCGCATGCAGGCAAAAACGGAGTGGTAAATGCTGTCAAAGTCTCTCCAGTCGCGGACTGTCGAGTTGCCTTTGTAGCCTTCGATGAAGCGATATTTGGTCCGCATTCGGAACGGTTCGAAGGAGAACGCCTTGCCGGGCGTGAGTTGCTTGACCAGGAAATCTTGGTTGTCCAACAGGAGGTTGTTCGCGCCGAGAATCAGCTTGCCCGGGAGCGGTTTGGGATTGATCGACGCGCCCAGATCAACCCGGAAGTTCTGGATCGTGGGCTTCGAGTCCGGATTGACGATGGCCCGGCCGAGCGCCTCTTCGGCGATTTCAAAGTAGGCTTCCATCAGCAGCGGCGAAAGTTCCAACGTCTCCGCATTATTTACGAATCCATCCTTGGAAACGGCGTCGGGTGGAAGCGCGGCCGTCAGGTCGGCGTCGAGCAGCAACAATTCGCGGAGAGTATTGCCGTACTGTGAGACCGTCAGACGCCGCACGATGCCGTTCTTCGGCAGCGGCCTCGAGCGGGCGGCGTGCAGTGCTTGCGTGATCCACTCGACCATCCCCTGACGGTCGGCGCCGGTCGGCTGTGGCGCGCCTTTTGGCGGCATCGTCTCATCGCCGACCTTTCGCCTTACGGCTTCCCAAAGGCGAAGATGCCGATCCTCGAGCGTCGCGTCGAGCTGGTCCAGTCGGACCCCCGACATGGCTGTGTCAACGTTGTGGCACTGGATGCAGTTTTGTTCTAAGAACGGCTTCGCACGTAGCGCGAAGGATGCTTCGAGCGCCGATGGAGCGCCATCCGCCGCCAGGGCCTGCTTGGAACGCGTTGTCCAAGCTACCCCTAACAGCGAAAGCAAAGCAAGGGTGCAAGTGGCTCGGAATCCAAACCGAGAAGTCCTTGAAGTCATGAGGTGCCGCGCTCGAAGGTTCGCCGACCCAGCCTGGCGGGTTCGGCTTCACCAACAAGGTTTATGGTACTCCGAAAATTCCCTGCCGGCGATAGCGGCACGTATCGCCCGGCCGAACCGGGGCCGCCTCGCATGTTTCAGAGACGATTGGCGACTTTGAAAATGTGGAATCGTCTATCGATCCCGGTCCGTCGGCAGCGAGGCTCCTCACAATCGCTTCTGAAGCTTCGCCCAGGTGTCCCGCAGCCCGGCGGTACGATTGAAGACGAGCCGCTCGGCGTGCGATGACTTATCCACGCAGAAATACCCGATACGCTCGAACTGATAGCGGTCGCCGGGCCGGGCGTCCGCCAGCGAAGGCTCGGCTTTGCCGCCGACTACTTCGAGCGATTGCGGGTTTACGTACATCGTGAAATCTTCACCCTCGGGCGACTCATTGGGATTTTCGACGTTGAACAGCTTGTCGTAGAGCCGAACCTCTACGGGAATGGCCTCCGCCGCCGAAACCCAGTGAATGGTTGACTTCACTTTCCGCGTTTGCGGGCCGCTACGCGTCTCGGGATCGTAGGTGCAGTGGATCTCCGTGATTTCGCCCGTAATGGGGTCTTTCACGGCTTGCTCACATTTGATGATGTAGCCATACCGCAGTCGGACTTCATTCCCCGGAAAAAGTCGGTGGTAGCGTTTGGGAGGCACCTCGCGGAAGTCATCCTGTTCGATCCAGAGTTCGCGGCTAAAGGGTACTGACCGCGTGCCTGCGTCGGGGTCTTCGGGGTTGTTGACGGCTTCCATGTGCTCCACTTGGCCTTCGGGGTAGTTCGTCAACACCAGCTTGAGGGGGCGCAAGACCGTCATCACGCGTGGAGAGGTCCGATTCAGATCCTGCCGGATGTAGTATTCAAGCTTCTCGAATTCCGTGAAGCCGTTCGTCTTCGACACGCCGAGATTGCGCGCGAAATTGCGCAAACCTTGGGGCGAGTAGCCGCGCCGGCGCATCCCGCTAATCGTGGGCATGCGGGGATCATCCCAGCCTTCCACCACGCCCTGCTGCACGAGTTGCAGCAGCTTGCGCTTGCTCATTACGGTGTACGTCAAGTTCAACCGGTCGAACTCAATCTGTTGCGGATGGAAGACCCCGAGCTGATCGAGATACCAGTCATAGAGCGGACGATGATCTTCAAACTCGAGCGTGCAGATCGAGTGGGTGACGCCCTCGATGGAGTCGCTTTGCCCGTGCGTCCAGTCGTACATGGGATAAATGCACCAACGATTGCCCGTGCGATGATGCTCGGCGTGCAGGATTCGGTACATGACGGGATCCCGCATGTTGAGATTCGGCGAGGCCATATCGATTTTGGCGCGCAGGGTGCGCGAGCCGTCGGGAAACTCGCCGTCTTTCATGCGCGCGAAGAGGTCCAGATTCTCCTCGACGCTTCTCTCCCGATAAGGGCTGTTTTTTCCTGCATCGGTCAGTGTGCCGCGCGTCTCCCGCACCTGGTCGCCGCTCAAGTCGCAAACATAGGCCTTGCCTTTCTTGATGAGGTCGACGGCCCAATCGTACAACTGCTGGAAGTAGTCGGATGCATAAACGGGCCGGTCGCCGAAATCGCCGCCCAACCATCTCACATCTTCGATGATCGACTCTACGTACTCGGACTCTTCCTTGGTGGGATTTGTGTCGTCGAAGCGCAAATTGCACTTGCCGCCGAACTCCTCGGCGAGGCCGAAGTTGACCATGATGCTCTTGGCGTGGCCGACGTGTAAATAGCCATTGGGTTCGGGTGGAAAGCGGGTATGCACACGTCCGCCATGTTTCCCGCACGCGGTGTCGGAGCGAATCCAATCACGAATGAAATTCGAACGGGGTAAATCGGCGTCCTTCATTAGACAATTCCTAAAGCAAACTCGAGACGGGTCAGCACGGTGTCACGGCCGAGCACCTCGAGGGTTTCGAAAAGCGGCGGTGCATTCTTGCGTCCGCACACCGCGACGCGAACGGGCTGGAACATCTGTCCCGCCTTCACGCCGAGGTCGGCGGCAGCGGCGCGAAGCGCTATCTCGAGGGTTGCGTGATCGAAGGCGGGTACGGTTGACAGCACTTCCCTCGACTTACGGAGCGCCCGCGCGGCCAAGGCGGCATCCCCCTTTTTGGGGATCAATTCCGCGGGCTCGTAAGACCGCGGCTGGGTGAAGAAGAAATCGGCGACAGTGCCCACATCGCGCAAAAAACGGATTCGCTCCCGGATCAGCGGAGTTATGGCGCGAAGCTTTTCCGGCACGGCATTCGTAAACCCGGCTTGTTGGGCGTAGGGCATCAATTGCCGCGCGAGGTCATCGACATCGAGCGCCCGGATATGCTCGGCATTCAGCCACACGGCCTTGGGATCGAACGGTTCCTCGTCGCTGAAGTTGATGATGGCGTTGCCGCGGTTGATGCCGTCGAGCGAGAACAGCTCGACAAGCTCGTCGCGCGACATCTTCTCGCGGTCATTCTTTGGCGACCACCCCAGCAGGGCAAGGAAATTTACGCACGCATGCGGCAGGAAACCGGCGTCGCGATATGTTGTAACGCTAACCACTGGGCCGTGGATACGTTTTGAAAGCTTTGCGCCGTCGGGCGCCATCAACAGCGGCAGGTGAGCCGTCATCGGAACGTCGACGCCAAGCGCTTCGAAGATCAGCACGTGTTTGAACGTGTTCGCCAGGTGTTCTTGGCCGCGCAGGATGTCGGTGATGCGCAGATCGGCATCGTCGGCGCAGGAGGCCATGTGATAGGTCGGCATGCCGGTCGAGCGCAGCAGCGCGAAATCCTCGAGGTCGCCGGTAATCTTACGCACGGTCCCGTAGACGAAATCGGATACAACAACCTCGGGGCGTGAGTCGCGCGGCACTCGGAAGCGTAGGACGAAGGGTTCGCCCGCGTCGGCGCGGCGATCGCTCTGCTCGCGGGTGAGCTCGCGCATGCCCGGATTGAAAAGCCATCCTCGGCTCGGATTGTCAAGCGCCGCGGAGGCGGGCGTGAAGTCGCGATAGGCGAGCCCCTTTTCGAAAATAGCCCAGGCGGCCCGGCGATGGAGATCGAGGCGTTCGGATTGACGGTAGAACTCGTCCCAGCCCAGTTCGAGCCATTGGAGACCTTCTTGGATGGAATCGAGAGAGGTCTGGGTGTTCCGTTCGACGTCAGTATCGTCGATGCGGAGAACGACGACACCGCCCTGACGGCGAGCATGAAGCCAATTAAAGATGAATGTTCGAGCGCCCCCTATATGAAGGTAACCGGTGGGCGAGGGCGCAAAGCGGGCGCGTGTCATTCTCAAAACATTAAGAATAGCTCATTGAGCGAGTGGGCAGGACGAGCCGAGACCGTCTCCATTGGGGGCTTTGGACCGGCCCGAGAGCCGGTCGCAACCGGGGATGCCGGCGACGCTGCTCAGGGGTTAGAGTTGGTGTTTGTCGCACAGAACGGCAGCTTCGCCCTTTTTTGCGATCTCTCGGTCGAAGAAGGCGACGATCTTATCACGACGCGCCAGCAGGGCCTTGATTTCGGTCTTGCTCAAGAGGCCTTTCATTTCGGTTTGCAGGGTGCGGAAGTCGAGTTCCCGGAGGCCCTTGAGGGTCCGCCGGTCGCATCGGCCCAGATTCTTAACGGCGCGTAAATCCTTGTGCCTTCGGAAAGCGCGGGTGAAAGAGACTGTTCTTGTTCCGGCAAATGGAACAGTCGTCGCTCGCGGCACAATGCTCATTAGCCCCCCCTCAAAGGCTCAGCGCATGTCTAAGCAGGGAGCGAGCCTGTCTTTGCGGTAGAAAACGGGTTAGTGATGGGGAAGGAGTTCCGGTGAGAGCGACAAATGGCCGGGTGATTGGTGAAGTCAGATGGATGGCGAGGGAGTTGTGGGGGGAGCTCGCAGGCTGGCGCTAAAATAAACACATGGCGACCGAACAACAGAGAAGCATGGTCTGGGAATCACGCTACCACGCCGAGATGGTTCACCGGTAGATGGGTATTTACTTGACTCAGGTATTGGGAAATAGCCCCTACATGTTGTGGTCGTCCGTAGCGCGTGTCGCGGTGCCTCCGACCAGCGATTTGTAGGGTGCCGGTGGCACGGCGACGGCCTGTTGAACCAGGCGGTAAAAGAGCTTGCCTCGACTTCTGGACTTGCGGCGGTTGAAGCGGAAGGCGAATTCGTCGAGGTAGGAGTCGAGATGCTCGTGACTGACCGCTCCTTGATGCGTGCCCAGTATCCAGCGCTTCACTAACGACACCACGCGGTGCACCCGGGGGAGCAGTTTCGAGGCGCGCGCCGGTTGCCCCTCCAGGTAGCTCACCTCGTGGCGATAGCCGTCGCCTTCGAGCGGTTCGTATCCCAGCCAACCGTCGGTATGGACCACGCTGCCGGGTTCGATCGACTCGCCGACGAAGGCCATCAAGCTGTCCCCGGAGGCGTTGGGAATGGTGCGTATCCGAACCCGCCCGATGCCGGCACCATCTTCCTCGGCCGCTACTACAATCAGCGCCTTAGCGTCGGTTTGGCGACCGCGCACGCCCTCCTCCAAGCCTCCTAAGTAAGTCTCGTCAACCTCCACGCGCCCGCTGAGCCGATCGCGTCCGGGCCGCACCATGGCGCGCCGGAGCTTATGCAACCAAGTCCAGGCCGTTTTGCAGCTGCCCAGGCCCAACACCCGCCGCAAGCCCAGCGCGCTCGCCCCGTTCTTCTGGCTCGTGAGCCACCACATGGCTCGAAACCAACTCTGGAGGGGTTGGCGGGTGTCTTGAAATATTGTGCCCGCCGTTGGAGAAGCTTGATGCCCGCAGCCGGCGCACTCCAGCAGCGCTGTCCGCACCGCCCACGCTTTGTCGTGCCCGCATCGCGGACAACGAAAACCCTCCGGCCAGCGGAGTTGACACAGATACTCTCGACAGGCCTGCTCGGTGGCGAAACGCGCCTCGAACTCGGCCAGATTCCGAGGATAATCTTCCATTTCCCCGATCCTACATCTTGTGGTCACCTGAGTCAAGTAAATACCCATCCACCGGTATTACGGGTACCTTTCAGGCAAGCTCGCACGGCGTGACCGGTGGATCGCGCTGGGTGCGCTGCTGCTCTCGTCGGGGACAGTGGCCATCTTGCTTGTGAATTGGGTCCCGGACATCGCGAAGATTCTTGCAGCACTGGCGGCGGCGTTGAACCTGTGGTTGGTCATTAACCGACACTCTCAGAAGGCGCTGATCAGCTCAAGCCTGCGCACGAGATGTGCCGACTGGCTCACGGAATGCAAGTTTTTATGGTCCCAAGTCGATGCTCTGAATGGCGACGAGATTGAGCGGCGATGGAAGCAACTTCAAGACGAAGGAACTAAGATCACTGATCTGGCTGACAGCGAACTCGGGCTGGACGAGAAGTTAAGAGAGAAGAGCGAGAATGAAGCCTTTGAGATCTGCGCGGCCCAGTCGGCCTGAAGACACAAGGGGCGGACCTTTTCCGCCCACTAAGGGTAGCGCCCAGAATCGTGCGAGATGGGTATTTACTTGACTCAGGTATTGGGAAATAGCCCCTACATGTTGTGGTCGTCCGTAGCGCGTGTCGCGGTGCCTCCGACCAGCGATTTGTAGGGTGCCGGTGGCACGGCGACGGCCTGTTGAACCAGGCGGTAAAAGAGCTTGCCTCGACTTCTGGACTTGCGGCGGTTGAAGCGGAAGGCGAATTCGTCGAGGTAGGAGTCGAGATGCTCGTGACTGACCGCTCCTTGATGCGTGCCCAGTATCCAGCGCTTCACTAACGACACCACGCGGTGCACCCGGGGGAGCAGTTTCGAGGCGCGCGCCGGTTGCCCCTCCAGGTAGCTCACCTCGTGGCGATAGCCGTCGCCTTCGAGCGGTTCGTATCCCAGCCAACCGTCGGTATGGACCACGCTGCCGGGTTCGATCGACTCGCCGACGAAGGCCATCAAGCTGTCCCCGGAGGCGTTGGGAATGGTGCGTATCCGAACCCGCCCGATGCCGGCACCATCTTCCTCGGCCGCTACTACAATCAGCGCCTCAGCGTCGGTTTGGCGACCGCGCACGCCCTCCTCCAAGCCTCCTAAGTAAGTCTCGTCAACCTCCACGCGCCCGCTGAGCCGATCGCGTCCGGGCCGCACCATGGCGCGCCGGAGCTTATGCAACCAAGTCCAGGCCGTTTTGTAGCTGCCCAGGCCCAACACCCGCCGCAAGCCCAGCGCGCTCGCCCCGTTCTTCTGGCTCGTGAGCCACCACATGGCTCGAAACCAACTCTGGAGGGGTTGGCGGGTGTCTTGAAATATTGTGCCCGCCGTTGGAGAAGCTTGATGCCCGCAGCCGGCGCACTCCAGCAGCGCTGTCCGCACCGCCCACGCTTTGTCGTGCCCGCATCGCGGACAACGAAAACCCTCCGGCCAGCGGAGTTGACACAGATACTCTCGACAGGCCTGCTCGGTGGCGAAACGCGCCTCGAACTCGGCCAGATTCCGAGGATAATCTTCCATTTCCCCGATCCTACATCTTGTGGTCACCTGAGTCAAGTAAATACCCATCTTACTGGATTTCGGAGCCGATGTCGATGCGAAGGATAGCAGCGGAGCTACCCCGCTGCACTATGCGGCGATGACCGGTTCGGTTGCAACTGCAAGCTTACTTTTGCAATCCGGGGCGGATGTCAAGGCTCGAACCAATGGCGGCGGTTCACCGCTCGGGGCCGCGTACCTAAATGGCCATATGGGGATTGCGAGCCTGTTGGAAAGCTACGGGGCTGGCATGAAAAGCGAAATGCAGCGGCGAAACCTGCAAGCTATTGGTCATATGACCAACGTTATTCGCAAAAGCAAAATGGCAACAAGGGACTTAGTTGCTCAAGACAGAACAGCCTGGATAGCACGAAAATTGCGAGAGGTGCGCGAGAAGCATGGGTTTCATGACCACTTGAGCGACGAAGTTATCGCCCGCATCGCTCTAGAAGAGGTGGACGAAGCGGCCCCAGACGAGGCGGGCGCGAGGCGCTAAAATGAAGATTTTACTCGTGCTATCCGCGTTCTTCGCGCTCGTATCCTGCGCGAGTTGAAGAAGATCAAGCTGGCCTGGCCGGAGTTGAACTACTCCACGGCTCCGGGCGTCTTGATCGTCGCGCCTTCGACGCCCACGATCCCACCGGCGGAGCGCCGACTCTTGGCATAGCGCTCAGCGCCCGTGTCAGGCTCATGGAAACAAAAAAGAGAAACAACCTGTGGTCTGCTGGGCTGTGGTCTTATGGGCAGGAGTTCATAGAGACCGCCGCCGCCGCGTTAGCTCTCTACAAGAAGAAGAATCCCACTAGATGGGTATTTACTTGACTCAGGTATTGGGAAATAGCCCCTACATGTTGTGGTCGTCCGTAGCGCGTGTCGCGGTGCCTCCGACCAGCGATTTGTAGGGTGCCGGTGGCACGGCGACGGCCTGTTGAACCAGGCGGTAAAAGAGCTTGCCTCGACTTCTGGACTTGCGGCGGTTGAAGCGGAAGGCGAATTCGTCGAGGTAGGAGTCGAGATGCTCGTGACTGACCGCTCCTTGATGCGTGCCCAGTATCCAGCGCTTCACTAACGACACCACGCGGTGCACCCGGGGGAGCAGTTTCGAGGCGCGCGCCGGTTGCCCCTCCAGGTAGCTCACCTCGTGGCGATAGCCGTCGCCTTCGAGCGGTTCGTATCCCAGCCAACCGTCGGTATGGACCACGCTGCCGGGTTCGATCGACTCGCCGACGAAGGCCATCAAGCTGTCCCCGGAGGCGTTGGGAATGGTGCGTATCCGAACCCGCCCGATGCCGGCACCATCTTCCTCGGCCGCTACTACAATCAGCGCCTCAGCGTCGGTTTGGCGACCGCGCACGCCCTCCTCCAAGCCTCCTAAGTAAGTCTCGTCAACCTCCACGCGCCCGCTGAGCCGATCGCGTCCGGGCCGCACCATGGCGCGCCGGAGCTTATGCAACCAAGTCCAGGCCGTTTTGCAGCTGCCCAGGCCCAACACCCGCTGCAAGCCCAGCGCGCTCGCCCCGTTCTTCTGGCTCGTGAGCCACCACATGGCTCGAAACCAACTCTGGAGGGGTTGGCGGGTGTCTTGAAATATTGTGCCCGCCGTTGGAGAAGCTTGATGCCCGCAGCCGGCGCACTCCAGCAGCGCTGTCCGCACCGCCCACGCTTTGTCGTGCCCGCATCGCGGACAACGAAAACCCTCCGGCCAGCGGAGTTGACACAGATACTCTCGACAGGCCTGCTCGGTGGCGAAACGCGCCTCGAACTCGGCCAGATTCCGAGGATAATCTTCCATTTCCCCGATCCTACATCTTGTGGTCACCTGAGTCAAGTAAATACCCATCTCCCACTAATCCCATCGCCCCATTCGCGATCTACTTCAACTTCTTGCACGGGATATCCCGGATGCTTCCCTCTCCCCGTGCCTAGCACGGCGTCCTCAATCACATTGGTGCGCTCGACGTGGACGGTCGAGTCGTTCCAGTCAGGATTCCGTCGTCTCAGCGCACGAGCCAGCGCACCGTTTGCTTGCGGTTCCGTGTTGTGCGGACTGCTCATATTGACATAGCCCCCCTTGTTTGTGTTACTTATTTCCCGATTCGTAGCACGGGCGGATTCCCCCTACACTCTACTACTACAGTACCCTCTACTAAGCTAGTCTTTTCCTTGGAGTCTCCGTGCAGGAGGCGGAGGAGGACTAGCCCCGGCCCGTTTCCGGTTACCAGGGTTCTCCCCGCCTCCAACAGGAGGCCCAGGCAGCGCAGTCCGCGCCTGCCTGGTCGGCAGCTACTTAACGACGGGCGGCTCCGCCGTGGATCTTGGACTTCTGCCTTTCGGAGTATCCATTTAGCCGCTGCGATCCAAGCCCAGCAGGTAGCGGCTCTCCGGCTGATGGGCGTCCAGGAATGCTCAGATGACATGTACCGAGCGCGCCATCACGACGCGCCTGATATCCCCAGAGATGATCTAGAGAGTTCATATTGCCTGTTCCTGCCGCCATCAACCAAAGTGTCTGTCCATGGACCCCGCCGTCATTGCAACCACCAGTCCATGGCAGGTTAAGGCTGTTCGTCCTACTCACCGAAGCCGGTACCCGGCCTGCGGCTTTCCAGCGGACTCACTACCTCCTTCATCACTGCGTTTCACTTCCACGGCCCTGACGACCTCAAGCCTCACTCAGGGCCTCTAATTCCTTTCGCAACCTCCATGCCCGCTTGCGGCAGGCCTCGGAGTAATATCTCTGATTCGAGCGGTACTGCATGAATGTCTTGTTGCACCCACACGAGCATCGCATTCGTGCCGTCTCCGAGCCGTCCTGAGCCGTCCCCCGCCGTCGCTTGGTCCTGAGTGCCAGCAACCTCTCAAACGCCGCCCACAGCACCGCTGAGCGGGCGCGCTCAAGAGCGAGTTGCAGTTCGAATGTCATTGCGGGGTAATCCACAGGCGCCTCTCGTGGCCAATTGGTGGCCAAAATGATGAGCGCCTTCCCCCTCTATTCGTCCTTCGGCAAGCGCACCATCCCCAGGCTCCCTCAGCAGGAAGTCGAGTTAAATCTATGATTTTGGGAAGTTTAGTGTCTATTCTCGAGATGGGATTTGGTGGGCGCGCCCAGACTCGAACTGGGGACCTCCTGCGTGTGAAGCAGGCGCTCTAACCAACTGAGCTACGCGCCCTGAGCGTATATTCCATCGATTATAGACAAGTTCCAATTTTGCCGCTCTCGTCGCACATGTAACGGAGGATACAAAACTGTAACGAGAAAACTCCTCGGTTGGGTCGAACTGTAGCTCGACTGCTCTGGGAGTCGACGGCATGCCCGGTCGAGTTTCGCCAGAGTTTCCCGCTTCTTATGGAACTTCATGGGGGGGACACCTCCGCCCACGACGCGGGCAGAATCCTTCTCGACTTCCGCTTCCCTCAGCTTGTGGATGATCTGTTCGGTCGTGTATCGCTACCTCGCCATTCCCCGCCACCTTCAATTACGTCCCGATCCTTCGATTTTCTCTCACCTGAATTATGCGCAGGATGAGTATTTACTTGACTCAGGTATTGGGAAATAGCCCCTACATGTTGTGGTCGTCCGTAGCGCGTGTCGCGGTGCCTCCGACCAGCGATTTGTAGGGTGCCGGTGGCACGGCGACGGCCTGTTGAACCAGGCGGTAAAAGAGCTTGCCTCGACTTCTGGACTTGCGGCGGCTGAAGCGGAAGGCGAATTCGTCGAGGTAGGAGTCGAGATGCTCGTGACTGACCGCTCCTTGATGCGTGCCCAGTATCCAGCGCTTCACTAACGACACCACGCGGTGCACCCGGGGGAGCAGTTTCGAGGCGCGCGCCGGTTGCCCCTCCAGGTAGCTCACCTCGTGGCGATAGCCGTCGCCTTCGAGCGGTTCGTATCCCAGCCAACCGTCGGTATGGACCACGCTGCCGGGTTCGATCGACTCGCCGACGAAGGCCATCAAGCTGTCCCCGGAGGCGTTGGGAATGGTGCGTATCCGAACCCGCCCGATGCCGGCACCATCTTCCTCGGCCGCTACTACAATCAGCGCCTTAGCGTCGGTTTGGCGACCGCGCACGCCCTCCTCCAAGCCTCCTAAGTAAGTCTCGTCAACCTCCACGCGCCCGCTGAGCCGATCGCGTCCGGGCCGCACCATGGCGCGCCGGAGCTTATGCAACCAAGTCCAGGCCGTTTTGTAGCTGCCCAGGCCCAACACCCGCTGCAAGCCCAGCGCGCTCGCCCCGTTCTTCTGGCTCGTGAGCCACCACATGGCTCGAAACCAACTCTGGAGGGGTTGGCGGGTGTCTTGAAATATTGTGCCCGCCGTTGGAGAAGCTTGATGCCCGCAGCCGGCGCACTCCAGCAGCGCTGTCCGCACCGCCCACGCTTTGTCGTGCCCGCATCGCGGACAACGAAAACCCTCCGGCCAGCGGAGTTGACACAGATACTCTCGACAGGCCTGCTCGGTGGCGAAACGCGCCTCGAACTCGGCCAGATTCCGAGGATAATCTTCCATTTCCCCGATCCTACATCTTGTGGTCACCTGAGTCAAGTAAATACCCATCATGCGCAGATTCGGCGTAGCCGTCGCCGATGGAGTTGTGGCGGTAGCGGCAGTCGTGTCAACACAGTGATTTAGCAAGTCGTCCTTTCTGCTGTTTCCCTCCCAGTTTGAGCCGCCTCCCAATCCCGGCGGGCAAAAGCGGGCTCACAAGCGGCATGTTCTCAGTAGCTTGCGGCAAGTGCATAAAATTCTATGCACAGCGCCCCTCAACGCAGCGCACCCTCCACCACCGGCGCGCAGCTTGATCCCGGCGGCGCCATCGCCCGCAGCCGCCGCATCAGCCGCTCGAACAGTCCCTGCTCCTGGTACTGATCGCTGTAGCTGATGCCCGTTCTACCGGCATGCCGCCAGATCTTGGCCGCCACGAACAGAAAGCGCAGCCGCGCCGTCGCCAGGGTGGTGTGCCGCAGCTTCTCCGGGGTGGCGTCGGCTTCGCGTTGGAACAGCAGCAGCCAGCAGTTGAGGTTGTAGGCCAGCATGACCAACTGAAAGTGATTGCGGTTCATGTCAAAGCGGCGCGAAGGATGGGCCGCCAGTCCGGCGTCGTTGTTGGCTTCTTTGATAAGGTTCTCCGCCCCGGCGCGCTGATTGTAAAACCACACCACCACCGCGATCGGCTCGGCGAGATTGGTCACAAACACGCGGTAGGTGTAAGCGCTGGTTTCAAACAACTGATATTGCTTGACCTCGTCGGTTTCCGGCTCCTTTTCATAACGCAGCGCGACAAAGCGGCAGGCCCTGCCCCAGCCTTGCGGCTGGTAGAGGAATTCGCATTCCGCAGCAGCGTCGCTGTGGGGCGAGGGCTTCCATTCGGCTTGCTGCAACTGCTCGACCAGTCGCCTGGTCTTGCGCGCCACGAGGACGAACTGACAACGCGCTTGTTCGTAGGCTTCCACCGCTTCCCAGCAATAAAAGCCGGGATGGGTATTTACTTGACTCAGGTATTGGGAAATAGCCCCTACATGTTGTGGTCGTCCGTAGCGCGTGTCGCGGTGCCTCCGACCAGCGATTTGTAGGGTGCCGGTGGCACGGCGACGGCCTGTTGAACCAGGCGGTAAAAGAGCTTGCCTCGACTTCTGGACTTGCGGCGGTTGAAGCGGAAGGCGAATTCGTCGAGGTAGGAGTCGAGATGCTCGTGACTGACCGCTCCTTGATGCGCGCCCAGTATCCAGCGCTTCACTAACGACACCACGCGGTGCACCCGGGGGAGCAGTTTCGAGGCGCGCGCCGGTTGCCCCTCCAGGTAGCTCACCTCGTGGCGATAGCCGTCGCCTTCGAGCGGTTCGTATCCCAGCCAACCGTCGGTATGGACCACGCTGCCGGGTTCGATCGACTCGCCGACGAAGGCCATCAAGCTGTCCCCGGAGGCGTTGGGAATGGTGCGTATCCGAACCCGCCCGATGCCGGCACCATCTTCCTCGGCCGCTACTACAATCAGCGCCTTAGCGTCGGTTTGGCGACCGCGCACGCCCTCCTCCAAGCCTCCTAAGTAAGTCTCGTCAACCTCCACGCGCCCGCTGAGCCGATCGCGTCCGGGCCGCACCATGGCGCGCCGGAGCTTATGCAACCAAGTCCAGGCCGTTTTGTAGCTGCCCAGGCCCAACACCCGCTGCAAGCCCAGCGCGCTCGCCCCGTTCTTCTGGCTCGTGAGCCACCACATCGCTCGAAACCAACTCTGGAGGGGTTGGCGGGTGTCTTGAAATATTGTGCCCGCCGTTGGAGAAGCTTGATGCCCGCAGCCGGCGCACTCCAGCAGCGCTGTCCGCACCGCCCACGCTTTGTCGTGCCCGCATCGCGGACAACGAAAACCCTCCGGCCAGCGGAGTTGACACAGATACTCTCGACAGGCCTGCTCGGTGGCGAAACGCCCCTCGAACTCGGCCAGATTCCGAGGATAATCTTCCATTTCCCCGATCCTACATCTTGTGGTCACCTGAGTCAAGTAAATACCCATCAAAGCCGGAATCGGCCCGCGCGAAAATCTTCTTCACGCCGGCTGGCAAAGCCCGGAAAGCGCTCTCCAGGTGCGCCACAATCTCTTTGCCCGTGGGCCGGTCGCCATGGCGCAACCCGCCCATCAGGTATTCGCGCGTCTCGGCCAGGAAAGTCAGTATCGGCTGGTAGCTGCGCTTGCCCTTGTTTTTGGGGTTGTAGCTCTTGCGTCCGCCCATCTGTCGGCCATAGAGCGTGTGCACGGTGGTGTCGGTGTCCAGGGTCACCGTGGTCAACCGCACGTTGGCCGCCGTCCAGACTCGTTCCCGCAGTTGGCGCTGCATCGACAGGATCTGCCGCGCCACGTTCAGATGCAGCGAGGCCAGAAAGCGCCACAGCGTGGATTGCGGCGGCAGCCGCGTCACTTTTAAGATGCCGGTCAGGATGGGGTCGCGAGCGATGAAGCGGAGTTGGTGGAGCCGCGCAAAGCCGACATAGAGGCCCAGCACGAGGGCCAGCACAAACTGGTAGAGGCTCATCACACGGGTGATTCGTTTGACGCTAAGGGTTTCTTCCGCCAGCGCTTGGAAGTCGAGTCTTTCGAGCAGGGTGGCGACCGGCAGCAGGCCGCCGTAGGGAGTCAGATTCTTGCCGCGGAAGTTATAGGGCGTGGAAGCCCCTATTTTATTGGGCTGCGGGGCCCTCGCGTCCAGGCCTTGTTTGACGGGCCTTGGGGAGCTATGCTGTTTTCGTTTGGTAACCATTTGGGTGACCTCCTTGGGGTGGGTTGGCGAAGCTGGAATCTTTGCCAGCCTACCTTTTCACCCCATGTTTTCGGGGGTCCCCAAATGGTCCCTTGCGGCTCAACCCTCCTCAGGTGCACCCCGCAGTGCATAATTCAGGTTTCAGACAACGGCAGCAACGCCCCTGATACGAGGCACCGGGTTCGCGGAGCTAACGGGGGACATTGTGTTGTTCTGTGAGAATCCCATCGCTGACGGGAGTTATGAGCAATACGTCACGGCGGATGTGAGCCTGTCCTACGGGTACCACGAGCTATTTGGCGCGGACAACGGCCTGTTGGGCGTCACGAACAATATCGATTTCGGAGAAGGCCCGGACATAACCGACGCAGTATTGATCATCAATGAAAACCACGCCGACCCGGTCACGACGTCGACATTCGGCGGGCCGGACCCGCGTTTCCCAAAACCACAATACGGCCGCTATGTTCCGGGCGACATCAATCCATTGGTGTGGCAAGGGGTCAACATACCCATTCCCGGCGCACCCAACGATACTGGTAATCCCATTGATTGCGGGACAGACGACGGATCGGGCAACTGCTTTCCATTCCAGACCCTCATTCGTATCACGAATGTTCGCGTGCCGGCTGCCGCGGTTCCGCCAGCCGTACTCGAGCTTCAGGTGTTATTTCAGGTAACCGCGAATTTGCACCTCTCACCCTCCGACCCGGATATCAGCCTCAATCTAGCCGTGGATCCTACCAACCCCGCCGCGATCTACGGGGTAGGGAACAGCGGCGTCTTGAAGAGCACGGATGGAGGGGAGACTTGGGTCTTGGCCAACAACGGAATTGTGTTGGGGCTCCCGCCGACAGGCATTACGGGGATCCTCATTGATCCGACGAGTCCCTCCACGATCTACGCCACAATCGGGGTATTTGGGCAGGAAGGGGAAGGAGTCTTCAAGAGCACAAACGGGGGAGCATCCTGGGAGCCCGTTAACAACGGGCTAGTCCCAGACCAGGATCACCGTGACGTTCGTGGTATTGCGATGCATGCCGCGAGTCCAAATACGCTCTACATAACCGGCCCGTCAGGTCTGGGCACGTACAAGACCACTGACGGTGGTGCAAACTGGATCCAAGTCGATACGGCGTTAGGATTCACGCTGGCTATTGACCCTGCTCATCTAGACACGGTCTACTTGGGCGGCCCTTTTTCCCGCCTCGACAAGAGTACGGACGGCGGTGCTACGTGGGGAGACAGCAGCACCGGCATCACGGACTTTTTCGTTGAAGAATTGGTGGTCGACCCATCAGAACCTACGACCATATACGCTAGGACCGATGGCGGTGCGCCGGATGTGGGTGTTGCCAAGAGCACCGATGGCGGGGCGAACTGGGCACCGATGAACACCGGGTTACCCACCGAGGCGGTGGGTAAGTCGGTCGGCGCCTTGGGTTTGGATCCAACCGAAACCGAGACCCTCTATGCAGGGACCCCGGATGGCGTCTTCAAGACCACGGACGGGGGTGCTAGCTGGGGCCCCGCGAACTCCGGCATCCCCCCAGGGTTTCCTGGGAGGGTAAATTCCTTCGCGTTCGCAACTCCCCCCTTCTTCACTCAACTTCAAACGCTCGGGAGCATGGTTCAGGGTTTGGTCGCGCCAACCGGGCCCCTCAGTAAAGGACAAGCCAACTCGCTTGCCAAGGAGTTGAACCAAGCCATCGGCCGCTTGAACAAAGACCAGCGGGAGCCCGCCTGCGGCGCCCTACAGGATTTCATCGACCGGGTGAACGCACATGTCGTCGGGGGTGTCTTGTCTCCCGCCCAAGCGGATCCGTTGACATCGCTGTCCCAAGCGATTCGATCCCTGATTCCGTGCCCGGTTTAGGTCGCCAGCGCCGGTCTTCCCCTGGGGATCGAGCGGGACTAAGTCCCCGAAGTAAATCACATAGTGCTCTCCCCAGCATTACTGTCGGGAAATTTCGTGCCCACTCCGAATCCGACCTGAGGGGGAAAACCGGCTGCAAGAAATGGGGACAGGTGTAGCCGTGCATGGGGCGGCAACTTACGTTGTGGGCGATACCGACAGGGCGTTGCCGGACGGTCAAGGCAGCGAGGTTGGGCGCGACGCGAATTGGCACTGGCGAGTCGCGGCGATCGGTTGAGCATGTAAATCCTGGACATGACCAGAGGAGATTTAACGACCGCACCGATCTTGGGAAGCGTCCTTGTTCCCGACAGCGCCTCGGTCCGGTGGCCACGCTTCTCAACTTGGAAGCTGTGACCGCTACCCCCTGATCGACTTGTCCTCGTTGGACATACAGGCCAATGTGGGTGACCCTCCAGCATTTCGCTTGACGGTCACAAGCGGTTCCTATGGCGTTAGAACCGCGGTGTTCTCGGATCTGTACGCCGGAGTGGGAGATCGGGGGAGATCGGTGACATCCATGATAGGTATCTGTCAAGTGTCCGCAAGGGGTGGACGCAGTCAGCCCGCTGTTGGTGAGGGATGGGTGATGGAGAAAGGGCGAAGCAATCGTCGCTCTCGATTCGGGTCGGGTGAGCGACGCTCGGAGTCCATCGCCCTCGTATTAGGGGGGTTGGGCGGCTGAGCGGGTTCAGTCAAGGGCGCGCAGCGGCGAAGCGAACCCTTGACGGGTTCCGCTCAGCCGCTTATTGGAAGATTTTCGAGGGCGATGGACGGCCCTCGTCACCCGACGCAGGTCCGGCGTTGGCGGATCAGAGTCCGCGTGATTGGTGGCGTCTTGCCACGCCTACGAACTCCCGTCACCGAATCGCATTCACTTCGATCACCGCCCGCCTCGGGCGCGACCAGACATCCATGAGCCGCCTCGGGCACGCCAAGGCGCGCCGTCGCGGAAGATTCAGTTCGGGTCCAACAAAGTCGATTCCGCCGGCCTCGAAACAGTCACCATGCCGTCTCGGGCGCCGCCGCGGCGGAGCCGTTACGGAGTCACCGAACGCCGAGGCCCGGCGGAAAGTCGTTCAGCGCATCGCTACGTCGCTAGTCTCGCGCTTCGTAGCCGCTTTGGCGGCGGTCGATGGCGAGCAGCATCGCCACCAGCTTGCGGGCCACGCGAATCGTCGCGCGATTGCGATGTCCGCGCTCGAGTTCGCTTTGATACAACCCGGCCAACGGCTCGTTCCAGCGCGGCGCAAGCTTGGCGGCTTCGATCAGCACGTGTTGCAGATGCGGGTTGCGTTGCTTCGACAGCGGGCCGCGTTTGCTCTTGCCCGCCGATTCGTTGAGCCGCGCGCAGAGCCCGCAGTAGCTCACCGCGCGATCGAGCGAGCGAAAGCGCCGCGGGTCGCCGATCTCGACCGCCCACGTGAGCGCCGTGATCGCCCCGACGCCCGGGATCGTTTGCAACCTCGCCACACGCTCGCACAACAGCGGATGCTCGAGCAGGCGTTTCTCGACAAGCCGGGCGAGCTCGGCGGAATCCTCCAGACGGTCGCGGCTCGCGGCCAACAGGAGAAGGTCGGTTTCGCTTGCCTTCAGATCATCGAGAAAGCGGTAGAAGTAGCGTTTGCCGTGCAGTTTGGACTTGGCGTAGGGCTCGCCGATTTCCATCATCAAGGTCGCGATGCGGTTCTTCGACCAGGTCGCTTGTTCGACCAGGCGTCGGCGAAAGCGCAGCAGGCGGCGCAATTCGCGCAGCTCGCGCGGCGGCATCCACACGCGCGGCAGCAGGTTGACGCGGCATAGGTCGGCGAGCTTGTCGGAATCGAGGCGATCGCTTTTCTTTTTGGCCCGCGTGATGGCTTCCATGGCGGCGGGGTGTCCGACGGCGAGGTCGTCGGCGTAGGGCGCGAGCGTGTCGTGGATCCAGCCGCTGAACAAGGTGGCTTCCATCGCCCCGCGCCAGGGCGGTTGCGTTTGGGCCCAACTTGCGAGCGCTTCGCGGGTGGCGTCGATGCGACCTTCCTCGACCAACTCCCCGGCGGCGGTCTTGGTGCAGTAGCTGACGCTTTGCTTGTGGACGTCGAGTCCGATATAGTGCATTTCAGTCCTCCTGAGTTCGGGTTCTAAGGCGCCGCCTTGGGCGGCTGCGCTTAGCTTTTTATCCCTCTCAGGAGGACCTCTTCGCCGGCTCACCTATGCATTAAAACAGGCAGCTAACTGTGGTAGTCTGACCTCACCACCACATGTCACGCCAAGCCCGGGTGGTGGCGGAGGGCGTTCCGCACCACATCACCCAACGGGGCAACAACCGCCAGGACGTCTTCCTGCTCGACGAAGACCGGCGGTTCTATATCGAAGCTTTACGCGCGCAATCCGACGGCGCGCCCATAGGCAACGTTTCAATAAAACGCGGGTTGTCGGCCTCGTCTCGGAGAGCCCTGGAACTCCGCGAACCAGTTGCGTACAACCTTGATTGCGGGCCGCCGTTCCCCAACCGGTTCCACGACGACAAATCGATTCCCGTCTCGCGACACATCGTAGGACGGCACGAAATTTCCTCGCAGCAGCGCCGATGTAAACAATCGGCGACGCCCGTTCACGGCAAAGGTGGGTTCGGTCGAAACGGAAGCCGCGAACAGCGTGTCGCCTTCCAGCTATCCGGACAGTCGGAGGTTAACGGCGAGACGGCTCGACGGATCCGAGCGACCGCCGAAAGGAAGAAAGAAGATTAGGGGGGGTCGGGGGGCGGGCCGCTCCCAAATATAGAATCTACATCCCCTTGCCCGACAAATGCCCCAATAGAAACGTGACGCGGCCGCGCACAAGCGGCCCGAATTAATGTTGGGCCGGCCCGTAAGGGCCGGCACCCAAACCACCTCTCAACCTCTTCTCGGGCGAACGACCGGCAAGCCGGTCGTTCGGGGGCCTGGTGACCTGCCCCCCGGAAACGAGTCCGGATCCTGAGACCTGAATTATGCACTGCGGGGTGCACCTGAGGAGGGTTGAGCCGCAAGGGACCATTTGGGGACCCCCGAAAACATGGGGTGAAAAGGTAGGCTGGCAAAGATTCCAGCTTCGCCAACCCACCCCAAGGAGGTCACCCAAATGGTTACCAAACGAAAACAGCATAGCTCCCCAAGGCCCGTCAAACAAGGCCTGGACGCGAGGGCCCCGCAGCCCAATAAAATAGGGGCTTCCACGCCCTATAACTTCCGCGGCAAGAATCTGACTCCCTACGGCGGCCTGCTGCCGGTCGCCACCCTGCTCGAAAGACTCGACTTCCAAGCGCTGGTGGAAGAAACCCTTAGCGTCAAACGAATCACCCGTGTGATGAGCCTCTACCAGTTTGTGCTGGCCCTCGTGCTGGGCCTCTATGTCGGCTTTGCGCGGCTCCACCAACTCCGCTTCATCGCTCGCGACCCCATCCTGACCGGCATCTTAAAAGTGACGCGGCTGCCGCCGCAATCCACGCTGTGGCGCTTTCTGGCCTCGCTGCATCTGAACGTGGCGCGGCAGATCCTGTCGATGCAGCGCCAACTGCGGGAACGAGTCTGGACGGCGGCCAACGTGCGGTTGACCACGGTGACCCTGGACACCGACACCACCGTGCACACGCTCTATGGCCGACAGATGGGCGGACGCAAGAGCTACAACCCCAAAAACAAGGGCAAGCGCAGCTACCAGCCGATACTGACTTTCCTGGCCGAGACGCGCGAATACCTGATGGGCGGGTTGCGCCATGGCGACCGGCCCACGGGCAAAGAGATTGTGGCGCACCTGGAGAGCGCTTTCCGGGCTTTGCCACGGGTGAAGAAGATTTTCAAAGAGATTGTGGCGCACCTGGAGAGCGCTTTCCGGGCCAGCCGGCGTGAAGAAGATTTTCGCGCGGGCCGATTCCGGCTTTTATTGCTGGGAAGCGGTGGAAGCCTACGAACAAGCGCGTTGTCAGTTCGTCCTCGCGCGCAAGACCAGGCGACTGGTCGAGCAGTTGCAGCAAGCCGAATGGAAGCCCTCGCCCCACAGCGACGCTGCTGCGGAATGCGAATTCCTCTACCAGCCGCAAGGCTGGGGCAGGGCCTGCCGCTTTGTCGCGCTGCGTTATGAAAAGGAGCCGGAAACCGACGAGGTCAAGCAATATCAGTTGTTTGAAACCAGCGCTTACACCTACCGCGTGTTTGTGACCAATCTCGCCGAGCCGATCGCGGTGGTGGTGTGGTTTTACAATCAGCGCGCCGGGGCGGAGAACCTTATCAAAGAAGCCAACAACGACGCCGGACTGGCGGCCCATCCTTCGCGCCGCTTTGACATGAACCGCAATCACTTTCAGTTGGTCATGCTGGCCTACAACCTCAACTGCTGGCTGCTGCTGTTCCAACGCGAAGCCGACGCCACCCCGGAGAAGCTGCGGCACACCACCCTGGCGACGGCGCGGCTGCGCTTTCTGTTCGTGGCGGCCAAGATCTGGCGGCATGCCGGTAGAACGGGCATCAGCTACAGCGATCAGTACCAGGAGCAGGGACTGTTCGAGCGGCTGATGCGGCGGCTGCGGGCGATGGCGCCGCCGGGATCAAGCTGCGCGCCGGTGGTGGAGGGTGCGCTGCGTTGAGGGGCGCTGTGCATAGAATTTTATGCACTTGCCGCAAGCTACTGAGAACATGCCGCTTGTGAGCCCGCTTTTGCCCGCCGGGATTGGGAGGCGGCTCAAACTGGGAGGGAAACAGCAGAAAGGACGACTTGCTAAATCACTGTGTTGACACGACTGCCGCTACCGCCACAACTCCATCGGCGACGGCTACGCCGAATCTGCGCATGATGGGTATTTACTTGACTCAGGTGACCACAAGATGTAGGATCGGGGAAATGGAAGATTATCCTCGGAATCTGGCCGAGTTCGAGGCGCGTTTCGCCACCGAGCAGGCCTGTCGAGAGTATCTGTGTCAACTCCGCTGGCCGGAGGGTTTTCGTTGTCCGCGATGCGGGCACGACAAAGCGTGGGCGGTGCGGACAGCGCTGCTGGAGTGCGCCGGCTGCGGGCATCAAGCTTCTCCAACGGCGGGCACAATATTTCAAGACACCCGCCAACCCCTCCAGAGTTGGTTTCGAGCCATGTGGTGGCTCACGAGCCAGAAGAACGGGGCGAGCGCGCTGGGCTTGCAGCGGGTGTTGGGCCTGGGCAGCTACAAAACGGCCTGGACTTGGTTGCATAAGCTCCGGCGCGCCATGGTGCGGCCCGGACGCGATCGGCTCAGCGGGCGCGTGGAGGTTGACGAGACTTACTTAGGAGGCTTGGAGGAGGGCGTGCGCGGTCGCCAAACCGACGCTAAGGCGCTGATTGTAGTAGCGGCCGAGGAAGATGGTGCCGGCATCGGGCGGGTTCGGATACGCACCATTCCCAACGCCTCCGGGGACAGCTTGATGGCCTTCGTCGGCGAGTCGATCGAACCCGGCAGCGTGGTCCATACCGACGGTTGGCTGGGATACGAACCGCTCGAAGGCGACGGCTATCGCCACGAGGTGAGCTACCTGGAGGGGCAACCGGCGCGCGCCTCGAAACTGCTCCCCCGGGTGCACCGCGTGGTGTCGCTAGTGAAGCGCTGGATACTGGGCGCGCATCAAGGAGCGGTCAGTCACGAGCATCTCGACTCCTACCTCGACGAATTCGCCTTCCGCTTCAACCGCCGCAAGTCCAGAAGTCGAGGCAAGCTCTTTTACCGCCTGGTTCAACAGGCCGTCGCCGTGCCACCGGCACCCTACAAATCGCTGGTCGGAGGCACCGCGACACGCGCTACGGACGACCACAACATGTAGGGGCTATTTCCCAATACCTGAGTCAAGTAAATACTCATCCTGCGCATAATTCAGGTGTCACAAGTGGCTGCTGGTGCCCGCCCCCATGGGCATTCTGATTCGTCACCAGAAAGGCCTTGAGAAACGACACGGGTTCGATACCTTCCTTCCTCTGCCGCGTCCGTTTTCCAGCTGCGATCTCCTGCCGGACACGATGGGGTGCAGTGTCAACTTCGAACCGTATTTCGCACTGAACGCCATGCTGCAACAGGAGCTGTTCAACGTGAAGATGAGCAACGTTGTCGAGCACAACAACAAGCTCTGCTCCCGATTTCTCGAGGATCTGGTGCCGCTAGGAGCCGGAATCATCGGCTCCGCGCCGCGCGGTTCTATCGCAACCGTCTCGTTCGGCGCTTCAACGGAGCTGCTCCACCGGGAATTGGAGCGTCATGAAATCAAATGTCATCTGTTAAACCGGCGCTACGGGAGCGCCATCCGCAAGGTGATTCGCTTCGGTTTCCACTATTTCCACAGCGAGTACGACGTCTTCAAGCTATCGAACACGATCGAGGAAGAACTGTTTCGCGTGAAGTCTCGCCAGTCAGCCCGTGCACTCGACTCGTGAACGCAGCGAGCCTAACCCATCATCGGGGAAGAGCAACACTCCGCGGACACCGTTTGTCGGCATCACGGCGATCGACAACTCCCGGCGTCGTTTCGCAAGAATTGGGGCGGGAGTCACATCGGCACAAGCCGCCATCGTCGCAAGAACAGTCAAAATGCTTAAAGCGGTTTCCAAATGCGCATGGGATGGGTTCACGAGCGACGCGGCGAATTGAAGAGGCTTAGAGTCGGCATCACGGCGCGGGTCTTGCTCCGAGGCTCCGCTCTGGCTTTGTTGTTTCTCGTGCCGGTCGGCGTGGGACACTACCCCGAGCTGGGGAAGCACGTCGAGCTGCCGAGACCGGCGGCGCCTCGAGCGCCCGTGATGCAGGTGGTGCGGCAGGCCGTCGAGGCGGCTGAATCCCTGCCCCGCCTTCGCAGCCTACTCATCACCGTGAAGGGCGACCGGCTCGTCGAGCGCTATTTTCACGGAGCGAGCCGATCACGCTCCGCGAATGTGAAATCCGTCTCGAAAAGCATCATCTCGGCGCTGGTCGGTATCGCCGTCGCCCGCGGCCTGATCCCCTCGGTCGATACGCCCATCGCTTCCTATTTCCCGAAAGTTCTCGGCCCCGGCGGCGATCCGGCGAAACGCGCGATCTCGGTCGAAGACTTGTTGACGATGCGGTCGGGACTTGAATCGACCAGCGGCCGGAATTTCGGCGCTTGGGTGGTGAGTCGGAGTTGGGTCCGCCACGCGCTGACTCGTCGCATGATCCACGCCCCCGGCACGGTGATGGATTACAGCACCGGCAACACCCATCTGCTGTCGGCGATTCTCACGCGCGCCGGCAAACAGAGCACCTGGGCGTTTGCTCAGCGGGCTCTCGCCGCCCCGCTCGGCTTTGTGCTCGAGAAATGGCCTCGCGACCCCGAGGGCGTCTACCGCGGCGGCAACGACATGCAACTGACGCCCGGGCAGATGATGCGGTTCGGCCGCCTTTACCTCGACGGCGGACGCGCGGGCGGCCGGCAGGTGATCCCGCAAGCCTGGATCGAGAAGTCGTTCGTGTCCCGCGGACGCTCGCGCTTTAGCGGTCGGCTCTATGGCTACGGCTGGTGGATTCGCGAAATGGCGGGCCGCGTTGTCTATTACGCTTGGGGCTACGGCGGACAATTCATCTTCGTCGTTCCCGAAGTGGAAACCGTGATTGCAACGACGGCTTCGAGCGAGCCGGGCAGCGGCCGCCACGACCACCGCGCCGCGGTTGTGAATCTCGTGGAAGGCATCGTCGCGATGCTGTCCCCGGTAAGAGAGGAATGGCAGCGGCGCCGAAGCTTCTGATCGCCAAGTGAATGCAGCTTCGGTGAGCGGCAGTCTACCGTGGGAAACACTGTCGGAACGCCTCGATCGTGCGTTGGGCCGCGGTTTCGGAATCGGGGTACGGAAACGCCTCGGCCGACGCATAACGGTCGTACCCGATCTCACCGAGGGCCGCCGCAACGGGAACAAGATCCATATGTCCCATCCCGGTTGCACGGCGGTTCGAATCGACGAAATGCACATGACCGATGAAGCCCTCGCCGGCGCGGATCGCGTCGGGCAAGCTCACCTCTTCGATATTCATATGGAACAGATCAGCCAGCAGCTTGACGCTGTCGGTGGACAGAGATTTCATCAGGTCCACGCCTTGGGCGACGGTGTTGACCAGATTCGTCTCGTAGCGGTTGAGCGGCTCGTAGATCAGCGTCGCGCCCCGCTCGCCGGCATGCGCTCCCAACTCGTTCAACGCCTCGCGCAACAAATCAAGCGCCGCGTCTTTGTCCAATGCGCCGCCCCATTTCCCCTGCATCGAGCCGATAATGGCCGGGGCCTGAAAGCCCGCGCCAAAATCGATCATCTCCCGGATGAACGCTTTCGCCTGTTGGCGCTTGTCGGGGTCCGGGTCGGTCAAGCTGAGCCCGTGAACGACCATGCCGGCACCGGTGCCGACGGCGGCAACGTCTAGATTGAGGTCCTTGATCCGTTCGCGCAGAGCCGGGACGTCGACGGCATTGGGTGAGGGCGCGAAAATTTCGATCGCGTCGAAACCCAGCTCGGCGGCTTTGCGGCAAGCGGCTGCAAGGTCGTCCCAAAAAACGAAGGGGCCTCCTCGCGCTTCCGGAACCAGACTGACTGTAACGGCTGAGCGAATCATGAACTACTCCGTGACCTCGACAATGGCTTTGATCACGCCCGTCTCCGGACGGGTATATCCATCGAAATTGTCGACCACTTCGGCGAACGGCGTGCGATGCGTAACCCAAGGATTGGTATCAATCGTTCCGTTTTCAATGAGACCGATGATGCGCCCGAAGTCTTTCGGCAAGGCATTGCGCGATCCCTTGATCGTCATCTCGGGCTTGTGGAGCGACGGGTGGGGGAAGCTGACGTTTTCCGTCGTGATGCCGACATAGACCAGGCGACCGGTGTGCGCGACGTATTTCAGCGCGTTTCCCATCGAATGATGGTTGCCCGTCGCGTCGGTGACAAGCTCGTAGCGGTCACCGCCGGTGATGTCCTTGATTTGCTCCAACTCGCTGCCGTCCCCTTTGAACACGACGGTGTTGTTGATGCCGTAGGTGCGTCGACAAAAGTCGAGGCGCGACTCGACCATATCCATCACCGTGATCGCGGCTCCGGTCAGGCGCGTAAATTCCAACGTGGCCAACCCAATTGGGCCCGCGCCGATGATTAAGACCTGGTCACCCTCATTGGGCGCTCCGCGATCGGCCGCGTGGCAGCCGATGCCCAACGTTTCGACCAAGGCCAATTGCTCGAAGGACAGCTTGCTCGAGGTATGCAGTTTGTCGGCGCGGACCAAAAAACGTTCGCAGAGCCCGCCGTCGATCATCACGCCGATGACTTCGAGTGTTTCGCAGCAATTCGTGTTGCCCTTGCGACAGGCATAGCAGGAACCGCAATTCATGTAGGGTTCCACGCTGCAGCGGTCGCCGGGTTGGACGTTCGAAACACCTTCGCCGACTTCGAGCACCTCGATGCCTAGCTCGTGGCCCGGGATGCGCGGATAGCTAAAGAAAGGCATCTTGCCCAAATAGCCGCTGTAGTCGGTGCCGCAGATGCCCATACGGTGGGTGCGGGCCAGGACTTGTCCCGGCCCCGGCGCACCGGGCGCTTCTATGTCGACGTATTCGAAATGCTTGGGTTCTTCGAGGCGAATGGCTCGCATAGTGCTGTCTCCGTCAGTATGGGATGGGGGGGCGCCCGCGCCGGGTGTAACCGGATCATTCTACCTCGCCGACCTCTCGGAACGTACCTTCCATTCGAGAAGACCCAAAAGAGCGATTGCTAGAATGATGGCTGTGGCGATTCCCGAAAAGTTGCAAATCGGCGATGTAACGCTGAGCCCGGCGATGGTGCTGGCGCCGATGGCGGGCGTGACCGATACCGCCTTTCGCCGCTTCATTCGCGGCCTGGGCGGCTGCGGGCTGATCATGACCGAGTTCACGAGCTCGCATGGAATCATCGCCAACGATCACGGCTCCCCCAAGCCCAAGCAGTCCCGCAAGCGCGGATTCAATTACCTCTACTATGAGCCGGACGAGCATCCGATCTCGGCGCAGTTGTTCGGTTCCGACCCTGACGTGCTCGCCGACGCCGCGCGGGTTGTCGAAGACCAGGGCTTCGATACGGTCGACATGAATTTCGGCTGCCCGGTCAAAAAGGTCGTCAAGTGCAACGGCGGCTCGGGTCTGCTGCGCGACATGCCGCTCGTCGAGCGTATCTTGCGGAAGATCCGCTCGGCGGTCAAGATTCCGTTTACGTGCAAATTCCGCACCGGCTGGGACGACAACAGCATCGTTGCCGTCGAGATGGGCAAGATCGCCGAGGATTGCGGCTTGCAAGCCGTCGCGCTTCACGGACGCACGCGGGCGCAAGGCTATGCGGGCCGCGCGAACTGGGACCTGATCGCCGCGCTCAAGCAAGCCGTCAACATTCCCGTCATTGGCAACGGCGACGTCTTCTCCGCCGAAGACGCCGTTCGGATGTTCGAGACGACCGGCTGCGATGGGGTCATGATCGGCCGAGCGGCCCCGACGAATCCTTGGATTTTCCGCCAGACGGCGCAGTATCTCGCCGACGGCCGCTATGACGAGCCGACCGAGCGCGACCGTTACGACATGATCCGCGACTACTACGGCATGCTCGACGCCGACCATGACAAGATCTCCGGCGACGTCACCGGCAAGATGAAGCACTTCGCCAGTCAATTCACGCGCGGCGTTCGAAACGGATCTCAGCTTCGCAAGGATATTTATCAATCGAAAACGCCCGAGGAAGTTCGCCGCCGAGTCGACGAGTTCTTCGAGCGTTCGTTGGGGCAGGCTGCGTGAAGTCGGTGGTGCTGATCACAGACGGGTCTTGCCTCGGCAATCCCGGCCGCGGCGGTTGGGCGGCTATTCTCCGATTCGACGCGCATACAAAGGAGCTGTGGGGTTCCGCGCCCGACACGACCAACAACCGCATGGAATTGCAGGCCGTTATCTCCGGCTTGGAAAACCTTAGCGAATCCTGCAAGGTCTTGATCGAAATCGATTCCCAGTACGTGAAAAACGGCATCACGACGTGGATCAAGAATTGGAAACGCCGCGGTTGGCTGACCGCCGACAAGAAACCGGTCAAAAACAAAGACCTATGGCAGCGCCTCGATGAAGCGGTTTCGCGCCACTCCATTGATTGGAAGTGGGTCAAAGGCCACGCCGACCACGACGACAACAATCGCTGCGACGAACTAGCAAGGTCGGCGGCCGAGGCGCAAAGCCATTCTTAACGCAAACCGAGCCGCGACCGTAAGGAAGCGGTGTGCGATGAATCAGATGACCCTACAAAGGGTGGCGGACCTAAAGCGCCCCGTGCCAATCCTCCCGACCTTCGGTGAGACTGAAATAGACGATGCCCCTCCAACTCTATAACACCCTCACCCGGACGCTCGAACCCTTCCAGCCCGCCGAAGGCAACACGGTGCGCATGTACTCCTGCGGGCCGACCGTCTACAACCACGTCCACATCGGAAACCTGCGGACCTTCGCGTTCCAAGACGTGTTGCGGCGACATCTGCGCCATTGCGGCTTTGAGCTCTTGCACGTCATGAACATCACCGACGTGGACGACAAGATCATCGCCGCCGCCGCCGCGGCCGACCAGACCCTCGCCGAATACACCGAGCAATACACCGAGGCCTTCAAGCAGGATTCAGAGACGCTGCGGCTCGAGGAGCCCGAGCACGTCACCGCGGCCACCCAACACATCGACGCCATGATCGACTTGATCCGGCGTCTCGAGAAAAACGGTCTTACCTACCAGAGCGAGGGATCGACGTATTTCCGCATCGCCAACTTCGCCGAGTACGGCAAACTCGCCCGCCTCGACTCCAGCGGCATGCAAGCCGGCGCACGCGTCGACCAAGACCAATACGAAAAAGACAACGCCCGCGACTTCGCCCTCTGGAAAGCTTCCAAAGACGGAGAGCCCCACTGGGACAGCCCCTTCGGCCCCGGTCGCCCCGGCTGGCATATCGAATGCTCGGCGATGGGCATGCGATACCTGGGCGAAACCTTCGACATCCACACCGGCGGCGTCGATCTGGTTTTCCCCCATCACGAAAACGAAATCGCACAGTCCCAAGGCGCAACGGGCAAACCTTTTGTCCGTTTCTGGGTCCACGCCGAGCACTTGTTGGTCGATGGCCAAAAGATGTCGAAATCGCTCGGCAACTTCCATACCTTGCGCGACCTGATCGAGAAGGGGCATTCGCCCGAGGCAATTCGGTATCTGCTGATCTCCGCCCCCTACCGCAAGCAGTTGAACTTCACGATGGACGGGCTGCGGGCCGCCGCGACGGCGATCGAGCGGCTGCGGAACTTCAAACGCCGCTTGGAAACCGAAACCTTCCCCGAAGGCGAAAACGAAGTGCTATCCGCGGCCGCCGCCGAAGCAAACCGCCAGTTCGTCGCCGGCATGGACGACGACCTCAACACCGCGCAAGCGCTGGGGGCGGTTTTCGATTACGTGCGTGACGCTAATACGAAGATCGACGCCGGCGAGTTTCTCGAAGGGAACCGCGAAGCCGCCGCGGGCGTGCTCGATGTGTTTGATTCGATCTTCGATGTTCTCGACGCGGAAACCGCCGGAAAAATGCCGCCCGAAGAGATCGAGCGCCTCATCGACGAGCGCGCCCAGGCGCGCATGACACGAAATTTCGCCCGCGCGGACGAAATCCGCGATCAACTGCAGGAGCAAGGAGTGGTCCTCGAAGACTCCCGCGACGGCACCTATTGGAAATACGTATAACTCGGCGAGACCGGGCCCCCGACGTGGCGCACGCTTCAGCCTGCCGTGTCGCCACTCGTGGCGACGTCTCTGTTCAGAAAGCAGTCCCGTGACCACCTCGATCCAAGGCGTCCCAGCTCCACCAAACCGAGCCGCGCGCGTTAGCAAGCGGTATGAGATGAGGCGGTTCAACCTGAAGGACGGCGGCGGAAGCGTAGTGCCCGGGGCCGGCTGGTTCGTGCCGAAGGGTGTCCCGCGGGACGCGGTTTCTGAAGAGTGGAGTGAGGGTCGCCGGGGGTATTTCCAAACTGCCTAAGGCGGCTTCCTTGGGATCGCCACCTCCGCGCTTCCGAGGCTGCTTCATCGCATACCGCTTACTAACGTGCGCGGCTCGGTTTGTTGGTCAGCTACAATCTGACGAAGGCTCCGTCACCCAAAGAAAATCCCACCGACTTATGATCGGCCAAACCATTTCGCATTACGAAATCGTCGAGAAACTCGGCGAAGGCGGGATGGGTGTCGTCTATAAGGCCGAGGACACCAAACTCGACCGCCCCGTCGCCCTGAAATTCCTGGGGCCGCACCTGCTGCGAGACGACGAAGCCCGCAAGCGTTTCGAACGCGAGGCCAAAGCCGCCGTGCGACTCGACCACCCCAACATTTGCACGGTCTACGAAATCGACGAGGCTGAGGGACGAACCTTCATCGTCATGGCCTTTCTCGAAGGCCGTCCGCTGAGCGCGCGAATCAAGGAAGGCCCGCTCAAGCTGAACGAGGCGCTTTCCGTTGTCATGCAGTTGGCCGAGGGCCTCGAAGCGGCACACGAAAAAGGCATACCCACCGCGACATCAAGCCCGACAATTTGATGCTGATGGCAGGTTCGCGAGGGCTCGTCAAGGTGATGGATTTCGGCCTGGCCCAACTCGCGGCCGGCTCAAAATTTACCCGGGAAGGTACGACGCTCGGGACGATGACCTACATGTCGCCCGAGCAAGCCGCCGGCGCGGAAACCGACAGCCGCACCGACATCTGGTCGCTCGGTGTAGTGCTGTATGAAATGGTCGCCGGGCAGCCGCCCTTCCGAGGCGACTACGACCAGGTCGTCGTCTACTCGCTCATGAACGAAGAGCCCGAGCCGCTGACGGCGGTTCGTACGGGCGTTCCTAAAGAACTCGAGCGCATCGTCAACAAGTGCCTGACCAAGGAACCGGCGTCGCGCTATCAGGATGTTGAAGATCTCCTGGTCGATCTGCGAGGCCTACAGAAAGAGCAGCAAGCCGAGGCTGCAACTGCCGCCCGCCCCGCGCCCGCCCCCACGCAGCACTCCCATCTCACCCCGTGGCTCCTCGCCAGCGCGGCTGTGCTCGCGGCCCTTGCCGTAACGGCCGGCGCATTCCTAGGCCTTTTCGAGTCCGAAAAGCCGGTGTCCGAGCAGTCTCTCCAGACCATCCCGCTCACGACCTACCCCGGCAGCGAGCGCACCCCGGCCTTTTCGCCCGACGGCGAGCAAGTCGTCTTCTCTTGGAATGGGGAGAACGAGGACAACTTCGATCTCTATACCCTGCCGATCGGCGGCACGAATCCTCAAAGGCTGACCACGGACCCCGGCGAGGACTTTAGTCCCGCCTGGTCTCCCGATGGGCGCTTCATCGCGTTCTTGAGAACGCCCACCGCCGGCGATCTCCTCGCTGACGTGCTCATCAAGCCCGCGATCGGGGGACCCGAAAGGCAGGTCGGCCGGGTCCACCTTAGATTCTTCCTATCTCGGGGGATCGCCTGGTCTCCCGGAGGCGGCCATTTGATCGTCGTCGATCGGAGCTCGACGCAGGATTCCTACGCACTGTTTTCACTCTCGATCGAAGGCGGCGAGAAGGTTGCCTTGACATCACCGCCACCCGACTCCTGGGGTGACGATAGCCCGACCTTCTCGCCGGACGGGAAGACGCTGGCCTTTGCCCGCTGGACGAGCTACGACATTGCCGATATCCATCTACTCCCGCTGACCGGCGACCTCGAACCGGACGGGGACCCCGAGCGGCCGGCAGTCGGCGATCAGTCGGCGTTCGATCCCAACTGGACGGCGGACGGGAAGGAGATCGTCTATCTTGCCGGCCGCCGGTTCGGAGCGGAACTGTGGAAGGGTCGAAGTCTCCGGCGGAGCCGAACCCGAACGGGCGGGCGCGGGGCTTTCGCCTTTGTCCTTTGCGCTGTCTCCCTTGGGAAACCGGCTGGCTTATGTACAAGGTCAAGCTGACGTGAACATCTGGCGCTGGCAGCGCTCACCCTCGGCGAGCAACCCCAACCCTCGGTCCCGCTTTCTCTCTTCCACAAAGTTTGAGCAGCGGCCGCAATACTCGCCGGATGGCGGAAGGATCGCGTTTATCTCCAATCGGTCAGGGGATCGGGGCGTCTGGCTGGCGGACGCCGATGGGGCGAACGCGAGGTTTCTGGGCTTGGGAACGGGGACGCAACAGGATAATGTGTCGTGGTCGCCGGACGGCCGGCGCCTCGCCATCGATATGCTCGAAGACGGCAACTGGGACATCTACGTCGTGAGTCCGGCGGGCGGCAACCCGCTGCGCTTGACCACCCACTCGGCCGACGACTTCGCGCCGCGCTGGTCACGCGACGGCAGCGTGGTTTACTTCGAGTCGAGGCGCGGCGGGCCGACGGACATTTGGAAGGTTTCCGCCGCGGGCGGGGAGCCGGTTCGGATTACCCGGGAAGGCGGCTTCCACCCGGCGGAATCACCCGACGGCGGGTTTGTCTATTACGCCAAGGAACTTGCAAGTCCGACGACTCTATGGAAAGCCTCCGTGGCCGGCGGAGAAGAGACGGAGGTGCTGGGACCTCTGGTGGCTGTCCTTTTCGCGATCGTGCCGAACGGGATCTATTTCATGCAGCCGCCGGAGCCGGGCGATCCCGAGGCGGTTTTTTCGGTTCGGCTCATTGATTTCGCGACGGAAGGCCGGGAGACGATCTTTACTCTCCCCCCGAATACCCGGCTATTGGGCGGTAGCGGCCTCGCGGTGTCCCCCGACGAGCAAACCATTCTCTACACCCAGGCGGACAACGTGAGCAGCGACCTGATGCTGTTGGAGGGTTTGCGGTAGCCTCCGTTGACGGCCGTTCACCTCCGCGCCGGCGACGCTTACCTATCCTCTGCAAGATCGCGTCCAATCCGAACCGTAATCCGTCTCGGCCCCCTGGCGTGCATTCTCGACCCCTATGCTTGGCAGGTTAGAATTTAGAAGTCCCGACCGGCCGGCGTAACCGCGGCACCCGCCCCCGAACCAATCCCCATGACCCTTGACCTCTATTGGGCCTTGACAAGGAGTGCGAAAACCGTTGCATCGTGATCGTGGATTGGTTACCCTGTGCGTGCCAGGACGGCCAAAAAAGGAAATCCTGGTTAAGGGATTATGACGTTCCTCGCGCCGAGTCGAGGTTTCTTTCTTGCGGGCCTCGCGGCTTTCACCCTACCGCTCGCGGCTCAGGGGGTGGGCCCTGCGCGCTCCCCTGAGCAGGGGCCGATTTTCGGGCGAGGACCGCAGCCGATCGTTCTGGCGGGCACGGTTCGGTTGGATGACGGCACGGTGCCTTCCGAACCGGTCCGCATCGAGCGTTATTGCCGCGGAGCTGCCGTAATCGAGGACCACACAGACCGCAAAGGTCGCTTCAGCTTTCAACTCGGAGGCCAACTCTTGTCAACCGCGCTCGATACCAGCCTACAGGCCGTACCTGTTCCGGGAAATCCTACCATGCGCACCCGCTCCGCGGAAGGCACCGAGGCCTGGGTGTTCGATGGTTCGGGTTCGGCGCCGCAAAGCCTCAAGGGCTGTGTTCTTAGAGCTGTCTTGTTCGGTTACAGATCGGAAATGATTCCGCTCCACAGCCGTGAGGTGTTGCAGAGTCCCGACGTTGGCGTCATTACGTTGCACAAGATCGAGGGTACGGCCCCGGTCGGACTTGAGAGCGTGCGGGGTCGCGCGACAAGCCCCACATCCCTCGAGGTCCCTAAGCGAGCCTGCAAGCTGTTCGAGAAGGGCCTAAAGGAGAGGGCGCGGGGTCCTTCGGGTCGCAATCTCGAGAAAGCGGTACGTGCTTTCAATCGGGCTGTGACTTTGTTTCCCCGATTCGCCGCCGCTTGGACGGCCCTGGGCGAAGCGCTGGATGAGGCCGGAAACGTCGACGGCGCTCGTGACGCGTTCGCCGCCGGCATCGCCGCCGATCCGGACTACATGCCGCCCTACGAGCCATTGATCCGGTTGGAAATGCGCGAAGAGCAATGGCAGCGAGTTTCCGAACTCAGCGCGCAGTTGCTTGAGCTCCACGACGGGTTGGACGTGGTGCGTTATTACCAAGCGAAAGCGAGCTTCATGCTCGACGACTTGGACAAAGCGGAAGCACTCGCCATGGAGGTACTGTCAACCACGTCCGACGTTGACTTGCCGCCGGTCCACCAATTACTTGGAGTGGTCCACGCAAGTAGAGGTCGGTTTGCCATGGCAGCGAGAGAATACCGCCTCTTCCTCGCCGCGCGCCCTCATTCTCAAGCCGCCGCACTCATGAAAAAGCAGCTTGCCGAGTGGGAAGCAACGGGCGTCCTGACGAAATAGCCGTCGATTGCAACCGGGAGCGAGGCAATCGAGTGGCGTAAGGCCCCCAACTCAACCAGCTTGTCGATGTCTCGGTGCCGATAACACAGGCCCCATTGCTCGCGTAGACGGGGTCTCTTTGAGACGGGTCATCGACAAATTCAATCTCAAGTTTGGGCTTGATCGCAACAACTATCCCGCGGCGGTACAATTAAGCCGTCGATGATCGGCCAAGCCATCTCGCATTACAAAATCACCGAAAAGCTCGGTGAAGGCGGGATGGGTGTCGTTTACAAGGCCGAAGATACCAAGCTGGAACGTCCGGTCGCGCTGAAATTCCTTCGATCCGACGCCCTTGAAGATGACGAGCGCAAAGCCCGCTTCCTGCGGGAAGCTCGGGCGGTTGCGTCTCTCAACCACCCCAACATTTGCGTAATTCACGAGATCGACGAGATCGAAGGCGAGTCCTTCATCGCGATGGAGTTCGTGGAGGGCGAGAGCGTCAAGCAAAAGATTAAGGCGCGACCGCTGAAACTCGACGAAGCCGTCGACATTGCAGTGCAGACCGCAAGGGGTTACAGGCCGCCCACGAGAAGGGAATCGTTCATCGGGATATCAAGAGTGCCAATTTGATCGTCACCCCGCAAGGCCGGGTCAAAGTCATGGACTTCGGCTTGGCGCAGTTGGCCGAGCGGTCTCAATTGACCAAGACGGCGACCATCCTCGGTACACCTGCCTACATGTCGCCCGAGCAGGCGCAAAAAAGCGCCACGGATCGGCGCACGGACATCTGGTCATTGGGAGTCGTGATCTATGAGATGGTTACCGGCACCCTGCCCTTCGAGCGGGAGCGTCTGGAAGCGGTTCTCTATGCCATCGGCAATGAAGAACCCGAACCCGTAACGGCCTTGCGCGCAGGCCTACCCATGGAGCTGGAGTGGATTGTCGGCAAGGCACTGGCCAAGGACGCCGACGAGCGCTATCAGCACGTCGAAGAGATGACCGTCGATCTGCGAGGTCTCGACAAGAAGTTGCGGTCGGGGGAATCGGTTATCCCGCGGAGCGGAGGCGCCGCCTCACAAACCAAACCGGTAGACAGTCCACCATCGAAGACAGACCCGCAACGGACCATCCGCCGGCTCCGAGTAGCCCTGATCGGTCTGGCGACGGTCCTCGCAATCGCGGCCGTCGGATTCCTGGTTGCTTCGCTCTCCGATGAGCCTTCTCCCACACAGCGGGTGCGCCGCTACTCCTTTTCGCCGGCCGAGTTGCGGACAACGAATCTGGGGGCACAGGTCGTGGTCTCTCCGAACGGCAGGTACGTCGCCTATGTCGCGCGTGCGGAGCAGGGCGAATTCGTGCTCCGGGTTCGCGATTTGAGCAAGGATACAGTCCGCGAGATTGCACCGGTCATGGCGCAGGCACAGCCGTTCTGGTCCCCGGACAGTCGGTTCTTGGCTTTCAGTAACCTCTCTGAACTGAAGAGGGTGTCGGTCGAGGGTGGTCCGCCGACTACGGTGTGGAGGCGGGAGGCTTCTCGGGAAGGGGCGTGGAGCCCGGACGGCGCATCAATGGTGGTTACGGCCGGGTTGGACCAGGCCAAACTCTACGAGCTTCCCGCCGTTGGTGGAGACCCGAGGGTGCTGGCTGAAACGGAGGGTTCCCTATTCCTCCAACCCCATTTTCTACCCGCTCCGCGAGACCGCCACCTACTCCATATAGCCGGGCCTTCTCGCTTCGACAGCAGAATCATCCTTCGGAACCTCGATAACAACGATGAGACTGACCTGGGAGCCGGCGTAGCTCCCGTATACTCGTCGAGCGGTCACATCCTTAGCCAACTTAGCCCGACCGACAAAACGATCTGGGCCTTGCCATTCTCCCTAGAGGACCTGGAAGTTCAAGGCGAGCCGTTCCTCGTCGCCGAGGGCGCTCAGAATGCCTCTGTTGCCTCGGACGGCACTCTGGTCTACTTCGAGCCTTCGCGTGCGGGTTTGCGGCGACTCGTGTGGAGAGACCGCCGGGGGGCGAAAGTAGGCGAGATCGGTCAGACACAAGAGGAAATCATAGTGCCTTCACTTTCTCCTGATGGCCGCTATGTGGGCGTGGAGGGGTTGGGGGAAGGCACGGGCAGGGATGTCTGGCTCCACGACGTAGAGCGGCCTATCAAGATTCGGCTCACGTTTGACCCGGAGTTGGATTCGCGCTCGATCTGGTCACCAGACAGCAAGGAGGTCGCCTTTGCCTCGGCTCGAAACGGAAGCTGGGACTTATTCGTCAAGCCCATCGACGGAAGCGCCGAAGCAACAGCGGTTTTGGCTACGCCGAGACGTCTGGAGTTTCACGATGCGTGGTCACCCGACGGTAGGCATCTTCTTTTCCATGGTGACGATCTAAACCTGCATTCGGTGAAGCGCCGGACGGACGGGACGTGGACGGAGGCTGTTGCTTACACAGACGGCAGCTTTTCCGAAAGCGCGGCGCAGTTTTCGCCGGACGGCAGCTTTGTCGCTTATTGTTCCAACGAGTCAGGAAGACATGAGGTCTACGTGGGCCCGTTTCCCAAAGGTCCTGGGAAGCGGCAGGTGTCGCTGGATGGAGGGACCCAACCGCGCTGGAGCCGTGACGGCAAGGAATTATTCTACGTAAAGAAGGACACCCTTTACACCGTCGCGATCTCCACCCGCCCCACCTTCACGATGGGTGAAACCACCGAACTTTTCACCTCCAGGGACCTCGATTGGGCCTGGCAACACCCCATATACGATGTCTCGCTCGACGGACAGCGCTTCGTCACCGTCGAGACCATTGGCCAAGCCCCGCCGGACCGCATCCGGATCGTGCACAACTGGTACGAAGAGTTCCGCGACCGCGAGCGGGACTAGGCCTGGGCTAAGACGGCGCGAGCGGCCCGTCGCGGCGAGCCACCATGTCGCCACATTGATTTTCCTTCTCTCGTCCGGCTACTTAAGTGAAAGGTATTGCGGCTACGCGCCGATGCCGCCGAATTCACCAAGCCAGGTTGCTTCGCGGTTTTCGTAAATCGCCGTACGCCCCAAGATCGCCATTAGCGTGCTGAGCGCCGAGCGTTCCCCGACGTTTTCGATGTTGCCGCTCTCGACGCGCTTGAGGAAGGTGTCGACGGCGTCGACGGTGATGTCATTATCCGAGACGAGGGTTTCCGGCTCGCTCTCGGGGCGGTAGTGGATCATGCGACTGCGCGATGTCTCGACCGTTCCCTTCGTGCTGGTGAATCGCTCGCCAACGCGGCGGAAACCGCGCGGCGTGATCTGGTTCGCCTCGAAATTCACATGCATGCCGTTGGGGAATTCGAAGCTGAGCGAAAGGTGGTCCATGATTTCCATGTGCTTGCGGACCGCCGTGCCGCCATAGCCGACCGCGCGAGTCGGCAACGCCCCGATGAACCAATGCAACACGTCGAAGTTGTGGCAATCCTGCTCGACGATGATGTCGCCCGAGAAGTCGCGGTAGGCAAACCAGTTGCGCAGCTTATGAACCGCGGGATCGTCGTAGGGCCGGAATTTCCAGGGGTCTCCCGAGATCCAGGAAGCGGCGGCCATCGTCAGCTTGCCGAGCTCTCCGGCCTGGAGGCGACGATAGGCCTCCAGATATCCCTTGCCGTAACGCTGCTGAAAACCGGTTGAGAGGCATTTGTCGGGTTTGTGGCGGCGCGAGGCCTCGATGACCAGACGACAGCCCTCGGCGTCGACGCCCATCGGTTTCTCGCAATAAATGTGTTTGCCGGCCTGCACCGCGGCCGAGAGCATACGCGGGTGTTCGAAGGGGGGCGTGGCGATGATGACGGCGTCGATGTCGTCGGCGGAGAGGAATTTCTCCATGTCTTTGTAGACCGCGGCGTCGGGGACTTCGATCTTCTTCTTGGCGTTTTCGATCTGCTCGTCAAACAGATCACACAGCGCGATGACTCGCCCGCGCGTGTTGGCCTGGGCGTAGCCGGCGACCCGCGAGCCGCGGCCGCCGGTCCCCAGCAACCCGACCGAGACGGCGGAATTGGCGGCCGAGCCGCGCACCGATTCAGGTTTGACGATGGTCCACGCGGCGGTCGCGCCAATGCCTGTATTGGCAAGAAAACTTCGTCTGGATACCGGCGGGTTTGCTCGGGATGAGGTGTTCTCGTTCATGCTCTTCTCCTGCGCGCGGGACGGCTCGATGCCTGGTCGATCGTACCAACCTCGGTCACCCCGACGCGGCTCCGTGTTCGAACCATTCCGGGCTTTCCTCTCCTGGGTCGGGAAGGATTTGGCCCGCTTCCATGGTCCATGACGCCGGGGCCTCGCTGATGTGCCCGCTTACTTCGTTCTTGGGAGCCCCACTGATCTCGGAGAACTTGTCGATCAAGCCTTCGAGGATCTGTTGCTTGAGTGCGGGCGGCCGGCCCGCCCGATTCCCCCCGGCGATGAAATAAGGCGTGTCGTATTTCAGGACGCCTTGTCCGTGTGAGTCCGCGATCTGGCCGCCGCCGGAGACTTCCAGAAATACGACGTTCACGAAGTTTCTCGGGGCGGCGGAAAGCCCGCAATGGACGTCGGTGAATGCCGTCGCAATTGTCCGCCGCTGTTCGAAGGAAAGAGAACCCTTGGGAATCAAGCATCGGTAGAACGGCATCGATCTGTCTCCTCTTTCATTCCGAAAAATCCAGCCTGAAACTTCAAATTTCGTGCTGCCCGGAGATTCACAACTGCTACGAATAGATCGGACTTTCACCCACCCGAGCCGCGCCGCCGCGCGGCGCGGTCCCGGCGAACCCTTCGACCAAGTTTCTCCCCTGAACGATCCGGCCCAGCCGGTGGCGCCACTAGCCCGACCAGTTCCAGTCGCGAGCCGAAACCATCAGTTCGTGCGGGGACGCGCCGCTGATCCGACACCATGCTTCTCCGATTTCTTCGAGGAACCTTGCCCGCGTCTCGCGGTCACAGCCGTCGGGGATCCGCCCGCGAACCAGCGAAGTGGTCGAAGGCTCTCCGCCGCGGAATCCAAATCCCTCGGGGATCACCGTCCACGATACCGTGACGGGGCCTTGGTCCGGGCCCAAGACATGGTTGCACAACTGCTCGATCGCGGCCGCCAAACCGGCGCGGAGCTCATCCGATACGCAACCCTGCTGGACGGTGCATTCGAAGGTGATCATGCAAGCGCTCCAGTAAAACGGGCAATCGGCACGACGTCGCCCTCGGGCGAGGCAAAGTCATAGAACGCCGGCAGACCATTGCGCACTCGCTCGGCTTGTGCGTCCAAGGCGCGGACCGGCTGTAAACCCGACGCGCAAATCAGGCAGAAGGCCGGGATTCTTACAGTAGTCAGCGAGCCGGCAACTCCCATGTGAGCGGTTCCAAGTCGAGTATAAACCAGACCCACGGACTTGCGATACCTGTTGGTGACGCCTTGGGAGACTGCCTCCGCGAACCGGGTTTGCCGCTGGAGTGCCGTCGCGCGCCGAAGCAAACGAATGTTGCGCTCTCGGCGGTTCGGGTCACGCCCCACGGTTCACGGCGATGTAGCGGTCTACTGAACGTTGATCGTCAACGTGTTGAGTTAGATGCCGCCCACGGTGGTCTCGACATTGACCTCGCCACGGCCGATGGGGGCCGTTCAGGGGAGGCTCTTCACGGTGATGAAGGGGCCCGGGGGGGTTGAGATGCCGTTGACCATAGCCGTAACCTCGTGATTGCCGTCGGCCAAGGGGGGCACGCGAACGATGATCTGGTACAGACCCGCGAATTCGGGTGCGACGCCTGCGTAGAAGACTTCCGGTCGGCCTTCCAAAGTAATGCCCCCAATCGTAAGGCTAAACGGACCCTCTATGTCGGCGAGGCCGAAATCAGGCAGCACGTTCTGGGGGATTTGCCCTGCCTGCAAGGGTGGGTCAGTCGGACCGAATCCAGCACCCCACAAAATAATGAATTCTCCAGGCTCCGCCGGCGTTGTGCCGGGATGGGTCCCCGGGTCGCCCACCTTGGTGAAATCCTCGTGCGAGGCCGCAACCGGGTTGGCTTCGCCAAAATTAGGGATTGGTTCGAGAAGAAAAAAGGCCGGGGTGTGGTCCATTAACTGTACCTGTTCCGGCATACTTCGCTGTTCGTTGGACGTGTCACACTCGGTGATGACTACAACCTCCACGGCAGCCGGAGCGCCATCGATTGACGGCACCTGCGCATTGAGTTGATTGAATTGCACGTGAAACATCGGAGCCCGCCTGCCGTCGATCTCGACGCAGACACCGCTTTGGTTTGTCGCCACCAGCCCCTCCGCGTCGAGCGTCGACGCGCGATCAACGAGACCGGACGGCGCGAAGTCAGAACCGAAAATACTGATGATGCTGGTCGGCGAAATTGCATTGATCGTGGGCAACAAATTGCTCATGACAACTCCGCCCGGGGCGATCGCGGGCACTGTTGGAGGCGGTGGGGGGGGCGGCGGCGGGGGCGGTGGTGCGTCCGAGCCTTCGATCGACAGTCCTCCTGAAAAGAGAGCAACCTCGCCGTCCTTGACAATGGCCAGAGTGCCGGTGTCGCGCTCTTGGCGCGGATCGATCTCAACGGTGGCGCGAATAATCGGAAAACCGCCGAATTGAAAACCCGCGTCGACGGAGACCGAGCCCAGCCGCATCGTCATGCCGGGTGCGAGCAGGCGCAGGTGGCTTGCGGTGAGAGCGGCGTCAAGGCCGGGCCCGGCGAGAACAAGGTCCGAGGTTTCGCCGGCGGTCAGCGGGAAAGCGGCCCGGCCCATCGAGACCCCGGCCAGGCTCGCGCCCGGCACGGCGACGCCGACAAACTTGATTTGCAATCCCGAAGCCCCTTCGTCGAGGGAGTGATCAGCCGTTGCGTCGAGCCCGGCGAATACATGCACCGTTTGGGGTCGTGCGGCGCCGCCCACGAAATCGCTCAGCACATTGGTATTAAATCCCGCCGCGCTCGAGGGTTGGAAATCCAGCGGGGCCACCGTGCCCGAGGCGGGTTCGGCGGTCACCTGATAGCTCCCGGGCGGCAATGGGCCCAGTCGGTAGGTGCCGTCGCCAAAGTCGGATATCGTCCCCACGGTAATGCCGCGATTGGGCTCGACGGCGGTAAGCAGCACGCCGCGGGCCGGGCCGCCGCCCGACAGCGTTACGGTTCCGCGTATCCAGCCGCGAGCATCGAGAACACCCGGTGCGGGGTAAGTGTTGGTGACAAAGGCGATGTCGTCCGATGTGATTTCGGCCTGCAGTGTCGCCGCCGGCAGCGTGCGAGGGAACATTGACGCGGCCAGGATGTGCGAATGGTTCGCGCCTAGGGCGTGGCCGATCTCGTGAGTAGCGACGGATTCGAGGTCGAAGGTCCCTTCCTCCAGGGTGGTTGAAAAAGGGAAGTGCCGGCCGTTGATCGTGACCTTTGGGTTGAAGAGAATATCGCTGTCAATGATCGGGCCGTCGACCTGAAAACGCGACCGGGTGACCGCCAAGGCGATCCCGAGCAGAGCGCGCGTCTCAGCCGAATCATCGAAGACAATCACGTGATTTCCGTCGTCGGGCACGTGCGTGATCGAGGTTTCCACGGGAGTCGCGAATCGTAAATCGGCTTCGGCGATGCCTTCCCATCGATCGGTCGCGGCCTCGATCGCGGCGCGGGGATTGCTGCCGGCGGTGATCCAGGTTTCCCCATCGGCGTTGGTCAACCCGGCGGCCATCTGATCGTGAATCAAGAACCGAATGTTCGTTTGATCGGTGCGGCGAATGGGTTCGTCTCGCGATGTAAGGATCGGAAAGTAGCCATCGGCCGACATTGCGGCGAACCCGAAGCCGATACCACACAGGCCGATGAAGTGGAAAAACCGCCGGGCCGCGCGTTCGGCCGACCTACTCTCGATCAAGCGTCGGGAAATCATCGGCGTTCCCCTTGATTCTCCGCGGACGCGTCCACGCCTTTCCCGGCAAGCAGATGCCGTAGGCGGGTCTTACATTCATCCAGGGAAAGACCGTTGAGGGCGGCGGGGGAGGTTCGCGTCAGCGCGAGAGGCGCGCCGGCCGTTCGGGGAAGCTCGATCAATGACGCGCCGACGTGCGCGGAACGAACCCTCTTTGTTTGATCCGCCGGCGACTCGACGATCGAGAAATTGCCTTGTCCCCAACCCGATCCCCGCAGGTAGCCGAGCGGCGTTCGATCGAGAAACAGCACAACTTCTTGACCCACGCAGTATCGTGGCGCGCCGGCGACGGCCATCCCGATTTCACCGATTTCACCACCCGGCTCGCTGACAATCACGCTCAACGCCGGGCGGCCTTTGAGCATGTCGGCAACGCGCACCTCATGATGAGTCCAGATGAATTTGCGCGAAGGGCCCCAGTCCGCCCAGCGGCGAACGACCGTTCCGTGCACAACCAGTTCCGACTCGGCCGCCAGTTGCTCGAGCGAAAGCCGAGGGACAAGCGTGGCCTGCGCCGTGGTGAAGCAAAGGAAAAGCCAAAGCAGTAGTCGAAATGGCATCGTCGTTACTTATTCCGTTTCGTTTCCGCTCCATTTCAGGATATGGGTTGAAACCCGAGGGCCGGGATTTTGTCGCGCGGCGGCGATAATGCCGCCGCGTCGCCCGATCGCGGAACGGTGCCTCACTGCTATTCATCGGATGGGCGACAACGTTGCGTTAGCGCCGGCCGGTTCCGCGGCCATCACGCTCTTCTTGCTTCTTTGGTCGAGGTTGCGTCACCCTGAAGGGCTTGCCGGATGTGCTCGGCAAATCGGGCGGCGGGTGATTTGAAGGAGCGGTTGTTGATCGACGTCGGGCATACTTTTCGGCAACACGAGATTTTGCTGACCGGAGCCAACGGGTTCCTCGGCAAGGTCATTTTCGGGCTGCTGATCGATCGCTATCCCGATTGCAAGCACCTGCATGTGCTGATCCGTCCACGCTCGGAACGCACGCCCGAGGAGCGTTTCGAGCGCGAGGTGCTCGATTCCCCGGCCCTCGGCGAAATCATCGAGAGTTTCGGGCGCCAACGGCTCGTCGAGCGGACAACGGTTTGGGGAGGCGACGCCGGGCAGCCCCTGTGCGGTTTCGAGGAATCGGATCTCGCCGCGCTTCAAGGACGTGTCGGGTTGGTGCTGAATTGCGCCGGCCTGGTGGATTTCTTCGCCCCGGTCGACCAATCGCTGCGAGCCAATGTCGACAGTGTCGAGCAGACCGCCGCGCTGGCTCGACGCTTGGGCGCCAAGCTGCTGCACGTTTCTACCTGTTACGTGGCCGGCCGCGCCGATGGCTTGGTCGAGGAAACCGAGCCGATCCCGGGCTTCTATCCCAACCGCCGCGACCCGGGCGACAAGCGATTTGACCATGCCGAGGAACTGGCCGAGTGTCGACGCCGGGTGGCACAAATCCGGCGAGCCGCGGAACAAGCGGACGAACCCGCGGATTCGGCGCGCGTGAGGAATCAGCTCATCGAGCTGGGTAAGCAGCGTGCTGCGCACTGGGGCTGGGTCAATACCTACACCTACTCGAAGAGCCTGGGCGAACAAACGCTCGCCGCTACCTCGGGGCTGGATTACACAATCGTGCGTCCGGCGATCGTCGAAAGCGCGCTCGATTTCCCCTTTCCCGGTTGGGTCGAGGGTGGCCGGACCGCGGCGCCGTTGGTGCTGATGGCGCTCGGCGGGCTGAAAGACTGGCCGGTGCGGCGGGACATTCCGCTCGAAGTCGTCCCGGTGGATCAGATTGCCACCGCCACGCTTGCCGCCGGCGCCTTGTTGCTCAATGGCGAACACGAGCCGGTTTATCAGCTGGCGACGGCCGACGAAAACCCACTCTGGTTGGGCGGGTTGATCGAGTTGTTGGTCGATGAGGCCGAGCGTGTTTCCGAAAACGGCGGCCTGCTCCCAAGTTGGCTCGATCCGCTGAGCCGGTTGCGTTTCTTGAACGAAGAGCAAGCAAGCCGACGGCGGCGGCAACTCGAACGTCGCCTGGGTGGGTTGGAGAAGCTGGCGGCGGCCGTGCAACGCAAGTTGACCGGCTTCGGAGCGCCGCCGGACCCGACCCTGGCCGGGTGGCGCTCGTCGTTGAGAACCCTCGGGCTGCAGTTGCGTTTTCGCGAACAGGTGCTGGAACAATATCTGCCGTTTATTCTGAAGCACCGCTATATTTTCGAAGCCCGGCGGATTCAAGATGGGTATCGCAAGATCGGGGCGGACGATCGAGAACGATTGCGATGGTCGCCGGCGCGGATTGATTGGGATTCGTATTGGCGCAAGAATCAGATCGAGGGAATCAAGAAGTGGGTCGAGCCGGAAGCGGTGCGGGAATGGAATTTCCGGATTTAGACCGCTTTTCTCATCGCGTGTCGAGGCAAAGGGCACGATAGGTTTTCCTTCATGGCTCTTGGCCGCCGTACTGACCCTATCGTTCAAAGCGACGGGATGCGCGCTGCCGAGAACCGGGGTTTCAGGAAATGGGCGGCCCAATCAAGTTAGCCTCGCCGCGCTGTATAGTCGATAGGATGTCTCCCCGATTTCAACCGGCCCATGGATTAACGACTGTCTTGCTGCTCGCCGCCGCGACGATCTTCGGCGCGACCCTGCACGCCGCCGACCCGCCGAATATCGTCTTGTTTTACATCGATGACCTAGGCTGGAGCGACCTTGGCTGTCAGGGCAGCACGTTCTACGAAACTCCGCACATCGACCGGCTGGCCGGAGAGGGCATGCGGTTCACCAACGCGTATTCGCCTTGCCCGGTGTGTTCGCCGAGTCGGGCGAGTTTGATGACGGGCAAGTCGACGGCGCGAGTCGGCTTCACCGGGCACATCACGGCGATCATGCGGCATCGCTACCCGCCTTACGGACGTATCATTCCCCCGGAAGACCACATGAGACTGCCTCTCGAAGAAGTCTCGATCGCGCGTGCCCTCAAGCCGGCCGGCTATGTCTCGGCGAGCATCGGGAAGTGGCATCTCGGCACCGAAGGTTATTGGCCGCGCGATCACGGTTTCGATGTCAATATCGGCGGTCACACCCACGGCAGCCCGGCGTCGTATTTCTTTCCCTATCTCAACGTCAAGTCGCCCTGGAACCCTGATATTAGGAATCTCGAGGGCGGCAAGGTCGGCGAATACCTTACCGAGCGGTTGACCGACGAGGCGATCCGTTTCATTGAGAAAAATCGCAAGCGACCCTTCTTTCTTTACCTGACACACTATGCCGTGCATACGCCGATCGAAGCGCCGCCCAATCTGATCGATAAGTACAAAACCAAGCTCACGACCGATGACTCGCAATTCGACGCCGGGTACGCGGCCATGATCGAGACGGTCGACGACAGCGTGGGCCGCGTGATGGCAACACTCCGGCGACTGGATCTCGATGAGAATACCGTCGTGATCTTTACGTCGGACAACGGTGGGGAATCGAAGGTCACGCGAAATCGTCCGTTACGCGCCGGCAAGGGGTATCTCTACGAAGGAGGAATCCGGGTTCCGTTAATCGTTCGACGGCCGGGCGGGATCGAGGCGGGCAGCGTAAGCGACACACCGACCGTCGGCACGGATCTGTATCCGACGATTACCGAACTCGCCGGCGACAAGGCGCGGGGCGGCGGACCGCTGGACGGGCGCAGCCTGGTGTCTGTCTTTACCGGTCGCGGGAAGATGGCCGAGCGGGACCTTTTTTGGTATTACCCCCACTACAGCCCGCAGGCCAAGCGGCCGGGGTCGGCCGTGCGGTCGGGGAAATACAAATTGATCGAGAACTACGATCCGCCCGGGGTCGAGCTTTATGATCTCGAGGCCGATGAGGGTGAGGCGCTGGATCTGGCCGAGAAGATGCCCGAGCGCGCGGCCAACATGCGCCGCAAGATTCACGATTGGCTACGGGAGTCGGGAGCGAAGCTGCATCGGGAGAACCCGGCGTATCGGCCGTCGAAGGGTGAGTGAAGCACGATGAACGATCTAAAAGATTCTATTTCCGATGAGCATCCAGAAACCTCGGGGCCGAGTCGAAGTGAACGTGAGCACAAAAAGCGCCGCAAACAGGCCCTCCACGAGCAGATCGTCGCGTTCGCCGGCGCAGCCGCCGGAACAAAGCTGGATCTTGATCCGAACCTCGAACAAGCGTCGCTCGATCACTTGGCGTTGGAATCAGAGTAATGGCGGGCCTATCATGTGCTTTGCCCGTCAGGCGATGAGAAATGCGGGCTCTAGGGTTCCGTCCTCTCCTCAAATTTCCGGAATAGGCTCGCCGGGGGTGATCTCTTTGCCTTCCCAAACGGGCTTGCCGTCTTTGTAAGTCAGCAGGCGGATGCCGCTGCCGGGGGCGGGGTCGCGATTGACCTTCGGCAGCAGGCGGCGGTGCTCGCGGATGCGATCGGCGTGGGCCGGGACGTCGACAAGATTCGTCCACTCATTGGGGTCGCGCCGCATATCGTAGAACTCCTCCGAGCCGTTGGTGTATTGAATGAAGCGCCAATTCTCGGTACGAACCCCGTGATTGTCGTGGTTATGAGTGGTGATCGCCGGCCACTGGCGGAGAGCCTTGGCGTCCCGCAATTGCGGCACGAGGCTGTGTCCTTCTATGCCTTCCTTGGCGGGCAGCCCGGCCAACTCGACCAGGGTGAGCAACTCGGCCGGGCGTGAGCTTGACGCTCCGCGGCTGACTCCGGGCCCGGCGAAGATCAGTGGCACACGGGTTGAGCGGTCCCAAAGGGTGTTCTTGCCGGTGATGAGCTTTTCGCCCAAATGCCAGCCGTGATCGGACCACAGGACGACTACCGTATTGTCGGTGTGACCGCTTGCCTCCAGAGCATCGAGCAAACGCCCGACCTGACTATCCACGAAGCTGATCGACGCCAGGTAAGAGCGCACAAGGTTTTTCCATTGCTTGGCCTCCTCGAGAAACTTCAGCCGCGGTTCGGGCAGTCGCCAGTGAAGGAACCAGGAAAACAGCGGTGTGTCCTCGCGGTCGTCCCGCCGCACGGGTGGGAGTTGGACCTTGTCTTCGGGATACAGGTCGAACCACTTCTCGGTCGCGAAACACGGTACGTGGGGCAGGAAGAACCCGGCCGCGAGGAAGAAAGGCTCGGTCATATCGCTGCCCAACTGATCGACGGCCCAACTCGCGACCTTCCAATCCCCCTTGTCTTCATCGCGGTGCGGGAACAGGCCCCAATCGACGAGCGGGTGGGGCTGCGGAGTGTTGACGAGTTTCTTCGGCGGATACACGCCGACCGAGGCTCCCGGGCCCATCAGGTCGAATTCCGGCTTGTGATTCTCTTGATAGCCGCGGCTGTGGTAAATCTTGCCGGTGCTGTAGGTGCGATAGCCGTGTCGGGCGAGATATTGCGGCAGCGTGACGAGGTCCCTGAGCTCATCGACGTCGCGGAACCACGGGGTTAGGGCGTAGATACCGGTGGTCGAGGGCCGCAGGCCGGTCATCAGACTGGTTCGCGAGGGATTGCACAGCGGCGCCTGGCAGTGGGCGTTGGTGAAAACGGTGCCGCGGGCGGCCAGGCGATCCATGTGTGGGGTTTGGACTTGCGGGTGTCCTTGGAGCGGGTTCACCCAGTCGTTGAGGTCGTCGATGGCGATGAAGAGAATGTTGGGCTTGGCGGATTCGTCCGCGGCCGGTCCGGGCACGGTCGAAAACACCAGGGCGGTGGTCCACAAGAGGGTCGTCGCGAGCAGAGAGCGAAGAGCCACTTTCGTCTCCTACAGGGAGTCTCCGGCCACGGGTAGGCCGTGCATTTCGCGATAAATCGGGGCGTCGAAGCGGCGCGTCGATTTGAAATGCTCGTGGCGTCCGTCGCCGGCATCGGACTCGGCAATCGCCAAGATGTCCCTCTTTTCGTCCTCGCTGAGCGGGACGAAATCACGGACCGTCTTGATGTCGGCTTCGAGGTGTTCCATCTTGGTGTAGCCGCGCACCAGCGTCGAGATCGGCAGGCTGAGCGAATAGCGTACACACTGCTCGACGGTCAGTGGAGTATCCACCGGGATCTTGGGATCCGTCTTGCCGCCCCCGAGAGATTTCATGCCGAGCACGCCGACATCGCGGTTGATGCACAGCGGCAGAACGTCGTGCTGGAAACTGCGGTAGAAGTAATCCATCACATTGATGGGCATTTGCGCCGTTGCCCAGTCGAAACCTTTGTTGAGCATTTTTTGGTGGATGCGCGGGTCCTTGTGGCCGGTGAAGCCGATGTGGCGAATCTTGCCGGCCTGTTGCGCTTCAAGAGCATACTTGAGCCCGCCCCGTTCGAGGACCCAATCCGGGTCATTGTCGTAGTTCATCTCGTGAAACTGCCATAGGTCGACGTAGTCGGTGCGGAGGCGGCGCAAGCTGTCTTCGAGGCATTTCTTGGCGAAGTCGTAATCGCGGCCCGAGTTCTTCGTCATCAGGAAGACTTTCTCGCGCCAACCGCCGTCGAGCGTCATGCCCATGCATTCCTCGGCCCAGCCGCCCAGGTACATCCAGGCGTTGTCGAAGAAGGTTACGCCGTTATCGATGGCGGTGTGCGCGATGCGAATAGCTTCCTGTTTGTCCCACTCGCCGGCGCGGCCCAGGTGCGCGCCCCCGAGGCACAGGATCGAAACCTGTTCGTTGGTGCGTCCCAGACGACGGGTCGGGATGCCCCCCGGGCGGTCTTGTTGTTGGATGGCGTTTTGTTGGATGGCGTTTTGATTGATATCCGGCATTCGGGCGACTCAGATCAGACAGGGTTACGGGAACGAGGGATGGCCGGTCGACAGGCAATCCTACACAGCGACCGGGTTACGGCCGCGACGCTGTGAAACATTCTGTCAGCGTTCCCTCGGTTTGTAAAGAGAAGGGGTCGACGAGCAGGCGAGCGGCAGGCGGCCCGAAACCCGACTTCGAACAGAGTGGGCGTTCCGGTCGCTGGAACACGCTTTGGAGCGAAAGTTCTTCCAGTCGTGGCTACAGCGGCACGAGCGAGAAGTTGACGGTAGAGGTCGAACCGGCGCTAACGGTGGCCGCGGTGACGCCTGACGTGAATCCCGTCTTCGAAGCGGTCACGGTGCGCTCGCCCTCGGGGACGTTTTGAATGGTGTACTTGCCGCCGGGATTGGTCAGGGCGGATTGACCGGTATCGGTGGAAACCGATACATCGGCGAGTCGGGCGCCGTTGTTGTCGGTGACCGTACCTTTGACGGTCCCGGTGCCGCCCGAGGCTCCGGGATCGAGCGCAAAGTCGAGGATCGCCGTCGCGCCCGTCGCGCCGTCGTTCACGGTCGTTGCGCTCTGTGCGGAAACATAACCGGCGGCCGTGACGGTGATGGTTCGCGAGCCGGTCGGAACCGGCGTAAGCGTGTAATCTCCGGCGCTGTCGGTGGTGGTGGTTTCCCCGGTGTCGGCCGACACGCCGGCTCCCGAAATCGCCAGGGAAGTGCTGCTGTCGGTTACTCGGCCGCCGACGGCTCCAAAGGTTGTCGAACCCCCCGTGTCGCCGCAGCTCGGCCCCGTCGCGGCGTCGAAGTCCCAGCCGCTCAAGACGGCGCTATCAACGCAGAACGTCCAGTTGGCGCCGTGCTTGACCGGAGGAGTCTCGAACACGGCTTGGCCGTTCGAGTCGGTTACCGCGGAGCGGCTGCCGCTCCAGTCGCCGGTAAAGCGGCCGGCCACGCCGCCCACCGCCGACGAGCCCTCGTCGACGATCGTGACGGTCGCGACCCCCCTGTTTCTGGGTCCCTTGACCGGAACCGCCGTGACGCTGATGCTGTCGATATGGAATTTCGGCAAGGTGTTGAAGACATCGACATCGACGCCGGCAAAGACCGCTTGCGGATCGCTGTCGGTAGCGCGGGCGTTTACCGTCGCCGGACTGTTGGGGCTTGATGCCGTGTCCCACACGGCTTCGTAATAGCCTGTCCCGATGTTGTACGTCGTCGGCTGCCACGATCCGCCGTCGATGTTCCAATCGACGTCAAGCGAGTCGTCCGCGTCTTCCGCGTCGGAGGCGGCGATTTGCACGGTGACATCACCCGCCACCGTATCGCTGTTCGCCGGGTGGAAGATCGAGACCGTCGGAGGAGTCGAGGCACCTCCGAACGTGGGCTTAACGATAAACAGGCCCTGCTCGCGCCCGCTGATCACGACCACGCCGCTGTCATAGTAAGGGAAATTGCTCCAGGTTCCGTTGAAAGAGGCGGAGTCACTGCTGGGGTAGATATCGAAGAAACCCACCTCGCTCAAGTTGCCGTTGGCGATATCGGCGAGATCGAGAACGCGTAACCCTGCTCGGTAGTTCGATTGATATGTGTGGCCGCCCTTGACGTACTGGTTGTGGTCAATCGCCGGCGTCGAAGCCGTAAACACGCCGACAATCGTCGGAGCATCGAGGTCGGACACGTCCCAGACATAGGTCTTGGTGTTGTGGCCTAAGTCCGACTCGTCCAATTCGTCGCCCATCAGAAAATAGACGTGGTCCTCTGTGAGCCAACCTTGATGGGTATAGCTTGAGCCGGTGTAACTGTTTCTCGACAATTGATTGGGGGCGCTCTTGTTCGTCACGTCCACGATCGTGAGCGTGTCGGTATTCGAGTTGAAGCAGATCTCGGCACCTTGGTGGTCGGGGTCGGGTCCTTGATAGCTCACGCATTGGGCGTCGTGGGTATATCCGTCGCCGCTGAAACAGCCCGCCGAAACCGGGGCGGTCGGGGTGCTGATGTTCACCATGTGGAGGCCGCCCGAACAGTTGTTCGTCCCCACGCCGTAGGCGTAACCGCTGTCGTCGTTGATCACGATATTGTGCGCCCGCAGAAACCCGTTGTACCAGGCGGTCTCGGTGAACGTAACCGGCGGCGAAACGACGGTGCGCAACAGCGTCAGGTCGAACACCTGCATCCCGCTGTTGTTGGCTTCGCTGACAACGAACGCGTGGTTGGCGTAAACCTTGATATCGCGCCAAGCTGATGTTGAAGTGCTGCCGTGGAGCGCGAGATTGCCGAGGTAAATCGGATTGAGCGGGTCGCTGATGTCGACGAACGACGTCCCGTTCGTGCGGCCCATGATGGCGTATTCTTTGCCGGTCTGCGGATCGGTCCAGCCCCAGATGTCATTGCCGGAACCACCGCCGATTTGGTTCAAGGGCAGGAAAGCCATCAAGTCCACATTGCTGCAAGGGTAGGCTCCGGCGAAACCGCCGGCACAGGACGTGATGCTCTGGGCCGCCAGGTTTTCCGCCGCGAGATGATCGTCCTCGAAAGCCCGCATCGTCTCTTGGACGTGCAGCGGCGGTTTCCCTTGGTGGGGCGCGTCGGTGTCTTCGTCGGCGAACAGGAAAGGGCTTACAGCGAATGTCGCGGCCAGCACGGTGAAAACCGCGGTCCTTGACGGCCAACGCGGCGATTGCGAACGACCGCGATCAAACATCGTGCTACTCCTCCGGCGCGAGGCGTGCTTCCACATGACCATCATGCTACGATGACTGCTTCGCGTCTATAGTACGAATCGGCCGCGCGGAATCGTTTCTTAAGCTTCTCGACTCCGAATGCGTGGAGCGCGGTACTTGGGTAAGCCTACGGGCGCTTTCGAAATCGGCGTTGCCGGCGGCAAGACCGCCGGTCGCCATTTGAGCAGTCTATTTACGCCCCAGCCCGAACTCATTACCCATCTCCACCACCTTGCCGTCGCGGAAGTGGACTTCGAAATACTTCGACCCGCTAACCGGCGTGCCGTCTTCATCCCTCAGCGTTGCTACCAACTTCTTCGTCTTGGCGTCGAAAACGTCGGGCGTGTGGGACCAGGCGTAGCGGCCGTCCAAGCTGAAGGTCACCCAGCCGTGCCCACCCTGCGACAACTCGACGTGCCCCTTCGGCGTGGGCGGCATTTGCGTGGCGTCATAGATGAAGAGTTTGCGGCCCTCTTGGTCGCTGATCCACAGCTCGGTTTCATCGGGCGTGAGCGCCGCGCCGTGGGTGCGGTGGGGAATGGGTTTGTCGCCGGCCAAGACACGATGCAAGACTTTGCCCTCTTCGAGATCGACGACGTCGAAGCCGACGGTCTTGCCGAGGCACACGTAAGCGGTCGTCTGCCGGCTGTTGATCGTGTACGGGAAGATCCCGCTCTCGCCGACGTCCTTGATCTGCCGGATGATGCGATCGGTCGCCGTGTCAAAAACGGTCAGCATGGTTCTCGTACCGAGATACACTCGCTTCCCGTCCAGACTGACGATACTGTTGTGCGCTTGCGGGCCGACGTTAATGCGCCGGATCAAATCGCCGTTCTCGCCGTTGACGATGAGGAAGCCGCTGTCGGCGCCCGAATACCACCATCCGGTGGGAACGTAGATCTTCTTGCCGTCCATCGTGATCGACGAACGGTCACATCCGGCGTCGTAGGTATTCTCCCAGACAACCTTTTCGGTTTCGAGGTCGAAGGCGCCGAGTCGATGGTTGGTCGTCGAGTAATAGGCGCTGTGGGTCTTGAGGCTTCCGGCGAAACCACGAAGCCCTTCCTTGAAGATCGGGACTTCGATTCGTCGAACGAGCTTATGCCCGTTATCGATGTCGAAGACGAGAATGCCGTTGTGAGGGGAACGGCCGAGCTTCTGCGCGCCGTCCGGCGTGCTCATGTAGAGATATCGTTTAGTCTCCGATTCGCCGAAAGCGATTCCGGCGACCGAGAGCACAATCACGAGGAGAGAGGTGAATAACCGCATAGCCGGAATTGTACTCCTCGACGATTGCGGCGTCAATCAAGAGCTGTACGAAGGGGGGACGCCGCAAGTAGGAGAATGAGCGGCGTCGGCGCGACCCGGGAGCCCGGGCGGCTGTCTCTTGACGCTCTCGGGGGGTCGCGCAAATCGCGCGAGGCGGACGAGCGTGACGAAAATCGAGGAAAAAGCTTGACTTAAGACCAATTTTCGTAATAATAGCTAGCGTCGGTGCGGCTCGATCCTTTCGGTCCGAGGTCTCCCTATGAAGTTCCCCAGTGCTGTCCGGGGAAAGTTGCACCAACGGACGGTAAGTCTCTGCCGCTCAATGTCTTATGGCCTGTTTTGTCCGGGAACGATTTGAAATTCCGAGGCCGTAAATGGCCGCCTGAGCGGAGCATCCCGACGCGGCACAATGGGGGATGAACTTTGGCCGTACGGTTTTCTCCCAACTGATCGAGCACCTGCCGAGCAAAGAGTTTCACAAATGTGTATTGCGCTACCGCGGCGACTCCTATCTGAAAAGTTTCTCCTGCTGGGATCAGTTTCTTTCGATGGCATTCGCCCAGCTGACCTATCGGGAAAGCCTCCGCGACATCGAGACGTGCCTGCGTTCGATGCACGGCAAACTCTACCACATGGGATTCCGCGGCAGGGTAGCGCGCTCGACACTGGCCGATGCGAACGAGTCGCGCGACTGGCGGATCTACGCGGACTTCGCGCAGGTCTTGATTGGCATGGCACGGCCGTTATATGCCCACGACCCGATCGGTGTGGACTTGGACCAGACTCTGTACGCTCTCGACTCGACAACAATCGACCTCTGCCTGTCGCTGTTTCCGTGGGCCGGATTCCGCCAGCACAAGGCCGCCGTGAAGATGCACACGCTGCTGGATCTGCACGGCAATATTCCCACGTTTATCCGCATTACTGGAGGCAAAGTGCATGACGTCAACATCCTGGATGAATTTCTTCCCGAGGCCGGCGCGTTCTACGTCATGGATCGGGGTTATGTCGATTTTCGGCGCCTCTTCGTGTTCACGCTCTGTTCGGCCTTCTTCGTGGTACGAACCAAAAAGAACGTTTTGCTGCAGCGTCGCTACTCCCACCCGGTGGATAGGAGCACAGGCCTGCGATCCGATCACACCGTCATTTTGACTTCCTTCAACTCCGCCCAAGCGTACCCGGACTCCCTACGGCGGGTGAGTTATTTCGATGCCGAAACTAACAAGCGGTTGAAATTCCTGACCAATAACTTCACTCTGCCGGCACTGACCATCGCCCAGATCTACAAATCGCGCTGGCAGGTGGAACTCTTCTTCAAGTGGATCAAGCAACATCTGCGAATCAAGTCGTTTTACGGCACCAGCGAGAACGCCGTCAAGACGCAGATCTGGATCGCTGTCTCGATTTACGTGCTCATCGCCGTGGTCCGGAAACGCCTCGGGCTGAAAGCGAGTCTTTACCAGATTCTACAGATTCTCAGCCTTACGTTATTCGAAAAAATGCCCATTTTACAGGCACTCCAGCCATCCGACTCCCAAAACGAATCCCCCTATGACCCCAACCAATTGATTCTATTCGACTTTTAACCGGACAGCAGTGGAAGTTCCCCCTTGCCGGGCTGAAGCGCCTTTACCTGCCCTTGGCGGCATTTTTCCTGCTGCTGATTCCGTTTGCGCTCTACTTTTTCTTCTACGTCGAGCACCAAAAGAGCTACTACACCCACCGCAATGTCAGAGACCTGGCGGTCGTCTCGCGGCAAATCAGCGAACAGATGCGTTCCTATCAGCGCGTCCTGCAAAATCGCGCTAACTATGTCGGAAAAGCGTTGTTGGCGAATCGCGTCGGGGCCGAGTCGGTCGAGCAGCACTGCGGACTGACACTGATATTGACCGAAGATGGGTATTTACTTGACTCAGGTGACCACAAGATGTAGGATCGGGGAAATGGAAGATTATCCTCGGAATCTGGCCGAGTTCGAGGCGCGTTTCGCCACCGAGCAGGCCTGTCGAGAGTATCTGTGTCAACTCCGCTGGCCGGAGGGTTTTCGTTGTCCGCGATGCGGGCACGACAAAGCGTGGGCGGTGCGGACAGCGCTGCTGGAGTGCGCCGGCTGCGGGCATCAAGCTTCTCCAACGGCGGGCACAATATTTCAAGACACCCGCCAACCCCTCCAGAGTTGGTTTCGAGCCATGTGGTGGCTCACGAGCCAGAAGAACGGGGCGAGCGCGCTGGGCTTGCAGCGGGTGTTGGGCCTGGGCAGCTACAAAACGGCCTGGACTTGGTTGCATAAGCTCCGGCGCGCCATGGTGCGGCCCGGACGCGATCGGCTCAGCGGGCGCGTGGAGGTTGACGAGACTTACTTAGGAGGCTTGGAGGAGGGCGTGCGCGGTCGCCAAACCGACGCTAAGGCGCTGATTGTAGTAGCGGCCGAGGAAGATGGTGCCGGCATCGGGCGGGTTCGGATACGCACCATTCCCAACGCCTCCGGGGACAGCTTGATGGCCTTCGTCGGCGAGTCGATCGAACCCGGCAGCGTGGTCCATACCGACGGTTGGCTGGGATACGAACCGCTCGAAGGCGACGGCTATCGCCACGAGGTGAGCTACCTGGAGGGGCAACCGGCGCGCGCCTCGAAACTGCTCCCCCGGGTGCACCGCGTGGTGTCGTTAGTGAAGCGCTGGATACTGGGCACGCATCAAGGAGCGGTCAGTCACGAGCATCTCGACTCCTACCTCGACGAATTCGCCTTCCGCTTCAACCGCCGCAAGTCCAGAAGTCGAGGCAAGCTCTTTTACCGCCTGGTTCAACAGGCCGTCGCCGTGCCACCGGCACCCTACAAATCGCTGGTCGGAGGCACCGCGACACGCGCTACGGACGACCACAACATGTAGGGGCTATTTCCCAATACCTGAGTCAAGTAAATACCCATCTGACCGAAAAACAGCGCAATGAGGGCCTCGAGCCTTGGCGAGAGTGCCTCGTCGAACGGTACATCGAAGACCGCGTGCCGGGTCTCTCCTACGTCAAGCCTGAAGACGCGACTTTTCTTAGTGAGGACATGACGTTGGTGCACGACGGAGCGGGCTTCGAGGTTTACTTCCTCGTCGAGGCTGAAAAAAGACCGTGGGGTAAAGCCCTCTTACTCTACGCCAAGACAAGCCTCCGGCAGTTCGGCGATCAATTCCGGGGACATGGGGAATTCGAGAGCATTATGCTGCTCGACGGCGGCGGCACGGTGCTCTACCAGTCCGAACATCCGGAGCTGCGGGCGACCCAAATCGCCGCGTTGGCCGAGGACAACCTGACCGCCGCGACCGGTGTCACCACGTTGATCCTGGGCGACGTCGACTATTCGGCCTTCATTCAGCCCGTCGATCTGACGGTCGCAACGCGTGGGCCCCCTGACTCCGCGCCGGCGGGCGGCATCGAGCCAACCGGCCAAGAAAAGACCTCGACCGCTCGCGCGGACCCCGACCCCCGGCAGCGGTGGATCGTCTGCGGGTTGGTCGCCAAGGCCCAGCTCGATGGCGAGGCCCAAGCGATCTCCTACTCGGTCGTGATCTGGTTTGTGTTCATTTTGGCCATGCTGACGTTCTTGGCCCCGTTCCTCAAGCTGCGTTTTCTCGCGCCCACCGAGCGGCTCCCGCGCTGGGAAGGGCCGAAACTGCTCGTCGCGGTGCTGCTCGGCGCGGCCGCCGTCAGCGTCTGCATCCTCGATGTCTACTACTACGATCGTATGGTTGACGAAGTGGACGATAGCCTCCGCCACTTGGCCAACCGGATGGAGAGTAATTTCACCGACGAAGTCGCCAAGGCTCATCGGCAACTGGTCGAATACGACAACGACCTTGCCGATACGCAGCCGCCCGGTAATTGCGACGAAAAGCGGTCTGTACGTTGGATCTTGAAAAAGGATGAGGTCGACAGCGATACGTACCCCTATATCAGCTTGATCATCTGGGCCGACACCGACGGCGATCAGCGCATGAAGTGGTCTGTCCGGGGAGAACCGACAACGTTCATTCCCGTCGGCGGGCGGGAATATTTCCAGCGTGTGAGAGATCACGATCGCTCGATCCGCGAGCTCCCCCGTTCGCAGGCCGATGGCGGCAGTGTCGGCCGCTTTTGGCTCGAGTCGCTGTTTTCCTGGACGACCGGTGAGAACGAGGTGGTGATCTCGACGGTCGCCCGGCGGGGCGCCTGCTCCGGCCCCGAGGGTGAGCCGTTGCAAATGGTCGCCGGCGTCTTTCAGCCTTTGTCGGTGACCGACCCCGTGCTGCCTCGCGGTTACGGCTTCGCCATCGTGGACCGAGAAGGCAAGGTCCTTTTGCATTCCGACAAGAAGCGCGTTCTCACCGAAAACTTTTTCATTGAGGCGGATGAGGAACGCGAGCTGCGTTCGGCAATCCAAGGCCGCATCGCGCACACGATGAAGATTCGCTACTTCGGCAGGGACCACCGGGCTCACGTACGGCCGCTCAAGAAATTGGAGGGGCAGGGCTGGAGCTTGATCGTCTTTCACCCCATGAAGCCGCTGCGCACGCTGAACCTCGAAGTGCTCACGATGACAACCGTGTTGTTCGGGGTCTACTTGTTGATCTTGCTGCTGGCGGTTTGGTGGGTTTTCGCGGGCCTGCTACGGGGCCTGCTGTGGTTCCTTGACCCCGCGAAGGCCCTTTCGGTGCTGTGGCCCGCCAAGAAGAAGATCGGAACCTATCGGCGGTCGTGCTATTGTGGTGCTGGCCGTGTTGCCCGGCATCGCCTTTTTTAAGTTCGGCTATCGGTTGGAGCGCTATCTGTGGCAGATGCACTCTCAGCAAGTAATGGCGGAAGACCTTCAGGCGCGCTCGGCGCGAGTGCGGCGCCATTACAACTCTCTTTTGCCGGCTGACGCGGCGGAGCGGGCGAGCTTTCTCAGCCGGCGCCTCTACGGCGAAAATGCCGACGTCTACGCCGGCTTAGAGGCCCCCGGAGGGGTGAACTCGTGCGGCGTTTGGTCGCCGTGCGTGAATTTCAACGCCTGCAAGGACGAGTTCGATGACTTCTCGTCGGCGGACGGCTGGGGCGACGACGATCTGCGAAGTCTGTTTCAGCCGGCACGGCCTCTCTATGACGACTTCGCCGGCCAAACCTGGCCGTTGCCGACGCCTCCCGCATCCGTCCGCATGGTGAGAGATGAGAGCGGCGGGCGTTGGATTCATACTTTGGCGGAGGATGAAAGCGTCGAGCTTCGTGCTCCGGCCGCCTCGATGGGACTCCGACTGGGCCTACCCGAATTGGCCGCCTTGCTCGCTTGGCTCTTATTGCTCTACACCCTTCATTGGGGCGTACGCTTTATTGCCCGCATGGTTTTCTTGATCGACCTGCCGGCGCCAAAGCGCCGCAAGGCGGATTTGGATTCCGCGGAAGGGATTCGCGGCAACCTCTTTATCTTCGGCCACCCCCGCTCGGGCAAGACCGACGCGTTGAGCGGGCGTGACGACGTCTACCCGGTGGAGCTGGCGTCGTGCGACGGCGTTCTGGGCGTTCTCCCGCCCAACAAGGCCATCGCGATCGATCAGTTTGAATACCAGATGGACGACGCGACTTGGAATCAGAAGAAATTACAGATGCTCGAAGACTTGGTCTATCGCCGACCTAAGGCGGCCAAGGTAACCAACCCCGGGGTCGTAGTCGTCTCGACCATCGACCCGATTTTCTATCTCACGACAGGCGGTTCCGGGAAACCCGTCGCCAACGGCGAACAGCCGGACCTTGACCTGGACCGCTGGGCCAACGTGCTCAGCTCCTTCGACGTTTACGATTTCGAGGACTGGACCGGCAGAGACTTAGCGGAGACCCTGGAAGAGTTTTCTTTGGACAGCGATCTGGTGGTCGAAGACTCAGACGCAAAAACGAGGGCTAAACAGGTGACCAAGATCCGTACGTTCCTCAATGAGGAGTGCCGCTGGACGACGCCTCTACGCAAGGCAGCTGAGGAAATTGTCGCGAAAATCAACAGAGTCGACCTGCCGTCGACGAAAGCACTCGCCGATCAGGTCTACGATCACTGCGAGGCTTACTATCGCTCGCTATGGTCGGCGTGCTCGAAAGCCGAAAAGCGAATGCTGATCCAGCTTGCCGAAGAAGGAGTGCTGAACCGCAAGGAAGAGCGCGTCGTGCGGCATCTCATGAAAAAGGGTTGATCGATCGCCGTCCGCGCTTAACGTTGCTCAACGAAACCTTCCGGCGATTCGTCCTCGACGTAAAGGAAGAGGAAAGAGATTTCACGAAGTGGGAACAGGAACACGCGGCCCAAGGCTGGGCCGCGTGGCGCGGCGCGCTGATTGTCGTCCTGGTGACGGTCGTCGTGTTCCTCGGCGCGACGCAGCAAGAGATACTCGAATCCTGGCTTCCGATTCTCGGCGCCATTGCCACCGGCGTGGCGGGGATTCTGCGGGTCTTCACGCTTTTCCACCGCGGCGCCACAACGGCAATCGATTGAAGTTCACCGCGGCCGGGCCGTCGAGACCATAAGACTGACGGGGGTCCCCCGCCGTTGCCAGCCCTTGAGCAAACCGGCCCAGTGCTTTATGCTGTCGAGAATGCTCCCACGTTTGGCTCTGCTCGTAACCGCGGCCTGCCTCGCACTTTTCGGCTGCGGCGCCGAGTCCGGTCCTTACCCCTCGCGCGAATTGAAATTGATCGTCCAGGCCTCGCCCGGCGGGCTCTCCGATTCGGTTTCGCGCATCATGGCAAGCTTGAGCGAATCCGACCTGGGCGTTCCCGTGGTGTGCGAAAACAAGCCCGGGGCCAGCGGAGCCTTGGCCTATTCCTATGTCGTGAGGCGCCCCCCGGACGGCTATACGCTGGGACACGCCGCGGTAGAAATCGCGATGGTGCGCTCGCTCGGTTACGCTGATGTCGGCCCCGAGGACATGGACCTAATTTGCCTGGTGCAGCAGTCGCCGCCCGTGCTCGTTGTGGGGGCGGATTCACCGTGGAAAAGTTTCGCCGACTTCGTCGCGGCGGCCCGAAAAGATCCGGGCGCGATCATCATGGCCAACTCCGGCACCGGCTCGATTTGGCATTTCAACACGCTGCTGATGGAACAATACGCCGACTTGCGCGTGACGCACGTTCCCTATAACGGCTCTTCGGGCTCGCTGGCTTCGCTGCTCGGCGGCCATGTCGATGCCGTGATTGCCGGGGCCGGAGAAGCGATCGCCAACGTCGAGGCCGGGCGGCTGCGGCCGCTGGCAACCTTCGCCGAGCGCCGTTCGGGGATTTACCCCGACGTTCCGACGACCCACGAACTGGGGTACCCTTTCGGGGTGCCGGCCTGGAGCGGTTTTTTCGGCCCCAAGGGAATGCCCGCCGATGTGCGCACGCGCCTGGAGGGGGCCTTTCGAAAGGCTTTTGAAAGTGAGGAATGGCGCAAACTCTGCCGCGAGCGAGGTATGGAACCGGAGTTTCTCGACAGCGAAGACTTTCAGGAATTCGCCCGCGAGCAAGGAGATTTCTTCGGCGCGGAGATCCCCAAATTACTGACCATGGAACGCTGACCCCGCCGTCTCGATTGGAAAGTCCTCGGAGGCTGTCCGAGAAATAGAGTGATTTTCGAAATGCAACGTACCATCTTATTCGTGGCCCTATTTTTTCTGCTGCTCGGAGCCTATTTGATCGCCAGTGCGCTTGAGTTGCCGGCGGGCTCGGGCTCGTTGCCCGGCGCCGGGTTCTTCCCGCGGGTGATAGGTGTCCTGATGGTCCTATTAGCGGCGGCGCTGGGGTGGGAAGGCGTTCACGGCGGCGGAAAGCATTTCGAGCTCGAGCATCGCGGAGCGATCGCCGGAGTCATCGGCCTGTTCTTCGGTTACTTGCTGTTGTGGGGCACAGGCTTGTTCGCGCTGCGAACGGTCGTGTTCCTGGTGTTGTTCCTACGATTCCTGGGACAAAGTTGGAAAGCTTCCGTGACAGTCGCCGCGGTATTAACCGCCACGGTGACCATCGCGTTTCAGATGGGTCTGCGGGTTTCGCTCGAGTGAGCCTCGCGACCTCATACCGAGCCGCGAACGTGAGTGAGCGGAATCCGATGAACCGTCGTGAGGAGCGAAGGAAGTTGTGATCCTACAAAACCAGCCGAGAGGCGAAGCAAAAGCCGACGCTGTCGCGGCTTTATCTTTCGTGCGTTATGGTCCACGAACGTTCTTCCGCCCGCCGCTTTCCTTGGCGCTTCGAGCCTCATCGCCTACCGCTTACTTAGGGGCTGTGAAAAATTGGGGGACAGTCTACTTCGCGCCAGGAGAAATTGTTGATTTGATGGAACTTATTCGGTCGGCGCTCGGTACAGTCCCCAATTTTTCACAGCCCCTTACGTGCGCGGCTCGGTTTGAGGTCGTGCGCGCTCTCGCATCATCCGGAAGGACCTACAAACTAAGTGGGCACGGAAATTCTTGAAGGCCTGCTGGCCGTCCTCCAATGGAAAGTCCTGGGATTTCTCGGCATCGGCGTCGTGCTGGGCGCGATCTTCGGCGCGCTCCCCGGACTCACCGCCACCATGGGCGTCGCCATTCTCACGCCGCTGACCTTTTGGCTTTCCGCCGAAGAAGGCTTGGCGATGCTGCTCGGCATCTACGGCGGAGCGATCCCGGGCGGCGGCATCCCGGCCATTCTGATCAACGTCCCCGGCACGCCCGCCTCGATCGCGACTTCTTGGGACGGCTACCCCCTCTCGCGCCAAGGCAAGGCCGGCTTGGCTCTCGGCATCAACGCCTTGCTCTCGGCCGTCGGACAGTTGACGAGCATCTTCTTCCTCGCCGTCGCGGCTTTCCCGATCGCCACGTTCGCGCTGCGCTTCGGACCCGCCGAGTATTTCGGCCTGGCACTTTTCGGCATCAGCTTGATGGCGGGCGTTTCGGGAGGCCGTGTCATCCAGGGGATGCTGGCCGGCATGTTGGGCCTGGCGCTGGCAACCGTCGGGCTGGACCCGATGACCGCCTACCCGCGCTATACCTTTGGCCAATCGGAATTTCTCGACGGCATCTCATTCGTCCCGGTCATGATCGGCCTCTTCGGCCTCGCCGAGGTATTGACGCAGATCTCGGAGCGTCACAAGACGACCGCCCTCCCTTCCGGCGCGCTGGGCCGCATTTGGCCGCGTGCCGCCGAGTGGAAAAAGATGATCCCAGGGACCATCGCCGGCACCGGGCTCGGCACCTTCGTCGGAGCCGTCCCGGCGGCGGGCGGCGATATCGGCTCGGTCATCGCCTGGGAGCAAGCTCGCCGGCTCTCGCGCGAAAAGGAGAAATTCGGCAAGGGCTCGATCGAGGGCTTGGCGGCGAGTTGCGCCTCGTGCAACTCGGCCATCGGCAGCGCCATGACGACGATGCTGACGCTGGGGATTCCCGGTGACGCCCCCTCGGCCGTTCTGATCGGTGCGTTGATGATTCACGGGATCCAACCGGGCCCGCTGCTGTTCCGCGACCAAGCGTCGTTCGTCTTCAGCCTGGTTTTCCTGATGGCTTTCGCGGCGATTCTGATCATGATGATCGGGCTGTTGGGGGCGCGCCCGCTGGCCCGCGCCCTGCGTCTGCCGAACCCCTGGCTATGGGCGGGCATCGTGCTGTTTGGGACAGTCGGCTCCTACGCCCTCAACAACGCCGTCGTCGATGTCTGGGCCATGTTCGTCGCGGGAGTTGTCGGCTTCCTTTTCCGCAAGGCGAATATCCCGCTGGGCCCGTTGGTGTTGGGGTTGATCTTGGGACCGATGATGGAATCGAACCTACGGCGGGCGCTGATTCTCAGCCGCGGCGATTGGACCGAACCGTTGACGCAACCCATCGCGCTGTTTTTCCTGGTGGCAACGCTGTTGTCGCTACTGTTGCCGCTGCTGAAAAAGCGCCGAGCCGGCCGCGCCGACGGCGGGGGTTGAGATGGGGCTTCCCGACGTGGGCGACGCGGGCATCGTTCGATCCATTGCCCGGGCGATCTACTATCGGCTGTATCGCACGGGTGCCCGGGTGAAGTGCTTCGGACATCGAATAACGGACGCGGCCTTTCGGAGTGAGCGGCCTTTCCCGCTTCCTCCGCCCGAGTTGCGCTTCCGGGTCGCGGGAGACCCCGGCGCGGACAGCTTTGTTCAGGTTGGGGCTGAAACCGTGGACAACTTGAACACGTGCTTGGCGTCGGTGGGTTATTCCCTTGAGTCATTTGAGGCCATTCTCGATTTCGGCGCCGGTTGTGGCCGCACGCTGATCCCAATATCGCGGCGTCTGCCAACGGCTCGGCTCTATGCGGTTGATACCGACAGCGACGCAATCGATTGGTGCCGACAGAACCTCGCGACGGTCGAATCTCGGTCGACCGCCGCCCAGCCGCCCCTGCCGTTCGAAGACGGCTACTTCGATTTCATCTACGCCGTCTCGGTATTCACACATCTCGGGCCCGCCATGGAGCAGCAGTGGTTGGGGGAATTGAAGCGCGTACTCCGACCCGGCGGAATTGCTTTATTGACCGTCTATTCCGCGGCGACGATCGAGTCTTACGGGGCGGCAACGATGCGCGAAATCGAAGAATACGGAATCGTTTTCAAGGAATCGCGCAAGCTGGAGGGGTTTTTCCCTAGTTGGTACCAAACCTGTTTCCGTAGCGAAGCCTACACGCGCCGGGTCTTCGGTCAATTCCTGCCGATCGTCGAGTACCGGCCCGAAGGCATGGGATATCTGGACGCCGTAATTTGTCGCAAATGACGGTTCCGCGGTCACCCTCTTGAGCCGTCCGCACCGTGTTTTCCCCGGCAACAACGTACACGGTCTAGGCGTCAACGACGAATGGCAACCTGACCGATCGCGTGAGTGAGCTTTTCGCGAAAGCAGGGATGTGGCGCAACCCAACCGCGCGCCGGCGCGTCATCTCAAGAGTCTTTCAATGCTCAAGAGGTTTTCATGACCCTTCAACGATTCGCTGTTCGACTTGCAATTCCGCTGATCCTTGCGTCGGCGGCTGGCGCGGCGCCGCCCGCCCCGGTTGCGGATAACGCGGGCGCGGTCAGCTACAAGCTGCTCGCCGCCAAAAGGACCAAGACCATCGCTAAGGAGATGAACGAGGCCGCCGCGGCCGGCTACGAGTTCTCCGCCACGATGACCGGCCCGACGTTGGGTGGAAACGAGGTCGTCGTCGTGATGAGCAAGCCCGCCGACGCCTCGCCGGTGCAGCGCCGCGAGTACGCACTGCTTGCGACCAACAAAACATCAACGATGCAGAGAGAGCTGCGTGAGGCAGGCGCGGAGGGGTTTCGTTACCGCGGACAATCGGTCGCGCGGACCTCCTTCGGAGGCCGAGAGGTTGTTGTGATTCTCGAGCGCGAGATCGACAATCCCGCCAAGACCTACGCCTACAAGCTGGCGGCCACCAAACGAACCAAGACGATGGAGAAGGAACTCAACCAATCAGGCCAGGAAGGTTTTTGCCTAATGGGCCTCACCGTTTCCGAGACCGCTTTCGGCGGTAAGGAGCTGATCTCGATTTTGATGCGCGGCGGCGCGGAGTAATCATCTCACAGCTCCTCCCCGACAGCATTTGACCAGCCGCCCTCCGCGAAGATCATCTCCCGGAACAACGCGGAGCCGGAACCGACCTGGTGACGACCGGCGTTAGGTGGTCTGATCGGCGACGCTTGGGCGACTCCGTGCTCAGGATACCGGGGCTGTCAAGCGGGGTTGTTCGGGTGACCGAGTTTGTAATGGGCGAGCTCGGAGGCGCAGGGTTGGCGGGTTTGGTTTTCGGGTTCGTGGCTTGCCGCCGGATGGTGGCCCCGGGGGGGCTGTAAGTGGTTGCTCGAACGGTGGTTAGGTCCGTCTTGGCTTCGTTTCGTATCGCTTGGGTGTGGGTGGCCGGGGAAAAGGGGGTTTGCTTTGGAAGGTTCGAGGAAGGCGGGCTGAGCGGTATCCCCTCGGGTGGATCGTAAATGTTTGTTTCTAATACGGTTAAATAGGTCTTGGCTTTGTTTCGCAAGACCGTAGCGGAGGACCCCAGGGGAGTGCGCCGAGGGGGGGCCGAGTGTCCCCCAAAGTTCACTTTGGGATCGGCTTGGGTCGCGCTGAGGTCTTCCTAACTTATTTGATGGGTATTTACTTGACTCAGGTATTGGGAAATAGCCCCTACATGTTGTGGTCGTCCGTAGCGCGTGTCGCGGTGCCTCCGACCAGCGATTTGTAGGGTGCCGGTGGCACGGCGACGGCCTGTTGAACCAGGCGGTAAAAGAGCTTGCCTCGACTTCTGGACTTGCGGCGGTTGAAGCGGAAGGCGAATTCGTCGAGGTAGGAGTCGAGATGCTCGTGACTGACCGCTCCTTGATGCGTGCCCAGTATCCAGCGCTTCACTAACGACACCACGCGGTGCACCCGGGGGAGCAGTTTCGAGGCGCGCGCCGGTTGCCCCTCCAGGTAGCTCACCTCGTGGCGATAGCCGTCGCCTTCGAGCGGTTCGTATCCCAGCCAACCGTCGGTATGGACCACGCTGCCGGGTTCGATCGACTCGCCGACGAAGGCCATCAAGCTGTCCCCGGAGGCGTTGGGAATGGTGCGTATCCGAACCCGCCCGATGCCGGCACCATCTTCCTCGGCCGCTACTACAATCAGCGCCTTAGCGTCGGTTTGGCGACCGCGCACGCCCTCCTCCAAGCCTCCTAAGTAAGTCTCGTCAACCTCCACGCGCCCGCTGAGCCGATCGCGTCCGGGCCGCACCATGGCGCGCCGGAGCTTATGCAACCAAGTCCAGGCCGTTTTGTAGCTGCCCAGGCCCAACACCCGCTGCAAGCCCAGCGCGCTCGCCCCGTTCTTCTGGCTCGTGAGCCACCACATGGCTCGAAACCAACTCTGGAGGGGTTGGCGGGTGTCTTGAAATATTGTGCCCGCCGTTGGAGAAGCTTGATGCCCGCAGCCGGCGCACTCCAGCAGCGCTGTCCGCACCGCCCACGCTTTGTCGTGCCCGCATCGCGGACAACGAAAACCCTCCGGCCAGCGGAGTTGACACAGATACTCTCGACAGGCCTGCTCGGTGGCGAAACGCGCCTCGAACTCGGCCAGATTCCGAGGATAATCTTCCATTTCCCCGATCCTACATCTTGTGGTCACCTGAGTCAAGTAAATACCCATCACTTATTTTATATAGTTCGACAAAATGGTGATTTGGGTTTGGTCCGCAAAAACGGTCTTTGGACGGTTCGTGTCGTGGGCCCGGTGCCTGGATCGGGCTTCAGCTCGTGGGAAGGCGACGGAGTTCGGCCTGCGGGTAGGCATGTTCGGTGTGGCGATGGGTCGCCGTTTGACCGCAGTCCGCGGGCGGTTTTAGAAGTCCCCATCCTAATGAAATATGATGGGTATTTACTTGACTCAGGTATTGGGAAATAGCCCCTACATGTTGTGGTCGTCCGTAGCGCGTGTCGCGGTGCCTCCGACCAGCGATTTGTAGGGTGCCGGTGGCACGGCGACGGCCTGTTGAACCAGGCGGTAAAAGAGCTTGCCTCGACTTCTGGACTTGCGGCGGTTGAAGCGGAAGGCGAATTCGTCGAGGTAGGAGTCGAGATGCTCGTGACTGACCGCTCCTTGATGCGTGCCCAGTATCCAGCGCTTCACTAACGACACCACGCGGTGCACCCGGGGGAGCAGTTTCGAGGCGCGCGCCGGTTGCCCCTCCAGGTAGCTCACCTCGTGGCGATAGCCGTCGCCTTCGAGCGGTTCGTATCCCAGCCAACCGTCGGTATGGACCACGCTGCCGGGTTCGATCGACTCGCCGACGAAGGCCATCAAGCTGTCCCCGGAGGCGTTGGGAATGGTGCGTATCCGAACCCGCCCGATGCCGGCACCATCTTCCTCGGCCGCTACTACAATCAGCGCCTTAGCGTCGGTTTGGCGACCGCGCACGCCCTCCTCCAAGCCTCCTAAGTAAGTCTCGTCAACCTCCACGCGCCCGCTGAGCCGATCGCGTCCGGGCCGCACCATGGCGCGCCGGAGCTTATGCAACCAAGTCCAGGCCGTTTTGTAGCTGCCCAGGCCCAACACCCGCTGCAAGCCCAGCGCGCTCGCCCCGTTCTTCTGGCTCGTGAGCCACCACATGGCTCGAAACCAACTCTGGAGGGGTTGGCGGGTGTCTTGAAATATTGTGCCCGCCGTTGGAGAAGCTTGATGCCCGCAGCCGGCGCACTCCAGCAGCGCTGTCCGCACCGCCCACGCTTTGTCGTGCCCGCATCGCGGACAACGAAAACCCTCCGGCCAGCGGAGTTGACACAGATACTCTCGACAGGCCTGCTCGGTGGCGAAACGCGCCTCGAACTCGGCCAGATTCCGAGGATAATCTTCCATTTCCCCGATCCTACATCTTGTGGTCACCTGAGTCAAGTAAATACCCATCTGAAATATAAATAGATACTTGCACCTTGGGTTCGTTTCGCGGAATTGCTGTCGAGCCGTTTGTGGCGCGATTTTTTTTCTTCACCGCCGGGCCACACCCGGCCATTGGCGCCCGGCTCCCCTGCTCAGGGTAGCGTGCGTGTCAAACCGGACTTGGCTGGGTTCGGGAGCTGTGTCCCCGACTCCCCTCCCCGAACTCCGACCGAAGATAGACCTAAGAAACGTACCAGTTTCAACGGTCTTCTCCCATGTGGCTTTAGCCATGGTCGAGCCAAGCGAAGACTTCAAGCAGGGATCCGCTCGGGCCCGGGCCGTCGATTCGCCATATTTATGTCGCGCACCCGTTCCCGCCGTTCCCGGGGCGTCAGTCGGAGAAGCTGCCGGCAACCGACAGTCGGGCAACCTCGCGGGGGCCTCAAGCGGCTTGCGCGACGGCTCCGCGTGGGCGGCTGCGCGAAACCTACGAAACGCAAATGGGGGCCCGCTGTTGCTCCGAGAAGATCATATTGCGATAATGGGCTTCCACCCTTCTGGAGTCACGCGATGGCTGAAGTCCGCCTGGGCGACATTATCGACGACCATTGCTCGAAGTGTCGTCTGTTGACGAACCACTCCATCGTCGCTCTGGTGGGCGGCGAACCGGCGAAAGTGTGCTGCCGCACCTGCTATTACGAACATAAGTATCGTCACGGGAAAGGCGGAGCGAAGAAAAAGAAAGTCGGCAAGAAAGCGGCGCTGTTCGATGAAGTTCTGGCCAAGATGACTGGCGGCGACACCGAATAGAGCACCGGACGACACAGATCCGCTCCCGCGGACCGGGGATCCGAGTTCGCTGCGCCCACGCCTCACAACCCAACAGCGGCGCTCAGCGAGTCGTGATGGCCCGAATCCTCGTTTCCCTCGTGATCTCGCTGATCAGGCGGTCGCCCGACACCAGGCGGCCCAAATTCGTATAACGGCCGTCGAGTTCGGGTAGGTCCTTCAAGGCGATAAAGAAGCGGTAGCCGCCGGAGTCGCTGGGATCGGCGATCATCCCCAAGCTGCCGCGCGTGAGGAGTTCGGTGTTGATTTCACAACGAACCCGCGCCGGAAACCGTACCTTATCGTCGGGCCGGACCGCGCGAAACTCGACCATGCGCGTCGGCTCAACAGCGACGAAGCGCTGCTCGTCGAAAGCCCCCCGCGCGGCCAAACGGACAAAATGCTCGGCGGTCAGGCGCGCCTCGTCGTAGTGAATAACCACTTCAAATGCGCCGATTGTCGTGTGCACCGTCAAGCGGCGATTCAGTTCGCGCGAGATGCGCTGGTAGTCGGCCGGCTCGAAACGCAGTTCCGGGGAGTCTTCGGTCGTCGGCGCCGCGGGCGGGCGGTCAGCCGGCGATAGTCCCGCGATCAAGGCCTTGGCCCGCGCGGAACCAACGACGTTGAGCGCGCGCAAAAAGCTCTCGCGCCCGGCGTCGCTTTGGTAGGCGAGGGGAAGACCGTCCACGCCGTCGAAATACTCCTCGTCGCCCTCGGCCAACCGCGCCATCACTTCCTCGGCGGCGTAGGAGAGCGGATCGGCCTGGAACCGCAACGACCGCACCAGCGAAAGCGCGCGCCGCTCGCCCACCGCGCCAAGGGCGCGGACGGCGGCGATTCGCACGTTAGGATTCTTGTCCCGCAAGCCCCCGGACAACGCCGCCGCTGCTCCGGGCGGCCGTAGCGCGCCTAAGGCGCGGAAGGCCTGGATGCGCACGCGCGGGTCGCGGTCTTCGGTCCCGCGCCGAACGGCTTCGGAAACTTCTTCCCGCGGCGCGGAACGAGCCAATGCCACCAGCGCCGCGGCGCGCACCTTGGCGTTTCGATCCGTTGCGCGTTTGACGAACAGTTTCGTCAGCGCCTCGTCGGGGACATTTCCGAGCCGGTTCAATGCTTCGAGGGCGGCTCGACGGACATCTTGATCGTCGGAGCGCAGCAGCCCGCTGATCCACGGGACGGCTGGATGGGCCTGCATCCGGGCCAGCGCGGCCAACGTAATCGGAAGCGGCGCGGGCGTACCGAGCAAAACCCCCATCGCCTCGCGTCGGCGCATCTTGCCCAGCGCTTCGACCGCATAGGCAACCACGCCCCGCTCGGGGTCGCCGAGCAGGACCATGAGGGCCCGCGCGGCCTCGGGTCTGGGTTTTCGACCCAGCCGGGCCAGGGTTTCGAAGTCTTCCATTTGGCCGATCGCGAAGGCCGCCATGGCGCGCACTCGCGGGCTGGGATCGCGGGTCGCCTCGAGCAGCAGATCGAGAGTCTCGGGGTCGCCGATGCGCCCTAGCGCAAGGCAGGCCCGGCGGCGAGTGTCGCCGATCGGCGCGCGCACTCGCTCTCGCAGCCAGTCATCCACCCGGCGCTTGTCCTCGCGTTCGAGAAAGTCCCCTTCGATGCGATGAACCGGGCGCGTCAACAACAACCACGCCGCCGCGGAAGCGAGCAATATCATACACAGCGCGATGAAGCGCAACTCAAAGCGCTTGATGATTTCGATCAAGCCGCAATGGTAGCAGAGCGGCCGCGGGCCGCAATTACGGCGTGAAGGAGATGCCGATGAGGGGAACGACCTTGTCCCGCAACCCGCCGTCGTTGAGTTGGACGATGACGTTGAAGGTGACCAACACCGTCGCGGCCGGGTTGAGCTTGAAGCCAAAGGCGGCGTCGGCGAGGTTGATACCGCCCGGCTGAAAGGCGATCGTCGGAAATACGGATCCGTCGACCGCGGTGACGGTCGAGAGCGAAACGCGCTGGGTATCGACCAAGCGCTGTCCCAGAAAATCGGCGGCCAACGAGAATTTCCGAGTCACGCCGATATCGACGCCGGCGGAATAGAGAAACTGATCGGGCAACCCGGCCTTAACGCCGGCTTGAATGTCTCCCGCCAGCACACTGTCACCGTTGAATTGGTAGCCAACGTTGACGTGCGGCGAGAAGCGTTTGTAGTTGTAGGAAAACACAGCAAAGGGTTTGAACCCGGGCGCGCCGGTCCCCAGAAAATCAAGCTCGTTGCCGGTCGGGAGCCGAATGTCGGTTCCCAACGCCAGCCCCGCGTTTTCCCACTTCGTCGCGGTACCCTTCATGCGGACGATGATGTCGCCCAGCCCCGACGCCGAGCCGCCGTTCTGAAGCGTTCTTTGCGACACATCGCGCCCGGCCTGAAAGGTATGCGGAATGTCGGGGTCGCCCGCCGTCCCGATACGCTGAATCTGGACGTCGGAGATGACGTCCAAATTGGTGGTCACGAATGGAATCGCCACCGAGATATCGACGCGGTCGTTGAGCCCGTACGTGAAGAACGTTGTCATTTGCCCCATCTGCAGGTCGATCAGGTTGCGCGAAGTGATCATGTCCTTGAGGAAAGGCGAATCAGGATCCACGGTCGGCTGATGGCGGAAGACGGACGGAACGTTGTTGAGCGGAACGCCGTCGAGAGTGTCAAAGCTGAAGTGCTGGAAGCTGAATCCGAAGTAAAACCGGTCGGCGCCCACCGTCTCCGCTCGCTCTGTCAAAATCGGTCCGAAACTCTGCGCCGAGCGCACATACGTACCCAGGGAGGGATCAAAGGCATAGGTAAAGCCCGCCGCCGTCGAAGGAATCGGCAGCGAGGTCAACTGCCCCGCCATCGCGTTGTTGAAGGGCGCGAAATTGGAACGGAATGAACTGTCAAAGTGAGCCCTGTGGCGATCGCTGTCGAGGGCCAGCCCGGAGGGCCCGTAGAGATCGGCGATAGCGAGCGCCAGTTTGCCTCGATTAAAGGCCTGACCGAAAGCCTGGGAGGCGCTCCACAAGAGGAGAAACGGCAGCAGAACGGCGATTTTTTTCGTCATGATTTTTGGGAGTCGGGAAGCGGCGGGAAGGATCGCTCGGATCGCCGCGGCCGGGAAGATCAGCCGCCCAATCCCTCTACCGGATCGAATGAATGAGCCATTTACCGGTGTGATTCCTAAGCTTCACCATGACGTCGCTCTCGACCGGTTTTCGATCGCCGCGCTCGTCGCTGCAACGGACAATCCGACGACAGCGGATCGAGGCCTCGTCGCTCTCGATTGCCGGAGGCCCCAGCGGTTCGAGTTTGTAGCCGATCGTCCGCGCCACTTTGAACGATCCGGCAAGACGGCTGCCTTGCTCGGCTGTGAGCCCCGGCCAGAGAGTACGCACGCGGTTGATGTCCTTGTCCTCATAGGCGCGGCCGAGATCCCGCAGCACCGCCTTCACAAGGTCTTCCACTTACTGCGACGACGAGAGACCTCGATTGCAACTCCGCTTGGGGAGCGACGGGCGGCTTCAGTTCGGCCAGAAGATTCCGGGCCTCCGCGACGTGTCCGCCCGCGGGATATTGATTCAGGTAATCGCCGACGGCATCCGATGTGCCCGCCGCGCGCGTCCGTTGCCAGGCGAGATCGTCGATGCGCCCCTCGGCTTCCCGCCGCAATGTGCCGTCGGGATGCTTGGCGAGAAATTCCTCGAACACCGCATGTCGATGCTGTTACGAATCGACGTCCAATCGGTCAGCTCTTGGACACGGCCGTCGGTGGGTTCGGCCGGCGCCGGCTGAGTCGGCGGTCCGCCAACTCGAGCTTGCGAAATCGACTCGGCGGCTTCGTCGCCAGCCGCAGGCGCCGCGGCGGCGGCCGCCGGAGGAGGCGCGGGCTCGGTCCGCGAGGCGGCCACGCGAGGAATCGGCGGCGGTTCGGGAGCGGACGTGCGTTCGACCGGCCGCGGCGGCGCGACCTTCGTCGGCGGAACCGCGGACTCGCCCTCTATCGGGGAGGCCGCTGCTTCGTCGGGCGCGGTCGACGCAGTCGGAGCCGACGCCGTGTCGACGGTTCCCGAACCGGTCGTCAGAAAATAACCCGCGGCGGCCACCAGACAGACCGCGACCGCGGCGGCGGCCGCATACGGCGGCTTTGACTTTTTCTCCGCTTTGATGGGCGCGAAAACGACGGCCTGCGCGGCCGGAATCGACCGGGTGACCTCGGAATCGTCTTCGGGGACGACCCCTTCCAAATCGGCCAGCACGTCGTCGATCGAGTGGTAACGATGATCGGGGTCTTTGGAAAGCGCTTTGACGACAATGCCTTCGAGCGCCACCGGAACCGTGGTCGAGATTTGTCGCAGCGGTTCAGGGTCGTCATTGACGACCGAATAGATGACGGCCAAGTCGTGAGTGCCTTCGAACGGACGTCGACCGCTCAACAACTCGTAAAGCACGACGCCGAACGCCCAGATGTCGGTGCGATGATCGAGCGGATCGCCCCTGGCTTGCTCGGGCGACATGTAGGACGCGGTTCCGAGCCGCATCCCGGGACGGCTGATTTGTGTGTGGCCCGACAGACGCGCCAACCCAAAATCCAAGATCTTGACGACGCCCTCGGTTGTGACGATGATGTTGGCCGGCTTGATATCGCGGTGAACAATGTGCTCGCGGTGAGCCTTGCCGATGCCGCGGCAAGTCTGCTTCGCGAAATCCAAGGCTTCCCGCATCGGCAACGGTCCGCCGGTGACCTTATCGCGCAGAGTTTCGCCCTGGTAATAGCCCATGACGATGAACATCTGCCCGTCTTCTGTTTCATCGATTTCGTGGATCGTGCAGATATTGGGATGGTCCAGCGCGGAGGCCGCTCTGGCCTCGATGATGAAGCGCTGTTTGTCCTCCTCGAGAGCGTCGACCGCCCGCGGCAGGAATTTCATGGCGACGAAGCGGCCCAGACGCAGATCGCGGGCTTTGTAAACCACTCCCATGCCGCCTCGCCCCAACTGCTCGGTGACTTCGTAATGAGAGATCGTGTGCCCAATCATGGCTTTGGCCGCCGCCTACGGGGCGTCCCTGCCCCAAGAGTAACCCACACCCGCGAATCCGGTCAATGGGGATCAGCGCCTGAAATACCGCTGCCGCCGCGCGTAGGATCGGCGCGCGGCGATCTCGTTTTCGCAAAGTGCTAGACTCAGGCTTTCGCGCCTCCTACTCGACGCCTCGGCATCGTCGGCGGAAGCGATTTTCAGCCCCGAACACATCCCCCGACAGGAGATCAGTTTCTTGCGAGTTCGACCTACAAAACCGGCCCGCCGCGGAGCCGGACCCGAAAATCCGGCGCACAGCTTCGTCGCTCTCTCGCTGCTCACCGCGCCCAATCGAGCGCCCAAGCCCGATCCCGACGACGGCCCTCCATGCCATTTGTGTACCGCGCGATGCTGCAAGTATTTCGCCTTTGAAATCGATACCCCGACCGGCAAGAAAGACTTCGACTACATCCGCTGGTATCTGATGCATGAAAGCATCGTGGTGTGGGTGCAGGACGGCGACTGGTATATCGAGGTCCGAACGGTCTGCAAACACCTGCAACCCGACCACACCTGCGGCATCTACGACACCCGCCCGCAAGTATGCCGCGACTACGGCTCGCCCGACGAACCCTGCGAATATTTCACCGACGACCTCGAATACGATCTCTTCTTCGATTCCGACGACAAGTTCGACGCGTGGGCTCAGGCGGAACTCAAGAACAAGCGAAAAAAGCGCGCCCAGGCGAAAAAGAAGCGCGCGTAACTCAGCCGCGACAGGGGACCCCGCGTTGCCGGCACTTGGGCCATGGCAAGCCCTGCGCCGCTGCATGCGAGGCCCTCGTCGGTCCGAGACGCGTTGCGGTGTCAGCTTAGCTCGAGAGCAGGAAATACGCCCCAATACTGTAGAGTGCGGTGAGGGCGAAGACCAAGCCCATCAGGACCATCTTGATGGTCCGCATATCGCCGCTTTTGCCGAGCGCGTCGCCGATGCTCTCGCCGATGGCTTGCGCTAAGTCGGGGGAAGGCTCCTCGGCCGCGCCGCCGCGGTCTTTGAGCTTCTGGATTTGACGCCGAACTTCCTTGATCTGATCGGCTGTCTGGCGGGAAGCGTTGGACCAACGAGAGGTCTCCTGATCGAGCAGGGCCTTAAAGTTGCCGCCGCCGTCTCCACCGCCGCCCACACCTTCGGCGATGCTTTCCTCGATCTCGTCGAGGCGGGAGGATAGTTCCGGCGAGGCGCCTTCGCCGCTTTGGCCTTGTTCGAGCGCGGCGATGCGATCCCAGAGTTCATCAACGCCTTCGGGCGCCGCGCCTTGGCCGCCGCCCGAACTTTCGATCGCCGTTAGCCGGGCAACCAACTCGTCCACACGAGGATCGGGTGAGCTTCCGCCGGCCGCTTCCATCGCCGCGAGTCGGGCGCCGAGTTCGACAACACCGACGTCGGTGCCCTCGGCGGACCCCTGAACTCTTCTCCTCAAGGCCTTCGATGCGGTTCAGCAGATCGTCGACACGGGGGTCGGGGCCGCCTTCTTCGCCGCCGCGGCCTTCGAGGGCTTCCATCCGGGAGTAGAGGTCGCCGGTATCCGCGCCGCCCGTCGAGTTGGCCGTCTTGGTTTCGAGATCCGCCAGCCTCGTTAGGATGGCGTCCACGCGGCCGTCGGCCTCGGTATTGCGGACGGCTGCTTCGATTTCCTCGAGTTTACGTTGGACTTCGCTGTTGTCGCCGGCGCCGGACTCGGAAGCCGCTTGGGATTCCAGCGATTCCAGGCGTTCGGTCACTGCGTCGAGGCCCGAGGTATCGGCCGGTTGCTCCTCGACGGCCGCAAGGCGGGACAAGACGTCGTCGAGACGATCGTCCGCGGCGGGCGGCTCGGCCAGCTTGCCCTCGACCGAATCCAGGCGTTGTTCGACAGCGTCGAGATCGGGCAGGTTGGCGGGGTGCTCAATGCGGGCGGTAAGCTCACCGAGACGTCTGGTAATCTCGTCGACTCGCGGATCAGGCGCCGGACGGGCCGCGTTGACCTCGACCGTCGAGAGCCGCGCCACGAACTCCTCGAAGCGGGAGTCGGAAGGCAGCGCGCGCACGTCGCGCTCGATCTCGCTGAGCCGCTTGGCAAGCCCGTGGTCTTCCCTGGCGGCTTCGGAATCCGCCGCGACTACAGCAACCCTGGTGCGAAGTTCGTCGAGCCGGGCCGTGATCTCGTCGAATCGAGCCTCGGCGGCGTCTTGCAGCTCCTTGTCGTCCAAGCCGGCAAAGCGTTCCAGCAATTCGTCGATGCGCCGATCCTCAATCGGTTCACCGGATCTTTCTTCGAGAACGGCAAGGCGCTCCTCTAAACCACTTACCTCGTCGCCGGCAGCTTGGGATTCGACGTCCGCTTCGACAGCGCCGATACGCTCGAAGGCTTCATCCACCCTGGGATCGGTTACCGGCTCGGCCGTCTTCTCTTCGACCGCGGCCAGGCGTGAGGAGATCTGTTCGATTTGCGATTCGGCGAGCAACTGGTGCGCTTGCTCGATTTCGGAAACACGTTCGATCAATTCGCCGACGCGTTCGTCGTCGGTCGGCTCGTCCTGACGCTCTTCGATGGCCGTGAAACGCTCGCTCAGGTTGTCGATCTGGGAGCGCTCGGCGGATTGCTCGGATTTTTCCTCGACTTGAGACAGGCGACCCAACACATCATCGACGCGGCCGTCGGCGGCGGGCTCGTCCAAGCGCTGTTCGGCGGAGGTCAGACGTTCGCCCAGGTTGTCGATTTCAGAGCTTTCGGCGAGTTGCGAAGACTTTTCCTCTACCTCGGCAAGGCGATTCATCAGACCATCCACGCGGTCGTCGCGCGGGGCATCGCCGGCTGCTTGCTCAAGACCCTCCACCTTGGCGGCCAGATCGTCGACGCGGGGGTCGACGGCGTCTTCTTCGGCGAGCTTGGCGACTTGGTCAAGCCTGGACCTTAACTCTTCGAGGTGCTTCGAACTCCCCGACTTTTTCAAGGAGGTTTCAAGGGAGGCGATGCGCAGAACCACGTCCTCGGTCCGCGGATCGGACTCCGCCGTCTTCGCTTCGATCTCTTCCTGAAGTTGTTTGACCCGCGACTCGATGTCACCCAGCGTGGCGCCTCCATCGGCTCCGCCACCTGATTCGAGATGGCCCAGGCGATTAACGATTTCGTTGATCATCGGCTCAGGCGTGCCGTTGGCGAGTTTCTTTTCCAGCGACGAAACCCGCAGCAGCAGCGCATCGACGCGACCGTCGTCGCCAAGTCCCGACATTTGCCCTTCCACAAGGGTCAGCCGCTGGGCGACGTCCGGAGCGGGCTCCTCGGGCGGATCCAACCCGGCGAGCTTATCCTCGACCATCGACTGGAATTCGGTATTTCGTTGGCTTTGCTGCTCGAGATCGTCTCGCAGCTTTGAAATGGAATCTTCGTCCGTCATAGCATCCTCGAGCGCCGGCAAGCCCGCCGGAAAGTCCTCGTCTATAAATTGTGGCTCGTCGGGCTGCTCGATCGCAACAGAGTTCTCGCTCTTGGCACTTTTGTTCGACTTCATGGCTCTATTCCACGATCAACGGATGGTGAGTCCTGATCGACTGCGAAAGTTTGACGGGGCGGAGGCGACGTGGGCAGGCGTGGCGGCCCCTATCAGGATTCTCGGCTGCGGCCCGGCGGCCAACAATGGGGACCTTTGCCTAATTCCCAGGAGAAAGTGACTTAACGGAGCGGCGAGCTCTCCCCGACCATGCATTTGAAAACAAATCTGTTACGAAATGTGAACACCGCATTCCCCCTAAGGCGCGCGCGCGGAGTTCTCGCGATCCGCCTCTCGCTTGCGTTCTCGGCGGGTTAAAGCAGCTGAACTCGCCGAACCGCTTCCTCGTAGCGAGGAAACAATCGCTCCTCTCGCTTAAACTCCGCGGTGTGAACGCAACGGCGTTGCGAGCGGTAGACGGTGGGGTACTTCAAGTGCAACATCTCGTGGTAGAGGACGTATTCCAACAGGAAGAGCGGCACCTCTTCGCTGTCAAACACCCGGCTAATAATGATCGCGTTGTGGGCCGGATCGAAATATCCCAGGGTTTGGCGCGATGCCCCCCGGCTCCAACTCAGCGTCGGCCGCGCCAGCAGGCCGTGGAAGAAGCGCGCGTTGAGTTCATCGAAAAGTTCCTCGAGGTTTCGGCAGCGGCCTTGGGGGGTTGAAACCGGCTTGCGGCCTCGCAGCCGCCGGATCAGCAATGCTTGGCGGCGGACATCGGCGCTGTTGACGTAGACGCGATAACGACGATCAAACCGCCGAGCAATCGGCTTGGCGTAGAGCTTGCCCAGCAGGATGTACCCCAGAGCTTCCAGGACGCTTGGCGGGGCACCTTCCAGCAAGTCCGAGATCTTGACCGTGATCTCGTCCGTGTCGGTGTCGAGACGGATCTTGCTGTCGATATTGGCGTAAGGGTAGAAGCGAATCCGAATTCGCGGCATGTGCGCGCGCGGCCGCAACGCACGGTAGATCTTCGCGTAAACGTCTTGGAGTGATCGGGCGGCCTCGATGGGTGCGGGGCTGTTGAGCATATACCTTTGTTTCGATTAACTTGTCTTGCTCGCTGCCCGAGACCTGGGTCGCCAGTCCCACGCTCCCGGCTCGCTCCGCCGCCTATTTTCCCATATTCGTGGCGCGCGCTCCGGTGTCCTCTCCGCTTCGACTCCCCTCGCCGCCGAAGGGGTCTTGGCCAGCCCCGTATTCGACGTTCACCAAGAAGAGGCCTTCGGGCGGCGCGGTCGGCCCCGCCGCGGCGCGGTCTTTGTTGGCTAGCAAAATCGGGATGTCGTCGGGAGTGAGGCTGCCGCGGCCTACCACCAGCAAGGTTCCGACGATATTGCGGACCATGTGATAGAGGAACCCGCTCCCCCGCACGCGGTAAATCAGCCGATCCCCCGCGCGCCGAAGTTCAGAGGAATAGATCGTCCGAACCGTCGTCTGCTTCTCATCGCCCCCGGCCGCCGCCAGAGCCTGAAAGTCATGTTCGCCGACGAAGCGCTTGGCGGCGGCCGTCATCGCCGCCTCATCCAACGGGTAGGGCAGCGCGTAGGCATAGCGGCGCTCAAACGGGGAGCAGATGTCGGCTCGGTGAATGCGGTATTCGTAGGTCTTCGCGGTCGCCGAATGGCGCGCGTGGAACTCGTCGGGAACCGGCCGCGCCGCCAATACGCGAATCGACCCCGGAAGCAGGTGATTCATCGCTTTCGGCAAATTTTCAAGAGGGAGCGGGTTCGCGAACTCGAACGAAGCGACCTGGGCGAAGGCGTGGACCCCGGCGTCGGTGCGCCCCGAGCCGTGGATGGCGACCGGCGCGCCTTCGAGTTCGCCGAGCACCGACTGCACCAGGCCTTGGATCGTGGTTTGGTCCGGCTGAATCTGCCAACCGTGGAAATCCGAGCCGTCGTAGGCGATTTGGATAGCGAGATGGCGCATGCGGCCGGTTCCGGCGAGACGGCGTGGGGAGAGCGAGTCCGCGTCGAATCGATTCGCTCTCGTTACACTCCGCCGGCGGTTCTCGACACCAGCGAGAGAAACTCATCGCGAGTCTGTTGGTTCTCTCGAAAGGCGCCGACCATGGCGCTGGTCACGGCGGAGGAATGCTGCTTTTCGACGCCCCGCATGATCATGCACAAGTGCCGCGCCTCGACGACGACGCCCACGCCCACCGGGTCGATGGCCTCTTGGATGGTCTCGGCGATTTGGTTGGTGAGCCGCTCTTGGATTTGCAGCCGGCGCGCAAACATGTCCACCAGACGCGCTATCTTGCTGAGACCGATGACTTTGTTGCGCGGCAGATAAGCAACATGTACTTTCCCAAAGAAGGGCAGTAAATGGTGTTCGCAAAGGCTGAACATCTCGATGTCCTTGACAATCACCATTTCGTCGTAGGAAACCTCGAACAACGCGTCGTTGAGGATCTTCCCCGAGTCCATTTCGTAGCCCTTGGTCAGCTCGCGAAACGCGCGCGCCACGCGTTCCGGCGTGCGGCGCAACCCGTCGCGGTCCGTGTCTTCGCCGAGCTCGACGAGCATTTGCCGGACAAGTCCGGTCAGCTCGGCTTCCGTCGAGGCGGTTGCCGGGAAATCGTCGACCAGATCGTGCGACGAGGTGCGCGGAGATGTATGACTCGCCATAATTTCCAACAGTGACTTCAAACGGTGATTTTAAACAACGACTTCGAAGCTGTTGCGCGCTGTTTCCTCAACGCGGACCCGCTCTACCCGCGGGCCCTCCGCGCCGAATTCCCGGCGCCACGCCCGCGCCAGCCGCGCGGCAATGAGTAACGCTAAATTCTCCGTGGTTGGGACCGCATCGCGCAACTCCTCGACATCGCGGTTGAGATCGACGTGGTCGATTTCCGAAAGCACGTGTCGCTCGACAACGTCGTCCAGCAGGGCCCGCGAGATCACCATGCCCGAACCCGGGTCGACCGGCCCGCTGACGCTCACGTCCAAGGTGTAATTGTGGCCGTGGCCGTGGGGGTTGTTGCACTTGCCGAATAAGCGCAGATTTTCCTCCGCGCTCAGTTCGGCCGCGTGCAGCCGGTGCGAGGCGCTGAAGGGGTAGCGTTTGGTCAGTCGCGGCATGGAGTTCGCGGCGTTATTCGCCTCCGGGTCCGAAGTAGTCTACACACAGATCGGGCGTCTCCCAGAGCCGCACTTGGTGCAGCTTGTGCCGTTCGCCGGCGACGGCGCCTTCGATGCGGGTCCAAATATCGGCGGCGATATTTTCCGGCGTTGGCACAATCCGGTCAAACGGCGGCACTTCCTTGTTGAGGAAGCGATGATCGTACACCTCGACGACATGTTCGTTGATCAGACCTTTGAGTACCTTCAGGTCCATGATCATGCCGTTGACCGGGTCCACCTCTCCGGCGACGGTGACTTCCAGCACGTAGTTGTGCCCGTGGCCGGCCGGGCGCGCGGCCTTGCCGAAAAGCGCCTCGTTTTCCGCTTCCGAAAGGTCCGGGACGGCGCAGTAATGGGATGCCGAAAACTCGGCCTTGCGCGTAATCGTCACCATTTGCCAAGGGTCCCGACGCTTGCTACAGTGGGATCGGAACCTCATTATGGCATGGGTAAAACGCGAGATTTGGATTGCCGCGACGGCCGTCGCGCTGATGAGCGTTTTGCTCTACCGCATCGTTCCGTATTTTGAAATTCACAACGTCGAAGTCGGCGACGAGGCCCCCGAATTCGAGTTGACCGGCGGCGTGCGTCTGGCCGATTACCGCGGCAAGTTGGTCTTGCTCAACTTCTGGGCCACCTGGTGCCCGCCCTGCGTCGCCGAGGTCCCCTCGCTCAATCGTCTCTACGGGCAATTTCGAGAGGACGGCTTGGTCATCCTGGCGGTCAGCGTCGATGAGCAAGAGGACGTCTACCGGCGGTTTCTCGACCGCTACGGCGTGAAATTTCCCACCGTGCGCGACCCCGAGCGCATTGTCAGCTCCCGCTACGGGACCATGAAATACCCCGAGAGCTATCTCATTGACCGGCGCGGAAAAGTCATTCAGAAATACGTCGGCGCGGAAGATTGGGCGCGCCCCGAAATCGTGAATTACCTTCAGTCGCTGCTGTGAGGCGATTGTCGATGTTCCTCGGAAGCCTCCTGCTTGTCACCACGTCCTGAAGAAGCCGCCGGTCCGCTTTTCTCGCCGTCCGCCGGTCGAAGCATGCGATGGGTCTGAAACAATGACGGCCGACAACGCAGCGTTTCAGGGCTCGGTTCCTGTCGGCGTCTCGTCTTGTCTTTTGGGGGAAGAGGTCCGACACGACGGAGGCCACAAGCGCCACGCCATCGTTATTGACGTCTTGGGGCCGGCGGTGGAATGGATTCCCGTCTGCCCGGAATTCGAAATGGGTCTCGGCGTGCCCCGCGAGCCGCTGCGGCTGGAGCGCGATCGGCGGCGCACGAGGTTGGTTGCGATCGAAACCCGCGCCGACCACGCCGAAACGATCCGGCGATGGTCCGCCGAGCGGCTCAAGGGGTTGGAGGCTCGCCAAATATCCGGCTACGTGCTCAAGAGCCGTTCGCCAAGCTGCGGACTGCAAGGCGTTCCGGTTTATGACAAGGCGGGTAACAGGACCAAGACCGGCCGCGGTCTTTTCGCGGCGGCTCTTTGCCGGCGCTTCCCGAATCTGCCGGTCGAGGAAGAAACGGCCTTCACGGACCGAGCGTCCGCCGAGCGCTTTCTAGAACGCGCCCGCGCGTATTCCCAATTGCGTGAACTGTTTCGCCCAAGGTGGAAAGCCGGCGACGTCGTCGCATGGCAAGAGCGTTCCGAAGGCTGGCTGCGGCGGCGCTCGCCCGCGCTTGCCGGCGAGCTGGCCCGCCTAACGGCCACGCCCGACCAACTGTCTCGCCGCCGCTTCCGCCACGATTACGAGACGTTGTTCATGCAGGCCGTTTCCGGCGCATTGCAGCCTCTCGGAGCCCCGGTTTCGAGCCGCCGCCCTACTCGTAGGCCAGCGCGTCAATAGCGTCCAGCCCCGCGGCGCGACGCGCCGGGTAAAGCGTCCCTAAGATCGAGCCGACCAAGGAGATCACCGTCGCCCAACCGATATGGCTTTCGAGAAATTCAACCACCACCAACGGGAAGCGGTTGTGAATGATCGACTGCGCTCCATAGGCGAACGCAATGCCGACCAGTACGCCCACTAAGGTGAGCACGACGGCTTCCTGGAGGAAGATCCGCACAATATAGGAGCGGGAAGCCCCCAGGGCCTTGAGAATGCCGATTTCCCGAGTCCTGTCAAGCACGGCCGTGTACATCGCCAGCAAGACGACGATGAAACCGACTGTAATCGCGATCCCGACGATGACCGCGATGAACTCCCGGGCCATGCCTCTGGTCTCGGCGGCGAAAAGCGAAATAAACTCTTCCATCGAATAGATCGGATTCGACGGCAACTTCCGCTTCAGTTTCTCGATCACCGCCTGGGTCTGTTCCGGGTCTCGGAGTTTGACGTAGATTTGACTCAGCTTGCCTACATCCCCCGTCAGCTCCTGCATCGTTTCGAGCGGCACGAAGACACGCGATAACTTGCCAGTCTCGGTGATGCCGGTGACGCGGAAATCGCGGTTGAGAACGCGCAGAGTGTCGCCGACCGCCAGCTTCTTGTGTTGGGCGTAGGTTTGATCCACGAGAACATCGAAGCGATCCTCGAACGTCCCGCCGTCGATAAAGGTAAGGCCCCCGGCCATGCGCGCGAACTTCTCAATGCGGACGCCGGTGACGGTATTCGCGTCCGACTGCATTTGAACGATAGTGCCGACAACGAGATCCACTTCGGGTAGAGCCTCGATCTCATCCACCAATTCGTCGGACAAGTCGGTCGCCCTACTCATCGCCGAAGCACTCGTCGAGGGACGAATCAAGATCTCGGCCCCCACGCCGGCCCGGCGCCGGTTCGACTCCTGAAGCAGGCCTTCCGCCGTGCCCCAGATCAGCAAGATCAAACAGACTTCGACGCCGATCGCGGCGACCGTGAGGAAAGTTCGCATGGGCCGGTGAGCCAGGTTTCGCGATACGATGCGATTGGTCAAGGGAGGATCGATCTCCGAGCGAGCGCGCCCGCGCCCAATGAAAAAAGCTCGCTCACGCTCAGTGGATATAGCTCGCTCAAGCTCAGTGGATATAGCTCGCTCACGCTCAGTGGATATAGCCGAGGCTCTTGAGAACCTCGACGTCGCGTTCGCTCATGCGCGATTCGCCGTCGCTGAGATCGGTGGCGTCGAACCAGCGACGTAGGGACTTCACGCGGGCTTGATAGCGAGAGTCTTCGCGGGTCAAAACGACGGGGCTTTCTTCGAAGGGGTCATTGATCACGTCAAAGAGCGAAAGCGCTTGGCGGCGCGGATTCCACACTGATTTCTCACCGCCGAGAGTTTGCCCCACCCGTAGCGGCGTGCGATCGGCATTGACCCACAGACTCGCGATCCAGCGCGGCATCCAACCCTTCTTTCCCGCGAAGGCGATGTAGCGAATGGGGCGCCGCGGGATCGGTTCTTTCGCGGTCATCGCCGAGGCCAAGCTGCGCCCGACAAAGGAGGTCGGCAGATCCTTTTCATCTTGGCCGCCAATCGTGAAATCGAGAAGCGTCGGAGTGACGTCAAGCAACGACACATTGTCGTCAAACACCTGCCCGGCCGGGATAACCCCCGGGTAGCGCAGGATCAGCGGAATCGCGACGATCCCTTGCGAAAGCGACCGCCCGTGTCCTACATAGCCGTGTTCGCCGAGACTTTCCCCATGGTCGGAGGTCAGCGCGACCAGCGTGGAATCCCGCAACCCCAGCTCGTCGATCTTCCCGAGCAGCTTCCCGACATGGGCGTCGGTATAGGCGATTTCCGAATCGTAGCTTCGAATTCGCTCCGCCATCTCGTCGTCGAGTGGGGCCGGACGGTTATCCGGATGGCCGCTCGGTTCGAGATTCTCAAAGCCCTCACGCAGGTGATAGGGCGAGTGCGGATCGAAGTAATGGACCCACAGAAAAAAGGGCTCCTCGGGGCGATTTTCGAGCCAGTCCATGACTAGTGGCGTCACATCCTCGGCGTAGCGGCTCGAGTTGAATAACTGATACTTGCGCTTGAGATCCTCGTCGTAGACGTCAAACCAGCGGTCCAAATGGGTGAGCCGCGAAGTCAGCGGCCAAGCGCTGACGAAAGCGGCATTCGAGTATCCGAACCTTTGTAAGATCTGCGGCAGGAAAAGCCACTTGGAATCTTCGGCCACCGCATAGCCGTTGACGCGCGCGCCGTGCTCCTGCGGAAAACGGCTGGTGAAAAGCGAGATATGCGAAGGCCCGGTGAGTGGAATCGCGCTATAGGTTGAACTGAAGCGCGCACCCTCTTCGGCCAGCCGGTCCATGACGGGGCTGGTCTTGAGGGGGTAGCCGTAACTCGAAAGGTGGTCGGCGCGCAGCGTGTCGATCGTGATCAGGAGAACGTTTGGGCGGTCCGCGGGTTGCTCGGCCTTCTCGGCGGCAAGTACCGAGGCGGAAGCGATCAGCAGCGCGGTGAGCCCAACACGGGCAACGATATCCCCAAACATGGTTAAAGATTGTACCGTGGGCGAGCTGAGCGCGTCCAATCGGGCGATGCGGTCACGGCACGTCGTCAAATAGAACGGCTCGCCAGAGCAGCTGTTGTATTTGTCCCGTGAGCGTGGCGGTCCATCATCTCGCGCACTCCTTCGCCGGCGGTGAGCCTGTCTCTCGGGCGTTCTTTGGCATCGGCCCAAGAACTCGGTTATACTCCCCCTTCTCATCTTCGGGCCTCGATCGCCCATCCACCCAACAGGAAATCATTATTCATGTCTGCACTGACTGGCGCTGAATTCAAGGCCGCGCTCAAAGGCGGGTCGCCTCCGCAGTACGAAGCGCTTGGGGGTACGGGTTCGGGCCTGTCGATGGAGATTGGCGAAAGAAAGCGAGGTAGAGAGCGAAAACGGTCGCCGCCAACGCCAGCCCGGTTGCCAGAGCAACGCCCGGGCTCCAACGACTGGCCGGGCCCATCCTCGCGACACGCTTCCCAGGCCGGAAGGCCGCCCTTCAAGGGCTACAGCACGACCGCTCGCTGGAACCAAATCATGGGGCTCAAAAAAAGTGCTTGACAAGGCATTACAGAACATGTATTCTGTAACCATGGCACGGCCAAGAGAGTTTGAACCACAAGCCGCTCTTGAGCAAGCCGTTCAACTGTTCTGGGAGAAGGGCTACGAGGAAACCTCGTTCGATGACATCGTCGCCGCTACCAACGTCAGCCGCTACGGACTCTATGGAGCGTTTGGCAACAAGAGGGATCTGTTCCGCAAAACGCTCCAGCAGTACTTCGACTACTTTGCCGGCACCTATCAAGCCGAGTTGAGGAAGCCGGACGCCTCGCTGCCCGAGATTCGCGGCTACTTTGAGATTTTGCTCAAGCTCGGCGAGGGTGTTGTGGCGGGTCGGGGCTGCTTGCTCTGCAACACGGCGATCGAAGTCGCTCCCCATGACAAGGAGATCGCCGCCGACATTCGGCGATTCTTTGACAACATCACCGGCGTGTTCCGCAATGCGCTGCACAACGCCAAGACCAAAGGAGAGATCCACCCCGACACTCAGATCGACGACTGGGCAGTCAACCTCACCGGGCTGATTCAGAGTTCTGCCTTGATGGTCCGTGTGGGCTACCCGTTGGCGACGATCCGCCAGAACGTCGAAGCCGCTCTCGTCGGGCTGGAGAACCGGTAGGGAAACCTCCTTTTTTTGACCTATTGCCAGAATGATCATTCTGTCACTAAGGCACAGGACAAACCCATGAAACAACCAACGAACAAAGTCGATCGATTCGCGGGTCGGCTCGCGGACATCGTCATTCGACGGCGGTGGCTCGTCATCGCCATTAGTCTGATCGTCGCCGCCGCCGCAGGAAGCGGTGCCCGATTCCTTGAGTTCTCGAACAACTACCGCACGTTCTTCAGTCCGGAGAACCCGGAACTGATCGCATTTGAAAACTTCCAAGATACCTACACGAAGAACGACAACATCCTGTTCGTCGTGCAATCTCGGGACAGCGTCTTCACTCCGGAAACGACGGAGGCGATCGAGTGGCTGACCGAACAGGCCTGGCAAATTCCCTACACCATTCGCGTCGACTCGGTCACGAACTTCCAACACAGCGCGGCGGAGGGCGACGAGCTTACCGTTGATGACCTGATTCGGGACGGCCGGGAACTTTCTGACCAGGAACTCACGGATCGCCGGCGCATTGCCTTGGACGAGCCGTTGCTCAACGGCAACCTGATCTCGCCCGACACGGCTACGACCGGCGTCAACGTCACCTGGCAGTACCCGGAGGAAAGCTTGATGGAGGTGCCGGAAGCGGCGGCCTATGCGCGAGGGTTGGCTGCTCAACTTCAGCAGACTCATCCCGAGCTGACCGTTACGATCTCCGGCGTCTCGATGCTCAATAACGCCTTTGCAGAGGCGGGAATGATGGACTCGATGACGCTCATCCCGTTCATGTACCTCGTGCTGTTGGCGGTGATGGTGATCACGCTGAGGAGTTTTTCGTCGACCTTCGCAACGGTTCTGGTGATCGGCTTCTCCACTGTGACCGCCCTTGGCGTCACGGGTCATCTCGGGATCAAGCTGGACCCCATCGCGGTCACCGCGCCAACGATCATCTTGACGCTTGCGATCGCCGACAGTGTCCACATTCTTATTTCAATGCTGACGCTCATGCGCGAGGGCAAGGACAAGATCACGGCGTTGAAGGAAAGCATAACGATCAACTTCCTCCCGGTAGCGATCACGAGCGCGACAACGATCGTCGGTTTCCTGGCGCTGAACTCTTCGGACTCTCCGCCTTTCTGGCACCTCGGCAACATCACAGCGATCGGCATTTTCGCGGCGCTGATCTACTCGGTGACGCTGATGCCGGCGGTGGTCAGTTTGTTGCCGGTCAAGGTACGAGAGCGTTCCTCCGCGCGAGCGGGTTCGGATTGGCCGGATCGGCTTTCGAGCTTCGTGGTCGGAAAGTATCGCCCCATTTTGGCCACAACGGCGGCATTGGCCCTGGTTCTGGCGGCCTTCGTTCCCACGCTGGATCTGAACGACGAGTGGGTAAAGTATTTTGATCATCGTGTCCAGTTCCGAACTGACGCGGAGTTTGGAATTAACAACCTTAACGGCATTTACAGCAGGCCGGCCGCGATTCGTTACACCTTCCGCATGGTCGGCAAAGCGCTGGTCGTCAATGCATTGATTCTGGCGTTCGGATTCGGAGTATTGGCATTTTCGACCTTCCGGATCAACGCCGAAATGGGCCTGCTGACAGCGATCGCTATTGTGATCGCGCTGGCGGTGGACTTTCTATTACTTCCCTCACTGTTGCTGGTAGGCCTGAGAAAAGAAGAACTCAACAACCAAGAAGGAGAAAACTACAATGACCAACCAATGGTTCAAGCTGCTTAATTCATTCCTACTGTCGGCGGCGCTCGCGCTTGCCGCCAATGTCCAGACAGCCGGCGGCCCCATGGCCGAGAAGGGATTCGAAGTCGCTGCTCGCAGCGACCGCAGTGACTGCGGGTTCGACGACAGCAAGGTCGAGCTGAAGATGATCTTGCGAAACAAGGCCGGGAAGGAATCGACGCGGACTCTCTCGATCGCCACCCCTCGAGATTCCTGACGAGGAAACCGGTGACAGGAGCCTGATCGTGTTCGCCAGTCCGGCCGATATCGATGGAACCGCGTTACTGTCGCACGCTAAGATTCTCGACCCCGACGATCAATGGCTCTTCCTGCCCGCGCTAAAACGGGTGAAACGAATCTCTTCCGTCAACAAGTCGGGCCCGTTCGTGGGCAGCGAGTTCGCCTTTGAGGACTTCACGGCTCTTGAGCTGAATAAGTTCAGCTATAAATACATCCGTGAAGAAGCTTGCGGCGCCCTAGAATGTGGTGTCGTCGAGCGCTACCCGCGCTACGAGCATTCCGGCTACACCAAGCAGGTCTCGTGGGTCGACCAGCGTGACTATCAAGTGCGCAAAGTCGAGTTCTACGACCGCCGCGGTGATCTGCTCAAGACACTGACTCTCGAGGACTACCAACAGTACGAGGGCAAATACTGGCGGGCCGGGACGATGTCGATGGTCAACCACAAGACCGGCAAGAGCACTGACTTGATTTACTCGGACTACACATTCAAAGCCGGGCTCAAGAGCAACCAATTCGTCAAGACGGCTCTGGCGCGCTTGCGCTGAGAGGACGCCGGACTGAGGAAGGAGTTCGTCATGCGTTTCCAAACATTGCTCCCCGCGATTGTCGCCCTGCTCGTGGCGCTGCCCGGCGTTACGTGGGGCGGCGACGCGTCCCTTTCCGGTTACGTCGCCGGAGAGATTCGCTTCTTTCCCGACAAGCCGCTGTTGCCGGGGCAGTTCGAAACGTCGCAACCCTCGCTTCTCGTGAGCCCTGAGCTCCGCTACCGAACGGACGACGGCGATAATCAGTTCACTGTGATTCAGTTCTTGCGCCTCGACGGGCGCGACGGCAATCGCACCCATTTTGATCTCCGCGAAGCCTACTGGCTGCGGCGGGCGGAGGGCTGGGACATCACTGTCGGCCTCAACAAAGTGTTCTGGGGAGTCACTGAGTCGCGCCATCTTGTCGACGTGATCAACCAAACGGACTTTGTCGAAGACATTGACGAAGAAGACAAGCTTGGCCAACCGATGGTTAACGTCAATTTCCAACGCGAGTGGGCGACGGTGAGTCTGCTCCTGCTGCCGGGGTTCCGCGAGCGAACCTTTGCGAATTCCGACGGCAGGCCGCGGTTTCCGCTGCCGATCGACACCGACAATGCCGTTTACGAATCTTCCCAGGGACGTGGTCACGTCGACTTCGCGGCACGATATTCGCATTTCTTCGGAGATTGGGACGTCGGCGTCTCCTATTTTCGCGGTACCGGCCGGGAGCCGCGACTGGTGCCCAATCCATCACCAAGATCATCTTGTTCCGCACTACGACTTGACTAACCAAGGTGGTCTGGACCTCCAGTACACGAAGGACGCCTGGCTATTCAAGTTTGAGGGAATCGTGCGCGAGGGTCACGGCGATACGTTCGGTGCACTCGTCGGTGGATTCGAATACACGCTGTACCAGGTCAACGGGGCCGCGGACCTTGGCTTGCTACCAATATGACGGGCGCGACGGGACGGCGCCGTTCACTTTGGCGGACGATGATGTTTTCTTCGGAGCCCGCTACGCCCTGAACGATTCGAAGGACACGTCCATTCTCGGTGGTGCGATCATCGACCGCGACACACGGGCGACGGCGTTGCTGGTCGAGGCCGAACGGCGTATCAACAACCATCTGAAGTTTGAGTTTGAAGCTCGGCTGTTCACGAATACCGAACCGGCGGACCCACTTCACTTTTTCCGGAACGACAGCTTCCTCACGACGCGCCTCTCGTATTTTTTATAGGTTGAAATCGATCTGTTGAACGAGTCTTCCGACCACGACGGTCCGATTCTATCGCCGCCCGATACCTGGCGATAACAATCGATGCAACTCGCTATGCGCTCAGATTTCCGCTAGCCGCCTGACGGCGCTGATTTGGGTTCAGTCGGCGACCTGGTTCCAGGGGCTCGGACGGCTGTTTCCTCAATGCGAAATCGGTTCTCGGTAAAGATCCGAGGTAGACACGCCTTGCGCCCAACATTCTAGCGTGGCGGCCGTAAGAAGGCGCAGCGTTGAACCAACCCGTTCCACATGTCTGTATTGTCGGCTACCCGGATATGTGGCTACCCTCTAAGGCGCAATCGACAATCGCGTTACTTCCGACATTCCCTTCGCCAATACCTCAGCCCCGAGGATGACCTCGAAAGGAAACCCGGGAGCGCGCATAGATGTTGATAACAATCGATGTCACTCGCTATCGGCCCCGAGGCTCGCTAGCCGCCTGAACGTGGGCAGGCAGTACGGAGGCCTCCACCGCGTGAAGCATCCGTTTACCCACATGGCACTAGATCCTCCCTGACAGCGAAGTCTTGATCCAGGCCTCTGGATCAACCCATTAGCGGCCTAGTGATCAGCGATCCCGTCCACATGGACGTGAAGTCGTCCGTTCCCAGCGTCGCCGGGCGGCTGATCGAAGCCGAGATTACTCTCCGGGGCAGTATGCCAAAGCCGTCAGTGCGTAGACCCGCGCGATGCGCACCAACTCGCTGACCGGACAGCATTCGTGGACGGTATGCGCGCCCGTGGCGTTGGGGCCGTGGGTGAGGGCGGGGATGCCGGCGAGCGAGCAGAACCAGTTGCCGTCATCGAGGAACGGCTTCGGGCCGAGCGGCAGGCGGTTTCCGGTCGTGGTCTCATGGGCCTCCTGCAATGCTTCGATCGCCGGGTCGTCGGGAGCGATTCGAAACGCGTCGCCCTGCAAGGCGTAATCGAGTTCGATGTGGGTGCCGGTGCGTTCGGCATGGGCTTGGACAAGTTCCCGGAATTGCACCTCGACCGCCTCGGTCTCACCCGGGGTGATCCAGCGGCGCGTGCCCTGGATAAAGCACTCCGTCGGAGACTGATTGTAGATCTCGCCGGACTGGATCCGCCCCACGAAAACCGAATCTTGACCGACATCGGGGTCGGAGTTGGCGGACACCTGTTCATGCAATTCTTTCAGGCGCAGGATCAGCTCGGCGCCGGCCGGAACAACGAGGGGCTGGTCCGGCGGGCGCAACACCTCGTGCACTGCCTCACCGTCACGGCGAATCCAAGCCTGGAAGATCGCTAACCCGCGACCCGCAATCGGAAGGGGCGACGCACAGTACTCGGGTAGCAAAACGGCGTCACCGACACAACCGTCGCGGATCAACGCACGCACCTGCCGTTTGTCGCCCCAGGGGCCTTCGTGGTGTTCGTGCGCGGTCAACAGGACACCTCCGCCCTGAAGCGCTCCAGTCTGCTTCAGCACACGGACCGCTTCAACGGCCGCGGCCACACCACCCTTCATGTCGGATATGCCGGAGCCGTAAAGATTGCCGTTCTCTTTTCGGGGCGCCACGAACGGCAGGTGAACCGTGTCGAGATGACCGTTGAACTGCAAAGTGCGTCCAGGGCGACCGCTGTCCAAGCAAGCCACGACGGCAGGTACTTCGGGCCAGTCGGCTTCGGGACGTTCGACCGCAAAGCCGTCCGCTTGGAGGATCTCAGCCAGTCGGTCGGCCACCTCGCGCGCCTTGCATGTCGGGCTCGGTACCTCGACGAGCGCCATCGCGGTTTCAACGAGGCGGTCGGCGTTCACAGCGGAAAGTACGGAGTCGGCAAGTTGCGTGGGAATCATGATGTGGCATTGAAAATAATACTTGCCCGGAGGGACGTAAAACGCGTCACCCGACCACCGGGCTTTTTGGCCAAGCCTGCTTTACTGCCCGAGGATGTCGAAGGTGGTTGTGCCCGGCACCCGCACTTTCTCGTAGATCTTGACCCAGGCATCGTGGGCCGGGTGCGCGGCATACCTTTCGAGAGCGGCTTCGTCGGCCAGCTCCATGCAGGCTCCGTATTCCCGTCCCAATTTGACCTGTTGTGATACGGCAGGCCGCTTTCGTAGTTTGCCGACCCAGACTCGATCCAGACCTTCGATCTTGCTCGTAAGCTTCTCCGTGGCCTTGTAAAATTCATCCCAATCGGCTTCGCTGGTCTCCGGGATCGGTGTAAAGAAGAAGCAGTGCATCAACGCTTTTTCGCCGGCTGAGGCGATGCAACTCAACGCGAGCACTCCCGCAAGCAGAACCATTTCACGTACAAGTCGAAAATTCATGATTTCTAGACCACATCCCTTTCTCGTGGGTGATTCTCCGCGATAGTTCGCCGCCCGCTGCGTCCATGCCCGCGACGCTTGACCTCCGCCGGCACTCACGTTCCCGAGCATGTTGATTATGCCGGACGGATCCGCTCTAACGGCGGAGGGATTTTCGCGGATATCCAACAAATCGTTCTGACTCCAACATCTTGGCGGCGGGAATGGAGGCCGCCACACAATCGGTGACCTCAAGACGCAAAAAGCTCCGCGGCGCCATCATCCTATCCTATGCCGCTTCTCAGGCCAACAACTTGTCGATGAGGCGGCCCCCGACGTCGGTGAGGCGGAAATCGCGCCCTTGGTAGCGGAACGTGAGCTTGGTGTGGTCGAGGCCGAGCAGGTGAAGGATGGTCGCCTGGACGTCGTGGACTTCCGCTTTGTCCTTGGTGATGAAGAAGCCCAGCTCGTCCACGTCGCCGATGGTCTGGCCGGCCTTGATGCCGCCTCCGGCGAACCACATCGGGAAGTTTTCGAGGTGATGGTTTCGTCCGACCGATTCGCGCACTTCTCCCATCGGCGTTCGTCCGAATTCGCCGCCCCAAATGACGAGGGTGTCGTCGAGCAAACCTCGCTGCTTGAGGTCCTTGATCAGAGCCGCGCAGGGACGATCGACCGCCAGCGCCACCTCGTCCAGCTTTTCGTTGAGGTTGTTTTCGCGGTTGCCATGGTGGTCCCAACCGGTTTGGTACAGCTGCACGAATCGCACGCCTCGCTCGATCATGCGACGGGCCAGCAAACAGTTATTAGCGAAGGACTGCGCGCCGGGCCTCGCGCCGTAGAGGTCGAGCGTTTTCTTGCTTTCGGTTCCCAAATCCATTAACTCGGGACCGCTGGTTTGCATGCGGTAGGCCATCTCATAGGAAGCGATTCGAGTGGCGATTTCGGGATCTCGTTGATCGGCCAGCCGGGCCAGGTTCAAATCGCGAATGGCATCGAGGCGGGCAGTCTGGCGTTTCATCGACACGCCGCCGGGACTAGAAAGGTTGGGGATGGGATCGGCGGAGCGCAGAAACTCGATGCCTTGATAGGTCGACGGCAGAAAGCCGCTGCCCCAAAGGTTGGCGCCGCCCATCAAGTCCTGCTCGCCGGAACGCAGCACGACAAAAGCCGGGAGATCCGTTGATTCGCTGCCCAGGCCGTAACTCAGCCAGGCGCCCAAGCTGGGGCGGCCGTAACGCGTTGAGCCCGTGTTGAAGAAAAGTTTGGCCGGGGCATGGTTGAAGTTCTCCGTCTTGACCGAGTGCACCACGGCAAGATCGTCGGCAACCGTCGCCATGTGGGGGAAGATTTCCGAGACCCACGTACCGGATTGCCCGTGGCGCTTGAATTTTCTTCGCGGACCCAGCAGCTTCGGTCGGTTCTTGGTGAAGCTCTCCATAAAGGCAAAGCGCTTGCCTTCGAGGAATGAGTTGGGGGTAGGCTGTCCGTCGAGTTCGGTGAGCTTGGGGCGGTAAAGCCAGGTTTCAAACTGACTGGGCGAGCCGGCCATGAACAAGTGAATGACACGCTTGACCTTCGGGCTGAAGTGCGGTTGCTTGGGCGCGAGAGGGTTGTCGACATCGGGCGTGGGGCCGGCCAGGAGCTTGCCGTCGCTCAGCAGGCCGGCGAGCGCAACGTTGCCCAGGCCGACAAAGCATTGGCCGAAGAAGTGACGCCGGGTTCGATCGATGCGGTCGAGAAGTTGCGGGCTGAGCGGGGTCATTCGGTTTTGCCTTTGCTTCGGGATCACTCCCGGGTGATGAATTCATCGAGATTGAGGACAACGGCGGCGACCATTGTCCAGGCGGCTGTCTCGGGCAAGTCGGTTCCCTTCTCGTTGGGCAGGGTAAGCATCTCAAAGGCCTCGCTCGGATTTGTTCGGAAGTCATCGAGTTGCGTGACCAGCAGGCGCTCAAGCCGATCTTTCTCGACCTGTTGTGGCGGACGGGTGAGGCAAAGCCGAAAAGCGTGCTCGATTCGCTGGGAGTCTGATGCTTCGGGGCGCTCGCTGAGAACCCGCTTCGCCAGACCCTGCGCAAACTCGTGGAAGCCGGTGTCGTTGAGCAGCGTGAGAGCCTGCAGTGGTGTATTGGACCGCTCGCGGCTGGTCGCGGTCGTCAGGGCATCGGGGCTGTCGAAGACGATCAGGCCGGGGTGCGGGCTCTTGCGCCAAAAATGGGTGTAGATGCCGCGGCGGTAACGATCGGCTCCTTCGCTTTCGGGCCAGGGGTTGCCGATCATCACGCCGGGGGGCTGCGCCGGGTAAACACTCGGGCCGCCGATGACCGGGGACAGCATGCCGCTCGCCGAAAGCGCCAAGTCGCGGACGATCTCCGACTCGACGCGGAGCCGGTTTTGACGCGCCAGCAGAAGGTTGCGCGGGTCTTTCGCCGCGGAGGCGGGCCGATACCGCGATGACTGCCGATAGGTTGCCGAATTCACGATCGTCCGATGAATCGCCTTGAGGCTCCAGTGGCGCGCCATCAACTCGGAGGCCAGCCAGTCGAGCAGCAGGGGATGTGAAGGAGGCGAGCCCTGGGTGCCGAAATCGTTCTCCGTCTCCACGATGCCGCGTCCAAAGTAGCGTTGCCATATGCGGTTGACGGTAACTCGGGCTGTCAGCGGGTTGTCTTTGCCGACCAGCCAGCGGGCCAGATCCAAGCGCGTGGATCGCTCTTGCTTTTGCAGCGCGGGCAGCACCGCGGGGGTGCCGGGCCGGACGCGAACCCCCTTTTGGAGAAACTCGCCGCCCAGCATCACATGGGTCGCGCGGGGTTCGGGCAACTCCCGCATGACGAGCGTACTGGGGATGTCGGGTTCGATCTCGCGCACCGCGGCGATCGCCTTCTTGCGCTCCTGATGCGCGAGATCCTGTGCAAAGTAGGCGCGCTTTAACGTCTTGTTTTGCTCCTCGTGGCGCTCGCCGACGGGGAGCTTGAGGATGGCGCGAACTCCCGGGGTAAGCTCGGCGAGCTGCTCCTCGGTCACGGACGCCTCCCACGCGGCTTGCTCGGCGAGAAGCCCTTCCTCGTATGAGTCCAGCTCATCTTGCATCACTGCAATTTGCGCCCGAAGCGCCTTTCGGCGGGCGTGCTGCTCGGACGTTCCGAACTCGAGCACCGGTTCATAGGGGCGCTTGCGTCCTTCTTTGTCATCGAAGTCGCCGCTCAGCTCATCGATGCTGTCGAAGAAGGCGAAGAAGCTGTAGAACTCCCGCTGCGACACCGGGTCGAACTTGTGATCGTGGCAGCGGGCGCAACCCAGCGTCAGACCGAGAAAGGTCATGCCTGTGGTGGCGACGCGGTCCACGACGGCTTCGATTCGGTACTGCTCGAAGTCGACGCCGCCTTCGAGATTCAACAAAGTGTTGCGGTGAAAACCCGTCGCGACGATCTGGTCTTCGGCGGCGTCGGGGAGCATGTCGCCGGCGATTTGCTCGATGACAAACTGATCGAAGGGCAAGTCGCGGTTGAGGGCGCGAATGACCCATTCGCGGTACATCCAGATCTTGCGCTCGCCGTCGGCGGCGTCGCCGTTGGAGTCGGCGTAACGCGCGACGTCAAGCCAGTGGCGGCCCCAGCGTTCGCCGTAGTGCGGCGATTCGAGCAGGCGGTCGACGACTTTTTCATAGGCGTCCGGACTCGTATCTTCAAGAAATTCGTCGACTTCGTCGGCGTTGGGGAGCAGGCCGATCAAGTCGATGTAGGCGCGGCGGACGAGAGTTACTTTCTCGGCGGAAGGCGAAGGTTTCACACCCTCTTCGTCGAGGCGGGCCAGGATAAAGCGGTCGATCGGGTTGCGCGCCCAAGATGCGTCCGAGACTGGGGGCTTGGCCGGGCGTTCGATGGGTTGGAACGACCAGTGGCCGGCGGCTTGGCTTCGATCGGCGGCCACCCCGCTCTGTGTGGGCCAGGGCAGGCCCATTTCGATCCAGCGAGCGAGCGCGGCGATCTCGCGGGGAGCCAACTTGGCGGCGGGGGGCATCTTCAACACGTCCTGCCGGCGGACGGCCCGAATCAGCCGGCTTTCTCGCGGCAGGCCGGGCGAGACGGCCGCACCGCGGTTGCCGCCTTTGAGAATGCCCTCTCGGCTTTCCACAGACAGACCGCTGGTACGCAACTCGGCGTTGTGGCAGCTCGCGCAATTGTTGAGCAGAACCGGCCGAACATCGCTTTCAAAGAAACGAACAGCTTCGGGAGAAAACGATTCGCCGGAAGATTGTTGGCCGAGGAGCGGGAGTGCGACGAGGACCGAGAAAACGGCCAGGGGGGCCGCAAGGCAACATCTTAATCGTTGAATCACCGATCTAAAAGTAGCATAGAAGCAAGTGGCTGGTGCGCGTCCCAAAATGGCGAGGCACTCGGTGACATCGGTTCGGTGACATCCATGACAGGTATCTGTCAAGTGTCCGCAAGGGGTGGACGCAGTCAGCCCGCTGTTGGTGAGGGATGGGTGATGGAGAAAGGGCGAAGCAATCGTCGCTCTCGATTCGGGTCGGGTGAGCGACGCTCGGAGTCCATCGCCCTCGTATTAGGGGGGTTGGGCGGCTGAGCGGGTTCAGTCAAGGGCGCGCAGCGGCGAAGCGAACCCTTGACGGGTTCCGCTCAGCCGCTTATTGGAAGATTTTCGAGGGCGATGGACGGCCCTCGTCACCCGACGCAGGTCCGGCGTTGGCGGATCAGAGTCCGCGTGATTGGTGGCGTCTTGCCACGCCTACGAACTCCCGTCACCGAATCGCATTCACTTCGATCACCGCCCGCCTCGGGCGCGACCAGACATCCATGAGCCGCCTCGGGCACGCCAAGGCGCGCCGTCGCGGAAGATTCAGTTCGGGTCCAACAAAGTCGATTCCGCCGGCCTCGAAACAGTCACCATGCCGTCTCGGGCGCCGCCGCGGCGGAGCCGTTACGGAGTCACCGAACGCCGAGGCCCGGCGGAAAGTCGTTCAGCGCATCGCTACGTCGCTAGTCTCGCGCTTCGTAGCCGCTTTGGCGGCGGTCGATGGCGAGCAGCATCGCCACCAGCTTGCGGGCCACGCGAATCGTCGCGCGATTGCGATGTCCGCGCTCGAGTTCGCTTTGATACAACCCGGCCAACGGCTCGTTCCAGCGCGGCGCAAGCTTGGCGGCTTCGATCAGCACGTGTTGCAGATGCGGGTTGCGTTGCTTCGACAGCGGGCCGCGTTTGCTCTTGCCCGCCGATTCGTTGAGCCGCGCGCAGAGCCCGCAGTAGCTCACCGCGCGATCGAGCGAGCGAAAGCGCCGCGGGTCGCCGATCTCGACCGCCCACGTGAGCGCCGTGATCGCCCCGACGCCCGGGATCGTTTGCAACCTCGCCACACGCTCGCACAACAGCGGATGCTCGAGCAGGCGTTTCTCGACAAGCCGGGCGAGCTCGGCGGAATCCTCCAGACGGTCGCGGCTCGCGGCCAACAGGAGAAGGTCGGTTTCGCTTGCCTTCAGATCATCGAGAAAGCGGTAGAAGTAGCGTTTGCCGTGCAGTTTGGACTTGGCGTAGGGCTCGCCGATTTCCATCATCAAGGTCGCGATGCGGTTCTTCGACCAGGTCGCTTGTTCGACCAGGCGTCGGCGAAAGCGCAGCAGGCGGCGCAATTCGCGCAGCTCGCGCGGCGGCATCCACACGCGCGGCAGCAGGTTGACGCGGCATAGGTCGGCGAGCTTGTCGGAATCGAGGCGATCGCTTTTCTTTTTGGCCCGCGTGATGGCTTCCATGGCGGCGGGGTGTCCGACGGCGAGGTCGTCGGCGTAGGGCGCGAGCGTGTCGTGGATCCAGCCGCTGAACAAGGTGGCTTCCATCGCCCCGCGCCAGGGCGGTTGCGTTTGGGCCCAACTTGCGAGCGCTTCGCGGGTGGCGTCGATGCGACCTTCCTCGACCAACTCCCCGGCGGCGGTCTTGGTGCAGTAGCTGACGCTTTGCTTGTGGACGTCGAGTCCGATATAGTGCATTTCAGTCCTCCTGAGTTCGGGTTCTAAGGCGCCGCCTTGGGCGGCTGCGCTTAGCTTTTTATCCCTCTCAGGAGGACCTCTTCGCCGGCTCACCTATGCATTAAAACAGGCACCGGGGTTCTCGGTTCGGTGACAGGCACCGGGGTTCGGCACCGGGGTTCGTTATGAACTCCCCGGGTCCCCGGCGCGATCATTCAATCTCAAGGCTTTCAGCATGGAAGGAATGGCCCCCGGGCACTCGTCTGTCGAGCTATTGTAAGCGCTCGTCACAAGGCCGGTCCTCCACGCGCTTCAGGTCGCTCGGGTCGCCGAGGACCGCGCATCTGGCGATCAGCCGCTGCATGTCCGGCTCGGCCAGGATATCCGCCATTTGTGTGACTTGCATGGCTATAAACCGAAGTTTGCTCGCGTGGCCAAGATTGAGCGTCTCGGCGGCGGCCTTGTTCAGCGCGACGCCGAAGCGAACGAGCCGGTCGGCGTTCACCGGATGCGTCGCCTCTCCGCGGGCCCATTCTCGGTACCCGGCGTCGGTGGAAAAGTCCGCCCGATTCTTGAAGTAGCCCGCGCTCGCCTGAAACCACAGAATGGCGCCCATCGGCATCGTGTCCGAGCGGCCCAGCAGATCGACCGCGAAAGTGTCGGCTTGGAACTCATTGTGCTGCGACTCGGCCGCCGGAACCTCGGTGTTTCCCGGATGGCGGAAGCGCAGATGCCCCAACTCGTGCGCCAGGATAAAGGCCCACGCGGTATTGCGAAATCCAAGGTAGAGATCACTCACTTCTTTCCCTCGCTCCCAAATCTTCGAGGGAAAGCCCAACGCCGCCTGTGGCGCTGGAACCCTCCCGTTGGGAAAATCTTCCGGCTTGCGGTGCTTCAGCATCGCGAGATATTCGTCAATTGGTTCCAGGCTGTGGCGCTCTGTATAACGCCAGGCGTACGCAGCGCTGAGATCCTCGATGAATTTCAGGGTCGAAGCGGGCAGCACCACGGTCCGACTCCCGCCGTCGGCATAGGCCTCCACGGGACTCCGGCCCCTGAGCGGTATCTCAATCCGCACTCCCTCCAGAGATGGTTTTTCCGCCCCTTTCAAAAACGGCCGCAGACCTTGCTGGTAGAGGTAGTCCATCCGGTCGCGGTAGCGCTGCTGATCCCCGCTCAACTCCGCCTGAGAGTACATGTCTTGCACCCCGGCGGCGATCAGCAACCCCGGAAGGATGAGCAAGGGTAGGAGCGCAAGCTTTCTCATCATGGATCCTCCTCGGCGCCGAAGGTGAAGAACTCGGCCGTGTCGCGGAACACCTGGGAGTCGTCCGGTGACCCATAGTCTTCGGCCCACGGTTGGAACTTTTCAAACTCCGCCCAGTCGTCCCCCCAAACACCCCGCATCAAGTGCAATTTCGCCGCGACCGTCTCCTGCTTGGCCCTTTTCCGTTGCACGTCCGACAGTCCGCCGGCAACTCGGTCGTGCATTTCGTTTAGAAATTTGACGTGCCTCCGCACCCGGTTGCGGTCGGCAAGAAGATCTTCCGCCGTCCGAGCCGCCGACGCATCCGGCGGCGACGAAGGATTCGACACGGCTGACGCCAACTCGGGCTCCGACCCGACGCCGGAGATCCTTCGGCCTCCCCCGCGCCCGGGCTCTTCGTAGTAAAACGGGAAGGCGTAGGACATCACGACAACAACCGCGCCGAACAACGCGAAGAACACCCCGGGAGCGACGCGGCTCACCATTACGGTGACATCCCCGGGAAGTTTCACCGAACCGGAACCCTCTCCGGTCGCTTTGACCGTCTGAAAAAGGCGATAACCGAGGTATATCGATACTCCACCGATGATCACCGCGGCGAGTCGCTCCAGCATCCGAAGAGCAAAGATGTAAAAAACTTCGTTTTCGCTCATTACTTATTGAAATTAGCAGCCAAGACCGGAAACATTCACCGGCCTATTGTACTGGAAGAAAACGAGTATTTCAAGGATAATCGGCGAACGCCGCCTCGCAAGAGCCGCCGTCAGCCGTTGTCTTCCGCCTCGAGCGACAACAGTCGCGCCCACAAATCGTCCAACCGTTCTTGAGGGTCTTGGTGGAGTTCCCGTTTCGCGCTCTTGAGCAACATCCGCCCGCGTTCAAGCTGCCGTCGATGAAACACCGCTTCCTCGATCAGCGTGAGACAACAGTCGGCCATCTCCAGGTTTTGCTCGACGCTTCGGTCCGTCACAGGTGAAATAGCTCTTCGTACCGCTCCCGCGTCCGCGCCACACCCCGCTGCTCTTTTCGACACGGGACACACCGAACGCAATCGGACTCAAGCGGAAATCCGAGCTCTTCGTACCAAAATCGTTGTTCCTCGGCAAAGAAGATAAACGGCTTGCCGCAATCACGGCATTCCCGCTTCACGTCGAAATAGTGCGTAACCGGAATGGTCGCGGGAGCTTGCAGGGATAGGTTCGCCGCGATCGCCGTGTTTCGGATACGACGTTCCTTGGGCGAGTGCCAATGAAGAAAAACATCGCCGCGGTAATCGCTCGCGGGATTGAGCCCCGTAACCCGGCCGGCGGCCGTAACGCGGATGCGTAACGTACTGTGCATATTCATCTAAAGGTGGTGCCATGGCATTCGTGACAGTTAACACTGTGCCCGCAGCCCACGGGCTGAGGCCGGGCTTCATGCGGGCTTGCCCAAGGGTTAGGCCTCGAAGTCGAACGCGATCACCGACTCCACCAGCGGGGCGATGATGCGCTTGACACGCTCGTGCTCGGGATGAGGCAGATAGACGTCCCGGGCCTCGGCGCTGTCGAACGTCATGATGAACCCGTGGGTGTAGCCCTGGTTGAGGCCTTCGGGACTCGAATAGGGTCCGCCGATGAATCTGTCCATTCCCGGAATGAGTTCCTTGAGGCCGGCCAGGTTCTGCAATGCGTCGTCGATCTCCGCCTCGGTGGTCGTTGGTTTGAATTTGAACAGAACAACGTGTTGCATCACCATACTGTGTCCTCCGAAAATTCTTGTGCGATCTCCTCGTTGCCGAGCCCTACCCGGCGCACGCTTTTCAGCGTACCGTGTCGCTACTCAAGGGGTTCGGCCGGACGGGTTCGGTGACAAAGGTTACACCGATCACCCAGGCGACCCGGGAGCGGATGGGTCTACGATCGGCGCGCGGGTACGTTCACCGCCGCTTCTCGTCTGACGGAGGTGACGGATCCTGATGACGTGGCGGCGAGGGCGCTTGTTGACACCACGGGGGCGTTGACGGCGGAGCAGACCAGCGATGCGCTACGGCTGCTTCTGGGCAAGGTGTTCTGACGGACGACACCATGGAAAACGAAGTTCTCCACATGTTGACCGAGCTAGCCGAATTCCCCCTTCTCGCCGCCTTCATGGGATACATCGTTTGGCGGTCGCGCTTCGATCGAGCCGAGCGGAAGACGAAACCGCCGCTTGGCAGGCGTACCTACGCGACAAGAACAACCGCAGCGAAGCGGCTCAGAAGGAAGTGGCGGACAAGCTCAAGGAGGTCGCCGAAGAGCTTCGGTATTTGCGGGAGACGCGGGTTTAGCTATTCGACATCGAAGCAGCAGAGATCGTAAGGAACCGTCGTCTACAACCGGCCCAGCGGATCGGCGGTCAGGGAAATCGCCGTCAATCCAACGAAATCCGTAACCACCTCCACGAGTCCGTCCCGATCCGCGACGCACGGCAGCCGGTCCAGCAGGCAGAAAGCGCCATGTTGACCAGCGGCTAATTCCGAGGAGTCGCGGCACATCTCTTTTCCGTCGCCGTCCCGCGCAATGACCGTCACCCCTTGGTTCGCATCACTTTTCCACGCGATGCAACTGACAAACCCGCCGGAGTTGACAAACGGAAATCGAAGGTGACTTTGGAACCGGCGCATTCCCGGCACCGAAGTTTGAAAACTGGCTCCGTTGGTGATTACCGCGTCGATGCCCAGCCCGCTGAACTCCGAGGTTTCGAGGATCGCGTAGCCGACCTTGAGCGGTCCCGCGGGACCGGCCTGAAAGCGGAGGACGCCGCCGGGCTTCACGCCGCCTAGGACGGTATCCACCATCCCAAGGGACGCGCCGCCCGGAACGTCAACGTCAAGCTCCAACGGGTCGCCGTTGCTGTCGAAAAAACGAATCGTGAACGCCTGAAGAAAGTCCTCCAGGCTGAAGACTCGAAACTCGGTTGTCCAAACCCCGTCCCCGACCGCGAGGTGGGGGACCGTGTAGCCGGAGTCGATGGAACCGAAATCTTTCTCTTCGGGCTCCGCGCCCCACGCCATCGAAGCACAGAAAAGCAACAACGCAATTCTCTTCATTCCAGCCCTCCAATTCCCAGCCACTCCTCTACTCTTCGCCCGTCCAGCAGTAGCCGCGTAGCCTTATCGCCGGTCTTGAGATCCACCTCGACCAGCGCAACCGTCTGATTCGCCGCCTCGACCTTGCCGCCGCCCTCCAGCCGAAGGCGCAAGCTCTTCGCCGTGGCGGCGACCGACGCGAGGTCGGATCGCACCTGATTCAACATTCCAACGAAGGAGTCGAGGTCTGCCTGAAGCGTATCCTTGGGCACTATCAGGTATAGTCGTCCCTGCGCTGGTTTTTCGGTATTCGGCATCCCCCCAAAAGTTAAAGCACTTTTCCAGGTTTGAGTCTGCAACGTTCGGACTTCGTTTCGAAATCGGAACAGAGCAAAGGTAAGGCGTTGTGTTTACGCCCCTTGCGGCACGGCCATAGAGGATAGCCGGGGGCCACTCGCCGGGTCGCTGTTCCGGGGACGGAACATCATGCGCTCTTCGCCTCGCCGTCGCCGTCCGGTGGCGGCGGATAGAACCGCTTTAGGCGGGTCTTGGCGTCGTCCAGTTGATCCGCAGGCACCAAAAGAAAAAACCTCACAGCTTCGTCGGATAACTCCTGGACGGGCATTCCTCTTTGGATGGATGCTATTCGAAGTTTCTCCCATGTCTCCCGGGAGCGGAAAGCGATATTCGGTCACTCGGAATGCGGGACCAGAGCTTCACGAAGAAACTCGATGACCTTCTCCAACTCCGCGTCGCCGTAGGTTCCAATGGCGTTACTGTGGGACCACGAACCTGCCGGCCCGCTATCCTCCGGGGCTTCCGCGAACGTTCGCAACACCGGCAGCTCAGTGCTTAGGTCGTACCAGCGGGGAACGCCCGCTTTCGACGTCGCCGCGATGCCGATGAAGTGCTCTTCGCCGGCGGGCCGGACGGTTCGCACGTTGTCGGACCTCAGCCCGCGCAACTCGGCGGCGCTCTCCGGCGGCACGGCCTTGAGGGGCGAAGCGACCGCCAAGCCGAGTCCGTCGAAGTCATGGCAGGAGCCGCAGGGGGCAATGCGGCCGGCATCGAAGAAAAGCTGTCTCCCCGAGTGCGTGAGCCAGGACCGATTGGGGTCCAACTCGGCGCGCTTGGAGGCCTTGCTCTTTTGGAGAGCGACGACGTATTCGATGACAGACGCCAGGTCCGCGGCGGACAACGTGTCCTTCCAGCCCGCCATGCTGGTGTCGGGTATCCCCTCTCGCACAATCCGGTTCACTTGATCCGGCGAAAGCGCTTTTCCGGCCACGGCCGGGGCGGCCCCGGCGGCGCCTTTTGCGCCGTGGCAGTAGACGTTGGCGCAGTTCTTAGCGTAGACGCCGGAGCCCACCCCCCAGATACCCTGAGCGGGCAGCGGCGCCTCCGCCAAGATCATCAACAAGATTGCCGGGAGCAACCGGGCGGTCCAATGCATTGGAGAATGAGGCGGAGAATTCATTGCCCCTCCCGCTCAGGAAGAGCGAAAACGAACAGAGCGCCCCCGGTCCTCGCCAACTCGGGGAAGAATGACCGTGAGCCCCCGCCCATTGATCCCCAACCGCTGGGAGTCGCGATGTATTGGCGTCCGTCGACTTCATAGGAAATCGAGGAACCGCGATGTCCGGAACCCGTTCGAAAGGCCCAAAGTTTCTCCCCCGTTTCGGCATCCAAGGCGAAGAACTCGCCTTCCCCGTCACCGGCGAAAACCAGCCCGCCTGACGTCGACAACACCGACGAGAGGATGACGTACTTGTACGGATACTCCCATTTCTTCTCGCCGCTTACCGCGTCGAAGGCGGCGATGCCCGAGGGGTGCTCTTCGCCCGCCGGGGCGCGCACGAGTTGCCAAAATCCGCCTGTGTAGGGTCGGCCTTGCCGCGGCGGCTGCGACCGCACGTACATGTTGCTGCAGAATCGAAGCAGCGGCATGTAGACCAGGCCGGTGTCGGGAGAAAAGGCCGCTTGGTTCCAACTTTTCGCCCCGCTAATGCTCGGGCACACGTTGGTCTCTTCGCCCGGCGTCGGCTCCTTGCGGCCGACCAACTTGCCGTCTTCAGTGATGCCGCTCACCCAGGTGATGTCTTCGACCATGCGCCAAACGCCGAGGAACTCCCCGTTCGTGCGGTCGAGCACCCAGACGTAGCCGGTCTTGGTCGGGTGCACGAGCAGCTTGCGCATCTTCCCACGCACGGGCAAGTCAACCAAAATACACTCGTACGCCGAGTCATAGTCCCACATATCGTGCGGGACCTCTTGATAGTGCCAGCGAAGCTTGCCGCTGTCCGGGTCAAGGGCGATGATGCTCGCCGTGTAGAGGTTATCCCCCTCGCGCGCCGCCCCGTCGAGATCGGGGGCGGCGTTGCCGGTGCCCCAGTAGATCAAGTCGAGATCAGGATCGTAGGAGCCGGTCATCCAGGGCGCCCCGCCGCCGAATCTCCAGGAGTCTCCGGCCCAGGTTTCGTTGCCGGGCTCGCCCGGAGCCGGCGTAATGTAGAATCGCCAGGCGAAGCGGCCTGTCTTGGCGTGGAAAGCCGTCAAGCTGCCACGATGCGCGAAGTCGCCGCCGGTGCCGCCGACCACGACGAGATCTTTCACCAGCAGCGGCGCGGCGCTGATACCACAGCCGCACTGTGCCGGATCCTGCACCCTGGTTCGCCAAACCTCACGGCCCGTTTTCTGATCGACGGCCAAAACGCTGTTGTCTACCGTGCCCAGAAAGACCAGCCCGTGACCGACCGCGACACCTCGATTTTGCCGGAAGTAAGCGGCGTTGAAGGGATGGCTCGAGTCGTATTCGTACTTCCAAATGATTTCTCCCGAGGCCCCGTCGAGCGCATAGATGAGGTTGGTTCCCGTGGAGATGTAGATCACGCCGTCGACGACGATCGGGGTAGACTGCAAGCCGCTCTCATAGTCGCCGGTTTGGAAAACCCATTTCGGAACCAGTTGTTTGACGTTGTCGGCCGTGATTTGGTCCAGCCGGCTGTGGCGCCAGGCGCTGTAATCGCCGCCATAGGTCGGCCAGTCGGCGTCGGTTCCCTGCCCGCGCATTTCCGCGGGGCCAAGTAGAAACAGAAACAACAAGCTCGAAACAGTAATGAATCTCAACGGACAGCCTCCCAATTCCGCCGGCACTGTTTTGTCCGCCGGCGAAGGGTCGAACCCGAAATTGTACCGCCATCGCCATAAGGCGCGGGGACACGCCTTTGTCGTGGCGGCCCGACGCCCCAAAGTCCGGCGAACAGCGCAGGCCCGCCGGAGACCCCAAGACGCGCTGCTACGATCGTAGGGTCGGTGGACACTTGATCATGCCGAGCGACGGTTTTATCACGGGGGTTGTGGGCGACGCTCTGCGCGAGGCCGAGCGATGGCTCACCGATCGGGGCGTACCCGCTCCGCGTTTGACGGCCGAAGTGTTGTTGGCCCACGTGTTGCGGGTCGACAAGGCGTTTCTCTACGCCCATCCCGACGAGCCGATCAGCAAGGCCCGGCGGCGGCGCTTGGAGGCATTACTCGAACGCCGTTGCGAAGGCGTTCCGACGCAATATCTGACGGGGGTGCAAGAGTTCTTCGGCTTGGAATTCGAGGTTACGCCCGATGTGTTTATCCCGCGTCCGGAAACCGAGCACCTCGTCGAGGAGGTTCTCGCGCATGCGCGTCCCGGCGACCGAATCGTCGATGTAGGCACGGGATCGGGCGTGATCGCGATCAGCATCAAGAAGAAACAGCCGGCGGCGTCGGTCGCGGCCTCGGATGTGTCACCCGCGGCGTTGCGGGTTGCCGCGCGGAACGCCCGAAAACTTGGCGTCTCGGTCCACTTCTTCGCCGCGGATTTGGCCGCGGCGTTGCGGCCGGCGAGCGTGGACCTGCTCATTTCCAATCCTCCCTATGTGCCGCTCGCCGATCTGCCGGGCCTCCAACGCGAGCTACGCTCTGAACCGGCGACGGCGCTTTTCGGCGGCGAGGACGGCTTGGAAGCCTACCGCCGTCTGGCCCCCGAAGCGGCCGCCGTCCTACGCCCCGGTGGGCGTCTATTGTTGGAACTCGGCTACCACATCCGCCCCGCCGTCGAGGCCATGTTGGCCGACGCCGACTGGGAGCCGGCTGAAGTGAAACCCGACCTGGCCGGACTGGATCGGGTCTTGACGGCGCGAAGGCGATAATGCCGCCGCCCAAGGTTGTGCGCGATTGTTGGCTTTTCTCGACGAGGGTCCACGAGCCACGCCGGCATGGGAATGCTAACTCGACACTACGCTGTCAGGGAGGATCTAGTGCCATGTGGGTAAACGGATGCTTCACGCGGTGGAGGCCTCGGTACTGCCTGCCCACGCTAGAATGTTGGGAGTCACCGTCGGATAGATGTTGAGAAATGATTTCCTGTCGAGCAATCAGCCGTCAGATCCGCGGCGACCAGGCCGCCGCAAAGGCCGAAAACGAGTTCTCTCAGACGGCCGGCGAGCGTCGGGACCGATAGCGAGTGACATCGCTTGTTCGCGACAGTATCCGCGAAGAGGTAGAATTGGACCGTCGTGGTCGGATCAACCATCAGCCACTACAAGATCACCGAGAAGCTCGGTGAAGGGGGCATGGGTGTGGTCTACAAGGCCGAGATCTCGGTTTAGCGATACAGGACCGCCCATCGCTTACAGGCTGCTCCAGTAGGAGCATGAACTACGGAATACCCGGACTGTAGACTGATCAAACCCATGACGACCGACGCTGTGACTGTGGGTATGACTGCACCACAAATAGCCTTGAGGGGCCAGACATCTGTGGCAGAGGGGAAGACGACGTGCTGCTCATCGTTCTGAAAATCGCGGCGGCTCTTGGGTCTCTCGGCTTTTCGGTGCTGTGTGCGCGGGGTCCGGGCGACGACATGGTCGTGTGGCGATAGCCGTCGCCTTCGAGCGGTTCGTATCCCAGCCAACCGTCGGTATGGACCACGCTGCCGGGTTCGATCGACTCGCCGACGAAGGCCATCAAGCTGTCCCCGGAGGCGTTGGGAATGGTGCGTATCCGAACCCGCCCGATGCCGGCACCATCTTCCTCGGCCGCTACTACAATCAGCGCCTTAGCGTCGGTTTGGCGACCGCGCACGCCCTCCTCCAAGCCTCCTAAGTAAGTCTCGTCAACCTCCACGCGCCCGCTGAGCCGATCGCGTCCGGGCCGCACCATGGCGCGCCGGAGCTTATGCAACCAAGTCCAGGCCGTTTTGTAGCTGCCCAGGCCCAACGCCCGCTGCAAGCCCAGCGCGCTCGCCCCGTTCTTCTGGCTCGTGAGCCACCACATGGCTCGAAACCAACTCTGGAGGGGTTGGCGGGTGTCTTGAAATATTGTGCCCGCCGTTGGAGAAGCTTGATGCCCGCAGCCGGCGCACTCCAGCAGCGCTGTCCGCACCGCCCACGCTTTGTCGTGCCCGCATCGCGGACAACGAAAACCCTCCGGCCAGCGGAGTTGACACAGATACTCTCGACAGGCCTGCTCGGTGGCGAAACGCGCCTCGAACTCGGCCAGATTCCGAGGATAATCTTCCATTTCCCCGATCCTACATCTTGTGGTCACCTGAGTCAAGTAAATACCCATCTTGACCCTTTGCCGTTGCAGTCGTTCGCTAGCCCGGGGCGACTCCGATTTGAGCGAAGAGTTCCGCGACCGCGAGTAGGACTATGGCATGCACCCCTAGGCTGAGACAGCGACAAAGTGGGACAGTAGCCGTTCGCTGAAAGATTGTGGACTTCCGAGCGACACGATTGCCATACTCTGAAGCAGCCTGGAAAGCGGAGGCAGGCGCTGCTGGAGAGCAACCTGCCAAGGAATACCCGGCCGACAACTCATCGAGACGATGAGCCTCGTGGCGGGACATGTGGGACATGTGTCCCGCTCCGGGTGCAAGCGAAGTCTCGATAGATTGTCTCATGCCTCAGAAAACTCAAAGCTCGGATTTCTGAGCTGTTCGCAGGGCGGCGACGACGCTTCGAACGCCGCCCGCTGAATTCTGTCCCACTTTTTCGTGTCTCACTTCTGGGGTTCACTCCACTAAGTCTCACGAACCGAACGGTATAGCGCTTGTTCGCGGATTACTGTCGCGAAATCGGGTTCGCATGAGTAATCCCGCTATCTCTCCTTCTAACTTGTTCCATCAAAGGGGCTTAGGTCGAATCGCCAGCGCACTTGGCTCTGTGGTAGGCAATCCAGGGCAAGTGTCGCTCTCTTCTTTCAACGCTCTTGAAGGCCGGGAAGTGCGGCTAGATCCGCCGCCCTAGTGGGCAACGGTTGATCCAGCGGGCTGGATCTGGAGCCGGCCGTCGGCGCGAACCCGACCCTCGTGGGTCACGGTCTCATTGGTTACGCCGGCGCGGGTTGAAGCCGGCCCTGGAGCGGAATGGGTTGCCTCTTACCGCAGGGCACCGCACTGGTGCCGTAATTTGTCGTGAGGATCGATCCGACAAAGATCGGTGTCGGCCCGGTTTACCGATCTGGCTCGGAATCGCATACCGCCCGATTCCTCTCGCGGGTCGGCTTAGTTCCTTCCGCCCTTTCAGGGCTCGGTGTTACTCGTCTGTCACCTAGGGTTCCGCCGTCCCGGCTCCACCCTAGGCTAAATTCCGGCCGCCGCTTCGCGGCTACAGGCTTCGCGGTTCAAACTTCACGGCCCACAGTTCACGGTTCACGCTCCGCGCTTCACGCTCCGCGGCTCACGGTTCACAGTTCACGGGTCACACTCCGCGGCTTACGGTTCACAGTTCACGGACCATGGTTCTCGGCTCGCGGTTCACAGCCAATGCCGAACGGCTTATCGTAATGGTCCTGATATCATTCAAGAGATGTCCGCTGCCTTCCTCGACGCTTGCCGTCGACGCCCCTTACCGTGTCCCCCGGTCTGGTTCATGCGCCAGGCGGGACGCTACATGCCCGAGTATCGAAGTCTTCGCAAAAGCTATACGATTCTCGAGTTGTGCAAGAATCCCGAACTGGCCGCCCAGGTCACACTCCAGCCAATCGAAGCGCTTGCGGTCGACGCCGCCATCATCTTCGCCGATCTGTTGCTGCCGGTCGAACCCATGGGGACGAAGCTGGAATTTCTTGCCGGCGAAGGCCCCGCGCTCACGCCCCCGATCCGCTCCCTTTCCCAAATCGAAGCGTTGAACACGCAAAACGGCGCCGATCTGGGTTATGTGCCGGAGGCCATCTCGCTGGTCAAACGCGAGCTCGACGGCAAGGTCCCGTTGATCGGATTCGTGGGCGCGCCGTTCACGCTGGCCAGTTACATGATCGAGGGCGGCGGCTCGCGCCACTACCTTCAGACCAAACGTCTGATGTACGGCGAGCCCGCGGCCTGGAACGCGCTGATGACGAAGATCGTCGACGTGCTGGGGCCCTACGCGGCGGCGCAGGTCAAGGCCGGAGCCGACGCCATCCAGGTCTTCGACAGCTGGGTGGGCGCGCTCTCGCCGGGCGACTACGAGACCTACGTCCTGCCGCATTCAAAACGCTTGATCGAAACGATTCAACGCACCGAAGTCCCCGTGATTCATTTCGGGACGGGCGCGGGGTCATATCTCGATCTGCAACACAAAGCCGGCGGCGATGTGCTGGGACTCGACTGGCGTGTTCGACTGGACGAAGCGTGGGCTTCGATCAATCACGAGCCGGCCGTGCAGGGGAACCTCGACCCGCTGGTGCTGTTCGCCCCGCTTGAGGAGATTCGTCGACAGGTCGAGGACGTTCTGCGCCGCGCGGCGGGCCGGCCGGGACACATTTTCAATTTGGGCCACGGCATCCTGCCTGAAACGCCGGTGGACAACGTAAGAGCTGTCGTCGAGATGGTACGCGAGTTTACGGCCTGAGGGCGCCCCCGCCGAACCGCGTCCCGGTTCGGACCGCGCGAATTGATGAAACGCATTGCCATCATCGGTGGAGGCATTTCTGGCCTCTCCGCGGCCTATGACCTGGGGAAAGCAGGATTTGACTGCACTCTGATCGACCCGCAAGCACGGCTTGGCGGTGTGATCCAAACCGAAAGAGTCGAAAATTGCGTTGTCGAGGACGGCCCCGACAGCTTTCTAGCCCAAAAACCCTGGGCCCTGGAGTTGATCCAAGAACTGGGGCTCGAGGACCAGGTCATCGGCTCGAACGACCATCTCCGCAAAACGTTTGTGTTGCGGGCGGGGAAACTGGTTCCGCTCCCCGACGGCATTCAGTTCATGGTCCCGACCAAGATCGCGCCCATGCTGACGACGCCGCTGCTCGGTTGGGGCACCAAGGCCAAGATGGCGCTGGAGTGGTTTCGGCAGCCCGGCAAGGCCCGCGAGGAGCGTTCCGTGGCTGCCTTTGTGCGAGACCACTTCGGTGAAGAGACCAATCGTTACTTGGCCCAGCCCATGCTCGCCGGCGTGTACGGCGGTTCACCGGAGAAGCTGAGCGTCAACGCCGTCTTACCGCGCTTCGTGGAAATCGAGAAGCAATACGGCAGCGTCAGCCGCGGCATGTTGAAAGCCGCCGCCCAGGCCTCCCGGCGCAAAGCGGCCGACGGTGAGCGGCCGCCCTCGTTGTTTCTCACCCTCCGGGGCGGTATGCGGCAGTTGACCGACGGGCTGGCTGACGAGCTTGAAGGCACTATCCGGCGCATCACCGGCTTGGCGGAATCGGTTGCCCGCAACGACGACGGTTTTCGAATCGCGGTCAACGGAGACGGGATCTTCGTCGATCAAGTGGTGATCGCCACACCGGCCCATGCGGCCGGCGCTTTGGTCGAACGGCTTGATCCGCAAGGGGCCGAGCAACTGCGAGCGGTTCCTTATTCTTCGTCGATCACGGTCAACCTGCTCTACCGCCGGCCTCCTTTCGAGCACGCCCTGGAGGGTTTCGGGTTCTTGGCGCCGGAGGTCGAACAGACATGGATCACGGCCTGCACCTGGGTCAACACGAAGTTTCCCCACCGCGCGACCAGTGACTACGCTCTGCTGCGTGCTTTCTTAGCCGACCGCCAAGCCGACGCGTCGTTCGATGCCTCCGACGACGAGATCGCACGTCGTGTACACGACGAACTCAGCCGAATCATGGGCTTTGCAACCGAACCGGCTACTTGGCGTGTGGCCCGTTGGCGGCGGGCCATGGCGCAATACGAGGTCGGGCACGGGAGGCGCGTCGAGGAAATCGAACAGCGCCTCGGACGCATTCAAGGGCTCTACCTAACAGGGAACGCTTACGAGGGCATCGGCATTCCCGACTGCATTCGTCGGAGCCGCGCCATCGCCAAACGGATCATCCAAGCACACTCGGCCGGCTGACTCGATCCGCCGCCGTAACCGGCCACAAGCCTTCCGATTCGCGTGCGGTCAACGCGCCTTTTTCTTTCGTCCGCGGCGCGGCTTCTCGGCCGGCTTGCCGGTCTGAACTCTGGCTTCAGCGCGGAGTTCCTGCAGCAGCTTGGGCGGCCGGCCTCGCCGCTTACCGGGTTCGAGCGAATCGAGGGCCAGAATCGTTTTGTCGATGCGGTCTAGTTCCTTACGAAGTTCACTAATAATGCGGGTGACATCCATAAAACGAAGATCTCTTTCTACGAGAGTGTTGGAAGGTGGAATTCCGCCGCGGAGAAACGACCGCGGCGGGAATCGCTTGAGGAGAACATCTCACGAACCATAAAGTTTTGCTAAAGAACGGTATTGTAGGACATTATGACCGTCGCGCGCGCGGTACCCGGCAGCGACGGCCGGACCGCCACAAAACGCCGTCAATAGGTTGTCCAGGCTTCGAGCAGGGCCCGCGGCAATTCCGGGACCGGTCGCTCGGGCGTAAACGTCGTGGAAACGTACTCGTAGAGCGTTTCGAAATCCTCATCGCTCAGCGCCTCGACGCGGCCGCGGTGCTCGATGCTGTTGCGATGCCAAGCGTCTTTATCCATTTGCAGAATCACGATGGGCACCCACACATGGCAGCTCTGGCAATTGTTGAGCACCAGGTCGCGGCCCGGCGCGGGCGGAAAAACCGCGTCGAGATCGATGCGCTTCGGCGTATGCTTGGCGGCAACCGGCGCAGCCTCCGGTTGCGGATCCGATGACGCCGAGCCGCCGCAGCCCGCGACCGCGATAAGAGCGGCCGCGAGCAACGCCGGCAGCCGAGCGATAGACGGCGAATGATCGGTTCCGCGTTTCATAAGCGGTTCATAACATGTCGCGACGGCTGGCGCGGAGAAAGACCGCCCCGCACTCCCAAACGGCGGCGCCCGGTGGGGCAGTGGGCAGTCTCCAGGCCTGCCCTTTTCTCAACCCGCCCAACGGAAGCTTCCGGTCAGAACGGCGTGCACCCGCCTTCGAGAAATTGCGGCGGAACCCGCGGTTCCGGCGTCGCCGCGCTGAAGTGCTCGTTGAGATAGCCAAAGACGGTTTCGAGTTCCTGTTCACTCAAACTCGCCACCTTGTCCCGATGATCTTCCTTGAGATTCTCCCACCTTGCCTCGGTACGCTGCCCGATCGCGCTGCAGCCGATGGCGTGGCACGACCCGCAAGTCTCGAGAACGAGCGGTTTTCCCAGCCCTTCGGGGAAAAGCTCATTGAGCGTCTTCGGCATGGGGGCTTCCTCGGCAGCCGCCATGGGCTCGCCCGCCGGCTCACTAGTCGCGCTTTCGTCCGCGGGCGAGCCTCCGGAACACCCCGCCGACAGCAGGCCGGAAAGGAAAAGAAAAGCAGCGGCTCCTCTTGAGCGCCGAAGGCGCCGATAACTAGTCCACATAAGAATCCTCGGGCAGGGGCTTTCTCTTGCGAATTCGACCCTCGAGCGAAAACACCGGCACGGTGATCTCTTTGGCCGCCTCTTCGGCGGGGAGCCCCTTCTCGACCAGCCCGCGCAGCGCGTCGCTGACGTCTTCGTCGTAGAACTGCTCCATACAGGAATCGCAGACGTGCGCCGGGATATCTTCGACAATGGCCACGCGATCTTCGCGCCAAACCGTCGTCCGCACCGTCGCGGCCGTCATCGCCGCGCCGCAACGCGGACAGACCACGACCGGATCTACAGTTGGTTCCGAGGACATACAGGGGATGTTTTGACCGAAGCAGCCCGGCGGCCCGTCGAGGACCGGCGGGCCGCCGGGAGCCAATCGCTCTACGCCCTCATCAGCTGCTTGGCCGCGTCGATAATTTTCGGGGCGTCGGGCCGCAACCACGACATCATGCCCGCCGCGCCCGGACCCGGCACGTCGGGGAAAGCCAGGCGCCGGACTTTGACGCCCGGGACCTCCTGCACGACTTCGGAGACCACGTGCGCGCCGAAGCCGGCCGTGTAGTGGCCGTGCTCGACCACCAGCAACCGCCGAGTCTTGCGGGCCGACCGCGCCAACGTCTCGAGATCCATTGGTTTCAGCGACCGCAGGTCAATGAATTCCGCGTTGATGCCCGCCTTGGAGAGCTGTGGCAGCGCCTTCTGCACATCCACCGTCGCCGGCGCCCAGGCCACCAAAGTGATACTCCGGCCCTTTTGTCTTACAACCGCCTTGCCAAAGGGGACTTCGTAGGCTTCGTCGGGCACGTCGGGTTGCTGCCCCGATTTGACTTCCGGGTAGTCCATGTAGACCACCGGGTCGGGGTCGCGGATCGCGGAAATCAACAGGCCCTTGGCATCGTAGGCATTGCTCGGTACGACGACCTTGATGCCGGGAAGATTGGCGAACATCGCCTCGGCGCCGACATCGGTGTGCTGTCCCGCGCCGCCGCGGCGTCGACCCGAGCCGTCCACCCACAGCACGAACGGCATGCCGGCTTGCCCGCCCGTCATCGAGCGCAGCTTGCCGGCTTGGTTGTAGACGTATTCAAGCGCGAAGATTTGGGCCATCGAAGGCAGTCGCGCGATCGCTTTCGAACCCGCCGTCGCCGCGCCGATGGCCGCGCCGGCGATCCAACTTTCATCGATCGGCCAACCGCGGCCCGACGTGCGGAGATCACCGAATTCCGCGACCAAATCGAGGATCTCGCCTGTCGACGACGTCGTCACCGGCCGCTGGTATTCGTAGTAGTAAACCATGTCGGCGTTGGCCCGCATCTCTTGGGCAACCGCCTCGAGCTGTGCGTAGTTATAAGGTTTTTTCGCCATGACAAAAACTTCCCCGTCCTAGAATTCAGGCTAGGTAGTTACGATCCTCTTGCGGTTGTAGAACTGCGTTGCGACGACCGGGCCTTCGGCGTGCGTGTGCATGACGCCGGCCTCCGGATCCGGGTCGCGGCCCTCGCGAGCGTATTCGACCGAGGCATCCACCGCCGCTTGGGCATCGCTCTCGATCTTGGCCAATTCGTCTTCCCCGGCCAGCCCCATGGTCAACAGCCAGCGTTTGAAGCGTGGGAGCGGATCGCGCGTCATCCAGGCGCGAACCTCCTCGTCGGTACGATAGGGCAGTCCCATCGCGCCATCCTCGTCGACCCTTGCGCCGGCGAAGCCGCTGTGATCGTACCAGCGATACGTCAGCCCCTCGATCACGCTCGGCCCCTTTCCGGCTCGTCCCCACTCGACGGCTTCTTGCGTTGCGGCATAAACGGCCGAAACGTCATTGCCGTCGACAAGGTAGTGCGGGATGTCGAGGCCCTTGGTGTACTCGGAGATGTACTTTGTGGGCGCGGTGTCCGCCATCGGAATCCCCATGTACTGGAAGTTGTTCTCGTTGACGAAGATCACCGGGATGTTTTGGTTCTTGCAGCTCCTCACGGCGCTGAAGTAGTACGGCGAGGCCGCCGCCCCGTCGCCGAAAAACGCCACGGAGACTTGCTTGGTGCCGCGTACCATGGCGCGCAACGCCGCGCCCGCGGCCATATAAAAGCTCGCGCCCACGATGCCGTTCATGCCCATGATGCCCTTGGACATGTCGGTAATATGCATCGAGCCGCCGTAGCCCTTGTTGTAACCCGACTCCTTGAAAAAGATCTCGGCCGACATCTTATTGATGTCGCCGCCTTTGGCGATCAAGTGCCCGTGGCCGCGATGCGTGCTGGCGATATAGTCGTCCTCGTTCAGCGCGCCCATCACGCCCACCGCGATCGCCTCTTCGCCCACATAGGTATGCCACGCGCCGTAGAGCCCGTCATCGCCGGCGAGGAACAAGTCCTTCATCGTGGTTTCCCACTTGCGGGAGGAGTGCATCAAGCGATACAATTCCAGCAGCTTTTCTTTCGGCAGCGCCGCCAGAGCATTGGAAGCCGCGCCGCTGGTCGGCATGTCTTCAGGCGGTAGAAATGGCAGTGTATACCCGGGCTTCCATTCCTTATTTCCGCCGCCCGGCCCCGCGGTAGCGAGCGGAACCGACTTGTCGAACGCCCCGCCGCTGACCCCTTGGCCGCTGATTGACGACGATCCGCAGCCGGAGATCACCGCCGCCGACGCGCCGGCCGCGCCCATCATTTTCAACAGCGTTCGCCGATCAACTTTTCCGTTTGTTGCCGTCATAAATTTTCACCCTCCCCGCCGTCGTAAATGACGGCCCGGAACTGTCCGTCCACCAGCCTACGCCTGCCAAGCGGGGCTGTCAAGCAAAAGCGAGGCGATTTCGCTAAACAATCTCCGATCGAAGGCACCCCCTCTCGCACTCCGCCGCGGCGTAAACTAATCCTTCTATGCGCACCTACACCTGCCGGCCTCTCTTCGATCCCCCAACCGAAGCCCTACGCTTCCTCCCCGAAGGACCGCGTGTTCTTCAAAACTTCGGAGGCGGTCGCCTGCTGCTGGGCTGGGTGGCGATCCAGCACGGCGTCGATGACCCTCGCGGCAGCCTCAACATTCTCGATCTCGAGACCCGCGAAAACCAAACGATCGATTTGCCCGGCAGCCCCGGCTTCTTGGCTGAAACGACGCGTGAAGGCGTGGTCGTCGTCGGGATCGATCGTCGGCTCGTCCTCGTAAATATGGCGACCGGCGAAGTTTCGGAAACCGGCATTACCGCGACCCATGACGAACGCGTTCTCATCAACGACGGCATCCCGATCCCCGGCGGCTTGTTGTTCGGCACGAAGCACGTCGAGTTCAACCAGACCATCGCCGCGCTTTACCGTTACGACTGTGAGACGCGGCGAGTGATCGAGCTTGTCGACAAACAAATTTGCTCGAACGGAAAATTCTTTCAACCCGGCCCCGACGGTCCGACCCTCATCGACATCGATTCCGACCCCAAGACCATCACGCGATATCGTTTTGATCGCGATTTCACCAAGCCGATCGAAAGCTCGCTCCTCGTTCCGCCCGATTCGATGGAGGCCGTTCCCGACGGGCTGCGCCACAACGCCGACGGATCGAGCATCGTCGTGGCGTTCTACGATTCGCGAGCGATCGACAAAGGGCTGGCGCAAGAGTTCCGGCTCTCCGACGGCGAGGTGCTTTCCGAATGGATCGTCCCCGGCTCGCCCCGCGTGACGTGTCCTGAGTTTGTTCGGCTCGAGGGCAAGGTTTGCGTAGTCTTCACGACGGCGGTCGAGGGCATGGATGACGAAACGCGAGCCCTGGCCCCCGCCGCCGGAACGCTGTTCTACGCCGAGACGCCGTTCGACACGCTGCCCGAGCCGCCGCCGCTAGTGCCGGTGGAAGCGTTCTTGCCCTGAGCCGCGGCCGCCTTGCTTCAGCAGGCCGGTTCGAAGCGGCATCAGACAGGATATCGACGGTTGGGTTTTTCCGCGCATGGGACACAATAAGAACGCGATGACCGATACGTCCAAACCGGTTGGCCCGCCTCATCCCGAGGACGAAGCCGACTACCGCGTCGCAATCCGGCGCGCACGGGAACGTTCGCTCTCCCTTGACGAGTTCCTTGAAGACAACGACTATGAGTTGGACGCTCAGGGTCGCCCCGTCCGCAAACAGCGAGTTCAAGAATCTACCCGAATTCATTCGCGATGAAGCCGCGAATCTTCTAGTGGATCTAGCTGAAGATCCGTTCCCGCCCGACGCTATCGAATTGCGAGGCCGGGCGGGGCTACTATCGGGTATCCTTCGGTGGCGGTCGCTACCGTGCGGTTTATCGCGTTTCACGGCGACAACGCCGAGTAAGGATTTTACGTTTTCGACTTCGCGGAAACGCTTATCGAGGCCTCGATTGATGCTCCCGAAAGGCTTGCGCATCTTGCTTGCAGTCGCGCATCAAGAATCCTCCAACCGAAAGCCCGGCTCCACCGGCCTCCCCAGCCGCGCCGACTCCAGCACCGCGACCGTCGCCGACCATCAGCCAACCCCCCACCAAGCCTAAAGCCCGACGTGTCTCTCATCGCGGCAGCGACCGGCGACTGGGCCTTTAGTCGCGAGGTTCGCGACATCCTTGGACACAGACGTGAGACGGGATACGAGCGAGAGGGGTCGAAAAGGGAATGTCGCCATCAGCGGCGACAAGGCCGGCGGAAGGCAGGCCCCACGTCGGGCCCACAAAGGCCCCGCGATCTCAGTTGGCGACGACCACCCTGGTGGTGCTTGTAAACTGCATCTGGTTACCCGCGATAACGAGTCCCGTCAGCAGGCGGAAGGGATAAGAAACCCGAACCTCCGCGATGTCGTTGCGCGACACGGCGGTGGGATCGGTGTAGGGAGAGTCGGAATCGGGATTTCACTCGACGTCGATCGTCAGATTATCCAGGTCCAACCCGTTGCAATAGGTCTCGATGATCGTGTTTACGTCGGCCACGGAACCGTTGCGCAAGCTTCCCCGGACCATCAAATAGTCGCCGGCACGCGCCGTGGCGGTGGCGATCGTCGAGTAGACCCACATGCCGCGGCCCAACTCCGTGATGGTCAGCATCATGACAAAGAAGAGCATAAACACGAACGCAAACTCCACGATTGCATTACCGCGGCGGCGCTTGTCCGACGCCTTGCGGATGCGGGAAGCGATCGAAAAGCCGGGGGTAAACATCATTCTTCTCCTATTGGGACGCTACTGAACGCGGTAAATCGTTTCACGATTGACGACGACATTCTCGGGTATGCCCGGCCACGGCAGGAAGGTCTCAAACGATTGTTCCACAACGGTTTTCGAATAAATCCTCTGCGGGCTGAAGGTGGGCGGGCAGTTGCCGCTTAGACAATCCACCTCAGCCCCGTTGGTGCACTCGCAAAACATCGTCGACTCAGCTGTGACGCCGTCCCCAATGTTGTGGGCGTCATCCAACGCCGCGGCCTCCTGGTTGTCGGTCTGGGTGGCGTAGATGTTGTTGTAGGTGCCCGAAAAGGCCCCCGTTGAAGAGGCGCCCGCCACGGTGATGGCGTGAAAGAAGACGCGGGCGAAATCCCCCGCCCCCGCCATCAACAGGAACAAAGCCGAGGAAACCAATGCGAATTCCACCATCGTCGAGCCTCTTCGGCGACGGGGGTTTCTTGCTTCTTTTCGTGTCATCATGGTCACCTTACTCTGCATTCGGTCGTCTCGGCGGCTCTCGCACCAGGCTCCGCGCGGGCTCCTATTCCATCAACGTCACTTTCCGGGTGGGCGGCGTCATGGTGCTGGTGTTGAAGGCGTCGTCGCCGGGAACAAGGGCGTTGCCGACCACGGTGATCCGATCCGCGACGACCATGCCACAGCTGGCCGACGTGCCCTCTCCGCCGTAAGTTATGGTCGTCTCCTTGAAGTAGAGGGCGCCTCCGAAGGTCGACGTCGCGCTGCCGATAATGGTGTGCGAGGGCCTGCGGTCGGGCGCGCGATAGTCGTCCCACATCAACACGCCCTCGTAATCCCCGCTGCTGGGCGCGGAAAGCGTCACCGAGGCGTCTCCGGCGATGTCGAACTCGCCCCAAGACGTGAACATGTTCGGGGAAGACGAGGTGTTGAAGAAAGTCACCTCGTCGCCCGTAACCACGGAAGCGCCGGTGATCGACATCCCCCCCAGCAAGACGTATACGCCGGGCGCGAAATCAACCTCGCCGCCGGTGATTTGGATCGCGGGTTTCGGAATTTGGCCGCCGATCGTGAGGCCGGTGGTCTCGTTGGTCTTGAACCCCAGCTTGGTCCCCGCGCAGTAGGTCCCGGGTTGGAGCTGGGTGAAGCCGTCCGCGCTGGTCACGTGGACGTTGTTGTAGTCACATGTTCCGCCGTAATACGGCGCGATGTGATGCAGGTAGTTCAGCGGATCGTTGACCGCCGGGGCCTGCACGGGCTCGGGACTCACGCAGGGCGAGTTCCCGGCTCCGAAGGTGCCGCCGGTGACGCCGATCATCGTCTGGGATTGCAGGCAGAGCGGCGTGCCGTTCAGGAACAGCGCGTTATCGGCGGTCGAGTTGACCTGGATGCCGCATTGCGCCGCCAAGGTCGCGGTCCCTGTGATCTGCATCGTCATAGGCCGGCTCGGGTCCAAGGCGATCACGCACGCATCGCCCCATTTGATCAGCCCGGTGACGGATCGAGAGCGCACGGTGACGAAGTTCTGGCCGAAAACCCCGGCGAAGTAGGTGGGAACGACCTGCTCGAGAACCACTTCCGTGTGATCGGCCACGCCCGTGTAAGGCCCGCTGACCGGCGGGATGCTCACCGTGATGGTCACGCCGTCGTCTTCGCCGAAATTGTTGCGGTCGGACTCGGCCTTGGCCTCGGCTATGGCTTCGTCTTCCCCGTTGGAGAGCCACAGCTCGTGCCCGGCCCCAAACGCGGCGGCGATGGCGGCGTTCTTTTGGCGCCGCTTCATGTCCTGGAGGTATCCGACGTCAAGCGCCAGCGCGGCAAAGGCTAAGAGTACCGGGAACGAAAACGCCGTGATCACGGCGACGATTCCGCGACGATCCTTGTGCAGCCTTCGCAGCCGTCGGACGGCGAGTTTGTAGCGGGAACTAGGCTTAGTCATCGGTCACCTCTTCGTATTCAGATCCCAACTATAGATTCTTGACTGAAAACGCCGTCGCGTCCATGGGACTTCGGTACATGTTTGGGGCCGGGGAAACCATCTACGTCGCCTAGGGTCTTTCTCCGTCAGCGACAACCAAGGGCCGGCACCCAGGAAGTCGCCTACCGGGGTGCGTGCAATCACCCCGCCCAGGGTGCCGATTTCTTGACCGAACTTCCTCGGAACAGTCTCGTAGCCTGATCCGTTAGAGCTTCTACTTCTCTCAACGACGCGACCCGGGGGGACGTAGGTCGCCTCCTGAGGTAAAGAAGGACCGATGGTCCATGGACGTGTGAACGTTTGGGCTAGTAAAGAATAGTTATGGGCGCGTTCCCCCTCTCGCCCGTTGTCTTATCAGGAGGAAGAGGAGTTCGGCATGACAAACATTTTCAAGGGGGAATTTGCCGTCGTTAGCTGGGCGATCGCCTTGGTTCTTTCGACAGCCGGGACGCCCGGCTCGGCGCAAACCATCGGCATGGTGATCGACGGCTTTGTGGATTCCAGCGGCAACCCGACGCAGTCTGGTGTGCATGTGTTCGACGCGGATACGCGAGAGGTGCTCGCCTCGTTCCCCACAACCGCCGATACGGGGGATTGTTCCATTTCCGCCGACGGATCGACGGGGTATTTCACGCGCACCAACGGGCTCAACTCGACGTTCAACGAGGTGCAGATCGTCGACCTAACCATCCCCATGCTCGGGCCCGTGATCGAAGTACCGACCGCTCCGGCGCAAGACACGGCCCTGAGCGCCGACGGCGGATTTCTGGTCATTTGTGACAGGGCAGGCACAGCGAAGCCGATTACCGTGGTGGATACGGCGGCGGGCCCGCCGGCCATCGCCTCAACCTTCCAACCGACCGACCTTTCCGGCGTGACCAGCTGCACCGCCGTGGCGGTCTGCGACAACAACGACGTCTTGATCACAACGGCGGGCGCGATCCCCGATGTTCAGCGGTTGCGGCTCGATGAGTTCGGGACGCTCCATGAATACGGCCCGGATCGATACACAGGGCTCCTCGGAAGCGATGTGCCGCAAGATGTTCTCTGCGGCCCGGGCGGGACAACCGCGGTGGTCGTGCTCCAAAATTTCTTCGCGCCCGAGGTGCTTTCATTCACGACCAATCCGCTTACACTCGCCGACAGCAGGGCATTATTGGACAGGGGTATTGCGCCGGATGTCCCGCCCGGACCGGCGCTGGTCGGTGGAGCCTCAGCCATGAACGCGGCGGGCGACCGCGTCTACGTGCGCTCCTGGCTTAACTGGTTTGTTGATCCCTCATCGTGCTCCGCCCCGCTCACCGGGGACCCAACCGTGGAAGCCTGTGGATTGATCCAAGTGCATTCCTTCAGTGCCGCAAGCGGCCTGTTCGGCGACCTGGCTCCGGACGAAGACGTGATCGGCCCGATCCGGATCGAAACCCAAGGCTTCGGGATCGATTCCATAGCGGTGCATCCGGACGGCACTCGGCTTTTCGTTTCCGAGCACGCGGGGTTCGATCCGTTAACTTTTCGGCCGACCGACGCGCTGGCATCGGTCAATGTCTATAACACCGCCGACGGCTCTCTGATCGGTCCTCTCAGCGACATAGCGGACGGGGCGACGCCCAGCACGGCGATCGAGGCGCCGACCGGTATTTGCTTCGGTCCGGTCGGGGACGGCGGCGGGCCTCTTGCCTTTGCCGCCTATGACGGCAGCGTCCAAATCCTTCTGCTCGACGGCGACCTCAACGACACGGTATTTCTGAACACCACCTTGACGCTTGGCGTCGGTAACGACGGATTCGACCTCGACGAGGAGGAGCTAACGATTCAGGTCGAGGGCGTCTCGGTGACCATCGACGCGGATTCCTTCGTGCGGAAGACGACGAAGAAGAAGGACTTCTTCAAGTTTGATGGCGTGATCGACGGCGTCACGGTCGAGCTCAAGATCGACATCTTAGGAGGGGACAGCTACGATTTCAAAGGCTCGCTCGCGGGCGTGACCCTCGACAGCACGGATCCGGTCGACGTGACCCTCACGATCGGGGACGACGGGGGAACGTTTGAAGCCTTCGTGCTGTTCATCTAAGTCAAGCGCCTCTCGCTCCTTTTCGCTAACGGCCCCGCAGCACAAACCGCGGGGCCGACCTTTTTGGGGTCGCGAGCCGCCAGGCACGAGAAGGCCCAAAGAGCGCAGGCCGGCGGCCGCAGCGACGGTTGTTCGCCAGGCGCGATCGCCGGCTCATGCTATTCTGAGCGTAAAGTTACGTTCGAGGGGCCTGTGGCGCAGTTGGGAGCGCGCTTCCATGGCATGGAAGAGGTCGAGGGTTCGACTCCCTCCAGGTCCACCAGTGTTTTTGTTTTTATTTTCAACAACTTACTACCGCCAAAAACTGCGTTGTACAACTGGCGTACAACGGGTCTCAGTGCACAAGACGGTTCTCCTCGTTCATCCCATGAGCGGCACGGAAATAGCGGTTGATTCTCTCCTGTCGCCCCTTGGACCATTTCGCGTAGTGCTTCTCGACGATTCTGGCGCTGTTGCCCAGTACGGCGGCCACGTCCTCGAAGCTGGCGCCCTGTTCGAGCATCCGGGTAGCAAGCGTGTGGCGAAAGCGATGACTCTTTGCGTTCGTGGCATCGCGCCGAAGCAGGTAAGCATCTCGTATCGACAAGCCGGCATACCGCATGGCGAGCACGAGTGCCCTTGCCCGCAGCCGCTCGTAGTGCTCTTGGCCGATCCTCTCGCAAGCCTTGAGAATTGCGGCCATTTCGGCCTCGCTGTACGGCTCCCGATCCGAAGGCCGCAACCCCTTGGGAGTCTCAACCTCCCTCGCGAAATTCCGCCTCAGCCAATCTCGGCGAACACAGAACTCACAAAAAGACCGCAATACCTGTAATTCCTTCACCCAGGTCAGCGGGGCGATATCGCGGGTCTTGCGGTAGTGGTCGAAGGTCTCCACGGTAATGGCGTCGATCCTGTCGTGGCCGGTGCGCTCCGAGAATGCGCGAAACAGCCGCATCACCTTGGCGTACTTGATCCGGGTAGCGCATGCCGAATCCTTGTGCTTCAACAGGAACGCTTCGGTCGCGAACTCGACGGAGGGCGGCGCGCCGGTTCGCTGATCGCGCTCCCAGCGCTCGATGACGCGGCGGGCTTGAGAGATACTGCGGGTGCCGAGCGATTTCCGGGTCCACTGGCCGTTCGGCAGCGAGCCCCAGGCCCAAAGCGGGCAATCGCATTTGAGATGAGCCGCGCCTTTCTCGCGGTGCGGGCAGGCGGGCGCATGACGGCGGTAGAGAGTGAGCATGCGCTCCATTCTACGCCGTCGCGGCATTCGGATCATCACTTCACCACCAACCTCTCGTGGACGCGCCGGGCGACGCTCGCCGGAATGCGCAGCAATATCTTCCGCCGCTTGTTGAGCAAGCCCTCGCTTCCGAATCTCACCACGCCCGGCTCCCGGTCGAACCAGCGGCGGATCGTCGTCGCGGACACTCCCCACAGCCCGGCCAACTCGTTCGGCGAGTAGTGCCGCTCGGCCGCGGGTGGCGCTTGGAGACTCACGCCGCGTCGCCCTCCAGCGGTAGCGATGGCTGAGCGCATCGCTTGCAGTCGGCCTGGACGATGCGGACGCTCATGCGGCGCGGCTCCTCTCGTTCAAAATCTTGCGGAGCTCGTCGGCCAGCGCCCGCACCCCGTAGGCCTGATGGAAATCGTTGGCGTCGCCCGGTTCGGGCGGCAGCCACCAGTCAAGCCCCGTGGCCCGCGCCGCCTTTTCCCCGGCTCCGCTCTTTTCGTCGTGGTCGGCGATCACGATGCCGCGGCGCGCCGCCCGGGCGAGGTTCGAAGCCGAGAAGCACACCGTGACCCGCGCCCGCCGGTATAACCGGTCGAGGGCGGCCAGCACCGACAGCCCGGTCGCCAAGCCCTCGCACCACCATTGCTCGCGGCCCAATCCCAAATGGAGAACGCAGCCCGAGGCCCTGCCGCCCCGCAAGAATTTCTTGGTTCCGTCCGGCCAAATCTGTTGCAGGCTGGCGACGCTTCCATAATCGTCAATGGGCCGCATCGGCACCAGCAGGGCCTCGTCGAGCACGAACATCTTCCTCTCGGGGAAACCCTTCCGCGCCAGATAGGGGTGCGTGTCAAGGGTGGCTTCGTCCAGCATCGCCCGCGCTCTCGCCGCCGCCTGCTCGCGCGAGGGGCCGTCATCGACGGGCGGAGGCCGATGCGATCTTGGGTGTCGCGGGCGAAACCGGCCCGCTTCGCTCGGCCGATATCCGGCGCGGCGGGCCAGCTCGAACAGGCTGCCCACCGTGACGCCGCCGGTGGGCAGCACCGAGCGCCAGACCGCCGCCGCGTCCTGGGGCCGGTAGCTCTCCGAGCCTTGTGACCACTCGTCCCAGACCGCCCAGCCGCCGTCCCCGAGAGCCGAGCGGCAGGCCATCGCCATCCGCACCCAGACGTCGCGGTCGCCGGGCGAGATCCACGACAGGGCCCCGGCTACCTCTTCCCTCGTCGGCTGCCTCATGCCGCGTTCCTCGGCCCGATCGATTTCTGGTTGGCGTACTGCTGCCTGCGCCACTTGTTGAGCTGCTGCATGACACGCCGCTCCACGCGCACATCGGCCGGACCGTTAGTGAACTGGAAGGCTCGGCGCGGCCACTTATCGAACCAGTTGTAATACTGCGCCTGGGCGAACTTACGGGCACGCTGCTCGCTGCGCCAGCGCGCGCTGGCGATCCTCTGTATGTGCTCCCAGACGAAGCGTTTGTCCGAGGCCCAGTCCCTCTCTAGCGCCCTGGCTCCCTCGACCTCCTCCATGCGGCCCGGGGCCACCGCCATCCGCGAGCGGCTCCGGCCGCGCTCCAGCCCGCACGAAGGACAAAGATTCGCTTCCTCTCCCTCGCCCCATACGTAGCCGCAGCGCCGGCACTTCGGCGCTTCGCCGTTGCTGAACCGCTTACGCACCACGCGGCCCCGCTCGCCGTCGTCGAGCTCGTTGACCCCTTGCGCGAAAAAATCCAGGGTCTCTTCCAGAAAACCCAGGTAGTTGCCCGCGTGATCGAGCCATAAAGCAAAGTCTTTATTCGGCGCGGGGCGCATCACGCGGCCGATCTGCTGGATGTGGGAAGCGAGCGATCTGCGGTAGGGCCGCGCCGCGATGCCGCACAGGATGTCCGGCACATCGAAGCCCTTCGCCAAGGCCTCGCACGAGACCAGCCCCATTACCTCCCCGCGCCGGAAAGCCTCGATTAACTCCGCTCTCGACTCATCGTTGCCGTCCTTGTAGGAGACTTGCCGGAAGTCGTGGCCCGCTTCCTGGAAAGCGCGGCACAGCTCCTCGCCGTGATCCACCGTGGCCGAGAACACGATCGTCTTCACGGGCTTGCCGAAGTGCTTGCCGGTCTTCGCCCCCCACTCAGCGACGATATCCCCGACGATCCTGACGCCGCGCCGCTCGACTTCCGACGCCAGCCACTCGCCGCCGTTGGTCTTCGCACCCTTCATATCGATTTCCTGCGCCGCGTAGACCTTCAATGGCGCCAGCCACTTATCGGCAATCAACTTGTCGGTGGTGGTGACGTTCACCACTCGGGAGTACGTTGCTCCCAGCCCCCGGCTGAAGGAGTGGCGGTAAGTCCGATCACGGGCTTCCCGATGGCCTTGATGAACTTCAGGGTGGCCTTGCGCTGGGTGTGGGCTTCATCGATGATGACCAGATCGAGATCGGGCCAAAAGCCTCGCGCCTCGATCGTCTGGGCCGAGCAGACCTGAACCGGCAGAGAGCGCCCGAATGTGTTTTGACCCTGCGCCACGCCGTGGGGAATCCCGAATTCGGTGAACACCTTCGAAGTCTGGTTGACCAGCGCCACGCGGTCGCAGACGAAGGCTGCCTTCGATCCCTTGGCCGCCGCCTCGGCGATCAGATAAGCGCCCACAAGCGTCTTTCCCGATCCGGTTGGGGCACAGAGGATCTGCCGCGGATGGCCGTCGCGTATGCCTTCGCGCAATAACTCGATCGACGCGGACTGATAGTCCCTGAGCGGCGGAATCATGGCCGGATGTTCTCCCCCAAGGCCCGCAGGCGCTTCCGCAGAAACCTGTTTTCGGCATTCGATTCCTGGAACTTGGTCTGCCACTGACCCACCGATCCTTTGAGGGTTCGGATGTGAGCGCGGTAGTTGTTGAACTTCTCCTCGCGCACGGCGGCGACGGGGGAGGATTCGGCCTGGATGAAGGCGATCCGCTCCTCGAGCTCGTCAATCTTCGCCGCCTTCTCCTCGATCTCCATCCTGGCGGCGGTCAACGCGTTCTCCAGTTGCTCTACCTTGGCCTGGAGCTTGGCGGCGGAAGCCGGCGGTAAGGTCTTTGTTTTCTTGGAACTGGCTGAGCCGGTCTTGCCGTTTCGCGCCGCTTGGTTGGCGGACTCTTGCGGCGTCAGGCTTACCGCGATGCGGCTGTCGCTGGCAGACGCCTTCCCGCGCCATTCGCCGACCAGCTCCTCGAACTTGTCCTCCGGCACGGCGGCGAGCTTCTGAGCGCGGCTCGACAGGTTTTTGCTGATGCCGGCATCGGCGAGGGTGGGGCGGTCATCCTTCAGTGGTCCTCTAGAAGTACCGGTGACAATCTTCAGTGGTCCTCTAGAAGTACCGGTGACAATAGACCCCTTTGCTCCAACATTGAGGCCGACTGTCTTTTTCTGCGCCTGGATCATCTCGCCCAGCCGCCGCTCGGCCCGGATACGGATTTCGGCGGCGTCGATCTCAAGCTGGCGGTCCTTGGCCTGACGGGCATAGACCCGCATGGCCTCAGCCTTGTCGCGGATGTCCTTGACTTCATCGACCGCCCGGGCGGCCGCGAGAGCACGTCTGGCCGCATCGTATTTGACAAGCGCGGTTTTATTGCTCATGCTGCCCCCTTACTACGAAACCCAGCCGGGACGGTCCTGCCCGCTCAGCTCGCGGCACAGGCAGCCGATCGCCAGCGCCAGAACCAGAATCTCGCCGCCGCTGTGATAGTTGAGATCGGCGACCAGCTTCCAGGCGGTCTCGACGTTGCCGTTCTGCTGCACGCCCGGAGACGTGTCGAGCACTTCGGCGACCGTAGGTGGAAATAGGAGTTGTTGAAACGGGGAATGCGGGGAACGCGGGGTGCTCTTGTGCACGGATGTCTCCTTGACGTGAGGTGAACGAAACGCCACCCGCCGGTTCTAATCGGCATAGGGTGGCGGACCGGGCAGGGTTAGAACTACCGCCCATCAAGGAAAGCGGCGCGCCCGAGGGCGCCCCCGCCCGGCCCACCATAGCGGGCACGAAAAAGGCGCTACAGAATGAGCGCCTGGGCGCTTGACGGTTGCAGAGTTCTAATCCCGGTCGCGGATTTTGCCGCGACAGGAATATTACAACCCATTTTCGCGCCCGAGTCAAGACGTTTGTCCTCGCTCCATGTCCCACACCGGCGCAGCAATCCGCGCCGCGCAGTCCAGGCAGCGCACGTAGGCACCTTCCCCGTCCTGGCGCGGCCTCGTGATACGGCGGTGATAACAGCCCTTGGACAGCCTCAACAGCGCCCAGGATGAGAACACTACCAACGCAATCGCTAGTTCCATAGAATCCTCTATGCCCTGACAGCAAAGCTCCCGTTCTTCCCGCGCCGCTTGTAGGCCCACTGGCCCGGCGGCTGCCCCAAGCGCCCTAGCACGCTCCGGCGGTACTCCGGCGGCCAAGTGTCGAGCAGCTCGATTAGCTGCCGGAAGTGTTTGCCGTCGAGATCGCCCTTGACCCGGTTGCACGCCTTGCAGCACACGGCCAGGTTGTCGAGCGTCGTGATCCGCAAAAGCTTGAGCGGCGTCTTGTGGTCCAGCGATACCTCCGACAGCCCCAGATAGCGGTTGCATTTCACGCCGTACTCGCAGCGCCAGCCGATTCCTTTCCTCCCGTAGCTCGACTCGATCAGCCAGCGCTCCAGTTCCTCGCGGGTGAACAGCGGGTGCGGATCGCGGCGGCGAAGGTTCGACCATAAGCGGCTCACCTGGAGCCTAGGTAGCCTGTTCCGCCTCATCCTCAAAGTCCATCTGCGCCTGCTCGGGATCGTCCGCCGGCAATACCTTGAGCGTGCCGATGAATGAAGGATGATCGCCGTGGAAATCCGACACCGCCTTGCTCATCACGTCGTCGAAGGTGGCCGTGAGGGTCAGCTTCGCCAGGCCATCGCGGACCTCGCCCTTCATGGCGTGGACCGAGACATTGGGCAGCGCCAGGCCGCCGCCGTTCCCGTCCCCCAGGCTGAGCGAGTGCGGGTACTTGTTGTCACCGCCTTCCTTCAGCCTGGTTTTCGGAATGGTGAAGGCCGGCAGGCTGTCGCGAATCGCGCCAAGGCAGCCCAGGGCGTCCGCCGCCCTCTCGGTCAGGTCGCCCTCCAGCACCAGCTTGCCGCTGAGATAGGTTTCTTCCGCTCCTTCGAGCGTGGTTTTCGAGGTCTGTTTGATAGAACCGTTAGGAATTTCCAGCATGTCTTTCCTTTCCTTAACCGACCAACTCCTCCAAGTGGGCACATAGCTCGGCGTCATTGGTCCCCGGAATAATCCGCTCGCACACGAACTGAATGACCCGGCTGAAAAAGTCCTCCCAAGCCTCCTGCGGCATGTTGCCAAAGGCGATCGACTTAGGGCGGGCAACCGTCCGGCCCGATTTGGTGACAACCTCATCCGAATGGCCGACGGCCACCTTGATCACGTCGGAGAGGTCCTGCTTGGTCGCGTAGCGGTCCTGATGATGCCAGCAGACGTCAATCAGCGCCCAATACAGCCGCAGCTGCTTGGAATTGCGGACCCGTTTGATCTCGCAGCGCACTTCCTGGCCGGGCTTGATCTTTGCCAGCGCCTCGGCCGCATGCAGGTCCGCCGCCTTGAGGCCGGAAATCGAGCGTGTCAGAAGGACTTGCATCAGAAGGGAAGATCCTCGTCGGAGATGTCGGCTTGCGGGGCCGCGCCTCCGCCCGCGCGGCGGTAGCCGGCGAACGCGACCTTGCTGACCTTCTTCTCCTCGCCCGTGCGCCTGTCCTCGTACGACTGGGTGGCGACCGTGACGTAGACCGCGCGGCCAATCAGCAGTTCGGGTTGGATATCCAGGCTTCCGGTCACGTCGATCCCCAGTTGCCCGCATAGCAGCTTCACGCGCGGCAGGGCCGCGCTCCCGAAGCTGATGCGGTCGAAGAGGCTCCGGCCCCGGCAATCGCCGTCCTCGACGATTAGCCGAAGCTCCCACATCTCGTCCCCGGCGGCCGTGTGTTTGTCCGCGTCGATCGACGCGATGCCGCACAGGTACTCCCCTTCCGGCAACGGGGAAAAGTCCTGCGCCTCGTCCACCTCGGGGAAATTGACGACTGGCATTTAGGCGGCCTCCTTTGAATTGGTATCGGTGGTTCTTTTTGTGGCGATTTCCAGCAGGCGCCGGTGAATCTTGGGGGCCTTCTCCTTGCAGGCGTCCAGCGACGTCTGGTTCTTCTCCATCCACGCCGTCGCTTGCTCGGGCGGGCCGGCTTTCAGGGCGGCGGCCAGCATCGTGCCCCATGCCGTCCAATTTGGTTTCTCGCCCGTCGGAATGTGCGACGGTGGCAGCGGCGCGCCCGTCTTCGGGTCCGCGGGCGGTCGAGCCGCGATGGCCTGGGGCGGCTCGCGCTTCGGCGTCGCGTCGCGGGGCCCGGCCTTCGCGCTGTCGGGAATCGTCTCGATCTCGGACTCGTCCAGAAATCCGAGACCGCAGATCGAAAGCGTCGCCCGCCGCTTGGCTTTTGTTTCACATTTCATCAGGGCGTTGCAAAGTGCGTCGCCCTTGAGATTGCCGATCGACACCGCGCCCTTCGAGATGTCGGTCCGCCCCGCCTTGTCCTTGACCTTGGCCGTGACGACGAACACGCCGTCGCGCTCGCTTTCCGTCATCTCCTCCACGGACACGCCGTGGATCGCGCGCAGCTGGTCGGTGCAGGCCCGCAGCGCGTAGAGGGTCAGCTTGCCGTTGAGCGAGATGTACTCGAACGGCTTGGTCAGCGGATTGAGGCCCACCGACTTACAGACCGTCATATAGTATTGGCCGCGTTCCTCCGGCGTGAGTTTAGACAGATCACCCTTGACGATGATCTGCTCCATAATTTCCGCGCCGTTCGGGGCCGTTTCCGTGACTTCCGTTGTTGTCATTGCTTTGTCTCTCCTATCCGCAGCGATCCGTTGCTGCTGCGCTTGACTTCCACTCCGTGCCCGTGGACGCGCCTGGCATCGGCGGGAACCAGTTCCTTGATCGCCTTCTCCGCCGAGCGGAAAGCCTTGGCCGCATGGCGGTTCTCAAGCCACGCAGTGGCCGGACCCGTCCAATCCGGGTTGTCCGTCATGTCTACTTCCCTGATCGCAGGCTTCGGCGGCTCGACAGGTGGCAACACGACAGGCGGCGTCAGCGTTTCAACGCATTGCCACAGCAGAACGGCCCGGCGCAGCAGTTCAGCCAGATAGGTGAGGTCGAGCGGTACTTCCTCAAACCTCGGCGCCCGCGCTCCCTCGATGACGGATAAGATGGCCAGCCGTGTTTCCGTCACGTACATCTGCCAGTGAAGCTGCGGCATGTAGCGGGCAACGACTGTTTCAAACGGCTCGAAGCCGCCGGCGTGCTTGGCCTCGACCACCGCAGGGCCGTCGGGGCGGGAGGCGTCGAAGCCGTCGAGGGTTGCTGCTGCCCAGGGACGCTCTTGCGATGTGACGACTTCGCCCCGGCGGCTGAGGGGGCGCCCTGTCCTGTGCTCGTACCAGTCGAGGTTCAACGTCTCGGTCGCCTCGCCCAGCCGTACCGCCCACACGCCCGACAAGTCGGGTTGCTCATAAGAGGGGTCGCCCGTGAGTTCCCTCCACAGGTCATAGAGATCCTTGTCGCCGCCGTCCATCAGGACCTTGACGCGGCTGGCGGTCAGCTTGCCCTCGCGGGCGCGGAGCTGCTCGGCGGTCAGGCTCACGCGGAAACCTCCGGTTGGTATGATTTGCTTCTGCGCGGGGAGGACAGCATGAACTCTAATGGCGACACTCCGGTTAACCTTTCTCTTGAGTTGGCAGTGGTGTACTTGACCGCCGTAGCACGCGCCGTTCGACAGCTCGACAAAGCGCATTTTCCAGGTTCGACCGATCTCTTTCTGAAAGCTCTTGAGCGTTCGATGGAAGCCGAAATCCGGTTATCCCGGCCTGACGAAGTTGCTCAATCGCAGCTTTCTGAACTTCAGAAAGTCTTATTCCGGCTGGTGCGCATGATTCCTCCTGACGAGGACCTATAGGCGTCATTACCCCTCCACTCCGGCCGTCATCGACCGATGCCCTCTCAGGCACATCACCCGCGACCAGCGTAAGCGGCGGGCTCCAAACAGACCGCCCCGGATCACGGCCACGACCAGCGAAAGGAATCCGCAGATCGGACAGAGTACGATTCTTCGGCGGCTGAAGCTCACGGCCTTGCCTCCTCGCAGAGCGAGGAAGCCCGTGACCGCCGCGCTCATGCCACCGCCTCCTTGCCGGGCTCTTCGCCGAGGTCCCAGCCGCGCCGCTTCGCCAGCGCCTCGAGATACTCCAGCGCGGCAACGCAGTCGGCCAGGTGGTCCGGCTCGCAATCCTTCCCCTTCCGCCAGTGCTCGCGGGCCTCGGCCAGGGAGGGAACATTGCGGCAACCCGCGTGCACCGACACGCCGTCGGAGTGGCGGACGAACACCATTTGATACCCGGAACCGCTTGCCGCCGTGAGGATGCGGGAGCAGTGTTCGGCCAAGACGCCGCCGAGGTCCGCCCCGCGGAGGTACGCCCCGCCGAGGTACGCCTCGCGGAGGTCCGCCCCGCCGAGGTCCGCCCGAGTCTTTATCGCCTCCTGAACGGCGCCAGCGATCGTATCGGCCGGGCTACTGAATAGAACGGCGCGTGTGTGGCGGTGTAGGATCTCTATCGGCATTCGTTTTCTCCTTCTTTGCCTCTCACGCAATCCCCTGGATAGACGGGGGTTCCCCCGGTGATATAAAATGGGTGCCGCCAAACAACCAATCAATCAACGGGGGAACCCCCTGTGGCAGAAGACTGGAAGAAATTAAGCAAGAAGCGAATAGACGAAGACCACCAGCGCGGACATGTGCTACCCGGCGCCTCGTACGCGCTTACGGGCCTCATCGAGATTCTCCACTCGAAGGGCGTACTTTTGGACGCTGACCAAGACGCGCTTCTTCAGGCTTGGGACGAGGCCAATTCTTTAAGCGAGGCCGGGACATGAGCTTCGCCAATTCCTCGCGGACGATCTTGCGGACTCGCTGCTCATCCATCACGCCACCCCCTCGTTGAGCACCTTTTCCTTCGCTTCCTGAGCCGCCTTCTCCGCCCGCTCCAGGCGGTCGAGGGCTGCGTTGACCTTCTCGAAGAAGTCGGGGGGAGGGGGGCGGCGGCCCTTGAGAATGTGGTTCAGCAGGGTCGGGTTGATCCCGAGAAGGTCTGCGAGGTCCTGCTGGGTCACACCCAGCTCCGCGAGGCGACCCCGGAGACGGTTGATGCCCTTACGCACAGTAAGTGTCACTTACCCCGAGTATATGTAAGTCTCACTGACCTGTCAAGAAAAAAGTTTCCTTGTTATCGTATGGGTGTGGAAGTTGTTGGCAGACGCATCCAGGAAGCCCGCCGACTCCGGCGGCTTTCCCAACTCCAACTGGCCGCCAAAATTGGCAACTACACTCGGCCAATGATTTCAATGATTGAGCGCGGTCGATCGGGTATGTCGGCAGAAAACTTATTGGCGGCGGCAAAGGTCCTAGGTGTCTCGACGGATTATCTTTACAGCCTCACCGACGACCCGGCCCCCGCCGCCGAACTCTTTCACCAGGAAGCCGATCCCGAGCTAGCCTGGGTCGGCAAGTACGGCGTTCTCGGCTCGGCGGGTCCCGGTGCGTTCGTGGACAGCGAGCACGTCGTCAAGCAGATCGGCTTCCGCCGCGACTGGCTGCGCAAGAAGGGACTCAACCCCGCCAAGTGCAGCGTGATCGACGTGCACGGCCATTCGATGGAGCCGACGCTACACCACGGGGCCATGATCCTGATCGACCACCAGCGCGCCCGCCGCCTCAAGAACCGCATCTTCGCTGTGCGCTCCGACGACGGCCCGCTAATCAAGCGGCTCATGCACGACAACCATCACTGGCTGCTGGTGAGCGACAACAAGGAGTACAAACCGGTGAAGTGGCCGCGCGAGGCCGTGGTGATCGGACAGGTGATGTGGACGGGGAGGACGCTGTGAGGAAAAAGACAACCGAAAACACCGATCCGGTCTATCCGCCACCGCGCTCATGGCAGCGTTACTGGAAGATGAGGCTCGCTTCAGCTCTGAGCGTTCAGACAAGGTTTCATCAACTCTGGAAGATTGGAAATGGACAGTGCGAGCAAATCACGCATGGTCCGCAGTTGTTAGCGACTGAGAAATAAACAAGCTGGTGTGCCCCGAGGACTGGCCGTTGAAACGCGGGATCAACGCCGACAAGGCTAGGAGCGCCGACGTGCTGGGCGATTCGATGGAGCCCGCGCTTCAGGAAGGGTCCGTGATGCTGGTTGATCACCAACGGGTGCGCCGCCTCAACAATCGCATCTTCGTCGTCCGGACCGAGGATGGCGTGATCGTCAAGCGGCTGGCCAAGAAGCGCAAGCGCTGGTGGCTTACCAGCGACAACCCGGTGTACAAGCCGCTTCCGTTTCCGAGGGAAGGCAAGGTGATCGGACAGGTGATGTGGACGGGGAGGACGCTGTGAACAGTGAGGTCGAGCTGAAAATGGATGACGCGGGAGTGCGGGTGAGCAAGGGCGCGGGATGAATCTCAACGTGATTAGATGGTTATTGTTGATGCTCGCGGCCTTTCCGGGAAGCGGGGTCGCCGACAAGTCCGAACTTCCCGAACCCCGGGGCATCATTGGCGGGACGGAAGTTGGTCCCGGAGAGTGGCCTTTTGTAGCGCGGATACTCCAAGCAACTTCTGTACCGCAAGCCTCGTTGCTCCGAACTGGGTCCTCACCGCAGCGCACTGTCTGGTCGATCATGACGGGTCCGTGACCAACCCGCGCGACATTTCCGTTTTCCTAGGGCGAGAGTTGGTTGAAAGGTTTGGGTTTGAGCCGGAAATTACAATAGACATCATAGTCCGAGTGATCGTCCACCCGGACTATTACTATGCCGGAGCAGGCTTCAGAAACGATGCCGCCCTGGTCGAGATTCTCCCGTCGGTCGCTGTGGCTCCGGTCAGAGTCCTCGCTCCCGAGCAGGAGGCCCAACATGCCCCTTCCGGCACCACCGCCACCGTCATCGGCTGGGGCCGTCAAGATGACGGCAGCAATCCTCGCATCCTGAGGAAGGTAGACATTTCTTTACGAACTCCAGAAGATTGCCGAGAGAATTCCTTTTGGATAAGCGAGGTCGTGCATGAACGCACGTTGTGCGCCGGGATAGAGGGAAAGGGAATTTCGTCCGGAGACAGCGGAGGCCCTCTAGTAGTACCGCTCCCGGGCGGCGACTGGGGACAGGTGGGAGTGACTTCCATGGGAGGAGGAGCGGAAGCTGGCTACCCGGGGGTCTTTACTCGAGTCTCGTCCATCCAAGACTGGATTCATGAACAGATTAATGCGGTCGTGAACGCGGCCAGTTTCGTTTCCGGAGTTGCCCCCGGTTCAATCGCAAGTTTGTTCGGTACGCGCTTAGTCCAGACAACAGGCTTCGCTACAGATCACCCTCTTCCGACTGAGCTGGCCGGCACTCGAGTTGAGATCATCGACAGTATGGGAGCAATGCACGCGAGCCCACTATTCTATGTGAGTCCGGGCCAGATCAATTTCCTGATGCCGGCCGAGTCAGCACCGGGACCGGCCAGGCTGCGGCTGACGCGCGAGGGGCAGATAGCGGCGGAATGGGCAATCGCGATCAACGGGGTCGCTCCCGGGCTTTTCTCGGCCAACGGGACCGGAAGCGGTGTGGGGGCAATCACAGCGCTTCGCGTCTCCGCCGACGGCTCGCGCTCGACGCCGGACGTTTTTCGCTGGTTGTCAAACCCCTTTGACGCTTCGGAAGGGCAGTTCATCGCCGTTTCGATTGATCTCGGCCCCGAAGGCGACCGGCTGTTTCTGAGTCTGTTCGGAACCGGCATTCGTAATGCCATACAGCTCGAAGCTAGAGTCGGTGGCAAGGACGTTGCGGTCCTGGCCTCAGTGCCTAGCCCGGAGTTCAGCGGCTTAGATCAGATTAACATCGGGCCGCTGCCGCGCAGTTTGAAGGGTGCGGGCGAAGTTGACGTGATCGTTACGGCCGATGGGACCACATTGAACGCCGTAACGGTCGCGATCAAGTAAGTTGAGTGAGGGCCGGGTGATCGGACAGGTGATGTGGATGGGAAGGACGCTGTGAAGAAGAAAACAACAACGCCAAAGCGACGGAAGGAGGGTACCGAGTTCAGGTAAGCTCTTGATGAGTGCTCGCCAGGAGTCAAGCGGGCCGCGCTGAGAGATTATACACGGATTATGTTCTTCGCACTGCTGATCATCACTTTTCTCATCGCTTTGACGGTGTCGCATGGTATTGTGCGACTCTTTGACCGTCCCATAGCTTCCATACTGCATCGCATTGTAACGGAGGAGTTGAGCGGGGCATGGCACCGCTACATCAAGTTTGCGGCGTACGTTGTCGGCATCTCGGCAGGTGTTCGCATCCATCAGCTGGAACGGTATATTTCGGCACCCCAGAAGGATGAGGAAGTTTTGGTCCTCACTCCGGAGCGGTGGACACTGGAGGTCTATCGGACCGTCATCGAGACGCTTCAGGGTATTGCCTGGATGCTTCTGGTGGTCTTTGTGGTGGCACTACTGGCGTACGTCCTTGCACGAGGCTTTGAGTTAATACACGTTCGAGCATCTCAGGACAGGAGCCCTGATGTGGACGTCGACAGGCGTTAGCCAGACTGGCTTGCCAGCGACAACCCGAAGCTCACGCCGCTGCCGTGGCCGAAAGACGGCCGGGTCGTCGGACAGGTGCGGTGGGCGGGGAGGACGCTGTGAATATTTCCGTCTCCCTCCGACGCATCTTGCGCTGGACGCCCTTGTCAATTCTGGGATCCTCGCTTCTTGCGTGTTTAGGATTCGTGCTGGCCGGGGGCTTTGCCGGCGTCGTCGCCTGGCTGTTGCTGTTGCAGCTTGTCCCGCTGCTTGGGTTGGTGAGTCTGCTGGTGACTTTCGTCTACGTCCTGTGGAAGCGCCGGCTGAGCCGCCCTGTTATCGCAACCACCGTCGTCTCACTTCTCGCGATCTGGCCGTTGTGCTGGCAGTTCGGCATCCTGCCGATCGCCTATCCGGCGGATGTGAACTCCGTCCAACCCTCGGCGACGGTGCGGCTGCCGGCCGACGTTCCCCTGAAAGTCGCCTGGGGAGGCGACACCATGGCCGTCAACCAACACACCCTTGTCCCCGATCAGCGATGGGCTTACGACATGATGGTCGAGCCCTACTTCATCGGCAGTAAGAACCTTGAAGATTATGGTTGTTGGGACCTGCCAGTCGTCGCGCCGGTCTCCGCGCGTGTAGCCGCTGCTGAAGACGGTGTGCGCGACGAAACACCGGGAGAGATGAATGCCCTTCAGCCCTTCGGAAACCATATTTCCCTACAGCTTCCCGACACCCAAACCTATCTCGTTCTCGCCCATCTCAAACAAGGGAGTGTCCTGGTGAAGGAAGGCGACGAGGTCACCGAGGGCCAAGAGATCGGCCGCTGTGGCAACTCGGGCCATAGCAGTGAGCCGCACATTCACATCCATCATCAGCGGCAAGAGCCGCGCTCTCGCCCACCCATCAACCTCGCCGAAGGCCTTCCTTTATTTTTCCGCGATCTCGACGGACCCCCAATGCCGGAGGGCGGGCTAGATTTAGTTGACGGCAAAGTTGTGGCCAAGGGAGTGACGGTGCGGCACCAAGCAGGTCAGTAAGCAAGCGCTTGCATGGTCGATGGCAAGGTGATCGGACAGGTGCGGTGGGCGGGGAGAACGCTGTGAGCCGACCGAGCCACACGCATGCCTTCATGCTAGGCTGACTCAGGTAGATAAGTCCCCTTCAAAGGAGGTAGGAACTATGAAGATCCGAACAGCAACACTACTCACGGCGATCACGTTGCTCGCCTTAGGCGGATGCCAGGAGACCCCTGAGCCCGAGCCGACCGCCGACCCGGCACCCGCACCGACGGCACCGGCGGAGCCAGAGCCGGCACCCACCGAGCCCGAAGAGCCGGATACGGATTCCGACGAATCCACCGAGCCCTCAGGGGACACTAACCAGTAGGAGTACTCACCACTGCCGTGGCCGAAGAATGGCCGGATCGTCGGACAGGTGCGGTGGGCGGGGAGAACGCTGTGAGCAAACCGTCCGAAAAAAGGCTTAGCGTATAAATTCGTACGATTTTGGGCGCTACCCTTCCCCCAAAGCCTCAGGGGGCGTGAGAGAATGGGCAGAACTGATTGGGAGGAAGCATGAGCGTCGAGCTAATCAGCGTCTTGATTGCGGTGCTGGCAATAGGAGTAACGCAGTCCGGGCTGATCCTGACCAGCAATCGCGGACTGCGGGAGGACATGGCCCGGATGGAGGCGCGGCTGCGAGAAGACATGAAGCAGCTAGCAGAGCGCGTGGCGCGGGTGGAGCATAGCCAAGCCAAGCTCGAAGGGCTGCTGGAAGGGTTGCGCGAGGCCATCACCGGACGGATCGCGGCCAGCTAAGGCCGAGCGCGGTATGAGGAATGAGAACTGCGATTATCCATAGCACCAGCGCCGCCCCGGAAACGTGGGAGGCCGTCTTGGTTCCCACCGGGGAAGTAATCTCTGATCTGCGCCCCGAGCGCGGGTGGTACCTTATCGTTGTTGGCCTGTTCCTGCTGGGGGTTGGTGCGCAAGCCCAGGAGCCGATTCCGACGCTTGACTTGACGAAGCCTTTATGGTGCGAGGACCAACTACCGACGACCATTAGCGGCATCGTCGTTGGAACAGGAGGAGGCTTGATCCATGGCCCGCCGCCGCCCCGTCTGCCCTTGGACCTGCGGCTGGTTGACATCGAGCCGCTGCCGCTGAGGGTGGGGGGCAAGGTTACCTACGAGGTCGAGTTGGAGAATGTGGGAGCCGCCCCGTTCCTGATTCCCTGGGGCACGATATGCGACGTGACGTGGAATGATCCGAACACGCTGAAGGCCGGGGTGTCACTGATTCTGGACGAATATCCCGAGAGTGGCTCCTTCGCCTACGAACTCGCATACGGCATGATGAACGACCCCCGGACCACGCGCTCGCTTGCGCCTGGCGAGAAGATGAGAATCCGGCTTAGCGACGTATTTAATCTTTCGACAAGCAATACGCCGGACCGGGTGAAAAAGCTGTTGGAGTATCAAGAAAAAGCCGTTATCGACGTGAGAGGGAGTATCTACCTCCGCGGCAAGCCCTACAGGAAGTACTTCCTCCCTGAGCGAAAGTCGAGCAACGTGGTGGCGGTGGAAGTCACCCCGTTGATCGAGACGCTGGAACCAGGGTCGCCGTTCCCCCGCAGACACCACGGGATAGGGAGTATCTACCTCCGCGGCAAGCCCTACAGGAAGTCCCGGTGAAAGACTTGGTTCCCATCCGGGAAGTCTTCGGCGGCCTCGATGGGCCGGTGAAAGCGATCCGCGAAGTTTGCAGGCTGGCGCTAAAATAAACACATGGCGACCGAACAACAGAGAAGCATGGTCTGGGAATCACGCTACCACGCCGAGATGGTTCACCGGTATTACGGGTACCTTTCAGGCAAGCTCGCAGGGCGTGACCGGTGGATCGCGCTGGGTGCGCTGCTGCTCTCGTCGGGGACAGTGGCCATCTTACTTGTGAATTGGGTCCCGGACATCGCGAAGATTCTTGCAGCACTGGCGGCGGCGTTGAACCTGTGGTTGGTTATTAACCGACACTCTCAGAAGGCGCTGATCAGCTCTAGCCTGCGCACGAGATGTGCCGACTGGCTCACGGAATGCAAGTTTTTATGGTCCCAAGTCGATGCTCTGAATGGCGACGAGATTGAGCGGCGATGGAAGCAACTTCAAGACAAAGGAACTAAGATCATTGATCTGGCTGACAGCGAACTCGGGCTGGACGAGAAGTTAAGAGAGAAGAGCGAGAATGAAGCCTTTGAGCTGAGAGCCTGGCTATGCGCTATGCATAAAATTTTATGCAATAAGATGGCGATCGAAGTCAACAGGCAATTGCCGGTGTGGAGATTGCTTTTGCTGCTTCTCTGCTTGGGCAGGGCCGGTGCGCAAGGCGCTGACTTGCTGGCGGACTTTCAGCCTTCTTCTCTGAAAAGTGAGCACGGTCCCGTCCAGCAGGTCGAGTGGCGAACTCCTTACTTTCTCAGTGTCGAATCGCACGTCTTGGCATTCCATTCCCCCGGGTCCATGCTGCAGTTTCGCTTCGCCGAGCCTGTTTGGGTCATCGCCTACGAAACGGAGATCTACGGCGCCGATGGCAAGAGCCCCAAAGAGAACTACCTTTGCCATACGTTTTTCGGCAATCAGAATGTTGAGCAGCTCTCGACTCCGGATGGCAAAGTTATTAGCAATGAGATGAAGGTCCTTTTTTCGGATGCTTTTACGCGCGAAATCCGGTTACCCGACGGGTTCGGGCTGCGGTTGTCGACGGACGACAAGATCGACTGGATGCCCATGTTCAACAACCGCGGCGACGATGTCGCGCGAGTGGGAATGCGGGCCAAGGTCCATTTCATCCGCGACGTGGATCTGAAGAAGCCGCTGCTAGCCCTCCACGGCATCTTGAAAGCCGTGCAGATGCCCCATCTGTTCTTCGTCCCGTCGGGCCGGCATGAGAAGACAACGATCTTCGAACTTCCTTTTGACGGCAGGATTCATTTCGCCGGCGCCCACGTTCACCCGTATGCGGAGTCTATCGCGCTGTTCAATGTCACGCGGGGAGAACTCACGTGGAAGGGCCTGGCCAAAGAGGATACGGACGGGCAGACGATCGGGATGGAAACGTACTCCGATGTCAAAGGCTATCGGGTTCGGGCCGGCGAGAAATTCAGATTGACCAGCGTCTACGACAATCCGACCGAGTTCCCCATTGACGCTATGGCCGGAGCGTTTCTCTATTACACGAAGGACTGACTTGGGCCGGTCCGCGCATGCAAAGGGCCGCAGTCAGATTGCCAGCCAACCTTGTAAGCTAGATGCAGTACGGCCTTTCACACTGGTAGAGGCTATTGCCCATCCGTGAGACCCCGCGGCACAATTCTTCGTCTCAAACTCCGCGGCGCGATCCTTCTCTGCGCGTTCTTGCTGTGTAACAAGACTACGGCACAGTCGCCTCGTGACACGTACCAACAAGCCGTCTCGCACATGCAGAAAGGCGAGTGGAAGCCGGCTGTCGAGCTTCTCCAAAACGTGATTGAGGCATAAGACCGCTGCCTTCACACACTTAGCTCACCACAAGCCATCCTCCAGGCCAAAATCAGGCCAAAGTTCGAAAAGTTCCTTTGAGATCTGCGCGGCTCAGTCGGCCTGAAGACACAAGGGGCGGACCTTTTCCGCCCACTAAGCGACCGCCACCTCCTCCTCCACTCCCAAAACCAACCCGGCCTCCGAAAGGGAAACACGATGAGCGCTGAACTGATCGGCATTCTGAGTGTGGGCGTGGCGCTGGCGGGCGTGGGTGTTACGTTCGCAGGCTTAATTCTGGCGTCCGTCAAAGAACTACGAGACGACATGCGACGCATCGAGAGCCGCCTGGACTCCCTGGAGCAGTGCATGACGCGGCTGGAGGGGGTGCTCGACGGCTTGCGCGAGGCGCTGTTCGGGCGCGCCCGCGAGCGCGTGGGGGAATAGGGGCCGCGCAAGTCACCCTGAAAACGCCTGGGTCAGCCTTGGCTGCGCAATCAAGCGCGTCGCTCGCGTTCGGCTGAACCGAGGATTGGCCCAGCCTTCTTTACCCCTTGGCTAGGCCAGGGATGTTAAGCCCGTGTCTTATCGAGGATCAACAGTTTTCGGCTCCAAAAGGTTTCGCAAGGAGCAGTGTCGGCCGGAGCGCCGTTCAGCCCGCTCAATCAACGTCTGTGAGCGGATGGACGAGCCCTGGAGCCTACCGGCGGAGGTCATGTGCAGGGTTCAGCGCGAAAAGACGTGGTATTCGGGGCAGCGCGGGTGTATACTCGTGACTCCGGATACTGAGACCCGATAGGATTCGCGATGGCACTCGCCGAAAAGTCTCGGAAAACGCATCTTACCGAAAGGGTGTGGCCGGGGCTCGGCGACCACCCGAAGCGGCGCTGCCACACCCTTTGGCTTGCCTTGTGGCTCATCCCTTGCGCCGGCGAGAGCGCGGAGCTGCCCCCGAACGAGATTACCCGTCGGGCCTTCGCTGCCGACGAACAGAACGATAAGATAGCTCGCGATTACACCTTTCACGAGCGGTCGGAGCAGCGCAGTTTCGACAAGAAGGGGGATCTGAAATCCAGCCGCTCGAAGACTCACGATCTCACTCTTCTCGACGGCTCCGTGTACCGACGCCTCATCGCCCGCAACGACCGAGCGCTAGAGCCACAGGAGGAGAAAAAGCAACAGCAAAAACTCGAAAAAAGCCTCGCGAGCATGCAGAAGGAGACACCCCGGCAGCGCAAGAAGCGTCTCGCGAAGCAAGAGAAAAAGAAAACTGAGGAGCGCGAGTTTGTCGCCGAGGTCCAGCGGGCTTACGATTTTCAGCTGGTGGGGGAGGATTGCGTTGATGGAATCGAAACCTTCGTGATCAACGCCGAACCGAAACCGGGCTACAAACCCGCTAACAGGCGTGCTCGAATTCTATCCAAGCTGCGTGGGATCTTTTGGATCGCCAAGGACGACTACGCCTGGGTCAAGTTTGAAGCGGAAACCATCGAGAAGGTCTCCTTCGGGCTGTTTCTGTTCAAGCTCAATAAAGGCGCCAAGCTGCGATTTAAGAAAACTCGCGTCAACGACGAAGTTTGGCTGGTCGATAGCTTCCGAGTGAGATTCAAAGCCCGTCTAGCTTTGATCAAGGGATTCAACGGCGAGTTCTTAAGTACCTACAGCAACTTCCGCAAGTTCACCGCCAGCTCGCGCGTAGTTTTTTCCGTGCCTGAGCTTAGCGAAGCCCGTCCCCCCCTTTAACCAGGATTTCCTTTTTGGCCGTCCTGGCACGAACAGGGTAGCCGATCCACGGGCCGCCACACAACGGTTTTCGTACTACTTCCCCGTTTGGCTGAGTTGCGTCTTACTTGACGGGACTCGCATAGCTTGTCCCAAGAAAAGCGGGTTGTACCGGCTCCGTTTAGCTACTCCTTGAACACAATCGATTTGACGACCCCGCGCGTGCCGAGTTCCGTATCCTCGCCGGCCTCGTACTGAACCACAATGCTCTTCCCCCGCTGCGGGCCACAGTTGAGATCGACCGGACCGGCCTTGGGACCCTCGACGACTATGTTCGTCGGGTCGAGAATGGCCAGCGCCATCGCCTCGTTCTCGGAAACGACGTGCAATCGAGCGGTGCTCCCCAGACAATCCAGCTGCGTAAATGTGCCGGCGACGGCACTGGTCTCAGGTCCGCTCAGGACAACCTCGATGTCGTCGTCTGCCGCGATCAATGGACTCGCGCGAATATTCGCGGTCTTCGGTGCTTTTTCCGCCTCCTCGGCCCACTCCATCCATCGGATGAGTTCTTGGACTTGGGCAATTTCCGAGGGTCCTCGGGCGTATTTCTCAGCCAGCTTGGCGGTCTTTCTTGCGTCGTCCTTATGATCCACTTGATGGTAGGCGTATGCGACCGCCCGATAAAAGGTAAAGGCCCGTTCGGCGGTCACTGTTTTAAGTTGGGCGAAGTTGATCAGCGCGTGGGTGAATTTGTGCTGGTTATACAGGTTGAATGCCAGAAAATAGCGCGCCTCTTGATAGTCCGGCTTCAGTTCGACCGCTTTGCGCAGGAGAGATTCGGCCTCTGAGTGCTCGGCGCCGGACCGAGACAGTAAGCCGGAGTAGTCGAAATAGAGCTTCGGATTCGTAGCCCCTAATTCCACGGCGCGTGCGAAATAGCTCCCGGCCTCATCCCGGCTGACACCGCGCATCGCGAGATAGCCAAGAGCTTCGGGAACCTCCCAGGCATCAGGATGTTCCCGTGCCAGCTCTTCGTACATCCGACGAGCGTCGTCCCGCTTCCTCGTCATTGCCAACAGGTTGGCCAGGACCATTCCCGATTCAAGTTTCGTGGCCGGCTCGACGACCGGTTTTTCAGCGATTTTCTCAAGCTTGGTGTCGAAAAGGGCCGCGACAAACTGATCCTGTCGCATGTATAGCCGGAGGTCCTTCTGTACCTGCTCGAGTGACTTGTCATACACCTGTTGGAATGCGACCGCTGCTGACGTGTCCTTAGCAATCGCACTGAGGAATTCAGTAAGTCTCGTCCGGTATTCCTCTGAGAGATTCAGCATGTGGGTTAGCGCCCAGCTTTGCGCATAGAAGAGGCCGGCTCGATCGCGCTCGTTGTAATGTGGAGAATCTTTATCCGCGGAGGTAAGCGTCTCAAGAGGGAGCCACTTCGTTCTTTGCTGGAGGCGCTGAAGTTGGCCGGGAAGCACCTCGCCGACGACCACCTTTCGGCCCCAGGGCTTGAGGGTGGAATACAAATCCGCAAAGCCTTCATTCAGCCAGGGTGGCATCGTCAGTCCCTCGTGCCTCGCCAGGAGGTGCACGTATTCATGAACAGCGATCGGGCGCGTATCAGAGCTGATCTTGCTCATTACGATGTAGTCACGATCATGACCGGACTGGTAGTACGCACTCGCAAATTCGTTCGGCCGGTAGGGCTCGTATTCCTTGCGTGAGCGAAACGCTATGATCCGAACAGGCCGAGGCGTTGGCTTTCGGGACTTGACTGTCTCAAGGAAAAAACTTCGGATCTGCTCAAAGTGCAGGATGGTCCGACGTCCGTCTCCTTCGCCGGCGCTGGTGAACATTTCAAAGTTCGGCGAGGTGATCTTGACCCATCGCTGTTCTGAAAACGCTGGCGCGGCCGCGGCCAACAAAACCACGACGGTACCCAAAAGCATTGCCGTCGGGCGTCCGATGCGCGGCAACGCCCGCTCAAGCGCTCGTGGAATAAGACGCCTGGGCGAGAACAGCGCCGAGCTGGCGTCCTTGACCGCCCAATCGAAGGGCACGGCCGTCGTCTCGCAGCAACTCGACAGACCTCCAGAGGGCCACGGCGAACTTCAACATCCCGGCGTCGGCTCATCGGGCCACTCCGCGCTCAAAAATCCACTTCGGCCTCATCGTCGAGTTGGTCGATCAACACCTCCAGGGCCTCAATGACGGGCAGCTTGTGGATGACCGGGACGGCGCCCGAGTAGCCCGTCGTTTCCTTCACCAGCCCGTCGTAGAAGGAGCCGATCGCGGCCAGGTTGATCTTGGTTTCCTGGTCGCCGTGCTTGCGCTGGATGATGCCGTAGGCGGCGCGGCGGTAGCGTCGAAGCTCGCGCTCGGAGGGCATCCCGAGGACGTGCTCGGTCTCGACCCCGCCCAGCACCGTCAGCGGCACGCGGACCTCGCTGACCGACTCATTCGAGACGGCCGCCCCCGCCTCCCGGCGCGAGAGGACGTCCATGACGGTCGAGGCGGCATCGTCGTCGAAATCCGAGCCGTCTTGATCGAGCCGGATCGCCTGGAAAAGTGCGAGGTCCGCTTTCTCGACGTTCTCCAGCTCGGTTTCGGCGTGATTCGGGCCCAGGTTTTTCCGGACCATGCGGATGGAGCGGTTGCGCTCGATCCATTCCCCGTCGCTGGGGAATCGGACCCGGCACTGCCTCCCCAGCCGCTTCGACTTGATCGTGATCTCCCGCTCGGCGTCAAACACTCTTTGTTCCGGCATGGTTTCGGCCTCCTGTTCTTCCCTACTTTATTCGGATGCCTACGTGGTGTAGCCCCCGACGGCGTCGACCTCGGTGGTCGCCACGAGCGTGAGCAGCCCGTTCGTTTTGTGGTATTGGGGCGAAGAAACGGCATCGCGAGAAGGGCCGCACCTGGTGGGGATGGGTGATCCTTGAGGGCCAGCACAGCAGCCAGCCGTCGGGAATGAGGGTGTCGCTGAAGTTCTGGCGCGAGGCTGCCAAGCAAGTGGCCGGCATTCAGAAGCAGCTGAGGCAAGCCGAAAGCGACCGGCGGGCGGCGGAGAAAAAAGCCGGTAGCGCCGAGAAGAAGGCCCGGCAAGCGGAGAAGGAGATCTCCCGGGAGCGCCGCGAGACCGAACAGGGAGCCGTGCGGTCCCTCAACGGCCAGTGGTCGCCCGGCGTGGCGGTGGGGCTGACGAGTTGCAGGCGCTCAGCCGCCACACAGTGCCGTCGCGCAGCCCGCAGCTTGAAATTCACCACTCTATTGTGGTGGCAAAATAAATAAGGCAAAAAGCTTGATAGATATAAAGCTTACTGCTATACTTATATGGGTATGGAGGATGCGATATACGACCTGACAATCAAGAGGCAAGCTATCAAAGCTCTGCAAAAGATGCCTCGTCAGCACGCCCAACGCATTCGCCGCGAATTGGACAGGTTGGCAAAGAACCCCGACCGAGCGCGACGACAAGGCCCGCGTCATTGACGTGCTGCGTATCGTCCCGCGCGGTCAGGCTTATAAACGATAGGAGCGCATCACGAACAAGCCGCAAATCATTTTTGACGACGCCGGACAGCCCGCCTTCGCTGTGATTCCATGGCGTGCATATGAACGCTTGGCAAACGAGGATGCCGAGGCGCTGTTGAGTGATGAAGAACTTTACGACCGCGCCAAGGAGAAGGGGGGCGAGTCCTTTCCCGTCGAAGTGGCTGACCGTCTTTTGGCCGGTCAAAACCCGATCAGTGTGTATCGCAATCATCGCGGCATGACCCAAAACGATCTGGCCGCCGCCGCCACCATTAATGCGGTTTACCTCTCTCAAATCGAGACAGGAAAGCGCACCGGCTCGACCAGGACGCTGTCCTCTCTCGCCAAGGCGCTCAACGTGACCGTGGACGACCTCATCTAGCGGCATGACCCGGCACGGCAGGCCAAGCTCCCCCCCGCCTCTTCCTACTGTAACCGGAGATACAGAACCCGCCGAGCTACTACTACTAGCAGTCTCATCTTCACTTGTCTTCCCCATGGGATCTTCTCGCAAGGAGGCAGAGGAGGACTAGCCCCGGCTCGTTTTGAATTTTTCAAAACTTGAGAGCCAGGGTTTCTCCGTCGCTTGACTCTGCATTTGCAGTCGAGTCAGAGGCCCGCCGTCACAAGCACGCTCGGCGGTCAGTGGCTATTTATCGAGGGGTGCTTCCCCCGTGAACCTTAGGCTTCCACCTTTCGGAGTACCTTAGCCGCTTCGGTTCTGCCCAATTGGTTGCGGCTCTCCGGTTTCAAACCAGCGCCTGCGGGCCAAACGTATTTGCCGCTCCCTACTTGAGGTGGTTTACTTGCGCCCACGTGTTTGAAACCAAAGTTTCTTCCCATGGACCCCAACCGTCATTGCAACCAACCGGTCCATGGCAGGTTAAGGTTGTTGCTCCTACTCACCGAAGCCGGTTCCCGGCCTCCGCTTTCCAACGGATCAACCGCCTCCTTCGTCACTTCACTTCCACGAACCCTAGCGAATGCTCTCAAACCTCAAGAGCGTTTGCCTAGGGTCCGCTCGATCCTTTCGCAACTGCCAGGCCCGCTTGCGGCAGGCAGCCGAAAAGTACTGTTGATTCGGGCGGTACCGCGCGAATGTCTTTCCACACCCGCAAGAGCACCGCACAGATCGCCTTTTTGCCGTTTCCGAGCCGTTCTGAGGCGTTCCCCGCCGTCGCCCGGCACTCAGGCTTAAATGACGCTTAAGCGCCTCCCACAGCGCCGCTGAGCGGGCGCGCTCAAGCGAGAGTTGGAATTGGAGGGTCATTGGAGAATCTCGTTCAACCTCGTCTCAAGCGCCCGGCGCGATGCAGCCCGCGGCGATGAGGTTGCGCAGCCACTGGGCCGCGTAGGGGTCGTTGTCGCTGTAGTAGGCGGACATTTGCACCTCTTCTTCGCCAGATTTTCGCCTCAAAAATGTACAACTGGTGTACAACGTAGGCGCATTTCAGGGGGGTCGGGAAAGTTGACGGTCTTTTAGAATCAGCAACTTGAAGAAACAAAAAGGGCGCAAGAGGTTCGACTCCCTCCAGGTCCACCAGACTTTCTGCCACTTTCCGGTCGCGAACGCACATCGAACCGAAGCCGTTCGGCGAAGGCGCCTTTGAGCGGCCTTCCGCCCCGATGCCGGGGTCGGTTCCCGCGGCGATTCGAGCAGGGTTACGCCGACGTTGGCGCAATTTGGCGAGACCGATCCGATGCCATTCTCCGCGCCGCCCCGCGCGCTATAATTCAAATGACTTTTTCGCTCTAACGGAGACGCCTCAATGGCCGCGAGCCGCTGCCGGTTGTACCTCTGCTTTTTGATCGTGTCGGCCTTCGTTTTGCAAGGCGCCGATGGGCCCTCGAAGCTCACCTTCGAGGCGGACGTCTCCCCGATCCTCACCCAACGCTGCGTTGTCTGCCACGGCGAAAGCGGTCCCCAGGCCGATCTCAATCTCACGACTGTTTCCGGGTTGCTGCATGGCGGAAAGACCGGGCCGGCGGTTGCGGCGGGATCGGCCGAGCAGAGCCTGCTGATCGCCAAAGTGGTTTCGGGGGCGATGCCCCCGGTGGGCGACAAGTTGACAGCGGACGAAATCGCAACCCTTCGGGCTTGGATCGACCAAGGCGCCCCAACGACCCATGGCGCCGGCCTTCCCGCGCTGACGGAGAAGGACGTCGTTCCGATTCTCCAGATGCGCTGCGCCAAGTGCCACGGCAAGCGCCGTCGCGAGGGTGATCTTGATCTGCGAACTCTCGCGAGTCGACTGAAGGGCGGCCGCTCGGGTCCCGCCATCGTGCCCGGCAGCCCCCAGCAGAGCCTGGCGTTCCAACGCATCACGGCGGGCGAGATGCCGCCGCCCGACATGCTGTTCGAAAACCAAGTGCGGCCGCCGAGTAGCGATGAGGTCGAGATCCTCAGGCGTTGGATCGCCGACGGGGCTCGAGAAGACGAGCCGCGGGCCGCCGCGCCGCCGGCCGAGATCAGCGAGGACGACCGCCACTTCCCGGCTTTCCGGCCGCCGGTTCGCGCCGACCCGCCGGTGGTGAAGGGGACGGACCGCGTTCGTAACCCGATCGATCGGTTCCTGCTCGCGAAGCTTGAAGAAAAGGGGCTGAGTTATTCGTCCCGGGCCGATCGCGTCACGCTGCTGAGGCGAGTCTATCTGGACTTGATTGGAATGCCGCCGACTCCGGCCGAAGCCGAGGCTTTTCTCGCCGACGATCGCGAAGACGCCTACGAACGCCTCATCGATCGCTTGCTCCTATCGCGCCACTACGGAGAGAAGTGGGCGCAGGTTTGGCTCGACTTGGCGGGGTATTCCGACTCGGAAGGCATTATCGATGAAGACCGCGTGCGTCCCCATGCGTGGCGTTATCGCGATTACGTGATTCGGGCGTTCAACAGCGACAAACCGTATGACCGTTTTCTCACCGAGCAGCTCGCCGGCGACGAGTTGATCCCCGCCGCGCGGCGCAAGGATGTGACGCCCGAAATGGTCGACACCCTGGCCGCCACCGGTTACTTGCGCATGACGCCGGACGGTACGTACAGCCCGGCGAACGGCTCGCTGGCCGAGCGGATGACAGTGATCGCCGATGAGATTCAAGTGTTGAGTTCCTCGGTGCTGGGGCTGACGATCGGGTGCGCGCGCTGTCACGACCATAAATATGACCCGCTTACGCAGCGCGATTACTATCGGCTGGGCGCGGTTCTGCAAGCCGCGTTTGATCCATACGATTGGGTCAAGCCGACCGAGCGGCATTTGGAAATCGCGACCGAGAAGGACAAGCGCGAAACGGCGGAGTTCAACGCACCAATCGAAGTCGAGGTCAAACGGCTTGAGGAACATCTGGAAGCAACAAGAAAACCCTATCGCGACCGCTTGCTCAACGAGCGGCTCGAAAAGCTCCCGGACGACCTGCGGGCGGACCTTGGCGAACTCGCCGAGATCCCCGAGGAAGACCGGACACAGGTACAGCAATACTTGGCGCGGCGCTTTCGCGAAACCATCGAAATCAGCGACGCGAAATTGGCCCAGACGTTCGCCGAGTTCAAGGACGAATGGGACAAGCTCCAGAAGCCGCTCGCCGACAAGAAGAAGCAGTTGCGCGCGGTCCCGAAGATTCGTTCGCTATACGACATGGGCGGCGAGCCGTCGCCGGCTTACCTGCTGCTTCGCGGCGAGGCGCAGTCGATCGGCGATCGGGTGGACCCGGGCGTGCCGCGGGTTTTGACGGCGGGTCTCAAGAGCTATGACGAGCTGCACCCGGGGGCCAACGAGGAGACCAGCGGAAACCGGCTGGCGCTGGCGCGCTGGCTGACGCAACCCAACCATCCGCTAACGTCGCGGGTGATGGTCAATCGCCTTTGGATGAACCATTTCGGCCGCGGCTTAGTTTCGACGCCCGCGAATTTCGGTCGGATGGGCTCGCCGCCCTCGCATCCGGAATTGCTCGATTGGCTGGCGACCGAGTTTGTGAAATCTGGATGGAGCATCAAAGCGATGCAGCGCTTGATGATGACCTCGGAGGCTTATCGGCAAACCTCGCGCGTCGACCCGGCGGCGGAAAAGGCCGACCCGGATAACATTCTGCTGTCGCGCATGCCGTTGCGGCGTATGGGCGCGGAGGCCTTGCATGACTCGATTCTGCGGGTGGTCGGGCGGCTCGACGAGACGCCTTTCGGTCCGCCTGTTCCGGTCGAAAAGCAACCGAACGGGGAGATCTTGCCGCAAGCGACGGACAAAGGGCGCAGGCGGGCGATCTATATTCTCAAGCGCCGGCGCACCCCCTTGACGTTGCTGGATGCTTTCGATCTACCTCAGCTTTCGCCCAACTGCACCGAGCGCACGGTTTCGAACGTCGCGCCGCAAGCGTTGCAAATGATGAATAGCGAGACGCTCATCGAGGATGCGCGCTTCCTGGCCGGGCGGCTGATCGATGAATACCCGGATGACCCTGAACAACAGGTCCGGGCGCTCTATCAGCGTGTTCTGTCGCGTCCGCCGACGAATGAAGAGACGGTGCGTTCACTCGAGGATTTGTCGTTGCTGGCCGTAAACTGGCGGCCGCATTTGGAAAAGGAGCGCTTCCACGGTCCCAGGCAAACGGCCGCGCGGTGGTACGCCCTGGCTTCGTTGGCCCATGCGCTGCTGAACTCGGCGGAGTTTGTATATTTGGATTGAGGTTGGGGTGGGCGCTGAAACCCCGCGGCGGCGGCTAGACTAGTGAATATGCGGTTGGGGAATTTGGTCCGCCGGCTGGGTATCGCGGCATTCGTTGCGCTTGCGTCGATGCGCATTGGACCGGCGCCCGCCGCTTCCTCTACCTTCGAGAACGACGTTCTCCCGATCTTTGAAGCGAACTGCGTCGTTTGCCACGGGTCCGATTCGCCGCAAAAGGGGCTGGATCTACGGACGGCGGCAACGATTCGTCGAGGAGGCGACTCGGGCGCGGCGATTCAACCCGGTCAGGCCGAGGAAAGCATGCTGCTCTCAAAGATCGCGACGGGCGTGATGCCTCCGGGCGAGGGGCGCTTGGAACCCGACGAGATCGAACGCGTGCGGCGCTGGATCGAGGGTATGGAGCCGGTCGGCTCTGCTAACACGGCTGCGGGGAATACCGAGGTCACCGAGCGCGACATTCTTCCCATCATCCAGGCCGGATGCCTGACCTGCCACGGCAAGAGCCGACAACAGGCCGGCCTCGACCTGCGGACGCGCCGGAGTATGCTGACCGGGGGAAAGTCCGGGCCGGCGATCGTGCTCGGCAAGCCCGAGGAAAGCCTGCTGATCAAAAGGCTCGACGCTCGGGAGATGCCGCCGCTGAGACAGATCCACGAAGCCTCGGTCAAATCGCCCACCGCGACGCAGGTGACGACTCTCAAAAACTGGATCGCGGCCGGAGCGCCCCTGTTGCCGGTCTCGTCGGTCGCGCCGCCCGCCGTCACCGAGAAAGACCGCGGCTATTGGTCGTTCGTGCCGCCCGAGCGACCCACTGTTCCCGAGGTTGCCGGGCAAGACTTGGTGCGCAACGAGATTGATGCTTTCCTGCTGGCCAAGCTGGAAGAAGAGGGCCTGAGCTACTCGCCGCCCGCCGAGAAGTTGAAACTGCTCAGACGGCTGCATCTCGACGTGACGGGAACGCCGCCGTCTCCGGCGGAGATCGAGGCTTTTCTAACCGATCGGGGTTCCGACGCTTATGAACGCGAGGTCGACCGTCTGCTCGATTCGCCGGAATACGGCGAACGCTGGGCGCGGCATTGGCTCGATTTGGCCGGGTATTCGGATTCGCGCGGGATCGGCTTCGAAGACAAGATCCGTCACCATGCTTGGCGCTTTCGCGATTACGTCATTCGATCGCTGAACTGCGATAAGCCGTACGGCCTGTTTCTAACCGAACAGCTTGCCGGCGACGAGCAGTCCGACTACAAGCAAGAGCCGGTTACTCAGGAGCTGATCGATCGTTTGGCCGCGACGGGTTTTCTGCGCACAACGCCCGACAGCACGTATGAGGCGGAGTTCGCCTATATCCCCGAGCGCATGACGGTCGTTTCGAATACGGTGCAGGTGGTCGGGTCGGCGGTGATGGCTTTAACGATCGGCTGCGCGCGCTGCCACGACCACAAATACGACCCGATTTCGCAGCGAGATTATTACCGCTTCAGCGCGATCTTCCAGACCGCCTACGACCCCTATGACTGGCGCGCCCCCAAGGATCGCCTGCTCGACATCGCGCTCGATGAGGAAACAGAGCAAGCCGCCAAGCACAACGCTCCGATCGAGGCGGAGATCGAACTACTCGAGGAATCGATCGAGCTACTCGAAAAGCCCTATCGCGACAAACTGCTCGCGCGACGCTTCGAGCCGCTGGCGGCGGACGCGCGGGCGAAGTTGACGGCAATCGCCAACACGCCCGAAGACAAGCGGAGCGAAGATCAGAAGGAGTTGGCGCGCGAGCACGAAGACCTGCTCGACATCACGCGCACCCAGCTAACGCAGGTGTTTGATGAGTTGGCGGATGCCGCCAAGCCTTTCCTGGAAGAACTCAGGGGAAAGCAGCAATCGCTCAAAGCCAAGCCCGCGATTCGGGCTTTGGTCGACACCGGCGGCGCGGCGTCGAGGCATTACTTGTTGCGGCGCGGCGAACCGTTGGCGCCCTTCGAACCGGTCGAGCCCGGCGTACCGGCATTGTTTGACGGTGTAGTGGAGCCCTACGAAGTTCGCCAACCGAGATCCGACGAGACCACCAGTGGTCGTCGGCTGTCGCTGGCCCGTTGGCTGACCCAGCCGCGGCATCCGCTGACATGGCGCGTGATCGTCAATCAACTATGGGCTCGCCGCTTTGGGCGCGGACTGGTTCCCGGGCCGTCGAACTTCGGCAAGGCGGCCCCGCCCCCCTCGCATCCCGGCTTGCTCGATTGGCTGGCGACCGAGTTGGTCGACACCGGCGGACGGCTCAAGCATATTCATCGGCTGATGCTGACCTCGACGGCCTATCGGCAATCGTCGGGCAAGACCAAGGCCCTGACCGAAGCCGATCCCGAGAACATTCTGCTGGGCCGCATGCGGCTCAAGCGCATGGAAGCCGAACAGCTTTACGATTCGATCTTGAAAGTCACGGGCCGACTGAACCCGCAACGCTTTGGGCCGCCCGAGCCCGTCGAGGTGAATGAAAGCAAGGAAGTCGTCCCCGCAGGCACCGGAACCGGCTTCCGCCGCGGCATCTATGTATTGCAGCGCCGCACCTCGCGCGTCACCCTGATGGACGCCTACGATCTGCCGCACATGACGCCCAATTGCCTCGAGCGAAGTGAATCGACCGTCCCGACGCAGGCGCTCCATATGATGAACGGCGAGCCGATCTGGAACCACGCAAAGCATCTCGCCGGGCGCGTGATCGATGCCGCCGGCACCGACACCGAGCGGCAAATCGAGGAAATGTTCCAACGGGTTCTTTCGCGGCCGCCGACCGAAGACGAGGTCGAGAAATCTTCCGCCGCGTTGGCTGAGCTGACTCGGCATTGGCCCGAGCGGCTGGCCGCGGAGGGCTCATCGGCGCCGCGGGAGTGGACGGCTCGTTGGCTGGCGTTATCCGGTTTCGCGCATACGCTGCTGAACTCGGCCGAGTTTTCGTATATCGATTGAGGCTTTTATGAGACGACCTAAGCAAGAGCCACCCTCTCGCCGCGACTTCTTCCATCGCATCGCCGACGGGCTGCACGGCGCAGCGCTGGCCTCGCTGCTGGGCGCGGATCTCTATTCGCCTGAACCCGCGTCGGCCGCGGCGCATGGACCGCGGCTCTACGATCTGTCGCCAAAGAAGCCGCATTTCGAGCCCAAGGCCAAGGCCGTCATTCAGCTTTTCATGAACGGCGGGCCCAGCCAGGTCGACATTTTCGATCCTAAACCCACGCTTGAAAAGTACGCCGGGACGATCCCGACGCGCGACTTGCTAACCGACATTCTTTTTTCGAAAGAAGTCGGCGGCGTGTTGCCCTCCGCTTTCCGTTTCGCGAAACACGGCGAGTCGGGGATGGACTTTTCCGAACTTGTTCCCTACACCGCCGAATGCGCCGACGACATCGCCATGATTCGGTCGATGCATACGAATCACACCAACCACGAGCCGGCGATCTTCACGATGCAAGGCGGGCGCATCAACTCGGATCGCCCGACGCTCGGGTCGTGGGTGGTCTACGGGTTGGGAAGCGAGAATCGGAATTTGCCCGCTTACGTAGTTTTGGACGACCCCAAGGGGCTGCCTATCAACGGCATTCAGAACTGGCAATCGGCCTACCTGCCGCCGATCTATCAAGGCACGCGCTTTCGATCCGAGGGACCGCCGGTCGTCAATCTCGACCCGCGGCCCGAGTGGCCCAAGCCCGTGCTCGAAGCCCAGCGCAACCTGCTTCGTTGGATGGACGAACGCCACCGCGGCCAACGCCCCGACGAGCCGAATCTCGATGCCCGAATCTCCGGCTACGAGCTGGCCGCGCGGATGCAAGTCGCTGCCTCCGACGCGCTGGATCTATCCGGGGAGAGCGACGAGACCAAGGAAATGTACGGCATGAACGACCCGGTTAGCCGCTCGTTCGGCAAGCGTTGTTTGATGGCTCGACGGCTGGTCGAGCGCGGCGTGCGGTTCGTTCAGATCTACATCGAGAGCCAAATCTGGGATAACCATTTCCAGATCAATAAAGAGCTGCGCTACTGCTGCGGCAAGACCGACCGACCGAGCGGGGCGTTGGTGAAAGATCTCAAGCGGCTCGGGCTGCTCGACGACACGCTGGTGGTTTGGGGAGGCGAATTCGGACGCTTGCCGATCGCGCAGACGATCGGCGACCCCTCGAAAGCCGGGCGTGATCATTCGCCCAGCGGCTTTACGCTATGGATGGCCGGCGGCGGCGTCAAGGGCGGGACGGTTCACGGCGCCACCGACGAGATCGGCCACAAGGCGGTGGAAGACCGCGTCAGCGTGCATGATTTCCACGCCACGATTCTGCATTTGCTCGGCATGCATGTCCGCGACTTGACCTTCCATCGTCACGGGCTCGACGAGCGGCTTATCGATCAGTTTCCGGCGCGGGTGGTTTCGGAAATTCTTTCGTAGGGCGGGGTGAAGCTCAGGAGCCTGTTCCCGCCGCCCTTTCAGGGCTCAATTCCATTGGTTTCGTACCCAGGGTTTCGCCTTCGGCTCCACCCTAGGCTAAGGCTCCCGCCGCCGCTTCGCGGCTCAAGAAATTCGTGACTTTGCCGGTTGCCAGCGCCTCTGTTCTTAGCCGTTATTGGTGTTAGTTTGTTCGTGGCAGTGATCGCCCCCACAGCTTGCCGTACCAATCGGCTAAGCCAACGCCGATGCCGTGCGGGTTGTCTTCCTGCACGAAGTGAACACCCGGACCGATGTCGACCAGAGTGAGGTTCTTCATCCGGCCGCGGCACCATTCCACGGCGGGTTCGCGGATCAACGCGCCCGGTTGAGCGTAAAAGAGAATCTTCGGCAACCCGGTTTCCGTCATCCAAGCTTTGTAACTCGCCGCCGCCTCGACCACATCCGCCGGCTCGCCTTCGATCGGAATCTCGTTGGGCCAGCGCCACACCGGCTTGCGGGTGGGCGGGTCGAGGAAGGGCTCGCGATAGTGGTTCATTTCCTCGTCGGTCATTTTGCGGACAATCGACCCGGGGAGCACCTTTTCGACGAAGAAATTTTGGTCGACGATCATTTCCCAACCGACATCGGGTGTTCGGAACTTCTTGAACATCGCCTGAAAGTTGACGTGCATGTCGTCCCAACGGCGCACCGGCCCCAGGATCGCTTCCATGAAAGCGAACCCTTTGATATTGCTTTCATGACGTCGGGCATAGTGAAGCCCCAACGCCGAGCCCCAGTCGTGGACGACCAACGTAATGTTCTTCAACCCGAGCGCGTCGATGAACCCTTCGATGTATTTCACGTGGTCGAAAAAGCCGTAGTCGGTGTCGGGTTTGTCGGACTTCCCCATGCCGATCAGATCAGGCGCGAGGCAGCGGCCCAACGGCGCCGCGTGCGGGATGATGTTGCGCCACAGGTAGGACGAGGTCGGGTTCCCGTGCAAGAAGAGAATCGGGTCACCCTCGCCTTCGTCGACGTAATGCATGCGCGAGCCGCGGACGTCGACGAAGTTCGGGGAGAAGGGAAAATCGGCGGAGATGTCGGGAGAGATCGTTGAGTCGGCCATCGGTGAGTAGTATAGCCACCCGAGCCTCTTGGCCGGGCGGCTCCGACGGCGTTATTGGCGCACTTGAGATTCGGGGATGTCTTCGATCCAGGCCGTGCGGACGCGGTCGAACCCCTCGCTAAAATCCTCCTCAAAAGATTGTGGGGCGAGATCGGCAACCACTTGCGCCGCGTAGAGTACAAACGGCGCCAGGCGGGAGTCGGCCACGCGCTCCTCCGACGAGGGGAACGGGTTGAACGCGATGACGCCCAATACAATCACGGCGCTGACCAGCAGCCCGCGAACCGCACCGAAGGCCGCGCCCAGCAGGCGGTCGAACCAGCGCAGTCCGGTCCAGCCCATCAGCTTGCCGAGCGCCCAAGCAACGATGCCGCCGGCGATCAGCGAGCCGACCAGGAAGATCATGAAAGCGGCGAATTCGGCGAGGCGACGATTGTCGATGTAGGGTTGGAGCAGAACCGAGAGCGGCCCGTAATACCACAAGCCCCCGACGATGCCCGCCATCAGCGCCGCCATGCGGACGACTTCGCGGCTGAGGCCGTTGCGAAAGGCCCCGAGCATCGAAGCGATCAAAACCACGCCGATCACGATGTCGAGCCAGTTCATGAGGGTGCCGCTTGACTCGCCGGTGCGCGCCGAGGGGCGTCCTTGCTCGGAGTATATAACAGGAACAGGCCGGAATGTTTGGGCCAAACCGCGGCGGCGGCGGGAGAGTATGGAATGATACGGGTTTCAGCGAGCGCCTTGCCGTCCGGCCCGCGTACAAAAAGCCGGGCACGGACCGTCGTCCGTACCCGGCTCAGTAACGGTTGCTCAAGAAGACGGGCCTAGGCCGCCACCATCCCGTGGGGATCGAGGATGTATTTCTTGGCCGCGCCCTTGTCGAAGTCTTCGTAGCCTTGCGGCGCTTCGTCGAGCGTGATGACCGTGGCGTTCACTGCGTCGGCAATCTTGACCTTGTCGTGCAAGATCGCCATCATCAGCCCGTGGTGATACTTCATCACCGGGCACTGACCGGTAGTGAACTCGTGCGACTTCGCCCAACCGAGGCCGATGCGAATCACAAGTCGTCCGAACTTCGCCGATTCGTCGACTCCGCCCGGATCTTCGGTGACGTAGAGGCCGGGAATACCCAGCGCTCCACCGGCGCGCGTTACGGTCATCAGCGAGTTCAACACGGTGGCCGGATGTTCGGTGCCCGCGTCGGAGCCGTGACCGCGCGCCTCGAAGCCAACGCAGTCAACGCCGCAGTCGACCAGCGGCTCGCCCATGATGTTGGCGATCTGGTCCTCGAGCGTGGCGTCTTGGCTCAGATCCACGGTTTCACAACCAAAGCTGCGCGCTTGCGCCAGCCGATCGGCCTGCATGTCGCCGACGATGACGACGGCCGCGCCCAACAAGTGGCACGACGCCGCGCTGGCTAACCCAACCGGACCCGCGCCGGCAACATAGACGGTCGAGCCGGTCGTGACACCCGCCGATACCGCGCCGTGATAGCCGGTTGGGAAGATGTCGGACAGCATGGTCAGATCGCGGATCTTCGCCATCGCCTGGTCCTTATCCGGGAACTTCAGCAGGTTGAAGTCCGCGTAGGGGACCATGACGTATTCGGCTTGGCCGCCGACCCATCCGCCCATGTCGACATAGCCGTAGGCGGCGCCCGGGCGAGCCGGGTTGACGCTCAGGCAGATGCCGGTCTTGCGTTCCTTACAGCAACGGCAACGCCCGCAAGCGATGTTGAACGGCACGGACACGATGTCGCCGACGCTGATGAATTCGACGTCGCTGCCCGCCTCGATCACTTCTCCGGTGATCTCATGTCCGAGAACGAGTCCCGCCGGAGCGGTCGTGCGTCCTCGAACCATATGCTGGTCGCTGCCGCAAATATTGGTCGAGACGATTTTGAGAATCACCCCGTGTTCACACTTGCGGTCGCCCAGAGCCAACTCCGGAAAATCAATCGATTGAATCTCGACTTTTCCGGGTTCGATATAAGCGACTCCCCGATTCGAAGCCATAGTCCCTCCTTGAAATCTCTACAAGAATAAATGAAGATGCCAGCTACCTAGAATACAGAGGGCGGGGGTCCGGGGCAACCTGTTCGGCGGCCTGGGGACAATATTTATCTCAGCGGCGGCGCGTATCTCGCGCCGCGGCTTGGGGGAATTCTACGGCAACACCTGTAGTTCGATTGACGCCTGGTCATTCGCTTTGAGATCGAGCTTCTTCGCCCAGCGCTCATACCGCCGCCTTATCACGGCGTCTTGCAGCTCGTAGTTGCCGCTCTTGGGAACCGCGAACAACTGGTATTTCCCGGGCGGAACCGCGTTGATGCGAAAAGCGCCTTGCTCATTAGTGCTGCCGTAGAGAACACGCCGATAGCCCTTCGGCTCTTCAGGAAACAGGCGGACGGTACCTGCTCGCCCCCCCAACTCCGCCACCGTGCCGCTTACCGTCGCGCCGTCGAACGCAAGAACGACTTCGATCGTTTCGTGTCCGAAATACGCCGGCACATGAACTTCCGCCGTCGGTATCGGCCGCCCCCTCACGCGGACGGTCTTGAGGTAAGCGTCGAACGGGGGATTGTTGACCCGAACCGAAAACGATCCCGGGGGACGACGCCTTGCACGCGGTTCGAGGCGCCCTCTTCGAGCGGCACAAAGGCAATGCCGACATGGCCGGCGAAAATCGGCGCTCCCGTGGAGCGGGCCCAGACGCCGGTCGTTGCGTTCACGCCTTCCTCGAAAAGTTCCGGGGGCGGATCGTCGAGTTTCATCCGGACCTGAATATCGAGCGAAGCATACGCTTTGATCACGGTTCGGGTCGGCGAGTCCGCGTCGACGGTGACTTCCGCGGAGAAGAATCGAAGCTCCCCGAGCCGTTCGACATGCGGCGCTCCCGCGAGGGTGTACAGACCCGGCGCCAGGCCTGCGATCGCGAAAGACCCGTTCGGCGCGGTATTGTGGGTCCCGACTCGCCAATAGATCTCACCCGAGCGGCGATAGAGAGTGAAGGGGCAGTTGCCGCACGGGGCGCGGGTATCGGCCATCTCGACCTCTCCGCGAAACAGGGTGGCGGGAGCCTCCCGTAAACGGAAATCCAAGCCTTCGAACTTCGCCCCGGATCTGATCTCCATCGGGTAGGCCTCGGCGGGATTCGTCGTATTCGGATAGAAGGCCGGCAGAAACACATAGGAGGTGCGCCCGGCGACCCCGGGCAGCGGCTTGGCCTCAACGACGAACCAATAGCGGCCGCCAACCAGCCCGAAAAGTCGATAACGTCCGTGATCGTCCGATTGACGATCCTTCGACCGGGCGGGGCGGTTCATCCGACCGCGGTCGGCGTAGGCGGCGACGGTGTGCCCTTGGAGCGGTTCACCCTCGGGTCCCATAATCTTTCCGGCGACAGCGGCAAACGGAAGCAGGGAAATCTCGATCTCTGTTTCGTCTTCGGCGGGGACGGCAACGCGGCCCTGGTGTCGGCGATAGCCACTCTTGTAAGCCAAGACAACCTGTGACCCGCTCGGGGCGCCTTCCATTAAGAACCGGCCCTTGGCTCCGGCCAAGACCGGCTGAGCGTTCTCGATCGAGACGACGGCTCCGCGGATCGGCGTTCCATCGGTCGAGGAAACGACGCGTCCTCGGATGGATCCGGTGGGCGGTTCCGGCGGGCGCTCCGAGGTCTGCGCGACGAGCAGGCTCGCGACGAGCGCGAGGGCGGGCAGCGCGGTTCGTGACGCCCCTTTCATCGCAACCATTCAAACACAACGGAGCCGCGGCTTCAACGTGATTTGGCGTAGAGGTTTGCGCGAATTTGCCGGCTATGCCCGGCGAGCTTTCCTTTGAGGGAAATGCTAAAGAAGGGACCCCTTACCCTTCGTTCTTCGGATGAACCCGATAGGGCGCTTCCTCTTCGGCTCCGGGGGCTCGAGCAGCTTCTTGACGTGTTCGAACAAAACGGCAATCTGACGGTCGTGCCGGTCGACCTTTCGGGCGAGCTCTTCGTTCGTGGCCAACATCTCACGCAACCGGACAAAGGCGCGCATGATCCTGATGTTGATCTCGACAGCCCTCGGGCTGCGCAGTACGCTGGAGAGCATTGCTACGCCCTCCTGGGTGAAGGCCCGGGGCGTGAATTTGCGGTGCTGCCCGCGACCGCCGCTCTCTTGGATCACATTTTGTGATCTTAAAGCGTTGTGCTCGTCCCACGACAAGCGGAACATGAAATCCTCGGGGAAGCGTTCGCTATTCCGCGTTACGGCCTGATTGAGCACGCGCGTTTCCACACCGTAAAGTTCGGCAAGGTCCTCATCCAACAGCACATTCCGGCCCCGGATCGGGTAAATCCGTGCGGCGATACGCTCAATGGGAACAGCGCTTGGGCCTTCGCCTTAGCCATCCGGCCAGTGTGGCGAAGCGGGGGCCCACAGTCAAGGCGTCACCTTCGGCCAAACTTAACATCGCAAATTTCTTTTCCGTCCACTGCCGGCCCGGCGTTAAAACCCCGCGTCGTGGTATGAATGTAGGTCACCCGGACTGACGGCGGGGCGCACTTTTGAGCCCCAACGCCGGCTGCTACACCCATGCGGAACAGGATTCTCGTCGCACCCATCTTCGAAAACAAGCAATTCGAGTCGGAAGCCCGTAGCGGCGGCCTCGCCGCTTTGACCGAGTTGGCCGAGGTCGAGGGCTATACAAACGCAACATTCACCGCCGACGACGCGCCGGGCGTCGTCGCCGTGATTGCCGACTCCGCGCTTTTCGAACGCAGTTTCTACGAAGCGGCCCAAGACCTTCGCATCATTGCGCGTTGGGGGGTCGGGTACGACAAGGTCAACGTCGATATCGCGACCGAATTGGGTGTGATCATCACCGTCACTCCGGTCCACATGGATACGGTGGCCGAGTACGCCATAGCCCAATGGATGGCGACTCTGAAGCGAGTGTACACACTCAACCGTCTCTCGCACGGCGGCGATTTCTCGATCATCCGCACTTACGAAGCGCAACGGTCGACGCTGGGACTCTACGGATTCGGGCGCATCGGGCAGCAGACGGCCATGCGCGCGGCCGCTGCTCGGCGACGAGGGACGGCTCTTGGTTTACGACGTGCGTCCGGATATCGCCGACATCGCGCGGGAGTTCGGGGCGGAGGCGGTGGCGAGTCCGCTGGAGTTGTTCGAGCGGTCGGACACGGTTTCGTTGCACGTCTCGGGCGACGATACGATCGTCGGCTATGAGGAGTTGTGCGCCATGCGGCCGCATGCCTCGTTGATCAACCCTTCGCGCGGCAATCTGGTCGACGACCAGGCGGTGAAGCGCGCGATCGACGAAGAGCGGCTCTACTACTACGTGGTTGACGACCCGGTGAACGGGCCGCGCGCGATCCACAAGGATCATCCGCGCATTATTGCCACGAACCACAATGGCGGCATTTCCGTCGAGTCAACGATCCGTCTCGATCGGCAGACGTTTGAGCAAGTGACCGATGTCGTCGAAGGCAGAAAGCCGAAGTATATTCTCAACCCCGACGTGCTCGATCACCCGCGGGTGCGGGGTTTTCTGGATCAAGAGTGATTGGCGGGCGCTGTAGTCAGGGGCTGTGAAAAAATGGGGGACAGTCCACTACGCGCGGTGCGAGTTTGTTGAGTCAATAAAGCTGTTCGAACGGCGCTCGGTACAGCCCCCAATTCCTCCCAGCCCCTGGCGGAACATCCAGAAGCAGAAAGCAGAAGCAGAAAGCACTCGAAAGGCGTATAGCAGATGAAAAATCCGATCCGCGAAACATTGGCGGCCGGCAAGCCCAGTATCGGTTCCTGGTTGAACCTAGGCTCGCCGATGGCGGCCGAGGTCATGGTCAGCGCCGGCTTCGGCTGGCTGGCCGTTGACGCCGAGCACACCTACTACGACATGGAACTGATCGCCCATACGATTCGCGCCATCGAGGCCCGCGGGGCGATCCCGTTGGTGCGCTCCTGGGACCATGACCCGGTGACGATCGCGCGGCTGTTGGACGCCGGTGCGTGGGGCCTGGTCTTTCCTCACATCAGCACGCCCGAGCAAGCCGAAAGCGTGGCGCGCGCGATGAGATATCCGCCGCGGGGGGGCCGCTCGGTCGGTATGGGACGCTGCTTGACCATCTCGCCCGATTACCGCAAAGTCGCCAACGATCTCGTTCTCTGCATTCCGCAGATCGAAGATATGGAAGGGATCGAAAACGCCGAAGCGATCGCCCGTGTGGAAGGCGTGGACGTAGGCTTCCTGGGGCCCGCCGACTTGGCGATGTCGATGGGCGTCGAGCCGGGCCACCCCGATCATGAGGCCGCGCTGCAAAGCTTCCGCGAGGGTTGCGTGCGCGGGGGCAAACCGCCGGGTATTCCCGTGATGGATGGGGCCGCCGCGCGTCGGCGCATCCAAGAAGGTTTTCAGTTCATTGATCTGATTAACGACATGCATCTGCTCGGGACGGCCGCGCGGCAAGCATTGTCGGAGGCGGAAGCGGAGTAGGCATAGACTGGGCATTTCACCGCCGCTCGACGCGGCCTTCAGCGGCACCCGCCCAAACCTTGTCGGAAGCGAACTTCTTGTTGCTCACCGTAAGGGGTTTTCGTACCAGATGACGCCTAAGTTCGCCCGCTCTTCGCATGTGATCACGTCGAGGTCGCCATCGTCGTCAAGGTCCGCCAGCTTTACAAGGTCAAACTTAACGCCCTCGGGGCCGCTGATGGCGTGGTGCTTCCAATCCGCGTCGACCGGCGTCTTGCCGTACGACATCCACATCACCCCGGCCTTCCCGTCGAACGCGTTTTCGCAGGAAAAAACGATATCCGGCTTGCCGTCTCGATCGATGTCGCCGACCGCGACGCTCTTGCCGGTGCCGGTGCCGGGCGGCAGCTCGATCGGGTGCGTTGCCCACTCGGGGGGCGACCACTTGGCCCGCCGAAAATACCGGATTGGCCCCCCGCGAACCGCGACGAGAACATCATCGAGCCAGTCTCGATCGAGATCGGCGACGGTCAGAAACATCGCCTCGTAATCGCCGGTTGACCCAATTCGGTGCTCCCGCCACGGGGCGGCGCCCGCGCGGCCGGATGTCGCCGCGCCCGCTCCGCCGCCACCCGGCCGTTCAAGCCATAGGCACCCGCGCCTCGGCCCCTTGCGGTCGCTCGCCAGGACGTCGAGATCGCCGTCGCCATCGACGTCATAGGCCTCGAGCGACATAATCCAACCTGCCTTGTAAAGCGGATGTCTGCGCCAAGCCGCCAGGTCCCGAGCCGCATCCCCGGCCGCCTCGAACCAACTAATCTCCGCGCCTTCGTTCTTGGAACCCGCCACCAGATCCAATCCGCCGCGGCGGTCCATCTGGAGCGGCAACGAGAACATCCACTGGGTAACGGACTTCGAAGCCGGAACCGCCGCCGTCTTCCAAGCCGCGGCGTCGAGATAGCGTTCTTTCGCCGAGGGCGCCCAGTGAACGAAAATCGTCCGGGTCTCGCCCTCCGTCGAGCTGACGACGTCCAGCGCGCCGTCACCGTCGAGATCCGCGAAAACGGCGTCTTCCGGTTTGATCACCTCTCCAACCGTCACCGCGGGCCATCTCCGTTTGACCGCCCTCTTTCCGGGATGAACATAAACCCGAATCCGCCCCCCCTCTTCCCAGCCGGTCACGATGTCGGGGAGCCCGTCGCCATTCACGTCGCCCAACCGTACTCCGTCGGCGCCCCGCGAGGAATCGTCGATCGTGTGCCGCGCCCAAGGCCGATTGAGGTCGCCGCCGTAGGCCATTGCCGGGGCGGCGAATAACAGCCACGTCGCTGTCGCCGCTACCGCCAACCCGAGTGCGATCCCACCGGCTCTTTGTCCGTTGTTCATTCGCTCCATCGACTCCGCCGTCTCGCGCCGCGACAAGTCCGTTTCAGTGTACAAAGCCCCGGCGCGGCTCAATCCATTCGTTACAATAAGGTCTCTCTTTTCGAAATCCGGGCCCCCATTCGAAAGAGCCCCGCCGGGAGGAACCAGCATGCAAGGCGACCCCAAAGTCATCGAAGATCTCAACGAACTGCTCAAAGCCGAGTTGACGTCGATCAACCAATATTTTTGCCACAGCGAGATGTGTGAGAACTGGGGCTACGGCAGGCTCGCCGGCTACATCAAGAAAGAGGCCATCGACGAGATGCGCCATGCCGAAGCGCTGATCGAACGCATCCTATTCCTCGAAGGCATGCCGAATATGGCGGACATGTTCCCGATCAAGATCGGCCAAGACGTCAAGGCCCAGATCGAAAACGACATGGCGTTGGAGTTGCAGGCGATCCCTCGTCTCAATGGAGCGATCAATCACGCCGTGGCCGCCAACGACAATGCGTCCCGTGAGCTTTTCGAGAAAATCCTCGTCGACGAAGAACAACACGTTGATTGGCTCGAAGCTCAGCTGGCATGATCGAAGAGATGGGCATCGGCGTTTATCTCTCGCAGCAAATGCACGACGGCGGCGAAGGGTAAATCTTCCGACCGCCGCGGCACGAGCAATAGAAACAGAGGCGTGGACGGAAGTCCGCGCTCTTCTTTCACCGCCGGCTACCCGGCCCCAGCGTTAAGCCTGATTCGAATTTCGTCCGCGAGGGATGAACCCTTGCGCGGTCCCCGCCGATCTAATCAGCAGGGAGGGATACGCACATGGGTTTCATTTCCAACGCCTATAACGATCTGGCTCAGCGAATCGCGCCCACGGCGAGAGAGCGCTCGGGGATCGCCAAACGTCGGGAAGAGACGGCTCGCCGAAGGCGGCAGCGCGGCGAGGAAGACAAAGACGCTTTCGAGGCCGCCGTGGATACTTTCGAATCCACGCAACAAGAGACCTCGGAGGATTGAGCGCTGCGGCGCCAACCACCCGCGGCCCTCTACTCCAAATACGTGTAGTCATCAAGCACCCGCGAAAACGTCGCCAGCACTTCATGCTCGTCGTCGTCGGAAATCAGTCCGCGGTCTTTGCGGTCGGAAAGCTGTTTCGCGATCGCTTCCCGCAAATCGTCGGTATCGTAGTCGCTGTATTCGAGCACTTCGCGCACCGAGTCTCCGCGGGTGACTTCCTCGATCGCCGTCTCACCGTCCTCGCCGACCGTGATGCCGGCTTCGGTGACCACGCCGAAGAGATTGTGGAGGTCGCCCAGCGTCTCCTGGTAGGCGCCCAGCAATAGAAAAGCCAGGTAATAGGGCTCGCCCTCGCGGACGGCGTGAAGCTCGAGCGATTCCTTTATGTTCCGAGCATCGACGAACTTGTCGACCGCGCCGTCGGAATCGCAAGTCACGTCGCACAGCACGCCGCGCTCGGTCGGCATCTCGTCAAGCCGATGGATCGGCATGATCGGGAACAATTGATCGAAAGCCCAGAAATCCGGCAATGACTGGAACATCGAAAAGTTGCAAATATACTTGGCCGAAAGCAGCCGGTCGAGTTCCTCGAACTCTTCGGGCCGTTGCTTCATCCCGCGCGAGAGCTTGGCCGCCTGACGGCACACGGTCCAAAACAGCCACTCTCCCTTGGCCTTGTCCTCGAGGTCGAGATAGCCGAGTTCAAAGAGCGAAGTGAGGTCTTCGCGCTGCTGCACGGCGTCGTGATAATATTCGCGGAAGTTCTTGGCGTTGATGTCTCGCGCCAGGTCAACCAGTTCGAGGACGGGCTCGGCCTCGGACTCGACGGACTCATCCACGTCAAAGCCCTCCGAGCCGGGCGCGATGACCTTTTTGACGTCGGTGACGAGCACCGAATGGTAGGCCACCATGGCGCGGCCGCTCTCGGTGACAATCGTCGGCGCCGGCACGTCCTCGTTGTCGCACACTTCGCCGACCGTGTAGATGATGTCGTTGGCGAACTCCTGCACTGAATAATTCGTCGAAAATTCCGACGCCGTTTTACTGCCGTCGTAATCGACGCCGAGACCACCGCCGACGTTGAGGTACTCGACCGTGCAGCCCATCTTGCTCACCTTGGCGTAGACGCGGGCGGCCTCTTTGAAAGCTTGCTTGGCGCGCCGGATGTCGGTGATTTGCGAGCCAATATGAAAATGCAGCATTTCGAACGCCGCCGTTTTACCCTGCTGCTCGAGCAGCCGCACGGTGTTGACCAGCGCAACCGTGCTCATGCCGAACTTCGCGAACTCGCCGCCCGATTCCTCCCACTTCCCACTGCCTCGCGACGAGAGCTTCACGCGGATGCCCAGGCGCGGCGTCACACCGAACTTTTCTCCTATATCGATGGCCGCGAGAGCATCGGCCGCGTCCTCGACCACGATCAGCGCGCGTTTGCCGACCTTTTCCGCCAGCACCGCGGCCCGCAAGAAGAGGTCATCCTTCAGGCCGTTACAAACCACCAGAGCGCCCGGCTCCGACGGCATCGCCAACGCCGCCGCCAACTCGGCCTTGCTGCCCACCTCAAGGCCGTATTGATAGCCCGCGCCGCTTTCGAGCAAGCGCCGAACCACGCCGGCCTTTTGGTTGACCTTGGTGGGATACACGGCCAGGTGTCGGCCTTGGTAGTGGAATTCCTTGATCGCGTTCGTGAACGCCTCATGCAGCGCCGACATCCGCTCATCGAGAATCTGCGGGAATCGCAACAGCGCCGGCGTCGATTGGCGCGCCCGCGTCAACTCCCGAACCACGCGATAGATGTCAATCGAACGCGAGCGGTCTTTGCTCGGGGCCACCGCCAAATTACCGTCTTCGTTAATGAAGAAATAGTCGAAGCCCCAGTTCTCCACGCCGTACAGCTTGGCCGTCGCTTGTTGAGCCTCGTTGGCGCCGCCCTGTACGCGACGCGGCATGGGGATGGGAGCCGAATCCGGCTCGTTGCTTCGTAGTGGTGATGGGGAACGCAAGAACGGCCTACCCGTGAATTCGTAAGCGCTTCGCGGCGCAAGACCTCATCATAATCGAGCCGCCTTGGCGCGCGCCCCGCCAGGTCGGCATTCGGGTCGACAGGAGGAGTCTCTCGGTTTGTTCATCCAGTGGGGTAGGTCTCGATGCCCGCCCTCTTCCGACCCGCACTCCTTTGAGCCGGCGGCGGTCAAGGGCTCGGCACCCGGTCGAATTCGTCCTACAATAACCGCAGCTTCGTCGACCGCGGCGACGGTTCCGCGACCCCGCCCCGGCAACGGCCGCGCGGCGAGCAAGAGGGAGAACATTGTTATGGAAGACCGTGTCATGGAAGACCGGCCCGTCGCCGTCGTCACCGGCGCTGGCCGCGGCATCGGTCGCGGCATCGCCAAAGACCTGGCCGCGACCCACCATGTCATCGCCACCTACCGCAACCGCGAGGAGACGGCGCGCTCTTTGCAACAGGAATGCGGCGCCGAAATTTTTCGTGTTGATATGGCGTCGGGTGACGACCTCCGGGCCTTGCTCGCATTTTGCCGCGAGAAATTCGGGCGGCTCGATCTTCTCGTCAACAATGCCGGCATGGGACCTCGGCAGCGCCTCGACATTCTCGAGGCAACCGAGGAAAGCTACGACGAGGTCTTGGCGGCCAACCTGAAAGGCCCCTACTTTCTAACCCAGGCCGCCGCCCGCTGGATGGTCGAGCGGCAAGCGGGTCGAATCGTCTTCATCGGATCCATCTCGGCCTACACGTCTTCACCAAGCCGCGGTGAATATTGCATCTCGAAAGCGGGTTTGGCGATGGCAACTACCCTATTCGCCCACCGCCTGGCCGCTGACGGCATCACTGTGTTTGAAGTGCGGCCGGGCATTATCCACACCGACATGATCTCCCCGGTCAAGGCGAAGTACGACAAACTAATCGCCGAGGGAATGCTTCCCCAACCGCGTATGGGCGAAGTGGAAGATGTCGCCAAGGCCGTCCGCGCCATCGCCGACGGGTTGCTCGATTACTCGACCGGGCAGGTGATCGACGTCGACGGCGGATTTCGGCTGCGGACGCTGTAAGCCCGGCGCGTCCGAGGAATTTCGGCTTGGCGCCGGCCCACTCCGCCGGACTCACCCGGCCAAGTCAACTGACCGCGGCGCTTCGCAACACGATGGGTGATTCTGTTGCACGGCCCCAATGTCGCCTGAAGGCTGGGAAAGGGGGACCGCACACGCGAGCTGTCCGTTGAGGGAGAGGCAAGAGGGTGATCTTCAGGTAGGAATAGGTTTTGATTGGCGCGTGATACGCTCCACTGTACACTGAAGCATGATAGGCAGCTTCCAACATCGAGCCTAAAACGACTATACAAAAGCGGCGACGCGAGCGGCATTCGGCCCGATTTACTGGACAAGGCGCGCACCATTTTGGAGCATCTCGATGCTGCCCAGAGTGCGGAAGGGATGAGACTTCCGGCCTTGCGCCCGAACGCACTCAAGGGTGACTTGAAAGGCTATTACGCAGTTACGGTGAAGACGAATTGGCGTATCATCTTCCGCTTTCAGGGCGGTGATACGCACGACGTGAAGCTGGTCGACTATCACTAAAGAAAGGACGAAACCATGCCCATGGAGAACCTGCCACACCCCGGCCTCTCGGTCAGGATTAACTGTTTAGAGCCGCTTGGCCTCACCGTGACCGAAACGGCTAAGAGGCTCGGCGTCAGCCGCGCCGCACTCTCGCGTCTGGTCAACGAGCAGGCGGGAGTTTCGCCCGAAATGGCGATCCGCTTCGAGAAAGCGGGCTGGTCGACGGCCGATACCTGGATCAGGATGCAGGCCGCCTACGACCTGGCGCGGGCGCGCGAGAGCGAAGACCAAATCACCGTGGAGGGCTTTGCGCCGCAACCGGCGGCGTGAGGGGCCACTCCCAGTTGCCGGTGAAACAGTATGGGTAATTCTGTTGCACCAGACATCGGAGGCTCACTTCCGACATCCCCCACTATCGGAAACGGCAGGCATTCGCCCCCCCGCGGAACTTTTATTGGCCGCGCCTCGTTTACTATGGGATGGGGAGTGCCGTAACCATGGTTGCCAGCAGCCTGATTGCCTCGCATTCGCGCTTCACCCGAGCTAGCCGCTCGGCGGCAGCTTGCGTTCTGACGCTGACGTCGGTGCTCAGCTCAACCGCAAGGGCCGCCGACGATGATATTCAACGTGTCGAGAGTGGTTTGAAGCGGATCGCTGATTACCAGATCGTGAGCGTCGACATGGGGCTTGTCGACCGGATGAAGCACTATCAAGTACCGGGAGTCAGCATCGCCGTCATCAACGAGTTCAAGATTGCGTGGGCCAAAGGCTACGAGATCAAGGTGCCCAAAACGGCCCGATCTCTGAGGCCCAGGACGTGAGAGGTGTCCAGGGAAGCCAATAAGTCTCTGGCCTGCTGAGGTACTAGAAGCTGGGAGCGGCCAACCCGTAACGCCAGAGACGCTCTTTCACGCTGGTTCGATCGCTAAGCCGGTGGCGGCGGCCGCTGCGCTGGCGCTGGTCCGAGAAGGGCTGCTTACACTCGACGAGAACGTAAACGACAGGCTGACTTCTTGGAAGGTACCCGACAACGAGTTCACTGCAACAGAGAAAGTCACGCTTCGCCGTCTACTGAGCCACACCGCAGGCTTGAGTGACGGCGGGAACGCCTCCTTTGCGCCCGCAGAGGAGCGTTTCACAGTCCAGCAGACGCTGGATGCCGAACCACCCACAGATTCTCCACCCAGTGAGGCGAAACCTGTCCGAGTCACGACAGTCCCAGGGACGAAGTTCCTTTACTCGCCTGGGGGCTACGGAATTCTGACGCTGCTGCTTGAGGATGTGGCGGAGAAGCCTTTTCCAGAGATTCTGAGGGGGACGGTTTTCGACCCTATAGGCATGGTATCGAGCACCTTCGAGCAGCCACTTCCCGAACCTATTCGAACCCGAGCAACTATGGAACATAAGGACGGCAAACGACTTGCCGGCAAGCGCCGGCATTTCCCTCGACTGGCGGCTGGCGGGCTCTGGAGCACTCCTTCAGATCTAGCGCGCTTTGCGGTCGAGGTCATGTTGTCCCGAGACGGGAGGTCCGAGAAGATTCTCAGCCAGAACCAGGTCAGGGAGATGCTCACGCGCCAAATCGCCATTCCTGGCGGAGGCCAGGGGTTGGGGTTTTGGATTCAGGGGACAGGGCGTAGCTTCGGGTTTGCACACAAAGGAGGCACCTACGGCTCCGCGTGTAGCCTGATAGCCTCCCCCGAGACCGGGCAGGGCGCAGTCATTATGACGAACGAAAGGCCGGGGGGAGAAAAGCTCCACGGCGAAATCGGGCTCAGTATTGGGTCGGCCTACGACTGGCCCTGGGGCCTCGAACAAGAACTCCGTACGGCTCGGGAACTCAGCGGGAAAGAATAGACGCCTCGAAGCGGTGAACGCCGCCCAAGTCACTTCCGACATGTCCGGTTCGCGGAAGCGTCGTCGGTAAGGGAAAGAAAACCGAGTTCAGTCGGGTGGAGGACGCTACCGACACTCGAGCGTATCGCCAGCTCGAGCCGCTGCTGCCACACGCGGAGATCTTGGCGCGGGCGGAAGGAGTAGACACGGAACAAAAGGTCAGCCTCTGGGGGAGCATAGGCTGGCAACACCAGAACCACGGCCGATACGTCGCGAGTAGGGCCGCGCGCGCGCATAGCCTCCGAGAGGCCGAGGCCTCTTTCGAGCCCGGCCACCCCTCAATCGCCACCAGGCAGTCCAATCTCGCGTTGGTGCTCCAGGATTTGGGCGAGTTGGAGGAGGCCCGCGATCTGTTGCGCCAGGCGGATCGTTCTTGCCACGACAAGCTTGGCCCGAACCACCCCAGCGCGAGGACGGTGCTGGGGAATTTGCGGTCTGTAGAGGGCAAGGCCGCGGATTGAGCGGCCAGCGACATTATCGGAGGAGTCGGTTCGGAGTGTCGGCGGCGGTCGGTGGGTTGCGGGGCATTGGCGTAGGTCCGTCTACGGCGGAACAAGGGGACAGCCAGCCGGTTTTCGGTTGTGGTTGATGTGGGGCGAGCTGCGGTTTTGAGAACGATAAACCGGTGACATCCATGATAGGTATCTGTCAAGTGTCCGCAAGGGGTGGACGCAGTCAGCCCGCTGTTGGTGAGGGATGGGTGATGGAGAAAGGGCGAAGCAATCGTCGCTCTCGATTCGGGTCGGGTGAGCGACGCTCGGAGTCCATCGCCCTCGTATTAGGGGGGTTGGGCGGCTGAGCGGGTTCAGTCAAGGGCGCGCAGCGGCGAAGCGAACCCTTGACGGGTTCCGCTCAGCCGCTTATTGGAAGATTTTCGAGGGCGATGGACGGCCCTCGTCACCCGACGCAGGTCCGGCGTTGGCGGATCAGAGTCCGCGTGATTGGTGGCGTCTTGCCACGCCTACGAACTCCCGTCACCGAATCGCATTCACTTCGATCACCGCCCGCCTCGGGCGCGACCAGACATCCATGAGCCGCCTCGGGCACGCCAAGGCGCGCCGTCGCGGAAGATTCAGTTCGGGTCCAACAAAGTCGATTCCGCCGGCCTCGAAACAGTCACCATGCCGTCTCGGGCGCCGCCGCGGCGGAGCCGTTACGGAGTCACCGAACGCCGAGGCCCGGCGGAAAGTCGTTCAGCGCATCGCTACGTCGCTAGTCTCGCGCTTCGTAGCCGCTTTGGCGGCGGTCGATGGCGAGCAGCATCGCCACCAGCTTGCGGGCCACGCGAATCGTCGCGCGATTGCGATGTCCGCGCTCGAGTTCGCTTTGATACAACCCGGCCAACGGCTCGTTCCAGCGCGGCGCAAGCTTGGCGGCTTCGATCAGCACGTGTTGCAGATGCGGGTTGCGTTGCTTCGACAGCGGGCCGCGTTTGCTCTTGCCCGCCGATTCGTTGAGCCGCGCGCAGAGCCCGCAGTAGCTCACCGCGCGATCGAGCGAGCGAAAGCGCCGCGGGTCGCCGATCTCGACCGCCCACGTGAGCGCCGTGATCGCCCCGACGCCCGGGATCGTTTGCAACCTCGCCACACGCTCGCACAACAGCGGATGCTCGAGCAGGCGTTTCTCGACAAGCCGGGCGAGCTCGGCGGAATCCTCCAGACGGTCGCGGCTCGCGGCCAACAGGAGAAGGTCGGTTTCGCTTGCCTTCAGATCATCGAGAAAGCGGTAGAAGTAGCGTTTGCCGTGCAGTTTGGACTTGGCGTAGGGCTCGCCGATTTCCATCATCAAGGTCGCGATGCGGTTCTTCGACCAGGTCGCTTGTTCGACCAGGCGTCGGCGAAAGCGCAGCAGGCGGCGCAATTCGCGCAGCTCGCGCGGCGGCATCCACACGCGCGGCAGCAGGTTGACGCGGCATAGGTCGGCGAGCTTGTCGGAATCGAGGCGATCGCTTTTCTTTTTGGCCCGCGTGATGGCTTCCATGGCGGCGGGGTGTCCGACGGCGAGGTCGTCGGCGTAGGGCGCGAGCGTGTCGTGGATCCAGCCGCTGAACAAGGTGGCTTCCATCGCCCCGCGCCAGGGCGGTTGCGTTTGGGCCCAACTTGCGAGCGCTTCGCGGGTGGCGTCGATGCGACCTTCCTCGACCAACTCCCCGGCGGCGGTCTTGGTGCAGTAGCTGACGCTTTGCTTGTGGACGTCGAGTCCGATATAGTGCATTTCAGTCCTCCTGAGTTCGGGTTCTAAGGCGCCGCCTTGGGCGGCTGCGCTTAGCTTTTTATCCCTCTCAGGAGGACCTCTTCGCCGGCTCACCTATGCATTAAAACAGCCACCCATTTCCGCCACAGCGGCAGTTCCCCACCTTCCCCCATTCGCGCCAACGCTTGCGGTTATCCGCGCGGGCTGATCCTTCACCCCAGTGTTTTGTTCTTGGTCGACCGCTACTCCGCTAGAAAGTGTGCTGGGCGCAGCTGCCGCTCTATCCAGTAGTCGCCCTTGTGGATGAAGTACTGCCTGGGCTCGTAGGTTCCGACGAGATCGACTTTGGCGCCGGCTTCGGGGATTTGATCGGCCATGCCGAGAGCCCAGTAGGCGCCGTTCACGATCAAGCGTCGGGTGCCCTCGGACACTAGATCCGTCGAGGCGCCCATCGTCGTGACAAAGACTTGACCTGTTTCGCCTCCGGGAATCTGATAGCTCTTGGTCCATGCGACCGGCATCATGGGGTTGTTCTTTTCGTCGACGGGGGGACCGTCGTCGGGGCGCATTCCATAGAAGGCGTCGTTTTCGTCGTATTCGCCCTTGCGTTTCGTGACTTGGCCGAGAACGAGGGGCTTCGAGTCTCCCGGCAAGGGCAGGCCGACGGTATAGACGTCGCTCGGTCCCCAAATATCGCCGTCCTTGATGCCGCGAAGGATGGGATCGTCCTCGACGCCGGGGGCGATAATGCCGAGGGTCGACTCGTGCTTGTGATGTCCGTGGTGCGCTACCCAGGTCTCACCCACGACCAAGCTGCCGAAGCCGCCCTGCCATTCCGGTTTGGGCCCGAAGTAGGCGTCGCCGTAGTGGCCGTAGGCGCCCCATTGCTCGTCGGTGAATTGAGGGCGCTCTTCGGGCTTCTTCTTTTTGTTGTCCATGACGTCGTCGAGAATCTCGTCCGGAGGAGCGAACGCGTGTGTCGCCGTCCGCATGGCGACGAGCGGTTTGCCGGCGCGAACGTAGGCATCGAAATACCGCATCTGGTCATCCGGCAGAGTGCGCCAGCGGGAAAAGAGGAAGGTCAGGTCGGCGGTTTCGAGGGCTTCGAGGCCGGGAATGCTGTCGCGGCGGGCCGGGTTGATGATTCCCGCGTCGGAATCAAAGGCGAACAGAACCGTGCACTTGAAACCGTGATGGTCGGCGAGGATGCGCCCGAGCTGAGTCAACGCCTCTTCGGAGCGGTATTCGTCGTCGCCGGCGATGAGAACGATGTGCTTGCCTTGCCCGGGTCCGGCGGCGCCTTCATAGACGACCCATTGAGGATTGTCGGAGGCAACTTCCTCGGGTGGGGCCTGGGCGGGCGCGCAGGCCGTTGTCAGCAGGGCTATCGCGGAAAGCGCGGCGAGGCAGGCGCTCGGGATGGATACAGCTCGGAACATTGTGCAACTCCTGGGTGTTCTCTCGACTGGGCTTGTCGGCATTGGCGGCCCGATCCCTGTCGTCATTGCAGTCTAGCCGCTGGGACGTTCGCAAATCCACCGCCGGCAAGCGGTTGGGCGGTTTCGATGACGGCCCATTGACGGTTTGGGGCGCCGCGTCGGTCGGCCAACCTATTACAATAGGCACGCCGGTGTTTGTTCAAGAAAACAAGGTGATCAGGCGTTCTACACGGGGGCAGCCCACCCCTGGTGGGGGCGGTCCGCGCGCTCAACTTTGGACCCTTGCCCGCGTGGTGGTGTCAGCGTGCTTGGCGACCTTTGGTTCGGGGGCGTTTGCACAGACAGCGGCGCCTTCGGCGGGTGACGTCGAATTTTTCGAGCGTGAGATTCGGCCGTTGTTGGCGGAGCAATGCTATTCGTGCCACAGTTCCCAAATTGAAACGCCTTTCGCGGGACTGCGGGTGGATAGTCGCGAAGCGTTGCTGAAAGGCGGGGATTCGGGAGCCGCCATCGAGCCGGGCAATCCCGGGAACAGCCGTCTGGTCAAGCTGCTGCGAGGGGAGCCGGCATTGATGCCTCCCACGGGAAGGCTGCCCGATGACCGCATCGCCGCGCTGAGCAAGTGGATCAAGATGGGTGCGCCTTGGCCCGCGGACGGACCCGCGCCGGAAGCTCAAGCCGGGGGCTTTGATCTCGAGGCCCGCAAGAGTGCGCACTGGGCTTGGCAACCGGTCAAACCGGTCGTTCCGCCAACTGTCAGCGACCCGGATTGGCAAGCCAATCCGGTTGATCGGTTTCTTCTCGCAAAGCTTCAAGAAAAGGGGCTGTCCCCGGCTTCCCCGGCTGATCGGTACCCGCTGATTCGGCGGTTGAGTTTCGATCTAACCGGGTTGCCGCCGACTCCGGCGCGGATCCGCGCTTTCGTTCAGGACAAGTCGCCGGATGCCTATCCGAAGTTGGTGCGACGACTGCTCGACTCGCCGCGCTTTGGTGAACGCTGGGCGCGCCACTGGATGGACTTGGTGCGCTACGCGGAATCGCACGGCAGCGAGGGGGATCCGGAGATCCCAGTGGCTTGGCGCTATCGAAACTACCTGATTCGCGCGCTGAACAACGACGTCCCCTACGACCAACTGGTTCGCGAACATGTGGCGGGAGACCTGATCGAGAAGCCGCGGCTCAACACGGGCGACGGGATCAATGAGTCGGTCGTGGGCACGGCCCACTTCCGGATGGTCGAGCACGCCTATCAGCCGGTGGACCCTTGGGAGGATCGCGTGAAGTTCGTCGACAACCAGATCGATGTGTTGTCGAAAGCATTCCAGGGCCTGACGGTCTCCTGCGCGCGTTGCCACGACCACAAGTTCGACGCGATCAGCCAGAAGGATTATTACGCCTTGTTCGGGGTGCTTTATGGGGCGCGGCCGACGCAGAGAGCAATCGATGATCCCGCCACACTGAACCTGCACCGCGACAAGCTGATCGAGCTGAAGGCCGACATTCGCGCGAGACTGGCCAAGGAATGGCTGTCGGCGGCGAAGAGTTTGGGGAAGCGGCTTTCGGAGGCGGATACCGCGCCGGTGCGCAGGGCCTTCGGGGAAGCGGCGTGCGAGCAGGACAGTCCGCTTCAGGTGTGGAACGAGCTTCGAGGCAAGGGGGGTGTTGCCTTCATCGCGACTTGGCGGAATCTTCGTGATCGCGGACGCGAGACTGCCCAAGCTCACGACAAGTTCAACCAAGAGAAGTTCCAAGTTTGGGATTTAGCCGGGGACAACTACAACCAATGGGTCGGCCACGGCGTGGGGTTGCCCGACAAACCCTCGAGGCCTGGGGAATTTCGAGTGCTTCAGGAGGGTGACCGCGTCATCGAGGGCGTCTATCCGGGCGGCGTCTACACCCATCTACTTTCGACGAAACATAACGGGGTGATGCAGTCGCCGCGCTTCAAGATCGATACGGACTACATCAGCGTGCGGGTCTTAGGCGGCGACATGAGCTACGCGCGCTTGATGGTCGAGAATTACTCCGTTCCGCTCAGTGGGATCTACTCGCAGCGTTACAGCCCCCGTAGCGACGAAATGAAATGGCGGCGCTGGAAGACCGATTTCTGGAAAGGCTTCACGGCTTACATCGAATTCACGACGCACAAGGATTCCACGAATTTCTTTCCTGACCCGCTCGATCTTCGCAAGAGGCCGAGGCCGAAACGCCCGAAACACGGGCGGTCGGCGATCGGCGCCGCGGCGGTCGCTTTTCACGACGGCGAAGACGAACCCAAGCCAACGATGAGCGCGGCGCTCTATTTGCTCGAAGGCGAGGCTCCCGACTCGGCCGAAGCGTTCCATGAACTGCTCGCTGGTCGTCTCAGCGAGGCGATCGAAGCTTGGCGGGACGGGCGGCTCGATGAAAAGCAGACGGCCTTCCTGGATTATTTCGTTCGCAAAGACCTGCTGCCTCGATCGATCGAGAGCCTCGAGAGTCTGCGCCCGTTGGTTGAGGAGTACCGTCGGCTGGAGGCCGAGATTCCGATTCCGCGGCGAGCACCGGGGGTCGTGGAGGAGGGCGCGCCGGATCACCCGTTGCTGATTCGCGGCAGCCACAAACAGCCGGCAGACGCGGTGCCGCGCCGTTATTTGTCGGCGGTCGGCGGCTCGCTCTATGAGAGTCCTCGGATGGTGCGGGCGCGATTAGCCGAGGAGATCGCGAGCCCCGGGAATCCGCTGACAGCGCGGGTGATGGTGAACCGGATTTGGCATTACGTATTCGGCCGGGGGATTGTCGGGACGCCCGACAATTTCGGCGTGGTGGGCGAGCGGCCCACGCACCCGGAATTACTTGACTTCCTGGCCGATCAATTTGTCAACGACGGCTGGTCGATCAAGAAAACGATTGAGCGGTTGGTGTCGACACGGGCGTATCGGATGAGCAGCAAGCCCTCCGATCGGGCGCGCGAAATCGACCCCCTGAACAAATGGCTCCAACATATGCCGGCGCGGAGGCTTAACGCGGAGGCGATTCGGGATTCGCTGTTGGCGGTTTCAGGCAGGTTGGATCAGACGATGTACGGGGCGCCGATCTCGAGCCGGAGTTCTTATTTCTTTAGTGACGATGATGCCGGCAAAGAGAAACCGTCTCCCTACGGAGACGACCGGCGCAGCGTCTACCAAGAGCTTCGACGCAATCTCCACAATCCCTTGCTGGAGGCGTTTGATCAGCCGAGCCCGGCGACGACTCGCGGGAAACGCGACGTGACGAATGTGCCGGCGCAGTCGTTGGCGCTGATGAATAGCCCGTTCGTGACGGGTTTGGCCGAGGAGTGGGGCAGCCGACTGGCGAATGGCGAGGCCCACTCGGCGGGCATGCGGATCGAGTATATGTTCATGAAGGCATTCGGCCGGCGGCCGCTGCCAGAAGAGCGAGACCGCGCCGAGGGATATGTAGCCGATTTGGCGAAAGAACACGGGGTTTCGGAAAGCGCGATTCTGGGGAGCGCCAAGGTTTGGCGGGCGGTGGCGCATTCGCTTTTCAACTTCAAGGAATTCATCTATATTCGTTAGGGGGCTTATGTACGATCCGAGTCATCGCTATCCGCGACGTCCGGTCAGCCGGCGGGAAATGCTGCGCCGAAGCTCGACCGGGTTCGGCATGCTTGCCTTGGCGGGCTTGATGGCGGATAAGAACTACGCCGGGCCGTCAAAAGGCCGCCCGGAAGCGCCGCTTGTTCGGAAACCGCCGCACTTCGCGCCGCGGGTCAAGAACGTCATCTTTTGCTACATGTCCGGAGGGTTGTCGCAGGTCGATTCGTTCGACCCGAAACCGCGCCTCTCCAAGGAAGCCGGGCAGCCGATGCCGTTCAAGACCGAGCGGACGATGTTCAACCAGGACGGGAACATCTTCCCGAGTCCTTGGGAATTTGAGCGGCACGGTGAAAGCGGCATACCGATGAGCGAGATTTTTCCGCACATCGGTTCGGTGGCGGATGAGCTTTGCGTAATCCGCTCCATGACGGCGAAATTCATGGAGCACGCCCAAGGGAATTTCTATTTCCATTGCGGCACTCCGTTCACCGGGTTCCCGAGCATGGGCGCTTGGGTGACCTACGGGCTGGGCAGCGAGAACCAGAACCTCCCCGGCTTTGTCGTGCTCGGCGGGGGCGGCATTCCGCTGGGCGGCATCAATATGATGGGCAACGGCTTTTTGCCGTCGGTGCATCAAGCCTCGCTGATCTACCCCGGACGAGATGAGCCGCTGCGCAACGTGACGCCGAGCGAGCCGGACCATCTACAGCGCAAGCAGTTGTCTTTTGTCCGAGGGATGGACGAGTCATTCTTGACAGGCCTGGGCGAGCACGAGCCGGTGGAAGCGGCGATCAACAATTACGAGATCGCCTACCGGATGCAGAGCGCGGTGCCGGAGCTGGTGGACCTGAGCGGCGAAAGCGAGGCGACGAAGAAACTGTACGGGCTGGATTCCGAGATGACGCCTCGGTCGATCTATGCGCGGCAATGTTTGATGGCGCGGCGATTGGTCGAGCGGGGGGTGCGCTTCGTTGAGTTAACCATGGTCCCGAGCAAAGGCCTTACCGACGGAATGTCGAATCCGTGGGACCAGCACGGTGGGCTGAAAGTCGGCCACGCGGCGAATGCCTTCACGGTGGACCAGCCTGTCGCGGGGCTGATCAAAGACCTCAAGGCGCGCGGGCTGCTGGATGAGACGCTGGTCGTCTTCTCGGGCGAGTTCGGGCGGACGCCTTTCGTGCAAGCGGCGGACGGCCGGGACCACAATCCGATGGGGTTCAGCTTATGGCTGGCCGGCGGCGGGCTCAAGAAAGGTTTGATCTACGGTCAAACCGATGAGTACGGCTACAGGGTTGTCGAGAACAAGCTCACAATTCACGATCTGCACGCCACGATTCTGCATCAACTCGGGCTCGATCACGAAAGGCTCAGCTATCGCTTCGGCGGTCGTGACTATAGCCTGACCGACGTGCATGGGCACGTAATCCAAGACATCTTGGCCTGAGCCGCAACGCGTCGCCGTCTCCTCGAAACTCTATCTGAATCGATAGCCGGTCTAACCATGCGGTTAGAATCGTCGGCCTTGTCTGCATTTCGGTTGGCGAATCACAGCCGTCTGCCGCGGCAAGAACACGACAGCGAACGTGTTTGGCTTCAGCAGCTTGCGTCTTGTTGTTCGGATCCGCCCCCACATTGACGACGCGCTTGCATACCCTCGGGGCATGCCAAAAGAGGTATTCCGCCGAAACTTCGATGCTCGAGCCGCAGTTTCCGTCGGAACGCTGCTGCTGCTCTTCTGCCTAACGTCGGCCGTGGCGCGGCCGGGTCAGGGCACGGAAGATCGCGGCCTCGTCAAGGCGGTGGCTCACGCTCGTTTGGTGCATCTCGATCGCGCGTTGGGCACATTCGAGAATCTTGGTTCGGCTTCGTTCGAAAGCGTTCGTGACCGTTTGACGGCCCACCCAGACGGCGTCGAGCTGACTCTCCCAATCCCCATTTCAGCTGGGAGCCCTTTGGAGGACATTGTCCTCCACGACGCCTCGCTCATCATCAACGACCTAGAGTGGTCTTTCGCCCTGATCGGGAAGACGACCCCTGGCGGGCCAGATGATACTTTGTTCACGGGGTTTTGGGAACCCGGTGAGGACGCGGCCGGACGCTTTGTGATCGGCCTCAAATTGTTGTCCGCAGTCGTATTTCACGACCTCGTCCCCGGTCTTCCGCCTTCCATTCTCGACGATCTTAACCTCGGCGGCGCCGCCGTTACGCTGACGAGCGCCGAGCACAGCCTCAACACACAGGATCTCCCCAAAGCGGCCGCCGCTTTCTACGGGGACGCCGACATCGATTTCCTGCCGGCGCAATCCAACTTTTCCGCGGCCGTCAATCCGGCTGACTCCACCGGCATCCAATACTCTCTGTTTCAACTAGGCGTTACCGACGCGAATACGGCGGTCACCCTGGCGGGAAGCATCGGCGTTGATTCCGCGCTACCCCTTGCCCAAACCGACCCCGCGGCCGCGGTATTTCTGTTCTTGGAAGCCGCGCTTCCCCTGCCCACCACGCAGCCGGGTTGGTTTCCCGACCGACTGCGATTCGCCCATACCGCGCGGCGCACTCTAACGTTCGCCTATGAGAGATTGTTACTGGAAATTTGGGTAACCGATCTCCTCGAGGTGGAGGTGGAGGGCGAGGTTCGCTCTTTCTCGTTGGCCACGCGGCTCGACATCGACAGCGGGCAAATCGTCGAGGCCCTGATCACTTCGCTCGAGGAGTCGGACGTCCCCGCCACGGCTAGGCTCAACGTTTCGGGCGGGCAACTGTCTCCGGCGGGCCGGCGCTCGTTGGACCAGGTGCTACCCGGGCCGGGACCTGATTCGGGAACCCAGGTCAAGCAGAACGGCTCCAGGAGAGGAGAAACCACGCGGTCTTTCAAGACGGCCCAAGCGAGGGCGTCGGCTAAAGCGGAATCGCCGGCTCCCGTTAGACAATCTTCCGAATTTGTTCTTGGGCCCTACGACGTGCTGTCTTTCGCCGCGCTCACCGACCTGCTACGACTGCAAATCGGCGACTCCGTCGCAATCCCGCCATTAGGGGAAGGTCTCCCCGACGGCGTCCTCGATCTCCGCGATGTGACCGTCGCCTTTACGACCAGTGCCGGCGTTTCTTTCACCGTCACCGGCACGGCCACGATCCTTGGCGACGTCACAACCGAGGTCCTCATCTCGAGCATCGCCGCGGGCGGGGCGTCTCTCGACGTGCTGCTCAGCCTACGGCCGCAACAGCTCACGCTCGGACAAATCTGGCGACATAGAGCCGGGGATGGCGCTGAAAGGCTCGCTTTGGGCGCCGCTGAGCGGCGGTTCGATGACGCTCGTGGGCGAGGTCGACAGCGAAATCTCAAGAAACGGCGTTTTCATCGATGGCACTTTACCCCACGACATCTCCGTCGCCCAACTCACCCTGAGCCAACCGGTCGTCAACGTCGAGATGGTGCTCCTGCCTCAACCCCGCGCGTCATTCGTGCTCACGGGCGATGTCACCCTGCCCTGGTTCACTAAGCGAATCGACGTCGTGCTCGACCGCCAAGTCGACGTGTCGCCGGCCATCGACGCCGTGACCACGATTGTCGACGCTTGGCGGCGGTTCCATGCCGCCTATCAGCAAGATCCTGTCGCCGCCGTCGGGTCGTCGTTTACCGTCCTTTTGGATGTCGCGGCCGTACCGGAGCCGCCCTGGGTCGATCCGCTGTTCAGCACCATCGGCACGATGCAAGATCTCTTCCCCGGCAGTGACCCGCGAACACTGATCGAGTACGCCTTGGCCGGCAAGGAGGTGAGGATCCCGGCCGGAAGCGGTTTTCCCCAAGGCGGTCGCGATCCGCGGGGCTGTCCCATCGGTTACACGCTCTATCAGGACCGCTGCTGGACCAATACACCCTTCGCGGGCGAAGAGTTGGGCTACAGCTACGTCTGCCCGACCGGCTTCGAGGAAGCGGGAAAGTGCTGGATCGTGCCGCCGAGCGCCACCTCGACGAAGTCGAAAATATCCTATTGCTGTGAACGGAATTTTCGACTGGAATGCACAAAGACCTGCTACAAATGCCCCCTAGGCACCTACGAGTCGGGCGGCAAGTGTTACGTGAGCCCCCCCGGGCCCGCCGTCCTATCCAGCCCCAATACGCCGCAAAGATTCTGTGCCGGTGTCGATTCCGGCGGCGTCTGCTGGAAGTTGGGGCGGGCGCCAAGGACAGGCAGCCCCGAGGGCGGGGCCAACCAAGCCTGTCCCCTGGTCGCTCCCATCTACTCCGACGGCAGGTGCTGGGCCATTCCGCCGACCGAGCAGATCCAGGTCGACCGGGTTCCCGGCATCTGTTCGACGGAGGGCATCAGTTGCCAAGTGGACGGCTTGCTGACCGAGACCATTTCGCCGTTAATCAGAAACGCGGTCGAGGGGCTCATTGGCTCGGCGCAGTCGGACGAGGACAACAGCGCCGCCGAACCCTCTTCGACCGCGGTGAATCTGGACTTTGGCGACGGCTGGAGTCACTACGGCGGCGAATACGCTCCCGCGGCGGTCCGCAAGCAGGGGGGCATCTGCCTCGTGGAGGGCTTGGCCCGCACATCCCACGCAGCGACGACGGACCAGAAACACGTCGCTACGCTGTCGCCGGAATGCCGGCCCGAAAAAAGACTGGTCTTCAATCTGAACAATAGAGAGAAGACCGCTCGCGTGGACGTCTTTGCCGACGGAAAGATACTCTGGGTCGCCGGCGGCGGCGACCATCGTTGGGTCAGCCTGAGCGGTATCCGCTTCAGCCCCGCGGCGGCCGCCCCGCTCGCGCTGAGCCCCGGCTGGCAAGACTACGGCGGCAGCTACGGTGAAGCTCGCTTCCAACGCGAAGGCAACATGTGCTTCGTTCAAGGCTTGGTGAAGGGATCCGACATCGCGTCGCAGCCGCACATTGCCACGCTGCCGGCGGAGTGCCGTCCCACCGAACGGCTGATCCTCAATCAAAGCAATCATGACAAGACGGCCCGGATCGACGTCCGGCCCGACGGGCGCATCATTTGGGTCGCCGGCGGCACCGACTACGGCTGGATCAGCCTAAGCGGGATCGCCTTTGGGACCGCGAGCGAGCCGATCGTCAACTTTGGCTCCGGTTGGTCGAACTACGGCGGCGGCTATCAGGCCGCCTCGCTGAGCCGACTAGGCGGTCTTTGCTTCGTGACCGGCCTGGCGCGGACTTCATACACGTCGGTAGCCGACCAAAAACACATCACGACCTTACCCATCGGCTGCCGGCCGGCCGGGCGTCTCGTCTTCAACCTCAATAACCACGACAACACCCGCCCGTGTCGACGTTCACCCGGACGGCCGCGTGACCTGGGTAGCCGGCGGCGCCGGCTATGGGTGGATGAGCCTAAGCGGCATCGGCTTCGCGGCCAACTCAGAATAGGCCCGGATGGGTATTTACTTGACTCAGGTATTGGGAAATAGCCCCTACATGTTGTGGTCGTCCGTAGCGCGTGTCGCGGTGCCTCCGACCAGCGATTTGTAGGGTGCCGGTGGCACGGCGACGGCCTGTTGAACCAGGCGGTAAAAGAGCTTGCCTCGACTTCTGGACTTGCGGCGGTTGAAGCGGAAGGCGAATTCGTCGAGGCAGGAGTCGAGATGCTCGTGACTGACCGCTCCTTGATGCGTGCCCAGTATCCAGCGCTTCACTAACGACACCACGCGGTGCACCCGGGGGAGCAGTTTCGAGGCGCGCGCCGGTTGCCCCTCCAGGTAGCTCACCTCGTGGCGATAGCCGTCGCCTTCGAGCGGTTCGTATCCCAGCCAACCGTCGGTATGGACCACGCTGCCGGGTTCGATCGACTCGCCGACGAAGGCCATCAAGCTGTCCCCGGAGGCGTTGGGAATGGTGCGTATCCGAACCCGCCCGATGCCGGCACCATCTTCCTCGGCCGCTACTACAATCAGCGCCTTAGCGTCGGTTTGGCGACCGCGCACGCCCTCCTCCAAGCCTCCTAAGTAAGTCTCGTCAACCTCCACGCGCCCGCTGAGCCGATCGCGTCCGGGCCGCACCATGGCGCGCCGGAGCTTATGCAACCAAGTCCAGGCCGTTTTGTAGCTGCCCAGGCCCAACACCCGCTGCAAGCCCAGCGCGCTCGCCCCGTTCTTCTGGCTCGTGAGCCACCACATGGCTCGAAACCAACTCTGGAGGGGTTGGCGGGTGTCTTGAAATATTGTGCCCGCCGTTGGAGAAGCTTGATGCCCGCAGCCGGCGCACTCCAGCAGCGCTGTCCGCACCGCCCACGCTTTGTCGTGCCCGCATCGCGGACAACGAAAACCCTCCGGCCAGCGGAGTTGACACAGATACTCTCGACAGGCCTGCTCGGTGGCGAAACGCGCCTCGAACTCGGCCAGATTCCGAGGATAATCTTCCATTTCCCCGATCCTACATCTTGTGGTCACATGAGTCAAGTCAATACCCATCAAACACCGAACGTGAATTCGACGTTTCACATCGTCGAAGATTACGATAGCGTGGATCTTGGCTCCGGCTACTCAATCCCGAGCATTAAGATTACGAAGAATGATAACTGGCAGATCGATATCAATATAGTCGCGACGCCGAATTAGGGAAAGGCGCGAGGAAGAGCCACGATTCCGAGAGCCCGCCGGCGGCCAACTGAGGCATATCGAGTCGAAAACGTCTTCCCTCGGTTATGCCAATGTTGCTGGGTTCGAGGCTATCATGAAGAACGCCGGGCGCTTGAACGACCGTTGTGTCGGCGAACATCGCTAACTCTCCGCCGGGGGGCGCTCCGTGACGGGCGCCACACCGGGACCGGCAGATACTCTCAGGAACCTAGAGCAACAACATTGACCCCGTCGACCGATCGGGCCTGCTGCCTCCGTGCATTCGAGACGGGCTCCGTCTCGACGAGATGGCGTCGCAGGATGGCGGCTTTTTCTGGGGCTGTGTAGTGTTTCCGCGATTTCCTCATGCGTTTCCTCCGCTATCTTAGTGGCGGAACGCGACCTCCTGTTCCAGCTGGGGCAGGACAAGCAAGCAAACGGCAAGCGACCTTCTCGATTGGACAGAGTCATACCATGCGCATCGAATTGACTTCGATGACACTACCGAGCTGTACGGTTTTGCTCACCTTGGTGAGCAACTCGCCATGGATGAAGCATGGCAGTTCCGGCCCCGCACGCCCAAAGGGAATGGCGTGCGCATGGGTTCCTGACCGATGACGTATTTTTTATTGTGTGGCTTGACCCGCGTCACAAGCTCTACGACAAATCGAAGAAATAGGCTCGGCATCCGTCCTACGCCGCCCGCATAGGTTGATCCAGCAGCCTGAGCGCGTCCCCGCAGCCTTCGCGATAAGCGGGGTCGCATGTCGGCGCATCATCGGACGGCGAGTTCGCTGATCCCACCCGGGATCACACTTGCCGCTCTCACTCTCCGACCCGGTTGATCCTGATCCCTGTAAGTTGTTGAAAAAATTGGTACTGGCGGGTGGAATCGAACCACCGACCTCTTGATCCACAATCAAGCGCTCTAGCCATCTGAGCTACGCCAGCGTGTGAATTTCAGTTGTTCCGTCCTGAATGGGCCGTTTCCCCGTGCGGCGAACAGCTTTCTCCAGCTTCTCGATCTCTCCGGAAGACCCTCAGTTTATCACAGCAACCGCGCGGCCCGGCCGCTCGAGATTCCCGTGTGGGGGAGGGGTTTCGAGGCTCTTCGCCCGGTGGCGCTTTGAGACGAACGGGCTGTTTTTGTTCCGGTCGCCCCGCTCAGTTCTAAAGTGACGGCGCATCTGGTCGATTTCAATTACAAGCCTAGCCCCGGAGTGTGCTGATGGACGAATTCGACGATATCATCAAGGAATTTCTAATCGAGAGCAATGAGAACTTGGCGCAACTGGACCAGGAGTTTGTGGAGCTCGAGCAGCGCCCTGACGACCAGGACCTGCTCTCGAGCATCTTCCGAACGATCCACACTATTAAGGGGACCTGCGGTTTTCTGGGTTTTTCGACGTTGGAGTCGATCACTCACCGCGCCGAGAACCTGTTGAGTCAGTTGCGTGAGGGCGAAAAGCGGTTGACGCCCGACCTGACGACGCTGCTGCTCGAGACCGTGGACGTCGTCAGTCGATCCTCTCGCGGATCGAGGAGAGCGGCGCCGAAGGGGAGGACGTCTACGAAACGTTGCGCGTGCGGCTCCAAGCCACCTGCGACGCGGATTCGACCGCCGAGCAGGGCGCGGTCGAGGAAGCTCCCTCGGCCGAAGCCGAGCTGAGTTCCGAGCCCGAGACGCCCGCCCATGCCGAGTTGGGCGCGGACGCCCCGCCGGTACCGACGGCGCCGGCCGCGGCGGCAAAGAAGCCCGCCGACGGCGGCGCGTCTCGCCGGTCGGTGGCCGATTCGACGATTCGCGTGGATGTCGACCAACTCGACAAATTGATGAACCTGGCCGGGGAACTGGTGCTTTCACGCAATCAGATCCTGCAGCATGCCGCGTCGCAGGATGACGCGACGTTGACGGCCACCTCGCAGCAGCTGAATTTGATCACGACCGAGTTGCAGGCGGCGGTGATGAAGACCCGTATGCAACCGATCGGGCTGCTGTGGAATAAATTTCCCCGCGTGGTCCGCGACCTGGCCAACTCGATGAGCAAACGGATCACGCTCGAGATGGAAGGCGCCGAGACCGAGCTTGACAAAACGATCATCGAATCCATCAAGGATCCGCTGACGCACATCGTTCGCAATTCGTGTGATCACGGCATCGAAACGCCGGCCGAGCGCGAGGCCGCCGGGAAGCTTGCGGGAGGGGTATTGCGGCTGCGCGCCTACCACGAGGGCGGGCAGGTCAATATCGAAATCATCGACGACGGCAAGGGCCTGGACCCCGAGGTGCTCAGGGAGAAGGTCGCGGAGAAGGGCTTGCTGCCGGCCGACCGGCTGGAGCGGATGTCGGAACGTGACGTGATGAACCTGATCTTTCTGCCCGGGTTCTCGACGGCGCGGAAGGTCACGAACGTCTCGGGACGCGGCGTCGGCATGGACGTCGTGAAAACGAACATTGAAAAGATCGGCGGCACGGTTGATTTGCACAGCCGTCAGGGCAAGGGGACGACGCTTAAGATCAAGATTCCCCTGACGCTGGCGATTATCCCGGCGCTGGTGGTTTCATGCCGCGAGGAACGTTTCGCGATTCCCCAGGTGAGTCTGCTCGAGCTGGTGCGGTTGGAAGGCAAAACGACCAAGACGGCGATTGAGTGGGTGCACGGTTCGCCCGTCTACCGCTTGCGGCAAGCTGCTGCCGCTCGTATATCTCAATGACGTGTTGGGCTACGCGAACAACCGCGACGAAAATTCCGAGGAAGCGGTCAACATTGTGGTGCTGCAAACCGACGAACGAAGCTTTGGGCTCGTCGTCGACGGTATTCACGATACTCAGGAAATCGTCGTTAAGCCGTTGAGCACTTTATTGAAGGGCTTGGACTGCTACGCGGGCGCGACGGTGATGGGTGACGGGCGGGTGGCCTTGATTCTCGATGTCTTCGGCGTGGCGCAACTCGGCCGTGTGCTGGGCAAGGATCACGAACACTCCTCGGCGGCGCAGGAAGAGCGCCGCGAGGTCACCGCCGACCGGCAAACGATCTTGCTGTTCCGCAGCGGCGCGAACGAATGTCTCGCCGTGCCGCTTTCGCTCGTGGCTCGGCTGGAAGAGTTCCCCGTCGCGAAGGTCGAGCGTTCGCGCGACGGCATGGTGGTGCAGTACCGAGAGCGCATCTTGCCCTTGGTGGTTCTGTCGGAGCAGCTGGGCCTGGGACCGAGTGAGACGGCCGGCGACAGCGATGTCTACCAGGTCATCGTCTTCAGCGACAAGGAAAAGCAAGTCGGCATCGTGGTCGATCAGATCGTCGACATTGTCGAAGACGTCGTGAAGGCGCGCACGAACTCCGAGCGCGCCGGGATTGTCGGGTCGGGCGTCGTTGCCGAGCGCGTCACCGACTTCTTGGACTTGCAATATCTCATCGAAACCTTCGACGCGGGGTGGTTCGGCGAAAAACCGGACGACGGTCGGGCGGGCGCTCGGGTGCTGATCGCCGAGGGGTCGCCGTTCTCGCGCAGCATTCTCCGCAGCTACCTCGAAATGAACGGCTGCCGCGTTCTCGAAGCGGGCGACGGCGAGCAGGCGCTACAACTGCTTTCCCGCGAGCAGGTCGATGTCGTTCTATCGAGCCTTGATTTGCCGGGCGTCAATGCCTTCGAGGTTTTGCGGCGGATCCGCGAAGAGCCCTCGCTGGCGCGACTTCCCGTGGTGGCGCTGGCGCAAAGGATGGAGGAAACCGAGCCGGCCGGCGACGCCCCCTATCACTTTGACGACTACCAACTGATCCATAACCGCCAAGAGATGCTGCAATCGATCGAAAAATTGGCGGCCGCGATCGAAGAGACGCAACTCGTCGAACAAGAAGCCTGATCCTCGGAGGTATCTTTCCATGGAGCAAACCACAGCCACACAAGCGGAAAACGCCGCGGCCATCAACCAACAGTTCGCCACCTTTTTCGTCGACGAGCTGTTCTTCGGGGTCGAAGTGCTGCGCGTGCAAGAAGTACTGCGTTACCAGGAGATGACGCCGGTGCCGAGCGCGCCGGACGTGATCGAGGGCCTCATCAATCTACGCGGGGAAATCGTCACCGCGATCGACTTGCGGCAGCGATTGGGACTGCGGCCGCGTCCCGACGACCGGCGTCCCATGAACGTCGTCGTGCGCTCGGAAGACAGCGCGGTCAGCTTACAGGTCGACGAGATCGCCGACGTCCTGCAAGTCACCGAGAGCGACTACGAACAGCCTCCGGAAACCCTCGAGGGCACGGCGCGCGAACTGATCTCGGGCGCCTACAAGCTGGAGGACCGCTTGTTGCTGATCCTCGATACGGATAAGACCATTCATCTCGACGACATTCCGACGAAGGTGAGCCCGGTCGAGAGTGCTTAGCGCGGATTCGCCGGACCGCGCCTTCTCGGCGGGTCAGGGGCGGTGGAAAGCGGGGCCGGTTCCATGAATCCGCGGGATTCTTAACCCGCATTTCTCATCGTGTGGCGTTCCCGCCGCCGCTTCGCCGCTGAGGAGATTCGCGAATTTCAGACCCTGGGCGACGGTGCTGGATCGGAGTTTTCGGGCATCTTAAATCGTCTTCCCCTCCTAGGATCCTAGTGTCCCCCATGGTAGAGAGACCGCCGATTCGAGCGGATCGGGCTCGTAAGGCGACCGGTCGCCGCTGCTAGAATGAAGCATCGGAAATGGACTTTCTCGCCGCCTTAAACCCTCAACAGAAACAAGCCGTTCTCCATACTGAAGGCCCTTTATTGATCCTCGCCGGGGCCGGCAGCGGCAAGACGAGGGTCGTGATTTCGCGCATCGCTTACTTGGTCCGTGAGCAGGGCGTGCCGCCGTCGGCGCTGCTCGCCGTCACCTTCACGAATAAAGCCGCCGAGGAGATACGCAATCGCGTGGCCGCCTTGCTCGGCCGCTCCGGGGCGGCGGCGGGATCGCTGCCCACCGTTTCCACTTTCCACTCGTTCTGCGTGCGGCTGCTGCGGGGATACGGTGGTCCTCTCGGTGAGGTGCGATCGGGGTTTACGACCCAATTCAACATCTACGACGACAGCGATCAGCTGACGGTGGTCAAATCGGTCTACAAGCAGCTCGGGCTCGACGAGCAGTTCATGAAGTATCGGGCGGCATTGTCGACGCTCAGCCAATCCAAGAACCGCGGCGAAAACGCGGAGCAATTCTATGCCTCCGCGACCGGCCCGCAGGCCGAAAAGTTGGCCGTCATCTTCGAGCACTATCAAGCCGCGCTGCTGAAAGCCAACGCGCTTGATTTCGACGACTTGTTACTGGAAGCCGTGCGGTTGCTGCGCCACAGCGAGGCCGTGCGGGAATCGATTCGCGGGCGGTTTCGCTACATCACCGTCGACGAGTACCAAGACACAAACCGGCCGCAGTACGACCTGATGCGGCTGCTCGGCGGCGGGTCGGGCAATGTGTGCGTGGTGGGCGATGAAGATCAATCGATCTATAGCTGGCGCGGAGCCAACATTCAGAACATCCTCGATTTCGAGAAAGATTTTCCCGGCGCGAAAGTGATTCGACTGGAGCAAAACTATCGCTCGACCAAGAAGATTCTCGCCGCCGCGGGCGCGGTCGTCGAGAACAATATCGAGCGCAAGGGCAAGACGCTTTGGACCGCCGGAGACGAGGGCGCGCCGATCACCTTCTATCGCGCCCCGGACGGCGAAAACGAGGCCCTCTACGTGGCCGACGCGATTCATCGTTATCTGAATGAAGACTCCGCCGGAAGCGCCGCCGTGCTCTACCGCACCAACTCGCAGTCGCGCCAAATGGAAGAGGCCTTGCGGCGCTACAACCGCAAGTATGTCGTGGTGGGCGGGGTAAGCTTTTACCGCCGCGCCGAGGTCAAAGACCTGATCGCCTATCTGAAAGTCACCGTCACGCCGAGCGATACGGTCAATCTGCTGCGTGTGATCAACACCCCGGCGCGAGGCATCGGGCGGGCGACAGTGGAGCAGATCGAGGCCCACGCGCGGCGCGAGGATCTCTCCTTGTGGGAATCGATCGGACGCATGCTCGACGAGGGCGTTTTTTCCAAGCGCGCCCACAATGCGCTCAAGGGTTTCAAAAAGCTGATGGATCTCGCCCGCGAGGAGCTGACCCGCCTGCCGGTGCAACAGTTGTTGTCCTGGCTCTATGAGCAGTCCGGCTACCGGGCGATGCTTGAAAACGACATGTCCGTTGACGCCCCGGCGCGCGTGGAGAACATCAGCGAACTGCTCAATGCCGCAGCCGAAGCCTCGCAGCGCGGCGAGGACGTGCATGCCTTCCTCGATCACGCCGCGCTGGTTTCCGATACCGACGACATCGACAACAAAGCGGTCGTTCTGCTGATGACGTTGCACAGCGCCAAGGGTTTGGAGTTTCCCTTTGTGGCCATGATCGGCATGGAAGAGGGGCTCTTCCCGCACAGCCGCACTCTGGAGAGCAACAGCGAAATCGAGGAAGAGCGCCGGCTTTGTTATGTCGGGATGACGAGGGCCCGCGGCCGGCTGCTGCTGACGAGCGCGCGGACACGCCGGCGCTACGGCGCGGGAACGCCGCGGCCTATGACGGCGTCGCGGTTTCTCGCCGAGATTCCCCCGGAGTTGATCGACAACCGCTCGCCCGACGTGGCCTCGGCGTGGGATGACGATTCATTGGATCTGTTCGCCGAGCGGGATCAGGTGCGAAGGACCGTCGAAAACCGCATGGCGGGCGCGAAAACCTATGACTCGGTCGAGAATATCGCCGACTTTTTCTCGGAACGCGGTGTTCCGTTTTCGCCCGGCACAAAGACGGCCAAACGTCCGCCCGCGGCGAAGAAGAGGCCCGCCGAGAACCGCGTCCTCGAATTTCCCGGCGCCGAACGTCCGGCGGGCGGCTCGGCGTCGAACCCCGTTGGGGCAAGTCCGCCCCGTCACGCGCCGGGAAACCGCAACCCCTACCGAATCGGCGCGCGGGTCCGTCACGGCAAATACGGCATCGGCACGGTCCTTCGCCGGGAAAAGACCGGCGACGACGTCAAACTAACCGTCCAGTTCCCCCGCCACGGCCTTAAGAAGCTGATGATGAAATACGCCGGCCTGGAGCCCGCATAGGCCACCTCCCGCCAACCGAGCCGTGCGCGTCAAGGGCTGTGAAAAATTGAGGACTGTACCGAGCGCCGACCGCATAAGTTCGCCGGCGAGGCGGCGAACGCTCACTCAGGCAGTTCTTCTTGCGCCGGCTCGGGCAGGAAGAAACTCGCGGTGAAACCGATCACATAGACGGCTACGCCGACGGTTCCCGCGGCGTACGCCAGCTTTTCGGGCCCGCCTGCTCCCGGCATGTAATTCGCCAGAGTTGTCGTTACGAGCGCGGCCGACGTCCCCAACATGCGACCGCCGATATTGGCGGCGAAGCTTTCTCCCGTGCCCCGCAAGTGTGTCGGATAGACGCGCGGCAGATAATTCCCCCAGAAACTGAACTGCGCCACCGTCAGCAACCCGACCAGCAAGATGCCCCACTTCAACATCTCCAGACTGTTGACCGAGGCGTAAAAGAATACGATCGGGAGAATCACCAGGCCCGGGATTTGAAAGATCCGAATCAACCTCCGGCGTCCCACAATGCGCAGCGCCAACACGGCCAACGCGAGGCGGCCCAACAATCCGCCGACTTCCTGATAGGCCTGCACGCCGCTGACGGTCTGCTGCACCGCGGTGCGCGCCATCTCCGCCATTTCCGCCAAGCCGGGGACCATGCGCGGCACATGCTGAATCGCGCCGAACGCCGCCCCGTAACTGCACGCGAACATCACCGTCGTCACGATTGTCGTCCTACGAAATTCAGGACGAAACAGTTCGCCGAGGCTCGGCCGCCGCAATGTGCCCGCGGCTTTCCTTTGCGCCCAGACCGGCGACTCGGGCAGAAACGGCCGAATGATGATCAACGGAACGGCCGGAATCACTCCCGAGATCAGCGTGTAACGCCAAGCCTCGTGAGCCCCGTGAATCGCCGGGAACGCCTCGCCGTAGGTCACGGCCAGGTAGTAGGCGCCGGTCACCATCAACCCGCCGATCGACGAGAAAGCCTGGGTGTACCCCAACACGGCCTCACGCTGCTTGGGATTCGGGAACAGCTCCGCCAACCACGCCACCGCGGCGACGAACTCCACACAAACGCCGATGAACGTCGTACAGCGAAATACCAACAGCCAAACCGGCGACGTAACGTATCCCGCCGCGCAGGCCGAGAAAGCATAGAGCAAAATGCTCCAAACCAACACCCGCCGCCGCCCCAATAGGTCGGTGAGATACCCCCCCAGTAGTCCGAAAATCCCCCCGAAGACGGCCGGGACGTAGAACAGCATCCCGACCCATTGATTGAATTCGGGCGTCCCCGGGCGCACGTCGGCCAGCTCCAGCAGCGCCGGCCGCACGATCAGCGGCAACATCAACAATTCATAGATGTCGAAGGCGAACCCCAGAGCGGCGACGCCGCAAATCAGCCACTGAATCGGGGTAAGACCGCGAGATTGTTCCGTGCCCGCCATCGTGGATTCGATACTCCTTTACCGGCACGCTAGCCGAAGGGGACATCCTAGCACGTCCGTCCGCGCCGGTTGCCGCTCAAGCCGGCCGCCGCCTTTGCGATCGTGAGCCGCCGTCCCGCCGGAACCCGCACCCGCCGGTCAGCTTATGGAGCAAGCCCCCCGTCTTTTTCGTTAGGAACGTAAAGAAACCATTGCGATCCGGCGAAGAGCATGCCTATACTCGGTGGCGCGGACGGGCCCGACGGGTGCGTTGTTCCCAGGTCTGACCCAAAAAGGAGTGATGGGTATTTACTTGACTCAGGTATTGGGAAATAGCCCCTACATGTTGTGGTCGTCCGTAGCGCGTGTCGCGGTGCCTCCGACCAGCGATTTGTAGGGTGCCGGTGGCACGGCGACGGCCTGTTGAACCAGGCGGTAAAGAGCTTGCCTCGACTTCTGGACTTGCGGCGGTTGAAGCGGAAGGCGAATTCGTCGAGGTAGGAGTCGAGATGCTCGTGACTGACCGCTCCTTGATGCGTGCCCAGTATCCAGCGCTTCACTAACGACACCACGCGGTGCACCCGGGGGAGCAGTTTCGAGGCGCGCGCCGGTTGCCCCTCCAGGTAGCTCACCTCGTGGCGATAGCCGTCGCCTTCGAGCGGTTCGTATCCCAGCCAACCGTCGGTATGGACCACGCTGCCGGGTTCGATCGACTCGCCGACGAAGGCCATCAAGCTGTCCCCGGAGGCGTTGGGAATGGTGCGTATCCGAACCCGCCCGATGCCGGCACCATCTTCCTCGGCCGCTACTACAATCAGCGCCTTAGCGTCGGTTTGGCGACCGCGCACGCCCTCCTCCAAGCCTCCTAAGTAAGTCTCGTCAACCTCCACGCGCCCGCTGAGCCGATCGCGTCCGGGCCGCACCATGGCGCGCCGGAGCTTATGCAACCAAGTCCAGGCCGTTTTGTAGCTGCCCAGGCCCAACACCCGCTGCAAGCCCAGCGCGCTCGCCCCGTTCTTCTGGCTCGTGAGCCACCACATGGCTCGAAACCAACTCTGGAGGGGTTGGCGGGTGTCTTGAAATATTGTGCCCGCCGTTGGAGAAGCTTGATGCCCGCAGCCGGCGCACTCCAGCAGCGCTGTCCGCACCGCCCACGCTTTGTCGTGCCCGCATCGCGGACAACGAAAACCCTCCGGCCAGCGGAGTTGACACAGATACTCTCGACAGGCCTGCTCGGTGGCGAAACGCGCCTCGAACTCGGCCAGATTCCGAGGATAATCTTCCATTTCCCCGATCCTACATCTTGTGGTCACCTGAGTCAAGTAAGTACCCATCTAAGGAGTTTCACGGCATGGATAGGAAAAAGTTTGGACTCGCCACATTGGCGGGCGGAATTGTGTTCTTCGTTACGGGGTTTCTCTTCTATGGACTTTTGCTCCAGGAATTCATGATGGCCGCACACGCGGACGGAGTTCTGAAAGAGACGCCCGAATGGGGCTTGTTGATTCTCGCTGAGCTTATCTTCGGCGCTTTTCTCACGATGGTGCTGAGGCGTTGGCCCGACGCGGGAAGCGCTGCCCAAGGGGCGAAGGCGCGCGCGGTGTTGACGCTGCTTCTCGGTTTGGGTTTCAGCCTCGTCACATACGCCACCACCAACACCATAGAGGCGGCGGTGATCCCGGTGGAGGCGGTCGTCTCGGCCATTCGGGGTGCACTGGCCGGCGCCGCGATCGGCGCCGTACTCGGACGCCCCTAGCCGCTCGTGGGGCAAGTCCGACTTCACGAGAAAGGTACAGCCAACGATTTTCAGCGCCGTCGGCGCGTGAAACGAAGCAGTTCGACGAACGAAATCGGATGGCAGCCCCCTTTGTCGCGTAGTCGGACTTTCTCTACCACTTGCCGGCCGCCCCTCCGCCGGAAGCCTATCCCAGGAACGCCGCGCCGCCAACCATTATGGAAGCGTCGCCGCGATCCCCTTGTCCCCAAATCCTGATCTAAATCGTTGAAACCATTGCGATCCGGCGGAGCGCATGCCTATACTCGTTGCGCTGATGCGCCGCTTGGGCGCGTAGACTGCATGGTTACAAAAAAGGAGTTCGCAGCATGGATACGAAGAAATTTGCATTGGGTACAGTCGCGGGGGGAGTCGTGTACTTTCTCTCGGGGGGGCTTATCTACGAACTTTTGCTCGGAGATTTCATAATGGCCGGCTACATGGACGGCCTGATCAAGGAGACACCCGACTTTCCGATATTGATCCTGTCCCAGCTCATCTTTGGAGCTTTCCTTACGATGATCCTGAGACGCTGGCCCGACGCCGGGAGTTTGGCCCAGGGCGCCAAGGCCGGGGCTGTGTTAGGTTTGCTGCTGGGGTTGGGTTACAGCCTGGAAACGTACGCTACGACGAACGTCATGGAGGCGGCGGTGATCCCGGTGGAAGCCGTCGTTCAGGCCATTCGGGGGGGCCTGGCCGGCGGTGCAATCGGCGCCGTCCTTGGGCGGCCCTAAAGCCCTCCATCGGAGTCCTCAGTAGGCGCCCGGCCAAACACCGGGCGTCAACAGCTCGAGCAGATGATGATCCGGGTCGCGAAAGTATAGGCTGCGTCCGCCGCGGCGGGGTAGCTGTTCATCCGCGGGAATGAGATCCCATCGAACCCTGCTCTCGATCTCGACACCGTTCGCGACTAGGCGCCGCTCCCACGCTTCCAAGTCAGCCTCACTGATCGAGAAGGCCAAATGTGTTTGGCCGTCGGAGTCGGAGGCCGGTATGGTTCCGCCCGGCGTTTCGATCGGCTCAACGGAAGCGCCCTTCTTGAATAACAGAAGAATTTGGCCTTGGCGCACTACCAAGGCAACGATCCGTTCGGCGCGGAAGATCGTTCGAAAATCGAAGACCTCTCGATAGAACCGCTCGGAGCGTCCCGTATCAGCGACAAACAGCGCCGTCTCGACGACGCCGGCGATGTTGGGAACTTCGCCGCGGCTGGAGGAGGCGCCCTGTCTCGGCTGATTCACCTGTTCCTCGATGTCGCGTTACACTGCCTGGGCGGCCTTATCCGGCAACCTGGTCCGGGCGGTCGTGGAGCCGAGTCTATTTCTTCCCCGGCAGCCCGAAAACAAAAAGCCCGCTACCGGCCGCGATAGCCACCCGCTGCCGGCCCTTGCTTTCAAACGCCATGGGGTTGGCCTTGATAGTTCCCCCGAGATTCAGCCGCCAAAGCTCTTCGCCGGTCTTGTCGTCGAGGGCTTTGAAGTGCCCCTCGTCGCTCCCGGCGAAGATCAGCCCCCCGCCCGTCGAAAGCAGCCCGGCCCAAGCGGGCCGGAAGAGGCGGTGCTCCCAAACCTTCTTCCCGGTCAAAGGATCCAGCGCGCGCACGGCACCCCACCACTTGCCGGGATTTTCGTCCTGATTATCGAAGCGGCCGCCCCAAAAGCGCGTGCCGGCAGTGTAGTCAACCGGACCCTTGTAATACAAACTGCTGCCTTCGCGGGCCGTCACGTAAAAGAGCCCCGTATCGGGGCTATACGACGGCGACATCCAATTCGTGCCGCCGGCGACGCTGGGGTAAACTTCGATCCCGTCCTCGGTCGGAAATTTTCCCGGCACGCGCACCGGCCGGCCGTTCTCGTCGATCCGCTCGGCCCAAGTCTGCTTGACGTAAGGCTCGGCCCGAAGAAACTCTCCCGACTCTCGGTCGAGCACGTAATAGAAGCCGTTGCGATTCGCCGTGATCAGCAGCTTTCGCATGCGGCCTTCGTATTCGCGGTCCACCAGCACCATGACTTGCGTGGCATCCCAGTCGTGCACGTCGTGGGGCGTGAATTGGAAATGCCATTTGCGCTTGCCGGTATCGGGGTCCAGCGCCACGACGGAATCGGAGAACAGGTTGTCGCCTTTGCGAAAATCCCCGTTCCAATCCGGACCCGGATTGCCAACGCCCCAATAGGTAAGATTCAACTCCGGGTCGAAAGACGGCGTGACCCAAATCGAAGCGCCGCCCGTCTTCCACGAGTCGCCTTCCCAGGTGTCACGGCCGAATTCGCCCGGCCCCGGCACCGTATGAAAGCGCCACTCCCGTTTGCCGTCCTCGACATTGTAGGCGTCGATGAAACCTCGGATGCCGTACTCGCCGCCGGTCGTCCCGACCATGACCTTGTCCTTGACCACGAGCGGGGCCAGCGTCGCGCCGTAGCCCTTCGTGTAGTCGAACATCTCCGACTCCCACAGTACGCGGCCCGTCTTGCGGTCAAGGCTGATGAGGTAGGAATCGAGAGTCCCCATGAAGAGCCGGTCGCCGTGAACCGCCAATCCGCGGTTCACCAGCCCGCAACAGGCGATCACCTTGGGCGGCAGGTCCCGCCGGTAATGCCAAAGTTCGGCGCCGGTGGTCGTATCCAGCGCGTACACTTCGTTGGGCGGAACGGTCAGGTACATGACCTCGCCGACCACAAGGGGCGACGTTTCGAACTTATGTTGGAAGCCTTTTTGGAAGACCCACTGGAGGCGCAAATCGGCGACGTTCTCGCCGCTGATTTCCGACAGCGCACTGTAGCGGTGCCCTTCGTAGTTGCCGTTGTTCGTCAACCATTCGCCCGGGCTCCGCGAGGCGTTGAGAATGTCTTGATAGCTGACTTGAGCTTGAGCCGCGCCGGCCAAGACAAAGACGGCAAGCAGGCTTTTTGCGATTCGCGAAGCAGCGGCTCCGTCGAAAATCCGCCAACGCGGCGGGAGGTTGCGGAAAAATGCGCTCACGGTTGCTCACTTCCCAAGGTGCACAGATAGGCGGTCAGGTTATCCAGCTCGGCGGCGGAAAACAGATCCCCGTAGGCGGGCATCAGCGATTGGTCGAGACGTTCGAACGACGCCAGGTCTTCTTTGGTGAAAGACCGGATCTGCTCGTCCCGCCCCATCATGTGGAGCGAATACGCGTCCTCGTTGAGCAGAATGCCCTCGTGCGCGGCGCCGGCGCGCGAGACCACCTTGACTCCGCGGCGACCTACCGCGATGGTGTCGGTCGGATCAAGCACGGCTTCGCGAATTTGCTCGCGCGTGTATTCCAATCCGGCGTCGCTCAGGTCGGGCCCGAGGCGTCCGCCTCCCATGCCGACGGTGTGGCAGGAAGAGCAGCGCCCCTTTTGAATGAAGAGTTCACGGCCGCGCGAGGCATCGCCTTCCGCCGGCCGACAGACCCGCTCGGTCTCCGGCTCCAGCGTGCGGACGAAGAGAAGGATCCTCCACACCGCATCCTCGTCGAGCCACAGCCCGGGCATCCCGGTGCCGGCGATGCCGTCGAGAATGTTGCGGAACATCTCGCTGTCGGAGTCGCCGTGCTTGTGGCGCCTCGTCGCCAGCCGCGCCCCGCGTCCCGACGCACCCGCCGGGCCGTGGCAGTTAGCGCAGTTGAGCGAATAGAGCCGCCGGCCCTCGGCGAGGTCTTTCGCGGAGCTGAAAGGGTTCCGCTCGATGTGCTGTGCCGCCGCGGGCTGTAGGGCGACGGCGGCGACAACTCCAAACAGCACAAAGGACGTTACGAGCCGGACTGAGCGTATTCGGCGATGGGTTCGACTTTGCATGGGACGAGAAGGTTCCCCGGAGTGACCGTTCCCGATTATACACGGCGACCGCGGGATCGTCGAGACAGGGCGGCCCCAAAGCCGCGCACGCTACGCGTTCCCCCTACGAGAAATCCAAATCTCTACCCAGCCAGACAATCCTGCCCCTGACAACATCCCCGATGTCGATTCCGGTCAGCGAAATCGGATTGATTCCGCCTCCCGTCTCGCGGGCGTTATCCATCACAACGACCAGCATGTCGCCCACCCGCCGGCACCGTCCGATAAAACTGCCGCCGCCCAGCGAAAAAGCGTAGACACGGTCGAATGACGGCGAGCGCCGCTCGGCGGGCGAGCGGTCCAGCAAGATCACGTCATGCGGCCAGATTGCCGGCCACATCGAGCGCTCTTCGCCGTCGAGGACCCCCAGCACGGGATCGGCTAATCCGGCGACCCGCTCGGCGCGCAACGGCTGCGTGGATGCGTCTTTGGCGAGTCACGGAAACGGCTGCCCTCCCCCCAGTCGGCCCGACAGCAAGGGGACGGGCAGTGCATCGCCGGGGCTGGGCGGCGCGACGCCGGAGAGCTCCTCTTGCGTCAACAGCGACAGCAAGGGGATCGCCATGCGCTCCATGACCGAATCGGCGAGTTCGGGGTTCATCCCTCGCGCCCCCTTCAGCACATTGTGAACATGGGGTTGCGAGTAACCCGTCAGCCGCGCCAGGCCGCGTTCGGTAGCCTCGCCCCGCCGGACGAGTTCGTTGAGATAGCGTACAAGCCTTGAGGCCAGTTGCTGAAAGCTTAGTGGGCCGCCCATATAGCTATGGGGAATAGACTAGCGCGACTTTCTCGAAAGCCCATTTCGATGGAAAGTAAAAATCTCGTAACGGGTAAGTTGCTGAATTTCCTAGGTTGTTGATCCGAGGAATTTTTCAGCTCCTTCGTTTTATTCTCGGATGGGTATTTACTTGACTCAGGTATTGGGAAATAGCCCCTACATGTTGTGGTCGTCCGTAGCGCGTGTCGCGGTGCCTCCGACCAGCGATTTGTAGGGTGCCGGTGGCACGGCGACGGCCTGTTGAACCAGGCGGTAAAAGAGCTTGCCTCGACTTCTGGACTTGCGGCGGTTGAAGCGGAAGGCGAATTCGTCGAGGTAGGAGTCGAGATGCTCGTGACTGACCGCTCCTTGATGCGCGCCCAGTATCCAGCGCTTCACTAACGACACCACGCGGTGCACCCGGGGGAGCAGTTTCGAGGCGCGCGCCGGTTGCCCCTCCAGGTAGCTCACCTCGTGGCGATAGCCGTCGCCTTCGAGCGGTTCGTATCCCAGCCAACCGTCGGTATGGACCACGCTGCCGGGTTCGATCGACTCGCCGACGAAGGCCATCAAGCTGTCCCCGGAGGCGTTGGGAATGGTGCGTATCCGAACCCGCCCGATGCCGGCACCATCTTCCTCGGCCGCTACTACAATCAGCGCCTTAGCGTCGGTTTGGCGACCGCGCACGCCCTCCTCCAAGCCTCCTAAGTAAGTCTCGTCAACCTCCACGCGCCCGCTGAGCCGATCGCGTCCGGGCCGCACCATGGCGCGCCGGAGCTTATGCAACCAAGTCCAGGCCGTTTTGTAGCTGCCCAGGCCCAACACCCGCTGCAAGCCCAGCGCGCTCGCCCCGTTCTTCTGGCTCGTGAGCCACCACATGGCTCGAAACCAACTCTGGAGGGGTTGGCGGGTGTCTTGAAATATTGTGCCCGCCGTTGGAGAAGCTTGATGCCCGCAGCCGGCGCACTCCAGCAGCGCTGTCCGCACCGCCCACGCTTTGTCGTGCCCGCATCGCGGACAACGAAAACCCTCCGGCCAGCGGAGTTGACACAGATACTCTCGACAGGCCTGCTCGGTGGCGAAACGCGCCTCGAACTCGGCCAGATTCCGAGGATAATCTTCCATTTCCCCGATCCTACATCTTGTGGTCACCTGAGTCCAGTAAATACCCATCTATTCTCGAAATGGCACTTCATTTCCGGAAAAATCATTTCGCGGAAGCCGTTGACGCGGCCGCGGGGCCCGGTAGAGTAGAGTACGATCCGTTGATTGAGAGGAGAAATCGATCCGTATGGACTGGAATCAAATCGATCTGTCCGTGTTGGCGCGTAGTTCCTGCCGGGTTTGCGGCGGGGTCGGGATGCGCAAGGAAAGAGATGTCGCTCTCGTCCCTTGCGGCTGCGCCTTGCGCAACATTTTCCGCGTTTGTTACGAACGCTTCCGACTCTGCTCCATGCAACGCGACAGGATAAGCCGTCTCTGCTACGAGCGGGTGTCGAGCGGCAAGAGCCATCGCGGAACCTGGTCCCGCAAAGAAGAAGAGTATGTCGCTGATTTCGAGCTTCTAGCACGAAGGACCCTTGATGCCGCGCATTACAAAATCTTTCGCTATCACTTTCTGTTGGGGGCGGACTGGAAACTCTGCATGCGCAAAATGGGAACCACTCGCGGCAATTTCTTCCACGCCGTTTACCGCATCGAGGAGTGGCTGGGTAAGGCCTTTTACGAAGTTGAACCCTACGCTCTTTACCCTCCTCGCGACTACTTCACCTTTCGCTTGACCGAACCGGTCCGGCCCTGTATTCCGCCGCGGCCGCGCGAACCGATCGTTTTCCGGCCCAGAGGCCGGAACGAATCGGCCGCCACGCGGGGAATCGAGCCGGTTTCCGCGTAACCGCGCCCGGCTACGGGCTTACCATCCATGGGGGCTGCGCGGCCCGCCGCGCGCCGGCGTTGGGCGTTGATTCACGCGGCCCCAATCGGGCGCTCGGCGAACGCGCCCGACGGATTCACCGCTCGCGGTCGCCGCGGCTCGATCGCGGGCGGATCCCCATTTTTTCCGCCGCGCCCGCGGAGCATTACTTTTTCTGAACACTCCTCGCCGCTTTGGCCGCCAGTCTTCGGGTCCGTTCAATCTCCTTGGTCAGCCGATTGAACGCCCTGCGATGGTGCGCGGCTTGCTTTCGGTCTCCCTGATCGCCGTAAAGCCCCGCCAACCGGTGGTGCACCAAAGTCCGGGTTTGCATGTCGATGTCTCTTTCCGCCAGCGCCAACAAAACGGCCGCGGCGGCATCGAATCGCCCCTGTTGGGCCAGCCCGCTGCTCAACCCGAAAACTCGCTCGATGAGGGAAGCATCCAATTCCAGGGCGCGGTTCAGAAAAGATAGGGCTTCCGGGAGGCGACCCTGCCGCAGGATCGCCTCGGCGCGATACAAATGCGTCTCGGGGTGCTCGGGGCGGATCTCGGCCGCGGCGCGAAAGGCTTGCTCGGCGGCTTGCGGCTGATTTAACCGCGTGTGCAAAGCGCCGAGATCGACCTGGGTCTCAGCCGATCCGGGGTCCAAGGCGAGCGCCGCCCGGAATTGCTCGATCGCCTCCTCATGCCGGCCCGCGGCGGCGGCCCGACGCCCCTCCCCGTGATGGAATTGCGCCGAATCGGGAGCCGCGGCGGCCAGCGCGCGCCGCGTCTTTTCGGCGGCCTCGGCGTATGCCTGCGCTAAGTAATACAGAGTCTCCGGGTCTTCGGGCTTCGACTGGCGCGCCGTTTCCAGGCGGAACGAAGCCTCCGTGAACCTTCCCAGCTCAAAATACGTCCTGCCCAGCCAAAGGCTGATATTGACGTCGCTCGGCGCGGCGTCGTAGGCCGTCTCCAAGCGCTGCAACGCTTCTTTCATTCTGCCGGAGCGCAGCGCCTCAAAGCCCAAAAAGGGCTTGGGCCGCCGTCAGCCGCGGCTTCAGCTCGGCAGCTCGCCGCAGCGCCGCGAGCGCCTGCTCCAGATCGCCCCGGCGGCGCAGAGCCAGGCCCAGGTTCATATGGCCCTCGGCGAGGTTCGGATCGAGTGTAACGACCGTTTGAAAGGCCTTGATCTCGTCGTCGAGCCTGTCTTGGCGGCGAGCTTGCAGCCCCGCCTGGACCTGTTGCACGATCCGGGATTGAAGATCGGAAGACTGCGGCGGCGTAGCCGGAAGGATCACTCCGAAGATCAGCGAAGCAACCGTGAGTCGTAGCGTTTTCATTCGCACGAGAAAGAGCCGATGCCGCGCAAACCCCAATCTAGCACGTCCGGCCCGCCGGCCGCCCTCTCCGTTTGCATTCGCGCGCGGACTCTTGAGCCGTCGGAAAAGGGCGAAACGCCCCTTCTTCACCGTTCGCCGAGATCGAGTGCTATTTACTGTCAACGTCCGCCGGCGGTACACTCGTAACTCGGCCTGTCCACAATGTGCCCGATTTGCCTAGAACCCTTGGTCGCGTTCGAACTCGACGGCGTCGAGATCGACCGCTGTGTGGATTGCGGGGGCGTCTGGTTGGACGCCGGAGAACTGGAATGGATCGCGGAACAGGCCGGCGCCCGCGCGGGCGGCCTCAGCAGCGCGCTGGCCGAAGCGAAAGGCGATCGGCACGGAAAACGCCGCTGTCCGCGCTGCCGGCGCAAGCTGCGCGTTATTCACGTGCGAGGCGACAACAAGGAGATTGAGCTCGACCGTTGCCCCCGCGGCGACGGATTGTGGCTCGACCCCGGCGAGATGCAATCGCTCATCGAAGCTTTTGGCCGGCAGGGCCCGACAGACGAGGAGTCCGCCGTCGCGGCGTTCTTCGCGGACTTTTACGGAAAGAAGCCGAGTTCCCCGGCGCCGAAAGGATAGCCCTTTTGGGCGGCGGACCGGGCGATGGGAAGACCGGCCTCTCACGCGACAGGAAAAATGCTGAACTAGAATTCGTTTTTCGGGAGGACTCACATGCAAACCGCATTCATCTTGGGGCTGGTCTTTCTGGCCGTCATTGTTTTGATCATCGCCTGGTTGGTGGGCATGTACAACACGCTCGTTACGATGAAGAAACGCGTCGAGAATGCCTGGGCGCAGATCGACGTCCAACTCAAGCGCCGCCACGATTTGATTCCCAATCTCGTCGAAACCGTCAAGGGCTACGCGGGCCACGAAAAAGGGACGCTCGAAAACGTAACCCGCGCGCGTTCCCAGGCCGTCTCGGCCGACGGCATTGGCCCGCGGGCCGAAGCCGAGCAGGCGCTGACCGGAGCTCTGGGCCGCCTCATGCTCGTCGTCGAGCAGTATCCCGATCTCAAGGCCAATCAGAACTTCCTGGCCCTCCAAGAGGAGCTGACCTCGACGGAAAACAAGATCAGTTTCTCGCGCCAGCATTACAACGACTCGGTGATGCAATACAACACCAAGACGCAAGTCGTGCCGACCAATGTCGTCGCCTCGGTGTTCAACTTTGGGGAGATGGAGTTTTTCGAAATCCAGGACGAAGCCGCTCGCGAAGTCCCGCAAGTGTCCTTCTCCTAACCCCCGTTCGCGGGCGTTTTTCGGCCGCCTATGTGGGAAGCCATTGCCGCCAATCGCCGCCGCTCCATTTTGCTCATCACTTTGATGGGCCTCGTGCTGGTGACGATGGGCGCGTGTATCGGCATGTATTACGTGACGCCCCTTTTTCAAATGGGCGCCTCCGAACCGGACGCCGAAGCCGTTCTCGCCGGAGCTTTGGCGGGAGCCGGCGTGGCTGGCGTTGTCTGGCTGGTTTTGTGGCTGACGGCCGTCTCGCAAGGCGACAAGTTCCTGCTCCGCTCCGCCGGCGCGCAAAGAATCCACAAGCGCGACGACCCGCGGCTGTGGAACGTCGTGGAGGAAATGACGATCGCCGCCGGGCTTGGTTCGCCGCCTCGCGTCTTCCTGGTGGAAGACCACGTCCCGAACGCATTCGCCGTCGGCCGCACCCCGGAGAAGGCGGCGGTCGCGGTGACCTCGGGTTTGCTGCGGCTGTTTAGCCGCGATGAACTGCAGGGCGTCGTCGCTCACGAAATCGCGCATGTCAAGAACCTCGATATCCGCTTCATGACTCTGGCCGCCGTGCTGGCCGGCAGTGTCGAGGCGATCAGCCGCGGCTTCTTTCACGGCGCCGCGTGGTCGGGAGGCCGTCGCGGCGGCCGCTCAAAAGGCGGCCACCCCTACTTGCTGCTGCTGGTTTTCGTTGTCGCGATCCTCGCGCCGATCGCCGTGCGGCTTCTTTATCTCGCCTGCTCGCGCCAAAGAGAATATTTGGCGGATGCTTCCGCCGCCCGCTTCACTCGATTCCCCGAGGGGCTCGCCTCCGGACTCGAGAAGATCGCGGTTCACGGCGCCGGCATCAGCTCCAAGCGAGTGAGCGGCGCGCTGGTGCCGCTCTGCATCGTCAATCCCATGGAGAAAATGTCGGCTTCGGGCTGGCTTTCCACTCACCCCCCGACCGAGAGCCGCATCAAGATCCTGCGCGCCATGGGCGGTGGGGCGAGCTACGTCGACTACGAAGCCGCGCTCCGGAAAATCGAAGGCCGCAAGTCGCGTTTGGCCGCGCTCGAGGCCGCCGCCAAAGCCGACGAAAAAGTAGAAGTTCGCAACCCCTTCGTTGAGCCCGCGGCTGATTCACCCGTCGGCCGTGCTCGTCAAGTCGCTGATCTGCTTGACCGCTTCGCCGCCTTTACGCTGCTGCCGTGCGCTTGCGGGATGCGCATCAAGGTCCCGCCCGAGTTCAACCGCGCGAGCGTGATTTGCCCGCGCTGTGAACGCAACAATAAAGTGCCCAAGGCCGAGCCCGTCTCTTCGGCCGACAAGACAAAGAAAGCAGCGGCTGAGCCCGACCTCCCGCGTGTCCGCCGATCCGGCGAAGCCTTCGAGTACTCACGTCGCAATGACGGCTGGGACGCCTTTCGCTGCAGCTGCGGTCAAACCATCCAGCTGGGCCCCAGCTTCCCGCTCGACTACACCGTCTGCGTTCACTGCGACCAACGCATAGAACTGCGGGGCGACACAACGTAGCCACCCGCGTTTCTAACCGCTTTAGCCCGCTTTTCTCATCGCGTGGCGAGGCAAAGTGCATGAGAGGCTCGTCAGTACGAGGCGCGCACCGCTTGGCGCCCCATCTCTTCAGCAAAAAGGTGTACGTGCACAGTACGGTGAGCACGGCGAGCAAGCGCAACGAAGTAATGGCGGGTCTATCGCCCCTCAGACGATAGGAAATGCGCGTCAGACCTTGTCGTATTTCTCGACGCGGATCCAGCCTTTGTTCCACAGCCAGTATTCAAGCATCGATTGCAGGACTTTGAATCCGTAGTCGAAGACGTTGACGAAGTTCGGTTCGTCGCCGTAGTAGGTGGGTATCGGCATTTCCGCGATACGTAGTTTCTTGATGTGGAGTTGGATGACGATGTCGGTGTCGAAATGGTAATCGTTCGCGCAGAGATCGAAGGGGATTTTCGCCAGCGCGTCACATCGAAAGGCACGGAACCCGGAATGAAATTCGGAGAGATCCATGCCCAAGACGAGATTCTCGACGCCGGTCAGAAACTTGTTGCCTAGAAACTTGTAGAGCGGCATGCCGCCCTTGAGCGGCAAGCCCGCGATGCGCGAACCAAAGACCATGTCGGCCTCGTTCTTCTCGAGCGGCTCCAGCAGATGCGGCACCTTCTCGGGCGCGTACTGCGCGTCCCCGTGAAGCATGACGACGATGTCAAAGCCTTGGTCGATCGCATAGCGGTAGGCGCGCTTCTGAGAGCCGCCGTAGCCGCGGTTGGTCTCATTCCGCAACACCTCCAGCTTGTCGAGTCCATACTCTTCTCGATAGCCGATACCGATCAGGTAGGAGTTGTCCGGACTGGCATTGTCGATGATGAAGATCTGTTTGACCTTCTCCTTGATTTCCGGCGGGATCCGGTCGAGCACCTTGGGGAGAGTGCTCGCGGCATTGTAAGCCGGAATGAAGATCGCGATCTTGACTCAGCCATACGTTTTGAAAAACGCCTCGAACGATTCGATGACGTAGTCCTGCATCTCCGCGGTGAGTCCGGGATAGACGCCGATGAAAAAGGCGTCGTTCATCACGCGGTCGGTGTCATGGAGCGTCCCGTGCACTCGATGGTCGATGTCGCGGAAGGCGGGCTGGCGCAGAATATTGCCCGCGAAAACGAGACGCGTCTCGATGTTGCGCTGCTCCAGAAATCGTGTCAACTTGGCGCGCGAGACACCCTCTCGAACGGCGATCGTATAACCGAACCAACACGGATCGGACTTCTCGTGTTTCGTGGGAAGAATAAGCCGGTCTTCGTATTTCTTGAGGGCCTCGTGGTAACGATTGAAATGCATTCTCCGCGACCGACCGAACGAATCAAGTTTCCCGAGCTGAGCCAAGCCGATCGCCGCCTGCATGTCGGTGGGTTTGAGATTGTAACCGAGATGCGAGTAGATGTACTTGTGATCGTAGCCTTCCGGCAGGTCGCCGAGCTGCCATTCAAAGCGCTTGCCGCAAGTGTTCGACACACCACCGGGACACCAGCAGTCCCGCCCCCAGTCTCGAAACGACTCGGCGACCCTTGCATAGCGGCCCTCGTTGACAATCACGCCGCCGCCCTCGCCCGTGGTCATCTGATGGGCGGGATAGAACGAGAGCGTTGCCATCGCACCGAAGGTCCCGACCTTCTTGCCCCCGAAGGTCCCGCCCAATGCGTCGCAGCAATCCTCGACGAGGACCAGCCCTTTGTCTTTCGCCAGCGCTCCGACGCTGTCGAGGTCGAAGGGATTGCCCAGCGTATGGGGCAGAAAGATCGCGCGCGTCTTCGGACCCGCGGCCTCGGCCAACCGCTGGGGGTCGGCGTTGTAATCGCCCAGCGTCACGTCGACGAACACGGGCTTGAGGCCGTTTTGCACGATCGGGGCGAGCGTTGTCGGGAACGTCGCGGCGGGGGTGAGAACTTCGTCGCCCGGCTTCAACGGGTCTTCGATCGTCGGACTCGTCAGACTCGAAATCGCGACCAGGTTGGCGCTCGAACCCGAATTGACGAACAGAAACCGGCGTGCCGAGAAATAGTCCCTGACCGCCTTTTCGAACGCCTCGCCGCACGGGCCCAGCGTCAGCCAAAAGTCCAACGCGCTCCCGACGAGGCCGCGCATCTCCTCGCCGTCGAACACGCGGCCCGCATAGTGCACGCGGTCTTCGCCCGGCCGAAAATCCCCTTTTTTCGCTTCGCGGAGGAAAGGTCGCCGACGAGCGCGTCGATTCTCTGGCGGATCGCCGACTCTTCGGGGGAGACTTCGGCCCCGAGTTTCCGGCGTCCGAAAGCGATTTCGGACATCTCTCGCTAGTGTACCCGACCGGCTGAAGCCGATCAACGCGGTCCGGCGGCCGGCAAGCCCCGTTTCCGTGCGCGCCGCTGTTCCCATGAGTCGCGCGGCTACCGTGAGCGCGCGAGTTCGATGACGATCTCGCTCAGGGACGGCTCAGTCCGCCATTACGACGAACGCACCGAGGACTGGGTCGTGCACTTGCTCGAGACAGGCGATGAAACGATGACGGGTGGTCGAGTCAAACGCGCTCTCGAACACGCCGGCGAGACGTGTTTCATGACCTACGGTGACGGCGTCAGCGACATCGACCTCACGAAACTGATCGCGTTCCACAACAATCACGGCAAGAAAGCCACGATCTCAGCCGTACGGCCCCCGGCGTGCTTCGGCGCCCTTCAAATGGAAGGCGATCGCATCGTCAGTTTCGCCGAGAAACCCCAGACCGGCGAGGGGTGGATCAACGGCGGTTTCTGCGTCCTCGAGCGCGACGTAGCCGACTACATCGAGGGCGATGAAACGATATTCGAACGCGCCCCACTCGAAAAGCTCGCCGCGGAAGGCGAACTCATGGCCTTCAAGCATGAAGGCTTTTGGCAGTGCATGGACACCATGCGCGACCTCAAGTACCTGAACGAGTTGTGGGACGGGGGCAGCGCCCCCTGGAAAGCCTGGTAGCCATGGGTTGGAAAGGACGCCGCGTCTTCGTCACGGGTGCGACCGGGGTCATCGGGTCGGCGCTGACGCGGCGGCTCATCGCGGAAGGCGCCGACGTTACGGCGCTTGTCTTCGAACGCCCCGAGGGGTCCGATCTCTTACGCTCGAACGATATCGATAAGGTCAAACAGATCGACGGCCGTCTCGAAGACGCGCCGTTGCTCGAAACGATTCTCGCGGAGGGGCGCTTTGACGCGGTCTTCCACCTGGGCGCGCAAGCCTTGGTGGAAACAGTCCTCCTCGATCCCGTCGGGACGTTCGAAACCAACATTAAGGGCAGCTACAACCTTCTCGACGCCTGTCGCAAGGCGGGGGACGTGAAGGCTGTCGTCGTCGCCTCTTCCGATAAGGCTTACGGCTCGGCGGACGTTCTGCCCTACACCGAAGAGATGGCCCTCGAAGGCCGCTTCCCTTACGAGGTCTCCAAGAGCTGTACCGACCTACTCGCGTTCGCCTACCACCGAACTTATCAACTGCCCGTCGCGGTCACCCGCTGTGGCAACGTCTACGGCCCCGGTGATCTCAACTGGAGCCGCATCGTGCCGGGCACGATCAAATCCCTGCTCGCCGGGGAGCGCCCCGTCATTCGATCCGATGGGAAGTTCAAACGCGACTACATTTTCGTCAAGATATCGCGGCGGCCTATATGCTTACGGCCGAAGCTCTGGCGGCGGGCCGATGCGCCGGCGAGGCATTCAACTTCGCCGCCGAATCGCCGCTCACGGTTCTTGCAATCGTCGACGCGATCCGCGCAACGATGGGGTCCGCGCTGGTACCCGATATCCGTGACTCCGTCCACCACGAAATTAGGGATCAATACCTCGATTGTTCGAAAGCCCGCGAAACACTCGGATGGGAGCCGGGCCATTCACTCGAACAGGGGCTTGCCGAAACCATAGCCTGGTACGAGGACTTCCTATGATCGACGGCGTGCTCATCCACCCGCTCCAACAGATCCCCGACCATCGCGGAAAGGTCATGCACATGCTGCGCGCCGACGATCCGCATTTCGAAACGTTCGGCGAGATCTATTTCTCGACCGTGTTCGAAGGCGTCGTCAAGGGCTGGCATCTGCACAAGAAGATGACGCTCAACTACGCCTGCGTGCATGGCGCCGTCGAACTGGGACTCTACGACGCCCGGGAGCACTCGCCGACAAAAGGAGAGACGCAGCAAATCCTGCTGAGCCCGGAGACCTACGTCCTCGCGCGCGTGCCGCCCGGTGTTTGGAACGGCTTCCGCGGGCTCAAGGGCGAGTCGATCGTCGCCAATTGCACCACGATGGCGTACGACCCCGACGATATCGTGCGGATCGATCCACGCGACCCGTCGATCCCTTATTCCTGGGAACCCAAGCATGGCTGAAACCGGGGAGAACGGTTCCCTCGTGATTGGTGCGTCCGGGCAAGTGGGGCGGCATCTGATCGAAAGTCTGACGGCCGCCGGCCACTCACGGCCCGTTGTCGGAACCTACTCCGAGACCTTTTTCGAACACAAGACAGCCGCCGTCGAGCGGCTGGACCTTCGCCACCGCGACAAGGTCGCGGACGTGATCCGCCGCATCCGGCCGAAGGTCCTCTACCTGTCGGCGTTTAATGCTCACGTCGACTATTGCGAGACGCACCCGCCGGAAACGCGCGCGATGAACGTCGCCCCGATCGATCCGCTTGTGGAGGCGATCAACGCGATCGACGCGAGACTCGTCTACTTCTCATCCGACTACGTATTCGACGGCGAAAAGGGGCCTTACCGCGAGGACGACGCGCCGCATCCGATCAGTGAATACGGACGCCAGAAATGGGAAGTGGAGCAAAAGATACGAGACCGCGCGAACTCGTGGATCATCATCCGCACGACGGGCGTCTACAGCGACGACGACAGGGGGAAGAATTTCGTCCGTAGTCTTATCGACAACATTCGAAAGAGCGAATCGAGTCGGCTTCCCCCTATCCGGCTTCCCCCTATCCGGCTTCCCAACGACCAGGTCGCGACGCCGACCTACGCACCCAACCTCGCCGAGGCCGCCGTCGAACTTGGGGAAAGCAGTTTCAGCGGCATCTACAACGTTTCGGGGCCGGATCTCATCGACCGTTACCGTTTCGCGCTGGCCGCCGCCGAAGCTTTCGGCTGCCCGACCGACTCCCTTCGCGGAGTCCCTACTGAAGAACTCGGACAAGCGGCGCCGCGGCCGAAACAGGCGGGTCTGGTCGTGGAGAAGGCCCGGTCGACGCTGCGCACGAAACTCGTCGGCTACCGCACGGGATTGCGCTGGATGGCCGAGGCCTCGAAGCGCCGCGGGCCGCATTCGTGAGGCGGCTTGCCCGGCCGGGCCAAGTCCCTCCATCGGGTCGTTTCCCCCAAAAGCCCTCAAGTCGGAGTCGACGGCTCGCGGAAAGCCGTTACTTCCAGGTGACTTCCATCGCGAAGAAGTGGTCGAATACCTTTCGTCCCGGGCTGTTGCGCTCGTCCATTTCGGGGCTTCGGATGAAGAAATCGAGCTGCTGCATGGTCGGGTTGACGGCCCCGGCGCGGCTCTTCTTGTTCAAGAGCGGATAGTTGACCTTCAATGTTTCGCGGTCCCGCATCCCTTGCGTGACCATGAAGTGGATCTGGTAATCCTCGTGGATTTTCTTGCCGTTCAGCAGCGCGTGCCCGTAACCCCAACCGGCGACATAGAGCAGTGATTTGGGCCAGTTGGTGTCGCCGCAGCCCGAGTCGCCGTGCTCGTGGATGAAGGCCGCGATGCCTCCGTTCTGGCAGGGGCTGAATTCATGGAAGCGGTCCATGACGATCTCGAGGCGGCCTTGGGGTACGTCGAGTTTGGCGATGAATGATCCGGTATTTTTGATTTCATCGACGTCAATCGCGACGACGCCTTCCACCGCGTGGGTGTTCGACGCGTCGTTGCCGATGTGTTCCCAGCCCGGCGGGTCGTTTAATCGGCCGACCTGGTAGACACGGCCGGCTTCGAGAACAAAGCGGCCGTCGTAGAGGTCATGTTGCTCGGGCGAGTAGATGCTCATTTCGGCGCCCGGTTGAGAACGCGGTCCGGCTTGGGCTTCGGCGAGTTCGGCAAAGGGCGCCGCGAGCAGCAGCGCCGGCAGGGCTATGATCAAAGGCGTTGGAGCGGTTTTCTTCATAGTGTTCTTTCCTAACTGTCGGTCTTATAAGTGATGGTGATTTCGGAGGTCGCGGCCGGCGCGACGGCGATGCTTTGCTCTTGGGGGCCCCAGCGCTCGTGCCAGATCTCCAGGCGATGGGTTCCGGTCGGTACGCCCTCGATTCGAAAACGGCCGTCGGCGTCGGTGACGGCATGGAAAGGGTGCGGGTCGACGCGAATGTAGGACTGCATCCAGCCGTGGACATCGCATTTCACGATCAAGAAGCCGGGGCGATTGGGAAGTTCGATGAGCTTGGACTTGGAAGTGTGCAAAGACACGTTAAGCTGCTTGAGTCCGTAGAGATGAACGGAATGATAGAACGGGTCGCTGTTAAGAGCCTCGATGACACTACCGACGGTGAGGACCGCTACGTGCGGCTCAAAGCGGCATTGGCGATTGTCGACAACCAAGCGCGACGGCGGCGGCTCGTAGCCGGCCGGCAAGGAAACGTCGGCCAACGAGACGATAACGTTGCGGACACCTCGGTTATCCGGGTTGACAAGGATGTCTTCGAGCGAATGGACCACGCCGCAATCGTCGGGGTCGGTGCTGTTTTCGAGGCTCGTCGGGTCGGGGATCGGCGTGCCCTCGAAAACGACGCGACCCTTGATCACGCCGGCCGGCCCAAGCGAACCCGAGAGGGCCCCATCTTTGGCCGGCGTCGAGCGGTAGGATTCGGGGGCGGCGGAGCAGGCCGGCAGCGCCGCGATGAGGGCGAAAGTGAAATGTCGGAGAAAGGTCACGGCTTCCGTGTCGAAACCGTCGCGGCTTGACCTGGAACGACTCGAAAAAGGGCGGCCAAGACCGAGGCGGCTACACCATTGTGCCTTAACCGTGTTAGCAATTGCCCGGCCAAAGTGGGCGGTTGTGGGCAGCGGTGGTTGTCTTCCCGCTCCCGGAGCCCATGATATCGTCGCCGGCTCGCGGGGTGGCGGCGGCGATCCCCCGAGCGACTCCCACCCCGGCGGTTCGCTCCTATTCCAATAACGTCACTTTCATGGTGGGCGGCGTCATGGTGCTGTTGTTGAAGGCGTCGTCGCCGGGAACAAAGGCGTTGCCAACTACGGTGATCCGATCCGCGATGACCATCCCCCAGCCGGCCGACGCGCCCTCTCCGAGGGTTCTAAGGGGTTAGCTCGTCCGGCCCGGTGCGCCGGAACTGCAAGAATGGGGGACTGCCCCAATCGCCCGCCTATCGGTCCGAGAAATCACGGGGCGACGGTGCGGCGCGCGGAGCGGGGCGGCGACGCAGCCGAGGTCGCGCGACGTATCATAAGACCAACGAATAGGAGCTGCGTCCGCTATGGCCATCCTTGGAGTTTTCCTCGCTCTTTGCTTGTTGCCCGCCGCTTCCGCGCAGCGGGATACGCGTTTGCCCAACGGCAAATCGCGGTCGATGGCGATCGTCAAACAGGACCTGGAGAAATCAAAACGCGACATCGCCAAGGTCGTCAAACTCGCCGAGGAGCTGCAAAAGGAGTTCGAAGCCGGCAACGAATTCGTCGTCAATGTCCAAACCGTCCGCAACGCCGAGAAAATCGAACGGCTGGGCCGCAAGATCAAGAACCGGCTGATCCGGCTGCAATAGCCCCGCGGCGAATCGCGGGAACATTCATGGAGCAGATGGGCCTGAATTTCGCGGCGCAAGCGGAGCGCAAGGTCTTTACCGTCGGGGAGATCACGGCCGCGGTCCGCGACATGCTCGAGGGCGAGTTCTTCGATGTCCGCATCGAGGGTGAGATTTCGAACACCCGCAAGGCGCCGAGCGGCCATTACTACTTCACGCTCAAAGACCAAGACGCACAGATCCGTTGCGTCTGTTTTCGTCAAAACGCTCTCTACCTGAAGTTGAAACCGAGCAACGGGCTGAAAGTTTTGGCGCGGGGACGCATCAGCGTCTACGAAGCTCGCGGCGAATATCAGTTGTACGTCGAATCGATCGAGCCGCAAGGCCTTGGGGCCTTGCAACTTGCCTTCGAGGAGCTGAAAAAGAAACTGGCCGCCGAAGGCCTCTTTGACGACGACCGCAAACGTCCGCTGCCGGTTTTCCCACGCCGTATCGGCTTGGTAACGTCTCCGGCCGGCGCGGTGATCGCCGACATGATACGGATCATCGAGCGCCGCTTTCGGGGCGTCCGGCTGATTCTCTACCCGGCTCGCATGCAAGGGGAATCCGCCGCCGGAGATATCGTTCGGGCCCTGAACTATTTCAGCTCAACCGAATCGGTCGATGTCGTAATTCTCGGACGAGGCGGGGGCTCGATCGAAGACCTATGGCCCTTCAACGAAGAAGCCGTTGCGCGCGCCGTGGCGGAGTCGGCCGTGCCGGTGATCTCGGCCGTGGGACACCAAACCGACTTTACGATCGCCGATTTCGTGGCGGATGTTCGGGCCCCGACGCCCTCGGCCGCGGCCGAGATGGTGATCCGCCCAAAGACGGATTTCGAAGAGATAGTGCGAGGCATGCGCGACCAACTCGCCCAGACCATGCGCCTAAAAATCGCCCTCTGGGATCGCCGCATGAATCGCACGGGGCTCGATCGAGCCGCGGGCCTGCTGCGAGGCAAACTAAGCTCCGGTTGGCAGCGCTGCGATGAACAAGGGTTCCGGTTGCGGCAGGCGATCGGAGAGCGGCTGCGGAGCGCCGAAAATCAACTGCGGGCCGCCGACACTGCTTTGATGGCCCGCGACCTGCGGCTCTCGATGGCGCGTTCGCGCTCGCGGCTGGAAGGTTTGGGCAATCGCTTGGAGCCGACTCTTCGCCGCCGCCTGGAAAAGTTGGCGGCTAGGTTGGATTCGCTCGATAGCCGGCGTGCGAGCCTGAGCCCGCTCAACGTGCTCCAGCGAGGCTACGCGATCGTGCAGGACCAACAAGGAGCGGTTGTTCGCGAGTCGGCGCGGACCGACGTGGGCGACGCCCTGCGGGTGCGGCTGCATCGCGGCCGCTTGCGGGTTCGCGTCGATGAGCGTGAAGAGGAGTAACCTGACGCCGGTCCCGGCTGAATAGATGATATAGGATGCGTGAATCGTTCCGTGCCGGCGCGCGACGCCCCCGGAAGAGCTTTCGGCCGGCGAACTATAATCAGAGAGAACCTTGGGAGAAAGCATGAAAAACATTTACGCGGTATCGGGCTTGCTGGTTCTCGTCGCTGTCTTCGCGGCCGGTTGCGGCGATGTCTCGAATCAAGCGTCCACCGAAGCCGCCGCCGCGGCGGGCCCGCGCGAAGCGGCCCCCGATTTTAGCCTCAAAGACATTGAAGACCGCGACGTGACGCTGTCGGACTTCGAAGGCAAAGTCGTGCTGTTGAATTTCTGGGCGACCTGGTGCGGCCCTTGCAAGATCGAAATGCCTTGGTTCGTGGAATTTCAACAGAAATACAAAGACCGCGGCTTCTCGGTAATCGCCGTCTCGATGGACGAGGAAGGCTGGGACGTGGTGCGGCCCTTCGTCGACGAGTTGAAGCCGAACTTCCCCATCGTGATCGGCAACGACGAGATGGGAGACGAGTACGGGGGCGTGGTGGCCTTGCCGACAACGTTCATCATCGACAAGGAAGGCAAGATCGCCTCTAGCCATCAGGGTCTGGTCAGCAAGGGTGATTACGAAGAAGAGATCGAGGAGTTGCTCTGACGTCTTCGCCCCTTCGGCGGCGACCGCGATACGAGCAGTAGAAACAGAGGCGTGGACGGAAGTCCACGCTCAGCCCGGTTCACCGCGGTTCACCGGGCTTGGATTGCAATAGGCCGGCCCTTGTAGGGCGGTTCGATGGGGTCACCGAGGAGGCGAGGCCGCTTCAGCGGCCTTCCCACTGAAGGCTTTAGCCATGGCCGAATCAAGCAGAACATTTCAGCCGCTGAATTGTCGCGCCCGTGCCGCCGATTCTTCCATCTTGATGTCGCGCGCGCATTGCACGATAACGTTCACCCAGATTGGGGCCTGTTTCGCGGCGGCGGCGCTGTTCGGCGCCTGGGCAAGCGCCCAATCATTCCGCGGCTTCCAGGCGCTCTCGGTTGTGCCGCCCGAACCGGTGTCGGTGGAAGCCGGCAAGGAAGTGGTGGTTCCCGTGACGTTGCGGATCCGACCCGGCTATCACGTCAATTCGAATCGCCCGGCCGAAGACTACCTCATTCCCACCAAACTGACCTGGGACGCCGCGCCGATCGCGCTGCGGTCCGTCAGCTACCCCGACGCCGAGAGCGTGACCTACTCGTTTTCCGAGAAGCCGTTGTCCGTCTACTCGGGGAAAATTCGGGTTACCTCGACCTTCAAGGCTCCGGAGTCTCTCGGGGACGGTTTCAAGATTCTGAGCGGCAGTCTGCGCTACCAAGCCTGCAACGACAAGGCTTGCCTCCCACCCAAGACGATTGCGGTCAAGGTAGCGGTTCTGCCGTAGCGAGTCGAACCGGCCGCGCCTGATAGTTTTCCTCCACGACCACCATACGCCGATCCGCGGCGCCGGCCGGATGACCCGGTTGGGGAGCGGGAAGCCATTGATTTCCATCGCGTGCGGCGAACGAAGTTCTGGCGTATGCTGGAACCCGATGACCTACCACTCGTCCGATAACCTCGAAGAGCGGAACGCCGGCGTCCGGGCTTCGCGCCGGCAAGTGTTGGCGGTGCTGGCGAGCCTCGGCGTCGGCTCAACCGCTTTCTCCCGCGCTCTCGCCGCGCAGGCCGAGAACGCGCCTCGCGTAACCTCCGCGATGATCCGCCAAGCCGGGTGGATCGCCGGTCTAGAATTCAGCGACGACGACCGCGAAAAGATGCTCGGTCGGCTCAACCGCGAGGCCGAGGGGTTGGCGAAATTCCGCGCCGTCTCGATCGACAACAGCGTTCCCCCGGCGCTGACGTTTCACCCCGCGACGCCCACGCCGAGCGTGCCGACTCCGAACCGACCCGTCCGCGCGGTTCGCCGACAACAAGGCCGACCGGCCGCGCGTCCGGCGTCCGACGAAGACCTTGCGTTCCTCTCGCTCGCCGAACTGTCGGAACTGGTGCGCGCGCGGCAGGTTTCTTCCGTTGAGCTGACCAGGCTCTATCTCGACCGCTTGCGGCGTTTCGACCCGGTTCTGAAGTGCGTCATCACTCTGCTCGAGGAACCCGCACTCGCCCAAGCCGCGCGAGCCGACCGTGAAATCGCGGCGGGCAATCGTCGAGGCCCGTTGCATGGCATACCCTGGGGCGCGAAGGACCTTTTCGCCCTACCCGGGTACCCGACGACTTGGGGCGCGAAACCCTATGAAAACCAGATGCGCGCCGAAAAGGCCGCCGTCATCGAACGGCTCGAGCAAGCGGGCGCGGTTTTGATCGCGAAGCTCACTCTGGGCGCCTTGGCGATGGGCGATGTCTGGTTCGGCGGGATGACGCGTAACCCTTGGAAGCCCGAGCAGGGCTCGAGCGGATCGTCGGCGGGTTCGGCCTCCGCGGCCGCCGCCGGGTTGGCCGGTTTCACCATCGGCACCGAAACCCTCGGCAGCATCGTTTCCCCCTGCACGCGATGCGGCGTGACCGGTTTGCGTCCGACCTTCGGGCGGGTCTCCCGTCACGGGGCGATGGCGCTTGCCTGGAGCATGGACAAGATCGGCCCTATCGCGCGTTCGGTGGAAGACTGCGCCCTCGTCTTTGATGCTCTCCACGGCGCGGACCCCCGTGACCCGACGACCGTGACCATTGACCGCCCCTTCGAGTGGCCCGCCTCCGTCGACTGGTCGTCGATCAAAGTCGGCTACGTCGAGACCCTTTTCGATGATGCGCGCACGGACGGCATCGAAGACCTCGAGGAGCGCGAGCGGGAAAGAGAGTGGCTTGCCTTCGATCGGCGAACTCTCGAATCGCTGCATCGGATGAGTCGGGAAATGGGTTTCCAGCTTCGCCCGATTCGCTTGCCCGACAAGTATCCGCTCACTGGCGTTTGGAAGATCCTGGGGGCGGAAGCGGCGGCCGCGTTCGACGAGCTAACACGCTCCGGCGCCGATGATCAACTCACGCGCCAAAGCCCCGATGCCTGGCCGACGGTATTTCGCCTCGGGCAAATGACATCGGCCGTCGACTACATTCGCGCCAATCGTATCCGCACGATGATCGGGCGCGATATGGAAGAGCTGATGTCGTCGGTGGACGTTTACTTGGCTCCCAGTTTCGGCCCGAATTTGCCGTTGACGAATATCACGGGGCACCCGGCCGTCGTCGTTCCCAACGGTTTTCGCGCGGTCGACGGCACGCCCACGAGCATTACGTTCACGGGGAAACTTTTCGACGAGTCGACGCTGCTGGCTCTGGCGCGGGCGTATCAGCGGAGGACGGACTATCACCGCCGCCGTCCGCCGATTGAATCCGATGTCGCGGTGCGGGCGGGAGCTGGAAGGTGACGGAGCGAGAACCGACACCAGTGCCGGTTACGACAAGGTTGCATCCGTTTAGGCCTGCTTGCGGCGTTCCCGGTCGAGCAAGCGAAACGTGTTTTCGAGGAAGTGCTTGATCAGATCGGTGAGTTCGCCGACTTCCAGTAAAAAGGCGTCGTGCCCGTGGTTGGAAGGCAACTCCACATAGGCCACGTCGAGATTGCGGCTGCGCAGCGTGCGGACGATCTGCTGCGATTGATAGCTGGGGTACAACCAATCGGACGTAAAGCTAATCACCAGATAGCGGGCCTCCGAGCGCGCCAGAGCTTCGCCGAAGGAGTTATACCCCGCGCTCAGATCGATCGAATCCATCGCGCGCGTAATCGTTAGGTACGAGTTCGCGTCGAAGCGACCGACGAACTCCCCGCCGCGATAGCGAAGATAGCTTTCCACTTCGAATAAGCCCGCGAACTTATCTTCCGGGCTGCGCGCCTTGCGGCGGCGACGACCGAATTTCTCGCGCATCGATTCGTCGCTCATGTAGGTGATGTGGCCGACCATGCGAGCGACGGCGAGTCCGCGCATCGGCCCGGGCTCGGGATAGTAATCTCCGCCGTTCCAATCCGTGTCGGCCATGATGGCTTGCCGGCCGACTTCGTTGAAAGCAATCTGCTGCGCCGAGTGTTGCAACGTGGTCGCGATAGGAATCGCCGACGCGACGCACTCGGGATAATCAACGACCCATTGCAGAACCTGCATGCCGCCCATCGAACCGCCGGCAACAGCCAGCAGCTTCTTGATGCCAAGGTAATCGACGAGCATCTTTTGCAACCGCACCATGTCGCCGATCGTGACGAACGGAAAAGCGGAACCGTAGGGCTTGCCGGTCGCCGGATTCGTGGAACTCGGGCCCGTCGTGCCGCGACAGCCGCCCAGCACGTTCGAGCTGATCACGCAATAGCGATTGGTGTCGAAGCCCTTGCCGGGGCCGATCATGTTGTCCCACCAACCGGGCTTGCCGTCTTCTTCGCTGATGCCGGCGGCGTGGGCGTCGCCGGAAAACGCATGCATTACCAGAATCGCGTTGTCGCGATCGGCATTGAGTTCACCGTAGGTTTCATAGGCGACGTCGACGTCGGACAGAGTTTCTCCGCTGTCGAGTTGAATCGACGGGAGGTGAGCGATCTGCGGTTTGACAATCATCGTCGGCGATCGCTTTTCAGGATACCGAACGGCGCGCTCGACCGGCGACGCGGTCGGCCCCGACAAAACGAAAAAACGGCAGCCCTCCAAAGAGCTGCCGTATCTTCCCAATCCGACAAACCGGCAAGCCCGCCTGACTTTCCGGCCGTCGGAATCGTTTCCCGCCGACGCGGACGTCCTCGTGACACGGGTCGCTCACGCTGGCGGACCATCCCGCCTCTACGACGATTTACTTCTTCTTCTTCTTTTTGGCGGCCTTCTTCTTGGCCGGAGCTTTCTTGGCCGGAGCTTTCTTGGCCGCGGCCTTCTTGGCTACCTTTTTCTTGACAACCTTCTTGACAACCTTCTTCGCTGCCTTTTTGACAACCTTCTTCTTGGCGGCCTTCTTGGCTACCTTCTTCTTCGCTGCCTTCCTCTTGGCTGCCGGCTTGGCTGCCGACTTCTTGGCGGCCTTCTTGACTACCTTTTTCTTGGTCGCCTTCTTTGCGGCTTTTTTCTTCGCCATGTCGAGATCACCTCATTGTGTGGAATAAACGTTCTTGATAGAACTCTGAGCGCCGGGAAGCGACCGGTTTGGTCGTCGGCTACAGTCGGCAGCCGCGAAACTCTTCTCGTACGCCGCTACATAAGTCATCCTAAATGTTTTAGCACGTTACGCAGTCAAGTCCAAACATTTTTTTTAATTTTGTTTTGGCGAAGCGTGATCCCGTCGCGACGAATTAACGCGCGGTTTTCAACGAAAACTCACGAAACCACTATGAAATGGGGTTCATATGAGAATCGTCCGCAAGGCTTCAGCGTCGATCCGCATCAATCAAGCTTGTGGAAAGACTTTCGCTGAAGCGGCAAGAAAATGCGATCGCGCCGTATTCACGCGGCGATTCGTTGGCGCGACGACTACGCGCGAGGACGATTGCACACCCTCGTTTTTGCTCTCCTCCAGCGAATGCGTTACCGTCACTGTATGAGCGAGCGATCGAAAATATGCCCGGCGCCGTCGTGTCAAAGACGCCGAATCGCGAGGCTCTGCGCGTTGTGGATCACCCTCGCAGCGGCGGCTTTCGGGCAAGATCAAGCGGCGTTCGAAAAGGCGGTGACGGAGTTCACGCTCGACAACGGCATGCACTTCATCGTGCTCGAGCGGCACGACGCGCCGGTGGTTTCCTTTCACACGCGAGCCGATGTCGGCAGCGCCGACGATCCCGCGGGGCGAACCGGGTTGGCGCATATGTTCGAGCACATGGCGTTCAAGGGAACACCGATCGTCGGGTCGAAAGATTACGAGAACGAAAAGCAAGCGCTCGAAAAAGTGGACCAAGCTTACCAAGCTTTGGTCGACGAACGTCGCAAAGGGCCGCGGGCCGATGCCGACCTCATCAACGAGCTGCGGGCGGCGTTCGAGGAAGCCGCGCGCCAAGCAACCGAGTGGGCCGGCAGCGAGGAATTTACGCGCCTTATCGAAGAAAACGGAGGCACGGGGCTCAACGCCGGTACGTCGATGGACGCCACGATGTACATGAGCCGTCTGCCGTCGAATCGCACGGAGCTGTGGTTCTACTTGGAGTCGGAGCGCTTTCTCCACCCCGTTTTTCGGGAGTTTTACAAAGAACGCGATGTGGTCCGCGAAGAGCGCCGTTTGCGCATCGAGTCTGACCCGTTGGGGCGATTGCTCGAATCGTTTCTGGCCGCCGCCTACCAAGCGCACCCCTACGGACGACCGGGCGTCGGTTGGGCCGAAGACATCAACAACCTCAGCGTCGAGGACGCGGCGGCCTTTTTCGAGACGTACTATGGGCCGAACAATCTCACGGTAGGTATCGCCGGCGACGTCGACCCGAACCGGATTCGCCGTTGGGCCGAGATCTATTTCGGCCGCTTGCCGCAACGTCCGCCGCCGCCCAGGATCGACACGATCGAGCCCGAACAAAACGGGGAACGTCGCGTCGAAGTGGTTTCCGAGGCGCAACCGAGCATCCTGATCGGTTATCAGAAGCCGTCGAATCATCACCCCGACCGTGCTGTGTTTGACGTGATTTCGAGCATCTTGAGCAGCGGCCGCACCAGTTGGCTCTATACGGAATTGGTTCGCGACAAGCGGATCGCTTTGTTCGCCGGAGGATTCCCGAATTTCCCCGGCGGTAAGTACGGCTCGCTATTCGTCTTCTTCGCGCTACCCTCGCCCGATCACGAAGTCGGCGAAGTCGAGCAGGCCATGGGCGAGGTTATCGAACGCATGAAAAACGCGCCGGTCGATGCGGCGACTCTCGAGATGGTCAAGACGAAGGCGCGAGCGGCCTTGATCCGCAAGCTCGACGGCACCGCCGGTCTCGCCGCTGAGTTGGCGGCGAATCACACGGCCTTCGGCGACTGGCGTCGCATGTTTCGACAGCTCGAAGAGATCGATGCCGTGACGGCCGAAGACGTGCAACGTGTGGCCCGCCGTTACTTCCGCAAGACACGTCGCACCGTCGCCTATTCCGTGAAACCGGAACCGGCGCCGGAAGCCGCGGCGGGCGACTAATACCGGAGGACGATTCGTTGAAGGTACTCATCCTGATTCTTGTTCTCGTCTCGGCCGCGTTGGCGCAGCAACCCGCCGCAACGCCCGCCGAGGTTGCCGAACGCTTTCCCTCGTTGCGGCCAGTCGAGATTCCCGAAGTCGCCTCCTACACGTTGGCCAACGGCATGGAGCTTTATCTGCTCGAGGATCGCACCTTGCCCCAAATCAGCGGCGCGGCGACCATTCGCGCCGGCAATCTGTTTGATCCCGCGGATAAGATCGGCCGCGCCGGCATTGCGGGTTCGGTGTGGCGGCTGGGCGGAACGAGGTCGATGACCGGCGAGCAAATCGATGAAGCCCTCGAGGCGATGGCCGCGTCGGTGGAAACCGCCATCGAGGAGACCAGCGGCACCGTTTCATTTTGGACGCTGACGGAGAATTTTGACTCCGTGCTCGAGATCTTCGCCGACGTTCTGCGGCATCCGGAATTCCGGCAAGACAAGCTCGACTTGACTCTGCAACAAGCGCGCGGCGCGATTGCCCGGCGCAACGACGACGCTGCCGGCATTGCCTCGCGTGAGTTCGCAATCTCATCTACGGCGGCGATACGCCCTACGGTTGGCGGATCGAGTACGAACATCTCGACGCGATTACACGGGAGGATCTGCTCGCGTTTTACCGCCGCTATGTATTCCCGGCCAATATCAAGTTGGCGCTCTACGGCGACTTTTCGAGCGAAGCGATGAAATCGCGCATTGAGAAGGCCTTTGCCGGTTGGACGGCGGAACAGCCGCCCGTGCCGGCGTTTCCCGCCGTCGAGCGACGTCCGAAAGGCGGCGTCTTTGTTGTCGAGAAGAGCGACGTCAATCAAACGAACATTCGTATCGGACACCTTGGCGGGCTGCGCAACGACGACGACTACCCGGCGCTGCGCGTGTTGAGCAGCATTCTCGGGGGCGGATTCCAGAGCCGCTTGTTTCAACAGGTGCGCAGCAAGCTCGGCCTCGCTTACAGCGCGAGCGCGTCGTGGGGAACGAACTATCAACACCCCGGTATTTTCGCGATCAACATCGGAACCAAATCGGAATCGACGATGCAAGCGATTGAAGCCGCCTTGGCCGAGGTCGAACGGCTTCGCGCCGAGCCGGTGAGCGACCAGGAACTCAAGACCGCCATCGACGGAGTGTTGAACAGTTTTGTTTTCAACTTCGACACTCGCCGCAAGACGCTCGGACGGTTGATGCTCTATCGGTATTGGGATTACCCGGACGACTTCATTTTCCGTTTCAACGAAAAAATCGCGCGGGTCACCAAGGCCGATCTTCAGAGAGTCGCGGAAAAGTATTTGCGGCCCGAACATCTCAAGATCGTCATTGTCGGCAAGACGGCCGACTTCGATAAGTCACCCGACAGCCTCGGCAAGCCCGTCGTCGCGCTGGACATTTCCATCCCCGAGCCCAAGCAAGAGTTGGCCGAAGCCGACGAAGCGTCGCTGGCCCGCGGCCGCGCCGTCTTGCTCAGGGCGCAACAGGCCGCCGGCGGTGCCGATAAGTTGGCGGCGGTGAAGGATACCACCAAGAAAGCCACCCTGGAAGGCGTGGGCGGCATGGTGAACATCGAGCAGTTGACGAAGATCATTTTCCCCGACGTGCTGTGGCAGGAAAACAAGTTGCCTTTCGGCGTGATGACCGTCTTCGCGAAGGGCGATTCGGGTTGGGTGAAGAGTCCCCAGGGCCAGGCCGCCATGCCGCCCAACGACCTGAAACAAATGGCGAGGGGTATTTTCCGCCAACGTGAACGTTTGCTGCTCAGCGACCGCGATCCGAATCGCGCGGTGAATTTCATCGAGCAAACCGAAGTCGACTCGCGGCCGGCCGAGGTGATAGAAATCGCGGCCGAAAGCGAAGGCGCGGTGCGCTTGTGGGTGGCCTCCGACTCAAGTGAAATTCTGCGGGCGGCTTATCAAAGCACCTCGATGCAGGGCGCGCCGGTGGCCGTGACCGAAACGTATTCCGACTACCGCGAGGTCGACGGCATTCATCTGCCTTTCAAGACCTTAATCGAACAAGACGGCAAGAGGTTCGCCGACATGATTGTCGAGGAAGTGATCTTCAACAGCGGTCTCGTCGCGGAAACTCTCGGGGGCGCTCCGTAAGCATCGGCCATGGCATGTCGGCTCAACGCCGCGGACAGGCGGAGAGCTTGTCCGGACGGGTGTTACGGCGTCCAAGAGTGTTTGTCTCTACCTTTTGCTCCCGGGCCTGGTATAACGTCTAGTTTGGCTCGCGCGGTTTCGCCGGCACCGGCCTTGTGCGGCGGCACGGCCGAGTCGATAGGAGTGTAAGGAAAACATCATGGATCGATTCGTTGGAAAGAGCGTTCTCGTGACCGGCGCCTCCACGGGCATCGGGCGGGCTTGCGCGGTGCGATTCGCCGAAGAGGGCGCGAACGTCGCGATCAATTACAACCGTAGCGCGGGCGAAGCGGAGAAGACGGCGGCCACCGTGCGCCGGGCCCACGAAGCGAAAAGCCGCGCCGACGCCAAGCACGTTGTCATTCAAGCCGACATTGGACATGAAGATCAGATCGTCCGCATGTTCGAGACGACGCTCGAGACCTTCGGGCGTCTCGACGTCCTTATCAACAACTCGGGAATCCTATGGTCGAGTCCCAGTCATGAGTTGCCGGCCGAGGATTTCGACCGCATCATCGGCGTGAATCTTCGTGGCGCCTATCTGTGCTGCCGCGAGGCTATTGCGCACTTTCTTTCACGCGAAGGCGGCGGCGCGATCGTCAACAATTCGAGTGTGCATGAAATCATCCCCAAACCGGCCTATCTGAGCTATTCGATCAGTAAGGGCGGCATGGAAAACCTCACCAAATCGCTGGGGCTGGAATACGCCGACCACCACATTCGGGTGAACGCTGTCGGCCCGGGTGCGATCGAAACGCCGATCAACGCCGCCTGGATCGACGACGCGGAAAAGCGCGCCGGCGTCGAATCGCATATCCCGATGGGGCGCGCCGGGCTGCCCGAGGAAATGGCCGCCGTGTTTGCGTTTCTGGCTTCCGACGAGGCCTCGTACATCACCGGGCAAACCATTTTCGCCTGCGGCGGGCTGACGCTCTACCCCGAGTTCAAAAACGACTGGTCGACGGGGGGTTAGAGAATCGTCGAGATCGTGGAAGCGCCTTTCGCCATGCGAGCAGCGGAAACCGAGGCGTGGACGGACGTCCACGCTCCGCCCCGTTCACCGGGCTCGGATTGCAAATAGGCCGGCCTTTCCCCATTACGCTTTAGCCACGCCCGATTAGGAGAAGGCGACGGGCGAGTAAGTGTTCGACGCCGGCCGGCCAATTCTCCCATACTCATGTCGCGCCCTCATCCGGCGCGATCCGGCCCGACGAACCACCTGTTTCGGCTATCATGGCGGCACGAACGTATGGTCGACCATTCCGCCCGTCGCGCCCGGCCTGTCAACTCGCGGCCACTCCCGCGCCGCGCTTTTCTCCAGGCCGTCGCCGTTTCTTCATTGACCCGATCTCCCATGCCCCTCACCGCGCAAACCCCGCCGTCCGACCTGACCGAGCTCAGCGCATCGGCGCTCTCCGCCGCCATTCGCGGCCGCAAGACGAGTTGCCGGGAGGTCATGCGGGCCTACCTCGCGCGCATTCATCGCTACAACGGCGTCTACAACGCGATCGTTAGCATACTCGACGACGACGAGCTGATGCTTCGCGCCGCCGACGCCGACCGCGACCTCGAACAAGGCCGCGATCGCGGATGGATGCACGGCATGCCGCACGCGGTGAAAGATCTCGCCGACTCCCGAGGCTTTCCGACCGTCAAGGGCTCGCCGCTGCTTACCGACCCGCTCGCCGAGGCGGACGACTTGTTCATCTCCCGCATCCGGTCGGCCGGAGCTATCTTTATCGGCAAGACAAATACGCCCGAGTTCGGCTATGGCTCGCAGTCCTACAATCCGGTCTTTGGCCCTGTCCGCAATGCCTACGACCCGCGACTGACGTCGGGCGGAAGCAGCGGCGGCGCCGCCGTCGGGCTTGCCGCGCACATGCTGCCCTCCGCCGACGGCAGCGACATGATGGGATCGCTTCGCAACCCCGCCGCCTTCAATAACGTCATCGGCTTCCGCCCCAGCCAGGGCCGCATCCCGCGCCACCCCGTCAGCGACATGTTCTACCAACAGCTCCCGACCCCCGGACCGATGGGCCGCAACGTCGAGGACACGATTCGCCTGCTGCATTCGATCGCCGGCCCCGATCCGCGCTTCGCTCTGAGCCGAAGCGACGAGATCCCCGATTACGAAGCCTTCCAGCAGCGCAACCTCCAAGGCTTCAAGATCGGCTGGCTCGGGAGCTACGACGGCTATCTCGTCATGGAACCGGGCGTCCTCGATGTTTGCGAGAAAAACCTCGAACAGCTCGCCGGCCGCGGCGTTGTCGTCGAACCCTGTCGCCCGCAGTACGATATGGCGCGTCTGTGGCAAACCTGGCTGACTTTCCGGCACTGGTCCGCCCGTTGGGTGAAGGAATACTACGACGATTCCGACAAACGCCGTTTGCTCAAGCCCGAGGTTGTCTGGGAATACGAAGGCGGCCTGGAAATGACAGGCGAACAGCTCTACGATGCCGGCGTCGCCCGCTCCGAATGGTACCAGGCGTTGAGCGCGCTGTTGGACCAGTACGACGTCCTCGCCCTTCCCTCCGCGCAGGTATTCCCCTTCCCGGCGGAACTTCATTGGCCGAAATCGATCAATGGTCGCGAGATGGACACCTATCACCGCTGGATGGAGGTCGTCATTGGCGGGACCTTATCCGGCCTACCGGTAGCCGGATTGCCGGCCGGCTTCAGCGACCGCGGTCTGCCCATGGGAATGCAGTTCATTGGGCGCATGGGCGATGACGTCGCGCTGCTCGAATTCGCCATGGCTTGCGAGGCGGCGACTGACCATCTCGGCCGCCGGCCGACGTTGCGAGAAATCGTGTAGACCGCGCCAGGCTGCTTGCCCAAGCCCGGACGCGAGCCCCGGCTTCGTGTATCATGCGAAGCAATGAAACGCCGCACCATTCTTCAAGGATTGGCCGCGGGCGCGGTCCGGGTTGCCGCCGCCTCGTCGACCTGGAAAAACTCTTTTGCCCAACAGCTTCGTGACGATTTACTCGTTCACTGGCGCAGCGAGCGGGACTACACTCTCGAAGTTCTCGAGGCCATGCCGAGCGAGCACTTCGCCTTCAAGCCCGTTGATGAGCAACGTACCTTCGCCGAACAGTTGCAACACACCGCCCAGGCAAACGCGGTCTATTTCGAGAGCTTCGCCAAGGATGCTAAGCCCCCCGGCGACCCGACGTCGCTGAGCAAAGACTCCTTAGGGGACTATGTCGCCGCGTCCTTCGACTATGGCGAGTCGGTGCTCTCTTCCCTCAACGAAGCGGACTTTTCGCGGCGCGATCTCAACATGCGCTTTCGATCTCGTCCGCATACGGCGCAAGATATCTTCCTGCGCGCTTATGTGCACACGGCCCACCACCGCGGCCAGACGATCGCCTACCTTCGATTGAAAGGCATCACGCCGCCCGCCTGGCGTTTTCCGGCGAACGGGCGGGAATAGGCCTCGACTCCGGGTTAGCCGGAGGGTTAGCCGCCGCCCACGATCCTCACTTGCCGGCCGTGTGGCGAACTTCGTTTTCCCTAGCCGCCAGCTCGGCGAGCAGATCGGTGACGATTTCCCGATGCCGGCCGGCCAGGTCCGTGTTCTCGCCGATGTCGGCCGACAGATCGAAGAGTTCCGGCGGATCCGTTCCCAGGGTCACTAGCTTCCATCGCCCGCGACGAACGGCTTTGCGGTCCCTCATCCGCCAAAAGAGAGTGCGGGGAGGGGTCGGTCGGCTTTCGAGCAGAAGGGGCAAGAGGTTCGCCCCGTCGAGTTTTTTCGAGCCGGCCTTGTCCGCCGCCGCCGCGAATGTCGGGAAGAGATCGAACGTCATCGCCGTCTCTTCGGTGACGCCCCGCCGAATCCGCCCCGGCCACCAAGCGATCGCGGGGACGCGGTGCCCTCCCTCATAAACGTCGCCCTTCTGCCCGCGAAGCAAACCATTGCTTGAGATGTTGTGAAACCCGCCCTGATAGGTCAGGTAGTCTCCGTTGTCGGAAGTGAAGACGACGAGGGTTCGCTTGTCGACACCGTTCTCGCGGAGCGCGGTGATTATGCGCCCCACGCTCCGGTCAACCGCTTCCACCATTTGTTTCACCTTCGACGCCATGTTCTTCGTCTTGTGTCGACCGAGCTTGCCGAGGCCCCAATAGTCACCGCCCTCCACGCGGTAGGGAGCGTCGGCGGGCCCTTGCCACGGAAAGTGAATTGCCAAGTGCGGCACGTAGAGAAAGAACGGTCGATCGGGGTCTTCCGCAACCCTTTGTTCGATGAAAGCAACGCTGTGCCGAGTAATCAACTCAGCGGCGTAACCGGTTTCCATCTCGATGCGATCGTTGTGCCACCAATCTCGGCGGCCGGAGCGGTCGATGTGTGAATGGTGGTCACCGCCGCCGCTTGCGAGGCCGCGGAAATCATCGAAGCCTTGTTGGAAAGGCATCAGCGGCGGGTGGCACCCAAGGTGCCACTTGCCATACATGGCGGTCGCGTACCCGGCTTTCCGCAGGACTTCGGCCATGGTGACCGCTTCGAGGGGAAGGCCGCCATCGTAATGCGTCTTGCCCGACAAGGCCCCCTCGAACTCGCGGCCGAACCCATGCTGATAGAGACCGGTCAGCAGAGCGGCGCGCGTCGGCGTGCACATCGGTCCATTCGAATGGAAGTCAGTGAAGCGCAGACCCTCGCGCGCCAGCCGGTCGAGGTGGGGCGTTTGATTGATCGGGTTGCCGTACGAGCCAAGGTCGCCGAACCCAAGGTCATCGGCGACGATCAAGACGATGTTGGGAGCCTGTTGATTGGCTGCGAATGTACCCACCGGCGCGGCAAGCAGCAGCAGAAGCAAGAGCCTCGGGACGTTCTGGGTAACCGGGACGGCCGTCATTGTCGTCGAACCCTCGCGATGTCAGCCGAGAAGTTTTCGGCTCGCCGCCATGGCGGATTCCACAAATTCCCTGGCGCGCGAGGCTTGCGCTTTGGGGTCGGCGGCGCCCGCGATCAAATCGCCGGCCGGTAAGGTGGCGCCGGTCCATCCCTCGGTGTGCCAATGTCCCCCGCCGGCTAGAGCCGGCAACTCAGCTCTTTGTGGAGGCGCGGGCCACGGGTTGACATAGAAATAGGGTTCATCATGGCTGTCGTCGCCCGGCGACATCCCGACGCCGATCGACCGCGAGGTTTCCGGATCAGCACCCGGATCAAGCGAGATGAGAGATGCGATGTCGAAGTGATGAGGCCAACAGCGAACCTCGGAGGCATGGGGTTTGTCGGCCGTCAACTCGCTGATGAGCGCGTCGGCGTTGGCGTACCAGCGAGCCAGCTCATCGAGAGCGTCGACGGAGGTCGCAATGACCGTGTCACTTGCCAGGGTGTGGGACGGCAATGCAAGCGCCCGCGGCGAAATCGTCTTCGAAGCGGGTCGCTCGAGATGAGAAGCGACGGCGCGATTGACCCATTCGTATCCCGCCGCGAGAGTTTGGCCCAGCAGCGAAAAATCCGCGACGGGCCTGCCGTTCCCGTCCAGCAGCAGCAGGTCAGGTCCCCGACTCGCAGAGCTGCCTGGAAGGGCTTTCCCTCCGCCACGGTGCGTCCCACAAGGGCTCCAAGGTCACCGTTCCAGCCCAGGTTCGTATGGCCGTCGTCCGCGGCGGGATCAAGCAACGAAAATCCAGCGGCCGAAGGTATCTGGACACAGTAGTGCAGATCGAGCCGAGCCGCGGCGAGCGTCTTCGGCGGCGGCGATCCAACAATCAACCAAGGGGGCCTGCGGAAATTGTAGCGAATCGCGTCTGTTCAAACCGGTTGGGGGAGCGACGCACCGACCCCGCTCCGTTATCATGGCTGTCTTACCCAATATGTCCGATACTCCAACCCTAATCCCCCGAGAAGTTCTGTTCGGCAACCCCGAGCGCACCAGCCCGCGGCTTTCCCCCGACGGAGAGCGCATGGCCTATCTGGCGCCCGACGAGGGCGTACTCAATTGCTGGGTTCGCACCGTCGGCCTCGAAGACGATCACGCGGTGACGAAAGACCGCGGGCGGGGCATTCGCACCTTCTTCTGGGCGCACGACAATCGCCACCTGCTCTATCTCCAAGACGCCGATGGCGATGAGAATTGGGGCCTCTATTCGGTGAATCTCGAAACCGAGGAGATTCGCGACCTGACGCCTTTCGAGAATGTCCGCGTCAACGAAGTCTTCACCGACCCGAACTTTCCCGACGACATCTTGCTCTCGCTCAACCGCCGCGACCCCGAGGTTTTCGATCTGCACCGGCTGCGGCTCTCGAGCGGAGAGGTCGAGTCGGAAGCTGAAAACCCGGGCAATTACATCGCCTGGCTCACCGATAACGAGTTTCGAGTCAGAGGCGCCACGGCGGCTCTGCCCGAAGGCGGATTTCAACTGTTGGTCAGTTCCGCGCCCGGGGCGGAGTTCGAGCCTTGTCTGACCTGGGGACCCGAAGACAACGGAGGCTGTCTCGGGTTCACGCCCGACGGCGAGCATCTCTACATCGAAGACAGTCTCGAAAGCGATACCACCGAGCTCTATACGATCGATCTGAAAGCCCGGGGCAGAAAAGTGCTCAGTCGCGACGACCGCGTTGACCTCGGGCCGGTGCTTGTCCATCCAACGCGTCACCATGTGCAGGCCGTCGGCACGAGCCTCGATCGGTTGCGTTGGGAAGTGCTCGATGAATCGATCGCCGAGGATTTCGCCGTCCTTGACAAGGTTCACGCCGGGGAGTTGAACCTCGTCAGCCGCGATTTGGCGGACCGCGCCTGGCTGACCGCCTACACTTCCGATCAAGCGGCGGTCGCCTATTACGCCTACGACCGCGAAGAGCGCCAGGCAACGTACCTTTTCAGCAGCCGCGGCGATCTTGCCGACTACACTCTCGCGCCGATGCGGCCGGTGAAGATCCCGGCGCGCGACGGCTTGGTGCTGCACAGCTACTTAACCGTCCCGGCCGGGGAGGCGAAGAACCTGCCGCTGGTCGTGAACGCTCACGGCGGGCCGTGGGCGCGGGATTCGTGGGGATATGATCCCGAGACTCAGTGGTTGGCAAATCGCGGTTACGCGGTTTTGCAGGTGAACTATCGCGGCTCGACCGGTTTCGGCAAGAAGTTCATGAACGCCGGCAATCGCGAGTGGGGCGCGAAGATGCATGACGACCTGCTCGATGCGGTTGACTGGGCCGTGTCGGAAGGCGTGGCCGACCGCGAGCGCGTTTGTATCTATGGGGGCAGTTACGGCGGATACGCGGCGTTGGTCGGCGCGGCCTTTACGCCCGATGTATTCTGTTGCGCCGTTGATATCGTCGGACCGTCGAACATTTGCACTTTGATCGAATCGGTGCCGCCCTATTGGAAGCCGTTGTTGAGCATTTTTCGGATTCGCGTCGGGGATCTCGAAACCGAGCGGGACTTCCTGGAATCCCGATCGCCTCTGTTCCAGGCCGACCGCATCAACATCCCGATGCTCATCGCCCAGGGTGCCAACGACCCACGCGTCAAGCAGGCCGAGGCCGAACAAATCGTCGAGGCCTTGCGCGCCAAGGGCAAGGACTTCGACTATCTGCTCTACGGAGACGAAGGCCACGGCTTCGCGAGGCCCAAAAATCGCATGGCCTTCTACGCCGCCGCCGAAGAGTTCCTGGCGCGGCATTTGGGCGGGCGTAGCGAACCGCCGGGGGATGCGGAGGCGGAAATTCTCAAGACCGTACGACGAGCCGATTGAGGAGAGCGTTCCCGCGCCCCCTGCCCGGGGGCGGCTTCTCGCTTTGCTCGAACCTGCGCTTCACTGCTCCTCGCGCACCGTGAATGCGAACAGCCCACTCCCCGAGGCGATCGCGACGTACTGCTTCCCCTCGACGCTGTAGGTGATCGGCGAGGCGGCGATCTGCCCGCCTAGATAGCGCTTCCACAGCAGCTTGCCGGTCCGCGAATCGAGTCCGTAGAAAAACCCCTCGCGGCTTCCTGAAAACAGGACGTTGCCGGCGGTGGAAAGCAACCCGCTGTCGGTCACATCGGCCATGGCGAACTCCCAGGCCGTTTCGCCCGTCAACGGATTCATGCCGCGTACCGCGCCGTAGCCCGACTCCTTGTCCCAAGTATGAATTCGGTCGCGGCGGATGGCCGTAATCGTCGACTTGACGGTTCCTCCGGCGTACCAAGCTCCCGGGGTATAAACGGCTTTCGACTTGTAGTAGGTGCTCGAGTAGCCTTCCCAAACCGCCAGATAGAAAAGCTTCGTCAGCGGGCTGAACGCCGGCGCGTACCAGTTCGTCGCTCCCTGTACGCCGGGAAACGTCAGGCTGCCTTCCGTGCTCGGCCCGCGTCCGCGGACTTTGATGGGCCGGCCGGCCTCGTCGAGTCCCACCGCCCAGGTCTGCTTGACGAAGGGCTTGCCCAGCAGAAACTCGCCGGTCTCGCGGTCTAGGACGTAGTAGAACGCGTTGCGGTTCGCCCACAGCATAAGCTTGCGCTCCTCTCCCTTCCAAGGCAGATCGACGAGCACCGGGATTTGAACCGAGTCGAAATCCCATTCATCGTGCGGCGTGAATTGGAAATGCCAGGCGAGCTTGCCGCTGTCCGCGTCGAGCGCGATGACCGAGTCGGTGTAGAGGTTGTCACCAGGGCGCACGTCGGGGTTCCAGTCCGGCGAAGGATTGCCCACGCCCCAGTAGGTGAGATTCAATTCCGGGTCGTAGGAGCCGGTCAACCAAATCGAGCCGCCGCCGGTCTTCCAGGCGTCGTTCTCCCAGGTCTCGTGACCGGGCTCGCCGGGGCCGGGAATGGTGTTGAACTTCCAAACCTCTTCGCCCGTTTCGGCATCATAGGCAGCCAAGAAACCGCGAATCCCCATCTCGCCGCCGGCGGTACCGACGATGACTTTGTCCTTGACGACCAACGGCGCCAAGGCCATCGCGTAGCCTTGGGTGTAGTCGAAAAGGGTGACGTCCCATTTTTTCGAGCCGGTCGCTCGGTCGAGCGCGATCAGGCGCATGTCGAGAGTGGCGAGAAACAGCGTGTCGTCGAGAATCGCCACCCCGCGGTTGACGCGCCCGCAGCAGGGGGTGACCTTATCAGGAAGATCGTGCTCGTAAATCCAAAACACGCGGCCCGTCTTGGCGTCGAGAGCGACGACGTTGTCGGGCGCCTCGGTGACGTACATGACGCCGTCGACGACCAAGGGGGCGGCTTCGAATTTTTCAAGAGAGCGAGCTTGGAAGACCCAGTCCATCTCGAGCTGTGTGACGTTGTCGGGCGTGATGTTGTCCAGCGCGCTGTGGTGCACGCTGTCGTAGGTGCCGTTGTAATGCAGCCAGTTTCGCGGCTCGTCGGCGGCCTTGCGGAGGCGTTCGTAGGAGACTTGCGCCTGGAGGGGCGGCCCTGATGTCAACAAGGTCGGGAGTGCGGTGAGGAGCAGTAATGCCAAAGCTCGCATGCCCCAAGGATAGCTCAACTCCGGGCGGGATTCGGACCTGTATTCAGGTTCCCGAAACGTGCAGCGACAGACGCCGGTGGTGGGGGTGACGGCGATGTTCGAACAGGTAAATGCCCTGCCAGGTCCCGAGTGTGGGACGACCGCCAATGATCGGAATCGATAGCTGCGACTGCGTCAGCGCCGCCCGAATGTGCGCCGGCATGTCGTCGGGACCCTCCATCGTGTGGGTGTAAAGGCTCGAATCCTCGGGCACGAGGTTGCCGAAGAAGGTTTCGAGATCCCGCACGACGTCGGGGTCGGCGTTCTCTTGAATCACCAGCGACGCCGAGGTGTGTTGCACGAATATCGTTAACAAACCCTTGTCCACACCGAGCCCCGAGGCCCAACGAGCCACTTCCCCCGTCACCTCATAGAAGCCCTTTCCGCGGGTGCTGACGCTGATTTCGTGGGTATGGTGACCCATTTGCTTACTGTACTCGAAGGGGTATGGCGCCGGCCCGCCCGCGATTCCTCTTGATTCGGTCATGGCTAAAGCCGTATGGGAAAAGGCCGTTGAAACGGCCTCGTTGGGGACAACGAGGCCTTTAGACCGGCCCTGGAAGGACCGGCCTATTCGCAATCCAAGCCCGGTGAACCGGGCTGAGAGTGAACTTGGGTCCAGGCTTTGATTCCGCGGCTCCCATGGCCGGCGGCACTTCCCACATTTATGCGCACGCCCTCGGCACCACGGTGCTGGTTTGCCGGTCCGCGCGGGCCGTGAATTGGTAGAATTGTCGGTCGTCACGTTCTTCCTTGTTATTCCCCTCAAACAGGCCATCCTATGAATATCGAATACTCCGATCGTTTGAAGGAACTCCAGCGGAAAGTCTTGGCCTTCATGGACGAGCACGTCTATCCCAACGAAAAGACGTACGCTGAGCAGGTTAATGAAGGCGACCGCTGGCAGCCCACCGCTGTCATGGAGGAGCTGAAAACCCGCGCCCGCGAGCAAGGCTTGTGGAACCTGTTTCTCCCTGAAAGCGAGCACGGCGCGGGATTAACGAATCTCGAGTACGCCTCGCTTTGCGAAATCATGGGCCGCTCGCCGATCGCCTCGGAGTCTTTCAATTGCTCCGCCCCCGATACGGGCAACATGGAAACACTGGTTCGCTATGGAACCGAGGAGCACAAGGAGCAATGGCTCGATCCTTTGCTCGACGGCAAGATTCGGTCGTGCTTTTGCATGACCGAGCCGGCCGTGGCGTCTTCCGATGCGACGAATATCTGTTCGAGCATTGTGCGCGAAGGGGACGAGTATGTCATCAACGGCCGCAAGTGGTGGAGCAGCGGGGCCTCTGATCCGCGCTGCAAGATTTCGATCTTCATGGGCAAGACCGATCCGTCGGCGGCGCGCCACAAACAACAGTCGATGATTCTCGTGCCGCTCGATGCCGACGGCGTCACGATTCACCGGCCGCTCACCGTTTTTGGTTACGACGATGCCCCGCACGGGCACTCCGAGGTTAGTTTCGAGAATGTTCGCGTCCCGGCCTCGAACATATTGCTCGGCGAGGGTCGCGGTTTCGAGATTGCTCAGGGACGGCTGGGGCCCGGCCGCATTCACCACTGCATGCGGCTGATCGGAATGGCCGAGCGCGCCTTGGAGATGATGTGCAAGCGCACTATGGAGCGTGTTGCCTTCGGGAAGCCGATCTCGGACCAGGGCACGATTCGCGCCGACATCGCCGACTCTCGCATGGAGATCGAGCAGGCCAGGCTGCTGACGCTCAAAGCCGCCCACATGATGGATACGGTCGGCAACAAAGTGGCGCGGGCCGAGATCGCCATGATCAAGGTGATCGCGCCGAATATGGCGCTGCGCGTCGTCGACCGCGCCATCCAAGCGCACGGCGGCGGCGGCGTTTGCCAGGACTTCCTGTTGGCGAAATGGTGGGCGAGCGCCCGCACGTTGCGGCTGGCCGACGGTCCCGATGAAGTTCATCGCGCGGCGGTGGCGAAACTCGAGCTGCGGAAGTACGATTGAACGAGAGGGCCGCGGGTGCGCGGGCTTTTGGGAGGGCCCGCGGCGTGTGGGGCAGGTCAATTTGTAAACCAAGAAAGGGAAGAGGAATGGAGAGAGCTTCGCCGGGCTTCGGTCTTTTTTGTTTGGTGTTGCTGGCTTGTGCCGCACAGGCCGATGACCAGCTCGTTATTCATGCAGGGCACGTATTGGCGGTTCCCGGACAGGAGCCGGCCCCGAGACAAACGATATTGATCCAGGACGGACGCTTTGCACAGATCTTTGATGGTCTGCAAGATCCCTCCCGCTTTGGAGAAGACGTCGTCTTCCTCGACCTGAGCGAGCATTATGTGCTGCCTGGCTTGATGGATATGCATGTTCATTTGCTTGGTCAGGTAGGCCCCACATCCCGAACCGACGCCCTGTTTGTAACTACTTCCATGGAAGCTCTGCGGGGAGCCCACTACGCCCGCCTTACGCTTGAGGCGGGTTTTACCAGCGTTCGCGATCTCGGCGGCAACGCAGAGGCAATTTTCGCCTTGCGCGACGCCATCGAGCAAGGCCTTGTGCCGGGCCCTCGAATCTTCGCTGCCGGCAGTGCGCTGGCCGCCACGGGTGGTCACGGCGATGTCGACAGTTACAAACCGGAGCTATTGAAGCTTTGGACGCCCGAAACGATCTGCGACGGCCCACATGATTGCCGACGCGCAACCCGACATGCGGTCAAGATGGGCGCCGATTGGATCAAGGTTACGGCGACCGGCGGCGTAACGTCAGACACCGCAACCGGTCTTGGTCAACAGATGACGGACGACGAGTTATCGGAAATCGTGCGTACGGCTCACGCGTTGGGAGTCAAGGTTGCCGCTCATGCACACGGCACGAAAGGCATCGAGGCCGCCCTGCGCGCCGGCGTCGACAGCATTGATCACGGCACATTTGCTCAAAGCGAAACGATGAAGCTCTTTCAGGCAACCGGAGCGTATCTCGTCCCCACGCTGTCGCCCGGGGTCAAGATACCGCCCACGATGGAAGGCAACCCTTTCTTTACCGATGCGATCAAACGCAAGGCGGCCGGCGCGACCGCCGCGGCCCGCGATAGTTTTGTCAATGCCTATCGATCCGGAGTGGAAATCGCCTTCGGCACTGATTCCGGGGTCACGCCGCACGGCGAGAATGCCGACGAGTTCGTGATGATGGTCGAAGCCGGGATGACGCCGATGGACGCGATACGATCCGCGACCGTAGTCAGCGCGGAACTCCTCGGCGTAGCGGATAAGCTGGGAACCATCGAGGTTGGCAAGGAAGCCGATCTGATCGCGGTCCGCGACAACCCCCTGGAAAATATTGGCGCTCTCAAGAATGTAACGACGGTGATCAGGGCCGGCCGGATTATGCTGCATGAAGAAGTAAGTCAATGAGCTAAATGGTAGGGCTCGCACCATGCTTTTTCGGAGCTTGAACGTAACGGCAATCGCCTTCACGTTAGGAGTCTGTACCGCCTTGGCGGCATCTTCCGAGGCGAGTTCCGCGAACTGGCCTCGATTTCGCGGCCCGAACGGGTCGGGGGTGAGCCGGGCTTCGTCGATCCCAAGAAATCTCGATCCGGAGGAAAACCTTCTCTGGAGAGTCGAAACTCCGCCAGGGAATTCCTCACCCATAGTGCAAGGCGCCAGGCTCTTTATTACCGGGGAGCAGGGTGACGAGCGAATCGTCATCGGCCTCGACATCGAGTCCGGACGGCAACTGTGGAAGAAAGCCTTCCAGTCGTTGAGGAGCAGCCCGCTCACAAGCGCGTTGGGCGGGCGTCGCCCACTCCGGCGGCCGATGACGACGGTATCTATGTATTTTTCACGGACATCGGTCTGCTGGCGCTCGATTTCGGGGGCGAACCACGCTGGCAAGCGACCCTGGGCCCTTTTCGCGGGGTCTACGGGATTTCCACGTCGCCCGTGGTGACCGCCGGCGCGGTAGTTCTTGCCGCGGATCGGACCGAGGGTTCGTTTATCGCTGCGTTCTCGAAGAGAGACGGCGAGATGCTCTGGCGGCGTGATCGTCCCAACGGCTCGGGTGGATACGCCACCCCGATCCTGATCGGTGGGGAAGCCACGCGGATTCTTGTGTCGGGCTCCCGTGAGGTAGCAATCTATGATGTCCAAACGGGCGAGATGCATTGGTGTCTCGACGGCTTGCCGGCCTCCAGTTTCAACAGTCCCTCGACCGGAGCCGGCATGGTTTACGTAAGTATGGCGAGCGCTCCGGGTCAACTGTCTTTTAGCGTCTTGGATAGGAACGGCGACGGCCGAATCGAGGGGGCTGAATTGGATGGCGGTCCGCCCGGAGTGCTTCAGTCTTGGGCGATTTCCGCGGGCGACGGCGATGGGGCTCTGACGCCCTCGGAATTTCTCGCTTCCGGGGCCAGTCTTCAGTCCGGGCGTAGCACGCTGTTTGCCATCCGGCTCCCGACTCGGACGGAAGATCAAGGCGAAAAGATGATCCGTTGGACCCGATTCAAAGAGCTGCCCCTGGCGCCTTCCCCTCTGCTGTATGATGATGTCCTTTATCTGGTCAAGGACGGAGGCATACTGACGGCTCTTGATCCTTTGAGCGGAGCCGTCTTGAAACAGGGCCGCTTGCGAAACGCAATCGACGGATACACCGCGTCTCCTGTTGCCGCGGACGGACGGATCGTGTTCGCGAGTGAATCGGGCAAATTGACGGTGGTTCGGGCCGGAGCTGAATGGGAAGAACTCACGACGCACGATTTGGGCGAAACGATTTACGCGTCGCCGGCCCTCGCGGGAGACAGGGTCTACGTGCGGACCACGGACGCGATTTGGTGCTTTGGTCCGGAAACGCCGCGGTAGGGCCCGCCGTTCCCGCGACGCTGACTTCCCGGAAAAAGGGGGGACAGCCACCGATTTTCGCCCGGCGACACTTCTTTTTCCTGCCGCCGCTTCGCAACTCAAGGCGGGTGCTCGCGGTTTGCCTGGCCCTACTCGTCAGTTGCTCGGCCCCGCCGCCCGAGCCCGCTCCCTTTCGCCTCGACGACTACCGCCTTATTGACCTCACCCACGCTTACGACGACAAGACGCTCTATTGGCCCACCGAGGGCGGTTTCGAGCATGAGCGAACAGCTTGGGGCGTCACGGAGAAAGGCTACTGGTACAGCTCCTATCGTTTCGGGGGCAGCGAGCACGGCGGCACCCATCTCGATGCCCCGATCCATTTCGCCGAAGGAGCCCCGACGGTGGGCGATATCCCTATCGAGCGGCTTACAGGGCCGGGAGTTGTCATCGACATTTCCGCTAAGTGCGCCGCCGACCCCGATGCGCTTTTGACCGCCGGCGACATCGAAACCCATGAAACCGCTCACGGGCCGATCGCCGCCGGCTCGGCCGTATTGGTGCGCACCGGTTGGGCTCGCTACTGGCCCGACGCCGCGAAATACCTCGGCGGCGAGGTACCCGGTGACGCCTCAAACCTCCATTTCCCGGGCGTCTCGGAAGAAGCCGCGCGCGTGCTGGTCGAACGAAAGATCGCCATCGTGGGAATCGACACGGCGAGCATCGACCGCGGCGCTTCGACCCATTTTCGCGCTCATCAGGTGTTCGCCGGGGCCGGCATCGCCTGTCTGGAAAACGTCGCTCGCCTCGACGAGCTGCCCGCGACGGGCACGACGGTGTTCGCGTTGCCGATGAAAATCGCGGCCGGATCAGGCGCGCCGTGCCGCATTGTGGCGCTGGTTCCGCGCTGAGGCGATCCCCTTAATTCGGTCAAAGCTTTGTGCCGAGATCGAAAATGGCCCTTGCCAACCATGCGTGATAGGACGTAGAATCCCAACCGGAGATCCCAAGACGAATCTCCGGGGGGGAGCGCGTCAATGGACCGACACCTACTGCTGTTTGCAGCGGTGCTCAGCAGCACCGCCGTCGCGCAGGCTCAAATCGCCATTTCGCCCCGCGCCGGGCTAATCCACCACGCGGAGGGTGAAGTCCGGGTTGACGGGAAACCGTCGGACGTGAACTCCGGCTCTTTTTCTCACCTCAAGCCGGGTGAGACCCTCCAGACCCTGGACGGTCGGGCGGAGTTGATCCTCACCCCTGCCGGCATCCTTCGCGCCGACGAGGCGACGCGATTCCAACTGCTTTCCGACGACATTGACTGGGTCGAAGTGCGATTGCTCGAAGGATCGCTCATCATCGATCTGCGTGAGCGTCCGGTCGAATCGTCGATCGCTGTTTGGTTGGGCGAGAGTGAAACCCGGCTGACCGAACGCGGTCTCTATCGCTTGGACGCCAAACCGTGCGGAGTCTCGCGGCTGCGGGTTTTCAACGGTCTGGCCGCGGTCGTGCGCGGGGATATTGAACTGCATGCGCGTTCACGCCAGGCGCTTGTGCTCGATGGCGTCGCGGCGACGCCGGAGGTCTTCTCGCGTTCGGACAAAGACGCCTTCGACGAGTGGAACCGACAACGCGACCGCGTCATCGCCGAACACAATCGCATCGCCCCTTATTCAAACCGCCGCATCGTCGACGGGCTGGCCTTCCTCGCCCGCCGCGGCCAATCGGGCAAACGCCCTCCTATGGACGCGGGGTCCCCCGAGGGGCCCGGCGCTAGCCCGCGGCGGAAGTTTGTTCGAGCGCAAATGGGGGACTGCCATTCAATTGGTGGCTTCTCCGAAAACACTCTCGAAGTACTGAAGATTCGCTACGGGCCGTGAGATCGCGGGCGCCTTGAGCCGCGAAGCGGCGGAAGGAATATAGTCCAGGGTGGAGCCGACGGCGGAACCCTGGGTGCGAAACAATTCAGGTCGAGCCCTGAAAGGGCGGCAGGAACATGCGGGCTAGTACTCAGACCATGTGAAAAGACACGTTTCTCCAACCTTGTTGGGAAGGCGTCGAGCCGCCGGCGCGGAGGAAACCACGTGCCAAACAGAGCCGCATCGCCACGCGATGCGGTTGCTTAAGAATAGTGCTGTGCCGTTCGGGGTTGAGTTGGGGCTTGCGCGGCCGACTCCGAGACCAGCCCGAGCCCCACGATTCCCCCGACAAGAAGCGCTTTCGAGGCCGACATCTCTTCCTCTCTCCACGTCATTTCGCGGTGGTATACAGGGACGCGCGAAGGCCCGCGACATTCCCTCCCCAGTCAGCCGCCCTGTTCTTAACTAACTTTCCTTCCCCGTGTACATCGAGGCCACGAATTCCGCATAGCCGTTGTAGGGCAATGTCGGACGCTTTTCTTCGCCCCTGGGACCGAAAAATCGTTCCGTCGCTTGCGACCAACGAACGTGCGGCCGCGCCGGATTCACATTCGAATACCAGGCGTATTCGTCGGGAGCGGCCTCCGTCCAAAAAGTTCCCGGGCGTTTCTTCGTGAACCGAATCTCCGTAATCGACTTGATGCTCTTGAGCCCGTACTTCCAGGGCGTGATCAGCCGGAACGGCGCGCCGTTTTGTTTCGGCAACGGCTTGCCGTACAGGCCCGTCACGAACAGCGCCGTTTCGTTCATGGCCTCGTCCATCCGCAGCGCTTCGTAATAGGGCCACGGGTAGTGTTCTTGCGAAGCGATGCCCGGCATTTCCGCGAAGCGCTGAACGGTCGTCATGCGCATGAACTTAGCCTCGGGCTTGGGGTCGACGATCTTAATGAACTCCGAAATCGGAAAGCCAATCCACGGCACGGCGATCGACCAAGCTTCCACGCAGCGCATGCGGTATAAGCGCTCTTCGAGCGTCACACGCCGCAGCAGATCCTCGAGGTCGTACTTTCCCGGGTTGTTGACAAGCCCCTTGACCTTGATCGTCCAAGGCTCGGTCTTGAAACGGCCGACCAGGTCCTTGACGCGCCCCTTCTCGGTCGAGAACTCGTAGAAGTTGTTAAACCCGGTTACGATCTTGGGATGGGAAAGCTGTCGATCGAGCTTGTATTTCGGGTTGCGTTTAGCCGGATAGAGGTCGTCGGTCGAGCCGGCCGCCAGGTGCCCGGAAGCCAGCGCTCCGAGCCCCGCGAAACCCGCCGACTTGATCAGCGACCGCCGATTGAGGTAAACACTTTCCGGTGTCGCTGCGCGCTCGGGCATCTCCCAGCCCTTCGGAATTTTAATCAGCATTCATTTACTCCCCTGGAATCCCCCCAATTATAGAAAATTTGCCGGACCTCCGGCATTCGATAAACGCGGAAGTCTCGCCCGCAATGCGAGTACCGGAAAAGGAGGCGTGGACGGAAGTCCACGCTCAGCCCGGTTCGCCGGGCTTTTGGGTTGGCTTGGAATAGGCCGGCCCTTGAGGGCCGGTTTGCGTGTCCACCGGCCCCGAAAGTCCGCCGCGAGGTCTGTGATATTCTACGATGGCTCGTTTTCTCCTAAGCATCGCCGTTCGCCAGCCCAACGGGAAGCGGGCTTAGGTTCCCAGAGGTCTCCCCGTCCATGGCTTGTCTCAAGCAATTACCACCGATCTGTGTCGCCTTAGGCTGCAAAAAAGCCACCGAGTTGGAACGATCGGCGCGTCGCTCGGCCGAGGCCGGGGAGCGCTTTTTCGAATTTCGTGTCGATTCGCTCGACGACCCCGCAAGCGGCATCGCCGTGATTCGCCGCACCGCGCGCCGCTTCCCGCGCGTCACCATTCTCGCCACTTGCCGCCGAAAACCCAACGGCGGCGGCTTCCATGGCGGCCTCAATCAGCAAGCCGACCTTCTCGAACAAGCCGCCGCGGCCGGCGCGGCCCTTGTGGATCTCGAAATCGAGAGCGCCGAAGCGGCCCCTGAAATCGTGGAGCGTCTCGGGAAGCAGGCGCGACTGGTCATCTCCTATCACGATTTCGAAAAGACCCCGCCTCTCGATCGAGTGATGCGCCGCCTGACGAAGCTCCCGGCCGACATCTACAAAATCGCCACCATGGCCCAAGCCCCCGGGGACAACCTGCGAATCTTGGAGCTGCCCTCGCGGCATCCCGACACTCCCCTAGCCGTGATGGCGATGGGAGCAACCGGCACGCCCACCCGCGTCCTCGGCCCCGCCCGCGGGTCGCTGTTTACCTTCGCCTTTCCCGACCCGGCACCGGAGAGTCGTGGCCGCCAAACGAAGCCCACCGCGCCGGGACAGATGACGACATCGTTGCTGCGCAAGCGCTATCGCCCCGCCAAGATCAGCCCCGATACCCGCGTCCTCGGCGTTGTGGCCTACCCCGCCGGTCACTCCATGTCGCCAGCGCTCCACAATCGGGCGTTTCAATCGCGCCGCGTCGACGCCGTCTATCTGCCCTTCGAGGTCGAGCCCGGCCGCGTCGCGGATTTCTTTCGCTTCGCCGAAGCGCTCCCCGTGCACGGCCTGAGCGTCACGATTCCCCATAAGCGCGCCGTGATGCGTTATCTCGATTCCTTGGACCCGTTGGCCGCGAAGATCGGCGCCGTCAATACGATCTATCGCCGGAAGGGAAAACTGCGCGGAACGAACACCGACGCGGCCGGCGTCACTGTTCCGCTCGCTAACCGCATGCCGCTCAAGCGCGCCTCGATCCTCGTCGTCGGCAACGGCGGCGCGGCGCGGGCGGCGGCCTTTGCCCTCAAGCAGAAAGGCGCGCGCGTTACTCTCAGCGGCCGCAACCCCCGTCGTGTGCTGGCGCTCGCCAAGGCCTGCGGCGTCACCGCGCTCAAGCGGGAAGCGCTGGCCGGGACTCACTTTGACGCTCTCGTTCACGCCACTCCGATCGGTATGCACCCTTGCGGCAACGAATGCTTTTTCGACGGTGCGATCCCGGCCGAGCTGGTTTTCGACATGGTCTACAACCCGCTTGAGACGTTACTGTTAAAGAAGGCGCGCTCAGAGGGCAAAGCCGTTATTCAAGGCCTCGAGATGTTTCTTGAGCAGGCCGCGGCGCAGTTTGAGATCTGGACCGGAGAAACGGCCCCGCGAGCCGTCATGAAACGCGCCGTCCTCGAAGCGCTTCGAGCGAAGTGATGTCTCCCGACTTCGAAACTTTTGAGCAACTGGCCCAACAGGGCAACGTGATCCCGGTCCACAAAGTGCTGGCCGCCGATCTCGAAACCCCCGTGTCGGCCTATCTCAAGCTTTCGGCGCGCCGTAAACACTCGTTCCTGTTCGAGAGCGTCGAGGGTGGCGAAAAAGTCGGCCGCTACACCTTCCTGGGCGCGGATCCCTTCTTGACGGTCACCGCCCGAGGCAAAACGGTCGAGATCGAGCGCAATGGGAAGACCAGTAAGCGCCGCGGCAACGTCTTGGAGATTCTGCGCCGCCTGGCCGCCGAGTTTCGCCCGGTGGGCGCCGAGGGTCTGCCGCCCTTCTCCGCCGGCGCGGTCGGCTACGCCGGCTATAACGTCGTGCGCCTGGTCGAACCCCGCGTCCCGAAGTTCCGCGCCGACGACGTCAAGATGCCCGACGCCGTCTTTCTCTTCTTCGCGACCTTGTTGGCCTTCGATCACGTCAAGCATGAGATCCACGTCATCGCCAACGTCCGCCGCGATGAATGGAAGGGGTCACTTCGCAAGGGGTACAACGACGCCCGCCGCCGCATCGAGCGAGTCGAACGCGCGCTGGCCCGCCCCGTGCCTCTTCCCAAGATGAAAAGAAAGCCGGGGCCGCTCGAAGTTCGCTCCAATGTCGGGAAAGAGGCGCACTGCCGCGCCATCGAAAAAGCCAAGGAATACATCCTGGCCGGCGACATCTTCCAAGTCGTCCTCTCGCAGCGGCTCGAGATGGAGCCCGGCGTCGAGCCCTTCCAAATCTACCGCGCACTGCGCATGGTCAACCCCTCGCCCTATCTTTTCTACCTTCATTTGGACGACACGGTCATTCTCGGCAGCTCGCCCGAAATGCTCGTGAAGGTCGAAAACGGCGAAGTCCATTACCGCCCGATCGCCGGGACCAGGCCGCGCGGCGCGAACGAAGCCGAAGACCGAGCCCTCGCGAAAGACCTGCTCGCCGACGAGAAGGAACTGGCCGAGCACGTGATGCTGGTCGATTTAGGCCGCAACGACTTGGGTCGAGTGTGCGAGTTTTCGACCGTCCGCGTCCCGGAATTCGAAATCGTCGAGTACTATTCGCACGTCATGCACATCGTCTCGAGCGTGCGCGGCCGACTGCGTCCCGATAAAGACGCCTTTGACGCGCTGGCAGCCTGCTTCCCCGCCGGGACGGTTTCCGGCGCCCCGAAAGTGCGCGCCATGGAGATCATCGCCGAGCTCGAACCCTCCGCTCGCGGCGTCTACTCGGGCAGCGTAATGTATCTCGATTTTTCGGGCAATCTGAACTCCTGCATCGCCATTCGCACCATGGTCGTTCAAGGCAAGAAAGCGTATCTACAGGCCGGGGGCGGCATCGTCGCCGACTCGGACCCCGAGCGCGAATGGGACGAGACGATGAACAAGGCCCGAGCCTTGCTCAGGGCCGTCGAGCTGGCGCGCGAGCTGTGAACTCCGCCGTCATGACACGCCCCGGCCGGCTTCCCGTCGGCTTGGCCGCGCCGGGCTGCCGCGATAGGGGAAGCGGACTCCCCGCGAGGGTCTCCAAATCGGGCTTGCAATTCCGGCGGCTATGCTATAATCCCGGTTTTTGGGGAGTTTAACCGACGGGATCGGTTTCCTCCGGCGAAGGAGAAAGTTAAACCTATGGCGTACGTGATTGCCGAGCCTTGCATCGGGACAAAAGACACAGCCTGCGTCGATGCCTGTCCGGTGGATTGCATCCATCCGAAATCGGACGAAGACGATTTCGAAACCGAAGAAATGTTGTACATCGAGCCCGACGAATGCATCGATTGCGGCGCCTGCGTGCCCGTCTGCCCCGTCTCGGCGATTTTCGCTCTCGAAGATCTCCCGGAAAAGTGGGACGCATTCACACCCCGGAACGCGGCTTACTACAACAAGTAGAACGATTGGCCCCAACGATTCCGGCCGCGGTCCCGCAGCCGGAAACTGTCCCTGTCCGCCTAACACCGACCAGCTCACCGGCGTTGCCTTGTCGTCGGGGCGTAGCGGCAATTGTTCGATGCGGCGTCGGGCAACCGGAGCGGCTCCGCCCGCAATCTCCCTGCCGTCCTTCAGTGCGCGGTCTTCCTACGCGCCGTCCGTTTCCCACTCTCCTCGATCGCCGTGCCGCCGTTGACGTCACCCGTGCGGGCGGGCGGTTTCTTGTCTTGTTGGGAGGCCAAGCTTTGCCGTAGCGCCTCCATTAAATCGATCACCGGCGCGAGGCGCGACGCTTCGGCAACCGCCACGGCCTGCCCTTGGCGCTTGGCTTCGACCAGGTTCTTGAGTTGCTGCTGGTAGGAATCGTGGTACTTTTCGGGCTCAAAAGGCGCCGCCAGACTTTCCACGAGCTGTTTGGCGAGCTTGACTTCTTGCGGCTTGACCTCGACCTCGGCGGGCGCGCCGTATTCGCTCAGTTCCCGAATCTCATTCGGGTAATACATCGTGTGCAAGGTGAGCCCGCCCTTGCGCGGCCGCACTAATACGGTATATTCACGCTGGTGCATGCTGACCTTGGCCATGGCGGCATACCCGGCGCTCTCCATCGTTTCGACCAAGAGCTTGTAGGCCTTGCGGCCCGCCTCTTCGGGCACGGTGAAGAATGAGCTGTCGAAGTAGAGCGGGTCGACCTCGTCGAGCTTGACGAACTCGAGAATCTCCATCGTCGAGCCCGAGGCCGGCATGATCTTCTTGATCTCTTCTTCCTCGACGAGAACGTACTGACCCTTTTCGTACTCGTACCCTTTGATAAGCTCCGCCCGCTCGACGATCCGGTCGCACGACGGGCAGTAGAGCTTCTGCCGGATGCGCGAATTGCAGTCCTTGTGGATCTGGTTAAACCCGACCCGCTCGCCGCGAGCCGCCACATGGAGCCGGATCGGCACCGAAATCAGACCGAAACTGAGATAGCCTTTCCAAACCGTCGAGGCCATACCAAATACCCCCTCATCGCGGCGTTTGCAAACAACTTGATCCCAAATTGTTTGAAACGTCTATTTGTTTGCATGGTACCCGAACCGGCTGCCGCGCCGCAACGCCTACCCAGCCCAAGCAGAGTCCGAGCAGTACCGAGCCGCATTGCCGGCTATCCCGTATACGGCATGAATGTAGGACGGCCCGCAAGCCACGCGAGCAGCAGAGAAAGAGGCGTGGACGGAAGTCCACGCTCGGCCCGGTGAACCGCGGCGACCACCATTTTGGAGGCCGCGGCCCCCCAGACGACCAGCAGAAGAAGCGATGACAATCCGATCGGATAGCTCGGCCCTCCGACGGACAATCCGAACGGATAGCACCACCCCAGACCCACCCCGGCCGGCACGAGCGCGCGGAATCGATTTAGTCGCGTACCCTCAGCAACTTACGTCGATTAAGTACGTGTCCGACCGATTTGGCCCGGAGCATGCTATAAGGGATGCGACGCGCAAAGGATAACGAGGAGATCGACAATGCTCAATTACCGAAAAGTTTCTATCGCCACTCTGGCGGCCCTGGCGGTCTTAGCCGCCGAACCGGTCCGCGCCACGGGGTCCGACTTTTCCGCTTTGACTGACAGCGACAAGGAAGAGTTCTTGCGAAACGCCGAGGTGGAGATGCAACGCGAGATCGGCATCGGGATCAACAACACCATACGGGTCACCCTATCCGACGGCGCCATCACCCACGATGCTCATGTGCAAACCGTGGATGTCAGCAAGACGTCCTACCCGACGATTAACGGGGTGGAGCTCAACTTCCGCGACCGCTACCAGTTCAACATCGCCGCTTACAAGCTCGACCGGATGATGGGCCTGAACATGGTCCCCGTCTCGGTCGAACGAAGGATCGGCAGAAGCACCGGCTCAGTGACATGGTGGGTCGACGACGTTGCCATGATGGAACGCGACCGCCTTCGTAAGAAGATGCGCGTCCCCCCCGCCGAAAACTCCGACTGGAACGATCAGATGTTCCAAATCCGGATTTTCAACGAGTTGATCTACAACACCGACGCCAATATCGGCAACATCTTGATCACGAAAGATTGGGATGTTCGGATCATCGACTTTACTCGAGCGTTTCGAGCGCACAAGAAATTGCGGGGGCCCGAAAACTTGCGCCGCTGCGACCCCCGTGTATTGCAAGGGTTGCGCGACCTCAACATGGGCGTCTTGCGGCAGGAAATGAAGGGGCTTCTTACGAAGACTGAAATCAAAGGTCTGCTGGCGCGCCGCGACAAAATCGTCGAGTTCTTCGACCGCGAGATCGCCTCGAAAGGGGAAGCGGCCGTCCTGTGTAGCCGCCCGGGGCACTAAGCCGGTCGCGATGCCGCACCGCCTACCAAGGTGAACCGGAAATAGGAGAGCAACATGAATATCCAAACAAGACCGCAACACGGAATAGGCACTCGCCGCGAATCGCCGGTAAACGGGCGTATCGCCGCCGTCGCGGGCCTGCTGTTGTTCGGCTTGACGGCCGCGGCCTCGCAACCCAACTCTTTATCGGAAGCCGAGGCTGAGCGGGTTCTCGAAACAACCTCGATCGTTTCCGAAAACGCCGCCGCCAACTTCCCGAAAGCCGTTTCCACCTCGCCGGTCTTGATCAATTCCAACGGGCTGGCCCCGGTCAATCAACGCTGCTTCGATGCCTGGCGCCGGACCTTCCAGCAGCTCGCCGAAAAAGGCTACCTGTCGGAGTTTCATGAGATCGACGACCGTCTCGGCGTCGATGTCGGCCATCTCACCGAGACAGGCAAACGCTATTTCCGCTCGCTGATGCCCGGCAGCATCTATTGGCTCGTGCGGGTCGCCCCCGCCGACGCGGCCCACGACGTAACCGTCACCGACATTCGCCGCGAGAGACGCAAGCGGGCCGTGGTCGAGTTTCGTTATGCCGTCTCCGAACCCTTCCGCCTGATGTGGAGCAACCGCTTGTTCGACGGCGAATGCCGCGCTGAAATGGGCGAGGGCGTCGTCATGGAAGAAACCGGTCTGGCCGGCCACGCCCATTTTCGATATCGCCGCGGAGCTTGGGAAGCGAGCGACGTGATTATGGCCGCCCATGAGGAGGACGAGTAGGCGCGGCGCGCGGCGGACGCATCGCCGACCTCCTTGCCCGCCGACGCGCGATTCCTCTCCGCGGCGCATCCGTAAGGCCCACCCCCGCCGTCCTCTACTGTGATTGCCCTGTCTCGTCGAGGGTTTCCCTCCTGTTTCTCGATCCGGCGACGCCGTGCTAGACTGCCTCTATCAGCTCTCCGGGAAGCGGAATCTTGTTCCGGCCGGAGATGGAGGGCAAGCCCATGAAGAAAACAATCCACCTGGCCGGAATGGCGCCGTTGCTTATCGTGTTGGTCCTGGCGTCCCCGCAACAGCTTGCCGCCTACATCGATCCCGGGGCCGGGAGCTATCTACTGCAAATCCTCGTCGCCGGCGTATTGGGCGCCTCTTTCGCGGTCAAGCGGTTCTGGGGGAACATCCTCACCCTTTTCCGCCGCTCCGGGTCGCTCGACGAGAAGAGTTTGTCCCCGTCGGAATAGTTGCCGATGCCGGGTTCAGCCCAGCGCAAGGTCGCCGGTTCGTTTCGCGACCCGAGCGGATTTGTGTTCGAGCAAGACGGGGTTCTCTACCGCCGGATCAATCGAGAGTATCAACCGCACTATGACCGCCTGATGAGTTCGGGCTTGTACGAGAAGCTCGTCGCCGACTTGTTGCTCGTCACCCACGAAGAAGAGCCGTCCGATCCGGGCACGCGGGCTTACAAGCTGATTCGGCCCCGCCGCGTTCCATTCATCTCCTATCCCTACGAGTGGTGTTTCAGCCAATTGCAGGACGCGGCGTTGGCTACGCTGCGGATTCAGAAGACCGCGCTCGATTTCGGCATGACGCTGAAAGACGCGAGCTCGTATAACTTGCAGTACGTCTCCGGGCGCTGGGTGCTGATTGACACGCTGTCGTTTGAAATCTATCGGCGCGGAGAGCCGTGGGCGGCGTACGGCCAGTTTTGTCGCCATTTCACGGCGCCCCTCGCGCTGATGGCGATGCGGGACTATCGGCTTTCGTCGCTGCTCAAGCATCATATCGATGGGCTGCCTCTCGATCTGGCGTCCTCGTTGTTGCCTCGTCGAACTCGCCTGAAGCCGTCGCTGCTCATCCATCTTCATCTCCACGCCGGCAGCCAAAGCAGACATGCCGACGCCCGCATCAAGCCCGGGACTCATAAGATGTCGCCGCTGGGGCTGGCCGGTCTGATCGACAGTTTGGAGTCGGGGATCAAGTCGCTGGCCTGGAAACCCCATAGTGATGTCTGGGCCCACTACTACGCCGAGACGAACTACAGCGATGACGCTTTCGAGGCCAAGAAGCGTCTCGTGGGCGAGTTTCTCGATCAAGCGCGGCCCGCCGACGTCTGGGACCTCGGCGCCAATGTCGGCCTGTTTTCCCGGCTGGCCGAAGAGCGGGGCATTCCCACGGTTTCCCTTGACTTGGACCCTGCTTCGGTCGAGGCGAACTATTTGGAATGCCGCAAGCAAGGCCGTGAGCTCGTCGTACCTTTGGTGATGGACCTGGTCAATCCCAGCCCGCGGCTTGGTTGGGCCGGCGCGGAACGCGATTCCCTCGCCGACCGCGGCCCGGCGGACCTCGCGATGGCGTTGGCGCTGATCCATCATCTCGTGATCGCCAACAACGTTCCGCTCCACGACGCGGCACGCTATTTCGCGAAATTGGGGCGCCGATTGATCATCGAGTTCGTACCGAAAACGGATTCGCAGGTTCAGCGGCTGCTGGCGTCGCGGACCGATATCTTCCCTGATTACACACAAGCGGGTTTCGAAGAGGCGTTCGGGCGGTGCTTCAAGATGGAGCGGGCGGAACCAATCGCGGGGTCCGAGCGGCGACTCTATTTGATGCGGGCGTTGTAGCGCCGCGGTCGGCCCATTGTTCCCCTGACACCTTTCGAGACAGATCGTGTACGGCGGCCCGTCGGCAAGCTTGCTTGGGGGTCACCGTTGGCCGGCGGCCCGGCTCCTATCGCATAAGGTTTTTCCGAGGCCCTTGTCAGGTATAGTAACTTAGGACAATCGTATTAAGGAACCAGATGGGTATTTACTTGACTCAGGTATTGGGAAATAGCCCCTACATGTTGTGGTCGTCCGTAGCGCGTGTCGCGGTGCCTCCGACCAGCGATTTGTAGGGTGCCGGTGGCACGGCGACGGCCTGTTGAACCAGGCGGTAAAAGAGCTTGCCTCGACTTCTGGACTTGCGGCGGTTGAAGCGGAAGGCGAATTCGTCGAGGTAGGAGTCGAGATGCTCGTGACTGACCGCTCCTTGATGCGTGCCCAGTATCCAGCGCTTCACTAACGACACCACGCGGTGCACCCGGGGGAGCAGTTTCGAGGCGCGCGCCGGTTGCCCCTCCAGGTAGCTCACCTCGTGGCGATAGCCGTCGCCTTCGAGCGGTTCGTATCCCAGCCAACCGTCGGTATGGACCACGCTGCCGGGTTCGATCGACTCGCCGACGAAGGCCATCAAGCTGTCCCCGGAGGCGTTGGGAATGGTGCGTATCCGAACCCGCCCGATGCCGGCACCATCTTCCTCGGCCGCTACTACAATCAGCGCCTTAGCGTCGGTTTGGCGACCGCGCACGCCCTCCTCCAAGCCTCCTAAGTAAGTCTCGTCAACCTCCACGCGCCCGCTGAGCCGATCGCGTCCGGGCCGCACCATGGCGCGCCGGAGCTTATGCAACCAAGTCCAGGCCGTTTTGTAGCTGCCCAGGCCCAACACCCGCTGCAAGCCCAGCGCGCTCGCCCCGTTCTTCTGGCTCGTGAGCCACCACATGGCTCGAAACCAACTCTGGAGGGGTTGGCGGGTGTCTTGAAATATTGTGCCCGCCGTTGGAGAAGCTTGATGCCCGCAGCCGGCGCACTCCAGCAGCGCTGTCCGCACCGCCCACGCTTTGTCGTGCCCGCATCGCGGACAACGAAAACCCTCCGGCCAGCGGAGTTGACACAGATACTCTCGACAGGCCTGCTCGGTGGCGAAACGCGCCTCGAACTCGGCCAGATTCCGAGGATAATCTTCCATTTCCCCGATCCTACATCTTGTGGTCACCTGAGTCAAGTAAATACCCATCTGGAACCATTTACATCGATAGCTTCCTGGGCCTACCATTACGCTCGTAGCAGTTTGTCCGCGATCTCATGAGGAAGTGCAAATGAGTGGAAGTATCGGGAACGTGCCGGCCATGAAGTTCGACGTTGGGCAGACGATCGGGGGTTATGAATTCCTCGATCTGCTCGACAACTCACAGACGGGCGTGACCTTCAAGGTCCGCAACGTGTTGGTGAAGCGACTCGAAATCCTCAAGGTCCTCCCCAGAGAGCTGCAAGAGGATCAAAAACGAGTCGACCGGTTCCTGCGGGAAGTCAATATTCGTGCCCGCCTGACACACCCCAACATCGTCGGCTTCTACAACGCCATGCCGCGCGATGACCAACTGGTGATGACCACCGAGTTGGTCGAGGGGCCGACCCTCGAGGATGTCATCGGACGCGGCCCGATTTCATTGAAAGAGAGCGTCGATTACGTCTGTCAGGCCCTCTCCGCGCTCGTCTACGCGCACGCGCAAGGGGTCGTCCACCGCGACATCAGACCTTCCAGCATGATTATCACCTCGTCGGGGAAGCTGAAACTGGGTGATTTCGGCCTGGCCAAGATGTATGCCGACCCGCAGCTCACCCAACCCGGCACCGTGTTGGGCACGGTGTACTACACCGCGCCGGAACAGGTCAAGGGAGTCACGGATCTTGACGAGCGAGTGGATGTCTATTCGATCGGCGTCGTGCTCTATGAGTTGTTGACCGGGCAAAAGCCCTTCGCCTCGAAGAGCCATTTCGAAGTGATGCAGGCGCATGTCCAGACGCCGCCGAGACCGCCGAACGAATTGCGGGATACGCTGTCGGGTGACTTAAGCGACGTAGTTCTCAAAGCGCTGGCCAAAGAGCCGGCGGGGCGCTTTTCGTCCGCGATGAGGTTCCGCTCGGTGTTGCAAACCGTGCCGCTGACGCTCGTCGAGGAAAGAGAACAGCAAATCGCGGCGCACGGTCGACCGAAAGATCCTCCGCCCTGTACCCTTCCAGAGTGGCTGCCCAGCGCGGTAGTTCATAGAAGACCGGCCACCCGAGAGGAGCGCCCTTCGCCCCCTGCGTGATCGAACGCCTGGGGGGGACTTGCGCCCTCCCGGTGTGGTCCGCAACCGAAAGCCCAGTGGGGAGTTCGCGCCGTTTGTTCGAGCGCCAGTACAGGGGTGCCGTTGGTTGCGGCGGCTGGCGAAAGGAGTCTGTCTTGTCTGCATCTGCATTTCAATTCTTCGTCGGTATCGACTGGGCCACCGAGGCCCATCAAATCTGTCTGCTCGACACCCAGGGCGAGATCGTTCACGAACGCACCGTCGTTCATTCCGGTTCGGCGGTCGGCGAGTTCCTCAATCAACTGCTCGAGTTGACCGGCTGCCCGCCGGCTTCCATCGCGGTCGCGATCGAAGTCCCGCGTGGCGCGTTGGTCGAAACGCTGCTCGAACGGGGATTCTCGGCTTTCTTCCTTAACCCGAAACAACTCGATCGTTTCCGAGACCGGCATTTCCCGGCCGGCGCCAAAGACGACTGCCGTGACGCTTTCGTCTTGGCTTGCTCGCTGCGAACCGACCCGCATTGCTTCCATGCCATCGAGGTCGACGACCCGCTCGTGATGCGCCTGCGCGACCTCACTCGTCTCGACGATGAGTTGCGTAGCAGCTTCAACCGCAACAGCTGCCAACTTCGCGAGCAACTCTATCGCTACTACCCGCAGCTTTTGCGCTTGTCCCCAGCCGCCAACGAAGCTTGGCTCTGGGCCCTGCTGGAACTGGCTCCCAGCCCCGCAAAGGCTCGTCGACTGAAACCGGCACGAATCGAAAAGTTGCTTCGCGCCCACCGCATTCGCCGGCTCCAATCGGCCGACATCGTCAACGAACTGCGAGCGCCGGGATTCCAACTTGCTGCCGGAACGGCCGACGCAGCGAGCGAACACGCTCTTCTACTCATTCCTCATCTGCGACTCATCGCCCAGCAGCGAACCGAGCTGGCCAGGCGCCTCCAAACCCTGCTGGAGCAACTCGCTTCCCCGTCCGAGGACGACGAGGATCCTCACCAGCATCGCGACGTCGAGATCATCCTCTCCTTGCCCGGGGTCGGACGTGTCGTCGCCGCCACGATGCTGGCCGAGGCCTCACAGGCTCTCGCCCATCGAGACTACCCCGCTCTTCGAGCCTACTGCGGCAGCGCCCCGATCACGCGCCGCAGTGGCAAAAAGATCGCCGTCTTGATGCGTCGCGGCTGCAATGACCGTTTACGCAACGCGCTCTACCATTGGGCGAGAGTGAGCATCCAACACGACCCCCACAGTCGTCACCATTACCATCAGTTGCGCAGCCGAGGGCATTCTCACGGGCGCGCGTTGCGCGGTCTTGCGGACCGACTTCTGGCCGTGCTGTGCGCCATGCTTCGTCAGGGAACCCTGTATGACCCCGCCCGTCGTCAGCCGCCGGCCCAAGCGGCAGCTTGAACTACCGCGCTGGGCAGCCGCTCTGGAAGGGTACCGCCCTTCCTCAGCACTTGACAAACGGTGGGGAGTCCCCCCCGCCTCCTCCTCCCGAGGTCTCCGCGATCGAAGAGCCGAGCGTTCTCCCGGTTGTGGACCCCGGCAGTCCCGCGGCTGTCGAACCGCAAGCGTATCGCGAGTTAGGCCGCGAGGCCGAGCCGCCCCACTCTGCTCCGCCGCCGAGCGAGACGTCGAACAAACGCCTTTCGGCCCTGGATCAATCCACCATGGAAATCCAGCAGATGCGCAAGGTGGGAGCAGTGGCGGCGTCGCGGAAGCTTCCCGAGCTGCCCGCGGATCTCGACGGCCGGCGCGCGCCCGGCCCGCAAAAAGAAACGGATATTCTTCTGATCGCCGCGGTGACGTTTGTCGGCGTCGCTCTGCTCTTTTTTGCTTTCCTTACGCTGGTGGAATAGAGCGTCGTACAACCCGCGGCGGCGGGCTCCCTTGCTGTCTGGGCTCTGTTGCCGCCTAACGCGGCATTCCGGCTTACGCGGGCGAGGGTTCTCCACCCTCGGATAGACCCGGCACGTTCGGTCCCGACGGCGGCTCCGGGCGTAGTACTTCCTGCTGCGGAGTGGGGGGTTCCTTTTCGCCCAGCGGGCCCGGGACGTCGGGCAGTTCGCGGCCCTCGATGAGCGCCAGGACTTCGTCCCCGTCGATCACCTCGCGCTCGAGCAGCGCTTCGGCGATCCGAACCAACGCTTCGGAGTTTTTGGCGATGATCTTCTTGGCGCGGTCGTAGCTCGTCTTCACCAAGCTGCTGACTTCCGCATCGATACGAATCGCCGTTGCCTCGCTATAGTCGCGGTGCTGGGCGATCTCGCGCCCGAGGAAGATCTGCTCTTCCTTCTTGCCGAAGCTTAGCGGCCCCATCGCACTCATGCCCCACTCGCAGACCATCTGGCGGGCCATCGCGGTCGCCTGCTCGATGTCATTACCGGCGCCGGTCGTCACATGATCGAGGAAGAGTTCCTCCGCGATACGGCCGCCCATGAGAATCGCTAAGCGGCCTTTCAAGAAAACAAGTTCGTAGGTGTGCTTGTCGACCAGCGGCAGCTGCATGGTCACGCCCAACGCCGAACCGCGCGGGATGATCGTCACTTTGTGGAGCGGGTCGGCGTCGCCAACCAGAGCCGCCACGAGAGCGTGACCGGCTTCGTGATACGCGGTATTCTTCTTTTCCTCGTCGGTGAGGATCATCGAACGCCGCTCCGCGCCCATCATGACCTTGTCCTTGGCCAGCTCGAAGTCGTGCATGGTGACGACTTTGCGACTTTGGCGGGCCGCGAACAAGGCGCCCTCATTCACCATGTTGGCGAGATCGGCGCCCGAAAACCCGGGCGTGCCGCGGGCCAATACATGCAGGTCGACGTCGGCCGCCAGGGGCACTTTCTTGGTGTGAACGCGTAGGATGCCGGCACGTCCGCGCACATCGGGACGATTGACGACCACGCGGCGGTCGAAGCGGCCGGGCCGCAACAATGCCGGGTCGAGAACGTCGGGGCGGTTCGTGGCGGCGATCAAAATGACGCCTTCGTTCGAGTCGAAGCCGTCCATCTCGACCAGCAACTGGTTGAGAGTCTGTTCGCGCTCGTCGTGGCCGCCGCCCAATCCCGCGCCGCGGTGGCGCCCGACCGCATCAATTTCGTCGATGAAGATGATGCACGGGGCGCTTTTCTTGCCCTGCTCAAACAGGTCGCGAACGCGGCTGGCGCCGACACCGACGAACATCTCGACGAAATCGGAACCGGAGATCGAGAAGAAGGGAACGTTCGCTTCCCCGGCGATCGCGCGGGCCAGCAACGTCTTGCCGGTCCCGGGAGGTCCCACTAACAGGACGCCCTTGGGAATACGGCCTCCCAGCTTTTGGAACTTCTGTGGTTCGCGGAGGAACTCAATGATTTCCTGGAGCTCTTCCTTAGCCTCTTCGACGCCCGCCACATCCTTGAATGTGATCTTCTTTTGCTGGCTAGTCAGCAGCCGGGCGCGGCTCTTTCCGAAGCTGAGGGCCTTATTGCCGCCAGCCTGCATCTGCCGCATCATGAAGATCCAAAAACCGAACAGCAGCAAGAAAGGCGAGGCGTTGATCAGGAAGCTCAGCCAAGCCGGCGTACTCGATTCCTTGACCTCGATAGTCACGCCGTTTTCTTGCAGAACGTTGATGATGTCGGGGTAGTCGGAAGGCAGGACGGTCTTGAGCGTCTCGCTGCCCGACCTGAACTTGCCGGCCACCTGAACGGAATTGGTGATCGTGACCGACTCCACATTGCCCGATTGCACCTCTTTATAGAACTCCGTAAAGGTGAGGCGCTTCTCGCCGGCGGCGGTGCCTGTCTGGACGACTCTCCAGAGAAGGATAGCGGTGCATAACATCACCACCCAGAAAACAGCTGTCTTGACTGTGGAATTCACAGTAATCGTTCCTTTCACCGCGACGCGTTTCGGCGTCCGCGGCTCTCCCGAACTCCAAGCTCTAAAAGCTTAGACGCCCGTATTCCTCGTACGGACCCAAAAAACGTCATTCGTCCGGCGCCGCTTCCCGGATTTCGAGCAGCACCCGACTGCTTTCTTCCGCGGCGAATCTCGCGGACGGCCCGAACTTTCGGGCCCAAACGATCTCGTCGCCTTTCGGCTCGTTGCCTTCCGGTTCCGACTCGATCGGAGTCCGCTCGGCTCCCACCAGCAGCGGCCAACGGTCACGATGCCACACAGCGATTCGCTGCTCGTGGAACAGCGACTTGAGTTTCTTGGCGCCGCTTCGCCCGGCCGGTTGGTAACGGTCTCCAGGCCGCCAGTTACGCAAACGCAACGGCCGCGGGAGCTTTTCCCAATCGAGCAAGTTTCGCCACCTACTATTATACGCCTGTTCGGGAGCTAAGTTCTCTCGGTAATACAACTTGAGTATCACTAAGGATGTTCCCCAGGGACCCGAAAAGCGGCCTGGGGCGTCTACGACCAGGTCGTAGGGCCCCGGCTCTTCGCCGCTTGGGCCCTGCGCGGGCGAGAGCCGGACCTCTCCAAGCGAGCGTTGAGCACGCAGGCCGGGCAGATCCAATTGCCCGCCGCGTTGTGTTTCGTCGCTCAGACGGCGAAGAGATTCCACATGGTCGAAGTCGATTCCCAACAAGTCGCCGCGCACTTGTTCAATCGCATGCCGCAGCAGCCGCCTGGTCAGGGCGAGGGAAAGCGGCCGCAGCGAATCGATTTGGAAGACGAGCCCGCCCTCGGCAGGGGTCAAGTGAGTCCGCGCCTGCGAAGCCAGCCTCGCGGCCCAGTCTTCCTCCTCCGCCCGAGACCACTCCGCCATGTTCGCCAAAGTGTTGACAATGTTTGGGTTCCAGTCGCTTCGAAGGTGGGGCAGTAGTTCATGACGCAGCCGGTTGCGGGCGCGGCCCGTGTCGAGATTGCTCGAGTCGAGCCGGTATTCGTAGCCGTGCTCGGCAAGATAGGCCATCACGTCTTCTCTTGTCACTTCGAAAAGAGGGCGGACAATCCGTTCCCCGATCACGGGACGAACCCCCGCCAACCCGGCGCCGCCCGATCCTCGCAAGATCCGGAAGAGCACGGTTTCGGCTTGATCGGAACGCGTATGGCCGACCGCGATCTTGTCATATCGGCCGTCATCGACCAAGGACCCGAAATATTCATATCGGATCTTACGGGCGGCTTGTTCAAGATTGTCGCCCGTCTTGCGCGCTTCCGACTCCACCGCGAAAGACCTTAGATCGGCTTCGAACCCCAGCCCGCTCGCCAACTCGGCGACAAATTCGCGGTCGCGGTCCGATTCGGCCCCGCGCAGCTGGTGGTCAAGGTGAACCACGCCCAAGGTGACGCCCAGGCGCGTGCCGAGTTCGCGCAGCGCATGGAGCATCGCCACCGAATCGGGGCCGCCGGAAACCGCGACGCCCACCCGTTCACCGCGACTCAGCATGCCGTATCTGCTGATCGTGCTCTCGATGCCGCGAATGAAGTTTCCGATCGCCACGTCGCTTACGCCACGCTGTCATTGTAGCGGCGCGCTTTCCGTTCCATCGGTCAAGGCGATAGGATGAGACCTTCATGTCCCAACCGCTTGCTCCGTTGCGCCGAGAACTCGACATCATGCCCTCGCCGGTTCCCGAGCAACCCGGCTTGCTGCTGCGTGATCCTTTCCGTTACACCGAAGCGGTCATCATTGTTCCGCCGCTGCCGGCCGGGACGCTGGCGTTGTTTGACGGCGAGCACACCGAGACGGATCTGAAAGCCGCCTTTACGCGCTTTAGCGGCGACATTGTTCAGTCCGCCGACGCGGCGCGACACTTAGCCGATTCGCTCGATGAGTACGGGTTCCTGGAATCGCCGGCTTTCTTCGAGATGAAGGAACGCAAGCAGCGCGAGTTCGAGCGCGCCGAGGTTCGTGAGCCGGCTCACGCGGGGACGGGGTATCCCGACGAAGCCGAAGCGCTTACCGGCCAACTCCACGAATACGGAGCATCGCCCGACCCGGGGTCCCCGGAAGACTCCCTGCTCGCCTTGGCCGCGCCGCACGTGAGTCCGTCGGGCGGTTATCGCTCCTATGCGGCGGCCTATCGACGTTTGAACCCGTCTTACGCCGACAAGACTTTCGTTATCTTGGGGACTTCCCACTACGGCGAGCCCGAGAAGTTCGGTTTGACCCGAAAACCATACCTGACTCCCTGGGGGCCGATCGAAACCGACGTCTCGGTGGTCGATCGCTTGGAGGCCTCCGCGCCGGCGGCGGTCGAAATGGAGGACTACTGCCACGCGAGCGAACATTCGATTGAATTTCAGTGCATATTCCTCGCGCATGCCCTGGGGACGACGGATTTCAAGATCGTCCCGATTCTGTGCGGTCCGCTGGCCGACAGTCTGTTCACCGGTCGCGCGCCGGAAACCAATGAGCGCGTCCGTCGATTCTACGATGCGCTCGGCGAGTCGGCCGACGAGCGCCGCCGCGATCTGGTCTGGATCTTGGGCATCGATATGGCGCATATCGGGCGGCGCTACGGCGACTCGACACCGGCACGGGCCGACCAGGGGCATTTGGTGGAGGTTCGCGAGCGCGACGAAGAACGTCTCGAACGGGTCTGCGCCGCTGACCGCGAAAGTTTTTTCGAGCTGGTTCATCCCGGACAAGACGAGTTGCGCTGGTGCGGGTATTCCCCGCTCTATACGTTTCTAAGCTGCGTGGACCGGACGAAGGGCCGCGTGCTGCGCTATGAGCAGTGGAATATCGACGAAGAATCAGTCGTCAGCTTCGCGGGCGTCGAGTTTCGGTCCCGGGATTAGACCCCGCGCGTTGCCTCTTTTCCGTCTTTTTCAAAGATACGGTTGGGCCCTGCACTCACCAGAACTTGCCGGCCTGACGGCGTACTCGGTCGCCGTGTTCACTGAGGGCTTCGAAGTCGGCCTTGCCGGGCGGGTTCCAATCGTCGAGCAGGGTCAGAGCGTGCTCAAGCTCGGCGCGCCGGCCGGGGGCGGCCAGGGCGACCGATACATCGGGGTTCGCCAGACCGAAGCGGTAGCATTCGGCGGCGCTGGGTGGATGGAATCCGGGCGCCGCGTCCGGTGTCGGCTCGAGCAAAGCCCGCCAACGTAGGCCCGTGAACGTCACCACGGGAATGTTGTTGTGGCGAGTGATCGGGAAGACGTCTTGCTCGGCGCCGCGGTGGGCGGCGTTGTAGCGAATCATCAGCAGGTCGAGGGCGGGCCGCGGGGCGCCGGGCTCGCCTGCCGTCGGTCCGTCGCGGTCTCGCGCCGCGGCGTGTGCCGATCGCGGTAGCCGGCCGGTCGACCAAGCCGCCGCCGCTTGGCGTTGGTGGCTGGTGAGGCCGATCATCTTCAAGGCTCCGATACGCTGTATCTCGGCGAGCTCTTCCCAAGCCCCCCCGGGTTGGACGATCTCCGCCCACTCGGCTTCGGACTCCACATAGTAGAAGGTGGCGATGTCGAGGTAGTCGGTGCGGAGTTCATCGAGGATCCACTGGAACTCGGCTTTCGCCTCGTCGGCGGTGCGCGACTTGAATTGCACCGCGACGACCACGTCCTTGCGCCCATCGCCCATCGCCGCGACGGCGCGCGAAAGCCCGTCGGGTTTCCCGCACCAGTTGAGATAGTTCAGGCCGCGTTCGACGGCATATTCGACGTCTTCGGGACGCAAGTGCGTATTGCCCCGGGTGGCCAACCCCAAGCGGCATACGGCCGGGAGGTCGTCGCGCAGTTTCGCGGTGCGTTTCATATCCCGCGACCCGCGCCGCGTCAATCGACACCGCGCAAATCGGCGTCACGCCCGGCCGGGCGGCCTTCGGCGTGCTTTCGGGCCGCCGGCCGTCAGGTGAAGATTCCCATAGCCCGCAGCTTACGAAGTAAGGGCGCCCGCCAGTCCGGGTTTCCCAGCTCAATAACGGTATCGCTGAGCTGCACGGCCTTGTCGCGGGCGACCCCCAGCACGCGAGTCGCGGTTTCCGGGTCGGGGCAGTGAATCAGAACCGCCGGCTTCACGGTAATCCGGCGGCAAGCGCCGAACCAACCTTCGATTTCCCGCCGTACGTTGGCGGGGATCTTTTTCGTGCTGAAGCGCTCCAAGGTCTCTAGCGCCGCGTCCGCCGTCAAGCCGCCCGCCCCCGCGCGCATGACCGATTCCTTGGTGATGACGAAAAGGATGCCGACGGTGTGGCCTTTACGTTCGGCAAAGCGCCCGATCTCGGCTTCGGCGAGCGGATTCGGGGCCAAGAAGGCCACTTCAAAATTGGGTTGTACGAGTACCCCGCCGCCCGCCGCTTCCTCGAACTCGTCGACCAATCCGAATAAGTACTGACCCATTTCCGTGAGGCTAACACACAATTCGCCGCCCACGTGCCCGACCTTGAACGCCCCCAGCGGGAAAAGATCGAACAGCAAGATGCGGTCGAGACACGGCGGCCATGCTTCCTCGAGGTCGGCGGGCGTGAGGCGGTAATAATAACGGTCGCCCAGATAGCCTTCCAGCCGGGTTCCCTTGAGTGTCCGCTCGGCGATCTCATTGTTCACCGCGTAGTAGCCGCGAAAGTCCGACCACTTCCAGTAAGCGTCCGTCGGAATGGCGGAAAGGTGCCGGCGGAATGCCTTGCGTATAGCAAGGGCTGGATTTCCTTTGCCGTAGAACTGAATGTGAGCCGGCATCCAGCTCTCCGCCTCCTCGGCGTGGAGCTTATTGCCGAACTGACTTGCGGTGGCCACCTTGACCTTATCAAGAACTTGCCGCACGCGTTCTTTCGCCGAAAGCGCCAACCACTCGCGGCCCTGTTCGCTGATCCCCGCGCAGCGTTTGTTGTCGGCTTCATCCGTATGATGGACAAAACTAAACGACCGCACGGAGTCGAAGGCACCCTGTATTCGTATAGCCGCGTTGTTGAAATCCAAATCGCTTGGGAGCCAGTCGGGCAGCCGAAGCAGACTTTCTTCCAGGCTACTCTGTGTTTTCGCGAACAGGTAGGAGTCGCTGACCCGCAGACGAAGAGGTTCGGCGGCGGCGGCCACCAGCAGGGTCGTCATGTCCTCAATCAGCAGCGGCGCGTGGAAGACGTCATCCGGCTCGACGGGGCGCGGCGCCTTGGGCGGTTTCGTATTCAAACGCTTGACGATGCCGGGCCAAAGGCCGAAGACGGGTTCGCCGTCGCCGGAACGCAGCCAAGGGTAAAGTAACAGATAGCGGATGCATCCGGTCAGAGCCAGATCAACCATGTCGGCGTCGAGACCGCCATAGAGATCGGGAAGCTCTCGAAGCGCGATCGGCTCCTTGCGCTCCATGTGCAGTCTTTCACCAGGCGTTGGGCCATGGCAAGAGCTTCGGTGGTTTCGAAATAGGGCGGCACGAAACTGCGGTGATACCGTCCTTCCCACTCCGGTCCGTCGGCGGCCAGAAAATCGTTCAGCCACGGCAACCCGGCAATGTCCCGAAAAAGCTGCTCGTCGTCTTGCCAATGGCCGGGACGACCCCACAGTGCGTTCCTTTCCGGGTGCGTCAGATAGTTCGACAGGTAGCTGAGGAAGACTTCGGCCGAGGGCTTTTCGAGGGCCGTATTCGTCTTGAGCGCACGGATGATCTTCAAGAAAGATTTGCACTCTCTGTTGAGTGTGATGCGGCCGCTGGCGAGGCGACGCAAGAATTGCTCCTCGATCAGAATGTCGTGGTAATGCTCGAGCTCATACTGCACCTGAATGCGGTCGGGATCCTTCGGCCGCGACAGAATCTCGCGTGCCGCCGCGGGAAGATTCATCCATCCCGCCAAATCGTGCATGAAGGCGATCCAACGGATTTCGAGGACCTTCATGAAACGAGTTCCTGATCAGCGAATTCCTCGGCGTCGACGATGGCATAGCCGTACCCTTGCTCGCAGAGAAACAGTTGCCGCTTGAGCGCGAATTCCTGCTCCACCGTATCGCGCGTGACCAGGGAATAGAAGTGCGCCTGATTCGCGCCCGCCTTCGGCCTCAAGATGCGGCCGAGCCGCTGCGCCTCTTCTTGTCGCGAGCCGAACGTTCCCGAGATTTGAATGGCCACCGAGGCGTCGGGGAGGTCGACGGCGAAGTTAGCGATTTTCGAAACCGCCAGCACCCGAAGCTCCCCCTGGCGAAACTTTTCGTAGGCCTCGTCGCGCTCGGCTTGCTTCGTGGCGCCGGTCAACACGGGGATGCCGAGAGGCTCGGCGAGCTTCTTGAGTTGATCGAGGTACATGCCGATGATCAGCACCAAGTCGTTGCGGTGGCGATCAAGCAGGGCGCGGACAATCTCGATCTTGCTTTCGTTTTCGGCGGCGATGCGAAATTGGTCGCGCCGGTCGGCGACGGCGTAACGCATGCGCCGATCCGAGTCGAGCGGCAACCTCACCTCGACGCAATGGGCCGTCTCGATCCAGCCCTGTCCCTCCAATACCTTCCACGGAACGTCCGCCTTCTTGGGGCCGATCAAGGCGAAAACGTCGTCTTCGCGCCGGTCTTCCCTCACCAACGTCGCCGTCAGCCCCAAACGCCGCCGCGCTTGCAGCCCGGCGGTGGCGCGAAAAATCGGCGCGGGCAGCAGGTGGACTTCGTCATACACGATCAGCCCCCAGTCGCGTTGATCGAACAATTGCATATGCTCGAACGGGGCGTCCTTCTTCTTGCGCCAGGTCATGATCTGATACGTCGCGAACGTCACCGGGCGAATCTGCTTCGTCCAACCGCTGTACTCGCCGATCTGGTCTTCGGTCAGCGTGGTCTTGTCGAGCAACTCGCGCATCCACTGGCGGCTCGCGGTAACGCTTGTTGTCAACACCAAAGTCGAGGTCTGCAACCGCGCCATGCAGGCCAGCGCGACGATCGTCTTACCCGCGCCGCAGGGCAGCGTAATGACGCCCGACCCACCGCGCTCGCTGCCGGAGGCATGAAAGGCGGCGACCGCCTCTTCCTGATAGGGGCGCAGGGTGAAAGAACCTCCCGAAGCCGACTCGGACCGCAACTCGACCGCCAGCGCCTCGCCTTCGACATAGCCCGCCAAATCCTCGGCCGGGAAGCCAACCTTGACGAGTGCTTGCTTGATCTCGCCCCGCAACGCCGGACGAATGGCGAAAGCTTCTTTCGCGATTCGCTCGCCCAGCAAGCGACGGACGTTCTTGTGACGCGAAACCTGTTCGGCCAAGGCTTCGTGATCCGCCGTGAGAACGAGCTGATCGCCCTCCCGCGTTAGGCGCAGCCTTCCATAGCGCGACGACCAATCGTGGATTTCGACTTCCACGTTCCCCGGGACCGGGTACTTCGCGAATTCCCGAAGCGCTTCGACGATCGAGGAGGGGTCCACGCCCGACGCCCGCGCGTTCCACACCGACAGCGGTGAGACCCGATAGGTATGAATATGTTCGGGAGCTTTGACCAACTCGGCGAAGCGAACCAACTCATCACGGGCTTCGGCGTAGCGCGGGCTGTCGACCTCGACGAGGATCGTGTGGTCGCCCTGAACGATGAGAGGGTTTTCAGGCCGGTAAGCATTCATGGACGTCAAGATACCGCATACCGAAAAGGCTCAAGCGGTCGGCTAACCGCGTTCCTTGCTCCATTGGGCGAAAGTCTTGCCTTCGCTCGCCAACCGGGCCAACAACGGCGCCGGCTTCCACCATACCGGGTCGCGTTTTTCGAATTCCAAAACCCGCGCGTGGACCTTGTCGAGGCCCACGTTGTCGGCGAACCACATCGGGCCGCCGCGGTAGGGCGGGAAGCCGTAACCGTTTTGGTAGATAACGTCTATATCGACCGGGCGCGGGGCCATCCCTTCGTCGAGTATTTGGGCGCCGGTGTTGGCAAGAGCGAAAAGGGTCCGGTCGAGGATTTCCTGTTCGCTGATCTCGCGTTGCTCGATGCCGTGTTCGGCGGCGACTTCGGCGACCAGTTTGGCGACCTCGGGATCTTCGAGGCGTTCGCGGTTTTCACCGTATTTGTAATACCCGGCCCCGGTCTTCTGTCCGTAGCGGCCCAACTCGCAAAGCCGGTCGGAGAGATGCGCGCGGCGCGCCCCCGGGGGCAAGTAGTCCGGCGGTAATTCCTTGCGAATGCGGTAGCCGACGTCGAGTCCGGCCAGGTCGCCTACCGCCAACGGTCCCATCGCCCAACCGAAATCGTAGAGCGTCTTGTCGACCAGCGACACAGCCGCGCCCTCTTCCACCAGGAACTGCGCTTCCCTCGTATAACTGTGGAACATGCGGTTGCCCACGAACCCGAAGCAATTGCCGACCAGTACGCCGACTTTGCGCAGCCGCCGCGCCAACGCCATCGACGAGGCGATCACTTCCTTGCTCGTCTTTTCGCCGCGCACGATTTCGAGCAGTCGCATCACGTTCGCCGGGCTGAAGAAGTGATTCCCGATCACGCTCTCGGGACGCGACGTCGCCGAGGCAATTTCATCAATACTCAGCGTCGAGGTATTCGAAGCCAAGATAGCGCCGGGCTTGGCGACCTTGTCGATTTCGCCGAAGATCTCCTTCTTCAACGCCATGCCTTCGAACACCGCTTCGACGACAATGTCGGCTTCCTCGAAACCCGCGTAATCGAGCTGTGGCGTGACCAGCGCCAGGCGTTGATCGACGAACTCCTGGGTGAAGCGGCCGCGTTCGACCGAGCGCCGGTAGTTTTTGCGAATCGTCGCCATGCCGCGGTCGAGCGCTTCTTGGCTCGTCTCGCGCAAACGCACCGGAATCCCGGCGTTGACGTAGGTCATCGTAATCCCGCCGCCCATCGTCCCGGCGCCGATGATCGCCGCCTTTTGGACATCGATCGTGGGAGTATCCGTGGGGACATCCGGAATTTTGCGAACCTCGCGTTCGCCGAAGAAAGAGTGAATCAGCGCCTTGGACTGATCGGAAAACAGGCATTCCTTGAAAATCTCCGCTTCCCGTTGCAAGCCTTCCTTGAACGGCAGTTTCGTCGCGGCTTCCACGGCGTCGACGTTCTTGAGCGGCGCCATGTAGCCGCGGCGCTTCTTGCGAACCTGCTCCCGTAGAGCGGCGAAGATCGGCGCGTTGGTCGCCTCGTCGCCCAGCTTGTCTGTCTTTTCGCTCGCCTTCGGGTGCGGCCCGCCTCGGGCGACAGCTTCGCGGGCAAAGGCGACGGCTCCGACCCGCAGCTCTTCTTGCGTCCCGCCGTCGACGACGCGGTCGACGATGCCGTGCTCGAGCGCGTCGCGAGCCGTGATGGGATCGCCGAACGCGCACATCTCGGCGGCTTTCTTGACGCCCGCCAGCCGCGGCAGCCGCTGCGTGCCGGCGGCCCCGGGGATGATCCCGAGCTTGACCTCGGGCTGCCCCACCTTGCCCGACTCCAGAGCGACCCGGTAGTGGCAGGCCTGGGCGACTTCGAGGCCGCCGCCGAGCGCCGTGCCGTGAAGCGCGGCCACCACGGGTTTCGACGAACCTTCGAGAGCTTCGAGCACCGGATGCAGCCCGCCCCCGCGCTTCTTTTGCCCCGAAGTGACCTTGCCGAACTCGCGAATGTCGGCTCCGGCGATGAACGTCCGCCCGCTCCCGATCAGCACAAAGGCGTCGATTCCGTGGTCGTCCTGATGGTCGCGAACCGCAGCCGTGATGCCCTCGGGAACCCCCGGGCTCAGGGCGTTCACCGGGGGGTTTTGAATCGTGATCACGCCGATCGATCCGTCGCGCGAAAAATCAACCAGATCGCTCATGAAGCCGCCTCCCAAAGGTGTCAAATGACGAAACGATCAGCTTACCGCAGGCGGGGGTCACGACGCCGAAGACCTCGTGTCGGCGACCTACGCGACGCCGAGTTCCAGGCCCCGTGATGCCGATTCACGTAAGTCGGAGTCACGTATCCCGGCGTCACCCATCTTGTCCGGGGGGGTAAAGGATTCGCCCACGTGGGCGATTATGCCAAGGCCGCCAGCCGCTTTCCAACGGCGCCGGCCATGACAAACGATAAGTCGACCGGAACGGCATTTCCCAATTGGCGCATCGTTTCCGACCATGAGCCATGAAAGACGTAGTCGTCGGGGAAAGTCTGAAGCCTAGCCGACTCACGGACGGTGAAGTATCGTACTCGACCGTCCGGCATGAGCAAGGTATTCTCTCCGCCGGGCACACCGTGGTCGCCGGCCTTAAGCGTCTTGGCGGGCTCATGCAGGGGGCTGCCCGTGTGTCCTTTGTATGTGCGTGCCCCAGGAATCGAGAGGTGATTAAGGTGGCGGGCGGCCTTCTCCGACTCGCTTTCAGGATCGGGAAGATTCGCGAGAGCCTCATTGACCGTACGCCACGGTTCCTCAGGCGGGGCAAACAGCGATTGGCGAAGCCTCTCCACGCGCCGGCGCATACGGACCGGGATTTCCGGCCTTTGGCGCGCCGAGATCTTGTTGCGTTCCCAATACTCTCCCGTGACCCATTGTTGATATAAGAGCGCGTCGAGCGAATGGGTTTCCTCCGGGAAAGACCAATTGGCTTTCAAGTCCGACCGAAAGCCAACGAGAAAGACTCGATCCCGTTTCTGCGGTACGCCGTAGTTCGCCGCGTTCACGAGCCGGAACACGACCTGGTAGCGTAATCCCTCCTCGGTTCCGCTCGTATGTTGTTTTTCCAGACGAGCCAGATGCTCGGCCCACGGCTCGGCGTCTCGTCGCGCGATTTCGGGGTGCTCGAGCTGAAGCATGATGTAGCCGAAGTACGAAGCAAAGGACTTGCGCAACAGACCCCTGACGTTTTCAACCAAGATGGCGCGAGGCCGCAGAGCCCGCACGGCACGGATCACCTGCGGGAACATATCTCGATTGTCGCGATGTCCGCGGTGCTTTCCTCCAATTTAGAAAACGGCTGGCATGGGGGACCGCCGGCGACAAGATCGATATCCGAGCGGAGCCTTGCAAAGTCGAACTTCGTTACGTCGTCGGGATAGAGGGTCCAGTCACGGACAAGCTTGTGTCCCTGGGCCTGATTCTCGCGCACTGTATCACAGGCATGCTTGTCGCGCTCGATGACGGCCTCGTGCTGAAAACCGGCCTTGCCGATTCCCAGGGCGACGCCGCCGGCGCCGCTAAACAGCTCCACGGCCTTCAGACGCTGTTTTCGAGGAAAAGGCGTAGGCGATTCTCCAGTCTTACTATGTTCGTCAACTCGCATTCCCAAATGACCAAGACCCTCCACCCGAGTTCTCTGAGTTTCCTTCGGTTGCGCAGGTCCCGTTTTCTATTTTGTTCCAACTTGGGCCGCCAGAAATCCAGCTTCGATTTCGGCCATCGCGTCAAAGGGCATCGCGCCCCGTGCCGATGCCAGAAACACCCGTGGACGAAGATCACTTTCCGGCGCCCGGGGAAGACCAAATCGGGATTGCCCGGCAACTTCCCAACATGCAGCCTATAGCGAAAGCCCATCCCGTGGGCGAGCTTCCTCACCACCATCTCGGGCTTCGTGTCCTTCGACCGGACACGGCTCATGCGCTCGCTGCGCTCGGCGGGCGACAGAGTATCCATCGATCCATCGTCAAAGTAGCTTGCCGGCATTATAGCGTTGTCGCTGAGTCGCTGGCTCACGCCGCGGCACGTATCGCGGCGTCACAGTGAATGGGCGTCACCTTTCGAGAGGCCGTTAGTCTTCCTCGTCACCCATGACCGGGAATCCTAAAGCCCGGGCCGCGAAAACCCAGTTGACGATCATGCGTGGCGAATGTCAGCTCTTGGTTGGCGTACTCCACCCAAAGCTGCGCCGTGGCGAGGTGGATGGCATCGAGAGTTCCCAGCGGTACGGGAAGGGGTGCGCCGGCTCTTCGGAGAACGATTCGATCGAGCGCGACTAACTCAAGCCCCGAAATCACGTCCTTCAGCTCGGCGACCTTCGAATTGAATTGTGAACTCGAAAGGCGGTCGATCAATCTCATGCGGTCCAGTGAACGCAGCGCCTCGGTTTCGAGCAGCTCACTCGTCACGGCGGATTCCCAGTCCCGCCAGTCTTCGACGGCGCCCGGCTCCCACAGCAAGCGGCGCAAGATCACCGACGTGTCAACGTAGACCGCGACTCCAGCCATTTATCGAAATAATCCTTTCGCGTTTCCTTGAGAACCTCGTCCGCCGTGCCGGGCGGAAGATCGATGTCCTTCGTGCGCGCTTTAAGCGTCCTGTCGACGTCGCGGATCGACTTCGTGGAATGTCGAATCACGAGCCGCATTGGCTCCTGATAGGGAACCAGCCGTGCGATGGGAGTATCGTGGTCATGGACGATGATCTCGTCGCCCGCCCGGACCGAACGCAGATAAGCGCTCAAACGAGCCTTGAGCTCGGCGATCTTCACCGGGCTTGACTCCCCCATGGGCCGGCCCGCCCGCGGCCCCCTTTTTTTCGCCGAACAGCGTTGCCCCGCGGCGCCGGCTCCCGCCAAGGGCTGTTTTCTAGTGCCGTGATATACTGACGTTGAAACTGCTCCAGGACGGGCGGCTAGCTCAGTTTGGGAGAGCGCGGCGTTCGCAACGCCGAGGTCGTGGGTTCGAGTCCCATGCCGTCCACCAACGCTCCCGCTTCCTTTTTCCTCTTTCGTTTTCAGTCCAACAGTCCCCACGGCGAGCGAAGACCGCCGTTCGACCCTCGGTGGCCGAAGCTCAGGCAGACGTGAAACAGCAGCGCGTACACAAAATACTCGATTCGAAATAGGGCGCTCAATGCCGCGGGCATTTCTCCCACTTGATCAAGCCAAGCCGCGGCGACAAAAATGACATTAAGCAACAGCACCGGAGCGATCCAGCCGAACGACCGGCGCGTCGGGTCGGCTGCGCGCCGCAGCGTGAAGACATACCAGCTTACGTAGTGGAAGACCACGAGGAATTGGAACAGATACGGGAGTTTGCCGGTCGAGCCGCTTTGCGAAATAAGCAGCACGACAGGTAGCGCGAACAGCGCCGCCATCTGTGCCAAGAACGCCCAGACACCGACCCCCGGGCGCGGCGATCGCGCGATTTGGCGGATTCCCAAGACAACCAGAACGACGATCAGCCCGAAGCGCAGCTGCTCGAAAGGGACGCTCGCCGGCACCAGGGGCGCCGGTTCGATTGCATAGTGGAGGTCGAGGGGCGCATGGCGGCTCGAGGCATCGTCGATCCACAGCCACACGCCGCTCAACTCGTCGTGCTCGGCCCCGAAGCGCTGCCCCAAACGATGGCCTCCGTTGACGCGGGCGGTCGAGTGATCGGCCGCGGGCGGCGTCCCGGGCGGCTCGGCCTGTACCCCAAAGCGGGGGACCAAGTGCAAGGCCAAAGGATATCCGCCAAAGGTTTGGCTGCTTGCCCGGCCATTCACCAAGAAGCGCGTCCGCGACGGCGTGAGGGCGGTGAGCATCTCGGGGAACGATCGGCTGCCTCGGGCCTCGATCCGGAAGCGGAAATCGCGGCCCGCGGAGTCACTCACCGGCATGAAGGGAAACAGCGTCCAACCCGGCTCGATCATGTCGAGCGACCTCAGTTCGGCGCCGCGCGTGCTTCCGCGCAGGTCGTAGCGGGAGGGGTTGTCGGTCACCGACCAGTTGGGAATCAGCAGCAGCGCCAAGAGAAACGGAAGCAGACCGGGGATCTCGCTGACGGCGAGTTCGGCGTCATTGCCGGATCGTGTCCTGAGGTAGATCGAGATTTCGTCCCGCGCGGCGTGAAAGACGAACAGGATTTGGATGAAGGTCAGCAGCAAGAATTCATGATGCAACCACGCGATGGCCGCCCATAGCGCCAGACCGGCGGGCAGAAACCATGGGGACCTTGCTCCGTCTCGCAACCTGCGCCCACGAGAATAGAACCCCAAAAGCACATGCGGCCAACCGATGCCGATCAGCAAAATGTCATAACCGGGAGCCCCCCAAGCCCAGCCCGCGCCGGCCAACACGACTCCGGTCGCGGCCAGCGATACACCCAGATTGCGGAGAGGCGCGGCAAAACCGGCGCCGGAGGGCGAGATCGGGGTTTCGATGGTGTAGGGGGACACTGGCGGCAAAACTCCCTCTTGAGGATAGCGAGGCGTTGAGCGAAGACGTGTGGCGCGGCGTGGCACACTAGCGGCTTGGAGCATTGTCTGATTCTCGGTTGCGGCTATACAGGGCGCCGTGTCGCTCGGCGGCTCTTGGAACGTGGTTTCGCCGTGACGGCCACGACCCGAAACCCCTCCCGCCACGCGGATTTGCAGGCCGCCGGGTGCCGTGTCGTGGCGCTGGATGTCGGCGGCGATAGGGAGTTATCCTCCCTGGCTGCTCTTGTCGGCGAACGGGGCAGGGTCTTGCTTTCTATCCCCACGCTCACCGAGACGAGCGGCGGGCCGGCGGGCCTTGATGACCCGACGGCCCGGATCGTCGAAGCCCTTGGGGGAAGCCTCGGGAACGCCCCGGCCCGCGTCCTCTACCTATCGACGACGGGTGTGTACGGCGCAACGAAACACGTCGACGAGATGACGCCGATCGCCCCCCTCACCCAGCGGCAACGTCGGCGCGCCGCGGCGGAGGGTGCCGTCGCGGCCGGCCCATGGCCTTCGTTGATCCTGCGGCCCGCGGCGATTTACGGCCCCGGGCGCGGTGTCCACACGGCCCTCCGGGAGGGGCGCTTTCGACTCGCGGGCGACGGCGGCAACTTCATTTCGCGGATTCATGTCGACGACCTGGCCGCGATAACGGCGGCGGCCGTCGAGTCCGACATCATCGGCGCCTATCCGGTTGCGGATGAAAACCCGTGTACCTCGCGCGAGATGGCGAGTTACTGCGTTGACTTGTTGGGAATACCGATGCCGCCTTCGGAGGAAGACTCGCGGATCGATGAAACGCGCCGGGCCGACCGTCAGGTTGACGGCCGCGCGATTGCGAAACTTCTCGGCGTGAGTTTGCGCTATCCCTCGTATCGCGAGGGCGTCCCGGCGGCGCTCAACGAGGAAGCCTCGTGGCGGGAGTAACTTGCGTGCCGACAGCGTCGCCGGCCTCATTGCCCGTCGCGAGCTAAGATAGAGAATTGCGCCACGCCCCCGTGGTTACGCTCGCCGCGGCTGGCCGCGAGTCGTCTCACCCACTACCGCGAAGTATGAAATTTGCACGGCGCGCCCGGCGGGGCCTTCGTTGGTCTCGGAAGGAGATAGAAGATTATGCCCGAAATTGAAAGCAGTACTCTTGCCGGTTTGCAGGATAAAGCCACGAAGATGCGGATCCATTCGATCCGCTCGACAACCGAAGCCGGCAGCGGTCATCCGACCAGTTGCGCCTCGGCGGCGGAGATTATGTCGGCCCTGTTCTTTTCGGTTATGCGCTATGACCCGAAGAATCCGGCGAATCCCGATAACGACGTTTTTGTGCTCTCGAAAGGCCACGCGGCGCCGGTATTGTACGCGGCCTGGGCCGAGGCGGGCTACATTCCCGAGAGCGAGCTGCTGAATTTGCGCAAGATCACCTCCGACCTCGAGGGGCACCCGCCGACGCGGCTGCCGTTTGTCGACCTGGCCACGGGGTCGCTTGGTCAAGGGCTTTCGGCCGGCCTCGGGATCGCGTTGGCGGCGCGGGTCGACGAGCGCGACCAGCGGGTCTATGTATTAATGGGCGATGGGGAATCGGCGGAGGGTTCGGTCTGGGAAGCCGCGGCGATGGCGTCTCACATCAACGTCAACAATCTTTGCGCCACGATCGATGTCAATCGCCTCGGGCAGAGCGCGCCGACGATGCTCGAGCACGATATCGACACCTACAAGAATCGCTGGGAGGCTTTCGGGTGGCAAGCGCTGGCCGTTGACGGCCATGACCTGCAAGAACTCGTCGCCGCCTACGAACAGGCCGCCGCCACGACCGATCGGCCGAGCGTCATTCTGGCGCGGACTTTCAAGGGCAAAGGCATCGACTTCGCCGAAGACAAGGACAACTGGCACGGCAAACCGTTTCCCAAGGGTGAAATGGCCGACAGTGCGATTCAAGCGCTGGAAGCGCAACTCAACGGCGGGGATTTTTCCTGGACGCCGAAGCTGCCTTCCTCGAACGGCGCCGGTCCGGCCGCGCCCGCCGCCACGCCGGGGCCGACCTACGCGTTGGGTGACAAAGTCGCCACCCGCCAAGCTTTCGGCACGGCGCTGGCCGCGCTGGGCCAAGCCGACCCGCGCATCGTGGCGCTCGACGGGGACGTCAAGAATTCAACCTTCACCCAAGACATCGAAGCGGCCTGCCCGGAGCGCTTCTTCCAAGGCTTCATCGCCGAGCAAAACATGGTCGGCGCCGCGATGGGCCTGGCCGCTCGCGGGAAAATTGCCTTTGCCGCGAGCTTCGCGTGCTTCCTCAGCCGAGCCTATGATTTCATGCGCATGGCGGCGATCAGCAATACGAATGTCAAGCTGGTCGGCACCCATGCCGGCATTTCGATCGGCGAAGACGGACCTTCGCAGATGGGGCTCGAGGATATCGCCATGACCTGCGCCGAGCCTAACTACACCGTGCTCTACCCCAGCGACGGAACCAGCGCCTGGCGAGCGATCGAGTTGGCGGCGGCGACCGAGGGGCCGGTCTACGTGCGCACGAGTCGTCCGGCGACGCCGGTGATCTATGAAGCTTCCGAGGATTTCGCGCTCGGGAAATCGAAAGTAGTGCGCCAAAGCGACAATGACCAAGTCACGGTTGTGGGGGCGGGGGTGACGCTGTTTGAGGCACTCACCGCCCACGAACAGCTCGCCGCCGTGGGAATCAACATTCGGGTCGTCGATCTTTTCAGCGTGCAGCCGATCGACAGCGAGACCCTGATCAGCGCCGCCCGCGCCACCGGCGGCCGCGTCGTGACCGTCGAGGATCATTACGCGCACGGAGGCATTGGCGACGCCGTCTTGTCGGTGCTCGCGGGTGAGGACGTGAAAGTCAGCAAGTTGGCCGTTCGCGGCATCGCGCGCAGCGGACCGTCGGCCGAGTTGCTCGATAAGTTCGGCATCTCGGCGCGGCATATTGTGGAGGCGGTGAAGAGTTTGGTTGGGTAGACAGCGACACCGGCCGGCGTGCGCCGCCGGGCGAGGCGGGAACGGACGTGCTATCAGATCTCTTTACCGACCGGCGGGCCGATCATGACTTCCCCGTGGATATTTTCCTCTGTTACGCCCTTGAGTAGCTCATCGAGAGAATATTCGGGGCCGCGGTCTTTCCCCTTGTCGCGCTCCGGCTTTTCTTTGCTTCAGACTTCCCTATCAAATACCTCCGCTTACTTCCGCCAGAACGCCGGAGTAAAGATCACCAGCACGGTATAAAACTCCAGCCGGCCGGCGATCATGCAAAACGACAGCACCCACTTCGCCAACGCCGGCAAGTGGGCGTAGTTTTCGACCGGCCCGACCGTGCCGAGCCCCGGTCCGATGTTGAACATCGAGGCGGCGACCGCGGCGATTGACGTAAACACATCCACGCCGACGGCGGCCAACGCCATGCACGAAACAAAGTTGACGACGAAGGCGAGGTAAACCAAATTCAGCAAGCTCTGAATGACGGTTTCGGGAATCACTTCGTGACCCAGCCGCACGGCGAAGACGCCGCGCCGCTCGACCATGCGTTTGAATTCGCGATCGACAACGCGGGCCAACAGCAGTATCCTCGATATCTTCATTCCACCCGCGGTCGAACCGGTGCAGCCTCCCACGAACATCAACGCCAGCAAAACCAACTGCGGAAACGGGTGCCAGAGTTCGAAGTTATCGGTCACGAAGCCGGTCGTCGTCACGATCGACGAGACCTGAAACAGAGCGCTTCGGAAAGCGGGTTCGACCTCGTAACCCCCGTGGCCCACCAGAATGGCCGCGAATAGAAGCGTCACGACCCCTACCAGCGCGACAAAGTAACGAATCTCGATGTCGCCTAATACGCCGTCGGGACGCCTCTCCACCCATAGTCGATAGTGCTGCACGAAGCTCACGCCCGCCAGCAGCATGAAGACGATCAAGACGTATTCAATGGCCGGATTCTCAAAACCGGCGACACTCTCATTACGCGTCGAAAACCCGCCCGTGCCCATCGTGGAAAACGTGTGGCAGAGCGCTTCGAAACCGCTCATCCCGAGCAGCCGTAACAGCGCGAACTCGACCACCGTCAAAGCCAAATAGATCTTGCCCAACGCCGCCGCGGTCTCCGCGATGCGCGGCTTGAGCTTTTCCGATTTCGCGCCGGAAAACTCGGCCCGGTAGAGTTGCATGCCGCCATGGCCGACCAGCGGCAAGATGGCGATACCGAGCAAGACGATCCCCATCCCGCCCAACCAGTGCGTGAAGCAGCGCCAAAGCTGTAGCGGCTCCGGCAAAACGTCGACCTGCTCGAGGATGGTTGCCCCGGTGGTTGTAAAACCCGAGGTCGCTTCGAAAAAGGCGTCTGAGAAAGAGGAAAAGTAGGGCGAAAAGTAGAACGGCAGGCAGCCGAAGAAAGAAACAGCGAGCCAAATGGCAACCACCAACAGCAAGCCTTCGCGTTGACTGAGTTCGCGTTGCGGTAGCGGAGAAAGCAGCCACAGCCCGGTGCCGACAGCGGCGGTGATGAGGGCGGCCGCGCCGATGCCCCATAGCCCGTCCGTGCCGGTGAAATAGCCGTAGGCCGACGGGACGAGCATGGTCCCGGCGAGTGCAAGAAGGAATTGGCCGAGGACAAATGCGATCGCTCGATAGCGAATCACGCGTATTCTTTCTTCGGTTCCACCAAGAAGGCCGATTCGAGTTCGGGAACAATGCTTTCCAACGTGAAAAAGATGACGCGGTCGCCGGGTTCAATCGACGCCCCGCCGCGCGGAACCTGGACCTTGCCGTTTGGTTTGGCAATCGCTCCGACGATGGCTCCGCGAGGGAAGCGGATATCGCGCAGCTTCTTGCCGACATACTTGGAACCTTCGGCGGCGATCAGCTCGATCGCCTCGGCCTCGGCTTCGCGGAAGGTCGTCACCGACAGCACGCGGCCCTTGCGCACAAACTGCAAAATGCGGTCAACCGCCACCAGCCTGGGGCTCACGGATGTGCTGATCCCCAGCCTTTCGACCATCGGCAGATAGTTGAGGCGGTTGATCAGCGCGACTACCTTCTTCGCCCCCAGCCGGCGGGCCAGCAGTGAAGCGATGATATTGTCCTCGTCGTCATTGGTGAGGGCGAGAAAAGCGTCGATGCCGCCGACGTTTTCCTCTTCGAGGGTTTCTTGGTCGGTGCCGTCGCCATGCACCACAATCGTATCGTCGAGGATGCCGGAAATCAGCTCGCAGCGTTTCGTGTCGCGTTCAATGAGTTTGACGTTGACGCCCTGTTTTTCAAGGGCTTCGGCAACCCAGATGCCGACCTGCTTGCCGCCGATAATGATCACCCGGCGCAGCTGCTCCTGCACCTCCAAACCCATGAAGCGCATCACCGCGTGGAGGTTCTTCTTGGTGGCCACGATGTAGATATGATCACCGGGCTCGAGGACTTGCGCGCCGTGGGGAATAATCACTTGCTGGCCGCGAAAGATCATCGCGATCAGAGAATTCCGCGGTGGGCCGGCGCGGTCGAGCTCTTCGAGGGTCTTTCCGGCGACCCAACTATCCGGCTCGATGTTCATGCCGAAGAGCTTGACCTCGCCGCCCGCGAAGTCGAGGACATCGGAGATCCCGGGCATGCGGGCGACACGCAGGATGCGCTCCATGATGTCGGTTTCCGGGTGGATGACGAGGTCGATCTTGACGCCCGCTTCGCTAATGACCCTCTGCCAGTGCTCGAACTCATGAGTGCGAACCCGCGCCACCTTGACGCGAACGTTCGATTCCACCTGCGCGATCAGGCAGGCGAGGACGTTGATCTCGTCGGAGTTGGTGACGGCGATCAGCATCTCGGCGTCGGCCAGACCGGCCTTGCGCATCGTGAGAATGCTGGTGGCGCTTCCCCGAACGACCTTGGCGTCGAGATGCTCTTGCAGCTCTTCGCAACGCGCGGCGTCACGCTCGACAATGATGACTTCGTTACCTTCTCGGATGAGGCGTTTCGCAGTGAGGGCGGCCACTTGCCCGCCGCCCGCGATCAGAATGCGCATGAGTTTTTCGTGCCGTTAATTTGAGACTAACACAGGCTTCGGGGGGCACGGCCCGCGGCGAATGCAAAGCGGACAAGAGGACGCCGGGAGGCTCGTTAGGCTGCTTTTAACGGTCTTCTCCCGCCGTCCTCAGCACATCGACCAGATGGTTCTCAAGAAAGCTCAGGACGCCTTGTTGATTGAGATGATCGCTGTCGAAGAAGAGTTCCTCCTGATTATTGACCCCCGAGAAGTCATGCAGGGCGATTTGCCGGCGCGCCGCCAGGGCTTTCAAGGCGCGGTCGAACGCGGCTTCATTGGGAATCATGGCTCGGGTTCGCTCCGGAATCGGCGGCCGCACGATCAGGAACCGGATCCCGCGCGACTGCAACTCGCCTATCCACGCTTCGAAGCGGGCGAAGTAGGGGCTCTTCCGAAGGCTCTCTTCGTCAACCCCGCCGGGATAGAGGTAATCGATGCGGCCGCGGTCGATCTGCTCGACGGGACGGTAGGCTCGCTCGAAACGCGGGCCTTCCTGCTCGTGCAAGTCGGGCCCGAAGCGATTCGCGTTATTGATCTTCGAAAACCCGCTGACGTAGTCGGCGGCAATCGGCCGCGCGGCCGGGGTGGCGAGTAGTAGGCGGGCGAGCGTCGGGTCCCAAGGGGCACGGAGAAACAACCGCGTATCCCGCAACCGTTCTTCATTCCATGCGCGGGAATAGAAACCAAAGGAATCGAGCACATAGACGACCGCTCGGGTTCGGTGCTCGGCGAGAAAATAGTCGAGCAGCAGCTCGTTGACCGTGACGCCGGCGCCGACGGTTGCGAGGTTCAAGATCGTCCGTCCGGTCATCTTTTCCAGACGGTCATTCATGTCGCGGGCGTCGAGCACCACGGCGTGCGACGCCCCGAGAACGACGTAGTCGTAGTCGGTCCGCGGAGCCGTGTTGACCAGGAAAAAGCGGTTGCGTTGGGCGTAGCGGTCGATCAACGTTTCCGAAGCCGCGTAGAGCGCGCCGTAGAGAAGCAACCCGACGAGCACGAACACGACAGCCGCGCGGAGAAACCGGGCCGCCTCGGAAGCCCTCTCCCCCGGGGCCTCCCGCGAAACCACATCGCTTTCAGGCCGGCTGTGAGAATGTTCCGTCATCGAGATTTTCGCCAACACTAGAACTGCATATAAACAAACTGTTGCTGATCCCAGACGCCCATTACAACCAACGCGATCAGCAACCCGTAGTAAGCTGCCCAACGTTGGTAGCGCGGACGGCTTTCGAGCCGTTTCCATATGGAACATCGGTCGTCCAGCGCCTCGACGGCTAACAGAACGGCCACCAGCGCCACCGAAAACAATATTTCGCCGCCTCCGAGCCGTAAGTAAAGAAGCCTCGGCAGCTCCATCACCGCCCCCGTAACGCGCGAGAAAACCGTCACCGCGTCCGACAGCGACTCGGCCCGAAAAAAGACCCACGTCGCCAGGATCATGTGGAAGGTGACCAGAGCCCTTGAGAGCGCGCCGAGACTTTCAAGACCGGGCGCAGCCGGTATGTAGGTCCTGATTTGCCTCCGTAGCGGGTCGCTGACGAGCGAAATCACCTGATACAAACCATTGAGCCCGCCCCAGATCAAAAACGTCCAATCGGCGCCGTGCCACAATCCGCTGACCAAGAAGACGCCCATCACGTTGGCGTAGCGCCGTGGGGTCGAGCAACGGCTGCCGCCAAGCGGGATATAGAGATAATCGCGAAACCACCCGGCCAAGGAGAGATGCCAGCGCCGAGCCCAAAATTCGCCCACCGAAGTCGATAGGTAGGGCCGCCGAAAGTTCTCCATCAGATCGATGCCGAGGACTTTCGCCGCGCCGATGGCGATGTCGGAATAGCCGGAAAAATCGCAATACAACTGAAAGGCGAAAAAATACGTCGCGATCACCAGATCGGCCGGGGACGCGAAGGCCGGTTGCGCGTACGCCGCGTCCACGAAGACCGCCAGCCGGTCGGCGATCACGACTTTCTTAAACAACCCCCAAAGGATCAGTTGTAAGCCGCTCGTGACGCCCGCGGCGCTGAAGGCCTCCGGCCGCGCGACCTGCTTTAGAAAGGGGCCCGCGCGCTCGATCGGCCCGGCCAACAGTTTCGGGAAGAATGAAACATAGAGCGCGAAGCGCCCCGCGTGCCGCTCGACTGCCGCCCGCCCGTTGTAGACATCAGCCAAGTAACTGACCGCCGAGAAGGTGAAAAACGACAACCCGGCGGCCACCGGAAGCCCGAGCCTGGGTAGTGACACGCCTTCCGGCCGGCCGAAAAGGGCGAGAAGGTCTTCGACGACCCCCATCGCGAAATCAAAGTACTTGAAGACAACCAGGGCGCCGAGCACCCCACTCACGCTCGCGGCGAAAATCAGCCGGCGTTGCGTCCCATCGTGCGACGCCGCAATCGCCCTGCCCGCGTGGAAAGCCCCCGCCGTCACCCCCAGCAGCAAGAAAACGTAATCCACCCGCAACGCCGCATAGAAAGACAAACTCGCGGCCAACAGCAGCCCCCAACGACAGCGGCGGGGAACAGCGTAGTGGATCACGGCGAGAACCGCGAAAAAACCCAAAAATAAAAACGAGTTGAACAGCATCAGTCGCCGTCCGTTAGGCTGGGCCGCGCCACCGCAATGCGGTTCCTATTTATCTCACAAACCGGCGCGGTGAGAAATGCGGGCTAGTCCGGGGCTAGTCCACATAGACGAACTCATTGCTGTTGAGTAGCACGCGGCACAACCCGATCAGCGCTTCTTCGGCCGACTTCGACGACGCGAAAAACTTTCCAACCTGCTTGGTTTCCTCGGTGGAAGGCCCTCGGCTCAGCGCCAGTTGAAAGGCCAAGCGTATGCGGCTGTCGACATCCCCGCCGCTCTGCTCGGTGACCCGGCCGGCAAAGTGCCGAGCTTCCTCGTTCACGAAATCTCCGTTGTAGAGGGACAACGCCTGCAAGGGCGTGATCGAAGTTCGGCGGCGGTCGCACGACTCGTCGGGCACCGGCGCGTCAAAGGTCTGTAGGATCGGCAAAGCCAGAGAACGTCGTTGGAAAACATAGAGGCTTCGCGTGCGGGCGTCCTCGGCAGTCGACGGTTCCCAGAAATTGTTTTCGTAGCGGCGTCCAGCTCGTTCTCCAACCCGCTCGGCAAGGGCGGGGATATCGGCGGACCGCCGCGATCCGAGTTGAGGCGGCCGCTCACCGCCAACACGCTGTCCCGAATCACCTCCCCTTCCAAGCGTTGACGAGGGAAGCGCCATAGCAGCCGGTTTTCCGGGTCGGTTTCCTCCGCCTGATCATCGTGCCGTCGGGAAGCTTGGCGGTACGTGCTCGAAGTCACCATCAGCCGGTGCATCGCCTTCAGACTCCACTTCTCGTCGACGAACCGCACAGCCAACCAATCGAGAAGCCGCGGATGCGTCGGCAGCGCGCCGTTCTTGCCAAAGTCGCTCGATGTTTCCACAATGCCGCGCCCAAAACGGTATTGCCAAAGGCGGTTCATCATCACGCGGGCCGTGAGCGGGTTCTCGGGGCTCGCGATCCAGTTGGCTAAGGTCATGCGGCGGCCGTGCCCGGGATGCCGTTGGTAGCGATCGACCTGAACCAGCTCGGCCGGCCGGCTATACCCGGTGACCGCGCTGAGGAACCCCGGCTCGACGGCTTCGGTCGGCTGATCCCACTGACCGCGGTTCAGGACGTAGGTGGTCGGTACGCTGGGGCCATAGGGCGGAGGATCCATCGTCCGCAACGACATCGCCGACGGCTCCACCCGCAAGAGGCGGTCTTTGAGGATTCGAATGCGCCGCCGAAACAGCGCATGCCGCTGTCTCTCCTCAGTCGAAAAAAGAGGAGATTCAGCGGAGTCTCTTCCCTCTTCTCCCTCCGCTTTGATCGCTTTCGTCAGATCGCCCGCGGTCAGCTCCTTCTTCTCGCCGTCGGTCTTTTCGGCCCCTTCCGCGGGCTTATCCTTCTTCGTGGCCGTGAGCCTTGCCAGCAACGGCTCCTGAAACTCCTTGAACTCCGCTTTGACGTCCTTCAGTTCCTTCTGGTGTTTCTCTTGCTCCCGCTCCGCCCACTCCTTTTCACCGGGACGGTAGAACTCGGCCGACTGAGGCCCGCCAATCTGAAAGATGTCGTCGGAGCGCGCCGGCGCTACGTAGACGGTGGCGAAGAAGGCCTTCATACGATAGAAGTCCCCGATGGGGATCGGATCGTATTTGTGATCATGGCACTGAGCGCAGCCCGCCGTCAGCCCGAGAAACACGGAACTGACTGTCGAGGTCATCTCGGTGAGCATCTCGTGGCGGCTTCGCTCGCCGCGGGGCTCGGTGATGGGGGCAAGCCGAAGGAAAGTCAGGGCGACAGTGTGCTCCGGCTCGGGCGCGGGAAGCGGTTCCGCCGACAGCGATCGGACAAACTCGTCGCCGGCAATCTGCTCCTTAACGAACCGGTCGTAGGGCTTGTCGTTGTTCAAGGCGTCCACTACGTAGTCGCGGTAGCGCCAAGCGTGGTAGTACTCGGGGTCCCCTTCGTAGCCGGCGGAGTCGGCGTAGCGAGCCAGGTCGAGCCAATGTCGCGCCCATCGCTCTCCGTAACGCGGATCGGCGAGCAGACGGTCGACCAGTTTCTCGTAGGCGTCCGGGGAAGTGTTGTCGACGAAGGCTTGGACGTCTTCCCAGAGGGGCGGCAGCCCGATCAGATCAAAATACAGCCGGCGAATCAGCGTCTCGCGGGGGGCCTCCGCGGCCGGCGTCAAGCCGGTTTCCTCGAGCCGGCTCAGGATGAAGTTGTCGATGCCGTTGCGGGTCCATTTGCCGTCGGTGGCCCCGGGCGGATCGTCCCGGCGCGGTTGTACGAAAGCCCAGTGAGGCTCTTCCGCGGCGGCGGTCCGCGGTTCCAAGCCTCGGATCCACTCTTCCACGGCGGCCAAGTCGGCCTCGGCCAACCTGGGCTTGCCAAACGGCATTTGGGGTTCGAGGTGACCCCGCAGCATATTGACGAGAGCGCTGTCAGCGGGGCGGCCCGCCATAACCGCCCTGCCGTGTCGCGCCCCGCCGGCCGTCACGGTTCCCGCGTCTTGAACTGAAAAGCCGCTCATGCGGTTATGTTGATCGTGGCAGGGAAGGCAATTAGCCGCGAAAATCGGCTGAATCTTCTCTTCGAACGTTGCACCCTGTAGAAAACCGGGCCCGCAAACGAGTAGGGCGATTACGGCTAGGATGATCATGCCAAAGCTGACCGGGAGGCAGACTACCTTGCCAATTCTAGCATTGCTCCGGGAGCGATTTCCGACACGGGTTTGGAGAGAGTTGAAGAGCTGCCTCGGTTCAGATGCTCCCTTGCCACCGTGATTCAGGCTGAGGTATTCTAGTTGCAGCAGTCGGTTCCGGACTGCTTCCCCCTTACAACCTCGGTTGGCTCCTTCCTCCCGCCCGAATTGTTTTCATGACGATTTCCGAACTGAAGCACAACAACATTACCGAACTGACGACCGTCGCCCGTGATTTGAACGTTCCCGGCGTCAGCGGTTTGCGCAAGCAAGAGTTGATTTTCAAGATCTTGCAGGCGCAAGCCGAGAAAGAAGGTCTGATCTTCGGAGAAGGGGTTCTGGAAACCTTGCCGGAGGGATTCGGGTTCTTGCGGTCTCCCGACTACAATTACCTGCCCGGCCCCGACGACATCTACGTTTCCTCGACGCAAATCCGGCGCTTTGACTTGCGCACGGGCGATACGGTTTCCGGTCAGGTGCGCCCGCCCAAGGACAGTGAAAAGTACTTCGCGCTTGTCAAAGTGGAGGCGGTCAATTTCGAATCGCCCGACCAGTCGAAGAAGAAGATTTTCTTCGACAACCTGACGCCGTTGCACCCCGAACAGCGGCTCAAGCTCGAAACCACGAAGGAAAACCTCAGCGGCCGTGTGATGGACTTGCTCGCGCCGATCGGCATGGGGCAGCGCGGACTGATCGTTTCACCCCCGCGAACCGGCAAGACGATGCTGCTGCAATCAATCGCTAACTCGATCACAGCCAATCATCCCGAGGTGGATCTGATCGTGTTGTTGATCGACGAGCGACCCGAAGAGGTCACCGACATGCAGCGCTCGGTCAACGGCGAGGTTGTCAGCTCCACTTTCGACGAACCTTACGTACGCCACGTGCAGGTGGCCGAGATGGTCATCGAAAAGGCCAAGCGGCTGGTCGAACACAAACGCGACGTCGTCATCCTCCTCGATTCGATTACGCGCCTGGCTCGCGCCTACAACACGATCGTGCCTTCGTCGGGGAAAGTGCTGTCGGGCGGCGTTGATTCGAACGCCCTGCAACGCCCCAAGCGATTTTTCGGCGCGGCCCGCAACATCGAAGAGGGCGGCTCGCTGACGATCATGGCCACGGCGCTGATCGACACCGGCAGCCGTATGGACGACGTGATCTTTGAAGAATTCAAAGGCACCGGCAACATGGAGATTCACCTCGACCGCAAGTTGGCCGACAAGCGCGTATTTCCTTCTTTCGACATTCATCGCAGCGGAACGCGCAAGGAAGAGCTGTTGCTGTCGAAAGAGGATCTCAATCGAGTTTGGGTGCTGCGGAAAGTGCTCAGCCCGTTGGGAACGATCGAATCAATCGAGTTGCTGCTCGACCGCATGGGCAAGACTCGCAGCAACGCCGAATTCCTCGATTCCATGAAGAACTGATCGGTCGCGGTGAAGGCTGAGCCGTGAACCGTGAGCCGGGAAGCAAGGCAGGCGGCGGGCTAGCGGAATACGTCGATTAGGCGGCCGAAGAGGCCCTTTTTTTGTTTGGAGGCTTGTTCGGGAGGACTCGTGGGGCGCTGCGATAGCGGACCCCGCACGCGGCCCGTTCGGCTGGAACCGGTGCGGCCGCCTGCTCGCCCGACTTCGGACTCCTCTTCCGGTCCCCGGCGCGGTGCATTGTCCCAACCCGCGACATTGGTGGCCAGCAGAGTGCGGCGGCCGCGGGCCCCGTGCAGCCGGCAATACTGCATCGGCTGCGATCCGGCGATGAAAACTTCCGTGCGCCGCTCGGGGCACTGGTAGGTCGCAATTTCCTGGGTCACCGGATCGACGCCCAGCGTGACGATCCCCTCGACCGGTTCGAAGGGTTCGGGATTGCGGTATTCGCGCAATTCATGGGCGCGCTTCATGAACTCGGTCCAGATCGGCAGCGCCGATTTTGAACCTTCCACCTTGAGGTCGACATTGTCGTCAAAGCCTACCCAGACGATACAGAGTAGGTTCGATGTGAAACCGGCGAACCAACCGTCATCGTCGGTCCCCGTCTTCCCCGCGGCCGGGTCGGTGAAACCCATGCCCCGCACGCGCACGGCGGTGCCGCGCCGGATGACATCCTCGAGCATGTGCGTGACGACGTAGGCGACGCGCGGGTCGAGCACTTGCTTGCCCTCGGGTCGGTTGCGAATCAGCGGTAAGCCCGTACGGTCGCGGACACTGCGCACGAAGTAGGGCGTCATCATCTCGCCGCCGTTCGCCAGCGAGGTGTAAGCCCCGGCGATTTCGAGCGGCGTCGCTTCGTAGGCGCCCAGCGATATCGCCGGCGTCGCGAGAATGTTCTCGCCCAGGCCCACCCGCCGCGCCATCTCGGCCACGCGGTCGAAACCCACCAACTCGCCAACTTTCACGGTGGCGATATTCATCGACTTATAGAGCGCCTGGCGCAGCGTGACTTCGCCGTAGATCTTGTTGGCGAAATTCGAGGGCTCGTAATATTGGTCGTCGAAGTGGAAAGTCGTCGGCACGTCGTCGACGGTTGAAATCGGCGTCAAGACGAGTTTCGGGGCGAACCCTTCGTGGAGAACCGGGACAAACTCGCCGTCCTGTTCCGGTTCGCTGTCCTCGGCCTCGCCGTCTTCCCAACCCTCTTCTTCGTCGTCGATAAACTCATCCTCGACCGCCGTGCCCACGGCCGCGGCGTAGACGAAGGGTTTGAAAGCCGACCCCGGTTGGCGTTTCGCGAGCGCTCGATTAAGCTGGCTCAGCCCGTAGTTTCGTCCGCCCACGACGGCTTTGACTTCGCCCGTCGTCGGGTCCAAAGCAACCAGGGCGGCCTGGGCTTGGGGGGGCTCTTTACCGCGGAAGCGTTTCTGTTTCGCGACGCGTTCGTCGACCTTCGCCATGCCGATTCGCACCGCTTCCACGGCCGCTTTTTGCAGCTCCACGTCAAGGGTTGTGTAGACCCAATAGGACTCTGTGATCAGTTCGTCGGAGGTGAACCAGTCCTGGAGTTGATCGTTCACCAGGTCCACGAAATAGGGCGCCGCGCTGGATTCGACCTTGCCCACCGCCAACTGCAGTTCCTCTCGAACGGCCTGCTCGTACTCGCTATCGGTGATGACGTCATCGCGCAACATCGCGCGCAGTACGCTGCGGCGTCGGCTCGCGGCGCGCTCGGGATGACGATAGGGGTTCAGATAGCTGGGCCTTTGGATCAGCCCGGCCAGCAAAGCCGCTTCGGCCAACGTCAGCTCCCGCGTGTCTTTGTCAAAGTACGCTCGCGCCGCCTCGCCCATCCCCAGCACGTTGAAGCTGCCGCGCCGGCCCAGGTTGATCTGATTGATGTAAAGCTCGAGGATTTTCTCTTTGCTCAGCCGCGCTTCGAGCTGCAGCGCGATCATCAGCTCGGCCAGTTTTCGGGTATAGGTTTGTTCCGGGGTCAGGAAGAAACCGCGCGCCAGTTGTTGGGTTAACGTCGAGGTACCCCGCGGCCGGCGGCCCTCGACGATCCAGCCGTCGTACGCGGCTTTCGCCGTGCGGATGAAATCCAAACCGTGATGCTCGAAAAAGCGGTGGTCTTCGATCGCCACAACCGCGTCGATCACGACTTGCGGAATCTCTTCGTACGTCAAGATCCGGCGCTTCGAGCGCTCTTGGTCAAACAGGTTCGTGATCAACTCGGGCTCGAGTTCATAGACGGTTTGCGGGTTGTTGTCGCTGAGCGAGACGATCCGCTTCACGACGTTCTCGTCGAAGTAGAGGACGGCCGGCTCTTGGCGGAAATAAGACATCCCGCCGGGGTAGATCTCCACGCTGCCTTGTTTGTGAAGGAAATGCCCGATGCGGTTGTGGCGCGATTCCGAATACCCGGCCTTGCGCAACAGCGAAAGGACCTCTTCCGGCGTAATCTCGTCGCCGACGTAGATGGCCTGCGGCGCGGCTAGAATTCTCGAGGTTCGATTGAAAGGTCCATGCGCCAGCTTGGCGTCGATTACCTTGGCGTATTTCCAGTAGAAATGGCTGAAGGTCGCGCCCCCGGCCATAACGACGATCAGCATCAATGCCGCGATGACCTTGCCGAACGGAGTTTTGGCGAAGCGGCCGACGCGCCTCGCCGCGGACGAGATTCGACCCCGCTTCCCGGAGCCACGAGACCGTTTCTTACGGGGCATCAAGTCGCGTTGAGCCGCCGGCCGGCAGGAGAAAATAGGACCGAGGAAATCAGTCTAGGAAGCCGCGGGAAGGGCTGCCTGGACCTTCTGCTTAACGTTGTCGGCAGCTTCTTCGAGTGTAACATCGGTCGATAGACGTGTCGAGCGCTCGGAGAGTTCCACCAGGCCCTCGGTAATCTTCTTCCCAACGGTGATTCGGAAGGGGATTCCGACCAGTTCGGCATCCTTGAACTTGACGCCGGCACGCTCGGCGCGGTCATCGAGCAAGAGGTCGAGTCCGAGCTCGCGGCATTCGGCGTAGATCTTTTCGGCGGCCTCGCGTTGCTCGTCGTTCTTGAGGTTCACCGGGGTAATGACAACTTCGAAGGGCGCGATTGAGACGGGCAGCGCCATGCCGGCTTCGTCGTGGTTTTGTTCGATAGCGCCGGTCAAGATGCGTTCGAGACCGATGCCGTAAGAGCCCATGATCGGGGCGACTTCCTTGCCGTCTTTGTCGAGCACCCGCAAGCCCATCGACTCGGAGTACTTATAGCCGAGTTGGAAGATGTGGCCAACCTCGATGCACTTGGTAAGCTCCAGCGGCTCGCCGCATTTTGGACAGCCGTCGCCGGCCTCGACTTCGCGCAGGTCCTCAAAACGCGGCTCGAAGTCGCGGCCCGGCGTGACGTTCTTGAGATGCCGGTCTTCCCGATTGGCTCCCGCGACGAGGTTGCGCCGACCCTCGAGCGCGCGGTCGGCGATGATTTCGATATTCGATACGCCCACCGGACCGATTGAGCCGACCTCGGTCCCCAACCATTCCTGAACCTCTTCGGGGTGCGCCGGACGCGCCTCGGTGGAAGCAACAAGAGTTGACAGCTTGGCCTCGTTGAGCTGGTGATCACCGCGCAGCAGCAGCAGCACGGGCTTATCGCCCGCATCGCCGGGAACGACCATGACGAGGCTCTTGATGTGCGACGCCTCGGGAATCCCGTCGAAGGCCGCCACTTCGGCGATGGTTTTTTTGCCCGGGGTCTCGAACTCCTCGGGCGAGCCCTCGCCGGCGGGGTCTTCGACGGCGGGCGCTTGTGGTTTGGAATCCGCTTTCTCGAGGTTGGCCGCGTAGCCGCAAGCGCCGCAGACCGCCACCACGTCTTCGCCGGCGTCGGAGGGCAGGACGAACTCGTGCGACTTGCTGCCGCCCATCGCGCCCGAGTGCGCCTCGACGGCAAGATAGCGCAGGCCGCTGCGCGAAAAGATGCGGCCATAGGCGCCGTGGTGCTTTTGGTAGCTCTGTTCCAAACCCTCGGCGTCGATGTCGAACGAATACGAATCTTTCATCGTGAAGCGGCGTACCCGCATCAGGCCCGACTTGGGCCGCGGTTCGTCGCGAAACTTCACCTGGATCTGATACCAAAGCTGCGGCAATTGCTTATAACTGCGCAACTCGCCCCGCGCGATCGTGGTCATGACCTCTTCCTCGGTCATACCCAGGCAGAGGTCGCGTCCCCAGCGGTCCTGGAGGCGAAACATGTCGTTGCCCATCGTCTCCCAACGACCGCTCTCGCGCCAAACTTCGGCCGGGTGCATCTCGGGCAGATGAAATTCTTGCGCGCCGATGGCGTCCATTTCCTCGCGAACGATGCGCTCGATCTTCAACAAAGAACGCTGCGCGAGGAAGAGATAACTATAGATGCCGGAGGCGAGCTGACGAATGTAGCCCGCCCGCAACAGCAGTTGATGGCTCGGCGCCTCGGCTTCCGAAGGCGTGTCGCGAAGGGTGGGAATGAAGAGCCGGCTCCAACGCATGATCTTGACTTGACGGTCCGCCTCGAGGCCGCAAAAAAGAGCGGCGGGTCGTGGCCCGCCGTGGTTTCGGGGACTCGCGAGCAGCCTATGGAAACGGCCTTTCCCGCGAAAAACGCTCATTGTAGCACGCCGCCGCGGCCGCTCCACCGGCGGCGGCGGGTGTGGGGTCGACCTCGGAATCGAGAGGATTAGCGACCACCGGGGCAACCCCGGAAAGCCGCCAAGGGCGCCACGGGCCGCGAAGGGTGTATTACTATGCGAATGCCTTTTTGGGCGATCACCATGGCCGCACCCGAAAACGCTCGGGACCGTATCCGCGAAGCGCAGCCTCGGTTCGATCCCGCCCCGGCGACGGGGCCGCAAGCGGCGCCCTTGCGGATAGGCATCGATATTCGCCGACTGGAGGATTTCGGCGTCGGGACTTATATCAAGAACCTTGTCCATGCCCTCGGCCGAGCCGAGGCCCCCTCCACAAACTACGTCTTGATCGGCAATGAGGGTCAATTCGAACAACTGGGTCCTTTGGGACCCGGCTTCGAGCCCAAGATTTACCCTCGCCGGTACGACTCGCGCCGCAGTCATTTCGACTTTTCGCCGGCCTTGCGCGGACTGCGCCTCGACGTTTTGCACATGACCCATCGCTGGGTGCCCTACTTTCTGTCGGGACCGTACGTGGCGACCCTGCACGACATCAATACGATTCTGTTTCCCGAAGAGGACGCCTCCCCGGTGCCCGGGCGCGTACGGCGCCATATGTTGTCACGCGGGTTGCAACGGGCCGCGCGGGTGATCGCGGTCTCGGAGGCGACGAAGCGCGATGCCGTGACTCACTTGGGGCTTTCCGCCGACCGTATCGATGTCGTCCACAACGCGATCGACGAGCAGGTTGGCCGGCCGGTCACCGACAACGAGCGGATCGAGGTGTTGCATCGTTATCAGATTCGCGGCCCGTTCGTGCTCTACGCCGGACGCATTCAGCCGCATAAGAATATTCCCCGCTTGATCGAGGCTTTCGCGGTGGCCAAGGCCGAACTGGAAAATCGGCCTGAATACAACAACCTGACGCTCATCGTGATCGGAGATCAGCCGAGCGCCTTCCCGGCCGTGCGCCATGCCGTTATGCGCTCGCGGGTGCAGCAATCGGTGCGTTTCCTGGGTTTCGTCCCGGTCGAAACGCTGCGTTGTTTCTACGAGGCCGCGACGGCTTTTCTGTTTCCGTCTCTCTACGAGGGTTTCGGTCTTCCTCCTTTGGAGGCCATGGCCCACGGCACGCCGGTGATCACCTCGAACCTCTCCTCCATGCCGGAGACGGTGGGTGACGCGGCGGTGCTGGTCAACCCCGAAAACGTCTTTGAAATCGCGCGCGGCTTGCAGCGGGTTCTGTTCGATGAAACGTTCAGCGACCAGCTGCGACGGAGGGGCCGAGAACAAGCCGAGCGTTTTAGCTGGGATCACTCGGCCCGGCGGGTACTCGACATCTACCGCCGAGTCAGCGCAAACGCGTGAAAGGGAACCGAGGAAAAAAAAGAAGCGGTCCGGCCACCAGGGGAGATGCCGGTGAACAGCCCCTTTATGGGCCGCTCCTCGGGCCGGACCGCCTCTCTCTTCTGGAAGCAACTCAGGTGCCAAACCCGATTCAGACCGGCCCGGGGTTGAAAATGAAACTGAAAGCCGGGTTGTCGAGAGCGACTTCCGCTCGCCGAAGTTGCGCCTGGGTGTACCCCACTGGGCGAGATGCCCCACCCGGCCGCGGCTTCCCGGCCGCCATGCGGAATCTCGCGCTCTCGTCACTCCCCGATCGGAATCAACGACTGCTGACTATCCACGCCCGACATCGAGACTTGGATGGTCGCGTTGCCGCCGGGGAGAATGATCGGAATGCGGAAGTTGATCTGATAAACCGTATACAACGTCGGAGCATAATAGCTGCCCAACATTTCCGCCTCGACGCCGGCCACTGTCACCGTGGGATCGCTAACGGTGGCGGCAGGCGGTACGGGCCCCGGCATATTCGTGCCCACCGGCGGCTCGGTTGGACCCAGCCCGGTAAGGAACACGGAGACCACGTCTCCCGGAGCGGCGGGTTTCGAGGTTGTGACGACCGAGAAATCGGTGTGCAGCACGGCGGCGAATGAGTTGGGGTCGAGAAAGTACTCGAACAGGCCCGGCTGCGCCGCCAAGGTCTGAACGTTGTTAAAGGTCGCGGTTGCCCCATTGTTGTCAATCATCACCGCCACCTCGCCCGACGGCGCGGGGACCTCGAAGGGCACCTGGAAGTTAAGCTGCTCCACGCCGTTGACATTGGCGATCGAGACCATCGGCGCGGCGTGACCGGCGATATAGACCCGCACGCCGCCCAGGGTCGTTGGGAAAGGCGCGGTCAGCGCCTTTTCGATGCCGTCGAGGTTCTTCGTCAACCCCGTTCCGAAAATCGAAGCCAGACTCCCGGGCACGAGGCCGCTCTGGAAACTTGCGCCGTTGACGAACCCGCCGGATGGGACCGCGGGAACTTGCTCGACGACCTGTAGCCGAAACTGCACGAGCAGGTCGAGCGCGCGCGCCTCGACAACGACCACCCCCAATTCGGCGCCGCCGATGATATTCGTCGAGGCACGACCGTCCGAGCCGGTCACGACGCGCTCGGCGATGAGCGAACCCGAGCCCCCGACGACCGTGAAGTCGACCGGCACGCCGCCCGAGGGCGCGCCGTCGCTGTTTCGCGTTTCGACGGTCAACGGAATCCGTGCCTCTTGGCCCCGGCCGACGCTCTGGCCGTCGCCTTCCACAATCAAGATTTGGGTCGGGGCCACATTCGTCGTCAGCCGAAACGTCGTTGCCACGCCGCCGACTTGGGCGTTGACCAAAATGCGCGCGGCTATGTTGCCGGGTCTCACGCGGGTTGAGATTTGCCCGATGGGGTTGGTAGCCGAAAAATTCCCAATCAACTCGGCCGAACCGGGCGGCTGGACGTCCCAAATCACCGGATGCCCGGCCACCGCCGCGCCGCAAATGTCGGTCACAACGGCCTCCAGCGGTTGCGGCAGCTGGTCGCCGGGCGCGCCGCTCTGGCCGTCCGCGCGGGTCTTGGTGATGACCGCGGGCGGCCCTTTCGCGGAGCTATAGTCGACCCGCACTTCCGGTTTCCCCGTGGATTGCACGGTGCCGACAATCTCGCCGCTCGCCTCGCAACCCAGAACGACGTCGGCGCGAGCCACGCCCAACTCATCCGTCGGCGCCACGGGAGGATCGAACACCACGTCGCCGTCGGAATCAAAGCGGATGCCCAAGTCGTCCATCGGCATCGCTTTTCCACTGATCACCTGATATACCAGCGCATCGGTAATCCGTTCACCAACGACGCCGCTCAACTTGCTCTTGCTGAAGCGCGGAACCTGGACCGGTAAATCGGTCTCGTCGGGTACGACGACGGCATGAAACGGGTCTTCGAGCTTGCGGCCGCGCTCATCCTCGACTTCAATCGTGATCGGCGTCCTGAGACCCACGCCGTCGGCGTCGCATTCGAAGGTTGCCCGGCCGTCTTCATTGGTCGTGGCCATCGAAGGACAATCGACGATGCCGAAACCGTCGCCGATCATCAGATGGAGGCCCTCCGCGGGCGCCCCGTTCTCGCGCGCCTCGACGACCAGCGGAAACGGGAAGGGACTATTTTGCAGGATGTATTGATAATCGCCCTCGATCTTGATCAGGCCCTCACGGCCCGCCGGCGCGCTGTTGAGCTGGAAAGTCACTTCCTCTTCGGGGGATTCAATCAACGCCACGGCCTCGAAGGCTTCGTCCGTCCTGGGCGTCACACGCGAGTGGGCTACGCCGTGCGCATCGCTGACGGCCGACGAAGGATCAAACGTCACATTCGGTTCATCGCCGCCGAACTCCACGGTTTGGCCCATGACCGGCCGCAGGTCCGCCCCGAACACGCGTACGGCCAGCGGCCGGGGGAACGTCACGCCGCGTTCGCCCAGTTGTTCGTTGCCTCCGTAGATCTCCAGGCTTGCGGCGGTATCGCCGGGCAATGCCACGACCTTGACCCCGCGCGGCGAAGTGGGAACATCCCAGGCCGCTAGAATCGTCGTCGCGGCCGCATCCATACGAACGATCGATCCGGGATCGCGGAACGCGATGTAGAGGGATTGTCCGCCCGCGCCGAGCTCGATGTCGACCGCCGGCTCGGTGAAAGGGAAACCCGTATCGGGGTTATCGACCGGCGACTGCGTCCCGGTTTCACGATCGATCTTGAACAGTCGTCCCTTAAACTCCGTCAGATGGGTATTTACTTGACTCAGGTATTGGGAAATAGCCCCTACATGGCGAGTCGATCGAACCCGGCAGCGTGGTCCATACCGACGGTTGGCTGGGATACGAACCGCTCGAAGGCGACGGCTATCGCCACGAGGTGAGCTACCTGGAGGGGCAACCGGCGCGCGCCTCGAAACTGCTCCCCCGGGTGCACCGCGTGGTGTCGTTAGTGAAGCGCTGGATACTGGGCACGCATCAAGGAGCGGTCAGTCACGAGCATCTCGACTCCTACCTCGACGAATTCGCCTTCCGCTTCAACCGCCGCAAGTCCAGAAGTCGAGGCAAGCTCTTTTACCGCCTGGTTCAACAGGCCGTCGCCGTGCCACCGGCACCCTACAAATCGCTGGTCGGAGGCACCGCGACACGCGCTACGGACGACCACAACACACGAAGGCCATCAAGCTGTCCCCGGAGGCGTTGGGAATGGTGCGTATCCGAACCCGCCCGATGCCGGCACCATCTTCCTCGGCCGCTACTACAATCAGCGCCTTAGCGTCGGTTTGGCGACCGCGCACGCCCTCCTCCAAGCCTCCTAAGTAAGTCTCGTCAACCTCCACGCGCCCGCTGAGCCGATCGCGTCCGGGCCGCACCATGGCGCGCCGGAGCTTATGCAACCAAGTCCAGGCCGTTTTGTAGCTGCCCAGGCCCAACACCCGCTGCAAGCCCAGCGCGCTCGCCCCGTTCTTCTGGCTCGTGAGCCACCACATGGCTCGAAACCAACTCTGGAGGGGTTGGCGGGTGTCTTGAAATATTGTGCCCGCCGTTGGAGAAGCTTGATGCCCGCAGCCGGCGCACTCCAGCAGCGCTGTCCGCACCGCCCACGCTTTGTCGTGCCCGCATCGCGGACAACGAAAACCCTCCGGCCAGCGGAGTTGACACAGATACTCTCGACAGGCCTGCTCGGTGGCGAAACGCGCCTCGAACTCGGCCAGATTCCGAGGATAATCTTCCATTTCCCCGATCCTACATCTTGTGGTCACCTGAGTCAAGTAAATACCCATCTACCGCCAATATGTGGATCAAGCCCTGTCCCGGGGAAAGCGACTCGATAATACGGCTGCTCGTGAAAAATTCCTTTCCCAACTCTTGATCGAGCATCGAATAGGTGACAATCGAGCTCTCGTGTTCGAAAAATGCCGTCCCGACGGGCGCATCCGGGTCAAATTGAAACGCCGCGGGAGCCGCCTCGAAGGTTTCGATTTCCGCCGTGACCTTGTTCGTAAACGGATCCATCTGGATCAAAACGTCGTTGGCCAACGCGTACATCGCGAAGCCGTTCGGAGCCGACACGAGCCCCAACGGCTCGGCCGGAAGATCCGGAGGTCCGCCGAGGAACTGCGGCGGAGACGACGTCACATTGAGCAGCCGCAACGTCGTCGAATCGGTCAGCGAGATATAAGCTCGTTCACCGTCGAGGCGAACCGCTACGCCCGTGGCTTCGCTTTGCAACGTCAGCGAAACCGGGGCGGGCGCTCCCGCAATGGCCGTGTCAAACACGTAGAGGAAGTCCCCCGATATCACCAGCAGCCGTGAGGCGTCCGGAGTCAATACCGCCGCCGGGTCGGCGGCGCCCGCCACAAGGTCGCGAACGTCCAACACAGGGAACGGGGGCTCGGGGCCGAGAATAACGACCGAGGTTTTCGTCAGGATGGCGATTTTCAGAAGCTTATCGGGGTTGGCCGGATCCGGAATCCCGAAGGCTTCGAGGACGCCCCCGGCCACCGTCGGCGTCCCCAGCAGCGCGAAGTTGTCGGCGTTGTGGATCGCGACCGTATCATCGTTGCCGAATACGACGAGCAGATCGGTCACCGCCGCCGGAACCCCGAGCAAGAGACCGAAACAGAACAAGGATCGAAGCTGCCGAAGCAGGCGCACGGTCATCACCTCCCGGAACAGGTCGTTCGGAGAAAGTCTCATCCGCTGTGAACAGCATAAAACATAATGGCTGTGTTTTGTTGCCGACGCCGCCCGGTGGTTGTGGGACGCCGAAGGTCCCGACACCCAACGCGGGCAAGCGAGGCGCCTGTTCCGCTCTCATCCTCATATTACAAACCGGGTTCCCGCTCCAAGGCGATACGCCAAGGGCCTGATGCTACCATGACTAGTCGATGAGTCGATGGACTCGCAGGACTTTCTTCGCCGCGGCTGTTTCTCTGCCCGCCGCCGTTGGGCCGGCGCGCCGCGGCCTTAAGATCGTCTCCGAAAAAACGGAGCTCGAAGATCCGTTAACCGGGCGCAAGATCGTTCGCTTCACGGATCCGTCGATCCTGCATCACCTGCCTCACTACCATCACCGTCTGATCGCGCGAAACCATTCCTTTCTGCTGGTTGCCTCGGAGCGCTCGGGAAGCCGCCAAATCTACCGCCTGAATCTTCCCGACGGGGACATGGTGCAGCTCACCGAAGGCGCCGGCGTGCATTCCTATTCCGCGCTGCTGGATCGCCGTGCCCGCAACGTTTTCTACTTGCAGCGCGATTCCCTGCTCACGGCTTCCGCGCGAAGCGGGCGCGCGCGCGTCGTGTATCGCTCGCCGGAGGGGTGGCGTCCCAGCGGACATCTTTCCCTATCGGGCGACGAGCGCTTCTCGGCGCTGGTTGAAATGCAGGCCGGTCACCGGGTTGACGGCTATGAAGCCCAATTTGAACGCCGCCCTCGTTGCCGCATTCAAATCGTCGAGATCGCCGCCAAGAAGGCCCGCACGGTGACCGAGGAAGATCACTGGCTCAGCCATCCGCGTTTTCGGCCGCGCTCGAAAGACCTGCTCTATGCCCGCGAGGGTCCTTGGGGTCTGGTGGACGGCCGCCTGCGCTACGTCTCGTTCGACGGCCGCTACAAGAGAAACTTGCGGCCGCGCCGGGGCGATGAGCAAATCGGCCACGCTTACTGGTCGCCGGGTGGACGCGAGGTCTGTTACGCGTTCTTCCCCGGTCGTTCGAACCGCGGAGCCGAAGTCCGCTGCGTCGACCCCAACACCGGTCGCGAGCGCACCCTCTCTCGCTGTTCAAAATTCGGGTGGCTCAGCCCGAATCTTGACGGCTCGGCGATCGTCGGCGCCAGTCGCAGCGTCGCCGGGCCCAACATCTATCTTCTCTTCCCGAAATTGGGAAGAGAACTCACCGTCGGTGAACACGCCGGAAGTTGTAAGCCCTACCCCGTCGCCGGTTCGCCAACGCATGACCCCTTCGCGGCCTGCCCGGAACCCGTATTTTCCCCCGACAGCAAATGGGTTTACTACGTCACCGACCGGGAGGGCAAGCCGGCCCTCTACGCGATGGACGTCTCCGACTTCGTCGAATCGACCTAACCCGCATTTCTCATCGCCTGACGGGCAAAGCACAGGATAGGCCCACCATTACTTTGTTGCGCTTGCTCGCCGTGCGATGAGAAAGGCGGGTTAAGATCTCAATAGGAAGAACGCCATGTCCCTGAAAACCGTCCGCTCATTGACAACTCGGCGGCTCATCCCGCTGCTCGCGCTCGCTCTCTTCGTTGCCGCGGGGCCGCCGTTGGGCGCGCAAGACGAAATCGCCGACGGCAACAAGGCCGAGCGGCTGGAATGGTTTCGCGATCTTGGTTTCGGCTTGTTCATTCACTGGAGCCTCGACAGCCAGATCGGCTCGGTCATCAGCCATTCGCTGGTCGGCGCCGAGCCCGCTTATGTGGACCGCTTTTTCAAGCAGTTGCCGCGCACGTTCAACCCGAGCAAGTTCGACCCCGACGAATGGGCCGTGCTTTCGAAACTCGCCGGCTTCAAGTACGTCGTATTCACGGCGAAACATCACTCCGGTTTTTGCATGTATAACACCGCGCACTACCGACTTCAGCATCATGAACACGCCCTACGGCAAGGACCTCACCGCGCAGCTCGTCCGCGCCTATCGCGATCAAGGCATCGCCATCGGCTTCTATCACTCCCCCGACGATTTCCATTTTCTGCGCCAAAACGGCAAGACGATCTCGCGACGGCGGAAAGGCGTCACGCCGCAAGAGTTTCCGGCGCTGATGAAATACGACCAAGCCCAACTCGAGGAGCTGATGACGCAATACGGGAAAGTCGACGTCATGTTCCTCGACGGGCCCGCGGCCGGCTTGCGCGACAAGTTGTGGGAAGTCGACCCCGACGTGATCGTCACGCGCGGGGCCATCGAGACTCCCGAGCAATACACCCCCGGCGTGCCCCTCGAAGGCGCCTGGGAAGGCAACCTCACCATGGGGACGCAATGGCAATACAAGCCCACCAACGACGACTACAAATCCGGGGGCCTGTTGATCGAAACGCTGATCGAAACCCGCGCCAAAGGCGGCAACCTGTTGCTCAACATCGGTCCCAAACCGAACGGCGAACTGCCGATTGAACAAGAGGAGCGCCTACGCGAGTTGGCGCTTTGGATGTTCGTCAACTCCGAATCGATCCACGGCGTGAGGCCCTGGGTGGTGACCAACGAAGGCAATGTGTGGTTCACCAAGAGGAAAGACGGCGGTGTGCTCTACGCCATCGTCACGAAACCGGATTGGCCATGGGGTGAGACGAAGACGATCCGTCTCAAGTCGGTGCGTGGATTGAGCGGCACCAAGGTCGCGGTGATGGGGCAGTCTGACGAGGTTCTCGAATATCGTCCCGAAGTCACGCCGAAGACTTCTTGGCGGAATACGAACGAAGGCTTTGAGATCACCGCCTATCGCGCCCAGCGGATCTACAACGATCGTCGCTGGCCGAACCCGGTGGTCTTGAAGATCACGAACTTCGATGTGGGCATGGAGCCCCCCAAGGTTACTACCGGCGGCGCGGAATGGGATGCGGGGGCGGGCAGCGCCAAGCTTGACGCCGATTTACACAGCCTGGGGAAGGTCGAATCCGTGGCAGTCGGTTTCCAAGTACGCCGCAAGAAAGACAGCGCCGAGATGTATGAACCCGACTACCCCTGGCGGGATGTCGGCCAGGCCGCGCAAACCGCCCCGGGAGCCTTTACCGGCCGGGCCGAGGGGCTTACCGCCGGCCGTGATTACGAGTACCGAGCCGCGGTCAAGCATCCGTTGCTCACCCTCTACGGGGTGACGAAGTGGTTCCGGGCCGAGCCCTGAATTTCGTCTCCATGAATCCGCGGATGTGTCATAGCGACAGCGGATTTTTCGGGAGGGCGACCCGCAGAAGATGCGCGAGGCTTATAACGCCGCGGCCTGGGTCTCTTGCTCTCCCGCCGCTTCACGAAAATCATCCAACACGAGCTGCCAGCCGCCGTAGTAGGTATCGGGCTCAATCGAATAGGCCACATCGACCCGCGTGTCGCGGGTTAGCCCCCGGCCGCGCTCGGCCATGCGCCAACCGATCGCGCTCATCGATTTGCCCTGCGACGAAAGAAACAACTTCAGGTGCTTTTCCTTCACAATGCGCGGATCGCCGGCGAGCTGTAGATTGGGCGTCGAAAAGCGCGGCGAGGGGTTGGCGAGCCCGTGGGGAGCCAGCCGCGCCAACTCCGCCATCGTGCCGTCGTTGATCGACGAAAACGGCAGCTCGGCGTCGAGCTGCAGCGTCGGAATGAAATCTTCGGCCTTGAGAACCCCACGGCCGTATTCGTTCAGGCGGCGGCGTAATTCCGGGACGCGCTCGATCGCCAGCGTGCAGCCGGCCGCCTGCCGATGGCCGCCAAAGCGCTCGAAAAGATCGGCTGTTGATTCCAGCGCTTCCAGCATGTGGAAGGCCGAAATACTGCGTCCCGAGCCGGTGGCGGTTCCCTCGGCGGGGTCCGCGCTCAACACCAAGGTCGGGCGGTGAAAACGCTCGACGACGCGGCTCGCAACGATTCCGATCACGCCGGCGTGCCAGCCCTCGCCCGCCTCGACGATCACGGGCAACTCCTCGGGCGGAGGGATCCGCTCGAGGCGTTCGGTAATCTCTCGCAGAATGGCTTGTTCGGTTTGCTGCCGGTCGGCGTTCAGCGCGTTGAGTTTGTCGGCGATCTCCGCGGCTCGCGCGGGTTCGCGGGTGGTGAACAACTCGACCACTTCTCGAGCGGTATCCATGCGCCCGGCGGCATTGATGCGGGGCGCGACGCGAAAGGCGACCGAACCGGCGCTGGGCGGTTTCGCGGGAGAGAAACCGGCCGTTTCGAGCAGGGCCTTGAGACCGAGGTTGCGAGGGTCGCGCAAACCTTCGAGACCCAGTTTGGCGAAAACGCGGTTTTCTCCGATCAAGGGAACGACGTCGGCGATGGTTCCTATGGCGACGAGCTTTAAGAGCGACTCGATCACGCGCGTGAGTTTCGCCTCGGGCCAACCCAACTCGGACAACAGTGCCTGCGCCAACTTGAAAGCCACGCCGACGCCGCACAGGCTCTTGTCGGGATACCCGCAACCGGATTGGTTGGGGTTGAGCACGGCCAACGCCGGGGGCAGGGCCGCGTCGGGCAAGTGGTGATCGGTGACGATCGAATCGATGCCTAATTCCGCGGCCCGCTCGACGACGGCGGTTTCGCGAATGCCGGTATCCACGCTGATTAGCAGCCGGACATTGTCGCGAGCGGCTTGCTCGATCACGTCCGCCCGCATGCCGTAGCCGTCACGGACGCGATGGGGAACATGAAAGTCGGCGCTGCCGCCGGCGAGCTCGATCGCGGCCCGCAGCACGACGACCGCGCTAGTGCCGTCGACATCGTAGTCGCCGTAAATCAGAATGCCCTCTTGGTTGGCGATGGCCGCCCGCAAACGTTCGACGGCGGCGTGCATGCCGAGCATGCGATAGGGGTCGTGAAGGTTCGCGAGACGGGGGTTGAGGAATTGATCGGCGGCCTCGGGACTGCGTACGGACCGCTGCGTCAACAGCCGCGCGGCAAGCGGGCCGATCCTGAGTTCGGCTTGGAGCGTCGCGGCCGCGGCGGGATCGGAGTCGCGATAATTCCAACGTTTCATCGAGCGGCGAGGGCGGAGGCGCGGGAAGCTTCTGAAGCTTCTAGGGTAGCGAAGTGGGCGGGCGAATTCCGTAACCGCGAGCCGTGAACCGTTAGCTGTTAGCCGGGTCGTGGGGGGGCGCGGCTGTTGGTGGGCAGGCCTGGAGACCTGCCCTACCGTGGCGACACGTTGTAAAATACATTCCGACGCCCCCGAGCCGGCGAACGGATTCCACCTTGCGCCTTCTCCCAGCCCTTTGCCTCGCTCTGCTGACGGCCGCGCCGCTCGCGCCGCTTGTCGAGGCCCAGAGTTCCTCCGGTAAGAAGGCCGTATCGTCCGCGCCCGCCGCGAAGAAATCGGGCGGGTCGAAATCAACGGGGACCAAGCGAAGGCGTTCACGAGGGTCCTGGTATATCGAACGCACTTACGCGAACTCAACGGCCGGCGACTTTACAGCGGGTGAAGATGCGCTTGTTCGGCGCGCGGCGGTCGAAGCACTCGGCAAGTTCAACGGCTCGGTTGTCGTCGTGGATGCGAGCAGCGGCCGCATCCTGACAATGGTGAACCAAAAGCTTGCCTTGTCCAGCGGCTACATTCCGTGCTCGACGATCAAGTTGGTCGTTGGGTTGGCGGCCTTGAATGAAGGCATCGTTCGACCTCGGCAGAAAGTCTGGTTCGACGGCTACTGGTTCATGACGATGGTGAATGGCCTGGCGATTTCCAATAACGTCTATTTCGAACACCTCGGACGCCGCTTGGGCTTCGACTGCTTGCAACGCTACGCCAAACAGTACGGCTTCGGCGAGAAGGCGGGCCTCGGGATCCCGGGGGAGCAATTGGGGAAATTTCCGGAGGAAGAGATTCCCTCCGGCGTTGAGCGAATGAGTTCTTTCGGCGAGGGTATCGCGGCGACGCCGTTGCAAATGGCGGCCTTCGTGGCGGCTCTCGCCAACGGCGGAACGCTTTACTATCTGCAAGCCCCCCGCGCGCCGGGCGAAGCGGCGGCTCTCGAGCCGCGGATCAAGCGCCGCTTGCCGGGGCCCCGCTGGCTGTCCGAAGTTCGTTCGGGGATGCTCGAGGCGGTCAAGCGCGGGACGGGCCGCAAGGCGCGTTCGGGCAAACGGGTGCTCTACGGCAAGACCGGCACATGCAGCCAATACCATCGTCCGGGCCGAACCCAACTGGGATGGTTCGCCTGTTTCAATGAAGTCACCGAAGATCGCGAGAAGCAGCTCGCCGTCGTCGTGATGTTGCGGGGCGGCCCGATGATGTACGGCCCGCGAGCCGCGGAAATCGCGGGGAACATCTACCAAGCGCTCGACGAGCGCGATTACTTCACGTCGATCACGGCGGCAACCGAGGTCGTCTCGCTCGCGGCCCGTGGTGCGAGTCCGACTGCGCGAGAATGACACTTGCGGTCCGTTTTGTGAATCCGCGCGTTCGTATTACCGCCCCGTGAGAACGGGTGCCGGGTTGTACAGATCCATGACCCATCCTTGCCCTTGCACCCCTTGCCGCCGTAAGCTGATGGGACATCGCATGGGGTGGGCTTCGCCGCCCGCGAACATCCCGCATGGGACGCATTCGCATTCTTCCCGACATTGTCGCCAACAAGATCGCCGCCGGCGAAGTCGTTGAACGGCCGGCCTCGGTCGTCAAAGAGCTTCTCGAGAACGCCCTCGACGCCGACAGCAGTCGGCTGCGCGTCGAACTCGAGTCGGCCGGCAAACGTCTGATTCGCATTACCGACGACGGCGTCGGCATGGGGCGCGACGACGCCATGCTGGCCTTCGAGCGTCACGCCACCAGTAAACTGCGCGAGGCCCGCGACCTGTTTTCGATCGCGACGCTGGGGTTTCGCGGCGAGGCTCTGCCGTCGATCGGGGGCATCTCGCGGCTAATCCTTGAAACGCGCTCCGAGGACGAGCCCACCGGGACGAAAGTCGAGATTGCCGGCGGCCGGATGCTGCAGGTCGACGAGGCGGCGCTGCCGCCGGGCACGACGATCAGCGTCCGTGACCTCTTCTATAACGTCCCGGCTCGGCGAAAGTTCATGCGCTCGGAAAAGACCGAGTTGAGCCACATCTCTTCGGTCGTGATGCATTACAGCCTGGCGCATCTCGATAAGTCCTTTACGCTGTCCAATGAGAAAGGCCGCTTATTGAACGCTTCGCCGGTCGAGACTCTTGAAGAACGCGTCTATCAGATCTTCGGCTCCGATACGCTCGAGCGCTTGGTCGAACTGCCGCTGCGGCGACGCTCACTCGAAGTGGCGGGCTCTCCCGTGCCGGCAACCCGCGCGGTGGAAGCCGCTCGCACGGGAGCCTCGGCGGCCCAGCAGCGCGATTTCGCTGTTCACGGTTACGTCTCGACGCCCCAGGTGCAGAAGCGCAACCGCAACTCGGTCTATATCTTTGTGAATCGTCGCTTGATCCGCGACCGCCTGCTCCTGCGGGCTATTTCGCGGGCCTATCACAACTTGATCCCGCCGGGGAACTTCCCTTTCGCGTTGCTGTTTCTCGACATACCGTTTGACGAGGTGGACGTCAATGTTCACCCCTCGAAGACGGAAGTGCGCTTTCGGCACCCCGGGTTCGTCCACGATTTCGTGCGCGATGCGGTTCGCGAGCGGTTAATCGAATCCAGGCCGGTTTCGACTTTCCCCCTTCCCGACAAAGAAGCCGCTATCTCGGCGCAACCGGGCGCGGAACTGCCTTACTCGGAAACCAGCCGCGTGATCAACGACGCGCAACTTCCGGGGGGCGGCGAATTCACCCTCGACGCGGCACTCCCCGCGCCGGCGCGCCTTGATTTCAACTCCGGCCCTCCGATCGATTTCCCGATGCGGGAAGCGGTTTCGGCCGGCGGGCCGCCCGGGGGGTTTGAGGGGTCGGTCGCGCCCGGCGGATTGGCCGACTCGGGCGGCGCTGTCGCTTTCGCGCCCGCCGCAACGCCGCTGGCCGACGAAAAACCTCACAGCCGCGCTCCGCTCGTCGACATGCCGGCGGGCTCGATGGCCGATTTAGGACAGCTGCGGTCGATGGGTCAAATACACGACAGTTTCATCGTTGCCGCGGCGCCGGGCGGTCTTTGGATCATCGATCAGCACGTCGCGCACGAACGCATTTTGTTTGAGAAAGTTCTCGCCGAGCGCTCGCGGGGGAGGGTCGAGTCGCAGCGTTTGCTGATGCCGATCATCGTCGGCATGAAGCCGGATCAGGAGATCAAGTTCGCCCGCATTCAAAAGGAATTCGACGCGGTCGGGTTCGAGGTCGAGCCCTTCGGGAACCGCACGCTCGCCGTGAAGGCGGCCCCGGCGGTGCTGGCCCCGCGGCAAGTCGAGCAGTTGATGGAAGAAATTCTCGATACACCGGAAGGCGAACTGCGGGCGCTTTCCTACGAGGATTTCGAACGTCATTTGGCGGCTACGATCGCCTGTCACGCGGCGATCAAGATCAACACGCCGTTGGACAGGGCGAAGATCCAATGGTTGCTCGATGAGCTGGCGAAAACGGATTACCCGATGTCATGCCCGCACGGGCGCCCCGTGGCCCTGGAATACGGAATGAAGGATATTCTGCGGGCGTTTCATCGGATCTAGCCCTAGGCTAGAGCCCGCTTTTCTCATCGCCTGACGGGCAAAGCACGTGATAGGCCCGCCATTACTTCGTTGCGCTTGCCCGCCGTGCCTCCGCGTACTGTTCAAGTACGCGTCTCTTGCTTAAGTGCTTAAGAGATGGGTCGCCAAGCGGCGCGCGCCTCGTACTGACGGACCTCTCGTGCACCTTGCCTCGCCACGCGATGAGAAAAGCGGGCCGGCCGGGCCCGAGCCCTGATCCAGCCCGCGTCGAGTCAGGCCGTCTTGCGGTAGGCGATCTCTTCGTAAGCGAGGCCGACGCGGAAGGTTCCGCCGTTTTCACAACGGCAGTAGACAACGCGGGCGTGGCCCCGAAGATTCAACGATAAGTCGGGGCTGGTCAACTCCCCGTCCAAAGCAACGGTTGAACCCTCGACCAACGGCACGTACATTTCGACGCCGATGCCGGTGTCGGTGGCGTCGATGAGTTTGGCGGCGAAAGTGCGGGGGGTCCCTTTGTCGCCGTAGGTAGAGATTTTCAACCCGGAGGGAAGATCAACCGCCTTGCGGGAGGTTCGGCGGCGGTCGAACATCTTTTCACTCATGCTTTGCATATCGGCAAAAACATGGCCTGCTTTAACAACAAAGTGGTCAATTGATCGACGCTGATTTTGATTGGCGGTGGGCCGGGCGTGTGGTCGGAGGGGCGGGAGCCGTTAGCCGTTAGCCGAGTGGGGAGCTTGCTGTTGTTTGAGAGCTTTCGGTCTGTCGATCAATAGTGATACCGAGCTTGCAGGAAATCCATGCGGCTCGCCGTCACGGTGTAGACGATGGGGTGCTCGCGCGTGAGGCGTCTTGACCAGGCGCCGCGGAGTTGGTGCTTCAGTGCTTCGGGTTTGCCGATGCCTTGCAACGGATCGCGTAGAACGGCCTCGATGAGATCAATGGCGCGCAAGGCGGTTCGTCTGTCTTCGGCGATCCAATACCGCAAGTCCTCAACGAACTCGGGGTGGAAGACGGCTTCGGGTCGGGTCTTATCTTTGCTCTTTTTCGTCAAGGCCGAGATCGCGGAGCAATTTCGGGAGGGCGCTCGGCTTGCCCTTGCCCGCCTTGGCGCGGCCTAACGCTTTCATCAGACGAGCCGCGTTGCGGGGCGAGCCGAGCAAGTGCGCCGTTTCAACCAGCCCGGCGAGTTCCGACGCGGCGATCAGCGCGACGTCCTCGGCCCCGCGGCGTTCAATGACAACGGTCTCGCGGTTCTGGGTCGCTTCGTCCCAATAACGGGCGAAGTGGGCGCGCGCGTGACTGTAGGTGGTCTTGATCGCCATGATGACTTGTACATCTTTATTGTACAACCACCAAACGGCGTGCCGGGCACGAAATATACAAATCTTCGACGGCTTTTCCGAGAAAGGGGTGCGCTGGGCGGTACAATTTGCGGAGGGGTGGATTCGCGGCGCTTGGTATCCGTTATGATCGGCACGACGCTATCTCACTACCGCATTGCCGAGAAACTCGGCGAGGGCGGGATGGGTGTGGTCTACAAGGCCATCGACACGAAACTCGAACGGCCTGTCGCGCTGAAGTTCCTTTCGACGGCGGCTCTGGAAGACGCCGACGCCAAGGCTCGCTTCTTCCGCGAGGCGAAGGCCGCCGCCGCGCTCGACCACGAGAATATCTGTACGATTCACGAAATCGACGAGGTCGACGGGGTTACCTTCATGGCGATGGCCCTCGTCGACGGCCGGACGGTTAAACAGATGGTCGTCGATCGTCCGCTGCCGATCGACCAAGCGCTTGATATCGCCATACAGACGGCCGCGGGCCTACAGGCGGCGCATGAGAAAGGCGTTGTTCATCGCGATATCAAAAGCTCGAACTTGATGCTGACGCCGCGGGGGCAGGTCAAGATCCTGGATTTCGGGTTGGCGCAGCTTGCCGAAGGGTCGAAGCTGACTAAGACCCAGACGATCCTCGGGACGCCCGCCTATATGTCGCCCGAGCAGGTCGAACGCAAGCCGACCGACCGCCGCACCGATATTTGGTCGCTGGCGGTTGTGATCTATGAAATGCTTACCGGCGGGCTGCCGTTCGAGGCGGAGCGAGAGCAGGCCGCGCTTTACGCGATCACGACCGAGGAGCCCGAGCCGATTACCGCGCGACGAGCCGGTGTGCCGCTCGAGATCGACCGCATTGTTGGCAAGGCGATGGCGAAAAGCGCCGATGAGCGGTATCAGCATGTGGACGAGTTGCTGGTTGATTTGCGGGCTTTGCGGGGCGGGTTGTCCGCGACAGGCAAGGGGGCGTCGGGGAGGGCGGTTGGCGGAAAGACCGGGTCGGCCTCGCAAGCGCTCGGGCCGGTTGGCGGCTGGCGGGGACTTTACGGCGGTCTGGCTGCGGCGGCAGTCGTTGCGCTGTTGGGCGCGGCTTATTGGCTGGGGTCTTCGAGTTCCGAACCTAAAGCGCAGCCCACGCCGGCGCCTGGATCGCGCACGGATAACGGCAGCCGCTCAGATCGCGCGGAACGCCGGCGAATTGCTATGATTTTACGGGTCGTCGACCAACGGCTCGCTGTCCGGAGGTCTTTTCGTGAAGTCTGATTCCACTCGTCGAAGTTTTCTCGGATCCGCGGCCGGCGCGGCTGCTTGGGCGGCGGCCGGATGCTCGCCCTCGCCATCGCCCGAGGAAGCCGCGCCCGAACCCGCCGCCGCGCCGCGCATGAAACTTTCGCTGTCGGCACGCGTTGCCGAGTCTTTCAGCAATAAGCGCGAGGCGTCGCTGAACATTGACGAGTTGATCGCGCTGGCGCAAAAGATCGGCTATGACGCGCTCTGCATGCGCGCCTCGCAGGTGGGCGTTCATTCGCCTCCGGAAAAGGTTGCCGAGATCAGCGAGGCTATCCGTGCCGCCGGGTTGGTTGTTTCCATGGCGACCGGGGATTTCTTCATTCCTCAAAACGACGAGCATGGTCCCGACGGGCTGCGCAATATTACGCCCTATCTCGATCTGGCTGAAACGTTCGGAGCGCCGCTGATTCGCATCTGCATGAAGAAGGACGAGGATATTGCCTTTGCGCAAAAGGCAAGCGACGAGGCCGCCGAGCGCAATATCCGCTTGGCGCATCAGTCGCATAACTCGAGCCCTTTCGAAACCGTCGAGGGATCGCTGCGGGTGCTCAAGGCCGTCGGTCGGGAGAATTTCGGGATCATCTACGAACCGGCCAACTGGTTCGTGGCGGGAGAAGAGTATGGCAAACACGGCATTGAGACGGTGCAAGATCACATCTTTAATGTGTATGTCCAGAATCATAGGCTCAACCCCGATGCCGAAGGCACGATCAAGACCTGGGGGAAGGGTCCGGTTGCGATCGACCATATCGGGGTCTGGGAGGAAGGCGGCGTTAATTTCGAGGAAGTCTTCGAGACGCTGCACGGTATCGGATATGGCGGATATGTGACCGTCCATCAGGCTTTCGCGGGGATCATGTCGGTGGAGGATGCGGTGCGGAAAAGCTATGACTATTTGAAGCCGCTTTCGACCTAAGCAAGCGAGATTGACGGCATGATCGACCTAACAAGGAGCGCACGATGAATAACGCCGGTTCGAACATTTCACGACGCAGCGCCATGAAGGCGGCGGCGATTGTTCCGTTTAACGCCGTTGCGGGGACGGCGGCCAACTCGGCCATCAAGGTCGGGGTGCTGGGCTCGGGCGGGCGCGGCGCGACGCTGGCCGGTCACATGGAGCGCAATACCAACGGCAACGTTGTGGCGCTTTGCGACATCCAAGACTCCGCGATTGAGCGCGCCACCGAGAGGCTGCCTCAGCGCGAGCGGACGATCTACAAGGACTATCACAAGCTGCTCGAAAGCGATGTGGACGCGGTGATCATTTCGACGCCGGTATTCCGCCACGCCGAGCACTTCGAAGCCGCCGTGAAAGCCGGCAAGCACATCTACATTGAAAAGCCGGCGGCGGGCACGATCGCCGAGTGCAAACGCATCATGAAGGCCGCCGACTCGGCCGACCCGAAGCTCAACATTCAATTCGGCTTCCAGCGTCGCTACGGCCAGGTCTACCAGCGGGCGAAGAAACTCATCGATTCCGGTGAGATCGGCAAGATCAATAACGCCCATGCGCACTTCATCAAGAATCTCGGCGCGCAAAATCTCGCTCCGGCGATGCCCCGCCCGAAGAATGAACTCGAACGGGTTCGCTATTGGCAGTATTGGCGGGATCTATTCGGGGGCGCGCTGGTGGAGACGTTTGTCCACTCGATCGATGTGTTGAATTGGTTTCTGGGCGGGCACCCGCGCTCGGCGTACGGAACCGGGGGCCGAAGCGTTCTCAAAGCCGGGGATATTCTCGACCACGTGGATGTGGTGTTCACTTGGGAGAACGGCCTGCACGCGGGCTTGACGGGATCATTTATCGCTTCGCCGCGGTATCGGGACGTCAAGGAGCTGTTTTTTGGCGACACCGGCACCGTCGAAACGGCGCAAGAGCACTGGGTCCATTACCGTAACGGCCTCAACGATTTCAAGAGGGAGAATTCGCCGCGCAATATCGCCATCGATTCGGTGGCGTCGTTCATTAACCGCATCGCCGAGGGACGCACGGAGAATGTCGGCGTGCGGGGGGCCGAGAGCACGTTAACGGCCATCATGGCGCAAATGGCGGTGGACGAGAAGCGCGAAGTGACTTGGGACGAGGTGATCCGGGGGTAGATATCTCCTCTATGAATCCGCGGAATTCTTAATGCCGTCATGAAGATGGGAGCGAAGGCGTTGTCGCCCCTTCAGGGCTCAACCTGATTTGGTTCCGTACCCAGGGTACCGCCTTCGGCTCCGCCCTAGGCTATATTTCCGCCGCCGCTTCGCGGCTCAAGGCATGCGCGATTTTGACGGCCACGACGCCTCTTGCCGGTTACTCGGCTTGATTGCGATGTGCGGGGCGGCGGCGCTCGCGCAGTCGGCCCCGGCTCAACCCCCCGCCGAGTGGGCGCCGGCGCGCATTGAGCAATTTCTACGGGAAGCCAAGGTCGTCTCCACGCGACCGCTGGCGGAAGGTGTCACGAACACGCTGCGGGCGACGCTGAGCGACGGCGAATTCACCCACGACGCACAGATCCAACGCATCGACGTGGTCCACCCGAGCTTTCAGACCGCTACCGGGTATGAGCTTGATTTCCGCGACAGCTATCAGTTCAACATAGCCGCTTATCGCCTGAGTCGCTTGCTTGGTCTCGACGCGATACCGGTGAGCGTGGAACGCAGAATCGACGGCCGCATGGGGGCTGTGACGTGGTGGATCGACGATGTGCTTATGACTGAGAAGCGCCGCTATCAGCGAAAGATCGAGCCTCCCGACCCGGTGGTGTGGAACCAGCAAATCCATCGAATTCGCGTCTTTGACCGGCTGATTTATAACGTGGACCGCAACCTCGGCAACTTGGTTATCACGAAGGATTGGAAGGCCTGGATGATCGACCATACGCGCTCGTTTCTGTTGCGCAAGAAGCTGCTGAAGCCGGAGCAGATTCCGCGTTGCGACCGAGAGCTGCTGGAAGCGCTGCGTGGTCTCGAATTCAAGGCGACATCGTCGGCGCTGCGAGGGCACTTGGGCCGGCCCGAAGTGCGCGCTTTGCTGGCTCGTCGAGATCGCATCGTGGCCCACTTTGAAGAGCGCATCGAGCGGCTGGGGGAAGCCCAGGTTTTGTTCGATTACCGCGGGCCGTAGGGGGCGCCGTGATCGCCCTTGCCGGGCCTGGACGACCAGGAGTTTTTGTCGGTACCGTTAATGATGCGCACCGAGACTTCTTCCGTGCCGAGGCGCCTGGGGCGCATCGGGGGCTTCTTATGGGCCTCCACGCGTGGTTATCGATTGCGGCCCTGGGCGAGCCCGTATCTGCGGTGGCGGATCGAGACGTACTGGGGCTATCCGGCGGCGGAGATCGGGGCGGGGCGATTCTGGCGGTTCACTTGGGAGAGGAGACGAGAACTGGCCCGGTTTCTCGACTGGGCCGCTACGATGCGGGGAGCAACTCGGGCCTCACAGAAAGGCCATCGTCTTGATTCCTGAAATTTCGAAGCTTCTGCGGCATTTACCGCAGCCGACTCGGTCGTCCTTGAGAACCATATAGGACTGTGCTTTTTGGAAGCGCGCGCGGTCGCGCTCATCAGCGCCACGCGGAAGCTGATTCCTCTTATTTCGCACAACCCATCGCAGGGGATATTCGGAGACATCGCGGCAATAGGGACAATTGAGCCGGGCCGGCTTGGTGGTTTCCGATTCGGTGAAGAAGTCTTGTTCGCGCACGTTCCAGCATTATGCAACAAACGGCTATCGGCCGGGGCTGGGGGTTGAGGGCCTTTTTCGCGCCCTGTACCCCACGCGGAGCCGTTTCGATTGACACTCTCTTTGCCGGTGTGATAAACACGTAGGTTCCCTCGCAACAACTTGGGTCGGGTTCTAGTGTGTCCGAACAGGTCGGCTGAGGTAGAGTGATACATGGAAGAAGAGAACAAGCCAGGCGGCGAAGGCGGCGATTCCGCCGCCGGTAAGCCGACCGACGCCGAACATGGCGCCGCTCCGGCCGCGGCTGCCGGCACGACCCCGCCCGCCGCCGATTCCGAGCCCAAGCCCGCGGCTGATCCGGCGACCGCCCAACCCACTCCCGCCGCCAAAGCCGAAGACAAGCCCGCGCCGCCGAAAAAGCCCGCCAAGAAGCCCGCCGTCATGGAGACGGTTCCGTGGGAAGGCCCTCTGGCGGACGCCCTGCGAGAGCGCTTCGGCGACAAGATCAAAGAGTTTCTGAGTTACCGCGAGCAGAACTTCCTGGCCGCCGATCTCGACGCCGTTGTTTCGATCATCGAGTACCTCAAGGCCGAGCAAGACTTCGACTACTTGGTGGATCTTACCGCGGTCGACGACCCGAAGCAGGAAAAGCGCTTCGAATTGATCTGGATTCTTTACTCCTTCGCGCGCAATGAACGGCTTCGCATCAAGGCGCGGGCGGGGGAAGACGAGCGCGCGCAAACCGCCGTCAATGTCCATATCACGGCGGATTGGCTGGAGCGCGAGGTCTTCGACATGTTCGGGATTCGCTTCGACGGCCACCCCAATATGACGCGGATCCTATTGCCCGAGGAGTGGCGGGGGCATCCGTTGCGGAAAGACTATTCGATCATCCAGCAGGATGAGGATTGGGTTCGCGAGAATCTTCAGATTGAGAGTGGGCAGTAATGGCGGAAGCGACCTTTCTCGAAACCAATGAACTGGTTTTGAATATGGGGCCGCAGCACCCCTCGACCCACGGCGTACTGCGTGTGATCCTCAAGCTCGACGGCGAGCGCGTGCTGGGAACCGAATGCATCATCGGCTACCTGCACCGCGGCGTCGAGAAGATCGCCGAAAACCGCACCTACAAGCAGTTCGCCCCCTATGTCGACCGCATGGATTACGTCGCCGCCGTCTCGAACGGCCTGGGGTATTGCCACGCCGTCGAGACTATGGCGGGGGTGGAGGTTCCCGAGCGGGCGCAGGTCGTGCGCGTCATTCTCTCGGAGTTGAACCGCATTTCGAGCCACTTGCTGTGGTTGGGAACCCACGCCCTCGACATCGGCGCGATCACGCCGGTTTTCTACTGCTTCCGCGAGCGCGAGGAGGTTCTCAAGATCTTCGAAAAGTATTGCGGCGCGCGCTTGACGACGCACGCGTTTCGCGTGGGCGGGTTGGAGTATGAGACCTACGACTCGTTCGAGGAAGACTGCGTCAAGTTCTGCGACTGGTTCGAGCCCAAGGTCGACGAATACGAAGAGTTGCTGACGACCAACCGCATTTGGGTCGGCCGCACCAAAGGCATCGGCGTTCTTGACAGCGACGAGTGCAAGGAATACGGCGTCACCGGCCCGGTTCTGCGGGCGGCCGGGGTCAAGTGGGACATCCGTAAGGCGCTGCCCTACTCGGGGTACGAGAACTACGACTTCGAGGTTCCGACGAAGGAAAACGGCGACACCTACGATCGGTATTTGGTTCGCATGCAGGAGATGCGACAATCGACGCGCATTATTCGCCAAGGCGTCGAGAAGCTCGCGCCCGGCCCGATCATGGGCAAGGTGTCCAAGGTATTCAAGCCGCCGGTCGGCGAGGCGTATGCATCGATTGAAGCGCCGAAGGGCGAGTTGGGGTACTACGTGGTGAGCGACGGCTCGGTGCAGCCTTATCGGGTGCGCGTGAGGCCGCCGTCGTTTGTGAATTTGCAGGCGCTCGACCGGATGTGCCGGGGGTCGCTGATCGCGGACGTGGTGGCGATCATTGGGACGCTTGATATTGTGCTGGGCGAGGTGGATCGGTAGAGAAGTGGACCCGGGCAATGCGGGCCCGGGCGGGAAGAGATGTCGCCACGAGTGGCGACACGGGACGCTGGAAGCGTGCGCCGCGTCGGGCGACACGGCACCGCGCTACGTTGGTCTGCTGGATAATTTGAAAGCACGTTGATGGAAGAACTGCTGAATAATCCCTACGTCACGCCGTTCATCTTCACGGCGATTATTGTCGCGCTATTCCCGTTGGTGGCCGGTTATATCGTGCTGCTCGAGCGCAAGATCTTGGCCGACTTGCAGGTGCGCTTGGGCCCGATGCGGGTGGGGCCTTACGGGTTCCTGCAACCGCTCGCCGACGCTTTCAAGCTGCTGCTCAAGGAAGATATCATTCCGGCCAAGGCCGACAAGTGGATCTTCTGGTTCGCCCCGATTCTATCGACCTTCACGGCCTTGACCGCGTTCGCCGTTTTGCCGTTGAGCGACAAATTCTATGTCGCCGACGTGAATATCGGCATTTTGTTCGTGCTGGCGATGTCGTCGATCGGCATCTTGGGGATCATCCTGGGCGGCTGGTCGGCCAACAGTAAATACTCGTTGCTCGGATCGCTGCGCTCGGCGGCGCAGATGGTGAGCTACGAAGTCCCGCTCGGCTTCTCGGTCGTAACCGGGCTTATGGTGGCCGGAACGCTGAGCATGCAGGGCATCGTTCTCAGTCAACTCGAGCAGGGCTCTTGGATCGCCTTTTCGAACTACGGGCTGATGTTGGTTCCGACGGTGCTGTTCTTTATCTCCGGCGTGGCCGAGACGAATCGCGCGCCGTTTGATCTACCGGAAGCCGAATCGGAAATCGTGGCGGGCTTCCATACCGAGTTCAGCGGCTTTCGTTTCGCTCTTTACTTCCTGGCCGAATACGCCGGCATCTTCGTGATTAGCTCGATCGGGGTGACGGTGTTCTTTGGCGGCTGGTTGCGGCCCTTCCCGAGTGTGGAAGCACTCGCGCCGGTGTTCAACATCGCCTTCCCCGTGCTGGTCTTCGGGATCTTGGGCTTGATGTGCGCGCGCGGCGTGATGAAGCTGATGCTGGTCGAGCAGAAGGCCGTGATGGCGCTCGTCGGCGGCGGGATGTTCCTGCTGGCTTTGCTGTTTGTGATTCCGGCGGTGAACCCGTTGATCATCGGGCTGTTTTGGTTTTTGTTCAAAGTGTTCCTCGTTGTCTACGTGTTTATCTGGTTTCGCGGAACGTTTCCGCGCTACCGCTATGACCAGCTCATGCGGGTGGGGTGGTCGTACTTGATTCCGATCAGCATCGGAGCGTTGGTCGTAAACGCGGCGGTGCTGTTGTGGACGCGGTCGTAGGGTGATGAAAAATTGGGGACAGTCCAATTTTTGGCGAACGAAGTCTTGACAGTTGGATAAGGCAGCGACATGAAACAGTTCTTGCAAACCTTCTTGCTGGTGGATTTACTGAAGGGCCTATGGGTGACCTTTCGGAACCAAAAGCCTTCGCTGGTCTACACCGAGGAGTATCCTCGGGAGCGGCCGGCGGTCGCCGAGCGCTATCGCGGCGCGCCGCGGTTGAACGTGCATCCCGAAAGCGCCGAGACGCTTTGCATTGCCTGCAATCTCTGCGCGTTGGCGTGCCCCGAGGAGCTGATCGTGGTCGGGTCGCAGCGTAATGCGGAGACGCGCCGCAAGGAGTTGACGCACTTTATCTACGACACCTCGCGCTGCATGTTTTGCGGGTTGTGCGAAGACGCCTGCCCGGTGGACGCGCTGGAGCTGACGCAGGATTTCGAGCTGGCTTCGTTCACTCGCCATGGGACGATTTGGGATCGCCAGATGCTCGAGGAAGGTCCGCTGCCGACCGAGTACAAGTTTTAGACGAATTTCACGCGGCTTGGGGCCGCCCCGAATGTGGGTGGGGCGTTCCGACGGTCGCGATCATTGATGTATCCTTGGAAGATTCCAACTGAGATCCGGACGGTTTTGCCGAGCTATGTTGCTTGACGGCGTCTTATTTTATTTGTTCGCGGCCATCGTGTTGATCGGCGGGATTTTGACGATCTCGCTGCGCAACGTTGTTTATTGCGCCGTGTGGTTGATCAGCTCCTTGGTCGGGGTCGCCGGCTTGTATTTGTTGCAGCGAGCCGAGTTCCTGGCGGGTGTGCAGATTATCGTCTACATCGGCGGGATCATGGTGCTCTATATGTTCGTGATCATGCTGGTGCCGATCGGCGAGGAATCCAGGCAACGGCGTTTCGCCTCTCAGAAATGGATCGCCTTGATCGGCGGCGGCGTGTTGGCCGCCCAACTCGGCGTCTTGCTCTCGCACGGCCTGGGGGCGTTTACGCTTGCCGAGCCGCCGCCTCCGGCCGCGATCGGCGACTTGACGAACAACTCGGAGATGGTCGGGCAGGTTTTGTTTTCCGATTACTTGTTGGCTTTTGAGTTGGCATCGATCTTACTGTTGGTCGCGATGATCGGCGCGGTCGTGATGGCCAAGGCGCGCAACGAGTCCGAGTGAACGAATGATTTAGACGGGCGCGGAGAGGGACGGATAGGTTTTTCCATGTTTCCGGTGACAACCGCACATTACTTGGTTCTGAGCACGGCTCTGCTGTTGATCGGAACGATCGGCGTGCTGACCAGGCGCAACTTGCTTGTGATCTTGATGTCGATCGAGCTGATTCTCAATGCTGTCAACATCAATCTGGTGGCTTTCTCCAATCACCTGCAAAACGTCAATGGACAGGTGTTCGTGATCTTCATCATCACCGCGGCCGCCGCTGAAGTGGCTGTCGCGCTGGGCATCTTGATCGCGCTGTTCCGCAACAAAGAGACGATTCACGCCGACGAAATAGACATCCTCAGATGGTAGTCGGCTCAATGGATTACGGTAAACGGCTCGAAAGACGGCATCAACGAAAATAGGCGCAACGGTTTCAACGAATTCATGTTTCTCGACAACATGTGGCTGATTCCGCTCTTCCCGCTGGCCGGGGCCTTGCTGATGCTCCTTTTCGGGCGTCGGCTTGATCCCCAACTTGCGCACGCCGAAGGGCATGACGATCACGGCCACCATGAGGAATCCGCCGGTCACAAGCTGGTCAGTCTGATTTGCCCCGGCACCGTGCTGGTCGCTTTCTTGTTTTCACTGATCGCGGTGATTCAGCTCCAAGGCGTCGAGGGACACAGCCACGAAGTAGTCGTCTACACCTGGCTGGCGGGGCTGAAATCAGCCGTCGCGGCGGGCGGGGTCGCCGATTTCACCGCCGACTGGGGCTTTCTGCTTGACCCGCTCAGCTCGGTGATGATTCTCGTCGTCACCGGCATCGGCTTTCTGATTCACGTCTACTCGGTCGGCTACATGGCCCATGACGGCGGCTATTACCGCTTCTTCGGGTATTTGAATCTGTTCATCTTCTTCATGCTGACGTTGGTGCTGGCGAACAACTACGTATTGCTGTTTGTCGGTTGGGAAGGCGTCGGCTTGTGCAGCTATTTGTTGATCGGCTTCTATTTTCATCGTAAGTCGGCGACCGACGCGGCGACGAAGGCGTTTCTCGTGAACCGCATCGGCGATGCCGCGTTTATCCTGGGAATGCTGCTGACGTTCACGACTTTGGGAACGTTGACATTCACCGAGATCGGCCCGGCTCTCGAGGCCGGCGGCTTTACGCCGGAGACGGCGAGCTTCGGCGTACTGAGCGCGATCACGCTGTTTTTCTTCATCGGAGCGACGGGGAAATCGGCGCAGCTTCCGCTCTACGTATGGCTGCCGGACGCGATGGAAGGGCCCACGCCGGTGTCGGCCTTGATTCACGCGGCCACGATGGTCACGGCCGGCGTTTATATGGTGGCGCGGTCGAGCGAAATCTATGTGCTGGCTCCCAAGACCATGTTGATCGTCGCCGTCGTCGGGGCGCTGACGGCGATTTTCGCCGCCACGATCGGCCTGGTGCAGAACGACATCAAGCGCGTGTTGGCTTATTCGACGGTCAGCCAACTCGGCTATATGTTTTTGGCCTGCGGCGTTGGCGCGTTTTGGGTCGGTATTTTCCACCTTTACACCCACGCGTTCTTCAAGGCTCTTTTGTTCTTGGGCTCGGGATCGGTGATTCACGCGGTGGGCGGCGAGCAGGATATGCGCAAAATGGGCGCGCTCAAGGACAAGATCCCGATCACCTACCGCACGATGTGGATCGGTGCGATCGCGATTGCCGGCATCCCCGGCCTGGCGGGCTTTTTCTCAAAAGACGAGATTCTCTGGAAGTCGTTTTCAACCCACGCCGGCGACTTCCGCATGCTTTGGGTGCTGGGATTCATCACTGCCGGCATGACGGCTTTCTATATGTTCCGGCTGATGTACATGACCTTCTACGGTGTGTCTCGCGTTGAGCCGGGCGTTCACGTCCACGAGTCGCCAAGAACGATGACCATTCCGTTGATCGTCTTGGCGGCGGGCAGCGTCTTGGCGGGTTGGATCGGCACGCCGGTGGTTTTCGGGCCGGTGCACGATATGTTGCCGAGCCTCGAACACTGGCTCGAGCCCTCGATCGCCGCGGAGACGGCCGTGCATGGGGAAGGCGAGCACCACGATACGACGATGGAGTGGCTGCTGATGTTCTGCTCGGTCGGGCTGGCCGCGGGCGGCATTCTATTCGCCCGCAAGACCTTCGACCGCAAGACCGAGGGTGACCCGATGCAGCGCATGCTCGGACCCGCGCACCCGATCTTAATGAACAAATACTACGTCGACGAAGTGTACGGCGCCGCGTTTGTCGACGGCCTCGCCAAGGGCGGCGGACAAAAGTTTAGCGATTTCGATTTGGCCGTGGTCGACGGCGGCGTCAACGGCGCCGCCTGGCTGACGCGCCGGATCTCGACGCTGAGCATTTGGTGGGATACCTGGATCGTCGACGGCGCGGTGCGCCTGACCGGCTTCCTAGTGAAATTCGCGAGCTACCCGACGCGGATGTTCCAGACCGGCCTGGTACAGAACTACGCCTTCGTCATCGTGCTCGGCGTGATTGTGATGTTGAGTTATTACGTATTTGGGTAGACGCCGAAACGAGCGTGACGCGTTTTTAACGAATCGGCAAAGACGATGAAAGAACACATCCTTAGCATTGTTTGGCTCACCCCGCTGTTGGGCATGTTCATCTTGTTTTTTCTCCCCAAGGAGAATAAGAATCTCATCCGCTGGGTCGCCAATATCATCGGCTTCCTCGGTTTCCTGGTTTCGCTGCCGCTGGTGTTTTGGTTTGACACCTCGGTCGCCGAATACCAGTTCACCGAAAAGGTCGAATGGATACCCTCGCTCGGCGTTTCCTACTCGCTCGGGCTCGACGGGATCAGCCTACTTTTGGCGATGCTGACGACGGTCGTGGGCTTCTTGTCGATTCTGTGCTCGTGGTCGGCGATTCAAGAGCGCCTCAAGGAATACTACGCCATGTTCCTGCTGTTGCAGGCGACCATGCTGGCGGTGTTTTTCGCGTTGGACGTGTTTTTGTTCTACGTGTTTTGGGAAATCATGCTCGTGCCGATGTATTTCATCATCGGTATTTGGGGCGGCGAACGGCGGCTCTACGCGGCGATCAAGTTCTTCCTGTATACATTGGCGGGGTCGGTGCTGATGCTGCTGTCGATGCTGGCGCTCTACTACAAGCACATCGAGCAATTCGGTTTCGCCAGCTTCGCGCTCGATGACTTAATGAACGTCACGATCATCTCGCCGGAAATGCAGATTTGGCTTTTCTGGGGATTCTTCATCGCCTTCGCGATCAAGGTGCCGATGTTCCCCGTCCATACCTGGCTGCCTGACGCTCATACCGAGGCCCCCACGGCGGGTTCGGTCATCCTGGCGGGCATTCTGCTGAAGATGGGGCTGTACGGCATGGTGCGCTTCTCGATTCCGCTCTTCCCCGGCGCGGCGACCGATGATCAGACCGTGGAAATCATCGCTTGGTTGTCGATCATCGCGATCATTTACGGGGCCTTGGTCTCTCTGATGCAAAAAGACTGGAAAAAGCTTGTCGCTTATTCCTCGGTCAGCCACTTGGGCTTTTGCACGCTGGGGCTGATCGCTCTCAACCCCAACGGTATCGCCGGCGGGCTGCTCCAAGGCATCAATCACGGTATCTCGACGCCTCTTCTCTTCTTGGTCGTCGGGATCGTTTACGAACGCCGCCACACGCGCGCCATCTCCGAATACGGCGGGCTGGCGAACCGCATGCCGATCTACACGGTGATTTTCTGTATTTCGATGCTGGCCTCGGCCGGGATGCCCGGGCTGAACGGCTTCATCGGCGAGTTCACGATCTTGCGCGGGGTTTTCGAGAAGAATGTCTACTGGGCCGGGTTCGCCGTGCTCGGCATCGTGCTCGGCGCCGCCTACCTGCTCTGGTTGTTCCAGCGCACGATGCTGGGGCCGATCACCAACCCCAAAAACGAAGACATCAGCGACATGAACTGGCGCGAAATTTGCGTCACGTTGCCGCTGGTTCTGTGGTGCTTCTGGATCGGACTTTACCCCAAGCCGTATTTTGAAATTCTCGAAAAACCCGTCGCCAAGGTCGTCGAGCGCGTTGATCCCGACTACTTCTCGCGAAACGGCTTGCCGAATCCGCTCGATGCGAGTATCGCCGCGAACACCGCCGTCGCCCGCTTGACCGGCTCGGATGTAGGAAAACCATGAATCTGTCGTTCACGGAAACCGACTTCTTCGTCCTGAAGCCGGTCATTCTGCTTTGCCTGTTTGGGCTGGGCATTCTGCTCACGGATTTTCTGATCCGCGACCGCGGCATGCGTTGGCTCAACGCGGTCACGGCCTTGATCGCTCAGGTCTTCGTCGGCTTCGCCGTTTACCAGCACCACGCCGACCTGACGGCAAACAATCTGATCGAGCGCTCCGGGCTCAACGGCTCCATTGTCATTGATCCGTTTTCCGTCTTCTTCAACGGTCTCTTCGTCGTCTCGACGGTTTTGGCAATCATCATCTCAGTCCGCTACTTCGAGAACGAGGGCGAGCATCGCGGCGAATACTACGCCTTGCTGCTGTTTGGCCAGGCGGGCATGGCGATTTTGGCGCAGGGCATGGAGCTCGTCACGCTCTTCATCGGCCTGGAGCTGATGGCGCTGAGTTTTTACGTGATGGTCGGCTTTCTGCGCGACGAAAAGCGCTCGAACGAAGCGGCCATCAAATACCTGATCCTGGGGGCTTTTTCGAGCGGCTTACTGGCTTACGGCTTTTCGATTCTCTACGGCATGAGCGGCTCGACCTTGTTGCGCAATATCGCCGCGGCGATCGCCGAACGGTCGGCCGCTGATGCGATGGATCCCATGCTGATCTTGGCGCTGGTTACGACCTCGGTCGGTTTGCTATTCAAGATTTCCGCCGTGCCCTTCCACATGTGGGCCCCGGATGCCTACGAGGGCGCCCCGACGCCGGTCACCGCCCACTTGTCGGTGGCATCTAAAGCAGCGTCGTTCGCCCTGCTGCTGCGGATCTTCCTAGTCCCCTTAATCGACGCGCATGAACTCTGGGTGCCGATGCTCGGCGCGGTGGCGCTGGCGACGATGACGCTGGGCAACGTGGCCGCCGTGACACAGACGAATCTGAAGCGCCTGCTGGCCTACAGTTCGATCTCGCACGCGGGCTATATTTTGCTCGGCTTGGTCGCGCTCAACCGGACCGGCTTGCAGGGGATTTCGCTCTACCTGCTGGCCTACTTGGTGATGAACTTCGGGGCCTTCGCGCTGATCACCGCCATGCGCCGCGAAAACGAAGCCGCCGAGGAGATCGAAGATCTTTCCGGCCTGGTCTCGCGACACCCCGGCTACGCCGTGTTGATGCTGATCTTTCTGCTGTCGCTGGCCGGCATCCCGCCCCTGGCGGGGTTCTACGGCAAGTACTTCATCTTCCTGGCGCTGCTCGAAGCCGAGATGTATATGCTGGCCATCTTCGCCGCGCTCTACGTCGCCGTGGCGGCTTATTACTACTTCCGCATCGTCAAGGTGATGTTCTTGGTCGAGGACGGCCCCCAACCCGCGACGCTCGTACTCAGCCGCGGCATCAAGCTCGCGCTGATCGCCACCGGCATCCTGACCGTCGGCATCGGCCTCTACCCCGAGCCATTCATCGGCATCGCCTCGGGCTCCATCTTGCAGGCGCTGCTGTAAGCTGTTGTACGAATGACTCCCGGTTTCGCTTCGCGTCACCGTGGGCTACTATCCTTGCCCCTCCGGGTCCAACCGCCTGATCCGGGGGCCGGTCGCTTGATCTTCCACATTAGCTCGGACGCCCCCGGCCTTTTTCCTGTTGACTGGCCTGTTTGAGGGCGCTAGGCTGAGGGTGAACCGGGGCTGGAACGCTTGCCGCAACCCTACCGCGGCGACAAGTAGTTCGGCGAAGTCTACCCCGACGACACGGGACCGTGAACCGCTACCATCCAGCTCGCCAGCACCTTCCGGCCGCCCTGGTCGCCGCCGGGTTGGGTTTGTTCTCAACCTGGTGCGGGATGAGCTGGCGTCCGGCCTTCATCCCGGCCGCGGTGTTCATGGTGTGGTCGGTGATCCTGTACTACTTGTCAATGCGGCCCGTGGTTGAAGTGCGCGAAGCAGGCTTTCGGGTCGGCTCGGAAATGTTCTACTGGCATCATGTCGCGCGAGTCGATTCAACGGTTTGGAACTCGCCGCTGATGCTGCGCATCACGCTACGCAGCGGGCGCAAATTACGCTTGCTCTATCCCGGCGATGTGGAGTCGTGTCGGCGCTTATTGCGGCAGATGCGGCGAATGGCTCGCGACGCGGTCATTGACGGACTGCCGTACCGCGAATACTGGGGCGAGACCGCGCCCACGCGTGTGGATCAAGAAAAGCTCACGGCGCCGAAACCACGTATTGTCCGGCCCGAGGACGAAGACGAAATCGAACGGCTCTTTCGGCAATTGAAAACCGCCGGCAGCTTGGATTCGAAGACCTCGGCGGAGGATCGCCAAGACTGAGCCGACAGCGGGCCTCGCGGCCGGCCCAGCGCTGACCAAACCGAGCCGGTTGGTCCCCGGGCATCGCGCTCCCGCCGGTTTCCTTGGAATGGATGACTTCGTAAAAAAATGGGGACTGTCCCAAGCGCCGACCGAATAAGTTCCATTGAATCAATAACCGCATCCGGCGCGAAGTGGGCTGCCCCCAATTTTTTTACAGCCCCTAACGTGCGCGGCTCGGTTTGAAGAGACTCTGGACGGCTGGAACCCACTACACTGGGGAATTGGCTTTTTCGGGTCGAACCTTGATCCTCGTCTCGTTGTCGGCGGGGGTCCTTCTCGCTCTCACTCACACGGTATGGCTTGCTTGGTTGGGGCGTTTTCTTGTCAAAACCGACCCTCCGGAAGCCGCTGGCATCGCCGTCGTTCTCTCCGGTGACGGCAACGGGCATCGTTTACTCCAAGCCGTCGAGGTCGTCGAGCAGGGTTTCGCGCCCAAGGTGCTGATTACCGGGCCCGAGGGTTCCTACGGCGCGCGGGAGTCGGACCTCGCCATGGCGTTCGCGCGGCGGCGAGGCCTCAATACCGACATCCTCGATCCGTTTGTGAGCGACATTAGCTCGACGCTCGAAGAGGCCCTGGCCGTCGATGAAGAGCTGCGCCGCCGCGGCATCGACACGGCAATCGTCGTCACATCGGAATTTCATACGCGCCGCTCCCGCTTCATTTACCGCCATCGCACATCGGGCCTTGTGAAGTATCTGGTTGTCGCCTCCGACGATCCCCGATTCGACCCCGACGCCTGGTGGAAGACGCGCGACGGCAGGGAGATCTGCGTGATCGAATACGCGAAAACGCTAAACTCCTGGTTTGAGTAGTCCACGCCGATGCTTTCGCAGTTTCGTACGCTTTTCCCTTATTTGATCCGTTATCGCTGGCGGTATGCCGCCGGTTTCGGGGCGCTGATCTTCAAGACCCTGCCGGCGGCGGCGGTTCCCTTCGTGCTCGGCTTCGCGGTGGATTCGCTCATCGAGGCCTTCACGATGGAGATCTTGTGGCGCTGGGCGGCGCTGCTGCTGAGCCTGGCTCTGGTCAAAGGCGTATTTCAGTACTGGATGCGCCTGTTGCTGATCGGCATCTCGCGCGACATCGAATACGACTTCCGCAACGACCTTCTCGCGCACCTGTTGCGGATGTCGCGCAAGTTCTTCCACTCCTACCGCACGGGCGATTTGATGTCGCGGGCGACGAACGACATGAACGCCGTGCGCTTGATGATCGGCGCCGGCATCATGCACACGGCCGATGTCGTGCTGACCTTCCTCGTCGCGTTGGCGGTGATGAGCTCGACCGATTGGAAACTTACCTGCCTCGTCTTTCTGCCGATCCCGATGGTGTCGTTCACGGTGAGCTATTTCGGCCGTCGTATTCACGACCGTTTCCAGAAGGTGCAGGAGAAGTTTTCCGACATCAGCGCGCTGGTGCAAGAGAGTCTCAATAGCGTCCGCATCGTCCGTGCCTTTGCTCGGGAACGAGGGGAAATCGAGCGTTTCGCGGGGCTGAACCGCGAATACGTCGACGAGAACCTGAAGTTGATATGGCTTTGGGGCAAGTTCTATCCGCTGCTCGAGTTTCTTGTCGGCTCGACCTACGTCATCGTGCTTTGGTACGGCGGCCGCCGCGTCATCGAGGGCGACCTGACGCTGGGATCGTTCGTGATGTTCATGACCTATATGTCGATGCTGACGTGGCCGATGATCGGGTTTGGCTGGGTGGTGAATGTCATTCAGCGCGGCACCGCTTCACTGGAGCGAATGAATGAGCTATCGAGGCAGATTCCCGACATCGCCGACTCCCCGACCACCAACCCCGGTATTTCGAGCATTCGCGGCGATCTGGAATTTCGCGGGGTCACGTTTCGCTACCCGGGTTCGGAACGAGTTGCCCTCGAAAACATCAACCTGGAAATTCACGCCGGTGAATCGGTCGCCATCGTCGGCCCCACCGGCAGCGGCAAGAGCACGCTGGTTGACCTGGTGCCGCGATTGATCGACCCGTCGGAGGGTACGGTCCTGATCGACGGCGAGGACGCTCGCTCCATTCCCTTGCAAGTCCTGCGAAGCGGCGTCGGCATGGCTCCGCAAGAAACGTTTCTCTTCAGCGAAACGATCCGTGAAAACATTGCCTTCGGCCGCCCCGACGCCGAGGATTGGCGAATCGAAGAGGCGGCTCGCGTTGCTGATCTCGACAAAGACATCATCGAGTTCCCGAAAGGCTACGACACCCGGGTCGGTGAACGCGGGATCACGCTTTCCGGCGGCCAAAGGCAGCGCACCGCGATCGCCCGCGCGGTGTTGCGCGACCCCAGAATCCTGATCTTGGACGACGCGCTGGCAAGCGTCGACACCGTGACCGAAGAGCGCATTCTGCGTCAGTTGAGCGACGTAACGCGCAATTGCACGACGCTGCTGATTTCGCATCGCACCTCGACGGCGCAATACGCCGACCGCATCGTGGTTCTCGTTGAAGGCCGCATCGCCGAAAGTGGAACCCACCAAGCCCTGCTGCTCGCGCGAGGGCATTATTACGAGCTCTACGAAAAGCAGTTGATCGAGGAAGAACTCGAGTTGGTGGAATCATGATCGAGGAAGATTCCATCGGCAAGGTTTACGACGCGCGGCTAACCGCCCGGCTGGCCGCTTACCTCAAGCCCTATCGATTCTGGGTGGCGGTGTCGGTCGTGCTTTTGGTCCTCCATTCCGCGTTTGCCGTCGCGGGCCCTTATTTGACAAAGGTCGTCATCGACCGCTACCTCGAACCCTCCGGGGCAGCGCCGTCGCAGATCGATGATTGGCTGCCCTCCGATGCTTTGTCGGGACTCGATACGGCGGCGGTCATCTACCTCGCGATTCTGGCGGCCGGCTTCTTATTCCGCTACGCGCAGATCCTCCTCATGCAGTACACCGGCCAGCGTGTGATGCTCGATCTGCGAGTTGAGGTCTTCTCTCACCTGCACAAGATGGGCGTCGGCTTCTTCGACCGCAACGCCGTCGGCAGGCTGGTGACGCGGGCGACCACAGACGTCGATACGCTCAACGAAATGTTCGCCTCCGGCGTTGTCGCGGTCTTCGGGGACCTGCTGACGCTGATCTTCATCTTGGCCGCGATGACGCATCTCAGCCCGGAGCTGACGCTGGTTTGCTGTGCCGTCGTGCCACTCGTTATCGGCGTCTCGGTTTGGTTTCGCGGGCGCGTGCGCGAAAGTTTTCGAGCAGTTCGCGTGGCCGTGGCCAAGATCAACTCCTTTTTGCAGGAGCATTTCAGCGGCATCTCCGTCGTGCAGCTTTTCAATCACGAGGCGGCCGACACGGCGGAGTTCGACGGCGTCAACGCCGACCACCGCGCGGCCTATTATCGGGCCATTCGGGCGCACGCTTACTTCTATCCGATCATTGAATGGCTCGGGGTGTTGGCGGTGGCGGTGGTGTTGCTCTACGGCGGGTGGCGGATCACCGACGGCGCCTTGACGATCGGCATCGTCGTGGCCTTTATTCAGTACGGCGCACGCGTGTTCCGGCCGATCCAGGACCTCAGCGAAAAGTACAACATTCTGCAAGCGGCGATGGCGGGCGCCGAGCGCATTTTCAAGCTGCTCGACACGCCCCCCGATCAGGAACTGCCCGCGCTCTCGCCGCCCGCGGACAAGAGGACGAAGGACGGGGCGGCGAAAAGCCCTTCGCCGAAGCTCGACATCGAATTCCAGAACGTTTGGTTCGCCTATAAGGACGAGGATTGGGTATTGCGCGACGTGAGCTTCCACGTCAAGGCCGGCGAGACGGTCGCTTTCGTGGGCCACACCGGGGCGGGCAAGACGACCGTCATCAGTCTGCTGCTGCGTTTGTATGATCCGCGAAAGGGTCGCATTCTGGTCGGGGGCCGCGAAATCCGCGACTGGCCGATCGACGAGCTGCGGCGCGCGTTCGGCGTCGTGCTGCAAGATCCTTACTTGTTTGCCGGGACTATCGGTGGAAATATCCGTTTCGGCGACGAGACGATTTCCGAAGCGCGCTTGCAACAGGTGACCAAGGACGTCAATTTGGCGGGTCTGATCCGCTCGCTGCCGGGCGGCTTCGACGAACCGCTCCTCGAACGCGGCAGCTCGCTTTCCTCGGGCGAAAAGCAACTAATCAGCTTTGCCCGAGCGCTGGCGCCCGACCCGCGCTTGCTGATCCTTGATGAGGCGACGTCGAGCGTTGATACCGATACGGAGTTGAAGATTCGCGGGGCGCTGTCGCGGATGGTCACCGGGCACACGGTGATCGTGATCGCGCACCGCCTTTCGACCATCCGACGGGCGAGCCGCATCATCGTGATGCACAAGGGAAAGATCCGCGAGAGCGGCACACATCGCGAATTGTTGGGGAAACAGGGGATCTACTGGAAACTCTATCAATTGCAATATCGCGACCAAGAGAACGGCGGCGGGGAGCGAGGGCACGCAGTGGAAGCCGCGAAACCGGTCTCTAAAGACGATGGTTCCGGCAGCCCGCGGTGACAGGCTCGCCGCGAAGCGGGTTTGCCGACAGCGCCGCGCCCCTGTATCGTGGACTCTTGCAACTTCCTACTACGACACGCAAACTCATCACCACCGCGCTTCTCGGTTGGTATCGCCGCCATAAGCGTGACTTGCCCTGGCGGCGCGCCAAAGACCCCTACCGCATCTGGCTTTCGGAAGTCATGCTCCAGCAGACGCGCGTCGCGACGGTGATTCCGTATTACGCACGCTTTCTCGAACGTTTCCCGACTCTCGAAAGCTTGGCCGCCGCCCCCGAACAAAGCCTGCTCGAAGCCTGGAGCGGGCTGGGCTATTATCGGCGCGCGCGACAAATGCAGGCGGCGGCACGGCAACTTGTCACCGAAAACGGCGGCTGTTTCCCGACCGACTACGCCGAGCTGCGAGCGTTGCCGGGGTTTGGAGACTATACGGCCGCGGCGGTTGCTTCGATCGCCTTCGGACGACGCCATGCCGCCGTCGACGGCAATGTCGTACGCGTGTTGGCACGCCTTGGGGATGAAGACCGCAATGTCGCCGAGACAGCCGTGCGCCGGGATTTGCGGCAGGCGGCCCAAGCATTGGTTCAATCGGTTGGACCACGCTCGGCCGGCACTTGGAACCAGGCGTTGATGGAGTTCGGCGCCATGGTTTGCACGCCGCGGGCTCCGCGCTGCGGCGATTGCCCGATCAGCCGATGGTGCCAGGCTCGGCGAGCCGGAACGGAGTTGGAACGGCCGGTGAAGAATCGACCCCACAAGACGGAGCATGTGGTCACGTCGGTGATCGTTTGCGAAAACCGTGGTCGGATTCTCATGAGGCAACGGCCCGCCGAAGCCGCCGGCATGCCGGGGTTCTGGGAGCTTCCCGAGATCGAAGGCGGATCGCCGCCGGATGTTGTGCCGGCCGAGTGGGGGATAGGGCGGCTGGAGCAACAATGTAAATTTTCTCACACCATCACATTTCGGGTGTATCACGTAAACGTTTACCGTGCGATACTAGTGGGGACAAAGCCGAAGCTGTTCCACTGGGTGTCGCGAAAGAGGTTGTCGACGATGCCTATGACGACAGTTGCTCGGAAAGCTTTGGGGGTTGTTGGGGATGTGCTCGTTACTTAGGGGTCACGAGCAAAATCAAGTAGGCCGAAACTTTTTGCTTCGAAGTGCGCTTATTAAAGTAGGGCCTGGTCGTGCTCGGATCCGAGCAAGGGAATGCCGTCTCCCGAAGCTGATCTGTGTCAGTGGATTTTCACAAAGTTAAGGACGGAGCCATGAACAAGAAATCTTCGCATCGAGTTTTCGCAACATTGTTGCTGACGCTGTTCGTTTGCTTCCCGCTCTACCTGATCTCAAAGCCATTCGGCGTCGAGATTGAGTTGCGCCGGACGGGGGGAGCATTCCCCGGCGAGAGCTTGTGCACGAACTCCGGATGCCACCAGGACAGCCCTGCGGACTCAGGACCCGGCGGCTTGTCCGTAACAGCGAACGGCACGCCGATTCACGAATACGAATACACGCCGGGTGAATTCGTTTCCCTGATGGTCAAAATCAGCGACCCGAGCGCGGAGCGATGGGGTTTTCAGATGACAGCCCGGACTTCGGACGGTTGCCTCCAGGCGGGAAGTTTCGCGCCGGGCGAACAGGCTGTGACGGTCCTGTCGAACAAAGCGACCTTTGCGCCTTGCCCTGAGGCGGAAATCAAGTTCGCCGCCGCCGGTAACGCCGCCAACGGAAACCTCATCGAGACCGGCGACCATATCTACACCTTGCAAGCAACCGTGGATCCCGCCGCGCTGCCGCCGCCTCCGCCGCCGACGGCGCCGGCGATTCTGCCCTTAGGTGTGGTGATGGGCAACTTGTTGCCGACGATCAACGCTATCTCCGGCGAGAGCATCATTAGCATCTTTGGGAGAGATTTCGCGCCTGACGGTGTGGACAACAGAAATACGCAACTTGATCCCGCTACGGGCCTCATCACCACCAACCTAAACGACGTCTGTGTTGAGATCGACGGAAAACGATCTCCCATGTTCCATGTGATCACCGAGGCCAACCCTAGCGACCCGACCGTTGATCAGCTCAACGTGCAGGCTCCAACATTGATGGGGGCCGGGCCCGTGTCCGTCGTTGTGATCTCCAACTGTGACACGCTCGATGAACAGCGCAGCCCGGCCGAACCTGCGCAGTTGTCGGATCGCACACCTGCGTTCTTTCTTCGGGAACCGATCCTGAGCATTACCAGCAACCATATCGTGGCTACTCACCTAGACTTCACGAAGATCGGTGACCCGGAGACCCATCCGGGACCACGCCGGCGGAGCCGGGCGAATTCATCAGAATGTTCGGCGCCGGGTTCGGCCTAACCGATCCGGATGTACAAGCCGGCGAAATTCCACAGAATGTGCCCGAAGTGCAAGACAACAAGTTCCTTGTCCCGCTGGTCGGTGATGTTAGCGTCACGCTCGGCGGCATGACTCTTGCCGGCTCCCCGGACCTTTTCTACGCGGGTCTCTCGTCTTGTTGCGCCGGCTTGTACGAGATCATTATCAAAGTACCGCAGGTCTTGCCCGACGGTAACCACGATGTGACCGCGATGATCGACGGCGTTTCGTCGCCGTCTGGTACTTTCATCACCGTAAAGACCCCGTCCGAATCCGCCCCCGGGGCCGGCTCACCCGAGGGCGAGGAGCCTACCGGTAGCGACGTTGTCGACGACGACGGCTCGGGCGGTGGCGACACGTCGGGCGGTGGCGACTCGTCGGGTGGTGGCGACACGTCGGGCGGTGGCGGCGGCGGTGGCGGCAGCATGGGCGAAGGCACGGGCTACCTGCGAGTCCCCGGCGCGGGAACCAGCGGTCCCACGCTTCTTCCGCCAACCTCGAGTTCCCGCGGACGCTGACCGCCGCGCGTTGCGAAATATTCATAACGGCACTACAGAGCCCCGAGCGTAGGAAAACGCCGACCCGAGTCCACCGGCCTTCGTCGCCCTATAGCCGGCCCCCGTTGCCACCCTTGCCCCATCCAGTGAAGTATCATCGCTGGAACGCATGGCGACAGATTCCAGTGGTTCTTCGCACGCTTCCTCCCGAGGCGCGCCCGACCCGGAAACGATCCGCGATTGCCTCGATAGGATCGTTCGCGGCAAGGGTTTTCGGCGCTCGCGGCGGATGGCACGGTTTCTTCGCTTCGCGGTCGAGAAGACGCTCGAGGGCAAGGGCGAGGAGTTGAAGGAGTACGCGGTCGGAGTGGAAGTCTTCGACCGCGGCGAAGCGTTCGATCCCGCCGCCGACAATATCGTCCGCGTGGAAGCCAACCGTCTGCGATCGAAACTCAAGGGCTACTACGAAGCCGAAAGCGCGGACGACCCGGTCGTAATCGACTTACCGCGCGGCGGCTATTTCGCGGAATTTCGGTCTGCCGACGCTCAGCCTGACAGGGGTGCCGCCGGCGCGCCAACCCACTCCCGACTTTTCGCGGAACGCGGTAGGCGCCACCTATTGCGAGGGACCGAACAGGAAATCGGCAAAGCACTGGCCTGTTTTGAGCAATGGAGAGCCGCCGTCCCCGACGACACCGGCCCGCTGGTTGGGTCGGCAACCGCCCGCATGGCCCTCGCCGGGCTCGCTTTCGACCCGGCGCGCGGTTTGCTCGACGCCGCGAGCGAGGCTCTCGGCCGGGCCTTGCAACTCAACGACTCGGAAGCGAGAACCCACGCCGCCATCGGTTGTCTGCGCATGCTTGAATGCGATTGGGCAGCGGCGCACAGCGCCACGCAGCTAGCCGTCTCGCTGGATGGCGATTCCGCGCAAGCCCGAGTTTGCCGAGGACGCTTGTTCACTTTGCTCGGACGATTCCCGGAAGCGGCGGGGGAGCTGGAGCGCGCCGTCGAGTTGGACCCGATGGACCCGGCCGTTCGCGTCGCCCTCGCCGATGCTCACTATTTCGCCCGCGAGCCGGGCAAAGCCCTCGATCAAGCGCAAGCGACGATCTACTTCGAGCCTGATTATTGTCCTGCCTTTGTGACGGCCGGGTTGGCTTATGCCGCCGAGAGCGCGTTCGACGACGCCGTCACTTCCCTCGATCATGCCGTCGACCTCAGCGGCGGCGCGCCAAGAGTACTCGCCGCGCTCGGTTGCGTATTCGCGGCGGCGGGGCGTTCCGAAAGAGCGGAGGAAATCCTCGCGGAACTCGAACAGCGGCGGGAAAAAACGTATGCCTCGCCCTACGGACTCGCCTTGGTGCGAACCGCTCTCGGCCGCGAGGACACTCTTGATTGGCTGGAGAGGGCGATTGAGGAGCGCGACCCTGGATTAGCCGAACTAGGGGTAGAGCCGCTGTTAGACGCCTTTCGGGATGAGCCTGGATTTGTTGCTTTGGCCGGCAAGGTGGCGTTGCGGCGGTGACGGCGTGCGGCCGTTGTTCCTCAGTGGGTGCGACAAGCTGAGAGCTTGTCGCGACTGTTCACTTGGACAAAACCCTATTCAATCCCCAACCGCTTTTGAATCTCCTCGAGCGGCACGCCTTTCGTTTCCGGCATCATGCGCAACACCCAAATCAACTGCAGCACCATCATCGCCGAGTAGAAGGCGAAAATATGTCCGCCCGACATTTCGGCGATGATCGGGAAGGTCCAGGAAATCAGCGCCGCGAAGAACCAGTGCGTGAAGCTGCCCAGCGCCTGCCCGCGAGCGCGTACACGATTCGGAAAAATCTCGCTGAGAAAGACCCAGATCACGACGCCTTGCCCGAAAGCGTGCGAGGCGATGAAGACCAGCAAACTCCCCAATACGACCATACTGCCGAAATCGTCGAAGTCGGTTCCGTAGGTGTAGAAGGCGGCGGCGGTGGCGGCCAGGCTCAGGATGTAACCAATCGATCCGGCGATCATCAACTTACGGCGCCCGAAGTGGTCGATCACCAACAGCGCCCCCATCGTGAAGACTAAGTTCGTTCCGCCGACGGCAACGGCTTGGAGCAAGGCGGAATCCGCGCCCGCGCCAGCCATCTGAAAGATGTGCGGCGCGTAGTACATCAAGGCGTTAATACCCGAAAGCTGATTGAACGTCGAAATGGCGACAGCCAGCAAAATGGGTTGCCGATAGGTCGCCTGCAGCAACGGTTCTTGGACACTGTGGCGCTCGAGGGCCAGTGATTCCTCGATCTCCGTCACTTCCTTCTCAATCGACGCCGCGCCGAGCGACTCGAATACCGCGACCGCCTCGGCGCGTCGGCCCTGCGCCACCAGCCAGCGCGGACTGAACGGCGTGGTGAACAACAGTACGAAGAAGAGAGCCGCCGGCAGCGCCTCGACGCCGAACATCATGCGCCATTCAGCATCGCCAAGCTGGAATTGCGCGATGAAGTAGTTCGACATATAGGCGACCAAGATGCCGAGTACGATGTTGAATTGCGTGACGGCGACGAGTCGTCCGCGAAAACGCGGCGGCGAGATTTCCGCGATGTACATCGGCGAGACAACCGACGAGGCCCCGACCGCCAGCCCGCCCACGAGGCGAAAGAAGAGCAGCGAATACCAGTCCCAAGAGACCGCGCAGCCGATGGCGGAAATGAAGTACAGGACAGCGACCCAGCTCAGCGTACGGCGTCGGCCCAACTTATCGGAGGGCTTGCCCGACGCTATGGCTCCAATGATGGTGCCGATCAGCGCCGCCGCGACGGTGAAGCCCAATGTATTGGCGGTCAAACCGAAGACCTCGCGAAGCTGATCGGTGGTCCCCGAGATGACGGCGGTATCGAAACCAAAAAGCAGCCCCCCGAGGGCGGCAATGATGGAAGCACGGAGCAGAGTCAGGTTCATGAAATTCTCTCTTCCAGGAAGGGCGCGAACCTACGCGGGTCGGTCGTATAGGATCGCACAACCGATAGGTGAGGGGTGGACCTCGCAACCGCGGAGTCTACGAATTCAACAGTTCCGCCACCTCATGGAGATAGGGAACCCGCCCGAGCTTGCAACGCAGCGCCCCGGCGGCGGCGGCGAATCGCAGCGCCGCCACCTCCTCTTGGCCCTGCGCGATCGCCAGCACGAAGGCCCCGTGGAAGACGTCGCCGGCGCCCGTGCTGTCAAGCACCGTCACCGCATGGGATGGGACCGAGCCGCCCGCGTAGGCCGCGCCGCGCTCGCCCAGCGTCACCGCTCCCCAGGCCCCCAACTCCTTGATCTTGGCGATGAGGCCCTCAATACCCCCATGAGCGGCGGCCATGTCTTCATCGGCGATAACGTGGGTTGATAGGCCGGCCAATTCCCAAACAGCCGGGGAGTCGATATCGAAATCGAGGACAACAGGCAGCTTGCGGCGGCGCGCCTGTTCAGCCACCCGAACGGCTCCTTCCACCCAGCGCCCGTCGATCAGCACGGCATGAGCGTCATCGGCGGCGTCATCGGGCAGCCAGTCGGCTTCTGTCGGCATGCCTTCGCCCCATGAGGGGAATAGAAACCGCTCCCCGTCGGGACGAATGAAGACTTCGCAGCGTGTGCTGACCGCGCCCGGAAATTCACGAAAGCCGCGAATGTCGACGCCGTCGCCCTCGAGGAACGTGCCGGCTTGTCGGCCCGAGGCATCGTCGCCGCGACGCCCGAAAAAGGAAGCCCTGCCCCCGAGTCGAGCCACGGTCACGGCGCCGACCCCGGCGGAGCCGCCGAGAGCGTCGTTGCGTTTCGGGACTCGCTCACGGCGAAGCTCGGGCGGAAATCGATCGACAAAGAGACGGTTGTCGAGACAACCCATGCCGAGGCAGAGAACATGAGGACGGTCAGCGGTGTCCTTTTCCATAAGCTTTTCTGGTCAACTCCCGGCAACGCGTACATCCAAATATACCGCGCAACGCGGTATCATCGACCATAACGCCGACGGCGTGGGAAACTTCAACCACTCGGCCGGCGTCTGTTGCTTAGCATGCGGTCTCTCATCGCCTTAACGGTCCGCGGCTGTCTGGTGTTGGCGCTGGCGATTAGCCTCTCCGCCGTTGCCAATGGACGCGTGTGCGCAGGGCCCAGGCCCGCTTTCCCCCGGCCGCCGCAAAGCCCGCCGTCCGACGCGTCCGACCACAACCACACTAACCGGCGAGACGATCATGATCTCGGGGGAGCTGATCGAGGTGTACACCACGACGCTTCTCGTCGAGAGCCCCCAGGGCAACAGCGTCAGGGTTCTGCTAAGCGCGGGCACGCGGTTCGTTCTGGAAGACCGCATTATTACGGTTGAAACCCTCAGGGTCGGCGACGGCGTCACTGTCCACGGCGTCAAACAGAGCCCGGGCAAGCTCAAGGCGATCCAGGTCAGCGTGCACCTCGGTTCGCTCACGAAATCCACGACCACTGCGCCGACGCTGATTCGCTCGGACACGAAAAGTTCGGAAACTCGGCCCGGCCCGCCCGTCGCCGAGGATGACGGAGGTCCGCCGACCTTGCGTCGCCGCAAGTCGGGAGAGCGCCGGGCGCGAACCTCTTCCCCGGATTACCCGACAAGCGTACCCCCGAGCGAGCCGCGGCCCGGCGAGACCTATCCGGCCGAAGCCGAACCTGCGGAAAACGAGCGGGCCGAGTCCGAACCGAGCATCTCCAAGCGACCGACAGCCGCCTCGGACACGGCATCGGAAACCGCCCAAGGCGAACGCATCGAGATCGTGTCGGAGCCGTCGATCATTACCCTGAGCGGCCATGAGGTCGATCCCGCCATCGCCCGCACCCGCGAATGGGTCTTTTCCTACAGCGAGCGGCTGCCCAACTTCATTTGCCGCGAAGTGATGACGCGCATGGCGAAGCAGGGGCCTCACGGCTGGCACACTCTCGACATCGTCGAGGCCGACGTGGTGTACGAAGATCAGAAGGAGAGCTACCGCAACATCAAGATCAACGGCAAACCGGCGGGGAGCGAAATGGATCAGCTGGAAGGAAGCTGGTCGATGGGAGAATTCGCCTCGACCTTGCTGAGCGTTTTCTCGCCGGGTTCTCGAACCCGCTTCCGTTTCAGTCGGTTTTCCGACGTCGCCGGGCTTCCCGCCAAGGTCTATAAGTTCTCGATCAGCGAGCCGAACTCACGGTGGCACGTCGCCGCCGAAGGGGGAACCATCACGCCCGCTTACGACGGGTCGGTGTGGATTCACGAAGAGACGGCGCATGTGTTGTGGGTCGAAACCCACGCCGTCGATCTTCCCGAGGATTTCGAACTCGACGCGATCGAGATGACGGTTGATTACAACCGCATCCGCATCACCGGCGGCGAGTATTTACTGCCGCGAATCGGAAAACTTGGGATGTTGGCGCGGCACTGGCCGTTGCGCCCGCAACAAGATCGAGTTCCGGAACTACCGCCGCTTCAGCGCCGAGTCGTCGATCGTGACCACCGATTCCTCGATTGATTACGGAGACGAAACCGAAGGCGAAACGCCCGAGGCCGACGAAAACCGCTGACGTCCCATGGCGGCGCGGCCTGGAGCAACGGAGATCGCCCGCCTCGCCACGCGCTCGGCGTTCCGCGCGGGTGCGCCCTTTCCGGGTCATTGCGCGCGTTGGGAGCGGCATTTTCGGCCCCGCTGCCGGCTCGCGCCGCCTATTTCCCCGTGTTTGCGTCGCTCAGCCGCGCGCGCCTTGAGACGAATCGTATTGCAAAATCCATGGAAGGACGATGAATTGCATGACGATACGTTGCATAATGGTGCGAGGCGTGGAAACCCTGAAACAACCGGACCGCTTAGCCGACGCGGCAGCGGCCCCGCGACCGCTCGAGCCGGAGAACGAGTTCCAAGGGGGGCTGGAAGTCGCGACCGGCGCGCGCAAGATCGGCTTCTTAGCGTTGGCGGCGCTATTCTTCGTGCTCGCCGTCCTCGGCGTGGTCCTGCCGGGACTACCCACAACCCCCTTCCTGTTGCTGACGAGTTATTTCTTGGTGCGATCTTCGCCGCGGCTCAACGAGAAACTGCTGCGTTCGCGAACCTTCGGACCTCTACTGCGGGACTGGCACCGTCACCGCGCCATTCGACCGCGGGTTAAGACGGTAACGTTGATCGTGATGGCGGTCGTTGTCGGCGCTTCGTTGCTGTTCGGTAATTTCTCGCCAGTGGTCTTGACAGTAATCTTGGTTTTCGTGGGTATCGGTTTGACCGTGGTGTTGCGACTCCCGGTCATTCGTGATTGATGCCGCGGTGGGGAGCGAGATCAGCCGCCCAGCAAGCGCTCGCGCAGAGAACGGAAAACGCCGGGCCGCGGGGGGGACTCCCCACCGTTTGTCAAGTGCTGAGGAAGGGCGGTACCCTTCCAGAGCGGCTGCCCAGCGCGGTAGTTCAAGCTGCCGCTTGGGCCGGCGGCTGACGACGGGCGGGGTCATACAGGGTTCCCTGACGAAGCATGGCGCACAGCACGGCCAGAAGTCGGTCCGCAAGACCGCGCAACGCGCGCCCGTGAGAATGCCCTCGGCTGCGCAACTGATGGTAATGGTGACGACTGTGGGGGTCGTGTTGGATGCTCACTCTCGCCCAATGGTAGAGCGCGTTGCGTAAACGGTCATTGCAGCCGCGACGCATCAAGACGGCGATCTTTTTGCCACTGCGGCGCGTGATCGGGGCGCTGCCGCAGTAGGCTCGAAGAGCGGGGTAGTCTCGATGGGCGAGAGCCTGTGAGGCCTCGGCCAGCATCGTGGCGGCGACGACACGTCCGACCCCGGGCAAGGAGAGGATGATCTCGACGTCGCGATGCTGGTGAGGATCCTCGTCGTCCTCGGACGGGGAAGCGAGTTGCTCCAGCAGGGTTTGGAGGCGCCTGGCCAGCTCGGTTCGCTGCTGGGCGATGAGTCGCAGATGAGGAATGAGTAGAAGAGCGTGTTCGCTCGCTGCGTCGGCCGTTCCGGCAGCAAGTTGGAATCCCGGCGCTCGCAGTTCGTTGACGATGTCGGCCGATTGGAGCCGGCGAATGCGGTGGGCGCGAAGCAACTTTTCGATTCGTGCCGGTTTCAGTCGACGAGCCTTTGCGGGGCTGGGAGCCAGTTCCAGCAGGGCCCAGAGCCAAGCTTCGTTGGCGGCTGGGGACAAGCGCAAAAGCTGCGGGTAGTAGCGATAGAGTTGCTCGCGAAGTTGGCAGCTGTTGCGGTTGAAGCTGCTACGCAACTCATCGTCGAGACGAGTGAGGTCGCGCAGGCGCATCACGAGCGGGTCGTCGACCTCGATGGCATGGAAGCAATGCGGGTCGGTTCGCAGCGAGCAAGCCAAGACGAAAGCGTCACGGCGGTCGTCTTTGGCGCCGGCCGGGAAATGCCGGTCTCGGAAACGATCGAGTTGTTTCGGGTTAAGGAAGAAAGCCGAGAATCCCCGTTCGAGCAGCGTTTCGACCAACGCGCCACGCGGGACTTCGATCGCGACCGCGATGGAAGCCGGCGGGCAGCCGGTCAACTCGAGCAGTTGATTGAGGAACTCGCCGACCGCCGAACCGGAATGAACGACGGTGCGTTCGTGAACGATCTCGCCCTGGGTGTCGAGCAGACAGATTTGATGGGCCTCGGTGGCCCAGTCGATACCGACGAAGAATTGAAATGCAGATGCAGACAAGACAGACTCCTTTCGCCAGCCGCCGCAACCAACGGCACCCCTGTACTGGCGCTCGAACAAACGGCGCGAACTCCCCACTGGGCTTTCGGTTGCGGACCACACCGGGAGGGCGCAAGTCCCCCCCAGGCGTTCGATCACGCAGGGGGCGAAGGGCGCTCCTCTCGGGTGGCCGGTCTTCTATGAACTACCGCGCTGGGCAGCCACTCTGGAAGGGTACAGGGGGCGCGGATTCGGAGTCGGCGGGCGGGGCGTCTTTCGCGGGGCCAAAACTCTTACGTCGCATATGTTCGACGATTTCGGGCGTCAACGGTGTTCCGTTAATGGCCTGGGGAACGGGCGTCCCGGTAGCGATGTCGATCAGTTCGCGATATTCCACCGAGCCGAGATAGGGTAGTGATCCCAGGGGCGTATAGCAAGCGCAATCCTCGAAGAAATAGTGAGTAACTTGGCTCCAGCGGGTCTTGTTTTTGTCCCGCTGCGGCATTCCGCCGTGGAGCAGGTTGGCGGCCCAGATCAGCGCTTGACCCTTTTTCGGATGGAACTCGGCCGGTTGCAGCCCTTTCACCTCCACCCAGCGCCGCCAAAACTCGACAAACTGATAATAAGTTCCGTGAGGATCCTCCCCGTCCGTGGGAACCGCACCCAGATGTTCGTTGAGATAGATGGGGAGTTGATGGCTCTTGGGGTAGTAGAGCAGCGGTCCGGCGTCGTCGCCGACGTCTTCGAAGGCGACCCAAACACCACACATGAAACGTTCGGGCACGGAGGCGAAATGAACGCAATCGCTGTGGTAGTGCTGCTGTGTGCCGACGGGAAAGTTGAGGGTCTGGAAAGGAAACGCCCGCCTGCCGTAAAGCCGCGACAGCAATTGCAGAATCGATTGGTTCACCGCGATGGCGCGAACTTGTTCGTCGAAATGCCATGCATCTTGAATGCGCAGGCCCTCAACGCGGTCGGCCCGCCAGTCGTCCCAATCGAACCGGTCGGCGAGACTCGCCAAGATCTCTTCCACGCGGCGGTCAAAACGATCGTCGGGAAAATCGATCACGGCGAAACCGTCATCGTGCAACGACCGGGCAACGCGCAACAGCTCGGGATCGGTGCCGGCAACCGGAAAATGCTCATCAAAAGAACGGGCTTTCAATAGGAGGAATGTTCAACACGTGATCTCCAACTTCCAACAGCGGCGGTCAGCGGGACGGGAGTCGAGCGGTACGAGGCGTTGCGGGACGGGGGAAACAGTGCCGGCTCGACTCCACAAAGGATCGCACACGGGGACTTCGACGGACAACTTTGATGAGTCGATCCCCGCGGGGCGGGCAAGGCCGGCCCGCATTTCTCATCGCCTGACGGGTCTCTTATGCACTTTGCCTCGCCACGCGATGAGAACAGCGGGCTAGCGTCGGCGAGTCTTGTTGGTTCGGCGGGCGGGTTTGTGGTTGCGCTCCCAGATGATGCGAAGGCCTTCGAGGGTGAGGTGCTCGCGGACCTCGTTGATGTAGCGCGAGGCGGGGGCAACGATGCTTGCTTGGCCCCCGGTGGCCATGACCTTGGTTTCGGCTCCCAGCTCGGCGATCATGCGTTCGAGAATCGAATCGACCAAGCCGAGAGTGCCGTAGTATAGGCCCGACTGCAGGCTCGCGACGGTGTTGGTCCCGATGACGGCGTCGGGTTCGCGAATGTCCACCCTGGGAAGACGGGCGGCTCGGTGGAATAGCGCTTCCGAGGATATGCCGACGCCGGCGCAGATGACGCCGCCAAGATATTCCGCGCGCGCCGAGACGGCGTCGAAGGTGATGGCGGTTCCGAAATCGACGACGATCGACGGGCCGCCGCCATGCGTGTAGGCGGCAATGCTGTTGACGAGCCGGTCGGCGCCTACTTCGGCGGGGGTGTCTGTCTTTACGGATAGTCCGGTGTCGACCTCGATGGTAACGAACAGCGGCCGAGTGTGAAAGTAGCGTTCGGCCATCTGTTCGAGCGAGGAATCGAGTTGCGGAACGACCGAGGAGATGATGATGCCGTCGATCTTCCGAATGTCGAGATCGGATAGAGAAAAAAGATTGCGAAACAGCACGCCCCAGCCGTCAACGGTCCGTGCGGCGTCGGTCTCGAGCCGCCAATGGCCGGCGAGTTTCTTGCGACGGTAAACGCCCAGGGTGAGGTTGGTATTGCCAACATCGACAGCAAGCAGCATGTTGCCTTATTCTACACTCGGCCTCGCTCATGCCCGTGTTTCCGCGCAAAGACGCGGGCGCGCTCTCCCGCTAACGACAGCCGCAAGCCGGCGGCCTGTGTCGCGCCGGTCGGTGGGTGCAAGAGTGAGGCCGACTCCAATTGTTATAGTGTGTGTCAAAGCGGCTCGAGAAGATCTGCCGTGACCCATCTCACCGGACAATTCGTCATTGCGGCGGCGTGCTGTTTACTCGCGGCCGGCCTCGGCCTATCCCAAACCAACGAACTTGCCGGTAAGCCGGCGGCGTCGAAGTCCTCCACGAACAAAGCGGAGGCAGGTGAGGGCCGAACCGGTCCAGTCGAGATTCCGCGCAAGAACTTCATCGATGATTACATCTTCGGCAAGATGGAGCGAGAGGGCATCACTCCGGCCCCTCTTGCCACCGACACGGAGTTTCTGCGGCGTGTTCATCTCGATCTAACCGGCCGTCTCCCCGAACCCGACGACGTTCGAAAGTTCCTCGCCGATACCGACCCCGATAAACGCGACAAGGTCGTTGATTCGCTGTTCCCGAAACTGCCCACTCAGGGCATCGGACGACGGCGTACCCGCGTCGGCCCCTTCCTCGATAAATGGACGAACTTCTTCGACGACCTATTTCGAAACAACGAGCAGGTGCGCTCGGGCCTCGTCACGTTTCATAACTACCTGTATCGGGTTCTCGAGCTGAATATTCCCTACGACGAATTCGTGCGGGACTTGATCACGGCCAAGGCTGTCTCGACGGTGTCCACCGGAAAAGCCAACTTCGTCGCGCGCCATCGCATCATGTTCGGCGACGGCTACTCGCATACCAATCACGAGGACACCGCCGACGAGCTGGCGATTTGGACCACGCGCCTGTTTCTTGGCGTCGATGTCGAGTGCATCTCGTGCCACGACGGCGCGGGGCATCTGGAGAAGATCAATCTATGGCTGGCGCGACACCAGAGGGCGGATGTTTGGCGTCAAGCAGCGTTTTTCCGAAACACTTTCGTGGCTCCGATTTACGGACGCATACCCGAGTTCATGGTGAATGATTCGGAGGACGGCTACGATTTGACCACCAAGAGCGTGGTGCGTTTGCCGCGATACGAAGCCGATGTCACCCCGACCTTCCTGCTGAGTGGCGAACAGTACGACGCGGGCAAGGGCGCTACCGAGCGCGAGGCTTACGCCAAGCTGCTGACGTCGGACCCGCGGTTTGCGCGCGCCGGAGCGAATCTATTCTGGTCGCGCTTCATGGGCCGAGGCATTGTCGACCCTCCGTTGGCATTTGATTTGGATCGGCAAGACCCGGAGAATCCGCCGCCCGCTCCGTGGAAGATCCAGCCCACGCACCCGGAGTTGCTCAACAAACTCGCGGCGGAATTTCGGGACAGCGGGTATGACCTCCGTTGGCTGATGAAGCTGATCACGAAGTCGAGTGCTTACCAGCTTTCGAGCTATTATCCGGGCGATTGGAAACCCGAGTACGAAGAGTACTTCGCCCGCCACAAAGTGCGCCGGCTGGGCGCCGAGGAATTCTGGGATGCGGTTTCGCAAGCCACCGGCGTGTTCGAGGAATTTAAGATCAAGGGCGCCGACGAGAAATTCACCTACTTGATGCAAGCGGCGTTTAACCACGATTTCCGTGACAACCAGGCGTTGTGGAACATGCTGCAGGACTTCGGCGAGGGTGACCGCGAAGAGCCGCCGTCGGACGACGCGAGCATGGTGCAGGCCGCGGCTTTGATGAATCATCAACTGCTGCTCGAGCGAGTCAAGATCAAGGAAGGAAGCCGGCTTCACCAACTGCTGCGCTCGGAGCCGTCGAAGTCGAACGACGAGATTGTGGAAGAACTATTCCTGGCGACGATCAGCCGACCGCCGACCGCGCGCGAAAAAAGTATGTCGGTGTCGCTGCTCGAAAGGCTTGGCGACCAGGGAGCCGAGGATTTGCTGTGGGCGCTGCTGAATCGAACGGACTTTATCTTCAACATGTAGAGGGCCGATTCCATAGCTCATCAACAGGACATGCCGATCGAACCCAACCCCATCCCTCGCCTAACCCGCCGCGAATTCTGCCGGGTCGGCGCGGTGAGCGTCGTCGGCGGTTCCTTGTTGCCGATGGTCGGTTCCCTTAACGCCGCCGCCGATGCCAAGGTCGAGCCCCGAGGCGGGGCCGATTGCGTAATTGTCCTTAACCTGGTTGGCGGCCCTTCCCAGATGGACACCTTCGACGTCAAGGAACTCAAGCCGACGCCCGCAGACCTCGACATCCGAAACAGTAAACTCGGCTACCGCTGGCCCCATGGTCTGCTGCCAAACTTGGGCAACATGCTGGACGATCTACTCGTCGTGCGCTCGATGGCGGCGTGGGAAACCCTCCACAACCTGGCGCAATACTACTTGCAAGTCGGCCACCCGTTTAACCCGGCGCGGGTCCGTGAAATGCCCTCGATTGGTTCGGTGATCGCGTACGAGCTGCTCGCGAAAGCCAAGGAATCCGATTTTCTGCCGCCGTTTGTCTCGATGAACTATCCCGCCGGGCCGGTCAACGGAACCCTGTTGCGGCAAGGATACCTCGACAGTTCGACAGCGCCTTTGACACTCGATGTGCGTGTCGACAAGAACATTGACGGCGTTGTCGCCAAAGGAGCGCGGCGAACCGAGCAAGGCGGCGGAATACCGTTTCTCGTCGATGAGGACGACAAGCCTCGTTTCTCGCGCCGGATGGACTTTCTGCGTTCCTTCGATACGTCGAGACAGATGACCGGCTCGGGAGTGGCCGAGGAACTTCGTGAATGGGAATCGTTCAGCCGCGGCGCCGAAAAGATGATCAAGTCGCCGAAGATCGCCGATATTTTCAACCTCAACGAGCAGGACCGCGAGCCTTACGGCGGCAGCCCGCTCGGCGACGCGTGCCTCATTGCACGGAATATGGTGGCCGCGGAATCCGGCGCCCGCTACATTCTCGTGAATCAGGGCGGCTGGGACCACCACGGCGACATCTATGGAAAGGACACCAACGGCCTGATGGAAGACCGCCGCTCCCGAGGCGGGCTGTACAAGAACTGCGGCGATCTCGATCTCGCGATGGCGGCGTTGCTGGCGGATCTGAAACAGGCCAAGTCAAAGGGTGGTGGTCCACTGCTCGATCGAACCTTCGTGATGGCCGCGGGTGAGTTCGGACGCACGCCGGGCGAGCTGACCGACATCGACGGCCGCGACCACTGGCCCAACGTCAGAGCGGGTCTGTTCGCGGGCGGCGGCGTCCTTCCGGGGCGTGTGATCGGCGCCACTAACGACCAGGGCGGGGCGATTAGCCGGTATGACTGGCACAAAAAGCGGCCGATCTACCCCGAGGACATTACGGCGACAATCTACTCCGTCCTCGGAATCGATTGGACCAAGAAGATCGGCGGCACGCCCTCCGGCCGTGAATTCCAATACGTGGAACCCATGTCGGGGACGAACGTCATCGGCAGCACGGAAGTCTCGGCATTCTTTGGCTAGCGGGCATTTCTCACCTTTCGCGGCCCTTCAGTCTTCCGGTTCGTTGAAGTTGGTGACCATGTATTCGTAATGGGGGCCTCGGAGAAAACCGAGGAAGATTTCGCTGACCAGCTTGAGCGCTTTGGTCAGGGCGTAGTCGATATCGCCGTCGAGCGATTCCAGAGAAACCGAAACGGAGCCGGCGCGGTTGCGGCAATGCACCGAGGCTCGCTCGGGGTCAATGCGGCGATGGGCGGGCAATGTCTCGACCGAGCGCTGTTTGAGGAACTGCTTGAAGTCGCGGTAGAGCGGCGACTTCGCGGGGGCGTCGGGGAGCAGATCGCGGAACTCGATGACCGCGCGGGCGGGATCGAAAATGAGATGGAGTGGTCGTTCGTTGAGCCAGACGAACGAGCAGTGCAGCTTGCCGCCGCGTGTTCTCTTCGGGGCAAACGATCGAAAGACGCCTCGGTCGGCGCGCTTGCGCAGCAGCGCTTCGACGATCTTACCCGGTTCGCGCTTGACCGCCATCAGTGGTAGTAGGCCATGCAGCCGGGTTCGACTTTTTGCAGATGTCCCGGGGGATAATCGCGGGCGCTCCAGAATTCCTTGATCGCTTGGCAGTTGATCACCGTCGAGACGCCTTCGGCGGCGGCGATCTCATAGCTGCGCTCGAGCGCGGGTGAGAAGTCCTCGGCGCGGGTGACGTATTCGCCGCGGCCGCCGAGGGCTTCGCCGATCTTGTCGTAGCGTAGGTTTTCCTGGAACAGATACATGTGCTCGGCGCGCGCGGTGTTGTTGCGGCCGCCGCTCTGTCCGCTTCTCCAAACGCCCCAGGCGTTGTTGTTGTAAACGATGATGACGGCCGGGATGCGGTATTTGCTGATCGTCTCGATCTCCATCGCGGAGTAGGCGAACCCGGCGTCCCCGGTAACGGCCAGCACCGGCGCGCCCTTATAGGGCGCTTGGGGGCCGGCGCCTAGCTGCACGGCGGCTCCGACGCCCATCGTGTAGCCGATATCGGGTCCGATCGCGCCGTATTGGTAGGCACCGTTGCAAATCTGACCGGGGCGGTAGGCCTTCATTCGGCGGCGCGTGTAGCGGGCGATTCCGTAACCGCCCGAGACGACGGTCGTCTGCTCCTTGGGCAACTTGCCGTCGTAGAGCAGATCGCTGATGCCTTTGGCTATAACGGCCGGGTGGACGCACTCGGCTTGCGCGCTGTATTTGAGGCCGAGTCGATAATGCTCGTCGTTCTCGGCTTCAAAGGCGGCGCGCGCGGCGGCGAGCTCATCGCGCCACGCCGGCCGCTTCTTGGGCGGAAGCGCCTCGGCGAGAGCTTCGAGGGCCGCTTTTTCACAGCTCACGATGCCGAGGTCGATGGGCAGATTGCGCCCGATGTCGGCGGCATCGGGATCAATGCGGATGTAAGTCGCGTCGGGATCAAAAGCGAATTCCCCGACGTTCGGCATCACGTATTGTCCGACGAGGACGACCAGGTCGGCGCTGAGCAGGGCGTCCGGGGCCATGCTGGCCGAAAGGGGATGTTCGTCGCTGAAATGGCCGCGGCTGGGACCGGATTCGACGACGGCGATGTCGGCCTTTTCGGCAACGGTCTTGAGGGCGTCCCAGGCCTTGCTGTAAAAAACGCCGGCGCTTGCAACGATGATCGGCCGCTCGGCTTTGTGGATCATGTCGGCGGCTTTGGCGATTTCCTTCGGCGAAGGGTGCGGTTTCGATTCGGTGCGGTATTTCGATTTGTCGTGGAAGTAGCGCAGGTCTTCGGCGCTTTCGAATTTCTTGCGCGCCACCTCGCCGGGGAAGTCGAGGTGCACCGGGCGGGGGACGCCTGACTTGAGTTGCCGGAAGGCGTAGGCGGCGTATTCGTGAACGCGCTCGGGGGTGAGCAGGCGTTTGCCGTATTTCCTCATCCCTTCGGTGGTGGGTTGCTGATAGACGCGCTGGATACCGTGTTCGGTGTCGTCGAGCCCGATGGTCATGTTGCTTGCCAGCACGAGCAACGGCGTTCGGGCGGCGTTGGCGGCGGCGATATTCATGATCATGTTCGTGAAGCCGGGGCCCTCGGTACCCGAGGCGGCGGCGACCTCGCCGGTGACGCGCGAGAAACCGTCGGCGGCGGCGCACATCATGCCCTCGGTGCGGCCTCCGTAGCTGGGGATGCCCTCGGAAGCAATCGCGTTGATCACGACGTAGTTGCCGGGGGCGCAGAACAACGCGCCGAGGCCCTCGGTCTTGCAGGCTTTGGCGAAGACCTGCGCTCCGGTCATCGGGAAGTCAGCGGGCTTGGGGGCCTCGGCCAGGGTCGCGGGAACCTCGTCGGGGATCTTGATGTTCGAATCACGTCCGCCGGTCGAGGACGCTTGGACTTTCGAAACGCCGGCCAGTGCCGTGGCGACGGCGCCTCCAGCTACGAATTTGCGGCGCGATACGGAAGCGCCTGGTTTGTTTTGCTTGCTCGCCATTCGTGGTCTCCTGTTGCTTCCGCCGGCGGGCTCAGGGACTTTGTTCCTGGGGCCGCAACGGCTTCGGGCCAATGCTGCGAATGTAGTGTACTAATTGCCAAATTTGCACGTCGCTCAACTGTTTTCGAAAGGGGGGCATTTCGTGCCCGGCCCCGTCGCGGATCGAGGTGAAGATTTCGCCCTGGGTCGAACCGTACCGCCATTCCTTGGGGTTTCGCAGACTCGGGGCTTCGAAGTCGGGGTTGGCCTGCGCTCTGCCGTCCGCGCCGTGGCAATACTGGCAGAGTCGCAGGTAGGTCTTGCGGCCGGTGCGAACCGAATCTTTGGAGTAGGGGATCGGGGAGGTCAACTCCCGAGCCTTCGCGCGCGTGTCATCGTCTTCGGCTTTGTCGGCCGCGTTGATTGGGGCGGCCGACAGAACCAAGGCCGCCGTGAGACTGATCGCTACTCGCGTAATCCGCCGCATTCCGTCATAGGATAACCCGGCTCGAGGCATGGCACGTAACGTCAGGGAGCATTTGGACAGCCGCCAGTCACGAAGTTTCGACCGGCCGAGGTTCGCTTCGACGGTTGCTCCTACGCCCCATCCGGGGCTCGGCATCCATGAAAAGGCACCCAGGGTTTCGCTTCGCTTCACCCTGGGCTACTTTCCGGTCGCCGCTCCGCGGCTACAGTCGGTTGAAATTTTCACGGCCCCTCGGGATCGCGGCATTCGAAGTTGGCGGCCTCGTTGGTGCTGCCCGAGGCTTTGTAGACGGCGCGCTGGGGGAAGACGCACAGCGGTCGCGTCATGTCTACCTTGTCGTCGGCGACGCGATAGGCTGTCATTCGCCCGGGAGCCTGGTCGCGTTCCACCCAGTTCTCGATGGCGTCGATCCAGTCGACGCGGTCGGGACCGGGGCCGCCGGCACAGTGGAAGACGCCGGGCAACATGTAGAAACGAAAATAGTCGCGCACGGCGGGGTCGCGAGATTCCGCAGCCTCGAAATAGTCGATCGAAGCCAAGGCCGTGAGCGCCGCGTCCGCCCAACCGTGCCACAGGATGAGTTTTCCGCCGGCCTTCTTGAATTCGCTCAAGTCGGGATCCGTCGCGTCGGCGAAGGAAGAAAACAACTCGCTATCCGACGCAAATGTCGCGAAATCGTAGCGTGTGTAGTCAAATTCCGGATCTCGAAAAATGAGGTGCTTGAATCCTTGGGTTCCGAAACCGAATTGAAGGCTTGGCTCGCCGAAGGCTTCGATCATTCGCGCACTTGGGCCGGTAATCCAACCCTGCCAGGCCGCCGTCTCGTTCTCTCCCCCGAAGGGAAAGCCGGGATGGATCTGTCCGTCTTGATTTCGCGGCCCGTCGTAAACGGCGGCGATCGCCTCCTGCTGAGCCACCGTCAAGCAGTGCGCCGCCAGCCCGCCGCCGGGACATTTCGGAAGGCTCGACAGCTTGAAGGCGCATTCGCGGGGATCGTCGAGAATGCCGTCTTCAACGCCGTCCAGCCGATCGCACTGCTCGAGGATTGTAGATTGCAGAAGACGACGGTTGTCGGGGGTGATCACGGATTCAGTCGGGTTTGAGCGGTCGGGAAAGATGCGTTGCACGTTGTAGAGAAACGCCGCCAAAAGGCCGCTGAAGTTGTGAGCCGGAGCGCCGGAGATGATGCCGTCAAAGTCTTCCGGGAAGCGCTGAGCCTCCATCAGGGCTTGACGACCTCCATTGGAACAGCCGTTGAAATAGGAATACTTCGGGGCCGATTCGTAATAGGTTCGAATAATCGCCTTGGCGGCCTCGGCGGTACGGTGGACCGCCAGGTATCCCCAGTTCACTTGACGCTCCAGGTGGTCGTGGGCCCAATCGGCGCGAATGCCGTTCGCTTGGTGGCCTGTGTCGGTCGCGACGGTGGCGTATCCGCGGTTGACCGAATAGCGGGCCTGATTGCTGACGCTCCCGACGTAGCCTCCGCCGCCGCCCATCATGAATTTGCCGTTCCAGTCGGCGGGCAACAGCAGCTCGAAGTTGATTTCGTCGCCGATCGTACCCTCGACTTTGCAGTGCGGGACCACGGCCTTGCGTTGCCTCGACGGTACGCCGTCGGGCAGGGGGGCGGCGTCTTCGGCTTGCTCGCCCGTTGACGCGGCGGCCTCGCGGATGTGGATGTCGGGCAGGGCCAATTGCTCGAGCTCAGCGCAGTTTCTTGGAGCACCGACGGCCGTGCCGGCAGCGCCTGAAGCAAGGAGCGCTACTACGACGCATTGTTTCACCATGGGCTCCACCTTCTGGTGGCTAGTACCACGACCAAGCATGAAAAAGTTTGTTTGGCTGTAAAGCACTATTCTTGAGTGACCGCATCGTGTGGCGATGCGGCTCTGGCCTCCGCGATGGCGGATAGAAGCCTTCTCAAAAAGGTCGGGGAAAGGTGTCTTTGCACGTGGTCTGATCACTAGTTTCAATTCGGCCTGGGGAGATTATACTCCGCGGGCGCCTGGCGGCGCCGGTTCACGGCCGCCTGTCTACATCGAAAACGGGAGATTCATTTTTTCGACTAGGGCGCGGAAGCGGGGTTCCGAGCGAAGGGGGTCCAACATCGGATGCGTGCCTAGGTGCATGAGCCATACATCTCGCTCCTGGAAGGCTTGTTCGAGGAACGTCAATGTTTTATCGTTGTCGCCTAAGCCGGTGTAGGCGATGGCCCACCTCCACGGCGAGACGTATGTGGTGGCTGCTCTACGTTTTAGTTCATCCAATGCTCGAGCCGCGGATTCGCGCTCCCCTTGCGGACCGTAGGCGTACGCAAGGTGCGTCTGCTTGAAGATTTGGGTGTCCGGAACTTGGCGAAGAAAAAGTACAGCTCCGTCGTAGCGTTTCCTGGCAAGGGCAACCAACGCGAGAGTGTTCAGGCCCACGCTGCCGGGGTCTTCCTCAAGCTCCGCCCGCGCATACTCTTCGGCCCCGTCATAATCTCGGGTGCGATAGTGAATACGCGCGACCCGCCAACGGATATCAACGGCCTGAGGATCCTGGCGGTATGCCCGAAGCATTTCCTTACGAGCATCCTCGAACCGGCCGTAAAAGGAAAGCAGGGCCGCGTACGAAACGCGAATCCCGGAATCGCTCGGGAAAGCCGCCAGTGCGGTTTCGAGAGTTTCCTTGGATCCGGCCCAATCCCAGTCGAACATTCTGGAGTCGCCCTTGACCCGCAAGGCCGTCGGCTGATGGGGGTCCAAAGACAATGCCTTGCGCATGGCGGCGCGGCCCCGCGACTGAGCCTCCGCCACCGACATCGTCTTCCCGAAAGAATGGTACTGATACATCAAGGCTATTTCCGCATGGGCCGCGGCAAAATCGGGCGCCGCCTCGACAGCTTGTCGATAATAAACGAGCGCTCGGGTAAAGCCGCCGACGCCGGCACCTTTTCGAAATTCCTCGAGCCCCTTCAAATAGGCTACGTATGCCTCGGGTGGGACCTCGCTCTCGGCTTGCGGTCCTCGCCCGGCGAACGTCAGTCGCCGCTCGATTTCCGGAGCCACTGCTTGGGCCACCTCTCGGTGTAGGCGCAAAATGCTGGCCAGCGAACCTTCAAAACTCTCGGACCAGAGTTGGCGGTCCTGTCGCGCGTCCGTCAGGTGAACGGTGATTCGGACATCATCGCCGGCTCGCATGGCGGATCCTTCGAGCAGATGGGATACGTCCAGTTCGGCGCCAATCTCGGGGGCGCTCTTTTCCGTGTCTTTGTAGCGCCGCGCGGTGGTCCAAGAAATCACCCGCAGAGACTGCACGCCGCTCAGGTTACCGATCAACGCCGAGCTCATGCCGTCGCTGAAAAACTCCTGCTCCGGATCGCCCGACAAGTTCTCGAAAGGCAGCACGGCGGTCGAGGCGGTTTCCGTTGTGGAAGGGACGGGCTCGGACGCGGGTTCGGTTCGTACGCCCCACCAAACCGCCGCGCCGATCGCCGCGAGGCCGGCCACGGCCGCGAGGATTCCGAGGCGGCGCTTCGGTCGCGCACCGGAGATCAACCCTGCGGCGGACGCGGGTTGGCTGCGCGCGGATGGCCGTCGGCCCGAGCCGGGGGAATCGGGCTTCGCGTTGGCCGGTCCCGTAAGCTTCCGCAAACTCCGCAAATCGACCAGCATCTCGTCGACATGCTGATAGCGTTCGTCGGGCGACTTGGCCAGCGCCTTGTCGAGAATATGGTCAAGCTCCACGGGGAGGCCGACACGAAGGGCCGTTAACGGCTCGGGTTCCTGATGAACGATGGCGTAGCTCAACGCCTCTTCCCGCTCCGCCTCGAACGGCAAACGACCACAGACCATTTCGTAGATCACTACGCCGAGCGACCAGACGTCGGTTCGCCGGTCGGTTGGAAGACGCTGAGCTTGCTCGGGCGACATATAAGCCGGCGTCCCCAAGATCGCATTCGTCTTCGTGAAGTGGGAGCGCCCGGCAAGCTGCGCCAGGCCGAAGTCCATGATCTTCACGCGCCCTTGCGGTGTGACGATCAAGTTGGACGCTTTGATGTCGCGATGAACGATGCCCTTCTCGTGGGCGACCTGCAATCCTTCGGCGGTCTGGATGGCGATGTCCAGCGCTTCCTCGAGTGGCAGGGGTCTCTTGCGGAGTCGCTCTCTGACGCTGCCGCCCTCGACAAACTCCATGGCGATGAAGCTTTTTTCGTGGGCCTCGTCGATTTCGTAGACCGTGCAGATGTTCGGGTGGTTGAGCGCGGCGGCAGCCTTCGCCTCGCGAATGAATCGTTCCCGCGCATCCTCGTCTTCGAGAAGTTGAGCGGCCAGGAATTTCAGAGCGACCGGGCGATCCAGCGTTGTATCTTGGGCTTTGTAGACGACACCCATCCCGCCTTCACCGAGTTTTTCGGTGATTTCGTAGTGCGAGATGGTTTGGCCGATCATGAGGGTTATCGCCCAGTGTCTGTCCAATTCTATCCCGAAAAGTCGCGGCGGAACAGATTTAGGGATAAATTTCGGCCAGTATCACGCGTGGTCGTGATCCGCGTTAGCCCCGCGCGGCCACGGGCCGCACGCTGCCGGCGAGGATCGGTTCGGTTGAGCCGTCTTCCTTGCGCAGCAGCAGGACGCCGGAGGAATCCAGCCCGGCGGTGGTTCCATACACGGGGCCGCCGGGGGCGTCGACCGTGACCACCTTGCCCGAGACGTAACTCGATGCTTCGGCGAACTCGGCGATGATCGGGCGTGCCCCTTGTTCGCAAAACAGGGCGTAGTAGCTTTCGAGTGAGCGAAGGACCGAGGTAAGAACTTCCTCGCGATCGAATGAGCGAGCGGTTTCGATCCGGAGAGAAGTCGCGCCGGCGGAGATTTCCTCGGGCATTTGCGGCTGATTCACGTTTACGCCGATACCGACGACGGCGTAGCGCAACGATCCCGCTTCGGCGGCGGTTTCGACCAGGATGCCGCAGCACTTTTTTTCGTTCAACAGCACGTCGTTGGGCCAGCGAATGTCAAAGGCGGCGCCGGAGGCCTCCGCGAGACCTCGCGCTACGCCGAGTCCCATGGCGAGGGTCAAGACGGCGGAGCGTTCGGGCGGGGAAGGCGGACGCAGAATGAGTGAGAAATACAATCCGACGCCGGGCTCGGAGATCCACGAGCGGCCTAGACGTCCGCGGCCGGACGATTGGCGATCGGCGATGACGACGGCGCCTTCCTCGATGCCGTCCTCGGCGCGCAATACGGCTTCGGTCATGGTGCTGTCGATGGTTTCGAAATCGAAGCGCGGGTTTCCGAAGTGAAGGGGGGTAGGCACGGGGATAGTCGCGGTTCTCTAAATCAGTGGGATTTATGATAGCGCCGCGGCAATGCGGGCGAGGCTTGCCGGCACCCTGTTTCCGCCGTTCCGCGGCTCAAAACGTGCGCGATGTTACCCCAGCGAGACCTTCCAGGTTCACGGGGGTAGCAGGTTGGGATGTTGGGCGTTGGCCTGGAAGTTTTTGGTTGATTCGGTGCCGACTGAAGCCTGCAAGGGGAAGGCCGCTGAAGTGGCCTGGTTGCGGGCGGTGGGGTGCGGCACCGGCCCTGAAGGGCCGGCCTATTTGAGCAGGCTAAGCCGGTGAACCGGGCTTCCTTCCGCGTCTTTTCGCACACGGGTGACGCAGTGTTGCATGGGGGCGGCTGTGTGTCGACAGCGACTCGGTTCGGCGGAGAGGTGCGCGGTGACACCCGCCCGCGTTCGATTGACAATGCGCGGTTGCGGGATTAGACTCGGCCTTATCGTTGCTGTAGGGGCAATCGCGAAAGGAAAACCTGATGGCCGACCAATGGATGATTCGAGGCGTTGAATACGGCAATTGCAACTGTGACTACGGCTGCCCCTGTCAGTTCAATGCACCCACGACGAACGGCTTTTGCGAGGCGGTCGTTTGCGGAAGAATCGAGCAGGGCTACTTCAACGACACGCGGCTCGACGGGGTCAACTGGGCCATGCTGATCCATTTCCCCGGTGAAGTAGCGGAGGGCAACGGTCGACAGCAGGTGATCATCGACGAGGGCGCCGATCCGGCGCAACGCCAGGCCTTGCGCAAGATCCTGCACGGCGAGTCGACAACGCCCGGCACGACGATTTTCGCCATCATGGGCAGTTTGATGACAGAAGTTGCTGAGACCCTGTACGCCCCGGTCGAACTTGAGATTGACGTCGACGCCCGCAAGGCCCGTTTGCGTGTCCCCGGCGTCGTTGAATCCACCGGGACCCCGATCGTCGACCCGTTTAGCGGCGACGAGTTCCGGGCGCGCATCAACCTCCCCAACGGCATGGAGTTCACCGTTGCCGAGATGGGCTCGGGCAAGACGAAATCGAACGGCAAGATCCCGCTTGACCTAGAGGGCAGCTACGGCCAGTTCAACATCCTTCACTGGAACCAAGACGGCGTCATACGCTGAACCTCTCTCGCGCCGCCATGACCGAACATCGCTTGCCGCGGCGTGACCGCATCGCCCTGATCGCCGGGTTGATCGGGGTGACGGCCGTTTCGTGGGCTTATCTCGTCTACCTGACATCTTCGATGGATATGGGCTCGCCCGACATGGGCGCGATGGATATGGAATCGATGCCCATGGGCTCAGCCGGCGAGCCGGCATCGATCGCCGCGTCGGACGTGCTGAAGATCAAGCCTTGGACGGGGATCGACTTTCTGCTGATGTTTTTGATGTGGGCGGTGATGATGGTCGGGATGATGACGCCCACGGCGATTCCGATGACGCTGATCTACGCGGCGGTGGCGCGCAAAGCCGCCGACCAGGGGACGCCGCTTGCTCCGGCGGCGGTTTTCATCGGTGGTTACACGGTGATGTGGACTCTTTTCAGCGTGGGCGCGACCGCCGCGCAATGGGGACTCGATCAGGCGGCTTTGCTGTCGCCGATGATGGTGTCGACGAGCCCGGCGCTGGGGGCGTCATTGCTGATCGCGGCCGGTGTCTATCAGATGACGCCGGCCAAGAACGCTTGCCTGAGCCACTGCCGATCACCGATGCATTTCATATCCGAACACTGGCGGCAGGGCGCGGCGGGGGCCTTCCAGATGGGTTTGGAGCACGGCGCTTATTGCCTCGGTTGCTGTTGGGCGCTGATGGGGTTGCTCTTCTTCGGGGGCGTGATGAATCTGCTTTGGATCGCCGCGATTACGCTCTTCGTTCTGCTCGAGAAAGTGCTTCCGATCGGGGTGGGCGGCGGGCGGGCCGCGGGCGTGGCCATGGTGATCTTCGGCTTGGTTGTGCTGCTTCGGGTGTAAGATGCTCAATGTGAAAGCGAACCACGAATTTCAAGCAGCGAGCCTCGCACCGACCCCGCGGTGGGGAATACCGTACCATTGACTCGGTACGATAGTACTCTTGTCACACGCTCCAACTAAGGGGATAATAGACCTAAACCCCGATTATGCTACAAGGTATTCGAAAAGCAACTAAGGCCATCGCCTCATCCATCGGTTGTTCGAGGGGCAAAAAGGCGTTCCGGCGGAACGAACGCCGTGTTCAACCTCGGCTGGCGGCCAACGAGCCCGGCCGAGTCGAATGGCTCACCGATGATCATGACCAACTCGGCGAGAGTATCAGTATTGAGGACCTTTCGGGGACGGGCGTCGGGTTCATCTCACCGCTCGAATTCAAGATCGGCCAAACGGTTTGGTTTCGACCGATGGCTCGCCTCGTTGCAAAGCCGTCGTCCGCCACACACACGAACAAGACCACGCCTATTTCATGGGTGTCATCCGCGTGCTGATGGACCGCCGTCGAATCGACCGCCGACCGGCCGGAGGCAAGGGGCGCCTTCACTGGGCCGCGGCGATCGGGGGACAAATCGTGGCGAATGTTGTGGTTCGCGACACCAGCGATTACGGCTTGCAGCTCCAGGTTCCCGATCCGGTCCCGATGCAAACGGTGGTGCGCGTCGAAGGTCGCGTGGGGGATTGTTTCGGGCCCACTTGCTATTGCGAGCCTTATCAGGGCGAGTATCTGGTGGGGCTTCACGTCATCCGGCGCGGCAAACATACCGACATCGATCAGTTCAACCAATAGCGGTCGCGTCGCTTTACGGTTCCCGCGGCAGGGCGAGACCAGCAGGACCCAATCCGACTTTCTCTTTCGGCGCTGTTAGAATGACCTTACCCATGGGGTCGCCCGCGCTTTCCATCGTTATTCCGGTTCACAACGAAGAAAAGACCTTGCTGCCGCTCTATGACGGCCTGATCACGACGCTGGAGCCACTGGGGCGCGAGTTCGAGATCATTTTCGTCGACGATTGCTCGACCGACAGCAGTTACGATCTGCTGCGTAATCTAACGGAGAACGACGGTCGGCTCCGCGTCATAGCCCTGCGCCGAAACTTCGGACAAACGGCGGCCTTGGCGGCGGGCTTTTCCGCGGTCGAGGGAGACGTCGTGATCGCGCTCGACGCTGACCTGCAACACGACCCGCGTGATATTCCCGCTCTGCTTGAAAAGATCGACGAGGGCTACGACATTGCCAGCGGTTGGCGCGCCGACCGCGTGGATGGTTGGTTGACGCGTCGGATTCCTTCGCGAGTCGCCAACGCCGTCATGGCCAAGCTTTGCGGCGTCGATCTACACGATTTCGGCACGACGTTCAAGGCATACCGCTGCTATATCCTGCGAGATATTCGGCTCTATGGCGAGCTGCACCGTTTTATCCCGGCGCTGGCGGGGATGCAAGGCGCGCGCATCGGGGAAGTGCCGATTCGCAATGCGCCGCGCGTGGAAGGCTCTTCGCACTACGGATTGGGGCGCGTCTTCCGGGTGTTGTTCGATATGCTGACGATCCGCTTCTTGGCTCGCTACCTGACGCGGCCGATGCACTTTTTCGGAGCGATCGGGCTGGCTTGCGGTACGCTGGGCGGGTTGTTTTTGGGCGCGCTTGTGGTTCAGAAATTGCGAGGCATCCACATCATGCTCGAGCACGGGCCTTTGTTGATCGCCGGGGCCGTTTTGGCGATCGCGGGACTACAGATGTTCTGCACCGGGCTGATCGGGGAAGTGCTGATGCGGACGTACTTCGAAAGCCAGAACCGGCCTATTTATTCGGTGCGAGAAGTGCTGCGAGGTCCCACGGCCACGAAGTCCCGGGGCGGGTAACCGCGGTTCACCGTTCACAGCTCGGAATTCGCGTCTTCGCCTCGACGGTGCCGCGGCGGCTCCAATAATTCTATTTCGACCTGAGCCAGACCTTGGTGGACCATGCCGAGTTCTCGAGCGGCGGCGAAGCTCAGATCAATCACGCGGTCGCCAATGAAGGGTCCCCGATCATTGATCCGAACGAAGACCGATCGACCGCTACGGGGGTCGAGCACGCGCAACGCCGCGCCGAAGGGCAGCTCGCGATGCGCCGCGGTGAGGGCGAACATGTCGTAGACTTCACCGCTGGCGGTCACGCGGCCGTGGAACCGCGGCCCATACCAACTCGCCTCGCCCCCGAGCGAGACGGGAACGGGCTCGGGCGCGGGAGCAGCCGACTCGAACTCAGCCATGCCGATCGACAACGGCGCGGCCAAAAAAAGCAACCAGGTAAACGAATGTCGCATGAGTCTTGTTGCGGCACGGCGTGTCAATTCACGGCCGCCCCTCGACGATAACTCCGCTTTCTCTAAGAAAGTATTTTGAGATTTGTGGAAACGGGAAAACGCCGCGGGAGTGGAGTGCCTGAGGGAAGAAGCCTCCCGGGGCCTGCCCAAAGCGTGTGCTCTTATTGTACCAGCCATGGGAATTAATGCCTGCCGCGTGCCTATTTTCATGGGAATGAACGGAAAAGCAAGACCGGACTCGGCCTCACCCGAGCGCTACTGTTGCGCCGGAACCGGACGGCGTTTCGGCCGGTGCTCAGTTTGGCCTTTTGCTCGGGGCTGAGAGGCAAGTGAAAAATCTCGCGCACTTTGGCGTCGATCAGCGCGCGGTCGAGCGGCTTGACCAAGTAGCCCTCCGAGCCAAGGCGAATCGATCCCACGATGACGTCTTCCCGGGCGGTACCGGTGACCATCAAGATCTTGGCTTTGGGCAGTGATCGATGCACCATTTCGAGACCGCGAATGCATTCGAGCGTGACCATGCCGTCCAACACCGGCATGGCGACATCGAGCGTGACGAGGTGGTAGGGGGTCTTGTTGAGAATGGCGTCCCGAAAGATCGAGATCGCTTCGACGCCGCCTTCGACCTCATCGACGTTGCCGTACGCTTTGAGGATGTCCTTGAGTTCGAGTCGGCTGGTCGGCTCGTCATCGACGACTAGAAATTGAAGCTCTCGGGACATAGTCTGACCGGGTTCGCAACAGGGCCGGGGCGATCCCCTTAGAGTCTTGATCGGCCAAGCACGGGAAAGGGTTAGGGACAGCGGCGGATATTCCACATGGGCTCGCTGCCCGAAGCTTCGACCGGGCGAGACAAGCTGAGAGCTTGTCTGAGCTTTGGGCTAGGACAAACGCGAGTGTTTGTCGCTACTTGGTTGCTAGACTGGAAACTGATTGTTATGACTGTCTCCACGCCGAAAACTCTATTTGAAAAGATTTGGGACAACCACGTTGTGGTCGAAGAGCCCGACTGTCCCGTGGTTCTCTATATCGATCTGCATCTGATTCACGAGGTCACCTCGCCGCAGGCGTTTCAGGGGTTGCGCGACCGCAGGCTAAAGGTTCGCCGACCCGATTGTACCGTCGCGACGATGGACCACAGCATCCCGACCACCGACCGCACGCTGCCGATCGTCGACCCGATCGCCGCCAAGCAGGTCGAGCAATTACGCATCAATTGCGGTGAATTCGGTGTCCCGCTGTTCGATCTGGGCAATGAGAACTTGGGGATCGTCCATGTGATCGGACCTGAGTTGGGTCTTACCCAGCCCGGCGTCACCGTGGTCTGCGGCGACAGCCATACGTCGACCCATGGAGCATTCGGGGCGCTGTCGTTCGGTATTGGGACTACCGAGGTCGAGCACGTGCTGGCGACGCAATGCCTGTTGCAGAACAAGCCCAAGACGTGCGAAGTGCGCTTCGAGGGAACGCTGCCGAAGGGCGTTGTGGCGAAGGATCTGATTTTGGCGTTGATCGCGAAAATCGGCATCGGCGGCGGTACCGGGCACGTGCTCGAATACACCGGCGAAGCTATTCGGTCGCTATCGATGGAAGGCCGCATGACGGTCTGCAACATGTCGATCGAAGGCGGGGCGAGGGCGGGGATGATTGCGCCCGACGACACGACTTTCGAGTATTTGGCGGGCCGACCGCGCGCCCCCCAAGGTGAAGCCTGGGACGCCGCGGTTGCCGCTTGGCGGCAGTTGCCGAGCGACGAGGGCGCGACGTACGACCAAGTGGTCAACCTTGACGTTTCCGAACTCGAACCCATGATCACCTACGGGACCAACCCCGGCATGGGCGTTCGGATTTCACAACCCGTGCCAACGCCGGAGTCGGCCGACGGGCCGGTTTCGGGCAACGCCATCCGCAAAGCCCTCGACTACATGAAAATCGAGGGCGGCAAGCCGCTGGTGGGGCATCCGATTGACGTGGTCTTTATCGGAAGCTGTACAAACTCGCGCATGTCGGACCTGCGGCAGGCGGCCGAGATTCTCAAGAACCGTAAGGTCGACCCCAAGGTCCGCGTTCTGGTCGTGCCGGGTTCGGAAAAGATCAAGAAACAGGCCGAGGCGGAGAATTTGCCCGATATCTTCCGCGCGGCCGGGGCCGAGTGGCGCGAGGCGGGTTGCAGCATGTGCATCGCGATGAACGGCGATCAGCTGGCCCCCGGGCAGTACTGCGTGAGCACAAGCAACAGGAATTTCGAGGGGCGTCAGGGTAAGGGCGGCCGGACGTTCTTGGCCAGCCCGCTGACCGCGGCAGCCAGCGCGGTGAACGGCGCGGTGACGGATGTTAGGACTATGCTGGGTTAGCGGCCAAGTAACGACGGATAACGGCTCAACGAGACGATATGGATCCCATCACCCCATTCACCGGACGCGTCGTGCCCTTGCCGGTGCGCGATATCGACACCGACCAGATTATCCCGGCGCGGTTCTTGAAAACGATCGACAAGCAGGGGCTCGGCAAGAACCTGTTCAACGATTGGCGCTACGAGGAAAGCGGCGAGCCGAACCCGGAGTTTATTCTCAATCAACCGCGAGCCGCGGGGGCCACGATTTTGCTCGCCGGCGACAACTTCGGTTGCGGCAGCTCGCGCGAACATGCTCCCTGGGCGCTGATGGGATTTGGGTTTCGTGCCGTGATCAGTACTTCGTTCGCCGATATTTTCCGCAACAATTGCCTCAAGAACAGTCTCCTGCCCGTCATCGTCGACGAGGCCGTGCACGGCGAGCTATTCGAGGCCGCCGAGCGGGACGAGGCTCTCGAGGTGGAAATCGACCTTCCCAGGCAAATCGCGCGGCTGCCCTCGGGCCGCGAGGTGCAATTCCCGATCGACGAATTTTCGAAGAAGTGCCTGCTCGCCGGCGTCGATCAATTAGGTTACTTGCAGCAGCAGTCCGCCGTCGTCGCCGCATACGAAGCCGGCCACGCCCGGCCTGTCGCGACGCTATAGCCGGGGAACCCCGCGCTTCTATTTTTGCGACTTCGGTGCTTGGGTGATGAGTCCGCCGAAAACGGACTTTCCGGGGCCGGGCAGGCTCAGCACCGGGCGGATGCCGGCGTGGAAAGCTTGGCCCCGCGACGCCAACTCTCGCACAACTTCGCCGTTGCGCGCTGCCACATCGTGTTGCTCCGCGGGGTCCGCGGAAAGATCGTAGAGCTTCGGAGGCCTGAGGCGAATCGGATCCGCGGGGCGGCCCTTTGACTTCACCTTGCGCTGGAACAAGTGCAACTTCCAGCGGCCCGAACGAATCGCGAACAGCTTCCTTCGGAAATAGTAGAAGAACTCCGAGTGAGGGCTGTCCGCTTGTCCCGTGAGCAAAGCCGTGATGTTCTTGCCGTCGATGGCGCGGTCGGAGGGAATCTCGCCTCCGGCCTCTTCGATGAACGTCGTGAATAGGTCCATGAGGCTCGCCACGCCGTCTCGCACCTGACCGGCGGGTATGCTCCCGGGCATGCGCGCGATGAAGGGGACTCGCATGCCGCCTTCCCATGTTGTTCCCTTGACTCCCCGCAGCGGATCGGCCGTGCCGCGGGTTTGCAGTTTGCCGTCGCCGCCTTTGGTCCAGGGGCCGTTATCGCTGGTGAAGATGACCAGGGTGTTCTCGTCGAGGCCGTTGTCCTTGAGGGCCCGCAAGACGCGGCCGGTGCTCCAGTCGAGCTCTTCGACGACGTCGCCGTAGTAGCCGAAATTCGACTTGCCGCGAAACTCGTCGGCGGGCCGGAGTGGGAGATGCGGCATCGTGTGCGAGAGGAATAAGAAGAACGGCTTCTCTCGGTTTTGTTCGATGTAGCGGACGGCTTCTTCGGTATAGCGCCTAGTAAGCGTCTTGACCTTGGCTGGAGATTCGACGGGTTTGTCGTCGCGCAATAGCTCGAGCCGCGGCCATTTCAACAGCGGCAACAGTCCCATGTCATTGCTGTAGAGCAGGCCGAAGAACGAGTCGAAACCGTGTTTGAGCGGCCGGAACGGCTTACGGCCGCCGAGGTGCCACTTGCCGATCAGGGCGGTAGCGTAGCCGTTTTCGCGAAGAGCCTCGGCCAGCGTGATCTCCGATTGCGGAAGCCCCCACTTTTCTTTCGGGATCAGAACTCGCACCAACCCCGATCGATAGGGGTAGCGTCCGGTCAGCATCCCGACGCGGGCGGGCGTGCAAGTGGGCGCCGGGGAGTAGAACTCGGTGAGCCGAACACCCTCGCGGGCCATGCGGTCGATTTCGGGAGTGCGGATCTTGGGGTGACCTTGGACGCCCAGATCACCGTAACCCAGATCATCGGCGAGAATGACGACAAAATTGGGCTTACGGCGGTCAGCGTGGAGAAGTGTCGCGCAGGAAACAGCGAGCAACAGGAGCCTTGGCAAGAAGCGAGCCATCACGCCGTCGAACACGCCGGCCGCGCGATCGTCGGCAAATCCTCGGGAGACCCGTTGCAGCCAATGGTGTAAGTTCCGGCTACGCGAAAAAAGGGTAGAGCCACCGATGTTCGCAATCCATGGGCGTTGGAAACAGAACGGTTTGGGGGGCGAAAATCGAATGGCCGTCCCCCGTTTTCTCCCGAACACTCTTGCCATGGCTGCTAGCAATCCTTCTTTTCGAGCGGCGGAAAATTGGGTGCGCGGCGTTCGACCCAACTCGCGACGCCCTCTTTGAGATCCGGCCATTCGAACGATTCTTGCATTAAGACATTCGCCTTTTCGACGGCTTCGCGCAGCGATCCGTTGCGATCTTCGTAGATCTGTTCTTTCATGGCCGCCATGGCTTTGGGGGAACAGTTGATCGCCAGATCTCGGGCGTAAGTCACGGCTTCCTCCAGTAAAGCGTCGCGCGGAACGACGCGATTGACGACGCCGAGTTCGAGCGCCTCCTCGGACATGACGACGCGAGCGGAAAGCAGCAGGTCGAGCGCGCGGGACGTTCCGATCAGGTTGGGCAGCAGCCACGACACGCCGTGCTCCGCGATCAGCCCGCGCCGAGCAAATGCCGTCGTGAGCTTGATGCCGGCCGCCGCGAATCGCACGTCGCACGCCACCGCGTGCACGAAACCCAATCCGGCGCAAGGCCCGTTGACAGCGGCGACAACCGGCTTAGGGACGGTCGTGGCGTGGGTGGCCGATCGCGAGTCTCTTTCACGCTTGGCGGCTTCCTCGGGGTCGAGTCCGGCCAGGTCGTCCATATCGGCGCCGACGCAAAACGACTTGCCCGCGCCGGTGACGACAATGGCCCGAACCTCGGGGTCTTCGGCCGCGCGGTCCAAGGCGTCGAAGTATTCCTTTTGCATGATCCGCGTCATGGAGTTGTTGCGCTCGGGGCGGTTGAAAGTGATGACGGCGACACCGGCATCGACGCCGTAAAGGACCGTTTCAGTGAGTGTGCTGGTCGCGGACATTTCTTCTCCTTTTCTTGCTTCGCGAAGGCCTCTCTTACGAATGGGCTTCCCGCCTCGTGCGGATTCGCGAGGGTTGCGGAAGCGATTCGAGCGGCGGACCGACAGCTTACGCAAAGTTAGCATTCGAGAGTCGGTCGGGGCAACTTGCCGATCCGGGGCGGACGACGTCCGACGTGGGCGCGCGGCTTGCTGAAGACTGCGTGGTTCTTGCTTGCCGGCGGGGAGGCTGAGGGGCCTTGAAGCTTGGCCGTGACCAGCTCTCAGCCGGTACCTTGGCCCCGCCCTACTCAAAACCCTCCAGCAGCATAATGTCGCTTTGCATGTTGTCGATGCGATCGTAGGCAACCCACCGCTCGTCGGGAGAAACGGTGAATTGCAAGCCTAGCGAGTCCGTGTCTTCCGCGAGCCACGCGACCGTCTCGACCTTCTTTGTGGCAAAGCTGAAGAACTCGATGCGGTTAGCACCTGCGCGGCCTTCGTCGTTCAGCAAGTAGATTCCTTTTTCGGTGATCTCCCAGCGGCCTGTGCCGCTATGGTCTCGCTCAAGGACTTGTTCTTCATCGCCGCCGTTGACCGGAACGCGCCAAATGATTTGAGTCTCCCGCGTCTTCGTATAGTAAACAAACGCTCCGTCGGGAGAAGCCGTCGCTTCTTGGCCGCCGCCGCGCGTGACCCGCACTGGCTCGCCGCCCTCGAACGGCGCCTTCCATATTTGCCAGTCGCCGCCGCGCTCCGATCCGAAGTAACCCCAGCGGCCGTCATGCGACCAAGCGGCGCGTAGGTCCTGGTAACTTCCGCTCGTAAGCTGCCGCGGGGCGCCGCCCGCGGCGCTCATGACGTAGACATGAGAACTGAATGCCCGACCCTCCCGGTCATCAACCACCATCCTTATCACATCGAACGCGATCCAACGACTGTCTGGAGACCAGGTAGGGCTGACCGGTACGGCTCCCTCAAATGAAGTCACTTGAACCGGATTCATGCCGTCGGCGTCGGACACCCAGAGCTGTTCCGTCCCGGAGCGCTTCGATTGGAAGGCGATCTTCAAGCCGTCAGGCGAAAAGTAGGGCGCGAGATCAGAAAGGGTCGAGGCGATAAATCGGGCCGCCTTTCGTTCGTCCGCCGCCGAATATGCCTCGTGCCCAAGTCCGGGGACCCGCCAAATGTTGTCGTCAAATTGCGATCGTTCGTAGACAAGCCGATTTCCCCGCCGGGAGATCGAAGGGGAAGTCGCGTTCTCAGCGGCGGCGGCGACCGGCTGCGGCACGCCGCCGGAAGCCGGAACTTGCCACAACGAATCAGAACCGTCGTCATTCCTCGCCGAAAAAACGACAGATTGACCGCTCGCCCTCCAGGCCAAGCCCGAAATTAGGCCCAAGGGTTCGAACGGTATGGGGCGAGGTTCGCCGTCGGGGCCGCCGTCCGCCGCAAGATCGAGCACGTTGAGATCGACTCTTGTCCGCGCGAAGGCGATTCGGCCGCCATCGGGGGAAAAGGCCGGCGCCGGTCTAGTATTCGCCGAAACCGGTGCAAGTCGGCGCTTTTCGCCGGTTTCGACCGACAGAGAGTAGATGCCCCTACGTTCGAGGTCGTTTTCCGGCTCATGAACGACCGCCAGAAATTCCCCGTCTGGAGACCAAGACAACTCTAAGTTCATGAACTGCCATCCCGACAAGTCGCCCAGCTTACGCTCAACCCCACCGAGGGCGGGCACTTGGATCACCTCCGCCTCCGCCCGTCGTCCTACCCTTCTAATAAAGGCGATGTAGCGACCGTCGGGCGACCAGACCGGATGGCCTTCTTGGGCGGGGTCGCTCGTCAGCCGCAGGGGCCGGCCCGCGCCGATCAACTGCACGTAGATGTCGAAGTTGTCTTGATCGGGGCCGTTCCACGAATAGGCCACCTGGTTGCCCTCGGGCGAAATCGCCGGCGTTCGCTCGATGCCGGTGTGGCTGGTGATGGGAACGGGCCTGAGCGCTGTCGGCACGGGTTGTGTTCCCGGTTCCGAACTCGAAGACCCCAACCAATAAGCCGCGCCCAACAACGCGGCGGCCGCAAGCGCCGCCAGACCGCCGTAGAGCATCCGTCGACCATTGCCGGTAACGGACGGTCGTACCGCTTCCGTGGGTCCTCGCGCCGTCCCTTTCGTTGTATCCCCCGAGACCGCGCCCCGCAGCGCCTTCAAGTCCACCAGCAGCTCATCCACATGCTGATAGCGCTCGTCGGGCCTTTTCGCCATCGCTTTGCCGACAAGACGGTCCAGGTCGGTCGGCACGCGTGTTCGCAGCGCCGTCGGCGGTTCCGGCTCTCTATTGACGATGGCGTAGAAAACCGCCTGCTCCTTTTCGCCCTCGAAAGGCAACTGTCCCGTGACCATTTCGTAAATCACAACCGCCAGCGACCAAATGTCGGTGCGGCGATCGGTCGGCTTGCGTTCGACCTGCTCGGGCGACATGTAGGCCGGCGTCCCGAGGATCGTCGCCGTCTTGGTCAACTTCGACCCCTCGGCAAGCTGCGCCAACCCGAAGTCCAATATCTTGACCTGCCCCCGCGGCGTCAGCATCAAGTTCGAGCTCTTGATATCGCGATGAACAACGCCTTTCTCATGAGCCGCCTGCAAGCCCGCCGCCGTCTGTATGGCGATATCGAGCGCCTGGTCGATCGGCAGCGGACGATCGACGACCATCTGTTTAACCGTCCGGCCGTCGACGAGGGCCATGGCCATGAAGGTAACCCCGTCGACCTCGTCGATTTCGTGAATCGTACAGATATTCTCGTGGTCGAGCGCGGCGGCGGCCTTCGCCTCGCGGAAGAAGCGAGCCTTGGCGTCGGCGTCTTCCAGAGCCGCCGCCGAAAGGAACTTCAGCGCGACAGGCCGCTCGAGTTTGGTGTCGATGGCTTTGTAAACCACACCCATCCCGCCCTCGCCGAGTTTCTCGGCAATGCGGTAGTGAGATAGCGTCGTGCCGATCATGCCCGGTGCCAAGCGCCGCGAATCCGCCCCTCCGCAAATTGTACCGCCCAGCGCACCCCTTTCTCGGAAATGCCGTCGAAGATCTTTAGCGAAAACGGCCCGGGCGAAACGGCGGCCCGCCCGGCCACCCGCCCTCCCCAACTCGGCTCACGTTCCCCCGGAACCCCCTGAACCCAGCGCCCGTCGTGTCTCTTCCACCCCGCCCGGAATCGCTTCCGCCTTACTTTACGACTTCTTCGCGGACCGTCAGCGACGCTACATAATCCCGATCCACCTGATAGCCGAACCCCGGCGTCTCGGGCACTGCGATCGTTCCTCGCTCGCTCACTTCGACCGCGGGATCGATCACGTCGCGTTTCCAATAACGCTTCGACGCCGAAACGTCGCCGGGCAAAGTGAAGCCTTCGAGCGTCGAAAGCGCAATGTTGTGGGCGCGGCCGATCCCGCCTTCGAGCATTCCGCCGCACCAGACCGGGATGCCGTGCTCGCGGCAAACTTCGTGAACGCGCAGGGCCTCGCGGAAGCCGCCCACGCGGCCGAGCTTGATGTTGACGACGCGGGCCGCGCCCATCTCGATCGCCTGGCGAGCGTGGTGAGCGTTCCGAATGCACTCGTCGAGGCAGATCGGCGTGTCGAGCGCGGCTTGGAGCGCGGCGTGGTCGATGATCTCGTCGTGAGCCAGAGGTTGCTCGATCATCATTAGGTCGAACGCATCGAGCTGTTTGAGGTGCTCGACGTCGTCAAGCGTGTAGGCGGAGTTGGCGTCGGCCATCAGCCGAATGTCGGGGAAACGCTCCCGAACCCGCTCGACGACGTCAACGTCCCAACCCGGCTTGATCTTGATCTTGATGCGCTGATACCCGGCGGCCGTTTCGCGCTCGATCAAACCGAGCAACTGCTCAACCGAGTCTTGAATACCGATCGAAACGCCGCACGCGATCTCGGTCCGGATGCCGCCTATGTGCTTCCAAAGCGGCACGCCGGCGAGGCGGGCTTCGAGGTCCCAGACCGCGGCCTCCAACCCGCCGCGCGCCATCTGGTGACCGCGAATGTGGCTGCCGAGGGCGGCGACTTCCGCGGCCGCCGCGAGAGACTTCTCCCCCCGCAACTTCCCTATGACACGAGGCGCGACGAAATCCCGCAAGATCAGCCAAGCGGCATCGGTCCATTCTTCGTTATAGAAGGGACGCTCGCCGGCCGTCACCTCGCCCCACCCGACGGCGCCCTCGCCCTCGACTTCGACGACGATGATGCGACGTTCGGTCGTTCTCCCAAAGCTGGTCTCAAAAAAATGGACCAACGGCATGCGTATTTCACGGAGCGTAATGCGATCAATTTTCATGAGCTGTTCGGTCTTTCGCGGTGCGTCGCAACGGGGAACAAGGCGGCTTTTCTCATCCGGGACGCTTGAAAAACCACAGCCAATAGTACTGGGTTTCAGCGCCCCGTTGATAGCGAGCTTCGAAGCCGCCACGCTCGGCCAAGGCAAGGGCTGATTTCTTGGAAATCGTCGATCCACACCAAGTGTCCAACCGCGACCGATTGGTCGCCGGGTCCCCTTGGACTTGAAACTTGAACAGGGCGTTTGGCCGGAGCACGCGGTTCACTTCGCGCAGATACCCTTCAATCACCTCGATGCTGGGAATGTGCTGGAACACGAGATGAGAGAACGCGAAGTCGAAAGGAATGTGGGGGAGCACGCTCAGATCCAAACCATTGTTCTTATAGAGAGAAACGTTCGGGACGTCGGAAAGAAATTCACGAGCCCGCTCAACCATTTCCTCGCTCACGTCGACTGCGTGCACCTCTCCGAACACGCGGGCCAGCGCTCCGGTGACGCGGCCCACGCCGCACCCAATTTCCAGAACGCGCATCTTGGCCGGATCCTTGCCCTGAGAGATGTTCGCCATGTCATTGAGGATTTCCGCTTCAACCGTCCTCTCACCCGACAAGAAGAAATTCTCGATATCCCACTGACGCTTCTCACAATTCACGTAATGGAGGGCATTGCGCTTGGCGCGACTGTCCCAATCGGTTCGCATGCGCGTCGCGAGACGCGACATTCGGTAGTTCTTCCACCACCGGGTAACGCGGGCGTCAAGCTGTTCGAAACCCATGGGAGTCCTTATCCATCCCCGCGACCGGATCTTCGCGACATCCGCGCCATCAGGTTATCACCCGGGAGCTTACGGAGCCCTGTTGCCAAGCATGCGCGATCCGATCGTGCTGTTTCCCGCCCGGCTTGCTCCCCCGGCGACAAACGGTTAGCCTGGTTACTCTGTCCCAAAGGAAGAAAACTCGCGCCAGGCCGAACCCCGAAGCCGCGGCGGCCGAGGCAACCGAGCCTGTCGCCGCCGAGCCCGTTGCCGATCGCCCGCCGGTGTCCGACCTCCCGCTCCCGATCCGCTGGGGGCTGCTCGCCGCCGCCGCCCTGTTGTTGCTGGGGATCTTCTCGACCGAAGTCGCCGACACCGACTCATGGTGGCATCTGGCCGCGGGCCGCTACATTGTCGAGCAAGGCGCCCTGCCGGTTCCCGACCCATTCTCTTACACCTCGGAGCTGGGCGATCCGTCTTATCCGGGCGAGGAGAAGGTGCGTCGCTTCAACCTGACCCACGAATGGCTTGCCCAGGTTGCTTGGTATCTGATCTATCTGGCCGGCGGGTTCCCGGCTCTGGTGTTGTGGAAGGCTTGTCTGCTGGGCCTGGTCTGCGCGGCGGCGGGGTATTTGGCGGCCCGGCGCTCGGGAAGCTTCTTGGCCGGAATCGCGGCGGCATTGGCGGCGGCGCCGGTCTTGACCATGTTTTCGGCCGGCAGGCCGGCTCTGCTGTCGTTCCTGTTCGTGGCCATGTTCGTGGTGATCTTGGAGCGCCACCGCGACGGGCGGGCGGATCGGTTGGTGTGGCTGCTGGTGCCGCTCGAGATCCTGTGGGCCAACTCCCCCGGTGGTTTCTTTCTGGGGTGGGTGACGGTAGGGGCCTATGTAGCCGGCTGCCGCGGGCTTTCCAACGAACGCCGCAAAGCGTTGCTTTATGTCGCCGCCGCCGTCTTTCTCGCCGCCGGCCTCAACCCCAACGGCTTCCGAATCCTCGAAGTGCTGCCCGCCTATCGAACGAGTTTTCTCACCAGCACTCTGATCGAATGGAAACCGCTCTTCCTGTGGGGGCCGCCCTACACCTACAATGTTCTGCTCTATGGCGCGGCCGCGATGTTGCTGCTTTCTTGGCGCGGAGTGCGGCTCACCGACGCCCTGTTGTTCGCGGCCTTCGCGGCGGCCTCGCTGACCGCGTTTCGTAACACGCCGTTGGTCGCGTTTCTTGCGCCGGTCCTGATGGCCGCCTACGGCGGCCCGCTTGTCACGGCGACCCTGGCTCGCATCGGCCGGCCGCGGTGGCCCGCGCGGACGTCGCTCTATGTCGCCGCGGCCGGAATGGTCGCCGTCGTCGCGGTCTTCGTCCAACAATCGACCGCGGCACGGGTGTTTCAACTTCGCGCGGCGGAGTGGAAGTTCCCCGTGACCGCCGCGCGCTTTCTCCAAGAGAACAAAGTCGAGCAGCGGATGTTCAACTCGTATGAATTTGGGGGCTATCTGCAGTGGTCGCTCTGGCCCGACCAGAGGACCTTCATCGACGGCCGCGCTTTGAACGAGTCGGTCTACCGCGACTACCGCAAGATTCTCTACAACCGCGGCCGCAACCCCAGGAACGCGCCGAACTCGACAGCCTACTGGCCGGATACGGCGCCGAGATCGTCGTCACAAACGCTTTCGAATACGTTCGCGGGATTATCTATCCGCTGGTTCTCACTCTAGGCAGCGATTCGAATGCTTCCTGGCGGCTGGTGTTTGAAGACGGCCAAACGCTGGTGTTCGCCCACGACGTTCCCGAGAACGAAGAGCTAATCGCGCGCCGGCAGATCCCCAAGTCACGTCTTGGCGATCATCTGGAGAAGGCCTGCGCGACCTATATCGAGCATTTCCCAAGCATGCCGAACTGCGCCCGGACCTTGGGGTTCCTGTTTACGGTGATGGGGCTGCGTCAACGCGCCGAGCGGACACTCGAACTCTACCTGAGCCGGATCAACCATCCGGATCGCGAGGCGCGGCAGGCCTTCCAGCGGTTACGAGGCGGGGGCGGTCGCTGACGATGTCCCGCTAGACGGCTTCGGCTTGCGCTTTGTTGGTGCTGCCCGGGGGGCGGCCGCGCTTGCGCTCGTCAGCCTGTTTCATCCAGTTCGGAGGCCGTCCGCGCCGTTTGCCGCGGCCGCGCGCCAATCTTTCGAGCGAAATGATAGCGTCTTCAATCTGCTCTCTTTCTTGTCGCAGATCCAGCAAAATCTTGTTTACGTCCATGATTTACCCTCTCGACCAATCAAAAGTACGTTCCGGTTGCCCTGAATCCAGTGCTTGGTTCGATTTCGGCGTTCGTCTTGACAGGCCGTTTCGATCGCGCTGGACTCCGTCGGCAGTTCCGAAAACAGAACGTGATGCAGCTAACCACTCCGTCTTCAGTCGTATTTATAGCAAAGAAAATGGGGCGAAGTCAACAATTTGTTCCGATTTCAGAACGAAAATTTCATTTTCCCCGCTGAACGGCTCCAGCGAAGTCCCGCACTGGGGGTCTAAGAAAAAAATCGGTAAAGTGCGCGAAAAGCTTAAGTGCTGATCTTATAAAAAGATAGGGCGGTTCGGAGTGCAAAGAAAAATTAGAAGTGATATTTCGCGGCCGGAAGGTGAATATCACTTCTTCCCGAGGCTGAGATCGTGTCGCGCGGCGTCCTCGACCTAAGCGTGCGGCGGAGCCTCAAGACTCCGTCCGTGCCCGGTCCGCCTGTCGGTCGATGATCGATGAGCAGAGCAGCGCGAACCCAAACGTCACCGAAGCGCCGATCACGACATACCAAGTCCAGGCAATCGAGGTTCCAAAGCGCACGAAGAGAATTACGGCGAAACCCGCCGCCATCCCCGCGATGGCGGCGTTCTCGCCCACTCGCCGCGTCAGCACGCCCAAGGCGAAGACGCCGAGGAGCGCTCCCAGCGGGATCGACGCGATCGCAAGACCCGCCTCGAGCACCGACCCCCATTGCCGGGCCAAGATCGCGATTCCCAACAGCACCAGGCCCCATGCCAGCGTGACCCAACGCGAAATCTTCAGGTGCCGCCGGCCCGAGGATTCGACCGTCTCGCCCTTCCACGGCAAATAGAAGTCCACCACGGTTGCCGAGGCCAGAGAATTGAGTGCCGCGCTGAGGTTGGACATGGCCGCCGCCAGTACGGCGGCCACGGCGATGCCCGACGCCACCGGGGGGAGGTGGTTCCAGATAAAGAAGGGGTAGAGGCGATCGCGGGGCTCGGGGGCGGCCAGCCCGGCGTCTTGGTAGAAAACCCACAGCATCACGCCGATCACCAGAAACAGCGAGAACTGAATAAAGATCACGCCCCAGCTCGCCATCAGCGCCCATTTGCTTTCACGCTCCGTGCGAGCGCTGAGCAGGCGCTGCACGATCAACTGATCGGTCCCGTGGGTGGCGGTGGCCAGAAAGCAGCCCCCCAGCAGCCCGGCCCAGAAGGTATAGGTGCGGGAGAAGAAATCCGCGTTCGGCGCGAAGTAGAAATCGAAAATTCGGAACTTCCCAGCTGCCTCGGCCGCCTCGACAACCCGCGCCCAACCGCCCGGCACGGCCTCCAAGATCAAGACCGCGCTGAGAACGGCGCCGGCGACGTAGAGGACCATCTGCACGACGTCGGTCCAGATCACCGCCGTCATCCCACCGTGAAAGGTATAGAAGAGGGTCAGCCCCGTGATGAGGACGATCGATTCCAAATCGCCTGTATCGAGGACCACCGAGACTACCAGCGAGATCGCGAAGACCCGTACCCCCTCCGCCAAAGAACGCGTCACAAGGAATGTCGAGGACGTGAAACGCCGCAATCGCGGGCCGAAACGCCGCTCCATCAGCTCGTAGGCGGTGTACATTTTCCCGCGGCGGTACTGCGGGATAAAGAGGAGGCAAATTAGGATTCGCGCAACCAAGTACCCGAAGACGATCTGGAGGAACCCGAGGTCCGTCTCGAAAGCGAGCGCGGGTGTTCCGATGATCGTCAAGGTGCTGGTTTCGGCCGCCACGATGGAAAGCGAGATGGCCCACCAGGGCGATGATTTGCCCCCAAGGAAGTAGTCTTTCAGGGAGGTTTGACGCTTACGAAACCGCGCACCAAAGACGGTGACGGTGATAAGATAGAGGACGATAAGTCCGAGGTCGAGACTGCGATCGGGCACGGACCGGGCTCCCGGAGTCGGCTCTGAGGATGTTTGGAAACGCTAAGTCTTAGAGCCTGTCAGGTAGAGAATTGTAGCAAAGCTCCGGCGTCCCCATGGGGAAGGTTTGGTCCGAAAACGACTCGCGCGGCGACGGCCGAAGATGCTACACTTCAGGAAATCCTCTTGCCCGTGAGCGGCTGATTGCCCTATACTTCCCCGGACGGACCACCGTCGGGAGACTGCGACGATAAGGTTGGAACCGCAGGGCACATTACAGATTTTGCACGAAAGAGCGAAGGGAGTTCGGACGAAGTTTATAGGTCCGGGAGATTCAACGATGCTTAAGAAGATCACGCACGCCGTATTGGCAGTCTCGCTGATGCTTCTCGTGACGGCGGCCGCGACGCCGACGCCCCAGGAGAAGACGGAGAAGAGGCCGAAAGACCAACAGGAATATGAACTGATCAACAAAGCCTTCGGCACGCCGCCCTCGGCCGCCTTGCTGCAAGTGCTCGATCAGTGGAAAGCGAAGTACGCGGAGACGGCGTATGACATCGAACGGATCCGTCTGTATATGGCCAGCCACCAGGCCGCCAATCAAGGCGACAAAGCCGTCGCCACGGCGAAGGAACTGCTGGGGAAGGTCCCGGGCGACTTTAGCGCCAATTTCACGATTGCTTCGCTGACGCCGTTTCTCGGCAAGACCGACGCCGGCACGTTCGGCGACGGCGTCAAGGCGTCGAAAGACCTGCTGAGCAGCGGCATCGCCAAGCAATTCGCCGTCGCCAACAAGCCGGCGCAGGTTACGCAGGCGCAATGGGACGACGCCAGGAAGCAAGCGCAGGTTTCCTCGCACCAGACGCTCGGTTGGGTGGCGATGCAGCGCAAGGACAACAAAGGCGCCGAAGCGGCGCTCCACAAGACTTTGGAGCTCGACGGAACTCGGGGGCAAGTTGCCTACTGGTACGGCCAGGTTTTGTTGGCCCAAGCGGACGCCGCCAAGAACACGCCGGCGATGTTCGCGTTCGCAAGAGCCGCCACCTATGACGGCCCCGGCGCGCTGCCGCCGGAGGGCCGCAAGCAAGTGGGCGATTACATCAAACAGCTCTACGTCAAGTTTGCCGGCGGTGAGGAAGGCCTCGACGAGCTATTCGCCGCGGCCAAGAAGAGCGCCTTGCCGCCCCCCGGCTTCGCTGAGATCAAGGACGCCGCGACCCGCAGCGCCGAGGCCGAAGTGGCTTTCAGTAAGAATTTTCCGCTACGCTATCAATTCGTCAAGCTGAAAGAGAATCTACAGAGCGCGGCCGGCGACGCGACCTGGGGCAACCTAAAAGGCAAGATCACCCCTAAGTTTCGGCTTTTCGTTGTCGGCGCTACACCGGCGCGGGCTCCGAATAAGCTGACGCTGACGAGCACCGAAGGCGGCGCCGCCGAGGTGACCCTTAATCTCGAGAACCGCATGCGGGCCGCCCCCGGCAGGGGAACCGCGATTGCTTTTGAAGGCGTCGCCAGGACGCTGACGAAAGAGCCCTTCATGCTGGTGCTCAACGACGGCAAGATCGCGAAGTAAGCGAGTCGTCGGATCCAAATCAGAAAGCGGGGCCGGGTTTGCCGGTCCCGCTTTTTTCGTGCAGTCGGATTTAGGCCGCGGGCGGAGCCGGGCTAGGCTGCATTTCTCACCGCCTGGTGGGGCGAAGTGCGTGAGAGGCCTGTCAGTACGAGGCACGGGCCGCTTGGCGCCCCTTCCTTAACCAAAGAGGCGTACTTGAACAGTACGGTGAGCACGGCAGGCAACCGTAACGAAGTAATGACAGGCCTGTTGCGTGCTTCGACCGTCAGGCGGTGAGAAATGCAGGCTAGGCGGAGCGGTCGGTTTGGGCTAAGTCGCGGCGGCGCTTGACATCGATCTCGAGGCGCTGGATTTTTTGGTTGAGAGTCGACAGCGCCATGCGCAGTCGTTTGGCGGCTTCGGTCTGACTCCAGCGGGCTTTTTCCAACTCTTCGAGGATGACGCGGCGCTCGAACTCCTCGACGATCTCGAAAAGACTCGCGCCGGCGGCCGGCTTGAAGGTTACCGGCATTCGCATGCGCTCGACGCCGTCGGGTCCCAACAGCGATTCGGGCAGCAGGTCGGCGCTGACTTCCGGCTCGGTGGCGAGCACGGTGGCGCGTTCGACGACGTTTTCCAACTCGCGGACATTGCCGGGCCAATTGTGGTTCATCAGCAACTTCATGGCGGCGGGCGAGAAGCGCAACGTCGAACGCCCGGCCGAGTCGAGGAAACGTTCGTTCTCGCGGCAGTACTTGTCGAAGAAGTGCTCGGCGAGTAGAGGGATATCCTCGATGCGCTCGCTGAGCGAGGGCAGCTTGATCTGGATGACGTTGAGACGGTAATAGAGGTCCTCGCGGAAGGTCCCTTCTCGAACGAGTTTTTCGAGGTTGTCGTTAGTGGCCGCGACGATGCGAACGTCGACCTTGACGGTATCGGTCGAGCCGACGGGGACGAACTCCCGTTCTTGAATCACGCGCAGCAGCTTGGCCTGGGTTTCGACGCCGAGAGTGCCGATTTCGTCGAGAAAAATCGTCCCGCCGTCGGCCACGTCGAAATGGCCGCGGCGGGTTTGCTCGGCGCCTGTAAAAGCGCCACGCACGTGGCCGAACAGGGTCGATTCGAGTAGGTCAACGGGAATCGAGCCGGTGTTGATGGGCACGAAAGGACGCCCCACCCGCGGCGAGTTGGCGTGGATGGCCTTGGCGATTAATTCCTTTCCCGTACCGCTGTCGCCGTGAATCAGCACGGTCGAACGGCTCGGCGAAACCTGGCCGACCAAGTCGAAGACGCGCTGCATGCCGTCGCTCTTGCCGATGATGTTTGAAAAGCTGAAACGTGCCTTGAGGACGTTTTTCAAATGAGCGTTCTCGCGTTCGAGGCGACGGCGTTCGATGGTACGGTCGATTTCAAGGACAAGCTTTTCGTTGTTCCAGGGTTTGGTGCAAAAGTCGGTTGCTCCGAGCTTGATCGCCGACACCGCCGTCTCGATAGAGCCGTAGGCGGTGAGCATGACGATCGGGGTTTCCTGGTCGCGGGAACGAACCTCTTTCAGAACGTCGAGCCCGGAGATATCGGGCAGCATCAGGTCGAGCAGAACTAAATCGAACGTCTTGGCGTCGAGCGCGTCGAGGCCGGCGCCGCCGGTCGAGGCGGTGGCTACTTCGTATTCCTCCAACTCGAGCAGTGTTTCGAGGCTTTCGAGGATGGCATCCTCGTCATCGATGATGAGTACTTTTCCGCGCGAGGCGGGAGCGCGTTCAGCGGATACCTCAGGCATGAATTGTTTTGCGGGCAAGCGGCAGTTCGATCGAGAAAGAAGTGCCTTGGCCCGGTTCGCTTTCTACGCCCATCGTACCGGAGTGTTCCCGCACGATGCCGTAACTGACGGCCAGGCCCAACCCGGTGCCGCGATGATTTCCCTTCGTCGTAAAGAAGGGATCGAAGACGTGCTTGAGATGGGCCGGGTCGATGCCGCCGCCGGTGTCTCGGACCGTAATGGCGGCGACCGTCAGGTCGGCGTCTTCCCGAACTTCGTTGGTGATGACGAGTCGGCCGCCCCGGGGCATGGCGTCGCGAGCGTTCAGGAAGAGGTTGAGCAGGACTTGTTGCAGGCGTCCCGAGTTTCCGATGACCGCGGCCGCTTCGGCTTCGAGATGAGTTTCGACCTCGATTTGGGCTTTGCGAAGTTGCGGCTCAATGAGCGCCAGCGTTTCTTGAATGGTTCGGTTGAGATCGATTTCGGCGAATTCGCGCGGCGAGGTTCGCGAGACATTCAGCAACGAGTTGACGATCTCGCTGGCGCGGAAGGTTTGCGACGTGATCTTGTCAAGGATCTTCGCTTGGCTCGGATCGTCGGCAACGCGCTTGGCGAGCATCTGGGCGTAGCTCGATATCACGGCCAGAGGTGTATTGACCTCGTGGGCCACGCCGGCGGCCAGCAGGCCGATCGAGCTGAGCTTGTCGGCTTGCACGAGCTGCTCTTCAAGCTCGACGCGCTCGGTGACGTCGTCGAAAATGATCAAACGGCCGATCGGCTCGAAGTTTTTCGTGACCAGCGGGGCGGCGGCGACGTTGAGAGTGCGTTGCTCGGATTCACGCGGGTCCGATCCTTCTCCGTTAGTTCCGTTAGTTCCGTTGACTGCGCGCAACGGGAATTTGTAGATGTTCTGGATGCCGGATTCGCCCTGAATGCGATCGAGCTCGGCCACCAGGTTGGCGGGAAGCAACTCGTCTAGCGGTCGGCCGACGGCCTGGTCGCGCGAGATGCCGAAGGTCAGTTCGAGTTGCGTGTTCCAACTTTCGACGCGCCCTTCGAGATCAAGGGCCAAGACGCCGACATTCAGCGACTCGACGATGTTTTGGTTGTAATCCTTGAGGCGCTCGTTTTCGGCGAGCTGCTCTTCGAGCGAGCTGATCAGCCGGGCGTTCTCGAGGGCGATGGCGAAGTAGCCGGAAACGGTGAGCACCAGCGACAGATCTTCGCTCGATAGATAGTCTCCGGCCGTCGTGCGCCCGAGCCCGAGATAGGCGATGGCGCGTCCCTTAGCGCGACACGGGACGTAGTAGTTCAGGTCTAAATCGAGGACTGTTTGACGCGCGGCTTCCGGGAGCTCTTCAGCGCTTCTCGGGTCCTCGAAAAAGTAATACGGCCGCCTGCCGTTGACCTGTTGCGGATCGTCGCCCAGGAATAAGAGATCGAGGCCGTCTCCGGTCTTGATCGCCGCGCCGTGAGCGTCGGTCAGTCCCACGCCTCGCAGCAATTGCACTCGGCCGTTGTCGTTGGCTTCGGACGCCCCGAAGATCGCGAGCCGGTTCACGCCCAACGTTTTAACGAGACGATCACCGAGCGCGGCCATCGTGTGGTCGAGGTCGGTTTCCGTGCTCAACTCCGAGGCGAAGTCGACTAAGGTGCGCCGGTAGTCGTAGCGATCTTGATAGAAGCGCTGCTCGAGTTTGGCTTGGATGCGGTTGCGCAAGGGTTGAAACAGCAGCGCCGCCGCGATCACCGAGACCACCCAAACCGCCGGCGAAAGCTCCCGCAAGGGTTGGCCTTGCACGAATCCGCCGAGTAGCATCGCCAAGCCGTAGAAAGCCGCCAACAGCGTCGTGGTCGCCAGCGTATAGGCCGCGCCGCGTCGCAAAATAACGTCAACATCCATCAGGCGGAAGCGCACGATGGCATAGGCGAAGGTCAGCGGGATCAGCGCCAGCGTGAAGACGACCAGGCTTTGGTTGGGTCCGATCGTCCAACCGGCCGCGAAGGGCACGACATAGAACGCCACGAAGGGGGCGACGCTCGCCACCGTCCCCTGAGCGAGCCATTTGCGCTGTTGGCGCAGGACGGCGTTTTCGCGTGCCGCCTGCGATCCCAACCCGAAACGCAACACCGCCGCGCCGGTGAGGAAGTAGATCCCCAGCAGGGCGTACTCGACGCGATCGAGGATCTCGCGCATGTCGACCAAGGGCCAACCGGTGTCGACGGCCCCGGCGGCGATCAAGTGATGCATCGCCAACAATCCGGCCGCGGGCGCGTAGGCCCACTTGACGGCCCGTAGACGCGATGCCGAGACAAGCCGGGCGCGCGGGAACACGAGGCAGAAATGGAGGAAGATCGCCGGCGCCAACAGCGTCGCCCAAACATCGCCCCAGTAGATGAACCGATCAAGTCCGGTGAGTTCACCGCTGTAGCTGAAGGCGTAGACGACGAACGACGCCAGGCAGAAAACGTAGAAGTGGCGAACCATGGGCCTCGCGCTGCGGCGCGCGAAGACGAAGGCTCCGATGGTCAGGTAAGCAATCGCGACCAGCCACTGGAAGTAGTAGACCAGCGGTTGTTCGAGCCCGCGCGGTTCGACGATCAGCTCGGCTTGGAAGGCGGTGCCGGCGCGTACCAGTTCGTAGGAAGCCCGGCCCCAGACACCGACGCGATCGAGCGCGCGCGCGACATCGACACGGTCGCCCATCGCCAAGCCGCCGATGCGGCGCAGTTTGTCGCCCGGTTTGATGCCGGCGCGCTCACCGGGACCCCCGGGCGCAACCTCAAGCGCCCGGGGGCCGCCCGGGGCGTCGGTCCACCGCACGCCGTCGTCGGGCAAGGCAAACGTCCGGCGCTGATGGTAGTTCACCACGGCCGCCCCCACCAATGCGATCGAGGCTACCACCAGCAGTTGGGTGAGAATCCGGGTTGTAAGCCCTGGTTTCATCTTTACGTTTGCCGCCGGACGAGCGAGCAGAGACACGCTACGCGCACGGACGCGTTCGTCTTAACAGCACGCCGGCTGCCAAACCTTTTTGGGAGGGGTCCGTGCAAGTCATTGCAAAACAATCACTTACCGGGACGTTCCCGGCGAGCGTCCAGGCGAAATCCGTATTTTGGGAGAATCCGGCCCTTGGGTGTGTGGTTTCACATAGAAGGGCATTCTTAATGGACGCGGATGGGGAGGGGCGGGTGGCTGCGGGAGGGGGCCTTTTCGTACGTGACGGGAACCCGTTTTTCGGCGTCGGGCGTATGTCATTTTCCCACCACGAGCGTACACAATTTACTTGACGATGCCCGGTGGACCTCCTAAAATCGAAAATGGAATAGAGTCGCGCGGGCACTGAGCCGGTTTGTCGAGGGGTGCCAAGGTATGATCCGCAAGTTATTTTCTCTGCTTGTTTTGTTTACGTTCGCTGTTTTCCCTCCCGGCAACCTGTCGCAGGCCGCCGAAGGGGATGAAGCGCCTCGCAAGCTCACTCGAAGGCAAGAAAGAAAACGCCTCAAGAGACTGGAGAAAGAGCTCGAAGGGCCGTTCCGCCGATGGTTGAAAACGGATGTGATCTACATCATCACCGGCGATGAGCGGAAAGCCTTCCTGCGCCTTTCCACCGCCGAGGAGCGCGAGAACTTCATCGAACAGTTCTGGATGCGCCGCGACCCCACGCCCGACTCGGCGGAGAATGAATATAAGGAAGAACACTACCGCCGCATTGCCTACGCCAATGACCGCTTCGCGTCGGGGATTCCCGGCTGGAAGGCGGACCGCGGACGTATCTATATCGCGCACGGTCCGCCGGATGAAATCGAGTCTCATCCTTCAGGCGGAATGTATCAGAGGCCTTACGAAGAGGGCGGCGGAACGACTTCGACCTTTCCGTTTGAAACCTGGCGCTATCGCTGGATTGAAGGCGTCGGGCAGGACGTCATCTTGGAGTTCGTGGATCCGACGATGACGGGCGAATATCGCCTGACGATGGATCCTTCCGAGAAAGACGCTTTGCTGCACGTTCCCGGCGCCGGCCTCACGATCGCGGAGCAGATGGGCTTGTCGAGCAAAGCGGATCGCTTTACCCGCAGCGACGGCACGCGCATGGGCATGCCGATGGGCGGCGTGCAAGGTCGACGCTACAACCAGTTTGAGCGCTTGCAATTGCACGCGGACATCTTTAGACCGCCACCGGTGAAATTCAAGGATCTGGAAGCGGTGGTCGATTCGCGGATCGAGTACAACACACTGCCCTTTGTAGTGGACGTTCACTACGTCCGCGTGACGAACAGCTCGGTCTTGACCGGCGTCACGGTGCAACTTCAGAACAGAGACGTGGTTTTCGAAGATGACGAGGGCGTCCAGAGAGCCGTCGTCAACATCTTCGGCCGCGTTACGACGATGACACGGCGCGTGGCGACGCACTTTGAAGACACGGTGACGATCGACACGACGGCCGCTCAATTGCACAAGGAAATGGACCGCGTTGCGATCTACCAGAAAGGCGTGCCGCTGGCGCCGGGCTCGTATCGGCTTGAGTTGGTTGTGAAGGACATCGTCGGGGAGACGATGGGCACCTACCGGGTAGCGCTGCGAGTCCCCGCGTTCGAGGAAGAGAAGTTGGCGATGAGTTCGCTGATTTTGGCCGATCGCATCGAGCGCGTGCCGACGCGGTCGCTGGGCACGGGGCAGTTCGTCATCGGCAGCTCGAAGGTGCGACCGCGCATCGGCGAAGAGTTCAAGCGCACGGAGAAGATGGGCATCTATTTCCAGGTCTACAATCTCGGGGAAAACGAGGAGACAAGTCTTCCGGAAGGGTCGGTGAGTTATCAGATCGCAAGACTCGACGCCCCGGAAGATCTGTTGCTCGATTTCACGGAAGGCTTCGAGAAAATCCGCGGTATCTCGGTGCGGCAGACCGTGATCGAAAAACTGTTGCCGTTGCGCAACCTCGAGCCCGGCGAGTACCGTCTCAGCCTCAAGGTGACCGACAAGGTCAAGAATGAAACTTTAGTCCCGACCGCGACGTTTAAGGTCAAAGGGGACTAGACTATTCAATGGACCCGCGTATTCCGGCGACCGAGTGAGAAGGAAGTGATGTTCGCAAACCGTCAAAGCCGTCGCCGCGCCGTACGCGGTTGGGCTTTGGTTGCCGTCTCGGCGGCGGCATTTCTTCCCGTTGCGAAGAGCGAAATCGCGGGCTCGATGTCCGGGTTGGTGCATGACTCGCGGGGAACCCCTCGGATCGGGGCGACCGTGGCGCTGTTGACGCCGGAAGGCCGCATCATCAAGCGCGTCTTCACCGACTACCGCGGCGTCTTTCAGATTCCTCGTCTCTTCCCGGGCCGGTATTCGATCCGCGTCAGTCTGGATCGTTTCCTGCCGCTTCTCAAAGAAAAAATCCAAGTGCGGTCGGGCCGCAGAACGGTTCTGGACGTCAACCTGCGCTCGCTGTTCGCCAGCTTGCAGTTCGCTTTCCCCGGTTCCGGTGAAGTGCGCGACATGAGCGACGACTGGAAGTGGGTGCTGCGCACGGCGACCTCGACGCGGCCGGTGCTGCGCTTTCTTCCCGACGAAAGACACGAAACCCGCTCGCTGATGCGGAAGGTGAGCGGCAAGTTCACCGACACCCACGGCTATGCCGAAGTCAGCGCCGGAGGCGGCGCCCGGCAATCAGGCTTGGCGAATGAGACGGATCTGGGGACGGCTTTCGCGGTGGCGACGTCGTTATTGGGCAATCACGACGTTTTGGTCAGCGGCAATCTGGGATACGGCTCGACGACAGGGACGCCGGCGGCGGCTTTCCGGGCCGGCTACAGCCGACGGATAGGCTCGGCGGCGCCGGAAGTTTCGGTCACGGTGAGGCAGCTGCAGGTTCCGGTGTTTGCCGGGCAAGCGCTGTTTGGGCCGCAAGATCAGACTCGACCTTCGTTGCAGACCGTTAGTTTGGGATTCAACGACAGCGTAAAACTGGGCAACCTGGTCCGCTTCGAGTACGGTTTTCTCTATGAGTCGGTCACGTTCTTGAACCGGCTGAACTTTGTGAGTCCTTGGGGCCGCCTTGTTTACAGCCTGGGTAAGGGCCGCGAGGTGCAAGTACGCTATGCGTCGGGTGTGCCGCAACCGCATGACACGGTGACGGGCGATGAGACGCTGCGACGGCAGGTTTCGAGCCTCGGGTTGTTCCCGAGAATGGCGTTGCTGGACGGTCGGCCCACGGTGCAGCGCACGGAACATTTCGAGGTGGCGTACCGCGAGAAAGTCGGCGACAAGGGAATGATCGAAGCCGCCGTCTACCGCGATTCGCTGTCGGACGCGGCGATTTCCGCCTATGTACCGGCCGGCTATTTCGCCGACGGCAATGTCTTGCCGGATCTATTCGGCGGCAGTTCGACGCTCAACGGCGGCTTCCACCAAACGACCGGCTACCGCGTGTCGTATGCCCGCAAGTTGCGCGACCATCTGCAAGCGGCGGTGGGCTACGGGCTCAACGGCGCGCTGGCTCCCGACCAAGCGTTGATCCAAAGCGGGCGCATGGCCGACTTGCGCAATTCCCTGCGAACGCGGCGGGCTCACATGGTGATGGCGTCGGTTTCGCTGGCGGCGCCGCGCTCGGGCACCCAGATCACGTCTTCTTATCAGTGGCTGAGCCGGCAGGCGGTGATCGCGTCCGACCTCTACAATGACTTCGCGGCGCGTTCGGACCTGGGATTGAATATCGTGATTCGGCAGCCGATCCGGGTCGGCGGTTCGTTGCCGGGGAAATTCGAGGCTACGGCCGACTTCCGGAATTTGCTCAAGGCGGGCTACGTGCCGATACCGACGATGGACGGCCGGCAGATGTATTTGCTGCAAGCGATTCGCAGCTATCGCGGCGCGTTGAGTTTCATCTTCTGACCGCCGGTTCTTTCGTGAATTCGCAAAATATGGGCGTCCCGATGAAGGCGATTGTCACTTTCCTACTCCCACTGTTTCTTGTCATCCTTGCTCCGGCTCCCGGGCAGGCGAAGAAGGAGCGGACGAATCTACGTGTGATCGTGCAGGACGTCGACGGGGCTCCGGTGGCTCGGGCGAGCGTGCTGGTGCGCACGCTCAAGGGAAAAAAGCTCAAGAAAATCGGCCGCAGCTTCGAGTTGCGGACCAGTCTGGAAGGGACAGCGCCGCTCCCTCCGATCAAACAAGGGCATGTATTGATTCAAGTGATAGCCAAGGGTTACCAGACCTACGGGAAGCGGCTGGCCCTTAGCGAAATCGATCAAACTTACACCGTCATACTGGAGTTGCCGCAACAGCAGCATTCGGTTCACACGGGAAAGAAGAAGCAGAAGTAGAGCCGGTTCGCGCCGCCTGACGAGCTGATTTGGCGAAGGCAGATCCCTATGCGTCTTTTTGTTGCCCTCGAACTGAATGCCAAGGTCGTCGTCGCTCTTACCGAGTTGATTCGGCGCCTTCAACCCCACACCCATTTGCGGTGGGTGCACCCGGAAAACATGCACGTCACGTTGAAATACATCGGGGAGTGGTCGCCGAAGCGTTTGGACGAAGTGATTCATCAGCTCAACGAGGTTCGATTGCCGGCCACCGAGCCGGTCTTGAACGTTCCGTTGGCCGGGCTGGGGTTCTTCCCGAACGCCCATCGTCCGCGGATTTTCTGGGCCGGCGCGGAAAACACACCGGCGTTGCGGCAACTGGCGAGTCGCGTCGATTCAACATTGCAGACGCTGGGCATTGCCCCGGAAGTTCGCCCGTATAATCCCCATTTGACTCTGGCGCGCGTACGCGAAGACATAGTCGTGGACGACCTCTACCGAGCTGTCGAGGATTTGCCGAGCCGCGAGTTCGGCGTGATCTCGCCGGACCAGTTCGTGTTGTTCGAGAGCACGGTGACCGACGCGGGTCCCATCTACCGCAAAGTCGCGGAATTCCCGTTTCTCCAGCCGGTGGGTGAAAGCTCGTCCTACCCGACTCCCCAGCGGTCGTTCTACGCGACGCGGTAGCCGCGAGGCGGTGCGGAGGAACCAAAGCCACGTCCCGGATGCGGCATCCCGCGGGCCCTGTTCTTCCTTCTGTCGAGACGACACGGTCGGTTGTCGTTTCTTCCGCCGGATCGCTGGTGCTTCGTCGTTACGTTCTTCGTTGGTCGAGACCTTCTTCTTGATGGAGCTACCCACGGTCCACGCGTGAGAGTCGTTTCGTAAGCCGATTATGCCGGAACCCCGCAATCTTGCCGACAAAACGGCTGTCGTTACCGGTGCCGCCCAAGGGCTGGGGAAGGGAATCGCCGGCCGGCTCGCGGCCGAGGGGGCCCATGTCGTCCTGGCCGACTTGCAGATCGAGAAGGTCCGCGCCGCGGCGGACGAGTTGATCGCCCGGGGTCTCGCCGCCGAGGCGCGCCGACTTGATGTGACCGTCAGCGAGCAAGTCGACGACCTCTTCGCCTCGATCGCGAAGGAACGAGGATCGATCGACATCCTGGTCAACAGCGCCGGGCTGGGGCAAGACGTTTGTCACACCGTCGAGCTGAGCGATGACGGTTGGCAGCGCGTCATCGATGTCAACTTGACGGGAACTTTCCACACCTGTCGTGCCGCCGGCCGCCTCATGCGGGAAAAAGAGTCCGGTGCGATCGTCAATCTGGCGTCGATCAACGGACAGAGCCCCGCCGCGCTGGTGGCGGCCTACAATGCTTCGAAGGCTGCTGTGATCAGCCTCACCAAGACGCTAGCTCTGGAACTCGCCCCCTACCAGGTCCGGGTCAACGCCGTAAGTCCCGGCCCGGTCTATACCGATTTCAACAGGAAGGTCATGGCCCAGCGATCAGCCGGCTTGGGCGTCGGCGAAGAGGAGATGATCGAGCGGGTTCGCAAGGCGGTGCCGCTCGGCCGCTGGGGCGAACCCGGCGACATCGCCGGCGCCGTCGCGTTTCTCTGCGGCGCCAACGCGTCCTGGATCACCGGCGAAATCTTGACCGTCAGCGGCGGGCTGACCGGCGTCTCAGCCGCGCCGCCGAAGCAAAAGCGGGGGTAACACCGCTTGCGCAGGCCGCTTCTGAAACTCTCAGGCTGCTTAGAACGTCGCGAGCGGGTTGAGCGGAGACCCGGTCCCCCCCACCACCGGGATGGGCGCGGCGGTGATGAGAAATTCCCAGCGATTCTGCTTGGCGGCTTCTTCGCCGAGCGCTTCCAGGTCGCAGTTGTCGAAAATCGGCATTCCCATGGCAATCAAGACTAACTGGTGCATCGGCTGAGGGACTCCGTCGACGCCCGAGGGCGCGACCTCGCTGGCGGCGTCGCTGCCGAGCATCGCGACGTCGCGTTCCTTAAGCCACTTGGCGCAAGAGGCAAACAGTCCCGCGGCCTTGTCGCTGGGAGACCATGCACCTTTCTCGTCACGAAGCTTCCATCGCCCTGTACGGATAAAGACGACATCACCCGCGGAGACCTTGAAGCCTGCTTTCTTTTCCCATGCGTCGAGGTCCTCGGGGTAGATTGCCGTGCCGGGCTCGAGATAGGGCACGCCCTTGAGCCGCGGGATATCCATTAAAACGCCGCGCGTGAAGACGCCGTGCTTCATGTGGTGGATGCCGTAGTGCTTGGCCCCCTCCGCGGTGACGTCGTTCTTCGAGTGGCCGTTGAACATTTTGCCCTGATAGAACATGTGTCCAATCGAATCCATATGCGTATGGGCATAGCCGTGATAGAGCACGCTGTACCGGTCGACGGAGAAGGGAAATTCGGGGGTCGCGTCGACGCCGGTGGCCGTCATTTCGAAAACGAACGGGTCGGGGTTGTCGGCGGCCTTTTCGGTTTCGGCGTTGCGCGCCAATGATACCGAGACGCCCGACTTGACGAGCGCGGCGGCCTGCACGCGTTTTTCGGGCGTGATCAAGTTGAGCGCGCCCAGCTTGTCGTCTTCTCCCCAGCGTCCCCAGTTGGAAAGCTCGGTCATCCAGCCGTCAACAGTCGCTTTGGTCACCGTCTCGCGAGCGACGGCGTCACCGCCTGAATTGCCGGCAAGAAAAGCGATTAGGGCGGCGGGGAGAGCCAAGCTAACGATGATTTTTCGGCGCGTTGTCATGTTCTGATTCCTCCGACGGAAGGCCTTGGGATCGACCGGTAAAGCTCTTGCATCCTAGCAAGCGCGGTGCTGGAACCGCAATGGCGAAGCCGGCGGCGCAGTCGCGTTCCGGCCTCGATACAATAGCCGCATGGACAAACTCATTGAACCGAGCGCGCAAGTTTACGATGTCTGCGGAGTGCGAGTCGAAAAGTTTCTCGACGGCCTGGACAACGCCGCGGTGCAACAGCGCATCGGTGACGGGTTGAACCCGATGATCTGGATCGCCGGCCACATGGCGGTCAGCCGTTGCAACCTGGCTCGGGCTCTGGGCAATCCGGTGAACCACGATTGGGGCGACCGTTTTGATCGCGGCGCCGAGGTCGACGATCCGCGGCCTTTTCCTTCCGTCGAAGAGGTGCTGGCGAAGTGGGCGGAGGCGACCGCGATTCTCAAGCGGCGTTTCGAAGAGCTAACCGATGAGGAGCTTTCCGCGGCGGCGCCGCGCGACTTCCCGATCGCCGATAAGACGATGCGGGGGATGATCAACTTTCTCGGTTTTCACGAGGCCTATCATGTGGGGCAGCTCGGTTTCCTGCGGCAGTGGGTGACGCGCGGCTGAGACAAGGATACGGGCCGGGGTGGTAAGAAAAGCGGGCCGGCCGGCATGGATGAGCCCACTACAACCCGTCGGGGGGCATTCAAGCCGGAAACGCGAGGTTTCGGGTCAAGTGGTGGCCCCTTGGCTTTCCGTTGTCCGGACGGCCACGATGGGTGGGAGGTTGAAGCTGCTGGCGACGAAGGGCGTGAACAGGCGAATCGGGTAGTTGCCGATGGCCACGACGATCCGGGTGGTCTGGTTGTCGATGTCTTCGATGACGACCTCCACCATTTCCGGATCCAAACCTAAGATCGATCCCCCGCCGTCCGGGCTCCCCGACGCAACTACATTCCGGATCTTTTCCGCGTTGTAGGTGTTGACGACGGCGTAGCGCACGCCGGCTTGCGCCCGCTGGACCAATCCTTGGTAGGTGAACAACACCGTGCCGATGTCGACGATGCCGATGACGACGAACAACAGCAGCGAAAGCGTCAGGGCGGCCTCAACCATCGTTGCGCCGCGGCGGTTCTTGGAGCGGGGTGTGGGCACGAGTTTCTCCTTCGTGGCGGACGGGCGCGGACTACGCGGCTTGGAAGCCGTCCGCTTCACATTTCTTATCGGCCCGGAAAAACCAGAGTTGCGGACCGCCCGACGATTTTCGGCGGCGTACGCGGCGATTCGGCCGGCGAAGCCGGCACGCCCGCGAGGAAACTGTTGCACCGCGGCCCTGGTTCGACTAACCTAACAGATGCCGGGATGGCCAAAATGGAAACCCTGGCTCAACGATGCCGTCCGCATTTCCGTCGGTCCGACGTTTCGCTTGCTCGGCTCGAAGAAGAACCGGGATCGCGGCGGGGCGCTCACCTCGCGTCTACAAAGCTTCGAGGCTGGGTTGCCCGGCCGGCGAGGGCATGGGCGTAGAGTTGAGGAGCGCAAGATTCAAATTGAAAATTCCGCATAAAAGGAGATAGCGATGGCACAGTACTCTAGTGGAGAATTTGGGGATTTTAGAATTCCGCAAGGGCTGGGTAAAAAGATCGCGGTGATCGCGGTCCTGATTGCCTGCCTCATTGTGGTAACGGGAAGCACCGGGATGGTCGGCGCGGGACAACGAGGCGTCTTGCTGCGTTTTGGAGCCGTGACCGACGAGATCAAAGATGAAGGTCTCTATTTCAAGATTCCTTTCGCTGAGGAGGTGGTTCTGATGTCAACCCAGCTTCAGAAATACACCGCTCCCGCCGGCTCTTCCAGCCAGGACTTGCAACTGGTTACCACGGAAGTCACCTTGAACTACCAGTTGAATGCCGGCGGCGTGGGGGAAATTTATCGCAATATGCGGCAGGGTTATGAAGGCACGGTCATTCAGCCCTACATCCAGGAAGCGGTCAAATCCACCACGGCCAATTACAACGCCGAGGAGTTGATCACACAAAGGCCACAGGTGAAAGATGAACTCCAAAATTTGATGGCGGAAAGGTTAGCTCCCCTTGGTATCGACGTTGTACAACTCTCCATCACCGACTTTCAGTTCTCGGCAACCTTCCAGGAGTCCATCGAGGCAAAGGTGAAAGCGGTCCAACAGGCTCTGGAGGCGGAGAACGCCTTGCAACGGGTGGAGTTTGAAGCGCAACAGGCAATCACCAGAGCCGAAGCTGAAGCCAAGGGACTGGAGCTCCAAAGAGCACAGATAACGTCGGATTTACTGGAATTGCGGCGAATCGAGGTTCAGGGACGCGCTATAGAGAAATGGAATGGGGTGATGCCCACGGTGGTCACCGGCGGGGGACCAGTGCCCATATTGGACGTCTTTGGCGGACGGCAGTAAAGCAACGGTTGCTCATCCGGTCCGACACGGACGTGCAGTCGCGGAAATATAATTGTGTGTTCCAAAGGGTGCGGTCAGCATCAGCGCCGGCTCGCCATTTTCAGGAGGATCAATAGACATGGGGCGACCGGTAACTTTATTCACGGGACAGTGGGCGGATTTGCCCTTGGAAGTGCTCGCCGAAAAGGCCGCCGGGTTCGGGTATGACGGGTTGGAGCTGGCGTGTTGGGGCGACCACATGGACGTCTTCAAGGCCGCCGAGGATCCCGCCTATTGCGAGCGGCAAAAGGCGATTCTCGAAAAGCACAACTTGCAGCTTTTCGCTATCTCGAACCACCTGGCCGGGCAGTTGGTTTGCGATTTGAATAACGACGGCCGCTCGGATATCTTCGCGCCCCCCGAATTGGCCGGCGATGCCGAGAAGCAGCGCGCCTGGGCGATCGAGGCGATGAAGAACAGCGCGCGCGCGGCCAAGAACCTGGGCCTCAAGGTCGCCAACGGTTTTACCGGCTCGTCGATCTGGCACCTGCTCTATAGCTTTCCGCCGGTATCGGACGAAATGATCGACGCCGGTTTCCAGGATTTCGCCGACAAGTGGAACCCCATCCTCGACGTCTTCGACGAATGCGGCGTGCGCTTCGGTCTGGAAGTTCACCCCACCGAGATTGCCTTCGACATCGTCACCGCGCAGCGCGCGATTGATGCGATCGGCGGGCGCGAGGCGTTCGGCTTCAACTTCGACCCCAGCCACCTGCACTGGCAGATGGTCGACCCGGTTCGCTTTCTACAAGAATTCAACGACCGGATTTACCACGTCCACATGAAAGACTCGGCGCGACAATTGGACGGCCGCTCGGGTATCTTGGGGTCGCACCTGAACTTCGGGCATCCGGAGCGCGGTTGGGATTTCCGCTCGCTGGGGCACGGCGGCGTCGATTTCGAGGAAATCATCCGAACCCTCAACCACATTGGGTATACGGGTCCGCTCTCGATCGAATGGGAAGACAGCGGCATGGAACGAGAGCGCGGTGCGACGGAAGCTTGCGAGTTCACCAAACGCGTGGATTTCGCGCCCTCGAATCTGGCGTTTGACGCGGCCTTCGGGGAGTGATCGATCCGGGTTGGGGTCGTCCGCGAATGGAGCCCGCAGGCTCGTAGCGACCGGCACTCGTGCCGGTCCCGGCCGACAGTTGAGACAAATTCTTAGCTTGTCTCTCCTGATCGGAAGCTAAGGTGAGGAGCAAACCATGAGCAAACTAGCGCTAATCAGCGAGTTCGTTCTCTTTCTCAAGGAGAACAAGAAACTCTGGTTGCTGCCGATCGTGATTACTCTGCTGCTGCTGGGAGCCCTGCTCGTTTTCGCCCAAAGCTCGGCCCTAGCGCCTTTCATCTATACGGTGTTCTGATTACCGGCCGGCCGTGCGTGTCTGATCGACCCTACAGAATCGATCCCGCAATCTTGAATCAGAGCCCCGAGCGCAAGCGACGGCCAAGCCGGCCAGGAGCCAGGTCCGGGCTGCCACTGCCGTGCACCAACGAAAAATCCGCCCCGCCCTCACCGGAAATTCTCGACCAGCATGAGGTCGGCCTCCATGGGCTCCACTTGGCCGAAGAGAATCGATCGCCCGTCGGGGGCGACGCTCATAAAGCCGGCTGGCTTTCCCTCGAAATCATGGATCGGCTCGACGGCGCCTGTGGCAAAGCGGAGGAAGCGAAGCTTATAACCGGCGTCCGGCGCGGATGCGGGAATGAAATAGACCCCGTCTTCGACGACCTCGTAGGCGGCCGGCCCTGAGATGTTTGTGGCGGAAGGGCTCGCGGCTTCGGTGCGCCAAGGAGTAAGCGAGCCGGCTTGGTGTTTCGAGCAACGAGCCAATCATGAGTAAACTGGGGCTGATCGCCGAGTTCGTTCTCTTTCTCAAGGAGAACAAGAAGCTTTGGTTGCTGCCGATCGTGATTACGCTGCTGCTGCTGGGAGCGTTGCTGGTCTTCGCGCAGAGCTCTGCCCTGGCGCCCTTCATTTATACTATGGATGGGTATTTACTTGACTCAGGTATTGGGAAATAGCCCCTACATGTTGTGGTCGTCCGTAGCGCGTGTCGCGGTGCCTCCGACCAGCGATTTGTAGGGTGCCGGTGGCACGGCGACGGCCTGTTGAACCAGGCGGTAAAAGAGCTTGCCTCGACTTCTGGACTTGCGGCGGTTGAAGCGGAAGGCGAATTCGTCGAGGTAGGAGTCGAGATGCTCGTGACTGACCGCTCCTTGATGCGTGCCCAGTATCCAGCGCTTCACTAACGACACCACGCGGTGCACCCGGGGGAGCAGTTTCGAGGCGCGCGCCGGTTGCCCCTCCAGGTAGCTCACCTCGTGGCGATAGCCGTCGCCTTCGAGCGGTTCGTATCCCAGCCAACCGTCGGTATGGACCACGCTGCCGGGTTCGATCGACTCGCCGACGAAGGCCATCAAGCTGTCCCCGGAGGCGTTGGGAATGGTGCGTATCCGAACCCGCCCGATGCCGGCACCATCTTCCTCGGCCGCTACTACAATCAGCGCCTTAGCGTCGGTTTGGCGACCGCGCACGCCCTCCTCCAAGCCTCCTAAGTAAGTCTCGTCAACCTCCACGCGCCCGCTGAGCCGATCGCGTCCGGGCCGCACCATGGCGCGCCGGAGCTTATGCAACCAAGTCCAGGCCGTTTTGTAGCTGCCCAGGCCCAACACCCGCTGCAAGCCCAGCGCGCTCGCCCCGTTCTTCTGGCTCGTGAGCCACCACATGGCTCGAAACCAACTCTGGAGGGGTTGGCGGGTGTCTTGAAATATTGTGCCCGCCGTTGGAGAAGCTTGATGCCCGCAGCCGGCGCACTCCAGCAGCGCTGTCCGCACCGCCCACGCTTTGTCGTGCCCGCATCGCGGACAACGAAAACCCTCCGGCCAGCGGAGTTGACACAGATACTCTCGACAGGCCTGCTCGGTGGCGAAACGCGCCTCGAACTCGGCCAGATTCCGAGGATAATCTTCCATTTCCCCGATCCTACATCTTGTGGTCACCTGAGTCAAGTAAATACCCATCATAGACAGATCGTTTGTCGACGGCCTCACGGAGGACGACCCGAGAAGCTATCGCATCGTCGAGGCTTTGATCGCGCTCGCCCGCGGTCTCAACCTTGGGGTCACAGCCGAAGGCATCAGCTCAGCCTATCAATTGGCTACCTTGAGATCCTTGAAGTGTAACCGGGGCCAAGGATACCTGTTCAGTCGCCCCGCTCCGGCCGACATCCTGACAACAGCCCTATTGAAGCGGCTGAAACGCCGCCGACAACCCCCGACCCCAAGCCGGGACTTGTTGCTAACTCAGACGGCCTGAAGCAGCAACCGAAATACGCCGTTCGGGTCGACTCGAACCTGATCCGCGGATCAAGCGGACCACCCACCCGTGATCCCAAAAACAAAGACGCTCAGCTTGAGCGCGACCTCAAGGTAGAACTTATACAGTTCCAACTCTTTTTCAAACGCCATCCAAAGCAACTCTCGGTCGTCCATCTCGCTGCCTCAATCTGAATCTCGGCGGTTGGGCCGGGTCTTGCCGCACCAACTCGATCTTGTGGGGCCCTCAGCCAAACAACTCTTTGAAGGCCGGAAACGAATGTCGAAAACCGTCTTCAAACGTCCCGCCCTGGGGCCGATGAACGCTCTCGAACGAAATTACGCGGTCATAGCCATCTCGCCGCAGAGCCTCGGCGAGCCCCCGGTAGTACCCGATCATTTGGCCGTCGCCGAAGCGGCATTGGTCCACGGCGGCCTTGGGAATGTCGACCCGCAAATCCTTGAGGTGTAGATGCGCGAGCGGGCCTCCGCGAAGCGCTTCGTAGCCGTCGGGATAAGCCGCCTCGTTGCAATAGAGGCTGTTGCCGGGGTCCCAAAGGATCTTCAGCCGCTGGCTGCCCATCTCATCCACGAGTTTGCGCCCAAGGTAGGCCGAAGTGATCATGGCGTTGTTGCCGGTCTCGACGACCAAAGTCATCCGCTCGTCTTCAGCCAGTTCGACGGCCGGCGCGAGCAATTGCTTGAGTTTGTCCCAAGCGCCGGTCGAGACCACCCAACTCTCCGAGCCGCCCGAACCGAACAAGATCATCTCTTTGCGGAAGCTCAGGATGCGGACCAAGCCGCAGTCGAGCGCCTTGGCCGTCTCCATGCATCGCTTCAGCGAGTCCATATGCGCTGAGTGAGATTCGTCGCCGACTTCGGTCTGTCCGATGAGCAAGCCGCCGAAGTTATGGCGGGATATACAACAAACTTCCATTTCGCGCTGCTTGATCAGGTCTTCGACCCGGCCGATCTCGGCATCGTCGAGGTCGCCAACTTCCTTGTCCCATAGGAACTGCAACTCGGCGTGCCGCAACCCGAGCTCTTTCATGACATCGAGCGCGTGCTCGAACTCGCGGCTGATGCCGTCGGTGATGACTCCTAATTTCACCGTTGTTCTTCCTTTACCATTTCACTTCGGTGCCCGCGATTTCTTCGAGCCATTTGACGACCGACCAATTGTCTCCCTCCGGGAAACGCGAGATCCCGGCTTGGAACATCTCGTAGGCCGCGCTGGTGGTAAACATGGCCGCGCCGGCTTCGCGCGCCACACCCATCGAGATGCCGAGATCCTTATACATGGTTCCGATATGGCTGCCTGTGTTCTCGAACTTGCGGTCGAGGATTTGGCGCGCGCAATTCTCGAACAAGGGGCTGCCCACCGCGCTCGATTGAAACACCTCAAACAATGTCTCGCCGGCGACACCGGCTTTGTGCCCCATCACGAGCGATTCAAAGGTCGCCGCGAAAGTGCAACCGATCATTGCCTGGAGCGCCGCCTTGACGGTTTGCCCTTGGCCGATCTGGTTGCCGACGTGGAAGACGACTTTCGAGACGGCATCGAGCACGTCGCGGTTCTGTTCGAGAACCTCGCTCTTGGCGGCGGTCATCAATGTGAGCGTCCCGTTATCGGCGCCCGACTTGCCGCCGCTCACCGGCGAGTCCATCAGATGAATGCCCTTTTCGGCAAGCGGCGCCTCCAAAGCTCTCGCTTCTGCGGGAAAGATCGTCGCCGAAACGATCACCGTCTTGCCGCGGTCCATGCCGTTCAGCAAACCCGTCTCCCCAATAACGACTTCGCGCACCTGCGAACCGTTCATCACCATGACGAACGCGGCGTCGCAGGCCGCGCCTATCTCCCGGCAGTTCGCGGCACGTCGGCCGCCGGCGGCTTCGAGCAACCCGAGCCGCTCTTCTCGTAGGTCGAATCCGACCACGGGAAAGCCGGCCCCCAGGATGTTCCGGGCCAGCCCGATTCCCATGTCGCCAAGGCCGATAACTCCAACCGTTTTCATAAGGCGTGCTTCCTCCTCCCGGGTCGCGAACCGCGTCGACCCGAAGCTGTTTCGCAATCGGCCGTGTCTTCTACTCGAAAAAGGTTGCGCGCTTGGCCCGCGCTTGCGCTCGGGGCTCTGATTCGGCTTACCGCTCAGTCACCCGGACCCGCCCGCGACGTGCTCACGCATGGCGTCCTTGCCCATTCCGGCGATTCCAAGATCCTCGAGAGTGCGCGCCGACTCCCAAAAGTCCCTGCCCAGCGTCGCCGACGCCAGATCCACCACCCTCGCATGATCGGGCAGTCGACTCCAAGCTGCTCGCCCAGTTTCGACCAAGCGGCCAACCCGTAGGGAACATCCTCGCTGAGCCAACGCGTGTCGAGCGCCCCCGGCGCTCGCAGCGCCGTCAACATGCGGCTGCCGTTGATCGTGGCCCACAAGTCTCCCTTGGGACCGAACCCCGCTTCGTGAAAGGCTTTGTCGACCGGAGAAAGTTCGATGTCGAGGGCCTTGGCGACCGCCAACCTCTCGCCGTCCACCGCATAAATTAGCCGACAGACGCCCGGCGTGACCCCCTCGTCATAGAAATAGAACTCGCCCCGGGAGCGTTCGACGCGCCCCGCGTTCAGCAGCACGCCCGCCGGGTGAACCACCGGGTTCATCGCGGCCAACCCGCAGGCCAATACATTGGGATACAGCTCGGTCCCGGGGAACCAACGATCGACCAATCGGCGAACACGCTCGCCGTCGCCGCTCGGCAAAACGCCCAGTCCCAGCCCTTTCACCACGCCCCAGATATGCGCCGATGTCGGCGACATCTTGCGGCAAACGTAAGGCGCGGTATCCGTCTCGGCGACGACCACTCCCTCGGCCGCCCCGCGTTCTTTCAGGATGCGGGCGAACTCCAGACTTCCCAACGTCCCCGGCATCAAAACGACAATCTGTCTATTGCGCAGATGCGGCGCGCAAGCTTCCGCGAAAGCCCGATGCCCGTACGCCGGAATAATCAGCAGCACCAGCTCGCTGTTCGCCAGGCCTTCGGCAAAGTCCGTTGTCACGCGGCTCACCTCGGCCGTGCCGCGCTTAGCCACGCCGTCGAGGGCAATGCGCCGCGACTCTCGAATCGGCTCGACCATTTCGGAAAACTCCGGCAGTTCGCAAAGCGTCACCGATGCCCCCGCCAAGCTGAGATTCGCCGCCACCGCGAAAGCCGTGTTGCCGCCGCCAAGAATAGTAATTTCCGCCGAGTCCATCGGTTCCACCTGGCCCCAGCCTACCAACCTGAGAAAACCCGAGCGAGCAAGCGAGTGGAGGAGGCAGAATCAGAGTTCCGTACCGAACGCACGCGACGGGCCAAGCGCAAGCGTCTCGGAGTTACCGTGGAGGACGTGAAGCGGAAAGAGATGACAAGCAGGGAAATCTTCCTCGCCGTGGAGACCGTCCGCCCGGCAACAGCTCCTGTCATGCCCATCACGCCGACCCGGAGTGGCCGAACGCTCGGAGACCTCGCCCGACTTCTTGTCGGCGAGGTCTCCTATATCGAACAGGTTGCGACTTTTCTTGTTTTCAACACGATCGTCGCGGAACTGTTGTGGACGCTCAACTTGTACTCTCTCCGCCGCGAACGCGCGGCCTCGAAAACGAATCAAAGTTCCCCCATCGTAGGCGCCGACCTCGTCCACCGTTGAGAAAAGCCGCCGGCTTGTTACGAAGTTTCAGTTAGTGCCATGAGGGCGTCATGCCTTCGTTGCGGTGCAAACACAACTCCCGCGCCGGTACACACTTCTCGGCCGTGCTGCTCACCGCCGCGGTTGTGGCCGATGTATCGGCGGCGACTATCCGGATTCGGCCGCGACTGGGGGAGAATACGCCCGCCAATACAGAGGCCTCTCGCTTCGGGCAATGCTCGAAGATCAACTCGGGATTCTCGACGACTTCGGAAGCCGCTCCCCGGCGGGCCGGAACGGATACGCAGTAGACGCCGTCTTCACAGATCGCGATCACGCCGCGGCTCTCGTCGTGGCGAACAATGTATTCGCCCGCCTGCATCGTTTGCCCGGCGGCGACGAATTGGAAGGGGATCGAAACGGCGATATCGCCGCTCATCGCGGGAAAAATACCGGCCCAGCCGGTGATGGCGGAAATCGCGGCGACGGCGGTAATCCGAAGCGTTTGCTTCAGTACGGCGACTCGGCGGTCTCGGCGGTTCATTTTGTTGTTTGTCATCATGGCCCTGCTATTAGCACCCCGGGGGCCAAACCCGAGCGCCGCCAAGAAGAAAGCTTCGATGGAAAGGCTACGTGCTTTCAAAACAACATCTTAGAGGAAAAACATTGGGCCCCTCGACCCACCGGCCGCCAACCGCGCGGGCACCCCGCCCCTATCCGTTCCGACACAAGCCTATCCGAACAGATAGCCGAAGAACCGACGACGTATGATCGCTTCCCAACACGGGGCGGCCGGGGCGGTCTCGTTCTTTTCAGGATGTGGGTCCCGCCCCGGGGAGCGGGCGCGGATCGTAGCCCGCGGCGAGGCGAAGCGGAACCGCGAGTCAAGATCGTGAAGAGCTTTTACTCTCCGTCAAGGCGGAGGGGTCCTCACGGTATGTCCATCACCGCGTGGTGTTCGTCTCCGGCTCCGGCTCAGGCTCCGGACGCGGAGCTTCGAGCAATGCCTGCAGGGTCTCGGCCTCCCGCGGCAGCTCGGCATACGCTTCGGCCAAGGCCGCCGCCGACAGGCGCGCAGCCCGCATCAGATCTTGCTCGCCCATCAGCGACTCGATTCCGTCGTTGTGCCAGCGGCACTCGGCCAGCCGGACGCCGAGCGCTACCCGCGCGACACGCGCACGCACGGCTCCGTCCAAGTCCGCGTCCGCGGCGCGGCGTTGATGCTCGACGGCGACGGCGAGAAACCGAGGGAAAGACCACGACTCCATCACCCAAGCGCCGATTGTCGGGAAATCGACGCCGAAGGCGTTGCGCTCGAGCGCCGTCGCCGGCACGGTCGCGGTGTCATTTTCCATCGCCCGGTAGCACTCCGGGTAAAGGCGTGCCATGGCGAAATCGGCTACGTTGTGGACCAACCCGGCGCCGAGCGCTTCCAGGGGCTTGTCATCGTTTCCCCTCTCGGCGAGTAGATAGGAGGCCGCGCCAGCGTCGACCGCGAGACGCCGCAGGTCTTCGGCCCAAGGAAGGTCCAGCGACAACGAATCAAGGAAGCCGGAAATCAACACCAGTCGCAGCAAGGCCCGCAGCCGGTCGTGACGGAGCAACCCGACCGCGCGCCGGATATTATCGGCGGGTTCGGGGAGGCCGAAATAGCGCGAATCGGCCAAGGCAAGCACCCGCGCCGAGACCGTGGGGTCGACAGCGAGACCGACTTCGAGTTGGAAGGCGTCGACCTGCGGGTCGACCGCCAACGTCATCACCCGCTGCACGGTTGGGAACCACCCGGGCAATTCCTGTAAGCGCCCCAGCGCCGACCGAATCTGTAACGCACTCGGCCGCGCCTGCGCTGAGAATACTTCTTCGCTGACCGCCATCTCGATAGGAGTCACGCGAGCTTGACGCGCCCGCGGGTCGCTCGAGCTCTCAACCCGATGACGACCCCCAAGAGGCGGGCAGCCGACGTGACCTTTTCAGGGGAAAGATCGGCCGATGGACGGCGAATTCTTAGTCGGCCGTCAATCGGCCGACAGGAGTGCGTTAAGGGGACCGCCTCAATGCAACAGTCCGCCGTGCCCGAGCGTGGAAATCTCGGCGGCCGAAATGTGGTAACGCGCCAACAAGGGAGGCAAGATCAAATCGACAACATTGGGCCGCGGCGAGCGGAAGCAACCCGGCGCCGAAACCACCGGTATGCCCCCCGCATAGGAGAGCAGTAGCAAATTGCCCGGCTCGACCGGCGCCAGAAAGCTTTCGATTTCACAGCCCACCTGCCGCATGGCCCGGCCCACAACGTCGTCGGGGCCGGCGGGCGCCGTTGTCGAAGCCACCAACACGACCGTCGGGCGCGGGTGTAATAGGTGTTGCAGGGCTCTGGCCACCGTCCCCTCCTCCTCCAGGCAAGCCAAGGCATAACCCGGAGCCTTCGGGAAGCGCTCCAAACGATTCCGCATGATTCCTTCGAAAAGCTGCCGCGCGCGGTCCGAGCTCTTGAGATCACAATAGAGCACGGCAATGCTCGGATCTCCCATCGGCCTGGCTTGTAAGATCGGCCCTTCCTCGCTCACAAGCCGAACCGCCGCTTCGAAATCGCGTCGCTCGACGGCGAAAGGCGCCGTCTTGACCGTGGCCACGCGCTGGCCGGCGGAGGCATGGCAAAAGTTCGGGGCCGTGGCCATGGTCACAATTCCCGAGGCATTGACGCGCTGCAGCAGCCCCTCGTCCACCAGCAGACAACAATCGCCGGTAGCGTAGAGATTCGCGCGCCCGCCGGCACTCATGCGAATTTCCATCGTTCCACAGGCGGCCTCGGCGGCCAGCTCTTGGGAAGCCTCGTCCTCGGGAATTTCGCTGTCCTCCAGCACGGCGACCGGTACGCTCTGATGCCCTTCCTGCCCTAGTAGCTGAATATCTTCCTCGCTGATCTGATGACCCTTCGCGAGCAGCTTCTTCCCCGACGGATAGAAGATCGGGGCGCAAAGCAACATGCCGACCGCGCTTGCAAGTTCGATGACTTGTGTTCTCACGAGTTTCCCCCTCCGGCGAACCAAAGACGTTTGCCAATGTTCGCGGCAGGGAGAAGTATACAAAATAGGTGAGCTGATGAGGAAAATTTTACCGAACATTTACCCCTCTTTTTTGTAAATATTTCCTAATATATTGACGATTAAATGCCGATAAGGGGTCTCCTTCTCCGGATTCCGCGGGGCGCGGCCCGAGTTTTCGTCGGTCGCGCGGCGCCGGGACGCCTGATCAGGGGCCGCCGCGGACTGCCCATTTTTGGACCGCCGCATGACGGGCCGCGCGAACAGGCACGGTGCGGATCGGGGATGGGACGGTAACGCCCAAAGCCCTTAAAATGGGCTTCTAATCGGGCTGTAACGTGGTTCCGAGTGTTTCCTCGCCAAGGAGTCGCGCCAGGATATCGGGCTCTTTCCCGGCGGCGATCCGGACCCGGCCCACGCCTTGCGCGAGACCCGCCATGGCCGCACGGAGCTTGGCCTCCATGCCGCCCTCGGCGACGCCGCTTGCGATCAGGTTTTTCGCGTCGGCCGGCGTCAAATGGGAGAGCAATTTCTTGTTTTCGTCCAGAACGCCGTCGACATCGGTGAGGAAAATCAACTGGTCGGCGGCGAATCCGGCGGCGCAAGCGACGGCCATTTGATCGGCGTTGACGTTGAAAATGGCCCCGTTTTCTCCGCCGGCAATGCAGGCCACGGCGGGAAGAAAGCCCGCTTCGGTCAGCAGGTCGAGTACGGCCGGGTCGACGCGCTCGACGCGGCCCACCGCGCCCAGGTCCGGATCGAGCTCGACCGCCGTTACCAATCCGGCGTCGATCCCCGACAACCCCACCGCTCGGGCGCCCTCGCGTTGCAGCTCGGCGACCAGATGATGGTTCACCTCGCCGCCGAAGACCCGCAGAACGGCGTCTAGAATCTCGGGCGGAGTGACCCGAAAGCCGTGCCGAAATTCGCTTTCGTAGCCGCCGCGTTCGAGGTAGCGGCTGAGGCGCCTCCCGCCGCCGTGAACGACGACGGTGCGGTGTCCGGCGGAGGCTTGGGCGGCGATTTGCGAGGCGAGGGTACGCCGGCTGTCCGCGCTTTCGAGCAGCGTGCCGCCGAGTTTGATCAGCAGTTTCACGGGCGGAAAGTCGGCCTCTGTTCGCCGATTAGAGCAGTCCTTGGGTCTCGGGGAAGCCGAGCACGAGGTTCATGTTCTGCACCGCCTGCCCCGCCGCGCCTTTCCCCAGATTGTCGATCGCGGCGACGATGACACAGCGCCTGGTCGCCGGGTCGACGCGAATGCCGAGATCGCAGTAATTCGTGTGATTCACCGACTCGATTGTGGGGACAGCTCCGTCGGGATAGATGCGGACGAAGGGCTCGTCTTCGTACACCTTGCGGTAAACCTGCTCGAGATCTTCGTGCGTCATCTCCTCTTCGGTGCGCACGTAGATCGTCTCGAGGATGCCGCGATAGACGGGCAACAGCTGCGCGGTAAAGCTGAACTCGTGCTCCTCGAGGTCGGAGGTGAGCAGAACTTCAGGCACATGGCGATGATCGAGCAACGCGTAGGCTGAAAAGTTGTCGGTGACCGAGCAGAAATGGGTCTTGCCCGAGGGCTTCTTCCCGGCTCCGCTGACGCCCGACTTGGCGTCGCAGATGACGCCGGCCTCGCGTGCCAGTACGCCGGCGGTAATCAGCGGACGAATCGCCAAGTTCGCGGCGGTCGGGTAACAGCCCGGGTTCGAAACAAGCCGGGCGACCTTGGTCACGGCGCGAAAGTACTCCGGCAACCCGTAGACGGCCTCCTCGAGCAAGTCGGCTCGATTGTGCTTCATCTGGTACCAGCGGTCGTATTTGTCGACAGTGCGCAGGCGAAAAGCCCCGCTGAGGTCGACCACCTTGACTCCGGCGTCGAGCGCGGCGGGAACCAATTCGAGAGAAACTTCGTGAGGCGTCGCGAGAAAGACAAGCTCGATGCCGGCGTCGCGGAGGTTCTCCGGCGCCCAGGGCATGCGCTCGGGGTCGTCGGGCCAAGCCGGACCGTCGTCGGGGGACTGGGCGCGATGCTCGAGCAAAACCGGCTCGACCGCGGGATGTCCCCGCAGAATCTTGACCAATTCCGCTCCGCTATAGCCGGTAAACCCGACCACGCCCGCTCGAATCGTTTTCGCCATCAGGATCGACAACCTCGAACCGTTGATGATAGTGGATCAGCCGGAACCGAGACAAGCGCGGGCACGCCGCCAAGGGCGGTTGGAGTCGCTCGATTAGCCGCTCTCCCGCGCCGCGGTCAGCGCCCGGCGGGCGGCGGCGAGGGTTTCGTCGATGTCTTGCTCGGTGTGGCTTGCTGAAATGGAGCACTGCTTGGTCGGCAGCGGGAAGAAGAAGATCCCTTGATCGAGCAGCGCGCGGCGGAATTTTTCGTCCAATGCATAGTCGTGCGCGGCGGCCAGGTCGTGCCAGTCGACGGGCGCGTGGTCCATGAAGTAGGTCACGAAGGCGGACCCTTGGCGCACGATGGTCGCCTCGACTCCGGCTTGGGAGAAGATTTCGCCAAGGCCCCGTTCCATACGCGCGCCGAGGGTTTCAAAGCGCTCGTAGACCGCCCCCGCGTTTTCGAGCAGGACTTCCGTTGTCGCGAGGGCGGCCGCGGTGGGGATGGGGTGAGCGTTATAGGTGCCGGCCAGCAGAACGCGCTTGCTCGGGTCTTGGTGGAAGAAATAGTCCATCCAACGAGCCGGGCCGGCGATGGCGGCGAGCGGGTAGCCGTTGGCTACGGCCTTGCCGTAAACCGCGAGATCGGGGGCGACGCCCGTGATCTCGGCGTAGCCGCCGATCGAGTGACGAAAGCCCGTCTTGACCTCGTCGAAGATCAGTAGAAAACCCAGCTTGTCGGCCAGCTCGCGCAGCCCCTCCAAGTACCCCGCTTGCGGCTTGATCAGCCCGACGTTTTGAAGAATCGGCTCGGTGAGGACGGCCGCCACGTCGTATTTTTCGGCTACCCAACGCACCGAATCGAGGTCATTGAAGTTCACCGGGTGGACGAGTTTCCGATGCGCCTCGGGGATGCCGGCGCTGATCGGACAAAACTCGTATTCTCCCGGCGAGCGTCGCGGCCCGAGCTGCTCGACGGGCGTCATCAAATTGCAGGCCACGTCGTTGTGCCAGCCGTTGTAACCGCCTTGCATGACGATGATGTGGTCGCGTCCGGCGGCCGCGCGAGCGAGCCGAATAGCGGCGGCGGTGGCTTCGCTGCCGGTGTTGAGGAAAGCGGTCCGGTCGGCCCACGCGAGATGCGAACAGATTCGCTCGGCCAACAGGCCCTCCGCCTCGCTGGGACCGGAGCCGAACAGGTCCGAGCCGGTGGCGAGGGCTTGGGAAACCGCTTGTTCGACCTTGGGGTGGTGGTAGCCCAACACTTGTGGCGCGAAGGCCGCGTGGTAGTCGATGTATTCGTTGCCGTCGGCGTCCCAGAGGCGCGAGCCCTTGCCTTTCGTGAAGCAGATGGCCGGCGAGGTGTGGCGGTTGGTCGAGGAGATGCCGCCGGGGATGAAGCTGCGATTGCGGTCGAGGATTTGTTCGGAATGCGTGAAGGTCATTGTTTCGTGAACCGTGAGCCGTGAGCCGAAGACCAGGAAGACGCTGAGGTCGGTCGCTCCAGCCCCAACGATTGGCTTGGACTTTGGAGTATACTGCGAATCAGCCGGGCTGAACCGGGGCTTGCCCTCGACGACGCCTAACGTTGCGATGGCGTTTCGTGACCCACGGACGGAACCTTCCCCGGGCGCGCCCGTGACGCGTCGCGGCTTCTTCTCGCGCATCGGCGACGGCGTGCACGGGGCGGCGCTGGCCTCTCTGCTGGGCAACGAACTATTCGACGCTGATCGGGCCCTTGCCGCCTCGGTCGAGCCGACTCGCAAGACCTTCGACCAGAAGCCCCTCGCTCCTCATTTCGAGCCCAAGGCCAAGGCCGTCATTCACTTCTTCATGAACGGCGGGCCGAGCCAGGTTGATCTGTTCGATCCCAAGCCGACGCTCGAAAAGTTCGCCGGAAGCGCCCCGCCGCGCGACATCGTCAATCAGATCGAGTTTGCCGATGAAGTCGGCACGATGCTGCCCTCGCCCTATCGCTTCTCGAAGCACGGGCAATCAGGCATGGAGCTTTGCGAGTTGCTGCCGCACTTGGGCGAGGTCGCCGACGACATCACGCTGATCCGCTCGATGTATGGCGAGCATTTCAACCATGAGCCCTCGCTCTATCTGATGCACTCGGGCCGCACTCTGCCCGGGCGCGCATCGCTCGGTTCTTGGGCCGTGTACGGATTGGGGACGGAGAATCAAAACCTGCCCGGGTACGTTGTTCTGGACGACCCGAAGGGCTACCCCGTCAACGATTTGCAGAACTGGCAGTCGGGCTTTCTGCCGCCCGTCTACCAAGGGACCAAGTTTCGCTCCGAAGGCCCACCCGTCCTCAACCTCAAGCGCGCCGAGGATCTTCCGGGCCCGCTCATCCAGGCCGAGCGCGACATCCTGCGCCGACTCGACGAGGCTCACCGCCGCGAGCGTCCTTTCCAGCCGCAACTCGACGCCCGCATGGCCGGATATGAGTTGGCGGCGCGCATGCAAGTGGAAGCGACCGACGCGCTCGACCTGACGCAAGAAAGCGAAGCAACCCACGAAAGCTACGGGCTCAATAACGAGGCGACACGATCCTATGGAACGCGTTGCCTGATGGCGCGGCGGCTGGTCGAGCGCGGTGTGCGCTACATCCAGATCTTCATCGAATATCAGATTTGGGACAATCACTCGGATCTTGAAAAGGGGCTTCGCTACGCCTGCGGCAAGACCGATAAGCCGGTGGCGGCTCTGATCAAAGACCTCAAGCAACGCGGCTTGCTCGACAGCACGCTTCTGATGTGGGGCGGTGAGTTTGGGCGGATGCCGCTTTCGCAAGTCGGGCGCGCGGGGGCGGCCGGCCGCGACCACGGGCCCGCCGGTTTCAGCCTATGGATGGCCGGGGGCGGCGTCAAGGGCGGGTATGTTCACGGCGCGACCGACGAGATCGGCCACAAAGCCGTCGAAAATCGTGTGAGTGTGCATGATTACCACGCCACCATGCTTCACTTGCTGGGACTCGATTTCCAAAAGCTGACCTACCCTGAAAGCGGCCTCGACCTGCGCTTGACCGACCAATACCCGGCGCGGGTCGTCGAAGAAATTCTGGCTTGAAGGGAAAGGCCCCCAACCCGGATACTAGGATCGCCGGGCACGGGGTTCTCCGCGTCGCGAGCGATAGAGCAGAGGCGTGGACGGAAGTCCACGCTCTTCGGCCGGGCATGGAAACCCGCTGGGGGCAACGGCCCGGGCGCGGCGCGCGTATGCCTGAGCGGAGTGCGGCGGATGGCGTGAAAGCGTGGACTTCCGTCCACGCCTCTGTTTCTCCTGTTCGTAGAGGGTCATAAGGGCCGAACGCAGTTGCGAAACCTGCAAAGTGACGCTCACGCCTTGGCCTCGTCGGCTCGCTCTTTCGGCAAGAAAGAGATCCCGACCGCGCCGAGCATGGCTAGAGCGAAGACCAAAAACAACCCGAATTTATAGTTTCCCGAGCGGTCGCGCAGATAGGCGACGATGTTCGGGCAGATGGCTTGTCCGACTGAATCGAAGGGCCAGATGATGCCCATTGTGCGCGCCAGCGAGTTGGCTCCGAAGATCTCGGCCGCCATCAGAGGAATCAGCATAAAGTCGGCGCCCATGCCGAAGCCGAAGATCACGGCGAAGGTTTCGAGAATCCCCGGCCGGTCAATGTAGAACAGCAGCGGTATCGGCAACGCGACGAAGAGATACGCCGCGATCATGACGTATTTCTTCGAAATGCGATCGGCCAAGCGGCCCATCACGACACGGCCGGCGAGGCTTGAACCGAGCCGGTACAGGTGGGTGTTCGCCACCACTTCCAGGCTCAAGCCCGAGCGGCGCAGCAGCAGGGGCAAATTATGGTCCATCGACCCGATCGCGCCGATGCTGCAGAAGCTGCTCAGCGCCAGCAGCCAAAACGACTTCCGCCGAAGAATGGCGCTGAAGGGCAGTGATTCAACCTTGGTTTCCGGCGGCGGCTGGTCGGTGCCGTCCGCATGTAGCCCTTTATCCGAAGGGCGATCGCGCACCAAGAAAATCAGAACGGGAAACAGAACCAGCAGCGAACCGCCGATCAACTGTAGCGCCGTGCGCCAGCCATAAGCCTCGATCAACGGCAGCGCGACATACTTTTGCGAGATGGCTCCGCCCAACCCGAGTCCCAGGTAAGCCACTCCGAAGGCTGTTCCGCGGTTCTTATGAAACCACTGCGAAAGAATGACCTGGTTGGGAATCAAGCCCGAGAACAGGAACCCGGTCATCAGCACGCACCAAATGAAGCAATAGAGGTAGAGGTTGCCCTCCATCAGGCCGAAGCAGTTGAGGGCGATTAACTGCAGCACCACGCCGCACATGATCAGCTTGCGGGGTGAAAAGCGATGGATCACGAGCCCGCCGAGCGGAAGCACGAGTAGGGTTCCGATCAAAACGCCTCGCGTGGCTTCGGCATCGGTCCACCCGAAGTCGGCTTTGTAGAACTCGTAGAAGAACGGCATGCCGTAGATCGTCACGCCGACGGTCAGCATCATCGTGAAGAAGGATGCGCCTACGATGAACCAACCGTGGAAAGTCTTGTCCTTCATTCCTGGTGAACCTCGTTTCCCCGTTTAAGAAAAGGCGAACGCCGCGGCAAGACCGAGCGTGAATGCTAGATTGTAGCGCTTTGGGTGCGGGGTAGTGCTCGGCGGCAATTTGCCGGGTGTGCGACACAATATGTGGGGGGGATTGGCGGCCCGGGCCGAGCGCTTCCCTGCTTGAAATTTTCCGTGGTTCGTCTATGTATCGGAAATAATCGCCGCAAGACCGGCGTCGTAAAGGAGCACTCGGCGGCGCGCTCGTCTCCCAATCACCCAACCGACAAGGGCTCCTATTCCTCCGGAGAACGCCATTAAGGAGGCGTCGTCGGAGTGAGTCGGCGCGCGTTCTTTGGCAACGCGAGTGCATGACCAACCAGAAAGGCGCCGAGACCGATGACGCCTCCGATCGCCGCGCGCAAGCCGGCTGATTTCTTCTCCAATCGGTAAACCTTTTGTACGTCCGTTTCGCTGATAGCGATAGTCTTTTGGCCGCGGGATAACTTTAACTCGCCATGATGAACTGCGTGAAACTTGCCCCGCGTAGAGTTCCCATGTTTCAGTCTCACCAGGAGAGTATCGCCGGTTAATACAGTCCTGAGGGACTCGACGAAAGCTGACGCCGGCGCTTCCGGGTCAACAGCCTGTGCCCTGCAGACGGCAGCTGACCCAATGATTAGGATTGCGACGAATGAGAAGATAACTCGTTTCATTTGACAAGCTGTCCGCTGCTTCAATGATCTGCTCCGACGATTGTCGGCACAGCCGAAATTGAGTCCACCCGCGGTTCGCGGCCTTGCCCGCCGGGGTGCTCCGTCTCAATACGCCCACCGCGGGACCGGGAAGCAGCCGACGACTGGTTAGGCTGTTATTCCAGGGCCGGCGAGTCGGCGGGGCTTTCGCCTTGAGGCGGGTCGTCGACCACCTTGATGTGCCTGACATTTGCGTCCAGCGCTCGGCCGACAACGTAGCCGACCGTTCCCCCGAGAGGCGTGAACACCAATAAGCACAATTCCCCCGGAATCAAATATTGATGGCAAACAACCGACAGGGTGGTTCCTAGGGCGGCGCCGACGGAAGTCATGATCCATCGAAACTTGGCGCCGCGCCGCCGAGCAGGCCTGTCGAGAGTATCTGTGTCAACTCCGCTGGCCGGAGGGTTTTCGTTGTCCGCGATGCGGGCACGACAAAGCGTGGGCGGTGCGGACAGCGCTGCTGGAGTGCGCCGGCTGCGGGCATCAAGCTTCTCCAACGGCGGGCACAATATTTCAAGACACCCGCCAACCCCTCTCCGCTGGCCGGAGGGTTTTCGTGGTGGCTCACGAGCCAGAAGAACGGGGCGAGCGCGCTGGGCTTGCGGCGGGTGTTGGGCCTGGGCAGCTACAAAACGGCCTGGACTTGGTTGCATAAGCTCCGGCGCGCCATGGTGCGGCCCGGACGCGATCGGCTCAGCGGGCGCGTGGAGGTTGACGAGACTTACTTAGGAGGCTTGGAGGAGGGCGTGCGCGGTCGCCAAACCGACGCTAAGGCGCTGATTGTAGTAGCGGCCGAGGAAGATGGTGCCGGCATCGGGCGGGTTCGGATACGCACCATTCCCAACGCCTCCGGGGACAGCTTGATGGCCTTCGTCGGCGAGTCGATCGAACCCGGCAGCGTGGTCCATACCGACGGTTGGCTGGGATACGAACCGCTCGAAGGCGACGGCTATCGCCACGAGGTGAGCTACCTGGAGGGGCAACCGGCGCGCGCCTCGAAACTGCTCCCCCGGGTGCACCGCGTGGTGTCGTTAGTGAAGCGCTGGATACTGGGCACGCATCAAGGAGCGGTCAGTCACGAGCATCTCGACTCCTACCTCGACGAATTCGCCTTCCGCTTCAACCGCCGCAAGTCCAGAAGTCGAGGCAAGCTCTTTTACCGCCTGGTTCAACAGGCCGTCGCCGTGCCACCGGCACCCTACAAATCGCTGGTCGGAGGCACCGCGACACGCGCTACGGACGACCACAACATGTAGGGGCTATTTCCCAATACCTGAGTCAAGTAAATATCCATCTAAAAAGAATCAGGAGTGAGAATCGCAAGCCTCTCCGATCGTTCCTCGCCAAGGATCGGTACGGCGTCACCATTCGCCCAATACTCCTGCTCGCGGTGTACCTGTAAGGTCTTGCTCACGAAGTTTCTCCAATCTCCACGTACTGGAAAGCTTGATGACATCCGGCGAGGGCATGTCTGTCTAACTTGTCATTATCGAGACGGCGAGTTGACGGTGGCTTCGGTTTGGGGCGGATCGTCGACGATCTTAATGCGCATGAGCTTGGTGTCCGCCGAGTCACCGATGGCGTAGCCGAGCCCTCCGCCGAGACCTGCAAGCAAAGCGATGGCCCCCCATACATTCCCTCCGTCTCCCGCAGCGATAATCAGGGCAACAATGAGACCGGTACCTACGACGGCTCCTCCCGACGTGAGTATCGCTCTGTACTTGATACCGCGCTTCCGCCTGAGTTCGATGAGCGAGACATCAGCCCGAGGGATCACGGTCGGGCCTTTGGAGTAGGCCTTCTTCTTGCTCCTTTTCTTGACGTTCATGTAAAGGCCGTCGTCTCTGACCGCGAGCACGCGACCCTTAACCGTGACGTCGTCCGGCAGTTGCAGAGCGACTTTCTTGTCGACGATGAGCGGTGACAGATCTCCCCACTGCAGCTCTACCTGCTTCGGTCGGGCCAGGGCCGAATCCTGGCCGATACCGAGAACGCACCCGACAAGAACCAACAGTGAGAATCGAAAGCCTCTCCGAGCGCCCGGCGTTCGATGCCGGCGGCGAGGTCTGCCTGAGTCTGACCGCGTCAGGTGATCTTGTGTCATGAGGCTTTTTCTCGTTCGCCAAGGCGACTCGTCATGGTTCAGATTATGAATGAACAAGGCGATTGAGTACAGACAAATATAGAGAAGTTAGAATGTCGGGTGGGGCCGTGCCGGTTTTCGCGAGATCTGTCAGCGCCGTCGCCCGCCTGGCGCCTGGACATCATCAGCTACGGCCCGCGCGGGCGGGGATGCGCCGAGCCACCCGTGACCCAACCCATGATGATGTTCCGCCGTTCCTTGCTTGGTCTCGTTCTCTCGGCCCTTGCGGCGACCCGTGGTTGCGGCGATCAGGGCGATGGGCCTACGGGTCCGCGAGACGAAATCAGCATTGCCGCGGCCGCGAATCTTGCCGGCGTTATCGATGAACTGACGGCGCGATTTGAGGCCCGAAGCGGTATCCGGTCTATCGTGAGCCTGGGATCGACGGCGTCGCTAGCCCACCAAATTGAAAACGGCGCGCCGTTCGACGTCTTTCTGGCCGCCGATACTGAACATGTCGACCGACTCGTCGAGAGGAGCCTGATCACCGCCGAGAGTCGGCGCGTGTACGCCCGCGGCGTGCTGGTGGCTTGGTCGGCGTCCCACAAGATCCGGACGCCCGAGGATCTTGCCTCCTCGCGCTATCGCGTCATCGCCGTACCGAAACCGGAAGTCGCCCCTTACGGGCAGGCGGCCGTCGAGGTGCTTCAAGCCCTCGACCTGTGGCCGACGATTGAATCCAGGGTCGTCTACGCGCAGAATGTCGCCATGGCCAAGCAGTTCGCACAGTCGGGCAACGCCGACGCGGCCTTGACGGCAAGTTCTCTGATCCACCCAAGTGTCGGCACCGGGACGCCCGCGCCGTTGGTGATTTCGGGCGATCTTCACGCCCCGCTCGACCAGGCCTTGGGCATCGTCGCGGCCTCGTCGCATCAGGACGCCGCCCGGGCGTTCGCCGCATTCTTGCTGAGCGACGACATGCAAACTTGGCTTGCGGGTAACGGATATCGGCGCGTTGTGGCGGCGCGTTAGGAACGTCGGATATGTCGCCGGGAGTGGCGACACGGCACGCTCAAAGAGTGCGCCACATCTTGCGCCAACGCTCGATCCGAGACATTGATTCCATGCCTGTCACCCTCGGCTTGCGATCGGCGGCCGTTGGGTGTACCTTGAGTCTATGGCATCCCGCAGTCTCAACAAAGTCATGCTGATCGGGCATCTCGGTAAAGATGCCGAAACGCGGCATACGCAGGGCGGAGTTCCTGTTACGAACTTCACTCTGGCAACGAGCTGGCGCACGAAAAACCAGCAAACCGGCGAGTGGCGAGAGGAGACCGACTGGCACGACATCGTCTTGTGGCGCTCGGAAAACGTTGCTCCCTACCTGCAAAAAGGCAAGCAGGTTTATATCGAGGGACGACTGCAAACACGCAGTTGGGAAGACCAGAGCGGCAACAAGCGCTACAAGACCGAGGTCGTGGCCGATAACCTCATCTTGCTAAGCAGCCGCGGCGGAGATACGGGTTCGCCCCCGCCCGACGATTACGCCCCGCAACAAGCCTCGGCCGGAGCCGCCGCGGCTCCCGCTCCCTCGGGCGGGCCCGCCGGCAACCAAGGCGTCACCGACGACGACCTGCCTTTCTAGCCCGCTTTTCTCGTCGCGTGGCGGGGGGCTTCGCGGCTTGGCCCGCCGACCCGCGGGGTAGAATACAGGATTCCTCCCTCATGCGGAAAATCCTCGCTCTGCTGCTGTTCCTCGCCTTCCTGGCGGTCGCCTACTATGCTTTTCAATCGGGTTGGGCCGCCCGCCTCAGCGACTATGAACAACTCGTCGATACCTTGCGCCAGGAAGGGCTTTGGGGGCCGCTGACGTGCATCGGCGTCCAATTTGTCCAAGTCGTCATCTTCGCCATCCCGGGCGAAGCGACCCAGGTTGCGGCCGGCTATGTCTTTGGAGCCTGGGCGGGCTTCCTCTACTCCTGGGTCGGCATCATGCTGGGATCGGTGTGCGCCTATGGGTTTTCGCGCCTGGTCGGCCGACCCGTGATGGAGCGGATTCTCGGGAAGAAACGGCTTGGCAAGATCAACCGCGCGCTCGAGACGAAGCGTGGTAAATCGGCGCTATTCACTCTGTTTCTGATACCCGGGATGCCGAAAGACAGCATGTCGTTCGCCGTGGGACTGACGGAGTTCAAGTTGGGCGAATTCGTCGTGCTTTCCGGTTTGGGCCGCGCGCCGGCCCTGTTGTTCAGCACGATGATCGGTTCGCAACTCTATGAGCGCGACTACTTTTCACTGGGCCTCACCGTAGTCGTCGCCGGCGCGGCGGTGGCGGGCTTTTTCCTCTATGAACGAAGGCGGGCGCGGGCGTGATCCGCCCGATGACGCCGGCCGACATCCCGGCGGCGATGCGTTTGAAAGACGCCGAGGGGTGGAACCAGACCGAGCGCGACTGGCTGACCGTACTGCAACTCGAGCCCCAAGGTTGTTCCGTCCGCGAGCGGGCGGGAGAGGTCGTCGGCACGGTGACGACCGTGACGTACGGCGACCGGCTGGGTTGGATCGGGATGATGTTGGTCGATGCCGCCCACCGTCGTCGGGGAATCGGCACGGCGTTGATGGAAGCGGCTCTCGGATACCTCGACGGCCGCGGCGTGCGCGAAGTCAAGCTCGATGCGACCGAAATGGGGCATCCGGTTTACGAACGACTCGGGTTTGTCGAGGAATGCGCCGTCGAACGCTGGGTCGGTACGATCAGCGAGCAAGCGGCGGCCGAGCCCGTCGCCGCGGAAAAATGGACGAGCGACTGGGACCGGGCATTGGACGCCCAGGCCTTCGGGCTTGACCGACACCGTGTGATCGCGACGCTCCGCGCGAACTCGCCGGCCGAATCGTTTTGCCGTAACGATGCGCAGGCCATGGTGCGTCCCGGTGCGCTGTTTGGGTACTTGGGCCCGTTGGTCGCTCGCGAATCGGAGGCGGCGGCGCTGCTGCTCGCCGACCTGCTCCGCCGCTACCGAGGTCGCACCCTTGCCTGGGACTTGTTTCCCAACCACCCGGCGGCGCCCGAGCTGGCCGCGCGCTGGGGTTTTGCACCGAGGCGCCGGCTGATTCGAATGACTAGGTCAATGCAACCCGGTGGTACCGGATCGCCCTTGGGCGATCGCGCCATGCAGTTCGGAATCGCGGCGTTTGAGTTCGGCTAGTCCCCGGGGGCTTCCGGACGTCGCTTTCGTTCGCACGCGGCCGCTGTGAAACAATGTGGAGAGATTTGGTGAGCGGCCCGCGGGCGGCTCCGAGTTGGTTTGAATCATTCTTATGAAGCTCGTGCGCAACCGCTTTTCTTGGAAAATTAGAGACCGCGAGCTGGTTCTCGGCCCTCGGACACTGTTGATGGGGGTTCTCGACGCCGGTTCGGCCGCCGCTTCGGATGAAGATCGCGTCTCCCCCGACGCTTTGCTCGAACAGGCTCTCGCGATGCACGAACGGGGCGCCGACCTGCTCGACCTGCAAGTGTGCGGCGAGGGGAGCGCGCACCGCGGCCGACCGACCGCTTCTCTTCCCGACTCGGATGACGAGTTGCGCCGGCTCGTCCCGATCTTGCGCAAGCTCCGGCACAACGTGGACATTCCCGTCTCCGTCACGACGCATCACGCGGCCACCGCCGAACGGGTGCTCGATTTGGGCGCCGATATCATTCGCGACTGGAGCGGTTTGTGCTTTGACCCGCCGGTGGCGAACGTCGTCAACCGCCGTGACGCCGGGCTGATTTTGGGACATAGTCGCGGAACGCCCGAGAGCTGGGCCAAGTTGCCGATGCTCTCTGACCCGGTCGTCGGCATCGTGAAGGACCTCGATAACGCCGCGGCGCGGGCGCGGGCCGCCGGCATCGATGGACGCCGGATCGTGCTCGATCCCGGCTTTGAGCAGGGCAAGCGGGGCGCCGAGAACTTGATCGTCCTATCGAACCTCGACCTGCTGGCGGGCTTACAGCAACCGTTCTCGGTCGGCTTTTCGGGGAAAAGATTCTTGACCGAGTCGGTTCGGGCCTCCGACGACGAGCGTCGATTGGCCGAGGCCGCCGCCGTGACGATGGCTTTGCTGTCGGGCGCCCATATCTTACGCGTGCACGATGTCGAGGGGATTGCTTTCGTGGCGAAGTTTGTCGACCGCCTTTTTGAAGCGGTCGAGGAAGAATAATCTTCCGTCCTTTTTCTTCAGATGCCCAGCAGGTTGGGATACAACTTCCGCAAGCCTTGGCCGCCTGCCCAAACGTCGAGCGGCAAGGCCGCCATCTCGTCAATATCGGGAACGGCTTGAGGTTCTTTCGAAAGATCGACCTGCACGAGATAGCATCGGCAAGTTTCACAAACGCGTACTTTGAGATGCGCCATTTCGTCCGCGGTGCCGTAGTAGGCGATTTGCCCTTCTTCGGACTCTCCGCAAGCCGGGCAGCGGTTGCGCGGAAACGACCACTCCTCTAAACACAACGAACACATCAGCCTGAATTCCGACCCGTCGCCGACCGGACGAACAACGCCGAGCTGAGGTGCATGACCGCAACGGGAGCAGTTGGCCGACCGGGCGACGGGCGTTCCAGGTTCCGGACCTAGAGAGGCATCTCGGGGATGCGGAAATCGAGTTGCCCAAACGGCTTGCCACAGCACGCGCGCGAAGAAGAAAGCCAGCGGCGAGGTCGTGTCTTCCCGGCGAACGAAGCGATCGAGGGCGTCGCGGCAGCGCTCTTCGCTGAGCTGCTCGGCCTCGCGGCGCAGCGGCGACGGTCCTTCCCTTACAACCAAGTCCACGAGCGACCGGCTGTGTCGGGCAAGTTCGATCAAGTCGGCGGGGTCGCCCGGCGCGGCTCCCCGGCCGCCCTCGGCGGCGGCCCGGCTAACGACGTTGCCCGCAAGCCGGGCCTGCTCGTCGATGACAGCGGCAATGAAGCTCAGACTTTCGGCTGACGCCGGATAGCGCTCGGCCAGCTCGCGGGCACGCGCCGCGCGCCGGGCATGAAGGGATTGCCGTGGGAGCGTCATTATGGAAGGCCCGCCGTGTGGGGTCATCAGTGTAGCTTGTCGCGGCGGGGCGTGGCGAACCGCCGATGTGGGAGACTTGCGTAAGGTCGCGAGCCGACCGAACACTCCACTGTCGTATGTCGGAGATGACTTCGGTCCTATATTCCCCAAGGATGGGTATTTACTTGACTCAGGTGACCACAAGATGTAGGATCGGGGAAATGGAAGATTATCCTCGGAATCTGGCCGAGTTCGAGGCGCGTTTCGCCACCGAGCAGGCCTGTCGAGAGTATCTGTGTCAACTCCGCTGGCCGGAGGGTTTTCGTTGTCCGCGATGCGGGCACGACAAAGCGTGGGCGGTGCGGACAGCGCTGCTGGAGTGCGCCGGCTGCGGGCATCAAGCTTCTCCAACGGCGGGCACAATATTTCAAGACACCCGCCAACCCCTCCAGAGTTGGTTTCGAGCCATGTGGTGGCTCACGAGCCAGAAGAACGGGGCGAGCGCGCTGGGCTTGCAGCGGGTGTTGGGCCTGGGCAGCTACAAAACGGCCTGGACTTGGTTGCATAAGCTCCGGCGCGCCATGGTGCGGCCCGGACGCGATCGGCTCAGCGGGCGCGTGGAGGTTGACGAGACTTACTTAGGAGGCTTGGAGGAGGGCGTGCGCGGTCGCCAAACCGACGCTAAGGCGCTGATTGTAGTAGCGGCCGAGGAAGATGGTGCCGGCATCGGGCGGGTTCGGATACGCACCATTCCCAACGCCTCCGGGGACAGCTTGATGGCCTTCGTCGGCGAGTCGATCGAACCCGGCAGCGTGGTCCATACCGACGGTTGGCTGGGATACGAACCGCTCGAAGGCGACGGCTATCGCCACGAGGTGAGCTACCTGGAGGGGCAACCGGCGCGCGCCTCGAAACTGCTCCCCCGGGTGCACCGCGTGGTGTCGTTAGTGAAGCGCTGGATACTGGGCACGCATCAAGGAGCGGTCAGTCACGAGCATCTCGACTCCTACCTCGACGAATTCGCCTTCCGCTTCAACCGCCGCAAGTCCAGAAGTCGAGGCAAGCTCCTTTACCGCCTGGTTCAACAGGCCGTCGCCGTGCCACCGGCACCCTACAAATCGCTGGTCGGAGGCACCGCGACACGCGCTACGGACGACCACAACATGTAGGGGCTATTTCCCAATACCTGAGTCAAGTAAATACCCATCTCCCCAAGAACCTTGCGTTTGGAAATTCAGGTGAACCACCGAGGGGGAACGGGCCATAAGTATGTAAAAGTTGAATCGAAGGTTCGATTTGCGGCTTTCTTCAGCAAAGATCTTTGTGCGCCGATCTCGTGGTGTCACGTTGCAAGGGCAATTGTCTCCGGCTTGGCACGGCCCGCGACAGCTTTATCGACCCGTCGTGGCGGCTTTGCTGGTAGTGTTTGGAGTGCTTGTCGGGCCGACGACCCCGGCAAGGGGCGCTGCCGACAGAGAGTGGCGTGAGGCGCTTGACGCGGGGCGCACGCTGACGGCACGGCAGCAATATCGGCGAGCCGAAGATGCGATCGTCAAGTCGCTGGAGTTGGCGCGGGAGTTCGGCCCGGGCGATCCGCGCGAGGCCTTCTCGCTGACGGCGTTGGCGCAGCTCTATGAGTCGAGCGGAAACGACTTGGCGGCGGATCGGCTGTATCGCGACGCGGTCAGCATCTTCGAAACGGCCTTGGGCCCCGATCATCCCCAGGTGGGCCGTGCGCACCTGAATTTGGCGGAGTTCCTGAGGAGCCGGAGACTTTTTCGAGAAGCCGAATCATCCTACGAGCGCTGGATCGCCATGATGGAATCCACGGCAAAGCCGGCGGCGGCGATCAAGGCTTTGCGACAGTTGGCGTTGACATACTTCTTCGAGGGCAGGCACGGCAAGGCGATTGACTTTCTGGAAAAAGCTCACTCACTGGCGCGGGAACATTTAGGGCCGCGCCACGTCGAGACCGCCGAGTGTCTCAACGCGATGGGGGTCGTGCAGGCGGCCGCCGGTTCGTTTGTCTCCTCGGAGAGCTTGTTTCGGGAAGCGCTGTCGATCCGCGAGGAAGCCTTGGGGCCGAAGCACGAATTGGTGGCGGCGACCCTTGAGCAATTGGCGGAAATCTATCGCGAAAGATTGCAATTCGCCGAAGCCGAGAAGCTTGTGAGGCGATCGATCGACATCACCAAGTCCCACGTGCCGAAAGACCACCCCAGGGTCGCGAAGCTGCTGAATGATCTCGGCGAGATTTACAGCGTGCAGCGCGAGTCGGCGCAGGCGGAGCGCATCTTCCGTCTCGCCTCTCGGATTTGGGACAAAGCCGACTTGAACGACGACCCGGAGATGGCCACGACGTTTTTTAACTTGGCCGTTCTGCGCCAAGAGGGCGGGGGGCCGGAGGTCGGGTCGCTTTTCGAGCAGTCGTTAACAATCTTTGAGAAATTACTGGGGCCGACCATCCTAAGACGACCTCCGTGGCGAGCGCCTATGCCGAGTGGCTGCGCGCGCAGGGGCGCAAACGCGACGCGACTCGCATCGAGCGGGATCTCGACGAAATCAAACTCAATTTGGCCGGTATCGGCCCCTAATTTAGCCCGGGTTAGCCGGCCGCCCCCTCATCAAGTCCGCACCGGAGGCTGACTATTCAGCCCAAGGGTCGTAGGAGCCGAAACACCACAGATGACCCTCTGGATCGCGCGCGGCGTAGAAGCGGCCTCGGTGCTCTTGATCCTCGATCGGCGTTACGATCTCGGTGCCGGCCGCCACCGCCTTGTCGTAGTGTGCGTCAATAGCTTCCACGACGATGTATGTGCTTTGCGTCACGCGGTCGCCCTTGTTCGGCACGGCCAATAGCTTGCCAAACTCATCCTCGCGCGCCGTTCCCAACATGATCATTCCGTTGCCCAGCGTGAGCTGAGCGTGCCGAATCGTTCCGCCCTCGCCTGCCACGACCAGATGTCTCTCGAACCCAAACGCCTGGCAAAGCCAATCGATCGCCGTCGGCGCGTCCCTGTAGCACATGGCGGGAATGATATTGCCCTTCCTCATGTCGATTCCACCTCACCTCGCTGAGCGCGTAACTTGTACCTGAATCGTCCTGGTCCGCGGCCGATTGTCAAAATCGAGCAATATCACCTGCTGCCAAGTTCCCAGGGTGAGTTTCCCGCCGACAATGGGAATCGACAGCGACGGCTTCATCAGCGCCGCTCGCAAATGGGAGAACCCGTTGCCGTCGCCCCAAGCCTCGTTGTGTTGGTAATCGGCGTCCGTCGGGGCGATCCGATCGAGGGCCGCCTTAAGATCAGCCACGGCCCCCGGTTCGTATTCGATCGTCGACAAAGCCGCCGTCGAGCCGACGACAAAAACATGCGCGACACCTTCCACGACCTCCGCTGTCTCGCAGATCCGTCGAACCTCGGCCGAGATGTCGAGGATATCCGTGAAACCGCGCGTCGAGACGGTAAACTCCATCCCAGTATTATCGAACGGTTCACGAATACCGGACAAGCAAGCGCGTTGACGAAGGGTTTGGAGGCGGGGTTCGCCGCGCCCCCCAATAGCGTCGTCAGGCGAGGATCTGCTTCACTACATGCGCCGGCTCGACGCCCGTCAGCTTGGCGTCAAGCCCCTGGAACTTGTGGGTGAAGCGCTCGTGGTCGATCCCAAACAGGTGCATGATCGTCGCCTGGAAATCGCGGATGTGAACCGGGTCCTTGACGATGTTGTAGGAGAAATCGTCGGTTTCCCCGTGCACCACGCCGCCTTTGACGCCGCCGCCGGCCATCCACAAGCTGTAGCAGCGCGGGTGATGATCGCGGCCGTAGTCGGTGGGGGTGAGCTTACCCTGCGAGTAAATCGTGCGGCCGAATTCGCCGCCCCATATCACCAGCGTGTCTTCAAACAACCCGCGTTCCTTGAGATCTTGGATCAACGCGTAACTGGCCATATCCGCGTCCTTGGCTTGCGCCGGCAGAACTTCCGGCGCGAACGAATGCACGTCCCAGCCGCGGTGGTAGATCTGCACGAAACGCGTGCCGCGTTCGATCAGCCGGCGGGCCATCAGCGCGGCGTTTTGGAATTTGCCGGGTTGCTTGGCTTCCTCGCCCCAGCGCTTAAAAGTGCTTTCCGGTTCGCTCGATAGATCGCTCATCTCCGGGACCGAGGCCTGCATCCGAAAAGCCATCTCATACTGTTCGATGCGGGCCAGCGTTTCCGGGTCGCCGATCTTTTCATGCTGCATTCTATTGAGCTCGTTGAGCCCGTCCAGCATCTTGCGCCGCACATCGGTCGACACGCCGTCGGGATTCTTGACGTAGAGCACGGGATCGGCTCCGGTCCGCAGGCCGACGCCCGCGTATTTCGCCGAAAGAAAACCGGAACTCCACAGCCGCGCCGAAATCGCCTGCACACCCGCCTTCGGGTGACTGCGCTCGGCGTTCATGACGGCGAAGGTCGGAAGGTCTTCGTTCATGCTGCCCAACCCATAAGCCAGCCACGAACCGATGCAGGGTCTGCCCGCCACCTGACGGCCGGTCTGAATAAACGTAATCGCCGGCTCGTGATTAATGGCTTCGGTATTCATCGAGCGGATGACGGCAATGTCATCGGCCATCTTGCCCACGTTCGGCAGAATTTCCGAAATCCACGTCCCGCTCTCGCCGTGTTGGTTGAATTTGAACACGGAGGGCGCGATCGGGAAACGCGACTGCCCCGACGTCATCGTGGTCAGACGCTGGCCCTTGCGGATCGAATCCGGCAGGTCCTTGTCGTACCAATCCTTCATCTTCGGCTTGTAGTCGAGCAGGTCCATCTGCGGCGGAGCGCCCATCGCGTGCAGATAGATGCAGCGCTTGGCCTTGGGCGCGAAATGCGGCAGAAACGGCAGACCGCCGATCGCTTCGTCAGCCTTGGGGTTGCCCAGTGCGTTTTCGGCCATCAGGCTCGCGAGGGCAATGCCGCCGATGCCGCGCGCTCCACGGGCGAAAAACTGCCTACGAGTTTCAGCCAGTACGGTTTCGTCAACGGCTTTGTCGAATGGATGCATGGTAATTCTCCGTCAAATCTTCGTCGGAACGTTTTGAGTTGTCGGCGATCGTGCGTCGCTACTTGTTTAACACTTCGTCCAGATTCAGTAGTTGGTTGGCGACCATCGTGAGCGCTGCGGATTCTACCGCCGGCAGCGCCTGATCGGGCTCGGACTCCCCGGTCGCGAGCAACCGCGCGGCTTCCTCGCCGTTGGCCCCATAGTAACGCAAAAACTGCTGATAAGCACTCTTGGCGACCTCGCGCTCTTCGGCTTCGAGCGAACGCGCCATCACGCGCATCGTCATGTAGTCGAGGCGTCGATCGAAGTCGTCGCCCATCTCTTCGATGGCTTCCTGGGCCAAGAAACGGGCCGCTTCGACGAACTGCGGATCGTTGAGCGTCACCAGCGCTTGCAGCGGCGTATTCGTGCGCTCGCGCCGGATCGTGGTGTGCTCGCGGGTCGGCGCGTTGAACACGTCCATCGACGCCGGCGGCGCGGATCGCTTCCAGAATGTATACATGCTGCGACGGTAGAGCTTATCGCCGTGGTCTTGCTTGTAGTCACGTGTATTGCTGCCCGGCATGGCAACGGTTTCCCACACACCCTCGGGTTGATAGGGCTTGACGCTCGGGCCGCCGATCCTCGCATTCAATAACCCGCTCGAAGCCAGCGCGTAGTCGCGAATCACTTCCGCGTCCATCCGGAATCGCGGGCCTCTGGAGAGCAGACGGTTCTCGGCGTCTTTTTCGAGTTTCTCGGGCGTCGTCGCCACGGTTTGGCGGTAGGCCGCCGAAGTGAGCATCAGGCGGAACAATTGCTTCACATCCCAACCGCCGTCGCGAAAATCGGCCGCCAGCCAGTCGAGCAGCTCGGGATGCGACGGCGGCTCGCCCTGCGAACCGAAGTCTTCGCTCGTCTTAACCAGCCCGGTCCCGAAAACCTCCTGCCAAAAGCGATTGACCGTCACCCGGGGAGTCAGCGGATTGTTGTCACCCACGAGCCAACGCGCCAAGCCCATGCGGTTACGCGGCGCCGAGGCCGGCATCGGCGGCAAGGCGGGCGGCGTCTCGGCGGCCACCAAGTCCCGCTTCTGGTCATACATCCCGCGATCGAGGATGTGCGCCTCGGCCATTTTCCCGGCGACCTCTTGCATCACATGCGTGACGCCTCCGCGGCGGCGGATTTCGCGATAATCGAGTCCCGCCTCGCGGCGAGCGGCCAGCAGCTTGCGATACTTCTTGCTCTTGAGATTCAAGTAATAAAGCCGCAACGCCTCGCGCTGCTCGGCGCTGAGTTGCTCGGGAGTTTTCGCGCGCGCCGCCTCGATCGCCGACCAGCGTGACAGCACTCGCGCTTCCTCGGCATTCACGGCGCGGTTGAAAACGCGGAAGTCGGCGATGGCGCCGCCGGCGAAGAACGCGGGCTCGTAAGTGTCCTCGGACTCCCGAGTACTCTTGCCCAGCAGGAACGGTTGATCGGTCTGAATCGTTCCCTTAATCTTTTCGAAGTATTCACTGCCTTGGGTCGGCAGCACCTCTCCGTTGAGGAAAAGGTCGAGCCCGGCTCGCTCTCCGCTGCCGTCGTAGGTCACGGTGATGTGGTTCCAACTGCCCATCTCGAGCTGCTGCAGATGCCCTGTGTAAATCTCAACGGTCTCACCCTTGTCTCCGTAAAGATGAAAACCGGGTAAGCGCGCGAGAAAGGTGCTGATCGTCAAAGCCCATCCGCGGTTTTCGTCCTCTTGATCGATTTGGCTCAGCACCGCGAAGCGGCCTTCCTCTTTCGGCATGAAAAGCTCGATCGCCAGGGAAAACGGCTTCTCGGCGTCAAGCGGGAAGTTCGGCAGTTCCGTTGACGCCTCGTCGGCGAAGTGAATCGCTTTACGTCCCGGCTGGGGGCCTTCTCCGAGCGTGACGCCTTCGTTCAATTCGACCTTCGCTTTCTCGCCATGGATCATCGCGTAGGGCTCGTCGCCGACCGCGAGCGTGAAGATCTCCGCGTCGGCTCCGAGAGGCGCGCTCAGAGAGCGATACTCGCCTTTGTTGAGCCATGCTTCGAATTTGGCTTCCGACGAGGCGGCCGTCCGCGCGATCTTTCGCTCGATCTCGGCCATTCGCTTCTTGAGCGACTCCAGACGAGGACGGTCCCGCACGCTCGGCACCACCACGATCGGAGGCGGATCCGACACATTGCCGTCCATCACGTACTGCGTCGTGTTGCGGAAAAACGCCGTCAGCGCGTAGAAGTCCTTCTGGGCAATCGGGTCGAACTTGTGGTCATGGCAAGTGGCGCACCCCACCGTCAGCCCGAGCCAAACCAGCCCGGTCGTATCGGCGCGGTCCTTCGCGTAAATAGCTTCATACTCTTCGTCGATGATCCCGGCTTCATTCGTCGTCACATTGCAGCGGTGGAATCCGGTGGCGACGAGCTGATCGAGTTTCGGGTTCGGCAACAGGTCACCGGCGATCTGCTCGACGGTGAACTCATCAAACGGCAGATTTCGGTTGAACGCCCCAATCACCCAATCGCGGTACGGCCACATTTCGCGGTAGTTGTCGACGTGAATCCCGTGCGTGTCGCCGTAACGAGCCGCGTCCAGCCAATAGCGCCCGCGGTGCTCTCCCCAGTGCTCGGACTCCAGCAAGTGATCGACATACTTCTCATACGCGCCGTCGGAGGAATCATCCACAAACGCTTCGACCAAGCCCGGTTCCGGCGGCAGGCCGGTCAAATCCAGCGCGGCTCTGCGTGCCAACGTGCGCCGGTCGGCTTCCCGCGCCGGCGAAAGACCCGCGTCTTCGAGCCGCGCGAGGATGAAACGGTCAATCGGGTTGCGCGCCCATGCCGCGTTTTCGACCTCCGGTTCGGCGGGACGTTCAAGCGGCCGAAACGACCAATGCTGATCCCATGACGCGCCTTCCGCGATCCAGCGCTTGAGGATGTCGATCTGCTCCTCGGTCAATTCCTTCTTCGAGTACGCCGGCGGCATGCGCATCATCTCGTCGGAGTGCTTAGCGCGCTGGTAGAGCAGACTCTTCTCGATATCGCCGGCGACAATCGCAGCGCCGTTTTCGCGTTGGGTGAAAGCACCCTCCCGGGTATCCATGCGCAGCCCCGCCATGCGGGTTGCCTCGTCGGGGCCGTGGCACTGAAAACACTTGTCGGAAAGGATTGGTCTCACATCACGTTGAAAGTCAACGGTCTTCCCGGCCCCCGCGGCGGGCGGGGAAGAAAACAAGGCGAGCAAAGAGACGGTAACAACCAGGTCAACACGGTGGGCAAAACGAGACATGACGGAATGCAACCTCGAATCGTTGAGCAAAATCATTTCGCGGGCCAAACAGCCAGGCTGATCAGCCCTAAGAATCCTTTTCTTAGTTTACTCGGTCCGACCCATCCGAGAAAACCCTTCGGGTCGTTCGTTTATGATATGCCCACGAGCCAGAAAACGCACGTCTGTTCCAGCCCGAGTCCGCCGAAGCAACAACCGATTCGCCGGACGCGAGATGCCCGAGAACACTCAAAGACCCCACAGTCTTTCGGGGGCCGGTCAACGGACGACACTGATCCCCGCCCCGCGCACACCTCCCGGCGCGGCGCAAAGCCGGCTACGCGCCCTGGGCCCTACTTGCGGCTTTCCCCTCCGTTCTCGGACGCGACGCCCGCGCGGCACGGGCGGCGCCCTCGACAACCCTCCTCACTTCCGATCTTTCATAGGGTTCGACCAGCAGGTCATATCCGCCGCGCCACAGCACCTCCGACCAGCACGCCTCATTGGCGCGGCAAGTATTGACGACAACACTGGCGCGCAGACTCCGATTCACCAGGAATCGCAACAGATCGCTCCAATTCGCGTCGGCAAGTGTCAAATCGGTGATCACAACGTCAATATTCGGGTCGCTTTCCAGACTCCCGCGAGCTTCTCGAAAGTTTTCACTGACCCGCACGGCCACCTGCATCAATTCGAGTTCCGAAAGCAAGGGGGATTGCCGTTCTCTGGAAGACATGACGACCAAAACCGCTGGTTTCTTTGACTTCCGCTTCTTTCCGCCCACGACTTATTGGGACGGCTCTAGTACGGCAAGCATGCTGCGCCTCCTCGGTACATCGAGACAGTTGCTGCATGTCAAGTTCCGTACGAGTGCATGGGTGCGAGGCGGCCGGAAATCTGACAAGCTGAGACCGAAGCCCGCCGGCCGGGCTCGGTTTCCGTGATGCCGATCGTTCGGTCCGCAACGATTCTTCGGTTGCTGCTTGTGCTGGGAGCGGCCCTGTTTCTGGCTCTTGTCGTCCTGCTTTACACCCAGGTCCAAGAGCACGAGGGCTATTTTTCGCCTGTCTATTCGCCCGACGGAACGGCGGTTTACTTCATTCACCGTGAAACCGGCGGGCTCGTCGCCGGGATGGGCTGGGAGGGTTTTACAGGACCGGCCCATGTCTTCGTCTGGAAAGACCGTTTTTCGCTGCGAAAACTCGACCAGGCAAGCGACAGCGTCGAGACTCTGCATCGTTGGCCGGCCTCGCCGATCGAAGGCCGCCACATTCGCACCTATCGAGGGAGGGCCTTCACCTACCCCCGCACGCGACTCTCCTGGGTCGAAGGCGCTCATCTCGAATACAAGATCAGCCTCAGCATCCCCGTTCAGCCTTCCGCCGAGCAGCATTACGTCAGCCGCCTCTGGAATAACGTGGAAAATCGCCTTATTGAAGAGGGGCATTGGACCCAGGGTTGGACCTCGACCGCGGGAGATGACGTATCACCGCTATCCGGCGATAGGGAACTTATTCTCGTGAAGGGGCGCGAAACCTACCCTTGCGCCGTCGCCACCTTCAATTCGCGAGAGCAAACCGTACGAGTACTTCTCGAAACGGACGTGTGCCCCGACCTCTATCCCGACGGCATCCGTCCGCTCGATCTTGCACCCCAAGCGCGCCTTCCCTCCATCGAGCGTATCCAGGAACTCATCGACGTCAAGGAACGGTTGACGCGGGAAGCGCTCGACGCCGGAATGTCGGAATACGAAGCGTCACTTGACGTCAGCCGCCGCATGCGAGATCTCGGCTACTATCCCAAACCGCCGCAACTCATCGCCCGCCGGCTCGCGGCCGCCGAAGCCGAGCGATTTCGGCGAGAAGGCGACCAAGCCGCCCTATTCGCCATCCAAGAGATGCAATTTCGCGTGGGCCTGTTCACCGACATCGAAAAGGCGACCGACAACCCCGGCGAGGAGTTCGACAAGGCCGGAAAATACATCATTCACCGCGACTACACCACGAGCCAAGACCTCAACGCGTTCATCAACAGCGAGACGAAAACCTCTTACGTCGAACGCCGCGGGGAAATTTACGAAATGACGATCACGGAGCGCCGGGAAGCACGACGCCCTGTCGCCCCGTGAGTCACGGAAATCTAGCGGGGGCCGGCAATCGAAAACAGAGCCGTGGACGGAAGTCCACGCTCCCGCGCGAGCCACCTATTCCGCGGTCGCGTTACCTCGCTCAGGACGCGCCCGCGATCCCCAGCGCCTTCATCTTGCGGTAGAGGTGGCTGCGTTCGAGCCCCAGAGCTTCCGCCGTGCGCGACATGTTGCCGCCCAGTTCATCCAGCGTCTTCAGGACGTAGTCCCGTTCATAGGCCTTGCGAGCTTCTTCCAAACTGGCGAAACGAGCCTGCCGACGAACTCCGTCGACCGTGCGTCTTTCGCTCGAGAGTCCCAACTCGCCCACGCCGATCTCGGCCTGCGCCGTCATGATCACGACTCGTTCCATCAGGTTGCGAAGCTCCCGCACGTTGCCGGGCCAGCTTCTCGTACACAGCACGTCCTTCGCCTCGCCGGTCAGCCGCCGCGGCCGCCGCCCGTAGGCCGAGCAAAACTCATCGAGAAAGTATCCCGCCAGCATCGGGATATCTTCTTCGCGCTCGCGCAGCGGCGGAACATGGAATGGAATCACGTTGAGGCGATAGAACAGGTCTTCGCGGAAATTACCGCGCTCGATCTCCGCTTCGAGGTCTTTGTTCGTTGCCGCGATCACGCGCGTATCGACCTGTACGGTCCGCGACGACCCAACCGGTTCGAAGCGCTGCTCCTCGAGCACCCGCAGCACTTTCGCCTGCGTCTTTAGGCTCATATCGCCGACTTCGTCGAGAAACAACGTCCCGCCGTCAGCCTTCTGAAACTTGCCCGTCTTGTCTTCGTGAGCCCCGGTGAACGACCCCTTGCGATGCCCGAAGAGTTCGCTTTCGATCAGCTCTTCGGGAATAGCGGCGCAGTTGACCTCAATGAAGGCCCCGTCGGCGCGGCGGCTCTGGGCGTGCAGCGCGCGGGCGACCAACTCCTTCCCCGAGCCACTCTCGCCGAAAATCAAAATGCGGCCGTTTGTCGGCGCCATCAAGGCCAACTGCTGCCGCAGCGCCTTGATCTGAACACTCTCGCCGATGATGTCGTAACGCGAAGGCAGTTGCGCCCGCAAATTCGTGTTCTCGGCCAACAAGCGGCGGCGCTCGAAAGCGTTCTTGACCGTCACCGTGACCTTTTCGAGCGACAGCGGCTTCTCGAGAAAATCCAGAGCGCCGAGCTTCGTAGCCCTGACCGCGGTTTCAATCGTTCCGTGACCGGAGATCATCACCACGACCGGACGTTGCGAGACGTCCAGTCCCCCAATACGCTCCAGCGTTTCCAACCCGTCGATCGTGGGCAGCCAAATGTCGAGCAACGCGACTTGGTAGTTCTTGGATTGCAGACAGCGCAGACATTCCTCGCCGCTTTCGACGGCGTCGACCTCATACCCCTCGTCCCCGAGAATCCCCACCAGCGATTCCCGAATACCGATCTCGTCATCGACCACCAGGACGCGTTTTCGCACTAAGCCCCCACTCCGGCGGGAGCGGCCACGCGGCTCGCCGCGGTCGGCACTTCGATGATGAAACGGCTGCCGGTCGGGCGGCGATCCTCCACGCGAATGGCGGCGTGGTGCTCGCTGAGAATGCGGTTGACGATCGCCAACCCCAACCCCGTGCCGCGCCGCTTGGTCGAAAAGTAGGGCAGGAAGAGTTTCTCTTTGTCCTCGGCGGAAATGCCCTGGCCCGAGTCGGCCACGATGATTTGCACATGCTCGGGATCGACGCCGGGGGCCGTGTGAATGAAAATTTCACGAACCAATGACGCCTCGACCGCCGCGGCGGCGTTGTCGATCAAGTTCACCAGCACTCGCTTGAACTGCTCGGGATCGATGAACACGGCGGGAAGGTCCGCGCCCAATTCCTTGTCGATACGCACGCCATCCAGCCTGCCTTCGAAAACGTCGAGGGCGTCGGCGACGACGGCGTTGAGATCCGCTTCGCGGGGTTGGGCGGCGGGCAGCCTGGCGAATTGCGCGAATTCATTGACCAGCGTCCCAAGCGTTCCTACCTCCCGCACAATCGTCGAGGTGCACTTGTCGAGGCTTTCCTCAAGCTCGCGGCGCCGCGCCGGGTCATCCGTCGTGCCAAAGCGATCCACCAGCCGACTCATGCGTTCGGCGGAGAGGGCGATCGGCGTCAGGGGATTTTTGATTTCGTGCGCCACGCGTCGCGCCACTTCGGTCCAGGCCTCCGACTTTTGGGCTCGCAACAACTCGGTGGTGTCCTCGACGACGATCACGAAACCGGGCGGTGTCTCCGGCGTGGCGGCTTCTTTTTCGAGCGCCGAGACGGTCACCGAGGCATGGAGCATCCTTCCCCGGTTTTGAAAGACGAACTCGCGGTTGGCCAATCCGGTGCGGCGGGCGCGCTTCATCATGTGCCGCAGCTCGTCGTGATCCTCGGCGGAAAACAAGTCTTCGAGTCGCTGCGCCCGCTCGACCTTTTCGTCCGGGAAGATCGCATCGAGACCGGCGTTGACCTTCTGAATCGCGCCGTCGTCGGAAACCGACATCACGCCCGGCGTGATGCTTTCGAGAATAGCGTCGATGAAACGTCGCCGAGCGTCAAGCTCCGCGTTGGCGCCGGCCAGATGGGCGTTGCTTTGTTCCAACTTGCGGCGGTGCGACTCGAGTTGCTGGGTCATCCGGTTGAATGACTGCACCAGAGCCCCCAACTCGTCCACGGCCGTGGTTTTCACGCGATAGTCGAGGTGGCCGCTCGAAAGCTCTCCGGTGGCTTCGACCAACGCCTCGATGGGAACAATGATTTGTTTCGAAAGGAACAGCGCCAACCAGGTCGCGACAAATAAAACAAAAAGGGCGACCAACGCCAAAATGCCGAAATACAAATAGCGATACTCGCGGTGGTCGCGTTGCAGCGTGGCGTAGTGGCGAACCTGCTTTTCGATCTCCGCGTTGCGCTCGATCAGATCATCGGGTATTCGCCAGGCGACCACAACGCGGCCCTCGCCCTGGCTGCCGATGGGCGCCGCGGCCACGATACGATTGCCGTCAAGCAGCGAGAAAACTCCGTCCTCCCGCTCCGACTCGGGAGCCGAATCCAGAGGCCGTTCAACCGGCCCTTCGATCAAATTTCCGGAACGAAACTCCGCCCAGGGCTTCGTCTCACCGCCCCGAAGCAGGCCGACGTAGTGAGCATGGATCACCTCGGCGAGACGTTTGAGCCGCAAGCCCGCCCGCGCACGAGTCTCGCTCGGGGCTTCGACGGAGAGCGCCGCGATCTCGGGCAACGAGGCGATCCAGGCGGCGTCGTTTTCCGTCTTCTCGCGCATCATCTCTTGGAGCTGACGAACCAACTCCTCGGAGCTTTTTTGAATCTGGATCGTCGGCTGGCTGAACCATTTGTCGAGAGTGCGGTTCAGCACTACGAAGGAAAACCACGCTAGGCACAGCACCGGCACGATCGAAAGCGCGAACGCCCCCAGTACCAGCTTGGTCTTGATACGCGACCCCAGCCGATTGGCGCGACGTTCAAAATAAAGCCGCAGCAGCAGCCGAAAGACGATGAACCCCAGCGTGACGACGCCCAGCACCACCAGCGTCGAAATCGCCCAAAGCACGACCGTTTCCGTCGGTCCGCTGGGACTGAATTCACCGAAATCGAGAGAAGTCTGCCAGAAGGCGAGAAAGACCAGCACGACGAGTAGGATGCTCGACGACGCCAAGGAAATCCGCTGATGCTTCCGTTCCATGGCGATTTTGCGGAACGCCGGCAGCCGCGAAATCGGCCCCCGGACCCGTCCATGGGAGTTCCCTTTCGGTTCTCCGCGAGGCGCACAGACACCCCCAAAACGTCGGAACTGAGTATAACAAAGGGACTTGCCCTATCTTTGTCGCCCAGGCGAATATTGAAACGCGAAAACTATTGACGACCGCCAAACGAAGAATCAAACATGAAGTACGAATTCCTCACCGACACCTACCAGACCGAGCGCCTGAAGGTTCTCGGCGTGTGGAGCATGTTTCAAGACGAAGACCTGCCCCGGCGCCCGCACCCGACCGACGTACGAGGCCGCGGCGTCCGGGAGCACTTCGTCCATCAATGCGCCGGAGAAAACCTGTGGTTTCTCAACATGCTGGGGATCGATGTCGGCGCACCGCCTCTACCGGCCGAGGAAACGCGCCTGGAGTTCATTCGCCGCTACGCCGAAGATTCCGGCAAACGCCTGGAAGCTCTGCGCGAGAAACCCGACGCTTGGTGGGAAGAGGAAGTGCAATTCTTCGACACCCGCCGCTCGCGAGCTTGGGTGATGGTGCGCCGCATCGCCCACACCTCACACCACCGCGGCCAACAAACCGCCCTGTTGCGAGTGTTCGGTCACGACCTGCACAGCAACTACGGGCCGACCGCCGACACCGGCGGCTTGCCGGCGAACAAAGCGGCGGTCATCTATCCCTACGAGGACCTCGATGCTCTGCTCGAGGGGGAGGCTGGCGGCGGCCGCAAGGCGCCATTGCCCGGCCCGGGAGATTCTCCCGCCACCGAAAGGCCCTGATCGCGGTTCGCGTTCCGGCTCCCGGCAAAGTGGTCGGGGGCTACAGCTCCTTGATTCGAATGTCCTTGAAGCGCACTTCGAGCGGCGGACCCGAATGGATTTGCGGCGCGATGACGCCGTCGCGCGCAATCGACGCATCTTCTTCGTGGTAGTCGCAAGTCGTCTCGCCGTTGATCGAAAGGCGGATGTGATCGTCGTTGGCGTAGACCTCGTAGTCATTCCAATCGTTGGGTTTGAGGATGCGGTCGATCAAGGCTGTGTCGGCCTCGACCAGAGTAATGCGGCGTCGCGATTCGTCGTAGAGGTTGCCCCACCACGTCGGCCCTCCATCGGCCTGATAGCCGATCATTTCCGTGGATCCTTGCTCGCGTTGGCTGCGAATTTGCACGCCGGTGTTGCCGACGTTGTTCAGCAAATGAATCCGGAAGCGGAGGATGAAATTGCCGTAAGTTTTCTCGGTCCCCAGAAAATCGTTGTAGTCAATTCCCGGCGAGCGGCCGACCAATACGCCGTCCTCCACCAGCCAAAGCTTGGTGTCTCCCTCCCAACCGCTGAGGTCTTGGCCGTTGAATATCGAGACAAAACCTTCCTCGGATGATCCGGCGACGGGTTTCTCCTCGGGTGTCGGAGCCGATTCCTCCACGGGAGCCCCCGCGCATCCGAAAGCAGCCGCCGCCGCGGCCGTCGCGCCGGCGGCGAGAAAACGCCGACGCGATAGACGGCGGGAATGAAGAGTTGTTTGCGTCATGGACAGCCTCTCGTCTGAAAACCTTACGAGCCGAACCATCCTACCGAATGCGGCCGCGAAATTGCCAGCCCGGCCGCGGGCGGCACTGCTTTGCCCAATGCGCACACGCTCCGAACCGCCGAAAACGCGCACCGCCTCCGTTTGACAGCGCCGGGCCTGTGAGCCTATAACCACAAGCAGACCTCCGGCATCCGGCCGGCCCCAGGAGTCGAAAAATATGCACCCATCTCTGCCCTTCTTCATCGCCGCCGCCTTCGCTTTCGTAGGTTGCGGTCCGCGACCGGAAACGCCGGCATCCTCCGACAGTACGCGCCTCGAAGCCGTGCCCTTCAACGCAGTGCGGGTCGACGATTCATTTTGGCGGCCTCGCATCGAAACCAATCGCACCGTTACGATTCCGACGAATTTCGAGAAAAGCGAGGAGACCGGACGAATCAGCAACTTCGCTCGCGCCGGGGGACTCGAAAAAGGTCCGCATCAAGGCAAACACTATGACGACTCCGATGTCTTCAAGATCATCGAAGGCGCCTCCTACTCGCTGGCGCAAACGCCCGACCCCGAACTCGACGCCTATCTCGACGGATTAATCGCCAAGATCGCGGCGGCACAGGAAGACGACGGCTACCTCTACACGATCCGCACTCTGGGCGCCGCCAAGGGACACGACTATGCGGGCGATGAGCGCTGGGATTACCTGGTGCACAGCCACGAGCTCTACAACGTGGGCCACATGTACGAAGCCGCGGTTGCCCACCATCGCGCGACGGGCAAGCGCACTCTGCTTGATGTAGCGACCAAGAACGCCGACCTGATCGTGGCGCACTTCGGACCGGGCAAGAATCACGACGTTCCCGGCCACGAGGAAATCGAGATCGGACTCGCGAAGCTCTACCAAGTCAGCGGCAAGCAAGAATATCTCGATTTGGCGAAATTCTTCGTCGACCAACGAGGCCGTCACGAGAATCGCACGCCCGGGGGAGTGCTCGGCCCCAAGGATCACGGCGGTGGGCCCAAATACGCCCAAGACCACATCCCCGTCACAGAGCAAACCGAGGGCGTGGGCCACGCCGTGCGCGCGTTATATCTCTACTCGGGTGTGGCGGACGTCGCGGCGCTCACCGCTGACGAAAGCTATCTCCCCGCCCTCGATAACCTCTGGCGCAACTTGGTCCACCAGAAGACCTACTTGACCGGGGGGCTGGGCAGCAGCCGCGAGGGCGAGTCGTTCGGCCCGGCCTATGGGTTGGAAAACGCAACGGCGTACAACGAAACCTGCGCGGCGATCGCCAGCATTTTGTGGAATCACCGACTGTTTCTGCTGCACCGCGACGCCGCGTATCTCGACGTGCTGGAGCGGACTCTTTACAACGGCGCGCTCTCCGGCGTCGCTCTCGACGGCAACACGTTCTTCTATCCCAATCCGCTGGCCGCTGACGGCGAAACGAAGTTCAATCAAGGAACGGCGACCCGCGCGCCGTGGTTTTCCACGTCCTGCTGCCCCACGAACATTTCGCGCTTTCTGCCGTCGATGCCCGGATACCTTTACGCCACCGAAGGCAGCGACCTCTATGTCAATCTTTTCGCCGGCAGCCGCGCTGAAATCGAAACGGCGTCGAACCGCCTCGCGGTCACCCAACAAACCGAATACCCCTGGGAAGGCGACGTGAGTATCTCGATCAAGCCCGAGAGCGTCGAGGAGTTCACCGTCTACTTGCGGGTTCCCGGGTGGGCGCGCGGCGAAGTGTTGCCGGGCGGTTTGTATAGCTACGCCGAGAAGCCCGGGGCGGTTTCGATCGAAGTGAACGGCGAGGCCGTCGCGCTTGATCTCGAACGAGGTTTCGCCCGTATCCGGCGGAATTGGCATGCCGACGATACGATTCGCCTGCGCCTGCCCACCGAAGTTCGCCGCGTCACAAGCCGCGAGAAAGTCGCGGAAAACAGCGGTCGCGCGGCCGTCGAGCGCGGCCCGCTGGTTTACTGTGTCGAGGGCGTCGACAACGGCGGGTCGGTCGAGAAAGTGAGCCTCGGCCCCAACGTGGAATTCGCCGTAAATCGCCGTGACGACCTCCTCGGCGGCATCAACGTCGTCGAGTGGAACGGCTTTACCGCCGTGCCCTATTACGCCTGGTCCAACCGCGGTGCCGGCGACATGGCCGTCTGGCTCCCGGCGGAGTGAGGAGGCCGGCGGTCGGTCGAATTTTGATGAAGACTTCCGGTTCTCGTCAGATCGCACTTTTCACGGAGTACAATGAAGATTATGAGTACGAAGCTCGAAAAACGGCCCGGAAAATCCGTTCCACGACCGCCCAAACCGAGAGCCGGGCTATCGAGCGATCCCCGAATCGCCCTAAATTGACACACCCCGCTCGCTGCCGGCAAGATGATGGCTGCGGGGTCCCCCGCTCCTTCCACTCGCGCGCAAGTGGCGGAATTGGCAGACGCGCTAGGTTCAGGTCCTAGTGGCCCTTACGGGCCGTGGAGGTTCAAGTCCTCTCTTGCGCACCAGCACCATCTTCAAGACCGCGGCCTGATTTCCGCTTCCCTAAAAACGGCGCTCCGCCTCACTCCGGCCTTGGTCGGGGACTTTTGTCCGGGCCTATTCGGGCTCTCGGGTCCCGGACAAGACGATGCTGACGGCTGACACGCGATCGCGGAAATCCCGGTCCGCTTTGCTACACTGCGGTTCCCCCTGAAAGGACTGCCCATGGACACCGTAAACCGTCAAATCCTACTCGCCTCGCGCCCCGTTGGCGTTCCGAAAGAATCGGATTTTCGGTCAGTCGAGAGCCCCGTCGGCGCGCCCGGCGAGGGCGAATGCCTCGTGCGAGGGGCTTATCTTTCGGTCGATCCCTATATGCGTGGACGGCTTCGTGACCGAAAGTCTTACGCGCCGCCCGTGCAGGTCGGCGACGTGATGGTCGGCGGCGTGGCCGGGCGCGTCGTGGAATCGCGACACGCCGATTTTTCCGAAGGCGATGCCGTCGTCGGCAACCTCGGCTGGCAGGAGTACGCCGTCGCAAAAGGTTCCGACCTGACGAAAGTCCCGAAAGAAACGCCGCTGTCCACCGCCGTGGGCGTGCTCGGCATGCCGGGGATGACGGCCTATTTCGGACTGTTGGATGTCTGCAATCCGCAACCGGGCGAAACCGTCGTCGTTTCAGGCGCCGCGGGCGCGGTCGGCTCGGCGGTCGGCCAGATCGCCAAGATCAAGGGCTGTCGCGCGGTGGGGATCGCTGGCACCGACGAGAAAGTGCGGCACATCGTCGAGGATCTCGGGTTCGACGCCGGGTTCAACTACAAAACAACGGACAATTACGTCGCCAAACTCCGTGAGCTGTGTCCCGACGGGATCGATTGCTATTTCGACAACGTGGGCGGCGAGATTACCGACGCCGTCTTTCCCGTACTCAACGTGCGCGGGCGCATCGCGGTGTGCGGGCAGATTTCGCAATACAACCTGGAGGAAGTCGCATTGGGCCCCCGCTTCCTCTGGCATCTGATCACCAAGCAGGCGAAAATCCAAGGCTTCTTGGTGTTCGCCTACGCCGACCGTTTCCACGAAGCCTTGCCCGAGATGACCCAGTGGGTTGCCGACGGCCGACTGCACTACCGCGAGCGCATTCTCAAAGGCATCGAGAACGCTCCGCGAGCTTTTATCGAGCTGCTCGCCGGCGAGAACATCGGCAAGCAACTTGTGAAACTGAGAGAAGATTAGCCCGGAGTTATCTCCGTGCCGTCTTTGCGCCGCGGCGAATTGCCGGCTATTTCTTGGATCGCTTTTTGGGGTACTTAGCACTCCAAGTGCCGGGGCCGCGGGGCGTGTCGGCCGTGACGTTTAACGTGGCGACGTACTTGTTTTCAGTATCAAATCGCTCTTTGGCCGCGTTGCGATAGGCTTGCAAGCCGAAGTGAAGGGTCGCCTGGGCGGCGAAGTTATTGATGCCCAGCTTGTAGCCCCCATCGTTGTCCGCGTTAACCACCATGACGATGTTTTCCCAAGGTTCGTTGGAGTGATTGGAAACCAGCAGACGATCTCCAATCGGTCCCGCCGACATTTCGAGCGTGATGTTTTCGGCTCGTTTCTTCCTCCCAGTCTCTTGCTCTACTGTCGGGACGGGAATACACGCCGCGGAGAGAAGCAGAAAAAGACAGAGCGGGAGAAACCCGGGTTGGACGTTCTTCGGCATGGTGAAACTCTCGGTGCGCTTGCGGAACCACGCCGGACACCTCGTCATCGCCAAGAGTTCGGGGTCAAATTCGGCATCGGGCGATGAGTCGAGACCGTTGCTCTCCGGTCCGCGCGGAACACACGATTCGATTGCGGTGAGACGGGAAACCGATACCGCGTGATCTGCCTCAGACTACCATTTATTTCGGAACCGGAACAAGACCAAGTCGGCCGGCTTTCACCCAAGAAATGCCTTAGGGAATTCGTGAGGGTACTCGTCACCGGCTGCAACCCGGCGGGTTCCGCGGAGGAGGGAAGACTCGCTCACAAGCGCCCGCAGGGCCAGCCCTGTCGCGATAAGCGGATCGTCCTCTTTGACGAGGTTCTCGGGATTTCGGAAAGAGCCGTCGGGCCGCTGGACGGCCGCCAGCGCGTCGGCGGTCGAACGCGGAGGCGAGATCCCAAGTCGGCCGAAAGCCGCGCTACTTGCCGCCGCATAGTAGTACCACAGCCCTGTCCGCCAACGATGGTGCGTCGGTTTCGGGAACCCCGGCGCCTGATCCGGAAGATGGTGCGCCGATAGCCAATCGGCGGCGGCGCGAACGCCCGAGTCGTCAAGGCCGCGGCCCAACGCGAGCAACGATAAGATGCCGTCCGCCGTCGCCGTGCCATAGCTTTCGAATCCCGTCTCCCCTTCTCCGGCTTTGTTGGCGTCGAAGATGACCGTGGAAAAGTGGAACCCCCCGTCGAGGGCGGGCGCTTCGCCGAAGTGGTGGCACCGATTCACGAAGACCGCCGCTTTACCGAACGCGGATCGGTTCGTGGAAGCCGGCACGCGCTCGGACTCCGGGCCGGTCGTTGTGTCGGCGGCCGCCAAAGCTTGAAGAACATGACGCGTCATCGACAGATCGACGTGCCCGGTCGCGGGAGGAGTGCGCCGGTCACCGCCCATGCCCCACGCCCCGTAGACCGGATGATCCTCGCCCCAACCGTTTTGCTCCGTGAATTGTTGACCGCGTAGGTAGCCGGTCATGGAGCTAACCCAGGCGTCGCCCGCCGGGCGCCCGAGACGTCGCACCGCCGCTACCGTCAGGGCGGTCGCGTAGTTGGGGTAGTCGGGTAACAGAGGATCGCTTCGACCGACCGCGCCCTCGCCATCGGTGTGATCAGCGAGAAATTCGACAGCGCGTCGTCGACCGCGGGAGATAGGTTCGTACAGCTTTTCGGGAACCCGTGTCAGCGCGTCGAGCACAAACGCCGTCATGGACTGTCCCGAAGCAAGCAAGCCGTAGGTGCGGCTATGCCAACCCCCATCGTCGGCTTGAAGGCTCCAGAGATATCGGGCGGTCGACCGCGCCGCGCGCTCGCGGGCAAGGGTCGGGTCCGAGCGGCCCGGCAGCCCGGCGCATCCCAGGGCGGCGGCCGCCGGCAACGCGAGAAAATCGCGTCGCGTAAACAGAGCGGAATAGGCGTTATCTTTCATCGGAGTCAGCTTCCCGTGGAATTAGGTACACCAACGCGGTCCCGCTCTCCGGCGCGCGGAGAGCGGGGGAATCGCGGGAGCACGGCTAGATATCTTCGCCGGATGTCTCCTCGTCGACCAGCAACGTAAGCACCGCGGCGCCCGTGACGGCGACGCGGCCCGTGATGCAATGGTGGCCGGCCCAACTTCCTTCCTCGTTCTGGAGACGAACGAGCGTAGGCTTGATCCGGCCGTTCCAGTCCCGCCACTCCTTGCCGCCCGTACGGCGAAGGCTGTCGCTGATGTTGAGGTAGGAAAAGAACTCCTCGCCGCCATACGAACCGAAACCGCGTACAAAGCGTCTCGAAGCGAGCTGCTTGGTCACGACGGCAATCTCGTCCTTGTTCGCTTCGCGATCCTCTTCGCTGCGGCTGAGTTGCTCGAGCATCTGCGCTCCCTTATAAAGGGCGATACCCGCCGAAGCCGCGTCGGCGACAATCTCCGATGCGGCTACGCCGACTCCCCCGGCGAGCCCCCGGCCTCGTGCCGCGGCAGCCGGTTTAGCGCTGTTCTTGGTGTAATCATCGACCCGCGCCATGACGGTTTCGCTGATATCGACCTTCTTGTCCTTGGCGATGGCCAGACTGCGCGAGGCCATGGAAGTCCCGAGAATCGGCGCCCATCCGCCGGAGACATTCCAACTGCCGTCGTCTTGCTGGTTGTCTTCGATTTTACGAACACACTTTTCAAGCCCCGCGCGCACGCGGCGACTCAGCTTGGCGTCGTCAATCTCTCCATCGACCTCGGCCAAAAGACGAGCCGACAGGAAAGTCGGAATGAAGGGTCCCAGCTTGCGCTGAATCTGCGTCCCGGTCACCGCCGTCACCGCCGGCCCCTCCTCGGGACTCGCTTCGATCCGTTCGAGGATGAACTCCAACCCCTGACGCACCGCCTTGCCGTGGGCGCCTTTGTTCGCTGTGTGGCCGGACTCGACCAACGCCAGCACGGCAATCGCCGTGTTCGCGAGATCATTGCCGTTCGATTCGAGATTTTCTCCAACACGAACAAAGGAAGTGCCTCCGCCGTTTTGTCCCCAGCCGCCGTTGTCGCCTTGTACCGAAACCAGCCACTGAATACCCTTATCCGCCGATTGCTCAGGCGTCAACTTGAGTGGCGGTAATTCCTCGGGCGGGGTTTGCGGCGGATTCTTGGAGACCTCGCCGGCCTTGAGGGCTTCGACGATTGTCGTTTCGATGTCAATTCTTCGGTCCGAGTCGCCTCGGACTGCATCGGGTGTGAGCCATAGGGCGCACAGCCCCATCGCGGCCGCGCCTGACGCGGCGATCCAAAGTGATTTCATGATTCGACCTCCGGTTCTTTTCTTTCTTAAATCGAACAGGAAGCGGCACCGTTTCGCTGTTATCAGGGTATGACGCGCCGAAGGTGCGATTTGTTTAGGAATAAGAAAAGACGCCGTGACAAACGTTACAAAAGGAGTCGCGTGGCATCGCGGTCACGGCCCGCCGACCTCCGCCCCGCTCGGGGCCGCGCCAAGACCTCCCAACCTGTGAGCCCGCGTACAAAATTCCGGCGCCAATTCTCCCCGCATTCCGGCGGCGTGCGATACACTTTTGACGGTGAGCACGGCGAGCAAGCGCAAAGAAGTAATGCCGGGCCTATCGTGTGCTTGGCCCGTCAGGTGATGAGAAATGCGGGCCGGCGCTCGTGGATCAAGCAACGGGCTTCGCCGCGCCGGGCGAGCACAACGCGCCCGCCGGCCGGTGTTGTCGCCCGGGTCGGCCGCGGATCTTCGCGTCCGGCTTGTCGAGGAGGAAATGTGAAAGAGACAGTTTGGTTGAAACGGCTGACGATTCTACTGTTCGCCATCGCGGGACCTTGGTTGAACGCGGCGCCGAACTATTTGTTCGTCTTTGAACGCGCCGCGCTGGAGGCGCGAGTCTACGACGTTTCCTCGCTCACCGCGACTGCCTCCTTGACCGTGGGACGCGGCGCGATCGAGGCTTTTTCTATCCCGGACTCCGCCGGCGAGCCGGAAAAATTCTTGGTCGTTTCCGAAAACGGCGTCTCTATTTTCAACGCCGATTTTTCGCCGCGCGGAACACTCTTTCTCTCCACCCAGGGTTTACCATTAGCCGCCGAGCTGTCACACGACCGAAACCTGTTGGCCGTCGCCGCGGGACGAACGCTCTTTCTCGTCGACACACGCAGCGAGTCAATCCATGCCGAGATTGAGTTGGGGTTCGCGGCCTCGGGCCTCGCCTTCCGAGGCGATGCGAAAAGGGTTTACTTGATCTCTTCCGCATTCAATCACGTGCGCGTTGTCGACGTCGAGACTGGAGAAATCCGAGAAGAGGTTCTGCTGCTGCCCGAGCCTCCCGGCGCGATCACAGCCGCCGCCGACGGCTCCCGAGTGTATCTGACGACCCGCGGCGCGATCTATGCTCTTGACCAGCGCGCGGAAACGTTTCTCACCCCGATCGTAGCGGCCTCGGCCGACGAGCCGTTGCGGAATCTTCCCGCGATCCTGGGACCGGCGGCGAATCAGCCCCTCATTGATCGACTGGTCGTGGGGGCCCGCGGGCGCTTCTTTTTGCGTCGCGGGCCGACGGTGCTGCGAGGCGTTCTGGGCGCGGCGGGAACCGCCACCGCGGCCGTTGTGCCGCCAGACGCTCCCCCCGCCGACGTAGTCGATCTGGCGGCGTCGCCCGACGGCCGTTTGCTCTATTTGCTGACGCAAACCGGAAAGCTTATCGAGTGGGATGCGGCCGCGGCCGTCACCACGGGCCAGGCGGTCTTGTCGTCTTCGCCCGACGCCGTATCACTCACTTCGCCGCCCATCGCCCGGCAAGGGTCGTTGAATAAGTTCTCCGGCGACGGGCAGACCGTGCAATCAGGTTCCACCTTTTCGATCGTGGCGCGGGCCCTGGACGACAACGGAGACCCCCAACCCGGGGTCGTCATCAACTTCCTTGGCACCTTTCCGGGCGTCTCCGCCTCGTGCGACAGTCCCTTGGTCGCCACCGACTCCGACGGTCTGGCCATGGTTTCCTGCGACGCCTCGGTCGTCAGCGAGCTGACGCTCGAAACGATTGGCATCAGCGACGACCTCGACAGAACGCCCTCACCGCCCTTTTCGGTTTTGATTGCGCCGTCGACGCCGGCGCGAGAAGGGCTGCAAAAGTTGGCGGGTGACGGACAAGTCGTTACGGAAGGGGAATCCTTTTCGACGACGTTCAAAGTGACCGACTTCGTCTCCGACACGCCGCAAGAGGGCGCCGTAATCTCGGTGTCGGACGAGCCGAACGGCGTCGTTTCCTGCGCCGTGTCGGATGGCGGCGTCGTGGACGTGGACGGAGAAGCGGCCTTCACCTGTAGCGCTCTCGATCTCGCGGAGACCGCGGTCGTGCATATCTCGGTGAGCGACGACGGAGGCCGTACAATCGCCGACCCTTTCGCCGCCACGGTGGTCGACGAGAGCGTTCCGGTCAGCGGCTTGACCATCCTGTCGGGCGACAATCAGACGGTATTGCGCAACAGCTCCTTCCCGGAGCCCCTTCGCGTCTCGGACCGATTCGGCGGCGAGCCGCGAGAGGACGCGCTGCTGACCGTGAGCACGTCGCCGGGAGGGGTCGTGTCGTGCGGCAACGGCGTGCGGACCGATTCGAGCGGTGTCGGGACCATTCATTGCACCGCCGGGCCCGTGGACTCGACCACCAATGTGCAAATCTCGGTGGTCGATGAGTTCCTGCAGGATCTCGACACGCCGTTCTCAGCCACCATTCTCAGCGAGTGCCCACCGAAGAAGGGCTGGCCAAGGTTTCGGGCGACAACCAAATCGCTCCCCGCAATGCGACCCTGCCCGAGCCGCTGGTGGTCAGCGCGGTGTTGGAAGGCGAGCCGCAAGCCGACCTTGAGCTTTCCATAAGCACGACGAATCAATTCGTCTTGCTGTGTCCGGTCAGCGTGATTACCGGTCCCGATGGGCTGGCCTCGATCTCATGCCAGGCCGGCAGCGTCGTCGTGCCCACCGAGGTGCAAGTGTTTGTCTCGGATGACTCGGGAAGATCGTTGCCCTCCCCCTTTGACGTAATTGTCGTTGCGACCAGCTCGGAAGACGTCGAGACGTTGATTCTTCTCAGCGACTCTTCCTTGGACGTATTGGTCGGGGAAACCGTGGAAGACGCCATCGAAGTGCAGGCTTTCGATGTCGACGTCGACCCGGTGGCGGGTGCGGCGATCTTCTACTCTTCCACCCGCGACGCAAGCTTCGATCCCATCGTCGGGCTGACCCGCTTCGACGGCCGCGCCAAAACCTCCGTGACGTTCGGATGTTTTTCCGGCCTCGGTACGATCGATATCGCTCTGGAACCGGGTGGCGAGCCGTTGCGGAGCGTGAGTTATCGAGCCTCTCCCGGACTGCCCGCGCTGCTCACCAAGGTGCAGGGCGACAACCAGAGCGGTTCTCCCGGCCAACTGTTGAATCAAGTCGCCCTGGTCGCCCGCGTGACCGATATTTGCGAGAACCCGCTTCAGGGAGCAAGCGTGACATGGACCGTCGAACCTCCCCAAGCGGCCACGCTGATCAATACCATCGGCACCAGCGACGGCCAAGGCCGCACCTCGACGCTCGTGAGACTCGGCAACCGGCCCGGGCCTTTTACGATCACGGCAACGTCGGATTCGCGAACGGTTGTTTTCGATCTCACCGTCGAAGTCGACGCCACCCAACTGGATATTGTTTCCGGCAACAATCAGACCCTGGCGCTCGGCGAAGTGACCTCGATGCCGCTGGTCGTCGAAGCCCAAGACGACGACGGCCAAGGCGTACCCGGCGTCGAAGTGACCTTCGTCGTCGTGCAGGGGTCCGCGGCGCTCACCACCGAGACAACCGTCATCACCAAATCGCTGGGGCGCGCGTAGGCCTCGGTTCAGGCCGGAACGGTCCTGGGAACGATTCGCGTAGCGGCTTCCGCCGTGGGCAAAAACGTGTCTTTTACGATCAATACGATCGGGCGGCTGCCGCAAGTGACCGCGCTCGGGTTCGTCAACGCGGCGAGCTTCCGACAAGGCTGGGTTCCCGGAAGCGCCGGCAGTATTTTCGGCGTCGGGTTGACGGAAGGCGTGGACGGCGAGGTCCTCCCGCAAGTATTTCCGTTTCCCACCATCCTGCGGGGCGTGCGCGTGCGGATCAACGGCATTGAAGCGCCAATCCTGGCCTTAGCCAATGTCAACGGACAAGAGCAGATCAACGTCCAGGTACCTTTCGGCTTGACGGCTCCCGGAACGGCGACGGTCCGCATCGAAAATAACGGCGCCGAATCGACGATCGCCGGGGTTCCGCTCTTGGCGGTGCAGCCGGGTATTTTCGAGAATTCGCGGAACGGCGTGCGGATCGCCGCCGCGCTGCACGCCGACTTTTCGCTGGTCGAGCCGTCGCATCCCGCTCGGCCCAACGAAGTAATCTTGCTCTTTCTCACCGGCCTTGGAATCACCGATCCCGCGGTCGGGACCAATGTGCCGGGACCGGCCCCCCCGCCGCGCAGTGTGATTTCACCCGTCGTCGGGATCGACGATGAGGGCGTCGAAGTTTTAGGGTCGTTCTACGCACCGAACTTGATCTCGGCGTACCAGATCAATTTCCGCGTGCCCCAGGACGTGCAGCTCGGCAACCGCAAATTGTCCGTGGTATCGGGCGGCGTGGCAAGCCAAGACACGCTGCTCTCGATCGGCCCATGACATCAAATCCCCCGCGCCAGCACCCCGCCATCGACCGTCAAACAGGTCCCCGTAACGAAGCTTCCCGCGTCGCTCGCCATCATCAACGCCGGGCCGACCAGTTCCTCGGGACGTCCCCACCGACCCAGAGCCGTCCGCTCGGCGAAGAGCTTCTTCTCCGCATCGGTCAGCAGACTCCCCGGCAGTTCAGTGAGGAACGGCCCCGGTGCGATGGCATTGACGGTTACATTCGATGAGCCGACGTCGAGCGCGGCGGCTTTCGTCAAACCGATCAGGCCGAACTTCGTCGCGCAGTAGACGTTGCGCGTCTCCTTGGCCGCCAGGCCCAATATCGAGGAGATATTGATGACGCGGCCCCACCCGCGTTCTTTCATGGCGGGAATCAACGCGCGCATCAGCCTCATGCAACCGGAGAGATTCAACTCGACGACTTGGTCCCACCCGTCGTCGGCAATGTCGTCGATGGCGGCGGGGATGTTCGTGCCGGCGTTGTTGACAAGAATATCGATCTTGCCGAGTCGCGAGACCGCCTCCCGCGCCAGCCCGTCGACCTGATCGCGGTCGGTCATATCGACTCCCATCCACTCGACCTTGACGTCGAGCCCGTCGCCGACTTCGGCGGCCGCGGCTTCCAGTTCACTTTCGGTGCGGGAAGCGATAAAAATATCAGCCCCGGCCTGGGCGAAACCGCGAGCCATGGCTTTGCCCAGACCGCGGCCGCCGCCGGTAATGAGAGCGGCCTTGCCGGAAAGATTAAAAAGATCAGCGGACATTGTTATTCCTTTGTCTCGGGCGAAAATGGGGGGCTGCCATGCCGATGTTCGCTCGTCGAACCGATTAGTTTCCCACACGGTTGGCCGGCGAAAATCGGTGGTTGTACTCGCTTTTCGCGCAGTCGGACCGGCGCCGCGGGCTGCTATTCCACGAAACCGATTTCTTGAAGCTGCCGGCTCAGCTCCGGTTCCTCGAAGAAAAGCAGCTTCTCCACCACCCGGCCCTCGTTGATCGCCACGCCGTAAGGGACATCCTCGAACGGAAACTTCCCCCGCAGCAAATCGAGATCCGGCGAAAGCCGCACCTCCTTGAGGCCCGTGTCATCAACGAAGCCCGGCGCGAATTCGAAGTCCTGCGTCGGCACGCCCACGAACGTCGCCTTCCAGTTCAACTCCGCCATCGCGATGCCCGCGTCCAGACAGTGCAAACAAGTCGGATTGAAAAAGTAGATAAAGACCGCGCCGTCGTGCAAATCCAGTTCCCCGGACGCAACCTGAATCGTGGCGGGAACATCGGCCTCGGGGCCGGGGCCCAACTGATCCCACGCCGCCGAAACCCCGCCCAACACCACGACGCCGGCAAGCAGCGTCGCCGCGCCGCGCCGACGTGCCGGCGGCGGTGAGAAAACAGCCGCCATTGCCCCAATCGCCAACATGATGCCGTCACCAATGAAAAACCCCGGGCCGACGGCTCTTTCAACCCACGGGAAGCAACTGCAGTCGGCCCCCCGCAGCGCTTCGTAGTTGAACCCCACGTAAGCCATGAAAACCAGCAACAGGACGACGGAGAGATATCCGCCCCAACGCCGCCACACCGGACGCAACAACAGTAAGCCGGTGAAGGTTTCCGAAACCGCCAGCGCGATGGTCGCCGGCAGACTCACCGAAACCGGCACCAGCAATTGCGTCATCTTCACTTGGAAGCCGGAAAGGTCGGTAAGTTTGTAAACGCCCGCGACGAGCCAAAGCACGGCCATCACGACCGCCGCGCTCCAACCGACGATAGACTTCCAACGGGGAAGTTCCCGAGGGGATTCGTTTGCCAAGAAATGCCTCTCGCGAGGGCGGCCAATCAATGCCGAAGACTTCGCGAAAGTCCCAGTATAGGCCGGCAACGCCGCCCCGGTCGGCGCCCGTACGTTGACAATCGGTGTCCGAACCAACGCTCCGCCGCAACGACTGGCAAAGAAACACGGCCGAGCTTGTCCACTGCGGGGCATTCACGGCGCGATCCCCACCGAGGCCGCGCGCGGTACCATTGAGATCGCGACTCGATACGCGCCGGCTCGCCGCGTCGAGGGCAAGACCGGGGGAAGGACGACTTGATGAACATCCTCGTCACCGGAGCAACCGGCTTTATTGGCACCGCGCTTTGTCGGGCCCTCACCGAGCAGGGACATCGTGTGACGGCGCTGTCCCGCGATCCCGAGAGAGCCTTGGTGACGGTCCCCGACCTCGTCGAGGCCCACGCTTGGGAACCCGCCGCCTCTCCCGCCCCGCGTAATGCGTTCGACGGAGTCGAAGGCGTCGTTAACCTGCTCGGGGAAAGCGTGGTGGGGCGCTGGACAACCACGAAGAAACAGGCCATCCGCGACAGCCGCGTCGTGGGCACCCGCCACCTCGTCGACGCCCTACGGCACGCGGATCCAAAGCCCCGTGTCTTGGTTTCCGCGAGCGCGATAGGCTATTACGGCGACCGAAACGACGAGGAATTGACGGAGTCCTCCCCCCCGGGGACCGATTTTCTCGCCGGCGTGAGCCGCGAATGGGAAGCCGAGGCCCGCAGGGCCGAGGAATACGACATTCGCGTGGCACGCCTTCGCGTCGGGATTGTGTTGGCGCGCGGCGGCGGAGCTCTCGGTGCGATGTTACTTCCGGCTCAACTCGGCGCCGGCGGACCGTTGGGCTCCGGCCGCCAGTGGTGGTCCTGGATTCACCGCGATGACTTGATCGGCTTGGTGATCCGGCTATTGGACACGGGCCGGCAAGGCGTCGTCAACGGCGTTGCCCCGTCCCCGCTGCGGCAAAAGGAGTTCGCCCGCGTGCTGGGCCGCGTTCTGTCGAGGCCAGCCTTCATGCCCGCCCCGGCTTTCGCCCTCAAGATCATTTTGGGAGGCTTTGCGGCGGAACTCTTATCGAGCAAACGCGTGCTGCCCGCCGAGGCCGAACAACTCGGCTACGCCTATCAGTACCCGGAACTAGAGAGCGCCTTGCGCCGCGCCCTCGGTAAATAAGCCCGCATGGGCCGACCGGCATTGGCTGAGACACAGTGTTAATCCAATTCGCGGACACACTTCACTTCCACCAAACCGACCGGATAACTCGTGGGCCGCTTTGCAGCGCGATTCCACCGACCTGGAACGTTCCAGGGACGCTTACGTCACTTTTTCTTGGCTTTGCGCCGTGCCGCCCAGTATTTTTTCATACGGGCTGAAACGACGGCTTTTTGCTCGTCGCTCATGGTACGCCGCTTCCTTTTCTTGACGGCCGGCTTAGCGGCGTCTGTCTTCACGGACGAGCCGCTTCCCGGCGGCCGGCCGCGACGCTTAGGGCCTTGCAACACAGCGATCGCTTGATTCAGGCGATCTCTTTCTTCGATGAGTAAAGCAAGTACATCCATCATAACGCTTCAATGCTAACATACTCTACATCCCACAAGGAAGAGTTTAATAACCTGATCTACACTCCGCCCGCGGTAAGGGGCTATCGACTGCCCGTAAACCGCATTCCAAACAACGCCTCTCACCGCGCTTATCGATTGGATAGGAATCAAGATGGAAACAACAAAATTGCCGCACGCCGACCTCGAAGTCTCCAGGGCTTGCATGGGGACCATGACATTCGGCTCGCAAGCCGACGAAGCCGAGTCGAGGCGTATGGTCGACATTTGCCTCGACGCCGGAATCAAGTTAGATGGGTATTTACTTGACTCAGGTATTGGGAAATAGCCCCTACATGTTGTGGTCGTCCGTAGCGCGTGTCGCGGTGCCTCCGACCAGCGATTTGTAGGGTGCCGGTGGCACGGCGACGGCCTGTTGAACCAGGCGGTAAAAGAGCTTGCCTCGACTTCTGGACTTGCGGCGGTTGAAGCGGAAGGCGAATTCGTCGAGGTAGGAGTCGAGATGCTCGTGACTGACCGCTCCTTGATGCGTGCCCAGTATCCAGCGCTTCACTAACGACACCACGCGGTGCACCCGGGGGAGCAGTTTCGAGGCGCGCGCCGGTTGCCCCTCCAGGTAGCTCACCTCGTGGCGATAGCCGTCGCCTTCGAGCGGTTCGTATCCCAGCCAACCGTCGGTATGGACCACGCTGCCGGGTTCGATCGACTCGCCGACGAAGGCCATCAAGCTGTCCCCGGAGGCGTTGGGAATGGTGCGTATCCGAACCCGCCCGATGCCGGCACCATCTTCCTCGGCCGCTACTACAATCAGCGCCTTAGCGTCGGTTTGGCGACCGCGCACGCCCTCCTCCAAGCCTCCTAAGTAAGTCTCGTCAACCTCCACGCGCCCGCTGAGCCGATCGCGTCCGGGCCGCACCATGGCGCGCCGGAGCTTATGCAACCAAGTCCAGGCCGTTTTGTAGCTGCCCAGGCCCAACACCCGCTGCAAGCCCAGCGCGCTCGCCCCGTTCTTCTGGCTCGTGAGCCACCACATCGCTCGAAACCAACTCTGGAGGGGTTGGCGGGTGTCTTGAAATATTGTGCCCGCCGTTGGAGAAGCTTGATGCCCGCAGCCGGCGCACTCCAGCAGCGCTGTCCGCACCGCCCACGCTTTGTCGTGCCCGCATCGCGGACAACGAAAACCCTCCGGCCAGCGGAGTTGACACAGATACTCTCGACAGGCCTGCTCGGTGGCGAAACGCGCCTCGAACTCGGCCAGATTCCGAGGATAATCTTCCATTTCCCCGATCCTACATCTTGTGGTCACCTGAGTCAAGTAAATACCCATCTCAAGTTTTTCGATACCGCAAACGTTTATAACCAGGGCCGCTCGGAGGAAATTCTCGGCGCCGCGCTCGGACCGAGACGTAAGCAGGTCGTCCTCGCTAGTAAGGTGCGCGGGCTGATGAAACAGGAACCCTCCTACGGCGGCCTATCCCGCGCCGCCATTCGACGGGGCATCGAAGAGAGCCTTGTTCGTTTGGGGACGGATTATTTGGCCCTCTATTACTTGCATCAACCGGATTACGACATTCCCATCGAAGAGACGCTGGAAACCGTGGAAGAATTACGACGCGAGGGAAAGATCCGTTATTCGGCGACATCGAATTACAGCGCCTGGCAACTTTGTGAAATCTTTTGGCTGTGCGAAAAGAACGGGATGGGTATTTACTTGACTCAGGTATTGGGAAATAGCCCCTACATGTTGTGGTCGTCCGTAGCGCGTGTCGCGGTGCCTCCGACCAGCGATTTGTAGGGTGCCGGTGGCACGGCGACGGCCTGTTGAACCAGGCGGTAAAAGAGCTTGCCTCGACTTCTGGACTTGCGGCGGTTGAAGCGGAAGGCGAATTCGTCGAGGTAGGAGTCGAGATGCTCGTGACTGACCGCTCCTTGATGCGTGCCCAGTATCCAGCGCTTCACTAACGACACCACGCGGTGCACCCGGGGGAGCAGTTTCGAGGCGCGCGCCGGTTGCCCCTCCAGGTAGCTCACCTCGTGGCGATAGCCGTCGCCTTCGAGCGGTTCGTATCCCAGCCAACCGTCGGTATGGACCACGCTGCCGGGTTCGATCGACTCGCCGACGAAGGCCATCAAGCTGTCCCCGGAGGCGTTGGGAATGGTGCGTATCCGAACCCGCCCGATGCCGGCACCATCTTCCTCGGCCGCTACTACAATCAGCGCCTTAGCGTCGGTTTGGCGACCGCGCACGCCCTCCTCCAAGCCTCCTAAGTAAGTCTCGTCAACCTCCACGCGCCCGCTGAGCCGATCGCGTCCGGGCCGCACCATGGCGCGCCGGAGCTTATGCAACCAAGTCCAGGCCGTTTTGTAGCTGCCCAGGCCCAACACCCGCTGCAAGCCCAGCGCGCTCGCCCCGTTCTTCTGGCTCGTGAGCCACCACATGGCTCGAAACCAACTCTGGAGGGGTTGGCGGGTGTCTTGAAATATTGTGCCCGCCGTTGGAGAAGCTTGATGCCCGCAGCCGGCGCACTCCAGCAGCGCTGTCCGCACCGCCCACGCTTTGTCGTGCCCGCATCGCGGACCAACGAAAACCCTCCGGCCAGCGGAGTTGACACAGATACTCTCGACAGGCCTGCTCGGTGGCGAAACGCGCCTCGAACTCGGCCAGATTCCGAGGATAATCTTCCATTTCCCCGATCCTACATCTTGTGGTCACCTGAGTCAAGTAAATACCCATCCAATCCCATTCTATGAAAGCGCGGCGCTCATGATACCGCTATGAGAACGGATGTTGACGGGCCAGGCCGGCCGGGAACCAGGTCCGGGCCGCGGGTTCCGTGCACCAAGGAAACGCCGCCACCCTCACCGGAAATTTTCGACCAGCATGATATCGGCCTGCAGTGGTTCCATTTGGCCGAAGAGAATCGATCGGCCGTCGGGGGAGACGCTCAGGCCGCCAAGCGGCTGTTCCTCGAAGTCATGGATCGGCTCGACGGCCCCCGTGGCAAGGCGGAGGAATTGGAGCAAAAAACCGGCTTCCGGAGTGGATGGGGGAATGAAATAGACCCCGTCCTCGACTACGTCAAGGAAGCCCATGTGTGTGGCGTCGAGGATTTGTTCTTCCTCGCCTCCCTCGACCGGGATTCTCCACAAAGATTGGTTGGCGTCGCGGCAAAAGTAAAACCACTTGCCGTCGGGCGACTCCATCGCTCTGCCCCCACCGGCCGTAACCACCTGGGCGGGGCCTCCTTCCGCCGGCATCTTGAAATACTTGTGATCTCCATTGCGGTTTGACACAAAGTAGATCCACTTGCCGTTTCGCGACCAAGCCGGCAGCAAGTCCATCGACGGATCGCTCGTTAAGCGCCGCGCCGCGCCGCCCTCGGCATTGACGACCTAGATGTCGAAATGTCCCTCGGCATCGGACCCAAACACGATGCTCTTCCCATCGGGAGCCCTACTTGCTTCGAAGGTCTCCGTGGCGCCAGGCGAAGTCAACTGCACGGGGTTCGAACCGTCGCTGTCGCACTTCCAAATCTCCGTGGCGCCGGAGCGAGTCGACTTGAACGCGATGCGGTTGCCGTCGGGAGAATATCGTGGCTCATAGTCCGCCCGGGAAGAAGGATTGAACTTGACCGCCGTGCCGGTCGCGCCGTCGGTATTTGGCAGATTGAAACGCCATATGTGTAAAATGTTCGTTTCAAACGTTGTATACGCGGCCCGGTTCCCCCGACGGGAGATCCCCGGGGACTTTCCGCCCTCCCCAAACGGCAGCCGTTCGGGCGGCGCATCCCCGGACACCGGCGCTCTCCAAAGGCTTGTGTTGTCGTGAGGGCCGGCAGCGAACACAACGTCGCGACCGTCGGAGGTGAAAACGGGACTGAGGGTGGATTGCTCGGCAAAGGTCCGCCGCCGCGGTTCACCTATCGGGGTCAGATCTTCGTCGAGATCCAGCAGATAGAGATCGTTGTTCAACCCGGAGCCGAACCGGGTGAAGGCAAGCGTGCGGCCGTCGGGAGAAAAGGCGGGGCCGGCGTCACCTTCGGTCGAGTCATCGGGTGGCGACGTCAGCCTTCGTCTTTCGCCGGAATCCACCGAGAGCAGAAATATGCTCAACGGCCCGAGGGAATCCTCCTCCCGATCGCACACGGCCAGCCAACGGCTGTCCGGCGACCAGTTCAGACACGTCCCCTGAGAAAGAGCGTAGAGGGGTATCCGGGTCTCAGCCAGCTTGCGCTCCGGCCCGCCGAGCGCGGGAATCAGATAGAGCCCCTTCTTGTTTCGGTCCGACGTGTGTCCCCGGAGAAAGGCGATGTGGCGACCGTCCGGCGACCAGGCGGCACTGTGATCTACAGCGGGATCCGTCGTCAGTCGCAGTGGCGGCCCGGGCCCGATGAGTTTCACGTAGATGTCGGAATTGTCCTGTTTCTGCCCGCTCCACGAGAAGGCCACTCGATCGCCGTCGGGGGAAAATGTGGGGCCGTGATCCATGCCCGGGTAACTGGTGAGCGGAACCGGCAGTAGGGGCACGAGGGGCGGCTCGGTTGTGGGCAGGAAGTTCCACAAGGCCGCCCCGGCGATCGTGAGAACAACCGCCGCGGCCGCAACGGCCCATGCCTTGGCCGACCTTTTTCGCCGGCGCCGGGGGCGGGGACGAGGCGTGCCGGGGCTGGTCCGCAGTCGGTCGATCCCGCTCGGTTGTTCCTTCTGTAGCTCCCGCAGGTCGACCAGCACTTCGTCGACGTGCTGGTAACGCTCGTCGCGCTCCTTCGCCAGCGCCTTGTCGACCAGATAGTCGAGTTCGATCGGAACGCCTGTTCGCACTGCGGTCAGCGGTTCCGGGTCGGCGTGCAGGATGGCGTGCATGACCGCCTGCTCGACCTCGCCTCGAAAAGGCAATTGCCCGCAAACCATCTCGTACAGCACCACGCCCAGCGACCAAATGTCGGTGCGGCGGTCCAGCTTCTCCCAACGCGCCTGCTCGGGCGAGCGATAGGCCGGCGTGCCGAGCGTCGTGCCGGTCTTTGTGAGTTGATCGGGGGACGCCAGTTGCGCCAACCCGAAGTCGGCGATCTTGACTTGACCTTCGCTGGTGAACAGAATGTTCGCGCCCTTGATGTCGCGGTGCACCACGCCGTTTTCGTGCGCGGCGCGCAGCCCCTGAGCCGTTTGGATCGCGATGTCGTATGCTTCGTCGAGCGGCAGCGGACCGCCCGCGATTTTCTTGTCGAGGCTTGGGCCCTCGATATAGGCCATGGCGATGAAGATCTGTCCGTCGACCTCATTGATTTCGTAGACGGTACAGATGTTCGGATGATCAACCGCCGCCGCGGCCTGCGCCTCGCGCCGGAAGCGCTTCTTGGCGTCGGGGTCGAGCGTCAGCCGCGGCGCGAGAAACTTCAGCGCGACCGGGCGGTTCAACTTCGTATCGAGGGCTTTGTAGACGACGCCCATGCCGCCCTCGCCCAATTTCTCGAGCAGGCGGTAGTGGGCGACAGTGCGCTGGTCCCCGGCGCCTTCCGGAAGCCCGACGACTTGGCCGCCTGAGTCGAGCCGCTCGATCGGTCCGACGAAGCGATAGCCGCGCCGCGCTAGGGTCTCGATAAAGCGAGGCTCGTCGGCGGAATCCCCCAGCGCCTGCCTCAATTTCCTGACGGCGCCATTGAGGCCGTCTTCAAAATCGACAAAGGTGCCGTCGGGCCAAAGCCGCTCGTGCAGCGCCTCGCGCGTGACCAGCTTGCCGGGCCGTTCGAGCAAGGCCTCGAGCACCTGAAACAGTTGCTCGGCGAGCCTGACGCGGATGCCGTTCTTGCGAAGCTCGCCGGTGGTGAGGTTGACCTCGAAGCTCTCGATCCGAACGATCCGCGTGGTTTGAGCAGGCTGCGCCATCAAGAGTTACCGTCGGCGGCGCTTCCCCGTACCATCGGGGGGAATTGTAGCACTAATAACGCGGTCGGCGAGGTTTGGCGGCAGGGTTTCGCGGCGTTTCAGTCCGGTGGCGCGACCGGAGGCTGACTCCCGGCCCCGGGGGCTGAGCGTTCACGAATCGCGCGGAACGGGCTGTCCGGTCGGCTTCTTAACCACGTTTCTTTTCAAAACCTTAGCTGTACAGGTCGATTCCAGTTCGGCTTCAGTCCCTGTCCATGGCATAGCGGGCTGATCTGACGCATTCTCGGTCTCACCAACCCGGAGGTGAGTGCCGTGAGTCGATTTTCCACGTTCTTTGTTTTCGTTTTGGCCGCATTGGCCGTTTTGAGCTCGACATCGGCCGCCGATGTGAACACAGGCGGTGAGCCGGCCGAGCCGCTGACGATCCGTGTTTACGATTATGTCCGCTTGCCGGGACCCGACTTCGAGCAGGTCCGCGCCCATGCCGAGCGCGTCTTCGATAGGGCGGGGGTTCCGACGCGGTGGATTCGTTGCGCCTCAAAGCCAGGTGAACCGACCGACCCGGACTGCAAGGGAATCATCACCCCGACCGACCTCGTGTTGAGAATCATGCCGGAAGCGATGGCGTTAAGGGTGCCCGTCAGCGGTAAGACGTTCGGTTACGCCGTGCCCTCGAAAGACTCTCGGTTCGGAACGGTCGCCAACGTCTTCCACCATCGAGTCAGCGAGCTGATCGCTCGCATGCGCCAGCGGGCCGGCGGCAGGTTTTACTCGGAAACCGCGGTGTTAGGGCACGTCGTGGCGCACGAGTCGGGGCACGTCCTGCTGGGGCACGGGAGCCACTCCCGCTCCGGCATCATGGCGTTCCCTTGGGGGCCGAAGCAGTTGGGCGCTTGCTTAAACGGTGGTCTGTTGTTCTCGAAGCGGCAAGCGGCGAAGATTCGAGGGGATGTTCGAAGGCGGCGGCGGGGGACAAGCTGAGAGCTTGTTCGGACTTTGGGCAGCGACAAACACGAGTGTTTGTCGCTGCCGGCGCCTGCGGGTTTGTGGCAGAATCACTTCCATGAATATCGATGCTCTGGGTTATCTCCGTGAAGCGCTTGCGGTGCTTCCGTTTTCGAGTTCCTCGGCGTGGTTGGTGGGGTTGGCGGCGTTCGGGATGATGGCGGCCGTCGGATGCTCCTCAAACGGCGCGGGCGCCGACGAGCAGGCACGAGCCTTCATCGATGACCATCTTGCGCGGGCCAAGGACCTCGAGATCGAGGTCGGGCGGCTTTGGTGGAAAGCGAGCATCAGCGGCTCGGAGGAAGACTTCCAAGCCAAGGAGGATGCTGAAAATGCGATGAACGCCGTGTTGGCCGATCCCGAAGCGTTCGCGAGACTCCAGGCCGTACGGGAAGCCGGGACGATCGAGAACCCCCACCTGCGGCGGCAAATCGAGGTCCTTCACCTGGCGTACCTCGGCAAGCAGGTCGATCCGGATTTGCTGCGCCAAATGACGGCGAAAGCGAACGAAGTCGAGAAGATCTTCAACACCTATCGTGCCCAAGTCGGCGGGAAACGGCTGACGGAGAACGACGTCCGGGCGATTCTCAAGGAATCGCGGGATTCGAGCGAGCGCGAGACGGCGTGGACGGCGGGTAAGGGGGTTGGCGCCCAAGTGGAAGGGCTGCTCAAAGAGCTGGTCGGGCTGCGCAATCAGGCGGCGCGTAAGTTGGGCTATCGCGACTACTATGCCTTGTCGCTGGCGCTCAACGAACAGAACGAAGACGAGCTGCTGGAACTTTTCGAAGAGCTGGACGAGCTGACCGGCGCCACATTTCGGGAGGCGAAAGCGGACGTGGACGGCCGCTTAGCCGCGAGGTTCGGCATCGAGCCCGAGCAGCTGAGCCCCTGGCATTACGACGACCCCTTCTTCCAGGAAGCGCCCCGCATCGAGGAAGTCCGGCTCGACACGCTCTACGCGGACCGCGACTTGGTGGAAATATCGAAGGAGTTCTACAGCGGCATCGGCCTTCCGGTCGACGACGTGATCGAGCGCAGCAGCTTGTATGAACAAGAGGGCAAGAGCCCGCACGCCTTCTGTATCGATATCGACCGCGCGGGCGATGTCCGCATCCTGACCAACATTCGGCCCAATGACTATTGGATGGATACGGTGCTTCACGAGCTGGGGCACGCCGTTTATTCGAAAAACCTGGGCGCTGATTTGCCCTACTTGCTGCGCACCGACGCCCACACGCTGACGACCGAGGCGATTGCGATGATGTTCGGGCGGCTGCCGAAACGGGGACCGTGGTTGCGGGCGGCTTTAGGGCTGGAGGCGGCCGAAGTCGAGCGAACGGCTCCGGGGGCGGGGCGCACGCTGCGGCTGGCGTCGTTGATCTTCAGCCGCTGGTGTCAAGTGATGCTGCACTTCGAGCGCGCGATGTACGGCGACCCCCAGCAAGACCTCAATACGCTCTGGTGGGATCTCGTCGAACGCTATCAGGGTGTTCGGCGGCCCGAAGGCCGCGACGCGCCCGATTACGCCTCGAAGATTCACTTTGTCGTCGCGCCGGTGTATTACCACAACTACATGATGGGCGAATTGTTGGCGTCGCAGATTCACCATGCGATCGCCCGCGAGACGGGCTCGAATGACCCGGCGTCGGTGGTGTATGCGGGAGATGAGCGCGTCGGGGCGTTTCTCAAGGACAAGGTTTTCGGCCCCGGCAAGAGCCTGCCCTGGAACGAAATGACGGCGCAAGCGACCGGCGAACCGCTGACGGCGAAATATTACGCCGGCGATTTTGTCGAGTGATCTTCTATTTGGCCGCTGCTTGCTTGACCTCGTCCTCGTCGTAGTAGTCGACTTTGTGAAGCGGCATGACGACGCTCGACAGCACGTTGAGCAGGTGGCCTCCAATGCGTTTGTAATAGCGGGCGCCGAGAATCAGGGCGGCCGTCTTGCCGGAATCATAGTCAAGGCCGGCAATGCGCGACAGCAGGCGGTCGGAGCGCTCCGCATAATCCCTACCCTTGCGGAGAAGCCCCAACGCGGCTTCCCGATCGGACTGTCTGAAGACGCGGCCGGCTTCTTCGAGTGCACTTTCGACGCCGCTTCGGATTTCCCGCAGCTCGGCGAGGACATCGTCGTCGGGCAAGTCACCGGAATAGATGTCGACGACTTCGCTAACGTTTTTGGCGTAGTCGCCGATGCGCTCGACATCCTTAACCAAGCTCATCAGCAGCAAGCAATAGGGCAGGTCGGGCGTATTGCCGTGGGTGGACACGTGCGCGACGACGCGTTTGCGGATGTCGCGTTCCAGCTTGTTGACGGCGACATCTTTCTCGTAGATTCGGGTTCGCTCGCCTGACTCGACGGGTTCGTGAAAGTAGATCGCGCCGGCGGTGGCCGTCATCTCGCAGCTTAGCTTGAGCATCTCGGCGAAGTCATTCGCCATGCCGCTCAACGCGTCGCCGCTCTTAAAGATTTTCAATAATTCCTGCAGCATAGAACCCTCCGAATCACTTCCAGTATTGGTCGAGGAACGCAAAGACGGCCGGGAGGCCGTAGAACAAGAAAAGGACGTAGGCGACGGCCCACTTGCGCGAGCGGACGGCGAAATCCGCGAAGCGGGAGGCCGCCGCCAGCGGCAATCGGCGAATCGCGGGAATGGGATAAACCATGACCGTTCCGGTAATGTTGAACAGAAAATGCACCAGGGCGATCACCACGCCCGATTGCGCGTTTTCGCCCGAAGCCGCCATCGAGGCGAGCAACGCCGTCACGGTCGTTCCGATATTCGCGCCCAGCGTTATCGGGAATGCCTGCGCCAGCGTGATCAAACCCGCGCCGGCCAGCGGAACCAGCAACGATGTCGTTATCGAGCTGGACTGGACCATGACCGTGACAATGATTCCCACCAAAATCGAGAGCACGGCGCTTTGGCCCAGGAACTGGGTGATATAGACTTCCACGCGGCTCTGCATCGCCGATCGCATCACCTTGACGAGCAGCAGCAGCGCGCCCACGATCAACACGCCGCTGAGGAGGATAATCAGCACGCCTTGGGCGCGCGGCGTTTCGAAGAGCATCTTGCTGCCGTCAACGACCGGTTGGAAGGCGACTTTCAGCGACGTTTTGAGGGGACTCGAGTACGTGACGCCCCCGAAGCCGCTCACCGACGCCGCCAAACTCTCGGCGGTTTGCCGCAGATAGCCGGTCATCAGCTCCAACGGAAGCAGCACCGCCACGACGATGAAATTGAAAAAGTCGTGACAGGTGGCCACCGCGAAGGCGCGCCGAAATTCCTCGCGCCTCCCCATGTGCGCCAGCGAGACGGCGGTATTGGTGACCGTCGTGCCGATGTTGGTGCCCATGATCATCGGCACGGCGTTGGCCACGGGCAGGGGATTTTCCGGCGCCGCGACGAGAGCGACGATCATCGCGGTCGATACCGAAGAGCTTTGCACCAGCGTAGTCCCGAGGATGCCCACCATCAAGCCAATGAAAGGATTTTCGGTCGCGTTAAAAAAGGCTTGCAACAGGTCTTTACCGAGCAGCTTAAAGCCGTCACCGAGCCCCTTGACGCCCAGCAGAAAGACGAACAACAGGAATACGACCGTGACGACCTTTTGGAGAATCGAGAGAGGCCCGGAGGGGTCCGAGACAGCACGAACTGGGTTCGTCATTACTTAGGATGATCCGGGCTTGCAATGCGCGGGGTCGGTTGGGGCGGTTCGAAAAAAAGGCCGCGTGACAGCGGCCACTATTTGACAGTATGGCAAGGTCCGAGCCTCTGTGTCACAGGGTATCTGGCGACAGGACGGGCAATAGTTCGGCGGGCTCGGGGGCGCGGGATTCGAGGACGTCTTCGCCCGATTCGAGGTTCAGGAAGCGGCGGTCGAGTAGGCGATCCGTGTCGATTCGGCTCATGGCCGAAAGCATGTTTTCGATTACGTGAGGGTGCTCCGTTTTGACTTCGTCGAGAAACTCACGCAGGGATCGACGCACGGTGCCGGTGCGGTGCGAGCAGACACAGGGCGTGAGCGGCATGCCGCGCTCTTCGGCGAAGGCGGCGGTGATCCGCTCCGAGACGAAGACAAGTGGCCGGATCAAGCGAAAGTCCTTGGTCCGCGAGTAGGTCATTGCCGGTAGTGCGCTCAGACGGCCCGTATAGAGAGTGTTGCGCAGCAGCGATTCGCAAAAGTCGTCGGCGGTGTGGCCCAGCGCCACGACGTTGGCGCCCAGCTCGTTGGCGATAGCGTAGACCGCCCGGCGGCGGTAGCGGCTACAGAGGTCGCAACCGTGATCGGGTTGCTCGTCGAGCAGGCGGAACGAAGGCTCGTCGCGGTAGTAGGTCCAGGGGATGTCGCGGGACTTCATGTAGTCGGCCAGGGGCTCGATGGGCCTCAGGAATTTGCCTTGCTCGACGGTGAAGGCCTGGATCTCGAAGGAGACAGGCGATTTCCTTTGCAGCACCCGCAATGCTTCCAGCAAGGTCATCGAATCCTTGCCGCCCGACACGCCCACGGCGATGCGGTCGCCGTCGCGAATCATGTTGAACTCGTGAACAGCCTTGCCGGTTTTGCGCAGAAGCGCCTTTTCGATGTCGCCGGATCGAGGCAAGTGGATTCTCCTGGGGGCCCCGTCGTGGCCGCTGATTCTATTCTCGCACGGAGCTTTCCAACGAATGAAGAATTGGGGTGTGCGACATGAATGTGGAAGCCCTTCTCCCAATGCGAACAATAGAATCAGAGCTCTGAGCGCAAGCGGCCCGCCGAGCGACCGCGCACCAAACTCCGGGGCGCGGTAGCCCGGTTCACCGACGGTGCACCGGGCTCCGCTTCGGTTCGGGAACGCTGGGCTAGAATTAGATGATTCCTTATGCGGCCGGGTATCGAAAATCGCTATGTCGGCGCCTTGGTGGGTCTGGCCGTCGGGGATGCGCTGGGGGCTGCCATCGAAGGCGAGAAACCGGGCGATTTCGAGCCCGTGGAGGACATGCGAGGAGGCGGCCCTTGGAAGCTCGAACCCGGCCAGTGGACCGACGATACTTCCATGGCCCTTTGCCTGGCGGCAAGCATTGTCGAACGTCACGGATTCGACGCCAAGGATCAGATGGTTCGTTATCTCCGCTGGCGCGACGAAGGCTACATGAGCAGCACGGGCTCGTGTTTCGATATCGGTAATACCGTGGCCGAGTCGTTAAACCGTTACGAAGCCGCGGGCGAGCCCTACTCGGGGCCGACCGACGAGCGCTCGGCCGGCAACGGTTCCTTGATGCGCTTGGCGCCGGTACCGATGTATTTAGTCCATGACGCCCGCCGGGCCAAGCATCTGGCCGGGGAAATGTCAAAAACGACCCACGGCGCTCTTGAGGCCGTCGATTGCTGCCGTTACTTGGCCGGGCTGATGGTGGGCGCCTTGCGCGGCGATACCAAGGATCGACTGCTCTCCGATCTCTATTCGCCGGTCTACAATTACTGGTTGCTGCAACACTTCGCCCTGACGCCGCGGGTTGACGCGATCGCGCGCGGAGTTTACAAGACCAAGCAAGCCGCCGACTTGCCGGCGAGCGGCTATGTGATCGATACGCTGGAGGCCGCCTTGTGGGCCTTCCATCGGACCGATTCGTTTCGAGAAGGCGTTCTTTTGGCCGTCAACCTAGGCCATGACGCGGATACAACCGGCGCGGTGTACGGGCAATTGGCCGGGGCCTGCTACGGTGTCGACGCCATCCCTGGCGAGTGGCGGGAATGCCTGGCCGATCGAGAGACGATCGAAGACCTGGCGCGAAAACTGATGTTTGAAACCGCGCAAAGCATTCGGCACATCGCGGATCTCTAATGGCCGACTCCGCACCCCAAGATCCCTCCGCCCCGATCGAGCGCCGGGCGACGCTTCGGCAGATTCTCTCTCTCCCCAACCAGTTGACGATGTTTCGCCTGCTGCTGCTGCCGTTTATCTTGATCGCGATGATCTACGGCCGGCACGAAACGGCGTTAACGCTGTTTTTGGTGGCCGCGGCCACCGATGTTATCGACGGCACGATCGCGCGACGCTTCGCTCTAAAGACGGAATTGGGGGCCTATCTCGACCCGTTGGCGGACAAATTGCTGCTCAGTTCCGCCTTTATCGCGCAAGCGGTGATCGGGGCCATTCCTTGGTGGCTGACCATCTTGGTGATCAGCCGCGACGTGGTGATCTTGGGGACGGTGGCGGTGATCATGCTGGCGACCCCGATTCGCGACTTTTCGCCCGGTTCATTCGGGAAGCTGAATACCGTTGTTCAGGCGACAACCATCTCAACCGTGATCTTGAATAATGCCCATCCGACCGAATTGGCGGTTGCGGCGATTGGCGTCTTGATCTGGGCCGCCGCCACGACGACGCTGGCCAGCTCGGCCGATTACATGATTCAGATTACGCAGCGATTGCAGCGACATTTCAACGAAAGCTGAAGAGGGGTCTCCGCTCGAACCAAGCTGGGGTCGCCCGGTCTCGGGTTGCCGAGGGTGTTGTTGATCGAAGGGACTCGACGGAGGAGGCGCGAAGCGGACCATCCGCCCGCGCGCCCCGATCCATCGACAAAGCGTTGTCAGCAGTCGCAAACTTCACCGGGGAAGCAACCCGGGTCGGGAAGGTCGGTGAGGTTCGCGGACTGGTCGGAGTTGACGCCGAACAGCGATAAATTCGTCAGAACCGTAAGGGCTACGAGTAGATTTTTGATCATTTTTTCTCCATAAAATAACGCGAAACTGAGGGTCTTTCAGCTGATTCCCGACTTGACTCAGGTGACCACAAGATGTAGGATCGCCGTTTTTCCTTACGGAATCGTGGCGGTTTTTTCGAAGGCGCGTTTCGCCACCGAGCAGGCCTCCCGAGAGTTTTCACGCCTCCGCCGATCTGAGTTGATTGGAACCTGAAAATGATCCACGTCGTGACGCGGTTTCGAACGCCCGAGTAGATTTTTGATCAAATAAAATAACGCGTGGGTATTTACTGTGACGATGTAGGATCGGGGGGAAGATTATCCTCGCTGGCCGAGTTCGGACCGAGCAGGCCTGCGAGAGTATCTGTGTCAACTCCGCTGGCCGGAGGGTTTTCGTTGTCCGCGATGCGGGCACGACAAAGCGTGGGCGGTGCGGACAGCGCTGCTGGAGTGCGCCGGCTGCGGGCATCAAGCTTCTCCAACGGCGGGCACAATATTTCAAGACACCCGCCAACCCCTCCAGAGTTGGTTTCGAGCCATGTGGTGGCTCACGAGCCAGAAGAACGGGGCGAGCGCGCTGGGCTTGCAGCGGGTGTTGGGCCTGGGCAGCTACAAAACGGCCTGGACTTGGTTGCATAAGCTCCGGCGCGCCATGGTGCGGCCCGGACGCGATCGGCTCAGCGGGCGCGTGGAGGTTGACGAGACTTACTTAGGAGGCTTGGAGGAGGGCGTGCGCGGTCGCCAAACCGACGCTAAGGCGCTGATTGTAGTAGCGGCCGAGGAAGATGGTGCCGGCATCGGGCGGGTTCGGATACGCACCATTCCCAACGCCTCCGGGGACAGCTTGATGGCCTTCGTCGGCGAGTCGATCGAACCCGGCAGCGTGGTCCATACCGACGGTTGGCTGGGATACGAACCGCTCGAAGGCGACGGCTATCGCCACGAGGTGAGCTACCTGGAGGGGCAACCGGCGCGCGCCTCGAAACTGCTCCCCCGGGTGCACCGCGTGGTGTCGTTAGTGAAGCGCTGGATACTGGGCACGCATCAAGGAGCGGTCAGTCACGAGCATCTCGACTCCTACCTCGACGAATTCGCCTTCCGCTTCAACCGCCGCAAGTCCAGAAGTCGAGGCAAGCTCTTTTACCGCCTGGTTCAACAGGCCGTCGCCGTGCCACCGGCACCCTACAAATCGCTGGTCGGAGGCACCGCGACACGCGCTACGGACGACCACAACATGTAGCGGCTATTTCCCAATACCTGAGTCAAGTAAATACCCATCTAACGCGAAACTGAGGGTCTTTCAGCTGATTCCCGATGGTAAGCCGGAAAGCCGTTTTTCCTGGACGTTCGTGCGGTTTTTTTCGAAGTTGGAACAGATGCCGGCGGTGTTGTTCTGCTTCTTTCCCGGAGTTTTCACGCCTCCGCCGATCTGAGTTGATTGGAATTGACCTGAAAATGATCCACGTCGTGACGCGGTTTCGAACGCCCGGGCAAGGCGTCTGTCGCGGGGGGCGGGAAGCAAGACCGCGAGGTTGCTTGGGTCGCCGCGGGGCGGATCGATAGCCGCGCGGGTTCGATTGCGGCGGCCCGGCAACAACTTTTTCGGTTCGCTGAAACGTTTACTTGATCTTGATGCCTTGTCCCGCTCTCATAGCTCCACTACAATGGGGTGTTAACGTCACGGATGGATCGTTAGTCACATTTCATATTGAGTAGATACAAGGAAGGGCTATCATGGCTGAAACCACTGGTGGCGCCGAGCAGGGTTCGGGCCACTCGGAGGGTGCCGCGGCCGAAGCGGCAGAGCCGTCCCTGGTAGCGAAGCTCCGCACGGCGCTGGAAACCAGCCCCGACAAGAAGGAAGCCGTCAAGGTGCGACGCCGGTTCGTGGGGATTCTCACGGGCGGATTCTTGCTGACGAACTTCTTGATGTTCTTGCGGTTCTTCTTCCCACGGACGATTTTTGAACCGAGAACCGTTTTTCGCATCGGCGCGCCGACCGACTTCGGTATCGGCATCGATACGAAATTTCAGAAAGAGCGGCGCATCTGGGTGGTGCGGACAACCGACCGGATGTTCGTGATCTTCGCCCGCTGCACGCACCTGGGCTGCACGCCGGACTGGAAACAAGGCGAGCAGAAGTTCAAGTGTCCCTGTCACGGAAGCGGGTACGACCCGGAGGGAATCAACTACGAGGGGCCGGCGCCACGCCCGCTCGACCGCGCGATGGTGAGCCTCGACGCGGAAGGGCAGATCGTGGTGAATACCGCTCAGCTTTTCAAAGAGGAGAAGGGTAAAGCGACCCAGTTCAACAATCCGGGTGCGTTTCTCGTGATATAGCGACGCGGAGGCACCCGGCCTCGGGGACCGAGGCGGGTTGCTTCGTTCAGCGGCCCGGGCGTGGCGAAAGCGCCCTGGGAATCAGCTGTCGGCGGTCCGGCCGCGAAGGCCGGACGCACGGTAGAGAATACGTAGAGCAAGCATGAGTCGCCCCGGGGAAACGGAGCCCCGGAGGAGGAGAGAAGGATGCCGGAAGAGAATGGTTCAGGCAACGGCAACAAGGGGCTGTTGGGCGTGATCGACCCCGACGTCATCAAGCAGAAAGCGGCCGCGGATCTCGCGGCTCTCAAGAAGCCGACCAAAACGGAACTCTACAAGTCGATGTTCCGGGTCAAGCACGACGATTCGCCCCGCAGTCGGACGCTGGGCGTGCTCAGCAATGTCTTTCTGCACCTGCACCCGGCCAAGATCAATCGCGACGCGGTGGCCTACAACTACACCTGGGGCATGGGCGGGATCTCGTTCTACCTCTTCGTGGTGCTGACGTGGACCGGCGTGCTGCTGATGTTCTACTACCACCCGACGAAAGTTCAGGCGTTCCGAGACATCTTGTACTTGGAGCACGACGTCCCCTTCGGCAAGCTGTTGCGTAATATGCACCGCTGGGGAGCTCACGCAATGATCCTAACGGTGATGATTCACATGTTCCGGGTGTTTCTCACCGGCTCCTACAAGAAGCCGCGGCAGTTCAACTGGGCGGTCGGCGTCATCTTGCTGGTCTTGACGTTGCTGCTTTCCTTCACCGGTTACTTGCTGCCCGACGATCAGTTGGGATTCTGGGCGGTTACGGTGGGCACGAACATGGCGCGCGCCACGCCGATGCTCGGGCATGAGGGGCCTTTCGGGCCGGAATTGGGAATGACGGCCTTTAATGATGTACGATTCGCCTTGCTGGGCGGCTCGATCGTCGACGCGAATGCGCTGCTGCGCGCCTACATATGGCATTGCATTGCCATACCCGGATTCGCGGCGACGTTTATGATCGTGCATTTCTGGCGCATACGGAAGGACGGCGGCATATCGGGCCCGGCGCCGATGATGTTGGAGAGCGAGATCAAGAAGCCGCGGCGGTGAGAAGTTCGCTTGCCGCTGACGAGTAGGTCGACAGGAGAGGCTCAATGGATTGGCACCAGCTTTGGGTAATTGTTTCCTTGCCCGACAACGTTCCGATTGTTCTGCTGATGGTCATGATGCCCTTTTACGCGTGGTATGGGCTGCGGCAGGCTTTCGCCAACGATCGGCTGATCGGGCGGCTCGAGGCCGACCCGGAAATGGCCAAGACGCATCATCGCAAGACCCAGCCCTATAAGAAGGGTTGGCCCAAGGACGTGCACGTTTGGCCTTATCTTCTGCGGATCGAGTTCTTGGCGACCGTCATCGTCACGGCCATTCTGATGGTGTGGTCGATTACGCTCGACGCCCCGCTCGAGGAGCCGGCGAATCCGTCGTTGACGATGAATCCCTCGAAGGCTCCTTGGTACTTCTTGGGCCTCCAGGAAATGCTGGTCTACTTCGACCCCTGGATCGCCGGCGTCGTGATGCCGACCTTGATCATCATCGGCTTGATCGCGATTCCCTACATTGACGAGAATCCGCTGGGCAACGGCTACTACACCTTCAAGCAACGGCGGTTCGCGATTGGGACATTTATCTTCGGGTTCATCGTTCTGTGGTGCGCGATGATCGTGATCGGGACGATGATTCGCGGGCCGGGCTGGATGTGGTTTTGGCCGGGCCAGACCTGGGATCACAATAAGTTGGTTTTCGAAGTCAATCGGGACTTGCACGAGTTCATCGGCCTGACCGGTACTTGGTCGATTGCCGCCTTCGGGGCGGCCGTGTTGGGGGTTTTCGCGGCCCTTAGCGCTTGGGGTACGCACAAGCTGCTGACGCTGACCGAATTCAACCGCAAGATCCTGGATCGCATGTCGTTGATGCAATACCTGGTTCTCCAGTTGTTGATGATTACGATGATCAGCCTGCCGGCGAAGATGATCGCGCGGCTGGTGTTTCGCGTCAAATATATCTTGGTGACGCCTTGGTTTAATGTGTAGCCGGCCCGGGCCGGCGGTAGAGATTGGCACTTATCATTTTTCGTTGTTGTCTGGTGTCCACGGAGTAATTGCATGGCAAAAGCGCCTCCCCCGGATCACGATGATCCGGTCCAAAATAATTCGCTAAGCGTGCCGCTGTTTGTGTCGACGCTGATCTTGATGTTGACGCTCGTCTGGGCGCTTTACGACGAACTGTATGCGATGCGCCCTTGGAAGGCGTCGCAGGAGCAGTTCGTGGGGCTTTATAAGTCGTACCTGCAAGAGCTGAAGCCCGAGCAGGCCGCGATTGAGCAGGAGATCAAGGACTCGGAGGGATACCAGGAACTCGATCAGCAACTGCGGGATGCCGAAGCGGCCGCGGTTGAACAGACCGCCGGCATCGAAAAACGAGTCAACCGAGGCGTGACCCCGAGAATGGTCGTGGTCCGTTCGGCTTTCCAGACCCTGCGCGGGGAAATCGGCGAGCCGACCTTTTTGTTCGAAACCGCTGTCGACGATTCCGCCAAGCAGTCGCTGCGGGCCGACATCGACGAAATCAGGCGGCGCGTCATCGAGTTGGAGGTTGTCGCGGACGACGGTTCCGGGAACAGCGAAACGTTGACCATGAATTTCTCCCAGTTGAAGGCCGAATTTGAACGGCTTCGCAATCTGCGGGCCGAGCTGCAAGCCGAGCGTGCGGCCTTGCTCGCGCCGGCGCAGGAGATTCGAGTTAACCGGGACGCCTATCTGAGCGAGCGGATGCGTGGCCTGAGCGCTCAGCAAGTCGACGGTTTGATCAGCAAGATGGATAACTTTCCGGTCGACATCAAGCAGATCCACTTGCGAGATATCGATTGGGTCGACCGCTGCGAGTCGTGCCATCTGGGCATTCGCGAGCCGGTCGAGTTGACGGCGGCCTCCATGGGCGGCCACGAGGTTTTCGCGGGGCACCCGAATCGCGATCTACTCAAGATCCACGATCCGGAACAGTTCGGTTGTTCCAGTTGCCATAACGGCAACGGCCGCGCCACGAGCGGCGTCGTCAAGGGGCACGGGCGGCACAAATTCTGGCTCTGGCCGCTCTATCACAAGGAAAACATGACGGCGGGTTGTCAGCAGTGCCACGCCAAGGAAGTCGTCACGCCGATGGCGGAGACACTCAACCAGGGCCGCGAGTTGTTCTTGAATCGCGGCTGCTGGGGCTGCCACCGTTTCGAGGGTTTCGATATTGAGTCGGATGAATTGGCCGACGTGCGCCGCCGAATCGGCATCCTCGGAACCGAACGAGCGACCAATGTCAAGGACGCCGAGGGGGCGATCATCGGAGGCGATGAAGCGGAAGAGGACGACGTCGCCCAACAGCTCTACGATCGCGCCGAGGAGCTGACGCTGCGCAACAGCCGCATCGACGCTCGCATCACTACGATGCGCCAGGAAGAGCGGAATCTTGCCGTCGAGGTGAAGAAATTCGGTCCCAGCTTGAAGGAGATACGCGTCAAGCTGCGCAAGGAATGGATCCCGGTCTGGCTCAAGAATCCGCACGAATTTCGGCCTGGGTCGAAGATGCCGGTCTTCCGTTTGCTGGAAGAAGAAATTCAGGGGATCTCGGCCTATCTGTGGCAAAACGCGATCGACGGCGAGTTGGCATCGCATGCGCGCGGGAACGGTGAACGCGGCAAAGAGCTCTTTGAAACGCGGGGATGTCTGGGCTGCCACTCGATCGGCGAGGGCGCGGAGCGGTTGGGCGGCACGTTCGCCGCGAATCTGAGTCGGGTCGGCGAAAAGACGAACTACGAGTTTTTGGTCCGGTGGATTCACGATCCAAGCGAACTGACGCCTGATCCCAACGCGCCGAAGGATGAAATTCGTCTCCGGCCGATCATGCCGAATCTACGGCTGTCGGTCGCCGAGACGCGTGACATTGCGACGTATTTGATCGAGCAGAAAACCGATGCCCAGTACGCCGCCGCGGATTATATGGATGATCCGGCGTTGGCGGAAAAGGGATTCGAGTCGCTGCGCCATTACGGCTGCGCGGGCTGCCACGAGATTTCCGGTCTCGAAACCGAGGGGCGCATCGGGACGGAACTGACGCTGGAAGGCAGCAAGCCGCTCGATCGGCTCGACTTCGCTTTATTTACCCACCGCGCCGAGCGCGAAGGGTGGCACAGCCACAAAGGATTTTTCGAGCACAAGCTCAAGGATCCGGCCTTCTTCGACACGGGGAAGGTTAAGAGCCACCTCGAAGAGCTGCGGATGCCGAATTTCAATCTCGACGACGAGCAGATCAACGCTCTGACGACGTTCTTGCTGGGCGCGGTGGATACGCAGTTTCCCGCGGAGTATCGCTATGAGCCCGAGGATGATCGAAGTTTCGTCCAAGAGGGCTGGTGGATCATCAAGCGCTACAACTGCAACGGCTGTCACCAGATTCGGCCCGGCGACGAGACCTCGTTCATGAACATGCCGCGTTATCAGGACCCGGATTGGGCCGGGCAGTTCCCGCCGCAGCTCTACACCGAGGGCGCCCGCGTGCAGCCCGATTGGTTGTTGGGCTTTCTGCACAACCCCGCCCAAAGCGAAACGAATATCAATCGCAACGGCGTTCGGGTATATTTGGAAGCCCGCATGCCGACTTTTTATTTCTCGGACCGCCAGGTCGGCAAAGTGATGCGCTTCTTCATGGCGCGCTCGACGCAGCCTTTCCCCTATCAGCCCGAGGGCATGGAGCCGCTCTCGAGCGCCGAGCGTTTGATGAGTCGGCGGTTGTTCAGCGGAAAAGCCGCGCCCTGTCTGAAATGCCATATGACCGGCAACGCCGCTCGTGACCGTAACGCGACAGCGCCGAATTTCCTGATTGCCGCCCAACGCTTGAAGCCCGAGTGGACCTATCGCTGGATGCTCGAGCCCGCCAATATAGCGCCGGGTACCGCAATGCCGTCGGAATTGTTCCGACACGAGGACAATCGCTGGGTTTTTGACGGTCCCTTGCCGTCATCGTTCCAGAACTATGAAAAGGATCACGCCGACTTGATGGTGCGCTATATGTTCCAGTTCACGCCCGACGAGTTGCGGCGTTTGCTGGCGGCCGGCGTGCCGGGCGGATGAGGTGCCGTGAAAAAATGGGGACTGTCCCGAGCGCCGACCGAATAGGTCGCATGGAATCGATAACCTTAGCCTGCATTTCTCACCACGTGGCGAGGCAAAGTGCGCGAGAGGCCCTTCAAGACGAGGCGCGCGCCGCTTGGCGCCCCATTTCTTAGGCAAGAGAGGCGTACTTGAACCCTACGGTGAGCACGGCGGGCCTGTCATGTGCTTTGGCCGTCAGGTGGTGAGAAATGCGGGTTAGCTCGGCGCGAAGTGGACTGTCCCCCATTTTTTCACGCCGCTCCGCTACTGTTAAAGGTTTGGCACCCTACGTGCCAGGTTCGTTTTTTTATCAAAAGGAAGGATAGACAAGTCATGTCGTTATACAAAACATGGGTCTTGAGTCTCGCTGTGGTATTCGCCTTCACCCTCGGGTGCGGCGGTGGCGAGGAAGCCTCGGTAGAAGAGGCGGCCGGCGAGGCCGAAGACTATTTCGAGGTGGACGCGGCGACCGCCGCGACCGTCAGTGGGAAGGTCAGCTTCGAGGGAGACGCCCCGAAAAACCCCCGCATCAATATGAGCGCCGAGCCTGATTGCCAGGGCCTGCACAGCGGGCCGGTTCACGCCGAAGCCGCGATGGTTGGAGAGGAGGGCGCCTTGGCTAACACGTTTGTGTGGGTCAAAGGCGGCCTCGAGGGGAAGAAATTCGAGACCCCGTCGAGTTCGGTCGCCCTCACGCAGAAGGGTTGTATCTATAAGCCTCACGTGATCGCGTTGCAGACGCGCCAGGTTCTCGCCGTTTCCAACGGCGACCCGACCACGCACAATGTTCACCCGCTTCCGAAAGTTAATCGCGAGTGGAACAAGTCGCAGACCGCGAATGCTCCAGACATCGAGCGCAAGTTCAGCCGCCAGGAGATCATGCTGCCGGTGAAGTGCAACATTCACCCCTGGATGCGTTCGTACATCAATGTGGTGGATCACCCCTTCTTCGCGGTGACCGGAGCGGACGGCTCGTTTGAAATCAAGGGCCTGCCCCCGGGAACCTACACGATTGAAGCGGTTCACGAGAGGTTTAAATCGCAAGAAATGAGCGTCACCGTTGGAGCTTCCGAGTCAAAACAGGTTGACTTCAGCTACAAAGCCGGATGAGGGCGCGGTGGCCGTGAACCGGCCGCTGCACCGCTTCGCGCTGCTTACCGCGTGCTCGACTCTAGGTTTGCTCGTCGCCGGAGGTTTGGTGACGAGCAACGAGGCGGGATTGTCGGTTCCCGATTGGCCGCTTTCCTACGGGCAGTGGATGCCTCCGATGATCGGAGGCGTCTTCTATGAGCACGGTCATCGAATGATCGCGAGCTTCGTCGGTCTGCTGACCGTCATTCTCGCGATCTGGCTGTGGCGGGTGGAAAGCCGTTCCTGGGTGAAAAAGCTCGGCTGGGCGGCGTTGGCCGCCGTTGTCGCGCAGGGAGTTCTCGGCGGGTTGACGGTGCTGTTTCTGCTGCCGACCGCCGTTTCGGTCAGTCATGCTTGTTTGGCGCAGCTGTTCTTTTGTATGATTGTCAGCTTGGCGCTGGTTACCTCCCCCGGGTGGCGGCGTCAGAGTGAAGATCGTTCGCGGCCCTTGGCGGACGGCGGTGTTTTTTCGCTGGGGAGGCTGACGGTCGCCGTGAATATGGCGATCTTTTTGCAACTGATGCTCGGGGCGGCGTTCCGCCACAAGGGCGTCGGGATTATTCCGCACCTGATCGGGGCGGTGGTCGTCTCGCTGCTCGTGATTTGGGTGGTCGTGCGAGTCGCGGCCCAACACTCGGCGCGGCGCGAGGTTCTCGGCTGGGCGCTGGCGCTCAACGCTACGCTGGTTGTGCAGTTGGTATTAGGAGCGGCGGCATATTGGATTCGACACGTTACCGCGACCGCCCCGCAACCACTGCCGCCGATGGTGATCTTGACGGTGGCCCATCTCGTGGTGGGAGCCCTGCTGTTGGCGTCGAGCATCGTGCTGACGATTCAGGTTCGCTCTCGACTCGCGGATCGAACGGCCGATATGGAAACACAGGAACTTCCGCAAGTGACATGAGAGAACCTTCTTCCACCGCCGAAGCCGCGGTCCCGCTCTCGATCGGCGTGGGGTCGGACTATCTGGAGCTGACCAAGCCCAGCGTCGTTTGGCTGATCATTCTCGCGACGGCGGTGGGGTTCTATATGGGTTCGCCCGCCTCGCTGTCGTTCCTGTTGTTGCTCCACACCCTCGCCGCCACGGCGCTGTTGGCCGGCGGAACCGGAGCGCTTAACCAGTGGCTCGAGCGCGACCTCGACGCCCGCATGCGGCGCACTGAGAAAAGGCCCTTGCCCGCGGGACGCTTGCAGCCCCTGCCCGCCATGCTTTTCGGCGTCGGTCTGACGCTGGCGGGTCTGGTTTACTTGGCTCTGGCCGTTAACCCCTTGACCGCTCTGCTGGGACTCCTGACGACAACAGGCTATCTGTTTGTCTACACGCCGCTCAAGACGCGGACGCCGCTTTCGACCTTTTTCGGCTCGTTCCCGGGCGCCATGCCGCCTCTCATCGGTTGGGCCGCGGCGCGCAACGAGCTGGGCTTCGAGGGCTGGGCGCTTTTCGCCCTACTCTTCGTTTGGCAATTCCCTCATTTCTACGCCATCGCCTGGATGTATCGCGAAGACTACGCGAAAGCCGGCATTTTGATGTTGCCGGTCGTCAAACCCGACGGCGTTGCCACCGGACGCCGGATCGTCTTCTACGCCGCTTTGCTGGTCCCTGTGAGTCTGGCGCCGGCGTGGTTGGCAATGACCGGGATGGTCTACCTGATCGGCGCTGTGGTCTGCGGCCTCGGGTACCTCTATTTCGGCGTCCTGGCCGCCCGCGAAAAGACCACCATGCAGGCTCGCCGCCTCTTGCAGGCCTCGGTGATCTATCTCCCCGTGCTCTACTGCCTCCTCATCTTCGACAAGGTCCTATAGGGTCCCAAACCGAGCCGCGACCGTAAGGAAGCGGTATGCGATGAAGCTCAGGGCCGCAAAGACGGTGGTGGACCCGCCGCCGCACGTGACCACACCCGTTCTTCGCCTACATTCGCTACTCCGTCTTCTGCCTCGCGTCCCGCAGCCGCTTCAGCCCCTCCCCCGTAGGAACGTTAACAAAAATAACCCCCAGCAAATCCTCCCCCGTGTTGCGCACCTCATGCTCAACACCCGTCGGGATATACAGAACATCTTCAGCGGCAATGCCATGCTCCTCGCCGTCGATGATCGCCGTCCCTCGGCCTTTCGTCACCACCACAAGCTCCTCAGCGTCCGGGTGAATATGCAATTCCGCCACGTGGCGCCCGTGCGGCGGAATCAACATGTGGTGGACGAATTGAATCGTCTCGAGGCAGGTTCTCTCCGCCGGCGCTTCGGTTTCGAACAATCGCCGCACGGGCGCCGGCATCTCCGAGCGGTTCCGCCATTGTCCCCTTTCGTCTCGCACGCGATAGCTCACGACTCGATGGGGATTGTTGAACAGCAGGCTCTGAATGACGTTGTAGACCTGGGATTTCCAGTTGGCCAGGGGCATCGAAGCAAGTCCTTTCTGAGGGACTGGCCTGGTGAGCTAGCTCCAAGGCTGCGCGGACGAAGAAGCCACTCTTGCCGAGATCGAGCAGATTCCGGTGGTCTGAGGAAGCTATGGCCCCCCGCAAAGATTAGCAGCAGTTGCGAACGCCGCAAACGAGCACAATTCATAGCCCAGGCGGCGCGGTCATTTCAGCAGCCTCAGTCGATCCTCCGCTGCCTCGGACGGCGACCAAAACCAACCGTTAGGATCCCAGGTGCGGGCATAAACGTAACTGGCAGCAGCTCGGTAGGATTCCCTCGCCTCATCCTTCCGCCCAAGCTTCTCGGCCGAACGCCCTTTTATGAAGAAGCTTGTAGCGACGTCGTTGAGCAACCCGCGGGCCAGAATCTCTTTCTTTGCTCTCTCGGACACACGTCCTTTAGGGGGCAACGGATCTCGGTTTGATGGGTATTTACTTGACTCAGGTGACCACAAGATGTAGGATCGGGGAAATGGAAGATTATCCTCGGAATCTGGCCGAGTTCGAGGCGCGTTTCGCCACCGAGCAGGCCTGTCGAGAGTATCTGTGTCAACTCCGCTGGCCGGAGGGTTTTCGTTGTCCGCGATGCGGGCACGACAAAGCGTGGGCGGTGCGGACAGCGCTGCTGGAGTGCGCCGGCTGCGGGCATCAAGCTTCTCCAACGGCGGGCACAATATTTCAAGACACCCGCCAACCCCTCCAGAGTTGGTTTCGAGCCATGTGGTGGCTCACGAGCCAGAAGAACGGGGCGAGCGCGCTGGGCTTGCAGCGGGTGTTGGGCCTGGGCAGCTACAAAACGGCCTGGACTTGGTTGCATAAGCTCCGGCGCGCCATGGTGCGGCCCGGACGCGATCGGCTCAGCGGGCGCGTGGAGGTTGACGAGACTTACTTAGGAGGCTTGGAGGAGGGCGTGCGCGGTCGCCAAACCGACGCTAAGGCGCTGATTGTAGTAGCGGCCGAGGAAGATGGTGCCGGCATCGGGCGGGTTCGGATACGCACCATTCCCAACGCCTCCGGGGACAGCTTGATGGCCTTCGTCGGCGAGTCGATCGAACCCGGCAGCGTGGTCCATACCGACGGTTGGCTGGGATACGAACCGCTCGAAGGCGACGGCTATCGCCACGAGGTGAGCTACCTGGAGGGGCAACCGGCGCGCGCCTCGAAACTGCTCCCCCGGGTGCACCGCGTGGTGTCGTTAGTGAAGCGCTGGATACTGGGCACGCATCAAGGAGCGGTCAGTCACGAGCATCTCGACTCCTACCTCGACGAATTCGCCTTCCGCTTCAACCGCCGCAAGTCCAGAAGTCGAGGCAAGCTCTTTTACCGCCTGGTTCAACAGGCCGTCGCCGTGCCACCGGCACCCTACAAATCGCTGGTCGGAGGCACCGCGACACGCGCTACGGACGACCACAACATGTAGGGGCTATTTCCCAATACCTGAGTCAAGTAAATACCCATCCTCGGTTTTTTTGAAGTTCTGCCTGTCGCCTATCCGCGGCACCGCGAAATTCATCGATTAGAGCCTCTGCCTTCCGGATCGCACTCCCAAAGTCGCCTTTGTTGTAAGCATTCCAAGCCTGTGACATCAAGTCTTCGTTCAGCGCGGCCGCCTGGCCAATAATCATCCGTGCTCCAAAGATGCCCGCCGAGCTGGCGGTCAACGCAATTCCTAGGATCCAACTCACCCGTCTAAGACGTGGCATGTCCAGGATGCTTCTTCCCTTCTCGAAGTTCCGGATCAGGCGTACTTGCGGCCAGAGCACGGCAATTCCCGCCAAAAGGCCTCCTAACCGCGGCTATGAGAGATCCTGTGCTGTTGAGCCAATCCGCAGTACCCATGAGAAGGACCTCATTCATCATTGCCCCGAAGGAGGCATCTGAACCGCGAGAGCTACGAACGCTAGGATGCCCACGGTGATAGATACGACCGCTACGAGTACTCTCCTCTTGCAGGTTCGTGCGAATAACGAAGTTCCCCACAGAGCCAGGAAGATCGCCAAAACAATCCAGCCTGCCACGAGATTCTATACTCAAGTAGCCTCCTATAAGCAAACAACTCTGCCAGGGCATTCTGGGTGTTTTTTTTCAGAATTGCATCGGCGAAGGTTTTCTCCGTTTGCATCAACTCGAGCACGTTATCCGAAGTGAGGAGGATGAGCAGGAGTAGCGCTGTGCTGATCAAATCGAACCCCGCGTCGGCCGTGTTTTCCACGGTCAGCCCCCCTTTTGTCGTGTGATGGGTATTTACTTGACTCAGGTATTGGGAAATAGCCCCTACATGTTGTGGTCGTCCGTAGCGCGTGTCGCGGTGCCTCCGACCAGCGATTTGTAGGGTGCCGGTGGCACGGCGACGGCCTGTTGAACCAGGCGGTAAAAGAGCTTGCCTCGACTTCTGGACTTGCGGCGGTTGAAGCGGAAGGCGAATTCGTCGAGGTAGGAGTCGAGATGCTCGTGACTGACCGCTCCTTGATGCGTGCCCAGTATCCAGCGCTTCACTAACGACACCACGCGGTGCACCCGGGGGAGCAGTTTCGAGGCGCGCGCCGGTTGCCCCTCCAGGTAGCTCACCTCGTGGCGATAGCCGTCGCCTTCGAGCGGTTCGTATCCCAGCCAACCGTCGGTATGGACCACGCTGCCGGGTTCGATCGACTCGCCGACGAAGGCCATCAAGCTGTCCCCGGAGGCGTTGGGAATGGTGCGTATCCGAACCCGCCCGATGCCGGCACCATCTTCCTCGGCCGCTACTACAATCAGCGCCTTAGCGTCGGTTTGGCGACCGCGCACGCCCTCCTCCAAGCCTCCTAAGTAAGTCTCGTCAACCTCCACGCGCCCGCTGAGCCGATCGCGTCCGGGCCGCACCATGGCGCGCCGGAGCTTATGCAACCAAGTCCAGGCCGTTTTGTAGCTGCCCAGGCCCAACACCCGCTGCAAGCCCAGCGCGCTCGCCCCGTTCTTCTGGCTCGTGAGCCACCACATGGCTCGAAACCAACTCTGGAGGGGTTGGCGGGTGTCTTGAAATATTGTGCCCGCCGTTGGAGAAGCTTGATGCCCGCAGCCGGCGCACTCCAGCAGCGCTGTCCGCACCGCCCACGCTTTGTCGTGCCCGCATCGCGGACAACGAAAACCCTCCGGCCAGCGGAGTTGACACAGATACTCTCGACAGGCCTGCTCGGTGGCGAAACGCGCCTCGAACTCGGCCAGATTCCGAGGATAATCTTCCATTTCCCCGATCCTACATCTTGTGGTCACCTGAGTCAAGTAAATATCCATCTGTCGTGTATTTGACCCACAAGCTGAGGAGCGCAGCTATGATTGGGAAGACGATAAAGCGGAAGATTGGGCTCGTAAGGAAGTCTTCCACACTCGGAAAGAGTGTACTACATTAACACCGAACCTGCATTATTAGGTTTCGCGCCACCAATCGACATCGAGATGAATCCTGTTTTAGGGGGGCGCTGATTAAGACTTGGCGACTGGGAATGAACCGGTGGGCGCGCCTCCACGTTTCTCAACGCCCCGGCTCCCCAAACCGCACCCAAATCGGACTCGCCCAGGCCATATTGTCATCGGCCTGAATCACCCGCACGTAATAGTAATGCGTCCCCGGCTCGATCGACCGATCGGTGTAGGAAAACGAAACTTCCTCGACATCGGGGTGCGCCGTATAGACAAACGTATTGTCCTTGATGATGTCGATTCGTGCGATCGGGCCCGTCCCGATCACGCGCACATCGAGCCGCGGCGGCCGGTCGGTCGCGAACTCCTCGCCCATCGCGTGTCCCCCCGATTGAAAATCGACGATGATATTGTCCGTCGCGGCATACGTGCGGCGATCGTAGAGCGAATTCCAAATCTCCGAGTAATCGCGTCGGGGCGTATAGACGGCGGCGTAGGACATGTGGGTCGAGCGATGGTCGGAGCTCGCGATGAACCCCATCTTGTAACCCTTCGCTAGCGCGTTCCAAACGAAACCCTTGGGATGAATCTCGCCCGACGTAATATAGCCGCCCACGACGATCTTGTCCGCCGTCGCCCCCCGCGGCGCGCCCAGGTATTCATAGGAATCGCGGTTGCCCTGGTACATCTCGACCAGCCGCTCGACCTTTTCGTTGTTGTAGCGCCAGTCGGTTCCCATCTGCGTCGCCGTCGTGTGCGGAATGCTGATCGCTTGCGGACGCCCGCCTCCGAGCAGTTGCTCCCATAGCGTCACCATGTCGTCCTCGGCGACACCGATGTCGCGCGGCCCCGGACGAATCCGAATCGGCTGAAACCCCCGCGAGCGCGACACGATATTGCGATGCCCATCGGGATAGGCGACCGTTCGCTCATAATTCAGCAACGGATAGAAAACCCGCGGCAGCTTGTAAACATCGACCGCCTTGTCGATCATCCGCCAAAGGTAGGGCGTATCGGCCGGCCGCGGCATCAAGTGTTCGGAGGGCCCAAGAAAGTCCATTCGCGCCGCGTCGATCGCATAGCGATAGCTGTCATAGAGGCTGCCGTCGCTATAGCCGTCGAACGACAAATCCGTATGCCGATGAAGGTCTCCCCAGGTGACGGCATACTTATTGCCGCCGACCTCCATCTCGTACTTTTTCCAAAGCGGCGTCGAAACCGTGGGCTCCGCGTCGTCAACCGGTTCCGGCGCCCCCTGCTGTTTCGACCCCACCATGTACTCATCCTCGATAGCCCCCCCGGGGACATCATCGAGCGTGATCTTGCCGGCGTAAAGGCTGTATTCGAGAAATCGCGGATCGTCGGAAGGGTAGCTCTTCCCGTCCGTCTGCGAAGCGATCCAAAGATTGCCTTCTTTATCAATCGCCGTCCCCGGCCGCTGCTCAATCCGCCCATCGGAAAACGGAACCCACACCGGCCGCGTCCAAGCATGGCCGTCGAACATCGTCACGTGATAATTCCAGTACGGAAAGATCGAACGCTCCGCGACGGCCGGCGGATTCGCCCGACCCAGAGCCCGTGTCCGCACAACCGCCCAAACACGGCCCTTGCCGTCGACCGCCAGCCGCGGATATTCGGTGAAGGTCTCACGGGCGCTGTCGAGTCCCAGCGCCATCCAGCTCCCCGTGATCGCGCCGGAAGGCAGGCGGTGGTCGAGCGGCAGCTTCGGTTCGCTGATGCGCCCGCGATCGAGTACCCGCACCTGCGCCTGGCGATGGAAATAGAGCCCACTCTCGCCCCGCTGAATGCCCTTAACGCCGTAGTGATCCTTACCCCAATTCGGCCCGCCGTTGTCGTAGGCAAACCACAACCGGTCGCGATGATCGTAGACGGCGCTCACATGAGCCTCGAAATCGGGGCTCGACGTCAGCCTTTTCACGGCGCCAAGTTTGCCGCCGGCCCACCGCCGCATGAAAATGTCGTAGTTGCCTTGGCGGTAGCTATCCCACAGAACCGCCGCTTCCCCTCGCGAGTTGACGGTCAGGGCCGGTTCCCAATCGCTTGCGGGATGGCGCGTAATCGCGATCGGGTCCGACCACTCGCCGCCTTGCCGCGTCATCAGGGAAATGTCGGTGTTCCCGGCCGCCCCGGATTGCCACGCCAGGAAAACTTTCCCGTCCGGCGCCGCCGCCAAGCGCGGGAAAGTGTCCGGCCCCAGCCCCTGAGTGAGCCTTGCGATAGCACCCCAGTCGCCGTCCTCATAGTTGCGTTCGTAGAGGTTAACCGTTCCGTCTACGATGGCCGAGAAGACGGCCGTGACCTGATTGGGGCGCGTCGAGACGAGCGCGACCTGATAGTAATCCCCCGCGGTCGGCGTAACCTGTTCCGCCGCCGTCCATTGAATTCCGTCGATCGACGAGCGCAGTTCGATCAAGTCGGCGCCGTTTCGGAACGAAACCCACGCTACCCAGATGCGCCCGTAGGGTCCCACAGTCAGGGCGGGGTAGTCGTCGTCTCCACTCTCGCCCGAGATCGGCCGCATCTCCGGTACCCGCTCGACGCGGATACGCTTATCGAGCAGTTCGAGCCTCTCTTGAAAGCGCACTTGCTCGGGACGAAATCGCGCGTTCCCCTGCCGCGTTTCGATCTCGACGACGGTACGCCCCGGGACCCCGACGTTGACCACCACGCCCTTCCAGCGCGTCTCGGGAAACACCGCGGCGTCCTTCGGCTCCATTTGGAGTTTGCCGTCCCATTGATTGCCGCATTTCCAACTGGTTCGTTCGAAGCTCTCGTTGAGCGTGAAATGGTAGGCAGCGGCAATCTCCGCCGTGCCGGTCTCGACGCTAATCTTGCCCGACCAATCGGCGACCTCGCGGTCCGCGCCCCCGAAAGTGATGCGAAAGCTCTCGGCGGCCAAAGGCACTGAAAGCAGCAAGCCCAGCGACAAAGCCCATCCCGCGAACGGTCGACTCAACATTACGCCTCCCATCGCTCTTCACCTGTTCGTCGACGTCGAAACGGCGACGTTCTGACAATCATACACCGTATCGCGACACCTCTTCGGCCCCTGATCTGTCGCATGTTCGACCCCCGCCGAACTGCTAGAGTAAGCAGTGTTCCGGGGGGATTTCGGACATGCGGGTCAAACTCGAATACGACAAAACGGGTGTTGAAATCGAGCTGCCCGATCACGTTCGGGCCACCGTGCTCGAGTCGCGTTTCGCCCGCGCCTTACCTGATGCCGATGCCGAACTCGACCGCGCCGTTCGTCAACCGATCGGCTGCCCGGCTCTCGAGGAATTGGCGCGCGGCCGCGGATCCGCCGCCATCTCCGTTTGTGATATCACCCGCCCGGCCCCCAATCGCCAAGTGCTGCCCCATGTGACCGCGGCGCTCGAACGCGGCGGGATTCCCCGGTCCGAAATCCGAATATTGATCGCCACCGGATTGCACCGCGAGGCGACCGACGCCGAACTCGAGGAAATCCTCGGACCCGAGATGCGGTCGCGCTATTGGGTCGATTCGCACCGCGCCCGCAATCTCGACCAGCACACGGATCTGGGCAAGACCAGCGGCGCCACCCACGCCTACGTGGACAAGCGCTTTGTCGAAGCCGACCTCCACATCACTCTCGGCTTCGTCGAGCCGCACTTGATGGCCGGCTTTTCGGGAGGCCGCAAGCTGATTTCCATCGGCCTCGCGGGCGAGCCCACTATCAAGCGTCTCCACAGCCCGCTCTACATGCGCGACCCTAACGCGGTCGAGGGTTCGTTTCCCGATAATCCCCTGCATCGCGAGCTGATCGAAATCGCCACCAAGGCCGGCCACGATTTCATGATCGACGTCGCCCTGACCAGAGACCGCCAAATTGCCGCCGTGTTTGCCGGCGACCCGGTCGAGGCCCATGCGGCGGGCGTCGAATTTGTTCGCGAATCCACGCTGGCCTCCATCGAAGAGCCTGTCGACGCCGTCGTGACGACCTCGGGCGGCTACCCGCTCGACCTGACGTTCTATCAGGCTGTCAAAGGTGTCACCGCGGCTTCGCACATCGTCAAGGATGGCGGATCGATCCTGCTCATCGGCGCCTGCCGCGAAGGAATCGGCAGCGACGAGTTCGCCGCGCTGGTGCGTCGCTCACTGCCCTGGGACGAACTGCTGGATCAGCTCAAGACGTCGTCGGTCGAAGTGGACCAGTGGCAAGCCGAAAAGCTGGCGATGGTTGCGCGCAAGACGAACCTGTCGTTCTGCCTTCCGGGGGTCGACGAGAAGGACTGGAAACACCTGTGGGGTCCGGTCTTTCGCACGCCGCAAGAAGCGTTTGACGCTCTGATCGCCAGGCTGCCGGCCGGGGCCTCGCTCGTCATCATTCCTGAAGGTCCCTACGTTTTCTCGCAACTCAGCGAGCTGCCGGTCGCCGTCGCGTAGGCGCGGTTTCCAACACAAAGCCGGCGCTCCATTTTCGTTTTGGTCGGTGGCATGGCGCGTCTTCCTATCGTCGGAGTCATGGGGTCGGGCGGCGACCCGTTTCTCGACCGTGCTGATGCGCTTGGGCGAATGCTCGCCGAGATGGAGGTCCATTTACTGACCGGGGGAGGCGGCGGCGTGATGGAATCGGTCAGCCGTGCGTTTCACGAAACGCCGCGGCGGCGGGGTTCGGTGATTGGTATCCTGCCATGCGCCGAGGGCGATCCATTGCGGAGACCGAAGCCCGGGTATCCGAATCAGTGGGTGGAAATTCCGATCGCGACGCATCTGCCGTTAAGCGGGGAGCACGGGCAGGACGATCTGTCCAGGAACCACATCAACATTCTTTCGGCGGACGCGGTCGTGGCGTTCCCTGGCGGGTCGGGAACGTTGAGCGAAGTCAAGTTGGCATTGCGGTACGAGAAGCCTGTTGTCGCTTTCTTGGAAGACCGCGCGGAGCTTCCCGGAATCCCCGAGGAGATCCCGGTCACCGGAGAAGTCGCGGGCGTCAGGAGGTTTCTCGATCGCTGCCTGGAGCCGCGCCCCGCCAACACCAACAAGGACCGCAACCCCGCTTGACACGACCGCTATCCTGAGCAGGGTGCCCGGCCCCTGAGCCGTACCAAAGGACAAGAAAAGAATCGCCCCAGCTTTCCCGCGAAACGAACCCAATCGCCCGAGGCTGAAATGGTATTAACCTATTTTTTATCAATGGTTTATCTTCCTATGGGGGCAGCTTGGAAACGCCCCAAAATCGGCTTAACTCAACCGTGACCGCGATTAAGGCCACCGGCCAAGGCATTTTGCGAAACGAACCCAATTCCCTCATCCCGGCACCGATCCCGCCGCGCTTCGCGATGTCACGCCGGCCCCGGTCGACCAAGCGACGGGACACCATAGACGGCTCCCGCCTTTTTTGCGAAACGAACCCAATCTCCAAAGCGTGGCGGCTCAACTCAACTCTCCTCAACAACTTCCGTTCCCACTGCGCCGTCCCGCAAACGCCCGAACGAGACCGCCTTGACAACGCGACTAATCTAAAGGAGGGTCATGGGGAAGGCCCCGCAAGACCACGCACACCTTGAGCCGCGAAGCGGCGGCGGGAATATAGCCCAGGGTGGAGCCGGAACGGCGTAACCCTAGGTCGGCCCCCCCCACCCGGGCGAGCCCTGATGGGGCGGTAGGAACCCCCGGCCAACACGAACGTTCACTCTTTCGTGTCGCCGACGCCGGACACTCATCATGCGCTGGTCTTTTTTGTTGGGATGAAACCCGCGAATTCACCGGGCCCGCGACCTCTATTCCGATCGCAGAACTTCAAGCGGCTTCTTCCCCAAGATCCGCAGACTTGAGAGCCAACCGGCGACATTCGCCAGCACCGCCGTGGCAATCACGGCAACCGCCGCCGGGACCGGGTCGAAGTGGTACTCGGCGTCCAGAACGCGTTCCAGCATCAGGTTTGAAAAACCGCTTGCCAGAGCCGCGCCCATCACACCCGCCGCCGCGCCGAGAATCAGAAACTCGGTCGAGAAAATATTCGCCAGCCGTCTACGGGTTGCCCCAAGCGTCTTCAAGATCGCGACTTCACGGATACGCCGAAAGCGGGTCGCCATCACGCCCGTGGCCAGAATGATGATGCCGCCTAAAATCGCAAAGGCCGAGACGAATCGAACCACCAAGGCGATCTGATCGACCACGTCTTGGACGATATCCAAAACGTCCGCCGCGTTGATGACGGTGATGGTCGGGAAACGTTCGAAGGCCTGCTGTTGCAACTCGACGGCTCGTTCGGCACTGACCCGGATGCCGCCGTAATAGCTCACCGGCAGCCCCGTCAGCGCTTCGGGCGTCAAGATGAAACCCACCGTCGCCCCGGGCCGAATGCCTTCGCTGCGATGAATGGCCGCGACCGTTGCCGTGACCGGTCGGCCCGAGACCTGCCACTCGACTCGCGAGCCTAGTTTCAGTCCGAGCGTGGAAGCGGCGCCTTCCGAGGCCGCCACCAGCGGGGCCTCGTGGTCGGAGTATGCCGGGGCCCACCATTCGCCTTCGAGGACTTCGATATGCTCGGGTTTCTCGGCGCGCCAGGTGATCGTTCTTATGCGGCGAAAACGGCGACCCGGGCCTTCTTCGCTGAATTGGTCGGCGGGTTTGCCGTCCACCGAAACAAGCCTTGCGGCGACCGAAGGGACGAGTTCCGGTTCTCCCTCGATGCCTTCGGCCGATTGCAACATTTCGAGCAGTCCGTCGCGCTCGACGTCGGTCACGTTCACGAAAAAGACGTTCGGCATCTCCGGCGGCGCGCTGCGAACCATTTGCGAAATCACCGACGACTGGACCAAGTAGACCGTGAGCGTAAAGGTCACGCCGATGCCCAGCGCCGTCAGCACGGCTTCGGCGTGGTTGCCGGGGCGATGCAGATTCGCGAGCCCTTGTTTCACCGACGCCGACAGCCTCCAGGGCAACCAACGGGGTAACTTGCGCAGACACTTCAGCAACAGCCAGGCGACCAACGCCAGCGCCAAGAAGCTCACCAGCAGGCCGCCGCCAAACCACGCGCCCAAGATGAGCGACTCGCCCAGCCAGATCGCCAGCGCGGCCAGGGCGGTCAGGATCACGGCTCCCGACAGCACCGACCCTCGCAGCCGGGCGAAACGCTGGCGCAACGTCAGCCCGCGACTCTCCATCTCGCGCCGAAAGACCAGGGCGGGCCTGATCCGCCGAATGCTCAGCAACGTCGGGACTGTGAACAGCAACGTTGTGCACAGGCCGATCAGCAGCCCTTGCAGAGCCGCGATGGGCTGCCATTCGAAGGCCGACAACTCGGGGAAGAAGTTTTGGATGAAGTTCGGAAACCAAGCCTGTACCCCATAGCCGAATAGTACCCCCAACGCGCTGCCCGTCAACCCGAGTCCGATCGTTTGGATCAAGTAAATCCGCATGATCTGACCCGAGCGGCCGCCCAGGCATTTCATGATCGCGATCGTGTCGAGACGTTGTTGCAGATGCGAATGCATCGCCATGGCCACGCCGATGGCCCCCACGATCAAGGCGATCAGGCTGACGAGGCTGAGGAACTTGGTGGCGCGATCGAGTCCGCGGCGCAGCGTCGGGTGGGTTTCGCGGAAGTCGACGATGCGATCTCCCTTGAAGCGGGTTTCGAGCAGGGCGCGGGCGGAGGCGATCGTGATGCCCTCCCGCGGCAAGCGGAACAGATAGCGCTGCGCGGCGCGGCTGCCGGGGCGCATCAGGCCGGCGCGGGCAAGCCCGGCGCGTGTGATCATCACGCGCGGGCCGACATTCCAAGTGCCGGTCATGCGGTCGGGTTCGAGGACGACTTCGGCCGCCAGCCGAAACTGTTCGTCGCCGAGCCGCACCCAATCGCCGAGTTTCACCCCGAGCCGCAACAACAGGTCGTTCGAGACGACCATGGTCTGATCGGTGAGCAGGTCGGAAAGCTTTTCCTCGGGCGAAAGTCGGATTTCGCCATAGGAGGGATAGCGTTTCGGCTCGACGGCCTTGACCGAGACGAGGACGGGGCGGGAGGTCGTCTCCGACGACATCATCGATACCGTTTCAGTGATCCAGGTGCGGCGCACGCCGAACTTTGTCAGCTCGTCGAACAGCTCCTCTTGTTCGGGAGTCGTCTCGTTGAACAGACGCACCGAGAGGTCCCCGGCCATCAGGGTGCGCGCGTCGCGCAGCAGCATGTCTTGGAAAGAGCCGCTGAAGCCCCGTACGCCCGTCAAAGAGCCGACGCCGGCCGAGACGGCCAAGACGACGAAGACGAACTTGCCGACCGAAGCCCGCGCCTCGCGGCCGGCGATCTTGAAAGCGCTGCCCCAACTCGCGTCGTTCCTCATGACGAGGTCTCCGAGACGGCGCTCGGCTCGTCGGCTTCGGCTGCCGAAGGCCCGGCGTCCAACGTCTCGTCGGAAACCACGCGGCCGTCGCGTAATGTAATCAAACGGTCGGCGCGGTCTGCCAGCTCGCGGTCGTGGGTGACCATGATCAGCGTAGTTTGTTCGCGGCGGTTCATCTCGATGAGCATTTCGAGAACATGTCGTCCGTTGGCGGTATCGAGGTTGCCGGTCGGCTCATCGGCCATCACGACGGGCGGATGAGCGACGAAGGCTCGCGCCAGGGCGACCCTCTGCTGCTCGCCGCCCGAGAGCTGCACCGGATAGTGGTCGGCGCGATCGGCCAGCCCAACGCTTTCGAGCAATTGGCCGATACGCTCAGCGCCCCCTCGGCCGTCGCCGGAAAGCTCGAGCGGCAACAGTATATTCTCTTCCGCCGTCAGCGTCGGCACCAGATGGTAGGACTGAAACACGAAGCCGATCTTGCGCGCTCGCAGCAGGGCCATTTCGTCCTCGCGCAAGCGGCTGATTTCTTCGCCATCCAGGAAGATTTCACCCTCCGAGGGGGTGTCCAAACCCGCCAATAGCCCGAGCAAAGTGCTCTTGCCGCTGCCGGAAGGTCCCATCACGGCGACAAACTGGCCCTGTGGAATGACTAGGTCGATACCGCACAGAATTTCGACTTCGTGCGAGCCGCTGTCGATCTTCTTCCACAGCCGGCGGACTTCAATGATCGGGGATGGGGTCGACATGGGGAGTGGTTGGAAATTATTATGACATGCAGTGCTCTTCTTACTTGTCTGCTTTCTCTCCCTTCTCGCCGCTTGCGGTGCGCCGTCTTCCGGTCCCGATTCGGCGGCGCGCACGGAGCGTGAAGTCTCAGACACGGCCGCCGATCCGGCCGCATCGCCTTTGGATCCGTCCGGAGTCTCGACCGTCGAGGCGGCAAGCGATGACCGACCGGTCATCGTGGCGTTCGGCGACAGCTTGACCGCCGGCTATGGGCTGCCGCGGGGAAAGAGCTACCCGGATCTGCTACAGCGCGCGTTGGATGACAAGGGCTATCGTTACCGCGTCCGCAACGAGGGCATCAGCGGCGACACGACGAGCGGCGGGCTGGCGCGTTGCGCGTTGGCGGCCGAGAGCGCCCCGGCGTTCGCGATCGTCGCGTTGGGAGGCAACGACGGCTTGCGCGGGCTTGCCCCCGATCGGATGAAGCAGAACCTACGGGGGATCGTCAAGGCATTTACCGCGCGGGGTACGAAGGTTGTCCTGGGCGGGATGAAGCTGCCGCCCAACTACGGCGCCGAATACACCCAAGCGTTCGAAGGCGTGTTCCACGAGTTGGCCGACGAACTGGACTTGCCGCTGGTCCCATTCTTGCTCGAAGGGGTGGGAGGGCGTCCCGAGTTCATGCAGAACGACGGCATCCACCCCAACGAAGAAGGTACGAGTAAGGTAGCGGATTTGGTGATGAGACATCTCGAGCCGGTGTTGGCCGAGCGCTAAGACCGCGCACGAATACCACGAAGTGTTGGGAGAGTTGGCGGGCCTACGGAGAAATGCCGGCTACCCATTGCAACGCCGCTCGACATGGCGTCGAAGACGACGCCCCTGCTTCGGAGTGAATCGCAGCCGACCTTGGTCGGCCAACAGCAGCGTGTCGCCGTTCCAATTCGCCGTCATGATCCCCTTGGGGGAATGGCTGCCGACGCCGAGCAAAAGATGGCCGATCTCATGGGCCAGGATGCAGCCGAGAATCGCCGCCGGGTCCGCCAAGCTTGAGTCGGCCAATGCCCCCAACCGATGAGCGGCAATGTTGACGTAGTAGGGGAAGCCGCTCTCCACCGCCGGTAAGGCAAAGCCAAAGGAGTCGTCCGGGAAAGCGAGCTTCTCCCACTTCTCGCGGGACAACAGGTTGAGTTGAAGGACGATCGGACCGCCGCGGAGAGCTGTACACGCGGGGAAATCGTCGAATTCTGCCGGCGAAACCGGGCACTCCAGCCAGGTAATCTCAACGCCCTCTCGCTTGTAAATCGAGGCGGCCTGCTGTTGGGCGTGAGCCAGTATGTCAAGGGGCAATCTCGCGTGATTGTAGACACGCACGTAGAGTCGAAGATTACAGTCAGCTCTTTGAGCCTGTCCGGCGGAAATCGAAAGAACGAAAAGGAACAACCCTATGGGGACCGTTCCGCAGTATGATCTTCTCATGGCGCTCACCTCCGGGTGGTTGGTGAGGCTGAGAATGGGTCAGATCAGTGCGTACCTCAAGACATCCAAGGCTTACGGGTAGGCACGGCGGACCGACATGTGTCTTACACGGTAACTGACTGAAAGCAGACGGCTTCGCGTCGCGTATTACTTGGCGGTCTATGCATGAAAGAGGTCCCGGACTGGAGCGAAGGGTGATATAATCGCTGCGGTCGTCGAACGCGCCGCGCTCGTCGCGATAACAACGATGCCGTCCGCCCCCGCATCCCGCCGACTTCTCCGCTTCGGCGTCTTCGAGGTGAACCTCGACTCGGGTGAATTGCGCAAGGGCGGCGTCAAGATCAAGGTCCAGGACCTGCCGTTCCGGTTCCTGGCCGTCTTGCTCGAGCGGCCCGGCGAGGTGGTCACTCGCGAGCAGCTGCGCGAGACGCTTTGGCCCGACGGGGTCTACGTCGACTTCGACCGCAGCCTGAACGCCGCCGTTAGTCGCATTCGGGATGCCTTGAGCGACCCAGCGGAGAGTCCCCGGTTTATCGAGACGCTGCCCAGGCGCGGGTATCGCTTCGTCGCCCCGGTGGAGTCGCAATCGCAGGGGGTGCCGGTGCCGGCCGCTCAAAAAGGAGATGCGCCCGCCGCCGATCCCGGCCGCAAGCGGGCACGCGTTTATGGATTGGCCGCGGCGGGGGCCGGCCTCGCCATCCTTGTAGTCGTTCTGGTGGCGAGTGGTATCCTTCCGAGCCGCGACCGTGAGGGAGCGGTGCGTCAACCCGTCATTGACCTGCCCGACGCCAAGCCCTCGGTCGTGGTGCTCCCCTTCACCAATCTCAACCAAGATGGGAGCGACTACTTCAGCGACGGCATGACGGACGCCCTCATCGTTGACCTCGGCACGATCAAGTCGATACGCGTGATCTCTCGCACGTCATCCGTTCGGTATAGGGAGACTGGAAAGTCGCTTTCGCAAATCGCGAAAGAGTTAAAGGTTACCCATGTAGTTGAGGGTTCGGTACTGCGAGCTGCTGACAAGGTACAAATCACCGCGCAGCTGGCAGATGCAGTCAACGACACACAGCTTTGGTCCAGGAAGTACCAACGGCGGTTCGAGGATATCTTGGCGCTACAAACTGAGATAACACAAGACATTGCCGGCAGTGTTCAGGTCGAGCTGAGTACTGTCGAACAACGACAGTTCGCTCAGCGCCAGGCTGTGAACCCAGACGCACACGAGGCGTACCTAAAGGGGCTTCACCTGTTGCAAAAGAGGAGCGGGGAAGCCCTTTCGGAGAGCGTTGACCACTTTCGCGAGGCGATCAAGAAAGATCCCACCCACGCCCATTCTTACGTCGGCTTAGCGAATGCCTACATCTATTTGTCTACGGTGTCGGTTGGGAGCCCCCCACGAGATTGGATGCCGAAAGCAAGAAAGGCGGCGGTCCAAGCCGTTCGTCTTGACGCGACTTCGGCGGACGGGCATGCGGCACTGGGAGCGGTCAGGATGCGATATGGCTACGATTGGGCTGGGGCGGAGACTGAACTGCAGCGGGCCATTCGACTCAATCGAAGTCACGCGACGGCCCACGACTGGTACGCCCGGTATCTTCTCATAATGGGGCGCTCCAATGAAGCTCTGGCGGAACAGCAGCTAGCCCAGGGGCTGGATCCGCTTTCGATCCATGCACACGCGCTCGTCGGATGGCAATACTACATGCAGCAGGATTACGAGCACGCGATTGGTCAGCTTGGTTTGACCGTCCAACTTGACCCCAAGTTTGGGCTTGGCCATTCATGGCTTGGCACAAGTTATGCGGAGAGCGGAAGATTCCAGGAGGCACTGGCCGAGTTTGAGACCGCACTATCGATATCGGATGAGCCCGCAACAAAGGCTTGGCTTGCCTACACCTACGCCCGCATGGGAAATGGCACGGACGCGCGAGCACTACTGGAAGAGCTGCATGACCTCTCTCGGCAAAAGTACGTTCCGCCGGTCTTCGTGGCGTGGATCTACGCGGGATTGGGGGATAGGGACGGAGTATTTCAACAACTTGAAAAAGCGTATGAAGACCGTGCTCCCAACCTAATCTATTTGAAGTCGGAGCCTCCGTTCCAAGAGTTTCGTTCCGACCCGCGGTTCCAGGCGCTCGTGAAGAAGATGAACTTCCCGGAGTGAACTGATGTCTGGTCCTCAACCTCGCTCCATCGTCCGCATCGGCGTCTTCGAGGTGAACCTCGCCTCGGGCGAGCTGCGCAAGGGCGGCGTCAAGATCAAGGTCCAGGACCTGCCGTTCCGCTTCTTGGTCGTCTTGCTCGAGCGGCCCGGTGAGGTCGTAATACCCGGCTATCTCGCTCCCGCCCGGACTTTGTCGAGCAGGTCCCGCATGAAGGCGTCCTCGGGGAACAGCTCGACGTATCTGCCCATCGATTTGCCGGCTTCGCTGTACATCGTGAGGTTGATGTATTTGAGGATCAGCGTCTTGCGCAGCCGCGGATTGTAAGGAGCTGTCTCGACGCCCGAGCGAAGGGTCTCCAAGGCTTCGAAATCGCGGCCGGCGCGAGAAAAAGCCTCGGCGAGGTCTTCGAAAGTCGAGGCTGTTGACGAGCCGGCATCGAGAGCTCTCTCGAGATATTCGATCATCTGGGGCGAGGGCGCGTCACCGGCTTCGATCTTGGCTTTGCGGCCGAGCGCGGCCAGGACCAGCGCGTCGTCGGGGTGTCTCTCGGCGGCGTCGGCGAGCAAGGATAGGTATTTCGCGTTCAATTGCCGGTTCTTGGCCGTCAGCTCGCCGATGGCGCGGAAGCGCGTGAGCAGGGGGAGCGATTCGGCGCCTTGTCCGGGCGGGCGGTTGACGTGGACGAGTTCGGGCAGGTCGGGCGTGGTTTTCTCAAAGGCCGCGTCGGGGAAGGGTTGGCCCGGGCGGCGGACAATGCGGTGATTCGTCAGCGAAGAGTGCGAGATGACATCGACATCGCGTTGGGGCATGTGGCAGCCCGAGCAGTTGTTGGCGGGCGATTGGCGCATACGCTGATCGAGAGGCTGGGTGCAACTTGCGTTGTCGTGGCACTGGAAACATTTCTCGCGATAGTAGGCGACTTTGGTTTCCGGGGTTGGTTGGTTGTGGATCTCGTGGCACGTGAAGCAGCTTAGCTTGCCTTGGGTTTGACGGAAGCAAGAGCTGAGTTCCATCGAAAACTGGTGTTCGAGGAGGTCGGATTCGCGGGGATTGCCGCGTTCCATCGGGAGCTTGAAGATCGCCAGGGTATCGTTGAGGTGCGTGCCGGGGCGGAAGTCTTGGTAGTTCTTGCCGGGTTGCAAGACCCGCGTGTCGCCGCCCTGATGGCAATTCATGCAGATGCCTTCGGCGATGCGCGCGGGTATTTTCAACGGGTGAACGATAGTCGGGTCGAGGGCTTCGTCGGACTCGAGTTGCGCGAGGCGCTTGTCGACGTGCGGTTTGCCGGGCCCGTGGCAGTTTTCGCAGCCGATGGCCAGCTCTTCGAAAGGCGGGTCGCGGAAGAGGCCGTCGCGGTCTTTGACCGACATCGGACGGCCGGCGTGGCAAACGATGCAGCCGGCGTGAACGGGTCGGTTGAAACCGGCGTCGACGACCCCATAGCCGGGTGAGAGGTCCCACTTTTTGGCGCGCGAATAGAACGAGAGCGGAGCTTCGAACAAGTGATCGCCGCGGCGCACGATGTAGGTGACGCCGTTGACGCCGGAGCCGACGGCGTATTCGACCTTGTGGATGTTTTCGAAGATCTTCTCGCCCGATTCGGCGAGGGCGTATTCGGATTGGTACAGGGCTCCGTCTTCGCGGAAAACTTCGAAATAGCGGTCGAGTTTTTCGCTGCGAACGGTGATGCGTCGGGGGACCGGCGCGTGATGAGCATCGGCCGCCGCGGTCATCGAGCGGCCCATGGCCATTCGGCGGTAGTTGTTGTAGACGTCTTCGTGGCAGCCTTGGCAGGCTTGGGAACCGACGTAGGGGACGTCGAGGCCGGTGTTGAGAAAGACGGGCGGCGCGGGGGAGGGCTCGGCGGCCGGCAACGATGCGGCGAGGGCGAATAGGGCGAGGGCGGGGCGGGAGCGGTTGCGAAGCGCGTAATTATTCCTTGGTGTCACCGTACTCATCATCCGGGGTCGCCGGGCGTTGATGCAACCTTAGGGCATACAACCGCGGGGGGCAAGGCGCCGGGTACGAGTCTCCACATAAGTCGTGGAATTTTCCGCTCGTTTCAGCCAGTGGCTGAAGCCTTGGCGGGGGAAGGCCGCTGAAGCGGCCTGGTTGCCGGCCCCGAGCCGCCATACCGGCCCTAAAGGACCGGCCTATTTGCAACCCAAGCCCGGTGAATCGGGCTCCCTCTTCCACATTCATATCGCATACGCCGGCCGGATTCACCGGGCACGATGTCTGGAAACTTGCTGGAACGCGAAGATTGACGTCGCGGCCGCAAACGACTACCCTTGGGGTGCCGCTCAAGCGATCTTGATGAGTTATTTGGAGAAGGGGATGACGGTCATGAAAACTTTCTGTCGAGGGTTACTGCGCGTTAGCGCCGGCGTTTTCGGTTTTGTCTGTCTTGCCTTGCCCGCGATGGCCGCGCCGCTCGGGGCGCAAGCAGCGCGGCATCCGCTCGATCCGCTGAACTACGCGGAGTATTGGGCAGTGCTTGAAATTCTGCGCGATGACGGCAAGCTCGACGAAGACACGCGCTTTTCCATGATCAACCTGATCCCTCCGCCGAAGCACGAAGTTTGGGGTTTCTCGAAGGGCTCGACCTTTTCACGGCGGGCGCTTGCACTCGTTCGCCAAAAGGAAAAAACCTACGAGGCGGAAGTGGATCTCGCGGCGGGCGAGTTGACCTCATGGGGCGAGCTGAAAGGAGCCCACGCGAACTGGCTGGCCAAGGAACACGAGGCGCCGAGGAAAGAGATCAAGGAGCACCCCGATTTTATCGCCGCCCTCGCGAAGCGCGGTATCGAAGATCTGACCTTCATCGACTGCGAGGTCGCGCCGCCCGGTTTTTACGCGACCGAGGAGCAGCGAAACCGCCGGGTCGGCCACGCCACTTGCCACGTCGGCGGCGACCGGCGGAACCAGTGGACGAGTCGTATCGAGGGCGTGACCGTCGTGCTCGACATGAACGAGAAGAAGGTCTTGCGAGTGGTCGACGAGGGCGTCGTTCCGGTGCCGGACACGCGGGCCGACTACGACCCGGCGTCAATCGGCACGCCGCGGAAGGTCCCCGCGCCGCTGCGGATCGAGCAGCCGCTGGGCCCCGGGTTCACCATCAACGGCAATATTGTCGAATGGCAGAATTGGCGTTTCCATGTTCGGCACGATCAGCGAGTGGGCATCATCGTCTCGACAGTGACTTATCGCGACGGCGACGACGAGCGGCCGGTGCTCTATGAGGGCTATTTGTCGGAGATGTTCGTGCCCTACATGGACCCGGCGTTCAATTGGTATAACCGCAATTTCTTGGACCTGGGCGAATTCACTTCCGGCGGCATCGCCAAGCCGCTGTTGCGCGACGCGGATTGCCCCGACAACGCCGTCTACCTCGACGGCATGGTAGCCCAGGACAACGGGCGCCCGCAGGCGCGCCGTGATGTGATCTGTCTGTTCGAACGGGATCCGGGATCGATGGCTTGGCGGCACGGGCTACCGCCCGAGCCGGTGAGCCGCCGGCAGCGCGATCTGGTCGTGCGGGCGGCCGCCGTCCTCGGCAACTACGACTACATTTTCGATTGGGTGTTTTTGCAGAACGGGTCGATTCGGGTGCGGGTCGGGGCTTCGGGCGAGGCCGAGGCTAAGATCGTCACCGAAGCGACGGCCGATTCAGCGCCACAATCGATTTCCGACAACAGGGAGGGGACTTCGGGAGACGGCAACGGGAACGGGAACGGCGGCGGCGCGCACGCTGCTCCCGATGCCTATGGGCGTTTCGTCGATAAGCACATCGTCGCGGTCAACCACGATCACTATTTCAATTTCCGAATCGACCTCGATGTCGACGGACCGGTCAACCGGTTCATCGCCGATCGGCTGGTGACGAAGACTCTGCCGGCCGACCATCCTCGCCGGAGCATCTGGGTTCGGGAACCGAAGGTTCTCGAGAAACAGAGCGAGGGTAAGCTTGATATCGACCTTCGCAAGCCGACGCTGTGGCGGGTCACCAGCTCGGGCCGCAAGAACCATGTTGGCTATCCGACGAGTTATCAGCTTCGTCCAGGCCGAACCAGCACGACCTTGCTGACGGCGGATGACTATCCCCGCCGCCGCGCGGGATTTATCAGTCACCACCTGTGGGTGACGCCGCATAAGGACGATGAGCGCTACGCGGCCGGGGAGTATCCCACTTTGAGCGACCCCGGCAAAGGCCTGCCGGCGTGGACGGCAACCGACCGCGAACTCGGCGAGACCGACCTTGTGTTGTGGCATTCGATCGCCATGCAGCACATGGTTCGCGGCGAGGATTGGCCCGTGATGCCGACTTTGTGGCACAGCTTCGAACTACGGCCGTTCGACTTTTTCGACGGCAACCCGGCGCTCGATTTGCCGCGCCGGTAGGGCGGAAACGGGGGCCGAAGATGGGCAGGCCGGGAGACCTGCCCCACCGCGGGCCTCTCGAATCAAAAAACCATGTCTCCCGACACGAAATTTTTTTTGCCTCGAAAACGATCTGGGTTAGGATAGAGAAACGAGGCAGGGCTTCAAGATCACGATGGCATCACAAATCTCCCTTACCGAGTCCGGCGCCGACCGCCCGGACGCTCTCGGATCGCTCGACAAACTGGAAAACCGTATTCAAGGAGCCGTCAATCGGTTGCGCGGCGCCGAGGAAAAGCGTGTGGCCGCCGAGCAAGAAGCGAAACGGCTGCAAGCGCTCTTCGCCGAGAAGGACAGTGAGATCGAGCGCCTCAACAACGAACTCGGGGAGCTGCGTTCGGAAAGAGACGAAGTCCGCGGGCGCATTGAAACTTTAGTGGAACGCATCGACGGCCTTGACGGATGACGAGCAGCGACGAAAGATCCGTCGCGGCCGACACGACGTCCCGGCGACGGAGAAATTGAGCGGTTGGGATGGCAAGCATGTCCCCAGAAAGCGGAATCCAGGTCAATATCTTTGGGCAGGTCTACCACATCAAGGGTGGCGAGGACCTGGAGCACACCCGCGAGCTGGCGGCCCTGGTTGACGAGAAGATGACCTTCATCGCCCGCCAAGTAAGTGTGCCCGACAACTTCCGCATTGCCGTGCTGACGGCGCTTCATCTGGCCGACGAATACGACACGTTGCTGAAACAACACGAAGAGCTTCAGAAAGAAGTCGCCGCCAAGGCCGATCGCCTCGAAGCGTTGCTCGACGGCGTCGAGCAGGGTGCGGAGGGGCACACGGCGTCGGTGTTTTCCGCGGCGGATTGATTTTTCGTATCGACGGTTCTCAGCCGCCCCGTATCATCTTGTCGATGCGTTCGAGTGCTTTCTCGATTTCGGGCAGGGCCGTGGCGTAGCTGAAGCGTAAATAGCCTTCGCCGTAGTCGCCGAAACTTGTTCCGGTTAGGCAGGCCACGCCGGCTTCGTGGAGCACCCTGTGGGCGAGTTCGTCTGAGGGGATGCCTGTCTCCGATGTATTCGGAAACGCATAGAAGGCTCCGCCAGGCTTGGTGCAGGAAAATCCGGGGATCTTGTTGAGGCCGTCGACGATCACGTCGCGGCGCCGGGCGAACTCGGCGACCATGTCGTCCACGGCAGCTTGCGGGCCGCGCAGAGCCGCGATTCCGGCGCGCTGACTGAAGCTCGAGGTGTGCGAGTTGCAGTTGACCATCATCAGGCACACCGCGTCGAGCAGCCATTTCGGCATGACGCCGTAGCCCATCCGCCACCCGGTCATCGAGAAGGTTTTCGAGAAGCCGTCGAGCAGGATGGTCTTTTCGAGCATGCCGTCAATGGAGGTGATCGAAAAGGGTTTCTCGTCGAAATAGATGCGGCTGTACACCTCGTCGGCGAGCACCATCATGTCGCGCTCGAGGACCATCTCGGCGATGGCGCGGATGTCTTCCTCGGGAGTGATGCCGCCGGTCGGGTTTTGCGGCGAATTGAGAATGAGTAACTTCGTCTTGTCGGTGAGGTTTTCCCGAATCACGTTGACGTCGAGCGAGAAGCCGCGGCTTTCGACCAACGGGATCGGGATCGCCTTGGCCCCGGTGTAGTTGATCATCGACTCGTAGATCGGAAAACCCGGGTTCGGGTAGAGCGCATCGTCAGCGGGTTCGAGCAACGACAAGATCGGGAAGAACAGGATCGGCTTGCCGCCCGGCGTGACGACGACTTGGCTCTCGTCGACTTGGATGCCGCGTTGGGCGGAAACGACCTCGGCGATCGCTTCGCGCAACTCGGGATCGCCTTGGGTGGGGCCGTATTTCGTCCACCCCTCGTCCAGCGCCGCCTTGCCCGCCTCGACGATATGAGGGGCGGTCGGGAAGTCGGGCTCGCCGATTTCCATGTGAATAATTGAACGGCCCTGGGCTTCCAGACCTCGGGCCTCTACAAGAACAGCGAAGGCGCCTTCGCCGCGCACTCCGCTCATGCGACTGGAGAGTAAATTCATTTTTTTCCGCTGTCTTCCGGTGGGCCGTGGGGCCGTGAACCGATGAGTCGTGAATCGTGAACCGTTAGCCGTGAACCGAAGAATCACGAACAGTCATCCGTGAAACTGAGATTGGTTGCGGGGCGGATCAGTCCAAAATGATAGCATTGGGCGCCGATCCGCGACCTAATCTCCAGCGAAACGTTTGAACTTTCGTTCGCGCGACCTCACGCTCGTCGTGGTGTCCTCTAATCTAATCGGACCAGGGCACTCGGATCTTGTCGTTTCTTACGGAGTGGCGATGACTCTTGCGTCGGTTTCGGCACGGCAAACCGAGCCGCGCACGTATCCACTTTGCACCTTCCCCCACTGCCGAGGGCTACGGCCAATCCCATTCGGTTTTGTCAAAGGAGCTTGCATCCAGATCGGGAGTAAGTCTTCATCGTTGCCGGTTTGGCCCAGTTCGGCAAGAGCCTGCTCCCATCCTTCGCGTCGGTGGCGCAATGGGCGGATCCAGACGCCGTCTTCGCCAGCGGTGATCTCAAGTTTCCGCCCCTCTAACCCGGCCTGCCTGACCAAGGACTTGGGGATTCTCACTCCGTGAGAATTACCGATCCGAATCAAACGTGCCATGTTCCGTCTCCCCCCTCACTCGAAAATACTGTCGGCGGGGATGATTTCGATGCTTCCCAGATTGAGCTTGTAGCGGCCGATGGTTTTGTCCTCGTCGAGGATTTCCTCGGGTTTCGGTGAAACGTATTCGATCGTCGAGGGTCGCCCTGAATTTAACGACCGGCGAAAGCCGTTGGCGTCTTTCGTGATGATCACGATGTCGAGATTGTCGGCCCTGAGGTGTTTGCGAATTGCTTCGTTCACCTTTTCGACGGTGAGGCCCTTGAGCGCGCCCTTGAGGAAACCGTTGAATTCCCCGATGCCGTAGAACTCGCTGTCGAGCGCATACCCGAGTTGGTTGCTTTCCGTCTGCGTCAGCAGGTTTACGTACTTTGACAAGAAATCGCGCGTCGCCGTAAAGTCTTCCTCGCTCAAGCCTTCCCGGACCAGCTTGTCGAGTTCGTAGAGCGCGATCCGTAGGGCGAACATGCCGTTTTGCTGCTCGACGGGGCGGATCCAAATGTGGAAAATTTGTTGGCGGCGGCCTAGGTTGGGCTCCGGTTGGGTGAGGAACATCCCGCGCGGGAAATACTCGATATAGGCGTAGTCGCCGTAGTTCATGCCGCGAATACCTCGGATGCGCTGGAAGAGATGACTCTTGCTGGAGCGGTGTTGCCCGAAGTAAGACTGCACCAACTTGAGCGCGGGCCAGTCGGGGGAGGCGCGGGTGACGTCGATCGGGAAACCGAGCACGATGTGCGTGCCGCGCGTGTCCTTTTCAATGATGCTGACTCGCAGTTTCGAGGCGGTTCCCGGCTCGGGCAGCGCGACCGGGTCGGGGCGGCCCTCGGGAAGTTTCGAAAAATCCGCCGCGACTGTTTCGGGAAAGCCCTCGGGGTAGCCTCCCGACAGGCCAATCGTGATGTTGCCCTGTGTGTAATGCCGTTCGTAAAAGGCCCGAACGTCATCCAGAGTCATCGCTTGGAGCGCGGAGACGCGGCCGACGTTCTGCCGACCATAGGGGTGGCCGGCGTAGATCTTTTCGTACAGGAATTCCTTGGCCAGCTCTTCTTCATTGTTGCCGCGCAGGGCGGTGCGCAGGAAGTTGACAGCTTCGTCCTTGAGTCGGCGGAAGTCGTCTTCCAGCAAACCCGGCTCGAGCAGCATCGAGCGCAGAATCTCGTAATAGGCGTCGAGGTTTTCGCGATGCGTTGTGCCTTGGAAGATCGTCACCTCCTTGTCGACTTGCGCGCCGACGGAGGAGGCCATCGGGAAGAGCGCTTCCACGATAGCGTCGTAGGATTGTTCTTTTGTTCCGCCCTTGCTGAGTAGGGCCGAGGTGAGCGCGGCGAGACCGGCTTTGTCGGCGGGGTCGGCGGCGGTGCCGGAGTGAACGGCGATGCGGAAATTTACCAACGGCGATTGGCTCGGCTGGGTCAACAACTTGGGACCGGCGGCGAGGGCCGCCGTGGCGGTGAGCGTGAGCGCCGACACAGCGACGGCGTGCGTCAAGAGGTTCCGTTGCTGACGATTCGTCATGGCTCCCATCATTGCGAACCTCCTTTCGCCGAGCCGGCTTGAGCCGCGTCGGGTTGGTAGGTCAGCGTGGCGATGGTGCGTCCGCTTTCGATGAACGTTTCGCCGGCCACTCGTTGGATGTCGGCCGCGGTGACGCCGCGATAAAGCGCGTAGCGTTTGTTGATTGTCTCGGGGGTGGACCGCAGACCCAGAAAATGCGCCAAGGTGTCGGCGATCGAGGCGGAGGAGTTCAGCCCCAAGGCGAATTGATAGCGCAGATGAGACTTGACGTTTTCCAGCTCGACCGCCGGCACGGGTTGTTCTTGAAGGCCTTGGCAGGCCGCCAAGATTTGCTCTTCGACATAAGCGAGGTCGTCGGCGTTCTTCACGCGGGCCATCACCGAAAACAGGTACGGATCGCGGTGGTCGTAATAGGCCGGATAGAGCACGTCGACTTTTTGCTCTTCGATCACTAAGCGCTTGTAGAGTGCGGAGTTCTCTGAAAACGCGTAGTAGGAAATCAGGTCGAGCACGGCCGAGTCGACCTTTTCGTCGTCGTAGGCGGCGGCGTGAAAAGACACGGCGAGCATGGGCAGCGTCGGGGCGTGAAACGGAATGTCGAGTCTGTTGGCCTCGGTTTGCGGCGGCTCGGCGGGGATCTCGGCTTTGTGGGAACCGCGCTCCCAGCCACCCCAGTATTTTTCGACCAGAGCCTTGGTTTCATCGCGAGTGACGTCGCCGACCACGGCCACTACGGTGTATTCGGGCCGGTAATAGCGATCGAAGAATTGCAACCCGTAGTCGTACATCTCGGGCATGTTCTCGACGTCGTCGAGGAAGCCCATGGTGGTGTGCTTGTAAGTGTGCGCGCTGAAGGCCTCGTCGCGCAGGGCTTCGTCGAGCTTGCGTAACGGGTTGGCGAAGTTCTTGTTGTATTCGCCCAGCACGGCGCGGGTTTCGGTGCGAAAAACTTCTTCGGTGTAGGTGAGGTTTTGGAATCGATCGGCCTCGAGTTCGAGGATCGGCTTGAGATCTTCCTTTGAGAAAACGGCGTGATAGACGGTGCGGTCGTCGGTGGTGTAGGCGTTGGTGGCCGCGCCGGCGGTTTGCATGATCTCGTCCCATTTTTCGGACGGGAATTTCTCGGTGCCTCGGAACATCATGTGTTCGAACAGATGCGCGAAACCGGAACGCCCCGGTTCGACCTCGTTGCGCGAGCCGACCTGCACGACGACATAGAGCGCGACGATATTCGGGTAGCCTGTGTCGACCGTCACCAAACGGAGTCCGTTGTCGAGTTCGTCGACGGCATAGGGGTAGGGAAAGATGCCGGGCTCGGGCGGCGACGCGCAACCGGCGAGCAACAGCACAAGCGCGAAAGCGGTCAGCGAATATCTCATATCCTCACCCTTGGTCGAGCAGACGCCGTAGGTTCCCACCGAAAATTGCGCGGGCGTCGTCAGCGCTGATGTCGAGCTGCTCGAGCGCGGCCGTCTGCGCCTCAAATACCTCGGCATTCCAACCGCGCGGGAAGAATGACGAGTCGGAGCCGAACAGCAGCCTCTCGGCACCGTAGACGTTGAGGGCTTGGCGAAAGACGGTCTTCAGATCCATGGGCGGCGACTGGTATTTCATCCACGAATTGCTGCTCGATGTCTCGAGATAGACGTTCGGCGCCAAGCCGCCGAGCATCAGAGTTTCGCGGAAATACCCGGCGCCGAAGTGGGGAATCACGAACGGGACGGTGGGGTGATCGAGCGCGACAGCATGCAGCTCGATCGGGTTCGAAAAACTCATATCGAACTTCGACGGCAGGCCGAGCTTGCCACGCACGCCCACGCTCAGTACACCCATGTGGACGAAAACGACGACGCCCGGGTGCTCGGCGGCGATTTCATAGATGGCCCGCAATCGCTCGTCGCGCACCGAAAACCGCTGCATTGCCGGGAACAGGCAGACGCCTCGTAATCGCAACTCGTCAACCGCTCGGCGGCAGCGCTCGGCGGCGTCGGGCGCGAGTGGGTTCAGCATGAAGTAACCGTCGATACGGTCGGGAAATGCGCGCGCTGCATCCGCGGCCGACTCCTCGTCGCCGGGCAGGCTGGCCATCAAGACGGTACTTTGGACCTCGCGGCGGTCGAGTTCGGCGACCCATTGGGCGGCGAGTTCGGCGTTGTCGGCGGGCGGCGGGTCCCAGCCCAGGTTTTCGATCAAGGCGTCGGCGGTGACGGCTTCGCCGAGAGCGCTCTTCTGTTTCGCCAGGCCTTCGAAGAAGCTGTGGGAGAAGAAGTGCGCGTGAGCATCTGAAATGTCGATGTTTCCCCAGGGAGTGTGCATGGCGGAGTATTTGCGTGAAGTGACAGACCCTATTCTACAGCCCGGGACGACCCTGACGATGCTCTTCCGCCGCGATGGCTGACCAACGGGTTTCGCATCGACCCGTATTTATGGTAATATGGGAAACCATATGAAGACGACAATTGAGTTGCCGGATGATCTGTTGCTGGCGGCCAAAAAGAAAGCTCTTGAATCACGAACAACGCTCCGCGCCCTTTTTGAGCAAGCGCTGCGGCGAGAGTTAACAGCGCCGGGCCGGTCAACGAAAGGGAACCGGAGGCGGCGGATCCAATGGGTTACGGCGAAGGGTAAACTGCCTCCGGATCTCGACCTAACCGATCGGGAAGCCATGTACTCTTGGTTTGAAGAAAAGAAGTGATTGCTCTCGATACGAATTTATTGGTCTACGCTCACCACGCTGACTTACCCGAGCACGGTGCGGCTCGCAAAGCCATTGAAACCCTCGTCGCGGAGGAGGAGGGCGGATGGGGCGTCGCCCTCCCGACGATCGCGGAATTCTGGACCGTGGTCACTCACCCGAGGCTGAAGACAAAGCGGTCGTCCTTGGAGGAGGCCCGACGGTTTCTGACGGCATTGATCGATGCCGGGGCGCGGATCTACGAGCCCGGCGACCGCTTTGGAGAACGCTTGACCGGCGCCGCGGTTGATTTACGAGTTCAGGGTCCGCGAATCTTCGACCTCCAAATTGCGCTGACAGCCTTCGACAACGGCGTCACGCGGATCTGGACGCACGACGAACGATTTGTGGCCTTGCCCGGGCAGCGGGTTTACGACCCATTGCCGCCCGCCGGGTGAAACGACCCGGTCGACCCCTTCCCAAAGTCGCTTGTTGTACCGAAGGCCCTTATCAATCCACCGGCGTACCGTAGGGAACGGGCGTTTCCACATGCGCGGCCGCATCGAGGCGGGATATCTTCCACGCTCCGCCCGCTTTCTTCAGATACATTTGCTGCACTTCGTTGCGGTCGACGTAGACGTATTCGACGCGGACTCGCACCTCCCGCGCGGAGACAGGCTCGGGTTCTGAAACGGCGACTCCCTTGATCGCCTGATTGCGCTCGGCTAGATAGGCGGCAAAATCCCGGGTCGTGGTTTCTTTCCGACTTTGGCGCAGGCCGTCGGCCAATTCGCCCGCGTAGCACGAGAGATAGGATTCGACGTCGCCGTCGCGGGCGGCGTCAAGCATGCGGTAAATGGTGTCGCGGGGGTCGGTTTCGCGGCTGAACGTGGATCCGAGTTTGGTTGGGGCGCTGCTGTAATCGAGTTTCCACCCGGCTTGGCGGGCGATCACAAACACGGCCGCGGCGGCGAGCATCAGAAGCGTGACGAGGCGGGTCTTGGCGGGCTTGGTCATTGGGTACGCCCGGCGGGGGTACGCCCGGCGGGGTCAATTGACAGCGTGTCTTGAGTCCTAGGTGCTGTTGTCGAGCGCGGCCAGCAGCTCGTCGCGGGCATGGGAGTCGCCGGTGCGGCCCGCCAGGTCGATTCCCTTGCGAAACCACTCGTGCGCTTCCTCTTTGCGGCCCATCTTGAGGTAGGTTTGGCCGCCGTGATAGTAGGCCGCCTGGTAGTCAGGGTTCATCTCGACGAGCCGCGCAAATTCCGCCGTCGCTTTCTCGAGTTGCCCCTGATTGGCGTACTCTTGGGCCAGTCCGTAGCGGACGAAAGCGTCGTCGGGGTTTTGCTCGGCGAATTGAAGCAGAGACTGCAATCGATCCATTGCCATGAATGTGAAAACTCCCCGGGAATGCCGGCCGGCTTGTCCCCCCGACCGGCCGACCCCTACTATAGCAATCTAGGTTTTCAGATGGCCTGCCCCTGCTTTCGACCCAGCGGCGCGCTCTCTCCGTCGATGTGGCCCGGTTCGTTGCGGCCGCCGCTCGGCGAAGTGCAAGGGGGGAGGTGCGCCGCCGCGGGCTCGGCAATGCGCCTCTCCGATGCCCGTCTGGTCGATCTCTGCAATCTCGGATACGCCCGCGCAACCTGCGAACATTTCCCGGCGGATGAGCCGGTTGACGCGGTTCGCTTCAACGTGGCGGGAGACACTGGAAAAACCGTTTCCATCGCCTATTCGAGGGAAAGAAACCACCTGCCTTGTTCTCATGGCGTGCTGACCTACTACCGCGAAACGGCGGAGTGGGGCGGCCTCGACGAGTCGGCGCCGGCGAAAGAACTCGTCCAAGCCTACCTGGATAGTTACTTGCGCTGGAAAGAAACGGCGTAAGTGCGCGAGTGCGAGCACCCCCAATTTCGCGCCGAGTTCGGCTCGGTTGACTTTAGAAGCTCGCCCGGTTACTCTCTCGGAGCGGCGCAACTCGCGGTTTGCGAGCGCGCAAGGCCGCTCGGTTTCGTGCGCGGGAGGTAATTGTGGAGACAGGTTCCGGCTTCTATGCGTTGATCGCCATTCTTCCGATTCTGGCGGTGATGTTCTTCTTGGTCGTTCTGCGCTGGCCGGCGACCCGCGCCATGCCGGTCGCCTACGTCATGACGCTGGCGTTCGCGTTGTGGTTTTGGAAGGTCCCCTTCATCCACACGATGGCCGCCACCCTACGCGGGTGGATCATCGCCGCGACCCTGCTATGGATCATCTTCGGCGCGATCGTGTTGCTTTTCACGCTCAAGGAAAGCGGCGCGGTGGCGACGATCCGCCGCGGCTTCATGGATATCTCGCGTGACCGCCGCGTGCAGGTCATCATCGTGGCCTGGCTCTTCGGCTCGTTTATCGAAGGCGCGGCGGGGTTCGGTACGCCCGCCGCCGTTGCCGGTCCGCTGCTGCTGGCATTAGGGTTCCCGGCCTTGGCGGCCGTGATGACGACTCTGATCATCCAGAGCACGCCGGTTAGTTTTGGAGCGGTCGGAACGCCGATTCTGGTCGGGATGGCCGAATCGCTCAACGTCGCTCAAGTCGAGCAGGCCGTGGCCGAGGCCGGCATGACCTACGGCCAGTTCATCGACCGTATCGGTGTGTTTACCGCAGTGCCTCACGCGATTGTCGGAACCTTCATTCCCCTGATCATCTGTTGCATGATGACGCGCTTTTTCGGGGCCAACCGGACATACAAGGAAGGCCTGGGTATTTGGAAACTGGCCATCTTCGGCGGGCTGTGTTTTACCGTTCCCTATGTCTTGTTCGCCATTTTTCTCGGACCGGAATTCCCCTCGCTCATCGGCGGCCTGATCGGACTGGCGCTGATGATCACAGGCGTGAAAAGCGGACTCTTTCTTCCCAAGGGCGAGCCCTGGGACTTCCCAGCGAAAAAGGATTGGGACGACGATTGGAAAGGTGTCATCCAAGCCGACGTTGGCGAAGAGCGCTCGCACATGACGCTCGTCCGCGCCTGGTCGCCCTATGTCATCGTCGCGGCTCTGCTGGTTCTGACCCGGCTGCCCAATCTGCCTTTCAAGGCGATGCTTACCTCGGTGCAGTTTAGTTGGTCAAACATTTTGGGAACTTCGCTGTCCCAGGGCTTCCAACCCCTTTACGTTCCCGGCACGATCTTCATGACCGTTTCGCTGATTACCGTCTTGCTGCATCGTATGAAGGGCTCGGAAGTGAAAAAGGCCTGGGGAGACGCCGTGCGGATGTTGGCCGGCCCGGCCTTGGCGCTGCTTTTCGCGGTGGCGCTGGTACGCATCTTCATTGACTCGGACACGAATGCCTCGGGTTTGGCGAGCATGCCGCTGGTCTTGGCCGAATTCGTTGCCCGCGTGGCCCAAGGCACCTGGCCGTTCTTCGCGCCGCTCATCGGTGCGCTCGGTGCTTTCGTCGCGGGCAGCAACACGGTCAGTGATTTGATGTTCAGCCTGTTTCAATACGGCGTGGCTGATCGGATCGGCGTGCCGCACCTAGTCATCCTGGGTTTGCAGGCGCTTGGCGGAGCGGCCGGCAACATGATCACCGTCCACAACGTGGTAGCGGCTAGCGCCACCGTGGGCTTGGTCGGGCGAGAGGGATTGCTGATTCGGCGCACGATCGTGCCGATGACCTATTACGTCGTCTTCGCCGGGTTGCTGGGGCTGCTTTTCGCCTACGTGCTGGTTCCCAACGCCTTCTGATCCGGGCGGTCGAGAATCAGCTCAACCCAGGCACGTTCCATTCCGGAGCGCCGTAGCGTAAACTCCACGCTGTAGGTCGTTTAACGAAGATTTAACGTACCCCGCTCGGCCGTCCCTCGCATCCAACAAGCAGAGGGAAGAGAAGGATGAAACGGATCACATGGTTACCCGTATTGGTTTTGGCGAGCTTCGGCACGCCGGGCCTGTTCGCCGAAGTCGACACCGAGAAGAAAGCCAAGAAACCGAAGCAAGACGTTGAGCAGATCGGCGAGCGCAATGTCGGCAAGGGTATCAATTTTTACTCGATCGAGAAAGAAATCGCTCTTGGCAAGCAGTTGGCCGAGCAGGTCGAGCGGAACGCAAAGATCGTCGATGATCCGGTGATTGCCGAATACGTCAGCCGCGTTGGACAGAATCTCGTTCGCAATTCCGACGCTAAGGTGCCTTTCACGATCAAGGTGATCGACGCGGAAGAGGTCAACGCCTTCGCGCTGCCGGGGGGGTATTTCTACGTCAACACGGGCTTGATCAAGCTGGCCCGGAGCGAGTCCGAGTTGGCGGGCGTGATGGCCCACGAAATCGCCCACGTCGCCGCGCGCCACGGCACCCGCCAAGCGAGCCGCGGGCAGCTTGCGCAGTTCGCCACGCTGCCGCTGATTTTTCTCGGCGGCGGCTGGGGAGCCTATGGGGCTTACCAGGCGGCGAACTTAGCGATCCCGCTGACGTTCCTGAAATTCTCTCGCGGATTCGAGAAAGAAGCTGACCTTCTGGGCGTGCAATACCTCTACAACACCGGCTATGACCCGACGTCGATGGTCGCCTTCTTCGAGCGGCTGCAAGCTAAGCAGAAGAAGAAACCCGGCACGCTAACGAAGCTGTTCCGGTCTCATCCGCCCACCAGCGGCCGCATCAAGAAAGTTCAAAAAACCATCGACGAACTGTTGCTGGGTCGGCCTCAGTACGCGCTGACGACCAGTGAGTTCGAGGAAGTGAAACAGAGACTGGTGAGAATGGAATCGCGCTCTCACCGCGAGGAGACCGATCCTGATCGGCCGACGTTGAAGCGTCACCCCTCCGGTGGCGAATCGGCCGAAGACGGCGACGCGGAAGCCGGCGAGGACGAACGACCGACTTTGAAGCGGCGAATCAGCGACTAGCCCGCATGGAAAAGTTTGTTTGGCTGCAAAGCACTATTGTTGGGTGACCGCATCGCGTGGCGATGCGGCTCTGGTTGGCAGTGGTTTCCTCCGCAATGGCGGATCGAAGCCTTCTCAACAGGGTCGGGTGCGCGATCTTGCGCGTTGATTTCGCACACCCCAACGGCACTTGCCACTTGACATCCATACGGCTCGGGTGTGTACGCTTACGGAACAGTAGGCGTCGGCGCATCCGCTCGGTAAGCCGGAGAACGACGATCTTTCGGCGCGGGGCGGGCAGAGCCGGGGGAGAGCGAACACATGAAGAATTCATTGGGAAACGCAATCGCGGCTCTGGCGCTGGTCGGCGCCTTTGCTCTGGTTTGGCCGTCGCCGGCCGCCGAACCCGAAACCTATAAGGCCGAACAGACTCCCGACGGCAAGCCCAACTTGAACGGCATTTGGCAGAGCCTGGGCACGGCCTATTGGGACATCGAAGGCCATGCGGCGCAGGCCGGACCGATTGTGGAGCTGGGCGCATTGGGAGCGATTCCGGCGGGCCTCGGCGTTGTCGACGGCGGCGAGATTCCCTATCAGCCGTGGGCCGCGGAGAAGAAGAAACAAAACCGCGAAAATTGGTGGAAACTCGATCCCGTCGTCAAGTGTTATATGCCCGGGGTCCCGCGCGCCAACTACATGCCGTTCCCGTTTCAGATCGTGCAAACGCCCGAGCACATCCTGATAGCGTACGAGTTTGCGAGCGCCACGCGGGTCGTCTACATGAATAGGCCGGATTTCGAAAGTCCGGCCGATACCTGGATGGGGCACTCGCGCGGACACTGGGAGGGCGATACGTTGGTCGTCGACGTAACGAGTTTCGTGGCGGACACCTGGTTTGACCGCGCGGGCAATTTCCACGGCGATCAGTTGCATGTGGTCGAGCGCTACACTCCCGTCGGTCCGAATACAATCCTGTACGAGGCTGAGATCGAGGACCCCAAGGTGTTCACGCGTCCCTGGAAGGTCAGCATGCCGCTCTATCGGCGTTTGGAAAAGAACGTGCAGCTTTTGGAGTTCAAGTGCGTGGAGTTTGCCGAAGAGTTGATGTACGGCCACCTGCGGAAGAAACCGAGCAAGGCTGAACCGGAAGAGTGAAACCACGACGGTATTCGCGATAGAACGCGATGGGGCGATTCCGGGTGGGAAATTGATAGACTACGGTCAACCGGCGGAGGAAACTGCGATGCGAATGAAGCCTGCCTCTCATCGAAATACTTTTTGGATTGCGGCCGCGGCCGTTTTGCTTGTTGGAGCCGTTGCCCTCCCGGTGTGGGCGCACCACGCCTTTTCGGCCGAATTCGACGCCAACAGGCCGCTCAAGCTTCAGGGAATCGTCACCAAGATGGAGTGGATCAATCCTCATGCCTGGATCCATATCGACGTGAAGGGCGAGGACGGCAAGACCGTGGCGTGGATGGTCGAAGGCGGCACGCCGAACACCATGTTCCGGCGGGGATTCACTAAGAAATCTCTCTTGCCGGGAACTGAAATCGTTGTCGACGGCTATCAGGCCAAAGACGGCTCGATGAAGGCCAACGGCCGGGACCTCACCTTGCCGAACGGCGACAAGCTCTTTATGGGTTCCTCGGGTACCGGCGCGCCGAAAGATGGGCGGGACGCGAAGGATCGTAAACGGTAGGGGCGGCGTAAGCGTGTGACAGTGAAGGTAGCGATCGAGCACCCGACGACAAGTTAAGAGCTTGTCGAGACCGGGGGTTGGGACAAACATGAGTGTTTGTCTCTACTTATTCCATGCACGACCGGGTGCGAGGAGCGTAATCACCATGGCCGCACGGACGCCTCATGCGAAAAATCACGGCGACCTTGCCGAGTCGGCGTCGCGCTACGTGAGCGTCGAGGATCTTCCTTGGATCCCCTCGAAATTTCCCGGCATCGACCTTAAGACTCTCATGGAAGACGAGGAAACCGGCCTGGCGACCATGCTGTTTCGCTGTAAGCCCGGCGCCCGGCTGCCGCTTCACGAACACACGGGCATCGAACAAACCTTCGTACTCGAAGGCAGTCTGGCCGATGAAGAAGGCGAGGCCACCGCGGGCAATTACGTTTGGCGGCCGGCCGGCAGCCGACATACGGCGCATTCACCGAATGGGACGCTGTCGATTTCGTTCTTTGTCAGCCCGAACCGGTTCATCGAGGAAGAATAGCCGGCCCCGAGGAGGTTGGAAGCCCGCAGCCAAGGGGACGGCCCGGTCGCGACCGGGCCTCGCTGGGGGGCTGGGACAAACAAGATTGTTTGCTCTATCGATTCCGTGCGCAACCGGGTTTCGAAAGGTTGCGATTGTCCTCTATCCTCTATAATGAGTGGGACACATCGGGGTGACCGCGGCTGATCAGCGCGAACCCCAAGTGGAAGATCATAGTCACGGCCCCCCGGGGCCGGCATACTAAAGCCAAGGGAGACAAGAAATGCTCAGCATAAGCGAAAAGGCCGTCAGCAAAGTCACGGAGATCATGGGTCAGCAAGAGCCCAAGCCCAGCGCGTTGCGGATATCCGTTGTCGGTGGCGGCTGCTCGGGATTCCAGTATTCGATGGCTTTCGAGAACGACCAGATGCCGCTCGACAAGGTCTACAAGTTCGACGGTGGTCTGAGGGTGTTCGTCGACCAGGCCAGCATGCTCTATCTCAACGAAGTGAACGTCGACTACGTCGAGACGATGGAAGGGGCCGGCTTCAAGTTCGAGAACCCCAACGTCCAGTCGACCTGTGGCTGCGGCAGTTCTTTCAGCGTCTAAGCGAAGATCGCGAAGAAAATTTCGACGGCGCGGCCCTTGCGGGTTCGCGCCGTTTTTCTTTCACTGTTCCACCAGAAAACCCGCCATGCCTTCAGCCGACGAGTGGAACGAGCGCTTTCGTCGCGGCGACCATGTCAGCTCGACCCCCGACCCGTTTCTCGAAAAAGCCGCCGACCACTACCCGCTGCTGCCGGGTTGGCAAGCGGATGCGACGAACCCGGCGCATGGCTTGCGGGCTCTTGATTTGGCCTGCGGCTCGGGCCGCCACGCCGTCGACTTGGCGCAAGCCGGCTTCGAGACGACGGCGATTGATTTCTCCGAACAAGCGCTCGCCCACACAGCCCGACTCGCCGGCGAAAAAGGTGTCAGCGTCGAGTGCCGTTTGGACGACATCGAGGCCGCCGATTTCAGCCTCGGCGAAGAAGTGTATGACTTGGCCGCGATCTTCTTCTTTCTGCATCGCCCGCTGTTCCCCGCTCCGCGGCAATGTCTGCGTCCCGGCGGTTTGATCGTTTACAAGACTTATTCTACCGATCAGCTTCGTTATCCCGGGCGGCCGCGTCACCGCATGCATATGCTCGAGCCCAAAGAGCTGTTGCGGTTGTTTGACGGATTTCGCGTGCTACGCTACGAGGAAGAGTGGGCAGGCAGGGGCACAGCCGCCCTCATCGCACAGAAAACATGAAGCTTGCGCTGGGACAATTCAACCCGACCGTGGGCGATTTCTCGGGCAACGTCAAGCTCATGATCGATGCCGCGCGGCGGGCGGCGGATCAGGACGCCGCTCTGATCCTTTTCCCCGAACTGGCCCTGAGCGGCTACCCGCCGCAAGATTTGGTTGAGGTACCCTCCTACCTCGATCAGAACCAATCCGAGCTATGCCGCCTGGCGCGCGAGACGGCTGCTCTCGACATCGATGTCATTTGCGGTTACGTCGGCCGAGCCGCCGGCAGGGGACATCAAAAAGCCGCTAATTGCGCGGCCTATCTCTCGGGCGGCGAGGTGCTCTTCCGGCAACAGAAGATGTTGCTGCCGACTTACGATGTCTTTGACGAATGGCGCTATTTCGAGCCGGCCGAGCGGCAAACGGTTTTCGAGCGTCGCGGCGTCAGGTTCGGCATCACGATATGCGAGGACATTTGGAACGACAAGCAGTTCTGGCCGCGTCCGCTCTACGGCCGTGACCCGGTCGAGGAACTTGCCGCCGAGGGCGTCGACTTGCTCGTTAATATCAGCTCGTCGCCTTATCACATGGGCAAGCGTCAACTACGTTTGGAGATGATCCAAGCCGTCGCGCGCCGCCACAAGATTCCGGCCGTGATGGTCAACCAAGTCGGCGGCAATGATCAACTCGTCTTCGATGGATCGAGCTTCGTCGTCGCGGCCGACGGGGAACTCCGCGCCCGCGCCCGCGCTTTTGCCGAAGACGTTGTTTTCCATGACACCGAAACCGGCCGGGGCGACATCCATGAGCAGACCGACGACGAGGCCGAGGCGGTCTATGACGCGCTGGTGATCGGAACCAGGGACTACGTCCGCAAATGCGGTTTCGACAAAGTCATCGTCGGGCTGAGTGGGGGAATCGATTCCTCGGTGACGGCGATCATCGGTGTTGACGCGGTCGGTGCCGAGAACATGATCGGGGTAGCCATGCCGGGCCCCTATTCCTCGGAGGGAAGCGTTCGCGACGCGCGCGGCCTGGCCGAAAAACTCGGCGTGCGCCTTGAGGTTATCGGGATTAACGAAACCTACCGGGCGATGGAGAAAGCGCTGTCGGGCGTCTTCCGAGGGCTCAAGCGCGATGTGACCGAAGAAAATCTGCAAGCCCGTTTGCGCGGGGATACGCTGATGGCGCTTTCGAATAAATTCGGCGCGTTGGTGTTGACCACGGGCAATAAGAGTGAGCTGGCGGTGGGCTACTGCACGCTCTACGGCGATATGTGCGGCGGACTGGCCGTGATTAGCGATGTTCCGAAGAAGCTGGTCTACGAGCTGGGGCGCGTAGGCAACCAGCGGCATCCCGGCGCGATACCCGAGTCGGTTTTCGAGAAACCTCCCTCGGCCGAGCTGAGGCCCGACCAGAAAGACTCGGACTCGCTGCCTGACTACGACGTGCTCGACGCTGTTGTCAAGAGCTATATCGAGGAGTGCGACGACCCCGAGCAAATCGCGGAACGGATGAAACTGTCGGTTGATTTCGTGCGCGACATTACGCGCAAAGTCGACCGCAACGAATACAAGCGCAAGCAGGCCGCGCCAGGGCTGCGAGTGACCTCGAAGGCATTCGGTGTCGGGAGGCGTTTCCCGATTGCCCAACGCTTCGTCCGCTGATGGGTAGCGGCCGGAACTCGTGCCGGTCCCAGCCCGGATATTCGTGTCGACCGGTCATCGTAAGACACGCCATGCTCGTCACATTCGCGATAATCCGAAACGCTCATCCCTGGCGGCCCATCGCGCACTGCCCCGGCCGCTTTGTGTTGTCGATGAACGAATTCGATGGATCGCCCGAAACTCTGGCGGGCTCCGAGGTCGCGACTGCGTCGTTTCAAAGCGAGCACGCCGCCGACCCGGTCGCCGTTGTCGCGCTCGAAGGCGGCGGACTCATCAGCTACCGAAAGCCCGACGGTCGCTATCTCCATACACTCAACTCGCCGCAAGGCTTCGCCCGCAAACTCGAGCAACTCGGCATCATCGTTCCTCTCCCGGACGCATGAGGAGCGAGCCGGTGGAACCCCGCCGCCCGTCATTTGATACGATCCAATGATACGATCCAACAAATGACGCACTCGGAAAGATTTCTCAAGATCGTTGACCAGGCCAAGGCCGTGATCGAGGAGACCTCGGTCGAAGTTGTCCGGCGCGACCTCGAGGCCGGCGCCGACTTCGCTCTGGTCGACACGCGCGAAGAATCGGAGTGGGCCGCCGGGCACGCCCGAGGCGCCATTCACCTCGGCAAAGGCGTCATCGAGCGCGATGTCGAGGCCGCCATTCCCGACACCGCAAAGAAGATCGTTCTCTATTGCGGCGGCGGATACCGTTCGGCCCTGGCGGCCGAGGCGCTCCAAAAAATGGGTTATGACAACGTTTATTCGCTCGCCGGAGGCTGGCGGGCGTGGAAATCCGGCGAGCTGCCGATCGAGAAACCGGCCGAGAGTTGATGGCCGGCCCGCGGGTCGATCTGGAGATCCGGGAATACGGAAAATTCCAAGATACGGATGAGGGTCGCTCAGTCGATACCTTTCCACTGGGGCTGGACACGTCCGCCGGCCCTCGATTATTCCGTTTTCCATTCGAGTGTGTGCGTTTGTTCACCCTGGGGACGCTGACTTGTCAATTTTGAGACCAAGGAACTAAATGACTGACACAGCAGGACTTGTTGTTCATCATGGTGGGCGGTCGAGCACCCACGAGCCGCGTTGGGTGAGATTCAAGACCTCACAACTCCGGTCCGCGAATTTTTCTTCTCCAAAATCTCGGATAGGGGGTTGCGTGATCCTGTGAAGTTTGGTATATTGATTCTAACGCCGGGGGGGTGACCCCCACCAAAGCGAGACTAACCTCAACCAATAGACCCCTGAAACAGAAACCTCCCCGGCACCCCTACTCTTCTGTTTCGTTTCTCTTCCCTTTCAATCCAGCGATCCTCCCAAGGATGTCGATGTGCGCCCGGCACGATGCCGCGGCGATTTACAGCGACTCGGCAAACCAGTTAGAATCGGAAAGTAACCGGCACTCCCGAGCGAAGTTTCTCCTTGCCGCCGATTCGTGAATCGGCCGGCGGCGGCTTCCGGCCGCCACTGTGAGGGGCCGGTTTCCACCCGAGTTCGAGCAGCGTTTCCAGGCGTCGCGCCGGACGACCGGCCGGCGACGAGTACGGGTTACGAGCGAAAATAGTCATGGCCAACGTTCTGATAGTAGGGACCCAGTGGGGCGATGAAGGCAAGGGCAAGATCGTCGACCTGCTCTCCGAGCATTTCGATCTCATCACTCGTCACCAGGGTGGGCATAATGCCGGTCACACGGTGTACGTCGGATCGCGAAAATTCATCCTCACGCTGGTACCGAGCGGCGTCATTCGCCCGGGCAAGAAGGCCGTGATCGGCAATGGATTGGTGATCAACCCGGCTCACTTGTTGAAGGAAATCGAGACTCTCGAGGGGCTGGGGGTCGAGATCCGCGGCAATCTTTTCATCAGCAATCGTGCGCACGTCATTTTCCCGTACCACCCGATGATGGAAAAGGCTACCGAGGCGACCCCGGGCAAGGTTCGCATCGGGACGACATCACGCGGCATTGGACCTTGCTATGAAGACAAGATCGCGCGCCGCGGCATCCGGCTCGCCGACCTGCTCGACACCGAAACTTTCCCGGAACGCTTCCGGGCCGTCGCCGAAGAAAAGAACGCCATTTTGAAAGCGCTCGATATTTATGAGACCTGGGATATCGATGAGGTGTGCCGCGAGTTCCTCGAGTATGCCGAGCGGCTGCGTCCCTTCGTTTGCGACACGGCGCAGGTGGTGAGCCGCGCGGTGCGAGACGGGCAACGGGTTCTCTTTGAGGGCGCTCAGGGCGCGATGCTCGACATCGACCACGGGACCTACCCGTTCGTGACGTCCTCGAACGCCACCGGCGGCGGGGTGTGCACGGGCCTCGGCGTTTCTCCGACCGCGGTTGACGCTGTGATCGGCATCGCCAAAGCCTACGCCACGCGCGTGGGCGACGGCCCGTTTCCCTCGGAGGGTCACGGGCCCGATGCCGATACGCTGCGCAAGCGCGGCGGTGAGTTCGGTACGGTGACCGGCCGGCCGCGGCGCTGCGGTTGGTTCGACGTACCGCTGTCGAATTATGTCCACATGGTGAACGGGCTGACCTCGATCATCATCACCAAACTCGACGTGCTCGATCATCGCGAAACGATTCCGGTTTGCACGGGGTATCGCTACCAAGGTGAGACGTTGAGCGATATGCCGGCCCTGTCGCGCGTGCTCGAAGCCGTCGAGCCGGTGATCGAGGAGCGTCCCGGATGGCATTGCTCGACTCGCGGCGTGAAGAGCTACGACGAGCTGCCGCAAGCCGCCAAAGACTACCTGACCTACCTCGAGGACAAAATGGAAGTCGAGATTGGCGGCATCTCCACGGGCCCGGAGCGCGACGAAACGATTATCCGCGAGGGGTCGAAGCTGGCGGGATTATTGGGATAGCGCGACTCCGCCGCAGCCGTGCGGCGACCTGGAAGGGCGTGCTTTCACCTCGTTTTTGCGGCTCCGCGGCAACCAGGCCCCCTTCCAAGCGCGATTCTCTCGCCGCATCCGCCTGATCCCGGGTAAACTCGCGCAACAGCCTTTCCCCCGCATTCGATCGGGAGAAGTCGTTGGACCACCTGTATACATTCATAAAAGTATGTATAATGATGACAGTCATGCGGCGAACCAAGCAAGAGGCGGAGCAAACTCGCCTGGCGCTGATCCAAGCCGGACTCGATGTTTTTAGCAGGCAAGGCTACGAATCGGCCCGACTGGAGACCATTGCCGAGGGTGCCGGTGTCAGCCGCGGCGCCGTGTACTGGCATTTCGGCGGAAAAGCGGGCCTCTATACGGCTGTGATCGAGGAGTTGACCCGCGGCGGGAACGCCGTCGCCGCCAAGGCCGTCTCCGAAGGCGGTTCCTTCGCTGAGATCTGCGAGCGCGTTTTCGTAGAAATGCTCGAGTATCTCGCGAACGACTCTCAGGCTCGTGCCATCGCTCGTCTCAAGCAGACCAAAACGGACCACATTGCCGAGCTCGCCGAAGCCGAGCGACTGCAATTAGCGCAGGGAAAGGCGTTGCTCGAACGAGTTGTCGAATTCATGGACATCGGACGTCAGCAAGGAGCACTGCGCGAGGAGGTCTCTCCGCGAGACGCTGCCCGAGCCTTCCTGGCTTTACAGAACGGAATCATCGTGCTCTGGCTGGCGGAACCGGATTTGTTTCCGCTCCCGGAATCCGCCCGCGCTCTTGCTCAGGTCTTCTTGCAAGGTGTCACGGATCCAGCATGATTTTTCCGCGACAGGATTTTACATACATGAATGTATACATGGAGAGAAAGATGACCGACCCCACTTACTCGATAGGAATGCAACCCCTTCCGGCTGACGGAGGAGAGCGAACCGGTACCGCGGCTCTGACGCCGGCCAAGACAGAGGCCGCAACTCCTCAGCACAGCCTCTTGCGTTCAGCCGCGCTCCACCTAGCGCCGGGCCTGCTAATTCTCGGCTCTTATCTCGTGCTCGCCCCTTGGGTCTTGGCGCGAGGCTACCCTGCTCTGTGGGCGTTGCTTTGGGCCGTGGTGCCGGGTGTCGCGTTGCAGGCCGTCCATCTGGCGTACGCGGGCCGACGAAGAAACGGACGCTGGTCGCTGGAGGGCATTGTGACGTATCGCGAAAAGGTGTCCCTCGGCAAGGGCGCGATGTGGACTGCTCTCGTCACGGTGATCGGCGTCGGCGCGGTGGCGGTCAGCCTGCCCTTCGAGTCTTGGTTGCGACAAGGCCTCTTCAGTTGGTTGCCGGAATGGTATTTCTACTCCAATCCACGGGGCCTGAGCGGCTACCCTGCCGAGATCGTGCTCCAAGTCGTGTGGTTGCGGCTCGTCCTGGACGGCGTCAATTTGCCGGTGATCGAAGAATTCTATTTTCGCGGCTACTTGATGCCGCGCATGGATCGGCTGGGGCGTTGGACTCCCTGGGTTCACCACGCGCTCTTCACGATCTATCACTTCTGGCAACCATACAATTACTTAACGATCTACGTCGGCGTCCTGCCGATGGTTTGGATTGCCTGGAAGAAGCGGAGTTTGTATATCAGCCTCGCGGCGCATCTCACCCTCAACCTACTGGGCGCATTAGCGGCGTTTTCGGCACTGTCGTAGGCATCATCGAAGCACTTAGCGAGAGTCGGACAATGCAAAGATAGGTTCGGCAACGATGTGGCGTGAGCGTCCACGCTTGCCGCGAACCGATTCATCGGTTTGTATCCCCAAGTTCGCAACAACTCGCAACCCCGGACCCGGATACGCCCCGATGATTCGGGGCGCGGCAAGGCTGGAGCCTTACGCCACATCCGGAGCGTTGCCGAACGGGCAAGGATGCCTCCTTGCCCCTTGCCCCGCGTGCCCTATCTTCTCCTTGCTATGTTGAGTACCGGCTGCGCGCGTTCATCAAGAGCGGATCATCGAATGGCGGCTTCCGACCGACAACTCGAAGGAAAAGTCGCCCTTGTCACGGGCTCGGCCCGCCGTATCGGGCGGTCGATCGCGCTACGGCTGGGTGAACTAGGCGCTCGCGTCGCGGTGCACTACGGCACTTCCGAAACCGAGGCTCTTGCAACCGCCGAGCGCTGCGGCGGAAAGGCCTTTCAAGCTGACCTCACCGACGTCGGGGCGATCGAACGGCTCTTCGACGAGGTTGAAAACGCGTTCGGACCGCTTGATCTGTTCGTCAACAACGCGGCGCGTTACCGCGAGATGAACGTCCTCGAAGTCACCGAGCAAGATTGGGACTCGATCCACGATGTCAATCTCAAAGCAGCGTTCTTCTGCTGTCAACAGGCTGCCAAGCGCATGCGGGGCCGCGGCGGCCGCATTGTCATCCTCAGTTCACTCGGAGCGATGAGGCCGTGGACGAAGCATGCGCCCTACTGCGCGTCCAAAGCCGGCGTTGCCATGTTGACGCGCGTCTTGGCCAAGGCGCTAGCCCCGGAAATAACCGTCAACAGCGTGGCCCCGGGCGTGATTCACTTTGACGACGAGATGACGCCCGATGTCGATCGACTGGTTTCGGTCACGCCGATGCGACGACCCGGCAGCGGTGAAGAAATCGCCGAAGCCGTCTGCGGATTCTTGACCGGCTCGTCGTTTGTTACCGGGCAAATCCTGGCGGTGGACGGCGGGTTGTCACAACGGGCCTGAGGATGTCGAGCTGAGCCGCGTTGCGTTTGATCCAGGCGTCTGAATGGGCAGGACTGGAGACCTGCCCCACTGGGCGCGCCTTGCCACTTTGATCTCTTTTCCGTCGCGAATGGACGGACGCTTGGTTACAATGGACGTGACCGTCGGCAACCACCATGCCCGAACACGTCCGACCAACGCGCAATCGACGCGAGTTTGTCCGCGGTGCCTTTTGCGGATTCGGTTCGCTGGCGATGGCTTCGATGCTCGATCGCGAGCAGCTCGGCGCGGCCCAGGGCAATCCTCTCGCTCCGAAAGCTCCTCACAAAGACGCCAAGGCGAAGGCCGTCATCTTTCTCTTCATGGCGGGTGGGCCCAGCCAGGTAGAAACCTTTGACCCTAAACCGCTGCTGACTAAGCTTGACGGGCAGCCGCGGCCCGCGGAGTTCGGCGAGGCGAAGTATCAGTTCGTCGAGAAAGACGCGAAGCTGCTGGGCGTGAAGCGGACTTTCAAGAAATACGGGCGGAGCGGTATCGAGGTCTCCGACCTATTTCCGCGTACGGCCGAATGGGTCGACGAGATGGCGGTGTTGCGCTCTTGCCACGGCGACATGGTGGTCCACTCGGCGGCGCAATATCAGCTTTTTAGCGGACGTATCGTGCCGGGCTTCCCGAGCATGGGCTCGTGGGTGGTTTACGGCCTTGGGAATGAGAGCGACTCGCTGCCGGCCTATGTCGTCATGCCCGATCCCGACGGCGCGCTCGAAGCCGGGCAACCGATGTACGCCAACGGCTTTTTGCCGGCCCTCTACCAGCCGACGATGTTTCGTCCGGGGCCGAAGCCGGTTTTGAATTTGGATCTGCCCCGAGGCGTGTCGATGGAAGATCGCCGCCGGACGATCGAGTTGATCCGCAAACTCAATCAAGCCGACGCGGCGCCGGACGACGATGAGCTCAACGCCAGGATCCGCGCCTACGATCTGGCGTTCAAGATGCAGACCGAGGCCCCGGAAGTATTCGACATCTCGAACGAACCGGGCGAAACCTTGGAGCTTTACGGTGTTGGGAAGGAGCCGACGAACGACTACGGGCGGCGCTGTTTGATGGCGCGCCGCTTGGTCGAAGAGGGTGTCCGTTTCGTTTGTGTTGTCTCGGGCGGTGGCCCGGGCGACCTGCAATGGGACGCGCATGCCGATGTCGAGGAGAACCATCTCCGCATGGCGGCCCAGACCGACAAGCCGGTGGCCGGTCTGCTGGCCGACCTCAAACGGCGCGGCTTGCTCGACTCGACGCTGGTTCTATGGGGAGGCGAGTTCGGCCGCTCGCCGGAAGCGCAATCGGGTGTCGGGCGCGACCATCACAACCTGGGCTTTTCGATGTGGATGGCCGGCGGAGGCATTCGCGGCGGCCAGGTAGTCGGCGCTACCGACGACATCGGGCTGCGGGCGATCAAAGACCCCTATCATTTCCGCGACATTCACACCACGATCTTGCACCAACTCGGGCTTGACCAAGACCGTCTCAGCTATCTGCACTTGGGCCGCAAGGAACGCCTGACGCAGGTGCATGGGCGAGTGATCGAGCAAATCGTCTGAGCGCCGGGGCGGGGTGATCGGGACTTGCGCTCAGGCAAGCTAATCCCCGACGGCTTGGTGCATCGGCACGGTGAGCGGGGTGGGTTGACGCTCGTCGAGCAGGCGGTCAAGATTCGAAGGCGTAATCATCACGAAACCCTGCGGCCGCTCGGAATAGCGCGCGAGCGTTCGGTACAGAACGCGGCTTGGAGGCTCCGCTCCGGCGAACCAGAGCCGGCCCGCGGAGTCTTTTTCAAAGGGAATCACACCGAGGTGACGAGCGGCCTGCTCGGGCAATTCGGCGAGGGCCTCGATTCGCACCTGATAGCTATCCAGACGGCGAAAGGCGAGCCCGTGCTGCGCCGCGACCGCCTTATGAACTTGCGCCTCGCTCAAAAGGCCGCGTCGCACAAGATAGTCGCCGAGACGCTCGCCGGCCTCGAGGGAAGCGAGAGCCTCGTCCAATCGGTCTGGTCGTAATCGACCGGTGGCCACGAGGATTTCCCCCAAGCTACGGCGGTGGGCCGAAAGGGCGGCCTCGGCGGGGTAATCATGGGTGGTCTTGTTCCAATGCAAGCGGTCCCCTCGCAGCCGGGCCGAGAAGAAGAGGCCAAGGGCGCGAGCCAGGGCGCAGAAGTTGATGAGATTGGCCCAGGGAGCGCGCAGGGGCGTGGTCAGCCCGTGCAGCCAGCCGTAAGCCTTCACGTTGAACGCGGCGCGAACAGCCTGGCGCCATAGCAAGAGTCCGAGATTAGCCCCCAGCAACACAAGCAATAGCGGCGAGGCGCTCACGAATTCTCCCAAGCGCCAGGGTGCGCCGGTCACCCAAGCTTCGGCCCATCGTGCGAGCCCATAGACGAAGACGAGATTGGCGAGCATCGAGGCGGGGTGGCTCAACAAGCCCTTGCGGTCGCGCCAAAGCCAATACGCTTGCCCGGATCCGGCGCCCCATCCGAACCGTTCCCACGATTGCAGCGCGATGCCGGTCACCCAGCGCGCTCGTTGCCGCACGGCTTGGCGAAAGCCGCGAGGGAAGTAGGCGCAGGTGGCGCGGCGCGCGAGCGCCGACCGAGTCGCGGGGTCGGCTGCGACAGGGCCGGGGGGCGGAGCGACGAAGCATTGGCGGCATCCCATGCGGCTCAACTGCCAGCCGATGAAATAGTCTTCGGTCAGGCTCAGGGGATCAAACAGTCGGCCCTCGTTTCGCTCGGCCAGGCGCTCGAGAACATCGCGGCGATAAGCCGTTCCGACACCGGCTGAGGGAATGAAGCCGCCCTTGTGATTTCGCAGGACCAGATCCTTGGTGTGGAACTCGGCGAACTGGTCGGCATAGGTCGCCTGCGTCACCCGCCCGAGTGACGACACCAGCGGCCTAACGGGAAACTGGATCATCTCGTAACGGTCAATCTCGCGGTTGACGTGCTCCAAGGCGGCGGGCGGGATCAAGTCCTCGGCGTCCTGCTGTTGGAGCGCGGCGTAGCGTTCGCCGGAGCCTTCTTCGTGCCGCTTGACGCGGTCGTAGATCCAATTGAGGCAGTCGGCCTTAGTCGTGGGGCCGGGGTGGGGACACACGACATGCCGCACGCGGGGATGCTTCCTCTCGCATGCGGTGACCTTCTCGATGGTGGCCGGGTCGTTGGGATAGACGCCCAGCCAGATATCGTAATTTTTGTACTCGATGGCCGCCAGATTGTGATCGAGCATGTGTTCGATCACTCCGGCTTCCCGCCAACAGGGAATGATGACGGCGATCTTGCGCTGGGGCAGCCTTGCCGGTTTGGGCCCGGGCACGACGGCACCGCTCCGGCGGCGCGCCCGTAGCCGGGTCAACAGAAAAGCACCGTCAAAGAGCAGGTCGTCGAGCCCACTCAGAAAGATCCAAACGGCAAGCGGCGTGAGGATCGCGGCAATCCAGGGGTCAAGCCAATACATGGCGTAAGCCGCGAAGAGAGTCGAATTGTCCAATGTAGCATTGGGAGGGGGGGAATTTCGGCGGGCCTCCCATAAAGAGATCCTAAAATCAGTGGGGCCGAAAGTTGGTGACAACCGGGGCGGGCGGTTCGAGGAGAGGCGTGTTGTCTCGCGCGGCTTTCTGGTCGCCTGACGGGCCTCTCTTGTTCTTCGCCTCGCCGCGAGATGAGAAAAGCGAGCCTAGAACTTGTAATGCAGGCCGAGTTGGATGATGCGGGCTTGATTGCCGGGGATCAAGCTGCTGACGCGGCCGAAATTGCCTCGGCCGCGGCGTTGCTCGGGAAGGTTGAAGTTGGGGTGGTTCGGCATGTTCAGGATCTCGGCCCGAAATTGCAGGCGATGTCGATCACGGAACGAAAAATCCTTGAGGATTGATAGGTCGACAATGGCCGCGCCGGGGCCGATCGCGACCGTTCGGCCCAGGTTGCCGAATTGCCCGCGTTGGGGACGCGCGAAGGCCGCCGCGTCGAAGAAGGTCTCTCCCAAGACATTGTCACGCCAAGAGGAGTTGGCCGAGTAGGGGGCGACCACGTCGGAACGGACGGTGGGGGCGAAGCGAACCACGCCCACCGCGTTGTTTTCGAGAACCCCAAAGGGCGAGCCGCTTCGGAACTCGGCGATCATTCCCAGCGACCAGCCTCCGATGATGTGATTCAGCGCGCCCCGAGTCGAGCGGAAGGGCAGCTCGTACACCGAACTCCAGATGAAGCGATGGGCAATGTGGTTGCCGCCCAGGCCGCGATCCGCGGCACGGTCGAAGAAGTTCGAGAAGGCGATGTTGCCGAAGCTTCCGCCCAACTCCGAGCGCGCCTCGAGGTCGTCAATGAGCTTCGACCAAGTGTAGTTGGCGCGGAAGTGCAGCCCCGCCGAGTAGCGCTTTTCGAGTTTGAAATTGACGCCGTGGTAGTTCGAGTTGCCGACGGCCGCGGCGGCGACGCGCACATTACCGAACTGCGGGAAGAGTCGGTCTTGTTGCGTCACGTTACCGTTTTTCGCCGCTAATACGTCGAGCGGGACGACATTGATGTCGCGAAAACCGGGATTGGCGAGCTTATGCCCGAGAGTGGCGATGTATCCGATCTCGAAAAGCATGTCGCCGGGCAATTGCCGCTGGATGTTGAAATTCGCCGTCCACAAATAGGGGTTGCGGCGACCCGCGGGTTCGAAGAAATCCACGCGCGCGGTCGAGGTCCGGCCAATCGGCACGGCGCCGAAACCGTCGATCAGGTCGGCCTCGGTGGGCTGGGGGATGGCGGGCAGTCCGTCTTCCAGCTGAAAGGCTGAGGTGATGCCGCCGTCGGGAGAGGAGAACTGCCCGATGGCGCCGAAGCCGAGAAATGACACACGCGGAGTTGCCTGGTCGTATTCGCCGGAATAGACGACCGCGCCACCGCCGCGAATCACCGTTTTCTCGCCGAGCCGCCAGGCGAAGCCGAGACGCGGCCCGAAGTTATTCTTGTCGAAGTTGTGCGCGTATTTGCTCAGCCCGCCGCGGCCGGCAAAGGTCACCAACCCGGGGCAGTCGCAGACCGGATTGAGGGCCGTTCGGTTGAACGAGTTCTGGCGGTTGCCGAGTTGTTCCCAGCGGGGCTGGTCCATATCCCAGCGCAATCCGAGGTTGAGCGTGAAGTTGGGGGTCACCTTCCAGTCGTCCTGCGCGAAAGCGGCGTAGGCGTTGGCGCGGCTGCGGATGACGAGCGACTCTTCACGGGAACCGCTGACGGTGTGGCCGAGCAGCAGGCCGGCGAGGGCGTCGCCGGTGGCGTTGGGGTTGAAGGTAAAACGCCCGCCGCCGGAGCCGAGGAAGATGTCATCGTTCGACCCCATGCGGAGTTCGTAGCCGTATTTGAGGGCATGGTTGCCGCGGGTGTGCGCGAAATGCTGCACCCACATATTGGTGCGGATGGGTTCTTGCTGCCTTTCGTGAACATTCTCGCCGAGCTGCGTCAGGCCGGTGACGGAGACGCGCGGAAAAAAGCGTGGGTTGACGCCGCCGAGGCCCAGTTGGTCCGGCCAGCCTTGATCGGCGCCGCCGGCTTGGCGGATGAATTTTCTGCGCACCCAAGTAAAGCGGGTTTCCATCACCGCTGTCGGGCTGAAATTATGGAACCACGTGAGCGACGGATTGAAATAGTTGCCGTCGAGAGTGCGATGAAACGAGTCGACGCCGGGCGTGGGGAAGATGGGCGAGTCGGTTTCCAGATCGCCGCGAGCGACGAAGCGGCCGAAGATACGATCGTTGTCGCCGAATATGTGGTCGATTCGCGAGACCCAGAAAACGGCGTCGTTGCTGATGGGCTGATTGACGCGGTAGTTGAGCCGTCGGGCTCGGGCGCCGGGTACATTCGGGGCGGGATAGAGCGCGGCTAATCGCGCGCCGACGGCATCAAAGCGAGTCGCCGGAATGGTGTTGTTCGCGAACGCCGTGCCGCTCGAGGCATCGCCGTCGATGAACGTAGCCGGGTCGAGGATCGCTCGCGAAAAGCGGCCTTGGGTCTCCGCGGGATCGGGGACATTGCGGATTTGCGTTTGTTCGCGGTCTTGGCGTTGCGCCTCGACGTTGAAGAAGAAGTGCGTCTTGTTGCGCCGAATCGGACCGCCGATCGAGCCGCCGAACTGATTGCGGCGCAAGGCGGGTTTCGCGGCGGAAAAGAAGTTGCGGGCGTCGAGCGAGTCGTTGCGCAGAAATTCATAGAGCGACCCGTGAACTTCATTGCCGCCGGCACGGGTTGACATGCGGATAGCGCCGCCGCCGGAACGGCCCAATTCGGCTTTGTAGTTGGAAATGTTCACGGTGAACTCTTCCACGGCCTCGATGGGCGGATCGAACATCAATTCTGACGTACCGAGGGTGACGTTTTGGACGATGCCGCCGTCGAGGGTCCACATGGCGTTGAAGCCGCGGCCGCCGGCCATGGTGAAATTCGAGGCCGTGCCGTTTTGGACGACGAAACCGTTGAGCCGTGCGAGTTGCGCGGCGCGGCGGTCGATCAGCGGCAGATTGGCGATGGTTTCATTGCGAATCGTCGAGCTGACGGCGGAGTCTTCGGTGCGGAGTTGCGGCAGGTCGGCGCGCACCGTGACGACTTCGGTGACGACGCCGACTTCCATATGAAGATCGGCACGCGCGGCTTGACCGGTCGAGACAACGAGTCCGGGGCGGCTATAGGTCTTGAATCCCTTGATTTCAGCGGTGAGATCGTACACGCCGTTGGGCAACAGCGGGAATATGTAGGTGCCGGAGAAGTTGCTCGCGGCGCTGAGTTTCTCTCCAGTGGAGGTGTTGACGAGCCTTACGGCGACACCGCGAATGACCGCGTTGTCGGGGTCGAAAACCGTGCCGACCAGTGAGGCCGAGCGCTGGCCGTAGGCGGGCAAGGCTACCATTGTCGGCAGCAAGACGAGACAAAAGCCCCGGAAAAGGGAAAGGAATCGGGAACTGATCTTCATGAAGGGATTTTCGCCGGGTGTGTTTCGGTACGCCGCGTGGCGCACGAATGCCGGTCTGTTACAACTTTTGAATTAGCGGATCCGGCGGATCGGCCTCAAAAACAACCCGAATATCTCGATTATAGCATTGGGGTGTAGGCTCACTTTGCTCGGGTCAGCGAGGGGTAGCGGGCCCGTCTTTCGTCTGTGATTTTCACCACCCGATCGCAATGTGGTACATTTTGGCGGGACGGGGGCGTCGCCATGGAAGAGTCGGGCCGAAGAGTTGTTCCGGCCGGCTCGGCGAAGGGTTCTCGGTCCGGATCACCAAGGAACTGTGGAGAAGAACTGATGATGATTGATCGATACAAATTCGCCGGGGCCGGGCTCGCCGCCATGTTGCTGCTACTCGTCGCCGCGGCTGTCAACCCGCCCGCGGTCGAAGCCGACAGCCATGGGGTTTTCGAGATGCGGGTCTACACGACGAACCCCGGCAAGCTGGGCGACCTGCACAACCGCTTCAGCCAACACACCAACCCTCTGTTCGTAAAGCACGGCATGCGCCTGATCGGCTATTGGACGCCGACCGAGGCGCCCAAGTCAGAGAATACGCTGATCTACATCTTGGCCTACCCGAGCCGCGAGGCCCGTGACAAGTCTTGGAAGGCCTTTATGAACGACCCGGTGTGGAAGGCTGCTTACGCCGACTCGATTGCGGACGGGAAACTGGTCCAGAAAGTTGACTCGACTTTCATGAACGCGACCGGGTACTCGCCGATTCAGTAGCGGCGCCCCATCGAACAAGATCGTAAGCAGCCGTCAATGAATGACGGCTGCTTCCAGCCTCAATCCTCCTGTGATCGCATAGGGCCTGCCGAGCGATTGTTTTTCGGCGACTCGGTCCGAGTCCGTCTTCCGCGAGAATCCATTACCCTGGGTAGCTCATGGCCGCGAAGTGCATGATGGTCGGGGGGACGGGCTCGCATGTCGGCAAGAGCTGGATGGCGACAGCGATCTGCCGTTGGCTGCGGCGGCGGGGCTTGTCCGTGGCGCCTTTCAAGGCCCAGAACATGTCTAATAACTCGTTCCCCTGCCCCCAGGGAGGCGAGATAGGGCGTGCGCAGGTGACGCAGGCCGAGGCGCGTGCGGACTCGAGCCTTCGCCCGACATGAATCCGATTCTGCTCAAGCCCAATTCCGACCAAGGCAGCCAGGTCGTGCTCAACGGCAAGTCCTGGAAGAACCTCGGCGCGCGGGAATATTACGAGCACTTCGACACGCTGGCGAGGGCCGTCCACGAGGCCTATGATCGGCTGGCGGCGCGGTTCGATTACGTTGTCATCGAAGGGGCCGGGAGTCTGGCGGAAATCAATCTGCGACGCACCGACCTGGTCAATCTCGGCCTGGCGCGCTCGCTCGGCGCGGCGGTGCTGTTGACGGCCGACATCGATCGAGGAGGCGTGTTCGCCGCGGTGTACGGAACGATGGCGCTGGTCGAGCCCGAAGAAGCCAAGCTGATTCGCTCGTTCGCGGTCAACCGTTTTCGCGGTGATCCGTCTTTGTTTCGCGACGGCCGCGAGATTCTCGAACAGAAAGCTTCACGGCCTTGTTTGGGGGTCTTTCCGCACCTTGACGGCGTTCATATCGACGAAGAGGACGGCGTGGCGCTCGATTACGTGACCCCGGCGCCGACCGATGGGCCGCGCATCGCGGTCGTCCGCCTGCCGCGCATCTCGAACTTGACGGATTTCCAATTGCTGCGCTGGGCGGACTGGATCCACAACGACCGGGACGCCGACTACGACATCGTCATCCTACCGGGGAGCAAAAATCCGATCGCCGATTTGGCCTCGATGCGGGCGCGCGGTCTGGACAAGTGGGTAATTCGTCGGCACGCCGCCGGGGCGTTGGTTCTGGGCATCTGTGGCGGCTATCAAATCCTTGGTGAGCGGATCGAGGACCCGTTGGCGCTTGAATCGGACGCGGGCTCGGCTTGCTCCCCGTGACGACGGTGATCGAGCGGGAAAAGGTCACCCGCGCCGTGGCCGCCCAAACGCCCGGAGGGGCGGCTTTTTCGGCCTACGAAATTCACATGGGGCGAACCACGCAGCCGGCCGACAGCAAGCCCTTCGCTTTCGTCGGGGAACGGGAAGAGGGCATTCGAGACGGCCGCTGTTTAGGAACCTATCTCCATGGCGCGCTGGAACATGCCGCCGTGGTTGAAGAGGTGCTGGGCGTCCGTGTGCCGCCGGCGCCGGACAAGGACGCCTGTTACGACCGGCTTGCCGATTGGTTCGAGGAAGCCGCCGACACAAAGCTCTTCGAAGAGTTGTATCTCTAGCCCGCATTTCTCATCGCCTGGCGGGCAAAGCACACTACAGGTCCGCCAATACGTCGTTGCGCTTGCTCGCCGTGCTCGCCGTACTGTTCACGTACGCCTCCGCGCGCCAAGCGGCGCGCGCCTCGTACTGACGGGCCTCTCATGCACTTTGCCTCGCCACGCGATGAGAAAAGCGGGCTAAGGGGTGCGTTTGGCGTGAAGTGGGGGGGCGAGTGCTGGTGTCAGCGAGCGGTTCCGCCGATGCGTGCGATCTGGGCCTCGGCGGCCGGGGCGACATTGCTGTTGGGGAACTTCTCGACAACACTCTGGAATTCGCGGCGAGCATCCGCCCCGCGATCGAGTTTCAGCAGAGCCATCGCTTTCTTGAACTGAGCGTCGGCGGAAATCAGACCCACCGGATATTGCTCCAGCACGCGATCGAAACGCTTCACCGCTTGATCGAAGTTTTCCTGTTGATAGGAGATGTCGCCCAAGTAGTACTGCGCCTCCGAAGCACGGACGGTACTGGGGAACATCCGTAAATAGTCATCGAACTGCGGCTCGGCGGACTCGAAGGTGCCGCGGTGGTAGTCGGTGAGCGCGCTATTGAAGAGTGTCTCGGAGGACGTGCCTCCTCCCGGCGCCGCGCCGTCGCCATCGTCCATGCCGGCCGGCGGCAGGGTTGAGACTTGATTCTTGATGTCCTCGACCTGTTGTTGCACTTTGCCGAGGCGCGAATTCATCTCTTCGACAACTTCGCGGACAGCGCCGAATCGGTTGCTGAGCGAATCGACGCGCGCACTGATGGTGGTGACCGGGCCGACGATGGCATCCGCTTGCTTGGCCAAGCTGCGTTCGATCACCGCGACGGCCTGATGCAGCTTGTTGGACGTATCGAGATTCTGCTGTAGAAGGTTTTCGAAAACGGCCATGCGTTCGCTGAGCTGCGTGATTTGGCGGCCGGTTTCGCGCACTTGTTCCTGCAGGATCGCCATGTCCCGCTGGAGTTGGATCATTTCTTTCTTCTGCGCGTGGAGCGGCGCACTGACAACAAAGGCCATAGCCGCCGCCAGCATCAGTACCCTCACAACCGGTACTCGCCCTGGAAGCTTGACAATTTTCAAACCGGATCTCCTCGGCCCGCCGCGATCGGCCACATCGTACTACCCCATAATACGAAAATGCGTGGCGGCGCGTTACTTCGGGTGCGCGACATCGAAATTGGCGCCGCGCCTGCTTGACGAATGTTGCGTGGAGCGTGGGACATACCGGCCCGAGCGACGACACCGTGGGCTGACAACGTGCGCGCCCCGTCACGCGATGCGAAAAGCGGGCCGCTGGTCAGTGAATGTCGAAGTGGTCGCGGTGTAACGACACGTCACCCCGCACCAAGACGTTCGCCCGGAAAATCTGTTCCAGCTCCTGCAAGTAGTTGTTGTCGCGCGACTTTAGCTTTCGTGCCACTTCCTGGTTGACGCGCAGGGTCATATCCTTCTTCGGTTCTTTAGACAGCACCATTTTTCTGGCGTTGGTCAAGATCTCGTAGATCACGCTTTGCACCGACTTGACGTACGACGCACCTTTGCAATACGGGCAGGGACTGCACAAGCTTCGTTCGAGCGATTGCTTGACGCGCTTCCGCGTAATCGCCACGAGTCCGAACTCATTGAACGGCAAGGCTTTCGAGGGGGCGATATCGATGCGTAACTCCTTTTCGAGCGCCGCCATCACCTTCTGACGGTTCCCCCGCTCCTCCATGTCGATGAAGTCGACAACGATGATGCCTCCCAGATCCCGGATTCGTAGCTGCCGCGCGATCTCCTGGACAGCCTCGAGATTCGTATTGACGATGGTGTCTTCGAGGCGGTCGGATTTGCCGACGTACTTGCCGGTGTTGACGTCAATCGAAACCAGCGCTTCGGTGGGGTTGATGACGATGTAGCCGCCCGACTTGAGCCACACCTTGGGCCGAATCGCCTTTTCGATCTCGGTCGAAATATTGAAGGAGTCGAAAATCGGCTTCGTTCGCGTATAGAGCTTGACCGCGCGCAACAAATCGGGCTGGAAGCGCTCCACGAAGCGAAGGATGCGCTCATATTCCTCTTCGCTGTCGACCCATATCGTCTTGAAATCCTCGCCCAGACGGTCCCGCAAAACGCGTTCGACGACATCGTCGTCGTGATGGACAAGCGAGGCCGGCGGGCAGTTTTCGCTCTTCTCTCGGATGTCGAGCCAGAGGTTGTAGAGGAACAGCATGTCGCCCCGCAGATCCTCCTCGCTCACTCCATCGCCGGCCGTTCGAACGATGAAGCCGCCCGCCATGCCGGTGTTGTGGGTCTGCACGATCTTGCGCAAACGAGCGCGTTCCTTGTCCGAGGCGATCTTTCTGGAAACGCCGGTGTGATTGACGGTGGGCATGTAGACCAGAAAACGCCCCGGCAGGGCAATGTGCGACGTGATGCGCGCGCCCTTCTTGCCGAGGGGTTCCTTGGAGATTTGAACCAGCACCTCTTGACCCCTGGCCAGCAGGTCACTGATTTTGGGACCCTCGTCTCCGCGATTGCCGGCTTCACTGGGGGCCTCGTCCATCTCCGCCGCGTGACCTTCCCGCCGTCCCCGGCGCCGCCCGCGACGTCCGCGGCGGCGCTCGAAGCCGGCCGAAGCCGATCGCGTCCGTTGCCGCGCTTCACCCTCTCGCGGCGGCTCCGAATCTTCCTCCCCCTCGGAGGCTGCTTGTTCCGCGTCGCTTTCGGCTTCGCCCGGCAAGGGACGTCCGGGCATCCTTGGGTCAAGATCGCCCGACCGATCGCCGTCGGAAGCCTCAATGGTCTCGGGTGCGTCCTCGGGAAGCAATTCTTGGTCTGGCGCGAACTCGTCGCCGGGTTCCGCTTCTGAATCCGCGTACTCTTGGTCGGGCTCTTCCAGCTCCGGCACGACGCCTTCGTCGCCCGCCTCGTCAGCGGTTATGGCCGCAGCCTCGATCTCGAGTTCCCCTGGCGTGTCCGTGTCGTCATTTTCGAAGGGTTCTTCATCCGGCCGAGCGGGCTGCCCCGAAATCGATGCGGCGTCGGGATCCGTTTCGGCGACAATCGCCTCGACGGACAACGCTCGATCCGCCTGTTCGTCGGGTTCGTTGTCATTCGACCGCGGATCAAGGCTCTGGCCGGAGCCCGCCTTGACCGGTGCTTCTTGGTGCTCGAAGCCCGACGGCTCGTCGTCTTCGCCGCCGTTGCCGCCGCCCGGGGCCTCGTCGCTCACGCTCGAGTCAGGGTTGTAAGCGCTGTCGTAAGCATCGTCGGCCCTCAGCTCTTCTAATGCGTCGTCCTCGGATGCATCCACGGTGGACGCCGTCGAATCGCTGTATTTCGCCAGCGATTCGCCGGGCAACACGGTGAAACCCCGGTCTTTGTTCGCGGCTTCGGCGTCCCTGTCGGGCCGGTCATTGGCTGTGGCAGGAGTGTCTTTATCGGTCCGCTCGTCAGTGGCAAGTTCGTTGTCGGCCGGCTCGTCGCCGTTCGCCTCGTCGCCGCTGGAAACGGCTGCATACTTTTCGTTGGGGAAGCCGGACTCGGCTGAGCCCGCCGCCGGGCGCTCGCCGGAACGTCCGCGCCGTCGCCGGGAACGCCGCCCGCGCCTGCCGCGTCGCGCGGAATTTCCGTCGCCCGAGGCCTCTTCGCCGGCTGTCGCCGGGTCGGCTTTGCCCCCGGTCTCGGTCGGGCCGGCCGTCACGTCGGTCGTTGCGTCGGCTTCGCCGTTCGCCTTCTCCGGCGCCGCTTCGCGGGGCCGCTCCGACGACCGGCGGGGTGCACTCGTGGGCGCGGTCTCGAGGTCTTCGTTTTCCTCGAGAAAGTCCGAGACGTAGAGAAACCCGTCTCGTTCCAAACCGATATCGACAAACGCCGACTGCATGCCGGGCAGCACGCGCGTTACTCGGCCTTTGAAAATACTCCCCGCCAGCGCGTGTTGGGATTCCTGTTCAATGTAGAGCTCGACCAAGCGGTCGTTTTCAAGAATGGCCAACCTTGTCTCATGAACGGACGAGTTGACGATAAGTTCCTTGGACACCGGACACCTCCTCGGGAAAGAGGTCCGCGGCATCGGCGAGGCGGGTTTCTTCGGGGATGATCGACGAGGAGAAGCGCGATTGCGCGCTCACGGCGCGTGCAGTCGCGGGACCGTTAACAGCCCGGTTCTTCAGCTGCTCCATCATCTCTCAAACCTTTCTCCGTCCGTTTCGCGGAGCACATTGAACATGCTCAACGCGGCTGGACCGAAGAACCGCCCCGGTTGCCGACGCCACGCGGGCTCGCGTCCTTCCCGTATCTCTTCGCCCCCGCTCGGCGAGGGCAGGTCGACCTACGACTTAAACTTTTCCGCCGCGGACCTCTCGGAAGGCATGCCTCCGGAAGCCGCCGCGGCGCACACTCAATTGGTAAACCGCCGCATGCGGACGTTATTCACCAAACCGAGCATCATAAACGTCGCCAACAAATTCGACCCGCCGTAACTCATTAGCGGCAACGGCAGGCCGGTAACCGGCATTCGTCCGATGACCATGCCGACGTTGACGATCAAGTGAAACAACAGAAGCGCGGCGGTGCCCATGCAAATATACGTTCCCGCGCTGTCAGCCGCGGTTCGGGCGTTCCCCACGATCTTCATCAACAATCCAAAATACAAAGTCAAAGCCAATAAGACTCCGACGAATCCCGTCTCTTCCGCGTAGGCCGAAAAGACGAAATCGGTGTGGGGCACGGGAATGAACCGGAGCTGTGTTTGCGAGCCTCTCGCGAACCCGGAACCCCAGATTCCCCCGGCGCCCACCGCGATCTTCGACTGGATCGGCTGATAGCCCGACCCGCGCGGATCCTTCTCGGGATCCAAAAACGTGACCAAGCGCTCCTTCTGATACGGCTTGAGTTGCTGCCAGGCCAACGGCAAGATCAACACCGCCGCCAATCCCAAGATCGCTATATGCTTCCAGCGCAAACCCGCCGAAAACACCCCGATCACCAGGATCGCCGAAAAGCTCAACGCCGTGCTCAGATCCGGCTGCCGGGCCACCAACAAGATGGGAACCGCGAACAGCGCGCCGATCCGCGGCAAACTCTTCCATCCCACCTGCTCGCTAGGCAAATCGGAGAAGAACTTCGCCACCAACAATACTAACACCACTTTGACGAACTCGGAGACCTGGAGTGTCAGACCGCCTGGAATGGGCAACCAGCGCCGCCCTCCCCCAAAGACTTGTCCCACGACGAGGACCAGGACGAGCAGCACCAACGAAATGACGTAGAACGTCACGGCATGGTGGATCAGCGAATTGTAATCGACGACCGAGAAAACCCACAGGCAAACCAAGCCGACCGCTACCCAAAGAATCTGTCTCAGGTGCGCGTCTTGCCACACCGTGTTGCGGGTCGCGCTATAGATTTCCAACACGCCCAGCACGACGATCGCCGCCGTCAGCCCCAGCAGCGCCCAATCGAAATCTCGCAAGGAATGATCGCCGCTCACCGCGACAGCCCTTTGTGCGCCGCGCCGGCGGACTGCACCGGCGTGGGCGTCGGTTCGCCCTGCCCGCGCCGCCGCTGTTGCTTGTCGAAATAGGCCTTGACCACATCCCGCACGATGGGCGCGGCCAGGTGCCCGTGCTCGCCGCGCTCGATCAGCGCGGCGACGACGATCTCGGGTGCCCGGCAGGGGGCGAAACCGACAAACCAGGCATTGTCCTTGAGGGCGTCGCTGTCGTTCTCTTGGTGCCTTCGCAACGAAACGACCTGCGCCGTTCCGGTCTTGCCGCAAATTTCATATCCCGGCAAGCGCGCCCGCGCGCCCGTCCCTCCGCCATTGACCACGCCCCACAGCCCCCGAACGATTTGCCTAACGATCGCCGGATCCAGGTCCGTGCGCTCGGGCGGCGGCGGATGGAAGTCCTCTCGCAAGTCCTTCAGCGCGTCCCAGGAAATCAAATGCGGCCGATGCCATTCTCCGCCGATCACTAATCCGCCGAAGGCGTGAGCGATTTGGAGCGGCGTGACCGTCAACGCGCCCTGTCCGATCGCGACCGAAATCGTCTCGCCCGCATACCATTTTTCGCGCAGAAAACGCAGCTTCCAACTCGTCGAGGGAACGATACCTTTCTCCTCGTGGGGCAAGTCGATCCCCGTCGGCGCCCCCAGCCCGACCATGTGCGAATGCTCCGCGATGGGATCGATGCCCAATCGATTCCCCAAGGTGTAGAAGAAGACGTCGCACGATTGGGCCAGAGCATCATAGAGAGTCACCTTGCCGTGGCCGCGGGCTCTGTGGCAGCGAAAATAGCGGCCGTAAAACGTGGCCCCGCCAGTACACACAACGCTGAACTCGCTGTCGGCTACGCCCTGTCTCCGGGCGGCCAGGGCCACGACCGGCTTGAAAATCGATCCGGGAGCCAGTTGCGCCTGAATCGCGCGGTTGAACATCGGCTTGTCGGGGTGGCGCGTCAGCGCCCGCCATTCTTCCGTGCGGATGCCGCCCACGAAGCGATCCGGGAAATAGTTCGGCGTGCTCACCAACGCCAACACTTCCCCGTTGCGCGGATCGAGCGCCACCACCGCCCCGGTACGATTCTCCATCGCCAACTCCGAGACCACTTGCAAGTCGAGGTCGAGCGTCAAGCGCACATTGCGGCCCGGAACGGCTTCCACATTGCCGAAAACCCTCCGCTCACGGCCCATGCTGTCGACTACGACAACGCGGCGGCCGTCCGCCCCGCTTAACACGTCGTTGTATTGCCGCTCGATGCCCGCTTTGCCGACTTCGGCGCCCGGCTCATAGCGAATGAACTCGATGCGCTCGAGCTCCGCGTCGCTGATTTCGCCGACGTACCCGACCACGTGCGAGGCCAAGCCCTCTTTTGGGTACAACCGTCTTTGGAAGCGAACCAGCTCCAGCTCGGGGAACTCCGCGCGGTGGGCGTCCACGAAGGCCACTTCCGGCGCGGTCAGGTTTTCCTTGAGCAGCACCGATTGGTACTCGGGCGCGCGCGAAGCCTCCAAGCGCTCCAGCGTCGCTTCGAGCCCGTCGAGGCGGAAATTGAGCCCTCGCGCGATCAGAGGCAAGTGTTCGGGCTCGATCAGCGCCCGCGACAGCAGGACCTTGAAACTCGGACTATTGTCGACCAGGATGCGGCCGTCGCGGTCCAGAATCTTCCCGCGCGGCGCCGGCAAGGGTAGAGATTTGATGCGATTGCGCTCGGCCTGTTGGGCGTAGACATCGGGACTCTGGACTTGGAGTTGCCAAAAGCCCGAAAGCAGCCACAAGACGGAAGCGGTCGCGACGAACTGAAACACCGCCAGCCGCGGGCCGTCCGTTTTTTGTCGCCGGCTGGAATGAAGGTTCACGGCGCTGTACGAAACTGATCGAGGAACCGAAACAACAACACGGCGATCCCGGCGTGAATGGTCGCGAAAATCAATGTTCCCACCGGGTCGATCGAAATCTCATTACCCAACAAGACCGCTTCCATAATCCAAAACATCAGTTGGTGAACGAGAAAGAAAAGCGCCGTCAACACGCTGCGCGCGGCGGTGAAATCCACTTCAACAAAACGGCTTACCGTGGCCGCCAAGTACCCGATAACCGTCTTGAGAATACCAAACACCCCAATCGGTCCCTGGGTCAAACTGTCCTGCGCCAACCCCACTGCCGCGCCGATCAACAACCCCGCCACCACATCTCGCCGCAAAACCGTCAGATAGACCGCCACCAACAACGGCAGATCGAGATTCCCCAACCGGTCAAAATAGAGCGGCAGGTGAACTTGCAGCGCCAGCGCGATGACGGTCACCGCGAGTGCGGTATGGAGCCGGACGTTGCGAACCTCGGCTTCCACGCGCGGCAAGTCGTCAGGCATGTTTACCGTTCGGGGGCCGGCTCCTGGGAAACGGGCGCCGGCGCCTCGCCGGGGCTCGTTTCACCAGACCGCTCCGTGCCGGCCGCTCCCGCTTCCGAGGAACCTTCGTCGACCGCGGCCTCGTCTGTTGCCGTCTCGTTCGCCGGCGCCGCGGGCCGAGGGATGCTCGGGTCCAGGTTGAAATTAGGCGTGGGTGTTCCCGGGCCCCCTTCTCCAAAAACGTGGCCCTGGGCGGCCGCCACCGCGCGATAGCGCTCACGGAGCCGATCGGCGTCAGTGAGAAGATCAGCTGACCAGGCCCCGTGCCCCGGCGGTTCCCCACCGGCGGCGAGTTCCTTGCCCACCGCGTTTTCGGGCTCGGGCGGGGGCATCAGGAATTGCGGCACTTGCGGTTGCGGATGTTCCGGGATTGACCCGTGAACGCCCGAAAGCACGATCAACACTTCGTCCAACCGGTCCAGCGGGGCGGCCGGCGCCACATGAATCCGCTGGAATTCGCTGCCTGCCTCCACGCGTGTCACTTTCCCCACCGGCAGGCCTTTGGGGAATACTCGATCGTCGCCCGATGTGTAAATCGATTCCCCGACCGCCACGTCTACATCGTCGCGAATGTAGTCAACCCGGCACTCCCGCGGCTCGCCGTTTCCTTTCATCACGCCGCGCGCGCGCGAGCGTCCCAACAGAACGCCGACGCCGGCTTCCACATCGTGGACCAGGCGAACCAGCGAAGCCCCGCCATATGCCGCCCGGACGCGTCCCGCAATGCCCTCGGGCGTGATGACCGGCATGCCGGTCATCACGCCGTCGTCGGCGCCCTTGTCGAGAAAGATTTCCTTCGAGTTCGGGTTCGAGCCGTGCCCGATGACCTGCGCCGCCACAGTCTCCGATTCGATCTGCCGCGCGTAGGCCGCCAGATCGTCCTCGCGATCGAAACGGGCCAACGCCCGCCGGAACTGCTGATTCTCCAACTTCAGCCGCGAAACCTGCCCGCGGAGTTGCTCGTTTTGTCGTCGCGCGCCGACCAGCCAGATGTAATCCCGCCAGGTGTTCACCACTCCCGATGTCGCCAGATTGAGGCCCTTTTGGATGGGGCTGATCGCACCAACCGTCCACACTCGCAACAGCCGCGCGTCATCTTGGCGCTTGACCTGATACCCGAGTAGAATAAACTGCGCCAGCAGGACCGCCACCAAAATCGATACGTTGCGATAGCGTAGAAAGAACTCAAACACAGCGAGCTCTCATTCCAGTGAAATACGGCGCAGCAGCTTGAAGTCGCTGAGCATGCGGCTGGTACCCATCACCACCGAAGCCAAGGGGTCTTCGGCGATCGAAACCGGCAAACCGGTCTCTTCGCGAATACGGAGATCGAGATTGCGAAGCAGCGCTCCGCCGCCGGTCAACACGATGCCGCGATCGCTGATGTCGGCGCTCAACTCGGGCGGCGTGCGTTCGAGCGCCACGCGAACGGCGTTCATGATCGTGCCGACGCAGTCGGCGAGAGCCTCGCGAATTTCGGAGTCGTCCACGGTCACGGTGCGCGGCACGCCCTCGATCAAGTTACGTCCCTTGATCTCCATCTTGATCGGTTCATCGAGTTTAAAAGCCGAGCCCACTTGGATCTTCACCTGCTCGGCCGTGCGTTCGCCAACCAACAACTTGTATTTCCGCTTCAGGTAATTGATGATGGCTTCGTCCATCTCGTTGCCCGCCACCCGCACCGACCGCGAATACACGATGCCCGACATTGAAATGACCGCCACATCCGTCGTCCCGCCGCCGATGTCGACGACCATATTGCCGCAAGGCTCGGTAATCGGCAAACCCGCGCCGATCGCCGCCACCATCGCCTGTTCCACGAGATGCACTTCGCTGGCATGCGCGCGATAGGCCGAGTCCCGCACCGCCCTTTCCTCGACCGGCGTGATTTCGCTGGGTACGCCGATCACAATGCGCGGATGCACCAGCATCTTGCGGTTGTGGGACTTCTGGATGAAATAGGTCAGCATCTTTTCGGTGACCTTGAAGTCGGCAATCACGCCGTCTTTCATGGGCCGAATCGCTACGATGTTGCCCGGCGTGCGGCCCACCATTTCCTTGGCCTCGCGCCCCACCGCCTCGACCTCTCCATTCGTCTTGTTCAGCGCAACGATGGAAGGTTCGTTGACGACAATGCCCTTGCCGCGAATTGACACCAGTGTGTTGGCTGTCCCCAGATCGATAGCAAGATCGCGGGAAAACAAACTAAACAGAGACCGGACGTTGATTGCCAAGATCGATCACCTCGCCTCGCGGAGGCCGCGCGACACGGCGGGGTCGAATCGCCCGCCGGCGGACACCGACGCATGCGGCACGAACGCAGCCGCCGCAATCAGGCCGCTTCTCTCACGGTAACAGCAGAAACCTTTTATCTGCAAGCGGTTAGAAGCCTTACGGAGAGAAAAAAGACATCTAGCCGCTATTCTCATCGCGTGTCGAGGCAAAGTGCATGAGAGGCGCGTCAGTACGAGGCGCGCGCCGCTTGGCGACCCATCTCTTAAGCACTTAATCAAAAGACGCGTACTTGAGCAGTACCTTGAGCACGGCGAGCAAGCGCAACGACATAATAGTGGGCCTATCGTGTGCTTTGCTCGTCAGGCGATGAGAAATGCGGGCTATCGCCGGTCCCGGGGGCGTAAGCCGCCCGGCGCTTGGCTTCACAGCGGCCGTACGTCTAGTCGGCGGCCAGGAAGCCTGCTCGTTGGTTGAGCGGACGCCGCAAGTATTTGTAGGGATTGAGGGGGGTGCCGAGGTAGCGAACTTCGTAATGAAGATGGGGCGACGTAGTTCTTCCGGTTCGTCCGACGCGCCCAATGACTTCACCGCGCCGTACGACTTGCCCCGGACGAACGAAAAACTCGCTCATGTGGGCGTACCGGGTCGACAACCCGTTGCCGCCATGCGCCAATACGACACGTTTGCCGTATTTCGCGAACCAGCCGCTGCTGGTCACAAGGCCGTCCGCCGCCGCGACGATCGGCGTCCCGTGCCGTGCCGTCAGATCGATGCCCGCGTGGAAACTCGCGGTCCCCGCGAAGGGGTCTTTGCGCTTACCGAAAGAACTGCTCAAACGCCCTTGCACCGGCCAAATCGACGGCGTGGTATTTTCCAGCCACTCCCACACCGAGCCGCTGCCGCCGGCCGAAACCTGTACTTGTTGTAGGAAGTCGTATTGACTCACCGAGCGGGTATAGTTTTGCTCCGGGGAAAATCCGAGTCCCGGCTCGCCCGCCTCGTCGGCCTGGCGCTTGATGCCGAAAGCCATCGACACTTCGGTCGCCAGGTTCCCCAGCGATTGAAGCTGCACGTCGCGTTCTTCCGCTTGCCGCGCGAGCACGTCGTACTTTCGCTGCAGCGCCTCATTCTCGGCGCGCATTTCGTTGAATTCAAAAGCCTTGACGGCCATGCGGGTATAGCTGGAAAAGAGCCCGATGCCCGCAATCCCCGCCAGCATCACGACGGCCGCGGCGATGTGGATCGCATAGGGCGGAATATGGAACCGACTGACGCGGCCGTGAACCGAGTGCGCAACGACTACTATAAAATGATTCTTTTGCATTCCGGCCCTGTCAGACTAATCAACTCCGCCGAAGAGAGCACCGAGGGGAGTCGTGGTCCATGTCAACCGAGCCACGTTACATTACAACGACCTTAAGACCTGAACCTTACCAATATTAAAATAGGGATGTCAACACGTAGTACGGTTATAACGGGCCGGGGCTGGGGATTACACCGGCCCGCCGCCACGGGAAGATCAGCCGATGGAGCTCATTGAATCGCAGCTCATCGAGACCATTCGCCGCGTCGCGGGCGGCGGCGAGTCGGCCGGTCTTCGCCTCGGTATCGGCGACGATACCGCCGTGTACGCACCTCCCCGGGGCGAAGACCTATTGTTGACAACCGATCAAGTCGTCGAAGATACTCACTTCCGGCGAAGCCGTCACCCCGCGTACGCACTCGGTTACAAGACCGTCGCGAGAGCCGTTAGCGATATCGCCGCCATGGGAGGCACGCCGCGTTGTGTGCTGCTATCGCTGTCGCTTCCCCAATGGGTACGCGGTCGTTGGCTGGGAGACTACCTTCGCGGACTTGCGGCGTCGGTCGAGAAATTCGAGGCCCCGCTCGTGGGAGGCGACGTAGCGCGGAGCAAACTCTTTAACGCCGCTCTCACCGTGATCGGCTCAGCACCCCGCAACAAGGCGCTGACACGCGGCGGCGCGAAGGCGGGCGACAGGCTCTATGTCTCCGGCCGACTCGGCGGCTCGGCGCTGGGCCTGGTGAAACTGATGGAGGGTGGAGGCTCGATCCGCTCCCGCGCGGTCCGGCGCCACCTTTATCCGGAACCGCGTTTGGAACTCGGCCGCTTTCTAGGACGCCAGGTCGGCGCGTCCGCCGCCATCGACCTGAGTGACGGATTGTCGGCCGACGCCGCCAAACTCGCGACGGCTTCCTCGGTCGCCCTCGAGGTCGAGGCTTCTCGGGTCCCCCGCTATCGGGCCGCGTCGATCGACCAAGCTCTCCATGGCGGCGAAGAATACGAATTGTTATTCACCGCCCGCCCCGGCCGCGGCATTCTGTCTGCATTCGAAGGCCTGCCGCTGACGCGAATCGGAACCGTCCAAGCCGGCTCGGGAGTCGGCTTGCGGACCAACGGCGTAACTGGTCCTTTACAACCCGAAGGCTTTCAGCACTTCCAGAAGGGTAATTGACGCCGACCGGCAAGCGAACGACACTCATGGCGGCCTTCGTCCGGCGTTACTATGCTCGCGCCGGGAAGTCGATTTCGCGGATGAGGTCGTTGTAGCGAGGGTCTTCGCGCAAGGAGCGATGCCTCTGTAAAGATTCGCCCTTGGGGGTTTCCCGACGCCGCCTCTCTCTAGTCCGGGCCCCAGCGGGTTGCCTTCAAAAACGCCAGCAGATCGGCCAACTCCCCTTCCGTCATCTGCTCGTCCAATCCCGCCGGCATTACCGACACGGTTCCGGGGCGCACCTCCTCGATCCGTGATCGCACAAGGCGTACCCGCTCCTCCGCGCCGGTGGCGAGCAACATATGCGTTTCCGACGTCTCGAGAGGCACTCCGCTGTACGTGTCGGCGGCTGTGACGACGACAAGCGGCTCATAGCTGCGTACGAAGCTTGCGCTCGGAAAAACAAGCGACTCGAGAAGGTCGCGCTGCTCGCGAATCTCCCCGATTCTCGTCAAATCCGGCCCCACTCGCCCGCCTTCGTAGCCGATGGCGTGGCACGAGGAACAAGCTGCCTCCGAACTGTTGAACACCGCTTGCCCGCGCCGGATGTCTCCGGGTTCAAGCGATGTCAGTAATTGCTCCAACCGCCGCTGCCTGGCCTCGCGGCCGTCGCCGTCGGGAGCCCGCAAACCGCGAGCCGCCTCTTGAATCGTTCGAGGGTAGGCGGCGGCAACCCGCTCGATGATATCCGTTCGCAGATTCGCCAGGCCCCGCGCGCCGGCCAGCGCCTCGATCCATTGCCGTCCCAACCCCTCGTCCCCGCCCACCGCGAATGCCTCGACCAGCAACGGCAACTCCATAGGGCCGACTGCGCCCAACCGGCCGGCAAGCTTCGTGAGCTGCCGCCGGGTCAGCGCAACCGTCGCCATGGCCCGTGCCGCCGGCCCGCGGACCTCGACAGGAGCATCCGGCATCACTCGAGTCACTAAGAAGTCAAACAATTCCGAAGACAGCGGACCGAAACTTTCCGTCGTCGCTTCGAGGGCTTCGACACGAGCTCGCTCGTCGGCCCGCTCGTCGCGCGCAACCCTTTGAAGCGCTTCGGTAAGCGCTTCGCCCAACTCTTCGCGAGGCAGCTTACGCGCCGCCCTAACCGCGGCCGCGGACGCTTCGTGGTCCGCCGAAGCAAGGGCCGCCACCAACGCCCGACGCCAACCGGGCGGCACCTTGTCGGGAGCCGCCGCCGCCATCACGCGCAAAACCGACAAGCGGGCTCGTTTCCGGCCCGGCCGACCGGCGACATTCCCCGCCAATCGTTGAATCGCGGCGTCGCCCATGAATTGGCCCAACTGTCGCTCGAGCGCGGTTTCCTCACCCGTCCGCAAGTTCGTCAGCCGTCGGCGAAAGTAACCCGACAGCATGTTTCCCCACTCGGGGTGTTGACCGACGATCCACTCGGCGGCCGCGGCGACAGGTGGATCCCGCGAGGAGAGCAGCGGAATCACCGTCGCGGGATCGAGCGAACGCCGCTCCATCTGATCCAGCGCCAACAACGCCGCCCGCCGTGTGTGAGGGGATACGCTTTCCAGCCCCGCTCGAGTCGCACGCGGATCGCCGATTTCGATTAAGGCGAAGGTCAGCGAATGCGTCAGCACTTCGTCGTTCACGGTCGCGGCGGCCGCAAGCAGACCCGGAACGGCCCTGGGGTCGCCGATGCGCCCGAGCGCCTCGGCGCTGACTCGCCGCGGCGCGTCATCACCCTTAGTCATTTCTTTCAAGAGAGCTTCCACGGCGACGCCGTCGCGCCAAACGCCAACCGCGTGGACTGCCGCGTGTTTGACGCTTGCGTCGAAATCGGCCAAGGCCCCGCGAACTTTCGCCCGAGCCTCCACGCCCGGGATTCGCGTCAACGCCCAAATCGCGTTGCGGCGCGCTTGAGCCGAGGCGCTTGACGCCAAAACTTCAGCCAAGGCCGGGACCGCCGCCCCGCCCTTCTTCGCTAAGACTTCGATCGAGCGCCGGCGAACTACAGGACGTTCGTCCGCCAACCGCGGGGTCAAATCCGCGGCCGTCACGGTGTCCCATTCCATGTCGGCGCCGCGAGGGTCGCGAATCGTCGGAGCGTCGCTTCGCCGCACGCGGTAAATCGCCCCCGTCACATCGGGCTTCGACAGCTGCGAAGTCGGACAGCACAGCTTGTACCACGCTCCGGTGTCGACGACCAACAAGCTCCCGTCGGCGTCTTCCATCACATCCGTTGGGTGAAAGTCGGAGCTGTCGGACACGAGAAAATCGGAGTCTTCGGTTTCGTACGTCGCTCCCTTCGGCACCAGGACGTGCCGAGTGACCTTGTGCATATTGAACAACGTGGCGAAGAGGTTGTTTCGATAGTCGTCGCCGAAAACCGAGGACCGATAACGGGCTAACCCGACCGGCGCCGCCGGACCTAGGTGGGTCATCGCCGGCAAGTAGCCCCCCGTCATCGGATGATTATCGGTTACGCCGTGAACCTTCCCATACACGCCGCCGTAGACCGCGTGCAGAATCCCGTCGCGCCGCCCTAGTTGCGGATGCTGAAGGAAAGTCGAGGTCAACAATCGCTCGCCTTCGGGCGTGAAGGCAACTTCCACCGGGTTATCCATGCCGCCGGTCAACACGGCCTCGACCGGACCGCCCCGCGGCCGCCGCCGAAAGACGTGAGCAGCCTTCGTGATCAGAGGCGAGCGTCCGGGACGCTCGTAAGTCTGCTCGGCAAAGGCGCCTTTGGTCCAATAGATCCAACCATCGGGACCGAGATACGGCCCGTGCAAATCGTTGGCGCAGTTGGTCAGCGTCTTGGCGTCAAACCACTCTTCCCGCCGATCGGCCCGTCCGTCGCCATCGCTGTCGGTGAGCTTCCAGATAACGGGAGGCGCGGCAACATAGAGCGAGCCGTCGTGCCACAGAACGCCCTCCGGGAACATCATCTTATCGGCGAAGACTACGCGCCGGTCGAAACGCCCGTCGCCGTCGGCGTCCTCAAGCCGCAAGATACTGTGGGGCTTCTCGGCCAGTTGCTGTTGCACGGGATCGTTCGACCCCGAAGATTCAGCGACGTAAAGACGCCCCTGTTCGTCCATGTCGACGATCATGGGACGCTCGACCAGCGGCGGCCCGGCGGCGATCTCGACCTCAAAGCCCGCGGGGACAGTCAGTTTGCCGTTTGTGCTCGGATCGCCGAACCCGCAGGCGGACACAAGCAAGCCGACCAGGGCCGCTGTTCCTTGAACGACGAAAACACGCGTTCGGCAAAGATTCATGCTGGCCTTGGGAGGATCGGCGGAAAGCCGATTTTGCCGATGAGTTCGTTATAGCGTGGATCTTTTCGCAAGGGATCGAAACTGGGCTCGCACTGCACATAAACGAGCTGAGGCTCGCGGAGGCGCAATGACTTATCGAACCTCTCGAACGCCGCGTCCAGATCCCCCATCGTCGCCTGAGCAACGCCGATATAGAGATTCGCCCCGACGCCGAGCTTGTCACCCGCCGCAACCAGTTGGTCGAGTTCTTGACGAGCCTCGTCCATCTTGCCCATCGCGTTTAAAATCATCACACGCGCCAATCTTGTGGACCCATGTTGCCCTCCCAGTTCTTCGAACTTGCGATACGCTTCGAGCGCTTCGTCGTATCCCCCCAAGTTTTGGTCGGTAATGCAGACATCGAAGTAAGCGCCCGCGAAGCGTGGGTGCAGCTTTATGGTTTGCAGACTCTGCTCCAGCGATTCGTCAAACCGTCGCGCAAAACAGAGCACGCGCGCCAGCGCCGTGCTGATGATCGGGGAGAGCGGGTCGAGCGCGAGTGCCCGCCGGACTTCCGCGATGGCCTCGTCATAACGCGCCTGGCAGGCCAGGAACAACCCAAAGCTGTGATGAACCGTCGCCAGGCCTTCGTTGAGTTCGATTGCACGGCGAAACTCGCCCTCGGCTTCGTCCCAATTCCAATCGGCGCGGAACGCCAAGATAGCCGCCGCGGCGTGAGCTTCAGCGCAGTTGTCATCAAGCTCAACGGCTCGCGCGGCGGCCCGGCGGGCTCTGTCGAAGGCCTCTTCATGTGGGCGAGTGTTGTAATGCGAGCCGGCCAGCAAGGTGTAGGCTTCGGCTAACGCCGCGAAGGGCGGGGCGGCTCGCGGATCTTCCTCAATTGCCTGCTCGAAAGACTCAACCGCGCTTTGGATCGACTCGGGGGTACGTGCGTTGAGATGATAACGGCCCAACAGATAAAGGCGGTAGGCCTCGGCATTGTCGGTCCACCGCTCGACGAGTTTTTTCGATGGGCCGCGCCCGAGCTTCACGCGCAGCCCGTCGGCGATCGCTTGCGAGATCTCGTCCTGAATCTCGAAGACGTCTTCCATGACGCGGTCGTATCGTTCCGACCACATCTCATAGCCGTCGGCGACGTTGCTGAGCTCGGCGGTAATTCTGAGCCGCTCACCGACGCGGCGGACGCTGCCCGAAACCACCGAGTCAACTTTCAAGGTTTCGCCGACTTCCGACAAAGCCGGCGTCTTGCCCTTGAACTGGAAGGCCGAGTTGCGCGCCATGACGCGAATGCCCTCCACTTTCGAGAGCGCGGTCATGATGTCTTCGGTGATGCCGTCACTGAGAAACTCGCTTTCTTCGTCGCGATTCATATTGGCGAAGGGCAACACGGCCACGGAGCATTCTCGGGGTTCGGGGGGCAAGTCGTAAACCGCGGTGTCGGCGGCGGCGGCGGGCGATTCGAGGGCGGTAGAAAGATCTCGAAGCATCTCGGCCACGTCTTGGTAGCGTTCGTCGACGTCTTTCGCAAGCGCCTTGGCGACAATCCTTTCGAGCGCGGCGGGAATGTCTTCGCGGCGCCCGCCAACCGGTTCGGGCTCTTCGTGGCTGATGGCGTACAGAACCGCGTCGGTGTAGAGTCCCGAAAACGGTGGGCGCCCGGAAAGCATCTCCGACAGCACGCCGCCCAGCGACCAGATATCGGTGCGGTGGTCTACCTCGGCCCCGACAGCCTGCTGCGGGGACATGTAGGCGGCTGTGCCCAGCAGACGAGCGCTGCCGGTGGGCGAGCTGCCGCCTAATTGCGCCAGACCGAAATCGACGATCTTGACTTGTCCGCTGTCGGTGATCAGCAGATTGGCGGGCTTGATGTCGCGGTGGACAATTCCCTTCTGATGCGCTGCTTGAAGGCCGCCGGCGATTTGCTTGGCGAAGTCGACGGCTTCGGCAATGTCCAGCGCGCCTTCGGCCTGCAGCTTTTCCGCCAGGCTGCGGCCTTCCACGTAAGCCATCGCGATGAACGATTGACCATCCACCTCTTCGATGGCGTGAACCGTGCAAATGTTGGGATGGTCGAGCGCCGCCGCGGCCCGCGCTTCTTGCAGGAACAGCTCTTTGAGTTCGGGGTCTTGGATCGCTCGACCCGAGAGAAACTTCAGGGCCACGGTCCGCCGCAGCCGAGAGTCCTCGGCCTTGTGGACCACGCCCATGCCGCCTTCACCAAGCTTCTCGCCGACGATGTAGTGTGCGATGGTTGAGCCGACCATGGCGATGCTTGTAGCGCTCGCGCCGCCCGGCGTGAGCTTTGCTGCTATCAGTAAAGTTTAGCGCGGTTCGAGGGGGGCGGATTTTCCCGCGTGATCTCAATTACTTAGGCGGTCACTTGGCGTAGCTTGGGTCGTCTTCAGTCGATTCAGCGCCGTTCTTCTCGGGCTTGCCGCGCGGGATGTCGAAGACATCCACGGCCCGAGGCGACTTCAGTTCAGCGCCCGTGATTCTGCCGTTGAGGGATTGGAGAAAGGCGGTCAGGTCCGATCGCTCTTCGACGGTCAAGGCAACGGGCGAAATCTCGGCTTCCAACCCAGGCGGGGCCGCCCCGCCGCGGACGTAGTGGTCGAGGACCTTTTCCATCCGCAAAAACATGCCGTTGTGCATATAGGAGAATCGTCGCGTCACATCGCGCAGGCTTTGGGTCTTGTACTTGGAACCGGGCTTGGAATCCCCAACTCGCTCGGGCACCCCGGTGTAGTGAAACTTGTGGTCGGTGAGCAGGGGGCCGTGATGGCACTCCACGCAACCGGCCTTGCCGCTGAAAAGCTCCATGCCGCGCTTCGCGGCGGGCTTGAGGGCTGTATCGTCGCCCCGCAGATAGCGGTCGAGATCGCTGTCATAGGAAACCAATGTTCGCTCGTAGGAAGCCACGGCCTTGGCGATCAAGTCGAAGGTAATCGCCCGGCCGGGAAACGCCTTTTCGAAGAGCCGCCGATACCCGGGGTCGGCGGCCACGCGGGAAGCGGCGACTTCGGGGTCGAGCGCCATTTCCTGAGGGTGCTCGAGCGGCATCGGGACCTGCTCTTCGAGTGATTTCGCGCGGCCGTCGAAAAACATTTTCCGCTGCCAACCGACATTGAGCAAGCCGGGCGCTTTGCGAGAGAGTTCGGACTCATTCAAGCCCCAAGCGCGGCTCAGGCCGTCCATGAAAAGCAACTCGGGTTTGTGGCAGGTGCCGCAGCTTCTGCGACCGCCGCCGGAAAGCATGGTCTCGAAGAAGAGCATCTCGCCCAACTCGATCTTTTCCTTCGTGGGTGGATTGTCGGAGGGGTAGGGCGGCGCGCCGGAAAGCGGCGCCAGACGAGGCGTCGGCTCGGCGGCCCATAGGCCGAAGCTCACAAGCAAACCGACAACGATGGCTTTCACGTTTCAAACTCTAGCACAGCAAGTCAACGCCATACGGCGCGAGGGCCAAGCGTCTATACTGTTACGTCTTCCGGATCGTTATGAACGTTTCCGATTCCCACCAGCCCGTCGGCGGCCAGTCGCCCGACATCCGCGACGATCCTCCGCAAGTCCCCTGGCTGTTGATTTCGATCCTGCTCGCGGCGACCACGATCAACTACTTGGACCGCTTGACGGCGAGTGTTCTGGCGCCGACGTTGCGTGACGAATTCGGGATGAGCAACGCGGATTATTCGTTCATCGTCAACGCGTTCACAGCCGGGTATTTGATCTTCTACAGCGTCGGCGGGCGGATCGCGGACGTTATTGGCGCGCGGCGGGCTTTGGCGCTGTTCATGGTTTGGTGGTCGCTTGCTGGAGCGGCGCAGGCGTTTACTGTCGGGAAGTGGTCGCTGGCCGCCGTGCGTTTTGTATTGGCCATGGGGCAAGGCGGAGCCTGGCCGGCCGCCATGAAAGCCGCCGCGGAGCGAGTGCCGGGTCCGCTGCGATCGTTGACGGTCGGCATCACCAACAGCGGCAGTTCGATCGGCGCGATGTTGGCTCCACCTTTGATCGGAGCCCTGGCGGTGTGGTGGGGATGGCAGGCCGCCTGTGTCGCCGTCGGCGCGATCGGCTTCCTGTGGCTGCCGGTATGGTTCCGGGTGACGGCCGCGGAGTCGCAAGGGCCGGCGGCATCGCGGCGCGAGGAAACGGTTCCGTGGGGGCGCGTCGTGGTCTACCGGCAGGCCTGGGCCGTTTTTCTGGGACGCGCGATTGGGGACCCGTTCTGGGTCTTCTATATCTTCTGGTTGCCGGAGTACCTCGCCCGAGACCGCGGGCTCGATTTGGAATCGATCGCCGCGGTGGCCTGGATCCCTTTCATGGTCGCGGGAGTCGCGAACATGGCCGGAGGAGGGGTGACCTCGTGGTTGGTGGGCCGCGGCTGGTCGGTTCACCGCGCCCGCCGGACGATGATGTGGTTGTCCGCGCCGGCGTCGATGGTCGGGGTGGCGGCGGCCTACACCGACAGCTTGGCGGTGGCCATCACCGCGATCAGCCTGGCGACGTTCTTCTTCATGTTTTGGTCCGTCAATACCGTCAACCTGCCCTCGGACTGGTTCCCGCCGAAGTATGTCGGGACGGTGTTCGGCTTTTCGGGGACCGGGCAGGGACTCGGGTCGATGTTGATTATCTACCTGGTGGGGCAGGTGCTCGACGCCACGGGCAACTACGCGTTGGTGTTCGCGGGCGTGGGGCTGTTGGTGCCGCTGGCGCAGTTGGTGATGACGGTGGTGGGCGGGCCGATTCGGCGGCTGGAGATTGATGAGTAGTCGGCGCTATTCGGATTCGGTGAGATCAAGGAATCGCCGGATCACGCGGCGGACGAAGAGGCGAGTTTCGTCGTAGGGCGGCAGGCCGTCATAGCGGTCTACTTTTCCGGGACCGGCGTTGTAGGCCGCCAGAGCCCGTAGCAGACCGTCGCGGGAGCCTGCGTAGCGGTTTAGTAATTGTTTTAGGTAGGATGCCCCGCCGCGGACGTTTTGGCCGGGATCGCGGCGGTCGGTTACGGCCAGATCCTTGGCGGTTTCGGGCATGAGTTGCATGAGTCCGACGGCGCCTTTCGGCGAGACCGCGTCGGCATCGTAGTTGGACTCGGCTTCGATGACGCTGTGAACGAGCGCCGGGTGCAGCTCGAGTTCCGCGCCAAGGCGAGCGACGAGCAGGTCGAACTGGGCGCGCGTTTCGATCGGGACGGAGCTTGGCGCGGGGGCGAGCGGGGGAGCCACGTAATCCTCCTGCTCGAACCGCACAACCGACGAGGCGGGAAGTTCCACGACGCCTCGATCGGCGGTGTACAAGCGCACGCGGCCGCCGGAGATTTCGTGACGTTCGGCGCGCAATCGGAAGCCGGATTTGAGTACGGCGAATTCGGCGGCGCACAGGGTCCCGCTGATTGCCAGTTGAGCGAGCACTAGACGAGCCGTTGGACGCTGTAGGATACTCATTCGCTTACGGGTGGTTTCCGGCGGCTTCGCGACGACGACACACTTTCCCCTGCTTTATTATGACGTTCCTACGATCTTTGGCGTGCAGCAAAACCGGCGAGGAATTCCCTACCGGGCAGCTTCATAATCTCTCCCCCGCCGGAGCACCGCTATTGGCCCGCTACGACTTGGAGCGCGCCCGCCAAGAGTTAACCAAGGAACAAGTCGCCCGCGGGCCGCATTCGATGTGGCGCTACGGCGGGTTGCTGCCGGTAGGGGATCCCGACAACGTGGTGTCGCTTGGCGAAGGCAATACGCCGTTGCTGCCGGCTCCTCGCTACGGTCGGCGCATCGGAGCGTCTCGCCTATCGGTAAAGGAGGAAAGCGCCAACCCGACCGGAACGTTCAAGGCGCGCGGGATGGCCGCGGCCGTTTCCATGGCCAAGGAATTGGGCGCGACGAAGCTGGCCGCGCCCTCGGCCGGGAACGCCGCCTCGGCCCTGGCCGCCTACGCGGCGGCCGCCGGCATGGAAGCCCATATCTTCATGCCTCGCGACGTGCCCCAAGCCAACTACATCGAATGCAAGATGTGCGGCGCTCATGTGACCTTGGTCGACGGGCTGATCAGCGATTGCGGCCGCATCGTCGCCGAGCGCAAGGATGAGGAAGGCTGGTTCGACGTTTCCACGCTGAAAGAGCCCTACCGTATCGAGGGGAAGAAAACGATGGGGCTGGAACTCGCCGAGCAACTCGGCTGGCGATTGCCCGACGCTATTTTCTATCCCACCGGCGGAGGCGTGGGGATGATCGGAATGTGGAAGGCTTTCGACGAGCTGGAGCAGATCGGCTGGATCGACTCGAAACGCCCCAAGATGATCGCCGTGCAAGCGGCCGGCTGCGCGCCGATCGTGCGGGCGTTTGACGAGGGCGCCGAAGCGTCCCAGTTCTGGGAAGGGGCGTCCACGCTGGCGGCGGGGCTGCGGGTTCCCAAGGCGATCGGGGATTTTCTGGTATTGGAAGCGGTGCGAAAAGGTGGTGGGACCTGCCTAGCGGTGACGGATCAAGAAATGCTCAAGGCGGGTCGTTCGTTGGCCGAGACGGAGGGCATGTTCGTCGCTCCGGAAGGCGCGTCGTGCTTCGCGGCGCTCGAGCGGTTGCTGCGGGACGGCTTCCTCGACAAAGATGACGAAATCGTTATCTATAACACCGGTACGGGATTGAAATACCTCGACAATTGGGCGACGCAATTTCCGCCCGAGCCGCGCCCGGAAGAGAAGCTGGGCGGGTTGATCCTGCCTCGATAGGGAACGATTGCGCCGAGACGTCGGCTTTGCCTGCGTTGGCATTCCCGTGGTCATGACGAAGACGATTTATCTCGCCGGCCCCGACGTCTTTCTCCCGAATGCCGTCGAGGTCGGACGCCGCAAAGTGGAGATTTGTGCCGGCTATGGTTTTGATGGCCTGTTCCCTCTCAATCAAGACGGCTCGGTCAGCGAAAACGCCGCCGACATCTTCACGGCTAACTGTGGCCTCATGGACAGGGCCGACGCTGGGATTTTCAATCTGACTCCGTTTCGCGGGCCGGGCGCGGACGCCGGTACGGCATTCGAGTTGGGGTACATGTTTTCCCAACGCAAACCGGTTTATGGGTACGCGAATTCGAGCAGCGACTACGCGGACCGCGTCGAAGCGACTCATGGGCCTGTTGCGGCTCGCGACGATGGGCGCTGGGACCGCGACGCGCTCTTGGTGGAAGATTTCGGGCTGTACGACAACCTCATGTTGGTCCGCTCGATACACGACGCCGGCGGTGTGCTGAGTCTGATCGAGGAAGAGTCGCCCGCGGCCTTCGAAGCGTTCGAGGCTTGCCTGGGCGAGATGAAAGTGAGATTGGGCAGCGAGGGGCTGTAGGTTGCCGCTTACGCTTTTCCTAGTGTCCTAGGTTCCACTGCAGCCCGACCCGCAACAGTCGCGGGTTGCCGATGGTCGGGGTCGGCGAAAAGCCCACCACGAAGCGTCGATCCAAGGCGTTCTCGGCGGCCAGCACGGCGGAGACCCCTTTGCCCAATTCGCGCTTGGCCTTGAATTGCACGGTCGCGAAACCGGGCAGCACGAAACTGTTCAAGTCGTCTTCAAACTGCAACGCGTAAGAGCGCAGACCCGCGCTGAGCAGTGTCTTCTCGGAGGAATAGAGAATCTGAAACGACCCCTGGTGTTTCGGGGTTTGCGGCATCCAGCGGTTCGTGCTCAATTGCGAACCAACGAATAGATACGCGGCTTCGAAGCGCACGCGCCGCAGGGTTTTCTGAATTTCGAACTCCACGCCGCGGGAGTTGGCTTGGCCGATGTTTTGACGCTGCCTGAGCGGGGTCGGGTCGATGCGGATCGTGGCGTTACCGATCAAGTCGTCGATTTGCTGCCAAAAGACGGTTGTACGCACGAGGAACGAAGAAACACGCCAGTCCATGCCCGCGTCGACCCCGGCCATCGTTTCGGGTTGCAAACCGTTATTGCCGAGGGTGGTGATATTACCGACGCGAAACTGCCGAAAAAATTCGTTGAGAGTGGGGGCGCGGAAAGAGCGAAACGCCGAGAGGCGCCAGCGGCGCGGGCCTTCGGAAAAAGCGATCCCTCCGCGGGGGCTCCAGAAATCATTGCCGCGGTCGGTGAAATCGTGTCGCAAACCGCCGTAGACATTTGTCTTGGGGCCGAGGGCGACATCCCCTTGCACGAAAGCGCCTTGCTGCCAGAGGCGGCCGCCGGGCCGGCGAATGAAGCCGGTTGAAACCACGGTGTCGGTGCTGAGGCCTTCGGCGCGGTGGGTGTCGGCGCCTATCAACAGATTGCCCTTGCTCCAGCCGCGGCTCCAAAGAATGGATCCGCCGGTGTCTTCCGAGGCCACGCGCTGCAGCAGCACCAAACCTTCGAAACTACGGGTCCCATTGACAAAGGAGAACGCATTTCTCAAAGCCCCGCGCGAGTGATAGGCATTCACGGCGAACCCGCCGCGCTGATAGTTGATGCCGGCGGTCCCCACGGAACTCGAGTTCTCCCGCAGCGCGGTTCCGTTTTGACGTTGTTCACTGACGAGGTTGGTCTTGAAGGTCAGCCGGTCGCGGTTTCCGAAATAATCCAAGCGCAAGTCGCCCACCAGGAAGTCGACGTCGGCGCGGCGGTCCACGCTGCCGCGAAGATTTTCGTCGACGATGTAATACCCTGCCGAACGCAGTCCGCGAACGAAACTCGACACGCCGAACTTCCCAAACAGATTGGAATACCCGCCGCGGGCGTCGGCGATGCCGGCGCTTCCGCCCTCGGCCGAAGCCCAGATGTGACGCACCTCGGGGATCCGGGTCAGCACCGAGATCGTTCCGCCCATGGCGCGGTCGCCGTAGGCGCTCGTCGTAGCGCCGCGCGAAATCTCGATCACCTCGACGGCGTCCGGATTCATTCGTGACCAATAGACCCACCCGCCAAAGGGATCGTTCGCCGGGAAACCGTCGTAGAGCACGAGAGTGCGGCCAGCGGCGCTGCTGCCGATGCCGCGCAATGAAACGCCTTGGGTTGTCGGATGAGCGACAAGACTCGAAGAACGGCGAAAGAGGCTGAATCCGGGGATGTCGCGAAGCCGGTCGTCGAGATTCACGCCGGGCCGACTGTCGAGCTCTTCCGCCTCGACCGCGGTAACGTAGCCGGAAGATTCCGCTTCCAGGGTCTCGCGAACCGTAATGCTCGTACGCAACGGCTCGATTTCGATGTCGGCGTTCTGCGCGCACAGCGCGACCGGAAGGGCAAGCAGCAAGAACAACAGCATAAAGGGGCCGAAAGCCGGTAGAGGTTCTCTCAAAGCGAAGTTCTCTCAAGATTGTAGCGTGCGGCAGGACCCTTAAGCCCGCTTTTCTCATTGTGTGCGTTGCCCGTCAGGCGGTGAGAAATCCGGGTTAGTGGTAGCGCTGAATATGAAGCGTGGCACGCCCTCGGCGGCATCGGGCGCTGAACACGCTTGTTCGCCCGGGTCGCGGGTGGGTTCCGGTTGTACGGTGGCGAGGAATCCCAGAATTCCGAAGACGTCCGACGGCGCCACCGACAGTATGTGAACTTCACCGCAGTGGAACCGAATCTCGGTGCCGGCTTCCGACAGCCGCCAAACCAAGGCCGCGCATTGCTGAACCGTCTTTTCGAACGCCGTGTCATCGACTTGGGACAGCGCGGAGCTTTGTGGGGGATTTGACGGGTCGAAGATGATTTCCACTTGCCCTCGGTCGTCTCGCGTGAACTCCCGGACCATCACTTCTCCGGTGCGCGCCGTGGCCTTCCAATCGACGAATCGGGCGCCGTCCTCGGATTGGCCGGGGCGGATTCGGTAGAGATCGTGACTCTCCCCGCGGGAATGGGCGCGCTGCTCCGCCTCCAAACCCTCGATCATTTTGTCGACGGCCCGTGAGGATTCGACCGACGGGTAGATGGTGATTTCTTTCGTGGGGGTCACTCGGGCTCGCCGCTCAACGAAACTGAAGGGGAACTTAGTCCGCAGCCAAAAGACTTGGCTTTCGAAACGGCCGCGGTGGGGGAATACGGCGGGCGTGGAAGCCGTCGCTTTGCCTCGCCCGGCGATCAGCGGGCAGTAGATGGGTTGCGGATCGAGGCGCGATCCGGTGGGCGCGCCGACGACCGGGTCGTCTTTTCGGCGGGCGCGACCGTGCCGCCGACGCTTCGGCGCAATCGGGGCGCTGATCCAAATCGAATAGGAGGGGACGCGGCGCTTCAAGTTTCGCAGCGTGACGGGCAGATGGAAGGACTGCCGAGCAAAAACGGCGTTGGGGAGCCGGACATCGAGCTGCAATCCGGAAAGCACCAGTCGCGAGACGAAGCCGGAAACAAGCATGGCGGCCAGCAGGCAACTGAGGATGAGATAGAGCAGATTGTTGCCCGAAAGCAGCGCCGCGACGCCGACCACGACCACCAGCAAGAGATAGAAGAACCCTTCGCGCGTCAGGCTGTAGTCCCAGGCTTCGAACAGCGAACCGCGGAGAACCGACATCCGCAAGCGAGCCTGGGAGAGATAGATGACGTAGCAGCACAGGCCGAGTGATATGAGCGTGAGCCCCGCGCCCGCGGCGAAACGGCCTTGCTCAAGCAGGTCCACCGCTCCGAACGCGGCGACGACGGCGGCGGCCAGGAAGATGACGGCGCGGCTGAGCTTTTTCGGTTTGGAGTCTCGCAAATTGAACTCGCGGCGAGACGGTCGGGTACCGCGCATGGCGCGAATTTCACGTCCGGACGCTCCAAGTAACGCCGTGGGGCTGAGGTCGGGCGCCGGTGTGGCTCACCGAATCAGATGTTTCGCGTCCGCGTTGCCCGGCCCGAAATGCTTCAGCATCACCAGGTTTTCCTTGTCGCTCCTGTTTTCGACGACAACACCGGCTTCGGCCGCCGCCGCCGTGACGAATAACTCGTCCTTGGTCAACTCTCCGTAGCGAATCAACGAGGGCGTTTCAACTTCCAACTTGCCCATCCCACCCCAGCCTTGGGTCACGATCATCCCGTAGGCCGCGGCATCGGTGATCGTAACGGAACGCTTCGGGAAAACCGTCAACTCCTTGGCGCAATAGTAGTCGGTTCCGTAGGTAATCCAATTTTCGCGATAACCTTGATCGCTCATCGCTCCGACTTCGTCGACCGGCACGGGCTCGCGGTAATTCGTATTCATGAACTCCGGATCCACATTCTTGTCCCAATCAAGCATCCCGATGATGTAGTCGAGGTCTTGGTGGTGCTCGGGCGGAACGTCCTTCACCAGCAGGTCCCACGGAACCGCGCGCCCTTCGACCATCGACTGAAACATGCCGAAAACGTCGGAGTTCACCTGCGGTTCATAGGTCACCAGCGAACCCGGCGCGTGCAGGACGCCGGCCGGAACGTGCCAGCCCGTTCCCGGTTTGAGCTTGTAAGCCTTGGAGTGATACAGAATGCCGTTGTCGCCTTGGTTCCAGCGCTGCAGGCAGGCGCGCACGTCGTCGGTTGTCGTACCCGGTTCGAGCCCCATGAAGGTGTAGGGGAAATGGTTGCCCTTGAAGTTGTATTGCGGCGGAAAGTAGTAGGCCTCGGGCTTTCCCTTGGCGCCGACGCGCTCGGCGTGCTCATCCATTTGGTGCATGTGGTGGGGAATCGGTCCCAGGTTGTCGAAAAACTTGCAGAGCACGTTCCAGCCGCCGTACTCCCCCATCACGTCGGCACCTAGAAACTCGTCACCGATCGTCTCGACAGCTTCCTTGAGCAAAACCTTTTTCGGCTCCGCTCCGCCGCCGTTTTCGATCACGATGTAGGCGAGGCCTTCGTCTTCGGGCGTGCCCGGACCGTTGTCGGCGTTCGTGGTCGATGAAAACCAGCGTTCGTCGATGCCGCCGCGGTGCGCGCCTAGTGCGTAGATGTGGTCGGGGTGCAGTTTCAACCGCCCGCCGGGCATAAGAAACGAGCGCGGCACCCAGCAAGGGGCCAAGCGGACGATGCCGTCGCCCGTGCTCAAAGCATTACGTAGACGTGCAGTGTTCTCCGACATAGCCTCACCATAATACTCAATCGAGTCGCCTGCGGAGCGCGCGGCCGGCCGGCATCGTTAGGGGCCGGCGTTTCGGTTGGGAACGACCTGCTCGCGACACCGCTCTCGGGCGGTTTCCAAATACTGTTTGGACACGTCAATGCCGGCTGATTTGCGGCCCAGGCGGTAAGCGGCGAGCATCGTCGTCCCGGTGCCGCAAAACGGGTCAACAACGATTCCCTCAGGTGGACAGGTCGCCAGAATGGGCAACTTACAGAGGTCTTCCGGATACGGAGCGTAGTGGCCGTCGCGGCCCTGGGTGTCTTCGGGGAGGATGTCCCATACGTCTTTCGGTTTGGGGCCCTTGGGGCTGTAGCGCAGGAAGTAGAAACCCTTGGCGGCGATTTCTCCGGCTCGTCCCGAAACGGTTTCCGAATCGGAATGAGTGGTCCGCTGCTGCCCGCGGATGATCATACGGAAGTCGGTCAGACGGCCGGCGCTGACTTTGTCGAGCATGGCGTCGAGCCCCGCCAGGGCGGCGCGTTTTTCCTGGGAAGAAAGGGCGGTTGACAGTTCGATCTGGCGGCGGTAGCGCACTCCCGAGACCCCGGTTGCCGAAACGACGCGGCCGTTGACGACTTTTGCTGATCGCGGACGCGAGCGGATGGCGTCGATATCGTAGTAGTAGTCGGGCGACTTGACGAGGTGAAAGAGGGGCTCGTGGACGTTGCGGAGCTTGTTGCGCGTGGGGTCGGGACCGCCCTTGACCTTGTGCCAAACGACGTTGTTTCTGAGCAACCAGCCCTGCGTGTCGGTCAACTCCAGCACGACGCGCCAGGGGATGCCGAGCAGACTCTTCTTGCGATAAGCGTCGCCGATGTTGAGCCACAGCGATCCCGTGGGCTTCAAGACACGTCTGACCTGGGCGAGGATGAGCACCAGGTTGCGGATGTAGTCGGCCGGGTCGGTTTCAAGGCCGATCCCCTCGGCCTTGTATTTGCGCTGCCCCCAGTAGGGCGGGCTCGTCATCGCGCAATCGATCGAGTCGTCGGGCCAGGATTCGAGAATCTCCAGCGCATCGCCCGCGAAGAAGACGGGTTGTTTGCGAGAGGAGGCTAAATACTTCGAAAGGCGAAGGCCGGGGTTGGGTCGCGCCACAGCAACATTGTAAGGGGGCTGTCGCGGAGTGGGGCAGGTCTCCAGGCCTGCCTCCGGGCGAGCGGGGGACCCGAGCCCAGACAAGCCGAGAGATTGTCGGACCGTAGGCCGGGACAAACACGAGTGTTTGTGGCCGCCGGGTTGGCGTCCCGCGGGGCGGACCAAAACCGATATCCTCTAGGCTCATGCCGCAAACTTCGCTCGTTCGCGGAATCGGCCTTATCGGCGCGTGCGCCCTGGTTGTTTCCAACATGGTCGGCCAAGGCGTGTTCACGAGCACCGGCTTTTTGATCGGACAGCTTGGTTCGCCTTCGCTCGTCATCGCCATTTGGCTCGTTGGCGCGCTGTTGGCGCTCGTGGGGGCGCTTTGTTATTCGGAGTTGGGTGTCAATTTCCAAAAATCCGGCGGCGAGTACATTTACTTGACCGAGGCCTGGGGCCCGGCGTGGGGATTTATTGACGGCTGGGTGAGCTTTCTGGCCGGATTTTCGGCGCCGGTCGCGACGGCGGCTCTGGCCATCTCGGCCTATCTCGCCTATTTTTACCCCGCGCTCGAAGCCGCCGCCGCGCCGTCGATCTCGCTCGGGATCCTGACGATTCGCTTCGGCGGAGCGCAACTGACGGCCTGCGCCGTCGTTGCCGTGCTTACGCTGCTCAACCTACTCGGCGTCGAGAAAGTGGCGAAGATGCAGAACTTCCTGACGGCGACCAAGCTCGTCGTGATCGCCGCTTTTCTCGTGCTCGGCTTCAGCATCGGCACGGGCGACTGGAGCCACTTCGATCACATCGTCGAGCGGACGACAACTACGAGCATCCCGGCGCAATTCGCAATCAGTTTGGTCTGGGTCTATATGGGCTACAGCGGATGGAACGCCGCGGTCTACGTGGCCGAGGAGATTCGCGACCCGGAAAGAACCCTGCCGATTGCCCTGATTGCCGGGACTCTTTTCGTGACCGTGCTCTTTGTCGCGCTCAACATCCTCTATATTTACGCCGCGCCGCCCGCGGAGCTCACAAACGTCTTGCGGATCGGCTCCAAAGCGTCGGTTTTCCTGTTCGGCCCCAAGATCGCGGGTATCTTCAGCCTTGCCATGGCGGCGTCGCTGCTGGCCACGGTGAACGCCATGTGCATGATCGGCCCGCGGGTCTACTACGCCATGGCGCGGCGGGGGGCCTTTTTCTCGGGGGCGGCGAAAGTTCATCCGCGTTGGAAGAGCCCTTGGGTAGCGGTCCTCTATCAGGGAGGGTGTTGCGTCATCCTGATTCTGACGGGAACGTTTGAAAGCCTGGTCTATTACGTCGGGTTCACGCTGAGTCTTTTTTCGGCGCTGTCGGTCATCGCGCTATTCAAGTTCCGCAAGCGACCGGGTTGGAAGAAACTGCCCTGGGTCAGCTTTGGGTACCCGCTGCTGCCGGCACTCTATACGGTGGTCAATCTGTGGATCTTCCTCAATTTCGCCCCGGGCCAGAAGTGGATCACGGCTTTGAGCCTGCTGACGGTGGTCGGCGGAGCGCTCAGCTACCGCTTCTACCGGCCGCGAGACGGCGAGGCGTCCTAGGCCGGCACTTCGTTGGGTTTGATCGAAGCGAGACAGACAAGCGAAGAGCTTGCCTTTGACCGTTGCTTGGGACAAACACGAGCGTTGGTCGCTATCCTTCAGGAAGCGGCTATTCGTTTTCCGCCCAGATGGGTATTTACTTGACTCATGTGACCACAAGATGTAGGATCGGGGAAATGGAAGATTATCCTCGGAATCTGGCCGAGTTCGAGGCGCGTTTCGCCACCGAGCAGGCCTGTCGAGAGTATCTGTGTCAACTCCGCTGGCCGGAGGGTTTTCGTTGTCCGCGATGCGGGCACGACAAAGCGTGGGCGGTGCGGACAGCGCTGCTGGAGTGCGCCGGCTGCGGGCATCAAGCTTCTCCAACGGCGGGCACAATATTTCAAGACACCCGCCAACCCCTCCAGAGTTGGTTTCGAGCCATGTGGTGGCTCACGAGCCAGAAGAACGGGGCGAGCGCGCTGGGCTTGCAGCGGGTGTTGGGCCTGGGCAGCTACAAAACGGCCTGGACTTGGTTGCATAAGCTCCGGCGCGCCATGGTGCGGCCCGGACGCGATCGGCTCAGCGGGCGCGTGGAGGTTGACGAGACTTACTTAGGAGGCTTGGAGGAGGGCGTGCGCGGTCGCCAAACCGACGCTAAGGCGCTGATTGTAGTAGCGGCCGAGGAAGATGGTGCCGGCATCGGGCGGGTTCGGATACGCACCATTCCCAACGCCTCCGGGGACAGCTTGATGGCCTTCGTCGGCGAGTCGATCGAACCCGGCAGCGTGGTCCATACCGACGGTTGGCTGGGATACGAACCGCTCGAAGGCGACGGCTATCGCCACGAGGTGAGCTACCTGGAGGGGCAACCGGCGCGCGCCTCGAAACTGCTCCCCCGGGTGCACCGCGTGGTGTCGTTAGTGAAGCGCTGGATACTGGGCACGCATCAAGGAGCGGTCAGTCACGAGCATCTCGACTCCTACCTCGACGAATTCGCCTTCCGCTTCAACCGCCGCAAGTCCAGAAGTCGAGGCAAGCTCTTTTACCGCCTGGTTCAACAGGCCGTCGCCGTGCCACCGGCACCCTACAAATCGCTGGTCGGAGGCACCGCGACACGCGCTACGGACGACCACAACATGTAGGGGCTATTTCCCAATACCTGAGTCAAGTAAATACCCATCTCCGCCCAATTCGAGCCGATCGCGGCCGATAATACTCATTGTGAAGGCGTGGTGAGACCGCTCTGGAATCCGTCTTGCAACGAGGAAGAGGTAGGCTATGAGTCAATACGATCTCGTCGTCATCGGCAGCGGTCCGGCCGGCCAAAAAGCCGCCATCGCGGCCTCGAAAATGGGCAAGAAAGTCGCCGTTGTCGAGCGCTCGATGTCGGTGGGCGGGGCTTGCCTGCACCACGGTACGATTCCGAGCAAGACGCTGCGCGAAGCGGTTTCCTACTTGTCGGGCGTGCGGCAGCGCGAACTCTACGGAGCCGCCTATCGCGTCAAGGATAAGATCACGATTCAAGACCTGTCGTTCCGCACGCACCGCGTAATCGAACGCGAGGTCAACGTCGTTCGCGATCAGTTATTGCGGAACTACGTCGATATTGTCGGCGGCACCGGTTGCTTCGTCGATCCTCACAAGATCCTGGTCACCACCGACAAGGGCAGCCGCGTTCTCGAGACCAAGAAGACCATTCTAGCCGTGGGCACGACACCTTCGCGGCCCGGCGGTGTCGAATTCGACGACAGCAAGATCGTCGATAGCGACGGCCTACTGAAGCTGGCTGAAATTCCGCGCTCGATGACGTTCGTGGGCGCCGGGATCATCGGCGTCGAGTACGCCACGATCTTTCGCACGATCGGCGTGCGCGTCACGTTGATCGACGGCCGCCAACGCCCGCTCGACTTCATTGACGACGAGATCGAGGACAACCTCTACTTCTATATGCGCGACGAGGGCATCACGCTGCGCTTCGGCGAACTCGTCTCCGCCGTCCGCCATACCGAGGATGGGCGTGTCCAGGTCTTCATGGAAAGCGGCAAGCAGTTGGAATCCGACGGACTGATGTTCGCCGCCGGGCGCGAGGGAGCTTCCAAGGACCTCAACCTCGAAGCCATCGGACTCGAAACCGACAAGCGCGACCGCATCCACGTCGACGAATTCTATCGGACCTCGGTCGAGGACATCTACGCCGTCGGGGATATCATCGGGTTCCCCAGCCTCGCTTCGACCTCCATGGAACAGGGCCGCATCGCCGCCGCGCACGCCATGGCGGACGAGCCGACCGCCATGGCCAAACGCCTGCCCTACGGCATTTACACCATTCCGGAAATCGCCATGGTCGGCCCCACCGAGGAAGAACTGACCAAGGACGAAGTGCCGTACGAAACCGGCATCGCGCGCTTCCGCGAGCTTTCGCGGGTCCAGATCAGCGGCGGGAGCGTCGGCCTGCTGAAAATCCTGTTCAACCGAGAAGACAGAAAACTGATCGCGGTCCACATCCTCGGCGAGCAAGCCACCGAGTTGGTCCATATCGGACAAGTCCTCATCGACCACGGCGCCACGATCGATTACCTGCGTGACGCCGTCTTCAACTATCCCACGCTGTCCGCCGCCTACAAAGTGGCCGCGCTGGACGGGTTTAATAAATTGTGATCCACCGTTCCCTGGCCGCCTGCCCGTCGCTGATAGATTGCGGCGGCGTGGCCGACCGGCACGGTTCCGGACCCTTTCCGGGCGCCGCGGCGTCAAGTCTTCCCAGCGTCAAATAATTAACGAGCGTCGGCGCAGCCGTGTAAGAAAGTCGATACGCCGACAGTCTATCTCAGTCAGGAGGCCTGATTCCCCCTGTGAGCCGTGCCGACAAATTGTACGACGAAGCGATCGCATTGCACGGACCTGCGCTGAGTCGGCTGGCGAGGGGCTATGAGGCTGATCCGGACAAGCGACGCGATCTGCTCCAGGAGATTCACATCGCGCTTTGGCGAAGCTTTGGTCCGTTTGACGGGCGATGCAGTTTGCGGACCTGGGTCTATCGTGTTGCTCACAATGTCGCGACGTCCCACATCGTGCGGAGGAAACGCGCGTCAACTCGGCTCGTCGAGTTGGACGCGCTCGAATCCGAACCCGGGGCCGTTGACGGCGAGACGAATGCAAATCGGCGGCATTCGCTGACCAGACTGGTTGAACTCGTCCACAAGCTCAAGCCGCTCGATCGCCAGATTATCTTGCTCTATCTCGAAGGCGAGCAGGCTTCGTCGATCGCCGAGGTAACAGGATTGTCCGCCGTCAACGTCGCCACAAAGATCCATCGAATGAAGAAACTGCTGAGCCGGCAGTTTCATCAAGGAGACAGCCATGCCGACGCCGGAAGTTGATCATCAAGATTTGTGGCAGGCGCAGGAGGATGAGCCCATGAGGATGACCGGGGAAGAAGTTTGCGTGCGGGCGCGGGCTTTCGAAAAGAAAAGTGCGCGGGAGTACCGCGTCACGATGGCGATGATGGTTCTCATCTGTTTTGCGTTTACCGCCTATCTGGTTCGATTCACTGATCCATTGATTCGGGTCGCGTGCGGATCGCTCCTCGCAACGTTCTTGTACATCTGTGCCAGAGCGGCTCACCACCGACCGGCAAAAAAGCCTGATGCCGCGTTCGCCGGGGACACTTGCGCCAACTACCTGCGGGCGGGGTTGAAAAAAAAGAAAGAATGGGTTCTCGAGTTACGCTTGGCTTTCTTCCTGGGCTTCCCCGCCGTAGTCGCTTTCTGGTGGGGCGGAGGGCCGGTCGCCGTCGCGAAGTGGGTGGGAATCGACACGCCCTGGCTGACGCGATATCAAGAGTCCCCTGCCCCCTTAATCCTAATGGCGTCACTGTTGGTGGCGAACTGGGTGGCGTGTGGGATAGAGGCGAGAAATATCGGGCGTGAGATCCGGAAGTTAGAAGCGGATTGAACCTACCCAGGAAGAATTGGTTGCATCTTACGGCGGAGAGTTCCGTCTATCCCTATGAAAGCGGCGCTCGCAATGCGCGGCCGTTAGGGAGGATACACACCATGACAGAGCACCATGCCTCGGCCGTTGATTTCCCGGGCTCGTCGCGCATTCATATGGGATTGGCTGTCCGCGATTTGGAGCGTTCAAAGCGCTTTTATCAAACGCTGTTCGGCGCAGCTCCGACAAAGGAGCGGCCGGGCTACGCGAAGTTTGAGCCGAGCGAGCCGTCAGTGAACCTTAGCCTGAACCAGGCCGACGGCGGCGCGGTATCCCGGGCGTCGCCCGCGCACCACGGTATCCAAGTCAAGTCTTCGACTGCGGTGGCGGAGGCCGTCGAGCGCTTCCGCGCGGCCGGACTGGAGCCTCGAATGGAGGAACAGACGACCTGCTGCTACGCCGTGCAGGACAAGGCCTGGGTTCGCAATCCGGACGGGAACGAATGGGAAGTTTTCGTCGTCACCGACGCGGATACTCGGCAACGCAGGGACGGCGAATCAAGCTGCTGCGAAGGGGAAGCAGCAGAACAAGAAGAAGGCCGGTCATCCTGTTGCGCCGCTTGATTACCATGAGGATGGGTATTGACTTGACTCAGGTGACCACAAGATGTAGGATCGGGGAAATGGAAGATTATCCTCGGAATCTGGCCGAGTTCGAGGCGCGTTTCGCCACCGAGCAGGCCTGTCGAGAGTATCTGTGTCAACTCCGCTGGCCGGAGGGTTTTCGTTGTCCGCGATGCGGGCACGACAAAGCGTGGGCGGTGCGGACAGCGCTGCTGGAGTGCGCCGGCTGCGGGCATCAAGCTTCTCCAACGGCGGGCACAATATTTCAAGACACCCGCCAACCCCTCCAGAGTTGGTTTCGAGCCATGTGGTGGCTCACGAGCCAGAAGAACGGGGCGAGCGCGCTGGGCTTGCAGCGGGTGTTGGGCCTGGGCAGCTACAAAACGGCCTGGACTTGGTTGCATAAGCTCCGGCGCGCCATGGTGCGGCCCGGACGCGATCGGCTCAGCGGGCGCGTGGAGGTTGACGAGACTTACTTAGGAGGCTTGGAGGAGGGCGTGCGCGGTCGCCAAACCGACGCTAAGGCGCTGATTGTAGTAGCGGCCGAGGAAGATGGTGCCGGCATCGGGCGGGTTCGGATACGCACCATTCCCAACGCCTCCGGGGACAGCTTGATGGCCTTCGTCGGCGAGTCGATCGAACCCGGCAGCGTGGTCCATACCGACGGTTGGCTGGGATACGAACCGCTCGAAGGCGACGGCTATCGCCACGAGGTGAGCTACCTGGAGGGGCAACCGGCGCGCGCCTCGAAACTGCTCCCCCGGGTGCACCGCGTGGTGTCGTTAGTGAAGCGCTGGATACTGGGCACGCATCAAGGAGCGGTCAGTCACGAGCATCTCGACTCCTACCTCGACGAATTCGCCTTCCGCTTCAACCGCCGCAAGTCCAGAAGTCGAGGCAAGCTCTTTTACCGCCTGGTTCAACAGGCCGTCGCCGTGCCACCGGCACCCTACAAATCGCTGGTCGGAGGCACCGCGACACGCGCTACGGACGACCACAACATGTAGGGGCTATTTCCCAATACCTGAGTCAAGTAAATACCCATCTTGCGCGATTAGGCCGTAACGGGTCGGACTGTCGAGCGAACCTGTATTCAGATGGCTTCGTGCCTCCAGTTAGGGCGATTTTTCACAGCGCTGCTGTTGTGTGCGACGTTTCTGCCCTTGAAGGTCCTTGTCCATGGGCTCGGCGAGTCGGAAACGGCTTGTGCGCTGCACGGCGATAATTGCACCTGCCCGCTGGAGTGCCGTCGCGAAGAACACAATCACGCCCAAACACCGGCCGCCCCGGCCTGTCACTTGACGTCACCGACGACCAAATCCGGCACAGTGATCGCCCCGGTGGCGACCGCCGCGAAAGAATCGCCGCGGCATCGGGAGTCCGACCGCGAATCTCTCCCCCGCTGGATGGCCTGTAATCCGTCGCCGGACGAGGCTGTCTTCGGTTTTGACCGCTTGTATCCCCCAACCCCGCGCGGGATCGCGCACGCCGAGCCCGGCGAGGACTCTATCGCCGCTCGGGCTTGGTTGCAGCCGCTCTTCGTGGCTCATCCGCCCACCATCCCACCCCCTCGCGTTTAACTACAACGCGACAACCGTTTGAGCAGCCGCGCTAGGCAAGGGGCACGGTATTTCGTGCCCGAACCGGCGCGGGATTTCCCATAGGCCGGCGTATGGACCCCGCGGCGTCCGCCGGATCGTCGATAGCGGAACAAGCGTCTCCTCTTGTTTTGCGTGTCGAACTCGGCGCGCGCGCGGGACGTAATTCTCGGGTTGAACAGCGACAGAGAAAGTGCTTCCGTTGGGAGCAGGATATGACAGGAAAAATGATGATCACGAAGACTGAGGGGGTAGGCTCAGCGGCCCGAACGGGAACGGAATGGAGCCTTCGGTGTGCTCTGCTCTTCGTCGTACTCACCACGGCCGGGGGGCTCAGCGCGCAGCAGTCGCTTAGCGGCGTCGTGCGGGATGCCGCAACCGGCGAGATGGTTTCCGGGGCACAAATCGAAGTCGAAGGGGTTGCCACGAATCTGAAGAGCGCGACACGATCCGGCCCGGCCGGCCGCTTTTCGATTGTCGGCCTGACCCCCGGCGAATTCACTGTTTCTGTTTCGAGTTCAACTTATGCGACCGAAACCGCGCGGGTCGATCTCAAGCCGCGCGAGAGCGCTGTGCTCGACGTAATGTTGCGACCGGCCGGCACAAACCGAGAGACCATCGAGGTGAGCGCCGCGGCCCCGCGACTCGACCCGGCCCGCGCGCAGACCTCCATCACCGTTGGAAGTGCGGACCTCGACGACTTGCCGGCGGCGGGAGGGAGAGATTTGCCGTCGCTGGTGGCGCAAGTGACGCCGGGCGCGGTCGTTGGTCACGACAACTTTATCCACCTCAAGGGCAACGAACTCTCGATTCACCAATTCGTCGACGGCGTCGCTTTCCTCGACAACGCCAACACGCATTTCACCCCGGGGGCCTCGCCGCGGATGATCGAATCGGTGAATATCATCACGGGCGGCATGCAACAGGCTTGGCGGCGTGCTCGACATCGTTACGAAATCGGGGCGAAGTTTCCACGGGGGCGGCGTGACTCTCGGGGGCGGGACGATCCTGGCACGCGATGCCGGCGTTGAGTACGGCGTGGGCGGCCGAGAGTGGGATCTCTATTTCGGGGCCTCTGCGTTTAGCGACGGGCGGTTCCTGAATCCCCCCCAGCCGGCGGAGATCCACGACCTTGGCTACGGCGCGAACAACTTTCTCAAACTCGGCCATAACCCGACCGACCGAGACCGCCTGACTTTGGTGGTGTCGACGGCCGGCACGAACTTCCAACTGCCGAATACCACCAGCGACTTCCTTCTCGGCCGAGACGCCTCTCGCCGGACGCGGATGGGGTCCGCGGTGGCGCGGTGGCAACGAACCCTGTCACCGTCGGCTCTGGTGACGACCTCGGTTTACCACCGCCATGTCTCCGACCGCCTTTCCGGAACCAGCGACCCGATCACGCCCTTGGCCAACGGATTGAGGCGCACCGAAACCAGCGGAGCCAAGATCGATTTTCTGGTTCAAAAGGGTCGTCACACGATCAAGGCCGGCGTCGACGCCGCTACGTTCCGGTTGAACGAGGATCTGTTCTTCGACCCGCGCGACGCGGATGAGCATGGCGAGGTTGAAGAACACGCGGAAGAAGACGAGCATCACGACGAGGAGGAGGCCGAGCACGACGAGGAGGAGGCCGAGCACGACGAGGAGCCGCGCCACGAAGAAGAAAGCGCGTCAGCGAGCGCGATTGGCGCCGCTGCGTTACCGGCGCTCGCCTCGGGTGGAGGGTTCCCGAGCCCGATTCACAGCGAGGCCGCCATCGCGGAGATTAATTTTCGCGGGCGGCGGCGCGGCGGTCAGGGCAGTTTCTATGTGCAGGATCAGTTTTCGCCGTTTCGTAACTTTACGGTGCATGCCGGGATCCGCTATGACCGTTCGAGCGTCGTTCTGACGGAGGACTTGTGGAGCCCGAGACTCGGTCTGAGCTATCACATTCCCAAGACGGGTACGGTCATACGGGCCGTCTACAATCGCTATTTCGTCCCGCCGCCGCTCGAGTATCTTCAACTTGGTTCCGCGCTGGGCGCGGGGGCGTTTGGCGCGGAGGAGGCATCACACGCGGTCAGGCCCGCTGCGATCTTCGGACTCAGCGGATCGTCGGGGCTGTTTTCGGAGGACGATGATCACGCCGAGGAGCAGGTCTTCAACCCCGGCGCGGTGCGGGCGCTGACGCAGCACTACGTGGAATTCGGCGTCCAGCAACGTTTGCATTCGAAAGTCGTGCTCGATATTTCCGGCTACCACCACCAGGGCCGCCACGCGTTTGAGAACGCGGAAATATCCAATACTCGGTTGTTTGTCCCGGTGAACTTCGATCGCGAGCGCACCTGGGGTTCCGACGTCTCGCTGCGCATGAAGCCGCTCGGCCGTTTGGGAATCTTCGGGTACCTCAACTACGCCCACATCAATACGGGTTTCTTCGGCCCGGTTTCGGGAGGCATTGGCGGGCACGGCGCGGATGCCGGCGGCCGCATCACGCCGGCTTTCGACCAGCGCCACACCGCTACGGCGTCGCTGGCCTACCGCCGCGGGGAACGCGGATTTTTGGTTGGTCTCTCGACAGCCTACGGCAGCGGCACGCCCGCCGAATTCGAAACCGAGGGCGTAGCGACCTTTGCTTCACCGCCGTCTCTGCTTCCCACGCCGATTTTCTCGTCGGGCGGCGAGCCCAGCCGACAACTGATACGGCTGCCTTCGCATTGGACTTTCGACATCTGGGCGGCGGTTCCGGTCTGGCAGACGGAGCCCAAGTCGCTTGAGCTGCGCTTCGACGCACAAGATTTGGGTAATCGAATCTTCGCGATCGCCAAGGAGAGAGACCAGACGCCTGTGCAGTATGGCGGCCGACGCCGGTTTTCTGCCCAGCTACGCTTCCGGTTTTGAGCCCAGAGGCACCCCCAACGGTCGGCGGGATCAGCAGTACCCGCGGATCTTGCGCGAACCGTCATCGTGTCCGCGTAAACGCGCAAGAAATCAGTGACCCTACTAGTACTCAGACCACGTGATAAGATACCTTTCCTCGACCTTGTTGAGAAGGCTTTCGATCTGCCATTGCGGAGGAAACCACTGCCAACCAGAGCCGCATCGCCACGCGATGCGGTCACTCAAGAATAGTGCTTTGGAGCCAAACAAAATTTTTCATGCGGTCGTGGCACTAGAAGTTCACTAGAATCGTCCCGGCTGCCGCTTCTTGGGAACCGAAATCATGTTGCCGTGCGTCCAACAAGAGTCGAATCCGCCGTTCGTTTTTCGGACCCCCATGCCCGTCGCCGCGCCCCCCAACAATGCCCTGCTTTCCGTCTCTTGGCTGAGCTACTATCGCCACAATCGCGAATCCCTGCTGCCCATACCCTGGGAGCGAGGCGCCGAGTTCAATGAAACGGAACTGGCTGCCGTTGCCGCCTCGATCCAAGAGTTTCAACTGGGCGAAACTTCCGAGGGGAAACACTTGGTTCGATGGGCTGAGGAATTTGCCCGACGGGAAGGCCTCTCGGCCTACGCGGAAGCGGTCAAGCTCTTTGTCGCCGAAGAACATCGCCACGCCCGCGATCTGGGGCGGGTCCTGGACCTGGCGGGCGTTCCCAGGCTGCGCAAAGCCTGGGCCGACAGCGTTTTCCGACGCCTGCGGCATCTAGCCAATCTTGAAATGTCGATTCGCGTCCTGATCACCGCCGAGATCATCGCGAAGGTGTATTACGCGGCCCTGTACGATGCCACCGGCTCGACCGTGTTGCGGACGCTGTGCGAGCAGATCACACGCGACGAGCGAGAGCATGTCCGGTTCCAATGCGATTATCTGGCTGTTCTACAACGAGAACGCGGGGACGCGTCGCGCCGAGTGGTTGAGTGGGGGCAGCGGTTGTTGTACGCCGGCGCTTGCTGGGTCGTTTGGAAGAACCACCGCCAGGCTCTCCGGCGAGGCGGACTAAATCTTAGCACCTACCGCCGTCGCTGCCGCGAAGAGCTTCAGGCAGCCCTCCGACACATTCGATCCGGCCCGCGGCTGCCGACCCTCGGCCCTTGCACGGCCGCGAGAGCAGACGCCGCAATCGCTCATGGGCCGACCCGTTAAGCGCCCGGTTGCGTCTCGGACGTCGTGATTCCTCCACCTTCCCTCGGTTTCAACGGCGGCATCGCACGCCGCTTACCGGTATGCGCGGCTCGGTTTGGGGCGGACAATGCGAGGTTTTCCTTGTTGTGGCGGCTCGTTCCTGCTACAAAGAATATTTGACCGGGGCGGGCACGCCTTGTTGGGGACTGAAATCGGTCCTTCAACGTCCCGGAATCACCGCAAATTTCGTGCTCGAAGCCGGTCTGATCAGGAGCCTCCACGAGTCTTCGAATCTGCCAGTTGGGAAGCGGCAGCGGCGGCAACGCCACTTGGATCGCCACTGAAAAAGTGCGTCTGCTGATCGACATCGGCTTCAGCTTTCGTGAAATCGGCAAACGGCTCAGTGCTATCGGGGAGAGCGTTGACGACCTTGACGCGGTATTGATCTCCCACGAGCACTCCGACCATGTGCGCGGCTTGCCGCAAGCGGCAAAACGGCTGAAGATTCCGATTTACTTGACCGCGATGACCGACGACGTGCTCGATTGGCACAAAGCCGAGCCCCGCCGAGAGATCTTCCAAGCCGGCCAGCGGCTTGCGGTCGGCGATGTGGAAATCGACACTTTTACGATTCCCCACGACGCCGTCGACCCGCTGGCGTTTTGCTTTCGCTCGCAAGGGGTGAAGCTGGGCCTGGTCACCGACCTGGGCTATATGCCCGACTCGGTTCGGCTGCAAATCGAAGGCTGCGATCTGCTCGTCCTCGAATCGAACCATGATCTCGAAATGCTCAAGGTCGGTCCCTACCCCTGGTTCGTCAAGCAACGCGTGATGAGCCGCATGGGACACCTTTCAAACCAAGCCGTATCGGACTTTCTTACCGGCCCGTTTGACCGCGCGGCGAAAACCGTCGTGCTCGCCCATTTAAGCGACAACAACAACCACCCGGAAATCGCCCGTCTGTTCGCCACCGGCGCGCTTGACGAGGTCGGAGCCGGTGATACCCAAGTCGTCGTCGCTCCCCAAGATCACCCCACGGAGGTATTTACGTTTTGATCCCCCGCTATACCCGCCCCGAGATGGGCCGCATCTGGTCGGACGAAAACAAGTACCGGCAATGGCTCGAAGTCGAGCTGGCCGCCTCCGATGCGCTCGCCGAAAATGGCGAGGTGCCCGCCGAAGCCGCCGAAGCTCTCCGTCGACACGCCGATTTCGATATTGCCCGCATTCAAGCGGTCGAGGCCGAGGTCATGCACGACGTCATTGCCTTTACTACCGCCGTGGCCGAAAAGATGGCCGAGGCCGGCGCCGCCGACCACTCGCGCTGGCTGCACTTCGGGTTGACGTCGAACGATGTCGTCGACACCGCGCAGGCGCTGCAACTCAAGGCGGCGAGCGCGCTGATCCAACCGGCTCTCGAAAAGCTGCGCGACGTCCTCGACAAGCGCGCCCATGAGTTTCGCGATACCGTCACCGTCGGACGTACCCACGGCGTTCACGCCGAGCCGACGACCTTCGGCCTCAAGCTGGCCAACTGGTACGCCGAGGTCGACCGCCATGTGACGCGCTTTTGCGACGCGGCCGAGCAAATTCGTGTCGGCAAGATCTCCGGCGCGGTCGGCACCTTTGCCCACATCAGCCCGCAAGCCGAGGAACGTATCTGCGAAAAGCTCGGACTCGAGGCGGCGCCGATTTCCTCACAGGTTATTCAGCGCGACCGCCATGCCCACTACCTGTGCGTGCTGGGGCTGATTGCCGCGACCCTCGAAAAGATTGCGCTCGAAATACGGCACCTGCAACGCACCGAAGTCCGCGAAGCCCAGGAATACTTTTCAAAATCGCAAAAAGGCAGCTCCGCGATGCCGCACAAAAAGAACCCCATCACGTGCGAGCAGATTTGCGGGCTGGCCCGGGTCGTCCGCTCAAACGCTTCGGCGGCTTTCGAAAACATCGCGCTTTGGCATGAGCGCGACATCTCCCACTCCTCGGTCGAACGCGTCATCCTGCCCGATTCGACCATCCTCGTCGATCATTTGTTGGCGAAGACGACGAATCTCGTCGCCAAGTTGTTGGTCTATCCCGACCGTATGCGGCACAATCTCGAAAGCGGCGGCGGTCTCGTTTTTTCGGGCCAAGTGCTGCTCGAACTCGCCGCCAAGGGCGTTCTCCGCGAACAGGCCTATCGCTGGGTCCAGCGCAACGCCATGCGGGCCTGGGAAGAGGACGGCAATTTCCGCCAAATGATCGAACAGGATCCGGACATCAGCGGCGTGCTGTGCGCCGATGACATTACCCGGGCCTTCGACCTAAAGCGACAGGTGCGACATGTCGATTACATCTTCAAGAGAGTTTTCGACAAGAAGTACTAGTCGGATGTCCGGCCCTTTCCGGGTCGGGGAAGACCGACTAAGGTCCCTAAGTGTTGACATTAAACGTTTTCTAGTACTAGAACCGAATTTTTTACTTCCGAATTTCGGCCCACTCGGGGTACAATCGACCTAAGGAGTACTTATGCAGACGGCAATTTCACCGGGCGCGGAAGATGTACAGGCCTCGGGAAGTGTTCGCGTGCTGCTCGCCGCGGACGACGTTCCCGCCCGGCTGACCTTGCAGGCGGTACTCGGGAAAAGCGGCTATGCCGTCGACTCCGCGGCGTCCTCGGCTGAGGCCATGGAAAAGATCGAGGCGAGCCAATATTCCTTGGTTTTGTGTAACTTACAAAATGAATCGGAGGACGCGACCCCCAAAGTCATCCGCTTAGCCCGGATGCAAGACTATCAGCCCGCCACCGCCTTTCTGACCACATCTTCGGATGGCAACTCCGGTCCCCTCGATTCCGACGACGTCCTCATCGAACCGGTCGAAATCGCGGCCTTGCTGACTCGAGTCGCCGACCTGATCGGTAGTCGCGCGGTCGGTAGGGCTCATCGTGCCGCCCGCCGAGGCGTCGCCTAAACTCACTCATTTCTCATTAAAATCGACCCTTATTGTACTAGGGGTTACATTTCTTTCACCGCTTTCGACGTCGAAGCCGGCTCTCCGAAGAAAGGGAGAAGACTCGGATCGCAACCCCTCTTTGGCAGGGGGTCGGCTGGCGACTCCGCGTATTTTCACAACGGCTCCCGGACGCTCCACGGTATAGTGAAGCGTGCGCATCGGCGTCGAGGCGACCTGCTGGAACCACCGCCGAGGCTACGGCCGGCACTTGCGCTCTTTGCTGCCCGCTCTGATCGAAACCGAGCCCCTTGACGAATACGTCGTGTTTCTCGACGGCCCGGAAAACGATCTTTATCCGCTTCCGCCCCAAGCCCAAGTAGTCCGCGTTACAGCAAAGCGATCCACTCTGGAAGCCGCGGCGGCTGATTCGCACCGCCGGCTCACTGATTTGTGGGCCATGAGCCGGGCGCTTTCTTCGGCGCGGCTCGACTGCCTCCTGTTTCCCACGGTCTACAGTTACGTCCCGGTCGCGACCGCGGCGGCGAAGGTGGTCATAATCCACGACGTCATTGCCGAGCGGTTCCCCGGCCATGTTTTCCCAAACCGCGCCGAACGGCTCCGTTGGCGGTTCAAGTCGGCGTTGGCCCGCGCCCAAGCCGATCGCCTGCTTACCGTCTCGGACTATTCGCGCCGGGAGTTGGTCGATCATTTCGGGCTTTCGCCCGACCAGGTGGCTGTCGTCGGCGAGGCGCCTGATCCTATCTTTCGGCCGCGCCCCGAGGCCCGGCTTCCCGCGGCCGTCCGGCGGCTCGGGATCGGCGACGGCGATCGCCTTATTGCGTATGTCGGCGGCTTCGGGCCGCACAAGAATCTCTCGCGACTCCTCGAAGCCTTTGCCCGCTTGGCCGCCGAGCCGCGTCACGATGATCTACGCCTTGTTCTGGTCGGCGATTACGAGAACGACTCGTTTTCCTCTGAATACAAAGCTCTGAGGGCCGTCCGGCGCGGCGAACCGCACGAGTCAAAAATTGAGTTTGCCGGGTTTCTGGCGGACGAAGAGCTAACCGACCTGTTGAACCGCTCTACCATGCTGGTTTTGCCGTCGCTGATGGAAGGCCTCGGGCTGCCTGCGCTCGAAGCAGCCGCTTGCGGCATCCCCGCCGTCGTAACGCGCAACAGCCCGCTTCCCGAATTACTGGGCGAGGGCGCAATCGCGGTCGATCCCCTCAGCCCGGCTGAAATTGCCCAAGCCATCACTCGTCTCTTGGACGACGACGAACTCCGTCTCCGCGCAGGCCGCGAGGCCCTGGCCGCCGCCCGCCGTCTGAGTTCGCGCGACGCCGCTCGAGAGCTGGGCGCCATCTTGCGCGAAAATATGCCTCTCGACCCCCTGCGCCATGAGCAGACCGCTTAAGTTCTGCATGGTCTCGATCTACTACCCGCCCTACGGGTTCGGCGGAGATGCGATCTATTTGCATCGGCTATGTCATGAACTGGTCGCCCAAGGCCATGAGGTCGACGTCATTCACTGCGCCGACTCCTATCACATGTTCGTGCCGACGGTCGATCCCGACGCCTTTCCGACGAGCGAGTCCGTCACCGTTCATAAGCTCGAAAGCGGTGTGGGCATGCTCTCGCCCCTGCTGTCGCACCAGACCGGCCGCCCGTGGTTGAAGACCCGCAAGATCCGCGACATCCTCGACTCGAAGCGCTTCGACGTTATCCACTACCACAACATCTCTTTGCTTGGGCCCGGGGTGCTGGAGATTCAGCCGCCGGCTCTACACGGCGCACGAGCATTGGTTGGTGTGCCCGGTGAACGTGCTTTGGAAAAACGGCAGCGCCGCTTGCGAGAGCCCGACTTGCTTTTCATGTACCCTGCGATCCGCTCGCCCGCCGCAACTTTGGCGCTATACGCCGTCGCTCGAGCGCGCCGCTTCCCACGTCGATCTGTTTCTCACTCCCAGCCGTTTCAGTCAAGCCGAACATCGCCGCCGCGGCTTCCGGCCTCGCATGGAGATCTTGCCGTATTTCGCGTCGCCCTTTGGCGGGGACTCGAACGGAAGCTCGGGGGGCGTTTCGGTCCAGACCCCCCGCGACACCGAGGATTCGACTCCCGGGCGATCTCCGCACCACCGGCCCTATTTTCTCTTCGTCGGGCGGCTCGAGAAGATCAAGGGCGTCCAAGAAGTCCTGCCGCACTTTCAGGGACCGGGTGAGTACGATCTGCTGGTTGTCGGCGCGGGCCGCTACGAAAGCGAGCTTCACCGACAAGCCGCCGGCATGGAGCGTGTGCGCTTCGTGGGCTGGAAGAACCAAGATCAACTCGGCGACTATTACCGCCACACGCTCGGCGTCGTCGTTCCTTCGCTAACCTATGAAACTTTCGGGATCGTCGTGATCGAAGCTTTCGCCCACAACAAACCGGTCGTCGTCAACGACCTCGGGGCCTTGCCTGAGTTGGTCGAAGAAAGCGGCGGCGGGTTTGTCTATCGCGGCCGCCGGCAACTTGGAGAACAGCTCGATCAGCTGGCCGACGCCCCGGATCTACGCGGACGACTCGGCGCCTGCGGGCATGAGACATTGCGCCGGAAATGGTCCGCCGGCCCCCACATGGAACGCTATGATTCGCTGATCCGTCAGGCCCGCGAAGACCGGAAGCGAAGAGACGCTTGACTTGAACCTACCCCAGGTTCGAAAGCGTGTTTTCGATCTTCGCGATTTGCGCTTCGTAGTCAGTAAGCTTGGTGCGAATCGAATCGACCACATGGGCCGGTGCCTTGTCGAGGAACTCCTGATTGGTGAGTTGCCGCGTGGAACCGTCGCGGGCCTTGGTTAGGGGCTGAAGTTGCTTGGTGAGGCGTTCCCGCAATGCCTCGGTTTCGGCCGCCGGCAGCTTGAGCACCAAATCGAAATCGGCGGTGTGATGCATCGCCGTGCCGGCGGGCGCGGCTCCGAGTTCAGCATCGAGAGTTATGTTGGCTAGACGAGCTAGAGCGTTTGCTTGTCCTTGGACGAGAGCAACGGCCGAGTCGGAGTGCGCGTGGAAAACGCCGTCGAGGCCGGTCTTCGGCGCAATGTTCATCGTCGCGCGCAGATTGCGCGCCGCCGTGATGATTTCCTGAAGCAGAGCGACGTCGCGCTCGGCCTCGGCGTCGGCCAACTCGGCTCGCGTAACCGGGTAAGCCGCGACCGCGATCGATGTCGCCCGGCCGGCGGTGTTGCCGGCGATTCGCTGCCACAGCTCTTCGGTAATGAAGGGCATGATCGGATGCAGCAACCGCAAGGCCTTCTCCATCGCCGCCATCACGTTTTCCCACTCGGCGGTCAGCCCCGAGCCTTCGCGGAACGACGGTTTCTTCAGCTCCAAATACCAGTCGCAGAACTCATGCCAAAAGAAGTGATAGAGCAGATTCGCCGCTTCGTGATAGCGGTATTTGTCGGTATGCTCGGCCGTCTTGGCCGCGACCTCGTTGAGGCGTGAAAAGATCCAGCGGTCCTCGAGCGGAACTTGCCCGGTTTCGACTGAAGGCAGGGGCTCGAAAGAGTCGAGGTCCTCGGGGGTCCAAGGTTCCGCGTCTGACTTTTCAAGACTCATGAAGACAAAGCGCGCGGCGTTCCAAATCTTGTTGGCGAAATCGCGCGCGGCGGCGATGCGTTGCTCGGAGAGAACAACGTCGGAACCTTGTCCGGCGGCAACGACAAGGGCGAAGCGCACCGCGTCGGTGCCGTATTTTGTTGTCACTTCGACCGGGTCGATGACATTGCCCTTTGTCTTCGACATCTTTTGCTTGTCGGCGTCGCGCACCAGGCCGTGAATATAGACCTGGCGAAAAGGTACCTCGCCCATCATCTCGATCCCGAGCATCATCATCCGAGCGACCCAGAAAAACAAAATGTCCGAGCCGGTGTTGAGCAACGACGTCGGATAGAAGGTCTTCAGATCCTCGGTTTCCTCCGGCCAACCGAGGGTCGAAAACGGCCACAACCCGGAGCTGAACCAGGTATCGAGAACGTCGTCGTCTTGCGTCAACTCGCCGTCGCCGCATTTCGGGCAGGCGGTCGGGTCTTCGCGCGAGACGACGATTTCCTCGCACGCGGAGCAATACCAAGCCGGGATGCGATGCCCCCACCAAAGCTGCCGCGAGATGCACCAGTCGCGGATGTTGTACATCCACTCGAAGTAATTACGCCGCCACAAATCCGGGATGATTTCGGTGTCGCCGCTTTCGACGGCCTTGATCGCGGCGTCGGCGAGAGTCTTGGTTCGCACGAACCATTGCGTGGAAACGCGGGGCTCGACGACGGATTTGCAGCGCTGGCAACTGCCGATGTTATTGGTGTAGTCCTCGATCTTGTCGATCAGGCCTTGCTCTTCGAGACGCCGGACGACTTCCTTGCGCGCCTCGTAGCGGTCCATGCCGGCGAACTCACCGCCGTTTTCGTTGATCTTGGCCTTTTCGTCGAGGATCGTGATGAATTCGAGCCCGTGGCGTTTCCCGGCGGCGAAGTCATTGGGGTCGTGGGCGGGGGTGACCTTGACCACGCCGGTACCGAACTCGGGGTTGGCCAGCTCGTCGCGAATCACCGCCAACCTCCGCCCCACCAACGGCAACGTGACGGTCTTATCCCATAGGTGCTTGTAGCGCTCGTCGGCCTCATTCACCGCGATAGCCGTGTCGCCGAGCATCGTTTCGGGACGAGTGGTCGCGACCGTGACGAATTCATCGGAATCGGTGACCGGGTAGCGGATGTGCCACAGATGCCCTTGCTGTTCGCTATACACCGTTTCGAGATCGGAAACGGCCGTGCCGCACCCCGGGCACCAGTTGATCAGATACTCGCCGCGATAGATCAGCCCTTTGTCATAGAGCCTGACGAAGGCTTCCCGTACTGCTTTCGAGAGCCCTTCGTCCAACGTGAAACGCTCGCGCGTCCAGTCCAAACTCGCGCCGACCTGCTTGAGTTGGTTGACGATCGTACCCTCGTATTTTTCCTTCCAAGCCCAGGCGTGCTCGAGGAACTTCTCGCGGCCGATTTCCTTGGCGTCGATGCCTTGTTCGGCGAGATAGCGCGTGACGAGCATCTCGGTGGCGATGCTGGCGTGATCGGTGCCGGGAAGCCACAGAACGTTGTATCCCTGCATGCGCTTGAAACGCATGGTGATGTCGGTCTGGGTGTTCTCGTACATGTGTCCCATGTGGAGAGCACCGGTGACATTAGGCGGAGGGATAGCAAGCGAGAACATCGGCTTCTCGCTCTGGTTCGAGGGCGTGAACAGTTTCTCGGAAACCCACCAATCAGCCCAGCGCGGCTCGAATTGGGAGGGCTCGTAGACTTTGTCGATGTCGAGGGAAGACATGGGAAATCGCGACCGGAAAATCCTCAGAATAGCACCGGGCTCCCGCGCCGCAATCCGTCAAACTGAGCTGCCCCTAAGCAAGCGGTATGCGAACGAGGCCCGACAACCGGAACAAGGCGGTGGCAGCGCAATACCCGGAGCGGGCTGTTTTCGACCGGCCGCGAACCAAGGCTAAGCCTCTGCCCCTGCTGGGGCCGCGCGGACAGAAAGCGGACTACTCCGACCCGTCGCCTTGCGCCTTGTCAAGCACTTCCCGTGTTCTCGGCGTCAGCACGCCACTCGTCTTGATGCCGTTTTGCTTCTGCAACTCGCCGACGGCCTCCATCGTGCGTTGATCCAAAACACCGGTGACCGGGCCGTCGTAAAGCTTCTGGTGAAACAAGGCTCTTTGGGCCTGGCGAATCAGGGGCACTCGATAGGGTTCATAGCGTCCGCCGTCGAGGCCCAACATTAATTTACCTTCCGCCCCCGGCGCCCATGGCGTGTCTTTGATGTAATTGGCCTCGCCGATTTCAGGTTCGGGCGGCGGGGGAGGGGGCGGCGGCGCCTCGACGACCGGTTCGGGGATCGGTTCGGGCTCCTGGATTGGAGGCTCGGGCTCGGGTTGGCAAGTGCCAAACGTGACCGCGAGCGCAAGGCAAACGACCAAAATCGCGATTCGGTACGACTCTATCCGCTCTTCGGGCCTCACGATGGTTCGCTGCTGTTTCGGCATAAGACTTGCTCCCTTCCCACGGACGCATCTGCCAGCAGGAGTATATCGCGTCGGGCAGGCCGCTCGGGCACGGGACGCGCCCTGCGCAAGGGTGTGCGTATCTACCCTTTTTTGGCGCGATTGTGGAATCGCCCCTCTCGACGGCTTCGGGCGACACCCCATACTGCTTGCTCAGGGGCTGTGAAAAAACGGAGACTGTGCAGGCGCCGACCGAATAAGTTCCATTGAATCAGTAACCGCATCCGGTGCGAAGTGGACCGTGCCCGATGTTTCACAGCCCTTAACGCGTGCGGCTCTGTTTGGGGGCGAGTGCGAAACGTCATCAAAATTTCGCCGATCGGGCGCTCATTCATCTACAATAGTGGACGTCATGACACCGCTAATAATCCTTACGGTTGCAGCTGCGTTGGCACTGGGAATCGCACCCGCGTCGGCTGAGCCCGCGGCGGTGCGCGTGGACTTCCAACGCGATGTGCGTCCGATACTCTCGGACAACTGTTTTCAGTGCCACGGGCCGGATGTGAGTACGCGCTTGGCCGACCTGCGGCTCGACGTTCGCGAAGGGGCGTTCGACGACCGCGACAACGGTACCCCCATCGTTCCGGGCGATCCCGACGCCAGCCTCATTTTCAAGCGCCTCACTCACGAGCAGGAAGCGCTCCGCATGCCTCCTGTCTACTCGCGCAAGGAGCTGACGGAAGAACAGATCGGCGTCATTCGCAACTGGATCGAGCAAGGCGCCGACTGGAGCGAGCATTGGTCGTTTCACAACCCCGCCGACGTGGAACCACCCGCGGTGAAGAAGGAATCGTGGGTGCGCAATCCGATCGACCGGTTTATCTTGGCGCGCCTGGAATCAGAAGGCCTCGAACCGGCGCCGGAAGCCGATCGGCGGACCCTGGCGCGGCGCGTGGCGCTGGATGTGACCGGCCTGCCGCCCGAGCCCAAGGTCGTCGAACGCTATGTCAATGACAAGTCCTCCGACGCCTACGGTAATCTCATCGAGCATTACCTAACGTCGGAAGCCTACGGCGAGCATCGCGCCCGCTATTGGCTCGACGCCGCGCGTTACGGCGACACCCACGGCATCCACATCGACAACTACCGCGAGATGTGGCCTTATCGCGATTGGGTGATCAAGGCCTACAACCGCAACCTGCCGTTTGATCAGTTCACCGTCGAGCAGATTGCCGGGGATCTGCTGCCCAACCCGTCGCTCGACCAATTGATCGCCACCGGCTTCCACCGTTGCAACGCCACCACCAACGAAGGCGGCGTGATTCCCGAGGAGTATGAAGCGATCTATGCGAAAGACCGTGCCGATACGACGGGGACGGTGTTTCTGGGGTTGACGGTCGGGTGCGCCACCTGCCACGACCACAAGTTCGATCCCATCCTCCAAAAAGACTTCTATTCGATGACGGCGTTCTTCCGCAACACGACGCAATACGTCATGGACGGCAATGTGTCGGATCCGCCGCCGATTCTGATCGTGCCCAGCGACCAAGACCGCGACCTGTGGCACAAATTGCGCGCCGAAGCCGCTGAGACGGATGCGCGAATCGAGAAAGAAGTTGATTCGTCGAAAGGGCGTTTTGATCGTTGGCTCGCAACCGGCGAGTATCGCTCGATCGAGTCTCCGCTCGAGAAGTCCGCTGAGTGGATGACCCTGTCGCTCGGCGACAAGGTCGAAGCCGTTGTGGACGGGGAAACAAGAGAAGTAACGCTCCATAGCGACCCCGTGGTGGGCAAGGGCCCGGCCCCGAACGCGCCCGCGCTGCGATTCCCAAAAGAATCATGGGCCGAGGTCAAGGGTCCGGAGCTTGATTCCGATACCCCCTACTCGTTCGCGTTTTGGGTGGACCATCCGGCGAACGAAGACAATTTCACCGTCATCTCCCAGAACGACCCGAAAGACAACAACCGCGGCTGGGCCATATCTCTTCCCGCCCGTCAGTCTTTCCTGACTTTGACCGGCGACAAGCGCGAGGGCGGCAACGTCGGGGAGATATCGGCGTCGTCCGTCCAGGCGGGGCCTAACAATATCCTGCGTCTGCCTACCGGTTGGACCCATCTCACCTTTACCTACGACGGCACGGGCGAACGCGCCGGCATGCGCGTGTACATGAACGGCGAGGTCATTCCCGAGCAAGGCAGTGAATACTTCACCAACGTGATGGGCTCGATCCGCACCGACAAACCGATCGTATTCGGCCGAGGGGTCTTCGAGCGCCGCGGCGACGTGAGGACAACTTATTTCACCGACGGCGGCATCGCGGATTTTCGAATCTTCAATCGTTCGCTCACCTCCCAAGAGGCCAAGGTTGTTTGGCATTGGTCCGCCCTCAAGACCGCGCGCGAAAAAGCGGTGGGCGACTTCGGCGATGCGGAGCGCGAGGCGCTTCGAGACTACTTTCTGGCCGTGAAAGACACGGAGTACCGCGGGCTGATGACGCGCCGTCGCGACATTGACCGCGAGTGGCGCGAAGTTCGTCGACGCGGCGCGGTCACGCACGTGATGCAGGAAATCGCGGACAAGGAACCGGAAGCGCACATTCTCCATCGCGGCCTCTATGACCGACCAGGAGACAAAGTGAAGGCGGGTACCCCGGGCTTCCTACCGCCGATTCCGGCGTCGTTCCCACGCAACCGCATGGGTCTGGCGCAATGGCTGGTCGACGATTCGAATCCGCTGACGTCGCGGGTGATCGTGAACCGCTATTGGCAGGAGATTTTCGGAACCGGAATTGTCCGCACAAGCGACGATTTCGGCTCGCAAGGCGAGTCGCCCTCGCATCCTAAACTGCTTGATTGGTTGGCGGTGAACTATCGCGAATCGGGCTGGGATACGAAGGACTTTTTCCGTTTGCTCCTTAATTCGGCGGCCTATCGCCAGTCGGCCGAGACCACGGCCGCGAAGATCGCAGCCGATCCGCAAAACCGGCTGCTCGCCCACGGACCGCGTTTTCGCATGCCCGCTGAAATGATTCGTGATTATGCCCTGTCGGCAAGCGGCTTGCTGGCCCAGCGAATCGGAGGGCCGAGCGTAAAACCCTATCAGCCGAAAGGCGTCTGGTCGACCGTCGCCATGCCCACCAGCAACACCCGTACGTATAAGCAGGATGCGGGCGACAAACTCTATCGACGGAGTCTCTATACCTTCTGGAAGCGCTCGGCCCCGCCGGCGTCGATGGACATCTTCAACGCGCCTACCCGCGAGCACACCACCGTGCGGCGGGAGCGCACGAACACGCCTCTCCAAGCGCTTGTGACGATGAACGATCCACAATTCGTCGAGGCGGCTCGCTATCTGGCCCAAACCGCGTTGAAGAAGGGAGGCGAGGGGGTTGACTCGCATCTCGACTTCATGGCGATGCGTTTGCTGGCCAGGCCCCTTGGCGGGAAAGAGCGCGGAGTTGCTCGCCGGGCCTACGAGGGCTTTGTCGGTTTCTACGAGTCGAACCCCGATGAAGCGCGGAGTCTGCTCGACACCGGCGACTCCGAACCCGACATGGATCTGCCGCCGGCGGAGTCGGCTGCCCTTACCATGGTCGCCAACCAGATCATGAACCTCGACGAGGTTCTCAACAAGTAGCGTTCAGCCCTCATAGCCGCGAACCCCGCCCCCGGTAGGGGGCCTGATAGTAGCCCCGGGCGTTGAGCCCGGGGAACCTGTCCGACAACTCACCGACAAGCCCCGGACGGGGCGTGGGAACAATCGTTCAATGCAACCCTGTCAATTCGGCGACACGAACCAATGAACCTGCTTGCGATCGACACCACAAACCGCTCGGGCGGCATCGTGCTCGCTCGGGACGGTGAGATCCTCGAAGCCGTCTCGATCGAGGCGCCGGATGGTTTCGGCTCCGTGATCTACCCCGAGATCGACGCCCTGCTTGGACGAGCCGGGTTGACTCTCCAAGACATCGACGGTTACGCGGCGGCTGCCGGCCCGGGGTCGTTCACGGGGATTCGCGTGGGGTTGAGCGTCGTCAAATCGCTGGCCGAAGTCCACGGGAAAAAGGTCGCGCCGGTTTCGAACCTACGCGCCTTGGCCTTTGCGGGCGCCGGAAAGTACCGCGCCGCCGTGATGGACGCGCGGCGGGGAGAAGTCTTCGCCGCGGTTTACGACGATCGTGCACGCCCCGTCATCGACGAGGCGGTTAGCGGCTGGGAGAGTTTTCTGGTTTCGTTGGGCGATCGTTCGGTGACCTTTGTATCGCTTGACCCGGGTTTATTCGAAGAGGGGGGAGCCGCGCCGCTGTTGGGCGAGGGCGCCGCCGACGGGAAGAAGATCGTGGTTGCCGAACGACCGCTTGCCGCGGCGGTTGCCGGGTCGGCCCGCGCCATGTTCGAGCAAGGTCAGGCCCTTGTGCCCGAGGCGGTCGACGCGAATTACATCCGGCGTCCCGACGCCGAGCTGAAATGGAAGGATCCGGATTGACCTTGGATTCGGCACACGAACACCGCATTTGACGCTTTCCAGCCGGCAATGGTCCAATGGGGACGTGAGCGACGCCCTGATGTCGGAAAGGCTGCGAGAGCTGCCCTCGGTCGATGAGGTCTTGGGACACGGCGAGATGCCGGCGGATTTCCGTTGCTATCCGCGCGGATTGGTTGTCGAGGAAGTTCGTTGTGCTCTCGACGAGCTGCGGCGCGACATTCGGCGCGGCACGGCGGCCAACGGTTCGAGCCCGGCAGACAAGACGGCGTTGACCGGCGAGATTCGAGACCGCGTCTCACGGCGCCTCGCCCAAACGGCCGAGCCGTCATTGCGACGGGTCATCAACGCCTCGGGCGTCATCTTGCATACGAACCTGGGGCGCGCGCCGTTGTCTGAGAATGCTCTGGCGGCGGTTCGCGAAACGGCGGGCGGGTATAGCAACCTCGAATACGACCTCGGCGAAGGCCGGCGGGGCAAGCGCGACGTTCATGCCGGAGCCCGGCTTGAAAGATTGCTCGGCGCGCCGGCGATCGTCGTCAATAACAATGCCGCCGCAGTCTTCCTGGTCCTCCAAGAGCTGGCCGACGGCGCGGAAGTGATCGTCTCGCGCGGAGAGTTGATCGAGATCGGCGACGGCTTCCGCATTCCCGAAATCATGGCTCGAGGCGGCGCCCGCCTGCGCGAAGTCGGCACCACCAACCGCACCCGTATCGACGACTACCGCGATGCGATCGGGGTCGACACCCGGGCTCTGTTGCGGGTCCATCGCAGCAATTTCCAAATCGTCGGCTTCACCGAGCGCCCGACCCTCGACGAGCTTGTGGGTTTGGCGGGAGAGAACGGCGTGCCGTTGGTCGAAGATTTGGGCAGCGGGTGTGTTTATGATCTCTCGGGGCATGGGCTCGGGCCGGAGCCGGAGATCTCCGACAGCCTACGTGCCGGGGTCGATATCGTCACCTTCAGTGGGGACAAACTCCTGGGCGGCCCACAGGCGGGGATTATCGCGGGCAAGCGGGAGTGGATTGATCGTATCCGGCGCAACCCCCTGTTCCGCGCCCTACGCGTCGACAAGATGACCTACGCGGCGCTGGACGCGACACTGCGGGACTATCAGCTCGAACGTTGGGATGAGATCCCCGTCTTGCGCATGCTGCGGACGCCGCTCGACGAGATCCGAGGCCGCGCCGAGAAGTTGGCGCGGTCACTGAACGGGATGCCGAGCGAGACGCCGGGCGAGACCGAGTTGGTGGAAGGAGAATCCCTCGCGGGGGGCGGCGCGACGCCGCAACAAACCCTGCTGACGATCTTGGTCGCCCTTCGGCCCGGCGCGCCGGATACGGCCGACGCATTACAGCGCCGCCTTCGGCTGGGACGCCCGGCGGTCGTCGTTCGCTGTGAGAACGGGCGGGTTCTTGTCGACCTGCGCACCGTCGCCCCGAGCGAAGACCGGGATCTGCTCCAATGCCTGTTAACGGGTTTGCAACGGAAAATGTAATGCGGGCCGCTTCGCGGATCTCGGAGCCGGGAGCCCTTCCATCCTTGGAGAGTCGATCACACACAGCCGACTTGGACCGACGCTGTTGTCGGTCGCCGATCGCTGTTTAGGATTCGATGCGGTTGCCTTTCGGCTTGTGGTTTAGGAACAAGACAAGGACCAACAGCAGGGCAGCGACGGATAAAATAATCGGCATTTGTCAATCTCCCTCTAACTGCGAACAACACCTACGGGGGGCTTCGACACTTGCCATTATGCCTCTCGGCCGGCCCGATCAACAATGGACCAACTGTACATTTCTGAATGGCATAAGAGTACCATCCCTCTAAGGGAAACACTTAGCACCTTCCCCCCTCTCCCTCGATCACTGCCTCCCAACCCAGCCATCGAACCGTGCTCAACCGAGCCGCGCGCGTCATTAGCAAGCCGTTCGCTAGAATGTTCCTAGACTAGTTTCGCTGAGTCACCCAATGCCACAAGTAACCAAAAGTCCCGAAACCTATGATGTTGTTGTCGTCGGCTCGGGCGCCGGAGGCGGCACGACCACGCGCGTCCTGGCCGAGATGGGCGTCAAAGTCGCCCTGGTCGAGGCCGGGCCGATGCTTGATCCGGCCACCGAATTCAAAGAGCACCAATGGCCCCGCGATTGGGACCATCGGGGCGCTGATGAGGGCGGCAAGGCTTACTTCAACAAGAGTAAGCCGTTCGGCTTCTTCGCCACCACCAGCGGCGGTTGGGAGCTTGACGGCGAGCCCTATACGGTGGGCCAAGGCAGTCAATTCAAGTGGTTCCGCTCGCGCGTCGTCGGCGGACGCACCAATCATTACGGCCGCATGTCGTTCCGGCTTTCGCAGATCGATTTCAGCGGCTACGATCGCGACGGGCTGGGTGTAAACTGGCCGATCAGCTACGACGAGATTTCTCCTTATTACGACAAGGCCGAGAAGTTCATCGGCGTCACCGGCACCGTCGAAGGCATCCCCACCGCGCCCGACGGCATCTTTCAAAAAGCCCCGGCCCCGAAAGCTCACGAGCACATGATTCGCGCGGCTGGGAAGAAACTCGGGATTCCTTTCGTCGCCAACCGCCGCGCCATCATCACGAGCAACCATAACGGGCGCGCAGCTTGCCACTACTGCGGTCAATGCGGACGCGGCTGCCTGACGGCTTCGGCATATGCCTCCAGTCAGGTGGAAGTCTTCCCGGCCATCGCCGGCGGCAATGTCAAGTTGTTCACCGACGCCCAGGTGCGTGAGGTGCTCACCGACAAGAGCGGCAAGGCCACCGGCGTGATATACATTGACCGCAAGACACGCCGCGAAAAACGCGTCATGGGACGCATGGTGGTCCTGGCGGCCGGCTCGTGCGACTCGGCCCGTATCCTGCTCAATTCGAAATCCAACCTATTCCCCAATGGCTTGGCGAACGGCTCGGGCCAGGTGGGGCGCAATCTGATGGATACGGTCGGCTTCAGCGTCAGCGGACGCGTGCCGTCGCTCGAGGGCATGCGGCCCTATAACACCGACGGCTTCGGCGGGGCGCATCTGTACGCTCCTTGGTGGGGTTGGAAGGACCACGCCAAGCTCGGCTTCCCGCGCGGCTATCACATCGAGTTCGGAGGCGGTTTCCGCATGCCGGGCGTCGGTTCATTCCACGGCGCCGGTAGGCATTATGGTTACGGCAAGAAGATGAAGCAGCGCATTCGAGAACAGTACGGCTCGGGAATCGGGTTCGCGGGCCGCGGCGAGATGATGCCCAACAAGAACAGCTACTGCGAAATCGATCCCGACGTCGTCGACAAATGGGGCATCCCGGTCTTGAAATTCCACTTCAAGTGGACCGACTACGAGTGGAAGCAAGCGCGTCACATGGAGGCGACCTTCAAGGACATCATCGAAAGCCTCGGCGGACACGTGACCGGCATGGGCAATCAGTGGGAAAAACAAGGCATCAGCGTGCCGGGAACAATCATCCACGAGGTGGGCACTGCCCGCATGGGCGCCGACCCGCGCTCGTCGGTCGTCAATCCCCACATGCAGGCCCACGACGTCAAGAACCTCTTCGTGTGCGACGGCTCGGTTTTCGTGACCAATCCCGATAAGAACCCCACGCTGACCATTAACGCGCTTTCCTGGCGCGCGGCCGAATTCATGGCCGAGGAGTTGAGGAAAGGCAATGTCTGAACTGAAACTTAAAATTGGATCCGATTTTCAACCACCCGAGCCGCGCCGCCTCGCGGCGCGGTCTTCCGCGGACCACTCTCCGAGTTTCCCGCCTGATCGAGCCGGCGCGGTCGGTGGCCCCACTGACCTGATTCAAATCGACAACCCGAAAGAGCGCGCCGAGGTTTCCCGCCGCGAGATTTTGCGCGGTATCGCGCTCGGGCTCACCGTCGCGGGCATCGGGCGGCTCGACCCCGCCTCGGCGCAGCACGTGCACGAGGAAGTCAAGCGCGGAAAGGCGGCCGACGGGACTTACACGCCCCGGCTGCTCACTGAACATGAGTTCAAGACTGTCGGGAGGTTGGCTGAACTGATCGTCCCCGCCGATGAGAAGGGGCCCAGCGCGGCCGACGCCGGGGCGGCCGAGTTTATCGACTTGCTATGCAGCCAGAACGAAAAGCTGGCGGCCATCTACACCGGCGGCCTTAGTTGGCTGGACGCCCGCATGCGACAAGATCACGAGACCACGTTCGTCGAGGCCTCGGAATCACAACAAACCGCATTGTTGGATCGGCTCGTCGAGGCGGAACGCGCCGCAGCCGAGGCTGACCATGCCTGGGGTGAATCCGAACATGCCGATTTTCGCGATTACGGCATCGAAAAACGCTCCGACCTCGCCGCCGGCGTCAGCTTTTTCGACTGGGTCCGCAAGATGTCGATCGACGCCTATTACACCAGCGAAGCGGGCGTGAAGGACGTCGGCTATATCGGCAACGACGCGCTCTCGGAATACATCGTCCCCCAAGAGTCGATCGACTTCATGATGAAGAAAACGGGGATGGCGTAAGCGGCCTTCGCTTTCGCCGAAATTCCTGATCTCGGATCGCGGGGCCCGCGCCTCAGTACAATTTATCCAGGTCTCGCGCCACCGTGATCGGCCAAACCATCTCGCACTACAAAATTGCCGAGAAGCTCGGTGAAGGCGGGATGGGTGTTGTCTATAAAGCCCAAGACACCAAGCTCGACCGCCCGGTCGCTCTAAAATTTCTGGCCGCCCACGCCCTCGAAGATCCTGAATACAAAGCCCGCTTCATACGCGAAGCCAAGGCCGCCGCCCGCCTCGACCACCAAAACGTCTGCCCGGTGTACGAGATCGACGAGATCGACGAGGTCGACGGGCAAACCTTCCTCGCCATGGCCTACCTCGAAGGCCGAACGCTGAAGGACAAGATCACCGAGCGTCCGCTCAAGCTCGATGAGGCTCTCGACATCGCTATTCAAACAGCGCAAGGGCTCCAAGCAGCACACCGGAAAGAAATCGTTCACCGCGACATCAAACCCGCCAACCTGATGCTGATCGCCGCGGGTCAGGTCAAAATCATGGACTTCGGGCTCGCGCAACTCTCGTGCCGGCGAGTAGCGGCTAACCCAGCCCCTATTCCTTCGACCCGCCCGGCCGAGAGGGCTCGACCTCGGCATCGACTTCCGAGGCCGGCACGAAGGCGTCGCGGTTGGGCATTTTGACTTGCGGCAGGCTCTCGGCGTTCATCTCGGTTTTTTCCTCGATGATGTCGTTGAGGAAGAGAACGTGGGCGACCACGGCGTACACCTGATCGTTCGTCAGCATTCCGGGGCGATCGAAAGGCATGGCGCGGTTGACGTAGTCCCAAAGCGTCGTCGCATAAGGCCAATAGCTGCCGACGGTTTTGAGGGGTTTCGGGGAGCGCAACGTTTCCCGTCCGCCCACGAGAGCCCCCGCGTCGCCTCCCTCCGCGTTGTCGCCGTGGCATTCGGCGCAGCGCAGCTTATAGACTTCCTTGCCCTCGACCGCCGTTCCCTTGCCGGCGGGCAGACCGGTGCCGTCCGGGGGGATCGAGATATCCCAGGCACGAATCTCCTCGTCGCTAGCGGCGCGCCCGACGCCGTACTTCGGGGATTGGGCACCGAGCAATGTACTGAAAACGATCGCGGGTGCCACGACCCCAATGATTTTGCGAATGCGCACGGCTCTCCTTCCCGCCGCGGCCTGTCAGCCGCGGCGAATCCGCACCAGTATAGCGAGTTGACCGAGTCAGCCCGCAATGTCTCGACCAACAAACCGACCATGTGCTCCAAGCCCTGCCGGCGTCTTATGCCGTCGTCTTCTCGACGCCGAAGTGGTGGAGGGCGTTCCGCATGAGGGTTTGGAGCTTGGGGTCGACCGAGAGCGCCCAGCCGCCCGCGATGCAGCCGGTGTGGAAAACACGTCCGCCTTGGGGACGTTCCCAATACGTCATCTCGGCGTAGACGCCGTGATCGAGCGGTTCCCAACGTCCGAAATAATCGATGCCTCGGCGGTCGGAGGTGTTGACGCGGGCGAGCGACGTGATGCCCTCGGGTTCGTCGGGCAGTGTTTGGCCCTCGGGGATGTGGTGAGTGATTTTCTTGATCCAGCCCAGGCGCACGTCGGACTCGTGTCCGCCAACTCGGGGAAGCTTGCCGTCGGGCGATTGGCCGAAGCGGTCGCCGGGCTTGAGACCGACGTTTTCGGGTTGGCGAAAAAGAAAGTGGTCGGTTTCGAGGGCCTCGTAAGGCTCGAATTTCTCATCGACGATCGGCCACCAGCCGACGCATTCGAGGCCGAGCACTTTCCATGCGGGACGCCCGGAATAGCGCAGCAGGCTGCCGCGCTTGCCGTCGTGGGCATGGTAGATTTCGCCGGGCGCGACGGCCTCGCGGCCGCCGATGTCGGTGTCGAACTTGCGGCATTCCATCGCGCCGCCGTCTTCGTCGTAGGAAACGCGCCAGAACATGGTGTTGCCCGACATCACGACGACGCTGCCTCCGGCGGTTAGGAAGCGGTCAACGGCGTCATAGGCTTCGTTGGACCAATATTCGCTGTGGCCGTTGATGACGAGGACCTTGTACCCGTCGAGCTGTTCGGAGTCGGCGTGGAGGTCGTAATCGCCCACGACATCATAGGCGTACCCGTTTTGGGTCAGCCATTGGTGGGCGAAACGCTCGCCGCGCATCAGGTGACTGTAGTTGACCTCCGGTTCGCTGAAGAGAATGTCGGGGCCGGCGCAGGGCCAAGGCATGCGGCGTCCGAAGGCGTACGGAGGCTGGCCGTGATGATGGTTGCGGTAGCACGAATAGGACGGCGCTTCGGCGACGGCGTTGGGTAGGCCCTGGGTATCCCAAAGATGGACGTCGGGGGCGTTGGCGGCGAAGGGCGTGGCGCTATAAGCGCGCCAGGTGTTGGTCGAGCACAGCATCAGGATCGGCGCCTTGGGGCGCTCGGCGGCTTTGCGGACGATGAACGTGACGTGATAGTTGCGTTTCGCCCCTTTGTGGTCGAAGCGAAAGCGCCCGACATAGAGGCCGGAGGGGGCGTCGTTGGGGATGGTGTACTCTTCGGTGGTTTGCCAGCGGCAGTCGTAGAGATCGTCGGAGGCGAAGCGCAGGGCATGGCCGCGACGGGGGTCTTGGACGGGGTTGTAGTCGGCCCAGCGGTCGACCGAGGCGGCGTCGAACGACGGTCCGCCGATCATCCAAGTGGCGCGGTTGATGACGTGGCCGTGATGTTGGCCGCCGGAGGCATCGGCTACGCGGTCGCCTGATTCTTCGTCGAGAGGCCAGTAGGCGAGCAGGCCGTCGGGCGGGGGCGGTTGGAGGGCACGGGCCGCGTGACGGGCACGGATTTCGCCGGCCGAAAGGGCGCGGTTGTAGATGGCGGGCGCGGCGAGATCGCCGTCGAGGAAGTCAGCGGCTTTCCCCCCCTCGCCGGCGGCGGCGAGACGGAGGGGAGCGCGGCCGGGGCGGATGGGTCCGGGGACATCCCAGGAGGCTTGGAATTTGCCGTTTTCATGGAAGGCGGCGCGACCGTTTTGCCACGTCACGGCGAGGTGACGCCAGCGCCGAAGGGCGTCGCGCTTGTAGGCGAGGCGCCAACCGTCCTCGAAAGGGCCGCCGCCGCCGAGATAGAATTTCACCCATCCGTCGCGATTGAGATAGAGGGCGAAGCCGCAGTCGCCCGACGGATCGAAGGTCGTGATGAGCGCTTGGTCGCGTTCCCAGGACCAGGGACGGACCCAGCACTCGATGGTGAGGCCGGAGAATTCGATGTTCGGATCAAGGCCGTTTTCGACATGAATATAAGAGCCGGGGTGGATGGGCTGTTGACGCGGAGCGGCTTCGGGGAAGGTGTGAAGAGTGGTGTCGCTTGCCGGGTTGTCGATTTCGGGTCCGAGACGGGCAATGGATAGCTCATAAGGGAGGGTACCGCCGGTTCGGAAGTGGATGGTTTCGCCGGCGGCGACGCTTTCCTCGGCATAGGAGTGGAGGCCCGGAATGAGCATTGGACGGTGCGGCGGGATCGAGGTAGCGGGCTCGCCGGCTGGCGCGGCATGAGCGCGGTCCCAGGCGGAAAGGGTGGATGCGCCGGCGACGCCGGCGGCGGTCTTGCGTAGGAAATCACGTCTTGGGATATCGGCCATCAATCACCTCCGTGGAACAGTTGGGGTTAGGGCGGGCATGGGGGTTCGACCATTTTCGCCCTATGGTAGCGCTAACGGGTGAGTGGCGCGCCGGGTGAAGATTTGTTTAATCGGGAGCTGTCCGACCCCCCCGATCTCCTCGGGTCGAGAGTTGTGGCGAGATCCGGGGACACGAACCAATGAATCGGTTCGCGGCAAGTGTGGACGCTCACGCCACGTCGCCGCCGGTCTCGTCGTCCCCGATTCCTCCTCCGAGGTCGACCGGCCGATGCGTGGGAGCCCTTTTAACATATTGACATCGTGGGACATAGTGCCAATTTGGCTTCGTTTCGCAAAATTGGTTTCCTGGTCATTTGTGGAGTGCCTGTTCTTGGCCGGCCGGTGACGTTCGGGGTTTCGGAGAGCGGGCCGGTCGCCTGGTTGGCCGCGGGCCGCGGCGGGAACCGGGGCAGCGAGCGCCTGAAACCGGCTTGTGCGACTGGGGGTCTGTCAACGAGGTCCTGCATCGAGAGCGCGGGCCGTGGTTTGGCGATGATTCTTCCTTGGAGACCGGCCGACCAGTGCGCTGGAGGTCTCTTAAGCTGTTGATATCGGGGCATATAGAGTGATCTTGGCTTCGTTTCGTACAATTTCGTTTGGCGGAATCCGCAGGGCCACGTGTGGGGTGGTTTTTTCTCTCCTTGGCTTTGCCGCTGACCGTCTTGGGTTTGGGAGGCCGTGCTCAGGATAGCGGGCTTGTCAAGTGGGTTTGTGCGAGGTTGTAGCGGTGGCGTCAAATCGGCTCAGGCCGATTCCCTGGACGGTGCGCGATCGGGTTCCCCGATCGCATCCTCGGCCCGCCCCAGGCCCCCGAACGACCGGCTTGCCGGTCGTTCGCCCGGAAGAGGGGTTGGGGGTTTGGCGCTGAGTGCCGGCCCTTACGGACCGGCCCAGTATTAATTCGAGCCGTGTGAATACTGCGAGAACGCTGTTGGGCGGGCTTTCTGTTGCGGCGCTCGGGGTGAAGATTCTTTATTCGGGAGCTGTCCCGATCTCTCCCCCCGTCCCGATCTCTTCCGTCACCGATCTCCACGCGCTAAGGGTTGCCGACTCCGAAAGGATTACACACCGGATTCCCGTCAGTAGTTCGGTACCCGAATGGCTTGGTACCGCGCGGGGGCGTCGCACGAATTGTTGCTCTTGTTCCAGTCACCATCGATAACGACAAGAGCCGTCGAGCCCGAAAAGGCGAGCCCCTCGGATGAGGTGGGCAGTTCGCCGAGCAATTCCGGCCGGATCGTGGCGTTGGGCTGAAGGCTGCGAATAGGGAATCGCCAGAGCTTGAAGGCGACGGTGGAATCTTCGGGAGGGCCACCGATACCCCACACCCAACCGCCTTCCACGGTCAACTCGCGGATTGCGAATCCGTCCAGGTTCAAGAGGACAGCCGCGTCGAAACTGAGTTTTTCCTGATTCCTCATCCGCAGCATGACGGCGAGCCGCCTCGCCTCCGCGTCTTCCTCCATCTCGACAAGCGGCCCCCTCAGACCGACCCACACCTCCGGTCCGTCGAGTCCCGGAATTGCCACAGCCCCTTCAATGTTGAACGGCGCGGCTTCACCGCATGCTTTTTCGGTGCGGCCACTTTCACGGGATCGAGTGCTTCAAAGATTTCATTCGCCCGATCTTCGCTTTCCTTGATGCTTTTACACACAGCGCTCAGGGTTTCGCTGTCATCTACATTGCCAAGCAGCCGTTCGCACTTGATTTTCTTGCCCTGGACGATCGCATCGACCGGCTTGATACCGTCCTCGGAACGCCTGACGACAAGGAATCGTCGCCGTTTCTTTTTTGGGTCGCAGGTCTTATTGCGGCTATGAGAACCCAGGACGAGTATTCGATTCGAGCCGAGGTTGACCAACGACTCGATATCAGAGATCTCGACATTGCCGAGCGTCAGCTGTTTGCTACCTTGCGTTCCGAGATCTTGATTCGTGATGGGGAACTGATACAGCCGGTCTCGGACTTCGTTGTCGCCCAAAATCAAGCAATCTCCTTCGTCGCACGGCAGCCGCAGGGCCGCGGACGTCTCGCACATTGCCCTTTCGGAATCGCCAGGGGGTTCCTTCAGCACTTTGGTGCCCGCATAGGCGGAAACAGCTGTAACCGTCGCTACAGTCAACCAGGCTACAAAAGGTACATACATGGAAGTTGCCTCCTACGAAGCTCTCATGCCGGCCAAGAAATCGGCCCAAATCCTTATTCGAATCCCTCGGGCCGGACCGTCGTGAGTAACCTCATACCTGTTACGCGACAGACGTGTTCAAAAAGGGCCGGCGGTGAATGGCGCCCTGCGCAACACGAACCACACGCATATGTATACGCAGGATTTCCGTTTGGCTATCCCGGCACGGACCGCACTATTGAGCCGCAGCCGCGAAACAACGTTCTTCGCAGCTCCCGAACCCCAGCTCAGGCCCTCGCGGCCCGGGATTTGGGTTCGGGGCCGGCCCGGGAAACCGGGCCATTGCCTCTATTTCGTTGTCGACTTCGCTGTGACTTGGCGAAATACGCGCAGCAAGTTGGCTCCGAGAAATTTGCGGATGCGGGTCTGGGTCCAACCGCGTCGCAGCATCGCCTCAGTGAGCCGGGGCAGGTCGCTGATGTCACGTATGCCGCGTGGCGGTGTCGGTCCGCCGTCGAAGTCCGTCCCTAAAGCCACGTGGTCTTCCCCGACCGTCGCCATGGCCTCTTCCACGACTTCCAACCAATCATCGATGGAAAGAAACAGGTCGTCGGGCGGGGTGGGGCCGACAAACGGATACGCCCGCGCCGCGATTCGATCGACCTGCTCGATCGAGAGGCCGCGAACTTGGTCCTCCACCGATGAGATATCCCAAAACGCTCTTCCGGCCCGCCGCGTCTTCCAATCATGGAACGCTGGACTGTGAAACGAGTGGCCTATCTGAATGCCGAGCACGCCTCCCTTGGCGGCCAGTTTCTTGAGCAGCCGCGGGGGCATGGTTCGAGGAATGTCGTTGCGGCTTCGCGAGCCGTGATGCGTGGCGACGAGCGGGTCGGCGCTGACGTCGATCGCCTGATCGATCGTTTGGTCGGAAGCATGGGAAATATTGATCAACATGCCGAGCCGGTTCATTTCCTCGATGACGCGGCGGCCGTGCCCGTTGAGACCGCCCCAGCGAGCGGGCGCACAGCAGGAATCCGCGAAGGCATTGCCCCAGTTGTGGGCGGGGAGTTGCGCCGATCGCAGCCCGAGGCGGTGGAGGGTGCGCAGAATCCCCAGATCCCCGTCGAGGTCGAACCCGCCCTCAAGATCGAGAACGGCGGCGATCTTGCCCGCTCGCTGTATACGATCGATGTCGTCGCCGTGGAGCGCGATTTCGATGCGGTCGCCTGCCTCTTCGATCTGCCGCAGCGCCAAGTCCATCAGCCGCAGCACGTGTTTCGTTTCATGACGACCGGGATAGTAGAGTTCCGGCACGTAGAGTGAAAAGAGTAATGCGTCGACGCCGCCTTCGACCATGCGCGGCAGATCGACATGACCGTCCGGGTAACGGTCGGCGATGTGTCCGCCTTGATGAAACTGCCGATTGATGATGTGAACGTGGGCGTCGAAGACGAAGGCTTCGCGATGGAGGCGGCGCGCCGGTTCGGCGTCTTGCGCAAACGCGCCTTGCCCCGTTACCAACAGAACAAGAAGGCTTACGACAAACTTTCCGCGAAACTGTCGATGCGGCACGCGTTACTCGATGGAAACGGTTACGGCGGCTTTACTCGATTCCTCGCCGACGGTGAAGATGACCGGCACGGCATCGCCTCGGGGAACGTCGAGGGTGATTTCGGCGTTGATTTGGATTACGGCGTTGATGAGTCCGGGGGCGCCGCCGGCGTAGCCAACGGGCACTTCGACGCCGCCGATTTCCACGCTGACGGGCTTTTCGGGTTGGAGCAACTCGGTGACGAGTTCACCGTCCACGTTGCCGCCTTGCCACAGACCGGAACCGGTGCCGTACAGCATGACGACCGAGCCTTGGGAGGCGGGGTTGGCCGGGGTGTTGAGCGTAAAGTCCTGGTTGAGAATCGCGCCGGGCCCCTCGCCGGAGGCATCGATGGTAAACAATGCCGGCGACATCGCCTGCACGGGCAGTTCAACAGGCGGGGAGATTTGGTCCAAGTGCGTGAGCAGCATTTCAACCGTAGGACGGCCCGCGGCATCAAAGGGAACCACGACGCTGACCTGCTGATCGGTAACAAAGATCACCGGCGCGGGAACGCCGTCGAACAGGACCTGCGTGTCGGCCAGATAGTCGGCCGCGCGCCCGTTGGAATCGATTGCCAGAAGGGCTGTTTCGTTAGTTGGCCCAAGGCCTTTCCCGAAAATGGTGACGATTTCTCCCGGGGCCACCGGACCGCCTAGGAAATCAGCCGCGCCGACGACGGCCGCCGCGTCGACTTCCTCGATTGCCTCGCCGCCTCCGAACTTGGCTTGCAACGGCCGCCCGAAGGTCCGGCGGGGCCGGTCGTCAACAAACTGTTTTACGTGGACGGTGCCTGCAACCACATTCTTATTGCCCAGCGAGCCGTCGTCGAAAGTCAGTGTGATTTCCTTGGGATCATCCGCGCCGAGGTCGCTGCCACTGACGAACGTGGCGACGATCGAGGTCGGCGTCTCGGACTCAATCGTCCATTGGACGTTTTTGCGGCCGATGGCGAGACCTTCGCCCTCCACGGACTCAGAACCGTCTTTCTTGGCTTGTCCGGGGGGTTCGTTGGGGGGGGCCTGCTGTGCCCAACACGGAATTCCGACGAGCGCCGCGGCCAGCGTCAAGACAAAGAATCCAGGCGCGGACATACCGGTTAGGCTAGCTCCATGGCGGGGCTTTGGCAATAGTACTAATGCGGGCGCGGGAATACGCGGTTAGTCGAGCCACACGTAACTGGGAGATAGCGACTCAATCAGGCAGGGTCCAATTTGCGTTTTGTAATCGGCGTGAATTTCGCGAACGATGCGCGGTAGGGCGATCGGGTCATCGGGACGATGATTGGCGTCCATGAGAAGGCGCGGGCGAAATTTTTCCAAGGTGGAGCGGGCGCCCGCGAGCGCCTCGCGCTCGGCCCCCTCGATGTCCAATTTCAGGACATCCACTCGCGGCAGTCCCAACTCGGCGACAATGTTGTCGATCGTGGTCGTTTCGACCTCCACTTCGGAACTCCCCTGAAGGGCGACAACACTGCTGGTCCCCGAATTTTGAGCGCCTATGTGAAACTTGATCGTGCCCACGTCCTTCCAGACAGCCTTTTCGATCAGCACAAATTTACCGGAGGCGATTTCAGGCGCGAAGTTTCGGCGCAAACATTCGATTTGGATCGGATCGGGCTCGAAGGCGACTACCTTGGCCGCGCCTTCACGAAAGGCGCGATCGCTGAACGACCCCACGTGAGCGCCGCAATCGACAACAATATCTCCTTCTTTCACCCGAGCCCCGGGTGTTTCCTGGAGAATCCACTGCTGTTCACTGACGACGTAATTGAGCAGGGCCGGTCCGTCCATTTGCAGACCTTGCTCGCGGATCCAAAATTTCCTCTCAACGGCGGGGTGGGACAACTGGATGATTCCGAACTCCTCGTCTCGGTCCACGACCTGAGACTCGACGTTTCGAGGTCGAGAAAATCCTTTAGATCCCAGTACATTGTGAAGGTACGGGACCAGGGCAATGAGGACCTTCGCCCCGAATCCTCTTCAACACGGTGACGGAGGTGACGAGGAAGGGCTCGAGCACAGCTTCAAAACTAGCCAAGACCAAGACCGTAAGCAGAATCAGGGCCCACCGAACTTTCTTCGACGACAAGGGTTCGAGCCACGGGCTGTTCACGGCGTTGATTGGCGGACTGGGGGTGCGGAAGGGGGAAAGCCGCCTTTTCGACGGGACTACCATTCTATGACCTTGGCGCGAGCGGATGCAACTTCAGGGGTGCGCGACATCAATGTCGAACCCTTCCCGCCATACGAGCAATAGAATCAGAGTCCCGAGCACAAGCGACGGGTTAGCCCGGTTCAGCGACCTTTTTCTCAAGAGGAGCGACATTTTCCAGGATTTCAACCGTTCCCCGCGGCGAACCCCTTTTTTTGCCCGCGGTGCAGGCCTGCGTTGCACACGCGAGGCCCGCTGATGTATGGTTCCCGTACGAGAGTACGGATAGCGAATCGAGCGCGGCGGGTCGCCGCGGCGGCGATCTGTTTCCCGAATGTCTCGCCCTAAAGCGCTTAGGCCGCTTTTCTCATCGCGTGGCGAGGCAAAGTGCGTGAGAGGCCCGTCAGGCGATGAGAAATGCGGGTTAGCGACTGTTAGTGCACGGAGGGTTCCATGAAACGAAGAGAACTATTCCAGGGTTTTGCCGCCGGGTCGGCTCTCAACCTCGCGGCGTTGACCGCTCCCGAGGGGCTGCGGGCGGCGGCGCCCCAACAAGAGACTCCACGCCGAGGTCTGCCGCCCCTGAAGATCACCAACATCAAGGCAATCCTAACCGCGCCGCCGCGGATTCGCCTGACCGTAGTAAAGGTCGAGACGAATGAGCCCGGCCTCTACGGGCTCGGCTGCGCCACGTTCAATCAACGGGCCAAGGCGGTAGTGACGGCGGTCGAGGAGTTCTTGCGGCCGTTCTTGATCGGCAAAGATCCCGATCACATCGAAGACATCTGGCAGTCGATGTATGTCAGCTCGTACTGGCGCAACGGGCCGGTGCTCAATAACGCCATGAGCGGCGTCGACCAAGCGCTATGGGATATCAAGGCGAAGCGGGCCGGCATGCCGGTCTATCAACTGTTGGGCGGCAAGACGCGCATGGCGGCCGATTGCTACGCCCATGCCTCGGGCTCGAGTTTCGAAGAGGTGGAAGACCAAGTCCGCGGCTTTATGGAGCAGGGTTACCGCCACGTACGCATTCAGGTCGGCGTGCCGGGGATGGCGACCTACGGGGCCTCCTCGGAGAGCGGCTCGTCCGGCCCCGCGGCCGCGGGGCTTCCCCCGGCGCCCGCCGGCCCGCCTCGCAGGGGAGTCTACGAACCGGGCCCCTACGTGCGCACGGTCCCGAAGTTGTTTGAACACATGCGGGCGAAGCTGGGCGAAGAGATCGAGTTGCTGCACGACGTTCACGAACGCATCACGCCCGATCAAGCGATTTACCTTTGTAAGCGTCTGGAGGAGTACCGCCCGTTTTTCATCGAAGACCCGCTGGCCCCCGAGCAAATCGGTTATTTCAAGTACATTCGCGGCCAGTGCTCGACGCCGCTGGCCATGGGGGAGTTGTTCAATAGTCCGCATGAGTTCGTGGGGCTGGTGACCGAACGGCTGATCGATTACATGCGGGTGCATATCTCGCAAATTGGCGGGCTGACGCCGGCACGGAAGCTGGCCGCGTTGTGCGAATGGTTCGGCGTGCGCACGGCCTGGCACGGCCCCGGGGATGTTTCGCCCATTGGTCACTGTGCCAATATCGCGCTCGATCTGGCCTGCCACAATTTCGGGATTCAAGAGGGCCACCGCTTTCCCGATGAAACCCGCGAGGTCTTCCCCGGTTGCCCGCGCCTTGAAAACGGCTACTTCTGGGCCAACGAGGCCCCCGGTTGGGGAGTTGACGTCAACGAAGAACTGGCGGCGAAATATACGCCGGACCGCCTTCCGACGCCTTTCGATTACAGTTGGGGCGAGACGCGCCGCCGAGATGGTTCAGTGATACGGCCGTAGCTCGGCGCTCCAGCCGCCGTCAACTTCGCTTCTTCACGGATCCGCGAATACCATCGCGGCTTTCCTCGAGGCTCCTCCAGTTTCCGTAACTTCCCTCCACTAAGCGTTGCCCACTTCCTTGAGGGCGCGTCAAGAACTCCGTTCAGCTACCGATATGAGCCACGTGACCGCGGCCCGCGAGAGACCTCGCGGATTGGCGTAATGATCCACCGTCGAGGGGGGCGTCGGAATTCCAAGCGCATCAACCGCGAGGAAAGAAGGATGCCTGGGACACCCTTCACGGCGGCTTCCGACTCGACTGGGACGGCCCGAAGCGCGACTCGATCATGGTCCAGGGCGGAGCGGCAGACGGCCGTGCCGGTCAGACGCTCCAATTGCCTTCCTTCCAACCGCCGTATTCACAAATCGTTGACGGCGACTTGGACTTCTCGGGCGGGTTTCTGCTGGGGCGCTGGACCCGCAAATTTTCCGATACATCCGACATGGCCGTGCAGGTCTACTACAACAGTCTGGAGCGCTCCCAGACTATCACCCATGAGGGCCGTGACACCGTTGACATCGATTTGCACTACCGCTCCGCGCTGACCCGCCGCCAAGAACTGTCGTGGGGCGGCGGATATCGATCCACGTCGGATCATATCGAAGGAACTTTTAGCGTCTTCTTCGAGCCGGAGTCAAGGCGGGCCGACCTCTATTCGGGGTTTCTACAGCACGAGTGGGTCGCGATCAAAAACCGACTGGTCGTGACAACGGGCGCGAGGCTGGAGCATAACTCCTACACTCACGCCGAATTCCAACCCAACATCCGGGTGATGTGGACGCCCAATGAGCGACATGCCGGCTGGGCTTCGGTCGCCAGGGCGGTGAGGTCCCCATCCCGGACGAACCACGACATCGGAATCCGCACGGCGGTGTTCCCCGGAGAAAGGCTGCCGAGTGTCTTGAACGTGGCGACTTTCTTCAACAACTATGACGACCTGCTGACGTCGGAGCCGGGGCGGCCCTTTCCAGAATTCGGGGCCGACCCGCCGCGACTGGTCATCCCGGTTCGGTTTTCCAACTTGTCGAGGGGCGAAACCTATGGTGTGGAGGCCGCGGCGACCGGGAAAATCCTACCAGGGTGGAAGCTGCGCGGTTCCTATTCGTGGCTCGAAATGCAGTTGCACGCCGACCCGTCAAGCCGTGACTCGACGTCTTTAAAAAAGAGAAATTCGATCTGGTCCTGCTCGATCTGCAGATGCCCATCATGGGAGGGCTGGAAGCAGCTTCCCTTATCCGCGAAGCGGAACAGTCGACCGACCGCCACACGCCGACCATCGCTCTCACCGCCCACGCCATGAAAGGGGACCGTGAGCGTTGCCTCGATGCCGGCATGGATGGCTACGTCTCCAAACCCATTGATCGCAATCTTCTCTACGACACCATTCGGCGACTTTCCTCGACAACAGTGGGAGCGTAGGGCCGGCCCTCACAGATGAGGCCGCACCAGCGAGGTCCACAGCTTGTAGCCCTCGGCGCTTAAGTGCAATCCGTCTTCGACGAAGAGTTCAGGCCGAGGCTTGCCGTCGGGACCGATCATCGGCGTGTCGATGTCGACGAAAGCAAGCCGCGAGTCCTTGGCCGTAACAGTCCGAATCGTCTCGTTCGCCTTGCGCATGGCGCCGACCAGGTTCCAGCGGCTTAGGCTGGGTTTGACGGCGATGAAAACAATGCGCGTCTTCGGCAGCGCCCCATGCACTTTCGCCACAAACGCGCGGTAATCGGAGGCCGCTTGGTCGGGTGTCTTTCCCGTGCTGATGTCGTTGTCGCCCGCGTAGAGAACAACAACGCGCGGCGCGAGGGGTAGAAGAATCCGATCGGCATAGCGCGTCGAGTCGGCGATCTCGGAGCCGCCAAAGCCTAGGTTTACAGCCGGTAGATCCGGAAACCATTTCGCCAGGTCCCAAAACCGTATGCTCGAGCTACCGATGAATACGATGCCCCCCTTGGGCGAGGGCTCCGCCTGTTCGCGCGCCTCGAATTCCCGAATCGTCGGCTCCCAGCGGTCGCCGTCGCTCTGAGCGGGCAATCCGCACACGAGGATAGCTGCCGGCAACGCAACAAACCCACCCAAACAAAAGCCCCGTCCGCGTCTCGCCCAACGCATGGGGGAATTCTATCACGTCGAAACAGGCGAACCGCTCCGCGGCGAAACAAGGGGTGTGCGACATGAACGTAGGACGTGCCTCCAACCATGCGAACAACAGAATCAGAGGCGCGGACGGAAGTCCACGCTCCCGGTTCACCGGGCTCGGATCGCAAAGAGGCCGGTCCTTCAAGGGCCGGTCTAAAACGCTCGTCGTCAAATGATGAGGCCGTTTCGAACGGCCTTTTCCCGAAAGGCTGTAGCCATGGCCGAATCAACAGGAAATCGCCGGCGGGTAGGCGTTCGACCCCGCCCGCGCCAACTCTCCCATGTTTATGTTGCGCACCTACAACGATTTAACTCACAACCCCCGCCACACGCTAGAATCGGACTAACGTGATCGGCACAACGATCAGCCACTATAAGGTCCTCTCCAAGCTCGGCGAGGGAGGCATGGGCGTTGTCTACAAAGCCCAGGACACCAAACTCGACCGCTCGGTCGCCCTCAAATTCCTCGCCGCGCATCTGCTCAAGGACGAGGAAGCCCTCAAGCGTTTCCATCGAGAAGCCAAGGCCGCCGCGGCCTTGCATCACCCTAACGTTTGTCCCGTCTACGAAATCGGCGAGGTTGACGGGCAAACCTTCCTGGCCATGGCCTTCCTCGAGGGTGACAGCCTCGACAAACGCATCGAGCAAGGTCCGCTCAAGATTCCCGAGACCATCGACATCGCGCATCAGATTGCCATGGGCCTCGAGGCCGCTCACGAAAAGGGCATTGTCCATCGCGACATCAAACCGGGCAATGTGATGGTCGACGAAAAAGGCCACGTCACCGTCATGGACTTCGGTCTCGCTCTGCTGACCGAGGGATCCAAGCTCACGAAACTCGACATGACGCTCGGCACTGTCGCCTACAGTCGCCCGAACAGGCCGAGGGCGCGGAAGTCGATCACCGCACCGATCTGTGGGCTCTGGGATGCGTGATCTACGAAATGGTCTGCTCGCAGCGGCCCTTCAAGGGTCTCTATGATCAAGCGCTTGTCTACGAGATTCTTAACGAGGAGTACGACGCGCTGACCGGCGTCCGCGCCGGCGTGCCGATGGAGTTGGAGTGGATCGTCGGAAAGTGCCTGGCCAAGGATGTCGGTGAGCGCTATAGCGGCGCCAAGGATTTGATTCTCGACCTGACGACGTTGCGGAAGAAGCCGTTGTCGGGGCGCTCGACGGTCTTACGCTCGCGCCCCGTCGCCGCACTCGCCTCCGATGTGGGCATACAAGATGCCCCGGAGGCCGAGATGTCCGCACCATCCGCGACCCCCGGGACCCAGCACACTCGACACGACCTCGGTACCCGCGTCGAGTCGGGCGGTCCTCCCGCCGTTTCGACCGACACAAAGCCGACCGGCAAGCAGCGGGAACGCATCGTGTTGGCCATCGCGGCGCTCGCCGTCGCCTCCTCGATCGCGCTGTCCGTCCTACACTTCAGCGAACTCGAACCCCGGTTTGAAACCCGCCGCTTCCAGATCCACGAACCCGAGGGCGTTCGCTTCGGCATGCGTGCCGCGGAAATTTCCCCTGATGGGCGGCACCTGGCGTTTGTGGGAATCTCGGAGGGCACAAGGCGCGTCTGGGTGCGTTCTCTCGATTTGGTGGAGGCGCGGGCTCTGGCGGGCACAGATGGAGCGCAACATCCTTTCTGGTCGCCCGACAGCCGCTTCCTTGGGTTTTTCGCCGACGGCAAGCTCAAGAAGATCGAGGTTGCGGGCGGCCGCCCGCAGACCTTGTGTGACGCACGGGTCGGCGTCGGCGGGACCTGGGCGCGAGCTTCGAATGATGGTGAGGGCGTCATCGTTTTCGCGCCAACCCCGCAGGGCAATCTGCTGCGGGTTTCGGATACCGGCGCCGAGCCCACGCCAGCCACGTTTCTCGACACGTCAGCCGGAGAGAGTACCCATCGCTATCCGCATTTCCTTCCCGATGGACGAAATTTCCTGTACACCGTCTGGGAGAACGCCAACAATCGGTCGGTTCACCTCGGCAGCCTTGATTCCGAGCCGGCGCAGCCGCCTGAATCGAAAGTCAAAGTGCCCGTGCTCCGGGACGATACGCTCGTTCGCTTCGCGCCCCCGTCGCCCCAACAGCCCAAAGGGTATTTATTGTTCGCGCGAGAGAACAGCCTGATGGCGCGGGAGTTCGATGCAAACCGATTGGCGGCGACCGGCCAACCGTTCCCGGTCGCCGATGGCGTTCGTGCCAACTCGTCGAATGCATTTCCAAGTGATTTTTCGGTTTCACAGACCGGAGTCCTGGCCTATCGATCGAGCGTGGGCTCGCGGGGGTATCAGCTTGTTTGGTTTGATAGATCCGGCAAGCGTCTGGACGCAGTCGGGGAGCCGGGCCCCCATACGGCAATTTCGGTCTCGCCCGACAAGACGCAGATCGCTGTTTCCCGCATGGATGACAACCGCGACATTTGGATTCACGATCTGGAACGCAAGGTTGCATCGAGATCTACGTTCGATCCGGACATGGACTTTAGTCATACTTGGTCGGCCGACGGCCGGTATTTGGCCTTCAGCGCATCGCGGGGCGGTTCTGCGTTCGACCTTTACCTGAAACCCACGAGCGGGGCGGGCGAATCGGAACTGCTGCTCGAGAACGACAACGACAAGGGTCCCCGCGACTGGTCTCGCGATGGACGGTTGCTTCTCTTTGTCGAACAGAGCCCCGAAACGGGCTGGGACTTGTGGGTGTTGCCGATGGCGGGCGAGAAGAAACCAATCCCGTACCTGAAAACGGAGTTCGCCGAGACACTGGGACAGTTTTCGCCGGACGGCCGGTGGGTAGCGTACGTTTCGAACGAAACAGGCCGCGGAGAAATCTACATTCAACCGTATCCCGCTGACGGCGGCAAATACCAGGTTTCGACTGGCGGCGGGACTCAACCGCGTTGGCGAGCCGACGGCAAGGAGCTTTTCTACTTAACCGTTGACAACAAAGTGATGGCCGCCGACATTCAGACCGGCGAATCGTTTCAGGCCGGCGTGCCCCGCATGCTGTTTCAGGCGCCTGAAGTGAATCCCATGTTGCAGGAAACGATCTTTCATTACGACGTTGCCGACAACGGCCAACGCTTTCTCATCGACGTTGCCGCCGAGGACACGGGGCGCACGCCGGTGACCATCGTCCTCGATTGGCAAGCCGAACTGGCCCGTTAGCGACGTGGCGTGAGCGTCCACGCTTGCCGCGAACCGATTCATCGGTTCGTATCCCCGAATTCGCAAGACCTCGCAAGACGGCGACCCAAGACCCGCCGACGACTCGGGGCGCGGCAAGGCCGGCCCTCACGCCACAACGGGTTAGACCCGAATGGCCTAACCGCGCATGAGAGGGCGAACGACCGGCATCGCCGATCGTTCGGGGGCCTTGGAGACCCCAAGGCCGGCCACCAACCGGTCCGTCCCTCTCAACTGAGCCAACAGCGCAAAGGAAAAAAGGAAAGGTATCCAGCACCAAAGGAGTACACGCTGCCGGCCCAACGGAACGACAAAACCGGCCGCCCAAAGCCAGCCGCCGCTCCGTCCGCGGCAGGGTAGAGATCGACGTTTCAGGCAGGTTCTCACCCGTCCCGATTTCTCTCTCCCCCCTGCCTTGAGAATAACGGGGCTGTCAAGCCCCACCCCTCCCACACCCCAAAACTTCCGCGCAAGCTGTAGCTTGGGAAGCAACTTTTCGCATTTCATGGAACCCACGCGAGCACCAGGGCGACAACCCGCCGACCGCGTCTATAATGTTGAAGTCCCGCCATGCCGAACCGTCCTACTCGCCGAACATTCCTCAAACACAGCGCCCTCTCTTCCGCCGCCGCGGTTTATGCCTCGTCGGCGGGCGCGGCGCCGGAAGGCCTTTCCCAAGACTGGCGCTATTACGGCGGCAGCCCCGAGGCAACGCGCTATTCCCCGCTCGACCAAATCAATCGCTCGAACGTCGTCGACCTCAAGGTCGCCTGGACTCATTCCACCGGCGACAGCCGTAAGCGCCCCGCTACCACGATCGAATGCACGCCGATCGTCGTCGACGGCCGCATGTATATCACCACGGCGCAACTTCAAATCCGCGCGCTCGACCCCGTGACCGGCAAGATGCTGTGGAACTTCGACCCCTACGCGGGGATCATGATGAGGCGTCCCAAGGGGTTCAATCGCGGCGTGACCTACTGGACCGACGGCGAACGGCGGCGGATCTTCGCGGGCTCCGGTTCCAACATGTACTGCCTCGACGCCGATACGGGTAAACCGGTCGCCGAGTTTGGCGACGGCGGCGTCCTTGATATGAAAGCAGGCGTCGACCGCGACCTTTCGAACGCTCGCCTCAGCCACCCCACACCGCCGGTGATCTTCGAGGATCTGCTGATCCTAGGAAGCGCGACCGGCGAGGGCCCCGGTCCGGCGGCTCCCGGGCACATCCGAGCCCACGACGTGCGCACCGGAAAACTGCGTTGGATCTTCCACACGATCCCGCACCCGGGCGAGTTCGGTTACGAAACTTGGGGCAAGGACAACTGGAAGACCAGCGGCGGCTGCAATAATTGGGCCGGCATGACCGTGGACGAGGACCGCGGCCTGGTCTTCGCCTCGCTGGGCTCACCATCCTTCGACTTCTACGGCGGCGGCCGCCCCGGCGAAAACCTGTTCGGAAACTCCGTCCTCGCGCTCGACGCCCGCGGCGGCAAGCGCGTCTGGCATTTCCAGACCACCCATCACGATCTGTGGGACTACGACCTCCCCGCGCAGCCCGCGTTAGTAAAGGTCAAGCGCGGCGACGGTTGGCAAGACGTGGTCGTGCAATTGACGAAGACGGGTTTCCTATTCGCCTTCGATCGGGCTACAGGTAAGCCGCTGTTCGACATCGAGGAACGCGCGGTTCCCAAGTCCGATGTCGAGGGCGAGCGGATCTGGCCCACGCAGCCGTTTCCCACCGCGCCCCCGCCGTTCGTGCGCCAGGGGTTCACGGAAGACAACATCACGAACATTTCCGGGGAATCGCGCGAATACGTCCTGCGAATGCTCAAGGATTTGCGTAACGACGGGTTCTACACGCCCCCGAGCAAGCGCGGAACCGTGTATTCACCGGGGACCTTGGGTGGTGCGCTTTGGGGTGGATGCAGTTTCGATCCCGAGACCGGGTGGATCTACATCAACGCCCACAATATTCCCAAGCACTTCACGCTGCTCGACGCGCCCGACGGCGAGTCCCACCCCTATCGCGTAGCGGGCTACCCGTTCTTCCAAGATCAGGAGGGCTACCCGGCGTCGCGGCCGCCCTGGGGCGAGTTGCTCTGCCTGGACTTGGCCGCCGCCGAATACCGCTGGCGAAAGCCCCTGGGAGAGTACGAAGCGCTCACCGCCAGGGGCATACCGCCCACCGGCACATTCACGGTCGGCGGGTCGATCTGCACGCGCGGCGGATTGCTCTTCATCGGGTCCACGCGCGACGCCAAGTTTCGGGCGTTCGACTCGAAAAACGGCGACATCCTCTGGGAGCATCAGCTCGAAGCAGGCGGATACGCGACACCCTGCACGTATTCCGTCAACGGTCGACAGTACGTCGTGATCGCGGCCGGCGGCGCCGGCAAGGGCCGCACCGGCTCGGGCGACCAGTTCGTCGCCTTCGCGCTGGACTGACGGCAAGGCGACAAGCACGGGTTCGCCCGCGCTGAATCCGCGGACCGCCTGACTGACATCGAGTAAGAGGCCCCTGACCGTTCCTCGCCGGCCGCGGTCATGGTCAAAGAGACCGGGCGTCAATTCTTGAGCCCGTTTTCCCGATAGCTTAGCTATAATCGCCGATCATGAAAAGCTTCACCGTTTTCGTTCTGTTAGTTTGCTTCTCGGCTCTTCTCGTTGCCGACCCGGGGGGGGCCGCGGGTAGTTTCTCGACCGCCGATCCCGAGACTCTGGGCCTGTCGGCCGAGCGGCTTGCGCGCGCGACGCAGGCGATCGAGGAAGATGTCGCGGCGGGGCGCATTGCGGGTGCGATCGGCTTGGTGGCTCGTCGCGGCAAGATTGCCTACTTTGAAGTCCGCGGCCAAGCCGATCGTGAGCGACAAAGACCGATGAAGAAGGACACGATCCTTCGCATCTACTCGATGACGAAACCGATCGTCTCGGCGGCGCTGATGATGCTCCACGAAGAGGGCAAATTCATGTTGACCGATCCGGTTGCGCGCTACCTGCCGCAATACAAAGATATGGAAGTCATGGTGGACGCCCCCACGTGGCCCGGTGACCCGAAACGAGCGAGCCGCGTCCCGGCAAGGCGCGAGATCACCGTACAGGATTTGATGCGTCACACCGCCGGGATGACCTACGGCCTGTTCGGTGGAACTTCGGTGGACAAACTGTACACAGGCGTCACGGTTCTCGACAAGACGGGCACGCTGGACGACATGAGCCGCAAGTTGGGAAAACTGCCGCTGGTGTTCCACCCCGGGGAGAAGTGGCACTACAGCGTCGCCGTCGACGTGCAAGGCCACCTCATTGAAATGCTTTCCGGCATGCCGCTCGACCGTTTCTTGGAAGAACGCATCTTCAAACCGTTGGGCATGGTCGACACCGGATTTCACGTCCCGAAAGCAAAGCTCGATCGCTTAGCACAGCTCTACGCCCCAACCGAGGAGCCGAATAAGAAGCTCCGGGTGGCCGATGCCTCTGTTTCCGAGTGGTTTGTGAAACCCGGGACGTTTTTCTCGGGCGGAGGCGGACTCCTCTCCACCACCGGCGACTACGTTCGCTTCGCGCAGATGATGCTGAACGGCGGAGAACTCAACGGTGTTCGCCTGTTGGGACGCAAGACGGTCGAGTTGATGACGACCGATCACACCGATGGAATCGATATGTCGCTGACCCTACGCCCGGGTTGGGGGTTCGGCCTCGGCGTCGCCGTGCACGAAGATCCGGGGACAAGCGGCAGCGCGGTCAGCGTCGGGACGTTCAGTTGGGGCGGGGCGGCCGGAACGCGCGTTTGGATGGACCCCGTCGAGGATCTGGTCGTGATCTACATGGTCCAGATCCGTCCGCACACCGATCTACGCTACGGAAAGATGTTCTCCCAATACGTGTACCAAGCAATTGTGGACTGATGATCGCCCAGGCCCCTCGGGCCGTCGGGGGTGCTCGAAAGCCGCGCACCGCCGGCTCCCGTTTTCATGGCGGTATCATGAATCCGCGGGTTCACAAAACCCAACCCGGCTCGTCCGATCGCCGTGAAACAAAGGAAAGCGCTTCTCCGCCCAATCAGCCCGGTGATGAAACGCCGCGCGATGGCCGTGTCGGCGTGCCTTTTGTGGGCGGCCTGTTCCCGGCCCGCGAACGATGATATGACCCTCGAAACGCACAGCGGTTCCGAAGCTCGCCGCGACTTCCATTCCCACGCTCGGCCTGACGAAATTCGCGTCGGCCATGTGGCGTTGGATCTCACCGTGTCGTTTGAAAAACGATCGATCGAGGGCCGCGCGGCGCTCAGCCTCGAACGCGTCTCCCCCGGCGCCGATCGGCTGAGCCTCGATACGCGAGACCTGGACATTCGATCCGTGCAAAGTGCCGCCGAAAAGAATGCCTTCACCGAAACATCTTTTCATCTCGGGGAGCCGGACCCGGTCCTCGGCCGCGCACTGACAATTGATCTGCCGCCCGATGCCGTTCGGGTTCGCATCGATTATGCGACCCGCCCCGGCGCGTCCGGCCTCCAGTGGCTCGAAGCCGCGCAAACCGCCGGCAAAGCGCAGCCGTTTCTCTTCACCCAATCGCAAGCCATTCATGCGCGAAGTTGGATTCCCCTACAAGACTCCCCCGGCGTCCGCGTAACGTACGAAGCGTTAATCCGCGTGCCCGCCGGAGTACGCGCCGTCATGAGCGCCGAAGCCCTCGGCGTCCCGGCCGATGCTCGCGCCGGCGAATACCGTTTCTTGATGGCGCGGCCCATCCCGCCCTACCTGATCGCCCTCGCCGTCGGCGACCTCGCCTTTCGACCCATGAGCGAACGTACCGGGGTCTGGGCCGAGCCCGCGCTGGTGGAACAAGCCGCCCGCGAGTTCGAAGACACCGAGGCCATGATGCAGGCGGTCGAGAAGCTCTACGGACCCTATCGCTGGGACCGTTACGACATCTTGGTCCTACCGCCGAGCTTCCCTTTCGGCGGCATGGAGAACCCCCGTCTCACCTTCGCCACTCCCACCATCCTCGCCGGAGACAAGAGCTTAGTCTCACTCGTGGCTCACGAATTGGCGCATTCCTGGTCGGGCAACCTGGTGACCAACGCCACCTGGCGCGACTTCTGGCTCAACGAAGGGTTCACCGTCTATTTGGAAAACCGCATCCAAGAGGAAGTCTTCGGCGCCGCCCGCGCGGCCATGGAATCGTCGCTCGAAGTCGACAAGCTAATCGAGGAAATGGCGGACCTACCCCTACCCGATCAAATCCTCCACGTCGATCTCGTCGGCCGCGATCCCGACGACGGCTTCACCCTAGTTCCCTATGTCAAGGGGATGCTCTTCTTGCTGCAACTCGAACACGCCGTCGGCCGCGAGGCCTTTGACGAATTCCTGCGCGGCTACTTCGATCGCTTCGCGTTTCAAAGCATCACGACCGCGGATTTCATCACCTACCTCGAACAACACTTATTGGCCGCCCACCCGGCCGCCGCCGCTCAAGTCAGCGAGTGGATCGAGCAGCCAAGTCTACCCAAAGGTTACGCCCGTCCGCAATCGGAAGAGTTGGCCGCCGTCACCCGCCGGGCCGAGCAATGGCTCGCCGGCAGTCTGTCTCTCGACGCTCTACAAACGTCCGATTGGACCACCCAACACTGGCTCGCCTGGCTGCGCGCTCTGCCGGATGCCCTGGAACGTCCGCGGCTCGCCAAACTCGACCACGCATTCCAATTCACCGGTTCGGGTAACTCTGAAATTCACCACGAGTGGCTGCGGATCGCCGTGCGCAACAGCTACGAGCCCGCCGACCGGGCGCTCGAGAAATTCCTAACCGGCGTCGGCCGACGAAAATTTCTCAAGCCGCTGTACGAAGACCTCGTCAAAACGCCCGAGGGCCGCCGCCGAGCCGCCGAAATCTACGCCAAAGCCAAACCCTTCTACCACCCCATCGCCGCCGCGACCGTCGAGGAAATTCTGGGACAAGCGGCCCCATAGACGGCCACGCAACGGTAAGGGAATCGCCCGATCGTAATCAGCCCGGCGTTTTGTCACACTGAATAACGTTGGCGGCGTGGCCCGGAACCGATCGCGCCGTTTTCTCACCGGAGCACCGTGGCTGATTCAAGGAATAATCCCGACAAGCAACAGGGCATGATCTCGATCCTGTTCGACCTGGCCCTGCGCTGCGTACTCGTACTCCTCGTCTTAGAGGGCGCCTCGAGCGTATTTCTCGTAGGACGCAAGGTTCACAAGTTCACCGAAAAGCAGGCCCAAGAGTCCGGCCGTTTCGACTTTGATACGCAATTAGGCTGGGTCGGCAAACCCGGCCTCGAAGTGCTCGACGCCTTCGGAGACGGTAAAGACATCCGCATCAACGGCCAGGGCTTCCGCGCCGACGCCGACTTCAGCGAGACCGTCCCCGCCGACAAAAAGCGCATCTTGTTTTCCGGAGACTCCTTCACCTGGGCCGACGGCGTGGGCAACGGCTATGGCTGGACCGACTTGCTCGGCCGCCGAGACCCCAACCTCGAGATCATGAACATCGCCCAGAACGGCTACGGCGCCGGCCAAGCCTTCTTGCGCTACCGCCGCGAGAGTGCGCGATTCGAGCACGACATTCACGTATTCGCCTTCATCGGAATGGACTTCGACCGCATGCGCGACGGCGAATTCTTCGGCATGGCGAAACCGCTGCTGGCCCACGGTGAAGACGGGCTGATCATCGAAAATGAACCGCTGCCCGAACCCTCCAGAGCCCGAACCTGGTTGGCGACCGCGCCCAAGTACTTGCTCGAGTTCCGCATCTTCGAAGTTCTCATGGAACTCTACATTCGGCAGTTTGCCACCGGGCCGCTCGGCGACAGAACGCTCTATCAAGACGACGAACTCAAGACGCTGATCTTCGCCATGTTCGACGAGATGGCCGCCACCGCCCGCCAAAAAAACGCCCGCCTGGTCGTCATCTACCTGCCCACATCTGTCGATTACCAACCCACCGAAGGGCTCGAAGCTTGGCGCACCGAGATGCAAGCCGCCATGGACGTCCGCAAGATCCACTACGTCGACCTCGTCGAGCCCTTTCGCAAAACCCCACCCCACGAGGCCGACCTGCTTTTCATCCAGCAAAACCCCGAAGGCTCCCTATTCCAAGCCGGCCACTATTCCGAAGAAGGCCACGAGCATTTCGCCGCCATGATCTACGACAAGCTATGCCGCCTGCCCGAGGTGGCGAGGGACCTACGGGCCTGCACCCCTTAACACCGGGCGCGCCGCCACCTACAGCGTAATCGTCCGCCCTTCCCGCATCGCCTTATTCGCCCAATGCGACGTCGCCGCTGCCTCCACCCCCGCCCGAATATGCGCATTCGGCCTGTCGCGGCTCCGAATACAGTCGATCCAATTCTTCACATTGTCGCCGGTCCCATTGCCGTCCACCAGGTGGTGCTTTGTGCCTCGGTTGCCCCGCCGAAAGTGCGTCGTCGGCTCGGGCAAGCTGGTCGCCTCCGCCGGCTTCACCCCCTCGGGATAAATATCGAAACCCTGCCGATTGAGCGTCATCATTCCCTTGTCGCCGCGAAAGACGATTCCGCCTCCCGTCAGCGAGGCCATCAGCGCGCCGTCGTAGGTCACCGTATAGCCTTCCGGGAATTGCATCGAGGCCGTAACGGTGTCCGGTGTCTCCAGCCAGTCCTGAACATACGTCGTGCCTGACGCCTGCACGAGCGTCGGCCGCTCGCTTTTCATAAACCATTGAATGACGTCGATCCAGTGCGTCATCAGGTCGGTAAAGCTGCCGCCCGCGAAGTCCCAAAAGAACCGCCAGTAACGATAACGAATCGGATCGAAAGGTTGCTTCGGGGCCGAGCCCAGCCACTGCTCCCAGTCGAGTTGCTCAGGGTCGATCTTGATATCTTTGAACTGGTTCCTCCAGCGTGTGTAGTTCTGATACCAATAGCAGCGAGCGAAAACGATCCTGCCGAGATCACCGCCTTGGATATGCTGCTTGGCCCGGATAAAGTGCTCCCAGCTCCGCTGCTGGGTCCCGGTGGCGACCACTTGCTTCGATCCCTCCACGGCGCGAATCAGCCCCTCGCCTTCCGACAGGTTTTGCGTGACCGGCTTTTCGCAATAGACGTCCTTGCCCACCTGAACAGCGGCAATCGTCATCGGCGTGTGCCAATGGTCGGGCGTGGCGATGATGACCGCATCGACGTCCTTGCTGTCGAGCACCGCGCGGTAATCCTTGAACTGCTTCGCCCCGGCGCCGAATTGCTCGGCCGCCTGCTCTCTCCGCGGCAGATAGACATCCGAGACGCCGACGACCTCCGCCCCGCTGATCTTCGGGACATTCGAGGTCACCCCCCGTCCGCGACCCCCGGCCCCAATCAGTGCAACGCGCACCCGATCGTTCGCCCCAAGGATGCGTTGGCTCGCCAGCGCCGTCGAAGCCATCCCGGCCCGCAGAAAATCTCGCCGTTCCATTTGGTTGCCGCTCCTTTGATGCAAGGCCTGTTCGATCCGAGGTCGGTTCGAGTGTACACCGCCGCCGCATCGAAGTCCAACAAACCTGCCTTCGGCGTTTGGTCGCTCTAGGCCCCCTGCTTGAAACCGCCGGTGGGGCTGCGATACCATCGCGGGACGTGGCCGAGCAACCTGAAACCTACTCTCGCCGCCGGTTCCTTCAGCAATCCGCCGCCGCGGGCGCCGCGCTCACCGCCGGCTTGTCGGGGTCTTCCTGCTCCACTCCGCAACCGACCACGCGCCCCACCCGCCGCCCGAACATTCTCTTCCTGCTGACCGACGACCAACGCTGGGACACCATGGGCTGCGCGGGCAATTCCATCATCCATACTCCCAACTTAGACCGCCTCGCCGCCGACGGCGTTCGCTTTCGAAACAACTTCGTTACGACATCGATTTGCGCCGTCTCGCGAGCGTCCTTTTTCACCGGGCTCTACGCCCGCTGCCACGGCATCCACGGGTTTGGAACTTCGCTGAGCGAATCGCAACACGCCGCAAGCTACCCCTTCCTGCTTCGCGAGTCGGGCTTTCGCACGGGCTTTGTCGGGAAATACGGCGTGGGCGGGGAAGCCCCCGATGGGCTCTATGAGGACTTCCGCGGCTTTTCGGGGCAGGGAAGATACTTCCAGGATGTCGACGGCGAGCAGCGGCATTTGACCTCGATGATGGGCGACGATGCCGTCGAGTTTCTCGAAAGCGCAACCGACCAGCGTCCCTTCTGCCTCTCGGTAAGTTTCAAAGCGCCTCATGTGCAAGACGCCGAGACGCCCTTTTTTCTCAACGACCCGACCTACGACGATCTATACAAGGACGCCTCTCTTCCGGGATGGAAGAAGAACGACCCGCGCTATTACGACCGGTTGCCAGACTTTCTGAAGGGCGAATACGAAGGCCGCAAGCGCTGGGATCGCCGTTTTCCCAATCCCCAAGCCTGGGAAGATTCCGTCAAGCGCTACTACCGATTGATCAGCGGCGTGGACGCCCAGGTCGGGCGCATGCTCGCCGCGCTTGAACGCACCGGCGTGAACGACAACACGGTTGTCATCTTTACTTCCGACAACGGCTTCTATCTCGGCGAACGCGGGCTGGCGGGCAAGTGGCTTATGCATGAAGAGTCGATCCGGACGCCGTTGATTATTCGCGACCCCCGCTTCGCCTCGCGCGCCGGGACGACGCGGGACGAGATGACGCTCAACATCGACATCATGCCGACGATCCTCCAAATGGCCGGTATGCCGACTCCCAGCGCCGTCAACGGACGCGGCCTCTGGCCGCTTGTGGCCGGGGAGACGCCGCCTTGGCGCGAGGAGTGGTTCTACGAGCATTTATTCGAACATGGAACGATTCCCAAGACTGAAGGAGTCCGCGGCAATCGGTGGAAATATTGCAGTTTCATCGAAGCCCAGCCTCATTACGAGGAACTTTACGATCTCGAGAACGATCCGGAAGAGGAGCACAACCTGGCATTTTTCCCGGAGCACGGACCCCAACTCGAACATATGCGCGAACGACACGCGGCGTGGAAGTCGAACCTCGAAGCCTGGACGCCCGACGGACGTTGGAGCGAACCCAAACCGAGCCGCGACGGTGTGAGGCTGGGAGAGAATCGGGGGCTCTCGAGCCGGCGTCAAATCTAGGGAACGTGAATCACCTTCGTCGGCTTTGACGCCGACGTCGCGCCGCATGCCGGTGCCAATCGACCCCCTCCGCTCAACCTGAGAGAAACGCAATCGTATGACATATCCCCTGGTCTGGGAACAGCGTCGCCACCCGTTTCGCGATGAATGGGTGCTTTACACGTCGCATCGCGCCGGGCGTCCTTGGGTGGGGGAGACCAAGCCGCCCGACCACGCGCCCGCGCCCGCCTACGACCCGGCTTGCTATCTCTGCCCCGGTAATGAAAGGATCGCGGGGCGCAACCCCGACTACGAGGGCGTGTACGTCTTCCCTAACGATTTGCCCACGTTCTCGAACGACGCGCCCGAGCCTGCTCCGGGCAACGGCCTCTATCAGACTCGACCGGCCGCGGGCGCGGGCGAAGTGATTTGCTACCATCCCAACCACGCCATGACGTTCGCCGACCTGACCCGGTCCCAGGCGGCGGCCGTCGTCGAGATTTGGCGCGTGCGTTCTCGAGTGCTCGGGGCGCGGCCGGAAGTTCGCCACGTACTGATTTTCGAAAACAAAGGTTCCGTGGTCGGCACGTCGAATCCGCACCCGCATTGCCAACTCTACGCCGGTAATCTGATCTATGGAATCAGCAAACGCGAGCGCGAAGTCGGTCGTCGATTCCACGCAGAAACCGACCGCTTCCTGGGTCTCGACGTTGCCGAGCGCGAGGGGGCGTCCGAGCGCGTGATTTGCGAGAACGACACATTTCTGGCCTGTGTGCCGTGGTTCGCTCGCTATGCCTATGAGGTGCTGATTCTCCCGAAAACCGCGCTCACCGGTTTAACCGATCTCAGCGATGAACAGATCGAACCCCTGGGCGCCTTGATGCGGGAAGTGGCCGTCCGCTACGACAACTTGTGGCGAATGCCCATGCCCTACGTGATGGCGATTCACCAAGCACCTTGCGACGGAGGGGACAATACCGGGTATCCTTTTCATATCGAATATCATCCTCCCTTGCGAAAACCCGACACTCTCAAATACCTCGCCGGTCCCGAAATCGGCGGCGGCTCGATGACCAACGAATCGAACCCCGACGAAAAAGCCGCCGAACTGCGGGCCGTTTCCTCGCGCCTTTACCTTGACGAGGAGTCTCGCGTCGAGGAGTCTCGTGACGAGGGGTCTCGCGAGGAGGAGTCCTCCCGTGGCTGAGGCTCTTGACCTCGATAGGGCGCGCAGTTTGCTGTGCGCTCTGGGAGACCATATCCGCGACACCGCCATTGAGGCCCGCGCCGAGAATTCCCAACAAGAACTCGCAGAAATCGCCGCCGTCACCTCTGCGGACACGATTTACCGGATCGACAAGATCACCGAAGATGCCGTCGAGGTTTGGTTCAAGGAACATTGGCCCGCCGACGCCCCGGTTGAAATCGTGATGGAAGGCATCGAGGATTCCGACCCGTGGTCTTTTCCGGCCGCGACGCCGCTTCAAGAGACGCTTTGGAAGTGCATTATCGACCCCATCGACGGCACGCGCGGGCTGATGTACGACAAACGGCCCGCTTGGGCGCTGGCCGCGCTCGCGCCGCAACCGGCCGCCTCGCTCGCCGACCTCAGCGTCGCGGCGATGACTGAAATCCCCACCGTTAAGCAATGGCGCGCCGATCAACTCAGCGCCGTGCGGGGCCGTGGTCCCGAGGGGGTTGTCGCCGAGGCTGTCGAGGTCCGCGACAATTCCAGGAAGCCCCTGGCCCCGCGGCCTTCGCAAGCGGGTGACCTGCGGCACGGTTTCGCGTCATTCGCGCGTTTCTTCCCGCAAGGCAAAGCGCTCACGGCGCGCATCGAGGAGGATCTGCTGTCGGCTCTCGACGAGCAACCCGGCTCTTCCCCGCTCGTCTTCGAAGATCAATACATCTCGACCGGGGGGCAACTCTACGAACTCGCCGTCGGCCACGACCGCATGCTGGGCGATTTGCGTCCGCTCGTTCACCGCAAGCTCGGGATCGACTCATCGCTCACTTGTCACCCTTATGACATCGCGACGGCGCTGGTGCTGACCGAGCTTGGCGGCATCGTCGAAGATCCTTGGGGCGCACCGATTGAATCACCTCTCGATACGACCAGTCCGGTTGCTTGGGTGGGTTACGCGAACGATCGATTAGCCGCCGCCGTGCGCCCGGTACTTCACCGCGTGCTCGAAAGACACCTGGGAGGCTGGCCTTGAAACGAACTGCTTCGGCCGAAGCTCCCGGCCGGCTCGATTTTCTCGGCGGCGTGGCCGACTATAGCGGTTCGCTGGTCCTTGAAATGCCGATCCGCGCGACCACGCGCGTGGCCGTGTCACGGATTCCCGAGCCCGACTTTCGATTGTCGAGCGCCGGGTATGGTCGTTGGATTGTCCCCGCGGCAGGCTTCCTCGCAACTCGCGACGAGAGCCGAGCCCGACAGTGGCTCGCCGAGTGCCAAGCCCCCGCGTGGACATCTTATGTCATGGGCAGCTTGTGGGTCTTGTGCCGTACGAAAGGTGTGTCGCTCGCCGGCGGCTTGTCGTTTCAAGTGCGTTCAGGCGTGCCCGAGGGCATGGGCGTCAGCAGCAGCGCCGCGCTCGAAGTCGCCACATTGCGCGCGCTGGGTCGCCTGCTGGACGTGCGTTGGGAGGGCGCCGAGTTGGCCCGCCTCGGTCAGCACGCCGAAAATCGCGTCGTCGGCGCCCCGTGCGGACTAATGGACCAACTTACCGCCGAACACGGCGCGCCCGGTTGCTTGCTGCCGATCGTCTGCCGCCCTGATCTCTTACGGAAGCCCGTCCCGCTGCCGCGCGGCGTCACCGTCGTCGGCTGGGCCAGCGGCGTCAAACACGCCGTTGCGGCCTCGCCCTACGCCACCGCCCGCACGGCGACGTTCATGGGAAAGCGCATTTTCGAGGAAAAAACCGGGCGGCGTTGGCGCCATGCCGCCGAAATCCCGCCCTCTCTCTATGACCGCTTCGCGCCGCGACTTGTACCGGAATCGATCAGCGGCCGTTGGTTTTCGAAACGTTACGGCAAGACCGCCGATCCGCTTTCGGTCGTCGATCGAGCGAGGAACTACGCGGTACGCTCGGCGCTGCGGTTCCCGGTGGGGGAAAACTTTCGCGCCGAGCTGGCGGAATCGCTGTTGCGCGGCGGTGCCGAGAGGCTTGAGCAACGCCTTGTCCAAACCGGGGAGCTGATGCTCGAATCCCACGCCGGCTACAGCGCGCTCGGCCTTGGCGCCCCCGAGACCGACCAAATGATCGACGCCTTGCTGTCGCTCGGTCCCGAGCAAGGCGTCTACGGCGGCCGCGCCAGCGGCGGCGGCAGCGGGGGGACCGTGGTCGTCTTATTGAAAAAAAGTGCCGTCGGGAAGCTCGCGGCCCTTGCGAAACAGCTACAGTTTAACGGAACATCGACAACACTGATCCGATGAAGCCGACGGACGGGAAGCTTCCCGTCGCTGATTTTCGAGAAAGCAGCCAAGCAACATGAACGAAGCATTAACAACCTCGACCTGGGCATGGGCCGACACCTTGACCCTCGGCCTGTTTTTCGCCGGCATGATCGGCATCATCGTTTGGGTGATGCGGATGAAAGAGGAGACCACCTCGGACTACTTCCTCGCCGGCCGCGATGCTGGTTGGTTGGCCATCGGGGCATCGATCTTTGCTTCAAACATCGGTTCGGAGCACGTCGTGGGCCTCGCCGGCGCCGGAGTATCCAGCGGCATGGCGATGGCTCATTGGGAAATGCACGCTTGGTTGATTCTTGTGCTCGGCTGGGTCTTCGTTCCTTTCTATGCCCGCAGCATGGTCTACACCATGCCGGAGTTTCTCGAACGCCGCTTCTCGCCCGGCGCGCGCTCGTTTCTCTCGGTGATCTCGCTGGTCAGTTATGTGCTGACGAAGGTGGCGGTGACGGTCTATGCCGGCGGCGTCGTCTTCAAGCAGGTCCTCGGCATCGAAAGCTGGATGGGGATTGATTTCTTCTGGATCGGCGCCATCGGCCTGGTCGTTGTCACCGGCATCTACACGGTAGTCGGCGGCATGAAATCCGTGCTCTACACGTCGCTGCTGCAGACCCCGATCTTGCTGATCGGCTCGCTGATGATTCTGGTCATCGGGCTGTCGCAACTGGGCGGATGGGGAGAGCTGGAACGCATCACCGGCGCCAACAAGACGGAGTTCGGCGATTCCATGCTGTCGCTGATTCGCTCGCCCGACGACACGACCTTCCCGTGGACCGGCGTCTTGTTCGCTTCACCCATCATCGGCTTTTGGTATTGGTGCACCGACCAATACATCGTCCAGCGCGTGCTTTCGGGCCGCAATCAAACCGAGGCCCGCCGCGGGACGATCTTCGGCGGCTACTTGAAACTCACCCCGGTTTTCATCTTTCTCATCCCCGGCATGATCGCCTTCGCCCTGAACGAAAAAGGGCTGATGCAGCTCGACAGTCCCGACGCCGCCTTCCCGACTTTGGTGTCGACTCTGCTGCCGATGGGCATGAAGGGCGTGGTGGTTGGCGGGCTGGTCGCGGCGCTGATGAGTTCGTTGGCCTCTCTGTTTAATTCCTCGGCGCTGTTGTTCACGGTCGACTTCTATAAGAAATATCGTCCCAAGGCGAGCGAGGAAAGGCTCGTTTATGTAGGCCGCGTGGCCACGGTTGTGGTTGTCGTGCTCGGGGTGCTGTGGATCCCCGTCATGAGGGGCATGGGGCAGGTACTCTACGCCTACCTGCAAGACGTGCAATCGTTGCTCGCTCCCGGTATCGCCGCCGTCTTTCTGCTAGGCGTGTTTTGGAAGGGTGCGACGGCCGCCGGCGCGTTGGCTGGGCTGATCTTTGGATTCGTTTTCGGAATGCTGCGTCTAAGTATGACCGTCGCGAAGAACAGCCTTGACCCGAACGGGATGTTCTATCAGCTCATCCTCTCGCCCAACTGGCTGCACTACTCGATCTATCTGTTCTTGGCGTCGCTATTGGTCATTTGGCTGGTGAGCCGGGTTACCGAAAAGCCGACCCCGGAGATGTTGCAGGGGCTGACCTACGGCTCGGCGACGCCCGAGCAGATCGCCGAAACGCGCAATAGTTGGACATTGGGAGACGTAATTCACTCGGCCGTCATCGTCGGCGTCATCGTGATCTTCTACGCCTACTTCTGGTAGACCCAACCGCGCCGCGAACGTTCGGGGCTGTGAAAAAATGGGGAGTCCCCGATTTTTTCACGGCCCCTGAGCGAGCGGTATACGATGAGGCCGTTCCGCCGGCGTCCAATGTGGAGCAGCGGCCTACACAATTCGCAACATAAGATTCGGAGCCCAGAGCGCAAGCACGGGCCAAGGGCAGGGCAACCGCCACGCGCTCCGGCACGGCTGTCTCCTCCAAACCGTTCGGCGCTTCCATGTTCGCGGCTCGGTTTGGCCCCGCTATAATGAAACCGGTAACGTTTTTCGAGGCTGGACCATGGTGTTTGACGTTGCTGTTCTGGAACGCCGTCCGATCGAGTTCGATGAATCCTTCGGCCCTGGAAAACTGAACTTCTCCGGCAGTGAGTGGGAGCAGGTGGGCGACCTTCAGGCCGCCGGCCTAGCGGAATTGCTCGACCCGGCCGGATCGCGGACCATTCGGGTTCGTGGTGCGGCGCGAGGGTCGGTCAAGAGTATTTGCGCTCGTTGCCTGGAGCCGGTTTCGACCGAGTTGGACGGACAGTTCGACCTTTTCTACCATCCGATGAGCGTGATCGCTCGGAAAGAAGAGGTCGCGATTGGTCGAGACCAAACCGATGTCGGGTTCTACGAAGATCCCGGCCCCGAGCTGCTGGAGGTCCTACAGGAACAGGTCATGCTGTGGTTGCCGATGCGCAGCCTCTGTGACGATGGATGCCGCGGGATCTGTACGCTGTGCGGAACGAATTTGAACAAAGGAACCTGCGATTGCGCCCCCGTGGCGGCCGATCCGCGCTGGAACGCGCTACGCGACCTACAGCTCAAGACTCGCTCCTAGCCGATCGCTGTTGTGGGAGAATCAGGGAGAATCCGCCATGCCGAATCCGAAACGTAAACACTCGAAAGCCCGCACCCACAAACGCCGGGCGCACCATCACCTGCGCACCGAGTCGCCGAGCCTATGCCCGAACTGTGGCGCGGCCAAGCGGTCTCATCGTGCCTGTTCCGAGTGCGGCCAATACCGCGGCCGGGAAGTCATCGAAGTCGACAGCGAATAGAATTTTCTTCCGGATCCCCCCCACGCCGCGTTTTTGTCCCCAGGCGCGGTTTCCCTCGCCGGGTTGTTCCTAGTGCAATCGTGAGCCGTATGACCACGATCAGCGTTGATGCGATGGGTGGCGACTCGGCCCCGGGGGTCGAGGTCGAAGGGGCCGTTTTGGCCGCTCGAGAGTATGATGTCGGCGTTGTGCTCGTCGGTCGCGAAGACGTTCTCGGCCCTGAGCTCGGGCGCCACGACACGGCCGGGCTGCCGATTGAAATTGTCCACGCCTCCGAAGTCATCACGATGGATGACAACCCCACGCAGGCGCTGCGCAAGAAACGCGACAGCTCGATTCGAGTGGCGGCGCGGCTGGTGCGCGAAGGCCGCGCGCAAGGGCTGATCTCGGCCGGCAATACCGGGGCCGCCATGGCTACGAGCAAGATTGTTCTAGGTGTGCTGCCCGGGGTCTACCGGCCGGCTCTGGCGCAGGTTTTCCCGACCCTCGAGGGGACTTGGGCCGTGCTGATCGACGTGGGAGCCAATGTCGACTGTGCCGTCGAGATGCTGGCGCAATTCGCGATTATGGGTGAGGTCTACTCACGCGTGCTGTGCCACCGGGATAATCCGCGGGTCGGTCTCCTCTCCATCGGCGAAGAGGAACACAAGGGCAACGAGCAGACCCGCGCCGCCACGCCCCTACTCAAGAAACTACCCCTCAACTTCATCGGCAACGTCGAGGGCCGCGACCTCTATAGCGGCTTGGCCGATGTCGTTGTGTGCGACGGCTTTATCGGCAACGTGGCTCTCAAGGTCAGCGAGGGTTTGGTAAAGACCATTAAATCGATGCTTCGCGAATCGCTCGAGGCCAACCTCACGCGCAAGATGGGTTACGTTTTGGCGCGCAACGCCTTCGAGGATTTCCGCAAGAGGGTTGATTATTCCGAATACGGCGGAGCGCCTCTGCTGGGTGTCAAGGGCGTCTGCATCATCTGTCACGGCAGTTCCAACCCCAACGCCATCAAAAACGCCATTCGCGTCGCCAAGGAATTTCACGAAGGCGGCGTCAACGCCAAAATCGAAGCCGCCATGGTGGAGAGCCTCAACGGCGTCGAAGCAACGCGCAGCGCCTAAGCCCGCTTTGCCTCGCCACGCCGACCTTGTTGGGCAGGGGTCGAGCTGCCGGCGCCGAGGAAACACCGCCAAACAGAAGCCGCATCGCCACGCGATGCGGTCACGCAACAATAGTGCTTTGCCGCCAAACAAACTTTTCAAGCAGGCCGGCCCGCTCGATACCGCCGTACCCCGAAACGAAAAGCGGGGCGCTGGGATGTTGCCATCCCAGCACCCCGCGAATAACCGAAAGTTGAACTACTTCAGCGAGAGGTGAGCCCGGCGGTTCTTCTGCCAGCAGCTCTCCTCTTCCATCGAACATACCGAGCGCTCTTCGCCGTAGCTGATCGTTGTCAGCTTGCCGGCCGGCACCCCTAAGCCCACGAGGAAATCGCGGGCCGCGGTGGCTCGCCGATCGCCGAGCGCCAAGTTGTATTCGTTGGTGCCGCGTTCGTCGCAATGGCCCTCGACGGACACGCGAAGGTTAGAGAACTTACCAAAGAAGTCCTGCAACGCACCGCCGTTTTTGCGCAAGGCGGCTTCGGCGTCGGGCCGAATGTCGCTCTTGTCGTAGTCAAAGTAGGCATCGCTCGTTGACGACGAGAGCAACTTGCCGTGATCCGGCGGCGGCGGCGGCGGCGGCGGCGGCGGCGGGACGCGCACCGTCACGCGCGCGCTTGCCGACGCTTCACCACCCGCTCCCTTGACCGAGATCTGATAGGTCGTCGATTGGGTCGGGAAAACTTCGCGCGAGCCGGAAGGCGGCACGGCGCCAATACCTTGGTTCAACGACGCGCTGGTGGCGTTTTGCGAAGACCACTTCAACGTCGCCGATTTACCGCGCTCGATCGAGCTGGGCTCGGCCGACAACGAAACGCTGGGCTTCGGCGGCGGCGGCGGCGGCGGCTCTTCCGGTGGCGGCGGCGGGGGTGGAGGCGGCGGTTTCTTACAGCCAACTCCCACTAACAACTGAACGCACAACACGCCCAGCAACAGGTACATAAGATTACGCTTGCTTAACATCGGACTCTACGCCTCCTCGGGTTCCTCGAATCGAATCCCCTAGTATAGGCGGATTCAACAGCGAACGGGCGAAAAAAATCAAAGATTCAATCTTTTTCCGCGGCCGCGCCGGAGCCCTCATTCGGCCCAGAGCGGCTGCATGTTCTTGCCTTTTCGAGTCAGCTTCTTCAAGTGCGTGCCGTCCGCCCGCATGGTCCAAATCTGGTTTCCACCGGAGCGGTTCGACGCGAAGACGATGTGTGTCCCGCTGGGCGAGAAGTAAGGATGTTCGTTTCTCCCCACCCCATAGGTCAGTTGCACCAGCTTCCCCGTAGCGACATTCATGATGAAGATGTTGTAGTTCCCGGGCTCAAAGCCGCGTGTCCAGGCAAAGGCGATGTTCTCGCCTTGCGGGTCCCACGAGGGCTGGACGGCGTCTCCGCCTCCCGGCGACAACTTGCGAACATTCGCCCCGTCGACATCCATCAGGTAAACCTGAGGCGGACCGGAGCGGCCCGAGACAAACGCGATCTGCGCGCCGGTCTTGGGGTTGACGGCCGGGTCAACATCAATCGATCGAGAATACGATATCCTGCGCAGGTTCCTGCCGTCAAGGTCGGCCATGTAGATTTGTGCGTGGCCGGTGGCCGAAGACGCGTAGACGAGCCGTTTTCCGTCGGGCGTGAACGCGGGCGTGGCGTTCATCGAGGCCTCTTGGTTGTAGAAGGTCAAGCGGCGATTAGTTTCGAGCGAATGGATGAAGATTCGCGGGTTGCCCATGAAGTAGCTTGTGAAGGCGATCTTCGAAGCATCGGGCGAAACGGCGGGCATGAGGGTCAGATTCTTGTAGTCGGTGAGGGCACGCTGACCGCGCCCGTCGTAGTCCATGGCCCACAATTCCTGGTTGCCGGTGCGGTTGGAAACGAAGTAGATTTTCGAACCCGCCAGTCCCTTCCCCAACCCCAGATTTTGCAGAACGTCGCGTGAGAAGTCGTGCGCCAACTGCCGCGCCCCCTCGCCGCCGCGGGGGGCGAAATAGCGCTTCCCGAAAATGTGAGCGGCCCCCTGCTCCTGCTGTATCACGTCGTAGAGAAAGCCCGACAGCACCAGTCGGTCGTCCCCGGCTTCGATAGACCCGAAAGACAGATAACGCGTCGTGACGGGAGGCTCCGACCAGCCTTCCAGCCAAAGGCCCCGCGCGCCCGGGTCGTCGGGGACGGCCCCGTCGGCTTGGAAATCTTCGGGTTGCCGGGGAGTAGTACGCGGATAGAAGCTCTTGGCGACCATTTCGAACTTGGCCGAGGCTTCCAGGTCGTTCCACAGCGTGTTGTTGAAGCCGTCGACCTCATCGGCGATCGCGAGCGGGCCGCCGAGATTGGGTACGGCGATGCGCGGCGCTTGCGCCGCATCCTGGATCTCGAGGCGCAAGTCGGACTGTTGTCCGGCGGCGTCGGGAACCACCGCGGCCACAAACGCGAAAACCAAACCGAGGGCGCAAGTCCCACCAAGGAATGCCGCGCGGAGTCGATTGCGAATCATGATGTCGTCCACCTTCCCAAATCAAATCATGCGGCCGCCGGGCGCGCCGCGGCTCACTTCAACATGCGAAACCAAATCTCGACGGTAATGCTGCTTCGTCCCATCGCCGGCGGCAGCGGCCGCAGCGGGTTGACGTTCAACACGGCCCGGAAGCACGAATAGTCCAGCGTGCGATTGCCGCTCGACTGAGCGATGCGGACCTGGTCGACGCGGCCGTTGCGGGAAATCCGAAACGAGACGACGGTCGGCTTTCTGCCTCCTCCGCCGGCCTGCCCCAACGTCCGCCGCCACTCCTCGGCGACGCGGCGTTGCAGGGCCTCCCCGTACCACCCGAACCGCGAACCGAAAGGGCTGCCGCGGCCGAAGCCAACCCCGGCCCCGGTTCCCGGAACGCCGGTGAACAGCGGTGAGCTCGCGCGCGCGCCGCTGGTCGAGCTGAGCTGATTGGGCTTGGGCTCGGGCCGCTTGCGGGCGGCCCAGCGGTTAGGATAAACCCTCTTGCGCTGCTTCTCGACTTCCACGGCCTCGGCGTCGGGCGGCGGTTCGGGCGGTGGTTTGGTCTTGCGCGGGTCGTCGGGAACATCGTGTTGGATGGGATTCGCAACGGGGTTGACGCGCGCCTTGGATCCGGTGATCGGGACACCGGCAACGGGCGTCACCGGCACGGCGCTTCCGATGCGGCCGTCGGGGTCGCCGAGCGAGATCGGCGAATGCCAGGCCGCCCACAGCAAACTGCCGGAAAACAGCACCACGTGACAGCCGATCGACAGCAAAACCGGTCGACCCAGCCGTTCCGAATTCGTCGCTATGGCGCGCCGACTCATTTTTTCCGTCGCGGCATGCGCTCGAGCGGCTTGGTGATCATATTGACGGCCACGCCGCCCGCGCCGCATTCGGCGACCACCTGCGCGATCGGCTCCCACGGCGTGGTGCGATGCGCCCGGACATAGACCGTGGGCTCGTCGTTCTTCTTCTTCTTGACGAGCGAAACAATGTCGTAGATGCTCACCGGGTCTGTATTGAAATACACCTCGCCGCTGCCGGTGATGTTGACGAAATCGTAGTCCTTGCTGCTGCTCGCGACCTCGCGCGTGCGCGGGACGTCGATATCGAGGCCGAACTCGACCACCCCCGCCGTGATCATGAAGATGATCAACAGCACCAACACCACGTCCACAAACGGCGTGACGTTAATGTCGGCAATCTGGTCGTCAGCGCCGTTATTGGTTTTAAACGCCATCTTTCTCTCCGTAGTTGCGCTCGGCCATGTTGAAAAATTCGATCGAGAAGTTGTCCATGCCGCCGACGATCTCGCGGATGCGGTTGGAAAAATAGTTATAGAAGATCAGAGCCGGAATCGCGGCAAACAACCCGAACGCCGTCGCGATCAGCGCGTCGGCGATACCCGGCGCCACTACCCGCAACGTCGCTCCGCCCGCTTGACCCAACCCGCGGAAAGCTTGCAGAATGCCCCAGACCGTTCCGAGTAACCCAATGAAAGGCGTCGCCGAGGCCGTCGTGGCGAGCCAGCCGATATTGTGCCGCAGCCGCGACGCTTCTTCGCCGGTGCCGAGTTGTAGGCTGCGTTCGAGGGCGTCGGCGTTGGTGAGCTTGCCGTACTTGTTCACTTGCCGCGCCACTTCCTTGTAGCCGTATTCGAACACCGTCAACAACGCCGAGGGACGATACCGCTCCCCGGCCGTGCTGAGCTCGACCAACTGCTTGGCTTCGCGAAAAGCCCGCAAGAAGCTTACGTTGTTACGGGCCGAGGCACTCAGCAAGCGGTATTTCGACCAGGCGACCGCCCAGGAAACAACGGAAAAGACGATCAAGGTGGCCAGAACGGCCTGGGCGACCGGCCCGGCACCGAGAAGCATGCCGATCAGGGAGTCTTCTCCCAGGACGTCGGGCAGAGCTTCCTCGACGGCTTCCACCGCCTCGGCGGCAACGGCTGCTTCTTCGGAATCGGCGGCCTGTAACAAAAGGGCTGGAACTAGATGTGCGATCAAGAGAACTCCCTAACTTTCGGTTTTTCGCAACGAATCGACGATCGGCCGGTCGGCGCAAACCGCTCCCCGGGCGACACACCGCGGGCGGCGATTACCGGGTATAGGCTCGCTGCCTGAGCGTGTCACAAAGATTGCCGCGGAGTCGCTGGAAAGCTTTCAGGAAAAGGGCGGAGCCATTCGTCCCATCCCGTTGGGGCCGGCGCGCGGCCGGTTGCGATCCGATTTCGCCGAGCGGACAAGGCTCTTTGTGCGGCGAAAGCGAAGCCGACAACATCCGCCGCCGTGGCGGGCCGACGACTATACAAAAACCTACCACATATAATAGTGTGGTTGGAACTTGGACGGGTCGTCGCGCCCGCCGGTTTCGCGGCATGCCGGAACGACGCTTCCCCGCTGTATCCAATCATCCAGTGATTCAAGACGTGCCGAAGGGCTCTTGAGCCGCGAAGCGGCGGCGGGAATATAGCCCGGAGTGGAGCCGAAGCGGAACCCTGGGTAGAACCCCACACGGTGGAGCCCTGGAAGGGCGACAGGAAGGCTGTTGGCTCCTATTCGAGGGCGGCGTTGTGAAACCGCGAATTCATTGAAACGGGACAATTCTTCTTTCCGACCGCGAACGGCTTTCCATGCTTCTCGAACTCAATATCGAACACTTCGTTGTCGCTGACCGGTTGCGGTTGCGATTCGGCGCCGGGCTGAATCTGCTGACGGGCGAGACGGGCAGCGGCAAGTCGATTATCGTCGACGCGCTGTCGTTGCTGTTGGGCGCGCGCGCCGGTGTGGAGGTGATTCGCCCGGGGCAGAGCAGTGCTCGGGTTTCCGGCGTCTTCTCGGCCGCGGAATCGCCCGAACTCTCGACGCTGCTCGACGACGCCGGTTTGGATTTCGAGCAAGGCGAGCTGATCGTCGATCGGGAAGTGCTGGCAAGCGGCAAGTCGCGCGCCTATATCAACGGCCGGCCGGTGACTCTCACGAGGCTGCGTGAACTGGCGCCGTTTCTGGGCGACATTCACGGCCAACACGAGCAGCAACACCTTTTCTCGACACGCGCGCAACTCGGCATGCTCGACGCCTTCGCCGAAACCGAGACGCTCGCCGCCGAAGTTGCCTCGCTCCATGGCTTGTGGCGCGACGGGCGAAAACGGCTCAAGGAGTTGCGCGGCAATGAGCAAGAGCGGCTGCGGCAGCTCGACCTCTATGAATTTCAAGTTCGTGAAATCGAGCAGGCCGCCCCCGAGCCCGGCGAACTCGAAAAGCTCGAACAAGAGCGCCGTCTGCTCGGGAACCTTGAACGCGTCCAGCAGACCGCCGCCTCGGCCTACGATCGGCTCTACGATTCGACCGTCTCGGCCGCCGCGCAACTCAAGGCCTCCCGCCGGTCAATCGAGGAGTTGGCGCAATTCGACGCCGCCTTTCGAACCATGCTCGAAACACTCGATTCCTCGCAAGCCGGCGTGGACGACACGGCTTTCGAACTTCGCGCCTACCTCGATCGCCTGGAGCCCGACCCGGCCCGGCTCGAGCAGATCGAAGACCGCGCGGCGCTGTTGAAGCAACTCCAGCGCAAGTACGGAGGCAGCATCGAGGAAGTGCTCGCCTACGGAGCGGAAGCGCGGGAGCGGGTCGAGGAGCTTCGTTCGAGCGACGAGGCCGCGGCCGAACTCGAAGCTCGCCAAAAAGAGACGGCCGAAAAGTACGAAGCCGCCGCCGAGAAGCTGTCGGCCCGTCGGCGCGAGGCGGCGGGACGTCTCGAGGAGCAGGTCGAGGCCGAACTCAGAGAGCTGGCGATGGAGCGCGCTCGTTTTCAAATCGGCTTTGAGCCGACGGAGGCGGGCCAAGCCGGATGGTCGGCGCGCGGCCTTGACGGCGTCCGTTTTTTGGTCTCCGCCAACCCCGGGCAGCCGCCGCGTCCGCTGGCCCAGGTGGCCTCGGGCGGCGAGCTGTCGCGTGTCACGTTGGCGTTGAAAACGTGCTTGGTGGCCGCGCGCGACCCGGGCGGTGCCGGCAACGCCTTGCCGCGCACCTTGGTGTTCGACGAAATCGACGCCGGCGTCGGAGGCCGTGTCGCCGAAGCCGTCGGCCGCAGGCTTGAAAAACTCGCCGCCGAGCATCAATTGCTTTGCGTTACCCACCTGGCGCAGATCGCCGGTTTCGCCGACATGCATTTTGTCGTCGACAAGCAAGAGATCGATGGGGCGACCGTCGCCTCGGTCGAACAGCTTTCCGGCAAGCAACGGATCGAAGAGCTGGCGCGTATGCTCTCCGGCGAGACGATCACGACCGCGGCCTTGCGACACGCGAAACAGATGATCAAGCGCGAAGGCAAGGCCGCCGCGGGGTGATGGCGACCCGGGGCAAGGAAGAGGCGCCGCCAATCGACTTTTCGCCCATCGCGAAGATAACCTTCGACCGCATTATGCGTTCTTCTTGTGCCCGGAAAATCGCGCACACCTTGAGCCGCGAAGCGGCGGAGGGAATCTAGCCCGCGTGGAGCCGAAGGCGGAACCCTGGGTAGCCCTCCCCCATGCGCGTGAGCCCTGAAAGGACGGCGGGAAACTCCCGCTCGACTTTTCCGCTCATAGACACCCATTTTCATGGCGGTATTATGAATGCCTCCGCCTGAAAAACACTTTGCCTACCCTAGACACGATCGATATCGACCACCTGATCGCGACCGCGCGCGAAGCCGGAGCGGCGATTCTCGACGTTTATGCCGGCGACTTCGAGGTTGAGCGTAAGAGTGACGCCTCCCCTCTCACCGAGGCCGACCTGCGCTCGCACCGAGTTATCACGGCGCGCTTGAGCGAGCGCTATCCGGACATCCCGATTCTTTCGGAAGAAAGCGAGCACGACGCCTACGAACAGCGCAAGGATTGGAACTGTTTCTGGCTCGTCGATCCCCTCGACGGGACCAAGGAATTCGTCAAACGCAACGGGCAGTTCACCGTCAACATCGCGCTGATCGACAACGGCCGTCCTCGCGCCGGAGTCGTCTATGCGCCGGCGCTCGACCTACTCTATTGGGGCGAAGTCGGACGCGGCGCTTTCAAGAAAGAGGCGGGCGGCGCGCCGGTCGCTCTGTCGGCTCCCGCTGAAGCTCCACGCGATCGGCTTGTCATCGCCGGCAGCCTCTCCCACCCCACGCCCGAGATGGACGCCTTCCTCGACGAACAGCGCGCCATCTACAAAGAAGTCGAGTTCGTCGCCATGGGCAGCTCGCTGAAACTCTGCATGGTGGCCGACGGCCGCGCCGACGTGTACCCCCGCTTCGGACCCACCATGGAATGGGATACCGCCGCCGCCCACGCCGTCGTCAACGCGGCGGGCCGCAAGGTCCTACGTCACGGGTCAGGCGACGAGCTACGCTACAACAAACCCGACCTCCACAACGAATGGTTTCTGGTGCGCTAGAACTTGGTTGCAATCAGGCACTGACAACCTGGACCGGGACTCACGAAAACCCGGCTTGTGCCGGCCGAAGAATTCAAGGCCGACTGTTTGGCGTTGCTTGACGGAGTCGCGCGCACAGGACGCGAATTCATCGTCACCAAACGCGGTAAGCCGGTCGCAAAAGTTGCTCCCGTGAACGACCCGCGGCCACCTGACCTCGTGGGAAGTGTCCTGTGGGAGAACGACATCATCTCACCGATCGAGGAGAACTGGAACGTCGAGAAATGATATGGCAGGCTCACCGGCCTCGATTCCGTGAGTAAATCGTTTCCTCCGGCTCACCCGGATCTGGTTTTCACCGCGCCCAGCAAATCACCCAGACGATCGTCTTGCGGGTAGGGATGCCCGCGATGCTGCCGAAACCCTTCGGCGAACGCCACTTCCCCTTGCGCTCCCAGCGTTGCACTCCAGTTGCTCATTTCCTCGATGTAGTGGTCCATGCCGTGTTGCGCGCGAAGCCACTCTCGCTGGCTCTTATGGCAGGCCAGCATGTCGCTTTTCAAACCGATGACGTCGGAAATGTCGACCAACAGCGTCGAGGGAACCGGATCGCCGAAAATGTCGGTGCCGGCGGCCGGGGCGGCGTAGTAGAGGTGCGGGATCGCTTCGGTCGCGGGTTCGGCGGGCCGTCGGCCGGTGTCGAAGTTGGGCGCCGACGCCGCGAAGCAGGCGTTGCGGACAACCAGAGCAGTCATCTCATGGTCGGGCAAATAGTCTTGCGGCGAGTGCGTGATAACCATCGTCGGCCGCAGACGTCGAATGATCTCGACGGCGCTCCGGATATGCTCGGGATCGTAGCGCACCAGCAAGTCGCGGCTTTCGAGGCAGTCGTAGGATGCGCGAATTTTCGCGGCGGCTTCGCGTCCTTCGGCCTTGCGAAGGGCGGCGATTTCAGACGCCCCGTGTTCGGTGCTGCCGCAGTCGCCGGGCGTCATCGAAGCGATGTGGATTTCGAAGCGCTTCTCTTGCAATCGTGTCAGAGTCCCGGCGCAAAAAAACTCCGCGTCGTCGGGGTGCGCCATGATCGAAAGCACCGAGTCGGGTTGTCTCGAGGACGTTTCCATAAGGGATGCCGCAAGACCTGATCGGCCTTTGCGCGACTGATCTCTAGTGTAGTCCGGCCGGGTATGACTCACCTCGGTGTGGCATACTTCGGGAACCGATGCAGCTTACGCGCCACCGGCTGATCGAGGGGATGCTCCGTCACTACCCCTTCGTCGTCAAAAACTTCCGAGCCTATTTCGGGAACCTCTACCGCCGCAACGTCCGCAAGACGACCCTCGTAACGCCCTATTCGGCGATTTTCTACGCCACCCACAAATGCAATCTCGATTGCAGCTACTGCAATCAGAAGAACCCCGAAGTTTTCAGCGAAGAGGTCGACACCGCAACCACGATTCGCATTTTTCGCGCCATTCGCAAAGACGTCGACACCATGCTCATCACCGGCGGAGAATGCTTGATGCGGCCCGACATCGACGAGTTGGTTCGCGCCGCGCGCCGCGACGTGGGCTTTCGTTCGCTGCTGATGGTCACCAACGGCGTCTTGCTCGATCGCCACCCGGACCTGCTCGAACACCTCAACGGCCTCGTCGTCAGCCTCGACGCCATCACGCCCGACCCGACCGAGCCGACATCGAAACCGGCCAATGTCGGCAAGGTGATCGAGAATCTCATCGCGGTAAAAGAAAAACTGCCGCCCGAAGCCGTCACGATCAGTTGCGTGCTCGAGCGCCGCAATATCGATGAAGCCGAGCGCATTCTCGATTTCTGCCGCGAGCAAGGCTTCGTGTTCTCCGTCCAATCGGCGCAGACCAACGGCAAATACCCCGACTACACCCTGCTCGAGGAAGATCGCTACCGCGACTTCGTCGAAAAGCTGATCGACATGCGAAAGCGCAAGGCCGCTCGCATCAACGGCACGCCGAAATTGCTGCGGACTCTGCTGCTGTTCGAGGAGTTCAAGTGCTACCCGACGATGTTTCCGCGCGTCTACCCCAACGGCGATGTTTTCTATCCCTGTGAAGTGCTGCGCAAAATCGCCGGCAACGTACTCGAGGAGGGGTCGATCCGGGCCGCTTTCGAGCGCGGTCGGCGGCTTTACGGCGAAGTGCCCCAGTGCAAGGCGAGCTGCTTCCTGTTTGGAAACGTCCTATCTTCCTACTATGTGGAAGACTTCTGGGGATTGGCCGGCGATACCGTTCGCTGAGCGCCGGGCTTGGTCAATAGCGTGCGCGGTCGATTCGGCCAGGTGCCGCGAGAACGCCCCGCGATAGAGGAATCCGACGGAGGTCTCGTCCTCGAAGACCAGTTCCATCGTCGAACTCCTCGAACGGTCGACCTGCTCCTCGCGCACCAGCGGGTCTTTGGCTTCCGGGATGAAGACCGGACGGTAGGGTTCACCGTCCACAAGAACCTTCGCGACTTCGCGCAAATCGATCACCGCCGACACCTCGTCGTCGGCGTCTTGCGGAACGAGCAATAGCTCCGCATCACGAACCAGCAGGTAAAGCGCCGCGCCTTCGTCAACCGATGCATCCCCGGGAAGCCGCCCCCCGGCGAACACTCCGCCGTTGAGGAACGATTGCGCCCCATATTGGGTCTGCCTACGGCGCTCGCGGTCCGGGTCTTTCGCGGGTACGACAATCAAGGCCGCCGCGAAGAGCATTGCGCCAAGGACAAGCGGCCAAGTTGCCGAAAACGTCCAACCTAGGGCCGCCGCCGCCGCACTGGCCAGGCCGGCGAGAACGCGGATACGGTTCCAAGAAGGCCTGCGTCGTTGCCGACGAATCCAAGGAAAAATCAACACCACCCAAAACGCGGCGTAGAGTAGACGCCCGAGCAGGCGCGGCAGCCCAAAGCGCCGCGCCGAGTCTTGCGGGCTCTCCCCTCGCCCGGCTTCCAGAGTGGGGTCGGCACGGCGGACTCGCGGGGAATTCCCCGGGGCTTCCGCCTCCGCGCCGCGGCGGCTCATGCGCCCAGGTGCTCCTCGAAGGCGCGCGCCAACTCGGAGGCATGGCGCTCCACGTCGGCCGGGTCTTCGGCTTCGACCATCACTCGCGCCAGCGGCTCGGTACCCGAATAGCGCACCACGATACGGCCGCGGTCACCCAGCTCCCGCTCGCTGCGGGCGATCTTTTCCGCGATCGCCGGGACGTCTTCCAACGCCGGCTTGCTGCTGACTCGAACATTCCTGAGCGTCTGCGGAAACACTTCCAAACGCGAGGCGAGTCGGCTGAGCGGCTCACCGGACGCGGCAACGATTTCAAGCAGGCGGCAGGCGGTGAGCAGGCCGTCGCCGGTGGTCGCGGCATCGGCGAAGATGATGTGTCCCGACTGCTCCCCACCCAGCACCGCGCCGCGGCGCCGCATTTCTTCAAGGACGTACTTGTCGCCGACCGCGGTTCTCACCATCGAAATGCCGCGATCACCGAGACTTTTCGCCAGGCCCATATTCGCCATCAGCGTAGTCACGACCGTGGCGTGAGCAAGGCGGTCGCGTTCGGCGAGGTATTCGGCGGCGAGCAGCAAGACCGCGTCGCCGTCGACCAAATCCCCGTTCTCGGTTGTGAATAGCGCCCGGTCCGCGTCACCGTCGAAAGCCACGCCGAGATCGGCGTTGCCCGCGGCGACGCGCCGCTGAAGATCCTCCATGTGAAGCGAGCCGCAATTGAGATTGATGTTGCGGCCGTCCGGAGAGCAGCCCAGGAATTCGGCGTCGATGCCGAGCCGTTCGAAAAGTTTGGGCGCGGCCTCGAAAGCGGCGCCGTTGGCGCAGTCGACAACCACACGAGGTGCCGAGCCGGTTTGCCACAAGGCGGCTAGGTGGTCGAGGTAGTGATCGAGGGCGGTTTCGTCCTGGACGAGATCAGCCGGCCGCGGTTCGATGCCGGCCGCCGAACCCTCTTCAACAGCCGTCTCGATTTGCTCCTCGAGGCTGTCGGGCAACTTGTAGCCCGACTCGCCGAAAATCTTGATGCCGTTGTCCTCGAAGGGATTGTGAGACGCCGAGACCATTACGCCCGCCGCGTAGGGACCTTGCTGAGTCAAATAGGCGACGGCGGGAGTCGTGACGACACCCGCGAACTCGACCTCCGTGCCGGCTTGTTCGAGCCCTCCGGCCAGCAGCGCGGCGATGCGGGGGCCCGATTCGCGGGTATCCATCCCGATCAGCACGCGCGGGGCGTGGGCTGACTTTTCGAGCGACCCGCCGAGTGCCGCGCCGACCGCGTAGACCGTGGCGTCGTCAAGCGGAGCTTGACCGGCAACACCGCGGATTCCGTCGGTTCCGAAATACTTTTTCGCCATCTTCACGGATCGATCATGTCGTCCGGCCTCGCGGGCTCGCTATTGCACCGTAACGGTGACCTCGACGCTCGGCTGTTGTGCAAAGCGCAAATAGGGGTCGGGCAAGTAGGCGACGCTCGAGAAGGTGCGCCGGCCGACCACGGTCGCGAGATCGATCGGATCGGTAGTCACGTTGTGAACCAGCGCCATGCGGCTTTCCGGACCCACGACCCACAATCGCGGCGGAACGACTTCCACCGTAACCACCGTTCGGCCCTCCGGCGTCCCTACCAAATCGGGATAGATTGAAACCTGTTCCCGCGCGGACCGCTCGAGCGAGAGCCGCACCTGCGAGGGAATCGCCCTGACCAACCGGACCCCGGTGGGCAGACTGAGGCGCGGACCAGCGACGTCGAACGTATAGTCGCCGGGGGCCTCGATCTCGCCCAAATCCAATTCCACGGCCGGCGGCGATTGCGATAGTTCGTCCAAGCGCCCGCGCGGTCCCCGGAGCAGCAAAGTGACCGTATCGGCCTGATCGGGATTCAACTCCAGATTTTCGGGAACGCGCGTGTAATGTAATGCGGCGGGAAAGGAGGTTTGCACCGTCTGTTCGAAAATAAACGACCACCAGACAACGACCGCGAACCCGACCGACAGGACTTTCAATCCCATGTGACGAGGTCGACTGTCGTACGAAGTGGGCATCGGCATCGCCCGAGCCGCGCGAGCGACGGTATGGGGCCTCTATCACCTAGGTTCCCACAACCGCTGAGCGCGCGGCGGACTCAATCGATGTCGACGAAGCGGCGACCCGTTTAGTAATGAGCTTTGGGCATGGTGACCCACAGGATCAGATAGACCACAATCCCGGGGAAAGCGACGGAGACAACCGAGCCAACAATGTAGAGGACTCGTACCAGAGTCGGGTCCCAGCCCAACCATTCTGCGATGCCTCCACACACACCGGCGATCCATTTGTTTTGTCGAGAGCGGTGCAAGGGATTTCTTGTAGGCGCCATGCGGCCTCGCTTTCATGTACGCAATCCCTCCGCGAAAGTTCCCGCGGCCAGGCGTTGCCGGTGGCCCGCTACGCCGACGTGCTTTTCTCGACGGCCTCGATCAGAACGTCGATCAATCCGTCCGCGGTGTATTCTCGCGCCTCGATATCGACCGGCATGCCCAACTCGCCAATCGTCGCCGACGTGATCGGGCCGATCGAGGCGACACGTACCCCTTCCAGACGATCGGCCGGCACGAGTTTCGCGAAATTCTTGGCCGTGGAAGAACTCGTAAAGGTGACCCAGTCGGGCTTTCCCGACGCGCTGAAGACTTTTGCCGCGGCGACCTCGGAAGCCTCGGGAAGGACGGTGCCATAAGCCGGCGCGACGTGGACCCGCGCTCCGCGCTTCTCAAGTTCGAGCGGCAGCACGTCCCGAGCCAGAGCCGCTCTCGGCAGTAAGACCCGTTTTCCGTCAAGATCATAGGGCTCAAACGCCGCGAGGACACCTTCCGCGACGAACTGCTCGGGCAGCAGGTCGACTTTCAAATGCAGCTCCCGCACGGCCGCTGCCGTCGCCGGACCAATACAGCAAATCTTGGCCCGTAGGTCGCGCAGATCGCTCTTGCTTTGGTCCAATCGCTCGACGAAATACCGCACGCCGTTGGCGCTTGTGAAGATCAACCAGTCATAGGCCGCCAAGTCGGAGATCGCTTCATCCAAAGGACCGCCGGCCGGGACTACCTGCGTTTCGATCGTCGGCAACTCGACAACGTTCGCCCCAAGCGCCCGCAGGGCCGCGCTGAAAGAGCCTGCTTGACTACCTGCTCGGGTAACGACAACGCTTGTCCCGAAAAGCGGCAGCTTCTCGAACCAATTAAGTTTGGGGCGTAGAGAGACGACCTCGCCGACGATGATTAGGGCGGGGGGCTTTAGGTGCGCCTGCTCGATCTCGGAGGCGAGAGTTCCGATCGTTCCCTCGACGACGATTTGGTCGCCTCGGGTCCCCCAGCGAATGGCGGCGGCGGGGGTTTGCGGGGAGCGGCCGTTTTCGATCAAGCGGTGGGAAACTTGCTCGAACGTCGTCAGCCCCATGAAGATGACGAGAGTCTCGACACGGCCCAGCTTCGACCAATCGATGGCGTCGACGTCGTGCCCGGTCACGAAGGTAGCCGCCGAGGTCCAATCGCGGTGTGTCAGCGGAATGCCGGCGTAAGCCCCGACGCCAACGGCCGAAGTAACGCCCGGAATCACTTCGAACCGCACGCCGGCCTCCGCCAGCGCCTCCGCTTCTTCACCCCCCCGCCCGAAGACGTACGGGTCGCCACCCTTCAAACGCACGACGCGCTTGCCGGCCCGCGCCGACTCGATCAACATGCGGTGGATTTCTTCCTGCGAGTAGGCGTGCTCGGCGCGCTTCCGGCCAACGTATTTCGTCTCGGCGCTCCGGGGGGCGTGGGCCAACAGTGCCGGCGTCGCCAGGTTGTCGTAGAAGATGATGTCGGCCGATTCGATCGCACGCAGCCCCCGTAGCGTGACCAAGTCGGGATCGCCCGGGCCCGCGCCAACCAGCGAAACCATACCGCGGCGCTTGGTCTGGGAGGCTTCGTTCATCGTTCGGTTTCAGGCGTCGACGCTGAGCGGATTGCGGGCGAAAACGAACTCCTCCACGGGTTTCCCACCCACCAGATGTTCCTGAAGAATTCGCTCGGCGACCTCGGGCGTCACCGAGTGGTACCAAATGCCTTCGGGATAGACAACGGCGATGGGCCCTTGTTCGCACACTCGCAAGCAGTTGACCTTACTGCGATAAACGCAGCCGTCGCCCGATGCGACCCCAAGCTCATTGAGGCGTCTCTTGATGTGATCCCACGAATCGATCGTCAGCTCCCGCGCGGCGCATTTCGGCTTGGTCTGATCGGCGCAAATCAATATGTGACGAACGTAACGGCCCGTCGGGACCGAGGGCTTGGCCGGCGCTGCTTCCGGAGACACAACGCTTTCCGCACTCGTGCCGTCCGTGGATTCGCTCATATCGGACCGTATTATAGCGGCTTATCTCCGATTTCCTCGCTTCCCTTTGACGGGCGGGAGAAGAATCAGAGCCCCGAGCGCAAGGGACTGTGAAAAAATGGGGACTGTATCGAGCGCCGACCGAAGAAGCCCCATTAAATCAGTAATCGCATCAGGCGCGAAGTGGACTGTACCCGATTTTTTCCGAAGCGACGGGCCAGGGGCACGGCAGCCCTATCGTCTTGAGTCTCATCGGAGCCTCCTGAGGTCGGCCCTCTGATTCTTCGGTTGACAGTCCTGCCTCGAACCAACAGAATGAAGTGGCCCTAACAACGTTGCAGCCGCGACGTAACCACGCGCTCACCGCGGGAGTCCATAATCGTGGGGAGTTGGTATGGCCGGGGTCGTGCAGGCGGCATCGAAAGCGGTCGAAGGGGGACAGAAGATGACTCGTAGCACTCGGAAAGACGTTCGCGGCTCGGCGGCCGCGATCCTCGCGATTCCGGCAGCGGTTTTGCTGCTTGTCTTCGTCGCGTTCGCGCAAAATAGCGGCCCGTTGACGAAGGGCCCTCGGCGCGCACCGGGGCCGAGGCCGGGAGCGTCGGTGGAGCCGCAACGCGCTCCACAAGAGCTGCCGAAGATCGAAACCCGCACGCGGCGCACAGACCCCGACGATACCGATCCTCTTTTCACGACCGACACGAACATCGTTACCGTCGATGTCGCCGTCGTAGACAGGAACGGTAATTTTATCCCCGGAATCCCCAAGGGGAATTTTCAGGTCACCGAGGACGGCATCCCGCAACAGATCCAAGGCTTCGGGCATTCGCAGGCCCCGATGACCGTGGCGCTCGTGATCGAGTTCAGTAACTTGTTCCAGCAATATTGGACCGAGAGCTGGTATCAGACCCTGCAGGCCACTTACGGCTTCGTCGACACGCTACAGCCGGATGATTGGGTGGCCGTTGTGGCCTACGACCTCAGGCCCGAGATCCTCAGCGACTTCACCCAGAACCGCGGCAAGACCCGCGCGGCATTGCAGCGCCTACGGATCGCCGCCTACCGCGAATCGAATCTCTACGACGCTGTGACCTACACGATCGAGCGCATGAAAGATATCGAGGGACGCAAATCGATTGTCCTTATCGCTTCGGGCATCGATACCTTCAGCAAGCTGAACTTCGGCCAGGCTCGCCGCAAGATACAAGACGGCGGAGTGACGGTGTACGCCATCGGCCTAATGCAAGCTCTTCGCATCGCCTACGACTCCTATGGAATGATGGGGCCGATACAGCGGCTCGACTTTCTGCAGGCGGACAATCAAATGCGCACATTCGCCCGAGAAACCGGAGGCATGGCGTTCTTCCCGCGCTTCTACGGCGAGTTCCCGACCATCTATCGAGCGATCCACCATTCGATGCGGAATCAGTATTCGATGACCTACAGCCCGACGAACACCAAGCGGGACGGGAAGTGGCGCAAGATCAAAGTCCGGCTGGTGGACCCAAAGAACAACAAGAACCTGCGCATCGTCAATCAGAAGGGCAAGTCGATCAAGTACCAGATCATGGCCAAGACCGGCTACACGGCGCCCCGAGAAGTCGAATAGACCGCCGCGCCGGCGGGATGCGACACCGAACTTACAAAGAACGGATTTATGTTCCGGCCCCAAGCTGTTCTGTTTGCAATCACATGCGGCGGCGTTGACAGGCGTCTTCGGGCGTTGTTAACCTACAGCGCCTTTCTAACCCGCTTTTCTCATCGTGTGGCGAGGCAAGTGCATGAGAGGCGCGTCAGAACGAGGCGCCCGCCGCTTGGCGCGCGCAGGCGTACTTGAACAGTACGGTGAGCACGACAAGCAAGCGCAACGACGTAATTGCGGGCCTATCGTGTGCTTGGCCCGTCAGCGATGAGAAATGCGGGTTAATCCCCGAAAGGCAGCTCAAGTTCCCAAAATGTCGCGACGTCTCCCTCGGGTTCTCCTCATTGACGACAACAAACACGGCCTCGTCGCCCGACGTACATTGCTCGAAGAGCAGGGGTACGAAGTGGAGACGGCCGCGAACGGTGCCGAAGGACTGGAAAAGTTCGGCCGGCAGGCTTTCGATGTTGTCGTGACCGACTATCGCATGCCCAAAATGAACGGCCGCAAGGTGCTTGAGAACCTGCGGCAGCGCGATCAGCGAGTGCCGGTCGTCCTTCTTTCCGGCTACGCCAAGAAACTGGGCTTGACCCCGAAAGGCACGGGCGCGGACGCCGTGATCGGCAAGGGACCCAGCGAAGGGCCCGATCTGGTGCGAACAATCGCCCGTTTGCTTGGCAAAAAGCGCGCTCGGAGAGAGCAACCTCGGGCTAAGAACAGCTCCCGGTCCCGCGCGAGCTGAGGAAACCACCCCCACCCGGATAGGTTCGCTGATCCCCCGGTCCTGAATTCTCGATCCCACGTCGCCGGCTCGAGTGAACGTGCAAGAATCTATTTAGGGATACGGATAAGGAAGCCTTTGGGTGCTCGGCCAACCGTGGAAATTCCTGCCGCTGACGGCACTTGCCCTGCTCACGGCCTTGCCGGGGCAGGATCTCGACACGTTTACCTTCCACGCTGAGCGAAAGCCCTTCACCATCCTCGACCGCATCGAGGACGCCGAAGAAAAAGAGGCCTTTCGGCAACTGCTCGAAACCACCGAATCCGGCGAGAAGAAGCGGCTGGCGGAAACGTTCCTGGCGCGCTATCCGAGTTCCTGGATGCTTTCTCAGGCCTACGAAATCGCCGCCAAGGCGTCGATCGATACGGGCGACTATCCTCGGGCCTTGCTTTACGGGGAAGAATCGCTGCTATTGCTGCCGGAGAATCCGTTGTTATTGGTCCCGCTGGCCGATTTGCAGGTGCAGCAGGGGCGGCTCGACGACGCACAACGAAACGCCCGGCGGGCGATCGAGATCTTGCGGCGTTTCGAGCGTCCGTTGCGGTTCAGCGAAAAAGAATGGAAACGGCTGGACCCGGAGTTGCGCGCCTCGGCGCATTTTGTGCTCGGCCGAGTCGCCGCGACGCGGGCCGCCAGGGGCGACGCGGAGGGTGCCGACTATTGGGGCGAAGCGAGGGAATCGTTGATCCGCAGCCGCCGCTTGAACCCCGAGAATCGACTGGCGGCCTATCTACTCGGTTTTGTTGAACAGGGCTTGGGAGATCTCGAACGCGCGGCGCGCGAATACGCCGATGCGGCGCGGTCCCCCAGTCCGGTGCGGACACGTGCTCTCGACGCGTTGCGCAAGATTCATAAAGCTCGGGGGAGCCGCGAGCCGTTCGAGCCCTACGTTGCCGAGTTGCGATCACGGCGACCCTCCTACCAGGCATCGAAGCAGCGGCCTCCGAAAGCCTCGGCGAAGCTCGAGTACGCCGGTTCGGCGAGTTGCGAGAGTTGCCACGCCGTCGAGCACCAGGCTTGGCGGCAAACCGGCATGGCGCGTATGTTCGCGCCCTATGAGAAGGAAAACGTTCTGGGTGATTTCGCGAAGGCCAACGAATTCCTCGGCGACGACGATGTGTCGTTGGTGAAGATGTTCGAGAGTGACGGCCGGCATTATTTCTCTTTCTTGACGCCGGGGGGGGATTGGAAGCGCTACCCGGTGGACTACACGATCGGCTCGAAGTGGCAGCAAGCCTACGCGACGGAATTACCCGACGGAGAGATTCACGTTTTCCCGATCCAATACACGAAACTCGAGAGCCGCTGGTTGAATTTTTGGAAGATCATCGACGACCCGGGCTCGGCGCGCACGGTCGTCGGAGATTTTCCGCGACACACCAATGCCACCAGCTATCAACTCAATTGCGCGCCGTGCCACACCAGCCAGTTGCGCACCGTCAGCGGTGAAATCGAATCCGCCGACCTGCACTTTCGCGAACCGGGCATCAACTGCGAAATGTGTCACGGCCCGTCTCAATCGCACGTCGAGGCAATGGCCGCGGGCGAGGTTTATGACAAACCCGCGCATCAGCCGCCGATCGAGTTCGGGAAGATCGACCACCGGCTGCATGTTACGATCTGCGGCCAATGCCATATGCAATCAGGCGTTGCGAAACTGGGACGCGCCGGCGCGGTGAACTACTCGGGCGAGGATGATTTCGTCAAGCGCTACACGCATCGCCCTTACCTGGAATTTTCCGAAAAGGCCTTTTACAAGGACGGCCGCTTTCGCGAGACGACTTTCATCGTCGAATCGTTTCTGCGCACGGCCTGTTACGAACGAGGCAAATCGCAGTGCGGCAATTGCCATGACCCGCATCCGGCCGATGTCGCGACCAACCCCCGCTCGCTGAAGTTTCGCGACAATCCCGACCACATGTGTACGCAGTGCCACGAGCCCTACGCCCGGAAGCCGGAAACACATACTCGCCACGCCGCCGATAGCGAAGCCTCGCGTTGCACCTCTTGCCACATGCCGCGGATCATGAACAGCTTGCTGTTTAAGGCCGGCACGCACCGCATCGACTCGATTCCCGATGCCGAGGCCGCCGCGCGTTTCGGCCCCCGGGAGAGCCCCAATGCCTGCCTGCTTTGCCACACCGACCAAGACGCCGCCTGGTTGAAGAGGCGACTCGTGGGTTGGAAGAAGCCGCCCGCCCGAGAGGGATCGGGGGCAGGCTCCGCATCGCCGAATTCCGCTCAGGAGACCCCATGAGAATCAAAGCCGCCCTGGCTCGTGAAGTCAACCAACTAACCATCGAGGAGGTGGAACTCGACCCACCAAAAGATACCGAGGTCCTTGTGCGGATGAGGGCCGCTGGCGTCTGCCATTCCGACCTACATACCTATCGCGGCGAGTTGCGCGCAACGCCGCCGTTGGTGTTGGGCCACGAGGGGGCCGGGGTCGTCGAGACAGTGGGCAGCCGCGTGAGCCGCGTGAAGCCGGGGGACCGCGTTACGGTGAACTGGCTGCCTTCTTGTGAAACCTGTCCCACCTGCCTCAACGGCCGTTACAACCTTTGCGAGCGCTTGGCGTCGACGACGTTCAAGGCCGTTCTGCTTGATGGAACAACGCGTCTGACGACGACGGACGGGTTGCCGCTCAAACACTTCCTCAGCGCCGCCACGATGGCCGAGTACGCAGTTGTTGATGAGGCGGCGGTGGTGCCGGTGCCGGCGGAAGTGCCTTTCGAGGTAGCGGCCGTGATCGGTTGCGCGGTGGCGACCGGCGTGGGCGCGGTGATCAACACGGCGCGCGCCAAGCCCGGTTTGGCGGCGGCGGTGATCGGTTGCGGCGGCATTGGGCTGAGCGCGGTCCAGGGCTGTAAGCTGGCGGGCTTGAACCCGATCATCGCCGTTGACGTCATGGAGAGTAAGCTGACGTTTGCTCGACTGATGGGCGCGACGCATTCGGTGAACGCCGCCGACGAGGATGCCGTCAAGACGCTGCGCAAGCTGACCCGCGGCGGTCCCGAATATGTTTTCGACAGCGTCGGGTCGGCGGCGACTATTTCCCAAGCCCTGCAAGCCGCTCGCCCCGGCGGCACGGCGACGATCGTGGGACTGCACGCGGCCATGATCGAAGTGCCGATCTCAGCGGGCATGCTTGTGTTGCAAAACAAGCGCTTACTGGGGTCGTTCGTCGGCTCGATCCGGCCCCGGCTTGATTTACCGGCGCTGATGCAACTTTACCTCGCGGGCAAGCTCGCGCTCGACGATTTGATCACGAAACGCTATCCGCTCGAGCAACTTGGCCGGGCATTTGACGATATGGAGGCTGGGAAGGTGGCGCGGGGCGTGCTGGTGTTCGGGGAAGACGACTGATCGATCGACGTTTCGCATCGGTTGAAACCGAAAAGCATCCCGGATTCGTCCTGGTATACTGGGGGCGAAATGGGGAGCGGGGGCGTCTGTACTCGTCTCTCCGCGCCCGGGTTGATCCAAGGAGGCCAGAACGTCCATGTCGAGTAAACACCGCTGGTGGTGGATCGTACCGGTCACGGTCGTGACGTGTGCGCTGATCGGCGGGATTTGGGGACCGCGCGCGGGACTGGCCGCCGCCGCCGAGGAAGACGAGATTCGCGACAACCTGCGACGGTTTTCCAATGTCCTTTCGCTGGTCGAGCGCGAGTATGCCGGCGACGTTGATTCGGAAAAGGCTGTTTTCGCCGGCGCGATTCCCAGTATGTTGCAGCGGCTCGACCCGCACTCGCAGTTCTTTAGCCCGGAAGCGTTCAAACAGCTTCGCGACGAACAGAAGGGTCAGTACGCGGGCGTCGGCATGCAGATTCAGTACCGCAACGGACGAACCGTTGTGATGTTCCCCTTCCCCAAGACGCCGGCCTACAAAGTTGGGTTGCGACCCGGCGACATCATTGCCGAAGTGAATGGCGAATCGACCGAAGGGTTGAACACCACGGAAGTCGCCAAGCGGCTGCGCGGCCCGGCGGGGACGCAGGTGCGTATCGGTATCGAACGCCGCGGGGTGGAAGATCTCATCGAAGTCGAGGTCACGCGAGCGCGAATCCCGCGACGCAGCGTTCCGGTGGCCTTTCTGCTTGAGCCGAAGGTGGGTTTCGTACGCATCGACACTTTCAACGAAAAGACCGGAAGGGAATTGGATGCGGCGCTCAAGAAACTCGACGAGGACAAACTCGAAGGCCTCGTTCTTGACCTACGCGGCAATCGCGGCGGGTTGCTGAGTGAAGGCGTTTACGTTTCGAGCAAGTTCATTGAAAAAGGACAGACCGTGGTCTCGCACCACGGGCGCACGTCGACCGAACGAGTCTACAAGGCACAGACCGGCAACGACGGGTTGGTTTACCCGATGGTCGTGATGGTGAACTGCGATTCGGCGTCGGCGTCGGAGATCGTTGCCGGCGCGCTGCAAGATCATGACCGCGCGCTCGTCGTCGGTGCGAATACGTTCGGCAAGGGCTTGGTGCAAACCGTGTACCCGATGTCGCAATCGTCGGGTTTGGCGTTGACCACGGCGCGCTACTACACACCGAGCGGGAGGCTGATCCAGCGGCGCTACGACAATGTTTCCCTGTACAGCTACTATGCGGGTCCCTGCAGCGAACTCTACAAGCCCGCGACCGACCAGGTGAGGCTTACCGATAAAGGGCGCACCGTGTACGGCGGCGGCGGCATCACCCCCGATTTCAAACTCGAAGACAACAAGCTGAACGATTTCCAAGTGAAGCTTCGGCGGAACTATGCCTTCACCAACTTCGCTCAGGAATACACCTTGAAACGCCCCGATCTCGCACCCGGCTGGGAGCCCGACGAAGAGGCTATGCTGGAATTCCGGCGATTCCTCGACAAGGAAAAGATCGCCTTCACCGAACCGGATCTCACCGATAACATGGACTTCATCCAGCGTTTCGTGAAACGCGAAGTTTACGTATCGGCTTACGATCTCGACGAGGGAAACAGGGTGTATTATCAGCTGGACCCCGATGTCCAGAAGGCTTTCGATATACTACCCGATGCTCGCGCTTTGCTCGAGGACGGCAAAAGTCTTGTTGCGGAGCAGTAGCGGGTGTTTGCCGGGCCGTCTCACCGACCGTTGATCGTCCCCGCGCCCCTTTCCTCGAACTCAGAAAGGGACATCGTTATCCGCCTAGGCGCCCCCAAACACGTCGGCATCGTCTTCCCTGGAATCACCATTAGTTTTTTCAGCCCGCCTTCCGGCCGTCACGGTCTTTCCTTGCAGTTCGATTAGACTGAAGGTGTTGGGCGCCGTCCTTGTGAAAATCTCCCCTTTCCTAACGTAGGCCGACACGGATCCTCCGATGATCACCCGGTTGGATCTGGTGGACTCTTGCTTCATGGCCTGCAAGATTTCCTCGACGTGCATCGGTCGGCCGGCGGCCAGAATGGCCTGCCTCGCGAGGGCGGCTTTGCTTCCTTGGCGCAAGACGCCACCCGCGTTGCCGTTATCAACACGCTCTCTACTCGGGAGCACCTGAAGGGCCTCTTCCAAAGCTCGGATGTATACTTCCGACTCACGCACCTTGGTTTGTAACGCGGCCATCTCGTCGCGTTTTTTTTCGATCAGTTTCCGCAACTCCGCCCTTGCAGTCATCGGCAACCCCAATTCGGAGTGTAGCACAATTGATACAATAAGATCAAACTGATACAACAAATATATCGATGATGTAACTTCTAAGCGTTCCCGTTACATCTCAGACGCAACGCCAAACTTGATGGGGATATTTATGCGACAAGCCTCTCGGGGCATGGTATGCTCTCACGGGCAACACGTTTCTCAAGAGCATTCCTGTGGATGATTCCGAACCTCCAATCAAGGAGATTCGCTCGAAGGCGGACCAACTCAGACGGCTCAGCGGCGAAAACACAAACGACCCGGGATAGCTCCGCCGCTCCGTGAGGCCCTCCCCCCTGCTTCCTGCCTACTGGCTTCGCGACCCCGGTCTAAAAAACTTCCCCTTGTCCCCCCCGGTTTGTCGCACAATAAAGATGGTGCGGAAGCTCTCGTTTCGGCACGCCGCGGCGAGGCGCCGATCCGCGGCGAGGGATTCGTCATGGACCAAAGAATTATTCGCTCCTTGAGCGCGATCGTACTGTCGGCGGCTTTTTTCGGAGCCGCCGCCCAAGCCGAAGACCCGGTCGACTTCCGTAAGGAAATTTTCCCGATCTTTGAAGCGGGTTGTTTCGCCTGCCACGGCGAAGCCCAACAGATGGGCGAGTTGCGGCTCGATGCCAAAACGAACGCACTGAAGGGCGGCGTTTCGGGGCCTTCGATTGTCCCCGGACGCGCCGAGAAAAGCTCGCTCGTGCTGCGCATCGCCCATGCCGAGGGCGTGAACCCAATGCCGATGGGCGGCAAGAAACTTTCAGAGAGCCAAATCAGCAGGATCCGCGCCTGGATCAATCAAGGCGCGGAGTGGCCCGACACCGTCGGCCTTGAACAAGCTGAAGTGGCAAGACACTGGGCTTTCGTTCGCCCCCAACGCCCTGCCCTACCCGCCGTGCGCGACCAAGACTGGGTGCGCAACCCGATCGACCGTTTCGTCCTGGCGCGGCTCGAAAATGAGGGTCTTTCCCCCGCCCCCGAAGCCGATCGCCTCAAACTGCTGCGGCGCGCGGCTCTCGACCTGGTCGGCCTTCCCCCGACCATCGAGGAAGCCGACGCCTTCGCGACGGACCGCGACAACGAAGCCTACGAGAAACAAGTCAACCGTTTGCTCGACTCGCCGCACTACGGCGAGCGCTGGGGACGTCACTGGCTCGACGCGGCGCGTTATGCCGATTCCGACGGCTTTGAAAAGGACAAGCCGCGTTTCGTTTGGTTCTATCGCGACTGGGTGGTCAACGCCCTCAATCGCGATTTACCCTACGACCAATTCATCATCGAGCAAATCGCCGGCGATCTACTCCCGAACCCGACCCAGGATCAGCGCGTGGCCACCGGTTTCTTGCGCAATTCGATGATCAACGAGGAAGGCGGCACCGATCCCGAGCAGTTCCGCATGGAGGCAATGTTCGACCGCATGGACGCGGTTGGCAAGAGCATCCTCGGCGTCACGGTGCAATGCACGCAGTGTCACGACCACAAGTACGACCCGCTGACGCAGGAAGAGTACTATCGCCTCTTTGCCTTTCTGAATAATTCCCACGAAGGAGCCCTGACGGTCTACACCGAAGCCGAGCGCGAGCAGCGCCGAGCGATGTTCGGCGAAATGGCGGCTGTCGAAGATCGTCTGAAGACGCAGGCTCCTGATTGGCGCGAAAGAATGGAATCGTGGATCGAAAAGGTTAAAGACGATCAGCCCGAATGGATCGTCGTGCAACCCAGGCGTGACGAGACCGAGGCCAGCGGGGCGCGCTACACGGCGCTCGAAGACGGCTCCTATTTGGCGCAAGGCTACGCGCCGCCTACATCCAACCCGAGATTCATCCTCGAAACCGAGCTGCAAAACATCACTGCGGTTCGCTTTGAGTTGATGACCCACCCCGATCTGCCGCGCAAGGGTCCGGGCCGCTCGATCAAGGGTACCGGCGCCCTAACGGAGTTGAAGCTTGAGGCCGCGCCCGCCGAAGATCCCGAAAACGTGACGCAGCTCAAGTTCTCCCGCGCCACCGCCGACGTCAATCCGCCGGAGCATTCGCTGGACAAAATGTTCCAGAAACTCGAGGACGATTGCCGCACCACGGGTCCCGCGTCGTTTGCGATCGACGGGGACGAAGAAACGGCTTGGGGCTTCGATATCGGGCCGGGGCGGAGAAATCAAACGCGCAAGGCCGTATTCACTCTCGCGGAGCCGTTCGTGAACTCCGGCAAGTCCGTCCTGAACTTTTACGTCGTACAGAAACACGGCGGCTGGAACGGAGACGACAATCAGAATCACAATCTCGGCCGCTTCCGGATATCGCTGACCACCGACCCGACCGCCAAAGCCGACCCGTTGTCGGCGCGCGTTCGCGAGGCGGTCGGGAAACCGGCCTCGGATCGCTCCACCGCCGACAATGCCGAAATTTTTCGCTACTGGCGGACGACGGTCGCCGAATGGAAAGACGCCAACCAACGAATTGACGAGTTGTGGGCGCTGCATCCGGAGGGGACGACGCAACTCGTCTTGAACGAACGCCCCGAAAAGCGCGTCACGAAGATTCTCGAGCGAGGCGACTACCTCAGGCCCACGAGCGAAGTGGCCCCGGGCGTGCCGGCGACGCTTCATGCTCTTCCGGAAACCAATGAGCCGGGGCGCTTGCGCGTCGCCAAGTGGCTCGCCTCCCGCGAATCACCGACGACGGCCCGAGCGATGGTCAATCGAATTTGGCAGGGCTACTTCGGACGCGGCGTCGTAGCGAGCCCGGAGAACCTGGGTACGCAGGCCGAGCCTCCGTCGCATCCCCAATTGCTCGACTGGTTGGCGGTCGAGTTCATGGAAAACGACTGGAGCCTGAAACACATTCATCGGTTGATCGTGAACTCGGCAACCTATCGGCAGTCGTCGCGAGTGACCGAGGAGCAGTATCGCAAAGACCCCTACAACAGGCTGCTGGCCCGTGGGCCGCGATTCCGCGTCGAGGGCGAAGTCGTGCGCGATATCGCCCTGGCGGCGAGCGGTTTGTTGAGCAAGAAAATGGGTGGTCCGGGTGTTTACCCGCCCGCGCCGGAGTTTATCTTCCTGCCGCCGGTGAGCTACGGACCCAAGGTTTGGAATACGGAGAAGGGCGAGGACCGCTACCGCCGATCGATCTACACCTTCCGCTTTCGATCAGTACCCTACCCCGTGTTGCAGACCTTCGACACACCCGACGGCAACACCGCCGTGATCAGGCGCGACCGTTCCAATACGCCTTTGCAAGCATTGACCGCGCTGAACGAAGACCTCTTCATGGAAAGCGCCCGGGCGCTGGCCTTGAAAACCCTCAACGAAGCCGGCGGCGATGATGAGGCTCGCGTGACCTACGCCTTCCGGCGCTGCCTGACGCGACCGCCGAGCGAACCCGAGTCGCGGGAGCTGCTCAAATTGCTGCGCGCGCAACTGGGACGTTTTACGAGCGGCGAGTTGGACCCCTGGCAGTTGGCGGCCAACGATCCCAAGGAACCGCCCGCCTTGCCTGACGGAACGACCCCCGAGCAATTGGCCGCCTGGACGGCGGTTTCGCGCGTCCTCTTGAATTTGGACGAGACGATTACCAAGGAATAGACAATCATGTCGGCACGAGGGCCGACATGAAAGTGAGCACTGCGTCTTTTGGAGAAATTCTAATGAACTGTCAAGACGAACTTTATCGACGCCACGACCCGAAGACCGTCAGCCGACGTTGGTTCCTGGAGCAATGCGGCGTCGGGCTCGGCTCGGTCGCCCTGGGCAACCTTTTGGCCCGCGACGGATACGCGGCGGCTCCGATTGCGACCGACAATCCGTTGGCCCCGAAGAACCCGCATTTCGAGGCCAAGGCCAAGAACGTCATTTTCTTGTTCATGGCCGGCGCGCCGAGTCAGATGGAGCTTTTCGACTATAAGCCCAAGCTCGAGCAGCTCGACGGCACCAAGCCCCCCGCGGATTTGCTCGAGGGCTACCGAGCGGCGTTTATCAATCCCAACTCGAAACTGCTCGGCCCGAAATTCAAGTTCTCCAAGCACGGCCGGAGCGGGACCATGCTTTCCGAATTGCTGCCCCACACCGCCGAGATCGTCGACGACATCGCGATCGTGAAGACAGTCTCGACCGATGCTTTCAATCATGCGCCGGCGCAGTTGATGATGAGCACCGGGGCGCAACAGTTCGGGCGGCCCAGCATGGGCGCTTGGACTCTTTACGGTCTTGGCAGCGAAACGCAGGATCTGCCGGGCTTCATCGTTTTCAGCTCGGGAACGAAGGGTCCGAGCGGCGGCGCGGCCAACTGGGGCGCCGGTTTTCTGCCCACGGTGTACCAAGGCGTGCAGTTTCGCGGAAGCGGCGACCCGGTCTTGTATCTTTCGAATCCGCGGGGAGTCGACAACAAGCTGCAACGCGATTCATTGGACTCGATCGGCCGCCTCAACAAGATGCACTTCGACACCATGGGCGACCCGGAAATCACGACCCGCGTCAACTCCTACGAGATGGCCTACCGCATGCAATCGGGCGCGCCCGAGTTAATGGATATCTCGACCGAACCGGAAAGTATTCTCCAAATGTATGGCGCCGAGCCGGGGAAGCCGTCGTTCGCGAACAACTGTATCTTGGCCCGCCGGCTGGTCGAAAAAGGCGTGCGCTTCGTCGAACTTTTCCACGAGGCCTGGGATCAACACCTGTTTTTGGTCCGTGACCTGAAAAAGAACTGCCAAGACACCGATCAAGCCTGCGCGGCGTTGGTCAAGGATCTCAAGCAACGCGGCCTGCTCGACGAGACGCTGGTTGTTTGGGGCGGTGAGTTCGGGCGCACGCCGATGGTGCAAGCCGGCACCGGCGAGGACGGTCGCGACCACCACCCCAACGCTTTTACGATGTGGTTGGCCGGCGGCGGCGTCAAGCCGGGGTTCACGCTGGGCGAGACCGACGAGCTGGGCTTTAACGCGGTGGAAGACAAAGTGCACGTCCACGATCTGCACGCAACGATTCAGCACCTGCTGGGCTTTGAGCACACCAAGCTGACCTACAAGTTCCAGGGGCGCGACTTCCGCCTGACCGACGTTCACGGCAATGTCGTCCACAAGCTCGTGGCGTAGGAAGTTCGAGAGGCGACGGTCGTCGCGCGGCAAGTGTTTGACTAGAGATTGGGGAGCAGCATGCTGTTAGCATTTTCGGTTCGGCGACCACGACCACACCGCGGGCTGAGAACCGGCGTCAGGTTACGGAACCGGCTTGCGGTTCTCGTCGTCCTTCTGTTGTTTGCCGTCGCGGCCCCGGCTCAAGACGATCCCTTCAACGCCCTGCTCACCGTCACCGCTGAGGTCAATTTCGAGAAAGACGTTTTCCCGGTTTTCGAAAAGCGTTGCTTTGCCTGCCATGGCGAGGCGCAACAGATGGGCGAATTGCGGCTCGACACCAAGTCGCTCGCGATGAAGGGCGGCGCCGGCGGCGCCGCGATCATACGCGGCAAAGGCGACGCCAGTTCGCTCGTCCAACGCATTGCGCATGTCGAGGGCGTCAATCCGATGCCGATGGGCAAAAAAAAACTCGCCGGCCGGGAAATCGCACTGATTCGCGCCTGGATTGATCAAGGCGCGAAGTGGCCCGAAGGCGTCGGAAGAGCCGAGGCGAAAGTCAAACGGCACTGGGCCTATGTTCCCCCCGAACGGCCCGCCTTGCCGCCGGCCGGGCGGGATTGGGCGCGCAACGGCATCGACCGGTTTGTGGCGGCCAAGCTGGCCGAGAAGGGGCTGACTCCGAACCCGGAAGCATCGCGTGAAACGCTCGCTCGGCGCTTGAGCCTCGATCTCACCGGGTTGCCTCCGAGCGAAGACCAGGTCGAACGCTTTCTCGCCGACAAAAGCCCCCAGGCATACGAAAACCTCGTCGACCGCCTACTGGCCTCGAAGCGCTACGGCGAGCATTGGGCTTCGTCGTGGCTTGACCTGGCACGCTACGCCGACACGAACGGTTACGAGAGCGACGAGCCGCGCACGATGTGGCTCTATCGTGATTGGGTGGTCGAGGCTTTCAACCGCAATCTCGGCTTCGATCAATTCACGATCGAACAGCTTGCCGGCGACCTTCTGCCGAACTCCGACGAGAGCCAAAAGATTGCCACCGGCTTTCACCGCAACACGCTCATCAATAACGAAGCCGGCTCGAAAAACGACGAATTCCACGACGCCGCCGTAAAAGACCGCGTCGACACCACGGCCACGGTTTGGTTGGCCGGCACAATTGGCTGCTCGCAATGTCACGATCACAAATATGATCCTTTCACGCAGCGCGAGTATTACAGCTTCTACGCCATTTTCAACAACACGACCGACAGCGCTATCGAGCTTGACGACGAGATGGACGTTTTCCTCGGCGACAAAGACGAGCTCGCGAGCCGCGAATCCGACATAGCCCGCCTCGACGACATCCTCCAAACGCCGACAACCGAGTTGGCGGCCGAACAACAAGATTGGGAGACCGGCCTCCGCGAAGTGCACCGCGAAATCGAGGATGCCTGGCAACCCGCGCGAGTCTTGACCGCGCGCACCGACGGCGGCCGGGAACTAACGATCGACGCCGACGGTTCGATCGTCATCGAAGGCGAAGACAATGTCGGCAAGGTCTTCGAGATCGAGGTCGAAACCGCGGGCGCGCAAACCACCGCCCTACGCATCGAATCGGCTTCGGCCGCGGGCCTCGAGCCGACGCCTCTCCCCAAGGACGCCGACGAAGAGGAGAAGGCGAAGATACCGGCCCCCATCGCGATTCGTGGCCTTGAGATCGAGAACCGCTCCGATCCCGAGCTACGAGGCCGCGTCGACGCCGCCCGCGCCCGTCTGCAATTCGACGAGTGGCACATGATCGGTCCCTTTCGCGAGGCCTCGCGCCAGGCCGCTTTCGAGAAACGACACGGCCCCGAGACCGACTACGACCTGCTGAAGATCTACGAAGACGGCAATCTGTTCTGGATGAAGCGCGCCGACTGGCAAGACGGCGTCTCGCACCTGCTGCAGGGCGAAAGCTCCGCGGTGTACGTCCATCGCACCGTCACCGCGAAACAGGCCGCGCCTTTGCGGGTTTCCCTCGGCAGCGATAAGGACATCGAGCTGTGGTTCAACCAGGAAAAGATCTACTCCGCCGAACCGACCCGCGAGGTTCGCGCCGACCAGAAGATCATCACTCTCGATCTCAAAAAAGGTAAAAACCACATCGTTCTTAAGTTCGCCAACGATACGGGCGATTACGGCTTCTATTTCCGCGCCTACACCGAGCCGGAATGGCGGGCGCGCGCGCGGGCCGCCGCCGCCTCGGCCGACACCGGCGGGGAGAGTGTCTTGGCGCTGCCGGGCCTGGTCACCGGCGAGGGCGAGCGCGGCTGGAAACTGAGCGACGAGGAAGGCGGCTCTACAACGTTCCGCATGGTCGAGGCGATTCGGGGCAATCGGCCGCGGCTTCGCCTCCTAGCCGAAAGTCAATGGTCTTCGACCACGCCGGCCAGACGGATGCCGGCGCGGTTGCGCATCGCGGCCGCGAATCTGTCCGCCCCGGCGATCACCGAGGTATTGCGCACTCCCGAGTCGATTCGAAAAATCGCGCCCGCGCCCGCGGCCGAACGCGGCGTCGAAGAGGCCGCGCGGCTGGCGGCGCATTACCGCTCGATCGCGCCCCGGCTCGAAGCCAAGCGCCGAGCGCGCGCGGAGCTTTCGCGAGCGCTCGAAGCGTTTCGCGAGAAGCACACGACGAAAACGCTGGTGTTGAAAGAGCGCGAAGAGCCGCGCGAAACGTTCATCCAAAATCGTGGCAATTTCCTCGATCTCACCGAGCGCGTTTCCCCGGCCGTTCCCAAGGCGCTTGGGCCGTTTTCGGAAGGCCAAAAGCTCGATCGTTTAGGTTTGGCGCGCTGGCTGGTGAGTGGACACAATCCGCTGACGGCTCGCGTGCGCGTGAATCAGATTTGGACCGGCGTGTTCGGACGAGGCTTCATCACGAGCGCGGGAGATTTCGGAAGCCAAGGCGATCGGCCCAGCCATCCGCGGTTGCTGGATTGGCTCGCGACCGAGTTTGTTCGCGCGGGGTGGGATCAAAAGGCATTGCTCAAGACGATCGCGACCTCGGCGGCCTATCGCCAGTCGTCGGTTGCGAGCGCCGACGAACTGGAGCAAGACCCCAATAACGAATGGCTGTCGCGCGGGGCGCGCTTCCGCGTGCGTGGCGAGGCGATCCGCGACGTGGCGCTGAAAATCGCCGGCCTGCTGAGCGACAAACAAGGCGGGCCGAGCGTGTTTCCGCCGCAGCCCGAGGCCGTCTTGAACGACCGCTTCATTGAAGGAGGCTTCCGTCTGTGGAATACGAGCGAGGGCGAAGATCGCTATCGCCGCGCCCTCTACACCTTCTTCAAACGCACCGTTGTCTATCCGATGTTGACAACGTTCGATGCGCCCGACCGGACCGTTTGCACCGTGCGTCGGCCTCGTTCGAATACGCCCTTGCAAGCTCTCAACACGCTCAACGATCCGGCATTCTTCGAGGCCGCCGGGGGCTTGGCCCGCTTGATCACATCGAAGGCCGAAACCCCCGCCGAGCGAGTCGACTACGCGTTTCGCCGGGCGCTCGCGCGCAAGCCGAACGCTCAGGAGGCCGCCTCGATGCTGGCGCATTACGAGAAGTGGGCCAAGCACTACCGCAGCGCGTCGGATGACGCCGAAGCGGTCGTGGCGCAGGCATTTCACGAGTCGCGCCCCGCCGCCGCCGCCGCCGAGTTGGCCCCCTGGATCGTAGTGGCGAACGTGATGCTCAATCTTGACGAGACGGTAACGCGGGAGTAGGGAGACAGCACAACAGGCGGGAAGAATGCACGCTGAAGAGCCGCGAAGCGGCGGCGGGAATATAGCCTAGGGTGGAGCCGAAGGCGAAACCCTGGGTAGCCTCCCGACCCGAAGGAGCCCTGAAAGGGCGGCAGGAAACCCCGCCTGATCGTTGCCTAGCGCGATGAAGAAACCGGGAGAAAAACCCATGACAAAACCAACCAGTTCCGAACTTCTCGACGTCACGCGACGGCACTTCTTCAGGCAGGCCGGCATCAGCGTCGGCTCGATGGGGCTCGCTTCGTTGCTGGCCGACCAGGGCTTCGCCGCGCCCAAGCAGCAAGACCCACTCGCGGCCCGCGACCCGCACTTCGCGCCAAAGGCAAAGCGCGTGATCTTCCTGCTGATGGCCGGCGCGCCCTCCCAACTCGAACTCTTCGACTACAAACCGGAACTGGCGAAATACCACGGCAAGCCCGTCCCCGAGCACCTCATCAAGGGCCAACGTTTTGCCTTTCTCAAGGGAATCCCGCAGCTGCTCGGCCCTGTCTTCCCGTTCAAGCGACATGGCGAGTCGGGAACTTGGATGACAGAGATCATGCCCCACACCGCGGAAATGGTCGACGAGATGACGTTCGTCCATTCCATGACGACCGAGCAGTTCAATCACTCCCCGGCGCAGTTAATGATGTTCACCGGCACGCAGCGGCCCGGCCGCCCGTCGATGGGAGCCTGGTTCACCTATGGGCTGGGCAGCGAGAGCAGCGACCTGCCGGGCTTCGTCGCGATGACCTCGGGACGCCCCGACCGCTGCGGCGCGGCTTGCATGGGTACCGGTTTCTTGCCGACCGTCTATCAAGGCGTGCCTTTTCGTTCGGGCGGCGACCCGGTGCTTTACCTGTCGAACCCGAAGGGGATCAACGCAGATGTGCGCCGCGGGTCGCTCGATGCCATCCGCGACCTGAACACGATGAAACGCCACACCCAGGGCGACCCGGAAATCGACACCCGCATTGCGTCCTATGAGATGGCCTACCGCATGCAAACCAGCGTGCCCGAGTTGATGGATATCGCCGACGAACCCGAGCACATCCACAAGCTCTACGGCACCGAGCCCGGCAAGAAGTCATTCGCGAATAACTGCCTATTGGCCCGTCGACTGATTGAACGCGGCGTGCGCTACGTCCAGCTTTCGCACGGCGAATGGGACCATCACGGCGGCGTGCGCACAAGCCTCAACCATCAGATGCCCGCCCGCGCCAAGGAAGTCGACCAGGGGACCGCCGCGCTGATCAAGGATCTCAAGCAACGCGGCCTGCTCGAAGACACGATCGTCGTCTGGGGCGGTGAGTTTGGCCGCACGCCGATGCTGCAGGGCGAGCCCGACGACCCGCTCGTCGGGCGTGACCACCACCGAACATTCACCATGTGGTTCGCCGGCGGCGGCTTCAAACGCGGTCATCATTTCGGGGCGACCGACGAGTTGGGCTACAACCCGGTTGAGAACAAGATCACCGTCCACGACATGCAGGCAACCCTGCTGCACTTGATGGGCATGGACCATAAGCGCCTGACATTCAAGTTCCAGGGCCGCGACTACCGCTTGACCGACGTTCACGGCAAAGTGCTGCACGACTTGATCGCCTAGCCCGCTTTCTCGCCGCGTGGCGAGGCAAAGCACACGATAGGCCGCCGATTGACGGCCCCGACGGAGTTTACGAAGATCCATGAAAGCTCTGGTTCTCGAGGAATATAAGAAGCTCGTCATCGACGACGTTCCCGCGCCCGACGTTGCGCCTGACGACGTTCTGGTGCGCGTGAAGTCGTGCGGCATCTGCGGCAGCGATGTCCACGGCTTTGACGGCGGCTCGGGACGGCGCATTCCGCCCGTGATCATGGGCCACGAAGCGTCGGGAGTCGTCGATCAAATCGGCTCCAGCGTCAGCCGCTTTCAGATCGGCGACCGCGTGACGTTCGATTCGATGATCTCGTGCCGCCGGTGCGGCTTCTGCCGCCGCGGCGAGCCGAATCTCTGCGACGACCGTCGTGTGTTGGGCGTCTCGTGCGAGGACTATCGCCGCCACGGCGCTTTCGCTGAGTTGGTCAACGTCCCCGAGCATATTGTGTTTCCGATTCCCGACAATCTATCGTTCGATGAAGCGGCGCTGGTCGAGCCTATTTCGGTGGCCGTCCACGCCGTGAACCGCACCCCGATCCAGTTGGGGGATACGGCGGTGGTCGTTGGCGCGGGGATGATCGGGCTGCTCACGGTCCAGGCGTTGCGAACGGCGGGCTGCGGCCGCATCATCAGCGTCGATATCGAGGACGAGCGATTGGTGATCGCTCGCGGCCTCGGCGCCGACGACGTTTTGAACTCCCGAAACCTCGACATCCCGGCCGTGATCGGGGAGATGACGGGAGGCCTGGGGGCCGACATCGCCATGGAAGCGGTCGGCGCCGACGTAACCGTGCGCATGTCGATCGAGTCAGTTCGCAAGGGCGGCGTCGTCACCCTGATCGGCAATGTGACGCCGGACGTGGGCTTTCCTCTGCAATGGGTCGTCACGCGCCAGATTACCGTCCATGGTTCCTGCGCCTCGGCGAACGACTACCCGGCTTGCTTGGCACTGATGGGGCGCGGAGCGATCCAAGCCGCGCCCATCATCAGCGCCTCGGTTCCGCTCGAGCAAGGGGCTGAGATGTTTGACCGGCTCTACGCCAAGGAAGCGGGTCTTACGAAAGTGATCCTGCGCCCGTAGGGGCGCTTTCGACCCACTCTGTTTTCCAGTTGGATCGTATGGCGGAACAAGGGCGATGTCGGCCTGAATGCCGACACGGCGCGCCCCAGTACGTGAGGCACGTCTTGGACCCGAGATCTGAAGCGGTTCGTTTTGCCCGGCCGTCCGCCAAGGAAGCAGGCTAGTATAGAGCTTGCGCCGGCTTGTGACAGTCGGCTGAGGCGAGGAATTTGATGACCGATGTGTTGATGCCCCAAATGGGCGAAAGCATTGTCGAAGGGACGGTGACCAAGTGGTTGAAGAACGTCGGCGACGCCGTCGAACGCGACGAGCCGTTGCTCGAAATCTCAACCGATAAGGTCGACTCGGAGATCCCCGCGCCGAGCGCCGGCGTGCTGTCGGAGGTGCTGGTCGACGAGGGACAGACCGTCGTCATCAATACGGTCTTGGCCCGAATTCAAGGGGACGGCGAGGCCGCCACGGCGGCTCCGGCCGCCGTCGAGCAAAACGGGTCGGCGGCCTCGGTTGCGGAGGCCGCGACCATCCCGCCCTCCGCCGAGCGCCAAGTCGAAGACGGACCTCGGCCGCGATCTTCTCCTCTCGTGCGCCGCCTGGCCAAGGAGCACGGCATCGACCTGCGCTTGATCGCCGGTAGCGGGCAGGGCGGGCGCATTTCGAAGAAAGACATCGAGCAGTATCTGGCCTCTCGAGAGCAACGAGCGGAGCCGGCCGCGGCAATCGCCGGCGTCTCGGCGGTCGAAGCCTTCTCCGCGTCGCCCGAAGCCCGTTTCGGCGATCACCGCGTCGAGCCCATCTCGACCATGCGGAAGCGCATTGCCGAGCACATGGTAATGACCAAGCGGGTCGCTCCGCACGTCTCGACGATCCACCAAGTCGACGTGACTCGGGTGGCGCGCCTCCGCGAGCGGGAGAAGACCGAGTTCGAGCAACGTAACGGCGTGAAGCTCACGTATATGCCGTTCTTCCTGCACGCGGCGGCGGTGGCGCTGAAGGCTTATCCGTTGGTCAACGCCTCGCTCGACGGCGAGGCAGTGGTCTATCACAACGACGTCAACATTGGCGTCGCCGTGGCTCTTGATCCGGGATTGATCGTTCCCGTGATTCCGAACGCCGACAAGAAGAGCGTCGTCGTCTTGCAGAAAGCCGTGGCCGACCTGGCTTTTCGGGCGCGCCACAAGCAACTGCGGCCCGAGGAGGTGCGCCAAGGGACGTTTTCGATTTCGAACTACGGCTCTTACGGCAGCCTGTTGGCGACTCCGGCGATCAACCAACCACAGTCGGCCATCTTGGGGCTCGGCGCAATCCACAAAGAGCCGGTGGTTATCGATGATGCGATTGCGATTCGTTCGGTTTGCTACGTGACGCTTACCTTCGACCATAGGCTGCTCGACGGCGCCGTGGCCGACTTGTTCATGGGTCGCTTGAAGGCCGTGATCGAAGACTGGAATGAGAGCATGCTGTAGCCTCGGTCTCGACTGGAGACAGGTCGGGCGTTAGGCTTGGTGGGGAGTTGGCGATGGTCGGGGGTGGCGGTGGGATGAGTGGCTTTTTTGGGTTATTTTGATCCTTTCTGTTGGTTGCCTTGGAGCCCGGGGGTTGTCGCGGCGGGCTCTTAGTTATTGGTTGGTTGGTTTTGGTTGCTTGTAATGCGTTGTTAGCGAAGACGTTAGGTTGGTCTTGGCTTCGTTTCGTTGTTCTGGGTTCCCGAAGAATTGGGGGGCGGTCCGCTTTGCTCCGGCGAGGGGGTTCGATTCGCGGGTGCCTTTTTTGGCGGCGCTTGGGACGTCTTTTGACATTGGCCCCAATTTTTCGGCGGGGCGGAAGCCGATGACGGGGGGGTTGGTCTGAATGTTGGGTTCGGCTTCGTCGGGCAGGTAATGGACCGGCGTTGTGTCGCTGTTGGCCGCTTCGCGGGTCTCGCGGTCTTTGCGTTCCTCGCGGCGGATGTCGATCATGAGCTCGACGCCGCGGTAGAAACGGCGGCCGAGATGGGCGTCGTAGCGGGCCAGGTTGTTGAGAAGTTTTGTCCTTGTAAGGATGGCGTGGCCTAGGATTCGGGTTAGGCTTGGGCGGTCTTCGGGCATGGGGCCGGTGTCGCGGTTCAAGTCACCGGAGTTTTCGATGCCGGCGGCGATGACGGCGGTTTCGATGCGGGAGAGACGCTGCAATCTCCACATGGCGTCGGCGATTTGACGGACGATTTCTTTTTCGACGCGATTGCGGGGGAGATAGGTCTCCTCGAGACCGACGAGCTGTTGGTCGAAGTCGGCGGGGTCTTCGCCGGGCAGGACGGCGTCTTGAGCGAGCAGGCCGTGTTTGAGCGCGTTTTGGGATGAGCGGGCTTTGCCCGCGGGGGTGCGGGGGCCGGTTGATTTTTTGGCGTTTTCGCGGCCGGCGTGAATTTGTTGAGCGGTTCTCATTTGGAGAGTCCTTGGGGGCAGGATGCCCGGTAATAGGGGCTGATGCCCGGTTATAGGATACGGTGGGGTTGTGCGGGTAGCGGGGGTTGATTTTCTTATGTTGTTGATTTGATGGGGGAAATATTCTTTGGATGGGTATTTACTTGACTCAGATATTGGGAAATAGCCCCTACATGTTGTGGTCGTCCGTAGCGCGTGTCGCGGTGCCTCCGACCAGCGATTTGTAGGGTGCCGGTGGCACGGCGACGGCCTGTTGAACCAGGCGGTAAGAGAGCTTGCCTCGACTTCTGGACTTGCGGCGGTTGAAGCGGAAGGCGAATTCGTCGAGGTAGGAGTCGAGATGCTCGTGACTGACCGCTCCTTGATGCGTGCCCAGTATCCAGCGCTTCACTAACGACACCACGCGGTGCACCCGGGGGAGCAGTTTCGAGGCGCGCGCCGGTTGCCCCTCCAGGTAGCTCACCTCGTGGCGATAGCCGTCGCCTTCGAGCGGTTCGTATCCCAGCCAACCGTCGGTATGGACCACGCTGCCGGGTTCGATCGACTCGCCGACGAAGGCCATCAAGCTGTCCCCGGAGGCGTTGGGAATGGTGCGTATCCGAACCCGCCCGATGCCGGCACCATCTTCCTCGGCCGCTACTACAATCAGCGCCTTAGCGTCGGTTTGGCGACCGCGCACGCCCTCCTCCAAGCCTCCTAAGTAAGTCTCGTCAACCTCCACGCGCCCGCTGAGCCGATCGCGTCCGGGCCGCACCATGGCGCGCCGGAGCTTATGCAACCAAGTCCAGGCCGTTTTGTAGCTGCCCAGGCCCAACACCCGCTGCAAGCCCAGCGCGCTCGCCCCGTTCTTCTGGCTCGTGAGCCACCACATGGCTCGAAACCAACTCTGGAGGGGTTGGCGGGTGTCTTGAAATATTGTGCCCGCCGTTGGAGAAGCTTGATGCCCGCAGCCGGCGCACTCCAGCAGCGCTGTCCGCACCGCCCACGCTTTGTCGTGCCCGCATCGCGGACAACGAAAACCCTCCGGCCAGCGGAGTTGACACAGATACTCTCGACAGGCCTGCTCGGTGGCGAAACGCGCCTCGAACTCGGCCAGATTCCGAGGATAATCTTCCATTTCCCCGATCCTACATCTTGTGGTCACCTGAGTCAAGTAAATACCAATCATTCTTTGTTTTGCCGTGATGGGTTTTTGGGGAATTGGGGGATTGGGCCGTTAAATTAACCGTGAACCGTAAACCGTTAACGTTTAGTCGGGTCGTGATGGGGTGGGGGTTTGGGGAGAAAGACGTCGCCAGGAGTGGGGCGGCGGTTCGAAACGGTGAGAGGGTCGGATTGGCCGGGGTTGCGTGGAACGGTTGCTCCCGCGCCCCGTCCGGGGCTTGTGATGATTTGCGACGGTGACCCCGGGCTGAAGCCCGGGGCTACTATCCGTGCCCCCCTCCGGGGGCGGGGGGGCCGAGGCGAGGGGACATCCGGGCTGGTGGGGGGTTGCGAGAAGGGAAGGGTGAATCCGCGGATTCATCATGCCGCGATGAATAGGGGAGAGCAGGTGCTCCTGTCGCCCCTTACAGGGCTCAAGCCGGTTTGATTTTGTACCTAGGGTTCCGCCTTCGGCTGCACCCTAGGCTATATTCCGGCCGCCGCTTCGCGGCTCAAGGCAGGCGCGGTTTTGCCCTGGGGCAGGTGTTGAGTCGGGATGGGGGACGGGGTTTGGCGGTTTGGGGAAGAAGAAACGTCGCCGGGAGTGGCGACAGGGTACGTATGAGTGCGTGCGCCGCTTTGACGCTTGGCGGATGCGGTGATCGGGCGTTGGCCAAAGGGGGCCGTGACGGTAAGCCCTGAGCTTGCGCCCAGGGCTGGAATAACAAGATTACCGAAGATCGAGCTTGATTAGCTTGTAGACGGACACAGTGGGTAAGACATCAATCCGTAGGCGACTCACGTTGACGTCTTCCCAGATGCCCGTTGGCGTTACATAAAGCACGTACATGCCCGGAAGCGGCACGAGCAACGTGCTGCTGTCTTCGAAGCAAATCGGGCAACTTGCGAATGTAGGGATCAATATCGGTTGCCCGAACCGCCACTCAAATTCGAAGTCGCCTCGGGGTAGACCGGTCACCGGGGCGCCGTTGGGCTGAATCAAGCTCAAGGTGACTCGAATCGGGTTTGCGTTCCCGGGGGCCGCGGCGTCGATTGAACCGAACGTGGAACAGCCGCCCGACAAGGGCTGTCGCAAGCAGACGTCTGTCTCGACAACCATTTCGAAGATGTCGCCCGATAAGAACGGCTGCGCGGCGAACGCTTGCCCCCCCGCCGTGGATAGCGCCAACATCAGCGCGGCAACCGTGAACCAACGTGTTTTCGATCGTGAACACTTACCAAGAAAGTTCCATGACATTGTCTTTCTCCTTTATGTCAACCAGGACCGATTTGGTCCGGCAGGGCCAAAGTATAAAGCCGCGCGGCGTTTGTTACAAGAGGTTCCGGCACGCATACGGCGGTGCCGCGACCGGCGAAGCCGGGCGAGCGGCCTGGGAGCCGCGCTTGTTGGTGAGCGTGTGGCGGGCGGAAGTGGCGGAGTTTCCCAATGCCTGGTTGAAGGAGCGGATGGGGTTGCGCAAGTTTCGCGGGAAGAGCCTAACCCGCCCATGGCCCTCTAAATCCGTCAAGATTCAACACGATTTCGGCTCAGTGCACGAGGCGGACATTCGGAAACTGGGCATGCCAGCCAAACCAGAAAGCTCGGTGGGCGGCGAGACGGTCACGCGTCTCGCCGTCGGGGCCTTCGAGGGCGTCTTCGGTCACTTGCCAGGCGCCGCCTTGCTCATCGGTGAGTTTCGACCTACGGTCCCACCTCTTGAACCGGACATCGGCGGCGTCATAGAGCCGATTGGCGCCCGACTTGTCGGTCAAGATCACCACTTCTCGGCGGCCGACGGTGTCGTGATGAAGAGGGTTCTTGGCGAGAAACTCCGTATCGAAGGCGGCGGGCTTGCGGTCAAGGACGACGGCCAGGATTTCTTGCTTGTTCTTGAGACGGCTGTCTTCAAACGGCACCGGAAACATGATGCGGTCAGTCGAAAAGTATTCCCGGTAGGCCACTCCCTCGCCGTAGTCGCGGCGATGGCCGGTTTCGAGTGAAAGGACGGTGGTATCCGGGTGTCGGCGGCGCCACTCCTCCCAGGTCGTGGTGACGATCGGCAGCCGCTTGAGTTCGAGGTCCGAACCCGCCAGCTTGCCGGTGACCGGGCGACCCTCGAGGGCCGACCACAAGGAGTATGTTTCGCGATCGTACATCAGCTTGTTGGAACGGTAGAGAAAACCGCTGGTCCCGAACACGAAGCGGCGCTCCCCAATGTGCTGATCGTACAGAACGGCCGACCCGCACAGCGTGCAATAAACCAAGGTGACGTCGCGGCCGCCCAGCTTGTCATTCGCCATTTCATGCCAAGCCAAGATGCGCTTGGGATAGGCGCGCGCCTCGCCGTTGACGTAGACGCCGAAGACGATATTCTTCTTCCCTAGATAATCGGCTTGCGCGGCGGGAATGACCGGGGCTTGATCGAGCGGAGGTATGCCGTCGACCTTGACGCCGCCCCACATGATCTCGTCGACACGGATGGTGTGCGGCATCCCATGAAAAAACCAGCGCCGGAAGCGCTGATCGACCGAAGAGTAGAGCGCCGCCCGGAACTCTGGGTAGTCCGGGTGCATTGTGAATTCCTGCTTCCACATCCACTTTTGCCAGACCTGCCCGTCCCGAGGCATCGATTTGCCGGCGTTTTTCCCGAGCAGCTTCCAGAGAGCGGCGTGGCGCCCGTCCTGCTCGGGGATGAAGGTGAGGGTGTCGAGAATGAAGGGCACGAGGTTCGTCTCCCAGTGCTCCTCGAGGGCTTTGAGACTTCCCGGCTTCGGTGGTGAGCCGCCGTTGAGGAAGCTGACAAGCGCTTGCGTCGTCTCGGCGGGACCGTCAGGGACCGATTGCGCCGCCGCCGGAAGCGCCGTCAGCATGGAAAGCGCGAGCAAAAAACAAAGAATGTCGGCCCGTGACCTTTCGCTCGGCCGGATAATGTGCGTGACACGGTCAGTCGTTCGCGGCAAGGTTCATCCCCCTGTTGAGTAGTTCGGACCTCGGCGGGGTTGGTCACGGCGAGTCGGCAAAAAACTCGAGCTGCTTTCGGGCCGTGATAGCATGGAGACTTCCTCGCGGCCGTCCGGATGTCTCACCAACAAAGTTTGCCGGATCCCACCGGCCCTTACACCTTTAAGCCCGAGTCTTTGAGCAGCCACTCGCTGCTGTTGAGGGCTTTCCCGGATCGCGGCGAGGGGCGGCGCGTTTTGGACTTGGGCGGCGGCGAAGGCTATTTGAGCGCCGAACTGGCCAAGCGCGGGTTTACCGTGGTTTGCGTGGCCGCGCCGGGAACCGTCGCCCGCGGCTTCCCCGAAGACATCGAAATCATCGAGGCCGACCTCGATCTTGACCCGCCCGCCCTCGACGGGTCCTTCGACTACGCCCTTTGCGGGGACGTACTCGAACACTTGCGGCGTCCCGACAAGACACTGGCGTGGATTCGTTCGCTGCTCGGCGTCGAGGGCCGGCTCGTGGCTTCGCTCCCCAACAGCGGCCACGCTTGGGTGAGGTGGAACGTATTGTGGGGGCGCTTCCCGAAAGACGATCGCGGGCTTTTCGATCGAACCCACCTTCATTTCTTCACCCTGGCGGGCTGGCGGGAACTCTTCACCGCGGCGGGTTTTCAGCTGGAAAGTATTGAGCCGACAACAACACCGGTGGGATTGATGTTGCCGCAATGGCGGCATTCGGCGCCGGTACGGGCCGCGGAAACGCTCGCATACATACTGGCGCGTCTGCGCAAAACGCTGTTCGCCTATCAATTTGTTGTCGCCGCGAGGCCTGAGTGACCGATTGGTGCCACAATCAGCATGATGGGTGAAATCGGCAAACGTCCCATGGTCGTCGTCGTCATGCCCGCCTACAACGCGGCCAAGACGCTTGAGTTGACCTACGCCGACCTACCCCGGGATAGAGTCGATCTGGTGATTGTCGTCGACGATGCGAGCGGGGACGAGACGGCCAAGATCGCACGGGAATTGGGCTTGCGGCTGTTTGTCCATACCCGCAATTACGGCTACGGGGCGAACCAGAAGACCTGTTATCGTGAGGCCATGCGGGCGGGCGCCGACATCATCGTGATGGTCCACCCCGACTATCAATACGACCCGACGTTGCTGCCCGAAATCATTTGCCCGATCGAACAGGACGAAGCCGACATCGTTTTCGGATCGCGGCTGATGGGGATCAGTCCGGTGCGCCAGGGCATGCCTTGGTGGAAGTACGTTGCCAACCGCGCCCTAACGAAGATAGAGAACATGGCGTTCGGCATGCAGTTGAGCGAGTACCACACCGGGTACCGCGCCTATCGCCGTTCGGTCCTCGATAAGGTCAATTTCGAAATGAACTCCGACGGGTTCATCTTTGACCAAGAGATCGTTGCGCAGCTTGTCGAGCTGGAAGCGCGCTTTGTGGAAGTACCGGTTCCGACGCGCTATTTCGCCGAGTCGTCGTCCGCTTCGTTTTGGCAGAGCTGCCGCTATGGGCTGTCGATTTTACGCGTCGTCGCCCAATACGGCTTGCATCGAATGGGCTTGGTCAGGCAGCGCCGTTTCGACAGTCTGCGCTTACGTTACCATTCCGATGTCCACACCTTGGAAAAAAATCGGGGCCGGTCCGCTTCGCGCCCGTAAGTTCGGCGGAGCGGTTCATTTGAGATAGCCCATCCCCTTGAGTCTCTTCAAGGTGTCCTCGTCCCATCCGAAGACGTCGTCGTCAATCCCTCGTTCTTTTCTGATTTGTTTCGCCAGCAGGAGTTGGCGTTGAATGATGTCCTTTAGGTCGCGGGCTTGCTCGCGATTTTCGGCCAAGGTCGAGACTTGTTCGAGGGGATCGACTCGGCGGTCGTAGAATTCTTCGCGGTCCGAATGACGGCGCCAGATTAACTTCCGGCCTTCGTGGAACACGGCGGCTTGTTCCTCCCAATAGAGGGCGTTGCTGCTCACGATCGGCTCCGGATAACGGTCGTCGGCGTCTCGACGACACAAGGGCGCCAACGAAGGGAGCCATCCCGGTTGAGGATCGTAGGGAATGCCGCACAAATCGAGGATCGTCGGCAACAATGCCTGCGTTGGAACCGTCGACTCGACGGCGCCGGTGGCGGCGGAGCCGGGAACCTTGATCAGCAGCGGGACGCGCAACAACTCGTCATACACGCTGTGCCCGTGTCCCCACTTTTCGTGCTCCCAAAACTCTTCCCCGTGGTCGCTTGTCAGAATGATCAGGCTGTCGTCGTAGATTCCCAGCGATCGCATCTTTCGCAGGAAGTCGCCGACAGCGCGGTCGACAAAGCGGATCTCCGCCTCGTAAAGCTCTTGAATCCAGACTCGTTGCTCGGGGGGAACCATTCGTTCGCCGGTTCTCACGAGTTCGTCATGAAAATGGATTTGGTCGGGTTGCGGCGAGGAAATCCGATCGCGGAACTCCTTGGGGGGAGCGTAGGGCGTGTGGGGGTCATAGAGGTGCCACCACAAGAAAAAGGGATTCTCCGCATTCGCGTCCAGCGAATCCATCGCGAGACTAGTAACGGCCTCGGTATTGCCGCCGGTGACAAAGTCCGGGTCGATGATCTCCCACAACCGAGCCGCCAAGGATTCGCCTAGTCGGTTCGCGGAGTAGGCGTTGTAATCGACAAAGCCGTCCGAAAACGTTTCGCCGTCGGTTTTGGAGCGAGGCTTGTCGGCGTTACTGAGAATGCCGTTCCCGATGACGGCCTGGGTGTGATAGTCGGATTGCCGCAAGAAAGAGGCTAGGGTCGGAAAGGCACATTCCGGCATGGGTCCGCCTACGCCGTGAAAGTCCGGGGAGACGCCGGTCATGATCGACGCCATGGCGGGTATGGTCCAAGAAGCCGGAGAGATCGCATCGCGAAAAACGATTGAATCGTCGGCCAGCGCACACAGATTGGGAGTGGAGGCGGTATCACAGGCCTCGGGTCCCAGGGCATCGCCGCGCAGCGTGTCGACGATGATCAAGACAACCGACTTAATGGACGGCGCCCTATTCGAGGGATTCTCGGGGGCGGGGGCGGACGAGGCCGAGGGAATGTGCGGAAGAACGACCAGCCAAGCGCCCAGAGCGAGAGCAAGCCCGAAAGCTTTCCCTAGTTTCGCCTTGGTGAGAAAGACCAAAGGCGCCACGATCGCGAGGAACCCGGCCTGCGACAAAACCTGAAATCGAGTAGGAGATTGCAGCGCCGCCATGTGCAAGGGGTAGCGGGTCATCCATGAGCAGACAAACACCGCCCCCGCCAGTACCAAGGCGGTGACGGCGGCTTGCCGACAAAACCGCGACGCCTCGGGCAACTTTGTGATCCGTAAGGCAATGATGTAAACGATGACGCCTACCCAGCAGACAACCACCGCGGCAACGAGCGCGACAATGGGGCCATGCATCCGGAACAGAACGGCCTCGGCCCCAACTACAACGGCGACGGCCGCGGCAAGCGGACCCGGACTCGGGTTCAGCGGTTTGAGCAGGTAGCACACCCCGACCGTGAAGATGAGGCACAAGGCGAATACCGCGGCCGCGACGAGCGTGAAGGGTAATAGAGCGAGCGCAAAACGCGCAAATCCGGCGGCGGGGATGTGATAGTTCGCCAACGTATCAAACACACCAACCAACACGCTGACGAGGGTGCCGCCGAGGATCACGGGAAGCCACGAATAGGGGGTCGGCGCGTCGACTTGCTTCATGCGATTTGATGGAGAGAATCTCATACGGGACGGCCGCGCGAGGTTTCTCTATGGCAAGAAAGCAATTTAGCAGACCTGGGGCAACGGGGGGCGTTCGAGAAGATTGCGTCCGGTCCGACTTTCCCGCCCAACACTTTCCCCGTCACCGCGCCGTCGCCCAAACGCCGACGGATGGGCTATCGCAGGTAACCCATCCCCTTCAGCTTCTTCAAAGTTTCTTCATCCCAACCGTGCGTCCCATCCTCGACCCCACGTTCTTCTCTGGTCTTCTTCGCGCTTCGCAGATGGCGCGCTAAGACATCTTTCGCGCGTCCGACCATCTCGCTGTCTTCATCGCGAAAGACGACTGAATCGTTGGCGAGGGCGCAAATAAGCTGGGTGACACGCCGGTCATCGTACCTATCAATACCGCCGCGAACATACCCAATGCAGTCAAACAGGCACGATATACGAATCGCGACCAAGCCGCGTTTCGGGTCACGCGGATGGATCCATCCGCCGTCGGTTTTCTCCCGTTACGGGTTGAATACCGGGTTCTCGCGCCGGCGGAACCAATGCAGGCTAGGCCTCTTGCCGCTCGTTGTTGAAATCCCAGCGGGCGATGCGGTCGTTCTCAGCGGAATCGTTGATGAGATGGGCACAGGCGGCGGCGTGGTGGCCGGCCCAGACGTCTTCGACCACGGCTTGACGGGAACGCACGGAGTTGAAGAAATTCTCTAAATGTTGGAACGTCGCGCTACGGCCGGTTTCCTTGTAGTCCTCGCCTTGGGGAATGAGCTGAGAATCACTCGCCGAAGGCAGCTCGGCGGCACGTACCTTGGCATCGCGGTAATATTGGCGCTCCAACTCGCTTGGCCAGGCTTGGACGATCCAGCGGTTGTTTTCCCGCCCCCGGCCGGGGACGAATTTTAGGTCTCGAAAGCCGATCTCGAGGGTGCCTTCGGTTCCCAAGACTTGAAACGACTGCCCGGCGGAGTAGGCGTTGTTGAACGTGGTGCTGAGACTGACGGTAAAGCCCTCGGGATATTCCAGGATGCCGTTCAGGGTATCGGGTACGTCACGGCTCTCTTTCCAACGGTAGAGGCTGCCGCGGGCGACGGCGGTGGAGGGCATCTTGGCATCCATCAGAAAGTGGATCGTGGTGCAAAGATGCACGAACAAATCCGTGGCGATGCCACCCGAGTAGTCACGGTAGCAGCGCCAGCGGAAGAAGCGCTCGGGATCGTAGTCGTGTCGCGGGGCGCCACTCAAAAAAGCATCCCAGTTGACGGTGTCGGGCGAAGCGTCGGGCGGGATGGGGTAGATCCAGGCGCCGCTCGCGGTGTTGCGGTTGTAGCCGGCGCGAATCATGGTGATCTGCCCGAGCCGCCCCGAACGAATCATCTCGCGGGCCTTGTGTTGAGTGCGGGAACTCATCCCCTGGCTGCCGACCTGCAGCAGCCGACCGGTGCGCTTGACGGCGGCGGCGATTTCCAGGCCCTCGTCGACGGCGTAGGTCAGCGGCTTTTCGCAATAGACGTCCTTGCCGGCTTCGAGGGCCTCGATAACCTGCTGTTTGTGCTGGTGATCGGGGGTGGCGATGGTAACGATGTCGATCGATTTGTCGGCCAGGATCTCGCGATAGTTTTTGTAGATCTTGGCGCTGCCGCCGGTGCGTTCGACGGCGCGTTCGAGACGACCTTTGTAGGCGTCGGAGACGGCAACGATTTCCGTACCCTCGACCATCTTGATGCCTTCGAGCAATTCCTGGGCACGGGCGCCGACGGCGATCATACCGACGTTGATTTTCTCGTTGGGACCGCGGCGAGCGGCGGCGGAAGCTCCCAGAGCATAGGATCCGGCGGAGATGCCGCCGACGAAGGAGCGGCGGGTTAGACCTTGCGACATGGTGCCTCCATGGGGAAATTGGAACTGCCGACGCGGGTGCTGGGCCGCCGAGACGTTTCGCGTGTCGGATTCGGCGACCTTCTCGTTAGCTTAGCTCGGTGGGGTGGTGGGGCGCATCGGGTAGGGCGGCGACGAAAACGTGGGCACGCGGAGAGAAGACGTTTTTCGGTGAGAGAAGCGCTGGAGAGGCCCCGAGGAGACGGCTTTTGGGGGCATCATTTTTTCACAGCCCCTTGCGCGCGCGGCTCGGTTTGGGTGGCGGCGGGCTTGGCGAGGGGCGTACACTAGGCGCAGGCGTTTCGTGCGCCGATTGAGGGAGGTTTCCATTCCCATGACGAAGACTTCTTCCGTGACCCGACGGGGGTTTCTCAAACGCACGGCTGGTGTCGCCGCGGCGCCGCTCATCGTTCCCGGCGCGGCGCTGGGGCTGGGAGGCGCGGTGCCGCCTTCGGATCGCATCACGGTGGGCGCTATCGGCCTCGGGCAGCGAAACCGCAATAACCTCAAGAAATTTCTCGAAGAAAAGGACGTTCAGATCGTTGCCACTTGCGACTGCTTCGCCGATCGGCGCGAGTTGTCCAAGCGGATTGTCGACGAGACATACGGCAATAAGGATTGCGCCACGTACCGCTTTCACGAGGAAGTGCTTGATCGCGCCGACATTGACGCCACGCTGATCGGTACCGGCGACCGCTGGCACGCGCTCTTGAGCATGCTGGCCGCTCGCGCGGGCAAGGACATCTACTGCGAAAAACCTTTCTCCATGACGATCGGCGAAGGCCGGGCGCTGGTCGAGACGACCAAGCGCTACGGGACGATTTGGCAGTGCGGTACGCAGCGCAAGTCGAACCCGGGCTATAAGTTCTTGGTCGACGTCGTGCAAGGCGGGCGGGTCGGAAAGGTCCACACCGTCACGACGTCGTTCGGCCCGGATGCCGGTTGGCTCGCCACGGCGCGGCCGAAACCCCGGCCGGCGCCGGATCCCGATACGTTCGATTACGACCGTTGGCTGGGACCGGCCCCCTGGGCGCCGTATGCGGAAGACCGCGTGAAGCTTTGGAGGCTGAACTGGGACACGGGCGCGGGCGCGATCGCCGACATGGGGGCGCACTATCTGGAAACGGCGCAGTGGGCGCTGGGCGACCAATTCACCGGCCCGACGGAGTTCGAGGGCGAGGGTGTTTTCCGCGACGACGGCGGGTTGAACAATATTCCCTACTTTTACCAGGTGCGGGCGCGCTATCCCGATGGTGTGCGGCTCTACATGGATTCCAACACCAAGGGGCTGCGCATCAGTGGAGACAAGGGCTGGATTCGGCTCTCAGACCTAGGCGGCATCACGGCGACTCCTGACTCGGTGCTCGAGGGTTTGGAATTACCGCAAGCGCACTGGCAGATTCAGACGCCGCACATTCGCAATTTCCTTGACTCGATGCGGTCGCGGGAGTTGACCGCGTCGCATCCCGAGATATCACAGCGGGTCCACTCGATCGTTCATTGCGCCAACTTGGCGCTGCGATTGGGGCGCAAGCTGCATTGGGATCCGAAAGCCGAGCGCTTTGAGAACGACGCCGAAGCGAACCGCATGCTGCACCGCACGATGCGGGCGCCGTGGCGGGTTTGAGCCCGCGAGACGAGAGGAATTAACAATGGCGGAGCGAAATAATCGGATCGGCCGGATGAAGGCGAGCGGGGTAGCCGCGGCGGCGGCGAGCCCGGAGTTGGCCGACCCGACCCCTATGGAAATCAGCAAGACGGTGGGTGCGGTGCGGGGGTACGACTTCGGGAGTTCGACCGTCCCGTGGTTTGATCTGGATCAATTGATCAACGGCACGCATGAAAAGCCGGAAGCGCGGGAGCGGGTCGAGCAGGAGATGGCGCGGTTGCTCGACGCCGGGGTCTCGCTCGCCTGCAAACAGGAAATTTGCCGGCGGCTGTGGATTTTCGGCGGCGACCGGTCGTTGCCAAGTTTGCAAAAAATGCTGGCCGACAGTGATCCGCATACCGCCGAGGCGGCTTGCTACGCGATTGCGAGCCGGCCGTCGGAGGCTGCCGACGAGGCGTTGCGCAAGGCGCTTGGACGCCGTGAGGATGGCGGTCTGGTTGCCGTGGCTACGCTGCTGGGGGATCGCCGCGTGGCCGACGCCGCGGGACGCCTGACCGGCTTGGCGAAACGAGGCGATGGGGCGGCGGCATCGGCGGCCATCGCTGCGCTGGGGAAGATCGCTTCGCCCAAGGCGCGCGAGGCCTTGAGCCATCTTCACGCCGAGGGCGGCGACAAGGGGCGCGAGGCCTCGCACGCTTTGTTGGAGAGCGGCCGGGAATTGCTGGCCAAGGGGCAGGAGTCGGCGGCCAAAACGTTACTGGGGCGCCTCACGGCGGAGTCCGAGCCGGCGCACATCCGTCGCGGAGCGAAGCTGGCGCTGGCGGAGGCGGGTTAGTGTTCGGAGTTCGTTGTCGACGGGGGTCCCGATCGACGGTAGCTCCCGCCGCCCTTTCAGGGCTCGCCCCGGGAAGGATTCCACCCAGGGTTCCGCCGTCCCGGCTCCAAGCTGGGCTATATTCACGCCGCCGCTTCGCGGCTCAAGGGGCTCGCGATCTTGCCGGACCCACAAGTCACGCGCAACGCGTTCGAATAGCAATGCACGATACGTGCAAAAAGTAACGCGCAATACGTTCGAAAGGAAACTTTCGGAAGGGCCTCATTTCTTGATAGCTCCTTACGGTCGCGGCTCAGTTTGGGCTTTCTTGGCCGTTACGACGAAACGGATGTCGCGCCCGGTGGGGATGACCAGGCGGCCATCCGCCGCATTACCGATCGAGGATGTAATCACGACGGCCTCATCCCTTTCCAACAGCAGCCAGGTCGGCTGATCAACCCGCGGCAGGTGAAACTCCCGCCGGATGCCGTCTCTTGTTTCGTTGGCGGTGATTCGTTCGTAAACTTCGACACCGCCGATTTCATAGTGAAATTCAGGGTGTCCGTCCACAAGACGATAGCCGCGAAAACGGGTCGCCGGTAGACTCTCGGGCGAGCCGACCCGCAGCGGACTCTCGACAGTGCGGTAGAAGATGTCGCCGATCAGGTCGGGGGTCCGGGTGCGTTGGGTCGCCGGGTCGCGCTTTTCGGTGAGGGTTCCGGTCGTGTCCAAAAACCCCCCCAGCCAGGCGTAGCGCAGGCGGCTTTCCCCGGCGTCAAAGCAGTAGGAGACGCCGCCGGGCAGCCCGACAGCAATCGCGGCCGGCGTGGCTTCCGGCATGTACCAGCGAACGACGATGGGCTCGTCTTCAGGAACAAGCAAAGACTCGCGGTCGGGTTCAGGCGGGCCGCCGGCGAGACCTTCGGGCAGAGGCATCTTTTCACCATGCGCGAACGCGGCCCACAGCGCGCTGATCGTCTGCTCGGTTTCAGCCCGAGCGGTTGAGGTGAAATAGTTGGGCATCGAAGTGCCGGAGACGATGCGGGCCGGGTCACGCATCCATCGGCGAAACCAATCGGCTCGCAAGCGACGGCCGCCGTGGGTGAGATCGGGGCCGTCTTCTCCCAACGGATCGTGTCCTTGAAAGCCGTGGCAGCCGACGCAACCCATGCCGTCACGCGCGGCGTCGGTCCCGAGAAAGCCGACCCCTCGTGAAGCCTCGACGGAAAGCGTGGTTTCGGTCGGCGGGGTGGCGGCAGCCGTTTCGGGCGTAAGCCCGGAAGCTTTCGCCAGAGCCGCGACAAGGGGTTCGGCCGCGGCGCCGTCATAGCGCGGCATACGCAGTTGGCCGCGGTGCCGGCCCTCGGCCGAGCCGTCGAGCACCGCGGCAAGCCATGACGGCGTCAGCTTCCGGCCGGCCTCGGCGAGCGTCGGGGCGGTTTCGGCCACCGGCGCGGTGGGGCCGCCCTGGTCGGTTTGATGGCACGTCACACAGCCAAGTTGCCGCATGCGGCGGGGCAGATCGTAGACCGGCGCGGGACTCCTATCGGCGTGCGCGCCGAAAGCGGCGACAAAAGCTTTGAGGGCGCGGCGCTCGCCTTCTTCGAGCGAATAGATCGGGACGCCGGTCGGGTCGTCGGCGAGGCAGCCCCGGTCGGGAGAGAGCCCGGCGAGTTCCGGCGCCGTGAGCTCATTCGCGGGGGCCGTCTCGCCCGTGAGAGCGTGGCAGGCAAGACAACCGGCGGATTGGACGACGGCGCGGCCGCGGTTCGAGTCGCCTTTTTCGACGGGTTTCTCGAACACCGGGTTCCTGGATCGAGTGAGCAGGGTGGCGAGGTTGTAGGCTTCTTCGTCGGTCAGAGCCGACGACGGCATGCGGCCTGAAGGATCAAAGCGCGCCGGATCGAGCAAGTAGGTCTTCAGAGCCGCGACCGACATTTTCGAACCCATCCCGGCGAGCGCTTGCGCGGGGTCGCGTTGCGGATTTTCGTGGCAGGCCGCGCAGCCGAGTGTCGCGAACAGCTGCCGCCCATGGAAGGGGCCCGCCTCGTTCGACATGCGTTGAAACTCGACATCGCCCCCTTGGCTGAGAGAGGTGAAATAGGCCGCCGCGTCTCGACTTTGCTCGGGCGTGAGTTGGCGGGGCATCGGAGCGCGGGGGCGGAAGGCGCGCGGGTTTTCGATCCAACGGGCGAGCCACGGTGTTGCGACGCGGTTTGCGATGTCGGTCAAGTCAGGCGCGGGGCGGCCGTGTAGAGATTTGGATTCGTTGCGGTGGCAATTGACACAGCCGTAATCTTCGGCGAGGCGGCGGCCTTCCTCGATCAGGCGGTCTTGAGCGGTCGGACCGGCGGCGGGATCGTGGGACCAACGCTCGGGCGGAATCGGCTCCCAATCGAAATGGGCGGCTTTCCAGCGAATCTGAAGACGCGCGGGGCCGGCGGCGCGGCGATAGGAGATGCGGACGGGCCGTCGGCCGCTTTCAATACGAACCGGATCGTCGCCGATGGGTTTTTCGTCGACAAAGACTCGGGCTCCACCGCGATCGAAGGAGTAATCGGCGGTGCGGAGGATGAGAAGAAAGCCGGTCCATTCGGCTTCGAAAGAAGCGGCGAGCGAGGGGTGCGCGGATTCAGCGGCATCGAGGTAGAAATTCGGCGTGCGGGCGACGAGGCGGACTTGGTGGCCGGCATCCCGCGCGGTCAACTGCAAGCCGGGTTGACGGCCGGCGTCGTCCGAAGAGTCTTGGCCCGCAACCGAGATCACGCCCGCCAACAAAGTGGCGACGAGGGCAACGGTTGGGGTCGTAGGCCGGCGCCGGCTTCGCCCTGCCGCCCTCTCGCTCGCCGTGCCTGATCCGATCACCTGTGTCCCATCCGATTCGATCGCCTATTGTAGCGTTAAGGCGCGGGGACGGCGGGCTGCGAGCAAGCGCAACGACCTGATGGCGGGCCGATCGTGTGCTTGCCCGTCGGGGGATGAGAAATGCGAGCTAGAATGTTGTATTCTCTCTGAGCACACGCGCACTCTTTCCGTTGCATCGAGCCATTCATGTCCGATTCCGACAACTCCACCCGTGTTCGCTGCGGCATTGACACCGGCGGCACCTTCACCGACCTCGTTGGGCTCGACGAAGAGCGCGGCGAGTTGGTCGTCGCGAAATGGCCGTCGTCCCCCGCGCATCCCGAGGAAGCGCTCGCCGGCGTGATCGGCGAGTCGAAGCTCGCACCCGATGCTTTCTCGTCGCTGATCCTGGGAACGACCGTCACCACCAACGCCATGCTTCAACGCGCGGGCGCGCGGGTGCTTTTCGTTACGACGAAAGGGTTTCGGGATGTCCCTTTTATTCAGCGGCTGAACCGCAAGTATCACTACTCGCTCAAGTGGACCAAGCCGAAGCCGCTGGTGGAGCGCGCCGATTGTATCGAACTCGACGAGCGGGTTAATTATCAGGGCAATGTCTTGGCGCCGCTCGGTGACGAAAAGCTCGAGCGACTCGCCGACGAGATCAGCGCGCGACTCAACGGCTCAAGTTCGAGTGTGGGTTCGGACGACACGGTGATCGCGGTGTGCTTGTTGTTTTCGCATCTCAACCCCGAGCACGAAAACCGCGTCAAAGAGTATCTGGCGACGCGTTTCCCCGACATCCCGGTTTCGCTGTCGCACCGCGTCGCTCCGATTTGGCGCGAGTACGAGCGCGGCAGCACGGCTATCGCCGACGCATACGTGAAGCCGGTGCTGCAGCGTTACGTCAGGGGTGTTCGCGAAAGCCTCGAGCGTTTGGAGATGAGTTGTCCCTGGGCGGTGATGAAATCGAACGGCGGTCACGCGTCGCCTGGAACCGCGGAAGAGGAACCCGTCAACATGGTCCTTTCCGGGCTGAGCGGCGGCATCATGGGGGGACGCTATTTCGGCGAGATGGCGGGGCACGAGGATCTCGTCACACTCGACATGGGCGGCACTAGTTGCGACGTCGGCGTCGTGCGCGGCGGGAAGATCTCCTATAACACCGACTACCAAATCGAATGGGGAATCCCGATCGCCGCCCCCTTTGTCGACTTAACGACTATCGGCGCCGGCGGCGGCAGCATCGCCTGGATCGACAAAGGCGGTTTCCTGCGCGTGGGGCCGCAAAGCGCCGGAGCCGACCCCGGGCCGGTCTGCTACGACCGCGGCGGCGAAGAGGTCACGGTCACCGACGCGAATCTCGTTCTGGGGCGACTCAACGCCGAGTATTTTCTCGCCGGCAAGATGCGGCTCAACCGCGAAATGGCCGAAGAGAAGCTCACCCAGTTGGGCGGCCGCCTTGGCATGGACGCGCCCCGGACCGCCCAAGCTGTGATCGAACTGGCCAACGAGAACATGGCCAATGCGATTCGTGTGGTTTCGATCGACCGCGGGCTCGATGTCCGTGACTTCACGTTGGTGGCCTTCGGCGGCGCGGGTCCGATGCATGCCGGCGGCATTGTCGAACGCGTCGGCATGAAGCGCATCGTGCTGCCCCTCTATCCCGGCCTCTGTTCGGCCTTCGGCGCCTTGATTGCCGATTACCAAGTCGACAAAGTGTGGAGCCAATACTTTCGGTCCGACAACGTGGATTGGCGGGCTGTGCGCGACGAGTTCACGCGATTGGTCGACACGGCGCTCGACGAACTTCGCACCGAGGGCTTTTCCGGCGAACCCGAGATCGAAAGAACGATCAGCATGCGCTACGCCGGACAGAATTACGAGCACGACGTCAAGGTCGAAGACGGCGAGATCGACGAGGCCAACCTTGGACGCGCGCTCGATGAATTTCATCGCGTCCACGAGCATTTTTACGGCTACTCGATCGGGCATGAGGTCATCGAGCTGATACGCTTCAACGTCAAGGTGATCGGCCGTATCCCGAAGCCGACGCTCAAGCCGCTGACCTTGGTAGGCGGCGCCGAGCCGCGCGAATCGCGGCGGGTCTATTTCAAGGAAAGCGGTTTCATCGACTGCCCCGTCTACCGCCGCGACGACCTGCCGGGCGGTTTCGAGACCACCGGACCGGCGCTGATCGAGGAAGAGGATTCGATGATTCTGGCGCACCCCGAGCACCGCATCCGGGTGAATGAGTACGGTGTGATCACGATGGACGTCGGCGGTGAATCGTGAACCGTGAGCCGAGGCGGAATCAATGGAAAAAATTGACAGCGTCACTTTAAGTGTCATCAACAACGCCCTGATCAACGCTTGCCGCGAGATGGGTACGGCGATGATGCGGACGAGCTATTCGCCCATCTTCAACGAAGGGTTGGATTTTTCCTGCGTCATCTTCAATACCCGCGCCGAGATGATCGGCCAGGCCGAGTTTTGTCCCACCATGCTCGGCTCCGCGCAATACGCCGTGAAATGGACGATTGAAGAGCTTGGGCTTGACTCGTTCGAGCCCGGCGATGTCGTGGTTCACAACGACCCCTATCGCGGGCAGTGCCACATCCCCGAACACATGGTGCTTAAGCCCGTTTTTTGGGAAGGGAAACTGTGCTGTTTCGTCGGTAATATCGCGCATATTTGCGAGATCGGCGGGATGGCGCCCGGTTCGTTCGCCGCGGACGCGACCGAGGTCTATCAAGAAGGTTTGCGGCTGCCGCCGGTGAAGATCATGAGGCGCGGCGAGTATGTGAAGGATATCTGGCGGATTATTCTCACGAATCACCGCACGCCGAAATCGAGTTGGGGCGATCTGCACGCGATGATCGGGTCGCTGAAGATCGCCGAAACGCGCATGCACGAAATGCTGGAGCGATACGGGGTCGAGGTCTTCGAGGCCGCCGGGACGCAACTGCTCGATTACTCGGAACGCTGGATGCGCGCCGAGATCGAGGAAATCCCCAACGGCGTCTATCGTTTTGAAGACTGCATGGAAGACGACGGCGTGACCGATCAGCCGGTCTTTATGCGCCTCAAGCTGGTCATCAGGGACGACGAGGTGATTGCCGACTGGCGCGATTCCGACCCGCAAGCGCAGGGGCCGGTCAATGCCACTTACGTTGTGACGGCGGCGGCCGTTTACAGCGCTTTGCTCCACGTGACGAACAAGGATATTCCCGTGAATTCGGGTTGCTATCGGCCTATCCGGGTGATCACGAAGGCGGGTTCGGTTGTCAACGTTCGGCATCCGGGGCCGTCGGTCGGCGGCAATACGGAAACCCACCCGCACCTGCAAAACGTCGTAGTGGCCGCGTTGAGCCAGGCCGTCCCCGAACGCGCCGGGGCAGCGGAAGCCGGCACGGCCTGCAATTTTCTTTTCGGCGGCACTCACCCCGAAACCGGCGAATACTACACCAACTACCACTTTGACGGCGGCGGCTGGGGCGCCACGGTTGATCATGACGGCAATTCGGTGATGTGCCCGGTCAACGGGAACTGCCGCAACACGCCGGTCGAAGTGCTCGAAACGAAGTATCCGTTCTTGACGCTCGAATACAGCATGCGGCCTGATTCGGGGGGCGCGGGGAAATTCCGAGGGGGGCTGGGCGGCAAGCGGGTGGTGCGGGTTGTGGGGCCGGAAATCACCGTCAGCGCGCTGCTTGATCGCACGAAGACGAACCCTTGGGGGCTTTTCGGGGGGAAGCACGGGGGGGCGGGCAGCCTGCTGGTCAAGAAGAAGGGTGCGATGGAGTTTCGAACCTTTTCGGAGGTCTACGGAACCGTTTCGCCCACCAAATTCACGCGTATTGCGCTGAAGGAGGGTGACGAGGTGATGATCATGTCGCCGGGCGGGGGCGGTTACGGGCCGCCCGAGGAGCGCCCGGTTGAAGCCGTCGCGGACGACGTGAAGCAGGGGCTGATCTCCGCCGAGGCGGCGCGGGAGTTTTATGGGTACGCGGGGCCGTGAGCCGAGGCTGGGGGGGGCCACCGGCCGCGCCGGCTCGGGTGTTCGAAAATCGAAATTCGAGTTTCGGGCTAGTCCCGCCACCGGCTGGGCCGGCTCGGTCAGGGGAGAAACTTGCTTGAAGGGTTCGCGGGGACTGCGCCGCACAGGGGCTGTGAAAAAATGGGGACAGTCCACTTCGCGCCAGGAGAAATTGTTGATTTGATGGAGCTTATTTGGTCGGCGCTCGGTACAGTCCCCAATTTTTCACAGCCGCACGGCGGCGCGGCTCGGGTGATAGAAGAGCTGAGTGAGATTTGAAGTTTCGGGTTAGGACGAGGAAGACAATGGGGAAATGGCAAGATCGAAACGTCACCTGGCATGATCAATCGATGATCTACTGCGTCTGCTGCGGACTGGTGATTCCCAAGCAATACTGGGAAGCCGAAGTCGACGGCGAGGCGCAAATCTTCTGCAATCCCGACTGCGAGCGGCTGTACCGTGATTACGTTCTCGCGGGAGAGGCGGAAGCTCGCTGACCGGAGGCGCGCTCTAGGGCCACGACCGCATGAAAAAGTTTGTTTGGCTGCAAAGCACTATTCTTGAGTGACCGCATCGTGTGGGGGCTGTGAAAAAATGGGGGACAGTCCACTTCGCGCCAGGAGAAATTGTTGATTCGATGGAACTTATTCGGTCCGCGTTCGGTACAGTCGCCAATTTTTCACAGCCCCGCGGCGATGCGGCTCTGGTTGGCGGTGGTTTCCCCCGCAATGGCGGATCGAAGCCTTCTCAACAAGGTCGTGGAAAGGTGTCTTTTCACGTGGTCTGAGTACCAGGGCTCTGAGACACGACAGCCCGAACCCGAAAAAAAAGTCTTTGTTCAACACATGGCTTGTTCGCGACAGCTATGCGCGGTACACTGGCCTGAGGTCAGGGACGGCTCGTGATTGGTCAAACTATCTAGCATTGCCGGATCCAAGGACATCCTCATCTTTGAGGCGGAGGGAACCCGATGACGCATTCCATGGAACAAACAGCCCAAGGTTTTTTTGAGGCCTGCGAGGCCGGCAAGGGCTGGGAGGCTTGCGCGCCCTACTGCAAGCCGGAAGCGTCGTTCTCGGCCCAAGCCGAGCCCCTGGCCGACGTTAAGACTCTTGAGGCGTATGCCGATTGGATGAAAGCTCTGGTTGGTTTTATGCCCGACGCCGTCTACGACCTCAAGTCGTGGGCCGTCGACGCCGAACGCAACAATGTGTCCGCCTACCGGCAAGAGCACCAAGGCCGACTACGTGTACGTGATGTTCTTTGAGGGCGACAAGATCAGCCACATGACCAAGATTTGGCACTCGGGGCTCACAATGCAGCAGCTTGGTTGGGTGTAGCGCCGGCTCGGCTCATGGCCAACGTTCGCGTTACACAATCGTAGTGGTCCCGGCGGCGATTTCAAGCTGGGGGAAGACTTGCTCTAGTGATTTTGGTGAGAGTCGGATCGGCTGGTTGCGATTGGCCTAACGGAAACAAAGAAAAGAGATTCTGGATCGGAAGTGGATTCCTGATGTGAAATCGGCTTCCCACTCCGAATCCTAACGCTTAAGACGGATCACGGCCTCCGACCGACGTGCAAACCGAGTTGAAACTCGGGAGCTATCGAAGGCGCCACCTGAGAACGTTCTACTGAATCAAGGGTTGCGCTCGGCGCGAAGCGGACTGTTCCCATTTTTTCTCTGACCCATGCCCTCCGGCTCCCGCCTTCGGCGACTGCTTTACTACCCGACCGTTGTTCTGTTGTCGGCGGTCGCGGCCTTCCTACTCGCCGAAGCCTACCTCGGCTACCAAGCCCCCGGCCGACTGGTGCTGCCTTTCCACAACAAGCTGCATCCCTACGTCATGTTCCGCCCTCACGCGAACCTGTCGTATGTGACCGGCGACACGCACGAGATGTCGCGCCACACCAGCCCCGTCTACCACTACACCAACGAAGACGGGTTTCGAGTGCCCTCGGCCGACTACTCGCTTCCGAAGCAGAAATCGGCCGGGCAACTGCGCATTGCGTTCCTCGGTTCATCCGCGGTGGAGTTGGGAAGCACTTACGAAACAACCTTGCCCGGGTCGCTGCGGACTCTGTTGCGGGAACGCTATCCGGGTCGCGACATCGAAGTCATCAACGCCGCGATTCAGTCATGTGTTTCGAGGCAATCGATCGCGCATCTCGTTTTTACCGTCGTTGACTATGACCCCGACATCGTCCCCCTACAACTTCCAAACCATGGTCGAAGCCTGGGACGCCTATCGCGAGGAGCATCAACGGCCGCTCTGGGAGCTGCTGCGCAACCGCAGTCGAGTCTACGCGGGCCTGCGCGCGCGCTGGGGTGACGAGGAAGGCGCAACAACCGTCAATACCGTTGCGCTCGGCCTCAACAAAGCGCCCAACGCCGTCTCCGCCGACGAAACCAACGCCAAGCTCGCTGAAAAAATCTACCAAAACGCCCGCCCGCTGATCGAAACGAAGTAGCAAACGGCAAACCTTAACCCGCCCATGTTGGGTAGCGACAGACGCAACTTGTTAGTCCCATTCGCTTCCACCTCCCGCTGTGCAACAATGGGTATCTTTGCGGGAGAAGCCTGACAAGGCTTCACCGCGTGGACTTTTCGTGGGGCGAAACTGCAGAGCAACAACGGCGCGGGCGACGCTTTGTCTCTTATTCGGCGCGACCTTCGGCGCGCTGAGCACGCCGCTGTCGGCGGTCGAGGTCGCCACCGGCGCGATGCTCGGGCCGCGCTACAAGTCGGAGCGTTTCTACCTCCGCGGGTCGGCGGGAACCAAATGGCAGCTCACCTATACCGGCGGCCTCTACCGCCGTCAGGCGCGCGGCAAACTGATGACCCTGCGGCTGGGCCAATCCGTGTTCGATGACGAATGGCTCAAGGAACGCCAATTCGACCCCGACGGCAACACCACGCGCGTCATCGAGGCCCTGGACTTTTACAAGCAACACGGCGTTCTGGCTTTGACCGTCAGTCTCCAGTCCGGTAATCCCGGCTACGACGAAAAGGTCAACGGCGTCGCGCGCGACGACTCGGTCAAACACGGGAAGAACGGCGGGGTGCTGATCAGTGCTTTCGCCCCCGACGGCTCGCTCAAACCCGCCTGGATGGCCCGGCTCGAACGCCTGCTGCGCGCCGCCGACCAGCGCGGGATGGTCGTGTGCCTGACGTATTTCCACCCCGCGCAAGACGAGGTCTTCGGCGAGCCCGAAGCCATCGCCGCGGCCGCCCGCAACATCACCGATTGGCTGATCGAAAAGAATTTCCGCAACGTCATCATCAACGTCGCCGATGAATGGGACCTCGGCGGTCGCAGTTGGGGCCACGCCCGCTTCATTCCCGAAAACATCGACCGTTTGGTCGAGCTCGTTCGCGAGCGCTTTAACGAGGCCGACTACACGCTCCCGATCGGGGCGTCGAGCAGCGGGAAGATGTCCTACCCCGACTCTTTGGCCAGGGTATGCGATCTGGTCCTGCTGCACGGCAACGGCCGCACGCCGGGCGAAAAGCTCAGCCGCCTCCGGCAGTTTCGTTCCACCGGACGCGCCTTGTGGATGATCCGCGACGACAACGGCCACGAGACAACACCCGCCAACCTTTCGCGCGAGAAGGCCAGCGCCGACGCGCTTTTCAAAGAGGGCGCCGGGTGGGGCTACGTACCCTGGAAACAAGCCCATCGATTTCCCTTTGCCTACGTTCCCCAGCAAACCAGCGAGCTGACCGAGGGAATGCCCGAGAGCCGGCGCAATGGCGCCTATTTCCGGGCCGTGCTCGAACACATCGCCGAACTCGTCCTCAGAAAGCCTCCTCGATCGGCCCCCAAGAAAAAGGGAAAGAAGAAGTAAGGCGCGGGCGGCCAAATATCGCCCTAACCGATAAGCGCCAGCGGAACCGAATCGTGACGGCCCCGACGCCCCATCCGCTGCCCCATCCGTCTAGAAATGACGTCGTCGGGGACGTCGAGCCCCCGCCGGTCCTTGGGTCTTGGCCGCGGCTCTACGGCGCCGTGCTTGCTCACCTCGCTTTCTGGATCGTGCTCCTGCTCGTCTTCACGTCGCGCTTCAACTCGACCTAATGCACCTGCTCGACTGGATCATCCTCGCGATTTCCTTGACCGGCATCATTGGCTACGGCCTGCGGCGCGCCCGCGGCGGCCGCGGGGTCCGCGATTATCTGCTGGCCGGCAAGTCGATGCCCTGGTGGGTAATCGGTATGTCGATCATGGCCACCCAGGCCAGTGCCATTACCTTCATCGGGACCACCGGGCAAGGCTTCGTCGACGGCATTCGCTTCGTGCAATTCTATTTTGGGCTGCCGATTGCGATGGTGATCATCTCGGCGGTCGCCGTTCCCTTCTTCCACCGCTCGGGCGTTTACACGGCCTACGAATATCTCGAGCAACGTTTCGACCTCAAAACGCGTACTTTGGCGAGCGTGATCTTCTTGATCCAACGCGGCTTGGGTGTCGGCTTGGCCCTCTACGCCCCGGCCGTCGTGCTGTCGATCATGGTCGGCTGGCCCGAGTGGGCAACCATTCTCACGATGGGCGTGTTGGTCGTAGGTTATACCTCGATCGGCGGTATCAAGGCCGTGATGTGGACCGACGTGCAGCAGATGACCGTCATGTTTGTGGGCATCGGCGCGGCATTCGCCGCCGCGGTGCTGGCGCTGCCGGCGGATGTGTCGTTCTCCGACGCGCTGTCGTTGGCCGGCACGGCCGGAAAACTACGTGCCGTCGACCTGGAGTTTGATTGGCAAAATCGCTACAACCTGTGGTCGGGGCTGATCGGCGGGTCATTTCTGGCTCTGGCGTATTTCGGTTGCGATCAGTCGCAGGTGCAACGATACTTGACCGGCAAATCGATTCTTCACATGCGGCTCAGTTTGTTGCTGAACGCGGTGGTCAAAGTGCCGTTGCAGTTTCTCATCCTGCTGACCGGGGCGATGGTGTTCTCGTTTTTCGTCTTCACCGAACCCCCGATGCTGTTCAATAACGTCGAACGCGGTCGGCTGGAGAGTTCCTCCGACTACGCCGGCGTCAACGAGCGCTACCGCACGTCATTCGAGCAACGCCGGGAAGCCGCCCGCTCATTGCTCGCCGCCGATACACCCGGCTCGCGCGCAAGCTATCTGGACGCCGACCAACGGCTTGTTTCGGTCCGAGGCGAGGGCATGCGGCTCGCCGAGGACCGCATGGGCGGCAAGACCTACAACGACACGAACTACATCTTTCTGACCTTCGTGATGGGTTATCTGCCGGTGGGCTTGGTCGGGCTCATCATGGCGGCGGTTTTCGCGGCGGCCATGTCGAGTATCTCGTCCGAACTCAATTCCCTCGCCGCCGTGACGGTGATGGATCACTATCGACGTTACGTACGGCGCGACGCGTCCGACGCCCACTACACGGGTGTATCGAAAATGGCGACGGTCTTTTGGGGGCTCTACGCCATGGTCTTCGCCGGTTTCGGCGGGCAGCTCGGGTCTTTGATTGAAGCGGTTAACGTAGTCGGGTCGCTGTTCTACGGGTCGCTGCTTGGGGTGTTCGTCTTGGCCTTCGCTCCCTGGCGCGTGAACGGCCATGGGGCTTTCGCCGGAATGTTGGCGGGCCTCGCCGCCGTAGCCTGGACAGCCCGCACGACCGAGATTTCCTTTCTCTGGTACAACATGGTGGGCTGCGTCGTCTGCGTGCTGACCGGGTGGTTGGTCAGCCGCGCGGCAACGGCGGAGCGGAGCTGAGCATTCCGGCCGACGGCAATCAAACAGGTGTCACGGGTAACGGCAACAGCCCGCGGGAAGCATCGGCGGAAATCGTGCAAGAAAGACAGTGCAACGCGAAGTCCTAATCCGCTGGTCGGCCGCGGCCGCGCTCGTTCTGCTGCTAATCCTCGGACCGTTCTTTCTGTGGGAAGAGGCGATCCTCGCCTGGAGCCGCGGCATGCTGGAATCCCCGTCCTCGCGCTGGGCGATCGGCGGAGTGCTCGCGGCGCTCCTGGCCGGCGACTTGGTCCTGCCCGTTCCATCGAGCATCCTCAGCACCGCCGCGGGTTCGCTGCTCGGCCTCTGGCCCGGCGCCCTGGTCACCTGGAGCGGCATGACCGCCGGTTGCTGGATCGGCTACGCCTTGGGAACAGGTCCTGGACGCACGGCGACCCAACGCTTCGTCGGTGAGCAGGAAATCGCCCGCGTCTCGGGGCTCCACGAGCGCATCGGTGATTGGAGCGTGGTCGTTTTCCGCGCCGTGCCGGTCTTAGCCGATGCCTCGGTCGTTTTCGCGGGCGTCGCCGGAATGCCCGCCAGGCGTTTCTTCCTCATGGCGGGACTTTCGAATGCCGGCATCGCCATTACGTATGCGGCGGTCGGCGCCTACGCCATGGACGTGGAATCGTTCTTGCCCGCGTTCGCCGGAGCAATCGGGCTACCGGGTGTCGTGATGTTGCTCTTGCGATTCCGGCGTTAGACGTCACGCCGCGCGTTCCGGATATCTTCTTCGCCAAACGGTACCCGATCAGGCGACGCCCGAAGGCGCGCACGCCCACCGCGTCCCCTCAAATAATCGCAACGCCGCTTGCCCGGTAAGCTACTATCAAAGAAAGAGAGACCCCCCCCGGGGGGTTCACCGATGACGCAAAACGAACGAGCAAGACGACTGTACGAAAAAGGTACCGAGCAGCTGATGGCCGGCCAAGTCGAAGAGGCCGTCGAGCTGTACGAAGAAAGCATCGAGGCCATGCCCACCGCCGAAGGCTACACCTTCCGGGGCTGGGCCGTTTCTTTCCTGGGCCGTGTGGACGAAGCCATCGAAGATTGCAAGAAGGCCATCCGCATTGATCCCGAGTTCGGGAACCCCTACAACGACATCGGCGTGTACCTCATGCAGCAGGGGAAGCTCGACGACGCCGTCCCGTGGTTTCAAACCGCCAAGACGGCGAAACGCTATCAGCCGCGCCACTTCCCTTTTCTCAACATGGGACGCATCTTCTTGTCGAAGGGCGACTGCATGCGGGCGCTCGACGAATTTGTGGGCGCTCTCGACCTGCATCCCCAAGACACCACCGCGCTCGAAGCCATCCGCAAGATCGAATACACCGTCAACTGAAGCGTTCCAGAACCGCACGGCCGTCGACCGGTTCCATCTCGGTCACCCCGAACGCATCGTCGACGTAGGCGCGCCGCCGCATCCCCACCAAGATCGACGAAAGCCCCTCCAGCCCTCCGAGGGCGCCCAAGGCAAGTCGACTCAGCGATTGTCGCGGCAAATCGTATCCGGCTTCCCGCAACTTGACCCGCACGCCGTCGGACTGCCCTTGTTGCTTGGCTCCCAACAACCGGCCAACTTCCCCCAGCGTCGTGTTGATCGTCTCGACGAAGCTTTGCATCCAAGACGCCCAGGCCGGGTTCTCGCCGTATTGATCACGCGCCCACCCAAGCCATGTCTGGATCGGCGCGATCAGCTCCGCGCCGACGATCGGCTCGGGGTTACTGAACTTCGTCAACCCCGGCGCCACCCGCAACAGGAGTTGCGAAACCGTCTCACCGCTCGGCAAGGTCGGCGGGGCCCCAAACGCTTCGGTAAACTCCTGCTCCCGCGCACGCAAGGGCGCCGCCATCGACTCGATCATTTCCGGCCCCGGTCGACGTTGGCCCGCCGGAATCCAGTCCGCCAATCGCACCATGCGATTGCGGTAGAAGGCGTTCAAGGGACGATTCGCCAATACCCCGATGCCGTGTTCGCGGCAAAATTCCAACACCGTCCGCCCGTCGTTGTTGGGCGCAAGCGCGCCGCCCGGCTCATAGAGGTTCAGGGGCAGTTGGACCACCCGAAAATGATGATCCGCGGAAACGGCCCGCGCCTCGGCGAGGCAGCGGCTGACACTCGTCATCGCCGTCGGAGCGGACCCGGCATCCGACTCGGCCGGCAGACCGAAGTTGTTCGAGCTGACGCCGTACCAACGAATCCTGCCCGCGGCGACTTGACCTTCCAGGAAACGAAAAGCCTCCCGCATGCGACGGTAGAACTCGTCGATATCTTTTGCCGTGAGCTCGCGCCGATGGCGGATGTCTTCGAGGTAATATTCCGGATTGTGAAGCAGGTAGACGTCGGCCGCATCCAATCGCAGACGCTCGAGAGAAAGCTCGACCTGGGTCTCGAGAAACTCGGGGTGAATCGAGTGCCAAATACCCGGACCGTATTCGACCACCTCGGGAAAGTCGCGCTGCTCGGCCAAGGCCATGTTGCGGCCCTGAATATACCCGCCCTTCGTCACGACAATCACTCGGTCGCGCGCAATCCCTTGCAGCACCCGGCCGACCAATTCTTCCGAACCCCCGTCGCCGTAGTTGGCGCTCGTGTCGATCAAGTTGCCGCCCCGCGCCAAATAGGCGCGCATCGCCGCTTCGTGCTCGGAGTTGCCGTCGACAACGCGATAGCAACCGAAACCGAGCATATAGCAGGAAAGCCCCGTGTCGCCGAGCGGACGGAAAGGCGACCTCATCGTGTTTCCCGCCGTGCCTGCTCGAATGTTCCAAGAAAGGACGCCGCGGATGCGCGCGTGCCGCGTTGCGGTGGAAACTGATCCATGCGCCAAACTACCATGTTCTCGCTTAGCCGGAACGCCGAGTGCTTGCCTCGCACCAACCACGCTGAACGGATGAGAGAGAGGCTCGGGGAGACGGGTACGTTCGCCGTTAGCGGACGGACACGCCGGCCCGCAGCCGGGCCGCCAATCCGTCCAGATTAGGATCACGCTGAAATAGCGAAATACCGGCTATGCCCGCCGCCCCGCGCTCAACGCACGCCATCGCATTGTCCGCCGTAATCCCGCCCAGCGCGAGCACCGGCATCGTCACGGCGCGACAAGCGGCCTCAAGCCTGTCAGGACCTTGGGGAGCGCCCCAGCGGGTCTTCGAGGCAGTGGCGAAAACCGGTCCGAAAACCGCGAAGTCAGCACCCGATTGCTCGGCCGCCATCACTTCCGGGAGCGAATGCGTCGAAACCGCGACAACGAAACCGGGCGGCGTGATCTTGCGAATCTCGCCCGGCAAGGGGCTGTCGGAAGGCAAATGCACGCCCGCCGCCCCCGCGGCCAACGCGATGTCGGTCCTTTCGTTGACCAGCACCGCCGTGCCCGACGGATTGGGCAATGCCGTCACCGCGCGGGTCAACTCGAAAAGTTCGCGGCCGCTCATATCCTTCTGGCGAATCTGAAGGTAGTCGACGCCGGCTGCGAGTTGCCTCTCGACCGACTCCAAGAGCCCGCCGCTTGGAGCGCGCCGGTCCGTGATCGCGTAGAGGATCACGCCGAAGGCTCCGTCGGCTCTTCCAACCCTTCCGCCGCAACTCCCGGTTCGGACGGAAACACCCATATCGAGCCGGCTGGAAATGCAAGGCTCCAGCGCTCGCCGGCAGCCGCCCCGCCGGCACCCGCTTGCTCCCGAGAAATCTCCGCGGCAACCCCTCCGGGGAATTCCAGCTGCAGATGAGTCGGCGTTTCGGTCGAGCGCTCCACGGGTAAGGTCACTGGGTCCAGTGAGTCGTCGCCGGCCGCCGGGCGGGCAATCACTCGCTCCGTCCGGATACAAAACCGTAACGTCTCCCCGACCTTCCGTCCGGTCAGCGCCGGCAACGGGAACCGCAGTCCGCTCGCCTCAATCGAGGCTGCTCCGCTCGATTCGCCGCCCGAGACGACCCCCTCGAAAATCGGCGAGATGCCCAACAACCGCGCGACTTCGGGTGAACTCGGACCGGCGTGAACCTCCGCCGGCGAACCGTCTTGGATGATCCGCCCGCAGTCGTAGACCAGCATACGGTCCCCCAGCGCGAAAGCCTCTTCCAAATTGTGCGTCACCAGGATCATCGGCAGCCGGTACTGCGCGCGCACCTGCGCCAGAACGTCGTAAAGCTGCTCCCGCAAGCTAACGTCGAGACCCCGCGCCGGTTCGTCGAGGAGAATCAGCCGGGGCTCGCTCACCAAGATGCGCGCGATCGAGCACCGTTGCCGCTCCCCGCCCGAAACCTGATGCGGCCTCCGGCCGGCGAGCGGGGTCAGTCCGAAGCGGTCCAAGGTCTCCTCGATGAGTCCGCTTTCGTCACTTCCCGACCCCGGACGCGCGGCGAACTCCAAGTTGCCGCGCAGGGTCATGTGCGGAAACAGGGCGTCTCTTTGAAACACATATCCGATGCGCCGCTTGCGGGCCGCTACATTGACTCTCGCGCCGCCGTCGAATAACGTCTCGTCGCCGAACCGAATCTTGCCTCGGTCCGGCGATACGAATCCGGCGATGCATTCGAGCGTGAGCGTCTTCCCAGCCCCGCTCGGCCCGAAAAGGACCGTCAACTCGTCGCGCGTCTCGAAATCGACCGACAGATCAAACGGCGCGGAATCCACTCCGCCCCCGTACGCCTTGCCGATCGAAACCGCCAACGAATCCATGGCTAGAAGGCCTGCCTTTCCCCGGCGCGATTCATCAAGAACAGAACCAGCAACGCCGTCAATGAAAGGATCACCACCAGCACGTTCGCCGCCATCGTATTTCCCGATTGGTAGGCGTCGTAGATCGCCACCGACATGGTTTGCGTTCGGCCCGGAATGTTGCCCGCAATCATGATCGTGACGCCGAAATCGCCCAGCGCCCGGGCGAAAGCGAACACGGCCGCGGCGGCGATGGAACGCTTCGCAAGTGGCAGCGTAATTCTCCAAAACACCCGCCATTCGCCGGCCCCCAGGCTGCGCGCCGCGTTTTCCAAAGTGTGATCCACCGACTGAAACGCCGCCCTCGCCGCCCGCACCAGCAACGGCGTCGCGTGCAAGCACGCCGCGATCACCGCCGCTTGCCAAGTAAAGACCAGCGGGCCGCCGAAGACCTCCTCGTAGGCTTGCCCGACCGGACTGCCGCGGCCCAGCACCACCAGCAAGTAATACCCCAGTACCGTCGGCGGCAAAACAATCGGCAGCGTAAAAAGGGTCTCCAGCAAATGGCGGCCGCGAAACTCGCCCCGTACCAGCAAATAGGCCGCCGCCAGGCCCACTGCCATCGAAATCACCGTCGCCAAACAAGCGACCCGCAGGCTCAGCCAGAAAGGAAACCAGTCAATCAACTCGAAAGCGTCCAACACCTCCGTCCGATTATATCCGGGTGGAACGTGCGCGATTCGGTTTTCGGCGACGCATGACCCCGGCAGAGCCGCTGGCGGTGCGCGACTCTCGATCCCAAAGCGCCTCGTGAGATCATCCAGCACCCCAAAATTCCGTCTCGGTCAATGTCCATGCAGCCTCGATCGTTGTGGGTTTTCTCCAGCATGGGATCATACCGAGCATCACCACGTAAACTGTTGATATAAAGGGTTTTGATGGGGACTTGAGCGAACCTATATTGACAACACCAGACTAATATTTGATAATGGGTGTACACTAATAATTGTATAGAGCGGGCTGGCAAGGCCCCCACTTTCGCGCGGGTCTCACTCGTGCAGGAGGACGTTTAGAAATGGGAACGATCATTGGAATCGACTTGGGCACGACCAACTCCGTCGTTGCCGTCATGCAAGCAGGTCAACCGACCGTGGTGGCGAACCAGGAAGGCGGTCGTACGACTCCGTCCGTGGTTGCCTTCGCCAAAGGCGACGAGCGACTGGTTGGGGAAGCGGCAAAACGTCAAGCGGTGACGAACCCCGAGAACACGATTTTCTCCATCAAGCGATTCATGGGACGTCGTGCCGGCGAAGTGCCCGAGGAAACCAAACTGGTCCCTTATAAGATGCGCCTCGCGGCGGATCTGGTGAAGGTCGAAGCCGACGGCAACGAGTACACGCCGCAAGAGATCTCCGCCATGGTCGTCACCAAACTCAAGGAGGCGGCCGAGTCGTATCTCGGCGAGAAAGTGACGGAGGCCGTGATCACGGTCCCGGCCTACTTCAATGACTCGCAACGGCAAGCGACGAAAGACGCCGGTAAGATCGCGGGCTTGGAAGTCAAGAGAATCATCAACGAACCCACCGCCGCCGCGCTGGCCTACGGCCTCGACAAGAAGGAAAACGAGATCATCGCCGTGTACGACTTCGGCGGCGGTACTTTTGACATCTCGATTCTCGAAGTGGGCGAGGGTATCGTCGAGGTCAAGGCAACCAGCGGCGACACGCACCTGGGCGGCGACAATATCGATCAATTGTTGATCGAGTGGATCATCGCGGAGTTCAAGAAGGACCAGGGCGTCGATCTGATGGGCGACAAGATGGCTCTGCAGCGTCTTAAAGAGGCTGCCGAGAAGGCCAAGATGGATCTGTCGACGTTGCTCGAAACCGAAATCAACCTGCCCTTTGTCACCGCCGACGCGAGCGGCCCGAAGCACTTGCAACTCAAGCTAACCCGGGCGCGCCTCGAGCAGATGATGGAGCCGCTGCTCAAGAGGACTCTCGAACCTTGCAAGAAGGCGCTGATGGACGCCGATTTGGGCCCTGACCAAATCGACGAAATCGTGATGGTCGGCGGTTCGACGCGCATTCCCCGCGTGCAGGCGCTGGTCAAAGAGCTTTTCGGCAAAGATCCGCACAAGGGCGTCAATCCCGATGAAGTGGTGGCCGTGGGCGCCGCGGTGCAGGGCGGCGTGCTCGCCGGCGACGTGAAGGATGTTCTGCTGCTCGACGTGACGCCGCTTTCGCTCGGAATCGAAACGCTGGGCGGAGTTTTCACGAAGCTGATCGAACGCAATACGACCATCCCCACGCGCAAGAGCGAGGTGTTTTCCACCGCGGCCGACAACCAAAACTCCGTCGAGATCAAGGTGTATCAAGGCGAGCGTTCGATGGCCCCCGACAATCGCTTGCTTGGCGTGTTCCAGCTCGTCGGGATCCCTCCGGCGCCGCGCGGCGTTCCGCAGATCGAGGTCACGTTCGACTTAGACGCCAACGGCATCTTGAACGTCTCGGCGAAGGACTCGGCGACCTCGAAGGAGCAGAAAATTACCATCACCAGTTCCTCCGGACTGTCGAAAGAAGAAGTGGAAAAGATTGCCCGAGACGCTGAAGCCAACGCCGCGGAAGACCGTGTTCGACAGGAGCGGATCGAGCTTCGCAACCGCGCCGACGCCATGATCTACAGCACGGAGAACACCCTCAAGGAACACCGTGACAAGATCAACGCCGAGGAGGCCAAGACAATCGAGGATGCCATTGCTGAAACCAAGCAAGCCGTGCAGGGCAACGATCTCGACGCGGTCGCGCCGGCCATCGAGAAGTTGACAAAGGCAAGCCACAAGTTGGCCGAGGTGATGTACTCCGCCGCGTCGGCGGCGCAACCCGGAGCCCAGGACGCCGCCCCGGGCGGGGGTCCCTCGGCGGAGGCCGAGCCCAAGACGGACGACGTCGTCGATGCCGAATTCGTCGACGTCGACGATAAGCCGAAGAGTTGAAGCGCTGAAGGGTTGTGAAAAATCGCGGAATGTCTCAAGCGCCCACCGAATCAGTTCCATCGAGTTAATGAGTTTCGGTGGCGCGGAGGGGACTGTCCCCTATTTTTTCACAGCCCCTGAACTGTAGGAATTTGCGCTCTTGCCGCTGAAATCGGCGGTGGTTCGAAAAGAGGTGTTTTCGTGCCGGCGACGCAACAAAAGGACTACTACAAGGCTCTCGGCGTACCGAAAAAAGCTTCGGTCGACGAGGTCCGCAAAGCCTACCGCCGGCTGGCGCGCAAGTATCATCCCGACGTCAACCCCGGCGACCAGTCGGCCGAACAGCGCTTCAAGGACCTCCAGGAAGCCTACGACGTTCTCAGCGACAAGAAGAAGCGTCAGATGTACGACCGATTCGGCTTCTACTCGGAAAACGCCGGTTTCCCGGCTGCCGGAGGCGGACCCGGCGGGTTCGACTTCAACGGTTTCGACTTCAGTGACTTCAACGCCGGCGGCCCGAGTGGCGCGGGCGGACGGCCGGGCTGGGGTGGTTTCGGGGATTTGTTCTCGCAGATGTTCCGCCAGGGCGGTGAATCTCCCGCTCGCACCGAACCCAAGTCCGGCGAGGATCTCGAATACGCCGTCGACATCGGATTCTGGGACGCGATTCGAGGAACCAACATTCGCCTCACGGTCTTCCGTCACGAAGCCTGTGTGACGTGCCGCGGCGCCGGCAACGTCGGCGCCGGCGCGATGGTCTGTCCCGAGTGCGGCGGCGGCGGACAAGTCAACCAAGCCGTCGGAGCCATGCGCTTCAACATCACCTGCCCCCGCTGCGCCGGACGCGGGCAAACCGAAAGTTCCTGCGCGACCTGCCGCGGCGACGGTCGAGTCGGGCGCAAGGAAACGGTTGAAGTCCGCATCCCGCCGGGCGCGCAAGACGGCTCGCGGTTGCGCGTGGCCGGCAAGGGCAATGCCGGGCGGGCCGGCGGATCGGCGGGCGATCTTTACATCGTGACGCGCGTCGGCCCCCATCCGGTCTTCGAAAGAAACGGCGACGAAATTCACGCCGAGGTTCCGATCACCATTGCCGAAGCGATTTTGGGCAGCAAGATCGACGTGCCCACCATCGACGGCAAAGCGCGCCTGAAGGTTCCGCCCGCCACCAGCTCGGGCAAAACCTTTCGGCTTCGGGGAAAAGGCGTCCTGAATCGCCGGACGGGCCGACGCGGCGATCAACTCGTCAAGGCAAAAGTTGTCGTGCCGACCGTTTCCGATGAGCGTTCGAAGGAATTAGCTCGGGAATTTGCTAAGCTGGCAGCCGAAGATCCTCGCGAGGGTCTCTGGGATTCGGAATAAGTTATGGCCAGGCGAAAGCGAACCGAAGGAGCCTACACGATCTCCGTGGTCGCGAGCCAGTTCAGCGTTCACCCTCAAACTCTGCGCCTCTATGAACGAGAAGGGCTGCTCAAACCTTCCCGCACCGAGGGCAATACTCGCCTCTACACCGAAGCCGATATGCAACGGCTGGAGGTGATTCTTTCGATGACCAGAGACCTGGGCGTGAACCTCGCGGGCGTGGAAATCATTCTCAATATGCGCGGCAAGATGGAAGAAATGCAGCGCCAAATGCAGGAATTCGTCGCCTACGTCACCGAACAAATGGGGGCTCTGCCGCGCGAGCCGCCGCCCGCGTTTTCAACCTCGTTAATTCCCGTCAACCGCACCGTCTCCGAGCGCCCGGAGACCCGCGCGAAGACAACGAAAACAACGGCCTAGCCCTGGCCTAGCCCGCTCCCGCACGGCCTTCGAGCCGCCCTCTGATATGATGAGTTTCCTTTTCGCCGGGACCTTCGATCGCCTGTTTCAACCCGGCTCGGTTTCTTGCGAACCCCACCGTCGGGTCTCATGTCTTCCTCTCCGGTGATCATTTTCGGCGCGGGCCCGGCCGGGCTGACGGCCGCCTATGAACTTGTCAAGACGGGTGTGCGGTGTACCGTCGTGGAAGCCGCGGGCGTGGTCGGCGGACTGGCGCGCACCGTGAATTACAAGGGCTACCGCTTCGACATCGGCGGCCACCGTTTTTTTACGAAGGTCTCCGCCGTCGAGCGGCTTTGGCGTGAAATCCTAGGGGACGATCTACTGACGCGGCCGCGGCTTTCCCGCATCTACTACAAGGGCGCTTTCTTCTGCTACCCGCTCAAGCCCATGAACGCGCTTCTGGGCCTGGGGCTGTGGGAAACCTTGCGTTGCGTCGGCAGTTACGGCTGGGCCCGGCTTTCCCCGCGACACCCCGAAGACAACTTCGCCGCCTGGGTGTCGAATCGCTTCGGCAAGCGCCTCTACGAAATTTTCTTTAAGACATACACGGAAAAAGTTTGGGGCATCCCCTGCACCGAAATTCAAGCCGAATGGGCGGCACAGCGTATCAAGGGGCTGTCGCTGTTGACCGCCGTAAAGAACGCGATCTTCGGAGGCTCATCCGGTGCCGGCGAATCGAAGAAAGACGTCGTCAAGACGCTGACCGACCAATTCCTCTACCCGCGCCACGGCCCCGGCATGATGTGGGAGCGAGCCCGTGAAATGATCGAAGAGCGTGGATCACGCCTGATTCTCAACGCCCCGGTCCGTCGCGTGTACTGGGAACCCGGGCGCGTCACGGCGGTCGAAGCCGGCCCGAAAACCCTGATCGGCGAACACTTCGTCAGCAGCGTGGCCGTGCGGGATCTGGTGGAAAGCCTGTCGCCCCCGCCGCCCGAAAACGTCCGCGCCGCCGCTGCCCGATTGCAATACCGCGATTTCCTTACCGTCGTGTTGATGATCCGCCGGCGCGACGTGTTCCCGGACAATTGGATCTATATTCACGACGCCGCCGTCAAGCTCGGACGTCTCCAAAACTTCAAGAATTGGAGCCCCGAGATGGTGCCCGACCCCGAGACGACTTGTCTTGGTTTGGAATACTTCTGCTCGCGGGGCGACGAGCTTTGGAATCTTCCCGATGATGAATTGATCCAACTCGGCGCCCGCGAGATTGAGAGCCTGGGGTTTGTCGATGCAAGCGAGGTCGCCGACGGGCACGTCGTTCGAATGGAAAAAGCTTATCCGGTCTACGATCGCCGTTACGCCGACGCGCTGGCCGAGATTCGCGAATTCCTCGACAGCCTCGAAAACCTCCAATTGGTCGGCCGCAACGGCATGCACCGCTACAACAACCAAGATCACTCCATGCTCACCGCGATGCTGGCGGCCCGCAATATCGAGGGAGCGAACTTCGATCTTTGGGATGTCAACGTGGAGCGGGAATATCACGAAGCCGGCCGCGATCTTCGCCTCGAAGACCTCCGTTCGATCGACTCAACCCAACCGCTCGTCCCCCGAAAGATTGGCGATTAGGCGATACGCCGCGCCGACAAGGGGCTGTGAAAAATCGGGGACTCTACGAAAGCGCCGGTCGAATAGGTTGCGTCGAATCATCCATCTCGTCCGGTGCGAAGCGGACTGTCCCCAATGTTTCGCGGCCCCTTGTCAGCGCGGCGTATCGCGTCGCACCCCCTGCTATGATCCAAGGAAATATGACGCCCGAGCATACCAACCAGCTCATCGATGAAACCAGTCCCTACTTGTTGCAGCACGCGCACAATCCCGTGGACTGGCATCCCTGGGGCGAGAAGGCTCTCGCCCGTGCTCGCGACGAGAACAAGCTGATTTTCCTCAGCATCGGCTACGCGGCCTGCCACTGGTGCCACGTGATGGAGCATGAGAGCTTCGAGGATCTCGAGGTCGCCGCGCTTCTCAATCAGGATTTCATCGCCATTAAAGTCGACCGCGAAGAACGCCCCGACCTCGACGAAATCTACATGAGCGCCACCATGCTCTATTCCGGCGGTCACGGCGGTTGGCCCATGAGCGTCTTTCTGGCGCCCGATCTGAGACCGGTCTACGCCGGGACGTACTTCCCCAAGGAAAACCAGTTTGGCCGACCCGGCTTCAAGAGCGTGCTGACCCAAGTCGCCGCAGCGTGGAAACAGCGCGGCCCCGAGATTGTCTCCGAGAGCGGGAAAATCGTCGCCGCGCTTGAACAGATCCACGGAGCAGGCGAGGCCGGGGACGTCCCGCCGCGCGAGCAAGTTGCCGTCGCGGCCGACGAAGTCTTTCGCGCTTTCGATACCGAGCACGGCGGCATCCCCAGTGGACCGAATAAGTTTCCGCCGAGCCTCGCCGCCGATTTGCTGCTGCGCCAATACCACGATTCAGGTCATCACGGGTATCTATCGATCGTTGAGTGGACGCTCGAAAAGATGGGCCATGGCGGCATCTACGACCACCTCGGCGGCGGCATCGCCCGTTACTCGACCGACGGAAAATGGTTGGTCCCCCATTTCGAGAAAATGCTCTACGACCAAGGGCTCGTCGCCGGCGCCTACCTCGATGCCCGGCAGGCGACCGGGAACCCGGACCTGAAGAAACTCTTCGAGGAAAAGGCCCGCGGCATTCTCGACTACGTGCTGCGCGATTTGACCGATCCGGGCGGGGCCTTCTACTCGAGTGAAGACGCCGACAGCGAGGGCCTCGAAGGCAAGTTCTATATCTGGACGCGCCGGGAACTGCTCGATCTATTGGGAGAGCACGACGGCAAGATCGTCGCCGAGCATTTCGGCGCGAGCGACGTCGGCAATTGGCTGCATCCCGGCGACGCCCATGTTCCCGGCGGCCCGAAGAATATTCTTCATTGGGCGCGTTCGGCGGAAACCATCGCGAAAGTCGAAAACCTCGACGTCGCCGAAGTTGAAAAAATCATCGCCGCCGCCAAGACGAAACTCTTCGAGGAGCGCGAGAAGCGCGTCAGGCCCGGGCTCGACGACAAGGTTTTGTCGGGTTGGAACGGCCTGATGATTACCGCCTTGGCCAAAGCCGCCGCCGTGCTCGACGAACCCCGTTACCGCGAAGCCGCCGAGCGCGCCGCGGATTTCATTCTCGAAACAATGTGCCCCGACGGCCGACTGCTCGCCACCTACGGCAAGGGCCGCGCGCGGCTCAACGGCTACATCACCGACTATGCGTTTTTGATCGAGGGCTTGATCGAACTTTATCAAGCCGGCGGCGACTTGGAACGCCTTGCGCAAGCACGCCGGCTCGCCGACACCGCCGTCGAATATTACTGGGACGAAGCCGCCGGAGGATTCTTCTTCACGGCTTCCGATCACGAGCAACTGCTCGTTCGCAGCAAGACGGCCAACGACGGCGCGATCCCCTCGGGTAACTCCGTCATGCTCGCGAATCTGCTCAAGCTAAGCATCCTGCTCGACCAAGGCGACGATCGCCATAAAGCCGAACAAATCATCCGAGTCTTCGCGGGAGGCGGCGCGACGCGGACGCCGTTCCAACACGAACGACTGCTCGCTGGCGTCGAAGCGTTTCACGAGGGATTCGACGAGATCGCCGTCATCGGTCCGCCGGAAGACCCCGCCACGAAAGCCTTGCTCGAAGTGGTCTACAGCCGCTGGTTGCCCAACAAAGTCGTCGCCCGGTTCAACCCCGCCGACCAAGACGCGCCCGAAAACATGCCGCTGCTCCAAGGCCGCTCGCTGATCGACGGCAAACCGGCGGCCTACGTTTGCCGCGACTTCGTCTGTCGTCAGCCGGTGACTGATCCCGATGACCTGGCCAAACAACTGTCGCCGCCGTCCTAGTGCCACGACCGCTTGAAAAAGTTTGTTTGGCGGCAAAGCACCATTCTTGAGTGACCGCATCGCGTGGCGATGCGGCTCTGGTTGGCAGTGGTTTCCTCCGCAATGGCAGATCGAAGCCTTTTCAACAAGGTCGGGGAAAGGTGTCTTTTCACGTGGTCTGAGTACTAGCAAAAGGGCGAAAGTGTTCGGACACAAACCGCTACCGTCCGGCGACTCCCAAGATCAACACCGTCACCGAGTGCTTTTCGAAAGTGAACGAAATCGTGTCGCCCGCCGTCGCCAACGTTCGCTCGCGCGCGCTGACGGCGTCGGGATGACGGAAGTCGTTCGACGCTTCGAGAGTCTCGCCGCGAATCGTCACGACTCGAGCCTCGGAGGCCAAGCTCCCCCCGCTCCCCTTAATCTCAATCTCAGTCGGGATATCCGTATCGAACGACGTATTCACGACTTTCAATTGCAACTCGCTTCCATCGTCGCTCACCGAAGCCGTTACATCAAGCGCGGGCACGTCGGCTCCGAGTTCGGGGTCGCTCGGCTGATGCAGCACATTGACGTCGGTCGCCGCCGCCACGCGCCAGTCGCCGCGATGCTCGTTATACGCCTTGATGACGGCGTAGTTGGGGGTTGTGAAGAACCGTCGCCGGCTGGCCTGAATAATCCCCCCAGGCCAGCCGTTGACGAGATCGGAAATCGAACTCATCTCGATCAGGTCGCCCTGCCGCTCGAAAGCATTCATCAGCCGCGCTCCGTAGAGCGCCGCCCGCATCGTATTCTGCCGCGGCAACGGAAGAGTCGTGGCCCATTCGTTGATGGCGACGGTGATCTTCCGGTCGGGTTGTAGTTCCTTGATCAAGTCCCCCACGCGGCCGTAGAATTTCTCGAACCACAGCGGCTTCGACATCAGGTTGGCGCGGCCGGCGGGCGAGTCGTCTTGCCCGTAATAGTGGTGGATCGAGATCATGTCGATCTCGTCGCCGATCTCACGCAGTACCGTGCGATTCCATTCCATGTCGTTGTGGCCGACGGCGATGATCTTGATCGTCGGGTCAACGGCCTTCATGGCGCGGATATAGCGGCGGGCGTTCACCGCGTACGTCGCCGCGTCGGAATAGCCCCGCACCCAGTCGCCCCAAATCTCATTGCCGATTTCCCAATACTTCACCCCGAAAGGCTCGGGGTGTCCGTGCGCGGCCCGCAACGCGCCGTGCGGCGAGGTCGCCGGGCCGTTGACGTATTCGACCCAGGCGGCGGCGTCTTGGTCGGTGGCCTGCCGGCTTTCCGAATAAATGTCCTTGCCCTCGGCGCGCAGGGCGACCGCTTCGGCGACGGTCACGCCGCGGCCTTCCACGTTGACGACGATATTAGGCTCGGCCCCCACCGCGCGGCAGAACGCCAGGTACTCGAGCGTCCCGAAGTCGGCGGGTTCCGGATCTTCGTCCCAAGCCATGCTGACCCAGGTCGGCCGCCGGTCGCGCGGACCGACGCCCCACATCCAGTGATAGTCTTGGCCGACATTGCCGCCGGGCCAGCGAATGAACGCCGGGCGCAGCTCGCGAATCTTCGCCATTACGTCGGAGCGCAGGTCGTCCTCCGCGTCGCCGGGCATCAGCGAAACCTGGTCCACCCAAACGACCCCCCGGCCGTTGATTTGGATCGTGAACCGCGCTTGCGCGTCGGCGGCCTTAATGGGCAACTCGAAATCGAAGCGTTGCCAGGTCCCGTTGATGCCGCTGAAATCCTGATGCGCGTAGACCTCGCCCCCCGTGATGTTTTCCTCTAAGGTGACGCGGATACGCCCCTCGAAAGGGCCGTCGAGCGGCGTGCGGTTATCGGGCGCAAGCGCCGCCCCGCGCAGCCAAATCGAACCGCGATACGTGAGCCCGACGCGCAGCGGGACACGGTCTTGGTAAATACCATGCTCTTGCACGTCGTTCCGCGTTGTGACGAGAACCTGCGCCCGGTTGGGAGATGCCGCCGGATAGCCGGCCTCGGCGAGCCCTAGTTCCCCGCCGCCGATGAAAAAGACGTAATCGTCATTGCGATTGTCGGGATAGCGATCCCACCACTGCGCCGCGCTCGGCGGGGGCGCGGCCATCTCGAAACCACGATTCTGGAGCAGCTCGGCCCACAGTCCGCCCTTGATGTCCTCGAACATGAACTCCGCGAAGTGACCGTAGAGCAAGGGGCTGATGGCGTTGAGACGTTCGGAGGCGTCAACACGGATCGTGGCCCTCGGTTCGGCGGCCGCGGCCGGACCGCCGCCAACAATGACGCCGGCGACAAGAAGAACCGCAAGAACCGGCGGTCGCGGTGAAGCAACGAGAGTTCTGTCCGTAGTGGAAAATTTCATCAGTGGAACCACCTTTCGCTGACCAAAAACATAGCACCGCGCACTGGATCGACGCAGCGCCCCAGTCCGCGGTCGCGACCGGCTCTCAGCCGGCCCCCCCCCACTCCCCGCTACTCCACCGACTGCGCCGCCAAGATCGCCGCCCCCTGACTAACCACCTGCTCACCCAACCTCGTCGGCACAATCCGATAATGCTCGCGGAAATACGAAACCACCAGAGGTCGCACCTTCTCCGAAACCCTCTCCAGAAAAGCACGATTCCCCGCGCCGATTCCGCCGCCGACAACCACCACATCGGGATTCAGCAAGTTGATCGCGCCGGCCAGCGCCTGAGCCAAATAGCCCGCCGCGCGATCAACCACCGCCGAGGCGAACGGGTCGCCCGCTTCCCAATGGTTCATGATGTGCTTACTGGAAATCCGCCCCGCCGAGTCGTACTCGCCGGCAAACGACCCCGCCCGCCACAAGGCCGGGTCTTGTTCGGCTGTCCAAGCCGCCAGTTGCGCCATCCCCGGACCCGAGCAGACCGCCTCCACGCACCCCCGCCCGCCGCACGGGCATCTCGGGCCGTCCGGCGCCACCACCACATGCCCGATCTCCGCCTCGCCAAGATCGCTGAAGGCTTGAATGCGGCCGTCGCGCACGATGCCGCCGCCGACGCCGGTTCCCACCGTTATGTAGAAGACCGTGCGACACCCTTCTCCCGCCCCGAAATGGGCCTCGGCCAGCGCCGCCACCTTGCAGTCGTTCTCAATGCTCACCGGCAACCCGAACTCCTGTTCGAGCCTTGGCACCACCGCCAGCCCGTCCCAGCCGTCTTCGTGGAGGCAAAGGTGCGGCTCCCGCGTTGAGCGCCGAACCGTCCCGCCAAACCCGAAGCCGATCGCGCCAAACGAGGCCCCTTGGCTTTCGTGGTCTCGACGAAGTTCCCGCGTTGCCTCGATCAGGCGGTCTAAACTGCGCTCCGCGCGATCCCCGGGCTCGCGATAAAGAATGCGCGTCTCGATCAGCCGCCGATCCGCCCCCGCCACGCCGGCGACAAGCTTCGTCCCGCCCGTTTCAAAAACAAGATAAGAGGCCCTGGTCATTACGATGAACCCGACGATGGAACCCGCCTCCCGGCGCGCGCCCGGGACCCTCGATTATACCCGCGTCAGTGAATGCACCCCGAGCGGCCAATCGTTTCCCCGCCCGACCCTTGACACCACCCGCGGGCCGGTGACATCCTACAGCGCATGATTCGCCGCCGTGAGTTCTTGGCGGGCGCGGCAGCTTCGGCCCTGGCCGGCTGCCGAGGTGCCGGCCCCAAAAAACCCAATATTCTCTTCCTGATGCCCGATCAGTTTCGCGGTATAGACATCGCCGCGATGGGCAACCCCGACGTCCAGACGCCCAATATCGATCGCCTCGCGAGCGAAGGCGTCCTACTCCGTAATACCATTGCCAACTGTCCGGTCTGTTGCCCGGCTCGCGGAACGCTGCTCACCGGTCAATTCGCTCACCAGCACGGCGTCGACGTCAACGACGCGCCCCTCCCCGACGAGGCCGTCAGCCTGCCCGAGTTGCTCGAGCCGCACGGCTACCGCGGCGGCTTCGTGGGCAAGTGGCATCTCGAGGGCGGCATCCGCCTGCCCGGTTTTGTTCCGCCCGGGCCGCGCCGCCAAGGCTTTGACTTCTGGGCCGCGAACGTCTGCAGTCACGACTATTGGAACATGCACTATTTTCGCGACGACCCCACGCCCATTCCCATGGACGACTATTCCGCGAAATTCTTCACCGACGAAGCGATCAACTTCCTCAACCAAGGCAGCGGCGACGCCGGAAACGACGAGTCGCCGTTCTGCCTCTATCTGCAATGGGGCCCTCCCCACGACCCCTATGTCGCGCCCCCCGAGTACATGAATCTCTACGACCCCGATCTCGTCAGGATGCGCGAGAACTGGCGCGAAAACACGCCCCGCGCCGGCCGCGACGACATCGCCGGCTATTACGCCGCCATCACCTTCATCGACAACGAAATCGGCCGGCTGCTGGAGGTTCTCGAAAAAAACGGCCAAGCCGACAACACGATCATCCTGCTCAGCTCCGACCATGGCGACATGCTCGGCTCCCACGGAACGGTCCTGAAGCGCAAGCCGTGGGAAGAGTCGATTCACGTGCCGGGCATTGTCCGCTACCCCGGCGCGATCGCGCCCGGCGGTGATACCGACTTGCTCTTCTCGCATGTCGATGTCGTCCCGACATTGCTGGGCTTGGCGGGCGTGTCCGTTCCCGACGCTGTTTCCGGTCGCGACCTCTCCGGGAACCTCAAGGGCGCCGGCGCCGAGGAACCCGAGTCCGTCTACCTCCAAAGCTACACCGAAACCGAGTCCGCTCAGTTTCCCGCCTGGCGCGGCGTGCGCACGAAACCCACACCTACGCGCGGCATCAGCAGCAGCCATGGGTGCTCTACGACAACGAAAGCGACCCCTATCAGATGGCCAATCTGGTGGAGAAGCCCGAGTTCTCGGAATTGCGGTCTCGGCTCGACGCCTTGACCATGGAGTGGTTCGCCGAGGTCGATGATGACTGGCGAGTGAGAAATGATTTGCCGTATAGGTGAAATCCCTATTTGCCATTTTGGTGTCGGATCGTTTACAAAAGAGCTATGGATTCCACAATCGTAAGAGTTCTTTGCGGGCTTCTAGCCGTCGGGCTGTTGGTACTGATCATGATGCGCCGGCGAAGCCGCCAAGGGTAGACAGACAATCTCCTCCACTCGCGGGCAACAGGTCCCGGCTTCGATCCCTTCCGGGATGGATGCTTGAGACCGCTACCCGGCCAAGACGAATTTGGGTCTTAGCCGGGCGATTTCGTTTGCCGGGAATACCCCAAGCAGCGCCACGCGGTAGGCATAAAAAGTACGCGGCAGGCGGCGGCGAGTCGCCCTGGCGAAGCAGCTGAAGTGTGTTCCGTCATTGGCTCGTTCGCGACGTCCGTGCCGATTTCGCTACACTAGACGACTCACTTCCCCGGTGTCGCCGGCGGCCCCCTAACGGTCTCCAACCATGTTCAGCTCCAATCTGCAAATCCCGCTTCTCGACCTGGTCATCATCGTCGTCTACATGCTGGGCATCCTGGCGGTCGGCATTTTGGCCACGCGCCATCAAAAGATGACCGGCGACAACTACTTCCTCGCCGGCCGTTCGCTCGGTTGGATCACCGTCGGCGCGGCTCTTTTCGCCTCGAATATTTCGACCATCCACGTCGTCGGATTAGCGGCTTCGGGATACAGCGAAGGCATTGTGTGGGGCAATTTCGAGTTGGCGGCGGGTTTCACGCTGATCATTCTGGGGCTGGTCTTCGCGCCGTTTTACTTTCGCAACCGCATCGGCACTCTGCCGGAATTCCTGGAACGCCGTTTCAGCGCGGGGTCGCGTTCGTTCCTGGCCTTCATGGCGATTCTGGCGGCGCTGTTCATTCACATCGGTATGAGCCTGTATGCCGGGGCGATGGTGTTCGAACAGTTTTTCGGCATCAACGTGATCGCTTCGATTCTGATCATCTCGGTGATTACGGGAATCTATACGGTGATGGGCGGCCTCAAGGCCGTGGTCATCACCGAAACGATTCAGACAGTCGTCTTGATCGTCGGCGCGATCGCGGTGACCGTCGCCGCCATCATGGCCTTGCCCGACCACGGCGTCACGACGATGGCCGAATTCGAAGCCGCCTTGAAGCCCGGGCAGCTTAACCTGCTTCACACCGACAACTCGGCGGGGCTGGCGTGGTATTCAGTGTTGCTGGGATACCCCGTACTGGGCATTTGGTATTGGTGTACCGACCAGACGATCGTGCAGCGCGTGCTGGCCGCCAAGTCCCAGCATGACGCCCAGATCGGACCGCTCTTCGCCGGCTTTATCAAGGTGCTGCCGGTCTTCATCCTTGTTCTGCCCGGCACGATCGGCTATGTGTTGTTCCAAGACCGTATCGGCGAGGACGCCAACCAAGTGCTGCCGACGTTGATTACGGAATTGATTCCGACCGGCCTAAAAGGATTGATCTCGGCCGGCTTGCTGGCTGCTTTGATGAGCACCATCGCCGCCGCCCTCAACAGTTGTGCAACTCTGGTGGCGGTCGATATCGTTACTCGAATTCGCCCCAGGACGTCGGACGAAACACAAGTCCGCATCGGCCGCTGGGCCGCCGTCGGCATCATGTTGGCCGCCATGGCTTGGTCGACCCAAGGCGGGCGCTTCACCAGTATTTTCGAAGCCGTGCAGGTGATTGGTGCCGATTTGGCGCCGCCGATCACGACGGTATTCTTGTGGGGCGTTTTCTGGCGACGCGGAACCGCCCAAGCCTCGCTGGCCACGCTGATGTTCGGCCTCACCCTTGGGGTGGTCGCGTTCACGGTCGATCTTCCTCTCATTGGCGACGAAAAACTCATCACCGACGTTTGGGGCGTGCCCTTTATGCTGCAAGCCTGGTGGGGCTTCGTGATGTGCAGCGTCGTCTTCGTCGTGGTTAGTCTACTGACACCGCCTCCGCCGCCCGAAAAAGTCGACGGTCTGACCTGGGATAACCCACTGGCCGTGCTGACCCACAAGATCGATTCCGACCGCGTCGATCCGCGCTTTGTCGCGGGCGCCTTGATGGTCACGCTGATTTTGGTCTACGTTTCCCTCGCTTAGCGCGCGGGAAGAAATGCAACAGGAGCCGTTATGCCGTTCGAAGAGATTAAGGGAATTATCCCGCCCATGGTCACGACGTTTGACGCCGAGGGCCGTGTCGATGAGGCGCTGCACCGCGCCGATGTGCGCGCGCTGCTGGCGACGGGCGCTCACGGCTTGGCCGTCTGCGGAAGCACCGGCGAAGGCCATGCCGTAACGACCGACGAAACCCGCGCGATCACCGGCGCAACCATGGAAGAAGTCGGCGGGCGGATTCCCGTCATCACCGGCATCATCACCAACAGCACCCAGGCCGCGATTGAGCGCGCCAAGGCCGTCGCCGATCTGGGAGTCGCCGCGTTGCAGGTGACGCCCGTGCACTACCTCTTCCGTCCCGACGATGACGCCATGGTGCGCCACTTCGACGTTTTGTCGCAGGCAACCGGCCTGCCCGTCATCATTTACAACGTCGTGCCGTGGAGCTATCTTTCACCCGAGTTGTTGACCCGCATCCTGCGCGATGTCGACGGCGTAATCGGCGTCAAGCAAAGCGCGGGCGACATGAAACTGCTGGCCGACCTGCTGTTTCTGACCGACACCGACTGGGCTCGCGACAAAGGCGTGCGCATTCTCTCGGCCGTGGACGCCTTGCTCTACCCCTCGTTTTCGCTCGGAGCGCACGGATCCGTGGCCGCTGTCTTAACCGCTTCGCCCCGGCTGTGTGTCGAGTTGTGGGATGCCGTTCGGGCCGGCGATCACGCTCGCGCCCGCGAGCTCCATACCATGTTGCTCGGAGTGTGGAACGCGATTTTCGCCGACAACCTCCCCGCGAACGTCAAAACAGCGATGAAACTGCAAGGCCGCGACGGAGGGTTCCCGAGAGCTCCCATGCCCGAAAGCTCACCCGCCCAGAGCAAGGCAATTGCCGCCGCCCTCGCGGCCGCGCGCGAAAGCGCCGCGGCGTAACCCGCCCGAGAGCAAACACCTTGAGCCGCGAAGCGGCGACCGGAATATAGCCCAGGGTAGAGCCGAAGGCGGAACCCTGCGTACGGAACCAAATCAGGTTGAGCCCTGAAACGGCGAGAGGAACCCCATGTGATGAATCGCCGCGCGTCCTTGCAGGCCCGCCAGCTTACTCTTGCACATCGGGGTCAACGAAGGCTTGGAGCCGCCGGCTGCGGCTGGGGTGGCGCAGCTTGCGCAGCGCCTTGGCTTCGATCTGTCGAATTCTCTCTCTCGTCACGGCAAAGCGCTGGCCCACTTCCTCCAGCGTATGCTCGTTGCCGTCCTCCAGCCCAAAGCGCATCTTGATGACCTTCTCTTCGCGGGGGCTTAGTGATTGCAACACTTGAGAGGTCTGCGCCCGCAGGTTGAGGTTGATGACGGCGTCGGCGGGGGAAACCTGCTGCTGGTCCTCAATGAAGTCGCCTAGGTGCGACTCCTCCTCTTCACCCACCGGCGTCTCAATCGAGATCGGCTCCTGCGCCACCTTCATCACCTTGCGGACTTTGGGAACCGAGACTCCCATCTTGGCGGCGATTTCTTCGCTGCTTGGCTCGCGCCCCAGCTCTTGCACCAGCGATCGCGACGTGCGGATCACCTTATTGATCGTCTCGATCATATGAACCGGAATGCGAATGGTGCGCGCTTGATCGGCAATCGCCCGCGTGATAGCCTGCCGGATCCACCAAGTGGCATACGTTGAAAACTTGTATCCGCGCTGGTATTCGAACTTATCCACCGCCTTCATCAACCCGAGGTTGCCTTCTTGGATCAAATCGAGGAATTGCAGCCCTCGGTTGACGTATCGTTTAGCGATCGAAACCACCAAACGCAAGTTCGCCTCGACCAATTCACGCTTGGCGATCTCGGCTCGCACTTGGCTTTTTCGAATGACCCGCAGCGTCGTGCGAAGCTCGGCGGATTCCCCGCCCGCCTCGTCCTCCATGCGGTGTGTCTGTTGCTCGAGGTCACGGATTTCGTTCTTGATCCGGCGCGCGTCCTCGCCTCGGTCGCGTTCGAGTTGCTCGAGTTCGCGGCGGCGCTGCGCCAACGGTCCGTCCAGGGCCTTTAGCGCATCGACAACCTCTTGGATCTTTCCGATCAGCCGATCTTGCTCATTGTCGGTGAGGTCAAGCGACCGGATCCTTTGCGACATCCCTACGCGAGTCCGGCCCAACTCCATCTGGAGATGCCGGGTTTCGGCGGGTTTTTGCCGGCGGGGTATCCCCATCAACTTGCGCCGCGCGGTCTCGGCCGTCTTCTGCATCCGCTCGACATCGTTGATCGTCTCGATGAAGTTCGCTGTCTGGCTTTTGAGAAACTGCTCGTTGACGTCCTCGAAGTTCAGTGAGATGATGTCGCGAATCGTGCGATCACCCGCTTCCAACTCGTCTCGCACCAGAACTAAGTTATGCGTCGTCAACGGACACCGCGCCAACGCTTTGTGAACGCGGCAACATCCTCGCTCGATGCGTTTCGCGATGGCCACTTCGCCCTCGCGCGTCAGCAACGGCGCGGCGCCCATCTCGCGCAAATAAACACGAACCGGGTCGGTCGTCTTTGTTTCGCCTTCGGTCGCGACACTCAGATCGGGGCCGCTGTCGGCGGGTTGGGCATCCGCGCTTGGGCTGTCTTCCGCGGCGGGTACCTCTTGCAGGGTTTCGAACTGTCGGGCGTCATAGTCGTTGAGCAGGCGATCCACGGGGCTGGCGCCGCGCATGCCTTTTCGAGTGTCGTTGTCTACGGCCAACAGATTCCTCGGCTTTCCTTCGCTTTAGCTCGGATCAAACCCGGACCTCGCCCCTCTTAATCACTTGGGGGCTGCAGCCGGCTTGACCCATGAGTTGAACGGACTACCAACGCTACCACACGGGCCGACACGGTAAGGAGAGCGCCGGCAGCAAGGGAGACGGTCGTTGCGTGAACTGCTTCAGACAACCGTACCTTGGAAGCTTTTTCATTCTACAACAAGACATAGCGCGAGCAGTCTCCAAGAGGGGCCACGGCATGGTACGGAAGGGTTGCGCCACTCGGGGAAAGTGCTTAGCCCTGGCAAACTGAGCGGTCAACCCCGGTAGTAGTCCTATGGCTCCCCCCGCGCATAGGTTTCATAAACCCGTCCCGGCGACGAAAGTTGCGCACCGCCGAACAGCCGCGGAACCGCCCGCCGGCAATGCAACGATAGGATCAGAGGCGTGGACGGCAGTCCACGCTCGGTCCGGTTCACCGGGCAGGCCGCCGATTCTCCGGAATCATATCGCGCACTCGGAACGCGTCCGTGGTTGGTTACATAGAACGACCGCCGACAGAGGATATAATGGTTTTGACGCTGATCCGCGAAGCCAGAGGTGCCGCCGTGAGTTTCTCCGAATCCGAACACTTGATGATGACTCGCCGACAGCTTTTCGGGCGCGCGAGTACAGGGATCGGCGTTGCCGCGCTGAGTTCGCTGCTCAACCCCGATCTTTTGGCCGCGCCCCGCCAAGACCCCATGGGACGCGCCATCAATCCCGCGACCGGCGGTCTCGCCGAATTGCCTCACTTCGCGTCGAAAGCGAAACGCGTCATCTTCCTGCATCAATCCGGCGCGCCTTCGCAGATTGACCTATTCGACTACAAACCCAAACTAAGGGGGTTTCACGGTTCCGAGTTGCCCGATTCGATTCGCCAAGGCCAACGCATCACCGGCATGACCTCGGGGCAGGACTCGCTCCCCGTCGCTTCGTCCATCTTCCCGTTCACTCGTCAAGGACAAAGCGGCACGTACGTGAGCGAGTTACTTCCGCATCACGGCAAGATTGTCGACGACATCGCCCTCGTCAAGACCGTTCATACCGACGCCATCAATCACGACCCGGCGATTACCTTCATTCAGACCGGCAGTCAGCAACCGGGGCGTCCCAGCCTGGGCGCTTGGTTGAGCTACGGACTCGGCACCGAGAATCAAGACTTGCCCAGCTACGTTGTCCTCATGTCGCAGCAAGCGTCGAAGAACAACGCCCAGCCTTTGTTCTCGCGTTTGTGGGGCAGCGCCTTTTTGCCGTCGCGCTACCAGGGCATCAAGTTTCGCACCGGCGGCGACCCGGTCTTGCATCTCTCCGATCCTCCCGGCATGGACCGCAAGTCACGTCGGCGCATGTTGGACGGGCTGGCGAAGCTCAACCAAATCAAGGCCGAGGCTTTCGGCGATCCGGAAATCAACACCCGCATCGCGCAATACGAAATGGCCTATCGGATGCAATCGTCGGTACCCGGTCTGATGGATCTATCGAACGAACCCGAGCACATCTTCGACCTCTACGGGCCCGATTCCCGCAAGCCCGGCACCTATGCCGCCAACTGCTTGCTCGCTCGCCGGCTCGCCGAGCGCGACGTCCGCTTCGTTCAGCTCTATATGCGCGGATGGGATCAACACGGCGACCTGCCCCGTGATATCGGCCTACAATGCCGGGCGACCGATCAAGCCTCGGCGGCGCTCATTCTCGACTTGAAACAGCGCGGCATGCTCGACGACACGCTGGTCGTGTGGGGCGGCGAATTCGGGCGCACCGTCTATTGCCAAGGGACCCTCACCGAGACCAACTACGGGCGCGACCATCACCCCCGCTGTTTCACCATGTGGATGGCCGGCGGCGGCATCAAGCCCGGCGTCAGCCTCGGACAGACCGACGACTATTCCTACAACATCGTCGAGGAGCCGGTGCACATTCACGACCTACAGGCGACCATCCTGCACTGCCTCGGCATCGACCACAAGAAACTCACCTTCAAGTTCCAAGGCCGCCACTTCCGATTGACCGACGTGCACGGCAACCCGGTTGAAAAGATCCTAGCCTGATCCCCCTCGCCGGCAGCCTCGAGCAGGGCGGCGGCGTGTCTCGTAATCCCCAACCGCCCCAGTTGTTCTCAAATACCTCCCTGGCGGGCCGCTCGTGCGCTTCGCCCGTCAGGCGTGAGAAAAGCGGGCTACACTAGCATCTACCCTCGATATAACCGAAGTGCTCAGTTCCGCCATCCGCATCATCAGACACAACCTGGGCCGCCTTCCCGGCCGCCGGCCGACGACGGTTCTATGCCTTGTCCTGCTGAGCTGTTCGACACCGGAGAATCCGAGCCCCAGCGGCGAACCGCGAATCGCCGATTCCCAAGATCAGGCGCTGGTTCTCGCCTTGGCGGTCCTCGGCGAAGACCCGGACGGCAAACCCAAACTGCTGCCGGCTCGCATGGTCATCCTGGAAAGAACCGGAACTACCTGGAACTCGCGTTTCATCGAGGATCCCACCGGCACGACCTTTCACAAGGCCATGGCCTACAAACCGGAGCAAGGTCCGGGCGGAGTCCTGACCCTCAGTGGAGCCGCCGCCGCCGTCAAGCTTTGGGCCCCCGGCAAGCCGGCCGAAACTCTTTGGGAGGCGGATTTTGGGGGCAAGTTCAGTCGTATGCGGGATGCCGAGGTGGGCGACATATACGGAGATGAGAGCGCGACGATCGCCGTCGTCACCCACGACCAGGGCGTCGTTGCCGTCCTTCGGCAAAAGCCGGAGGGGGGAGTTCAAATCGAGGAACTCGACCGTCAGCCGGGAGTGATTGTTCACGAAGTCGAAATCGGAGATCTCAATGGCGACGGCGTACTCGAAATCTACGCCACGCCGTCAGCTCCGAACCGCATGGACGGGACCCCGCAACACGGCCAAGTCGTCCGCTACGTGCCCGCGTTAGGGAAAGCTCGCGAAGAAATCATCGATCTTGGGGATCGCCATGCCAAGGAAATTCTGGTGGATGACCTCGACAACGACGGCCGACACGAACTCTACATCTCCGTCGAAGCGGTCTCGGGCGGCAGGGTCGAAATACGGCGTTACCAAGAGAACGACGACGGTCAGTCCTCGCTCACCGTCGTGGCCCGGCTCAACGACAAGCTCTGCCGCTTTCTCACCGCCGGTGACGTTGACGGAGACGGCAATCGGGAAATCGTGGCGGCTACCAACAAGAGCGGGCTGTGGCTGTTGCGTCCGAATTCCGACAAATGGGATGTGTCTCCGATCGACAAGGATTCCTCAGGCTTCGAGCACGCCTCGATTCTGCTGGATCTTGATGCCGACGGCCGCGACGAACTCTACGTGGCGAGCGATCGTCAGGCCGAGGTCCGGCGTTACGACTGGTCCGCCCAGGGGTGGACAAAGCAGGTCCTGCTCAAGCACGAAAAAGGGTTGAAAGGTTTTACGTGGAATATCATGCCGGTTCCCACCGCCTTTCTCCCGAACGATTGAATGGCAACGCCGAGGTCCAGACAAAAATGAAGAAGTTTCGAAAACACGAAGATGCCGCCCCCACAACTTTCAGCAGCCGGTTGACAGGCTGCAAAGCCCTACTCGGCTTGGCCGTTGTGGGTGCCCTCATGACATTGCCCGGGTGCGGAGGATCGAGTTCCACCGAATCGGGCGCCGCGGAGGACCCGGCGGAAGCTCCACGGGGACTCCGGGTTGGAAACAGCGGGGTCGCTCCCGGGTACGTCCTGTTCGCTCCCTTGCTATCGGACACAACCTACCTAATCGATGAAGAGGGACAAGTCGTTCACACCTGGCAAAGCAAGTACTCGCCCTCCGGGGCCGTCTACTTTCTGGAAAACGGCAACCTGATGCGCACCGCCCGGGAACCAGTCGTCGAAATCTTCAAGGGCGGCGGTCAAGGCGGGCGCATCGAGGAATTCACCTGGGAGGGAGAACTGGTTTGGGAGTTCGTCTACGCCAGCGCCGACAACCTTCTCCATCACGATATCGAGATCCTGCCCAATGGGAATATCCTGGCCATTTCCTGGGAGCCGAAGACCGTGGAGCAAGCTCGACGAGCAGGGCGGCGACCGGAGTTACTGCCCGAAAAAGGGCTTTGGCCCGACAAGATTATCGAGATCGAACCAACCCGACCCAAGGGCGGACGAGTGGTCTGGGAATGGCACATGTGGGACCACCTCATCCAGGACCATGACGCCGAGGCTGACGACTACGGAAACCCGGCCGAGCAGCCCTGGCGGATCAATATCAACGGCGATGGAAAACTCCAGGAAATAGATCCCGCCGAACTGGAGCAACTCAAGGCTCTGGGATACGTGCCCGACGACGCCGATGCCGAGGATCTGACCTCGGACCTACTGCATGTCAACGCCGCGGGCTACAACGCGGAACTCGATCAGATCGTGCTCAGCACCCCGCACTTCAACGAAATCTGGGTCATCGACCACAGTACGACGACCGAACAGGCCGCGGGATCGGGCGGCGGGCGGGGTGGCCGGGGAGGGGATCTGCTCTATCGCTGGGGCAACCCGAAAACCTATGGAAGAGGCACTGAGACAGACCAGACGCTTTTCGCCCAGCACGACGTTCGGTGGGTCAGCGACCCACTCCCCGGCGCCGGGAACCTGACCGTTTTCAACAATGGGCTGAAAGGCCCCGAGGGGGACTATTCGGCGGTCTTTGAAATCGTTACGCCTTTGACGTCGGAAGGACGCTACGAGCTTCCCAAATCCGAGGCGTTCGGTCCGTCCGAACCTGTGTGGAACTACACGGCCCCGGACAAGGTTTCTTTTTCGAGCCCCTTTATCTCCGGCGCGGAACGTCTCGCCAATGGAAACACCCTGATTTGCTCGGGAGCCCAAGGCCGCTTCTTCGAAGTGACGCCCGGCGGAGAGATCGTCTGGGAATATTGGTCACTCTATTCCGGCAATGTGAAAAACCCGGACGGCTCGCTTCCCCAACCCGTCGGCGAGAACACCTACGCGGTCTTCCGGGCCACCAAGATTGCTCCCGACCATGCGGGACTGGCGGGGCGTGACCTCAAACCCCTTGATCCCCAACCGGAACCGGTCAAGGGGCCCGAGGTCCCCGACGAGACGGACGAGTAAGCAGGTCGGCTTCACCAAACGGCGCAGGCGCCGCGCTACGGTTTGACGACGTCAAGCCAGGTTTTCGCCATCAAGGCGTGACCGGCCAAGGTGGGGTGTACGCCGTCGGCGGCCCAAAACGCAGGCTCGGCGTCCTTCAGGGCCGCGTCAAACATCGATTGAAACGGAACCCAATCGGCGCCGGAGGCTTGGGCCACACGGTGAGCGGCCGCGCGGCGGAGATCAAACTCGGGGAACCAAGCGTCGGTGACCGCGCCGCACCTGAGCGCGAACGGCTCACACACGACGATGCGCGTGTACGGCATCGCCTTACGCGTCTTGGCAAGCAACGCGGCGTAGCCTTTCTCGTAATCCTGCAGCGTCCCGTTGTAGCTTCCGTTGAAGGTGTGCCAAATATCGTTGACACCGATGAGGATGCTCAGCAAGTCGGGCCTGATGTTGAGAGTATCGGTTTGCCAGCGTGCCTCGAGATCGGGGACCCGATTGCCTGACACGCCTCGGTTGTAAACGCGCAAGCCGTCTTGGGCGCGCGAGCCGAGCAAATGCGCCGCGATCAAAAATGGATAGCCTTGGCCCATCCCCGACGTGTCGTTCGCTCTGGTATGTTCGCGGTTTCTAGCGACGTCGGTGACCGAGTCACCTTGAAACAGCACAACGCCGGTAGGCAACAGCGCCCCCCGCGCGGTTGGGGCCGCCTGAGAAGCGACGCCCGCGAGCAACGCCGACCGGACCCAATCGCGTCGTGAAAGAGTGAAAGATTCAAGCTCGTTTTTCATGGCCTCGCCCTCCGCAGGTCTTTACCGTAGCACGACCCGACACCCAATCCCGAAGGGGCCGAAAAGCTAACGCAAATCGAATCGAAGCCTCAATGCACCCCCCCTGACGCGGCGCGCGCCTCAGCGTGCCTCCGCGCCACCCGCGCAACCGTTGATCCACCACGCGCACCGCCCACCCGGCGCGATCTTGTCTACACTAGAGCGGCAAACCAGCCATCGCCGGAAAGCTTCCGTATGTCGGACCCGTTCCACCCCATTCAGCACGGCATGTTCATCATGCCCTTCCACGATCCCGCCAAGCCCTTGGCGCAATGTCACGACGAGGACCTCGAACTGATCGTGCGCGCCGAGGACTCGGCTTCAGTGAGTTCTGGATCGGCGAGCACCATACGATGGGATTCGAAACCATCGTGATGCCGGAGATCTTCATCGCTCGGGCGTTGGGCGAGACTCAAAAGATCCGCTTGGGGCCGGCTCCCGTCTGCCTCAACATGCACCATCCGTTCCATGTCGCAAGCCGGCTGGCTTTCCTCGATCACCTGTCGAAGGGCCGCCTCAACCTGTGTTTCGGACCCGGCAGCGTAGCGGGCGACATGGAACCCTATGGCCTGGATTCCAAGAATTCATCGCGCATGGTGGCCGAGTCGATCGACATCATCTTGGGCCTGTGGGCGGCCGATCCTCCGTATGAGTACGACGGCGAGTTCTGGAAGATTCACATCACGGAAAAATTCGACGACGTCACCAAGGTCGGCTATATCAAGAAGCCGGAAGCTGATTCAATGGAGCTTATTTGGTCGGCATACAGTCCCCATTTTTTCACAGCCCGAGGCGGCGCGGCTCGGCGAACCGGAAATGTCATGCGGTGGCCGGCTCCCGGGCTGGATCTCCTCCAGTATCTCCAGGGGAATCTTCACGTTGCCAGACTCGCCTTGATGCCGCATCCAGCTCCAATACTCCGGGACTTGCTCAATCTGGTAGTACGTGTTGTGAGCTGTGATCAACACGCTTGCATCGAGGAGGTAGAGCACTAGCGCCCTCCCCGGACAGAACTTCAACAGGCCGTCGCCGTGCCACCGGCACCCTACAAATCGCTGGTCGGAGGCACCGCGACACGCGCTACGGACGACCACAACATGTAGGGGCTATTTCCCAATACCTGAGTCAAGTAAATACCCATCTGAGGATTTAATAGGTCGGTTACACCCGTTTCCGCGGCCGCCCCAAGCGGTTCCTTGGACCCAGGAGGAAGTTTCCGCCGCCGCGGCGGGAATCACCCCCACAATCAGCAGTAGCAACGCAGTCTTGGTCGACAACGATGACATAGGCCCCGAGGTCATTTTACCGAAGCCAAGACTCGCGCCGTCGTGTCGCCCCCGTTTCCCGAGACCGTACGCGCTCCGTTATTGGTCGTCCAGCCCCAACGCCCACCGGATCCCCCCTTGGAGATGCGCGCGGAAGACGGGGTCGTTGCTCCAGATGTCGTCGCGGTGGCCGAGGGCGGTATAGAAGGAGCGGCCCTTGCCGAATTCTCGGAACCAGGCTTGCGGATAATCGCCGCCGGGCTTCATGTCCGGTAGGCCTTCCATGTCGGTAAGCTTGGTGTCGATACTGAGCAAGACCTTCACGCGGTCGCGGGAAAAGCCGACCGCGATCTTGTTGTCAAACAGTACGTCAACGTTCTGTTGAGGACGCGCCGGGTCCCAAGCCGCCATTCCGAACTGATAGAACTCGTCGACCAGCGGCCAGCTTGGTCCGAGCATTCGCGTCGCCGGGTGGTCTTGATCTTCGACCTTTAAGACAACAACTCGTTTTTGTCCCACCGTGCGGCGAAAGTAGCCGCCCAGCATCTCGCCGAACTCGGGATAGTTGTAGAGCGTCAGCGAAGCGCAATGCACGCCGACGAAACCTTTGCCGCTCTTGACGAAATCGAGAATGGCTCTCTTTTGCGAGTCGTCGAGCGGCAGGTTGCCGTTGGTCATCATCATCAGACCGTCGAACCCGGCGAGGTAGTCGGCCGTGAGGAAGGAGAAGTCGAGGCTCTTGGCATCCTGCTTGTAACCTTCGACGGTGGTCACGGCGAAGCCCCCGGTCTCGCCGAGTTCGGTGACGGCCTGCTCGGCCGGACCGAGGCTGGTGTGTTTGTAATAGCCGGCGTGGGTGAGAAACAGGAGTTTCTTGGCCGGGGCGGCATCGGGGGCGGGCAGAGCCGGGGCGAAGCCGAGAGTGAGGATGCCGGCGGCGAGGAGGACGGCGGGGAGGAACGAACGCATAGGGCGCCTTCTTTCTTGCGGCACCATCCATCATCCTCTCCCGCGGGGCGTCCGTCAACGCGCGGTTGCGGAATATCTCGAAGGGAAGGGTCGACTGTTTAACGGTAGAAGGTTTCGACGAGGGCCATGGGGATGGCGGGGATGTAGGTTACCAGCAGCAAGACGGCGCCCAGCACTCCGACGAAATAGATGTTCACCTTGCTGACTTCCCAGATGTCGGCCTTGGCGATCGAGCAGGCCGTGACAAGGACACTGGCTACCGGCGGCGTTTGCTGTCCGATGCCGAGATTCAACGTGATGACGAGTCCGAAATGCACAGGATCGATGCCGACCGCGTGTACCAGCGGCATGACGATCGGGACGACCAAAATGATCGCCGCCGCCGAATGTAGGAACATCCCCACGATCAGGAAGAAGACGTTGAGAAGCGCCAGCACGAGATGGGGGTCGTCGGTGAGCTCGATGATGCCTTGCGCGACTTGTTGGGGTACTTGGACTGACGTTAGGTAGTCGCTGAGCAGGGCCGAGGTGGCAACGAGCAGCATGACCACGGCGGTTTGCCCGCCGCCCTCGATCGTGGCGGAGCGGAGGTGAGAACGGTCGAGGCCGCGGTAGATAAAGCCGCCGATGAGGGCCGCGGCGACGACGGCGAGCCCGGCGCCCTCGGTGGCCGTCACCCAACCGCTGAAGATGCCGCCGAGGATGATGGCGGGCAGCAGCAGGGCCCAAGCGGCGTCCTTGCCGGTCGAGATGACGCGGGGGAGTTCGAAAGCTTCCTCGACGGGGTAGTTACGGCGGCGCGCTAAAACGTAAGTGACGCCCATCATGGCGAGCCCGCCCAGAACGCCGGGGACGATGCCGGCGATGAACAACTCCACGACCGAGCTGCCCGACATCACGCCGTAGAGGATCATCGGAATCGAGGGCGGGATGATGACGGCCAAGGTTGCCGCCGAGGAGGTGACGGCGGCGGCGAAAGCCTTGGGGTAGCCCTTGCGCTGCATGGCCGGGATGAGGATCGATCCGAGGGCGGCGACGTCGGCGACGGCCGAACCCGAGATTTCCGCGAAGAACAGCGACGTCGCGATGGTCACCATCGCGAGGCCTCCCTTGACGAAACCGATCAGCGAAGAGGCGAAGGCGATCAAGCGGCGCGAGATGCCCGAGACGTTCATAATCGCGCCGGCCAGGATAAAGAGGGGAATTGCGATAAGAGTGAATTTCGTCGATCCGGAAAACAAGACGGGTCCGATATTCAATAGCGCGTCGGGTCCCCCGCTAAGCGCCATGGCGACGACGGCGACCACGCCGAGAGCGACGGCGATCGGGATATCGAGCAGGATCAGAGCGATCAAGCCGAGAAAGAGTAGAAAGACGGTCACCGAGGGGCGACCTCGCGTTTTGCGAGAGAAGTCTTTAACAGGTCCGCCGTAGTGACGATTTCGGCGGCGATGAACAATATCGCGCCGATGGGGATGACCGATTGCGCCAAGGCGGCCGGGACCCAGGGAAGGCTGACCAGCTTCGTGCCTTCGAGCACTTCCAAGAGTCGCCAACCGGCCCAGGCCGTGAGCAGAAAGAAACCGATGACGATGGATGCGCGAAGCATCAAAAGAGCCGGCCTGGATTTCTCCGGTGACGCCTCGACCAGTTTTGGGAAGCCGATGTGAGTGCGTTTCAGCGCCGCGAGCGAAGAGCCGTAGAAGGTCAGCCAGGCCAGCAGGATCGAGGCGACTTCGTCATACCAGACCAGCGAGGCACCGGCTTTTCGGAAAATGACGCCGACCAGGACGACGACGGCGAGCGAAGACATTAGCGTCAAGACGACGGTTTCAAGGAAGCGCTCGAAGGCGCGCCGGGGGCCGGGAGAGATTTTCACAACTACTGAATCTCGCACAATGCGGCGCGGGTGTCGAGCCTGCATTTCTCACCACCTGACGGTCGAAGCACGAAATAGGCCTGTCATTGCTTCGTTACGGTTGCCTGCCGTGCTCACCGTACTGTTCAAGTACGCCTCTTTGGTTAAGGAAGGGGCGCCAGGCGGCCCGTGCCTCGTACTGACAGGCCTCTCACGCACTTCGCCCCGCCAGGTGGTGAGAAATGCAGGCTAGATTCAGGGACGGGTTACGTCGACGATGCGGATTTGGTTCCGCGGAACCAACCTGAAACTTGGGGGCCGAGGCGAGGGAATATGCTCACCGAGGCGGCCGGCGACTCAACTAAGCGGGTTCGAAATCGGGGAGCGTGCCTTCCAGGAATCGGTCGAGTTCGGAAGCCGGGAACCGCAGGCCCAGATAGAAGGCCCCAAACAGGGCGTAGAGCGAACTGGCTTCGTCGAAGCGCATTTCGTAGATCAGCTTCTTGAAGACCAGCGGGTCATCAGCGAAAAGATCGACGCCCCATTCCCAATCATCGAAACCGATCGAGCCGGAAATGATCTGCTTGACCTTGCCGGCGTAGCGGCGGCCGATCATGCCGTGGTCGCGCATCATGCGGCGACGGTCGGCGATCTTCACGTCGTACCAGTTATTGACTTCGCCGCGTTTCTTGTCCATGGGATAGAAACACAGGTAACGGTTCGGCGGGACCGTCGGCCACAGACGGGCTGCCATGGCTTGGCGGGACTCTGCCATCTTGGCTAGCTCGGCCTTGAGCCACTCTTCGCTACCGGGCTCGACGCCTTGCTCGACGAGTGATTCGTAGAGTTGGACGGAGGACTCGTAAAGCCCCAGTTCGACGATCGAAACGTAGGATGTGGTCGGCTCGAGGTATTCGGCGAGGGCGAGTTGCGAGAGCCGCAGTTCCGCCCTGTTGGCCTCGTCGAACGTTTTCCTGAAATGGACAAGGATCAGGTCACCTTTGTGGCCAAGCTCGGAAAATAAGGCACTGCCGCCGTCTTCGCGGCCTTCCATTTCGGCGAGTATGGCGGAGGCTTCGGCGACGATTTCTTTTCGGCGGGCCGAGTCAAGCGCTTTCCAGGCCGACCAGCGCACGCGGAACATCTGGTGCAGCAGGGCGGAGCCGTCGAGAGTCAGGGGAACGGCCGGCGGGGGCATTGGTCCGGCGGGCCGACGGCCGGGTTGGGCGGGTTGAGCGGGTTTGGATTCTGTCATGGTGGAATCTTCATTATGCAGGGGTTGCGGAAGGGCAGCCCTGGAGACCTGCCCCGCCGCGGGTTTCCGTACAGCGGTGGGTCGTCGCTTAGACTCGGCGGACGGAGACCGAGTCGGCGGTGTTGCCCGCCGTATCGACGGCGCGCACGCGGTACCAGACGCCGCCTTCGTGGCTGTCGGGGGCGTGTTGATCGATGAAGGAGAAGGACTCGTTGCTGGTTTGCGGCGCGAAGGGTAGGCTCGCGATCTTTTCCTCGCGGCGGTAGATTTCGTAACTCTCGATCGGGTCGGGTCCGGCGTAGGCAGTGTCCCAAAGCAGTTTGGCGCGCGTGTCGGGGGCGGATTCCAGCCTGACGTTGCGCGGGGCGACGAAGCCGCTCGAGGTGCGCTGGAAGAAGTTCGTCTCGGTTCCGTGCAAGGCCGCGACTCGACTTTCGATGTGGCGACGCTCGGCCCCGACCAACGGTTCGCCTGCTTGGCAGGCGGCCAGATCGGCGACGAGTTGATCGCCTTGCGGGTCGTTGTTCTTGTCGGTCAGCCCAATGCCCGCAATCAAAGTGCTCATGCCCGGGGCGGAGAGCGTGTAGCGCAGGAAGTCCTCGAAACGTACCTTGTCTTTCGCGCCGACGGTGGAAACGCTTTGACCCGGCGAGCCGGCGAATTTGTGTTCCAATCCGTACATCACGCCGTCGGCGAACACTTTCATGCCGATCAGGCCCATGCCCTTGGCCTTGGCGACGGGTAGGGAATTGGTTTGGTGGCAGAAATAGTGGCGGTCGTTGGGGTTGACGGCGACGAGTAGAGTCTCGAAGTTGTTGGCCGTATCGCGGCGCATGGCGGCCATGTGGACGGTCGGGTTTTCGTGGCCGGTGATGCCGAGATGGCGGATCCATTTCTTGTGGTCGGGGTTGAGTCCGGTGTGGTTGGTGCCGTCGCGGTAATCGACGAGCCCCGCCACGGCGCCGATCTTGGGCAGCGACTTGTCGCCGGGATTATCGAAGCCCTCGAAAATCGCGTCGACGTCGGTCTTGTGCGTTAACGAATGGATCTGCATCAAATCCATGTAGGCGCCTTCGGGGATATGGCCCTTACCGTCGCCGAACATCTGGGTCATCGTGCGCTTGAGGTCGTCGATGCAGGTCTTGCCGTCGCCGTCGGAGCTGCCCATCCGCGGGGAGCCGTCGCGGATCGCGGCATAGCGCAGCATGCTTTTCGAGGCGATGAAGAGCCGGGTTCGAAGGCTCGCGTCGTAGCCGGGTTCACCGGGAATCAGGTTCAGAATGCGGAAGGCTTTGCCGTAGTTGCGTTGGCTGAGCTGATAGATGTTGGCGGTTTCGAGATAGGTCATGCCGGCGCGGACGGCCTTCACGACGATCTCGACGGCTTCGTCCCCGGGAAGGTCCCACATGACCTTATTGCCGCCGGCGAGGCCGAAGGTCGTTACCTCGCGCCCGGTGCGGCCGAGGACTCGGGTGGCGAGTTTCTTGCCTTCCGATCGAGCCGGGTGCGACCAGAGGCGATGCCGGCCGTTGCCGGGCAGAAAGGTCGTCGCCATGGCGGCGCTGCCGGCCCATAACAGGGCGTCGCGTCTTGAGAAGCTGTTGGTCATGATTTCCTCGCGGTTTCAGAGAACGTTCCTTTGAAATGTAGCACGATTGCGGGGCGACGGCGGTTGGTGAAGAGTGGACGACGACGCTGCGCGACATGGTGTAGATTTAGAGAGCCGACAATGGAGCCCCTAATTCAGATCAGCGAAACAGGTGAGGCGATCGACTCGCCGGCCGGCGGCGCTTTTTCAAACCTCGCCGGCCCGAGGCCTAAGTGGCTTAAAGTCCCCGCTCCGGGCGGCGCCAACTACCGCGAGTTGAAATCGCTGATCTCGCGGTTGGGTTTGCACACGGTTTGCGAAAGCGCCGCTTGTCCCAATGTCGGCGACTGCTGGAATCGGCGAACCGCGACGTTCATGATTTTGGGAAATGTTTGCACGCGGCGTTGCGGGTTTTGCGCGGTCCAAAAGGGCGCGCCGCTGACGGTCGACTACGACGAACCGCGCCGAGTAGCCGACGCCGCGGCCGCCATGGGGTTGCGCTACGCCGTGGTCACGAGCGTGAACCGCGACGATCGGCGCGACGGCGGGGCGGAGATCTTCGCGATGACGATCGCGGCGATTCGCGAACGTACCCCCGATTGCCGGATCGAAGTGCTGGTGCCCGATTTTCAGGGGTCCCATGCCGCGATGGAAACGGTTTTGACGGCGCGGCCGGACGTGCTGAATCACAACATTGAGAGCGTCCCGCGTCTCTATCGGACCGTACGAATCGGGTCACGCTACGAACGCTCGCTCGATATGTTGGCAACAGCCAAGCGCTTGGCGCCCGACATCCCCACGAAGTCGGGGATGATGCTCGGACTCGGCGAGCGGCACGACGAGATTCTCGACGTAATGCGTGACTTGGCGGCGCATGGCGTGGATATCCTGACGCTGGGCCAGTATTTGCGGCCGTCGCGGGAGCATCTGCCGATTGAGCGCTATTACACACAGAGCGAATTCGCCGCGTATCGCGAGGCCGGCCAAGAGTTAGGGTTCCGGCATGTCGAAGCCGGGGCGTTGGTGCGGAGTTCCTACCACGCCGATGAGAGCGCGGCGTCGATCGGAGCAGGGGCGTCGGTCAGTTGATGTAAAATGTTCGGGGCGCGCCGGGAGGCGCCTTTCGAGCCCATGCGAATCGCCTTGTTGCTTGCGTTGTTTCTGCTCACGGCCGCGGCCGAGGAGCCGGAGATGACTTTCATCCCGGGTGGTGACTTCTTGCGAGGACGCTCGCACTCGCTTCCCGACGACGGCTTGATATGGTTCCCGAACTTGCTCAAAGACTCGCGCCCCGTGCGGGAGATTACCGTCGATCCCTTTTACATCGACAAGCACGAGACGACGAACCGCGAGTTCGCGCGGTTTCTCGCCGCCTCGGGCGGAAAGGCCCCCTACTATTGGCCCGACTCGAAGCCGCCGGCGGGCAAGGAGAATCATCCCGTCGTGAACGTCACCTGGGATGAGGCCGGCGCTTATTGCGAATGGGCGGGCAGGAGACTTCCGACTGAAGCTGAGTGGGAGCGGGCGGCACGAGGTCTTCGCGACGGGCTCAAATATCCTTGGGGAGACGCGGACCCCGAAAAGGACAAGCCGGCGCGCTACGACGGGATCGACGGCCCCGGTGACGTCTGCGCATTTCCGGAAAACGCCTTCGGGTTGTGCGACATGGTCGGCAATGTCTGGGAGTGGTGTGCGGATTGGTATGCGAAAGACTACTACAAGCAGGCGCCGGAGAAGAATCCGACGGGGCCCAAGGAAGGGCTCTATCGGGTCTTGCGCGGCGGTTCGTGGTTGGACCCGCCGAAGTATCTAACCTGTTCGCTACGGAGTTTCGCGCGCGCGGTGGAACGCAGCCCGACGATCGGCTTTCGGTGCGCGGCGGACTTCCCGCGGCGGTGAGGCTTCGGCCCGACCCGGCATTTCGGACGACCTCCCGCGGCGCGGGGCCTTGTGTCGGCCGCTTTAGTGTTCGTCGGCGGAAGTGTTCTTGAGAAATTTGATGACGCTTTCGGCGTGTTCGGAGAGCAGCGGCCCCGGCGTGTGAGTTTCGAGCGGAGAGACGATTTTGAGCAGCGGCAAACCGGCCTCTTCGAACATCTCCGCGAGAGGAAGAATGTTTTCGGCCGGCATGACCTTGGGATCGCCCTCGTGGTAGAGCGTCGCCCAGCGCACACCGGAAAGGACCTCACGGCGGGCCGCGGCGTCCAGTTCTCGCAGCTTGCGCAGCGGATCCCACGCCGCGGTGGCGCGCCGAAAGGCAGCGTCTGTTTCCGGATCGCCGGGGCACTCGGCGGCGGGCTGAAAGGCGAAGGCGGTTGAGATCCCCGCCACGCGATTCACTCCCGCCGGACAGCGGTACATGCTTTCGAGCGACAGCACCGGCACGACCAACACCACGCTCTCGAAATCCGCTCGCCGCTCGATGATCAGGTTCAGCAACGTCGCGTTGCCGGCTGAAACCGCCACGGCATGAAACTTATTCACGGCGTGGTTGGCGGCGAGGTAATCCATCAAGTCGAGGACGGATTCCTGAGTGTCTTCGTTGCCCCACATGCCGTTGCCGGGAAGGGCGGCGTGATTGGATTGCGCGAGCAGATAGCCGGCTTCGAGCAGCGTTGTTATCAAGTGTTTTTTGCCCTTGGCCTGTTCCCAGGACGAAGACCACTCGACGACGAGTTCACCATTGCCGTGGATCAAGATGACGGCTTCGCCCGGGCGGGCGTCCGTCTCGGGAGACTTGATAAAGCACCATTCACCGCCGATCTTGAGTCGTTCGGTGAAAGGAGGCGCGGCGGGCACGGTGGTCGCCGCGGCCAGGGCAAGCGGCAGCAGGCGGGCGATTCCGGGGAAGTGCATAGGGGCCTGCGTCGGACTCACTACCTGTCGACCCTACGCCCCCTTCGGCGTCGCCCAATGTCGGCGGTAGCTGCGCTTCACATGGACGTCCGCTTCCGGCGTGCCGGGGATCGTCTCCGTTTCGGCGTCAAACTCGAAACCGGTTCCCGCGCGCGAGACGATGTTGGCTAAGTGGCAGTGCAGCCCCGAAAGATGTCCGATGCCGATGTCGGCGTTGGGCAGCTTGCCGGACTTGATCGAATCAACGAAGTTGCGCTGGTGCGTGTCGTCGTCGTTGACGTCGTCGTGATCCAGCAAGTTGCCCTTCTTGTCGTAGGTCTTGAAACCCCAGCGGCGATTATAGGGTCCGATGTGCACCACGCCCTCCGAGCCGTATACGGCCACGCCGTTCTCCAGACCCGCAATGCCGTAGGGCGCCCAGATCCGCAGGTCCCAGTTGAGGAACATGCCGTTGTCGTATTCAAACGTCACGTTCATCGTGTCGGGCGTCTGCTGATCGTCGTCAAAGAAGAATTTGCCGCCGGTGCCGCTGACCTTCGTCGGGTAGCCGACGCCCAACGCCTGCCGCGCCATATCGAGCTGATGCGCGCCGTCATTGCCGGCGTCGCCGGTTCCGAAATGCCAGTGCCAATGCCACTTGTAGTGGAAGCGGTTTTCGTTGAAGGGAATCCAGGGGGCGACGCCCAGCCAGGTGTCGTAGTCAACGCCCGCCGGAATCGGGCCGTCCGGCTTGTGTCCGATGTTATCGCGAAGCTGAACGTCCCAAGCCTTGGCGCCGATGATGTTGCCGATGTTGCCCGCGCGGATGTACTCCAGCGCGCGGTGCATCGACGGGCGGCTGCGCGCCTGCGTCCCCACTTGGACAATACGCTTGTTACGCCGCGCCGCGTCGATCATCAGCCGCCCCTCGCGGATGTTGTGCGAAGCGGGTTTTTCGACGTAGACGTGCTTGCCGGCATCGCAGCCGAGAATCGTTGCCGGGCCGTGCCAATGGTCGGGGGTGGCGACGACAATCGCGTCCACACTCTTGTCGTCGAGCACTCGGCGCAGATCGCCGACGAACTTGGGCGTCTCTTCTTGGTGCTCGCTCAGAACTGTCGTGGCGCGTTCGAGCGAAGCTTGGTCGACATCGCAGAGATAGCCGACATTGACGTCGGGAAGGTCGGCGAAGCGGCCGGTCAGCCCGCGGCCTCGGCCGCCGACACCCACCATGGCCACGTTGACCTTGTCATTCGCCGACACCGCTTTGCGCGGCGAAGCGGCCGCCGCCAAGGCTGTTCCCAAAAAGTAACGTCGATTCATCCAGTCCCCCTTGGAAGACGGGCATGCCGCCCACCTGACCATCGTACAATTTTCGGTCGGCCGGCTGTTTCGGTTGAACGGTCAGCGCGGTCAGCACGCGAGTTTCAATGCACTTTTCTCGCGGCGGAGTTGGAAATGCGGGGGGGACTCCCCACCGTTTGTCAAGTGCTGAGGAAGGGCGGTACCCTTCCAGAGCGGCTGCCCAGCGCGGTAGTTCAAGCTGCCGCTTGGGCCGGCGGCTGACGACGGGCGGGGTCATACAGGGTTCCCTGACGAAGCATGGCGCACAGCACGGCCAGAAGTCGGTCCGCAAGACCGCGCAACGCGCGCCCGTGAGAATGCCCTCGGTTGCGCAACTGATGGTAATGGTGACGACTGTGGGGGTCGTGTTGGATGCTCACTCTCGCCCAATGGTAGAGCGCGTTGCGTAAACGGTCATTGCAGCCGCGACGCATCAAGACGGCGATCTTTTTGCCACTGCGGCGCGTGATCGGGGCGCTGCCGCAGTAGGCTCGAAGAGCGGGGTAGTCTCGATGGGCGAGAGCCTGTGAGGCCTCGGCCAGCATCGTGGCGGCGACGACACGTCCGACCCCGGGCAAGGAGAGGATGATCTCGACGTCGCGATGCTGGTGAGGATCCTCGTCGTCCTCGGACGGGGAAGCGAGTTGCTCCAGCAGGGTTTGGAGGCGCCTGGCCAGCTCGGTTCGCTGCTGGGCGATGAGTCGCAGATGAGGAATGAGTAGAAGAGCGTGTTCGCTCGCTGCGTCGGCCGTTCCGGCAGCAAGTTGGAATCCCGGCGCTCGCAGTTCGTTGACGATGTCGGCCGATTGGAGCCGGCGAATGCGGTGGGCGCGAAGCAACTTTTCGATTCGTGCCGGTTTCAGTCGACGAGCCTTTGCGGGGCTGGGAGCCAGTTCCAGCAGGGCCCAGAGCCAAGCTTCGTTGGCGGCTGGGGACAAGCGCAAAAGCTGCGGGTAGTAGCGATAGAGTTGCTCGCGAAGTTGGCAGCTGTTGCGGTTGAAGCTGCTACGCAACTCATCGTCGAGACGAGTGAGGTCGCGCAGGCGCATCACGAGCGGGTCGTCGACCTCGATGGCATGGAAGCAATGCGGGTCGGTTCGCGGCGAGCAAGCCAAGACGAAAGCGTCACGGCGGTCGTCTTTGGCGCCGGCCGGGAAATGCCGGTCTCGGAAACGATCGAGTTGTTTCGGGTTAAGGAAGAAAGCCGAGAATCCCCGTTCGAGCAGCGTTTCGACCAACGCGCCACGCGGGACTTCGATCGCGACCGCGATGGAAGCCGGCGGGCAGCCGGTCAACTCGAGCAGTTGATTGAGGAACTCGCCGACCGCCGAACCGGAATGAACGACGGTGCGTTCGTGAACGATCTCGCCCTGGGTGTCGAGCAGACAGATTTGATGGGCCTCGGTGGCCCAGTCGATACCGACGAAGAATTGAAATGCAGATGCAGACAAGACAGACTCCTTTCGCCAGCCGCCGCAACCAACGGCACCCCTGTACTGGCGCTCGAACAAACGGCGCGAACTCCCCACTGGGCTTTCGGTTGCGGACCACACCGGGAGGGCGCAAGTCCCCCCCAGGCGTTCGATCACGCAGGGGGCGAAGGGCGCTCCTCTCGGGTGGCCGGTCTTCTATGAACTACCGCGCTGGGCAGCCACTCTGGAAGGGTACAGGGGGCGCGGCCGGTCAGCTGTTCCAGCGCTTGGGGTGACGCAAGCCGTCGGGCAGGATCGTCTTCACGCTGCCTCGTGTCTCTTCGAGTTGCTCCTGCGTCAAGTCTTCCGCGGTTCTTAGATCGGCCGCGCTCAAATCGGCGTCCTCGATGTCGACACCCACGAGGCGCGCTCCCACGAGATTGGCGCCGCTCAGATCAGCTTCGCGAAGGTCGGCGCCGCTTAGGTTGGCCATGACGAGCTTGGCGCCGGAGAGGTTCGCCGCGACCAGGTCGGCGACGCGAAGATCGGCATCGGTTAGATCCGCGCCGGCAAGGTCGGGATGAAGTCGCGGGTTCTGCTCACGCCATTGATTCCAGGCGTCAACATCCCCGGTCAGTAACTCCACTTGCGTTGTGTCCGCCATCGATACGATTGCCGCTAGGGAGCGCGAGTCGCTTCTTTTGGTTGAGCGAGCGGCTCGGCTCCGTGTCACAAGATTATAGCCCGCTTGATCGTACGTTCGCGTGTTTCGCTCTCGGGAAACGACGGGTCGGCAACACCGGGCGCGAGACTTTCGCCGTGCTACGCGGCCGGAATGTCGTCGCGGTTTTGCTTCGAGTAGTCGGCCAATTGATCCAGAAAGCTTTGCTTGCGGTTTTCCGGCATGAACGCGTGTCGAAAACCATTGGCCAGAATAGCCACAATGTCGGCCGCGCTGATTCCCATGTCGCGGGCGTGCAGGCACTCCTCGACGAGGGTTGTGCGAAAGAAAGTGGGGTCATCGGTATTCAGCGTCAACGGGACTCCCGCTCTCAGCAGCGCCGGCAGCGGATGATCGGGGTAATCGGGGCAGACCCCGGTTCGGATATTGCTCGTGGGGCAAACCTCCAAAGGAATGCGGCGCTCGGCCAAGTACGCCACCAGCTCCGGGTCTTCGATCGAGCGAATACCGTGGCCGATTCGCTCGGCTCCGAGGATGCGGAGGGCGTCCCAGACACTTTGGGGTCCCAAGGCCTCTCCGGCATGGACGCCGAGGCGCAGCCCGTGCTCTCGAGCCGTTAGGTAGAGCTGCTCGAACCGCGCCGGCGGGAACTGGTGCTCACTGCCGCCCAGGGTGATCCCGACGAGGCCGCGAGGACGGCAGCGCAGCAGATCCTCGAGAATTTCTTGGGTTTTACTGGGGCCGATGTTTCGCACGAGATCGGCGATCCACAGGGTTTCGACTCCCGGTTTCGCGGCCTCCTCGTCGAGCGCGGCAGCCAAGTCCTGGATCGCAATGCCCTGGTTGAGGTATTCGAAGATCGATACCGTGATCTCGGCGTAGACAATGTTCCGTCGCGTCAAGTCGGCCCGAACGGCCGCAATGAGGTTCCGGAAATCCGTCACGTCGCGGCAGAAATACGATGTGAACAGATAAGTCGCCAGGAATTGGTCAAAGGAGTGGTAGTGAAATAGCGACTGGATTGGAGCCTTCAGGGGCGAGTGCAGGAAAGGGCGAATGTTGTCGCACTTTTGAAAAGCATCGAGAAAACGCCTCGGCGCGTCTTGGAGTGCAATCGCCGGAGTGTACTTTTCGAGCAGGCCGGCGAAGAACTCCGGCGGCATCGCGCCGCGCAGATGCACATGCAACTCCGCCTTCGGGGCCCCTTCGAGGAAGCGGCGGAAAGGAGAGACGGCCGGATCGACGGGCACTTCGCGGGTCACCTGAACCGCGTCCGCGCGGATGTCGCTTCGGCGAGCGATTCGGGGCTCCCCGATGGACGGCGCATCGTCCGTTCCCGCGCGTATCCGCGGCTGTAGAGGGCGGCCAGGCGGGCGGGCGTCACTCCCAGCCGGTCACGAATCAAAATGGCCGTGTTGCGGCGAATTTGGCGGCCGACGCCGATCTCCGCGAATCTCCGCCCGGAGGTCACAACGGTGCGTGGCGAGCGCGTCATACGCCCCATTTTGGCCGCCTTGCGGAGCCAGTGAACGTCCTCGAGCAAGTCGATCTCGGGGAACCCTCCGGTGGCCTCGAAAAATTCGCGCCGCGCAAAGATGCCCTGATCGCCGAAGCAAGTGCAAGGAACGGCGAAGCGCGTAAAGAAAGTCAGCTTTTCGGGCAGCCAAACGGGCGGATCGAAACGGACACGAAAAGCCCCGAAGTCAGCCCGCCGGGCGGTAAGCAGATCGGGGATCTCCTCGATCGCGCCGGACGGCGGATAGGTATCGGCGTGGAGAAACAGCAGCACGTCGCCGCGCGAGGCCGCCGCTCCGAGATTCATCTGGCGCCCGCGTCCACGTTCAGATGGAAGAACGCGAACCGCCGGGTAACGATCGGCTACTTTGTCGAGCCCGTCGCTGCTGCCGCTGTCGACGACGATAATCTCCGGGGCCGACGTTTCGGAAAGGAGGACGGGGAGCAAACGATCGAGGGCCCGCGCGTCGTTCCAGACCGGAACAATAACCGAAACCATGCTGACAGCTTACCCCAATGAGATAGCGATCATTCCAAGAGCGTTTCCGGGATCGCGGAGAAAGAACGCGCGGAGCGCAGCAGGCCCGTCGGCCGGCAGGTCAGTTCGCGACAACGATGCGTGTCGTCGTGGACAGAGTGAGGCTGCCGGCTTTGACCAATATGTCCCCGGTGATGAATTGGAAAGGATAGGTGACCCGCACTTCGGCAATGTCCCCTCGGGCGACGGAAGCCGGGATCGCGGTTTCCCGATCGGTATCGGGGTTCCAGATCGGAGTGACCGTGAGCTGATCGGTTTGCAGTCCCGTGGAGGCGCCGTGGACGATGGCCTCGATATCTTCCACAACCGCCGTATTGATGCTGCCGTGGACCATGCAATAGCGCGCTCCCTGTCGTGCCGCGTGGGCGATGGTGGAATACGTCCACATCATGCGGCTCATTTCCATGATCCCGAGGAGGATGACGAGAAATAACAGGAAGGTCAGCGAAAACTCGACGAGTGTGGCGCCGCGCTGCCCGCGACGACGGCGAACTGATCTAGGGCTGAGCGATTTCATGGCTGCCGGGCCTCCGGTTGGCGGAACTTACTGAACCCTCACGTAGTGTTCGCGCGCCACGATGATCGGGTCGGGAACACCGGGCCACGCAAACAACGGTTCATACCTGAACTCCACGCGTGTCTTCGCATGGACCCGCGGCATGCCGTAGTCGTCGCAGTCGACGGCCGCGCACTCTACTTCGGTACCGTTCGGACAGTCGCAATACGTACTGGACGTGACCGTCAGGTTGTCTGAAAGGGTGATCGCGTCAATGTCAACGGCGTCGTTGGTCGCGACGGTGTTGATGGCGTCGACCGAAGCGGACCAGACTCTGAGCACCGTAAAACGCCCCCGTGCCGGAGGAGTTGGCCACGGTGATCGCGCTGAAAAATGCGCGGGAAAAATCAATCGCTCCGGCGGTCAACAACATGAGCACCGAGGCAATCAGAGCGAGTTCCACAACGGCCATGCCGGCCCGGCTGCGTGATGTGTTTCTTGAATTTCTCGGGCACATGGTGATTCACTCCATCAACGTGACGCGTTTCAGCAACGAAGGCATACCGGTCGTACTGTTGGCAAAGTCGGGCTTACTCGCGATGCTTTCGGCCGTTCCGGCGATCGACAGCGTATTGGCGATGACCATATTCCAGCCGTCGGCTTCGCTGTCGCCGCGAAACTTGAGATGCACCGAGGGGAAATACATGACGCCTTCAAAGGAGGAAAACGACGTGCCCAAAATGGAGGCTCCGGGGTTGAGGTCGGGCATATCACGGTCGTTCCAAAACAGAAAGCCCTGGTAGTATCCTTCCGTCCTGCCAATGAAGGTGGCCTGCGTCTGGGCGCCGATCTTGATGTGTCCCCACTGCTTATCGTTCCCGGTTGTGTTCGTGTTGTAGATCAGGACGTTGGTGCCGTCGATGATCGTATCCGACACGGCCGAAAAACCGCCGCCATCCATAATGTAAATCCTAGGATTCAGGTGGTAAGTACCGCCTTGGAGCGTGATGCCGCCCATGTAGATGCCCGGGTCCAACCATTCCTCGAGAAGGCCCGTGGGATCGTTTCGCACGTACGCGCTACCCGAGACAATGCCGGCGACCGGCTCCTCGGTATACGCATGCGGCTGAGCAGTGAAGTTACTGCCGCACACGGCTAACGAATCGGTACAGTCATACATCCACATCGGATCGCTGGTCTGCGGCATGTACGTCACCGGGGGCGCCGGGCAACTCGACTGCATGTTGCTTCCGCCGGTCACGCCAATCGATGTCGCGTTGATACAGCCGCCCCCGACGTTTCTCACCGCCCGGTCGTGGGTGGAGTTGACCATGATTTCGCAGTCGGCCGCCACCGTGGCCGTTCCCGGAACCTTGAACGCGGAATCCCGCTCAGTCCGATCGAGTACGTAAATGCAGCCGTCGCCCGCACCGGCCATCAGGCCGGCCACCGCGCGCGACTGAATGGCAATTGAATCACTGCCGAAAATGCTAATAAAGAAAGTCGGGATCGTTTGGTCGACGATCACCTCAACGCAATTCGCGTCCCCGTTGAAGCAGGTGTAGGGATAGTTCACCGTCACCTCGACGTTGCCGGCGTCGTGGTCGAATCCGTTCCGTTTCGTATCGGCTTTGGCGGCGACTGCCACCTCGGCGTAGTCCTCGTTCAGCCGCAAAAGTTCATAGGCTCCGCCCATCGCCCCGGCATTGGCCGCATTTTGCTGGCGGCGCTTGGTGTCGAAGACCATTCCGAAATCGACGGAAAGGCCCAGAAACGCCAAAAGCGCCGGCAGGACCAATGCGGTCACGACGATCAGGCTGCCGCGGACATCCGATCGTAAGCTCTTTAGTTTGCGAACGAATAGTTGCAAGCGTGTCGTGGTTCTCATGGGGAGCCTCTTTCGACCTAGCTCGGACATCGTGTTCACTCTTTCAACTTCAAAAGAATAGTTACTTCAAAAGTAGCCGACTCCACATCGAATGCCAATGGTCCGATGGGCACATTCTAGATGGAACCAATCGGCTATTAACGACTACGTGTAAAACCCTACTACCGTCATGAGAATTCCGTTCGAACGACTCGGGGAACCACTCCGGGAACGACTGCGAAAAGTCGACCGGGAACCGCGTATCTTCCTGTCTGGAAAGAAGGTAAGGCTTCCCGGAACCGAATCTCACAGAGTCGTATGCTTTGCCAAAGTCGGATGCAACGCTTTGTTTTCAGCAAGGTGTTTCGGGTCAGGGTACCGAAATCGCGATCGACGCATTCCATCATTGAGGCCCCTTTTGAGCCTCAAATGGAAGACACGTTACAACCAAACACAGTTCTACCCGAATCTTTTCTCGTTGTCGCTAGCCTATGGGTACCGGGGTCTTTTGGGCAAAGACCGGTGTCGCATCGTCGATCGGTTTCCCGCCGCCGGGACCTATCGGCACCCCGCCGGCGGCGACACCGGACCCAAAGTACGGTGGAACTACGAGCCCCCGCGACGGCGACGGGCCTCGGGGCGGCTTGCACCTACCCGCGGCGGACGGGTGAAGATTCCGGCAAATTAGTGAATGGAGAGCCGCACTAGTTCGACACGATCATGCGGCTGGTGCTGCCCATCGTGAGGGTGCTCTGCGTCAGCACGATCGGCGAGGAGATCAATCGAAAGTTGTAGACGAGATTGATCTCGACGATGTCGTCTCGCTCCGCATTCGCGGGGTTGGTAGTCTCGTCAGGTTCCCCGGGGTTCCATGTCGCATAGAGCGTGAGGTCGGAGGGGTTGAGGCCGTGAGACCAACGATCGGCGATCGTTTTGAGTTCCGCCAGGGTCGTCACGCCGGTTCTAGTTCCGCTGATTTGGGCGAAGCGGGCGGTTTGCCGGGTGGCGTGAGCCAGCGTCGTGTAGGTCCAGATGCCCCGGCCGATCTCCATCAGCGTCAAAACGATCAGGAAAAAGAGCATGAACGTGAAGGCGAACTCAACGATCGTTGCCCCACGACGATTCCGACCTTTCCGATTCGGCCGGATCATCGACAGGGGGGCATAGTTCAGCTTCATGATGTCCTCAGTCTCTTATTGCACACGGAAATAGGAAGTCCGGCTGACTCGGATCGGGTTCGGCACCCCCGGCCAGGGAATCATCGGGGTGAAGGTCTGCTCGACGGTGACCTCGGAAAACAACCGCGGCGCTCCATAGGAGCCGCAGGTGTCGTTGTTGCAATCGACCTGGTTGACGGGCCCCTGAGTGTTCCCAGGGCAATCACAATAGAAGGCCGGTGTTACCGTCACGTTTTCAAGGTCGGCTGCATCGTTCTGGGAAAGCTGATCGATCTTCCCGAAAACTCCGGCCCGCACCACGCTGCCCGACCCAAAGAAGGCGCCCGTGCCGGACGCGTTGACTACCTCTACCGCATGGTAAAAAGCGCGAGCAAAGTCTGTCGCCCCAACCATCATCAGCATCAGCAACGGCGCGGTGAGGGCCAGTTCAACGGTCACCGATCCCTTCCTGCGCAAGGTTCGCACGGTTCTCATGTTCTGCTCCCAGTTACTCCAACAATGTGACGGTCTTAATCGGATTCGGCACCACGCCGTCGTTTAACGTTCCACCATTGATGGTCGCATTGCCCGCAAGCGTGAGGTTGTCGACCACAAGCATGACCCAACCGGCCACGGTGTTTGTGCCGCCCCAGAAAAAGTCGCGCGTGGGAGTGTAGATAACACCCACGAATTCAGAATCGGCCGTTCCTACAGTACGATGGCCGGGGTTATTGTCGGGTGCCGCGTCATCTTCCCAAACCAGCCAACCCTCGTACTCCGATTCGATGCCCAATGGCAGTCCTTCTATTTGCCCCGCGAAAGGCGCGTAGAGCTTTACGTCGGCGTTGCCGTTGATGGTAATGAAGTTCCAGTCGTCATCCAAATCGGTCGTGCTTTCGGTGAAAGATGGGTATTTACTTGACTCAGGTATTGGGAAATAGCCCCTACATGTTGTGGTCGTCCGTAGCGCGTGTCGCGGTGCCTCCGACCAGCGATTTGTAGGGTGCCGGTGGCACGGCGACGGCCTGTTGAACCAGGCGGTAAAAGAGCTTGCCTCGACTTCTGGACTTGCGGCGGTTGAAGCGGAAGGCGAATTCGTCGAGGTAGGAGTCGAGATGCTCGTGACTGACCGCTCCTTGATGCGTGCCCAGTATCCAGCGCTTCACTAACGACACCACGCGGTGCACCCGGGGGAGCAGTTTCGAGGCGCGCGCCGGTTGCCCCTCCAGGTAGCTCACCTCGTGGCGATAGCCGTCGCCTTCGAGCGGTTCGTATCCCAGCCAACCGTCGGTATGGACCACGCTGCCGGGTTCGATCGACTCGCCGACGAAGGCCATCAAGCTGTCCCCGGAGGCGTTGGGAATGGTGCGTATCCGAACCCGCCCGATGCCGGCACCATCTTCCTCGGCCGCTACTACAATCAGCGCCTCAGCGTCGGTTTGGCGACCGCGCACGCCCTCCTCCAAGCCTCCTAAGTAAGTCTCGTCAACCTCCACGCGCCCGCTGAGCCGATCGCGTCCGGGCCGCACCATGGCGCGCCGGAGCTTATGCAACCAAGTCCAGGCCGTTTTGTAGCTGCCCAGGCCCAACACCCGCTGCAAGCCCAGCGCGCTCGCCCCGTTCTTCTGGCTCGTGAGCCACCACATGGCTCGAAACCAACTCTGGAGGGGTTGGCGGGTGTCTTGAAATATTGTGCCCGCCGTTGGAGAAGCTTGATGCCCGCAGCCGGCGCACTCCAGCAGCGCTGTCCGCACCGCCCACGCTTTGTCGTGCCCGCATCGCGGACAACGAAAACCCTCCGGCCAGCGGAGTTGACACAGATACTCTCGACAGGCCTGCTCGGTGGCGAAACGCGCCTCGAACTCGGCCAGATTCCGAGGATAATCTTCCATTTCCCCGATCCTACATCTTGTGGTCACCTGAGTCAAGTAAATACCAATCTGATACAGATTAGGGGTAGGGCGGCCTGAAAATCGGCCCCGCGGTGAATCGAAGTCCATCGGTCGACCGGAACCGGCTCGCCTTGTGATATCGGGCACGGTCAGGTGGGACGGGGTGCGATACAATCACCTCGAAACGTAACCAGACTTCACATTCTCGTGGTGTTGCCCGACGCTGACTGGTTCCGGCCCCGTTCCGGGAGGGCGTTTCCATGATCGAGCTGCCCTCTCGTCACGGAGAACACCGCAAAAGGAGCGATCGATGAATCGAGTGGTGCACTTTGAAATGGGAGTGGATGACCCGGACCGAGCTTTGGCGTTCTATGAGAGCGTCTTCGGCTGGAGGACGCAAAAGGTGGAGGGGCCGCAGGCTTATTGGCTGATGACCACCGGCTCGAACGACGAGCCCGGCATCAACGGCGGCTTCATGCGCCGCCGCGACGACATGCCGCCGACGCCTAATACGATACAAGTGGCTTCGGTCGCCGAGACGGCCGAGAAAGTGGCGGCCGAGGGCGGGGAAGTGATCTTGAGGCCGTTCGCGATTCCCGGCGTCGGTCAGCAAGCGTATTGCCGTGATACGGAAGGCAATGTGTTCGGGATCCACCAGCCGGATTCGAGCGCCAAATAGCGGGGGCCCGGAGGGTTCGTTGCGGCGAGGGTATGATCCGGCTGGTCACCGCAGCAGGTCGTTGATTGCCTTCAGCTCTTTCGGATCGAACTTCATCTTGCGGTCGAAGGTCAGCAATCCGTTCACTTCCTGCTCGACATCGGTGAGCTGGGTGTAGCAGATACCGGTGACGAGGGGCATTTTGGCGATCGCCTCATAAAGCCCGCGCAAGCGGCTCAGCGCGTCTTCGGGGGTTTTCTCGACTCCCGAGTAGCCCCAGGATTCCTCCGGCACGACCGTCCCCGGCGGGATATAGGCGATGCCGCCAAACTCCGACAGATAGAACGGCGAGCCGTTGTACTCGAAACCGGGCAGCATCAGCGCGCGGTGAGCGGGCGGTATGGCGGCGCCGGGCTTGCCGAGATCCTTGTAGCGTTCGTAGAGCAACTCGCCGGTGCGGCTGTAGTCGTGGAACGCGAAAAGATCGGTCAGGTCGGTGTGTTCCCAGCCGTCGTTGTCGATCACGGGCCGCGTGCGGTCGATGGACTTCGTCAGCCTGTAAAGCGCCTTGAGATGATCCTGCTGCGCGGGATCGCGCAGGTCGGGCACGCCCCAGCTTTCGTTGATGGGCGTCCACATAATGACCGACGGGTGGTTGTAGTCGCGCTCGACCGTCTCGATCCACTCATCGGTGAAGGCGCGGACGTACTCCTCGTCGTACAGATACGCATTGGCGGCTTCGTCGGAGACCAGGAAACCCAGCTTGTCGGCCCAATACAACCAGCGAGGATCTTCGAGCTTCTGGTGCTTGCGCGCGCCGTTGAAGCCCATCTCCATGGTGGCTTCAATGTCGAACTTGAGGGCCTCGTCGGTGGGCGGCGTCAGAATACTCTCGGGCCAATAACCCTGATCGAGGATCATCTTTAGGTAGATTGGCCGGCCGTTGATGAAAACGCGTCCGCTCTCGACCGTTACGGTGCGAATTCCGAAATAGGAATGCACTTCGTCGAGCACTTCGTTGCCGCGGCTTAGCGTGAACGTCACGTCGTAGAGATGCGGCCGTCGCGGGTCCCAGTGCTTGGGGTCGGGAACGACCACCCCCGCGCCGGTTCGTACCTGCTCCGCCGAGACCACGACCGTCGCGACCGTCTTACCCTCGTCGGTTACTTTAGCCGTCAACTTCAGGCCCTCGCCGGGACCAACGATGCGGCTCGAAAACTTCACCGTCCCGTCGAGCGACGTGTCGATGCGGACCTTCCTTATATAGCTGGCGCCGGTTCCTTCGAGCCAAACCGTTTGCCAAATGCCGGTTGTGCGGCGATAAAAAATGGAGGCTGATTTGGGTTTCCAATACTGCTTGCCGCGCGGCAGGAAGCGATCGGTCGGGTAGTCCTTCGCGCGCAGTACGATCGTGTTATCACCCTTCGCCAGGTGGGAAGTGATGTCGAAAGAGAACGGAACGCTGCCGCCGCTGTGCGAGCCGGCGAGGCTTCCGTTGACGAACACCGACGCGTCGTAGTCGACCGCCCCGAAGTTCAGCAGAACGTTCTTACCCTTCCAGTCGTTGCCGAGCGAAAACGTGCGGCGATACCAGACCACCGTATGAAAATCCGTGTCGCCGATCCCGCTCATCGAGCTTTCCGGGCAGAACGGAACGAGAATCTTGCGTGAGAATTTCTTCTTGCCCGAGTACCAGCCGGCGTCGACCCCGGCGTCGTCATCGTCGAATTCGAACTCCCACTCGCCGTTCAAGTTCATCCACAGCTTGCGCTCGAATTGCGGCTGTGGGTATTCGGGACGGGGAATTTCCTGGGAGAACGCGACCGCGGCGACGACGGCTATCAGGGTGAATAGAGAGAAGAAACGCGTGAACATGGCGATACTTATAGATCCTTTCGTGGAGCATCGACGTTGCGTCGCGCCGGCAGGACTACGGCCGGCACGCGCCAGCCCCTACCTTATCAACGTCCTCCCATGCCGCGCCGGCATTTCACCGAGCAAGGCTCGCGCCGTCAGGATTCCCAGCCCGCATTTTTCACCGCCTGACGGGCAAAGCACACGATCGGCCCGCTGTTACGTCGTTGCGCTTGCTCGCCGTGCTGTTCAAGTACGCGTCTTTTGCTTAAGTGCATAAGAGTTGGGGCGTCAAGCGGCGCAGGCCTCGTACTGACGAGCCTCTTCATGCACTTTGCCTCGCCATTCGATGAGAAAAGCGGGCCAGATGCGCCAAGGAGGTGGTTCGCGAACGCTTTGTCGACGGCTCGAAGGGCCGGCCGAGTGCTTGTTAGGCGGCGAATTCGTCGGTCGGGAAACGATCGGTCGAGGCGGTTGTGCTACGCTGAAACTCGCGCGCACAGGCGCGTTTTTCCGCTCTCTTGCGGCCTGTCAGGCTGGTCTGAGACCTGGGGGGAACCCGCTGTTCGGGGTCTCCGGAGACGCGCTTGGGCCGGGGATTCACCGCCGATTTCATCCCTTCTTCGCGATCCAAAATGACTCGTCCTTTTCGCGGCCAATCGCCGACGGTCCCGGACTCAGCGTTCATCGACCCAACCGCCGTCGTGATTGGCAAGGTCACACTGGGCGAGCACGTCGGCGTGTGGCCCAATACGACGATTCGCGGCGATGTCGCCGACATCACGATCGGCGACGAGTCGAATATCCAAGACAACTGCTGCCTGCATGTCGACCGCGGCGAGCCACTCGTGGTGGGCCGCCGTTGCGTGGTCGGCCATTCGGTGACGCTTCACGCTTGCGAGATCGAAGACGGTTGCCTGATCGGCATGGGCGCGACGGTGCTGAGCGGATCGAAGATCGGCTCTGGGTCGATCATCGCCGCCGGAGCTCTGGTGGTCGAAGGCGCCCAGATTGCGCCGCGCAGCCTGGTCGCCGGCGTTCCCGGAAAAGTGCGCCGCCAAACGACCGACGATGAACTCGAGCGCATTCGCCGCGGCGTCGACGGCTACATGGAACTTGCACGCGAGCACAGGAAGAACGTGTGATGGCTGAACAATCCCGCTCCTTGGACTTTCTCGGCGACCTCCGCCGCACGCATCATTGCAACGAGCTGCGCCCGGCCGACGTGGGCTCGCGCGCCGTGGTGATGGGTTGGGTCCACCGCCGCCGTGACCTCGGCAGCCTGATCTTCATCCACCTGCGCGACCGTGAAGGCATCACGCAAGTCGTCTTCAACAAGGAACTCAGCGAAGAGGTTCACTCGCACGCCGAACTATTGCGCAGCGAGTTCGTGGTGGCCGTCGAGGGCCCGGTCGTGCGGCGCTCCGAAGACACGATTAACTCCGACCTTGAAACCGGCGAAGTGGAGATCCAAGCCGAGACCCTGCTGCTTCTCAATGTTTCGCGGACGCCGCCCTTCCCGATCGATGAAGACGCCGCGATCGGCGAGGACGTGCGGCTCAAATACCGCTATGTCGATATCCGCCGGCCCCGTATGCAGCGCAACTTGATATTGCGGCATCACGTCAATTTCGCGATTCGCGACAGCTTGAACGGCCAGGGTTTTCTGGAACTGGAAACGCCTTTCATGACGCGCTCGACGCCCGAAGGCGCGCGCGATTTTCTGGTCCCCTCGCGCATCAACTTGGGAACCTACTACGCCTTGCCGCAATCGCCGCAGCTTTTCAAGCAGCTATTGATGATCGGCGGCTATGACAAGTACTTCCAAATCGTGCGCTGTTTTCGCGACGAGGACTTGCGTGCCGACCGCCAACCCGAGTTCACGCAAATCGATCTGGAGATGTCGTTCGCGCAACCCGAGAGCATCTACGAGGTGATCGAGGAATTGGTAACGCGTGTCTGCGAAGCCTCGGGCCACAAGGTTCCCGAAATCCCGCTGTTGCGGATCTCCCACGCCGAGGCGATCGAGAAGTACGGCAGCGACAAGCCCGACCTGCGCTTGCCGGCCATGACGCGCGTCAACGACCTGTTTCCGCCCGAAGTGGCCGGCGACATGCCTCTCACGGCGATTCGAATTCCCAAAGTCGGCCAGACCACCCGGCGCGAGCGCGACGACTTGAAAGCCCTGGGTCCGGACCGTAACCTGAAAATCTTCGAGGACACGAAGCGGCTCGAGCGCGACTTTCCCGAATCGATGGCGACCGTGCGCGAGCGGACCGGCTTCGAGGAAGGCGATTTGCTCTTTCTCGCTACTTCGGCGAAAACCCCCGACGGCCCCAAGCCCGAGCAACAAGTGTTGCGGGCGGCCGGCGATCTTCGCCTCGAAGTGGCCCGCCAATACGCCGACCGGCACAATCTTTTCGACCCCAAGGATCTACGCTTTTTGTGGATCACCGAGTTCCCGATGTTCGAGTGGTCGAAAGACGAGAGTCGCTGGAATGCCGCGCATCATCCTTTCACTTCGCCGCTCGAGGAAGATCTCGACAAATTGGAAAGCGACCCGGGCGCCTGCCGCTCCAAGGCTTATGATTTGGTCTTGAACGGCATCGAGCTGGGCTCGGGCTCGATTCGTATTCACCGCGGTGACGTGCAGTCGAAGGTTTTCTCCGCTCTTGGCTTCACCGAGTTGGAAGCCCGGCATCGCTTCGGGTTCTTCTTGGACGCCCTCGAATACGGCACCCCGCCGCACGGCGGCATCGCTCTGGGGCTCGACCGGCTGATCATGTTGTTGGCCGGGGAAGCGACGATTCGCGACGTGATCCCCTTCCCCAAGACCGCCAAGGGGACTGATCTGATGTGCGAAGCGCCCAACACAGTGCCGACGCGGCAGCTCGCCGAGTTGGGTGTGCAACTCACACCTCAGGCGCAACAGGCGCTGCGGGCGAAGTCGTAGCCGCCTACCAACCCACGGCATAGGCGACGCGTCGAGGATCCGCTCCCGCCGCGAGAGTTCCTTTTTCGAGATCGGCGAGAATGCCCTGCATACTGCCGAAGGCGTAGCCTTCGACGCGTTCGACAACGTGGCCCATGGCCTCGAGCGTTCGGGTGACTTCAGCGGAGATTCGCGCTTCGGCCCGCAGCGTAATCGCCGATCCCGGCTTGTAGAAATTCGGCTCGGCGGCGAGCGCGATGCGCGGGGCGGCGACGGCCTGCTGAATCTCCATGTCGAAATCGAGCACGTTGAGCAGAGCTTGAAACTGCGTTTGCCCGATGGTTTCACCGCCCGGGGTTCCGATGGCGAGCACGAACTGACCGTCTTTCAAAACGATAATCGGCGAATTGTTGAGCAGCGCAATCCGGCCGCCCCGCGCGTAGTTGACGTGATCAGAGTAGGGCGCGGTCGAGCCGACTCTCGTCCCGTTGTTGAAAGTCAGCCCGGTATTGCCGACCACGACGCTTGTCCCGAATAGGCTCCCGTGGGTCGGCGTGCAGGCTACGGCGTTGCCCTCGGCGTCGACGATCGAAAAGCTGTCGGTGTGGCCGGCGGGGTCGATCTGTTCGGGGAAGCGAGCCCGGAAGACGCTCGCCGTCTCGGTTTCAGGGGCGCCCGGCGGTGAGCCGGCCTCGGGAAAAGCCATCACGGTGTCGGTGCTGATCAATTCGCGGCGCAGGGCGGCGTAGTCTTTCGACAGCATCCCCGCGACGGGCATCTCGGTAGTCGCCGGATCGGCCGTGTAGCGGTAGACGTCGGCTTTGACAACCTTGATGCACTCGCTCACCAGGTGCAGCAACTCGGCGCTATTGTGGCCCAACTCGGCAACGTCAAACCCCTCGATGCAGTTGAGCTGCATGGTGACTTCAAGCCCGCCACGCGAGGTCGAGGGACTGCTGTAGACGTCGTAACCGCGGTATTTCGTATGAACTGGCTCGGTCCAAATCGGCTTGTAGCCGGCCAAGTCGTCGGCTGTGAACACCCCGCCGTGTTGTTCGTAAAAGGCAACCATCTCGCTCGCGATGTCGCCGCGGTAAAAACGGTCGAAGGCCGCTTGCAGCGCCTCGGAGCGCGACCGGCCGCGCCGGCTCGCCTGCTGCTCGGCCTCGGCGAGCTTCTTAAATGTTCCGGCAAGCCCGGGCATGGTGAAGCGCATGTTCGGTTCCGGGACGCGCCCGTCGGGCAGAAATACGCCGCGGCTCGAAGCGAACTTCTCGAAGATCTCTTGGGAATCGGCGATGGCCGCGGTGACCGACTGTTCAATGGGATGGCCGTTTTCGGCGTAATCGATGGCGGGTTCGAGAAGTTCGGAGAGAGTCATTGTCCCGAAGCGGTCGAGCACGGTGATCCAACCGCCCAACAGCCCGGGGACGACACCTGCCTTGATCCCTTTGTAGAGATCGTCTTCGTTGAGCTGCGAGGCGTCTAATGCTTGGGGCGCCGCGCCGGTGGCGTTGAGCGAATGGATGTTACCCGAGGACTTTTCGTAGATGGTGAAAAAACCATTGCCGCCGGCCCCCGACATTTGCGGACGAACCACATTGAGCGTGGCCAGAACGGCAATCGACGCATCGACGGCATTGCCGCCCTTGAGCAGAACCCGCATGCCCGCCATCGAGGCCAGCGGGTGGCCGGCGGAAACGAGGCCGTGGACGCCGGGCACCGAGGGCCGGTGCGTCGCGCGTAGCTCTTCCGAGCCGGCCTCATCCACCTGGTCAACCGGTCCGGACGAACATCCAATCTGTAGCAAGAACACCGACGAGAGCGAAAGCAAGCAGAGCGAACAATAACGCATGACAAACTCCCCCAAGATTGTAGCGGGACTCCAAACCGAGCCGCTGTTCGCTCGAACCATCACGCTCCGTGCGCGACCAAGCCAACGGTCTTGCGGCGAACAGACAAGGTAAAATAGTTGCTCTGAATCCTGATCTGGTCATCGGGAGGCAATTCATCACCGTGTCGGTTGACGTACAACAAATCGCCGAGAAAATCCAGAAAGAGCACGCCCTGCTTTCGAAGCTGCGGGAGGCTGTCGGGCGCGTCATCGTCGGGCAGCGCTACTTGAGCGACCGCCTGCTCCTGGCCCTGCTCTCGAATCAGCACGTTTTGATCGAAGGCGTGCCCGGGCTGGCCAAAACGCTTTCCGTTACGACTCTCGCTAAAACCATCCACGCCGATTTTCAACGCATCCAGTTCACGCCCGATCTGCTGCCCGCCGACCTGCTGGGCACGCTAATCTACAACCCCAAGGACGGCGATTTTTCGACGCGCAAGGGCCCGATCTTCGCCAACATCGTCCTCGCCGACGAGATCAACCGCGCGCCGGCGAAAGTCCAAAGCGCGCTGCTCGAAGCCATGCAAGAGCGCCAAGTCACGATCGGCGACGAGAGCTATCCGCTGCCCGAGCCCTTCATGGTTTTGGCGACGCAAAACCCTATCGAGCAAGAGGGAACGTACCCGCTGCCCGAGGCCCAGATCGATCGCTTCATGTTGAAGCTGAAGGTGACCTACCCGAGCAAGGCCGACGAACGCGAAATTCTCCGGCGCATGGCGCGCTCGGCGCCCGACACTGAAGTCGAGAAAGTTCTCGACCCCGCCGATATCGGCCGGCTGCGCTCGCTCGTCGATGAAATTTACATGGACGACAAGATCGAGGAATACATCGTCAACGTCGTCGAGGCCACGCGCGACCCGGCCGCCTACGGGCTCGATATCGCCGACCTGTTGCGCTACGGCGCCTCCCCTCGCGCGACAATCTTTCTCGCCATGGCGGCCAAGGCGCAGGCCTTTGTCGAAGGCCGCGGCTACGTCACCCCGCAAGACGTCAAGACCATCGGGCCCGATGTGTTGCGCCACCGCGTCATCGTCAGCTACGAGGCCGAGGCGGAAGAGAAGACTTCCGAGGACATGGTGCAACAGATCTTCGACACCGTGGAAGTTCCATGATCCCCAAGGAACTGGCGAAGAAAATCCGCTTCATCGAAATCTACACCAACAAGGCCGTCAACGACGTTCTTGCCGGGGAGTATCACAGCGTCTTTAAGGGCCGCGGGATGGAGTTCGACGAAGTGCGTGAGTACGCTCCGGGCGACGAAATCCGCACTATCGATTGGAACGTGACGGCGCGCACCGGGCAACCCTACGTCAAACGCTACGTCGAGGAGCGCGAGTTGACTGTCCTTTTCGTCGTCGATTTGTCGGCCTCGGGAACTTTCGGAAGCCGCGAAAAGCGCAAGAACGAAGTGGCCGCCGAACTCTGCGCGCTGCTCTCGTTTTCCGCCATCAAGAACAACGACAAGGTCGGGCTGATCGTCTTCACCGACATCATCGAACTCTACATCCCGCCCGCCAAGGGCGTCTCGCATGTGCTGCGGTTGATTCGCGAACTGCTGAACTTCGAGCCCCGCCGACGTCGCACCGACATCGCCCAAGCGCTCGACTATCTGGGCCGCATAACTCATCGACGAGCGGTCGTCTTTCTCGTCTCCGACTTTCTGGCCGAGGGATACGAAAAGCCCCTGCGCATCGTGGCAAGGCGGCACGACTTAATCGCCGTTTCGTTGAACGACCCGCGCGAGCAAAGCTTGCCGCCCATTGGGCTCATCGAATTGGAAGACGCCGAGACGGGCGAAACGATGGTCGTGGATGCCGGAAACGCCCAGGTCCGGCGGCGTTGGGAGGCGCTTGCCCGCGAACGCCAAGACCGTCAAGCCGAGCTGTTCCGAGCAAGCGGCGTGGATGCAATCCGGATCGTGACAGGCCGAGATTACGTGCGCAACTTGACGGCTTTTTTCCGTCGTCGCGAGAAGAAGTTGTAGCCATAGCAGTGAACGGTCCGAAAAGCAGCAACAGGGCCCCGCACGGCAGTGCGGGGTCACGGGCGGGCAAGGCAGCACAAGGGCGGCATCGGCGACCCGGGCGAAGCGTGCGAGCTTTTCGATGCGCGGCGCTCGCTCGCGACCCCGCTCTTCCGTGCGGGGCTCTGGTGCTGTTTTTTGCGATTTTCCTAACCGGCTGCGCATCGTCACCGGAGACGCAATCCGCTGTAGCGACCCCGATCGAGAAAACTTACGAGACCGACAACGCCGTCGTGCATGCCCGCGTCGATCGCTCTGAACTTACTGTCGCCGACCGTCTCGATCTCGTACTCGAAGCTTCCACCACCGAAGATCGCCGTATCGAGTTTCCGTCTCGCGAAGAAAAGCTCGGAGAATTTCGCGTGGTCGAGACGCGCCGAGGCTCGCCGAAGCTCCTCGAAAACGGTCGCGTTGCCGAAGACCGCACCTACGTTCTCGAGCCTTTCTTGCCGGGTGACTACACCATTCCCGCGATGTCCGTTCGCTTTCACCGGAAGGCCGACGACGCTTCCACCGATGACGAGTTCACGATCGAAACCGAGCCGATTTCTATTCGCGTTACGTCGGTTCTCCCCGCGGCCGATCCCGGCGCTCCCGACGACGACGCTCTCACGCGCACCGCCGCCGCCCCCGATATCAAAGAGGCTTCCGGCCCGTTGGAGCTACCGGGGTGGCCGCCATGGGTCTACTGGGTTGCCGGCGGGGCGATTGGCGCTCTTTTGATCGGTGGGATTTACCTTTGGCGCCGCCGCCGCGCTGTCGCCGAGACCGCCAAGCCGCCGCTGCTTGCGCACGAAACCGCCTACCAGGCTTTGGAAGCGCTATTGGCCGACCGACTCGTTGAAGCCGGCGACTACAAGCTTTTCTACCTGCGCCTCTCGAACATCCTGCGGCACTACATCGAAGACCGATTCGGGCTACGTGCTCCGGAAAGCACCACCGAGGAATTCCTTCTCGAGCTACGCCGAGACGACCGTTTGCATGGCGATCACCGAAAGTTGCTGCGGCAGTTCCTCGAGCACTGCGATCTCGTGAAATTCGCCGAGCTCGACCCTTCACCCGCCGACATCGAGCGAACCATCGAAACTTGTCGTGACTTCATCGACGAAACGAAGCAACAACCCGCCCATCAGGTGGCCGGGTCGTAGCGTAGGGCGCGAAAGAGCACCCAATCCGAACCGTTTGCTCCGCTCGCTTAGGTCGCCTCGCGTCGGCCTAGGGTACAATAGACGAATGGCAGCGCAATGCGCTGTTTTTTCAACCTCACGGGCGCCGGGTTCGGAGCAAGGGTTCCAAGTAATACCGCTTTCGGGCGCGCCCAAACCAGCCAGTGCGGAGGTGGCGGAACTGGCAGACGCGCTAGCTTGAGGTGCTAGTGGGAGCAATCCCATGGGGGTTCGAGTCCCCCTCTCCGCACCAGTTAATTCAACAGCCGGCCCTGCGTCGCGGTCGTGGATCGGCTATACTTCTATACGCGTCGGGATTGTGAGAAGGAAATCCTGGTTTGGATGATGGGTATTTACTTGACTCATGTGACCACAAGATGTAGGATCGGGGAAATGGAAGATTATCCTCGGAATCTGGCCGAGTTCGAGGCGCGTTTCGCCACCGAGCAGGCCTGTCGAGAGTATCTGTGTCAACTCCGCTGGCCGGAGGGTTTTCGTTGTCCGCGATGCGGGCACGACAAAGCGTGGGCGGTGCGGACAGCGCTGCTGGAGTGCGCCGGCTGCGGGCATCAAGCTTCTCCAACGGCGGGCACAATATTTCAAGACACCCGCCAACCCCTCCAGAGTTGGTTTCGAGCCATGTGGTGGCTCACGAGCCAGAAGAACGGGGCGAGCGCGCTGGGCTTGCAGCGGGTGTTGGGCCTGGGCAGCTACAAAACGGCCTGGACTTGGTTGCATAAGCTCCGGCGCGCCATGGTGCGGCCCGGACGCGATCGGCTCAGCGGGCGCGTGGAGGTTGACGAGACTTACTTAGGAGGCTTGGAGGAGGGCGTGCGCGGTCGCCAAACCGACGCTAAGGCGCTGATTGTAGTAGCGGCCGAGGAAGATGGTGCCGGCATCGGGCGGGTTCGGATACGCACCATTCCCAACGCCTCCGGGGACAGCTTGATGGCCTTCGTCGGCGAGTCGATCGAACCCGGCAGCGTGGTCCATACCGACGGTTGGCTGGGATACGAACCGCTCGAAGGCGACGGCTATCGCCACGAGGTGAGCTACCTGGAGGGGCAACCGGCGCGCGCCTCGAAACTGCTCCCCCGGGTGCACCGCGTGGTGTCGTTAGTGAAGCCGCTGGATACTGGGCACGCATCAAGGAGCGGTCAGTCACGAGCATCTCGACTCCTACCTCGACGAATTCGCCTTCCGCTTCAACCGCCGCAAGTCCAGAAGTCGAGGCAAGCTCTTTTACCGCCTGGTTCAACAGGCCGTCGCCGTGCCACCGGCACCCTACAAATCGCTGGTCGGAGGCACCGCGACACGCGCTACGGACGACCACAACATGTAGGGGCTATTTCCCAATACCTGAGTCAAGTAAATACCCATCTGGATGATTTATGGGGGGGGCCAAGATCTTTTGGTTCGCTCCCGTCGGGAGGATGATTGTGTTCTGTAAACTTGCCGGATTTTTTGCCTTTGTTCTGTTGTTCGCGGGCGTCGCCAACGCCCAGTTCAGCGGCGCTATTGAAGGATACGTCAAGGACGGTACCGGCGCCGTGATGCCCGGTGCGGAGGTCATCGTCACCGACGAGAACCTCGGCCTCGAACGGACAATCACTTCGAACGAGACCGGGCTTTTTCGCATCGCCGAGCTGCCCGCCGGCTCTTACCAAGTCAGCGTGACGTCGGGGGGCTTTCAAACATGGTCCACCACGGGCTTGCTCGTTCGGAGCAACGAAACGAGAACGCTGTACCCGGAGATGGAAGTCGGCGAAGTAACGACTTCAGTCACCGTCGAGGCCGCCACCAGCGCCGTGAATACGACGGAAGTGGACAACAGCAGCTATATCGCCGAGGAATCCATTCGAAATCAGCCTCTCCCCCGGAACACCATATGGCAGCTCTCCACTCTGGTGCCGGGCGTGACGGGTTCCGGCGAGACCAGTGCGACGAATGGCGCCTTCGTGGACAATTACCAGGGCGAAATGGGACTGAAGATCAACGCTTCCGGGCAGCGGCAGGGAGCGAACTTAGTCATGCTGAACGGCAGCTATGCCGAGGTGCCCTCACGCGACGGAACCATTATGGTCAGTCCGATCCCCGATTCACTCCAGGAATTCCGAGTCGAGGCGCAGAGCTTCTCGGCGGCCAAGGGAAGGTCGTCGGGAGCCTTTATGGAGTTGGTCACAAAGTCCGGGACGAATGAATGGCATGGCACGGTTGGATACCTCTACACGAACGATAATCTTTCGGCCCGCACCATCGCCCAGTCGAGCCTCACCGACTTTGCCCAGAAAGACTTCTGGACGACGATCGGCGGACCGATCAAGAAAAACAAGACATTCATCTTCGGCTCTTTCGATATCTTGCGAGCTACTACAGCGGCTACCTCCGTTGGAACCGCCGAAACCCCGCAGTTCAGAAGCTATGTGACCACGAATTTTCCCCAGTCGACCGCCGCCGAGATCTTCCGTCTGTCGCCGGCCATCGATCCAACCGGGGACGTCATTTCGGTGGGGCAGTTGAAGCTGAGGAACCCCGGGCAGTTCGACGATTTGTCCACGATTCCGGACGATCTGCCCGCGGTGGGAACGGTCAATGTCAGCGGATCCGTGCCGCGGAGGGGCGAGCAGTATCAGGTCCGAGTCGACCACCACTTCAGTGATAACGATCGTTTTTTTGGATACTACTATAAGTCGGATGGAACTCGCCAATTCGCCAGCCTCATCCGGCCGGCCTTTACGCGTTGGTCTCCCGTGCTGAACACCTGGTGGAAAGGGGATTGGAACCACGTCTTTTCGCCGACGTTCATGAATAGCATGAGTTTTCGCTATTCCCGGCAGACGGGAGAGCAACAGGCCGGCCTGGGCGAAGGAGCCGTTGACATCCCCAATATCAGTGTCTCGGGAACTCAAGGCTTCGGTGCCTGGGGGCCCGGCGGATGGACGACGCCGACCTGGGAATGGAAAGACATGGCCACGCTGAACAAAGGCGACCACACCATCCAGATAGGCGCCGAGTATGTGCGGCCCGACGATACCGTGCCGTGGCGAAAAACACTCACTCGGCCCACCTTCGGGTTCTCCAATTTGCTCGACTTCGCGCAGGACAAACCGACTTCCCAATTTGGGCCGACCGTGAATCTATCCAGCGGACAAGTGCAGGGAGCCTTTCTGAGTTACCACACAGCGTTTGCCGGCTTCTTTTTTCAGGACAACTGGAGGCTGAGGCCCGGGTTTTCCCTGAATATCGGTGTGCGCGTCGACAATTACGGAGAGGGCATCCGGTACACGGATGCCTCCGACCCGGGTTGCTATCTGTTTGCCGGACAAGGGAACAATACCATGGAGCGGATTGCCAACGGGTTTGCCGAGTGCAGGCAAACCGCGACCGATCGGCTGCCCTGGTTGGTGAGCCCGAGAATCGGTTTCGCTTGGGATGTGTCCGGCAACGGATCCTTGTCCGTCCGGGGCGGTTACGGTATGTACCGAGACCGCATCGCCCAGAACTGGTTTTCCACTCTCAATCTTCTTGGTCCTCCCGCCACGGCCACTCCCAGCCTGAACGTGCTGTCCGGAGACACCCTCACCTATGGATTAGGGAATTGGGGAGACTTGGACGCACTCGCTCAAGATGTTTCGCCTGATATTTGGCCCAAGCCCGATGTGGCCTACGAGATCAATGAAAGGGGCGGTGTGAAGGGACTCCGGTCGAGCATTCTGAGCGTCGACCAAAACATGAAGATCCCCACGGCGCACAGTTGGATGCTCAGTATTCAGAAACGTATCGGTTCCGATTCGGTGGCCGAGATCAACTACACCGGCTCGGCGGACCATAATCTGACCTCCCATACCGACATCAACCGTTTCCCCGGTGACCTGCTCGACGGGCGTTTGGACCGCCTCAACCCGTTCTTCGGAGCCGTGCAGCGGCGCTGGACCGGCGCCAACTCGAATGCTCACCTATTGTCTTTGCTGTTCCAAAAGCGACATACGAGCGGGCGCTCGATAAGGTTCGTATATACCTACGCCAAGGTGCTCGATCAATTCAGCACGTCCGGGTTGCCGCAGGCTTCGGTTCCGTCCACGCCGGTGTTCGACGTCTGGAATCTGAGAGCGCAGCGGGGACGCGCGGATTTCGACATTCGGCAGCGGCTCACCTTTGACGCCATGTGGCAAGCGAGAGTACCGGAGGGCAACTGGTATTCAAACGTTGTGAACGGTTGGCGTCTGGGTACGCTGGGGATTTTGCAAACCGGGTTGCCGTATACGGTTCAGACGACGGCGTCGTTCCCGTCGGGGGACTTCAATGCGGACGGGTTGAATAACGATCTGCCGAACGCTCCCGCGTTCGGAAACAGCCTGAGCGGATCCTCCAAGAGTGATTTTCTCGGCGGCTTGTTCACAGCCGCTGACTTCCCGACTCCCGCGCGCGGCCTACAAGGTAACCTCGGCCGCAACACGTTCACCAATCCCGGCCTGCTCAACATAAACCTGTTGATCACGAGAGAATTCAAGATCCCGTGGCGGGGTGAGGGAGCGGTTCTTCAGGTGCGCGGGGAGATCTTCAACGCGATCAACCGCGCCAATCTGGACCGCGTGCGCAGTAATATGGTCGATGGACTCTTCGGGCGGGTAACCAACTCTATCGGTCCGCGCTCGGCGCAACTCGGGTTACGCTTTGTGTACTAGCCGGCGGCAGGCACGGTCCTTGGCCGTTGCCCGGGGCTTGCCGGCCTAAGAAACACTCCGGCGGGGCGCTCATCCGCGACCTGCCCTCCCCCGAAAAGCCTGACGGGGTTTCCGGCTGACGGTCGACTCGCTAAACTTGTCTGTTGCGGAGGCGCAGTGAAGACCTCGAGACGAGAGTGGTTGGCTCTGCTTGCGGCGCCCTTGGCCCGGGGACAAGGCGTGGCGAGCCGGAACGTCCGGGCGCGGAAGCGAGCCGAGCTTTCCGCAAAGCCCTTTCACGCGCACTTTGTCGACGTAGCCGCCGAGGCCGGACTACGACACCCGACCATCTACGGACCCGTTGACCGCAAGGACTACATCATCGAGACCGTCGGCTGCGGCTGCGCCTTCCTTGACTACGACAACGACGGCTGGATGGATCTGCTGGTTCTTAGCGGGTCCCGTGTCGCCGGCGCGCCCGAGGGGACGAGTAGCCGGCTCTACAAGAACAATCGCGACGGCACCTTCACCGACGTCACGGAAAAGGCGGGCCTGCTGCGAACCAGTTGGGCCTCGGCCGTCACGGTCGGCGATTACAACAACGACGGATACGACGACCTGTTCATTACTGCCTACGGCCGAAACACCCTTTACCGAAACAACGGCGACGGCACGTTCACCGACGTAACCCGCGAAGCCGGTCTGCTCGACAGCGAGGTTCGTTGGGGCGCCGGGTGCTGTTTCGTCGACTACGACCGGGATGGCGATCTCGACCTGTTTGTGTCGAACTACTGCCATTTCGACTTCGAGAGCGCACCGAAACCGGGCATGGAGACCTGCAACTGGAAAGGAGTCCCGGTTCATTGCGGTCCGCGCGGATTGCCCTTCTCGAGGCATTCTCTCTACCGCAACAACGGTGACGGAACGTTTCGGGAGGTCAGCGAAGAAGCGGGCGTTGCGAAGGCGCGCCCCGGCTACGGCATGACGGTTGTGGCCGCCGACTTCGATAATGACGGCTGGCCCGACATCTATGTCGCCTGCGATTCCACGCCCAGCCTGCTTTTTCGCAACAAGCACGACGGCACCTTCGAGGAAGTCGGCATCCTCAGCGGCGTCGCCCTCAATGAAGACGGCCAGGAACAGGCCGGCATGGGCGTCGGCATCGGGGATATCAACCTTGACGGCAGCCTTGACATTCTCAAGACGCACTTCGCCGACGACACGAATATCCTGTATGTCAACAACGGGACAGGGAGATTCAAAGACCACACGCTGTCATCAGGCCTGGCGGTCGAAGTTCGGTATGTCTGTTGGGGCGCCGGTATCGTCGATCTTGACAACGACGGCCTGCCGGATATCTTCTACACGACGGGAAATATCTATCCCGAGATCGAAGAGAAGCTGCCGGCCTACCCGTTCAATACGCCGAACGTCCTGTTCAGGAATCTCGGCAACGGCCGTCTCGAGCAACTGACCGAAGGCGTCGGGCCCGGGCTTACCGCGGCGCACTCGAGCCGCGGCTGCGCCTTCGGCGACTTTGACAATGACGGCGATATCGATGTGCTCGTCGTCAACCTCAACGAGCCGCCGTCGCTTCTCCGCAACGACGTCAAGGGAAACAATCACTGGCTCAAGTTGAAGTTAGTCGGTACGGTGTCGAACCGTAGCGCGATCGGCGCGCGGGTCGTGTGCTCCCATGGCTCCCGAAGCCAAGTGCAAGAGGTCATGGCCCAGTCGAGTTTCTATTCCTGCAATGATCCGCGCCTCCATTTCGGGCTGGGAGAGGCGGAGTCCGCAACGTTAGAGATCCGATGGCCTCTTGGAACTAAACAGGTCTTGCGCGACGTGGCGGCGGATCAAATCCTCACGATCGAAGAGCCGCGCGATTCGGCGTAACCCGCGTTAAGATTGTATAGGGCGCAGGGCTTTCGGCGGCCGAGGCCTTCAGTGGCCGAGCAATGACCCGCCCGAGCGAGCGCCGGCCGGGTCCGTCGTGGGAACCGCGGTCAAATCCAAATGGCTGAATCTCGGAGTCAGTCCGCAGCGGTAGGACGGGCTTTTCTCGTTGCATTTCTCGGTCTGACAGTGCTCAGCGGTCTGCTCGGCAACGCCCGTGCTGCGGATATTTCGCCGGGCATGGAGCACTTTCGCGCGGGCCGGACCGATCAGGCTCTGGCATTCTTTGAAGAGACCGGTAAGCAGAACCCCAACGATGTCGTTGTGCTGAATATGATCGGGGCGACGCTGTGCTTGCGGAACCGGACGCTGGATTCGATCCCGTATTTCGAAAAGGCTCTCCAAATTGATCAAAGCTTTCGTCCGGCGCGGAAAAATCTTGCCCTCGCCGAATTCAATCTCGGTCGTTACGACGAGGCGAAATCTCATTGGCTCAGCCTGTTCGAAGCCCCGGCACTACGCGCTCAGGCGAGCCTGTTCTTGGGGATGATCGCCTCGGAACAACGCCAACACAAGGACGCCGTGCGGCATTTCGAGCAGGCCGGTGATCTGATCGACAGCCGGCCGCAATCTCTTATCGGCTTCGCGCGGTCTTTGGGGCATGAGGGGGATTCGGTACGAGCTGATGATCTGCTGGGGAGGCTCCGCCGCCGGAGCGACCTCACGGCCGCCGATTATGCCGACATCGCGGCACTGCTGTCGGCTCGGGGACGCCACGAGGAGGCTTTGCCCGACCTCGCCCGGGCCGAGCGATTAGACCCACGGCTACCCGGGCTCGGGTACTACCGCGTGGACCTGCTCGCGAAAGCCGGCCGCACCGAAGAGGCGCTCGAACTGGCTCAAGACCTATCGACTCGGTCGGCCGATGGCCGGCTGCTCACGCTTCTCGCACAGATCGCGGAGGGGTCGGGCAAGCTCGATACGGCCATCGAAGCACTGAGAAAGGCTATCCAGCTTGAGCCGAAGTCCGAAGACCACTACATCGAGCTGAGTGTCCTCTGCGCAAAGTACAGAAATAGTGCTCTTGCCCTCGAAATCCTCGACCTAGGACTGCGGCAATTGCCTCGCTCCTACCGCCTGCTTGTGCAGAAGGGCATCACGTTGGGGCATTCGCAGAATCACGATGAGGCGAAGAAAGTCTTTTCGCGGGCCATCATGGTGGGAGATGGTCATTCTGTGGCGTTGGCGGCGCTGGCGGTCAGCCAACTTCTTTCCGGGGAAATGCCGGAAGCCCTGACAACGCTCCGGGCCGGGTTGGACCGGTTCCCGAAAGACTTTTATATCCACTACCTTTACGGTTTTGCTCTCGATCGGTCTCGTGCTGAAGAAGACGCGGAAACAGACGCGGCGCAAATGGCCGTGAGCCACCTCGAGACGGCGATCCGGTTGAACGCTGATTTTTCCTCGGCCTACTATCGCCTTGGAAAGCTTCCGATCGAGAGCGATCCGGAAGGCGCGATTCGCAACCTCGAAGCGGCTGTCCGATTGAATCCGGATTCGGTTGCCGCGAAGTACCAGCTTGGGCAACTCTATTTGGATCAGGGTCGGCGTGAAGAGGGCGCCAAGCTGCTGAACGAAGTCGGCGAGGCCAAGCAGAAAGAACTCGAACAAGAGCAAAAGCCGCAGTTCAGAGTGGCCAAGGTGCCGTCGAGGCGCTGAGCTTCTTGGCCCCTTTAACCGGCCGGTGCGGCAACCCCATACTGTTCCAAAATACGATCGAACAATACCGGGAAGGGCGCCAAGCGGCTCGCGCCTCGTACTGACGGCCCTCTCATGCACTTTGCCCCGCCACGCGATGAGAAAAGCGGGCTAGTGGGAGCAATCCCATAGGGGTTCGAGTCCCCCTCTCCGCACCAGTTAGCTCAGTGACTTCGGCTTACCCTGCTCGCCGAGGGGCGAGATGAGTTCGTCGCGGCCGACCGTCGCTTGGCGTGCTGACACGGCGGAAGCTCAGTGGCGTTTTCAGCGTTTGCCCGAGGGCGTCCACGCATAGGTAAGCGCCGAGACGATCAATCCCGCGAAGACGGGATGAATTGCCGGCAAGCCGAGCGCCGCTCCGAGGCCCGCCGACCACAAACTCACCGCCACGCCGCCCGCGATAATCGACGCTAACGCTGCTTGTCTCCCGCCCCGCCTCCACCACAAGCTCAGCACCAGCACCGGCAAGAAACACCCGCCGAACAACGCTCCGGAAAGCGCTGTCAGCGGAACCACGTCGTCAGGCGGGTCGAGCGCCAGAACAGCGGGCAGCAAAGCTACCGGGATCATCACCCAGCGTTGCAGTTTGTCGATCAGATCTTCCGGCGTCAACGGCCGCCACTGGGCCCATCCGTCGAGCACCAAAGCCGAACCGGCCACGTGCAGCACCGAGTCGATCGACGACAACGCCGCGCACAAGAAACTTCCCAGCAAGACCGCTCCCCAGAAATTGCCGAAAAGTTGATCCACCAGGTAGGGAACAACCTGATCCGTGTTCTGAAAGAAGAATTGCGATTCGCCTTGCGGGATGATGCCGTGCGCCAAAATTCCCAGTGAAAACAGCATGGGAACCGTCACGCCCATCAAGCCCACCGTCAGCCATTTCGCCAGTTGGATCTGCCGCGGCACAGCGTGGCGAAACAGCAGAAAACGCACCACCAAGCGCGGGGCGACCATCATCTTGATGCCCGTGCTGAGCGACAGCCCAACGATCAGCAGCGGCGACATGAGGCTATCCCATGACAACAGCTTGCCCGCCAGGGGTACTCCGACGGCGTCGAGATCGGGACTCGCCGCCACGGCACCCCAATCGGCGCGCATGGCGCAGGCGGCGAACAGAGCGAAAACGCCTAGAACCATGATGCCGCCTTGGACCGTGTCGGTATGCAGGATCGCGCGAATCATCCCCAACGACGTGTAGGCCACCACCAGCACAAGAACCGCGATGACAGAGATTTCATACGAGAGGTTCAGGATTCGGCTGACGATGTGCCCGATTCCCTTGAAGACCGCCAGCATGTAAAGCACCGACGCGAAGAAAACGACTCCGGCGCTGATGTAACCGATCGCCGCCCCGCCAAACTTCTTGCGCAAATAGGCCGGGACGGTAACGCGGTCCAAGTCGAGATCCTCGCCGAGTACCGAGCGGGCGTCGCGGATCATCGGTTTCGCGACGACAAACCAGGCGACAATCGCGCACAGCAAGAAAACCAGCCCGGCCAACAACCAGGCCACGCCGACTTTGTACCCGAAGCCCGATTGACCGAGGAAAGTATTCGTACTGAGGAAGGTGGCGTAAAAGGAAACCGCGATGACGACGGGGCCTGGCCGGTTTTCATGCCGACGGTTGGCTCGCCAGGCCGACACGATCATCAAGCCGATGAAAGCGACCAGAACACCGAGGGCGACTCCGTTTTCGCCGAGCCAAAGCGTGAATTCCGACATGCGATGTTTCTAGTTCGGGACGGTGTTGATGGGGAAACGGCCTCGCTCACCAGTTGGTGATGGAACCATCCGGGCGCCGATGAAGCGGTATGGGCCGGAAACGCTCGGTGACCTCGAGAACCTGTTCGAGAGAACTCGGATCAAACTCGACGCCGAGCCCCGGTTTGTCTTTCGGGTACAGACGACCTCGTCGAAAGTCGTAACAGTCGGGCAAGTGAGGCGCGCCGGTTTCGCCGGTGCCGAGCATTTCCATTAGCGCCGGTCCCGAAGCCGCCGCTAAGCAATGCACCAAGGCCGCCTCGGCCAATGGGCCGGTAAAGTGCGGAACCAGCCCGACGTAGTGCGTCTCGCACAGCGCCGCCAACTTCATGAACTCGGTAATGCCGCCGGAGTTCGGCAGCGTCACGCGCGAATAATCCATCAGGCGGTTCTCGATCAGGACATTGGCGTCCCAGCGGTCGCCGTAATGCTCGCCGACGGCGATGGGCACGTTCACTTTCGGGCGCAGGTCGCGGTAGACCTCGGGGTTTTCCGAGCGCACCAGGTCTTCGACGAAAAGCGGTCGAAGCGGCTCGATCAGACCGCACAGCCTGACGGCGTCGGCGAAGTCAAAACGGGTGTGGAAGTCGATGGCCCAATCGCCCTCCTCACCGACACCTTCGCGTACTTGGCGGCATTGCTCGAAGGTCTTGTCGACCATTTTTCGGTGGTGAAAGTGATTGCGGTCCTCGGGATCGGCGCCGTGAAAACGAAAGGCGTGGTATCCAAATTCGATACAAGCTCTGGCGGTTTCGACAAGCGACCCGGCGGCGGGGAATCCCGTCGCGTAGCACTCGACGAAGTCGCGGGTCAGCCCGCCCAGCAACTCGTAGACGGGAACGCCTAACGCCTTGCCCTTGATGTCCCACAGCGCCAAATCGATCGCGCCCAGAGCGTGAATCTTCTCTCGTCCCGGCGGGTAGAAATGGTGCCGGTACATCAACTGCCAGAGGTGCTCGATGCGGGCGGGATTCTCGCCGATGATGACCGCGGCCAATTGTTCGATCGAATCGCGGTGGCCGCCTTCCCCGATGCCGGTAATACCCTGATCGGTCTCAACGGTGACAATGTGGCTGCTTTGGTTGAAAATCGGGCGGCTATCGGGCATACGGTAATAGCGCACCCGCGTGATTTTGAGTTTAGGTAGGGCCGCCCGAACCCGAGGCACGAGCGCGGGGGCAAGAGCCGGCGCGGCAAGAAGAGGTGATTTCCAAAAAGACCGTCGCGTCATAGCACGGATTCTACCGCAACGCGCCGGGTCCGCAAGTCCCCTTACTCCGCCTTGGCTTTCGCTTCTTCGAGAGCCGCCTGCTCGAGTACGCGCGCTCCCTTCAACATGCCCGCCATCGAGATATTCCCCTCGTGGCAGGCGTACTCGAAGATGGCGTCTTCGGTGCTTTGGAGGAAGATCACCGCCGTCCAGGGTTTGGTGTAGGTCGTTGGGTCGTTGACGGTGATTTCGTAAGCGACCGTATCGACGTCAACGCGCTTGAAGCGTTCGACCAGATGTAGATTTTCGCCGGTGGCCCGGAAGTGGCTCTTGGGAGAAAAGTTCTTGCTCTCGACCACCAGCGTGTCGCCCTCCCAGCGGCCGCGCGGGTCGCCGTGCCATTGACGAACGTTCTCGGGTAGATGCGGACGCCCGTCGAGCGGAATAATCCGTGTGTCGTGGATCAGTTCTTGGTAGATGATGACGTGGTCGGGCGTCTGAAAGATCTGGTAGTAACTGTTGTACCCGGCCAACAGATTCGGCATGCCGTAGGTGATGCAACGTGCCGAGAGGCTGATGTCCTCGGGGCCGGCGGGGAGCTTGCCTCGGAATCTTTTCAAGCGATTCGCTGCTCGCGCTTTCCCTTCCTCGGTCATCTCAGGCAGCCGGCCGTCGGGCGGGTCGACGATCAACGACGTGCGATTTTCAATTTCTCGCTCGACGATCCAGAACTGGTTGTAGTTGCCCGTGTTGTTGTCGAACGATCGGTAGTTGGTACCCTCGGCCACCGCGGCTTTGACGAAGTCGTCGCCAAAGAATGCGTCGCCGCCGTCCAGCACCGCAGCGGCTTTCTTCTTGAGATCCGCCAGCTCCTCGTCGCTGAGAGTCTGTTTCTCCCCAAACTCTTCGGGTCGTTCAATGGGCGTGGCGGAGTTGTTCACCCACATGCCCTGCAAGTTCGGGTGTCCCCAGGCCGTGCGGGGTTGATCGGCCGACTTGGACGGCGAATCATCGGGCGGTTGCCCCGCGCCGGGGCCCGCGCACAAGACCGCCAAGACCATCACCGCAACCACTGTCGCTGTCTGTCGATCCCGCATCGGGAACCTCCTTGGGGGGGTACAAAGGGGAAGTATGCCCCTCAGATTCTAGCAGCAAATTGACTCGTGGCTCAGGGAAATCGGCCGCCCAACGAGCCCATGCGGTTACAGTCGGTCGTCACCCCGCCGCCGGATACCAAAGGCGTCCCCGACGCTCGGTTTGGGCGCGGAACAAATGCCCGTCCGTGGTGGTGACGTATAAGTCTGAAAGATCCGGCCCGCCGAAGGTGCAATTGGTCGGCCGCTTCGCGTCAACCGGGTGAGTTTCGAGCACCTCGCCCGAGGGCGAGAAGACGTAGATCATCGGCCCGGGACCGCCCAATTCCCAGCCCGCCGAGGCGATGATGTTCCCCTCTGTGTCAAGGCACATGCCGTCGATGCTGCGGTTGGAGCCGAAATCGTGCAGCACCTGCATTTCGCCCAACGAACCGTCGGCCTGCACCGGATAGCCGCGGAGTTGCCGTTTCTCGTCGGGGCGCCTGCCGCTCTGGGCCACGTAGAGAACGTCGTGATTGAGCGAGAAGAGCAAGCCATTGGGTCGAGTCGTATCAAAGCTGACGCGCGTCGTCGCCCAGCGACCGTTCTCTCGCGGGTCGAGGCGATAGACCGAATCGTGATCAAGCTGCTTTTGCGAGCGATCCGAACTCCACGGTCCGGCGGCCCCTTCGTAAAAAGGGTCGGTGAACCAAAGGCGCCCTTTGGGGTCAATCGCCAGATCGTTGGGGATATTGAAGCGTTTGCCTTCAAAGGCATCGCTGAGGATGGTTGCTCCGCCGCCGGGCTCATAGCGCACGACACGGCGCGCGTTGCCCTCACAGGCGTAGAGCGCGCCCTCCGCGTCAAACATCAGGCCATTGGCGCACTCGGTTCCTTCGCGATAGACCGAACAGCCCCCGTTACCGGGGTCGTAGCGCATGATCCGCGAGGCCGGAATGTGGGTAAACAGCAGCACCCCACCGTCCCAGGCAGGGCCCTCGGTGACGCCGCCCAGCGGGCCTTCCAGAAGTTCAAATCTCCAAGACATCAACAGGCCGCCCTTCCCCGCTCGCGGGACGAAACCAAACCTTTCATTGTAGCGGTGCGCGCGGAATTGACGAGGCGCGCCTGGTGCGCGACATCCATAGGACCAGTGAGCCCGTCGGCATGGACTTACTGTGTCGGTGCGCAAAGGGAGGCGGGCCGCCGGCTTACTGACGTCTTGCGCCGAACGCGCTCCCTTGTCTTCGGGCCGACCTTGGGGGACAATGAAACGGTTCGCGGCGGCTGGTGGGACGTTCGGAGTTCATGGTCTCTTTCTCGCAAGAATTTCATCGGCATAGAACGGTTCCTCGATTCAACGGTTTGCCGCCCTCGAAAGGGCGATTCTCGGCGAAGCGCGCCGGGCACGCGCGGCCGCGCGACGACCGGGGGCGGGCTCGTCTCCCAACCGGCACTAGGCCGGCAGCGCTTTCGGTTTCGAAGTCCGACCGCGCGGCGGTCCACGTCACGGCAAGCGATGGAGCCCACCTCATCAACAACGATCGAAGCGGCGCCCGCCGGAGGCTTCTGGCGGGCGGCATGGGCTTCGGTGCGCGGCACCCGCGAAGACTACACTTCGGGCAGCTTGTCGCGGGCGATTACTTTGCTGGCGATTCCCATGATGCTCGAGTTGTTCATGGAATCGACCTTCGGGCTGGTCGACATCTATTTCGTCGGCAAGCTCGGGGCGGACGCGGTAGCCACGGTCGGGTTGAGCGCCTCGTTGGTGATCGTTGTTTTCGCCGTGGCGCTGGGGCTGAGTATGGGCGCAACGGCCATGGTCGCCCGCCGGATTGGCGAGAAGGACCGTGAAGGGGCCTCGGCGGCCGCCGGACAAGCGGTCGTGGCGTCGGTGGCGTTGTCGATGCCACCCGCGGTTTTGGGCGCCGTAATGGCCCCGAGTCTGTTGGGGTGGATGGGAGCTTCGGCGGCCGTCGTTGGCGGCTCGGCCTACTTGTCGGTGCTTTTCGGCGGGTCTTCGACGATCTTTCTGATCTTTCTCAACAACGCCATCTTCCGAGGCGCCGGCGACGCCGTTGTCGCGATGCGAGCCCTGTGGCTGGCCAATGCGATCAATATCGTCCTGGACCCTTGCCTGATCTTCGGTTGGGGGCCGTTCCCGGAAATGGGATTGGTCGGGGCGGCCGTTGCGACGACGATTGCCCGCGGCATCGGAGTCGCTTATCAATTCAGCGTCTTATTCCGCGGTCGGCAAAGAGTCGCGCTGAGGCCGCGTCATCTGCTGGTAAACCTACCGGTGATGCGAACGCTGATGCGGATATCGGTGAGCTGCATTATCCAGTTCTTTGTCGCGACGGCGAGTTGGATGGGCGTGATGCGGATCATGGCGCTATTCGGCTCGGTGACGCTGGCCGGCTATACGATTGCTCTGCGGCTGGTGCTGTTCGCGATCTTGGTTTCTTGGGGTCTGTCGAATGCCGCTTCCACGTTGGTGGGACAGTCGTTAGGGGCCGGCAAACCGGAGAGAGCCGAGCGTGCCGTATGGCTGGCGGGTTTCTACAACACGATCTTTCTGGCCTCGACGAGTGCCGTATTTTGGCTGCTGACCGAGCCGTTGGTCGGCTCGTTCACCAGTGATGCGGCCGTGCTGGGCGTAGGCGTCGAATCGCTGCGCTATCTCAGCGCCGGCCAGATTTTCAGTGCTTACGCCATGATTTTCGCGGCCGCTTTCAATGGTGCCGGCGATACCGATACACCCACTTTCATCAACTTGTTCTGCTATTGGGTGTGGCAGTTGCCGTTGGCCTATACGCTTTCGCAATTCGTCGGGATGGGCGCCACGGGTGTCTACATCGCCGTCGCCTGCACCGGCGGTGCGTGGACATTGGTCGGGCTCGTCCTATTCCGTCGAGGGCATTGGAAGACGCGCATGGTTTGACGGGCTCTCCGCCCTCTCTTCCGTGAAAGAATAGAATTCCACGATTCCACTATGTCCCCCGGCCGTTACCCGACTCGCTCGACTGAGGAAACCACCCGGCTTGGTCGCCGCTTGGCCGCCGAGATTCGCGCGCCGGAAACCATTCTTCTGATCGGCGACTTGGGAAGCGGCAAAACGACCCTGGCGAAGGGCATCATCGAAGGCCTCGGCGCCGCCCGGCCCGAAAATGTTCTGAGCCCGACGTTTTCCCTGATTCACGAATACGAGGGGACGCCGAAGGTCTACCACGTCGATCTCTATCGCCTTGACCGCGTGCCCGAGCTCGAAACTCTGGGCCTCGAAGACTTGTGGGACCGACCGGTGGTGGTTCTGATCGAGTGGGGAGAGAAGTTCCTCCGGCAGTTGCCGGGCCGGAGGACCGAGATTCGGCTTGTCGACCTCGGAGAGGATCTTCGCGAAATACGCGTGGAGCCATCGGAGGCGCACGACGGTGGAGGCGGCCCGCCGGCCGGCGCCCCTGACCTGGCGTGAGGCCTCGCTGCCTCCTTTTTCACCCGCCTGTGATAGCATGATCGTACGATCCCGCGAGGAGGAAACCCTTGTCGAAACGCGCGTTTTTCCTGATTGCCGTCGGCTTGAGTTGCGCGCTGATGTTGCGGGCCGGGGAGTCGGCCGATTACTGGCCGCAGTGGCGCGGCGCTCACCAAAACGGCACCAGCACGACGGCTGAGAACTTGCCGGTGAGCTGGAGTGAAACGGAGAACGTTCAGTGGAAAGTTCGCTTGCCGAGTTGGAGTGCCGCGACGCCGATCATCTGGGGCGATGTTGTTTTGGTGACCTCGGCCGAAGAGGGCTTTGACAACCTCGGAGGCCGCGGCGGGGCGGGCTCGAAGAAATCCGGCAAGCGCGACAAGCTGCTGCTGTTGGCGATCAACCGCAAAGACGGTTCGATCCTTTGGCGACGCGAGACCGGCACGGGCAATCGCCTCTACCGTAAACAGAACCTGGCGTCCCCTTCGCCGGTCACCGACGGCAAGCACATCTGGGTGTTGACGGGGTCGGGTTTTCTGACCTGTTTCGATTTCGAAGGGAATCAGCTTTGGCGGCGCGATATACAGAAGGACTACGGCCGCTTCGGGATCAATCACGGCTACGCGTCTTCCCCGATGCTCCATGGCGACCGGCTGTACTTGCAGGTGCTCCATGGGATGAAGACCGACGACCCTTCTTACGTCTTCGCCGTCGACAAGGCAACTGGGAAGACCCTTTGGAAGGTCGACCGCTGGACCGATGCCGATAGCGAGTCGCCCGACGACTATTCCACTCCTTTGGTGCAGCTAGTCGACGGCAAGAAACAGTTGATTGTTTCGGGTGGCGATTACGCCACCGGCCATGACATCGGCACGGGCAGGGAACTGTGGCGGATGGGCGGATTTAACCCCGGCAAACAGGCCTTTTACCGCACGATCGCGTCATCGATCTTTCTCGACGGCGTAGTCTATACCCCGAGTACGCGCGGACGTCCGTTCATCGCCTTCCGGCCGGGCAGCGGCAAACTCGCCGCGAAGAACGTTATGTGGGTCAACAATCTCGGCGCCGATGTCCCGACGCCCACGACCGACGGCCGGCTGATTTACGTCTTGGGCGACAAGGGCATCATGGTGGCCATCGACGCCAAGTCGGGCGATGTCGTTTGGGACCGCCTACGCATCGAGCCGGGAACCTACAGCGCTTCGCCGACTCTGGCCGATGGCAAGATTTACGCCACCAGCGAAGATGGCACGACGTCGGTGCTCCAGGCCGGTAGGGAGTTCAAGGTTCTGGCCGTCAACAAGTTCGACAGTCACACTCTCGCCAGTCCGGCGGCGGCGGGAAATCAGCTCTTTATTCGAACCGCGGAGCATCTCTACTGCCTGGCCAAGCCATAGCCGCCGGCTGGTCATCATCCAAGAATAACGGTGACGGGGCTGCCCCGTTATGGGATCACCTTGCCGGAGAGAACCGTTTCGAACAGGACGATTTCGCCCGTGAGTTAAAATTAGAGATTCCACGCCGGTTTGAAGGATAGACTTGCGAAACGGCGACGCCGAGATTGTCATGACCCGCGGTGAACTCGATCAGATCGTCCACAGCGTAGGCAACGAGTTGCTGACGCGACTGGAGCGCTTGCCCGGCGAGGCGGCGGCGGCTTCCCCGGCAGGCTGCGGCTGCGCGACGGGCTCGAACGGCGTGGCGGACGGTCCCGTCACCTGTCCCGACTGGGCTCCTCCGGAAGAAGGCATCGCGGGCCTGATCGACCACACCTTGTTGAGGCCCGACGCCGCCGAAACCGATGTCGCGGCGATCTGCGCCGAGGCGTACCGGCATCATTTCGCGGCGGTTTGCGTCCACCCGGGCTGGGTTGCCCTCGCCGCGCGCGAATTGCGCGGTTCGGGGGTCAAGACGGCCACCGTCGTGGGGTTTCCGCATGGAGCAACGCTGACGCCGGTGAAATGTGTCGAGACCGAACAAGCGATCAAGCTCGGGGCCGACGAAATCGACATGGTGCTCTCGATCGGAGCCTTGAAGTCAGGGGAAGAGGACCGCGTATTCACTGAAATCCACTGCATCGCGGAATTGGTGCATTCGGCGAAGAGAGTGCTCAAGGTAATCCTGGAAACAGCGCTGCTCAGCGACCACGAGAAAGCGCTTGCCTGCGTGTTGGCGAACTTGGCGGGGGCGGACTTCGTCAAGACCTCAACCGGCTTCGGGCCTGCGGGGGCGAGTGCCGGGGATGTTGCTCTGATGCATAGCGTGGTCGGCGGCGAGATGGGCATCAAAGCGGCGGGGGGCATCTCGACGTACGCGGATTTGGTCCTGATGATGCGCGCGGGGGCGACGCGCATCGGCAGCTCGGCGGGTGTCCGGATTGTGGCGGAGGCCGCGGCGGCGGGCGTCGTTCCCCGAGGCCGCGGGTAAGCCGTGCCGTCTCCCGCCCCGACGCCGGCCCGCCCCCAGGCCGACGCGATCGAAATCCTCATTGAAGCCGCCGAGATTGTCGCCGGCCACAGCCTCGATCTCGAGGAATTGCTGCGCGCCCTCCGCGACCTGGTCGGCAAGGTCGTTGATTATCAGGTTTTCGCCGTTCTGCTGAGGACCGCCGACGGCAAGGCGTTGCGGATTCGCTCGTCGGTCGGGCATCGCCCGGAAGTCGTGCGCAATCTTCAAATCGAGCTGGGCGAGGGAATCACCGGGACAGCGGCGAAGCAACAAGAGACGGTGGTTGTCGAGGACGTGCGAAGCGACCCGCACTATCTGGTAACCGTCGACGGAGTACGCTCGGAAATCGCCGTGCCGCTGGTGGCCCGCGGCGAGTTGGTGGGTGTGATCGATTTGCAGTCGACACAGCTGAACGCTTTCGGTGAGCACGAAAGAAATCTGCTCGAACTCATCGGTTCACGTTTCTCGTTGGCCATTGAGGCGGCGCGGCTGCATCGCGGAACGTTGAACCAGAACCGCGTTTTCGCGACGCTGTCGCAAGTTGCCCAAGAGTTCTCGCACATTCTCAACCTCGACGAATTGCTTTCGAAGGTATCGCATCTGGTGCGGCGGCAGATCCCGTATGACGCCTTCAGTATTCTGCTGCTCGAAAAGGAATCGCGGATTCTCAAACACTACTTTGGCGTGCGCTTCGACGAGCGGATCCAGTGGAACAACATGCCGGTGGGTCGAGGTATCGTCGGTGCCGCGGCACGGGACGCTCAGACCGTCCTGGTGCCTGATACGAACCGCGACGAGCGCTATGTGGCGATGGTCGAAGGCATCCGCTCCGAAGTTGCGGTTCCCCTCATGGTCAAGGACGAAGTGATCGGCGTGCTGGATCTAGAGTGCGAGCATGTCAACGCCTTCACGCGGGAGCATGTGCGGCTGTTGGCTTTGCTGGCGCCGCAAGTCGCTATCGCCATCGAGAACGCTCGGCTCTATGAGCAGGTCGCCCGCAACGAAGCGCGGCTGGAGCGTGATTTGCGAGCCGCCCGGGAATTGCAGCAACATTTGCTGCCGGCTTCCCCACCCCGAGTGGAGGGACTCGAAATTGCCGCCCGCAATGATTCGGCGACGGAGATCAGCGGAGATCTCTACGATTTCTTCCCACTCGACGGAGGGCGGTTGGGGTTGTTGATTGGAGATGTCAGCGGCAAAGGCGCTCCGGCGGCGCTCTACGGCGCGCTGGTAAGCGGGTTGATGCGAGAGCTGGCGGCGGACCGGCACGCGCCCTCGAAGCTGCTGCTCGAGCTCAATCGGGCGCTGCTGAGTCGTAAGATCGAAGCGCGCTACCTGACGGCGTTGTACGCGGAGTGGAATCCCGCGGTTCGCACATTAAGGTTGGCCAACGCCGGACTGCCGCGACCGCTGCTCTACAGCCGAGGCAAGGTGACGCCGCTGGATGTTTCCGGGATTCCCCTGGGACTGATCGGAGTTTCCGAGTACGAGGATTTGACGATCACGCTCGGAGTGGGCGACACCGTCGTATTCGCTTCCGATGGTATTACGGAATCAGAAGACGCGGCCCGCGAGCAGTTCGGCGACCATGAGCTCACCAAGGTCGTCGAGAAGCACGGCGAAGCGTCGCCCGGACGACTACTCGACGCGGTGTTCGTGGGGGTCAACGCTTTCAGCCGCTCCGCCCGGGCCGCCGACGACCGTACCGTGATCGTGGTGAAAGCGACGTGAACCCTGGTTCCCTTAGCCGCCGCCCGAGCGTCTGTGAAAAAATAGGGGACAGTCCACTTCGCACCGGGCAAGTTAGGAATTCAATGGAACCGATTTAACCGGCGCTTGGGACAGTCCCCTATTTTTTCGCCGCGGCCTAGAGACACACCATGTCGACACAAGGTTTTTCCTATCGCGGCGAAGTATTCCACTGCGGCGACGTCCCGCTGAGTCGCCTGGCCGAGGAAATCGGCACGCCTTGCTACGTCTATTCGGCGGACGCGATTGTCGCCAACTACCGCGCCTACGAGCAAGCGCCGGCGGACCTTGATCACGAGATTCATTACTCGGTGAAGGCGAATGGGACACTGGGCATCCTAGCGCTGTTGGCCCGCGAAGGGGCCGGTTTCGATATCGTTTCCGGTGGCGAGTTGTTCCGCGTGGTGCAGGCCGGCGGCGATCCGGCCCGCGTCGTTTTTTCAGGCGTCGGCAAGACCAGGGCTGAAATCGAGTACGCGCTCGACAACGGCGTCGAGCTTTTCAATTGCGAATCGGAGGCCGAGGCCGAGTTGCTCGCCGAAGCCGCCGAAAAACTCAACAAGCACCCCTCGGTCGCCTTGCGGGTCAACCCCGACATCAACGCCGAAACGCACCCCTATATCGCGACCGGCATGCAAGAGCACAAGTTCGGCATCCCGATCACCGAGGCCGAGCGGATCTACCAACGTTTGGCCGCCAATCCGCGTTTGACGCCGGCCGGCATCAGTTGCCACATCGGCTCGCAGATCTTCGATAGCGGGCCGTTTCTCGAAGCTCTCGAGGCCGTGACCTCACTTGCCGAGAGACTACGGTCGGCGGGTCTGCCGATCCGTTATTTGGACTTGGGAGGCGGACTGGCGGTGGCCTACCGAGGCGAGGAAACCACGCCCTCGGTGGCGCGGCACCTCGACCGGCTCGCCGAGGGATTGCGCGGCAAGAACCTCAAGCTGATGCTCGAACCGGGCCGATCGATCGTGGGCCCGGCCGGCGTTCTGCTCACGACGGTCCTTTACCGCAAGCGGAACGGCGAGAAAGAGTTCGTCGTCGTCGACGCGGCGATGAACGACTTGATTCGCCCCTCGCTTTACCAGTCGCATCACGAGATCGTACCGGTTGTGCGAGCGGACCGCCCAAAAATCCTCGCCGATATCGTCGGACCGGTTTGCGAGACGGGCGATTTCCTGGCGCGTGAGAGGGAAATGGCCGATGTGACGCCGGGCGAGGTGTTAGCGGTGTGCACGGCCGGAGCCTATGGATTTGTGCAGGCCTCGAACTATAACGCGCGCCCGCGGCCACCCGAGGTTCTGGTGCGGGCGGGAGAGTTTAGAGTGATTCGAGAGCGCGAAATCCACGAAGATCTAATCCGCGGCGAATCACTCTAGCCGGAGTCGAGAATCTTGCGCCGCCTCGTAAGGATGTCACTTGGCCGAATCTTCCCTGATGCCATTGCTTGTGGTCGTGGGGCCGACGGCGTCGGGCAAATCCGACCTCGCGCTCACTCTCGCCGAAAGCTTCGGCGGGGAGATCGTCAATTTCGATTCGGTCCAGCTCTATCGCGGGTTCGACATCGGCTCGGCCAAGGTTCCGCCGGGTGAACGTCGCGGCATCCCTCATCATTTGCTTGATGTCGCCGAACCGGAACAGGAAATAACGGCGGGCGATTATGCCCGTCGCGCCCGCGAAGTTCTGGCGCAAATCGCGGCCCGGAAAAAGATTCCAATCATGGTTGGCGGCACCGGCTTCTACCTGCGGGCGCTAATCGACGGCCTCTTCCCCGGGCCCGCGCGTGATCGGGAATTGCGAGACCGGTTGACCGCCAAGGCGGCTCAACGACCCGCCGACTATATACATCGCCTGCTTGCCCGGCTTGACCCCGAGGCCGCGGGGCGCATTCATCCCAACGATCACCCCAAGCTGATTCGTGCTATCGAGATCCGCCTCGCCGGCCGCGCGCCAATATCGTCGATTTGGAAACAGGACAAAGACGCCTTGGAAGGCTATGAGGTTTTTCGGCTTGGCTTGAACCCGCCGCGTGAGCAACTCCGCGAACGAATCGCGGCCCGCACCAAGCGAATCTTTCAGGCCGGGCTGATCGACGAAGTGCAACACCTGCTCGACCGCGGTGTGAGCCGAGCTGCGCACGCGTTCGGCGCTCTCGGCTATAAGCAGGTCCTGGCGCATCTCGACGGGGTGTTTACGACCGAGCAGGCCGTTGAAGAAACGATCGTCCGGACGCGACGTTACGCGAAGCGGCAAATGACTTGGTTTCGGCGGGAACCCGATGTGCATTGGCTGGCGGGGTTTGGCGAGGACGAGGCGATACAAGAGCAGGGGACGGCCGCCGCGGAAGCGTGGCCGGCCGGCGTTCGTAGGTAAGCGACTAGGCCGCGGAGGTTCGCCCGGGCCCGTCGGCCGGACGCCTCACAGCCTTCTCCGCGCGACTCTGATGAAAACGGACTCTTGCGAAAGCGGTACGGCGAAAAGCCGACGACCTTGCTTTCTTTTTCGACCCAGAGCTCGGGCTGCGACTGCCCGTTGATGCGGATTTCGATGATCACGCCGGTGCCGACTTCCACCGAGCGGCCCAGGTGAAAGCTACTCACGCGGCCGAGCGGACTCGAGGGTCCCCAGTCTTCCAGAAAATTATCGTAGTCGTAATCGCGGCAGGGTTCTTCGATCGAACATCCCCAATAGCGGTACGCGGCCGAGTAGTCTTCCTCCTGCAACGCCGACAGGAAGGACGACACCCGGCGCTCTTCAAAATAGTTCTTGAAGAAGAAGTAGAGCACCCCGCCGACAACAACGGCGACCACCAGGGTTAGAGTCAAGGCCTTGAGGATCTCCTCGCGGCGCGCTCCCGACACCGAATAATAATCGTCCAGATACCCCATCGCGGCAACCGCGCGGCTTCGTCTCGACGCGCGGCTCTACGGAGCCTGCTGCTTGCGGTTGTAAGCCGCCGTCGCATCGACCGTAAGATCCAGCGCGGGTTTGAAGAACAGCGTGTTCGAGACATCCACGATCATATCCAGCCCCTTGGCCGCCGCCAACTCCGAGATGACTTCGCGCATCGCGCGGGCGCCGACGCCGAGGATCTCGTTTTGGTCAAAGTCAGCATCGGCCTTGAAATCTTCCTGCATGCGCTGCCCGTTGCGTTGTTTGCGCTGGAACTCGCTTTGCATCGACTGCCCTTCGGCGGCGCCGGCGGTCTGGATTTTTTTCTGCAGGTCTTGCAGCTCTTGCGTGAGCCTTGTCAAGTCATCTCTTCGCGGCGTGTACTTCTCCTCAAGCTGCTTGAACTTGGCTTGCATCTCGTCGGTCTTCAGTAAGGCGTCTTGAAAGTTGACGACACCGATTCGCGTCGGCGGCGGCTCTTGCGCCCGGGCCGCGTACGGCAGCAGCGCGACTCCCAAAATAAGCACGGGTAGTGTACCTGTCATTCTCATCCAACGCATCGTATCTGAACTCCTCGCTGACAACCGATCTCGTTGTTTCGGTAATCATACCTATTTTGCCATGGAAGTAGGGTGATGTACTAGGAGCCTGTCCCGCGGAAAGTTTTCCGCCGGACACTCGCGCGGCCGGCGAACCATGCGCGAGGGGATGAAAAACCCCATCGATAGGGGGTCATCCCACGCGTTTGTGTCGGCGCTGAGCCATGGGGGGCTATCTGTCTTCCCAGGGGAGTTTTCCGGTCGTCGGGCAAACCTTGCGCAGGGATTGGTCGATCTTGCGGCCGACTTCGGTCAACTGCTCCGACGTCAGTTTGGCTTGGATTTCTTCAAACAGACGCCTTTCTTCGGTCCGAATGTGGTCGCTTAACAGCACGCCGAACTCTCGCAAGAGGGCGACCCGGGCGGCTCCCGACGCCGGCTGGAGGCGTTGGACCAGATTCTCCAATTCGCGATGCTGAGCGATCAACTCGTCGATGAGTTGGGGCGTCTCGATCGCCTCGCGGACGGCGGGAAACAGGACCGCTTCTTCCACTTCGAAGTGATGCACTAACTCGATCTCGACCATGGCGGCGAGTTTGTCGTGCAACTCGCTTGCCTTCGCGTCGGAGGCGTCGGCGCGCAAGCCGCGATCGATGAGCACGCACAAGGCGAGCCCGTGCTGGTGCTGGTGCGAAAGCGGAATGAGACTCGCGTCGCGCAGCATCGCTTCATTGTAAGCGGGTCGCGGGCGTCGGCTTTGCGTTGCGGCCGAGCGGTTGCCTCCAAGGCATTCCCGACGCCGACGTGAAATGCCGGGTCAGGTCGTGACAGAATTAAACAAAGTAACATCGAGTGTAGCCGGACATTTCCGGGTCTCTCGACGTAGTAGCGAAGTTCGATTGATGGACCGAACCAGAGTATTGCCGCCGCTGATTGCCGCCGCGGCGCAGCTGTTATTCACGGTGGCGTGCTCGTCGCCCGCCCCACCGTCTCTGCTGCTGATCAGCGTGGATACGCTTCGCGCCGACCACATGAGTATTTACGGTTATCCCCGCCCTACGACGCCTCGGATCGAGAAGTGGTTCGGCGACGCGCAAATCTTCGAGACCGCCTACGCCACGGCGGCCAACACATCCCCCAGCGTGGTGAGTTCCTTGACCGGACTTCTGCCGCAAGGCCACGGAGTGAGGTTGCTGTATCAGAAAATCTCTCCCGACGTCGTAACGGTGGCGGACCTATTGGGTGACGCCGGCTTTCAGACCGCCGCGGTTGTTTCCAACATGGTCCTTACGGCGGAGGCAATCGGACTTGATCAGCGTTTCGATTACTATGACGATTTCGTGGACGAGCAAGAACCGCTGCGGCGCGTTTTTGAGCGGAAGGCCTCCCGCACGACGGACGCCGCCATCTTTTGGGCGGCAACGGGTCGAGACAGCGAGCGGCCCTCTTTTCTCTGGGTCCACTATATCGACCCGCACGGCCCTTATTTGCCGCCCCCCGATAAGCCAACCGAATTCGATCACGACGCGCCCGTCCCCATCAATCCCAATCGTGTCCCCGCCTATCAGCGAATCGGAGGGGGTTCGGACGGCGCGGAATATATCGATCTCTATGACGAAGAAATCGCTTATCTTGATCGAGAAGTAGGGCGCCTCCTAAAAACGTACGATCGCCTGGGTCTACTTGAGAACACCACGGTCATTTTCACCGCGGACCATGGCGAAAGCATGATGGAACATCACGGCTGGTTTCGACACGGATACCAGGTCTTTGAAGAAATCGTGCGGATCCCCCATGCTGGTCCGCGCTCCCGGCGGCAAGGCGACGCGGGTGTCGCATCCGGTTTCGCTTGCTGATGTTACTCCCACGTTGCTGCGGGCAGCCGGTCTTGCGATACCGGAAGGGTTGTACGGGCGGGCGCTCGACGCCGACCATGATCCGGGCCGAGCGATCTATAGCGAAGTTTTCAGCCATACCTACCAGTGGCGGTCTGTCCGGCGAGGGAGCCAAAAATGGCTGGTCTTTGTAAGACACGGCATGGCGTCGGAGGGGGCGACCAGCGCCGCCGATGACGACCGCGCCGGCTCGGAACCAGCGCTGACGCGGTACCGGTATTTCGACTTGAAGGTCGATCCCGGTGAACTGCGGCCGATGGGTTGGAGCAACCGAACAAGCCGGGAAGTTCTGGCGCTGCGGAATCTCATTCATTCCGACCCGGCGGTTCGAAACCGGATCAAACCGAAGGGGTACATGCTGCGGGCTCCGAAGGTTGCCCCGGGCGTGGATGAGAAGACTCTCGAACGGCTGCGGTCGCTTGGCTACGTTCAATGAAGGCCGGTGAGCCGGCGTGGCTTGAAGTGGTGGCGACGTGGCGTGAGGCGCCGGCCTTGCGGCGCCCCGAGTCATCGCGGCGTATCCGGGTTGCCGGGTCGCGAGTTGTCGCGAAATCCGGGGAGACGAACTGATGAATCGGTTCGCGGCAAGCGTGGACGCTCACGCCACGTTTAGTCCGCGCGCTTTCGCAATACGCGGCTGCGAATCAAGAAACCGCCGGCCTTGCGCGGAATGGAGCAGGCGTCCTCCAGCCACCACCAGCTCTCGCTGTCACTCGCCGGCCTCAAGCCGCTGCCCTCGACGGCCGGCCGCGCGGATACTGACCGCGATCTTTTCCGGTTCCCCTGAGGATTAAGACCCGACCGGTCGTTTGGAGAGATTGGCGGGAGCGACGGGATTCGAACCCGCGACCTCCGGCGTGACAGGCCGGCGTTCTAACCAGCTGAACTACGCCCCCGCTGTTGGGTGATGTCGGGCGGTTTCTCTCGAGGTAGGTGGATAGAAAAGAGAGACTCCGCCGATGGCGCCGTGAACGTCGCAAAGCGACGGAAACAACTTCATTGATGCTATCACGAGCGGCGATTTCGGCGCAAGCAGGACTCGACCGCGGCTGCTGGTTCCGGTGCCGTTGCGGTGGTTGAGGCGCGCTCCGCAGCGTTCGGAGGGATCGGCGAACCTCCCCGAGCCACAGCCGCCGTCCCTCGACGCGCACTTCATAACGATCGAGTGCGCGCGGCGAGGGGCCGGAGACGACCGAACCGTCTTCGCCGAAAAGCGAGTCATGGCAAGGGCAGAGAAACTTTCGTTCCTTGTCCTCCCAGTGGTAGGCGCAACCTAGGTGCGGGCATAGCGACGTAAAGGCGTGGACCTGGTCACCGGCCGTCTTGATGACCCAGGCCGTGGAACGTTGGGTGGAAAGCTTCTATCCGTCGGCGCGCAAGCGAAGGAAGGAAACTTCGACCGGTTTGTTTTCCTCGATCTTCGATATGTCGCCGGCATCGACCCAACGGCTGCGGCTTTGGCGGCTTGAGGGCAACAGTAAATAGGCGATCGCCGGGAGTCCGAAGCCCGCCGCCATGATCGACCAAAGCCCGTAAATGATGCGGTGATAGAACTTTCCGCGGCTGGTCTTCGGCTGGTTGTCCATAATGCGCGAAAACTCTCCCTTCCAATGGTCTTTCGCGGTCTCAAGAATCGATTTGCAACTGGGGTGCCGCGAGGATAGGGCCTTCGGGAGCCCAAACATGGGCGTGGAATCGACCACCGAGAAGGGAGAATGGCCAAAGGTTGGGGGTTACGCCCCTCAACCGGTTGAGGAACTACCCCAAGGGGAAGGGATGCGAGCAGGGTGTGTGAGGGAACCGAACAGGAATGCGGGCCTAACCGGCGGTCCACCGGTTTCGGTTGTTTACCAATACGCCCCCGCGGGGCATGGGTGTATCCGCGGCAGCCGGCGGGAAGGGGGAAATACCGGCTTGATCATCGCGGGCGCGGGCCTCACGGCACGACGCCTCGTGCCGTTCGCAGTCGTCGAACCAATTCGTGAGCGCTTGGACGTTAACCGTTTGCTCGGCCGGCTTCCGTCGGACGCTTGAAAACACCACCGAAGACGCCACGAAAAGGCTCCCGCCCACGAGGACAGCCACGGCAAAGCTGATCCACTTCTCGTCAACCAAGGAGGAGAGGGCGCCGGTAAAAGCAAGGGATAGGCGGGAAACCGCCAACCCGCCGAGGATACTCAGGAGGCCAAGGATCGAGCGCACAGCATAGCTCTTGTTGGTTCGCATTGGAGTGGGGGTCGTTTCGGCTCGTCGCCCCATTGTCGACAAAACCGGGCGAGACAACGATATAGTCGTACTTCTTTAGTCTTATGTCGTTATACCCCACGTTTCACACATGTCAAGGCCCAATCAGAGAATTGTAACGGAAGAGCTATGGGTACCGGTACCCGACTTCCGGGGCCGCACGACGCGTCATCCACCTATTGACTGAACCTATCGACAGTAGGTAGGGGATGGGGCTTCGGAGGATCGGGGGAGGCTACTTCGAACGGAAACGGAACTCGTTGTAATGTAAGGTGTTCAAGCGCGCCTGCCGATCGGCTTCGTGACGGTCACAGTCGTCAAACCAATCCAGGAGATCTTGAAGGTCCACAACATTTTCCGGTTCGTCCTCTGCGGAAGGAACAACCGACAGGGCGAGAAACACGCCGCCGTTAAACAACAGCACCCCGAAGATCGCAACGAACTGTGGGTCGCTCAACTGTGGAAGCGCTTCCGTCAGAATACTGGGTATCTGAGAGATGACAACCCCCGCCAGTAGCCGACAGCCCAACGACGAGCCGTACGAGGCGCTTTTTCGCGATTTTCATGGTGGAGACTCCTCCTCGCCACTGGATGGCGATCCATCACAGTAATAGTACCATGGACATATGCTAACTGTCTATAGGTTATATGTCTTAGCAACAAGGATGGTCGCTTCGAAAGGGAACCCGTGAGGTTGAGGGGCACATGAGTCCTGGTACGGCGCGCCGTGAGTTCGCCGATACCATGAGGGGTTGTCAGGCGGCAGTGGTGGTGGGACGAGAGGAAAGCGCCCGGAGGCGCCGCCGAAGCGACGCCTCCGAACAGAGTATTACGAGGCTAGAAGTGAAACTTTAACCCGAGCTGGATCTGCCGCTCCGTACTTCTGGTGCTGAAGACCCTCCCGAAGTTCGGGCTGTCAAGCTGCGCTGTCGGACGGTTATACGTCGGGTGGTTCGTGGCGTTGAAGAACTCCGCCCGCAATTCGATCACCTTGCTCTCCGTGATGCGAAACTTGCGAAAGATCGAGAGATCCAAATTCGCAAAGCCGTCGCCCTGAAGCGCATGGCGGTCCATGTCGCCAAAGGTGAATGGCGCCGGTACCGCGAAAGCGGAGGAATTGAGCCACCGGTCGGGAGTCGCATTCGACAGGTTAGGATCGCCCACGACATTCGCGCGGAGATAGCCGCCGTTGATGTTGTTGGACCCCGCGTTTCCGGTGTTGGCCAGATCGCCCGACACCCCGACATGGTAGTTCTGCCCGGAGGTGAACTGCAGGATGCCGTTGATTTGCCACGGCCCGAGAATGTGGTCAAGGACCTTGTTGCCGGTTGCAAACTTGGCATTGGGGCCGGTAGGCAGCTCGTAGACCCAGCTGCCCGTAAAGACGTGCGGCATGTTAAACGCCGAGGGGCCCCAGTTGTCGTTGAACTTGTTCGGGTCCTGCGGATTGCAGCCGTCCTCGTTAAACCAACCCGAGCAGTGGTCCTTGGAATCGCTATAGGTGTAAGCAACCAGGTAGGAAAAGCCCGCTGAGTGCCTGCGCTTCAATTGAAACTGGAAGGAGTTGTATCTGGACCGGCCCCAACTCCTGTCAAAGAAGCTCGGTGTGATGTGCGGGAACGGCCGTCGCAGTGAAGCGTCACCGGGCCCCGGTGACAGCGAGGTATTGTACATGCCCCCTACCCGGAGATTGATTCCGGTCGATCCCACGTAGGCTATGTCCACCACCGTGTTCTCTTTGAGCTCATGCTGGAAGCTCACGTTGTACTGCTGCGAATAAGGGAGCTTCAGCGCGGGATCGTAGTACCAGGTGACCTCGCCGAACGGCGTGGGATTCGGGAAGACGGGGTTGTCGCCCAAGTCCAATGGATCCTGCGCCGTCAGCTTGGGCGTGGGCTGCGTCGAGCTGGGGAGATTGATATTCGGTTGTTGAATCAAACCGACACTCGGCCAGGTGCCGACAACGCCCATGTTGGCCTGGAGGTTTCCGGCCCAATTGTCGTAGACGATGCCGTAAGCGGCTCGTAACGCCGTTTTGTCGTTGATCCTGTAGGCCAGCCCAAAGCGGCCCTGCCAGTTCCAAGGCCTGTCGTTACTCGGCTTTTGGTTCGGCGACAGCACCACGCCATCCGGGAGCGTACCCCCCGGGATACAAGGCGCGATTCCCACCTCCGCGCATGACGGAGTCGGGACCTGCAACTCATAGCGCCCTAGGATCAGGTTCAAATTGCCGACTTTGTTGTTGTTTAACTCGTCGCTCCCGTAGTGGCCGAAAATCGTGGCGTCATTGCGGACTCCGAGATTCAGGGTCAAGCGATTGGTCACTTTCCAGGTGTCTTGGAAATAGAAGCCGTAGACCCGATGGCCGCGGACTTCTTCGATATTTCCTCGCCTCCGGCCCAGCGCGGGAACGCTCAAAAGGTACGAGGCCAGGCCGCTGCCGGTGCCGCCGGGGTTCACCGGATCGGCGGTCTGCAAGGCGCTGAAGGTGACGCCGCCACCGAAACCGGGACCGAAGTAATCGTTGGTATTCCAGTTGCCGCCGACTTTGAAGGTGTGATTGCCGACGATCTTGCTGTAGTTGCTGCGGATCTGATAGACGTCCGTGATATCCCGCACGCCGTAATTCGACCCGCTGGCGGCAAAGCCGGGAACGCTGACGCTGGGCGCGTAACAACCGCTGGGAATAATATCTTCGGGCCACTGGCAGGCGAAGCCTGATGTAAATCCACCGATCGCAACCAAGTCCGCGTCGCTCTTGCCATCGTAGATGGTGTTGCCTCCTTGTTGCCCAAATACCCGGCCAACGGAAAACGCGAACACGGAGGTGGGACTGGCGACCCAGGTGTAGTTGATGCCGAGGTTCCGGGAATTCAGAATCCCCGTGCCTGTGCGCCCCTCAACCCCTCCACTGATCGTAGGTTGGTCTCCGGTGCCGTAGCGTAGCCAGAACATGTGGTTATCCGCGATGCGGTGGTCGACCTTGAACGCCCACTCGTTTACGTCGACCTCCGACGCCCTGGTATCAATCGCATTCTGCCCCGTGACGCCGATATTCCGGGCGGCGGGCCAGATGGCCTTGGCGTAGGCCACCATCCCTTGGTCGAGCTGGCTTTGGGGAATCATGTTGTTTGCGAAAGGGGTCCTGTTGAAGACGCCGGGGCTGTTGGGATCCTCGACCGTGGTAAAGGGGTCGTAGATCTGTGGCTCGCCGCTCAGGTCACCGCCCAATTGCGCCGAAGTGGGGACCAGGGACCGAGTCTCGGCAGGTCTCCTTTGGCGGTAAAGCTGGCCGGAGACGAAGAAAAAGGTCCTATTCTTGATGATGGGACCGCCCGCGACGCCGCCCAGCGTGTTCTGGCGCAGAGGCGTTACCTCCGCAACAAAGGGGTTGCGGGCGTCAAGCGCGTCATTGCGGAGGAACCAGAAGCCGGTACCGTGGAACTCGTTGGTTCCGGCCTTGCTGACGATGTTGATGATGCCGCCCCTGACCTGGCCATACTCGGCCAGATCGTTATGGGATTGAACCTTGAACTCCTGAATGGCGTCGATGATCGGCGGGATCGCATAGGTGCTGGTAAACGCGCCTTGGTTGGTGAGCCCATCCAACATGAAGAAGTTGCTGCGGTTGGATTGGCCGTTGATGGCCGGGAACGAGAAAGCGCCCGCGTTGGTTCGAGCACCGAAGCCGCCCGCGTTTTGGGCTGTGCTGACCGGGGCAACGCCGGGGGTCAGCGTGAGCAACTGAGTAAAGTTGCGCCCGTTGAGGGGCAGGTCCATCACCGCTTGCTCTTGGACCACCGCGCCCATCTCGGCGCTCGACGCCTGGAGCAACTGGGCGGTTGCCGAGACCTCCACAACCTCGGTGACCGAACCGACTTCCAAAGCGAAGTCTTGCGTAAGGGTTTGGTTTACTTCCAGCTGCACCGTGGGAATGGAAGTCTGCTGGAACCCTTCCTTCTCCACGGTGATTTGGTAGAAGGCGGGGGGAAGGCTGAGCACCGAGTAGGCGCCCACGTTGTTGCTGACCGTATCCTGGGCAATCCCGGTGGCCAGGTTGGTGACGGCGATCGCGGCGCCGGGAATGACGGCGCCTGTCGGATCGGTTACGTGCCCGGTTACGGCGGCTGTCCCGCCGCCTTGGGCCAAAAGATCTCCTGACGTTATCGTTAAAGTCAGGAGTAAGGTTCCGAATAACAGATACTCTCTTTTCATGATTCTCCCCAGTCCTGAGTCGAGCGGATCCTGCCTGCGGATAGACGGCTAGAGGGGTAGTCTTACAGACTGGAGACAGCGTTGTCAAGCAACCTGCTCAGCCATGAGCAATTGCTCAGATTGCCCCTTTCCAAGAACGTGAGAACAGCGGTCGGGCAGGTTTCCCAGAGTCGTCTACAGCTGTTGCGCCGTGACGTGATCGGTGACTAACACGTTGATGAGCTTTCCCAGCAGGGCCGCCCGGATCGCCTCGATCTTCGCCGCGCCGCCCGCCACCGCCACAACCCGCTGGATACTCTTGAGTTCGCCGAGAGTCAGGCCAATGACATTCCTGTTGAAGGCCGCCGCGATTTCGGTTCCCTGCTGAGCGAAGTAATGCAGGTTAATGGACCCCACCGCGCCGCTTTGGCGAAGTTCGTCCAGAGTGTCCGAGTTCATCGCATTCCAGAACTCGGGGACCAGAATCGACTCGGCGTTGCACGAACCGATACCCACGAAGGCGAGGTCGGCGCCACGCCCCTTTTCCAGGACTTGTTCGACGTAGGGGTCCGAGCAAAAGGCTTCTCGCGAGACGGCGTTGCCGGCGACCGCGGGCGCCGGCAGCAAGACTTCGCGTCCCCCCAGAGCCCTGGCTGCGCTGCCGACGAGTTGGGTGGCATGGATTTCCTGGGTCGGATCCCCCAATCCGCCCAACCCCTGGATGACTTCCACATCTTCCATAGCCACGCGAGCGGAGGCCGAAAGCGCGTTCACCATGCCGAGCAAGCAGTTGCCCCAGCTAAAAACGACCTTGTCTCGGGGACGCAAGACCCGAATCAGGTACTCGGCGGCGCCGAATCCGATTTCCCTAGCAATGATGCTCTGGTCCTCGTGCGCCGCCGTCTCCACGACGACGCAATCTTGCAAGCCGTATTTTTCTTCCAAGGCTCGCTCCAGATGAGAGTGGATAGCCTGGATGGGAGCGACGGCGATTCGGACGATACCGTCACTCCGCGCCTCAGCCAATAAGCGTTGCACTTTCTGACGGGATAGCCGCAAACGCGCGGAGATTTGCCGCTGATTCAGACCCGCCTCGTAGTAAAGGCGAGCGATCTTGGCCATGACCCTGAGCTGATCCAGCGATCTTCGCGGCACTATTCGGACCGTAGGGTAGCGATCGAACAGATGTCAAGTGAGGAGCGAATTTTGCCATACGCCCTTGACGCTTTCGTTAGTTAAGTTAGGATGCGACTAGCGCGGTCGGTGGGGCCATGGCGGGACGGAGGGGACGGTCGTTGCCGGCGGTGGGAAGCTCGATCGGCCCGTGGGGAAGGATCGCCTCTCAGTCGAGAAAGGTAATCCGGCGAATGCGGAAGCGGACCGGAGAACGACCTGGAATCTCGACGCGAAGAACATTGCGCTTGACGGTGTCGACGACGCCCGGCTCGAACCGCGCCCGGTAGAAGCGCTTGGCCCGGACCCGAATTTCGGGCTCCTCGGGCGGCAATTGGGCAAATATGCGGGCATTGTGCATGGGCATCAGCAGGACAATTTCGCCGCTTTTGTGGTTCACCGAGAGGACCTTCACGCTCAGCCCGAACAGACTGGGGCAAAGCAGGGCCGTCGCGGCCACGAGTGTCGCGGATTTCAACATGGTCTTCTGAGAGGGGGCCGGCGTTTCAGCCGTCCACGTCCGCGGAAATGAGGCTACCCGCGACGTTGGCGTCGCGCGCCGCCGCTCCTGTGCCCGCCGCCGACAATGGCGCGATCGATCTCGAAGCGCATCTGGAGGCGCCCGGCGTACATCGATACACTCCCGTCGCGCAGCCCCCGCCCGGTCGTCCACAAACGGCCCAGGGTCCCGAGGTCCCGCGGCAACTCCAAGCCGTGGTCAATGCAAAGTTCGTCGACCAATCGGTTGGCCAGGTTGAAGTGGTCGCGCGCGGCCGTGAACTCGTCGAGCGAAATCCCCCAGCGCACGGCGTAAATGCCCGCCATGATGCCCGCCATGAGGGTATAGCCGTGAAACCCGGCCATTCCGTGCAGCAGTCCCCTTTCGTCGCCGCTGTTCGAAAACAGTTCGAGCCAATTCCGCAAGGCCCGCGTGCTGATCGACAGTCCGGCCGAAGTTTGGTTGGCGAGGGTCCGCGACAAAGCTTCCAGTTGAGGCGGCGAGAAGCGGCGGACCCCCGCCGCGCCGCCTGACCCATTGGCCGCTAAAGCCGCCAAGACCGCCGTCCTCTCCTCGTTGCCCACTGTCTCCCGGTCAATTGCTTCGCCTAGATCGTCGAAGATCGACCGCATGAGCGGGTAGTCAATATGCCGTTTCATCTCAGCGGCCGCCTAGGAAGAAGCTTCTTCGGGTCCCTGGGTTGAGCGGCAGCGGGTAGCCGATCATCGAAAATTGATCGAAGGCCCAGAGAACGACGTGCTCGACGCCTTCGGCGCGGGAGAGTCGCCGCTCCCAATCCCATGGCTCGGAGGCGTTGAAGACTCCCACCAAATGGGCCGATTCTTCGATGCCGAAGCCCTTCGTTTGCGGGAATCGAATCGACTCGACGGCTTTGTTCATGTTGCGCGAGCCGGTGTAGGTGAAGTTCTCGGTCTTGAGGACGTCGAGGTTGGTGGAGGTCCAATCGCCGTCGGGATAGTTGACCGCCTGGGTAAGAACAGTCGTTGACGTAGTGCGGGTAAAGGACTTCGACTTCGTTAGCGGGTACGTCGCCGAGACAAAGCTGCGAATGGCCGCCGTGAAGCTACCGATTAAGCCCGGCAGGAAGGCCTTTTCTTCGGGGAAAGGATCCGGGGAGTCGTCGTTGCTCGTGAAGACGTGCATCGCCCGACCGTGTTGATTTTGGAATTCAGTCTTCGAGTAGTCGTCGTAAAAGGTCATTCCCGAGGGGCCCGGGAAATACCACCACTGCACTTCGCCGAACTGCAAATAGGGTGTGACCAGAGCCTCGGATTGCATCTGCGCCATTTCGAGATAGATTTGCTTCCAGAAGTCCAAACTCGTTGTCGAGAAATTGGTCTGGACGGCCGGGGTATTGACCAGCACGGGGGTCCCGTCGGGGTAGCGCTGAGCCAGACCGGCCGCCAAGGAAGAGTCGGCGTGCGAAAGCTCCGTACTGAATGCCGCCACCGCCTCGATTCCGTATGTGTCGAGGGCCGCGAAGTAGGCGCGATGCCAGTCGCGAGCGGCGCGATTCATACGCGGCAGCGCGGTTGTGTCGGTCAGCCATTCGCCGTCCACGCCGGCCGTCAAGGTTGTACCGCTCGCTACGGCTTGGAATGCGCCGACCGTCGGGGACGCGGAAAGAGTCAACGTGTTTCCGGCCGTTCCCAACAGACGCGCCGTGATGGTCAGAACATTGCCGGAGGCCGAGGAACGCACGCCGGTGGAGCCGTTGTTGATCAAGAACTCGAAGGCTTTGGCGATGCTTTCGTTGGTGTCGGTGCTGAGGGTGAGACGGCTGTATACCGTACCGTCGACATTGACCTGGACGTTCTGACTGAAGACCGGCGTTCCTTGAAGGTCACCGTACCGGAAGCGTATTCGTTGTCGGGATTGGTGAGCTCGTAAAATTAGGATGGCACCGGCATAGTGGTTGGCCCGGCCCTTGAAGCCGAGCGTCCGCATATTCCACGCCACCCGTTCCGGGGCTAAGGCCAGCGAATGATCTGTATCCCAGTCCGTGGCTAAGGTTTCGGTTAGCCGGACCGGCTGAGCACTGACGGTAGCCGCTTCGATGGCCTCTTCCACGTAGTCGAAATAGAACGTGTTGTAGCTCGACGCCGCATTGGCGCCGGTTAGCGCCGTCGTCACCGTGTGAGGGCCCGCGGTGCGCGGCCCAAGGTCGATACGGGCCAAGAAGTCTTCCGCGGGGACGTACAAGTCGAAGGTTTGGGCCGGGTCGCTATCGACGGTGACGGAGATGATGCCGGCTTCGCCGAGATAACGTGTCCCGAGAAACAAACGGTGAGCCTCTTGGGAGGTGTAGCTGACGGTGGCGTCGGCGCCGATTTGATTGGTCTTGCGGATCGTCCCGGCTGAAAAGTTTCCTGACTCCGCGCTCCAGGTCCCGGAATAACTCACATCCGCGTCGTCTTCGAAACGTCGGCTCTTGGGATCGGCGACCGAGTAGGCTCGATTTGTGCCGGTCACGGTCCAACCAAGAACCGTGACCTCGAAGTCGTTGCGCGCGTACCCGCCCGGCTGCATCGCCGCCGCGTAGGTCCAGCGCATCTTGCGGACGTTCGAAGTCGGTATCGTGACCCCGTTTTCGTCCGGCAAGTTGCTGAAATCGAGGTCCACTTGCCATTCGATAGGCGACGCGCCGCCGCTCATGGTTTGGCTGGTTGGCGTCCACTGCTCGGTTTGAACGCCGCTCACGTTGGCGATGACTCCGAGGTTGTTCCCTTCCTCCCCGGCGGTTAGGTTGGTCAGAGTGATCGTTCCGGCCGCCGCGGAATATTGGGACGAAACGGTTCCGGATAAAGCGTTGACGTCGTCGCTCAGCCTTTGCACGACCGCCGCGATCGTATCACCCGCTTGGATCGTCTGGAAATAGTTCTCGCTCATCCACGCCAACTCAACCACATCGCCGGGGACAAGGGCGCCCTGAAGCGTGAACGTGGCTTGGGCCGCGACGGAGCTTCCCTGCGTCGCCGTCGCGTGGTCTTGTAGAGGGACTTTGTACAGTTGCTCACCGCCGCCGCCGTCCGCCCAAATTCGCAGGAACGGCCAGTCCACGGTGGGGAACAGCGCCGAGTCCATCAAGATGCAGTTGGTTCGGCTCTCGCGGTAACTCAGCGCTAGTCCGCTCAAGTCCCCATCGGGCAAGTCGCGCAGCCAAGGATGCTCGAAGACGTTGTTGCGATGCCACTCGATCACGGCCCAGTCAAACTGCTGTCGCCAGCTTCCTGAAATCGTGAAACCCGACGCGCTGCAATCGCTGAGGGCGGCAATGGCGGAGGGGCGGAAGAAGTAGCATTGGAGGTCGCGATCGGGACGTAACTTGTCGATCGTCTCAGACACGGATCGTCACCGTCAGATCGCGTCCCGGAAAGGTTGTACCCAGCGCGGCAATGTCGAGTGTCAGGTTCGCGCCCGACTGCAAAACTGGCAGTTCGGCTCCGTTCACCGGAGCGGAGACGACCTGCCCGTCGACGATCGAAAGCGTTGCGAATAACACGCCGTCCTGGTTGATTTGTAATTGGGCGTCCGCGCCGGTAGGGGCGGATTTGACAGACGCGTAGATGTCGCGAACCGAAAGGTTCTCCTGAACCGAGACGGCCGGCACGGCGTCGTTGAGAATGGCAAGCAATCCTTCCACTTGAAAGTTGAATTGCCCGCCGCGAACCGTGCGTAATCCGCCGTCGGCCAGTTGCGAATAGTTGTTGGTTTTGATGGGGCTGATGCCGAAGGCATTCGTTACCCAAAGGTCCGCGCAAGCAAGGCGGATGTTGGGCAACCATGTGCTGTGGCTCCAGTTGCCCGCGGCCGGCGTGCCGAAGAACGACTCCTCGAAAGGAACGATGACGGTCCGAGTCCGCAAGGAAACGATCGGTGTATTGAGGGCATGAGTCGCGGCCGTACTCAAGCATTGGCCTCGCTGCACGATGTATTGCGTGCCTCCTCCTTGCACGTCGTCGACCAGCATGATTTCAGCGCCGAGCTGAACGAAGTCGCCGACTTGCGCCGAACCAGCCTGGCTGAGGGTCAGAGTCGTGTCGGTTGAAGAAACAGCCGCGGCGAGCAATGTGCTGCTTGGGCCCGACAGTTCATCCCGATAGTACAGCCGAAACGTTCCGGTCGAAATCGATTGTGTGTCCTGTAGGTCCGCGAACCCGATACCCGCGAACTCGAGCATGCCGTCCGCGTGCGCCGAGACGGCGAAACCGGGTACCGGCGGTACGTCCGTATCCGCTACACCGAGTCCCCCTCCACCGATTCGCCACCGCGTCACGAGCCCCAAGGGTTCAAATGATTCCACATTATGTGCATTTGCCGATCGGCCGGTAATCTGCGCGACCCGATCGCGACGGTTCGGAACTTCAAAGCGAGCCGGGCTGGTTCGCGCGCGTCCGCCAAAGTGCCACGTGTTTTCCGAGATAACGAAAACGCTGCTAACGTCCGGCTCGGTTTCCCATTCCGCCTGTACGGTCGCGGTAGTCGCCGTATTGCCCGTAACCTCTCTTTCCTGGCCCGCTCCTTTGCCGCGAAAGATTCTGACGACATGACCGACAAACGCGTCCGTGGTCATCGACAGCAGCGTGCTGCCCACGGAGTTCGACGAAGAGATATCGGCGAACTGCTCGTCGGTGTCTTCAAGCCGCCAGTAGAAATTTGCGTGATCGTAGTTTGGATCCGGAGCACCGGTAAGATCGAGCGGAAGGCCGGTATCGACAAAACTTGAGGCAATCGGTTGCGCCGTCGCGATCCGGAAGAGTCTGGAGGGGAGCGGTCCACGATAAACGGCGAAACTGATCGTGCCGGCCGTAAAACTCAGGCCATTGATCTCGACCGTATTGGTGGAAGTCCCTGCCGGGATCTTGGCTCTCACGACGAACGACGGGCTGCTCTCCAGTCCGTCCGCATCCACCGCTGTGATCGCGTAATAAAGCGTCTGCCCTCCGTCAAGGGTTCCGCCTGTCGTTTGAAAGTTCGGCTGAAGATTGACGATCGGAATACCCGCCACCAGCGACCGTCCTGCCTGCGGCGGCGTGAAACTCACCTCGACTTCCGTCAAGATCGTCCCGTCGGTCCCGGGGACCTGATACTCGACGACACCGAACTGCTCGTCACCGAACGGATCGAATTCAAATCCATAAAGCGGATCGGGGACCCTCGGTTCCGGATCGGGTTGGCGTCTCGTTTCGGGGATCAGGCTAAGCTGGCCGTTCGTGTCGTTGTACCAAGCATCGTCGTGGATCTGAGCGGTGAGGCGAACCGAACGATAGTTCATCGCCGGTTCGATCTTGATGATCCGAAACGGCTGGTCGACAAAACCTTCCTTCGCATAGGTCAACGTGATAATGTCGCCGATTTTTTGCCCCATTGCCTTGACGCTGGTCTCGAAGGTGACATAGCGGTTCCCATGCAGGGACTTATCCAAGAAGAACTTCATGCACCGCGCCGCTTGGTCGAATGTGGGCAAACCATCGGATATGAGTCTGCCGGTGATTTCTTGGCCCGTTTGGTTGATGTCGGCCGCATCGACCATAGCGAGGCTGTCTTGCTGATATTCGTTGTACCGGTCGGCGAATTCGATCGAAAACCGATTGGGAGTGTCCGCCATCGGTCGCGACCATAGACGTAGCGCGATCGAATTGTCCGCGTTGCGCAGAATGCCTGAATTGACTCCCGGAACGGATCCATCGACGTAGGTGTAGACCGGCCAACCGCCATTGATCATGTTCGGGGCGTTCGACTCCGCCGGTTTTGTCGGCTGCTGCAGAGACAGGGAATTTTCCACGTACACTGCCAGCTTGCCGTCCGGCCGGTAGGTCAGTTGTAGCCGCGCGTTGTTACGAATTCCACGGATCACGTCCGCCGCGGTTCGGCGTGATCGGATTGCTATGTTCGCCTCGAATCTCTTCACCGAGACGGCATTCCCGTTGTTGTCCGTCGCCGCGATCGTCTGGTCGCAAAACGCAGCGACGCCTTCGAAGCTGAGCAAGTCGATTTCATCGAGCTTCCAGCCCGCAAGGCGCAGCATGTCCAGCAGTATCCACGCCGGATTGCTGGTGAAGCCGGCGCCCTGGGAAACACCGCTGCTGTCGAAACTCTCCACCTGTAGCCCTTCGACGAGTATTTTCACTCGCGGCAATACGCGGCCGTCATTGACCTGATTCGGCACCACCACGGAAAGACACGCCATGCTCCCGTAAGGATCCCCCTGCGGATTCCCTCCCGGGTCCGCGAAGTTAGGATTGAATCCTCCCGATCGGTTGCCGTCCGCGAAGAGGTTCCACCAGCCGCTGCCCGTCATGTCCAGCCCGGCGACACCGGCCGGGATCTCCACGTTGTTGACGATGACTTTGAGAACTTGATTGATCGTTCCCTGGCTGAGCAAGACTTCCATCCGGGTCAAATTGCCGTCGTTGCGCGCGAACACGACCGGGGATTCCACCCAAACCGTCCCATACAGCAAAGGCACAAGATCGTTGTATCGGGCTTCGTTGGCTACCACGGCTGAGTCGTGTTGCTCACGTTGACCGTGGCTTCGGATTCGCACCGTCCCAGGCACAAATTCGATACCCCCGAAACGCCGCGTGTTGTTCGCCAACGAATCCTGATCAAACATCCCCCGTTCGATGCAGTCCGACTTGGTTAGATGGCAGGTGGTGAATGGATTGCCGCTGCCGTCAAGATTGCCCACACCCCCGGGCTCGCCCGCCGAATACCCGCATCGATGGAACCGAGAATGCGCGCCTTCTGTCCCGCCGCTCACGGCTTCCTGTCTCTCGGCTTGAGTCGTCGGGAAGTCCACGGGCAATATCGTTGAATCCGTACAGGCGGCAGTAAGACCCGCTGCATGCTCATCCGGTTAACGGCGGAAAGCCGCACCGTCTCCTCACGAATCTCTTCCGGCGGGTTCATGAGTCCTTGAAACACCACCATCGATTCGCTGGCAGGGGCGTCGAGAATCAAATCGTGGAAAAGAAAGGTGACCTTGACCTTGGCTCCCTTGAAACCGACTGTGGATTCAAGCTGCGAGATTAGTGAGTCGGCATTTGCCGTCGTTAGGGAAATTTTCGGGACCGCGTCGATCCCGTGGTCACTCGCCGCACGAATCTCAAACAGATTGTGACGTAGGACGCGCGCTTCGTAAATCTGCCCGCTGACATCCATGACAGGTATCTGTCAAGTGTCCGCAAGGGGTGGACGCAGTCAGCCCGCTGTTGGTGAGGGATGGGTGATGGAGAAAGGGCGAAGCAATCGTCGCTCTCGATTCGGGTCGGGTGAGCGACGCTCGGAGTCCATCGCCCTCGTATTAGGGGGGTTGGGCGGCTGAGCGGGTTCAGTCAAGGGCGCGCAGCGGCGAAGCGAACCCTTGACGGGTTCCGCTCAGCCGCTTATTGGAAGATTTTCGAGGGCGATGGACGGCCCTCGTCACCCGACGCAGGTCCGGCGTTGGCGGATCAGAGTCCGCGTGATTGGTGGCGTCTTGCCACGCCTACGAACTCCCGTCACCGAATCGCATTCACTTCGATCACCGCCCGCCTCGGGCGCGACCAGACATCCATGAGCCGCCTCGGGCACGCCAAGGCGCGCCGTCGCGGAAGATTCAGTTCGGGTCCAACAAAGTCGATTCCGCCGGCCTCGAAACAGTCACCATGCCGTCTCGGGCGCCGCCGCGGCGGCGCCGTTACGGAGTCACCGAACGCCGAGGCCCGGCGGAAAGTCGTTCAGCGCATCGCTACGTCGCTAGTCTCGCGCTTCGTAGCCGCTTTGGCGGCGGTCGATGGCGAGCAGCATCGCCACCAGCTTGCGGGCCACGCGAATCGTCGCGCGATTGCGATGTCCGCGCTCGAGTTCGCTTTGATACAACCCGGCCAACGGCTCGTTCCAGCGCGGCGCAAGCTTGGCGGCTTCGATCAGCACGTGTTGCAGATGCGGGTTGCGTTGCTTCGACAGCGGGCCGCGTTTGCTCTTGCCCGCCGATTCGTTGAGCCGCGCGCAGAGCCCGCAGTAGCTCACCGCGCGATCGAGCGAGCGAAAGCGCCGCGGGTCGCCGATCTCGACCGCCCACGTGAGCGCCGTGATCGCCCCGACGCCCGGGATCGTTTGCAACCTCGCCACACGCTCGCACAACAGCGGATGCTCGAGCAGGCGTTTCTCGACAAGCCGGGCGAGCTCGGCGGAATCCTCCAGACGGTCGCGGCTCGCGGCCAACAGGAGAAGGTCGGTTTCGCTTGCCTTCAGATCATCGAGAAAGCGGTAGAAGTAGCGTTTGCCGTGCAGTTTGGACTTGGCGTAGGGCTCGCCGATTTCCATCATCAAGGTCGCGATGCGGTTCTTCGACCAGGTCGCTTGTTCGACCAGGCGTCGGCGAAAGCGCAGCAGGCGGCGCAATTCGCGCAGCTCGCGCGGCGGCATCCACACGCGCGGCAGCAGGTTGACGCGGCATAGGTCGGCGAGCTTGTCGGAATCGAGGCGATCGCTACTCCCCGCGTAACGGTTGGACGACGGGATAGCGAGACTCTGCGACAATGCCCCTAGGCTGCCGCTGTTGGAAATGCTTCCACTGCGGATTCCGCCCAGCGGATCGGCTTGGCCGTCGGTTACCGTGATCCCCGCATCTTTCGCCCACGTCGTGTCCGCGAGAGTCTCCGACCATGAGAGCAGATTGTTTCCCGGTTCCAAGAAGAGAAAAGTTTGCAGTCGACCCTCAGTCTGAACATGGAGATCTTCTATCGCCTGCCACTCTGCATCGCTGAGATGACGCAAAGACAGCTCCCACTGGCACGCGAAAAAATCAACATCGCCCGCCCTAATCTCCGAACCGTCGGCGGCGCCGTTGAGCAAAGTGCGGAACCGCGTCTGTTTCCGGAACGGAAACTGCGACACAGCGCCGCTCGAGAGTTGAGGAAAAGCCAACATGAAAACTTAGTTCGCGGCGCCTGGCCGTGCTGGTGTTCCTTAGGACTGGTCCAGGGGCAACACCTTTACCCCGAAAGCGCTACACCGCCGCCGGCTTGACTCTTTTTGTGCGGTCCCATTCGACGAACAAAATCCACAGACTTGACGGGGAGGCCCCAATCCCGTCATAAGCCTAGGGGCGGACGGCCCCAGTACGACGATCTCTGCGCTGCTGTCAAACTCTCCATCCACGCGACCCACCAGGGAATCCCGCTCAAACCGGCAACCGGTCAAGACAACGCCACTCCATGGATCTTCGAAATCGAACGTTCCCAGACGCCCTTGCTCGCCCATGTAGAACTCCAGCAGACTCGCTCGCTCCGATTCATCGAGTTGGGACAAGCGGATCACCCAACGCTTTCGGTGACCGCGAAAATCACGATACCGCTGCTCGCCACCATCCACGAACCGCCGGATTTCCGTTGAAAATCGAAACTCGCGGTCCGACGGATACTGTGCAGTCACTCCCGTCTTCAATGTCGGAAAATCAGCCATGCCGCCTTCCTGCCGTACTGCTCCCCACGTAACTTTCTCAAGTGCGCCGTGAAGCTCACATCGCCTAGCCCAACTTAGGGCAGCGGGAATCCTCTACCCAGCAGAAGCCCTCTTATGGCCCCGTAAACCTGCCGAACTTCCCCGTCCGATAGCCGTCGGTTGTAGATCAACCCGTACACGACCTCGGCACTACTTGGGCTCGTTCCCGAGAAAGTAGCCCCTAGGGCAACCTGCTGGTTAGTCACCGCGGCATCCGCGGCTAAGCCGACCGCGGCTGACTGTGAAAAGTCGTTGAGAATGACGTCCAGGTCTCGACCTTGAGCACGATAGCGCATTGTGCTCACAAAGAACCCGCTTTGAGCCCCAATGGCCGATCCGATATCCACCGTCCACCCCGGTCCCTGAAAACCTGCCGTCAAGTGATCCAGTGAATCGACCATTAAGTTCGGCGTAGCGCCGTCCGCGCCGCTCCCATAGGAAAACAGCACGCTGTTTGCGGTCAGTGCGGTAAGCCTCGCCGCGACCACCATCGTCAGGTCGGCGTTGCCACTCGGTAATTGATTAGTGACGCCCCGCTGGGCCAGATCACCGCCGTCAAAGATCAGCCGATCGTTCGCCCAGACGGGATCGTCGGCTCCGCTCAGTGCCGAAGCGCCTAACGTGAGATCGTTTCCCCGCCCGCTTACGTCGGCTAAGAGCTGATTGTCGGTCGTGCGCTCGTAAGGAAGAGCCGTCAGCCCTTCGTTCACTTGAGCTCCCCAAGCGTGAACGTCTTCACCCGTGCTAAGAGTCGATCCGCCCCCCAGCAACACTTGCAGGGATGTGTTAGCACCGGAGTTCGCCGAAACTTCAAATCGCTGCCAGCTGCTCGTCACTGTGACAACCGCGCTGTTGATGAGTCCTAAGCTCCCATCGAAGATACCGATCAGCGTGTCTAGATCGGCGCCCGCCGACTTCAAATAGATGCTGAATGTGTAGTCCTGGTTGAGCTGCGCTGTCACCCACTGGCGAATGAACGAATTCGTACTCGTCGGCGCCAGCAGATCGGCTGTGGATGCACCGTCCGGCGCCGTAGTCACATCGGCCGTAACGGTCACGTTAGACGGATTCCATGCAACCTGCTCAAACGCTTCCGATTCGGCGAGCAAATTGCTCTTGGAGAAACCGTAGTGAGCGACCAAACCCGCTCGCACGAGCCCTTCATGCTTCGACAACAACAGCGACATGAAACTACTCCAACGTCCTGAAGACCGCTGTCAAGATGCGTTCCGCGGTTTGGTTGACAGCCGTGCCGCCGCTCTCTGACCGGACTTTGATATACGCCGCTCCCACGAACTTCGTGAAGTCGAGAGGAATATATTGGCCGGCCGCGACCGGCGCCGTCAACGCCGACCCGAACTCATGGATGTCCGAGAAGCTCTGCCCGTCGCTACTGGCAAGAAACGCCAGGTCCGCCGCATCCCACGCCGCCGGCATGTAGACACCGACGAGAGTCTCACTGACGAGTTCCAACACGGAAGACTCGTTCTGCCCTGACGTAATCGTAATTCGACCTGTCTTCGGTGACACGCCACCGAGCAGGCCTGTCGAGAGTATCTGTGTCAACTCCGCTGGCCGGAGGGTTTTCGTTGTCCGCGATGCGGGCACGACAAAGCGTGGGCGGTGCGGACAGCGCTGCTGGAGTGCGCCGGCTGCGGGCATCAAGCTTCTCCAACGGCGGGCACAATATTTCAAGACACCCGCCAACCCCTCCAGAGTTGGTTTCGAGCCATGTGGTGGCTCACGAGCCAGAAGAACGGGGCGAGCGCGCTGGGCTTGCGGCGGGTGTTGGGCCTGGGCAGCTACAAAACGGCCTGGACTTGGTTGCATAAGCTCCGGCGCGCCATGGTGCGGCCCGGACGCGATCGGCTCAGCGGGCGCGTGGAGGTTGACGAGACTTACTTAGGAGGCTTGGAGGAGGGCGTGCGCGGTCGCCAAACCGACGCTAAGGCGCTGATTGTAGTAGCGGCCGAGGAAGATGGTGCCGGCATCGGGCGGGTTAAACGGGCCAGCTTCCGAGGAGCCGCCGCAGCCGCCGCTTTTCGATTTTCAGGATGTCAAGGGACAACCCGCGGCGAAACGGGCACTCGAAGTGGCCGCGGCGGGTGGTCACAACATACTCATGGTCGGGCCACCCGGCTCGGGAAAGACGATGTTGGCGAAGCGGCTGTCGGGGATTTTACCGAGACTGACCTTCGACGAAGCCTTGGAGGCTACGAAGGTTCACAGTGTTGCGGGGGTGCTGGAACCGAACCAAGGTTTGCTCGACGAGCGGCCGTTTCGGGCTCCTCATCACAGTGTTTCGAATGCTGGGCTGGTTGGAGGCGGAGTGGGTATGCCGCGCCCGGGGGAAGTAAGCTTGGCGCACAACGGCATCTTGTTTCTCGATGAGTTCCCGGAGTTTCCCCGAAACATTCTGGAACTTCTGCGACAGCCTCTCGAGGACGGCACCATTACAATTGCGCGATGGGCAATGAGTTTGACCTTCCCCTCGTCGTTCATGTTGGTGGCGGCGATGAACCCATGCCCATGCGGATATTTCGGCGATCCCAACAGAGAGTGCCGCTGTACGCCGCCGATGATTCAACGCTACGTGTCGAAGATCAGCGGGCCGCTACTGGACCGAATCGACATTCATGTGGAAGTTCCTCCGGTGAAATATCGGGAATTGCGGTCCTCGGAGCCGACGGAGCCCTCCGGTCAGATTCGTGACCGTGTGGAATGCGCGCGTGCAGTACAGCTTGCCCGCGGGTTTGCGAACGCGCTGATGCCGTCGAAGAAGATTCGAGAGTTCTGCCGCTTGGACGAATCAGGAGAGCAGACCCTGGAAAAGGCCGTGCAGCGGATGGGCTTGTCGGCGCGGGCCCATGATCGGATCTTGAAGGTAGCTCGAACGATCTGTGACCTGGAGGGCGCTCCGGAGATTCGGGTACAACACCTGGCCGAAGCGGTCCAGTACCGAAGTCTGGACCGCACGTATTGGGCATAACTCGCACCCGCATTCCCGTCAATCAGCTAACTTCTTGGTCTTGGCGGCGCCAGTACGTCTTGACTGCTGTCCGCTTGAGTGACCAGCAACGTTTCCGGCGGCAGGAGACGCCGCCATCAACCCGAATGAAATAAGCGTGTTGCTCGCCGTGCTCACCGTAGAGTTCGAGTACGCCTCTTTGCTCAAGCGATGGGTCGCCAAGCGGCGCGCGCCTCGTACTGACGGGCCTCTCATGCGCTTTGCCTCGCCACGCGATGAGAAAAGCGGGTTAGGTCTTGAATCGGCCTTCGGTCGCGGCAAGGTCCGACGCAGCAGGTCGGAAAACAGCACCCGTCATTACGGAGGTGTTGGCTCCCAGGGCGTTGTAGAATTATCCATGGGTTCGGGGTTCTTATCGTGCTGATCGTCAATGGAGAGAGGCTGCGGAACGCCGTCATCCAGCGTGAGGCGGAAGGGTTGCGGGCAAGGTTTCAGCGGATGTCGAACCAAGAACGGGTTCGTTACGGCTTGGAGACCGCGGACATGGAGAGAACGGCATTGGAATGGTCACGCGAGAACGTGATCGAGAGGGCTTTGTTGCGCCAGGCAGCTGAACGAGACACCGAGTTGGTGGCGAGCGACGACGTTGAAAGAGCACTGGCGGAACTGAAGGATCGAGGGAACAACGGGAGAATCGCTGACGAACATTTTGACGAAGAAGTCGCACGGCGGGAGATTGAGACTCGAATTCGCCTGGATCGTTTACTCGGGAAGATCACGGCTCGAGTGTCCGCCCCCAAGAACAAGGAGATTGCGGACTATTATCGCAAGAACAAAGAGCGCTTCCTTGAACCGGAGACGGTGCAAGCGGCCCACATCGTCAAGAATGTAGGTGACGGCGTCACGGAAGAGGAAGCCTCGGAAGCAATGGCTTTGATTTCGAGGGAATTGCAGGCTGGTGCGCGGTTTGAGGCACTAGCGGATCGCCACTCTGACTGTCCCGGGAAGGGAGGGGATTTGGGGCGTTTCCCTCGGGGTGAGATGGTAGAGGAGTTCGATCGCGTGGCCTTCTCACTTGAGCCAGGCACTGTCAGTTCGGTATTTCAGACTGTTTTCGGGTTTCATATTGTGAAAGCTTATCAGCGTTTTCCCGAGCACATGAAGACGCTGGCGGAAGCTCGGGACGAGATTCGCGAGCAGTTAAGGAAGGACAAGGAAACAAAGGCCGTGGAGCGTTTCGTTGACGCGTTGCGAACCAAGGCGGAGATTCGGGAGGAGAGCGACGCGGAAGATACCGGGGGCTCGCGACGGTGAGAAACAAACTCCCGCTTTCGGAAACCCAGGCGGAGGCGAACCCTTGCTGTGTGCCGAACAAGAAGCGGGCGGAACGACTGGTGGAGTCCAGATGGTGCTCCGAGGCGAGGTCGCGCGCGACCGGAGGAGACAAGGAGGGGATGGTCCGACTCGACGGCGGCGAGTTCTTGATGGGGACGGAGTCGGATGGGGGTTTTCCGGCGGATGGGGAAGGACCCGTTCGGGCGGTAGGGATCGATCCGTTCTATATGGATGTGGATCCGGTGACGAACGGGCGTTTCGAGGAGTTTGCCAGGGAGAGCGGTTACCGAACGGAAGCGGAGAAGTTCGGCTGGTCTTTCGTTTTTCACAAGCAGTTGCCACGGGACAAGTACGGCGAGTTGGTCGATGACACGGTGGCTGGGCACGAGTGGTGGTGCAAGGTGTCGGGTACCGACTGGCGACATCCGGAGGGACCCGATTCCAGTGTTACCGGACGAACGGACTACCCGGTAACACACGTCTCCTGGAAAGATGCGGCGGCGTTTTGCCGGTGGGCCGGAAAACGCTTGCCGACCGAGGCGGAATGGGAATATGCCGCGAGGGGTGGGTTGGAACAGCGCATCTATCCCTGGGGAGATGAATTGACGCCGAATGGGCGGCACCTTTGCAACGTGTGGCAAGGGAAGTTCCCCGAGCACGACACAGCGGAAGACGGCTATGCGGGGCTCTGTCCGGTGGAAGCGTTTGTGGCGAACGGCTACGGGATCTTTTCCATCACGGGGAATGTTTGGGAGTGGTGCTCGGATTGGTGGGACCCGCAATATCACGTTCTGGCGACGAGGAAGAATCCCGTGGGGCCGCCATCGGGTATTTCGAAAGTGATTCGAGGCGGGTCGTATTTATGTCACGAGTCGTATTGCAATCGGTATCGCGTAGCCGCTCGGACGTCGAACACACCGGACAGCGCGACGACAAACCTTGGTTTTCGATGTGTAGGAGATGCCGAATAGGGGCTGTCACGTTAGTTTAAAGTTAGATGGGTATTTACTTGACTCAGGTATTGGGAAATAGCCCCTACATGTTGTGGTCGTCCGAAGCGCGTGTCGCGGTGCCTCCGACCAGCGATTTGTAGGGTGCCGGTGGCACGGCGACGGCCTGTTGAACCAGGCGGTAAAAGAGCTTGCCTCGACTTCTGGACTTGCGGCGGTTGAAGCGGAAGGCGAATTCGTCGAGGTAGGAGTCGAGATGCTCGTGACTGACCGCTCCTTGATGCGTGCCCAGTATCCAGCGCTTCACTAACGACACCACGCGGTGCACCCGGGGGAGCAGTTTCGAGGCGCGCGCCGGTTGCCCCTCCAGGTAGCTCACCTCACGAACCGGCATCGGTGAATCACGCTGCTCGATCAACGACACCACATCTCGTAAGTGTTTAAACCCAAATACGTTAACACCCGTCACGACCGCTGCCTCGGCCGCATTTTCCATGGGGAGGATGAGGTTACGAATTCCCTCGCTCTTCGCGCAGACTGCGATAGGCAGCGCACCGCGCACCGGCCGCAATCCCCCGTCAAGCGACAGCTCTCCGACAATCAAGTAATCCTCAAGCCCCTCTACCGGGATCGTTCCCATGGCCCCCATCACCCCCAGCGCCATCGGCAAATCGAATCCAGCCCCCTCCTTGCGCAGATTTGCCGGCGCCAGGTTCACCGTGACGGCTTTGTTCGGAAACCCCACGCCGGTGTGAACCAACGATGACTTGATCCTTTCGCGGCTTTCCCGAACCGCTGTATCCGGCAGTCCGACCGTGATGAAGTCCTTGGGATTCCCCATGTACATGTCCACTTCGACGTCAATCAGCCGAGCGTCGACGCCGTAAATCGCCGCGCTGCGCGTCTTGAATAAGGCCATAAAGGTACTCCGTCCGCTGCTGTTCGCGCGATCTCACCCGTCGCTGCAAGAGCCTCGGCGAATCCCGCGATGGGCGCGAGGGCTTCGTCAGGTCCATAACTTCACCGTCCGGCACGATGGCCGTCAAGAGGAGTTCAAAATGAAAATTGGAAAACGGGGTCGGCGGCACGCCCCAAAGAAAGGCTCACAGCGGAGGAGTTTCTCTCCTGATCATACGCGATTCCGAGTCGAATCGCGTATCGGCTCGTCGCTCCAAAACGGTCACCCCCGGCAAGACACAGAGTGTCGAGCGGTCTCGATGTCTCCAGACTCGGCTAATCCGCCATCGGGCGTTGGGCGACGATGTAACCCAATGCCTTCATCGGCAGGGGGCCGGCCCGCAGCGCCTTGTCATGGAAAGACGACAGACTGAAGTCGTTCGTCTCGGTTTGGTAGTGGTCTCGCACTTTCGACCACCCCTTCCAACCCACGTAATGCGCCGGGAGCTGCGCGGAGGTCAACTGGACTCGCTGCAGCTTGAGATCGGCCTCCTCAACTTCTTGGTACGCCTCGGTCCGCAAGAAGTTGAGAGCTTCTTCATCGCTCATGTTTTTCGTGTGCATGCGAATGTCAACAATCGCGTTCGCCAAGACACGAAGGGCGAATTTTTGCCAAACCATCTTGAAGGCATTGTTGTTTTGCGCAAGCCCCCCGTTCATCATCGCTTCGGTAACGTACGTCGCCCAGCCTTCGACATAAGCGGGGTTCCCAAGCACAGCCCGCAAAACCCGCCGGTACGGCTTCTCTATCTCGTTCGTGAGTTCGACCTGTGCGTAATGTCCCGGGACCGCTTCGCGCACCGAAAGCAGCTTCAGCGTGTGGCGATTGTACTCGCGTAACCAAGACTGCAACCTTCTCCGCGACCAATCCTCGGGGACCGGTGTTACCCAATAAAACGCCGCTTGCCTGGGTTGCAGCGTCGGCGCCCCAAAAAACCCCGTAACGGGATACAACCCGCGAATGAATTCCGGCGTTTCCACGACCTGCAAATTGTCGCGCGCTTGTTCGGGGAGCAGATTCGCTTCCTTGACGAACGCGGCAAGCTCGTCGAGATCTTGCTTGATTTCCCCCATCAGGTCCGTCCTGCGCCGCAATTTGCTCTCTTCTTGCACAACTTCGAGCACACCGTTCATCAGCCGCCGCTTGTCGCTCGGCGGGCGGGCGCTCCCGTAAATCTCTTTGTCAAGAGCCTCGGCCACTTTGATGGTCTCGCCCAACACGACTTGAAACTCCTGCTCCGCCTGCCTCAAGACGTCATCCGGGGATTGATCGGTTGCCAACATCGCCTTGAATTTCGCTTCGTAAAGTTCGGGCCCCAGTCTCCAGTCGTGGTTGTTTCGTCCGGCGAGATCATTCGCCAAATAATCTCCGAACCCGGCCAGCGCACTCAGGGCGGCTTCGGACGCGCGGTCATGATCCGCTTGTAGCTCCGCGGGAAGACTCGCGGGGATAACGTTTTCGATCAGGCTGATCAATCCGGCGTTGCCCTGTTGCGCCACTTCCGTCCAAATTGACGGCGAGGAACGCAAGTTTTGTTTCGCCTGGTCGATGAAACCGGGGATCTTGTCCAGCCGCGCGATAATGTGCCGATACCTTTCCGCCTTCGAAGCGTACTCATGGACTAACGGCGTGTAGAGGGCGGTGCCCAATAGATGGACATAAAGGTTCGGGTCGTGTTCGTGACTCCGAATTTGGTCGAGTTCGACCAGCGAGCGCCGAATATGGTTGTCGACAACGCCATAGTCCGCCCAGTTGTCACCCGCGAGTTCGTCGCGCTTGACCTTGTCGTGCAGCATCTTGCGAAAATCTTTGTAGAAGCTCACTCGCTTCTGAACACCCGCCGCGGAGTAGTCATCGAGTAGCCCGTCCAGCGAGATCTTCGTCCCGCCATTGCCTTCCTCATCCGCTCCCTCGACGTGCTCATGGTAGCCCGCCGCCGTGGCCGCGATCGGCGTCAGGGCTAGAGCCTGGAACGGAAAACCTGTTGCGGCATCCTCAAAATCCTTCTCCGGCTCCTTCGTGGCGCACGCATTGGTGACGCCCAACGCGAGGGCCGCGGTCAAAAGTAAACGAAGTTTCGTCTCGAAGGAAAAAGCCATGGGTTGCTACCTACTCACCTACACGGTCCAGGGATAAAAACGGGCTGTCGAGACCCGTTCCGTCTCGTTGACGGCTTGCCTCGGGCAAAATCATCATCTTAGAGAAGATCGGTCGCCAAGGCAACCGACCGATAACGAACAGTTCCAGTGTAGCGATTGACGCCGCACTGCTACAACGTCCCCGCGCCCTTCGCTCCGGGTTAAGAAGACTCGCCCGAGCGTCGCAAGAAGCTGGGAATTTCGAGATCGCTGGGGTCGCCGCCGGCTTCGGCGCTGATGGCACTCTGCTCCAGTTCCTGTCGGTCTTCTGAATCAACATCCGTGCCCGCGGATGCTAACTCCGAATCAAGCGTGGCAGGCTGCCCGGCCTCATCTCGGTGCCGCGACGCGGCCGCCTGCTGCAACGCGGGTCTCACCTCGGCGGCTGACGCGGCCGCGGCATCGGAGACCTTCTTGCTGATCCCCACGCTTTCACTGTGGAAACCAGTGGCGATCACGGTAATCTTGACTCGATCCTCCATCGAGTCGTCGAGCACTGCGCCGAAAATGATGTTCGCCTCCGGGTCAGCCGCCTTTTGGACAATCGTCGAAGCCTCGTGAACCTCGTGGAGCCCCAACTGCGACGAGCCCGTGATATTGATGAGAATTCCTCTCGCGCCCTCGATACTCGTATCTTCAAGCAGCGGGCTCGATACCGCTCCGCGGGCCGCCTCGACCGCCGCGCTGCTTCCACCCGATATCTCCGTCCCCATCACCGCGTACCCCATACCCTGCATGATCGTGCGCACATCGGCGAAATCGCGGTTGATGATGCCCGGGATCGTGATGATATCGCTGATGCCCTGGACCGCCCTTAGAAGGATGTCGTCGGCAATTCGGAACGCCTCGAAAAAACTCGTTCCCCGCTCGATGACCTCAATGAGCCGCTCGTTCGGAATCGTCACGACAGTGTCGACCGTCTCCGCCAACTCCGCCAGACCCTGCTCGGCGATGGACATCCTCTTGTTGCCTTCGAAGGAAAACGGTTTCGTGACGACAGCCACCGTCAAGGCGCCCAACTCATTCGCCAACGAAGCCACGATGGGCGCCGCGCCGGTACCCGTCCCGCCACCCAGGCCCGCGGTGACGAAGACCATGTCGGACTCTCCAAGCAATTCGATCAGCCGCTCCGTATCTTGAAGGGCGGCCTCGCGGCCGACCTCGGGGTCCGAGCCGGCTCCTCTTCCGCTTGTCAGCCTCACGCCCAATTGCAGTTTCACTTGCGCGTGGGAAGCTTGCAGCGCCTGTTCGTCCGTGTTGACCGCCGCGAAGACCACTCCCTCCACGCCGGCCTCAATCATTCGGTTGACCGCATTACACCCGGCGCCGCCGACACCGATTACCTTGATGCGGGCGTTCGTGGCCGCGGCGTCATCGAATGTAAATTTGACGATGTCTTCATCCATGCCGACCTCCTTCGAACAAACCCGAACCGACACCGCATTCTACCGATTTCCAGTTGCGGACTAGGATTCAATCCGCGACATCAGCCACTCCGTCAGTCGATCACGTCTCTTCTGCCGTTGGACGTGCAACCGCTGCCCGTACAGTAACAGGCCGATGGCCGTTGCCCAAGCGGGATGGTCCAGCTCATCCGGCATGTCCTCGAGTCGCGGCGGAAGTCCGATCCGCGTAGTCGCCCGAAGGGCGTTTTCCGCCACGTCACACATGCCGCCCAGTCCCGCGAGACCGCCTGTAAGGACCGCTCCCGCGATCAGGCGGTCATCCAGTCGCGCCCGCCGCAGCGCCGCGGCGATTAACTCGAAGGTTTCTTGGGCTCGGGCCTCGATGATCTGGTTCAGCAGACGCCGGGGTTTCGGTTCGGAAATCCTGCCCGATATGGAGGGAACCTCGATCATCACATTGTGGGGCGTTTGCTCGGCGACCGCGCAACCGTATTGCTCGATCAAGCACGCCGCTTCTTCACGCGGCGTCCTCAGCACCGTCGCCACATCACTTACAAAATGTCCGCCCCCAACGGGAATCGAGCTTGCAAGCCGCAGTTGGTTGTCCAAATAGGCAACAAAGTCGGTCGACCCCGCGCCCATGTCCACGACGACGACGCCCATCTCGCGCTCGCGTTCTTCGAGTACCGCGTGCGCGGCCGCAAACGGTTCAAAAACAGTTTCCTGGACCACTAAGGAAGCACGGTTTACGACGGCACACACGTTACTGTGGGCCTGTGCCTGCGCGGTGATCACATGGACGTGCGCATCCAAACGCGTCCCTGTCATCCCAACCGGATTCTGCAACACCGCCTGCTGATCCACGCCAAAGGCCAGTGGAACGAGTTGCAGCACTGTGCGGTCTCCTCCAACCGCCGTTTGCCCCGCCGCCTTGACGACCGCGTCAACGTCCTGCCGACGCACTTCGCTTTCGTCATCAGGCAAGCTGACGTAGGTGTGGCTTATGTTGCCGGCAACGTGGCTTCCCCCAATGCCGACAACCGCTGCTTCGATAGGCGTCCCTCCCCTATCCTCTGCTTGTTGAACAGCCTGCTCAACCGAACGTAAGACCAAATCTTGGTCCGAGATGACTTCCCGTGACCAACCCTCCGAACGAACGCAGCCCGAGCCAATGAAACGCAAGCGGGAATTCTCTTCGATGCCCACGACGCACCGAGTCCACTCGCTTCCAAGATCAAGGCCGACGATGTAGTTTTGTCGCTTTCGCATGCTCTACTCCGTCACGACGACTCCCTTGTACCGAAGATCCACCGACGCCACCCGTCCGAATTCCTTTTTCCAGGTCTCGAAGTATTCCAGAAACACTTCGAACCTGTGCCGGAAATTCTTCTCACCCATCTGCAACTCGATCATTTCACCATCGAAAGCCGTCTTGACCCTGGCGTTGCGTGGATCCTCGACATCAACCTCTGAGATCCTCGAACTGTAAAACGGTTCCGACGCGTCAAGCTCGGACATCAGCGTTTGATAGAGCGTCACGCGCTTGATGCGATCCTCGGACGGCATGGAACGATGGATGCCCGTTACCACGGGAAACACAAATCGACGGCCTCTCGGCACATCGAGAAAAACGCCATCCCCGTCAATCAATCCCGGGGGCTCCGCCAAGCCTTTCCGACTCGCAGGCGGGAAGCGAACGAAAGCAACCGGCACCCGCTCCTCAACCCGTACCCACAAGCGATTGGGCCAGTTCCGACGCAAGGTCGCGTGTTTCACCCAGGTGAGTTCTTCAATCTGTCCGCGGCGCTCTTCAAGCGGAACTTCGTAAAGGCTAAGGCCCGCGTCCCGGTCGAGGATCGATTGGACGTCATCTTGTTTGACGTCGCGTAGACCGCTGAACCGGACAGACACATCGTCACGGAGACGGAACGCCGAAGCTTCCCGCATGTACGTGTCGAACGAGAAGGCGGCGGACACACCGACCACAACCAAGGCAAAGGTCAGGCCGACTCGGAGCAACCAAGGACCTGAGTCTTTCCAAAAGCTACGTCGTACCTGTACCGGCTTCACGCGCCGCAAATACGACACCTCGGAAGCGTCGTTTCCAACCGTGCCGGCCATCCGTTTCGGCATATGCAACTCCTATTCAGGCAGCAACGAAAGCAGTTGCTCACCCACGCGTCCAATGCTTCCCGCCCCGAGAGTGATGACGACATCACCGGGTCCCGCGGCTTCCGCGGCCGCCTCGCACGCGGCTTCCATCGATGAAAAATAGACCGCGCAAGGGTGGCCTGACGATCGAATTTCCTCAGTCAATCGTGCCGAGTCCACTCCCACCACCGGCTCTTCGCCGGCTCCGTAAATATCGACAACAAAGAGTCGGTCGCAATCCGCGAAGCAAGCACCCAATTCTTGAAACAATGACGCCGTCCGCGAATAGCGGTGCGGCTGGAAGATCACGTCGACCTTCCCGAACTCACAGTTCCGGGCCGCTGCCAACGTCGCCCGGATCTCCGTCGGGTGGTGACCGTAGTCGTCCACGACCGTCACGCGCCCTTTCACACCGCGGACTTGGAAGCGCCGATCCACCCCGCTAAAGGCGGCGAGCCCTTCCCGAATCGACTCCAGTGGGGCTTCGAGCTCCAGCCCGGTAAGCACTGCCGCCATGGCGTTGAGCACATCATGACGCCCCGCGCCCCGTACCTGAAACCGCCCCAAGTCATCGCCTCGATAATGCAGATCAAACCGGCTCGTCAGGTGTGCCGACTCCACCGCCGAAGCCGTCAAATCCGCGTCGCCCGTCATTCCATACGTGCGAACCCGCGGCTTGACCCGCGGCAGGATTTCACGCACATGCGGGTCATCGAGGCAAAGGATCACCGATCCGTAGAACGGCACCTTGTTCGCAAACTCCACGAATGCTTCCTGCACCGCTTTCAACGAGCCATAGTGATCGAGGTGTTCCGCGTCGATCGAGGTCACAACCGCCACAATTGGAGCCAGCCTAAGGAACGACCCGTCGCTTTCGTCTGATTCGACGAGCAGGAAATCACTGCTCCCCAATTTCGCGTTGGACCCCAGCGCGTCCACGCGACCGCCCACCACGACGGTCGGATCCAGACCCGCTGCGTTGAGGACAGAGGCCGTAATCGAAGTCGTCGTTGTCTTACCATGACTCCCGGCGATCGCGATTCCGTATTGCAGGCGCATCAACTCCGCCAACAATTCGCCTCGCCCAATGATCGGCACCTGGGCTTTCAAGGCGGCTGCCCGTTCAGGATTGTCGGCGGGTATGGCCGAACTGACGACGACGGCGTCGGCGCCCGCGATGTTTTCTTGGCGATGGCCCTCGAAGATCCGCGCACCCAGCGACCCCAACCTTTCGGCGGTCGTCGACCGACGTAAATCCGACCCGCTGATCTCATACCCGAGGCTCAAGAGGATCTCGGCAAGGCCGCTCATACCAACGCCCCCGATGCCCACAAAGTGAATGTGGCGGTGACGAATGGCGATGTGCTTGAACAACATACTGATATGCGGGCGAACTTCTACGACGTAACGCCTGCCTCGCCTTCGAGCCGATCAGCTACTTTTCCAACCGCGCCCCGGCGAGCCCGTCCTCGAGCCGCTTCCTCCATGGCCGTCAGTTCGCCGGGGCGATCCATGAAGGCCTCCACCTCGCCAACCAAGCGTTCTCCGTCCAAATCGCGGTCCATCACCAGCCGCGCCGCCCCCGCCGCCTCCATCGCCTGTGCGTTGACAAGCTGGTGGTGATCCGCCGCGAAGGGGTAGGGCACTAACACCGATGCCTTCCCGGCCGCGCTCAACTCCGCCACCGTCGAGGCCCCGGCACGGCACACAACGATGTCAGCTTCAGAGAAAGCCCTCGACATATCCGGCAAAAACGGGGCTGCTTCCACCGTAAGCCCCTGTTTCTTGATCAACGAACAGACTTCCGCGTACTCCTGTTCCCCGGTCTGATGGATAAGTCGCATTTCCCTCCAACTGCCTCGGTCCCGCCAAATCACAGCCGCTTCAACCGCGGCCCGATTCAGTCGGCGCGACCCCAGACTCCCCCCTGTGACCAAGACCGTAAAAGGCGACCGTGTTCTTCGCGTTTGCACTTCGAAAAACGCCGGCCGAATCGGAACGCCGCTGACCTCGCACCTCGCCGCCGGAAAGTAGCGCACGGCCTCCTCGAATCCGGTAAGTGCCCTTGCCGCAAAAGGACCCGCCAGGCGGTTGACCATTCCAGGCTTGGCATTTGGTTCCAGTACGACTACCGGAATATCTCCTCCCAAAGCCGTCATCACAATTGCCGCCGCGGCGTAGCCGCCCAAACTCAGCACGGCCGCCGCACCTGTCCGTTTCAAGATCGAACCAGCTGCCAATAACCCTGGCGCCATCTCCAATAACGTTCGCAGTCGCCTCACCGCCGAAACTCCGTTCCATGGCCCGACTTGGACAAATTCAATCGCAAAACCAGCCTCGGGAGCCAACCTCCCTTCCAAGCCCCGACGCGTCCCGACAAAAACGCAGCGATGGCCTCTCGCGCGCAATTCCTCGGCAACGGCGATTCCCGGAATGACGTGTCCTCCCGTACCGCCCGCGGCGATCAAAAACGTGTGCTGTTTCGTTGCCTCCCGCACCGAGATTCTCAACTTTCGCCAAATCCGCGTCGCTCTCTATTCCGTCTGCTGGCTCACGTTCAGCAAAATGCCCGACGACGCCAAGGCTGTCGCGACGGCGGTCCCTCCATAGCTAATGAAGGGCAATGGCAGTCCCTTAGTGGGCAACAGCGCCAACACAACGCCGAGATTGATCATCGCTTGGCAAACAACCATTGCCGTAATGCCGGCGGCAAGGTAGCGCCCCACTAAGTCCGGCGCGCGCACCGCCACGATAATGCCGCGCCAAAGAATCACAAGGAAAGCCATGATCACCGCGGCGCCGCCAACAAAACCGAGCTCCTCGCAAATCACCGCAAAGATGAAATCATTGTGCGCGGCGGGCAGAAAATCCATCTTCTGCTTGCCCGCCATCAGGCCCTGACCAACCCATCCGCCCGTCGAAACCGCGATCTGCGATTGGTTGATTTGATAACCCGCCCCCAGCGGGTCTCTTTCAGGGTTCAAGAAAGTCATCACCCTTTCCATGCGGTAGGGCTCGGCCAACACCGCCACCGTGACCGCCACGACCGCCGCCACAATCGCAATCAGGAAATAGCGGCGCTTCAACCCCGCCGCGAAAAAGATAACCGCGGCAATCACCATCACGAGCACCGCCGTGCCGAGATCGCGCCCCCCTAAGATCAAAGCGCACAATGTCGCGACGACCAAACAAGCCGCTCCCAGCGTTCGCCAATCGTGCAACCGGTCCCGCCGCTTAGCCAAGCAATATGCCAAGAAAAGGACCACCGCCAACTTAGCGAACTCTGATGGTTGGATCGAGAAAGCCCACAGCTTCAAGAATCGATTCGTGTTCGCCGTCTGCCCCACGAACAAGACACCGCACAAGAGAGTGATCACGCCGCCTGAGAAAAAGAACACTGCACGCGGGCTCACCAATCGGTGGTAGTCCATAAACATTAATACGCGCATCGCCAACAGCCCCGCCCCGATCGCGATCGACTGCTTGATCACGAACTGCATCGACCCGTCCGCACTGCCCGTCGTCGCGCTGAAAACCATGATCAACCCGAAAAATGTCAATCCGAGGATCACCGCGCAAAGTACCCGATCACATTTGAGAGGTTTTGGCATGACGTCTTCTAGAGGTTGCCTACGAGATTCTTGAATCGCCTCCCACGCTCTTCGTAATTCGCGAACTGATCGAAGCTTGCGCACGCCGGCGCCAGCAGTACCGTGTCACCGCTTCGGGCCCGCTCATGGGCGACGGCCACCGCTCGCTCCAGAGTCTCGACTTGTTCGGTTTCGACTGATCCTTTTAAATGTCGCCCGATCTTATCGGCGCTAGTGCCGATCAGCAAGCCGGCCCGAGCCCTCGCGGCCAATGACTCCCGCAGCACGCTGTAGTCACTGCCCTTGTCCTTGCCGCCGAGAATAACCCACAGCCCACCGTCAAATGCTTCAATTGCTTTCAGGGCCGCGTCAACGTTCGTCGCCTTCGAATCGTTGTAATAGGCAACGCCGTCGATTTCACACACGAACTCCAAACGGTGTTCCACGGGGCGAAAGCTTCGTAATCCCTCCGCGATCTTTGCCATGGGCACGCCCGCCCGGCGACACGCTGCAACCGCCGCCAGCGCGTTCTCCAAGTTGTGGTCGCCTCGAATTCCCAACCCCGTCCCGGTCACACGCGTACCGTCGCAGACGATCCAACCATCTCGGACACACGCCCCTCGCTCGACGTAGAGCGTCCGGCTGAACCATGTGACGCTCCCGCGGGCGGCCTCGGCAAAAGTCCGGCAAACCGCGTCGTCTTTGTTGGCGACCAGCACATCATCTTTGGTTTGCCCTTCGACCAGCCGCCGCTTAGATGCGCTGTAGGATCCGAAAGTCCCGTGTCGGTCCAGATGATCCGGTGTCACGTTTAGAACTACGCCGATGTGACTCCGAAAGTGCGTCATAGCTTCCAGCTGAAAACTTGAAAGCTCCACGACATTCCATGTCTCCGCTGTCGAGCCCTCTACCATCGCCAACACCGGCAGCCCGATATTGCCGCCCGTCAGAACCTGCCTGCCGGCGGTTTCGAGAATGTGCCCGATCAACGAGGTCGTTGTCGTCTTACCGTTCGTTCCCGTCACTCCTACGACCCGGCCGCGCAAGTAGCCGGCGGCAATCTCCAATTCTCCGGCAACCACAACACACGCCTCCCGCGCCTTCTCAAGCTCCGGTAGGTCCCACGGTACGCCGGGCGAGGGAACGATCAAGTCTTGCCCTGTAAACAACTCCTCCGCGTGTCCCCCGCCGTGCACCGCGACACCCAAGGCGGCGACCGCTTCCCCAACCTCACCGAGTTGCCGGTACGGCTTTTCATCAACGGCGGTAACGATCGCGCCTCGGTCGTGCAAAAACCGCACTGCGGCCTCCCCGGACTTCCCCAGTCCGACGACCAGCACGCGTTTTCCCTCGACCTTCATCGCAGTTTCAAAGTAGTCAACGCAAAGAGCGCCCAAACCAGTCCGGCGATCCAAAAGCGCACGATGACCTTCGACTCCGACCAACCTAACTGCTCGAAGTGATGGTGTAGCGGAGCCATCCTGAAGATCCGTTTTCCGCGCAACCTGAAACTTGCCACTTGCAAAATTACCGAAAGCGCCTCGGCAACAAACACACCACCCACGAACAGCAGCAGAATTTCCTGCTTGACCAACACCGCTACCGTTGCCATCCCGCCGCCCAAACCCAGCGAGCCAACATCGCCCATAAAGATTTCCGCCGGGTGAGCGTTGTACCAAAGAAACGCCAGACTCGCTCCCACCATGGCCCCGCAGAAGATCGTCAACTCTGCCGCCTGCGGCACACGCGCGATATCCAGATAGGCCGCCAACTCCCGGTGCCCGGCTACATACACCAGCACGGTCAATGCGCCCGCGCAAATCACCGTCAGACCGATCGCCAGCCCGTCCAATCCGTCGGTCAAATTCACGGCGTTCGATGCCCCCACTAAGACCAGGAACAGAAAGACAAAGAGCACGCCGAACGCCAGCGGATAGGTGTACGCGTTCCCAAGCAACGAATCGATCACCGGATCCGGCCGAAGGTTCTTAAAAAAGGGCAGGACAATGCTGGCGTCGTACGCCCCTTCGGCATGGAGTCGCGCAAGAGCACAAGTGATCAGCAGCGTCATCAGCCCTTGCAATGCGATCTTACTTCTCGCCCGCAGACCAAGATTGCGCCCATGGCGCACTTTGGCGTAATCATCAAGCCAACCGATCCCGGCAAACCCCGCCAAGCCGAAAAGCGCCAACCAAACGTAAAGATTACTAAGGTCCGCCCACAACAGCGTCGGCAGGATGATCGAAACACATATCAACAGCCCACCCATGGTCGGCGTACCAGCCTTGTGATGATGGGACTCCGGGCCCTCTTCACGGATATGCTGCTCAATCTGAGACTCTCGCAGCTTCCGAATTAACCACGGCCCCAGTATCAGCCCCAAACCGAGCGCCGTCATCCCCGCCATCGCCGTTCGAACCGTGATATAGCTGAACACCCGAAACGGGCTAAAGAGAGGAAACAGTTGCTCGAAAAGCAAGTAATATAACATGGACCTACTCGCCCTCCGCCTTTTCGATAGACTGCCGCAGTGCCTCAAGAGCCCGCTCCAAACCAACGCCCCGCGACGCCTTCAGTAGAACCGTGTCTCCCGCACTGATTGTTTCCGCCAAGAAGGTGCCCGCCGCCGCGGTCTCATCGAAGGGAAACGCCGAATCCCGCGAAAGACCGTTCTCGACAGCACCCGCCATCATTTCGCCCGCGTGCTGGCCTACCGCGCCCAGAACGTCCACCCCGGCTTCCGCCACTTTCCGGCCCGCCTCGTAATGCAAGGCCGCCGATTCCGGACCCAGTTCCAACATATCGCCCAACACGGCTACTCGACGTCTCGCCGGCGTCTCGCGCAGGACCGTCAACATTTCCTCCAACGCCCTCGGATTTGAGTTGTAGCAGTCGTTGAGCACGGTGACGCCCCCGAACCTCAACACTTCGCCCCTCATCCCGCGAGGCTGAAAGTCCAACACCACCGCGCGCGCGTCTCCGGCATCCACGTCGAAAACCGATGCCGTCGCCAACGCCGCCAAGATATTCGAAACGTTGTGCCGACCCGGAAGTGAACTCTCGAATCTCTCCCCCCCGGCATCCAGGCGAAAACGAACTCCCGCCGCGCCAAGAGTGTCGATATCGACGGCTTTGAAATCCGCATCCATCTTGAGCCCGAACGTCACGGTCTTCCCGGCGAACTTCTCCCGAAACCGCGCAACGCGCGGATCATCGCTGTTCAGCACCGCCGTTCCCTCGGAAGGCAATTCCTCGATCAACTCCCGCTTCGCGGACGCGATTTCGTCCAGGGAAGAAAAGTGCTCCAAATGCACCGCATTGACGTTCGTTACAACGCCCACCGTGGGTTCGGCCATGCCGGCTAGACGCCGAATTTCCCCAGCGTGATTCATGCCCATCTCGGCAACGCCGACGTCCGCTTCCTCATCGAACCGCAACAGAGACAGCGGCAACCCCAACTCGTTGTTGAGATTTCCGGCCGACTTCGCCACTCGGTATTTCGTTGCGAGCATGGCGGCGATCAGGTCCTTTGTGGTCGTCTTTCCATTGCTTCCCGTAACAGCCGCCAGCGGCCCCCCCCACCGACGGCGCGCCTGGCGGGCCGCCGTGCCAAGCGCATCGAAAGGCTCCTTCACCGCCAAGACGGGCCCGATACCCTCGTTCTCAGCCGCCCACTCGGACCGAACAACCGCCGCGCACGCTCCACGATCAAGAGCCGTCCGCACATAGTCATGTCCGTCTCGACCCGAGCCGCGAATAGCGAAGAAAAGTTCACCTTCACGGACCGTGCGCGTATCGATCGAATATCCGGCCACCTTCTGATCCCGGGGCGGCGACTGCGCTTCGAGCCAACCGGCGATTTTCGAAAGCATGAACGTCATCCATTACCGCGTCGAACATCGAGTGGCCAAAGCGCCGACTCCGGCCCGTCAAGCCTGATAGCCCATCTCTCCCAGCACGTCCCGGGCCGTTTCCCGGTCATCAAAAGGAATCTTCTCCTTACCGACCGTCTGATAGGCTTCGTGTCCTTTGCCCGCCAAGAGCACAACATCACCCTGCCGCGCTTCTTCTAACACTTTCCGAATCGCCTCGCCTCGGTCAGGCTCCAGTTCGTACCGAACATCGACTCTCTTCAGTCCGACCAGAACGTCGTTGATAATATTCAGCGGGTCTTCGCTGCGCGGGTTGTCCGATGTAAGAATTACAAGGTCACTGAGTTTTCCGGCAATTTCTCCCATCGGCGGACGCTTGCCTCGGTCGCGATCGCCCCCGCACCCAAACAACGTCAAAATCCGTCCTCGCCCTTGCTCGGCGTTCAGCAAGGCCCTCGCCGCGCCGATCACGTTCTCCAAAGCGTCAGCCGTGTGCGCATAATCAACGACAACGGCAAACGGTTGACCCGCGTCGACCGTCTCGAAACGTCCCGCGACGGACTCGCACTGCTCGACCCCGCGCGCAATCGTCTCCAGGGAAACTCTGTAACGAATGGCCGTCCCAATCGCGGCCAGGATGTTCAGCACGTTGAATGCCCCGCAAAGTCGCGAGGTGACCTCGAATTTTCCCTCCGGTGTCACGACCCGCGCTCTCAGCCCTGAGAAATCGGCCTTCACCCGCTCGGCGTAAACCATGCAGTCCCGCGATCGTCCGTAGCTCAGCGGAACCGAGCCGTCAACCCTCATCAGATCTCTTCCCATCGGGTCGTCCCGATTGATCACCGCGAAACGAGGAGGCGCCCCCCCCGCACCCTCAAATAGACCCCGTTTGGCCTGCCCGTAGCTTTCCATGTCCTCGTGAAAATCCAAATGGTCGCGCGATAAATTCGTAAACACGGCGGCATGAAAATCCATACCGTAAACCCGCCCCAAAGACAACGCGTGCGAGGAGACCTCCAACGTCGCGTGCGTGCCGCCTTGTTGAATCAACTCATCGAAATAGCGCACCAAATCGAGTGACTCCGGTGTCGTATTGACCGCCGCCGCTCGCCGCCCCGCGATCGTGTGGTCAACCGTGCCGATGCGCGCCGTGGTCATTCCCGCCGCGCGAAGAATCGCGTCAATCAAATAGACCGTCGTGGTCTTGCCGTTGGTCCCGGTTACGCCGGTCAACCGCAAGCGCCGATCCGGACGTCCGTAAAACTCCAGCGCCGCCGCCGCCATCGCCCGTCGGCCGTGCTTCACCTGAACCCAGCGCCCAGTGGATTCCGGTGGCGCCTCACGCTCACTCACGACGGCGGCCGCCCCGGATTCCAACGCTGTCTCCGCGAAGCGATGTCCGTCAACCCGCTCCCCGGCGAAAGCAAAGAAGAGCTCGCCGTCCTCCACCCGCCGGGAATCATATTGCAGTCCGGCGACCTCACGATCGCCGCACGTCGTTTGAAGTAATTGTTCGCCAAGTAACTCGCTTACCGTCATTGGCTGTCATGCGCCGCCATCTCGGAGGGCGAAAACTGAATCGAGATACGTTGGCCGGGAGGGGCCGGCAAGCCCGCGACCGGTCGTTGACGGCGAGCGAAACCACTTCCCAGCAGGTCGATTTCGAGACCGCGTTCGACCGCTAGCGTCACCACCTCGCGGACCGTCATACCCCGGAAATCCGGGGCAACCCAGGCCGCAACCTGCACCGCTACGGGCCCGGCCCGTTCAAGTTCAGCCGGCTCCCCGAGTTCGGGTTGGACTGCCTCGTCTTTCCTCGGCCCCGTGTCAGGGGTGGTTGCTTCCCCTAACCAAGACACGGCTGGAGAGTTGCTCTGAGCGCCGTCCTCCGCGTGACCTGCAAGCGGAGGCGCTGATGCTGCTACCCAAACAGCCCCGGCCGATGTCCCGTAGGGCGTTGGCTGCAAGCCGGGCTCCGGCTGCCCACTCTCGTCGCCGGGTGCGAAATCGGCTAATACCTCTTCGGCGACCCGCGAAACTGCGGGTCGCTTGGGCGTCACCGGCAACTCCGGCGGCACGTCGCGAAAGCGCAACGCTTGCATGGCGAGCGGGGGAAACACCGGCGCGGCAACACTACCCCCGTAATACTTCCCTACCGGCGAGTCCAACACAATCACGACAACGATGGAGGGATTATTGACAGGGGCGAACCCAACAAAATTCGGCAAATACGCCGTTCGGGAGTAAGCACCCGTTTCGGGGTCGACCTTTTGTGCCGTCCCCGTCTTCCCACCGACTCGGTACCCCTCCGTGCCGGCCAATCGACCGGTTCCAGCCTGCACGACGCCCTCCATCATCGCCCGCATTTTGGCCGCCGTCTCCGCGGAAATCACCCGCTTCGGCGCTTTGCGCGAAAGCGGCTCATCGAGCCCGCCGGGGTGGCGTACCGACTGGACGATCACAGGCTCAACCAGCATCCCGCCATTGGCGATCACCGAGACCGCTCGAGCCAACTGGATTGTCGTCACTCCGATCTCTTGCCCGATCGGAACCGAACCCATCGAGTCGGGGGTCCACTGCTCGGGCGGGCGCAACAACCCGGCCGCCTCTCCAGGCAATGGCAAACCCGTTTTTTCGCCGAACCCGAATTTTCGAGCGTAGCTGTAGAGCCGCTCCGGCTCCAGCCGCTGTCCCAGCTTGATCGTCCCGACATTGCTCGAATTCGCCAGAATGCGGCTGACCGAGAGCATGCCGAAGGGCTTGTGATCCCGCACTCTTCGCGAACCGATATAGATCGCGCCCATCTGGCAATCCAGCATCTCGTCCGGCGTTGCCAAGCCTTCCTCGATCGCCGCCGCGATCGTGACGATCTTAAAACTAGACCCCGGCTCAATTAAATGGCTCAGAGCGTAGTTGCTTCGTTTCTCCAGTTGTGCCGCGTCGTGGACTCTGCGGTTTGGGTCGAAGGTCGGCCGATTGGCCGCGGCCAACAGTTCTCCGTTGTTCGGATCCATCACGACAATCGACCCCGCGATCGACTGCGTAGCCTCCATGGCGCGTGCTAGTCCCCGCTCGGCCAACACCTGAATCCTATGATCGACCGTAAGGACCAGATCCGCGCCCGCCACCGGCTCCTCGAGAACTCGGCCTGCGTAGTAGCTGCGGCGCGCGTCGTATTGCACCAACCGCAGACCCGGCCGACCCTGCAAAACCTCATCAAAAGACTGCTCCAGGCCCGCCTGTCCGCTGTGATCAATCCCAACCGCGCCCAGTAAATGCGACGCCACCGTGCCGTGCGGATAGTGACGCTTGCTTTCCTTTTCGAAATGAATCCCCGCCGGGCTCAAATTTCGAATCCGCGCCGCCTCTCCGGGCTCGGCCAACCGCTTGATCCACTGGAAGCGCGGTCTGGTCAGCTTCTTGTAGATCGTGTCTTCGTCGACGCCCAGCACCTCAGCCAACAAGGACGCCGTCAATTGGGGATTCGGGACTCGCCGAGGAAAGACGCCGATGGAGTCGACCGGCGTACTGAAGGCCAGCTTTTCACCCGCGCGGTCGTAAATAATCCCGCGCGCGGCGCGAATCTTGATGACTCCTTCGTGCTGCTTCTTGGCCTTGTCGGCGAAATGGTCGACACGTAAGACCTGGTAGTCCCACAGACGGAAAAGAGCCAAGCCGAACCAAAGAGTTGAGAAGATGCCGAAGAGAAGAAGCCGAAGCGAAGGAAGTGCTTCGACTTGACGCCGGACCGAGAAAACTCTAGGAAACCAGGACGATCGCCTCCCATTTTCGGAGGAGACTCTGTTTTTCGCCTTTCCGCTGGTTGCCATGGTCGCCCATCTTCCGGCCCTTTAATCGATCTCGTCCGGGTCGAGACTTGCCGGACCCGCCCCCCTAGGGGCGAGGACTCGGACGATTCCGAGCCAACTCTGAACCCTTTGCGGAGGGCGTGATCGTCCGGTCCTGCCACGCGTAGTGCTCGGGCGGTGGCGCGGCCAACCCGCGACTCTCCGCCAAGTCCGTGACGCGTCGCACGTCGCTCAACATGGCTCGGTGCATCTTAAGCTGTCGATTGATCTCCAGTAGCGATTCGTGCTGCCGGCTCAAACTCTCCAGCCGATAGCCGGATTGCCGCAACCCCGCCACGGGCCCGAATGACGTTAAACAAAAAACCACGGCCAGAACTCCGATGACCACCAGGCGACCCAACATACTCTTGTCCGCCGGATCCACCTTGCGGAACCGCTTTGAGTTGTCGACATCCTTCACGTGGAAACAAATATCTTCCGGTAACGGTCGCACCGCCGCCGACCGGCGGGAGAGCCCGGCCCGAATCTCCGGTCCCGCGCGAACCCCGTCATAGACAAAGCCTCCGCCCCTGAATGTGTCAGTCGGTTGGGGCTCGGGGCTTGTCTTTCGGGACCAGGGACGATCCGGGGCGAACTCCACCACGCCGGTTTGCTTCGCTTCCGTCGGCCGGAAAATAGACTCGTCACCCTGCAAAATAGGCGCAAGCCCGGAAATTAGCCGTTCTGCTGTGGCCATTCGAGTTCAGTCCTTTCGGCCACTCGAAGCTTGGCGCTTCGGGAGGCCGCATTACGTTCGATCTCTTCTTCCGAGGGACGCTCCACTCGCCGCGTCAAAACCTCCAATACTCCTTGCTCTTTCCACCGGCGAAAACCCTGCTTGACCACGCGGTCTTCGAGCGAATGAAAGCTGATGACCGCCATGCGGCCGCCCGGCGCCAACAGCAAGGGCGCTTCTTCAAGGAGCCGTTCGGCCTCGCCAAGTTCATCATTCACGGCGATCCGAATCGCTTGAAACGTCTTCGTCGCCGGGTGAATCCGGCCTCGCTGACGAGGCGCCCGAGGAACGGCCTTCTCCACGACCTCCGCCAAGTGGGTCGTACTGCGGATGGGCCGTTCCCGGACTATGGCTCTAGCGATTCTGCGGCTCCTCCTTTCCTCCCCGAACTGATAAATCAGATCGGCGAGCTGTCGTTCGTCGTAATGATTCACAATCGCTTCCGCCGTCAGAGCCTGACCCTCATCCATCGTCATCAGCAAAGGGCCCTCTCTCTGAAAGCTGAATCCTCTGTTGGCGTCTTCAAGCTGGTCACGCGACATTCCCAAATCCGCCAATATGCCTTGAGCCGGCTCATTGACGACCTCGGTAAGCGAACTGAATGCGGCGTGCACCAATTGCAATTTCCCTATTTCATCCGCGAAACGCCGGCGCCCCGCCGCGATTGCTGTTTTGTCCCGATCGAAAGCGATCACTCGCCCCGTCGTCAACCGCTGCAGCAAGGCGGCCGTGTGTCCGCCCGCGCCAAACGTCAAATCCAAATACAACCCGGCCGGATCGACCCGCAGCCATTCGATCACTGTCGGCAATAAGACCGGTTCGTGCCGCAATCATCAAACCCCCAGGTTGGCGGCATGGCGAAAGTCCTCGGCGGTCAACGCCTTGCTCTCGGCCTCTTGTTCGAACAGGCTCGCGCTCAGCACGAACAAGTGGTTGGCTTGCCACACCATCCTTACCTCGCCGCTCGTGCCCACGGCTTCCCGCAAAACCGCGGGCACGAGCATGCGTCCTTGGTTGTCCAAGGTCTCTTCAGCGCCATACTTATTGGCCTGAAACAAAATCTTGTCCTTGACCTCGCCGTCAATTTCCTTGCTTTCCGTCGACTTTTCCGATAGTCTGGCTTCGACGGCCTCCCATTCCTTTAGCGGAAAGACTTTCACCGCAACGCCGTCCAAGCTCGTAATGAAAAGGTCCCGATCCGCGTACGCTTCCTCGAAAAGCTGCCTGACGCGCGCAGGCAGCTTCAGCCGCCCCTTGGCGTCCACCTTGCCCGTTTGTGTGCCGCGGAACAGAATCATCGTCTTCCCAAATGGTCTACTTTAGACTACTTTAGACCACTGCCGACCATTACAAGATTGCTCCTAACCGCTTGATTTGTCAAGCAGAAAAGCCCATTTCGGAGGAAAAAATCGGCTACCTCCGTCCTACCTACAAGATAGTGTAGGACCCTTAGTGGTAAGCCCCTATCTTGTATCTTGGTGGCCCTGAGTGCCGAATTTGGACCAAGATGCTTTACAGGCCGTGTCGCGCCGGCCAAAGACCGATCGCGAACGTTGAGATCGGCAACCGCTCGCGCTCCGGTTCTCATCTAAGACAGGAAGAAAGTCAACCCCACCCTCTCGCTCTACGCTAATCTAGTCCTTGGACCTACCGTGCCAAACCGAGCCGCCGTAGGTTCCGGGGGGGGATCGATGACGGGTGAACTATCGGGAAAACGAGTCGCGGTGCTCGTCGACAACTACTATCAGGAACTCGAGGTTTGGTATCCGCTGCTGCGGATGCGCGAAGCCGGCGCCGAAGTCTTCACCGTGGGACCCGAGGCCGGCGCCACCTACAAGAGCAAGCTCGGTTATCCGGTGAAAGCCGACCGGGCCATCGCCAATGTCGGCGCGGACGACTTTGACGCTCTCGTGATTCCCGGCGGATGGGCGCCCGACCACATGCGTCGCAATCCACTCTTCGCACGCTTGATCGCCGACGCCGATCAGGCCGCCAAGCCGATCGGTGCGATTTGTCACGGCGCCTGGATGTTGTGTTCCGCCGACATCCTGAAAGACCGCCGGGCCACGGCCTTCTTTTCCATCAAAGACGACGTCGTCAACGCCGGAGCCGACTACCTGGATGAAGAAGTTGTCGTCGACGGGAATCTCATCACATCTCGTATTCCCGACGACCTGCCGGCATTTTGCCGAGCGATGATCTCGGCCATTGAATCCGCGAGTATCTCCTCGGAAAATAGCCTTCGAGATCATCGTGCATTACGTTAATGTCCGGCAAGATCGCGAACACCTTGAGCCGCGAAGCGGCGGCGGGAATATAGCCCAGGGTGGAGCCGGAACGGCGGAACCCTGGGTGGAACCCCCACCCGCGCGAGCCTTGAAAGGGCGGCAGGAACCTCGCGCCCAACACCTTCGGACCGCCGACACTCATTTTCATGGCGGTATTACGAATCCGCGCGTTCATAGAAACGGAACTCCTCGGAAGTGGCTGAGGAGCCGCGTCCCGCAAACGTAACCCCATGAGCAAACCGCAAGCAAAGCAATATTGGCTGGTAAAATCCGAGCCGGTTAAGTATTCCTGGGACGAATTCGTGCGAGACGGGTCGACCTACTGGGACGGAGTCCGGAACTATCAAGCGCGGAACAACCTCAAGGCCATGCGCAAGGGCGACCTCGTGCTCTACTACCACAGCAATGAGGGTAAGGCTGTCGTGGGAATCGCCAAAGTCACGAAAGAGTTCTACCAGGACCCGACCACCGACGACGAGCGTTGGGTCGTGGTCGATCTGAAACCCGTCCGCGCTCTGAAAAACCCCGTCACTCTTGGCGAGATCAGGGCTGACGACCGCCTCCGGGAAATGGCCCTCATTCGCCAAAGCCGTTTGTCGGTAATGCCCGTCGACGAAAGCGAGTTCGACGTCATCGTCGCCAAGGGCCAAGGGAAGCTGTAGCCCGAGGTGAGGCCGAGATCGAGCAGATCGCCCGGGTCGGCGCAATCGGTGGCGGCAGCCGCGAATTTTCGTTCGCCGCTGTGGCCGCTTACTCGAAAGTCGTAGCCTCCTCTGAAAATAGCCCGTCGAGCGTATGGTGCACTACGTTGAGGATCGCCAACGTCGCAAATCTCGTGAGTCGTGAAGCGGCGGCGGGAATATAGCCTAGGGTGGAGCCGAAAGCGGAACCCTGGGTCGCCCCAATCACCGGAAGAGCCCTGAAGGGGCGGCAGGAAATACCCTCGCCCCCATTTTCATGGCGGTATTATGAATGCCGCGCTTTCATGGAAAACCGACTTTTTCCGACCTATCCGAAGGTCGTGACGCTTGCGCCCGACATTCCAGCGTGGGCAGGCCGTACAAGCCTGCGTCTAATCCGTCCGCGGACCCCAAATCCTCACTGACGGTGAAGTGCAGATCCAGCAGGCGGAGACGCGGATTCCGCGCTGCATCAACGCGCCGCGCGAGACTTCAGACGTACCCAAACAGCGGCGGAAACACGACGACTACAATTGCCGCCCACGCGGCATACACCGGCAGGTAGGATGTCTGCCACCGTTCCAGCGCGCCGAAAGGCTCTCGGCCGCGCAAGAAGCGCGCATAGAGCCATGCCGACCACGCCAAGTTGACGAGCAAGATGAGGTTCTCTCCCAGAGCCGCCACCTTGTTCGGGCTGAAGCCGAACTCAGAGATGCGCGCCGTGATGGCGGTCAGAGCCACCGCGTCGACAACGAGGGCGCTGACGACCAGCAACAGCTGCAGCGCGTCAAAGGCATCCGCCGGCGCTTGCGGGTCGCGCGCCGAAATAGAATAGAGAAGTAGGCCGAGCACCAGCACGAGCAACAAATCAAATCCGATCAACACCTCGCGCTTGACATCGATGCCGCTCCCCGTCCACGCCATGGTCGCCAGGAAAGCGCACAGTAGGACGGCGAACAGCGGCGTGAACAAGCGCGTCAGCACCGGTGCCATATTCTCAATCACGCTCTGCTTAGACTCCACCAGCCAGGCGCCGATCAGCACGGCGCCCACGGCTCCACAGGGTGCCAACCAGTTCCCCGCCAGCCACTTCGCGTCGATGCCGATCACCTGAAACATGAACATCGTGAAGCCGGTCAGCACGCCGCCGCCAAGCCCGATCAGCACGTAGTAGATAAAAAGCTCGCCCGTGAATCGCACAAAGTTCATGCGCTCCCGGCCGCTTTGTCGGAGTCCTCCTGCGTAGGCGACTCCCACGGTCAGCCAGAGTGCGATCGGCATGTGCAGCACCGCAAGGACTTCCGTGGACCCTCCGGGCTTGAACGGAAAAATGTTGGCAAAGACGGCCGCCGCCCCGAATGCCAACGACAGGGCTACGCAAGTTGCCGGTCGGAGGCGCCGCTTCCAAGCGAAATAGACGGTGAGGAAGGGCAGCACAAAAAAGCTGAGGTTTCGTGTGTAGAATCCCGCCGCGGCTTGGCTATTGAGATCCAGGCCGAACAGCGTCGGAACCTTCACCGCCAGCGCCGCCGCTATCGCCAGCGAAACAACCACGATGGGTTCGACGCCCTCGGAGCTTTCCGAACCAGCCGGCGCGGCGCCGGACGTCACCAGCTGCTTCCATAGCCGTTCCGAATACTCCCGCGCGAACTCCCGCGACAGCGCATCGATCTCTCCCATCCGCTTGACGGCTACCAAAAAAGCCTCGTCAGCCGTCAGACCGGCGTCCATGAGCGCCGCGACTTGATCGCGCAAGTGGTCTTCCAGCTCCTCGACGTCGACGGCCCGGACGGCTTGTCGGCGGTTCAGGTAGCCCCGCCACTCGGCGATCCGCCGCTCCAGCGGCCCCGTGTTCCCGGCTCTTTCCACTCGCCTCAACCCTCCTCCAACAGCGCCTCGGACGGCGTTGGCCAAATGCCCCGCAGAGTCGCGTCCACCACCTGCCACTGCCGCCGTTGCTTAGCCAGCTGCTCCCTGCCCTGCTTCGTTGTGCGGTAGTACTTTCGCTTGCGGCCGGTCTCCGATGTCCCCCACCGACCCTCGATCTGACCGAGCCGTTCGAGCCGATGCAGCACGGGGTAAAGCATCCCGTCGGTCCACCGCAGTTGACCACCCGAGAGCTCGCTGACGCGCTTAATGATGGCGTAGCCATAGCTGTCTCCCTCAGCCAGGATGGCCAACACGAGCGGCGTCGCCGAGGCGGCCACCAGATCCTTGCCGACTTCCATCTCTCGTCCCAATACCTGGAAGAACTATACATTGTACCTCTATGTAATGTCAACCGTCGACGGAGATCAGAGGCCGCCGCGGCGCCGAGCCCGAATCGAATTTTACGAAACGAACCCAAACTATACCTAACGCTATTGAAATCAATGCGCTGCATCATATACCGCAGCTCCCGATACGAACCCGCGGCCTCACACGCCCGCACAGTCCGGTTGCCAATCACTCGACCCGGATCAGACCCCGGCAGCCGTCCAAAACCAAAAATACAAAACGAACCCAAGAACAGCCTAACGCTATTGAAATCAACGCCCAGCGGAGCCCGGTTCACCGGGCTTGGGTTGCTCAAATAGGCCGGTCCTTCAGGACCGATGTAACGGCGCCCCCGGACGACTAGGCCGCTTCAGCGGCCTTCCCCTCCAGGCTTCAGCCGCAGCCCAACCGAGCAGCAAATCCGAAGACCCCCGAGAGGCTCGCGCCCGCGCCACTATTTCTTCCTCATCGACGAACACGCCCCACTCAGGGGGCGCGGTCGCTTGACACGCCCGCTATTCTCAAGGCAGGGTGACACGCGGCGAAGGGTGAGCGTGGCACTGACGAAAAGGTTGGATGGATCGCTGGCGGTAGATCGGTCGTGGGCGCCGAACCTACCTCCAATCAGCGGGGAACCGCGGCCGAGTCGGCGCCGCCGGCCAAGGCTGCCACGAAGTGGACTTCGCTGTCTGGGTTGACATCCTCGAGTAAGCCCATCGGCGCAATGGCCCCGTCGACGGCAACCGAAATATTAGGCTTCAGTACCGTGCCGTCTACCAGCCAATCGCGGCAACCCGGGTAGCGTTTGTCGAGGTTGTTGACCAGCTCGCGGACGTTGGTTCCGTCGAGTTCGATGCTCGCCTCCCCGGCCGTCAACTTCCGCATCATCGCGGGAATGAAAACCGTCGGCATAGTGGAAAGGCGGCCTGGGGCTACCCCTTCTCTTCAAGCGCGATCGCGAACGTCTGCAAGACAATCTTGCCGTCTCGAACAATGAACGTGTCCGTACCCAGCGAAACGCTGACTTTCGCCGATTCCGCCTTCCAGACAATGTAGGCAACTTCCCCTTCGATCACCTGCTTGATCATCTGAAAGTCCGATCCGGGCGGCAGGACATCCACGCAGTACTCAAAAAAAGGTCGGATCGCCGCCAACCCGCGAGAAGCGCCGTCGGGAGTGATCAAGACGCTTTCCTCGGTATAGTCGGCCAATATTTCGTTGACATCCCCACCGCCGAAAGCCGTGAGATGGTGGAGAAGCGTAGCTTCAGTCTGTGCCGCTGACATAAAATCTCCTTCAGATGGAAAACCGGATAAAAGACGTTGCCGTTCGCGGCGTGAGGAAGCGCCGTTACGCGGAACCATTGTTGGCCCAAATCGATTCCATCACCCGCACCGGGTTCATCGGTAGCCGTCGCATTCGCAAGCCCAGCGCGCCGTGGATCGCATTGGCGATCGCCGCCGCCGGCGGAATAATATTCGCCTCGCCCACCCCGCGGACGCCGAATGGATGTCCCGGGTTCGCGACCTCCACGATCACCGTGTCGATCATCGGCAGGTCCAGGCTGGTCGGTGTGCGGTAATCGAGCAAGCTCGAATTCGCCATCACGCCTTGCGGCGTCATGTAATATTCTTCGTTGAGCGCCCAGCCGATGCCCTGCACGCTGCCGCCCTGCATCTGTCCCTCGACGTAGCTGGGGTGAATGGCCTTGCCGGCATCCTGGAAGGTGGTAAAGCGCAGAACCGTGGTCTTGCCGGTTTCCGGGTCGACCTCGACATCGACGATATTGCCGGCAAACGAACCGCCCACCGAACGCGGGTTCACCGTCGCTCGTCCAACGATCGGGCCGCCGGTCGACGCCGCCTTCTCGGCGACTTCCTTGAAGCTCATCTGCTTCTCGGCATCCGATTTCGACCGGAACGTACCGTCCTCGAACTCGACTTGGTCCGCGTCGGTATCCCACAACTTAGCCACGCGGGCGATCATTTGTTGTTTGACGTCCTCGGCGGCTCCAATGGCGGCCATGCCGGTGGAGTGCGTTACGCGGCTTCCGCCGGTCAGATCCGTGTATCCGATCGAATCGGTGTCCACCACCGTGGGATTCACGTCTTCCGCCCGCAGACCCAGCACCTCGGCCGCTTGCATCGCCACCGACGTGCGCGTGCCGCCGATATCGGTCGAACCCTCGACCAGAGCGACGGTTCCGTCCGGGTTGACGCTCAGCGAGCAACTGGACTGGAAACCCACGTTGAACCAAAAGCCGATGGCCACGCCACGTCCGCGATTCGGACCTTCCAGCGGCGCTTGATAATGCGGATGAGCCTTCATGGCTTCCAGCAATTCGACGCATCCGATGCGCGGATACTTCGGCCCGTCGGCGCGTCTTGTGCCTTCCTTGGCCGCGTTTCTCAGACGAAAATCAATCGGGTCGACGCCGAGTTGTTCGACAATTTCATCGATGACGGTTTCTGTCGCGAAAGCCGCGTTGGTCGCGCCCGGAGCGCGATAGGCGGCGGTGCTCGGCTTGTTGACGACCACGTCATAGCCGTCGACGGTGACGTTTTCGATGTCGTAGGCGGCGAAAACGCACATGCCGCCCGGCACCACCATCGCCCCCGGGTAGGCTCCGGCTTCGTAAGCCAGGCGAGCTTGCGCGGCGACGATCTTGCCTTCGTTCGTCACGCCGATCTTCACGTTGATGTGGGAACCCGGCGTCGGGCCCGACGCCTCGAGCACGTCCTGCCGGCTCATGACGATCTTGACCGGCTTGCCGGACTTCTTGGACAGCAGTGCCGCGACGGGTTCCAGGTAAACCGGAATCTTGCCGCCGAAACCGCCTCCGATCTCAAGCGGCGTCACTTTGACGCGTGATTCGGATAATCCAAGCACCGCCGCCGTCACACCGCGAACGGTGAACGAGCCCTGCGTGCTGCACCAGACCTGGATGCGTCCGTCGTTGTTCCAAAGGGCGGTGCCGGCGTGCGGTTCGATATAACCCTGGTGAACCGTCGAGGTGTCGAATTCCCGCTCGACAACGATGTCGGCGCCCTCGAAGCCCTTGCCGGCGTCTCCAAGTTCGAACCGGTAATGGCTCGACACGTTGCTGACCTTGTCGGTTTTCTCCCCGAGTTCGGTCGTCGTCAGATCACCGTGCAAAATCGGGGCGTCGTCGGTCATCGCGTCGGGAGCATTCAAGACCGGCGGCAGCACTTCGTATTCGACTTCAATGAGCCCGACGGCCTCTTGCGCCACATGAATATTCACGGCCGCCACGGCGGCAATCGCGTGGCCTTTGTAGAGCACTTTGTCAATGGCCAACATGTTCCCTTGAACCCACTTCAGCGGTGACGGCCCTTCCCCCGTGACGGCCATCTTGTCGCCGGCCTCGGGGAAGTCCTTCGATGTTGCAACCGCCTTGACGCCCGGCAGAGCCTCGGCCTTGGACGTGTCAATTGACTTGACGCGGGCGTGAGCATGCGGGCTGCGCAAGATCGCTCCGTGCAGCAGCCCCGTGAGTTGGATGTCGGCCCCGTACAGGGCGCGACCGGTGACCTTGTCGGCCCCGTCGTGCCGCACCGGCCTGGTTCCGAGCACCTTGTAGTGCTTCGTCGCGAGGACCATGTTGGGTTTGTAGCTTTGGGTGCTCATGCGTTCGCCTCTTGTTTCTCCGCGGCCGCCGCCTGGACCGACCGAATGATCTTGTCGTATCCGGTACAGCGGCAGAGATTATTCGCCAGCCAAAAGCGGATCCGCTCTTCGCTCGGGTCGGGCTCGTTGTCGAGCAAGGCCTTGGCGGCGACCAGGAATCCCGGCGTGCAGACGCCGCATTGTAGCGCCGCGCCTTCGAGAAATGCCTGTTGCAGCGGATGAAGCTCTTGCCCGACGGCAATTCCCTCGACCGTCGTAATCTCCGCGCCTTCGGCCTCGACGCCCAGCACCAGACACGAGGTGACGATGGGGCCGTCCAACATGACCGTGCACGCCCCGCAGTTGCCGTCGTTACAGCCTTCCTTGGTCCCGGTCAGCCCCAAGATGTCGCGCAGACATTCAAGCAGACTCTGGCGCGGCTCGCAGAGAAACTCCGTCTCCTCGCCGTTAATCGTGGTCTGTACCCGTACTTTATTCGACATCTAAGACTTCGCTCCTCGGGCTCGTTCAACGGCGGTGTGCAGAGCTCGACGCGTCAAGACTTCGCACAGGTGCTTGCGATACTCGACCGTACCGCGCATGTCCGTAATCGGTTTGGCGGCGGCTTTGGCGATTTGGGCCGCTGCATTGATGCTTTCGTCGTTCACCGGATTCCCGGCCAGCGCTTCGCCCGCTTCGCGGACAAACAACGGCGTCGGCGCCACCGATGCCAACGCGACTCGAGCCGACTTGAAATCGCCGTTGTCGAGAACAACGTTCACGCCCACCCCGGCCACGGCGATATCCATTTCGTTACGCGGGATAAATCGCAAATACCGGGCCCCGGAATTTTCCTCCGGCACGGGGAAGTGCATTGACACCAGCATTTCGCCCGCTTCCAGAACGTTCCGCCCCGGAGCCGTGCAAAAATCCTCGGCCGCGACTTCACGCACGCCGTTCGGCCCCGCGATCCGGCAGGTCACTGAGTAGGCGATCAGCATCGGAATCGCGTCGGCGCTGGGCGCGGAGTTGCAAAGGTTCCCGCCGACTGACGCACGACCCTGAATTTGAATCCCTCCGATCAACGAGGTGCTGTCGACCAGGCCCGGATAAGCGCGTTGGATGTCGGCGTTCTCGTAGACCTGGTAGCAAGGTACGCCCGCCCCGAGGGTCAACCCTTCGGACTCATCGAGCGAGATTTCCATCAGCTCGGGGATCTTCTTGATATCGACAATGACATTGGCGTCGCCGCGCCCGGCCCGAAGCTGAACCAGAACATCGGTCCCCCCGGCCAGGATCTTGGCGCGTCCATTGCCGGAAGCGAGGAGTGTAACCGCGTCCTCAACGGTCCGCGGACTTTCGTATTCAACCCACTGCAAGCGGCATTCTCCTTGTCTAAACCGCGCCGGGCTTCTCGCGTACCGGAGGAACCGGCCCGTTCCCAGCCTCACGCGCCTCGGCGCATGTTCCATCTTATACGGACTGAACGCGACAGGGAAACGCCGACCGTGTGAAATTCTTGGGAAAACGGGCCCGCGACGCTCCGCGATGAATCAAGCGGCGGTCGCATGCCGCGATTCACAAGGCTATATTTGTAGAGAGAACACCCCGAAAATGGGACAGAGCTTCCTCTCCGCAAGCCGCCGACCGGCGAGCCGTTGGCTTACTTACGGCCTGCTCGTTCTTCTAGCGGCTTGTGACCCGCGTCCTGCCGCCATGACTGACGCCGACACCGTCCACGTCGAAGAAATCGAACTCTGGCGCCGAGCCCGCGCGAAGGCCCTCCGCACTCCCGACGGTTGGCTGACGCTGGTCGGCCTCGCCTGGCTCGATGACGGCGACAACCCGGTCGGCGCCGGCGAGGAAAACCGAGTCGTCCTGCCTGCGGGGAAGGCTCCGTCCAATGTGGGGCGGTTCGTCATAGCCGACGGCCGGGTGACTTTCCGCCCCGCTGCCGGCGTCGAAATGCTCTTTGACGGCAAGGCCGCCCCGCCCGAAAGCCTCAAGGCCGACGCCGGGGGCAAGCCGACCGTGATCGAGTTGGGTTCGCTGCGCCTCAACGTCATTGAGCGAACCGGGCGCTTAGCCGTGCGCGTGCGTGATAGCGAAAGCCCCTTGCTCGCGCAATTCGCGGGTCTCGAGTATTTCCCAACCGTTCTTTCGTGGAAGATCGAAGCGCGATACGAGCCCTACGACGAACCCAAACCGATCGAAATCCCCAACGTCATGGGAACGGTTTTTAAAGAGCAGTCCCCTGGAGCGATCGTCTTCACCATCAACGGCGAAACCTACTCCATGGACACGATGGACAACGGAGACAATCGTCTGCTCGTTTTCGGGGACGAAACCAACGGCCGGGGAACTTACGGCGGGGGCCGTTTCATGCAACTGGATTTACCCCCAAAGGCCGGGCCGATCGAACTCGATTTCAACAAGGCGTATAACCCGCCCTGCGTTTTCACTCCCTATGCGACCTGTCCGCTCCCGCCGCCCGAACATCGCATTCGGGCCGGTGTGACGGCGGGCGAAAGAGTTTACGTCCAGTCGAGCGATTGAAGCGGCCCGCGCGTCGGCTGCTTGCATGAAGAGGCCGGGGTTAAGAATGGGCAGGCCTGGAGACCTGCCTCACTTTGCGGGGCATCGAGCTTCGTCGTTCGGCGTGCCAAGATCCCGCTATTTCACTTTGGCTATTTCACTTTGAATGTTCGCCGCGATTCGAAGGTCCTGTCGCCGAGCTTGTCCCGCACCAAAATGAGCACAGTGTATTCTCCGGGAGCCAAGTCATCATCGAGGTCCAAACGAAACTCGGCCAGCAGCCGACGCCGCGGGTAGAAGGGTCGGCCCCGCTCGCCGCTCGATTCAAATCGAAACAGCACCTTTTCCTTGTCGCCCTCCGCTTCCGTCACCTCTAGCGACGACTCGACGTCAAAGGAATTATCCTCGGCGAGAAAATAGCCGGTGATGTCAAAGCGCGCCCAGACCGTATCGCCCGCCTTGTACACGGGCTCGGCAACCGCTTCTCCCGCCTTGGCGAGGGAAAAGACCAGGTTTCGAATGGTTAAGGTCTTACCCGTCTCTACATTCTCACCGCGCACGTAGACGGGAAACTCGAGAGTGGTTTCGTCGTTGCCGGCCAAACGGTCGATCGCCGTCACCACAATCTTGAACGCGCCCGATTCGGCGAATTGCGGCAGTCTCGGCGATACGCGCACAACCGGCAGCCAGTCTTCATCTTGCGGAAAGATCTCTTCACTGATGTCGCCGGCCTGGGAGATCGCGAAGCGAATACCGGTCGGGCCGAGGAAATCGACGCGGTACTCGGTCTTCATCCGATAGTCGTCATTCACGCGAAAGCCGTCCATCTTGAATTCCAAGTAGACCGTCTCGCCGGGATAGAAAATACTGTCGGCGGGAATCGGATAGCCGTCTTCGCCGTCGAGTAGGACGGTTTCCACGATGGCGAGCTTGGGCGGCTCGTCGTCGGCGCGCAGCAGCCCCGCGGCGGCCGCCAGCGCCAGGACGGCGGCCGCGGGCGCGAGCGCCGGACTAGCTTGCATTTCTCACCAACTGACGGTCGAAGCACATGATAGGCCCGCCATTACTTCGTTGCGCTTGCTTGCCGTGCTCACCGTACCGTTCAAGTACGCCTGCGCGCGCCAAGCGGCCCGCGTCTCGTACTGACGGCCCTCTCATGCACCTCGCCTCGACACTTGGCGAGGAATGCAGGCTAGCCGGCCGCCGGAAGCGGCGCGGCCGTTCGGCGGCTGCGTGTGGATGAGGATTCATGATCGTCGCGCCGGAGAAGCCGGACTTCGCCTTCTTGGCGTTCGTGCGTTTCTTTTTCGGCGGAGCGAAGGCCCCGCTCGACCCAGTCCTTGATAGGTAGACTCGCTTCGACGTCATCGAGTTCCGCCACGCCGGCGTGAAGTTTCGGGCTCCTGGGAAGATACATCGGACAACAATCGGTAAAAGGTTCGCAAGAAATCTCGTAGGTGCCAATACGCCGCGCCAGGTCGAGAATCTCCTGCTTGTCGTCGCCCACCAAGGGCCGATAAATCGGCAGTGTTGCCACCGAACCCACGGCCTCCATGTTTCGCAGCGTTTGCGAAGCCACCTGCGAGATGCTGTCTCCGGTCACCAAACCATGGGCGTGCTCGCGATAGGCGATCCGTTCGGCGATCCGCAGCATCATGCGGCGGTAGAGCAAGATACGGTAGCCCTCCGGCGCCGAGACGACAATCTCGCGCTGGATCTCGTCGAACGGCACCAAGTAAAAGCGCGCACGGCCCTGGTACTGGGTCAGCGTCCGCACTAGTTCCCGGGCCACCGGCGGGCTTTCCTCGCCGGGCCGCGCCGGAGGCCCCCAAAAATGGACGAAGCTCAGCCTCACGCCGCGCTTGATAACTTTATAGGCCGCCACGGCGGAATCGAACCCGCCTGAAAGCAAACAAGTGAGTCTTCCGGCCGATCCCGTCGGCAGCCCACCGACGCCGGGTATCTTTTCTCGATAGAGCAGCGCGCGAGTCGGCGTGACCTCGACGTAACATGTAGCTTCACCGTTATTTAGGTCGACCTTCACCTCGCGCCCGGCGGCGACGGCATCTTCGTAGATGCGCGAGCCGAGTTCCCGCCCTACGTCGATCGAGCGAAACGGCAGCGACTTCTGGGACCGCCGCGCCCGCACTCGGAAGCTACGAAACTCCACGTCGCGCATCAGCCCCGCGCCGGTTTCGATAATCGATTCCATCTCCGGCACGGTCTCCTTGGCCACCGCCATGTAGGCGATCCCGGGGACTTTGCGCAAGCGCTCGACCCCACGGTGAGCGGTTTCCTCATCCGCGAACGTGATCAGCAAGCGGTGGTCTTCCCAGGCCGTGTTCTCAACCCGCAAACCTCCGAGCGCCTGCTTCGAGGCGCGCTTGAGGTTCTGGAGGAAGAAGTGGCGATTGCAACCCTTCAACCAGATTTCGTGGTAGTGCAGGATCAGAACGGGCATCGACTCGCCTCAATCAACAGCCTCATTATAGAGGCCGCCCCCCAAACGGTTGTCCGCCCGCGGCGCTGCGTACCGGGGTCTTCGCTCCATCCGTTGCCGGCAGCCCCTCGCCCTCAAAAATGTACTCTAAATCGCTTCGGAAAGGATGCACCGGCCGGTTCGTTCGGGTACAATAGGGATCTCTCTCCACTCTCAGGGGTGTTAGGGCTGTTTCACAAGTGAGGAGGATTACATTAAGAGGGTCTCTCTTTCTACCGGACCATCGGTCCGTCTACTTTTGGCGTGCTTCCTTATCGCAGTTCCGGTCTTTGCCCAGAGCACGACCGGCGGCGTTAATGGAACCATCACCGACGCTTCCGGGGCCGTGGTGCCCGGGACAAAAGTCACACTTTCCAACGTAGCCACCGGCGCCGAAGCAGGCGCGGAGGCGAACGTGAGCGGCTACTTTGTCTTTGTCAATGTTCAACCCGGCAACTACACGCTCGTGGCCGAGCAGACAGGTTTCAAGACGGCTGTTCTGCCGACGTTCAACGTCGGCGTCAACCAAACCGTCACCCAGAATCTTGCGCTCCAAGTAGGTGCGGTGACCGAAACCATCGAATCATGGCGCAAGCCGAGCAACTCCAGCAATCCACTTCGGAGTTGGGCACGGTCATTGGCGTGAAGGCGGTTGAGGATCTACCGCTCAACGGTAGGAACTTCACGCAACTGTTGACCCTAACCCCGGGCGCGACGCCGATCAGCACGGCGCAGAGCAACGGCATCGGCAGTCACGACCTCGCCAACGTGGGTGTTCCGGGCGCGTCGTTCTCGAACCCCTCGATCCACGGCCAGTGGAACCGTATGAACATCCACTTGCTTGACGGGGTCAACAACACCAACTACATCGGCAACATGTACGTCATCCCGCCGATCATCGACGCCATCGAGGAGTTCAAGGTCCAATCGCACAACGACAAGGCCGAGTTTGGCGGTGTCCTGGGGGGCATCATCAACGTCATTTCCAAGAGGGGCACGAACCAGTTTCACGGATCCGCTTGGGAGTTCATCCGCAATGACGCGCTGAACGCGCGCGATCCGTTCGCCGATGAGTTCAACGAGTAGCCGGCCGTGTTCCGGCAGAACCAATTCGGCGCGTCGGTAGGCGGCCCGATCATCAAGAACAAGACGTTTTTCCACTTCGCCTATGAGGGTTGGCGCTTCAGCAATCCCAGGTCGAATCGCTATTACGTGCCGACGGATGCGCAGCTGAGCGGTGACTTCTCCAACTGGCCCACCGGCCGGAACATCTTCGATCCTCTCACCACCCGGACGGACCCGAACAGCGGCGAGATGATCCGAGATCAATACCCGAACAACGTCATTCCTTCATCCAGCCTTGACCAGTCGATGCAGACCTATTTGAGGGGCTACTACGATCGACCCAACCTGGCGGGCGATCCGAATTTCAACGTCATTAACGGTGACGCCTCGACCAACGACGCCGACAACTTCCAGATTCGCGGCGACCACCAGTTCAGCCAAAATGACCGTGCCTGGTTTCGCTACAGCAAGATCGACGGCGCGCAACTCACCCCGTCAACCCAGCTGATCAATGAAGTCGGTGAATTCCCCTTCTTCAACTACGGAGGGGGATGGTTCCACAGTTTCTCGCCGACCTTGATCATGGATCACAGCTTCGGCTACGCCAAGGAGCCCTACCGGCAGGGAACGCTGCCGGATGAGTCGGTCGGAGACGGGCCCGCGCTGGCGGCTGGTTTCGGCACGATTCCCGGCGTCCGGGCGATTCCCTCGATCGCCATCGGGAGCGGCGGTTTCGCCGGCGGTGATACCGGAGCTTTGCGGCGCATGGAAGGGCCGCTGGAATTCCATTACGAGCAGTTTCACTACACAGGAAACCTGAGTTGGATCCGCGGCAACCACACCCTGAAGTTCGGCTTTCAAACCTTGCGCCATACTCTGACTCCCAACCCCCAAGGGTCGATCAGCTTCAACTTCACCGAGGTCCCGACACAAGGCCTTGGGCCGGGTCAGATTGGGTCGACCGGCGACCCCGTGGCGTCGTCGTTGATCGGTATCCCTTCGCAAGTCTCCGGCGGCTTGCCTCGGAGCGTCTTCCTCGGTTACCAGACGTTTGGGGCCTACGTCCAGGATGAGTGGAGGGTGAAACCGAACCTGACGATCAACATCGGCCTGCGTTTCGACCACCTGATGTGGCCGGATATCGAAACGGATACGCTCAAGACGAATTATGAGTTGGGGACCGGAGAGTTCTTGATCGGCCTGGACTCGATGCCGCCACCGTGTAACCAAGCCGGCGTCGCCCCCTGTGTTCCCGGGGACGGCTTGCAGGACGTGCCTTTTGGCGAGTTCATCAGGTTGGCCGATCACAACAGTATCGGCCCGGTCCCTGTTTGGGACAATTGGCAGCCACGTTTCGGGATTGCCTACAGCATGAATCCCACCACCGTCCTGCGGGTCGGGTACGGCCTCGTGTTCGATCAGTTGACGGGCGTCAACCAGTCCTGGCAAGGTACCGGAGGATGGCCGGACAACAGCGGCTTCTTTGAACCAACAAACGCCGTCGGCGAGCCGGTACGCTTCATCGACGATCTTCGGACAAAGCTCGGCAGCGCGCTACCGGGCCCGCAGCCTTGGGGCAACACGTGTTGGTGTGTTGATCGCAACGTCAAGAACCCTCTTTCCCACCAATGGAATGTAGAACTCCAGAAACAGGTGGGCCAAAACCTGGTGCTGTCGGGCGGCTATGTCGGCAGCGTCAGCCGCCGTCTGCAGCTGACGGGCCTTGGCAACCTATCGCCGAGCTCGGGCGCGGGTACAGCGGCGGAAGTTCAAGCCAGAAAACCGCAGTCGCATATGCCGACTGTTTTCTGGGGCGATGACCGAGGCCGCTCGGACTATCACGGCCTGGAGCTCAAAGTGGATAGGCGCTTCTCCGACGGTCTGTCGTTCCTGGCGTCCTACACATGGTCGAGAGTCAACGACAACGGCGCCAGCGGCTTCTTTACCGCCGAGAACGGCGTGGGCGGCAGTTCCTTGGTTCAGGATTTCTACAATTTGGACCGCAACAAGGGCCCGGCGGGATTCAACGTCCCGCACTTCCTCTCGCTGTCCACGGTCTGGGAAGTACCCGCCGGCAAGGGCAAGGGCATATTCAACAAAGGTCCGGCCGCCTGGATCCTGGGCAACTGGCACGTCAACAGCCTGATCCAACTGCGCAGCGGCCAACCGCTCAACATGGTCGCGAACGGCGATGTGGCCAACTTAGGGAACGAAGTTGCCTGGTGGAGCTACATGCGACCGAATTTGGTCGGCGACCCGAATAGTGGTTCGCGGTCCTCGGCCGCGTGGTTCAATCCCAACGCCTACGCGGCGCCTGCGTTCGGCAGCTTTGGCAGCGCCGGCCGGGGAGACGTGTATTCCCAGAACGTCTACAACGTGGATCTTTCCTTGTTCAAGCGATTTGGATGGGGCGAGGGACGCTGGGTAGAGGTCCGCTCGGAGTTTTTCAACGTCTTCAACATGGTTAATTACGGGCCGCCGGATACGACCCTTCTCTCCCCGACCATGGGGAGGGTATTCAATACCGTTATCCCGATCCGACAGGTGCAATTCGGGTTGAAGATTATATTCTGACCGTTGCCGCGTGAGTCTCGGCCCGCCGCCGAGATTCGTGTAGCGATGGTGCTTTTTGCGAAAGGGCAGGCCGCCGGGCCTGCCCTTTTTTCATGTTGCGGCCCGGGCATCACCCGGGCATCAGGCCCCGCGCGCGAGGGAATCAACACAGCAACGGGCGCTCCCGCTATTCTCAAAAAGGGCCATGCCTTTCCGCCGCTTCACCAAGTTGCTTCCAGCCGTACTGAGCGCGGCTGTGGTGCTGGCGCAAACGGCCCCGTCCGACAGCGACCCGCGACTGCTGGAGGCTGCCGGGCTCATCCAGCAGGGCTCGCTCAGCCGGGCAGTCACCCTTCTCGATCGGGTCGTGCGGGATCGCCCCGACGACGCCGAGGCTCATCTCGTGCTCGGGTCCGCTTTGTCGATGGTTCCTCGCCGCGACGAAGCCGTCGAAGCCCTCTTGCGAGCCCTTGCGCTGCGGCCGAATCATGCACCCGGTTACACCGCGGCGGGCGAGGTGTTGGCGCGTCTGGGTGAGCGGGACGCGGCTCTCCAAGTCTTCGAGCGAGCCATTGCCCTGGCCCCCGATCTGGGGGAGGCTCACCTGAACCTGGCGCTGCTTCTCGCCGGCAAGGAAGAATTCGACCGCGCCGCCCGACACATGGCGAAGGCTTTGGAGCTGGAAACAGATGCCGGCAAGCGAGCCCGGCTACACTTTCTTAAAGGCAAGTTGTCCTCCGAGCGGGACCGACTCGAGGAGGCCGCCCGCGAGTTCGAACATTCCATCGAACTCGATCCTTATTACGGTAAAGCGTACCTGGCTCTCGGCGTCACCTGGAAGAAGCTTCTGCTCGAAGACGAGGCCTACCCGATGCTGACCAAGGCCGTTGAACTCACGCCGGCGGACGCGACGGCTCACTACCAACTCGCGCTCGAACTGATGCGCCGGGGGGACGCGCCGGCGGCGGCCGACCATCTGCTCACGGCCCACCAATTGCGGCCCGACTCCCAACCGATCGTCTACAATCTCACGCGGGCCCTCCACAAGAGTGGCCGCAAAGACGAGTCCGCCGGTTACCGAAAGAGACTGCGGCGGATGGCCCAAGCGGCCGACAAAGCGCGCGAAAACGCTTTCGAATCGGCGCGATTGCACGGCGAGGCGGTTCAGATGGAGAAGTCGGGCAACTACGCGGCCGCCCTGAACAAGTACCGCACCGTGCTCGAATTCGAGCCGCTCCACGTCGTGGCCCGCCGCAACATGGCCCTGGTGCTGTGTCGCCTCAATCGATGGGACGAGGGGATTGGCGAGCTGCAGGCGATTCTGCGCGACGACCCGGATGACGCGGAAACCTCCCGCGCACTGACTATCGCGCTCGACCAAGCAGCTAGGGCAAACAGCGACGGCAAGACCGAAGCTCGATAGCCGGGGGAATCAGAACTCGCCTCGAAGGCGTTTCCAGGTCACCGGAAGCTCCTCGGGCAGCACCCGCGTTTCCCCGATCACCGCGGCGAAGTTGCTGTCGGCGGTCCAGCGCGGCAACACATGCATGTGGATGTGACCGGCGACGCCGGCCCCGGCCGCCTTGCCGATATTCATCCCGACATTGACGCCCTCGGGCCGATAGACCTTGCGGACGGCGGCTTCCAGACGTTGCGTCAGCCGCATCATTTCCCGGGCCGCGGCCTCATCGAGCGTCTCGAGTGTCGCGGTGTGTTCATTGGGAATGACCATGGCATGGCCGCTGGTATAGGGGTAGCGATTGAGGACGATGAAATTGAGTTCGCTGCGGTGGACGACCAGATCGGTTTCATCGTTGTTCGACGCCGCGATCCGGCAAAAGACGCAGCCCGGCTCGGGTGCGGCTTCCGTGATGTACCGGTAGCGCCAGGGAGTCCAGAGGTAGTCCATGAAACATTGTGCCCGCGCGGATCAGAACGCGGCGGCATCGAGCCCGCTGATCGGTGTCTGGGACGGATCAGCGAACAACAGGGGTCGCGGGCGGGGGCGGCCCGCCGTTCACGACATCACGCAATTCCTTGCTGGGCTTGAAAAAGGGAATCGTCTTCGGGGGAACCTGTACTTGCTCGCCGGACTTGGGATTGCGCCCGGTGCGGCCCTGACGTTGGCGGGTCCGAAAACTGCCGAAGCCTCGAATTTCGATCTTATCGCCGTCATGCAGCGACTTGACGATGCTGTTGAAGATCGTCTCGACGATGACTTCCGAATCCTTGCGGGTGACTTCAACCACGCGGGCAACTTCTTCGACTAAGTCCGCTTTCGTCATAATGGCTCCGACTGTTTCCTTCCCATCGTTTCCCGCCGACCCATCGGCCAAACACGCTCCGGCCTCCTCGGCGGTCCGGCATCTTGCTTAAACGACGGATGATAGCACGATCCGGTCTGTGACCGACACGGGCCGGGAATCCGACGAGCTACTGCTCTTGCTGTTGCTGCTGCTCTTGTTGCTGTTCCGGCTGATTACGTCCCCGGCGCGCGTCCGGCTCGGTGTCGAGCTTGCTGGGACCGTCGATTGTCTCGGCGGTAACTTCCGCGCTCGGCTCGGCCGGGCCGAGGCTCGTCGTCTGCCGGATGCCCGGAGGCACGGTGGGTATCAGCGGCGCCGTAGCGGGCTTGCCGCGCTTGGCCGCGTATCGCACGTTCGCCTTGCCGCTGAAGACCCCAAACGCCTTCCCGAATCTTCCTTTTTCGACGCGGTGTTCGAGATTGTATTTCATCAAGTCGAACATCTCGGCGTCGGGTTCGGGAATCGGCCGGTCAAAGCCGGCTAGTTTCTCCTTCGCCTGTTCGAAATAGGGACTCAACGGGTAGTCGCGCACTATCTTGGTGTAGCTGTCGGCGGCGTTTTCCTGAAAGTCCGCCCCCATCTTTTCGTAGGTGTCGCCGAGCATCCAAAGGGCGTCGTCGGTCTGGCTGAACAGCGGGTAATGGTCGGTGACGGTTTGCAGGCGGTTCACGCCGGCTCGGAAGCTGCCTTTCTTGGCGTAAAAAGTGCCTACGCGGTATTCAGCGTCGGCGATGACTTCCTGGACGTTCCGCAGCATTTGTTCCGTCGGCTCGATGAAGACGCTGTTGGGGAACTGCATCGTTAGTTGTCGGCACTCCTGGTCGGCACGCAAAGCGTGCGTATTGTCGCGGTCCGCCTTTTGCATCTGCTTGTAGTGAATCTCACAGACTTTCATCTGTGACTCGGCCGCCTCTTCCATGGTCGGGAAGAAGGTGATGAAGTCCTTGTACTCCGCCTCGGCCTGCGCCAGCGCATAGCGGTGCCCCTCGCGATACCAACTATCGGCGATCGCCAATTTGGCCTTGGCTATGTACTCGCTGTCGGGGTAGGTGTTGATCAGCGTCTGCAGAGTTAGCCGCGCCAACTCGTACCTACGTTTTTCGATGTCGCGAACCGCTTTATCGAACAGAATCTTATCGGGTTGCTCGGAGTTGTTGGCGATGGGGTTGTCGTAGGGATCACGGCCGCATCCGGTCACTCCGATCGCGATCGCCAATGCCGCGGCCAAAACCGCCGTTCGAAAATACCTGAGTTGCACCGTCTTTACCTCTCCCCCCATTGCTACACCTTCTAGACCTTGACAAAACCTAAACCTTGACGAAACGCGTTTCGTCCACCGTGCGCCGCATGGTTTCAAGCGCCGCGCGCGGGTCGTCCGCCCCGAAAATCGTCGACCCAGCCACCACAATATCACAGCCTGCCTCAACGATCCGGGGCAAATTTTCCAAAGTGACGCCGCCGTCGATTTCAATCACGTAGTCGAGCCCGCGCTCTTCCCGCAGCTGATTGAGCCGGCGCACCTTATCGAGAGTATGGGGCAGCAGTTTTTGGCCCCCGAAACCGGGGTTCACACTCATGATGAGCACAAAATCGACAGAGGCCAACACGTCGTCGAGCATGTGCACGGGCGTGGCCGGATTCAGCACGACCCCCGCGTCTGCACCAAGATCCCGGATCAACCGTACGCTGCGATCGAGATGCGGACAAGCTTCCTGATGCACCGAAACCATTTGCGCCCCGGCTTCAATAAAGGCGGGCACGTAGCGGTCCGGCTCTTCGATCATCAGGTGGCAGTCGAGCAGCAAATCCGTCGCCGCCCGCAAGGACCGCAGCACCGGCACGCCGATCGAAATGTTCGGGACGAAATGGCCGTCCATCACGTCGACGTGCAGCATCGACGCCCCGCCGCTCTTCATGACCTCGACTTGTTCGCCGAGACGAGCGAAATCTGCCGACAAAATCGAAGGAGCAATTTCTACCATGCGGGCGGGCCTCCCGGAACCGGGTCCTCTCATTATAGGTATCGGCGGAACGAGGCGATGGGTTTCATGTGGTGTGGGGCCGTGTCGCCGAATTACGTGTCGCCGGGCGTACGTGCCGCCGAAGCGCGTGACACTTGCCGGCTCGCGGCCCGTCGCTTGCGCCATGGGCTCTGAATCGTAGCTTGCGAAATGTGTATGCCGGTTGAATGCCGCGGATCGTTACTCGGCGACACCGTCGTGTCGGCTATAATTGCCGGGGAGTAATTCCCCCGGAGGCTTCTCATGTCCCGTCACACCCTTTCGCGCGTCGCGCGTCACGCCAAAATTCGGATTGCCGGAGTGCTGTTGTCGGCCGCGGCTTTGACCGCCGCTCATCACGTCACCGAGACCGAAAGCTCAATGGCCGAAATGGCCGGCCGCTTTCTGAGCGCTCTGTCGAGTGATCAAAAGGCCGTCGCGCAATACGACTTCGACGCCAAGCAGAGAACGCTGTGGCACTTCGTCCCCGACAGCAACTTCAAGGACACCTATGGATTTGGGCGTCCCGGCCTCAACTTTAAGGGTATGAACGCCGAGCAGCAACGGCTTGCCGAGGCGCTGCTCAGCACCGGCCTCAGCAATGCCGGGTTCCTCAAAGCGATGACCGTGATGAGCCTTGAAGAGGTTCTTCGCATCAAGGAAAACGATACGGTCGGACGCCGTGATCCCAACAAGTACTACTTTTCGATCTACGGCAATCCGGCCGCCGAGGGCACCTGGGGATGGCGGGCGGAAGGGCATCATATCTCGCTGCACTACACGTTTCGTAACGGGAAACTGATCGCCGCGACGCCGACATTCTTCGGCGCCAACCCGCATCACGTTCTCGAAGGACCACGCAAGGGCCTGCGCGCCCTGGCGGGCGAAGAGGACTTGGCGCGCTCGTTGATGAAGTCTCTCGAGCCGAAACAACGCAAGAAAGCGCTCGTCGCCGCCAAGGCGCCGCGCGATATCCTGACCAGCGCCGACACGCGCGCCAAGCTCGAAAACCAGCCGCCCGGGCTGGCGGCGTCCGAGATGAACGCCGACCAATATAAGATGCTGCTGGCGCTCGTCGACGAGTACGCCGACAACATGCCCGAGCAAGTCGCCTCCCAACGCCGCAAGGCGATGCGCGACACCGCGCGCGACAAAGTGTTCTTCGCCTGGGCGGGCGGCGTCGAGCAGGGCTTGGGCGACTACTACCGGGTGCAGGCGCCCGCTTTCCTGGTCGAGTACGACAACACCCAAAACAAGAACAACCACAGTCACACCGTGTGGCGTGACTACGAGGGTGATTTCGGCCGCGACGTTTTGGCGATGCACTACCAACAGTTCGCACACGGCTCCGGCGCCGCGACGGCCGCCGATTAGTTCCGCCCTGGCGGTCTGTGGAAAAGCGACCCTATTTTCTCCTCGGCGACCTGCTGACGGTCACGGTTACCGGCGCGTTGGCCGGGCTTGCCTGCGCGGCCATCATCGACAAGGGCTGGAACCCGGCCGCGGCGATGGTCCTCGGCATGGCGTTGGGCATGGTTGTTGCGTTTGTCACAAACACCCTGCTGGGCCTGCTTTTCGGCGCCTTTGAAATCATGATCCCCGCCATGCTGACGGGCATGGCGTCAGGTATGGTGGTCGCAATGCAGGCCGCGGGAGTGGATCTCTCCCTGGCGGCGGGCGCGCGGCTGGGCGCGCAGCTGGGGCCGGTCGTCCTGGCGTTCACCTACATCATGAATGCATTCCTCGCCGGCGAGGTCAAACGCGGGGCCGATCGATGGACCTCCTAACTCGCGGGAAATGGGACGCCGCGTCCGGGAAGTACGACCTACTCGCCCGCGGCGCCGAGAAACGTTGGGGGTCTTATAAAATTCAATTCTTCACCCCAATGCACGGCAAGATTCTCTTTCTCGCCGCCGGCACCGGCCTCGACTTTCAGTTCTTCCCGCCGGGACAAGACATCACGGCGATCGACATCAGCCCCAAGATGATCGAACAAGCCCGCCCGCGAGTCGCCGAGTACAACGGCACGATCGATCTGCGCGAGATGGACGTCCACGAGATGCCGTTCGCGGACGAATCGTTCGATCAGATCTACACTGTCTGCACGTTCTGTTCGGTCCCGAACCCGGTCAAGGGTCTGACCGAACTCGGGCGCGTGCTAAAACGCGGAGGCGAGCTGCGGATGTTCGAGCACACCGGCAGCCGCTGGTTTCCTTTCAACGTGCTGCTCCACATGATGACGCCGATCACGCGGCGTTTCGGCCCCGAGGTCAACCGCGACACGACCGTCAACGTGCAAAAGGCGCGCTTTGTGATTCGCCGCGTCGAAAACCTCTATCTCGACGTCGTCAAGACGATCACGGCGACTACGGGCGCGCCTTGATGGCTTCGGCGTAGAGCCGTTCGTAGTGGGGACGGCATTCCTCGAGCAAGGCTTCCAGTTCACCGGGGAAAGGCTCGGTCTTCTCCCTGTAAGGCATAAAACCGGTCGAGCGGTGGGCATTGTGATACCAATGCGGCGCCCACAAGCCGTCTTCGGGCTTGGGACCCGCCGGCCAATGGAGCACCCCTTCGTCGAACGCAATCCTAATGCGTTCGCAAAGCTGCCGCAGAACGGCTTCGGGGTCGAGCAGTAATTCCTTCGAGTCAATCACGGGGGGATCTTGCCCCAAAGCGCGCAGGTGATCGAGAAGGCGGGTTTGCATGGCTAGGCTGGTATCGCGCAAGATCGGTTGCCGCACTTGATTCACAAGCGACGGCAGCATCTGCTCGGGGTCTCGAGTAAACAGGACGTTGCACGTGCGGGCTAGAAAACCCCAATCCAGGCTTTCCAAGTGATGCGCCATCTGTTTCATAAACAAGACCGGGCGATCGCAGGGGCCAAGGATCAGCTCGCGCACCACACGCTCGCCGTCGCAGTCGAGTTGGTCGAGCAACTCGTTCTTGACGGGATGCCGGGCCGGAGAAATGTTCAGGTAGTGACCGTAGAGCGGCTCGTCGACGACGCGAGTGTCGGCGCGCTGACGAAACGAGTACATTACGGCCGTGGAGACGTTTCTCGGTCCCGCCCACAAACAGAGGCGCAAAGTTTCACCCATCCTGCCATTTTGACAGCGTGCGGGCAGTGGGTTTCCGCGGGGCCGAACGCTGCCGGCTAATCGTTTTTCAGCCTCCCGCTTGGGGCGATTGGGTTTGTTTGGTTAATTCGTGGAGAGGATTCGGAGAGAAGAAGCCCGACTCAAGGCGGATCCTGGCTACGGTGAATAGCCGCGGCTGTGCCGGGTGATGGGTTTCTTTCGGGGGAGTAGGTCTCGTCGGGCGGCACGCGGTGGAAAGCGGGCTCCCGGAGCGGTTGGTTACACTGATTGCCTACCCAATGGGTCCGCGCTGCCTGCTTTCTCGCCGTACCCTACGTTCCAGACGTGAGGCCGAGGGGGCGCTTGCGGGAACCGGGGTCCAGGATCCGAGAACCAACGATGCTTCGCCGTCTTGACCGTGCTGTCCGGATTGATCTTGTTTGGTCGGTGGCCGTCTGCGTGTGGATATTGCCGCTGGCTTTGGTCGCGCAATCTCCCGAGCCGGTGCCGGGTTCGGCCGAGCCGACGACCGAGGCCGCCGTGCTCTATCGCAACCATTGTGCGAATTGCCACGGGGACCGCGGGCAGGGCGGGCGCGGGCCGGGGTTTCAGACGGGGCGATTTCGTCACGGGGGCTCGGACGAACAATTGATGCAATCGATCAAGAACGGCATTCCGGGAACGATCATGCCGATGTTCTACTACAACGAGCGGCAACTTCGCTCGATGGCGGCTCATGTCCGGAACTTGTCGATTCGGCGGAGCGAAGCGGCGGCCGTCCCGGGAGATGCCGGGGCCGGGAAAGAGCTTTTCAGCCGCCTCGGTTGCGCCGGGTGCCATGTGGTCAACGGGGCCGGGGGGCGCGGCGGGCCGGACCTGAGCGAGGTGGGGGCGGTTCGGGCGCCGCGACATCTGCGGCAGTCGCTTACCGATCCAAGCGCCGACGTCGAACCGCGACTGTTCGCGGCGCGGGCGGTTACGAAAAAGGGCGAAGAGCTTTACGGAAGGCGCTTGAACATCGGGACGTTTTCGGTGCAGATTTATGACGCGAAACGCGGACTGGTCTCGGTTCTGAAAAGCGATCTGGAAAGTTTCGAGATCGTCAAGGAGTCAATGATGCCGTCTTACGGGCAATTGTCGGAGGAGCAGCTGGACGATTTGACGGCTTACCTGGGCACGCTGCTCGGCGAGGAGGGGTCGCGATGAAATCGCTCGGGCTGACGGTTTTCATGTTAGGCTTGGCGGCGGCTTTGGTGCCGTTTGCCCCGGCGCAAGTCGGCCGTGAGCCGGTTAGCTACGACCGCCTGCTCAGCGCCGTCGAGGAGCCCGACAACTGGCTCACCTATTCGGGCGCCTACAACGGGAATCGCTACAGCTCGCTCGATGAAATCAGGCGCGACAATGTCGAGCGGCTCGAACTCAAATGGGCGTTTCAGACCAAGTCGCTCGAGAAGTTCGAGGTCACCCCGCTCGTCGTCGACGAAGTGATGTATTTCACCGAGGCCCCCAACAACCTGATTGCCATCGACGCCGTGACGGGGCGCGAGTACTGGCGCTACGAGCACCAAGGCGACGAGGCCCCGGTCTGCTGCGGGCGCGTGAATCGCGGGTTGGCGATTCTCGGCAAGACGCTCTACATGGGGACCCTCGACGGCAAGCTGGTTGCACTCGACGCCGAAACCGGGGATGTTCGCTGGCGGACGCAAGTCGCGGATCCGGGCGAGGCTTACGCGGTGACGCACGCGCCGCTTGTGGTCAAGGACAAGGTGCTGGTCGGGACGGCGGGTGGTGACTTCGGCATCCGCGGGCGGCTCGACGCCTATAACGCCGAAACCGGCCGCCGCGAATGGCGCTTTTATACGATTCCGGGGCCGGGCGAGCCGGGCCACGATACCTGGGAGGGCGATTCGTGGAAACACGGCGGCGGATCGATTTGGGTGACCGGTTCGTATGATCCCGAGTTGAATTTGACGTATTGGGGGATCGGGAATCCGGCGCCGGATTGGAACGGCGATGCGCGCAAGGGCGACAACCTGTATACCGAGTCGGCGGTGGCGCTGGATGTCGACACGGGGAAACTGAAGTGGCATTTCCAATTCACACCGCACGATGTGTGGGATTGGGATTCTGTGCAGGTTCCAGTGTTGGCTGATTTGGAAGTCGACGGGAAGCTTCGCAAGCTGATGCTGTGGGCGAACCGCAACGCTTTCTACTACGTGCTCGATCGGGAGACGGGCGAGTATCTGACGGGCAAGCAATTCACATATCAGAACTGGGCTTCAGGGTTGGACGAGATCGGTAGGCCGATGAAGATTCGCGGCATGGAGCCGAATGCCCAGGGCATCAAAGTGTACCCGGCGGCGACCGGCGCGACGAACTGGTATTCGCCGTCGTATAGTCCGCGTACGGGATTATTCTATGTTTCGGCTTGGGAGTATTCGTATGGGATTTTTCGCAAGTGGAAGGCTGACTACAAACCGGGGCAGATTTTTATCGGCGGAACCGCGACGCCGTGGGTGCCCGACCCGATCAACCACGCCGACCCGGGGCATAGCGCGGTGCTGGCGTTGGACCCGTTGACGGGCGAGCGCCAATGGGCGTTTTCGCTCACCGGGGCGACCGAAAGCGGCATTTTGACGACGGCTGGGGATGTCCTGTTTACCGGCGCCAAGGAAGGCTACTTCATGGCGCTTGACGCGGCGGCGGGCAAGTTGTTGTGGAAGACGAATCTGGGTGGACCGGTGTATGCGCCGCCGATTACGTATCGCTCGGCGGGGCAGCAACGAGTGACGATTGCCGCCGGGAACGCGCTTTTTACGTTTGGGTTGCGGGAAGCGAAAAGTGACGACGCGGAATAACCGCGGGAGCAGCTTTCGTTTCGGCCCGGGCCTGGTGGTCACGGCGGCCTTCATCGGCCCGGGGACGATCACGACGGCAAGTATCGCGGGGGCGCGGTTCGGCTTCAGTTTGCTTTGGTCGATTGTCTTCGCGGTCATAGCGACCATCGTGTTGCAGGAGATGGCCGCGCGGTTGGGGCTCATTAGCGGACAAGGCCCGGGGGAGGCGCTGCGATCAACCTTCGACCGCCCGTGGATGACTGCGGCGTCGATCGCGCTGGTGGTTCTTGCGATCGGGGTGGGCAACGCGGCCTACGAATCTGGGAACATTATTGGCGCGGCGATGGGGCTTGAGGTTCTCACGGGGCTGCCGCGGACTCTCTGGGCGGTGATTGTCGCCGGGGGCGCGGCGGGCGTGCTGGGCTTGGGGGGGTATCGATTCATCGAAGGTTTCTTGGGGTTGCTGGTGGGCCTGATGGGGCTGGTGTTTTTATTGACCACCCTGCTCGTGCGGCCGGATTTCACGACCTTGCTTTCGGGGATGATTGTTCCGCGGCTCGAGCCGGGTTCGCTGGTCACCGTGATCGCGATCGTCGGGACGACGGTTGTCCCCTACAACTTGTTTCTGCACGCGGGGTCGGTCCGCGAAAAATGGCCGGAGTCGGTACCCCGAGACCAAGCGCTCAGAGAATCTCGCTGGGATGCGGCCTTGGCGGTCTCCATTGGCGGGCTCATTACCATGGCGATCACGGCGACAGCCGCTGCGGCGTTTTTCGGGAGCGGGGTCGAGATAGAGAACGCGGCGGTGATGGCGGTGCAACTCGAACCGTTGCTGGGTGCGGGGGCGAAGTGGTTCTTGGGGCTGGGGCTGTTGGCGGCGGGGTTGAGCAGCGCTGTTACGGCGCCGTTGGCGGCCGCTTATGCGGTTACGGGGGTGTTGGGGAAGAGCGGGGGAATGAACAGCCGCGGCTTTCGCGCGGTGTGGGCGGCGGTGATCGTCGTCGGAGCGGCCTTCGCGGTGACGGGGACCAGGCCGGTGAAGATGATTGTGGTGGCGCAGGCGGCGAATGGGCTGATCCTGCCGGTGGTCGCGGCGGTGTTGCTGTTCGTCATGAATCGTGAGGACCTCCTGGGGAAATACAAGAACGGCCTGGCAGCAAACGTTCTGGGGTGGGGAGTCGTTTTGGTGGTGGCGGGGATGAGTGCGTTTCAGTTAGGGAAGATGTTGGGGTTGAGCGACTACGGACCGGGTTAGTCACCGACTTGGAGGACGGCTAGGAAGGCTTCCTGGGGGATGTCGACGCGCCCGACTCGTTTCATGCGGCGTTTGCCTTCTTTTTGCTTTTCGAGCAGTTTGCGCTTGCGACTGACGTCGCCGCCGTAGCACTTCGCCAAAACGTTCTTGCGTAAGGCGGGAATGTTTTCGCGTGCTACGATCTTGCTGCCGATGGCGGCCTGCAAAGCCACGTCGAACATCTGCCGCGGGATCAACTTGCGCATTTTCTCGATCAGCGACTTGCCGCGCCCGTGGGCCTGGTCGCTGTGAACGATCATCGACAGCGCGTCGATCGGGTCACCGGCGACGAGGACGTCCAACTTGGCCATGGGCGACTCTTGGTAACCCGCCAGATGGTAGTCCACCGAGGCGTAACCCCGCGAAACGGTTTTCAAGCGGTCGTAGAAATCGAGCACGATTTCGTTGAGCGGAACGTCATAGGTCAGCACCACACGGCTGCCGGCCGCGTACTCGAAACCCTTCTGCACGCCACGCTTGTCTTCCAATAGCTTGAGAATCCCCCCCAAGTGCTCGTCGGGAGTGATCACGGTGACGACGAAAACAGGTTCTTCGACGGCGGCGATATTCTGCTCCAGCGGCCAGCGGCTGGGATTGTCGACCTCGACCACTTCGCCGTCGGTCAATCGCACGCGATACCGTACGCTGGGTGCCGTCGTAATCAGATCCAGATCGAATTCGCGCTCGAGCCTTTCTTGGACGATTTCCAGATGCAATAAGCCCAGAAAACCGCAGCGGAACCCAAACCCCAGCGCGGTCGAGCTTTCGGGTTCGAACTGAAAAGAACGGTCGTTAAGCTGCAGCTTTTCGAGCGCCTCGCGCAACGCCTGATGCTGATGGGACTCGATGGGATAGAGTCCCGCGAAAACCATCGGCTTGCTTTCCTCAAAGCCGGTCAGGGGTTTGGCGGGAAGGTTGCCTTCGTCGCAAATCGTGTCGCCGATTTTCGTTTCCGTGACGTTCTTGATGTTGGCGATGACCCAGCCGACTTCACCGCTGCCGAGTTCGTCGCAGGGGAAAGGCTTTGGCGTTCGAAAGCCTAAATCCTCAACGGTGTAGGTTTGCCCCGTCGAGGCCAAGCGGATCTTCATGCCCTTGCGCAGGGCGCCGTCGATTACCCGCGCCAACACGATCACGCCGCGATAGGGGTCGAACCAGGAGTCAAACAGCAAGGCGCGCAATGGTTCATCCGGCGATCCCTTTGGCGGGGGAATTCGCCGCACGATGGCTTCAAGGATCTCGTCGACGCCTTGGCCGGACTTGGCGCTGACGAGCAGGGCTTCTTCGGCGTCGAGACCCACGGTGCTTTCGATTTCCTCGCGCACTCTTTCGGGCTCGGCCGCCGGCAGGTCGATCTTGTTGATTACCGGGATGATTTCCAGATCGTGTTCGAGGGCCAGATAAGTATTTGCGAGCGTTTGCGCCTCGACTCCCTGCGAGGCATCGACGACCAACAGCGCTCCCTCACAGGCCGCCAGGCTGCGCGAGACCTCGTAGGAGAAATCCACATGGCCGGGGGTGTCGATCAGATTGAGTTGGTAGGTCTTGCCGTCGCGGGCCTTGTAGCTGATGCGAACAGCCTGGGCCTTGATGGTGATGCCGCGCTCGCGCTCGAGATCCATCGTATCGAGCACTTGTTGCTTCATCTCCCGGTGACTAAGCGCCTCGGTCGTCTCGAGCAGGCGATCCGCCAGCGTCGATTTACCGTGGTCGATATGGGCGATGATCGAAAAATTACGGATCAGAGAGGGATCCATCGAGGGAGGTTCTTCAGGCGCGGGGACTCTTTCAAGCTAACAGTGGGCTGAAAAGGTGTCAAACTCGACCGGCGTTATCGGAGGCCGAGCAATCGACGCCGAGCCTCCGGCAGCCGGGCGAAGCGTGATTCCTGAAACAGTTTGGAGGCGCGCGGCGTCTTTGAGTAAAGGGTTTGCGTCAAATTCGCATTCGCGGTATGCTAAACGATCACCCCTAAGATCATGTTTGAGACACTTCAGAATTGGTTCTTCAGCCTCGGCGCCGAATACGGGGTCAACCCACTTATCTTCGGGGTGATCTACGTGGGCGCGATTCCATTTTTTACAGCTTCGGTGGCTTGGCTGGTGCGCAATTTGCGGCGGGGTCGGCCGATCGTCCTGCCGGCGATGTGCGCTTCGCTCTGTTTCGTTTCGGCTTATCTCTATCTGGCCGTAGCGGGGAAGAATATTCCGGTGTGGGTCTGGGTCTTCATCGGCGGAATGTTGGTGTTCGGGGGTTTTTCGACGATGCGGCAAGTCAGGACGAAGCTCGGTGAGTCGGAAGAAAGCGCCAACTGAAGCTCCAGTCAGCCGTCAACCGCGGGAGCTGCGCTTGAACCCTATTTGAAATACATGGGGGGGCGGAAAGATGCCGGCGATCAAGATGACGGCATCCATCCTGGACCCGAAGCCCACACTCGCTGCCTCGTGAAGAGTAGTTTACTCAATAATTGTTGACATGTTAACTATTATCATGTAGTGTATTAACATGTTGCGCAACGCCGGCTCCTTACAGAAGGCCATTCACCAGAAGCGGCCCTTCGAATCCGCCGGCCAAGAGATCGTTCTCGGACTGATGCGGACCACCGACGTGGTGCGGCGGCTCTTCAATGAAGTCTACGAGCCTCACGGCATCACGTCCCAACAGTACAACGTGCTGCGGATTCTGCGCGGCGCGGAGCTCGGCGGGCTGCGGACACTGGCTATCCGCGCTCGCATGGTGGAGCGCACGCCGGGCGTGACCCGGTTGATCGACCGACTCGAGGCACTGGGGTGGGTCGAGCGCGAAACCCCCAAGAGTGACCGCCGGCAGGTAATTTGCCGTATCACGGCGGATGGACTGAAGTTCCTCGAAAGATTGGACGGGCCCGTCATGGCCATCGCCGGGTCCGCCGCTGACGCGCTCAGCGAGAAGGATCAGCGAAAGCTGATTTCTCTACTCGATACACTTCGGCTCAGTCATGAGCCGGCAGCCGATGACGCCAAGACCCCGCCCGCGTCGCGGCCCGGGCAAGGAAGAGACAACGTAAGCCCTAACCGGGAGAGGAGGAAGACATGACCGAAAGAGAATTTTTCATCCAAAAATGGTCCGAGGAGTTGCCCCTGACGATGGGTGTTTTTGAGGCCCTGCCGAGCGACAAACTCGACTACCAACCCCATGAGAAATCACGCACCGCGCGAGCCATCGTGGGCCACCTGCTGGGCCACATCGAAGACTTGACCGAGCTTGCCGGCGCCGGTGGAACCATCAACCATCGCAACGAGCTGCCGTTCGATGACATTCCCGACGCGGTGGCGAAGTTCCAGGCTTCGAACAGCCGTTTCGAGGAACTCCCGAAGGGCCTCGACGAGGAGACCTGGAACACGACGAACAACAAGTTCAACCTCGACGGGCACACCCATTTCGAAGCCCCGTTGGGGTATACCGCCTGGCTCCTTTTGCTTGACACCGTCCATCATCGCGGTCAGCTGAGCACCTACATTCGACCCATGGGCGGCAAGCACCCCGATATCTACGGGCCCAGCGGCGACACCGAGGCGTCGTAGCTCGTTCGCGGCGCCGCAGCAAATCCATTCTCGACGAAACCGGTGCCCTTCGACATGAAACACCCTCACCGCCCTCAAGCGCTCGCCGTTGGGCCTCGATCTCTACTTGTGGCTGACCTATCGAACGTTCGCCTTTCGCGCTCCGCTACGCCTCACCTGGCGGCTCCTGTACAGCCAGTTTGGAGCGCACCCGGCCAAGTCAAGCGACAACAACACCGTTCAAGCCTTCCGGTACAAGGTTCTCCGCGAGTTGAAGAGCGACGAGCCTGTGGATAACTCGCTGAGAACAAAGGAGAAACCACCCAAGAGAGGGGTTGACGCCCCCCGCAAGAGTCCAAAACCAAAACCTTACTTATAGGTAAAAGACTAAAAATAAAAGACTTACGGAAAAACGCGGCGGAACGGGGGGAACCGGGACGACAACAAAACCCAACCCAAAAATCCCCCTTTTCCCTCGTGTCCGTCTCCCTTCTTTCAGCGCCCCTCCTCGTCTCGCCGCCTCCTCCGAAACCAGCAAGACTCGAATGAAATTGTCCTGTTGCTGGAAGTGGAGGACACCGCGAGAGCGCGCCAGTTTGTCGAGGCGGATGATCTTCGGGAAGTGATGCAGGCAGCGGGCGTCGTCGACGTGCCCAACTTTTATTTCCTCGACGAGGACAGTCGGCCGTCGGCCTGAGGAGGCTCAGGTTTGCGCGGAGGCGGCGTACTCTCAGGTGCGCCGCCTCGTTGCGTTTCCAACTCCGGCCCCGGAACGCTCAGGCCAAAGCTCTTGATCCCGCCTCGGTCTGCCGTAAACGCTCGACGACCCTCACTACTTTGTCAACGGCATAGTCGATCTCTTCTTCGGTCGTAAAGCGGCCCAAGCCGAAACGCAACGAGGCATGGGCTAGAGCGGGCTTGACGCCCATCGCAAGCAGAACGTGGCTTGGTTCGGGCGTATCGGTCGTGCAGGCCGAGCCGCTCGACACGGCGATATCGTCCATGCCGAGCAGTAGCGCCTCGCCATCCACTCCGGTAAAACTCGCGCTCAGGTTTTGGGGCAATCGATGTTCGCGGCTACCGTTGATCGAAAGCCCATCGAGCCGCCGGCTGATCCCCTCCCATAGACGGTCGCGCAGCCTGCCGACTCGCTCGCCTTCGACCTCCATTTCCCACGCGCAAAGTTCGCAGGCCTTCCCGAAGCCGACGATCCCGGGAACGTTCAGCGTTCCCGATCTCAGCCCTCTCTCGTGACCGCCGCCGTCGATTTGCGGTGCGAGATCGACGCGCCTCCCGCGCCGTCGAACATAGAGCGCGCCGATGCCTTTCGGGCCGTACATTTTGTGCGCGGTGAACGACATCAAATCGATCCCGTCGCCTTCGACATTGACGGGAATCTTTCCGATGGCCTGCGCGGCGTCGACATGCAAGGGAACGCCGTGCTCCCGAGCGATGCGGCCCAGTTTGGCAATCGGCTGGATCACGCCCGTTTCGTTATTGGCGGCCATGATCGAAATCAGAATCGTCTTCGGCGTGATCGCTCGCCGGACTTCCTCGGGATCCAACAAGCCTTCGCTGTCGACCGGCGGATAGCTGATCCGGCAACCGCTCTGTTCGAGGCGTTTGGCACAGTCGAGAACGGCCTTGTGCTCGGTCGCCCAGGTAATGATGTGGGGCTCGGTGACAGCGGCTGCGTCAGCCACGCCTTTGATCGCCAAATTGTTCGACTCGGTCGCTCCGCTGGTAAAGACAATCTCCCGCGGCGACGCCCCGATCAGCTCGGCGACCTGTTCACGCGCCCGCGTGACGGCTTTCTCCGCCGCCCACCCGAAAGAATGATTACGGCTCGCGGCGTTGCCGAAAACTTCGCCGAAATACGGTAACATGGCCTCGACCACCCGCGGATCGACCGGCGTCGTAGCATGGCTGTCGAGATAGATCGGGAGCTTCATTGTTCTCGGTTCCGGCCCATGTCGATGGATCGTTCAGCTTTTTCGGCTCCGCCGGAGTTTCGCAACCACACGCTGCCTTGCCTGTTTGGCCAAGTCCGGGTCGGCCCCTTCGAGCTTGCCGAAGCAGGCGCGCGCCGCGTCGTGCAGGTGCCGCTGAGCGTCTTCTTCTGCTTTCGATTCATCGCGAGCAGGCCCGTTTTCGACTCGATTCTTGCCCATAACCTACACTGTAGTGCACTGCGCCGTACGCATTTCCCTCTTCCCCATCCCTACGCTCTGCTACAATCGGCTCCGGGTTTCGTCGAACCTGTCCAAGGAGACACGACATGCATCGAGTCCTTGCTCTCCTGCTCACTGCCGCCGCGGTTTCGTCCGCGCAGAATACGTCGCGTGTCTACCAATCCGCCGAGCGACCCAAGGCTCTGGCCCTGATCGGCGACCGCTACCATAGCCCCGTTCATATCCGTGACGGCCTTGCCCCGGCCCTGCTGCGCGAAAACATCCCGGTCACGTTCATCGAAAATCACGAAGCGCTCACCGCCGCCGTCCTCAGGCAATTCGATCTGCTCATCCTCTTCAAAGACGGCATGGTCTGGCCCGAAGGACATGACCGCCCCCACGTCAAATGGATGAACGACGAGCAGCAGAAGGCGATCTGGGATTTTGTCCACGCCGGCGGAGCGTTTCTCGCGCTTCACAACTCGCACGGCATCTATCCGCCCGGCGGGCTCTACTACAAGCTTTTCGGCGGAGATTACGGCGGCCACCCACCCCCGGCCGTCTTCACGATTCGCGTCGACAATAAATTGCACCCCATCACCCAGGGCGTGGAAGATTACGAAATCTTCGACGAGCAGCACACCAGCAAGTATTTTCTTGACGCCCGGCACTTGCTGTTGCGCAACATCGCGCGGGATAATACAGCGGCGCCGGCGGGTTGGTGGCGAGAGCCGGGCGAGGGCAGGTTCGCTTACCTGTCGCCCGGACACACGCCCGAAGGCCTGGGCCACGGCATGACGCAAAGGCTGATCCGCAACGCCCTGCGTTGGCTGCTGCGGCTCGATGAATGAGCCGTCGCCAGCCGAGATGGGATGAAGCGATGGGGCAGGTCTCCAGGCCTGCCCTTCCGAACTCCCGGTTCTTGGAGAAGACACAGGTACGGGATCCTCGCCGCGGGAATTGGGGTCATAGGACGGAAGTTGAGGGTGAGTGCCGGCCGAACACCCTAAACGCGCCGGTTTTTCACCTCTTTGTGGTGACAAATCGCCCGCGAAGTGTTTAGCTGGTAGTAACGAACCTGAGGTCGATGAGTATGCTCGTCCATCTGCGCGAAAAAGTTGCTCGCCGAGACCGGCTGTTGACGGAAGCCTTGCGGCGTTGGTCCCCCCCCAGACCGGTCCGTTTGTGGATGGTGAGTTCTTCTCGCGGCGGGGACGGTTGGCTGTGGGGATTGCTCGGCGCGGGCGTGTTGTGGGCCGGCGGTGAGGGTCGCTATCAAGTTCTGGCGACCACGGCGGTGGCGGTCGCGGCGGCCGTCGCGCTTTTCAGCTTGGTGAAGCGAGTGGCGGTTCGCAGCAGGCCGTGCGATCTGATTCCGTTCGCCTCCTTTCCCAAGATTCCGCCGGATCGCTTTTCCTTCCCGTCCGGCCATTCGGTAACGGCTTTCGCGGTGACAGTCCCGCTGGCTTTGTTCTACCCCTCGTATATGGTTTGGCTGATGCTGTGTGCCACGAGTGTAGCGACCTCGAGGGTTGTCCTCGGCATGCATTTTGTAAGCGATGTCGTGGCTGGCTCGATGATGGGCGCCGGTATCGGCTACGCGGCCTATTCTCTCGTCAGTTAACGCGGCCTGTTTGGCATTGTCTTCGGGACAAGCAGCGTTGTCGACTGATGACGCCGGTAGTCGAGTGCATGCCGGCGAGTGCGTTGGAGAAGCCGCTCGGTGGTAGCGACCACTTCAGTAGCCCTCTCGCAATTTGCCGCTGAGAGCGCTTAAGAACGCGAGCAAGTCTCTCTTTTCCTCATCGGTGAACTTTACTGGCCGAATCTCTTCGTCGAGGTGGGGATTCTTCCGCCCGCCGTCGCTGTAGAAGTCAATCACGTCCACCAGTGTTGCTAGGCTGCCGTCGTGCATGTAGGGCGCCGTGCGGCTCACCTCGCGCAGGGTCGGCGTCTTGAACGCACCTTTCAGTTCCTCCTCGCCGGTAATCGCGAAGCGGCCTTCATCTTGCAGCTTTCCGTCACGCCATGCAACTCCGGTGTTGTGGAACTCCTCGTCGCTAAAGGTTGGGCCTATGTGGCAAGCGGTGCAGTTGCCCTTGCCGCGAAAGACCCGCAACCCTCGGCGTTGCTGCCCGGTCAGGGCGCCGCGATTGCCGTGGATGTAGCGATCAAAGGGCGAGTCACCCGAGTAGATCGTCCGGACATAGCTCGCCAGCGCGCGCGCCAAGTCTTCGCCGTTCGGCTCGTCGCCGAAGGCCTGCTCAAACAGCTTGCGATAACGCTTCTTGCCGCGCAGGCGCTCGACGGCTTCGGCGACCGTCATGTCCATTTCGGACTCACTTTCGATGGGTTTGAGGACCTGTTCCTCAAGGGTGGAGGTTCTCCCGTCCCAGAAGAAAGCCCGCCCGTAAGCGCGGTTCACCAGGCTCGGCGCGCTACGCGGTCCCCGCCGCCCGTAGACGCCGACCGCCTTGGCCCGCCCGTCCGTGAAAGCCTTCTTCGGCTGATGGCAGCCTTTGCAGGCTAGGCTGCGGTCTCGCGAAAGCAGCTTGTCGCCGAAGAGTTTCTTGCCGAGTTTGACCTTTGCGACCGTGACCGGGTTGTCTTCCGGAATCGGCCTGTAAAGATCGAGCCCCAACGGCAGCCGGATCTCGGCGACACTCGCGGTTACCGAAGCCGCAAGAAATGTAACGGTAAGGAACAAGAACCTCATCGTTGCCATCCGCGCGGGAACGGGCCGGGGATGTCGCGGAAGGGTTGGTCGTTCGGGACGCTCCGGGCGGGCGGAGACTCTTCGGCGGCCACGGCCGTCGCGGGTTTGCGCTCATTGCCGGGGATGCCGATTGTCGCCGCGATGCCGACGAAGAAGAGAACTCCCGACGCGATCAACAGCATTTCCCCAAACAGTTGCTTCGTCATGAACTACTCCTTTGACTTGGCTGACTTGCCGAGTGCACCCGGCCGCGCCCGGCACGGCTGCCTGATCGTCCGTCTGATGTGGCGGTCCCGACGTGGCGCACGCATTCTTGCGTGCCGTGTCGGGCTTTCGAGCCCGACATGTCTTGTCGGCGCGCAGTCTTCCGGGAAGTCCGCGCCCCACTCGAAACCGCGCGGATGCCTTACCCGACCAACCCGCGCACTCGCTGGAAGACATACCGGCACGAATGCCGGTACGGCGCGCAAGAATGCGTGCGCCACATCGGGCGGCCACTTCCGGTGGCCACCCTCCCTTCCACTGCGAGGCACGGCGTCGGCCGAGCTACTTTGCGTTGCGTACCTCATTTCGCCGCCCTTGTCTCCGGCAGGAAATTCTCCATCACCCACACCTCATTTGTATATCGACTCGGCTGATCGGTGGCGTGGTAAGCGATCCGCCGGCCGTCGGGGTACATACTTACGCCCCACACGCCCAACCAGTCCTTGACCAAGCCGACCTCGTGCGGTTCGCCGCCCGCCGCCGCTACCCGCCAAAGCGCGCGGCGTGGGAACTCGCCCTCGTCGGCCGAGAACAGGACATGTCGGCTGTCGGGTGTCCAGGCAATGCCGGCGTTGAAGCGGCCCTGATCCGCGTCGCGATGGAGTTGGCGCAAAGGTCCGCCCGCCGTTGACATGACCACCAGACCCTCCAAACCCCGAAACGCCACAAGCCGCCCATCCGGCGACACCGCGCCGTCCTGGAAGAAGTTCCCGTCGTCGGTGTCTTCGTGGATCCGTTTCTCCTCACCGCTTGCCAGGTCGAGCCGCATGATGCGCCTGGCCCGCGTAACCCGGTGAGTGACGAGATAGAAGATCGAGTTGCCGTCGGGGGACCAGTCGGCCCACGGGGACACCTCATCGGTGCCGACACGCTTGATCGTCGTTATTTTGCCGGTCTCTGGATTGATCGAATAGACGCCCTCGCGGCCCCGGCTGTCGGAACCGGGCGCCAGCAGAGCGCTTCCATCGGGCGACCAGCGCGGCCGCAAACGCTGCTGGTTGGTCATCCTCACTGGAATCTCCCGGTCACGGCCCGTACCCATATCGCGGATGACGAGAATCCAACCGGTGATCAGACCCCTTTCGAACCCCAGCAACGGCCCACGCTGCGAAACGAAGGCTAGACGACGCCCGTCGGGCGACCAAGTGGGACCGGAGTTGCGGCCGACAAATCTTTCGCCGATTTGCTCCGGCTCGCCCTCGACTTGCCCGGTTTCCGGATTGAACTCCGCGTGTAGACATCGCTGTTCGAACCCGCAACCCCGTAGTAAAAGGCGCCCTCGCTCGTGAAGCCCATCGGCAGAATCCGCCCCACATTGCGCTTGAGCAGCTTCGGCCGACCGACGGCCTTGGTTTTCTCGACGCGGCTGTACCAAATGTCCCACGTACCACTACGGTCACTGGCGAATAGAATGCCGTCGCCGTCGGGCGTCCAGTCGAGAACGTAGTCGTTGGCGCGGTGCGTGATGAGAGGGATTTCGCGGCTTCCATCGGCCGCGAGCAGAAAGATATCCCGCTCCGGTTCACCGTCGGCGACGGGAAAGTCGTAGAGGATGTATCGGCCGTCGGCGGAGAAAGCCATCTCGACGGGGCTGCGCCAACTCATGGACTTGAGAACCTTCAACGATCCATCGGCGACCGATACCAGCCCGATTTGATTGGTGCGGTCTTTGCGGTTGACCAAGACCAAGACCTGCCGGCCGTCCGGGGACCAGCCGTCGGCGTAGACGTATTCGACCTCTTCGCTCCGGTAGAGGATGCGCGGGTCGGACGAATCGGCGTCGAGCGACGCAAGCCGCAACTCCCCCGGGCCGTTGGGGTTGTCGGCCCTCCAATTCAGCCACGTAAACGCCACTTGCCGGCCGTCCGGGGAGAAGGCCGACAACAACCCGTACTCGACCGGATTCTCGACCCATGTTCCCTTTTTCGTCAAGCGGCGTATCTCGCCGCTTTCGAGATCCCGCACGGCGATGTCGCCCGTGTCCCAATCGACGCCGGAAATGTAGCGTCCGTCGGGCGAGGGAGTTCCCCCGGTATCGGTATTTTTTTCGGCCCACACTTGGCGGACCACGATGCCAGCGGCTTCGGCGGCGTCGGCGAGCGGGTCGGGCGGATTCATGATCGGTCCCCATAGCACGAGCGCCGCTACGGCCAACAGCGTCAGGCCTCCCGCCGCGACCGGAATTAAGCGACGCCGCCGCGGCGCGTGCCGAGACTCCTCGCTCGCCGGCGGCTTGCGCGCCGCCCGCCAAGCGTCCAACTCACTGGGATAAGCGTAGACGCTGGCTCGTTTGCCGGCGACCCTTCGAACGGGAAGGCCCGCATGTTGTTCCCAACGCCGCGCGGTCCGGGCGTCGCGGTCGAGATAGACGGCGATCTCCTTCCAGCCTTGCAGCGGAGTTTCGCCGCGGCTAGGATCGTCGCCGTACTCTTGTCTGTCGATCATCTCGGTCATCTTCGTACCCTCATGGCCGGTTGCCTGCGATGACCATACGCCCTCTTCCTTCACCGATCAACGGACAAATAAGGACAAAGCCGCCCGCGCCCGAATTTTCCCGCATCGATGTGGCCACGCGCGACGTGGCGCACGCATTCGTGCGTGCCGTGTCGGGCTTTCGAGCCCGACATGTCCGTGGGGCGCATGAGTTTCCGGGCAGACCGCGAAATCCGCCACGCTTGTGGAACCCCAGTGTACTGACACCGACCATCTCGCCTGTTCGCTCGAAGACATACCGGCACGAATGCCGGTACGGCACGCAAGAATGCGTGCGCCACGTCGGGGCCCGTGCCGGGCTCTACTTTCAAGGGGCTCCACCGCTTTCATTGGGCCACCCTCGTCTCCGGCAGGAAATTCTCCATCACCCAGATTTCTTTGTCGTAGCCGCCGGCGGTGAAGGCGAGGCGCTTGCCGTCGGGGTGTGTCGTGAGCCCGTCCATCTTTTCCATGTCGAGATCTAGCTTTCGCGGCTCGCCGCCCTCGGCGGACACCATCCAAATCTCCTTCTTCGTGGCGTCTTTCCCGACGCCGAACAGCAACCGTGTCCCATCGGCGCCCCACGCCAGCAGGTTGACAGGGATGTACTTCCCCGAAAAAATCTCACGGGCCTCACCTCCGGCCGAGGGCATCACTTTCAGTACCGATCGCGCCTTATCCGAGACAACGAACGCTAACTGCCCGCCGTCGGGCGACAGCGCGATGCCGCCGACAAAATCTTCTACACGTCGCAGGACCCTCTCTTCGCCGCTTTCGACGTTCCAAGCCGCGATGCTGATGTCCCTATCCGGCGTACGTTGATTGGAGCGCGTGAAGAAGATCTCTTCGCCGTCACGCGACCAAACGTGAAAGGTCAGGAAGTCGTCGGGCCCGCTTTGCATCAGTGCCGTCTGCTCTCCGGTTTCCACGTCGATGCGATAGATGCCTCCTCGGCCGCGCCGATCCGTTCCCAATACCGTCAGCGCTTTTCCGTCCGGGCTCCAGCGCGGCCGATTCAAATGAGGCCGGTTCAGTCCGAGTTGGAGCGGCAGATCACGCTCCTCTCCTGTTTTCAGGGACCGAATTGAAATTACCGTCGACCCGGCGGCCTCTCGTCTCGAGAAATAGGCAAGGCGTTGCCCGCCGGGTGACCACTCCGGGGAAGAGTTAGAACCGAGAAAGCGCCGCGGACCCCTAACGGGCCCACTCATTGTCTTACCTGTTTCGAAATCGAGCGAGGTGATGTAGACGTCCTCCTGTCCGGTGCCGACTCCGTAGAAGAGGGCGCCCTCCTCGCTGAAGCCCAGGACGCTGCTCGTCCCAATGTCGCGCTTGAACAACACCGGTTTCCCTTGCGGCCGACCATCGGCGACACGCACGGCCCACAAGCTCGCGCCGCCGGTGCGGTTGCTGATGAACGCCAGCCAATTGCCGTCGGGCGTCCAAACGGGGGACATGTCGTTAGCTGTGTGGGTTACGAGGGAGATTTCGCGACTTCCGTCCGTCGCCAACAGGAAAATGTCACGCGGCCCCGAAGGCCCCTGCCCGGAGGTGTCATACGCGATGTAGCGCCCGTCGGGGGAAAGGCGTGCTTCCACGCGGTTGTCCCAGCCCAGGGTCTTGACCACGCGAACGGATTGGTCGTCGACTGAGATCAGCGCGATTTGCGACGTTCCGTCCTTCCGGAAGAATACGACCAGGACCTGCTTGCCGTCAGGGGTCCATCCTTTCGGGACCAAATAGGGAATTTCGTCATTGCGGTAGAGCAGCTTCGACTCCGAAGCGTCGGCCCCAACAATGCGGAGTTCGTAGTCGGGACTGGACCAGGCGTAAACCACCCGTTTGCCGTCGGGTGAGACGACGGAGAATTCCGCGTAGTTGTCGGAATCCTCCCAGGAACCTTTTCCAGTCAGCAAATGATTCTTGCCGGCCTCGAGGTCACGAAGCGCCAAGTCCCCGGTTACCCAGTGAACGTAGGAGAGAAAACGGCCGTCGGGCGAGGGCGCGCCCATGATATCGACGTCCGGGCCGGTCCAGACCTGCCTGACGACCACGCCGGAAGCTTCCGCCGCTGCGATAAGCGGGTCGGGCGGGTTCATGATCGGCCCCCAGAGCACGACCGTCGCCACCGCGAGTAGCGCGATTCCTACCGCCACGACCGGGATCAAGCGACGCCAGGGCGTGTGTTTCATCCGCGTTCGGTTTCCGTGCTGCCCGCCAAATATCGAGCTCGGCCGGGTAGGCATAGACCGAGCTGCCGCGGCCGTGGTGATGCCGATGGACGGGTAACTGCTCGCTCTTCTCCCAGCGAGCGACGGTGCGGACGTCTCGTTGGAGATAGGCCGCGATCTCTTTCCAAGACTCCAGCGGCTTGTCTTCAGTCGGGTTGGTCTTTTCGTTGTTCATGGCTTCTCGCAACGGCTCTTCGTCCGCCGTTCACGAAAACCCTAAGCGAAAAAAGAGCGCGTGACAAGCGACATTGTCGGACACCGCGACGAGTGGCTGGTTTTGTCCTTGCAAAGCCTCGATTTTTCTTTGCGCAGTCGGCATCGGCTCTGACGCCCCCCCCGTCGTGAGGCGTACTTCCGCCCCACGGGTTCACCTCCCTCTCACTTCGCCGCTTTCATCTCGGGCAGGAAATTCTCCATCACCCAGATCTCGCCGTTGAAATCTCCGGCCGTGTAGGCGAGTCGGCGTCCGTCGGGATGCAAGGAGACGGCCGTGTGATTCTTGCTCCTCACATTGAGACCTTGCGGCGGGCTTCCGTCAACCGGCACGTTCCACAACTCGGATCCACGATTCGAAACCCCCTTCCAGATCAAAATGCTTTTGCCGTCCGCTGTCCAAACAGGCAGATTGCTCATGAACTCGGGGGACCGGAGTCGCCAGAGCTCCTTGGGTGTCCCGCCGGCGACCGGTAGAAGCCACATCACCATGGATCGCGTCTTCTGATCCTGTTCCACAATGGCCATGCGGTCCGCATCGGGGGAAAGCTCGAAGCGCGGCCAAGTCGCCCCGGTTCGGTAGACCTCACGCTCGTCTCCGCTTTCCAGGTTCCGCGCGCGAATCGTCGCATGCCGCTCGCTCTTGTCCAGCGCCGTGTAGAAAAGCGTCTTCCCGTCCGGCGTCAACTGCGGCGACAAGTACACCGTGTCCTCCCGGCGGGGAACGAGCATGGAGAGTTCTCCTCTATCCTGGAAAAACCGAAAGACTGCCGCCCCGGTTCTTTGGCCGCGGAGGGAAGAACCAGGGATCGCCCGTCGGGGGCCCATCGGGGGCGTGGAAAGTATTGCATGTCCACGCTGAAATCGCGTTCCTCCCCGGTTTCGACCGTGCGGATTACAAGGGTCGGGGTGCCGGACCTCGGCAGGTCGCGCAGCGAATTGTAGGCCAGGTACTTGCCGTCGGGCGACCAAGCAGGGGCGCGGTTGGCGCCGACAAAACGTTCCGCGACTCTCTCGGGCTTACCGACGGGCTTGCCTTGTTCGAAATCAATGGGGACCGTGTACACGTCCATCATCGGGGTGCTGCGATTGTAATAGAACGACCCATCGGTCGAGAAGCCGAGTGGGGTGCCTGCATCCAAATCGGGTTTGAGGATCTTTGGTTCCCCTTGCGCTTTCCCGTCGGCAACCGGCAGCAGCCAGGCTCCGCGGCGACCCCCGCGATCGCTCGCGAACAGCACCGAAGCGCCATCGGGCGTCCACCCGAGGACTTTGTCGTCGGCCGAGTGGGATACGAGGGGAGTTTCACTGCTTCCGTCGGCGGCGAGCAAGATATCGTGCGGCGCATTTTGGTCATTTCCGACCGGTGCGTCGTAAAGAATGTATCGGCCGGCGGGAGATAGCACGGCCTTTCCGGGCCAACGCCAATTGACCGTTCTGAGGATCTTGACGGATCGGTCGTCGGTATCGAAAACAACGATCTGCGCCGTGCGATCCTTTCGCACGAACCTCAACAGGATTCGGCTGCCGTCGGGGAACCAGGCCAGCGGCTCTAACGACACTTCCGGATTGGAGTAAAGAGTCTCGGGATGTTCGCCGCCATTGATCCCGTTCAGGCCGATCACCCGCAACTCATTAAGTGCGGAGCCTTCGTTGAACCAGGTGTACGCGACCCGTTGGCCGTCGGGTGAAAGTACCGAGGGGCCGGCGTAGTCCTCGCTTTCGGCCCATACACTTTTGTTCGTCAGCAGGCGCGTCTCGCCGGCGACGAGATCGCGCAACCCCAGATTGCCGGTTTCCCAATGGGTGAAGGACAAATAGCGGCCGTCCCGTGAAACGGAGCCCATGCCGTCGACCTCGCTGCCGGCCCAAATGCGCCGCAGGGTGACTTCGTCGCCCGCGTTAGCGGCTTCGGCGAGCGGCCGCGGCGGTTGCATGATCGGTCCCCAGAGGACGACCGCCGCAACCGCAACCATCGCCAGGCCGCCGGCCGCCGCGGGGATCCACCGACGCCACAAGGAGGATTGCACCGCGGTCTCCACGCCAGTGGTTGTTCGTGCGGCTCGCCAGGCGTCAAGTTCCAAGCGATACGCGTAGACGCTTGCCCGCGACTCATGTTGGTGCCGACGGACGGGAAGGCTTTCCAACTTCTCCCAGCGCATTACCGTGCTGACGTCTCTTTGCAGGTAGGCGGCAATTTCTTTCCATGAATCGAGGGGTTGTTCGTTACCGGGGGGGTCAGTGGTTCTTGTTGCCATGGCGATTCTCCTGGGGGGGGTGCTTCGTCTCGGTGCTTGCGTCCCGCCATGACAAACTTATGCGAGATCTTCGTCTCCGGCAACAAGTATTAGCCCGTGATGGGTATTTACTTGACTCAGGTATTGGGAAATAGCCCCTACATGTTGTGGTCGTCCGTAGCGCGTGTCGCGGTGCCTCCGACCAGCGATTTGTAGGGTGCCGGTGGCACGGCGACGGCCTGTTGAACCAGGCGGTAAAAGAGCTTGCCTCGACTTCTGGACTTGCGGCGGTTGAAGCGGAAGGCGAATTCGTCGAGGTAGGAGTCGAGATGCTCGTGACTGACCGCTCCTTGATGCGTGCCCAGTATCCAGCGCTTCACTAACGACACCACGCGGTGCACCCGGGGGAGCAGTTTCGAGGCGCGCGCCGGTTGCCCCTCCAGGTAGCTCACCTCGTGGCGATAGCCGTCGCCTTCGAGCGGTTCGTATCCCAGCCAACCGTCGGTATGGACCACGCTGCCGGGTTCGATCGACTCGCCGACGAAGGCCATCAAGCTGTCCCCGGAGGCGTTGGGAATGGTGCGTATCCGAACCCGCCCGATGCCGGCACCATCTTCCTCGGCCGCTACTACAATCAGCGCCTTAGCGTCGGTTTGGCGACCGCGCACGCCCTCCTCCAAGCCTCCTAAGTAAGTCTCGTCAACCTCCACGCGCCCGCTGAGCCGATCGCGTCCGGGCCGCACCATGGCGCGCCGGAGCTTATGCAACCAAGTCCAGGCCGTTTTGTAGCTGCCCAGGCCCAACACCCGCCGCAAGCCCAGCGCGCTCGCCCCGTTCTTCTGGCTCGTGAGCCACCACATGGCTCGAAACCAACTCTGGAGGGGTTGGCGGGTGTCTTGAAATATTGTGCCCGCCGTTGGAGAAGCTTGATGCCCGCAGCCGGCGCACTCCAGCAGCGCTGTCCGCACCGCCCACGCTTTGTCGTGCCCGCATCGCGGACAACGAAAACCCTCCGGCCAGCGGAGTTGACACAGATACTCTCGACAGGCCTGCTCGGTGGCGAAACGCGCCTCGAACTCGGCCAGATTCCGAGGATAATCTTCCATTTCCCCGATCCTACATCTTGTGGTCACCTGAGTCAAGTAAATACCCATCTAGCCCGTATTCAAGACCTTGAGGCCAAATAAGGGCCTCCAACATGATAAGAACCCCCTGGGACCCACATTTTGTTTCGTGCCCCTCATTTTCCCACTTGCATCTCGGGCAGGAAATTCTCTAGGCCCCAAACCTCGTTCTGTGTGTCGCTCTTTATGTAGGCAATCCGCTTCCCATCCGGGTGGAGCCCAAAAGGCGTGGGAAACTCGCCGACCGATAGTTCCGTCCGTAGCGGCTCGCCCCCTTCCGCGGGAATGCGCCACATCTCAAAGGGCTCCTTATCGCCGGTCCGACGCCAGAAGAGGATATGTCGGCCGTCGTCGATGCCGGTGGCAACGGCCTGCTGGCTCTCGACATGTGGGCCACGGTCGTCAATCGCGACGGACAAGTCTGTGCCGTAGCGTTCAGCGGCGACGACCGGGGCATCAATGGCCCGGCAGCCGTGTGATCTCGGCGCAAAAAGCCAACACGGCCAACGCGTTCAGCCTGCCCGGTTTGGCGCTCTCGACGGCCAACCTATTCTCGGCCGTGCAGCCGGGGGGCAGTCTGTTCGGATTGCAGCACAGTAATCCGGTAGACACTTCGACGGCATACCGCGGTCTTTCCCGAAATCACGGCCAAGACGATGATCCCATGGTCGGTCGCAAGATCGGCGGGGTGAATGTTTTCGGCGGCGGGGTTCCGTTGTACAAAGACAACGGAGACTTGATCGGGGCCTTAGGCGTGAGTGGTTCAAGCTCATGCACGGATCACGTCATCGCCTGGAAAGTTCGCGACATTCTCGAGATGGACAATGTCCCGGCCGGCGTGGACGCCTCGGGCGCGGACAACATGATCTTCGATATTTCCGAAGACATGAAGGGCCATGCCAAGAGCGCGGGTGGATTCGGGCATCCCGAATGCGGTTTCGGTGAAACGGCTATTGCCGAGGAACTGCATATTTGCTATCCGATCGGTAGCGTGGACAGGCCGCAAGCCGGCGTAACCTGCCAATAGCGTTTCCAACGCTTGCATCGAAACAAGGGGCCGGCGTGGAGGAGGATCTTCGCCGAGGGTGATGAGAGGAAGCGGTCTCCGGAGTAATAGAATGGAGGGGCCGCGGCGGCGTACCAAGGAAGTGGCGGAGGTGGGCGATGGCGTGTCAAGAGCGATGGTGGTCGAAGACGAGGAGTTTCGCGCGCGTTGGTGGAAGGGTCCGCCTGTCGGCGCGGCTCGCCGCGGACGGTTTGCGAACGTTGCGGCCGGGATGCATAGCGTTGGTCTTGTCGGCGATTTTCGCGTCGGCCGGCGCGACTGAGTCGGGGACGCTCGGAAAGATCGACTTTCCAACGTCGGGGTCGGCGACGGCGCAGCGACATTTTGAGCAGGGCGCGCTTCTGTTGCACAGTTTCGAATACGACGACGCGGCCGAGGAATTTCAAAAATCCCAACAGGTCGAACCGAATTTCGCGATGGCCTATTGGGGCGAGGCGATGACCTATAACAAGCCGCTTTGGATGCGTCTTGATCAGAAGGCCGGTCAGGCGGTATTGCGACGTTTGGGAGAGACGCGCGAAGCTCGGCTGGCGAAGGCCCCTACCGATCGCGAGAAAGGCTATTTGGGCGCGGTCGATACGCTTTTTTTCGGCGAAGGCGACAAGGCCGCGCGGGACCTGGCGTATGCCGCGGCGATGGATGGACTGTCGCGGCGGTTCCCCGATGACAGCGAGGCCGCGGCGTTTCATGCTTTGGCAATTCTCGGCACGGCGCAGGGGGAACGCGATTTTCGGATCTATATGCGGGCGGCGTCGGTGGCGCAAACGGTGTTTGCCCGCAACCCCCAACACCCCGGGGCGGCGCACTATTTGATTCATTCGTTCGACGATCCGATTCATGCGCCGGTCGGTTTGCCGGCGGCCCGGGTGTATGCCGAGATTGCTCCGGCGGCGGCGCACGCTCTTCATATGCCGTCACACATCTTCGTGGCGCTTGGTATGTGGGAGCGGACGGCGGCCTCGAACCAGGACTCCTGGAAGGCGGCGGACGATCGGGTTCGGCGCAAGGGGTTGACGGTGAAAGACCGTAGCTATCACGCGCTGTGGTGGTTGCAATACACGTATTTGCAACAAGGACGTTATCGAGAGGCTCTAGAGCTGCTCGACGTCATGGAGCAGGACGCTCAGCAGCTGAGTATTCCCGTGACGCGGCGTCACTTGGCGGCAATGCGAGCGCAGTACGCAGTGGAGACGCGGCGGTGGGATATCGAGGCGCTCGGTCGGGACCTGGATCTGACGAAGGTGAGAGCCGAGGACGCGGCGGCGTGGATCTTTGCGCGAGGCGTGGCGGCGATCGAGAATGACGACCTCGCTTCGGCTGCTAAGGCGCTTGTGACGCTTGAGGGGCGGCTTGTGGAGCTCACGAAGAAGTCCGACGGGGCGTACGGTCCCGAGGCGACACGGGCGTCGGCGTTGCAGCTCAAAGGTCTGTTGGAATTGGCGCGGGGCCGGGAGCAGGCCGGGATGGATTCGCTTGGAAAGGCTGCGGCGGTGGAGGAGGCGATGCCGCTTGCTTATGGTCCACCGGCGCCGGTGAAACCGTCTCACGAGTTGCTCGGTGAGGTGTTATTGGAGCAGGGTCGGTTTGAAGAAGCCGGCGAGCAGTTCGCGAACGCTCTTGAACGAGCACCTCGGCGGGCGCTTTCGTTACTCGGTGCGGCGCGGGCCGCGACGGGGAGCGGGGACAAGTCGGAAGCCGCAGTGTTTTACACCGAGCTTCGCGATGTTTGGAGCGGGGCGGACACGTTGGCTGAGTGGGCGGAGGTGTTCTCGGCGAAGACGGGGGGAGTGAACCGTTAACCGTGAGCTGTGAGCCGAAGACAATACGATCTACTCCCGCCGGCGCAGGCCCGGGCGAGCTTTTCGCCGGACCTGCCCGAAGACTATCCCGATAACGTGACGGCACCGGCGGTTCACGGCTCACGGTTAACATTACGGCGTGGATGCTAAACTGGTGCCTGAAAACGGGAGTGCCGTATGCAGATTGATCCAGCGAAATGTGTTGCTTGCAGCAACTGTGTTCCCATTTGTCCGATGGGAGCGATCTATGTCGACCCGGCGGTGAGCCGGGCCACCATCAACCTTGATGAATGCGTTGAGTGCGGAACCTGCGCCCGCATGAGCAGCGAGGCGTTGAACCCGTACATGGTGCGAGGCGTCCGGACGCTGGCGAAGCTGTTTCGCTTTCGCTTTGAGCCCGAGCCCGATGTTTGTCCGACCGCGGCTTTTGTCGTCGATGAGCTTGATTACCCGCGCTTAGTGCGGCGGGTCTTTAGCGATCCTCTCGTCGAGCACGCCTCGACGGGCATCAAGGGCCGCGGCACCGAGGAAGTCAAGACGAACGACGTGGCGCATCGCGTGGATGTCGGCGAAGTCGGCTATGTGATTGAGTTCGGCCGTCCGGGCGTCGGTGTACGTTTTCGGCATATCCAGAGCATGACGATGGCGTTGGCCGAGTTGGGTGTTCACTTTGAAGCAAAAAACCCCATCACCCATTTGATGGCCGATCAATCGCTGGGGACGCTCAACGAAGATTTGCTCGACGAGAAGATTCTCTCGGCGATTGTCGAGATCAAGACGACGATCGAGCAAGTGCCGGGCGTGCTCGAGACCGTCGAGCGCGTGGGCAAGACGATCGACACGGTGGTGGCGTTGGGGCTTTCGACGCGCTGCGACGAAGAGGGCAACGACACGGTCTTGGCTCCGCTGCTCAATGAACTCGGTTATGATTCCGAGCGAGCGAAAACGAATCTCGGGCTGGGTCGCGTGACGAACGTCGAGAAACGAGAGGAGGCCGTCGGTGACGAACACCTTGCACCGGTACGGTAAGGCCGCCGGCTTCGAAGATGATTACATCTTGTTCGCGATTCCCTGCAAAGGGAAGAACGACGAAGGGGCGATCGAGCGGCTCAAAACCTTCCTGCGCATTTGCGCCCGCCACCGCCCCGCCAACATGGGCAACTCGGCCTTCGGCGGTTACAAACCGGCCAAGGAGTTGCAGCCGACAATTCACTGGAGCCGCGACGATTCGTCCGACTACGACAGCGTGATCGAGGCGGTGGAGAAGGTCGGCACGGTGGCGGCGGTATTCGATTCGCGGGAAAAGGCCGAGGGTTGTTTGACCGAGGTGATCGAGGCGAACCTCGGGCTGTCGATCAACATGAGTACGTCGGTCGAGGGTGCCCGCCGCGCCGCGGAGGAATGCGGCATTCACCGCCATAGCGTGGAATATTCGCTCGGCTTCTTTGATCCGCACGACCACCTGCCCAACAGCCAAGTGCTCGAGCTGTCAACGATGTGCGGCCACGGCATGGTGTCGTTCAATCTGGCCCGCAAGATGCTTGACATGGTGCGCGAAGGGCGGCGCACGCCCGACCAGGCCGTGGCGACCCTGGCGCGGTTTTGTCCCTGTGGCGTGTACAATCCCGAGCGCGCGAAGCGGTTGCTTGAGGAATCGCGGACGCGGCAGGCTTAGCTGTTAACCGTGAGCCGTTAACCGTGAATGCACGGCGACTTCGCTCACCCAAAATCTACAGATTTGAGCAGGTGTCGCAGGGGTGGATACCCTTGCGGGTGGCCTGCTGTTCGCGTAGACGGCGGAACCCAGGGGCGTTGTAGACTTCCAGAACATGTTGCTTGGAGACGTCGCCGACGGGGAATTCGGCTCTTCCATCCATGCAACACAGCGCCACGACGCCGGTGGCGGTGATCGAGAGTTCAAACCAACGGTCGCAAGCTACGGGCGGCGTTTCCGGGAACAGCACCGGCAAGTCGACTCGGCCCAGCCAATTCGTTCGCGGGACGAGTTTCGGTTGGAATTGCGGGAAAGTTTCGCGAACCCAGGGCGCGAAGGCCTGGTCGTCCTCGGAGCCGTCGCAGACTCGTGAGACGATCACCGGCCGCGGGAACCGGCCGGCTGCCTTGGCCTCGTGGAGTAGGTCGAGCTTGGCGCGGGTTTTTCGCCAGGGAAGCTTCATGATGCGCTCGTAGCCTTCCGGCTGGTGGTGGTTGAGGGATATCCACAGGTGCTCGATGTTCCCCGCCGCGGCCAGGCATTCGATGTGCCGGGGTGTGAGGGGCGAGCCATTGGTGAACATGCGAACGGTTGCGTGGGGCAGTCGCGCCGCCGCCTGCCCGACGATGTCGAAGATTCTCGAGTCAAGCAACGGATCGCTGACCTTAAACGGAGAGATCGAGAAGGGGACATCGCTGGGGATGTCTTCGAGATCACTGAGGATCTTCTCGACGAGATCGTCGCTCATGCGGGCTCCCTGACGTTCGAGATCGGGGTAGGGACAGAACTCGCAGGCGGCGTTGCACAGCGCCAAGGTTTCGATCGTCACTTCGCGGGGGTAGTCGAGGTAGGGCGAGAGGCGCTTGCGCTCGACGCCGAGTTGGTAGTCGCGAAAGTCGGCGGGCAGATCGCCGTATTTACGCAGCCACTCTTCCAGTTGCCGGTGTTGCTCGATGACGAGGGCGGCTTCGTCGGCGCGCCCTAGGTTTTCGAGCATACCCGCCAGGTTGCTATGGAAGTCGGGGATGTTGGGGCGCTCGGTGATGGCGCGGCGAACGAGTTGGACGGCCTCGTCGCCGACCCCGGATTGGTGCAGCGCGAGCCCAAGCAAGTGCAGGGCGTCGGCATGGCGGGGAGCGGCGTCGAGCACTCGCCGGTAGAGCGGCTCGGCTTCGGCGATGCGGCCGAGGCGATGGAGTTCCGCGGCGCCGTCGAGGGCTTGCTTGAGTTCTTGCCGAGTCATTGGGGCGAACTGTTTTCTTGATCGACCGAATTGCCGCCGGTCGTGAACCGTGAAGCCGTTGGCGGTGGACCGATTCCCGTGTCCGCTGGGAATGGGACGTTCGGCCGGCGCGCGGTTTGGTATCTTCAGGGCATGATTGTCGGTATTGGCGTGGATCTCGAAGAGGTGAGGCGGATTCGCGGTGCGATCGAGCGCCACGGCGACCGCTTTGTACAGCGGATCTTCACTCCCGGCGAGGTTGCCTATGCCGAGGAGAAAGCTCACCCTTTCTCAAGCTATGCCGCTCGGTTCGCGGCCAAAGAGGCGGCGATGAAGGCTCTCGGCACCGGTTGGGATCACGGGGTTCGCTGGCGGGATATCGAGGTGGCGAATGAGTCGGGGGGGCGTCCGTCGTTGCGGCTGCGGGGACGGGCGGCGGAGGTGGCCGGCGAGTTGGGCTGCCGGTCGATCCACGTTTCGCTTTCGCATACCCGGGAGACGGCGATGGCGGAAGTGATTCTGGAGGGGTAGACCCCGCCTGATTTGGAACGCGAAAGCCGAGGCGCGGAGCAACCACCCTAGCGTCGCGGTGTCAGCCGTCGGCGTCGAGCGTCTTGCGCACGGTTCGAGCCAGATCCCCGGGGTCAAAAGGTTTTGCCAAAAGCTCGCGCACCCCTAGCTGCTCGCATTCCTCGGGAGTGACAAGGTCGCTATAGCCGGTCATCAATACAAGCGGTATGGTGATCCCCGCTTGCTGTAGTCTTTCGGCGAATTCAATGCCGGTCATGGCAGGCATGGTGACGTCGGAGAGGATGAGTGCGAATCTTTGCGGGTTCGCGGTCGCCTCCTCCAGCGCCTCGGCCACATTGAGATGGGCCGTGACGCGGTAGCCCAACTTTTCGAGCACTCGGCCGCACAGCCGGACAATCGAGTCCTCGTCATCCACAAAGAGAATGTGCTCGGTGCCGCCCGGAACGGCCGTGGCGACCTCAGCCTTTCGTACCGACTGGCCGACGAGGCGCGGCAGAAAAACGCGAAACACGGCTCCTTGGCCCGGTTCGCTCTCGTGTGAGATGCTCCCGCCGTGGCTGGTGACGATGCCGTGCACGACCGACAAGCGCAAGCCCGTGCCTTGCCCCACGGGCTTGGTCGTGAAGAAGGGTTCATAGATGTGCTTAACGGTCGCGGGGGCGATCCCGGGGCCGGTGTCGCGGACTTCCAACGCAACGTACGGCCCTTGGCGTAGATTCAGGTGACGCGGGCCAATTCAGCGTCGACATCGATTGCTTGCAGGCTCACCTCCAAGACCCCACCGCCCCCCCCGCCTGATAGGCGTTGGTGCACAGATTCATGATGATTTGGTGAATCTGGGTCGGATCGGCGTGGACCACGTCCGCTTCGTCGGAAATTCCCTGCCGTAGTTCGACGGTGCTCGGCATCGAGGCACGCAGCAGCTTGAGCGCCTCTTTGACAACGGGTCCGACCAAATCGGTGACCGCTCGAGTTCTCCGCCTTGCGAAAAGGCTAGGATTTAGCGCACCAAGCCGGTCGCTCGTCGGCTCGCCGCGAGAACTTCGTCGAGGTTCTCCTTGGCGCGGGTTCCGTCCTCGAGATCCTGCCTTGCCAGAGAGGCGAAACCAGTGATCGACGTAAGGATGTTATTGAAGTCGTGGGCGATTCCGCCCGCCAGCACGCCGACGGCCTCGAGTTTTTGGACCTGCCGGAGTCGAGAACCAACTGCATCATGAACGATGCCCGTCACTGCCTTATCGGCGAACCCGCTTGAGTTAGCAGTCCCCGGCGCAATCTCGACCCCGCGAGCGACTCGGTTTGGTCAATCCGCTAAGGTAGCGGGTCTATGGGCGTTTCTCCGGCGCGACGTGCGGCGTTCGATATCTTGCTGCGGGTGGAGACCGCCGGGGCGTTTTCCGATGAGTTGCTTCACTTGGCTCGCACCGCTGCCCTTGACGAGCGGGACCGCGCGCTGGTCTTCGAGTTGGTTCTGGGGTGCTTGCGGCGTCAAGGGGAATTGGATGATTGGCTTGCCCGATTGTCGCGCCGAGGGCCGAGTCAACTGGATCCCGAAGTTCGGATTGCTTTGCGGCTGGGGTGTTACCAGCTCCGCTTTCTGAGCCGGGTCCCCGCGCACGCCGCCGTTTCCGAAAGCGTGGAGCTTGTGCGGCGGGCGCGCAAACGCTCGGCGGCGGGACTGGCGAACGCGGTGTTACGGCGCGCGGCTGCCGCGCCGGGAGAAGAAACGGCATCCCCGGAGCGGTCTCATCCCGAGTGGCTTTACGACCGCTGGAAGGACCATCTTGGCGAGCAAGCGGCGGAGGCGTTCGCTTCGGCGAACCTCGAAACACCGACAACCTATGTGAGGCTGAACCCCCGCTTTCCTTTCGAAGAAACGATTGATCGATTGTGCGGGGAGGGTATCGAGACCAAGCAGACGGAGTTATCAGGTTGCCGACTGGTTGTGCGCGGGCGCGCCGCGGCGACAGAGTGTTTTCTGGGGGGACGTATTTCGATCCAAGACATCAGCTCGCAGATGGTCGTGCCTTTACTTGACCTTCGGCCTGAGTTGAGTTTCCTCGACGTTTGCGCCGCGCCGGGGGGCAAGACTCGGCAGGCGGTGGAGTTGCTTTTGGACGGCAAAGGGCGGCTCGGGGCCCCGGCCGCGGCGTGCGACGTCCATTTTCACCGCATCGGGGCGATGGGGCCGACCTCCGAAGGGGCTTTCGATCGCCTTGTCGCGGACGCGCGGAACCCGTTGCCGTTTCGGCGGCTGTTTGATCGCGTTTTGGTCGATGCGCCGTGTTCAGGGACCGGGACCCTGGCGCGCAACCCGGAGATCAAATGGCGGCTGAAGCCCGACGATCTCGAGGATTTGCAAGCGAAACAGCAGCGCATTCTCTCGAATGCTCTCGATTGTCTGGCGCCGGGCGGAGTGCTGGTTTATTCGACTTGTTCCGTGGAGCCGGAGGAGAATCGACGGGTTGTGGAGCGGGTTTTAGCGGAGCGGCCGGGGTTTCGAGCGGTTGAGTATCTTGACCGTTTGCCGGGGCGTGATGCCGGCGACGGGTTTTTTGCCTGCAAGATTTCGGAGGCGGAGACGCGGGGGTGATTGGAGTGTACGCTTTGGGCAGGCCTGGAGACCTGTCCCACTCGGGCCGGTGGGCGTTTGGACGCCCGCAGTAGAATGGGGAGAGCCGCGCTGCTTCGCCGTTGATTTAGGCTGCGGCCGGGCGGTGTCGGGGCTTTCGATTTGTCCATGCTGAGGTTTGAGTCCCCCTGGATGTTCTCGCTCTTGCTGCCGTTGCCGGCGGCGCTCTACCTGTCGCGCCGCGTGGGGCGCCGCGCGGCGTTGCGATTTTCAGCGGTCGCTCCGTTTCGGGTAGCCGGAACTTCGCTACGACAGAATCTTTCCGGCATACCTCTCGCGTTGCGCATCCTCGCGCTCGTTCTGCTCGTGATTGCTCTGGCGCGCCCGCAAATGGGCACCGAGCGAGTGCGCGACCTCAGCCGCGGCGTTGCGATCGAGATGGTCCTCGACCGTTCGAGCAGCATGGGCGCCGAGCTTCGCTACGAAGGCCGTCGGATGACCATTCTGGGTTTGGCGAAGACGGTTTTCCAGCAATTTGTCGAAGGGGACGGCGAGCGGCTTGAGGGTCGCGGGGCTGATTTGATCGGCATGGTCACCTTCGCGCGGTACGCGGACACGAGTTGTCCTCTGACGCTGGCTCACGACGCGTTGCTGCAATTTCTGCCTGCCGTGAAGCTTGTCGAGCGACGCGAGGAAGACGGCACGGCGATCGGCGACGCGGTGGCGTTGGCTGCGGCGCGGCTTCAAACGGCTGAACAAACGCTCGCACGGCAGACCGGCAAGGATACGGACTACGAGATCAAGAGCAAGGTCATCATCCTGCTGACCGACGGCGTCAACAACGCCGGGGAGCGCACGGTCGAGCAAGCGGCGGAACTCGCCAAGCAGTGGGGCGTCAAGATCTACGCGATCGGTATCGGGGGCAAGGCGACGTCGAAGTATCAGACGGCCTTCGGGACGTTTAATCTACCCTTTGGCGGTTCTGGCGTTGATGAGAAGGCGCTCAAGACTCTGGCCGAGACGACGGGCGGGCTGTACCGGATTGCCGAGGAGGCCGAAGCGCTTCGCGAGGTCTACGAGGAAATCGATCAGCTTGAAAAAAGCGAGATCGAGTCGACGAGGATTGTGAACTACCGGGAAGTTTTCCCGCCCTTCGCGCTGGCCGGTTTGGGGTTGCTGGGATTGGAGATCGCTCTGGCCGGGACGGTGTTTCGAAGGATTCCATGAGCGAAACGCGACTGTTGTCGGTTGAGATGCTCTACCTGCTGTGGGTGATTCCGCTGTTGGTCGGAGTGTTCGTGTTCGCGGCGAAACGGCGGCGGCGGGCGCTCGAAGAGTTTGCGGATCGAGAGCTGCTTGCCCACATTCAGCCGGAGGCGGTGGGGCCGCGGCGGCGTTGGAAGGCCGCGTTGCTGTTGGCGGGATTTGCCTTCGCGGTGATGGCGCTGGCCAGGCCGGCCTGGAACCCGACGGCCCGGGAAGTCGAGCGGCGGGGGCGTGATGTCGCTTTTGTGCTCGATGTCTCGAAGAGCATGTTGGCCGAGGATCTGGCGCCGAATCGGCTCGAGCGGGCCAAGCTCGCGATTGTCGATACCATCGAGCGTTTGCGGGGCGATCGAGTGGCGTTGGTGGCTTTCGCGGGGACGGCGGTGATCAAGTGTCCGCTGACGCTCGACTACGGGTTTTTCCGTTTGGCGCTCAACGACATCTCGCCCCAGAGCGTGACGCGTGGCGGGACCTTGATCGGCGATGCGCTTCGCAAGACGATCGACGAGGTTTTCGACGAGCGTCAGACCGAGTTTCGCGACGTGATCTTGATCACCGACGGAGAAGACCACGAAAGCTTTCCGGTCGAGGCGGCAAAGCAAATGGGTGAACGGAAGATTCGGTTGCTGGCCATCGGATTGGGCGACGAAGAACAGGGCCGGAGGATTCCGGTTACCGGACGCGCGGGTCGCAAGACATTTCTTCAATACGATGGGCAACAGGTGTGGACGAAACTCGACGGCGATACGCTGCGCCAAATGGTGAATGCCACGCCGGGCGGGCGCTATCTGAATGTTTCAACGGGAGCAATCGATTTGGGCGACGTGTATGTCAAATTGATTATGGGAGCACAAAAGACGGATTTGGGATCGACTGGGATTGAACGTTACGAGGAAAAGTTCCAGATTTTCTTGGGCGCGGCTTTCTTGCTGCTGCTCACGGAGTTGACGATTCGAGAACGGCGGCGGCGGAGAGGATGAGCAGGGTGACGCAAACGGCAAGGAAAATGCCGACAAAACAGTTTCCCCGGCGTTTCCCGCCGCCCTTTCAGGGCTCGACCGTGTCATGGCGCAACCTAGGGTTCCGCCGTTCCGGCTTCACCCTAGGCCATATTCCAGTCGCCGCTTCGCGGCTTCGGTTGATCGGATTCCTTCTCTTTCCGTGCCTCGCTGTTGGGCAGTCAGCGGGAGAGTTGGTGGAGCAGGGCAATCAAGCCTACGCGGCGGAGAATTACGAGCAAGCTCTGGAAGCTTACGAGAAGGCGTCGGAGTTGGAACCGGATTCGGAGCACATTTGGTTTAACCGCGGGAGCACGCTGTACAAGCAGCAAGACTACACGGCCGCGGGCGACGCTTTTGAGCAGGTCGCGCTGCGGGGTTCCGATCCGGCGATCGAGGCGCTCAGCAAGTTCAGCCGCGGCAACGCCGCTTTTCGCCAGGGTGTCGGGCAACAGCGGACGGATCCGCGGCAGGCTCTGGAGTCCGTGGAGAGGGGCGTGCAGCTTTATCAGGATGCGTTGAAGCTTAATCCGGGGCTTAACGATGCGAGGCACAACATCGAGGTTGCGAGGCTCCGCATGCGGGACTTGATCGAGCAGCTAAAGAACCAACCGCAAAGCCCCTCGCGGGGCGGCGAAGGGGAAAAACAGCCCGAGGACAAACAAGATCCTTCCGACAAATTGGAAGACCTGGTTCGTGAGCAAAAGCAAGCCGCCGCGCAGAGTCAACAGGCTTCCGAGCAACAAAAGCGAGAAGGCGATTCGCGGGAGATGCGGCAAAAGGCCAACGATCTGGAGAAGAAACAGAAGGACCTCGAGGAGCGGACCCGGCAACTTTCGCGTGAGATGAAAGAGCAGGAGAAGCAAGCCCGGACTTCCAAGTCCGAACAGGCGCAACAAGACAAAGCGCAACAGGATCTTCAGCAGGCCGCCGCCGAGCAGCAGCAGGCGGGCAAGGATCTCGAAAAGGGCGATTTCGACCAGGCGAAGGCGTCCCAGCAAGAGGCGCGCAAGAAGTTGGAAGACGCAATGCGCGCGATGGGCGGCAAGCCCAAAGAGGGTGAGGGCGAGGAAAAAAGGCAGGGCGAAGGTGAGCAGTCGCCGCCCCAAACCGCCCAAGAAAACGGTTCCCCCGCCGAGCCCGGTCGGGACGGCGAGCCGCAAGAGCAAATGGCGCGGGATATTCTTGACAAGGAAAAATCCGATCGCGAGCAGAGACGGATGGGATTGGCGATCCGGATCGTTCCCGTAGATAAAGATTGGTAATCCGGTGAGATCGGAAGGATGCCGGTGGAGGTCAACGGATGGCGAACGGGACGACGATACGGCGCCTAAACGTTTCCGGCGGCGCGAAGTGGGAGTCGATCGTCGGCTACTCCCGCGCGGTTCGAATCGGACCGCATGTTCACGTGGCGGGCACAACCGCTTTGCACGAAAGCGGCGAGCTCGTCGGCAAGGACGACATGTACGCTCAGGCGAAGCAGGCGCTGACTAACATTGAAAAGGCGCTTGGGCAAACCGGCGCGAAGCTCAGCGACGTTGTTCGTACGCGGATATATGTGACGGATGTGTCCCGCTGGGAAGAAGCGGGCCGGGCGCACGGCGAGTTCTTCGCGGACATTCGTCCGGCCGCGACGATGGTTGAAGTGCGCACTTTAATCGCGAGCGACATGCTAATCGAAATCGAAGCGGATGCTTATGTTGTCTTGGAGACCTAAGCCGTCTAATCAAGGACCTCCGCTCACCTCCGCCGGGTGCGGCCGATGGTTGGCGTCGGTCGTGCTTCTGCTCGCTCCGAGCACGCTCGAGTGGACCGCCTGGGCGCAGGCGTTCCAGGTGCAAGGGGCAGTGCAAAAGACCGAGGTCTTTGTCGGTGAATCCTTTCTGTTTCAAATTCAAATTGAAGGCAGTGACAAGCCGGAAAAACCCGATGTTTCGGCGACCGCGGATTTCAAGGTTCGCGAAATGGGGGGGCAGCAGAACAGCAGCCAGTCGATGACGATCGTCAACGGGCAGGTGAATCAAGTTGTTCGCCGGGGGTACGTTTTCTCTTATCGTCTTACGCCGAAGCGCGCGGGAACGTTGCGGATTCCCGCGCTCATAGTTACCGCCGAGGGCAAGACGGCTCCCACGTCGCCGATTGCGATTCGCGTGGTGCCGCCGGTGGAGACCGACGATTTCAAGCTGCGGATGTCGTTGTCGGAGCGGAAGGCCTATGTCGGCCAACCCGTGACCCTGAACGTGATTTGGTATGTGGGCAAGGACGTGCGGGAGTTTTCCCTCGATGTTCCGGTTTTGAAAGACCCGCGCTTTCAGGTTGCCGGATCAGACCCGAAAGTGACGCAGGCGCAGGCGGACACCTATGTTCGCGTGCCGCTCGCCGATGGAGAGGTGATCGGGAAGAGAGGGCGTGGGAAGCTCGACAGGCGCGATTACCTGACGGTGAGCTTCGAGCGCGTGCTGATTCCGAAGAAGGCCGGCAAGATTCGGCTTCCCCAAGCCGTCGCTACCTGCCAAGCGGAGTTGGGACGGCGGCAGCGGCGTCGGGGCGTGTTGGATGATTTCTTCAGCGAGGATTTCTTCCGCTTGCGCAGCCGAGCGGTTTACGAAACGGCCGTTGCGCCTTCGAATCGTCCGACTCTCGACGTGCTCGATTTGCCTGCCCGAGGACGGCCGCCGGGGTTCAGTGGGTTGGTCGGCAAGTACTCGATCGCGGCGGAGGCGACACCGCGCGAAGTGAATGTCGGGGACCCCATCACGGTAACGGTGAAGATTTCGGGGCCTCGTTATCTGGGGAACGTCGATCTGCCGTCGTTGGGCTCGCAACCGGCGTTGGCGCGTGCTTTTAAGATTCCGTCGGAGCGTTCGCCGGGATCAGTGAAGGGGCGGGCGAAGGTCTTCACGCAGACTCTACGGGCGCGGCATGCAGATGTCGAAAGCATTCCGCCGATCGAGCTGAGTTATTTCGACGCGGAGGCGGGGCGCTATCAGCGAGCGACGACCGAAGCTATTCCCCTCACCGTGAATAGCACGCGGATCGTGACGGCGCGAGACGCCGAGGGTCTTGTGGACCCGGGGACCGTGCAGACCGAGTTGGAGACTCTCGAGGGCGGCATTGCCCATAACTATGAAGACTTCGATGCTCTTGAAAACCACGCCTACGGGCCGACCGCTTGGCTCGTCTCGCCGTTGTGGGCGACGCTGATTTTTGTTCCGCCGTTGGCTTACGGCGGGCTGTTTGCGTTCGTCTTAGTGACGAAGAAGCGGTATGCCGACCCTGAGCAGCGGCGAGCGCGCGAAGCCTTCAAAAGACTAACGAAAGCTCTCGATGCGGTGGGCGAGATTGCTTCCGGCGAAGACGCCCGCGCGGATGCCGCGCTGCTCGAGGCGGTCGAGCGATACCTTGGCGACCGCTTGGGGTTAGCCCCCGGCGCGCTGACCTTCGCGGATGCGGAGCGAGAGTTGTCGGCTCGCGGCGTTTCGGCGGAGACGACGGCGGAGTGGGCGGGGCTGTTTGAGCGCTGCGAGGCGGGCCGTTACGCGGGCGGCGCTTTCGGAAGAGCGGCGGAGGAGACGGCGCGGGCGATTCGAAGCGCGGCGGAGCGGACGGAGCAGGTGTTGCGATGAAGCGGGCCTTGATCAGAGGAACCTCGCTCGGGGTTCTGTGCGTTTTGTCGGTCGCATCACTGCCGGCCGCTATGAGCGACAGCGAACTGCGGACGGTGTTTTCCGAAGCGAACGGGCTTTTCCGGGAGGCCAATGAAGTGGCGGCTCGGAACCCGATCGCGGCCGAGGATCTCTACCGGCGGGCGGCTTTGCGATTTGAGCGGCTGGTTGACGAGGGGGCCGTTCGCAACGGCAAGCTTTATTACAACCTTGGCAATGCTTACTTTCGTGCGAATGACGTCGGGCGAGCGTTACTCAACTATCGCCGCGCCCGGCTGGGGATTCCGCATGACCTCAACCTGCAACAAAATCTGAGCGCCGCCCGCGCCAATCGGCTCGACACCTTTGAGCGCACCGAGCAGGATCGTGTTCTGCGGACGTTGCTGTTTTGGCACTACGATTTCTCAACGCGTGTTCGCACGGCGATCTTCGCTTCGGCGGCGCTGATATTTTGGTTGTTCGCGGCGTGGCGACTGTTTCGGCCGGATGCCGGCCCACGGGCGCTGCTCATTGGGGCAGGCGCGACGGCGGTATTATTCCTCGGATCGCTGCTCGTTGACGCGTACCGGCAGTCGCAGGAATCACCGGGGGTGGTTTTGGCGCACGACGTAGTGGCCCGCAAAGGCGACGGCGAGTCGTATGAGCCGAGTTTCAAGGAACCGCTTCATGCCGGGACCGAGTTTCTCGCATTGGAAGAGCGGGGTGGATGGCGTCTCGTTGAATTGCCGGACAGCCGCCGGTGCTGGATTCCCGTTAGGGCAGGGGAGTTGGTTGACCGGTAGGGCCGGTCTGGATTAGATGGAGCCCGACCGGGAAGAGCCGCCTCGACAAAGGCCGGCGGGTCTTGACGCTGTGGAATGCGAACGGATGAGAGCCCATCACACCACGGGTGAACCGGCGGGGAGCTTGGCTTGCTCTCGTGTGGTTATGTCCCACACGCTCGGGGTACGGTTTCCCGCGGCGCTATGAAACAATGGGGGCTGCTCGCGGTCCCCGACCCACGGGCTTCGAGATGCTACGGTTTGCCCTGATTATTACGACGTTGTTGTTCCTCCTGCCGGTGCCGGCGCGGCCGCAAGCCGACTATCGCATCTACGAAGAGCATCCTCGCCTCTTAATCAACTCACAGCGGATTGACAGGCTTCGTAAAGACGCCGAGCGGCAATCGGCCCGTTGGCGACAGCTCAAGACGCTGATCGACGACGGCGCGCAATTCCCCGAAGAGCCGCTGGTCCGTGCCCTTCAATTTCAGGTCCTCAACGACGAAGCGGCGGGCCGACAAGCCGTCCAGTGGGCGCTTGAGAGCGCTCGCGCGGGCGCGCTGAAAGAGCCCGAAAGCCTCCGCCTCGCCGCGCTGGTCTTGGACTGGTGCCACGAGTTATTCAGCGACGAAGAGAAGACGGCGACAGCGCAAGCGCTCGGCGAGGGAGCAGGGCCTTTGTTGAATGCCCCCAATCCCGGGATCGACAGCGTCCGCGGCGCCGTGTTGGCCGCCGCCGCGGCGGCGGGGCATTGGGAAGGCTCCGAAGCCCTTCTCGCCAACTTCATGGAGCGCCACTGGGAGAAGTGGATTGCGCCCGCCCTGCGGCGCGGAGAACTTCTCGACCGCGGTTACGAAATCATCGCCGTGATGGAGATCTGCCATGTGATTCGCCGCAACCTGGAAATCGACCTGTGGAATGACACTCGCGAAGCCTTCCGAACACTGCCGCGTAATCTGATGCTCGGCTACTACCCCCAACCGATCGAAACAGCCGAGGGTGTGTTCCGCGATCCGGCGGCTCGTTCGACTCAGGATTTCGACCCGGCTCGCGAAAGCACATTGCGGCGCATCGGTGAGATGTTGTTGGTGGCCTACAACGTGAGTTGGGAGGAATACCGCTTCCTGCAAGGCTGGCTGCGCCACGACGCCTTTATCCTCAAGACGCCGCTGGGCGCGCCCTACGAGTTTCTCTGTGTGAACCCCTACCTGCCCGGGTTCAGCTATTCTTCCTCGCCCCTGTTCACGCACGACAAATTGCGCGGCCGCCTATTCGTGCGCGGAGGTTGGGAAGAGAGCGACCCGTGGTTGGGCTACCTCAACGGAGAGCTCCAGATTTTCGCCGACGGCAAGCGTTACGTGGTGCGTCCGCAAGACCACCAAGCGCCTTTGGGCCTCGCCGGGACGATTGTCGTCTTCGGGAGCGTACCGATGTCGATCAAGTTCAAGGCCCCCGAGAGCGAACGCATTTTCGTGGTGGGTCTGGGAGATCAACAGCCCGTAAGGGCCAAGATCGGCAAAAAAGGTTTCGAAGTCTATGAACCGGGCCGGGGCGGGATCTTGCGATTCGAAAACCCTCCCGAACCCCAGAAGCCCTTCCTGAACTTCAAAAAACGAATCAAACTTGAAGTGCAACGGGGTCCCTGGCGCGGGCCGGGCTCGGGCCGCCGAGAACCGCCTACGCTCAACCCGGATCGGAAGCCGGACTAAGACTCGATAACCCGAGGCTCGCGGGAGCCGGCTCCGGCCCTCGGGGTCAAGTCCGAACTTCAAATCCTCCGTCGCCTCGAATGACTCCGCCGTCCCACGTAACCGCTTCGATCGCGCGATCGGATTCGGCGATGAAGAGGCAATATTCCACCGTCGCTTTAGACCGCGCCGGCATCCAACGGTAACCTCGCTCACCGAACAACGAACCCCGTTCGATCATCTGACGTCGCGTTTCGGGCATCGGCGAAGCGCTGAACTCCATGCCTCGCGTCAGCGCGCGGCCGTTCCACGGTGCATGGGTGCGGCTGTGGTTTTCTTCCCAGATTCCGACCCAAGGGAAATCGCTGCGCTTCCAGACGTAACCGAAAACGGTCTTGGCGTCGGGGCTGTAGGCGGTGAAATACGCCTGCTCGAGCGCGGGGCTCATTAGGTGGGTGCTGAAAGTTCCCGAGACGTCCTTGCCTACGGTGACGCGCAAATCCGTATAGCCGCCTTCGGTGAGGGGCGCCATCGGCCATTGAAACTCGGCGGCGATTTTGAGCCGATCGTTGCCGCCGGCAAACTCTTGTTCGATCACCTTCGACGCCGTCGCCGGCATGTGCATGACCGTTTTCCCCTTGACCAGGAAAGGCGGGCCCAGCGTGGCGTGTTGGGTCCAGCCGACGGCGCGGTCCATGTCGGTCAGGTTCTCGGCGGTCTCAGTCACGACGACGCCTTGCGCTCCGGGGGCGAGCCGCAGAGTGCGTTCCATCCGCATGCCGGCCTGGGGGAACTCGCCTTTGGCGACCAGCTCACCGCGTTTTTGTTCGGTTTCCCAGTTCACGAGCGAGCCTTCTCCGTGAACGGTGAGCCCGGTCGCAGCCTCTTCATCGGAGGGCGGCCCGAAATAGTCGAAACACAAGTTGTGCCCCGCGATGCCGGAGAGCAGTTGCGCCTCCGGCCCGCTGCCGTACTCAGGATGTTTGGCGGGGTCATAGTCCGCCGGTTCGATCGTCGGCCACGGAGGAATCCACAGCGGGTTGACCGCATTGGACTTCAATACCAATTCGGCGATGTGGCCGCCGCCGGGAAGCAGCGTCAGGTAGACCTCGTCGTTTTGCAGTTGAACGGAAAGGCGATGGTTGATCGACATGGAAATCAGCTCCCGGATAGGGTGTTCGGCGCCCTCGGCGGAACACCGCCGGGACCGAAGGCAGGATAGCACGCGACGAGGGCAAAACTAAACCTCGAACGCGCCGCCGGCCGGGTTTTTCTCGCTCGGCCGGCGGAATCACTTGGAAACACCGGTGGCGAGTTGCTAAACTAGGGCTCCTGCAATAGTTTTGATGCCGTGCGCCGGTCCACCCGTGCCGCGGCGCTCATCGAGGAGCGGATTTCCTTATGTCATTGCTTTTGGCGGTCCTGATCTGGATCATTGCTTTCGGCCTCGCCTATCCCTTCATCGCCGACACCTGGCCTCTTCCCGACACCATTACCGAGCACGCCCGGCAGGTGGACGCCCAATACCGCTTGACGCTCTGGGTGACGGGCGTAATTTTTCTAGTGGCCCAGATCGCGCTCGGCTACGCTGTTTTCAAGTTTGGCGGAAAGCGCTCGAAAGCGGCCGCGCACATCCGCGGCAACGAGCGGTGGGAGTTGCTGTGGACCGCGGCGACGACGGTGTTGTTCGTCGGGCTGACGTTCATGGGCTACACGGTGTGGGCCGAGGCGCGTTTCACCGAAGCCGCCTCGCGGCCCCCCAACGAAGACCGCCTGATCGTCGAGGTCGTCGGCCAGCAATTTGTTTGGAACATGCGCTACCCGGGCCCGGACGGCAAGTTCGGCCCCACCAAGATCGAGTTGATCGACGATTCGTTGGGCAATGCGCTCGGCGTGGACCGCGATCATCCCGACGGTAAGGACGACATCATCGTCCCCCGTATGGCCGTGCCCGTCAACCGCCAAGTCGAACTGCAGCTCAAGAGCAAGGACGTACTGCACAATTATTTCGTGCCCGAATTGCGCATCAAGCTCGATACGGTGCCGGGCATCACGGGCACGCTCCGCTTCACGCCCGACAAAACGGGGACGTACGAAATTGTCTGCTCGGAGTTGTGCGGGCTGGGACATTACAAGATGCGTAGTTTCCTCGACGTCAAGACGGCGGAGGATTACGAGCATTGGCTTGTCGAACAGGCTGAGTTCCTCGGTCAGTAGTGAACCGGCCGGTAAACCAACCGGGCGGCGAGTCGAGCCCGGGTCTTGGCTGGAGATTTCGAAAGAATACGAGAGTTTGTAGAGAGAACGATTTTATGGCAACCGAAGTCGCGGAACACGTCGAAGTCCACCGGCACCCCGAGTCGACCGGCTTCATTTCAAAATACATTTTCAGCCTGGATCACAAGGTGATCGGGATTCAGTACATCATCTTGGCGATCGTAGCCGCTTTCCTCGGCATGGGCTTATCTTTGCTGGTACGACTGCGGCTGGTTTGGCCCAACAAGCCGATCGAGATCCTGGGGACTCTGTTCCCGGAGGGCGCGCCGGACGGCGTGATGACGCCGGAATTCTATTTGGCGATGCTCACGATGCACGGCACGATCATGGTCTTCATGGTGCTCACCACGGCGCCGCAAGGGGGCTTCGGGAACTACATTTTGCCGATCCAAATCGGGGCGGCGGACATGGCCTTCCCGACGCTGAACATGCTTTCGTTTTGGACGATCTTCGTCTCGTTCATGGCCCTCATAGCGGCGTTTTTCGTTGCGGGCGGCGCGCCGATCTCGGGCTGGACGGCTTACCCGCCGCTGAGCGCTCTCGATGAAGCGGCGATGGCCGGATACGGGCAAGATCTGTGGATTCTCAGCATTGCACTTTTCTGCATCGGGTCGCTGTTGGGTGCCCTGAACTTTATCGTGACGACTCTGCAGCTTCGCGCCAAGGGCTTGACGATGATGCGCTTGCCGTTGACGGTATGGGCCTGGTTCGTTACCGCGATCCTCGGCCTGCTGGCCTTCGGCGTGCTGCTTTCGGCCGGCGTTTTGCTGCTGATGGACCGCATGGGCGGGACGAGCTTCTTCATCCCGGGCGGCCTGGTCGTCAACGACATCCCGATCGACCACACGGGCGGGTCTCCGATTCTATGGCAACATCTGTTTTGGTTCTTCGGCCACCCCGAGGTGTATATCGCGATTCTGCCGGGAATGGGCGTCACCTCGCACATTCTTTCGACCTTCGCGCGCAAGCCGGTATTCGGGTATAAGGCGATGGTCTACGCCATGGTGGCGATCGGGGCGCTCGGCTTTGTAGTCTGGGGACATCACATGTTCGTCAGCGGCATGAGCCCTTATTCCGGGTTTGTGTTCTCCGTGTTGACGATGGTCATCGGGGTGCCCTCGGCGATCAAGACGTTCAATTGGATCGCGACGCTGTGGGGCGGCAAGATTCTCTTCACGACGCCGATGCTCTATTCAATTGGGTTCGTATCGATCTTCGTCACCGGCGGCATCAGCGGCATCTTTCTGGGGCAGCCTTCGGTGGACTTGTTCTTCCACGACACCTACTTCGTGGTCGCTCACTTCCATCTGATCATGGGCGTGGCGGCGATCTTCGGGATGTTCGCGGGCGTGACGTTCTGGTTCCCGAAAATGTCCGGGCGCATGATGAGCGAGGGTCTCGGCAAGGTGCACTTCTGGCTCACGTTTATCGGCGTCTATTCGATCTTCGGCCCGATGCACTATTTGGGGATTATCGCCCACCCGCGGCGATACGCGGAAACGACGTCGGTCGACTATCTGGGCGCGGCCGGCGCGAACGAGATCCATTACTTCATCACCATGGCCGCGATGATTACGATCACGGTACAGTTCTTGTTCCTGTTCAATGTCATCTGGAGTTTGCTCAAGGGCAAGAAAGTGGATTCCGACAATCCCTGGGAAGCGACGACGCTCGAATGGGTGACGGCGTCGCCGCCGGTCCACGACAACTTTGAAGGAAAAATCCCGACCGTGAATCACGGGCCGTATGAATTCAGCGTGCCGGGTGCGCCGCGAGACTACGTGATGCAATGCAACGCGCCGGACGCGGCGCCCGCAAGGGAGTCGGGCGAGTAAGCTCCATGGCGGCCACTACTCTAACCACGCCGAAGCCCGCCCTGGAACCATTGCGGGAGGACGCGGAGCCTCGCCTGGACGGTCCGGGCGGCGGCAACGGTTCGGGCGGCGACGACGACGGCGGCGGGTCGCGCGGACCGGACCCAGCGGCCATGGCCGTGGAGCGCTATAAGCTCGGCGTCTGGGTCGGCTCCGGCGGCATCATCATGGTCTTCGCGGCTTTCACGAGCGCCATGGTCGTGAGAACCGGGTTGGGTGAAGACTGGAAGTCTTTCGGCTTGCCGGCGGTGTTGTGGTTCAGCACCGCGGTGCTGCTGGTCAGTAGTTTCACGATCGAGAAGGCCAAACGCGCCCTACGGGCCTCCGCCGAGGGCGATCTGAGGAAATGGCTCACGGCGACGGCGGTGCTCGGCGTCGTATTTTTGGCATCCCAGTGGGCCGGATGGATGGATTTGGTCGATCGAGGCCTTTATATGGCCGCCAACCCGAGCCATTCGTTCTTCTATGTGTTCACGGTGGCCCACGGACTCCACTTGTTTGGAGGTCTGATTGCTGTCGCCTACGTGACCGCGTGTGTTTGGCGCGGTCGCCTGTGGGCGACTCGTGAGGCCGTGGTCGAAGCCGCGGCTCTCTATTGGCACTTCATGGACGTTCTCTGGGTCTATTTATTCGTTCTGTTATTGGTTTGGAGGTAACGCATGTCCGACGGACACGCCGACCTGACGGCGGAAGCAACATGGCAGGGGGGCGGATCACCGTTCGCCGTCGGCCACAAGAAACTGGGGATGTGGTTGTTCATCGTCTCCGACGCGTTGACCTTTGGCGCGTTGTTGATGGCCTACAGCTATGTACGGGTGGCCAACGATTGGCCCAAGCCGTTTGATTTCTTCCCGGCCATTATATTCTCGAGCGTGATGACGCTGGTGCTGCTGTCGAGCAGCTTGACGATGGTTTTCGGTGTCGACTGCGCCGCCAAGGGAGACCGCGCCGGCGCGAAGAAATGGATCTGGGCCACGATGCTGGGCGGGCTCCTATTCGTCGTCCTGCACTCCTATGAATGGAGTCACTTGATCCATGAGGGTCTGCGGCCCTTTAGCAGCCCTTACGGCACGCCGTTGTTCGGCGCGACGTTCTTCACCCTGACCGGCCTGCACATGACGCACGTTGCGATTGGAGTGGTGTATTTGGGGGTTGTCGCGGGCGGTTTCGGCAAGGGCAAGTATGATTCGGAGGACGTCGAAACGGCCGGTCTTTACTGGCACTTCGTCGACTTGGTCTGGATGTTTATTTTCCCGATGGTCTACCTGCTCTCGACGAAGGTATAGCGGCGGCCGCGAATCGTTAGAAGGAAATTAAATTCGGAGACTTTCATGAGCGCTCATTCTGAATCTCATACCGGCCTGTTTATCAAGGTTTGGGTTGGCCTTCTGGTACTGACGTTGATCGAGATCGTGCTGGCCTACATCCAACTCGCGCAGGTGGCGATGATCACGCTGTTGATGGGGCTTTCTCTGGTGAAAACCGCCTTGATCATGGCCTACTTCATGCATCTGAAATTCGATAAGCCCGCCCTTTCCTGGCTTCTCTGCGTCCCGATGGTGGCTTGTTTGCTGATCATGGTCGGGTACTTTTTCCCCGACAGCTATCGCATTCTGGAGTTCGGGCTCTAAGCCCTTTTCGTGGAGCGTCCGTGATGCTCTCCTACACAAAGTTGATAGTGGCCAAATTGGCGGGCGGGGCGGCTCGATTCGCGCTTTTGGCGGTCGTCCTCATACTTGCCGCCGGCCCGATGTGGGCGCAGTGCCCAATGTGCAAGAAGACGGCTTCCTACCAAAAGGCGTCCGCCATCGAAGCCCTGAACAAGGGCATCATTCTGCTGGCGATTCCCCCCGCCGCCATCATCGGCGGCATCGTCTGGCTCACCTACCGTCACCGCGACGGCTACCGCCCCGACCCAAGTTCCTGAAGCGGGTCCCGCCGCGATTCCCGGAATCTACGATCTCGACGTGGCGCACGCATTCTTGCGTGCCGTACCGGCATTCTTGCCGGTATGTCTTCCGAAAGCGCCCCGACTGAAACGAATTTTCATCGCGGTACTATGAATGCCGCGTGTTCACGGAAACCGACGGTATGTGATCTTTCACAGCCCCGAGCGGCGGCGGCACCCTCCCACGGCTGCTAGGCTGGTTGATTCAAAACCCAGTCCTTCAAGGGAAGACCCATGCAAAAGAAAGACGGCATGATGTACGCCCCGGTCGGCAAGGCCGAGCGGGTGTGCGAGCCGGGAGAATTCACGATTGCCGCCGTCGGGCTCGATCACGGTCACATCTACGGCATGTGCAACGGCCTGATCGAAGCCGGCGCCGAGTTGCGTTGGGTTTGGGATCCCGATGCCGCCAAGGTGGAAGCCTTTTGCAAAACCTACGAAGAGGTTCAGCCCGCCTCGTCGAAACAACAGGTTCTTGACGACGAGTCGGTCCGCCTGGTTGCCGGCGCCTCGATTCCCGCCAAACGTTGCGAACTCGGCCTGGAAGTGCTCGCCCGCGGCAAGGATTATTTCGTCGACAAGGCCCCGCTGACCACTCTCGATCAGCTTGAGTCGGCGCGTGCGCAAGTCGCCGCGACCGGCCGGAAATACGCCGTTTACTACAGTGAGCGTCTGCACACAGAATCCTCGGTCTACGCCGGCAACTTGATTGACCAGGGCGCGATCGGCCGCGTGCTGCAGGTCATCGGCATGGGGCCGCATCGCCTCAACGCCCCCACGCGCCCAGACTGGTTCTTCCGCAAGGAATCGTACGGCGGCATCATTTGCGACCTCGGTTGCCATCAGGTCGAGCAGTTCCTGCACTTCGCGGGAGCAGCCGACGCGACCGTCACGCGCAGCCAAGTCGCCAACTACGCCCACAAGCAATACCCTGAACTCGAGGATTTCGGCGACGTCTCGCTGGTCGCCGACAACGGTGCAACTAACTATTTTCGCGTCGATTGGTTCACGCCCGACGGCCTGGGAGCCTGGGGCGACGGACGGACGTTTATCCTCGGAACCGAAGGCTATATCGAGCTGCGCAAATACATCGACGTCGCCCGCGACACGGAACTCGACCACGTTTATCTGGTCAACCAGGAAGGCGAGCAGCACATTTCCGCGCGGGGAACCGTGGGGTATCCTTTCTTCGGACAGCTGATCCGCGATTGCCTCGACGGCACGGAAAACGCCATGACGCAAGAGCGCGCCTTCAAGGCCGCTGAAATTTCGCTCGTCGCCCAACGCGACGCCGTCAAGATCGAATAGCGCCGAGACCCCCGGCCCACAAGTACCCTCACCGCTCGCCCGCCTCCCATGTTCTCCTCACCCCGGTTTCGCCGCTACTTCCTCCCCGGCTTTGTCTTCCAATCCGTCCTCATCGGCGGGGGGTACGGGACCGGCCGCGAGCTGGTCGAGTTTTTCCTAAGCACCGGACCACTTACGGGCCTTCTCGGGATGCTGGTGAGCACCGTGATCTGGTGCTTGGTCTGCGGCGTCACGTTTGAGCTCGCCCGCGCGGCGCGCAATTAATGACTACCGCAGCTTTACGAGAGCTTTGCTGGGCCGGGCCTGGGTGCTCTACGAGGCGTACTATTTGGTCGCGCTGATTCTTACGCTGGCGGTGCTCGGCGCGGCGGCGGGGAGTATCCTTACTGAAACGTTCCGGCTCCCCTATTCCCTCGGGGTCGGCATCTTGATGGCTGCCGTGGCGGTGCTGGTTTTCAAGGGCAGCTCGGCGATCGAGAAGTACCTTTCGCTGTGGTCGATTGTTCTCTACGGCATCTACGTGATTCTTTTCGTGTGGACGTTCGCGCGGTTCGGCTCCGAGATTGACACCGTCTTGTCGACGGCCCGCCTGGAATCGGGATGGTTCCTTGCCGGTCTACGTTATGCCTGTTACAACGTCGCGGTGGCGCCCGCGCTGCTGTTCTCGGTCCGACATATTGAGACCCGCCGCGAGGCGCTGACCGCCGGGGCGCTGGCGGGGCCTATCGGAATGATCCCCGGCGTGTTGTTTTCGTTCGCGATGATCGCGCATTACCCGGCCGTCGTCGACGAAACCGTCCCGGCGAACTTTGTCGTCGGCGCCCTTGGTTCCGATGCGTTTCGTTTGGTCTTCCAGATCGGGCTCGTCGGTACTTTGATCGAAACCGGAGGAGGTTTCATCCATTCTTTCAACGAACGACTGGCCCGCGCTTACGCCGAGCAAGGCCGCACGATGCCCCAAAGACTTCGACCGGCCGTCGGGGTCGTCATGCTGCTGGTCGCCGCCGCGGTTGCGCAACTCGGCTTGGTCGATCTGGTATCCAAGGGTTACGGGATGCTCGCTTGGCTCGCCCTCGGTGTTTATGTCATCCCCGTCATGACGCTGGGCCTCTGGAAAGTCGTCAAATCGATGCGCGCGGCCTAGAGAGAGCTGCCCGGATTATTAGCGAAAGAGCCACCGACACAGCTCGCGGAATGTCGGGTCCGCGACCGGTCTCCGACCCAACGGAGACACCGTTTTCGGCTCGCGCCGGCAAGGCGTCCGTTCGTTCCATTTCCCCCGCTACAACGTCCCGTGGCCGGTACTTGCGCTTCAGCGAAAATCGAGTATAATGTCTACCATCATAACTTTATCGATGAGAGAAGGAGCGTTCGTATGTAGCTTCGAGGTGCCTCGCTCGCGGCCGTATGGGTCCTGCTCGGCGGACTGTCAGTCTCCTTGGTTTCTTTCCTGACAGGTCCGTTGGCGGGTTGCATGGCTGAAAAAGTGATTCGTCGGGGCGAACAGCGGCGTGTTTTCGCGCCGCAACGGCCGTGTACACAACCTTGACTCCGCCAGAGCGACGTTCGAGAGGGCCCTCCATCTTCGATAAGTTATTGAATCTTTGGGCCTATAGGCCAGCGGGAGGAAGTTATGCGTCTGCTAATTAGTGTTGCCGTCTTGTCGGTTGTCCTGATTCTGTTTGCGGGATGTGGGGATGTCAATCAAGACCTGATCGGCGCGGCCGTTGCCGGGGATTCCGAAAAAGCGGAAGCCGCCCTCGCGGGGGGCGCGAACGTAAACACAAAGAACAGAGATCGCCGCACGGCTCTGATGCTGGCGGCCGGTAACGGGCACGGCGAAGTGGCCGCGCTCCTGCTCGAAAAAGGCGCCGACATGAAGGCGGAAACCGACGACGGCTGGAATGCGCTGCTGCTGGCGGCGGATCAAGGCCACACCGACGTCGTGGGGCTGTTCCTCGACAAGGGCGCCGAAGCGGATACGAAAGGCCCCGGCGGTAAGACGGCATTGATGTTAGCGGCGGATCAAGGCCACGCGGATACCGCGACGCTGCTATTGGACCGCGAGGCGGACGTGAATGCGGCGGCCGGAGACGGCCGTACGGCCTTAATGGCGGCGGCGGACAAAGGCCGTGCCGGTCTGCTGCAACTCCTGCTCGACAAGGGCGCCGAAGTTGACGCGGAAGCCCAGGATGGGTGGACCGCCTTGATGCGGGCGGCGATGAACGGCCACGCCGATGTCGCCGAGACTCTGCTGGCCGCCGACGCCGACGTGAACGCGAAGGCGCAAGACGGTTGGACGGCATTGATGGCCGCGGCTTTTAGTGGTCATCCCGAAGCCGCGGAGGTCCTGATTGCTAAGGGAGCCGACGTCCGATTGAAAGCCGTTCGGGGTCAAACCGCCATGACCAATGCGGCCATGAACGGCCACGCAGCCGTCGTGAAGCTTCTCTTGGAAAACGGCGTGCGCGTCAATCCGAGATTTCGTCGCGGCGCCCGCACCGCTCTGATGGAGGCGGCGGAGAACGGCCATCTAGAGGTAGTACAGACCCTCCTCGATCGCGGCGCGGAGGTCGATGCGAAAGCGACCGACGGTGCAACGGCTCTAACGGGCGCCGCGACCGAGGGCCATGCGGAGATCATCGGCATCTTGCTTTCCAAAGGCGCCAACCCCAACACCAAGATGGCCAACGGTTGGGGTCCGCTCACCGCCGCCGCGTTCAACAACCAAGCCGAAGCCGCGGCGAAACTGCTTGAAGGGGGCGCTGACGCGAACGAAACGGCAAAAGGCGGACAAACAACGCTGATCCATGCAGCCGATCAAGGGCACGCGGATGTCGCGAAAGTGTTGCTGAAGGGCGGCGCGGAAGCGGACGCGCAAATGGAGGATGGCCGGACGGCTCTGATGGGCGCGGCATATAACGGCCATACCGAGACAGTGCAAGTCTTGTTGGACGAAGGCGCGGGAGTGAATGTTCAACAGAACCAGGGATGGACCGCGTTGATGCTCGCGGCCGACAGGGGCCAGACGGATGCCGTTCGGGCGTTGCTCGCCGGGGGCGCCGACGCCGAATCCAAGGATGAAGAGGGGTGGACGGCCTCGATGCGGGCCGCCGAGCGCGGCCACGCGCAGATTTTGAAACTGCTGGGAAGCGGCCCAGGGGAATCAGGCGAATAGGGCAGATCGAGGACTGAAGTTAGCCAACCATCGGCCATCCCTCGGCAAGGGCGGCGGGCCGTTGCAGGCAAATCCTCGCCGAGCATCACGAAAAATTCATAAGGTAGTTACAGAGCCCCGCCCGCAAGGGAGTGGCCCGCCTCGCCCAATGCAGTCCGGGGCGGCGAGGGTCCGGGTGTCCCTCCGCCCTACCGGCTCACACAGCGCCTCATGAAAAAACCGCAAGACGAAACTCAAGCTCCCCAACTTCCCGCTCCGTCGCATTCCGTCGACCGCCGGACGTTCGTGGCGGGTTCCGTGGTCGCGGGCTTGGCGGCCTGCGCCGATTCCGCCGAATCTCCCGGCGAGCAGTCCGCCGCCCTGACCCTGAGTGACGCACTTGACCACGACGCCCTCGGGCAGGCCGAGCTTGTCCAGCGCGGCGACGTCGCGCCCATCGAGCTGGTCGACGGCGTTATCGAACGCATCGAACAACTCAACCCCCGCCTCAACGCCGTCGTCACGAAGATGTACGAACAGGCCCGCGAAGCCGCCGAGGCCCCCGTCCCCGACGGGCCGTTTCAAGGGGTTCCGTTTTTGCTCAAAGACTTGGGGGCGGCCTATGGGGGAGTTCGGCGGACTTCCGGTTCGAAGGCCCTGGAAGACTTCGTGCCCGAGGAAGACAGTGAACTCGTCGTTCGGCACAAGCAAGCCGGGCTCATCATCGTCGCCAAAACCAACACGCCCGAACTTGGCTTAGTGGCTACCACCGAACCGCACCTTTTCGGGGCGTCACATAACCCCTGGAATCTCGAACACACCACCGGAGGGTCGAGCGGCGGATCAGCGGCCGCGGTCGCCGCCCGCATCGTTCCGATGGCCCACGCCAACGACGGCGGCGGATCAATTCGCATCCCGGCGTCTTGTTGCGGCCTTTTCGGCCTCAAGCCGGCGAGGGCGCGCAACTCCCCGGCACCCTCGATGGGCAGCATTCTCTCCTGCGAACACGCCGTGACTCTGACCGTGCGCGACAGTGCCGCGTTACTCGACGCCACGGAAGGCTACGTAGCGGGCGATCCGTATACGGCTCCTCCCAAGCAACGCCCCTACCTGGAAGAGCTACAGGCCGCTCCCGGCCGCCTGCGCATTGCTTTCACCCGCATGGAGCCGATCGAGCAGCCACTGCACCCCGACAGCGTCCGCGCCGTGGAGCAAGCCGCCCGGCTACTCGAAAGCCTCGGTCACGACGTCGAGGAAGCTGCCCCGGAAATTGAAATCGAACGCTACAAGAAATCGTTCATGACGCTGTGGTCGGCACGTTTGGCTCGGGGAATCGAATCGATTGCCTCGATGACGGGCAAGCCCGCCTCGGCGGAGATTTATGAACCCGTCACTTGGCAGCTCTACCAGCAAGGTCGACAATGGTCGGCCAAGCAATACCTTGACGATGAGAACTACGTCATGTCGCTCGGCCGCCTGTTCGCGGATTTTCTCGGGAAATACGACTTTTGGCTGACGCCGACGCTCGGAGAGCCCCCGCCCAAGCTCGGGGTGCTTTATCCGCCGCCCGACCACCCGGCGCCCAATGCCGCCGCCACGAATGCGCGCAACTTCGATTTCGTCCCCTACACTCACCTCGCGAATGTAACCGGACTGCCCGCCATGTCCGTCCCATTGTATTGGAACGGCGCGGGACTGCCGGTGGGCGTCCATTTTGTAGGCCGCTTCGGGGACGAAGGGTCGCTCTTCCGCCTTGCCGCGCAACTCGAACAAGCGCGGCCGTGGATCGACCGCCTCCCGCCGGTGGTGGCAACGACCGCGTAGCCCGACTCGGCCGCGTCCGATTCCGCGATACCATGGAAGCCTAGTTCAAGTTTCCGGAGTTTCCGAATGAAAAAGCACCTTGTCGTAGCCCTCTCTCTCGCCGCCATGGGCGTCGTCGCCCTCGCCGAGCATAACGCGCGACCCGTGAAAAACGTTGTCCTCTACCAGGAGAAAGCGCGCTTCGGCGGCTGGCCCGCCAATCACGGCATCTGGTCATGGGGGAACGAAATCGTCGTCGGCTTCGAGGGCGGGCACTACAGTTCCAACGAGCGCGGCCACGCCATCGACTACAACCGCGCGGCGGAGCACTTTCTGGCGCGCAGCCTCGACGGCGGAGAAACCTGGAAACTGGAAAAGCCCGCCGGCCTCCTGCCTCCTCCGGGTACGAAGATGGCCAATGTTCCCACCGAGGCCGGCGGAAAACCGGCAACCGACTGTCCCGGCGGCATTGACTTCACGCATTCCGACTTCGCCATGACGCTTCGCATGGCGAGTCACCAAAACGGCCCCTCGCATTTCTACTATTCCCACGATCGCGGCAAATCCTGGAACGGTCCGTTCAAGTTTCCCGACTTCGGGGAAGCCGGGGTCGCGGCCCGCACCGATTACATCGTGAACGGGAAGCACGACCTAACTGCTTTCGTGACGCTATCGAAACCGAACGCGCGGGAAGGCCGACCGGTATGCGTGCGCACCCGCGACGGGGGCAAGACCTGGCAACTGATGGCCTTCATCGGCCCCGAGCCTCCCGGTCGCGATTACGCCATCATGCCTTCGTCGGTGAAGCTGTCGGAAAACAGTATCCTGACCGTCTTTCGGCGCCGCCATTGGATCGAAGCCTGGCGGTCGGATGACGGCGGCCGATGGTGGTCGTTCAAAAACATCGCGGTTCCCGATACCGGCCGCGGCAATCCGCCCAGCGTGGTGAAACTGCGCGACGGACGACTCGCCATCACCTACGGATATCGGGCCGAGCCGTACGGAATTCGCGCCCGGCTGAGTTCGGATAATGGCGAGACCTGGAGTTCGGAAATCGTGTTGCGCCAAGACGGCGGCAACTGGGATTTAGGCTATCCCCGCACCGTGCAGCGAGCCGACGGGAAACTCGTGACCGTCTACTACTACAACAACAACGCGGACGCCGAACGCTACATCGGCGGAACGATCTGGGACCCCGGCAAGGGGAAGGGTTTAGCGCACTAGGCTAGGAGCCTGCGATGCGGCGGTCTCTTCCTTTCCAATAGGCCTCGCGGAGTCGGCGTTTGAGGACTTTGCCGCTTGGGTTGCGAGGCAAGGCCTCGAGAAAGTCGACTGAGCGGGGACGTTTGTAGCCTCCCAGCTTGTCTCGGCAGAAGTCGATGATTCGTTCTTCGTCGGCCGGTGCGCCGTCGCGGAGAACGACGATGGCTTTGACGGTCTCTCCCCATTGTTCGTCGGGAATCCCGATCACGGCGGCATCGACGATGTCGGGGTGCTCGAACAAAACAATCTCAACTTCGCGCGGATAGATGTTCTCGCCACCGGAGACGATCATGTCTTTCATGCGGTCTTGCAGGTAAAGGAAACCCTCTTCATCCAGGTATCCGGCGTCACCGGTGTGCATCCAACCACCCCGCATGCACTCGGCGGTGGCCTCGGGTTTCTTCCAATATTCGGTCATCAAGGCCGGTCCCTTGGCGACGACTTCGCCGAGGGTTCCTGGGGCGACCGGCTGGTCGTCTTCGTCCACCACGAGCATTTCGAAGCCGGGGATCACGACACCCGCGGAGTGCAGCAAGGCCGGCTTTTCGGCCAAGGCGCGCTCGTGATGCTCAGGGAGTAAGTAAGTAAAAGGCGCGATTTCGGTCATTCCGTAAAGTTGCAGGAAATCGCAGCGGAAGACTTCGGCGGCCTGACGCAGAGTTTGCTCGGCGATCGCCGAGGCGCCGTACGCCACAACGTTGAGGGCGCTGTAGTCGCGCTCGGCGACATCGGGGACATGGGCCAAGCAGGCTTGAATCATGGCGGGCACCAGGCCCACAAAGTGAACTTCGCCGGCGCTCAATTTTTCCACAACGCCGCCGGGAGTGAATTCCGACAGCACTTCGACGGAGCCGCCCGTGACCGCGGCGCAAAACGTCACGGCAACGCCGAATATGTGATACATCGGGACGACGACAAGACAGCAGTCCTCGTTACGTACGAAGCCCTTTCCAACCGTCTCAAAAGCCGCTTGAAAGGCGCGGTGCGAGAGCACGCTGCCTTTAGGGTGACCGGTCGTCCCGCTGGTGTAGAGCTGTAGGGCGGGGTCTGCGTTATCGGGCGTGTGGGCGGGCGCGTCGGTCGGGTGATCAGCGTACCAGTCCTCGAATGCCGGCGCGCCGGAGGCGGGTGAATCGTTGAGCGCGATAATTTGCTCATCGGACGCGAGGTTATCTCGCATGGCTTCGACCGCCTCCACATATTCGCCGCCGGCAAAGAGAATCTTGGCGTCCGAGTCGTTCAGGATATAGAGCCACTCGGGCGGAGCCAAGCGATAGTTGAGCGGGACGGGGACGACGCCGGCCTTTGAGCAACCGTAGTAGGCGAGGGCATATTCGAGAGAGTTCTTAGCCAGAACGGCGACGCGGTCTCCCGGCCCGAGTCCGGCGGAATGGAGGGCGTGGGCGATCTGATGCGAGCGCGCCCGCGTATCGCGATAGCTGAGTCGACGCTCGCCGTCGCGGATGTACGGAGCTTCGGGGGTACTTAATGTTTGGCCGTCGAGGTAGTCGTGGATCGGCATGAGCGGCGAAAGAAAGGGATACTCGCCAAGGCTACATGGTCGGTGGGCGGGATGACAAGTGGAGCAGGGAAGCGACCTGCGGTTACCGCCCCGCGGGTTTGCGTTGTCGCTTACGTTTTGACATCGTTAGGGATACGGTCCGGCCATGGCTTTGACTCGCCCGACGCTGAGCGATTACGACCTGCACCTATTGGCGGAAGGAACCCACTACCGCTCCTACGACCGGCTGGGGGCTCACCGGGCGTTTTCAGGGGATCAGCGGGGGGTTCGATTCGCGGTGTGGGCCCCGAACGCCGAACGCGTATCGGTGATCGGGGATTTTAACGATTGGGACCCCGAAAACCAGCCGCTTCGTCTCAGGCCCGAGGCGGGCGTGTGGGAGGGATTCGTTGAAGGCTTGGATGCGGGCGCATTGTACAAATACCACATCGTCTCGCGAGAAAACGGGCATTCCGCCAACAAAGCGGACCCCTATGGTTTCGCGGCCGAGTTGAGGCCCCAAACGGCTTCGAAAGTCTGGGACTTATCCGAGTACGAGTGGGAGGACGAGGAGTGGATGGGGAATCGCGTTGTCCGCAATTCGCATGAAGCTCCGATCTCCATTTATGAAGTCCACCTCGGTTCGTGGCGGCGCGCGACGGACGAGGGCGGTCGTTGGCTGAGCTACACCGAAATTGCTCCCCGGCTCGCCGATTATCTCACACAGATGGGTTTCACGCACGTCGAGCTCTTGCCGGTGAGCGAACACCCCTTCGACGGCTCGTGGGGTTATCAGCCGGTGGGTTACTTTGCGCCGACCAGCCGGTTCGGCACCCCCGACGATTTCATGGCGATGGTCGACCTGCTGCATCAGCGCGGCATCGGTGTGATCATCGACTGGGTGCCGGCTCACTTCCCGCATGACGTTCACGGGCTGGGCTATTTCGACGGGACACATCTTTACGAGCACGCTGATCCGCGCAAGGGGAAGCATCCGGACTGGGATACGCTGATTTTCAACTTCGGGCGGCGGGAAGTCGCCAACTTCCTAATCAGTAATGCCTTGTTTTGGTTGGACCGCTATCACATCGACGGGCTGCGCGTGGACGCTGTGGCGTCGATGTTATACCTCGACTACGGGCGCGAGGACGGCGAATGGGTAGCCAACCGCCACGGCGGCAAGGAGAATCTGGAGGCCGTTGAATTCCTGCGCCGCTTCAACGAACTCGTTTACGCCGAGTACCCCGACGTGATGACGATGGCCGAGGAATCGACTTCCTGGCCGATGGTATCGCGGCCGACCGACGCCGGCGGGTTGGGGTTCGGGTTCAAGTGGAATATGGGTTGGATGCACGACATGCTCGATTACATGGCGGAGGACCCGATCAACCGCAAGCACCACCACGACAAGCTCACCTTCAGCATGCTCTACGCCTTCAGCGAGAATTTCGTCTTGCCGTTCTCGCACGACGAGGTCGTCCACGGAAAAGGTTCGATGCTGAATAAGATGCCGGGCGACGATTGGCAACGCTTTGCGAACCTGCGCTTGCTCTATGGCTTCCTATTCGGGCACTCGGGCAAGAAGTTGCTTTTCATGGGCGATGAATTCGGCCAACGAGCGGAGTGGGGCCACGACGGCGCGCTCTCGTGGGAAGCGCTCGACAGCCCCTTGCACGCCGGCGTGCAACTTTGGGTGAAAGATCTTAACGATCTCTACCGCACCGAACCCGCGCTTTATGAACTGGATTTCGACGCCGCGGGGTTCGAGTGGGTCGACTGTGGCGACCGTGAATCGAGCGTGGTCAATTTTCTACGCCGCGGCAAAAGCACGAGCGATCAGCTACTCTTCGTCTGCAATTTCACGCCCGTGTCGCGCTACTACTATCCGGTCGGCGTGCCCGAGCCGGGTTATTGGCAGGAGATCTTAAACAGCGACGCCGAAATCTACGGGGGAAGCAATCAGGGCAACCAAGGGGGCGTGAAAGCGACCAATGCGCCCCTGCATACTTGGCCCTGTTCCCTTTTCGTGACCCTGCCGCCGCTGGCCACGATGGTTTTCAGGAAAGTGCGATAGGGAAATGAACGTCGCGGTCAAGGTCGGCGTGCTCTTGACGGCGAGATCAACGTGCCGGAATCTCGGCGACCATACGCTCGATCGCGTTGGGTAAATCGCGTGGACGGCGAACTTTGTAGCGCGTGCCGCCGAGCGCCCTGACGGCATGTCCCAACAAGCCGCGCCAATTGCGCCACATGGCCGGGTTGAGGTAGAAGACCGGGGCGGAACCGCGCTCCAGCCCCCGAATCGTTTCTTTCGCGACTTTCTTGCCGATGCGCAGGTCCCACCCCACGAAAATGAACGCGTCGTCCTCGTCGTCCTCGCCTAATTCCTTTTCGAGCAGGTCGGCGAAGAATTCCTGTTCTTTCCTCTTGCCGAGTTGCCCGTACGTCACCGTGCCGGGCGTGAGTTGCTCGATGGTTTCGCCGAGCGCGGGAAAGTCGATGACGTCTTGGTAGTCTTGTTCGAAAAGAACTTGCTGATCGTCGAGGCTGAAGGCCACGACTGAAAATTCCGCCAGAGCCGGGTGCCTTGCCATGACCCGTAGAATCGACAGGACCGGCGCGTAACGCCACATCGGAATCGTAACCCGGCGTCGGCCCCGCACATCCATGCTGACCAGCAGCTTGACGCGGAGCTTCTTGCCGGCCGGATCGGGAGGAATCAGGGTTTCTTCGCGAAATAGGTAGACCAGGGAGGGGGCGACCTCGCCCGGGGCCAGTGTGATTTCGACGTCACGGTCTTTCTTGGAGCGGCGTGCCTCGACCGTCCAACGGGTCGTACAAAAGCGCCCGACACCGTCCTGCAAGTGCCACGTCACCTCGTACACGCCCTCGCCGGCCGCGAAGGAGCCGCTGAACTGGATCGCTCCGCTCCGGTCTTCCGCGATCTCGTCGACCTCGAATCGGCGACTGAAATAGACGCCTTCGGCGGCCTCGGGCCACAACGGATTCACGGCGACCCGCAATAAGAAACGATTCGCCGGACCGCGGATTTCACGGAGGGGGATTTCCGCGACGTATCCGGTCAGGAAACGAAATTCAAAGCCAAGGAAGAGTGGAAATTTGCGTACGCGGCATGAGATTGGGCGTGTGGGCACGGGCCACCGCTCGTCCTCCCACTCGAAGGTGCTGTCGTCCGCTGGAAAGAACGGGGACGGGTCGGTCCTGTCTTGCGCGGCTAGGGGGGGCAAGGCGGTCAAGCCCAGCAGCGCAAGAACAATAAACCCGAAGTATGATGTTGGCGGGATGCGGCTTCGGCTCTGCATGGAGCTTGGCGCAAAACGGGCGGCTATCGATCGGTTCCCACCGAGTCGCGCACCCAATCGGGAGGATGGCCGCCGATTGCCAGTCTACCAGACCGCGGTGAAGGTACACGTGCGGCGCATCCGCCTGCCTCGGGCCAAATGTAACCAATGTAATCCGATAAGAGACTTGGGGGACGGCCGGACGACTCGCCGAATCTCGTCGCTCGCTTGTCCCGGAGCAATGTTCCAGTCGTAAATCCGTCATTCTCGAGACAATCGGGGCCGTCGGTGAAGAAAACCCGTGATAAGATGTTGATGTCGCGCGAGTGGTGCCGGAGCCTACCGGGCAAAGTCCGGCCCGCTCGAACCGATCCACTTCGAGGTTGCTGTGAAAAAAAATAGCGGTCCCAAGGATATTCCCGCCGGGCAGGGCGTTGACCCGCAATTGTTGGAAGCGGCCAAGAAGACCGTTTTTGAGCCTCAAGCCCAAAAAACGTTCGCTTGTAGGATCTGCGATACGCCGGGTGCCAGCGAGCAATCGGAAGGCCTCTGCTGGGTCTGCCGCCGCCTCAAGATCAGTGCCTGGAAAGAATCCGAGCAGCAAATGATGTTTACAGAATAGAGCTGTTCGAGTCTTTCGCCCCTTCCGAAAATCACCTTCGAGAAGTACTGCGGACCGCGAAGCGGCGGCAGAAATATAGCCAAGGGTGGAGCCGGAACGGCGGAACCCTGTGTAGAACCCCAACCCAGCCGAGCCCTGAAAATGTGCCATACGGCACACCGCTCGAGGTGTTTTGCAGCGCTGGGGTTCCGCCGCCCTACGTCTATCGCTTCGCGGCCGGGATGTCTCACTGCCTCGTATGCTGCCCCCGGAGGGGGCATGGACTGAATGTCCGGGCACATAGGTAACAGAATTACCCAACCACATGGGTAGCAGTTTAAGAGGTTGAACCAGAGGAAAGGGTGCTTTCAATGCCACCTTTCCTTTTGATCGTTTTGGGACAACTCTGGTCGCCCTCCGGGCTCCCGCCGCCGTCCAAAAACGATCAGAACCGCCGGCAGGTACTCAGCGAACGCCTCCTTGGCCTCCGCGGTCCCAACATCCCCGGTGGTGCCATAGGGCAAGAAGGTAAGGGCGGCAGGACCCCGGACTCGACTCTTTGGGCCGACGGCCCCATCTTCATGGCGGTATTATAGATCCGCCGATTCATAGAAACGGAATTCCCCCGATTGTTCCGAATCCCGTTCTTCCTACCGAGCGGGAAACGTTCGGCCAACCGTCCTCAGCGGACTTGTTCATACACGTACCCGGCGACGGCGATGTCCTCGATGGCGAGGCCTTGGGATTCGAACAAGGTGATCGTCTCCGGTTCGGGGCGGCCCGCGATGCGCCCGGCTACCACGGCCGATAGTTCCTTGACGCGTTCCCAATCCAACACGCCTTCTTCGTCAGCCTGCACCAAATCGCCCGCCTCCATCTTGGCTTGCTCGATCGAGTCGACGGCGATGAACGCAGCGCCTTGAACAGCCGCGCCGTCGATTTCACGGCGCTTGACGTGGTTGCTCCCGGCCGCGTTGATATGCGCTCCGGGGGCGAGCCAAGCGCCTTCGAGCACAGGCGTCGCGGCATTGGTCACGGTGATTACGATGTCGCTTTCACGAACGGTTTGCTCGGCCGATGAGGCGGCCTCGATGTCGATCCCGAGCCGACCCGACATCTTTTCCGCGAAAGCCGCGCGTCTTTCCTCGGAGCGGCTGTAGACTTTGACTCGCTCCGGCGGGCGCACTCCAACCACGGCGGCGAGTTGCGTTTCGGCTTGCCACCCGGTCCCGATCATGCCGATGGTTCGGGCGTTCGAGTTGGCCATGAATTTCGTCGCCAAACCACTAGCCGCGCCGGTGCGAATTTGTCCCAGACTGTCGGCATCGATCGTGGCGAGCAGAGAGGTCGTTTCAGCATCGAAAAGGCTGACAAGAAAACGCGCGCCCTTGCCGGGATTGGTGGCGTAGACCTTGGTTCCCAGATACCCGCTTTCGTTGTCGCCCGCGGCCATGTAGTGCAGCAGCGTGCGGTTCGCCATCCGCACGCGTCGGCGCGGTTGGTTGACGGCTTGGCCCGAGTCGAGGCGGCCGAAACAAGTTTCGAGCAACTCGACGGCCTTGGCGGGCGACAGGATTTCGCGGACCTGTTCCTCGGTGATATGGATCATGGTGCCGAATCAATGAGACCGGCCGGTGGGACGAGGGCTAGGCCGCGCCGGCGGGAGCGAGGACTGTTTCGCTTTGCGACGCCCGATTCATGCTGAGGTATTCCAGCAAGATCATCATTCTGTGCGTCGACCGACTTTCCGAGGAAGACGGCCCCGCGGCACCGTCGTAGCGTTGGATGCAGAGTGCGATTTCGTCGCGCGTCAACGCGGGAGAAGTCGGGCGGGACTCAATGAGGCGAGCCCCGAAATACGCCGCGATATATTCGAGTTCGTCGCTGGAAAGGCCCTCCAGGAAACGCCGTGCCGCCTCCCGGCGACTCGCGGCGGATAAAGAAGAAACAGCCTTGACGAGAGTAAGTCTTTCTCGTACTAAAATCACGTTTGACGACTCCGATCCTATCCGTGAAGCGCGGGGGCTATAGTTATTATCACCTACCGGTGATTAGGGCCGCAACCGTAGTACGGGTGAGCGCGGTGTCCTATAAGGAGTACTTATTCGGGGACGCGGTCAATGGACCGCGGCCCTGTGGAGTTTTATGAAATTCGCGCTAGAGCCAACGGGTGTTTTTCGATTGCAGCTCGATGTCGACGATCTGCTTTTCGCCGTCACGGATGACGGTCAGCCGGAGAGTGTCGCCGCCATGTTTGAGCGAGAGGACTTGGCTCAACACGCGGCGGTGAGTGACTTCGCGTCCATCGACGTGGGTGATGAAGTCGCCGCCCCATGGAATCACGTAATTCCCGAGAACGATTTCGCGTTGCGCGCCGCGAAGGCCGGCCTGGGCGGCGGCCGAACCCGCCGCAATCTCAGCCACCAGATAACCCGACTCGCCCGGCAACTCGAGGGCGCGCATGAAGCGCCCGGAAAGAAACAGAGTTCGGAAGCCGGGATGACTCGGTTGGCGAGCCGTGCCCCCCGTGCGCTCGTATTCGAGCAAGGGGACGGCGCGGCTGATGGGCATGGCGAAACCGATGCCGAGGTTGCCGCGGCCGATGATAGCCGTATTGACCCCGATGACGTTGCCCGCGCTGTCGAGTAACGGTCCGCCACTGTTGCCCGGGTTGATGGCGGCGTCGGTTTGAATCATGTCTTCGAGAAAACTTTCGGCGTCGCGAATCGAGCGTCCCAACGAACTGATGATACCCGTCGTCAAAGTCCCCTCGAGACCAAACGGATTGCCGATGGCCAGCACTTTCTGACCTACCTTCAGGTTGTCGGATTGGCCGAGTTTCAGGGATGGAAGATCCCGCTCGGCGCGAATGCGGATCAGCGCCAAGTCATTGGCCTCGTCGACGGCGAGGACCTCGGCCTTGTGGCGCGACTTGTCGCTGAGTGTGACTTCGATCTGTGGAGCGTTGCCGCCGATGACGTGATGGTTCGTCAGAATTCGGCCTTCTTCGTCAATCAGAAAACCCGACCCCGAAGCCGCGCTCGGTTGCACCTCAAGAAACCAACCGCGTTTGAGCACGGTGCTCGTGATATTCACCGTGGCTTGGTTGGCGCGCGTGTAAATGTCGATGTTCGACTGCTCTTCGGCAGTCAGACCGGTGGCTTGCGCTTCGGTCCAATAGGGTGAAGGGTCATCTGGGGCACTCGGGGCCGGGCGCCAAGGGTCCCCGCGAGGAGAGGTCGTCCAGAGCACGAAAACAGCCGTGAGGATCGCCGCCAGCCAGAGCGGACGGAATCCGATCGGTCGACGATCTCCGCTCATGCGGCCTCCCGAAGAAGTTCTTGGTGAATCTCGCGCACTTGGCGTTCGGTTTCCTGTTTCGTTCCCGAAGTATCAATGACGTAATCGGCGTATTTGCGTTTCTCTTCGAGGGGCATCTGACGGGCCAGTCGAGCGCGAGCGTCCGCCTCCGACGCGCTCTCTCGGTCGCAATAACGGCGGATCTGCAAATCCGGCGGGCACACCGTAATCACGATGCGATCATAGCGGCTGTAGCTGCCCGACTCGATCATGATAGCGGCTTCGGAGACGACAACCGCCTTGGGGTCGCCTACGGCGATTTCGGCGAAGAGTTTCTCTTGCTTGTTGAAGACGTGGGGGTGGACGAGCGAGTTCAGCTTCTTGAGTTTGGCGGGGTCGGCGAAGACGATCGTCCCCAAAGCCTTGCGGTTGATTTCGCCGTCAGCGTCGAGAATCTCCTCCCCGAATTCCGCGACGACGTCCGCGAAAGCTTCGCCCTCGCGACGCAACACCTCGTGGCCCAAGCGGTCGGCGGAAATCACCGCGCAGCCCAACTTTTCGAACTCCCGGGCAACGAAGGTCTTGCCGGAAGCCAGGCCGCCGGTCAGTCCGACTTTGAGCATGGAGTCATTGTAGCGGGCGGGTCGCCGGCCTCTCGCTTGTGCCAAGGCGGGGCCGTCCAAAACACTCCGAGGCAACGACGACGGTTGTCGTCATCAGGCAGTTGGGCTACCCTATCAGAGTCGGAAGGCTGGCTTGCGAATTCCGGCCGGCATACGCCATCCAAATACGAGGTGTAATTCATGAGACCCTACCTAGTAAGCGCGTTTCTCCTGTCTGTCGGGCTTGTTGGTCCCGCCTGTTCCCGTGCCCCAGAGCCACCGCCGGCCGCCGAAGCGCCCACTCGCGCCGCGGACTTGGAAGCGCTCGAAGCCAACGCCGAGGCGTACGAAGCAGCCTACGCCGCCGGCGACGCCGACGCCCTTGCGGCGCTCCACGCCGACGATGCTGTTCGGATGCCCCCGAACGCACCGCCCGTCATCGGCAAGGAAGCAATCAGGGCCTCTTTTCAGGCCACCTTTGAACAATTCGACGGTACCATCACACTTTCTTTGGCGGAGGTGGAAGTCGCGGGTGATTGGACCTTCGTCCGGGGCGCTTCCCCGGTCACGCTAACCCCGAAGGCCGGCGGCGAGCCGCTGCAAAGCGAGGGCAAGTACATGTCGATCAGAAAGAGGCAGCCCGACGGCTCGTGGAAGATCTTCCGGACTATCTGGAACAGCAACGACCCGCTTCCCGGCGCGGGTGATTGACGCGCGGGTTCTCACGCCGCGGACGAGCCCACGGGGCTTCAGCGGCGGAGCCGACGGGATCCCGCAAGCAGGCCGCTTGCACAGGCGAGCAATGTCTCTCAAAATAAGGAGAGTCCCCTCCTTGAGTCCGGTTTGCGATTCGCGATGGGAACGATCCTGTCGTTTTCCCGCCGACAAGGCTGTCCGCTCGACGTAGGCCCGCCGCCCGACTAAGCGCCGACCGACTCGATGCGAAGCTTGGAGTGGATGCAAAGTCTGGAGTAATCGATTGATGGGAAAAACGCTTATTGGAATTTTCTTCTGCCTGGTACTGGGGCTTCTCGGACTCGGCGTGACCGGTTGGCTGGTCGTCAGCGGCAAGGTCATCGCCTCCCTCGACACGATTTTTCTAACTCTCGTCAGCCTATCGCTGGCGCTGGCCTGCTTCGCTTTTATCGCCTGGCATTTTCAAGCCGCGCTTGCCGCGGCCGGCAAGAAGAAGTAGTGCCCGCCCGAAGGTTCGCCCCGCCGATCAGCCTCGGGCGGTCGGTTCGGGTATGCAAGACCTAGCCGGCCGTTGTGGTCTCATGCCGCGCCACGATCGCGCATGAATCAAAATTCGTTGTTGACCCCGTTCACCCTGAACTCTCGCGATCTTCCGAATAGCGGTAGGAATACCCGTAGTCGCGATAGTATCCGTAGTCGAGATTGTCGAGATTGACGCGGTTCATCACGAAGCCCAGCAGCCGCACTCCTGTCTCATCAAACGTCTGCTTGGTTCGCAGCAACGCTCCGGCCTCGGTCTGATCGGAAACCACCAGGACGACGCCCTCGACCATCTGAGAAATCGTGCGAGCGTCGGAGAGCACCAACGACGGCGGCGAGTCGACGATGACGTGCTCGAAACGGTCGGCGGCTTCGTCGAGCAGCGCGGCCAACCGGGGCGAATAAAGAAGGTCCGAAGCCGGACCATGCGAGCGGCCGGCGGCGGCCAGATGCAGGCCTTCCACGGGGGTTGCGGTGATGACATCGTCGATTTCAGCCAGCCCCTGGAGATAATCGGTTAACCCGCGGCGGGCTTTGATGCCCAGTTGACGAGCGCAATTCGGTCGTCGCAGATCGGCGTCCACTAACAGAACATCTCGGCCCAATTGCGCCAGACTGCAGGCGAGGTTCAGGCTGACCGTCGTCTTACCTTCCTGGGGTTGCGAGCTGGTGACCAAGATGCGGCGCATGGAATCGTCGCAGCAGAGCAAGATGGAGCTGCGCAGCGTACGATAGGCTTCCGACAGCGCTGCTTCGGGTTCCCACCGGAATTTCGGCGTTGTCGGCTCGAGCCTTGCGGCCGCGGCGGTTCCCCGGGCGGAAGCGGCGACCGCCTTGAGGCCGGCCGGGGCCTGGGCTTCGATAGGCCGCACGATAACCTTTTCGGCGCTTTGGGAACGTCCCCGCGGGATCACCGCCAGCAGCGACAGGCCCGTCATCTGCTCGACCTGCTCGGGCGTCCGGACGACGGTATTCATGTGTTCTTGGAAAAAGGCCAGCATGATACCGGCCAGCAGACCACTCAAAAGCCCCAGGGCCGCGTTCAGTGGCTTGCGGGGCCGATGCGGACGCTCGGGGACCTCCGCGTGGTCGAGCACGGCGATATTCGACGCCCGCAGCCCGGCCGAGACGCCCGCTTCCTTGAGTCGTTGCAGCAGACCTTCATAGAGAGTGCGGTTAGTCTCCGAGTCGCGCCTCAAGATGTTGTATTGAATGAAATCGTCGCTGAGGCGATTCACCAGCGCGCGTTGCCGTTTGACTTGTTGGAGCAGCAGGCGTTCGCGTTGTTCGGCCAGAGTGTACCCTTCGCGAACACCGTCCAAGATGCGGCCTTCTTCCTCGTCAAGCGCCTTTTCGAGTTCTTCGATCTGTCGCCGCGCCCGTCGGACACTTGGGTATTCGGGCGCGAAAGTCACCAGCAGGCGCGAGTGCTCGCGGCGCAGCTCGGTAAGAGTCGCCTTCAGCTCTTCGTAGCCGCGACTCGTCAAGCTGCCGGGCAAGCCTCGGCCCGAGCGCGACTCGTCTTCGAGCAACATCGCCCGCGACTGCTCGTGAATGCGTTCGGTTTCCGCGCGTGTCAGCGCCTGCTCGAGTTGCGCTAGCTTCTCGGTCGTGATGTTCTTGCGCTCCTCGATAAACACGATCGAGTGACGCCGAGCATAGTCGATCAACTCGCTTTCGCTGACCTCCAGCTGCTGCTCGAGCGTCACCAGTTGCTCGCGCAGCCATCCGGAAGCCTTTTGGGTCGCATTCCACTTCGCCTCTAAGTTGTGGTCGATGTACTCGTCGGCCACGGTGTTGACGACAAGCGCCGCCAGTTTTGGGTCGATCGACTCGAAGCTGACATCGACCAAGCGTGTCCCCTTGCCGGGATGAACGCCGAGATGGTCGAGGTATTCGTCGAGAATCGCCGACGGCAGGGTTCGAGCCGAAACCGTACCCTGGTCGAAGGAGGCTTCCATCCCGCCTCCGGAGATCTCGGATCTCCCGGCGTCGGAGTCAAGACGAACTCGAAACTCGGCGAGATGGTGCAACCGCAACTTGTCGACCACCCGCCGGGCCAGGGCGCGGCTCTTGAGAACCTTGTACTGAGTCTCCAAATAGTCGGGCTGTTCGGGAACTTGCCGCATCTCCCCATCAAGCTTGGCAATGTCGGGCTCTTCGCGATCGATCTGGATCGCGGCCGCGGCGCGGTAGATCGAGGGGCTGACAAAGTTGTAGACCAGCGCCGCCGCCAACCCCAGCGCGCCGGCGTAGAGAATCACGCGGCGTCGGGCGTGCAGCACGCGCTGCAGCTCGCGCAACGAGAAGTCGCCCGTCGGCTCGGAAGTCTCACGTGAACCGGCGCCGCTTCGACCACGCGCTGGCGCACCGGCACCGTGACTTCGGCGGAAGGGGCGGGAATCGGAACCGGTCTGTTCTCTATGTTCACAATCGTTGTTGAAAAAACGGGCCGCTCTCCGTGGGAGCCCGAAGCCCCGACAGCCGCGAGAAAAGCTGACTAGCGCCGCCAGATGACGATTCCGGTCAGCATCTGCAAGACAGCTTCGGAGCTTCGGCTCAGGGCGCTTTTCGCGCGGCTGTCGGGAACGAAGAGCACATCGTTGACGCGTAGCGGACTATCGTCGCGCCGACCGCTCAAGATGTCGCGGACCCGAACGGGGATCTCCTGCTTGCCCGACTCGGTGGGACGGATCACACGCGATTTCTGCGGCGCGGAGTGACGCTCCAGCCCGCCGGCCATCGAAATCGCGCGCAAGACCGTGATGTCTTCCCGCCGCCGGACAGGGAAGCCGCCCGGCTGCTTCACCGCGCCGAGTACATAGATCAAGCCGGCCTTTTCGACCTGCACGGTATCGTTCGGTTCGATAAAGGGATTGCTCTCGTCTTCGTCGAGCAACCGCAAAACCCGCCGTAACGGGATGCGCAACTCCCGCCGCGAAACGTCGCCGTAACCGGCTTCCTCGGGCGAACCCGCCGTCGCCGGCCGCCCGCGCGAGATCGTCACGGTCTCGCCGACCTCGTCGCTAAGCCCGCCCGCCATCGCCAGCACCTCGACCAACCGCCGCCGACCCCGCAGTTGATAGACCCCCGGCTCTCGCACTGCTCCCAACACGCTTACGGGCCGACTATGATATTCCGAGACGCGCACGCTGATCTGGGGATCGCGCAGCAGGCCGCGCCCGTATCGCTGCTTCAGCGTCGCTTCGACTTCGGCCGTCGTCAGCCCGCCCACCGCCACCTCATCGATCAACGGCAGCGAGATCATGCCGCGCGGACCAACCACCACCGATTGGCTGAGCTCCTCGACCTCGAAAACGGTGATCTCGAGGACGTCCCCGCGCCCAATCGGATACGGGCCGCTGACGCCCCATCCGGCCGTGTCACGGCGAGGCGGGGCGTTGGCCGCCGCGGCGACCTGCCCAAATACAACGAACACAAGCGCTAGAAACCCGACAAACCGTGCCGTCAACGAAAACCCTCCCAAGGTGTTCGATCGGCGGCCGAGCCGGGCGGCTTTATACGTCGGGCGCCGAAGGTCTAGAGCCTGCGGCCGCCGCGACGTACGAAAAGGAACCGAAACCCCTCGCGCCGCTTGTCACGGCCCGCGGCTCTGAACGGGGCGATGTGAGTTAGAGCAGAAACAGGGACCACTCCGCACCGCCACCCATAACCGCCTAATCCCAACAGAAAGAGGACAGGCGTTTCCGCCTGTCCCTCCCTCGAAATCAGCCCTTGAGGACCGTTACGGCCCCGGGTCATCAGTTCTTCGAGGCCGAATACCTAGTCCGAGCCCGACTCGGACGCTTCCGGCTCCTCGCCGCTGATTTTCGCGACCGCTTCTTCGGTCGTCCACACGTCGCTCGCCAGGAAGCGGAAGTTCACCAGCGCCGCGGCGTAGCCGTCGAGGCCGGGAACCTGCGCCGCCGCCGTCGCGTCGGTCACCACCGCGACTTCGAAACCCTGCTCCAGCAACTCGCGCAGATGCGACTCGGTGCAAAGATTGGCCGACATACCGGCGAGGATGACCTTGTCGATGCCTCGTTTGCGCAGTTGCAGCACCAGGTCGTTCGTCTCGGGTCCGTAGACCTTGTGCGGGCTGGTCACGACGGTTTTACCGTCCTCGAGATAGGGCTTATAGACGGCCAGCCAGTCGGCCCCCGAACCATCGAAATCCTCGGTCGTCAGCGCGCCCTTGCGATCGAACATATTGATGCCGTGCATCATGGTTTCCACCGCGCCGCCGAACTGCCAGCCGTGGTCGGTCGGGTAGTAGTAGTGAGGCGAGACGAAGACCGGCATATCCGCCTTCTTCGCGGTCTTCAACAGACTTTCGATATTGGCGACGGTGCCGTTGGCCTCCACGCTTTTGCCGACCACGCCCCAGGTCACGCCCTCGGGGCTGAGGAAGTCGTTCTGCGGATCAGTCACGACCAAGGCAGTGCGCTCGGGGTCAATCGTGAGACCGGGATCGGGCAATTGGGCTTGCAGGCTCGCGGCGCTGAATACGGCGATCGCAATCGCTGTGAACCGGACAATGTTAATCGATTTCATGATGTTTCTCCTTCTTTCTCTGCTCTCTTCTTGTGGGTCAAGCTTGACTTGCGATAACTTTCTCACGAGTCGGCCGGCGAAGTGGTCCTCGGTTTGTGCGCGATTGTCCGGTAGGTGGTGGGGTCGTCTGGATGTTGTGCGCGATTGTCCGGACCCGCCGTTGGGCGCGCGCCGGTCTGTGCCGCGGATCCCTCACAATAGAGACATGCGGCCCCTACTCCCCGTTCCCGTCTTCGCCCTCCGCTGCGGCCTACTCTGCGGCATCGCCGCCCTTCTGTCGGCCGAAGAAATCACTTTCCGTTTCGCTCCCCCCGACGGCTTTGCCGAAACCGTCCTGATCCGTCGCGGCCGCACCGTTACCCGTGGCGAAACCGTTCACAAGGATGTCAGTGAAACGAGCTTCCGCTGGACCGTCCACAAGAGCGAAACCGGCTATCAGATCGAGAAGAAAACCCTTTCCAACTCCCTCGCCCGCGACGGCCGGACCGTTGCCAGTCCCATGATCGACGCCATGGCCGGAGTGAAGCTCACTTATGCCGTCAACGCCGAGGGCCGGGCGACCGCCATTGACGGTTACGACGGCATCCTCGAGAACCTGAAATCAAAGTTCCCGCCCCAACTCATGCAGAGCTTCGGCCCCCTATTTAACGCCGCCTCCTTGAAAAAGGGCGACCTGGCCGAGTGGCAAGACCGCGTCGAACGGTTTGCCGGCCGTGTCATCCGCATCGGCGAAGCCTGGACCTCGAAGGAAAACGTTCCGCTACGCGGCGGCGGCAGGATCGTAGTCCACACCGCCACCCTGTTCGCCGCTTGGACGGCATGTCCCGGCGGCCCCTGCCTGCGCGCCCGTTTTTTCTTTGACAGCGACCCGGTAAACCTCGTCGAGCGGGTTAATCAAGTCGCGCGGGGCGCATTGAAGGCCCCCCCGTCCGCTTCCGCCGACTCATCGAAGGCCTGCCTCACAGGCGAGGGGGAACGCTTGGTGAATCCGCGAACATTATGGATTACTTCAGAAACAACAACCCGCACTCTGCGCGCCGAAATCCCCATCCAAGGCAAGGGATCCGAGCCAATCAAGGTCGTGGAAACGAGCGAATATACTGTCGATCCCGACTAACCCGCCTAGACCCAAGGGCCCTGCCGGCACCCCGATTCCGCCCGAGTCGCCGAATCTGCCCATTGAATCGCCGGTTTCCGAACCGGAATGGAAATATTCCGCGGCACACCTATAGGGTGGTGCTCTTCGCAGCTCCTCTCGGTCCGATAAGAACACTGCGGCGGGCGAACAATGCAACACAGACACCCGCGGCTGACACAGGGAGGTGTCCCAATGAGATCGCTCGCTCGTATCCTCGTGCTGACGGCCGCGCTGACGCCGCTTCTGAGCGGACTGACCGTGAAGGTCAAGCGGCTCGACCCCCGCAACGGAAAAGTTGTCTTGTTGCTTCCGATGCACTCGGCCATGATCGAGGCCCAAGTCCTCTCCGAAGGCGATCCGATTCGTCTCGAACGAAATGAGTTCTACGAAAGCAAGCTGCTGTCCGACCACAAACGCGGCGATCAGAACATGCTGCGCATCAAGATCCCGCGCGAAAAGCCGGCTCAGTTTCGGATTCGCAAGATCCATTTCATCGTGCAGTGAGGCGTGCCGGCCGCTACCGGCGCGCGTGGGTCCCCGGGCAGGGCAGGGTAGAGCGACGCTCTTCGCGGTGGGGCAGGTCTCCAGGCCTGCGCTTCGCCGGCCCTCCAGGCTGTGAGCGCCCCTGTTACCCTACGGCCATGATCACCCGCAGAAACCTTTTCCAGGGCTCTCTGGCAACCATGTCCGCGGCGGCGCTTCCGGCCGTACCGGCCCCCGCTGAACCTAACGTTGACATCGCCGTATCCAGTGCGAATGGCCTGGCTTGCTGCGAGAGGGCCGTCGAGATGCTACGCGCCGGCGAGGACACCCTCGACGCCGCTGTCGCCGGCGTCAACATCGTTGAACTCGACCCCGATGACACCAGCGTCGGCTATGGCGGGCTGCCCAACGAAGAGGGCGTCGTCGAGTTCGACGCTTGCGTCATGCACGGCCCCACGGCGCGCGCCGGTTCGGTCGCCTCGCTGCGCGGCGTCAAGACGCCGTCGAAAGTCGCGCAACTCGTGATGGAACGCAGCGATCACGTGATGATGGTCGCCGAGGGAGCGTTACGCTTCTCCAAAGCCCATGGGTTCAGCGAAGAAGATCTGCTCACCGAGCGTGCCCGGCTGGCTTGGTTGACCTGGAAAGAATCCCGCGGGGGCAACTGGGGACCCGGCCTCGACGCGCCGGAACCCGACGGCGGTCAAGCCCTGTTGCGGCGTTTCCCTGGTGTAGACCCCGATCAGCTCGCCTGGGCGCGAGACGTCGCGGCCAATCCCCCCACGGGCACGATCACGTGCCTCACTCTCAATCGTCGAGGAGAAATGTCGGGAGTCACGACAACCAGCGGACTGGCCTGGAAGATTCCCGGCCGCGTCGGCGATTCCCCAATCATCGGCGCCGGCCTCTACGTGGACCAGCAAGTCGGCGCCGCCGGCTCGACCGGCCGCGGCGAGGAGAATATTCGCATTTGCGGCGCCCACACGGTTGTCGAAAACATGCGCCGCGGGCTGGGGCCCGAGCAGGCCTGCCTCGATGCGCTGCGGCGGGTTTCGCGCAACTACGGGGATCGGCGGGACAAGCTCGCGTTCGGGTTGCAATTCTATGCCCTCAGCAAAGAGGGGGAGTTCGGAGCGGCATCGCTTTGGAGCCATGGGGCGGCATCGCCTTGGAGCCATGAGGAAGGTAGCGGCGGAAGGCCGGACCGGCGCGAGAGTTTCGTCGTCAATGACGGTTCCGGAAGCCGTCACGTCGAAGCCGCCTACCTTTACGAGCAAGGTTGAAGATACGAGCAAGGCTGAAGAAGCAAACCCGAATCCGGAAATTTGCGATCAGCCCGACTTCTCCAGCAATTCAGCCACTGCGGTCGGTAGGTCCAGGCGCCCAAACTCCTCTTGCATCTCCCGCGCCTTGTGCTGGTAGCTTCGATCCTTCAACACCGTCCTCACGCCGTCGCTGACCTGGGAAGGCGTGGGCGACTGTGTCTTGAGGTTGACGCCGACTCCGGCCCACGCAATGCGGGCGCATATCTCCGCCTTGTCTTCCGACTTCCCGGCGGCCACCAGCGGCACGCCGTGCGTCAGGGCAAAGTGGACGCCGCCGTAACCGCCATTGGTGACCATCACATCAACGTGGGCAGGATATGGGCGAATGGGATGAATCGCTCCAATCGTACGTTGGCGGGCAGGGGTGTTACACCGATATTCTCCACGGGGCGGTTGCCCGTAGTCGCCACGACCAAAACGTCTTCTCCCGCCAATCCACGTATGGCGGGAACGAGTAGTTCGTTTGGATCGGTTGCAAGAGTACCTTGCGTCACCAGCACAACCGGCCTTTCGGTCTTAAGTTCATCCCACCACGAGGGCGGGAGAAAATCGCTGGGAGCTTCCGGAAGAAGAGCGCCTACAAAATGCACCTGACTCGGTAAATCGCCGCGGGGGTACTCAAACGCACTTATGGTGGGTTGCAGAAACAAGCGTGGGCGGTGAATCGCCAACTCGAAGAGCATTTCCTTGACTGCGGGAAGCCCCAGGCGCGCCCGGGCCTGATTGCAATGGCGGTTGACATCGCGCGGAAGAACTCGTAAAACAAGCCAATTCAGAAAACGGTTCCGTATGCGTCCGAGCGTCGTGGAACTGGGGGCAAGGGCCAGGCCGTCGGGAGCGGTGTCACGGCTGCGCGCAAACAGGTTCGTGATGTTCAGCATCGCAAGAGGCAGACCCGCTCGCTCGGCGGCGAACAGCGCGGAGAATGCAAAACTATCGCCGAGAATTATGTCCGCCGGAAAGTCGTTGAGAATGGCTGCCAGGTCCTCGCACTGCTCAACGGCAATGTCGATCACTAATCTCTTGAGATCCCATTTCGCTTGGCCAACCCCTTTAGTTTCGTTCGTTCCGGGAACAGGTCGTTCGCCTTGTCGTAGTCGATGTCCGTGCCGTTTGAAACACGATGAAGCGCGCGCCCGTTGCCTCGATCTTTGCTTGAAATCGCGCGCTGGTATACCACCGCACTTCGTGGCCGCGCTCGACCAGTTTCTTGGCCGCGGGCAGCATCGGGCTGACGTGGCCGGTGACGGGCACGGTCACAAGAAGGAATCTCATATACCCCCGCTACCAGCTGACGTCGCGCCCCGCGTTTTCTTTTCGTAGGTAGTCCATCAGGGGCGCGAAGTATTCGAGCATGGCTCGGGTGCTGACTTCCTCGCCGGTTTTTTCCTTGATCACCTCGCGCCAGTCTCGGGTCGCGCCGAGCCGTAGAATTTCCGACAAGAACCGCCCGACTTCCTCGTTGCCGTAGTAGTTGCAGTTGCGTGGGTCTTGCTTGAGGATGTTTTTCGCGATGTAGGTGTGGAGCTGATACTTGAGGACGAACGCGATGGCGTAGTCGTAATATTGGGCGGGGTCGTTGCTGATGTGGGTCTTGGTGCAAGCGTCGCAATTTTCCTCGCCGCGCGGCTCGGACGGCTCGATGCCCTGGAAGCGGCCGGCGTACTCCCACCAACGGCGATTGAACTCGTCGGGGGAAAGATTTTCTTCATAGAGATCGTGTTCGAACGATGACATCGTCCCGGCCGAGAACGGAATGAACGCGACAGCTTCATTCAAGGCTTCATCGAGCAGCCATTGGATTTCGTCGATTTGCTGATCTTCGGGCAACAGACCGATTTGCCGCAGGTAAGCCGGTTGCCGCGCGGCGATGCCGATTAAGTCGCCGACCGCTTCGTGGAAGGCGCGGTTGGCCCCCTCTCGCAAGGTCAGAGGCACGTCGGGATTCGAGTACGCCATGAAATAATACACATGGCCCAGTTCATGATGCGAGGTCTGGAACCAGCGGTAGTTCGCCTCGACGCTCATCAGCGAACGAACATCTTGTTCAAGATCGAGATGCCAAGCCGAGGCGTGGGTGTTCTTCTTGCGCGTCGCCTCGGGCGGCAACTGGTAGAGGTCCGATCTTTCCCAAAAGCTTTGGGGCAATGCCCGCATCCCGAGCGAGGTGTAGAACCGCTCGCCCTGCTCGACGATCCATTCCGGCGATTTGTCCTTGAATAGCGGATCGAGATCGGCGGCTTGGGTCAACCCCGGCCAGGCTTGCGCCCAACGATTGCCGATCCAATGCGCCGGGATGCGCTTGGGCGGCGGTTGTCCGTAGCGCTCGGCCAACTCGTATTTCGTCCAGCAGTGGAGCTGCTCGTAGAGTGGCTTGAGGTCGCTCTGAAAGCGCTCCATCATCGCCATCATCTCGTCGACCTTCATGCCGTAATCGGCCACCTGAAGCGCAAAGAAAGAGTCGTAGCCCATCTCTTGGGCGACTTGATTGCGAAGCTTTCGCAATTCGACGAGGCCGGGCTTGAGCGGCGGCCCGACTTGCTTGGAAAGCTCCCAGATGCGCTTACGCTCGATGAGATCGCGGGAGTCGCGCAGACTGTTGTCGATCTCGTTCGGCGTGACTGTCTTGCGGCAGTTCTCACCCCGTTTGTCGGCGCAATAGCTGAAGGTATCGAGCACGGCGCTCTGCTTGGCCTCTTGCTCGATGCGGGCGTTGACGACATCGGGAATGGTTCCGGGGTATTGCGCGGCCGACAGCAGAATCTTTTCGAGTTGGCGAACGGCTAGGTCGTCCAACTCGGCCTTACGATCGAGCAGCGCCTTGGTCTCTTCGATGACGTAGTTGCTTCCGGCGAAGGCTCCGAAGGCCCGGTCAGCGGCGATGCGTTCGCCGACATGCTGTTCGGTAACATCGGTGTAGGCCTTCCAGCTCGCTTCACCCGCCACGGCGTAGAGTTTTTGGGCGATGCTGTTGTACATCAAAAGGAAACGATCGGCGCGTTGTTGCGGACTTTCGGCCGACGTACAGGACAGAGCGCCAAGAAGCGGAATTACAAGAAGCCCGAGAAGGAATCGTCGCGTCATACCCGCCTATTGTACTCGGCGGGGCCGGGCGGGCCGGACGGGTAACGCGTCGTGCGGACTAGGGTTTGAGATGGCGGACCCAGGTTGGCTTTTCCCACTCCGCGTCTGACGCTCCCGGGTCGTTAGGTCGCGCGTCCTCCGCCGGCAAGACACGCTGCAACGAATCCTTGTTGAAGTGCTCTACTTCCGGCAGAGAACCGAAATCCTCAAAGCTGATCTTGAGACGTACGCCGAGCGCTCGTGCCAACTTTCGCGGCGTATCCGTTTCCAGGACGAGTAAGTTGACGTTCTCAAAACGAGAGACGCTGGCCTGCTTCGTGCCGATCGCGGCTGCCGGCTGCTCCTGAGTCATGCCGCGCTGTTCGCGGAGCGTCTTGATCCGCGCGGCAACGGCTGTGTTCATGAAAGATTCCGCATACGCAATCCTGAACTCCTCGTTATCTCGAAGATCACACCTTAACTCGTCTAGGGATTCGCGGGATTCGTCGCCTGGACCCGTTGTTGAGTAGGGTGCTTCGATTTCGGCCAGCTCTTTCAGGGCAATCCTCCGATTGTAAAACGCCGTCTTTTTCTAATCATTCACGTATACGTTATATTACGCACAACATCCCCCCGGGTCACATGGCGGGCGGGTCGATCGAAACGGTCATGCCGGGCTGGCTGGAAACGCCTTCGACTTCGACGGTAACCAAGACTTCGCCGGTGGGCGCTTCCGGTGGCAATAAGATATTGATTTGCTGCAACCCGGCGAACCCAGGGGCCTGGCCCGCGTAGAGAATAAGGGCGTCGGGGATTGCCTCGCCGTTCAACAGGACCCGCACGGGGAATAGCGCGAACGAAACGAAATCAGGCAGATCACCGGTCGGCACCGGCGGCGTCGTCGGCCCCAGGCCCGTCGCCCACAAGATCAGCAACTCTCCGGCTCGTACGGGCATCGCACCGTCAGGAAAACCTCGGCCAACCTTGTTGAAAGAACCACCCGTGTTTGTAGCGACAGGTCGTCCCCGAAGATCGAAATGATGGAGTTCGCCGTAACGAAGTTATCCGGAGCAGGACGAAAACTGGCTCCGTTGACGACGCCTCCTAGAAATATCGCGGGCGCGTGGCGGCGCCCGATTTCAGCGCCGAAAAGCATCGACGCCGCGGCCGGCAGTAGAACCAGCCCCAGAACCCGGAAGGGCATGGCAAGTGGTCCTTATTGTATCGAGCCGGCGGGCCGTTTTGCCGGCCCATGTTTGGCTCGTACGCGAGCCAGCACAAACAAGAGTGTCTGTCGCAATCGAGTTACCGCTCAGCCGGCGGCAAGCTTGCTCATTGTCGCCCAAGCCTTTTGCGCGGTGATCCGGACGGTGTTGTTGTCGCTGCTGAGTTTCCGATAAATAGCCGCCGCGGCTTCCGCTGTGCCGATCTTGGCCAGCCCGATGACGGCGGCGCATTGCAGATGCTCTTCCTCGCGGTCGAGGATCTCTCGGTAGATTCGGAAAGCTTGTTCGGCGTCGCCACGCGCAACCTGCGCGTCCGCATAACGCAACGAGCTGTCGTCGTGCTCGACCCTTTGCCAATTCGAGAGCGAATCGCGGTCCGGCAATTGGAGATCATTCCCCACAGGTGCGCCGATACGGGCGCCGGCCTTCATGCCCGCCATGGCGATTACTGTGTCGGATGACTTCATTGCTTCCAAACAAGCACCCATCGCCTCGTCGGCTTGCCGGTGACCGAGCGCCGCCAGAATCCGCGGCTTGAAATCGTCCGACGCGCCGCCCAGAGCCGCCAGCAACGCCTCTTCGGACACTTTGCCCGGAATGCGTTCCAGACAGAAAACCACTTCTTCCCGCAGCTTTTCGTGGTGGAGTAACTTGGCGATCAGCGCCACTGAATCGGTGTCAGCGACGAGCGACAAATGCCGCAGCGCTGTCACCTTCTCTTCCTCGTGACGTTTGCCATCGAGAAGTCCCAACAACTCCTGAACGACGCGTTGCCGCTTGTTCCTCTCATCCGGTGCATTCGGACGTCCTCGGTTCGCCCGCAGCGTGGCCGGGTCCAGTTCTTTCCCCACCGAATGAACGACGTGGTTCAATGCCTCGGCGGCCGCCTTGCGCACGCCGGGATTTTTCGACACTTGAAGTGCACTCAGCGCGGGGATTACCTCGGGGGCCATTTGGTCGGCGCTCAGCCAGGCCGCCTTACGGGCCTCGGCGTCGTCGCCCTTGATAGCGGCTAGAAACTTATCCTCTTTCTCGCCGGCACGGCTTGTCGCGGGGCCGGCGAGTGCGGCGGCCGCGACGGCAACGCCGGTAAGCACGCCTGTTCGAGCATTCGTCGATTCGGATTTGTTGGACGTGGTCATTACTTCTCTTGCCTCTCTGTTTTCGTCGTTCATTCTGTTTGTCGCCCCGTCCTACAAGTGCCAGGGGCCGCGGCCTGGAAGGCTCAGCAGGCGATTGGCTTCCTCGTCGTTCTTGACCCGCTCATTGACCGGGTCCCACTCGAACTTACGGCGCAGGCGGTAGGAAAGATTGCCCAAGATACACAGCGTCGCCACCCGATGCGCCGCTTCGATGTGCATGATCGGTTTTTCGCGAGTCCGGATGCAATCTTCAAAATCCTCGCCATGACCGGGGCTGAGATAGGGCTCAACGCCGCCGTGGGGAATCTGATAATCCTTCGCTTTCTGCTCGGTGTCGGTCGTGTGACGGTCGCCGTAGGTCACCGTCAGGCGACCCTTGTCTCCCCAATAGACCGCACCGTAACGGCCTTCGACTTCCTCGGAAAGTACGCCGGGCTGCGCCCAGACCAGCGTCCAGTCGGGATCTTTGAACTCGTAGGTCACGCTCATGTCCTTGGGCGAATCGTAGATCCCCTCGGCATAGGGGTCACCGGTCGCCTCGATGCTTACCGGGCCGGTGTAGTCGGCGTCCATGATCCAGTTCGCCACGCTCATAACATGGGCGCCGCGGTCGCGAATCTGCCCGCCCCCGAAATCGAGCATCCAGCGGAAGCGGCCGTGAGTGCGCGTTTCGTTGTAAGGAATCTTCCGCGCCGGTCCGAGCCAGCTGTCGTAGTTGAGGCCGGGAGGCGGCTCGGCGTTCGGAGTCCAGTCGCCCGCGGGGTTTTCGTAATGCCAGCAAAGGACTTTGCCGACCTTGCCGACTTGCCCGTTCTGAATGTATTTGCAGGCGTGATAGGCGGGCCGTTGGGAGCGACCTTGCGAACCGACCTGGATAACGCGACCGTAGCGCTCGGCCGCCGTGACCATCGCGCGTCCTTCCTCGACCGTTTTCGAGGCGGGCTTTTCGACGTAGACGTCTTTGCCGGCCTGACAAGCCATGATCGTCATCAGCGCGTGCCAATGGTCGGGGGACGCGATAAAGACCGCATCCAGATCCTTTTGCTCGAGTAGACTGCGGAAGTCCTTGTATAGCCGCGGCTTGCCGCCGACGACGGTCGCGGCCATGTCGAGCCGACTCGAGTCGACATCGCACAACGCGGTGGAGACTGCGGGTCGCAGGAAGCGATCCTGGGGGCCACCGAGATTGATCCAAGGGACAACCTTTTGATCCGCTTGCGCCAACGGGCGCAGGAAGCGCCGTCCGCGGCCGCCGATTCCAATATGGCCGAAGTTCAAACGGTCGCTCGGCGCCGGGGTCGCCAGCACGCTGCTGGGTACAATCGTGAACCCCAGCGTCGCGGCTGTACTGTTCGCGAGAAACTTTCGCCGGGTCGTCTTCTTGGTCGTCATAGGTGTGAAACTTCCTTTCGGCGGCCCTGTCAAGCCCCGGACCCAAGTTTACGCTTGCAACCAAGTCCAGGGCAAGGCGTTTAGGCCTCGCCACGCGATGAGAAATGCGGGTTAACGCTGACGGTGACGTACCATCGGCTCAAAACCCGTCCCGATCTGCCCTTTCCACCCTACTCCCGTCCCGCGCAGTAAAATGAACCTCAACCAGCGGACACTCAACCATGTCGCCATCAACCCTTGTCTCTCAATCCCGAACCCTCCAAGCCTACGCCGCTAAGACGCCGACCTCCGCCGCACTCTACCGCCGCGCCCGAACTACCTTTCCCAGCGGCGTCACCCACGATGTCCGTTTTCTGCTGCCCCACCCGCTCTCGGTCGACCGCGCCGACGCGGGGCGTAAATGGGATGTCGACGGCAACGAATACGTCGACTACTTCGGCGGCCACGGGGCGTTGATGCTGGGGCACAATCACCCCGCCGTCGTCGAGGCCGTTCGCGAACAGGCCGGGCGGGGGGTCCATTACGGGGCCTCTCATGAACTCGAACTCGAGTGGGGCGAGTTGGTCTGCTCGATGCTGCCCTCGGCCGAGCGCATCCGATTCACCGTGACGGGAACCGAGGCCACGCACTTGGCGTTGCGGCTGGCGCGCGCTTCCACGGGAAAACCGAAAATCGTGCGCTTTTGGACGCACTTCCACGGTTGGCACGATCACGTCGCTTTCGCGCGGGGCAAGGCTGAAACCGCGCCCGCCGGAATTCTGCCCGAAGTTATCGACGGCATGCTCGTCGCGCCTCCCGGCGACATCGCTTATCTCGAAAACCTGTTCGCTGAACGCGACGACATCGCGGGCGTCATCCTCGAGCCCACCGGATCGACTTTCGGCAAAGTCCCGATCAACCCACGGTTCCTAACGGATTTACGTCGAGTCACGAAACAGCACGGCGCGGTGTTGATCTTCGACGAAGTGATCACCGGCTTTCGCTGCTCCTCGGGTGGAGCGCAGGCCTTTTACGGCGTCACGCCCGACCTCACGACGGTTGCGAAGATCCTCGGTGGCGGGTATCCAGCCGGGGCCGTCGCGGGGCGTGCCGACATTATGGGCGTGATGGAATTTCAAGTCTCAGACGACGGCATCGTGGGACCGCGTGTGCCTCACCAAGGCACCTACAACGCGGGTCCTGTCACGGCCGCCGCCGGGCTCGCGACCCTGAAGCTGCTCGAATCGGGCGACTTCATCGAGCGAGCCAATCGCACCGCCGACACGCTGCGCCGCGAGATGAACGCCGTCCTGTCAAAGATGGGAGCCGATTGGTGCGTCTACGGGGGCTTCTCCGGGTTTCATATCTTCACCAACCCCGCTCATGACCCCGTCGGGCCGGACGATATTCAGGCCGGGCGGGTGGATTCCTTGAAACTCAAGGGAGCCTCGACTGAGCTCATTCACAAGATGCGCGCGGGTCTGCTGTGCGGCGGCGCGGATATGCTGCCGTGGCCCGGCGGGGTGGTCTCGGGCGTTCACGACGGCGCCGATGTCGAGCAAACGGTCAAGGCATTTGAAACAATGGTGGGCATGCTCGCCGCGGCTGGCGAACTCGCTTGATTGCGACGCCGCTCTATCGAGACCCCTCAGACGAACTGCCCGTAGCGCTCTTTGATGACCTCGATCACTTCGCCCGGATCGCGGCGCCACCAATTCTTGGCCGAGAAGATTTCGACTTCCGGCGGGCCGTTGTAGCCGGCTTGCTCGACCATCCGTCGCATGCCGGGGATGTCGATGACCCCGTCGCCCATCATGCCCCGATCGAGTCTCAGATCTTCGGTATCTACGAGCCAGTCGTTGATGTGGAAGGCACGGATCCGCTCGCCGGCCCGCGCGATCTCTCGGCTGATATTGGGATCCCACCAGACGTGATAGGTGTCGACGACAACCCCGACGGTGTCGTCGGCATCGAGTTGGTCGCACCAATCGTTGGCCTGCTCGAGCGTACAGAGCACGGCGCGAAAGGCGCAGATCATTGGGTGCAGCGGTTCGATTCCCAACTTGATGCCGGCCGCGCGAGCTTCGGGAACCAGCGCCGCAATGCCGGCGAGTGTTTGCGCGCGGGCGCTTTCGAGGTCTGTCGATCTCTCCGGCAGGCCTCCTGAAATGAAGACCAGGCACGGGGCGCCGATCGCGACTGCTTCTTCGATCGCGCGCCGGTTGTCATCGAGGCCGGCTTGGAAGCCGCTTTCCCCCGGTGCCGTCACCAATCCCACCGGGCAGATCGCCGACACCTTCATGCCGTTGTCGCGCAGGATCCGCGCGCCTTCCTCGACACCGATCTCGTGTAGCTTTTCGCGCCAAACCGCCGTGGCATGGACCCCATGCCGCGCCATTCCCTCGACGGATTCGCGAAACGACCACTGGTCGCGAAAGGTCACCTGATGGATATTGAGGTTTGAATCGTCGAGCATGCTTAGACCAACAGCCCTCGTCAATACGTTGCTCGGCCGCCGGAAAGGTCGAACACCACGCCGGTGCAAAACGTCCACTCGGGACCGGCGATCCAAGCCGCCATATCCGCGATTTCGCGGACCGTGCACAGTCGACCCATCGGGATCTTCGCCTTCATGCCGGTGATGTAGTCGTCGCTCATTTCCCGCGGAAGGTCCGTCTCGGTCATCACCGGCGCTACGCAGTCGACCGGCACGCCGCTGTCAACGAACTCCTTCGCCGGCGACTTCGTCGATCCGATCACCCCCGCCTTCGACTGTCCCCCATTTTTTTCAGCCCTGACCCGGCTTGCTCACGGGCACAAACCCTCGGAAAATCAACAAAGCGTAGCGCGGCATTTGAAGCGACCCGCGGCTCTTCCCTCAGGCCTTGTCGCGGGCTCCCGAAAACCTCGCCAAGACCAACCCCGCAATCGTCCAAGCGGCGAAATTGTAGAATGCCTGGAAGATTTTCCAGTGCCACGGCACCTGCCACCACACCGCTTCCCCAAACTCAATCATCACCACCGCGGTCAGCCCCGTCAGCGCCGCCAACTTGACGCGGTCCGCCGCGGAAGAGCCGGCGGGCGCGGCCTTTTCCATCAACATCGCGATCAGCCCAACGGCTGCGAACGTAAAGAAAAAACCTCCGATCATGATCGACGGGTCGACCGCCGGTCGGCCCTCGCGGTTCAGATGCACGAACCCAACAGGACCGGCCATAAATAGTCGGTTCATCGTTTCCTCGTCGTGGTGCCTGCCCGGTATGTAGTAGGTGCCCGAGTTGGGAAAATGGTCGAGCAGCGCCTTCTGGGCCGCCTCGTCGCCATTGGTCCGCTCCCAAGCTGAGTAAGGGACCGAGCTAACGCCCCAGTAAAGAAAGCCCCAAACATAAACGGCTATCGTTGCCAACACGACACCGATCAAACGCTGTTTCATCGCTATGCTCCTTTGCGAGAAAAGAAGAACTGCGGAATTCGCGGGTCGACTGGTTCGCCCAGTGTAGCTCCTATCGATTCCACGATGGGCAAGACGAGCTCTATGCCATCATGGAACTTCAGGGGTTCTCGCTCCGCTTGATGTTTCACTACCCGCGTTCCGCCTGTTTCCGCGCTCGATGCGGAACGAGCGGTCCGGCTCGGTTTTCACCCGCCCTCCTCCATGCCTCTTGACCTCATGCCCGACTACCCTCTGATGAACCAGCTCCTCTACGAGGGGAAAGCGCCCCAGGTCAAGGAAATGACCGAGCAGGCGCTGGCCGACGGCCGCGACGTTGACGAGGTCCTACAAGACGGTCTGATCGCCGGCATGAGCGTGGTCGGCGAGGATTTCAAATACAACCGCCTCTACGTTCCCCAGGTGCTCGTCGCCGCCCGCGCCATGAAAGCCGGAATGGCCGTGCTCAAGCCGCTTTTGGCTAAGTCCGGCGCCTCCGCCTCCGCCGGCACGATCGTCATGGGTACGGTGAAGGGTGATCTCCACGACATCGGCAAGAACCTCGTCTGCATGATGGGCGAGGGCGCCGGTTTCAAGATGGTCGACCTCGGGGTTGATCAATCGGCGGACAAATTCATCGCCGCGGCTCGTGAACACAAAGCCGACATCGTCGGCATGAGCGCGCTGTTAACCACCACAATGCCCTACATGAAGGTCGTCGTCGATGCTTTCAAGCAAGAGGGACTCGACCACGTCAAGCTGTGCGTGGGCGGTGCGCCGGTGAGCGAGATGTTTGCCGATGAAGTCGGCGCCGACGGCTACGGCGCCGACGCATCGAGCGCGATCGATCTTTTTAAGGAACTTTGCGCGACGGGCGAGTCGGCCGCGCGAATCGAGTCGTAGCCGGCGACGCTCCCGGCTGTGTCAGGATCGTCGGGGGGGCGGCCTTTCTCACCGGCACGCACGTCCTTTATTCGATCAAGCGCGTTTTCCCACCCATACCGCAGTCGTCCCGGCCTTTGATCGTCTCTGGCTGCATGTCAACGAATTGACGAGGAAACCGGAGCTTGCTAGTCTCTAAAATGCAAGCGTGCACTTGCCTAATAGTGTGGACGACATCTACCGGGCTATCGCCGATCCCACGAGACGGGCTATCTTGGACGAACTCAGTGACCGCGCCGGTCAGTCGTTGTTTGAACTTTGCACGCGCCTCACGATGAAGCACGGCATCAGCTCGACGCGCCAAGCCATCTCGCAGCACCTTGACGTATTGGAAGCGGCGGGGTTGGTCGTCACTCGTCGAGAGGGCCGGACCAAGTTCCACTGGTTCAACGGTGAACCATTGAGAGAGATCGCCGATCGGTGGCCGAGTCGCACGGAAGGGACCGACTTATGAAGATCAACATTACAAGCGTCTTGGTCGACGACCAACAGAAGGCGCTGCGCTTCTACACCGAGGTGCTCGGCTTCGAGAAGAAGATCGAGATACCTTTGGGCGATGCCTTTTGGCTCACGGTGGTGTCTCCCGACGAACCCGAGGGTACGGAACTTCTTCTCGAGCCCGACAGTCACCCGGCGGTGCGACCGTTCAAGACAGCGCTCGTTGAGGACGGGATCCCGTTTACGTCGTTCGCGGTGGAGGACGTTCAGGCCGAGTACGAGCGGCTCACGGGTCTCGGCGTTCGGTTCACCCAGGCTCCGGTCGACGCGGGAGCCGTCGTTACGGCCGTATTCGACGACACCTGTGGGAATCTGATTCAGATTGCCGCGCAAAAGGCCGGCTGAGGGTTATTCCTTCTCGCCCGGCGTGCACAGCATGTTGTCGATTAGGCGTATGTCTCCGACCCATACGGCGATCGTGGCGCGGACTGGGCCGTCGATCGTTTCGAGCGGCTGCATGTCTTCGAGGTCGACAAGCTCGAAGTATTCGACCCTTGCTGTCGGGTATTTTTCGAACTCTTTCCCAGCAACGCGCAGAACTTGCTCGGCGCTTCGTTCGCCCCGCGCAACGGCCGCTTTCGCCACCGTCAGCGCTTGATAGAGGGCGACCGCCGTCTTGCGGTCTGCCGGCGTCAAGTGTTGGTTGCGCGAGCTCAGCGCCAGCCCATCGGCTTCCCGCAAAGTTGCAACCGGCACAATATCCGTCGGGATGTTGAGGTCCTTGACCATGCGCTTGATTACGGCCAACTGCTGCGCGTCTTTCTCGCCGAAATAAGCGCGGTCCGCCTGGGCGATATTCAACAGCTTGGCGACGACGGTCGCTACACCGCGAAAGTGTCCCGGTCGGTAGGGGCCGCAAAGGTGATCGGTCAGGTGCGTAACCTCGACAAAGGTACGTTCCCGGCCCGGATACATCTCCTCAACCGGGGGCGCGAACAGCACGTCGGCTGAGTGCTCCTCACACACGGCGAGATCATGCTCGATGGTTCGCGGGTACTGCTCGAAGTCGTCGGGTCGGTTGAACTGGGTCGGGTTCACGAAAAGCGTCACGATCACCAGATCGCAGTCCGTGACGGCCTGATCAATCAACCGAATATGGCCCGCGTGCAAAGCGCCCATCGTGGGCACGAGCCCGGCCGTTTTTTCCGAGCGCCGCGCGGCGGCGACTCGCAAACGAAGTTCCTCGATCGTGGAGATGAGTTGGACGCTCATGCGCCGCGGTCTCGGCCGCCCGTGACGGCGACCGGCTTGTCTTGCTCCGGAAAGCGCCCTTCGCGCACATCTTCGGCATATTCGGCGGCGGCGGCTGTGATTTCGCGCCCCAGTTGAGCGTATTGCTTGACGAAAGGCGGCACGAACTCGTCGTAGAGGCCCAGGGCGTCATAGCTCACCAGAACTTGTCCGTTGCAATAGGGACCGGCGCCGATTCCGATCGTCGGGATGCGTAGACGGCCGGTCACTTCCCGTGCCACTTCCTTGGGGATCGACTCGAGAACCAGCGCGAACGCCCCGGCCTTTTCGAGCGCATGGGCGTCTTCCATCAGAGTTTCGGCCGCTTCCTCGCTCCTCGCCTGCTTCCGGAAACCTCCGAGCTGGTGGATAGACTGCGGCAACAGCCCCAAATGCCCCATTACCGGAATCCCAACGTCCACCAAGCGGCGAACGACCTCGGCCACTGCCCGCCCGCCCTCCATCTTGACCGCCGAGGCCCCACCCTCTTGAATCAAGCGCCCGGCATTGCGCACCGCGTCCTCGACGCTGACCTGAAATGTCATGAAAGGCATGTCGGCAACGACCAAAGGCCGCGAGGTCCCGCGTGTGACGGCTTTGGTGTGATGCAAAATGTCGTCGAGCGTGACGGGAACCGTCGTGTCGTAGCCGAGCACAACCATGCCGACCGTATCGCCGACCAGCAAGACATCCACGCCGGCGCGGTCAAGCAAACGCGCCATGGTGGCATCGTAGGCCGTGAGCATCACGATCTTCGTGCCGTGCCGCTTCATCTTCTTGAGGTCCGGGGCGCGGACCTTCTTGCGTTCAGCCATGGGATTTCCTACCTATCAGCATTGTCTCTAATTCCGCCGCCGTGTCTCCACTCAAGCGCCGGCGAGCGATATCGAGCCCTTGGCGACTCGCGGCCCGGTAAAGCTCGGCCACGGACCGGGGGGCTTTTTCTAGCGCCTCGGGATGAGCGGTGGGGCAGGTCTCCAGGCCTGCCCTCTTCCCGCCCTCGGCCCAGCGACTGGTGGATCGCGAAAATCGGCTGCAAGTGGCTGTGCCCCTTTAATTCGCGCAGTCGGACTTTCACCGCGGGCTGCTACGTCACAGGCTCCGCGTTCATCAACCGGCTTCGCCCGCCAGATAGTCCAGCGCCGCCTGCACCCCGCCGCGAGAAAAAGGAACACCGGCGCCGGCGAGCCCCATCTCGACCGCACCCAACGTGCCGATGAGCATCGCTTCGTTGAAATCCCCCAAGTGACCGATGCGGAAGACCCGACCTTTCAATTTCCCGAGACCCGCGCCGAGCGCAACGTTATAACGCTCGAGAACCAGCCGCCGGTAGCCGTCGGCGTCATGACCGTCGGGCATGAAAAGCGCGGTGACCGAATCGCTGTACTGACGCGGATCAGCGCAGACCGTCTCAAGCCCCCAAGCGCCCGCCGCCCTGCGAGTCGCCTCGGCAAGCCGTCGGTGCCGGGCGAAGACTTTGTCGAGTCCTTCTTCGGCGAGCATGTGAAGCGCCTCTCGCAACCCAAACAGCAGGTTCGTCGCGGGCGTCGAGGGGAAATAGTCCGCCTTGTTCGTGGCTAGAATCGCCTCCCAATTCCAATAGGATTTCGGCAGCCCCCCCGACTTGGCGGCTTCAAGCGCCTTGTCGCTGACGGCGTTGAAACTCAGGCCCGGCGGCAGCATCAAGCCTTTTTGCGAACCGCAGATCGTGACGTCCACGCCCCATTCGTCATGACGCAGGTCGATGCAACCCAATGACGAAATCGCGTCGACAAACAGCAGCGCCGCGTGCCCGGCGCGGTCGATCGCGCGCCGAACTTCCGCAATGTCGCTGGTAACCCCGGTCGACGTTTCGTTATGAACCGCCAACACCGCGCCGATCGCTTGGTCCTGATCTTCGCGAAGCTTAGCCTCGACAACGGCGGGGTCAATACCTCGCCGCCAATCCGTTTCGACGAAATCGACTTCCAGCCCAAGCTGCGCCGCCATATTGCGCCAAGCCGTCGCGAACTGCCCGGTCTCGAACGCCAGCACCTTGTCGCCCGCCGAAAGCGTGTTCACAAACGCGGCCTCCCAAGCCCCCGAACCCGAGCACGGGAAGACGATCACGGGTTTTCGCGTCTTGAAAACGTCCTTGAGCCCGGCGAGAATCTCGCGGGTCATCTCCTCGAATTCCGGCCCGCGGTGGTCGATCGTCGGCGCCGACATGGCGCGCAGAATTCTCCCCGGGATGTTCGTCGGGCCGGGGATTTGCAGAAAGTGACGTCCGGGTTGTCTGCGCATGTCTTTCGAATCTAGCAGCTTCAGGGTTGGAGCGCCCCGGGGGGCCTTGGGTCCGCGCTATGGATATGGAATTCCGGCTGTCTCGACACAGCCGAGGCGGTTTGCGATTTAGGCGCAGCCGGCGGCATCCGCCGTCGGCTCCAAGTAGAAAGTTCGGGTGAGAAACGTAGAACGCCGGTTCAAGCAACGGGCTGCGGTTTCCGCGATTCGTTCTGCATCGGCAAATACGCTGCCCCGAAAAGCCCCGCTTGGTTGCCCAACTTGGCCTTGTCAATGCGGGTATCGGTCTCGCGGTAGGTGACCGAGCGGTGCTCGACCTCGTCGAACATCGCGGGCGCGAATAAGTCCCAGGCCGCCAGCACGCCTCCCGCCAGCACGTAGAGCGGGAAATTGAAGGTGTTGATCAGCGCCGCCAGCCCGCGTCCCAGCGCCACTCCGACACGCTCGTAGATGCGTTTGGCTTCCGCGTCCCCGCGCCCCGCCGCCTCGTGAACCAAACGCGACGTCATCTTGCCCTCGGCCTCTTTCATGCGCGCCATCAGGTCGGAGCGTTTGGCGAGGACGACGTCGTTGCCCATGCGCGCAATCGCCGTGGCTGAGGCATGGACCTCAAGGCACCCGTAGTTGCCGCAGCCGCAAAACATGCCGCTGTTGGGCTCGACGGTAATGTGGCCGACCTCGCCGGCCATCCCCAAGAAGCCGTGGACAATGCGCCCGCCGGTAATGATGCCGCCGCCGATGCCGGTCCCCAGCGTGACCATGACCAGGTCATCGACGTGATGTCCCACGCCCAGCCAATACTCGCCTAGGGCCGCGAGATTGGCGTCGTTTTCGAGTAGCACCCGGCAGCCGAGTTTGTCCTGCAACGCATCGCGCAGGGGCAGGTTTTCCCAGCCGGGCAGATTCGGCGCTTTCTTAATGAGGCCCTTTTCGAGTTCGATCAGTCCCGGAACACCCACGCCGATTCCGGCCAACCCGCTCTCCCCTTGCGAGTCGCGCAGGTGATGGATGCCTTCGACCATCCCGGCGATAATTTCATCCGGCCCCTCGGTGGGGGTGGCCATCTGGAATTCGTCGAGGATTTTGCCGTCCGTCGAAATCGCGGCCACACGCAAGTTCGTTCCGCCTAGATCGACTCCGATTCCGAAATCCGCCACAACATTGACCTCAGCGCGACTATAACACGGAGCAAGCGGCGTTCCAAAAAAAGCGGACCCTCGCCGCTTCTCCGCCGGGAAAGACGTTTCACAAGACTCTCATCGGCCGGGGCGGGTCAAGATTGCGGTGCGGCTTCCCGGGTGGCTGGTGATCTCCGTTAGGGGCAGGGCTCACGGCCCGCCGAGCGCCTTCTCGGCCGCTCGAATCTGCTTCGTCACCGCCCCAAACACTTCCTTGATCTTTCCAATCTGCCGCTTCGCCGTTTTCCAATCCCGCTGCTCGACCGCCTCGCGGATGCCGGGAATCGTTTTCACCCCGTAGCCGGTGTAATATCCCGGGGCATAGATCTGGTGGCGATACCAGCCGCGTGGCTCGGGTAGGCCTTCCGGACGCCCCATCGCTTGCTCAATCTTGCGCAAGACGCCATTCGCGGCGGTGAAATCACGTCCGGGGTCACCCGAAATCGCGGCCCCTAATGCCTTCTCGTAGTTGTCCGCCGCCGTCGAGAGCTCTTTCAATGGCTCGCGTAACTTCCCGAGCGGTAACGAGGGAGTCTCTGGGTATTTCTTCTTGGCCGCCTCGTACAGCTTGTCGATTTCGTCGAGATACACGCCCAACGTCTCGGCGAAATTCGTGAATTCGAAAGGCAATACGTCGGCATCGGCCATGCGTGCGATCGCAACAGCGTGCAGTTGGGCCAAGGCTTTGCCGTACAGGAATTGCGGGTCGCCGAAGCGCTGGTACCAGTCGAAGGAGTCGTAGATGGAATGATAGACGCCGCCGCCTTCCCCCCGGAAAAACACATTCGTCGAGGCGATCGCCAGGTGATCGAGAAAGACAGTGTAGTCGGAGCCCGACCCCAGCGCGGCGAGGCGTAGGTCACGGCGGCTGTCAATCTTCTTCTTTTCCTCCTCGTCGTCGCCGGCGGCTTCGAGCCGCTTATTCTTGACGATGTTCCAGACGCTTTCCCCGGTGCGCGGGTCGCGCATGTCCCGAACCACGTCGTTCACGAAGCGTTCGAGTGTGTGCGAACCTTGCAGGCTCAGCGTCCCTCGGCGATTGCTGTCGGTGTTGAAATAGACGACGGCCTTTTCGCGCAGCTCGTCGGCGTGCTTTTCGGCCCACTCCGTTGATCCGATCAGCCCCCATTCTTCGCCATCCCAACTCGCGAAGATGATCGTCCGCCTTGGTTGCCATCCCGCCTTGACCATCTCGGCCAGAGTACGCGCCGTCTCCATCATCGCGGCATTGCCGCTGACCGGATCGGTCGCTCCATTGACCCAGGCGTCGTGGTGGTTGCCGTAGAGGATCCATTCGTCGGGAAATTCGCTGCCTGGAATCTTCGCGAAAACGTTTTCGCCGGGCGTTATATCCCAATCAAACGCAACGTCGAGCCGCACTTTCGCCGGCCCCGCGCCGACGTGGTAGGTAATCGGCAGCGCTCCCCGCCACGCCTCGGGCGCCACCGGCCCCCCTAGGTTGCGCAAAAGCGGCAGCGCCTCTCCGTAGGAAATCGGCAGTACCGGGATCGTCGGCAGCGTCTTCGCCTCCCCAATCGCGAGCTTGCGGCCCCCCGGCTCCGATCCCCACCCCGGCGAAAGCGGGTCACCGGGATGAATCGGCATGTCCATCGTGCTGCCGCGCTGCACGCCGTCCTCGGGCCGGTTTTGCCCCATCGGATAGACGTCGTCACCGAAATAGCCGTCGTCCTTTGGGTCCGAGTAAATGATGCAGCCGATCGCGCCGTGCTGGGCCGCGAGCTTCGGCTTGATGCCCCGCCAGCCCCCGTAATAGCGGGCCAGCACGATCTTGCCCTCGACCTCCACGCCGAGCTTTTCGAGCACTTCGTAATCGGCCGGCATGCCGTAGTTGACGTAGACAATTTGGCCCGTCACGTCCCCCTCGGCGGAATAGGCGTTGTAGGTGGGCAGTTGATCGATGTCGGAAGAGTCTTTGTCCTCGGGAATCGCCGGCTCCTCGAGTTCGGCGAAGAAGTATTCCGGTTCGAGCAGCTCGAGCCGACGCGCGGTCGGAGTCGGCATCAGCCCGTCAAATACTTCGATCGAGGCATCGAGCCCCCATTCCTTGAATTTCTCGAACACGTACGCGGCAACACGTTTACCGCCTTCGCTGCCTGTATGGTGAGGCTCCTCCGACATCACTCGGATGTACTCCCGCACGTTGCCGGCCTTGGGAACCGCGCGAATCTTCTCCTCCAGCGCTCGCTGGGTTTTCGCGCTTGTCTCGGTAAACCCGCGCAAGGGTTCGGCGGCGCCGAGGTCTTGCGGGATGAGAAGCAAAACTGTAGCCGTCAAGACAAGCAATTTCCGCATGAAGAGAATTCTACTAGACGCGGCGCCGTGCCGCCGGGGCACGCGCAGCCGGGTGGCGCGTGCTTTCCGCGTGCGGTGTCGCCATTCGTGGCGACAGGTCTTGTCCCGCTGAACTAACTATTCACGTCGAAATATGTACAATCCGGATGCGGAAACACAACGGCGCTCACGCTCGCCTCCGGGTCCATCATGTGGCCTTCGGTGAGTTCGATCCCAATCGCCTCGGGCTCAATCAACTCAAATAAACCCTCTTGATCGGTCAGGTCGGGACAAGCCGCATACCCGAAACTGTAGCGCCGGCCGTGGTATTTCGCCCGGAAGCGATCGAGCATGGTCGTCTCGGGCGCATCGGGGAAGCCGTAGTCTTCTCGTATGCGCCGATGCAGCCATTCCGCCGACGCCTCGGCGGTCTCAAGCGCCAAGGCTTGGACGATATGCGACTTGAGGTATTCCCCGCGCTGCTTGTAATCCTCGGCGCGTTCGCGGATACCCTCGCCCGCCGTGACGGCGAAGAGGGCAATGGAATCTCTGCTCCCGTTGGACGACGGCAGAATGTAGTCGGCCAAGCAAAGCCCGTCCTCACGTTGTTGGCGAGGGAACGAAAAACAATGAAGCGGCGTGTCCGCGCCCGATTCGTAAAGGCGAATCGTGTTGTCGCCGCTCTCGGCATCGAAAAACCGCCACACGGCGCGGACCTTCATGAAATCCGCCGCCTCGGCTTGAATCTCGCCGACGATCGCGTGCAACTCGAGTGCCTTGGGGTCGCGCTCACTGAGCATGCGTTCGAAGTTACCGCGAAATCCCAGATGTTTGACGTAGAGCATCTGGGAATTGAGGTAGCTCCAAATTTCAGCCAACTGCGGCACGTCGCGCACCATTCGCTCCGGATAGGGCACGCCATTCAGCGGCAGATCGCGGCGCACTTTCGGACTGGGGCGGGTCGTCACCGCGGCTCTGGGCTTCGGCGTAACGGGTGCCGCCGACGTCGGCCGGCGCTCTTCCACGACGGCCTCGCGTTGGGCGGGGTCCATCAGTCGGTTCATCAAGCTCAATCCGGTCATGGCGTCTTGGGCGTAGCAGACCACCGAGCTTTCGTCGTATGCGGGTGCGATCTTGTTGCGTGTGAATTTGTCGCTCAACGCCGCTCCGCCGACCAGCAAGGGCGGCGCGATCCCCGCCTGGTAAAGATCGGCGGCGGTTACCACCATCTGTTGCGCGCTCTTGACCAACAAACCCGACAGCCCGATCGCATCGGCCTGGTGTTCGCGGTAAGCCGCGATCAAATCGGCGGGCGGTACCTTAATGCCCAAGTTGACCACGTTATAGCCGTTGTTGGTCAGAATGATGTCGACCAAGTTCTTGCCGATGTCGTGGACGTCCCCCTTGACCGTCGCCAGGATAATCTTGCCCTTGGTCGCGCTCTCGGCGTGTTCCATGAACTGCTCGAGGTGCGAGACGGCCGCTTTCATCGCTTCGGCCGATTGCAGCACTTCGGCGACGATCAGCTCATTGTTGTTGAACAAGCGCCCGACCTCCGTCATGCCGACCATCAACGGGCCGTTGATAATGTCGAGCGGCTGAAGGCCCTCTTCGCGTTTGCGATCGAGATCGGGGACCAGTCCCTCTTTGGTGCCTTCGATAATGTAGTGCGCCAGTCGCTCGTCGAGCGGCAATTCCGCCACGATCTTTTTCGGCCGCGCGCTCGCGCCGCGGAAGTGCTCGGCGATCGCGGCGATGTGGTGTCTGTTGATCGCGGCTCGCTGTGCGGCGGTCTGTTCGCGGTAGTCGCGCGGGGCATCCATCTCGGGCGGCGGATAGTTTCCCAGTAAGTCCTCGGCCAGCTTCTTCTCCTCGTCGGGGATCGTGGCGTAGCGTTCGAGCTTTTCCGTGTTGACGATCGCCAAATCGAGGCCGGCCTTGGTGGCGTGAAACAGGAAGACCGCGTTGACCACTTCGCGGGCCGCCGGCGGCAGCCCGAAACTGACATTGCTGACCCCCAGCGCGGTCTTCGAGCGCGGCAGACGTTCCTTGATCAGTCGAATGCCCTCGATCGTTTCGACGGCGCTGCCGATGTAGTTTTCGTCTCCGGTCGCGCAGGGGAAAACCAAAGCATCAAAGATCAGGTCTTCCTCCGGTAAACCCCATTTTTCCGAGCACAGTTTACGCGCCCGTTCGGCGATGGCCAGCTTGCGCTCGCGCGTAATCGCCTGCGCCTGCTCTTTGTCTTCATCAATCGAGCCGATGATGATCGCCGCGCCGAATTTCTTGAGCAACGGAACGATGCGGTCGAACTTCTCCTCGCCGTCCTCGAAATTGATCGAGTTGATAATGCTCTTGCCCTGGCAATAGGTCAACGCTCTTTCGACCGACGCCGCATCGGTCGTGTCGATCATGAAGGGCGCCTTGATCGCTTTGCGGACCAGTTCGGCGTAAAAAGCGTCGATGTCGTCGGCCTCCTCGCGATCCGGGTTTTCGAGGTTGATGTCGATGACCTGCGCACCGTTGCGAACCTGCTTACGCGCAATTTCCGACGCTTCCTCGTATTTCTCTTCTTGAATCAGCCGTTTGAATTTTCTTGAACCGACTTCGTTCGTCCTCTCACCGACCAGCAGGGGACGATTGTCCTCGCCCGCCTCGACCAGGTCCAGGCCGCTGTAGTAGGTTTTTCGCGCCGGCTCACGACGCCGCGGGGTCTTGCCTTCGACCATCTGAGCGATGGCGCGAATGTGCTCCGGCGTCGTTCCGCAGCAGCCGCCCACGAGATTCAGCCAGCCGTTGTTCGCGAATCGTTCGAGCGCGGCTGCCAGCGAGGTAGGCGTCTCGCGGAACTTCCCCTCTTCATCCGGCAATCCGGCATTGGGGTAACAATGGACCGCGCTTTGCGCCATATGATGAATCGTGCGCAAATGGTCGGTCATGAACTCCGGCCCGGTGGCGCAATTGAGCCCGATCGAGAGCAAGCCGGCGTGGGCCAGCGAAGCCGTGAAAGCGTCGGCCGGCTGACCGGCGAGCATCGTTCCCATCGGCTCGATCGTTCCCGAAACGACAACCGGCAAGCGGTAGCCGAGTTCATCGAAGACCCGTTCGATGCCGATCAGCCCGGCCTTGATATTGCGTGTGTCCTGGCCGGTTTCCAGCAGCAGCAGGTCCGCGCCGCCTTCGGCCAGCCCCAGGGCGTGGTCATGGTATTCAGCGGCGATCGTGTCGAAACGCACGCCCGGCGTCAGGGTGATAGGCTTGCGCGTCGGCCCCATCGAGCCGGCGACGAAGCGTGGTCTTTGGGTTGTCGAGTAGCGGTCGGCCGCTTCACGAGCCAGCTTGGCCGCCGCGAAATTCAGCTCGTGGGCTTGGTCTTTCAGACCGAACTCACGCATATCCTCGGGGCTGCCGTTAAAGGAGTTCGTTTCGACAATGTCAGCCCCGGCTTCCAAGTAAGCCTCGTGGATGCCGCGGATCAAGTCGGGCCGCTTGAGGTTCAAGTTTTCGTTGCAATTCTCAAACTCCGGACCGCCGAATTCATCGATCGACAAGTCGAGCGCGTGAATCGCCGTTCCCATCGCGCCGTCGAGCACGACGATGCGTTCGCGCAGAGTTTCGCGCAGTTGGGCGTTACGGTCGTCGCGGCTCGTCATTGAACAACCAATCGGATGCTTTTCCGTCTGTCTGCACGCACGCCCAGATCAACGCAAAGTGCGAGAGGTCGGCTGCATTGCTCTGCGGGAATCGGCGCAATCGCGGGGATTCCCCCTAATTATAGGACCGGCAACACCATCGCCCCTTGACCCCGCCGACGCATGCCGGCTTCCGCCACGTTCGGGGTGTCGCCCCGCGGACTAGAGTAGGATTTACCGGAGGGTGGGAAGAGATGAGAACTCATGGCACGGCAATGATAGAACCCGCCGACATCGGCAATGGCCGGCTGTTCTCGCCGCGCTTGCCCTGCTCGCCGCGCCGGCCGCGGCCTCCGCCTGGCGGAGAGTCCCCGTCACGCTGACGCAAGTCGGGTTGGTGACGGCGGTTTCGCGCGCCACGGTGACCGTCTCCGCCCTCAACAACGGCGCGCTGAGAATCATTCAGCTTCAAGTCATGCTTGACGGCGAGGATAGTGACGGCGACGGCAATCCCCACGAATACCGGCCGCCCGAACGACCGTACCGCGAAAAAACAAGAAAATTGGAGCTTCGGCCCAGACTAAACCTAGCCTAAACCGCGAGGCAGAGAACGGGCCTAACGGGCTGGGAAAACATTGGTCGGGGCGCGGAGATTCGAACTCCGGACCTCTTGCTCCCGAAGCAAGCGCGCTACCAGGCTGCGCTACGCCCCGATCCTTTTGTTTTCTATGACTTACCGACTACAAGATCTTGCGCGGCAAGGTATTATTCCTGTCAGTGTAGCATCTTCACCCGGCTCGCCGACGAAAACGTCGATCGATAGAATCGAACGCGGGCCGCCGGCAGGGCCTTGGCGGCTCGCACGGGAGCGGCGGGCTGAGACCGACCGCGGAGCTTCACGATCCCCAATCTTGTGCCCGCGACACTCCCCCCTCGGGGTCATCTTTCGCGTCAATAAGAAACTTTGAGACACTCCGCCGGATGCCTGCTAAGATATTTCGTTATGTCCGACACCAGCGAAGAACGCCCGTTAGGATTCAATACTCGCTCCCTGCATGCCGGGCAGCGTCCCGATGAGGCCACCGGTGCTCGCGCCTTGCCCATCTATCAAAGCACGTCGTTCGTGTTTGAAAACAGCGAACATGCCGCCTCGCTTTTCGCCCTACAGCAATTCGGCAACATCTACACGCGCATCATGAACCCCACCACGGGCGTTTTTGAAGAGCGCGTGGCCTCGCTCGAAGGCGGACTGGGCGCCCTGGCGGTCGCCAGCGGACAGTCGGCGCAGTTTCTGACCATCAGCGGCCTGTGCGAAGTTGGCGACGAGATCGTCTCCGCCGCCACGCTCTGCGGTGGTACCTACACCCAAATGGACACCACCTTTCGCCGCTTCGGGTACAACACTGTCTTTGTCGAGCCCGACGATCCGGCGAACTTCCGCGCCGCCATTACGCCCAAGACCAAGCTGCTCTACATCGAAACCATCGCCAACCCGCGCATGAACGTCCCTGATATCGAGGCCATCGCGGCGATCGCCCACGAAAACGGCATTCCGCTGGCGATCGACAACACCTTCGCGACGCCCTATCTATGTCGTCCCATCGAACACGGCGCCGATATCGTCGTGCACTCGGCCACAAAGTTTATCGGCGGCCACGGCACCAGTATCGGCGGCGTTATTGTCGACGCGGGCAAGTTTGATTGGTCGAGCGGCAAGTTCCCGCAATTGAGCGAGCCCAGCCCCGGGTACCACGGCATGAAATTCGCCGAGACGTTCGGAGAGATGGCGTTCATTCTCAAGTGCCGCGTGGAAGGCTTGCGCGATTTGGGGCCGTGCATGAGTCCGTTCAACTCTTTCCTGTTCGTGCAAGGGTTGGAAACTCTCGGCATGCGCATGGACCGCCACTGCGCCAACGCGCTGGCGGTCGCGAAACACCTCGAGGCGTACGCGTCGGTGCAATGGGTGAATCATCCCGGACTCGATTCGAGCCCTTACAAGGAAATGGCTCGGAAGTATATGCCCAAGGGGGCGGGAGCGGTTTTCACCTTCGGCATTGAAGGCGGTATCGAAGCCGGCAAGAAATTGATCGACAACGTGCAGCTGTTCTCGCATCTCGCCAACGTCGGCGACGCCAAGAGCCTGATCATTCACCCCGCCAGCACGACGCACCAGCAATTGCCGGCCGAAGACATGGAAGCCTGCGGCATCACGCCGGACATGGTTCGGCTTTCTGTCGGGCTCGAAGACCTCGAAGATCTGCTCTGGGACCTCGATCAAGCCATCGAAGCATCCCAAGAGTCCGACTAAACCCGACGGGGCGCACGCCTCAGCGTGCCGACATGTCTTCCTCAAACGGCCACGGCGGTCGCGTGTAGGAAAAGGGTAACGGTCCGGTTTGGCGAAGCCCGCGGCTCTTTCCGTCGAAACACCGATTACAATAAGTTCGGATTCAAGTCCGCACCCGCATCACCGATGCCACCTTCATCTCTCGTCTGCAATCTCGGCGCCGGCGGCGTGGCCGCTAATTCACCGGTCGCGAAGGGCGAGTTCGCCACTACCCCCGATCAGCGCCTCCGCATTCTCAAGGCCTATTCCCAAATCGCCATGGTCGGGCTATCGTCGAATCCCTACCGCCCCAGTCATTTCGCGGCTAAGTACTTGCTGCATGAGGGCTACAACGTCGTTCCCGTCAATCCCCGGGAAAAACAGATGTTGGGACGAACCTGCTACCCCACTCTGGTCGACATCCCCGAACCGATCGACGTAGTTGATATCTTTCGCCCGGCGTCGGAAGTGCCGCCGTTGGTCGAGCAGGCGATTGAGATTGGCGCGAAGGTTGTTTGGATGCAGTTCGGGATCATTCACGAGGAAGCGGCTCGCCGTGCCCGCGACGCCGGGCTCGAAGTCGTCATGGACCTGTGCATGAAAATCGAGCATGGCCGCTTCTTCGGCAACCTGTCGATTCTCGGACTCAACAGCGGCGTCGTTTCATCCCGCCGCTGGAGCCGCCGAGACGGCTCGAAGAGATAGCGTTCGGCGTGGCGCACGTCTCCAGGTGTGCCGTGTCGGCATTCGTGCCGACATGTTTTTCCTCCAAGCCGCTCGGCTATACTCGATTTGCCATGACCCTCACACCCGACGCGACGTTATCCTCATGGGCCGCGGTGACCGCCTTAGTCACTTGCCTGCTCGCCATTTCCGTCACCTCGGCCGACGCCCAACCCGCCGGTTTCAACTACGACGAATCCAAAGTGCCGTCGTATAAATTGCCCGATCCGCTCACCCTCGCCGACGGCTCGCCGGTGCGCGACGCCGCAACCTGGCGCACTCGTCGGCGTCCTGAAATCCTGCGCCTCTTTGAAGAACAAGTCTACGGCCGCGCCCCCAAGAAGCCCGACTCGTTGCGCTTTCGCCTTCTGTCGGAGGACGACAAAGCGCTCGCCGGCAAGGCCGTTCGCAAGCGCATCGCGATCGACTTCACGGCGGACGAAAACGGCCCCTCGATCGAGATGCTGCTGTATCTTCCTCGCGAGGCCGAAAACCCCGCGCCGGTCTTCTTGGGCCTCAACTTCAGCGGCAACCATTCGATCCATGCCGACCCCTCCATTCCCCTCTCGACAACGTGGATGCGCGACGGGCCCGACGACGGCATCGTCGACCACAAGGCCACCGAGCGCTCGCGCGGGATCAATGCTTCCCGCTGGCCTGTCGAAACCATTCTCGATCGCGGCTATGCCTTGGCGACGATCTACTACGGCGATATCGATCCCGACTTCGATGACGGATTTCAGAACGGAGTTCACCCGCATTTCCTAGAACCCGGTCAAACCAAACCCGGCCCCGATGAATGGGGTTCAATCGCGGCGTGGGCGTGGGGCCTGAGCCGCGCGCTGGACTACCTCGAGACGGACAAAGACATCGACGACGGCCGCGCCGTTCTGTTGGGTCTCTCGCGCCTGGGCAAAACGTCACTCTGGGCCGGAGCCCTCGACGAGCGTTTCTCGATCGTCATTTCCAATGAATCCGGCTGCGGCGGCGCGGCGTTGAGCCGACGGCGCTTCGGCGAAACCGTTGAGCGCATCAATACCTCTTTTCCGCATTGGTTCGCCGACAACTTCAACCGCTATAACGGCGACGAGGACGCCTTGCCCGTCGATCAACATATGCTTATCGCGTTGATCGCCCCGCGGCCCGTCTACATCGCAAGCGCCGAGGACGACCAATGGTCCGACCCGCGCGGAGAGTTCCTCGCGGGCAAACACGCCGACCCGGTTTACCGCCTGCTCGAAAGCGCGGGCCTCGACGTCGATCGCATGCCCGCGGTCGACCACCCGGTAGGCGACACCATCGGTTACCATATTCGTCGGGGCGAACACGACATCACTGATTACGATTGGCGTCAATACCTGGATTTCGCCGACCACCACTTCGGCCGCGAGCAAGAGGGAAGCCCTTAGAAGAGGACCGCTGCTGTGTTTCGAAAACGCCGCATAGCCGTCACCGCCGCGCTGATTGGCTCGGTCGGCGTGCTGCTGTGGCAAACCGCGCCCACTCACGCTTTCCCGCCGCCGCAACGAACCGCGGGGATGCGGCCCGCCAAGGGGCGCTTTCTTGTCGCCGTCCGCGAACTGCGCGACCCGAATTTCGCGCAAACCATTATCTTGCTCACCAAGTACGGCGAGGACGGCGCCATGGGGCTGATCGTCAATCGCTCGACGGATGTCAAACTAGCCGGCATCCTCGATCTGGAAGGCGTCGAAAAGCGGACCGAGACGATTTTCGCCGGCGGGCCGGTCGAAAGATCGGCGGTTCTGTTGCTGGCTCGTTCCGAGACGCCGCTTGAAAAGTCCGACTCGATTTTCGGCGACGTCTACCTCAGCGCCAACCGCACCCTGCTCGAAAAATACATTGCCGGCTCGGAGGGCGACGAAAGTTTCCGGCTCTATGCCGGATACTCGGGCTGGGCCGCGGGGCAGCTTGATTTCGAGATGGAACGCGGGTCGTGGCACGTCTTCCCCGCCGACGCCGACACGGTCTTTTCAACTCGCCCGTCCAAGGTCTGGGAGCGCTGGATCGAAAGGACCGAAATGCGTTTCGCCATGAACCCGATCTCGCCCCCCTTTTTTGCGGCCGCCCGGTAGCCACCGGCTCTCAGCGTGGGGCCCCCGCCGCCCCAGCCACCAAATCCAAACCGGCAAAACCCACACTCCCCCTCGTGCTATGCTCTTGAGGCGGCACCGCGAAATCGATGCGGCCGCCGAGCCTCTACCCGAGTCAAGTCACATGAAAGCCTGGCGATTCTACGGATTCAACGACCTCCGCTTAGACGACATTCCCAAGCCCTCTCTCACCCCCGGTCACGTCATCGCCGAAGTGCTTTGCGTCCAACCGAGCGTTACCGAAGCCCAGCTCGCCAACGACATTCCCACTGTCGCCTACGAAGCTGTCAAGAAACTCTTGGAAACCGAAGCGCCGGTGCGACTTTTCGGGCACGAGTTCTGCCTGCGCGTCGTCGAATCCGCCGACGACTCGCCGTTTCGTCCCGGCGACCGCATCGCCGCGCGCGCCAAACTGCCTTGCGGTGAGTGCCTCATGTGCCGCTCCGAACAAGGCGCTCGCTGCCGCAAAGGTCCGATCATCGGCTTTCAACTGCCGGGCGCTTTCGCCGAGTTCGCCTCCATTCCCGAAATCGCCCTCGTCAAATTGGACGACCGCATTTCCGACTCCGAGGCCGCCTGCATCCAATCGTTGAGCGACAGTCTGGCGGGCGTCGATACGGCCGACATTCAACTTGGTGATTCCGTCGTCGTGATCGGGCAGGGCAGCATGGGCCTCGAAACGATGCAGGTGGCGCGGGCCAGTGGCGCGGGAAAGATCATCACCGTTGACGTCCGGCCCGAATCGTGCGAAATTTCGAAACAACTCGGAGCCGACTACGCCATCAACGCCTCGGAGATCGACGCCGCCGAAGCCATTCTCGAACTAACCGGCGGCAATGGCGCGGACATCGTTTTCGAATGCGCCGGAGGCAGCCCGCGCCAAGGCCTTTCCGGCTCGAAGACGTTCGGTCTGGCGCTGGAAACCGTTCGCTCGGGCGGCAAACTGATGGTCGTTTCCTTTTACGGCCGGCCGGTGGAGATCGAGATCGATCGGCTGCGCGAACGAAGCCTCCGCGTCTTGTTCCCCGACATCTCAACCCTCGCCCATCTCGAGCAATCCGTGCTGCTGGTCGCCTCCGGCCGCGTGCGCCTCAAGCCCGCCATCACGCACGTGCTCCAAGGGATCGAGGCCGTCCCCGAAGCTTTTGAAATCACCGCCAACAAAGGCAAGTACGGCGCCATCAATCCCGCGCAGGTCATGATCGCCGGAACCGCCGCAAGCTGAGAGTCTCATTACGTGAATGTCCGGCAAGATCGCGAACACGTTGAGCCGCGAAGCGGCGGCGGGACTATAGCCCAGGGTGGAGCCGGAACGGCGCAACCCTGGGTGGAACCCCACCCGCGCGAGCCCTGAAAGGGCGGCGGGAACCTCGCACCCAAAAAAATAGCCCCGGAATCTCCGCCACGTCGGGGACGGGTCGGCGCTCTATTTCCTCAAGACTTTGAACGCATCATGAATTCCTCGACTTCGGAAACCTCACCCGACACGCCGCTCGACCACGGTGGCCTGCCGCCTTGGGAAGTAGCCGAACTCCCCGCCCCGCCGCCGTTTTCACCCGGCAACCTATTCCGCGTCATCGGCCCCGGCGCGATTCTGCTGGTCGCCTCCATGGGAGGCGGCGAGTGGTTGGTCGGCCCCGCCATCGGCGTGCAATACGGCATGGGCCTGTTCTGGATTGCAACCGTTTCGATCTTTCTCCAGGTTGTCTTCAACTTGGAATCGATCCGTTACACCCTCTACACCGGCGAGCCCATCATGAGCGGCATCATGCGGCTGAGCCCCGGGCCGCGTTTCTGGTCGGTGGTCTACACCATCTTGGCGGGCTTCCAATTGGGCATACCCGCCCTGGCCGCTGGCTGCGGATCGGTTTTATTCGCCGCCTTCGCCGGACACATGCCCGGCGATTCCGACTCCGGATCTCTCCTGCTCGTCAGCTACGGCGTCATGGCGCTCACGATCGTGATCTTGCTGCTCGGGCGCACGATCGAACGCACTCTCGAGTGGGTCTCCTGGGTCATGATCGTGCTGATCTTCACTTTTCTCCTGGTCGTCAACATCTTCTTCGTGCCCGCCTCGACCTGGGCGACTTCCGCCGCCGGCTTCTTTCAGTTCGGACACATCCCGGAAGGCATCGACATGGTCTTGCTCGGCGCGCTGGCCGCGACCGCCGGAACCGGCGGCATCGGAAATATGGCGATTTCCAACTGGTTCCGCGACAAGGGCTTCGGCATGGGCGGCACCGTCGGGGCCATCGCCGGCGCTTTCGAACACCAGGAAATCAAGCTCTCCGGCATCGGCAAGATCTTTCGCATCAGCGACGACAACATGGACCACTGGCGGATGTGGTGGAAATATGTCCGCGCCGATCAAATTTGGCTCTGGGGAATCGGCGCCGCAGTCGGCATGTTTCTCAACGTCAATCTGGCGGTCGGCATCATCCCCGCCGGAACCGACCTGTCCCAAGTCGGCGCGGGAGCTTACCAGGCCGAATACCTGGCCAAGGTTTGGTCGGGGTTTTGGTTCCTGGCGTTGTTCAACGGTTTCTGGGTGCTGTTCTCAACCCACCTGGGCAACACGGATACTCTCATTCGCACGGTTACGGACATCATCTGGGCGGGCAGCCCCCGCGCAAGACAGTGGCGCGGCGGCAGCGTGCGGTCGATCTACTACACCACTCTGTTCGGGTTTTCGATCTGGGGAGCCTTCGCCATCAACTGGGGCACGGCGATGGACCTGTTCAAGATCATGGCGAATATCGCCGGTTTCGTCCTAGCCCTCGCCGCGGTGCAAATATTGCGAGTCAATACACGCTTCCTGCCGAAAGAACTGCAGCCGCCGCTGTGGCGCAAGGTTGTGATGGTGCTGGTGACCGTCATCTACAGCTGCATGTTCACCGTCGTGGTGTGGAGCCAATTGTAAGAAAGACGTTTCGCTGTGGGTGTGCGACATCAATGTGGGAGAATTGGCGGGTCGTGAGTACCGGAAAAGGTTCTTGAAACCGAAACCGTCTCGGACCGAGGGGCGGCGGACACTCCCCGGCCCCGGCAGGGGCCCTGGAATTTAGCCCACGGCTTCAGCCGTGGGACCGAAGGCAATCAACGAAATAGCCCTGGAGGGGCGCGGGAAATCTTGTTCCGGCGCCCCAACTGGGGCTTCCCGGCCGGCGTGCCTTTTTCCCACGGCTGAAGCCGCGGGCTGATTTTTTCACAGCCTCTCAATCAGTGGTCTTTCTTGATTCTCGGAGACAAAGAGAATGAAACGACGTGAACTAATCCAAGCCGCCATGGCTACCGCTCTTTTTGGTGGATCTTCGGGCCACGTGCGTGCCGCGGATGCGGTTGTTAAGCAACTCGATCGATTCGGCGGTTGGAGGGGCAAACGGTTCAAAGCGACAGGCTTCTTCCGAGTGGAGAAAGACAAGAGATGGTGGCTCGTTACCCCCGAAGGAAATGCGTTTCTGAGTTTTGGGATCAATCACCTCCACCCCGACTGGTGGAAGCAGGAATACAACCGCCAGGCATGGCGGAAGCGGTTGGGGATCAAAGATCTAAACAGTAGCGAGTTTGCACCGGCCTTGAAGGCCTGGTTTCTCCAAACGTGTCGTGAATACGGCTTCAGATGGGTATTGACTTGACTCATGTGACCACAAGATGTAGGATCGGGGAAATGGAAGATTATCCTCGGAATCTGGCCGAGTTCGAGGCGCGTTTCGCCACCGAGCAGGCCTGTCGAGAGTATCTGTGTCAACTCCGCTGGCCGGAGGGTTTTCGTTGTCCGCGATGCGGGCACGACAAAGCGTGGGCGGTGCGGACAGCGCTGCTGGAGTGCGCCGGCTGCGGGCATCAAGCTTCTCCAACGGCGGGCACAATATTTCAAGACACCCGCCAACCCCTCCAGAGTTGGTTTCGAGCCATGTGGTGGCTCACGAGCCAGAAGAACGGGGCGAGCGCGCTGGGCTTGCAGCGGGTGTTGGGCCTGGGCAGCTACAAAACGGCCTGGACTTGGTTGCATAAGCTCCGGCGCGCCATGGTGCGGCCCGGACGCGATCGGCTCAGCGGGCGCGTGGAGGTTGACGAGACTTACTTAGGAGGCTTGGAGGAGGGCGTGCGCGGTCGCCAAACCGACGCTAAGGCGCTGATTGTAGTAGCGGCCGAGGAAGATGGTGCCGGCATCGGGCGGGTTCGGATACGCACCATTCCCAACGCCTCCGGGGACAGCTTGATGGCCTTCGTCGGCGAGTCGATCGAACCCGGCAGCGTGGTCCATACCGACGGTTGGCTGGGATACGAACCGCTCGAAGGCGACGGCTATCGCCACGAGGTGAGCTACCTGGAGGGGCAACCGGCGCGCGCCTCGAAACTGCTCCCCCGGGTGCACCGCGTGGTGTCGTTAGTGAAGCGCTGGATACTGGGCACGCATCAAGGAGCGGTCAGTCACGAGCATCTCGACTCCTACCTCGACGAATTCGCCTTCCGCTTCAACCGCCGCAAGTCCAGAAGTCGAGGCAAGCTCTTTTACCGCCTGGTTCAACAGGCCGTCGCCGTGCCACCGGCACCCTACAAATCGCTGGTCGGAGGCACCGCGACACGCGCTACGGACGACCACAACATGTAGGGGCTATTTCCCAATACCTGAGTCAAGTAAATACCCATCCGGCTTCAATACAGTAGGAGTCCACGCATCGCTGTCGATCGTCAATAGCCCGCGGCCGTCCATGCCTTATATGCAACCGATCCATTTTGTTGACATTCCGCATTGGAAGCCCGAGGTTCCCGACGCAAACTTCAGCGACGTCTTTTCAGATGAGTTTGCACGGCATTGTGACCGCATGGCAAGGGAAATCGCCGCGCCGGCCAAGGATGACCCGTTCCTGCTTGGCTATTCCATGACCGACTGTCCCTTGTTGACGGAAGAGGATTGCCGGGAACGGCCCGATGTCATTGGTGAGGCGCCGCGGAAGGCTCGCATCGGCTGGCCGCGGCGGCTCCGCGATATGGGAGCCGACGCCCCTGGAAAGAAAGCCTACGTACAGACGATGCAGGGTGTTTATCGCGGCGAAATCAGCGATTTCAACGCTACGTACGGTACTCCATTCGATTCGTTCGACGCGCTTCTATCAGCCGAGCAATGGCGGCCGCGCACCGACCTATCGAATGGAAACGAAACCCGCGACAACGGTGAGTTTCTTAAACGTGTCGTTGCCAAGTACTATCAAACAGCTCGCGATGCGATTCGTCGATACGATCCAAATCATCTGTTCTTCGGCGACAAGATCAATGCCAACACGGACACGCTCGACACAGTGCTGCCGGTCACAAGCCGCTTCACCGACGTCGTGTTTTATCAGATGTATGCACGATACGAAGTGCAGAAGCCCGGGCTTGATCGATGGGCCAACAGAGCCGACAAGCCGCTGATTAATGGAGACTCCGCTTTCACGATGATCACCGACAGTATGCCGCGGCCGTACGGCCCCGTGGCCGACAGCCTCGAACAACGCGCCGAATGGACCGCTGAGTTTTTTCGGAACGCCTTTTCACGTCCCGAGTTCATCGGCTGGCACTACTGCGGCCTGATCGATACCTCCCACCGAGTCGCTCGCAAACGGGACCGCCAACATTCGGGATTGTTTGACGGCTACGGCGAACCCTATGCGGTGCTCAAGGAAGTGATCGAGGCCTGCACGGACCAGATGTATCAGCTGGCGACACGGAACGGCAATCCCGCCTAAAGGGTAAGGTTTCGGCCACGCAAGCGACCCGCGCGGTCCACTTCGTCGACGCTTACCACGTCATTTGCTTCCAGCGCGACTTACGCAAGAGACGTCCCAAGCGCCGAAGAAAAAAGGTCAAACTCAGATCCATCGCCGGCGCGAAATGGACTGTCCCCCTTTTTTCGCGGACCCTTGGCGCCACCCCGTCCCACCACCAAGTACCCACAACCCCAGTGGGGCAGGTCTCCAGGCCTGCCCGCCACCGTTCGCCAACACCCCCCCCAGCTGGCGTTCACGCCGCTTGAACTCCCCCCATAGGCCCGTCCTTCAGGGCCGGCAAACCCGACCAACCCAACCTCCCCTGGGCGAACGACCGGCCCCGCCGGTCGTTCGGGGGCCTGGGGTGGGGCAAAGACCGGCCGCCCCGCGGCCGGTCCCCTCCCCCTCGGTTCACGGCTCACGGCTAACGGTTCACGAAATCTGTCACGTCCGTTTCAAAAAAACTACCCCCGCCATATCAACAACTTAGAAAAACCAACCCCCGCGAAACCCACAACCCCAACGTATCCTATGAGCGGGCGACGGGCCCAGTGAGCGGGCACTTAGCCCCAGGAGAAATCTCAAATGTCTACAACAGAAAAAATCCGCGCCAATCGCGAAAACGCCAAAAAATCAACCGGGCCCCGCACCGCGAAGGGAAAAACCCGCTCATCCCAAAACGCACTCAAACACGGCCTTCTTGCTCAAGACGCCGTATTACCAGGCGAAGATCCCGCCGAGTTCGATCAACACCTCACCTCCTTCGAGGACACCTATCTCCCCCGCAACCGCGTCGAAAAGGAAATCGTCCGTCAAATCGCCGACGTCAGCTGGCGAATGCAACGGCTCTCCCGCATCGAAACCGCCGTCATCGCCGCCGGCATCGAAAACACCCGTCGCTTCGACCACGACACCGGCCCCATGCCCGAAGACCGCCAAGAGCGAACCAAGATCCTAGGCTGGGCCATCCTCACCAGAACAAAACTCCTCAACAATCTCGCTCGTTACGACGGCCATCTGGGCCGCCGTTTCTTCCGCGGCGTCGAGCTGATGATCGACATCCGCCGCGACGACCGCCAACTCCGCGAGGCCTACGAAGCCAAAAACGCCGGCGCCACAACCCCGGTCCACTACCTCCCCGACGACGACCCAAGCCCCTCCCGTCCAAGCGCCATAGGCTTCCGCCCCGCCGAAAAATCGGGGCCAATCTCAAGAGACGTCCCAAGCGCCGAAGAAAATCGGTCAACTGAACTCAGCTCCATCGCTGGCGCGAAGCGGACCGTGCCCCATTTTTTCGCCGCCCGCCAATCCACGAACCCAACAAACCAAAAAATACAAAACGAACCCAAAATCAACTTAACGACCATGTTCACAACGACTTACAAGCCAACAACGGCAACCGTCGATCACGCGATCCAAGCTGGTCTCCGGTAGCCCCGGGCCGCACGCCCCCCGGAATCAGCCTCAAGGAGACCCCAAGAGAGAAACAAGCCCCCGACCAAAGACGAACCGGCAGCGCCGGCGCCCTCAACCCGCCACCGTCCGCCAACAACCCCAAAAGCCGGCGCCTGTAGTGTCTCTCCCAACAGATTGGAAACAAGTAATGGCTCTTTGGAGCTGCTATGGAGACCTCGCGGTGATAGGCCGGGCCGCGACTCCGGTCAGGGTGCGCGACATAAATGTAGAAGATGGCTCCAGCCATGCCGGCAGCAGAATCAGAGGCGCGGACGGAAGTCCGCGCTCAGCCCGGTTCACCGACGGTTCGCCGGGCTGGCTCACCGGGCTTGGATTGCGAATAGGCCGGTCCTTCAAGGGCCGGTTGCAAGGGTTCGTTGTCTGGAACGAGGCCGTTTCAACGGCCTTTTCCAATACGGCTTTAGCGATGACCCAATCAAGAGAAAATAGCCGGCAAGTAAGTGCTCGACCCCGGCCGACCAGTCCTCCCATATTGACGTCGCGCACCCCTCCGGGCATCACTCTCCGGCCACTCCGTTACACTAGGAAAGCCCGCTCAGGAGACCACCGTGCCCAACGCCCATATCCGCAACGCAAAGGCCGTATTCCCAGCCTGCCTCACCGCGATCGCGGTCATGGTCGCCGTCCCCGCCATCGCCGAGGATTGGCCGGAGTGGCGCGGCAAGGGCCGCCAAGGCGTCTGGCTCGACAGCGGCATCCTCGACGCCTTTCCCGCCGAAGGCCTCAAAGCCGTTTGGGAAAGCCCCATCCGCAACGGCTATGCCGGCCCCTCGGTCGCCGACGGCCGCGTCTACGTCACCGACTACCAAGCCACCGCCGGCCGCAAGGGCGTCGAGCGCGCCCTGAGTTTCAGCGAGGAAACCGGCGAGCTGCTGTGGAGCGTCGAGTGGGACACCGACTACGCCGGCCTCCAATACCCCTACGGCCCCCGCGCCACCCCGACCGTCGACGAAGACCGCGTCTACACCGTCGGTGCGATGGGCATGCTTCATTGCCTCAACAATAAGACCGGCAATATCCTTTGGAAAAAGCACTACATGAAAGACTACGGTGCCGAGCTGCCCACCTGGGGCATGGCCGGCGCGCCGCTGGTCGACGGCAAACAATTGATCTGTCTCGTGGGCGGCTCCGACAACGCGAAAGTCGTCTCCTTCGACAAGATGACCGGCAAGGAACTTTGGCGCGCGATCTCCTCCGACTGGGAACCCGGATACGCTCCGCCGATGATCGTCGAAGCCGGGGGCGTGCGGCAGCTCATCATTTGGCACCCGAAATCGGTGACCTCGCTCAATCCGGAAAGCGGCAAGGTCTACTGGGAGCACCCGTTTGCGATTCAGTCCGGGCTCACCGTCGCCACCCCCGTCATCAGCGGCGACCGATTGCTTGTCAGCGCCTTCTACAACGGTTCACGCATGTTTCGGCTGCACCCGAAGAAACCGCAAGCCGAGTTGATCTGGAAGGGGAACAGCAATAGCGAAATCAAGACCGACGGCCTGCATTCGCTGATCACGACGCCGGTGATCGACGGCGATCACATCTACGGCATCGGAAGCTATGGGCAGTTGCGCTGCCTCGACGCCCGCACCGGCGAACGCGTCTGGGAAACATTGGATGCCACTCATGAAAACTCGCGTTGGGCTTGCGGCTTTATCGTCAAACACAAGGACCGCTATTTTATTAACAACGACCGCGGCGATTTGATCATCGCCAAGCTGTCGCCCGAAGGCTACGAGGAAATCAGCCGAACGACGATCATCCAGCCGACGACGTTTTCACAAACTCGGCGCGAAAAAGGAGCCGTGCACTGGTCGCACCCCGCCTACGCCAACCGTCACCTGATTACGCGCAACGACAAAAAGATCGTCCGCTATTCGCTGGCGAAAGAATAGTTGGAGTCGCGAAGCGGCGGCGGGATTATAGCCTAGGGTGGAGCCGGAACGGCGGAACCCTAGGTTTGGAATCCAACGTTTGGAATCTAGCAACGTTGAGCCCTGACAGGGCGGCGGGAACTAAAGAATGGACCCGTCTCTCACAGCATCACAAGGATTACCCTGTGTTCTCATCGATTCGTTTCGTCCTACTCACGACCCTCCTGGCCTCGGCGTCCATCCCCGCCCTTCACGCCGAGCCACCCGCGAAATACGAACCCAACTGGGAATCCCTCGATTCGCGCCCGATGCCCGGCTGGTACCCCGACGCCAAGTTCGGCATCTTCATTCACTGGGGTGTCTACTCAGTGCCGGCCTTTTCTTCGCCCGAGTCCTACTCGGAATGGTATTGGCACGCGCTCAAGGGCGATCATTCCGAATCGAGCGACACGCGCAAGCGCAACCACCAGGTGACCAAGGCGTTCCACGAGCGCGTTTACGGGAAGGACTTCCCCTACCAAGAATTCGCGCCCGACTTCCGCGCCGAGATGTTCAACCCCGACGAGTGGGCCGATATCTTCAAGCGCTCCGGGGCCAAGTACGTCGTGCTGACCTCGAAGCACCACGACGGCTTCTGTCTGTTCAAGAGCGAAGAGGCCAACAAGACCTGGGGACGCCCATGGAATAGCGTCGACATCGGCCCCAAGCGCGATTTGCTCGGCGACCTGGGCGACAGCGTGCGCGAAGCGGGCCTCAAGATGGGCTTCTACTACTCGCTCTATGAGTGGTTCAATCCGCTCTGGATCAGCGACCGCGAGCGTTTTGTCGAAGAGCACATGCTCCCGCAGTTCAAAGACGTTGTCACGCGTTACAAACCGTCCGTCATCTTCAGTGACGGCGAGTGGGACATGGTGCACGACAAATGGAAGAGCACCGAGATGCTTGCCTGGCTCTTCAACGAATCCCCCAGCCGCGATGAAGTCGTCGTCAACGACCGTTGGGGCAAGGAAGCGCGCCACAAACACGGCGACTACTTCACCACCGAGTACGGCGCGGGGATGAAAGACGCCTCGCACCCGTGGGAAGAGAATCGCGGTATGGGTATGTCGTACGGCTACAATCGCAACGAACCGCTGAGCAATTACCGAAGCGAAAAAGAACTGATCTGGATGCTGGTCGATCTCGTAAGCCGCGGCGGGAATCTGCTGCTCGATGTCGGCCCCACCGCCGACGGACGCATCCCCGAGATCATGCAGGATCGCCTGATCGCGATGGGACGCTGGCTCGATGTCAACGGCGAAGCGATTTACGGGACGACGACCTGGAAGCATCAAGCGCAGTGGAGTGAAGGCGAACAGCCGAGCTTCCAATACAGCCACTTTCAAGAGAAGTACGACATTCTGGAACTCGCCGGCGCCGAGCCGAAGGGCGGCAAGGCCGTGAAGCAGGTGTTCTTCACCAGGAAGCACGATGCGCTGTATGCCGTGACGCCTTTTTGGCCCCAGCATGAGTTGCTGCTCAAGGACGTGACAGCCTCCGATGACACGGTCGTCACGATGCTGGGTGTCGAGGGGCGTCTGGGTTGGCGCAAAACCAAAGACGGCATCGCCATCCGCCCACCCTCGCTGGGGGTCGAGAAACTCCCCAGCCGCTTCGCCTACACCTTCAAGATCACCGGTGCGGAGTAAATCCCGGAGCAACAAACATTCGCGTTTGTGCCGGCTCTACAGCGAGTTGTCGTCCAGAAAATCGGCGATCCGCCCGGCGTCATTCGGCATCACAACCGGCTTGTTGCCGAAAGTTGATGTGAGAGCCTCGTCGCTCGGAGTTTTGAGTTGCCCGGTGTGGTATCGATAAACGAAATCCGGGTCTTTCAACAAGTGCCCTGTCAAAACGGCTACGACGTCGGCGTCTCTCAAAATCGTTCCGGCCGCCGTTAGCTTACGAATTCCCGCCAGTGTTGCCGCCGACGCCGGTTCACAGCCGATGCCGCAGCGACCGATCATGGCCTTGGCGTCGGCGATCTCCTGTTCGCTCACCTTCTCGACCGTCCCTTGCCGACTCGTTACCTCGTGCAGTGCCTTGGGCCAGGAAATCGGCGCGCCGATCCGAATGGCGGTCGCGAGTGTCTCGGGATTTTCGACCGGCTTCAGCGGGCCTTCTCCCCGGCGGAAAAGTTCCTCGAAAGGCGCCGAACCTTCGGCCTGAATTACGGCAATGCGAGGAGCCTTGTCGATCAAACCGATCTGCTCGAGTTCCCGCAGGCCCTTGCCCAAGGCCGACACGTTCCCGAGATTGCCACCCGGCATCACGATCCAATCCGGCACGTTCCAGCCTCGCTGGTCGAGCATTTCGACGACGATTGTTTTTTGCCCTTCAATACGGAAGGGGTTGATCGAGTTGAGCAGGTAGATGTCCGACTGCTCGGTCAATTCCCGCACCAAGGCCAGGATCTGATCGAAGTTCGCTTCCACTTGCAGCGTCAGGGCGCCGTATTCGAGCGCCTGCGCCAACTTCCCGTAGGCGATGTTGCCGTGGGGAATGAAAATGATCGCCTGCATCTCGGCGGCGGCCGCGTAGGCGGCCATCGACGCCGATGTGTTGCCGGTCGACACACACACCACGCGCTTCATGCCCAGCTTGGCGGCTTGCGTGACGCCGGCGGTCATACCGTTGTCTTTGAACGACCCGGTCGGATTGTAGCCTTGGTGCTTGAATTGAATCCTGTCGAGCCCGCCATATTCGGCCGCGCGCGGTGCGTCGAGTAGCAGCGTGTTGCCCTCGGTCAACGTCACCACATGACGAAGGTCCTCGACGAAGGGCAGAATCTCGCGGTAGTGCCACACGCCGCTGACGTCGAGCGGATCGCGGCTCAATCGCCTCTGCCGCCAACAGCGTTGCAACTCCGCGGCATCGATATCCGAGAAATCGTTCTCCGTTTCGAGTAGCGAGCCGCACGAGGGGCACTGGTATAGGACCTCATCGACGGAAAAACGCTTCCCGCAAGCGGGGTCGTAGCAGATCAATTGAGCGCGCGGTCTGGACACAACAGTTGAAGGATCATCCGATAAAGGATCCGGGCGAGTTTCGGAGCGACAAGGCGTTCAAGGCGACCCAATAGGGGATGAAGAGCCGCCGCTCAGCGGACCGCAGTTTCTCATGGTACCAGCGGCGTGATTTACAACTGCATCGCCAGCGCCGTCAGCGTTCGCAGTGCGACGCCGCTCGGCCCCTTGGATGCATACGGCTTCTCGTCTTCAAGCCAAGCCGTTCCCGCGATGTCGAGATGCACCCAAGGCAGCGGATCAGCAAACGCCTTGAGGAACATCGCGGCTGTGACCGAGCCGCCCCAGCGCGGTCCGCTATTGGCCAGATCGGCAATCGGGCTGCGGATGTTCTCCTTGTATTCCTCGTCCAAGGGCATCCGCCAGAACTTTTCGCCGGCTGTGTCCGCGGCCTTCATCACTTCATCGAGCCACGCGTCGGAGTTCGTGAAAGCGCCGACTCGTTCACGGCCGAGCGCGACGACAATCGATCCGGTCAGCGTCGCGGCGTCGACGAGATGCGTGCATCCGAGTTGCTCGGCATAGCTCAGGGCGTCGGCGAGAATGAGCCGTCCCTCGGCGTCGGTGTTGATGATCTCGATCGTCTTGCCAGCCATCGATGTCACGACGTCGCCGGGACGTTGCGCTTCGGGTCCCGGCATGTTCTCCACCGACGGGACGATCGCGGTCACCGCGATGCGAGGCTTGAGGGCGGCCAGGGCTTGCATCGCGCCGAGCATGGCCGCGCCCCCCGCCATGTCGTATTTCATGCGGCCCATATCCGTTGCCGGCTTCAACGAAATGCCGCCTGTGTCGAAAGTGACCGCTTTGCCGACCAAGCCGAGATGGGTCGTCGATCCCGGATTTTCGGGCCGGTATTTTACGACCATCAGCACCGGCGGCTCGGCGCTTCCCCGCGCCACGCCCAGCAGCGCACCCATCTTCAACGCCTCGATTCGGCCGCGATCGAGGACATCGATTTCCAGACCGGCTTCGGCGGCCATCTCTCGGGCATGATCCGCCAGCCGCATGGGCGTCAACAGATTGCCGGGCTCGTTGACCAAATTCCGAGCAAAATTCTGCGCCTCCGCAATCGCCGCGGCGGCACCGAAGCGGTCTTCGACGTCGTCTCGGGCGACCACGGTCATTTCCTCGATTGTTTTCGGGGCTTTGCGCTCGGTGTGATAAACGTCGGGCTCGTAGTCGCCCAACAGAGCGCCTTCCGTCACGCTTTGCACGGCGTTACCGGCGGCCGGCTCCCCCGGCGGCACCAGCGCAAGGCGCCGCACGCCTTTCTTCTTGGCGAAACGCAACGCCGCGCCGGCCGCTTGCCGCAGCTTTGACGACGTGAGCTCCTCGCTGGGGCCCGTGCCGACCAACAGCAGCCGTTGAGCTTCAAAGCCCCCCGGACGATGCAATAAAGCTGTTTCGAACAGTTTCCCGGTGAACTCGCCGCGGGCATGGAGTTCACTCACTAAGCCGTCCGTCGCCGCGTCCAGATCAGCGCCGGGCGGAGTAGCCCCCTCGGCAGCCTCCGACAGAAAGAAAACCACGGTATCCGCCTTGATTTGTTCGGGTGGTGACGAAGCAAGTCTCGTTTTCATGAGGATGTTTCATTGTATCGGGACGCCTACGAGAGACCCCGCCCGCCGGCGCAACTTTCGCGGGCTTCCCGGGTTGGTCTAAATTAGGAGGGCGTCGCGGCACGCCGCGCCGGGTATGGTGCCGGCTTGCTCGGAGTGAGGCACGGTAGTCGGTTCGTTACGATAGTAACGGCGGACCAAACGGCATGTACCCCGCAATGTTTCGTCTCACGTCCATGTTTTCAGGGCTGAATCCCATGAGACCCTTTCTCCTACTGCTGCTTGTGGTGTCGTCCGCGATCACGACCCGGGCGCAGCTCTTCAACGCCGGAACGCTTTCGGGGAAATACCATTTCGTCCATTTGCTCATTTCGACCGGCAACAACGGTCGAGCGACTAATGCCCGCAACCTTGGGGGGACGATGACTTTCGACGGCGTTGGGGGCTATACCTTCCAAGGACGAATCGGCACGGGCGGCGACGCGGCCCTAGCCGCGGAGGGCGCGGGGAGCTACGCCGTTGACACCAATGCCTTCGCGGTCTTGACGAATCCGATCCAAAACAACCTCGAAGTCAACGCCCGCATAGGTGCCGACGCCGAGATCGTTCTCGGCTCCTCGACCGAGACCGCCGACGGTTCCTATGACCTCTTTGTCGCCGTGCGGGCTCCGACTTCGGCCGTGAGCAATGCGACGGTTAACGGCAACTATGCTCTGTCGACCATGATGTTGCCCGACGGTTCCGACGACGGCATCGCAACCGCCTTCGCGCTGCTCACCGCCGATGGAGAAGGAAGCTTTCCCGCAGCGGACCTGATCGGGCACAGTGCCGTGTTCGACGATGTCAATTTCACCGAAAACCTGCCGAACGTAACCTACGGCGTCAACGCGGACGGAAGCGGTACGCTTTCACTCGCAGCCGATGCCGATCTGCTCGCGGGTGATCGCGACATCTTTGTGTCCGCCATGGGGAACTACCTGATCGGTTTTTCCACAGCCGAGGGCGAGCGAGACATTCTTCTCGGTGTAAAAAATCCCGAGGTGACGGTGGACGACTCATCGTGGGAAGGAAGTTATTGGATCGCCGAGTTGGTGATCGAGCGCGGCATTGACAGCCAAGGGTTGGTGAATGGGTACACGTCGGCCGCTGGAGGTATCCACGCTAACGGAGCGGGTACGGGGATTCTATCCCAAAGGCAGCGGTTCGATTTATTCCCGCTCGACTTCGGGGCGCTGCAGGCCTATCGCATTGACGCCGACGGCTCGGGTCACCTGGCGGCTTTCCAAGACTCCTTTGTCACGAACATGGCCTTGGGACCTTCGGCGGGCGGGGTGCCGCCGGCCTTCCTCGGGGCCCAAGTCTTGGCGGAGACCGACCTGTCAGTCCTCCACGGCGTATTCTTCGGTGTTCGTATGCCGGAACCGACCGGCGGCGGAGTCTTTCTCTCGCCATTGGGCGTGGTCAATGCGGCTTCGTTTGCACCGCCCACTTTTCCGGTGTCGGGTGGAACGATTGTTTCGCTGTTTGGAACCGGTTTGGCGCCCGCGGAAAAACTCAATAAAGTCATTCCGCTGCCAACGGACCTGCTCGGTGTCAGCGTTCTAGTCAACAACATGCCGGCGCCCCTGCTGTTCGTCAACGATCGCCAAATCAATTTTCAGGTGCCCTTCGGCGTGTCGGGGAACTCCGCCGAGATTGTGGTCAACAACAACGGCATGAACTCGAATTCCGTTCGCGTGCCCGTTGCCGCCACCAGCCCGAGCATCTTCTCCACCGAGCAGACCGGCTTCGGCCCCGGAACCATCACGCACCCCGATTTCCGCCCCGTGACCGTCGAAGACCCCGCCGAACCCGGCGAAACCGTCGTCATCTTTCTAACCGGATTGGGGGCGCTCGATCCTCCCATCGCGGATGGGGCTCCCGGGCCCGGAGATCCGTTCGCGCTTGTGACTGATCCGAACTTGCAAGTGCTGTTCGGGGGCGAAGTGGGGGAGATATTCTTCGCCGGCGCGGCACCCGGATTCGCGGGGCTTTACCAGGTGAATGTTACGATCCCGAGCCCGGTGATTGCGGGTGAGGCGATTCCGGTGGCCGTTTTCACGACCAACGCATTCTCGTGCTTCACTGATATTTCGATCGGGTTCTGAGATTCCGGCCCAAGTGCAAGCGAAAATCGGTGGCTTTCGCCGCCCCCGACGTGGCGCACGCTTCCGCGTGCCGCGCCGCCGCCCCTGGCGACATCTTTCCGCTCCAAAACACCTTCGAGAAATAGAGCGAAGCGGCGGCGGGAATAACCCGGGTGAAGCCGAGGGCGGAACCCAGGACAGGCTGAAATTTCCACTCGTATTGTCGGACCGGCGGGTTAGAACTTCGCCGCCATCAGCGCCCGCAACCGGCGCGCGCGGTCCGGGCCCCGCAGAGCCCGCAGGGCCTTGGCCTCGATCTGGCGAATGCGTTCGCGCGTGACGGTGAACTCTTGCCCGATCTCCTCGAGCGTATGTTCTCTGTCGCAACCAATCCCAAAACGCATGCGAATGACTTTCTCTTCCTTGGGAGACAAGGTCTTGAGAACGTCGGCGGTTTCTTCGTGGACGCTCGAATCGACAACCGACTCGATCGGTGAACGTACCCAGCGGTCCTCGAGCAGATCGCCCAGCGCCGACTCACCGTCACGGCCGACCGGCGTTTCGAGCGACACCGGATCGCGCGAGATGGTCTTGAGCTTCTGGACCTTCTCGGCGGAGATTTCCATGCGGTCGCCGATTTCTTCATTGCTCGGCGTGCGCCCATTTTCCTTTTCCAGTTCACGCGACGCCCGCAAAAACTTGTTCATGCTCTCGTTCATATGAACGGGAATACGAATCGTGCGCGATTGATCGGCGATGGCTCTGGTGATCGCCTGCCGGATCCACCAAGTGGCGTAGGTCGAAAACTTGTAGCCGCGCTGATATTCGAATTTCTCGGCCGCCCGCATCAGGCCGATATTGCCCTCTTGGATCAAATCCAACAGATGCAGGCCGCGATTGACGTACTTTTTCGCCACCGAAACCACCAGCCGAAGGTTGGCTTCAACAAGAGCTTTCTTGGCTCGCTCCGCCTCGTCTTCCCCGCGGTCCACGCGGCGAACCGTAGTCTCCAAGTGAGCCCAGTCAACGCCGTATTTCTCTTCAGCCCGCCGCATTTCACGCCGCACTTCCCGAATCGCGGCCGTCGTCTCCGACGAACGCACCTCACGGGATCGCAGCTGCAGTACTCTCAGCTCTCGCGCTAAGGGCTCGATCTCCATCTTGACGCCGCGCAGCCGCCGATCGAAAATCTCCCAGCTCGCCGGTCGGAAGGGGATATCCTGGATCGCCGCGGAAAGCTTGATCCGTTGGCGGCTCAATTTCCACTCCATGCGGCGACGAACGTGAACGTTCCGTTTGGGCGTTTTCTCAAGCTTGATCGACGTGTTGTGGGCTTGCTTGGCGCAGCGGGAAACCTTGGCGAATTTCTGACGAATTTGGTTTCTCTTCCTCGTCCTTTGGGGTGAACCTTCTTCGTAGTCCCCGATCACGCACATCGAATCGACCATACGGTCGACCTTCTTAATGTCCTCGTGTTTTTCGAGAATAGCCTCGATAATGAGGCGCGACCGCGTCAGCGCGCGGTAGACTTGGTTCTTGCCGCGTTCCATGCGGCGGGCCAAATCCACTTCGCCCTGGCGGGTCAATAACGGAACCGATCCCATCTCCCGCAAGTAGACGCGAACCGGATCATCCGTATAGATGGCGGTGTCTTCCGTCGCCGGCGCGGTTTCGGGGCTGTCGGCGGAATCGCCGTTTCTCGGGCTGACAAACGGGGACCCGTCTCGGAAAGGGGCGGCCGTCTCCGCCGCTTCGACAAACTGCTCGTCAAACTGATCCACACGACCTCCCGGACTCAAGGGTTGGCTGCGGCGCAGCAATCCATTGCTGTTTCTGGTTTAGGCAATCGACCTTTTCGGTTCCACGATACGTCGGTAGCCGAGTCGTGAAACAGGGCTGTCCGAATACACATGTTGCCGGGTCGCGCGGAATCGGCTGTTCCTGAGCAGGACGGATTCCCTGGACACTTTCGGTCCGTTTGGGATTGGGGTGCCGATTCGCCGCCTCATGGACCCGGGTGAGAAATACTTCTTCCCGACTCACCCGTAGGGCTTTACGTATATAGTATCTTTCAAAATTCCACTAATTGCAATAGGAAAATTCACACTAAAACACCTGGCGGTAGTAGTACTAGAACCATCGGCGCGAGGGGGCCTATGAACGCCGGCACGAGGCCTTCCGGCCGCCGAAAAAATTATCCGATCTCATTCACTTATTGGGACTTTCTACCCTTAATGAGATCGGTAAGCTCGGACAGGAATTCTGCTTCGTCCTGAAAATCGCGGTAGACCGACGCAAAACGGACATAGGCCACCTTGTCGATCTGGCGTAGCCGATCCATCAACAGCTCGCCCACTCGGGAGGTCGCGCATTCCCTCTCGGGCGTGTCCAATACAAGCGCTTCGGCGGCATTAACCAGCGTTTCCAACTGCCCCATGCCGACCGGCCGTTTCTCGCAGGCCCGCAACAAACCGTTGAGGACTTTCTGGCGATCGAACTTCTCCCTCCGGCCGTCCTTCTTGACGACCATGTAGGGGATCTCATCGATGCGCTCGTAGGTCGTGAAGCGCTGTTCGCAATGCAAGCATTCGCGCCGCCGGCGAATCGAGTCAGCCTGCTTGCTTTCACGCGAATCGACAACCTTGTCGGCCGAATGACCACAAAACGGACACAACATATCTACCCTGTCGGCCTGTCTGAATACCGCATATTGTCGGGAGTAGGATAGCAGGACCCGCCTGGAAAGCCCAAGCTGAGCTCTCACCGCCCCATTGGCTCGATCTTGGTGACGAAGCCGTCTTCGAAAGTCACCCGCACAGCGGGCAGTCCGGCCGACTGCCGCAGAGTGTAGTCAACGATCCGCATCGCCCCGCCGGGCGAGTAACGTCCCAGGCGTCCGGCGCCCAGGGCAAAGGCCGCTTGGTATTCCGTCATTCCCAGATCGACTTGATGAGCGTCGACCTTTTTCCAGTCTTCCGCCGTCCAATGATCGAAGAGTTTACGGGGGTCCTCGATCAGAAAAATCTCGTCGACATAGAAGAGTTCGCCGGTCCCGATCTGGGAGGTGTACAAGCGACCGGCCTTTTCGAATTCCAGGAACGTATCTTCTCCCTCCCGTCGCACGCCGGTCGGGATGATCTTTTCGAGAGGTTCGAAGGTTTGCTCTCCCGCACCGTAGAGCCGACGGTAACCCTCCTTGACCCACAGCGGCCTGCCGATCAGCTTCTCGGCCGAGGCGGCGCTGCTGACATACGATTTCGGGTGGAAGACGTGGAGGTCGGGATGGATGGCGCGCTCTTGCCGCCGGGGAGCCTTGAGCCGCGGGTTGACCCACTCGGCAACGTAGCCGACCCCGGCGTAGACCAACGCCGCGATGACGGCCATGACGAAAACCGAACCGACCCAATCTCGCCAGTCTTTACCCATCGTGATTGGCCGTCCCTTCCGACTCTATCGGTGTCCGCCGACAACCGTGACCGGGGCTGTCTCGGTTAGACCGGCCGCCCGGCTCCGCGGTTTCACTTCACGGCCAAATGCAGCGTCGCGATGCCTCCGGTCAGCGAAACGACCTCGACTTGCGAAAACCCAGCGGCTTTGAGCCCGTCGGCCAACTCGGCGGGCGAGAGAAAACGTTCGACGGATTTCTGCAAATAAGAGTAGGCCGCGCCCGCCCCCGAAATGGCGTTGCCCAATCGCGGCAAAACGTTTCGAAAATAGAAGCTGAATAGCGGTCCGATCAGAGGAGTAGCCGGTTGAGAAAATTCCAGCAAGGCCAGCCGCCCTCCCGGACGAAGCAGCCGAAACATCTCGGCCATGCCTCGCTGATAATTCGCCAAATTGCGGAACCCGAACCCGATCGTGATGAGGTCGAAACACCCGTCGGGCAGCGGGAGCCGCAACGCGTCGGCTTCCGTCAATCTTGACGTCAGTCCGTGCCGGCGAAGTTTTTCTTCCGCTGCGCAAAGCATTGGCCGCGAGAAGTCAGCCCCGATTCCAGTGAACCCCGATACGCCTCGCAACCGCCGGCGCTCCATCTCGAGTTCAATCAGCAGGTCGCCGGTGCCGCAACACAGGTCGAGGACTCTCACGTCGGCCTGATCGAGTTGCGGGCGTACCCGGCGCACGACGACTCCGCGCCAATACTGATCAACCCGCAGGGAAAGCAGACGGTTCAGCAGGTCATAACGTGGCGCCACCTCGCCGAACATGCGGCGAATGTTGCGGGAAACCTCGACTTCGTTCCCGGCTTCGACGCCCGCCGGGGTTGCCCCGGAAATCATGGTGAAACCGCCGCCCCCGAGGCCTCCGCGGTCAACGACCCGCCCGGGCGGAATGCCCCCAGGGCGTTTTCGGCGGCGGCTTGCACCAACGATGTGTCCGGGTCGCGAATAACTCGCACCGCACCGATTTTGTCCGGCAGAACGAAGTGAACATGCCCTCCGATGGTTTTCTTATCGCCGCGAGTGCGTTCGACCAAGCGCGCGGCGTCAATCCCGCTCAACTCCGGAATGGGGCCGTAGGCGGCTATCAAGGCTTCGAGCGATTCGCGGTCGCGACTGTTGAAAATCCCCAGCGACTCCGCCAAGCGCGCGGCGGCGACCATCCCAAAGGCCACGGCCTCGCCGTGCAGCAACCGTGCGTAGTCGGTTTCGGCTTCCAGCGCGTGCCCCAACGTGTGCCCGTAATTGAGGATGCGTCGCAGATTGCCTTCGCGCTCGTCCTTGGCGACCACCTCGGCCTTGATGCGGACCGACTCGGCGATGATGGATTCGAGCGTGGCCGGGTCTCGTCCCATCACCTCGTCACGGCGATCCCGCAGGAGGTCAAAGAGAGCACGACTCCAGATGACGCCGTGTTTGATGACTTCGAACAGCCCGGCCCGATATTCGCGCACTGGCAACGTGTCGAGAGTCGTCGGGTCCATCAACACCAACAGCGGCTGGTGAAAGGCCCCGACCAGATTCTTGCCCTGGGCCAGGTTGACGCCGGTCTTTCCTCCGACCGCTGCGTCGACTTGGGCGAGTAAGGTGGTGGGAACCTGGATGACGTCCACGCCCCTCATGTAGCTCGCCGCCAGGAATCCCGCCACGTCGCCCGCGACGCCGCCGCCGAAGGCGACCACGCAACCGGAGCGATCCGCGCCCGCGGCGTACATTTGTTCGGCCAAGGATTCGACTTGCGCCAGACGCTTACGTTCTTCCCCGCCTTGCAGCGGAATCATGACGTGCGGCAAGTCGGCCAAGCCTGCCTGAAGCCTCGCCCCGTGGTGTTCCCAGACCTGCACGTCGGCAACGACGAAGAGGCGACGGTCGCCCGTGAGGGGGCGAATGTACTCGGCGGCGCGATCGACACCGTTCGGGTCGACGACCACATCATACGAGCTGCTTGCCGCTTCAACCCTAACCCGTTGCATGTTTCTCTTTTTACCACGTTCGTCCGTCACGGGCCGCCGATTCGCAAAACACCGCGCGTAGCGCCCGGCAAACCGCGAACACCAAGCCGCGAAGCGGCGACCGGAATGTAGCCTGGGGTGGAGCCGAAGGCGAAACCCCAGGTCTGGAACAAAACGAAGTGTGAGCCCTGACACGGCGGCAGGAACGTAGTCCCCTGAAGTATCGGGCCCGCAACCCCAGTGGGGCAGGTCTCCAGGCCTGCCCAGACCTCAACCCCGCGTTACACATTCGTCCGGCACCCGCCGTCCGGCCCGAGTCATGGCCGGAACGCGAAATGTAGTAAAATCGACGAGCCTTCCGGTACACGAGCCCGTGACGAAAGACAGCGAAATGGATTTCTCTAGAAAACAGCTTCAGGTCCACACGGCCGCGACCCACGGAGTCGGACTCCCCGACACCGCCCGTCGAGGGCCGTTTTCTCTGACGGAGGTGAGTTCTTGAAGGTAGTCTCCACGATGCTGCGGCGCTTCGTCGACATCCGCAAGAACGAGCTGGAGCCGGCCTTTCTGCTTTTCTCGTTCTGGTTCCTGATCATCCTGGTTTTCCAAGTTCTGCGGCCGCTCAAAAAGGGTTTGTTCCTCGAACACCTCGGGGCGCAGGTGGAACTCTACGCCAAGCTTTCGAACATTGCGGTGGCGTTGCTCGCCGTGGTGGTCTTTACCGCCCTGTACAACCGCCTTGGCAGCCGTCGCCTGGTGACGGCAATGTGCGGATTCTTTATCGCGGCGATGTTACTGTTCGCGGGCCTGCTGGCTGACTCCAATCCCGGAACGCTGACAAATTGGGTCTTCTATCTGTTTGGCGACGCTTGGTCGACGCTTTGGGTGACGACGTTTTGGGCCTACATCAACGAGATGACCGAAACCGAGCAATCCAAGCGGCTCTATGGCTTGATCGGGGGCGGCGGCGTGATCGGCGGGTTGATCGGCAATGTTGTTGTGTGGTAACTGGTAAAGCCCTGGGGGACGGCGACTCTGTTGTTGGCCTGCGCCGCGGTGACCGCCATCATCGGCGGCTTGGTTTGGCGTGCCGAAGCCGTCGCGGTGCGTCCCGGAGCCGCCATCGGACGCCGCCCCCAAGCCGCGGTTGTCGACAACGCCAAGGAGCAAAAGAAGACCAATGCCGCTTTCGAAGGCGCCAAGTTGGTCTCTGCTTCGAAATACCTGCTCTCGATCGTCATGATCATGTTCCTCTACGAGTTGGTCTCGCAGATTCTCGATTATCAATACTCGACCGGCGCGGAAACCTTCGAAGGGACCGGCGCCACGCAAGCCTTCCTCGGCATGGTCGGGACGATTACGAACGTGATCAGCGTCATCACGCAGTTCTTCTTGGTTTCCTTCGTGATTCGCCGCTTCGGCATCACCACGGCGCTGCTCGTTTTGCCCGTGGCCGCGTTTCTCTCGAGCGGCGTATATTTGGCGATGCCGGTCGTATGGGCCGGGGCGCTGTTGACGATCTCCGACAACGCCTTCAACTACTCGATCAATCAAACGGCCCGCGAAACCCTCTTCATGCCGACATCGCCCGACGAACAATACAAAGCGCGGGCTTTCAGCAACATGTTCGTGCAGCGGTTGGGCAAGGGCGCGGCCATTCTAATGGCTCTTGTCCTCAACGTTCTCCCAATCCGTTTCCTTTCGCTGATCGCCATGGTCGTGATCGCGGTATGGATTGGCTTTGCCGTGTCCGCGGGCAGACGCTTCGACGAGCTAACCGCCGAGTCCTGACCCCGCAACGCCCTAGTACGCGGCGGAAAGCTATGTTCGAGCGAAAATGGGGGCTGCCATCGTGTCGTCTTGTTTGAGCTATTCTTGGACGAACCGTTCGCGTTCGGTCATGTGGTTTTTGTTTCTCAAGGCATCAAACATTGTTACCATTTGTTGTTTCCCCTGGGAATCTGTTCACAATGTGCCCGGTATGATCTGTTCACCATGTGCCCGGTAAGCACCGGAATATAGCCCAGGCTGAAGCCGAAGGCGGAACCCTGGGTAAGGAATCAAATCAGGTTGAGCCCTGTAAGGGCGGCGGGAGCCTCACGCCACCCGGAGGATAGTCCCATGCAACGGATCGCCAACTACATCGAGGGCCGCTGGTCGACGCCGCGCGCCGAGCTTGTCTCGGAAGTGATGAACCCGGCCACCGCCGAGGTGTTGGGAACCGTTCCGCTCGACGGCGGCGCCGGCGCCGTCGAGGCCGTGGAAGCCGCCGAACGAGCATTCCCGGAATGGCGCCGCACACCCGCGGGCGAGCGCATCCAATACCTGTTTCGGTTCAAGCAACTTTTGGAAGACAACTTCGACGACATTGCCCGTACGACGACTCTCGAAAACGGCAAGACCTTGACCGAGTCACGCGGCGAGTTGCGGCGCGGTATCGAAAACGTCGAGGTGGCTTGCGGTATTCCGATGCTGATGCAGGGCTACAACCTCGAGGACATCGCCCCGGGCATCGACGAAATTATGATCCGCCAACCGCTCGGCGTGGTTGCGATCATTACACCTTTCAACTTCCCGGCGATGATCCCGCTCTGGTTCCTGCCCTACGCACTGGCGTGCGGCAATACGTTGGTTCTCAAGCCGTCGGAGAAAGTGCCCCTGACCCTCGGAAAGATTGTTGGCCTGCTCGACCGCCTCGACCTGCCGCCCGGTGTTGTCAATATCGCCAACGGAGGCAAGGAGGCGGTCGATGCGCTGCTCGATCATCCGGCCGTTCGCGCGGTCAGCTTCGTGGGCTCGACGCCGGTGGCGAAATACATCTATGCCCGAGGCGCGGAGCGCGGTAAGCGTGTGCAGTGCCAGGGTGGGGCGAAGAATCATGTTGTTGTCATGCCTGATGCCGATCTCGATAAGACGGTCGAGATTGTCACCGACAGCGCCTTCGGCTGCGCCGGTCAGCGCTGCTTGGCTGTTTCGACGGCGGTCACGGTGGGAGAAGCGCGGGATAGCTTTCGCGATGCCGTCGTCGATGCCGCCGCCGGCCTTTCCGTCGGTTTCGGACTGGATGACGGCGTTCGGATGGGGCCGGTCATTACTTCGCAAAGTCAACAGCGAATCGAGGGTCTGATTGAGCAAGGTGTCGCCGAGGGAGCACGGGCCGTTCTCGACGGCCGGGCGGCGAAGATCGCCGATTACGAGAACGGCAATTTCCTGCGTCCCACGGTGCTCGACGGTGTTTCACCCGAGAGCAAGCTTTCAGAAACCGAAATCTTCGGGCCGGTCCTGAGCCTCGTGCAGGCTCAAAGTCTCGACGAGGCGATCGAGATTATCGCGGCGAACCCTTTCGGGAATGCGTCGTCGATCTTCACCAGCGACGGCGCCGCCGCCCGTAAGTTCCGCTACGAAGTCTCCACCGGCAATGTCGGCGTCAATATCGGTGTGGCGGCCCCTATGGCCTATTTCCCTTTTAGCGGCTGGAAGGCCAGTTTCATGGGCGTGATGCACGGGCAGGGACGCGACGCAGTCGAGTTTTACACCGACAAGAAAGTCGTCGTCGAGCGCTGGCCGCAAGACTGGTCGCGCGAATTCTGATACCCGCCGGGGCTTTGGTCAGCCTGTGGTCTTGCTTTCCTTGGCGAGGCGGCCCCCGCGAGCTTCCAGCAAGAGCAGCCCGCCTGTAAAGAAATAGCCCAACACGAAAATTAGCAGGAAGGGCAATGTAGCCCAATTGCCCATCACCAGCGAGCCGAGGAGGCAAAAGGCGAAGTAGCCGCCGGCGGCGAGATGGGCGGTCGGGAGCCAGGCGTTTGGACGTCCGGGAGAATACGCCGGCACGCGGGGGCGCCGGCCGGCGAATTTCGCGGTGCGCTCGAACGGGGAAGGGATGCCCCGCAGAGCTTGGAAGACAGCACGCGCGTTGGTCAAGGTCAGGCCGATGCCGACCGCGGGCAGCAGCGGCAGCAACAGAAAGGTCTTCTTCCATGTCCGCGGGAAAAGCTCCTTTTGAGCGAGCAGGTAGAACGAACAAAGCGAGGCGAAGGTGCCGAAGAACAACGGTATGTCCAAGTAGAGCAAGCGTCCGTCGCCGTGGTGGTAGCGGATCAGCGCCGACGGCGGCAGCAACAGCGACAAGAGAATCATCAGCGGGAACGAGAGGTTCGAGACAAGATGGAAGCAGGCTTCTATCTTGACTTTTCGAGGCGCCGCGGAACGGAGAAGCGAGGGGAGAACCTTCTTCGCGGTTTGGATCAACCCTTTCGCCCAACGAGCCTGCTGCGTTTGGAACGAGGCCATGTCGAGCGGTAACTCGGACGGCACTTCGACGTGCCCCAAGTAGAGAAAGCGCCAACCTCTCATCTGCGCTCGATAGCTCAGATCGGTGTCTTCGGTGAGGGTGTCGTGCTGCCAGCCGCCCGCGTCTTCGATCATGGAGCGCCGCAATACTCCGGCGGTTCCGTTGAAGTTGAAGAAGCGCCCCGAGCGCGACCGTCCGCCGTGCTCGAAGACGAAGTGCCCGTCGAGCAAAACCGCCTGTAGACGGGTGAGCACCGACTGGTCTCGGTTGCGATACGTCCAGCGGGCTTGCACCATGCCGATCGCGGGGTCGGTGAAGTAATGGACGGTTTGATGAAGAAAATCGGGGCGCGGGGAAAAATCGGCGTCGAAAATGGCGATCAACTCGCCGCGCGCCGCCGACAGCCCGGCTTGGAGCGCGCCTGCTTTGTAACCGCGGCGGTGCGGCCGGCGGCAATATTCAATCGGGCATCCTTGGGCGGCAAGCCGCTCGACGGCCGCGCGGGCGATGGGGCCGGTTTCATCCGTCGAGTCGTCGAGTACTTGGATCTGGAGCAACTCGCGCGGATAGTCCAGACGGCACACCGTTTCAATCAGGTTTTCAACGACGTAGGGCTCGTTGTAGACCGGCAGTTGCACGGTGACCTTGGGGAGCCGATCGAAGCGTTTCGCGGGGGGGCCGGCGGCCTGATCCCGATATTTTCGATAGAGATAAATGAGTTGATAGCGATGCAAGCCCCAGACACTCAGGGCGGCCATGACGGCGAAATAGGCGGCGACCAAGAGCCAGTCGAAAACGGTAACCTGGTAAGCGCCCGACAGCACTTCGGCCAACCGCTGCGTCAATCCCGCCGATAGCGAGCCGATCTCGATGAGCGCCGACGGCGGCATGGCGGGAGACATAACGAGGAGTCGTGAGGACAGGGCCGCCGACCGGATGCCGACCCGCCTTCACCGACGACTTCTACTCCTTGCGGCGGCTGTCGAGGCGGCTCTGCTGGCACTACACGGGTTGGGGCAAGGCCCGCCGCCCTATATCGCCGAATTCGTAACGGTATATCTGGCGGCGTCCCTATTTTACCTGGTTTCCTGCTATCTGATCACGAACGCGGATGAAGCTTCGTCCGACCGCCGCGCGATGCGTCTGATCTGGGGCGCGGCGATCGTGTTTCGACTGACGGCGCTGCCGCTCGATCCTCAACTTTCCGAGGACCCGCACCGCTATCGTTGGAACGGGAAACTGCAGGCTGCCGGAGGGAACCCCTACACGGAAACGCCGGAAAGCCCGCAATGGGAGCATTTGCGGGACGCCGCATACCGGCGCGTTCCCGGCAAGCATCTGCCGACGGTTTACGGGCCGCTGTTGGAGATGATCAACGCCGGGAGCTATCGGCTCGTGGCCGCGGTGACGGACGATCCGTTTCGGCAGGCGTGGCTGTTTAAGATCCCCTTTGCTTTGATCGAGCTGGGGGTCGGTTGGGCGTTGGCCGCGCTGCTGCATGCGCTGGGTAGGCCCGCCGGCTGGCTGTTGATCTACCTCTGGTCACCGCTGATCGTGGTTGAATTTTGGGGCCAAGGCCACAATGACCCGCCGGTGATGCTGTGTGTGGTGTTGGCGCTCGGGGCGATGGTGCGAGGGCGTTGGACGCGCGGGTGGGGTTGGCTGACAGCGGCTGTCTTAACGAAGTTTTGGCCTTTGATTTTGATGCCGTTCTTCTTGTGGCGCCGTGACGGGGGAGACCGCCGATTTGAAGGGAAGGCCGCGCTGGTCGCTATCCCGGTTGCTTTGTTGTTGAGCGCGCCGTACTGGGAGGGAATACCGCGGCTGGCCGCGACGATGACAGCTTTCGCGGGCGGCTGGAGGAACAACAACAGCCTCTATGGATTGATTCTCGCCGCGAACGGAGGCAGCGAGGGGTTCGCGACGGGGTGGGCGGCGGCGATCTTGGCGGCTGCTTTGGCGGGCATGGCATGGGCTCGGATCGAGATCGTTCGGGCCTCGATGGGCGCCGTGGCGGCGCTGCTGCTGCTCTCGGCGAACTGCTTCCCGTGGTATCTGAGTTGGCTAGTCCCTTTTCTGGCGATCTACCCGAACGCCGCGCTCCTGCTCTGGACCGCGCTGGTGACGTTGTCCTATCACGTTGTGATCGACTACGCGGCGTTGGGTGTTTGGCGAGAGAGCAACTACTTTCGGTTGCTGGAGTATGTCCCGGTTTACGTGACGCTGTTGGGGGGCAGCGGCATCGTGCGTTCAAGAGTTCTGAACGTTGGTGGGCGGCTGCGAGGGTTCCGGTTTCGGTTTGCGCGGCGGCGGTGGCGGTAGCGGGTTCTTGGGCGGCGGCCAAGGCCCGCTCTTGGTGCTTTCCATTATCTATGCAGCGGTTCGAATTCGAATCGTTTCACCCTCGCTGCGGTCTTGAAGGCGGTCGTCTAAAGGTAGCTCGACGGGCGCTAGTTCGGTGATCGCGGTAGCTTTCTTTTGAAGGTCGATGTATTGCTGTTCCACCTGGTCGGCTGGAATCTCATCCACTTTACCCCACAACAGCTCCCACTCCACGATCAAGTCGGCGAACTTCTTTTGCAAATTCGCGCTGTAGAGCGATTTCTTCGAGTATCGACTCAGCGCGATCCATAAGTTCAAAGCCGCGGCGAGCAGAGCCAGGATCTTGGCATAGAGCGTCGGGTAGTCGCCGATGAGGACCATGGCCGCCCCCGATGTGGCTACCAGGGCCGCCCAGACGAGGCGGGTATCCTTTTTCTCTAAGTGCTCGGCGAGGTATCCGTAGTAGCGGTGCAGAATCTCCGCGTGAAGCAAAGATTCCCATACCAAACGCCGCTGGTGATCGCTTGCCATCGCTTCTTATTTTACCGACCCGTCTCGTCCGCCGGTCTTTGATCAGAAGCTCTTTTCCGTTGCGTCGTCGGGCAGCACTCCCGCCAGGTACCGAGTTGCCCAGTTGCCTCGGCCGGCGAGCCGCGCCACCTTGACCGCGACGTCATCGCCCGGCTTCAGGTCCGCTTGGATCTTCTGAATATCGGAGACGCTGGCGACAGGCTTGCGGTTAATCGAGACGACGATGTCATTGGCCAGCATGCCGATATCCTCGGCGAAGGAGGTCGGCTCGACCTTCGTCACCAGCACGCCGCCGGACTTTTCGTACTCGATGCGGCCGCGCTCGACGTCGCTGAGATCGGAAACCGAGAAGCCGAACATGACGTCGGCTTCCTCTTTCTTATGGCTTTCCGGGGCTTCGCTCATTCCCAGTTCGGCGGGGAACAACTCCGCGCGGTCCGCGATCTCGATGTCGAGGGTCAGGCGTTCGCCATCCCGCAGCACGACGATCGGCACCGTTGATCCCACGGGCGTCGAGGCGACGATGTCGATGAGATGATCGCCGCTCTTGACGGCTTGCCCACTGATTTCGATGATTACGTCGTCCTCTTTCATGCCTGCCCGGTCCGCCGGTCCGCCGGGCGGTTTGGCCTCTCTGACCAAGACGCCGCCGTTCTCGGCGCCGAATGTTCGCAGCAGAGCCGGAGTTTGGTTGGGCTGGAATCGGATGCCGATCGAGCCGCGCGCCACCTTGCCGTGCTGAATGATTTGGTTGTAGACCTGAACGGCGACATTCGAGGGAAGCGCGAAACCCAATCCTTGAAAACTCCCCGTGTTGGAAACGATGGCCGTATTGATGCCGATCACTTCGCCGCGGATGTTCAACAACGGACCACCGCTGTTGCCGGGGTTGATGGCCGCGTCGGTCTGAAGAAACTTTTGGAACGGGCGCGGTCGGCTGTTGCGGACTTCGCGTGATTTTGCGCTGATGATGCCCACGGTCACCGTTTCGCGGTACCCGAAAGGCGACCCCACGGCCACCGCCCAATCGCCCACGTCGACTGCGTCGGAGTTGCCGATTCTCGCGGCAATGAACGTCTGCTTCTTGTTGATCTTGATGACGGCGATATCGGTTTCCACATCAGTGCCGATTAGCGTCGCGTCATGCAGTTGGTCGTCATCATGGAACAGCCTTACGCGGATCCGATCGGCATCGGCGACCACGTGGTTGTTGGTGATGACATAGCCGTTGGGGTCGACGATGACGCCCGATCCCTCGCCGGGCCGGCGGCGTCGTTCCGGGGGCGCCTGTCCGCCGAACGGTCCCTCCGGCATCCCGAAGAAGCGTCGAAAGAAGTCGTCCGGGGAGTTGCCTCGGGGATTGCCGCGGGGGTTGCCGCGAGGCGCCGCCTCGGCGCGCTTTTCCTGGAACTCGACCTGGATGTTGACCACCGAAGGACGCACCTGCTTGGCGATTTTCGAGAATTCGCTGGCGATCGGCACCGCGTCGGGAATGGTCAGCGGCGTCGCGTCGGGGGCGACCGGCGATTTGCGCGCCGCGTCGGCGTCGCCTGAAATCACCGTCCCGATGACGATGCCGATGGCAAGCGTCGCGAGGATCAGCGAACCCGAGAGCAGTTTACTGTTACCGATCTGTTTCAAGATGAGGCGAATTTGATTGCGTTGCATTCCGGCATTCTCCTGGTGTCGTCGCGTTCCGAGGGCGACTACCTTTTATGACGCACGAACTCCCAATTTTGGTGCGCTGATTCCACTCATTATAACCGGGGAGAGGAATAACTCCCGCTCGACCGACTCGACGCGGAACACGGGGGCGGTGCCGGCCCCGGGCTCCTTCCCGGAGTAATCGACGTCCCCTCGGTCCGCGGCTATACTCTTAGGAACGGCCATGATGGAGCGTGTCACAAGTCCCGGGTTCCAACGGGCGGTTACTTTTGCTCTCGCCGCTCTGGTGATCTTCCTGTTGTTCCAGGTCATCAAGGTCTTTATGGTGCCGCTGACGTGGGCCGCGATCTTAACGATTTTCTTCTTCCCGATCCACAAACGCGTTATCGGACGAGTGGAGAGCGGCGGCGGCGCGGCTTTGATTTCGCTGGTCTTGGTGACGGTCTTGCTGGTCGCCCCGATGGCTTGGCTGGTTCCCGCCTTTGCGATGGAGACGGTTTCGGTCGTTGGGCAATTTCGCTCCGAAGAGGTGTTGCCGAAGGTCAAGGTTTGGGCGGAGGAACAGTTGGCGAGCCTGCCGATTTCTATCGGCACCTTCGACGAAATCGTCGACGAGATCGGGGGCCGGGCTCGTTCCGCGGTCGCTGCGTCCTCGGCCCGCTTCGCCGGGAATCTGGTGGGGTTTCTTCTCGATCTCATCGTCATGCTGATGGCCATGTTCTATCTGTTCCGAGACGGTCACAAGATCGTTCAGATGCTGAAGGATATTTCTCCGTTGGGCGGCGCCTACAGTGAACGCACGCGCAGCGAAGTCACTGAGCTGATCTCGGTGACGCTGTCAAGCGGCTTTGTCGTCGCCGGAGTGCAGGGCATCCTGGGGGGGCTGATTTTCTGGTTCCTCGGGATGCCGTCGCCGATCTTCTGGGCCGTGATTATCGCTTTCCTCGCGTTCTTGCCCGTGGTCGGCCCATGGTTGGTTTGGATCCCGGCGGCGATTGGAACTTTCGCGAGCGGTGACGAAGGCCGCGCCGTGCTGCTGGCCGTTTTCGGCCTTCTGCTGATCAGCGGCGCCGACAACGTCTTGCGGCCGATGCTGATCGCCGGGCGCGCGCAACTCAACGGGCTGCTGGTTTTTGTCGCCGTGCTGGGCGGGATCAGCTACTTCGGTTTGCTCGGTGTGGTGCTGGGGCCGCTGGTCATTGCCACGGCTGTGGGGATGTTGAAAGCCTACCACCAGGGCCTACGCGCAAAGCAGCGCGTCACAACGGCCAAGGAAGCGGCCTGACCCGCACCGGCGTGCCGCCGCGCCTTCCGCTCTTCGGATACGGAGCCGGGGGGAACGTCTCAGAGATCTTCGTAGTCCATCGAGACGAACTTCAGTTGGAAGGCGCGATCCAAGATCTCTTTATTGAGGACATAGGGAAGCTTCTCGAACTTAATCAAGTCAATGGCGATGCTCACGACATCGCGCGGGTGGCAGCGGCGGAACTTGCGGCCGGATATTCCCTAGATGGGTATTTACTTGACTCAGGTGACCACAAGATGTAGGATCGGGGAAATGGAAGATTATCCTCGGAATCTGGCCGAGTTCGAGGCGCGTTTCGCCACCGAGCAGGCCTGTCGAGAGTATCTGTGTCAACTCCGCTGGCCGGAGGGTTTTCGTTGTCCGCGATGCGGGCACGACAAAGCGTGGGCGGTGCGGACAGCGCTGCTGGAGTGCGCCGGCTGCGGGCATCAAGCTTCTCCAACGGCGGGCACAATATTTCAAGACACCCGCCAACCCCTCCAGAGTTGGTTTCGAGCCATGTGGTGGCTCACGAGCCAGAAGAACGGGGCGAGCGCGCTGGGCTTGCAGCGGGTGTTGGGCCTGGGCAGCTACAAAACGGCCTGGACTTGGTTGCATAAGCTCCGGCGCGCCATGGTGCGGCCCGGACGCGATCGGCTCAGCGGGCGCGTGGAGGTTGACGAGACTTACTTAGGAGGCTTGGAGGAGGGCGTGCGCGGTCGCCAAACCGACGCTAAGGCGCTGATTGTAGTAGCGGCCGAGGAAGATGGTGTCGGCATCGGGCGGGTTCGGATACGCACCATTCCCAACGCCTCCGGGGACAGCTTGATGGCCTTCGTCGGCGAGTCGATCGAACCCGGCAGCGTGGTCCATACCGACGGTTGGCTGGGATACGAACCGCTCGAAGGCGACGGCTATCGCCACGAGGTGAGCTACCTGGAGGGGCAACCGGCGCGCGCCTCGAAACTGCTCCCCCGGGTGCACCGCGTGGTGTCGTTAGTGAAGCGCTGGATACTGGGCACGCATCAAGGAGCGGTCAGTCACGAGCATCTCGACTCCTACCTCGACGAATTCGCCTTCCGCTTCAACCGCCGCAAGTCCAGAAGTCGAGGCAAGCTCTTTTACCGCCTGGTTCAACAGGCCGTCGCCGTGCCACCGGCACCCTACAAATCGCTGGTCGGAGGCACCGCGACACGCGCTACGGACGACCACAACATGTAGCGGCTATTTCCCAATACCTGAGTCAAGTAAATACCCATCATTCCCTATACTGGCGGGCGACCATGTCGCTGAGAAGCCCCATGGGGCATTCGATCTTCTTTTGTCGGCAGAAGTCGTAGAAGATAGCGGCGAATTCTTCTTCCGACGGATTCTGCATGAACATCTTGTATTCAAGCCGCCGCAAAAAGGCCTCGTCGCCCAGGTCATTCGGATTCAGGTTCGAGGAGAAGATCAAAAAGCACTCGAAGGGGACCTGAATCTTCGTGCCCGTTTGGAAAGTCAGGAAGTCGACGTTGCGGTCCAACGGGTAAATGGAGGGTACCGTTTCATTTGGAAAAGGGTTCGTGGGACGGATTTCGGAGCCAAGTCTTTAGCACAGTAGGGGTTACGGCGATTCTATGGGAACGACGAAATTACACTTATCTTGCAACTTTTGGGTATTTTTCGGTCCCTTTCTGAACACATTCTGGTCGGAAAAATGATCAGAAAATGGTCGCAACCGACACGGAATGAACACCCCTTCGAAGCGTTCAAAAAATAGGCGAAAAATACTCGCGGTCGATATCCCGAAGGCCTTGCGCCTAAGACTCGAAGAGAGAGAAGAGCGCATCAGGGAAAAACCGACGCTTGATGACCAGTGGTTCTCCCAGCGGGCCCTTCCCCCGGCCGGGCTCGCTGACGTAGACCCGCAAGCTCTTCCTCTGGGGTGCTTTCACCAAGACAACGTATTGCTTTTCAGATGTGCCTTTGCGCTTCTGTCGGCGCTCGACCAGTTCTTGGAGTTGCGGGAGCGAAAGGCACGCAATTTCGCGGGCTTTGACGCACACGAGGATGGTAAATGTTTTCGTCACCTGGCCGCTGACTTCGTTTAGTTGTCGCAGGTGGTCTGTAGTGAATGTGAAGAGGTATTCGCCGAGGGTGTTTGGAGCAGATGCATACTTCAGAAAGATTCCGGTCTTGTCATTGATTAGGTATGCACTACGGGATTTCTGGCCTGAGACTTCGATTGAGTTTATGGCCGTGAATCTTGGATGCTCGGCAATCTGTAGCAGTGCAGCTCCGTGATACATGTGGTCATCGTGGATTTTCATGAGTGGACGCTCTCAATTTGACAAGTAGACTAGTGGTTTCTCCTCCGAAGCCATCCGCTTCCTTTTGGCCATTCTGCCGCAGATGGGTATTTACTTGACTCAGGTGACCACAAGATGTAGGATCGGGGAAATGGAAGATTATCCTCGGAATCTGGCCGAGTTCGAGGCGCGTTTCGCCACCGAGCAGGCCTGTCGAGAGTATCTGTGTCAACTCCGCTGGCCGGAGGGTTTTCGTTGTCCGCGATGCGGGCACGACAAAGCGTGGGCGGTGCGGACAGCGCTGCTGGAGTGCGCCGGCTGCGGGCATCAAGCTTCTCCAACGGCGGGCACAATATTTCAAGACACCCGCCAACCCCTCCAGAGTTGGTTTCGAGCCATGTGGTGGCTCACGAGCCAGAAGAACGGGGCGAGCGCGCTGGGCTTGCAGCGGGTGTTGGGCCTGGGCAGCTACAAAACGGCCTGGACTTGGTTGCATAAGCTCCGGCGCGCCATGGTGCGGCCCGGACGCGATCGGCTCAGCGGGCGCGTGGAGGTTGACGAGACTTACTTAGGAGGCTTGGAGGAGGGCGTGCGCGGTCGCCAAACCGACGCTAAGGCGCTGATTGTAGTAGCGGCCGAGGAAGATGGTGCCGGCATCGGGCGGGTTCGGATACGCACCATTCCCAACGCCTCCGGGGACAGCTTGATGGCCTTCGTCGGCGAGTCGATCGAACCCGGCAGCGTGGTCCATACCGACGGTTGGCTGGGATACGAACCGCTCGAAGGCGACGGCTATCGCCACGAGGTGAGCTACCTGGAGGGGCAACCGGCGCGCGCCTCGAAACTGCTCCCCCGGGTGCACCGCGTGGTGTCGTTAGTGAAGCGCTGGATACTGGGCACGCATCAAGGAGCGGTCAGTCACGAGCATCTCGACTCCTACCTCGACGAATTCGCCTTCCGCTTCAACCGCCGCAAGTCCAGAAGTCGAGGCAAGCTCTTTTACCGCCTGGTTCAACAGGCCGTCGCCGTGCCACCGGCACCCTACAAATCGCTGGTCGGAGGCACCGCGACACGCGCTACGGACGACCACAACATGTAGGGGCTATTTCCCAATACCTGAGTCAAGTAAATACCCATCCTGCCGCAAATAGAATAGCCGCTCCATTTGCCTACGCCGACGGTACGCCATAGCGATTCTATCATACGGCTCATACAAGAGCCGCCCTGACGGGATCAGCGCCGCCGGAGAGCGTCCTCGAAGTGGCGGTTGAGGGCGTCAAGGATCTCCTCGTCGAGGTCTTCGGAGCGGCCGAGAAAGGGCCGGGCGGGGATGTCGCCGAAGGGAACGGGATGGCCTCTCTTGGTCGACCCGAACTCGCCCCTCTTAGCGCCGGACTGGTGAGTTGACGCATAGGCGAGATTGGTTCCGGCCTCGGCCGAGGATGAGTCGTAGCGGCTGGTGATGCTGCCGGCGAGGCGGCCATCGGCCTGGAGAATCTGGCCGGGCCACCTTTTGTTCTTGGCGCGGCGGATCTTGGTGTGTGGGGAGAGATCGGCCCAGGGATCGCCGGCGGGGGACTGTTCGCTCTCAAACGAGTCCTCAACGGCGGATTCGAGGGCCTGGGCGACGTCGCGCATAGCGGGGGTGAGGTCTCGGCCGGCGCGTCCCAGGCGGTTCAGCGCGTCGAGGACTTCGCTGTTGTCGTACTTGATCTCGATCTTCATAGCTTGGTAACATCAAGTCACACTGGGCTGGTTGGACTGGATCGGGGTCCTATAGTCTTTCCGGCCTACACGAGGGCGTTCCCCGAGACGTGGCCTTGGGCCCTTCCCCCCTCTCACTTCCCTTTTCCTTTCGGGTAGAGCAACGCGCCCACTCGGTTGCGGTTGATGCCTTGAGGGTCGATTGGGATGAAGTTATAGAGCAGCTGACCGTCGGGGGTCTCGACAACCACTGACAGTCCTCCTCGGCGTTTCCGGCCCTCCCTGGCAAAGACCTTCAGGTAGCGTTTGCGGAAGGTGCCGTCGTCGAAGTAGGCCATCCAAACCTCGTTCGGGTCGCTGAGGGTGGGGATGATGCGGTTGGCGAAGCGCTCGCGGTGGTCGCTGAACTTGTCGGTGATGTGGGCGGTTCTGTCGAGATCGAGAAGGACCCGCTCGACAGGGGTCTCGACGAAGCGCCTGGGGGTTTCCCCCGACAGGCCGAGCGCGGCCTGAACCATCCGCCGGGCCTGCTGCGGAGTGGACGCCTGGGGTAGCATCTTCGGCACGGGCGGTCCAGGCAGCTTTCTGGTATCGGGCAGACCGAGTGTCTTCCATGTCGGTTGACCGGCGACTACTTTGACACCCTCGCCGAACTCGCGCCAGAGGGCGTGTTTGCCGGGGTTCGAGGCCCAGCCGGGATCGGGCGTGAAGCCGGCCGCGTCGCTCGATACCTCGAGGCCACGGGCCTTGACTTGGCGTTCGGAGAGCGAGCGCACGCGGCAGCGGCAGCGGAAGCCGTTGGGCGGGTAGATGGTGTCCCAGACGGGATCGTCGGCGCGGAAGACCTTGCCGTGGAGCTCGCGGTGACGCAGACGGGTGGCTCCGTCGAGGACGGCGATGTATTGCCAGTAAGGACGGGAAGCGATCGTCTCGCGTTGGCGCTTGTAGCGGCCGGCCGAGTAGGCGGCCGCGATATTGGTCCTTAGGATGGTGCGGATGCGGTGAGGCGTGCCGAGCAGCACCGTGCGCTTGTTGCCCTCGGCGTCGGTGACGGTCTTCTGGCCCCACCAGCCGGCCTTGCGGAGTTCCGCTTCCAGCTCGGCGGCGGCCCGCTCGATGGTCTTGCCCTCAGCGACGGTGCGGTCTACGATGCGGCGGGTATCGGCGAGCAGGTCGAAGCGGGCCATGCGGGAGACAGTGAAAGCCTTGGCGTGAGCTTGTTCGGAGACCTCGCGCCAATCATCGGAGATGAGGAAGCCCTTGCGCCGGAAATACTCAACGGCCTCGGCCGGAGGCAGGCCGATGACGTGGCCGATGTCGACGCCGCGGGGATCGGGATCAGGCATCGGCGTCGACTCCCAGCCGTCCCCACATTTCGGCGGCGAACAGGACGCGGCCGAGCAGGTCCTGGAGCTGATCGGCCTCCAGCTTCGGGTACAGCTCGGCGAGGCGGGCTAGGATCATTTCAGGGTCTTTGTCAGCGGCGTCGAGCAGCGGGCGGGCGAGATCCTGGCTGAGGGACTCGGCTTCGCCGGGGTCGTCGGCGGCCTTGATCGCGGCTTCGAGGGCCTGCTCGAAGGGGTCGGCGGGATCGTCGGCGGCGAATTCGGTCGCCCTGGAGGACCGGAACTCGCCGCCTGCCGGTTCAGCCGGGGACGAGCCGATCAGCTCTTCGCCCTCCTTCGGAGGCGTCAGTCCAAGACGCTCGTAGGCCTCGCTTTGAGAGACCGGCAGGTAATGCCGCGCGGTGTCGAGCAGATCAGCCCAGCCCTGGCGGGCTTCCGACTCCTCGTAGAACTCATGACGGGGCGCGGGGACGTCAGGACCCAGGTTGAGATCGGTAATCCAGCGGTAAAGGCGGTTCAACGTGGCGCTAACGATCTCGCGGTCGGACTGGTTGACGGCCCGCTCGCGGCCGCGGTGGGTCTCCGACGCCGCCCTTGAACCCTGGCCCTGAATCTCGGTGGCGAGCGTCTGCGAGGTCAAGGCTTTCGACAATTCGGCATTCGAGAGGGCGATCAGACGCTCCTGCGGGGTGGCCCCGCGCGTTCCCCCTCCGCCGCTCTCGATCGTGATCTCGGCGTCGGACGGCACGACGGCGGTGGCGGCGAGGATGAGATGTTCGAGGTGTTTGAGCAACTCTGTGGCCTGGGCGTCGTCCGAACCCGTGGGATACTTGCCGATCACCCAGGGCAGGCCAAACTTCTCGGCGAAGGCGACCAGGTAGCGGAAGCCGCCGTGCTTGAAGGTGTAGGGCCAAAAGCAGGAGGAGAACACCGCCACGCCGTGGGGGTTGCTGAAGCTCGGCATGTGTCGGGACAGCAGGAACCGCATCGGCGGAACAGGCTCGCCCTGGACGGGCCGGGCCTTGGTGAGCAGGCGGAGAGAGTTGTCCTCGGTCGAGAAAGCGAAGCGGGCCGGGGGGGCGGTCGAGGATGCGCTCGGGAACGAGAGATTGCCCGTCCCTGTGCCAAACGATTTCATGAACGGCATAGCCGGTGAAGACGGCATGGGCCATGGTCCAGATGACGTCGGGCCAGGTGGCGTCGGGAGCCGGGGGCCGCGCCATCAGATCGCGGGCGAGATCGGCCGCACTATCACACCATCCCCGCGGAATCCCGGGCGCATACCTGGCGGCCGCGTCGAGCCAGTTGGGCGACGTCAGCACGCGGATGGTCGACAACGCCGGCCGCACCTCCACGCAGTCGGAGGCCGTTTCGGAGGCGGGCAATCTGGTCAGCAAGAACGTCGAGATGGTCGCCAGCGGCGCGGAAGAAATGTCGGCTTCGATTCAGGAAATCGCCAAGAGCTCCAATGAGGCCGCCAGCGTAACCAAGGAGGCCGTCCGAATGGCCGAATCGACGAATGAAACGATTTCCCGGCTCGGCGATTCCAGCGGCGAAATCGGCAAGGTCATCAACGTGATTACCTCGATTGCCGAGCAGACCAACCTGCTGGCTCTCAACGCCACGATCGAAGCCGCCCGCGCCGGTGAGGCCGGCAAAGGCTTCGCCGTCGTCGCCAATGAGGTCAAGGAACTCGCCAAGGAGACCGCCAAGGCGACCGAGGACATCAGCGCCAAGATCGCAACCATTCAAAGTGACACGAATGGCGCCGTATCGGCGATCGGGGAAGTGACTGCGGTGATTACGCGTATCAACGACATCGCCGGCACGATCGCGTCGGCGGTCGAGGAGCAGACCGCCACGACCAACGAGATCGGCCGCAATGCCTCGGACGCCTCTCGAGCGGTGAGCGAAATCGCCCAAAACATCACCGGCGTGGCCCAAGCCGCCCAGGAAACCAGCGTCGGCGCGGGCGACACTCTCGAATCGGCGAAGGCATTGAGCGAGACATCGGGCGAATTACAGACTCTTGTCAGTCAATTCAAACTCTGACGCGAGAGCTTTTGCCGGCGGCGATCGACAACGTGGGGCGGGCCTCGCCGGCCCGCCCCATGCGAAAACACCGCCGCTACCGTGCCGGGCGGCTGAAGCCTTGTTTCTTGTAGCGCTCGAGCAGCGCCTTCAGCTCCGCGACCACGTCGGGATGATCCCCGTAGAGGTTGTTCTTCTCTCCGATGTCGGCGGCGATGTCGTAGAGCTGGCCGGGAGGGTCGCCGGGACCCGATTTCCATTCGCCGTAATTTCGCGAGCCCGGCCCGCGGCCGTCAATCAGCTTCCACTTCCCTTGCCGAATCGCGAACATCCCGTCGGAGGAATGATGAACAAGGGCCTCGCGAATGGGCCCCTGCGCTTCGCCGACCAGCGCGGAGAGGAAGCTGTAACTATCCTCCGCGCCGCCGTTGGGTAAGTCCGCGCCCGCGATCTCGGCGGCTGTCGCCGTCAGATCGGTCAAGCAGATGGTCTGATCGCTGGTCGTCCCGGCGGCGACCGTTCCCGGCCAACGAGCGATGAAGGGAATTCGATGTCCGCCTTCCCATGCGTCCCGCTTTTTACCCCGTAAGTCGGCGTGGTTGGCGCGATGGTCGAATTCCTCGATATGGGACGGGTCCCACTCCGCGCCGTTGTCGCTGGTGAAGATGAAGAGCGTGTTGTCACTGAGTCCCCGGCGTTCGAGAGTAGCCGTCAATTGGCCGACTAAATTGTCGATGAGAACGACGAAATCACCGTACTTTCCGGCTCCGCTCGCGCCCCGTACGTCGTCGGTGGGCAGCCACGGGTGGTGAGGCGAAGGCAGAGGAAAGTAGAGAAAGAACGGCGCGTTGGAACCGCTTTCGGCATGGTCACCGATAAAGCCGATGGCCTTGTCAAAAAGATGCGGCGTGACATCGGGGAAATCGAATCCCTTCATCATTTCGCCCTCTCGCCAAAACGTCCCGCCGTCGGCCATGCCTTCGGTGCGGTCGTCGGCGACCGCAACCGGCATGTTGTCTTCGACGTAAACGTACGGCGCCATGTCGAGCGACGCCGGGAAGATGTAGGAGTAATCAAACCCGTAGTCTTGCGGCCCCGTCGTCACGGGTTTCGTGAAATCGATTTCGAAACCTTCCGGTCTCGCGAAGGGGTTTCCCTGACGGGCACGTGCCCCGATGTCGTCTTCTCCGGCGGGTTCCACAGCTCCTTTTTTCGCGGTCCAATCCAGTCCCAAATGCCATTTGCCGACGACGGCGGTTCGATAACCCCGCTGCTGCAACGTCGACGCGACGGTTAACCGGCCGGGTTCGATTAGGCTGCGCGAATAACCGCTGAGCACGCCCTTTTTTAACGGGCTGCGCCAGCAATAGCGCCCGGTGACGACACCGTAGCGAGTTGGCGTGCAGACCGCCGACCCCGAGTGGGCGTCGGTGAAACGCATGCCTTCCATGGCCAGGCGGTCGATATTCGGGGTGGGGATTTTCGAGTCGGGGTTGAACGAACCCAAATCTCCGTAGCCCAGGTCGTCGGCCATCAAAAAGATGATGTTGGGTTTGGCCGGCGCGGTTTCGGGACCGGGACCGACAACCGAGCAGGAAGCCAAGACGAGCACAGCGGAGGCGAGCAAGGCTGAGGCGAGGCGTGAGCGAGAATTCCGCACGTGGAACATGGCACCGATTATAGCCGGCCCGGCATGATCAAAGATTCGCCCGACCGAAACAATCGGGGTCAGCGCAAGTCTTGTTGGAAAGCAGGATCTTCCCAAAGTCCGGTGAGATACGGATCACGGCGGATTTTATCGAGGGAGTATCCCTCACCGAGAGCGAGGCGCATTTGTTCGACAGCCTTACGGCGCATTCCCATCACTTCGTAGCCGGTGGCGATGTGAACGCGGGCCAAGTGGGTAATCTTGTTGGACGGGGGTAAGTGTTCGAGTTCGGCCAGGGCCGCCTTTGTATCGCCCATCTTGGCTTGATATTCGACCAATAAACTCCGACTCAGGTCATCATTCGGAGTGATCAAGAGCTTCTGACGGCCCAATTCGACGGCGCGCCGAAAGGCGGCTGCGGTTTTGGCTTCCGTACCCTCCAGCCAGCGGTAGGCGTCGGCCAGGTTGCCCCAGGTTATGAAATTGGTGGAGCGAAGCTCGATCGCCATCTCCAGGGACGCCGCCGCTTCTCGATAACGACCCTGGAAGTATTGAATGACGCCCAGGCTGCTGTGGGCCGCGGCGGAAGGTTGGATGCGCAACGAGGATTCAAGCGCCTCGCGGGCTTCCTCGTAGCGCCCACTGTGGATAAAGGCCGCCCCAAGGTTACGGTAGTTGATTTCGTTGTCCGGCGTTAATGCGATGGCGTCTTTTATGCTGGTGACGGCTTCGTCGATGCGGCCCTGCCTCAAATAAAAGCGCGCCAGCACAGCGTGGCTGTATGAATCGGTCGGCCGCAGTTCAACCGCCTTGCGGTAGGAGTCCTCGGCCTCGTCGAAGTTGCCGAGGTTCATATGGGCCAGGCCCAACCCTTGATGCGCGCCGGCGCTGGAGGGGTTGCCCTTCAGGGCCTGCTCAAACTCGCTCACGGCGTCTTGTTCACGTCCACTGTCCGCGTAGATTTCGCCAAGCTTGACGCGCGTCGTGGCGAGATCACCGTTGATCGCGACGGCTCGCTCGGCGTTCTCGATCGCCATTTCGGCCCATTTTTCATCGTTCACCGCGTCGGCTTTCCGCCAATAAGCCTCCGCCAAGCCGGAGTAGGCCGGGGCGTAGCCCTCGTCGATCGCGATCGACGCCTCGAAACTCCGCACTGCCTTATCGATATTGCCCTCGATGTCGTAGCGTTGCACATAGCCGCGACCTTCCAAATAAGCGCGGTAGGCGTCCGCGAGTCGTGTTTCTCCAAAGAGCAATCGTTGTCGGGCCCCCGGCGTCAACTCCAAGTCGAGCATTCCGGCCACGCGAACAGTGAGATCGTCACGAAGGGCGACTAACTCATCGGCCTCGACATCGAGCGTGACCGCATCCAACTGTCGAACGCCGGCCGCGTCGACGAGATTCGCCGTAATTTGAAGCCGCGGGCCCCAGCGCTGAACGCTCCCTGTAATGACAAGGTTGGCGCCGTAGATGCGCCGCGCCGCGTCGACGGTGCGGATTTCTCGAGATCGGATTTCGCTCGCCGGAACAACCATCAACTCCCCTCGAAACCGCTCCAGTTGCGTCAATTTGGAGGTCAGGGTTTCCACCAAGCCGTCGGAGAGGGCTTGCACGGGCACGTCCTGACTGAATGCCTCGAAAGGAAGCACCGCGACGTGTTTCTGTTCGGGCAGCCGGGAACCCGGAAAGCCACCCGACGAAAGAAACCAGGAAGCCCACAAGACCAGCAGCGCCGCGGCGATCACCCCGCCGGCCACCAGCCGCTTCCGCTCGCGATCGAGCAGTCTTTGGAGCGGTTCGCGCAACTTTTTGACGGGCTCGGATGCGTGGGGGGCAGGGCGGACGGTGGGTGGGCTGTTTTCGCCGTTTTCGCGAAACGATTCAACCGCGTCGATCACGTCGCCGGCGCGCGAAAAGCGCTCTTCGGGGTCGACCTGCAGGCAGGTCTTCAGTGCTGACCGCCAGCGTGGTTCGAGCCCGCTGCCGCTGAACGAACGACGGCCCGTCAGCATCTCGTAAAGCACCAACCCGAAAGCGTACACGTCGCTTTCCGGCGTCACACGACCGCCTTGTAACTGCTCCGGCGACATGTAGCCCATCGTGCCGGCGAAATCGGAACTGCGATTGCTTTGCACGACGGTGTCGGTGGAAAGTTCGCGCGCCAGACCGAAATCAGTGATGACCGCGCGTATTGCATTCTGCTCGTCGGCCGCGAGAATCACGTTGGCCGGTTTCAAGTCACGGTGAATGATCTCGGCTTCATGCAACGCGTCGAGGCCGTCGGCGATTTGACGCCCCAACTCCAGCACCTCTTGGCTCGAAAGCGTTTTGTCGCCCTTCAGGCGTTCGGCCAAAGTCGGCCCATTGAGCAACTCCATGGAAAGAAAGATGCAGTCCGCGTCGTCGGCGCGGTGCGTCCCGAAGTCATGGATGCGGCAGACGTTGCGGTGACTGACGCGCCGCGCGAGTTGCACCTCGCGCTTAAGGCGTTGTACCCAAGCCGGGTCGGCGGCAAGTTCGGGTCGAATGGTTTTGAGCGCGACGGCCTCGCCCAGTTCGACATCGATCGCCTCATAGACTTGGCCCATGCCGCCGCGACCGATGGAGTGGACAATGCGAAAGCGGTCGGAAACGACCGCGCCGGCGTCGAAGACGGGAGAACTCTCGCGGAGTTCGAGTGCGGGACCATCCAAGAAGCTGCCACTCGACGCGTGCAGCTCAAGCAAGCGGTCGACCTCTTCCTTGAGAGCGACGTCTCCTCGGCATGCCCCGTGAACGAACGCGTCGCGCTCGACGGAAGGCCGATCCAAGGCCTGGCCGAAGATCTCTTTAGCCTGCTCCCACGGCGTCCGCATCTTGTTCCGCCCGCTGGTCGAGCTCGCCTCGCAGCCAAGCTCGTCCGAAACTCCATTCGCGCTTTACGGTGCGCGAGGAGACCCCTAGAACTTCGGCCGTCTCGTCCACCGAGAGGCCGCCGAGAAACGCAATTCGATCACGCGGTGCGTACGTCGGTCCTGCTCGGCGAGCCGGTCGAGGGCTTCATCGAGCGCCAACAACTCGCCGGATTTCTCCGACGTGAAAATGAAGGCCTCGTCCAGCGAAATCGCGTCGGCCGCAGCGCCTCTTTTCTGGGCCAAGCGATTCCGCGCGTAATCGACCAGAATTCTTCTCATCACCTTGGCCGCCACGGCGAAAAAATGAGCCCGATTTTGCCAAACGACGGTCTTTTGCCCGGTGAGGCGCAAGTAGGCTTCGTTGACCAACGCGGTCGGCTGTTAGGGTATGATCCGAGCGCTCCCGCCTCATATACACCGCTGCCAGCGTTTTGAGTTCGCGGTAAACGCAAGCAATGAGTTCTCCCTCGGCCTGCTTGTCCCCGCCTTGTAGGCGGTTGAGCAGAACAGTAACCTCTCCCGGTGCGGTGTCGCTCACAATAAACTTTTGCCCGACGGCGCGGGCCGGTCCCCCAATGATACCCGTCCCGACAGGAGATGTAAAAGATGTTTCGGCGAAAACTTTGTTACGCCCGGAGTTTTATGGTCCCAGGCCGGTCGTCGTGCGCCCACGTTGACTCCGCGCGGTCCCGCCGCCTGTCCGTTGCACAAGGCTTTCCGGGAGGCCGATTCCGGGTTGCGTTATGATTGACGAGCCGCCGAAGATACGGCCCGGCGGGAAGTGATTATGCCCGACACTATGCAAGCCGTCGTTTATCACGGAGAAGGGCGGTGGAGCCTCGATCAAGTCCCCGTCCCCGCTCTCACCCGAGACGATGAGGTTCTACTCCGCGTCGACCGCGCCGGAATTTGCGGTACCGACCTCCACATTCTGCATACTCCTCCGGGACACCCCGCGACGCCCGGCGCGATATTGGGCCACGAATATGTGGCTACTTTGCTCGATGCCGGCGACGCCGCGAGGGGCTTTGAAAAAGGGGACCGCGTCATCGTCGATCCCAATCTGACCTGCGGACTCTGCCCGCCCTGCCGGATGGGGCGAACCAACGCCTGCGAGAACATGACGACCCTCGGCATTTTTCTCAACGGCGGCTTGGCGGCCTACAATTTGGCGCCCTCCCGGGCATTGCACAAGATCAGCGCCGACGTGCCGGTCGAGCAAGCGGCTCTGGTCGAGCCGCTCACCTGCGTATTGCATGCCTTTGAGAAAGCTTCGACACAGCCCGGCGAAAGTGTGGCAATCTTCGGCGCAGGGCCGATTGGCTTGCTCTTCTTGTTATTGTTTCGGGCGGCCGGGGCGGGGTCGATTATCGTCGTCGAACCCTCGCCGTATCGGGCCCGTAAAGCCAAGGAATGCGGTGCCGACGAAGTGATCGATGTCACCGGGCCCGAAGCCGTCGAAGCGATTCGTTCCGTCTCCGGGGGCGGCGCTGCTATCACAGTCGACGCCGTCGGCCGCTGCATGGCACAGACTCTCGAAGCCGCCTGCCCGGGCGCAAGGGTGATCTTGTTCGGCATGGATCAGCATTCCTCGCCGGCTGTGAATCAATTCGACATCTCGCGACGCGAATTGACGATTTTCGGATCGTTCATCCAACAAACCGCGTTTCCCAAAGTCGTGCGCCTTCTCGAAGCCGGCACCTTGCCCGCGGCGCAATTGATCACCCATCAACTGCCCCTCGGCGAGTTCGGGCAGGCGGTCGAATTGCTCGAGTCCGGCGAAGCCGTCAAGATTGTCTTGAACCCCGCCGCCGCCTAGCTCTCTATCGCGCGGTGTCCGACGCCGCTGCCGGGAACCAACAACTTGGGGCGCGCCTAATACAGGCCTCGGCTTGGTGCTTGCTCCCGTACCTGCTTGCCTCTGCTACAATTTGCCAAGGCGTAGTCCGTGTCTTGCGGCCTGCGATTGGGAGGACCGTTATGAGTTCAATGACCCGTAGAAGCGCTCTGGTTGGGATGGCCGCGTTGGGCGCGGGCGTCTCGCGAGCGGCTTCGCCGGCCGTGGGCGACATGGCCCCGGACTTCACGCTCGCCACCACCGCCGGCGGCAACGCGAGCTTGTCTGACTATCGAGGCAAGAAGAATGTCGTCTTGGCCTTTTTCCCGAAGGCTTTTACCGGTGGTTGAACGCGTGAAATGAAGGCATACCAGGCTGGTATCGCCAAATTCACCGGCAGCGACTCGGTTGTGTTCGGTGTCAGTACCGACGACATCGAAACCAATAAGAAATTTGCCGAGTCTCTCCATCTGGAATTCGCCCTGTTAAGCGATCCCAAAGGCGAGGCTTCGAAGAGCTACGGTGTTTACAACGCCGACAACAATATTTCCAACCGAACGACGTTTGTGGTCGACAAGCAAGGCAAGGTCGCCCATGTGGAGTCGGGTGGCGGCGCGATCGATATTGCCGGTGCCGCGAACGCTTGCAGCCGGCTGGCGAAATAACCTTTCGGCGCCTACGACGCTGAAACTGATCTTGTAACCGGGGGGCGGAAGTAACCTCCGCCTGCCGCGCACCTTTGCTTCCGCCGCCTAGCGCGGCGCGGACGCCCTTCCGTACAGTGCTTACTCGACTTCGACAACGTGTCCGACGGGCGCGGATTCCGGCGATGTTCATCCTTGGGTCGGCGGCTTGCGGCCTGACCGGTTTCGCGCAATCGTCGGAATCTCCGCGACCGAGGGCGGCTCGCGCCAATGCGGTTGACGGGCACTCTTACAGCCATGACATCGGTTTTCGCTGTGTCCGCGAGACATTGCCCGAACCCGCTGCTAACCCGTAATTACAACCATGCCGAACCTCCGTATTTCGATTCCTGACGATGCCCCTCCCGTGATGGGCCCCAGCGCAGCCTACCAAGGGCTCGACCAGCGCGCCGAGATTGCCTACCACGACTCGCTGCCCGGCTCGGAGGCGGAACTGATCGAAAGAATTGGCGGTTTCGACGCCGTGATCAACATTCGCTCGTCGATCGATTTCACCGAGGCCGTATTCGCCGCCTGCCCCGATTTGCGCATCGTTTCGTTGTGGGGAACGGGTACCGATCACGTCGACGCGGACGCCGCCGTTCGCCTCGGCGTGACGGTCACCAATACGCCCGGCGTCTCGGCGGTGGCGATGGCCGAGCACACCCTGACGCTGATGCTGGCCGCGGCTCGGCGCATTCCCGAGGTGGATGCCGACACGAAGGCCGGTGGTTGGCCTCGCGCTTTCGTCACGCAATTGCACGGCAAGACATTGGGAGTCATCGGCCTCGGCGCCATCGGCCGACAAACAGCCCGAATTGCCCGGGGCATCGGCATGAAGGTGGTCGCGTGGACCATGCACCCCAACCCGGACCTCGCCCACGAACTCGGCGTCGAGTTGGTCGAGCTCGATGAACTCTACCGCATGAGCGACGTCGTCAGCCTTCACCTGCGTCAGTCGCCCGACACGATCGGGTTCATCGGAGTGCCGGAATTCGCCTCCATGAAGCCGAGCGCGATTTTCATCAACACCGCGCGCGGGCCGATCGTCGATGAGGCCGCGCTGCTCGAAGCGCTGGAAGAGAAACGGATCGCCGCCGCCGGGCTCGACGTCTTCGATGCCGAGCCCCTGCCACCGGGACATCCTCTGACGAAGCTGTCGAACGTCATCTTGACGCCGCACTCGGGCGGGGTGACGCGCGAAGCCCTGGAAACGGGCCTCAAGCTATCGATCGACAATGTTTTTGACTTTTTCGACGGTCGCCCGGTGAACGTTGTCGCCGGGCCGTGAGAAACGCGGCAGCAACCGGTGCACCGTCCCCGTAGCGACCGGCACTCTTGCCGGTCCCGCCCAAAGTAGAGACAAGCTCTCAGCTTGTCTCCAAGCTTCACGAATCACGATCAACCGCGACCGCCTCCACGGGGTGATTCGCGCAAATACCGTCGGCGTGTTCGCAGCGCACATGCTCGAACTGAATGGTGGTGTGGAGAATCCGGTAGCGCTGCTCGAGCACTCCGTTGATGTTGCGCAAAATGATGTCGCTTGCCGAAGGCGGCAGGTCGTCGATCAGAGCGTGGCAGCTCAAAGCGTGGGTGTGCGACGAAAGGCTCCAGATGTGGAGGTCGTGGACATCGATTACGCCGTCGACATCGGCGAGCGCCCCGCAAACCTCCTCGCGCGTGATCCCCCGCGGCAGACCCTCGAGAAGAATATTCAGCGAGTCGCGAATGATCTCCCGAGCGCTCCAAAGGATTAGGACCCCGATCAAGACCGACAGCAGCGGATCGATCCAAGGCAGGCGCGTGTAGGCGATCACGACCCCGCCGACAATGATGCCGACCGAGGAAAGTGCGTCGCCCAGCATATGCATGAAGGCGCCGCGAATATTGATGTCGTCGCGGCTGTCGCTGTGCAGAGCCCACATGACGCCGAGATTGACGACCAACCCGGCGGCGGCCACGACGATCATGATGTCTTCCTGAACATCGCGGGGGCTCAAGAAGCGCACGTAACTTTCGTAGAAAATGTAGAACGCCAGCACAACCAGTGTCGCGGCGTTGACGAACGCCGAAAGGACGCCCGCGCGCAGGTAGCCGAAGGTCTTGATTTCGTTCGGCGGCTTCGATTGCAGATAGAAGGCGAACCAAGCCAGACCGAGCGCCAGGGCATCAGTGAAATTGTGTCCCGCGTCGGAGAGCAGCGCCAAGCTCTGCGCCCTGATGCCCGCGGCGAATTCGATCACGATAAACGCAACCGTCAGCCACAACGAAATTTGCAGCTTGCGGCCGGTAGCGTGGTTGTGAGAATGCACGAGGATCGGACTCTGGGTTCGACGACCGGGTATCTGTCCTTACTGTAGAGCCACCCGCCGCGCGCAGCAACCTATTCCCTGGATTGACCGACGTGGCGCGGCAAGGCCGGCACCTCACGCCACGTCAGGGACGCTTGGCATCGAGGAGATTACGGGATTTCGGGGTCTCGTTGGGCTTCGAGTGGTTTCGTCGGATACCGCTTGCTGAGGGGCTCGGTTTGGGTGTCAGTCGTTGCTGCCGAACATGTTCGTTAGCGAGCCTAGGCCGTGGGCTTCGCCGCCGCCGGATTTCGCGCCCAAGCCGCCGCCCAACTCGCGTCGCAGCTTCGACAGAGTCATCGTCTGAATGACCGCTTTGCCGGGACCCTGCAGCGTCGCCAGAAACAGCCCTTCGCCGCCGAAAAGCCCGGTCTTGATCCCCCCGGCAAACTGGACGTCGTAATGCACCGACTCCTCGAACGCCACCACGCATCCCGTATCCACCTGGATCTTCTCGCCCGGACCCAGGTTAAACTCGACGAAATCCCCGCCGCCGTGAATGAAGGCCATGCCGGGGCCGGTCAGCTTTTCGAGAATGAATCCCTCGCCGCCGAAAAAGCCCGCTCCGAGACGCTTCGTGAAAGCAATGTCAAGCTTCACGCTAATCTCGGCGGCGATAAACCCGTCGCGTTGAACCAAAATCGACTTGCCCGCGGCGAGATCGAACGGCTGAATCCGCCCCGGAAAATCTCCCGCCAGCCCGACCTCTCCTTCTCCTGACGGAGCGCGGAAATGAGTCATGAACAGCGACTCGCCTGCAAGCTTGCGCTTGAGCGCGCCGAAAAGCTTCTGGCCCAAGCCCTTGCCGGTCATCGCGGTTTCCCATTCGACGGTCGTGGTCTTGTAAACCATCTTGCCGGCCTCGGCGAAGATCTCCTGGCCCGCCCTCAATTGAATCCGCACGATCTGCAGATTGTCGCCCTCGATACGGTATTCAAGCGGTAAGATAGGCACCGCGTGCGCCGCCGCCGGTTCCGCGCCGGCCCGAGAGGGCGTGCCGCAGTTGGCGCAGAACACGGCGCCGTCTGGAGTTTGAGAACCGCAATTTGTACAAAATGGCATCGTTAGCGCTAGGATATCATCACCAGGTCGGCGGACTCATAAGCGGGCCGCGTGATCGGCGTCTGTCGTATGCTTACGAAGATTCGTCGCCGGAAGTTCCCCGCGACACACCACAAGTGAGCGGCGACGGAAGGAACATCGTCCATCACCATGACCCGAAAGAGTTTTCTACAAACCATGGCCGGGGCCGCCACCGCCGCGACGGCGCGCGCCCAAAACCGGCGGCGCAATCTCGTCTTCATTTTGAGCGACGACCACCGCTACGACATGTTGGGCGCCATGGGGCATCCCTTTCTCGAAACGCCCCACATGGATCGCATCATCGGGCAAGGCGTCCATGTTAAGAACGCGTTCGTCACAACGTCGCTGTGTTCACCGAGCCGAGCGTCGATTCTCAGCGGGCAATACATGCACGCCCACAACGTGAATGACAACAGCACGCCGCTCAACCGCAACCTGATGACGTTTCCCCAGGCGCTGCAACAGGGGGGTTACCGAACGGGGTTCGTCGGCAAGTGGCACATGGGCGGCGAGACCGACGAACCGCGCCCGGGGTTCGACCGCTGGATTTCGTTTCGAGGACAAGGCACCTACTTCGACCCGGAGTTGAATTACGACGGCGAACGCCGCACCGTCAAGGGCTACAACCCCGACATCCTCACCGGCGAGGCTACGAAGTTTCTGAGAGAAAACAAGGACGGGCCTTTTCTACTCTTTCTTTCGCACAAGGCCGTGCATGACAACTTCTCTCCGCCTCCCCGCTACAAGGGCACCTATCGAGACAAGAAGATCCCCTACCCGGCCTCGATGGCCGACACCGACGAAAATTATAGCGGCAAGCCCGACTGGGTGCGCCGCCAACGGCAATCATGGCACGGTGTCGACGGGCTCTACAACAAGCGCTATCAGTTCGACGATTTCTACATCGACTATTGCGAATGCATCCGCGGCCTCGACGACAGCGTTGGCGAAGTCTACAACGAACTCGAAGAGCTGGGCCTGGCCAACGACACGTTATTCGTCTACATGGGCGACAACGGCTTCCAGCACGGCGAACACGGCCTGATCGACAAGCGCACGATGTATGAGCCCTCGATTCGCGTGCCGATGTTCGCCCGTTGCCCGGACCTTTTCGAGGGCGGCCGCGCGGCCGACGGCATGGCCCTCAACCTCGACATCGGCCCGACGCTGCTGGATGCCGCGGGCGCCGGCGTGCCGCCTACGATGCAAGGTCGATCGCTTTTGCCGCTGTTGCGCGGCGACGCCCAGGAATGGCGCACGGAGTTGGTTTACGAATACATGTGGGAGCGGGCCTTCCCACAGACGCCGACGGTGATCGGCCTCAGGACAGACCAATACAGCTATATGCACTATCACGGGCTGTGGGATCTGGACGAGCTATACGACATCCGGGCCGACCCCCACCAGATGAATAACCTGCTCGCCGAAGTGCGCACCCACAACGAAGCCGGCCCGCTTGTGCGGCGATTGGAAGAGAGAGACCACCCGTATCTGGAATTGGTTCGCGATTACCAAGGTCGCATTGAAAAGGTGTTGCGCGAGACGGGCGGGCGTATGGAGCCGACCTGGTCGGCATAGAGCGAGCCCCGGGACGATTCCCGCCGCCGCACGGCACTACCGCCGCCGCGGACGCGGCTTGGCGCCTCTGTTTTGATCGTTCGAACGCGCTTCGTTGACTCGCAGCACCTTATCTTCAAGGGGCGCGCGATTGAAGCGGGCGATCAAAGCCTTCACGTCCTCGTCGGAGGCCGCCTCGACGAAGGCGTAGCCTTTTGATTCCTGCGTCTCGAAATCTCGGATCACCTTGACTTCGTCGAAGAGGATTTTTTCGTTCGACAACCAGCCTTCGATCTCGTCGGCGGTGACCCAATTGGGCAAGTTGCCCATGAAAACAGTGCGTGGCATCCGGAAAGTCCTTCCCGCGGGGGGTATGTGGCTATTATTGTCGTCTCGGCGCCAAAACGCAACGATACCAGGATGTTTTTTCGGGGAACCCTCGGAATTTCACGCGGCCTCCGGCTTCATCGCCGCGGGAATCCGCACGTATTCCGATCCCAGGTCCGCCGTGCGGCAAGGCATTGAAACACTGTCCGATTCGCTCCGGCTACCCTGTGTTCACCCAGCCGTAGTAAGTATTATCGGGCTTACCGCCCATCTCTCGATAGTCGGCTTTGATCCGCGCCAGCTTATCTTGATAATCGGCGGGCATGGGATTTCGTTGAGCGTCCAAATCCACGCCGAAAACCCGTGCGCCGTTGAGTCCGAACAGCGCCCGTTTCACCTCTCCGGTCGCCGGGCCTAGCGGCGCAAACCCGTGTTTTTTCTGAAGATCCTCGGGGATCTCGAGCCGACGCAGCGCCTCGATCTGCCATTGCGGCGTGCCGTACCAGATCGAATCGGTCCCGAAAAGTACGTGGTCGGCCCCGAAGCCTTCTATCAACTGCCCCAGCATCCCCGCCGCCAATCTGGGGTGGGTGACGACGGCGGACGCAAACGATGTTCCGATTTCCGCGTAGACATTCTTGACGCCGTGTTCGCTGGGGAGGCGCGCGAGATCGGTGACCCACGGGATGTAGCCATTCTTCTCGAACTCCTCTTCGGCGGCGTTCAGGCTCATCATCGGCCGCAGCGCGGAGTGATAGATCAGGAAATTGATGTTCGGGAAAGCCTTCGCCGCCCCCGCGATATCGCCCACGCCGGCGTACTCCCAATTCGTGAAAGTCTCATAGTCGGGGGGAATCAACCCTTTGTGGATGCAGACATTGCGGATACCCAACTTCTCGGCAATCTCCCAGCATGGGAAGGCAACCTTCTCGTCGTCCATCAGCCACGGGTAGTCCGATCCTCCCTCATTGGGATCGCCGACCGTGTAGCCCTTCCACGAGTCGATCTTGAGATCCTTGGCGATGCGCTCCATCTCTTCCAGATTGCCCTCTTTGCCGGGCCAAAACAGGCCGTGCCCCATCAACCGTTGCGAACCGGTCAGCTCGTTGACGAGTGTCCGGCTCTCGATAATTTCATCGGTGGTCAGCGCCATATGCTCGGGCGTCTCGGATGTGAAACCGCTGAGAATCGCGATCTTGACGTCGCTGTCGAGGAAGATGTCCTTGATGTAGTGGTCAAACTTGAGCCGATCGATGGTGTGGCGCTCGCGGCCCAGTTCCGGATTGATGAGGATTCCCTTTTCGTTTTGGCCCTGCGCCCAGGCCGTGAGGTTCAGGATGCCGGCGCGGTCGAAGTTGGACCGAACGTGGTGCGTCTGCACGTCGAAGATGAATTCATCGGCTAAAGCCGCGCGACGCTCCTCGGCGGCGGCCGGGTCGGCGGCTTCGGCGGTATCCACCGCGAACAGGGGCCCAAAAACCTTGTTCATGGCCATGAAGGCGGCTGCGGTGCCGCTGCCGGTGCGGAGGAAATCACGCCGGTTGAGCCCGAGCTCTTTTCCGTAGTCGTCGGCGAGCGCTTTGATGCGCTCCTCGACTTCTTTTTGTTGCCGGGTTTGCGCCATCGGCATGTACTCGCCGTTGGAAACCATTTGCGTCGGAATCGGCGAGCGGTTCAAAATGCAGCGGTCTTGGATGACCGAAATACCGGCCGCCCGCGCGCGTTCGGCGGCTTCGTCGTCGCGAACACCCTCTTGCATCCAGACACATTTTGGGCGCAAGGCAATGGCGCTGTCCACGATGGGGCCGACGAATTCAGATCGCCGGAAAATGTTCACGATGTCGATCGGACCCGGCACGTCATCGAGGCTCGCGTGGGAAGCCTTGCCCAAAGACTCGGCAATCTCGGGATTCACCGGGATAATCTCGTAACCCCGGCTCGCCATGTATTGCGTCACGCCCAAGCTCGGGCGCCAAGGTTTGTCGGATAGGCCGACCACGGCAATCTTCTTCGAGCTCTTGAGCAGATCGGCGATTTGGGTGTCATTGAGCATGGTGTGCAGGCAGGATCGTGAGGCGCCTCGTCCGGTACCGCCCGACAACCGTTGCGCCTCTAAGCGCGGCGTCGTTTCGACGGTGTCGATCGGCCGCGTGAAGGTCGCGCTTTTCTTTTAGGGTCTTTCGTCGACTCCTTGGATGGTTTCGCTTCTTTCTGCCGTCGGAGCAATTTCGCCACTTCCTCGGGCTTTAGGTGACGAAACTCGCCCGACGGCAATTTCCCTAAGGCCAACGAACCGATCTTAACTCGTTTCAGCTTTTCGACCAAAAAGCCGCGCTTCTGAAACATCCGCCGGATCTGGTTGTTCCGCCCTTCGATCAGCGCGACCTCGTACCACGGATTGACGGCTTGACGTACCAACCGAACCTTGGCCGGCGCCGTCGGCCGACCGTCAAGCTTGACGCCTTCACGCAACTTCTGAAGATCCTCCTCGGTAGGATGCCCCTTGACCTTCACGTGATAGGTCTTCGGAACCTCGCTCTTGGCCGCCAGAATGCGCTCGGCGAAATCGCCGTCGTTGGTAAACAGCAGCAAGCCCTCGCTGTGGTAGTCAAGCCTGCCGACCGGGTAGACCCTCGATCGAAGCCGCTTGAGTAAATCCATCACCGTGGGACGCCCCTCGGGATCATGCCGCGTCGTCATGCAGCTCCTCGGCTTGTGGAGCATCAAATAGATCGGCGGCTGGTTGGTCTCACGAAGCAACTTGCCGTCGACTTTGATGTGGTCGCTCGCGGCGTCGGCCTTCGTGCCCAACTTGAAGATCACGGCCCCGTTGACGCTTACGCGGCCTTGGAGAATCAGTTCCTCGGCGGCGCGGCGAGAGGCGATGCCGGCGCGGGCGATGATTTTTTGGAGGCGTTCCTGCATCTCTGTTGCGGGCACGGCGCGCTAGGCGATCAACTTTTCATAGACCGGCATCAGGTTTGCTTTTTCCTCGATCCCGATACCGGGCGCATCTGGCAGCCGCACCTTTCCATTTTCCACCGGAACACTGTCGGCGAAGCCTCCGAAAGGTTCGAAAACACCCGGGCTTTTCATTGCGCATCATGATGTCCCAGGCCTTGAACGGGTCGACGTTGGTTCCGTCCTCGGTCAGCAGTTCCGCCGCGTCCGCCCGAAGCAGGCGAGGGATGGCGCGCTCACGAAAGATGCCTTGGCCGTAGCGCCCGTTCGAGTTGAAGCCGAAACCGCAAACCGGCTTGCCGTCGCGAATAACGTCTGTGATGACCGCTACCGCCGAAACCGTCATTTCGGCGAACGAGATAAACGCATTGCTGATTTCCGAGCGAATCGAGACAGTCTCGTCGCGAATTTCGGTGATTCTCAAGAGTCGTATCCTACCTGGGGATTGGGTCCGCACCAGGGCTTACCGGCCCGTGGCGGCGAAGTTGTGTTGCCGCCGCCTATCTCGCAATCAGCATAACGGACCGGCGCCGGCGGACGGTCGTAGGTGCGCCGCGCCGGCGGGGCGAGAGACTTCGGTCAACCCTCGCCGACCAGGGAGGATCTATCCGAAGGCGGTCGACGCGGGGCGATCAGTGCCCGAGTTGAAGGCCGGCGCGAGGGCATCCGCTCCGCGTATTCGATGATGACCAGCCCGCGCTTGCCCCACTCGCACGACCAACGCCCCTGGGCGAGACGGCCGGCGCGCCCCGCCCCAGCAGATCTCTATCTCGCGGTCCACCTGCAGTTAAACGCTCCGTATTTTTCCGGAGGGCCCAGAGTCTCGCGGCCGCCGTAGATGTACATTCGGTTGCCCCCGTCCGTCTTATCAAGCACCCCAATGCGGATCACCCCGGCGTTGCTCCGAAGCTGCCCGGGGAAGGAGGTGCCCGTGGCGATGCCCTCATAAACCATTTCAAAGACCGCGCTTTGCGTCATCGCCCGTCCCTGAAAGCCGGCGTAATAGGTGCTTCCATAGGGGCCGGATTGTCGGACGCCCTGGATCACGGCCTGTTCGCCAAAGAGAACGCCTGAGCAATTGGCCACTTGGGCGCCCGCGTTCCCTGCGCTCACCAGCATCGCGAAACCGACCAGTGTCATCCGAAAAAGTACGTTCAAGTTCTTCATGATTTTCTCCTTTTGGCTCGTTAGAATCGGCGGCAAGATTTGATCTAATTCCCGATCTCCGTCGTGCCGCTCACATCCCATCGATCTTTCCCTGGTTTTCGCGTCAAACATCTCTTGCCTTTCAATCCCAACGAATACCGTGGCGAGGGAAGGGGGAGCCCGCTCCCCCTTCCGTTTGCGTCAATTCGTCCAGATCTGGCCGTCGATGTTCACACCCACGAAACCATTCCCGTCGCTGTAGGTCGTCCCGTAGTTGCCGTAGCCGACAAACGGAGCACCGGATCGGGGTCTCGATCCATAGCCTTGTTGCATCTGCATTTGCATCTGCTGCTGCTGGTAAGCCTGGACCAAACCGCGTTTCAGGTTGGACCAGAAACCGTTGCCCGGCGCGGCTTGGTAGCCGTTGCGCGAACCGGCGGCCGGCTTCACCAGCGCTAGTTGACCGGTCCTCGGATCGGTCCGGTAGCAGCCGTCCGGAATCCGGATGCCGTTCATGCGCTCGTACTGCTCGACGATGGCGATCTGTTGGTCGTTGAACTCATGGCCGTCGATGCAGATCACCCGACGCCCGGCGAAAAGAGAGGTGGCGGTTAGACCACCCACGAGAATCATCAAACACGTTTTCTTCATTGTTGTTGCCTCCATGGCTGACTTTTTGATCTGAGAGCTGATGGCCTAATCATTTTGATGGGTATTTACTTGACTCAGGTGACCACAAGATGTAGGATCGGGGAAATGGAAGATTATCCTCGGAATCTGGCCGAGTTCGAGGCGCGTTTCGCCACCGAGCAGGCCTGTCGAGAGTATCTGTGTCAACTCCGCTGGCCGGAGGGTTTTCGTTGTCCGCGATGCGGGCACGACAAAGCGTGGGCGGTGCGGACAGCGCTGCTGGAGTGCGCCGGCTGCGGGCATCAAGCTTCTCCAACGGCGGGCACAATATTTCAAGACACCCGCCAACCCCTCCAGAGTTGGTTTCGAGCCATGTGGTGGCTCACGAGCCAGAAGAACGGGGCGAGCGCGCTGGGCTTGCAGCGGGTGTTGGGCCTGGGCAGCTACAAAACGGCCTGGACTTGGTTGCATAAGCTCCGGCGCGCCATGGTGCGGCCCGGACGCGATCGGCTCAGCGGGCGCGTGGAGGTTGACGAGACTTACTTAGGAGGCTTGGAGGAGGGCGTGCGCGGTCGCCAAACCGACGCTAAGGCGCTGATTGTAGTAGCGGCCGAGGAAGATGGTGTCGGCATCGGGCGGGTTCGGATACGCACCATTCCCAACGCCTCCGGGGACAGCTTGATGGCCTTCGTCGGCGAGTCGATCGAACCCGGCAGCGTGGTCCATACCGACGGTTGGCTGGGATACGAACCGCTCGAAGGCGACGGCTATCGCCACGAGGTGAGCTACCTGGAGGGGCAACCGGCGCGCGCCTCGAAACTGCTCCCCCGGGTGCACCGCGTGGTGTCGTTAGTGAAGCGCTGGATACTGGGCACGCATCAAGGAGCGGTCAGTCACGAGCATCTCGACTCCTACCTCGACGAATTCGCCTTCCGCTTCAACCGCCGCAAGTCCAGAAGTCGAGGCAAGCTCTTTTACCGCCTGGTTCAACAGGCCGTCGCCGTGCCACCGGCACCCTACAAATCGCTGGTCGGAGGCACCGCGACACGCGCTACGGACGACCACAACATGTAGGGGCTATTTCCCAATACCTGAGTCAAGTAAATACCCATCATCATTTTTTTCGGTGAAGGCTTCCCGGAGGCTGCCGTTCCGAACTCGGCCTACAATCAGCACGTGCCGTGCCAAACCGAATTCCCTTGCCGGGAGCCGGTCTGTTATTCATGTAAAGTGCTGATAGAAAGGGACTACGGCTTGCGGAGGAACATCAAGTCGATAAGCGGCGGCTCCGGTTGAATACTATCAATAGCGATTGTGTTTGCTATCGCTATTGATTGCGAGGCAGCGACCGGGCAAGTCTCACGCAACGCCGAGGCAAGGTTTTCAACGCACCCGGGGGGTAATCGAGGCTGACTTCGTGTCGGCCCGCGGGCGGCCTTCTAGCGGGTGGTGATCGTCGCCACTTGCGACTTCAAGTTGAGGTTTCTGATCAGCCGATGAAGGTTGTTCGGATGGAGCCCGAGGTTCTTGGCCGCGACGCTGATGTTTCCCTGCGAGTGTCTTACTGCGTCAAGCACTAGTCGCCGTTTGTACTCCAAAACGGCCTGCTGAAAATCCGTCCGGACGATCGGCTTTCCTTCCGGTGGATCGAACTCCACCACTCCGGGAGGCAGGTCATCGGTCGTGATAGCAGCTGCGTGACCGCCGGACCCTCGCCGACGATTCCCGTTCCCTCGTCCAGCTCTTCGCGGAGTTGAAGATTTTCCTTTTCGAGGCCCTCGACGCGGCTACCGCGGACCAAAGCACCGGCCGCTAGTTCCGCCACGGCGGAGAACAGCTGTAGCTGGAGCTCGTTGAACCGACCCGTGCCGCTGACAAAATCCAAGTAGATTGCGCCGTGCAGTTCACCGAAGGCTCGCAGTGGAACCGCCAGTGCCGCCAAGGCGGCCGGAGCGTCCGCCGAGGGCTTGAGCCCGTTTACATAGATCGCGACTTGCTCTCGCAACGCCCGGTCGATGAGCGTGACTTGCAGCCCCGTTATCCGGTTGGACTGTTCCAACCGATTCCACCCAAAGGCTGAACCGATCTCCATTGTCCGCGGCTTTGTGCGGAGAATCGCGCCGCGGTCGGCGGGCACAATCTCGAAGAACACCTCGAGCAGCTTCCTTTGCAACTCTTCTCCGTCGGTCACCGAACTGAGCAACGATCCGATCCGAAGCAACGCCAGGAAGTCTCCCGACAAACGCGCGGACGAAAGCAAGGGCTCATCCTCTCGTACGGAGATCTCGACGACCTGCTCGGGGTCAGCCTCGCTATAAGGTTGAAAACTCCAATCTTTCGGATCCACGGGCCCCGACGTCGGGACGCTCCGCAAAGTCGACAACTGAGAAAAAAACGTTGGATCACCGATAGAGGAAGGGCTGTCGGTCCGCTCGCCCTTGTTGCTATCGGCGAAGACGAATACCGAATCACCGACCTCGATTCGATCCCCGTCGTTAAGGGTTCGTTCGGTGATGCGGAGGTCGTTGACGAAGGTGCCGTTGCGGCTGTCGAGATCTCTTATGATGCGGCTCTTGTCTGATGTCGGAGCGATTTCACAGTGCCGCCTCGACGCCAAATGAGAAGTCAGAACCACTCCGTTTTCCGCGCCGCGCCCAAACGTCAGAACCCGCGTCGAGATCGGGACCGTCTTCCCTTTGAAGGCTCCCGAAATGCCCACGAGTGAAGCATTCCCACCGTCTTTCGCCGGCGGTCCGTTCGAATCGGCGGACATATTATGAACTCCCCGGGTCCCCGGCGCGATCATTCAATCTCAAGGCTTTCAGCAGGGAAGGAATGGCCCCCGGGCACTCGTCTGTCGAGCTATTGTAAGCGCTCGTCACAAGGCCGGTCCTCCACGCGCTTCAGGTCGCTCGGGTCGCCGAGGACCGCGCATCTGGCGATCAGCCGCTGCATGTCCGGCTCGGCCAGGATATCCGCCATTTGTGTGACTTGCATGGCTATAAACCGAAGTTTGCTCGCGTGGCCAAGATTGAGCGTCTCGGCGGCGGCCTTGTTCAGCGCGACGCCGAAGCGAACGAGCCGGTCGGCGTTCACCGGATGCGTCGCCTCTCCGCGGGCCCATTCTCGGTACCCGGCGTCGGTGGAAAAGTCCGCCCGATTCTTGAAGTAGCCCGCGCTCGCCTGAAACCACAGAATGGCGCCCATCGGCATCGTGTCCGAGCGGCCCAGCAGATCGACCGCGAAAGTGTCGGCTTGGAACTCATTGTGCTGCGACTCGGCCGCCGGAACCTCGGTGTTTCCCGGATGGCGGAAGCGCAGATGCCCCAACTCGTGCGCCAGGATAAAGGCCCACGCGGTATTGCGAAATCCAAGGTAGAGATCACTCACTTCTTTCCCTCGCTCCCAAATCTTCGAGGGAAAGCCCAACGCCGCCTGTGGCGCTGGAACCCTCCCGTTGGGAAAATCTTCCGGCTTGCGGTGCTTCAGCATCGCGAGATATTCGTCAATTGGTTCCAGGCTGTGGCGCTCTGTATAACGCCAGGCGTACGCAGCGCTGAGATCCTCGATGAATTTCAGGGTCGAAGCGGGCAGCACCACGGTCCGACTCCCGCCGTCGGCATAGGCCTCCACGGGACTCCGGCCCCTGAGCGGTATCTCAATCCGCACTCCCTCCAGAGATGGTTTTTCCGCCCCTTTCAAAAACGGCCGCAGACCTTGCTGGTAGAGGTAGTCCATCCGGTCGCGGTAGCGCTGCTGATCCCCGCTCAACTCCGCCTGAGAGTACATGTCTTGCACCCCGGCGGCGATCAGCAACCCCGGAAGGATGAGCAAGGGTAGGAGCGCAAGCTTTCTCATCATGGATCCTCCTCGGCGCCGAAGGTGAAGAACTCGGCCGTGTCGCGGAACACCTGGGAGTCGTCCGGTGACCCATAGTCTTCGGCCCACGGTTGGAACTTTTCAAACTCCGCCCAGTCGTCCCCCCAAACACCCCGCATCAAGTGCAATTTCGCCGCGACCGTCTCCTGCTTGGCCCTTTTCCGTTGCACGTCCGACAGTCCGCCGGCAACTCGGTCGTGCATTTCGTTTAGAAATTTGACGTGCCTCCGCACCCGGTTGCGGTCGGCAAGAAGATCTTCCGCCGTCCGAGCCGCCGACGCATCCGGCGGCGACGAAGGATTCGACACGGCTGACGCCAACTCGGGCTCCGATCCGACGCCGGAGATAAATAGGCCTCCCCCGCCGCCGGGCTCTTCGTAGTAAAACGGGAAGGCGTAGGACATCACGACAACAACCGCGCCGAACAACGCGAAGAACACCCCGGGAGCGACGCGGCTCACCATTACGGTGACATCCCCGGGAAGTTTCACCGAACCGGAACCCTCTCCGGTCGCCTTGACCGTTTGAAACAGCCGATAACCGAGATAGATGGATACTCCACCGATGATCACCGCGGCGAGTCGCTCCACCATCCGAAGAGCAAAGATGTAAAAAACTTCGGATGGGTATTTACTTGACTCAGGTATTGGGAAATAGCCCCTACATGTTGTGGTCGTCCGTAGCGCGTGTCGCGGTGCCTCCGACCAGCGATTTGTAGGGTGCCGGTGGCACGGCGACGGCCTGTTGAACCAGGCGGTAAAAGAGCTTGCCTCGACTTCTGGACTTGCGGCGGCTGAAGCGGAAGGCGAATTCGTCGAGGTAGGAGTCGAGATGCTCGTGACTGACCGCTCCTTGATGCGTGCCCAGTATCCAGCGGCTTCACTAACGACACCACGCGGTGCACCCGGGGGAGCAGTTTCGAGGCGCGCGCCGGTTGCCCCTCCAGGTAGCTCACCTCGTGGCGATAGCCGTCGCCTTCGAGCGGTTCGTATCCCAGCCAACCGTCGGTATGGACCACGCTGCCGGGTTCGATCGACTCGCCGACGAAGGCCATCAAGCTGTCCCCGGAGGCGTTGGGAATGGTGCGTATCCGAACCCGCCCGATGCCGGCACCATCTTCCTCGGCCGCTACTACAATCAGCGCCTTAGCGTCGGTTTGGCGACCGCGCACGCCCTCCTCCAAGCCTCCTAAGTAAGTCTCGTCAACCTCCACGCGCCCGCTGAGCCGATCGCGTCCGGGCCGCACCATGGCGCGCCGGAGCTTATGCAACCAAGTCCAGGCCGTTTTGTAGCTGCCCAGGCCCAACACCCGCTGCAAGCCCAGCGCGCTCGCCCCGTTCTTCTGGCTCGTGAGCCACCACATGGCTCGAAACCAACTCTGGAGGGGTTGGCGGGTGTCTTGAAATATTGTGCCCGCCGTTGGAGAAGCTTGATGCCCGCAGCCGGCGCACTCCAGCAGCGCTGTCCGCACCGCCCACGCTTTGTCGTGCCCGCATCGCGGACAACGAAAACCCTCCGGCCAGCGGAGTTGACACAGATACTCTCGACAGGCCTGCTCGGTGGCGAAACGCGCCTCGAACTCGGCCAGATTCCGAGGATAATCTTCCATTTCCCCGATCCTACATCTTGTGGTCACCTGAGTCAAGTAAATACCCATCAAACTTCGTTTTCGCTCATTACTTATTGAAATTGGCCGCCAAGACCAGAAACATTCACCGGCCCATTCTACTGGAAGGTAATGAGAACTTCAAGGATAATCGATGAATCGATAGGATCCTCCGAAGGCTTCGTAGTGAGCGAAAGTCTATGTGCCGGACGGTTTCCTTGGGCCTCGCGGAGACTTGTGGCAAGCAGCCGAATTAATCCAGCCGAACGGCGTAGCGGTGATCGAATCGCGCACTGCGCGTACGCCACCCGGCCTGCCTGTCCCGCTCATTTCCCTTGCAACCACCTACCGGAGCAGCCCGCCGGACCAATTCTTCATGAGCCGCGGAGAGCGTCACGCCTCCGAGTTCCACATCTCCTCCCAAGTCACTTCCCGCTTGTGGTCCATCGCCATCCGCCCGAGGATGGCCGTCAGCGTTGATTCGGCGCCGCGCACCCCGGTGTTTTCCGGACGGCCTTCGGCGATGCGATTGACGAACTCCTCCACGGCGTCGATGGTCTCGTTGCGAGGGGCTTGCTCGGTGGTGACGTTGTCACGGTTTCGGAAGTGCGTCCAGTAATGCGACGTAGTCTCGATGCTGCCTTTCTCGCCGAAGAACCGCTCGTTGACCAGACGGAAGGTGGGCGGTCCGAGGGTCGTGCCGGTCAGGCAGCCTTGCACGTTGTTGGGATAGTCGAAGGTCACCTGCCCGTGATCCCGCACGTCGCCGAGCCGCGGAATGGTCTTCCCGCCGGTGCCGATGGCCTTCGACGGGTGCTCGCCAAGAAACCAGTTCATCACGTCGATCAAATGGATATTATTCTCCACGATCAAGTCGCCGGAAAGATGACGCCACGAATACCATTGCGCCAGCTTGTCGGCCATTTTCGTCGGAGGCTCGAGGGCGCCGGGACGTTTTCGGCCGCCCGTGCCCTTGAGAAATCGGAGCAAGACTTGACGAATGGTCCCGATTTCGCCGGTATCGAGCAGGGCTTTGGCTTTCTTATAGATCTGTCCGTAGCGGCGTTGAAAGCCGAAGGTGATGTTGAGGCGGCGGTCGGCGCTGTCGGCGGCCCGCATGATCCGCTTGCAGCCGGCGACGTCCGGCGAGGCGGGCTTCTCCACATAGATGTGCTTGCCGGCTTGAACCGCCATTTCGAAGTGCTCGGCATGGAGGAACGCCGGTGTCGAAATCATGATGGCGTCCACATCACTGGCGAGTAATTTCTCGTAGTCGTTGTAGACAGCCGGATTCTCGAGGCCGATCACCTTTTTCGCGCGCTCGATCTTTTCGTCGTAGAGATCACACAAGGCGGTGACTCGGCCGGGAGTGTTTTGAACCAGCAAGCGCGAAACAGTCGGGCCGCGGCGTCCCGTGCCCAGCAGGCCGATTGACACCGCCGAATTGGCGGCGCTGCCGGCAACGGCCGCAAAGGGAACCGCCGTTGCCGCGCCGACTAGAGTTCTGCGGGAAATGGAATTATTGGGTGACTGCATGGCTTGTTTTCGGTGGCTTCCGCGGGAACGCCCGCTCGCAACGCCGGCGTATGGAAAATCGGGGACGATCTTTTTCAATGAATCCGCAGCTTCATCATACCGCCATCACAAATTTGGTCGGCAAGGGGCGCGTCAGGTCGAGTAAAGGGGTTTGCCGCCGCCTTGTGAGGGTTCGCGTGACCGCCGCGGCGGAAGGTCGAGGCTCCGAATGTTGATCGCCGGCCCGGCGGCGACGTCGGGCGCATCCACCCATTCCACGAACCGAGTCATCGGTTCGTGTCACCGAATCGCAAGGTCTCGCGCGGGGAAAATGCATGCCGCGCCCCGATGACTCGGGGCGCGGCAAGGCTGGAGCCTCGCGCCGCGTCGGGGTCTGGGAACCGAGCGGGGTTCCGGCCGCCCTTTCAGGGCTCGGCGGGGTGGGGGACTCCCCACCGTTTGTCAAGTGCTGAGGAAGGGCGGTACCCTTCCAGAGCGGCTGCCCAGCGCGGTAGTTCAAGCTGCCGCTTGGGCCGGCGGCTGACGACGGGCGGGGTCATACAGGGTTCCCTGACGAAGCATGGCGCACAGCACGGCCAGAAGTCGGTCCGCAAGACCGCGCAACGCGCGCCCGTGAGAATGCCCTCGGCTGCGCAACTGATGGTAATGGTGACGACTGTGGGGGTCGTGTTGGATGCTCACTCTCGCCCAATGGTAGAGCGCGTTGCGTAAACGGTCATTGCAGCCGCGACGCATCAAGACGGCGATCTTTTTGCCACTGCGGCGCGTGATCGGGGCGCTGCCGCAGTAGGCTCGAAGAGCGGGGTAGTCTCGATGGGCGAGAGCCTGTGAGGCCTCGGCCAGCATCGTGGCGGCGACGACACGTCCGACCCCGGGCAAGGAGAGGATGATCTCGACGTCGCGATGCTGGTGAGGATCCTCGTCGTCCTCGGACGGGGAAGCGAGTTGCTCCAGCAGGGTTTGGAGGCGCCTGGCCAGCTCGGTTCGCTGCTGGGCGATGAGTCGCAGATGAGGAATGAGTAGAAGAGCGTGTTCGCTCGCTGCGTCGGCCGTTCCGGCAGCAAGTTGGAATCCCGGCGCTCGCAGTTCGTTGACGATGTCGGCCGATTGGAGCCGGCGAATGCGGTGGGCGCGAAGCAACTTTTCGATTCGTGCCGGTTTCAGTCGACGAGCCTTTGCGGGGCTGGGAGCCAGTTCCAGCAGGGCCCAGAGCCAAGCTTCGTTGGCGGCTGGGGACAAGCGCAAAAGCTGCGGGTAGTAGCGATAGAGTTGCTCGCGAAGTTGGCAGCTGTTGCGGTTGAAGCTGCTACGCAACTCATCGTCGAGACGAGTGAGGTCGCGCAGGCGCATCACGAGCGGGTCGTCGACCTCGATGGCATGGAAGCAATGCGGGTCGGTTCGCAGCGAGCAAGCCAAGACGAAAGCGTCACGGCGGTCGTCTTTGGCGCCGGCCGGGAAATGCCGGTCTCGGAAACGATCGAGTTGTTTCGGGTTAAGGAAGAAAGCCGAGAATCCCCGTTCGAGCAGCGTTTCGACCAACGCGCCACGCGGGACTTCGATCGCGACCGCGATGGAAGCCGGCGGGCAGCCGGTCAACTCGAGCAGTTGATTGAGGAACTCGCCGACCGCCGAACCGGAATGAACGACGGTGCGTTCGTGAACGATCTCGCCCTGGGTGTCGAGCAGACAGATTTGATGGGCCTCGGTGGCCCAGTCGATACCGACGAAGAATTGAAATGCAGATGCAGACAAGACAGACTCCTTTCGCCAGCCGCCGCAACCAACGGCACCCCTGTACTGGCGCTCGAACAAACGGCGCGAACTCCCCACTGGGCTTTCGGTTGCGGACCACACCGGGAGGGCGCAAGTCCCCCCCAGGCGTTCGATCACGCAGGGGGCGAAGGGCGCTCCTCTCGGGTGGCCGGTCTTCTATGAACTACCGCGCTGGGCAGCCACTCTGGAAGGGTACAGGGGGCCTACCCGGGGTTCCGCCTTCGGCTGCACCCCAGGCTATATTCCCGCCGCCGCTTCGCGGCTCAAAGCCCGATCCCCCCTTCACGTCATGTGGCCCGATGCCCGCAGCAGGGTCTCGTGCACCAATAGCTCGTGGTCGTAGGAGTACGTCAACGGCTCGCCGGTGCGAATGGCTCGCGCCATGTCCTCGAACTCGTATTTGTCATAAGGGTGGGGCTTGAGCTTGATGTCTTGCCAACCTTCTCGGTAGGGGCCGCGCGCTTCGGCCATATTCACACGCATCGTTCGATCCCCGGCGATGGGTTGAATGAAAAACGAGCCTTCGCTGCCGATCAACTCGAAGGAGCGATGCGCGCCGGCATTGGCCATCTTGGCGGCGGTTGAAATCACCGCCATCGACTTGTCGTATTCAAGCACGGCTAACGTGTTGTCCTTGAGGTCGTCGGGCTCGCTGGTGTCATGGCGCATGAAGCCGGTCGCCTTGGTCGGGCGGCCCCACAGCTCGACAGCGCGGTCGACCATATGGCCGCACAGCTCGAAAAACGCGCCGCCGGGATACTTCGCTTCCACCGCGCGCCCCTGTTTGGTGCGGTTGGAGTTCATCGTGGCTCGCAAAAGATACGCGTCCCCGAGCCAACCCTTCTTGGCGGCCGCGATGGCGGCGCGGATGCCGGGGTGGAAGCGGTAGTTGTATCCCTGCTGCAACAAACGCTTCTTGCTCTTTGCTTTTTCGACAAGTTTTCGAAACGGCTCGATATCGGGCGACGGGGGTTTTTCAAGATGCAGGTGACGCCCGGCATCAAGCACTTTGTTACCCCACCCAATCGCTTCCCACACGCGGCACTCGACCATGATCAGGTCCAGCGAATTGTCGCCGAGCAAGTCGTCTTCGGAGATGAACTTGATCCCGGCAAACAGTTCCTGGCCTTGGCGCCGCTTTCGCGCGGTCTCGTCGGGCTCATGGACGGCAAGAGTTCGTACTCGGGACCTTCGTCGATGCGCACGGTGTTGTGAATCAATTTCCAGCTGTCGTGAATCACGGCGAACGACTCGGTATTGAGGGGCCGGGGTCCACCGGTTTGCTCGGTCAGGTTCTTTTCACTGAAAGCGCCGCGCGGCTGCCATCCGTAGCTCGCGGCCGACTCGGCGAGGCCGGCTTCCGCTCCCTCGCCGAGGTCGCGCGCGGCCGCCATCAGCCCCGTCAGGCTCTGTCCCTGGATTTTTTCCGGGGCCGCCAAGCCGCTCAACGCGAGCACGGTCGGCATGATGTCGATGTTCTGCACGGTCTCGCGGATGACAAGGCCTTCGGGCAGGAAGGACGGCCCGTGGAACATCAAAGGGACGTTCGTCAGTTCGCCGTACACCGTCTGTCCGTGCCACATGAGGCCGTGGTCGTGGAAGCCCTCTCCGTGGTCGGACGTGAACACGATCAGGGTCTTGTCGTCTAAACCCAGACCCCGCAGACGTTCCATTAGGCGGGCGATCTCGGCATCCATGCCCAGGATCGAGCCGTCATACCAGCCCTGGAAATAGCTCATCAACTGCTCGCGATCGACGCCCGACGCGACGACCTCCTTGAGCTTCGGCATGACGCGGTTGCCGCCCGGCCCTTCGATGAATTTCTTGACCTGTTCGACGTTGTTGTCATGTTGCTCCCGCAGCGCGGGGTCGGACCAAGTTGCGTGATAGGGCCGCCGCGGCTCAAAGGGCGAGTGCGGGTCAAAGACGTGCAGGAAGGCGAAAAAAGGCTCGTCGCGGTGAGCTCCCAGCCACGAGCTCAAGCGGTCCACGTACGGCCGGGCGCTCTTGCTGCCGTAATCGCTCTCTGGCACGGAGCCGCGTTCGTGTAGTTCTTCAAAACCCTGGTGCAAGCTTGTCAGCTTGCCGCTGAACGGAACCGAGGAGTAGCTCGCCGTTGCGTAACCGGCGTCACGGAAGACCTCGGCTAGGGTGACGGCCGGAGCGGGAAGACGGTCGGCCATGTCGGTGACGCGGTGAGAACTGGGATAGAGCGAAGTGAGAATCGTCGGGACCGAAACCTTGGTCCAGGTGGCCTGGGCAATGTTGTCGAGAAACAACGCACCGCGGTCGGCCAGCGCGGAAAGAGTCGGCGCGGTTTCGCGTTCATATCCCCACCGATTGAGGTGATCACTCCGCAAGGTGTCGGCCACGATGAGGATGACGCCTTGCGGAGTCTTGTTGCCCGGAACCAACTCCGCCGACGCTTCCTCGCTGGCTTGCCGCGAAGCCCCGCCGCGGCCGCGGACCGCCGCCGTTCCCCAGAAACCCAAGGCGCCGGGCTGTTGGGCTGAAACCGTCAGCGATACAGACACGCCGCGCCCGCCGTGGGCGGAAAGGTCGACCGGGGCCTCCTCCCAGCGGTTGGGCGTGGTGAGAGTGCGTTCGAGCAGCAGCTCGCCGGTTTTCGGGTCGTCGCCTTGAGCCGCGATGCGGACGGCGAAAGTCACCGGGGCGTCCTCGACGGTGCCCACATGCAGGTCGAGCCAAGGGCGCTGTTGCAGATCCACGTCAAAGACGATGGATTCAGGTGCGCGGGAAACGAGGGTTTCTCGATAGATCTCGGCGAGCCCCTGCCAGCCGACGCCGGAAGGGATACGGCTGAGATGTTCCTTGCGCGAAATCAAGCGCACGGATTCAATTTCAAAGTCGGCGCCGGCGACGTCGGTGGGGCGAATCAGCAGCTTGTGAATGTTCGCCAAGGGCGTGGAGCCAGCAAAGCTCATCGTGACGGTTTGTGGGTCGTCGCCGGGGGCCAGCGGAGTGGAGAAACTCCAGGGCTGTCGCAGGGTTCTGGCGTGCTCGAGGATTTCCTTGAAGTCGAGATCGTCGGCTCCCCAAGGGGTGGCCATCAGGTTCGATCCCTTGTTGACCCGCAACCGCACTTCGATGGCGTGCAGCAGATCGGCGGAATCGACGCCCGCCTTGTTGTCGACCCAGATGATGGCGAAGTCGGTCGTCGAGCGTCCGCGGAGTCGGCCGTCCTCGATGCGCAGGCGGCGGATGCCGACGCCCGCCTCCCAGCCGATCATGCCCTGAGAGTCGCCGGGTTCGGAGAAATTCCATGAGCCGGCCGACTCGGTTTGCGCGATTTTCGTCGGCGAGTTGTGAACCGCGTCGTCTTCGAAGCGATCGACGAGACGGATGACGCCGTTTGATGGCCCCCCGCAGGCGCTGAGAGCGATCAAGCCGATGGTCGCGAGGGCGGACCCGCGACCTCGGCGGAGAGAACGCGAATTGGATCGGAGATAGGGGTGAGCGCGACTCATGACGCCTCCTGTTCGAGGGGATGCGGGCTGCCGGTGCAAGAGCCCTCGCGGCCAGCCTATTCTAGGCCTCGAAAGAACGTGGGGTCAATAGCGACCGAGTAGCAGCCCGATAGGCGACCGTGCGGAAGCACCCGGGACGATGCGTCGCGAGTGCGCAAGGGACCCCGTGCCGGCGGCATGGGCACGAAGCAACTTTAGTGATTCGACGGGTCGAACGAAGGCGGCTTGGACGGGCACGAGCGGGCGACGGCGAATCGGGCCGGACACAGCTTTCCGCTACAATAGGAAAAATCGATCGGGCCGTAGCGCAGCCTGGTAGCGCGCTTCCTTGGGGTGGAAGAGGTCCCGAGTTCAAATCTCGGCGGCCCGACCAATTTTTTCAGTAACTTACGCTTCCGCTCTCTTTCTTCCAGGTCCCAAACGGGCCCAAATGCTCGGCTACTTTCGGTGCCGACTCGCGATAACCCGTTTCTCACGCCCGCCTGAACCTCACGCAATCGTCACCGCGGGGCGCTCGAGGTCGTCCCCTTAGTTTGTTTGCAACAGCAACGAGGAATAGTCACTTGACGCATCGGCGCTCGGTTACACTAGGGGAGCGTCATGGACTTCGTCGTTCTCAGTGGTGATCAAGCGATCTTCGACCCGGCTTTTACACCGGCCATCGCGGTTCCGATGCCGGGGATCATTTCCCAATCAGATCACGGCGTGCGTCGAGGGCGACGAAGCAAGCGTCGTGGTGCCTGGCGTGGCCTACACCAGCGGAGCGTTTGTGACTCCGGGGGTGGCAACGCTGACGATCGATTCGCTGGGGGGCGGATCAAGTGGCCCAGCAGGCTAAATCCGACGGCAAGGCGTTGATCCTGAAAGGCTCCAAATTCCGAGCGAAGTTGCAGGTGACGGTGCCGGCCGTGAATCCGGGTCCCCCTGCGCCGGATCCGACGCCAATCTACCACGGGACTGGGAGCTTCGTGACGACGAACACGGTGGCGAAGGCGGGCTGAGGCGCGACCACATCGGTTCGGGCTCGTCGCATTCGTTGCGCGCTATGCCACCGCCCGACGCATCGGATCTAGGAGGTCTACTTGTTCTCGTTCGAATCGCTGCTCGAGTATCTCAAGTCCGTTTGTCCTCTTCAGCTCTCTCTCGATGGGCATGATAGGAATCAGCCACAGAAACCGCACTCGAGGGTTTTCCATCCACTCCAGCGTGGGGCCGTCAAAATACGGCAACGAAACAAGCCCGCACGAGCACGGGGAGTGTTTAACCCACCCCCGGCCAAAATCGACGCTGTGGCCCATGTCGAGGGTCTGGCCCGTGAGGTGATAATGTGCCACGGAGGCGAGCAGTTCAACCACCGAATTCTGGTCTTCGTCGTCTAGGTCGGGTTTCGCCAGCAGGTGCAACTCCAGCGGCGCCACGTCATTCGGGTCCGACATACCCAAGGTCGCGAACGCGACGGTGCCATTCGATCTCGATATTCGAAGGACCCTGAACTCCGGCCGTAGGGTTTCGATAGGCCCCTTCCGCCAGCGGAAATTCTTAGTGGGCTCGCTCCACGATGCCGCATAGTGACGCACGATCGCGTCGAGATACTGGTTCATCATCTATAAGCCAAACTTCTTCTTCTGCTGGACCGAGAACTGGCTCATCTCCGCGCCCTGCTTGTTAGATTCGTCCCTAGGCTGTAATGCCATCCGAGATCGGTTACTACCGCTTGCTTTCCGCTCGGCAGGCGACTGTTGGAAGCCGGGCTTCTCTCCCGGGGCACCTTGATAGTATCGCTGGACGAGGGGCGGATCGTGGTCGACCACGTCATTCGGGCCGGCGCCGAAGTGCGTTCGGTCGGCCTTCGACGGAGTGTGCCCGTAGTGCTTTGTTCGGTCGTAGGGCTCCAGCGGGGCTGTCTTGGACGCTTCGGTGACCGCATTGGTGACCGACTTCACGATTTGTGTGGTCGAGGCTGCGCGGTTGTACACGTGCGCCACAAACAATTGCTTCGGCTCGGCATAGAAACCGGTACCGGCGTTGACGGCGGCTTTCACCTTGCTGATTTTGCTTGCCGACGCAGTGTTGTCCGCTCCCATCACGCCCTGATCTACTAATCCGCTAACCGCTTGTCCGAATTTGAGTCGTGCATCAACCGGCCTTGCAACAATCTTGTTCACGGGTGCTCGCGCCTCGATTTCCGTCCTAATCGTTGCCCAGTTCTGGATGTTGGCCTTGCTCTTGGGGATGTTGCCGACTCCGGTGCTTATATCGTCGACAGCGGCCTGATGGCTGCGGTCGATCTCGGCCTTGAACTTTTTTTGAAGAGTGGCGTTGATAGGGGCCTGACTCGTTTGGGTGGGGTTTACCGAAACAGTGAAGTCGATGTCGGAGTCCTTGGTTGCGCCAGCAACACTTGTATCCAGCTTGATGCGGATGCGACCCTTCTTCAACCGCGGCTGGTATTCCTTCTCGAGCTTAGCTGCCTGAGATTTCTTTTCCGAGATCGCTTTAGCAGGATCCGTCTCCTTGGGCGGTTTCTTCAATGCGGAGACGATGACCCCTAAGACTTTTCGAGGCGACAGCTTCTTCTTTTTCTTGCCCTTCCCCTTGAGCTTCTTGAGCAGTTTTTGGACCAGCTTCTTGAACTTGACGAAAAGTTTGCGGATCGCCTTGCGTGCCGGTTTGCCGATCGCTTTGAAGATCTTTTGGATCTTTCTGACGACGCCTCCGATTCCCACCAGCGCGCCGACGAAGCCGAGCACCAACGGCAGAATCCGTTTGAGGACGGAGTTGACGGCGCCGGCCAGCGCGGCGACTTGGCCCTGGAGCACGGCCATCGCCATCGAAGCGATCGTACCGACGAGTTCAGCGATCTGGGCGGCATTGTCGCGGAACCAGAGGATGAGGTCGATGATGGTGACCACGATGGTGACGACCGATCCAATGCCTCCGCTGACCAGGCCGGAGATGATTCCCAGAACACGCTTGATCCCGGCAATGACGAGGCCCTCGGCGAGCGCCTTGCCCGCCTCGCCCATCACCTTTTCCTTCCTTGACGAACTCGCTTTGAAGGAATTTGAATAGCCCGGCGGGGCCCTCCGACGCGAGGATGTCAAAGATGATCTTGATCTTTTCAAAGCCCGCGACGCCTTTCTCGATCAAGCCGACTACGCGCCGGCCGAACACTTGTCTGGCAATCTCCTTGATGCCGGCTACGCCCAGACCGACTAGGTCAAGCAGGAAGCCGATGATGCCTTTGGCGTCAAAGGTCGTTGGCAGCTGAATGCCTCCGCCGGCCATGTTGCCGGTGGTCCACTCGACGACGGCGGCCTTGATGTTGGTCCCGATATCGCCGATGAACATCTGGAGCCCCTGCACGATGCCCGCACCGAGGTTGCGGAGAAACTTGGCGGGACTCTTGATGATCTTCGTGGCCGCTCCGCCGACGACCGTGGCGAGCTTTTCGGCCCAGCCGACGACGAAATCGACTGCGGCGTTGAGGGCGTCCTGGGCCTTCTCGAAAGCGTTCTTGTATTCCTCGCGGACCTGGTTTTCGATCGCCTTGACTTTCTCGAACGCCTTGACGTAACGCTTCGCCAGGCCCTTAACGATCTCGCCTTGCTTGGCGTTGATGTCTCCCTCGAGCTTGCGGAACTTGTCCTTCATTTGCTCGGAAATTTGCTGCTTGAAGTCCGCGAGGTCGCCGCCCAACGTGTCGAGCTTCGTCTGGACTTGCGTCTTGCCGTCCGCCACGAGATCGCGGGCGTCGTTCAGGCCCGTTTCGACAAGGTCGGCCACGTTGCCGATGACCGCTTCCATGTCGCTGAGGAACGTCACACGACCTTCGCGGTAGAAGTCGCGGACTTCCCGTGGAGGCGGGTCGAAGAGGAGGTCGCTAAAGAAGTCGACGGCGGAGTCAAACCAACTCTTTTGATATTTTTCCGCGTTGCGCCGAACGAAGCTCTCGAACTTGTCGGTCGCCGCCTGGGTCTCGCGGTCGAAGGTGTCGTTTACGTCTTTGTCGAGTTGCTTGAGGCGGTCTTGGACCTTGGTTTGGGTATCGCTGAAGATCGTATTGATCGCGGTCGCGGCCGCTTCGCGCTTGACCTCGTTTTCGGTCTTGGTCCGTTGTTGCGAGGTCCCGACGGCTCCGAACTGTCCGGAGCGCCCGCCGAACATTTCAGAAACGCCTTTGGCCCCCGCCCCGGAGGCGCCCGCGCGAGCATTCTGTAACTGAGCGGCTTCACCTTCACGAAAGGTTTGCGGCCCTTGCTCGGTGACGGCGTGCAGATCGTCTTGGGCGGCGATACCGTCCTTGAGCTCCGCGTCGTCGTGCTTCTCCATGAACTCTCGAGTGACGCAGGCTTCCTTGAGAATGTTGTCGGCGCGAACGGTATCCGCTCGGAGGTCCATCTCCGAGGCGGTCTTGGGGGGCGGCATGGCGCGGTCGGCGCGAATGCTGCCGGGCGCGGGGCCGGGGGGTTCGACATCGAGCGGAGCCGCGGTGCGAGGCGATTCGCCCGCGCCGGGGTCGGCCGACGTGGATTCCTGAAGCGGCCCTTGCGTGGCTTCGGATGATTGGGCGACTTCGCCCTTGACGGCACCTTTGATCCGAGCGGCTTTGCCGCGGCCGGAAAACTTCACGACATCGTCGAGTGTTTCCGGCGCGATCTTCTCCACCTCTTTGAGAACGCTGCTGATGAAGCCTTGCTTGTCAAAGGCGGGAGGACTTTCCGCCTTGGCGACCATGTCGCCGACTTGGTCTTTTGGGGCGTGGCTCTTCTTCTCGCCCTCCTTGACTTCGGCGGCCGCGTTAGCCGCGGCCGACTTGTCTTCACCGCTGCCGTGCGCGGCTTGATTTTCGGCACGGTTCTCGGAGCGGTTCTCCATCTTGGAGAAGGCCGGATCATCGTTTGGGCCGGCCGGCGACGGGACGACTGCGACTTCCGGAACAGGTTCGGGCGGCGGGCATTCCTCTTCACGCTGAATGAACTCGTTGGGGCCGCGCCCTCGCGCTGTTGGATAACGTGCGCGAGCTCGTGGGCTAGCAGCGCGCGGCCGCGCGCAGCGTCCGGTTGGAATTGACCTTCGCCGAAAACCACATGCCGGCCCACGGTGAACGCCTTCGCTCCAACCGATTGCGCGGCTTCGGCGGCCCCGCCGTCATGGTGGACCCGGACGGCCGAAAAGTCTGCGCCGAAGCGCGACTCCATGAAACCGCGAACCGGCGACGGCAGCGGCGCCCCGGGCGCGGAAGTCGCCTTGCCGACCTTGCCCCGCGCGACCGCGCCCGTATCGGTCGGGGCGTTCGGGAGGGCTTTTCGCTGAGCCGCGACGTTGGGTTCGGGCGAGTCCTCTTCGGGCACTTCGTCGTCGGCTTGTATATCGATGGGAAGACGCGACTGCGCCGGGGCGTCACTGCCGGCGCTATCTCCTCGGCCCTCGGGTTTGGATTCAGTGGCCGCGACCTCGGGCGCCGCGTCCGCCGCGGCAAGCTTTTCGCTTTGTGGCGGGGACGGCTCGGGTGTCGGCGCGGCGGCGGCGGAGGTCGGTATCTCTCCTCCGGCGGTTGCGGGCAATGGCCCGGAAGCGCCGCCGACAGCGGGGTCGGAGGAGTAACGCAAGGGCGTCGGCGTCGTAAGCGAGAGCCGAGCCTCATCAGCTCCGGCATCAGGCACCGGCGAGTCCGAGGCGGTCGTCTGGGTATGGCCGAAGAAGGGCTTCTTGTCGCCGGTCCGAGTAAGCGTCCATTCGGCCCGCGCGTTTCGAGTCGTCCTTAGAAGCTTGAGAGACAGAGCGTAGTCACTCGACTCGATCACACGAGAAGTGGATTGCGAGATCGCCCCGTCCGCGCAGAGAGCGGTGAGAGCGTCGGCGTCGGGTCCGTTGAGCGCTTTCCGCAGCAGTTCGCTCGCGATGCTTCCGATTGCGGCGGGCAGTGCGCCGCTTTCCATTCCCATCAAGCGTTGAATCTCAACCAACAGCCTCTCGGCGCTCTGCCCGGCCTGGTTCGAGTCGGGCTGGAACACTTCGCGCTGGACACCGTGCAAACCGCCGCGCTGCTGCAGGACATGCGTGAGCTCGTGCGCAATGAGGCGGCGGCCTTGGTCGGCGCTGGGGCGATACTCGCCGGCGCCGAATACCAGATGCTTGCCGACGGTAAAGGCGCGTGCATTGGCCTGCTTGGCAAGTTGGGCGGCCCGTGGGCCGGTGTGGACGCGGACCTCGCCGAAGCCGCGTCCGAAACGACTCTCCATGAAATGGCGCAGCGGGCGATCCATCGGTTGCCCGCCGGCGGCCTTGAGGGTCCCAAAGGAGGTTTCAAACGATCGAGTAACACGCGGACGGCCCCGGCCTCGGGTCTTGGGCTGCGCTTCCTCTTCTTCCTCTTGTCGCTGCAACGAGAAGGGCTGCGCTTCCTCTTCTTCCTGCCGTTGTAGCGAGAAGGTCTGCGCCTCTTCCTCCTCCTCTGATGTTATCGGCTTCCCGCTCGAAGTGGTCGTTGGGCGCGTTGATGGTGAGCTTGGCTTGTAGGAGGGACTTGGTTGCCGAGCGCGGGCGGGCCGTCGCCAAACGGCTGCCGGATCGGTTCGGCGAGGCGCGATCAGAGCCGGCGCCGGCGCTTGCCTTTGCGGGTTTTCGGGCTGCTAAGACCGCCATGACTCCTTCGTTCTACTGTCGGCTCCCCGCTCGATACGGCTGATTCAATGCCAGCACGTAATCGACGAAACGGCGCGTGGTGCGCAGCTTCTTCCAGCGCCCAACGCTCATGATCTTGTGCATTTTGGCGTTGTCGGCCGCGATCCTCGCGCCGACCATACCGGCGCGATAGTAGTCGCGCGAGAGAATCTCGCCGTACTTGAGAATCAGGCCCTTGCCGCGGTTTGCCGGCGTTAGAAAAGCGGCGACAATCCACATGATCGATTCGCGGCCCCGGCCGGCGTCGATCATGTTTTCGCGAACCGAGAGGTAGCCGACCCGCTCGTGATCCTTGAGCAGGAGGAACGAGCGAACCCGGCGCGAGCGCGGCGCGGGCAAGCCGAGCTGCACGGCCCAGGCTTGCACCCACGGCAAGTCGGCGGCGGCGACGGGTCGAACCGCCAGTGAGGGAGCCGGGGCACGCGGCGCCGCGCGGAGTATCCGCGGCGGGGACCGGCGCACACGTGGTTGCGAGCAATCGCAAGGGTTGCGCAGGATTCGCGTTCTTGAAGTCGAAACGGTTCTAACCATCGTTAGGTCCGATCGCGAAGAACATCATCGGCGAAAACGGTGTGTCGCTTCCAACAGGCAGACCGAGGCAGCTCCCGCACAAGGTTGAGAAAAGCTGATTGGCGGTACGCCGCACGGTACTGAGCGATACCAGTTCGTCAGCGCTGGTCTCGGCGGCCGGCGTGAGCCACACCAGGTTGTTACGGTCAACCCGCTCGCCCGGCGCTTCGCTCGGAGGCTGATCGGAGTTGGGTGTAAAGGTGTTGCACGTTGAGGCGAAGCTCAGGTGCGTGGTCGTGTTGCTTGTCGAAGAAACCAGCAAGCCGCCCAGCGCGAGAATCGAGATCAGCGCGTCGTTGACGCCCTCGGAGACGCGGTTGTGACCGGCGGCGGTCGTGGCGCCGACCAACACGACGTGGGCGCTAATGCGGGGTTGACGGTTGAACACGCTGTCGCCGCTCTTCTTGGTCCCCGGATCCTCGACGTTGATGGCGAATTGATTGCCGTTGCAGGTGACGTCGTCGAGCGAGCAGATGCCGACCGAGAAACCGGTCGCGAGCCCGGAGGCGACGTTGCTCGGCTCCAGCCAACGCAGCGTGACGTGGTTGTTGTTGAATAATACCCGCCCGCCGTGCCCTATCCGAGCTTCCGCACCCGCCGGATCGCTGTCGCGTTGGAGATATTCCAGCGTGCGTTGGGGCATCAGCCAGCGGCTCTCCGACGGCTCCCCGGCTTGCAGGTCAACCGACTCCCAGGGTCGACCGGCATTGACGATGGAGACGGCGTGAGCGACTCCGGGTTGCTGGGCGCTGGCGTTGTTGCCGAGCGAAAGCAAGTAGTTCCCCTCGATCAGCATCGGACCCGTCGCGCGGGCCGCCAGGGCGCGGCCGTTGGGGTGCTCGACGACATTGCCGACAATGCGCAGCGAGCTGCCGAGAGTGTCGGACAGGTCTTGCGTGGGTTGATCGGAGGCGATTCCGGCCAAGGAGACGAATACGCCCGCGCGGGTGGGGTCGGCGGTCGGCATCGACGCGGATTGCCGCAGGCCGTTGTTTTGAATGCGGTTACTCTCGATCACCACGCTGTTGCCGAAGATCACGCAGATGCCCGAGATCGGCTCGGGGTCGCCGACGCCGTTGTCCCGAATCTCGTTGTCGCGAATCGTCATGAACTCGCCGTCGACGAGGACGATCCCGGCGGGCGGAACTTCCGAGACCACGAATTTGCCGAAGGCTTCCTCCTCGCCGGGCTCGAGTTTTTTTGTCTTCGACGCGGGCGAGTTGTCGCGAAGACTCGAAGACTGGTCGACGTTATCAACGATACGGTTACTCTCGATGGAGATGCGGTCGGTGGTGATCAAGTCGGCGCCGCCGTCGTCGGCCAGCGGCAGCATCGTTAGAACGGAGATACCGTTGCCGGACATGCCCTCGATGCGGTTGTCGATGATCTTGATGTCTTCGAGGTCGCCCGCCGTTTTGGGGTCGAAGCGGATGTCCTCGACTTGAACCGGCTCAGCGGTCGAGCCGGTTGGCCCGCACGGGTCCTGTGTATCTTGCAGCCCCGCGCCGGCACCGAAGTCGGTGCGGGTGGAGGTTTCCGCGACCCAGATCAAGCTGCCCAGCGTGATGCCGTGTCCGACTCCTCCGGCGATATGGTTGCGCCGAATCATGACGCGCTGAGAATCGCCGCCTACCTGCAGGCCGCCCCAGGCGGACGACGAATCCGCGGGCGGCAGGCTCTCCATGCTACAGCCTTCGACCAAGATATCCGCGCCGCGGACGAAAACGATCGAATCGTCGCTCACCGAACCGTCCATCGACAAGTGACAATCTCGGATCACCACGTTTTCGCCGCCGCGCACGTTGATGGCGCTGCGCGTGTGTCCGTCGAGGCCCTCGCGCTGGTCGGCGCTGATCTCGAGCCGTTCGAGGGTAATGTCGCGCGAGGGAAGTGGTTGCTCGTCGCTTACCAAGACGCCGATGCGACCGTTGGTCGCTAGGGTCAGCTCGCGGATTGTCACGCGGGAGCCGTTGATTTGGAATAGCGCCGCGGCGGGATTGTCGCCGGCGGGCGTACTGATGCGGGTTTGCGGCCCACAGCCTTCGACCGTGACGTCGTCTCGGTCGATGACGACTTCTTCGGAATAAGTTCCGGGCAGAATACAGACTTTACCGCCTTGTTGTGGAAGGTTGTCGACGGCGTCTTGCACCGAGGAATAGTCGCCGATCGACGTCACGCCGTCGCCGACGCTGTGGGTACAGCAGCCGTCTCGATCAACGAGAGGACGGAAAGGCAGCCGGCAGTCGTCGATCGACTCGACCACCTCGGCGTTGGCGTGCTCGCCCGGACCCGGAGGCCGGAAGGTGATCAGAGAAAGCGGTGCGTAGAAATGCCGCGGACCGTGCGGCGCAACGCCCCCAAGCTGCGTGAGGTCCCAGGGGACGATGGTATGAGGAGTATTCGGACGAACGGCGGCGACCCAGTAGTCGCCGGGGTTCCCGGCGCCGCTGAACTCAGGGCGCAGGCCTTGGCGCAGGAGCAAATCGTGGGTTCCGTTGACATCGAGAAGAACCGGATCGGCGGCGTCATCGAGGCGATGCCACAGTCGCGCGAACAGGTAGCGGCCGTTGGGGTCGTTATCGTTGGGAAGCAGCGCGCGGTCCGGATGGGCGGCGTCCCACTCGCGCGTCAGGGCTTGGAGCTGTAGCGCGTCGGCGGCGGAGAGGCCGAACGAATTCGAATCGGGGTCGTAGCCTTCGTCGACGCGCAGGAAGATGCCGGGTTCGTCGGCGACCTTTTGCCCGTTCTCGAGCAGCGCTCCCCAAGGCAGGAATTCGACGACGGTGTTGCGTAGCGGCCAATGGGCTTCGTCGCGCGGCGACGTCAGCATTTCAACTCGCACGTCGCCCGCTCCGAGCTCGCCGGCGCGCACACGATAGACGGGCGAAGCGTTGTCGAACGCCCAAACGTACTGATCAGGCGCGACCATCATGATGCGGACGGCCTGGTTGGCCGCGCCCAAATAACGGCCCGGGTCGTCGGGCGAGCAAGGTGCGCAGGCATCCAGCGCCTCTCCGGGTTCGAACGTGATGCGGAGTCGCGCCGAGGATTCCAGCTGGACGCCGCTTGCGTCGAAGGTCCCCGAGGTCGCGGTTTCAATGCGTTGACGCACGGCCGCCCAAGCCGCGAAACAGTCCTCGCCGTTATCCACCTCGTCGACAATCACGCGCGCCATGCGTCGAAGGCGGGTGGAGGTGTCCAGGCCGCCGAGGGCGCGCTCGCGGAACTCCTCGTCTTCGGTGGGAGTAACGCACTGTTCCCAGGCGTGGAGATAGGCGAGCTGAGTGTGAGTTTGCCCGGCCTGCGCGCGGGGGGCTTCGGCGGGACCGATCTGGAGAAATTCCCGCTGAAACGGAACGCTTTCGCCGCCGCTCAGGCCTCCGATCTCACGCTCTTCCTGAACAAAACGCAAACCTCCGACATAAATCGTTCCGCTGTGCAAGCGATAAGGCAGCACGTCGACCGGGGGAGCGCCGTTGAACGAAACCGCTTGCGGAATGACTTCATCACCCGCCGCCAACGCCGCGGCGAAACCGTCGTCCGGGCTGCCGGTCGGCCCGATCAGATCACGTAGGACGCTGCGTTGTTCCTCGTCGTCGAGTTGCGCTTCCTCGTTGAAGTCCGAGTCGAGAATCACGCGGCCTTGCTGCAGGCGCGCACCGGTGTAGTGTTTTTTCGGCTGAAGAAGGAAGCGGGAAATATCGGTTGACGTCATGGTTGTAGCCTCCGGAAGGCCGCGATGGTACCGAAGCCGCGATTGGCGGCGGTGAAGCCGGGGGTCGACGAATCCAATCCGAACAGCAGATCGCACAACGTCTGTAGAGCGGAGAGGTTCAGTTGGAATTCCGTCTCGCAACGACGGTTCAGCAGGCGGAACCAATGCAGGTTGTCCCGCTCGACGAAATAGAGCGCGTCATTGTGGTTCGCGCAACCGAAGACAACCGGGCAATGCGTGAGAATGTTGTCGTCGGCCAGGGTCAGCATCGGCGCCATGGCGACGAGGGACACGCGGGTTGCTTCAATACCCTCGGCGATGCGGTTGCGCGAGATATTCACCGTCGAGCCGACCACCCAGCAATGGGCGTGAATCGAACCGCGAGGCGCGTCGGCGCCGAGCTGATTCGCTGTCATGACAACGCTGTCGGTCGATAGGATCATCACCGGAACCGAATGCGAGGGCGGCGGACTCCCGATCGAGAGCGTGCTGACCTGGTTGTCGGTAAAAATGAGGCCGCCACTTGCCGCGACGTCCTGGGCGCGCCCGCCCAGATAGTCCTGCGAACCGGCCGGTTGGTTCCAGCGAGCGGGGTTGGGTTCGTTGAGGGGAAGATCAACAGCCTCCCAGGGTCGGCCCGGCTGCACAATGTCGACCGTGAGCGCGCCGCCCGGCACCGCGCGGACACTGTGACCGCGCGAGTCGAAGTAGTTCGCGGTCGCCGAACACTCGCCGCCCGCAACCATCGACAAGGCGGGCCCGTCCGGGCACTCGACCACATTGGCACGCAGGGAAACGCGAGTGATCGAGGCTTCTTGGGTCGCGACGTCCATGGAAGCGGGGACGGCGGGGCGCGTCAGAACGATTCCGCCGTGCAATTCGACGGGAGCGCCCGGGCGACTTCCGAGTGGGCCGTTGTTGACGACCCGATTCTTAGAGATGACGACGTCTTCACCGTAAGCGAGGTAGATGCCGCATATGGGGCCGGAGCCGGGATCGGAGCCGTTGGACTCGATGCGATTGCGGACGATGTCCAGACGGCGAGCCTCCGATAGAATTACTCCGCCGCGCGAGCGGTCACGGCCGAGAGCTCCGGGTAAAGCGCGGGCATTGTGCTCGATGACGTTGTCGCGGATGACGAGCCCTTCCACCGGAAATGTCGTAGGGCGAATGCACAACGGAGCGCTCATGGCAACGTCGTCGTGAATCACTTCGACGGCGAGCGCCGCGATCCCGCTGCCTCGGCAGTCGCGGATGCGGTTGTCGGCGATAAGAAGATCCTCAATCGTCGGATCGAGAAGGGGATCGGGGTCGGGATCGAGATGGGGGTCGGGGTAGTAACGGATGACAACTTCGTCCGGACCGGGCCGATCGACCGGCTCGATCCGACCGTTCAGCGCGAACGGCGCTTGCTCGGCACTTTGCCCGAGCCCGGCGCCCTGAATGCCAAGCTCGCTGCCGTCGGTCGCCCGAAAGCGTACGTTGCCCAACGTGAGACCATGGCCGCGGCCGCCTATGATATCGTTGTCGCGAATCTCGACCCGACGGGAGTCTCCGGTGACCTGGATTCCCCCCCATGCGTCGACGCGTCCGTCTGCTGGTGATTCGACCGTCTCGACGCGATTCCGCTCGAGGAGCGCATCTTCGAGGACGTCGAGATAAACGGCGGCGTGGTCGGAAAAGCCGCCGTTCATTCGGATTCGATTGCCCAGCATTCGAAACTGATCGACTTGCAGGGCCCGCACGGCGCTCGGCGTATCGATTTCCTCGCCGGCGACGACCTCGACCGTGAGGTCGCGCAACTCGACACCATGCCCGACGGCGAGGATTCCGATGCGACCAACGGCACGAATCGACAAATTCTCGACGACCAAGCTCGACGGTCCCGGCTCTCCTTGTAGCTCGATGAGCGCCTCGGTACTCGGGCCGGCGGGGGATTCAATTAACGTCCGACTCCCGCATCCGGAAAGCTTCACATTCGCTCGGCCTTCGACTCTGATCGGTTCGCGATAAGTCCCGGGTAAAACGCAAACGTGTCCGCCCGCCGCCGGCAGAGCGTCCAACGCCGCTTGAATCGATTGAAAGTGTCCGGAGGTCCCCGTCCCCACGACGTAGGTGCAGCAGCCCCGATTAGTGATCACCGGCAGGCTGGGACGGCAGTCTTGAACCGAGACGACCTCATGGAGTCCGCCCAGCGGGGAATCCCAGGCGACCAGACAGAGCGGCGCCACGACTTCACGGGGACCGTCGGGCGGAACGCCGCCGGGTTGCATCAGCGCCAAGGGCAGGATCTCGTCTCGCGCCTCTGTCCGAACCGTGGCGCGCCAAAAATCGCCGCGGCGACCGGAACCGGAAAAGGTCGGCGTCAGCCCCGTTCGCCCAAGCGGCACCTGCGACGAAGTGGGGATCGTAAGCGGCTCGTCGGGTTTCTTGATGTGCCAGACGCGTAAGTAAACGTAGGACACCAGGTCTTCCGAGGAAGGATCGCTCGCATTGAGCTCAGCCGAATGGGGATGCGCCGGATCCCATTCGAGCGCAATCACGTCCGCCGAGGGAGATTCGCCGGTCTGGACGCTGAGCTGAGCTTTGGTCAAGCTCTTGGCTTCATCTTTTCCGATTGAGAAACCGATTTGTGAAAGGCTGTTGGGGTCAAGTCGAACGTGGAAGCCTCGGGAGCCGGTTTCGTAAGGAGAATCCACTTCGGCGAAAAACCCGACCCGAGACGCCGTCTTCTCGTTGGCCACGCTTGCGCCGCTCCCCTTGCCGCTTTTGCCGCCGGCACGCCGGCCATTCTCAAGCAGGACCGACCAGGGCAAGAACTCGACGACGTTATTGAGGCCGGGCTCGTGAAACGTGTCCTTGGGCGGCGTCATCATCTCGACTGTGGCGCCGCCTCCGCCGTCGAGGATAAGCTTCACCCGATAGAGCGGCGCGGCGTTGTCGAAGGCCCACACAAAGCTCGTCGGCGTCGCCAACATCAGCTTGACGGTGTGGTTTTCGCCGCCGAGATATTTGCCGCGCAGGGCCGGCTCGCAACCGTCGCAATCGTCGCCCTGCTCACCAAAGAAGCCCATCTTGCCCCCGACGATCTGGCGCACTGCGAGCTGTAGCTCTTGGTCGTCCGCCAGGCGGCCTTCATTGAAGTCGGAATCCAACAACGCGCGGCCCTGTTGGAGCCGCGAACCAATGTAATGGTTCGGACCCGGGTCGAGCAGCCGCGTGATGTCTTGCACAGCCATCTCAGCCCGCCGCCTCCTCGACGATGACCATCAATAGGTGGAGCGTGGAAGGTAGCTCGTCGCCCTCATGGCGCCAATCGCGCTCGATCGTAAACCAGAGTTCCTCTCCCTTAACAAGATTTTCCAGTTCGAAAGGGACCTCAACCGTACGATGCACGTTGGCTGCGTCAAACTGCCGAATGGCGCGGGGAGCTTCGGTTGACGGCAGCGTGCCGGGGCGTAGCCCGAGGCTCGGCGAGGTATAGCGAACGAGAAAGGCCGCGCTTGCGGGCCGGAATTGCGGGTCGGCATCGACGCAGAAAATGAAGCGGAGCCGGGTGCGCTTACCCATGGCGGCGGCGCGGAAGCCGGCGCGCATGAACCGTCCCGCGTAGGAGGCGACCAGATTGCGAATCCGCCCCTCGAGCGGACCGCCGGCCTCGGTCTTGCCGAACAAAGCGTGAGCACGCAAACGCGCGGGGGCCCCGTATTTGAAGGCACGGCGGTCGTCGTTGTTGATGAGACCGTCGAGACTGCCGATGGTCTTACCGCCGTCATTCTCCTCGATCCCCCGGCCTCGCACGTTGGGGCCGCGCAATTCCGCGTCCAACGCCGTCCGATGCCACGCATTGAGCAAGGTTGGTTCGGCGGAGGGCTGTAGCACGGGGAAGGCGTCGACGCCGTCAAGAGAGCGGTAGAGAAACAGATCCGTCCAGTTGGCGCGCATGCCGCGGGAGCGGCCTTCCTCGGGACTTGCCTCCACGACGAAGTCGAGCCCACCGGATTTCGGGTCGCCGGAACCCTGACGGACCGAAAACAACGCGTAGAGGACCGCCCGAAGGGGCATCGAGCGGGGTCGCTCCTCGCGGCTCCAAAACGACCGGGTGTCGTCTCCCAGGTCGAACCGCAGCGTGCCGCGGGTCGGCTCGTGCCCCAGGCGCCCTCGTTTCCGCCGGACAGACTCCAACCCTGGTCGGAGGGCATCGGCGCTTCGGGAAGGCGAGCGTCGTATTCGTGGACCAGATCGCACTTGTCGAAGGGGACCGTGGTAAAGGCGCAGCCGGAAGGGGCTTCCGTCAACGTATGAGGACGCCAATTCCCCGCCCGCCAATAAGGCGGCGCGCCGTTGAGATCCGCGTCCATGGGGCCGAGTACGATCACGACTAGGTTCCTCCCATCGCGAGCAGCTTCACCGAGACGAGCCGCGCCGTCGCACGCAGCTTGTCTTCGGGGTGGGTCCAATCCCGCTCTACGGTGAACAGCAAATGACGCCCGGCGCGAGCCCTTTCGAGCCGTAGGTCGAGGGTGACGAGCCGACCCTGGTCGGCCGCATCGAGCGCCAGCGTGCGGTCGACACGCGCGACGGGCAGGAGTTGCGGCTGCCGGTCTGATTCGTCGGAATAGCGCACCGTGATGCGAGCGCTTCCCTCCGCCACGCCGTCGACCACGAACCCGAGCCGCAGGACAGGCGCGTCAGCCGGCGCCGCGCCGCGCAGCCAGACGCGTAAAAAGCGGCCGGGGAAGGAAATCACATAGTTGCGCAGGCGGCCCTCGGCCTTGCCTCTGCTTCGCGTAAATCCGAAAAGCGCCCGGACGGTTGGCTGAGTGCGGGTGCCGCGGCCGCGGCCGAACCACGAGAGCGGCTTGTGGTTAGTCCGGCCGGCCAGGCTCATCAAAGCTCGGTTTTCCTTGAGATCGGCCTGGAGGGAAGTGCGCACCCAGGCGTTCAGCAAGCGGTCGTCGGCCTCTCGCGAAGTGGTTGCCAGGCGCTCGCTGCCATTGATCTTGACGTAGTGAAATATCGAATCGCCCGCAGCCCGACTCCAGCCGGCGCGCATGCCGACCGGGCGCTCGCCGGCTCCATTGGCGAGAAATTGCAGCTCGAAGCTTTCGCCGCGATCCTCTTCATCACCGGCGGGCGCCTGGGTCATCAAGACGGCCGCGTAGGCATGGATCTGTTCGGGAAGAGCTCCTTCAACCGGCATCTCGATCCTATAGAAGGCCGGCGCCCGCGCGGATATCCGGAACCGCAGACTGTGCTCGTCGTCGATAGAGTAACACCCGGGCGTTTGCGGGTCGGACGGCTTCCAGCCCTGGTCTTCGGGACGAGTTCGGAAGCGGGCGTCGTACTCGAGAACTTGATCGACCTTATCGAGCGGGATGCCCAGCAGGGTCGGCGCGTCGGGGTCAATGGATTCGTTGACGGCGGGCAACCAATCGACACCGCGCCAGAAGTCGGGCGCTCCGTTGAGATCGGCGTTAACCAAAGAAATCGCGACGATGTCTCCAATGCCCGGTTCGGGCGTCGGTTCGGGCGTCGGCTCGGGAGTTGGCTCGGGTGTTGGCTCAGGCGTTGGCTCAGGCGTCGGTTCGGGCGTTGGCTCGGGCGTCGGCTCAGGTGTTGGCTCGGGCGTTGGTTCCTCGTCGTCGCAGCTGGTCCGCAGCGGTGGTGGCGGCGGCGGCGGTGGTTCGGCGATGACCTCGCCGGGCTCGGGCGGGTCCGGCGGATCTACATCGGGCGGATCAGGGCTGAGTTGACCAAGCAGGAAGAGAGATTCCGCCGTGCGATCGCCTTCGAACAGATACTGCGCAAGCTGCCCGGCGGGGCCGAACTCGTCTACCTTGGCGCGAACGCCGCGCATGCGGATCGGATTCAACAGATGCGAGAAGGCGCCCATCTCCGAGCCGTTCTCGGCGCCTTGGGTGATCGCCGCTGGAGCAACGACGGAGAGCTGGGCATATCGCGGCTCCCCGAAGCGCGACGAATTGAAGAACGCCGGCGAAATGCGCCCCACGAAATCGCGATACCTCGGAGGGAGACGGACTCCCGCGCCGTCGCGTGTCGCGCTGAAGCGGAAGCAGCCTTCTTTGGTTGTTGACGACACGGATTTGGCCGTCCACGATGCTGTTCGACGCGTCGAGGACCGCGGCGCGAAGATCGCCGAATACGGTTGAGTCCTCGAGGGTGACCCGCCCGAATAGATTCGAGACCGCCACGGCCGCCGAGGATCGCGAAGCGTCGATGATCGACTCGCAGATGATGAGCTCGTCGATGACGGAGGGGTCGTCGGCATCCTCCTTTTCGACAATGATCGGTCCGCAGATCGAGCGCCGAATGACCAACGTCTTCACGCGCGAGCGGACGAAGATTCTCAGCGCCGGAATCGCGATGCCGTCGGCACGCTCGCCACCCGGGTCGAGAGTTGCGAAGCTTATCTCGACACGGTCGAAGTCGAACTCGTTCTCGGTGTTGCCGGCGGCGCCGTCGATCACCAAGTCGAACGTGTCGCCCGGCGCGAGATCGCCATTGGGGTCTTGGCCCGCGTACCAACCGCCGTTGATCGAAAATGACTGCCGGGAGGCGGCGGGACGAAGAGTCGGCAGGGTCAGCGAGGTGTCAACGCCTCGCAACAGGACGAACGGACGATGCTTCGATCCCACGGTGATCGCGGCAGGCTCGGAAACGGGCTGCCCGGCGCGAATCGTGAGCTCGTAGCTACGGTTGTCGGCGATCAAGAGGCCGTCGCCTTGCAACTCGCCGCCGTCGGGGACGACGCCGTCGGAGGCGACCCTGCTCGGAGTAACCGAGCTCTCCAGGCCGGAGTAGGGTCCCGCGCCAAGTTCCGCCGAGAAGCCGTAGTGGTAACGCTCTACGTGGGGCGCGAAGTCGGCAGGCTGGTCCGAGGGAGAGGCCGCGAAACGACCCTGCTCGGGGCTAATCACAACGCGGGCAAGACCGCCGCCCGGCACGGGGTGGCAGAGCAGGTTGGAGAGGTTGGCCGCCGAGATACGTTCGGTGGGAAACGCGGCGCCCTCGGCGGAAATCTCAACCGTCTCGGGGTAAAGCCGCGACTTGCCGGTTTCCTCGACGAGGCTCAGGGCGACCAACTCGACATACCAATCAGGCGGATTGGCTCCAATCGCCGCGCCGAAGTCTCGCAGACGGCGGCGCATTGCCGGCTCACTGTCGAAGCGCGTTCCGCGGGCGCGACCGAGCGCGACGAGATCGCTCGGAAGCGGCGGGTTAGCGAGCTGCTGTAGTTCGAGGACGTGCGAGTTCTCGATTAGATAAGCGTCATGACACAGCAGACGGCAGCGCATCGGTTGCCTGATATGCCATTCGAGCGGGTCGACGCAGATCGGATTCTGACGTGTGATGTCTCCCTTGGCGTCCTCGTCGGAGCCTTCGCCGTTGATAAACAGCGGGATGTCGCGGCCGCTGGGGTCGACGGTGAAGGTCCTCAGGAAGCCGAGGCCGCCCGGGTCGGTAAGCTCCACCGGGTCCACACCCTTCATCTCAAACGCCCGCAAGCGGTAGAGATGGAAGTTCAGCTTACGAACGCCGAAGCGGCCGTCGCGCCCTCGCAACAGTCGAGTGTCGAGCGTATGGAAATATTCGTCGAACGGGCCGTGATTGAGTTCCGCGCCGGCGGGGTTGCGTAAGTCAGCGAGGCCGCCCGAGACCGTAGCGGTGAACAACCCGTTGCTTGTGGGAGGCGGGTCCAGCCGGTGCCGCGTGCGAGCCAGCCGCCGGAACCCCTCTTGGAGCACGGCATCCCACTTCGACATGGCGCGCACGAGCGTGTCGAGCAGATCCGGCGTCCCGCGGCGGCGACGGAAGCGTATCGTGTTCCCAACGTCGACGCGACGCCCGCGGCGGTCTTGCGCCGAGACCAGCCGCGCGCCAACCAACGACCCGATATATGGGACGGCCCAGTCGTCGCAGGTTTCGAGGTGTTGGTCTTCCCACAAGCGATCAATCGAACGGCGAGACACAGCCGCCTGCTCTCCGATTAATTCAACAATCTGACGAAAGGCCTCGCCGCTATCCTCATTGCGATAGACCTCCGGCACGAGTTGCCACAACTTCTCGGCGTAGTAGCGCTCGAACCCGTCACGAGCTTTGAGGCCGTTGCTCACCCGGTCTCCTTCCGCGCGGCCGCCGGTGGCAGGCCGACCGCATCGACCGCGGTCACCGTTACGGCGTCGTCGCCGGAGAAGTCAAGATACTTGCCGCTCTCGATGCAGCTTCCCTCGCTGTCGCCGAGCAGCAGTGTCGGGGAATCGGTTGTGAAGCTGAGCCCGTTGACCGCCACCACGCCCTCGACCCGCGCGGCGGCCTCATATAACGCACTCGGCCAAAACGTGCCGCCAATCGAAGCTTGGGCGGGATTGAGGAACCCATCGACCAGGTGCAGGCGCACCGCTTCGGCGACGGTCTCTTTCGTGTAGCGCGGGTCGATCTCGATACCGACGGAAACCGTGGCGGTAATCGCTTCGGCCTGGTCGACGTCGATCGGCAGACTCGGATCGGCCTGGGCGCGCAGGGTGTCGGCGATCGAAGATTCATTCGCCTCACCGATGTAGTGGACAACGACGCCGGCCTGCATTTGCGCGGGAATCCAAAGCCACTGCGCGCGCGCCCGGATCATCCCGGGCGAATCGAGGGCCAGAGCCTCGAAGTCCGCCGGAGACACGGCACGACCCAGCAGCAGCGCGCTACGTGGTGCGTTGGAACGCAGCTCTTCGGGCGAATCGGCGTCCTTGCCTGGTTGCGCCGCGATCGGAGACTTCACGCCGCGCAGACCCTTGACCGCCGCGGCGAGTTGCTTGATGTGATTGGCCGGAGGCGCGGCGTAGCCCGCCCCGGAGCGATAATCCGCTACCACGTTCTTGACGCCCGAAGCCAATCGCGACCCCCGTACGCCGTCGCCGAACATGATGATCGTGTTCCTGTTGTCATCTTGGCGGACGGTGTAGACCTTGTCGCCGGGGCCGCAATGGAAGAAACTCTTGACGTTTTGCCACTCGATGCCGTCGACGTGGATCCGCAGCGTTGACTGCGCGGTGGCGTCGGCGTCGGCGGAGGCTTGGTGGAGGTAGGTGAGCGGCTTCTTTCGCAACCGGAATTGCTGGTTCTCCAAGCGCGCGTCGCCGTTGCCGAGGATTTCGCCAAAGACGCTTTCACCGCGGGAGACATCGATGATGTTGCCGTATAGGGTGAGCGGCAGTCGGAAGCTCTCAACCGTCAGCTGCTCGCGGACCAGAGCCTGAAAGGTCGCATGTCCATCCTTGCCGACGGTGAGCTGACCGTCGACCAAGAAACCGACCTCATCAGGAACTCGCCGACCGCCGAACCGGAATGAACGACGGTGCGTCCCCCGTCGCCGGCGGAGCCTGGGCGACGACCAATCTCGCTCCGGCGGAACATCCGACCTTCGATTCGGCCCGACATGCATTGGCGCCGACCGCAATGCCTCTGCCTTGACTTTCGGCATGCCGGGTTCACAGCGGACTTCGAGGCGATCCATGTAAACTCTTGCGCCCGGCACAAAGCCGACTCGGCCGACGAAAATCAGAGACTGTGGGGCACTTCTTGGGCCTTTTGATTGGATCAGGCCGCGTGACTCACGTCGACCGCCGGAACTGCCCCTCCGGTGGAATCGCCATGCTATGATTGCCTGGAATTCGGACTGGGAAGACCGAAAGCGAGGGCCATGATGCATTGGCGAAGAGCAAACATCGGGTTGCTAGCGAACAAATTGTCGATCGGCGTATTGGCAGCGAGCCTACTGGGTGGCGTGGGATGCCAACAGGTGGAACAAGCGCCGGCCATCAGCCACGACCCGCCACCGACCGCCGTCCACTGGAACCGCGAGCCGCTCGCGCCAAATGCCCTGGCTCCGCTGCCGTTGGGTTCCATCAAGCCGGCGGGCCGGCTCCGCGACCAACTGCAAACCCAAGCCGATGGACTGACCGGACATCTCGACGAGTTCTGGCCGGACCTTGGGCCGGACTCCGGCTGGCTGGGCGGGAAGGGGGAAAGCTGGGAGCGCGGCCCCTAATACTTGGACGGCCTGGTTCCGCTGACCTACCTGCTGGATGACAAAGGGCTCCAAGCCAAGGCCGGGAAGTGGATCGACTGGACGCTTGAGAACCAGCGGGAGAACGGTGAGATCGGTCCTTACAAAGACCGCGGCGAATTCCAACACCAGTGGCAGGGCAACGATTGGTGGCCCAATACAACGCCTTGCCCGCCACCTTCAAACCGGACATGTGGGCGCATCAGTACGACCAGCAGGTTAATCAAGTGATGTGCAGCATCGACAAGAAGCGGAACTGGACCACCAACGGACCCGATTCCAACATCTTCGGCCTAGAGCCGAACTTCGGTTGCTGCACGGCAAACATGCACCAGGGGTGGCCCAAGTTCGTCTCCCACCTTTGGATGGCGTCGCGCGACGGCGGGTTGGCGCTAGTCGCCTACGGGCCGTCGAGGGTAGACGCGGAAGTACGCGGCGGCGTCACAGTCACGATCCTGGAGGAGACCGAGTATCCCTTTAGGGATCGCATCAAGCTCACCGTGCACCCGGAGAAGCGCGCGGAGTTTCCCCTCAGCCTGCGTGTTCCCGGTTGGGCCGAGGAGGCCGAAATCACCGTGAATGGCCGGCCGCAAAAAGAGGTGAAGGCCGGGACCTTCCATGTGGTCGAGCGGGAATGGACGGCGGGCGACGTGGTGGAGATTCGCTTCCCGATGGCGCTCACCACGGAGCGGCACTACAAGGACGGCATAGCCTTGCGCCGGGGGCCGCTGGTGTTTTCGATGCCGATCGGCGAAGACTGGCGGAAGGTCAAAGGTGAAGAGCCGCACGCGGACTGGGAAGTGCATCCGACTTCGCCCTGGCACTATGGCCTGGTTATCGACCCCGCCGACCCAGGGGCCTCGGTTCGAGTGGAGCAGAAGCCTGTGGGTAAGATGCCGTTTTCGCCCGAAGGCGCGCCGGTGGTGCTCATCGTACAGGCTCGCAAAGTGCCGGGCTGGGAGCTATTGAACGGCTCGGCGGGGCCGCAGCCCGGAAGCCCGGTCAAATCCGACGCACCCGACGAGGAGATTCGGCTGATCCCCTACGGAAGCACGAACCTCAGGATGACCGTGTTTCCGGAGATTGCGCACTGAGCGCGACTCGCGCGTATCGCCACATAATCTCCTCTCCGGCCGCGCTGGGCACGGGGCACCCGGCCGCGGTATCCTGGCGGCGAGAGACGGGTATACAAGTTGGGGACGGTGCTGTTTCTTCGAGGCCTGACCGACTCCGGCAACGAGGCCTCGGAACGGCCCGAGCCCGCCTGCGTCGGGGGGCTACATAGCAAGGGGAGGGGAAACGAATGGGTCTGGCGAAGGTGGCGATTTTTCAAGCGGTTGCATTGAACATAGCGTTGGCGTGCGCGCTTATGGCCGCCCCGGGCAACGGCCGCGGCAAAGGCGGGAATAATCCGCCGCCTCCTCCTCCCCCGCCGCCCGATTGCAACGTAACGTATGACGGCTACCAGACCCGCATCGCGTTCTCGGGGTACGTGTGGGCTGTGAAGGATCATGGAAAATCATTGGCCGGTCCGGGACCAAACCGATTTTCCGATAGCAGCGGAAGTGTCTGGGTCGACGACGACGGACGGCTGCACATGCGGATCCGCAAGATCAAGGGGAAGTGGTACGCCTCGGAAGTCATCAACCTCTGCACGCTGGGTTACGGTTCTTACCGCGTCTTTCTTGACAGCGAAGTCCAGGCTCTTGACCCCAACGTCGTGCTCGGAGTCTTCACATGGAGCGATCAGCCGGCCGAGGCCCATCGAGAACTGGACTTCGAATTCGCGCGCTGGGCCGATCCGACAAACGTGAACGCCCAATACGTCGTGCAGCCGTATGATCAGCCGGGGAACATTTTTCGATTTTGGCAGCCGAGCGCCATGCCGCAGTCGACCCAGATCCTGAATTGGACCTCCGGGCAGGCGTTGTTCGAGAGCCGCTGGGGGCACTGGAGCGCGACGACTCCGGGCGCGCTCTATGCAAGCTTTCCGTTCACGCAGGGCATCCCGTCAAGCGTCGATGAGAATCTCCGATTCAATCTTTGGCTGTTTCGAGGCGTGCCGCCGACGGACGGTCAAGACGTGGAAGTGATTATCAAGAGGTTCGAATTCCAGCCCGCGCCCTGAGGGGCTGCCCGATCAGTGCCGCGTCTATTGGAGTGAGTTCTCGTTGCCCCCCGCCCTACGGTCCGTTTCTGTGATGATGAAGCCCCACCCTGTAGAACGCCAAAGGACGAGAGGAAGACACATGAGTTCAGTTGATCGCAGGAAATTTCTTCGAGTGGCCGGGTCGGCCGCGGCGTCGGCGGCCGCCGCAAGCGGGGCCGCCAAGTCGATTCGCGTCGGCGTATTCGGAACCCAGCACGGCCATGTCAACAGCAAGATGCGCGCCTTGCGGGCCAATAGCGACTACGAAGTCGTACAACCACCGCGAAGACCCACTCGATCAAAACAACCTTGCCGAACAGCAACCCGAGATTCTCGAAAAGCTCAAGGCGAAGCTCGAAGAGCGCCTCGCCCTGGCCCGCGCTTCGCCCCTACCCGAGGCCGACTCGACCGAGGGAATTAGCGACGAGGAACTCCAGCGATGCGCAGTCTAGGGTACATCCAATAAGCCGCTTTCGCCTATTTTCTCCGGCCCCCCGCGGACGCCCGACCCACACGCCGGCCTCTGGGCCGGCGTAGCCCCCGGAAGGGGCGCGGGACAGTAGCCCCGGGTGAAGCGAAGCGCAACGCTGGGTCCTTTCCCGATTCACAAGAAACCCCGGAAGGGGCGCGGGAACAATCACTCGATTCCACCGCGCCCAAACAACATTCCCATGGCTGTGCGATGAATCCGCGGACTCACGGACAGGACGGCTCCCACCTACACCTCATACACGTCAACTTGCGGAGCGATCTCCTCTCGCGGCAGCAACGACGACCAATAGGCCACCACCTCCCGCACCGGCGGCCGACCCTCACCGACGCCCGTCCCTGTCGGCGGCCCCGTCAACACTAACGGAATCAGCTCTCGCGTAAAGCGGTCCACGGCGGCGCGATCGGGTCCGCGAGCGCCGATCCGCAACTGCACTTCCGCCGCGTCGTCGTGCGCCGGGGCCAAACTGCCGTGACAGGCGTTGACCCCTATCAACTCGGTATGAATCTCATCGAACGTCAGACCCAGAGCATCGAGCCGTTCGCGCACGATGCGATCCGCCGCCCGCGCTTTCTCGACTGCCTCGGGCCAACTGAAAACCAGCGTCCCCACCGCCTTCCAGCCGGCCGAATACGTCATCGACGTCTTCAAGGTCGGCGGTCGAGGGCCGCCTCGAATGCCGCTAACTGAAACACGATCTTCGCCGTCGTCGGCGAGCCGAATGCTCGTGAAGTCCGCCGTGCAATCGGGTGTGATGTAGCAGCGAGGATCGCCCAGCTCATAAAGCAACTGCTCGGTGACGATCGCTCGATTCACGCGGCCCCCGGTTCCGGCGTGTTTGGTGATGTGGAAGCCGCCGTCGGGCCGCGCTTCGATGATCGGGAAGCCGACGTTCGCCAGGTCGGGAATCGACTGCCAATCGAGCTGGCAATTCCCACCGCTCGCCTGCGCCCCGCACTCGATCAAATGCCCGGCAATGGTCCCCGCGGCCAACTTGTCCCAATCGTCCTCGGCCCATCCGAACTCATGAACCATCGGGGCCAGTGTCAGAGCCGTATCGGTCGAGCGTCCCGCGATCACGACCTGAGCGCCGGTCGCCAGCGCTTCCACGAGCGGAAATGCTCCGAGATAGACATTGGCGCTGAGGAGCCGCGAGCGAACCCCCTCGATGGGTTGGCCGGTCTCCATATCGTCAAACCGCACCCCTCGCGCGAGCATCTCGTCGAGCCGGTCGAAAACACCGTCGCCTTGAACCACGGCCACCTTGACCCCGCCAAGTCCCTGTTCGCGGGCGCCGGCGATCACTGCCTCCGCGCAAGCCGTCGGGTTGACGCCCCCGGCATTCGAAATCACCCGAATGCCCTTGTCGATCAATCGCGGAAGCAGCCGAACCGTCAGGGGAACAAAGTCGCGCGCATAGCCGAGGGAAGGGTCACGCCGTTTCTGCTTTTCGAGAATCGACATCGTAATCTCGGCCAGATAATCCAGCACGAGATAGTCGATAGGCCCCTGTTCGACCTGCCGCACGGGCGCCTCGAGCCAGTCGCCCCAGAATCCCTGCCCATTCGCAACGCGTATGGTTTCCTTCATCGTCAAGCTTGAAACGAAATCTCCTCGATGCCGAATACCCGTTGTGGCGCACGCCTCCAGGTGTGACGTGTCGCCACTCCCGGCGACATGTCACTCTCCTGAAAATAAGCCCCTGAGCGTGGTCGTTGTTATTGGCATCCGCCAATCTCAAGCCTCGATCAACGGCTTCGCCCGCGCCGTCGCTGCCAAGCAGGCGGCGATCACGTCCCTCGTACTGCGTGGCTCGATCACCGCGTCGACAAAGCCCCGTGCCGCGCTCCACTTCGGGTCCAAGTAGCGCTCGTAATCAGCCCGCGTGGCCTTCATCGCCGCAGCCAACTCTTCGCCCACCGGCTCCCCGGCTTTCTCCAGGCGAGCCAACTCGGCCGCGTAAAGCGCCTGCACCGCCGACTCGCCTTCCATCACGCCTACCCGCGCCGTCGGCCAACTGAAAATGAAATCGGGATCAAAGCCCTGTCCCGCCATGGCATAGTAACCCGCCCCGCCCGCATGGTTGACCGTGACCACGATCTTCGGAACCCGAGCGCAAGCCATCGACTCCACCATTTGTGCCCCAGCTCGAATGATGCCGCTCTGCTCGGCTTCGGGGCCGACCATGAACCCCGTAACGTCTTGGAGATACACCAACGGCAGCCCCTGCCGGTCACACGTCTCCACAAAATGCGAAATCTTGCGCGCGCTCTCGGTGTAGATGATCGCACCGATGCGCGTCTTGTCGCCCTGACGCAAGAATCCTCGGCGGTTCGCGATCAATCCCACGGGCCGCCCTCCCCAACGCGCATTGACGCAAAGCACCTCGGGCGCGTGGTCCGCCATAAACTCCACGAATCCCTCGGCATCCACCACGCGGTGGACGATCTCCAACATGTCGTAGGGCAGCCGCGGATCAACCGGCAGCACCGAATCGATTTCATCGGGATCGAGCAGCGGCTCCGAACCCTTGTCGCCCGCCCCGTCTGCCGCGCGCGGCAGGTCGGCGATTCGCTGTCGCATCAGCTCGATGCATTCCTGATCGTTCGCGACCTTATAGTGCGCCACGCCGCTCAGCTCGGTGTGGGTCGCCGCGCCGCCCAGCGTCTCGGCGTCAACCGACTTCCCAATCGCTCCCTTGACAAGATTGGGGCCGCCGAGTCCCATGAAGCTCGTTCCCTCGACCATGATGATGACGTCGCTCAGCGCCGGCAGATAAGCACCACCCGCAATGCAAGGTCCCATCACCGCCGAAATTTGTGGAACCTTGAGGACCCGCCGCATTAGCGAGTTGTTGTAGAAGATCCGCGCGCCCCCGTACTTTCCCGGGAAAACGCTTTCTTGAAACGGCAAATTCACGCCCGCCGAGTCGACCAGATAGACAATCGGAATACGGCAGCGCATCGCGACGTGCTGCATCCGAACCACCTTGGGGACAGTTTCGGGCCACCACGAGCCGGCTTTCACTGTCGAGTCGTTGGCGACGATTGCGACCGGCCGGCCGGCGACCGTTCCCAGCGCCGTCACCACCCCCGCCGCCGGGGCCTTGCCGTCATATTGGTCCCAGGCGACCAGCAGACCGAGTTCGAACAGCGACGAGCCGGGGTCGATGAGTCGCGCCGTTCTTTCGCGGGCGGTGAGCTTCCCGGCCGCGTGCTGCTTGGCGATGCGCTCCTCGCCGCCGCCCTCGCGCAGTCGATCCTCGAGTTCGTGAAATTGCGCGACCAGCGCCCGCATGTGAGCGGCGCGCGCGGCGCGTTCGTCGTCGTCGGGCGGATGCAGTCCCGCTTGCGGTTGGAAGGTCGCTTTCATGCGCCGGGCTCGGGTTGGAACATCCCTCAGGATCGTATCATGCGAACGATTCCACCGGGTTCTCGTCCGGGCCCTGAAATATTGGGTCATCTCGGCCGACCGAATTGCGTTACGCTAACCGAGCCTTGGGCGACCCTGGCCAACGAAAACATCGGCTCGGGTTGAGTTTCCCCAAGAACGCACTGAGCCAAATGCTCCCCCAAGGCCGGGCCCAGCTTGAACCCGTGGCCCGACCCGCCGCCGGCCAGCCAAACATTACTCGCCTCCGGATGCCGATCGACGATGAAATGGCCGTCGGGACTGTTCTCGTACTGACAGACCCGCGTTTCGACGAGCGGCGCCGATCGGAGCCGCGGGAGACGCCGCGCCAGGAATTCGCGGGCTCGTTCAATACCTTCCGGGGACGGTTGGCGATCCCCGCCGGTCGGGTCGAACAGCTCACCACGCGTGTCGTCCGCGATCTTGATTCCCCGCTGATCGACGCTGGGAAAACCGTAGACAAAGCGCTCACCGTGATCGGTCCAAACGGGGAAGTTTCCCGGTTCGAACGATCGGTCGCCCGCCGGCGTCCCGAAGTAGTGCACCTCCTGGCGTGTGGGGCGAATCGAGTCTCCGACCGAATCTGGAAACAGTTCGCCCAGCCACGGCCCGCAGGCAAACACATAGCGGTCCGTCGAAAGATGACCGCCGTCCGACAATTCGATTCGCTCCATCGCCTCGCGTCGTATTGGCCCCGGCTTCACTGCGGTCTCCAGAAATGTCCCTCCCTCGCCCTGGAATTGCTCGCAAACGACGCGGCAAGCCAGGCGGGCGCGGAGGTACCCGGCTTCGTGTTCGAAATACAGCGTCCGCACTCCGTCGAGGTTGAATTGCGGGAACCGGCGCTCGACTTCGCTGTGTTCGAGACGATCAACGCGTAGCCCGAATTCCTTGGCGAGTGGTAGAGACGCCCTTGCGTACTCATCGTCTTCGGAAAACATCCACAGCACACCGGTGCGGCGGTAAAGTTCGACATCCCACCGTTGTTGATTCTCTCGCCAAAGCGCGAAGGCACGGGCGACCCACTGGACGTAAATGCGGTCCGCCCCGTAAAGGCCGCGAATGGACCGCGTCTCTCCGCCCGAACTGGATCGTGAATTGCCGGGGCCCCAGGCATCCAACAACGTCACCCGAGCGCCCATGCGCAGGAGGTGCAGAGCCGTCCAGCCACCAAAGGCTCCCGCGCCGATGACCGCGATATGAGGCTTACCGCCGGAGGCTGATGTCATGGCTTATCGAGACGCGAAGGGTCGATCGCCGGCGCACAAGGCCCAATACAACCCCGGCCCCGCCGCCTACAGCCATACGCGGCCGAGAAATCGAAGTTTCAGGTTACAGGTTTCCGTCGCAGACCGCGCCGCCGAGTTCGGCGGACTGTTCGGTGCCGTCGCCGCGGCGGAAACGGCCCGACGGAGGTCCGTTGCTCTTGCCGTCGCAATCGCTTGCGCAGTTGTCGCAGTCTTCCCCGGCCTCGCGGACGCCGTCACCGTCGCAGGCGGGGGGCGGCGGTTCCTGACACACCGAGTCGCTCGAGCATACGCCGTCGGCGCAGTCGGTAAAACCGTTGCAGTCATTGTCGAGCCCGTCGCCGCACAGCCCGACCTCGGGAGAGGCGGCGCAGTCAACGCCGCAGGTCCCGCAGCTCTCGCCCGCGTCGCAAATCGCGTTCTGTCGCCACAAGGGTCGCCCCCGGAGCCGCTTCTTTGACCCGCTGCACTACGACACGCACAGCGCCGTTACCTACATACAGAGCCCAAGTCGACCTTTACTTCGTCCAGGATGTCGGGGAGGCCGTTGCCGGATTCGGGGATGTTGATCTGGTTGTCGGTGAAGACGCCCGGGTTGTCTTCATAAGCCCGCAACATCTGGAAGACCGACGTCGACAACGCCGTCCATACATATTTGTTGTAGTCGCCGGCGTCGTGGTGGCCTCCGCTGAGATCAAGACTTCCCCGATCCACATGGCCATTCGCCGCGGACGTGGTTGCGTCGCCGGTGTGACAGGCGGCGGGGTCGGCCCAGTTACCGGCGTGGGCCGTTTGCTTGGCAACGTTACAGCGCTGGTAATAGTAAGTCTTCAACCCGGCTAAAACGGCTTGGTTGTAAATATCGTCTCGGATCTCGAAGTCGTAGGATTGCGCTCCAAGTTGGGCGCTGAAGAGCCGGTAGGTTCCGTCGCTCGCGAAACCGGAGAAGTCCACCCACCATACCGTGTCGCCCGAGTTCATCCCGTCGGAGCCTTTGAAGGTGATTGATCCGCCGTCGGCGGGCACGGTATAGACGACGGTGTCGTCCGAGGACCGGCAAACCTCGACGGAAAGACCCGGATCGGCGGAGAAGACCGCTACCTTGGCATCGCCGGACCGGTAGCCGAAGTTGTCGATCTTCGCCTCGGTGGTGAGCGGGGCGGCTGCCAGGTACGGCGATAGCAAGAGGAGCCCGACGGTGACGAGCGCGAGCAAGATCGAGGGGGCGTCCGGCGTGAACGCGAGTTAGTTTCGTTGCTGTCCATGGAACATCGTCCCCTCTCAGCTTCGGCTGCGAGCCGAGAGGCTCCAGTCTAGGTGCTGGAGCGGGAAACGGTCAATGAGCCGAAGATACCATCGGCTGTGAAGAATACTGGGTCGGAGAGATCGGGGAGCAGCTCTGGGCACGACGAAAATCGGCCTGACGCTGCCGCAAGCGATTCAGCGCTTCGGCCGGGAACCGGACACGCCCGATATTTCAGGGGTCTCCGGCTTCGGGATATGCATCGCGTCGGGGTCGAAATCGAGAATCACCTCGCGCGGTCCGCTTTCGATGCGAACGACCCGACGCCCGGCGTAGCTTGCCAACATTTTCGTCACCCGAGACCAGCCGGTCGTGTGCCGCCTAGTCGCCGGGTCGGGCTGGGGTCGAGCCTCTGAAGGATTCTGCATGATCCACCTCATACGGATCGTCCGAGATCTGTGTCCTCATTCAGTAATGCGCGGTCGACGCGGGAATCGGGACATGGGAATGCGAGGGGCGCGCGACGACTGTGTTGTTGCCGACACGGACAAGCCGATCAACTGGGGCAAAACCGGCTTGACAAGTCCGCTATTCTGAGCGCGGCATCCCAAACCAGGACTATCAGTGGTAAGCCGGGGGAGAATCAAAAAGGATCGACGAGCGGCCAGGCAAATTGCTCGAAAAGAATTATGCGAAACGAAGCCAAGACGACTTTATATTCCACGATATCAACAGGTTAAGAGATGCTCTAGGCGTCGACCGGCGGTCTCAAACGGATGTATCATCGCCAAACCACGTCCCGTGCTCGTTAGGGATTTCCTCGTTGCCCGTCCGAGTCCGTGAAACCGGGTTCAGGCGATGGCCGCAAGGTTCCCGATGCGAGCCTCGAAAGGATTTTGCGAAACGAAGCCAAAATGATGCTATATCCCATGTTATCAATATATTAAGAGGAGTCCTACGCATTGGCCGGCAGCTCTCGCGGGGATCGAGGACGGACGAGACCAGCGGCCACGTCGGCCACGGGTAGTCCTGATCTATACTGTCGTCGATGCCCTTGCCCCGACTCGCCCGTCCGAAACTCGCGCTTGTCCTAGCGGGCTTTGGGGTCGTCGCCGGCCCCCCGGCGGACGCCGCTCCACATCCGGGCGAAGCGCTTTATGGCCAACATTGCGCAGTGTGTCATCTCGGCGCCGCCGACGGGCGAATTCCGTCGCGGGACGCGCTGGCGAAAATGCCGGCGGATGCCATTTTGGAAGCCATTACTTCAGGCACGATGGAGCGTCAAGCGGCGGCCTTACAACCGGCCGAGCGCGCGGCGCTGGCGGCCTTTCTTTCGCGGGTTGAAGGCGGGCCTCCTGAATTGCCCGCCGGCACGGGCGCTTGCACCGACTCGGCGACGAGTCACGCCAAGTCCTCAACCAACGATCCCTCCTGGAACGGCTGGAGCCCGGACCGCGCCAACCAACGCTTCCAACGCGAAGGCGCGGGCATCGACCCCGACAATGTGGTGCGCTTGCGATTGAAATGGGCCTTCGCCTACCCGGCCACCCAGCGTGCTTACGCCCAGCCGACCGTCATCAACGGACGCGTCTATGCCGGCAACAATTCACGCAACTTCTATTCGCTCGACGCACGAAGCGGTTGCGTGCATTGGAGCTTTGAAACCGCCGCCCCGGTTAGAGCGGCTGCCTCGGTCGGGTCGTTGCGTGACTTTCCGGACGGGCGTCAGGCTGTCTACATCGCCGACACGAAGGCCAATGTCTACGCCGTCGATGTGCAATCGGGAGAGCTTCGATGGCGCACCGCGGCGGACGAGATTCCCGTGGCCCAGGTGACCGGCGCGCCGACCCTCCACGAAGGCCGCTTGTACGTCCCGATCACGAGCCGTGAAGAGCTGCCCTCGCTCAATCCCGAATACCGTTGCTGCCGCTATAGCGGGGCGTTGGCGGCGATCGATGCCGGCACGGGAAAACTGCTTTGGCGTACCCGAACGATCCAAGAAAAGCCCCACATCATGGGCAAGAATCGCGACGGCAATCCGATCTGGGGCCCATCGGGCGCGGGTATCTGGTCATCGCCGACGATCGACCCCAAGAGAAACGCCGTCTACGTTGCCACCGGCGACAATCACTCGCCGCCGGCCACAAACACCAGCGACGCCATCCTCGCCATGGACCTCGACACGGGTGAGCTCCTTTGGTCGAAACAGATGACCGCCGACGACCTGTTCAACATGTCGTGCCTTACGCCCGCCAAATTAAATTGCCCCGACCCCCAAGGCCCTGACTTCGATATCGGAACATCGGCGGCTCTGGTCAAGCTCGACGGCGGACGCCGCGCCTTGGTCTTCGGCCAGAAGACCGGCGAGGTCCACGCGATTGACCCCGACGCCGAGGGGCGTGTGCTGTGGACGACCCGGATCGGCAAAGGCGGCATCCTTGGCGGTATCCAATGGGGCCATGCCGCGGACGATCGCCATGTCTACGCTTCGCTTTCCGACATCAACTTTCTCGACGAAGGAATGGGCGATTACCGCACTCTCGTGGCGGACCCCAAAGCCGGGGGCGGGCTTTTCGCTCTCGACCTGGCGACGGGCAAACCCGTTTGGCACGCGCCGCCTTCCCCCTGCGGCAAGCGCCAAGCCTGCACGCCGGCGCAAATGTCGGCCATTGCGGTGGTTCCCGGTGTCGTCTTCGCCGGTTCGATGGACGGCGTGCTGCGCGCTCACTCGAGCACCGACGGCAAGCTGCTGTGGGAGTTCGACACGATCCGTGACTTTGAAACCGTCAACGGGCTTCCCGGCAAAGGCGGATCCATGGCCGGCGGTGGTCCGGCGATCGTGGACGGCATGCTCTATGTGAACTCCGGCTACGGGCTGTGGGGCGGCACGGCCGGCAACGTCTTGCTGGCCTTTGGCGTGGAGTAGGATGGGCGTGACGGCGGTCCTTGGCAACCCATAAAGCGGAATGGGCCAAACGAAGGAGAATAGCGATGCATAGGTCTTCAGCGTTTCCAGCGATCCCGGCTCTGGCAACCCTGCTGCTTAATCCGCTCTGCCTTTCCGCCCACGAGCAAACCGAGCCCGCCCACGAAGCAAAACGGCGCGCCGAGCAAGCCGTATCGGAAGACCGCGGCTATCGCGCGGCGAACAAGACGTGCCGCCTCACGATTCACTTGCTCGACTCCGCCACGGGTCTGCCCCTTCCGGGGTCGATCCGTATTCGCCAAATCCCCTATGGAGCGCAGGTCCCCCTGGAGCACTTAGTTCGGCGATACGACTGGTATTCGATCACCGAATCGGTCACAGTCGCGGTCCCGGCACGGGTTTTGCGCGTCGAAGCCTTTTACGGGCTGGGAACCGAACTCATCAAGAAAGTCATCGACCTCAACGGCCGGCGGGAAGCCGAAGTCCGGCTGTCGCTGAAACGTTTCTACGACCCCGCCGCGGGCGGACTGCGGGCCGCCAATACGCATCTCCACTTGAAGGGGCTCACTCGTGAACAAGCCGACCGTTATCTCGATGTCGTCCCGCGCGCCGACTCACTGGATCTGGTGTATGTTTCCCACCTTCGCCGACTGAACGCAGAGCACACCTACATCACGAACGCCTACACCGACGAGGATCTTCGGAAACTTTCCCGCGACGGAGTGCTGTTCGACAACGGCATCGAGCACCGCAACAATTTCAAGGGCACGTTCGGCCATGGGTACGGTCATGTGTTGCTGCTGCACCTCAACGAACTCATCCGCCCCATGAGCATCGGCCCCGACATTATGGACTCCGGTACGGACGCGCCGGCCTTGCGTCCGGGCATTCAAAGAGCACGCCGGCAAGGCGGCAGCGCCATCTGGTGCCACAACGCGCAGGGCACCGAGGACATTCCCAGTTGGCTGGCGGGTCTGCTCGACGCCCAGAACATTTTCGACGGCGGCAACACAGGCTCCTACGAAGACACCTATTACCGCTATCTGAATATCGGGCTGAAAACTCCGTTCTCGGCGGGTTCGGACTGGTTTATCGAGGACTTTGCGAGGGTCTACGTTCCGATCGATGGTCCTCTGAAGAGCGCCGACTGGCTGGCCCAACTCGGGGCGGGCCGGTCTTACATCACTAACGGGCCGTTTCTGGAATTCCGCGCCGGCAACCAAGGCCTCGGGGACACGATACGGCGCGAAGCCCCCGGCGAAGTCGCGGTGGTCGGCCGTGCGCTCGGCCGCAAGGCTTTTCAGCGGATCGAGCTGGTGTATAACGGCGAGGTTGTCGCCTCGGCGCCAAGCCGCGCCGTGGAGGGTCATTTCGAAGCGACGATCAATCTGCGCCTCCGTCTCGACAAACCGGGATGGCTGGCGCTAAGGCTGGCGCCCGATGAAGTAGGCGACAACGAATTCGATCACACGCTCTTCGCCCACAGTAGCCCGATCTATATCGAAATCGGAGGCCGCCGCATTTTTAGACCCGATGTCGCCGAAGGCTTGGTGGAAGAAATGCGGCAAAGCATGCGAACCATCCGGGAAAAAGCCCGGTTCGACGACGACGATGCGCGCGAACAGGTCTTACAAATCTATCGCGACGCGATTAAAGCGCTGAACGACCGACGGTGAAGCGAAGCGGAATCCGGGGTCAGCCGACCCGAATTCACGAAAAGCCCCGGACGCCGGACTCCTACAATTTGAGGCTCTTGAGATACGCGCCGAATCTCTCGCCCAAGCCGTCGCGGCGTAGGGCGTATTCGACGGTGGCTTCAAGGAAACCGAGCTTGTCCCCGGCGTCGTAGCGTTTGCCCTCGAAGCGATAGGCGTAGACGGGATGCTCCTTGACCAATACGTTGATGGCGTCGGTCAGCTGTAATTCACCGCCTGAACCCGGTTCGAGCGCCTTGAGGTGTTGGAAGATTTCGGGCGGCAGGACGTAGCGCCCGATCACGGCCAGGTTCGATGGAGCTTGGTCGACTGAGGGTTTCTCGATAAGGTTGTTGACCCGATAGAGGCGTCCGCCGGAGCCGTCGTCCGCAACCGGCTCGGCGTCGACAACGCCGTAGGCGGAAATCCGATCTGGCGGCACTTCCATCACGGCGATCACCGCTGCTTGGAACTTCTCATGGACGTCGAGCAACTGCCTGAGGCAGGGCGTCTCACTGTGAATCACGTCGTCGGCCAGCACCACGGCGAAGGGTTCGTCGCCCACCAGTTCCTCGGTTACCGAGACGGCGTGCCCCAGGCCGAGGGCTTCTTTCTGGCGGATGTAGGAAATCGAGACCAGGTCGGAGATGCGGCGCACCGCTTCGAGTTCGCCGCTCTTGCCGCGGGCCTCGAGGGTATGCTCGAGCTCGAAGCTAACGTCAAAGTGGTCTTCGATCGCCGCCTTGCCGCGCCCGGTCACGACGACGATGTTTTCGACGCCCGAGGCCAGCGCCTCTTCCACGCCGTATTGAATAATCGGCTTGTCGACAAGCGGCAACATCTCCTTCGGCTGAGACTTGGTCGCCGGCAGAAAGCGGGTTCCCAATCCGGCGGCGGGAAAGACGGCTTTGCGAACGGTCGGGGGCATTGCTTTTAGTGTGAACCAGGGAGGGTGCCGGCGCAATCACGGAAACCGAGGCGGCTTCGTCGCAGCCCGCCGCTCAACGGAAGAAGTCAAGCGAGCAGAACGGCTTCGAGAAGTACGCCGCCGAGCAGGGTGAAGATCACCGCGAAAGCGACCAGCAGCTTGAGCCAAATCACGGAATCGCCGATCGGCTCTCCCATAAGGATCAGCGTCGTGAGCTTGACGCAAGCCATGAGCACGGGCAAAGTGATCGGGAAAACCAACAACGGCAGCATCAACTCGCGTAAACGGTTGCCCGCCGTCACGGCGCTGAAGATCGTTCCTACCGCGGTGATACCCCATGTTCCCAGCACCAACACCGGCAACAGGTCTCCTAACTTTCCCAACCACGCCACGTCGTAGAAAACCCCGAAGACCGGCAACGAGAGCAGCTCGATCAGCAACAGCAACAAGGCGTTGGCGAGAAGTTTGCCGCCGAAAATCGCGCTGGCCGGAATCGGCGAAGCAACCAGAGCATCCAAGCAGCCGCCCGCCGTTTCGCGGGCAAAACTGCGGTTGAGGATCAAGATGGCGGCGAACAAATAGACCACCCACAAGAGTCCGCCCGCCAGATCACGCGCATCCGCGTTAATAATCGGGTCGAAAGAGAAACTGAACAACAGCAACACAACGAGCGTAAACGCCACGGCGGCATTAAGAACTTCCTTGTTGCGAAATTCGGCGCGCAGGTCTTTGCCCGCGATCGTGAAGGTCTGCCGGAAGTATTCGGTCACGAGATTATCTTGTAGAAATCGTCGGGCTGGTGTTTGATCTCGGGGCTGTTGCACCCTTGAAAGATCAGTTTGCCGGCGTCGATGGCAACGATGTCGGTGGCGACGTCCAGTGCTTCCCGCAATTGGTGCGAACACACCACAACGGTGCAATTTCGCGAGTGCGCATCGAGCAGCAACGAGGATAGCAGTTCGACGGCGCGGTCATCCAAGGCCGTCCACGGCTCATCCAACAATAGGATCCGCGGGTCGTGCAACAGGGCGCGAGCGAGGGTCAGACGTTGGCGCATGCCACGCGAAAACTCATTGGCGCGAGAGTCGGCGAAGCGCGCGAGGCCTACCGTGTCGAGCCAACGTCCGGCCGTTTCGGCGACATCACGAACGGCGTACAACTTCGCGAAGAATTCCAGGTTCTCGCGCGCCGTTAGATCTTCGTAGATCCACTCGCCATGGCCGACCACGCCGATCGCGCCTGAGCGACGCGGGTCGGCGTCTTCCTCTTGGCCGCCCGCCAAGTGGATCTCACCTTTCGACGGGCGCAGCAGCCCGGCCATCATGCGCAAAAGGGTCGTCTTGCCCGCGCCGTTGCGCCCCAGCAGCGCCACGATCGAACCCTGGGGGATAGCAAAGGAAACGCCGCGCACGGCGGCGAAATCACCGAAGTACTTCCAGACCTTTTCCAGCGAAATGGCCGCTTCGCTCATCGTCTTCGCCGGGCTGCCCTGGAAGGCCGTCGCTGCCCGGGCGCGGGCCCGGCGGAAACAGCGGCGGGGGCTGGAACAGGCTCAAGGTCGGCGGGGTCGTTCTCGGGGTCCGTCTTTGAGACGAGCAGGTTGTAGAAACCAAGGCTCAAAACGATGCCGGCGATCGCGAAAATCCACGGTAGTTCCTTGGCCACCGGCGCCCCGCCGATCGTTATTTCCGTGCCGCTTCCGCCGCCTCCCGGCCCGCTCTCGCTCAATTGCCCTTGACCCCGCAAACGCAGCGACAGCTCCGGTCCGCCTTTATAGAGGTAGATCGAGGCCTGCGTTTGCGGCTCCCGACCCTTCAATTCGAGATCGTCAGCGTCGAGCGTCACTCCCTCGGGCACCACAAAACGCGTTTCCAGGCCTGGGTAGAGGAGTCGAGTCAGAAAAGGCTCGCCGCTTTCGTAGGGAAAAGAATAGGTCAGCTCGACTAGGTTGTCTCCCGGCTTGAGCGGGTAGTCGACCATATAAACGTTGCCGTCGCCGGTCTTCCTCGCCGAACTCTTCAGGGGCATCCCGGCGGGGCCGGTCGTGCGCACTTCCACTTGCCCTTGAGACGCCCGCGGCAACACGAAGCGTAGAGTGCCCTTGTCGGGGTCGCTGTAGGTGCGCGGGGGGGTGCTCATATTCGCGAATTGAAAAAATTGATTGACGACCAGCCGGCCGTCCCTCGGCTCGAACAAAAAGGCCGTCATTTCCGGCGCAAGAGTTTCTCCGGCCGCAATGCTATAGACCTCGACAACCAGGTTCTCCAGCGAACTGTCCGGGACGACCATCTTGCTGTAGGAAATGCCTTCGTGCTCGGCCCGCAACATGGCGTGAACGGGTTGGGTGCCCAGACCCAACATCTTTTCGTCGAATGAAAAGCCGCCGTCGGCTTCGGTGTACATCTCGTCCGTCGGCGCCATGCCCTGGCTGCCGCCGAACTTAATGAGCGTGACGACCGCGCCCGGAACCGGCTTTCCCGTTGTGACGTTGACGACCTTGCCGCGGATGGCGGCGGTCATCGGGACGACGGTCAGCCAAAGCACCAGGAGCGAGCGGCGAACGATACGCGGCATCGAGATTCGCGCCCGCCGAGGCGAGCCGGAAGAGCATAGCAATAGCGAGCCCATTGAGAAACTCAAGCGGAAAACTCAAGGATAGCAATTTGTCCGCGAAATCCAGGCGTGATGCGTGACTTCGAGGGGCTCACGCCGGCAGCGGGCGCCCACTCTCTTTGTGCCATGGAGAGCCCGAGTCGCGTGGCGACGATGCCGTAACGCCTGGCCATCGTACTACAATCGACCATGCGTGAGACGGCGGGTTGGGTCTTCGTAGGCGGCAAAAGCTCGCGCTTTGGTCGCGACAAGGCTTTGCTGCCTTGGCACGGGCAGCCGTTGGCGTTGCATGTAGCGGAGGCTGTGCGCGCGGCTGCCGGATCGGTCACGTTGGTCGGGGACCCGGAGAAGTACGGCGCGCTGGGTCCGCCGGTGATCCGCGACACGGTTGCGGAGTTCGGGCCTCTGGGCGGCTTATTGGCCGTGCTGGAGGCGACTCAGGCGCGATGGAATCTCGTTGTCGCTTGCGACATGCCGCATCTGAGCGAGGGCTTCCTGCGGTTTCTATTGGCGAGGGCCGAGGAATCAAACGCGGACGTGGTCTTGCCCATTGGCGAGGACGACCGGCCGCAGCCGCTTTGCGCCGTTTATGGCTCGACGGCGCGAGGAGCGCTTCAAGCGGCGGTGGAGAGAGACGAACATAAGGTGACGAAGGCTTTCGAGAGTCTGCGCGTAGAAAAGATTCCCGCGTCGGAGTACGCGAGATTCGACCATGCCGGCAATTTGCTGGCGAATGTGAATCGTCCCGAAGACGTGGCGGGGTGAGGTTCGGCGGAGCCGCGGAAGATAAGCGAGGTGCTCTTCGGTATGCTGGTGTAGTTCGCCCGCCGTGCGGCTACCTCGACACCTGTAATTCGGCGCCACACAATTCGGCGACATGGCTATGTCTGCTTCGACCTCGGAAGTCTCACCGCGCTCGTTCCTTCCTCACCTGTTGAGAACGAAGTACAAGACCGCTCTCGGCCGCCGCGCCACGCCGCCTTTCGTCACTCTCTACGTCACGACGCGCTGCGACGAGCAGTGCATTCACTGCTACTACTGGGACGAACTCAATCCCAAAACCAATCGCGATTTCACCCTCGAGGAGTTTCAACGCACTTTCCAGTCGATGGGGGAAATCTACAACCTCTTCATTGGGGGCGGCGAGCCGTTTCTGCGGGCCGATCTGGCGGACATCCTGCTGGCCGCCGCCGAGACCAACCAAGTTGCGAACGTCTACGTGCCGACCAACGGTCAACACACCGAGCGAACGGTGGAGATTCTGGAAAAGACGCTCGCCGGTGCACCGGCCATGCGTTTTCACTTGAACCTGAGCGTCGATCACACCGACGAGGAAAAGCACGATCGCATTCGCAGCAAGCAACAGGCCTATCGCCGCATGCTGCGGACGCTGGACGCCATCACGCCTTTGCGCCCTCGTTATCGCAACTTGGTCGTTCATACCTTGACCACGGTGATGAAGGAAAATCAGGAAGAGATCTTCGACATCTATGGGGAACTCAAGCGGCGCTTCCGGCCCGACGGCGTGTCGTTCAACTATTGCCGCGGCAACCCTCTCGATCCCACCCAGACTGAAGTGGACCGCCGCATTTATGAGCGCCTGCTGACGCGCATGGAAGAGGACTTCGCGGCGGGCGAATTCAGCGAGTCCGGCGAGGCCGGCTTCGGACCCGCCAATCACATTCTCGACCAGCATATTCGGCGCGGCGTGGATCGCACGGTCGCCGAGCAGCGCCCACAGTTTTCCTGTGTTTCCGGGCGCTTGGCTTGCGTGATTTACAGCGACGGCGAAGTGGTCGAGTGCGAGGTCAAGAATAGTAAACTTGGGAATTTGCGCGACCAAGATTACGATTTCCGCAAGCTCTGGTTCTCGCCGAATGCACACGAAATCGCTCGGGAGGCCGCCCAGGGTTGTTTTTGCACGCACGAATGCGGACATTACGCATCCACGATCTACAGCCTGCCCAAGGTCGCCGCCGTCGCGTTCGAGGCCGCGCGGACCGGCGGCCGCGGCAAGGGCGTAATTCGATGAGCACCTTATTCGGGGGCTATGATTTCCATGGCTGTTAGAGTGGGGCTCGTCCATGCTCTTCAAGGCTCGATCGCTCCGATCGAGCAAGAGCTGCGACGTCAATGGCCCGAAGCCGAGGCTGTCCATCTTTACGACAGCTCGCTGTACACCGATTACCGCAAACACGGGCAGGTGACCGACGAAATCCGGGACCGCATTCACGCGCTGTTACGGCATAGCGTCGCTGTCGGGGCGCGCGGCATTTTGTTTACCGGGTCCCTATTTTCACGAGCCGTCGAGCAGGGGCGGGAAGGGCTGGACGTGCCGGTGCTTACAGCCTATGAGGCCATGATAGAGGCGGCCTTTTCGGCCGGGCGTAGGCTGGCGGTCTTAGCGACTTTCCCGGATACGATTGATGCCGTTCGCCAAGACATCGCCGGGTACGCCCAGCGTCACACGACGACCTTTGCGCTACAGGCCGATCTGGTCGAAGGGGCTTTCGACGCCTTGCAGGCGGGGGACCTTGAGCGTCATGACGCCTTGATCGTCGAGGCCGCCGAGGCGATTACAAAGTGCGACGCTCTGCTGTTGGCGCAGCATTCTATGTCGAACGCCGCTAACAAGATTCCGCTACGCACAAAGCCCCGCATTTTGACCAGCTCCCGTACCGCCGTACGAAAGCTGAAGTGGTTGGTGGGAAACGAGCTCAGGCTCTAGCGTCAACTCGATAATGTCGCAAGCACGGGCGAGGGGGCCGGATTCACCAGTAGTTCGCGGAAAGCGGAGGCATCGACCGGGGGACTGATCAGGCGTCCTTGGGCTTGTTGGCACTTCTTGGCAATGCAGAAATCGAGCTGTTCCTGGGTTTCGACGCCCTCGACGATAATTCGCAAGTTGAGATTGTGAGCCAAGGCGATGAGACCGGAGGCGATGGCGGCGTCCCCGGGGTTTACCGAAACGTGGCGCGTAAAAGATTCGTCGATCTTGAGAGCGTTGATCGGGATCCTCTGTAGGCATCCCAGGGAGGAATAGCCGGTACCGAAATCGTCGAGGGCGATCTCGATGCCGTGGGCGGAAAGATCCACCAGCGGGTGGATCGTCGAGGGTTCACTTTCCATCAGGATGCTTTCCGTCAATTCCAACTCCAGGAAGCGCGGCTCGAGATCAGTCTCCCGCAGCACATCCATCACAAGGGTCGAGAACCCGGCAACCTTGAGTGTGAGGCGACACTTGATTTGTGAACAAGAAAGGAACCGGGCAATAGTGGGCACTACCGGGCAATAGTGGGCGTGGAATCAGTGATTTAGAAGGATCGGGCGGCGTTTCAGGGGCGGATTTTGGATTTGTGACACGTTCGCGGTTTGGGGCGAAGAAACGGCATTTGCGACACTTGATTTGCGAACGCGGCCCAAGCGTTCAAGAAACGTTTAAACCATTGATTACAGTGGGTCTTACGAATATTTTCCACTCTCCGGTGACCCACTTTCAGTGACCCACTTTGACCCACTTCAGTGACCCACTTCTTTCAAGTGACCCACTTTCTCTATCTCACTGAATCCATTGATCTTGTCGGCACGATCCCCAGTTCCCGCCCTGCATCGGGGTTGTCGCTGTATATTTAGGTACGCCTAAATATATGCCGGGAGTCAAGCGGCGCAGGGCTGGGGTTGGAAAGAAAACAAGCGCGGGCAGCTCAGGCTGCGTCCTCGCCGGAGTCGGAGTCCTCGTCTTGGCGGGCGACCCCGTAAAACTCGTCGTAGGGAATCGACATGACCTTGTCGTAGGCTTTTCTGGCCTTGCTGTTCTTGTCCCTCAGAGCGGCGTTGGTCAGGGCCTGGTCGTCCATCTTCTTTTGTAGGCTTTCGGGCATGGGGGGACCGTTCTCAGATTGACGAAAAACCTTTTCAGCCTCTTCGTTGAACGCAATGTCCTCGGGCGTCAACTCATATTCGGCCATCATTCGACCTCCCGCATCTTGATCTCGACCTTCCCGCCCTGTTGCTCCTTGACACCGGTCACCTGAAACTTGGCGCTGGTAGGAAACAACACCTCACGCTCGTCCGAATGCCCCGAGTAAGGCTGAATCCGCTTGCCGTGCCTTGATTGTACTACGAAGTGGTGAGGGCCGGAAAAGGCGGCCTCTCCATCGGCCGAGGTGCTCGTAAACGCTTCTTCCTGGACGATTTCTCCCCTCTTGTACTTGGCCAGCTCTTCCTTCGTGAGCCCGGCCTTCCGTTTCACGACGCCCTCGTAGTCGGGCAGCTTGGCGAGCGCCGCCTCCATGGTCTCCTTGAAATCACGGACCTTTTCAATCCTGGCCGGGTCGCCCGAGCGCAGCGCCTCATTCAGATACTTGTAGCTCCAGCGACCGTCGTTGGTGGTATAGGCATAGATGGCGGTCAACTCGGGGTCGCTCAGGCCGTGACGTGGTGCGCCGGCCCGGAGCTTCTTGAGCGCCTCCGAGCGGAACTTTTGGTAGCGGGCGCCCATTGCCCGCATCAGGGCCGCCTCGTGCGCCGGCACGTTGGCAGCCTGGCGCAGGGCCTCGCGGATGCGCGGGGCGATTGCGGTCTCAAGCAGCCGCGCCCGCTTGCGCAGCAGCTCCAGGATGGCCTTGCGGTCGGCGGCCGGGACACCCTTGACGGCGGGCACCAAGTCGGCGAAGTCGTTGGTCCGCTCACCCAGCTTCTGGATCGCGGCGATGCGGTTGAGCGCCTTGCGGCCCAGCTCGTCGGCGCTCTCCAAGCCCGCCTTGCGGAACACCTTGGCGTAGGCCGGGTTGCGGGTGGAGTCGGCGAAACCGTCCCACTCGTTGATCTTCCCGAGCCGCTCCAGGGGCTTGCGGCCGGCGCGGGCGCGGAACAGCAGCGAGCCGCCCTGGTCGACGCGGGCCAGCTTGCTCCCAGCCACGAGCACGTTGTCGAGCTGGAGGCCGACCGCGTCCCAGTTGGCCAGCCAGACATCGGCCGCGAGACCTTGCAATACTTTCTCGGCCCGCGCCTTGGTCAGCCCGGCGGAGCCGAGCGTGCCGCCGTTCTCGATCATTTCGTTGGCCAGGGCGATCTTGCCTTTCCTCGGCACCAGCGCCGAGCGCGGAGCCTCGAAACCCAGCTCGCGGTAGATGCGGTTTGAGACCGCTTCGGAATACGCCTGGGCCGGGTCGTCGTAGAACTTGACGTAGCGCGTGACGCCGTCCGAGCCGCGGTAGATCCCGCCCTCGTTGCTGCCCTTCGCCCCGGCGACGAAGCGCTCCAGCGCCACCGTCTCGTCGAGTTCGGGAATCTTGTTGGGGTCGGGCGGCGGAGGGGGCGGCCCCTTGAAGCCGCGCCCGGTGCGTCCCACGTTGTAGTCGAAGCCGGGAGCGATGCCCTCGGAAACCTCGATCGTCTCGCCCGTGCGCTTGTTCGTCCACGGCCGCGTCTTGATCTCGGGCGCGGGGCTGGGCTTGAACTCCCGGCGCTTCATCTGACGATCGGAGAGTTGGATCAGCTTGCAGCGGCAGTGCCAGCCGTTGGGCGGCGCGTGGGTCTCCCAGAAGGGATCATCGACCGGCAGGATCGTGCCGTGCCAGCCCGCATGCGCGGCCCGCGTGCGGCTGTCCCGCACGGCCGAGTAGCGCAGATACGGCATGCGTTTCTTGAGCCGCTCGACGCGCTCCCAGCGCCCTGCCGCGTAGGACATCCGCAGATTCGTGTCGAAGATCGTCCGTAGCCGGTGCGGGCTGCCCAACTGGGCCACGACCGTCTCCCCCGTGGCGGGATCGACGAGAGTCCGCTTGCCCCACCATCCTTTCTTTTGGAGCAGCGGGGTCAACTGCTTGCGGAATTGATGGAGAGTGGTTCCCTCGCGGATGGCGTCGTCGACGGCCTCGTGGATGTCGGCCAGGATATCGGCGCGGGCGGCCTTGGCCACCGTGAAGGCGTGGGCGTGTTCCTGTTGCCAGACGTCGCGCCAGTCGAAGCTGACCTTCAGCTTCTTGCTCTCGAAGAAGCGGATCGCCTCTTGGGGAGGCAACGCCTTGATCTCGACCCTAGCCAAGATCGGCTCCGGCCTCTCCCGCGGCGCGGGTGGCGAAGCCGGCGCGGGCAAGCAGGTCCGCCAGTTGCGCGGGGTCCATGCGGCTGATCACCTCGGCCAGCTTGTCCCGGAACTGCTTGAGGTCGCGAGACTCAGAGAGCAGTTTCTCGACCGGATCGACGAGCGGACGGACCATCTCCTCCCAGTCCTCCAGTTCCTCGTCGAGCAGCGCTTCGACGGCATCGGGACGGGAAGGCGATTCGGCGTTCGCCGCAATCCGTTCCCGATGGACCACGGCGGCGCGGTTGGAGGCGCTCTCCGGCCCGGCGTTTCGCCGTTCCACGGGCGGACCCAGCAGTTCGCTATCGTCGGCGGGATCGGGCAGCCCCAGCTTGTCCCGAATCACCGACGCCTCGACCCGCAGCCCCAGCGGAGTCAACTTCTCCAAGGCCGCCGTCAGCGCCTGAATGTCCTCGGGTTCCCTCACCAGCAACAGCAGGCGCGGGTAGCTCTTCTGTGGGCCATGGTTCAAGTCGATGAACGGACGCACCAGGTCGCGGTTCAAGGTGTTCTCCAACTGCCGCGCGTCGGAGCGCAGGATGTCCTGCCGCACTTTGTCCTGCGCCTCCTCGTTGCCCAGCTTGCCGGGTGTGCCCTCGGTCGTCGCGGTCTGCCCGAGCACGGCCTTCGCGATCTGACGGTCCAGATAGATGGCCAGCTTCTCGAACAGCTCCCCGGCGCCGGCCCGGTTGCCGCCTTCTTCGAACTCGATCCTCATCGTGTCGGGCAGCACGGCCGCGGCGTCGGTGCCCAGGTTGGCCACCGCCAGCATCAGCTTCCCGATGTCGGATTCGGTGGCGCCGGGGCCGTAGCGCCCCAGCCGCAACGGCATCCCGAACACTTCGGCAAAGGCCACCCAATCGGTGAGGGCGTAGGCCTTGACCATGTAGGCCAGTGCGACCAGCCGCGCCAGCCCGCCCCGTGCCGGCAAGCCCGATTTCAGCCGCGGCATGTGAACGATCCACTTGTAGGGTTCGAGCGGGATGCCCTGGAAGGTGTCGGCCTCGTCGAGCAGGCGCAGGGTGCGGCCGTCGTTGCGGTCGAAAACGAAAAAGCGCGAGTCGCGCCACGCGTAGCGCTTCGGCCTCCACTCACTCCCCGAGCGATCCCAGATGATCTCGACGGCGCTATACCCCTTGCCCAGCGCATCCAGGCAGTCGTCGAGCATCTCGCCGAACTCGGGACGTTTGACAATCTCTCTTACCGCGTCGGCCAACTCGACATCGGACCCCTCGTCGGAAGCCGCTTCGACCGTCGGCTCCAGCCCCGACACGGCCCGCTTTCTCACACCCAGCACGGCCCCGTAGTGCGGGTCGCGCTCCTCCATTTCCTCGGCCAGGGTCAAAAAGTCGCGCCGGCTTCCCTCGGCCGCCGAGCGCAGCAGCGCGGCCAGCCGTTCCGGCGTCAGCCCCGACGCCATCGACTCGCCGTTCCAGACTTGCCGCACGCCGGTCAGGGTGGGATGCGCCGCCTCGCGGGTCAGCTCCTGCTTGCGGACGGGCCGTCCGTCCGGGCCAAGGATACGGGTCATAACATCCGCCATCAGAGCATCCCTCTCTGAAATCCGCCCGTCGCCCGCACCCGATAGGGATCACGGTCGACGGCGGGGTCGTACTGCTTGCGGACGGGCCGGTAGTCAAAGACCTCGATCGGCGCGTCGGCGGCGTAGAGGCCCAGCGCCGCCGCCCAGGCACGGTCGGCGTGACCGTCGCCGCCGTGCACGTCGAAGCGCACATGGCCCGCTGGGGTGGTGACCCGCCGCAGCGAGTGCAAATCGGCGCGGATCGCGGCATCCGCCGGAATCCGCAGCCGCCGGTCCTCGGCATTCTGTTTCAGCAGCGTCGCCAGGTGCTGCTTCGCCGCGGCGGTGAACAGCACACCCTCGACGCGGTAGGCGCCATGGCGGCGGCGGGCGTCCTCGGTGGGCGCCTCGCCCATGCCGGTCTGGTCCATCGCGATCCGCAGCGGGTTGTAGCGTGCCACCAGCTCATCCAGCGTGGCGGCCTGGGCGGCAAACGAGGCGCGCCGCAGCACCCGCACCTCGCGCGTCCACAGCACGTCGCCCACCCGCTCCCACACCCAGCCGACCCACAGATCGCGGCGCGCCGCGATGTCGTTGCCGATGAAGGCCGGCCCGCCCGTGAATTTTTCCGGGTCCCCGGCGCTGTCGTGCTCGATCCGGGCAAGCAGGTCGTAGCTCAGCCAGGCGCTCGCCTCGTCGAGCCATTGAAGCTCGTACTCCTGCGCCCAGGCGTCGGGATCGTTGAGGCCGCGCCGCAGCAGGTCCACGTCGCGCGGCAGCCCCTCGGCGACCGCCTGATGGATGTCCACCACGTGCTGCGACCAGGGATTGTCCGGGTCGCGGTCGGTCATGATTTCGTAGAATTTGTTGCCCTTGCCGTTGGGCGTCGAAATCACCCGCAGCTTGTGGCCGGCCGAGATCACCGGGAACAGCGCCGCCCAGATCTTGCGGCTGTCGGCGTGGAAGGCGAACTCGTCCAGCAGCACGTTGGCCGAAAAACCGCGCGCTGTGTCGGGATTCGCCGGCAGGGCCGTGACGCGCGAGCCGCCCGGAAGCCTTACCTCCAGGACCTTGATCTCGGCAGCCTCCAGCCAGTCGTCGTTTTCGGCGTATTCAAAGGCCGCTTGAAGGGCCTGTAAATGGCGTTTGACGCCCTCTTCCATCGCCTCCCGCGCCTGCCGCTCGCCGCGCGAGAGGATCACCCAACGCTCGCGGCGGCCAGCCGCCTCGGCCTCCAGGCAGTCGAGCACGATCTCAAGCGTGGAGGTGAAGGTCTTGCCGGTCTGGCGGGCGAACATGCCGGCCTTGAAGCGGCTCTTGTCCCCCAGCCAGCGCCGCTGGTAGGGATAGAGGATGGGACGCCCCTCAGACGCCATAGCTTTCCTTGACGATCTCGCGCAACCGCTCGGGAGTGACGGCCTTGCCTGACCCGGCTTCGGCGGCGACCTTGTCGGCCAGCTCCTCGGCCGCCCGGCGCTTGATCTCCCTCTCGCGCTTGACGCTCTCCGCCGACGCCCGCTCCAGGCGCATCGCCGCCAGGCTCATGTGCTTGAGCTGGGCGACAACCTCCGGCAGCGACTCCTCACTCAGTTCGCCCTCCTGGAGCTTCAGGGTCAGCTCGAACGCCAGCGTCCGCAGCATTTCGGTGACGAGGTGCCCCAACTGTCCGCCGGGCTCGGAGCCGAGCCGCGCGATCCACGCTTCGGCCACCTGGCGGGATTGGCGCAGCTTCTCGCCGACCTTCCTCATCCGCAGGTCGTAGCGGTTGACGGCCTGGCGGCTGACCCGCCGTTCGGGCAACCCCAAATCCTCTAACAGGGCATTGACCCGCTCGGTCGCCTGGGTCTGGGTAATGCCGGGGTCGCGCAGCCACGAGTGCAGCGCCTCGCGCACTTGTTCGGGAAGGCCGTGGATGGTGCTGGGCCGCGGCATCAGGCCCCCGGCCGGGGCCGCGCCACGCCCGGAGCCCGTGTCCGCCCCAGAGCCGCGTCCATGCCGCGTTCGCTCAGCTTGGCGACCTGGATGCCGGCGGCATCCGTCACGCTGACGAGTCCCTGCTCGGCGAGCCACGCCAACTCGGATCGCAGTCGGTCCCGGCTCACGCCGTGCCCCAGCGCTCCCAACGCGGTCTGTAACACCGCCTCGTTGTGGGCGTAATCGGCGTCCTGCTCCAACACTTCGAGAATCGCCAGCCGCAGGTGCTCGGTCTCGAACCATTGAAAACTCATTGCCTCTTCTCGTTGAGCAGGAATTGATGGATCAGGTCGAGTGTCCCCTTGGCCGCGTGAAACTCGCCCTCGATCCGAGCCAGCACTGCTTGCGCTTCGTCGATTCGGGTATGGATGCGGCCGAGGTCTTCGCGCGTCGGGCCGTGCTCGACGGCACCCTCGATGCGCGTCAAGCGCCGGTCGTGATCGTCCAGCCGCTCGTCCACGCTGTCCTCCAGGTCCCGGATACGGCCCGCGTTGACCCGCGTGCGGTTCACCAGCCAGACATAGACGCCCAGCGCCGCCGTCAGCAGCGTTTGCAGAATATCGCTCCAAAACCGCCAGGCCTGGTAGTCCATCGCTCCTCTGACTTCGGCAGCTACTTCGCCCTGCCGGCAAGCTTCTCCACGGTCCGGAAGGCGCCTAGACCAAGCATCCCAAACACCAACTCATACAGCCCATCAGCCGCCACGGGATATGCCATAAGTTCGCCGGTGGTGAGCACTTGACGCGTCCACAGATAGGCGCCCAGCGCAAATTGCGGGATAAAGTAGAACGCCAATGAAACTCCACAGACCCACAAAATGAAAGGCCGTCCACCGGCCACGAAGATCGAGCGGTGGCTGGCCTCGATCTTGTTCAGCTCGATCTGCGCCAGCGAGGGCCGCATCATCAGCTTGGCCTTGATGATCTCGGCCGCCTTCTTCTCGTCGTCGGTCTCGACGAATTTATCGACGATCCCGGCCACACCCTCGGCCGCCGAGACGATACCTCCGCCGAACAACTTGCCCAACAGGCCCATCTCAGCTCCCTAGCCAGAACCCGAGACAGAACAACCCCACGCCGCCCAGCACAATGGCCAGGGCCGACCAGGGCTTGTTGGCCAGCACGAACAGCAACGAATCCGTCTTGTCCTCAACCTTCCGGTAGCCTTCCATCGTTCTTTTCCTCCTTTTCCTTTTTCAGACTGCTTCCTCAATGAACTCCGCCAGCCGCGCCGTCCAGCCGGCGGCGAACGCCGCCTGCGAGGGGTCGCGGGCGATGATCTGCCCGTAAAAGCGGCAGCGGCTCGCCAGCACGCTTTTGAAGAGCGTCTTCTCGTCCGCTTTGTTGACCGCCGCCAGGGTCAGCGGGCCGAACACGCCGTCCACCCGAGTGCCGGCTGCCGCTTGCAGCCAGCGCGTCGCCCGGACAGGGCCGTGGTTCACCGCGCAATCGGCCAGCAGCGCCCGCAACCGCGGGCTGGCGATGCGGTCAAAGCCCGGTCCGATGATGTAGAGCCGCTCGTAGATCAGCCGTGCCTCGGGCTCGTCCAAGACCCGCAGGTCGCCGGCCGTCACCGGCTCGCCGCGCCAGGCTTCGAGCGTCTTGCGTGCGTGATGCCGTATTTCGTCGCCCCGCCCCTATCGGCGGGATGGTCGACAAAGCCGCCCTCGCGGCGAAGGATGGCGTCGATGATTTGGGCGTCGGTCTGTGTAGATTCCTCCACGTTGACCATTCCTCCAACCACGAGCGCGATCGCGATCGCCCCGCTCACTGTCGATCCCCGCTCAGGCGTTTCTTCATGTTGGCCACGGCCAGCCGCCCGCGAAGGGGTTCATACACCACCCTAGTAGTCCTCGGGTGATAATCCAAGACTGAAGCGCTTCAGTAGGTGGGGGGGGAAGGATATAGGACCGTAGCCCGGTCCCTACCTTTATATAAGGGTGACCTTGAGGATGGCCCACACCTGCCGCTCGCTCAACCCGTACTGCCGGGCCAGCTTATGCGCCGGGCAACCACCCTCGTAGGCCCTGACAATTTCGATGTTGCGGCGCGAGCGCGCCGTGGCGTCCATCTTGGCGACATAGAGTCTCGATCCACCCCAGCGGCGGATGAGTTTCTCGGCCGCCTCGGGACCAAGCAGAATCGATAGCGGGTGGTCCCCGTGATAGTGGCTCGGCACCGAGACATGCGTCCCGCCGTGGTGAGCCGACAACACCAGGGCCGAGCGCCGCCCCGCAATCGCCGCGATCCGTCGGAGCGATTCCGGCAGGTCTTCTTCACCGCTTCGCACAGTCACGGTTTCTTCTCCTCCTGTGGATGGTCCGCTTGCCCCCACCATCCTTTCTTTTGGAGCAGCGGGGTCAACTGCTTGCGGAATTGATGGAGAGTGGTTCCCTCGCGGATGGCGTTGTCGACGGCCTCGTGGATGTCGGCCAGGATATCGGCGCGGGCGGCCTTGGCCACCGTGAAGGCGTGGGCGTGTTCCTGTTGCCAGACGTCGCGCCAGTCGAAGCTGACCTTCAGTGCAAAAGACCTCTTTCCGGCCATCCTCCCCGTCACGGGTTTTCCTCCTTGATTTCAGCCAGAACCCGTCCGAGCCTCGGAACCAGCCGGTAAAGGGCCCAGACGCTCACCCCCAGGCCGAGAAGCCAACTGATCCAATCGCACACCGACTTGAGGGGCGAGCCTCCCCCGGCCACGTCGAAGACCTCGCGCAGGCTGATGAACCCGAACGAGGCCGCCGCGGGCAGGATCAGCTCCCACCAGCCCCTGAGCTGGGGCCACCACGACACCTTGCGTTCCAGCAGCCAGAAGCCCCACAGCGCGATCAGGTAGACGCCCGCGGAACAGAAGAAATGGATCACACCTCGATCCAGAATGTGTACGATGTCGCTCATTTTTCGTCGTCCTCGCTTTCAGGATATTCGGGGGCAATACGCGGATTCGTTAGGGGGGGAGCGGCCCTGCGGTCATGCCTGAGTCAGTCACCGGATACTCCTGCCACTGGCGTCCGTCGAGCGTGTTGCCGTTCGCCTTCGGCGTCCGGCCGCCCCACTGCTTGAAGAAGAAAGGCGTGCAGAAGGACGAGCGATGCGCGTCCATGTCGGTGCAGCTTGTCAAAATTCAAGGGAATCCTCGATCTGCTTGTCATTGAACCGTCTGCATTGATCGCGGATCGACCTCACCCAGTCGGGATTCATGGGCCGCGCTCCGGGGCCGCTCTCGCCGCCGACAATCACCCAATCGATTTCGTTCAGCGCCTCGCCAAAATCAATCATGCCCAACAAAGGCTCCGCGCTCACGAACCGCACCGCCGCCGGGGTTTCGAGCAACAGCGGAATGCGCTCATCGGTGCGCTTCTGGTCCTCGACGGACACGCCCAGCCTCGGCTTCTTCCACCGAAGCGGGTGATCAAGCCGCTCGGGACTAAGCGTCAGGTCGAATCCCATCTCGTAGGGATGACCAGGGACACCGCGGAAACGCTCGGAGAAGCGCTCGGCATAGCAGTGTTCGCAGCCCTGGCTTACCTTGGTGCACCCGGTCACGGGGTTCCAAGTCGTCCACTCGATGCGGCTAGCCATTGTTCTTTTTGGCGCTTTCGGAATGTTCGCCGATGGCCCTCACACGGCCCGCTTGTTCGTCAACAGATCGATGAGCCAGTACTTGTCGCACTTGCGCGTGTCCACCAAGGCGACGTGATCGGTGATGAATTGCCGTACCCGCCGCGGCCGGATGAACCACTCCCCCGCGGCGGCTACCTGCCCCGGCCGCCGTTCCGACGGCAACCGCTGCGCCCCGAGCAGGCCCAGCTCGATCCACCGCAGCACCGTGCCGCGGTCCACGCCCATCACCTCGGCCAGGCCGCCCGCCGAGTAACCCCGGTCAGCTTTCCTGAGCCGCAGCCGCTTGCGCTTCAACACCACGCCCGTCTCGGAACGCCGATAGCCTCTCGCCCGCAGCTTGTTGGCGATGATCCGGGGAGTGAGATGACAGTTCCGCTCCAGGATCTTGATCTCCTCCTCGCTCCACCGAGGCTCCTTCGTCGCCGCGATCCCGAGCAGCTGTGCCCGATGGGTCAGCCTCCACCGCGGCATCTCCCAACGCTTCGCCAGCACCCCCAGCGCCGGGTAGTCCGCCCGCGCGTAGACGCGTCGCAACTTCTCGTCCATTTCGGTGGTGAACGGCACGGTGTTCCAGCCACGGCAGCGGTCGCAATAGGCCGCGTAGGGACGTCGGGTCCCGCGCCCGCATTGCCGACAACGGGTCATCGGCCCCCCTTCTTCACCGCGATCAAGTAGTCGATGCTGACCGTGGAGCCGTCCGGGTCCACGTGATACCAATGCCGTCCGCAGCGCTTGATCGCAACCGGCTCGCGGCCCAGCGCCTCCCGCGCGGTCCGCCAAACATCACGGCCCTTGCCGCCGGAAGGTTCGGTGACATGGAGGTCGTTGGCACGCCGGAACTCGGCGTCCTTCATTTCCTCGGCCTGTTTCCGCTTGGCTGCTTCGTACTTCTTCAACCATGCCGCCCGCTCCCCCCATTCCTTGGCCAGCCGAAACAGGTAGTCGAAGGCGTCGATGATCTGGCCGCAGGGTCGACATTTCACCGTGCGGCTATGCTCGTCGACAACCACTTCCATATGCCGGCAATACCGTCGTCGCTGCTGGACGGGATCAGGCGGCTTGCGGCGCAACGGATTGGGGGACTGATGTGGAAACTCAATCACAGCCATCGCCTCTAAGCGCTCGCTTGTGGCCCTTCGTCGAAGAGATCCCCGATGGCCCATCGTGCCCGGAGGTTCCGGCGGCGGGTCGCCGCCCGATGAGCGGCGTCATAACGGTTGTGGCATCTCTGACAAAGCGTCCGCAGGTTCTCCGGGACGCTGTTGCCTGGATCGTGGTCGAGATGGGCAACGGTCAGCACAATCGAGGGAAAGATTCCTTTGAGATGGCTGAAAGTCTCCGACGATCCAATTACTTCGTATGCTTCTCCCTCGCGCCAGACATACACCCGATCCGGCACGCCGCAAAACTCGCAACAATGTCCGGCCCGCTCAAGAATCCTGCGCCGGATGGACAGCCATTCGGCCGAGCGCAGCGACCCTCCCGGATAGCGCTGCTGCTGTTCTCTCGATACCGGCATCCTGATTTAACCCTCCGCCCGCCTGCGCCGCTGGTCGTAGCTCAGAGCCGCCACCACCTTGCGCAATTGCTCCGGCGTGGCCCACGCCAGCGGCACCTTGTGGGAATGGCTGGTCATGCGCTTGAGAATCGCCTCGGCGTATTCCACTGGACGATCCCCCAACAATGCGTAAATCTTGCCGATCAGCGGTCGATTCCCGTCCGCCGGGCTGGGCCGACGCCGGGTTGTTTTCCGCTGGAACTTCGCTCCGCGTTCGCGTAGATGAGCCAACACCTCCCGCCGTCCGCGCTCGTCCAATTCCGCCGCCGAGCGTTTCCCCGCCACCGTCTCCAGCATGTCCCGGTAGGTCTCTTCGTCCAGCCCCAGCTGCTTGGCTCCGATGTGGATCTTCGCCAGCTCGTTTCTGCGGCTCTCACTCGTCATGACTTCCCCCCCCGTTTCAGGCCGCTTTGCTCCTCGATCCGATCCCCCTCCTCGCCATCGAGCAGGGCGTCGACCAGCTTGTCGATCTCCGAGTCGGCGGGGATGGCGACCGGTTCGTCGGCGTCCTCGACAGCCACGGCGCCGATGCGCAACAGATCGCGGGCCGGCAACTCCCGCAAGGCGCGGAGCACCACCCTCTCGCGGACCCGGATCAACTGTTCGGCCAGCTCATCGCCGAGCTTGCGCCGGATGGCGTCGATCGTGGCCGCCTCGTCTTCGATCTCGATTCGGCCGGGGCGCTTGCGCCAGCCGACCTTGATGCCGCTCAACAGCCTGGTGCGCGGCCGCTGGAACAAACCGGGGGATCGCTCGATGGTCCTCAACAGCTCGGCGTGGGCGTTGACGGCGGCCCCGATGCGGCGGCGCAACGCGGCACGGTGCCCGCGTTTGGCCCTCTCCACCGCCGCTTGCGCCTCCCCCGCCGTCTCGCGCAGCGCGTCGCGGCGGCGGGCGTATTCGCTCGCCAGCCGCTCGATATCGTCCATCAAGTGGGGTTGTGGTGTTTGGTTGTCGCTCATCCCTCACCTCCCAAGTTCTTCCAGGCTGACCGCAGGTTCCCGGCCCCTACCTTCTCGCCGCCGGCGACCAGCGAGGCCAGCCGCAGCGTCTTCGTCAACCCCCGCAGCGCCCCGGCCCGGCGTGATATCTCCAGCGCCACCCCGCGCGTTTGTTTGTCGGCAACGGACCAGGCCGACAACAGCGCTTCCACGTCGTCGCGGGTCGGCTGCCCCAGCCGCACCCGCTTGCCGATCCTGGAGAACAACTGCGCGAACTCCGCCGCCCGCCGTCCTCCCGTCAACCGGGCATACATCGACTCGTTGCCCAACAGAACCAGCCCGACTCCCGTGGCGTCGTGCAAACTTCGCAACCCCTCCAGCGCCCGCGTGCCGAGGTGCTGCGCCTCATCGACGATCAGCAGACCGTGGGCGCCGCTCAGCCGCTCCCCGAGATCGGCCTCGATCCTTGCCGCCCTGCTCGAGGGACGCAGCCCGCAAGCCCTGGCCGTCCTCTCCAAACACGGTCCCAGCGCATGCGTCGCCGGCGTCATCGTCGCTACCCAGGCGTTCGGCCGTGTCTCGGCGTAGCGTTTCGCGGTCAAGGTCTTGCCCAAGCCCGCGCCGCCGTAGATCACGGCGATATCTCCCGCCATCTGGGCGTAAGACAGACCCGCCTCGATCCTCCGCGCCGTTGGCGTATCCACCCACCCCGGCGCCGCCGGAAGCCGCTTCGCCAGCTCCGCCCGCTCCGCGCGGGCCTCGATCCAGCGAAGGACCTTCTCCTCGACCGCCGCCTCGTCGCCCTGGTATTTGCCGCCCAAGTACTGCGACAGCGCCGAGCCCGACAGCCCGATCTCGCGCGCCGCCCGCGACTGCGACAGCCCGACTTCGGCCAGTACCCCCCGCGCGCACTCGCGCAAGCCCGTAGCCTCGGAACCTCGTACCGCCCCGTTCCCGTTCGATTTACTCATTCGGAATCCTCCTTGTGCTTCTCCCATTGCCGGTTGTCGCCCCTTAACCCTTGATCGAGCAGCACCGCTCAAACCTCTCCCCGGTCCAGGTACTCATCGACGGCCGCGTGCCGCAGGGTGAGGCGGTAGCCCCTGACGCTGATACTGCTCGATGGATGCTGTTCGAGACCCCGATCAGGTCCAGGTGCGCGCCACTGAAGCTCTTGGCTTTGTAAGCGATCTTCACGCCGCGCCATCTCCCTCCGGCACGGCAACCTTGCCGTTCGACTTGGAACGCCGCGTGTTGTCGACCACCAATTCCAGCCGCGGCGGCGCGTGTTTGGAGAGTGCGCTCTCGGTGGACTTAATGCGCCGCTCGTAGGCCTCCAAGATCCAACTCAGCTCGTGGATCGCACCCTGGCGGAACTCCTCGTCCCATTCGCAGGTATCCTCCAGACCGAGACGCACCTTCTCGATCCGCCGCCGCAGGGTCTTCGCGTCGCGGCGCACGAGTTCCAGCAAACGCGAAAGCTCCGCCTGCGTCTGCTGCATCACCAGGGCTCCTCCTCCCGCCTCGCTTCCATCCAGGCGGGTTCCATCGCCAGGATCGCGTCGTCGAGGGTATGGTCGAACTCCTCTTGTTCCTGTTTCTCCCGCGTCCCCGCCGCCGGGCCGTTCGTCTGCTTGACCAGTCCGGGCGCGGGTGGCATCACATCCTCCCCCGTCGCATAGAGCGCCGCGACCTCCAGCGCCTTCATGCGCTGTTCGGCCTGGGCCGCCTTCTTGCTCGCCTTTAGAAAGCGCGCCTTGTTCTTCTGCCACTCCCGTCCCTGCCCGGTGTCGTGGAAGGCGATGTCGCCACGGTGCCCGGCGCGGCACACAAACCTTCCGCCGAGGGTGTAGACCGAGATCTGATTCGTCAGCTTCGCCGGGTCGTAGTAGGCTGTCAGCCGGCGTCCCTTGTATTCGGTCAACGCCTCGTCCCAGTAGCGGTGTGAACCCATCGGCCCGCGTCCCGCCTTCAGACGGATCTCGCCCAGGCGGCTGTCAGCCCGGACCGCCTCCGGCATCAGCAGCAGCAAGCCACGCTCGTCCTCGCTCAAGCGCCTCGCCCCGGACTCCTGGAAGGACTCCCCGAATGCCTGCTCGAACGACAAGACCCCGCGGCAGAGGGCCGTGCGGCGCTGCTCCTGACGGTTGAAGCGCCCGACCTCGGCGGCCACCACCGCCGCGAACTCCTCATAGGGGATGGCGGTTTTCTTGGAGTAGCCGCGATTGAGAAAAGCAGGGTGCGTGGCCACCTTGTCGTGAATGCCCCCGATGCCGAAGCTGCGCTCGATGGGCTTGGCTCCCGGACTGCCCATCACCTTGTCCGGGTTCGTGAAACACACCTTGATGCCCAATTGCGGCAACAGTCCGACCGGATCGCCCGCCTTGTCCCGTCCTCGATGGCGCCCGGCCGCGCCCGCCGTCATCGGCTTCGCAGCCGCCACCCGCGTGTTGTCCACCCAGACCACCCTGGGGACGAACTTCCCTGTCAGGTCGTAGGTGGCCAGCCGGAAGAGATCCGTGTTCTCCGTCTTGGCCAGCCGGTAGGCTGCGATGTAGTTGCTGCGGAGATCCGCCCAGAACCAGCCGGTCGTGGTGTTGATCACCTCGCCGTCGGGCCACCTGACCCAGATCCTGTCGAACTTCAACCCGTCGCCCACGGCCGCTTCACCCGCCCGGAACACTCGCTTGTCGCGTCGCTGTGGAGGATAGAGCCGCGCCAGCGCCTGTGGTCCTTCCCGCAAATAGACGCGCGTCTTGAACGGGATGTCGCTCTTCACCCGGCGCTCAAACGTCCTCCGCGATGGCAGCACACCCCAGCCATGCGCCCGTGCCGTCTCTCTGGTGCGGCGGTAGGCCTCGGCGATCGTCGGCTGCCGCCTGGTCAGGTAGTAGCCGCGGAACCAGTCCCAGGCCGGCTCGGGGATCTCCCGTCGCTCCGCGCGGCCGGCATGGCCCGGTATCAGTGCCGCCGCCCAATCCTGCCTCGCGAAGTCCTTCGCGCCGGGATTGCCGTTGACGCCGTAAAACCAATGGCGGATCGATGACGTGCTGAGGCCCTCCGTCGCGGCCAGCGTGGCCGCGGCCTCGCGGAGGGTCTGCCCGGTCTCCATCAGGCGGGTCAGCTCGATCATCACCATGGCCCGCCGCTGGCCCTCGTCCCGCTGCGCCTGCGTCCTGGTGATCGCCCACTTCCACAACGCGTCGGGGTCGTAGGTGAAGACCGGCTTCTGTTCCGCTTCCGCTTGCGCCGCCGCCTCGCGCCGGAGCGGCGTGTCCTCGATCCCGGCCGGCGGCTCGCCGTTGGTATTCAGCAGCGCCGCTTGTATGGGCTCCGGCAGGTCTGTCCAGCGGTACAGCCGCAGCCTGCCGCCGCGACAGGGCGCCTCCGAGCAGGGCCAGCGCTCGCGGGTGGCGCGTCGGTTCAGCTTGCGTTTTGGCACGCCTAGAGCCTCGGCGATCTCGCGGGCGGTGAAGGTGCGGGTCACGCCGCCTCTCCGGCCGGCGCGGTCATACGGTACAGCCAGATACGGCCGCCCTGGGGACCGCATGCTTGCCGGCACTCGATCGCGTAGCCGTTGGCCCGAAGTTCCGCCACGATCGAGTTCACCGCGCAGACTCTCGCTTCGAGGGCGATCTCCAGCGTCGAGTGCTCCAGCCCGTCCGAGAGCAGCTCGTACACCCGCCGCAAGCGTTCCGAGCGGCCGAGCCGGGCGGCGTGCATCACCGCAGACCCTCCGTGGAGGAGTGGATCACCTCAATGGCCGTCCGCGGCCCGGCCAGCATCTGCATCGCCGGCCACGAGCCCTCCAGGGCCGTGTAAGTTTGTACGGGCAACTCGTCTTCGCCGACCGCTTTCTGTATCGCCTCCAGCGCCGATAGCGCCGCGCAACCCACCGCTATCGCTACCACCGCCGCCAGGCTCATGCGGCCTCCCCGCCGGCGGTCACCGATCGATGTCCGCGCAGGCACACAACCCGCGACCAAGACAGATGACGGTGACCCCCAAACAGCCCCCGGATCGTGGTCACCACCAACGCAACGAATCCGCAGAGCGGGCAGGGCACGATTCTCCTCACCGCCCCTCTTCTCCGCAGACCTCACCCACGAGTCGGAGGCCCGCCTCGTAGCCCTCGTTCCAGACCGCATCCATCCTCGCGTTCGCGCCCCAGACGTAGCCGAAGATGAGGGCGGCCGCGGCCAGCAAAAGACCCAGCCCGCTGCTGCGGTCGCTCATGCCGCCGCCTTGCCATCCGCTTTCGAGGGCTTGGGCCGCGGGAGGTCCGAGGGCCACTCCAGATCAGAAGGCCAGTGGTCGGAAAACCACTGAAGGACACGATCGGAGGTGCGCAAAGTGCACGTCTTACCCTTCTCGAGCCGCCCAAAGAACTTTCCGTCGTTCGCGGCGAGGTATCCAACTCTGGACAGGCTAAGATTTCGGCACGCTGAGTAGCGCTTACACAGCTCTACAAAGGGTTAATTCCCGCATTCCAGACAGAATAGCGGGTTATTTCCCATATGTCAAGAACCTTTCCCGCACGGTCGATTTCCTTAAGAAGTGTGGGATAATTCCCTTGATGCGCTCTGTGCTAGAGGCCATTGACCAAGCTCTGCACGATCGAGGAATCTCTGCGCGTCGGGCCTCACTTGAAGCTACAGGCACGCCCGATCTGATTCGTGAGATGCGTCGAGGGCGGGTGCCATCAGCGGAGAGGTTACGATCGCTCTGTGATGCCCTCGGCCTTGAGTTCTACATCGGCCCGCCACGCGATACCTCCGCCTCCACCGAGGCGGCGAGCGCGGTCGAGCAACGCTTTTCCGACGAGGCCCTGCGGGAAGAGGTGAGGAATGTATTGCGCGGCGAGACTCAGGCGCTGCGCGAAGAGCTAGTGAGACGCGAGACAGCCACGGAGACCACCCTGAAGGAAATCATCTCGCGCCTCCCGCGAGTGAGCCAAGATCTCACGGACGAAGAGAAAGAGAAGCCGACCCCGGACAAGGTCGTCGAGTTTCCCGACGCGCGGGATGCCGAGGCTCACGAGCAGGACCCCACAGCGCTTTGCAGCCACGGATTCCGCCCACTCCCGAGACGCGGTGCAAGAATAGCGGCCGGCTACGGCGCTTTCATCGAGAGCGAGCCGGTGATCGGCCATCTAGCTTTTCGTGAAGACTGGTTGTTGAAGTACGGGATCAACCACGAGAAAGCCGACATCGTCGAGGTGATGGGCAACTCGATGGAGCCGACGCTCCCTGATGGTTCGCTGATCCTGGTGGACTACCAACGCACCCGCCGCCGCTCGAACCGCATCTTCGTGGTGCGCTCGGACGACCTCGTGCTCATCAAGAGGCTCGTCAAGGATCGCCATGGAGAGTGGCTGCTGGTGAGCGACAACAACAAAGAGTACAAGCCGGTGCCGTGGCCGCGGGAGGCGGTGGTGATCGGTCAGGTGATGTGGACGGGGAGGACGCTGTGATGAGGCGAACCACGTATGCCGTCCAAGCGTACCGTTTTCGGAAGAGGGGCGGCGGTCTGGAGGCGGCCGACGCGCTGCACCGGCGGTGATTTTTCGGGTATTTTTCGGAGCGCAGGCCAGGGGCCGGAGAGGCTGTTCCACGGGCGGATTTGTCAGGTATTTTTTGGAGTATTTTTTGGGGTATTTTTTGGGGAATTATCCAGCGCGTGGCACTTGGCACAGCGCATCCGGGAAGGCTTCGGCGGAGAATGTTCTGCATCATGTCATCGTTTGCGCGGCCCTGGCCTGGGCCGGCGTCGCATCCGCCGAGCCGTGGCGCGGGTTGGTCGTAGCCCCCGAGCACCGCTGCTCGCCCTACCGAGCCAGTGACTACTCCTATCCGCAATCGGTGGAGCCCCGCATCGTGGCCGAGATCGGCAAGCTCTACGGCCCTTATACCGGCCGCTGCTTCAACAGCATTCGCGAGACTGACATCGAGCACATGGTGGCGCAATCGGAAGCGCACGACAGCGGGCTGTGCGCGGCGGACGCGGAGACGCGGCGGCGCTTCGCGCGGGACTTGGCGAACCTGACCTTGGCGAGCCCGTCCGTAAACCGTCACCAAAAGGTCGCGAAAGACGCGACCGAATGGCTGCCGCCGGAGAATCGTTGCTGGTTCGCCGCCCGCGTCGTCGAGGTGCGTCGGCGGTACGGCCTCACGATCGACCGTCGGGAGGCCGATACGCTGGAGCGTGTGTTGTCGGCCTGCGGCTCGACGGAGATGGTCGTTGAGGAGTGCGCTCCGATGTCGGATGATCCGCCAGCGGCGCGGCGCTCCGAGCCTTCGGGCTCCGATCCGCTGCGGCTCTACGACGACAACGGCAACGGGCGGATCACTTGCGCCGAAGCGCGCAAGCACGGCATCGCGCCCGTGCCGCGCGGCCACCCGGCTTACCGCTACATGCGGGACGCCGACGGCGACGGCGTGGTCTGCGAGTAGGTTGGGGCCGATGTGCGGGCGTTGAACGCCCCCCCATGGTTAAGAGGTGAAAGAATATCTGCCCTATGAGCCACAAGAGTGACAGTGACCAACAATCAAAGCGCCGTCGCCAAAGCCGCCAAAAGAAGGCCACCAAGAGTCGGAACGTCGAGGAGAAGGTCCGCGACACGGTGCATCCTCCGCGACCCCAAAAGACTCCAGCCGAGGAGAAGCCTGGAGAAGACAGTTCCTGATCCTGCCGCTACAATATAGAACGCATGGCGAACACCGAGCATCACGATGTACTGTTTAGTGTGCGCCGATCGATCCGCTACCATTCGAAGCGGCAAGCGTTTTATGAAAGCGTCGAGCAATGGACCACTTTCGTGCTGCTGTTGTTGGGTTCGGGAGTGGTTGCGCTGGCGCTTGAAGGCCTCCAAGCCTGGAATCTCGCTGTCGGTTTTGGCGTGGCGCTGCTTTCCGGCCTCAAGCTCGTCTACGCCTTCGGGTCCAAGGCGCACCGGCACGCCCGGTTCGTGGGAGACTTCACGACGCTCGAAAAGCGGCTCCGCGGCGACAGCTCCGGCGAGACGGTAGACGCTGTCACTCGGGAGCGTCTTGATCTGGAGGCGTCGGAACCTCCAATCAAGCGTGTACTCGACGTCATCTGCCACAACGAATTGTGCCGGGCCATGGACTATAGCGACGAGGAACGGGTTCGAGTGACCCGGTTGCAGCGCCTCACCGCGAATCTTTTCAATTACGACGACCTGCTGCTGGCGAAAGGCGGCTAGGAACGGCGTGTGTGGTTCACACGAGATTCGCGCCCAAAACCCCCGCCCCAAAAAAACGCCATCGAGCCCCTCTAAGCGATTGCCAGAGCAAAGTGGCCCTCGGGTACCACCGCGTATTTTTTAAACGTTTTTGAACGCGTTTAAACGGGTTTTAAACGGTGTCTGGGAGAGCGTGTCCAAGCCGCTGCCCCCTTTCGAGGGAGTCAAGCGGCTTTGGAGGACTTTGCAGCCGCCTCGCGCAGCCTTCGGGCGGCGACGGTGGCATAGTCGGCCGACAGCTCGACGCCGAGGAAGCGACGCCCGGTGTTGAGGCAGGCGACGCCGGTCGAACCCGAGCCGGCGAAGGGGTCCAGGACCAGCCCGCCCGGCGGGCAGATCTCGACGAGCTGCCCCATCAAGGCGACCGGCTTGCCGACGACGTGATGCCTGCCGCCGGCCAGCGAGGCGCAGGAGAACACGCCCGCCAGGGCCCCGACGCCGTCGCGCTTGGGGAAGGGTCCGGCCGATCCCCACAGGACAAACTCGGCCTGCTGGCGGAAGCGGCCGCGGGTGGGAATGGCGCCGCGGGTCTTGTCCCAGGCGAGGGTCCCGCGCCAGACGAAGCCGGCCACTTGCAGGGCATTCGGAGACGACCGGGTACTGGCGCCAGTCGCTGAACACCAGCACCGGGGCGCCGGGCTTGAGCAGCCGCAGGCACTCGGTTCCCCACAGAGTCCACCAAATGAAGTACGAACGCTGGTCGCGGTTGTCGCCGGCGAACTCGGGGTAGCGCGGTGTCTTGGTGGTCTGGTACTTGGAGTTGGCGGAGCGGCCGTCGGCGATACCCGAATAGGGCGGGTCGGTGACGAGGGCATCCACGCTGTGCTCGGGTAGGGAGCGCAGGACGGCCAGCGCCTCGCCGTGGTGGAGAACGGCCCCTGCCGCCTTGTAATAGGGCGCCGACGTTGATTCTCTCATAATATTCTTGACTCCAAAGCGGGTGATCTTCGTTCCAACTACTGAAGCGCTTCAGTCTTGGAAACCCGCGTCCGCCCCTCTAGGGTGGAGGTATGGGGCCGCCGCGCGAACCATCCTGCGACTTACCTCACCAACCCCCTGACACCGCCACGTGTGCGGCGGCCCCTTGCTTCGAGCTGACGGGAAGCGGCTCCGCTCCCGAGTGGGTGGAGTTGCTGCCGGCCGGCCCCGAGGTCGCGGGCCGCGACGGGCGCAGCTGGCGGCTCGACGATCCCGAGCAGGTGGCCCGCGCCAGTCTGGACGGCGCGCGGCAGATCCCCATCGACTGGGAGCACGCGAGCGAGATCAAGGCGCGGCGCGGAGAAATGTCTCCGGCGGCGGGCTGGATCACGGAGCTTGAGGCACGCGGGGGCACGCTGTGGGGACGGGTGGAGTGGACCGAGCGGGGACGGGAGAGCGTCACGCGGCGCGAGTACCGCTATCTCTCGCCGGTGTTCCACTACGAGCCCAAGAGCAGACGCATCATGCGGTTGGTGTCGGCCGGGCTGGTGAATCTGCCGAACTTCCGCATGAGGGCCCTCAACCAGGAAAACCAAGAGCAACAGGAGACGACCATGCGATCACTACCGGAGCCGATTCTCAAGGCGCTCGATCTAGCCGAAGACGCCACCGGGGAGCAAGCCGCCGAGGCGATCGGGAAGTTGAAGACCGAACGCGACACGGCCTTGAACCGGACGGAGTCGCCGAGCCTGGAGAAGTTCGTGCCGCGGGCCGACTACGACGCGGCGCTGGAGCGGGCGTCGAACGCCGAGAAGACACTGGACGAGCACCGCGCCAAGGCGGTCGAATCGGAAATTGACGGCGTCATCGGCGAGGCGCTCGAGGCGGGCAAGATCACGCCGGCGACGGCGGACTACCACCGGGCGCAATGCCGCGCCGAGGGCGGACTGGAACGCTTCCGGGAATACGTCAAGGCCGCGCCCGCCCTGGCCGGCGAGAGCGGACTGGACAACAGGAAGCCGAACGAGGGCACGGCGCTGAACACGGAGGCAACGAGGATCGCGGGGATGTTCGGCAACTCGGCCGAGGATCTGAAGAAATACGGCGGCGAAGCCGCCTGAAGAAAAAGAGGAGATAAACGATGGCACTGAGCGCGGACCGCAATACAGCGATGAAGGACGGCGAGCTGATCGGCGTCCCGGTCGCCGCCGGAGCGGTGATCTACGCCGGGTCGATTGTCGTGGCGAACGCCGATGGGTACGCCGAGAAGGGCACGGCGGCCGCGGGGCTGAGCTATCTCGGACGCGCTGAGGAGCGCGTCGACAACACGGGCGGCGCCGACGGGTCGAAGACGGTTCTGGTACGGCGCGGCAAGGCCTTCCTGTGGAAGAACTCGGCCACCGACCAGGTGACCCAGGCATCGCTGGGGAAGCCCTGCTACATCGAGGACGACGAGACGGTTTCGATGAGCGACAACGGGGGCACACGCTCGCCGGCGGGCACGGTGATCGGCGTCGACTCGGACGGCGTGTGGGTGGCGCCTGAGACGGCCCACGACGCGCCCACCATCAGCGCGGCCGCGGAGTTGGACTTCGGGTCCATCACCGCCGCCGGCAACGCCACCAAGACGATAACCGTCACGGGCGCGGAGATCGGAGACGCAGTAGCGTTGGGGCTGCCGGCCGAGCCGCCCGAAGGGATTCTCTTTCAAGGCTTCGTCTCGGCCGCCGACACCGTGACGATCCGGGCCGAGAACCACACCACCTCGGCCATCGATCCCGATGCCGCCACCTTCCGGGTGACGGTCCTGAAGGCATAACCAGGAGGAGCGTAACAACCATGCTGGTCGACAAATCCAATCTGGACGAGATTTTCCGCAACCTCAAGACCACCTTTCATAAGGCGTTCGACGAAGCGCCGTCGACGTGGGACAAGGTCGCCATGCTGGTCCCTTCCGGGTCCAGCCGCAACGACTACAAGTGGCTGAGCTATTTCCCGCGCATGCGCAAGTGGATCGGCGAAAAGACGGTCAAGGCGCTGGAAGGCTTCCACTACACGATCGTCAACGACGACTGGGAGGCCACGGTCGAGGTCACCCGTAACGACATCGAGGACGACAACCTGGGCATCTACGCGCCACAGGCACAGATGGCCGCCTACTCGGCCCGGCAACTGCCTGACGAGATCGTCTACGAGCTGGTGAACCAGGGGTTCGACAATCCCTGTTACGACGGCAAGAAGTTCTTCGCCACCGACCATGAGGTGGGGGGAGAAGCGGTGTCGAACAAGGCAACCAAGGCCCTTTCCATCGCTACCCTGGCCAAGGCGCAGGGCAGTTACGGCGCGGCCCGCACGACTCTTCGCAAATTCACCGATGAGGAAGGGCGCCCGCTCAACATGATCCCCAACATCCTGCTGGTGCCTCCGGCGCTGGAGGACACGGGCCGCGCGCTGATGATGGTGGAGCGTCTCGAAGACGGCAAGCCCAACCCTTACAAGGGAACAGCCCAGATGGTGGTCGACGCCAGGCTCACGTCCGACACGGCCTGGTTTTTGCTCGACACCACGAAGCCCGTCAAGCCCCTCATTTACCAGGAGCGCAAAAAGCCGATCTTCGTCCAGCAGTACGACATGAATGCGGACAACGTGTTCATGCGGGCTATGTACCGCTTCGGGGCGGAGGCGCGGGCGGCGGGAGGCTACGGCTTCTGGCAGCTGGCCTACGGCTCGACCGGGACCACCGCTTAAAAAGAACCATCAGGGAGATATGGCCTACGCCGGCGAGCAACAGATCATCGAGCGCTACGGGGCCGACGCGCTGCTGCTCGCGGCCGACCGCGACGGCGACGGTGAGATCGACTCGGAGGTGGTGCGGCGGGCGCTGGAGGATGCCTCGGCCGAGATCGACACTTATCTGGCGGCGAAATACGATCTGCCGTTGCCGAAAGTGCCCGAGGTGCTGGCGCGGCTGTCGGTGGACATCGCCTTGTACCGCCTCTCGTCCACGACGGCTGAGGGAACCGATGAGCGCCGCCGGCGCTATGAAGACGCCGTGAAACTGCTGAAGCGCATCGCGAGCGGCGAGGTGTCGCTGGGACTGAGTGAGCCGCCGCCTTCGGCCGGCGGCGTGAAGTTCTCCGGACGAAGGCGGCGCTTCAGCCGCCCCAGCATGGCGGGGACAAGGTAATGGCCGGCGTGACGCTCACCATCGACGCCAAGCAGGTCGACCGCGTCTCGAAGCGGTTGCGGCAGATTCTCAACAACCTGGCCGACCCGCGCGAGCTGCTGGATGAGATCGGAGGGTATCTGGTCTCCTCCACGCATCTTCGTTTCGAGGATACGGAGAGTCCCGCGGGCGAGCCCTGGGCGGAGTGGTCGGAAGCCACCCAAGCCCGGCGCGCGGGAGGGGTGATTCTGACCGACACCGAAATACTTTCAGACTCTATTACTCACCAGGTAGGAAAGGACGAGGTAGAGATCGGGACGAACGTCCCCTATGCCGGTGTTCATCAATTGGGCGCGGCCAAGGGCGCCTTCGGCGCCGACGATCACGGCCGCCCGATCCCCTGGGGCGACATCCCGGCCCGTCCTTATTTGGGATTGTCGGGCGACGACGAGGCCGAGGTTCTCAAGATCATCGACGAGTGGGCGTCCAGGCAGCTGGAGGCGGCGTAAATGGCCGCCTCCTTCGAGCCGCGCACCAACGAGTTGCTGGCCGCGATTTGCGCCGATCTCGCCAAACTCTTTCCCAGCCTGCGCGTTTGCGACCCGCACGACGGGCGATTCGACCTGGCCGAGCTGCGGCGGATCGCGACCCGCACGCCGGCCCTGTACGTGTCGTGCCTGGGAACGGCCAGGGTCGAGGACCCCGGCACGGAGCAGACGGAGGCGGCGAAGCAGTTGGCGGTGTATGTGGTGACCGCGAACGCGCCGGCGAGGGAAGGCCGGCCCAAGCTGTCTCGCGGCGAGGCGGCCCGCAATCTCGTGGACGCGCTGGAGGTCCATATTCCCCGCGCCCGCTGGGGGCTGAAGGGCATCGGGGGAGCCGAGCAGTTGCGCTCCGACAATCTCTATTCGGGCGCGATCGACAAGACCGGCATCGCGCTATGGGCCGTGAGGTGGAGGCAGACCTTGCGGCTGGGCGAGTCCATCTTCAGCGGTGAGAAGGACTGTCCCGTGCCGGAGGAGTTGTACAGCATCCGCGATCCCGAGCGGGATCGAGACCCCGCGGGAGACTACGAGCAGGTGGCGGGATGATCGAGACCGAGTATCAAGAGTTCGAGTTGACCGAAATCGCGCGGCGGATGGCGTCGATCGTGCGGTTGGGGATCGTGGCCGAGGTGGACCACCAAGCCGCGCGGGTGCGGGTTAGCTACGGCGGAGAGGGCGAGACGGCCCTGAGCGCGTGGCTTCCCTGGGTCACGGCGCGGGCCGGTCAAGACCGCTCCTGGTGGCCCCCCGAGGCCGGCGAGCAGGTGTTGATCCTGGCGCCCTCGGGGGAGCTGGCCAAGGCCGTCGTCGTGGCCGGCGTCTACCGGAGTGAACACCCGGCACCGGAAAGCGATCCGGATAAGCACGCCATCCATTACTCCGACGGCGCGGTGATCGAATACGACCGCTCCGCCCACCGGCTCAAGGCGGAGTTGCCCGAGGGAGGAGAGGCCGAGGTGACGGCGGACGGCGGGGTCACGATCACGGGCGACGTGATGATCACGGGCGACCTCGAGGTTTCGGGAGACGCCGATGTAACCGGCTCGATCGACGCCGGCTCCGATGTCTCCGACGACACGGGCACGATGGCCAACATGCGGACTAAGTACAACCAGCACGTCCACACCCCCACGGCCGGCTCTCCCCCGACGCCGCAGATGGACTAGGACGAAAGACCGATGACGGGCATGAATCGGAAAACGGGCAAGGCGTTGAGCGGCATCGAGCATCTGCGCCAATCGATCCGCGACATTCTGACGACCCCGATCGGCTCACGGGTGATGCGGCGGGACTACGGCTCGCGGTTGTTCGAGCTGGTTGACGCGCCGTTGAACGAGGGCGCGCTGGCGGAGATCTACGCCGCCACGGCCGAGGCCCTGGAGCGCTGGGAGCCGCGCCTGCGGTTGACCAGGGTGCGGGCTACCCGCGCCGGCGAGGGAGGGGTGACGATCGATCTCACGGGCGAGTACCTGCCCGAAGGAGAAGAGATCGTCCTGGAGGGGGTTGTGGTATGAGCAGCCAGCCGATCGACCTCTCAAGGCTGCCTCCACCCCAGATCGTCGAGCCGCTCGACTACGAGGGGATCCTGGCTTCGCTCCTAGCCGATGTGCGCTCGGGCTTGCCCGATTTCGACGCCGGTCTCGAATCCGATCCGGCCCAAAAGATCCTCGAATCCTTCGCCTACCGCGTATTGGTTGAGCAGCAGCGGGGCAACGACCAGGCGCGGGCTGTGATGCTGGCCTACGCCACGGGCAGCAACCTGGAACATCTGGCGGCGCTTTTCGGAGTGACGAGGCAGATCAGCGACCCCGGAGACCCCGATGCCCGTCCGCCCGTTGCGCCTACCTACGAGACGGACGAGCGGCTGCGTCGGCGGACGCAGTTGGCTCTGGCGGCGATCTCGACGGCGGGTCCCGCATCGAGCTACCGCTACCACGCTCTCTCGGCCGACCCCAAGGTCGCCGACGTCCACATCGCCTCGCCCTCGGCGGGGAATGTAACCGTGACTCTGCTCTCGACCGAGGAGAACGGCGTGGCAAGCGCCGAGCTGATCGCCACGGTCAACACCGCGCTGAGCGCCGAGGAAGTACGGCCGATCGGCGACAGGATCACGGTCCAGTCGGCGACGATCACCGAGTACACGGTCACGGCGGAGATTACGGTGGGCAGCGGTCCCGACAGCGAACTCGTGCGGGTGGCGTCGGAAGAGAGGTTGCGGGCCTATACGCTCGCGGCCCACAAGCTGGGGCACGACGTGGGGCTCGATGCGATCTACGCGGCGCTCCACGCCGAGGGAGTCGTCAAGGCGGAATTGAGTGCACCCACCGCCGACATCGACGTGTCGGATACCGAAGCGGCCTATGCGACGGCCCTGGGGGTAACTCTTGCCTAGAGATCTGCTGCCTCCGAACGCCTCGCCGCTGGAGAAGGCCCTCGACCGGGCGGCGGGGGCGCATCTCGAAGAGATTCCGGTCCCGGTCGGCGACCTCTGGTCGGCTGAGAACTGTCCGGTCCAGGCCTTGCCGTGGCTGGCCTGGGCGCTGGGGGTCGACAACTGGGGTCATTCGTGGCCCGAGGAAATCAAGCGCCGCGCGATCACCGAAGCGTTCCGGATTCACGCCCAACGGGGCACGGTGGCCGCGCTCAAGAGGCTGCTGGAATCGATCGAGGCCGAGTACGAATATGCCGAGCCCGAAGCGCTGCGCTTCACCATCGAGATCTACAACTCGGATACCATCCCGATCAGCGATCTGGCGGGTCTCGGGGCGGCCATCGACCGGGTCAAACGGGCCGCGGCGCACTACACCTTGACGCTGTACGCGGGGCTGACGGGCGAGATCCCCCTCGCCGGCGGGCTTTCGGCGGGACTGATGGTGACGCGGGTCGAACTCGATCTCTCGGGCCGGACGGGCTAGGTGGAAAGAACGGGAAATGGCGTATGTTCTCAGGCTGACCGACGCGGGCCGGGCGGCGATCGCCGACGGCACGAATATCGGCACCCGCGCGGTCACCCTCACCAAGATGGCGCTGGGCGCGGGCCAGGGGCCGGGCGGCGCGGCCGACGATGCCCTCACCGCATTGCGCGACTCCCGAAACAGCGTGGAGCTGAGCGGCTCGACGATGGTAGCGGGCCGCATCGCCTTCCGTGCCGACTTTACTCCCACCGAGGACTACGACGTCACCGAAGTGGGTTTGATGGGACGGATCGGCTCGGACGGGACGGAGGCACTCTACGCTTACTGGTCGGACGACGGGACGGTGCTGGCCAGCGCGGTGACGGATACAACACTGGTGATCGGCGGTTCCGTGGACGTGACGCCGTCGGCGGCCGAGATCTCCGTCACGATCAGCGCCTCGATCACCCTCGGCGGCCTGGGCGAGTGGCCGCTGTGGACGCTTCCCCTGTCCGAGGTCGCGACCTCCGATCAGGCGCTGCCTGTCACGGCGGCCGCCGCGACCGACGGGGGCAAGGTATCGGTCGCGGCCGGCACGAAGCTGTCTCTCGGCGAGGAGATCACCGCGGGCGAGACGGGCGTCGTGCGGGTCTTCACGACCGAGGACTGGGAGAGCGCCGATCTCGCCGCCGACAGCGAATACTATCTGCGGGCCAAGGTCGTCGACGGCTCGCTCACTCTCTACACGCAGCAGGGCCTGGAGTCCGACACGGCGCCGGCGAGCCTGCGCGGGACGGTGGATGGGACCTCGGGGGGAGGTTTCCCCTCCACCCCGCTCGATGCCAGATTGGCGAGGATCGTGACCGGCGCGGCGGGGACGGCCCCGTCGGTGACGAGCTACCGCTTGCCGGCCAACCCGAACACCACCGCCATCGCCGCGGTAAAGCTCGTGTTGGACCCCTTACCCGGCCGCATCGATCAGATCGAGAGTCTGCATTATTTCTGGAGGGACTAAGTGGCGGCGACCTTGAAAAAGCTGTTCGATCCCGTGCAACTGACCACAACCGCCGCGCAACTGGGCAGCTACTCCGTGCCCACCGGCAAGCGGCTGGACGGGTTCGAGTTGCTGGTGTCGAACATCCACAGCGACGAAAGGGGCGTCGACCTTTACTTGGGAACTTCGGCGATGAATGCCGGGCAACTCTACTCCCAGCGCGTGAACGGCTTGCGGATCGCGGGCAAGGCGGCGCTGGTCGTTCCCTGCCGGCAGGTGCTCGCGGCGGGCGATGGAATCTGGGCCGCCGCCTCCGCCGACTCCAGCATCTTGGTCCATGCTTCCGGTGTCGAGGTCGACGAAGACGGAGCGCTACCCACCAGACTGTTCGCCCCGAGGTTGCTCTCGACCGGCGACGCCACGCTCTATACGGTTCCCGCGGACAAGCAGTGCTTCAACTTCGAGCTGGCGGTGTTGAACGTCTCGGCGGCGGAGGCGGCTTTCACGAGCAATCTGGTGGAGTCTGGGTCGAGCGCGGACGACACGAATCGGATGACCCCCCAAGTCACGATTGCGTCGGGTGAAACCATGAGATTCTCGCTGCGGCAGGTGATGGAGGCGGGTGACAAGATTACGGCCCTGGCGAGCGTCGCGGACGCCCTGGCGATTCATGGGTCGGGGTACGTCGAGGATGCAGGGAGCTAGGAGGGACCGGCACAGACATGGGACACATCACCAGCACGAAAACGCCCTCGCCGATCGCCTCGATCCAGCGGGGCTCGCTGACGATCGGACCAAATCACACCGTGGTGTCGGTCACGATCTCGAGCGTGGACCGGAGCAAGACGTCCGTCCACCTCCTGGCGGCGATTTCTCAAACGGCAGCCAACCGAAATTATGGGTCCCTGCGGCTCTGGTTGGCGAGTGCAACGAGGCTGGAGCTCATTAAGGATGGCAACGTGTTCGCCGGCCATACGGCGAGCACCCACAGCCTCCGCGTGTCCTACGAGGTCATCGAATTCGTGTAAGGAGTCAAGCATGCCCACCCTTCACCATAAGATCATCGAACTCGACAGCGACAACGTTTGCTTTCACGAGTTCGAATATTTTGGCGCGACGGCTCCGGTCCTGGCGGCGAGCCACATGGACGTGACTTCCCGGACTGATGGCCCGTTTCTGGGGAAGGTCTACGACCAGGCGACGGACACGTTTTCGGACCCGCCCGCCGAGGGCGGCGGCTAAGAGTTAAAGGAGAACAAACATGGCTACACCATTTCTACACGGCGTCGAGCTTGTCGATGTCGACGCGGGGCCGCGCCCCATCGAGGGCGCGGCATCGAGCGTGATCGGGCTGGTCGGGACGGCGTTTGACGGCGAGGTCTCAACGCCCGTCCTGATTGCCGGCAGCCGCCGCGAGGCGGAGGTATTCGGGAAAGAGGGCACGATTCCCCCGGCGCTCCAGGCGATCTTCGATCAGATCGGCGCTGCGGTCGTGGTGGTCAACGTGCTCGACCCCGACACGCACAAGACGACCGAGTCCGCCAAGAACTACACCTTCGGGTCGGATGACACGGTGCAACTCGACCACCGCCACGTCAGCGAGGTCAAGGTCTTCACCACCGCGAGCGGCCAGACGGCCTACACCGAGGACACCGACTATTCCGTGGATGAGGAAACCGGTGTCGTGACCAGGCTGAGCGGGGGAACGATCCCGGCCGCCGCCTCGAAACGCATCGGCTACAAATGGCTGGATAAGAGCAAGGTCACCGCGGCCAACATCACGGCCGGGGCCGAGAAGCTGCTCGACGCCGAAAGCACGGCCGGGCTGCGGCCGAAGATTCTGATCGCGCCGGGCTTCACCTCCCAGGTGACGCGCACGGGCGCCCAGATCACCGCCGCTCCGGTGACCAGCGCCCTGGAGCCGGTCGCCACGAAACTCAGGGCGGTCATCGTGGCCGACGGTCCCAACACGACCGACGCCGAGGCGATCGCCTACCGCGGCCTGCTCAATTCGCGGCGCATCTTTGTCGTCGATCCCCAGGTGAAGGTCTTCGACGCCGAGGCGAACCGCACGGTGACCGAGCCGGCCTCGGGCTACGTGGCGGGTGTGATCGCGAGATCGGACGCCGAGCAGGGCTTCTGGTTCTCGCCCTCGAACCGCGTGATCCGGGGGCTCGTCGGGACCGCCCGCCCTGTCGATCTGAGGCTGGGCGACGCCTCCTCCCGCGCCAACCTGCTCAACGCTGCCGAGGTGGCGACCATCGTCAACCAGAACGGCTACCGTCTGTGGGGCAACCGCACCAGCTCTTCCGATCCCAGGTGGGCCTTCCTGTCGGTGGTGCGCGTGGCCGACCAGATCAACGAAGCACTGTGGCGCTCGCACCTGTGGGCTGTCGACCGCGCCCTCACCAAGACCTACATCGAAGAGGTGCGCGAAAGCGTCAACGCCTACCTGCGCGGCCTGACCGGGCAGGGAGCCATTCTGGGCGGAAGGTGCTGGGCCGATCCCGAGCTGAACGACAAGGCCGCGATCAGCAGCGGCAAGGTGTATTTCGACTTCGACTTCACCCCACCCTACCCGGCCGAGCACATCACCTTCCGGTCCCGTCTGGTCAATGACTACATCAAGGAGATCTTCTAATGCCGATACCTGACATTCTGCGCAACATCAACCTGTTCGTCGACGGCCGCGGCTACGTCGGCAAGATCGACGAGCTGACGCCCCCGAAGCTGACGATCAAGACCGAGGAGCACCGCGCCGGCGGGATGGACGTGCCGGTCGAGATCGACATGGGGATGGAAAAGCTCGAATGCGACTTCTCGCTGGCGGGCACCGACGCCGGGACGCTCAAGTCGTGGGGCCTGGGTTCGAGCGAGCCCGTGCCGCTGACCTTCCGGGGCGCGGTCCAGGACGGGGACGGCGTGGTGCGGGCGGTGGTGATGCGCATGCGGGGCATCATCCGCGAGACGGACTTTGGGACCTGGAAGCCGGGCGAGAAAGCGCCGCTCAAGGTGATGGTGGCCCTCAGTTACTACAAGCTCGAAATCGCCGAGGAGGTGATTCACGAGATCGACGCCGAGAACATGATCCGCATCGTCGACGGCACCGACCAGCTCGAAGCCCAGCGCGAGGCCCTGGGGATCTAGCGTCGTACACAAGGAGAATCCATGAAGACTACCGCGAAGACGACCATTGAGCTGAAACACCCCGTCACGGTGGACGGGGCCGGGATCAAGCAGCTCACCCTGCGGCGACCCAAGGTGCGCGACATGATCGCCTCGGACAAGGCCGGCGGATCGGACGCCGAGAAGGAGATCCGCACCTTCGCCCACCTGTGCGAGGTCTCCCCCGAGACCATCGAGGAGCTGGACTTGGCCGACTACCTGAAGCTGCAAAAGGCGTATCAGGGTTTTTTGTCCTGAAGGCCGGCGACGCCCGCAGCGCGGCGCTGATCCTGGCCTCCCACACCGGATGGGGCCTCGATGAACTGCTCGAACTCGACGGCGAGGAGTTAAGGGAATGGCTGCGGGCGCTCGAAGCGGCGCAGCCGAGAATGCCCCGCTGACTTTGTTGACTTCTTAACCGCTAGCCGCATCATGCCCGGATCTCTAGCCACCAACATCGTCATCGACTCGAAGCTCGGGCAGAGCTTCCGCTCGACGATCGAATCGAGCGCCAGGGGGTTCGGGAAGCTGGGGTCGGCGATCCAGAAGGCCGAGCGGCAACAGTCCCACATCGAGCAGTTCAAGCGGCTCAAGGTCGAACTGGGCCAGACCGAAACCGCCCACCAGCAGGCCCGCGACCGCGTGGGGCAGCTCGGCCGCGAGATGGCGCGGTCGTCGCAGCCCACCCGGCAGATGAGAGCCGCGCTGGGGCAGGCGCACCAGCAGGTCCACCGGCTCAGCCAGAAACTAGGGACCCAGCGCAGCGCCCTGGGCCAGACGCGCCTCGCAATGAAGCAAGCCGGAGTCGCCACCACCCAGCTCGAACGACAGGAGCGCAAGCTCGGGGCGACCGTGGACCAGCTCCGCGGGCGCTACGACCGGCTCACGCAATCGATCAAGAAGCGCCAAGCACTGAAGGAAAGAAGGTCCGAGCTGGGCGGCAAGCTGATCGGCACGGCCGTGGCGGGGGCCGCGCTGGCGCTGCCCATCAAGACCGCCATCGACTTCGAGTCGAAGATGGCCGACGTCAAGAAGGTGGTGAACTTCGACACGCCCCAGCAGTTCAAGACAATGAGCAGCGACATCTTGAAACTCTCCACCGTGATTCCGATGTCGGCCGAAGGATTGGGAGACATCGTGGCGGCGGCGGGCCAGGCGGGCATCGCCCGCGAGGAGCTGCTGGAGTTCGCCTCCGATGCCGCCAAGATGGGCGTGGCCTTCGATATGGCGGGCGCGGAGGCGGGCTCGGCCATGACCGGCCTGCGGACCCTCTTCAAGCTCAATCAAGACCAGGTCGTGGGGCTGGGCGACGCCTACAACCATTTGTCGAACAACATGGACGCCACCGCCCGCGACATGCTCAACATCGCCAACCGCGCCGGAGCCAGCGCCGAGCTGTTCGGGTTGAGCGGTGAGCAAGTGGGAGCGCTGGGGGCGACCTTCCTGGCGCTGAAGACACAGCCCGAGGTTGCCGCGACCGGCATCAACTCCATGCTGCTCAAGCTGCAAGCCGCCGACAAGCAGGGGCCGAAGTTCCAGCAGGCGCTGGCGGGGATCGGCATGAGCGCCCAGGGACTCAAGGACGCCATCGAGCAGGACGCCCAGGGAGCGCTGCTCGGTTTTCTGGAGGCGGTGGAGTCCTCCGATGACGTCAGCGGCACTCTGTTCGATCTGTTCGGGCTGGAGTACACCGACGACATGACCAAGCTGGTGGGCGGCCTGGATCTCTACCGC
>CBDFIU010000001.1:0-429958 GCA_965248235.1 Bryobacterales bacterium | reverse complement strand
GTAACGCCTGTTCGCTTTGCACCCGACGCTGCCGCAGCGAACTCAGTTCAGACTCGCGAGCTTGGAGCTTCTCTCCGCTCTCTCGCCAAGTTTTTTCGGCGGCCTGCTTGCGCTCGGTTTCGGCACGGAGCCGAGCGTCGAGAGCGTGATGACGGCCAGCGATCAACATCGACAGCCTCTCGCTCAACTCGCCGCGCAACTCTTCATAACGCCGCGCTTTCGACGCCTGCCGCTTCAGCGAGTTCACTTGCCGCGTGACCTCTTGGAAGATGTCGTTGACGCGGTTCAGGTTTTGGCGGGCGCCTTCGAGCTTGAGTTCGGCCAGCCTCTTGCGGGTCTTGAATTTCGTGATGCCGGCGGCTTCTTCGATGGGTTCCCAGGAAAATATCTTGGATGTCGCGCAGCCGGCAAGCCTTGCCGTTGAGTAAGTATTGGCTTTCGCCCGAGCGGAAGAGCTTACGCGTGACGACAATCTCATGCGGGAGTTCCACCGCGGGGGAACGTTCCGTACCGTTGGCCGCGCCGTTCTCGCCATGGCTTGCCCCGTTGGCGCCATGGCTCGCCCCATTGGCGGCACCGTTCGCCCCGCCGTTCGTGGCCCCGTTGATCTTGATGTGCCCCGCCGAGGTGGGCGAGCGACTCGGCAGAACGACGCCCTCGGGGTCAAACAACGTCATGCTGACCTGCGCCAACCCCGACGGCTTGCGGTCACGCGCGCCGCTGAAAATAAACTCCTGCATGCGAGCGCCGCGTAATGTCTTCGCCGACTGCTCACCCAGCACCCAACTGATCGCGTCGCTGATGTTGGATTTTCCGCAGCCGTTCGGACCGACGATCGCCGCCACGCCGTCGCCGGTGAAACGCAACTCCTGGCGCTCGGAGAAAGACTTAAACCCGACCAGTTCCAGCTTTTTCAAGTGCAGCAAGACAGACGCCTTTTTTTGAAGCGGAGCGCCGCGGGGGATGTTATCCCCGGCAATCCGCCTCTTAAGGAACCATCGACCGAAACCGGGATTCTTAGAACCAGTCTAGCCCGGTTTTCTACCGGCGGCGGGACGAAAATCCCCCGCGGGCCTATCTTACCGCTCAATTCCGCGTTTGTAAAGCAGTTTCTACCAGATCTTGTGGAATGAATCCACCCCCCTACGACATATCGCGGGGGTCAGGAATACTTAAGTGATCTATTCAGTACGATATAATCGGTTGGGTCTGATGAAAAACTTTATCCGCCTTACTCCAAAACGCCTGTTCGTCGGACCGAGGCGTCCACTCTATCTCTCGATCGCCTGTTGGATCGTCGGCCTTAGTCTGGCCTCGGCCGGACCCGTCTCGCTCCAAGCACAGACGGCGAAGTTCCTTTCGAACATCCGCCAACTAACCCATGGAGGCCAGAACGCCGAGGCCTATTGGTCGCCCGACGGCGAACGATTGGTCTTTCAAGCGACGCGCGACGGCAATGGCTGCGATCAGATCTATGTCATGGCGGCCGACGGCTCCGACTTGCGCATGGTCTCGACCGGCAAGGGCGTCACCACCTGCGGCTATTTCCTGCCCGACGGCCGCGACATCGTCTACGCATCAACCCACGAGTCGGGCGCCGAGTGTCCGCCGCGGCCCGATCGCAGCCAAGGTTACGTTTGGCCGGTTCACGCCGGATACGAAATCTACCGCGTTGGCGTCGACGGCAAGGGTTTGCGCAAGCTCACCGACGGCGAAGGCTACGATGCCGAAGCCACGGTGAATTGGGCCCACAACAAGATCGTCTACACCTCGAAGGCTTCCGGCGACTTGGACCTATGGTCGATGGACCTCGACGGGTCGAACAAGAAACGCCTGACCACCTCCTCGGGTTACGACGGCGGAGCTTTCTTTTCGAGCAACGGCGGCCGACTCGTCTGGCGAGCGCATCATCCCGCCGACGCCGAGGGTGAGCGCCGCTATCGCGACCTGCTCGACCGTAACCTGACAACGCCGATGAAGATGGAGTTATTCGTCGCCGACGCCGACGGGTCGAACGCCCGCCGCATTACCGATTTCGGTTGTGCCGCCTTCGCGCCGCAGTTCACGCCCGACGGCAAACGCATCATCTTTTCGTCGAACAAGAATCAGTGCGACAGCCGCGAGTTCGAGTTGTTTATTGTCGATGCCGACGGCTCCAATCTGGAGCAAGTCACCGACTTCGGCGGGTTTACGTCGTTCGCTGAGTTTGCCCCCGACGGCCGCACGGTTGTCTTCACCTCAAGCCACAATGCCACGAGCCGCTACGAATTCAACATTTTCACGGCGGATTGGAAACCGGTGGGCGGCGACGGCGAACAATAGTGGGGCCGCCCGCGGCTCAATCACCAGCCCTTCCAACTACCGTCGGCATTGCGGTATTGCCGATACGCCATGCTCTCGTCGTAGGGCAGCGCGGCGATGACGTCCTCTTTGACCTCGATCCCCAAACCGGGACGGTCGCTCAGCTCCACGAAACCGTCTTTCAGCCGAAAGTCGTGGTCGACGAATTCACCGAAGCGCCGGAACCATTCGAGCGAGACCTCTTGGATTAGGAAATTCGGCACCACCGCGTCGGCCTGCATCAGCGCGGCGAAGTGCACCGGGCCTCCGGCATTGTGGGGGGCCATCAAGATCTGTGCCTCCTCGGCGAGACGCGAGACAGCGACGAAGTTTGTAATGCCGAAGCTGTGGCTGACGTCGGGCTGGAGGAAGGCGCAGGCTCGGGCGTCGATCACCTCCTTGAAATCACGATACGAGAAAAGCTTTTCGCCGGTCGCAATCGGCACAGGGCTTTTCAGGGCGACATCCTTGAGCGCCTCGACCGAGCCCCACTTGACGGGCTCTTCGAGAAACAGCGGCCGATAGGGAGCGACCATTTCGGCGAAGGCGATGCTCAGGGCGGGACTCGGACTGCCGTGGGTGTCGAGCATCAGCTCAACGTCGGGACCCACTTCCTCGCGCACCGCCCCCACGATTTCGGCGCAATGTTCGAGTTCGCGGCGATCCATCGGCCAGGTGCGCGACTCGAGCGGATTGCCCTTGAGACCCATCGTCCCGGCCGCGACCGACTCACGCGCCAGCCGCCGGGCTTTCTCAACGGACTCGAAGTTGAGCCCGCCGTGGTAGACCTTGATGCGTTTGCGCCGCCGCCCCCCGAGGATGCGGTAAACCGGTGTTTGCCAAGCCTTCCCGGCGATGTCGTAAAGCGCCATGTTGAGCGCGGCAATCGCGGTACCGATGACGGGTCCGCCTTTCCACGGCAGCCGATCGGTAATGTCTTCGCACAGCGCGGCGACATCGAGCGGATTACGCCCCACCAACAATGGCCGCCATTCGTGAATCGCCGCTTCGACCACCGGCGAGAGCCATTCAATACTGCCCTCGCCCCACCCATGGATGCCGGCATCGGTTTCGATCTTGACGAAAAGCCAGGTCTTGAACGCACTCGACATCGCGCCGCCGGTATTGGGGTCGATGGTGACCTTGACACCGGTGGGTACGTTGAACTTGTAAGTCTTGACGGCCGTGATCTTGAGAGAGCGATTGTCGCGGCGAGGGGCGGCGACCGCTTGCGCGGCGGCCGAGGCGGGCGCTAAGGGCCGGGCAGCCGCTGAAACCGAAGCTAGGCCGGCAAAGCTAAGAAAGCTGCGTCGATCAAGCGGGCGTGATTTCTTGGTGCGCCTGTTCATAGTCAACCTCCGGGCGGAAAAGGGCCTCCTTAGAGGCGGGACTAGCGCGTGGAGTCGCGATTCGAGCGGATCACTGAAAATCTTCCAGCATCACCAGATCGCTCCCCTCCCGAACCGAGTCTGAAAACAGAAACGATCGACCGTCGGGGGAAACGGATAGGCCTTGGGCCTTCCAGGCCATTTGGATTTCCGCGATGACAGCTTTCTCGCGCGTTTCGAAACGGTAGAACTGAAGATACGTGTCAAGGCTTGAAGGATGAGGGCCGAGCGTGGGGTGCGTTTGCGATATGAAATAAATGCCCTCTTCGACAACAACGAAGGAGACCATGACCGATTCCAGTACTTTTTCATCTCGGCCACCCTGGATCGGCATCCGCCAAAGGCTCGTTTCCCATTCCGGCATTTGGTCCTTAATGTAGTAGAGCCATTCTCCGTCGATGGACTCGATTGGTTTGGCTCCCCATGTCGTTGTTACTTGGACAGGATCTCCGCCGTCGGTGGGTACCTTCCACACTGCGTATTGGCCGCTGCGGTTCGAAGTGAAATAGATCCACTCTCCGTCCCGTGACCAGCTCGCTTGGAGATCTTCGGAAGGGTCGCTGATCACAGGCCGCGCGCCGCCGCCTTCCGAATCGACTACCCAGATATCCTCCGAACCTTCCCCGAATGCCGAATACATGATACTGCGACCATCCGGAGACCAACGAGGAGCGCGACACCCCGGCCGCGATGTTAACTGCACGGCATTGGAGCCGTCACTCTCGGATGCCCAGCATGCATCCATCCCGGAGCGGTTGGAATTGAATGCGATGCGGTCGCCGGCGGGGGAATATTCGCCATACATGTCCCGACGCGTTGCGTCGATTAACTTCGTCGACACCGGCTGCCCCGAACCGGCGGGAAGCTCCAACCGCGTGATTGCCGTGTCATAGAACTGCTCAGCGTATACAAGACGTTTGCCGTCACGAGATAGCGCCGGAGCCGGGAAAAACTCGCTCGAATTGAGGGGAGCTATCACTTCCGGCTCTTCCAACCCCGAAACCGCAACCCGGTACAACGATAGTCTGCCCCCGGGGCTGGCTGTGTAGATGACGCTCACGCCGTCCGACGTCCAACCTGCCGCGTCGGCCCAGTGAGTGAAAGTGAGCCGTTGAAGATCGGCCTGGGACGATCGATCTCGCGACGCATCAAGCATGTGAAGATCGCCCGCGGGCCCCCACGCCGGCAACCTCGTGAACACAAGCCGTTGTCCATCCGGAGAGAAAGAGGGGCTTGCATCGAGATAGGTCCCCGGCGAAGGCTCGATCAATTGTCGTTTTTCGCCGCTGTCTATTGAAACTACGAAAAGACTGCCTTTTTCCGCGGGCGGCGCTTTGTCGACGAAGACTAATTGCTTGCTGTCGGGCGACCAGGCCAGATGTCGTGTTTGGAAGGAAGCCACTGCCGATACTTCGGTCAACTTGCGCTCCCGGTTGCCGAATGGGTCTACCAAAAGGACTTCGGCATTCGATTCGTCCAGTTTGCGAAGAAACGCTATCCAGCGGCCGTCAGGTGACCAAACCGGATTGAATTCGTCCAACGGGTTGGCCGTAATCCGCCGTGGAGGATCGACGCCGATCAGCTTGACGTAGATGTCCCGAACCAGGGACGGTCCGCCACCCCAGACGAAAGTGACCTGACTGGCGTCAGGTGAAAAACTGGGTTGCATTTCAGCACCCGGATAACTCGTGAGGTACGGCTTCGTCGGCGCCGAAGGCCCCGGCGCGGGTTGCGGGCGCGAGCCCGAGGATCCCAACCAATAAGCCGCTCCCAAGACCACAATCGCCGCCGCGGCGGCCAAACCGCCGTAGAGGCCTCGCCGGCCGCTCCTGGGGGTGGACGGGAGCATCGCCGTTGCCGTCTTCGCCGCGGACCCTGTCCCGGCCCCCGACGCCCCGGGTCGCAGGGCCTTCAAATCGACCAGCATCTCCTCGATGTGCTGGTAGCGCTCGTCAGGGCTTTTCGCCATCGCCTTGCCGACAAGGCGGTCGAGATCAACCGGGACATCGACACGCTGAGCGGTCAGCGGTTCCGGCTCCTGGTGGCCGATCGCGTAGAGAACGCCCTCCAGGCGCTCTCCCTCGAACGGCAACTTGCCCGCGACCATCTCGTACAGCACTACCGCGAGCGACCAGATATCCGTGCGGCGATCGGTTGTCCTTTTTTGCGCCTGTTCGGGCGACATATAGGCGGGTGTTCCCAAGATCATCGCCGTCTTGGTCAGCTGCGAGCGTTCCGCCAGTTGGGCCAAACCGAAGTCCAGGATCTTGACCTGACCGCGCGGCGTGACCATCAAGTTGGCGCTTTTGATGTCGCGATGAACGATCGCTTTCTCGTGGGCCGCTTGAAGACCTTGGGCGGTTTGGATCGCGATGTCGACAGCCTCATCGAGCTTTAGCAGTCTGGCCTTGATTTTCTCTTTGACGCTTTCGCCCTCGACCAGCTCCATGGCGATAAACGGGGAACCGTCCGCCTCATCGATTTCGTAGATCGTGGAGATATTGGGGTGATTGAGAGACGCGGCCGCCCGAGCCTCTCGCAGGAAGCGAGCTTTGTGCTCTTGGTCTTCGAGGACGTCGGATCGCAGGAATTTCAGCGCGACCGGGCGTTGGAGCTTGGTATCCTCGGCCTGATAGACGACACCCATCCCGCCTTCGCCGAGTTTGGCGGTGATCTTGTAATGCGAAATGGTTTGGCCGATCACCAGTGTGTAGTGTACCCGGTTGCCGCAAGGCGTTGAAAGGCGAACGCGTGGGGCGGACGCGCAGAGTTGGTGACGTTGTTTTGACCGCGGCGCCGCACGCCAATCAGGCTTGCCGCTAAGCTGAAAGTTGCCGCCGCGCCGCGGTCGGCCCGCGCCCGTCACGTTCCCTATCAGCTCTTGGAAACCGAGGATTCCTGTATTCCGATGCAGACTGCGTTTATTCGCAACATTGCGATCATCGCTCATGTGGACCACGGCAAAACCACACTGGTTGACGCCATGTTCCGGCAGAGCGGGGTCTACGGCGAACGCGAGGATATCGCCGACCGAGCGCTTGACTCCGGCGAGTTGGAGCGCGAACGCGGTATCACCATCTTGGCCAAGACAACCGGCGTGCGCTATGGCGGCCACAAGATCAACATCGTCGACACCCCGGGACACGCCGACTTCGGCGGCGAAGTGGAGCGAGCGCTGAAGATTGTCGACGGAGTGATGCTGCTGGTGGACGCGAGCGAAGGCCCGCTGCCGCAGACGCGCTACGTCCTCATGAAGGTGCTCGAAGCGCATCTGACGCCAATCGTGGTGATCAACAAGATTGACCGCCAGGACGCCAGGATTCAAGAGGTCGTCGACGAAGTGTACGACCTCTTCATCGACCTCGACGCCGACGGAGATCAACTGGAGTTCCCCGTGCTCTACGCCGTCGCCCGTGACGGTGTCGCCAAGCTCGACCCCGACGACTCTTCAGAAGACTTGCGGCCGCTTTTCGAGACGATCATCAAGAGCGTGCCCGCGCCGACCGGGGACCCCGATGCCGTTTTGCAACTGCTTGTGGCGAATCTCGATTACAACGAGTACCTGGGCCGCATGGCGATCGGCCGAGTCTTTTCCGGAACGCTCAAGCAAGGCGACGAAGCTTCGATCTGTAAGCTCGACGGCTCGGTTGATCAGACCCGCGTCACCAAGATGTATTCGTTCGAGGGATTGAAGCGTGTCGAGGAGTCGGAGGCCTTGCCGGGCGATATCGTCGCTATCGCCGGCGTCGAGGGCATCACGATCGGCGAGACGGTCAGCGACGCCGAGAACCCCCGGCCGCTGCCGAAAATCCAGATCGACGAGCCGACGATCGCCATGACCTTTGCCGTGAATACGTCGCCCTTCGCCGGACGCGAGGGCAAGTACGTGACGTCGCGCAACCTTCGCGACCGGCTTGACCGCGAGTTGCTGACCAATGTTTCGATTCAGGTCGAGGCGGGCGACGGTCCCGAGTCGTTTCGGATCTCGGGGCGGGGTGAACTGCAACTGGCGATTTTGGTCGAAACGATGCGCCGCGAGGGCTTCGAGTTGATGGTAGGCAAGCCAGAGATCCTGACCAAGAAGATCGACGGCAAGCTGCACGAGCCCTTGGAGCACCTGACGGTCGATTGTCCCGAGGAGTTCGTCGGCGTGGTGATGGAGACGATGGGGTCGCGCAAGGGCAAGACTTCGAAGATGGTCAACCATGGCTCGGGCCGAGTGCGGATCGAGTACGAGATTCCATCACGGGGATTGATCGGGCTGCGCAGCCAAGTGCTGATCGATACCAAGGGCACGGCGATCTTGAATCCGCTCTTCGCCGGGTATGTCCCTTGGCGGGGAGATATCCCGATGCGGCCGACGGGGGCGCTGATTTCCGACCGTGCCGGCAAGACGACCGGCTACGCGATTTTCAATCTGCAAGAGCGCGGCGAGATGTTTGTCCGCCCGGGCCTTCATGTCTATGAAGGCATGATCGTGGGCGAGAACGCCCGCGACGCCGATTTGAACGTCAATATCGTTCGCGAAAAGAAACTGACGAACATGCGCTCATCCAATGCCGAGGAAGGGATTCGGCTGGTTCCGCCGCACCTGATGAACCTGGACCAAGCGATCGAGTTCGTCGGCGACGATGAATGGGTCGAAGTGACGCCGGCGGCGATCCGGTTACGGAAGAAAGTGCTCTCGGCAAGCTTCCGTAAGTAGGGGCGGACCGGGCCGCGGGGCGTTTTTTTTGCCGGCCTTGCCGCTGACCGGTTTGATCTTGTAGCTTCTGTGTTCAGGATAACGGGGTTGTCAAGCCGGCTTTGCAAGAGTGTCGAATGGCCGGCCTCACCCCTGGGATCGCGAAGGGTCGGCCGCGGCGGGGGCCGGCCGGAATGAGGTTAGGATCGACTTCGTTCCTCTCGCCCCGTCAGGGCTCGCCTGGGTGGCGGGTGCTACCCAGGGTTCCGCCGTTCCGGCTCCACCCCGGGGCTATCATCCTGCCGCCGCTTCGCGGCTCAAGGTTCGCGATCTTGCCGGACATGAACGCAATACACTGCAATCCACAATACTTCTCGAAGTCCATTTTCGGCATGGTTTTGGCGATTGGGTTCGTTTCGTCATTTTGGTATTTGATGGGTATTTACTTGACTCAGGTGACCACAAGATGTAGGATCGGGGAAATGGAAGATTATCCTCGGAATCTGGCCGAGTTCGAGGCGCGTTTCGCCACCGAGCAGGCCTGTCGAGAGTATCTGTGTCAACTCCGCTGGCCGGAGGGTTTTCGTTGTCCGCGATGCGGGCACGACAAAGCGTGGGCGGTGCGGACAGCGCTGCTGGAGTGCGCCGGCTGCGGGCATCAAGCTTCTCCAACGGCGGGCACAATATTTCAAGACACCCGCCAACCCCTCCAGAGTTGGTTTCGAGCCATGTGGTGGCTCACGAGCCAGAAGAACGGGGCGAGCGCGCTGGGCTTGCAGCGGGTGTTGGGCCTGGGCAGCTACAAAACGGCCTGGACTTGGTTGCATAAGCTCCGGCGCGCCATGGTGCGGCCCGGACGCGATCGGCTCAGCGGGCGCGTGGAGGTTGACGAGACTTACTTAGGAGGCTTGGAGGAGGGCGTGCGCGGTCGCCAAACCGACGCTAAGGCGCTGATTGTAGTAGCGGCCGAGGAAGATGGTGTCGGCATCGGGCGGGTTCGGATACGCACCATTCCCAACGCCTCCGGGGACAGCTTGATGGCCTTCGTCGGCGAGTCGATCGAACCCGGCAGCGTGGTCCATACCGACGGTTGGCTGGGATACGAACCGCTCGAAGGCGACGGCTATCGCCACGAGGTGAGCTACCTGGAGGGGCAACCGGCGCGCGCCTCGAAACTGCTCCCCCGGGTGCACCGCGTGGTGTCGTTAGTGAAGCGCTGGATACTGGGCACGCATCAAGGAGCGGTCAGTCACGAGCATCTCGACTCCTACCTCGACGAATTCGCCTTCCGCTTCAACCGCCGCAAGTCCAGAAGTCGAGGCAAGCTCTTTTACCGCCTGGTTCAACAGGCCGTCGCCGTGCCACCGGCACCCTACAAATCGCTGGTCGGAGGCACCGCGACACGCGCTACGGACGACCACAACATGTAGGGGCTATTTCCCAATACCTGAGTCAAGTAAATACCCATCTGGTATTTTAGTGGTGGGCGCTGCTTGATTGGCGGGGAGTGGGGAGAGCGGGCCGGGCGGCGGATTGGGCCTCGTGACGGAGCTATCTCAGCTCGTCGGCATGGGGTTGGGTTTCCGTAAGATTTCCTGTTTTTCGCCGGGAATTCGGGGCTTTTCTGTTCTTCTAACTCGTTTATTTTGTGAGGTATGAGTGCCTGAATACGGGGATTGGCTTCGTTTAGAAAAAAGTCGACGGTTTTGGCAGTCTCTTTTTTCTCTCCTTGGCCTCGGTTTCTTGGTTCGTTGACTTGCGACCGCCGTGCTCAGGATAGCGGCGCTGTCAAGCGGTTTTGGGTCGGCGTTCGGAAGCTGCCCCCTGTACCCTTCCAGAGTGGCTGCCCAGCGCGGTAGTTCATAGAAGACCGGCCACCCGAGAGGAGCGCCCTTCGCCCCCTGCGTGATCGAACGCCTGGGGGGGACTTGCGCCCTCCCGGTGTGGTCCGCAACCGAAAGCCCAGTGGGGAGTTCGCGCCGTTTGTTCGAGCGCCAGTACAGGGGTGCCGTTGGTTGCGGCGGCTGGCGAAAGGAGTCTGTCTTGTCTGCATCTGCATTTCAATTCTTCGTCGGTATCGACTGGGCCACCGAGGCCCATCAAATCTGTCTGCTCGACACCCAGGGCGAGATCGTTCACGAACGCACCGTCGTTCATTCCGGTTCGGCGGTCGGCGAGTTCCTCAATCAACTGCTCGAGTTGACCGGCTGCCCGCCGGCTTCCATCGCGGTCGCGATCGAAGTCCCGCGTGGCGCGTTGGTCGAAACGCTGCTCGAACGGGGATTCTCGGCTTTCTTCCTTAACCCGAAACAACTCGATCGTTTCCGAGACCGGCATTTCCCGGCCGGCGCCAAAGACGACCGCCGTGACGCTTTCGTCTTGGCTTGCTCGCCGCGAACCGACCCGCATTGCTTCCATGCCATCGAGGTCGACGACCCGCTCGTGATGCGCCTGCGCGACCTCACTCGTCTCGACGATGAGTTGCGTAGCAGCTTCAACCGCAACAGCTGCCAACTTCGCGAGCAACTCTATCGCTACTACCCGCAGCTTTTGCGCTTGTCCCCAGCCGCCAACGAAGCTTGGCTCTGGGCCCTGCTGGAACTGGCTCCCAGCCCCGCAAAGGCTCGTCGACTGAAACCGGCACGAATCGAAAAGTTGCTTCGCGCCCACCGCATTCGCCGGCTCCAATCGGCCGACATCGTCAACGAACTGCGAGCGCCGGGATTCCAACTTGCTGCCGGAACGGCCGACGCAGCGAGCGAACACGCTCTTCTACTCATTCCTCATCTGCGACTCATCGCCCAGCAGCGAACCGAGCTGGCCAGGCGCCTCCAAACCCTGCTGGAGCAACTCGCTTCCCCGTCCGAGGACGACGAGGATCCTCACCAGCATCGCGACGTCGAGATCATCCTCTCCTTGCCCGGGGTCGGACGTGTCGTCGCCGCCACGATGCTGGCCGAGGCCTCACAGGCTCTCGCCCATCGAGACTACCCCGCTCTTCGAGCCTACTGCGGCAGCGCCCCGATCACGCGCCGCAGTGGCAAAAAGATCGCCGTCTTGATGCGTCGCGGCTGCAATGACCGTTTACGCAACGCGCTCTACCATTGGGCGAGAGTGAGCATCCAACACGACCCCCACAGTCGTCACCATTACCATCAGTTGCGCAACCGAGGGCATTCTCACGGGCGCGCGTTGCGCGGTCTTGCGGACCGACTTCTGGCCGTGCTGTGCGCCATGCTTCGTCAGGGAACCCTGTATGACCCCGCCCGTCGTCAGCCGCCGGCCCAAGCGGCAGCTTGAACTACCGCGCTGGGCAGCCGCTCTGGAAGGGTACCGCCCTTCCTCAGCACTTGACAAACGGTGGGGAGTCCCCCCCGATCCCCCAAGTGGATGTTATGGCTTGGCGGCGGATGCATTTCGTTGGGGGTAAATTGGGTTTGTTTGGTCGCGACGGTTTCAAGTAGACGGAAGACCATACCGAAGCGCCAAGCCGTCGGGGAAGTGCTCCGTCGCTTGCGCTCCGGGCTCTGAATCGTAGGTCGCGGATTGAGTATTCCGGCGCAAGATTTGGAGGGTTCTCGATTTTTTCACAGCCCGTTACGTTGACGATTTTGGGGCGGGTTTGGGTTTGGGTTTCGACGATGAGGACGGGGGCGCGGTTTGACCGCTTTTCGGGGCTGTTGATACACTAAGGTTTCGTTTGCGCGGGAAAACGCTGTCGACCGGAGTCGGCCCGCTGGCGCCACGGATAAAATTCGATGCCCAAAAGAACGTTTCAGCCGAACAATCGTCGCCGGGCGAAGAAGCACGGTTTCCGCACCCGGATGAAGACTCCCGGCGGGCGGCGCATCCTCTCCGCCCGTCGCGCGAAGGGTCGGCATGTGCTCACCGTCAGCTCGGAGAGATAACATTGCCTCGGCCGGTTGCAACCGGCGGCCACCGCTTCCCGAAATCCCGCCGTCTCTTGAAGCGAGGGGAATTCGACCGCGTTTACCGCGAAGGCGCTCGCTGGTCGAACGCCTACTTCGCGGCCGTATTTCGCAAGGCCGAGGTTGAAGGCCCCGGCCGCGCGGGACTGGCCGTGGGACGTCGACTGGGAGGAGCGGTTGTCCGCAATCGTATTAAAAGATGTTTGCGGGAGGCGATTCGGGGTCGTTTTGATGAATTTCCGGATGGTTGGGAGATCGTCTTTCAAGCCCGCCACCCTATTCGCGACGCTTCCGCGACCAAGCTCGATGCTGAAATCCAACGTACTTTCCGTCGAGCGGCCGCGAGCGAGTTTTCTCGCCCGAAGCCGCGGCGAAATCCTTGAGTTCCTCGGGTGGGCGGCGAAGAAGTCGGCCGTGCTCGTTTTGCTCTTCTACAAGGGTGCTGTCTCTCCCCTGCTGCCCTCGTTATGTAAGTTTCACCCCACTTGCTCGATGTATGCCGTGGAAGCGGTGGAGCGCCACGGGGTGAGGAAGGGCCTTTGGCTGGCCGTGAAGCGTCTGCTGCGATGCCGTCCGTTTTCGCCGGGTGGCTGCGATCCCGTACCCGATGCCTGATCCAAACGACGAACAATTTGTCCAGCAACGCTTGCTGTTGGCATGCGTTCTCTCGGCATTGGCGATTGCGGGCTACGTCTACGTCAACAATGTGTTGTCGCCGCCGCCGCCGGAGATCGCCGTTTCCGAGCCGATGCCGGGCGAACAGACGCCGAGCGATTCTAGGGCCGCCGGGCAACCCGCGGAAGAGCCGTCGGCCGCGCCCGCCGCCGCGCCGCCCGCGAGGCCCGCGGCCGCGGCCTACGCGCCTGATCGTAAGGTAGCCGAGCGGGAACAGGAAATCACCGTCGAGACCGACACTTATCTGGTCACCTTCTCCAATCGCGGCGGGACGGTGACGAGCTGGGTTCTCAAGGAATACATCTCGGCGAAAGAAGGCGAACCGCTGCCGCTCGATCTGGTGCGCCACGCGGACAAGATGCCGCGCGCCTTTACGCTGGCCGCACCCGGCGGCGAAGCCATGGCCGCGTTGAACGACGCTCTTTTTACCGTGGACGGCGGGTTCGCCCACCGCACCGGGACAACGGCGGTCACCTTTTCCTATAACGACGGACAACAAGCGGCGACCAAGACGTTTCGCTTCGAGTCGGAAGGCTATCTGTTCGAGATCGAAAGCTCGGTCAGCGTGGGCGGGGTTCCGCAAAACCATCTGTTGCAATGGGACGGCGGGTTCGGTGATCTCGACCAGCCCTTCGACTCACAACACACTACGACGTTTTACTACGACACGGCGACCCGCTCGCTAACCCGCAACACCGCCGCCGACGCGGCCGATGACCGCGCCATCAACACCGGCTCATTCCCTTACGCCGGGATTGACGATCTGTTTTTCACGGCCGTCTTTCTGCCGCTCGAATCGGGCGGCGAAGTCCGCATGGAAACCGGGGCGATTCCGGTTCTCACGCCCGAGGAAAGCGAAGAGCCCTTCGCGACGCTCGCGGTGGGCGGCTCCTCGACGAATCGGTTCCAGGTCTTTCTCGGTCCCAAGAGCTTCCAGTTGATGGGATCGGTCTTGCCGGAAATGCGAGACATTGTCGCTTTTGGCGATTGGTTCGGCATCCTCGCCAAGCCGCTCTACTGGATGTTGATTTGGGTTCACGGAACCATCGTCGCCAACTACGGGTGGGGCATCATTGTCGTCACACTGATCATCAACATCGCGCTGTTTCCCTTCAAGTGGAAAAGCTCGGGCTCGATGAAAAAGATGCAGGCTCTACAGCCGTTGGTCAAGCAGATCAACGACAAGTACAAAGGCCTGGGCATGCGCGATCCCAAGAAGCAAAAGCAGCAGGAAGAGATGATGGCGCTGTACAAAAAGCACGGCGTCAATCCCATGGGCGGCTGCCTGCCGATGGTGATCCAGCTGCCTTTCTTCATCGCCTTTTATAGTGTCCTGACGGTCGCGATCGAGATCCGCCAATCCGAGTGGCTGTGGGTGGGCGACCTTTCTCAACCCGAGCAAATGGCCATTCGCGTCTTACCGGTTGCGATGGTGGTCTCGCAATTTTGGATGCAGTCGCTGACGCCGACGCCGGGTGGCGACCCGACGCAAATGCGGCTCATGAAGTTCATGCCGCTGATGTTCGGGGTCCTGTTCTGGGGGTTTTCAAGCGGCCTCGTGTTATACTGGCTCACTAGCAATTTGGTCGGCGTGCTACAACAGGTTATCTTGAACCGCATGCCGTCGGAACCGCTCAAAATCGAGCAGCCGAAACGCCGCAAGAAGAAGAAAAAGAGCGGTTGATTAGCGGCATCCGACCCCCCGGCAATATGTCAGATTGGGCGAGCGACAACGTCCCGTCGCGAATCGACGAGTTCCTAGAGCCCTTTTTGAAGGCCACGGGGCTCGATCTCAGCTACACCGTCGAGTCGGCGGAGACGCTTGAGAACCGAGATCTTTTTTCACCCGACTTCTTGGTGAAGTTTTCGGGGCCCGACGTGGAGTTGTTGTTGCTCTACCGCGCGGAACTGCTGCTGGCTCTCGAGCATCTCACCTTGGAAGCGTTGCGAGTCTCGCACAGCGACCGCTATCGACTCGTCTTCGACGCCGACAACTATCGGGTAACGCGGATCCAAGAGCTGCGAATGACCGCGGCGGTGGCCGCGGAAAAAGTTAAGGAAACGGGCGTGCCGTTCCATTTCCAACCGATGAGTTCGCGCGAACGCCGTGTGTTGCACCTGGCCTTGCGCGATGATCCCGACGTTGACACGACTTCGGAAGGCGTCGTACCTCAGCGCCATACGGTCGTCTTCGCGGCCGAAGACAAGAATCACTGAACGACGGTTTTGTCGTCCTCCTATCCCCTGATCCACGGCGACGATACGATCGTCGCGCTGTCTACCCCGCCCGGCCGGGGAGGCCTGGGCGTGGTGCGCATGTCGGGCCCGAATGCTCTCGCCGTCGGCGGTCGACTCGTCAAGCCGGTGTCCGAAGAGCCGCCCGAACCGCGCCGCGCCTGTGTTGGCTCGTTGGTGGATGAAGGGGGCGAGACGGTGGATCAAGTCGTTCTCACCACCTTTCCCAAACCGAGGTCCTACACGGGCGAAGACGTCGTCGAAATCTCGTGCCACGGTTCGCCCGTGGTTGTTTCGTTCGCCGTCGAGCGCGCCATCGAGCTGGGAGCGCGCCTGGCCGAGCCCGGCGAATTCACCGAACGCGCCTTCTTAAACGGCCGGCTCGATCTGGCCCAAGCCGAAGCCGTCCGCGACCTGATCGAAGCAACGACGCTGTACCAAGCCCGGGTGGCGATCCGGCAAGTCGAAGGCTCGTTTTCGCGCCGCATCGGGCCGCTCAAAAAGCAACTCCGCGATCTGATCGCCCTGCTCGAGGCGGGTATTGACTTCGCCGAGGACGACGTAGGCGTGGCGCCGGACGAAGAACTGCTCGGTCGGCTCGATCCGCTGATGGAAGGCGTAACGCGGTTGGTCGAGAGTTTCCGCTACGGCAAAGTGATCCGCTCGGGATTGACGATTTCGATTCTGGGCCGTCCCAATACCGGCAAATCGAGCCTCTTCAACCGGCTGCTTGAACAGGAACGAGCTATCGTCACCGAGGCCGCCGGCACGACCCGTGATCAGGTCAGCGAGACCCTCTCGATCGAGGGTCTTCCGGTGAAGCTTGTCGATACGGCGGGTATCCGGGCGACGACCGATGTCGCCGAAGTCAAAGGCGTGGCCAAGAGCTATGAGGCGCTGGCGGATTCCGACCTGGTTCTCGTCGTTGTCGATCTGTCCGAAAACCTCGAAAGCGCCGATCATGAATTGGTGGTCAAGGCGGCCGAGGGCGGGCGCTGTCTGCTGGTCGGCAACAAGGCGGACCTGCCGCGCCAAGCGCGGTTGGAGAGTGACTGCACGGTTGTTTCGGCGCTCACCGGCGAGGGAATCGACGAGCTGCGGCGACGCATCCGCGCCAAGGCGTTACCCGCCGCGGACGTCTCCGGCGAAGCCACCTTCGTCACCAACCTGCGCCACGAAACTCTGCTCCGAGAGTCGCTGGAACGGTTGGGCAAGGCGGGAGAGGCGATTCCGGCGGGGGTCCCGCACGAGATGCTCTTGCTGGATCTCTATGGGGCGCTGAGCGCGATCGATCGCATCACCGGCGCCACCAGCGTCGATGACATCCTAGGCGACATCTTTTCGACGTTTTGCATCGGAAAGTGACGATGAAAGAGATGATAATGAACAGATGCAGGCTGTTGTCCATGTCACCTTCAAGAAAACGGTTCTCGACCCCCAGGGCCGCACGATTTGCACGACGTTGAACGGTTTGGGCCATAACAACGTCCTCGACGTCAGGCAGGGGAAGTTCTTCGAAATCGAGATTAGCGACGAAACGTCCCAAGAACAGGCACGCGAGCAAGTCGACAAGATTGCCCGCGAAGTGCTGGCCAACCCCGTCATCGAGGAATACTCCATCGATTGGAAAGAATGAGCGAATATGTGCGGAATTGTCGGCTACATCGGGCCTAGTGAAGCCGCGCCCATCTTGGTCGACAGCCTGCGGCGACTCGAGTACCGCGGCTACGATTCGGCGGGGCTGGCGGTCAGCGCCAACGGCGGCGGGCTGCAGGTAAGGCGCGCCGCCGGGAAGCTGCGCAACCTCGAGGAAGCTCTGCGCCTACAACCGGTCGGAGGCACCTACGGCATCGGGCACACGCGCTGGGCGACGCACGGACGTCCGACCGAAGAGAACGCCCATCCGCACCGAGACTCGACGGGCGATATCGTTGTGGTTCACAACGGCATTGTCGAAAACTACCTGACGCTCAAGGCGGAACTCGAACAGGCCGGGCGCGAGTTGATCACTGATACCGACACGGAAGTCATCGCCCACCTGGTCGCCGAATTCAGTCAAGAGGGCACCCCTCTCGAGGAAGCTCTGCGGCTGGCCGTCCGGAAGCTGCAGGGCGTATTCGCTCTGGCGGCGATTTCCCGCCGCGACCCGAACAAGATCGTGGCCGCTCGCGGCGGTCCGCCGGCCGTCATCGGCATCGGCGACGACGAATACTTCGTGGCTTCCGACGTGCCGGCGATTCTGCACCATACGCGCGACATGTTCTTTCTCGCCGACGGCGACATCGCGGTTTTGACGCCGCGTGGCGTGCGCGTGATGGATTTCGAAGGCCGCTCGATGAGCCGAGCGGTGCAACACATTTTGTGGGATCCGGTGATGGCGGAAAAGGGAGGCTATCGACACTTCATGCTCAAGGAAGTGTTCGAGCAGCCTCGCGCGGTCCGCGATACGCTGCTGGGACGCATTGGTCGGGGATCGGGCGAAGTCTTTCTCGACGAGATGGAGATCACCGAACCCGAGTTCGCGGCCGTCGAGCAGGTTCGGATGGTTGCTTGCGGTACCTCGTGGCACGCCGCTCTGGCCGCAAAATTTATGGTCGAGCGACTTGCCGGCGTTCCCGTGGAGGTGGATTACGGCAGTGAGTTTCGCTACCGCGACCCGATCTTGAGGGACAAAACTCTCACCGTTTTGATCAGTCAGTCGGGGGAAACGGCCGACACGTTGGCGGCGCAACGCGAGGCGATCGGAAAAGGTTCCAAGACCTTGGCGATTTGCAATGTGCTGGGGTCGATGTTGACGCGCGAAGCCGGAGGCACGATTTATACCCATGCGGGACCGGAGATCGGTGTTGCCTCGACCAAGGCTTTCACCTGCCAATTAACCGCGCTGTTTTTGTTGGCGCTTTATCTGGGCCGCCTCAAGAGTAAGCTCGATCCCCTCTCTTCCAAGCAATCGATTGACGAGCTGCTCGTGATTCCGAGCAAACTCGAAGCCGTTCTCAACAACGACGCCCATTGCGAAGCCCTGGCGCGGACCCTGTATCGCGCCGAGGACGTCCTCTTTCTTGGGCGCGGCGTCCACTACCCGATTGCTCTCGAAGGGGCGTTGAAGCTGAAGGAAATTTCCTACATCCATGCCGAGGGGTACCCGGCCGGCGAAATGAAACACGGACCCAATGCGCTGATTGACGAAAACCTGCCCGTTGTCGCGATCGCCACCCAGGATCCGGCCGACGAGAGCAGTCGCATGCGCTATGAGAAAACGCTCGCCAATATCAAGGAAGTGCAGGCGCGCCAAGGCCGCGTGATCGCGCTCGCCACGCAACATGATCGGACAATCGGCGACTTTGTCGAGGACGTCATCGAAATTCCCGCCGCGCCGGAGCTGCTGTTGCCGATCCTCGAGGTCGTGCCCTTGCAGCTGCTTGCTTATCACATCGGGGTGCTGCGAGGATGCGACGTCGATCAGCCCCGCAACTTGGCCAAGAGCGTGACGGTCGAGTAGCCCAATCCCACGGGGGCTGTGAAAAAATGGGGGACAGTCCACTTCGCGCCAGGAGAAATTATTGATTTGACGGAACTGATTCGGTCGGCGCTCGGCACAGTCCCCAATTTTTCACAGCCCCGCGGGTTACGGGCGCGGCGCGTCGCTCTCAAGATGGCGAATGGCGGCGACCAGATCAGCCCTCAAGGTGACGAGCGGCTTCGTGCCGCGTCTTTCGAGGGGTAGGGAATCGACGTGCGCGACCGCTTCGCCGTAGCTTTCCAGCGCCTCCCGGCTTCTGCCGGCACGTTCCAGGATGACGCCCCGCCGCTGGAAGAAGCGCTCTTGCGGCAGCCGACCGCGCATACGGTCGAGGCGCGACAGCGCCGCGTCGTAGCCGGACCGCGACATTTCCTCAAGCGCGGCGGCGGCGTGACCCATCGCCGCCAGCAAGCGGGCGCGGGCTACGAAACCGAGCGCGTTTCGAGGCCGCAACGACACAAAACGGTCGAGCGCCGATCGAGCTTCCGTGAAGCGGTCCGCGTCAAACAACATCTTGCCGCGCGAGAGGTGGACTTCGGCCAAGGCCGAGTCGAGATCCTCCGCCCGAGTGTAATCGGCAAGAGCCTTTTTCCAATCGCGATGTTGACGGTGAAGCTCTCCGCGGCGTAGATAAAGCTCGGCGTTGGCGGGATCAGCGGCGATCTTCTTTGTGACGGCGGCAATGCGGATTTCGATATCGGGGTGCGGTCGGCCGACCGAAGGGGCGAGCAAGACCCACGCCGGCGCTGCGGGCAAGCCGCATCCGCATGATTTTTCCACCTGACGTCATTGATTAGCGATTCACGATCTCAGCGATTAGCGATTCACGACGTCGCGCGCAAGGACCGAGAAGCACCGCCGCCGATCGGCCGCGAGACCCTGCCTACGGCCCGACGACGCCGATCGCCGAGGAAGCCGTATTGCCTGATGAATCATAGGTGTTCATCGCGTGCGTTACGTCGGCCACCGCGAATGTAAACGACTGACCGGGCAGAGCGGCGACTTTCGCTGAATCGATCACGGCCAACCCAGCGGCATCGGTCGTTTCGCTATCTGGAGCGGCACTGCCGTCGGGCATCGTCCAGTTTCCTTGGATCGCGGCGCCCGACACGGCATTAGCTTCGTTATTGAAGATTCGAACCGATGCGCGACCGAAATATCGTTTCCCTCGGCGGATCACTTCGACGCTGATTGTCTCGATGTGCATCGTGGTCGCGGTCGCCGCGGTGGGAATCGCGGAAGCTTCGGTCGACTCGGACGACAGATTGCCGCTCGTGTCCTCGGCTTTGACGATGTAGTAATACATTGTGCCCGCCGTCAAGCCGGTATCGGTGTAGGCGCTGGTCGCTCCGATTTGCGCGATCGGCGGGTCGGAGAAATCACCCGAAACGGTCAAGCGAAAGACTTGGTAGCCCGCCAGATCCCCTTCGCCGTTGTCGTTCCAATCGAGTACGACCGACAGAGCCCCGGCGGTAGCGCCCAGACCCGTCGGATCGGCGGGCGGATCGGTGTCGGGCGGGCCGCAGGCTGCTCCGTTGGTGTCGATGCAATCCGACGTTTCCACGTTGGCCGCGTCGTCGTAAATCATCCCCGCTTTCGTGACATTGACGACGGTCAGAATGAAATTTCCAACGGACTGTTTCGAGACGCGGTCGGAGTCAAACCCGGCGTTCCCCGTACGAAACATCAACGGGCCCTAATACTCAGAAGATGGAACAGGAGCAGAGGTCGTAGAGCAGGCAGCCTAACCGTTAGCCCAGCTCGACCATGTGGCGGTCGGGATGGTCGAGTGAAAGGTAGACCAGCAGCCAGTTTTTGAGGCTGTGGGGGAGTAGAAAATTCTGCCGGATATGTTGGCGGCCCATCTCGCCCATGTGGCGGGCGCGTTCGGGGTCGGCGAGCAGCTCGCGTAAACGCCAGGACATCCCCTCCACGGTGTTGACGAGATAACCGGTCACGCCTTGGATAATCTGGCTACGAATGCCGCCGACATTGCCGCCGATGACGGGATTGCCCTTCCACATGCCCTCGGCGACGGTCAGGCCGAAGCCTTCGCGGATCGATTTCTGAATGACGACGTCGGCGGCGCGTTGCAGGGCGTTGATGATGCGGTGAGAGTCGGGCGGCAGGTCGAGTACGAAGACGTCGGGGTCGTTGCCCTTGCGCTCCATCACTTCGGCGAGCACGGCTTGGCCCTCGGGGTCGTCGGGCGCGCCGCCGCCGGCGAGAACGAGTTGGCAATCGGCGTAGCGGCGCGTCATCTGATAGCCCTCGATGACGCCGACGGGGTCTTTGAGGCGGTCGAAACGAGAAACCTGCACGGCGATGGGGCGCTTGGGATCAATGCCGAATCGCTCCAGCGCGGCATTGATTTCCTCGGGCTCCATCTCGCAGTTTTTGTCGGCCAGCGGGTCGATCGCGGGCGGAATGATGAACTCACGAATGGGCAGATTGTGGGCGTAGTCCACCAGATGGTAGACGGACGCGTCGCACTTGGTGATGAAGCGTTCGAGAAATCGCCAAACGACCGGGTCGGCCTGGGAAACGTCGATATGACAGCGCCACACGGTTCGGCCCTTGAAGCCGTCGCGCATCGTCACCAGCCCAACCGGCTGCGGGTCGTGCAAAACCACGATGTCGGCGTCGCGGTCGAACTTGCGCTCATTCGCCGCCGTGGTTTCGAGAAAAATGTCGAGCATCTCCTGGGTGATTTCGACGTGTTGGCCGTGCAGGGCGTTGTGGAAGCTCTTCGTGACCTCAAAGAAAGGCTGCTCACCGTCGACGACGTCCCAATTGACGTCGAGGCCGACTTCGTTCATCAGCGGGATCAGACGGTAGAGAATCTCCGCCACGCCGCCGCCGCTGAACGTCGAGTTGATCTGTTGCACCCGGCGGCCCTTGAGATAGCCGGCCAACCGGCGGATGTCGTTGATCTCGCCGGGGCCGACAATCGGGGCGTAGGCATCGAGATTTAACTCACTCATTGGGAAACCCTCGCCTCGACCAACTCGGCGATCTTGGCCTTTAAGTCCTCCAGCCCGTAGCCGTAGGGATTCAGTCCATCGATTTCCCGCGCCAACACCGTCTCGCCGTGGGTCTGTTCGAGCCAGCTCGAAAAATCGTTTGACTTCTTGTGCAGACGCAGGCGCGCTTCCACGAGGTGATAGAAAACCGATTCCACGCTCACCTGCCTCACCGCGGCGGCGAATTCCTCGAGTGTTTCCGCCTCAATGCCGCTTGGGTAAGAGAAGCTCTTCAACTCTTGAAAGCGAAATTCCTTGCCCGGCGGCACGCGCACATGAGATTGCGCCGGGCCCACGAAGACCTCGACGTATTCGATCAACTTTTCGCGCGCGGTCCGGATCATGGCGAAATCCATCGGGTCGACAGTCGCCAACCTTTCGGCTAACCAGGGCTCGCGCAATTGCTCGTCCGCCCAGAGGGCGAAGTCATTTTGGAATTCGGCCTTCAGGAAATGCCGGCGCAACAGCGAATGATAGAAATGATAGAAGATCGACGAGCTGTCGACCCGTCGCAGGCAATCGAGCAACGAGGGCAGACTATCGGCCTCGAAGGGCGTAGTCTGCACCAGGCTCGCGGCGCTATAGAAAACGAAACGGTTCGACATGGGCGAATTCTATCCCTACCCTGATCGGGGCTCGACGCGCCGGGGGCCGAGAAAGTCCACAATTCTACCAAGGAATTCGGCGACTTGCTCCGGGTCGTCCAATCGATAACGCGCCCGCGAGGGCTTGCCGCCGTTCCCGACATGGATCGAGAGTGCCTCGCGGGGCAGGGCTTCGAAGACGGTTTCGTCGGTCACGTCGTCGCCGCAATAGATCGGAACGACGACGCCGGCGGCGCCCTTTTCCTGGAACAGGGTCAAAGCGAGCTTGCCCTTGTTTTGACCATCGCTCGGCAGCAGTTCGAAAACCATCTTCCCTTCCTCGACGTGGATTCCCGGGCCAAGCCCGGGAATGAGCGCCTCGACCGCGCGGCGGACATCGGCGTGACGGGCGGGGGGAACTTGCCGGTAGTGGAGCGCCGCGGTCAAGCCCTTGTCTTCGACGTAGGCACCCTCGATGCTATCCACCGCTTGGGCCGCTGCCCGCGCCGCCGCCGCCATTTTTTCGAGGACTTCGTTGCGGAACTCGATTCGGTCAGAGAAGGGGCGAAGGCGCTCGCGGCCGTGGTTGCCGCTGTATTCGATTCCCTCGAGCCCGATGCGGGCCCGCAGATCGGAGACCGCGCGGCCGCTGATGACGGCGAGATCGACGGGGGCGGCGGCCGCCAGTTGTTCCATGCGCAGCTTGGTTTTCTCCGGAAGAGCGGCAAGATCGGGATGGGGGACTAACGGGGCCAACGTCCCGTCGAAGTCGAGCATGAGGAGAAGGCCCGGCGCGGTTTTGAGCGTCGCGGCGGCTTCGGGCCAGGCTTTAAAGAGGTGCTGCATGATGTGGTTAGGGGGTACTGCCGGAGGGAATGGGGCCGCGAGGGCGGGCCCGTCGCTTGCGCTCGGGGCTCTGTTTCTTCCTACCCCAGTCCGGAAAGCTGATCGAGAAGGTGGAGGGTCCAAGTATAGATATTGTTCTCGCGAACTTGCGCTCGCAGGGCCTGCATTCGGGAGCCTTGCTCGTCCGGGGACATTTGGGCGGCGTCTTCGATACGCGCGGCGAACTCGTCGTGGGCGAAGGGGTTGAGCAACAGAGCTTCGGGCAACTCCGAGGCCGCGCCGGCGAAACGACTCAGCAGCAGAACGCCGCGCTGGTCGGCGCGGGCGCTGACAAATTCCTTGGCCACCAGATTCAAACCGTCTTGCAGGCTGCTGACTACGCAAGCGTCGGCCAACCGATAGAGCGCCAGAACGGTCTCCCACGATAAGTGCTCATCGAGGGTCACGATCGGCTTCCAAGCGCCGTCGCCGTGACGCCAATTGATCTCCTCGGTGAGGTTTTCGACCTCGCTAATCAATGATTTGTAGGCGGGAATGCGGTGTCGGCTCGGTACCGAAGCTTGAATGAAAACCAGTTTGCCGATGTGATCGGGGCGGCGTTCGAGAAACAGATCAACGGCCCGCAAGCGGTCGGGGATGCCCTTGGTGTAGTCCATCCGGTCGAGCCCGAGCAGCACGAACTTGCCGTCGAGCCGGAGTTCCTTTTTGACCGATTCCATACGGTTGGCACAGGCTTCGCCGGCGGCTTGCTCCGAGATCGCCTCGAAATCGACGCTAATGGGAAAGGGCCTCACGCGCGTGGTGTGGTCGTTGTAGACCACGGCGATCATCTCGCGGTCTTGGCGGGCTTCGAGCTCGCGGTCGACGGTTTCGAGAAAGTTATTGCACGAGGCCTGTAAATGAAACCCAAGCAAATCGTTACCCAGCAGACCTTCGAGCATTTCCCGCCGCCAGGGACAAATCGAGAAAACCTCGGGATTGGGCCAGGGAATATGCCAGAAATGAGCGCAAATCGCTTGCGGGCAGCGCTGCTTGACCATGGCCGGCAACAAGGCAAAGTGGTAGTCCTGGACGAACACCACGGCCTTTTGATCGCCGACGACGCGCGCGACCTTGTCGGCGAACTTGGCGTTAACCGATTGGTAGACTTCCCAATCCGACTGACTAAACAGCGGCCGCGTATAGGAATTGTGGCAAAGCGGCCACAGTGCCTGATTGGCGACGCCGTAATAGTAGCCCTCTTCCTCTTTTTTCGACAGCCAGACGCGATGTTGCTTATAGCTGGGAGCATCGGGCGGGACGCCGAGACAGCCGTCTTCGGCGGCGGTTTGGCGATCGGCGTCGCCCGAGCCGTGGGCCACCCAAGAGCCGCGCAAGGTTTGCATCATCGGGTCGAGCGCGGTGACGAGCCCGCCCAGAGTGCGTTTCCAGCGGACCTTGTCGCCCTCTAAGTAATGGATATAGGGTTCGCGGTTCGAGACAACGACGAACGGCAACCCGGCAAACTTTTCGGCGACGAAACTCTGCAAGGTTTCGCGCCCGGCCGGTTGAAGAAACGGTTGCATTAAGCCTCATGGGGCGGCACGCCCGCTCTCTTGAGTATGGAAGATAATCCGTATCCCGGCGCGATATTGATGAAACCATTACAGCTCGAAGAGCGGCGAAGGGGCGGTCGTGGCGTCGGCGGATGAAAACGTCTATGCTTCTTTACTTGGCGATGAATCAGCGGACACGATGTTTCGGGAGGATGTGATGAGGCGTTTGGCGACCTGGACGATGGTGAGTTGGTGTTGTTTCGCCGTGATCTCTTGCGGACCCGGCGACGGAGGTCCAAGCTCGGAGGCTCAACCGGCTGCCGAGCGGACGGCACCTCTCGTGTATGTGACGAACGAGGCGTCGGGCGACCTGAGCATTATCGACACCGTTTCCCATCAGGTGCTCGCGACGGTGCCATTAGGCAAACGGCCGCGCGGAATTCGGCTGAGTCGCGATCGTAAGACGATCTACGTGGCGCTGAGCGGTTCACCTTTCGCGGGTCCGGGCGTGGATCGAGATACGTTGCCGCCGGCGGACAAATCGGCGGACGGGATCGGGGTCTTCGATGTGGAACAGAACAAGCTGGTCAAGATACTTGACGGCGGCTCGGATCCCGAACAGCTTGCCGTGAGCCTGGACGGGACCAAGATGTACGTAGCGAATGAAGATGTCGGTTTGGCGAGCATCGTCGACATTGCCGAGAACAAAGTACTCAAGACGCTGGAGGTGGGCGATGAGCCCGAGGGCGTGGGTATCAGCCCGAACGGCGAATTCGTGTACGTGACCTCCGAAGACGACGCGACGATCGCGGTGATCGATACGGCGAGCGACTCGGTGGTGAAGACATTCGAGGTAGGGCTGCGGCCGCGCACGGCGGTTTTTTCCCCCGACTCATCGCGAGCCTACATCAGCTCGGAGAGAAGCGGGACGATCGCGGTGGTGGACACGGCGGAGCACGAGGTGATCCATACGATTCAGCTTTCCGGGGAAACCGTGCGACCGATGGGTATCGCGGTAGCCCCGGACGGGGGCAAGATCTACGTCACGACCGGCCGGGGTCGTCATGTTGTTGCGATCGACACGACGACGAACGAGGTGGTTGGTGAGGTGGAGGTCGGCGTGCGGCCTTGGGGAATCGCCATCACTCCCGACGGGAAAACGCTTTATACGGCGAACGGTCCTTCTGATGACGTTTCGGTGGTTGATGCCGAAACGTTGACGGTTGTCGGCAAAATCAAGGTCAGCGAGCGGCCTTGGGGCGTGGCGATACTGCCGTAAGCACGAGGTCGGACGGCGATCGTCTACACTACCGAGGTGTCGCGCGCTGATTCCGTTTCAGACTCGAAAGTGGGCTCATGGGTATCTTTAGTGAATGCCCTACTAGGCTTGTGTCTGATGATTGCGATGGTCGCCCATGTGCGCACGATCGGCGCGGATCGAGCTTCGGATTTCGCTGTTTTCTATGCGGGCGGCCATTTGATCGGCGACGGCGACCTCTACGATGTCGACGTTCTCCATCGCGAAGAGCAGCGCCACATCGGGGGTTTTACCAGCGGCCATGGCTACGTTCGGTTGCCTTTCCATGCGCTCTTGTTCCGGCCCCTGTCGTACCTTGATTACGCGGCGGCGGAGTGGGTATGGCACGTCGTTCGGGCGGCGGCGGCCATTGGGTTTGTTGTTTTGTGGCCGGTCCCGGGGTGGCGTTTGCGCGTGGCCTGGGTCTGCCTTTCCTTGCCGCTTTTCGCGGCTTTTGTCAACGGCCAAGATTCGCCTCTGCTGCTGATCTTGATCGCCGCCGCGCTGCACTTTCACCAGCGGGGAGATGCACGAGTCGCCGGGCTGATTGCGGCGCTTTGCTCGATAAAGCTTCATCTTTTCTTGTTGCTGCCGGTCTGGATCGCGGCTCGTCGGGATCTGAGTTTCCTGCAAGGCTTGGTGGCCGGCCGAGCGGTCTTAGCCTTGGTTTCGTTCGCCGCGGCGGGGTTGAGTTGGCCGCTGGAGTGGTTTCGGGTCGCGACGACGCCCGACTTTTCGCCGAGCGTCGAGCAGATGCCCAACTTGTACGGCGTCGTTTCGTGGGCAGGGCTCGGACCGGTCACCGAAGCGATGGCCGCCATCGCCGTGGCGGGGGCGGCTTGGCTTGTAGCGCGTCGCGCGGACCTACATCTGTCGCTGGCGTGCTGCCTGGTCGGCGGGTTATTGGTCAGTCGACACGCTTATCTCACTGACATGGTGATCCTTTTGCCGGCCGCCTTGAGCGTAATATCGCAACGATATTCGGCCGTTTTGCGTGTAACCGCGTCAGTCGTTCTGCTGCCGCCGACCGCGTACGCGACCGTCACCGGCGCGGAAGGGAGCGCAATCGCCATTGGCGTGATCGTTTTTTTCTTCGTATTAATGGTGCGCGAGGCCTATCGCCCCTCCGCTGTCGCCGCGGCCGACGAGCTTCACTCGTAGCGCAAGCAAACGATCGGGTCGAGGCGCGCGGCGCGGTTAGCGGGGTAGTAGCCAAAGAACAGCCCGATTCCCACCGAGATCGAAAAGGCGATCAAGACCCAGACCAGCGACACCGCCACCGGCAGAGCGGGATACACCAATTTGACTCCCCAGGCAACGCCGTTGCCGAGGAGAATCCCGATCACGCCGCCCAGGCAGGTGAGGGCAATGGCCTCGGTCAAAAACTGCATGCGGACATCTTGACCGCGCGCGCCGACGGCCTTGCGGACTCCGATTTCGCGGGTGCGCTGGGTGACCGAAACCAACATGATATTCATCACGCCGATGCCGCCCACCAGCAGGGCGATCGAGCTGATCGTAAAAGTCAACAGAAACAGGGCGCCGGTCAACTGCTTCCAGATGCGGACAAAGAACTCGGGCATGAAGATTTCAAAGTCGTTATCCTTACGCGGAGGGACTCTACGAACCCGGCGCAGCACCGCGACCGTTTCGTCAACGGCTTGCCCGACCTGCGCGGTTTCCCGAACCGAAACCGCGATCGCGAATTCGCGCTCGTCGGGATAGAGTTTGCGAAACGTCGACAATGGGATCGTCACCATCTGATCGATTCCCGGTCCTCCGAACAGACCCTCGTCGCGCACAAACACACCGATCACTTCGAAGGGCAGTCCGTTGAATCGAACCGTGCGGCCGATGGGGTCGATGAAGGGAAACAGACTCTCGGCGATGGCCCGTCCCAGCACGACGACATAACGCGAGTGTCGGCTGTCTTGCGACGAAATCACGCGACCTTGTGAGACATCCATCTGGGTCATGGCGTCGGAATGGAACTCGTCCACGCCGCGCAGAAAAACGTCGCCGACGAGTTGCTTGCCATAGCGAATTGCATTGGCTTGGGCGGCGAGGCCTCTGCGATCCCCGAATGCCGTGACGAATTCCGCGGTCGGCGCGGACTCGCGAATCGCTTGCGCATCGGAGGGCTTGAGGTATTTCCGCAAACGCATTTCTTGCGAGCGGCGCCCGAATTGCGGCCCGATGCGGGCCACGATGAAGACTTTGGAACCCATCATTTGGATGCGGCCGACGACGTCGTTATTCAGCCCTTCGATGATGGACGCCACGCTGATGACCGAGGAAACGCCGATGACAACGCCCAACAACGTCAAAAGCGACCGTGCTTTCTGGGTGCGGATCGAGTGAAAAGCGACGCGGATATTTTCGCGCAGCTGGTCGCGCGTCATTTTGGAACGATGCGTGGCGTCGATGAACGCGGCAGTCTTTTCACCGGGCACTTGACTGCTCCCATGCGGTCGGGGCTCAGTTGCGGCGTTTGGGGTTTCCGAGTTCATTTATTCGCTTCGCAGGGCTTCGACGGGGTCGAGATCGGCGGCCTTCATGGCCGGGTAGAGGCCGAAGAAAATCCCGACTGTCGAGGCGAGTGCAACGCCCAGGGCGGCCACCCACCACTCGACCGCGGCCGGAAAATTCGAAAAGCGCGTCACCAGGAATGCCGCGATGACGCCGATCCCAACTCCCAGCACGCCGCCGACTGCCGCCTGCACGACGCTCTCGGCCAGAAACTGGCGTAGGATGTCGCCGCGGTTGGCCCCGCAGGCACGCCGCACCCCGACTTCCTTGGTGCGTTCGGTGACGCTGACCAACATGATGTTCATGATGACGATGCCGCCGACGATGGCCGCGATCGAGGAAACGCTGATGAATACGAAAAAGAACGAAGCGCTGATGCGGTCCCAAAGCGCCATGTAGGCGGCGGCCGTGCCGAAGTAGAAATTGTCCTCGCGCTTGCCGCCAAGGCCCCTTTGGGCCCGCATCGCGCCCCAAGCCTGGTTGATGGTCTTTTCGAAGGCTCCTTCTTCGGAACCGGTCTTGACCTCGATGGTCAAGCTGAAGCGGGAACCGCGCATGCGGAACATGGTGTGGAGCGGAACAACGATGAAGGAGTCTTGGTTTTGCCCCAGCACCGAGCCGATGCGTTCGAAAGTGCCGATCACCAGCAAGGGCTCGGGGCCGACCCGGATGGTTTTCCCGATGGGGTCAAGGTTTGGGAAGAGCTCTTCGGTCAGCTCGTCTCCGATGACGCAAACACCGGCGCGGTGGCGGTCCTCCGAGGCGGTAAAGAAACGGCCTCGCTCGACGACGAGGTTGCCGATGTCGATCATGCTCGCGGTCTGCCCCCGAAAGCTGACGTCGGTCAACTCCTGATTCTTGTATCGCACCGTTACGGTGCTTTTAGCATTCGCCCCGATGTCGGTGCAGAGCGGGCAGCGGGCCTTGAGGCCGTCGACGTCGTTCATGCGGATGTCGGGGGCTCGGATCGCTCGCCGGTACTCGTCGCGGCTGGTGGAGGTGAAGGGCATTTTCCCGATCCGAAACACATTCGTACCGAGATTGGCGATCTTGTCCTCGACGTAGGTGTTGGCTCCGAGGATGAGAGTAACCACCATGATCAACACGGCGACGCCCATCGTCAGCCCGAGTACGGTCAGTACGGTACGCAGCCGATGGTTGCGCATCGTGTCGAAGGCCAGAACCAAGTTGGTACGAAGGTTGGTCATGGGGCGTGAAACTACGTGATTCATTATGGCGCGTGGATACGCCGCGGCGGAGAACGTCCGCGCGAAGGTTACTGCAACGGGGTGTCCTTTATAGGGAACGCTGAAATCGCCTTGTTAGTTCGAATGGAGTCGACCCGAGGGTCGGAGCGGCTCGCGGGGGGACCGCGCCGCGAGGCGGCGCGGCTCGGGAGGTTCAAAATCAAATCGAATTGGAAGTTTCAGCCTTAGGTTCGGCGTAGGTTAGTTTTGAGGACCGATTTTTTCAGCGCGGCCGGCGAGGGGAGATACGGCGCCTTGGCCGCAGATGGCCACGCCGGTATCGCGGAGGGCGACGAGCAGATTGTAGAGCAAAGCGTAGACCACTTGCTCGTTGACCGACTGATTGCCGGGAAGCTTGAAGGTGACCGGCAGTTCCTTGGAGACTCCGATACGCACTTGCTGCAACAGATCGCCGTCGCTATCGCGGCAGTTGGCGAGTGTGAGAGGTGTCTGCAAGACGGCCCCGGACAGCCCGTCGACATAGAACTGACAACGAGAAAACCAGCCGACATTCGCCGGATCCCCGGCATCGAACAGAACGAGGGGGTCTTGGGTCGCTTGCGGTTTGGCTTCGAGAGTCAGAGCACGGTCGCTCTCTTCGATATTGCAATCGAAGCCGGCCTGAGAAGCCAAGTTGTGGATCATTTCGTGATCGGGCTCCAGCTCGATCAGATCGCTTTCGCCTGCTTGAATGAATCTCACAACTACGATTTTACCACTGCCGTCCTAAGCCCCTGCCGGGGGCCTATCGTGATTGTGGGCGGGGATCACGAGGCTTGTGCTCCGGGGCTGATATTAACCCCGCGGTAGGTCGCCGCGGATTCCCGCGAAGCGAGGCAGTACGGCGAGCTAATCCCCCGGCGCCGGTTCGCTTGCGTGACCGAAGAGGTTACGCAGGGCGTTGATGATCGCCTGTTTGATATCCAGGGTGAGGCTGAAGAGCGCGGGGACCAGGAACAGTGTAAATACGGTAGATAACAGTAGGCCGCCGACGACGACGCTGCCCAGGCCGCGATAAAGCTCCGAGCCCGCGCCGGGGAACAAAACCAGCGGCAACATGCCGCAGACACTCGTCGAAACGCTCATGAAGATCGGGCGGATGCGCGTGCGGGTCGATTCGCGGATCGCCTCGCGGGGCGCCATGCCGTCTTTTTTCATGTGGTTGAGCGATTGGTGGACGATCAGGATGGCGTTATTTACCACCGTCCCGATCAAGATGATGAACCCGAGCATCGTCAGCACGTCGAGTGCCTGGAAGGTCAGGAACTTGTTCAGCGCGGCCAGCCCGAGAAAGCCCCCCAATGCCGCCAGCGGAACGCTGAACATGATGACGAAAGGATGCAGGAAGCTTTCAAACAATGCCGCCATCAGCAGGTAAGTAATGATGAGGGCTAGTACCAAATTCCACTTCAACGCTTCGACCGTCTGGGAAAGTTTGTCGGCTGTCCCGCTCAACCGCGTTTGATAAAGACCGCCCAATCTTCCGGCTTCCCGCATGGGAGCGAGGATGCCCGCCTCAACGAAGTCCATGGCTTCCTGGAGAGGCGTCTCGGGGGGCGGCGTGACCTGAATCGTAATCGTGCGCAGCCGCTCGGTATGGTTGATTTGCACCGGTCCGTTGACCAGGGAAAGGTCCGCCACCGAACCCAGGGTGATCAAGCGGCCGTCCGGAGTGGCGATCGGCATTTGCTCGATCAAGTGCGTGCGGTGGGCGAACGTCTTTTCGGCTTTGACGATGAGGTCGATCTCTTCGCCCTGGTATTGAAAATCGCTGGCTTTGGCCCCATCGATCAGCGCGCTGACGGTGAACCCGAGATCGCGGTTTGTCACCCCCGCCTCGGCGGCGCGGCGGCGGTTTGTGACGACGCGAACCTCCGGATTGCCCAGGTCAAGGCTCGGGATGGGGCGTACCTGTGAACCCGGAATACCCTGCATCGCTCGGCCTAGAATTTCACCGCCCAAGTCGATGAGAGGTTCGATTTCAGGCCCGGTGATGTCGATATCGATCCCGCGCCCCTCTCCCAACCTTCTCGAGAAAATGCTGGATTGCTGCAAAAACGCGATCGCGCCCGGGAAAGACTGAATCACCACTTGCACCACGGGGATCAGTTCGCGAACCCGCCCCGGATCGCCGGAGCGGAATCCCATCATGGTTTGATTCGGATTGGCGATGAAGAACAACCCGCTAATGCCGCCGCCCGGTAGAGCGGCCGCCTCCTCGTCGGGCGTCTGCCAGAGATAGCCCAGTTCCTCGACGATTCGGTGGCGGTAGGCGAAGATTTCGTCAACGCTGTGGCCGGGCGGCGGAAGTATGATGCCGAAGGCGAAGTCCTGGTTGCCTCGGGGAAGGTATTCGGCCTTGGGCATCAACCAAACACTCAAACCGATCGATGCCGCCGTGAGCGCGGTCACCGTCAAAAGCCTTCGGAAGAAGCCGCCGCAGAGCCAATAAACGGCCGCCGTCGCGGCGTTGGTGACGACTTCGCCCAGGTGCACCAACCCGAACAAGTTACGGAACCCGAAGCGCGCGTGGTCGCCCTCGGCCGCGCGCAGGATCTTCGCCGAGAGACTCGGGATGACCGTGATCGAGACAATGAGGCTCAGGCCCACCGCGCAGCTGATCGCCAGAGCGATGTCGCGAAACAACTGGCCGGCTTCCTCTTCGATGAACAGAACCGGCAAGAAGACGGCGATCGTCGTCAAGGTGCTCGCCAGGACGGCGCCCCAAACCTCCGACGCACCCGTGTAGGCGGCCTCGAAGCGCGATTTCCCCATCTGACGGTGGCGATAGATGTTTTCGAGAACGACAATCGAGTTGTCGACCACCATGCCGACGGCGAACGCCATGCCGGCCAGGCTGATGACGTTCAACGTGCGGCCGAAGAAGTTCATCATCAGAAAAGTGCCGATGACGCTGATCGGAATCGCCACGGCGACCACGAGCGTGCTGCTGAAGCTGCGCAAGAAGATCAGCAAGACCGCGATGGCCAAGCAGCCTCCAACGATGAGGCTCTGTTGCACCAATTCGATCGAGCTGTGGATGTAGGTCGATTCGTCGTAGACTTGTATCAGACGCAGACCGCGCGGTTTCAGGAGCCGCTCATTGATGTCGGCGAGTCGCTGTTGCAATGCCGTCATCAAGTCGAGCAGATTGGCGCCCGGCTCCTTGACGACGTTCATTGCGATTATTTCGCGGCCGTAGAAGGCCCCCTTCTCGGTCGCCTTGCGGTAGCCGGTCTGCGCGTAACCGACGTCTCGGATATAAATCGGCACGCCGTTGCGCACGGTGATGACAACGTCCTCGATGTCGGCCGGTGAGGCGTACTCTCCCACGGTGCGAACCAGGTAACGGCGCTTGCCCTCGTCGAAATCACCGCCGCTATAATTTCGGTTTTCGCGTTCCAACGCGGCGCCGAGTTGGTTGAAGGTAACTTGCCTGGCGGCAAGTTTGGCCGGGTTGACGATGACGTGCATCTCGACTTCCCGGCCCGCCATGATGTTGGAACTCGCCACTCCCTCGACGCGCTCGAATTCGGGTTTCACGAAATCGTCGAGGAAGTCGTATTCCGTGGCGATGTCGCCTTGGAACCCGTTCTCTTCGGTGGGCGCCAACAAGAACCAGCCCACGGCGTTTGCACGGACATCCACGGTGCGAATGATCGGCTTGTCGGCGTCGTCGGGATAACTGGGAACCTGTTCGAGTGCGTTGGACACCTTGAGAACAGCCGTATCCAAGTTCGTCCCCACCAGGAAACGAAGGGTTACCTGCGCCTCGTGCTCGCGGCTCTCGCTTTCCATCTCGACGAGGCCTTCGAGACTCTTGAGTTGCTCTTCTTGCTCGTCGACGATCTCGCGCTCGACCTCGTGCGGACTGGCGCCGGGCCAGCGCGTGATCACGGTGACCTCGGGGTCCTCAACCGTTGGAGTCAGTTGAACGGGAATACGAAACAGCGCGATCGCCCCGAACAGCGTCAGCAACATGACGCCGACGGCCGTGGTGACCGGATATTTAATCGCGCCCCGTACGATGGTCATGGCAACTCGTACTCGATCGGTTGGCCCTGGGCGGGTTGTCCGGAACGCAAGCGCTCATTGCCGCGCGTGACGATCCGTTGGCCGGGAAGGACGTCGCCCCGTACCTCGATCCAATTGCCGACCCCGGAACCGGAGCGGACGGGCGTTCGGTTTACCTTGCCGTCCTCGCTAAACGAGAAAACGAACTCGTCGGGGCCGCGCCGAACCACGGCATCCTTGGGAACGATGGTGGCGACGCTTGAACCGGCGTTTGGAATCGTGACCTGGGCCAGCATGCCGGCAACTACGCCTTTGTGCGGAAAGTTGACTTTGACCGGGAAGGTGCGCGCCTGGGGATCGGCGCGAGGAATGACACGGTGGACGGTTCCGGCGAATTGTCGGCCGTCCAATGCCTCGAAGGTTACCGTGACCCGGGTGCCGCGACGCAGGGCACTGAAATAGCGTTCGGGAACATCGACGGAAACGACCAGGCGCTCGGAAGAAAGCAGGTCCACGACGGGGTCTCCGGCACCGAGCCATTGGCCGACTTCGGTGTGCCTTGCGACAATTACGCCGCTGAAGGGCGCGCGGATCACGGCTCGTTCGAGATCGTCATCGAGGCGACTGATATCGGCCCGCAGTCTTTCGGTGCGTCCCTCCCAGGCGTTGAATTCCGATTGCGCGTCGTCGAACTGTTGGCGGCTGAAGATCTCGGATTCGAGTAATTCGCCGGCTCGATCCAGATTTCGCCGTGCCAGCTCGAGTCGAGCGTCGGCTTCCTTGAGGTCGGCCTCTTGCGCTTGCCTAGTCAGCTCGAGTTGGGTCGTGCGAAGGCGCGCCAGCACCTGGCCTTTCTCGACGGGGTCGCCGATCCAGACCGGTTTCTCGACGACCAGCCCGTCGATCTCACCGGCGATCGTGCTCATCTTCGGAGCCTCGACCGTGCCGGGAAGCCGCACCTCGCCGCGCAAGCGGTGTTCGCGGGCTTCGGTGTAGCGGACATTCGCCACGCCTTGGGCGCGCGCCTCGGGCGGTGGCAGGGCCACTCCGATCAAGAGAGAAACGAAACAGACGGCACGCAAGGCCGCGGCAGCCGTAGAGGAAAACGTCACGTTAAATTCTTCAAGAGAAACCTGGGTAAACCGAGAGCGAAACTCAGTCTATCCTAAGCCGGTCCCGGGGGCTAAGTCCTTACCGTTAGGGCGAGGTGCCGGAAGACCATGTCGAAGTACGCAACGGTTTGGGGAGACGCGCCGCCGAAGCCCGTGACGCTTGCCGGCTCGTGGGCAGTTGCGGGGCGGCCGGCGCAAAGAGGCTTGCTCAGCCCGGGATCACTTCCACGGAGCCCGAACCGCAGATTTCCTCGACTTGCGCGCGGAAACCCCGATCCGCGTGGACCCGGTCGGGCACGTCATAGGCAATCAGAAAGTCCCGCGCTTTCATCAGTCGCAGCCGAACATCGGTATCCCCCGGCCTGCTCACAAACAGCTCGTGCAAGCGCTCGGCTCGCGAAGACCCGTTCGCCTGGCCGTTCGACCCATTGCCCGCGCCGAGACGGACGGTGATGGAAATCTGTTTCGGCAAGGCCACGCGAGCGCTGTCGAGCGGAATGATTTCCGTGACGGCGACCTTGGGCGCGGCGTTCTCCTCGGCTCGCACGCTGCCTCGCAACAGCACGGCCTTGTCTTCTTCCAAGAGCGGCGAAAGCTCTTCATAAGAATTCGCGAAGACCAAGAGGTCGACACTGCCCTTGAGGTCTTCGAGCGTTGCCGCCGCCCAAGGACGCCCTTCGCGATTTCTCTTGCGGGTGATCGACGCCAGCACGCCGCACAAGGCCACCGGCGTCCCCTGATCGATCCCGTCAAGGCTTGAGCTGTCTATCGTGGTCAACTCGGCGATCTTGTCGCGGTAGGCGTTGAGCGGATGCCCGGTGACGTAGAACCCGAGCATTTCCTTCTCGCCGGCGAGCTTGTCTTTTTCAGGCCATTCCGGCACCTCGGGCAGCGCATCGTCGGCCGGAGAAGCTTCCTCGGCGAAAACCGCGAACAGTCCCCCTTGGCCGGTCGCGCGGTCGCGGGTGGCTTTCTGTCCCAGTTCGACGGCTCGGTCGAGCGAAGCGATCAACTGCGCGCGATGGCCGCCCAGGGAATCGAAAGCCCCGGCCTTCATGCCGCTTTCCATCATGCGTTTGTTGACGTGGGTCCAATCGACCGATTCGGCGAAGTGATAGAGCGAACGGAAGCTGCCCTCTTTTTCGCGGGCTTCGCTAATCGCCTTCACGGCGTTCTTGCCGACGTTCTTGATCGCGCCCATCCCGAAGCGAATCGCGTTTTCGCCCGCCGGCGTGAAGTTCCAATCACTCGAATTGCAATCGGGCGGCAAAACCTCGATGCTCATGTCGCGGCATTCGTTGATGTATTTCACGATCTTGTCGGTGTTGTTCGTTTCCGACGACAGCAGCGCCGCCATGAAATAGATCGGGTAGTGCGCCTTGAGGTACGCCGTCACGAAGGCCACGAAGCCATAGGCCGCCGAGTGCGATTTGTTAAAGCCGTAGCCGGCAAACTGCTCCATCAAGTCAAACAGCTTGATGACCTTGCGCTTGGGGTAGTCGCGTTCGAGGGCGCCCTTGAGAAAACGCTCCCTCTGGGCCGCCATCTCTTCGGCCTTTTTCTTCCCCATGGCGCGGCGCAGCAGGTCGGCTTCCCCGAGCGAGTAACCGGCCACGCGGTTGGCGATTTGCATGACCTGCTCTTGATAAACGATGACGCCGTACGTCTCTTCGAGGACTTCCTTGAGGACGGGCAAATCGTAGGTGACCGGCTTCTTTCCGTGCCGGCGATCGATGAAATCGCTGACCATGCCGCCCTGAATCGGCCCCGGCCGGTAGAGCGCGTTGAGCGCGATCAAATCCTCGAGACGCTCGGGCCGGTAGCGCCGTAGGATGTCGCGCATGCCGTCGGATTCGAACTGAAACACACCGCTCGTGAGCCCTTTGCCGAGCAGCTTGTAGGTGTCTTTGTCCTCAAGCGGCAACTGTTCCGGGTGCAGGTCGACGCCTTGGCCCTCTTTGATCAATCGCAGGGCCTCCTCGATCACGGTGAGGGTTGTCAGCCCCAGGAAATCCATCTTGAGCAACGACAGTTTGTCGAGGCTCTTCATGTCGTACTGGGTGACGATTTCGTCCTTGGCCGTCTTGTAGAGCGGAACCAACTCGCGCAGCGGCCTGGGCGCAATCACAACGCCCGCGGCGTGCACCGAGGGGTTGCGCGAGACCCCTTCGAGCCGCTGGGCGGTTTCCATCAAGCGTCCGATCTCAGGTTCGTTCTTGGCCCGCGACGCCAGTTTGGGCTCTTGCTTGAGAGCGTCGGCCAGCTTGATGTTGAGCACGTTGGGAACCAACTTTGTCAGCCGGTCGACGTCGGCGAACGTCATGTCCATCACGCGGCCGACGTCCTTGATGGCGGCCTTGGCTTGCAGAGTGTTGAAGGTGATGATCTGCGCCACCTGCTCTCGCCCGTATTTCTCGGTGACGTATTGGATGACCTCGCCGCGCCGGTGCATGCAGAAATCGATGTCGATGTCGGGCATGCTGACGCGCTCGGGATTCAAGAAGCGCTCAAACAGCAAATCATATTGGAGCGGATCGATATCGGTGATGCGCATCGCGTAGGCGACCAGCGATCCGGCCGCCGAGCCGCGACCCGGCCCCACGGGGATATTCTCGCCTCGCGCGTAGCGAATGAAGTCCCAGACGATCAGGAAGTAGCCCGAGTACTTCATCTGCTGGATGACGCGGATTTCGTGGTCGAGCCGTTCGTTGTACTCGACGAACTCGTGCTTGAGGCGGCCGGCTGCCCGCAGGGTTTCGATCCGTCCCTTGCGTTCCTCGAGCCCCTGGCGCGCCACCCATTCGAAATAGGTGTCGGCCGAGTGGCCCTCGGGGACCTCGAACGCCGGGAAAGGGTCATCAACTTTGTCGAGCGTCAGGTCGCATTGCTCGGCGATCTCCCAGGTGCGGTCGAGCGGACCCGCGTCGCCGTCAAACAGCGCCAGCATCTCTTCGCGCGACTTGAGGTAAAACTCGTCGGTCGAAAAGCGCATGCGATTCGGATCGCTGAGCGTCTTGCCGGTTTGGATGCAGAGCAGGGCCTCGTGAGCGCGGGCGTCTTCCTTCGTCAAGTAGTGGGCGTCGTTGGTCGCCACCATGGGGATGCCGATTTCGCGACTGAGCTTAAACACATGCGGCAGCAATTGCTTGTCGAGGTCGAGCCCGTGATCCTGAACTTCGAGGTAGAAGTTATCCTTCCCGAAGATATCCAGGTAGGTGTAAGCGAGGCGTCGCCCTTCCTCATAGCCTTTGTCGAGCAGGGCTTCGTTGAGATCGCCGCGCAGGCAAGCGGACGTGCAGATCAGGCCCTTTGACTTCTCGGCCAGCAGATCTTTGTCGATGCGCGGTTTGTAGTAGAAGCCGTCGAGGTAGCCGGTCGAGACCAGATCGATCAGATTGCGGTAGCCCTCGAGGTCTTTACACAGCAGCAGCAGGTGATTGTAGCGGTCGGTCTCGTCGCGAACGTGGCGTCCTTTTTGGGAAACGTAAACCTCGCAGCCAATGATGGGCTTGATTCCCTTGGCCTTGGCGGCGCCATAGAACTCCACTGCCCCGAACAAGTTGCCGTGGTCGGTCATGGCGACGGCGGGCATCTCCCGCCGCTCGGCCAGGCTCATCAATTTCGAGATCGAGCAAGCCCCGTCGAGCAGCGAATAGTCGGTATGGCAGTGGAGATGAACGAAGGGCGGATGAGCCATCGCTGTCCAGTATAGGCGGGGTTTGCCAGGGGGTCAATTGCTACACAATTTTCGGTTCGAACAAGGGAAATCGACGCTTGGGCGACCGGTCCCGGATTGCCGCCTGTAGGGTAGACTTGGGACTATCGAGTTCGCCGTCGGGACGGACATGAACCGTATACGTAGAGGCTGTTTGAGTTGCGCAACGAAGGTAGAAGCTTTTTCGTGTCTCCGCGTCTGCTCTATTTGATCGTCGGGGGCATGGCGGGCCTCTTTTTCGTCGTTCTCACGCCGCCGTTTCAGGTTGCCGACGAATTTTCCCATTTGGCTCGTGCTTACCAGATCTCCCGAGGCGACATCATCGCCTCGCAGGACCCGAAGAGCGGTTACCCGGGAGGCCGTATCCCGCGAAGCTGGGCGCAGGCCTACAGGGCGACGACGGCGGGGATGGCATTTAGGCCCAGGCGAACGACTTCCCTGGAAAAAACTCGCTCGGCGTTCGGTATCGAATTTCGTCCGCACGAAGAATCTTTCGTCCAGTTTCAAAGCGCCCTCTACACGCCGGTCCCCTACCTGCCGCAAGTTTTGGCCGCGGCCGCGGCACGGTTGACGGATGTTCCCGCCTTGGCCCACCTCTATCTTGCTCGGCTGTTCGCGCTCGTGGCCGCGCTGGCGCTTGGTTGGTGGACGCTGACGGCATTGCCGTTCTTCCAGTGGCCGATGTTGCTTCTGATGCTGATGCCGATGACGTTGTTTCAGACGGCATCGGCTTCCGCGGATTCGTTCACCAACGCGCTGAGCTTTGCTCTGGTTGCCTGCGTTCTGCGGGGCTCGATGCCGGATTCGCGAATTTCACGCGGCGAAAAGGCGCGGTTGATCGTCTTGGTTGTGCTCGTCGCGTTGTCGAAGCAGGTTTATTTCCTGCTCGCGATGCTGTTGTTCCTGCTGCCGGAGCGACGTTTCCGAGACGCTAAAGAGCGCTGGACTTTTGTCAGCCTCGGTTTCTTGGCGGCCCTGGGCGCGGTCGTCGGCTGGTCGCTGATGATTCCGAACCTGCTCGACGCTCCTCGCCCCGGCGTTGTCGCGGACGCCGCCCGGCAGCTCGACTATATCGCCGCCGATCCGATCGGCTTCATGCGGGTATTAATGCACAACTATGGGGTGAAGATCGGTCAGTATTACCGTCAGTTCATCGGCGTGTTGGGTTGGCTCGATACCTACCTTCCGAATAAGATCCACGCTCTCTATGGGGGCTTTCTCGTCTTCATGGCTTTGGCGGACGGCGACCGAGGCTTCGCACTCGGCCCGGCCAAGCGGGCGACGCTCATCGCGCTGACGTTGGCCGCTTTGATCGTGATTCCGATGGCGGCCTACGTGGCGTTCACTCCTGCCGGCTTTGATCGGGTCCGCGGGATACAGGGGCGCTATTTCATTCCGTTCGCGCCGGTTGCGTTGCTCGCCTTGCACAATCGAAGATTCGCCGGTTACTTGAAACCGCGGGTGACAGCCGCCCTCGTGAGCCTGGTGCTTGTCGTGGTGTGGGCGGCGACCGCGCAAGCCTTCATCCAGCGCTACTACGGCGGGATCGGACGCCTGACGGGTTGGATCTGACACCGTCAAAGCGCCGCCGCCGCCTACTACCTTTGTTACAATCGCACTCTGCCAACAGGGAGGAGCCCGACAATGAAAGCCATACGAGTGCACGAACACGGCGGTCCGGACGTCCTGCGCTACGAGGACGTGCCCGACCCGGTAGCCGCGGCCGATCAAGCGCTTGTCAAGATCGACGCGGCCGGAATCAATTTCATTGACATTTACTTCCGTACGGGACTCTACAAGACTGAATTGCCCTTCACGAACGGGCAAGAAGGGGCCGGCGTCGTTACGGCGATCGGAGCCGACGTCACCGACGTCGCCGTCGGCGATCGCGTTGCCTACACCGGGGTTGTCGGCTCCTACGCCGAGCAAGCGGCGGTTCCGGCCGCGCGGCTGGTCAAGGTCCCCGACGGGCTCGACACGAGCTTGGCGGCGGCGGTGCTGCTGCAGGGGATGACGGTGCATTACCTGACCCACTCGACATTTGTCTTGGGCAGCGGACACACGGCGTTGGTTCATGCGGCGGCGGGCGGGGTTGGGCTCGTGCTGGTGCAAACCGCGAAAATGCTCGGCGCTCGCGTGATCGGTACCTGTTCTACAGAGGAAAAGGCCGAAAAAGTCCGCCGCGCCGGCGCCGACGAAGTGATCCTTTACAGCCAACAGGACTTCCAGCCCGAGGTCAAGCGCCTGACCGACGGCGCCGGGGTCGATGTCGTCTACGATTCGGTCGGGAAGGCCACATGGGAAGGCAGCCTCAACTCCCTTCGCCCCCGCGGCATGGCCGTCTTTTTCGGTAACGCGAGCGGCCCGGTGCCGGCCATCGAGCCTCTGACGTTGGCCCAAAAAGGCTCGTTATTCATGACGCGGCCCAGTTTGTTGCACTACGCCGCTTCAAGGGAGGAGCTCGAGCAGCGTTCTTCCGATGTATTCAGCTGGGTCGATTCCGGCAAGGTGAAGGTCGAAATCGGCGAAACCTTCCCACTCTCGGAAGCCGGCGAGGCGCAGCGCAAACTGGCCGCACGCCTCACCAGCGGCAAATTGCTGCTCAAACCCTAACTGCGCTCTTCCAGATCGTTGACAGCCTGCTTGCCGGCGTGATAGGTTGGAATCGGGGTATTGTTTAAGGAGTCTGTGCAGACACGGAATCCGTTCGGATAACCTCGATCGCTTTGGACTCGTTTGGAAGTGTCACAAGGGAGTTTTTGGAGTACCCATGAATGAACGATCTTTGATAGTTCGTGTAGTAGTCCTTTGTCTGCTCTGCACGGCTCTGAGCTTGGCTCAGACCACGCAGGGTCAGTTGAACGGCCGCATCGCCGATACATCGGGCGCCGTCATTCCCGGCGCTCAGATTGAAATCACCAGCAACGCAACTGGCGTCAAGGTTGAACTGTTCGCCAACGAAGCAGGCCAATACGTAACGTACTTGCCCTTCGGTACGTACGGCGTGCGGGTCACCGCGCCGGGTTTCGGCGTCAACATCACTACCGGCGCGATCGTAACGACCGCATCGGAAACCGTCATCAATGTCGAGATGCAGCTCGAAACCGTCGCGGAAGAGGTTACCGTCTCGGCCGCGGTGGCGCAGCTTGAAACGACCGACACGACCATCGGCGCCGCCATCGAGGAAAAGCTGATGCGCGACGCTCCGATCGCGGTGCAAGGTCAAAAGCGCCGGCCGTATCAGTACATTGAGTTGTCCCCGGGCGTGAACAACACCAACGGCCGCGGCAATATCGCCGGGTCACGCACCAATAACACGCTCATCCTGCTGGACGGGCTTTCGACGGAGGTCGCCAATAACGGCGTTGGAGAAGCGGCCACGAATACCGAGCCAAGCGTCGAAGCGATTGGAGAGTACAAGTTGCTGCTGAGCAGCGTCTCCGCCGAGTACGGGCGCAGCAGCGGCGGCATGATCACCTATGCCACGAAATCCGGAACGAATGATTTCCACGGCTCGGTCTGGAACTATCACAACAACTCAGTGTTGAACGCGCGCGCTTGGCAGGCGGCAAGCCGAGGCAACAGCCGCAACAATGAGTTCGGCGTCGCCGGCGGCGGGCCGGTGGTCCTCCCGGGTTACAACGGTCGCAACAAGACCTTCTTCTGGTCGACGCTGGCCTACTATCGCCAGAGCGCGACAGGGTCCGCGACCAACTTCCTAACCGTGCCGACGCAAGCGATGCGGGCCGGAGATTTCTCCCATCCCGATCTCAACCAACTCTACGACAGCTCGGCCCAGTTCACCGATCAGGACGGCCAAGTTCGCTACCGGCCGTTTGTCAACAACCAGATTCCCATGAGCCGGCAGAGCCGAGTAACCGCGAACGTGATGCCCATCCTGCCGCTGCCCAACTCCGGCAACGGCCCGGAGTTCAATTTTATCGGTTCGGTGGCGAGCACGTTCAAACCCTGGGACATGACGACGAAAATCGACCACCACTTCAACGACAGGCACCGCCTCTCCGGGTTCTATCAATACGGTACGGCGCCTAGCGTGTCGGATAACGAAAGCGGGATCCAGGATCCCGGGTTGGGCAGAACGAACTTCAGCCGTTACACTCGTATCCGTACGGATTATTCTTTTGTGCAGGGCCCGTCCGTTGTCCACCAGTTCATCTTCGGCATCAACTACCACGAAACGGGCCAGCAGCGAAACAATTTCGGCGAGGGTTTCGGGAGCAGCATCGGGCTCACCGGCACGCCCGCCAGCGACGAATGCCCCTGGATTCAGTTAGCCCGCGCATCGAGTTTCGGAGTTAACATCTGTAGCGGCTCGCCCGCGAACACCGAGACCAGATTGATCACGAATTGGGCCTACAGTACGCTTTGGAACCGGGGCAACCACACCTTCAAATTCGGCTACCAAGGCCAGTTGTGGGAAAACGATCGCTTCGACCGAGGCGGGGCCTCGGGCGGTCTGACGGTCGGATCGGCCGGTACATATCTTTTCGGCGTGTCGGAAGGCAACCTCGGCAGTGAAACCAAGAATACAGACGGCGCCGGAGGTTTTCACCTCGCCGACTTCTTCCTTGGATTGCCTAATTTCGTGGGCACCGCGGCCGGCCTCGACTTGCGGGAGCGGGAGCAATACCACGCGTTCTTCGTTCAGGATGACTGGAAGGTCACGCCGAAGCTGACCGTCAACCTGGGCATGCGCTGGGACTTCCAACTGCCTTTCGAGGAGCTAGGCGGTCAATTCACCGGTTTCGACGAGCACGCGCCGAACCCCGGCGTGACCGGATACAACGGCGCGCTGGAGTTTTACGGCAACGCGCCGGGCGCGAACGGAAAGACACGCGTCGGCCCCGCTACCTATAACAACTGGGGACCGCGGGCCGGCTTCGCCTATCAAATCGACGACAAGTTGGTTTTCCGAGCGGGCGCCGGCATCCAATACATGGCGATCCAGGACACCAATGTCCGGTTCGTGCCTCGGACCGGCTACGAAGCGCGCGGCAACCCGGTGGCGCCGGCGAACCCGTTCGACCCCTATTTCCAGTGGGACAATCCGTTCCCCTCGGAAGTCCTCGGCAACCCCCCGTTCGTCGACCCGGCGTTCTTGAACAACCAGAGTGTCACGAACTGGATGAACCCGAACACGATCGGGACGCCGCCGGTGCTGTACTTCCTCAGCGCCGGATTCCAGCGGCAGTTTGGTGACTGGGTACTGGAGACCACGTTCTACTCGAACATGGGCCGGAACAACCACGACCACGAGCGTATCAACGACTTGCATCCACAGTACTGGGGCTTGGGTGCGCTGCTGAACATGCCGATCGACGATCCCACGGTATTGGCCGCGGGCTTCGCCAGGCCCTATCCGGAGTTCCCCGGTGATTTGCCCTTGCACCGCGCCTTGCGCCGCTGGCCGCAGTACAGCAACATTTCAAACGATGCCGGGATCAACACCGGGATGAACTTCAACTCCTTCATGTTCAAGGCGACCAGGCGCTACTCGAACGGCTTGTCGTTCCTGGGGCATTGGACGCTGGCCAAGCAATTGGGTGACGTCGACTGGGCGCCGGGAGCTTTCGGCAGCAACACGCGAAACGCTTACAACCGCAAGCTGGATAAGAGAGTGAATCGTTACGACACGACTCACCGGGTGGTGTTGAACTACTCCTACGATCTCCCGTTCGGCCCCGGCGAGCGGTATGGCGGTAACAGCGGATTCAGCAAGTATGCGCTGGGTGGGTGGACGTTTTCCGGTGTCCATGAGTACGTCAACGGCTTCCCGATTTCGACGTCCGGGGGGCTTTCGGTAGGCATTCCCGGCGGCATCAGCAACCTGGCCGATCGCATAGGGGGAGTGCCGTGGCGCAGCAATATCGGCTGCGGCGACATGGTGTTCGGCGATCCGTCGCGGGACTACATTCTCAATGCCGGCAACCCGAGTCAAGTTACCGCCAACCGACCGCAGGCGTGGCAGCCCCAGGGAGACTACATCGAGGGCAACGCGCCGGAGGTCGATCAGGAGACCCGGCAGTGTCCGAACTTCAACGAGAGCTTTTCGCTGCTGAAGGAGATACCCGTGACCGAGCGGATCAGCATTCAGCTCGGGGCGGACTGCTTCAATTGCTTGAATCGCCACCGCTGGATCGCCGGGAGATTCGGCAACAACATCAACAGCTCGTCATTCGGGAAGATCGTTCCGGAGCAGCCCAAGGGCCCGCGCACGATTCAGTTGCGAATGCGCGTGCAGTGGTAACGGGCTGTAGAGTTTAACCTTTAACCGGGCCCCGCGATTCGCTAAGAATCGCGGGGCCTCTTTCTATTTGGGGAAATGGCGCGGATTTTGGCCCGTCGCTTACGCTCGGGGCTCAGCTTCGGGTTATGACGCTTGGTTAGTAGAAGGCGATCCAGCGGCCCGAGAATCCTACTCCGAACCACAGGCTCAGTGAAATAAGCGCGACAAGTTTACCCCAAATTGGTCCCACGCGAAGCGCATCCGCCGCGGCGACTTTGCGGCGAACCGTGAAAGTGAATAGGATCGCGACGGCCAGGAATCCCATCTTGTACCAAAACGGCGGGCTGTAGTAACACTTGATCGACTCGGAGGTGAACAGCAGCACGCCGGTCACGAGCATCGTCGCTAAACTCCCCATCAACCAAGGCTGGGCGCTTCCCGCAATGTCGGTGGTGCTCTGTTTCCGCAACCCGAGATTCAACAAACGCAGGTCGACGATCAAGACGGCGCCGCCCAGCAGCCCCAAGGCCAATAGGTGCACCGACTCGATGACGGGAAACAACCACAGCGAGTCGCGAATCGCCATGCCCAATGATGTGGCTTCGCACCACTCGAAAAAATCCAACAACGACATTTCGCAACCTGCTAATCGAACCAGTTATACGCTTGCATTCTTCCGCACACAACGACGCCGGACCACAGCACCAACGAGAGGACTCCGGCCAGGCGAGCCGGCGGCGGGGGCTTGATGTCGTGATCCCACTCGGCTACTTTTCGATAGATTGTCTTGTGAAACACGAGTGCGTTGACGCCGGCGAGTGTAAGCATAGCCATTTTCACCTGAAAGAAAATGTTTCCCGAAGCTCGAACGGGGCCGGAATAGAACAGCAACCCGCCGCTGATGACCATCAGTACGAAACCCCCGACGGCCCAGGGCAGCAAGCGCGCGCCGAACTCGGAGACGGGAACGCGCCGAAACGCCAACCCGACCAACCGCAGATCCCACAGCGCCGCCATCCCCAAGAACAGACACAACGTCAGAACGTGAGAGGTCTCAACGAGCGGGTAGAACAGGATCGATTCGCGAATCCCGATGCTGCCGGGCGTGTTCTCGAGCCATTCGAGGAAGAGGGTTATGGACATGGAGGTGGAACTTCGACTCGCCAAGGCGAGCATCCGAAGACTTTAGCAGAAAGCGTCGACACCACGCCCCGGCGACGGCCAAACCGGCGGGCCGGCACATTTTTCGAGGAGCACGGGCGGCCGGGAGTTTCGCGGCCGCCCTTCTGAGCGGGTTGCTACAAGACCCACGGCTTGCGGTACTCGCGGCTGAGCATGTCGGCGGCACCGGGGTCGTCGAGGATCTTTTCCTTCGCGGGGTCCCAGCGTAGTTCGCGCCCGGTTTGTAGCGCGATGTTGCCCAGGTGAGCGACGGTCACCGAACGATGGCCGGTCTCGGCCGAGACAATGGTTTTCTCGCCCGAAAAGACGCAGTCGACGAAATTCGTGGTGTGGTTTTCGCTGTGATAGAGGTGAACTTCGTTCTCGCCGATTTCGGAGTTGTAGATCTCTTTGGAGCTTGCCATATGGTGACCGCGGGTTACGGTGAGCCAACCGTCATCTCCCCCGAACGTGACTCCCTGACAGGGCGGAAACTCCATGCCCCACATGGGTTCATAGGTGACGATGACGCGCACGCCGTTCTCGTAGCGACACTCAAAGGAAAATTCGGTCGCCGTGTCGTAAACCGCGTGATCAGAGAACTTGGCTTTGGGCCGTTTGATCGCGACCGGGCCGCTGTGATCCATACCCATGGCCCATTGAGCGATGTCGAATTCATGGGCACCCCAGTCGGTAACTTGCCCGCCGGAGTAGTCGTAGTTCCACCGGAAATTGACGCCGACGCGAGCCGGTGCATAGGCGGCCTCGGGCGCGGGCCCGAGCCACATGTCGAAGTTGAAACCGTCCGGAACCGGCGCGGGTTCGGTGAGGTGGGCCGTGGCGCCGTAGTCGGGCGTGCCGCCGGGCAGCACGCAACGGACCGTGTGCAGTTTGCCGATACGGCCGTTTCGCACGAGTTCGCAGACGCGCCGATATTCGGGCGAGGAGCGTTGCTGGCTGCCGGTCTGCCAAACGATGCCGGCGCGCTCGACCTCGGTTACAATGCGGCGTCCCTCGGCAACGGTGAGCGCCAGCGGCTTTTGGCAATAGATATGTTTCCCGGCCCGCGCCGCCGCGATCGCGATGTAGGCGTGCCAATGGTCGGGCGTGCCGATGTAAACGGCGTCGAGGTCTTTCGAGGCCAGGACGTCGCGGAAGTCTTCATAGGCGGCACAGCCAGTTCCGCCGTAATGCTCGTCGACCAACAGGCGAGCGGGCTCGCGGCCCCGCACCGACCCCAGCCAATAGCCCGAGCTTTCGCGGTTGACGTCACAGACGGAGACGATGCGAACCCGCTCGTCCTTGAGGAACCGCTTGATCCAGCCCGTTCCATTATTGCCGGTGCCGATGAACCCGATGGTCATCTTGTTGCTGGGGGCGTCCTTGCCGAGCACCGAGCTGGGGACGATGGCGGGGAAGGCGAGGGCCGCCGAAGATGCCAGGAATTTGCGGCGAGTAGGTTGGGCGGGGGTCGATTTTGTTGCGGTCATCACGGCACAAGTATAGGCCTGTTGTTGATGGCGGGGCAACGTGGGGTGCGCGACATCAATGTGGGAGAATCGGCGGCCCGGCCCCGAGGGTCGCTAGGTGAAATTATCCGTTGGTTGGGCCATGGCTAGAGCCTGGCGGGAAAAGGCGGTTTGATGAAACGGCCTCGCACCGAACAACGAGGACTCTAAACCGGAAACCGGCCCTAAACGGACCGGCCTATTTGCGAACCCCAGGGGGCAAGCCCAACGCCTCTTTGATCGGCGAGCAGCCGTTGCGAGATTATCGCTATCTCGCCCCGGCGCAGGGCTGGGGGGGCCCAAGGGTTTGTGCGATACTGGAGGCGCGACAGCCCGAGATTTTAGCGCTGATCCATCGGTCAAGGGTGGTTACGCGACTCGCGGCCCGCTGAAAGCGATGAAGGGCAAACCGCTGAAGACAGCTTCCCTGCTGTTGCCGCTCTACGCCATTGCGGGCGGCCTCATTGCCGGTCAAGTCTCCGACGAAATCCCGTTTAAAGCCCATACACTCGATCTGGGGAGAAACGAGAGTTGCGCGTTCGCCGATCTCAACGGCGACGGCCATGTGGACATCGTCGCGGGTGAGAACTGGTTCGAGGGGCCGGAGTGGAACAAGCACCGCTTTCGGTCGCTTGGTTTCTTCAACAACTACATCGACAACTTCACCGACCTGCCGCTCGATGTGGATTCCGACGGCGCGGTCGACGTCATCAGCGTGGCTTGGAATGCGAAGCGCGTAGCGTGGTTCAAGAACCCCGGCAAAGGCATCGGAGAATGGACCGAGCACTCGATCGACCGCGGCTCGAACGTCGAGTTCGCCTTCCTGGTCGACCTCGATAATGACGGCGAGGCGCGGGAGTTGCTGCCGCAATTCGCGGGCGAGGGTTCGGACACGGCCTGGTTTGAGGTCAAGGGTCGCGGCGCGGATGCAAAGTGGGTGCGCCACCGAGTCAGTCCCCAAAGCTGGGGACACGGCATCGGCGCCGGCGACGTTAACGGCGACGGACGAGCCGACATCCTAACCCCCAAGGGTTGGCTCGAAGCCCCGGCCGACCCACGGGCTGAGAACTGGGCGCGTCACGCCGACTTCGACCTCGACAGCACCGGTTACCTCTACGTTCACGATGTGGACGGAGACGGACGCAACGATATCATCGCCGCCAAAGCCCACGATTACGGCATTCACTGGCTGCGGCAGAGCCTGTCGGCGGGCGGCGAGCGCGATTGGGACAAGCAACTGATCGACGACGCCTGGTCGCAGGGGCACGCATCGGCGCTGGTCGACCTAACCGGGGATGGGCGCCCCGAACTACTCACTGGGAAGCGGTTTTTCGCCCACAATGGGCACGATCCAGGGGGCCGAGAACCTCTTGGTTTGTATTGGTACCAGTACTTTCTCGATGGCAATCGATGGATTTGGGCCCGTCATGTAATTTTTTTTGGAGGAAAAATTGGGACAGGAATGCAGATTCCTGTTCTTGATTTTGACGGTGACGGCGACCTGGATTTCGCCGTTGCCGGCAAGGGAGGGGCATTTTTGATCGAAAACCAGAGCCGCTAGAAAGTCTTGGCTCGGATTGAGTGATTAACCTAAGTAGTTGATTCAAAATGAGTAAGATTGGTATTTACTTGACTCAGGTGACCACAAGATGTAGGATCGGGGAAATGGAAGATTATCCTCGGAATCTGGCCGAGTTCGAGGCGCGTTTCGCCACCGAGCAGGCCTGTCGAGAGTATCTGTGTCAACTCCGCTGGCCGGAGGGTTTTCGTTGGTCCGCGATGCGGGCACGACAAAGCGTGGGCGGTGCGGACAGCGCTGCTGGAGTGCGCCGGCTGCGGGCATCAAGCTTCTCCAACGGCGGGCACAATATTTCAAGACACCCGCCAACCCCTCCAGAGTTGGTTTCGAGCCATGTGGTGGCTCACGAGCCAGAAGAACGGGGCGAGCGCGCTGGGCTTGCAGCGGGTGTTGGGCCTGGGCAGCTACAAAACGGCCTGGACTTGGTTGCATAAGCTCCGGCGCGCCATGGTGCGGCCCGGACGCGATCGGCTCAGCGGGCGCGTGGAGGTTGACGAGACTTACTTAGGGCTTGGAGGAGGGCGTGCGCGGTCGCCAAACCGACGCTAAGGCGCTGATTGTAGTAGCGGCCGAGGAAGATGGTGCCGGCATCGGGCGGGTTCGGATACGCACCATTCCCAACGCCTCCGGGGACAGCTTGATGGCCTTCGTCGGCGAGTCGATCGGACCCGGCAGCGTGGTCCATACCGACGGTTGGCTGGGATACGAACCGCTCGAAGGCGACGGCTATCGCCACGAGGTGAGCTACCTGGAGGGGCAACCGGCGCGCGCCTCGAAACTGCTCCCCCGGGTGCACCGCGTGGTGTCGTTAGTGAAGCGCTGGATACTGGGCACGCATCAAGGAGCGGTCAGTCACGAGCATCTCGACTCCTACCTCGACGAATTCGCCTTCCGCTTCAACCGCCGCAAGTCCAGAAGTCGAGGCAAGCTCTTTTACCGCCTGGTTCAACAGGCCGTCGCCGTGCCACCGGCACCCTACAAATCGCTGGTCGGAGGCACCGCGACACGCGCTACGGACGACCACAACAGCTGTCCGCACCGCCCACGCTTTGTCGTGCCCGCATCGCGGACAACGAAAACCCTCCGGCCAGCGGAGTTGACACAGATACTCTCGACAGGCCTGCTCGGTGGCGAAACGGGAACACCAACGATGCCGATCATCAAATCCGTCGCCTGTCCCAAGCCGCTAGATCGGCGAGGCCGCAGAAACCGGTTTCGGTTCCAAGAAGTTCGCACTCTGTTCGAGATGCAACCGGTCGCCGGCGGATTTCATCCTCTTCCCGTGATGGCCGGAGCCTTTCAGGCCGTTGCTCCGATTCAAGCCAACCCTATTGCTTTGTTCCGCACGGCGGCGCTTGAGCCCCGCCAAATTCTTAACCTGGCGCGGTTTGACGCCGGGCAGGTTCCCAACTCAGTTCTATCGACCGATAAGCTTGCTCCCTTATCCTTAATTAAACCTGCGCTCCAACAATCGGGCTACGTCGCCGCATTCAACCTGGATCTGAAGCCGGTTCCGTCCACTACGGCGGTGGCATTCACGACCGAACTTGAGCCGCGCAAGACGTTCGGGGTACAGACGCTCGATCATCCCCCGGTGGCGGACGTGTTGGCTCAGCTTCAGGTCATGCCTTCCGCCGCGATTGGCTCACCCGCGATGGGCGACAGCTTCCAGCCTTTCGCCCCTGTGATGGAAGCGCCCAAGTTTGCGGGCGACACACAGCCAGTCACGGGTTCGACCGAGTTCGGCGCGGACCTGAGCACAGATTCGGCAGCCGGCCTGTGGCCCTTGATCGGTAACGATCAACGAGCAGTTCCCAAGGTCGATGACGCGGTCGCGTTCGGCGAGAGTGCCGAGTTAGAGCACGATCCATTCTACGACGAACCGTCTTCGATACGCGATTATGCCGCTACGGGCTCTCAGTCGTTGCTGCAGGGAATCCGCGAATTCTTGCTGGGACGGCGTTTTTCGCAAGCGCTGGCCATGGTGTTGATGGTCGTGTTCGTGAGCACTCTTCATGAATCGTCGAGAGCCTGGATCGGCATGGGCTTGGAAAAGGCGCGGGACACGATGGAGGTGGCGATCCACACGGTCACCGGTCCGATCCGAGAGCGCGCGGCTTTCTTCATCGTGGATGATTTCAGTTTGGCTTCGGCCGACACCTGGCTGAGCGCCGGATCCATGGACTTCGACGCCGCCGGACTGGGCCGCGTCGACGGACTGTCCCTGCGCCAAGACACGCTGGGCTTGGAGAGCTACCGTTACGATTTCGACGCCAAGATTGAGAAGGACGCGGTGGGTTGGGTCGTTCGTGCACCCGACCTGGACAACTACTACGCGTTTAAGTTGGTCGAGACGCGCCGAAAGGCATCTCTTTCTTACGTCATGCTCCGCTACGTGGTTCTTAACGGTGAGCGAGTCGCCGGTGAAGCGGGCGTGGAAATCCCGGTTCCCGGTCACCTGACGCGTCCGGACGATTTCAACCGCGTTTCGGTGCGTGTCCGCGACAACCAAGTTACTACCCTAATCAACGGTTGGGGCGTGGACTTTTGGAAAGATTCTCGACTGGAACGCGGCGGCGTCGGATTCTTCTCCGAGGAAGGTGAGTCCGCTCTCATCAGCCGGGCCACGGTTTCGGGCAACGACGATACCTGGGGTTTGATCTTGTACGGCACGATCGAAACAATTCGGTCGATCCGCAACACGGTTTCAGCCCGGGTGGCGATGGCGCTCTCCCCGGTTCCTCTTCATCTGATCGACGAACGGCTTGACGACTAGTCGATTTGTTCGTTCGGTCGGACTTTCCCGCATTTCTTCCCGAGTATCTCCGCGCTGAAGTTGCGTGCGTCGCGCGCCCTCGCGTGCCGGCACGCTTTTTTCATCGCCTGACGGGCAAAGCACACGATAGGCCCGCCATTACTTCGTTGCGCTTGCTCGCCGTGCTCAAGGTACTGCTCAAGTACGCGTCTTTTGATTAAGTGCTTAAGAAATGGGGCGCCACGCGGCGCGCGCCTCGTACTGACGCGCCTCTCACGCACTTTGGCCTCGCCACGCGATGAGAAGAGCATGCTAGGCTCCGCGTGAACGGCCCGCCGTTTCCGCTCAGAGCTCTAGATCCACTTTATTCGTCGGGTATAAGGCGGCGGAATTTCGAAAGAACTACGCGCCGGCCCCGGGTTGAGTCGATGCGCGGGCAATAAAGTCCGGCTTGACGAGGACGGTGCGCGCGGGCGGATTGCGTTTGGCGCGAATCATGCGGAGAATGAAGTCGCCGCGCGGTCCCCGATCTCGAGGCTGTGCTGATCGATCGTGGAAAGAGGAACCGGCAGAAAATCGGAATGACGTAGATTCCCCGATCCAACCACGGCGACATCGTCGGGTATGCTCAGGCCGGCTTCGCGAATCGCCTTCATCGCGCCGATGGCGACCGAATCATTGAAGCAGAAGATACCGTCGGGCCGAGGTTTGACGCCCAGGAGTTCGCGGGCGGCGAGATAACCACCCTGCGCGGCCAGTTCCGAGGCCCCGCGCTGATAACGTATCTATCGGACGCGTCGAGTCCCCGTCGGGTGACCGTCCTTCGCCACCCTCTCTCTCGAGCGGTGGCGCTGGCCAGGTGCTGGGGGCCGCGGATGTGGGCGATGCTCGAGCAGCCCGCATCGATCAGATGCTTCGCGGCCGTCCGTCCGACGGCTTCATCATCGGTGCCCACGTAGGTCACCTTGAGATCCGCGAAGGGACGATCGACGAGCAAGTAAGGAACCTTGTGGTCATCGATCCGCCCAAAAATCTCCGTTGAGCTTTCGGTTTGCACCGAGCAAATCGCCAGCGCGTCGACGCGGCGAGAGAGCAACCAATCGATTTCCCGCTCCTCACGCACGGGGTCCTCTTCCGAAGAGGATGTGAGTAGATGAAACCCCTTCGCCTGAATCTTTCGACCCAGGGCCTTGGCGATTTCCGCGAAGAACTGACTACCCAGATCGGGGACCACCAATCCAACCATATGTGTCCGCCGCGTAACGAGGCTGCGGGCGACCCAGTTAGGTTGGTAGTTGAGTTCCTTCACACGTTTCAGTACGCGTTTACGTGTCGCCTCACTAATGTCGCTGTGGTTCCGAAGCACTTTCGAAACCGTCACAATCGACACGCCGAGATCACCGGCGATGTCTTTCATCGTTACTGGCATGGAAACTCTCGCCGCGAGTGCGCGGATCTCTATCTCTCATCGTAGCATCAGGTGGCGGGCGAACGATAAATTCCGCTGAATCAGCACTGTTCCGGGGCGTGCTCGCGGCTCCTCGGAAAATCGACCTTCGAGGCGGAACATGTCCGATTGATATACTGGAGGTTTCCCACTTTGGTCGGGGCCACGCCACTCGCCGGACGATTTTCCATGCCGTTGTACGAATACGAATGTCAGCAGTGCGGGGAGCACTTCGAGGAGATCCGCAAGTTCTCCGATCCGCCTCTCACCGAGCACGAGCGGTGCGGCGGAAAATTGCGCAAATTGCTGTCGCCGCCCGCGATCCAATTCAAAGGCACAGGCTGGTACGTTACCGACTACGCGAAAAAGTCGGACGACGGATCGAGCGACGCCAAGAAAGACAGCGGCGAAAAGAAAACTGAAAAAGCCGCGAAGGCGGATAAACCCGCGGCCTCATCCTCCGACACCAAGACGGCGTCGTCTTCCAACAAAACCTGAAGTCGCCTCGCACGGCGCGCCTTGCGCGCCGGCCCCGAGAGAGATTGCAACCACGATGGAATCGATTCTGGTCACCTTGCCGGACGGCACCACGCAAACGGTCGACAAGGGAACGACCGCCCGCGCGGTTGCCGAGTCGATCAGCCCCGGGCTGGCTCGAGTGGCGTTGGCCGCCCGGCTGAACGACGACGTCGTCGATTTGGCCCAACCAATCGATCACGACGCGTCGGTGAGAATTCTCACTGAGCGCGACCCCGAGAGCCTCGAAGTCTATCGCCACTCGAGCGCCCACTTGTTGGCCGCCGCCGTTTTGGAGCTCTATCCGGAAACCAAGCTCGGCATCGGTCCGCCCACCGAGCAAGGCTTTTTCTACGACTTTGAACGCGAAGAGCCGTTCACTCCCGACGATCTCGAAAAGATCGAGGAACGGATGCGCGAAATTGTCAAGCGCGACCCGGAGAACCAGCGCGTCTGGCTGCCGCGCGAAGAGACCCTCGCCGAGTTTCGCGAGGCGGGCGAGCGGATGAAATGCGAGCTGATCGAGGATAAGACCGACGGCGATAAAATCTCGATTTACAAGACCGGCGAACAATTTCTTGATTTCTGCCGCGGGCCCCACATCCCCAGCATGGGTCGCATCAAGGCCTTCAAGCTGCTCTCGATCGCCGGTGCGTACTGGAAGGGCGACGAGCACAACCAAAGGCTGCAACGCATCTATGGCACCTCTTTTTTCAACAAGAAGGACCTGGCCGCCTATCTCCACCGGCTCGAGGAAGCGAAGAAACGCGACCACCGCAAGCTGGGCAAACAACTCGACCTATTCAGCATTCAGGAAGAAGCCGGCCCCGGTCTCATCTTCTGGCATCCCAAGGGGGGCGTGATTCGCCGATTGATGGAAGATTGGCTGCGCGAACAATACGTCGCGCGCGGCTACGGGTTGGTCTATACGCCGCATATAGCGCGGCATGATCTTTGGCGCACCTCGGGGCACGCCGATTTTTACTCCGACGACATGTTCTCGACGATGAAGCTGGATGATGCCGACTACCAGCTCAAGCCGATGAACTGCCCTTTCCACATCTTGATTTACAAGAACGGCCTGCGCAGCTACCGCGATCTGCCGGTGCGGTTGGGTGAGTTGGGCACGGTCTATCGTTATGAGCGCTCGGGCGTGATGCACGGGCTGCTGCGGGTACGCGGATTCACGCAAGACGACGCGCATATCTTCTGCACCCCCGACCAAGTCAAGGACGAAGTCGTCGGTTGCGTGGACTTCGCGCTTGACGTGCTCAAGACGTTCGGGTTCGACAATTTCGAAGTCGAGTTGTCAACGTGGGACGGGGGGGAGAGCGGAAAATACGCCGGCTCGGCCGAGGAATGGAAGATGGCCGAGGACGGTCTTTACAGCGCTCTCAAGGAACGCGAGATCGACGCCAAGGTCATGCCGAACGAGGCGGCCTTCTACGGCCCGAAGATCGACGTCAAGCTGGTTGACGCCATCGGCCGCCCGTGGCAGCTTTCGACCGTGCAGTTTGACTTCAACCTACCGCGCCGCTTCGAGCTCGAGTACATCGCTGAAGACGGCAAGGCGCACCAGCCCGTGATGGTCCACCGCGCGCTGTGGGGTTCGGTGGAGCGCTTTTTCGGCGTCTTGATCGAGCATTATGCCGGGGCGTTCCCCTTGTGGCTGGCCCCGGTGCAAGTAATCGTGCTGCCGATTACCGACCGTCAAAACGCCTTTGCCGAGCAAGTGAAAGCGAAGCTCGCCGGCGCGGGTATTCGCACCGAGCTCGACGCACGCAGCGAAAAGGTAAATTTCAAAATCCGCGAAGCGCAGTTGCAAAAGATCCCCTACATGCTGGTCGTCGGGGAACGCGAAGCCGCGGCCGGGACCGTGGCGGTGAGGCATCGCAAGCGCGGCAACGAAGGCGCGATTCCGGTTGATGAATTCATCGACCGAGCGCGAGGTCTCATCGAGTCGAAGGACACCAAGGACTAACCGACAGGCTCGGACCCGTTCCGATTGCGTTCGAGGGATCTCTTGTCGACGGCTGTCTCCATTCAGAAGCTTTTCGGAGTTGCGGCGGGCCTGACGCTGCTGCTGTCGGCCGCGGCCTCTCCGGGCGCCGACCTCGATGCGTTGGCCGGGCTGCACGCCGTCTCAGGTCATGAATCCGAAGCGCTTGCTTACGTTCGGTCCCGAGTTGGCAAGCATGCCGCGGTCGACAACCTAGGGTCGCTGACTGTTCAGTACGGCTCGGGGTCGCCACACACACTGCTGATCGCCGGTCTTGACGGACCCGGTTACATCGTCTCCCACATCGACGAAGGCGGATATTTGCGCTTACAGCGGTCGGCGGATCCGAAACCTCACTATGACTTTGAGGAGTTCTTCGTCGGGCAGCCGGTCCGGATTCGGACATACAAAGCCGGTCTCGTCCAAGGTGTGATCGTCGCGCCCTCCGTCCACTTCCAGAAAGCGGGTCGCGGGTCGAGCCGCTCGGGGATCGATGGGCTATACGTCGACATCGGTGCTCGATCCCGCGAAGCGGCCCTGCGGGCCGGCGTCGATCACCTTGATTCGTTGGTCCTCGAAAGTAATCCTGTTGCTTTAGCCGGCGGGAACCGCCTGAGCGCACCGTGGATCTCAAGCCGCGCCGGCGCGGCGGTATTGATCGATCTCGCGCGAAGCTTCGAGCGGTCCGCGCCAGGGAGTGAGGTCACTCTGGCGTTCGTCAGTCGTCAATACTTTCAGCAGCACGGATTGACGCGCGTCTTAGAACGAGTGGAGGCCGACCGTGTCATCTACTTTCGGCCCGGGGGCGGCGAAAGCCCGGGTATTGCCGCGGCCGAAGGTTGGTCGTCGGAATGGGTGGATCGGCTGATTGCGCATGCCGGAGAGAGGGGTCTCGAATTACTCCACAGCCGCGGCGACTCGCTCGAACTCGGACCTTTTGGGGCAGGCGACATTTGGCCTCGGCCCGAGTACAGTGCTCTTCTTACCGTTGGTGTGGAAAACGCCGGAACGCCGGTGGAAGTCGTCGACCGCGGCCGATTGTCGCGAATGAGCCGGTGGCTGGCGGATTTTCTGGGGTCGACGGCAACAAAGTCAGTCGAGTCGGGTGGACGGAAAACGGATTCGGCTGTCGCGTCTCAGGCCTTGCCGCCTGAGTTGGGTTTGATCCGGACACTGGTCGAGACTCCGGGCGTCAGCGGCGCCGAAGCGAACATACGCCAAACCATCCGCGGTCTCTTGCCGGATTGGGCCCGACGGAACTCGTCGATCGACGACGCGGGCAACTTGATCGTGCAACTGGGGGAAGGTGAGCCTGGCGCCGTCTTTATCGCCCACATGGACGAGATCGGGTTTAGGGTTGCGCGCATCCGTTCCGACGGCACGCTAGCCGCCGATGCGGTCGGCGGCGGCGAAGCCCGGCTCTTCGCCCATCACCCGGTTCACGTGCACGGTGAAAAGGGCTCGTTACCGGCGATTATGACCCGCCACGGGAGCATCGACATCGGTGCGACGTCCGCTGAACAGGTGGAAGAGATGGGCGTTAAGGCCGGGTCGACGGCGACGGTGCCCAAACGTCTGCGGGTGCTCGTGGGTGGTCGCCTCTCCGGGCGCTCGCTCGACGACAGGGTCGGCTGCGCGGTGCTCGTCCGAGTGCTGCGGTTGCTTGCGTCGTTCGAAGGGTCCCCGCGGCAAGCCGGTCGTGCTGTTTGGTTCGTCTTCAGCGTGAAGGAAGAAGCCGGGTTGGTCGGCGCCTCGGCCGTAGCCGAAAAATCTAAGCCTAAGCGCGTTTACGCGATCGATAGTTTTGTCAGCTCCGACTCGCCGATCGAGAATCGGCGCATTGGTTTCGCCGAGCTGGGAAAAGGTTTCGTGATTCGGGCGATGGATAACAGTGGAATCAGCCCGATCGAAGCGGTGCGTTCCATCGCGAACTTGGCCCGATCGAATCGCATTCCCGTGCAATCGGGAGTCACGGCCGGAGGGAACGACGGCTCTCGTTTCGTGCCCCGCGGCGCGGTGAACGTCCCGCTGAGTTGGCCCTTACGGTACGCCCACTCGCCCGTCGAGGTCGCGGATAGGTCCGACATCGAAGCGCTGTATCGGATCGTCGCGGAGCTTGCGACAATAGAATTATCGGGACGTTCGGTCTATTGACCTTCTTTGTGTCGACACGGTATTCAATCACCATGCGGCTCCTGCAGCGGACAACTCTCCTTCATCTCTCTCTCCTTTCGTGCTTGATGGTCCCGCTGCCGGGCGCGGAGTTGGAAATCAGCGTTGTCGACGGCGACGGGCAGCCGGTTTGGGCGCGCATGGAAATTCGCGGCCCGGACGGCAAGATGGTCCAGCCCGCGTCTCCGCTGCGCGACCGCACGGCGCGACCTCGCGAGGGCGGTCGGCACTGGTACTTGGGCGGCTTTGTTTTCCAGGGCCCCGAGTTGATCACGGCACCGGCGGGAGACTATACGATCATCGCCGAGCGGGGACCGGAATTCGACCGCTTCGAAGAAACGATCACGTTATCCGATCAACAGGTGCTGCTACTGCGGATTCACCTGGAACGCTGGATCGACATGCGGAAACGCGGCTGGTACTCCGGCGATTTTCACATCCATCGGCCCGTGGAAGACGTCAAGAAACTGGCGTTGGCCGAGGACCTCAACTTGAGCGTGGTCTTTACGATGTGGAACAAGGCGGACGCGTGGGAGGGTATCCCGTTTCCCCCCAAAGCTGAAATCGAACTCTCACCCCGCCATGTGATCACCGTGCTCAATGCCGAGGATGAACGCGGCGGCGGGGCTTGGATGCTCCATAGCCTTCGCAAGAAGATTAACCTGGCGGTTGAGGGTCGCTGGTTTCCCCCGGGCATCGAGTTCATCCACCAGGCCAAGCAGCAGCGTTATTTCGCGGAGGGCTTTCCGTGGGTGGATGTGGAAAAGCCGTTCTGGTGGGAAGCTCCCGTCGTGATGGCGTTGTCGCCGCCCGACTCGATCGGTGTGCTGCACAACCATTTCAACCAATACGGAATTCTCGCCAATGAAGCATGGGGCCGCCCGCGCGACGACAAGGAGTTTCCCGGAGACCGCGGTTTCGTCGACCACTCGCTGAGTCTTTACTATCGTTTTCTGAACTTGGGCATGGACATACCGGCGTCGGCCGGTTCGGCCAGCGGGGTATTGCCCAACCCGGTTGGCTACAACCGCGTTTACGTGCGTCCGCGGGAAAAGTTTTCGGCGGCTTCGTTCTACGACGGGTTGCGCCATGGGCCGAGTTTCGTGACCAACGGACCGATGTTGTTTTTCGATGTCGTGGAGGCTTCGCGCGAGGTCGAGATGGCTCTCGAAGTGCAAAGCCGGGAACCGATTGAGAGAGTGGAGTTGGTCGCCAACGGAAAGATCATCCAAAGTTTCGAGCCGGAGCCGGGCCGGACCTCCTTCCATACCGAATTGTCGATGGACAGTGGTTTTCACAGCTGGGTCGCGGCACGCTGTTTCGTACGAGCCGACGATACGATTCGCATGGCCCACTCGCGCCCGGTGATGTTGGTCGACGGCGCCTGGGACGGCTGCGGGGACGCCGCTTATTTTGTCACGTGGATGGACGAACTGATCCAGATCATCAAGCAGGATGAGGAGCGCTTTGTGAGCGATGAGGAACGGGATGCGGTCCTCGCGCTTTATGAGGAAGCGCGAAGATTCTACGTGCGCAAGAGCCGTTAAGCACCGGTTCGTGAACGGAACGATCTGTTTTTGGGCGGTCCCCTCAATGACCGGCTGAACGCGGCTGATGCAACCGATCAATCGGCGTCGAGCTTCTTGCCCCTACCCGGCCATGCTCGAAACCGCTGTTTCCGAAGGCACCGAGAAGCGGTAGCCCACGCTGGGCTCGGTCAAAATGTACCGAGGCGCCGAGGGCGTCGGCTCGATCTTCTTGCGTAGATGTCCCACATGGACACGCAGCGTCTGGATGTAATCGCCGTGTGTCGGCCCCCACACCTTGTCCAGAATCATCTTGGAAGAAACGACGCGGTCCAAATTCTGGGCTAGATGGGTATTTACTTGACTCAGGTATTGGGAAATAGCCCCTACATGTTGTGGTCGTCCGTAGCGCGTGTCGCGGTGCCTCCGACCAGCGATTTGTAGGGTGCCGGTGGCACGGCGACGGCCTGTTGAACCAGGCGGTAAAAGAGCTTGCCTCGACTTCTGGACTTGCGGCGGTTGAAGCGGAAGGCGAATTCGTCGAGGTAGGAGTCGAGATGCTCGTGACTGACCGCTCCTTGATGCGTGCCCAGTATCCAGCGCTTCACTAACGACACCACGCGGTGCACCCGGGGGAGCAGTTTCGAGGCGCGCGCCGGTTGCCCCTCCAGGTAGCTCACCTCGTGGCGATAGCGGTCGCCTTCGAGCGGTTCGTATCCCAGCCAACCGTCGGTATGGACCACGCTGCCGGGTTCGATCGACTCGCCGACGAAGGCCATCAAGCTGTCCCCGGAGGCGTTGGGAATGGTGCGTATCCGAACCCGCCCGATGCCGGCACCATCTTCCTCGGCCGCTACTACAATCAGCGCCTTAGCGTCGGTTTGGCGACCGCGCACGCCCTCCTCCAAGCCTCCTAAGTAAGTCTCGTCAACCTCCACGCGCCCGCTGAGCCGATCGCGTCCGGGCCGCACCATGGCGCGCCGGAGCTTATGCAACCAAGTCCAGGCCGTTTTGTAGCTGCCCAGGCCCAACACCCGCTGCAAGCCCAGCGCGCTCGCCCCGTTCTTCTGGCTCGTGAGCCACCACATGGCTCGAAACCAACTCTGGAGGGGTTGGCGGGTGTCTTGAAATATTGTGCCCGCCGTTGGAGAAGCTTGATGCCCGCAGCCGGCGCACTCCAGCAGCGCTGTCCGCACCGCCCACGCTTTGTCGTGCCCGCATCGCGGACAACGAAAACCCTCCGGCCAGCGGAGTTGACACAGATACTCTCGACAGGCCTGCTCGGTGGCGAAACGCGCCTCGAACTCGGCCAGATTCCGAGGATAATCTTCCATTTCCCCGATCCTACATCTTGTGGTCACCTGAGTCAAGTCAATACCCATCCTGGGCTAAATAGACGAGGATCTCGAACTCGGTTCGAGTCAGCCTAATCTCCCGGCCGTCGCGAAGGACTCGCCGTTTCGCGAGATCCACTTTTAACCCGCCGGCATCAATGATGCGAGGGCTCTCCAGCGAAGCGTCGGTCCGCCTTAGCAAGGCTCGAATCCGCGCCAGCATCTCGCTCGGCCGAAAAGGCTTTGTCAAATAATCGTCCGCCCCGGTGTCGAGCGCGTCGGTTACCATCATCTCTTCCCCGTTGCCGGAAAGGATCATCACCGGGCCTCGATACCACATGCGTATCTCCTGGAGAACTTCCAAACCGCCTATGTCCGGCAAGGAAAGGTCCAGGATAATCAGGTCCGGGGTTTGCGAGGCGAGACTGTCGAGCCCTTGACGACCCGTTGCGGCCACGCCCACTTGATACTTTTCTCTTTGTAGGACAAGTCGGACGACTCGTCGGATGGCCTCATCGTCGTCCAGACGAGGACCCGCGAAGGATTGTTTGAGCAACTCATGGTCTTTCAAAATCTAATTCCCAAGCGTAACCAAAAAAAGAGTAGATTGGTATTTACTTGACTCAGGTGACCACAAGATGTAGGATCGGGGAAATGGAAGATTATCCTCGGAATCTGGCCGAGTTCGAGGCGCGTTTCGCCACCGAGCAGGCCTGTCGAGAGTATCTGTGTCAACTCCGCTGGCCGGAGGGTTTTCGTTGTCCGCGATGCGGGCACGACAAAGCGTGGGCGGTGCGGACAGCGCTGCTGGAGTGCGCCGGCTGCGGGCATCAAGCTTCTCCAACGGCGGGCACAATATTTCAAGACACCCGCCAACCCCTCCAGAGTTGGTTTCGAGCCATGTGGTGGCTCACGAGCCAGAAGAACGGGGCGAGCGCGCTGGGCTTGCAGCGGGTGTTGGGCCTGGGCAGCTACAAAACGGCCTGGACTTGGTTGCATAAGCTCCGGCGCGCCATGGTGCGGCCCGGACGCGATCGGCTCAGCGGGCGCGTGGAGGTTGACGAGACTTACTTAGGAGGCTTGGAGGAGGGCGTGCGCGGTCGCCAAACCGACGCTAAGGCGCTGATTGTAGTAGCGGCCGAGGAAGATGGTGCCGGCATCGGGCGGGTTCGGATACGCACCATTCCCAACGCCTCCGGGGACAGCTTGATGGCCTTCGTCGGCGAGTCGATCGAACCCGGCAGCGTGGTCCATACCGACGGTTGGCTGGGATACGAACCGCTCGAAGGCGACCGCTATCGCCACGAGGTGAGCTACCTGGAGGGGCAACCGGCGCGCGCCTCGAAACTGCTCCCCCGGGTGCACCGCGTGGTGTCGTTAGTGAAGCGCTGGATACTGGGCACGCATCAAGGAGCGGTCAGTCACGAGCATCTCGACTCCTACCTCGACGAATTCGCCTTCCGCTTCAACCGCCGCAAGTCCAGAAGTCGAGGCAAGCTCTTTTACCGCCTGGTTCAACAGGCCGTCGCCGTGCCACCGGCACCCTACAAATCGCTGGTCGGAGGCACCGCGACACGCGCTACGGACGACCACAACATGTAGGGGCTATTTCCCAATACCTGAGTCAAGTAAATACCCATCAAAGAGTAAATTTATTCTCACGAAAGAGTATAACATTTCTCGACAATCCGATCCCGGGATATTTTTGCATGCGACGACGCTTATCATGAAGGCCTGAGGGTATAGGCCGGAGTGAACAAGCCCGCGCGCCTTATGTCTTTCGAGACAAAGCCCACGGATTCGCCGGGGATCATCCGCTGCTATAGCGCGGCCGTGGCGGCGTGGTCAGGCTACCGGAAGGGTTTCGGAGGTTCGTTTCCGGGCGCCGGCTCGGTCGTTGTCGGCGTCATTAGCGTCGACCGCGGCCAGGGTGAAGCGGAACGTCGTGCCGCGGCCGGGGGCTGACTCGACCCAAATCCGCCCGCCGTGCTGCTCGACGATTTTCTTACAGGTGGCCAGGCCGATGCCCGAGCCTTCGAATTCCTTTCGCGAGTGCAAGCGTCTGAAGGGCGCGAAGATCTCATGGGCGTGTTTGGGGTGGATGCCGAGGCCGTTGTCGGAGACCGAGACGACCCAACGTCCGTTTTGAGGGCGCGAATCAAGTCGCACCAGGGGCGGGTCTTGACCGCGGAACTTCAAGGCATTGGCGACGAGATTTTGCAGCAGCTGGTCGAGCGCCGGCTCATGGCCGAGGACCCGCGGCAACGGTTCGGCTTCCACCCGGCCGCCGCAGTCGTCGATGGCGGTTCGCAAACCGGCCAGCACCGACACGGCGACGGTATCAAGATCGACCGGAGCTAGAGGCCGACTCGATCGCCCCAGTGTGGAATATTCGAGTAGGCTGTCGATCAGGGCGAAGCCGCGGCCGAGGATGCGGAGCGAGGCTTCGACGAACTCCATGCCTTTGGGATCGAACTTCTCGCCGTAGAAATCCCGAATCAACTCGATGTTGCCCTTCACGCCGGCCAGCGGTGTCTTGAGGTCATGGGCGACCACGGAGACGAAACTTTCCAGTTCTTGCTGTTTCTCGCGAAGTTGGCGGGCCAACGACACTTTGTCGACGGCGTTGGAGACGGCGCGATCGAGAGCTTTGACGGTAATCATTCCCCGCGCCAAGGAATCCTTGGCCATATAGTCTTGGGCGCCGTGTTTCATCGATTCGACCGCGACGGTCTCGTTGCCGGCGCCGGTCAACATGATGACGGGAACATCTTCGCCGCGTTCACGCAGCGTCTGTAGGACATCCAAGCCGCTCCGTCCGCCTAGTTGATAATCCAGAAACAAGCAATCAATCGGACGGCCACGTAGAACCTCTTGTCCCGATTCCGGGTCGAGGCAGTGCAGAAAGTCGGCGTCGAAAGAAGGGACCTTGACCAGCAAGCGGCGCAAGATCTCCGCGTCGGCGGGATTGTCGTCAATGGCGAGGATTCTTAGTTTGCCGTAATTCACCGTCGTTCTCGGGATTCCGGAGGCGAGCCGCGAGAGGCGGGCCAAGCCGGTATCGGGGCGCGTGCCTCAGACTCACGCGGCGCCTTCCTCGGCCGGGAGCACGACCAGTCGCAGCCAATAGCATCCCAACTGCCGCAAGGCATCGAGGAATTCATGGACTTCCACCGGCTTACCGATGAACGAGTTGCACCCTAGCTCATAACTACGGGCGACGTCCTCATCGTGACGCGAGGTGGTCAGCACGACGACCGGGATCTTTTGCAGGGCGGGGTCGGACTTGACCTGCTCGAGAACCTGTCTGCCGTCGAGCTTCGGCATATTAAGATCGAGCAGAATCAGGTGCGGCCGGGGAGACTGCTCCGGGTCGGAGTAGGAGCCGCGGCGGAGCAGGTAGTCCATCGCCTCTTCCCCGTCGGAGACCACTCGCAGATCGCACTGGATAACCCCTTTCTCCAGGGCTCGCCGCGCGAGATTTTGTTCCGCTGGGTTGTCTTCCGCCAACAGAATGGTTGCCATGCGCATGTTCTCGATGATTTCAGCCATATCTCGGACTCGATTACCTAATCGACCTCCGCGGCCCGGAGTGTGAACCTAAAATGCGATCCTTGACCCGGGCTCGACTCCACCCAAATCTTGCCGCCATGTCGCTCGATGGTCTTGCGGCACAACGCCAACCCGATCCCCGTACCCTCGTATTCGGTCATGCCGTGCAGCCTGCGGAAGGGCGCGAAGATCTGCTCGGCGTATTGGGGTTCGATTCCGATCCCGTTGTCCTTCACCCCCAGGACCCACTCGGCGCCGTCGCGCTCGGCCGTCAGCCGAATGTCGGGCTGCTTGCGGTCGACGAACTTCATCGCGTTCGACAGCAAGTTTTGATAAAGTTGCGTCAACAAAAACGCATCTCCGCTGACGCTGGGGAGCCGGTCCCAATTGACTTGCGCCCCGCTGTCGATGAGCCGCGTCCGCAGCGCCTCGAGGGAATTCGTCACGCAGTCTTCCAGCGCCACGACTTCGTTCTTGATCGACGAACGCCCGGTGCGCGAGAGGGCCAACATGCCGTCCACTAGGTTGCTCATTCTCCTGGCGGCCGCGCATATGTAGTCGAGATCGGCCGCCACTTCACTCGAAAGATCGTCGCCGAGGTCTTCCCTGAGCAGCGTGCTGTAGGAGACGAGGTTGCGCACCGGCTCCTTGAGATCGTGCGAGGCGGAGTAGGCGAACTGCTCGAGTTCGGCGTTGACTTGCTGTAGTTCCTCGGCCTGCTGTTGGCTCAGACGCTTCTCCGCGTCGAGATCCTCGACTGATCGGCGAAGCTGTTCTTCGGCCTGTTTGCGGGCCGCCAGCTCTTGTTGGAACTCTTGGTTGGCATCCGCCAATTGCTTCGCACTCTGTTCGGCCCGGACATAGAGCTTATAGGTGTTCGCCGGCAAACCGGCCAGGACAACGGCGTAGCTCACGACTCTCAACCAATGCGCCGAGTCAAACATCGCGTCAAACAAAATGAATGAACGGGACATGAACACCGCTTGCGAGATCAAGCCGATGATCAGCGAGACGACGATCATGTTTTCGAACGGGTCGAGGCGCCAGGCCCCCTTTTTGTAGTAGCCCGCCAAGGCGGCCGCGAAGAGAGCCGCCGCCACGAACTCTTCCGGGCGGCCGAAGAAGTATTCGGGGTAGTAGGCGCGCGGCAGCGGGACGAACGCGAAGAAGCAAAAAATGAGAACAGTCAATCCCCCCACGGCGGCTAAGACCGTGCTCTTCCGAACGGCGCCCCCCGCTTCACCCAACCTTTGCTCGCGTCTCCACATTCGGTAGCTGAGCCACAGCAGCAGCGCCAAGAAAATGCGCGAGGCGTTCCAACTCCAGGGAATCAGAGAAGAGGGCGCCGACGGAAACAACTGACTAAAGAACGAGCTGGTGACCACGGCGTGATAGCCGTCCAACAGGGCCGTCCCTAAAAAACCCGTGCCGATGAACAGATAAGTGTTGTTGTGTTTCGCGTAGTAACGGACCAGCGCCACGACGCCGACGACAAGAGCGAGCAGTGTTGCCACCACCTCGGTGAGCGTGTGCAGTTGGGTCGTGCCGCGCCATTCGCCGCCGGTGGCGACAGCGCAAAGCAACAGCAGACCCGCGGCGAGCGCGATGTGCGGATACTTGGTGTACATATTCCGGCCCGCCTATCGGTTTGGTCCGCGGCGCGCGTCCCGCTGGAGCTGGTGGGCTCCGCGGTGCGCACGCACCGGCCGATCGGCGGTTCTCCCCCGGGTTACTTGAATGGTCAATCGGCGAATGCCGCGCCGGAGCTTAGCGTGGAACGGTTTCGGCCCGCGGCTCTTCCGTCGGCGCGACGGAGATCACGGCGGCGTCCGCGACGCGACGGCCGGCCGCTTGCCCGGCGACGATCTCCTCGATGATTCGTTCCATCGAGTATTGGGGCGTCCAGTCCGGGAAGTGGGTGCGGACTTTGGTCAAATCCGTGATGTAACAAACGTGGTCGCCTACGCGGTTCTCCTCGTCATAGCCGTGGTTCAAGCGCAGCCCCATTTGGCCGAGCCTGTCAATCGTTTCGAGGATCGAAAGACTATTGGCCCGGCCCCCTCCAAGGTTGTAAACCTCGCCAGCCCGCGGTTTGTTGTGGAACGCCAGAAAAAGAGAGGCCACGTCGCGGCAGTGAATCTGGTCGCGTACCTGCTTACCCTGGTAGCCGTAGATGGTGTAGGGCCGTCCCGTCGCCGCGCAATGGGCGATATAGGCCAGATAACCATGCAAATCGACGGCGGCGTGTTGCGGTCCGGTCAAGCAACCCGCGCGGAAAACTCCGACCGGCATGTCGAAATAGCGGCCGAACTCCTGGCACAGAACGTCGGCGGCAACCTTTGACGCCCCGAAGAGCGAGTGCAGGCAGGCGTCGATCGACATGCTCTCGTCAATGCCGTCGCGGCCGTCGGCGTAATCGTAGCGGGTAGCGAGTTCGCGCAGCGGCACATCGTTCGGTCGGTCGCCGTAGACCTTATTGGTGCTGGTAAAGCAGAAGGGCGAATCATGGCAAAAGTCCCGGGCGGCTACGAGAAGGTTGAGGGTCCCGACGGCGTTGACGTCGAAATCGTCATAGGGGATCGACGCCGCTTTGTCGTGCGAAGGCTGCCCGGCGGTGTGAATGACGAAGTCCGGCCGCTCGTCGCGAAAGACTTCTCGAACGCCCTCGCGGTCGCGGATGTCGAGCGCGAGGTGGCGGTAGTTGGGGTATGACGACCGCAGGCTTTCGACGATCGGGCCGGTGGAGCCCTTTTCCCCGAAGAACTCGCGTCGCATATTGTTGTCGAGGCCGACTACGTCCCAGCCTTGTTCGGCCAGGAACTCGACGCAAGCCGAGCCGATCAGACCTCCGGATCCGGTGACAAGCGCTTTCATATCCCTCCCGCGCCGGCCGTGAGAGACCGACAGTGCAGATATCGACTGTTAGGGGTTGCGACAGCAGGCAAGCGAGAGCGGGCGCTCGCCGGCGCGCTCGCCGGCAAGGGGGATCCAGCCGAAAGGGCCGAAATCAAGTCCGACTACTCGTCGGTGCGCCGCTATGACGGCCAAGTCGTCAGGGGATACGGCCGGGGTTGGTCCGCCGCGCGCCGGGCGGATGAAGGACCCGCCGAATCCACGTGTACCATTGTCGGTCGGGTGAGTACCTGATGAACGTAGTTGGCTGTCTTATTTATGAAAAAGTTATTGTCTCGCCGAGATGTTAACGACCGACCGCGGCAAGGGGCGGCATCGAGAGTCGTCGTGTTGGCGACGCCGAGACGGGGGGGGACGTAGGGCTCAAGGGACGCGCGGTCGCGGACAAAAAAAGAGCCGACCCGTGAGGGCCAGCTTATTGAAAAATCTGGTTGGCCTATTCGGGCGGGCGGCTTGAAACCGCCACGCCCGAAAGGCACGGATGGTTAGAATGAGTACCGGAACATCAACTGCACGCGGCGCGGAGACGCCACGTTGTTGAGCAGACCGAAGGTTCCAGACCTCGCGTTCTGATTGACGCGGGTGAAGTTCACCGTGTTAAACATATTGTAGAAGTCGATCCGGAACTGCAAGCGATGCCGCTCCTGCAGGAAGATGTTCTTCTGTAACACGAAGTCCAGGTTTCCGAATCCCGGCCCGTAGAGCGCGCGCCGCGACAGATTACCGGGACGAAGATTGACGCCAAACGCGTCCGTCGGCGGCAGAGCGAAAGCGGTCGGATCCAGATACTGCCTCTGGGTCGTTCCCCAATTGTTGTTGATCGCGGCGGCGTGATTCACAAGGATGTCCGGACGCGCACCCGGGTTGGTGCCCGTGCTGCTGCTGACCGGAATCGTGAAGCCCGAGCGGAACTCGATAATGCCGCCGACCGTCCAGCCGCCCGCGATGTGTTTCGCCGCGCCTTCCATATTCTTGCCGGGGAGTTCCCAGAAGAAATCGCCGGTGAAGCGATGCCGTAAGTGATAGGACGTCGGTCCGCGGTTGGCGTCCATGTTGAACTGGTCCTGCGGGTTTTCGCTGCGGCCGCAGCAAGTCATGTCGCCGCGGAAGTGCGACCAGTTCCACGCATAGGTGTAGTTCAAGTTGTACTGGAAGCTGTCGGAGAAGCGACGCTTCAATGACGTCTGTAGGCTGTGGTATCCAGTCGAATCCGCGTTCATGTAATGGCGGAAGTTCTGCGAGAAGTTACCCACCAACCCGAGCGTCTCGCTCAGCTTGAGTCCGTTCTGGCCCGCGATGACGCGGTTCCAGTCGGGGCTGTAGATCGTGCGCACGCCGTGGTTCCCGACATAGCCGATTTCGACCACGGTCGAATTGTTGACCTCCCGCTGGATCCCGAACGAATACTGCAGACTGTAGGGCGGCTTGCGCTGCGGGTCCACCGAACTGCCCGAAATGACGCCGCTCGACTGAGCGCCGGCCAGGGCCGCTTCGTTGGTGTCGCCATATTGCAAACCGAGGTCACGAACCAACAACTCGTTGGCCGTCAACTCAACAGGTGCGTCCGGCCCATTCGAGAGGATCTCGATCGCGCCCGAGAACATGTTGTTGGGCATGAAGAAGATGCCCGTGCCGCCGCGTAGGACCGTCTTGCCCGAATCGTCCAGCGTATAAGCAAAGCTCACGCGCGGCGAAAACATCTTGTTGTAAACGTCCCAGGCACTGTCGGAGGGACGGTACAGAGCGGACTGATTGGCGAGCGAAGCGCCCGGTTGACCAAATGGACCGTCACGGTTGAAGACATTGTCGCTGATCCCGTTGACCTGATCCGACCGCACGACCGAGGCGTAGTCCCAACGCATACCGAGATTCAACATGAACCGCGGCGTAATGCGGATGTCGTCCTGGAAGAAGCCTCCAAAGAACGATCGCTTCCAGAGGAATTTCTCAAGCGAAAAGATGAAGCGCGCCTGGGTGATATTGGCGGCCAGCAAGTCCGCTTGACTTTCATAGGTGTAGACGGGGTTCTCTTCATTGATGCGTGTCCCGCTCATGTAGCGGTACAGGAAGCCGAACTTCATCGAGTGCTTACCCGAAGTTTTGGAGAAGTTCTGCGTCAAGGTCGAAGTGTGACCGTCCTTGGCGAAGACTTCGGCGCCTGGGTCGCCCGGGTTTCCGACGCCGCGGATGAACGCAACCTTGTTCGCCGCGAAGGCGACGTCGAGACGGTTGATGGCGTTGACATTGGTGCCCCAACGAGTCTCGGAGGTCATGGTCGGGCTGATGATCTTCGTCCAGGTGAACGAACCATTCTGGTTGATGCCGTCCCACTGACGCCCGTTGCCCAACTGCGTGCGCGGAATGCTCCGCAGCGGCGACCCGCCGATGTAGCGGAAGGTCAGGAAGTCGCTGTTGGAGGCGTTCCAGTCAAGCTTACCGACGAAGTGATTGTCGTGGCGCTGCTCATCGCCTTGGCCGCCGAAAAAGGCCGTCGGGGAGAGGCAGCGCACGCCCGCGGCTAAATTGCCGCAAACCGGGTTGCTGGGATCCAGGTCCGCGCCGTCGGCCTCGGTTGGTTCCGGCCACAGGTCCATGTAAGTCTGCGAACCCGGGATGGAGTCGAGAATGCGTTGCCGCATGCCGCGAGACCAGGTGTCACCCGGAACCGGGGTTTTCCCGGCGAAGCGGTAGCCTTCATAAACCCCAAAGAAGAACACCTCGTCTTTCTTGATCGGACCGCCGATGGAGCCGCCGAACTGGTGGTAAACCAGCGGCGCTTTGGCCCCAACCAAGAAGTTATTGGCGTGCAGGCCGCCGGACTGATACATCTCAAAAGCACTGCCGTGAAGTTGGTTCGACCCGCTTTTGGAGATCAGGTTGACGTTGCCGGCGATGGTATGGCCGATTTCCGCGGAGAAGATGTTCTTCGAGGTTTCCACCTCTTGGACCGCTTCCACGCTGATGCCCTTGATGAAGTTGAAGTTCTGGTAGAGCGAGAGCCCGGCGAACTCGGCGTCGGGAACCGCGTCCACCGCGTCCACCGTCATGGTGAAGCCGCGGGGGGCGAGACCGTTAATCGACAGAGTCCAACCGCCGTCGGTCAGCGATGCTCCCGTACCGAGAGTTAGGATGCCCGTGATATCACGGTTGATCATCGGTAGCTCGGCGACTTGATTCGTGTTCAACGAAATGTCCTGCTCGGCGTTGACGGTGTTCATCAATGGAGCTTCGGACGTGACCGTCACCGTCTCGGTGGTGACACCGATTTCGAGGGCGAAATCGGTACTATGCCGCTGCCCCGAAGCCAGAGTCAGGCCGGTTTCTTGATAGGTCTTGAAACCTTCCGACGAGATGGTGATGGTGTAAGTTCCGGCGGGCAAAAACGTCAAGGTGAAATCACCGTTGGCGCTCGACACCGTATTGAATTCGGCGCCGGTACCCTGGTTCGATGCCGCGACATTCGCGCCGGGCACGACCGCACCGGTCGGGTCTAGGACGCGCCCATAAACCGTCGCGGTGGTAACTTGTGCTTGCAGGCCCGCAGTCATCAGCAATGCCACGACGACCAGCATAAGCACGCTGCGATAGCTCTGTGTCATATGTTTTCCTCCCCAATGCTGAGCGACCGAATTTGTCGGCCGAAATATTCCAGGGCCGAACAATTCGGCCCGCCGTTCGGTAAGATTTTTCGTATAAAAGAACCACCCTGACGTGGGGCTATGACGGCTTCCGCGCTAGGGTAAACAAAAACCAAGGCTTACGGGAATTGAGCCCGAGCAGACGCTAACTCCCCACCCCACCAAATATTACCGAACCTCGTAACAAGACTACTCCCCTGGATCAACGGATGTCAAGGGCCGCGGCAAAAGAAATCCGCCGCCGTCGCGGCCTCGAACCGGCGTAAACATTCGCGAACGCAAAAATACGGACCTCAGACGCTGACCATTGCTCGCCCCGAAGCCCAAACCCCCCCCATTGAGGGCACGCTATGGGATTTCAGCGAAGGCGGAGTGGGCATGGACGTTCCCTGCGCGCTCAACCTCGACGAAGTCGTGACGATCGAAGGGGACTTGCACAGCTGCACTTGCGGGGACGAGCTCGGGTGGCCTATTGCCGGCGGGTGGAAGGAACGAATCACCGCATCGGGTTCGGTTTCCTCGACGTCACTTACAGGCGTTTGGAAGAGCTTCCTAATTAGTCCGCCTTTCTCGCCATCTGACGGTCGAAGTACGTGAGTCCACCCCCTTTTCTCGAAGAAAGGGTGTCAGCCGGCCCGCGCCGCGCGCCGACAAATCTCTTAGGCCCTTCGCCTCGCCGGGAAGCAGGAAGAGCGGGGCCGGCGGTACAATTGCTTCCGGGCCCCGATATACAGCGCGGGCTTGCGTGAATCTCATTCAGCAAGCGTGGTTGCTCGGGGAACAGCGCGGTCCACACTGGAAGAGAATCGAAGAGAATCAATGACCCTTTCTAAGAAGATCTTGAACGTTTTGGCGGCAGCCTTGGCGTTGGGGTGCGGCGGATCGCCCGTCGAAGACTCCGCGGTTGACGCCGACAAGCAAGGGCTCCACGTTTACTTTGGAACCTACACGCACGAGACGAGCCGGGGAATCTATCACAGCCGTTTCGATACCGAGACCGGCGAGTTGAGCGAACCCAGCCCGGCGGCTGAAATCGAGAGCCCCTCGTTTTTGGCTCTTCACCCGAATAGGCGGTTTCTCTACGCCGTGACCGAATCAGAGGAGGGCTCCGTCAGCGGTTTCTCGATCGGGGCCGACGGCGAACTGACGAAGATCAACACGCAGCCGACCAACGGCGCTCTCCCCTGCGACCTCGAGGTCGACGCGACCGGGCGCATGCTGGTTGTGGCGAACTACAGAAGCGGCAGCACGATCGCCTATTCCATCGGCGAAGACGGTGCGTTGAGTGAGCCGACGGCCTTCCGGCAACACGAGGGTTCGAGCGTCCACGAGCGCCAAAAATCGCCGCACGCCCATTCGGTTGACTTCACCTTCGACAACCGCCATGTGATCGTCAGCGACTTGGGGATCGACAAAGTAGTGACGTTTGAAGCGGATCCGGAAAGCGGCGGGATTACACCCTTCAGCGAGGTTTCGGTGACGCCGGGCTCGGGGCCGCGGCATTTCGCATTCCACCCATCAGGAAAATTCGGCTATTCGCTTGGCGAGCTTGGGTCGACTGTAACGGTGATGTCGCACGCGGGCGGAAAATTCGAAACGATCGAGTCTGTTTCCACGCTGCCGGAAGACTTCGAAGGTCACAGCACCACCGCCGAGATCGCGGTCCACCCTTCCGGTCGTTTTGTGTACGCTTCCAATCGCGGGCACGATTCGATCGCCGTGTTTTCCATCGACCCGACAGGCGAGCGCCTGACAAGGATTGCCGTCATCAAGACCGGCGGTGCGCGCCCCCGGAATTTCGGCATCGACCCGAGCGGCCGATACCTGCTGGCGGCCAATCAGGATACCGACAACGTAGTGGTTTTCAAGATTGATCAAGAAACCGGCATCCTACACCCGACCGGCGGGGAGATTGAGGTCGACGCCCCGGTCTGCGTACAGTTTGTGAAGCTTGGCATGTAAGCGAGAAAGTGCATTCCGTCGGCTGAAGCCGCCGTGGGTTTCGATTGCCATCATGCATAGTCATGGCTGCCGCCCCCATAAATGATCCTTATCTTCTAGACGCCGAAAGCGTCGAGTCTCCGCCGGCGCGGATTACTGACGTACTCAAGCGCATCGGGCCGGGTTTGGTCACCGCCAGCGCTGTCGTGGGGACGGGCGAGTTGATTGCGACCCCCGTGCTGGGCGCGGAAAACGGCTACTCGCTGCTGTGGCTCGTGATCTTAAGCTGCGCGATCAAGGTAGTCGTTCAGAACGAACTGGGCCGCTACACAATAGGTACGGGGGAGACGGGACTCGAAGCGTTGAATCGCTTCCCGGGGCCTCGCCTAGCGTCTCTTGGGTCCTGTGGCTTTGGCTGTGCATGTACGCGTGGAGGTTGAAAACCATGAGACGTTTGATTTCTTTTACGGTGGTCCTCTCTCTGGGCCTGTTTGTTTATGGCGAGGCGCAGGCCGAGCGAAGCGACGAAGAAATGATCGCCGCGGCGGAAAGCGCCGCCCCGGAAGTCATCTCCGGCAGCGCCGCCATCAAGACCATGGACGGTCGAGTGCTTCGCGAGGGCTCGAGCGCCTGGACCTGCTATCCGGGCAATGCCGTGATTGGTCCGATGTGCAACCAGGCCCAATGGGACACCCTGGTCGGCGCGCTGATGAAGAAGGAGACTCCTGAAGTCAACGAATTCAGCGTCTCCTATATGCTTGCCGGCGAGGGCGACGCTCTCGGGGCCAGCAACATTGATCCTTTCGCCGCCGAGCCCACCGACGACAACGATTGGATCAAGGAAGGTCCGCACCTGATGATCACCGTGCCGGACCCGGCCGCGTTTGAAGGGCTTTCCACGAACCCGAAAGATCCCGTCTATGTGATGTGGAAGGGGACCCCTTACGCGCACATCATGGTGAGGATCTCCGCCGGAGACGCGAAAGCCGAGTAGGCCCGGTCGGCCTAAGGTTTCGTGAACGGAGGAGACAAGCTGAGAGCTTATCTCCACCGTGAGCTGGGACAAACACGAGCGTTTGTCTCTACCGAAGCGTGTACCTTATCCTGTCCGAATACGCCGGCACGGTTCGCGGCCGCTTGCCGAAGCTGTGCGATCACCCGCAACGGACCGCTGTTCGGTGACGTACAGTAAGGTCATGCGGCAGCGGGTCGCGCGACCTGGCGGGCAACCAGGCTCACCAATCCCCGCTCCGGGCATTCACTCGGACAAGGATAAAGCCATGGTTGCGATTCCGTGTAGTCCTGAACGGCACGTTCCGTCTCGACGTTTTGCGCCGTTGACCCGTTCGTGGCTTTTCGTCGGCCTGCTCGTTGTCGGCCGGCCGTTTCTCGGTGTGATCGAGCCGGCCTCGGGCCAAACGCCGCGACGGCTTTGGAACTCTGTATTGGTCGAAGCGAAAACGGGCGGCGGTTCCGGTGAAACCGGCAAACAGACGGCGCCCCCGGCCGCGCCGAAAACCGCCACATCTACTTCCGCTTCAAGCAAGAAAGAACCGAGTCCGTCGCCGGCGAAGCCCGCCAAGCCGGCTCCGGCCCCGCAGTATGTATCGGACGGTTTGGCGCATGCGCCCGGCCTCGGAGGAAGACCCGGCAACGCTGACGGCCGGGAGGGCGGGCGGCAGTTTGAAGGTCACGCCCGAGCGCGTCGAGACGGACACGCTGCTGCGCGAGGGCGACCGCGTTCGGCTGACAATCGAGGCGCCGCGCCAAGGGTATCTCTATGTGATCGACCGTGAGCAATACGCCGACGGGACAAGCAGTGCGCCCTTCAGTAAGCCCAACCAAACCGCCGAGCTCATTTCGGTGATTGTGTCGCGAGAACCACTGGAAGGCGTTCCGATCGGAGCCGAGGCTTCCCGCGGCGCTCTCAAGCTCCCCGAGGAGCAAGTGCGCCGCTGGGAAAGCGAATACGCGCAAGAACCCGAGATTTTCGAGCTTGCCGGCGGCGCGGGCCGCGCCTGGACCCGGGCCGAACAGCAGGCCGGCACCGGGACGCGTCTGCTGGTCCAAGAAGACGCCATGCCGCAGACGCTCTATCGCATCCGGGCCGTTCCGGGCAGCCGATTATGATTCAGGTTCCGCTTTCGATCGCGGAGTAGAACGGCCGGGCGAGACCGAGAGCCCGCGGGCCGCCCGGCGGCGTCAAACAATCGCTAACTCGCCCGCCGCGGCCGACTGTCCATCGCTGTCCGAGGCCGCTTCGCTCGCGCTTTCCTTGTATTTGCCTAACGGCAACAACATGGAAACCTGCCCGCCGGTACCCTTCATAACGCTCGCCGAAGGTGTCCACCAGATCCGGTTCCTCGAGTTGCAGCGCCGCCAGAATGTACCCGGTCGTCACGATCGCAAACAGCAAGTGTCCGGCCGTCATATGCGGCGTGGCCCAAAAAGCGATCAAGAAACCCAACTGGATGGGATGGCGGATATAGCGATAAAGCGCCGCCGTTCTTGCAGGTTGAACCAGGCCTGCCGCAGGCCAAACAGATCGAAATGGTTGATCATGAAGGTCGACACCAAAACGAGCAGCCAACCAAACCAAAACAGCCCTGCAATGCGGCCTGGGCGTTGGCGTTTTCCGCGCTCCAGATCTCGCCGGTCATCGGCTGCCAGAAGCGAAAGATCAAACACAACACAATGTTCGTGAACAAGACATAGGTGTTGCGTTCGACCGAAGCCGGTATCAGGCCTGTCCAGCGGCGCTTAAAGGCCGGACGCGCCATAACGCTGTGTTGCAGCGCGAAGATGCTGAGTAACACGAGGTTGGTCACCAGCGACATCCAGAAGGGACCCTCCTCGCCCGAGTCAATCGTCTTGGGAACAAGCAGATCCCCAACGAAACCAATGGCGTAAAGAAACACGCCTAGAAACGACACGTAGGCAATCACGCCGTACAGAAACAAGAATATTCTGCCCATGGCACATCCTCTCGGCAAAACCGAACAAATCCGGGGCGGGTCGCGCCCCGCGCACGAGCATACGACACAGTTGGGGTTGCATGCACCCCATTGGACGACGGCATCGGCGGATACGTTGAATTCGAGCCGCGGCGGGGCAAAAAGCCGCCCCCGCCTTGGTGGCGACGAATTGAGCCGCGCGTATCGGATTGCCGATCCGCCCCCTTCCGATGGACCACCGATCAACGATGGACAGCGCTCGGAAACTTCGATAGACTTAGGTTCGACGGTTTTCGTGTGTCACGAAGACCCGTAATCGGCGTTTGGTCGGCCCATCCGGGCCGGTCGCCGCGTCAGAGGTAATTTCTCCATTGGATTTGGATTTTGTGGGGGTAGGAGCGCGCCGCGAGGCGTGTATCGCGAGTGATGACAACGCGAAAGACGACAACGTATGTCCCGAAAGCGTCGGAGCTCAAATCCGACTGGTATTTGATCGACGCCGCGGATCAGGTCCTGGGCCGATTGGCGACCCGGGCGGCGGTGCTGCTGATGGGTAAGCACAAGCCCGGTTACACGCCTTTTCTCAAGACAGGCGACCACGTGATTGTGGTCAATGCCGAAAAGGTACGTCTGACGGGTAAGAAGGAAGAGCAAAAGATGTATCGGCGCCACTCCGGCTATCCGGGAGGATTGAAGTCGGTGAGCGCGCGGCGGCAGCGCGAAACGTTTCCCGAGCGCATGGTCGAAAGCGCGGTGGCGGGAATGTTGCCGAAGAACAAACTGGGGAAACAACTGACTACCCGGCTGAAGGTCTACGCGGGGGCGAAGCACCCCCACGAAGCGCAGCAGCCGGAGGCGATCGAGATCTCCTAAGGGGCGGTTTCACGGGCGCAGCAAGGAAAAGAGACGAAAATGGCCGAGCACCGAAGTCCGAGCGGACAGGTTCAGTACTTGGGAACGGGGCGGCGCAAATGCGCCATCGCGCGCGTGTATCTGCGTTCCGGAGAAGGAAAGATTACGATCAACGGCCGCGGCGCCGACGACTACTTCCCTTCGGCGGCGCAGCGACTTCGGATTTTGCAACCACTGCAGGCTACCGAGACGACCGGAAAGTTTGATGTGTTGATTCTCGCCCATGGCGGCGGCATGAACGGCCAGGCGGACGCGATTCGCATGGGCATCGCGCGGGCTTTGCAGGAATTCAACATGGAACTGCGGCAAACGCTCAAGAAACAAGGTTTTCTGACGCGCGATCCCCGCAAGCACGAACGCAAGAAGTACGGGCGCCCGGGCGCCCGGAAGCGGTTCCAATACTCGAAACGGTAGCCGCGGGGCGGCGAAATAGATTAGCAGCCCACGGACCCAACTTTCGCTTGGGCGGGTTCGGGGCGAAGGAGGATACTTGTCGGAAATCACGATGAAGGAGTTGCTCGAATCAGGCGTTCATTTCGGGCACCAGACCAGGCGCTGGAATCCGAAGATGAAGGAATATATCTTCGGCGAACGTAATGGCATCCACATTATTGATCTACAAAAGACGCTCAAGGCGTTTAAGGAAGCAGCACAGTTTGTGACCGACGCGGCGACCGAGGGCAAGACGATTCTTTTCGTCGGTACCAAGCGCCAAGCTCAGGAAGCGGTGGCGGTGGAGGCGGAACGCTGCGGCCACTACTACATCAACAGTCGCTGGCTGGGCGGTTTGCTGACCAACTGGGCGACGGTTCAAAACTCGATCAAGCGCCTCAAGGAACTCGAAGTGACCGAGGAAGCGGGCTACGAGGGCCGCTCGAAGAAGGAAGTTTCGCGGCTTGAGCGCGAGCGCAAGCACCTGCACCAGAACTTGCGCGGCATCAAGGAGATGCCCGCCATCCCCGATATCTTGTTCATTATCGACGCGGGGAAGGAAGAGATTGCGGTGCAGGAAGCGCAAAAGTTGAACATCCCGATTGTCGCGGTCGTCGACACCAACAGCGATCCGACGCCGGTGGATTACGTCATCCCGGGCAATGATGACGCGCTGCGGGCGATTCGGCTGTTTTCAGCGAAGATCGCCGACGCGGCTATCGCCGGCGCCAATTATGCCGCCGAGCAGATCGCGGCCGAAGGCGCCGACGAGGTGGTGTCGGAGGACGCCGGTGCCGGCACCGTCCACGAGGAAGCGCCGCCGGAAGTCGTCGTGCCCGAGAGCGTCGCGGCGCCGGAACCCGGCGACGGGGCGATTAAGGTGCAGTCGGGCGCAACGGGCCTCGAACCCAGCCGGCAGGCATAGGAATCGCAACGAAGTCTTGACCGAAGCGGGCGACAGGACGCGGCTTTCGGTTCCCATTCGATTTTCGAAAGTTAGGTAGGTAGACGATGGCGGACATTACCGCGCAAATGGTGAAAGCGTTGCGTGAGCGCAGCGGCGCTGGCATTATGGAGTGCAAACGAGCACTAACGGAATCCGACGGCAATATCGATGAAGCGGAAGTCATTCTGCGCAAGCGCGGCATCGACGTGGCGCAAAAGAAGGCTTCCCGCGCGGCGAACGAGGGTAACGTGGGTTCCTACATCCACGCCGGCAGCAAGCTGGGCGTGCTGGTCGAGGTCAATTGCGAAACCGATTTCGTGGCGCGCACCGATGACTTCCAGAAGTTGGTGCACGACATTGCGATGCATGTGGCGGCGGCCGACCCTCGATTCATCAGCAAAGACGAAGTCACCGCCGAGGCGGTCGAAAAGGAAAAGGTGATTCAGCGTGATCGGGCGTTGGCCGAGGGAAAACCCGAGAAGATCGTCGACAAGATTGTCGAGGGCCGGATGGGCAAGTTCTACGAGGAAGTGTGTCTCCTCGAGCAGCCCTTCGTCAAGGACAACTCGACGACGGTCGGCGAGATGATCACCGCGCAGATCGCCAAGATGGGCGAGAATATCACTGTCAGCCGCATGGCGCGCTTCAAAGTGGGCGAAGCGGGTTCTTGATACAGCGCCCGGGCCTCAAAGGTTCCGGCGCTCCCAGCCGTCATGAAATACCGCCGTATACTGTTCAAACTCAGCGGCGAGGCGCTTGCCGGCGAGGCCGGGTTCGGCATCGATCGCCCGCGCATTTCCGAAATCGCCGGCGAAATCGCTGAACTGGTTCGGCTGGGCGTTCAAATCGGGCTGGTCGTGGGAGGCGGGAATTTCTTCCGCGGGATCGCGGCCTCCGACACGGGTTTACGCCGCATTTCCGCGGACTACATGGGGATGCTGGCGACGGCCATCAACGCGCTGGCTCTGCGCGACCACATCACGGCTTGCGGCGTTTCGGCCAACGTGCTGAGCGCGATCGAGATGCCGCCGATTGCCGAGTCCTTCTCCCCCGAGCGGGCGGTCTCGTTGCTGGACGAGGGTCACGTCGTGGTCTTCGCGGCCGGGACCGGCAGCCCCTACTTTTCCACCGACACAGCGGCGGCCCTGCGCGCGGTCGAGATCGAGGCGGATCTCGTAGCCAAGGCCACGAAAGTTGACGGGGTTTACGACAAGGACCCGGTACGCTTCCCTGACGCCCGAAGATATGAGAAGATTTCCTATGCGGAAGTCCTCGCGGCCGGATTGGCGGTGATGGACCAAGCGGCGGTGGCGATGTGTCGAGAGAATCGCCTGCCGTTGGTGGTTTTCGACCTCAACGTTCGCGGCAACATCAAGAAGGTGGCCGAGGGCGAGGATGTCGGGACCTTGGTTCACGCGGGTGAATGAGCGCGACTCGGTTATCGAGCCGCCCCGGCCGGTCGCCGCGGCGGGTTTGCGCGTATCCAGGCAGGAAACGATCATGTCCCATATCCAAGGCAAAACGGTCGCGGAAGTCGAAACGCAAAGCGCGGCCCGCATGCACAAGACGGTGGAGGATTTGCACCGCGAGATGGCCACCATCCGAACGGGCAAGGCTTCGCCGACGATCCTGGACGGTGTTCGGGTGAACTACTACGGCACGCCGACGCCGCTCAATCAGCTTGCCAACCTGTCGGCGCCCGAGCCTGCATTGATTCTTGTGCAGCCATGGGATGTGTCGCAAATCGGAGAGATCGAGAAGGCCATCATGTCGTCGGATTTGGGGCTCAACCCCTCGAATGACGGCAAGGTGATCCGGATCGCGCTTCCGCCGTTGTCCGAGGAACGGCGTAAGGAGCTGGTCAAGCGTCTGCACCACATCGTCGAACAGCACCGGGTAGCGGTCAGGGCTGTCCGCCACGAAGCCAATGATGCCGTCAAGCATCTCGAAAAAGATAAGAAGATTTCCGAAGACGATCAACGCCGCGCCCAGGCGGCGATTCAGAAAAAGACCGATGAAATCATCGCCGACCTCGGCAGCGCCGGCGCGGCCAAGGAACAGGAAATCATGGAGATCGGGTAGTTCGGCGCCGGCTACCCCAACAAACATTCCTCAATAGCGGTTTGTGGGATGGCGGCTTCGCGGATCAGCTTCCACCGCGGGTCGGTGATGTCGACTGTAGTGGCGCCGGGACCGTCGAGCCAACCGCCGTTAAGCACTAGGTCGACTCGTCCGTCCATGGTGCCGAAGACCTCAATGCCGCTGCGACAGCTCGGTTGACCCGACCGATTAGCGCTCGTAGCGATCACCGGCGCCCCCAATAACTCCGTCAACTGATTGGGAATCAGCGCTTCGCTTTGTCGCACCGCGAGCCGGCCGGTATTGCCGGTTACCTTGAGAGGCAGTTTCGAGGAAGCCGGCACGATGATCGTCAGTGGACCTGGCCAGAACCGTCGCGCCAACAAGTAAAAGCGCGCGGAGAGGTGGACGGCGTAGTCCTCGGCCATCAACAGCGAGTTCACCAGGATCGGCAAGGCACGATTTGCTTCCCGGCCCTTGGCGCGGACGGCTATCGCCACGAGGTGAGCTACCTGGAGGGGCAACCGGCGCGCGCCTCGAAACTGCTCCCCCGGGTGCACCGCGTGGTGTCGTTAGTGAAGCGCTGGATACTGGGCACGCATCAAGGAGCGGTCAGTCACGAGCATCTCGACTCCTACCTCGACGAATTCGCCTTCCGCTTCAACCGCCGCAAGTCCAGAAGTCGAGGCAAGCTCTTTTACCGCCTGGTTCAACAGGCCGTCGCCGTGCCACCGGCACCCTACAAATCGCTGGTCGGAGGCACCGCGACACGCGCTACGGACGACCACAACATGTAGGGGCTATTTCCCAATACCTGAGTCAAGTAAATACCCATCCGGCCTTTTTGCCGGCTTTCTGCGTCTCCAATCGCGACGAGAGAATAATAGAGGAACCACGGAGGGTTCCGTCAGGCGGCCGACGCCACGAAAAAAGGGAAACAGACCATGCACGTTACGGTTCGTCGAAGCAAGCCCGCCGACCTGCCCATCATCGTTGATTACAACGCGGCGATGGCCCGGGAGACCGAGGGTCTGGAGCTGGATCGGGAGGTATTGGCGAAAGGCGTGGCGGCGTTGATGCGAGAGCCCTCCCGAGGGTTCTATTTACTGGGTGAGGCCGAGGGGCGAGTGGTCGGCCAGACCATGATCACGTTTGAGTGGAGTGACTGGCGCAACGGGAACTTCTGGTGGATTCAGAGCGTGTATGTTGACCCCGGCTATCGTCGGCGCGGAGTGTACCGGGAGCTTTACCGCCATGTCCTCGAGGGCGCTCGAGAGGCGGACGAGGTCCGGGGCATTCGTCTTTATGTGGAGCGCGAAAACAGCGGCGCCCGGGAGGTCTACACGCGGCTGGGCATGAACAGGGCGGCTTATGAAATGTATGAAATCGATTTCGTCGTGTCGCGTTGACAAGGTTTGCCGCTTCCAATTCTCATGTCGCGACTGAGGGCGGCGGAGATTTCCCTAGAGGAATCCTAAGGCAAAATCCCTATCACGTAGCCCCCTACAAAAGTTGTACGATTGCCGGGACGACAGTTGTAAGCATGGATCGTTCCGGGTACACAGTCGCTGTCGTCGCATTGTGGTTGTCCGAACCCCTATCCGCCGGTAGGCTCGCCAAAGAGCGTGTCCCCGGTGGAGGCGCATCCGCGAATCCCGGTAGTCGGCTGTGTTGCCCGGCCGCGGGACGCAGAGCGTCATCGGTGAAGGGGAGTGGATTTCACTAAACTACATCCTTGTCGAAGCCGCATAGACGTCGTGGTCGACCGGCTGCGCCGGCGGCCCCGCTTGCCGCTATTGCTGTGGGCCGCCCTGGCCATGGCGCTGTTGTGGGGCGCTCGGTCATGGGTCGTCACGGTACAGAGGGACGAGCAGGCAAGACAACTCCGCGTCTTGCTGAGTTCCTTCGTCGAGGCGCGGCGTGACCAAATACGCTCGAAAGCCGCCCAGGCGCGGATGGAAGTCGAAGGGGCGGCCGCGGAGTTGGCTGATGCGGTTGCTGCCTTGCTTCGTTCCCCGGACGAACGCGGGCAGCGCCGCGCCCAAACCCTACTCCGAAAGGCGCTGATTCGCGGCAACAGGGGCAGCGAGAACCGAGGGCTTCAAGATTACATCGTCGTTAGTCCGGGAGGCCGCGTACTCTCGTCGTCCGGCGAAGGCTTGGCGGGCAAAATATTCTCGGAGCCGCTGGACGGAGTGGTTGCCAAGGCTCTGGTCGGCCGAACGGCCGTGACGGCGGGAAACGACCTGGTTCCGCGCTTCCAGGAGGAGAAGAGTTCGCCGGTGCGAATGGTGGCCGCCACGCCGATTCCAAATGCCGACGGCGATACGATCGCTGTTCTCGTCTTGCGTCGGCCTCTTTCTCTCGATGCCCGGCGGCGGGACGGGGCCGGTTCCGCCTACGGCACGATCCGAGCCTCTTTTTTTGATGGGAGCGGGCGTCGGCTCGAAGGCGCGCGAAGCGAGGCCCGCCCCGCGGCGGGCGTGGAAACGTCGGCGGACCTTGAGACACCGCTGCTTCCTTCCGCTTTGCGTAACGAAGGACAAGCACTTGGCGCTGAAGGGGTTCGGGTGGACACGGCGGGGTATCCGGGCCCCAACGGTGGTCGGGTCGTTGGCGCCGCCGCCTACTTTCCCGATCTCCACGTCGGTCTCATCGCGGAAATCGACTTCCATCGAGCGTACCGACCCGTGGAGCGGCTCGGGCGGACAATGGCCCTCGTCAACCTCGCGGCGGCGTTGTTTGGTTACTGCTCTGGGTGACCCGTTATCCTTCGCGCGTATTCGAAGCCGCCACTCCTCGTCTGAGTAGCCGTATCGTGGGTCCGTTGGTCACGATGGCCGTGTCGCTCGTGGCGACGTTTTGGCTGTGGCAGATGACGAGCGTCCGTGTCGAGGGCAACGCCCGGGCTCGCTTCGATGAGGCGGTCGAGCGCTTTCGCGGACGCTTCGTCGATCGATTGGAACGGGACGAGGAAACACTGCGCACGTTCCAAGCCGCTCATGAGGTACTAGGGGAATTCGATCAGAAGCGTTGGCGGCGGTTTGTCCAGTCGTTGCCGAGGTCCACCGAGGCGGTCGACTATGTCGCTTTCGTGGAAAACGTACCCAGCCGGACCATCCCAGCCTTCGAGGCGGCGGCTGGTGATGATCTCGGGTTAGCTTATGTCGTTCACCCTAAGCCCTCGATTTCCGATTCCTTTCCGATTCGCTCTATAGAGCCGCACATCGACAATCTCGACCGCTTGGGATTTGACCTGGGGTCGATCGATTCGGTGCGGGCGCTGGCCGAGAATGCACGAGATACCGGTGCCCTGCTGCGCGGTTGGGTAGCGACTCGCACACCGGCGGATGCAATGTTCAGCAGCTTACTCGACCCTGCGGCCGAAGCTCTAGCCGTACGCATCGACTTGGCGGGCAAGACCGCTGATGCGACGGTCGTGTTCGAGCGAGGCGCGGACAATCGCAACCCCGACATTGAAAATCGATACGAGAAGGTGATATCCGTTAGCGCCGGCGGCGGATTGTGGACCTTACGCTTCGCCGCCCCGGAACATCTCTCGTCCGCCGAAGCCGACCAACCCATGCAGGTTCTGCTCGGCGGGCTCGTGATCAGCGTACTGCTGTTCGACATCGCTCTCGTCCTCGCCTCCACTCGCTCCCGCGCCTTGGCTATCGCCGATTTCATGACCCGGAAAGTACGGGAGAGCGAGACGCGCATCCGCGCCGTTATCGATCAAGCCCCCGACGGCATTATCACTTTCACTCGGGAAGGCGTCATTGAAACGTTCAATCCCGGCGCCGAGCGACTTTTCGGCTTTGCGGCTGAACCTGCCCGCGGCCGCCATATCAGCGAGCTGATGCCCGAATGCCCTGACTTCGAGGCACTGAGCGGGGCCGACACAGAATCTTTCGGGAGTCGTGAACTGCTCGGTTTGCGCCAAGACGGGCGCAAATTCCCGATGGAACTGACGGTTAGCCGGATGGAGCTTGACGGCCGTCCGATGTTCACCGCGATCGTGCGCGACGTTTCGGAACGACAGAGTGCCGAGCAAGCGTTACGGGAAAGTGAGAAGCGTTACGCCTTGGCGGCGCAAGCGGTGAATGACGGCTTGTGGGACTGGGACTTGCTGACGGACCGGGTTTATTACTCTCCGCGTTGGAAGATGGCCTTGGGTTACAACGAAGACGAGTTGCCGGGAAGGCCGAGCGAATGGATGAACCGCGTTCATCCCGACGATCATGCGTCATTGACTCAGGCCGTCAAGGACCATCTGGAAGGGGAGGCGTCGCAGTTGGAAATTGAGCAGCGTGTGCGGCACCGCGACGGCAGTTTCCGTTGGATGTTGACCCGCGGCGTGGCCGTCCGTGACGACCAGGGCAAGCCGATAAGGCTGGTGGGCTCGCAAAGTGACATTACGGACCGCAAGAAGGCCGAAAAGCAACTACGTCATGAGGCGTTGCATCCGCTCACAGGGTTGCCGAATCGCACGTATTTCTTGCGGCGGCTGCAAGCGGCGGTCTCGACTCGGCGTCGCGAGGATCGATTGTTCGCCGTCCTATTCCTCGATGTCGACCGCTTCAAGGTCGTCAACGACAGCCTTGGCCACACGGCCGGCGATCGACTGCTGGCGGCGATCGCCGAACGCTTGGCGGCCTCGGTTCGCCCGTATGACGTGATCGCTCGATTCGGCGGCGATGAATTCGCTGTTCTATTGACTTCCCTCTCCGACGAAGCCGAGGCCAGGCGGATCGCCGAGCGTCTGCAAGCCGCCCTCACCAAGCCGTTTCAGGTCGGCGACCAGGAAGTCTTCGCGGCGGTCAGCATCGGCATTGCGTTCGGGACGGGTCGAGACGAGACGCCGGTTGAGTTGCTGCGGAACGCCGATGCCGCCATGTACCGCGCCAAGTCGCTCGGTAAGGCCCGCTACGAGACTTTCAACCAGAGTATGCACATTCGAGCCGTCGAGCTGCTGAAACTGGAAACCGCGCTGCGGCGTGCCCTCGAACGCAGTGAGTTTGAGATCCACTATCAACCCATTGTTTCTCTCTCGTCGGGGCGCATTATGAGCTGCGAAGCTCTGCTGCGTTGGCAACACCCCGAGAGAGGGCTCATGCTGCCGGGCACTTTTATCCCGATCGCCGAGGATACCGGGCTCATCATTCCTATCGGCGAATGGGTTCTGCGAGAAGCCTGTCGGCAGGTAGGGTACTGGAAAGACGCGGGGTTGGGGCGGGTGCCGGTTTCGGTTAACGTTTCGCCGCGCCAGATCAAGTCGATTGACCTATTTGAATCGGTGACGGCGGCGCTGCGTGAAACCGGCACGGACGCGGAGTCATTGAAGATCGAGTTGACCGAAAGCGGTTTGATGGGCAACACGGAGGCGACCGCGGAGGTCTTGCGCCGCTTATCTTCTTTCGGCGTCGAGATCCTCCTGGATGATTTTGGTACCGGATATTCATCGCTCACCTACTTGCGCCGGTTCCCGATTAGCTGCCTCAAGATCGACAAATCGTTCGTTAGCGAGTTGGCTTCGGACCGAGAAGACCGCGCCATCGCCGGCGGGGTGATCGCGCTCGCCCATAATCTTGATCTCAAGGTCATCTTCGAAGGGGTCGAGCGGCGGGAACAACTCGAGTTCCTTCGGACACAGAACTGCGACCAGGTTCAGGGACGCGTCCTATGTCCCCCTCTCGACCAACGAGCCGTCACCGACGTGCTCCGAGAGCATTTTCACGGCCAAGAGTGCGGGTCCGACATGGAGAGCCTGATCCATCTCAGCTCATTGTCGACCCCAAAGGGCACCCTGAAGAGTAAGTAAAACAGCCCTTCATTCCTACGGTAATTTTCTTACGAAATCCGGTACGGAAGGCCATCTGTCTTGGTCCTACTACTTTCTAAAATAAATGCTGGACGTGCCTTGTCGGCGCGACCGGGCGTCGTCGTCCCGATTGCCGGCCGAAAACAGAGTGTCCAACGTGGAGTCGGAAATCCAGCAAAGTAAAGAACGGTACGCTCTTGCCGCTCGAGCCGCCGACGATGGTCTGTGGGATTGGGACCTGAAAACAAACGAGATTTACTTCTGCCCTCGCTGGAAGTCAATGCTTGGGTTCGCCGATCACGAAATCGGCCACGAACCCGATGAATGGCTCGATCGCGTTTATCGCAAGGATCTAGGTCATCTGCTTGGGAAGCTCGCCGATCATCTTCACCGCGGCGCCGCTCGTTTTTCGATGGAGCACCGATTGCTTCACCGCGACGGGCGTTATCGCTGGATGCACAGCCGAGGCATTGCCTTACGTTCGGAATCCGGCGAACCGACGCGGGTTGTCGGCTCCCAAAGCGACATCACCGACCGCAAGAAGGCGGAAGACCGACTGCGCTACGAAGCCTCGCACGACGCCCTCACCGGATTGCCAAATCGCGCCGAGTTTGAGTCTCAATTGCAGTGCACCGCTCAGCGGGCTCAGCGTCGCTCCGACCGGCTCTTCGCCTTGCTGATGGTTGATCTGGACGGTTTCAAGTCGGTCAACGACAACTTCGGGCACCAGGTGGGCGACCGCTTGCTGGCCGGCGTCGCGGAGCGACTGCGCCGATGCATCCGGCCCGGGGATGAAGTGGCTCGCTTGGGCGGCGACGAGTTCGGCGTGTTGCTGCGAGAGATCGACAGCCCTTCCGAAGCCGCGGTCGTGGCGCGGCGCATCCAAAACGAGCTTGCCACGCCGTTCCCCTGCGGCCCCCGGCAAGTGGCCGTCGGTGCGGGGATCGGCGTTGCGATCGCCTCGGAAGATTACGAGCAACCCGCCGACTTGGTACGTGACGCCGATGCCGCCATGTATCGAGCGAAGGCCCGAGGCCGGGCGCAGTACGAGGTCTTCGACAGTTGTCGTTATGCCGAGGATATCGAGGTTCTCGGCTCGGAACGACTGCTGAGCGAAGCTCTACAGGGTGGCGAATTCGACTTTCGATACCAACCCTTCGCGTTACCCTCGACCGGTGAACCGGTTGGCGTGGAAGCGCTGCTGCGATGGAACCACCCCAAACGCGGGTGGGTTGCAACCCGCGACATCATTCGTGCCGCGGGCGAAAAGGGCACCATCCTTACGCTTAGCCGATGGATCATGGAGCGGGTCTGCCGTCGGGCACGGGTTTGGGAAAAAACCGGCTCACCCCTTCCGATTTCGGTGAATGTTTCGTCCGATGAGATTGGCCGTCCCGAATTTGTCGCGATGATGCGGGACGTGTTGCGCGACACGGGGATGGATCCGGAATGGTTGCGACTGGAGTTGAGCGAGCATACTCTTGCACGCGGCGGCTCCGATGTCGCCGAGCGCGTCCGTGAACTGGTTGCTCTCGGCGTCCGCATCGATCTCGATAATTTCGGCGGAGCCTACTCTTCGCTGATCTACTTGCGACGCTTCCCGATCGACGGCGTCAAGATTGACGTTTCACTGGTGCATCAGGCCGAGGGCGCTCGGGCGGGTCCGACTTCCACGTCGGGCATATTAGAACTGGCCCACGACATGAGCTTCAGCGTGGCCGTAACCGGCGCGGAGACCGAGGACGATCTGGCGTTCTTGGGGAGTGTCGCCTGCGAACGCATCCAAGGGCACATCGTGGCGCCCCCGCTCGACGCGGCGGGTTATGAAGCATTTCTGGAGCGGTACCGGACGAGCGGCGCCGCTCCCTCCTATTCCCGGGCCTGAGCCCCGCCGACTCCACGCCGCGGGCCGGCCGGGCGGAATCGGCCTCGGGCCTCTTACAATCACTGTTGGGGCCGCGTCGCGCTTCCCCCATTTTCATGCCCGGCATCATCTATCTCGTAGCGACGCCGATCGGGAACTTGGAGGACCTGAGTCCGCGCGGGCTTGCCGTTCTGCGGCAAGTCGATCGAATCGCCTGTGAAGACACTCGCCACAGCGGGAAGCTGCTGTCCCACTTTGGGATCGACAAGCCGCTCGTGAGTTACCACGAGCACAATGAGCAGCAGCGCGCCGCGGAATTAGTCGAGCGCGCGCGCCGAGGTGAAAGCGTCGCGGTCATTTCCGACGCCGGCATGCCGGGCATATCGGACCCGGGGTACCGCGTCGTCCGAGCGGCGATCGAAAGCGACATAGCGGTGGTGCCGATTCCCGGTCCGACAGCGATTGAAACCGCTCTGGCGGCCTCGGGACTGCCCACCGACCGTTTTCGTTTCGAGGGTTTTCTGCCGGCGAAGAGATCGGCGCGCCGTAATGCTCTGGAAGCTCTCCGGCGCGAGGAGGCGACGACGGTTTTCTACGAGACGCCGCGGCGCATCCAGGCTGCTTTGGCCGACGTCGCCGAGCTGCTCGGCGCCCGACCCGTCGTCGTGGCGCGCGAGTTGACGAAATTGCACGAGGAATTTCTGCGCGGTACGGCGGCCCAGATCGCCGAGACGCTCGAATCACGCCCGGCGGTTAAAGGGGAGATCACGCTGCTGATCGGCGGCGGCGAAAGGGCGCATCGGGCTCCGGGAGAGGCTCCGGCCCGCGTTGCCGAGTTGATTGCGGGCGGGGCCGATCGAATGGCCGCGATCAAACAAACCGCGCGTGAATTCGGCCTGCCGAAGAGCGAGTTGTATCGGCTGGTCGAGGACGCCGGGTCGCGATCCGGCAAAGGCAAACGATGACCCCGCGCGCCCTGGCTCTCAGCGTCGTCCACCGTCTGAAGGCCGGCGGTCACACGGCCTATTGGGCGGGCGGTTGCGTGCGCGACGGGTTGTTGGGCCGTGAACCAGGCGACTATGACGTGGCGACGGCCGCGGGGCCGGAGCAGATTCAGAGCTATTTCCCAGGCTCGTTGGCGATCGGTGCAAAGTTCGGCGTGATCTTGGTTCGCGACGGCGAGGCGGGCGTCGAGGTGGCCACGTTCCGCCGCGAGGGGGAGTACCGCGATGGGCGGCGGCCCTCGGATGTCCGCTTCACCGACAACGCCGAGCAGGATGCGGGACGCCGCGACTTCACGATCAACGGTTTGTTCTTCGATCCGGTCGAAGAGGTTTATTTCGACTACGTCGGCGGACGCGACGATCTCGAAGCGAAGCTCATTCGAGCCATCGGAGATCCCGATCGTCGGCTTGGCGAGGACAAATTGCGCATGCTGCGCGCGGTGCGCTTTGCCGCCCGGCTGGGATTTTCGATCGAACCCAAGACTCGTCTCGCGATCGAGCGGCACGCGCCGGAGATTCTTGAGATCTCGGCCGAGCGGATTCGCGACGAACTGAACGCCATGTTGACCGAAGGCGCACCGCGCAAGGCGTTCACCTTGCTCGACGAAACGGGCTTGCTCGAAGCCGTGCTGCCCGAGGCGGCGAAGATGAGGGGTGTCCCGCAATCACCCCGGCATCACCGCGAAGGCGATGTGTGGACACACACCTTACTGTTGCTCAAAAATCTCCGCGACCCGACCCTTACGCTCGCCTGGGGTGCGCTATTGCATGATGTCGGCAAACCCGACATGATCGAATTCGCCGACCGCATTCGATTCCATGGTCATGTGGAAGTTGGGGTCAAGCTGGCCGAGGATATTCTGACACGGTTGCGCTTTTCCAACCAACAAATCGAGCGGATTCTCGCGCTGGTCGCCAACCATATGCGCTTCGGACACGTTACCGAAATGCGCATTGGCCGGCTTAAGCGCTTCTTACAGACCGACGGGTTCGACGAGCACATGGAGTTGCATCGCCTTGATTGCATGGCGAGTCACGGGAAGTTACAAAACTATGACTTTGTCCGCGAGAAACTGGCTGAAATCCCCGAACCGGAGTTGCATCCGCCGCGGCTGGTTCGCGGGGATGACCTGATCGCGGCCGGGTACAGTCCCAGCCCGGCATTTCAAGAAATGCTCGAATGGGTCGAGACGGAACAATTGGAAGGTAGAGTTCTAACGAAACATGAGGGTCTCGCTAAGTTGGGGGAGCGATACCCGCCGCCCCATCCCACCAAGTGATCGGGGCGAGCGAACCCGCGGAGCGGAACTCACTCGGCCCAGGTTCGATATTTTTCGCGGAAAAATTACAGCCCCCGATCCAAGCCTAAATCGCCATAAGTACCATTACCAGCCGCCCTATTGCCCCGTCTCGCCCTAATCCACGCTGAACCTCGCGACGAAGCGTGCCGGCGGCGATACGGTGTCTGCATTCCCAGCCACCGGGCATGGTATGGCCCCACTCATTTCTCAGCCCGCCGGACTCGGGACGGCCCGCAAGCGTTTAAGCAGTCGCTGATAGGCGGCCGGCACGGATCGAGGTACTTGCCTTCGGTAGACTTCACGGTACTTTCGTAACCTTGACACATCTCCGGTCCCTTCGCATAATCTTCGTGAGTCATCTGCCGGCGGTCGAGTTGGGGTGCCGAAGCCGCTCGGAGGCGAAAACCGATTGTGTTGTCGAGGCCAAGCCCGGCCTCGAATGCCCTCTTTCGATCACACCGCCCAACAAACCCGAAGCCCGAGGCAGCCCTACTACCTACTGCATGCTGAACGCCGACAAGATTCGAATCGTCGTCGCCGACGATCACACCATCTTCCGAGAAAGTCTTTGTCGCATGTTGGCGATGGAAGACGATTTCGAGATCGTCGGCCAGGCGGCGACGGGGAAACAGGTCGTCGAAGTCATTCTGCGCGAACGCCCCGACATCTTATTGCTTGATCTGCGCATGCCCGACCCCGACGGTTTGGAGACGCTTAAGCAACTGCGCGCCAGGAAGCTGTCCACCGGGATCATCGTCCTTACCGCGGTCGAGGAAGAACAGCAGTACGTGCAAGCGGTCCGAAGCGGGGCCCGCGGCGTGGTCGTTAAGCAGACAGCCACGGAATTATTGATCAAGAGCGTTCGCAAGGTTCACGAGGGCGAAATTTGGCTGGACGCGAAGACGACGGCCGCGGTTGTACGAGCCTTCACGGAAGGGAAAACCGAAGTAGCCGAACAACGAAGGCCGCTCCCGTTGAGCAACCGCGAGCACGAGGTCGCCGCTTTGGTTGTGCAGGGATTCTTGAACAAGGAAATTGCCGAGAGGCTATTTATCAGCGAGCAGACCGTAAAGAACCACCTCCATAATATTTTCGAAAAACTGGGCGTTTCCAATCGTCTCGAGTTGGCTCTTTACGTGATGCAGAGCGAAGGCGCGCCCGCCTAACCCCCCCCGGGCACACAGGTCTCCGCGGAAAAATTAAGCGAGCGGCTCGGTTGCCGCGAAGAGTCGCCGGCGCGAATGTTCGGCGGTCGACGATTTGCGAGCGGCTTACGCACCTTGCGGCGTATAGATGCCGCCGTTCCGTCAGAAAGGCGCCAACGCGGTCCGCGAAACTTCGACGCGGGCTGCCGGCCCGCCGCTGGAGCCTATGCCTGTTGTTATGAAAATAGACGCTCATCACCATTTCTGGAACTATAATTCGCACGAATACGGTTGGATCGACGCCGAGAAAGCCGTCTTGCAACGCGACTTTCTTCCCCAAGACCTCAAACCCGAGCTCGACGCCGCGGGCATTGACGGCGTCGTCTCGGTGCAGGCGCGGGAAACCGTGGAGGAGACCGAGGTCTTGCTGCGGTACGCCGCCGAGCACAGTTTCATTCGAGGCGTCGTCGGGTGGGTCCCGCTCGCCGGGCCCACCGCCCGCGACGACCTGACCCGCCTCGCCGCCAACCCCACGCTCAAAGCCGTCCGTCACGTGGTCCAGGACGAACTCGATGACGACTTCATCTTGGGGGCCGAGTTCAATCGCGGCGTGGGGCTGCTTCACGAGCTCGATTTGGTCTACGACATCCTGATCCACGAACGACACCTGCCGCAAACAATTCAGTTCGTCGACCGCCATCCCAAGCAGGTCTTCGTTCTCGACCACATCGGCAAGCCGCGCGTTCGAGACCGCTCGTTCGCCGCCTGGCGCGACGCTGTCGCCCGCATCGCCGAACGCCCTAACGTAAGCTGCAAGATCTCCGGCATGGTGACCGAAGCCGATCTGCTCCTTTGGACCGAGCAACAGCTAAAGCCCTACCTAGAGGCTGTTCTCGAAAGCTTTGGCCCGAAGCGACTCATGTTCGGGTCCGATTGGCCGGTTTGCTTGCTCGGGTGCTCGTATCAGCGTTGGGTCGGGATTGTCTCCGATTTCCTGTCGCCCCTTTCCGACGCTGAACAAGCTCAAATCCTCGGACAGACGGCAACCGATATCTATAAGCTGTAGGGATGTTCAGGACGCCGTCGCCCTTGGCGCGCGAGTGCGGATCCCGGCCCAAACGGCTCGCCGTCTTTTCCCTCGTCGTCCTGCTGTCGGGAATTGGCGGTTCCCTCGCCGCCGCGCCCCTCGACCTACCCTTGACCCGAGACACGGTTTCGCTCTCGGCGGGCGCGTCGGTCCGCCTACCGTTGTCGAGTAAGGCGCTCGGTTGGCTCCCCGGTCTTTCACGGATTCGAACCGTGAGCGACCCTGCCGCTCCCTACCCCGTCTCGGCCGGGCTGTCCAACGACGGCGCGGGCCTCTTCCTCGCCGTTCCGCCGACCGGGCGTCTTCGTGCCGCCCGCCGATCCCATCGTCAGAAAGACGATCCTGGTCGCGGCCGCATGAGCAAAAAAGTAACCCTGCCAATCGAGCAACGCGCGGCCCGTGGATGGAGCGGTGCCCGCGAATGATCCTCCTTGGCCTTGCCGGAGGCGGATTGATGGCGGGAAGGATCTTATCAACAAACCGGTTCATTGGATAGAATTGGACAAGCGAGCAAGGCCTAGCAGCGGTGTCGTGTGAACCGAGTGGTACCACCGTCAGGGCCAAACGGATGTATGAGCGTGCTCCACCTACGTTCTCTACCAGCCCGGATAGGAAGGAGCCTTCGACTCATTCGGGGTTGGGGCAACGGCAGCCCAGGCTGCCGGGGAGAGGGTCCCATACGTAAAGAATTAAACGCCCAACGATACGGGATGGGTATTGACTTGACTCAGGTGACCACAAGATGTAGGATCGGGGAAATGGAAGATTATCCTCGGAATCTGGCCGAGTTCGAGGCGCGTTTCGCCACCGAGCAGGCCTGTCGAGAGTATCTGTGTCAACTCCGCTGGCCGGAGGGTTTTCGTTGTCCGCGATGCGGGCACGACAAAGCGTGGGCGGTGCGGACAGCGCTGCTGGAGTGCGCCGGCTGCGGGCATCAAGCTTCTCCAACGGCGGGCACAATATTTCAAGACACCCGCCAACCCCTCCAGAGTTGGTTTCGAGCCATGTGGTGGCTCACGAGCCAGAAGAACGGGGCGAGCGCGCTGGGCTTGCAGCGGGTGTTGGGCCTGGGCAGCTACAAAACGGCCTGGACTTGGTTGCATAAGCTCCGGCGCGCCATGGTGCGGCCCGGACGCGATCGGCTCAGCGGGCGCGTGGAGGTTGACGAGACTTACTTAGGAGGCTTGGAGGAGGGCGTGCGCGGTCGCCAAACCGACGCTAAGGCGCTGATTGTAGTAGCGGCCGAGGAAGATGGTGCCGGCATCGGGCGGGTTCGGATACGCACCATTCCCAACGCCTCCGGGGACAGCTTGATGGCCTTCGTCGGCGAGTCGATCGAACCCGGCAGCGTGGTCCATACCGACGGTTGGCTGGGATACGAACCGCTCGAAGGCGACGGCTATCGCCACGAGGTGAGCTACCTGGAGGGGCAACCGGCGCGCGCCTCGAAACTGCTCCCCCGGGTGCACCGCGTGGTGTCGTTAGTGAAGCGCTGGATACTGGGCACGCATCAAGGAGCGGTCAGTCACGAGCATCTCGACTCCTACCTCGACGAATTCGCCTTCCGCTTCAACCGCCGCAAGTCCAGAAGTCGAGGCAAGCTCTTTTACCGCCTGGTTCAACAGGCCGTCGCCGTGCCACCGGCACCCTACAAATCGCTGGTCGGAGGCACCGCGACACGCGCTACGGACGACCACAACATGTAGGGGCTATTTCCCAATACCTGAGTCAAGTAAATACCCATCCGATACGGTTCGGACAAACCAGAAAACTACCTTAGGACCTACGAGGAGCTTTTTTGTTCGCTCGTTAACCGAGATATTCGGCTGTTGGAACTCGGGGTCCACCGAGGCGGATCTTTGCTCATGTGGCGGGACTATTTTGAGCGAGGAATCATTGCCGGCGTCGATTTGTCGGCGCCGAAGATCGATGATTCGACGGGGCGAGTCCGAACTTTCGAGGGCCTCCAACAAGATACGGCTTTCCTTGACCATGTTGCCTTGTCCGTCGCCCCCGAAGGTTTCGACGTGATCATTGATGACGCATCCCACGTCGGGGATCTGACGAAAACAGCCTTTTGGCATCTTTTTTTACATCATCTGAAGCCGGGCGGCCTCTACGCAATCGAGGATTGGGGCGTGGGTTTTTGGCCAAGCCGCGAAGACGGCGGAGTCTATCAACCTGCCCCCTTTCAACCCCGGCCGGGAGCGGCTCAGAGGCGATTCCCGAGCCACGACTTCGGCATGGTGGGGGTCCTCAAGGAATTGATTGACGAGTGCGGCGCTGAGGATATCTCCGATCCCGAAAAGGGAGGGGTGACTCCGTTTCGCAATTCAAAATTCGAGTCCATTCTCATCGGCCGGAGCCTGGCGGTCATCACGAAACGCGATTTAGGCGGAACGTCATGAGGGAAAAGTACAACCTCCAGTAATCCACCTGTCCGGTTCCCGCAAGTCCTTCTCACCCGCGCGAAGGACTACCCCTCGTCGTCTCCAGCCCGCTTTTCTCATCCCTATCGTGTGCTTTAAATCCGTCCTCAGATGGCGCGGATGATGTGGTCGCCTGAGATTTTGTCAATCGACGGCGTGCCGGCTTGCCGCATCACCATCATCAGCTCGGCGCGCAATAGATCCAACACGGCTTGAACGCCCTCTTGACCAAAGGCGGCCAGTCCCCAAAGATAGGGCCGACCGACGCAAACGGCGTCAGCCCCCAAGGCCAGCGCCTTGAAGACGTCCGTGCCGCGGCGGAAACCGCCATCAATCAGCACGGGAATACGACCCTGGGCGGCTTGAACCACTTCCGTCAGGCAAGAAATCGTGGCGCGGCCGCTTGCCTCCGCCCGACCGCCGTGATTCGACACGATGACCCCGTCCACGCCGTTTTCCAGGCATAGCTCGGTATCCTCTCCCGTAACGATTCCCTTGATGAAGACCTTCATGCTCGTGGAATCCTTGAGCCGGCGAACGAAATCCCAGGTCATATCACGGAAGGGTTCGCTTCGCGATAGGTCCAGGCCGTCATACATCGGCTTTCTTTTATATCTGTCGAGCGGATTGGAACGGTCATGACAAAGAGTGCAGTCTCGCTTATCGGTCTTCCAAAACCGTTTGAGAGTCTCGCGATTGCTGCCGCCTTGCAGGTCCACGGTCAACACCACCACGGGGCAACCCGCCCCTTCCGCCCGCTTCACCAAGGCGCTGGTGATCGTCCAGTCTCTGTTCGCGTAGAGCTGGAACCAGACGGGCCCGCCTCTCTCGCGCACGACATCCTCGACCGACGTATTGGTGACCGTCGAGAGCAACTGCAAGCTCGAAGTCTCTTTGGCCGCTCTAGCCACGGCGATTTCCCGCAAGGGGTGAAAGGCTTGATGATGGCCGGTCGGGGCCAGGCCGATCGGCGAGTTCCACTTGGTCCCGTAAAACTCGATGGAGGTATCGATATTCCGAACGTTGATCAGGCGGCGAACTCGTAGCTGGAAACGCCGAAAGCCTTCGCGGTTGGCGCGCAACGTCTCGTCGTCGTCCGTACCGGTCGCAATGTACCCATAGTGAGCGGGCGGTAACGCCTTGCGGGCCGCGGCGTGGAAATCGAACACATTGATCGCTTCGTCAACCGATGAGATGACATCACCCATCTGGGACGTTTCGAGCCCGTCGGCCGCGGAAAGGCTTTCCGCCAGGGGCGAGATGCCGCCCGCGATCAAGGGACTCCCGGCGAGATATCGAAGGAATGTACGACGAGCTTGTAGGTTAGTCATGGGCTGGGCTTTCGATTACTGTTTTGGGCATCCCGCTCACACAGGGTACACGACCCGCCCGCCGAAACACCAGAGATTCGCGGCTCGACGACACTCGGAGGCAGCTCGAAGCTCCTCTTCGCGGAGGCGGGCTCGATTTTTTGGCCCTTTTCCAGGCCGTTTGGCGCTCTTCTTTATAGGCCGGGTTAGGGACGCAAGACAAAGGCGACCCGAACGGCAAAGCGGCGTCATTTTTCCGGGCGGCCGCTAATGCAGCCGGACGGTCTCGGATCTGACTCCGGTTTGCGAACCGCGGCGCCGCCGCACAGCGATTCCCAAAGGAGACGGCGGCCATGTGGGGTAATCTCCGAATCAGCGCCTTGGCGCTGCTTGGTGCAGCGGTGCTGGGCGTTCTTTACCACGTCTACTCTCTACTCGAGAATAGGGGTCTTTCGCGACCTGACGGCATTGTCATTTTCGTCCGGAACTCGGCGCTGCCGGAGGACATCGGAACTCAGGTCTTGCGGGGGATCACGGCGGCTATCGAAGCTTCCCCCGAGGACGATTTCTTGACGAACCCCGGCGAGTTGCCTCTCTGCGAAAGCTCGGAACGGATTGCGGCCCGAGTCTGCAGCCTGGAGTTCAGCCTTACCGCCCAGGATGATACCGCCGAAACCATGCGGGAGGTAGCCCGCCGGCTCATGGCGGAACTGATCCGCCGGCCGGTCCTCGGCGTCATTTCCGACGGCGCCTCGGATACCGACCCCTATATCATCGACGTTTGCCGAAACCTGCGAATTCCGCTCTTGTTGACTTCAGCGACGGCCGATTCGCTCCTTGCCGGACAGCAAGACGGTTACGTATTTCGGCTACCCTCCAACAACTCGAAGCAAGCCGGCACGATCGCCGACAATGTAACATGTCCGGCAGCTATCCTCTACGAGGCCGGCCGTTATGGCGAGGGCCTGCATGAAACACTTCTCGGCTCACTGCCAAGACATCCGAAAACTCCTTGCATCCCATACAGCTTCCCATTGGGTTCCCTCACCGATTTGGGCTCCATCATTCCTGTTCTCAAGCAACTTGAAGTAAAGACGGTCGTCTTTCTCGGATAGATGGGTATTTACTTGACTCAGGTATTGGGAAATAGCCCCTACATGTTGTGGTCGTCCGTAGCGCGTGTCGCGGTGCCTCCGACCAGCGATTTGTAGGGTGCCGGTGGCACGGCGACGGCCTGTTGAACCAGGCGGTAAAAGAGCTTGCCTCGACTTCTGGACTTGCGGCGGTTGAAGCGGAAGGCGAATTCGTCGAGGTAGGAGTCGAGATGCTCGTGACTGACCGCTCCTTGATGCGTGCCCAGTATCCAGCGCTTCACTAACGACACCACGCGGTGCACCCGGGGGAGCAGTTTCGAGGCGCGCGCCGGTTGCCCCTCCAGGTAGCTCACCTCGTGGCGATAGCCGTCGCCTTCGAGCGGTTCGTATCCCAGCCAACCGTCGGTATGGACCACGCTGCCGGGTTCGATCGACTCGCCGACGAAGGCCATCAAGCTGTCCCCGGAGGCGTTGGGAATGGTGCGTATCCGAACCCGCCCGATGCCGGCACCATCTTCCTCGGCCGCTACTACAATCAGCGCCTTAGCGTCGGTTTGGCGACCGCGCACGCCCTCCTCCAAGCCTCCTAAGTAAGTCTCGTCAACCTCCACGCGCCCGCTGAGCCGATCGCGTCCGGGCCGCACCATGGCGCGCCGGAGCTTATGCAACCAAGTCCAGGCCGTTTTGTAGCTGCCCAGGCCCAACACCCGCCGCAAGCCCAGCGCGCTCGCCCCGTTCTTCTGGCTCGTGAGCCACCACATGGCTCGAAACCAACTCTGGAGGGGTTGGCGGGTGTCTTGAAATATTGTGCCCGCCGTTGGAGAAGCTTGATGCCCGCAGCCGGCGCACTCCAGCAGCGCTGTCCGCACCGCCCACGCTTTGTCGTGCCCGCATCGCGGACAACGAAAACCCTCCGGCCAGCGGAGTTGACACAGATACTCTCGACAGGCCTGCTCGGTGGCGAAACGCGCCTCGAACTCGGCCAGATTCCGAGGATAATCTTCCATTTCCCCGATCCTACATCTTGTGGTCACCTGAGTCAAGTAAATACCCATCCTCGGATATTATGACAAGGCCTACGATTTCATTCTGCGCCTGAAGGCACAGGCCGAGAGTAATCAATGGGAGGACCCGCCTCGTCTCATATTCGCGGATGGCGCCTACACGAAAAGAGTTGCTTGTCTGCTGCTGGAGACGTCTAGTCTTGAGGCGCGAATATCCTACCCTGTCCAACTGCGCGTGGATCGTAAACAAGCCGAGCAGCGAGATGACGGTCCGGACCCTCGCGAGGATAAGTTTGAATGCAAGGAGATCCCGCAGTTCGGAACCTTTGGTTGCCGCGCTTGGCTTCTGCTGAAGGGACTTCGCGACGTGCCCAAACATAGTCCGAAGTTGATACGCAATCGTTTTCTCAAGGGCGGCCATTCATTCGAAGCCAACGGAGAATACGCGCGCGACACTTTTGGGCTGTACCGTCTGTCAGGGAGCGATGAATTGTGCGAATCCCTCTAAGATGGGTATTTACTTGACTCAGGTATTGGGAAATAGCCCCTACATGTTGTGGTCGTCCGTAGCGCGTGTCGCGGTGCCTCCGACCAGCGATTTGTAGGGTGCCGGTGGCACGGCGACGGCCTGTTGAACCAGGCGGTAAAAGAGCTTGCCTCGACTTCTGGACTTGCGGCGGTTGAAGCGGAAGGCGAATTCGTCGAGGTAGGAGTCGAGATGCTCGTGACCGCTCCTTGATGCGTGCCCGGTATCCAGCGCTTCACTAACGACACCACGCGGTGCACCCGGGGGAGCAGTTTCGAGGCGCGCGCCGGTTGCCCCTCCAGGTAGCTCACCTCGTGGCGATAGCCGTCGCCTTCGAGCGGTTCGTATCCCAGCCAACCGTCGGTATGGACCACGCTGCCGGGTTCGATCGACTCGCCGACGAAGGCCATCAAGCTGTCCCCGGAGGCGTTGGGAATGGTGCGTATCCGAACCCGCCCGATGCCGGCACCATCTTCCTCGGCCGCTACTACAATCAGCGCCTTAGCGTCGGTTTGGCGACCGCGCACGCCCTCCTCCAAGCCTCCTAAGTAAGTCTCGTCAACCTCCACGCGCCCGCTGAGCCGATCGCGTCCGGGCCGCACCATGGCGCGCCGGAGCTTATGCAACCAAGTCCAGGCCGTTTTGTAGCTGCCCAGGCCCAACACCCGCTGCAAGCCCAGCGCGCTCGCCCCGTTCTTCTGGCTCGTGAGCCACCACATGGCTCGAAACCAACTCTGGAGGGGTTGGCGGGTGTCTTGAAATATTGTGCCCGCCGTTGGAGAAGCTTGATGCCCGCAGCCGGCGCACTCCAGCAGCGCTGTCCGCACCGCCCACGCTTTGTCGTGCCCGCATCGCGGACAACGAAAACCCTCCGGCCAGCGGAGTTGACACAGATACTCTCGACAGGCCTGCTCGGTGGCGAAACGCGCCTCGAACTCGGCCAGATTCCGAGGATAATCTTCCATTTCCCCGATCCTACATCTTGTGGTCACCTGAGTCAAGTAAATACCCATCTAAATTTGGATCGGCCGTTGAAAACCTATTCGGGTTTCAAGTTCACGATCGTATTGTTTTTCTTCGTCGTGTTTCTTTTTGCTTCCGTGCGACTGTATGTATTGCACGGCGCCGACCAGGTCGTTCGGGATTACGTAATCCAGTACTGGAAGTCAGGATGGCAGGTCTGGCTGACGGCCCTGGTTTTGGCGATCTCGATGTGGACCATTCTCTGGTCGCAGGCCCTTGAACATTTCTATTACACGAAGTTCCGCCGATTCCTGCGAGACCCTCACAAGAGAATGAATCGTTTGTCGCTGCTCTTGGCGGCTTGTTCGTTACCGCTTTTCTTTTATGTTACGCCGTTCCTTAACTTGTACTCTCCCGGATGGTGGAAATATGTGCTTGAGGGGGGGCCGCTCCTGCTGAGTATATTGGGCTATCTCTCCGTATTTTCGTCGGAAATGAATCGCGACACCATGCCCCGCCTTTCCCAATTCAAGTACCCGAAAGCGTACTTCGATATCTCGTCCCAGGCGCCGGCTTCACCCAACCTGCGGGACGAAATCGCCGATTCGCTCGATTATGTTCGAGGCGGCAAGAGTTCGCGGGGAACCCTTCTCTACATGACGGCAGGCAGCGACAGAACTTCGTGGCCCGGGCTCGAAACGTTCTTCCGGAATTTGTCGACGCTGTTCGGCGGCGTGCCGAAAGAGAGGATTACCCTGCACGACAGCACAACGCGGGCGCTGGATTTCGCGTTCTCCGAATGCCTCGAGAATCTGAGCAAGAAAGCACCCCGCCGCGCCCCGGTTATTGTGACAACGGATAGCGAGTACCCGGATGTACGGCGCCGTCTGCTGGGACGTTACGAGAGCAACTCCAAAGCGGTGGTCCACGAGGCGCCGATCGGCGACGCGCTCTGGGAAAGAGAACGCGGAGACGAAATTACAAGCCGTATTTGCGACTTGATTTCGAAGAAGAAACCGGACGTCGTTCTTCTCAGTCATGTCATCTATTGGTGCGGGATGGGTATTTACTTGACTCAGGTGACCACAAGATGTAGGATCGGGGAAATGGAAGATTATCCTCGGAATCTGGCCGAGTTCGAGGCGCGTTTCGCCACCGAGCAGGCCTGTCGAGAGTATCTGTGTCAACTCCGCTGGCCGGAGGGTTTTCGTTGTCCGCGATGCGGGCACGACAAAGCGTGGGCGGTGCGGACAGCGCTGCTGGAGTGCGCCGGCTGCGGGCATCAAGCTTCTCCAACGGCGGGCACAATATTTCAAGACACCCGCCAACCCCTCCAGAGTTGGTTTCGAGCCATGTGGTGGCTCACGAGCCAGAAGAACGGGGCGAGCGCGCTGGGCTTGCAGCGGGTGTTGGGCCTGGGCAGCTACAAAACGGCCTGGACTTGGTTGCATAAGCTCCGGCGCGCCATGGTGCGGCCCGGACGCGATCGGCTCAGCGGGCGCGTGGAGGTTGACGAGACTTACTTAGGAGGCTTGGAGGAGGGCGTGCGCGGTCGCCAAACCGACGCTAAGGCGCTGATTGTAGTAGCGGCCGAGGAAGATGGTGCCGGCATCGGGCGGGTTCGGATACGCACCATTCCCAACGCCTCCGGGGACAGCTTGATGGCCTTCGTCGGCGAGTCGATCGAACCCGGCAGCGTGGTCCATACCGACGGTTGGCTGGGATACGAACCGCTCGAAGGCGACGGCTATCGCCACGAGGTGAGCTACCTGGAGGGGCAACCGGCGCGCGCCTCGAAACTGCTCCCCCGGGTGCACCGCGTGGTGTCGTTAGTGAAGCGCTGGATACTGGGCACGCATCAAGGAGCGGTCAGTCACGAGCATCTCGACTCCTACCTCGACGAATTCGCCTTCCGCTTCAACCGCCGCAAGTCCAGAAGTCGAGGCAAGCTCTTTTACCGCCTGGTTCAACAGGCCGTCGCCGTGCCACCGGCACCCTACAAATCGCTGGTCGGAGGCACCGCGACACGCGCTACGGACGACCACAACATGTAGGGGCTATTTCCCAATACCTGAGTCAAGTAAATACCCATCCAGAGGAATTACCCGATCGGTCCCGGCGAGACCATTGTGTCACTTCACAAACCGTCACATCTTGAGTGGGCACAATAGGTGTCTGCGCTCTAAGCTTTAACGACATGGGTGGAGCAAGACCTTGTCGACGAAGCCGGTTCTCCATGCTGGTTTTGGGGGTCTTCCTATCGGGCTACATGACGCCTGTCACCGCGCAATTCACTTTCGAGCAGTACGAGGTCGTCACCGGTTCCACGGAACGCCAGACCATTCTGACGGGATTCCTTCTCGGCGGCGCTATCGCGGAACTCGCCGTGGTGAGCATCGAAGAGAACAACGACCGCCGCTTACGGATCTACTCGTTTGGCGACGGCGCCTGGGTGCCGAAACTCGACGCAACCCTGCCTCCCGAAGTGTTGTTCGTCGACGTGGCCAACATCGGCGGACGCGACCGGTTGGTCACCTACGAGCGCGGCCGCCTGAACTGGTTCGATCCCGAATCGGCGTCGGAACGGGAGCTGGTGGCGGTGATTTCCAGCTTCGACCCGCCTCGCAAGAACGAGATCCCCCATGTAGACGTCACCCGGGACCTGAACGCCGACGACCGCGACGACCTCGTGGTGCCGGACGTCGATGGCTTCTGGGTGTTCATCCAGATGAGCGACGGCGCGTTCGCCGATCCAGTGAAGATCGGCCCCCCCACCGACATAAGTGGGATCTCGGGAGCCGACGGCTATCGATACGACCCTTGGAGTCAAAGCCGTGTCCACGAGATGGACTACGACCAAGACGGTCGAAGCGATCTGGTTTTCTGGAACGAGGACCACTTCGAGGTTCACACCCAAGACGAGCGTGGGCTGTTTGCCCAGGAGGCCAAGACCTTTACTACCGATGTGGACTTCGACTCTGACGAGCTCTCATCGCTCGCCGGCGGAGACATGCTAGGGAAGGTGCTGCACTCGCTCGCCGACCTGAACGGCGACGGCGTCGCCGACTTGGTGGTGTACTCGCTGCAAGGCACGAGCATCCCAAGCAAGCGTTCCAGCTACGAGGTGCATTTCGGCGCGCGGACACCCGAGGGCGGCACCGCGTTCGCGGCGGAAGTCGGGGTCGAGTTCCAGTCGAACAACCGCATTCAGCTCGGGTTGGACCGACACGACTTCGATCGCGACGGTCAGGTCGACCTGATGTTGACAACCATCAACGTCAAGTTTATCGAGAGCAGCCTTTGGAAGAGAATCAAGGGGGCGATGGGCGATGACGTCTGGCTGGAGCTCGAGTTCTACCGCCTGGAAGGGGGCCTCTATCCCGACAAACCCAACACCACCCGCAGAATCGCGTTGGACGGTCCGCCCAGCCATCGCGAACCCGGATGGGTGCCACTTGACATCCTGCTTCGCGGGGGGGCGCACGAGAGCCGGAAGACTCAGAAGAGTTACCTGCGCGCGTTCAACATGATCCTGCTCATCGGGGATGTGACCGGCGACGGCCGCTCGGACCTCTTCATCGAGTCGACCCATGTGTCATTGCCCGTCTTCGTCGGCGTACCAGGGCCGGACCTGTTCGCCCGGCGGGCTCAGAACGTGGCGATCGCCGTGCCCAACGACCAGGAATACGCCTGGCTGGCGGACCTCAACAAGGACGGCAAGCAGGACATCCTTATGCATCACCCGTTCACTCTAAAAGATGCTCACGGGGGCCGACTGTGGCGGCCGGGAACCGAGCCGCATCGGGTGACGATGCTGATCGCCCGGTAGGGGCGCTCCCGAACGCGAGGAATAAGTTGATCTTTCCACGGCTAAGCACGAGCGATTGGCGTGGGCACCTTCCGCCGCAGGCAGTTGATAAGACTACTTAGCGGAATTGCTGGCGATATGTCAGATTCTCGTGGTGTCGCTTGTCTTGCAGCGAATTGGCTAGCTCTTCCTCGACAGCAGCAGACGCTCTGCGAGATCTGTGATCACCCAGTCTTCCGCGATAAGGCCGCTGCGGAATTGGGTCGTGACCATATCGCGCCACACGATACTACGGCCGGACGCGGGAAACCCATGAAGGCACCTTCTTGAGTCCCCCGCAACGTCCTCTGCCACGCAACTCGGTTATTCCCCTCCACGAGAATCTCCACTTCGATCTGGATATCCGGGAAGGCGCGTCGAAGCATTTTGAGGTATTTGCGAATCGCGTCGTGCCCGCCTTCCAGATCGCGGTCGGTCAGGTGGGCTACATAGTCCGACGCGAAGAACTCTCCTACCGCCTCTAAATTTCCGTTCGCGATGAGCGCGGTATTGGCTGCTCGGATCTTGGAGACAAGTGACTGGCCCATTCGGCGCTCCGAAGCACGTCAATAGCTCCGTTGAAAAGACGGGTCTGTCGGACTTCGATGTTACGCCGCCCGGCTCTGAGTTGGCGGTCGGGAATCCGCAAACCGGACGAAACCGGATCGAGCGCTATCGGAGCGGATACTGTAACCATCTACGCTCGTCGCCACCAAGCACCTAATTCGTCCCATGAATGATTCTTTCCCGCCGCCGACGATCATACCACCTAGGAAAGTCGCCCTGTCAGGCTGCACCCGAGGCACTCCCCCACTACTTCGAGAATGGGGATTCCCGGAGTCCAGCCAGCGCTGCGGAGGCCCTAGATCCCCGCTGGTCGGCAAGGGTTTATTCAGCCCCCGATCCAGCGCGTTCGGACGCCTTTATGGTTACCTGGCGGGAACAATCGATGTCACAAACAGACAGTTTTTTCTCGCTCCGGCCCTTGCATCAGTGCGGTTTCCGGATCCGTCGGGAGCCGTGAGCACGCTCACGGGTCGGATTGTTCATGCGCACCGGATATCCCAACACTTATCGCTCAAATCCTTTTGGGCCATTGATTGTGGGGAGATTAGTCCTGCTGATCGGACACTTCGTCTCAGCTAGTCATTCCCGACGCCCTCCGGGGTGAGGCGCGACTGATAGATTGCCCGAACCCAAGGTGGCGATCCTACTCGTTGAGATGCAACAAGTAGGCGGTCACAGCCGCATACTCCTCGGCACTCAAGCTGTTCGGAGCCGCGAGTGGCATGGTCTGCCTGACGGTATTGAGGAGATCGGCGGTCGAGGAATCAGCCCAGCGGAATTTGAAGTCCTCGCCGATAAGCGCTGGCGCGGCGCTGTGCCCGGAAACTTCGCCCGGCTTGTCGGAGTGGCAGGCGGCACAGGAGCGAACAAACACACTCTGCCCGAGCGCGGCCTGATCCTGTATGTCGCCACCGGCAGCGCCCGAACCTTCAGGCAGCGCGAAAGAGATGAGTTCAGGCGGAGAACCTCCGATCGTCAACGCGATGTGCTGCTTGCCGTCGAGCATATAGGTCATCGGCGTGCCAATGGCGCCACGTGGCAGGTCCACGGACGCGAGTTCCTCACCAGTCGCTTTGTCATACGCGACCAATCGCGGGCCACCGCCGCCTCCTCCGGCCGAAAGCGCGGTGATGAGGAGCGTTTTCGTCAGTAAGGGATTGCCGCGACCATCGCCGCCGAGGGGCGGCAGATTCAGATCTCTCAACATGGGATGATTGCGGATCCGATCGCCATCGCCGAGTGGCGTCATCCAGACATGCTCTCCCGTATTCATGTCAATGGGTGTCATTCGAGAGTAGGGCGGTTTCAGCAGCGGCAGGCCGTGCGGCATGCTCGGCGCGGCTCGTCCGGCCCGGCCGGAGAGCCGTTCGGCCTCCGGCGCGCCATGGGTATAGTCGAGAGTTCCGCCCTCAGGTTGATAGAACGCCATCACGCCCGCACTGTTTCGCGACGGCACGTAGAGTATGCCGGTCTCCGGGTCGACTGCGGCACCCGACCAACTGGCCGCGCCGCCGCCCGGCGGCCTGAACAAAAGACCCTTTGTCGTGCCATCCGCAAGCATCTGCGGCGTGTAGAGCGGACCGAGCCGGAAGCCCTTGACCGCCTCGAGGGCCATCTGTCGTATTTGAGGGGTGAAGTCCGCCAGGTCGTCTTCCACCACGCCCTGGTACTCGAAGGGGGCGGGCCGTGTCGGGAACGGCTGGATCGGCGAAGGCGCCTCTCCGGGAAAATTGGTATCGGTGGCGACCGGCCGCTCCTCGATCGGCCAGATCGGTTCTCCGGTCACCCGGTTGAAGGCGTAGAGGAAGCCCTGCTTGCTCACCTGCGCCAGCGCCTTGATCTGCTTGCCGTCAACCGTTATGTCCAGCAGGTTCGGCGCTGTCGGAAAGTCGTAATCCCACAGGCCGTGGTGGACGGCCTGAAAATACCAGACTTTCTTGCCGGTTCTGGCGTCCACGCAGACGATGCTCTCGGCGAACAGATTGTCGCCGGGCCGGTGCCCGCCGTAGTAATCGTTGGTCGCCGTGCCCGTCGGCAGGTAGACGTAACCGAGCTCCTCGTCGGCGCTCAAGTAGGTCCACACGTTGGCGTTGCCGGAATAGGTCCAGGAGTCGTTCTCCCAGGTTTCCACGCCCTCTTCCCCCGCCTGAGGCACCGTGTGGAAATCCCACATGTGTTCGCCTGTTCGGACGTCCCAGGCCCGGACCCACCCCGGCACGGCCTCTTTGTTAATGCGCCGGTCAGCGATGGAGGAGCCGTGGATGACAACGTCGCCCACGACAATGGGCGGCGACTGCACCGAGTAGAGCATGGCATTGAGATAGTCTCGCTTTGAGCGGTCGGCGCGTGGCAGCCGCTGCGTGAGGTCGATCCGGCCATGTACGCCGAAGTCTCTACACGGGTGACCGTTCTTGGCATTCACGCAGATCAGATCACCGCTGCCGGTGCCCCAGAATATCCGCTCTCGGTCGACATCGCTCCAGTAGGCCACGCCGCGCTGGCGCCAGGTGACCGTCATGGACGTGGTGCCTTCTTCGTAGCTCTTCGGGTTGAAGACCCAGAGGGTCTTTCCCGTGCGAGCGTCCACCGCCACACCCTGCGAAAGCGGCGTATTGAAATAGAGCACCCCGCCGATCATCAGCGGCGTGGCCTGAAAACTCGAGTAGTTCGGCGTGTTCTGCTCGCGATACAGATTCGGCGTTTCCTGCTCCAGCCGCTCGACGATGGCATCGCGGGATGACCACCACTCGCCCCCGTTGGCAGTGGTCTTGCTCAGAAAGCCGTCAACGGACTGCCAGCGCCAGGCGATCTTGAGATCGCTGAAGTTGGCTCTATCAATCTGATCGAGGGGAGAGTACTTGGTGCCTGCCTTGTCGGCGCCGTAGGCACGCCACTCGCCGTCAGTAGTCCCTTGACTCACTTGGGCCGACCCGATCGAAATGCTGGCGAGCACAATCCACACTGCCAACGAGAAAAGCGGAGCCACGGTGCGATTGTAGCGCCAAACGGTATGTCGAATGATTCAAGGCAGGAAGCGAAATCGTTGGTAGAGATTTTTCACACGGACATGCTCCCAGAGAGACGGTTAATTTGGGTTAGGTGGCGATAACAATCGATGTCATGTGGCCTTCGCCCCCAACAGCAGCTTCTCGACAAACAAGAAAACTTCCAATTTCGCGAAAACTCGCGCGTGTGGAACGCGTGGTCTCGAAGCCCTCACTTCCCAGAGATTCGACCCGCCCCTCCCCCAGATGATCAATTTGGGCCTGCGGGGGATAGACCCCTGCCACTTGGACCTTAGCTTTTGCTGGTCCATTTCAATGTCCAAAAGGATGAGCGCTCCTATTTCTCCTGCTACTTCCGGACAGTGGCCCAAGCCGGTTTGGCGTAAGCTCCACTCCCTGGCTGGATCAAGCGAACCAGAGAGAGGCTCGGCTGAGGTGGGGGTTACACCCCAGGGACCCCGTTGAAAGCAGAGCGCATCATTCCAACTATTGACGCAAACACTTGATTTTCTTCACCCTTGTTTTTCCCGTGCGTCAAGCCGCCCAAGGGGGCTCTCATAAGCAGCCCGGGGAACCCGAATACTGCAACTGAGGTTGATGCTGTTACTGCTCCAAGCGAGGGCAGGAGTTGATCCACTCGAAGGCGAGTTTCGACGAGCCTTGGATCAAGTTTTGGAACACTGATGGAACAAACTGGCGGGAGGGGTAGCTGTAAGTTGTTGAAAACATGGTGGCCAGGGACGGAATTGAACCGCCGACGCCGGCCTTTTCAGGGCCGCGCTCTACCAACTGAGCTACCTGGCCGAAGTTTCCTCATTGTAGGTTCCGTCCCGGAAGCTGTCAAACAGACGCAACCTCCGCGAACTTCCGCGCCCGCACGTTGGGTGGGGCTCGAAAAGGGCTCGCGACATTGCCCGGTATAATCTGTTCACGATGTCGCGGGAGCCGCAAAGCCTCGAACCGCAACCCGGGGAGCCCTATCCGTTGGGCGCGACTTGGGACGGCACGGGCGTCAATTTCGCGCTCTTTTCACAGCACGCAAGCGGCGTCGAACTGTGTATTTTCGACAGCGCCGAGAGTGAAACCGAAAGCGCGCGCATCCCCTTGCGCGAGCGGACGAATTTCGTGTGGCACGCCTATCTGCCGGGCGTCGCGCCGGGGCAACTCTACGCCTACCGCGTTGACGGGCCGTATGAACCGGCTCACGGGCATCGCTTTAACCGCAATAAGATTCTGCTCGATCCCTATGCCCGCGCCCTGGGCCGCGGCCTCACTTGGCGTGACGAGCTTTATGGCTACCGCCGGGGCGATCCCGCCGAAGATCTTTCCTTCGACGAGCGCGATGGTGCTGCGGCGGGCCCGCTCTCGGTGATTGTCGACCCGGCTTTTGATTGGCGGGACGACCGGGCCCCGGGCACGGCCTGGCGCGACACGGTGATCTACGAAGTCCACGTCAAGGGGTTTACGAAACGTCATCCCGCCGTCGAGCCCAAGCTGCGCGGAACCTACGCCGGGTTTTCTGAAAAGCCCGTGATCGATCATCTGCTCGGATTGGGCGTTACCGCGGTGCAGCTTCTCCCGATTCACGCCCACGTCGATGAGCGGGCGCTGGTCGAACGCGGTTTGACGAACTATTGGGGTTACAATTCGCTTGCTTACTTCGCACCCGATCCCCGTTATGCCGCCGGCGGGCCGCAAGGCGCCGTCAACGAATGCAGAGAGATGGTTCGGCGTTTGCACGAAGCCGGGATCGAAGTGATCCTCGACGTTGTTTACAACCATACGGGGGAAGGCGACGAAACCGGCCCGACGATTTCCATGCGTGGAATCGACAACGCCGCCTACTATCGCTTGCAGCCCGACGACCCGCGACAATGCCGCGATTTCACCGGCTGCGGCAACACCTTGAACCTGAATCACCCCCGCGTGCTGCAACTCGTGATGGACAGCCTGCGCTATTGGGTCGCCGAAATGCACGTCGATGGATTTCGTTTTGACCTCGCCGCGGCGTTGATTCGCGGTGAGCACGCCGTCGACTTCGGCGCGCCTTTTCTCACCGCGCTGGCGCAGGATCCGTTCCTCAACCGCGTCAAGTGGATCGCCGAACCCTGGGACTTGGGCGATGACGGTTATCAGCTGGGTGGGTTTCCTCCCGGCTGGTCGGAATTAAACGGCAAGTTCCGCGACGAGGCGAGGCATTTTTGGCGCGGCGACGACGGAGCGGCCCCGGCGCTGGCGACACGGCTGGCCGGCAGCAGCGACCTATTTGCCCATAACGGCCGCACTCCGACCGCATCGGTCAATTTCGTCACCTCGCACGACGGTTTCACGCTGCACGATGTGGTCAGCTATCACCGCAAGCACAATCTCGCCAACGGCGAGCAGAACCGCGACGGCGACGGCCACAGCCCGAGTTGGAGTTGCGGCGTCGAGGGGCCGACCGACGACTCGGAAATCAATGCTTTACGGCAGCGACACAAACGCAATCTGGCCGCCACGCTGATGTTGTCGCAAGGCGTGCCGCTGATTCGCGCCGGGGACGAGCTGGGACAAACACAGCAAGGCAACAACAACGCCTATTGCCAAGACAACGAGATGAGTTGGCTCGATTGGGATCTTTCCCCCGAGCAGCAGGCATTTCTGGATTTTTTTCAGCGGCTGTCGAGGATGCGGCGAGATCATGAGGCGCTTCGCCGCACAACGTTCTTCAATGGAGAGAAACCCGAACCGCCGGCCGGGGAGGCGCTCATCGAGGAGCCGGGCGGCAAGGGTGTGACTTGGTATCTCCCCTCGGGCCGTGAGAAGACCGAGGCGGACTGGGGGAATCGAGAGCTGCGCTGCTTCGGGGCTTTGTTACGGCGTGAGACGACGCGGGCCGAGACGGTCTCGCCAAGCGACCACCCGGCACGGGGGCCGCTGTTGCTGATGATGAATAGCGGCGAGCAGCCCGTGCGCTTCACCTTGCCGCCGGCGGAGAGGGGCGGGCGCTGGGAACGGATCTTCGATACGAGCAAGACGGGCAATACAGTAGCGGCCCACCGCGGCAAGGTCTACGCGGTTGACGGACAGAGCTTCGTGGCTTTGCGCGTGACCTGAAACTTCAATTGGGAGGTGAGGCGAGACAAGCTGAGAGCTTTTCTCAACCGTGGGCTCGGACCGGCACGAGTGCCGGTCGCTACCGTGGATCATCCTATGAACCGCCGCACTCTCCAAGCGCTTCACCGGCTCGCGCGCCTCTACGGCGTGCAGGTTCGCTATCGCGACGGGTTCGGTGTGGTGCGGGAGTCGCCCCCGGAAACTTTGCTCGCGGTCTTGGCTCAACTCGGCGCCCCGGTTTCCTCCGAGAAAGAGGTTGCTTCGGCTGTATCCGAGCGCCGCCGCGAAACGTGGGAGCAGCTCGTCGAGCCTGTCGTGGTCGCGTGGCGGGGCCGCAACCGCCCGGCCAAAATTCCGTTGCGGATCCCGGCGAGCGCCGAGGCGTCGACCCTTTTGGTCGAGTTGGAGTTCGAGGACGCCCGCCCGCCCCTCCACTTTCAACAACGTGTCGCCGAACTGACGACGTTAGGAGAAGCCGTCGTCGGCCGGCGGCGATTTTCAGCGAAGTCGTTGGTGCTGCCGCGGGCGTTGCCCGAGGGCTATCACACACTGCGATTGTCCCTTGGACGGCGTGAGGCGGAAGCCCTTGTGATCTCGGCGCCGCGAACCGCCTTTTCCCCTCCGCCGTCAGCCAAACGCGGCTGGGGCCTATTCCTACCGCTCTATGCCTTGCAAACCGAACGCAGCTCGGCTTCCGGCGATTTCACGGACCTCGAAGACTTCCTTGATTGGACGATGGATCTGGGCGGCTCGGCCGTCGGAACGCTTCCGCTTTCGGCCTGCTATCTCGACGAACCCTTCCATCCCTCGCCCTATACGCCGGTCAGCCGCCGCTTTTGGAACGAGTTCTACCTGGACCCCGCGCGCGCCCCGGAACTCGACGGGTCGGCCCGAGCCCGCTCGCTGCTCGGGTCGGCGGCTTATGCGAGAGAAGACGAGCGCCTACGAGAGAGCGACCTCGTCGATTACCGCCGAGAAATGGCGCCCAAGCGCCGCGTGCTCGAAGCCTTAGCGCGATCGCTGACGGCCCGGCCCTCGGCCCGGCGCGATGAATTTCGGGCCTACGTTGCGGGACGACTCGACCTCGACGCCTACGCCAAATTCCGTGCCGTGGTCGAGACGCGTGGCAGCCTATGGCCCGATTGGCCGGCGAGGTTGCGTCGCGGATCGATCCGCGATAACGACTTCGACGAGGCCGCGCGCGGCTATCACCTGTACGTCCAATGGTTGGCCGACCAGCAGTTGACCGCGCTCGCCGACCGCGCGGGCGACAAAGGCGGCGGGCTCTATCTCGATTTGCCGTTGGGAGTTCACGCTGGCGGGTTCGACGTGTGGGAAGATCCCGAGTCGTTCGCGCTGGACGTCGCCGGCGGCGCGCCCCCGGACCGCTTTTTCACCCAGGGGCAGAACTGGGGGTTCGCGCCGCAGCATCCCGAAAGTATCCGCCGCCGACATTACCGGCCCTGGATCGCGTGCTTGCGCAGCCACCTGCGCCGCGCCTCGATGCTTCGCATTGATCACGTCATGGGGCTGCATCGGCTCTATTGGGTCCCGCGAGGCAGGCCGGCCGACCAAGGCGCTTATGTGCGGTATCGGGCGCGGGAGCTTTACGCCATCCTCGCCCTCGAGTCGCGCCGCCACAAAACCGTGATCGTGGGCGAAGACTTAGGAACCGTCCCTCGCTATGTGCGCGCCCGCATGAAAGAGCACGGGGTTCGTCGGATGTCCGTGGCGCAGTTTGAGTTTCGCGACCGGCCTCGAAGCCCCCTTAAGCCGATCCCGGCCGGCACGTCGGCATCTCTCAATACCCATGACATGCGCCCTTTCGCGGCTTTTTGGAAGCAACTCGACATCGACGACCAGGTCGATTTAGGCTTGCTCCGCCCCGAGGACTCCACTAAGGACCGCAATCGCCGCGAAGCCGTCAAGCAGGCCCTGCGTCAACATTTTCTTGCTGATCAACCATCGAAAGGCAGTAAGGACGAGATCCGGCGAATGGTCGAAGCTCTGCTAGGAAACCAGGCCGCGAGCCGAGCCGACTTTCTCATGATCAACCTGGAAGATCTATGGGCGGAGACAAGGCCGCAAAACACCCCCGGCACGGTAGACGAGCGCCCCAACTGGCGCCGCCGCGCCCGCCACGGCTTCGAAGCGGTCAAGCGCATGCGGTCAGTGACCCGCCTGCTGGGTGAGATTGATCGGCTGCGCAAGGGAGAGGTTTCTTGATTGTCGGCGGGAAGGGCTCACCGCATCAGATCACGTCGTTGAATTGCGATCACCAGGTATCTAGGATGACGGTACAATGTCCATGTCTTGACCGACCCGATGGCGTAGGACTCGATGCGCCGGTTTCGCGAGGGGAAGTGGTTTGATGTCACTTGAAGCTGTAGCCGCTGCCGGAGCCAAGTTCAGCGATCTCCGTTCACGGTCGCGATACCGAACCCGGACACGACTTGCCGCGGGACTGCTTCTCGCACCGGGGCTTCTCCTCGCCGCGCCGCCGCAAGCCGCCGAAGGGATCTACACCGCCGCGCAAGTTGTCCAGGGTAAAGCGGTTTACGCGGCGGCCTGCGCAAACTGTCACGCCGCCGATTTGAGCGGGGGAGGAACGGCCCCGCCGCTGGCCGGACCCGATTTCGTCAAGAACCGCCGGATTCCCGATTTGATTGGGGATTGGGGGGGCTCCGTCCTCACCGCGAACGACCTGCTCTACGTGATCCGATCCACCATGCCCGCGGGAGCCGTCGGGTCACTGGCCGACGATGAGTATGTCGCGGTCTTGTCTTACATCCTCGAGCGGAATGGGCACCCGACGGGTTCGACGACGCTTCTCGCGGGGTCGCCGCGGCTGAAGGAAGTTAAGGTGCGGGAAGCCGGCATGGAGCCCGAGCCGGTTCCTCTGTTTATCAAGGGCGATGCCGGGCCGGTTTCCCCCGACACCGGACCTAGCCAGGCGCAACTCAACGACGCCGCGCATTCCACCCGAGACTGGCTCTACCATACGCACAACTACGCCGGATCGCGCTTCGTCGAACTGGACCAAATCAACACCGAGAACGCCGCTAAGCTCCAGGTTGCTTGCGCGTTTCAGGTCGGTGAGATCGCCAACTTTCAGAGCGGGCCGATCGTCTATGACGGGACGATGTTCGTCACCACGGCCCGCAACACGGTCGCCATCGATGCCGCCAACTGCCGACCCAAGTGGCGCTACACATGGGAGCCTCGCGACCGCGAAGTCTGGCTCAACAACCGAGGCGTGGCGATCAAGGACGGGCGCGTCATCCGAGGGACCTCCGACGGGTACCTGCTGGCACTCCACGCGGAAACAGGAAAGTTGATCTGGGCGCGGCGAGTGGCCGATCCCGCGCTCGGCGAAACCATCACGATGCCGCCGTTGATTTTTGAGGACCTCATCCTCATCGGGCCGGCGGGCAGTGAAAACGGCATCTCGGGCTGGGTGGGCGCCTTTCAGCTGTCGGACGGTGCACCTGTCTGGCGGTTCAAGACGGTTCCGGGAGCGGACGAGCCTGGGTCGGAGAACTGGGGACACGCCGAGGGCGTCAAGGTCGGCGGAGGCGCGATCTGGACGGCCATGTCTTTTGACCCGGAAGACGGGGAGCTTTACGTCGCGGTAACCAACCCCGCTCCGGATTTGCCCACTCATCTTCGGCCCGGCGCGAACCTGTACACCAACTCGATCATCGCTCTCGATATTCGCTCGGGCGAGCTGCGTTGGTATAAGCAGTTAGTTCGCAGTGACTCCCACGACTGGGATCTGACGCAGGTCAGCCCGCTTCTGGAAACGACGATCGAGGGACGCAAAAGCAGCCTCGTCACCACCGTCGGTAAGGAAGGAGTGCTGCGGCCGATCGACCGCAACTCGCACGAGGTAGTTTGGGAGGCGGCCGTGACCACCCTCAAGAACGCCGACAAGCCGGTGACCACTCACGAGGCGATTCACGTCTGTCCTGGCGTTCAAGGAGGCGTGGCCTGGAACGGCCCGGCCCACAACCCCGGAACGAACCACCTCTATGTTCCCGCCATTGATTGGTGTGGGACCTTCCAAGCCGCCGAGACGGTTCGCTACCTTCCCGGCAGGCTCTACATGGGAGGCAAGGTCACCCATGACAAGGACCAGGTCACCGAAGTCAAGCAATGGCAGGGTTGGCTGACCGCGCTTGATGCCTCGACCGGAGAGGTCGCCTGGAAATATCGCTCGGCCAAGCCTTTGCTCGCCGCAGTGACAACGACTTCGGGGAACGTCGTCTTTACGGGCGAGTTAACGGGCGACTTCCTTGTTCTTGATGCAGGTTCCGGCGACGTTCTCTACCGCTTCAACACCGGCGGACCGCTCGGCGGCGGCATCGTGACCTACGAGTTGGAGGGCAAGCAATACGTCGGAGCCGTTTCGGGCCGCCCGTCACCCTTCTGGATTGACGAAAACGGCGGCGCGCCGACGGTGTTTGTTTTCGCGTTGGCGGAGTAAGCGCCTCTCAAACAAAACCCGGCGCGGAATCTCGTGGGTATCAGATGCCCCCCGACGTGGCGCACGCTTTCAGCGTGCCGTGTCGCCATTCGTGGCGACATGTCTGCTCCGAAAATGCGTGGGCGATACAAATTTTCACGGTGGTTTTATGAACGCCCGAGTTCAGAGAACCGTACTCTTCCGAAATTGGCTGATCGGAATACAGCGCGAGGTGTGGAGAAGGCAACCGGAACCCGCGAATGGAAAGGCAGCGGCTTAAGCCGCCCCAACCTCCACGTCAATCACGCGCACCTTGGGAGGACGCGTCGCTTGTGGGGGCTCAAGGTGCAAGGCCGGCGCTTCCCTGAGGTTGTCCAACGCTTCATCTTCGGTCGCCCCCTGACTGGCAACGTCGACTTCGAGACATTGAGACACGTACCAATCGCCCTCCCGCCAAACAGTCGCCGCAAACGGCCTCTTCACGCTTCTATTCTTTCATATCATGCAATAGTGCGAGGCTCGCGCTGTCGTCTGATCAACACCAGGTCCCGCGCGGTACAATCGACACGTCGATGATCGGCCAAACCATCAGCCATTACGAAGTCACCGCCAAGCTCGGCGAGGGCGGTAAGGGTGTCGTTTACAAGGCCGAGGATACGAAGCTCAAGCGGGCCGTCGCGCTGAAGTTCTTGGCGGCTCATCTGCTCCAGGACGAGGAAGCGCGGAAGCGGTTTGATCGCGAGGCTCGGGCGGCGGCGGCGCTCGATCATCCCAATATTTGCACCGTCTATGAAATTGACGAAGCCGAGGGAGAAACCTTCCTCGCCATAGCCTTCGTCGAGGGACGGACCATCAAAGACAAGATCAGCGATCGCCCGCTCAAGCTCGAGGAGGCGATCGACATCGCCGCACAGACAGCCGAGGGTCTGAAAGCGGCCCACCAGAAGGGCGTCGTTCACCGCGACATAAAGCCGGCCAACCTGATGCTGACCGCGGAGGGTCAGGTCAAGATCATGGACTTCGGGCTGGCGCAACTCGCCGAGCAATCAAGGCTGACCAAAGCGTCCACGACTCTGGGCACTCCCGCCTACATGTCGCCGGAGCAGGCCGAGCGCCGCCCGACCGATCGTTGAACCGACATGTGGTCCCTCGGAGTCGTGATCTACGAGATGGTGACGGGCCAGTTGCCGTTCGGAGGAGAGCGCCAGGAGGCGGTGCTCTATGCCATCTCCAACCAGGAGCCCGAGCCGGTCACCGCTTTGCGGGCGGGTCTGCCGATGGAGTTGGAATTCATCGTCGGCAAGGCGCTGGCCAAGGCCCCCGCAGACCGCTACCAGCACGTCGAAGAGATGATCGTCGACTTGCGGGGGCTTGCAAAGAGAGGGCAATCCACTCTCGCCAGGCCCGCGAGCGCGGCTCGAACCGGGGCGGCGCCCGGCGCTGTTGCCGCTCCGACGGGAACCCCTGGTCAGCACTCGCAACACACCGCGCCAAGCATGACTACCGCTCGTTCACGTCCGCGCGTGGGCTGGTTGCCGTGGGCGGTGGCGGCCGTCACCGCGGTTGCTTTTCTCGTCCTCGGCTTGGTCCACTTCCGCGAGGCTCCGTCCTCACGGCGAACTCTGCATTTCACGATACCGCTTCCGAAGGAAGGTGATTCGGAAGGTCTCTATTTTCACGACCACTTGGCTCCCAATGGTCAATTTATTGCTGTCAGCGGCGTCATCAGCGAGAACCTGGGAATCTTCTTGCGGGAACTGGATTCCCTGGAGTGGCAACTGCTGCCCGGAACCGCCACGAGCGACTTTTTCTGGTCTCCGGACAGCCGGTCCATTGCGTTCTTCGACAACCAGAAATTGAAGAGCGTGAGCATCGGTGGCGGGCCGGTCGAGGACATCGCCGATATCGGTCCCGGAAACTATCACTTCTCGAGCGGAGCTTGGGGTCGAGATGCGATCGTCTTTTCGCCCCCGAGTGCGAGTGGTGGGGGGCTATTCAGCGTACCGGCGACGGGCGAGGAAGAGCCGCGCCCGCTTACCACCGCCGAGGCCGGCGTCAGCCACCGATATCCCGCCTTTCTGCCGGACGGGCGGCACTTTCTCTATACCGCTCAAGGAGGTGCCGGCCCCGGCATCTATGTAGCGTCTCTGGACGACCCTGCCGGCCGACGGCTGCTGGCCGATCCCTCCAGCGCCATCTTTGCACGGACGGCTCCGGGCCGGCGGGATGGATACCTCATCTTTACACGTAACGGTCGGTTGATGGCCCAGCCTTTCAATGCCGTCGGACTTGAGTTTCGGGGAGATGCATCCATCTTGGCCGAACGAGCCCTGTGGCACAACAACGGGGCCGTGGCGGTTTCGGCGTCTGATGATGGAATCCTCAGGTACCTGGGAGGCAGGAATCGTCAAACCGACAGCCGTCTCGTCTGGTTCGACCGCGAAGGCAATTTACAGTCCGTGGAGGGGCCGACCGGAAAACCAGCTCCAGTAGCACTGTCGCCTGATGACAGGATGGCGGCGGTCGTGCGGGGCCAGCCTGGAGTTGACGACGCCGATGTGTGGCTGTGGGACTTGGAGAGCGACCGGGAGGATCCCTTCACCTTCGATGGTAAGACATTCGGTTCCGCGAACGTGGTTTGGTCCCCTGCCGGCGACCGCATCGCTTATTCGTCGTTTAGCGGGGAATCTTCAGAGTTCTTCGTCAACGATGTTCCTGCTTCTAGTCCGGGAAGAGCGATATTCCGCGGCAAGAATCGCAGGATACTCACCGACTGGTCCCAAGACGGTTATCTCGTGTACACGGAATTGGATCCGGAAACGGGGGCCGATCTGTGGTATTTGCTTTGGGACGGCAGCGAGACTGAGGATCCGGAACCCGTCGCGTTCCTGGCCGATCAGTTCGACACGAGCTTCGGTCGGATTTCACCCGGATGGCCGATGGATCGCATACATTTCCAATCGAACGGGGCAATACGAAGTTTGGGTCCAGCAATTCCCTTCCGGCCCCCTTAGGTTCCAGATATCCGCGGCGCTCGCACAGCAGCCGCGGTGGAGTCGTGACGGCGGCAAACTATATTATGTCGGCGGTTCGGCAGGCAGGTGGACGATCATGGAGGCGCACGTGAGGACCCCTCTACGGCCAGGCGACTCGCCCATTGTGGGCCCACAGCCTTTGTTTGACGTTCGGGTCAACACTTACCCTCCTGCTGCGGGAACCTTCTTCTACGACGTGTCCCTTGCGGACGATCGTTTCCTAATCGATGAGATCGGCGGCGGAGCCGAGCCATTCCTCAACGTCGTCGTGAACTGGGAGGGACTTCTCGGCGGCATCCGATAAAACCGTGCAGCCCGGCTGATATTTAGGCCACTATGCCGGCGGGAAGGAAGAACCTCGGCGGCGACCGGAATACCGTGTGATGCGCGCCACCGACCAACGAGAAAACGCCCGCGGCGGGGCGCCGCGGGCGTTTGTTGAAAGTTACGGTTGCTGCAATCGAAATTTTTCTCTTCGATCACCCGACCCACAAATCGGCCAGCGGTTGGCCCTTGACCAGCGTGCGGGGCTGGTCGACGTGATTGTGAATCTCTTGACTCGGGTCGATGCCGAGGGCGTAGTACACCGTCGCGAGCAGATCGTTCGGATGCACCGGCTTTTCCTTCGGTGAGGAAGCCGTGTCGTCGGACTCGCCATAAAGGCGTCCGCCGGGAATGCCCGCGCCGGCGACGAGCGCCGTGTAGCAATACGGCCAGTGGTCGCGACCGTCGGGCGAGTTCGTATTACCCGACGTGCTTACACCCAGGCGCGGCGAGCGCCCGAATTCTCCAACCGCGACGACAAGCGTCTCGTCGAGCAAGCCGCTATCCGACATGTCCTCGAGCAGCGCCGAAACGGCTTGGTCGAGCTTCGGACAGTGCAGATCCCTGAGCGGACCAAAGTTGGAAGCATGCGTGTCCCAGGCCGTCGTTTCCGGATTGCCGTTGGCGACCGAGGGCCAGTTGAGTTGCACGAAGCGCGTGCCGGCTTCAATTAGGCGGCGGGCCATCAAGGCGCCTTGCCCGAAGGTGAAGCGCCCGTAGCGGTCACGCGTCGCGGACGATTCCTTCTCAAGATCAAACGCGTCGCGCGCCTTGCCCGAGAGCACTAGGTCGAACGCCTTCTCGTAATACTTGTCGAGAGCGTAGGAGTCGACGGCTTTTTCGAGGTCCTTCATCGAGCCGTTGATGCCCTTGAGTAATTCGAAGCGATCTTGCAGGCGCTCTTTGGGCGTCTCTTTGCGCAAGGCCAAGTCGTCGAGCTTGATCGGCTTGGCGGGGTCTTGATAGAGCCGGTAGGGGTCGTACTCCTTGCCGATGAACCCGGCCGCTCCGCCTTTGCCGATAACGTTCGATTCCTGGAGAGGCCTGGGCATTTCGACGAAGGGCAGAACCGGCTCGGTGGGCGGCAGGAATTTGCTGACCCAACTCCCCGCGGTCGGGAAATCGATGGGCGAGGGCGGCTCGAGCTGACCCGAGGGCGAGACCTTATCGGGCGCGTAGCCGGTCAACATTTGGTAGATCGCCGCCGTGTGGTTGAACAGCCCGGCCGGCGTGTAGCTCATCGAGCGAATCAGCGTGGCTTTGTCGATCGACTGCGCCAGCTTCGGCATCGTTTCGCTGAGTTCGATGCCCGGCACTTTCGTCTTGATCGGCTTGAACTCGCCGCGCACGTTCGAGGGAGCATCGGGCTTGGGGTCCCAAATATCAATGTGGCTGGGACCGCCCTGCAAGAACAGCACGATCACCGACTTCGCCGCGCCGAAACCCTGCGCGCCGGCGAAACGCGGCACTGCGGCCTTCGCGGCATCCTGCATTGCCAGCACCTGGGACAACTGCATCCCCATCAGCCCGAGCGAGCCGACCTGAAGAAAATCGCGGCGGGATACGCCTTCACATGTCGCCGTCAAGCGGCCGGGAATCCGTAACATAACCAAGCCCTCCTAAGTAGCGGGCGCACCAGCACCCGGTCCTATTATACGCAAGTTGCAAGAGCGTTGGACGCTAAGTTTTCCACATTCTCGCAGTCCCGGGTCCAGTTGCCTCCCGCGATGCCGGTGCTGCTTCAACACGAGCCCAGTTGAGAAAAGCTCCCCATTGCTCTCGCGGGACCCGAAAAGCCTGAAGCAGGGCTCCGGCGAAGCGACAGGACTCCGCGTCGTGCAGCGGAGGATTCGGATTCGTCTCGGGGTCGGCCAGAGTTCTCGGCATCAAGTAGATACATGGCGGAGGCATCCACGATCTCCCTTCTTGCCCTTGAATTTCCGTGGCTTGCGAGCGAAGCGGGCCGTCAACGCCGAACTTCTTTGGACAGTTTCGAATGGCTGATCCGCATCGTCCGTCAAAGAAAACGTAGGCGTCGATAATGACTTTTTCGTCGATAATCTTGGGGATGGGTATTTACTTGACTCAGGTGACCACAAGATGTAGGATCGGGGAAATGGAAGATTATCCTCGGAATCTGGCCGAGTTCGAGGCGCGTTTCGCCACCGAGCAGGCCTGTCGAGAGTATCTGTGTCAACTCCGCTGGCCGGAGGGTTTTCGTTGTCCGCGATGCGGGCACGACAAAGCGTGGGCGGTGCGGACAGCGCTGCTGGAGTGCGCCGGCTGCGGGCATCAAGCTTCTCCAACGGCGGGCACAATATTTCAAGACACCCGCCAACCCCTCCAGAGTTGGTTTCGAGCCATGTGGTGGCTCACGAGCCAGAAGAACGGGGCGAGCGCGCTGGGCTTGCAGCGGGTGTTGGGCCTGGGCAGCTACAAAACGGCCTGGACTTGGTTGCATAAGCTCCGGCGCGCCATGGTGCGGCCCGGACGCGATCGGCTCAGCGGGCGCGTGGAGGTTGACGAGACTTACTTAGGAGGCTTGGAGGAGGGCGTGCGCGGTCGCCAAACCGACGCTAAGGCGCTGATTGTAGTAGCGGCCGAGGAAGATGGTGCCGGCATCGGGCGGGTTCGGATACGCACCATTCCCAACGCCTCCGGGGACAGCTTGATGGCCTTCGTCGGCGAGTCGATCGAACCCGGCAGCGTGGTCCATACCGACGGTTGGCTGGGATACGAACCGCTCGAAGGCGACGGCTATCGCCACGAGGTGAGCTACCTGGAGGGGCAACCGGCGCGCGCCTCGAAACTGCTCCCCCGGGTGCACCGCGTGGTGTCGTTAGTGAAGCGCTGGATACTGGGCACGCATCAAGGAGCGGTCAGTCACGAGCATCTCGACTCCTACCTCGACGAATTCGCCTTCCGCTTCAACCGCCGCAAGTCCAGAAGTCGAGGCAAGCTCTTTTACCGCCTGGTTCAACAGGCCGTCGCCGTGCCACCGGCACCCTACAAATCGCTGGTCGGAGGCACCGCGACACGCGCTACGGACGACCACAACATGTAGGGGCTATTTCCCAATACCTGAGTCAAGTAAATATCCATCATCTTGGGAAATAGTCGCGTGGCAATGGCTGACCAAATACCGTGGCCCGGCTGGTGACTCAGGGAATTTGGGTTTTGGCTCCAGATGATAAACTCATCGGCCCAAGGAGGTCTTTGCCAAATTTCGGTGTTCCTGCCGTCACCCGCTCCCTTGGCCTCGACGCACACGCTGTAGCCGTCGGAAAAATCAACCCGGTAGTCCTGTAAGCCTTTCGATCCAATATCGGACCAGCATGCAATCAGACCTTCCGATTGCAGGTGATCGAGAACGACCTTGATAAAGCGCCGCTTCTCGTCCTCTCGCCCCTAATGCGCGAGAATGAAGGAGCGATACATAGAGCGGATCAAGGTAATTGTCGAAAATCCATCTTATCACGGGGACGCAAACCGCATCGCCGAACCCGAAAAGGCCTTGATTGAGAGAAACCTTGATCTGAAAAGCATCGTCAACGCCCTGTAAGCGGGCGTATTCACGGGCCGTCATGTAACGCACGGAGACTTTCCCGCCGCAAGCTTTGACGAGAATTTGCCGGCTGCTGCCGCCGCGGGGCGTTCGAAGGCAGCCGGAGATCCCATCGCTCCGAAGCTCCGCCATACTATTACCGTGTCTCATCCGACGGTAGACCGTGGCGTACGCAGGGTTCTTGGCCAGCACCATTCGATCCACTTCCCGACGGTGAGCGGGAGTCATCTGGGCCAGCAAATGTTCGACTCTTTTCGCGTTCCACCAAATGGGATCGTCACCGGGCGGCTCTTCGAGGACTTCCAACAGTCTTGTCTTCGTTCGGGCGGGCGCGGCAGGAACTGCAAGGACCATTTCAAGTCGCGATTTTGCTCAATAAATTGCCGCAAGAGGGGCGGGCGTAGTTCCGACTCGCTGTGCAACAAGGCTTCAGAAAGGGGCCTCATGACGCCCAGCACCTCCAAAGCGCCGACTATGAAGAGACGCCGACGGCTCTGGGGAACGAAATGGGTCGCGTTGACAATGAAGGGGTCACAACGATACCCCAATCGATTGAGTTCTTCGATGGCGTCGCGAAAGTCGCTTCCCTTGTGAGAGGAAATAAAGCCGGGAACGTTTTCGATGAGGATCAGAGGCGGTCTGCGATTCCCCATCTTCTCCAATGTGCGGGTAAACCCCCAAAACGCACCGGACTGTTTTCCCCGTAGGCCTTTTCTATCCCCCGCAAGGGATAAATCAGTGCACGGAAAACCTGCCGTCGCTAGCGTGGCGCTAGGGACTTCATCCGCATCCAACTTGTGCACGTCCTTCAGTACATAAGCCTCGCACCCGAAGTTATCGGCATAGATTTGTTGCTTGGCGGGGTCCAGGTCGTTGGCGAACACGCAGCGCCAACCTCGAGCCTTGACGGCCCAATGGATCAAGCCGATCCCAGCGAAGAACTCAAGGAAGGTCCTTTCATGCATTCCGCTGCTCATTGCTCAGTACGCCGCAGCGGCGCGAGCAGCCGGGCGTTCAGCTTCGTTTCGCTTTTCACCATGCATTCCCAAATTGTCAGAACGTGCCAGCCGCTTCTTCGCAGTCGACGCGTATTTCGCTTGTCTCTCTGCATGTTGCGGTCGATCTTCGACTTCCAATACGTCCTATTGCTCGTCGGCAGGGTCGAGCGCGAACATCCGGCGTGCCCATGCCAAAAGCAGCCGTGCACGAAGACGATCGTGCGCCGTCGTGGCAAGACGATGTCCGGCTTCCCCGGAAGATCGGGTCGATGTAGACGGAATCGGTAGCCCTTGGAATGCAGCCATTTTCGTACGAGTAACTCGGGAGTCGTGTTCGAGCCGCGAACCCGGCTCATGACCCAGCTTCGCTTCTCTCGACTAAAAACATCGGCCATAAGAGTTGACGGCTCTAGTCCCTCGGCGACGATGGATTGCGCGGGTGCGGCGACCCGATTGGACTTCCTAGTTTAGCCGGTTGTTTCCTGGTCTGCTCGACAGCGTAAGCCGCACGAAAACGTTTCCCGATTCCGCTGCGCCATAGTCCCGCTGAGTAGGGGATAATGATCGTCCATGCCTAAAGCTCCCTCCATCGGTTATGCCGACGCGGGCGTCAGCTTCGACGAGGCCGACCGCACAACGGCGAAGATAAAACGTCTGGTTCGAGGGACTTTCAACGCCAACGTTCTCGCCGGCATCGGATCGTTCGGAGCCTCGTACGCGCTGCCGGGGGAATTCAAGAAACCGGTACTGATCAGCTCGGCCGACGGGGTGGGGACGAAGTTGAAAGTCGCCTTCGCGACGGGCAGGCACGACACGGTCGGGCAAGATCTGGTCAATCACTGCGTCAATGACATCGCCGTGCAGGGAGCGCGGCCGTTGTTTTTCCTCGACTATTTCGCCACGGGGAAACTGGACAGCACGGTGGCCGCCGCCGTCGTGAAGGGGCTCAGCACGGCCTGCCGCGAAAACGGCTGCGCGCTGATCGGCGGCGAGACGGCCGAAATGCCCGACATGTACGCCGCCGAGGAATACGACTTGGCCGGATTCATCGTCGGGGCGGCCGAGAGGGCGCGGGTCCTCGATGGAACCAAGATTCGCGAGGGCGACGCGCTGATCGGGTTGCCATCAACCGGGCTCCACACTAATGGTTACTCGCTGGCGCGGAAGCTGTTTTTCGAAACCGCCGGCTTCAAGCCCGGAACCAAGGTCGCGGCGCTCGGGACCACCGCCGGAGCCGCGCTGCTCAAAGTACACCGCAGCTATCTTGGGCCGTTACGCGCGCTCATGGACGCGAAGCTCCTGCGAGGGGCCGCCCACATCACCGGAGGCGGCATCACCGACAATACACCGCGTATGCTGCCGAAAGGCCTCGGCGCCCGCATCACGCTCGGCTCGTGGCCGGTGTTGCCGGTTTTCAAGTTGCTCGACGAAATCGGTCATGTCGGGCGCGACGAGATGCTCAGGACTTTCAACATGGGGTTGGGGATGATCGTCATCGTACCCGGCCGGCGCCGCAAACGCGCCTTGGAGCTATTAGCCGAAATCAACGAACCGGCCTACGTAGTCGGCTCGATCGCGAAAGGGCGTCGAAGGGTCCGTTACGAATGAAGAAGCTGGGGATTTTGCTTTCGGGCCGGGGCTCGAACTTCGAGGCGATCGCCGACAGCGTGGCCGAGGGGAAGATACCCGCCGAAATCGCGGTTGTCGTTAGCAACAAGCCGACGGCGCGCGGGCTCGAACGCGCCCGCGAACGCGGCATCGAGGCCGTGTGCATCCCCTCGAAGGGCCTTCAACGTGAAGACTACGATCGCCAAGTCGTCGCGCTACTCCAGGAAAGACAAGTCGACATGGTTTGCTTGGCGGGCTTCATGCGGTTGCTGAGCGCCTCCTTTGTCAGCGCGTTTCCGAACCGTATTTTGAACATTCATCCCTCGCTGCTGCCGTCGTTCCCCGGGCTCGAGGCGCAACATCAGGCGCTCGAACACGGCGTGAAGTTTTCCGGCTGCACGGTGCATTTCGTCGACGAGCATCTCGACGCCGGGCCGATCCTGATCCAGGCCGCGGTGCCGATCCTCGATGATGACACCGAAGACACCCTCTCGGCGCGTATTCTCACCGAGGAGCACCGCATCTATACCGAAGCGATTAACCTGGTATTGAGCGGTAAGTTCCGCGTCGAGGGCCGACGGGTGATCCGTAACTAATCGCGGCGACCACCGACCGTCCGGGCCTCAATTCCATGAATCTCACGCTCGACGAACAAATCGAATACCTCTCGAAAGGAGCAGTCGAGATCATCCGCGAGGAGGATCTGCGGCAACGCCTGATCGACGCCGATAAGCAGGGTCGTCCCTTGCGCGTGAAGGTCGGTTTCGACCCAACCGCCCCGGATATCCACGTCGGCCACACCGTCATCCTGCGGAAGATGAAACATTTCCAGGACCTCGGTCACAACGTCATCTTCATGATCGGTGACGGTACCAGCTTGATCGGCGACCCGAGCGGGCGCGATGCCACGCGGCCGCCAATGACGAGGGAGCGGATCGCGGCCAATGCCGAGACTTACAAGGAGCAGGTCTTCAAAGTCCTCGACCCGGAGAAGACCGAGGTTCGTTTCAACAGCGAATGGCTGATGAAACTGGGTTTCGAGGATCTCATTCGACTCTGCTCACGCTACACAGTGGCGCGCATCTTGGAGCGCGACGATTTCAGCAAACGTTTCAAGGGCGGGCACCCGATCTCGATCCACGAATTTCTCTATCCGCTGACCCAGGCTTACGATTCGGTCGTCCTTGAAGCCGATGTCGAAATGGGCGGTACGGATCAGAAGTTCAACTTGCTGGTCGGGCGCGAGATTCAAAGAGACTTCGGACAACCGCCGCAAATCGTCGTGACCCTGCCGTTGCTCGAAGGCCTCGACGGCCTACGGAAAATGTCGAAGTCGCTCGACAACTACATCGGGATTACCGAACCTCCCGAGGTGATGTTCCGCAAGGTGATGCAGATCAGCGACAAGCTGATGTACCGCTATTACGAATTGCTTACCGACACCAGCCTGGCCGACATTCGCGCGCTGCGGGTCAAGGTCGAAAAGGGCGAGCTACACCCGATGCAGGCCAAGATGGATCTGGCGGCCTCGATCGTGACCGACTTTCATTCCGCCGCGGACGCAAAGCGCGGCGCGGAGGCTTTTCGCAAAGTCGTGCAACAAGGGCAAGCGCCCGCCGACATGCCCGTCTTCGCTCTGCCCGAGGCGTTGCGCGACGGTGAAACAATTCGCGTCGATAAGCTGCTGCGAGAAATCGGGCTCTGCAAATCAGGCGGCGAGGCCAACCGCAAACTGCGTGAGGGCGCGGTATCCATTAACGGCGTGAAACATCGCGAGATGAGCTTGGAACTCAGTCCGGCGGATGTGGAGCTGACGCTGCAAATGGGCAAGAAATGGGCGAAGGTCACGATCTGACGGCAGGTCCTCTATAAGCGGCTACAGAACCCGGAGCGCAAGCGAACGGGTCAAGGCACAGCCGTTTCGAATAGCCCCAAGACGCCGAAGTGCGCGGCAAATCCTCGTGACGCGGCTCCTAATGCAAACCGATTGCCCGTCGCCTGACCCGTCGCTTGCGCTCCGGGCTCTGCAACCGCGCTATGAAATGGAATGGAGATTTCGGCCGCGGGGGAACGCGGCGTTGGAGCCTACTTCGTCGTCTCGGACGTGCCGAGCGTCAGCGCCCGATTCGCGCGAACTGTATCGAAGAAGTCGGTCACCGCCAGACGAGCGGGCTGTGGGCCGCTGACGACGGCATCTTTGCTTTCCGGAGCCGGCGGCGCTCCTCGGATCAGCCGGTGGTCCTCGATTGAAACGATAGGGTAGCCCTTGTGATCGGTGATCATCTCGGTGCCGCTCGCACTGTCGGGTTTCACAAAGAAAACACCCTGCCAGAGCCCCGTCGTCGGCCCGAAGATATTCTTGGTCCGGCTGTTCAGAAACAGAATGACCTTTTGATCGCGTTCGAGTTGGGGGAAACCGGCAATGTGCAGGCGCTTGCCGTTCATCGTGCCGCCGATCATGTTAAAAGTGTAGGGGCGGCCGACCAGGGTCGCGGGAACACTCTGAGAAACCGACAACGTGACGCGCGAATAGATGTACCCGCTGGCGGGGTCTTTTTCCGCGGTGATGTCGATAATTTGACCCACCACGACGTTGTGAGCCGCGCGGCTCAACTGAGCAAAATTCATCTTGACCACGGTCGTGGCCGCGATAGGCGCCGCCAGGGCCGAGAGCAAAACCAAGTATCTGAGTGCCTTCATCGATTCGTCACTCCCGCTCAGCCGTTATTCTCTCACCGAAACGAAGCCCATATTGCTTTGGTTGCCTTTGATTGTCAGGCGAATCGGCAACTGTCGCCACAAGCCGACGGGCACCTCGAGATCGGCCTGCGCCAAACCCGCCCATCCCGGCGCCAGGCCGATATAGAAGACGTTCGAGTCCACGCCGCCGATTTTCGCCACCGCTTCATCGATGTCGGTGATCCAGGAAAGAGGTTCAGAAGGCGCCGGGCGGCCCGCCGGAACGGGAGGATCAACCGGACCCTGTCCCGTGAAAAACACGCTGATCTTGCTGCCCTGCTCGGCTGGGTTCTCGGGTGTATTGAGCGTGAAGTCCGAGTTCAGCGCGATTGCTTGATCCTCGCCGAAGAGAAACAGCTCGGGCGCGGCCTCGATGAAATCGGCCGGCACCGAGGAGGTCATCCCCAGACCGGTCTTCACAATCACGCCGCCGCGGCCGAGATGGGTGCCGTAGGGGACCTGGCCGTTGATCTGCGTCGGCGAGACGTAGAGCAGCGCCGCGGGCACGGTGTTGATCAAAACCTGTGTTCCGTCGAGTGTTTCGGGAAGCGGAAAGTCCTCCCCGGTTATCGTCGATCCCGCCAGCCTTTCCCCAAACAAAGTGAACAGCGACCCCGGCGCCAACGATTGCGAAAGCAGGTTCGCTCCGTTGACGATACCCTGCCGCGTCAAAACCGGCGCGACTCCGACCGGAGCCGTCGGCGAAACATTGACGCTGACTTCGATGTTGGTCGCCGGGCCGTCGTGGTCGTCCACGGCGAAGGTGGCGAGGGCGGTATATTCGAAGCCCTCTTCGCCGCCGCCCAGATTGCTCGTGTCGACGATGAATTCGACTTCGCTAACCCCGTCGGGGCGAATGCGATCACTCGGCGGTGAAATCGTCAACCACGGCTCCGATGTGGAAGTCGTCCAACGCTCGGCTCGCGTGCCATAGATGGTAAGGTCTTGCGGAAACGGAGAAGGCTCGCCCTCGACCGCTTCGAACCGCACCGGAACATCGCTCGCAAAAACCCGAATCGCCTGGGACGAGCTGCTCGGGTAGAGGTAATTGACGCCTTCTTTTTCGGAATCTGAGAGAGTTCTCTTGACCTCGCCGAGATCGACCAGCGATTCCATAATCGTAGGACCGACGACGCAGTTGTCGTTGTGTCCGAGACCGAGCGCATGACCCAATTCATGAAGCAGCACGGACTCGAAGTCAATTTGCGCGTTGCTGGGCTCGGGCCAAACAGGAAGTTGCGGGTTGAAGACAATGTCGGCGTCCTCGATCCGGTCCTTTAATGTGTCGTCTCCGAAAAGCAAAGTGCCCGCGATCACCGGCTGCGGCGCAACCGTCCCGGGAATGCCGGGAGGCACGTCCCCACCGGGAGGCTCGGGCGGCTCGCCGGGGCAAGGAAAATTGAAGCCGCATGCCGCAATGGTCGTCTTGCCGTCCGTGCTATCCAGCTCACCGAAGCCCTCGATGCGGAAACTCCAATCGGAGCCGCTGACTCCGTTGAACTTGTCGACGCCCCTGCGGATGACCGGAACCCAGATGTCCTCGGTCGTCAGGAACTCTCCCTCAAATTTCGGGTCAATTAATACGGGGGAATTCGCGCCGGCCTTGGGTCCGAACTCAAAGGGGTAGCCGACCACGGTGAAGTCCCCGGGCTTACAAGCTTCGACAGGAGGCTGGCCCAGAGTCTGGGCGGAAAGCGAGCCGGGCGCGAGCCAAGCAAGACCAACCGCGAAAACCGTTGACAGCTTCAGCAGTATTCGACACGAGCATTAGACATACGCAGGGGGTAGACAAAGAACTTCCATGTTGATGCTACCCGGATCGGCCTACGGAATACTCTCCGGCATTCGCTCCAGAACGTCGAGAGATTCACCCTAGACCCGAACCGGCATCAGCCACCGAAATGTCCTGTATAGGTCTAACGAAAGAAAGATACTTCTGTCCAGCCGTCATTGGGCGCGCGACATAAACGCGGAAGCCCTTCCGGCAATCCGCGCAATAGAACTAGAGCCCTCGGCGCCGGCGACGGATTGGCCCGGTTCAGCGGCGGTTGAACGGGCTTGTTCTCGCGAATAGGCCGATCCTTGTAAGCACGGTTCAAGAGGCTCGTCTCCGGTACGAGTCTGTTTCGATTTCGGCGGGCTTCTCCGTGAGGCTTTAGTCCCCGTCCGCGGCGACCAATGTGCTGGGCAGTTTTTCGGAATCAACCCCGACCGCGCGCTCGGGTGGACTGGAGACGTCCCGCATCTACCAGTGCTTATCGGAAGCTTGGCGGCGAAATTGCGGCGAATACGGCTGAAACGAGGATCCGGTGGCGCGCCGATGGTGTTCCCGATAGAATCAGAAGAGATCCTCCGGCCCTCCCCAACCCGCCACGGTAGCTCAGTTGGTAGAGCAGCGGTTTCGTAAACCGCAGGTCGTCGGTTCGAGTCCGACCCGTGGCTCCAGATCTTCCCCGCTATGCCCGAGTTGTTCTAGGCCGCTGTTTGTTGGGTCAACTCCACCAGCTTTTCATCAACGGCGCGGCGGACTTTTTCGATTGACTCCGCCTTGATGTCTTCGTAGCCCCGAATTTGATCGGGCAGCGCCGCGACTTCGACGGCTATGTCGAGGTTGTCTTCACGCAACCCGGCCAGCAAAACCTCGACCGTGTCGCGGTACCAATCGATTAGCTCGCGTTCCTGTTTGCGAATCGCCGCCCTTCCGAAAAGATCGAGCGGCCCGCCCCGCAGGCCCTTGAGTCCGGCCAACAATCGTAAAACGGGCCGGAACCACGGGCCCAGGGCAAGTTTTTTCTTGAGACCCAACTCGCGCAACAGCGGCGGATGCAGGTGATAAATCACTTTCCGCGGCGCTTCAAACCGCTCGCCGGGTTGCCGGTCAAACGCCGGGTCGGTCAACAGTCGTGCCACCTCGTACTCGTCCTTATACGCCATCAGTTTGTAGAGATAGCGGGCGACGGCCTCGGTCAGCCGCGTGCTTCCCGGCAGCACTCGGTCTTCCACGCCGCGGACCCCTTTCAAGAAATGGCGGTATCGGTCGGAATATTCGAGGTCTTGGTATTCGATCAAGTCCTCCGCCCGGCGACCGATTAACACGTCCAGAGCGGCGCCGTTTTCGTTCTCAAGCGAGACGGCGGGCTGTTCTTCGCCAACGTACTCGGCGATGCTTTCGGGGTCTTCGCGATACTTACGGCCCCAACGGAAAGCCGCCACATTGCGCTCGACCGCGATCCCGTTAAGGCGAATGGCTTCTTCGATCGAGGCGGCCGTCAACGGCAGCCGCCCGGCTTGATACGCGACGCCCAATAAGAAAATGTTCGATTGCAAGTGGCTGCCGAAAAGCGCCTCGGCCGATTTCGAGGCATCGGCGAAGACGTTGCCTTCCGAACGCGTGGCTTGGTTGACGACGTGGGCCAGGTGCGCTGGGTCGGAAAGCACGGTCAGACCTTTCCGCACGGAGTCGGCCGTCGGCGTTTGGTGGGTGTTGAGAACCGCCGTCGTGCGCCCGGCGTCCACCCGTTTGAGGGTGGCCCTCGCGGCCGCCCCGATGATGTCGAAGCCGAGTAGCAGATCGGTCGCGCCGTAACTGACGCGGTTGGCCGCTTCGATTGGCTCGGGGCTGATCGTGAAGTGAGAAAGAACCGCCCCGCCCTTTTGCGCCAGCCCCGTCTGGTCCAGGGTGATCACATGACGACCGTCGAGCAACGCCGCCGTCGCCAGCAAAGCGTTGATGGTCACGACGCCCGTGCCCCCAATTCCGGGCATCAGAACGTGATAGGGACCGTCCAGGGGCGCTTTCCGGGCGGGCTCTTCAACGGCGACTTCGGGCAAATCGGGCAAGGGTCGATGTTTGAGGCCCGTTCCCTCGTCGATCATCACCGACACAAACGACGGACAATCGCCCATCACACAGGAATAGTCCGCGTTGCACGAGGATTGGTGTACCCGCGTCTTCGCTCCAAACTCCGTCTCCACCGGATGCAGCGAAACACAGTTGGATTTCGTTACGCAGTCGCCGCAGCCCTCGCACACCCGCTCGTTGATCATGATGCGGCGAACCGGTTGCGGCAGCCGTCCCCGTCCGCGGCGGCGGCGTTTTTCAGCGGCGCACATCTGGTCGTAGACCATGGCACTCACGCCTTCCCGTCCCCCTAGTTCGGCCAGCACGTCTTCCAAGTCTTCGCGCGGACGCACCACGGTCGACTCGGCGAGCCGCGAGCGGTCCTCGTAGCGCGACAAATCCTCGGTCAGCAAATAGATCGGGCTGACGCCGTCGGCCTCGAGTTCGCGGGTCAACGCGGGAACGCTCAGGCCCCCCGCTACCTCCTGCCCCCCGGTCATCGCCACCGCGTCGTTGTAGAGAATTTTGTAAGTGATGTTGACGCCTGCGGCCACCGCGGCATTCACCGCCATGCGACCGGAGTGGAAATACGTCCCCTCGCCGATGTTCTGGAAAATATGCTCGCGGTCGCAGAACGGCGCCATGCCGATCCAAGCCGCCCCCTCGCCGCCCATCTGACCCAAATACGCCACGCCGCGATTGTCGCCGAACCGCGCCGCCATGCCGTGGCAGCCGATCCCGCCGCCGGCGATCTGGCCTTCGAGCAGCAGCGTCGAGCGATTATGCGGACACCCCGAGCAATACCCCGGCGCGCGGGGCGGCACTTTCTTTTCCGGCCGAGGACCGCGACGGTCCCGCGCTTCAATCGCTTCAAGCCGCCGTTCAATCTCCGGCGTCGGCTCCAGCCAATGTCCCAGACAGCGAGAGATCGTCTCGGCGTCCAACTCGCCATGCGCCGGAACGAATGCCTCCCCGTCCCAATCGGTCTTGCCATGGATAGCCGGCCGCGGGTTGGCGTTATAGAGCAGTTCACGAAGCTGCAATTCCAAGAAGCTTCGCTTCTCCTCGAACACAACCACCTGGTGCAAACCCTCGACGAATTCATTGACGATCGTCGGCTCCAGCGGATAGACCAACCCGAGCTTGAGAATGCGGATCCCCAGCCGCTCGAGCGCCGCTTCGTCGAGGCCGAGGTTGCGCAACGCGCTCCGCAAATCGTAGTAAGCCTTCCCGGCCGTGACGATGCCGAGCCGGTCGCCCGCGTGCGAGACCTTAATTTCGTTCAATCCGTTGAGGCGCGCGAACTCGCGAGCCGCGACCAGACGCCGCTCGTGCATTTCCCGTTCCAATTGCAGAGTATTGGGGACGATCAGACGCGGCTGCATCACCTTTTGGTAAGGTTCGCCGTCGAAGAGCAGTTCCGGCTCTTCAATCGGGCAGCGCTCGGGCGAAACTTCGATCGTTCCGCCGCCGTCGCAAACGTCGGTTGTCAGTTTCAAGCCCGCCCAGGCTCCGGAGAAACGCGACATCGCGATTCCATATAGGCCGTAATCGAGCACTTCCTGCGTCGTACCGGCGTGCAGCGTGGGGATACCGAAGTTATAGAGCGAAAGCTCGCTTTGGTGGGGAATCGTCGAACTTTTCGAAATGTGATCGTCGCCCGCCAGGACCAGCGCGCCGCAATGCTTGCCGGTGCCGGCGAAATTACCGTGCCTGATCGCGTCACCGCTGCGGTCCACCCCCGGCCCCTTGCCATACCAAATCCCGACCACGCCGTCGGTATTCGCCTCCGGCAATAACTGATAGGTCTGGCTGCCCATCACCGCCGTCGCCGCCAGATCTTCATTGACCCCGGGGACAAAGCGGATGTTGTTGTCATCAAGCAGGCGGCGGGCGCGCTCGAGAGCAATATCGTACCCACCCAAAGGCGATCCTTCGTACCCGGAGATGAAAGTGCCCGTCCGCAAGCCGCGTTCGCGATCACGCCGCATCTGCTCGATCGGCAACCGCACCAAGGCTTGGATACCGTTCACATAGATGACGCCCTGTTCGAGCGTATATTTATCGTCGAGGGAGAATTCCTTTCCCACAATCGCCTCAATGGACCGCTGTCCGGATGTTTAACGCCGCGGTCGGCTCATTCTGCGTCACGCACCGGGGGGAAGGCGCTTGCGCGCGGCTCGGGTCACTCTCCGCTTAGCCTCGCCGGTCAGCCGCGGCGACCTACCCGCAAGGACGAAACCCTAAGACCAAGTCCGCGAAATGTCTATGGCCAATGCAGCCCGTACATCACTCTACACCAACTCAACGCACCCGCGGCCCGTCCATCGAGGTCAACAGGGTCAACATGCCAAACTTGAACTTCGCGCGCCAAAGTCGCTTCAACCCGTGCCGGACCCTTTCGAAATTCTCGAACACACCGCCGACATCGGTTTCCGCGCCTGGGGACCGACTGCGGCGGTGCTGTTCGAAAATGCCGCGCGGGCCATGGGCGTGATTGCCGCCGACCCCGAAGCGGCCGAGGCGCGCACCGAACTCGCCGTCGAAATCACCGGCGACGACTACGAATCGTTGCTCGTGAACTGGCTGAGCGAAATCGTCTACTTATTCGACAGTGGACGTTTCGCGCCGGCACGCTACAAAGTCGACGAGATCAATCCCGAAAAACTCACCGCCCGTCTGATCGGCGAACGACGCGACCCTGCTCGGCACCCGTGGCGGCTGATCGTCAAGGCCGTCACCTATCATGAAATCGAAGTCGCCGAACGCAACGGCCGTTGGGAGGCGCGGGTTTTCTTGGATATCTAAACGTCACCTGCCCCGTCATGAGCCTGGTTGACCGACTCGAAAAGATCGACGACTACCGCCGGCGACTGCCGCGCGGCACGCTGCCGGCGATGCGCACCGATGTCGTCGTCTACGCCTCGCAATCGATCCTTGACAAGATCGCGAAAGACAAATCCCTCGAACAAGCCGCGAACGTTGCCGCGCTGCCCGGCATTGTTGGTCCGAGCCTCGCCATGCCCGACATTCATCAAGGTTATGGCTTCCCGATTGGGGGCGTCTGCGCGACCGATTATGAGCGAGGCGTCGTCTCGCCGGGCGGGGTTGGTTTCGACATCAATTGCGGTGTCCGCTTGGTGAGCTCCAACCTCGCGGCCGATGAAGTGCGCCCGCGCTTGCGAGAGTTAATCCACCAAATCTTCCGCGATGTTCCTTGCGGCACCGGCGGATCCGGTTTCGTCAAGATCAACTCGCGTGACCTCGAAGGCGTTCTACTCGAAGGCGCGCGCTGGATGGTGCGTCACGGCTACGGCGAACCGCGCGACGCCGAATTCGCCGAGGCCGAGGGGGCGCTACTCGACGCCGATCCCGACTGTGTTTCCGACCGCGCCAAGGAACGCGGACGTCCCCAACTCGGCACGCTCGGCAGCGGCAATCACTTTCTCGAAGTGCAATACGTCGAAGCGATTCATGACGACGAGGCCGCTGCGGCTTTCGGGCTGACCGAGCGGCAGGTCGTCGTCTTGATTCACTCCGGCTCGCGCGGCCTGGGGCACCAAGTCTGCACCGACGCGCTGCGCGAGATGGGCGCGGGCATGAAGAAATACGGCATCGAATTGCCCGACCGCCAGCTCGCCTGCGTCCCCTCCGTTTCGCCGGAAGGGCAAGCCTATCTGGGCGCGATGCGGGCGGCGGCCAACTATGCCTGGGCCAATCGCCAAGCCATCATGCACTTCCTGCGAGGCTCGTTTCGCAAAGTGCTCGGCGATCAAACTCGTCTCGATCTCGTTTACGACGTTTGCCACAACATCGCCAAGAAAGAGCGGCACTTCGTTGACGGGGTCGAGCGCGATGTCCTGGTGCATCGCAAGGGAGCCACGCGCGCTTTCCCGGCGGGTCGACCGGAAGTGACCGAGGCGTACCGCAAAGTCGGTCAACCCGTCTTCATTCCCGGCAGCATGGGGACGGCCTCGTGGGTGTTGGCCGGGCTGCCCGGATCGATGGCCGAAACCTTCGGAACCACTTGCCACGGCGCGGGGCGTTTACTGAGCCGCACGGCGGCCCGCAAGGGTCGCAACGTCAAGCAGGTCATCGAAGATCTCGAGCAGGCCGGCATCCTGGTTCGCGGGGAAAGCAAGAGAGGGTTGCTTGAGGAAATCCCGGAAGCCTACAAAGATGTCGACGAAGTCATCGAGGTCGTCCACAACGCCGGGCTGGCCAAGAAAGTAGCCCGGCTTCGACCAATGGGCGTTATCAAGGGGTGAGCCCGCGAACCGTAACGGGGTTCTCGCCGGACGGCGCCGCTACCTCCGCAGCTCGGCGAAAATCTCTTTGAGCGGGACGATGATTTCCGGGGAAGTTGTGCGGAGCAGGCCGTCTCTTGCCTCCGACGCGCCGGCCGCGGTGTGAATCCAGGCCCGGCGTTTGCGCGGATCGACGACCCAAACATACGCCACCCCAAACGTCAGGTAATCGGCAATGCGGTCTCGCAGGCCCGACAACCGATCGTCTTTGGAGAGAATTTCAATGCACAGGAAGGGCGGCGTCGTGAAGATTTGTTCTTGCGGCTTCGGCCCTTGGATGGGTATTTACTTGACTCAGGTGACCACAAGATGTAGGATCGGGGAAATGGAAGATTATCCTCGGAATCTGGCCGAGTTCGAGGCGCGTTTCGCCACCGAGCAGGCCTGTCGAGAGTATCTGTGTCAACTCCGCTGGCCGGAGGGTTTTCGTTGTCCGCGATGCGGGCACGACAAAGCGTGGGCGGTGCGGACAGCGCTGCTGGAGTGCGCCGGCTGCGGGCATCAAGCTTCTCCAACGGCGGGCACAATATTTCAAGACACCCGCCAACCCCTCCAGAGTTGGTTTCGAGCCATGTGGTGGCTCACGAGCCAGAAGAACGGGGCGAGCGCGCTGGGCTTGCAGCGGGTGTTGGGCCTGGGCAGCTACAAAACGGCCTGGACTTGGTTGCATAAGCTCCGGCGCGCCATGGTGCGGCCCGGACGCGATCGGCTCAGCGGGCGCGTGGAGGTTGACGAGACTTACTTAGGAGGCTTGGAGGAGGGCGTGCGCGGTCGCCAAACCGACGCTAAGGCGCTGATTGTAGTAGCGGCCGAGGAAGATGGTGCCGGCATCGGGCGGGTTCGGATACGCACCATTCCCAACGCCTCCGGGGACAGCTTGATGGCCTTCGTCGGCGAGTCGATCGAACCCGGCAGCGTGGTCCATACCGACGGTTGGCTGGGATACGAACCGCTCGAAGGCGACGGCTATCGCCACGAGGTGAGCTACCTGGAGGGGCAACCGGCGCGCGCCTCGAAACTGCTCCCCCGGGTGCACCGCGTGGTGTCGTTAGTGAAGCGCTGGATACTGGGCACGCATCAAGGAGCGGTCAGTCACGAGCATCTCGACTCCTACCTCGACGAATTCGCCTTCCGCTTCAACCGCCGCAAGTCCAGAAGTCGAGGCAAGCTCTTTTACCGCCTGGTTCAACAGGCCGTCGCCGTGCCACCGGCACCCTACAAATCGCTGGTCGGAGGCACCGCGACACGCGCTACGGACGACCACAACATGTAGGGGCCATTTCCCAATACCTGAGTCAAGTAAATACCCATCCGGCCCTTTTACAACGCAGATATCGGGCACCCGGAAACGCGTAGGCTTGACTTGGACGCGTTGTTCGGGGAAAACGTGAATACCGAGTTTGCGCCGCCGCTGTGCCAAGTAAAGATAAATCTCTTCCTGAAGTTCGCTGTGATCCCGTTCGCCCAAATTGCGCTCCAAGACGTTGCCGTCGACATATTCGCGGTCGGGACGGTAGCTCGTCCCGAGATATTCCTCGACGGATATCAGCGTCTCGGTCGCCATGTGTCCATCATGGCTCTCATGTAGGATTTCGGGCCCTTGTTTTTCGGCGGCGCACGACGCATAATCGCGATACTGCGAGGCCGCCGGCCGACCCCGAGCGTCCCCGCCGCGCGCTCTCGACCGTGGGAATCAATGCACAACCCGATCTATCGTTGCTTGCTCTTTGTTCCCGGTGACAGCGAAGCCAAGCTGGGAAAAGCTTTCGGGTTGTCCGTCGACGCAATCGTGGTTGATTGGGAAGACGCCGTACTGCCGGCCCACAAATCCGCCGCGCGCGAAACAACCGCGGCCCCCCTGGGGAGGCGAGGCGGGTTCGAACCGGCTGTTATCGTTCGTATCAACCCGGTCGATTCGGAAGCTTTCCGGCCTGACTGCGAAGCCTTGTCCGAGTTGCCCCGCGATAGGTTGCCCGGCGGCGTGATGGTCCCCAAATGCGCCTCGTCGGAACAAGTTCAACAGGCCGCCGCTTTCCTCGACCGGATCGACCCCTCGCGAGGTCTCGGGCTCTATGCCGTGATCGAGTCGGCGCGCGGGGTCGTCAACGCCGCGAAGATCGTCGCGGCCTCGGACCGGGTCGTGGCGGTCGCTTTCGGAGCCGAAGATTTCTCGGCGGATACAGGGATCCGCCGCGGCCCCGACGACGCCGAACTGCTCTACGCCCGATCGGCCGTTGTGACGGCGGCACGCGCCGCCGGTTGCGAAGCCTACGATTCTCCGTCGATGGATTTCCGCGATCGCGAGCGTGTGAAAGCCGCGGCCGAACACGCCCGCAATCTCGGCTTCAGCGGTCAACTGGCGATCCACCCCGCGCAAATCCCGATCGTGCGAGAGGCTTTCCAGCCCACTCCCGAGGAAATCGCCGAAGCGGAAAACTTGCTCGGAACCTTTGAGCAGCAAGGCCGCGGCGTGATCGCCGTCGACGGCCGGTTGGTCGATGAGCCGATCCTCAAACGCGCCCGCCGAACGCTGGCCCTGGCCGGCCGCCGCGACGCGGGGTCCTCGGAAACCCGTTAGCCCGCGTCACCGCGAGCTCGCCCCGGCGCGTCCTCGCAAGCAGACTGCCTGGTTAGCTCCCGAGAATGTTGGAAACCGCCCGCCCCGTTACTCCTGTGTGAAGTTCACGGCCGGAGGTGCTTGGCGGGCTTCCTCGCTGGTCCGGAAATAGGCGTCTTCGCGATCGAAGCCGCTCATCGAGGCGACGATGTTGTTGGGGAATAGCTGAATGTACGTGTTGTATTGCTGAACGGTCTGGTTGTACTTGCGTCGCTCGACCGCGATGCGATTTTCAGTCCCCGCCAGCTCGTCTTGCAAGCGCATGAAGTTTTGGCTGGACCGCAGATCCGGGTAATTCTCCATCACAACCAGCAAGCGCGACAACGCGCCGCCCAGTTGGTCGTTGGCGGCAATACGCTGCGACGGGCTGCGCGCGCCCGACATAGCCGCGCGGGCATTGGCGATGTTGGAAAAAACTTCCTTCTCCTGCGCCGCGATGCCTTTGACGGTTTCGACCAAGTTCGGAACCAAATCGGCGCGCCTCTGAATGACGGTATCGACCTGCGCCCAAGTGCCGGTGATGGCTTCTTTTTGCTGCACCATCGTGTTGCGATGCCCGACGAACATGCTGCCCAAAGACAGCGCGACCAGCAATAGCAGACCGAGAAGAACCCCTCCGATAATGAGCGCTTTTTTCAAAAGTTCCTCCCAATGACGGGCCGCGCCGGCGGCACCTCCCCGTCAAGCCGAATTATAACTTGTCGACCGCTTCGGCGGCCTTGGTGATCTGCGCCAGATAGTCCCCAAAGACGGGGTGAATGTCGTGATCGTCGAGCCGCTCGGCACCTTGGCGAAAGGCCAGGATTGCTTCAAAAGGTTTCGCCGAAAGACCGAATTGCCGCGCCGCTCGTTGGAAGATTTCGTGCTTTGTCACCGGCGGTTCATCACCATTAAGAATGAGCGCGTGGCGCAGCAAGGTCGCGAAACTCGGCAGCGACTCGACCAGCAGACGCGTCAGCTCGCGGCGATCCTTTTGCGCGGCGACATAGCGTTCACGCAGCCGCAACAGACGGGACCGCAACTCGTGCTCGACCTGGTGACGGTGGTGCGCGGGCTCCACTTCGATGCCGGCGACGACATCCTCGCCGTGAAGAACCCGGTAGGCGACCCGGATATCGAGAAACTCAATCGCGAAAGCGTCGTGGGCGCTCTCCACTTCCTCGCGGGAGAGAAAAATCGGAATGGGCTGTTTCTTCTTCAGCCACCAACGAACCGGCTCCCCAACCTTGTGCAACTCATCGGCCCCGATACGGGTCAGCACGCAAAGAACGTTCAGGTCCGAGACCTTCGCTTGGTAATCACCCGCCACAGCCGATCCGTAAAGCACGACACTGACCACGTCGTCGCCCAAGGCGTCGCGCAGGCGGCCGACAAGGTCTTCGAGAAGTTGATCGTTCGTCATAGCATTCGCATCCGGCGGCGCGCCGACCGCTGTGTCACCACGACCCGGAGGCCCCTCCGCCGCCGAAGCCGCCGCCGCTGAAACCGCCGAAGCCGCCGCTCGAGAAGCCGCCGCCGCCCGTGCCGGAGTAACCGCCTCGGCCCATGCCCGCCAACCCGCCGAGCATCCAAGCGCTGGTCACAGCGCCGCCATACCACCCACCCGTGCCTCGACGCCGACCAAACAGGAACGGCAGGAAAAAGATCAACGGCCACAGCCCGAGGATGCCGCGCGAACGTCGTCGTCGCGGCGCACGCTGCCGACCGGCGGCGGCTCCGGTCAGCGAAACTCCGGCGTCGGCGGCCACGACTTGCGCGATGCCGAGAAAGCCGATCGCCACCGCCCGGTCGTAATCGCCGGCCTGCAAGGTGGGACGCATCTGCTCGCGAATTTCGCCGGCGCGGCCGTCGGGGAGAATCGGTTCGATTCCGTAGCCGACTTCGATGCGCATCCGCCGGTCTTCGACCGCGAGCAGCAGCAAGACGCCCCGGTCCTCTTCATCGCCGACGCCCCACTGCTCGGCCAAGATGTTGGCGTAGCTTTCAATCGAGTCGCCTTCCAGCGACTGGATTACCGCCACCGCCACCTCGGCTTTGGTCTTTTGTTTCAACTCAGTTGCGATAGCCTCGAGTTGGTCCCGCATTCCGGCGTCGAGTACGCCCGCGTAGTCATTGATGAATCCGGTGGGTTGCGGCAGCGACGTCTGAGCGACGAGCAAGGGGGACCACAGCAGAATCACTGCGGCGAGCAGCGGGCGATATCCTCTACCGAGAAGAAAACACAATGGGCGGGCAGCGTGCGTCACTGCAGTTCAGAATACCAATTGCCGTGCTTCTCTCCGGTCCACAATCGAGCCAAGGGTCCGCGTCCTTCGCGGCGGCGGCAGCCGACGGCCCATGAATGTCATGGACGTAGACGAGCTCTATGCCGGGCGTCGAAGCCAAATTCCGCGCATGCATGCGGCCGATGCGGCCGGCGCCTCCGACGGACAATCGATGACACAAAACTCGTAGCCGGCCAACTCACAGGCCGGGGGAGTGGCGTGGAGATAAGCTTCCATGTGCGTGGCCCGCGCCAACGCGTCATGGAAGATAAACGCTTTTCCTGTCGGCAGCTTATCCGGCCCATGACACAGCCATACGGGCAAAAGAAGCCCGGTCTCCAACGTCCAGCCGCCCGGCCGAACGAAAACCGCGCATCACCCGACCCTGAATCCGTGTCCTACCTTTGTCTCCCGGCAAGTGCTTCGGCTTATCCAACTCCAATTGGACATGGAAGGGGGCCGTCTCGCGCCAACCGATACGCCCTGCAAAGGAAATCATGACGACATTATGCCCGACTGGGGTCAGGCCCCCGAGCGGTATTCATGAAAGCAGGTTAACCCAGGGCTAACCCGGGTCGTGGCAAAAGTCGCAGTCGATTGGCGCTTTATGCTCGCTGTGGCAATCCATGCAGGCAACCATGTTGGTCGGCTTTTCCTTGAACAGTTGTTCGCGCTCGGCAACCGGCCCGTGGCATGTCTTGCAATCGATGCCGGCGTCGGTGGTATGGGACTCATGCGCGAACCAGACGTAATCGGGCACGCGGTAGACGCGCGCCCAGGGCAGTGACTTGCCCGCGTCGGCGAACTCGGCCAGTTTCTTGATGTGCGGACTCTCGGTTTTGACGGCCGCGTGGCACGCCATGCATTTGTCTTCGCTCGGGAACTCCATCATGAAGCCGTCGCGATCGCCTTCGTGGCAATCGGCGCACTTCAGATCGAGTCTTCCGACATGCAGCTTGTGGCTATAGGGGATGGGCTGTTCCGGCGGCGACAGGGGGAGCTTCTCGACGGGCGAGATGTAGCGCCTATTCCCGAAGTCCTGCGCCCGCAAGGCGACAAACAGCGCCAGTCCGACGAGCACAAGGAGCGTAGAGGTTCTTCGCACGGGCTGTGTCCATGCCACTGCCGGCCGTGACAAGTTGAGAGCTTGTCTGACTGATAACTAGGACGAACGCGAGTGTTTGTCTCGACCGAAGAAAGCTATTTCCGGTCTCCCGACGGCCGCCTGTCATAGGGGGCCCCGGTGCCCGACGACCCGGCGAAGAGCCGCGTGCCGTCGGGAAGGGTCACATCGCGGCCGTTGGCCTTGTTGCTGCCGTCGATCGCCCGATATCCCTCGACCAGCACTTCGACGCCCGGCTTCACTGAGTCCTTGCGCCAGCCGCGCCGCACGAGCGCGCCCGGGGGGCCCGCCTCGATCATCCAGTTCTCGGCGGCGGCATCCTCATTCTTCACTTCGATGTGGAGCCAGGCGTGGGGATTCACCCATTCCATCTTGGTGATCTTCCCCCGCAGCCGGACCGGTTTTTCGGCGTCGAACTCGGACGAAAAGGCATGATGGGCCCAGAGCGGGACCAAGGCCATGAAGATGCCGAGACCCAGCCCCACACACGTGACTGCTACCGTCCTCCCCATGATGTGCACTCCGCTATCGGCCGGCTTCGGCCGCCTCCTTATCTCTCGCCCTTGCACCGCTCAGCATGTTGAACATACCGTAGTTGCCTTCGTGGCAGGCGTACTCGACCAACTCGTACTGATCATTATCCAGGTCGAACGCGAACATGGCCGTCCAAGGCCGAGTCCATATCGTGGGATCGTCGACGGTGAACTCGTAGGCCAGCTTGGTCGGAGCAATTCTCCGATAGCGTTCGGTCAATTTCAGGTTCTCGGTCGATCCGCGAAACGAGTTCTTGCCGTCGAAGCGCTGCGTTTCGATGACCAGAGTCTCGCCCTCCCAGCGGCCCTGGGAATCGCCCATCCACGAGGTCAGCTTCGGGCCGACCGACTTCCGAGGCTTGGTCGGGATGGCACGGGTCTCGTGGATCATTTCCTTCTGGATGGCGACGTAGCCGGGTCCTTGGACGATCTGCAGGCCGTTGTTGTAGATCATCGGCATCATGAGGCCGGGCATCCCGCGCGTGATACATCGTTCCCACGTGCTTAAATCTTCCGGACCTCCCGGCGGAACACTCTTCTTTTTCTCTCGCGCCCGCCGCGCTTGTTCAGCTCGGCGCTTGCCCTCGACGGTCATTTCGGGCAGTCGCCCGTCGGGCGGGTCGACGATCATGGCCACCTGTGTCGAAGGCGTCATCTTGTCGTAGCCGAGCGTGGTGTCGCGCCATTCGCGCTCGTATCCCCAGATGCTGCGGAGTGTACCGCGCTCGCGGCGCGCGGCGGCTTCGTCGGCCGTCAACTGCTCGACGTCGCCTAGGTCATCGGGTCGCTCGAGCGGAATACCGTGCGCCGCGTTGCCGCTCCAAACGCCTTGGAAATCGGGCTCGCCCCAGGGTGTGCGGGGCGTGACATAGGGTTCCATGGGCTCGCGCGCGCTGCTGACGACAGCGCTGCCCGCCCCGGCCGTCACTCCGGCGAACCCGCTTTCCACGACCGCCACCGTGACATTGTCGGGACCGTTGAGGAACGCGCGTTTGGCCGACGCTCGGGCGTTCTCGGGCACGGCCGGTTCATCGTGGAATACGACTCCGCTCCGCCGCATTCGGCGAGCCGCCTTGTCGAGATCCGACACGACGAACCCAATGTGACCAATCGCCCGTCCCTCGGTTGGAGCCGGCCGGCCTTCCCGGTGATCGGATGCCAGCAATCGGATCTCGCCGAAAAGCAGCCCGTCGACTTTTCCCTTCAGCTTGGCCGGTTTGCCGCCGAACGCATCTCGATACCAGGCCAGGGTGGCCTCGGGATCGGTCGCGCTGAGATGGATATGGTGGAATCCGGTGCGCTCGCTATCCGCCACCAGCTCGATCCGCGTACTCCAGGGATCAAAGATGAAGCCGTGCTTGAACAGCCCGGGCTCCTCGCGCAAAGTCGACCCGTCGTCGAATCGCTGCAACCGCACACCGTAGCCGCCCACGCCGACCGCCTCGAGCTCGGCCATTTTCGCGTCGAGGTCGGCATACGAGAAACTCAAATGGTCGACGCCGGTACCTTGGGTGCTCCCCATTGTCGGCCGCGAAAGGAAGATCAACTCGACGCCGTTACAATCGGCGGCTTCCCTACGATTCTCGATCGGCTTGCAGTCCAGATACTTGGCGTACCAGCGCACTCCCTCGGAAGGGCTCGCCGTCGTAATTTGCACGTGGTGGTATTCGGCCGCGAGAGCCGCGGTCGACCCCGAGAGGGTCGCCCCCCCGGCAATGAGCGCGAGGACGACATGTCTTGGGTTCATCATCGTTGCCTCTCCCTTCCTTCGCTCAATTACCGAGTCGGTTCCCTGCGCAGATGACCGTAGACGAGGTCTTCCGCGTACTCGACGCACTTGAATTCCAGCACCCGCGCGTTCTCTTCGAGACGCCTGTAGAGCGGCAGCCGAATCTTCCACGGCCGGGTGAATACGGCGGGGTCCTCGAGGGTCGCTTCGTACAGAATGGCGTTGGGTCCCATCGGAGTATACCGTTCCTCGACCTTGAGCGCCGAGCTTGCGAAGTTGCCCGCGCGATCGAACCACGCCTCGCCGTTGAAGCCCTCGACGTCGACGACCAGCGTCCCGTTTTCCCAGCTCCCGTGCGATCGCCCCATCCAACTGTCGAGCGGCGGCGGCTCGCGGTTTTCCTTATCCATATGAATCGTACGATTCGCTTCGGCGAACCCGTAGACGATCATGATCTTCTTGTCGCCCTGGATGATTTGAAACGGATAGGGCAGATAGGCGGCGCGCGGCACGCCCGGCAGAAAGCATTTCGCTTCGGGATCGTCGGTCAGGCGCTTTTCGAAATGACGCTGCTTCTGTTCGCGTGCCGAGTCCTGGTAGGGGATCTCGCCTCCGACGACGACGCCTTGCCCGGGAGGGATTGCTCCGATGGCTCCGAGGTCGGGATGACCGGGTCCGGAAGGATGATCTTCGAGGTCCCAGTGCGCCGTGCCGATTGCTTGCCAGATCCCGTTCAGGTCCGGCCGACCATCCCACGCTCGCCGCGCGTCCTCACTCTGGGCGGACAAGGAAGCGGGCGCGAGCGCCAGGCCCATCGCGAACGCGGCGGCAGCCGGCGCCATCCTCATCCCCCGGTTCGTCCTGCTGATTTTTCCCAGTGTCATACTGATTGCACCCCCGTACATACGCCCCAAGGTCATGGCTTCGAAGATCACGGCGATTCCGCGTCACGGAGCTTCCGAGCGGTCTTAATTTGTGGGCGATAGTTAGCCGGTCTCGAAGGTCCAATTCTACCGCTTCGTGAGCGGGCGGCGGTGACGATCTAATGAGGTAGTCTATGTTCAAGACGACAGGCTGCCGCGGCTGCCAAGCTCTGCATCTGCGTTGTCCGAAATTGGATCGAGTAGTTTCGCGAGCGGACTAAGCGGTTCGGATCTGACTGGGATGGATATTTACTTGACTCAGGTATTGGGAAATAGCCCCTACATGTTGTGGTCGTCCGTAGCGCGTGTCGCGGTGCCTCCGACCAGCGATTTGTAGGGTGCCGGTGGCACGGCGACGGCCTGTTGAACCAGGCGGTAAAAGAGCTTGCCTCGACTTCTGGACTTGCGGCGGTTGAAGCGGAAGGCGAATTCGTCGAGGTAGGAGTCGAGATGCTCGTGACTGACCGCTCCTTGATGCGTGCCCAGTATCCAGCGCTTCACTAACGACACCACGCGGTGCACCCGGGGGAGCAGTTTCGAGGCGCGCGCCGGTTGCCCCTCCAGGTAGCTCACCTCGTGGCGATAGCCGTCGCCTTCGAGCGGTTCGTATCCCAGCCAACCGTCGGTATGGACCACGCTGCCGGGTTCGATCGACTCGCCGACGAAGGCCATCAAGCTGTCCCCGGAGGCGTTGGGAATGGTGCGTATCCGAACCCGCCCGATGCCGGCACCATCTTCCTCGGCCGCTACTACAATCAGCGCCTTAGCGTCGGTTTGGCGACCGCGCACGCCCTCCTCCAAGCCTCCTAAGTAAGTCTCGTCAACCTCCACGCGCCCGCTGAGCCGATCGCGTCCGGGCCGCACCATGGCGCGCCGGAGCTTATGCAACCAAGTCCAGGCCGTTTTGCAGCTGCCCAGGCCCAACACCCGCTGCAAGCCCAGCGCGCTCGCCCCGTTCTTCTGGCTCGTGAGCCACCACATGGCTCGAAACCAACTCTGGAGGGGTTGGCGGGTGTCTTGAAATATTGTGCCCGCCGTTGGAGAAGCTTGATGCCCGCAGCCGGCGCACTCCAGCAGCGCTGTCCGCACCGCCCACGCTTTGTCGTGCCCGCATCGCGGACAACGAAAACCCTCCGGCCAGCGGAGTTGACACAGATACTCTCGACAGGCCTGCTCGGTGGCGAAACGCGCCTCGAACTCGGCCAGATTCCGAGGATAATCTTCCATTTCCCCGATCCTACATCTTGTGGTCACCTGAGTCAAGTAAATACCCATCTGGCCCAGATTATTGACCGGCGAATGGCGGCGGAGATGGACGGCGAATTTGTAGTGTTCTTGATTGGCATGCGGATCAACAAACCCTGGAAGCTTCACAAATGGCTGCCGGTGTTCCTTGCGATGCCTCGCATGATCGAGGAGTTGGAGGCGAATCCGGATTCCGGATTTCTCGGCCACAATGGCATTTCGATGGGTGTGATCGTGCAGTATTGGCGGTCTTTCGAGCATCTGGAAGCTTACGCTCGCAATAAGAACCAAGAGCATTGGCCGGCTTGGATGGCTTTTAACGAGCGAGTCGGAGCGAGCCGCGGCGACGTGGGTATTTGGCATGAAACGTATGTGGTCAAGCCCGGGCAGTACGAGGCTGTGTACAGTGGCATGCCGACTTACGGGCTGGGGCGGGTCGGTAAGCTGGTGCCGGCGTCGGGCCGCACCGAAAACGCGCGGGACCGGCTTGGGGCCGGGGCCGAGGCGGGTTAGGCCCAAGGCCGGCCACATTTCTTCCCACTGGCGGGTCGAAGGACGCGCGATAGGCGTGTCGACGGGCCCGCGGTTTCGTCCCGACTCCTCCCCGCGGCGCGAAGGCTGACCGCGGCCGACGGCGGGGGCGGGATTCCGCTTACAATCGATTCGTGTTCTCTCGGCTGATTTCCCTTTTCGTTTTGCTTGCCGTGACGGTTGGCGCAGCGTCGCGGGCGCCGCTGCGGGCGCGGCATGCGATGGTGGTGACGGCCGAGGCGCGTGCCACCGGGATCGGCGTCAAGGTGCTGGTGGACGGCGGCAACGCGGTGGACGCGGCCGTGGCGGTGGGCTTCGCGTTGGCGGTGACGCATCCGCGGGCGGGAAATTTGGGCGGCGGCGGGTTCATGCTGATTCGCCTGGAGGACGGGACCTCGACATTCCTCGATTTTCGGGAGAGAGCGCCGGCGAAGGCCGACCGCGATATGTACTTGGATGCGAGCGGCGAGGTGACCGAGGAGAGCTTTGTGGGGTACCGCGCTGTCGGAGTCCCGGGGACGGTGCGAGGCTTGGCGGAAGCGCGCCGCAAGTACGGGACGCGGCCTTGGGACGAGCTCGTGGCGCCGGCCGAGGAGCTGGCCCGCGCCGGCTTCGCGGTTTCCAGCGAGTTGGCGGATGATCTGGCCGACAGCGAACGGTTGCGACGGTTCCCGGAGTCGAAGCGGGTTTTCCAGGGCGATGGGGAGCCCTTGGAAGCGGGCGAGACTCTTCGTCAACCCGACCTGGCCGGGACGTTGGCGCGTTTGCGCGAGAAGGGGCCGGATGAGTTTTACGAGGGCCGCACGGCGCGGCTGATTGCCGAGGACATGGCGCGTAACGGCGGGTTGATTACGCTTGCCGATTTGAAGGCGTACAAGATTGTCGAGCGCCGGCCGCTTGCAGGGACTTATCGCGGCTATGGGATCCTATCGGCGCCGCCGCCAAGCTCGGGCGGGGCGGGGATCGTACAGATGCTGAATATGCTCGAGGGCAGCGGCTTCGCGGGCGAGGGCGCGGGGTCGGCATCGGCGACTCACTACATGGCCGAGGTCATGCGGCGTTTCTTCGCCGACCGCGCCGAGTTTTTCGGCGACACCGATTTCGTGAAAGTTCCTGTTGCCGGTCTCATTGAGAAAAAGTACGCGCTCGATCGGCGCGCTTCGATCGATCCGGACCGCGCGACGCCGAGCGCTCAAATCTCAGCCGGACGGCCCGCCGGCGCGGAGAGCGGGGAGACGACGCATTACTCGATCGTCGACGAGGCGGGCAATGCCGTGGCGGTGACCTATACGCTCAATGGCTCGTTCGGTTCGGGTGTGACGGCACGGGGCACGGGCGTGTTGCTCAATAACGAAATGGATGATTTTACCGCCAAGCCCGGCTCGCCGAATCATTTCGGGCTGCTGCAAAGTGAGAAAAACGCGATCGAGCCGGACAAACGGCCGCTCTCGGCGATGACGCCGACGATCGTCACGCGCGACGGCAAGCCGTTTCTTGTTGTTGGGGCGGCCGGCGGGCCTCGCATTATCTCCGTCGTTTTGCAGGTGATCACCAACGTGATCGATTTCAAGACGAATCTTCAGCAAGCCGTCGACTTCCCGCGCTTCCATCATCAATGGATGCCCGACGAGCTGCGCATGGAAGACCACGGTTTTTCGCCTGATACGGTGGCGCTGTTGCGAAAGCGCGGCCACAAGGTTGTTTTCTTGGAGCCGATAGCGCGACTGATGGCGATTCAGGTTGACGGCGAGTGGTTGTTCGGCGCGGCGGATGCAAGATCGGAGGGTCTGGCGGCGGGGTATTGAAATCGGTCGCGGAGTCTCGCCAGAGGAAGCCGCGCGCGACGTTCGTTAGTTGATGCTGTGACCGCTCGTTCCGCCCGACCAGACTGCCTCCTTCACCCAAGGTGTCAGCCGGCGCCATGTCCGGGAGAAGACCGTCGGCGGCCGCTTTGTCTGGGCTCCGCTTACGAACATACCCTGCCGAAAGAGAATCTGGTCCGAAACGACCTGCCTTATAAACTCTAGGGCTTCCGTCGCCACATCGCGGATGGCCGTTTCACACTGATCAGGAACACTGTCTTCCAGCTCGTGATGCTGATGGTCGTGGATCAGGTCGAAGTACAGCGTAATGTCATTGTCATTGAATTCCACTTCCAGCTGTCCTAAGGCCGGGGATTCCTCCGGGTAAACCAGACTGTCGTCGCTCTTTCCCTCGGACCACGCCACATCAGGCAAGATCCTCGCGCTCACCTGAAGGAAGGCGGCCTTAAGTCGGGCAGAGTAGTCTCCGTCGTTCATCGCTCTCCCGGAACGTAAACCCTACTGCTCACGCACCCATTTGCCGGTTAGGCGCATGCAACCAAAAAGCGTGGGCCGTGCCGACTGCCGGGACCGTCCGGACCGGCAGCAGTTTCAATTCTCCGTCGGAAGAAGCTGGCAGTTCCTTGGCGAAATCAAAACTGCTGTCGAAAAGTTCCACGGGCGCGTCGGGCTTGTACTCTCAATGTCGTCTGGGTCGAGTGTAGCAAGTGAGCGGAGCCGGTCCTCGCGTATTGAGGCCGCGCGGGCTCGACCGGAAATCGACTCAAGAACCGGCCGGCCCCCATGCGCTTAACGTCCTTCGAATATTGCGTTGAGCGACCACATTGCGTGGGCTTCGCGCCCCTCGTGCCGAAATCGACCGCTATGAAAGACCCGGCTCCAGGGTTCTGAAGGATTGCCTCCCGAGCCGAGCATCGCCCCTGCGAAGGCCGACAGCCCTTTGAGGACTCCCGTCTGCTCGCGCGCGATCTCGGACGTTTCGAAATCGGCCCGAAGCCGCAGTTTGATCTTTCCGGCCGCGAGATCGTCGGGCGGCGGGCCGTGCAAAGTAGCATAGGCGACGGCGGCCGGCCCGAGGGCTTTGCTGAACAGCCCGACCGCGCTGCCCCTCGCGGCTTCGAAGCCGGCGGCGCGCGGTAACTGGCGCGGGTCGATTCGGACCCAGGCGACCCCGTCCTCGGCAAGCGCCCGGCGGGCCTCGAGGGCTTGCTCTTCAACGTCCGCCGCCTCGGCGTGGAGTCCGGGTTCCGCCACGCTGTCTTTGCCCGCGGATTCCGACAACATCAGGGTTCCCGGTTCGGGCATGGTCAAAGCGAGTGGGCGCCCGCTGTCGGCCGCGGGGATAACGCACGGGGTTTCATCCACTGGCGAGGGGCAGTCGATCTTGGCTGCGGTCAGGCGCCGGCGCAGCGCGTCGGCACTGAATCGGCCGGCGGGAAACAGCAGCACGAGCGTGCGGCTGTGTTCGTCCGCGGCGAAGGCCAACGCGTCGATGTCGTCGAGAGACGGGATCGCGGGATGCCCGAGGAACGACCTGGGACCGACCGGCGACGCGGGGTTGTTGGTTGCGCCCACCTCTTCGTGAAGTCGCCCCATGATTCGCGGGCCGGCCTTGGTCACATCCACGTAGCCAACGATCGCTTGCTCGGGCGGCAGCAAACGGAACGCTCTCTCGATTGGACCGGGCGTTGACCGTCCGCAAGAACCGCAAGTGAGCAACAAAGCGGTAACAATGAAGGACACTTGGTCCCAAGGATGTGGTCCACACAGCAAGCCCGGCAATCGCCTCGGCAAATAGTATAGGTGGGATCGTCGACGCGGACGGGGTTCAAGGCTCAATCGGAACCCCATGTCAGGGTCGGCTCCGGTGGACTTTTTCCGCGACTTTTGTAAACCTGATGGTGTTCCATTGGGCAAGGAGGATCGGATTCATGTTGAAAGCACGTTTAACGGTAGTGGCGGTAGGGATGTTCCTTGTTGTCGGCGTAGGGTTTGCCGAGAACATCAAGAAACGCGAAAAACGCCAGGATGGGTATTTACTTGACTCAGGTATTGGGAAATAGCCCCTACATGTTGTGGTCGTCCGTAGCGCGTGTCGCGGTGCCTCCGACCAGCGATTTGTAGGGTGCCGGTGGCACGGCGACGGCCTGTTGAACCAGGCGGTAAAAGAGCTTGCCTCGACTTCTGGACTTGCGGCGGTTGAAGCGGAAGGCGAATTCGTCGAGGTAGGAGTCGAGATGCTCGTGACTGACCGCTCCTTGATGCGTGCCCAGTATCCAGCGCTTCACTAACGACACCACGCGGTGCACCCGGGGGAGCAGTTTCGAGGCGCGCGCCGGTTGCCCCTCCAGGTAGCTCACCTCGTGGCGATAGCCGTCGCCTTCGAGCGGTTCGTATCCCAGCCAACCGTCGGTATGGACCACGCTGCCGGGTTCGATCGACTCGCCGACGAAGGCCATCAAGCTGTCCCCGGAGGCGTTGGGAATGGTGCGTATCCGAACCCGCCCGATGCCGGCACCATCTTCCTCGGCCGCTACTACAATCAGCGCCTTAGCGTCGGTTTGGCGACCGCGCACGCCCTCCTCCAAGCCTCCTAAGTAAGTCTCGTCAACCTCCACGCGCCCGCTGAGCCGATCGCGTCCGGGCCGCACCATGGCGCGCCGGAGCTTATGCAACCAAGTCCAGGCCGTTTTGTAGCTGCCCAGGCCCAACACCCGCTGCAAGCCCAGCGCGCTCGCCCCGTTCTTCTGGCTCGTGAGCCACCACATGGCTCGAAACCAACTCTGGAGGGGTTGGCGGGTGTCTTGAAATATTGTGCCCGCCGTTGGAGAAGCTTGATGCCCGCAGCCGGCGCACTCCAGCAGCGCTGTCCGCACCGCCCACGCTTTGTCGTGCCCGCATCGCGGACAACGAAAACCCTCCGGCCAGCGGAGTTGACACAGATACTCTCGACAGGCCTGCTCGGTGGCGAAACGCGCCTCGAACTCGGCCAGATTCCGAGGATAATCTTCCATTTCCCCGATCCTACATCTTGTGGTCACCTGAGTCAAGTAAATACCCATCCGGCTTTATTGTCGTCGTCGTCGCGTTGCTCGGCCTCGCCTTCTACTTCGCGGCGAAGGAGTATTTGAAGAGGTGGGGCTTTCATCGTTTGCAGCAACTCTTGGGTCCGCCTGAAGGCCCGCCGCGGCCCGAACCGTCTCCCGACACGGCCCTGGCGAGCCCGGATCGGCTTGTCCCCCAACTCCCCAACCCCGTACCCGACTTCGTAGGCCGCGCCGCCGATATCGAGACAATCACGGCGTGCTTAAAAGAGCAACGCGGCGCGGCCATTAGCGCCATCGGCGGACAAGGCGGCGTCGGCAAGACCGAGCTGGCCTACTACGTCGCCCGAGAGGTCCGCGATCACTACCCCGACGGACAAGTCCAAATCAACCTGCGCGGACTCGATGCTAAACCCACCACCCTCGCCGAGGCCATGCGCGACGTGCTGCTCGCTCTCATCCCGGACCAAAAGCTCCCCGACAACGATCAACATCTCGCCGGGATCTATCAAGGCCTGCTTGCCGAGCGCCGCGTGCTGATCTTGGCCGACAACGCGAAAGACAGCGCCCAGGTCGCCTCGCTCGTGCCTAAGCCGCCCTCGGCGATGCTAATTACCTCGCGGCAGTCGATCCCCTTGCCCGGCGTCGAGCCCGTCGATCTCGACCAGCTTTCCCCAGACGAGGCCGCCAAGCTGCTGCGAGAGAACGTGGACAGGGACCGCGCGAGCGGCGACGAGATCGCCCGCCTAGCCGAGTTGTGCGGCTACCTGCCGCTGGCGTTGCGGGCGGCCGGCGAGCGCTTGGCCGGGTCAAGGGCTCTATCGACCGCAGCCTACCTCGAGAAGCTCGAGCGCGATCGTGGAGACTTGCGCTATCGGGGCAAGGAAGTCATGGCCGTCTTGGCGGAGAGCGTCGAGGCGCTCGGGCATGACCAAGCCGAACTGGTCGAGAAATGGCGCTCGCTGGCCGTCTTCCCAGCGCCGTTCGATCGCCCGGCCGCGGAGGCCGTCGGGGAACTCGACGGCGAGGAGTTGGAGGTCCTGGTCAGCCGCAACCTGGTTCTCTTCGACGAGAAGGAAGAGCGCTTTCGGCTGCATGATCTGTTTCGCGAACTGGCCCGCGAGGGCTTGACGGATGCGAGCGAGTATGTCGCCGCCAAGCGCCACGCGGGGCATTTCTTGGCTGTCGCGGCGGCGGCGGAAGACCGCTATAACGAAGGGAACGAGGGCGTTCTCGACGGCTTGCGGCTCTTCGATCGCGAACGGACGCACATCGAAACCGGGCAAGCTTGGGCCGCCGCGCACGCGGAAGATGATGGCGAAGCGGCGCTACTCGCACAAGACTATCCTCTTCGGGCCGCCCATATCCTCGATCTGCGGCGGCACGCTCGCGACCGAATCGCATGGCTCAAAACCTCCGCCCAAGCCGCCCGCCAACTGGGGAACAAAGAACAGGAAGGCCTGGCGCTGGGGAACCTGGGCAACGCCTATAGCGCTTTAGGGGAGACGCGCAAGGCGATCGAGTACTACGATCAGCAACTCGGCATCACCCGCGAGACCGGCGACCGCCGCGGCGAGGGCATTGTTCTTCACAATCGCGCTGACGAGTTCGCCAAATTGGACCGTCGCGAAGAGGCGATCGCCGATGCCCGCGCCGCCCTGGCGATCCGCGAAGAGATCGAAGACCCCAACGCCGAAAAGACGCGCCAAATGCTCGCCCACCTGGGCGCGCTCCCCGACGAGTAGAGGCCGGCCCGGCCGGGCCGGTTTGTATTCGCGGTTCCGCTTGTTTTTGGACGGCAGCGGTTCCCGGAGGAGATTAGGGGTTGGCCCGTCGCTCGCGCTCTGGGCTCCGAAACTCAGACCACGTGAAAAGACACCTTTCCCCGACCTTGTTAAGAAGGCTTCGATCCGCCATGACGAAGGAAACCACAGCCAACCAGAGCCGCATCGCCACGGGGCTGTGAAAAATTGGGGACTGTACCGAGCGCCAACCGAATAAGTTCCATCAAATCAACAATGTATCCTGGCGCGAAGTGGACTGTCCCCCATTTTTTCCCCACGCGATGCGGTCACTCAAGAATTGTGCTTTCGAACCAAACAAACTTTTTCACGCGGTCGTGGCACTAGACCCCTCCTTGAGGGCTGGCAAACCCGCCAACCAAACCTCCTCAAGCTCAAAGACCGGCCGCCCCCGGCCGGTCCCCTCTTCAACCCGGCCAACGGCTAACGGTTCACGTAATTCGGCGCCACGAAATCCCATCACGTAAGAATCAAAAATATTTCCCCTGTATTCCCAACAACTTAGAAAATCCAACCCCCCGTTACCCCTTCCCCCCTGCCGTATCCTGGTAACGAGGAAGCCATGGCCACCAATAACCAAATCCGCGCCAACCGCGAAAACGCCGAAAAATCCACCGGACCCCGCACCGCCGCCGGCAAGACCCGCTCGTCCAAAAACGCCCTCAAGCACGGCCTACTCTCCCAAGATGCCGTCCTGCCCGGCGAAGACCCCGCCGACTTCGACTGCCAACTCACCGCCCTCGAAGACTGGGTTTCCCCCCGCAATCCTCTCGAACGCGAAATCTGCCGCCAAATCACCGACGCCTCTTGGCGCATGCAGCGCCTCTCCCGCATCGAGACCGCTATCATCACCGCCAACATCAACCACACCCGCCGCCACGAACGCCAGTTCCACCCCGACATCGAGCTCGACCGCCAAGGCCACACCAAGCTGCTCGGCGAAGCCATGATCGGCAACACCAACTCCGTCGTCCAACTCTCCCGCTATGACGGACATCTCACCCGCCGTTTCTACCGCGCCGTCGAACTGCTCACCGACATTCGCCAAGGCGATCAAAAATCCCGCCAGGCCCGCGAGGCCCGCAACAAAGGCGATTACGGCTTCGACGTCTACGACACCACCGCCCCACCCGAGCTACAGCATCGCTACGTCCCCGCCAACCCCGAAGTCATCAACCGCCTAGCCTCGGACCGCGCCGTCCCAGACCGCGCCGTCGAAGAGCACGCCGTCCCAAACCGAGCCGCGCGCGTAAGCAAGCGGTATCCGACGAACCCCCAAGACCATCAGGAAGCTAGCGGACCCGAAACACCTCACGACTCCGCCCCAACCGCCCACTGCGTCACCCCACCCGCGAAACCCCCGCCACCCCTACGTTAGCCGCCAAACGCGGCTCCACAACAACCAACAACCTCCACTCAAACGCCACACCTCCATCCAAATCTTCGAAAAACACCCCAAAAAACCAAATCCAACAATCCCCCGCCCAAAAATCCCTCAAACCCTAGCCAAGCTCGCCCCAACCCAAGCCCAGCCCCCCCAATCCACTCTCCTACCCCCCCACCAGCCCATTCCAGAGCATCCAAACCATCGCCAACCCCCCGTCAAAACCAAACAAGCCCTTGTATATCAACAAGTTGGAACCATCCAGCCCGCCCCCCAAAAACAACCATACGAACCCAATCCCATCCAAGACCGGCCTAACCCAACAGCCGGCCCACCTCTGCAAATGTCGTCATATGGCACACACCGGTCGGTGTGTTTCGGGCGTTCGACTGCCTGACGTCTTACCTCGGCTGCTCCTCGAGCGGCGTAATCACCAGTTGGTCGCCGACTTCCATGCCGGTCTCGGCGGCGAGGCCCGCTGTTAGCTCGACTACGCTGCGGGCCCGCCAACTCATCGCCATGCGTGACTTCTTCATGGCCGGCACGATCTTCGTTACGCGCTTGTGCTTGTCAATGAAGACGACGTCAATGGGGAACTTCATGCGGAAGGTGTGAACGGCCTCGCAAGGGATGATCCATAGCCCCTCTCCCTTGGGTAGGCTCTCGTGTTTCAGCAGCCCGGTCCGCCGCGTCTCGCTCGTATCGCTGAGCGTGACGCGGTCGGCGACGGCAATCTGTTTTGTTTCGTTGAATACGCGAACAATTGACATAACGTTTACCGCACCGGCCGCTTTCCTCCGTAGGGCCGTTCCGGGGCTCCGGGCGGATAGTGGACGGGCGGCGCTGTCCCGTATTCGACCTCGGCATGAAAGGTTCGGGCCTGACCGGCCAGCTCGGCGACCACGTCGGGGTAGTCGCCAAGCCGATCGCTTGCCTCCGAGGGGTCAGCATGCAAGTCGTAAAGTTTCGTCGGCTCGAACTTCGTCTGCGGCCAATCCCAATGCAACTTGAAATGCAGCTTCCAACGCCCCGCCCGCACCGCCGCCAACTGCGGGCGGCTTTCCCAGTTGTGGCTGAAATAGTAGAGGTGATCGCGCGGCGAGGGGCCCTGGCCGCTCAGCATCGGCCGAAGATTGACTCCATCGATCGGCCGATCATCAGGGACGATCGCCCCGGCCGTCTCGATCAACGTCGTGAAAAGGTCGATCGCGCAGGCAATCCCGCTGCGAGTGGTCGCGGCGGGAATCTTCCCGGGCATCCGCGCGATGAAGGGCACGCGCATGCCGCCTTCCCAGGTCTGCCCCTTCCTGCCGCGCAGCGTGCCGTTGCTGCCGGCTTGGCCGCTCGACCCGCCGTTGTCGCTCGTAAAGATCACGAGAGTGTTGTCGTCGAGGCCGTTGCGCTCGAGAGCTTTCAAGATCTCCCCGGTGCTCCAGTCGATTTCCTCGACCGCATCGCCATAAGGACCCTTGATCGAGCGCCCGTCGAACTTCTCACTGGAAAACCAGGGCCAGTGCGGCATGCTGTGCGGCAGATACAAGAAGAACGGCCCGTCCTTGTTTTTCTCGATAAAGCTGATCGCCTTGTCGGTATACAGCCGCGTGATTTGCGATTGATCGACGCCTTCGATCACCACCTCGTCCTGTTCGTAGATCCGCAAGGGCTCGGGCCACGAAGCGTGAGGCCGCGTCATGTCATTGCTGAAGGGAATGCCGTAGCGATAGTCGAAACCGTGCTGTGTGGGGCTGTGCTCGGGACGATCGCCGAGATGCCATTTGCCGATCAGCGCCGTGGCGTAGCCCTTATCGTTGAGGACCTCGGCGACGGTGATTTCCGAATCCGGTAACCCGAACTCCTCGCGGGGGAACAAGACGCGCGTCATGCCCGACCGCACCGGGTAGCGCCCCGTCAGCAACCCCGCGCGGGACGGCGTGCAGACCGGCGAGACGGAATAGAAGTCGGTCAGCTTGACGCCGGCGAAAGCGAGGCTGTCAATGTTCGGCGTGCGGATGTTCGGCGAACCGTAGACGCCCAAGTCGCCGTAGCCCAAGTCATCGGCGAAGATGAGGACGATGTTCGGCGGGCCTTCCGCGGCGGCGAGACTGCCGTGGAAAAGTCCCAACGCCGGGAGTGACGTTAAGACGGCAAGTACGATTCTGAGCACGGCGAGTTGTTTCATTCGAGGTTCCTTCCGGCGCGCGGGCCGTCGATTAGCCGCCGTGATCGGCTGGTCGGGCTATACCTTCTTCCCCGCCACGGGGAGATTGTCGTCGACCATCTGTTGGTTATTCATCTCGGAATTCACGGCCGCGATCAAAGGGTTTCTGAGCGCCCACAAGTACGCCTTGACCGGGATCTTCATCGGGCCGGGCATGGCTTTCTCCATCAGCGCGACACGCTTGGGGTCATCCGGTGGATAGTTCTTCCGCCCATGGTGCACCGGACGCGCCACCTTCATGGCGATCACGCCCAAGTCCGCGGCGTGGGCCTTGGCCAAGGTCTCGTCCATGAAGGAGTGGTTGACAATGTTGTAGGCGACCATCGAGACCGAATAGGTGCCGGCGTCCACCACGCCCTGCAAAACGCGCGCCGGATCGCTATGGGACGAAGCGCCCAAGTGCCGAACCTTTCCGGCCTTCTTGAGCTGTTCAAAAGCTTCGAAAATCTCCGGGAACTTCGTCACCTCGTCATAGCTCGAGGCCCCGTGCGGACACATCAAGATATCGAGGTAGTCCGTTCCAAGCCGTTTGAGGCTTTCTTCTACCGACCGAATGACGACATCGCGATAGTTGGCGGGCCGGTCGATCGTATCCGGGAAGCGATCTTCCATGACGCGGCTGAGCGTGACGTCCTCATACTCCTTGCGCTGACTCTTGAAGTAATTGCCGAAGTAATTCTCGACCAGCGCCGGGGCGTCGGCCAAGCGTTCTCGCACCTCGCCGTCGATCTTCGCTTTTTCGGAAGCGGAGAGGCTTTCGTACAGCTCTCGTAACACCCGATTGCGGTTGATGTCCCACGGGCTGACCTTGCTTGCCAGGAAGACTTTCTCGCGCTTGCTGCTGCCGGCGATGACTCGCGAATACCCGAGTTCGCTTTGGCCCTTGCCGTAGGAGGCCGCGGTGTCGAGATAGTTGAGGCCGCGTTCGATGGCGGTTTCGACGTGACTATGGTGGGTGGGGGTAATCGTACTGCCGCCGCAAACGACTTCGGAGATCATGAAGTTCGTCCGTCCGAGGCGACGATAGGCCATGCCGTCCCGGCGGTTTCGCCATTCGCCGGCCGCATTCTCGGGGGCGGCCTTCGCTTTTCCCGCCAGCGCGGCGGACAGAGCCGCGGCGGTCGAAGCGGTAAGAAACTCCCGACGAGTGGAGCCGGATTTGAGCATGGGCCTATTCTAGCCCGCTTTTCGTCTCGCGGGGCGGCGCGGTGTGGCAATCAGACTGCAACGAATCGGGGGGCGGAGTGCAGGCCGCGTCGGTAGAGCTTTATCGGGCCGTGCCCCCTTGGGAGAGTCCCAGGCGGTTGCCTGCGGCGTCCGCGCTCGCTACTCTTGAAAGCGAGAACATGGATGATCGCCGCTTCGTCGCCGCGGTCGACCGATTCGTCGAATTTTTCAGGCCCGCCCCGACTGCGGGGGCCGATAGGTATGGATAAGATGACCCACTATCTAAGTCGCCGAACCAGCTCGATTCCCTGGATTGCCGCGCTCGGTCTGATCGCTCTTCTTCCGACGCTCGCCGCCGAGCCTCGCATCGACCAGCCCGTCAGCTTCAACCGCGACATCCGCCCCATCATGTCCGACACGTGTTTCCGATGTCACGGGCCGGACAAAAATGCGCGGATGATGAACCTGCGGCTCGATCTTCGCGAAGAAGCGTTGAAGCAGACCGCCACCGGCGTCACCCCGATCGTCCCCGGCAACCCCGAGGAAAGCGCCATCGTCGCGCGCATCTTCACCGAGGATTCGGCGCGGTTGATGCCGCCGAGCTATTCGCATAAGGAATTGACCGACGAGCAGAAGCAGACGGTTCGTCGCTGGGTAGCGGAGGGCGCGAAATACGAGGGCCATTGGGCCTTCCAGCCGCTCACTCGCCCTTCGGTTCCCGAGGTTGCCGAAGACGCGGTTCCGATTCGCAACCCGATCGACTCGTTCGTCCGAACGCGACTGGCGGATGAAGGCCTTAATCCTTCCAAGGAAGCCGACAAGACCACTTTGATTCGCCGCTTGAACTTCGACCTGACAGGGCTGCCGCCGACGTCGGCCGAGGTCAAGGCCTTTCTCGCTGACTCCGACCCGCGGGCGTATGAAAAGGTGGTGGATCGCTTGCTGGCTTCGCCCCGCTACGCCGAGAAGCAGGCCATGCATTGGCTCGACGCGGCGCGCTACGGCGACACGAACGGTTTTCACGGCGACAATCCGGCGCCGACCTGGCCCTACCGCGACTACGTTCTTCGGTCGTTCCGCGACAACAAGCCGTTCGACGAATTCACCCGCGAGCAATTGGCCGGCGACTTGATTCCCGATGCGACCGCGGAACAGAAAGTCGGGTCCGCCTTTAACCGCATCCATCGCACATCGGGCGAAGGCGGCATTCAGGACAAGGAATATCTCGCCAAATACGGCGCCGACCGCGTGCGCACCACCAGCGCGGTTTTCCTGGGCATCACCACCGGGTGCGCCGAATGTCACGACCACAAATTCGATCCCATCCTGACCAAGGATTTCTATTCGATGAAGGCGGTCTTCGCCGACCTCAAGGAAACCGGTATCGTCGGCAGCGGCGGTCCGAACGCTTACGGGACGAAGTTGGAATTGCCCAGCGATGAACAACGCAGCTTACTCGATCAGCTCACAGCGAAACTCGCCGCCGTCAACAGCGAGATCGAAGCCAAGCTGAAAGGCTCCGATGAACGGCGGCGCGCGTGGGAAAAAGAGATTCTCGCGGCGCACGCGGCCGGCGACTTGGCTTGGCGGTATCAGCGTCCGCTGACGGTCTCAACGCGAAACGGCGCGAAACTGACCATCTATGACGATGAGTTGGTCGAAAGCGATATTTACAGCTTTGACTATTTCGACACCTTCAGCGCAAGCCTAGTGACTGAACGTCGCCGCGGCGACGGCCTTGTCATCGCGTCGGGTCCCAATCCCGCCAATGAGACGTATACGGTGACTTTCAAGCCCGGCGAGGGTGCTTGGAGGGCGCTCGGCATCGACGTCATGCACGATGAAGGCAACCGCGGTGCTCGCGTCTCACGCGGTGCGGATCGGTTCGTCCTCACCGAGGTTGAAGCCGAGCATTCGGCCGACGGAAAGCAAAACCCGGCGCCGCTTTCGTTTGTTCTCGCCACCGCGAGTACGCTCTTTGCCGAAGAGCCCGAGCACCGCGCCATCGGGGCCATCGACGGCGACCCGGAAACCGGCTGGGGCGTCTCAAGCGGAGAAGGGGTGAACCCCTTTCTCGCCGTGCGCTTCACCGAGCCGCTCGAAACCCAAGCCGATTCGGTTTTGACGATTCATCTGAAACACGACAGCATTTATCGCAAAGCGACGATCGGACGATTTCGCGTGGCGCTCAGCGCGGGCGAACATTCGTGGCCCGAGATCGGACTGGCGTTCGACAAGATTCGGCTGCGGCCGCCCGACTCCGATGAGGGCAGCATGATCCGAGCGGTCGAGAAAGGCCTGCCGTTCAAAGTTCTCGAAGCTCTGCAAGCGCCCGAGGATGACCGCGACGAGAAACAACAAAAAGCCGTCGAAGGCCACTTCGTTTGGGAAACGTCGGAATTCGAGGCTCTGACCGTGCGCCGGGCGAAACTCGACGCCAAGATCGGCGCCCTCAAGCGGGCGATTCCGCGAGTCGTCGTCAGCCAATCGACCCACCCGCATGTGACGCGGATCCTGGCGCGCGGCAACTGGATGGACGATTCCGGGCCGATCGTCGCGCCCGCCGCCCCCGAGTTCCTGGGCAAAGCCGGCGAGACCAACGGACGCACCACGCGCCTTGATTTCGCCAACTGGATGGTGTCGGACGCAAACCCGCTCCCCTCGCGGGTATTCGTCAATCGCCTATGGAATAACTTTTTCGGCACCGGTTTGTCGAAAGTTCTCGACGACCTCGGCTCGCAGGGCGAATGGCCGAGTTACTTGGAATTGCTCGACTGGTTGGCCGCGGAGTTTCGCGACCCGACGTGGCAAGCCGACGGCGCCCATCGCTGGGACGTCAAGCACATCATCCGAACGATGGTTACCAGCCACACCTATCACCAATCGTCGCTGAGCGCGCCCGAACTCGAGGCGCGCGACCGTGAGAATCGCCTACTGGCCAGGCAAAGCCGTTACCGCGTCGAGGCGGAAAATGTTCGCGACATCGCCCTGGCCGTCTCCGGTCTGTTGGTCGACAAATTCGGCGGCCCCAGCGTTCGGCCTCCTCAGCCCGAGCGCTATTTGGCCGCCATGAATTTCCCCAAGCGCGCCTACTCCGCCGGCCGCGGGGACGATCTTTATCGCCGCGGACTCTACACCTATTGGCAAAGGACGTTTCTGCACCCGGGGCTGATGCTCTTCGACGCGCCCAGCCGCGAGGAGTGCACCGTGAATCGGTCGCGCTCCAATACGCCCTTGCAGGCCCTGGTTTTGTTGAACGACCCGGTCTTCGTCGAGGCCGCCCGCGTTTTCGCGCAGAATGTGATCGGCGCGGCGAAGGATTTCGACGGCCGTCTGGACCGCGCGTTTTGGGATGCGGTAAGTCGTTCGCCTTCCGCCGACGAACGGAAGATGTTGCGTGCCTTGTACGACAGCAGCTTGGCGCGATTCGAACAGGACACGGCCGCCGCGCGCGAGTTCTTGGCCGCCGGCGAAGCGCCCCACCCCGAAAGTTTCGATGTGCCGCAATTGGCCGCGATGACGACGGTGACGCGGGCCGTGCTCAACCTGCACGAGACTATTACAAGGAATTAGCTACTAGGAATTAGGCACAAGGAATCAGAGGGACGATCATGACCGATTCATTCGAAGCGCGCTCTCGTGACATCTGCCGCCGCACTTTCTTGGGGAAGGGCGTTGCCGGCCTCGGTTTACTTGGGCTGAATACGCTGCTGGACCGCAATGTGCTTTCGGCCAAGGAGAACCCCGGCGGCGCGGCTTCGCGCGGCGTGGTGAATCCGCTGCACCACGCGGCCAAGGCCAAGCGCGTGATCTTTCTCTATCAAGCCGGCGGCCCCTCGCATCTGGAAACCTGGGACTACAAGCCGACCCTCGAAAAGATGCACGGCAAGCCGATGCCCGAGTCCTTCACCAAGGGCCAACAGATCGCCCAACTCCAAGGGAAAAAACTGATCTGTTTCGGCCCCCAACACAGCTTCCAGCGATTCGGCGAATCGGGCCAAATGATCGTCGATCAGTTTCCGCACATTGGAAGTGTCGCCGACGAGATTTGCATCGTGCGTTCGATGTTTACCGAACAGATCAACCACGACCCGGCACATACGTTGATGAACAGCGGTTCGATCATCGCCGGGCGCCCCAGCATGGGCTCGTGGCTGCTCTACGGGCTCGGCGCGGATACCGAGGATCTGCCGGGCTTTGTCGTACTCGTCTCCTCCGGCAAGGGCGGGCAGATGCAGCCCATCGCGGCGCGTCAATGGTCGGCCGGGTTTTTGCCGAGCAAGTTTCAGGGTGTGAAGTTCAACGCTTTTGGCGACCCTGTTCTCTACATCAACAACCCGCCCGGGCTGGGCGACGAGCTGCAGGGCGAATCGATCGAGACGATCAACCGCTTGAACCGCCTACAACACGCATCGTTGGGCGATCCCGAGATTCAGACCCGCATTTCGCAATACGAAATGGCGTTCCGCATGCAATCGAGCGTGCCGGAGTTAATGGATACGAGTACGGAACCGAAACGTGTTCTCGACTTGTACGGCGCCGAACCGGGCGACGGCTCCTTCGCCTCGAACTGCCTGCTGGCTCGCCGGCTGGCTGAGCGCGGCGTGCGTTTCATTCAGCTCTATCACCGCGATTGGGACCACCACGGCTCGGTCAAGCCGAACATCTCGATCAAGGCCGAAGAGACCGACCGCGCGACGGCCGCTCTCATCAAAGACCTCAAGGACCGCGGCATGCTCGACGAAACCCTGATCGTATGGGGCGGCGAATTCGGCCGCACTCCGATGTCGCAAGGCAACGACGGACGCGACCACCACATCAAGGGTTTTTCGTTCATGATGGCCGGCGGCGGCATCCGCGGCGGCACGAGCTATGGAGGGACGGATGAGCTGGGTTACGCCGCCGTCGACAATCCCGTCAGCATCAACGACTTTCACGCCACGATGCTGCACCTGCTCGGTATCAACCACGAACGCATGACGGTCAAGTTTCAGGGGCTGGACGCGCGACTGACCGGCATCGCCGGCAAAGTCGTCAAGCCGATCTTGGCTTAGAAATCCTCGCTCTAGAAACAGAGCCTCGACCGCAAGTGAGGGGCCAGCGGGGTCAGCCTTTCGGGGACGATCGCACTCGCCACCCGTGGTATCATTCCTTTCTTCCGACTCGATGACCCCCATGTCCGCTCGCATTCTTAATGGCAACGAAATTCGCGACCGCATTCTCGACGAGGTTCAGCAAGGCGTCGCCGAACTCTCCGGGCGAGGTGTGCGCCCCGGCTTGGCGGCGGTGCTTGTCGGTGACGACCCGGCATCTCAAATCTACGTTCGGAACAAGATCAAAGCTTGCGAACGTGTCGGCATATACAGCGAAAGAGTCACGCCGCCCAAAGACATCTCGACCGCCGACCTGCTCGCGATCGTCGAAGGACTCAACGCGCGCGACGACATCCACGGCATCCTCGTCCAGCTCCCCCTGCCTGCCCAGGTGGACGAAGGCAAAGTCCTGCTCGCCGTCTCGCCTTCGAAAGACGTCGACGGCTTTCACCCCATCAGCGTCGGCGCGCTTGTCACCCGTCAACCCGGCTTCGCTCCCTGCACGCCCGCCGGCTTGATTCAAATTCTCAAACGCAGCGATATCCCCATCGCCGGCAAGCGGGCGGTGATCCTAGGCCGCAGCAACATTGTGGGGAAACCAGCGGCTCTCTTGCTGCTTCACGAAAACGCCACCGTGACCGTCTGCCACTCGAAAACCGCCGACCTGCCGGCGGTGGCCCGCGAAGCCGACATCCTCGTGGCCGCCCTGGGACGTCCCGCCATGGTCACCCGCAACTTCATCAAGCCCGGCGCCACCGTCCTCGATGTCGGAATCAACCGGCTCACAGACGCCGCTGAAGTCGAACGCATCTTCGCCGGGAATCCGAAAAAGTTGGAGCGCTTCCGCGAAAAAGGAACGGTGCTGGTCGGAGATGTCCACCCCGGCGACGTCGCGGAAATCGCCGGCGCCTATACGCCTGTCCCCGGAGGCGTCGGGCCGCTTACGATCGCGATGTTGATGTCGAATACGCTGGGAGCAGCGCGTCGTTGCATCGAAAGTTGACCCGACGCTTCCTCGACGAGTGGTCCCTTACCACACTTCCCGCGGACGAGGACACCCGTCCGCGGGCGCCAGCATACACTGGAGCAAAAGGAGAAGAACAATGGCCGTGGATCTCGTTGTTTCCATACTGAATTTCACCGGGGCAGCCTGCTTGTGCGTTGACGCTTTACGAGTCAAGCGGAGGATTCGAGCACGGCGGGGGGCCGAGAGACTCAAACAAATTCTTGAAAAGCAAGGCGCCGCCTCGATTCTCAAAGACAAGAAAGGTCAGCCTCTGAATTCCGATCATCACACTCTATTCCACGTGATCGACCAGCACCCAGATGTCTTGCTTGACCTGAGCTCGGGTCACATTTGTCTGTTGCAAGACCTCCTCGTAGTTATCCATTTCCTGAACTTCCGAGAAGAGCTCGGCGTACTGCGAATTCTCCAGGCCCGCGAAAGTCGGCCACTCCGTGAGAACGACGAAATCGTAATCGACAGCCGCCCCCGGCAAGTGAACCCCGTACACCGCCCAGGAGTTGATTAGCCCCCGCTTGACGCGCTCTTGATGAACGGGCCGCCACAAATCACGCTCGATCCGCCGATAGGCCGCCCCCTGCCCGGGATTGACCTTCATGTACTGGAGTTGAACAAAGCGCTTCGGGGAAGCGCCGGTTTGCGTGGAGGCCGTTGGAACCAACGTACCGCCAACAAACGCGCCGAGAAGCGCGAAAGCGAATCCAAAGCTACGTAACGTCACCTGTCACCATCCTTTCGCGTATCGTGTCAGTGGAGTGAACCGCACTCTCACGTTAACGATAAAGGCTGGTGTAGGATATCACAAGAAATGCAATCCGGGAACAGTTTTTTCGCGGGAAAGCGGCCCCTTCGCCATGCCGATCCCATGCAATCCGCCCTGTCATCTGGCCGGTAGCCGCCCTCACGCCGACTGCATCATCTCGTCCCAACTCACTTCGCGCCGCAGCGTTACCGCCATCGAGCCCAGGATCGCCGTCAATGTGCTCTCCGCCCCTTGTATGCCGGTATTCTCCGGCTTGCCGTCGGCCACGCGGGCAATAAAAGCCTCGATCGAATCTTGCGTCGAGCTTCGCGGTGAGTCTTCATGGACGACGTGCCCCTTGCCCCGGTAGTGCTTCCAATACTCCTGCGCGGTTTCGACCATGTCGCTGGGAGTGAAAAACTGTTCCTTCACATCGCGATAGAACCGCGGCGCCAAAACCGACCCCGTCAGCACGACCTGAACTTTCTTCGGGTAGTCGTAGATCGCGTAGGCATGATCGGTCATGTCGCCGCGCGTGCGCGCGGTGCGGCCGCCGGTCCCGATTGCCTTCAGCGGCAACCCGTCGAGAAACCAATTGACGACATCCATGGAATGCACTTCGTTTCCCACGGTCTGCCGACCCGCTGTCTCCTCCCAAAACTTCCAATAGCGAATCCTATCCAGCTCATTCGTCGGACGCGGCACAACCTGATCTTTCTCCGGCGCCTCGCCCTTGATGAAATCCGCCCGCGCCATGCGGATCTCGCCGATCGACCCGGAATCAAGCAGCGCCTTGGCGCGCTTATAGACGTGGGCATACCGCCGCTGCAGCCCGATGGTCACGTTGAGGTCTCGACCCGCCGAATCCGCCGCCCGCATGATCCGCTTGCACCCCGCCACGGTGTTCGCCGCGGGCTTTTCCAGGTAGATATGCTTTTTCGCCGCGATCGCCGCCTCGAGATGCTCGGGATGCAGGTGATGCGGCGTCGCGATGATCACCGCGTCCACGTCGCTCGAGAGCAACTCTTGATAGTCCTTGTAGACCTTCGGGTTGGCGACGCCGATTCGTTTCTTAGCCCGCTCGATTCTCTCGTCGAAAAGATCCGACAGCGCCGTGACGCGCCCTCGTTCGTCCTGCTCGGCGAAACCGGCCAGCGTCGGCCCGCGGTTCCCGGTTCCGATCACCCCCACCGTCACCGCCGAGTTCGCCGCGCTTCCCGCCAGCGCTGAAAACGGAATAATCGTAGCGGCCTTGACTACGTTGCGCCGAGAAACTCCACCCTTCGACCGCTCCATCGCTCACCTCCAAGAAGAATCGTTTAGCCTACTCTACCCCAAACCGGAACCGGCCTCCCGCGATTTGTCAATCGTCCGAATCCGAGTCGCCGCTGTCGTGCAGATCATCGTCGCACCAAAGATGCTAATCGTTGTCGCCCAAGTTTTTGACGTCAACGCCGCTCTTCGTCAGAAAGTGATTCAAAGCCCAAACCCCCCAAACAGATTCCGATCGTGCCGACAATGAACGCCGTAACGATCGTCTCGACCGTAATCAGTTCGTCCGGCGGCATGACCGTACCCTCCATACCCAGTATTACGCGCCGCTGCCCGCAAATGCCGGCGATCCGACCCGGCCCGCTTGGTATCATTGTCTCGTCATGAGGGGGTTCTTGGTAGCTGCGTGTCTAGCCGGCGCAGTCCTAGTCTCGCTCCGGCCGGTCTCGGCGCAAGAGGGCCCGCCCAACAAATATGTCGGGGGTTCGAACCACCCCGCGATCGGCAACCCGGAGGCGATCGCCGCCGGCGCGAAGCTGTGGGCGCGATCCTGCGCCGGGTGCCACGGGCCGGACGGCTCGGGCGGCCGCGGGCCCAACCTGGTGCGGCGGCCGCTGTGGCATCCTCTCAGCGACGACCGGATTTTCAACGTCATCCGCAACGGCCTGCCCGGCACCGACATGCCCGCGACCAATCTCTCCGAAGAGGAGACCTGGCGACTGGTCGCTTTCTTGCATGCGCTCATTGGTCCCGCGGCCGAAAATCCCGCGCCCGGCAACGCCCAAGCCGGCGCCGACATTTTTTGGGGCGAAAAGGCCGGATGCTCGGGCTGTCACGCAATTCACGGCCAGGGGGGACGGATGGGGCCCGATCTGACGAATATCGGCGGGGTGCGGCCGCTGGCCCTCATCAAGGAATCGGTGCTGAATCCTTCGAGAGAAATCGACCGGCTCGGCCAAGAGGGCGTTACGGTGACTTTCGCCGACGGCTCGGTGATCGAGGGTGTGGCGCGCAATCGCAACAACTACTCGCTGCAAGTCATCGACCGAGAGGGTGAATTGCATTTGATCTCCATGCGCGACGTCAAACAAATCGATCTCCTCGACCGCTCGCCCATGCCGGGCGACTACGAACGTCGGCTCTCCGCCGACGAACTTAAGAACCTATTCGGCTACCTTGCCGGACGGAGCGCCCGGCCGGCCGCGGAGGCGCGTTCGAAAGAGGCCAAGCAATGACGGGCCGTTGGATCTTGGCTTTCGCGCTGTGCGGCGTCGCCTCCGCGCAAGTGACCTACAAAGACATTCTCCAGGGACCGGGGAAGGACTGGCTGACCTACGCCGGCAGCTACAACGGCTGGCGTCACAGCCCGTTGAAGCAAATCACGCCCGAAAACGCCGGGTCGATGGTCGCGAAATGGGTCTACCACGTGCCGAAGGCCCAAGGGTTGCGCGCGACGCCGCTTGTCCACGAAGGCGTGATGTACGTCACCAGCGTGAACACGGTCTTTGCTCTCGACGCCCGGACCGGACGGCTGATCTGGAGCTATTTTGATCCCCGGGCCGAGAAGCACGGCGTTAACCGCGGCGTCGCCATTCTCGGCGACCGCGTCTATTTTTGCACCACCGACAACTATCTCACCGCGCTTGACCGGCGTACCGGCGGCGTACTTTTCAGCAAGCAATACGCGAGCGTCGACGACGGCGCAACCTCGACCGCGGCGCCGCTCGTTGTGAAGGACAAGGTGATCGTCGGCAACACGGGCGGCGACAGCGGCGTGCGCGGCTTCATCGCGGCTCTGTCAGCCGAGACCGGCGAGATTGTCTGGCGCACCTACACCATTCCGGCGAAGGGCGAGCCGGGGTCTGAAACCTGGGGTGATTTGATCGAATGGGGCGGCGGCGCGGCTTGGCTCTCGGGCACCTTCGACCCCGAACTCAACACTCTCTATTGGACGACCGGCAACGCATGGCCGGACTTCAACCCGAGAGTGCGGCCGGGCGACAATCTCTACACCTCGTCGTTGCTCGCGCTCGATCCCGAAACGGGCAAGCGTAAATGGCACTTCCAATTCACGCCGCACGACACCCACGATTGGGACGCCCAGAGCTGGCCCATCTTGGTTGATTTGCCCTGGGAAGGCCGCGAACGCAAGCTCGTGCTGCATGCCAACCGCAATGGCTTCTTTTATGTGCTCGACCGCGAAACGGGCGAATACTTGCGGGCGACGCGGTTGGTCGACAAACTGACCTGGGCCGAGGGAATCGGCGACGACGGCCGCCCGATCGTAATCCCGGACAAGGACCCAACCCCCGAGGGCAATTGGGTGTGTCCGAGCGTCAAGGGCGCGACGAACTGGATGGGACAAACCTATTTTCCGGCTACCGGGCTGCTCTATGTGCTCACGCTCGAGCAATGCGGCTTATACACGACCTCGGAGCAAGAGCCGGTCCCGATGAAGAATTTCTCGGGCGGCGGCGCGACCGAGGAAGGCGGGCAGATTATTCTGCGCGCCATCGACCCCACGACCGGCAAGCGCGTCTGGGAGTATCCCATGACGGGTCTTGGCCGCATGTGGAGCGGCACGGTCTCGACGGCGACGGGCGTGCTTTTCTCGGGCGACGACGACGGGCAATTGCTGGCGTTGGACGCGAAGACCGGCCGCCATCTATGGAACTTCAACATGGGCGAGCTGCTGACGGCATCGCCGATGACCTACGAGGTCGGCGGCCGCCAATACGTCGCCATCGCCTCGGCCACCGCCGTCTTCGCTTTTGGGCTCTTCGAGGCGGCCGAACCGATGGATTTGCCGAAGATCACGAAGCGACCTTAGCCCCGGGGTCGGCACTCGTCGCGTTGTGCGACGGTGGAAACAATCAACGATGGGAATCAGAAGGTTATTGACAATCGCCGGCATCATCGCCGCGACGATTCTTTGGATCGGTACGCCGCTGCCCGCCGCCGAGCCGCCTGAGGAAGCGCTGTCGCTGTGGTACGACGAGGCTGCTTCCGAATGGACCGAAGCGCTTCCTGTTGGGCAGGGCCGGTTGGGGGCCATGGTCTTCGGCGGCGTAACCAAAGAGCGCATCCAATTCAACGAGGACACCGTCTGGCAGGGTGCTCCGCATGACTACGCCAACAAGGGCTCCCACGAATATCTCGGGGAGGTTCGCCGGCTGCTGTGGGCCGGCAAGCAATCCGCGGCCGAAGCCTTGGCCATGGAACGTTTCATGAGCATTCCGCTGGGGCAGAAAGCATACCAGGCTTTCGGGGACCTCGATATCGAAATGCTCGACGTTGACGAGAGCGCCGTCAGCGACTATCGCCGCGATCTTAACTTGGACACCGCTGTTGCCTCGGTCGAGTTTAGCGCGGGCAACCTGAACTACCAGCGCGAAGTCTTTGCGTCTTTTCCAGACAAGGTGATCGTCGTCCGCCTTTCCGCCACCGGGGTCGAGCGCCTCGCGTTCCGGGCTTCGTTGGCCGCCGCGCACCCGGGGGCCTCGCTGACGACTCGCGGAGAAGATTTGGTGATGGCGGGGGGTGTTCCCGACAGCGCGATTCGATTTGAAGCCCGGCTGGCGGTTCTGACTGACGGCTCGGTCGAGATCGCCGACGGTACGTTGGTTGTTCGGTCGGCCAACAGCGCCACGCTGCTGCTGGCGGGCGCGACGAACTTCGTCAACTACCAAGACGTGTCCGCCGACCCCGCCGAACGAACTGCCGGGGTACTCGAGCAGGCGCGCGCGAAGAGCTACAAAGAGCTGCGCCGCGACCACATCCGCGATCATCAAGATCTATTTCGCCGCGTTCGTATCGATCTCGGCGCGGCCGATACAAAGAACCTCACCACCGACGAACGCATCCGCCGCTTTGCCTCCCAAGCCGACCCGCAACTGGTCTCGCTGTTGTTTCAATACGGGCGCTATCTGCTGATCGCGTCGAGTCGCGCCGGGGGACAACCGGCTAACTTGCAAGGCCTTTGGAACGATTTGAACAAGCCGCCGTGGGAGAGCAAGTATACCGTCAACATCAACACCGAGATGAACTACTGGCCCGCCGAGATGACGGCCTTGCCGGAAACCGCCGAGCCTCTCTTCGCGGCCCTTCGCGAGGTTGCCGAATCCGGCGCCTCGACCGCTCGCGAGCATTACAACGCCGACGGTTGGGTGTTGCATCACAACTTTGACCTTTGGCGCGGCACGGCCCCGATCAACCATTCCAATCACGGCATCTGGCCTACCGGCGGCGCGTGGCTCTGTCAGAGCGTCTGGCAGCATTATCTGTTCGGCGGCGACAAGGAGTTTCTGCGCGACACCGCCTATCCGCTGTTGAAAGGTGCCTCGCGGTTCTTTGCCGATGTGTTGGTCGAGACGCCTGACGGGCGTTGGCTGGTTTCGGGGCCGAGCAATTCACCCGAGAACGGCGGTCTTGTCATGGGGCCGACGATGGATCACCAGATCATCCGCAATCTGTTCGGCAATACGATCGCCGCCGCCGAGATCCTTGAAGTCGACGAGGACCTGCGCGAGCAATTCGCCAATCTGCGCCGCCGCATCGCGCCGAACCGCATCGGCAAACACGGGCAGCTTCAGGAATGGCTCAACGACGCCGACGACCCCGACAACAAGCACCGCCACGTTTCGCACCTGTTCGGCTTGCACCCGGGCGTCGAGATTACGCCTTTCGGTACGCCCGATCTCTTCGCGGCGGCACGGCGCTCGCTCGAGTTTCGAGGCGACGGAGCCACCGGCTGGTCGATGGGTTGGAAGGTCAATTTCTGGGCGCGCTTTCTCGACGGCGATCACGCCTACAAGATCTTGCGGAATTTACTCCAGCCGGTACCGACGGAGAAGTCCTCGAAGAACTTGGACGGTCGCCGCGGGGGCCTCTACCCGAATCTATTCGACGCCCATCCGCCTTTCCAAATCGACGGGAACTTCGGCGCCGCGGCGGGGATCGCGGAGATGCTGCTGCAAAGCCACGATCCCTATGGGACGCCGCTCGGCTACAGCGACGTGCAAGCCGGCCATCGCGGCTTCTTGCATTTCTTGCCCGCGTTGCCTTCGGCCTTCCCAACCGGCCGCATCGAGGGTCTGCGAGCGCGGGGCGGGTTTGTCGTCGATCTCGAATGGGAAGCCGGGAAGCTGACTCGAACGAAGATTGTCTCGGAACGCGGTTTGCCGTTGACGCTGCGCTACGGCGAGACGGAAGTGCATGTGGAGACCGAGGTGGGGTCGACTTATCGGTTGAACGGTGGCTTGGAGTTGGAGTGAAGGAATGCGTTCAAGAGTTGAAGACTCTTGAACGCAGGCTCCGTTAGGAGCCCTGGCGTGTAGCCCACGGCTTCAGCCGCGGGGAAATAGACACCAAGCGGAAAGCCGCAGAGGGGCACTGGAATATGCCTCATACGTTCGCCTATATCTTGATACATGTCGTGTTTTCGACGAAACAACGGAAGCCCGTGCCCCAACCGGCCTTCCGTGAGCGCCTCTTCGCTTACATGGGCGGTATCCTTCGTGACTTGGGCGCCAAGCCGATCATCATCAACGGGACCACGGACCATGCGCATATGCTCTTCGCCCTTCCGGTAACCAAGTCGATTGCCGAGACGATGCAAACAGTGAAAGGGAAGTCCACACGATGGATCCACGAACAGGATGACCGCAGCCGGTCATTTGCTTGGCAAACCGGTTACGCGTCGTTCAGTGTCAGTCATTCGAACCTTGCCGCGGTGCGGCGTTACATTGCCGATCAGGAGGAACACCACCGCCGAATCTCGTTCGAGGATGAGTTCGTGTCTCTGTTGAAGAGGAACGAAATGGAGTTTGACGAGCGGTATCCGTGGGGATGATTTCCTACGCCCCGCTGGGGCTTGTTTTTTGGTTGGTCGTTTTCCCACGGCTGAAGCCGTGGGCTAAATTCCTGGGTCCCTCCGGGACCTGTGCGTGCAGACTTGTCCGATCGTTGGGGATGCCAGGGCCCCGCTCCGGGACCTGTGTTGCAGACTTGTCCGATCGTTGGCGATGTTAGGAGCCGCCCCGCTGAAGCGAATCGTCTCTGCTTCAGCACTTCGGCAGGTCGCTCTTGCCCATGAGGTAGGTGTCGACGGCGTGGGCGGCTTTGCGGCCTTCCGATAGGGCCCACACGACTAACGATTGGCCGCGGCGGGCGTCGCCGGCGGCGAAGACCTTTTCGTTCGAGGTTTGGAATTCCTCGAACGTCGCCTTGACGTTGCCGCGGGGGTCTTTGTCAATTCCCAACTCGTCCACCAAGCCATTGTGAACCGGGCCGAGAAAGCCCATCGCCAGCAGCACCAAGTCGGCGGGGACTTCAAATTCCGAGCCGGGTTTGTCGTCGAACTTGAAGGGACGGCGGTTGGTCTCCGGGTCGACGTCGGGCCAAGCCAGCTCGACGCCTCGCAGCGTCCTGACATGGCCGTTCTCGTCGCCAAGGAATTCCTTGGTGTTAACCGCCCATTCGCGCACATCGCCCTCAACGTGCGAGCTTTCGGCCTTGAAGGTGAAAGGCCACAGCGGCCAGGCGAAGGCCCCGGGTTCGTCGCGCGTCATCGGCGGTTTGGGGAGCAGCTCGAACTGACGGATCGACTTCGCGCCTTGGCGTCGTGACGTCCCCAGGCAGTCGGCTCCGGTGTCGCCGCCGCCAATGATGATCACATGTTTGCCCTCGGCGGTAATGTCGAAATCCGGGTTCACCGGACGTCCGTCCACGCGGCGGTTCTGTTGCGGCAGAAACTGCATCGCGTAATAGATGCCCTCGAGGTCGCGCCCGGGGATGTCGAGATTGCGGGGGTTCTCGGCGCCGGTCGTGATCACAACGGCGTCGAACTCGTCCAACAACTCCTTGCCCGTGACGTCGACGCCGACATGCACCCCGCACTTGAAGGTGATGCCCTCGGCTTCCATCTGCTCGACGCGTCGAGTAATCAGGTGCTTCTCCATCTTGAAGTCGGGAATCCCGAGCGCCATCAGTCCGCCGGGAATTTCGTTCTTCTCAAAGGTCGTCACCAGGTGCCCGGCGCGGTTCAACTGCTGCGAAGCCGCCAGGCCGGCCGGCCCGGCGCCGATCACTGCGACTTTCTTGCCCGTGCGCTTCGCCGGGGGCTCGGGAACGATCCAGCCCTCTTGCCAACCTCGGTCAATGATCGACTTCTCGATGGCCTTGATCGAAACCGGGTCTTCGTTGATGCCGAGCACGCAGGCCTCTTCGCACGGCGCCGGACAGATGCGTCCGGTGAACTCAGGGAAGTTGTTGGTCGAGTGCAGCTCGCGCAGGGCGTCTTTCCAGCGCCCGCGATAGACCAAATCGTTGAAGTCGGGAATGATGTTGTTCAGCGGACAGCCGGTGTGGCAGAAGGGAATGCCGCAGTCCATGCAGCGCGCGCCCTGGACCTTGAGATCCGGCTCCGCCATCGGCTCATAGACTTCTTTGTAGTCCTTGATACGAACGAGCACGTCACGTCCCTCGGGGGCTTGACGTTCGTATTCCATGAATCCCGTTGTTTTACCCATGCGATCGAAACAGTCTTTCTAAAGCGTCATGGAAAAATGGGGGACAGTCCACTTCGCGCCGGTGCTTCAACGTTTCCGAGAAACTCTTTCGGTCAGCGCTCGGTACAGTCCCCATTTTTCCCAACTCTCGCGGCCGGCCGAGTCGTGGCGGAAAAATGGGGGGCGGTTTGATTCTTTGAATCCGCGCGTTGGTAAAACCGCCATGCAAAGATGCGTTCCCGCCGCCCTTTCAGGGCTCACCCGATTTGGTTCCGTACCCAGGGTTTCGCCTTCGGCTTCACCCTGGGCTATATTCCCGCCGCCGCTTCGCGGCTCAAAGTTACGCCGATACCAGCGCTTTCTCGGCGCTCATGCGGTCGCTCAACGCCTTCTTCAATTCCTTGGGGAAGACCTTGATGAATTTCGGCTGCATCTTCTTCCAGTTGTCGAGTACCCAACGGCCTTTCGGGCTGTTGGTGTAGACGACGTGCCGTTCGATTTGTTCCTTGACGAACGCCATGTCGGCGGGATCGTCGAACGGTTCCAAATCGATCATCTTATGGTTGGCCGACTTCTTGCCGAACTCGCCCGCCTCGTCAAGCACAAAGGCGAAACCGCCGCTCATGCCGGCGCCGAAGTTGCGTCCGGCCGCGCCGAGGATGATCGCGCGGCCGTTGGTCATATATTCGCAGCCGTGGTCGCCCACGCCTTCGACGACAATCGTGGCGCCGCTGTTGCGAATGCAGAAGCGCTCACCCGCCATGCCGTTGACGTAGGCCTCACCCGACGTCGCCCCATAAAACGAGACGTTGCCGATGATGATGTTTTCCTCGAAGACGAAGCTCGAACCCCTTGGCGGATAGACGACCAGCCGCGCGCCCGACAGTCCCTTAGCGAAGTAATCGTTAGCGTCGCCTTCGAGCGTCATCGACAGGCCCTTGGCGCCCCAGCAGCCGAAACTCTGGCCGGCCGAGCCTTTCAGCTTGATGTTGATCGTATCGTCGGGCAAGCCTTTCGAGCCGTATCGCCGCGAGACCTCCGCGCTCAGCATCCCGCCGACGGTGCGGTTGATGTTGACGATGTCGGTTTCGATTTCGACGCGCTTTCCGCTTTCCAGCGCCGGCGCGGCCTGCTCGATCAAATGATTGTCGAGCTGCACTTCCAGGCCGTGATCCTGACCCTTGGTGCGGTGGCGGCCAACGCTCTTGTCCACCGGCGGGTCAAAGAAGACTCTGCTGAAATCGAGCCCCTTGGCTTTCCAGTGGTTGACGGCCTTCTTCGTGTCGAGCATGTCGACGCGGCCAACCATGTCGATGATCTTGCGGAAGCCCAACTCCGCCATGATTTGCCGCAACTCCTCGGCGATGAAGAAGAAGAAGTTGATGACGCTTTCCGGCTGCCCCTCGAACTTTTTACGCAGCTCGGGATCTTGCGTCGCGATCCCGACCGGGCAGGTATTCAAGTGACACTTGCGCATCATGATGCAGCCCAGCGAAATCAGCGGCATCGTCGAGAAGCCGAACTCCTCGGCCCCGAGCAGCGCCCCGATGGCGACATCGCGGCCGGTCATCAGTTTGCCGTCGACTTGCACGGTGATGCGGCTGCGCAGGTCGTTCATCACGAGGACCTGTTGGGTTTCGGAAAGCCCCAATTCCCAAGGCGTTCCGGCGTGACGAATCGAGCTGACCGGAGAAGCCCCCGTACCGCCGTCGTGGCCGCTGATGAGCACCAAGTCCGCGTGGCCTTTCGACACCCCGGCGGCGACGGTGCCGACGCCGACTTCCGACACCAGCTTGACCGAGACATTGGCGTTTTTGTTGCCGTTTTTCAAGTCGAAGATCAACTGCGCCAGATCTTCGATTGAGTAAATGTCATGGTGCGGCGGAGGCGAAATCAGGCCCACCCCGGGCGTCGAGTGACGTAACCGGGCAATGGTCTGGTCTACCTTGTGACCGGGTAGCTGGCCGCCCTCGCCGGGCTTGGCGCCCTGCGCGATTTTGATCTGTAACTCGTCGGCGTTGACCAGGTAGTTTGACGTCACGCCGAATCGCCCCGAGGCGACTTGCTTGATCGCGCTACGGCGCCAGCTGCCGTCCTCGTCGCGGGCGAAACGTCGTTCGTCCTCGCCGCCTTCGCCGGTGTTGCTGCGCCCGCCGATGCGGTTCATGGCGATGGCCAGGGTCTCGTGAGCCTCGGTGCTGATCGAACCGAATGACATCGCACCGGTGCAGAAACGCTTGACGATATCCGTGGCCGGCTCGACGTCCTCGATCGGAACCGGGTTGTCGGATTTCTTGAACTCGAACAGACCCCGCAGCGTGCACAGGGTCTTATTCATATCGTTGATCGTGGAGGAGAACTCCTGGAAGGTCTTGAAGCTTTGCTGTTGAACGGCGTGCTGTAGCTTGGAAACCGTGGTCGGGTTGAGCAGGTGCTGTTCACCGCGCATGCGAAACTGATACGCGCCGCCGACATCGAGCTCGGTCACCGCTTCGGTCACCGGGTGATAGGCGAACTCGTGACGCTGGGCGGATTCCTCGGCCACCACATCGAGCCCCACACCCTCGATCTGCGAGGCCGTGCCGGCGAAATAGCGATCCACAACGTTGCTGTTGAGCCCCACCGCCTCGAAAATCTGCGCCCCCTGGTAGCTCTGCACCGTCGAGATGCCCATCTTGGACATGACCTTCAGCGTGCCCTTCTTGATGGCGAAGATGTAGTTCGCGACGGCCTTATCGAGGTCGAGCCCTTCGGCGAGAGCGCCGTCGCGGTGCATGCCCTCGAGAGTTTCAAACGCCAGATACGGATTGATCGCGTCGGCTCCGTAGCCGATCAGCAGGCAGAAGTGCATCACCTCGCGCGGCTCGCCCGATTCCACAATCAGTCCGACCTTGCCGCGCGCCGCCGCGCGGATCAAATGGTGATGAACCGCCGCCAGGGCCAGCAGACTCGGTATCGGCGCCGAGTTGTCGCCCGCGCCGCGGTCGGAGAGAATCAGCACACTGTAACCGCTGTTGGCGGCTTGCTCGGCTTTGGAGCAAAGCTCGTCGAGAGCATTCTCCAAACCCTTGCCGCCGCTCAAGGGGTCAAACAACGTCGGCAACGTCTTGGCGCCGAAGCGAATCTTGCCCGAGCTGCCGGAAGCCCCTTGGCCCGCGCCGTATTCCACCGAGCCCGGCTCGCCGACCCCGTGCAGCTTTTCCAACTCGTGATTGGTCAAGACCGGAAGGTCCACCCGCAACCGGTGGGCATGCTCGGGGGTCTCGGCGAGCAGATTCCCCTGTGGCCCGACATAAGTGATGGTCGACATCACCAACTGCTCGCGAATGGGGTCGATCGCGGGGTTGGTCACCTGCGCGAACAGTTGCTTGAAATAGTTGAAGAGCAACTGCGGACGATCCGACAGGCAGGCCAGCGGCGTGTCGACGCCCATCGATCCGATCGGCTCTTGCCCGACGGCGGCCATGGGACCCAGCAGAATCCGCTGGTCTTCCATCGTGTACCCGAACATCCGTTGACGTTCGAGCAGCGTGTCGAAATCCGTACCGTGAACCTCGGCCGGCTCGGGCAAGTGCTTGGCGTGGATCAATTGTTGATCGAGCCATTCGCCATAGGGCTTGCGAGTCGAATAGGTCCTCTTGATTTCCTCGTCCTCGACAATACGGCCTTCGCCGGTGTCGACCAAGAACATACGTCCCGGCTGCAAGCGCCCTTTGTAGCGGATGTTTTCAGGCGCGAACTGGAGAACGCCCGCCTCCGAGGCCATCACGACGATATCGTCGTGGGTGACGTAGTAACGCGACGGCCTGAGCCCGTTGCGGTCCAGCACGCCGCCGACATAGCGACCGTCACTGAAGACGATCGACGCCGGGCCGTCCCAGGGCTCCATCATGGTGGCGTGATACTCGTAGAAGGCCTTCTTGTAGTCCTCCATGTGTTCATGGGAACTCCAGGCCTCGGGGATGAGCATCATCATCGCGTGCGGCGTTTCGCGCCCGCCCTTGATGAGCAACTCGAGAGCGTTGTCGATCATCGCCGAGTCGCTGCCGGTCTCGTCGATGATGGGCAGCAGCTTCTTGATGTCGTCTCCGTAGAGCGGCGATGAGAAGGTGGCCTCGCGCGAGCTCATCCAATTCATGTTGCCGCGCAGAGTGTTGATTTCGCCGTTGTGCGCCAAGTAGCGAAACGGCTGCGCGCGCTCCCAGGTCGGAAACGTGTTGGTCGAGAAGCGTTGATGCACCAACGCGATGGCGGAGCGGAAAAGCTCGTCGCCCAGATCGACGAAATAGTGCGGAATCTGCGGGGCGATCAGCAAGCCTTTGTAGCAGATGGTCCGCGCCGACATCGAGCAAGGGTAGTAGCGCGGCAGCTTGAGCTTTCGTGCTTCCGATTCCGTCCGCTTGGCGATGACGTAGAGCTTACGCTCCCAGGCGTCGCCGTCGAGGTCTTTCGAGGCTTCACCCCGCCCGATGAAGACCTGTTCGACGGCCGGCTCGGATTCCCGCGCCAGCCAGCCGATGGCCTCGGAGCGGGTCGGCACGACCCGCCACCCCAGCACGGTTTCGCCTTCCTCGGCAACCACGCGCTCGACCATACCCTTGACCACCGGATGGTCGTTTTCGTCGGCCGAGAAAAACAGTTGGCCGACACCATACTGTCCCTCGGCGGGCAGAGCGATCCCCAACGAGTCGCACTCGCGTTCGAAGAAAGCATGCGGCATCTGCAACAGCAGTCCCGCGCCGTCACCCGTTTCGGGGTCACAGCCGCAGGCGCCGCGGTGGGTGAGGTTGACGAGAACCTCGAGGCCCTTTTCGACAATGTCGTGCGACCGGCGGCCCTTGATATCGGCGACAAAGCCGATGCCGCACGCGTCGTGCTCGTGTTCAGGGTCGTAGAGGCCCTGCTTCGGTGGTAAACCGTAGTTCAACATAAGATGTAGCTGCTCTTGAGGCGAACGGTGTTGACTCTTCCGGCATGCCGGGCTGGAGGAAACCTTCGCGTCAGAAGATCAAGATGGGAGCGTGTCCGCGTACGGAAGACCGGATACGCTCTCAGGTTCGTGTCAGGATAGCACCCGCGGAAGTATTATAGCAAGCGGAACTAAAGGGCTTTCTTTATAAGAATTTCTAATATGGATAGCGCTCCGAACTTAACTATAAGTGAATCGGTGATAGGGACTTGTTGAGGGGGGCGGAAGACAACAGCGGGTCGGGTTGTGGAGGGGCTTGGAGTAGGGGCTGTAAAAAAATGGGGGACAGTCGGTTCCTATGAAAGCGCGGCATTGATAATACCGCCAGATGGGTATTTACTTGACTCAGGTGACCACAAGATGTAGGATCGGGGAAATGGAAGATTATCCTCGGAATCTGGCCGAGTTCGAGGCGCGTTTCGCCACCGAGCAGGCCTGTCGAGAGTATCTGTGTCAACTCCGCTGGCCGGAGGGTTTTCGTTGTCCGCGATGCGGGCACGACAAAGCGTGGGCGGTGCGGACAGCGCTGCTGGAGTGCGCCGGCTGCGGGCATCAAGCTTCTCCAACGGCGGGCACAATATTTCAAGACACCCGCCAACCCCTCCAGAGTTGGTTTCGAGCCATGTGGTGGCTCACGAGCCAGAAGAACGGGGCGAGCGCGCTGGGCTTGCAGCGGGTGTTGGGCCTGGGCAGCTACAAAACGGCCTGGACTTGGTTGCATAAGCTCCGGCGCGCCATGGTGCGGCCCGGACGCGATCGGCTCAGCGGGCGCGTGGAGGTTGACGAGACTTACTTAGGAGGCTTGGAGGAGGGCGTGCGCGGTCGCCAAACCGACGCTGAGGCGCTGATTGTAGTAGCGGCCGAGGAAGATGGTGCCGGCATCGGGCGGGTTCGGATACGCACCATTCCCAACGCCTCCGGGGACAGCTTGATGGCCTTCGTCGGCGAGTCGATCGAACCCGGCAGCGTGGTCCATACCGACGGTTGGCTGGGATACGAACCGCTCGAAGGCGACGGCTATCGCCACGAGGTGAGCTACCTGGAGGGGCAACCGGCGCGCGCCTCGAAACTGCTCCCCCGGGTGCACCGCGTGGTGTCGTTAGTGAAGCGCTGGATACTGGGCACGCATCAAGGAGCGGTCAGTCACGAGCATCTCGACTCCTACCTCGACGAATTCGCCTTCCGCTTCAACCGCCGCAAGTCCAGAAGTCGAGGCAAGCTCTTTTACCGCCTGGTTCAACAGGCCGTCGCCGTGCCACCGGCACCCTACAAATCGCTGGTCGGAGGCACCGCGACACGCGCTACGGACGACCACAACATGTAGGGGCTATTTCCCAATACCTGAGTCAAGTAAATACCCATCTACCGCCATAAAAATGGGAGCGAGGACGTTCCCGCCGCCGCTTCGCGGCTCAAGGATATTTACGACCTCACAAGGCTTAAAGGTAATGCACTACGGGAGTAGGTATCTGTTGAAAAAGGTGGGTAAATCGTGAGCGTGAGGGTTCAGAATCGAGGACCGTTAGTCCGGCGCGCGGTCGGCCTCGTCGGATTCCTGCGGGGCGTCTTTCTTCTTGAGCTTGAGCAGCCTCTTGAGAGCGTCTTCGGGATCTTCGGTGATTATCAACCGCTCCTCTTTCGGTCCCGGCTTCTCGCGTTGCTTTTGTCTGTTTTTCACTGGCATAATAGTAGGGTACTAGGCGTGACCCCGGAGGGGATCGAACCCTCACGCCTGAATCAGGCACCCGGGTGCAAGCCGGGTCCGTATACCAATTTCGGCACGGGGCCACAGGTGCTGAGTGCGGGGGCGAGGGGTTTCCTAGGCCATCAACTCGCCCCCGCTTTGGCCGGGTCGCTCAGCGCGACCCCTAAACCCTCCTCATTGCGGTCCCTCCTCGCGGACCTTGACGAACGTAGCAAGGTACTCGACACCACCCTTAAAGAGGGTGATGTGGCCCTGGGTAAGGTCTGCTGGGTACTGGATGAACGCGTCTTCGAGCCCCGGAATTGGGAGTCGCGAGAACCCCTCAGGAATAGTGTCCACCTTCGTGTCTTTGTTGCTTGGAGGCGGGGCAGGGGGAGTCTGTTGGCGGCGGGGCGTTTTCTGGTTCGACGCTGCCTTGCTAGCCTTGCGTCGCGGTTTCGTTATGTGGGGGGACAGCTTGATTCCACAATCCGTGAGCGCCCGAATGTAGAACCGCACACTCTTCATGAGCATTTGACCCTGCGGAACACCTGCATCCCGGAACGCCTTTTCAAGTTCCGGGAGGGTTCCACGATCTATATCCAGGCCGCCGACGATGTCTACGTACGCATCGCAAATGGTGGCCGCCATTCGTTCTTGGTACTCACGCTCGCCAGCCTTGCGGGCTTCAACCATCGCCTTGAAGTCCTCGTTCACGGCACCGTCACTGTCGATCAGCTTGAGAAACTTCAGCGCCGACATCAACTGACTCCGTGTCGCACCGGAGAAGTTGTGGAGCACATGCGCGTCGAGCCGCGTCGGCACGGTCGATTCAGCGAAGGACTCCACTGTGTTCTTGAGCGTCAAGTACGAGACGTAGGCAGGTTGGGTACCATCGCTTCTTTCCGCCATGCTATTATCCCTTCAGAGAATCGTCCTAATTATTGTGAACGAGGTGGACAAAAATGTCAACAGATAATATGGGCACCCGTGTGATTGTCCGATCCTGGGGTGATGAGCCAGTGGTTCTTCTTCTCCGTGGCGTGGATACCACCAAAAAAAGGGTTCTTGTAGCGGGTAAGGGAGCCAAGCGGACACTCAGCTTTCCCATCGAGGACGTCCTACCGTATAGCGTCCGTGTTTTTACTCAGATGAGAATGGCATTCGACTCACGAGATCTCGATGGACTCAGACAAATATATGATCGTGCTGGATCGGACGAAAATGATTGCAATAGATATCAAGATATGCTAAAGTTAAACCATGAAGAGAAAGCAGAAGTCACCAATTCTGGAAGCGCTTCGCAAGGCGACGGTAGATGAGACGCGAGCGGTCAAGTTCATGGAACGGCAACGATGGGGCGACAATCCTTGCTGCCCTCGATGCGGGGATACCGACGTTTACATGATGAAGGGCCAAGACGGGCAACGGAACAAGGATTACCGCTGGCGCTGTCGTGGCTGCAAGAAGATGTTCACCGTGCGTACGGGCACGATCTTTGAAGAGACGCGCTTGCCGATGCGGGTTTGGGTGTTTGCCTTCTGGCGTGCATGCGCCAGCAAGAAAGGTATCAGCGCTCTTCAGTTGAGTCGCGAAATGGAGATCACCCACAAGTCTGCCCTGTACGTGCTTCGGCGGATTCGTCACGGATTGGGAAACGACACGCCGCGAAAGCTCGCTGGAACGGTCGAAGTCGATGAAACTTACGTCGGCGGTAAACCGCGCTACAAGGGGACCTCAAAACGGGGTCGAGGTACCAAGAAAACCCCTGTCTTGGGGATGGTCGAACGCGGTGGCGATGTCCGATTCCGGGTGATGAAGCGCTTGACGGCGGACGAACTCGGCAGTGTCATTGCAGAGAACGCAGACCTCACCTGTCGCCTCATCACGGATGAATTCCATCAGTACCGGCCCGTCGGTCGGAAATTCGAGGGTGGCCATGAGACCGTGATCCACAGCGACGGGGAGTACGTACGGGCGGGAACAGACGTGCATTCAAACAGCGTCGAGGGCGTCTTTTCACTGCTCAAGCGGGGCGTGATGGGGACGTTTCACAGCGTGAGCAAGAAACACTTGCCGAACTATTTGAATGAGTTCGAGTTCTGCTTCAACACGCGAAACGTGGACGACGGGACGCGGGTAGTCGCCGCGATCCGCAACGCCGACGGAAAACGGTTGCAGTATCGAGAGTCCGTGGAGCATCCGCCGTATGCGGTTTCAACAAGTACCTAGTCCCGATTTGGATTACCGCAGGTGTCTGAGTAGATGCACTTCTACCATTGGCCAGAGCTCAATTGGACCTGGCCGTATCGGTATCACGGATTGAATACCCTCCCGATGGTCGGGGAGAGGACGGTGGTGTCAGGCGTCCCTCCCTATCCATTCTGAACTCGGCTGCCCGGACCTCGCTCCCGAGATCCGAGCAGCGGAAACGAGCTCTCGACAGCGCGTCCGCACAACTTCCGTACACACCCAGGCCATCAGTAATCGGGGGATGTTGCCAAAGGGAAGTTTAGTCTCAGCTCCGGCCTGCATGTAGAGCCGGAACGGGCCGTTGACGAGCTTGTACTGATGCCGGTTGCCGGGGTTGGTGCGGGGCAGGGAGCACAGCGCCATCATCCGCGCCATGAGACCGAGATCCGGGTCCGCTTCGCTGGCCCCGACCAACTGGTTTACCTGATCGGCGAGGGTGAAGCCCCGCCGCACCGGCGGTGGGGTTTTGCGGAGCGCTTGGACCGGGCCGGGCAGATCGGCGATGACTTCAGCAACGGGAACCAACTCGCCGCGTTGACGCTGCATGGCTTTATTCTCCCATGTGCCTCAGACAAGACCGGGCCACCACTTTCCAAACAGTTCGATAAGCAGCTTTAGCGAGCTATCTCCAAGGTCTGAATCTTTGCGTAGTCTGTCGAGTGCTCGCGCTCAGCGTCCCACATGTCAATCGCCTTCTGCATGTTGACCCAGAGCGTCGGACCGTTGCCGAAGAGCTTCCCGATCCGGTGCGCCATGTCGGTGCTCATCGGTCTTCGTCCTTGGCAAATCTCGTTAATGGTCCTGCGCCCGACACCGACAAGATCAGCCACCTGCCCCTGATTGAGTTCCCGAGCCTCGATCTCGCCCCGTAGCAACCTGCCTGGATGCGTCGGCTGCCTCTCCAGATTTCTAGCCATGTCCCGCCCTCCGTTCTAGTGGTAATCTTCCAGGTCTACCTCGTCGGCGTCTCCCGCCTCGAATCTGAAGGTAATCCTCCAGTTCTTCGTCACGGTCATTCCCCACTCACCCTTTCGGTTGCCCTTCAGCGGGTGGGTGCCGAGCGTCAGGAGGTTCAAGTCTTCCACTTTCTCTGCTGCGTCCAATGCGTCCAGAAGAAGTTCAACCCTGGCCCTCCATTGAGGGTTGATCCTCCGGTAGTTTCCATCTTCAAACGCCTTCCTAAGAACCTTAGAAGCGAACCCCTTGATCATAAAATGTGGTGTAACATTTAATGTTACACCACTATAGCCGCCATCACCGGCTACGGCAGTCCGAGGATTATTTCGACATGTTCGACATGGAAAACCTTTAGGCCATGCGCCTGTCCTGGAACGAAATTCGTGCGGTCGAGGATCTGCTGGCGAGGGACGAGAACGCATGAGTCGCCCGCGCAACACGGAACCGCAAGCGAACGGCGCGCTGGCTCGTGCGCTGAGACGACGAAATCCCGACGCCAACCGCGGGAACAGGCTCGTTGGAGGTCTTTACGTTATTGCGGAATTTCCCCTTTACCAAGGGAAAGAGGGGAAACCACAAACCGGAGTAACGGAGACTAGAGCGAGTGCGGCGCGTCGGGCAAGGACCAGATAAAGCGGCGCGAGTGACAGGCGCTGCAAGCGAGTGAAACGCCCTGGCGCGAGAGTTGCCCTGGGACGCCGCCAACGGCGGGCCGCTAGGAGCGGCAAGGCACCCAAAACCGAGATTCATCATCAAAAGCATGTGGACTCTAGCGCCGAACGGCTTTGTTGTGAGCGTTTAAGACAGGGCTGTCGGACAAGTCTGTGAAGTGTCGGGAATCGAGTTGTTCCAGGTCGGATCGCTTGATTCGCCATCCGGCCGCTTTGACGGCGGGGATTTTAGCGGCGTGGATCAAGCGGCGGATTGTGGCTTTGGGCAGCCCGGCGAAGCGGGCCGCTTCTTTGACGGTAAGAAACAGCTTGTCGCGCAAGGGGAGATCGGAAGGCAACAGGTTTTGCAGGAGTGAAGGTAGGAGGTCAACAGCGCGGGGAACGAGCGCGGAGCGCTGCTGCGGTTCTGTTTGGGAAACGATTTCGACGCGGGGAATCTGCGAATCTCGAATCTGCTGTAGGTCGTCGGGATCGTAGACGGGCAGCGGGCGGACGCCGGGACGCTTGCGAGAGGCACGGCGGATTTCGCCTTTGGAGGCAAGCCGCTCGATGGTCTTTTCGGAGATTTTCAAGAAAGCGGCAGCTTGAGATTTAGTGAACCAGTCATCAATCGTGTCGTCCATGGAGCCAGTGTAGCACGGCCTAGAGACAAAATAGACAGGGTGTGTCCGACAGGTCCGCAAAGTGTCTGTAACTGGGTTTTCAGGGCGTCGGAAAGGAAAGGAGTGAAGCGGCGAAGCCGATTGCTCCGCCGCTTCGGATACGCCCATCAAGGGAAGAGCTTGATGAGAGTGAAGGTGAGCGTGACGATGCTCCCGCCGAGAATCCAGGCCGTCCAGTAAAGGGACGCCTTGAAGTTGGCGATCTCGGTTTTCACTCCGGCGATCTCCACTTTCACGTCGCCGCGCAAGTTGGCGAACTCGGTTTTGACTTCGCCGATGGCTTGCAGCAGGTCTTCCTTGGAAGCCAAGTGCTGCGGTAGAGGCAGATCGGCCAAGGCTGCCAAAGCCTTTTCCTCACTGGCTCCGGCTTCGCGGAGCGCGTCGTACAGTCCGATGTGAACGTGGCTGCTCATGATGTGATTATCCTCCAATTCGTCTCGCGGTTAAAGGTTGAGTTTGCCATTGTGTGTTTCCTCCTTAGTGGAATGGTCTGATGTGTTTTCCCTTCACAAGACAGAGGGAAAACCAACAGACCAGACAGGAGGAACAGCGCCGCCCGCGCCGGTGACGGGCAGGGCCGACAAAGGCAAGGTCCAGTGACAGACGCCGAAGGCGAGCAAAGCGTTCTGGCGCTGGCCTTGCGTCGGCTCAAACCGGCAGCGGGGAAAGGCAAGCGGGCAATGGCAATTTGCACAGCGCGAGAGTTGGGGGAGAAGTCAGGTACAGCCGGAAGCTCGCCGGGGAGCAACCTGGGGGATTCGTCCAAGACCGGGAAAGAAGAAGAACAAGCGCGGCGAAGCAAGCGGCTCCGCCGCGCCCTGGCGCGGTTGCCCGCTAGGACTCGTCTGGTGCTGTTGGGCTGGGGAGCTTTACCGGCTCGACGCCACCATTGTCTACTTGAACCTCCGGGAGTTCTGCTTCTGCCGGAAGCTGGAAGATGCGCGTGTGCGCGAGGTCGGCCACTTTTGCAAGCACCAACAGGTCGTTGCGCCCGAAGCTCTGCGTACTCTTCCATTGATCGCCCTCTTTGTAGAGCCGCGAGAAGGTGACGTTGTGCCTCGGCTGTTCGTCGGTTCCGTTGCGCCAAATCGTAGCCTTGAGGCGACCGATTCGGACTTCTGCGATGGGTTTCTGGTTAGCCATAATGTTTTTCTCCTAGAGAGTCAAAGGGTTTGTGAGCGTTTTTCGCTCACCCGCGAATGGCGGAAAACGCCCAAACCCTGACGCGGAAGGAAGCGCCGCCCGCGCCGGTGACGGGCAGGACCGACAAAAGCAAGGCGAGTGACAGACGCCGAAGGCGAGCAAAGCGTTCTGGCGCTGGCTTTGCGTCGGCGCAAACCGGACTCGGCGCGGGCGGGGCGGAACATGGCGCAGATACCCATTAGGTATCGCAATCACATTCAGCTTGAGAAGGCTTTGGCGCAGTCCGATTGTCAGGTTCTCGCGGCTCCCCTGACGATTCAGGATCAATGGAGCGTGGCGATTTATTGGGGCTTGCGGACTGCCTCGGCCCGCTTGTGAGCATCGACTGTCTGGCGGTAGACGAGTCCTAGCGGGCTGCGAGATTAGCGGCGGTTCCATAAGCCGATTCCTCGCCGCCGCGCTTGTGCTTCCAGTTGTATGAACTCCGCCCGCTTGGAGAATGGAAAGCGCCGGTAGGCATGGGCGTAGCCCTCGCGGATGAGTCGGGCGTTGAAGTTGTCTCCGTCCAGCAGGACGTAGCGAAGAATGTCCCATTGGTTGGTCCTCGCTTCGTAGCCTTTGACGAAAACTGCTTCTTCCGGGCGGTGACGTAGCGCGTGGCGGACTAAATCGCGGATCGTGACCGCTCCTTCTTGCAAACCGCGAGCCTCGAATCGGACGCAATTCGACCGCTCGATGCGAAGCTCTAGCGTGTCCTCGATGGCAACTATTCGCTCGTCATCGGGGAGAAGTTCGATGAGGGCATTAAGCAACGTGGTCTTGCCCGATCCGGTGCCGCCCGATACCAGGATGTTTCGCCGGGACCGCAACATCCGTTCTGCTTCGTCCCGGACGTTTCTGGGGAGTGCGCCTTGCTTCACGAGGTCGTCCGCCGAGAACGCCCGCTTACCAAAGCGCCGCACGGTGATAGCGACTTGAGGACTAGCGGGCGGAACACAGATGGCAACCCTCGATCCGTCATCGAGTCGCGCATCGACAATGGGAGAGGTCGCCGGGTCCAGGCCCAAAGGACGGGCGATATGGATAGCGGCCCGTTCAAGCGCCGCTTCGTCCAGGTCGGGCGCGGCATGTGCGGCCAGCCGTCCGGCCCGCTCGACCCATACATTACCGGGACCGTTAATCATGATCTCGCTCACTTCGGAATCTTCGAGGGCGCTTTCCAAGCCCGGTAAAAACGGTTTCAGGTGTTCCAGTCCGCTTGCGCCGCTCATATTTGGCCCGCCTCCTTCGCTCTCCAATAGGAGTGTTCGGCTGGTAGATAGTGCGGCTTGAGGTAGACGCGGCGCGGCTCAAGCGACTGCGCCCCGTCATAGGGCAGACAGATCGCTTGACAGTTCGATAGCAAGGCGAAGTCTCGCGGGTGAAACACGGCTTCGCGCTGCTCCCGGAATGATTTGGTTGCGCCCATGCTCCCGCCTCCGCCTCCGGCTCGTTCTGAGAGTGGGGAGACTTCCGATCGCTTGGAGGTCTCGCTGATGGTGTACGATTCTTTAATCTTCGCAACCTGTCCGCACAACTCGGACGCAATCTTGGCGCTGGCGTCGTCACTGAGCGATAGGAAGATGCGAGTGCGGAGGGTCTGCAACAGTGAGCGCCACGCTTCCGAGCTTCCCAACACGGCCCGCAACGAGGAAATAGATTGTGTGGCGACAATCGGGATGCAGCGGCATTGCCGGGTCAGCGCAAAGGATTTTTCATCGCCCGATGGGTCGTCCTCGCCCACCGAAGCGAAGGCTTGATATTCGTCACAGATAAAGACGGCGGGCCGAAAGTAGGTGCCCGGATTCGCCTTCATCTTGGCCGGTCGCATGAGAAGCGCTTGTAGCCAAGCGTTCTTGAGCATCACGCCCACGGCGCGGGATAGCGCCGGGTTGATACCAGCGGGCATATTCAAGGCCAGCACCTTGCCCTGCTCGATCAATTCAAAGAGTGACGGTAGGTGGCGCGTGATCGGGGCTGTGTTTTGGGCGGCGGCTCTGTTGCTCTCGGTTGCGGGGTCGGGTGTGTTGTCGTGCGGCTTCGGCTCCGTGACTATCCACTCGGCTTCTGCCGCCTTCTCCGGCTCCGGCTCCGTCACTACCCACTCGGCCTCCGGCGTCTTCACCGGCTCCGGCTCCGGTTGCACCGCCTTCACCGGCTCCGGCTCCGGTTGCGCCGCCTTCGCCGGCTCCGGCTTCTTGGCGGCTTTGGGCTTCTGCACCGGAGCGATGGGTGACGTTGCAACAGGTCTACCGCTGTGCCATCGACCCGGAGCCTTGCCATCCTCATCATTGTGGGTCCGGTCTTCATTCCGTTTCTGGTGTTCGAGCCGCTGTCATTCCTGTTCTGGGGCTGGTTCCGGGCGATGATTACCTATTCGCTCTACGCCGTGATTGCCGGAGCAGTTTTGCGCGTGTTCAGCGCCGTGGGAATCGCTTTCATCACGAGCATGGGGAGCGCCAACCTGAATTTCACCAGCCTCCTGGACGTGGGCTTGTGGATGCTCGCGGTCGTGCCTTTCTTTATCGCCGGAATGCTGGCAAGCCTCAAAATCGGGGAGCTTGCCTCGATGCTCGTCACCGGAGGCGGAGCGGGCGGCAGCGGACTCATGGGCATGGCCAGCACAGCGGGAATGGCGGTAGCCAGCGGCGGCACCACGGCGGCGGCGAAGGCGGGCGCGGGAGGGATGAAGTGAAGAAGCTGAAAATCAAAGACGCCGGAGCCGAGTACGCCGAGATATGGGGCGAAACCATCCACACCAACCGTCATCTACGGGTGATCTCCGTTGGGCTGGCTATCGCAGTGCTTTTGCTCATCGTTGTCGTCTTCCGCATTGTCTCGGTCGAGCCGCCGCGACCCATCGTTGTCAGGGTTGATGAAGTCGGGCGGGCCGAGGCCGTCACCTACAAAGCGATGGAGGCTCAGGCGAACCCCCTGGACCCCACCACCAAGTATTTCCTCAACCGTCTTATTTACGACTACTACTCACGGCGGCGGGCAACCGTTGCACAGAACTGGTCGCGGAGCTTGCGCTTCCTCAGTACGCCACTCGCCAACGCCTCGTTTCGCACCGAGAGCCAAAATGTCGCCCTTCTCGCGGCGGGCGTGGCGCGGGGTGAATTGCAAGTCGCCCGCGTCATTTTGAGGATTCAGCCCAACCCTCAGCAGCCGCACAGCGCCACGGCCGATTTTGACCTCGTGCGGATGGAGATGGAAAACGAAGTTGGCCGGGAGCGCTGGACACTCTCGATGCAATTCCAATTCCTCCATCAGATCCCCACGGAGTTGATCGTGTTCAACCCCATGGGAATCGTCATCACCTACCTACAAGGCGACCGGGCCATCGTCACCGGAGATCAGTAGATGATCCCACACTTACGAGGAAGAGATCGCAAGCTGGAACCGCTCGGATGGACCGGCCCGGAGGCGGAGTGGATCGCGCTTGTGTGCCTTCACAGCGGCGTGTTCACGCGGGGGCAGTTCTGTGATTATTTCGGTACGGGTCGCCAACAGGCCCAACGATTCGTCAAGTCATTGGTGGACCGCCGCGCGGCGGTCGAGAACAAACACTTTACGTTCTCCGGGGGGTCATACAGGGTTCCCTGACGAAGCATGGCGCACAGCACGGCCAGAAGTCGGTCCGCAAGACCGCGCAACGCGCGCCCGTGAGAATGCCCTCGGCTGCGCAACTGATGGTAATGGTGACGACTGTGGGGGTCGTGTTGGATGCTCACTCTCGCCCAATGGTAGAGCGCGTTGCGTAAACGGTCATTGCAGCCGCGACGCATCAAGACGGCGATCTTTTTGCCACTGCGGCGCGTGATCGGGGCGCTGCCGCAGTAGGCTCGAAGAGCGGGGTAGTCTCGATGGGCGAGAGCCTGTGAGGCCTCGGCCAGCATCGTGGCGGCGACGACACGTCCGACCCCGGGCAAGGAGAGGATGATCTCGACGTCGCGATGCTGGTGAGGATCCTCGTCGTCCTCGGACGGGGAAGCGAGTTGCTCCAGCAGGGTTTGGAGGCGCCTGGCCAGCTCGGTTCGCTGCTGGGCGATGAGTCGCAGATGAGGAATGAGTAGAAGAGCGTGTTCGCTCGCTGCGTCGGCCGTTCCGGCAGCAAGTTGGAATCCCGGCGCTCGCAGTTCGTTGACGATGTCGGCCGATTGGAGCCGGCGAATGCGGTGGGCGCGAAGCAACTTTTCGATTCGTGCCGGTTTCAGTCGACGAGCCTTTGCGGGGCTGGGAGCCAGTTCCAGCAGGGCCCAGAGCCAAGCTTCGTTGGCGGCTGGGGACAAGCGCAAAAGCTGCGGGTAGTAGCGATAGAGTTGCTCGCGAAGTTGGCAGCTGTTGCGGTTGAAGCTGCTACGCAACTCATCGTCGAGACGAGTGAGGTCGCGCAGGCGCATCACGAGCGGGTCGTCGACCTCGATGGCATGGAAGCAATGCGGGTCGGTTCGCAGCGAGCAAGCCAAGACGAAAGCGTCACGGCGGTCGTCTTTGGCGCCGGCCGGGAAATGCCGGTCTCGGAAACGATCGAGTTGTTTCGGGTTAAGGAAGAAAGCCGAGAATCCCCGTTCGAGCAGCGTTTCGACCAACGCGCCACGCGGGACTTCGATCGCGACCGCGATGGAAGCCGGCGGGCAGCCGGTCAACTCGAGCAGTTGATTGAGGAACTCGCCGACCGCCGAACCGGAATGAACGACGGTGCGTTCGTGAACGATCTCGCCCTGGGTGTCGAGCAGACAGATTTGATGGGCCTCGGTGGCCCAGTCGATACCGACGAAGAATTGAAATGCAGATGCAGACAAGACAGACTCCTTTCGCCAGCCGCCGCAACCAACGGCACCCCTGTACTGGCGCTCGAACAAACGGCGCGAACTCCCCACTGGGCTTTCGGTTGCGGACCACACCGGGAGGGCGCAAGTCCCCCCAAGGCGTTCGATCGCAGGGGGCGAAGGGCGCTCCTCTCGGGTGGCCGGTCTTCTATGAACTACCGCGCTGGGCAGCCACTCTGGAAGGGTACAGGGAGTGTCACATGGCTAAAGAGAAATGCGGCGGAGCCGATTTCCTCTATCTATCTCATTCCGCTGTGGTTATCCCCGCTGAATGGTCCGGACACGCTAACGACGCGGGAAAACGAGAAAGACGAGAGCGACCCCCCCCAAAACAGGGGGGTCATGTGACCTTTTGTAGAGGTCCGCTGTCGCATACCTCTACTCGGTCCCATGGGGGTCGCTCTCGTCCTCATTTATCCCTGCGGGAAGGCTTAGAACAGCCGCCCACGAGCGGCGCTGAAAGCACGGAGACGGACCTATGAAATGGCGTGAGATCGGCCCTTATCTCCGGCAGCTTTGGCACCGGCCCGCTGGCCCGATGAACTGGAAAAACCCGATCCGGGTTTTCGCCGTCCTGGGCTGGCTGGTCGTCCAAGGTTTCGTGCTGTTGGGCTTGGCCGGTTGGCGGCTGTTTCAAGGTTTGATGCTGTTGGGCTGGACGGCGTTTCGCGTCGCCCATTTCGTTGTACGGCTCCCGGCTCTGTTGCTCTTTTTTTTTGGCGGTGTGTGGTACGCCGTGTGGAGCTTTGTACGGCGTCCCTTCCCGTCGCTTGATGAGCACCCGATCCTTGCTTTGGTGCAATTCCACACCCCCGATTTCTTCTCGTTCATGGTGCTGTGGTACTACCTTTCGCCCTTCGTTGCCGTCATGCTGTCCGGGCTTATTGCCGTCACCGTTTGGAAGGTCTGGTTCGAGGGGCGGCGGCGCGATTTCGCGCCCTTCGCCAAGCTCCCCCCGTGGCCGCTTGATCCCAAACAAAAGGCTCCGGCCATCGTCATCGGGGAGGTCCATCACCCGGTCGAGGCGCGGGAGATTTTCAGCCCCTCATGGCTCACCATCCCGGAGCGCGGACTGTATACCGGCGTGGCAATCTTCGGAGCCGTGGGATCGGGGAAAACCTCGGCTTGCATGAACCCGTTTGCCCGCCAGCTTCTCGGCTGGCAAGCGGGCAATCCGCATCTTCGGGCGGCGGCGCTGGTGCTTGAAGTCAAGGGAGACTTCTGTCACGACATCCGCCAAATCCTAGTTGACGCGGGCCGTGGACAAGACTACATTGAGCTTGGCATGGATGCCCGCGCTCAATGGAATCCACTCTCGGCCTGGCGGCTCGATTCCTACTCGCTGGCCTACACCGTTTCGAGCCTTCTCAATCAGCTATTCGGGAAGGATCGATCAACAGCCGTTCTCACGCGCGGACAGCCGCACCAAAAGCCCCCGCTATCCTGAAGAGAGGGTATGTCGTAAGGGGGGACGGCTGGCCGACGGACCCGCGGCATCCGGCCAATCGAAGGGATAGGGGGGGTTGAAAACTTTTGATGTTGGGGCTGTAGACCCCAAAATGCTCGGACAGGCGCGGTCAGGTACAATAGTAATCTCTCTTCTCGCAAGAGTGTCAGGGGGTTTTTCTCGCAGTCTAGTTAGAGCAAGGAGGACTTTACGGTAATGGGGAATTCTTTATCAGCAGGGCGGTTCGTCAGCCTGCTTCTTGCAGGCCTGCTTGCCGCCGCGCCGGTCTTTGCGCAGAGCACGACAGGCGGGGTCAACGGCACAATTACGGACACGTCGGGAGCTGTCGTTCCGGGAACGAAGATCACGCTTTCCAACGTGGCCACCGGAGTGGAAGTCAGCAGCGAGGCGAATGCCAGCGGTTTCTTCCGGTTCGTCAACGTGCAACCCGGCAACTACACTCTGGTAGCCGAGCAGACGGGCTTCAAGACGGCCGCTTTGCCGACTTTCAACGTCGGCGTCAACCAGACGGTTACGCAGAATATCGCTCTTGAGGTGGGCGTGGTGACCGAAACCATCGAGGTCGTGGCGCAAGCCGAACAACTCGCGCAATCCACCTCGGAGTTGGGTACGGTGATCGGCGTGAAAGCCGTTCAGGACCTGCCGCTCAACGGCAGGAATTACACGCAACTGCTGACCCTGACCCCGGGCGCCACGCCGATCAGCACGGCCCAGAGCAACGGCATCGGCAGCCACGACCTCGCCAACGTGGGGGTGCCGGGCGCTTCGTTCTCGAACCCCTCGATCCACGGCCAGTGGAATCGCATGAACATTCACCTGCTCGACGGGCTCAACAACACCAACTACATCGGCAACATGTACGTTATCCCGCCGATCATCGACGCCATCGAGGAGTTCAAGGTGCAATCGCACAACGACAAGGCCGAGTTCGGCGGCGTCCTCGGCGGCATCATCAACGTGATTTCCAAGACGGGAACGAACCAGTTTCACGGGTCCGCCTGGGAGTTCGTCCGCAATGACGTGCTGAACGCGCGCGATCCTTTTCAAGATGAGTTCAACGAAAAACCGGCGGCGTTTCGGCAGAACCAATTCGGCGCCTCGGTCGGCGGCCCGATCGTCAAGAACAAGACGTTTTTCCACTTCGCCTACGAGGGTTGGCGCTTCAGCAACCCCCGATCGAACCGCTACTACGTGCCGACGGACGCCCAATTGAGCGGCGACTTTTCCAACTGGCCCACCGGGCGGAACATCTTCGACCCCTTAACCACGAGGACGGACCCCAATAGCGGCGAGTTGATTCGAGATCAATACCCCAACAACGTGATTCCTTCCTCGAGCCTGAACTCGTCGATGCAAACCTATTTGAGGGGCTATTACGACAGGCCCAACCTGTCGGGCGATCCCCAGTTCAACGTCATCAACGGCGACGCGGCGACCAATGACGCCAACAACTTCCAGGGTCGCGTCGACCACCAGTTCAGTGACTTGGACCGCGCCTGGTTCCGCTACAGCCGGATAGACGGCGAGCAACTCACCCCGTCAACCCAGCTCATCAATGAAGTCGGTGAGTTCCCGTTTCTCAACTACGGTGGTGGTTGGTTCCACAGCATCTCCCCGACGTTGATCATGGATCACAGCTTTGGCTACGCCAAGGAGCCCTACCGGCAGGGCACCATTCCAGATGACGAAGTCGGAGATGGCCCGGCACTAGCGGCCGGCTTCGGCACCATTGACGGTGTACGTGCGATTCCCTCGATTGCTATTGGCAGCGGTGGCTTTGCAGGTGGCGACGTGGGAGCGCTGCGACGGATGGAAGGACCGCTGGTCTTCCAATACGAGCAGTACCATTACACCGGGAACCTTAGCTGGATCCGAGGGAACCACACGTTAAAGTTCGGCGCACAGACCCTGCGCCACACCTTCATTCCCAACTCTACCGGTGGGATCAGTTTCAATTTTACCGAGGTGCCTACGCAGGGCCTCAGGCCGACCGAGGTCGGATCGACCGGAGACCCCGTTGCCTCGGCCCTGATCGGAGTCCCCTCGCAAGTGTCCGGCGCGCTGCCCACGAGTTTTTTCCTGGGCTACCAGACCTTCGGTGCCTACGTCCAGGACGAGTGGAAGGTGAAGCCCAACCTGACGCTCAATTTCGGCCTGCGCATTGACCATTTGGTGTGGCCTGATGTGGAATCCGATACGGGTGCGTTCAAGACCAATTACGAGTTAGCGACCGGAGAGTTCCTGATCGGCCTTGATGCCTTGCCGGGAGGTTGCAACCAGACAGGCGTCGCGCCCTGCTTTCCCGGAGACGGCCTGCAGGATGTGCCCTTTGGGGAGTTCATTCGGCTGGCCGATCACGGCAGCATCGGGCCGATCCCGGTTTGGGACAATTGGCAGCCGCGTTTTGGCTTGGCTTGGAGCATGAATTCCACAACAGTCCTTCGGATCGGCTACGGAATTGTGTTCGACCAGCTTACCGGCGTTCAACAGTCGTGGCAAGGCGGGATCGGCGGATGGCCGGACAACGCTGGCTTCTTCGAGCCCACCAACGCCGTCGAAGAGCCGGTGCGCTTCATCGACGAGCTGCGCACCAAGCTGGGCAGCCCGCTGCCGGGCGCGCAGCCCTGGGGCGATACCTGCTGGTGCGTCGACCGCCACGTCAAGAACCCCATGTCGCACCAATGGAACGTCGAGCTCCAGAAACAGGTGGGCCAGAACATGGTCCTGTCGGGAGGTTATGTCGGCAGCGTCAGCCGCCGTCTCCAGTTGACGGGCCTCGGCAACCTATCCCCGAACCCGGGTCCGGGGACGGCGGCGGAAGTCCAAGCCAGAAAACCGCAGCCGCATATGCCCACTGTTTTTTGGGGCGACGACCGAGGCCGCGCTGATTATCATGGCCTGGAGCTCAAAGCGGAAAGGCGCTTCTCTGACGGTCTGTCGTTCCTCGCGTCGTACACCTGGTCCAGAGCCATCGATAACGGCGCCAGCGGTTTCTTTACTGCCGAGAACGGCGTGGGCGGGAGTTCCTTGGTCCAGGACTTCTACAACCTGGATCGGAACGAAGGCCCCGCGGGCTTCAACGTGCCGCACTTCTTCTCCCTGTCCACGGTTTGGGAAATTCCCACTGGGAAAGGGAAGGGCATGTTCAACAAAGGTCCGGCTGCCTGGATCCTGGGCAACTGGCACGTCAACAGTCTGATCCAACTGCGCAGCGGCCAACCGCTCAACATGGTCGCCAACGGCGACGTGGCCAACGTCGGGAACGAAGTCGCCTGGTGGAGTTACATGCGCCCGAACGTGGTCGGCGATCCGAATTCCGGTTCGCGCTCCTCGGCCCACTGGTTCAACCCCAACTCCTTTGAAGTGCCCGCCTTCGGCAGCTTCGGCAACGCCGGCCGGGGACTCGTATACTCCGAAAACGTCTACAACTTTGACTTGTCCTTGTTCAAGCGGTTTGGATGGGGCGAGGGACGCTGGGTAGAGGTGCGCTCGGAGTTCTTCAACATCTTCAACATGGTGAATTATGGGCCGCCTGATACCACCGTTCTCTCCCCGACCATCGGGAGGGTAGTCAACACCGTGATACCGATACGGCAGGTCCAGTTCGGGTTGAAGATAATTTTCTGACCCTAGCGACCGGAGGTGCTGACAACGGTGACAGCGTACTCGGCAGGATGTTTCGTCAAGTCGGGGTGAGCACCCTCTTTTCCAATCGAAAGATGAGCCTGAAGAAGGCCGGGGAAAAGCTGCGGATGAAAGCAGTGTAGCAGGGGGAGAAGAAGGGAGAGACGGGCAAAGTGGGGGGGGAGAGGATTTCTGGGAAGAGAGGAAACGGTGATCTGGTGATCTCAGGGGTCTGGCTGGCGCCCTTACCAAGGCAGAGCGAAGTTCTGACAGTTCCGTTGGAGGGTGCGCAGGCGTTGCTGAAGACGCTCGGCGAAGGCCGTGTCGGAGCAGGCCGTGACTTGGGTTTCGAGAGAGGCCAGCGTCACGCCCTCGCGCAGCATCGCTTCTTTCCGCCATGCTATTATCCCTTCAGAGAATCGTCCTAATTATTGTGAACGAGGTGGACAAAAATGTCAACAGATAATATGGGCACCCGTGTGATTGTCCGATCCTGGGGTGATGAGCCAGTGGTTCTTCTTCTCCGTGGCGTGGATACCACCAAAAAAAGGGTTCTTGTAGCGGGTAAGGGAGCCAAGCGGACACTCAGCTTTCCCATCGAGGACGTCCTACCGTATAGCGTCCGTGTTTTTACTCAGATGAGAATGGCATTCGACTCACGAGATCTCGATGGACTCAGACAAATATATGATCGTGCTGGATCGGACGAAAATGATTGCAATAGATATCAAGATATGCTAAAGTTAAACCATGAAGAGAAAGCAGAAGTCACCAATTCTGGAAGCGCTTCGCAAGGCGACGGTAGATGAGACGCGAGCGGTCAAGTTCATGGAACGGCAACGATGGGGCGACAATCCTTGCTGCCCTCGATGCGGGGATACCGACGTTTACATGATGAAGGGCCAAGACGGGCAACGGAACAAGGATTACCGCTGGCGCTGTCGTGGCTGCAAGAAGATGTTCACCGTGCGTACGGGCACGATCTTTGAAGAGACGCGCTTGCCGATGCGGGTTTGGGTGTTTGCCTTCTGGCGTGCATGCGCCAGCAAGAAAGGTATCAGCGCTCTTCAGTTGAGTCGCGAAATGGAGATCACCCACAAGTCTGCCCTGTACGTGCTTCGGCGGATTCGTCACGGATTGGGAAACGACACGCCGCGAAAGCTCGCTGGAACGGTCGAAGTCGATGAAACTTACGTCGGCGGTAAACCGCGCTACAAGGGGACCTCAAAACGGGGTCGAGGTACCAAGAAAACCCCTGTCTTGGGGATGGTCGAACGCGGTGGCGATGTCCGATTCCGGGTGATGAAGCGCTTGACGGCGGACGAACTCGGCAGTGTCATTGCAGAGAACGCAGACCTCACCTGTCGCCTCATCACGGATGAATTCCATCAGTACCGGCCCGTCGGTCGGAAATTCGAGGGTGGCCATGAGACCGTGATCCACAGCGACGGGGAGTACGTACGGGCGGGAACAGACGTGCATTCAAACAGCGTCGAGGGCGTCTTTTCACTGCTCAAGCGGGGCGTGATGGGGACGTTTCACAGCGTGAGCAAGAAACACTTGCCGAACTATTTGAATGAGTTCGAGTTCTGCTTCAACACGCGAAACGTGGACGACGGGACGCGGGTAGTCGCCGCGATCCGCAACGCCGACGGAAAACGGTTGCAGTATCGAGAGTCCGTGGAGCATCCGCCGTATGCGGTTTCAACAAGTACCTAGTCCCGATGCACTATACGCTCGCGAGTCCATTTTCGGAAGAGTCCGTCTCTCTGAACGTTGACGTTCATAATACCGCCATAAAAATGGGGGCGAGTCGTCGACCTCAACGTTTCGGTTGGATCAAGTCGCATCGGACGAATGCTCCTACGCCCCGTCCGGGGCTTGCCGTTTTTTGGCGTGAACCCCGCGCTGAAGCCCGGGGCTACTTTCCCGTCGCCGCTCCGCGGCTGCACGACATGTGCGGCCTGATTGGGCTATATCGTAACCCACCGTACGCTCGAAGGGGATTTTCGGAGGAGAGTCCGCAATCTTTCACTGCCCCAGCCCGGGGGCGTGGCACTAACGTCTACCCCACAACGAAATTTACCAATTTTCCCGGCACCACGATGACCTTGCGAATCGTCTTGCCTTCGAAATGGGAGGCCACTTTCGGGTCGGCCTTGGCCGAGGCTTCGATCTCATCCTTGCCGGCGCCCTGGGCCAGCGCCACACGCGAGCGCAACTTGCCGTTCACCTGCACGATGATTTCGACGACGTCCTCGGCGGCAAGCTCGGGATCGAAGCGCGGCCAGGCGGCGTGCATCACCGGGTGCTCGCGGCCCAGCTCCGCCCACAACTCCTCGGCCATGTAGGGAGCGAACGGCGCCAGCAACAAGACCAGCTTCGGCAACACCTCCGCCGATACGGCGGGCGACAAGTCTTCTTCACGGGCGTAGAGTTCGTTGGTCAGCTCCATGACCGCAGCCAACGAGGTGTTGAAATGCCAGCGCGTCTCGAAATCATGCGTGACTTTGCGAATGGTCTGATGCAGTTTCCGAAGCACCGCCTTGTCGGCGTCGTTTGGGCCCCCCGTCCCCTCGACGCCGAGGTCGTCCGCGTGCCGCGTGACAAAACGATAGACGCGGCTCAAGAATCGCGACATGCCCTCGACGCCCGCGTCGCGCCAATCGACGTCTTTTTCCGGGGGCGCGGCGAAGAGCGCGAACATTCTCACTGTATCGGCGCCGTACTTGTCAACGGCGACGTCGGCCGAGACGACGTTGCCCTTGCTCTTGGACATCTTGGCCCCGTCGCGAATCACCATCCCTTGGGTGAAAAGGCGCTTGGTCGGCTCGTTCCAAGTAATTAAGCTGAGGTCGCGCATGACCTTGGTGAAGAAGCGCGCATAGATCAGGTGCAGCACGGCGTGCTCGACGCCGCCGATATATTGGTCGATGGGAAACCAGGCGGCGACCTTTTTCGGGTCATAGGGCGCTTGGTCGTTGCGCGGATCGCAGTAGCGATAGAAATACCAGGAGGAGTCGACGAAGGTGTCCATCGTGTCGCACTCTCGGCGGGCCTCGCCAACGCACTTCGGGCAAGCCACATTGACGAATTCGGGAACTTCGAGCAACGGCGAACTGCCCGCGCCCGTGAGTTTCACGTTCGAAGGCAGCAGCACCGGCAAATCCTGCTCGGGAACGGGGACGACGCCGCACGAGGGGCAGTGGATCATCGGAATCGGCGTGCCCCAGTAGCGCTGCCGCGAAATACCCCAGTCCTTGAGACGGTAGGTCACCGCCCCGGCGGCGAAACCGCGCTCGGCGCCCCAGGCCGTCATCTTGACCTTGGCTTGCTCGGTCGTGATTCCGTTGAAGGGACCGGAATCTTCGACGACGCCGTATTCCCCGAAGGCTTCCTCCATCGTCTCGGCATCGACCAACTCGCCCCGGGTCGGCCGAATCACGGGACGAATCGCGATGCCGTATTTCTTACAGAACTCAAAGTCACGTTGGTCATGCGCCGGCACGGCCATGATGGCCCCCGCGCCGTATTCCATCAACACGAAATTGGCGACCCAAAGCGGAACCTTTTCTTCGCTGTAAGGATTGACCGCGTAATGCCCGGTGAAAAAGCCTTCCTTATCGAGGTTGTCGGGATCCTGCGCCGCCCGCCGGCGGATCATCTCGTCGGCCTTCTCGCGCAAACCGAACTGATCGACCAGCGGATGTTCGGGCGCCAGGATCGCGCAAGTGGCGCCGTAAATGGTGTCGACTCGCGTCGTGAAAACGCGAATCTTCGTGTCGTCGTCTTCCAAACGAAAATCGATGCGCGTGCCCTCTGAGCGCCCGATCCAATGACGCTGCATCGTCATCACGCGCTCGGGCCAGCCGCCTTCGAGTTCCGCCAGGTGGTCGAGTAATTCCTGGGCATACGCCGTCGTTTTCCAAAACCACTGCTCGAGCGAACGTTGCTCGACCGGCGTATCTTCATGGCGCCAGCAGCAGCCCTCAACGACTTGCTCGTTGGCCAGAACCGTCCGGCATTCGGTACACCAGTTGACGCGCGCCTGTTTGCGGTAGGCCAGCCCGCGCTCGTACATCTTGAGAAAGAACCACTGATTCCAGCGATAGTATTCGGGCTCGCAACTCGATATTTCCGTCTCCCAGTCGTAGCTGAAACCGAAACGCGAGTGCTGCCGCTTCATGTGCGCGATGTTCGAGCGCGTCCATTCCCCGGGCTCTCGCTTGTTCTTGATGGCGGCGTTTTCGGCGGGCAGCCCGAAGGAATCCCAGCCCATCGGATGCAGCACGCGAAACCCTCGCATCCACTTGTAGCGCGCCAGGGCGTCGCCGATCGAGTAGTTGCGAATGTGCCCGATGTGCAGCGACCCGCTGGGGTAAGGAAGCATCTCGAGGACGTAGTATTTCGGCCGCGAGAGGTCCTTATCGCCGCGGTAGATGTCGGAAGCTTCCCAACTCTGTTGCCACTTGGGTTCGATTTGCCGGGGATCGTATTTCTTTTCAGGCATGGGGAGAAAATCAGCGATGGGGGAGCGGACAGCGGGCTACGCCCTCAGTGTAGAAGGATAGTCGGTCCGCGCGACCGGACGATACCGGCGTTCCTGTCTCCGTCGGCGTCGGGCGCGCCCCGACAATTTCTTCGATCGCCCCGACGAGATTCGAGGCACCGCTTCGATGGCGGGTGTGACCCCGGGACTCTTGCGAGTCCGATGTATCCGAGCAAGAGTTGCGATGCGCGGAATCTTGCTCAAGCGTGGGACTAGTACGACGATCGCATGGAAAAGTTTGGATGGGTATTTACTTGACTCAGGTGACCACAAGATGTAGGATCGGGGAAATGGAAGATTATCCTCGGAATCTGGCCGAGTTCGAGGCGCGTTTCGCCACCGAGCAGGCCTGTCGAGAGTATCTGTGTCAACTCCGCTGGCCGGAGGGTTTTCGTTGTCCGCGATGCGGGCACGACAAAGCGTGGGCGGTGCGGACAGCGCTGCTGGAGTGCGCCGGCTGCGGGCATCAAGCTTCTCCAACGGCGGGCACAATATTTCAAGACACCCGCCAACCCCTCCAGAGTTGGTTTCGAGCCATGTGGTGGCTCACGAGCCAGAAGAACGGGGCGAGCGCGCTGGGCTTGCAGCGGGTGTTGGGCCTGGGCAGCTACAAAACGGCCTGGACTTGGTTGCATAAGCTCCGGCGCGCCATGGTGCGGCCCGGACGCGATCGGCTCAGCGGGCGCGTGGAGGTTGACGAGACTTACTTAGGAGGCTTGGAGGAGGGCGTGCGCGGTCGCCAAACCGACGCTAAGGCGCTGATTGTAGTAGCGGCCGAGGAAGATGGTGCCGGCATCGGGCGGGTTCGGATACGCACCATTCCCAACGCCTCCGGGGACAGCTTGATGGCCTTCGTCGGCGAGTCGATCGAACCCGGCAGCGTGGTCCATACCGACGGTTGGCTGGGATACGAACCGCTCGAAGGCGACGGCTATCGCCACGAGGTGAGCTACCTGGAGGGGCAACCGGCGCGCGCCTCGAAACTGCTCCCCCGGGTGCACCGCGTGGTGTCGTTAGTGAAGCGCTGGATACTGGGCACGCATCAAGGAGCGGTCAGTCACGAGCATCTCGACTCCTACCTCGACGAATTCGCCTTCCGCTTCAACCGCCGCAAGTCCAGAAGTCGAGGCAAGCTCTTTTACCGCCTGGTTCAACAGGCCGTCGCCGTGCCACCGGCACCCTACAAATCGCTGGTCGGAGGCACCGCGACACGCGCTACGGACGACCACAACATGTAGGGGCTATTTCCCAATACCTGAGTCAAGTAAATACCCATCTGGGGGGATTCATTTGATTTGGGGCTGGTTATGAGACGGGGGTGGGGGCGCTTCCTTTTCTAGAGTCGTCGGGTTCATCGGACACCGCTTACTAACGTGCGCGGCTCGGTTTGAGGGGCGTCGGCGGTATTGACGCCTTGGTTGATTAGCGGAGGGGGGTGTTTGGATCGCTTTACCCCGGGCTACGGCTCCGGCTGCCGCTTCGCGGCTGAGGAGATTGGCGGTTTTGAGCCCTTGCCCGCGGTACGTCGTACGTTGGCAGGGTCATTTCGCATTGCGAGAAGGACTTCCACATTGATGTCGCGCACCGGGTCCTCGACTTCCTTCTTGCATCGTCCCCACGGCTGTGGTTAGATGGGGGTATCTTTCCATTGGAGTGACCGGCAGTGAGACTTCTTGTGCTTCTCCTGTCGGCCGGTTCGTTGTTATTCGTCCGGGCCGCGGATCCCGCCGCCGATCCACTTTCAACAGCTTATGAAGCGCTCCGTGAGGGGCGTTATGAAGATGCGCTCGATCACTTTGTCGAGGCGGGGGAAACTTTGCCCGGCGATGCCTCGATTCGCAAGGAATTGGGGTATCTGCATCTGAAATTGGGCGATCCGGCCGCGGCACGGGATTGGTTTCGGCAGGCTCATGAGCTTGACCCGGATAATCACCACACGACGCTCGAGCTGGCCTACGTATTACTCCGGACCGAGCTCCAAACCGGGCTCCAGACCGGGGAAGCATCGGAGGCTCGCCGGCTGCTCGATCGCGTGAAGCGTCGCGGCCGCGGCAACGCGAAAAAGGCCGCGGCCGAAGCGTTGGCCCGGTTGCGCCACCCAGGGCGAGGCGGGGCGGCGGGCGCGCCGCTTTCCGACGCCGACGCGGCACTAAACCGCGGCTACGAGGCCATGCGGGCGAAGGACTACCCAGGGGCGATTCACCACCTTCGCGAAGCGGTCGAGGCGGCTCCGGCGCGCACGCGGATCCGCAAGGAATTGGCTTACGTCTATCTCAAAATCGGCGAGACCGAGTGGGCGCGAGAAGTCTTCCAGCAAGTGGTCACGCTCGATGCGTCCGACGAGCGGGCGGCTTTGGAGTTAGGCTTTCTGGATCACGAAACGGGCCGACGCGCCGAAGCGCTCGAACGCTTTCGCAGCCTGCGCGGGAGCCGCGACGGGGCGGTCGGGCGCGAGGCGGAAGCGGCCCTCGAACGCGTCGAGACGGAGTTAGGAGACGCGATTGCGCGTTGGTCGGCGGCGGCGGCGCAGGACCCGGCCAACGAATCGGTTCATCGCGAATTGGGGCGGCTTTACGAGGATCTTGGAGACAACCGGCGAGCCGCCGAGCACTATGAAGCCGCTTGGCGCGTGCAACCTCCTCGGCGGGAAGAGCTATTGGCAAAACTAGCGCGGGCCCGCCAAAAGGCCGGCGACGCGGGCGGCGCGGCGGGCGCTTGGCTGCTGGCTTCCTATTCGAACGACACGCGGATTTCCGAAACAGCGAAGGAGCGGCTTCCGGACCGCTTTCCGTGGGCCTCGGAGTTTCTCGCGGCGTTGCGGCTTGATGAGACGAATACGCGAGTGAGGCGCGAGCTGGCCTATCTGTTTCTCGAAGTGGCGCGACGAGAGGCGGCGCGGCAGCAGTTCGAGCGGGTTATCCGAATCGACCCGGATGACTTGGGATCGGTGGCGCAACTGGCGTTCCTCTACATGGAGCGTCGTAACGCGGCGGCCGCGGTTTCGCTGCTCGAGCGGGCGCGGGAGAGTAAGGACGAGGACGTTGCGCGGCGGGCGCGCGAGGCGCTCAAGCGGGTGCGGTCGGCGCGGGCGCGTCCTCATCGCGAGTTGGGCGATAAGAGCTTGCAACATAGCTATCTCCGCGATGCGCAAACGGCTTTCCTGAGGGCGTACGAGGAAGATCCCGAGGATTACTCGACGGCTTTCAAGCTGGGGGTGGTGCACAACTTGCTGCGCCGCGACCGGGAGGCGATGCGCTGGTTTCGGCGGGCGTCGGAAAGTCCCGATGAGGAGCTGGCGGCGCAGGCGCGGGACTCGTTTCAAAATTTGGCGCCGCAGTTTCGGCGGGTGACGACGACGCTGTGGACCTATCCGATGTTCTCGACGCGTTATCACGATTTGTTCAACTACGCGCAGCTGAAGACGGAATTTCGGCTGGGAGCGATCCCGATTCGTCCTTATGTGTCGTTGCGGTTTGTGGGCGACTTGAAGCAGCGCACGGGCGGTCCGCGGCCGGAGTTTCTGTCGGAAAGCTCGCTGATCGCCGGGGTGGGGTTGCGGACAGTTTCGCGGCGGGGAGTGACGTTTTGGGCGGAGGCGGGCGAAGCGATCAGTTATTTCGATAAGCGCGCGCCGGGGGTTCCGCGGGCGATTCCCGACTATCGAGGGGGCATGAATGTGTTTCGAGGTTTCGGCGCGAACTTGGCGCCGGGGCGGCGCGGGGCGTTTGTGGAAACGAATTTCGACGGCGTCTATATCAGCCGTTTCGAGGACAACGTGATTGGGTATTGGCAGTTGCGCCCGGGGTATCGATTACCGGATCGGGGACGGCTGCGGGCGCAGATCTTTTGGAACTTCAATGTGACGACGGATCGCAACCGAGCTTATTGGGCTAATTTCGTCGAGACAGGACCGGGATTCGCTTTCGGCTGCCGGGTGTGTCGCCGCCGATGAATCTGGATATACATTTTCTGCGAGGTGTTCATTTGGTGAACGCGTTTAATCCGCGGCGGCCGAATTATTACGATTTGCGGATTTCGTTGTGGTATTCGTTTGCGCGGTGATGGGGGGGGTAGAGGCCTGGGCGGCGCGAGTTCCCAGAGCCGCGGAGCGGCGGCGCGAATATAGCCTAGGGCGGAGCCGGAACGGCGGAACCCGAGGAAACACCCCCCCCAAAAAAAACCGCTTAGCCCTGAAAGGGCGACCGGAGATCAATGGCGCAAACGTTGCACCGAATCTTAATCCACGTTGTCTTCTCGCCAAAAGACCGTGCCCCCTTGCTCCGTGAGCCGATTCGCCCCAACCTATTCGCGTATCTGGGCGGGATCGTGCGAAGCCTCGGGTGCGAGCCGCTCATTGTCAATGGTGTGGCCGATCACGTTCACATTCTGCTCACGCTCCCTCCAACCCTGACACTCGCGGAAGCGATGCGGACAATCAAGGCGAAGTCTTCCCGTTGGATGCGGGGGCAAGCCAAGGGCTTCGCTTGGCAGCCGGGTTATGCGGCGTTCAGTGTCAGCCAATCCAACGTAGGCGGCGTAAAGCGATACATAGCCGATAGCGGAGCATCACGAAAAGGTAGTCTTCAAGGATGAATTTCTTTCTTTGTTGAAACGGCACGAACTCGAGTACGAGGAGCGCTTCTTGTGGCGGTGAGTGTTTCCCGCCGCCCCTTCAGGGCTCGACGGTATAGACGGTTTCACCTAGGGTTTCGCCGTCCCGGCTTCACCCTAGGCTATGATCCTGCCGCCGCTTCGCGGCTCCGGAGCGGCACGCTGTCAGCGTTCTCCACGGTCGCGGCTCGGTTTGGGCTTTGCGCTCTTTGGGGGGCGCTTGCGGCGGCGGTCGCGGTTTTGCCGGCGGCGGACTTTCGGGTTGAGGTGGCTGATCCGGATGCTTGGCGGCCGGTGCTTTCGGCGGTTGGTGTTGAAGCGACGAGCCAACCGGCGCGGTTTCGGATCGTCGTCGGCGACTCGGCGGCCGCCCGACAACTCGGTTTCAGGGCATCGGACAGGAAGGTTCGCGTGGCGCGGTCGGTTGACTTGCGCGACCCCGCGCTTGCGATCTTCCGCGAGACGCCGCTTTCGTTGCCGGTCTACACTTTGCCCCAGGGCGCTCTCGTTTTTCAGCGGGAACGACACAGCAGGGCGCCGCTGCTGGCGGGCATTCGCCGCGAAGACGGAGGTGTTCTGTGGGCCGCGACCGACCCGGGCCCGCAAGGCTACGAACACTACCCCTATTTGATTCACGCGCTGCGCGATCTTGGGCTCGACCCGCCGTTTCGTGGGTGGCGGACCTGGGCTTTTTTCGACTATTCCTACCGCACGCGGGTCGATCTCGATTACATGGCGTCGCGTTGGCGCCGGGCCGGCATCGCGGGGCTTCACGTAAGCGCCTGGCACTTCCACGATCCCGACCCAGGGCGCGACGACTACCTAAAACGGTTGATCGAGGCCTGCCACCGCGAGGGGGTTCTGGTCTACGCCTGGCTCGAATTACCTCATGTGAGCGAAGCATTCTGGCGGGATGAACCGGGCTGCCGTGAGCAAACCGCGGCGCTGCAAGACGCTCAACTCGACTGGCGCAAGCTGGTGAACTTAGCCGACCCCGATTGCCACGAGCGGGTCGCCGCAGGCGTCTCCGCCTTGCTCGACCGCTTTGACTGGGACGGCGTCAACCTCGCGGAGTTGTATTTCGAATCGCTGCACGGGCCGTCGAACCCACAACGTTTCACACCGATGAATGAGTGGGTGCGGCGGGAATACGAAACACGCGCCGGGTTCGATCCCGCGGCGCTTTTCGATCCCGACTCTCCGCGCTTTTGGAGCCTGAACGGGGAAGCCTGGCGGAACTTCGTCGATTATCGGGCGGAATTGGCTTTGCGGCTGCAGCGGCGTTTCTTGGCGTTGCTCGCGGCAAGGCGACCTCGGCCGCATCTGACGGTGACGCAGATCGACGACCGCTTGGACCCCAGGATGCGGGAACTGCTGGGGGCCGATACGGCGGCTCTGCTGGCGTTGGCCGCGGAATACGATTTTCAGCTTGTGGTCGAAGATCCCGCCACGCAGTGGGACATGGGTCCGCAGCGCTATCAGGAAATCGCGCGGCGCTATCGAGAGATCGCCCCCGACCCCGAACGCCTCGCGATCGACATCAATATCGTCGAGCGATATCAAAAGACGTATCCAACGAAGAAGCAGGTCGGGACGGAGTTTCTGCAGCTCGTCCACATCGCCGGCGAGGCGTTTCCGCGCGTGTTGCTCTATTTCGAACACTCGATCGGGCGCGCGGATTGGGACTTACTGCCCCATGCCGCGGCGGCACGTACGCAAGTCACGCGTAAGGGCGACCGGTGGGTCGTTGAGGCGTCGCGCGAAGTGGGCGTCACGTTCGCGGGGCCGGTGACGGTCAACGGCATTCCCTGGCCGTTTACCGATGGCGAGACGGCGCGGATTCCCGCCGGGCGTCACGAGTTGCGGCACGGCGGGGCGGAGCCGACCTTGCGGGTGACGCACGCCAACCTCGACTTGCTCGCCGTGCACTACGCGCCGAACGGTCTTGACTTCGAATACAAGGCCGACGCTCGCGGGCTGTTGTTGCTGGACCGTCTCCCGGGAGAAGTATGGATCGATGGCCGGCGCTTTCACCCGACGATTCTCGAAGGCCCTCGGCATTGGACGGTGATGCTGCCGAGCGGCCGGCACCGAGCGCGGATCGGCGTGGCGGCGGCGCTGGTGTCGCGGGTAGAGTGAGGGGAAGACATGTCGCCAAGAATGGCGACACAGCACGTCTGGAAACGTGCGCCACGTCGTAAGCCGACCTTGTTTGAGAGGGTGCGTGGCGGCGACGACCTGAATTTTTCGCCGTTTGCGTGATCGGTTTGCTTGCGGCGTTCAAATCCGCCATAAGGTCTGCTACGATAAGCACTCCCATGGCCGAAATCGAAGCGCCGAAAATCCCCAATCGGCTGTTTTTTCGCATTGGCGACGTCGGAGAACTGGCCGACGTCGAGCCTTATGTGCTCCGGTTCTGGGAGGCGGAGTTTCCTCAACTGGCGCCCAAGAAGACCAGCAGCGGTCAGCGCCAATACCGCCGCAAAGACGTCGAAACGGTTCTCGATATCAAGCGCCTGCTATACGACGAAGGCTATACGATCGCCGGCGCCCGCAAGGCGATGCGGGAACGCAAGAAGCAGAAACGCCGCGCCGCCCCGGTGCGCGAACAGTCGGCGTTGCCCTTTGCTCCCGAACCGGCGCCGGACGCCGCGGCGCTCTCCGGCATCAAGCAAGAGTTGAACGACATCCTCGGCCTGCTCTCGAAGCGCTGACCGTTTCGACCGATGTTTCGGATACTTCTCACCAACGACGACGGGATTGACGCGCCCGGACTCCATGCTCTCGAACAGGTCGCCGGCGAACTGGGCGAGGTTTACGTAGCGGCCCCGGCCCACGAACAGAGCGGCGCGGGACGAGCCATCACGATTCATCGGCCGTTGCGTTACCGCGAGGCCGGTCGAGACCGCTACGCGGTGGACGGCACGCCGACCGATACGGTGATGATGGCGCTGACCTTGCTGCTTGGGTTCCGGCCCGATCTGGTAATTTCCGGCGTCAACAACGGCTCGAATCTCGGCGAGAATATCTACTATTCGGGCACCGTGGCCGCCGCCGCCGAAGCCGCCAAGCACGGCATCGCGTCGATCGCGGTTTCGGTCGCGGCCAAGCAGGATGTGGATTTTCGGCCGGCCACGGAATTCGTGACACGCTTGGGCCGGCGGGTGCTCGAAAACGGCCTGCCGGCGGGCGTGGCGCTCAATGTAAACGTCCCTCACCCGAGCTACGAAGGGGTACGGATCACGCGGCAATCTCCGAAGATTTCGCGCAATGTGATGCTCGGCGGGAAAGACCCGCGGGGCTCGGCGTATTACTGGATGCATGAGGAAGTCCGGCACGAAGACGCCGACCCGGGAACTGACTACGCGGCGGTCCGCGAAGGCGACGTTTCGATCACGCCGCTTCATTTCGAGCACACGGCTCACGAGGTGGTGGAGACGCTCGGCGACTGGGACGATCTCTTTTAATTGGGCGCAAGAATCGCGGCCGGCGCCGTTGACGCCTCCCCTCGTGAAAAGTCGACCATCGTTCCATCCCCATGCATTCCGATAGCACCAACCTACCGACCGGGGCCGTCCTTTTCGACATGGACGGCGTGGTGGTCACGACCGAGGCGCTCAAGGCGACCGCGCACGCGGAAACCGTGCGAAGCCTTGGCGGCACGGTCACGCGCGAGTTTTACGGCGGCGTGATGGGCGGCATTCACGAAATCGTGCGGGCGGCGTATATGCGCGAAGGCGGCATCGGGCCGGACCCAACGCAATATACGGAGCTTTACGGGGAGATCTATCGGGAATTGGTGGAGAGAAATCTGGAAGCGGTTCCCGGCGTGCTTGCGCTCTTGGAGGCTTTGCGAAAGGAAGGCTTTCGAACCGCGTTAGTTACATCCAGCCGAAAGCATATGGTCGAGCAGATTTTTCGATTGCTCCCTCTGGAACCCTTTTTCGACGTCGTGCTCACCGCCGAGGATACGCCGCGCCACAAACCGGAGCCCGACCCTTATCTGCTTGGGCTCGAACGCTTGAGCGCGAGGGCCGAGGCGGCCGTTGTTTTCGAGGACTCCGACGCCGGCGCGAGAGCGGGCCTGACGGCGGGCTTACCCGTGATCGCCTACCGGCATGAATTCAACGAGGGACACGCTTTCGAAGGCGTAGCGGCCCGAATTGATTCGTTTGAACCGGCGGGGAGGGTGGTGGATCTGGTACGCGGGCTTTTGGAACAGGACTAACCGGCGCGTTGCACCGCTTCAGCGAACGAAATACCCCGAGACACGCCATTTGCCGTCCGGCGCAAGCTTTGGCGTGATCGTCTCGACAGCCTTCTCTTTCTTTTCAAACGACGCCTGGAATTGCATCACGACGTATTCGCCGTCGGGGGCTCCGGGCAGTTCGGTCACGTACTTGGCCCCAATGAAAGTACGTCCATTCAGCTTGCCGAAAGGGGCGAGCGTGGACTGAACCATAGCGACCCATTGGTCACGGGGAACCTTTTCCTTGAAGAAGGGAGCCGCTTCGTCCCAGCTTTCGGCGTAGCGCCCGCAGTCGATGAGAGCCAGCCAGGACTCGGCGGCTTTGCGAGCGGCTTTCTCGGCGGCTTGGTCGGCGGCTAGGCCCGCCGGTAGCACGAGCAGCATCGTCAAGGCCGCGGCGACTCGCAGTCTCTTCATAAATTCGCTTGTCATCGGCGCACCTTCTTCGGTCTATGACCATCTGAACAGAAAACCGGAATCTTGTCAATGGATCAGAGGTGGGAAGGTTCACCGCTGTCCCGAAATAAGACCGTTGACCTTCCCGGCCTACCTCGGTCATCCTGGAAAGAATGCCCGACCGACCGGTTCTCGAACAGATCTGTTCCTTTCTCGACGAACAAGGGGTAGCGTATCGCTCGCTACACCACGAGCCCACGTTGACGTCGGAAGACTCGGCTCGGGTCCGCGGTGAAGACATCCGGGTCGGCGGCAAGGCCCTGCTGCTCAAGGTTGGCGGAGAATTTCGGCTTTTCGTGCTCAGCGCCGCACTGCGCGTGGATTCGCAGGCCATCCGAGGTCGGTTCGGCACGCGCAAGACGCGTTTCGCCTCGGCCGCGGAACTCCAGGAATTGACCGGGCTCGTGCCGGGTTCGGTGCCGCCTTTCGGGCAACCGATCTTGCCGTTCGAGCTCTACGTCGATCCCTCGATCACGGAGAACGACCGCATCGCGTTCAATGCCGGGTCGTTGACGGATTCCCTGTTTCTCAGCGTGGATGACTATTTGCGGGCGGCGCGGCCGACGGTGTTTCCGTTCGCGGAAGGGGAGAGGTAGGGCGGAGGCCGGAGCGTCGATCAAGACCGGAGCGCCGGTAGGCATCTTCCGTGAATCAGTCAGCGCCGTCTTGGCCGTAGATGCGGCGCATGTCGGGCAATTCCGTTGTGTAGTAATGCACCCAGATGTAGGCGTGGTTGAAAGCCGCCGCGAGCAGGGCGGCCTGCGAGGCGGCGTAGAGGCCGGGCAACCAGACGACAAAGAACCCGAACGTATACATCCCATTGCTTGTAAACCGGAAAATGCCCTCGCGTACCAGCGGCATGTTTCGGTAGGACGAGTCGAAATGGTCCGCGCCCAGGGCTCGCCGGAACTTGAAATAGCGTTTGACGGAATAGAACAAGTAGACGGCGGGAATCAACATCAGCGTCGCGAGAACGCTTGCCGCGGCGCGGTTCACATCGAGGGTGCCTTGGTTGGCCGCGGCCAGGGCGATGATGAGAAGAACCCGGCTCGGCCCCAAGACGGCGAAGCCGGCGGCGTAGATGGGGAAACCCGTTTCCCCGAAGTGCCGGCTTAGCCACTGGACATGCAGCTCGAGTCGCCAACACAGCCAAACCCAGAGTTGGTGAACGATCGCGACCCCCACGGCGGCCCATAGCCAGACCGGGGTGGCGATACCCCACAGTGAGCCCGCCGCGACGGCGTCGCGGCGGGCGGTTATGGCGGTCAACGCCAGCAAGACGGCCAAGGCGAGGGCGTGCAGGGCTTGTTTTTCGAAGATTTTTCGGGCTGAGGACATCTCTAATTCAATTTGCGCGGCCAGGGACGGCGACGTGCCCTACGGTAGCAGATGGCTTTGGCGCCGGGCGATTACGGTTGTCGTAGTGGTTTGAAGATGGGCGGGCCTGGAGACCTGCCGCACTCGGCCGGCGTAGACAACGGGGTGAGTGGGACGCTATTGTCTTAGGGTCCGTTGATACTTGTTTCGTCGGGCTGGTGCCGCGACCGCATGAAAAAGTTGATTTGGCTGCAAAGCACTATTCTTGAGTGACCGCATCGCGCGGGGGCTGCGAAAAAATGGGGGACAGTCCACTTCGCGCCAGACGAAATCATTGATTCAATGGAACTTATTCGGTCGGCGCTCGGTACAGTCCCCAATTTTTCACAGCCCCGTGGCGATGCGGTTCTGGTTGGCAGTGGTTTGCTCCGCCATGGCGGATCGAAGCCTTCTCAGCAGGGTCGGGGAAAGGCGTCTTTCACTTGGTCTGAGTCCTAGGAGAATTTCATGTCGAGATCGATTGCCTTGATTGCCATTGCCGGTGTTGCTCTTGGGTTGCTTGGGTGCGGGGGCGCGCCGGCACCGGAGCCGGAGCCGGCCGGACCCGAAGGCTGGTATCCCCACGAAGGCGGTTTGCTGAAATACCGTGTACAGATCCGCTTTGGTTTCGAGCCGGAAAATACGATGCCCAAGGGCTGGTATTTCGGCCGTGTGTCGGCGGTGGCCGCGGACTCGGCGGGTGAGGTTTACGTCTTCCAGCGGGGCGCGGACGCCGACCCCATCGTGGTCTTCGACAAGGACGGTAAATACCTGCGCTCATGGGGGCGTGATCTCGACTTCGGCAACGAGCACGGGCTACGCGTCGACCGCGACGGCAACGTTTGGATCACCGACAACGGCAACCACCAGGTGATGAAATTCACCAGGGAAGGCAAGCTGCTGCTGACGCTCGGCGTTCGCGGCGAGTCGGGCGAGGACGACAAGCATTTCTTCCGTCCGGCGGATATCACCTTCGGGCCGGACGGTTCGGTGTATGTCGCCGACGGCTACGGCAATGCGCGTGTCGTCAAGTTCTCACCGGAAGGCGAATACATCACGGCTTGGGGCCGGCACGGCACCGGGGAGAGCGAGTTTAATATCGTTCACTCGGCGGCGGTTGATTCGAAGGGGACGGTCTACGTGAGTGATCGCGAAAACAACCGTATTCAAATCTTCGACGCCGACGGGAAATTCCTCAGAATGTGGACCCACCTCGGGGCGACGCAAAACATCTTCATCACACCCGACGACGAGATGTGGATCATCACGCACCGCGACAACATCGAAAACATCACCTACGACACTCTCGCCGGCCGCATCATGAATATCGACATGGCGACGGGCCGGATTATCGGGGCGATGGAGAGCCCCGGGCATTGGATCCACGTGACGCCGGAAAAATACATCTTCATCGGCAGCCTGAGCGGCAATGTGTTCCGCTGGTATCCGGGTTGGATGGAAGGGGCCGCCGATTCCGAAGAGGGTCTGAAGCCGGCGAACTAGCCACCGGCCGGCGCCGGATCGTTCAGGGGAGAAACTTGGTCGAAGGGTTCGCCGGGACCGCGCCGCGCGGGGGCTGTGAAAAAATGGGGGACAGTCCACTTCGCACCAGGAGAAATTGTTGATTTGATGGAACTGATTCGGTCGGCGCTCGGTACAGTCCCCAATTTTTCACAGCCCCGTGGCGATGCGGCTCTGGTTGGCAGTGGTTTCCGCCGCCACGGCGGATCGAAGCCTTCTCAACACAGTTGGGGAAAGGTGTCTCTTCACGTGGTCTGATTAGCTTCCCGCCGAAACTTCGAGACAGCCTTGGGGGCGGCGAGTATTCGCACACCCGGCCGGCCCCTTTTGCATTCGTTCTTCGCTTGTCATAGGTAGAGTTCGTGTTGTGTCACGAACCGCGGGTGACGTCTGTCCGAGAGCCGGCATTATCGATGCGAACCGCGACATTTTTATCGAGTATCGAGCTGTTCGCGGCCGCTCTCACCCAAAACACCGAAGGCAATCTATCTTCCCTCGAAATTGACGACGAAGAAATGGGTATGAACATAGCGGCGTGGAAAGTCAGAATCGATGACCTCATCGAAACCCTCAGAAGTGAACGGGCGGCGCTCGAAGAGCGCAAGCCGGGCGCGGCCGCGGATGAGAGCGACCGCTTCATGATGCGCGGGGCCGAGATCGACCGTACTCTCGCGGTCCTCGAGACCACCGTAGGGCGATTGAACGCGGCCGATATCGAGGTGGTTCCCCTCGCCGCCGATCCGCGGTCGGAGCTGGCCGGGCTTGCCCACAGCATTGACGAGAAGAACCGCTCGCCCGCAGGCGGCGAAGCGACCATGGCGTTTCTACAGAATGTCATCTCCGGCGGGCGCAAGATTACCGCGGCGCTGGAGAGATAACCTCGCGACAGTGTATACTTGGGCCGATCGGCACCGCGGCGGGCGGAACCGACGACACTACCTTTCGGCGGTGAAAAGCCCATGAGTACGACGAACGGAAACAACTATCCCAAGCTTCACAATGCGGCTTGGCCCGGCGTCGTCGGCAAAGGCCCGGACTCGGAACCTCCGATTGACCTCGATACGATGCTCGACCTGACGGCGGCGGCCGATGTCGGCGGCGTCAAGTTCGACGGCGTGGACCTGTTTCTCTCTGATCCGCATATCAGCATCGATATCTCAGACGACGAGTTGAAGCTGTGGGGCGACAAGTTTGCCTCGCGCGGGCTGGTGATCGGTTCGGTGGTGGCGCCGGTTTGGCCGCCGACCGGCGGTGGTTCGGCAATGGACCCGGGCGAGGGGCGCGCGAAATTCTTGAAGCAGGTTCGGAAAGGTTGCGCGATCGCCCGAAAACTGCGCGAATTCGGCATTCGGCCCCATGGGGTGGTGCGGATTGATTCCTCGGCCGGGGTCGGCGACTGGGCCGAAGGCGACACGGAAGCCAATAGCCGCGTGATCGCCGAAACGTTTCAACAGGCAGCGGCGATCGCCGACGACAACGGCGAACGGCTGGCGGCGGAAGGCGAGATCTGCTGGGGCGGCATGCACAGTTGGCGGCAGATGGTTCACCTGCTCGAGATCACCGACCGGCCGAATGTCGGGTTCCAGGCCGACATGGCCCACACGCTGCTTTACTTGCTCGGTTACAATGCGCCGGAAGACTCGCTGGTGCCCGAAGGTTTTGACTGGGATGCCGGGGAGCTCGACGACGCGCTGCGCAAGCTGACGGCGGTGTTACGTCCCTGGACGATCGATTTCCATATCGCCCAGAACGACGCGACCGTCGAGGGTTCGGGCAGTCATGACAAGACGGGCCGGCATTGCTTGGCGACGGATCCGAATGGGAAACTCGACATTCCGCGCCACTCGGGTTTCTGGCTGCGCGACGAGAACGGCGAGCTGACCAAAACCTGCCGCCACATTTGCTGGGACGGTTGTATGTTTCCCAACGCCGTGATGATGCAGGCGGGCACCTGGAATGACATTCTGGCGGCGATGATTTCGGTGCGAGACGCGCACGGCTGGCAGGAGTAAAGGTAACGCGCGGCTCCCCCGGGCCGCGGCACCCCAACCTCAATTCCGAATCCCTCCGTAGGCCCCGGAAGTGGTCGCCTACAATATCCCCATGAAGGTTGGATTGGTTGGGACGGGCGCTATCGCTCACAAACACGCCGAGAGCTATCGCGAAATCGGCTACACGTTGGCGGCGGTTTCGAATCGCGGCGTCCGGAAGGGTCAAGCTTTCGCGGATCAATACGGCGCGGAATTTGTCGCCGACTATCGCGATCTATGCCGCCGCGACGATATCGACTACGTCGATGTTTGCTCGTTCCCCGACTCGCGGCTCGCGATTACGCGCGAGGCCGCGGCGGCGGGCAAACACGTTCTCGCGCAGAAGCCGCTCGCACTGACGCTCGACGACGCGAGGGAGATGATGCGGTTGGCGCGCGAGGCGGACCGCACGCTCGGGGTTGTTAGCCAGCATCGCTTCGACGACGCGAGTCTTTTTCTCAAGAAAGCTCTCGACGAGGGTCGGCTGGGAAAGATCATTCAGGCCGACGGGTATGTGAAGTGGCATCGTCCGCAGGCCTACTACGACCGGCCGGGCAAGGGGACTTGGGCGGTTGAGGGAGGCGGGGCGCTGATTAACCAGGGAATCCACACCGTTGATTTGCTGCTCTACTTTGCCGGGGCCGTCGAGGAGGTGTGCGCGAATTGGCAACTGGCGGTGGCGCATGAGATGGAGTCGGAGGACATGGTGAACGCCCTGCTGACGTACCGCGACGGCGCGACGGGCGTGATTCAGGCGTCGACGGCGGTCCGGCCGGGCTACCCGGAACGGATCGAGATGCACGGAACGAAGGGGTCGGCGGTGATCGAGGGCGATCAACTCGTCGCTTTTGATCTTGTCGAAGGCGACGGCTCGGACGCCCCGATTGCCCGCGATCTTGACTCGGGGGCCTCGGACCCGGCGGCGATTTCGCTCGAACCGATCAAGCGACAATTTCTGGATTTCGGGGAGGCGATTCAGGAGGGCCGCAAACCGAATTGCGCGGGCGAGGAGGGTTACGCGGCGCTGGAGTTGGTGCTGGCTATTTACGAAGCGGCGCGCGAGGGGAAGAGAGTGACTTTGGGGTGAATGATTTTCGGTCGTCGGCTTTTTTCCGAGGGCGTCCGACCCAAATTCATTCGCCGCCGGCAGCATGGAGAGTTTCCTCGACGCGGGTGATCCTGCGGTCGAGTGCTCGGACGGTTCGGGCGGGCATGCGGGCGTAGCCGGGGGCTCGGGCGAGCTGTTTTTCGCGGGCTTCACGGAAGACGTCGAGCGCGAGTTGATCTTCGCGGGCATCCAGATACATCGAGCCCAACTCCAGCGAGAGAACATAGTTGCGGGGAAAGTCCCGGCGAAGACCCTCCAGCATGGCGGCCGCTTCCAAGGGGCGTCTTTCGCGCCGCAGCAGAATGGCCAGTAGAGAGCGAGCGTGGTGGCGGGCGTAGTTGCCGTGTTCGGCGACGCGGCGAACCCAGGCTTCTCCCTTGGCTTTGTCGCCTCGCATGCCGCCCACGGCCGCGAGGACCTTGATCGGCCACGGCAAACTGCCCAACACATATTGCTGAACGCCGCCGATCAGGTAGGCGTCCACGAAGTCGGCGTGGGTCTTGCGGAGTTTCTTGCTGTATTTTTCAGCTCGGCGGCCGTTGCGCAGGGCCGCGAAGTAGGCCTTGTCGACCATGAATTGATAATTGGCCTCGAGGGCATGGCTGTTGGATAGCGAGTAGAGCGCTTCGGCGTCGCCGGGGGCGCGGGAGAGAGCGGCGAGGGCGTGTTTCCTCCCCTGGGCCAGTAGGCTTTCGAAAGATTCCCTAACGGCGGGGTCAGGCCGCGGTTTGTCGCGCTGCAAGAAATCGTTGTCGCCCTTGAAGGCGCTGGTCTCAAGCATCCCGAGGCGCAGCAATTCCTTGTAGAGCAGGGCGGTGGCCATGTGGTTGCGGGCACCGAGGTCGCTCGGCTCGGCGGCAAGCAGACGGCGGTAGTCTTCGATCGCGGCGTCGTATTCGAGATTGAAGTAGTGGTCGTGGCCGCGGGCGCGGAAATCGACCTGGGGTGAGTTGACGGCCTGTTTGTGTTGGCAAGGGGCTTGGCCGGCGGACCCCCACACAGCCGTGATCATCACGACAGCGGCAAGCGGTCGATGGAAAACGGGAAATCCCACGATCGACTACCGCTAGCGCACCGCGATGACCTCGCGCAGATTGTCGCGAGTGAGGAAGAACTTGACGGAACGGAAATCGCTGAACAAGCGCTCAAGGTTGCGGTTGCTGAAAGTACGCGGCAAAGTACGCTCGCGGCGTATGCGCAGGTTGAGAACGTGGGAGTTCTCGATCAAGTAACGATAGACAGGAACGACTTCGCCGCGGCTCTGCGTGTGGAAGAAGGTCAGCAAGCCTCCGCCGGGGTTCAAAATGTCGCCCAGCCGCGCGACGACGACCGCGAGGAGTTCGGAATCGAAATACTCGAGCGTGTCCCAGGCCAAGATGGCGTCGAATTGTTCGGCGTCGAAGCGCAGGTGACGATCGACGAACTGCTCCGCGGCGGCGGCGGCGAATTGGCCGCCGGGGAGACGCTGTTTGAACTGATCGAAGTCGGCGAGCAGGTCGAGCGCATGGATCTTGCATCCCAACTCACCGAGGAAGTTGACGTTTTCCTGGCTGAGTCCGCCCAAGTCGAGGATGGCGCCGTAGGAGCGGCTCGCGGCGCCGTCAAAGAAATGGCCTAGTCCGTTGCTCTTTCGCCGGTAAAGTTCGGGCTGCCCGTTTTGCAAGCGCGACTCCGTGAGGTTGTTGGCGAGAAGGAATCGACTTCGGGAGGCCGCGCGGGCCTCGTCTGTTTCGAACCCGACGCCGTGTCCACGCCGATCGAACTACGTGCCGCCGCCCGGCGCGGCCCCGGCCGTGGTGATGCGGGGCGCCGGCTTGGCGGCCGCGGGGGCTTGCGGCGGCGGCGCGGGCGCGGCGGCTGTCCGCGACGCGGGCTTCGCGCCGCCCGCTTTGATAATGTCAATGCTGCCGCGGAACACGGCACCGTCCTCGATCACGATCCGGGCGGTGACCAAGTCGCCTTCGAGCGACCCGGTCTTGCGAATTTCGATGCGTTCGCCGGCACGCACGTTGCCTTGCACGCAGCCTAGGATCGTGATGGAACGCGCCGTCACGTCGGCTTGGACCTTGCCGTTGGGGCCGACGGTGAGGCTGTTCTGTTCCAGCTCGACGGTGCCTTCGATCTCGCCGTCGATATAGAGATCCTCGTTGCCGCTGATCTCACCCTTCACTTTGAGCGACTTGCCGATTTGAGCCGTGTTGCGGCCCCGCTCCAACGTCGCCCCGCCCGAGGAAGCGGGCGGCGCGGCGCTCAGCGAGCGCGCGGGCGCGGGTAGAGCCGAGTCGGGAGAGCCACCGGGCGCGAAACCGGGGGACGGCGGCATTTCGTCCTTCTTACCCCACATGAGTTGTCCTTTCCGAGTGATGAAACCTCTTTATAGTACACCGTTTTCGCGGCGAGTCCAAAGGTGTTTGTGTTCGCGCGAACCCGGAGGGGGAAATGGGGACGCCGGCGGGATTATTCCTCGACCGCGCCGGTGTAATGGACGACGGTGTCGATGACGCCGATTTCGACGCGCCGATTTTTTTGGCGCGCGGAGGAGGAACGGCCTGTCGTGGCGGGGCTGCTTTCCCCGAAACCCTTGGCCTTGACGACGGCGTCGGGAACGCCGGCGTGCACGAGGTAGTTGCGGACGGCGCGCGCCCGGCGATCCGACAGTTCGCGGTTGTAATCGGCCGCGCCGACGTCATCGGTGTGACCGTAGACGTAGAGCCGGTAGCCGTGAGAAGCCAACAACACGCCGGCGATCCGGCTGAGGATTTCGCGGTTTTCAGGTCGAATCGCGCTCTTGTCGAAATCGAAAAGAAAGGAGTCTTCCCCCAGATTCATGACCATGCCCATCGGCGTGCGTTCGGTTTCGACGATGTGGTTCAAGGCTTGTTGCATGCGGTCGAGCTCGGCCTCGCGCTGGCGGCGGATGCGGGCGGTTTCAATGCGGGCGCGTTCGGCGTCGCGGCGGGCCTGTTCCGATTCGCCGCGGTAGCGCTCGGCGGTTTCCCGTACCAACTCCCGCTCCAACTCGGCTCGCTTGCGGGCTTCGTCGAGGCGCTCGACCTTGACTTCGGCGTGCGCGGCTCGCATTTCGGCGGAGTCGGCGGCGGCACGCATCCCGTCGGATTGGGAGCGCAATGCGCCGAGCTTTTGATCGAGCGATTGCCGCTCGCTCTCGGCGGTGCGAAGACGGTCTTCGAGTTCGACCCCGCGGCTCCACATGTTCCAAACGAGGACGAGCAACCCGACAAGCACCACCGCCAGCAGCGCGAACCCAACCCACAGGCCGCGGTGGCCAAACGGCGCCGCGGCGGATTTGACGTCATCACTCATGTTGATCGTAATGCTTTTTAAAACTGTACTGCATTGCGGCTACCATTCGAGGAGAATCTTTATGGCCGTTCTCGCGATCCATCCGGGCGAAGATCCGGCGGAAGAGCTGAAAGAACTCGACATGAACGCCGCCGCGCTTGCGCGCCGTCCGCGCGTCCGTACGTTATTTGGCCGCAAGGCACTATCCTTGAGTGACCGCATCGCCACGGGGCTGTGAAAAAATGGGGGACAGTCCACTTCGCGCCAGGAGAAATTGTTGATCTGATGGAACTTATTCGGTCGGCGCTCGGTACAGTCCCCAGTTTTTCACAGCCCCGTGGCGATGCGGCTCTGGTTGGTAGTGGTTTCCTCCGCCAGGGCGGATCGAAGCCGTCTCAACAAGGTCGGGGAAAGGTGTCATTTCACGTGGTCTGAGTACTAGGGGATGGACGCCGCCGAGCGTTCGGCGGTTACCGTGACCGGCGGCGGAGCGCCATGATCAGGGGCGACTTAGCGACTATTTGTCGTCGGAGCGCCGCAGGGGCGCCAAGCGTCGAAGTCTGCCATTGCCGGTATCGGTGAAGAAGATATTGCCGAGAGAGTCGATGTGGACGCTGGTTGGGGAGTTGAGCCGGGCAAGCGTCGCGACCGATCCGTCGCCCTCGAAGCTCCCGTTTCCGGCGCCGGTTGGGCCGCTGCCGGCGATGGTTTTGATCACGCCGTCCGGATCGACCCGGCGAATGCGGTGATTTCCACTGTCGGCAACATAAAGATAGCCCCAGGTATCGAAGGCGATTCCCGTGGGCCGGCTCAGGCGCGCCGCGTAGGAGGGGCCCCCGTCGCCGTCAAAACCTTCCTCGCCGGTTCCGACCGAAGGGCGCACTTCGCCGTTGCGGTCGATGCGAAGGATTCGGTTTCCGGTGGTATCCACGAAGAAGAGGTGGCCGTCCGGATCGACGGCCACGCCGTTCAGCCGCTTCAAGCGACGGCCGTCAACCTCGTCGACCGGACCCGCTACCGTATGAATCATGTAGGTGGAAGAAACGACGGTATCCACCGGCGCGCCGGGCCGCCAGCCCCCAAGAAACAGCTGATAGAGGATCGGAGAAACGACAAGAATGCTCATCGTAACAGCCACGGTGGCCTGCACCCGCGGAGACGCCGCAGCCCGTGAGAGACGTTTCCAAAGGGTGTCTTCGGGACCTTTCCTCTTGGTCCTTACGCCGCAGGTAACGCAGAAGTGCTTCAGGCCTTTCAGGGTGGTACCGCAGCGCAGGCAAAGAAAGTTCCTGGCCTTGCCTCTTCTGTCGATGACAGCGACAGCCCGACCGCATCCATTGCAGAATTTATCGACGCTCTCTGTCGGGTTGCTGCAGGTTGTACAAGCCATAACTTCCTCCGAGGACGTCGCCCGGGCTGGCTCTAAGTGCCGGCGAGATTCCGTGAAAGCGGACGCCGCTAGAGTGCCGCCGCGCGTTGCGGCGGCGGACTCACCATAAATAGTAAGGTCGCGTGCGAGAAGTCACATATCAGTGCTATGGCTTAGTACAGCGGTCATATTTCCTTGATCTTCTAAGCAGCGGCGGCTAAGGCGGCCTTAGGGCGACGGAAGCCGCCGCACCGCCGAGGCGTCTTCGTCGTCTGGGTTAGTCGGAAGTCGGGGCGTCCAGCTTGGCGTCGATGTGGCGGGCGATTTGGCGGCCGTGGAAGCGGCCGTTTTCGATGAAAATCTCGTTGGTGTGCATGCCGGCGACGATGACGCCGGCGAGGTAGATGCCGGGCCGGTCGCTTTCGAGAGTTTCCGGGTCGGTTCGCGGCCGCTGTGTTTCCGAGTCGAAAACGATGCCGGTTTGGCTCAGAAACTCGACGTCGGGTCTATATCCGGTCATCGCGAGAACGAAGTCGTTGGGCAAGGTCTTGGCGCCCCCCGGCGCGCGGATGCTGATGGAGTCGTCGGTGATTCTCTCGACGTCGGATTCCGGGTAATGCGCGATTTCGTTGTTTTTGAGACGGTTCTCGATATCGGGCAGAATCCAGTATTTGATTTTGTCGCTCAGGTGCTTACCTCGATGAATGAGACTGACGCGGGCGCCGCAACGATACAATTCCAAGGCCGTGATCGCGGCGGAATTCTTAGCGCCGATGACGGCCACGTCGCAGTCGTAGAAGGGGTGGGGTTCGCGGTAGTAATGCAGAACCTTTTCTAATTCCTCGCCGGGTACGTTCATCATGACCGGCAAGTCGTAATATCCGGTGGCGACGATGACTTTGCGCGCCGGCTGACAGGCCTTCCGGCCGCGGCGATCGACGGTGTGAAGCTGAAAATTTCCGTCGTCTCCCTGGATTTCGGTGACCTTTTCGTATTGGCGGAGCGGTAGGCGATAATGCTCGGCGGCGCGGCGATAGTATTTGAGCGCCTCTCCGCGGGTGGGTTTCTCGCGGACGGCGGTCATGGGCAGATCACCGATCTCGAGCAGTTCCGGAGTTGTGAAAAACGTGAGGTTGGTCGGGTAGTTGTAGAGCGAGTTGACGAGGCAGCCTTTATCGAACACAACGACCGATCGGTTGCGTTTGGTGATTTCGATGGCGCAGGAAAGTCCCGTCGGTCCGGCGCCGATGATAGCAGTATCGACGGGAGTGGAGGACGGCGGCGGGGATGCGTCGGGCATGAGGCGGCGGCGTGGCAAGCGAGAGTTTCATTGTATCTTGGGAGGGTGCGGGCGGCGCCCGGGCGGCTCGTTGCCGGTTGGCGCGGCGTTTTGAGGAGAAACCGATTTGAAGATCGGCATTACGTGTTATCCCACTTACGGCGGTAGCGGCATCGTCGCTACGGAACTGGGGATGGAGCTTTCCGCCCGGGGGCATGAAGTCCACTTCATCACCTACGCCAATCCGATTCGTCTGAGCGGCGATTTACCTCGCATTCACTACCACGAGGTCGCGGTCAGTGACTATCCGCTGTTCCAATACCCGCCCTACAGCTTGGCGTTGGCGTCGCGGATGGCCGAGACGGCGGCGACGGAGAAGCTTGATTTGCTGCATGTGCATTACGCGATTCCGCACTCGGTCAGCGCTTGGTTGGCGAGCCGCATCCTCGACGGCAAGATCCCTTTCGTCACGACGCTTCATGGGACGGACGTGACGCTGGTGGGTTCGGATCCGTCGTTTCTGCCGATCACGAAATTGTCGATCGAGCAGAGCCCGGGGGTGACCGCGATCAGCCAGTATCTTCGCAAAGAGACGCGGCGAGTTTTTTCGACGGACAAGGAAATTCGGGTGATTCCGAACTTTGTCAACTGCGATCTCTATCGTCCGGACCCGGATTGGGATTTGCGACGGCGCTACGCAGCGCCCGACGAAAAATTGCTGGTTCATGTGTCGAACTTTCGACCGGTTAAGCGCATTCTCGATTGCGTGCGGGTATTGGCAGCGGTGAACCGCGAGACGCCGAGCCGGTTGCTGATGGTCGGCGACGGCCCGGATCGCGGCCCGGCGCAGTCGCTGGCTCGGGAGCTGGGCGTGGAAGAACGGGTTATTTTCGTAGGGAAACAGCTTTCGGTCGCGCCGTTGCTGGCGGTCGCGGACTTGTCGCTGTTGCCGAGCGAGATGGAGGGATTCGGGTTGGCGGCGCTCGAAGCCGCGGCGTGCGGGGTGCCGACGATTGCCTCGGATGTTGGCGGTCTGCCGGAGGTCGTGGACCCGGGGAGCAACGGTTTTCTGGTTCCGGTCGGGGATGTGGACGCGATGGCTCGGGCGGCGCTTTCGCTTTTCGGGGACGCGGAAAAGCAGAAGGCTTTCGGAGAGGCGGCGCGACGCTCGGCCGAAACGCGTTACTCGGCGACCCGGATCATTCCCCAATACGAGGCCTACTACGAGGAAGTTTGCGGCGCGATGTAAAGGAGTCTACGCGGGGCCAGGGAACGGCCTGGTACCGGACAACGAGGGCTCTAAACCGGAAACCGGCCCTACAAGGCCCGGCCGATTCGCGAACCCAGGCCCGGTGAACCGGGGTGAACCGGGGTGAACCGGGGTGAACCGGGGTGAACCGGGGTGAACCGGGGTGAACCGGGGTGAGCGTGGACTTCCGTCCACGCCTCTGATTCTGTTGTTCGTATTGCGCGAAGGGCTCGCGCACTTATGTCGCACACGCCGCGGGGAAGCGCGATCTCGACAGAGCGCGGTGTAAGTTGCATACTAGGGGAGTCCACTTTGGAGAAAGGATGTCCGCCATGCCGCCCAGCCGCTCGGCCCGACGAGTTGCCTCGCTCGCTACGGTGTTCTGCCTGATCGCGATTCCTTCCGCGATGACGGCGCAGCAGAGCGACACGGCCCCGTTGAAAGACCCGGCGCGCCATGCTCAGGACATGGCCGAGGGGATCAAGCTGTTCGCGGAACAGGTCAGGCCGTTGCTGGTCGCGCGGTGCTTGGGTTGCCACGGGGGCGGGCAAACGCTGGGGGATTTCGATTTATCCGCGCGCGAGGCGTTGCTCGCGAGCGGGAACCTGGGCGACAGCGCGGCCAATAGCCGTTTACTCAAACTGATCCGGCATGAGGAAGAGCCCTTTATGCCGTTTCAACAAGAGAAACTCCCCGCCGAGGCGGTCGATGCGATCGCGCGTTGGGTGGACTTGGGCGCACCCTACGATGAGCCGCTCGCCGACTCGTCGGCCGGCGCCGGGCAGTCGGAAGACGCCGCGATGGAAGTGACCGAAGAGCGGCGCTCTTTTTGGTCGTTTCGTCCGCTTGGAAAGGCGGCTCCGCCCGCGGCCGGCGATTCGTCTTGGGCTGACTCGCCGATCGACCATTTCATCCGGCAAAAGCTCGCATCGAAGGGCTTGCAACCAAATGCGGCGGCCGATCGCCGCACGTTGATCCGTCGCGCTTATTTGAATTTGCTCGGATTGCCGCCCGGGCCTGAAGAAGTCGAGGCGTTCGTCAGCGACGCTTCTCCCGACGCCTACGAGAAGTTGGTCGACGGTTTGCTCGACTCGCCGCACTACGGCGAGCGCTGGGCGCGCCATTGGATGGACATCGCCCGTTTCGGCGAAAGCGACGGCTTCGAGCAGGACTTCGACCGACCCTACTCCTACCACTACCGCGACTTTCTGATCCGTGCTTTCAACGGCGACATGCCCTACGATCGCTTTGTGCGTTGGCAGCTCGCCGGCGACGAGCTGGCCCCGGATAATCCGCAAGCCATGATCGCCACGGGTTTTCTCGGCGGCGGCCCGTTCCCGACCCAGATCACCGAGGCTGAGTTCGAGACCGCGCGTTATGACGAATTGGATGACATGATCGGCACGATGGGTACGGCCATGCTGGGCCTGACCGTCGGCTGCGCGCGTTGCCACGATCACAAGTACGATCCGATTCCCAATCGCGATTACTATCGTCTCGCTTCGGTCTTCGGACGCACGATTCGCTCCGAGATCGACTACGATCCCGGCTGGGAAGCCTACCTGCAAGCGAAAGAAAAATGGGACCGGGAGCACGCCGAGCTTGAAGCCGCCCGCGCCGAATACGACCGCAAACGTCTTTCGGCGCGCTTTGAGAAATGGCTGAAACGCGCGGCGAAAGGCGCTGAGCCCGCCATCCCCGCCGAGCAGTCTTGGCGGGTGTTGGACTTGACGGAGTATAAGTCCAAGGGCGACGCGGTGTTTGAGAAGCTCGATGACGGATCGTTGCTTGCCTCGGGACCGAATACGATGTTCGACAGCTACACGTTCACGGCGGAAACCGACGCGACGGACATTGCTTCGATCCGCGTCGAGGCGTTGACGCATCCGTCGCTGTACGAGCAAGGTCCGGGACGATCGATTTCAGGTCAATTTCTGATGAGGGCGTTCCGCGTCGATATACAATCGATTGCCGTCGGAGAGATTGATCCTATTAAGACCGAGTTGGCCGCCGCGCGAGCCACCGATCACCTCGAGGGAGATGCGAGGTCCGTTGAGGGCGCGGCGAATATCCGCGGCACTTTCCTGGGATGGACGCTGAGCCCTTCGGGCATCGGGGCGGATCAGGCAGCCGTGTTCGATTTCGCCAAGCCGATTGGATTCGAGGACGGCACGCGGCTGATCATCAGCCTGCGCTTCGCCTACAACACGCAATTCGCGCTGGGCCGGCCGCGGCTGTCGATCTCGACCGAGAGCGGCCTGGAGGCGGCGGTGGGCAGCGGCGTCCCGCAAAACGTTGTGGAGGGTCTTGCGCTATTGAAGCGGGCCGGGCAGGACGCCCTTTCGGACAAACAACGCGCGGCGCTGTTCAACTGGTTTGGGCGTTCGGACCAGCGGCGCCGGGAGCACGACGAGAAGCTGCGGGCGCATCGGGACGCCAAACCGCTCTCGCCGAAGACGAAGATGCAGGTCAACTCAGAGGGCTTTTCGCCGAAAGAGCACGCCGCCGAGGGCCGCGGCTACCCGCATTTTTACGAGAAAACGCATTTCTTGAACCGAGGCGATGCGAATAACAAGGTCGGCGTCGCCGAACCGGGATTCCTGCAAGTGTTGATGCGCGAGGGGCGCGATGAAACCGATTGGCGCGTTCCGCCGCCCTCCGATTGGAAGCGGACCGGGTTCACGCGGGCTTCCCTGGCCCGTTGGATGACCGACGCGGACAACGGCGGGGGGGCGCTCTTAGCGCGCGTCATTGTCAATCGTCTTTGGCATCACCACTTCGGCCGCGGGATCGCCGCCTCGCCCAGCGACTTGGGAATGCAAGGCGAACGGCCCACTCACCCCGAGCTGCTGGATTGGTTGGCGCGAGATCTGGTCGATCACGGCTGGCGGCTCAAACGTCTCCACAAATTGATCATGATGAGCGCCGTCTATCAAGTCAGCGCCGCGTATGACGCCGACAAGGCCGCCGTCGATATCGGCAATCTCTACCGTTGGCGCTGGACGCCGCGGCGGCTGGAAGCCGAAGCTGTTCGCGATTCGCTGTTGCAAGTCTCGGGTTTGCTTGACCCAACGATGTACGGCCCCGGCTCGTTGCGGACCGAGATGCAACGACGCAGCATCTACTTTTTCATCAAACGCAGCGAACCGATTCCGTCGATGATGTTGTTCGACTGGCCCGAGCATCTGGTGGGGATTGGGCGCCGACCCTCGACGACCATCGCACCCCAGGCGCTGATGTTTCTCAACAGCCCCCAAACTCGGCGCTACGCGGAAGGTTTGGCCGGAAGGCTGGAAGGGCGGAGAGGGCCCACGGCAATCGCGGAAGCCTACCGCATCGTCTACGGGCGCGAGCCGACGCCCGCGGAAATTTCCGATGGGGAACAGTTCCTCGGTCAACAGCGCCGCTCGTACGAAGGCGAAGGCCGCGCCTCCGCGGCGGCGGCGCTGGCTGACTATTGCCAGACGCTGCTGGGTCTTAACGAGTTTCTGTATATTCGATAAGCCCGGGGTGAAACGCCGCGGCGGACCCGTCGGGCGGCGTCCCCGGCTCTGCATCGCCTTGGTCAAAAGCGGAAACGCAGGTTGAGTTGAAAAGTTCGCGGCAGGCCCTCCGACCGGACGATGCCGAAGGTCGGATCATCGACGTTGGTCGAGGGAGCGGCCCAGTTGCGGTTGTTGAAGGCGTTGAGCAGGTCGATGCCGAAGTCGATCGAGGTTGTTTCGCCGGTGGCCACTTGACGCCCGATGCGCAAATCCCATTGCTGAAATCCATGCATGCGCACGGCATTGCGGCCCAGCGTTCCAGGGCGTAGTTCGTCGAAATTGGTGGGCACGACGGGCGCGAAAGCTGTCGGGTCGAAGGCGAAGCGGCCGCTGACCTCGTTGCCGCGGGCGAGAACGAAGGTGCGTTCGTTGGCGGGGTCCAGGCGCTGAAAATCGCCGACGAGATCGGGCCGTCCGACGCGGACGAAGCTGAAGGTGGGGTCTTCGGTCTGCCGGATATCAAGCGGCAGGCCGGAATGAAAACGCCAGATGCCGCTGACTTGCCAACCGTCGGCCCAAGGGACTCTTTCGGCTGTCCGGCGGGGCAGCCGCAGCCGATAGAACCAGGTCGCGGACACTAAGTGGCGACGGTCGAAATCGGAGTGGGACCAGGGTTCGCTCACCAGCGAGTCGCGGAAAACCGTACTGCCGTTGTCGAAAGCGTTCGACCAGGTGTAGCTGACGTCAAACGCCAGGTTATCGCTCAAATAGCGGGTCACCTTCCATTGCAAACCGTTGTATCGCCCGTTGCCCGTGCTTTCGAACGAGCGGATATTGTCGTATTGAGAAAGCAGCCGCATGTTGCGGATCTGGTTGAAGCCGAACAACGGATTCCGTACGAAAATATTCAACTCCTGTTGGCGCTGTAGATTCAGCGAGCGCGAGCCTACATAGATTGCGCTCAGGAAGACGCGGTGGGGCAGAAGCCTCTGCCAACCGAAAGTCCAATGATGAGCCGCGGTGTTGTCAAACAGGGGGTCGAACGAAAGCAGGGGATAACTCACCCGCGAACTCCGAATCGCCCCCGCCGTTGCGGGCGGAATGATGGACAGCGGCGCCTCGAAACTGCCTTGGCGCTGCAGGCGCGCAAAGTCGTACCTTGTGTCCGTGCTGAAGGGTGGAAACGTGGCTTGAAACAACGCGGCGGCGCTCGATCCGGCAAAGGCTCCGAAATCGTGGAAAACCCCGTACGACGCTCGAAAAACGGAACGGCCTGATTCGCCCAGAAGCAGGCGCGCGGCCTTGCTTTCTCCGGTCGGCGAATAGGCCAAACCGACGCGCGGAACGAAGTGCCGGCCGTCGGTCCGCACCGTGGAGCGAGGCAGTGGGCCGAAGTCGCCGTCGGGATCGCCCGGGAAAATCAGATTGGGCAAGGTATCCTCGAAGGCCTGGGTCTCGACATTACGGCGGAACGCGGCGATGCGATCAAGACGTTCGACCGCCGGGGGTTGCGCTTCGTATCGCGCGCCGGCGGTGAGCCGCAAACCCCGCCGGGGCCGCCACTCGGCCTCGCCGTAGGCGGCAAATTCGTGCCAGCGCAGATTCATGGCGCGCGGCGTGGTCAGCCGGTAGAGGGTCGGAATGCCCAGCAGCAGGTTCGCAACAGGATGGAGGGCGCCGCGAAATCCGGTCGAGGAAAAGGTGAAGCCGCCGGCGGGATTCTCGGCGTTCGAGAAGGGCCAAATTCCGCGCCGCGCCAGGGCTCCGGCGCGCAAGACGATGCCGCCTCGACGATAGGAAATGTCATCGCGAATCTGAAATCCCGATTGCGCCGACGATTCGGCGAAAAGGAAGGGAGCCACGCGCAACCGCTCGGTTGCGTCGAGGTCGAGAATGTTGAGGTCGGGAAGCGTACCGGGATCGGCGCCGTAGGCGAGGAAGTCGAAGCCGAAACTTTGCGCGGAGGTCTCTAGGAAGTCCGGTTGCCCCCGCTGGTGATTGCTCGTCAGGCGCTGCCCAGCCAAACGTACGGTATTGACCAACCTCGGCGTCGGAGTATAGGTGAGTGAGAGCTGCGCGTTTTGGGCCCGCTGACGGCGCCGGACCGCCAGCCCGGGAGTCGATAACGCATCGAAGGACGGTTCGACCACACGATTTTGCAGGTTGAAATAACTCCAATGGACGGCCCAATTTTCGGGCCGCCAATCGATGCGCCCGAGAAACATCTCGCCGTCTCCGGGCATGCTGCTTTCCGAGCGATGGAGATTGTCGCCTTCATTCGGAAGCGGGACCAGCGCGTCGAGATATTTTGTCATCAACGGATCGAAGGCGGCCGCGGGCACGATGCCGTTTGGAAAGAGGCCGAAAGTCTCGGGGTCGCGGGGCCGGTTCGGCGCCGGAGCCGACGAGAAGTCTCCGTTTCTTTCCGCCTGGGTTAGGACGGGGGAGATCTCGCTGTGTTCGCGGTCTGTCCCCCAAACCTCCACATCGGCGAACGCGAAAAGATTACGCTTGCTCCAAATGGGCCCTCCGAATTGGCCGCCCGCGGCCCGGCCGCCGATGCGATCCGCGGAGCCGTTGAACATCTCAAGCGCATCGCCCCTCCGAGGGCGCCAGAAGGCTCTCGCTTGGCCGTGCCAATCGGCGCCGCCGGCACGGGTCGTCGCGGTCACCACCGCCCCGGCGTTGCGCCCGTCCCTTGCCGAATAGGTATGGGTCACAACGCGGAATGTCTCAATCCCGTCGGGCGTCGGCCCGAACGTGCCGGCTTGCGCCCCGCTGATGCGGTTTTGGGCGTTGTTGGAGGCGTAGTCGAGTTGATAGTTGATGGCGGAGCGGCGCGAACCGTTCGCTGAAACCGGCGCGGCCAGCCCGGTAAACGGATCGACCTCAAGGGACGCCGCCGGGCTGACCCCCGGTACCAAATGGAGCAACTTGTCGATGGTCGTGCGGCCTTCCGATCCTAGAATCACCGGGGTGGCTTCGATCTGCTCCCGCACTAAACCGTACTCGAGAGCCATGCCCTCCAGACCGCCCTTGGGCCTCGTTAAAGGGGCCGTCAGCTTGCGCAATTCGACCGCGACCTCGACCGGGATTCCCGGCAAAACTTCGTACGGGCCGATTCGTTGAACGGCGTAATTTTCCAAGTCAACGGCCAATGAATAGCGCCCGGGACGCAAACCGGTAAAAGCAAATTTGCCCGTGAGGTCACTGTGAGTCGTGATCGATTTGGCCGTGGAGAGATTGATCAGGCGGATCTCCACCCGATCGAGGGGATTCTGATCGGGGTCCGCGACAAGGCCGACGATCGACCCGCCGGGGGCTTGACACACCAGGGGCTGAGCCAACAAGACGCAGACAACCGTCGGCAGGAGCATCCTCCCGCGCATGACTCTATTGTAGGGTTTCGAGGGGAGCCTTAAGGTGCGCTATGTGACCGCGAAGGCGGCTCAGCAGCTCACCGCAGGAGTGGTTTACTTGGTCGGCGCGCACGGTGCCCGGCACGGCGCCAAACAGCGATGTCAACGTCGAATCGAGCTGAAGGGCGTCGGCAAGAAGAGCTTTGCCTTGCTTGAGCCAAGCGGCTTCCGCGTGAACGGTTGCCTTATCGGCGCGGTAGGCCCAGTAGCGGCGCGGCAAGACTTCCGAGAGCCGGTCGTAGAGAGCGGCTTCCTCGTCTCGCAAGGCCGACAAGTGAAGCCGGATGACTTCACGCAGGCGGCGCTTCGTCTCGGGGGCCAACTGCTCCACATGATCACTCTCGACGCTGCTCAAGATGCTGTTCAACGCATAGGCGTGGGACAGCAACCGCGATTGGCCGCGGAAAATCCCGCTCACGTAGCGGTCCAGTTCCGCTTCCAGCAGCGATGGTTCGGGTGTCTGGAAAGACCTGCGCGCGGCGTCACTGAAGTGCGAGAGCAGAGAGGTGCGCACGACGCCGCCACTCGGACGATCCGAAGGACGGGCGCCGAAGGCCAATCGAACCGACGGCTCGGTCGTCGCCGAGCGATCGTCCCGACGCGAGCGCACATCGAACGCGATATCGGTCTCAGCGGCTGTCCGCGAGAGAGCGTCAACCACGCGGCGGCGAGACGTTTCGTCTTCGACCGTTCCCACGAAGGTCAGTCGGCCGTTACGCGGCTCGGGTCGCAAATCTTCCCGCCAAACACCGGCTTTCGCCAGCAGCCAATGACCGTCGACAACCGTGGAAGCTGTTTCGACGGTCGCCGGAACCGGGCGTGTCGGCTCGAAAGACTCAAGCACCGGAGGAGCAAGCGGTAACGAAATCGACGCGGCCGGATCCATGAGCGGGACCAATTGGTTCGTCGGGCCGCTCCAGGCTATCTCAAGCATCGGAGCTTCGTTGTCGAGGGCGGCCGGCGGGGCGGGCGACGTTGTCGAGGTAAAGCTGAAGGCGAAACGTTCGGGCAGCAAAAGCGGCGTCTCAACCGCAACAGCCGGCATCGGCGCGGTAAGATTTTCATCCGAGGCCGTCGCCGACCGCGCCGGTTGAGCGGCAGGCACGGGAGCAAGGTCGGCCGAAAGCCGAGTTTCGCTCACCTGATCCTGATCGCCGGCTTGTTCCAGCGCGACCGGCGGTGAATTCAAAGCCATGTAACCGCCCAGCGCGGCCATGAGGATCGTCGCGGCAATCCCGTAAGCCGGCCGACGCCATTGCGGGAAACCGACAATCGGCACCAACGGACGCATCTTCCCGCGCAGTCTTTCGAGCGAAGCTTCGCGCAATGCCGCGGGCTCGGCGGGAACCGAGCGCTTCAATTCAAGCTCGACCTCATAGAGCAGCGACTGTAGACCGACCATGGCCTCCTGGCAGAAGGCGCATCGGTGGATGTGCTCGGCGCGCTGGGGGATCAACTCCCCGTCAAAGTGCCGCAACAATTCTTCGGTTGTCAGATGCCGCAAATTCTTCCTCCGCCGCCGGGCGGAGCTTGGTGAGCGCCCGGGAAATATAACTAACGACGGTCGAGATCGAAACGTCAAGAACCTCACCAATTTCGCGGAGTTTCAGGCCCTCGCTCCGCAAGCGCAGGCACTCCAACTCGATCGCGGTCAGGCGATGCCAGGGAAGGCTCGCCAGTTCGGCCCCGCGGTCCAGCCCAACGGGCTCGACCACCATCCTGCCTTCGACCGCCAACCATCCTTGCTCATCGAGCAACTCGGGCTTCTTCTTGCGTCCCAGGTCCACCAACAGATTGTGGGCCACGCGAAACAGCCAAGCCTTGGGCTGCGAAATCTCCTCTTCTCGGCTCAGGGCCTGGTAAAAGCGGATAAAGCTTTCCTGGGCGATGTCCTCGGCTTCGGAGCGATCGGAGAGGCGATAGCGGATATACCGAAGTAAACTTTCTCGGTGTTCACCGAAGAGGTTTTCGGTTTCGCGGGTGGCCGAACTGGTATTCCCTTGGGCTCGCACGAGAAGTCTCCCGTGCCGCTGTTGCCTGCTCTATACCCGTGAGTAGTAAAGACGTATCAGGCAAGGATTCTTACGGCAAGGATCGGATATTTCTATTCTGCGCCTCGATCGGCTGGATGTCAATGGTTCCGCAACCCGGAAAGTTCTCTTCCGCCGCCCAATCACCGGGGCCGATGGGCTAGTGCCGCGACCGCTCGAAAAAGTTTGTTTGGATGCAAAGCATCATTCTTGAGTGACCGCATCGCGTGGCGATGCGGCTCTGGTTGGCCGTGGTTTCCCCCGAAATGGGCGGATCGAAGCCTTCTCAGCGCGAGTTGGGTTGATTGGAGGGCTGCGATCGTCGAGTGCGGCCGCTTGAGCCCGGCAGCAAGCCCGGCGGCAGGTTGCGGTTGGCGGGTTGTTGCTGATTCGCGCCCGGGAAGGGATTCCCTGTACGGGGAGTGGATGTTGGTGTCCCTGGTCGCGGCGCAGTGAAGGGATTTGTTGTCCGCGGTTGCCGATTGGTACCGCCGCCGGGCCGCGGAGCGTAGGGCGACCGCCGCGAACGTTGACCGTAGTTGGATCCTCCGCGGCGAGGTTGGAAGGCCGAACCCGGACCCGCCTGCGCGCCCGGCAGCCCGGTCGTGGGGTACCCCGCCGGCACGGCTCCGCCCATTCCTACGCCGCCGCCGGGCGGTCGGCTCATTGCGCGGCTCGAGGACAACCCAGGCTGTCCGCCGGCGATCGGCATGCCAGCGCCGCCCATGGCCCCCATTCCGCCGCCCGCGCCTTGGGCCTCGCGGTAGTCGAAGACGAATTCCCACTCGTTATAGACTTCGCGTTCCTTGTAGATCTTGACGCCGCGCTCCTCGGCCTTGCTCGCTACGCCGGCGATACCCCCGGTAAAAGCCGCCCCGCCGCCTCGATTTTGAGACGCCCGCAAGCCGGCCAAACCGCCCGGCCGCGGCTGCGTCAGCAACTGTCCGATTACGCTCGCCGCCTGGCTCCCGGCCCCTTGTCCGCCGAACCCCATTGGTCGCTGCCCGGCTTGGCCGGCCGCGCCCGGGCCCCGGCCCCCGCCGAATCCGCCTTGACCCGCCGCGCCGGTCTGTCCGAAGCCGGAAGTGCCGCGAGGTTGGTTGCCGCGAGACCGCCGACCGCCGGGGCGGTTCGTGCCCGCGCCGAACCCACCCGGCTGGGGATATCGCGACCGCTGCCCGGCTCCCGGCGGAATTTGGCTGGGCAGCATGGTTGAGTAATCCGGATTCCGCCCGGCCGCGGCATCTTGGCCGGTCCCCTGCCGGCCGTTGGGGTCGTTGGGGTCAAGCGGCGCCTCCTGTCCGGGAATGCCTCCGAATGGTCCGCCTTGACCGAGAACCCGCGGCGCGGCGGACCGCCGCACGGCGCGGGCGCGGTCGGCGCCGCGAAAACGCCCGTCCGGCGCGACAAAGCCTTGTTGGGGATTCGGGTAACCTTGCACAAAACCGCCGGCGCCCTGATAGCCCGCTTGTCCCGGGTAAGCTGCGCCGCCCGCCTGGCCGCCCGTGCCCGGAAAACCTCCCGCCTGGGGATATCCACTGCCATAGCCACCCGATTGCGCGCCGCCGGAACCGCGCAATCCGCCGCCACTCTGACCGAAGCCGCCGCCGAAGCCCGACCCCATGCCGGAACGAGAGCGCTCTTCCTCGTCTTCGGTATCGTAGACGATCGAGTCCTTGAAGCGCCCGTCGGGACCCATGTGCACGATCCGCCATTCGTCTTCGCCGGTGAGCGGGTCTTTGTAGCGCCGCCGCAAATAGCGCACGCCGTTGGTGTCTTCGAGATCGTCGAGTTCTTGGGGGTATTTCTGATGCTTGCGGTAGTAGAGTTCGATGGCTCGCTTGTATTGCTCGCCGCGGTAGATGAGTGTCTCTTCGCGAATTCGCTGCGCCTCCATCGCGGCCCGCGGCAGGGTGATCGCCAGTTGTACGGCGATCGCCGCGGCGGTAAACAGCAGCGTCAACAAGACGAATCCGCCTTGATCACGACGGCGGTCGCGCGGGAGCTTTTCCGACTGGATTTTCCGCGGCATCAACCTTGCTCAAGCGGCAGCGACTGCTGGTCCTTAAATTGTAAGTCCTCGATCACGATCGAATTCACGCCGATGCGGACGACGCGATAGCGTTTCTTGAAAACATCACCCTCGGTGGCGATGAAAACCTCGTCCTCGTCCCCGATCAAGAAAGCCCGCTTACGGGCGTCTTTCGAGGAATTGGCGAAGCCGTAGTATTTCCACTTAATCGGCGGGGCGGTGGGCTTGCGCACGGCGGGTTTGGCCGTTTTGACGGGCTTGGGAGATTTAGCCGCCGCTGCCAAGCGTGCCTCCGCGGCCTTTACTTCTTCAGCCGTCGGCCCTTCGACTTTCGGCTTCTTGCGCTCGCCGAACCGAAATATATCCCGCTCGACCCCTTCAAAGACGACGGCCCGCACGCCGGCAAGAAGGTCGGTCCGCAGGGTCGGGTCGACGGTCATCGGGTCGAGCGGCTCCTCGGAACCGCCGAACACGGGACGGCCAGCGGAACGTCGGGCCGGTGGACGAGCGCGCGTCGCGGTGCGCCCGGACGCCGAACTCGAGGTCCGCGAAGCGCCGCGCGGCGGCGGCGGATCCGACAAAAGCTGGGTATAGACCGAGTACCCCGCAACGGCGGTCAGCACGCCCAGCAAGATGATCTTGTTCTTTTCCGCGCCCAGTTTCATCGTTTTATCTCTAATCGGCGGTCTATCGGCCGCCTCGGCCTCACAAATCCCGAACCAACGTATCGATGCGCATCGTTACCTGCAAGTCCGCCGACTCCGACCGCGGGCTGGCTCCTAATGATTCGATGATCAGAAACTGCTCGGAGCGATCGATCAGATTCAGGAAGCGTACGATGTTTTCGTAAGAGCCCCGAAAGTTGGCGTTCATGCGAACGATTCCATAGTCCTCGGTTCCATCCACCGGCTCGATGTCGTAGGTACGGTCGCGGTCTTCGATCTTCGCTTCGGTCGCCGCGGCGTGCAATTCGACCACCAGTGTTGAAAAGGCGATTTGGCGGCGGATGGTGATATCTTCGATCAATCCGTCGCCGGTCGAGCGGGCGGTTTCCACCTTGCCGACCACGTCGCGTAGTTGCTCAGCCGCCTCGCCACGTTGCTCGAGCTGCTGTTCCAAGGCCGCGATGGCGGCGATCGTCTCTGCCTCTCGCGCGTCGAGCGGACGAACGGCGAACAAATAAAAGGCCAGATCGAACAGCAACAGCACACCCAACCCCACCGCGATATGGGTGTGCGAGATGCGCCGCGACCACGGTGCGTTTTGCGCCGGCGTTGTATTAAAGTTGCTGGTCATAGCTCACCGTCAGTTGATAGCGGAAGAGGGGCTGGTTGTCGCTCGGCGGGGCGCTGCCCCGCAAATTGGGCGAGTCAAACAGCTCGGAAGTTTCGAGCGCTATCAGCAACTCGATGAAATCCGCCGGCGTTTCGGCGCCCACCTGCATCGAGAGCGCGACGTTGTGCGAATCGGTCACCTCGGGGCGGATCTGCATCATCTGCACGCGCGGCGGAAGAATCTTTTCGAGATCGGCGAATGTCTTGGTCCAAGAAATCCCCTTGCGCTGAAGCAGCCGATTGAGAAACATCGAGCGTTCGAGCACGATGCTGTTGGCGGGGTCTTGTAGAGTCCCGCGCAGTTTCGCTTCCTCGGCCCCGAGCGCGGCCAACTCGGCCCGCAGTTCCCCTTGGCGCGCCGTCAGCTCGGGCGGCAATTCGCGTTGCTGCGAATAGATAACGACCATCACGACCGCCGCCGCGGTCAGCAACACCGCCGCGAGACCCGACAGCACGGCCACAAGACGCCTTCGTCCGAAGGGCCGGGTCGCCATATTGAGTTCGAATCGCACGCGTTCCCTTCCTTAATTCTGACTCAAGAAGCCTTCAATACCCACATCCCGAGCGCCCGCCGGACCGGCGGCGGACCGCAGCGGCTCGACCTCGCAACCGAGTTCGCCCGGCAGCCGAGTCAGCGCGCTATCGAGCAGACCGTCGAAACCACTCAAGATCAACTTCGTGACCGGGCGGCGTAGATTGTCTTCGATAAACACGAAGGTCGGATAGAGGTCCGCGATCATCTCGTCGATCACGGCGTTGGGGTCGCCCCCCGCGCCCGGTTCCACGCCCGGCGTCAGCTCGACGCTGCGTACCGTGCGCGCGGCCTCGTCATCGAGCGCGATCATGGTCAACGAACTTTCCGAAAGTTTGACGAACAAGTTCATCCCGCCGGTGGGCGCGAGATTCAACGCCGCCACGGTCGACAGCGCAACATGGCCCGGCTGCAGCCCGAGCACTTCGAGCGGCTGCTCGTACTGTTCAATAATTTCCGCCGGCGTCGCCGCCGCCAAGACCGCGAATCCGCCCTCGATTTTCCGCACCTGGTAGGCTACCCTCGCACTCTCCACATCGAACGGCACGGCCTTCTTCAATCGAAAGCGAATCAGTTGCAGCCGCTCTTTCCCATCGCTCGGCAGTTGATCGAAATCAAGCACCGTCAAGCGGGAAGAAGCATCGGGCAGAATCAACGCCGCGTCGGGGCGTTTCACGGGTCCAAGCTCGGCCCAGACTTGGCGAACCGCTTGCCCCAGGATCTCAGGCTGCTGAACATTAGGCCTGCCGGGGGAGGGGTCGATCACACCCGCCTCGATCGCGCGATACGCCCGCGCCGCCGGCTCGAACGTCTTTGCGTCGAGACGCACACCCGCCACGCCGCGCCGGCCGATCTCAAAGGCCAGCAAGGGAGGGGGATCTTGGAATAGGCGTTGGAGGAACATGGCTCGTTTGGCCGAAGCACGTGTCGCCGAATCACGTGGATCGGCGTTGCGTGGATCGGCGACAGCTACTCGATAAACGTCACCTTATTAATCTCGCGCAGCGTCGTTAGCCCGTCGCGCACTCGCTCGATCGCGGACTCGCGCAAGGTCGCCAAACCTTCATTGCGGGCTTCGCGCAAGATCTCCGAGGACGGTTTCCTCGCGAGAATCAGCTCGCGAATGTGGTCCGACATGTCGAGCAATTCATGAATCGCCGTGCGGCCTCGGAATCCCGTTCCGGTGCATTCGATGCAACCCTCGCCCTCGGCAAACTCGAAATCCCGCCACTCGGCGGGGTCCATGCCGCCATCCTCCAACACCTTGTCGGAATAGCGCACGCGCGTCTTGCAGTGCTCGCAGACGAGACGCACCAGCCGCTGCGCCAAGATGCAGTTCAGCGCCGAGACGAAGTTATACGCCTCGACTCCCATATTGAGGAAGCGCCCCAGCACGTCGACCACGTTGTTGGCGTGCACGGTCGTGAAAACCAAGTGCCCGGTCAGCGCCGATTGGATCGCGATCTGCGCTGTTTCCGAGTCACGAATCTCGCCGACCATGATCTTGTCGGGGTCATGCCGCAAGATCGAGCGCAAGCCGCGCGCGAACGTCAGCCCCTTCTTTTCGTTGACGGGAATTTGCGTAATGCCGTGGATCTGATATTCCACCGGGTCTTCGATGGTGACGATCTTGTCTTCGTCGGTTTTGATTTCGCTCACCGCCGCGTAGAGCGTGGTGGTCTTGCCGCTGCCGGTAGGCCCGGTGACGAGCACCATGCCGTAGGGCTCGTAGATGTAGCGGCGAAACTTCTTGCGGTCGTCGTCGGAAAAGCCGACGACGTCGAGCGAGAGCTGCTTGAACTTCTCGCTCATCGACTCTTTGTCGAGCACGCGCAGCACGGCGTCCTCGCCGTGAACGGTCGGCATGATCGAGACGCGGAAATCGATTTGACGGCCTTTGTACCGCACCCGGAAGCGGCCGTCTTGGGGGACGCGGTTTTCGGCGATGTCGAGTTCCGACATCACTTTGATACGCGAAATGATCGTCTGATGCCAGTCTTTCGAGATCGGCGGCATGGCGTAGTGCAGCACGCCGTCGATGCGGTATTTGATGGCGACTTCGGCATTGCGGGTTTCGATGTGAATGTCGCTGGCGCGCCGCTCGAGCGCGTTGAAAATCGTCGTATCGACCAGACGAATGACGGGGCTGATATCGTCGTCGCCGGTGAGTTTTTCGATCGACAGCGTCTCGTCCGACCCGTCGTCGCGGACAACGTCGAGGACGAAGTCCTCGGTCACTTCCTCGAGTACGCGTTGCGACTGCTCGGTCTTTTTGAGCAGATCGTTGATCTGCGTCAACGTCGCCACGTGGATGCGAATCTTCTTGCCGAGCAGCAGCGAAATTTCATCGAGCGCCGGCAGTTGGCGCGGATCGGCAATCGCGATCTCGAGAGTCCCGTTTTGGGCGCCGATAGGGACAAAACTGTAGCGAAACATCAGCTCGACCGGAATCGAGCGAAACAGCTCGGCGTCGATATGCACTTCGTTCAAATCGACAAACGGATAGCGATAGCGCTCGGCCCGCGAACGGGCTTGCTCTTCCTCGGCCGCCGGATCTAGTTGCGGTGGTTGCTGTTCGGCACTAGCCATGGTTTTCTCTGATCATTTCTAATTCGGTTCCCGGTCCAACGGTTCACGGTGAACGGCTAAATCCTCTCCGCCAAACTGAAAATCGGCAGATAGAGCGACACCAACACGAAAGCCACGAAGATGCCCATAAAAATCATGATGGCGGGTTCGATCAGCGACAGCACGGCGGCCATGTGCGTACTCACGTCGTCGTCGAAAAACTCCGCCACGGAATTGAGCATTTCCGGCAGCGCCCCGGTCGATTCGCCGACGTGAATCATCTCGATCGCCAGCGACGGAAAAATCCCGGCGGCGATCAGCGACTTCGAAAGCGACTGCCCTTCGGTCACCATCTCGCGCGCGCCGCCCATCGTTTCCCGAAGCAAGCGCGAGCCCAGCGACTGCCCCGTGGTATCGAGCGCCTGCACCAGCGGGATCCCACCCGCCAGCAAAGTGCTTAACAAACGGCACAGTTGCGAAACCTGATACTTGATCCAGATCTGCCCGAAAAAGGGAACTCGAAGCTTGACGCGGTCGATCGAGTCGCGCACTGTCTGGGAGCGCATCCACATCACCAGCAGTCCGCCCAAGCCCGCGGTCACCGCCGCGATGAGCATCAGGTTTTCGCTCACCGTTACGCCGATCGACACCAGCAATTGCGTCATGTAGGGCAACTCGGCCCCCATGCTGTCGTAGAGCCCGGCGAATTCCGGCACGACGAAGGTCACCAGAAAAACCACCATCACCGTGACCAACACCACCAAGACCGTCGGATAGATCAAGGAAACGAGAATCTTCTTGCGCACCGACAGCGACAGCTTCTGATACTGCGCGTAGCGGTCGATCACTTCCGGCAGGCTGCCGCTCTTTTCCCCGGCCATCAGTGAAGTTGTATAAATCGGCGGGAAAACCCCCTGCACCCGGAAAGCCTCCGACAGCGGCGTGCCGGTCCGCACTTGGGCATGGACCGCGTTCAAGTGGGCCGCCAAGCGCCGATGCTTTGTGTTCTCGGCCAGCAACTCGAGCGATCGCAGAATCGGCAAGCCCGCGCGCGTCAGCGTCACGAACTGCTGATTGAAGATGACGAAGTGCTCGAGGTTGAGTCGACCGCCGCGGCCGCTGACACCTTCCAAGGTCAGCGAACGATGCGGCTTGACCGAATAGAGCAGCAACCCTTGCTCGGTATACTTGCGGCGCAACGCCTCTTCGGAATCCGAGGTCTCGATTTGCTGCCGGACCCGGCCCTGCGCGTCGGCGAACTTGCAAACGAATTCCGGCATCAGCGGCCGCCCCCCGCGAAGCTTTCATCGAGAACGTCCGCACCCGCCGGGGCCTCGAATTGAAACAGCGCCGCGGCGAGGGGCGCGTTGACTTCTTCATCGCGGAACTCGAAAGTCGTAATGCTTTGGTCCTGCCCGTGCACCTTGATCCGCAGCAACCGGTAGTCGCCGGGGTCGTAGCTGAACTCCACCCGGCTGTAAGCTTCCTTGCCGGTGCGGCCGTCGGCGAGGAGGACCGAGCGGTCTTGTTGTTTCTCTAACCGTAGATTGCGGAACTGACGCCGCAAGCGCAAACGCCCCAGCAAGAACGACAACGGCGCCCGCAAATCCGCCGTCGCGGCGGACTTGATGCGGCGGACTTGGTTCGTTCGCGGACTGTACATCCGCATCACTTCGCCGTCGCCGACCAGCAGTTTTCCAGGCGGTTGCGCGTAGTCCCAGCGCATTTTCGACGGCCGCAGCAGGTAGAGCGTGCCCCGCTCGTGAACGGGCGGCCGCGAACCAAACTCAATGCGCTGCTCGAAGCCGACCGTCAGGGTCGCCAGGGAGTTATAGCGCCGCTCGATGCGAGAAGCCACGTCGCCCACGCTCGGCTCGGCCGCGAGGGTCGGGCTCAAAAGGCCAAGCAGCCCCGCCAAGGCGCAAATCAAGCTAAGCGACACCGTCACACTAGGGTTGACGCTCGTCACGCCGCGGACGTGTAAGGAAACTTGCGAACTTATGACGACGGAACGCGCCGGCGCTCCCGTGGCGTAGTCCGGCTAGTGCCGCGACCACATGAAAAAGTTTGTTTGGATGCCAGGCGCTATTCTCTGGTTGGCCGTGGTTTCCTCCGCCAGGGTGGGTCGAAGTCTTCTCAGCTAAGGTCGGGGAAAGGTGTCTTTTCACGTGGTCTGAGTACTAGCGAAACTCGACCGACTGCACAATCTTCTGATAAGGGTCGCGCAACCTTCCATACTCGTTCTCGGGCGAGACGAGGATGGCGTAGAACAATCCGCTTTCGGCTTCCCCGGTGACGAGCCAAACAAACTCCCGCTGACCGGGCAGAGCCGACTCACCTTCGAGCAAACACTCTCCGCCGGACGCCCCCCGAGCCGCGTAGGCCGCCGCTGCCCACGCAAGATCTCGAGGCTCGGATTGGACCGCCGCAAATCCGCGATCAGCTCATCGGTCGCCGCCGACAGCGCCTGCCGTCGGCCCGCGAAAAACCCCGCCATCAGCCCCCGCGCCAGCGACGGGCTCCCTTGTCGATCGCGAACGATGCCGTCGGCCGGCACGGCCGTCACCACGCCGCCCTCTGCCTCGTAAATTTTCCACTCGGCCGGATGTTCCAGGCGATAGCCGGCCGAGCGGCAAACCCGAAAACCGGCATTGGCCGCCCGCGGCGGTTGAGCGGCGCCGGCGGGTTGAGCGGTGCCGGCATCCTGGGCTGCCGCGGCCTTTTTTGTCGGCTGAATGCGGCTTGCCGCCGCTTTCATCTCCCTGAACTGCTTCGTATCGCCGCGGGTATAGCGCTTCACCGGCAGATCCCGAACCTCCGCGGTCACATAGCGGACGCGATTCCCCGGGTTTGGGTGGTCGGAAAAGAATTGGGGACCGCTCCGACCCCCGCTTTGCCGCTCGAGCTTTTGAAAGAAATTCGCCATCTCGACGGGCTGGTAGCCGACCTCGGACAGCATGCGGGCGCCGAGGATATCAGCGTTCTTCTCGGCACCGCGGGAGTATCTCAGGAAGAGGGAATTCAGCCCGAAACTGAGCCCGATGCCGGAGAGCGCCCCCAACAGCCCGCCCTTTTTGTTTAGCGTTCCGGCGGCCAGCACCAGCGGAATCTGGAAGGCGGACACCTTCGAGGCTCGGCTCGTCGAGTGGCGCAACGCGACGTGCGATACCTCGTGCGCCAACACGCCCGCCAACTGCGCTTCGTTATCGGCGGCGGCGATCAGTCCGGTATGAACGTAAATCGGGCCGCCGGGCAGCGCGAAAGCATTGATGCTCGGGTCGGCGACGACTTTGAACGAGTAGGGATAGTCCTCGCCCTGCGCGACATCAACCAAGCGCTTGCCGATCCCGGCAACGTAGTTCGTCAGTCGCGAATCATTGACGACTTCGACCTGCTTCTCGATATCCTTCGCCGCCTCTTGGCCAAGCTGAATATCCTGGGCCAGCTTGAACAAATTCCAACCCGGCTTGATCTTCTTAGCGGCTTCGACGGCCGACGCCGACAAGACCAGCCCCAAGACCAGCAAAGTGCTCAACCGGCGACGGAATCTCAGCAACATGACAGCCTCCGCATGGCACCTTCCGCGGGCGCCGAAAAACACTATACCCACATTATCTCATCGCGTGACGGGCTGTGAAAAATTGGGGGACAGTCCACTTCGCGCCAGGAGAAATTGTTGATTTGATGGAACTTATTCGGTCGGCGCTCGGTACAGTCCCCAATTTTTCACAGCCCGCAGCGATGCGGCTCTGTTTGGCCGGTGGTTTCCTCCGCGCCGGCAGCTGGACGCCTTCCCAGACGTGTCTTTTCACGTGGTCTGAGTACTAGACGCGTGCACCCGTTCCGTATGTTACCTGAATCGTGGAACGATTCGAATCTGTTCGGTTCGGCGGTCCCGGCCGCCGGGGCGAATGGGAAGACTTCGCGCGGGTCCGACGCGACTTAGCCAAGGGCCGCGGATCGCCTTTCTTTTGGCCCTGACACACCTTGTAGAAGTGCATTGACATCGCCGCGGACGCTCCGCTATAGTGAACCCGGCCGGCAGAGGGAGACCGCGCAACAGGGGTAGCGGGCTTCACGAGAGGATGCCGGACATGAGGGGTCTGATCAGGGATTTCGAGTCGCCCGAGCCGCCGGTCGTGGGGGGTCGGGTTTGTGTTCGCGACTCGAATCAAAGTTGTAGTCGGCATGATGACGGCGAGCCTCCGTCCGGCCGAGCTATCGCCTCCATGACCCGACTGGGTGGGAAGTAGCGTTTTCTAATGGTCGGCGATCCGAACAATCTTCCGCCCGACTCGGCGGCGGATAAGCCGTTGGGCTCATCCGCGCCCGCGGGCGGCGAAGCGTCCGAAGGTCCGCCGGCCAGCCGGGAAACGGCCACACCGGGAATCCCGGGCCCCCCTTCCCCCGATGACAACGGCGCGACCGACTTCCCGCTTCCCGAAGCCTTATTGCCTCAGGACAACGCCCCGCCCCCGGATGAGGGCGCCAGCAGCTCTCCGCGCGAAGGCGATCTTTGCCGGGGACGCGTGGTTGGAATTCTTCCGAGCGGCGTGGCGGTCGACATTGGAAGAAAGACGGAAGGGCTTGTCGCGATCGAAGAGTTCCCGGACGGCTCGGATCTGCCGCAACTCGACGACGAAATCGACGTTATCTTCCAAGGTCGGGGGAGCACGGGCGACTACGCTTCCCTTTCCTACCAAAGCGCCCGGCGAATGCTGCTGTGGGAAGGCATCCAGACGGCCCACCACGACCGGAACCCCGTGCAGGCGCACGTGGTCGGGGCCGTCAAGGGAGGGTTGGAAGTCGATATCGGCCTGCCGGCCTTCATGCCGACCTCGCAGTTCGACCTGCGCCCGCCAGCGGACGCCGAGGCCCTGATCGGCACCGACTTTCCCGTCCGAATCGTCAAGTATTCCAAATCAAGGGGCAATATCGTCGTCTCGCGGCGAGTGTTGATCGAGGAAGAGATTCAGCGCCGCAAAGCCGAAACGCTGTCGAAGGTCACCCTCGGCGCGGTGGTCGGAGGCACGGTCAAGAATCTCACCAGCTACGGCGTCTTCGTCGACCTGGGGGGCATCGACGCGTTGCTGCACATCACCGATCTTTCCTACAGCCGCGTCAACAATCCTTCCGACATCGTGAAAGTCGGCGAGTCGATCAGGGGCAAGGTGATCAAGTTCGACCCGGAACGAGAGCGCGTGTCTCTGAGTCTGAAAGCCATGGAGCCGGACCCGTGGGAAGGTCTGGAGGAGCGTTACAACGAGGGCGACCGCGTTAGCGGCCGGGTGACGCGCACCGTCGAGTTCGGCGTCTTCCTGGAGATCGAGAAGGGTTTGGAGGGCTTGCTGCACGCCGGCGAAATCAGTTGGTCTAAGCGGGCTCCGCATCCTTCAAAACGGTTCAAGGTCGGCCAAACGGTGGACTGCGCGGTCTTGAAGATCGAGTCCGCGAAACGGCGTCTTTCGTTGAGCGTAAGAGCGCTGACTCCCAACCCGTGGACGACCGTCGCCGAACGCTACCCGACGGGGACGATCGTGGAAGGCAAAGTGCTTTCGATGACCACCTACGGGGCGTTTGTCCTCTTGGAGGAGGGCATCGAAGGGCTTGTCCATATCACCGACCTGACGCGCGACGCGAGGGTACGACACCCCAAGGATCTGCTTAAGAAAGGGCGTATGGCGCAAGCCGTCGTGCTTCACGTCGACGAAGAGAACAAACGCGTCTCGTTGGGCATGAAGCAGCTCGAACCGGACCCCTGGGACGAATTCTTCGCCACGCATTTCGTCGGCGACGTCATCGAGGCCCGGGTGCTGCGGCGAACGTCTTTCGGCGTGTTCGTCGAGCCGGCGCCGGGGCTCGAAGCGCTATGTCATTCGACGGAATTGGGAGGGGGAGGCAAGCGAAGCGGCAAAGGGCCGACCATAGGCCGCGTCTATCAGTTTCGGATCCTCGACATGGACGACCTCGAACGGCGGGTGCGGTTGACACGGTGGGGTTTACCGGCGCAAGAGGTCAAGCCGAAGCAGGAAACATCGGCTGAGTCCGCGGGCGGAGCCGAGGCGACCCCCAAACCGCGAAAATCCGCCAGACGAAGGAAATCGGCCCGTAAGAAAAAGGCCGCCGCCGAGGGGACTGAGAGCGGCGACGCCGCGGCGCAACCCAGCGGGGCCGAAATGGCGAGCGAAACCCCCGCGGCGCCCGCGGAAGCCACTTTGGAAGATGCTTCGGGGAGCGACGCCGCGGCCGACACGCCGCAAGATGAGCCGCGGGAATCCGAGGAAAAGGTTTCGGCCGGGGCCGAGGATGAAGCCGGCGGGGAGAATGTGACACCGGAAGCGGAAACCGCGGAGCCAGCCTCCGACGCCGCAGCCGGCGAAGGGCCCGAACCCGCATCCGAGGCGAAAGCGGTGGAGGAGCCGGATTCCGCTCCCAAGAAGGCCGCCGCGAAGGCTAAGGCGCCCGCGCGCAAGAAGGCCCCCGCGCGTAAGAAGGCCGCCAAGCGCACGAAGAAAGCCGTGCCATCGAAGCGGACCAAAACCCCGGCCGACGAGTCTTCCGGCTAGCCGCGGCCGCTGTCGGGCCCCGAGGTTCCTCGGCGCGGTCGGCTCGCGTCGCGTACAATAACCTCGAAGCGCCGCTGTTTGCTTTTCTCGATATTACCCGCCGTGCCCTCCATCTTGTTGGCCGATGATAACCCTCACGCTCGCCGCATGGGACGACAAGTCCTCGCGGAAGAGGGCTACCAGGTCTGGCTTGCGTCGGACGGCGATGAGGCGCTCGACCGGGCGCTCGAACATCGTCCCGACTTGGCGATTGTGGGCACGCGGATGAACGGATTGTCGGGTTTCGACCTGTGCCGCCGGATCAAGATGGATCCCGAGTTGGGGCATGTGCGCGTGATTCTGTTGGCCGGTCCGCGAGAAACCTTGGAATCCGAACTGGAGTCGGGGACCCCCTCCGACGGCATGCTGCGAAAACCGCTGGATCCCGAGGCGGTCATTCGCACCGTACGCGGCTTGCTTGAGGGCCATGCGGAGCAAGCCGATCAGCCGGAAGACCACTCGCCACTTCAAGAAACCAACGCCGAGTCCGCCGACACGATGACGGCCCCGGCTCCCGCGCCGGAAGACGGCCCGGCCGCCGACTCAGGTCAGCCTGACGAATCAACAGCATCCGAAGAAACGACGGCATCGACTCGGCCCGAGGTCTCGAGGCCGGAAGATGACCCTTTCGCTGATGTTGTGCACACCGCGCTGACGAAGATTCCCGGCATGGACGCGGCGGAAGTGCGCAAAGCGGTCGCGGCGGCGGTCGAGGCCGCGGTTCCGGGAATCGTGGATGAGGTCTCCGAGCAGATTCTGAAAGCCATGAGGAAGCCCTGAGGGCGACACGGAACAGATCGTCTAGGGGCGCACGAGGAAAAAGACTATGGCGGGAAGCAGCTTCGACATCGTATCGCGCATCGATTTGCAAGAGGTCAATAACGCCGTCCAGCAGACGGACAAGGAATTACGTACGCGCTACGACCTCAAGAACACCAAAAGCGAGATCGAGCTGGACGAGGCCGGCTCGAAGATCGTAGTTCGCGCGCCCGACGATTTTACGTTGCGGCAGGTGCGGGAAGTGCTCGAGCAGAAACTGATTCGACGCGGCGTTCCGATGCGCGGCCTGACATTCAACGAACCGAAACCTTCGGCCGGGGCGTCGGTGGTCCAAGAGATCGGGATGCAACAGGGAATTCCGGTGGAAAAAGGCCGCGAGATCGTCAAGTTGATCAAGGGAATGAAGCTCAAGGTGCAGGCTTCGATTCAAGCCGATCAAGTACGGGTAAGCGGGAAGAAGCGCGACGATTTGCAGGCGGTGATGGCGGCGGTAAAAGAGCAGGACATCGGCATCCACATGGAGTTCACCAACTACCGCAATAATTGATTCGAGGGCGTTTTCACACCCGCCCATCGTTCACGGGTTCCTCGGCCGCGAGAGCCGCGGAACCGATTATGCCGCCGCGGCGGTGGATTTCTCTTCGACCGGCGCCGGGATAGCCGGCTTCCTCATCAGTGACAACGCCGTTTGTCCAAGCAAAGTGGCAAGTTTTTTCTTCGTCCCCCTAACGGCGCTGTCGGCCGAAAGCCCGTAGCGCTTGTAGCGCGACAGCAGGCCGCGGGAAACCACGATGTAGGTCATCGCCTTGCGCCAGTCCTTGAACATCCCGAAGCGGCGGCAGCGCGCCAGCACCGACGCGAGACTGTAAAAATCACCCCACGCGTCTTCGAGCTTGGACAGCAACGCCTTCTCGCTCAGGTTGGGGTGCTCGTAAAGGATTCTGGGGTGATTGAGGTCGAGCCAATAGTCGTAGTCATCGCGGGTGAGCTTCAGTGCCATGCGCCCCCGCCGCATCATGTGAAAGTCGACGGTTCCGGGCAATGGCGTCATGGGGACGAACTGGGCCATGGCAATGCCGCTCTCCCGCGCGAACTGAATGGTGTAGTCGAGCGAGTCTTCCGTATCGGTCTCGATTCCGAAAATGAAGGCCCCCAGGATGTAAGGGAAACCTTGGGTGCGGATCGTCTCCAGCTTCCGCGCCAACTCTTTGCCGGCCGAATTGAAGGTTTTGTTCGTCGCCTTGAGGCCTTCTTCGGTAACCGATTCGATTCCGATGAGCGCCCCTAAGACGCCGGCGCGGTGCATGGCAGCCATATATTCCGGGTCATCGGCGACTTCCATGGTGATCTGCGTACAGAAATGCATCTCGTTGGGGAGTTCTTTTTCCAACCGCGCCAGCAGTTCCAAGCGGTTGGCGCGGCCGGCCTCCATCGCCTTGGCTTGCTCGGGGTTAGGGGCCTTGGCGATGTCGGCCAGCGAGTAGGGGTAGAAATTGTCGTCGGAAAACATGACGAGACGGAATCCGGCGCGGTAGAGCTCCTGTAGCTCCAGGATGATCGCATCGTTCGCCCTGACACGAGGGACGCGGCCGTCCTGCACCCAGACCGAACAAAACGAACACTGCTTGGGGCAGCCGCGGACGGTCTGCACCGACCCGGTCAGGTAGCGGTCGGTATTCATCAAATCCCAGCGGGCCGGGGTGAACGACTCGGGATCCACTTGGCCTCCGCGGTAGAGCTCTTTGAGGTTGCCGTGGGCGTAGTCATCGAGTACATCGGCCCAGATATCCTCGGCGTCACCGGTCACGGCCGCGTCGCCGTGGAGCAGCGTCTCCTCGGGGAAGATCGAGGGATGAGGGCCCCCGAAAACGACGGTAGCCCCACGCTTCTTCGCCTCTTCGGCCAGGGCGTAACCGTGAATGGCGTTGAAAGTGTGCATGCTGACGCCGACCAGATCTCCCTCCTCGACCTCATCCCAAGGGAAGGCTTCTACACTTTGGTCGATCAGCCGGATGCCCTTGATGTAGTCTCTGTCGGGCGTGGCGGCGGCTATAACGGGCAACGCGCGCGGCGTGATGAAAGAAAAGTCGATCCTTTCGGCCGCGGGCGCGGGGTTGGTTATAAAGATCCGAAATTTCTTGGCTTCTTGTAAAGCGGACATGTCCAGCATCTCCCTATGCGTGTCGCTTTGCGGCGGTCAATCCATCGCGCTCCGCCGAGTCTTCGTCGGCACGACCGGTCTGAGCTGATGACGACCGGGAAGGGGCGGCAAAACAAGATGGTAACAGACGTAAGCCCCGAAAGCACGGTTGTCGGGTAGGTCCGCGCCTTCGGTCCCGAAGACCGCCCTTACCGGCGACGCCTCGGCACCCGACGTTACGCTAGGCGTTCGCCGAGAAACCGCAAGATGGCCGGTGAAACATAGGTCGGCGGTTCGATCGGGAAAACCGGCCGCTTCTTGAGAAGATCAAGATCCACTCCCGGCCAATTCGCGCCCTCCCCGAGCTTGCCGACAACGGCGTAGGCGTCGGCGCGGTTCAGATAGAGCTTGTTGCTGAGTTTGAAATCCTCGACGCCGAACCGCAGCACCGGCAAATAGACGTCGGGGTCGAGAAACCGCAAGATACTGTTGGACTCCATGATGACGAACTCGCGTTCGTCGAGCAGCCGTCGCAACTCCGGCATGGCCGTGTCGAGTTGCCCCACGCGCGTGCGAACCCAATAGACCTCGGCGGCGCCGGCTTGCAAGAAACGCGACGTGTCGGAGCCCGAAGCCGGGTCCGTCTCTCGCGTCACGGCATAGGGGCAGTCGGGGTCTTCCACCGCGCAGTCGCACTCTCCGCCGTGGTCGGAACAGACACCATGGCCGTATTGCGTGATCTTCAGCGCCGTCCAGCTCCGCTCGCGAGAAGCCGCGATGACGCCCGCCGCGAGCGACGTCTTGCCGACGCTTCGGCTGTGGCCGCCGATCACGACGAGTTTCACTTTTCGGGCTCCCCTTCCGACTTGGCGTCGAGCTTCTTCTCGATATCGCGCAGTTTGGCGACGATCTTCGGCAAGCGCTCGACCAGGGCTTGCTTCTTCAAGTATTCGCGATGAGGGCGCGAGGGGGTGCCCCAGACGGTTTGTCCGGCGGGAACGCGGCGATGCGGAAGGACCCCGGCTTGGCCGCCGATGTGGGCCTTGGCTCCGATGTGGGCCTGCTCGCCCATCCCGACCTGGCCGCCCATCACGACGTAGTCCTCGACGACGCATCCGCCCGACAGCCCGGTTTGCGCGGCGATGACGACATGCCGCCCGATGCGGCAATTGTGGCCGATGTGGACCAGGTTATCGAGCTTCGTTCCCGCGCCGATCGTGGTGGCTCCGAGCGCTCCCCGGTCGACGCAGACGTTGGCCCCGAGTTCCACGTCATCGGCGATTTCAACCGTGCCGAGCTGCGGAAACTTCTCATAGTGGTCGCCCTCGAAGATGTAGCCGAAGCCGTCGGCCCCGACGATGCAGCCGGAATGCAGAATCACGCGGTCGCCCAGCGTCACGCCGGGATAGAGAACCACGCCCGCCGACAAACGGCAATCGGTTCCGATGCGACAGCCCCGCCCGATGACAGAGCGCGGACCGATGACGGAACGCGAGCTGATTTCGACATCCTTGTCAATGACCGCCCCGGGGGCTAGCGCGACGCCTTCGCCCAACTTCGCCGAGTCGGCCACGACGGCGGAAGGGTGAACGCCCGGGGCCGGCCGATCGGGCGGATGCAACACCTCGAGCACTTTGGCGAACGCGTTGCGCGGCCGGTCAACGCGGATGAGCGTCTTGCCTTTGACCGCCGGCTGGTCGGCCGGGACAAGCAGACAGCCTGCCGCGGCGTCACGCGCCTGCTCGACGCGATCGCCTTGCACGAAAGAAATCTCGTCCGCCGCGGCCGCTTCCACGGCATTGCCGGCACGGATTTCGAGATCGGTATCGCCCTCAACGGAGCCACCTACCAACTGGGCAATTTCGGCAACGGTCATGGGGTCGGCTCGATGGGATGGGTCCGATCGCGCGGCTTCCAAATGGAGTTTCTCCGCGCGAAACCCGGCGGGACGGCGTTTCAGCAGCGCCGAACTTCTAGTATCGTAACAAGGTTATGACGGTCTCACGGTTTTCGGGCCACTCGAAACGCAACGGGTTCCGGCTGCTTGTTGCCGCGGCGATTCTCGCCGTCGTTCTGCCCGGCCCGGCCCGCGCCTGGGGGCCGCTCGGACATCGAGTCATCGCCCGCATCGCGCAGCAGCATCTCAACCCGAAGGCGCGCGGCCGGCTGGCGTTCTATTTCGGCAAAGACTTCTCCTTGGCGGACCTGGCCCTTTGGGCGGACGAGATCCGCGCGGAGCGTCCCGAAAGCGGCCCCTGGCATTACCTCGACATCACACCCGAGGCAACGTCGCTCGTGATGGAGCGCGACTGTCCCGAGGGTGATTGCATCGCCTGGAAAACGCGTGAATTTATCGGGATCGCCCGCCTCGCCCTGCGCAAAAAGGATGATCTGCTCGAACCGATCAAATACATCGTTCATTTCGGCGGAGACCTGCACCAGCCGCTGCACCTGGGCCATCCGCAAGATCGCGGAGGAAACGACATTCCCGTGGAACTCAACGGTCGCTCGATGAACCTTCACCGAGCTTGGGACTCGGGAATCCTCAAGCTCGGCGGCGAGAGCGAAGAAGAGCTGGCTGAAAGGCTCAGCCGTCGCATCACGCCGGAGTTCAAGCGCCGTTGGCGGAAAGGCGTTCTTCGGGATTGGAGTTGGGAAGCGCACTTGATTGCCATTCGCGTCGCCTACGCGGCGCTGCCCGCGGGATCACCTAAGGTGCTCGATGAAGAGTATGTGAGGCGGGCTCGCGAAGTGATCGATGAACAATTGGCCAAAGGCGGCGTCCGCCTCGCCGAGCTGCTGAACCGCACCTGGCCGTAATAGCGCGCGGCGCCGGGTAGGCCGCGATCTTCTTTTTGACATGGGTGAGCCGGTCGCTTAAGGTTGGAAGTATTGTCGACGGTCGCCGCGGGTGAGGCAAATCACGCAAGTGCCTGTCGCGCCGGTTTCTCGGGTGCCCGAGGCCTAACCCCCCATGACGGGCCGAACCCTATCGCACTACAAGATCCTCGAAAAAGTCGGCGACGGTGCGATGGGCGTCGTCTACAAGGCCGAGGACCTCAGCCTGCGCCGCGTCATCGCGCTGAAATTCCTGTCCGGACAAAATCTCGATGCTGAAGATCGGGAGCGTTTTTCTCGGGAAGCGCAGGCCGCTGCTTCACTCGATCACCCCAATATCTGCGCCGTTTACGGAATCGAAGAGGCCGAGGGAGAAACTTTCATCTCCATGGCTTACATCGAGGGTCCGTCGTTGCAGGAAAAGCTCGCCCAGGGAGTTCTCGAGCTCGACGAAGCACTCCGGATCGCGATGGGCGTGGGCAGCGGTTTGCAACGAGCCCACGAAAGTAAGATCGTTCACCGTGACATCAAGAGCGCCAACATCATGGTCACGCCCGAGGGCGAACCGAAGATCACGGATTTCGGCTTGGCCTTGCTGTCGGATCGCAGCAAGCTGACGAAGTCGGGCACGACTCTGGGGACACCGCTTTACATGTCGCCCGAGCAGGCGATGGGACAGCCGACCGATCGGCGCTCCGACTGCTGGTCGCTGGGCGTGGTGCTGTATGAAATGGCGACGGGACAGTTGCCTTTCGTGGGCGACTACGAACAGGTCATTCTTTACGAAATCGTCAACGGGAAGCACCAACCCCCAACCGCCCGCCGCGCCGGCCTGCCCGCCGATCTCGACCGGATTCTCGGCAAAGCGCTGGCGAAGAGCCCCGACGAGCGCTATCAGCACGTCGACGACATGGTGGTCGATCTGCGACGTCTGCGCAAGCAGCGCGGGTCGGCGGCGACGGCCGGGGCCGTTCACGCCGAGCCGATCGTGTCGAGCCGCACGCCCCCTGCCGCGGCCGCCCCTGCCGCAATCGAGCGCGCCAAACCGGTTTCGGCGCCGACTCGCCGCATTGAGCACCCACCGGGCGGCGCCTCGCGGGAGGCCGGCCCCTCCGAGGTCGTCATTTCCAAAGCACATTTGCGTTTGCTGTGGGGGCTTGTCGCGGTCTCGCTGGCGGCGGCTCTCGCCCTGGCTTTCGCTCGCTTTGGATGAGCGGCCGCCAAGCAACGATGCCGGGATAACCCGATTCCCTCTCGCCAAACCCGGTGACTGTGCTGTAATAGCCAACCGCCTTCGCCATGAGCATTACCCTGCACTGGCTCGATTGGTTGGTGATTGCCGTCTACTTCGCCGGTATTGTCGCCATCGGGCTGTTTGTTTCACGGCGCGTCAAGAAGACCGAAGACTACTTTCTCGGTAATCGCGGCTTCAGCGTTTGGCTGATCATCGGCCAAGCGTTCGGCGTCGGCACTCACGCCGAAATGCCGGTATCGCTGGCCGGAGCCGTCTTTCAGTCCGGTTACTCGGCGATCTGGTACCAGTGGAAGAACCTTTTCATCACGCCTTTCTATTGGCTGCTGGGGCCGCTGTTTCGACGCATGCGGCGGACGACGCTTGGCGAGGTTTGCGAAGACCGTTACGGCGTCGCCATGGGGGCGGTCTATACGATTTTCGCGTTGTCTTACTTCGCTTTCAATATGGGGGCGATGCTCAAGGGCGCGGGCAAACTCGTCAGCGTGGCCGCCGGAGAGGCTGTGACGCCCAACATGGTCGTGATCGTGATGACCGCGACATTCTTGGCCTACAGCCTGGTCGGCGGCTTGGTGGCGGCGGCCTATACCGACTTTGTGCAGAGCTTTTTCATCATCGGGCTTTCGTTCCTGTTGATTCCGCTGGGGCTGATGCGGGTGGGAGGATTTTCAGGGATTCGCGAAAGCGTCGAACCCGCGATGCTTTCGCTCGTGACGCCGGGTGACGTCGGCGTCTTTACGATCGTGATGCTGACCCTCAACGGCCTGATCGGGATCATGGCGCAACCCCACATGCTTGCCGCCGTGGGTACCGGCAAGGACGAGCGCAGCTGCCGTATCGGCATGGCCTACGGCAACTTCGTCAAGCGCTTCTGCACGATCGGCTGGGCGGTCGTCGGGCTGATCGTCGTCGTGATGCTGACCCAAACCGGCGACGTGCTGGCCGACCGCGAGGACGCATTCGGGTACGCCACGCGCGAACTGCTTTTCCCCGGAGCCGTGGGACTGATGATCGCCTGCGTGCTGGCGGCGAACATGTCCACCTGCTCGGCCTTTACCGTCGACGGCGGCGCTTTGTTTACACAGAACTTCTACCGCCGCTTTCTGGCGCGCGGCCGTTCGGATCACCACTATATGACGGTGGGCCGCTTGTCGGGCGTGACGGTGACGACGCTCGGTGTTGTCTTCGGCCTGTATGTGGACATCGTGCTCGAGGCCTTCTTATTCACCGAAACGATCGCGGCCTTCATGGGGATCAGCATGCTGGGAGCCATTGTTTGGAGGCGGGCCAACCGCTACGGCGCTTTCGCGTCGTTGGTGATTTCGAGCACGCTGTTTTTCGTGATGACGTACAGAGACTTCGGCGTACTGTTGCGTTGGGAGGCGATGAACTTCGGGGTTTCGATGTTGATCGGCTTCGCTACCTTGATCGTCATCAGCCTATTGACGAAACCCGAACCAAAAGCGATGCTGGACGTCTTTTACGAACGACTCCAAAGCCCGAGTTATCTCGATGAGGAAAGCGGCGAGGAAAAGGCGGTAACCGAGGAAGGTCACGACCTACTCGTCGCCAACGTTTTCAACCTCGGGTTGGGCCGGGGGCTGGGGACCTTCTACCGGCGCTTCCGCGTCGACATCAACGGTTTCGTGCTGGCCTTCGGGGTGGTGGCGGCGTTAATTTTGCTGGCGCGGGGGATTTTGCTGCTGCCGTAGCCCAACAACCCCGAATTCCCGCCTAGGGATCAAACCGCCGGGCTCCGGCGGCCGGCCCGCTACGCCAAGATCTCTTTTACCACCCGCCCGGCGACATCCGTCAGGCGGAAATCGCGGCCGCTGTAGCGGTAGGTGAGCTTCTTGTGGTCCATGCCCAATAGGTGGAGCATGGTCGCGTGCAGGTCGTGGATGTGGACCTTCTCGTCGACCGCGCGGAAGCCGTACTCATCGCTGACCCCGTAGACCTTGCCGCCCCGCACGCCTCCCCCCGCCATCCAGGCGCAGAAGCCCAGCGGGTTGTGACCGCGCCCGTAGGTTTCGGCGCCCTTTTTGCCGTCGGAGAGGTCTTGGTAGTGCGGCGTACGTCCGAACTCGCCCGACCAGATCAGCAGAGTTTCGTCGAGCAACCCGCGCGCTTTTAGATCAGCCAGCAAACCCGAGATCGGCTTGTCGACCGCTTTGCAGCGTTTCGGCAGGCCGTCGGCGATGGCGGCGTGGTGATCCCAACCGTAGTCGGTGATTTGAATGAAGCGCACCCCGGCTTCGGCGAAACGCCGCGCCAACAAGCATTGGCGTCCGAAATTGTCGGTCTCTTCTTCACCGATGCCGTACAGATCCAGCGTCGGTTTGGATTCGTGTGACAAGTCCATCAACTCGGGCGCTTCCGACTGCATCCGAAAGGCCAGCTCAAACGACTCGATCACGCCTTCCATGCGGCGGTCGGTTTCGAGGCGCTCTAGGTGGTCGTGGTTCATCTGTTGCAACAGGTTGATTTGACGACGCTGAAGAGTCGACGAAATCGTCGGGGCTTCGAGATACCGTATGCGCGCTTCCTTGGCCCCGCCGCTCTCGGCGCTGCCGATCGCCGTTCCTTGATAAACAGCCGGCAGAAAGGCGTTGCCGAAAAGCTGCACGCTTCCGCCGTCGCCGCTCAGCATCGGGCAAACGGTCAAGAAACCCGGCATGTTCTGGTTCTCCGTCCCCAGCCCGTAGACCGTCCACGAACCCATCGAAGGCCGCACGAACTGCGTCGCGCCCGTATGAAGCTGCCGCACCGCCGGCGCGTGGGCTTCGCTGTCGGCCTGCATGGCGTTCAATACGCAAAGCTCGTCGGCGTGCGCGGCCAAGTTGGGCAGCATGTCGGTCATCCACAGCCCCGACTCACCGGCGCGCTGAAACCCCGACAACGGCCCCAGCAGGCGCGAGCCCTCAAAGCCGGGCATGTCCGAACGGTTTGCCGGCAAGGCATAGGGCAGCGCGTCGCCGCTCTCTTTTGCAAGGCGCGGCTTGTAGTCGAACATGTCGATCTGCGAGGGACCGCCCTGCATCCACAGAAAAATCACTCGCTTGGCGCGCGGCGCGAAGTGCGGCTGTTTCGGCACGAGAGGCCCGGCCGCCGCTTGGGCCTGCTGTTGGCACAAAGCGGCCAGGGCCGCGGCACCGAAGCCGCAACCGCTGGTCTGCAGAAATTTACGCCGCGAGAACGGTGGGGCTTTGCGTGTTGACATGGCAATCATCCTCGGAACAGAAACTCATTCGAGACAAAAACAGCGTGGCAGTATCGCGTCCAGGCTTCGAGCCTGGGCGATTCCGGCGGTTCGTCCGAACGGCTCGACTCTTTTTCGAACTCGGCCAGAAACGTCAGCGCGCGATCGATCTCGGTCGGAGTCGCGGGCCGATTCAGCGCCTGGAACGTAAAGCGCTCGATGCGCTCGCGGTCGCCAACCTTCTTATCGGCAAGCAACACCTCGGCGGTCACGCGCGCCTGGCTCCTCGGGAATGGTGCGTTCATCATGTAGAGGCTCTGCGTGGGAACCGTCGTGACCGCCCGCGCCCCGGTGATCTGATTGGGGTCTGGGAAATCAAACAGGTTGAGGATATCGAACTGATCGAGCTGGCTCTTGCGAACCACCGGAAGGTAGACCGTCCGGCGATACAGAACGTCCTCGCCGAGCTTGGCTTTCGGGACCAGAAAGCTCGGGAAATCAATATTGACGTCGTCGGGCGAATCGAGCGGAAGCGAGGGCCCCCCGCGGCCTGGATCGAGCTTGCCGCTGATCAGCAACAGCGCATCGCGAAACGCCTCGGCTTCCAGCCGCCGCCGGTTGGCGCGCCAGAGTAAGCGATTCTCCGGGTCGACTTGATGGGCTTGCGCGTCGTGCGTGGCCGCTTGGCGATAAGCGCGGCTCAGCACGATCTCGCGTACCGTCTTCTTGATCGACCAGCCACCCTCGACAAATCGCTCGGCCAACAAGTCAAGCACTCGCGGATGGCTCGGCTTCTCGCCGCGCAGCCCGAAATTATCGACCGAACGCACAAGCCCCGCGCCAAATAGATGGGCCCAAATCCGATTGACCATCACGCGCGCGGTGAGGGGGTTGGAGGGCTCGGTCAGCCACTGGGCCAGCTCCAACCGGCCGCTCGATTTCACATAGCTCCCCCGAAAATCGCGCCGGTTCGCGAAGGGCTCGGGCGGTGTTTTCGTCGCCACGGCCAAGAAGCCGCGCGGAACCTCAACGCCGGTGACATGGGGGTTCCCTTGAATGTGAATCGGCGAGTTGACGGGTACGTCGCGGTCTTCGAGAGCGATCGCGGCCGGGACGCCGGGCTTGGTGAACTCGAGCAGCTTGACGTGGTTGTTGGCCCGCCGCAATTTCTTGGCGACCTTTTTGATCTTTTCGGCCAATTCGTCGGCGGCGGAATCCTCGGCGCCGGCCTTTAGTTTCGATTCCGCGGACTGCTCCGAGCCTTCTTGTCCCGCGCCTTCCCGCCGTTGCTTTTTCAGCTCGTCGAGACGGTCCTTCTCTTGCTGAAGCGCGGCTGCCTCGGCCTTCACCTGTTCCAACTTCTCGGGAAAACGCTCCAACTCGTCCGCCCGCCGACGCAACTCGTCCGACGTCTCGGGCAGCGGCCGTACATTGACGCCGCTGAAGACGCCGCTCAGGCGGCCATGAAGGGTCTTCGTGCTACGGAAAATACCGGCCAGCGCATAGTATTCACGATGCGAAACCGGATCAAACTTGTGATCGTGACAACGAGCACAACCGAGCGTCATCCCGAGAACAACCCGCCCTACCGTGTCGATCTGGTTGTCGATCACGTCCATCCGAAGCTGGACTTTGTCGGCGTCGACCAACGCAAACGGACCGATGGCGAGAAAGCCGGTGGCGATCAACTGCTCTCGGCGCTGGGCGTCGGTTTCCCAATCGAGCACGTCCCCGGCAACCTGCTCCCGAACGAATTGGTCATAAGGCTTGTCGAGGTTGAAAGCGTCGATGACGTAGTCGCGGTAGCGCCAAGCTTGTTTAGCGGGAATGCGGCGGCCCAAGCCGAGGCTGTCCGCGTAACCGGTGAGGTCGAGCCAATGGCGCCCCCAGCGCTCCCCAAAACCGGGCGACGCAAGCAGGCGATCGACGACCTTTTCAAACCGGTCGGCGGAGTCGTCGCTGACGAAATCCTCGATCTGCTCGGTCGTGGGCGGAAGCCCGGTTAAGTCAAACGTAATCCGCCGCAGCAACGTATAACGGTCGGCCTCGCCGGCGGCGGTCAAGCCCGCCGCATCGAGCCGGGCGCGAACAAGCCGATCAATCTCGCTGACCGTACCCCGCGCGGCTTCGGCTCCCCCGGACTGCGCGGGCATCACCGCTTGCCAAGCCCAATGTTTCAACCGCTCGGTGGAATCGTCAACGGGATCATCCGCCGCCTGTTTATCTTCCGAATCTTGGGGCCACGGCGCCCCCATCTCGACCCAGCGGGCAAGCGCCGCGATCTGCCTCGGGGCAAGCGGCTCGGTCGGCGGCATCTTGAGTTCCTCGTGCCGCACGGCTTGGATCAGGCGGCTGGCGTCGGGGTCACCGGGCACGAGTGCCGGTCCGCGATCGCCGCCCCGCAGCATACCCTCGCGGCTGTCGAGGTGTAAGTTGGCGAATCGAGGCTTGGCCGATGCGCTATGGCATCCGTAGCAGTTTTGAACTAACAGGGGCCGAATTTTCGATTCGAAGAAATCGAATGGCTCGGGAGTCGCGGCAGCCGCGGGAACGACACCGCCGACAATCAAAACGGTCCCGGCGAAAAGTATGAGGAGAAACCCGCCGGCTGCGCGGAAACGCTGCACAACAATGCCTCCAGGGCACAGGCCCGCCTCCAACTTACCAGCTTGAGAGATTCATTTCCACCTTGTACGCGGCATCGTTCGGCGCGGCGCGGTCTAGACCGGCACCTTGTCAATAGAGCAAATAGCGAGCCCGTGAGGCCGTGAACTCAGCCTGTTGCTTCCGCCAATCAACCCATAGAGACACGGCTTTCCTGCCGGCTTTGAGCCCCTCTATGGTTTCGGTGTCTCCGATTAGTTTTATGGTGCGGTCCAGGTCGATTTGGTCGCCGTGGAGGTCAAGGAGCGCCGACGCAATTTCCAACCCCACCCGCGTGGGCTGCAAACCGTCACGGTCGAGCACGTTGATCTGGACTCCCTGGATCGTCTCTCCGGCGAAACGAGAAGCGCGCGGGGTGCGGCGTGCCGAGTAAAACGCAACCCCGGGCAAGTTCGCCCGGCGCAGGCGGCCGAGGAGCGCTTCGGCGTCAAGCCAGTCCGCGCCGACGAACAAAAAAGGCGTTCCGGTGCCGCGACCGACTGAATAGTTGGGGAGACTTTCAAGCAAGGCGATGCCGGGATAGAGCAGCGCCTGATCGAGGGTTTGGATGTTCGGCGACGGATCGACCCATGGCAAGCGAGTTTCGTCAAACCAAAGATTTCGCCGCCAGCCCTCCATCTTGATGATTCGCAAATCCGCGCCGATTTTCCGCTCGGCGTTAAACATCGCCGCCAACTCGCCCACCGTCATGCCGTGCCGCACAGGCATCGGGAAATAGCCGATGAACGAGCGGTTCTCTTCGTCGAGGACGGGTCCTTCCACCACTCGCCCCGTGATCGGGTTAGGCCGGTCGAGGACATAGAAAGCAATGTCGTGCTTGGCTGCCTCTTCCATCGCGTAGGCCATCGTTGTTGCGTAGGTATAAAAGCGCGCGCCGATGTCCTGGATGTCGAAGACCAGCGCGTCGAGACCCTCAAGCATCTTGGAGGTTGGGCGACGGTGGTTTTTACGATAGAGACTGTAGACCGGCACGCCGGCGCCCGCGTCGGTCGCATCGGGAATGTCGGCCTGATCGCGCGCGCCGTCGAGCCCGTGCTCGGGGGTAAATACCGCTTTGAGGTGCACATTCGGCGCCGCGGCGAATAGATCCACATTGCGCCGTCGATGGCGGTCGATACCGGTGTGGTTGGTAATGAGGCCGACGCGCATACCCTCCAAGGGTTTGAATTCATCGCGCAGCAGGACGTCGAGGCCGCTCAAGACTTGCGCTCGCCGGGGGGCTCGTATGCGGGCCACAAGCGCGGCGCGGCGTCGGTGGGCGGCGTTGTAGGCGACTCGCAGAGAGTCGGCGTCCGCATCTTCGATCGTACCGGCGACGACATTCGCGACGTGGCCGCGCAGATCGACAATCGATGTCTTAACGGTCGGGTGCACGCGGTTCGTCAACAAAATGATGTAGGTGTGGGTGATGGGGTCGATCCACATCGATGTGCCGGTGTAGCCGGTGTGCCCGTAGGAAGCGGAAGGGAACAGATCGCCGCGCGTCGAGGAGTAAGGGGAGTCGATATCCCAGCCCAACCCGCGCAACGCCGGGTGAGCAGGCGGGCTTTGCGCCGAGGTCATTGTGGCAAGCGTCAGTGGGCTCAGTAGGCGCACGTCGTCTCGTCTCCCGCCGTCGAGCATCATTTGCGCGAAGCGGCCAAGGTCGTCGGCGGTCGAAAACACGCCCGCGTGCCCGGCAACACCGCCCATGTATCGCGTGGTCGGGTCGTGGACCGTTCCGTGCAGTAGGGTTCCGTCGGGCAGCCGCTCGGTGGGCGCGATGCGTGGGAGCAAATTCGCCGCGGGCCGAAAACTCGTTTCGCTCATACCCAAGGGCGCGAAGATTCGTTCTCGGGCGAACTCATCGAGAGGTTTACCGCTGATCTTGCGAACGATTTCCGCGAGCAAGATATAGTTGATGTCGCTGTAGATGAACCGCGAACCCGGCTCGACGATCGGGACCTCTTCGTAGGCCTTTTGAATGCCGGTCCCATAGCCGGACCAAACGGGTTCGAGATCCACGTCGGGACGCAGGCCGGAAAAGTGCGTCAGCAGTTGCTTGACGGTGATCGGTGATTGGCCGCCCGAAAACTCGGGCAGGTGCTTCGTCACCCGATCGATCAGCCGCAAGCGCCCTTCCTCGACCAGCATCATCACCGCCGGCGCGGTGACCAGCACCTTGGTCAACGAAGCGCAGTCGAAGATCGTGTCGATCTCCATCGGCCGGCGCTCGGGTTCAAGTGACCGCGAACCGTGAGCCTTGCGATAAAGGACCTTGCCTTGGCGCGTGACGAGAAGAACAGCCCCAGGAGTCTTGCCGGCCGCGACGGCTCGTTCGAGAACGGCATCGAGCTTGGCGGAAAGCTCAGGGGCATCGGCGGCGAGACAACTTGCGACCGAAGCGAGAATGACAATCGACGCGGTCAGCGAAATCGCCCACCGGCTCCGGTCAGCCCGGCCGGTTGCGATGAGACAATGACGCTCGGCAACCGCCTGTCGGGGGCGAGCGTGGGAGCACCAACCCATAGCTACACTTTATAACTCTATAACTCGGCAGGTTGGGTTCCCAGGCAGGTCGCGATCGCGAAGCGTCTCCGACCGGTACTCGCCGGTCTCGCCTGCTCAATGCGCTCCAGCCGCTCATGCGTTGCGCCCCGAGCGTGGTGCTGTTTTTGGTTGCGAATATAATCCACGACCCACGGCAGATCCTTGGTGCCGAAACTCACGACGCCGTAGCCCCTCTGCCATTCCAGAAGCTTGCGGTTGGCTATCCGATGATTGATGTAGTGGGCACTCGCGCCTTTGAGCTGTCCGATCCACTCGCTGACGTTCAAGGTCGGCGGCACGCTAATGGCCAGGTGAAGGTGATCGGCGACGCCTCCGACGGCGTGGAGGGTGATCTCCTCCGCCTCGGCGATACGTTGACGTAAGTATTGATGCAGTTGACGTTCGATATCGTCGACGATGATCGGGGCGTTTCGTTTCGCGTGCCAGGTGATGTGGAGATGGATTTCCGCGTAAACGTTGCGTGGCATTTACGTACCTGGTGCGAGGATAGGGGAAGGCCGTTAAAAACGGCCTATATTTCTGATAAAGGAATTTATTTTACCAGCCCGAAAGGGCCGGCCTAGGGGAGAATTCCCAAGCCCGGTGAACCGGGCTCGTGGAGGTGATGGCCCGTTTGCGGCGCGTCTAGGGTTCACGCCAATCCGGTGGCGGGCTGTCCGAGTTTTCTTGTTACAGGGTTTCACGAAGACACCCTCCAGCACTCTTGGGAGAGATCCCAAATCGGCGGCCTTTAGCTGTTCACCGCTCTGTCGTATAGTGAAACCAGCCATGCGGCTCGCCGTCTTCCCACTCGTCGCTCTTTTGGCCTTGTCGTTGACGGTCATGGCGGCGCCCCCGGAAACGACCTCGACTTTTGACCGGGCCGTCAGGCCGATCTTGGCCGACACCTGCCGGGCTTGCCACAACGCAAAAATTACTTCGGGCGACCTCGACCTAAGCGCCTTTTCAGACCCCGGGTCGATCGAGAAATACCGCGAGGGCTGGGAACGCATCGTTCAAAAAGTCAGCGCCGGGGAGATGCCGCCGCGCGGCGCGGCGCGTCCCCCGCAAGAAGGCATTGACGCCTTCGTGGCGTTCGTGAAAGGCGCGTTTGACCGCGCCGACCGCCGCATGCCGTTCGACCCGGGCCGCGTTACGGCCCGCCGCCTGAACCGCAACGAGTACTCGAATACGATCCGCGATTTGCTCGGCGTTTCCTTTCACGCCGAAACCGATTTTCCCTCCGACGATTCCGGCTATGGGTTCGACAACATCGGCGACGTGCTCAGCGTCTCGCCGTTGTTGATGGAAAAATACCTGGCCGCGGCCGAGCGCATCGCCGCCGCCGCGATTGGGGCCGACCCGCTTCCCGGTAAGCCGCTCGAAGCCGCCTACCGCGGCCGCGACAAGACGATTCTGCGGCTGGATCCCGGCACGATCGAAGCCACCCACCGCGTTGAATGGAGCGGAGAATACGTGGTTCGCATCATCCTGCCGGGCGAGCGCCGCCCCGACAGCCCGCCGGTGACGATGAATTTCCGAATGGACGGCGAGCTACTCCACTCGATGCAGGTGGAAACCAAGCCCTCGGAATTGGTCTATTTTTTGCCACGCTCGATCGAGCAAATGCGGCTCTATCTTCCGGCGGGCGATCACGTTTTTCAGGCCGGATTCATCAACGACGACTTTGTCGAGACCTTGTGTGAAGAGGATGTTTACCGCCGCAAGAAGAACAAGTTTCTCGACTCGATCATTTTTACGGGCCCGTTCCCGGCTGAAGGTCGGGACCCGGGGCGGGGCGCCGTCTTGGTTTGCGATCCCAAAAGCGGCGAACAATGCGTTCGCCAAATTGTTGCAAGACTCGCCCGCCGCGCCTACCGAAGGCCGGTGACCGAGCAAGAAGTCGGGGCGTTGGCGGGGTTTGTCGAACAGGCGCGGAGAGAGGGCCGTAGCGTCGAGCAAGGTCTACAGTTGGCGATCCAAGCCATACTGGTCTCGCCGCACTTCCTGTTCCGTATCGAGCGCGACCCGAACCCCGTCGACCCGGCCGGCGTTCACCGCGTCTCCGACATCGAGCTGGCCTCGCGGCTCAGCTATTTCTTGTGGAGTTCGATGCCGGACGACGAACTCCTCGGCCTGGCCGAGGCCGGACGCCTTAGCGATCCGGCCGTCCTCGACGCCCAACTCACGCGAATGCTGGCCGACGAGAAGTCGGCGGCCCTGGCCGCGAACTTCGGGGGCCAATGGCTGCAAACCCGCAACCTCGGCGGCGTGACTCCCGATCCGGACAAATTCCCGACTTGGGACGCCGGTTTGCGGGAAGCGATGAAGACCGAAACGCGCCTGTTCTTCGAAGCCATGTTGCGAGAGAACCGCCCGATGACGGACTTCCTCGATGCGCGGTTCACCTTCCTCAACGAGCGCTTGGCGAAGCACTACGGCATCTCGGGCATTAGGGGCCCTGAATTTCGGCGAGTGGAACTCGACACTGACCAGCGCGGGGGCGTGTTGGCCCAAGCCGCCGTGTTGACCGTGACGAGCTATCCGACCAGAACTTCGCCGGTGCTGCGCGGCAAGTACGTGCTCGAGGCGATCCTCGGGACGCCTCCGCCGCCCCCGCCCGCCGACGTTCCCGTGCTCGACGAAACCAAAGTCGGCAGCACCGGGACATTGCGTCAACAACTCGAACAGCACCGCGCCAACCCGGCCTGCGCCGTCTGCCACGATCGCATGGATGCTCTCGGCTTCGGCCTGGAAAACTACGACGCGATCGGCCGCTGGCGCGAAAAGGACGGGGACTTCCCGATCGACTCCGGCGGAACGCTTCCGAACGGAAAGTCTTTCTCCGGCCCCGCCGAGATGAAGCAGATTTTGAAACTGGATCTGCGAGACTTCGCCCGCGCCGTGACCGAGAAAATGTTGATTTACGGCCTGGGACGCGGGCTCCAGAGTTATGATAGAAGGGCGTTGGCCGAGATCACCGGCAAGCTCGATGCCGCCGGTTATCCGTTCCAGTCGCTGGTGTACGAAGTGGTGCGCAGTCTCCCCTTCCAAATGCGGCGGGGAGAGGACGCAACACAGGTCGGCCGCATGCCGACGGAGGTCGCCGGACAATGATTACCCGGAAAGCACTTCCCCGCCGAACTTTTCTGCGCGGAGCGGGCGCCGTCGTGGCGCTGCCCGTTCTCGACGCGATGGCCCCGGCTTTTGCGTCGAGTCGCCTTCCCGGCAAGACTCCCGTGCGCATGGCGTTCGTCTATGTCCCCAACGGCATCGACATGCGCCACTGGACGCCCGATCAAGACGGCCCCCTCGGCGCGCTGCCGCGCATTCTCGAGCCACTCGAGCCAGTCAAGAATGACCTGCTCGTGCTGAGCAACTTGACGCACAACAACGGCCGGGCGCTGCTCGACGGTCCTGGCGACCACGGACGTTGCTGCGGTTCCTACTTGACCGGCGTTCAGCCCCGTAAGTCGGCGGTCGATATCAGCGTCGGCATATCCTGCGATCAGATTGTCGCCAATCAAATCGGCGAAAAAACGCGCTTGCCCTCGCTTGAGGTTGGTCTCGAGGACGCCCGCCAAGCCGGCGATTGCGACTCGGGTTACTCCTGCGCCTACACGAATAATCTGGCCTGGAAAGGTGAGAAGCAACCGCTGCCGCCGGTTCTCAACCCGCGCGACTTGTTCGAGCGCCTGTTCGGCGACGACGCCCACTTGAGCCCGGAAGCGCGGGCACAGCGCAATCGCTTTCGCCGCAGCATTCTTGACTTTGTCCGCGAGGATACACGCAAGCTCCAAGGCGATCTCGGCCCGACCGACCGGCGCAAACTCGACGAGTATCTGACCTCGGTGCGATCGATTGAGCGGCAAATCGAAAAAGCAGAGGCCGACGGCGTCCAAGTCGATCCGGGCATGGATAAGCCCTACGGCGTCCCGGCTGATTTTGCCGAGCATTTCAAACTGATGACCGATATGATCACGGTCGCCTTCCAAGCCGACCTAACCCGTGTGGTGACGTTCCTTGTCACTCGCGAGGGCACCTCGCGTCCGTATCGCGAGATCGGCATCTCGGACGGCCATCATCCCTTGACGCATCACCGTTACGATCCGGAACGAATGGAAAAGGTCGTTCGCATCAACCGCTATCATGTGGAGCAGTTCGCGGCCTGGATGCAGAAGCTGAAAGCGGCGCCGGAAGGCGATTCGACTTTGCTCGACAATTCGATGATCGTCTACGGGGCCGGGCTTTCCGACGGCAATGACCACACCCACCACGACCTACCGACGGTCGTGGCCGGCGGCGGCGGCGGATTTCTCAAGACGGGCCGCCGCGTAACGTATCGCAAAGAGACGCCGATGTCGAACCTCTTCCTGACGATGATGGATCGCATGGGCGTCCACGCGGAGCACTTCGGCGACGCCACCGGCCGGCTGCCGGGCCTGGACCTGAGCTAGGTTTTCGGGCGGTTTTGGGCAGGAAGTCGCCGCGGGCCGAAATAGAACCCGGCTTCAGTCGTAAAAAACCTCCCCTGTCTAAACCCATGTCGCCCGAGCAATTTGAAGAACTCGTCGACCAAGCTTGGGAAGACATTCCCGAAACCTTCCGCGATCGTTTTTCGAATCTGGCGATTTTCGTCGAGCCCGAGCCGAGCATCGAACAACTGCGCTCGGCCCGCGTGCCCCGCAACGGGACTCTGCTGGGGCTTTATCAAGGGGTGCCGCTATTGAAGAGGTCGGTGCACTACGGCATGGTTTTGCCCGACCGGGTCACGTTGTTTCAAGGGCCGATCGAGCGCTCCGCCCGCCACGCCGACGATATCCCCGACATTGTCTACAACACGCTCTGGCACGAGTTGGCGCATCATCTTGGAATGAACGAGCGTGAAGTGCGGGCGGCTGAACGCCGCCGCGGCGTGCGCTACTAGCCCGCATTTCTCATCGCATGACGGTCGAAGCACGCAATAGGCCTGTCATTCCTTCGTTACGGTTGCCTGCCGTGCTCACCGTACTGTTCAAGTACGCCCCTTTTTGCTTAAGTGATGGGTCGTCAAGCGGCGCGTGCCTCGTACTGACAGCCCTCTCATGCACTTTGCCTCGCCACGCGATGAGAAAAGCGGGGTAGGGCCAGAGGTCGCGTCCGGCGAGCGGTTCCGGTCGCCCTTTCAGGGCTCGCCCGGGCAGGGATTCCACCCAGGGTTCCCGCCGCCGCTTCGCGGCTCAAGGTGTTTGCGATCCGGCCGGGCAAGCGCGTAGGACATAATTCTCGCGAAGGCTCTTTTCGGAAGAGAGACATGTCGCCAGGAGTGGCGACACGGCACGCTAAAGCGTGCGCCACGTCGGGGGTTAGCCCATGGGATGCCGCCTATCCGCGTTTCTTGGCCCGAGCCAGGAGCATCTCCACGTACTTCGGGTAGTTGCGGTAGACCATCACGTGAAAGTTGGGCTGGTAGAATTCCTCAACGGCGAACACGTACTGCTTTTTGTGGATTGACAGCAGCACCCTTCGCAACCAACTCACCTGAGCGCCGCTGAGACCCTTTTTCGAAATATCGAGGCTGGCACCGGTCAAGTGACTCGACCGTTTTTCCCCATAAGGCGAGGCGGCGTTGCCGTTGCGGCGCGAGAGTTGATTCTGGTATGCCACAGTTCGGGTCAAGCTCGTGATGCGCAGGGGACGCCCGAAACGGCGACGAAACTGACTGCTGATCCGATCGAGGAACAGCTTCGTCCAGGGGCGGACATAGCGGTATTCCGCCGGGATGCGATGGACATAAAAGTTTGCCGTTTTGGCCGGAACCGGCACAAGCAGTTCCAAGCGAGACCAGCTCTCGATCATGCCGCGGTCCTTCATGCGAGAGAGGTGATCGCGGTCAGCACGCTTGTTTTGATGGATCTGCGACTCGGTATTGGCGCGCAGGCTGCCTCGCGAAGCGGCGAAAGCCGTCGCCCCGCAGAGCAAAACAAGAACGGCAATCCATGTTTTGACTCTCACGTTGTCCAGCCTAGCATAGAACGGCCTCCAAAAAAAGAAACTAGCGCGCCGAAACCGAGCATCCCAAACCGAGCCGCGAGCGTCGGGGGCTGTGAAAAAATGGGGGACAGTCCACTTCGCGCCAGGAGAAATTGTTGATTTGGTGGAACTTATTCGGTCGGCGCTCGGTACAGTCCCCAATTTTTCACAGCCCCTCGGTATGCGACGGAGTCCCTCCACGCAAAGAATAGCGGCGGAAGTAAGATGATCGTGACCAAGAGCGTATCTCCCGACCAACAGCGAACCTACCCAGCGGCCCGGAATCCTCGGACAAGGCGGTCGCCCCCCGCATGCCGCTCCTTCTGTTACGATCGTCGCGGAAGGCCGATCACTTCAATTATGATTCCGTGGGTCTTATCGTTGATTGCCTTGGCATCGGCGGAGCCGCTTGGCTCGGCGCAAGATCGGGCGGCGATTGAAGTGGTGACGCCGAACTTTCAGCTCGTCGCCACCGTCGACGACCGAACCGCGATCCGGGCCGCGCGCTATCTCGAAACTCTCGATCGCCGGTTTCGCGCCATGGGCTTTCACCCGGCGGCGCTGCCGTCGCCTCGGGTGCGAGTGCTGCTGGTCTCCGACATCGCCGAGCTGGCTCCCTATGAGAGACGGGCGGCGGGAGTGGCGCCGAAGCGCGGCCTGTTCGTTGCCGGCGTCGACCGCGCCTGGATCGTGTCGGCCCAGCATGCGCCGGGCGACCCGTGGACGGCGTTGGCGCACGAGTACGTCCATCGCGTCTTCGCGGCGGCGGAGTTGCCGAGGTGGTTCGGCGAAGGCGCGGCGGAATACCTATCGCGGATGAAGCCGGTCGATGGCGTCGCGGAGTTCGGTTTCTTCGATGAACTCGATCGGCGAACTCTTAAGAAACAGCCATGGATCACGCTGGAGAGTCTGCTGGCCGGTCCCGGCCGACCGTTGGCCCAGGGACCCGATTTTCGACTACAGTCGCGACTGCTGGTGCATTGGCTGGCGACGGAGGGCTTTGACCTACGGCGAATGGATTGGCCGCTGATGGAAGCTCACATCGAGCAGATCGGCACGGCGGAAGTGGAGGCTGCCATGCGAGGCTTGCTTGCAGGTTGGCCGCTACCGACGCGGTTTGCCTTTGGCGAGATCGAGCCGGCTCCGGACTCAATCCAGACCCGGGAAATGACGGCGGCGGAGTTGCAATTTGTAAGGGCTGATCTCTTGCGGGAAACCGAACAGTTATCGGCGGCGCGGCGGGAACTTGTTTCGCTGGGGCGCCGGTTCCCCGATCATCCCGAACCCTTTGAATCGCTGGGGGCGCTCGAGATGGACCGGCGCCGCTACGAGACAGCCGAGCGCGCTTTCGCCGCGGCGGTTCACAACGGCTCCCGAGATGCGCGCACGCATTATCGTTACAGCTTGCTGCTGCAACGTCCGGTGGAAGAGGGCGGCTCGGGGCGTGCCGGGGCGGGGGTTCGTCACGCCGAAATCGCCCGCGGGCTCGACCCGGCGCAACCCTTGTATTTGCTCACCGAAGGGCAGGCGCGCATGGCGGCCGGGCAATGGACACGGGCCGCCGGCCTTCTGGCCGAGCTTGCGGAAAGACCGGCATGGGCGGCGCGGGCCCGCACCGAGCTCGGGGAATTGCGACGACGGCGGCAACAGCAATGGACCACCATCGGGCGCGAGCTCGCGCCGCGCTTGGAAAAGAAATTCCAGCCGGCGGCGGGGACCCGGCAAGTTCATGCCGTCACGGCGCTCGCGCTTTCGCCGGTTCCCCGGCCGCCGCCGCCGCGAGTCGTCGAAGCGGGACCCGCGCCTTGGCCGCCGCCGGGGACGGTGTTGGTCTACGGGCACATTCGCGATGTGGAGTGCCGAGCCGGCGAGAAGATCGTGACGCTTCGCACGCCCCGCTATACGGTGCGGCTGCGCGAGCCGGCCGGGCGGCCCGCGACCCTCTACGATAAGCCGAAGCGGCTGCGTGGACTCGAATGCGGCACGAAAGGTTGGGAAATTAACGCCGTTTTCAAAATGCTTCGCGGCGACCCCGAAGTGCGCGGCGAACTGGTGGGCGTGGTTTTCTAGATTTCCGCGGCTAAAGCCTTGCGGGAGAAGCCCGTTGAATCGAAACGGCCTCGTATTCCACGGAGAGCCCTTCTAAACCGGCCCTCAAGAGCCGGCCTAATTGCGACTCAAGCCCGGTGAACCGCGGTGAACCGGGCTGAGCGTGGACTTCCGTCCACGCCTCTGTCTCTATTGCTCGGATGGTTGGAGAGCGGCCCGACATTTATGTCGCACACCGCCGTTTCGATCGATGCCGGGGGGGCGCTTCGCTATTATGGGAACTTACCCTCTCGCTTGCCGAGGGGGCATCCCTTTCTCTTACGATTGCTCAATGCTGCGTTTTGAAACAGCCGGTGAATCACATGGTGAAACTCTGGCTACGATCCTGACCGGGTTGCCGGCGGGCGTGCCGGTGTCGCTCGATTTCGTCAACCGCCAACTATGGCGGCGACAGCAGGGTTACGGGCGCGGCGGACGAATGAAGATCGAGACCGACAAGGCCCATGTGGTCTCGGGCGTGCGGCATTCGAAGACTATCGGTTCGCCGATAGCGATCTTGCTCCAAAACCGCGACTGGGAGAACTGGACCGACGCTCTACCCGTGGAAGACGCGGAGGGCAGCGATAGCGCGGCGAAACCCGTCACACGGCCGCGGCCCGGACACGCCGACCTGGCGGGCGTGCTGAAGTTTAACTTCCCCGATGCTCGGTACATCCTGGAACGCGCGAGCGCGAGAGAGACGACATCGCGAGTCGCCGTCGGAGCTTTCGCGAAGTTATTCTTGGCGGAATTCGGCATTTCCATTCTCAGCCACGTGATCGCGGTCGGCGATGTGGCGCTCGAACGCGATCCGAGTTGGGAAGAGATCGAGGCGCTGGCCGACAAGGACGAAATTCTGCTCAATTGCGTGGACTCGGAGACCGAACAGCGCATGAAGGCCGTTGTCGACGAGGCCTATAAGACGGGCGACACGCGGGGCGGGGTGTTCGAGGTCGTGGCTCATAATTTGCCGGTCGGGCTGGGATCGCATATCACCTGGGACACGAGACTCGACGGTAAGCTGGCGCAGGCCGTTCTGTCGATGCAAGCCGTTAAGGGCGTCGAGATCGGGCGCGGCCTGTTGGCGGCGGTGAGTCCGGGCTCGAAGGTCCAGGATACGATTCACTACGATAAATCCCGGCGGGCTTTTCATCGCGGCTCGAATTTCGCGGGCGGGCTCGAGGGCGGCATAACGAACGGCCAGGACGTCGTCGTGCGCGGTTACATCAAGCCGATTTCGACACTTCGCAAGCCCCTTGAATCGGTGGATCTCGAAACCCGCGAATCCTCGACCGCGGCGTATGAGCGTTCCGACGTCGCGGTGGTCCCGGCGGCCGGCGTCATCGGGGAGGCCATGGTCGCGCTCACTCTCGCCTCGGCTTTTCTAGAAAAATTCGGCGGCGACTCGCTCCATGAAACGAAGCGCAACTTCGAGGGCTTTCAGTCTCAGGTGCGGGATTACTAGCCAAGTTTTCAGCGAGCGCCCTTCCGCTCGACCTTTGACTTTCCCGCGCATTTCGTCTATCTTGCGCTTCTATGTCCGAAGCAAATTACGTCTTGGGAATTGACTATGGCACCGAGTCGGGCCGCGTGATGTTGGTCGACGCCTCGAACGGCGAGGAGACGGCCTGGCATGTAGTTCCTTACTCGAACGGCGTGCTCGACCGGGAACTGCCCGGCGGCGGCGCGCTCGGTCCCGACTTCGCCCTACAAGATCCGCTCGACTACTTGACCGTGCTGAGCGAAGGCGTGCCGACGGTTCTGCGCTCGGCCGGAGTCGAGGGAGGCGCGGTAGCCGGCGTCGGCGTCGATTTCACCTCGTCCACAGTCCTGCCGTCGAAAGCCGACGGAACGCCGTTACGCTCGCTGCCCGAGTTCGAGGGCAACCCTCACGCCTGGGTCAAATTGTGGAAGCACCACGCCGCGCAACCGCAGGCTGACCGCATCAACGAGGTCGCCGCCGAACGCGGCGAGGAGTTCATGGAACTCTACGGGGGCGGCTACTCCTCGGAGTGGTTTTTCTCGAAAATCCTCGAAACTCTCGAAGAAGGCCCGGAAGTGTACGCCGCCGCCGACCGCTTTCTCGAAGCCGGCGATTGGCTCGTGGGACGGCTCGTGGGACGCGAAAGCCGCTCGGAATGCGCGGCCGGTTACAAGGGCATGTGGATCAAGGGCAAGGGCCGGCCGTCGGCGGACTTTTTCAAAGCCCTCCACCCCGGGCTCGAAAACGTCATCGCCGAGAAAGTCGAAGGTCCCCTCATCCCCGTGGGAGGAAGGGCCGGGGAGCTAACTGCGGAAATGGCCGAATTGACCGGCCTGACGCCCGGCACGCCCGTTGCCGCCTCGGTCATCGACGCCCACTCCGCCGCCCCGGCTTGCAGTCTCGCGCAAAGCGGGCGGCTGGCCATGATCATGGGAACCTCGCTGTGCCACATGCTGCTCGGCGACCGCAAACAGATCGTCGAAGGCTGCGGCGGGCTGGTGGAGGACGGCATCCTGCCCGGCTTTTGGGGCTACGAAGCCGGGCAGGCCGCCGTGGGAGACATCTATGGCTGGTTTTTCGAGAACGGCTTGACCGCCGAGATCGAGAAGCAGGCGGAAGCCGACGGCATCTCGCCCGAGGATCTGCTCACCCAAAGGGCTGCCGATTCGCGGCCGGGGGAAAGCGGCCTGCTGGCGCTCGATTGGTGGAACGGCAGCCGCTCGGTTCTGATGGACGCCGAACTGAGCGGGTTGCTCGTCGGGATGACGTTGGCGACGCGTCCCGAGGAAATCTACCGCGCGCTGGTGGAGTCAACAGCTTTCGGGACGCGGCAGGTGATCGAAACGTTTGAGCAGCAGGGGGTCCCGATTCGCGATATCGTGGCTTGCGGCGGGTTGGCCGAAAAAAGCCCGTTCGTGATGCAAGTTTTCGCCGACGTGACGGGCCGCGAGATTTTGCTGCCGCGCTCGTTTCAGGCCTCCGGCCTTGGGGCGGCCATTCACGGCGCGGTGGCGGCAGGCTGCTACGCCGACTTTCCGGCGGCAATCGGCGCCATGGCCGGGTTGCAAGAAACCCGCTACCGGCCCGACCCGGAGGCCGGAGCCGTCTACGACAAGCTGTTCGCCGAGTATGTCGCGCTTCACGACTATTTCGGGCGCGGCGTCAACGACGTCATGAAAAGCCTCAAACAATTGCGGCGAATGTCAGCGGCAAATAGAAATATAGATAGAACATAATTCTGCTATAATCCAAAGCGAGTTTCCGGCTGCTCAATTCTCGCTCACGTTGAACCCGCCATCCGTCCCAACCGGAGGTCTGACCTGGACGGTTGTACCAGCACTCCAGCCGCTGAATCTTCCGACGGGCTTCCCATGGGTATATGGCGACGACCTTCCTGCTCGTTTTCCTTCCTCGCGTTGTCGCGTTGATTTGGACTTCTTTCGTCTACTATCGCTATCGCGGTCGATTTCTCGCGACACTGGTCGCGATGTCGGCGGCCGGTGTCGCCGCGCCCTTACTCGCCTTTGAGACGCCGGAGGCCTTGGATGAACGGCACTTCTTGCTCGTGGCCTTTGTGTTTGTGTGCTTAGGAGCGATCCATCACCTGTGCGCGCAAACGCAGCGGAACGAAGAGGTGCTCAGGAAAACAAGGGGGGAACTGCGTCGGCAGACAAAGAAAGTGGCGGAGGTAGAGTCCGCGGTGCAAGGCCGGCAGGTCGAATCGGCCGCAAGCGAACCGACGGGCTTCCGCGAGACGGATGCGCGAGGCGGGTCCAAGAAACCCATCGAAGGAGAGATGCGCCCACCGCGAGGCGGCGACGCCTCGTTAGGGGCGGAAATCATCGAGCGCAAACGGGCCGAGGACATATTGGCGGGCTACAATCGGATCCTCGAAAAATGGGCATTAGGGGCGGGATGGGTATTTACTTGACTCAGGTATTGGGAAATAGCCCCTACATGTTGTGGTCGTCCGTAGCGCGTGTCGCGGTGCCTCCGACCAGCGATTTGTAGGGTGCCGGTGGCACGGCGACGGCCTGTTGAACCAGGCGGTAAAAGAGCTTGCCTCGACTTCTGGACTTGCGGCGGTTGAAGCGGAAGGCGAATTCGTCGAGGTAGGAGTCGAGATGCTCGTGACTGACCGCTCCTTGATGCGTGCCCAGTATCCAGCGCTTCACTAACGACACCACGCGGTGCACCCGGGGGAGCAGTTTCGAGGCGCGCGCCGGTTGCCCCTCCAGGTAGCTTACCTCGTGGCGATAGCCGTCGCCTTCGAGCGGTTCGTATCCCAGCCAACCGTCGGTATGGACCACGCTGCCGGGTCCGATCGACTCGCCGACGAAGGCCATCAAGCTGTCCCCGGAGGCGTTGGGAATGGTGCGTATCCGAACCCGCCCGATGCCGGCACCATCTTCCTCGGCCGCTACTACAATCAGCGCCTTAGCGTCGGTTTGGCGACCGCGCACGCCCTCCTCCAAGCCTCCTAAGTAAGTCTCGTCAACCTCCACGCGCCCGCTGAGCCGATCGCGTCCGGGCCGCACCATGGCGCGCCGGAGCTTATGCAACCAAGTCCAGGCCGTTTTGTAGCTGCCCAGGCCCAACACCCGCTGCAAGCCCAGCGCGCTCGCCCCGTTCTTCTGGCTCGTGAGCCACCACATGGCTCGAAACCAACTCTGGAGGGGTTGGCGGGTGTCTTGAAATATTGTGCCCGCCGTTGGAGAAGCTTGATCCCGCAGCCGGCGCACTCCAGCAGCGCTGTCCGCACCGCCCACGCTTTGTCGTGCCCGCATCGCGGACAACGAAAACCCTCCGGCCAGCGGAGTTGACACAGATACTCTCGACAGGCCTGCTCGGTGGCGAAACGCGCCTCGAACTCGGCCAGATTCCGAGGATAATCTTCCATTTCCCCGATCCTACATCTTGTGGTCACCTGAGTCAAGTAAATACCCATCAGGGGCGGATCTGAAAGAAATTCTGGACGGCCTGGCCTTTGTCGTTGAACGTCGAATCCCGGATTCGCGATGTCTGATTCTCGGTAGGCAAGCCAATGGTCGATTGTGCCTGGAAGCGGCGCCGAGCATGCCTGACGAGTTCGTCGGCGACGCGGAACGTTTCTTGCCGCAACTCTTCGACGACCCCGATGCGCGCGACGGCATCGCGCCGGGCCGAGTTTCGATCGGGAGGCGGACGACGCCCGAGGGTGGGGAGCTACGGGCGGGAGCCGGGCGGGCGATGCCGCGTTTCGCTTCAATATCCGTAGTGGTTGGATTGACCCGATTCTTTCCAGCGGCGGGAAGCCCATCGGAGCGTTAGCCGTCTTGTTTGGAGAACCCCGCGAGCCGGTCGGGCGAGAATCAGCCATTGCGAAGGAGTCGGTTTCCTTGGCCGGGCTCGCCATCGAACAGCATGCGACAAGAAAGAGCCTTCAAGAGAGCGAAGAACGGTTTCGGAACTTAGTGGAAACCGCCAACGTCGTTCCTTGGGAGTATGATCTGGTAAACGACCGCCTGCTCTACATTGGACCCCAAATCGCGCAACGGCTTGGCTATCCGAAGGAGAAATGGCTGGAAGAGGAGTTCTGGCGTAATATCGTTCACGCCGACGACGTCGAAAGGCTGGTGCGGGAAGGAGAGGGGGCGGTGAAGAGCCAAGCCGTATCGCCGCGACGAATTGATCGACGCCGTGCAACGCGTTCTGGAGACGGCCCGCTCCAACGCAAGCGCGGCGGGCGTTTGAACGACTACTTGCGTCGACTGCGGCGCACATCACGAACGCCGGGAATGCCCTTCATCCCGGCGATGACGCGATCCAGCTGCTCGACGTTGTGAATCTCGAGGAACATTTCCACTGCGGCGAGACCGCTCTTTTCCTTGCGCGGCTGGCTCTCGACACTGGAAATATTGACTTTTTCGTTCGAGACGACGGCGCTTAATTCGGCCAGGATGCCGGGACGATCCCGAACGTGAATCAGCAAGTGGGTGCGGTAGGCGATGTCGGGACCGCGGGACCATTCGACTTCAAGACGCCGCTCGGCTTCGTACATCAAGTTTTGGACATTCGAGCAGGTCGCCGCATGAACGGCAACGCCCTTGCCGCGCGTGACGTACCCGATGATCGGTTCGCCCTTGATCGGGTTACAGCAGCGCGCGCGATAGACAAGAATGTCGTCGATCCCCTTGACGGTGAGCAGACCCTCCTCGGGCGCCGGCGGGGACTGCTTCTCTGGGGGCGCGGGAGGGGCTTCGGAAATCGGCTCTTCGGGCTGTGGAAACAGCTTCGTAACGATGTGCCGCGCGGAATACTTTCCGTATCCAAGAGCCGCGTAAAGATCGTTCGGGTGGGTGCAACCGTACTCCTTGCAGATTTCGGCCAGGGCTTTCTCGTCGACCTTACGCAGTGAGACCTTCAGGCGGCGAGCTTCTTTGTCGAGCAGCTTGAGGCCGATTTGCTCCGCCTTCTCGCGTTGCCTCGTGTTCAACCAATGCTTGATCTTGTTGCGGGCGCGGGAGGTTTTGACGCTTGCAAGCCAATCGCGGCTCGGCGTATGGTTCGTCTGCGTGAGGATCTCGACGATATCACCGTTGCGCAGGTGGTAGGTGAGCGGAACGATGCGGCCGTTCACTTTGGCGCCGACACATCGGTGACCGACTTCCGTGTGAATCGAGTAGGCGAAATCAACGGGAGTAGCAGCGCGGGGAAGGACGAGCAATTTCCCTTGCGGGGTAAAAACGTAGACTTCCTCGGGATAGAGATCGATCTTGAGCGTTGAGAGAAAGTCGCTCGGATCTTTCATGTCCCGCTGCCACTCGACGAGTTGACGCAACCACGCCATGCGGCTATCTTCGCCGTCGGCACCGTGCCGCCCTTCCTTGTATTTCCAGTGAGCGCAAATGCCCTGGTCGGCCATGTGATGCATCTCTTCGGTCCGAATTTGTACTTCGAACGCGCGGCCGTTGTCGTCAATGACGGAGGTATGCAGCGACTGGTAGAGGTTGGGACGCGGGGTGGCGATAAAGTCCTTGATGCGCCCCGGGACCGGACGCCATAAGCCGTGAATCACGCCAAGGGCGGCATAACAATTCCGTTCCGAATCGGTAATCACGCGCAAGGCCAACAGATCATAGACCTGGTCGAGTGTGATTTGCTGCTCCTGCAGCTTGCGATAGATCGAATAAGGCCGTTTGACGCGGCCATCGAGGACAGCGGGCACGCCGGCCGCCTCAAGCGCCGCGGCCAGCACTTGCTTGGTCCGCGCCAGAAAAGTTTCGTTGACGCCGCGATCCTGATCGATCAGAGTCGTAATCTCCTCATAGGCGTGGGGTTCGAGATAGGACAAGGACAGATCCTCGAGTTCGCCGCGCATTTTCCCCATCCCCAAGCGCAAGGCGACGGGGGCATAGATTTCGAGCGTCTCGCGGGCAATGCTCCGTTGCCTTTCGGGCTCCAGATATTGGAGAGTTCGCATATTATGCAAACGGTCGGCGAGCTTGACGAGAATGACGCGAATGTCCTCGACCATCGCCAGCAGCATCTTCCGGAAGCTCTCCGCCTGCCGCTCTTCGGCCGAGTAGTAGTCGAGTTTGCTCAGCTTCGTGACGCCTTGCACGCAGCGAGCTACTTCGGGGCCGAAGCGACGGCGAATCATCGCGATGCCGACGCTGGTGTCTTCCACCAGATCATGGAGCAAGCCGGTCACGATGCAAACCGGATCGAGGCGCATATCGGCCAACAGATGAGCCACCTCGACGGGATGACTCATATAGGGTTCGCCGGACTTACGGAGTTGGGTCCCGTGGCGCTCGACCGCGAAGTCAAACGCTTTTTGTACTAGCGAGACGTCGTCGTGGGGGCGGAGATCGGCGAGCTTATCCAGCAGCTCACGGAAGCGGAGTTCGATGCCGTGCAATGCCGCCGGCGGGCCGCTCGTCGTAAGGTCGGTGGCCATCAGCTCAAACCGATGTTTCGGGGAAAAAGAAAGACCCCGAGGACTTACGCCCTCAGGGTCATTATAGAAACTTGGGGGAATTATTCCCCTTCTTGGAACAGATCCTGCGTGCCGGCCTCGGCGACTCGCTTCTTGGCGGCCAGAGTTTTTTCGACCCATTCATCGGCCTTGGCGGTATATTCGTCGTGCTCTTCCTTGGTTTCGGCAAGGTCGGCCTGCTCGCGATAAAGCAGGTTCAGGTAAGCCATGGCATCGCCATAGTCGGCATCCAATTCGATCGCCTTCACGAGATGCTCCATCCCGCTTTGGACGATCGGCAGGCCGTTTTCCAACAGTTGCTCGCGCACCGCATTGCACTCGGCGCGGTCTTTGCGGGAAAGCCGACGATTGGTGTCGCACCAGAGTTTAAGAGGACCCGGGTCTTCCTGCTTCATGTAGTAAGTAGCCCGAGCATCGAGTCGCGGCTGATAGGCCTCGGTCCAGGCGATGACGCCCATGGTGTAACGAGCTTGCTTATTGGTCGGGTCGGCGGCGATCAGCCTGGTGTACGTCTCTTTCGCCTCGTCCATCTTTTCCATATTGAAATACAGGCTGGCGACATAGGCAAGCGCCGAGGCGTTCTCGGGGTCTTTGCTCAGCACGTCCTTGAACACGACGAGAGCCTTGTCGGCAATCGTAATGTTCTCCTCCGACATGCCGCCCGGAATGTATTGCATCATGTAGGAAGTCGCCAGATACTGTTGCGCCGTGAGCAGATCCGGGTCGAGCTCAAACGCTTTTTCGAAGTGGATGGCGGCAAAAGCGTAATCGGAGCGACCGAAGGCGTTCACGCCTTGGTTCAGTTCGCTGCGAGCCTTCAGATAGTTGATCTTCTCTTGACAGCCCAGCGAGAGCACGCCGAGCATCAGGGCCGCCACCAGGCAAGCGATCGTTGCTTTCTTGTTCATTTCGATACCTCCTTCGGCATTCCCGATCGTCACGGAAGCCCGGCTTGCGGGTTCCGCGGAGCGAAAGGGAAGCCCAAGGGCGTCAGAACGCGCCCTCGAGATCCTCCGTCATCAAACCAATCTTGTCGACCCCGGCGCCTTTTGCGATGTCGATGACCTCGGCCACCTCGCGGAAATCCAATGACGGTGCTCCGCGGATGAACATCACTCTCTGCGCTCGGGTCTTGAAAATATCCCGCAACCGCTCCTCAAGCACGCCTTTTTGAGCCGGCTCGCGGTTGATCATGATGCGGCGGTCGGCGCCGATCGAGACCACCACGGTGCGGGCGTCGCTGGGCGGCGGGGCGTCTTCTTCGCCGTCATCGGGTTGGGGAACAAGCGCTTCCAGCCCCTTGGGGGTAAGCGGCGTGATCACCATGAAAATAATCAATAAGACGAGAAGCACATCGATCATCGGCGTCATGTTGATGTCATTCATGACGCCGCCGCCGTCTCCTCCAACTGCCATTGCCATTGCTATATCCTCCGGATGAATTCCAAGTGCGTTGAGCGTAGGCTCCTTGCTACATCGTCACGACGGGCGAGTCGCCGCGGCCCTGAATCTTTTCGGTCAGCAGACCCAAGCCGTCCACGCCCACGGCGCGAAGCACATTAATCACTTCGACGACCTTCTCATAGCGAGCGCGAGCATCGGCTTTGATGTAGACGGTCTTGTCGAGTTTATTACTGACCGCGTCCTCGACTTGCAGACCCAGCTCCTCGGGCTGGACTATGCCGCGACCCAGAAAGACCTTTCCGTCCCGGGTGATCGCGACGACCAGAGCATCTTCTTTATCCGCCTCGTCCATGGAGATTGGATTACGGGTGCGCACCATGTCGACGCTGACGCCCTTGCTCAACATGGGCGTGATGACCATAAAAATAATCAGCATCACGAGCATCACGTCCACCATGGGGGTGACGTTGATGTCCGAAATCGTGCCGCCGGCGAATCTTTGCTTCTTTGCCATGCCGGCGAATTCTTTCCGTTTTGCCATGTCCACACTCCTGATCCCGTCGGGCGGCGGGATTTCCGGCCCGCCGCCGTAGGGAATCGATTTCGATACGCGAATAGCTAGTTGGCCGAGGCCTTTTGGGTCCTCTTCAGAAAGTAGTCGATCAACTCAGAACTGGCGTTATCCATCTCGACGCCGAAGCCCTGGACTTTGGAGTTGAAGTAGTTGTACATCCAGACGGCCGGGATGGCGACGAACAGACCGATCGCCGTCGCCACGAGCGCTTCGGAAATGCCGCCCGCCACAGCGCCCAGACCGGTCGACTTTTCGGTCGAAATGCCCTGGAACGCGTTGATGATGCCGACCACGGTGCCGAACAGGCCCACAAACGGGGCGGTCGAACCGATCGTAGCCAATCCGCTCAGACCGCGCTGCAACTCGGCGTTAACGATCGCGTGCGCGCGCTCCAACGCCCGTTGCGACGACTCGATCATCTCCCCGGGTATTTCCGTGCTGGCTTCGTGGGCGCTGAACTCCTGCAACCCCGCGACAACGACCTTCGCCAAATGGCTCTTCTTGTGCCGCTCAGCGAGCTTGACGGCATCGTCCAGATTGCCGTCGCGCAAGGCTCCGGCCACCGCCGGAGCAAACGCTTTCGACTGCTTCTTGGCACCGTTGAAGGCGATGTAACGGTCAATCATGACTCCGATCGACCAAGCCGACATCAGGAACATGACGATGACCACCGAGCGAGCGGCGAATCCCATCTGATTCCACATCGACACCATGTCGAAACCGACTTCTTGTTGCAGCAGCAACATTCCCCAAAGTGAAAACTGCGTAAGCATGAAACCTTCCTCCTATTCCCATTCTTTAAAATCGGTTCAAACCGCGCCCCGAGCCGGCGAAACCAACCGCGGGCGCGAAACAGTTCGTCCGCGCCGGCCTCACCCCGTCAGGGTGAAGTTGACGTCCACTTGCGTTACCACCTCCACCGGCTGTCCGTTGAGCAAGGTCGGCTTGTACCGCCATTGCTTAACCGCCTGCAGCGCCGAGGGGATCAGCAGAGGATGACCGCTGAGCACCTCGAGCTTTTCAATCGAGCCGTTCTTGGCGATGATGGCCGTTAGTTTGACCGTGCCCTGAATACGGGCCTGTCGGGCCAAGGGCGGATATACCGGCCTGACCTGGCGGATCAAATTGGCCTTTTGCACCGCACCGCCCACGCGAATGCGCTTCGGCGGCGGCGGCGCCTTCTTGACCGGCGGCGGCGGCGGCGCCACTAGGGGCGTGCTCGAAATAATGCTGCCAATCACACCCCCCAGGCCGCCGCCCACGGCTCCGCCCGCAACACCGCCCACGACCCCGGCGATACTCGCCGCCGGCGGGGCCTCGTCCTGAATAATCGCCACGCGATCGGGAATCGCGACGGGCGTCGCCATCGGGTTGAACTGTTCGGGAATTATCTTACGCGTCACGATCGGCGGCGGCGCCGGCGGAGGCGGCGGCGGCGGCGCCACCAGGAAACCCATCAATTCCGTGGCCGGCAACTCGTAGTAGTTGAGCAGGGGAACCAAGACCCCCACGCCAATCAGCATCAGCTGCAAACCGCAAGATAAGGCCATGGCCCAGGGCGTTCTGGTTTTTCCAATCGCCGTTTCCATCAAGCTCTGTTCAAACATGGTTCTATCCCCTCATCAATTCTCGGCTGAACAGTCTAACACGTTCTGTCAACAGTTTCGCGGCGTGCTCGCACTTTTTTTTATCGCGAACGCCGCCCGCCACCCGCTCGGGCCGCAACCGACCCCTGCCACCATAGCAAAATCGGACCGGCAATGAACACGGATGAATACGTTCCCGCGATCACTCCGATAACCAGAGCGAACGAGAATCCCCGCAGCACTTCCCCACCGAACAAGAATAGCGCTAATACGGCTACCAGTGTCAACCCCGACGTCAGCACCGTTCGGGCCAGTGTCTGATTGATGCTGAGATTGAGCAACTGTTCGAGCGGCTGCCGCCTGGTCAGCTTCCGATTCTCGCGTACGCGGTCGAAAATCACAATCGAATCGTTCATCGAATATCCGACCAGCGTCAGCAGAGCGGCGATGACCGGCAGCTCGATCTCTCTGTCAAATAGAGAAAAGAACCCGAGCGTGACAAAGACGTCATGGAATACGGCGGCTACCGCCGCCACGCCGTAAATCCACTCGAAGCGAAACGCGATGTAGAGCAGCATCCCGCCCAGCGCGGCCAGTGTCGCGTTGCGGGCTTGCCGTTGCAGGTCGGCGCCGATCTTCGGCCCCACCGCCCCGAAGCCGCGAATGGCATACCCGCCAGCGTAGGTCTCCATCGGAAGCGCGGCTATGATATCAGGGTTCACGCCCGGAACGGAAGCCATTTCGGAGTAGTCCTTGACCAACCCCGAACGCGGCGCCTCGTCGCGGAACGCGATGAGCATTTCGGCGGCCTCCCGCAACTCCTCGGCGGTCAAGCCCAGCCCGGCGACTCGGTCGTTGCTTCCCAACCTCGCCGCCAGCGCCTCCGAGTCCGCGTTGTTCAAATTCAGCTTGCCTTCCTCGGCGGGGTAGAGCCCGTCGAGAGTCTCGATAATCCGAGATCGTCCGGCAGTCAGATCATTCTCGTTGTCGGAGAGATCAAGGTCGATCTTAAGCTCGTGGCTCTCTCCCATTTCGGTAAAGGGCTGCAACGCGGCAACCTGCAAACCTCTCTCGGTGAGCGCGGCGCGAATGCGGTCGACATCAGGGGCTTGGGCGAACTTCACGTAAACCAACGTGCCCCCCTTAAAGTCGATTCCCATCTTCAAACCGCCCTTGGCCGCCATACTCGCCGCCCCAACGACGATCAGCACCGCCGAAAGGATCAGAAAGTGCTTGCGCCGTCCGAGAAAGTCAATGTCGGTGATCTTAAATAATTCCATTGACCCACTATGGGGGCCGTTCGATGCCCTAGACACCGGCGGCCCGAAAAAAGTTCCTTACAATTTAGGTAAATCCGCCGAGGCCCTGGTTCAAAAGTACCAATCGATCCCGGTGGCAACCATCCCGCCGCTCTGCCCCGCCGACGCGTCTCCGCACGCCGGGCCAACGGCCTCAAGACTAAATACTCAACTCCTTCACCTGCTGCTTGCGCGACATCTCCAGATCGAAAATCAACCGGGAAACGAACACCGACGTGAAGAGGTTGGCCGCCAAGCCGACCGCCAGCGTGACCGCGAAGCCCCGCACCGGCCCGCGCCCGAAGGCGAACAAAAACGCCGCCGCGATAATCGTCGTCAAATTGGCGTCAACAATCGTCGTCAGCGCCTTCGCGAACCCTGAATTCAAGGCCGCGACGACGGCCTTACCGGCGCGCAACTCCTCGCGCACGCGCTCAAAGATCAGCACATTGGCGTCCACCGCCATGCCGATCGTCAAGATAATACCGGCGATACCGGGCAGCGTCAAGGTAAAACCGAAATAGCCCAACACGGCCATCAAGATAATCAAGTTAAGGCACAAAGCGACGACCGCGTTTACGCCCGACAAGCGGTAGTAAAGCAACATCAACACTACGACTAACGCCAGGCCGAGCAAAGCGCTTCTGACGCCCTGCCGAATCGAATCGGCGCCCAGCGACGCCCCGACCGTGCGCTCTTCCAAATACTCGACACTCGCCGGCAGCGAGCCCGCCCGCAAGACCAGAGCCAGGTCCATCGCCTCTTGCTGCCCGCTCAGTCCCATGATGCGCCCGGAATCCTCGATGCGGGATTCAATCGTGGCGACGTTGACGATGCGATTATCGAGGACTACCGAAAGACGTCCCTGTCCGGCGCGCGGACCGGTAAAATCGCCGAAACGAATGCCTGCTTCCCGTGAGAGCGTGAACGACGCCTCCCATTGCTGGGTCTGCGGATCGCGGCCCGCTTGAGCGTTTCGCAGATCGCGCCCGGTCACGACCGGCGTCCGATTCAAAACATACCATTGCTGAATCGACTGCCCGCCGCCGTCGCGCGTGCGCTCGCTGAGAAGTTCGCTGTTGGGCGGGAGAATGCCGCCGTTTTGACTGATGGCCCGCGAGCGCGAGGAGTAGGGGCCGTCGAGAACCTCCTGGATCTCGAGCAACGCCGTCATCTGCAGAATCTCCATCACCCGGCTGGGATCGCTGACGCCGGGTAACTGGACGAGGATCTCGTACTCGGCGTCGGCTCGGCCGTGCTGTTGGATAATCGGCTCGGTGAGTCCCAACCCGTTGATGCGGTTTTCGATCGTCGTGATCGCTTGCGTCACCGTACGCTCCTTGACCGCCGCCAGCGTGGCCGGACGCATTGTCAGCTTCCATGTCGAGGAATCGACCGGTACGTAAATCCAATCGGTGAACACCTGGTCGATCGAAGCTCGAAAATCGCCGCCGCGATCCGACGGGATACCCGAAACCGTGATGGCGATCGAGTCAGTCGATTCCACATCTTCCGGATTGTTGCGCTCGATCGAGTCGAAGAGAATGTCCTGGCTGTTGAGATCCTCCCGCATCCGGGCGATCACTTGGTCCGCCTCGGCGCGGATGGCCTCTTGCACCTGCACTTGCAAGATCAGATGCGTGCCGCCCTTCAGGTCGAGCCCGAGGTTAATGCGCTCCTGGGCATTTGATTTCAGTTCCTCCCAAGAGGACGGCAAGCCGATGACGCCGTAGACGCACACCAGCACCACGACAACGACGAAAACCAACTTCTGCAAAAGCTTGCTTGTCATGAGATTTCGAATTGAGAATTCAACGAATCCGCCGCGGACCAAGGTTGCCGTGAGGCACTACGACTTCGTCTCCTCCTCGCCGGCGACCAGCGCGGTCACGGCATTGCGCGAGATTTCCAGCTTCACGTTATCGGGCTTGATGCGCACGGTCACCGTATTATCATCGCCTACGGCTACCAATGTGCCCATGATGCCGCCGGAAGTGACAACTTTGTCTCCGTTCTTCAAGTTCCGCAACATTTCGTCCAATTTGCGCTGCTTGCGCCGCATCGGCATGAACAGCACAAAGTAGAAGATCACCACCATCAAGATGATGGGGCCAAAGAGTTCAGGAATGCCGCCTTGTTGCAGCCAAAGAGCCGGCGGCGCGGCGGCCGCGAGCGTAAACGTTTCCACAGACCCATTCATGCTAAATTTTCAGCGCAATCCCCCGCCCGCGCACACGCCTATCCTCATGGCGGCCGCGGAATTGTCGAGGGGGATTCGATCCACAGAGTTTTCCGACTTATCCGCGGCGAGATCGGCTATCCTCCCCGCCGGTCGGCGGAGCGGACACGGGCTAGGTAAGCAGGGAACTCTCCAATTTGTATAGCTTCGCGAATCTCCCTGAGCCTGTCAAGGTACACGGTCAAATTATGGAGCGTCGCCAATGTGGAATAAAGCATCTCCCGGGCCAAAAACAGGTGCCGCAAGTAGGCCCGCGAGTGGTTGCGGCAGGTGTAGCAGGCGCAGTTTTCGTCCACCGGCCGCGGGTCGGCCTTCCATTCGCTGTTCTTGATGATGAGGCGCCCCTCGGAACTAAAAAGATAGCCGTTGCGGGCGTTGCGGGTCGGCAGCACGCAATCCATCATGTCGACCCCCCGGGCGACGTACTCGCCCAACTCGTCGAGCATGCCGACGCCCATGACGTAACGGGGCTTGTGGCGCGGCAAAATCGGCTCGGTCGCCTCGACCATTTCGAAGCTCAGCGCGCGGGGTTCGCCGACCGATAAACCTCCGATCGCGTAGCCGGGGGCGTCCATTTCGACCAGACGCTCGGCGCACTCGCGCCGCAGATCGGGGAACATCGAGCCTTGGACGATTGGAAAGAGCATGGGTGCAAGGCTGTCGGTGCTCGTTGCGGCGCCCGGGCCGTTGGGGATGTCGGCTTGCGCGGACGTCCGCCAATGCCGCAAGCCGCGCCGGGCCCAGTTAACCGTGCGCCCCATCGAAGCCCTTGCATACTCGCGGCTCACCGGGTACTCGGTGCATTCGTCGAGCACCATCATCAGGTCGCTCCCCAACGCTCTCTGGACATCGACGGTCGATTCCGGCGTGAACACATGCTCGGAGCCGTCCAAGTGAGACCGAAAAATCACCCCGTCGTCGGTGATCTTGCGCAGTGAACTCAGGCTGAAGACTTGGAAGCCGCCCGAATCGGTCAGGATGGCGCTTCCCCAGTTCATAAAGCCGTGCAGTCCGCCGAGCTTGGCAACCGTTTCGTGCCCGGGACGTAAATAGAGGTGGTAGGTGTTCGCCAGGACGATCCGCGCCCCCAGCTCCTCGGCCAACATCCGCTGCGTCAAGCCCTTGACGCTGCCGAGTGTCCCGACCGGCATGAAAACCGGCGTTTCGATGGTCCCATGGGCCGTGTGGAGTAAACCGGCCCGAGCGCGCGTATGTGGGCACTCAGCGACAATTTCAAAACGGTTGTCCATGGCAGTGGGGCAGGTCTCGAGGCCTGCCCGCCGGCAACGGCGGACTCTTCGCGAACACCGGCCGAGCAGCCTCAGCCCATAAAGCTGAAGCCTTCCGGCTCGATCTTGTAGAGTACCCGGATCTCACCGGGCTGTCGGTAGGGGTATTTGTCAACGCCCATGTATTTGGAAGCCATCTTGTCGATGTGGTCGTCGGCCCCCTGCTCGGTAATCTCGACGACCTTGCCTCGGACTTCCAAGTAGCGATAGGGATTATCGGGATCCGACAACGCCAGGCTCACGCGCGGTCGCGCCGGATGTTCTTATCCTTGCGGCGGCCCTTGGCGGAATTCACGACCACTAAGTCGCCCTCAATGTCGCACCACACCGGCGTCACTTGCGGACGGCCGTCGGGCATCAGCGTCGCGAGATTCGCGAAGGCCTTCTTGCTGAAAAGATCACGGTATTGTTCGGGAATTTCTTGGGCCATCATTTTCCTCGCGGAGCTGTTCCGTCGCCCGCTCCATGGCGTGTCATTCCGGGTGCGTCGCAGCAGCCGGCGCGATCACGGCCTGCTCGGACGAAGCGGCATCGGCCTGCTGGGCGGCCGAGTCCAGCAGCTCGGGCAGCTGCACTCGGATCCGCGTCCCTCCTCCGGGCCTCGGTTCCATCGTCAGATGAAACTCGTTGCCATAGAGCACCCGCAGCCGCTCGTGAACATTGCTGAGTCCGATGCCGCGGTGGAAGATGTCCGGCATTTGCTCGGCCGGAATTCCGACTCCGTCGTCCTCGATTTCGATTTGCAGCCACCCGCCGCGCAAAGCACTGGCCAGCCAAATCGTGCCGCCGCCGACTTTCGGCCCCAGGCCGTGCTTGATCGAGTTCTCGACCAACGGCTGCAAGAGCATGCTCGGCACCAGAGCGTGCAGCGTGTCGTCGTCAAAGTTCTTGACGATCTCCAGTTTATCTCCGAAACGGACGACCTCGATACTCAAGTAATCGTCGATAAAAGCGATTTCCTCGCGCAGCGGCGCGAACGTGTCTTGCTTGCGCAGCAGCCGCCGCAAGATCGTCGAAAGCTTGAAGACCACCTTGCGCGCCGTCTCGCGATCGCTGCGAATCAACGAGGCGACGGAGTTCAAGGTGTTAAACAGAAAGTGCGGATTGATCTGACTGGTCAACGAAGCCAAGCGCGCTTCGATCAGCAACCGCTGCTGCTCTTCGATCTTCCATTCGTTGCGCGTACTGTTCCAGACTTTCAGCGTCAACCCCACACACAGTACGGTGGTCGAATAGACCGCCACAACCGTCAGCGCGCCGGGAGGCGGCTCGGCCGGATAGAGCGTGAAGAGCCACTGTTTCGACTGAAAGGCGTGCCCGAGACTGGTGCGAATGAACTCCACCACCAAGCACGAGAACAGCAGCAACATCTGAAACGCGCTCTGCGAGGTCCGTAGATTCCGCAATACCCAATTTGAAATCGTGAAGGGGAAAAACGGCGTAAAGCGCCAGATCTCTTCCGGCCCCGGCGCGAAATCGCGCAACAGCCCCCCGAGCGCCCCCACGCCGATCAGCAAAGGCAGCGTGATCCATTCGCCGGCCAACAGCGCGGGCAGCGCGACCAACCCCCCGGCAACCGATCCGGTGACATAGCCGCCGACGAGTCCGCACACCAGCGAACTCTCGAGGCCCAGCTCGGCCGCCTTGTACCCGAGCAATAATCGCGCCAGCGTGCCGCACAGAAAAACGGCGCCGAAAAGCAGTCCCAATTGCATTCGCTGGTGGACGGTGCGCTGCTCGCGCAGCAACATTTTTTTCGCGAACGACCAGCGCAACATGATGCTGGCCATCGACGCAATGACGGCGATCTTCACCAGCAAACTGAGGAGGAGTTCGCGTTCCATCGCTTGTTATGCATGACGACGAGCGCCGCGGCCAAACACCGGGGGGCGGGATGTCGTCCTTTATAATGGTAGTACTTGGTCGCTCGTATCCCCAACAGGATCTAGGCGATGGACCGCCGCCGGAGAATGGGAAGCCCTTCCGCGGTTCGAGGCAGGGGCCGGGTGGCGCCTACTCCAAGCCGCCCGTCACCCGCGCCGATCTCGCGGAGTTAGCGGCCGACGTTCTTGAAATTCACCGTGGCATTGACCGAAAAAATCGAGCAAGTCGCCGAAGCTGACTTCCCCTGCCGCTTCGGCAATTTCCGCATTTTCGGCTTTCGGGGTGGGACGTCGGAGCACTCTGTCAACCGTGCCCCGACGGAAACCGTCGCCCTCAAGCTGGGCGATTTCTCCCTCCCCGGCCCCGCGCCCTTGGTCCGCATCCATTCCCAATGCCTCACCGGCGACGTTTTCGGCAGCCTGCGCTGCGACTGCGGACGGCAGCTCGCCCTGGCGCTCGAAATGATGGCACAAGAAGGGCGCGGCCTGCTGATTTACGACCCCCAAGAGGGACGGGGCATCGGCCTACTCAACAAGCTGATGGCCTATCAGCTCCAAGACGCCGGGGCCGACACCGTCGAGGCAAACGAAGAGTTGGGCTTCGAGGCCGATCAGCGCGACTACGACGGCCCGATCGCCGTCATGCGCTATTTCGGGCTACACCAAGTGCGCTTCCTCTCCAACAACCCGGAAAAAGTCGCCGCGCTGGAAGCCGGCGGCATCGAAGTCGCCGAACGCGTCCCCTGCGAAGTCGACCTCCCGGACCAAGCAGCCGGCTACCTCCGTACCAAGAAAGAGAAACTTGGGCACTTGATCGAGGGGCTGTAGATGTGCCTTAGTCCACCTTGCTCATCACGGCAGCGCGCGAAACTCCGATGGCGAGTTCGACTGACTTTCGCCGACTTCTTTGGATAGCCTATGGGCAACCCCAGTACCCGCACGAATTTCGAGGTTCTGCGCGAGCATCTCCCAAAAGACTCGCTGGCTCAAGAGCTCCTGTCGGCCTACATGCAAGCTTCTGCCGACCAATCGCCCGCCGCACTTGAGGACGTCCTGCGCAAGCGCTTCTCCCAGATCAGTGATGCCATCAGCAACTCCAAAGGATTGACTGGCTAGAGGTCCAGGGCTTTCGAGCCTTTGGCAAAAACCCTCAGAAGCTAGACTTCGCTAACCCTTTAGCGGTCGTTTGGGCTCCGAACAGCCAGGGCAAAACTAGTCTTGCTGAAGCCTTCGAGTTTCTTCTGACCGGCACCACCGTCCGCTGTGACATGTTGGCCAGTTCCCAAGACGAGTTCGCGAACTCCCTTCGCAACGCTCACATTCCCAAGAACCATCCCGTTTACGTTCAGGCTCAAATCATGGACCCGCAGGGGGCTCCGCATATCATCAAACGCACCCTGGACCGCGACTACGCGAAGAAGCACGCGTGTGAAAGCTCTCTCGAAATCAACGGCCGACCCGCCGCTCGCCAGGACCTAGAAAAACTCGGCATAAAACTCTCAGAACCACCCCTCTCCACACCCGTTCTCATGCAGCATACGCTGGGATACGTCTTCTCGGCGAAGCCCCAAGAACGCTCTCTTTACTTCAAGGCTCTCCTTGAAGTTACCGACTTGGACGACTTTCGTTCCACCGTAGCCGAAGCCGATTCCTTCCTTGAGTCGACAGCCGACGAACATGTCCAGAAAGTTGAACGATGCACGGCCGCTCCTCAGCTTGCGCAACTCTTCCGGCTGCAACTCAAGCTCGGCGGGCTCGACACAGCGTTGCCGTTCTCGGCCGCGGCCGCGGACATCCTCTCAGCAGCTCGCGAGACACCCGCCGTCCAGGGCACGGAGCGCTTTGACCGCGTTGCTGAGCTTCTCGAGGAGCGCCGAGCGAAGACTTTTCCACTACGCGGCTTCAACCATCAGCCGCTTCCCGAGTGGGACGTTACCAGACAAGCCGCATCGAATGAAATCGACGCGTTCACCACGAAACTCCGAGAAGTCGACAAGGAGACCAAGCGTCTTACCAAACTCTTTGAGGAAGTCCTCAAGATTCCCGAGGTTGCTGGCGCGATGCAACCTCTTGACTGCCCTGTTTGCGGCACGAAAGACGCGCTCACTCCTGAACGGGTCGATTTCATCCGCTCAGAGCAAACCCAAACCACAGAGTTCCGTGAGGCCCAGACAAAAGCCGAAGATGCTCTTCGGCAGCTAGCCTCTTCAGCCTGCTCCTTGGAACGAGGCTGCGCTACGGCCCTCCCCCAAGCCTGCACCTCCACCCGAGCCGAACGCTTGAACAACGGTTTTCGCCTCGACAAGATGCGCAACCTGCTCGAACAGTCCGATCGGGCGCTCATCGGCGCATGGACACAAGGTCTTCGGCCTCTCTTACACTCTTCGAGATCGTTGCGACAGGCTGTCGCCAGGGCTTCCGCCCTTGCCTCTGAAGCTCAGTCCCAGCTCTCGCTCCTCAAGGACACGACGGAGCTCAAGAAAGCCTTAGCCACGGTAGCACCCCTCAGGGAGGCCTTCGCCAACCTACTCGACAACTCCATGGCTTCGCAAACCCAGCTTCGCGACGCACTCCAGGCCGCTGTGGACCGCCGAAGCGATACCGAGGGTTGGCAAGATTTCGTTGAACTTGCCCGAAACCAAGACGTCGTCCGAACAGCCTTCGTCGAGAGCCACGCCCGCGAGACCGTACGGAAGGAACTCAGAAAGGCTCTGCGTCAAATCGACGCGGCCAAGGAGCAAGTTCTTGACGCTAAGTTCGCCGACCTCAGCGCAGAGATAGCCATCTGGTGGGAAGCGCTCCGACCCAATGAACCGACGTTCTTTGAGTGCGTAAGTCTTCGTCCAGGAGGTCGCCGCAACATCGATTTCAAGGCCGCCCTCTCTCCCGGTTTGGACCGCAGCAATCCCCAGATTCGCGACGTCGTGGCTGTTTTCAGCCAATCCCAACTTCACTGTCTCGGCTTGGCTGCTTTTCTCGCTCGTGCGACTCGCGAGCGAGCTGGGTTCGTTTTCCTCGACGAACCCGTTCTCTCAGGCGACGAGGACCACCGAGCTTACTTTGTCGCCCACGTGGTACAAGCACTCTTCGACCGCGGAATCCAAATAGTCGTTCTCACGCAGGACGAGGGGACACGCAAGAATCTGCAGGAGCGCTACTCGCACGCCGGAGTCGACGTCTATCGGCTTACGATGCCCGACCCCGGCTCCGGACCCGATGCAGTCAAGACCAGCGATGACCTGGCCATCATGCTCTCCAACATAAAGCCCTTAGTCTCCAGGCCTGAGCCAGAGCACCGTCGCCGAGCCGCTGAAGAGATACGTAACGCCGCCGAGCGCTTCTGTAAGCACCTGCTGGTCAACGCCCGCCGAGCAACCAGCGATACCAAGGCTGTCTTGACCGACTACAATGGCTGGGAACTCGGTAAACTCATCGCCGAGGTGATACCCCTACTCCAAGACCGAGCTGACCGCGGCAAGCTCCAGATGATTCGCCAAAACACCAATCCGGGCAAGCATGATGACGATACCCCCAGCTCAGGCGACCTTGGCGTAGCCTTGGGCGACCTTGTAAGACTTAAGAAAGTCCATCTTCCGGGCTGACCAATAAGCTGAAATCGGCTCGGTTGCTCGCCGTGCCCGCCCCTGATCGCGTGCCGCTCATCACGCCCTCGCGCCGCTCGGCCCAGCGCCGCTTCAACGTGCCCGGCGGCCGACACAAGCGGCCGCCCATCGACAGCCGGCCCTTATTCCTCGACCGGGTCCAGGCCCATCGCGAGTCTTCCCGTGAAGCGCTGTTGCGGTTTCGGCGGTAAGGGGTGGAATTGGCCCGCGTGGGCGTCTCGGACAAGGCGCTCCAGGCCCATGCCCCGGAAGAATCCGCCGCCGCCGGTCACCTCCAAGGCCTTCTCCGCGGCACGGATCACAGCTTGCGTGACGATCGTCTTGCGGATCAGCATCTCATTCGCGCTTTCGATTGTCGGCTCAAAGTCAAAATCATTCGCGATGCCGATCATGCTGTCAATACCGATCCGCGCCGTCACCACCTCATTCTCCATTTCGCCGACAAGTAACGGAGTGATGCTGTCGTCGCCACGCTTGGCGGCACTACGACGAGCCTTGCTTGCCGCCGCCTCGGCTACTCCGCCATAGGCCGAGCAAATCAGCGGCATCGCCACCGTGAGAATGACGTTCCAGACGGGATGGTACTCGCCCCGCGGGCGGCTCAGCACGATGGTTTCAGCGGGGACAAAGGCGTTTTCGATCACGACATTGTGTGATCCGGTGGCACGCATGCCCATGGCTCGCCAGACCGGCTCGATGCTCACTCCGGGTGTATTCATCGACAGCGCGAAGTGCAAGACTCTGGGGCCGAGTTCGGGGTCGTCGTATCGCCCGCTGGTGATGAGCAGCTCGCCCGCCGGGCTGCCGCTGGCGAAGATCTTTTTGCCGCTGAATTTGAATCCACCCTCGGCGGACACGAGCGTGCCGCTCGAGTGCAACCAGTCCTTGGCTCGGTGCTCACCAAAACGGTTTCTCCATCGGCGACCTGGCGCAACAACTTTTCGCCGGGTTTGCCGTGCCGGTAGTTCCAGACCGCAGCGGCGACCAGATGCTGGTGCATCGAAAAGGCCAAGGCGGTCGAGGCACAGTAGGAGGCCAGCTCGACGATCAGGCGGCACATCTCGCTATGCGAAACGCCGCCGCCGCCAAGCTCCACCGGAACCATGGCGGAAAACAGCTTGGCCTGCTTGAGGGCCTCATAGTTGTCGGCGACAAAGCGGTCGTTCTCATCGTTCTCCGCCGCTCGGGCGGCGAAGTCGGGGCCCAACTCGCGGATGACTTCCCGCGGGTCGGCCCTCTCGGTCTTTTCGATTTCGGCTGTCGTGATCATCATTTTCGTTTCCCTCCGTTGCATACTTCCTTGTGTCAGTCTAGGCGGGATCACGGGGCCCGACTAGTTCAATATCTGAAGCTTCGATGTGGGAGACTGTAGGTCACGACATTGCCTCGGGGCGGCCACAAAAAGGGCCGGAGAGGATAGACACTTCATGGCTAACAAGAAGGGTTATGGGCAGTTTTGCCCGGTCGCCAAAGCCGCGGAGATTGTGGCCGAGCGCTGGACGCCGCTCGTGTTGCGCGAGCTGATCGCCGGCAGTCACCGCTTCAACGAAATGCATCGAGGCGTTCCACTCATGTCCACGGCCCTGCTCTCTCAACGTCTGCGGGAACTTGTCGACGCGGGCGTGATTGAGCGACGCCGAGGCGAGGGTCGAGGCTGGGAATATTTTCTTACCGAGGCGGGCGAGGATTTGCAGCCGATTATCGAGTCACTCGGTTTCTGGGGCGCCCGCTGGGCCCGCGGACGGCTGCGGCAAGGAGATTACGATCCCGGCCTGCTGATGTGGGACATTCGCCGCAATATCGACCAGGCACGGTTACCGGAAGAAAGAACGGTCGTGCAATTTGATCTCGGCGGCGCCCCACGCGCCATGCGCCGTTGGTGGCTGGTCTTCGATGGCGGCGAGGTCGACCTTTGCATGAAAGATCCGGGACACGACGTGAATCTGTACTTGACTGCCGGCGTCCGCACTCTCGCCGATGTTTGGATGGGATACATTCCGATCGCTACGGCAATGCGAGCGGGTCAGTTGGAGTTTTTGGGTCCAAGCAGACTCGCCTCGGCCTTCCGCAAGAGTCTCAAGCTCAGCGTCTTTGCCCGCGCCTAGCCGGTTTCCTCCGCAGCGGTCGAATGCCAAGTCTTTTCTTTATGTCGGAACGCACGAAATCCACGCGTGCAGCACGCGCAGGGACACGCGGGGCGACGCGACGGGCCCTGCTCGGCCTGCTTGCCGTCACGGCGGTCGCTTGGAGTGTCACCCCGACCCGCGCCGAGCCCCAGCGCATCGTTTCCGCCGCCCCGAGCATCACGGAAATGCTCTATGCACTGGGGTTGGGAGACCGCGTCGTCGGCGTCACGACGTATTGCCACTACCCGCCGGCGGTGCGCCAAAAGCCTAAAATCGGCAACTACATGAATCCCAACTTCGAGACGATTCTGTCGATGCGCCCCGACCTCGTCGTAGTCCTCAAAGAGCACGGCACTTTGGTCGAGAAGCTGCGCGGCTTCAACCTGCCGCTGCTCGCGTTGCAGCACAATGATCTGGCGGGCATCTTTCATTCGCTCGAAAGCCTGGGTGAAGCCGCCGGGGTCCCCGACCGCGCCGCCAAGCGCGTCGCCGTGCTCGAAGCCGAACTCGCCGCGATTCGCCGACGAACCTCCGAGTTGCCCCGGCGCGGCGTCATGTTCGTCATTGGTCGGACCCCGGCTACCGTCGAAGATCTGGTCGTAGTCGGGCGGGGGTCTTTTCTCAACGAACTGATCGACATTGCCGGGGGCCGCAACATTTTCGAAGGCGCGCTGACCCATTATCCGCGCATCCCGCGCGAGGAGGTCTACGCCCGCGGCCCCGAAGTCATCATCGATATGGGCGACATGGGCAACACCGACGATGTCACCGAGGACCATCACTTCGCCGTGGCCGAACTATGGAAGCGAATGCCGGGATTGCCGGCCGTCCGGACGGGACGCGTGTACCCGGTCGCCGAGGATATTTTCGTCGTGCCGGGCCCGCGGGTGGTCGAGGCTGCCCGCCGATTTTTCGCCATGATTCACCCGGAGGCCGCGCGGTGAATCTCTTCGCGCTCGACGATCTGCGTTTTCGCTTCGGCCCGGCCGAGGTGCTCCGGGGCATCACCCTCCAATTGCAACCCGCCGAAATGACCGCCGTCGTCGGCCCTAACGGCGCCGGCAAATCGACGCTGATGTCGATTCTTTCCGGCTACCGCGACGGCTACGAGGGGAGCTGCGCATTTCTTGATGTCGAATTGCGCGAATGGAAAAAGTCCTCGCTCGGCCGACGCATGGCCTTTATTCCGCAACTGGTCCGGTTGGAGTTCCCGTTTACAGCCGAGCAAGTCGTCATGATGGGACGCACGCCGCATTGCCACGGACTGTTCGAGTCCGAGCAAGACCGCGACGCCGTTCGACGCGCGATGGAGATTACCGACACGGTCGAGTTCGCGACGCGCGAGTTCGGCCGATTGAGCGGCGGCGAGCGACAGCTTGTCGTGCTGGCTTCCGCTTTGGCCCAGGAACCCGAGGTCCTGTTGCTCGACGAGCCCACGACCTTTCTCGACCTCAAACATCAACTCGGAGCCTACGGGCTGCTGCGCGGCCTGGCGCGCACGGGCATGAGCGTCATCGCCGTTACCCACGACCTCAATCTCGCCGCGCACTTCGCCGACCGTGTGATCGTCATTTCAGACGGACGGATTGCCGCCAACGGCCCGGCCGATGAAGTGCTCACGGCCGACATGCTGGCCGAGGTGTTCGAAGTCGACGCGAAAGTCGGCGCGGGGCCGACGGGTCGGCCGTGGGTTTTCTACGATGCCGCGGCGCCGGCGTATTCAGACCGCCCCGCGGGGGGTGACGGGCTTGAAGGAGATATTTCCTAGATCCCCGAAGCCCCATCCACAGGAAATGCTGAGCCGCAAGAAATTCGCGTCCGTCGTCATCGCCGCCGCCGGGTTCTTCCTCCTGGCCGCCTTCGTGACTCCCTTCATAGGATCCACGGAAATCGATGTCGGCCGGGCCTGGCGCGGCGAGTCGCCGGACCATGAAATCTTCTTTTACGCCCGCCTGCCCCGCGTAATCTTAGCGGCGTTGGCCGGCGGGGCGCTGGCACTGGCCGGCGTCGTTTTCCAAGCCCTATTGCGAGACGCCCTGGCTACGCCGTTCACCCTCGGCGTCCAAAGCGGAGCGGCACTGGGCGCCGTCACCGCGATCTGCTTCGGGTGGCAAACGATCGGTGTCTTTCCCGCCGTCTGGCCCGCGGCCTTCATCGGCGCGGCGATCACGATCGCCGTCGTGGTCTCGATCGCGGCCGAGGGGCGACGAATGTCGTCTTTCACGTTGCTGCTGACCGGCGTGACAATCAACTCCATCGCGATGGCGGCCATCTTGTTCTTGCATTACACGGCGGGCTTTACGCAGTCGTTCGCCATCGTGCGCTGGCTGATGGGCGGAATCGAGTCGCGCGACTACACGACGCTGACCGTGCTGGCCGTGGGAATCTTCCTAGGTCTCGGCATCGCGATTTGGAAGTCGAACCAATTAAACGTCCTGTCGGTTGGCGAGGAGTGGGCGGCGACTCGGGGCGTCAACTTGACGTCCCTGATGCTGATCGCGTATTTGTTGGGCTCGTTCTTAACCGCCTCGGTGACGGCATTCACCGGACCGATCGGCTTCATCGGGCTGTTGATCCCCCATGCCCTACGGCTGCGGCTGGGCGCCGATCATCGGATCCTGGTGCCGGCTTCATTCTTGATCGGTGGTGGGTTTTTGATATGGTGTGACGCGGTCGCGCGAACAGCCATGGCCCCGGTTGAAATCCCCGTGGGCGTCATCACAGCGCTGCTGGGCGGACCGTTTTTCATTTGGCTGCTGCGCTCGCGCCGCGGCAGCCTGTGGGTGTGAGGTCCGTGAGCCGTGAGCCGTGAGCCGTGAGCCGTGAGCCGTGAGCCGTGAGCCGTGAGCCGTGAGCCGTGAGCCGTGAGCCGTGAGCCGTGAGCCGTGAGCCGTGAGCCGTGAGCCGTGAGCCGTGAGCCGTGAGCCGTGAGCCGTGAGCCGTGAGCCGTGAGCCGTGAGCCGTGAGCATGGAGGGGCCGGGCGGCCTTGTCAAGGGAAGAATCAGGCTTGACATCATGGTTGTCGCGGCCGGCACTAGCGCTCGGTCGGAGGCTCAGATCAACTTCACTATGTCCATCATCCTCATCGGCGGCGGAGCCCGTAGCGGCAAGAGTCGCTTTGCGCTCGACTATGCCTCGGACCCCTCTCAACGCCGCGCCTTCGTCGCCACCGCCGAGGCCCGGGACGACGAGATGCGCGAACGCATCCGATCTCACCAAGCCGGCCGCGGCCCCGGTTGGACGACCATCGAAGAATCCCATGCCCTCGCCGACGTGCTCGCCTCGCGCTCAGCCGAGTTCGATCTCCTGCTGATCGATTGCGTCACTTTGTGGTTGAGCAACATTCTGCTCGACGCCGAACGCGACACGGAGACCGAGATCCGCCGCCTGCTCAACACCCTCGACGAGCCACGCAACACAACGATCATCCTTGTGACGAACGAAGTCGGCTGCGGCATCGTACCGGAAAGCGATATCGCCAGAGAGTTTCGCGACTTGGCGGGACGACTCAATCAAGAGCTGGCCCGCCGCGCCGACGAAGTCTATTGGATGGTCTTCGGCATCCCGGTCGAGGTGAAGAAAGCCGAGTCCCCGGCCCTGGGAGAAAATTCCTGAGCAAGAACCAATGCTGAACTCACTTCTCACCGCGATTCAAACCCTCACGAGGATTCCGGTTCCCTCCCCCGCAATCGCTCCCGAGGGGCGTGTCTTGGCTTGGTCGGCCGTCTTCTACCCCTTGGTCGGCTTGTTGCCCGCCGGGGCCGCGATTGCGCTCGACGAACTGCTTTCCCCGCGCCTACCCCCGGAAATCGTCGCCCTGTGCATCCTCGCCGCGTGGGTGCTGCTCACCGGCGCGCTGCACGAAGACGGCTTAGCCGACGCATGCGACGCCTTCGGGAGCCCAAGGCCGCGCGAAGAGATCTTCCGCATCTTGAAAGACAGCCGCATAGGAACCTACGGCGCGGTCGGCTTGACGCTGGCTTTGTTCGCCCGCTGGCAAAGTACGGCGTTATTGCTCGAAGGCACCGCGGCCGCGGCGCTGATCGCGAGCCAAGTCCTGCCGCGCGCCGGCATTGTCCTGGCGGCCTACTCCGCCGGGCTGGCGATTTCGCGGGGCCTCGGCGGCGCGTTTGCGGCGAGTCTGACGTTCGGACCCGTCGTGGTTGCCGTTGCGATCGGCGTTGCATTAGTTGGCGTCATCGCCGGATCCATCACCTGCATGGTTTCGCTCGCGTGCCTTGTGGTCGTAGCCTTGCTAGGCGAATATTTCCGCCGCCGAATCGGAGGAGTCACCGGCGATTGCCTCGGTACGATCGAACAAGTTCAACAAGTCGCAGTGTTGTTCTGCTTCGTCGCGGTGAGGAGCTAGCCGCAAAGGCGGAAGCGAGATGGGGCCAAGGCATACGTCGGCACGGATTTCACCAAGCATGTCTCAACAGCCCCCACGTCGCCGTGACTGCTTGCCACCGGGCCCACGCGGCTTTTTTCTAATCCGCCACGGCATGTCGGAAAACCACCGCGGTTTCCTAGGAAGCAGCGACCCGCCCCTCGTGCCCGAAGGCCGCCGGCAAGCTGAAGCCCTCGCCGAAACTCTCGCCAACGCCGGAATCGAAATGATCGTGTCGAGCCGACTACAACGCGCCGCCGAGACAGCGCGCGTTCTCGGCCTCCGCCTCGGGATCGAGCCCGCAACCGACCCCCGTCTCAACGAAATCTCCTACGGCGATTGGGACGGCCTAACCTGGGCCGAAATCGAACAGCGCGATCCCGCCGCCGCTCAAGCCAAACTCGACGATTGGCAAGGCGTTACACCCCCGGGAGGCGAGCCTTTCGAGAAATTCCGTGATCGAATCGAAGCCGCCGTTCGAGACTTGTTGGGGAACGCCAATCTCCCCACGGCCCAACTAACAGAGCCGACAGCTTTCGAGCCTCAAAGAGACCCCACAGTGGGGCAGGTCTCCAGGCCTGCCCATTCTTCAACCGGCGGCATTCCACCAAGCAGCTATCGAACCATCGCCCTAGTCGCCCACGTCGGCGTCAACGCCGTTGTGCTCGAAACCCTCCGACGGGCTTCCGAACAGGGTACCCGATCCAATTTCAACTGGAATTTCGTAAGCCGCTTCGAGCAAAACTTCGCAACTTACCGTAGTGTCGAAGTCCCCTGAAGCTCTCTTCCCTCGCTGCTGGGTTTGGGTTTACGCTTGATCTCGAAGGTAATCCAATTCCTATTAGTCGAGCAATCCCGAAAGCCAATGCATTGTGTTCAAAAACAGTTGCGGGTTGTGGAGTTCAGGTTTGTCAAATAGGCGGGTTCCTGAGAATGAGCTGAGGCCGGGATGAGGACTAGAGCTGAGAGCAAGAGAGTTCGGCACGGACAATGCGAATTAAGCATGCTGTTCCCGTCCGGATCGCCGGCACATCGCGACGCTTCAATCCTACAATGTCGTAACCCCGGCTACTGGATATACCCCAAACTTCGCAGCCGATTGATCTCCTCCGAGCTCATCCCCTCGGTCGACTCGTCATCGGGCAACTTCGCCGCCGTCACCATCTCGCGCCAAGTAACCAACTCCGCCGCAAGCGCCTTCACCCGATCCGGGTGCGCCTCCGCTACGTTCGTCACATCAAACGGGTCCGCGCCGTGGTCGAACAGCTCGAACTCCGGCTTATCCCGCGTCTTCACGTTATGGATCAGTTTCCAACCCTCGAGAACCACCGCGTAGGATTCATCATCCTTTTCATCTTCATCATCACGGCTGTGCTCCTCGCTCACCGCCGGACGCGACTCCCACCCCAGCGCCGCCGCTCGGTCCTTAGCGGCCTCTCCTTCGGCGTCCCGATACGCGGCCACCAGCGGCAGCAAGTTCTGCCCTTGGGCGTTTTCGGGAACCGCCAACCCACTCGCATTCAGCAGCGTCGGCATCAGATCGATGCTGCGCGTCGTCTCCTCGACTCGCACCCCCGCGGGAATCGTCCCCGGCCGGTAGAGAATTAGCGGAACGTTCACGATCTCCCCGTAAGCGGTGTGCCCGTGGCCGATCTTGCGATGCTCGTGCAGCTCCTCGCCGTGATCGGCGACCAATCCTATCAGCGTCTGTTCCTCGATCCCAAGCGTGCGTAAGCGCTCGACCAGCCGCCCGATCTCGGCGTCCATGCCGCGAATCGAACCGTCATACCAACCCTTCTCGTAGTCCATCCAAGCCTTTGCATCGAGACTTGTCTCCTCAAAATCCACGGGGAAAGGCAGCTCGTTAAAGGGCCGATCTTCCCCTTTCTTCTTGGCCGCCGCCAGAGCCGCTTCGCGCTGCTTCTCATGCTCGTCTTTGTGCGACGCCTCCGACCAAATCGTGTTGTAGGGCGCTCGCGGCTCGAAGTCGCTGTGCGGATCGTACAAATGCAGGAACAGGAAATACGGCGTCGTCGGTCGTTTTTCCAGCCACTCGATCGCCCGGTCGACGACCGCCCGCGACGTCTTGCTGCCGTGGGTTTCGGTCGTCAGCGACCCGGCCTCGTGCATTTCCTCAAAACCCTGGTGAAGGTTCGTAAACCGCCCGGTAAAAGCGTTCGAGCAAAAGCCCGCCGTGGCATACCCGGCTTCTCGATAAACCTCGGCCGCGGTGACCGCCGCCGCTGAAAGCCGATCCGCGACGGCCTGCACCCCGTGGGTCTGGGGATAAAGCGACGTCATGATCGACGGCGTCGAGACCTTCGTCCAGGTCGCTTGCGAGATATTGTCAAGAAACAACGCGCCGTCGCCAGCCATGCGCGCCAAGTTCGGCGCCGTTTCCCGCTCGTACCCGTAGGCATTGAGATGATCCCGCCGCAGCGTGTCGATCATGATCAAGATCACGCCTTGAGAAGGCTCGGCCCCGCCCAACGCCGAGGCCGCCGGCCGGGGTGATGACAGTCGTCCCGCCGGGCCGCGAATCGCCGGCGCCCCCCAGAAACCGATCAGCCTCTCCGCCTCGACATCGAGCGAAAAACGAAGCCGCCGCGAACCGGCCAGTTGCGATAGGTCCGCCGTCGCCCATTCCCAGCGGTGGGGCGTGGTGATCGTGCGCTCCAAAATCGCCGTCTCTCCCCCACCGGTCACGTCGTCGATACGAAACGTCACCGCCGATTCCTCGACCGTCCCCAGGTGCATGTCGAGCCACCCATCAGCCGGAATCTCGACATCCACCAAAAAACTTTCGGGCGAGCGAGAAACAATCGTCTCGCGAAAGACTTCACCCAAACCCTGCCACCCCACTCCCGATGGAATCGAGGCGCGGTGTTCCCGCTGCGAGACTAACCGGATCGACTCGATCTCAAACGTCACGCCGGTCTTATTCGCCGGGCGAATCATCACCGACTTCACGCTACCCAAGCCGCGCACCCGCGCCTCCGTCAACGTGACCGACTGCACCCAATCGCCTTCGAGCCGGCCCTCCATCAGCCAGCTGAAGCCCTCGGCGGCCGCCAGCCTCTTGAAATCGGGCTCATCGGAATTATCCAGATGAGCGCGGATCTCCGTCGCTTCCGAAGTTTGCGCCTTGACCTCAAGCGAATGAAAAAGGTCCGACCCGTCGACCGCCTCCGGCCTCGCCGCATAAATAATCGGCGTGTCGGTCGTCGTCCGCCCGGTCAGCTTGCCGTCGACGACCTTCAGCCCGGTCACGCCGATGCCGACCTTCCAGTCGAGTAACGGAGAGTCGCTTTCGCCCGGTTCGGCAAAGTTCCAAAGCGCCCGGGGCTGGGGAGCCTTCGACGCCGGCGCGCCCTCCACCGAGTCGGCGTCGAACTGGTCGACAAGACGAACCACCGGAGGCCCGCCGTCATCCCCGCAACCGACCAAAGCTAACCCGACCGCAACAAATACAAACCGCTTCATAAGACCGCCTTAGATTCCCCGGAGCGAACACAATCCCGTGCGGAGAGTATACGTCCGATACTCGCCGACCCGCAAATAGGTCGTCTGAGCGGGGCGGCCGGGACAGGAGGATCCGCGGGCGTGCGGGGCGGTCGGGCCGAGCCACTCGTATTCTTGTCTCGTCTCTTTGGTCGTGGTCGAGTCGTAACAAGCAAGTCTGAAAAAAGGCTTGGCGCGGGGCGGAGCCCGTCGCCTGTGTATCCTGTAAGTTACGGGTTGGGCCGCCATGATGGCCTGCCCCAAGTCCGAGGAGAAACCAGGCACCATGGCGGGCAAGGCGACAACTGAATTGAGCCGACGGATTACGACGGATTCCGACCCTCTTGCGCTCCAGCTACCCTCTAACGAAATCGGCATCGGCGCACTGATTCAGTCGCCGGATTCAGCCGATCTGATCGACGGCGTGGCGGTGCAACCGTTTCCGCTTTGGCCCGACGACCGAGGCTATTTCCTGGAAGTCGCGCGCATCGGGCAGGGCCTGCCGGGGGAGTTCCCTCCCGAATCAACCCAAGTCTCCGCCGCGCTCAGCTACCCCGGCACGATCAAGGCTTTCCATTATCATCTGCACCAGACCGATTTTTGGGTTCCGGCCAAGGGGATGTTCCAAGTCGCGCTGGTCGACTTACGAGCTGATTCGTCCACTTTCGGAGCTCGCAATACTTTCTACGTCGGAGCGCTGCGACCGTGGCGGATCCTGATCCCCCCCGGCGTCGGCCACGGCTACAAGGTGATCGGCGAAGACCCGGCCATGCTGATCTACGTCACCAACCGCGTTTATGATCCCGTTGATGAGGGGCGCATTGGGTATGACGACGCGGGCATCGGCTACGACTGGGAGACGCAACATAAATGAGGCTGTTCGTCACCGGAGGAGCCGGGTTTATCGGGTCGGCTTTCATTCGCCTCGCGATCGAGAACGACCCCGATGCCGAAGTGCTGAACTTCGACGCGCTCACCTATGCCGGCAATCTCGAAAACTTGGCCGCCACGGCCGATGACCCGCGCTATCGTTTCGTGAAGGGAAACGTCGTCGACGCGGAGGCGGTGGACCGCGCGGTTTCTGAATGGAGGCCTGACGCGATTGTCCACTTCGCGGCCGAGTCCCATGTGGACCGCAGCATCCTCTCCCCGCAACCGGTGATCGAAACGAATTTCAACGGGACGTTCCAATTATTGGAAGCGGCCAGGAAGCACAAGATCGCGCGCTACCTACAGGTCTCGACCGACGAAGTGTACGGCAGCATCGATGCGCCCGCCGAGGCTGACGAGAACTACCCGCTGAAGCCGAGCAGTGCCTATTCGGCTTCCAAAGCGAGCGCGGATTTGCTGGCTCTTTCCTACGTTACGACCTACAAGATGGATGTGGTCGTGACGCGGGCGTCGAACAACTACGGCCCCTATCATTTCCCCGAAAAACTGATCCCGCTGATGATCTCGAACGCTCTCGAGGATCGGCCGCTGCCCGTCTACGGGGACGGCATGCAGGTGCGCGACTGGCTTTGGGTCGAGGACCATTGCCGCGCGATCCGAGCCGTGCTCGACAAAGGCCGCGGCGGCGAGGTCTATAACATCGGGGGCAACCGCGCCTTGCCGAACATCGACGTCGTGCATAAGATTTTGGAAGCCGTCGGGAAGCCGGCGAGCTTGATTCGCACGGTCGAGGATCGTCCCGGGCACGACCGGCGCTACGCCATCACCAGCGAAAAGGTGATGCACGAAACCGGCTGGGCTCCGCGCGTCGATTTCGAGGCGGGTCTGGCCGAAGCGGTCGGCTGGTATCGCGACAACTCGGCGTGGGTGGCGCGGGTGCGGTCGGGCGAATACCGCGATTATTACGAGAAGAACTACGAGCGTCGCGAGGCCGAGCTAAAGCAGTTGTAGAGAACCCGCGGTCGGCGCGGCTCGGAAGAAGGCCGAGTTTGCCGCGCCGCGGCGGAACCGGCCGTGTTCGTCGAAGGCCGCTCATGTTGGGAATCACAGACGGTCTCTCGGCCGGCGCGATTCGCCGTTTAACGATGCAATTTCGGCACGTCGTTGCTTGGGCCGCGTTTTCCGCGCTCTTGCTCGCGTCGCCGGCGGCGCAGCAACCGTCGGCCTCCGATGTCGATTCGAAGATCACGGCGCTGCTCGCGGCCGCCCGGCAAGCCGAAGGCCAAAAGGATTTCGCGGCCGCCTCTCGCCACTACCAAGACATTCTACGGATCGAGCCCGGCTGGGCTTTGATTCATCAGAGTCTCGGGCTCTCCTATCATTTTCAAAATCGGTATTCCGAGGCCATCGCCGCCTTGCGAAGAGCCCTGGAATTCGACGAGAGCCTGTGGGGCGCCCATCTGTTCCTGGGGATGGATTACTACCGAACCAATGAGTTTGAGAAAGCGGTCCCCGCGCTTGAGCGTAGCGTGGCGCTCAACGCGAAGATGGCCGAGGTGGAGGCGGGACTATGGCTTGGGCTGAGCTATGTCGCGCTTGGACGCTCCGAAGACGCGATTCGCCGCTGGGAGGCCGGGCCGGTCGATGTCGAGCGGCTCTATCACCTAGCTCGGGCTTACGACCGGCGGGCGACGGAGCTGTTTGAGGGGATCGGGCGACTCGACCCCGGCTCGGGCTTGGTCGCGATGCTGCAAGCCGAAAGAGCCGCTTCAGAGGGGCGGTGGTCGGCGGCCGAGACGGACTACCGCGCCGCCGTAGCTCGGCGACCCGATTTGGCCGGGGCGGTGGCGGGGCTACGGCGATTCGAGCCGAGGGCCTCCGCGAGCGGAGAGGAAGTCCCGCGGCCGGTGAAGCTTTCCGCCCACGACGCGAAGGCGAACCTTGAACGCGCCGAGTTTCTCTTCAGCCGAGGAGCCGAGGCAAGAGGAAATATGCACTTGCGCGCTTTGAAAAACGCGGCGACCGATGACACCGGTTTATCCGCGAAACAACGCCAAGAGATCGAACGGATCGAGCACTTGGCGCGGACGTTGCGGAATCTCGAACAAGCGCCCGACCCAGGCGCGGCGGGGTTCCGCGCCGGCTTGGAAATGCTGGCGGCGAGCCGCTTTTCGTCAGCCGCCGAGAGCTTCACCCGTGCGCTCGGTGGCGCGCCTAATCGGCTTGCACGGCTTTATTTGGCCGAGGCCCTGTTTGGCGCGGGCCGCTATCAGAAAGCCGTCGAGCAGTTACGCAAGCTTCCCGACGAGCCGGCGGACCTCGATGGTTTCTATTGGCTGGGGCGGGCCTACAAACAACTGGCGGGGGGGACGCCGGCGAGGCTGACGGAAAGGGCGCCCGATTCATACCGCATTGACCAACTGACCGCGGAGCGCCTCGAGAAAAACACGGAGTACGAAAAGGCGCTGGCGGCTTACCAAAGGGTCTTCGCGAAGCAGCCGATGGCCGGCGGAGTTCGCTATGCGCTTGGAAACGTCTATTGGAAGATGCGGCGCTTCGAGGAGGCGGAAAGGTGGCTGCGCGAGGAACTGCAGACGAATCCGCATCACAGTTCCGCGCACTTTCGACTGGGCAACCTTTACGCCGATCAGGGCAAGGCCGAGCAAGCGGTCACGCATCTGGAGCGGGCTCTCGCCGCCGGCACCTCTTTCCCGACGGCTCGTCTTGATTTGGGAAGGGCGTTGAGCGCCGCCGGAAGGCACAGCGAAGCCGTGGAGCAGTTGCGCGCGCACGCCTCCGCGAATCCGACCGAAGATCGCGTGCGTTATTTGCTGGCTCAGGCCTATCGGAGCCTCGGTCGGCTCGACGAAGCCAAGCAGGCGATGCTCGAATACCGCGAGCTGAATCGCAAGCGCCTCGAAGAGGTGCAACGCGATGTTCGCGAAGCCGCGGAAGAAACCGGGGACGACCCGCCGAGTTCGGGAAACCGGAATCCATAATACCCACCGGTGGATTTCGCTTACGGCGGCGCCGGTGTCCGCATAGCCTTCCATGCCGCGCGGACGATCGAGTTTGTACAATGCAAGCACGTTTGCGCGCGATTGCGATTGCCGCGTGGGGAGCTTGCCGATGCCAATAATGCGGGTGATTCTGATCTCGGTCTTAGTCGGTCTGACGGTGGTCTCCGCCGCGGGCCAGGGCAAGCCGCCTACTCCCCCCAAGCCCGACGTCCCCTTCTTGATCCACGCCACGAGTCTGCTCGAAACCGAGTCCACTACAGCGGCGGAACTCGAAAGGAAAAAGGAGCTATTTTATACGATCGAAGGTTCTTCCTCGGGCGTCGAGACACCGATGGCACGGCCGGAGTTCGTTGTCCGCGTCCAAGAGCTCGATCCCGGACGGCTACGGCTCTATCGCTTTGAATCGAAGGACGGGCGGCGTGAAATTCTGCTTCGCAAGAAGAAAAAGCTCGTTGCTCGAACTTACTTCCTTTCCGTGGACGCGCTGGGAGAGGGCGTGTACCGGGTTCGCGTTGACGATGTGCTCGATAACGGCGAGTATTGCCTCACCCCGGACGGTTCGAACAACGTGTTTTGCTTCACGGTGTATTAGGTCCGTGTCGCCGGGGTACGTGACGCCGAATCACGTGTCGCCGGCGTGCGGGTCTCAGGGGGGCTAACGCCTTGCCGCGGCCGTTGCTGTCGAGGCGTCTTGTTGACCGCCGGCGGGCTGGATGGAAATAAAGGTTCGCGGATTGATGCGGGATGCGATGCCGGTTTGCGGGTCGCGCCAAAAATCAGTCGTGGAAACCTTGTGAACACATGAAATCGTGCAGAGCGGCGCGCAAGGCTTTTCGGCGTTGTAGGCCTCTCGGATGTGCTCGGGCGTGTAGTCTTCGACCGGTATGCCGGGATAACCTCGTTGCTGGGAGCAGTAGTGGACCAGCCCGTCCTCGCAAATGTAGAGGTAGCGTGCGCCGGCGCGGCAACGCCAATAGTTGTTCGCCTTGCCCGCGACAATGTTGTCCTGGAAATGGGTCAGGCGGCTGTACGAGTTTCTGCCAAGCCTTTTGACACGCTGGTAGATGCGCTCTTCCTTTTTCGAAAGCGGCTGGAGCTGTCCGTAGGAATTGTGAATCACGCCGATGGTACTCGCGAAACCGAGTTCGACGGAGCGCTCGGCGATCGTGAGGGCGTCCTCGGGGCGGTCGACGCCTCCGCCCACAACGGAATTGATGTTGACGTGAAACTCGGCGTGCTCGGCGAGCAGTTGCAGTTTTTTGTCGAGGACCTTGAGGCTCTTTTTCGACGTGTCGTCGGGCTGAACGTTGTCGATGCTGATCTGTAGATATTCGAGGCCGGCTTCGTTGAGCTGCTGAATGCGTTGCGCCGTTAGGAAGTAGCCGTTCGTGATGATGCTTGAAATCATGTTGTGGCCGCCGATGCGGCGCAACAACAGATCGAGATCCGGGTGCATCAGCGGCTCTCCCCCGCTGAAGGTGATCACGCTCGTCCCCAGAGCCGCCAGTTTGTCGATGCGGCGCTGCATCTCGTAGGTCGGCACGGGATCGGAGACCCAGTCGTACTCGTTGCAATAGGTGCAGGCCAAATTGCAGCGCCTGGTGGGAATCATGTGGACCACCATCGGGTGCTTGGTGTCGAGCAAGGCGCGGCCCACCATGCGGGCTTCCCGCAGGCCTCGGCGGAACGACACGGCTTTGCGACGAATGCGGGTAGTCAGGCTCACAACAACGAAATACTACGCAACGACGCCCCAGTAAAGCATATTTCCGACTGGTAAGGCTACTGGTGACGATGCGGCTCCGGCATCACTTCTCAAGGAGCCGACTTCTTGTCCGTGGGCGCTTGCTCCGAGGTGCGCTTTCGGTGAAACGACCGGGTTCTCCCTGCCCGGCACGGACAACACCGGTAGTATAGCGGGTTCGGCAAGCGGGTAACAGGAAAACAAGGCCGCCCGGGAGCGCGCCATTGCCCTCTCCCCGAGTTCGCTGATACGGTGGTTTGTTGCGAGGTTTTCGGAATCGATGTTGAGTTACTTGCGCTCGGTGTTGTGGATGTGCCCGATGATCGGGCTTTCGGTGCTGGTGATGGCCACCATTTCCATCACCGCGTCGTTGTTTGACCCGACCGGACGCCTGCAACACAAAGTCGCCGTGACGTGGGCTCGCATGGTGCTCGGGATTTGCCTCGTGAAGATCGATGTAGTGGGTGCGGAAAAGCTCGATCCGGCTCAGGCCTATGTGTTCGTCTCGAACCATTTCAGCCTGATCGACACGCCGGTGATGTTCGGGTGCATGCCGCGGGATTTTCGCATCATGGCGCGACACGGTCTTTGGCGCGTCCCCTTTCTCGGCTGGCATCTGAACCGCGCCGGCCACATCCCTGTCAATCGAGAGAACCCGCGAGCGGCGGTTCGCAATATGGGCGAGGCGGCGGAGCGGGTGCGGGGCGGCACGTCGATCTTGCTGTTTCCCGAGGGCGGGCGGACACGGCAACCGGTCATGCGACGCTTCAAACCCGGAGCCGCGCATATTGCGATTCGCGCCGGCGTGCCGCTTGTTCCAATGGCGTTGGTCGGAACGCGAAAAATTCTCGCCCCCAACTCGGCGCATCTGCATCCGGGCCGCGCCGAGCTGCGGGTCGGCACGCCGATGCCGACGACGGGAGAGGCCGGGCGGAACGCCAAGCAAATGATCGCCGACGTGCAGCAGGAGGTGGCAAGGCTGGCCAGCGTGATCTGGCCGCCCGAGGCCGGGTCGGGGGATGCGCCGGAGGGGTCATGACAAGGTCGGCCGGTGCATGAAACTCGACACTCCCATCACCTATCTCAAGGGCGTTGGCCCGCAACGCGCCAAGATCTTCGAATCGAAAGCCGTTTTCACCGTCGAAGACCTGGTCTATTACCTGCCTTTCCGCTACGAAGACCGCGGCAACACGAAGCGCATCGCCGATCTCGCCCCCGGTGAGACCGCCACCGTCATCGGGGAGATCTCGGCTCCTCGGATGTTTCGTTCCCATCGCAGCTCGGCACGGCTCGTTGAGATTCGCGTGCGCGACGGTTCGGGCCAACCGTTGGTCTGCAAATGGTTTCGCGGCGAGTATTTGCGTTCGGTATTCGAGAACGGGCAGCAGGTGGCTTTCTACGGCAAGGTCGAGTGGAATGATTTCTCGCGCGAAGTCTCAATGCTTCACCCGCAATATGAAATCATCGAGACCGCGCCCGACGCCCCCGAAACTCGCGACCCCGCCGAAGCGCGTCTCCATACCGGCCGCGTGGTTCCGGTTTACCAGGCGATCGGTCGGCTGAACACTCGCGTCATTCGCGGACTTGTGCGCCGCGCGCTCGACGCCGTCGAATGGGAGGACGATCCGCTGCCCGAGAGCGTTCGCCGCCGTGTCGGGCTGCCCGGCCGCTCGGACGCCGTGCGCGACGCTCATTTCCCTCCCCCCGACACGGACTTGCGCTTGCTCGAGGCTTTTCGAACGCCGGCGCAAGCTCGCCTGATTTTCGAGGAGTTCTTCTTCCTGGAATGCGGCCTGGCGCTCAAGCGCCGCAAGGCCCGCCGTCAGGAAGGAATTCAGTTCGACTTGAACGACAGCGCTCGCGAAAAGATCAAGAGCATTCTGCCCTTCAAGCCCACCGCCGCCCAAAAACGCGTGCTCGGCGAAATCGCGCGAGACATGTCCTCGACGGCTCCAATGAATCGTCTACTGCAAGGCGACGTTGGCAGCGGCAAGACGATCGTGGCCGTCGAAGCCACCGTGATCGCGCTTGAGAACGGCTACCAAGTCGCCGTCATGGCGCCGACGGAGATCTTGGCGGCGCAGCACTATTTCTATTTCAAGAATCTGCTCGAGCCGGCCGGGTATAGCGTGGTGATGTTGACTGGTTCGGGCCGCGCGCGAGAGAAGGCCAAGCGGAAACAACTTATCGCCGAGGGCGAGGCCCGCGTCATCGTCGGCACGCACGCGCTGATTTCCAAGGATGTCGCTTTCCACAACCTAGGGCTGGTTGTCGTCGACGAGCAACATCGCTTCGGCGTGATGCAGCGCTTCGGGCTTCTCGCCAAGGGAAAGCACCCCGACGTGCTGGTGATGACCGCGACCCCGATTCCACGCACCCTCGCGCTGACCGTCTACGGCGATCTCGACGTCTCGATCATCGACGAGTTGCCGCCGGGGCGGCGTCCTATCGTCACCAGGCACGCCGGGGAAGACGTGACCGACAAGGTCTACGGATTTCTCCGCAAGCAGGTCGAGAAGGGCCGTCAAGTCTACGTGGTTTGTCCCTTGATCGAGGAGTCGGATACCAAGGCCGTCAAGGCCGCGAGCAAGCTCTACGAACATCTCGCCGAGACCATCTTTCCCGACCTTGAAGTCGCCTTGTTGCACGGTCGTCTGAAGAGTCCCGAGAAGGAATCCGTGATGGCGGACTTCAAGCAAGGGCGGGTGCAAATTCTGGTCGCGACGACGGTGATCGAGGTCGGCGTCGATGTTCCCAACGCCACGGTGATGTTGATCGAACACGCCGAGACATTCGGGCTGGCGCAACTGCATCAATTGCGGGGGCGGGTCGGGCGCGGCGCGGAGAAGAGTTATTGCGTCCTTCTCACGGGCGAAATGAATGAGACGGCGGCCGAGCGTATTCGCACGATGGTCGAGACCCAAGACGGCTTCCGCATCGCCGAAACTGATCTGCGACTGCGCGGCCCGGGGGAATTCTTCGGCACGAAGCAGTCAGGCCTGCCCGCGTTTCGGGTGGCCAATCTGGTGCGCGACCGCGATCTGCTCGAAAACGCCCGCGGCGAGGCGGGCGGCTACATCGAGAACCCTGAAAAGGCCGACGAGGTGCAGGCGCTGGTGCGCTACATCCAGGGGAAGTGGCAGCGGCGGTACGGGCTGGTGCAGGTGGGTTGAGGGGGGTGGCGCCGCGCTCTGACCAAAGGTCGTTAGTACCTTCACGAAAGAATCGGAAAATTTGGTCAGCGAGTAAGGTAAACGTACTCCGAACATGGCCAGCGAGGGAAATCTTTCGACAAACCAGCCTTCCTTGATGAATCAACGGCAGCCGACAAGGGCGGGTCTATCGGTGAAGGTCCGACAGATCACAGATCGACCTGGGACGGCAGCCACCTGACGAACGTCGTGATTCCGGTACTGTAGGAAGATGCTGCATTCGGATGCTCTCGCCGACTGTGTCCAGCGCCACTACGGCATCCAGGGAAACATCGAGCCGGTGCCGAGGGGAAGGGCCAACAACTATATCGTCTCCCATCAAGGAACACGATGGCTACTCAAGGTGTTCCAACCTCAATACACACAGACGAGAATCGAGCGAGCCGCAGACTTCGTGAGCTTTATCGTGAGGGCCGGCTACCCCGCACAGGAGTTCGTTCCCTCCAGGGATGGCGACAGCGTCATCAAATTCGAGGGGCGTGCTGCCGTACTCATCCCCTGGATTGATGGCGACACGCCTGAACCGAATACTGTTTCGACGCTGGATGCGCTCCGTCACATCGGTGCGCTCTGCGGGAGGGTGCATCGGCTAGGGGCAGGGTACCCGCGCGCGACCACGCTCGAGTACGCAGGCTCGAAGCGAGGCGTCGCCGAGAAGCGAGCGGGGCTTCGCCGCCTCGCTGAGCAGAGCAGCGACGCGGAGATCGTGGACGAAATCGGCGTCCGGACTGCCATCCTGAGCGCTCTGGGAGAGGAGCTCGGTCACAGTCAACAGGTAGCACGGCGGGGTGTCATTCACGGGGATTTCAGCGGCTCGCACGTCGTATTTCAGGCCGACCGAGCCGTCGGAGTGATCGACGTGATGGGCGAACGGTACCTCCCCGGTTGGGAGTTGATGCGCGCGTTCTTTCAATCAATTCCTCCCGTCGACAAGCCACCTGCGACCATCGAAGCGTCTTGGCGCGCCTATCTTGCTGGATACACAAGCGAGTATCCGATTCAAGCCCGCGAAGTCGCCATTGCCTATGACTCGTATCTCCTCCAACTCACCTCAAGCACATACGGGCTGCGCCACCCGCTGGACGACGGTCTCCGTGCGTTCGGGCGATGGCGGACAAATCTGGCGCACCATCTGGCCGAACATCGACGGGAGTTCCGGGACATGACGGCGTCACACTCGCGGTCGTCGAGTAAGGATTACTCCTGAGTAACGGCGCAGGGTCCATTGGGGTCGAGATTGGCCAGGCTCAGGTGCATGCGTCCCTCGGAATCGCGCGACGCCGAGACGCGCACGGCCGGCAACGGTGTGCCCGCGCCGAAGCGGTACTTGTCGGTGATGAGATCGACCGGCACCGACGTGGTGTCGTGAAACACCTGGTACATGTCGAAGACATGGTAGGTGGGCGTCAGGATCATCTTTTCGCCTTCGGTCAGGATGAGCGCTTGCAGCACGTTGACCAACTGCGCGATGTTCGCCATCTTCACGCAAGGTCGCCGCGGCGACGACCGCGTCGCGTATTGTATTTTGTTGCACGAGAAAAGGCGGGATTCGAGCCGGGAAAGGGCGAATACCAGGTGCCCCATTCGTCGACGTAGAGCCCCACGCGGGCGTCGGGGTCGTTGCGGTCCATGATGGCCTCGGCTTCTTCCAGCAGGGGACCCATCTTGAGCGCGTCGCGAAGAACCGCGTGCCAATCCTGCTCGCCGAAGTCGGTCGAGGGGAGCTTGTCGTTCCAACCGCTGCCCAATGTGTAGTAGTGCATCGAAATACCCTGCACACCCCGGCGAACGCGCTTGGAAAGAACGTCGAGCCAGTTGAGCCTCGTGCCTCCGGGGCCGGCCGCGACGCGAGTGAGCTTGTTCCCCGACCAATCTCGCGCGTACACGCTGAAGCGGCGGTAGAGGTCGGAATAGTACTCGGGCGTCATGCGGCCGCCGCAGCCCCAGTTCTCGTTGCCGATACCTAGGAAGGGTACTTTCCACGGCTCCTTGCGGCCGTTCGCCTCGCGCTGTTGGGCGAGAGTGCTGTCTCCGTCGAAGGTCATGTATTCGACCCAATCGGACATCTCTTGCGGGGTTCCGCTGCCGACATTGGCGGCGATATAAGCGTCGGCCCCGATCAGCTCGCAGAAATCCAGGAATTCGTGAGTGCCGAAGCTGTTGTCCTCGACCACGCCGCTCCAGTGAATATTAACCTCTCGCGGACGCTCGTCTGTCGGGCCGACGCCGTCTTTCCAATGGTATTGGTCGGCGAAACAGCCGCCGGGCCAGCGCAGATTGGGGATGTTGATCTTGCGCAGCGCTTCGATGATGTCGTTGCGGATGCCGCGGGTGTTGGGAATCGGCGAATCGGGGCCGACCCACAGGCCGGCATAGATGCAACGGCCCAAGTGCTCGGCGAAATGGCCGTAAATGTGGCGGCTAATCTCGGGACCCGATTGATCGGCTCGGATCGTGAGCGAGGCTCGCTTGGTCTGATGGGCGTGCAAGCTATTTGCGCCCGCGGGCAGCAACAGCAAAGCAACCAAGACGGCAACCCAACTCGCGGTCAGATCGATCTTTCGCACAACATCCTCCAGGCACGGATCTCCAAGACCCTTTCGTCTTGCTACGGTAGCACGTTCCGAAATTCGTCAAGGGCAATGGCGCGAGGTCCGTTCAGGCTTAGGACGCTTGACGGCCCGCGGGCTTGCTTGTCCGGCTTCCCCGGGACTTTGTCACGAGGCTTGGGCCCTTGACCGAACTGCTAGAATTTGGGTTGCCGGTCGAAAGCCGATGCCGACCCCTTCGAAAATTCCCCTGGAAGAGTTCGCGGCGCAGTGCCGCGGCGAAACGATTCCACTGAACAGCCTGTTCAGCTACTTTTGCGCGTTGCCTATCGAAGACGACGTGCTGCGCCGCCTGTTACATGAGCCGGTGGCCGCGGCGCCGCCCGAGCTGGGCAAACTCTACGGTGACATTCGCGTCATCTTGGTGCCGTATTTGGAAACACCGGTGTCGAAAAGCGAATCGAACGGAGCGGGCGGAGCCGGCCCAAAGACCGCCGCGAAAACCGCTCCGCGGCGGGTCGTTTCCTTCACCCGACCGCCACAGCGAAGAAGCGTCTTCGCGGCGACTTTGCGTTATGAAGACGAAGCCTTCCTCTTCCTGGCGGTGATGGACGAGGATCCCGCCGATTGCCACTACAGTTTTTACAGTGGGTTGGCAAACCTCGCTTGCGAGCTGCTCGGCGGCGAGGCCGTGGAGGGTTTCCGGGACCTGTTGCGCGAAGAGCTCGCCGACCAGGCTCACGGTGAAATCGACGAACAGAGTTGGCGATTGAAAGAAGAGCTCGTCAGGCGTCAGACCAACCCCACCCGCAACACGAAATTGTTGCGCGGCTATGCGCGCCAGTCGATGCAGGACACGCTGACGCTCTATATGCACGGGTTGTGTTGCGATATCGACCTGGAAGCCGGGCCGCGGCAGCTCAACAGCCGCAACATTCGTCGGCGGCTCAACCTGCTCCGCAAGGTGCTCCCCCCACCTTCCGGGTTTGCCTTGTTCCCCGAAGAGCTGGACCGCCGACACTGACACCGATTTGGCCTCCGGGCGCCGACGGAGCGCCGAGAGCCGCTCGATGAACATGCCTCCCAAACCGATTCTCAAGCATTTGCGCGAAGGCGCCGTGATCCCGGCTCATCCGTTGGCCCTGAACCGAGGACGGAAACTCGATGAAAGGCGGCAACGCGCTTTGACGCGCTACTACATCGCCGCCGGCGCGGGAGGTGTGGCGGTCGGCGTCCACACGACGCAGTTTGCGATTCACGACCCCAAGGTGGGATTGTTGCGGCCGGTGCTGGAGTTGGCGGCGGAAACTCTTGACCAACACGGGCCAAAGACGGGCCCGAGAATGATTCGCGTCGCCGGCATTTGCGGGCGTACGCGCCAGGCCGTTGGCGAAGCGGCGATGGCGGCGGAGTTGGGCTATCACGCCGGGCTGCTCAATCTGGGCGGCTTGGACAAGCTCTCCCCGCGCAAGCTGATCGAGCATGTTCGCGCGGTTGCGGAGGCGATCCCGGTTTTCGGTTTCTACTTACAACCGGCGATGGGCGGACTCGCGTTGCCCTATGCGTTTTGGCGCGAGTTCGTCGAGATTGAGAACGTCATCGCCATCAAGATCGCGGCTTTTAATCGTTATCAAACTCTCGACGTCGTGCGTGCTCTTGTCGAGTCGGGCCGGGGTTCCCGGATCGCGCTCTACACCGGCAACGACGACAACATTGTCGGCGACTTGTTAACCAATTTCCGTTTCGAGCAGGACAGGAAGTCGACATCGGTTCAGATCGTGGGCGGCCTGCTGGGCCATTGGGCGTTTTGGACGCGGCGGGCCGTCGATTACTGGATGGAGTGTCGGCGCATCGTGGGGCAACAGAAGCTCCCGGTACCACCTCGCATGATGACGCTCAACGTGCAGGTCACCGACGTCAATGCGGCCGCCTTTGACGCCGCCAACAATTTCCGAGGAGCGGTACCGGGGGTGCTGGAGATGTTGCGCCGACAGGGGCTGGTCGAAGGCATTGGGTGCTTGAATCCGAAGGAAACCCTTTCGCCGGGACAGGCACGGGAAATCGATCGAGTTTCGACGGCCTACCCCGACCTCAACGACGCTCCGCTGATCGAGGCGAAACTGGACGAGTGGCTGCGGTAACCCACAAAACCACTCCCTGAGGGGCTGTGAAAAAATCGGGTACAGTCCACTTCGCGCCGAATGCGGGTACTGATTCAATGGAACTTATTCGGTCGGCGCTCGGCACAGTCTCCGATTTTTTCACAGCTCCTCAGGGTCGCGGTTCGGTTTGATCGGTCAAGAAAATCAGGACGTCTTGCTTGGCTTCGATTTTGGCGATGTCGATGCCGGGGACTTTTTTCAGGTCTTCGATTGATCGGAAGTCGCCGTTTTTCTTGCGGTAGCGAATGATCTTGGCGGCTTCGGAGCGTTTCAGCGACAGCCGACTCTCGAATTGGATCGCCCTGGCGTTGTTGACGTTGAGCGGGGGCAGAGCATCGGCGGGGAAATGCTCGGCAAGATAGGCGAGCACGGTGCGGTATTCTTCGTCGGTGCCTTTCATGCCGAACCCGACCATCTTGGCGACGGTGGTACTCCAGCCGTCCTTGTCCTGGCGCGGCGAAACCGACTTGTCGATCTCATGGCATCCAATGCAGAGTTTCGTGGTTTCGGCTTTTCCCGGACCGTGGGGCAACTCCGCGCGGCCCGCGGCGGCAAGAGACATCACCAAGAGAGGCAGGACGGCCAACCGGCGGTTCCGGTAGAAAGACCGGCCCGGCGCTAGGGAGATTTCGTGACGTTTAGCGGGCCTGGTCATTGGGTAATTCTTTGTGGCGGCGCGGTTCCGATACAACGGGCCGCTTAGTGCTCCATCTCGAATCCAAATGAATGAAGCGTGCCGTCGTGGGTGACCAAATACACATACCCCACAGCGGCGGATAAAGCGGGCCCATGTGAAAAAGAAGCGATCGAGTCGCCGCTTTCCCACAGGACCTTGCCCGTGGCGCCGTCGAGTGCGTACAGCACGGCGGGCGAGGAGCGCCGAATGCGTTCGGCGGCGGAGACGGCGGCGTCGTGGGTCCGGTACTCTCCGCTGGACGCGGCGAAGACAACGCCGTTGACTATGATCGGGGGCAGCGGCGACACCATGTCGCGGGAGACCCAACCCGGCTCTAGGGCCGGGCCGCCGTCTTTGTCCACCACCTTCCAGGCCGTGATCGCGCCGTTGGACAACTTGCCGTTAGTTATCGGAAAGTTCGTACCCGCGGCCGCCGTCCCGCCCGACGGAGCCACCACCCAGGCGACGCCCTTTTCGTCTTTCCAAGTGGAGAGCGCACCCGGGACGAAGTCAGAGGCCGAATAGACGGGGCCGCGGTAGCTGTTGGGGCCCAGCCTCGATCCGCTGATCAAGTGAATGCGGCCGTCGTCAGCAGTCGCGGCGAGCAGGTCGCTGTCTTTGTAATCAATGACGAGGGGCGAGGAGGTGAACGTCACGCCGGCGGGGCTGTAGCGGCCGGTTGGCTTGAGCGTCTTGGCGTCGAGCGAGACCAACGAAGAAGACGCCTTCCCGGCCGTCGCCAAATAGACGATCGGGGCCGGGCCGAATGCCGCACCGGTGAAACCGGCGACACCGCCCTCGGCCTTCCAAGTAGAGACTTTCTTCGACTTGAGGTCCACGGCCCACAACCCGTCTTCCACGCCGCCGCAGCCGTTCGCCGTCACCGCATAGGCCATGCCGTCGACGACGATCAGACCGCGGGCGTTAGCGTTGGGGGGAAGAAACCGCACCGCGGGCTTGTCGGTTTCACCGTTGGATACGTATAGCGCGTGGAGCATTCCGTCGGGCGCCAAGACATAGATGTATTGGGTCGGGCCGCGATACGGGTCCGGGGCGGCGCGTTGGCGGGCCGGTTTGGAGCTCGGTTTCGGAGTGCCTGAGGGGCGCCGGACGACTCGTTTCAGAGTCACCGCGCCTTGTTTCGGTTCCCCGACCGCGCTCGCGGCGGGGCTCTGTCGGCCGGAACCCCGCGGCGCGACGGCCAAGGGCAGTCCGGCGGCTGTGGGACGGGTGACGTTGGCCGTCATGCCGCCGGGGCAGTCAATGGATCCCTCGACTTCCGCCGAGCCGGAGGCGAAATTCTTCTCCCATTCCATGCGCGCCAGATCCGTATCCATTACGAAGATGCGGCCGGAGCTGCCGCCGAGAAACCCCAGCGAGCGAAATCCGCGGTATCCGATGTAGAAGTCAAATAGCGCCGGCGGCGTGAGCGCATTCAATTGGCGGGGGGTATTGTCGAGCTTGCGCTTCCAGACCAGTTGAAACCCCGGTTTTTGCAAGCTTTCGGAGGAAATTTTGGCGTCCCGGCGAACCCATGAAGATCGCTGCGCGTCGAACCCGACTGTCGTCCAGTCACCGCCGAACTGAGACCGCGCCGGGCGAGGATCCCAAAGAAAGCCGACGAAACACAGTACAATCCAAGCGGTCAATCGTTGCATTGCTCAATCCTCTGCGTATGTGCAACCTCGGCCCGGGGGCGGTAAGCCAACGCAGTTGCACTTTGATTTCCACGGGTAGAGTATAGGTCATCGGGCGCCGGTGTGGCTGGGGCGCTCGGCCTCGATATCGGCCCTCGTCTCAGCGTCGAAGGGCGCTCTTCCAGGCCTTCAGGGCAGGCCTCCCCCAAGCTTCAACTCCTTCCAAATCTTGTCGACCCGCCGCTTGACTTCTTCATCCATTTCGATCACGTCGGGCCAGGGGCGGGCGAAACCTTCCTGGGGCCATTTGCGGGTGGCGTCGATGCCCATTTTCGAGCCGTAGTTGGGTAGGCGGCTGGAATGGTCGAGCTGATCGATCGGTCCCATCACGAATTGGATGTCGCGCTCGGGGTCGATGTTGTTGAGGACCTTCCAAGCGACTTCGCTGAGGTCTTGGACATTGACGTCGTCATCAACGACGACGATGCACTTGGTGAACATCGCCTGCCCCAGCCCCCACACAGCGCTCATCGCTTTGCGGGCTTGCAGCGGGTAGGACTTGCGGATCGACATGATCATCATGTTGTGGAAGATGCCTTCCGCGGGCATGTTCATGTCGACCAGCTCGGGTATTTGCAGCCGCATGAGGGGCAGAAAAACGCGCTCGATCGTTTTGCCCATGTAGTAGTCTTCCATCGGCGGAGGCCCGACGATCGTCGTGGCGTAGATTGGTGTTTCGCGTTGCGTCACGCAGGTGACGTTAAAAACGGGGAAGTCGTCTTCGAGGGAATAGAAGCCCGTGTGGTCTCCAAAGGGACCTTCGGTGCGCAGTTCGCCGAGGGTCACGTAGCCTTCCAGAACGATCTCGGCGTTAGCGGGGACTTCGAGGTCAACGGTCTCGCACTTGACGAGCTCGACCGGCTTGTTGCGCAGGAACCCGGCGAAGAGCATTTCGTCGAGATCGGGCGGAAGCGGCAGGATCGCCGAAAACATCGTGGCCGGGTCGGCGCCGATCGCGACGGCGACTTCCATGCGCTCCTGTTTCCCTTCCTTCAGAAGGCGGCGATAGTGCTCGGCGCCCTGCTTGTGGGTTTGCCAGTGCATGCCGGTGGTCCTCTCGTCGTAGACCTGCATGCGATACATCCCGACATTGCGTTTTCCCGTCGTCGGGTTTTTCGAAAAGACCAGCGGCAGGGTGATGAAACGGCCGCCGTCTTGCGGCCAGCATTGGAGGATCGGGTAGTCGAAGAGGGAAAAGTCGTCGCGCTTGATGACTTGCTTGACGGGGCCGGTTTTGACTTCGCGTGGGAAGAACGATCCCATCTCGGCCAGCTTGGGAAGCATCTTGAGCTTGCCGACCAGCCCTTGCGGGGTCTTCATTTCGAGATATTCGGAAATGCGGCCCGCGATCGAGTCGAGCGAGTCGACGTCAAGAGCCAGCTCCATCTTGCGCATCCCGGCAAAGGCGTTGATGAGGACGGGAATATCGGAGCCGACAGGGTTTTCGAAAAGCAGCGCGGGGCCGCCGCTCTTGACGGCACGGTCGGCGAACTCGGTGATCTCGAGCACGGGATCGACCTCGGCGGAGACGCGTTTAAGTTCGCCGTTCTTTTCGAGGGCTTTGATGAATTCGCGGAGGTCGGTGTAGGCCATGGGTGGTATCGGCGACGAGTCGGCGCGCCGGATGATTTCCCGCACGGCGACAAGAGAGCGGCTCGGGAAATCTCGACTTCGCTTGTCGTGACCTCTTGATTCTAGGCAATGGCGATGTGGCCGCGTAATGGGGCGCTCGCGAAGTCTTCCGGTCCGGTTGGCCCGGAATGTCTACCAAACACGCGTATTATAGACGGAGCCAAGGTTCGTCAAGATAGGCGGCCCTTTGGCCGGGAGGGCTGATTTCGATGGAGGAGATTCCAATGCCACAGTCGTCAAACAGCGCAGATCCGCGAGTGATAGCTTACAAGAAACTGCGGAAGGCCGTCGGCACCCTGGGTACGGCTTTGCCGTTTGTCCTGGCGCTGGGCGGCTACATCCTGTTCAGCACCGGCATTCAGTCGTCACTGAGCGCCTACTATCACACCGACATTGGAAGCGTCTTTGTCGGGACGCTTTGCGCAATCGGCGTGTTCTTTTACGCGTACCGAGGCTACACGAAAGACCTTGACAACGATAACGCAAAAACCAACTTCGCGGGCATCTTCGCGATCGGCGTTGCGCTGTTTCCGACGGACCCCTCGGGCGGTGTCGGCATACCGGAGACGTTGACCGGCAAGGCTCACCTTGCATTCGCAGCGTCATTCTTCGCCATGCTGGCCTATTTCTGTCTTTGCCTGTTTACCAAATCACGCTCTAAGCCGCACGAGCGCCCCGTTCAGAAGCAACACAGAGATAGGCTTTACCGGCGCGCCGGGTATACGATCATCGTTTCGATCGTGTTGATCGGTGTTCTGGGCGGGATCAAGAAGTTGGGCTTCGTGCCAGAAGCGGTGATCCAAGCCGTGGAAGCATGGAATCCGGTCTTTGTGCTTGAGTCGATCGCGGTGATCGCGTTCGGCGTTGCTTGGCTGGCAAAAGGCCAAGCAATACTGGGGGATACCCCTGAGGATCAGGCCGAGGAAGAAAAATCGTTTCTCCAAGAAGAGACAGACGGCGCGGCCGCTTGAAAACAGCCACCGGCAGCGGGAGCCCCTCAGTGACCCGCTCGCGTACCGGTCCTAACCAACAGTCACGGCCGGCTCTCAGCCGGTCGTCTCACCTCCGCACGTTGCAAGAAACGCGGCCTAGCTGTAGCTGTTGTAGATGATCGAGATCCAGCGGTCTTGATTGATGAAGCCCGCGCCCCAGTCCTTCCACTCGCTTGGCAGCCCGGCTTTCTGAATCTCCTCCAGGCTCTTTCCCGCCTTCATGTGGTCGCGAACGACGGTGGTCGTCTTGGTCATCATGGTGTGGAATTGCTTCAGGTCATCGAGCGTGGATAGCGGACCGTGGCCGGGAATGATCTTGACGTCGCCGGGCAGGTGATCGATCACGCCCTTGACGTTGTCCATATAGCCCTGAACGTTGCCGCCGCTTCCCAGATCGACGTATGGAAAGCGCCCCGCGAAAAATTGGTCGCCCATATGAACGACATTGGCCTGTTTGAAGAAGACGATGCTGTCGCCGTCGGTATGGCCGCTCGGGACGTGCATCAACTCGACGTCTTCTCCATTGACGTGCAGCGAAACCGAGTCGTCGTAGGTGACGACCGGCAGCGCGGGGCCTGACTGCTCGGCGGAGAGGCGCTTACGGACGTTCGTGTGCGCCACGACCGTGGCAACCTTCCCGAAGATACTATTGCCTCCGGTGTGGTCGCCGTGCCAATGGGTGTTGACGAGGAACTTCAGCTCGCCGCTGTGGATCTTTGTGGTCGCGGCGCGAATCTTATCGGCCAGCGGCGCGAACTGATCGTCGATCATCAAGATGCCGTCGTCGCCGACGAGCAGGCCGATGTTGCCGCCGGCGCCACTGTCGAGCATGTGGACATTGCCGGCTACGCGAATGCTCTTGAACTCGACTTTCGAAAAGTCGCGTTGGGAGACGGCGTGGGTGACGAGTAGGAGGAGCGACGCCGCCGTGATGAGGATGGGACGTGTCATGGGTAAAGTGTAGCGCTGTGGGGGTGGGATGGAAAGGTCGTAGGGTTTGCTTCATCACGTCGTGTTGCCATCGAGCGCCGCGACATGTTCCGGCGCCCCTCTGGGGCTTTCGGGTCGGTGTGCAATTTCCCACGGCTGAAACCGTGGGCTATATTCCTGGGCTCCTAACGGAGCCTGGCAAACGGGACGCAGCCAATCATGCTCGTCGTTCTTCCGAGGGCTTGAGGCGACCCCGCTATAATAGCCGTCATGCAGCTTCAGAGACTTGCTCACATCCGACAGAATTTTCCGGATCGCGCGCTGCCCGACGTGGCGGCGGCGGTGCGAGACCAAATGGAGGGCGCCGCGTGGGCTCTCGCCGTCAAACCCGGCAGCCGCATTGCCGTCGGCGTCGGCAGTCGCGGCATCACTAACATCGACGTCATCGCCAAGGCCGTGGTCGATTTCTGGAAATCGCGCGACGTCAATCCCTTCCTGATCCCCGTGATGGGTAGCCATGGCTCGGCGTCGGCCGAGGGGCAGGCGGACGTGCTGGCGCACTACGGCATCAGCGAAGAGACGATGGGCGCGCCGGTCGTCAGCTCGCTCGACGTCGTCCCAATCGGCACCACCCCCGAGGGCATCGAGGTCGTCATGGACCGCCAAGCGCACGAGGCCGACGGCACTATGCTGCTCAGCCGCGTGAAGTGGCATACCGACTTCGAGGGCAAGCTCGAAAGCGGCCTCCATAAGATGATGGCGATCGGGCTGGGGAAATGGGCCGGCGCGAAGCGCTATCACACCTATGCACTCGAACTCGGGCTCGAACAGATGATTCGCAGCGTCGGGAAGGTCATGCTCGCGACCGGCAAGATGCTCGGCGGCATGGCGATTCTCGAAGACGCCTATCACAGCACGGCCGAAGTCGCCGCGGTTGGCGCGGCGGGCATGGTCGAGCAAGAAGAAGAGCTGCTGGCGAAAGTGAAATCGTGGAAGCCGAATATCCCGGTCAATGAAGTCGACTTGTTGATCGTCGACGAGATCGGCAAGAACTTCTCGGGCGCCGGCATGGATACGAAGATCGTCAACCGCAGCGGACGCAAGGGCCCGAACAGTTGGCCCGGCGTTCCCAAGATTTTTCGCATCATCGTGCGCGACCTTTCGCCGCTCAGCAACGGCAATGCCATCGGCATGGGGCTGGCCGACGCCATCACCGACCGGCTTTTCGAAAAAGTCGATTTCGAGGCCACCTGGGTCAACAGCCTGACGGCCTCGAGCCCTCCGGCGGCCTTCACGCCGATGCATTTCCCCGACGACCGCACCTGCATCGAGAAAATCGTGCCCACCTGCGGCAAGCTCGATTTGAGCGAGGTCACGATCGCCTGGATTCGCAATTCGATGGACATCGGAGAACTGATGGTCAGTGAGGACTTGCTCGACGAGGTACGGGCCAACCCGGAAGTCGAGGTTCTCAGCGCCCCGATGGATTTGGAGTTTGACGAGGCGGGGAATCTACTGAACGTGATGTCCGCCGAGCCGGTGGCGCATTAAGGTTCACGCTTGCAGCCGACGCGAAGAGGGTGAGCCGCCGCCGCAACCCGGATCGCCCGCTTCGAACCTTTCATGCCCCTCCACCAAGTCGTGATCCTGGCGCTGGTCCAAGCCGCCACGGAATTTCTCCCCATTAGCAGTACGGCGCACCTGGTCGTGGTCCCGTGGCTGTTCGGCTGGGACGACCCCGGGCTCGACTTCAGCATCGCGTTGCATGTCGGCACTCTCGTCGCGGTGTTGATCTATTTCGCAAAGACCTGGCTGCGCTTGTTGTTCCTCGGTTTGGGCCGCAAAGTGTTGGAGCCGTCGCCGGGAGAAGCGGATCGCGACCTGTGTGCGAATCCTCGGTTGTTTTGGTTCCTGGCCGCCGCGACGTTCCCGGCCGGCATCGCCGGTTTGCTACTCGAGGACTTGATCGCGGGAGCATTGCGCAGCCCGTTTGTGATCGGCGTCATGCTCGTCGTCGTCGGGCTGCTGATCGGTTGGGCGGACCAGCGCACAAGGCTGTCGCGGAACCTCGGCGGCATCCGATTGCGCGACGCCATGTTGATCGGCTGCGCGCAGGCCTTGGCGCTGATTCCCGGCACGTCGCGCTCGGGGATCACGATCGCCGCGGCCTTGCTGCTGGGCATGGAGCGGGCTTCGGCGGCTCGCTTTTCGTTTCTGCTGTCGAGCCCGATTATCTTGGGGGCTTCGGCGAAGGCGGCCTATAGTGTGTGGTCCGAGGGCGGCGTCGCGGGCCTTATGCAGACGCCCTTTATCGTGGGCTTCGCCGTCAGCGCCGCGGCGGGCTACGCGGTGATCGCTTTTCTGATCCGATATCTCGAAACGCGCACGATGAAAATCTTCGTCTACTACCGGGTGATCTCTGGCATAATAATACTGGCTCTAGCGTCATTGTTCGGCTCCTCCTTCGCTAATTGAAATCGAACTCGCGGTGTTCGCGGGTGGCTCGATTTCGGCGAGGAGAGGCGGAGTGACGTTTCTACAACCCACCGACAAACCTCGGCTCAACGAGCCGGTCGGTTTTCTTCTGCTCATTTTGGGTGTCTGCGGAGCCCTGGGCTTAATTTCCTACTATCCGTTTGACCCGTCTTGGAACGCGGCGGCCGGTCAGGGAGAGTTCCGCAATCTGATCGGCAAGCCGGGCGCCTACGGAAGCGATCTGGCGCTGCAAACGTTGGGCGCGGGGGCTTACTTACTGCCGCTTTTCGCGTTGGTGCTGGGATGGCACTGGATTCGGTCCGCGCGGATCGAACGGCCTACCGAACGGCTCATCGGCTCGACGTTCTTCTTGTTGACCGCGTGCGCCGGGTTGGCGTTGGCGCCGCTGTCGCTGCTCTTCCACGAAACTGTTCCGCCGGGCGGAACGATTGGGTTTGTGATAGCGGATCTGCTGGTGAGTTTCCTCAACCAGGTGGGCGCCGCGCTATTCCTGCTTGCCGGGGCTGTCGTTTCGGTCTACCTGATGACGTCGTTTACGATCGAGTCGGCGCTGGCTTGGTGGCAGGCTTTGGGGCCCCCCGTCGAAGCCGTACAGCAGCGATGGCATGCCTGGTGGGAAGATCAGCGCCGGAAAGCCGCCGCGCGTCGAGCCCGCAAGGCCGAGGAGAGAGCCGCCGAGCAACTCCCCGAGCTGCCCCAGGCCGACGACGTTATCGAATACCATGGTTTCCCGGAGCAGCCCGATGAGATCGTGGCCGTGTTTGACGACGGCTCTCCGTTGGAAGGGCCCCTCGACACGCTGCCGCCGATCATCCCCTATGACGGAGCTCGTGAAGACATCGGCGAAGACGATGAAACGGCTGAGTTGCCGCCGTTTGATCTCGATTCGGCGGAGCAACCCGAGCCCGCCGGCGACGCCCTCTCGCGATGGGTTCCCGACACGTCGTCGGAACCCGCGCCCAAGCCCGCCTACCAGTTGCCGTCGACTCTGCTATTGACCTCGCCGCCGGCCGCGAGCGCCTTCGATCCGGCGGAACTGCAGGACATCGCCCGCGCGATTTGCGCCAAGTATGAGGAATTCGGCGTCAAGGGGTCGGTGCAGCAAATCAACCCGGGGCCTGTCGTGACGACGTTCGAGTTTAAGCCCGACCCCGGAGTCAAATACAGCAAGGTGACGCATTTAGCCGAAGACCTGTGCTTGGCTCTCGAGTGCGAGTCGATCCTGGTGGAAAGAATTCCCGGCAAGTCGACGATCGGGATCGAAGTTCCGAACCGTCACCGTGAAATCATCGCCTTGCGCGAGATCATCGAGTCACCTGAATTCAGCGGCTCGCCGTCGTTGTTGACCCTGTCGCTCGGCAAAGACATTAACGGCAAGATTAACATCGGCAAGCTGGATTCGATGCCGCACTTGCTGGTCGCCGGCTCGACGGGCTCTGGCAAGAGCGTTCTCATCAACAGCCTGGTAATGTCGATTCTCTACACCTCGACCCCCGATCAGGTGCGCTTCATCATGGTCGACCCCAAGACGGTCGAGTTGGGGCTCTATGCGGATATTCCGCATCTGCTGACGCCGGTCATCACTGATATGAAAAAGGCGTCCAACGCATTGAAGAACGCGACTCGCGAAATGGAGCAACGCCTGAAGTTGTTGGCGGAATACGGAGTGCGTAACATCGACCAATTCAATCGCAAGATGGAGCGACTGCGCAAGGAACGCGAAGAAGGTTCGCCCGAGTTGCCGCCCGACCTACCCTACATCGTCATCATCATCGACGAGTTGGCCGATCTGATGATGGTCGAGGGACGCCAGGTCGAAGAGTCCATCACGCGTCTGGCGCAGATGGCGCGGGCGGCGGGCATTCACCTCATCTTGGCGACACAGCGGCCCAGTGTCGACGTGATTACCGGCCTGATCAAAGCCAATATTCCGGCCCGCATTTCCTTCCGGCTCGCGACGCGCGTCGACTCACGCACCATCCTCGACTCCATGGGAGCCGAATCGTTGCTCGGCCGGGGGGACATGCTTTTCCTGCCGCCCGGGTCGGGACGGATGATCCGCCTGCACGGCCCGCTTGTGTCGGAGGAGGAAAGTCATGGCGTCGTCAATTTCTGGAAAAAGCAGGCGCAGCCCGAATACAAAGAGGAGTTCTTGGCGAAGCCGGACGAGGAGGAGGACGGCGAAGACGCCGTCGAGGAGGACGAGGTCTTCGACGACCCGGCTTACGAAGACGCCGTGCGTATCGTGCTCGAAATGGGCAAGGCCTCGACCTCGACCCTGCAAAGAAGACTGCGGTTGGGATACGGGAGGGCCGCGCGTATTCTCGACGCAATGGAAAAAGACGGCGTTATCGGACCGCCCGACGGCAGCCGCCCACGCGAAGTTCTGAAGTCGCCCGATTGGTTGCTCGAAGTCGAGCAGCGCTGAGGGCGTGCAGCCTCGCCTAAACGCCGGACTCGGCCAGCCGGTAATGGAGCGTCTCCAAAACGATGCTCCACTTGTGGTTGCGGTTCGCTTCCAGACACAGGCACCCGGATGAGCTGACCTCACCGAGTTCGCCGAGAGCGTCATCGAGCCGACATCCGAGCAAGGGTTGCTCGTCAAACACGCCTCTCATTCGATTGGGATCGGCCAAATAGCCACACATCGAACGATGACCTCGGTCGCCCTCGGCCGGACGGCAATTAGAATCCAGGATGCGACGCCCTTCGGCGCCCTCCGCGCTCAACTCGATGGAATAATCGAACGCCAACGGCATCCCCAGGCTGCTGCAGGTCGTTCCGTCGAAACGAAAGCGGGCGCTGAGTTTACCGTCGGGGCGCTGTTCGATCGTCAGGCGCTCGCGGCTCCATTTCACCAGCGTCTTTTCCGGGAAAGAATAGCGGCGGCGCGGCGCGGCGCCGTTGCCGCCGCTTTCGCTTCTCCGCTGATGGAACCAATAGCCGTCGAGTTCGTTTGCCGGAATGGCTTTTTCGGTGATCGCGAAAACCGCCAACGCCGACCGCGCCGGCCGCAATCCGCCCGAGGGCAGCAGGCTCAGCGGCCCCGATTCTCCGAGCGCGGCGAAGAGCGTCGCCTGGTCGTCGAGGTCCCAGCCGTCATAGCCCGGACTGTAATGCGGCAGCACGGTCATGCCCGATTTCGCGGATTGCCTTCGCAAACGTCGGCCTCGGCGCGCGCGCAGGTGTTCGGCCGCGGCGACCGAGTAAGCATTGAGGATCATCGCCTCGGCGGGACGCTCGCTTTGGAAACGCGCGTCGATTTCATCATCCACCGCCGCGCCCGCGCTCACGCCGACGATCGCCGCCTGACGGGCGTCGGCCGCGCGGAATCCGTCGGCAAGCACCCCGCTGGTGAGTTCGTCGTTGGCTTCGAGGTGGACCTTGTCTCCTTCGATAGAACAAATTTCACGGATCGACACATGGGACCAAGGGTCACCGTATTCGCGATACCAATCGCGGGCGGCATTGGCCAACGAGGCCGTCGCGGCGTCGGGTTCCACGCCGTCGGGCAGACCGAGGTGGCGGTGAAACAAGGCAGGATCAACGTAGAACATTGAGTAGGGGCCAACGACGCGGGGCCGCGCGGGATAAGCTGAATCTTATGATCGCCGATCCGACGCAGATACGCGAAGAGTTCCCGGTACTCGACAATTGGGCCTATCTGAATACGGCCGGATTTGGTCCGGTGCCCCGATTCGCGATCGCGGCCGCGGAGCGATATTTCGCGCGACGCGATGAAGGAGCCAACCTCGACTTCCTCGATTGGTATAGCGAAGCGGACCAAGTTCGCTCGTCGGCCGCGCGGTTGATCGGAGCTCGCGTCGACGACATAGCGTTCGTGCCGAATGCCGACGCCGGGCTCGGATGGTTGATCGGCGGCATCGAGTGGCGCGAGGCCGACCACGTCGTCAGCCTGGCGCATGAGTTCCCGAACAACTTGTACTTTCCCGAAGTGCTGGCGAAAAAGGGGGCGACGTTCACACGCGTCGAGATTCCCGACGGCGCTTTTTCGCTCGACCGCTTTCGCGACGCGCTGACACCGCGTACGCGACTTGTATTGCTGAGTTCGGTGAACTACTCGACCGGTTTGCGGATCCCGCTCGAAGCGGTGGGCGCGGAACTAGGCGGTCGCGGCATTCTTTTCTATGTCGACGGCACACAGAGCGTCGGCGCATTGCGAATTGACGTGGACGCGGCAAGGATCGACTACCTCGTCGTCAACGCCTACAAGTGGTTGCTTTCTCCCCCCGGCATCGGCTTTGCGTATATACCGGAGCGTGTGCGGGAATGGCTGCCGCCGGCGTCGTATAGTTGGCGCAGCCACAAGAATTGGCGCGAGGTTGACCAGCTTCACGACGGCGCCCCCGAGCTTCCCGACGGGGCGATTCGCTACGAGGGCGGGATGCAGAACTTCCCCGGCATCTTCGCTCTCGGCGCGGTACTGGAATGGCTGCACGAACTGGGGCCCGAACGGGTTGAGGAGCGCGTGCTTGATCTGGCGAGCAAGACGCGGGCCGTGCTGCGCGATCGGGGCGGTCTGCTGGCGGCTGATCATGCCGAGGGGTATGATTCCCCAATTGTCACGGCGAGTTTCGCGGGGATCGATCCCTCGAAGCTCGCGGTTCTTTTAGAAAATGAGAGAATCGCGGTCTCGGCGCGCAAAGGCAATTTGCGAGTCTCGCCGCACGTGTTCAACAGCGAAGAAGATCTCGAGAAGTTGAGCGCGGTGCTCAGGCGGGCCGGCCGGGGCCTTTCTTGATTCTTTGGAGTGAGGGGTACGCGCGTGTTTTCGACGCCGGGCGCCGGCGGTCGCATCAACTCCGCGACAGTCTTGCCCGGTGCCATCGTCCAAAGGCAATCAAGAATGTGGCCAACACCAGGTGAAATACGATTGGAATCGTACCGCCGAACCACCGCGTTTCCGGCCGCAGGATCATTTGCACGACGTAATGCACGATCATCCCGCCGAAATAGATGTAGCCGAAGTAAAGAACGCCCCGCGCGAAAAGGGACCGACTTTCGACAAACCAACCTTGTCCGCGCGTGAAGTCGAGGCAGACTCTCAGGCACACGGCGATGATCAGAAGCTGCGAGGGAAACAAATAACGGTAGGGCATCAAACCCGACATCCACTCGCCCATCGACGGCAACCAAGTGACGTGCCCGAAGACAACGAGCATCTGGCCGGCGACACGGGCGACAAAAGCCGCCGTCAGCAGCCACAATAGCGGCGCGAGGCGTTGGGAAGACTGCGGAGCTTTCGACATCGGCGCCAACTCGGGCGAGCCGGAGATCGAGGTGACGGCTCAAGCCCGGCCCGCTTTTCTCATCGCCTGACGGGCCTCTCATGCACTTTGCCTCGCCTCGCGATGAGAAAAGCGGGCTAACGCTCGATGCCGAAGCAATAGAGCGTTCCGTCGAACGTGGCGATGTAGACGCGGCCGTTGGCGAGCGAAAGGCCGCTCCAATGGCTCCAGGAAGTGATTTGGTCGCCACTCGACCACAACTCCTCGCCCGTTCGCGCGTCCAAGGCAAACATTACGGCGTTCGTCGAGCCGGCGATGCGATCTTTGCTGAGATTCGTGAGACCAACATCGGGACGGGCCTGGTGCGTGTCTTCGCCGTTGCCGTAGGCGAAGACCAGGCCGTTGGCGATGATGGGCGGCTCGGCTCGATTCATGTCGCGTGAAATCCAGGCCGGAGCCAACCAAAGCTTGCCCTCCTTCTCTTCCACTTTGAACGCCGCAATGGCGCCGTGGACCACCTCGCCATTCTCGATCGGGGCATGGAAGGCGGAGTGTTTCGGTCCCCAGAAAGGCGTCAACACCCAGCGCGTCCCGTCGTCATCGAGCCAAGTCGCCATCGCGCCCCAGATGCCGGCCGAAGCGAAGTTGACCTCTTCGTTGCAGATCAGGGGACTGCGGTACGCGGGAGTGCGATGATCGTCGCCACCGATTGAATCGGTGTCCATTAGGTAGATGACGCACTCCTTGCCGGCGTCGACCATGAGCTCTTTGTCTTGATAGTCGAAAATCGCCGGCGTGACCTGCATGTCGAGGTCGCGTTTAAACAACCACTCGGCGTTCGAAGGGCCGTAGTAGTCCACTAGCAACATTTCCTTGGTGTCGGGGTCCTGCTGCACGCCGATGATGCCGTTGCCGTAGACGCCGTTCTCCGGATCCCATACGCCGTCCCCCGTTCCGGTATAGATCGTGCCGTTTGAGCTAATCGCCGGACCGGTACGTCCCCACATGCCGCCGCCGGCCGGGCCCCAGCTACCGACCTTGTCCGTGGCAAGATCGTAGGAGTACACCATATTGGGGTTGCCGCCGCAGCCCTGCGCGGTGTGGGTGTAGATGACGTTCTCAAACAGACTCAGGGCGTAGGGCTTGCCGTTGGGCGGCATAAAGTTCGCGGGCGGCGCCACGTCTTCGCCGTCGGCTACGTTCAGTCGCCGCAGCTGTCCGTCCCAGGGCGCGACGTAAACCGTGAACTTGCCGGGCGTATCGGTAGGCCCGATGACCGGCGTCGCGGTCAGCCCGCCGGGGCACAGCACTTCCGCGGCCCCGGCATTTGGACCCGGTGACCAATTCCCCTGGAACTTCTGGCTCCAGATCAGCTTGCCGGTCTCTACATCGATGGCGTAGAGATTGTCCGACACGCCGGCGATGACCGCGATCTGCTTGGGACCGTCCGCGGTGTCGACGCCCTCGGCGATCAGCGGCGGAAACAGCGAGTGCATTTCTCGCGGTTTGTTGTCGAGCTTGATCTTCCAAAGCAGCTTCGTCTTACCGACGGTCGCCTTGCTGAAGATCGTTTCGTCCCGCTGCCAGGCTGTGCGTTTCGTGTCACCACCGTCGGTCAGCCAATCGGCACTCCAGCCCGGCGTCGAACCAAGCAAGATCAAGATCAGGGTCTGCAATACGCGCGTTCCACGCTCCGAATGTCTCACGGTACCCGTTATCGTACAGCATGCGCCGCGGTCGGAAGCTTTAAGACGGCGATCGGCAGAGGCCCGTTATCCGCCGGCCACAAAGCGTTTGCCGAGTTCGTGCACGCCGACTACAATAAGATCGTCTATGCCGATCTTCGAATACCATTGCAACGACTGCGGGACCCACTTCGAGAACCTGGTGCTTAGCGCTCGGGAGAAGGCGACGGCCGCGAGCTGCTCCGATTGCGGCAGCGAGTCGGTCGAGAAACTCTTCTCGACCTTCGCCGCGCAAACCTCGAACGGCGCGCCCGAACTGGGCCCTTGCGCCAGTCGGGCCGGAGGCGTCTGCCAAGCCGGCGGCGGCTCGATCCCCTGCGGCAGTCTCAACTGACTACGCTTTCCGGCGGGGGCTGTGATAGAATTGGGGACTGTCCCAAACGCCGTTTGGAGTAGGTGCGTCGTAAATCGTAGCTCGTCTGGTGCGAAGCGGACTGTCCCCCAATTCTTCACAGCCCGACCCTGCGGAGCCTTGGCACCCCGCTCTCACCGCCTCTGGCACTTGGGGCAGGAGTGCGTGCCGCGGCTCGCGACAATCGTTCGCCGAATCGGCGTTCCGCACACGCGACACGGCTCGCCGGCCTTTCCATATACCCGTGTCTGCAATTGAAAGTAGCCTTTCGACCCCTCGCTATTGACGTAGTTGCTCACCGTCGACCCGCCGGCCGCGATGGCGTCAAGCAGAACTTCGCGGATCGCCGTGTGCAACCTCGCGGCACGCTTGGGGCCGACTTTCAAACTGTTCGTCCTGGGGTGAAGGCGAGCTCGAAACAAGGCCTCGTCGGCGTAGATGTTCCCGAGTCCGCGCAGGAATTCCTGGTTGAGCAGAAGGGCCTTGAGCATGCCGCGGCGTGCGCCGAGCAGGGCGCGAAAGTCGGTTTCGGAGATCTCAAGCGGCTCGGGTCCCAATTCGGCCAGCCGCGGTGGCAAACCGTCTGAAAGCTGCCAGCGCCCGAACTTCCGAATGTCGTGATAGACGAGCGTCGGCCCACCTTCGAGATCAAGCACGGCTCGCGTATAGGGTCCCGGCTCGCCCCCGACAATGAAATTGCCCGTCATCCGCAAGTGAACAACCAGGCAAAGGCCCCGCCGCCCCCCTTCGAGGTCAATCACGATGTACTTGCCGTGACGGCGAATCCCGCGAATCACCCGGCCCCGCAACCGTCGCGCGGTCTTTTCCGCGTCACCGACTACCAAACCGGGCCAAGGGAACTCGACGCCGGCGATGCGGCGGCCCGAGACATGACGCCGCAAGCCGCGAATAATCGTTTCGACTTCAGGAAGTTCCGGCACGAAGCATCTAGTTTGACAGTTTGGTGGTTTGGCGGCTTGGCTGGTTTCGTACCTCGTTATAGTTAAAGAACAGCCCCGCCGAAAGCTATCGCGCACGGTTGCTCCCGATGGTCCTCGTTATCGACAACTACGACTCGTTCACCTACAACCTGGTGCAATACTTGGGCGAGTTGGGTGCCGAGATCGAGGTCTTCCGCAATGATCAAATCACCGTCGGCCAAGTCGCCAAGCGCAAACCCGACCGTATTGTCGTCTCACCGGGACCGTGCACGCCCAGCGAAGCCGGCATCTCGGTCTCGCTCATCAAGAAATTGGCGGGGTGGATCCCGATCTTAGGGGTTTGCCTCGGTCACCAGTCGATCGGCAAGGCTTTCGGCGGTAAGGTTATCCGCGCGCCTTATCTGATGCATGGTAAGACCAGCAAGATCCACCACGACGGCCGCACGGTTTTCTCAGGGCTTGATCAGGACTTCACGGCCACCCGCTACCACTCGCTGATCGTCGAGCGCGAGTCGCTGCCGTCGGCGCTTGAAATCAGCGCCGAGACCGACGACGGGCTCATCATGGGCCTCCGCCACAAGCAACATCGAGTCGAAGGCCTGCAATTCCACCCCGAATCGATCCTCACCGATCCCGGCAAGAAACTGCTCAAGAATTTCTTGGAAAATTAAGCGCCTGCAGGGCGCTGTGCAAGGTCGGGCCCGCGCGACGACGCTAGCCGTAAATCGTCGAGATCTCGTCGGTCGGAATAAAGCCGTTGGCCCCGAGCGGATCGACGTACACATACGTCCGCCCCGAGGGCAGATCGGTGATTCTCTTGGTCCAATCGATCCCAAGCGCCGAATACATCGTCGAGATGACGTTCTCGATGCGAGGCTGCACTTCGCGCTCCCAGCCGTTGTCGATACAAGCAGTACCGTCCGCGTTCGTCGCCCCGAGAATGCGTTTGCCCGCGACGCCGGCTCCGGCGAACAAGGCCGGGAAGCACTTGTTGTAGTGATCACGGCCCTTCATGTAATTGAGCGGTCCCGGCGTGCGGCCGAACTCGCTCATCGAAACGACCAATGTCTCATCGAGCAGCGTCTGCTCTTCGTCGTCCTTCGAGGGCAGGGTCGAGAGATCATCGAGCAGAGCCGAGAAGGCTTGGTCGTATTCGGCGCAATTGATGTAGTGGTTCTTGTCTTTCGATCGGTCCCAAATGTAGGTGTGGTGGTCCCAACCGGGATGGCAGATGTGGATGTAGCGCGTGCCGCCATCTTCGAGGACAAGGTTTCTCGCCAGCAGGCAAGCCAGCCCGACGCTGTTGTTTCCGTAGCGCTCTTTGTCTTCTTCCGCGGCCTGAAAAGCCCGCGGCCAGCGCGGATCGGAAAGCAACTGATGGGCGGCGCTATAGAAATCGTCATAGCCGGCCATTTCGCGGCCGTACTCGCCGCGGCGCGCGCCTTCCATGTCTCGCAATTCGCGCAGCAGCGACCAACGCTGATCGAGCAGCGCCGCGGCTTCGTTGTCGAGTTTGTCTTCCTTCAGCGCGTTTTCGGTGTTGATGTCGACGACGGAATAGCGCGGCGGCAAAAAGCCGGTGGCCAGCGCGCCCACTGCGCCTTTCGACAGGTTGAAAGACATATACAGCGGAAAGGTGTCGTTCGAACGCCGTTGCGCTTCCAACTCGGCGGAGACGACGGACCCGACAGCCGGGATTTCCTTCGCGAAAGCAAGGTTGTTCTGCCGCCCGGTCTGCAGGTAATATTGGCCGCGAAAATGAACTTCTTCGTGGCTACGCAGCGAGCGCAGCACGGCGAACTTGTCCATGTGTTTGGACAAACCCGGGAACAACAACTTCGAAAGATAGAGCCCCGGATAAACTTCGCGAACGTCGAGGTCTTCGGGCGTGGCTGTGTTTTCCTTGAAATCGAAACAGTCGATGGGGCTGATCGCGCCGTTGGTTTCGAGGAAGATCACGCGCTTCGCATTGCCCCGCGGCGTGACCGGCGGGCCGCTCGAAGCCGCGGCCTTCAGCGGCCAAACACCGTCAATCGACGCGCCCAATAACCCCAGTCCGCCGAGGCGCAGAACATCGCGCCTTGAACCAAGAAGATCACCAACTTTTTGCGGATTCGCCATCGGGTCCACCTCCGCCCGAACCTAATAATTAAAGAAGAACTCCGCGCTGTTGATGAGCGCCCACTGCAAGTTCTCGGCACCGGCAACGCGGTTCGTCTCCATCGCCGCCAGCGCAACGTCTTTTTCGCCTTCGCTCGGCGCGCGCGCCAAGCTCGCTAGAAACATCTCGTCCACAACGCGGCCGTTGTCGTCGGGGTAGGAGGCCAGCAAACGCTCGACACGGCTGTCTTTCTCCGCTCGAACTCGATCATTGACCACCGGCGATTGCATCAACACCAGCGAATGCTGGATCGACGCGCCGGTCGGCTTGGCGTGGGTTTGACGGTCCGACTGCCCGAAGATACGCATGAAGTGACGCGTATCGGCGTCGGTGCAATTCTTCCCCGAACAGCGCGCCGGCGGGTCGGTCAGCCGCATCGACATGCCGACGCGGCGGCCCTTTTGTTGGAACGATGCCGGCCGGTCGGTGGCCAACACGATCGAATCATGCAACTCCTCGGCCGTCAATCGCCGGGCGTATTTGCGGGCGTAGTATTTCGTGTAGGAATCTTTCCATTCGCCCGGGAAGGCGGCGGAAAGCCGGTAGGCGTTTGATTTCGTAATCGTCGCCATCAGGTGCTTGAGGCTGTAACCGTTCTCGACGAAGTCGTTGGCCAAGGCATCGAGCAACTCGGGGTGCGAAGGTTGCAACTGCCAACCCTCTGGAAGGTTGTCGGGATCTTGGCGGGCCAGGTCGAACTCATCGAAAGGCTCGACGATGCCGACGCCCATCAGCTTTGCCCAGAACAAGTTCACCGTCGCCCGCGCGAATTGCGGATTGGCGGTAAGCAGGCGCGCGAAAGCGTCGCGCGGAGCCTCGTCGGGTCGCGCTCCTTCCCCGCTCACCAGAAAAGCCGGTTCGTTCGAGCCGCCCTTCCGCGCCACCCGCAGCATGGTCGCCCCTTGGGTGTCGTATCCGGCGGCGCGATCATCGATCAGAAACTCATTCGAAAGCGTGCGGCCGTTTTCCCAATACATCAAGTAGCGGGTGCGGCCCAAGAACGACGCGTTTTGGAAGAACTGCTCGCGTGTCCTTTGGCTCAGCCAAACATTGACCTTTTCGAGGTGCCCTTGGCCGTCATGGCAGGAAATGCAGGAAAGGTTGAGACCCAAGAACGCCTTGCCGTATATGATCGACAGCTCGTCGTGCGTATCGAGCTGCTGCACCATCGACATATCGTCGCCGTCAACCGGCTCGGCGGCTCCCTGCACGTGCTCGCGGGCGATCACGTTCGACGCCGCAACTACCCAGTTGCTCTTGGCCGACGGCGTGATAATTTCGCGCACCATCTCGTCATAGGGACGATCGGAACGCAGATTCTCCCTCAACCAATAGTGGAAAAGATACTGGCCGCGGCCCATCTTGCCGTTGGCTCGAAAAAGATCGAGGAAAACGTAGGACCATTTGTCGACCCAAGGCTCGGTGCCAATGAGGCTGTCGATCAGCTTGTCGCGTTTGTCGGGATCCGAATCGGCGCGAAACGTTCTCACATCGTCCGGCGTCGGGATGCGGCCGGTCAAGTCGAGCGTCGTCCGGCGCAGAAACTCTCCGTCGGAGGCCGCGGGTGCGTGCGGCACGCCGTTTTGCTCCATCTTTCCAAAGATGAATTCGTCAATGAAGGTGCGGCGCTCGATGGTCGAACCGGGCGAGCCCGCCGGCGCCTCGCGGCCGCTGACCAAGCGCTCGGTGAGGGCCCCGGCGCGGCGCGATTTTTCGGGCGTGTAGAGCGACTTATGCGCCTTGTTGAACTGCTCGGGAGTAAGCGACTCCTCGCGCGCCGGCGAGGGCTTTTCCGTCTGTCCCGGCAGCATCGCGACAGCGACAACCAGACAGGCCACACAGCTCAACAGCGACTTCATCGCGCACCTCCACCGACTCTAACTTCATCGTAATAGTAAGCCTCCGGGCTTAGCGTTGTCAACGCCAAACGGGTCCAAACAGGTGCGCAACGCGGCGTGAAGGCGGCATTGTCGTCTTTCGTTGACAGACTGTCTAACGGCGGCGCGCCGACAGGTCGATCCTCGCGATAGACTGTCAGAGACGTTCAGGAAACGTGTTTCGGGTGTCACCGAGGCTCTCCGAGACGCGTCTATCAGGCTTGGAGAACGCTTCCGAAGCGGGGGTGTTCGAGGCCGACCCGGGTGGAGCCGGTTCGAAAGCATGAGCAAGTACAGCAGTTTGGCGGAGTTGCTGGGAATTCGGCGCAAACCCGAAGAAGAGGCCCCGGAGGCGGAATCGCCCCCCGGTGATCCCTGGCTGCTGCTGCGTCCCGATTACCTCGACATCGAGGGACTCGTACGCGACATCGAGCACCAAGTCGTCTTTGAAGACGGCCGCTGGACCGAAAAGCCGGTCGATGTGGAGAACCGCAAAGTGGCCCTCGCGATCAGCGGCGGCGGGGCCGCGGGCGCCTATTGCGCGGGCGTCATCGAGGCTCTCGTCACGCGACTGCGAGAGCGGGGTATTGAGATCGATCTGTTGGTCGGGACGTCGGCCGGTGCTCTTAACGCTTACGGCGTGCTGATCGAGCGGCTGGGAATGGCGAATTCCCAGATCACACGTGATCCCGAATTGCAGCAACCTTATTCGAGCTTCATCGCTTCGATTTGGTCGTATCTGGACCGTCATCGCAAAACGTCGACCTGGATCGCCGGCCGAAGAGCCTGGATTGTCGCGCTGGCCGGCGGGGCGGTTCACGGCCGTTGGTTACGGTTGAGCGTCGGGTTGTTGTCGACCGCGCTGGTCTTGGTGCTGAACCCTTTCCTGCTGATCGGTGTTTCGCTGCTGCTGGGTTTGGAGAGCTGGTGGCCGACAGCGCTGACAAGCTCGGATTTCGGCGCGGATCATGCCTTGCATTTCACCGTTCTGGGCCTGGCGTCGCTGCTGTTTTGGCTGATGCTCGGCGGCCTGCTGCTGCGCCGTTTCCGCTACAGCTTGTTGCGCGACGTTCCTTTGTTGCGGCTGTTGGCCAATACGGGCCCAAAAGGCGACTTAAGCCGACCCTGGTTTTGGTCGCGTGAAAAAACGCTTGACCGCGCCCGCGTTTTGAGCCGTCGCATCGTGGAAGCCTGGCACCGAGACGAACGGGCTCCGGAGTTGATTCTCACCGCCACCGATATCTCCCTCGGGCGTGAATGTCTTTTCACCCTCGCTCGGCCCGAAACCTACCGGCGTTTGGTTCGCTCCGAATGGGTCGCCGTGCAGTTTGATTCCGGCGACGACAGGGCTCAGCCGTATCGCCGGGAGGCGGGAGCCTTATTCACGCTGCCGGAGAACTTCCTGCAATCGATCGTGGGGTCCACGGCCGTCCCCGGGGCCTTCCCGGCCCAGCAGATCGGGCTCTACGGCCGGGACAGCCGGCACGAGGTCCGCCATGTGTTCGTCGACGGCGGCGTGTTGAACAACAGCCCGGTGCATATTGCGATTGACGCCGGGGCGACGCACATGATCTCGCTCGAGGTTGAGCCGCTCGGCGTGACGCGAGCGCTCGACGTCGATGACCGCGAGCAGAACTACAACTTGCTGGGAACCGCTATCGAGACCTTTTCCGCGCTGCTCGAACTGTCGACGTCCGAAGACATTCGACGGACCGTCACCTGGAACCGCTTTCTCGCCGAACACCCCGAAGTCGTCGACCCACGAGCCAACACCGCACACCCGGCCGACGCCGCCCGACAAGAAGAAGGAACGGACCCTCGTCCGAAAACCACCAAACGGATCATCCCGCTTTACCGCATCGCCCCGGAACGGCGAGAAATCGGCACCGTCGAGTTCGACGGCCACTATGAGGACGGCCGTTGCGTCGTTACCCTGCGCGATTGGCTCCGCCGCGGCTACGTCGACATGCAGGGCCGACACATCTGGAGGGCAACCTTAGAAAACGTACCCAAGGCCGAGGGCGCGGCGAGTGAGGCGACGACATCGCCGCGACCGGCTGAGAGCCGGTAGCGACAAGCACTCGTGGTTGTCTGACTCGGAATCTAAGTTATTGAATTCATATGAATGGTCTGCACTCGGCGACCGGGCGCGGGGGCCCTCGGTGGTTCCCCTGATGACGGCGTTCCGATTGCGTAGGGGCAAATACTCGGGGTGGTTAGTGCGAATCGCCGATTCCAACCCCAGGCGGCTGTTCCCTACAGTCAGAATTAGTGTTGTCAAGATGAAGGGAGCCCTTTGCTGATCCAAAAGGCGTGGGCGCCCAATAACAGGTTCTTTATCTTGAGGACGATAAGGATATAGTCATTCCCCCGCTCCCGGCGACAGAACCACGCTGCGGTCTTGTCGCCGCACGGAGACGCGCCGATGCGGCCCTCCGGGAATTATCGGCGGGTCAATAGCGGTAAGGCGGCCATGAACAAAAAGCTCGTTATCGTGATCGGCGTGGCTGTTTTGGCGGCCACGGGATCCACGTACTTCTTCTACCCCATGATTTCCAAAAACTTCGTGGAAAGCGGTAACGCCGCGGCGCGCGACCTTTCCGTGATCGTCGCGGCCCGTGATTTACAACGCGGCGAAGCGCTCAGCCTCGGGGACATCGAGGAGGCGCCCTGGTCGGGCCGTAATTTGCCGCCCGGCGCGTTGACGGATACGAGGGCCGTGGTCGGCAAAGCCCTGGTGGTGGGCGCCGTCAAGGGAGAGACATTGCTGGCGGAGCATATCCATTCCGAAGCGGACGCCTTCGCGGCGGTTCGCATTCGACGCGGTATGCGGGCGGTATCGGTGCACTTAACCGAGTTTGCCGGGGTTAACGAAATCGTCGAAGCAGGCGACCGCGTGGATGTTCTTGTGGCAACGGGACGACCGGGAGCAGGCAACAACGAGATCAACATGAAGACCATTCTCCAAAACGTGGAGGTCCTGTCGACCGGCCGCGTCAAAGAGGGGAAGGGCACGCCGGTTGCCACCCTTTTGGTTGCCGCCGAACATTCCGAGATGCTCAACACAGCGGACCACGCCGGGTATATTCGTCTGGCTCTGAGGAATCCTCTCGACGACAAGGTCGAGCCCACGCCCGGCACGCGGTTGCGAGACGTGTTGCGGGCCAAGGTCACATCCAGCGAAGTCGCGCCTCCGGCGCCGACGACCCCACAAGGCGTTGACGCGGACGACTCGGTGGAAGTGCCTTCCGCGCAAGCCACGCCCGCGGCGAGCGCGGATGCCAACCTGGCTTCGCTCTCCACAAAGTAATCCGATACAACCGGTATGGCGGAAGACGCAACTCCATCCACGCCCGACGATTCCGGGGATGACAGCGAGCGGAACACCGCCGCTTCCCGCTCACGCCCCGAAATCATGGAGATGAAGCACCGGCTTCATCGCCGCCTGCTCGAACGCATCAACCTCGGGCGGTTGGCCGAAATCGACGCTCCGAGAGTGCGCGGGGAAGTGCGGGCCGCCGTCGCCGCCCTGGTGGCCGAGGACGAACAGAAACTGCCGCCGGAAAGCACCGCACGGCTGATCGAAGAGGTCTTGAACGAAGTATTCGGGCTGGGGCCGCTCGAGGCCCTCATGCAGGATCCGACCGTCTCCGATATTCTCGTCACGACGCCGGATCTGGTGCATGTCGAGCGCTTTGGAAAACTCGAGAAGACGTCGGTTCGTTTTAAGGACAATGCCCACCTGCAGCGCATCATCCAAAAAATCGTCGGGCAGGCGGGACGCCGCATCGACGAGGCTTCCCCGATGGTGGACGCACGATTGCCCGACGGCTCACGGATCAACGCCGTGATCGCGCCGGTCGCCGTCAAAGGACCGCTGCTTTCGATTCGACGGTTTTCGGTCGAAAAAATGACCGCCGCAGACCTCGTGGAAATGGGTTCGGCCAGCCCTCCAATCATCGAATTCCTCTCGGCCTGCGTTAGGGCGCGCCTCAATATCCTGATCACGGGCGGGACCGGATCGGGCAAAACGACTCTTCTCAACGTGCTTTCGTCGTTCATCGGGGCCGACGAGAGAATCGTGACGATCGAAGACACCGCCGAGTTGCAATTACAGCAAGAGCATGTGGCGAGCATGGAGACGCGGCCGCCGAATCTCGAAGGCGAGGGCGCCATTCGGCAGCGCCAACTGGTCATTAACAGCCTGCGCATGCGGCCCGACCGCATCGTCGTCGGCGAAGTGCGCGGCGAAGAAGTGCTCGACATGATGCAGGCGATGAACACCGGCCACGACGGCTCGCTGGCGACCATCCACGCCAACAACTGCGTGGACGCCGTCAGTCGGCTCGAGCTGATGGTGAACCTCGCCAATTCCAATATTTCGGTGCAGTCGATTCGAAAGCAAATCGCGGCCGCGATTCACGTTTACGTACATATCGCACGCCTCAACGACGGGACCCGCCGAATAACACAGGTGGCTGAGTCGGCCGGCATCCAAGACGGCGAGGTGGCTTTGCGGGATATCTTTGTCTTTGAAAAACTTGGCGTCTCGGCCGACGGCAGGGTAGAAGGCGACTTCCGGGCGACCGGCAATACACCGCGATTCTGGGAGCGGCTGCGACGCAGTCAACCAACTCTTCCCGAGGGCCTTTTTGAGCCCATCGGCAACGTGGACGTGCCGTCCTAGGGACGCGAGCCTCGGAGCGCCGCGCGAGCGATAGGAGCTGTCAAGACAGTGCTCGAACTTACCGTATATGTAACGATTTGGGGCTTGAGCTTCGCGGTCGCCGGCGTGACGGCGGTTACGGCGTGGGCCCTGATCGAGCGGTCGATGCAGAAGGACGACAGCGTCGATCCGTTTCAGGCGAGCAGCGAACCCTCGGGGCTGCTGCGCGACGAAGTTCTCAGTACGCTATCCGTCTTCGCGGCCGTGCTCGAGCGTTTTCGTTTCTTCAACACCTTGAACCGCTGGTTGGCGGAGGCGGACATCCCGTGGTCGGTGGGCCGCGTGGTGCTGATGATGCTGGTCGCCGGCGCGTTCAGCCTGAACGTGCTGGTCCGGGTGGACCTGATCCCCACCTTCGGTGTCTGGGTCTGTGCCGCCGCGGCGGCCTCGACGCCTGTCTGGTATGTGCGCAAGCGCCGCCGCGGACGGCTCAAAGAGGTCGAAGATCAATTGCCCGAAGCACTCGACTTTCTCTCACGCGCCTTGGTGGCCGGTCATTCGCTACCCATGGCGCTGGAGCTGCTGGGCGAGGAAGTCGAGCAGCCCCTCTCCGGTGAACTGCGCAAGACGGTTGACGAATACAACCTGGGTTTGTCGATGAACGACGCGGTGCAGGGACTTGGCGACCGCTTGCCGAGTGTCGATATCGAGTTCTTTGTCTCGGCGATCATGACGCAGTCGCGCACAGGCGGCAATCTTCACGAGTTACTCGACTCGCTGGCCGAGACGATTCGCGAGCGACAATCCCTAAAAGGCCAGATTCATGCGCTCACGGCGAACGGTCGCATGACGGCGGTGGTACTCAGTCTGCTCCCGATCTTCGTGGCGGGCGTGATGATGGTGGTCAACCAAAATTACTTGTCGATTCTGGTCAACCACCCCCTCGGCAAGATACTGGTTTTTCTCGCGGCCTGCGGCCAAGTCACGGCGTATTTCGTGATCAAGAAGATCGCCGATATCAAGGTGTAACCCAAGATGATTCTGGCGGCCACTACAGCTTTTCTCATCATGATGTTGTCGTTCGCCGGCAGTGTGAGCTACTGGCTCTGGAGCCGCGAAACAGCGGGCCGGGCCGGCGTCGGCCCCGGCGAAAATGCGCCCGCCGACTTGCCTGAACGGCTTCGCGTGATCTACGAAGTCGGGCGGGCGGTTTCGACCGAGAGTCACGACCGTCAATTACAACGCGACCTGATTTCAGCGGGCATCCGCACCGAAAGCGCGATTTACGTCTTCTATGGCGCGAAGGCTGTAACGTTCGCGCTGTTCCCGGTGATGACGTTCGTCTTGTTGTACTCCATCAATCCGAATCTGTTCATGTTGTTGCCTGGATTGGTCTTGGCGTGCCTGGTCGCTTTCCGCGTCCCGGACTGGTATCTCCAGCGCCGCATCACGAAGCGGCGGCAGAAGATCACTACCGGGCTGCCCGACTTTCTTGACCTGCTGGTCATCTCGGTCGAAAGCGGCCTTTCGCTCGAGCAGGGCATCGCCGACACGGCGCGCGACTTGCGGCGAGCGCACCCGGTGCTTCACGACGAGGTTTCGGTCTTTCAACTCGAAACCCAGGCCGGCACGAATCGCTCCGACGCGTTGCGGAATCTTTCTATCAGAACCCGTGAGCCCGAGATGCGAAAACTAACGTCGCTGTTGGTTCAGGCCGATCGTTTCGGGACGAGCGTGTCGAAGATTCTTCGCACTCAGGCCCGCTACATGCGCAGTCGCCGCCGTCACCGCGCCGAGGAGCTGGCCCATAAGGTCGGCGTGAAGATGGTCTTCCCGATTTTCTTCCTCATCATGCCTTCGATGTTTTTGGTCACCGCCGGCCCCGCCTTGTTGATGGTCTTGAGTGGCTTCAGCGGCGGCGTCTTGTTCGGGAAATAAGGACCGCGCCGCCCTCAGGCCGCTTGATTGTCGTAGCGGCGTTGCTTGACGAAGCGTTGCCGCTTGGCCCGCAGGGAAAGGTACTCGCGGGCCTCCTTGTAGAGCCGGCGCCGCTCCGCGCGGTTGAAGAGAGCCTTGCGCACGATCCGCCAAGCTACGCGCGGCCGGAAGTAATACTCATCGTAGAAGCGCTCGACCCAATCCATGATCTCGGCTTGATCGAGATCTCCGTAGATGATGTTCGGCAGTTGGTGCCCGCCTTCGTCGGTCATGCTGTCGGACGTAATCAGGCGATTGGACTCGACGTACTCGAAAAACTCCGTACCCGGATAGGGGTGAGCGACCGCAACTTGAATCGTCTCGTTGTCCATTCTCTTGGCGAAGTCGATCGTGCGGCGGATCGACTCGCGCGTCTCGCCCGGCAACCCGACAATGTAGTCACCGTGAACGACCAGCCCTAGTTTTTTGCAGTTCTTCGTGAAGCGTTCGGCCTGCTCGATGGTCGCGCCCTTCTTGATGTTCTTGAGGATTTGCGGGTCGCCCGACTCGTAACCGACGATCAGCAGCCGGCACCCGGCGTCCTTCATGGCCTTGAGAGTCTCGTAGTCAACCGTGACACGCGATGTGCAAGACCAGGTAAAGTTCAGCGGCTTGAGCTTCTCGCACAGCTCGATCACCCGCGACTTGCGAATGTCAAAGGTGTCGTCGTCGAAGAAGATCTCGCGCAACCCCGAGAAATTGTCGAGGGTCCATTGGACTTCCGCCGCGACATCCTCGGCCGACCGCGTGCGCCAGCGGTGTCCCGAGAGCGTTTGCGGCCACAGGCAAAACGTACACAGCGCCGGGCAGCCGCGCTCCGTGTAGAACGCCAAATACGGATGCAGCAGGAAAGGGACGTTATAGCGGCTGATATCGAGGTCGCGTTTGTAAGTCTTTGTCACCCAAGGCAGCTCGTCGAGATTCTCGATCTCGGGCGCCTGCGGGTTGTGGACAAAGCCGCCGTCCTTGCTGTAGCTGACGCTCGGAATCTCTTCAAGCGCTTTACCGTTGGCGAAGTCGACCACGGCCTGATCGAATTCCTTGCGAACGATGAAATCGATCGCCGGCGAGGCCTCGAGGCTGGGCTCGGGCAGCGCGGTGACATGAGGGCCGACGAAACAGATCGTGAGATCGGGACTGACTCGTTTCATCCGCTCGGCCAGCAACGTGTCGTTTTTGAATCCCGGCGTTGACGTAAACAACACGAGGAAGTCGAAATCCCGCGCCATCTCGATCGTCTGCTCCGGCGTGATCTTATGCGGAGGCGCGTCGACGACCTTGCTGTCGGGCAGCATTCCGGCCGGGTAGCACAACCAGATGGGATACCAATAGGACTCGATCTCGCGCGTGGCGGGCCAGCGGGAGCTTGCGCCGCCGTCAAAGTTTTCAAAAGATGGGGGATTGAGAAAAAGGGTTCTGCGGGCCATGGGAGTCGCTGAGAGGTTCAGAATACCAGATCGTTCGCCGGGTGAGCGAACCGGATCGGACCTGGTGAGATGGCGCTGAGCCTTCGCTTCACCGCAAAGGCTGATTCGCGGCGGGAGCCGCGTCTGGCACTGCCATAATGAGACGCTATGGGACGCGTGATTTTACCGGTCCGTTCGGTATCGGGCTCGCCGCGGTTAGCGGGCGACAAGTCGATTTCGCACCGTTACGCGATGCTGGGGGCGATTGCGGAGGGGCGGACCCGCCTCGACAATTACTCCAGCGGGGCCGACTGCGCCTCCACGCTGACCTGCCTCCGCGCGATGGGGGTTTCGATCGAGCATCGCGGCACAGCGGTCACAATCGAGGGAGTCGGTCTCGACGGTTTACGCGTCTCCGAGAAAGCGCTCGATGTCGGGAATTCCGGGTCGACGATCCGGATGCTCTCGGGGCTGCTTGCGGGGCAAACGTTCGAAACCGTCATCGCGGGAGATGAATCACTGGCACGACGTCCGATGCGCCGGATCATCACTCCTCTTGAGCGAATGGGAGCGACGATCGAAGCGCGCGAGGGCGGCTTCCCGCCTCTGCGAATTCGCGGCGGGGCCCTTAAGCCGATCGATTACGAGCTGCCCGTCGCCAGCGCTCAGGTCAAGACGGCGGTGCTTTTCGCCGGACTCTACGCCGACGGGACAACCACGGTGCGAGAGCCGCTGCCGACCCGCGACCACTCCGAGATCGCCCTGCGGGAGTTCGGCGCCGCAGTCACAACCGACGCGGGAACGATCGCGGTCACGGGGCGCCCAAGGCTCGAAGGCCGCGCCTTGCGCGTGCCGGCCGATCTATCCTCGGCGGCGTTTTTCATCGCGGCCGCCCTGTTGCTTCCCGGCTCCCGTTTAACTCTTGAAAACGTCGGCCTCAACCCCACGCGGGCGGCGCTGCTCGATGTTCTCAGAGAAATGGGAGCGGATATCGAAGTGCGAGCCGGGCGGATCGAGGCCGGCGAAGCCGTCGGAGACATCGAAGTACGCGGCCCTGGGGATGGGAACACGGGAACGCCCGGAGGCGGAGTGATCGAAGGGGCGATGACGGCGGCGGTCATCGACGAGGTTCCGATCCTGGCCATCTTGGGCGCGGCGAGCGACGAGGGCCTCGTGATTCACGACGCGGCGGAATTACGGGTCAAGGAAACCGACCGCATTGCGACGGTTGCCGAAAATCTCAAGCGAATGGGGGTGACTCCCGAAGTCTTCGATAACGGCATGAAGATTCCGGGCCGGAACCGCTTTCGCGCCGCCGAACTCGATTCCTTCGGCGATCACCGCATCGCCATGGCCTTCACCATCGCCGCGCTTCGCGGAGACGGCCCTTCCACGATGACAAATGCCGAAGCCGCTTCGGTCTCGTTCCCGGAGTTTTTCGAATTACTCGATGGTGTGACCACCGCATAGCGGCTTATCCGCGACGCCCCCCTACAACACAGGACCTTGCCGCCAGGTAATGAATTCGCGGTGACCCATCGCTTCGCTGAAGGTCCGGCGTCCCGAGGCAACTTCCAACGCAAATTGGTACATGGCCTTACCGACGCCCTCCACCGTGTCGTCGCCGTCAGCGATGACGCCGGCATTGACATCCATGTCTTCTTCCATGTAATTGCCCATCTTTGAATTCGAAGCGACCTTGATCACGGGGATCGTCGGGAACCCGAAGCAGCTGCCGCGGCCGGTGGTAAAGAAGCAAACATTGCAACCGCCGGCCGCCATGCCGGTCACCGAGGGCGGATCGTATCCGGGCGTGTTCATGAAAACGAAGCCGGTCTTGTCGATACGCTCGGCATAGTCGTAAACGGCCGTCAGGTTCGAAGTTCCTCCCTTGGCCACGGCCCCAAGCGACTTTTCGACGATGTTGGTGAGCCCGCCCGCTCGGTTACCGGGCGAGGGGTTGCTGTCGAAAGTGGGAGCGTTCGGGAAGCCGGCAACGTAGTTCTGATACCACTCAACCATGCGAAGGAGATCTTCGCCGACACTCTTGTCGGTGGCGCGGCGGGTCAGCAGGTGTTCGGCGCCGCAGATCTCGGTGGTTTCGGCCAAGCAGACCGTCCCGCCTTGTTTCACGAGCAGATCGGAAAAGTAGCCCACGGCCGGGTTGGCGGTGACGCCGGAAAAAGCGTCCGAACCACCGCATTCGAGCGCGGCGACAAGCTTCGACGAGGGGCACTCCACGCGCTCGAGACGGCCGACCTCTTCGATAAGCTCCCAGACGGCCTTGACGCTGTCTTCGACGGCATGGCGGGTCCCGCCGCTCTCCTGCAAGGTGAATCCGCGGCGCGGGGCGCGCCCATTCGCATCTTCCGGACGGGTGAAGTACCCGATTTGATTCACTTCACAACCAAGGCCGACCACCACCGCGGCCGCGACGTTGGGATGATCGGCGACGCCGTCGAGAGTTCGGCGAAGAACCTGCATGTCGGGACCTTCGGCTTGCCCGCAGCCGTCGGCATGAGCGAAGCAGACCACGCCGTCAATGCCGGAGTTCTCAAACGATTCATCTCGAAACGCTGCTTCGACCTGCTGCACCGCATAGGCCGAACAGTTGCTCGCGCCCACGATCGCGATGTAGTTGCGAGTACCGACTCGCCCGTCGGCGCGGGGATAGCCCAGGAAGGTTTGCTCGGCGAGCAAGGGCACATCGGAGAGATCGTTCAATGTCGTGGCGAACTCAAATTGCTGATCGGCCGGATCGAAATCCAAGTTGTGGACATGAACCAAATCACCGACGTGAATGTCGCCCGACGCCGTGCCGATGTTTTCGCCGTATTTGACGACGACCGACCCCAGTGTGATCTCCGCGACGGCTACTTTGTGCCCGGCCGCCACCGCCCGCGAAATCGTCAATTCACGATCTTCAAACGTAACGACGGATCCCACCGAGAGCGACACACGGGCGACGACGACGTTGTCGTTGCGGTGAAGCCGGATCAGCGGGTTATCGGTATTGATGATGCTGTCTACTGTGACAAGAGGCATAAGGATTCCTATATCGTCGGGGGCCGAGTCGACAAGAGAGCGATTAGTGTTCCTTGTCCGAGGCGGGAGCGCCGCCCACGACGCGGCCCACTTCCATGAGAAGCGCAATCTCTTGTTCGGAAAAGGCGCGTTCGGCTTCGGTGGCGATCCCCAGGGCCCCCACAGCCTTGCCTTGGACCGTTACCGGGACGCAAATCGACCCTCGTACGCCGGTCTGTTTGGCGCCCGGTCGCGCCGTGCCGCTTTGATCGGTCTGCAAGTTGCAAAGGTCAACCGGTTCGTTCCGCTCCACGGCCAAGCCCGCGATTCCCTTCCCCACCGGAATGATCCGAATGACGGGCAACAGCTCGTCGGGAATACCGCCGGCCCACGCTTTCAGGTGCAGCAGGCCGTCCGGGCCGAGACGGTGAAGTGTTCCTGTATCGGCCTCGAAGTGGTCAAGCGTTAAGCGCAGGAGAACGTCGGGCTCGCCCGCGACATCACGTACTCGACTAAGGAAAGTTTCCGCGGGCATCACGAGTCGCCCTTCATTCTCCCAAACTGCCCCTTGACTGACAAGAAGTTAACAAGAAGAGTCCGTCTCTCTGAACGCCGGCGTTCATAAGACCGCCATGAAAATGGGGGCGAGTCGTCGACCTGAACGTTTCGGTTGGGTCAAGCGTGAACCCCGGGCTACTTTCCCGTCGCCGCTCCGCAGCTGCACGACAGGTGCGGCCTGATTCGGCTATATCGTAACCCAACGTACGCTCGAAGGGGATTTTCGGAGGAGACGATGGGGATACGTCCGAAAAGCCTTTCCCCGCGACGCTATGTGGGCAGCTCCACGACTTTGCCGGTTGCCGCCGAACGGTAGGCGGCCAGCATCACTTCGCTCGCGTGGGCGGCGTCGGCAGCGGTCACGGCGGCGTCTTTTTCTTGTTCCAAGCAATCGAGGAAGAGGCTCTGGTCGGACTGGGCGGGGATCGTTTGCGGCGTATCCCAGTCGGTTCTCGGGCCAGCTTGGGCACGGGCCATGGTACTGCTCCAAAAGCCCATCGGATCAAGCGGGTCTCGAGACGGGGGTTCCCACCCGGGACGGTCGGACGCGATATCCCAGCGCGGGGCGTGCCCATCGATCAGGACGCTGCCTTCGCTGCCGTAAAGCCTGGTCAGGTTGGGGCCAAACGAACGATAAGAGCGCCAACCGATGCGGCTCGCGATCAGGGTCGCGCTAATGCCGCCCTCGAGCGCGAGCGACAGGGCCCCGAAGTCCTCGATGTCGTGTCCCTGGTGTTCTTCAAAAAAGTAGTTCGCCGTCGTGGCGTAGACGGAGCGAAACTTGCGCCCGGTCAAATAGCGCATCAATGTGAGCGAATAGACGGCGGTGGTCCAGACTTCGCGCTTGGCGTTGGGGAAGGTGAAACCGCGCGGCGGGTAGTGTTCGCGGCGGGGTATGCCCAACTCGACCCCCTTGGCATAACCCTTGGCGAAGAGCAGGTCGCAGTGGATCGCCCGCAAGTCTCCCAACCGACCCGAATCGACGATTCGCTTGGCGCGTTGGGCGTAGGGCTGCCCGACTTGGGTAAACATTTGGCTGAGGACCCCGGCCTTCTCGACGACGTCGACCAGCCGGCGGGCGTCATCGACCGTGGTAGCCATCGGTTTATCGACGTAAAGGTGCTTGCCGGCCCGGACGCATTTCTCCGCAACCTTCGCGCGGCGCTCGAATTCCGAGCAGACCGAAACGGCGTCGACGTCGTCTTGTTCAAGAGCGGCGTCGAGATCGGGCAACAGCGGGACACCCAACTCGGCGGCAAGCTCGCGGTTGAGGCGGGCGCGACGTTCGTCGACATCGGCCTCGTCGGTCAACCCAATGACGCGGCAGCGCGGGTCGGCGAGGAAGCCTTTTCCGTAACCCTCTTGGTGGGTCATCCCGCCGGTGACGAGCAGAATACCGAAGGGGGGGCTAGCCCGCATTTCCGACCGCCTGACCGGACACGGGAGCCCCTTTCCGTAACGAATCTTCGATCAGGGCCGCGATCCGCTTTTGGTCCGCATTGTTCGAGACGCCGAGGTCGACGGCAAGCCCGTCGCTTCCCGGGCGGTCGTCGAACTGCATCGTGCCGTGGTTGCCGATCAGCAGAAGAGTGACCGACGGGCCCTCGGCGGCGCCGGCCGCGCCACGCGCCAGGTCGGAACTCAGCACGGCGGTTCCGCCGTTGGCGAAGGTCGCCATCACGGTCACCGAGCCTTGTTGGGCGCCGCCTTGAGCGTACACGGTCGGGCCCCGGCTGCCGAACCACGTTTCGGCCATTGCGACCGCGGACGCGAGAGTAGGGATCAGCAGGCCGTGATCATCGGCGATCTGAAAATAGGCTCGCAGAGCCACCGGTTCGCCAACTGCTTGTTCGGCGAGCTTCGCGCGCAATGACTCGGTCAGCCAATCGATGTACGCCACGCGGACCACCTTATCACGACGGTTCCGGAAGGACAAGGAGTGTCGCGATGACTTTGCAACTTTACGCCCGCGGAGTCAGCCGCCGCGAATCTTCCGGATCAGTTCCTGCTTGCGGCCGGCCAGAGTCGGTTCCAATTGCACCGGGTAGGTATCGGGTTGCTCGAATCGCTTAACGTCCTCGGGCAGCGCGGCGACTTGTTCCAAGGTTCGGCGGCGGGCGCGCACGGCCGAAGGCGGTTCATAGACCGCCTTGCCTCCGCGCAGCACCGGGACAAGCAGGTCTTCCAGAGCGTCGGGCGGCTCGGCTGAGGTCGCCGAATCAGGCGGCGGCGTGTCCGACTCGACCCCTTTTGGCGGTGTTTCTTCGTCGTAAATCACATCCCCGACGAACTGTCCGCCTCGAAGGAACCGGCGTACTTGCAGACATCCCGGATTCGAGGTTTTCGCCGGATCGTCGGAGGTCTTGAGCTTTGGCAAGAGGTGACCACGCGCATCGCTAATGGCCGACAACTTATACACTCCGCCGAGCGCCGGGTCATCGTAGGCGGTCGCGAGCTTCGTTCCCACGCCGAAAACGTCAATCGGCGCGCCGGCTTGCACCAGCTCGGCCACGGAATACTCGTCCAAATCACCCGAGGCGACAATCTTCGCCCGCGGGAAACCGGCCTCGTCGAGTCGACGACGCGCTTCAAAGCTCAGCCGGCCGAGATCTCCCGAGTCCAGCCGAATACCGATCGGCTCGCGGCCGCGAGCCCGCATGCCGCGCGCAGCTTCGATGGCCCGCTCGATTCCCCCGGCGGTGTCGTAGGTGTCGACCAGGAAAATTGCGTTGTTGGGCAAAGTTTCCGCGTAGGTTTCGAATGCTTCCCTCTCGGTCTCGAACGACATCACCCAACTGTGCGCATGCGTACCGGCCACGGGGATGCCGTACATTTTCCCCGCCAATACGTTCGAGGTGGCGTCACACCCGCCGACGTAGGCCGCCCGCGACGCGGCCAGACCGCCGTTGATCCCCTGTGCGCGCCGCAGGCCGAATTCCAACGTCCTCCGCCCCCCCGCCGCCATCGTCAGCCGCGCCGCCTTGGTCGCGATGAGGGTTTGAAAATTGATGATGTTCAGCAGGGCGGTCTCAAGAATCTGCGTCTCGAGGAGCGGCCCCTTCACCCGCACCAGCGGCTGCCGCGGGAAGACGGCCGTACCCTCCGGTACGGCGTCCATATCGCAGCGCAGACGCAGGGCGCCGAGGTAATCGAGAAAGTCCTCCGAAAACAACGGCTCGTCGTCGTTGCCGCGTAACGTTTGCAGATAGCCACGATCGTCGGCGCTCAGTTGAAACTCTTGAAGAAATTCCACAGCCTGTGTCAGGCCGCAGGCAATGCTGAACCCGCCTCCAAACGGATTCTTGCGAAAGACCAAGTGAAAAACGGCCTCGCGGTCGGCCCGCCCCGACTTCCAATAGCCAAAGGCCATCGTCAGCTGATAGAGGTCGGTGAGCAGGAAGAGGGATTGACCGCGGGGAGCACTCATATTACAGCCAACCTCGAACGGTTGCGGCGATCAGGTTCAGTCTACCCCGCTGCGTCGGACTTTGGCGGGGTTTGTGGGAGACAGGGTCCGATGTGAATGCACCCGCCAAGACGACATTTTCGCAACCACGGATGCTAGGTTGGAGTATCTCAACTCACCGAACCAAATCGCCGGCGGCGGCGACTCGCCGTCTGCTCTCCCGTGCGCGCCGGCTGATGGTGACGCTTCTCGTGTCGTGGGGGGTCGGCCTGCTGCCGGCTGACTCGCCCAAACCGGGTCCTCGTCTCGAACGCCGCGCGGAAGGTTTTCTCTTCCTCGATGCCGGCCGGAGGGTTCTGTTTTACCAACTCGAACCCAAGTCGCTCGGCGGGCGATCGAAGCGCGCCAACTACATTCATCCGCTCCGCGGGCTCGACGGAGAAATCCTTACGGAAGACTTCCCCGCCGATCACATCCACCACCGGGGGATCTTCTGGGCGTGGCATCAGGTCACGGTCGGGGGGCGAAAGATGGGAGATGCGTGGTTAGCGCAAGATTCCCTTGCCCGCGTTGTCACGGCCGAACCCGTCTCGGCCGGAGGCGACACGGCCGCGCTGCGGGTGCGGGCGGAGTGGGTATCACCGGCGTTGACCGATGCCGCCGGCAAGGAAACGCCCTTCCTCGACGAGGTTACGACGGTACGGGTTCACAGCGTCGAGGGTGATTTGCGCAAGATTGACTTCGAAATTCGCCTAACGCCCCGCGTCGACGATCTTTTGCTCGGCGGCTCGAAGGACGACAAGGGTTACGGTGGGTTTTCGGTCCGGGCGCGCCTGCCCGAAGACGTGCGCTTTTTGGGCGCGCGAGGTCCGCTGACGCCTCGCCGCAGCGCGCTTGAAGCGGCCCGCTGGGTTGATCTTACAGGGTCGTTCGCGGGCCCCGACGGCCGACCCGCCGGAATCGCGATTCTCAGCCACCCTTCGGTGCCGGGTTTCCCACAGCCTTGGATACTGCGCTCGCAAACGAGCATGCAAAACCCCGTCTGGCCCGGTCCGCGACGTGTCGCACTGCCCCGCGGAAAGCCCCTGGTCCTGCGCTACCGCCTCGTCGTTCACCGCGGCGACCTGTCGCGTGATCGCCTCGAACGGCTTCAAGCCCAATACGAGAGCGCGCGGCGGCAAGGTGAAGAGCAGCCCCGGCGCTGAACTTGCCGGAGCGTAGACGTTTCCGGCGTCAGGCGGTGTGGCGGCCCCCCCTTGACTGAGCATCCATGAAATCTTCGTCGGGGGCGAAGCCGCGACGGATCGTGTTTTCGACTACGTTGCGCGGGAGCATGAACCGCAACAGGTAATCCGGGCCCCCGGCCTTCGAGCCGACGCCCGACATCTTGAAGCCCCCAAACGGATGCCGGTTGACGATCGCGCCGGTGCAACCGCGATTGATGTAAAGGTTGCCGACACGAAAGTTCCGCTTGGCCCGGGCGATATTTTCCGGACTGCGTGAGAACACGCCTCCGGTCAAGGCATACTCGGTTCGGTTGGCGACTTCGAGGGCCTCGTCGAAATCTTTCACCTTGATGACCGAGAGAACCGGTCCGAAAATTTCCTCTTGCGCCAAGCGGTGCTCGGGCCGGATGCCGCTGACAATCGTGAGGGGGACGACGAAGCCCTCGGCATCGCGCTCTGATTGGGGCGGCTTGCGCTGGAGGACCACGGTTCCTTCCTCGGCCGCGACGTCGAGATAGCTTTCGATCTTCTTGCGGGCGGCGTCGGAAATGACAGCGCCCATGGAAGATTTGGGGTCCTCGGCCGGTCCCAGGTGGATGCTCTCGGCCGCCGCCCGTAGTCTTTCGACGAGTTTGTCATGAATGCTTTCGACCACGATGAGGCGCGAGCAGGCCGAACACTTCTGTCCCTGGTACCCGAAGGCGGAATGAAGAACCTGGACAATGGTTTGGTCAAGGTCCGCGTCCGAATCGACAATGACGGCATTTTTGCCGCCCATTTCCACGACGACTCTCTTTACGCCTCGTGCTCCCGCGGGCGTCTCGGCGGAAAGACGAATGATGCGGAGCCCAACCTCCTTGCTGCCTGTAAACGCGGTCATCGCCACGTCGGCGTGAGTGACCAACAAATCGCCGATTTCACCGCCCGAACCCGGCAAGAAGTTCAACACGCCCGCGGGCAGCCCCGCTTCTTCAAAGAGCCGGTAGACCATCGAGCCGATCAGCGGCGTGTCGGAGGCCGGTTTGTAGACCACCGTGTTGCCGGCAACGAGTGCCGCCGCCGTCATGCCCATCGAGATTGCCAAGGGAAAGTTCCAAGGGGCGATCACGGTCACGACGCCAAGGGGTTCATAGAATAGGAAGCTGTCCTCGCCCGGCACGTCTCCCATTGCGCGCGGGACGCCCAACCGAAGCATCTCGCGGCCGTAATACTCGAGAAAGTCGATCGCCTCGCAGACATCTCCGTCGGCTTCGCTCCAGTTCTTGCCGGCCTCAAAGACCTGGAGCGCCGCCAGTTCATAGCGCCGGCGACGGGCGGCGGCCGCCGCCGCGAACAAACACTCGGCGCGCTGATTCGGCCCGGCGTCGCGCCAGACGGGAAAAGCCGCTCCGGCGGCGGCGATCGCGGCCCGAGCCTGCTCGGGGCCTGCCGAGGCCGTCGAGCCGACCTCTTCCGATGGTCGATTGGGGTTTATCGATCGAATCGTCTTTTCCGTCTCGACGGACTTTCCGCCGATGAAGAGCGGAGCGTGGAGCGGGAAGCCCTCTCGAACCTTCCCGAGGGCCGCGGAAAAGTGTTCGCGGTGTTCGGCGAGCGACCAATCCCACAATGGCTCGTTTTCGAAGAGGGCGGGCTCGGAAGGCTCGGACTTGGCCACTCTTGATTTCGGGGAGGTCTCCTCGTCATGCGCCGACCCTGTCGACGGGGGCGACTCGGTCGGTCCGGTGAAGCTCGTCGGATTCCGCAGCAACTCTTCCATCGAGGCGTGCTCGGTGAAGCTCTTGCGAAGGAACGACTCGTTCGAAGTGTTCTCCAACAGTCGACGAACCAAATATGCCATCCCGGGGACGAGTTCTCCGATTGGGGAATAGAGCCTCACCCGCAGCCCATCCGCGAGCAGCGCCTTGCGGATGGGCTCGGCCATGCCGTAGAGGATTTGGAATTCGTAGCGATCTTCGGGGACTCGCATTTCTTGCGCCGTCTCGATCACCGCCGCGATGGAACGAATATTGTGCGAGCCGCAGGCCAAGCTCAAGAACTCGTGGTTGCCCAATACCAGTCGGGCGACCCGCTCGAAGTTCGCGTCACTTTCGTGCTTGTCGGTAAAGACCGGCGGCGGCCACCCGTTTTGACGGGCGTGAATGACCTCCGAGTCCCAGTAGGCGCCTTTCACCAGTCGAATCGTGACGCGCTGTTGTCTTGCGCGGCACCAGTCGACCAGGGCGGCGACATCGTCCTCGGCTTCCCGCAGGTAGGCTTGCATGGCGATCCCGGTGTGGGGGTAGCCCCGAAATTTCTCCTCTTCCATCAGCTCCTTGTAGAGCGCCAGGGTCATCGACTTGACCGCGTGATGTTCCATATCGACGTTGAGAAACGCCCCGCGATCCATCACTTGGCGTAGAAGCGGCCGCAGGCGTTGCTTTGCCATGTCGATCGAATCTTCAAAAGCCCGCGGGTTCATCTGTGAATACAGCGACGAGGGTTTGACGGAAATGTTGATCTTGGGCGAAAAGCCCCAATCCAAGTCTCCGGCGCCGGGTGCCAACGGCACCCACGCCGCTGTTTCCCGGGTCATCACCTCGAGCAGTTCGCCGTAGCGTCGGGCGTACCGCTCGGCTTCGGTTTCGGAAACGACAGCTTCTCCCAGGATGTCAATGCTGAAAGCCGACCCTTGTTGGCGGAAAGGGCGAAGCGCCGGCAGGGCTTTGCCGGGCGTTTCGCCGGCGATAAACTGCCGGCCCATGGCGCGAATGTTGTGGCTGACGCCCTTGGCGAGGACCGTCGCGGCAAGCGAGTCGGGATTCACCGCCCGGAGAAATCGCTGCAAAGCCTCGACGAAATCCTGGTCCGGCCGCGCGAAGTATTCGCGCAGATGCCGGGCGACCGACTTCGCTTGCGGAAGCGCCGGGAAGACGTCGACAAAACGAAAGGCCTCGGTTTTGAAGGCCTCGTCGTGCATGCACCAGTCGAGCACCTTCGAGGTCCAATAGTCCCTTTCAAAAAAAGACGGCGTCTGTTCCTCGATGCGGCTATAGAGAGCGCGTCCGCGCGCGATAATTCTAGAGTCAAGGTCAACCGGCATGAATGTCTCCTGGGGGACGGGGCGGGTCTCGGCTTTCGCGAACGGCCCTCCTCATGCTTTCTAATCGTGGGACCCTGCCTACAGCGTAACGGTTGCGGAAAAGACGGCCTCGCATGAGCAAGATCGCCATCCTCGGTGTTCCATTGGATTTGGGGCAGCGCCGGCGGGGAGTCGACATGGGTCCGTCGGCGATTCGCGCGGCTGGCTTGCAGTCCTCGTTAGGGGCGCTGGGCCGCGGTGTCGAAGACGTCGGCAATCTTCCCGTCGTCATTCCCGAAACCCAACCGCGGGGCGATGACCGCGCCCGCTTCCTTAGCGACATCTCTGACATATGCACGGCGGTTTCCGAAAGAACCCGGGCTCTGGTCGACGAAGGAGCTTGTCCCTTGATCCTCGGCGGCGATCACTCGATCGCCGTCGGTACGGTGGCTGGCGTGACACAAGCTGATTCGGTCGACCCCGGTGATGTCGGCTTGCTGTGGTTCGACGCCCATGCCGACATGAACACGCCCGAGACGACGCCGAGCGGCAATGTCCACGGCATGGCGTTGGCCGCGTTGGTCGGCCTGGGAGCACCCGAATTGGTCAACCTCATCGGCCGCGTTCCGATCATCGAACCCGCGAACGTGGCGCTCATCGGCGTACGGGATATCGACGAAGCCGAGAAAGCGAATCTTCGCGACTCCGGCATTCAAGTCGTCACGATGCGGGACATTGATGAACAGGGTATGCACGGGGTCGTCGAGTCCGCTGTGGGGAGGATCACGAAACGCTGCCCGCGGCTCCATGTGAGTATCGATATGGATTTCCTCGATCCCTCGATCGCGCCGGGCGTGGGGACGCCCTGCTCCGGCGGCGTCACGTACCGCGAAAGCCATCTTGCGATGGAAATCATCGCCGATTCCGGCTGCCTGGGATCTTTCGAAATTGTCGAGGTCAATCCCATCCTCGACGACGCCAATACAACCGCCCGGCTGGCGGTCGAACTGGCGCTGTCGGCCTTCGGCAAGCGCATTCTTTAGAACAAAACCAACCCGCGCGAAAGTCAAAGCCGTCGGGCGGTATGCGGTGAAGCGCCCCTGGAAGCAAGACGGTTGTGTTCCTTACGGCGCTTCCCCAGGGCGCCTTCCGACCTCAATCTTCGGGCGGGAACTCAACTCCGTATTCGTTGGCAATGGCCGGGTAGTTCTCCGGGTCGGCACTCATTCTTTCGATGCGCTCGATCCCGGCGGGCGCGAAGACGATCAGCATTCGAGCCGCGGCATCGGACTCGTTCACAAAATGATGCGGCACGCCGCGGGGAATGTTGAGGTAGACGCCGGGGCCGGCCACGATCCGTTCGCCGTCCGCTTGGAAGACAACTTTCCCTTCGAGTACATAGAAGGCTTCTTCCTCGCGGGTCTGGATGTGGAGCGGCGGCCCGCCTCCGGGAGGCACGACGGCCTCCATGATGAAGTAGTCGCCGGCCGTATCGTCGCCGGTCGCCAACACGCGGTACTCGTCGCCGGCACCGCGCCAAGTGGTTTGCTCGTCACCAGGGCGAACAATTTTCACTTTTCGTTTTGCCATGTGCCCCTCCTCTTCCGTCTTGGCGGAGAATCGGCCTGTCCGTCCTTATGTCCGTCGCCGCTCTCCGATAGGGATAGTTTACGGCGACGGGGACCCTGCCCGGCCCGGTCTGAAACTTTCGTAGAGAGTCGCCAGGTTGCTGATATTGCCCTTCAGCCCCGCGACTCGGCGCCGACGAGATCAAGATACACTTGGGCCGTTTCCTCCGCCGCGCGACGGCTGTGGAAGCGGGCTAGGACGGATTCGCGGCCCTGACGGCCGAGGGCTTGTGCTTGGTCGGGGTGGTCGAGCAGGTACTCGAGTTTCGCCGCGAGATCGTCGGCATCATTGGGTTCGTGGAGCAGACCGCCGCCGCCGGCTTCGATCAGTTCAGGGAAAATGCCGAGGCGGGGCTGGACGGCGGGGGTGCCGCAGGCCATCGCCTCAAGGGCATAGAGACCTTTCGGGGCGCGGTAGGAAACGGGGACCGAGAGAGCGTCGAGGCTGCCTAGAAAGCGCGCCTTTTCGGCGCGATCGATCTCGCCGAGGTACTCGAAATCCGCGCCGAAACCGGCTTGCTCGATTTTGCGGCGGATGCTTTCCAGATACGGCTCGTGCTCGGCTCCCATCCAACCGGCGGCGATCAAACGAGGGCGCGGAGACGCGTCGCCGCGCCGGCTTCGAATCTTCAGGAAAGCCTCGGCCAACAGGCCCAGACCTTTCTCGGGGCTGATGCGGGCCATGTAGCCGATACGGAATTCTTGCGGATCGGGCGGGGGCCCGGGCTCGAGGCCCTCCAAGCGTAAGCCGGGGAAGATGACGTGGACGTCATCGAGATTAACCCCCAACCGCGGCGCCATGGCGACGGCGTGGTCACGGCAGGGCGAGATAAGAGCGTCGATCGATTGGGCCCGGGCTCGCAAGCGTTCGAATGCTTTTTCGCCGTGGGCGGGCGGAAGGTTTTCGAGGAAGTAATCCTCGCCTTGCAATGAGCAGACCACGGGTACGCCCAGTTCCTTGTTGAGCGCCGGCGCGAGGCCGGCGAGCATGGAGTTCGTCAGATGAATGATGTCGGGCGGATCGGTTTTCATCCAAGCGATGAGTCTGACGATTTCCTTGCGCTGGCGGCCCTCGGCGCCGTCGAGCATCGAAACGGTTAGATCGCCGAGGTCCTCGGGTTGGGTCTTGACGGCGAATTTCGAAACCCAGCGAAGCAGGGCGGGGTGATCGAAGGGGCGATCGAACCAGGACGGGGTGGTGCGAAACAGGGCGTATTTTTGTTGCAAGAAGGCGTTGACGCCGCCCAGGAAAACGCGGTCGATGCTGACGTCGGCTTCGTCGGTCTTGATGGGCGTGTAGATGGGGATGAGGCGGACGTCGTGACCGAGCTCGAGCAGAGCGGCGGCGAGGGTATTGTCGCGTAGGCAGTTGCCGCAGATCATGCCGCCGGCGCCGGCGGTGATGTAGTCGATCTTCATGAAGCTCTAAGCTGGTGAGCGGCCGAAGGCATCGGTTACGGGTGAGCGCCTCGGTTCGCCGCCGGGAAGTATTTTCGCAGAGTCGGCTCCGACGGCGGCGAAGTCGCCAGCGACACACCGACCAGCGCGGCGAGCGAAGCGGCGAAGATGGCGGCCGCCGGAAGCATTTCGAGAAACAGGTAGCCGCGGTCGGCGCCGAATTCGGCTTGGCGAAACAACAGCAGCCAAATCCCTCCCGCGGCGGCGACGGAAGCGATCGCGCCGGCCTTCGTCGCGCGCCGCCAATATAGGGCGGCCACGACAAGCGGAAACAAGCCGGCGAAACCGCTGAAACACCATACTCCCAACGTAAACACATGGCGCGGCTCGGCGAGCGAGAACAAATAGACCGCCGCCACGATCGCGACGATGAATCCGCGAGCTAAGAGCACCTGCGTTCGGTCGTCAAAGCGCTGCTTGCCGAAGCGATGCAATACGACATCGTTGGTGAACATTGTTCCCAAACAGAAAAATTGCGAGTCGAGCGACGACATGATGGCGGCGAGGATGCCCGCGCCGAGCAGGCCGCCCAAGAGCGGTCCCGTGAGCTTGCGCACCATGATCGCCAGTTCCGTATTGGGCGGGGCGGCGGCGGGAACGACGGGCGAGCCGTCGGGCATCAACGCCGAAGTCGCCCAAACGCCGATCAGCACGCAGGGCAACCATACCAACAGGATAAAGAGCGGATGCGCCACCAGCGTCAGGCGAAACGCCTTCGCCGAACGCGCCGTCAGCCAGTGTTGAAAAACGTGGGGAAACATGCCGGCCGAAAGGGGAATGAAGAAGTAGGTCAGAAAATAGAGCGGCGGCACGGCCTCCCCGCGGATCATCTTTTCCGGGTGTGTCGCGAGAACGGTTTGTCCGGCGGCCTCAAGCCCGCCCAGCGCCCGGGCGATGACGGCGAAAGCGACCAAGCAGGCCGCCACGAAAATCGACGTTTGTAACGCGTTCGCCCAAGCGGCCGCGCGCAGGCCTCCGACAAAGACGTAGAGCAGGACGACCAAGCTGACCGCCATCCCGCCCAGCCATGGGGGCACGCCGCCCGCCGTTCGCGCAAAGACTAGGGGGAACGCGCCCTGGGTCAACGAGCTGATCACGGCGCCGGCGCCGAGCAGGCCGGTCATCAAGTAGGGAATCACCAAGGCGACCAAAATCGGGAACAGCAGCCACCCGAGCGCGTTGCTTTCAAAACGGTCCCGGAAATACTGCACCTGCGTGACAAAGCCGTATCGTTTGCCGATCGCCCAGAGCTTGATACCGACGAAGAAGAAGACGGCGACATGCACCAACGCCGACCACGACGCCATCATGCCGTAGACGCCGATGCCGATGCGAAAGGATTCTCCGGTGCTGCCGACCAAAGCGAAGGCCGTCATGGTCGTTCCGAAGATTGACATCAGCAGCATGAACGGGCCGATCGAACGCTCGGCGAGGAAGTAGTCGTCCGCGGTCCCGCGAAAACGTCGGCCGGCGAACCATGCGAGCCCGAGCAACAGCCCGAGGTAGGCGGTCATGATGACGAGCTGCGTCATGGCGCGGGGGCCTCGTCGGAGTCGTCTTCCGACTCGGCAAAGGCTTCGATCTCGGACGGCCAGGCGTAACGGACGGCCAGGGCCCAAACCGCGGCGGCGGCGATCGAGTAGAGAACGTGGTAGGCCAACCCGGCCGGAAGGACCCCAAAAACGAGCGTGGGGTCGTCCCACAACCAGAAGTCTTGATGCAGAACGGCCAACAGCAGGATCGCCAGGTAGACGAGGATCTTCTTATTCACGGGGTTTCGAGGAAGCGAGTCGATCGAGAGAAAGACTGACAGAGTAGCAGAACCACGGCGAGGGCAGCCCGCGGAAATCTCAAACGCGTTGCGGGGAGTTGAAGACAAGTAGCTTTTCCTACACAGCGATCACCCATTGCATCCGAGCCCGCGCGGGCGATAGAATTCAGGGGCGCTTCCCACGGAGACTCACCATGGATTTAAAGAAAGACGACTTGCTCAAGGTCTATCGCACGATGAAGACGATCCGCGAATTCGAGGAGCGGGTTCATGTGGAATTCGAGAGCGGCGACATTCCCGGTTTTGTTCACCTCTATGCCGGTGAAGAGGCCGTCGCGACCGGTGTCTGCATCCATCTCAACGACAACGACAAGATCGCCAGCACGCACCGCGGTCACGGTCACTGCATCGCCAAGGGATGCGACGTTCACGGCATGATGGCCGAGCTCTACGGCAAGAAGGACGGCCTGTGCCGCGGCAAGGGCGGGTCGATGCACATCGCCGATTTGACCAAGGGCATGATGGGCGCCAACGGCATTGTCGGCGGCGGCTCGCCGCTGGCCTGTGGGGCGGCGCTGGCGGCCAAGACCAGGGGCGACAAAGGCGTGTCGGTTGTTTTCGTCGGCGACGGCGGGTCGAATCAAGGCACGACGCTCGAGAGCATGAACCTGGCGTCGGTGTGGAAATTGCCGGTGCTTTTCGTGGTTGAGAACAACGGTTACGCGGAAGCGACGTCGAGTAGTTACTCAGTCGCCGGGGCCGATGTTTTCGAGAGGGCGAAGGGTTTCGACATGCCGGGCGTCAAGGTCAACGGACACGACTTTTGCGCCGTTCATGACGCCGCCGAGGAAGCGGTGGAGCGCGCTCGGGCGGGCGAGGGGCCGACCTTGATTGAGTGCAAAGTGAATCGCTACTTCGGCCACTTCGAGGGCGATGCGCAAACCTATCGCGCTCCCGACGAGGTGAAGAACATCCGCGAGACGCGCGACTGCATCGTGAATTTCGGACACTCGTTGACCGAGTCGTCGCTGATCACGCAAGAAGAGCTGGACAAGATCGACGAGGAAGTCAAGGCGTTGATCGACGACGCGGTGGCGAAGGCGAAAGAGGGCGCCAAGCCGACCGAAGAAGATCTCGAAACCGACGTCTACGTGGAGTATTAGCCAAGGCGGCAATCTGATCGGAGAAAATCGAATCATGGCCAGAAAAATCACGTTTCAACAAGCCGTTACCGAGGCCCTCACGCAAGAGATGGAGCGCGACGAGTCGGTGATCATCATGGGCGAGGATATCGCCGGAGGCGCCGGGGCGCCGGGAGAGCAAGACGCTTGGGGCGGGGTTTTGGGCGTCACCAAGGGCTTGTACGGCAAGTTCGGGCCGAATCGCGTCCTGGACACGCCGATCACCGAATCGGCCTTCATCGGCGCGGCGATCGGCGCGGCGACGGCCGGGTTGCGTCCGGTGGCGGAGTTGATGTTCGTCGACTTCATGGGCGTTTGCTTCGACCAGATTTACAACCAGGCGGCGAAGTTCCGCTACATGTTCGGCGGACGCGCCGAGACGCCGGTGGTGATTCGCTGCATGATCGGCGCGGGCTTCCGGGCGGCGGCGCAACACTCGCAATGCCTCTACCCGATGTTCACCCACATCCCCGGGCTCAAGTGCGTGATCCCCTCGACGCCCTACGACGCCAAGGGCCTGTTGATCGAGGCGATCCGCGATCCCGACCCGGTGATCTTTTTTGAGCACAAGGTGCTCTACACGATGGAAGGCGAGGTTCCCGAGGAGTCCTACACGATACCTTTCGCGGAGGCGAACTTTGTTCGCGAAGGCGATGACGTGACGATTGTGGCCCTGTCGAGGATGGTTCACATGGCGACGGAGGCGGCGGAGAAGTTGGCCGGCGAAGGGATCGAATGCGAGATCGTCGACCCGCGAACGACCTCGCCGCTCGACGCAGACTCGATTCTCGAGAGCGTCGAGAAGACCGGCCGATTGGTGATTGTCGACGAGGCTTCGCCGCGCTGCAATATGGCGACGGACATCTCGGCGCTGGCGGCCCGCGATGCTTTCGATTTCTTGAAAGCGCCGATCCGGATGGTCACCCCGCCGCATACGCCGGTGCCGTTTAGCCCGGCCCTTGAAGATCTCTACATCCCCAGCGCCGACAAAGTCACCGACGCCGTGCGCGCCGTGATGAGCCATAAGGCGCAGGCGGCATGAGCGCGATTCACAAGCTGATCATGCCCAAGTGGGGCCTCTCCATGCAGGAGGGCAAGGTTGTTGCTTGGCTGATTGAGGACGGCGAATCGGTGGAGCCGGGCGCCGAAATCATCGAAGTCGAGACCGAGAAAATCGCCGGAGAAATCGAGGCGTCCACGACAGGCGTTCTGCGGCGCGTGGCCGAGGTCGGCGATGTCGTACCGGTAGCCGGGCTGCTTGGCGTGATTACGCCGCCGTCGGTTCCCGCGGCCGAGGTCGATGCGTTCATCGCCGAGTTTCAGGAGAACTTCGTGCCGCCCGAAGCGGCCGGCGAAGACGACGGCCCGCGGACCGAGACGGTTGAGGTCGATGGGCGGACGTTGCGTTTTCTTCGTCAAGGCGAGGACACGGGCGGCGACCCGGCGGTCTTGTTGCACGGCTTCGGCGGGGACCTGAATAACTGGCTTTTCAACCAAGGGGCGCTGGCGGCGGAACGAACGGTCTACGCGCTCGATCTGCCGGGTCATGGGGGTTCGTCGAAACAGATCGCGAGCGGGGACTTGGAGGAGTTTCGCGGCATCGTGGCGGGTTTTCTGGATGCCGCGGGCCTCGAGAAGGCGCATCTGGTGGGACATTCGATGGGGGGAGCGATCGCGCTTGATTTCGCTTTGAACAATCCGGGGCGGGTTGCTTCCCTGGTGCTGATCGCGAGCGCCGGGCTGGGATCGGAAATCGACGGCGACTATATAGAAGGTTTTGTGCGCGAGGGGCGGCGGCGGGGGATCAAGCCGCATTTGGAAAAACTCTTCTCGAACCCGGCATTGGTCAGCCGGCAATTGATCGACGACATTCTCAAGTACAAACGGCTCGACGGCGTGGAAGGGGCCTTGCATACGATCGCGGAGGCCATGTTTCCGGACGGGCGTCAGGCCGCCGTGTTGCGGGAACGGTTAAGCGAGCTGTCGGCTCCGGTGTTGGTGCTTTGGGGCGACGGGGACCGGATTCTTCCGGTTGCGCATGCGGGGGGCTTGCCGGAGAATGTTCAGACCCGGATCTTCGGGGGGCAAGGTCACATGGCGCAGATGGAGGCGCCGGCCGAGGTGAACCGGGCTATCGGGGAGTTTTGGGGCTGATCCACACCGAGGCTTACGAGGCGGCTTCGAACTCGGCTAGGTCGGGAGCGTAGTCATCGGGGACGGGCGGCATCTCCAGCCCTAGCGCCGCGGTCATTTCGCGGACGCGGGCGATGTAGTCGCCTCGCATAAAGCCATTCGTTCTCCGCTTGACGCCCCAGCGGCGAAACATTTCATTGTTGTGGGAATCGCGGCGGCCGAAAAACGGCAGCATCACCGGGAAATAGCGATTGATCGAATCCTGCGCCTGCTGTTTCCCTTCAGGTGTCGCGCGGAGTTCGTCGAGGCGGTTGCGGCCGAAGCCGGCGTGGAATTTCTCCTCCGGCATGGTCTCGCGGGCGACGACCTTGAGCGGCGTATAGGAGCATTCCAGCAAGTCTTCGATTTGCAGAATTTCGGCCAAATCGGCCAGCGCCTTGATCGCCAAAAAGTCGGGCCACGATTCCAGCGGATATTCAAAGATGCTTAGGTGGCGTCCGGAGCCGGCGTCGAGCTTTTCGGCGGCGATGCCCAAATCGTCGGCGAGTCGGCGAAAACGCACATGGTGGCCGTATTCTTCCATCGCGATACGGCAGGTCAGCCATTTTTCGTAGGGATTGGGCGCGAGAGCGATGGCGGGTTCGTCGAAAACCCGCGCTCCGTAGAGTTCGTTGACGGTGTGGCTCGTGACGATTTTCGACACCGCGGCCTGGTACTCCGGGCCGACAGCCTTGGCGGCGGCGGCATTTTCAATCGGCCCGGTGAAAGGGTTCCCGTTCGTTCCCATGCATAAGCCCCGACCCGTATGCTATACAACCGGGTCGCTTTGAAAGAGTTCCAGGTCGGTCTCGAGCGGAACGAAATCCTTGCTGAGATCGGCGACGGCCTCGGCGGCCGAACGATCGTCCCAACCGCCGGGCCCGGCGAGAGTCCGCACCGGGCGGGGCTGGGAGAACAGAAAAACTTCGCACCCGCGCATCCCGAAGATTTGGCCGCTGACGTCGGCCGATTCGTCGCCGAGCAGGTAAACCAGAAACGGAAGGATGTGCTCGACCTTCGCCCGGCGGGCCTTTTCCAAATAGGCCTGCTGCTCGGGCGTCACGCCCTTGATGCTTTCGGTCATGCGAGTGTGCGCGAAGGGGGCGACGCAGTTGACCGCGACCCCGTAGCGCCGCATCTCGAGCGCGGCGACGCGGGTGAGCGCAAAGGCTCCGGCTTTTGAGGCGGCGTAGTTGGCCTGGCCGAAGTTGCCGATTAATCCCGAGGTGGAAATCAGGTTGACGAGACGGCCCGCTTTTTGCCGCTTCATATGCCGCAAGGCGGCGCGCATTCCGTAGAACGTTCCGTCGAGGTCGACATTGCGCACCTCGGACCACTCTTCGTCGCTCATGTTGAACAACATGCGGTCGCGCGTGATCGTGGCGGCATTGACCCAGCCGTCGAGTCGACCGAATTGGGCGAGGGATGTCTCGACGAGCGCGGCGGCGGTCGAGGGTTCGGCGATCGAAAGGGCGGAAGCGACCCCACGCCCGCCGTCATTGCGGATCGCCGCGGCGGCGGCTTCGGCGACGTTCTCGTCACCGGGCCCCCCGTCGAGCTCGACACCGTTGTCGTTGATGACGACGGCCGCTCCGCGCGAAGCCAACTCACGGGCCAGCCCCAGGCCGATGCCGCGTCCGCCACCGGTGACGACGATCGCTTTCGAAGAAAAATCAGTCCGCCGGGAATCGCTCATGTGCGTTTCAGAGTAGCGAAGCAGGAGCCGGGCGTGCTGTTCGGGCGTCGGATGGAAGCGCCCGGTCGTTCGAAAACAGGCTGTTTTCCGCGCGCTGGGGCCGATGAGGAGCTTGGGAAGGACTATTTTTCGTGTTCTCCGCGACTTCCGGCGCGTCCTTGGCGGCGTTTCCCGAGCTGCTTTCGGCGAGCGGCCGAGGGCCGCACCGCGCTGATGAGTCATCCGCTGAAGCCCCCCTGAAAGTCTCGCTACGCGCCGCGGCGGCGGGACAGGAAGCCTCCTCGCCCGGCGGCCTGACCCCCGACGATCGGCGGATTGTCCTCGAACTTCAGCAGACCGACCGCCAAGTGCGGGGCCATGAGCAGGCTCACTTGGCGGCGGCCGGCGGCTTGGCGCGGGGCGTCTCGTTCACGTTCGTCACCGGTCCCGACGGCCGGCAGTACGCGGTGGGGGGCGAAGTCTCGATCGACACATCTCCTGTCTCGGGAGACCCGGCGAGGACGATTCAGAAAGCCCAACAGATTCGCGCCGCGGCCAATGCGCCGGCCAACCCCTCGGGGCAAGACCGCGCCGCGGCCGCCCAAGCGTCTCGGATGGAACAGGCCGCGCGACAGGAGTTGGCGGCGAAAAACCGGGAGGACCTCGATAACCATAACCAACGTCGGGCGGCCGACGCATTCGGGCAGAGTGAGACCCCGTCGTTGGGGCAGGTTCTCTCGGTAGTGGGCTGAGCTTGGATCGCTAGGGGCCGCTCGCCGCCCGCAGGCTCGTCTCGATGGCCGCGATCTTGCGCTCCAAGGGCGACGGCGGCGGGTCGAACTGGGCGGCTTGCTTGAGGTATCGCAACACGGGAGCGGCGTTGTCGCTTTCGGGCAACGGGATTGTCCTGTTCCGGTGCAGAGCGAAAGCTTTTCCATCCTCGATCAAGAGGCAAGCCGTGCGCCTTCCGTAGTAGGACCCCAGCCCTATATCGATGAAGACGGCGCGGCCGTCGAAGCGCGTCATCACGGCGCCGTCGGTGACGGTGTGGCCCATGACGATGCGTTTAGCCTGGTGAGTGGCCAGCACCTTTTCCAAATGACGTGATTCGGGTCCGGCATCGTTGAGCGCCAAGCCTCGATACCAGAGCGGCCCCTCGGCATCGACGGCCAAGCCGCCTTGGATATTGGCCTGACCCTTCAGTTCCGCTCGGATCCGGGAGTTCAACTTCGTGAGGCTTGTCGAGGCGTACTTCGGCCCGATTCCGCCATGCAGGAAGAGCGTGCCGTTGATCTTCACGACGGCATTGTGGCCGGTGATCCAACGGCCGTATTTCCCTTTCGTGCTGAATGCGGATTGATGTTCCAACCGCCCCAGCGCGTGGGCTTCTTCCCACTTCCGTTTGTGGTCGGGACCGAGCCTCGGCGGCCGCCCGAGGGGCGGGTTGCGTCGCAAATCCTTGAGATGCTCGCGGTAGACTTGATCTCGCAGCGCCTGGGAGTCTTTGTTCCGAAAAGCCGCGAATTCGCCGACGTGGACATAGCGCAGGTCCCCGTACATGTTCATGGCTTCGTGGTTGCCGATCAGGGCGTGAACGTAGCCGCCGGCCTTCTTGGCCTGCTTTTCGAGCTTCATCAGCAGGTCCATCACGTCTCTGCTGCGGGCGCCGCGGTCGGGAACGTCGCCGGTCTGAACCAGGTGGGCTTTTCCGCCGGCCCAATTATCTTCCGCGTCGAGCAAGCCGGCGCCACGGAGCAGTTTCACGAACTGCTCGTAGTCGCCGTGAACATCGCCCACGGCGACGATCCGCTCGACGCCGCTCCAGGCGTCTTGCGCCGCCGGAGTCGCCGGTAGGATGAGAAAAACGACGAGGGAAAGAAGAAACAGAGCGGGCGGCACGCCTCGGCCGAGGCGTGGTCGCGGCGGTGATTTTGTCAACGCCGAAATCACATCTCACCTTACCAAGGTCACGTCCCCGAATAGGGGCTGGTTATCGGTTGTAGATCGGCGTGGGTCCGCGCAGGCGTCGCCAGACTTCATCACATTGCTCGAGGGTCGAGGGGTCCAAGGGAGGACTCTCGATCGCCCGCAGATTGTTTTCCAGTTGCTCGGCGCGCGAGGCGCCGAGAATGATCGAGTCGACGCGGTCACGCGCGAAGACCCACCGCAAGGCCAACTCGAGGCGATGGTTTTGAGTTCTTCCACGGCGTGGAAATAGCCCTCATTCCAGTAGCGGTTCCGATACATCTGATTGCCGTCGAAGCGAGTTCCTTCGATGGGTCCTTTATCCGGGCTGTGTTTACCGGTGAGAAGGCCCCCGGCCAGGGGATTGTAAGCGACGACGCCGACTTTGAACCGTTCCGTAAACGCTAAATACTCCTGGATGGGTATTTACTTGACTCAGGTGACCACAAGATGTAGGATCGGGGAAATGGAAGATTATCCTCGGAATCTGGCCGAGTTCGAGGCGCGTTTCGCCACCGAGCAGGCCTGTCGAGAGTATCTGTGTCAACTCCGCTGGCCGGAGGGTTTTCGTTGTCCGCGATGCGGGCACGACAAAGCGTGGGCGGTGCGGACAGCGCTGCTGGAGTGCGCCGGCTGCGGGCATCAAGCTTCTCCAACGGCGGGCACAATATTTCAAGACACCCGCCAACCCCTCCAGAGTTGGTTTCGAGCCATGTGGTGGCTCACGAGCCAGAAGAACGGGGCGAGCGCGCTGGGCTTGCAGCGGGTGTTGGGCCTGGGCAGCTACGATGAACGGCGAATTGCTTATCCCGGATGCCGTGCTGTAGGTCTGCTTCCAACTGTAGCTGTGAACTGGCCCGGACCTGTCGTTGGACGTTCACGATCTCGTCATAGCCGTTCTGAGAAGCCTTCCGGCGATACATGGCCGTGTCGGCGTCGCGCAACAGGTCTTCGGGTCGCTTGTATTGGGTCGTGCTTAGAGCCAATCCGATGCTGGCCGTGGTGAAGATGACGTGTCCCTGTATGTTGGCGGGTTCTTCCAGATCCGTTTGCAACCGATCGACAATGCTCTTTGCTTCGCCAGGCTCGGTCAATCCGTCCAGCAGTACCGCGAACTCGTCTCCGCCCAAGCGAGCCACGGTATCCCCCGGCCGCAGAGAGGCCCTGAGTCTTTGCGCGAAGCGATCCAGGTCCAGGAACAGCACTCCGAAAAGGTACTCTTTCCTCCCTCTTGCTCGACGGTGGGCCACTTTCAACAACTGCATGAACCGGATGCGATTGGGAACCCCGGTAAGGGCGTCGCTAAGGCTCATCCGTGTGTGATGTTCGAATACACGCCCGGATAAGATTACGCCCGCGCATAACGCGAAACTCACGGACAATTCGGACGCCAGGACACCGGGTATGGGTTCTGCGATAAAGAAAGAACCGAACTGATACCCGGCCACCAGCACGAGCATGAGCCCAAGCACCTTATTCTTCGAGCCGAACTGCGACCATCGGACCAGAATGTAGAAGACCAAAACGGCCATCGCGTTGAGGATCACTACCCGAAACGCCGACCATTGTTCCACTGGAAAGTGGGGCAACAGTGGTTGCGAGGCCGTCAAAGCGAGCATCAAGGATAAGAACACGAGTTTCCAGTCCCCCGCCCGCCAGACCACTACCACACTCCACGCTGTCGCCAGAAGGCGTAACAAAACAGAAATGATCGCGAATGAAAGCTCCATGGGAATCGCGCTCGGGGGGAGCCGAATCGATGACTCAAATCCGTGTTAACTCTTCCAACCGTTACGGCAGGGGATGGGTATTTACTTGACTCAGGTATTGGGAAATAGCCCCTACATGTTGTGGTCGTCCGTAGCGCGTGTCGCGGTGCCTCCGACCAGCGATTTGTAGGGTGCCGGTGGCACGGCGACGGCCTGTTGAACCAGGCGGTAAAAGAGCTTGCCTCGACTTCTGGACTTGCGGCGGTTGAAGCGGAAGGCGAATTCGTCGAGGTAGGAGTCGAGATGCTCGTGACTGACCGCTCCTTGATGCGTGCCCAGTATCCAGCGCTTCACTAACGACACCACGCGGTGCACCCGGGGGAGCAGTTTCGAGGCGCGCGCCGGTTGCCCCTCCAGGTAGCTCACCTCGTGGCGATAGCCGTCGCCTTCGAGCGGTTCGTATCCCAGCCAACCGTCGGTATGGACCACGCTGCCGGGTTCGATCGACTCGCCGACGAAGGCCATCAAGCTGTCCCCGGAGGCGTTGGGAATGGTGCGTATCCGAACCCGCCCGATGCCGGCACCATCTTCCTCGGCCGCTACTACAATCAGCGCCTTAGCGTCGGTTTGGCGACCGCGCACGCCCTCCTCCAAGCCTCCTAAGTAAGTCTCGTCAACCTCCACGCGCCCGCTGAGCCGATCGCGTCCGGGCCGCACCATGGCGCGCCGGAGCTTATGCAACCAAGTCCAGGCCGTTTTGTAGCTGCCCAGGCCCAACACCCGCTGCAAGCCCAGCGCGCTCGCCCCGTTCTTCTGGCTCGTGAGCCACCACATGGCTCGAAACCAACTCTGGAGGGGTTGGCGGGTGTCTTGAAATATTGTGCCCGCCGTTGGAGAAGCTTGATGCCCGCAGCCGGCGCACTCCAGCAGCGCTGTCCGCACCGCCCACGCTTTGTCGTGCCCGCATCGCGGACAACGAAAACCCTCCGGCCAGCGGAGTTGACACAGATACTCTCGACAGGCCTGCTCGGTGGCGAAACGCGCCTCGAACTCGGCCAGATTCCGAGGATAATCTTCCATTTCCCCGATCCTACATCTTGTGGTCACCTGAGTCAAGTAAATACCCATCAACGACAGTACAGGATGGAATAGGTGTTTCTACTTAGTGGGGCCGGATCGATCAGGGGAGAAAGCGGGTTGGGGGGGTGGCGGGAGACCGCGCCGTGAGACGGCGCGGCTCGGGTGGGTGAAAGATTGATCTATTGGTGGCGGTTGTGAATCTCCGGGTAGCGGGAAATTCTAGGTCTCAGGCTGGCCGCGCCGCCGGCCGGGGGGCGGGTCGGTCGAGGGTGAAACCGCGATTGTTTCGGCGGTAGCGCTTGGCGCACGTCCGAGGACGCGAGGCAAGGGGACAGGGCGGATCGTTTGCCCGAAGCGGTCACGCATTGACAAGGAGCCCGGGGGCTACGGCCTCCGACAGCGTGGTATCTTAGGGACGAGGGTTCGGCGTCTTGGCCCCTCCGTTCGGCCGAGGCTCGCTGCTCCACCGAATCTCTCATGAAGTTATCCTTGGGCGTCGTTGTGTTGAATCTCATCCTTGCCGCCGGCGCGGTTGCGGCGGAAGGGCAATCCTCGGAATTCGAGCCGGCTCGGCTGTCGAACGGGCGACCGGATCTGAACGGGATTTGGCAGGCTCTCAACTCGGCCAATTACGACATCGAGCGCCACATGGCTCGGCCGGCAATGCAAGTGCGCGAAGGGCCGCATGGGCCGCTGCCGGCGGTACCGGTTCTGCGGCTGGGTGCCGTCGGCGCCGTACCGGGCGGCATGGGCGTGGTCGAGGGTGGGAAGATTCCCTACAAGCCCGAAGCACAGGCGAAGCGGGAGGAGCACCAAAAGCACTGGATCGAGCGCGACCCCGAAGTGAAGTGCTATATGCCCGGCGTGCCGCGCGCTGTCTATATGCCCTTTCCGTTTCAGATCTTTCATAACGAGAACGCAATCTTCATCGCCTACGAGTTCGCGGGCGCGGTTCGCAACGTCTATCTCAACGATGTCGGCCCGGCCGAGACGGATTCCTGGATGGGGCAGTCGGTGGGACGCTGGGACGGCGATACGCTGGTGGTCGAAGTCACGGGGCTCAGTGACCAAACTTGGTTCGATCGCTCGGGAACCCACCACGGCAACCAATTGCACGTGGTCGAGCGATACACGCTGATCAGCCCCAACCACATCCAATACGAAGCAACGATTGAAGACCCCGAAGTTTTCACGCGGCCTTGGAAAATCGGCATGCCGCTCTACCGCCGCATGGAAGAAGACGCCCGGCTGATGGACTTCAAATGTGTCGAGTTCGTCGAGGAACTCATTTTCGGCGAATATCGTCGCCGGCCGCTGGAAAGATGACCGAAAGAGGGTGCCATGCGTAATGCACGATTGACGATTCTCGGCGTTCTCACGATCACGGCCGCGGCATGGGCGCCGGTCGGCGTCGCTCAGCAGGCGGCCGAGAGTACCCCCCGTACCGCCGACGGCCGCCCCGACCTATCGGGAACCTACAACGTCGCGACGCTGACCCCTTTACAGCGCGCCGAGGAACTCCGCGACAAGTTGACGCTGACCGACGAGGAGGCCGAAGCGCTTGCCAAGAAAGAAGCCGCGATGGTGGCGAAGGCCGATGAAGCCACCAACCCTGACCGCGAAGCACCGCAAGTTGGCGGATCGGGCTTCGCCGGCGAGATCGACGTTCCCGAACTCGACTTCGCCGCCGGTGAAGTGGGCGGCTACAACTGGTTCTGGATCGACCGCGGAACCGGCGCGATCAAGATCGACGGCAAATGGCGCACGTCGATCATTACGGACCCGAAAAACGGCCGCCGTCCCCCGTTGACCCCCCAAGCCAAAAAGCGGGCCGACGAGCGCAAGCTCTTGTTCCAAGAGAACACCGGGAAAGCGTGGTGGATCGAGCAGGGGATCGACCCCGGGCCCTATGACAATCCGGAAGTCCGCCCCCTGGCGGAGCGCTGTCTGCTGGGGTTTAGTTCAACCGGCGGTCCTCCGATGCTTCCGGCGCTCTACAACAACATGAAGCAGATCGTGCAGACAGAAGACCATGTGATGATCTTGATCGAGATGGTCCATGACGCGCGCATTATCCGCTTGAACGCAGAACACGATCCGCCCGAGATCCGCAAATGGCTCGGAGATTCGGTTGGGCGTTGGGATGGCGACACCTTGGTGGTCGACACGACGAACTTCACCGATGAACCCGCTCTTGGCGGAGCTTCGAGAAATCTTCACGTCGTTGAGCGCTTCACGCGCATCGACGCCGATACGCTGCGCTATCAGTTCACCGTGGAAGATCCGACCGTGTGGAGCGCCCCTTGGAGCGGCGAATACGTTTGGCCCGCAAGCAGCGAGCGCGTTTACGAATACGCCTGCCACGAGGCAAATTACTCCTTCAGCGGAATTCTTCGCGGCGCCCGCGTTCTCGAGGCCGAGGCCCGCGGCGAACTAGACGAGTAGCCGGCCAAGGTGTTCGGAATGCCGCAAAGAGAGACAGAGGCGTGGACGGAAGTCCACGCTTTCCCCGGCGCGCGGGTCGTCATGATAAGTTGGCGTGCGCGAAGTCTCGGCTATCTCACCATCGCGGTCGCGGTTCTGAGCGCCGCCGATACTCCGCGCACGCCGAAGGGCCGTCCCGATCTTTCCGGCACCTACGATGTCGCGACCCTGACCCCCCTAGAGCGGCCCGAGAAGTTCGGCGACAAGCTGACCTTGACCGACGAGGAAGCCGCCGCCATCGCGCGCAAAGAGGCCGAGCGGATGGCGAGTAGAAACGCCGCCTCGGATCCAAACCGGGAAGCGCCGCCCGAGGGCGGGGACGGTTCCGAGGGCGCCGCCGGCAACGTGGGCGGTTACAACTCGTTCTGGATCGAACGGGGAATCGGCGCGTTCAAGATTGACGGCCAATGGCGCACGTCACTCATCACGGATCCAAAGAACGGACGCCGGCCCCCGATGACTCCCGAAGCTAAGAAGAGCGCCGACGAGCGCGCCAAGATGTTCCGGTCGAACACGGGCGAGGCCCGGTGGGTCAAAGAGGGACTTGCGACGGGTCCCTACGACGACCCGGAAATCCGTCCCCTCACCGAGCGCTGCCTGTTGGGGTTCAGCTCGACCGGCGGTCCCCCGATGCTTCCGGCGCTCTACAACAACATGAAGCAGATCGTGCAGACCCAAGACCATGTGATGATCTTGATCGAGATGGTCCACGACGCGCGCATTATTCGCCTGAACGCCGAACACGATCCGCCCGAGATCCGCAAGTGGCTGGGCGATTCGGTCGGGCATTGGGAGGGCGATACTTTGGTCGTCGACACGACCAACTTCAGCGGTCGACCCGCCCTTTCGAGGGCTTCAAGAAATCTCCATGTCGTCGAACGCTTCAGGCGCATCGACAACGCCACACTGCTTTACCGCTTCACGGTGGACGATCCGACAGTTTGGACCGCGCCCTGGAGTGGCGAGTACACCTGGCCGGCGAGCACGAACCGCGTGTACGAATACGCCTGCCACGAGGCCAACTACTCTTTCAGCGGCATTCTTCGCGGCGCCCGAATTCTCGAAGCCGACGCGCGCGTCGAGCTCAAGGAGTAGCGCTGTTAATGGCTTTCGCAAAGACCACCAGGGGCGCAATGTCTAGCCGACTGCTGACTCTTACCGTCATTTTGACCGTCGCGGGCGCGATCTCGCGGGCGGCGGACATACCGCGCACCTCCCGCGGCCGTCCCGATCTTTCGGGAACTTACGACGTCTCGACCTTGACCCCGTTAGAGCGGCCCGAGAACCTCGGCGATAAGTTGATGCTGACCGACGAGGAAGCAGGCGCCGTCGCTAGGCACGAGGCCGAGCGGTTGGCGGGGAGAAACGCCGCCTCGGATCCGAATCGAGAGCCACCGCCCGAAGGCGGGGACGGCTCAACAGGCGGGAAGGGTAACGTCGGCGGTTACGACGCGTTTTGGAAAGAACGCGGCACCGGGGCGATCAAAGTTGACGGGACGTGGCGCACCTCGATCATCACGGATCCAACTAACGGACGTCGCCCGCCCCTAACCCCGGCCGCCAAGAAGCGGGCGGCCGCGCGGGCCAAGATGTTCCGGTCGAACACGGGCGAGGCCTGGTGGGTCAAAGAGGGGCTTGCGACGGGCCCCTACGACGACCCGGAAATCCGTCCCCTCGCCGAGCGCTGCCTGTTGGGGTTCAGCTCGACCGGCGGGCCGCCGATGCTTCCGGCGCTCTACAACAACATGAAGCAGATCGTGCAGACCCAAGACCATGTGATGATCTTGATCGAGATGGTCCACGACGCGCGCATTATTCGCCTGAACGCCGAACATCCTCCCGAAGACATTCGCAAGTGGCTCGGCGATTCGGTCGGGCATTGGGAGGGCGATACTTTGGTTGTCGACACGACCAACTTCAGCGATCGACCCGCCCTTTCCGGCGCCTCGAGAAATCTCCACGTCGTCGAACGCTTCAGGCGCATCGACAACGACACACTGCTCTACCGCTTCACGGTGGACGATCCGACAGTTTGGAGCGAGCCGTGGAGCGGCGAGTACACCTGGCCGGCGAGCACGAACCGCGTGTACGAATACGCCTGCCACGAGGCCAACTACTCTTTCAGCGGCATTCTTCGCGGCGCGCGGATTCTCGAGGCCGAGGCCCGCGCCGAGTTGGAAGACAAAGAGCCGTAGTGTTCATCGCCGCCCGAAGTATTATGGAGAGGAGTCACCCATGAGCCAACAATCCGATTCGCGACTGACGTCCGTCACCGCCCTTGCCCTCGCCGCCGCGATCTCGGTGCTTCTCATCGCGGTTACCATGCCGCTGGAAGCTCACCATGCTTTCGGCGCGGAATTCGACCCCAATCGGCCGCTGCTGCTCAAGGGACCGGTGGTCCGCGTGGAATGGGTGAATCCGCATACTTGGATCCACATGGAGGTCACCGACAAAGAGGGCAAGAAGGATGTGTGGATGGTGGAGGGCGGAACCCCGAACAGCTTGTTGCGCCGCGGGTTGAAAAGGGACTCGATCAAGCCAGGTCAGATGATCGTCGTTGACGGCTATCAAGCCAAGGATCGCTCGAATCGCGCTAACGGACGCGACGTGACCTTCGAGGACGGACGCAAGTTTTTCTTGGGTTCGTCGGGCACGGGCGCGCCGTATGACAAGGGGCGCAAGAGATAAGCCGCCCGGCTGCGTGTGTTCGGGCGAAATGAAAAAGATCCCCCTCGCGGCTCCTCGGCGCAACGACGTAGCGCACGCTTTCAGCGGTCTCGCCACTCGTGGTGACATCTCTTCCATCAAAGACTTCTCGATCGAAACAAATTTTCGTGGCGTCTCGTCCGACATCCTATCGCCGGCTGCGGATCAGCCCGACATTCGGCGCGCTTGCCGGCCGTACTCACTATGGGAGCTTGGTAGGCTGGGGAGTAGTCTTTAGCCCGCTTTTCTCATCGCCTGGCGAGGCAAAGTGCATGAGAGGCTCATCAGCACGAGGCGCGCGCCGCTTGGCGCGCGGAGGTGTACGTGAACAGTACGATGAGCACGGCGAGCAAGCGCAACGAAGTAATGGCGGGCCTATCGTGTGCTTTTGCCCGTCAGGCGATGAGAAACGCGGGTTAGGACCTGGGAGGGTGATCATGGCGAGTCGACGTGGTGTGTTGATGTGGGCGGCGGCCGCTGTTCCGGCGCTTCTGCTTGCCTGCTCTTCCTCGCCGGATGAGGGGGCCGACCGCCGCGCGGGGCTGGAAGCCAAGTTCCAGGAATCGATGCAAGGCGTTGCGCTGGAGGGCCACTTTACATTGAAAGGGAGAGAGGGCGTTCACCCGGAGTATTACGAGATCGAAGAGATCACGAACATGCCGGGTGACGACTATTGGCTGATCCACGCTCGTATCAAATACGGCGACCACGATGTGACCGTGCCCGTGCCGGTGAGAATCCTATGGGCCGACGACACGCCGATTATCGCCCTGACTGACGCGACGATCCCGGGGCTGGGCACCTTCACGGCGCGAGTGCTGTTCCATGACGGCCAATACGTGGGGACATGGAGCAGCGGCGATCACGGCGGGCAGCAGTTCGGTCGGATTGTGCCGCGAAGCACGCGGGAATAGGGGAAAAAGCCGGCGGGCATTCCTGCGTCAGGGAAAAGGCTTCGGGGCACATCGAGATCCGCGTTACGCCTTCAGGTTGCCCGAGCCGTTGTGAATTCTTATAGCTGTACCGGCGGTGGTCAAGCAAGAGGTCGTCGAGAGAAGACCGGAAAGTGATGCCGTTGAGACCACGAGCGACCGATCGCTGGAGATGGGCGATGTCTGTCGTCGCGGGGACGGCTATGCTGGGTGCCTCGTGCGTCGGGAAGCATGGTGAAACTCTCTCGTGGTCGGCCTATTCCCAGCTGGACGTCCGATGGCCGTATATTGTTCGTGTTGAACACCCAGGCGGCGGTGCTCTTTTTTACTACGGGGCGGCCCACTCGTCCGATCCATCCGATGCTCAGTTTGAGCAGATTCAGCGCCTCTGGGCCGAGTTTCGGCCTGACATGGCTTTCAACGAGGGAGGGGATCCGCCAACCGAGAACGACCTCGCCGTGGCCATTCGCAGGTACGGCGAACCGGGGTTGATCCGCTATCTGGCGGCTCGCGACCACGTTCGCGTACGCAGTCTGGAACCGACAAGGGAGGCGGAGGCAGGGGTTCTGATTGAAGAGTTCGGCGCAAAGCGCGCGAGACTTTTTTACCTTCTACGCGGAGCGGTGCAGTACGGTCGTTTCGAGATAAAGCGCACTCTCGAGGAAGAGATGGCCCGATGGCTGGAATACTACGGAGGGATTCAGGGTTTGGAAGGACCGCCTCGGTCCATCGCCGAAACTGAAGTCGTGTTCGACCAATTGATTCCCGGCAACCGCGGTCTCGCGGCGACGGACGCATCTTGGTTTGATCCCGTCCAGTCCCACAACGTTCTCAACGACATCAGCCGTTTCTTGAGCGAATACCGAGACCGTTTCATGGTTGATCTATTGGTGGGCGAAGTTCTTAAAGGCAAGAAAGTGTTCGCTGTCGTCGGGGGTTCCCATGTGGTCATGCAGGAGCCGGCAATCCGTAGCGCCCTTCGCTGAGGGGTGACTGTGGAGTTGGGCAGCTAAAACCCCAGGCGTAGGCTGAACTGAATCTGCCTCGCCGAGCGGGCGGCGGCGATGGCTCCGAAGCCGACTTGATCGGCGATGCGGCCGGGGAGGTAGAAGTTCGGCCGGTTGAAGAGATTGAAGGCTTCGGCGCGGAAGTCGATTCGCGCTGTTTCTCCGAAACGGAAGGCTCTTCCCAGCGCCACATCGATCGTAGCCGATCCGGGCCCGGCGAGAATGTTTCTGCCGGCATTTCCGAAAGTAAAGGGCGCGGGGATAGCGAAAGCGTCGGTATTGAAAAAACGCTCGGGTGTTGATGGGCCGCTATGCGGGTCATCGATTACGTCGGGGCGGTCGGCTCCGGCGATGGCGCCGGTGTTGCCGGTGTTGCTGTTGTCGAAGCTCAACCGCGGCGTCAGCGGCGCGCCCGATTGCATGGCCGCGATCAAGTCGAAGCGCCAATCCTTCGTCGCCCAATGGTTTCGAAACGGCGGCGTGTAACTCGCCGCCATGACGAATCGATGACGCTGATCGAAGGCCGACAGGCCCCGCTCGGCCCGCAAGTCGCGGCTGTTTTGCGGGAAGCTCGGGTCGCCGTCGGTGGGCAGAAAGGCCGAGGCGTCGTCAATGGACTTCGAGATCGTATAGCCGAGGGAGAACGACAAGCCGCCGGTGAAACGGCGTTCCAGTGAAAATTGCCCCGAGTGATAGGTCGACGCGGCCGCCGATTCAAACAAGATAACGTTCGCGAAACCCGGGATCGGCTGCCGCGAGAAAGCCGGGCCGTCGCCGGGCGGGGGTTGGTTGATGTCGCGCTGTCGCAGCAGTTTTGTCCCCTTCGAGGCCACGTAGGCCGCGCGAAAAACGGTACGCCCCGGCAGAGCTTTTTCAAGCGATACATTGCCGTGCTGTAAGTAGGCCGTTCGAAAGTTAGGCTGCATCGCGAAGACCGTCGGCGGCGGCGTGAAACCGGCGCCTGTGGGAAACGGGTCGTTCAGCGTCAGCAAACCCTGTTGCGAGGGGAAGAACAAACGCAGGTCGAAGAACGGCGGGTTGAAATAGAGTCCCGAGTTGGCTTCGAGAATCGTCGTGTCGTAGAAAACGCCCCAACCGGCGCGCAGAACCAGGTCGTCGGCGGATCGCGGGCTCCAACTCAGCCCAATGCGCGGGGCGAAGTTGTTGTTGTCGTGCCGAAAGCCGGCGCGAGGGACGCCGCCCGTGCCTGCCTGCACGAGTTGCCGCGCGTCGGGGTCGAACGTCATGAAGCGATCTTCGACGTCGGTCGCCGGGCGATTCCATTCGTAGCGCAGGCCGAGATTGAGTGTCAGCCGGGGCGTGATACGCCAGTCGTCTTGCAGAAAGCCGTTCCACGACGAGGCGCGTTGGCGGAAGGGGTTGTCGAAGACGGTCTGAATCGTGAAGGTCGGGAATCCCAGCAGAAAATCCCCGGCCGGATTCTGCGTGAAAGCCCCCAGAAAGTTCATCTGGCCGCGCCCGAAAAAGGCCTGGACGCCGTCATCGGAAAAGTGCCGATACTCGCCGCCCGCCTTGAACGTATGCCTGCCGCGGACGTGCGTGAGGTTCGCGATCAGGTGAAAGGTTTGGTCTTCGCGGACGATGGGGAGCGCGGTGTTGTCGGCCAAGCTGTCGAAACCGCCGACGTTAACAGCCGGGAAGCCGCTGAATAGCGGGTCGCTCGAAACGCCGGCGATACCCAGTTCCCCGGCGACGTCGTTGCCGATATTTTCCTGCAGCACCTCGCGGCGCAGGCGGTTGAATCCGAAACGCAGCTCGGCGACGGTGGCCGGGCTGAAAACGTGTGTTTCGGAGAGCACGAGGTTCTGGCCGCGATTCAACACAAAACTTCCGAAGCCCGGGACGTTTGTATTGCCGTCGTTGAAAGGTTCGAGGCCGCGGTCGTGGCTGAAGTTGTAGCGCGCGAACAGAGCGTCGCGGGGTGAGAGATAGTGGTCGATTCGTCCGTAGAGTTGGTTGACCAATAGATCGCCGCGCGGCGCGCTGACGAGGTTTTGCACCGCGCCGGGGCGATTGGGCGCGGGCCAGCGCGAGGCCAGTCCTTGGGAAATCGGGTGGATGCGCTCAGCGGGGATGCGGTTCCCGGGGAAGGGTTGTTGCGTGAACGGATCGATGACTGGGAACGGCGAGGCGGAGAAGTCTCCGTTGCGTTCGGCGAGACCCGGGACACGAGCCGTCTTCGTGACGCCGTCACGCACGCGGGTGCCTTCATAGCCCCCGAAGAAGAATGTTCGTTCGCGCCGCACCGGGCCCCCGAGCGATGCGCCGAATTGATTGCGTTGAAATTGCGGGATCGGCTGATCGGGCGCGTCGAAGAAATTACGCGCGTCGAGGGCGTGATTGCGCAGGTAGTTGTAGACGGAGCCGTGAAGGCCGTTGGTGCCGCTTTGGCTGACGACGTTGATCTGAGCGCCGCCGCTACGGCCGTATTCGGCCTGATAGTTTGCCGCGTGCAAGCGGAACTCGCGCACGGCGTCGAGCGGCGGGCTGACGACCAGACGGTTGATATAGAGGTCGTTGTTGTCGACGCCGTCGAGCAAGAAGTTGTTCGAGGCTTCGCGGGCGCCGCCGACGTGCAGGCCGCTATTGTTTTGGCGCGAGAGTTCCGAGCCCGGCGCGGCGGGCAGCGTGCCGGCCGACAGCAGAGCGAGTTGTAAAAACTCGCGGGCGTTCAAGGGGAGATTGGCAATCGTCGCGCGGGAAATGACCGAGCCAAGGGCGGTGTTTTCGGGTTCGAGCAGCGGCGTGGCGTCGCTGATTTCTATCCGGGTTCGCTCGGTTTCAAGGACCAGGGCGAGATCGACGCGCCACCGGCGGCCGACGCTCAAGCGCACGGTGACGGGGTCGGAACGAAGGCCCGGCGCGGTGGCTTGGAGCTCATAATCCCCAACCGGCAGGAGCGGAAACCGATACTGCCCCTGCTCGTCGGCCGCGGTCGCTTGGCGGCGCAGGGTTGCCTGTTCCATCGCCTCGACCCGAGCCCCGATCACGACGCGGCCCGAAGGATCGAGGACGCGGCCGGCGAGGCTCGCCTGTTGGGTTTGGGCGTCGAGGGCGGCGAGAAATGCCGCCGCAAGCAACAACATTGCCCCGAAGCCATGGGGCGAGCGTGCCGACAGGATTGCTAACGGATGCGCCACGTAATGGTTTCCTGGAAAAGGCGCCCGCCGGGTTTCACGATCGGGCAACAGTATCTATACCGTAACGCTTTGCCGGCTCGAGGTGTGTGGGAGCGATTCGGGAAGGGTAGGGCGGACTACTTGGTGACCTGCTCCACGATCACTTGCGTGGGGCTCATGCGGCCGCTGACGGTTTGTTCGAAGACGTGGGTTTCCACCGTCTCGCCGTTGGCGCTGGGCCGGCGGACTTTTTGACGGGTTTCGGTGGGAGCCAGTTCTTTGGGGTCGGCCTGGCTGAGCGTTCGGGTGCGGGTAGTTTCGACCGTTTCGCCGTTGGCGCCCAAAGTGGTCTCGCGCGTCACCGTTCGAAGCAGTCGATTGTCGGAATTGCCGCTGAGAAAACGCGGCGAACCGTCCCCGAGCGAGTGGCCGTAGGTTTCGACGGTTTCGGTCGAGGACCCATCCTCGTTGGTAACCAATTCGCCTTGGGTCCGTGCGGAGACGGTCATTTTCGCATTGAGTGGATCGCGCTCGTAGACGGTCTTTTCCGTGGTGGAAACGTTGCCGGTTTGGCGCATCACGGTTTCTTCCCGTCCGGCGACGACAAGCCGGCCGCCGCCGTTGTCGACTTGGCGCACGGTCGTGATTGTGGAGGCGTTGTCGCCTTGCTTGGTCTCGATCGACTCTTCGCGGATGATCGTCTGGAACCCGCCGTTCATCGACGGTTTTTCCGTCGTGACGAGATTTTCGACTCGGCCGTTGTGTTCCTTGCGTCGGGTGATGACGCGGTCGACGATTTCCATTCATCCGTTGATGTTTTCGACGGAACTGGTTGCCGTGGTGACGACTGTGCCGTCGGCCAGCTTGCGGGTTTCCTCGCGAACCATCTCTTGCTGGGTCGGGTTTCCGTTGGGGTCGTAACGCTGCGTCGTCTTTTCAACGGATTTTTCGGTTTCGGTTTGGCGAAGCACGGTTTCGCGCTCGGAGAAATAGGGAACCTCCCGGCCGCTGATGCTCTGCAACGTAACGTGCTTCTCGCTCCCGTCCTCACTTCGCCGGGAAAATTGAGAGCCGGGCTGCCGGATTCTATTACCGCTGAAATCGAAGACCGTAACCGTTTCGCTACGGCTGCTCGGACCCTCGACCTCGGTTTCCTCCTCCGCCTCTTCGGTCACGGCGACTTCGCCCTGAACGCTCTCTTCCTCGATCGCGATTTCGCCGTCGGGCGCGTCCTGCTCGTCTGTCTCTGTTTCGGCGGGTTCCTGTTCGGCTTCGGACCCCTCGGCTTCGGCTTCAACTTCGTCAAGGATCTCTTCTTCGACGATCGGGGATTCCGAGCGGCTGCTGATAATCACGACACCGCTGTCCTCGCGGACGGTGGGTCCCGGCGAGGATTCGGATTCGGCCGATGAGGGCGCGTCCTGGTCATCGCTCTCGGCGGCGTCGGATTGCTGCGCGTACAGCGGCGGAAGGAAGGTGATGAGTAGAAGAACCAGCAGGCGCATCGGGGAAACCTCCTCGAAACGGGCTCCCTTCATTTTATCCAACCGGATGGCGGTTGCAATCAGAGATTTCTGTACGCCGGTCGGAAATTGACCTTAGGCCGCCGAGGCCCGTTCGGGGGATCCAGGTCGGGAACTTTGTCGTTGGCGGCCTCGTAGATTGCAGTAGCGACGAGTTCCGCGGGAGCCGCGCTGTTGGTTGCAATTTGCTAAGGAGTCGCCCTCGAATGACGAAATTCTTGTTGTGGCTGATCTTGTTTATACTCTGTTGGCCGTTGGCGATTCTGGCTTTGCTGGTCTACCCGATTGTTTGGCTGGTGCTGTTGCCCCTGCGCTTGGTGGGCGTCGTGGTGGGCGGCGTCTTTGACTTCTTGTGGGCGCTGGTGACTCTGCCGGCGCGGGTGTTGCGCGGCGGCAGCCGGGCCTGAGGCGGTTGGTGGGCGGGCACCGAGTATCACGATTGCGCCACCGCTTCTACTTGCCGCGTTCGCGGCTTCACACTGATCCGAACTTCGACCTGTCGGCCGAGGAGATCGAGAATCGTCATCAGCCGATCGATCGTAAAGCGGCCGAGCTTGGCGTTGCGAATGCGAGAGAAATCGGCATGGTAGATGCCGGTTCTCTCCCGCGCCTTGCGCGTCGAGAGGCCGTCGTCATCGAGGACGCCGATGATCCGGGCCGCCAGGATTTTCATATTGACGCCAGCCGTCAAGAGTGAAGTCGCTGTGATCTCCACGACATTGGGAAGACTGGATCTCGCGATTCTTGCGCTGCGCGGCTTTCGCGGCGGTGGATATGTTAGGCTCTAAATGGAATCTTGGAACCGCGATAAGGGGGGATTAGGCCATGTTTCGCTTGGATGCCGATAAGACCGTTGAATTTTGCGACGGGATGCGTCGCCGCGACTTCCTTCATGCCGGTTCGTTAAGCTTGCTGGGCCTGGGGATGCCCGAGTTCCTGCAAATGCAGGCACAGGGCGCCGCCACCGACAAGGACGTCAACGTCATCATGCTGATGCTGGTCGGCGGGCCTTCCCAGCTCGATACATTTGACATGAAACCCGAGGCTCCGATCGAGATTCGCGGGCCGCACAAGCCGATCAAGACAAACGTTCCCGGCATCGAGATTAGCGAAATTTTCCCCCGCATGGCGCGGCACGCCGACAAGTACGCGCTGCTGCGGGGCTGCTACCACAACGCCGCCGCGGTACACGCGATGGGGCACCAGCTTTTTCAGACCGGCCGGTTGTCGCTGGGCGGCATGGAGCATCCTCACATCGGCTCGGTTTTGGGATACGTCAAGGGTCCCAAGGGCGACGTTCCGCCGCACGTACTGCTGCCGAAGATCATCGGGCCGACGGGGGGCAACTTCAAGCCGGGTCAAAGTGGCGGCTACCTCGGGAAGCGTCATGACCCGTTTGTGCTCAACGCCGATCCCTCCGAGAAAGATTTTAAGGTCCCCGACATGCTGCCGCCCGACTATTTGTCGGCGCTGCGGGTCGACCGCCGCCGCGACTGGCGGGCGATGGTCGACAAGACGGTCAGCAAGTTCGAGACGTCGCAGGACGCCCGGCTGCTCGATTCGACATTCCATCAAGCCTATACCTTGATGACGTCGGAGAAGGCGCGCGCGGCTTTCGAGGTGCACCGCGAAGAGGACGACGTTCGCAACAAATACGGCCGTAATCGTTTCGGACAGAGCTGTTTGCTCGCCCGGCGGCTGATCGAAGCCGGTGTGCGCTTCGTGACCGTCAACATGTTCGAGACGGTGTTTGACGAGATCACATGGGACATTCACGGCTCGCCGCCTTTCAGCCCGATCAGCGGCTACCGCGATTTGGTGGGGCCGATGTTCGACAACGGATTTACGTCGTTGATCGAAGACCTCAGCGATCGCGGCATGCTGGATAACACGATGATCCTGGCACTGGGCGAGTTCGGCCGCACGCCGAAGATCAACCCGGCCGGCGGGCGCGACCATTGGCCGCAGGCCTGGTCGATTGTTGCCGCGGGCGGCGGGATTCAGGGCGGACAAGTGATCGGCTCGACCGACAAGATCGGCGGCGCGCCGAAGGATCGTCCGGTCAGGCCGGCCGAGATTGTCGCGACGATTTATCACCAGTTGGGGATCGACCTCGAGACCGAACTACCGTCGGCGAACGGTAGGCCGTTGCCGGTGGTTGACCGCGGCGTCGAACCGGTGCACGAACTGTTTTCGTAAGTGAAGCGGCTGCGCGGAGTCGAGTGTCGAGCATTGCCCCGCGGTGACCATCCCGTGAGCGGCCCGGGGTATGCCGGTTTGGGGGAGGCCTTTTGATTCGATGAGAATTTCCCGGTTGCTGTTGATCGCCGCGGCGTTTTGCCTACCGCTCGCCGCACGGGCCGAGTCCAAGGCCCGTCTCGAAATCCTTCCCGCGTCGATTGAACTTCACGGCCTCGAAGCGCGACAGCAAGTGCTGGCGCAGGCCGAGCGCGGTGGGGTCCAAAAGGATTGGACTAACGGCGCTTCCTGGAGTTCGGAGAACCCCGACATTGCCTCGGTCGACGCCGGCGGTTTGGTGCGTCCCGTTGCCGACGGCTCGGCGGTTATTCGCGTGAAAGCCGACGGGCTCGAAGCGAGTGTGGGGGTTCGCGTGTCGGGCACGCGCGAACCCTTTACCTGGGGCTTTCGGCGGCATGTCGTTCCGATCCTGACCAAGAGAAGTTGTAACTCCGGTCCGTGCCATGGCGCGGCGGGCGGCAAAAACGGCTTGGAGCTTACCTTGCGCGGGTATGACCCGCAGGCCGATTACGACGTGTTGACCCGCGAGGCGACGGCGCGACGCATATCGTTGGCTGACCCGGCTTCGAGCCTTTTCCTGCTCAAGTCGACGATGACCGTTCCTCACGGCGGCGGCAGGAAGATCGCCGTCGATTCACTTGAGTATCAAGTGCTTTCCGAGTGGGTAGCGGCCGGTGCGCCGGGGCCCAGCGACGATGATCTCGAGGTGGTCGGCTTGGAGGTTTATCCTCGCGCGGCCACGCTTGAGCCGGGCGCGAAGCAGCGACTGGTCGTCCGCGCGAAGTACTCCGACGGCCGCGTAACCGACGTCAGCCGCTGGGCGCGCTACACCTCGACCGATGCCGCGGTGGCCGAAGTCAATGACGGCGGCGTCGTGACGATGGTTGGTCGCGGAGAAGCCGCAATTACGGTGGCCTATGCCACCAGCGTGCTTTATGCGCGGCTTACCGTTCCTCACGACAACGAGATCAGCGAGAAAGATTTTGGACGGCTGACGGTCAACAACTACATCGACGAGTTGGTGCTCGAAAAGTTGCGGAAGCTGCGCATTGCGCCCTCGGCGGCGGCCGACGATTCGACGTTCTTGCGACGGGCTTATCTTGACTTGATCGGTACGTTGCCCAGCGCCGAGGAGGTCGAGGACTTTCTCGCTGATGATTCCGCCGACAAGCGCGGCCGCTTAATCGACCGCCTGCTCGAGCGCCCCGAATACGCCGATTACTGGGCCTACAAGTGGTCGGACCTGTTGTTGGTTTCGACGAACAGCGATCACCTGAATCGCACCGCGCTGTGGGATTTCTACAACTGGATTCGAGACAGCGTCGCCGAAAACAAGCCTTGGGACCAATTCGCGCAAGATATTTTCGCTTCCGCCGGCAGCAGCCGCGAGAATGGCGCCCTGAACTATTTCGTTCTCCACAAAGACACCATTGAGCTGGCCGAAAACACGACCCAGGCCTTCATGGGGCAGACGCTCACCTGCGCGCGCTGCCACAACCATCCACTCGAGAAGTGGACCCAGGTGCAGTATTACCGTTTCGCCAATCTGTTCACGCGAATCGGCATCAAGAATGGCGACGAGCCCGGCGATTCAATCATTTTCCAGAAGGACTTCGGCGATATTTCCCACCCGCGCATGGGGCGGCCGCTACCTCCGACACCGCTCGAAGGCGAGGAGTTGGCGCTCGATTCCCTCGACGACCGCAAGCTGCATTTGGCTGAGTGGTTGACGAGCGAGCAAAACCCCTACTTCGCGCGCAACATCGTCAGCCGCGTCTGGGCGAACTTCTTCGCGCGCGGCTTGGTCGTGCCGGCCGACGATCTGCGGGCCACGAACCCGACGTCCAACGAGAAACTTTTCGATGCGCTGGTCAAGGACATGGTTGCCGGCGGCTACGACGTGAAGCATCTGATTCGGCGGATTATGAATTCGGGGACCTATCAGCTTTCCTCGACGCCCAACGCCTCGAACCAGCGCGACGATAGGTATTACTCGAAATATCAAGTCAAGCGTTTGCCAGCGGAAGTGATTCTCGACGCCATGTCGTCGATCACCGGACAGGATTCGAAATTCGAAGACTACCCGGCCGGCATGCGAGCGTTGCAGTTGCCCGACATCCAGGTCGAGTCGCGGTTTTTGGAGTCCTTCGGCCGGCCGTTGCGATTGGTGTGCGACGTCCAAGAGCGCTCGGGGGACCCCAGCATCGCGCAGGCCTTGCACGTGATCAACGGCGAAACGCTCAACGGCAAGCTGCGCGCCGACGGAAACAATATCGCTTCGTTCCTCGACCTTGGTTTATCGGATCGAAAGATCTTGGATCATTTGTTCCTCTCCGCGTTCAGCCGCTATCCGAACGAGTCGGAGAAGCAGACGATCTTGGGAGAACTCAAGAAAGCTCGGGCTCAGCGTGCCGCTCAGCGGGCGCAAAGCAAGGCGCGCCGCGAGTCGATTGAAGACCTGATGTGGGCGCTGCTGACGAAAAAGGAGTTTCTGTTCAACCACTAAGAAGAAGATTCAGAGCCCCGAACGCAAGTGAGGGGTCAGCCGCGAAAGATGAAGTCGCGAGAAGACATGACGTCACGGGCCCCGCTACGCCGAGGCAATCCATTTAGGGTTTCGCCCGGGCAGGCCTGGAGACCTGCCCCACTGCGCGGCCGCGCCGGTCTTCGTGTGCTGCCTGCGACGACTTTGGCCGTTTTCGCGTTGATGTCGGCGCCCGCCGCCGCCGCGGCGGAAACGACGCCGTCCTTTACCGCGGACGTTGCGCCGATCCTCGCCGGCAATTGCGTCGGCTGCCACTCGGAGAAGACGAAGATGGGCGGGCTGGTCCTCGAAACTTTTGACGGTCTCGAAAAAGGCGGCAAGCGCGGTCCTTCCATTGTCGCCGGCAAAAAGGCGGAGAGCCCCCTTTACCGCATGATCACGGGCGAGCTGGAACCGCGCATGCCGCTGTCGGCCGACCCGCTGGGCCCGGCGGACATCGAGTTGCTCGGGCGTTGGATCGACGCCGGCGCGCCGGGGCCGAAGCCCGGCGAAGCCACTCTGAAAGTCGAGCCCGGGCGCTTGCCCAAGATCGAGCCGACCGCCCAAATCAAGCCCCAAATCTTTTCGCTCTCCTATCACCCCGACGGTCGCCTGCTCGCGGCCGGGCGCCACGGTGGAGCCACTCTCACCGACGCGGTCACCGGACGCACCGTGGCGGAGTTCGACGGGCTTGCCGACATCGCCCGAGCCATCGCCTTTTCCCCCGACGGAAGCTTACTGGCCGCCGCCGGCGGCTATGCCCAACAAGTCGGCCAGGTGAAAATCTGGAATGTCGCCGAACGCCGCGCGACTCTCGCCATCGAGGGACACGCCGACACGATTCAAGCGCTGGCCTTTTCGCCCGACGGCAAGATGATCGCAACGGCGAGTTACGACAAAGATATCAAGCTGTGGGACACGGCTTCGGGCCGCGAGTTGCGCACTCTCAATGATCACATCGACGCCGTCTACGCGCTGGCGTTTACCCCGGACGGAAGTCGACTGCTTTCGGGCTCGGCCGATCGCTCGGTCAAGATCTGGAACCCGTCCACCGGCGAACGCCTGTATACCCTGGGCGAGCCGATCGACGGCATCAATTCGATCGCCGTTCATCCCTCGGGCAAGCGGGTAACGGCCGGCGGCTACGATCGCACGGTTCGCGTCTGGGAGTTGGGTGAGGACGGCGGAGAACTGTTGAACGTCCTCATCGCCCACCAATCGACCATCTTGCGTATCGCCTACTCTCCCGACGGCAAGAAGATTGTGACCGCCTCGGCGGATCGCACGATCAAGGTTTTCGACGCCGAAACCTTGGAGGAATTAGCGACTCTCGACGGCCAGCCCGACTGGGTAATGTCGCTGGCCTTCTCCCCCGACGGGAGCCGCATCGCGGCGGGCCGTTTCGACGGGTCGCTGAGCATTTACGACAGCAAGAATTACCGCGATCAATTGAACGTTATCGAAACCGCTAGGAAATCGCCATGAATCGACTTTTTACGACCGCCTCGATCCTGTTTTTCACCGCCGGCTTTGCCTTGGCCGAACCGGTGACCGAGCATCCGACCGGCAGCCGCACCACACCCCCAACAATCGAGTCGCTCGCTCCGCGCGGCGTCTCCCAAGGCGCGACGGCGGTGCTGACCGTGGAAGGCTATAACCTACGCGGCGCCTCCACCGTGTATTTCAGTGAGCCGACCGTGAGCGGCCGCGTGCTCGAGGTCACGGATATGCCCTATGTCGCCGAACCACCCAGGCTGGGCGCGGCGGGATTGATTTCGACTATCGATTTGGGGCCGCAGCCGCCGCGTTATCAGGTTCGGATTGAAGTGACGGTCGATGAGAAGGCCGATGTCACGCCGGTGCGTTTTCGTTTGGCGACGGAATTCGGCACTAGCCCCGCGGCCAAGATTCTGATCGAGCCCGCGTATCACGTTGATTCCGAAGGCGAGCCCGGACACGAGACCGACAGCACCCCCGACCATCCTCTTACTTCGTCCCTGCCGACGATTCTGGCGGGCGTGATTTCCGAACCCGGCGATGAAGATTATTTCGCCATCACGGTCGACGCCGGCCAACAGCTCGTCTTCGAGGAAAGCGGCATGAAGGTCGGGTCGAAGATCAAGCCGATCATCGGTCTGTTGGATGCCGATCACACCCCCGTGCGGCTCGGGGCCAAGTCCCAAAAGCGCGCGGGCCGGGCTTTCGCCCACCGTTTCGACAAGGCCGGGACGTACCTTGTCCGCGTAAGCGACTACACCAAGAGCGGCGGCAAAGATCACTTTTATCGCTTGAAAGTCGGCGACTACGCACTGGTCGAGTCAGTCTATCCTCTCGGCGTGCGGCGCGGCGAGACGGCGACGATAGCGCTCAAGGGGTTTAACTTGGGCGACGGCAAAGTCGAGGTCGCCGGCGAGCCCTCTTGGATGGGCGACGATCGGGCCGTCATTCGTCCCGACACGGAAAAGGGCCGCGCGTTGAACACCGTCAAGCTGGCGTTGGGTGATCATCCCGAAGCGGAAGCATCCGGCGACAACACCGCGGTGGAGAAGGCCCAGCATGTCACGTTCCCGGTGACCATCAACGGACGGCTGGCTTCGGGCTCGCACTACTTCCGTTTCGCGGCTAAGAAAGACCAGTCGGTTCTCGTCGACGTCACCGCCGCGCAGGTCGGGTCGAAGCTTGACTCGGTGATCGACGTGCTGACAGCCGACGGAAAGCGGATCGAGGCGGCGACGGTGCGGGCCGTGGCCGTTACGTATACCGATCTGTTCGACCATACTTCCGAACAAGCCGAGATCCGCTTCCAGATTTCGAAAGATTTCGACGCGGGCGACTACCTGATGATCGGCAGCGAGTTGATGCTGGTCACCCGTATGCCGCGCCAACCCGACGAAGGCGTCGCCTTCGAATCGTTCCCGCCCATCATCCCGGGTCGCCGGACCAGGGGCGCGCAGCGTCAGTCCTCGTTTGCCACCAGTCCGCAAGCGCACGCCAAGGGCGCACCGATGTACAAGGTCCAGGTCCATCCGCCGGGGAAGCAATTCCCTCCGAATGGACTGCCGCTCGTGCGGCTCTATCATCACAACGACGATGGCCGCGTGCCGCACGGCAAGGATTCTTTCCTGGAATTCAAAGCGCCGGCGGACGGGGAATACCTGGTGAGCATTCGCGACACCCACGGTCGCGGTGGAGAGGATTTCGCGTACCGGCTCGCCTTACGGGAGCCGCGCGAGAACTTCCGCCTCTCGGCAAGTCCTCGCGCGCCGAACATCCCCCAAGGCGAGCGCGTTCCGTTGCGAGTGACGGCCTTCCGTCAAGACGGGTTTGACGGCGATATTCACGTTACGGTCGAAGACTTGCCGGCGGGGATTCAGGCCGACGATACCGTGATTCCGTCGGGGCAGATGGTGGCCACGCTGATGCTTCACGCGGACGCCGAAACGACGATCGGAAAAGCCTTTCCGTTGAAGATTCGCGGCACGGCCCGGATCGCCGGCAAGACCGTCTCCAAGCGCGCCAATCCGGCTGACGGATTGCAGTTGGTTTCGGTCGTCGCGCCGGCCGACATTCTCATCACGACCGACAAGCACGAAGTCGTGCTCGAACCCGGCCAAGACGCCAAGATCACCGTCTCGGTGAGGCGCAAGAACGGTTTCGGCGGGCGCGTTCCCGTCGAAGTTCTCAATCTGCCGCCGCACACCGATACGCCCGAGGTCGGACTCAACAGTATTCTCATCACTGAAGAGAAGGACTCGCGGATGTTCTCGATTCGGGCCTTGCCGGGCGCGAAACCGCTCGAGCAGTTGATCTACGTTTCGGGAATCGTCGAGACCCGTTCATCGCAGCCGACCGCCTTTACGGCCGAGCCGATTGTGCTGAAGATCGTCGAGAAGTCGAGCGGCGGCGCGGGCGGCGAATAGCCCAAGGTTGCATCCCGTTTCCCGAGGCGTGCCCGAAACGGCGGGGAGCGTGGCTTCAACTTGCGCCGGCCGAGGAAATCATCATGTCGGACAACGCTGTGGGGACGGCGAAACGCGCGGAAACCGCATCGAGCCGCCGCGCGGTTTATGCAGTTCCCGAAAACATTTTCGAGACAAAGCGCCCGCCCGTGCCGGCGCACTTATTCGTGGCCGAACGCGACAAAGCGTTCTCCGCATCCACGCCCAGCGGCCTGATTGATCTTGACCTTGGCGATCGCCTCGGTTTTGATTATCCGGCGACAACGCCCTTCTTGTTGGCCCGCTACTTGCGAATTCGTTTGGGCGAAAACGTGTCAACGGAGTTAATCGCCGGCGGTGAGATTCACTACGTCATCCGGGGCAGCGGCGAAAGCCGTAATCGCGGCGACCAAATTGCCTGGCGAGCAGGCGACGTTTTTTGTTTTCCGGGCGGCGAAGGATGTCGAGTTCTCGTGGCCGATCGGCATGCCTCTCGTACGTTCACTGGGCAGGGATCTTTGGGAAGTGCGCGGCAGCCTGACCGGCGGCAAGATTGCGCGAGTGATCTTCTGTGTTGAGGAAGGCCGGATGGTCTTGCTTCACGGCTTCATCAAGAAGAGCCGGAAGACGCCCCAAAAGGACATCGACTTGGCACGGAAACGCTACAAAGGACAAGAGTGATGAAGAAGAAGAAGAACATTGGCGGCTCATTCGACAGCTGGCTGCGCGAAGAGGGCATCCAGGAGGAAGTCACCACCGGTGCGATCAAACGTGTCCTGGCGCGTCAGGTGCAAGCCGCCATGGCGGACGGCGGTCTGTCCAAGGCTGAGATGGCGCGGCGCATGCAAACCAGCCGCTCCCAGCTCGATCGCCTGCTCGATCCCGAAAACGAATCCGTCACGCTGGCAACGCTGTCAAAAAGCAGCCGCGGCGATCGGGCGCGAAGTGCGCTTGGAGTTTGTGTAGCACAAGATGACTTAAACACTATGACAATTCGGTTTCACCGGAGACGTAGTGACCTTGCTGCCCGCGGGCGTGCCCTATTATAGGTATCCTCTTCCCTACCGCCCCAAGCCCTTCGCGTTAAGCCGAATCCGATACAATCCCTTCCGCGCCGTCATGTAAAGCGTCATGCCGTCCGCGTCCCCAAACGTCGCGTTGGCGGGAACCTCTTCGGGCTGAATCGTCCCTAGGTGCTTGCCTTCGGGGCTGATGATCCATACGCCGCCGGGGCCGGTTCCGTAGACGTTGCCCTGGGCGTCGAGCGTGAGGCCGTCCGGGACTCCTTCGCCCTGGTTCGAGGTGGCGTCGAAAAAGACGGCGCCCTCGCCAACCGTCCCGTCGTCGTTGACCGGGTACGACATCCACACCTTGCGCTCCGCGTCGGAGTTGGCCACGTAGAGGGTTTTCTCATCGGGCGACAAGCCGATGCCGTTGGGGCGCGTTTGGTCGCGGTTCAGCAGGGTCAGCTTGCCGTCGACGAGACGGTAGACGCCATTGAAGTCGAGTTCCTTGGCGGGGTCGTCATCCTGCTTGGGGAAGCCATAGGGCGGGTCGGTGAAATAGAGCGACCCGTCGGAATGAAAGACGGCGTCATTGGGGCTGTTGAGTCCCTTGCCTTCATACTTGTCGACGACGGTTGTGCGGGTGCCGTCCTCGCCCATTCTCGAAACGCGGCGGCCGCCGTGCTCGCAGAGCAACAAATTGCCGTCGGGATCGAGCAACAGCCCGTTCGAGCCGACGGAGCGACCTTCCTCGATCTCTCCCTCGAAGACAGGCTTGAGGAAGTCGGTCACCTGTCCGTCGGGCGTCCACTTATAAACGGCGTTGGCGGGGATGTCGCTGAAAAGCAGATAACCGCCGTCTTTATTGATCCAAACCGGTCCTTCGGTGAACTGGAAGCCACCCTGCAGCTTTTCGATCTTGTAGTCTTCGGGGATGATCGCATCGACGGCGGGGTCGGCGCGAAGAACGGTTCCGGCGCCGTGGTCGACGGGCGCGGGTTCCGGCTCTGGCGCGGCACAGCCGGCGAAGAAAAGGAGGCTGAGCAAAAGCACCGAGGCGAGGGGCAGCGCGCGGTTGAGCGGCATGGGCATGGCTGAAGCCTGTTGGAGAAGGCCGTTAAAACGGCCTGCCGATGCCGGACGGCGGGAGCGTCGAACCGGCCCTACAAGGACCGGCCTGATCGAATCCAAGCCCGGTGAACCGGGCTGAGCGTGGACTTCCGTCCACGCCTCTGCTACTGCTTGCGTTTCGGGAGAAAGAGCCTGAGCATGGGGAACCTCCAGCGGTGATTCTACACCAACCGAAGTTCCACCGTGCGCTGCTTGGCATCAAGCTTTGTGATTTTGAAGCTGCGAATTTGCCCGGCTTGCAATTTTTCACCGCTCCGGTCCCCGCCGGCGGTTGCATCGCCCTTCCAGGCCGACTGCAACATGGCGCCCAGCGACGAGACGTCCTTTGCAGGCGCGGAATCGGCCGCCTCGGCGGTTCCGTCGGCATCGGCTTCGAGGAAGCAAACCGCTTTGAGGCCCTCGCCCAGCTCGACAACCGCTTTCTTGGCGGAGAGTTTCGCGACGCGGCCGGTGACCGAATCGCCGACTTCGTGCTCTTCGATAAAGTCGTCTTTGTCGTCGAGTTCGAGCGCCTTCATGCTGAGTCGCAGCCGCCGTTTTTCGACATCGACGCCAGTGACGGCGACTTGCACTTTCTGATCGGTCTTGACGATTTCGCTGGGGTGATTGACGTGGCGGTCCTCGACCATGTCGGAGACGTGCAAGAGCCCCTCGATACCGTCGTCGACTTCGATGAACGCGCCGAAGTTCGTCATGTTGCGAACGATCCCCTCGACGACCGTGCCGGGGGCGAACTTATTCGGGGCGTCGGCCCAGGGGTCGCCCAGCGCCTGTTTGAGGCCCAAGCCGATGCGCCGTTCGCCGAGCTTCATTTCGAGAACAACAACCTCGACGACGTCGTCGACATTGAGCATATCCCCGGGGTGCCGCACGCGTCGCGCCCACGACATTTCCGAAATATGGATCAGGCCCTCGACGCCCGGCTCAAGCTCGACAAACGCTCCGAAGTCCATCAGTTTCTTGACGACCCCCTTCACGCGGGCGCCGACTTCGAGCTTCTCGCCGATTTCGGTCCAGGGGTCGGGCGTCAGTTGTTTGCGGCCCACCGAGATACGCTTGCCGTCTTGCTCGATCTTGAGGACCTTCACCTCGACCGAATCGCCGACGTTGAGCATCGAGGAGACTTCTTTCACCTTCGCCCAGGCCAGATCGCTGATATGGAGCAGCGCGTCGACGCCGCCCAGGTCGACGAAAGCGCCGAACTCACGCAGATCGCGCACCGTGCCCGTGATCGTCATTCCCGGCTCGAGCGAGGCGACGCGCTCACAGCGCTTTTGATCCTGCTCCTCTTCCAGCAGCACGCGCCGATCGAGGATGATGTTTTCGTCCTCGACATCGAGTTGGGCAATGCGACAGCGGATTTCCTCGCCGACCATTTTTTCGAAATCGGCGCTATCGCGTACGCCGCTGCGCGAGGCGGGCAGAAACGCCCGCACGCCCACATCCACCGCCAGCCCGCCTTTGATCACTTCGCTGACCGTGCCGGCAATCGGTGTTCCGTCTTCGAACGCCGCCTCGAACTGCGACCAATCCCTGGGACGCTCGGCGATCACGCGCGAGAGCTTCAAATAGCCGTCGGAGGATCTCCCGGAAATGCTAACGGTCACCTCGTCGCCAGCGGCTAATTCTTCTTTGTCGGGGTCGACCGCATCCTCGCGAGGCAAAAAAGCCTCCGATTTGCGGCCGATGTCGACAAAGAAGCCGTCGTCTCGAACATTGACGATTGTCCCGGTCAGCGGGCCTTCCGAACGTTTCTCGCGGGCCGGGGCGCGGTCATCGAGCTGTTGCAGCAGCTCGTCAATGTGAGAAGCTTCGAAGCCGTCATCGGTGTCCGTCGCGGCGTCGGGGTCGGGGAGACCGGGCATTTGCGGCGGCGCATTGTCCGCGGCCGGCGGGGAATCGTTCGCCGCCGCGGGGGCGTCGGCTATCGCTTCGCTGGAAACAGTGGGTCGATCAGTATTGGACATGCGAAAACACAGCCACGATGGATGAAGTCGGAGGGTCTGCTTTGTTGTCGGTTGTCTACGATTTCGTGAACCGTGAGCCGCCAACTTACGATGAGTCGCGATCTAGCGAGCCGGTCCTCAAATCACGGGGGCTCGTATCTACTAACTCCATTCTCCCATACGAAGCCGCCAATCGAGGCGCGGTTCCATCATTCGACTGAAGCCGGCCCGCCCGTCGTTTGCTCCACTTGCCGGGATTCGGCGACCCCTACACGCCCGCCGACGACGCGGATTACAATATGACGTAGCACCCACACGCCGACGCGAGGGACGCTGCCATGAAAAGACGAGATGTTCTCAAGTCCGCCCTGCTCGGAACCGGCGCCGCGGTCAGCGCCGCGGCGGCCGGCCATTCTCACACTTCGGTGGCTCCCGCTTCCGCGGCTTCGGCCTCGGCGGCGGCCTCGGCTTCCGAGGCCTGGAAGCCGCTGCTGTTTGACGCTCACCAGAGTGAGACGGTGATGATGCTTTCGGATCTGATCATCCCCGCGACCGATACCCCCGGCGCGAAGCAAGCCGGCGTGACGGCCTACATCGACCTGATTCTCAACGACGGCGCCGCCGCGGCCCGGGAAGAATTTCTGAGCGGCCTGGGTTGGCTCGACGGTTACGCCCTCCGCCGGCACAAGCAGCCCTTCGCTCGCTTGAGCGCCGATGAGCAGACGGCCCTGCTCAAAACGCTGGACGGTACGAAGCTGCCTGACTTGAAAACGGGTGCGCGGTTTTTCAAGCAGGTCAAGCAATTGACCGTCGAAGGCTACTACACCTCAAAGATCGGCATCGATGAGTTGAACAAGCACGGCATCCCCGGCACTTACGTTTGAGCGGGCGATCAGGGCTCCGCGAGCAATTCTTCGATACTCCAGTAGTCGCTTCGGTCCGCGTGCGCGGCTCGGACTTTCGTGACGTCGGCCGACCCGACAGGTTCGCTCACTCCGCCAAAGCGGCGGCGTACAAATGTCAGCAGCAAAGCCGTTTCCCGATCGGAGAGTACCGCCCCAACCCCCGGCATTTCCCGATCGTAGACCTCGCCGGCGATTTCCATCCGCCCGCGCACCCCGTGCAGGACGATCTTGATCAGCCGAGCCGGAGGCCCCGTGACCCACAAGGCGCCGTCGAGCGGCGGAGCTTCACCGACCGCCTGTCCGTCGTATTGGTGACAGGCGGCGCAGTAAGCGGCGAATAGCGGCTCACCCGGATCCGGATCGGCGACTCGCGCGCGGCGAAACGAGCCCATGCAACCGGCGAGCAGTACGCCGATGCAAAGAATCGTCAGCCTGTGAAAGCCGTATCGTCGCACCCCGGTTCAAGCATAGCGCGCCGCCGCGGCGTGGTCTGATTACGGCGGGCGGGGAAGGAATGACCGGAACGGTTCAAAGGAAAAAAGTCCAGGCGCCTCAATGAGGTGCGGCTATAGGGTGCTCTAGGCACTAAGGTGCGCCGCGGGCCTTACAACCTCGGAAGCCCGCTGTTCACTACGAGGTCACCTGGACGAGATCAATTCTACGTCGAGACCGGCCGCGGGTCAAGATGGATTGGTTGTGAATCAGGAAATACCGACACGACGTTTCCTCGGACTTTGCCGGCTGAGAGACGACCACGCCCGCTGCTACCGGTTGGCGGACTCGGGCGCTGGGACAGACGCTTCAGCTACGGGTTCTTGCTTTCGGGAGGTGCCGGCCGTCAAGATATCCGGCTCGAATGCGATTCTGAGCCCCAGCGATCTGAGAATCGCCGTAAAGCTCCCATAGGTCGGATTCCCGGATTCGCTAAGCATACGGTAGATGCTTTCTCGGCTAATGCCGGCACGTTTCGCCAGGTCGGACATCGTCGTGCTCGCCTCGGCGACATCGCGTAGAGCAACCAAGAGCATTTCATCAGAATCCTCAAGCGCGGCGTTCAAATAGTGTGCCGCGCCTCTTGGATCCCGCAGGTGTTCTAGAAGAGCGTCATGATGTGGCCGCGTACGTTTAGGCATTGTAGTCCTTCCACTTCACAACATCGTCACTGTCCAGGCCGTAATACACCCTATAGCCGGGCCCCAGGTGTCAGAAAACTCTCATCAGCGTCGACCAGGCCAACCAGCCGCCCGCGATCAGTAACCCCAGGCACGAAAGCAACAGCATCCGATCCCACCACCGCCCCGGTTTGAGCCGCGAGTCGATCTCTCGGTAACGGAAATGAAGCGCCGCCAGTCCCATCAGCGGCAGCATGATCGCCTGGGTCAGGCCGTTGGTCAGCACCAGCGCCACCGGGTCGGCGCCGGTAGTGAAAACTCCCAGTGCGATGATCGGTTGCGCCACCGAAAACCACACCACCGCGCGATCGTGCTTTTTCGGGTCATCGCTCTTCATCAGCCGCGAGACTTTCAGCACGTCCGTCAGCAGTCTCGCCGTGCTGGCGTTGCCGATAAGAAACGTCGAAAACAGTACAGCAATCGCCCCGAAGAGGAAAAGCCATCGCGCGTACTCGCCGAACGCCGGCACGTATTGTTCGAGCAGCGTGCTGACCATGCGCATCCCGGCGGGGTCCAACCCTTGCTTGTGCATCACCGCCACGCCCATCACGAAAAAGGCAACCGTGGCGGTGGTGTAGAGAATCATCGAAATGAACGCGTCGTAGCGCATGACCCGCATCCAGCCGCGCGCCCGGGAGGCCCAGGCGGCGTCTTGCCGGCGGGGTCCGGTGAACCGCGCATAACCCTTTTCCATACACCAATAGGGATAAATGCCAAGCTCGGTCCCGCCGATGCCGATGATGCCGAAGGTCATCAAGGCGGTCGCCAGCGGACGGGTGATCTCCCAGCCGACAATTCCCGGCGGCGCGGTCCCGGCCGGGGGCAGGCGAAACAGCAGGCCGCTCCAAATCTCCGACGCCGACAACTGAAATGTGTGGTGGAATTGCAGCGCGAAGACATTGCCGATGGTGACGAGAGTGAACAATCCCACGAGCACCGTTGCCAGGGTTTGAATCATCCCGTAACGGCCGAAATAGAGCAGAGTGACGGTTACAAGGGTCGTGAGAACCGCCCAATACCAATCGTCGGAAGTGGATGGTTCGAGCAAGACATTGACGCGCGCCTTGGCGTCGGTGACGGCTTGCCCCGCGTCGCCGTTATCGAGGCGCTCGGCCGCGATCAAAGTCGAGACGGCCGCCAGGGCTTGCGCGCCCCGCTGGTCGCCATCTCGATCCAGCCGATCCGAACGGTCGCGGAACAACGTTTGCCCCAAGCGAATCCGCTCTTGCTCGTCGGCGCTGATCTTCGCCAACTCAGCTCCGCCGCCGTCGATATCACCCTTCCAGGCGATGTAGCGTTTCAGCTCGAGTTCGGAGGGCAGTTGAATCGCCCGACTGTAATCGCCGGTGATGGGAAAAGCCAGCGCCAGCGCCTGCCCGACTCCGCCTACGATGGCGCCCATGCCGCCGGTATTGGCCGCCATCATCACGAACCAATACCAAATGAGCCAATTGACCCGCAGCCGCGGCCCCGGCAGCCGATTCAAGGCCGACAGCGTCGTCTCGCCATGGGTGATGGTGTGCCGCCCGATTTCGATTTGGACGAAAACTTTGATCAAGCAGGCGAGGATAATCAGCCACAGCAGATAGATCCCGGCCTGAGCGCCGGTCTTGGTGGTGGCGATCAGCTCGCCGGAGCCGACCACCGTACCGGCGATGATCAGCCCCGGCCCCACTTGGCGCAAGATGCCTCGCAGGCGGGTGGGGGCTTCGACGATGCCGTCGTCGGTGCGCTGATCGGGCGGCGGCGGACGTTTACCGGGAACTGGAGGTAGGTCGACCATGGGCGTGTTGATCTCGGCCATCTAATCCAGCCTGCATTTCACACTACCTGGCGGGGCGAAGTGCGTGAGAGGCCCGTCAGTACGAGGCACGGGCCGCCTGGCACCCCTTCTCTTAAGCAAAGAGGCGTACTTGAACAGTACGGTGAGCACGGCAGGCAACCGTAACGATGGAATGACAGGCCTATTGCGTGCTTCGACCGTCAGGTAGTCAGAAATACAGGCTAGCAGTTCACGGGGATCCGGTGGGCCGGCGGTCTCGCGCACCACGGGGTGATCGGCCGGCGAACGCGGCGCACTGGGAAGACGCCGCTTTATTGATGCCGCGGCGCGTAATGCACTGACAATAATCCGGGAGTGAGGCCCATATCCCGGCCAGATGGGTATTTACTTGACTCAGGTGACCACAAGATGTAGGATCGGGGAAATGGAAGATTATCCTCGGAATCTGGCCGAGTTCGAGGCGCGTTTCGCCACCGAGCAGGCCTGTCGAGAGTATCTGTGTCAACTCCGCTGGCCGGAGGGTTTTCGTTGTCCGCGATGCGGGCACGACAAAGCGTGGGCGGTGCGGACAGCGCTGCTGGAGTGCGCCGGCTGCGGGCATCAAGCTTCTCCAACGGCGGGCACAATATTTCAAGACACCCGCCAACCCCTCCAGAGTTGGTTTCGAGCCATGTGGTGGCTCACGAGCCAGAAGAACGGGGCGAGCGCGCTGGGCTTGCAGCGGGTGTTGGGCCTGGGCAGCTACAAAACGGCCTGGACTTGGTTGCATAAGCTCCGGCGCGCCATGGTGCGGCCCGGACGCGATCGGCTCAGCGGGCGCGTGGAGGTTGACGAGACTTACTTAGGAGGCTTGGAGGAGGGCGTGCGCGGTCGCCAAACCGACGCTAAGGCGCTGATTGTAGTAGCGGCCGAGGAAGATGGTGCCGGCATCGGGCGGGTTCGGATACGCACCATTCCCAACGCCTCCGGGGACAGCTTGATGGCCTTCGTCGGCGAGTCGATCGAACCCGGCAGCGTGGTCCATACCGACGGTTGGCTGGGATACGAACCGCTCGAAGGCGACGGCTATCGCCACGAGGTGAGCTACCTGGAGGGGCAACCGGCGCGCGCCTCGAAACTGCTCCCCCGGGTGCACCGCGTGGTGTCGTTAGTGAAGCGCTGGATACTGGGCACGCATCAAGGAGCGGTCAGTCACGAGCATCTCGACTCCTACCTCGACGAATTCGCCTTCCGCTTCAACCGCCGCAAGTCCAGAAGTCGAGGCAAGCTCTTTTACCGCCTGGTTCAACAGGCCGTCGCCGTGCCACCGGCACCCTACAAATCGCTGGTCGGAGGCACCGCGACACGCGCTTCGGACGACCACAACATGTAGGGGCTATTTCCCAATACCTGAGTCAAGTAAATACCCATCCCCGGCCAAATATCGCTTCTATAGTTGACAAGCAGCGTTATGATATCGGATGTAGAACATCGGCTCCGCGTAGAATAGGCCGAGGGTTACCGATTATGACTACGAATACGACCGCGGTTGGGCCCAGTGGTTCGCGCCAACGATTCTGGAAGTGGCTGATTTCCTTCTGGTCCAAGGTAAAGCGATCGATGCCGCTGGCGGGGAACGTATCGAGGCATCACTACTACGAAGTGCGCGAGCGTTACTATCAGCTCAAACGCATTGTTGACCTGCGGCTGGCGGCGATTGAGGGGGAAGACGCATCCGCCGAGCGACCGGTTCTCGAAGTCTGCCGTGACATTATGGTGCGACACGAGAACAGATTGACACAACGCTATGACGACCTGATCCGCCTCTCTCGAGCACTTTCGTTCGTGCGAGTCCTCTTGATTGAAAACGTATTCAGCGACAGCGACCTTTACGCTCAACAAGGTGTGCTGCGCGAAGAAATGATCCGGCTCAAAATGGACGACAGTGGCCGAGTCGGAGATATCCTGACCCGGCTTGCGGAGCTGAGCGACGAAGACGGAGAGGTGGGAAAGAAAAGGGTACCCTTCCGCACGCTGCTTCGAGCTGGATTCGAGAGGGTCAACAGCATCCGCGTGGAACGGATTCGCGACCAATGGATGCACATTCGCACTTACATTTCGGCATTGTGTTTGGTCGTTCCGACCGCGGTCTTGATGCTTATGTTTGAGGCAGACCTTACGAAGGGCTGGCCGCGTGCCGGCGAGGATCGCCCGTCGGGCTTGCCGCAAGCCGAACAACCCGCAAACGACCAAGGGGGAGAAGGCGGCGCGCCGGTGGCGGAGAGCCAAAGCGACGCGACATCGGAAGAATCGGCGGGCTCCGCGCCGTCGGGAGAGCCGCGGGGCGGCTCACCGCCCGAGGAGACTCAAGCCGGGTCGGCGTCGCCCGAGGGGGAAGGGGCAGCGCCGTCGCCTGAAGCAGCGGAAAGCGCCTTGCTGCCCAAGGGCGAGAACAGTGAACAGCCCAGGGGAAGGGTTCTCTGGATGGTTCTTTTCGGCGGGTTCGTCGGGGGACTTTTCAGCATCAGCCGCCGTCGAGGTCAACAAGCAGTTTTTCGCCGGTGGCCGCGGCGCGGCTGAACATCGGACGCAACCAGTGCAGGCGGAACCGCCGGCCGTCCTCCTGGCCTGCGGGGTAATCGGAAAAGTCCCTGACGATGACAAGTTGGATCATATTTTCAGTCCCATAGCTTCACGGTAGGGATGGTCTTGGGAGGCCGGGGCAGCTCGGGCAGCTCGACCAGGATGCCTTCGGGCAGCAGCGGGCCGCGGGCGGCGAGTCCGGGGTTGGCCTCCAGCACAACCTCGACGGTGCCGGTCTCGGTGCCGTAGTAGCGGCGGCAGATGGCGTCAAGCATGTCGCCGTCTCGGGTGCGGTAGGTCATTAGAGGTAAAACAGGCTCAACCTCGGCAAGCCACGGCGTTCGAGGTATTGGCGTTCGAGATACTGCTTCTCGAGCAGCGCCAGTTGCTCCGCAGTCATCTTCGAGCGGTAGGGAGCTAGTTGACGGTCCACCTCTTGCCGGGAGACGAGAAGATTGTCATGCGCCGCGGCCTCGATCACGGTGGCAATCATGCGCTCCTCAAGGCCATAGAGACGCTGCTCGATCGCTTCGAGATCATGAACCTCATCCCGTTCGGCAAGCTCGGCTAGTTCGTCGAGCTCAACGCCGATGTACTCCAGCATCTTGCGGTGCTCCTCGGACTCTTGGGGGGCGCGCTGACGGATGGCCTCGGCGTTGCGGCGGAAGAACCGGGACAACTCTTCGGCGCTAAATGCCGGCTCGGGGACTCTCGTTGTCTTAGCGGTGCCATCCATTCGGCTCGCGGCCGCCCATACTTCCTGGGCACAGTAGGAGAGCGAGTTGATCCGTGTCTTGTGCTTTCGGGCACGCCACTTCTCGAATACCCGCTCAATGCCCTTGTGGACCGCCTCGACAGGGACACCAGCGTCCTTCCAGGTCTCGACCAGTGCCCAATCGAGCGGTGAAAGCTGGAACAGAGGCGTCCCGCGGGCCTGCCGAAAGTGCTCTTCGATCTCGGTGAAGTAGTTCGAGGTGCTCACCTCATCGAGGAGCGCGGTGCTGCTCATGCCGTGGCCTCTTTACGCTCCTCGCCATAGCGGGCAAGTTCGAGGCGGAACTCGACGCGCTGGGGCGTGCCGTCTGAGTGGAACACGCGGCGGGTCTCCTCGACGCGCGTGATGACCCACTGGCCCCAGACGCGGCCCGTGCCCTCGGTCAGCATCAAGGGCTCGCCCCGGCCGGCCTCGCTCCGCATGCGGTCGAGTTGGCCGAGACCGCCCTTATAGCGCGGATAGATGACGCCGCTCAGGGTGATCTCTTCCTGGCCTGGCCCGAGGTATTGGCGAGCCGGCAAGCGGCCGACGCGCTCCTGGGCCGGCCAGCGGTATTCCGACGAGTGGGACCACTCCTGGTAGGCGGCGGTGGAAACAGAGAAGAGATAGTCTCCCAGCTTAAGCATGTGCTCAGAGGGCATCGTATTCCCTCTTTCTGAGTCGATGGAGCCGCTGGCGCTCGATCTCGTCGAGAACGCGGGTGGCCAGCGCGCGGGCATCCTCGCCGGGAAGCTGATTGATCGTCAACTGTTGGATGTGGATGCTGCCGTCGATCGAGCGTGCCCCACCCGAGCGGAGAGCTTGTGCGGACTGTGGGCTGGGACAAACACGAGTGTTTGTCGCTACCGGGGTCGAGCCGCGGCCGGCTTTGTTTGCGATTTCGACGGGCGTAACGCAACGCCCGGTACACTTGAAAGAGAATTATAGGGAGAGGCTCGATCGGTGTAGACCTTTTAGGGCTGCGTTGGTTCGGCGGGCGTCTCTCAATACTTATGCTGTTGTCGCGTATCGCCGCTTTTGTCGCCGCCGCCGGAGTCACGTCGGCGTGGTTCATCAGCGCTTGTGATTGGATCTACACCTGCGGATGCCGATCGTGGTGGAATGGCGCGGCCGCCTCCTGCAACATCCACGCCGCCCAGGGGCCGCATTGCCCATGGTGCTTGGAGAGCGGGCTGGGCGGATACGTCACGTTTGGGTTTGTCTTGCTGGCGCAGGCGTTCTTGGCGTTCTATCCGGGGAAGATGACGCCGTGGGGACGTTTGCTTTGGGCGCTGGCGTCTTTCCCGATCGGAGCGGGCTTGTGGGGCCTGGTCTTTGGATGGGCGCACGGGTATTGGCTCGGCTAGCCCGCATTTCCCGCCAACTGACGGTCGAAGCACATGATAGGCCCGCCATTACTTCGTTGCGCTTGCTTGCCGTGCTCACCGTACCGTTCAAGTACGCCTGCGCGCGCCAAGCCGCCCGCGTCTCGTACTGACGGCCCTCTCATGCACTTCGCCTCGACACTTGGTGAGAAATGCAGGCTTGCCCGCATTTCCCGCCGGCTCCCGACCAAAGCATCCGAGGAAGCGTTCGCCGAGCGCGGTCTTCCGCGCTTTGACCCCGTGATAAGCTAACCATCAATGGCCACCAAGGCGCCGCCGCCGGTCGGGTTGGAGGAAGCTGAGTCGCCTGACGCTCCGCGGGCTTCGCGGCACGCCCATATCGTGCGATCGGCCGGGGTGGTGAGCGCGGCGGTTCTTTTCAGCCGCGTGACCGGCCTGATTCGCGAGGTTGTCTTCGCGAAGTATTTCGGCGCCGGATTGGTATTTGACGCCTTTCTGGCGGCCTTCCGCATTCCCAATCTAACCCGTGATCTGCTGGCGGAGGGCGCCCTGTCGGCCGCCTTCGTCACGACGTTTTCCCAATATCTGGCGACCAAGAGCGAAGAGGAGGCTTATCGACTCTCGAACCGGCTGGCGACGGTGTTGGTGCCGCTGCTGGCCGTGATTTGTTTGTTGGGAATGGTCTTCGCGCCGCAACTCGTCGACGTCATGTTTCCCGGTTTCGCCGAGGTTCCGGGCAAGAAGGACTTGACGGTCGAGCTGGCGCGGATCATGATTCCGTTTCTGTTGTTCATCGCGCTGGCGGCGAAGGCCATGGGGGTTCTCAACGCCAAGGGCATATTCGGGGTTCCGGCGCTGGCCTCGGCCTTTTTCAACATTACGTCGTTGGCGGTGGGGTTGACGTTGGGCTTTGCGGTCGGGCCGTTGCTGGGCATCGAACCCATCGTCGGCATGGCGATCGGAACCCTGTTGGGCGGGATCGTGCAATACGGCTGCCAATGGCCCGTCTTGCGCAAAATCGGCTTGCGTTTTCGCCCTGATTTCGACCTTTCCGACCCCGGGTTGCGGCAAATGCTTCTGTTGATGGGGCCGGCCGTTATCGGGGCCGCGGCGGTACAGATCAACGTGGTCGTCAACAGCATCTTCGCCTCGCAAATTACCAACGCGGCGGGGAGCGTGATCGACGGCCCGGTCTCGTGGCTGGGGTACGCCTTTCGTTTCATGCAATTACCGCTGGGGTTATTCGGCGTGGCGGTGGCCTCGGCAACTCTCCCGGCGATTTCGCAAAGCGCGGGCCGCGGCCGCATGAACGAATTCCGTGATACGTTGTCGAGCTCGCTGGGTCTGGTCTTTTTGCTGACGATTCCCTCGGCGGTGGGCCTGACGATTCTCAGCAAATCGCTTGTCGGCGTGGTGTTCCAGCGCGGAGCCTTCGGCGCGAACGACACCGAGCAAACCGCGGCGGCCCTATCCTTCTACTGTCTCGGGCTGGCGGCGTACGCGGCGATCAAGGTGTTGACTCCCGCCTACTATGCTCTCAACGACGTGCGTATTCCGATGACCGCGGGGATCACGTCGATCTTTCTGAACTACGGGCTGAATTGGACATTTATTCGGGTACTGGGGTGGGGGCACGGGGGGCTCGCGTTTTCGACATCGCTGGTGGCTGTGTTCAATTTTGTGGTGTTGTTTTGGATGATGAAAATCAAGCTGGGCGGTATTCACGGCCGCCGGTTGAGCTGGAGCGTAGTCAAGATCGTCACGGCCTCGGCTTTCATGGGGGCCAATTGTTGGCTTTCCTCGACGGCGCTGCGGTACGCGATTGGCGAGTCGACGGCGGCTCGTTTCGCGGATCTGGCGCTTTCGGTTCCGCTAGGGTTGGCGGTGCTGTACGGGATGTGTCGTTTTTTGCATGTGCAAGAGCTGGACGCGGCCCAACAAGCCGTGATCGGCCGCTTTCGAGGTCGGCGGGAATGGTCGACGGATGATCGCGCCCGCTATGATAGGATCGACTCCGACGAATATTAGGCCGAGCCCGCGGGCGGGCGGCGACCGGGTCCGAAAGACTTCATGAATCCTGACATTGCCCTCGTGCGCCAACTACAACTCGTCGATGGTCGAGTCCGCGAGTTGACGGAAGAAATCGCCCGGCTGCCGAAATACGTCGCTGAAATCGAGAGTAAACTCGAAGCGCACAAGCAAGCTTTGGCCGCGGATCAGGAGGCGCTCGAGGACAATCGAAAGTCTCGCCGGCTGATGGACGGCGAAATCTCCACTTGGCAGCAAAAGATGTCCCATCTGCGGGTCCAGATGGGCGAGGCGAAGACCAACGAGCAGTTTCGGGTGTTTCAGAGAGAGATCGACTTCGCTGAAAAGGAAATCCGCCGGACGGAAGACCATATTCTCGACAAGATGATCGAGGCCGACACGATTGAAGGGAATGTCGGGCAGGCGGAAAAAGCGCTTCAGACCGAAAGCGCCGTGGTCGCGAAGGAAGTGAAGCAGACCAAAACGCGCGTCGCCAAGGACGAAGACGAGTTGGCCGTCGAACGGGGCAAGCGGAGCGAACTGGCCTCGTCGGTTTCCGGGCCGGTGCTGTCGGTGTATGAGCGAGCCTACAAGTTGCGTGGCGGCACGGCCGTGGCCGCGGCTTCCGATGACCGCTGCATGGCCTGCAATGTGGTGTTGCGCCCGCATGTGGCGCAGAAACTGCGGCTGGGCGAAGAGATTCTCAAGTGCGAATCCTGCGGCCGCATTCTTTACAGCCAGGATTTGGACGACACACCACTCGAAGACCCCGCCGGTGAAACGAACGTTGTAGCGGGATAAGCCGTCCTCGGGGTCCACGCCGGAGCCGCGCGGCAGCAGGCGGCTATCGCCATGTCCACCCAAGCTCTGACCGCACTCAGCGAAGACGAAACCCTATTTCGCGACACGGTCCGACAGTTCGCGGTCGAGCAGATCGGGCCGTACGTCCGTGCAATGGACGAAGCGGCCGAGTTTCGCTCCGACATTCTCAAACAGTGTTTCGAGCTTGGACTGATGGGGATTACGATCCCCGAACGGTTTGGCGGGCAAGAGGGTTCTTTTTTCAACGCCGTTGTGGCGGTCGAGGCGATTTCGACCGTGGATGCCTCGGCGGCGGTTCTGATCGATGTTCAGAACACCCTGGTCAACACGGTGTTGCTGCGCTGGGGTACCGAAGATCAACAACAGCGCTTTCTGCCTCGGTTGGCCCGGGATACCGTCGGTTCATACGCTTTGTCGGAAGCCGGTTCGGGCAGCGACGCTTTCGCGATGGCGACGCGGGCGGTCGCGGAGGGTGAGGGTTACCGTCTGACCGGTCGCAAGCTTTGGATCAGCAATGCGCGCGAGGCCGGTCTGTTTCTGGTCTTCGCGAACGTCGACCCGGAGGCCAGGTATCGCGGGATCACCGCGTTCTTGATCGAGCGCGACGCGGAGGGCCTCACCGTCGGCAAGAAGGAAGACAAGCTCGGCGTGCGGGCCTCCTCGACCTGCGAACTCATTCTCGACGGTTGTCTTGTGGAGAAGCGAAACGTCCTGGGGGAGGTCGGCAAGGGCTACAAGATCGCGATTGAGACGCTCAACGAAGGGCGCATCGGGATTGGGGCGCAAATGCTCGGGGTGGCGGAAGCCGCGCTGTCGCACGCGGTTCGCTACGCCCGCGAGCGCGAACAATTCGGCCGCCCCATCGCGGAGTTTCAGGGTCTGCAATTTCAACTGGCTCGCATGGCGACGGACGTGGAGGCCGCGCGCTTGCTGGTCTATAACGCCGCCCGTCTTAAGGAATCCGGGGAGAAGTTCCTCACGCAGGCGGCCATGGCGAAGCTGGAAGCCTCGGAGGTCGCGGGACGGGTCACCTCCCAAGCCGTCGATCTTTTCGGGGGAGTCGGCTTCACGAAAGAATACCCCGTCGAAAAGCTCTATCGTGACGCCAAGGTCGGCACGATCTACGAAGGAACCAGCAATATCCAGTTGCAGACGATCGCCAAGCAACTTCTCGACGGAACGGAAAAACTGTTTGGTCCGTAGCGCCACGACCGCATGAAAAAGTTTGTTTGGCTGCAAAGCTATTCTTGAGTGACCGCATCGCCGCGGCTCTGGTTGGCGGTGGTTGCCTCCGCGATGGCGGATCGAAGCGGCCCCGCAGCATTTCCCGGCGGATTGCCTGTGTGTTTGACAACGATTCCTGTTTGACCTAGCATCAGAGGAAAGTGACCTGGACGATTCATCGAATCACGCCGCTAGCCGCCACTTGCTGTTGTCGCCGGCCGACCTAGAGTCGGTTGGTTGGGCCACGCCCTTCCGAGCCGATCTACGTCGGCCTCTTCTTTCCCTAAGTTTCGAAGTGTGCCCTCTTGTCCGCGCCCCCGGCGGTCGGGCGTTACGTGACGGAACCCAGACTTTCGACGAGTCTATTCTTTATGTGGAAAACGATCAGGGAACAGATCGATGTCGTCTTTCGCGACGACCCGGCGGCGAAGAATGTCTTCGAAGTTCTGTTGTGCTATCCGGGCGTGCACGCCATTCTGTTGCACCGCGTATCGCATCGTTTCTATCGCTGGGGCTTGTACGTAATCGCGCGGTTGATTTCTCACGTCGGGCGCTGGGCCACCGGCATCGAGATTCACCCCGGCGCGACAATCGGCCGACGCTTCTTCATTGACCACGGGATGGGGGTGGTGATCGGCGAGACGGCGGAAATCGGCGATGACGTTTTGCTTTACCAAGGCGTAACGTTGGGCGGCACCGGACACGAGCAAGGCAAGCGGCACCCGACGCTCGCCAGCCACGTCGTGATCGGGTCGGGAGCGAAGGTGCTCGGCAATATCACGCTTGGCGATTGGGTGCGCGTGGGGGCGGGTTCGGTGGTCGTACGTTCGGTGCCCGATCACTCGACGGTCGTCGGTGTACCCGGCAGGGTTGTCGCGATCAAAGGGGTGGCGATTTCGGAAGAAGAGGACGCCATGCTCGAGCACGGCAAGCTGCCTGATCCGGTTGGTCAGGCGCTATCGAGTCTTCACGCGCGGATTGCCTCGCTCGAAGAGCAATTGCGCGGCAAATCCGAGGACGCTCCGCCCTTGGCGTCGAATAACGGCGGTTGAGGTCGGCCCCAGCCGAACGCCGATCGCGCGGATTAGTCAATGTGATCGTAGGCGATCAGCGTCAGAAAATCGGAGTAGTCGTCGCTGGTCATCATATCTTCGAAAATCTTCGACGCGAGGTCGAACTTTCCGGCGTCATAACGCTCGGGCCCGATGAGCGCACGAATCTTTTCCAATTGCTGAGGAATGGTCTCTCGGACCAACTCGGCTGTGATGGTGCGGCCGTCGTTCATCTTGGCGCCGTGTTGCACCCAATGCCAAACCTGCGAACGCGAGATCTCGGCCGTGGCGGCATCTTCCATCAAGTTGTAGATCGGTACGCAGCCGACGCCGCGCAACCAGCTCTCAAGGTACTGAATGCCGACGTCGCAGTTGATACGCAAACCTTGTTCGGTGATTTCGCCCTCGGGAACCGTCAACAGATCCGAGGCGCTCACCGAAACGTCATCGCGGTTGCGCCAGATCTGGTTCGAGGTTGGCATATGCTCGTCAAATATTTCCTTGGCGACGCCGACCAGGCCGGGGTGGGCTACCCAGGTGCCGTCGTGTCCAGCTTGGACTTCACGTAGTTTGTCTTGCCGCACTTTGTTGATCGCCTGCTCGTTCGCCTCGGGGTCGCTTTTGATGGGGATCTGCGCCGCCATTCCGCCCATGGCGTGAATTCCGCGGCGATGGCAGGTCTTGATCAACAGCTGAACATAGGAGTCGAGGAAGTGACGGTCCATGCCGACCTTGATGCGGTCGGGAAGCACGAAAGCCGGATTGTGTCGGAACTTCTTGATGAAGCTGAAGATGTAGTCCCAGCGTCCGCAGTTTAACCCGGCCGAATGGTCGCGCAACTCGTAGAGGATTTCGTCCATCTCGAAGGCCGCCAGGATGGTTTCGAGCAGGACGGTGCCGCGACAGACATTGGGGACGTTCAGCTCGTTCTCGGCGAATGTGAAGACGTCGTTCCACAGGCGCGCTTCCAGGTGACTCTCCATCTTGGGGAGATAGAAATACGGGGCGGTGTTTCGCTGCAGGCGGGCTTCGACGTTATGGAAGAAGTACAAGCCGAAATCGAAGAGCGAGGCGGAGATCGGCTCGCCGTCGATCAAGACGTGCTTTTCGACGAGGTGCCAGCCGCGCGGGCGTACCAGCAAGGTCGCGAGGTCTTCGCCGAGTTGATAGTGCTTTCCGTTTGGATTGGTGAAGCTGATCGAACCGTTGACGGCGTCGCGGAGGTTGATCTGCCCCTCGATATTGTTGTCCCAGGTCGGCGTGTGGGCGTCCTCGAAGTCGGCCATGAAGACGCTCGCGCCCGAGTTGAGGGCGTTAATGACCATCTTGCGGTCGACCGGGCCGGTAATCTCGACACGGCGATCCTGTAAGTCGTCGGGAATGGCCGCCACGGTCCAATCGCCAGCGCGAATGTGCCGGGTTTCGGGCAGGAAGTCCGGCAATTGTCCGGCTTTGATCTCCTCGTAGCGCGCTACCCGGCGATCGAGAAGCTCGCGGCGCGTCGCTTCGAATTGGCGGGCCAACTTAGCGAGGAAACGGAGCGCTTCGGGCGTTAAGATTTCGGCGTATTCGGAGGTGACGCGGCCTCGCAACTCGATCCCTGCGGCGGCGAGGGACCCGTTGAGTTGTTGTTGCAGGCTGACGGCTGAGGTAGCCATGATTTCTCTCCCTATGCGAATGCCGGCTGTGCGGCCATTGGACTGCAGACACTGTAACACCGACACCCGCGGCGACGTCGGCGGGACGGGGGTGAAAAGAGCCGGTTCCAAAGGGCCGGGCAGCCGGCCAGGCGATGAACAAAGTCACGGGACGGCTCTCCGCGGCGATTCCTCGCGGTTGTTGCAGCTCTCACGACCACGAGCCGAGGGCCCGTCGCGCTGCCCGCCGGGAGTGAACCCAGGCGGCATAGCCCAGCAGATAAACCAACGTGAAAGGAAATACGAGCGTACGGGCCAGGAGGCGAACCGCGAGGTCGGGCTGCAACCCGGCTCGCTGGAGCAAGAGGTTCTTGAGATTCGAGAGATGGGCGCGGTCGAGCCAGAAGTAATCGGCGTTTTCATTGACGATGATGAACTTCGCCGGCAGCAGCAACACAGCCGCCAGTTTCCAGGGCAACATCACCGGGCTGTCGGCGCAGACAATGACGGCCGCGGGATGGCGTTCTCGGCGGATGCGGCAAAGCAGGTCCCAGCGTGAATCGGCGTCGCGGCATTCCGTCACGCGCCATGCCCTGGCGGAATGAGGGTTGCCGACGCCGAGTTCGGCCGGGTCGGTCGGCAGGCAGGTCAGCAGGTCGATACGAATGTCGTGCCCGAAGCTGTTGCGAATGCGCGGGAGAACCTTTTCGACGACGCCGCGCGGTCCGCTCTCGACGAATAGAAGGCGCGAAACCGGAGGCGCGCCGCGCGAAAGGAACCAGCGCATTGCCCATCATTCTACAGGGGGGGGACTCCCCACCGTTTGTCAAGTGCTGAGGAAGGGCGGTACCCTTCCAGAGCGGCTGCCCAGCGCGGTAGTTCAAGCTGCCGCTTGGGCCGGCGGCTGACGACGGGCGGGGTCATACAGGGTTCCCTGACGAAGCATGGCGCACAGCACGGCCAGAAGTCGGTCCGCAAGACCGCGCAACGCGCGCCCGTGAGAATGCCCTCGGCTGCGCAACTGATGGTAATGGTGACGACTGTGGGGGTCGTGTTGGATGCTCACTCTCGCCCAATGGTAGAGCGCGTTGCGTAAACGGTCATTGCAGCCGCGACGCATCAAGACGGCGATCTTTTTGCCACTGCGGCGCGTGATCGGGGCGCTGCCGCAGTAGGCTCGAAGAGCGGGGTAGTCTCGATGGGCGAGAGCCTGTGAGGCCTCGGCCAGCATCGTGGCGGCGACGACACGTCCGACCCCGGGCAAGGAGAGGATGATCTCGACGTCGCGATGCTGGTGAGGATCCTCGTCGTCCTCGGACGGGGAAGCGAGTTGCTCCAGCAGGGTTTGGAGGCGCCTGGCCAGCTCGGTTCGCTGCTGGGCGATGAGTCGCAGATGAGGAATGAGTAGAAGAGCGTGTTCGCTCGCTGCGTCGGCCGTTCCGGCAGCAAGTTGGAATCCCGGCGCTCGCAGTTCGTTGACGATGTCGGCCGATTGGAGCCGGCGAATGCGGTGGGCGCGAAGCAACTTTTCGATTCGTGCCGGTTTCAGTCGACGAGCCTTTGCGGGGCTGGGAGCCAGTTCCAGCAGGGCCCAGAGCCAAGCTTCGTTGGCGGCTGGGGACAAGCGCAAAAGCTGCGGGTAGTAGCGATAGAGTTGCTCGCGAAGTTGGCAGCTGTTGCGGTTGAAGCTGCTACGCAACTCATCGTCGAGACGAGTGAGGTCGCGCAGGCGCATCACGAGCGGGTCGTCGACCTCGATGGCATGGAAGCAATGCGGGTCGGTTCGCAGCGAGCAAGCCAAGACGAAAGCGTCACGGCGGTCGTCTTTGGCGCCGGCCGGGAAATGCCGGTCTCGGAAACGATCGAGTTGTTTCGGGTTAAGGAAGAAAGCCGAGAATCCCCGTTCGAGCAGCGTTTCGACCAACGCGCCACGCGGGACTTCGATCGCGACCGCGATGGAAGCCGGCGGGCAGCCGGTCAACTCGAGCAGTTGATTGAGGAACTCGCCGACCGCCGAACCGGAATGAACGACGGTGCGTTCGTGAACGATCTCGCCCTGGGTGTCGAGCAGACAGATTTGATGGGCCTCGGTGGCCCAGTCGATACCGACGAAGAATTGAAATGCAGATGCAGACAAGACAGACTCCTTTCGCCAGCCGCCGCAACCAACGGCACCCCTGTACTGGCGCTCGAACAAACGGCGCGAACTCCCCACTGGGCTTTCGGTTGCGGACCACACCGGGAGGGCGCAAGTCCCCCCAAGGCGTTCGATCGCAGGGGGCGAAGGGCGCTCCTCTCGGGTGGCCGGTCTTCTATGAACTACCGCGCTGGGCAGCCACTCTGGAAGGGTACAGGAGGCGTGGGCCGTGAACCGTTAGCCGTGAGCCGTTAGCGATTTCCCCGGGCCCGAGCGACGAGCCTGTTGAATCGGCCCTAACCCAGGGCTAAAGGGACCGGCCTATTCGTGACCCCAAGCCCGGTTCACCGGGCGGAGCCGGGCTGAGCCGGGCTGAGCGTGGACTTCCGTCCACGCCTCTGATTCTATTGCTCGCGTGGCCAGCAGGGGGTTTGACATTTATGCAGCGGGCGTTTCCGGGCCGGATGACCGGGGTCTGCGCTAGACTTTGGGGTACTCTCCGGAGCGCTCGGACTCGGAGCCGCGAACCTCCCGTGCCCATTCTTTTTCGCTACATTCTTCGGGAAGTGATCATCAGCTCGCTGATCGGCACGCTGCTGTTCACGTTCGTCTTGTTCCTCAAGTCGGTCGGTATGCTGATGGAACTGTTGATCCGTCCCAGCGGCTCGGCCGAGGATGTCGTTTACCTCTTTTTGCTGGCCGTGCCGCAGGCGCTGCGTTTCACGATTCCGATCGGCGTGCTGATTGGAGTGTTGGTTGGGCTGGGGCGTGTTTCGAGCGACGGCGAGATCATCGCGATGCGAGCGGCGGGCATTCCGGGCCGTCGGCTGATGGGTCCGGTGGCGGTGTTGGCGCTGGTTGGCGGCGTGATTTGCGCCGCGACGACGATCTATTACAACCCGCTGGCGTTGCAACAGCAGAAGAAGATCGCCGAGTCTTTGAAGATCTCACAGGCCAGCGCCGAAGTGCAGCCGCGGGTCTTCATTGAGACTTTCCCGAACACGATTCTCTATGTGCGCGACGTGATTCCCGGGCCGGTGGTTCGTTGGAAAGGGGTGTTTATCGCCGACGAGCGAGCGCCGGAAACCCGCGGGTCGTTTGGCGGCGCCAATGCGGCGGTCGACGGCCCTCGCATTACCGTGGCCGAAGAGGCGATGGTAGTGCCGCGTCCGGAGCAGGATCGTTTGCAGCTTCGGCTGCCGCACGCCTGCACCTACGAGCAGTCGCACGACGCGACCCAATATCACAGCTTCGAATTTCACGAAAACGATCAAGTGCTTCAATCCGACGCCGAAGCGCCTGAACTCGGCAAGCAGCCTTTCCAGCAGGCCTCGACCGCGGAGTTGATCTCGCGTTCTCAGGTCGGCGAGAAGAAGATTGACGCCGCGATCGAGTTGCAGCAGAGGTTCGCGGTGCCGATCGCCTGCTTTGTGTTGCCGATGGTGGGCGTTCCCTTGGCTATTTCGTCGCGACGCGCGGGCAAGTCGATGGGCGTGGTCTTCAGCCTGCTGCTGGTGTTTGCCTACTACATGATTCAGCTCGGCGGCATCGCGTTGGCGAAGACGGAAGTTCTCGCGGTGGGGCCGGCAATTTGGATGGCCAACCTGCTCTTCGCAGCGGCGGGCGCTTGGCTGCTGTTTCAACTCGATGCACCGAACCGTCGCGATGTCACGGCGGCGATCGGCGGTTGGTTCGCGGGCCTGGCCGCGAGGCTGCGCAAGGAAAACGGGCAGGGCGCGGCGGCGAATGGCGGCGGGGCCGCGGCACGGCGCGGCCGGCGGGTGCGCGGCCCGGGTGTCGCGGCCGAGGTTGTGCCAACGTTTCGGGTTGTTGACCGCTATGTGATGCGAGCTTTCCTTTTCTATCTGCTGGTGCTGGTCGCCTCGTTTGTGATGATCTGGTTCGTGTTCAGCTTCTTCGAACTGCTCAGCGATATGCTTGATCGCGACAAGTTGGGGCTGTTCATCCCTTATGTCTACTATCTGACGCCGTTTTTGGTGTACGAGACGGCTCCGCTGGGCGTGCTGGTGGGGACGCTGGTGTGTTTCGGAATTCTCGCGAAACATCAGGAGCTGACGGCGTTTAAGGCCTGCGGCGTGAGTCTCTATCGGCTGGCGGCGCCGATCTTGGCGGCGGCGACGATCATGAGCGGCTTGCTGTTCGCGCTCGACTATTACTATCTGCCCGAAACCAATCGCAAGCAAGACGCGATTCGCGACGAGATCAAGGGGCGGCCGGTGCGGACTTTCCTCAGGCCTGATCGGCGTTGGATGTTCGGCAAAGGCGAACGCATCTACCACCACCGCTTCTTCGATTCACGGGAAAAGGCTTTCGCGAAGATCAATGTCTACGATTTCGACGAGGAGAGTTTCCAGCTTGTGCGCCACATAGCCGCCGAGCGGGCGCACTGGGATGATTCCGCGGGTGCTTGGGTTTTTGAAAACGGTTGGGTGCGGGAGATTGACGGCAATCGGGTGCTGGGTTTCGAGGAGTTCGACGAGCGACCTTTCGCCGATCTCGAGGAGGAGCCGGGCTATTTTCTCAAGGAAGAACGCCAGCACCAGCAAATGAACTGGCGCGAGCTGCGGGCCTACATCACTGACCTGACGCAAAGCGGTTTTGATACCGTGCGGCTGCAGGTGCAATGGCATAAGAAACTGGCGTTCCCGTTCTTCGCCGTGAGCATGGCCGTATTGGCGATTCCGTTTTCGCTCGTGGCGGGGCATCGCGGGGCGTTGACCGGCGTGGCGCTCAGCATTGGTTTGGCGATTGCTTATTACGCGGCCAATGCGCTGTTTGAACAACTCGGGCGGGCGGGTCAGTTGAGTCCGGCGATGGCGGCTTGGGCGCCGGGGGCGATATTCGGGTTGACGGGAGTTTATCTGTTTTTGCGGGTGCGGTCGTAGTGGAGGCTTGTTGCTTCTTGGACCCTGGAATTTATGACACTCGAAGCGATTCGCGACGCGCGGCGACGCCTGGCCGATTACTTGCGGCCTTCCCCGTTGGTTCTCTCTGATGCGCTGAGCCGCGATTTGGGGCGGCGGGTTTGGTTGAAGCTCGAATCGCAGCAACCGACCGGGGCGTTCAAGGTGCGTCCGGCCTTCAACAGCATTCTCGGCAATCTCGATCAGGCTCGGCGGGCGGGCGTGGTGACGTCGTCGTCGGGGAACTTCGCGCAGGCGACGGCCTACGCGGCACGCGAACTCGGCGTGAGCGCGCGGATCGTGATGATGAAGAATTCGTCGCCCTTCAAGCGCGAGCGGACCGAGCAGTACGGCGGCGAGGTCGTGCTATGCGAGAACACGTTCCAAGACCGCTGGGATACGACGTTTCGGGTTCAACAGGAAACCGGGCGTTTGTTGTTGCATCCTTATGATTCGGATGAAACGATCGCCGGCGACGGGACGATCGGGCTGGAGTTGCTCGACGATCTCGACGGTGATTTCACGGTGGTTGCGCCGATCAGCGGGGGCGGTTTGATCGGAGGCGTCGCGTCGGCCCTCAAGCAGGAGCGACCCGGATGCCGCGTTTTCGGCGTGCAACCGGCGGCGAACCCATCGATGAAGGAGTCGCTCGCCGCGGGACGTCCGGTGACGGTGAACGTCGAACCGACGACGGCCGACGCATTGGTCGTGGCCTGCCCGGGCGAGCGGGGTTTGCGGATTGTCGAGCGTCTGGTGGACGACGTGGTCGCGGTCGACGAGGACGAGATCGCGGCAGCCGTGCGTTATCTGGCCGAGCAGCAGAAAGTGGTCGCCGAGCCGGGCGGGGCCGTCGCCGTCGCCGCGCTTCGCGCCGGTAAGGTTGGCCGCGCGGATCAGGATGTGGTTTGTATTTTGAGCGGCGGGAATGTCTTGCCCTCGACGTTTCGGGAGCTGTTGGCTAAGGGGTGAGGGCCGGGATTTCCGCGCGTTTCGTCTATCTAGTCCCCGGCGGGTTTCTCTACATGGTCGATGACGAGGGCGGGGAGGGGCGCGCTTTTCTCCTCTAATTGCAGGCCCAACTGTTCGCGCACGGCGGTGCGGAGGGACGAGGCGCCAACATTGTCCCAGCGGCCTCCTTCCCACTCAAGCTGAAACCAATGCCGCCCTTCGATGCCGGTCTTGTCCAGCACGGGACGACCGAGCGGCAGAGCCAGCCTGGCGGCAAACTCCGGCAGGTCCCCGAGTTTGAACAGGCCGTGTATGCCGGGTCGATCCACTGCCGGTCGGGTTCGGCCTCGTCAAGAATCAGCGGCAGCGAATCCGAGCGCATGCGCCGCGCCATCGCCGCCGGGGTGGCGTCCGCCACGCGCACGACCATGGGGCCCAGCAGCCTAGCCGCGACGCGCTTCAACAACCAGCTTTTGCCCGTCTCGGCCGCCGCCGCCAGCCAGATATGCGGCCTCCACTCCAAGGCGCCGCCGACGATGCTCGACACCAGCCAGCCCAGAAAGCGCCTGCCGTCCAACGGATGTTGCCAGCGGTAACGCTCGACGGCCTCCGCGACCCGCTTGCGCTCGCCGTGGCCGGCGCGTTTTTCAGCGACCTCGATGCGCGGGCCGTTAACGTAGTGCCAGCCGTCCTGGAGGCTGTCGAGTTCCCCCTCCCTGCCGTCAACCAGCAGGCGGTCGCCCAGGTTCCATACGTAACGGTTGTTGTCGTTGCGGAAGAATCCCCGTCCGGCGACCCGCGAGAGGTCGAGCTGGCCCTGGCGGTCGGCCGCGCGGATCAGCGCCGACCCGACCGAATGGCAGGACGAGGGCGTCAGCGACTCCTGGGTCAGCAAATCGAGCCACCAGTTGTAGGCGGCCAGTGAGATCAGGGTCGAGGGTTGCGTGAGCGCTGAACGCGAATAGAGCATGATCTGATGCGTCGCGAGCCTCACGGCAACGCTGTCGCCGACGTTGGGCGGAAATAGTCGTTGTCGGCGGCGTTTGCGGGCGCAGGCGGATCCTTCTTTTTCTTCGGCTGCTTCGAGGCTGTCTTCTCCGGCTCGGGCGTCCTCCAGGGCGCGGCCAGCCGTTTGAGCCACTCCCCGGCGGCTTGCCCGCCGCCCTCGGCGATCTCGTCGGCGATGTCACGGTGATCCTCTCCCTCGGGCAGGGCGATCCTGATATCCGTGCACTCCAGGCCCTTGAGGTGCCGGGCAAGGTCGAGCATGCATTTCCGCCCCTCGCTGTCGGCGTCTGAGACCAGCAGCACGCGCCGGCCTTTGAGGGGCGACCAGTCGGTGTACTTCCACGCCTTCGCGCCGCCGTGCCAGGTAGTCACCACCGCCTTGGGGAAGGCGGAAGCGACCGCGTCGGCGCACTTTTCTCCTTCGACGACCATCACCTGCTTCCCGGAAGACGCCTTGTTCATCTCCCCCAGCCGGTAGAGCGGACGTCCTTCTCTGATCGCCAGATTCATCGTCCAGCCGTCGCTGCCCCCGCGCTTGGCCGGCGTGTATGGCTTGCACTTGGCTTGGGCTCCCTTCGGGAAACGGCAGACGACGAAGGCGAGCGACCCGTCCCCCAGCAAGTAGCGATGCCGCGTGATCGCGTTTTCGGGCAGGCCGGAGATCCAGTACGGCCGGCTGGGCCGTGACTCCTTCTTCCGCGGCTTGGGTTGCGTCGAGTGCATCTCGCCCTTGACCTCCCGCAAGGCTTCCTTTTGGCTCAAGCCCCGCTTGTCCATGAGATAGGTCACGGCGTCTCCCTCTGCTCCGCAGCCGTGGCAGTTGTAAACCTCCTTCTCGACGTTGACGCTCATCGAGGGCGTCCGGTCGTCGTGAAAAGGACATTTGGCGGCGATCTCCGGTCCCTTGCCGCGCAGCTTTATGCCGTCCTCCCGCAGCAGGTCAACTAGTCTTGTGGGCATCGATCGGCACCTTCAGCACTTCCGCCATGAGCCGCGCCCAGCCCGGCTTGTACCCGAAGTCCTTGCCGATCCTGACCAGCCCTTCGTATCCCTCCCGCCGGCGCATGACAGCGGCGAGGCGTGACTTCATCTGGCGCCGGGAGATCTTCGGGGTGCGTTCGGACGGCGCCGCCTCGCTCAGCTCCGTCTCGACCTCCAGGGGCTTTGGCAGCACGTGTTCGGTACCGCAAGATGGGCAGGCCAAAAGACGCGAGGAGTAGACCTCGGCGCAGGCCGAGCAGCAGCGCTGACGCAACGCAGGCGGGCGCTTGTCGACGGCTGCACCCTGCCTAGTTCCCTCGAGGTCCCAGCTGCGCTCTTCGTCCGGCAGGCCGAGATCCCAGGAATTACCGGCCAGATCGAGCAGCAGGGCGGTCTTGCCCTCGCCGGGCCGCATGGCGCGCCCCGCCTGCTGCAAATACATCGTGACGCTCTTGGTCGGGCGGCCCATCATGATGACTTCGCATTCGGGGACGTCGGTTCCCTCCGAGATCAGGTCCACGTTCGAGACCACCTGGATCAGGCCCTCGCCGAACTCCTTGAGCACCAGGTCACGGCGCCTGACGTCCGTCTCGGCGTCGATGTGCTCGGCGCGGAAACCCTCTTTGCTCAAACTCTCGACGATGGCCTTGCTATGGCGCCGGTTCACGGCAAAGAAGATGGCCCTCTTGCCGGCCCCGTAGCGGCGGTAGGCGGCAGCTCCGGCCGCGATCACCTGATCGGTTAACCGCTCGTCGAGGTCCTTCTTGTTCCAATCGCCCGCCATCGTGCGGACACCGGCGGTCGAAAGTCCCTGTTCGGGACGCAGAACACGCATCGGCGCCAAATCACCCTGCTCGACAAGCTCCCCGATCGACGGCCCCTGTACCAAGGTGTCGAAGTGATCGCCCAGCGGCTTGCCGTCGAGCCGTCCCGGTGTCGCCGTCAACCCCAACACCTTGGTGTCTGGGAAGCGGCCCAGCACGTTCTCCCAGGTCTTAGCCTTGACATGGTGCGCCTCGTCGACGATCACGAGGTCGGGCTTCAGCCAGCCGGTCTCGCGGCAGTTGATGGACTGCACCGAGGCGATCTGGAAACGCGCCCAGCGCGTCTCGGCGCGGCCCGCGGCGATGATGCCGTACTGATCGCCCAAGCCCGCCTGGGTGAGGGTCTTCGAAAACTGGCGCACCAGTTCCCGGCGATGGACCAGCACCAGCGCCCGCTTGCCGCGGTCGGCCAGCAGGGAGGCGATGTAGCCGGCCACGATCGTCTTGCCCGCGCCGGTGGGCAGCTGGTAGACCACGGCACGGACCCGCCGCAGCACCAGCCGCAGCTTCTCGACGTCCGCCAGTTGATAGTCACGCGGGGTGAGCATTGATCCTGCCTTCCTGGACCGTGACCGTGGCCCAATGCTCGGGAAACATCTCGCGGCATCCGGTAGCGCAGACCACGAGGGACAGACCGCTATCCGCGGCAAGCGAATCGCACAACACCCCCAGCTCGCTCAGTCCTTGGGCGTCGAGGACATCGGCTCCGTCCAGGACGGCGTAGTTGTTGTCTAGGGCCAGCGCGAGGGCGATCTGAAGCGCCGTCTGCGCCCGCCACTGCTCCGAGGTCGAGCACAACGCCACGGGCCGCTCCCCGGCACTGACGGCGTAGGAGGGATCGAGCTTGACGAGGGGCCAGTTGGTCAGCTCATGCACCCGCCCGAGGCCCTTCGCCAATCGCTCCAAGCCGGCTTTCATGGCGCGGCCCCGGATGCCACGCGGCCCGAGCAGCTCCGCGATCAGCGCATAGTAGGAGACTGAGCGGTGGGCTTCGGTGGCCTCGGAACGCTTGCGAATCAGCTCCAGCGCCTCCCTCCGCGACTCGAGCTCCTGCTCGGCCAGCGCGATTCGTTCTTCCGACTCGTCCGCCTTGAGAGGGCTGTCCGCGCCGATAGCTTGCACTCCCGCCGCCCGCAGATCAGCGTCGGCATCAGCCTTGACGTTCTCCGCCCGCTCGCGCTGCTCAAGAATCGGCCTGCCCTTCCGCTTCGCCGCCGCCAGCTTCTGACGCAGAAAATCGAGACTGTCCCCAAGTTCCTCTCCCCGCTTCCCCCAGTCCTTGATGCGCTCGGCGAAGGCCGCCTCGTCCTCCGCCGCGTAGAGGGCCCGGTCCCGCACGACAATCTTTCCGCCACAGAGCGGACAGGGCCTGCCGTCGCTCGGCTTCGGCTTCGAGCGCTGGTGCTCCTCGTACTTGTTCTTCGTCTCGAAACCATCCGCCCTAATCCCGGCGATCTCCCCCTCGACAGCCGCCGCCGTCTTTCCGGCCTCCTCGAGCCGCCGGGCCGCCTCGTCCTTTCTTTCACGAAGTTCGGGAATCTTTTCGGCGGCGTCTTTCGCCTGTTGCGCTTCGGCCGCCGAGACCGCTCCCGATACATGGAGCGCCTGAAGGGCATCCCGCGCGTCTCCGAGCGCGGCTTCGGCCTCGAGCGGCGTCACGCCGTCGTAGTCCGACCGCCAGCCCGGAGGCGTCCAGTTCGGGGCCTTCGACGTGCCGTATGGCTCGCCCGTGATCGAGGACCACTCCCTCTTGCTCTCCTTCGCCTTGGCCCGGTAGACCCCCTCGACCGACTCCCAGCCCTGCTCCCGCAAAATGTCGATGACATCCGACACCATGCGCTCGCCGGCGAGCGCGGAACGCAGTTCTTTCTTCAGCTCGTCCTCGATCTGCTCGGGCGGCGGCAGGAAGGCCGACTCCCAGATCTCCCCCCGCGCGCGGGCGCTGGCCCGGGAGATGAAATCCGTCAGCCCGACAGCCGCGGGATGAAGCGGCTCGGGAGCCTCGGCGAACACCCGCATGGCCTTTTCCGACAACACCCAACGGACGTACTCGGTGCCGCCGGGACCCGACAGCAGAACCTCGCCATAGTCGGCCCCCTGGCGTAAGTAAGGTCTCGCGGTCGGGGCCAGACCCAGCGGATTAGCCTCGCGCGACAGCACCGCGCCGATGGCCGTGGCGAGCGATGTCTTGCCGGCGGAGTTAGGGCCGAGTACGCCCAGCGGCGCGGCCTTGGGCAGGGGGATCTCCGCCCGCTCCACCCCCAGCACGTTGCTGACCGTGACGATCATCTCCGCCATCGCGCTAGAACTCATCGCTTTCCCAGTTGCCCGTGCCGTCGGGTGCGGTGTCTTGTTCTTGCGATGCGGTGTCTTCGGCCTGTTCAGGCTCGGGATCGCTGTTTTGTTGCTGCCGGGCCTGATACTCGCCGCCGCCTTGCGATGCCATCTCCACGACGGGCGTGTCCGCTTCGCCTGATTCCGGCAAGAAGTCATCCATCGCCGCACGGGCCTGACCTCGGATCGGCAGGCGCTTCAACAACGCCCTCAGCACCGACTTTTCGGCCATCTGCGCGTAGTGCGTCACCCAGGGGCCGCTGCCACCGGCCGGAGAAAGCTTCCTGCGCGCATCGATGTCAGCGCGGTAGAAGACCGTGAACTCCGGCTGCTCATTGCCCGGGATGTGAGCCACCGCGTAGGCCGCAATGATGTTTTCGTTCTCGCGCTTGCCATCCCTGTTCGGGACATGGCGCAGGAGCGGATGCAGCCCGTCCTCGTAGTCGAACTCGTCGGCGGCGTAGACGCACCTTGCCCGAATCACAATCCCCGGTATTCCCTCGCGGCACTTGTCGAGCATGCCGCCGATCATGATGTCGAGGCGCGCCCGCCGGGCCGTGTCTTTCCCAACGGGAATGATTACGGCGGAGTGGCCGTCAGGCATCAGGCCGCGCTCGGCGCAGGTCAGAAGCGCCTTGCGTAGCGATTTGGCATCGCGTTCGCCGATCCTGGGGTTCGTCATCATGGCGTTGAGCACTACCCGGGAGAAATAAGCGGGCGTGACGTCGATTCGCTTAAGGTGAGGCGCGGCGTCCAGTGCGGCGCTCTCGACTGTTTGTCTGCATACTTGATACTGTTCCTTGGTTGGCATAGGGTTCCTTTCGTGGAAGTATTCGTGAGGCGCAGTCCATCACCCGGCATTGGGAGCAGTGCAGGCCGGGATTGGGCAGCGGTTCGCCGCCGTCGTTGAAGAGTGCGATGACGCGGCGAACGACCGCCGCGGCGTCGGTTTTTGCCGGGCCGGAGGGACGGAATTCGATCTGCGCGGCTACGGGCCGGCCGACGCGCGGGCGCGGACAGGAGATCAGCCCGACCGAGGCGGGTCCTTCGTCCTCCGTGGCATCGAGCGCCGCGGCATAAGCTCCGAGCTGCAGCCAGGAATGATGAGAGGTATGGCCGGTCTTGACATCCAGCACGGCCTTGCCAAGTCCGGTATCGACCACGAGGTCGCACGTCCCCGCGATCACCGCGTCCTCGACCGGCGCGCGGACCGGCAACTCCCGCGCGAGCACCTTCCAGCCGATGGGATCGGCCTTGGCCTCGATCGAGGTGACGAGCATGTTGACCTGCGCCCGGGCGTAAATCTCGGTCGGCGTGCGGTCGTCGAAAAGGGCCGGCTCCGGGAGAGCAGGAAGATCCTTGCCCGCTAGCCGGGCATGCACCGCCGAGCCGATCCAGCCCGCGATATGCTCCCCGGCGAAGGGTTTCGATTCCGGGTGCAGATGCTCCCACATCGCCCGCCGCTCGCAGCTCCGCCAGGAGGCCAGGCGCGAAGGGTGGATCTCAATGCACCCCTACACGCCGGCCTCCCGCGAAAATCAATGGAAAGAAAAATGGGGCGTGGGCGGAATTGCCCAAATGTTTGCCCAAATGCTGAGTGTGAATGAGTGTGAATGGGCGTCGCTGAACACTGTATTCACAGTGGTTAACAGCTATTGACGAGGTGCTTCTTCTTCGGGAATGAAATCACCGTTCCAATAGACAAGACGTTCGGGCATCGGAGAATCCTGTCGGCTCAAGGATACACGATTGCGGCGGTGCGGTTTTGCGTGGGCGAAAGGCGTTGCGACAGGGTACAGTAATTGCCGGCTACCCAATGTACACTCTATTGGAGTAGAGAACATCTAGATAAACCCTCACTACGGAGGTGGCGGCATGAGCAATCAGCATGAGGATCAAGACCCCCGCGAGGGAGGTCCCGCGGAGCGCGCGAGGCCGCGCAAGGATTTTTGGGACAAGATGGATCCTCGGGAGACTGTTTGCGGGGGTTGTCCTTGTCGGGATCGGCTTTATTTTGAAGACCGGCGCGGATTCGGTGAAGCAGTCACTCGAGACCGGCAACTTGGTACAGACTCTGATCGAAGATCTCACGACCGAGGGAGCGCGACGGGATGTCGCCCTCATCGCTTTGAACCGCTCAGTGGGCGAGGAAAAGCGAGGTATGGTGGCGAAGATCGCCGAGAGGCTGATCCTGGACATAGCCGAATCGGAGTCGGACAGGCAGATCTACAAGGAGGCGCGGTTATACATTACGGCTCTCGAGATTCTGGATGAGATCGACCCGGATCGCGCGGAACACCTCGCAAAGCGAGTCGTCAAAATCAAGTTCCAAAGGGATCCAAAGAGGGGCAGAGAGCTGGCGAAATATCTATCGCAGGTAGTCGACCTCTCTGGAGATGAGCTGGTCAATTCACTGCTCGTCAGCGTGAGTGAGTCCAGCATTATCCTGGTTAAGCACAATGAGGAACGGATCGAACAGGCAAAGCGCGAAAAAGACCCCTACACAGAGCAAGTCGCGCAAGCTGAGCAGAAAGAAGCAGAGGCAACTTTGGCCCTGGCAAACGCCGCGGACGCGCGGGCGAAAGGTGAGACCTCAGCAGCCGAAAACTACATCCAGGCAGCCCAGACACATAAGAAGGCCGCACAAAAGTATCTCCGCTCTTCCCGCTCGATCGGGAGGTCGATCCGATCATTGGAACGGTGATCAGCCAACTTTCGGAATGACTGAGCGTTTTCATCGGAATACACATCTAAGCCGGGCAGGCAAAGGGGGCGAAATGCTTCGACCTAAGACGACCCCGCCATTTGTCGCAGCACGTATTGCAAAATTCCCCCGTTTTGGTAATAGAGGACTTCTTGCGGGGTGTCGATGCGGACGGCGGCGTTGAAGCGGATGGGGTCGCCGTCGGCCGGGGTCGCGGTTACGGTGACTTGCTTGGCCGAGCCGTCGCCGAGGCCTTCGATATCGTAGCTCTCATGCCCGGTCAGGCCGAGTGACTCGGCCCCTTCGCCGTCTTGGAATTGAAGCGGCAAGACCCCCATGCCGATCAGGTTCGAGCGGTGGATGCGCTCGTAGGTTTGGGCGATGACGGCGCGCACGCCCAGCAAGCACGGTCCCTTGGCGGCCCAATCGCGCGAAGAGCCGGAGCCGTATTCCTTGCCGGCGATCACCATCAGCGGTACGCCCTGTTCGCGGTAACGCATGGCGGCGTCGTAGATCGTCATTTGCTCGTCGTCGGGCTGATAGCGGGTCCAACCGCCCTCCGTCCCCGGCGCGAGTTGGTTGCGGAGACGGATATTCGCGAACGTCCCGCGCATCATGACTTCGTGATTGCCGCGCCTTGATCCGTAGGAATTGAAATCGCGCGGCGCGACGCCGTTCTCGCGCAAGTAATCACCGGCCGGGCTGTCGGCCTTAATAGCGCCGGCGGGCGAGATGTGATCGGTCGTCACGCTGTCGCCAAGCAACGCCAGCACCCGGGCGTTGGTGACGGCAACGACGGGATCGGGCTCCGGCCCCATGTCGACAAAATAAGGCGGCCTTCGAACATAGGTCGACGCGCCGTCCCAGTCAAACAGGTCGCCTTCGGGAGCTTGCAGGGCATTCCACTGCGTGTCGCCCTCGAGGACGCCGCTGTAGCCGGCGCGAAACATCTCCGGATCCACCGCCCCGGCGATGGCGTCTTGAATCTCTTGTTGCGAGGGCCAGAGGTCTTTCAGGTAGACCGGCTTGCCTTCGAGGTCGTCGCCGATCGGATCGTTTACCAGGTCCACATCCATGCGGCCGGCCAGCGCGTAAGCCACGACCAAGGGCGGCGAGGCGAGGTAGTTCATGCGAACTTCCTGGTGAACGCGGCCCTCGAAATTGCGGTTCCCCGACAACACCGCGGCGACCGCCAGATCTCCGTCGCGAATGGCGTCGGAGACCTCGGTCGGCAGCGGTCCGGAGTTGCCGATGCACGTCGTGCAGCCGTAGCCGACCAGGTTGAAGCCGATCAAGTCGAGCGACTCGGCCAAGCCTGATTTGCGCAGATAATCCGTAACGACCTTCGAGCCCGGAGCCAGGCTGGTCTTGACCCAGGGCTTGACGCCCAACCCGCGCTCGACAGCCTTTTTGGCCACCATTCCGGCGGCGAGCATCACGGCCGGGTTCGACGTATTGGTGCAACTCGTAATCGCGGCAATCACAACGGCGCCGTGATCGATTTCGTGCTCTTGACCGCCGATCTGAATTTTCACCGCGCTCGAGGCGGCCGCGGCGACGCCTCCGCCATCCTCGGTATCGGACGCCGCGCTCTGCCGTTGCGACAAAATCTGCTCGAGTGAGGCCGTGAAACTTTGCTTGGCGTTCTTGAGCGGCACGCGGTCTTGCGGACGCTTGGGGCCCGCCAGGCTCGGCTCGACTTCGCTCAGGTCGACCTCGAGAGTGTCGCTGTAAACGGCCTCGGGAGAATCCGGGCCTCGGAACATGCCCTGTTCCTTGGCGTAGGCCTCGACCAGCGCGACGAGCTCTTCGGAACGCCCGGTCAGTCGCAAGTACGCCAGGGTTTCGTTGTCAATCGGGAAGATGCCGCAGGTCGCCCCGTATTCGGGCGACATATTCGCCAGCGTCGCGCGGTCGGCCAGCGGCAGATCACCAAGCCCTTCGCCGTAATATTCGACAAATTTTCCAACGACGCCTTTCGCGCGCAGTAATTGGGTGACGGTGAGAACCAAGTCGGTGGCTGTTGAGCCCTCGGCCAATTGGCCGCTGAGTTTACAGCCGACGACTTGGGGAATCAGCATCGAGATCGGTTGGCCCAGCATCGCCGCCTCGGCCTCGATTCCGCCCACGCCCCAGCCCAGCACTCCCAGACCGTTGATCATCGTGGTGTGGGAATCGGTCCCGACCAAGGTATCCGGCAGGGCCTGTGTCACGCCGTTCACGTCTTGGGTAAAGACGACGCGGGCCAAATATTCCAAGTTGACTTGGTGAACGATGCCGGTCTCGGGCGGGACGACTTTGAAATTGTCGAACGCCGTCTGGCCCCACTTGAGAAACTGATAGCGCTCGCGATTGCGCAAGTACTCGAGCTCGCCGTTGAGCGCAAACGCCTTTCCGGACCCAAATTGATCGACCTGCACCGAGTGATCGATCACCAGCTCGGCGGGTTGGAGCGGATCGATGCGCGCCGGGTTTCCCCCCAACGCTTTCATGGCCTCGCGCATCGCGGCCAGATCGACCACGGCCGGGACGCCGGTGAAATCCTGCATCAATACTCGTGCCGGGCGAAAGGCGATCTCGCGGCTCGGAGCCGCGGCGGCATCCCAATGCGCCAAGGCGCTAATGTCATCGGCCGTGACGGTCTTGCCGTCCTCGGAGCGCAGCAGGTTTTCCAGCAGAATCTTCAACGAAAAAGGCAGTCGTTCGATCGGCCCGTTGACGGCATCGAGCCGAAAGATCTCGTAATCACGACCGGAAACAGAAAGAGTGCCGCGAGCCCCAAGACTATTCATGTTTGTCTCCAGAAAAGCGATCGCGACGCGATCGGGAGAGACGGGTGGTGTCGGCGAAGGCCAAGAGCCGACCCGCCTTCTCATGATCTCACCGCCGACCGCGCCGGAACAAGCCGAGCGTTACTTATCGTTACCGTGCACGATCGTTCGCGCCTATCGCCACCCCTCTGCGTCAAGCGGAATTGGAGGCCCGAGCGGAAGCGCCGACCGCCGATTTTCGCGACCAAACCCAAGATGGGCAAACGGTGATGGATGGTACTCTAGGAGTGTCGGTTTCATCCTGAAATGTCCGCCTCGAAACCTGCTGATTCAAGCAATCCAACATCCGCCGGCACGCTTTCCGGCGGGTTTTATGTCGTTCTCGTGTCGCTCTTCGCCGTGTGCGCGCTGGCGTCGGCGATGGGCTGGGTGTACGATATTCCTCTTTTGTGCGGGCTGGTGCTGAGCGCCGGATTCGTCTGGACGGCCCATCGGCGCGCGGCGCTGGTCACGGCTGTGATCTTGCTCCCGATCGGCCTTTTTTGCTCGTCCTATGACGTTCGAGGTTGCTCGGCGTGGTGGCGAGGGCAGATTTTTGTCGCCAAGGCGACCGGAGAGTCTACGTCGACTGGAGCGGTGTCATCTCGGCTGCCTCGTCGGGGTGCTACTCCATCGCTTCCGCTCACCCGGCGGTTGCCGAAAAGATGTCACAGCTCGGTGAACGGAGTATCAACGGACAAAGCCTGGAGTTGTATCAAACCGAGTTGGGCAAGTTCTGGATCGCCGCGCCGGGGTACTCGTTGCTGAGTTTCCTAACCTGGGAAATGGCCATCCAGCGGACCTATGAACATGGACCGGTGCGGATCGAAGCGGGCGACATTGTAGTGGACTGCGGCGCGCACGTAGGAGTTTTCACGAAATACGCCCTCAGCCGCGGAGCGAGCCGCGTAATCGCCATCGAGCCTGAACCGACCAACATCGCCTGCCTCAAGGAAAACCTCGCTGAAGAGATTGCGAGTGGGCGCGTGACCCTGCTCCAAAGAGGCGTCTGGGACGTGAAAGACGAACTGGCGTTTGAAGTGAGCACTAACTCCGCGGGCCATCACGTCGCCGGAGGCGACGCGAACGAGGGCGATCTGGGAATCATCCGGATCCCGGTATCGCCGCTCGATGAGTTAGTCCGCGAACTAGCGCTCGATCGGGTTGACTTTATCAAGATGGATATCGAGGGCTCGGAAGCCCGAGCATTGCAGGGAGCCGAGGCGACGCTACGAAAGTTTCGGCCGCGTCTCGCCATCTGTTCCTATCATGGAGAACAGGACCCACGCGATCTTCCCGAGATCGTTCGGTCGATGGGAGGAAGTTACCAAGTAAGCGGTCGCGAAGTCGAGACGCAATTCTATCGGGTTCGCCCCAAGGTACTTTATTTCCACGCCGAAGGTTCACCTAAGAAGACAGCGCCGGCCCCACCACGGGACGGCGCATCGTAGAACGCGGTCGCGTCGTCAGTTCCATGGAACTGTTGATCACCAACGACGATGGTATTGACGCCCCCGGCCTGGCGGCACTCCGCCGCGCGGCCGCTCGCCTGGGGCCGGCCCGCGTCGTGGCTCCGACCCAAGCGGTTTCCGGCTGCGGCCACAGCGCCACCACCGACCGAGCCCTGCGCGTCGAGCGCCGCTCTTCCGACAGCTACGCGGTTGACGGCACCCCGGCTGATTGTGTCCGCATCGCTTTCCACGAATTCGAGACGCCGGTGGATTGGGTGCTTGCCGGAGTTAACCGCGGCGGCAATCTCGGCGTCGATGTTTACTATTCCGGCACCGTCGCCGCCGTCCGCGAGGCCGCGTTGCATGGGGTGCCCGGCATTGCGGTCTCCCACTATCACAACCGTCCGCTGAGCGATCAGGATTGGGAGCGCGCCGTAGAGTGGACTATCCCGATTCTCGAACGGTTGACCGCCAAGCCGCCGAAGCCGGGGGCATTCTGGAACGTCAATCTGCCGTCCGACCCGGCGGACTCCGCGAGTTCGGCGGGAGCCGGGCCGGAAGTGGTTTTTTGTGCCCTTGATCCCTCGCCGCTGCCCCTCAGCTTCGAGTCGGGCGAGAACGGTGATCGCCGCTACAACGGGAAATACGTTCATCGTGCAAGGCAACGCGGCAGCGATGTGGATGTCTGTTTCCGGGGAGCGATTTCGGTGACGGAAATCTCGGTCATGGAACCGAGCCGTTAGCCGAGGCCGGTACGTGCTTGGCGGCCCCGGCAGGAGCCCCGGAATTTTGCCCACGGCTTCAGTGGGAACCTGTCCAATAACCGGAAAAGCCCCGGTCGGGGCGCGGGAAATCATCTACGCCGACAGGATGAGGGTATATGCTCCTACGCCCCTCTGGGGCTTTTCGCTTGGTGGTCATTTTCCCACGGCTGAAGCCGTGGGCTAAATTCCAGGGCTCCTTACGGAGCCCGCGGGTGAAGGTCAACCGAGACTACTAAACGGGACCCGCCTGCATCAGGCGACCTCCGCGACACCCTGGAGGGGAGGATGCCGGAACCGCGGTCGGGTCGGCCGGTTTCGCCGTTCTACGTCCCCCCCGCGGCTTGCATCAGTACCCAGCCATTGCCGTCGGGGTCATTAAGCGTGGCGAAACGCCCCCATGGTTGCTCGTCAATCGGAGACAGTTCGACGCCGCGACCGCTGAGTTGTTGGTGAGCGACGTTGATGTCTTCGGTCGTCAGCACTAAACCTTGCTGAGAGCCCGGCGGCATGTTGGGAAACCAGTGAACCAGGGTGATCGACGTCTCGGCTCCGGGGATGCCGAGTTGAACCCACTGTTGGTCGGGGCCCATCGGATTGTCGCGCAGCACGACGAAACCCAACTTTTCGGTGTACCAGGCCTTGGAGGCGGGCTGGTCGCTGACCGGAATGGAAACGATATCGATGCGTTGTAGGCTCATGGCTCCTCCGTTGTGGCCGATCGTAGCACAGCGAAAATGAAACCGAGTCGCGCGGGCGTTTCTCTATTTCTCTGGAAGCTCGGGGCCCCAGGTTCCGTCACAACGAGTCCAAGAACGCCAGCAGCGCGGCCCGCTCTTGCTCGGAAAGTTCGTTGAAACGAAGCCGCGCCGATTCCGCCTCCGCGCCGTGTGCCTCAACGGCCTGTTCCGGATCCGCGGCGCTGCCGTCATGGAGCAGGGGACGCCGCAGCCGCAAACCCCACAGCGAAGGTGTTCGGATCTCATTGGGCAGGGCCGCCTCCTGGGCGATGCCGTCTCCGGTAGCGACGTCGTGGAGCAACAGGTCGGAAAATAGCGGCACTGCTTTCTCACTGAAAACAAGATTGCTTGCTCGCCCGGTCCGCAAGACGGGGATGTGGCAGGCCGCGCAGCCCACCAAGTCGAACAGAGCCTCTCCCCACGCAGCTTCCTCGCTCAACGGTGCGCGCTCGATCGGTGCGAGAAACTGCATGAAGGCCTCGAAATTGTCGATGCCGCGCAGGCCGGTGGCCGGTTCGCGGGCATCTTCCGGATCGGGCCGTAGGTCGCAAAGCGCGAGGGCTTCGGGATCGACGCCGGCCGCGACCTCTTCCACAAACAGGTCGTTCGTAATGCCCATCTCATTGCGATAAGCATCGGCGCCGAACGCAAGCAGCGTCGCGTGTTGGGCTTTCCACCCGAAACGGCCAATTCGATCGCGCCCGGTTCCCACGTCGACAATCCGTGCCGCTCGGCCGCTAATGCCGTCATTGTCAAGGTCGTCGGGGTCTTCGAGGCCCAGGAGCGTTTCGTCGGTAATCGCCTCGACCAGCCCGGCGCCGAACAGCGGAATCGGCACCCGCTTGGCGACAACGTTCGCTTCCGGCGGAATGATCGGCTGGCAGGCGTGGTTGGGGATCGAAAAGATGTGGAACAGCGTGCCGCCCCCGAGCACTTCGAAATTGCCTTCTTCGTCGAGTCTGCCCGCCCGCACTTCCGACACCGGACTGATGCCTCCGATCGCCGGTGAGTTGTGGCACCCCGAGCACCCCGTCCCGTTATACGCCGGGCCGAGACCTTCGGCGGCGTCTTCGACTTCGACGAAGTCTTCCAAGCCCAATCGAAAGCGCTCGAACTCCTCGACGGTGATACCGGAGAGCGGGTTGCCGGGCAGCGCGAGACGCTGCGCCTGAGCCGGCGCGGGCAACCACGCCGCGATGACGGCGGCGGCAAACAGCACCGTGGCCGCGCCACGTCCCGCCCGTGTGAAATTCAGCCGGTGTCCGAATATCTTCATCCGCGCCCTACTTGACAACAATCGCTCCTCGCATCATGTTGTGGCCCGCCCCGCACGCTTTCGAACATTCGAACGCATAGGAACCCTTCTTGTGTGCGCGGAACCGCACTCGCGCCTCTCCCTTGCCGCGCTTGGGGACCACCACATTTATGCCCGCCTTGCGGATACGGAAGCCGTGATTGGTATCCGCGCTGCGGATGCGAAGCTCGACCAGCTCACCCGGGTTCACCGTGAACCGCGACGGAACAAAGAAAAACCGCTCCGCCAGAATGTTGACGACGCGTACTTCTCGCGCTGCGGCTTCTTGTTTCGGAGCAGCCGATCGTGCCGGGTTCACAATGGATGCGCCGATAAGCAGGGCCAAGACGGCGAACGAGCCGACGAAGAGGCAGCTCACTCGGCCCGTGTTCGGCTTGCGGGATCTCATCAGAACCACCATCCTAACCCCACGTTGAACGAGTTGCGCGCTCGGATAATCGAACTCTGGTTATTCAGAATCGAGTAGTCGAATTTGATCGCCACATCCGGCTCGGGGTAGTAGGTCGCGCCGATCACATAGGCCTCGCGATCGAATTGCTTGAGCGGAAAGAAACCTGTGCCATGCGTCGCTGCGTGTCGAAATTCTCGTACCGGAAGAACGCGACAACGTCGTGCGACATCCGTCGGGGCAGTAGGTGGTACCCGGTTTCCCCGTACCAGCCGCGTAGATTGCGCGCTATATTCGGGTTGACACCGACGCCGCGTTGCAGCAAGCTGTTCAACTCTCCCGTGTGACTGATCGAGACGTCGGCGAACTGCCCGCGAAAGTCCAAACGATCGACAGTGTAGCGCCCGTCAAACTCACCAACCGAACG